>NZ_MTCM01000010.1 GCF_002000245.1 Sphingobacterium sp. CZ-UAM | reverse complement strand
AAATGAAGTTTTTGATTCTAACTATTTACATAATCAGAATTCTTTTTTTATATCTCTGATCTTGGATCGAATTGAACTAATTCTTGAATTTTGTTCATGACTTTCGTCTGTCTACTCGTCACGCTACATGATTGTGTTTTCTTAAAGAACTTTTTGCGCTTCAACTTCCGTATCTGCTTTATTCCGATGGGCATTGCGCCCGTCTTTATCGTTTTGTTTTTCCCTTCGTTTCCGTTGGGACTGCAAAGGTAGAAATCTTTTTCGGACTTCCAAAAAACTTTTGAAGTTTTTTTTCTTTTTCCCTTTTCTGATTTCCGCGTTTAAAATAATCTGAACGGGATTTTAGATCCTGTCAGGCTCTCTTAAACCTTTCTTTTTTCATGGCTGCCTGCTCTGGCGGCAACCGTCCCTCCCTTGCGGAGTGGTGCAAAGATAGGGAGTTTATTAACAAACTTCCAAGACTTTTGTTCTTATTTCTTTTATTTTTCTGCTAACTGGCTGGAACGGTGGGGGATTGTTTTTCCCAGCAGGGGGTCTAGTGGGGTACGCGGGGACAAAAAAGCTGGGTTATGTACGAATATGCGGAATTGGGGGGCGAAGGGAGTACCGGTAAAGACAGATGGTGGGTTAGTACCGGATCTGCGGCGGGATTGGGGGCGGGCTGCTGGGGTCAATGTCCATAAAACATCTATGGAGATATCAAATGGAAGATATAGAAAAAAACGGCAAGAATACAGCCGGGAGGAGCTGCATAAAAACAGGTAATATAGGCTGGTCAAAGTATACTTAATTTATCTGTTTGGTTAGGGTTTACTTAGGGTTTGTTTAGGTTTAGTTTAGGTATTGTTTAGGTAAAAGCTAATTAATACCTAACTAAATACTAATTTAAATCTAGATTATTCCCAGACTAAAGGATAATCATTCCATAAACAATTATTACTATAACCACACGTTCTTAATCTCACTTAGAAAGAATATCACTGTTAATACTGCGCTTTTAATGAAAGTCTAAAAAGGAAAGGCTGAAACCGAAATCAAATATACATTGAGCCGTTTCACAAATAACCTGAAGTGGTCGCCACCAGATTACAATTTCACTAACAAAAAATCGAAAAAAAAGATTAAGTCTCCTGAAAAGGTATAAAAGAAAAAGCAGGATTAAGCTGAACTAACATCGTCCAATTGAAGGCAGGAAAATTACTTCTCTATTACTTTAAAAACCCAAAAACGCTGAAGCGTGTAATTAAAACCTAAAGAAACAAGCAACTCGACAAATAGCTTTGACAACAAAAAATTAAAATGGTACACATCCACTAGAAAATGGATACCGGTAGATTTAAGCAGAATGCTACCACAGACAACAATCACAAACTTCCATAACTGGCTAGCAACAGAATTTTGAGTGCTACCAAAAGACCAATACCGGTTGATCAGAAAATTTACGATCGCCCCCAGGCTACCACTGATTGCATTGGAGAAGGGAGCGCTAATATGAAACAGTTTATAACAAGCAGAATATACCCCAAAATCAAACAATCCGCCCAAAAAGGCGGAGAGTTGTGCTTTCAAAAAAGGAATAATCTTTGAAGACATATTTAGCTAACCTCCTCTTGCTGTTTTTTCAATTTGTCTTCCTTATCCTTCGCATCTCCCAATTTCAACAAGAGACGTGTGTCGTTTGCATTGATAATAAAAAGTAAAATACAGATCACAAATACACACCAATTAATGGAGCCCGGCATGAGCACTTCCAATAACATTACTAAGGAAATAATTACCCGTATTTCCGTTGGCCCCAATATACCTGCATCTATGGTGTACTTATCTGTAATCCTATACCGAAGCTGGGATATAATCATTGCCCAACCATATAAGGAAACCAACGTAAATCCAAGATACTTATAATCACCTGTCGTATAAAGTACATAGCCCAATCCAATAAAGACAGTACTGATCCAATCCATTACAATATCCAACGCAAATCCATACCAACGGCGCGATTTATTCCGATAAAAAGCAATACGCCCGTCTAACGAATCACCAAACCATTGCACAAAGAAACCTGGTATCCCCAAGAGTAAATAGCGAATATCCACGTATTCTGCAAGTATAAAGCTCCCCAAAACCATTAACGAGCCAAAAAAACCGATTGCTGTAAGCCCGTCCGAAGTAATCCAGTTAGGTACCCTTGGCACGAGGTACGTAATCAGCTTTTGTTCAGGTTCGCTCAGGATATTTGTTCTTTTCCGATCTTGGAAAAGCTTTTTATTTATTTTAAACTCACTCATTGTCTGTGATTATAACCATTTATTTTCTTTATACCAAGCTAGCGACTCCATTAAGCCTGCTCTCAAATCATATTTAGGTTGGTATTGTATCTGGGTTTGAGCCAATGAAATATCACAGCCCCAATTTTCAGCTGTAAGTTCATTCAATCGCTCTGGATATAGTACAGGTATCTTTTTCGAATTTTTATATAGCCGCTCAAAGATGATGGCCACCGCCTTAACAACTCCCAGTGGAATATGCATACGAAACATCTTCTTCTGGGTAAACTCTCTGAAAAATTTTGCCATTTCATATCTGTCATACACCTGACCATCACTCAAATTGTAGACCTTTTTCCCACCTTGATCCAAGCGGCAGGCATTTAAAATCGCCTGAACCAGATCCGTAACGTAGATAAAACTCAGTTTCTGAGGAGATCTTCCAACATAGGCATCCATTCCGCCGTTCATGGTTTTGAAAAGAATAAAAATATCCTTCTCTCTAGGACCATATACTGCTGTAGGGCGTAAAATTGTCAATGGTTGATCCACAAACTCGTTCAATGCAAGTTCCGCCTTGCTTTTGCTTCGCCCATAAGCTGTTACCGGACAGTAGGGATTACGTTCATCAATTAAATCGGATGCATAAGGCACTGGCCCTATCGCAGCAAGGCTGCTGACAAAAACAAATCTGCTGATTGGATTTTTCAGAGAGAAACAAGCCGATGCCAAGTTTTTGGTGTAACCAACATTGACCTTTTCCAAATCTTCTTCGCGTTTGGCACGTGTCATTGCTGCCGCATGTACAACATAGGTATAGTTTTCCGATTCCAATAAAGCCTTTATCGAAGCTTCATCAGCGAAATCAGGATAAACAAATTTATCCACAACAGAACGAGTTTCAGAAACATCACTCGACTTTCTTACAGCAGCATGAACCTCCATCCCCGCTTCCTTCGCTGCCCTCGTCAAATGATAACCTACAAAACCACTCGCTCCAGTGATCAATATTTTTTCTATCATAATGATTTTTGATACAAACGATAACGTTTGTACAATTCTCCATTCATTTGCTCAATGGCATGGTTCATCATATAATTATGTTCCAACATCCATGAACATTCAGCCCCTTTTATATTAGAATCTTTTGATTCTTTAATAATTCGGCCATATAAACATGCTTCAATACCCATCTTGCGGTAATCTTCCAATACGCCCAACATCAACACCCGAAGCAAATTGATCTTTTTCTTCCCGAACAACAATTTGAAAATACCGGTAGGAAGCAGACGGCCTTTTTTTACTTTGATCAGAATTTGGTTGATATCCGGAATACCAAGACCAAAACCAACAAGCTCACCATCCTTTTCGGCTACAATAGCAAAACGTGGGTCTAAGATCATTTTCAGGTCTTTAGCCGTATAGTTAAATTCATCTTCCGTCATCGGAACAAACCCTGAATTTTTATCCCAGGCTCTGTTATAGATATCACGAACCTTCGCAGCTTCGTTTTTGAAATCTTTTACGTTAAATTGGCGAAGAGTAATGCCCGATCTTTTTAAACGTTCCTCCAGCTTATCCAACAACTTTACAGATCGCTTATCAGCAGTTTGCTCCATGACCAGATAGGCTCTTAGATCGACCTTATGTCCGTAACCGGCATTGATAATTAAATCGATGTAATAGGGCGAATTATAGGGCATCATCGCCACGGGTGGTCTATCGAAACCTTCCACCAAAAGTCCAACGGTATCATTGGTCGATAAATTGATCGGTCCAACGATGGTGTCTCCGCCTTTGGCTTTCACCCATTTTTCGGCAGTTTCGAACAACGCGTTAGCCACCTCCTGGTCATCTATACAATCAAAAAATCCCCATTGACCTTCATTCACATGATTAAAAGCATTGTGATTGTTATTCCAAATCGCGCAGATTCGGCCAACGACTTTATCGTCACGGTATGCTAAAAAAGGCTGTGCTTGGGAATGTTTATAAAAGGGATGCTTATCAGGGGAAAGCAAATCGTTTTGTTCAAGAAATAAGGCAGGTACATAATTAGGATTTCCCTCATAGAGACTATGAGGGAAATCGATAAACAACCGTCTTTGTTTCTTTGTTTCAACGGGTACAATCTGAATCATATACGATTAGATTTTATATTAATGTTTCAACTTCGGCTTGTTTGAATACTTTAACCATCTTCTCGATTGCTTCATCAATTTGGTCATAAGTATGTGTCGCCATCAATGAAAAACGAATCAAAGACTCCTCAGCAGGAACTGCTGGAGAAACAACTGGATTAACAAATACACCATCATCTTGGAGCATTTTTGTCACCCAGAAGGTTTTTTCATTGCTACGAATAAATATTGGTAAGATAGGACTTTCCGTAGCACCTAGATCAAAGCCATGATCCAATAATTGTGCTTTGGCATAATCGGTATTTTTCCACAGTTTCTCAATATGCTCAGGTTCATTTTGGATGATCTCCAACGCCTTCAATGTCGAAGCAACAGATGCCGGCGTCATCGAAGCACTGAACATAACCGAGCGTGCATTGTGTTTCAAGAAATCAATCACATCAGCATCACCGGCTACGAATCCACCTAAAGAAGCTAACGATTTACTGAAGGTACCCATGATTAAGTCTACGTCATCATTAAGCCCAAAATGTGATGCTGTACCAGCTCCCTTGTGCCCAATAACACCCAAACTATGCGCATCGTCCACCATGACCGCAGCATCAAACTCATTCGCAATTGTGGTAAGTTCCGGCAAGTTAACAATATCACCCTCCATACTAAAGATACCGTCAGTACAGATTAATTTTGCGCTTTCTTCAGGTAACCTGGATAATTTAGCACGCAGATCATCCATATTGTTGTGACCGTATTTGATGACTTTCGCAAATGACAAACGGCTACCATCGATAATAGATGCATGATCACGTTCATCCAACAAAATATAATCATTACGACCCATCAGGCAAGACAAAGGACCAAGATTTGATTGGAATCCTGTACTAAAAAGAATTGCGGCTTCTTTACCTACGTAAGCAGATAGTTTTTCCTCCAGTTCTACGTGAATATCCAACGTACCGTTTAAGAAACGTGATCCAGCACATCCCGTACCATACTTTTCCAAAGCATCTTGCGCTGCTTTTATAATACGTGTATCAGTCGTCAACCCTAAATAAGAGTTAGAACCGAACATCAATACACGTCTACCATCGATTTTTACCTCGGTATCTTGTTTTGATTGAATAGGTCTAAAATAGGCATATAAGCCCTTAGCTTTTAACTCCTCTACAATCTTAAATTGCGATATTTTTTCGCCTAACTTTCCTTTACTCATGCGATAAAAAGGTATTTCTAAAACTATTTCTAACTTTTAGATGTTATTGTAACAAACAAAATTCTCGAATTGGACTTTTATATAAAAAACTCTGTCTTCGAATAAAAATCTGCTCTATCCACAATGTAAGTTGAAATTCTACGTTGTATATATTCACAATAATTCCAAAAAACGTTGCAAACATACGAAAACATAATCTGACTTTCGCTTAAATTTAGTCATATTTTTAACACATCGCCCCAAAACAGTTAATTTTATTTTAATACTCCGCTAACATCTCCCACACAATTCTACTATAAAATAAGACAATTTTAATAATTATATTTGCGAACTATAAATTATCCTATAATTAGTTACATTTAGGTTCATTGCAATAGCAATGGTATAGACTTACTAATATACAACAATATATGGCTTTATCTTCAGATATCAATATAAAAAATAAAAAAGCTTCTTTTGAGTATCATCTACTGGACAAATACGTTGCTGGAATTCGACTTTTAGGCACTGAAATCAAATCAATACGCGAGGGAAAGGCAAATATTAACGATAGTTTCTGTAGTTTCTTCGACGATGGTCTTTACATTCGTAACATGCATATTGCCGAATATTCCATGGGTTCATTTTACAACCATGAAGCAAAACGTGACCGTCAACTTCTCCTGACAAAAAAAGAACTGAAAAAATTAAAAGAAAAGGGAGAAGAACGCGGTTTTACAATTGTTCCGTTACGCATTTTTATCAGCTCTCGCGGTTTTGCAAAAGTTGAAATTGCCCTGGCACAGGGTAAAAAAGATTTTGATAAACGGGAAAATATTAAGGAAAGAGATGTCAAACGCGAGCTCGATCGCGTTATGAAGTTCTAATACGGCCAATGCACCGGGGTCAAAGTATCCAAGGGAATACGTTCCTTATTCCTGAACACAACAGAGCAATTGAACTGATCGAACCTTCCGCGAAGATTTTTTGGATATTTACTAACGTAATTAAATGATCACTGATCTGTCGTGAAGGACGAGTTTAAAACGGACATAACCTGACGAAACGGATAGATACAAGCAAGGGGTGGATTACCCGCCCCTTCATTGAGTTTCTAGACAGCGCCAATGCTACCTATCCTTCTACAAGGAATAGATTACTCCACATCCAAGCCTTCAAGAACAGGAATTGGCTGCTTGTTTTCATCCAAAGCAACAAAAGTAAAAACACCTTCGATCGCCAGTTCCCTTCCTTCTTTATACATATGCTCCAGAAATATTTCAACTTTCACCTTCAGGCTGGTACGTCCCACATTTTGTACCCGCGCAATTGCCTCAATAATACTCCCGGAAGGAATTGCTTTATTAAAGTCGATACGGTCGGTTGATACCGTCACTAATGTCTTGCGGCAGAATCTCGTTGCGGCCATAAAAGACACTTCGTCCATAATGGACATTGCCTTACCGCCGAATAAGGTATCGTGATGATTTGTCAAAAACGGGAATACAGTTGTGCAGACATGTGTTTCCGATAAATCAATACGTTCTTGTAAAGTCATTTATTGTTATTTTTAAGGATTCAAGAGAGCACAAATGTAAGGCTATCTAAAAACAGTTGAGTCATTTTTATCCAATATTTTCCTCGATATCTACGCCTATCCCCTTCAATAACAAAGATGCGTTGAAGATCTTACACTCTCCTGTTTTCAGCTTATAGTCAAACAGCATCTGCCCTTCATTCACCTGAATATCAAAATGATAATTTTTAATGTCATTTGGAAATTCCTGTTCTAAACTGGACAGCTGGAGATCGTGTGTAGCCACCATACCTTTGCCATCCAAGCGAGCCAGCTGCTTAATGATAGCTCGTGAACCCAGGTACTTATCAACGGAGTTTGTACCCCGTAGCATCTCATCAATCAGAAAGAAACTATCTTTGTGCGAAGCCACTGTATCCAATATAAACTTCATGCGATTGAGCTCTGCCTTGAAGGTGGAAGTACTTTCATTCAGATTATCCCGGATACGCATATAAGATACAAGCTTATAAATCGGCAATTGAAATGACGTGGCAGCAACACTTGCGCCGGCATAGGCCAAAACTGCATTGACACCGATAGTACGCAAGAACGTACTTTTTCCGGCCATGTTGGATCCGGTCACCAAGGCGACCCGATGATCATTACTGGTATAATCGTTGGCAACCACTAACTCCCTTGGGATGAGTGGATGGTAAACACCTTGCGCATCAATTTTGTCCTCACCAGGATTATTTAAGATGACAGGGTAACTATAATCCGGATGGTTCCTTTTCCAAATTGCGAGGCTATTTACAGCTTCGACTTTTGCCAAAGTATCAAACGAATTCAGAATCTCCTGTTCGTACTTGTTTTTCCAGTCGATAATCGCCAGCACCTGTCTAAAATCCCACAGTAAGAAAAGGTTCAGAAATACGCCAACAAAAACATTGTTTCGCGCATCAAGATTATTGATAAGCGCAGCGAGTTTTTTAAATGCTTTTGAAATAGGCTCAGCATGCCCCCCCTGCTTTAATTCATTAGCCATTTCCTGTAAGGAAGCGGATTTCCATGGGTGACTTTCTATAGCTTGTATCGCATCGGCGTAGGAAGCCAGTATTCCGCCAATCTTATCTATCCTTGAAGAAAATAAACCAACACTACCCGCTTTCGCGAAAGCCCAGAGAATATGAAACAAACCTAATATCGTGGCAATTGCTGCAAATTTGGAAATAAAAAAACTACCAACAAGCGCCAACACAAATAAAACGGGTCCGACGTTAACATATATACGCATGAAAGCATTCCCAAAATTAAAATTCCGATCCTGGAAATAATTGGACAAAAAAGCTTTAATATCTAATTTATGATTAAGATTTGCCAGCAGTTTAGCCTGAAAATCCCAGATCCATTCCGATTCATCTTCCAGTTCCTTCGACGCTTCCTGATTACGTTGGATCTGCTCTCTATCCAGAGGAGCATTTAACCAGGATGCCAGTAAATCAATCCCCTGTTTTGTTGTTGAGCGATTCAGTTGGGCAAATAAGGAATGTGCACCAAATACGTCCATATCTGAACTATAAGCATGGCTGCCATCCTCGAAATTCTCTCCATTAGCATACATATTTGATTTTCCACCAGCGATGTTTTGTTCATTGGAGAGCACCTTCAAATAGGCTTCAAAATAGTTCTTTTGAAGCTCCAATTGGCTCTGCCGGCGTACCAAATAGGCAAATAGAAACAACAGCGCAAAGAAACAGAAGAAAACCAATGGAAGACTTTCCAGCTGAAAAGTATAAAACAATAGAGCTCCCCCACCAAGGATGACAAAGAGTCGTGTTAAACTTAACGTATTAACCTGCTTATTTAATTTTAAGACCGTGGCGGCAATTTCTTGATGCTTTTGGTCGTATAATGTCGTTATAGGATTCATTGATACATATTTTTTCTTATTCCATCAGTTGAACAACAAGCGCCCCATCCAAAATCACAACTGTAAGAAACTATAATTTTTAAATAGAGCGAATTCACAAGGAAAAATAAAAAAAACGATATATTTCCATTTACATGTTGTCATAAAGACAAATAAGGGACCGAAGTGCCCTTAAATTTTTCAAAACAATATGAATCACCAAGCCTGATCACCAACCAATGGCACAAAACGGAAAGTGTCTAATTCAATGCGATCAAAATCATTTTCACCTACACGAATTATTGTCACCATTTTCTGAGACTTTTCATCCCCTACCGGAATGACAAAAATCCCGCCTATTTTCAACTGCTTCAACATAATTTCAGGCACAAAGGGAGCTCCTGCAGTCACAATAATCTTATCATAGGGAGCATGTTCTTCAATACCTTTGGAACCATCTCCGAGAAAGAAATTTGCTTTGTACCCCATATAAGGTAATACCTGGATCGTCCGCTGATAAAGGTTTTCCTGACGTTCTATCGTATACACATCAGCGCCAAGTTCGAGCAAAATACAAGTTTGGTAGCCTGATCCTGTTCCGATTTCCAGTACCTTATCTCCTTTTTTCACGTGGAGCAATTCAGATTGATAAGCAACCGTATAGGGCTGGGAGATTGTTTGACCGTCACCTATTGGGAACGCAATATCGCGATAAGCCTGATTCCAAAACGTTTCATCAAAAAAGAAATGACGTGGTACCTTCCCAATAGCTTCCAATACTTTTTGATCTTCAATACCTCTTCCTTTAAGATGCTCGACCAATTTCTTGCGTGCACCTCTTTCCCGATAATTATCAATAAACTTATACGCCATGATGTTTCAAATTTACTTTTAAAAAGGGATATTTAGCCGAACTATTCACAAATCATTTAACATCAAGTCAATACAGGCTGTACACACTGATCATTTAAAAACACTCCCGTATAAAAAAACTAGCCCCAAGATCATAAATACCTCAACATTAGCTGGATCATATCGCATTCAGAACAATTATTATTGCCCCCCTTCTGTATGGAAACTGAACAAACAGTAAGTATTTATTAATAAGGATCAACATCGATCTGCACACGAACTCCACTATTGGCCTTATCCAGTTCAAAATCCAATAAAACCGAGCGAATCAACTCCTTTACTTTGGCAATACTTATATTGGTGCGTTCGATCTTCAATGTAATCGTCTGGATAAAATTATTGCGGACACGGGAGACCAGCGGGGGCTCAGGCCCTAATATCCGGGCACCGAGCTGCGGACGTAAAGCCGCTGCAAAACGATTCGCGGCATCATAGCATTTTTGAAAATCTATATGTTTAATATCAACACGAATAAGCCGATAAAAAGGAGGATACAGGTAATTCTTCCGTTCGGTAATTTCCGTCATAAACATCCCTTCATAATCATTGTTGACGACCTGTTCCAAAACCCGGTGATTCGTTGTATAACTTTGAATAATTACTCTTCCTCCAGCTTCCCGACGGCCAGCACGGCCAGCGACCTGGGAAAATAGGGAGAAAGAACGTTCGTAAGCCCTAAAATCCGGAAAATTAATAATGGTATCCGCATTCACAACACCAATTAAACTTACCCGTCCAAAATCCAGTCCTTTGGCTACCATCTGGGTACCGATCAGTACATCAAATTCATGTTCATCAAAAGCGGTAATAATCTTATCAAAGCCATACTTTCCCTTGGTGGAATCCAGGTCCAATCGCCCAATACGGATCTCAGGCATCAGCAGTTCCAGCTCCTCCTCGACCCGCTCGGTCCCAAAGCCTTTACTTTCGATATGCGGCATTCCACAGGCTGGGCAGACCCGGAGCGGTGGCTCCACATGTCCACAGTAATGGCAATGCATCATATTGGAGCTTTTATGATAAGTTAAACTAACATCACAATTTACGCATTTGGCAACAAAACCGCAGGTATTACATTGGATCATCGTGGTGTGTCCACGTCGATTCTGAAACAAAATAACCTGTCCCTTATTTTTAACAGCTTCTTCAATAGCTTTTAACAGCGTTCCGGAGAAATAGGAGAACATATTTTCCTTTCGTCCTTCCTCGGGAATATTGACCAGCTCAATACTTGGCAGCTGTGCATTGCCATAACGTTCCAACAGCTGCACAAACCCATACTTCTTTGCCTTTGCGTTATAATAACTTTCCAAAGATGGAGTTGCGGACCCCAACAGTACTTTAGTCTGATGTAAAAATCCTAGATATATGGCCGTATCCCGAGCATGGTAACGGGGCGCTGGATCAAATTGTTTATAGGAACTTTCGTGTTCCTCATCAACGATAATAATTCCCAGATCCTGGAATGGAAGAAACACTGAGGAACGTGCACCTATAACAACCTGAAATTCATTTTTCATGACTTTATGCCACACCTCAGCACGTTCATTATCATTGAATTTGGAGTGATAAACACCCAATTTATCGCCAAAGTGCAGTTTTAATCGTGCTGTAATCTGTGCTGTCAATGCGATCTCAGGCAAAAGATACAACGCTGACTTTCCTTCAGCGATTGCCTGTTCGATAAGACGTATATAGAGTTGTGTTTTCCCTGATGCAGTTACGCCGTGTAATAGGGTCACCTCCTTTTCCTCAAAAGACTGTTGGATCTCGCTGTATGCGCGTTGCTGATTTTCATTGAATTGAAAATTAGCATCCAGTTCGATATCTTCTCCCTGAAATCTGGACACGACCTTCTCCTTTATCTCAAACACGCCCTTGTCAATCAACGCGGTAATCGCTGCATTACCGCAGCCGGAAGCCTCAGCAAGCATGGGGCGGGTTATCTCCTCGGTCTTTTTAATAAGCTGCATAAATGCCAAAACCGCATCCTGCTGCTTGGGCGCGCGGTTGAGACTATCCAATAGTTCTCGTTTGGCATCCTCATTTCTAAAGTCTGGCGCAAAACGTAAGAATGCTTTTGTTTTGGGTTTATACCGTTCTGTTATTTCCTCCGAGATCAGCACGATCCCTTTTTCAAATAATTGTTTTAATATCGGAAATACAGTTTTCTGCCCCAGTAACTTCACGATATCATTGACTTTAAGTTCCCCTGCCACCTCCAGGGCCTCTATGATCAGATACTCTTTGTCCGAAAGTGTCGAACGATCAAATTCCTCTGTTATCGAAGAGATCACTTTGGTTTCACTAGCCAGTTTCAACGCCGCTGGAAGCGCAGCCTGCATGACTTCGCCCAAACTGCACATATAGTAATCTGCCAACCAATCCCACAGTTTAAATTGAGCCAGATCAACAATAGGTTTGTCATCAATGATATCTAAAATATACTTTGCTTCGTATTTCAGGGGAGCTTCTTTGCTGATCGATTTTACGACAGCCGAATAAATTTTGTTTCTTCCAAATTGTACAATAACCCGTACCCCAATCTGTATCCGGTCATTCCAGTCAACCGGAATTCGATAGGTATACGTTCTCGCCAGGGCAAGTGGCAGAACCACATCAACAAACAAAGTATCTCTTTCACTAAAAATCGAAGATTGCGGATTGGACATATTTTTTTATTATGGGATAAAAATACAAAAAAAGCGCCACAAAGGATAGTTGAGTTAGGTCCATCAAAACGAAAGCCTTCCCGGATTTTCAATCACGGAAAGGCTCTCTATCTAAACAAGCTGCAAGCTTTATTGTATCCAGGCAGAAAATTATGATTTATTTTTTAGGGCTGCGACAAAAAGGGCAATCCAACCGATGATCAATGATAAACCACCCAAGGGTGTTATAGGACCTAGGATAGCCGGATTTCCAAAGCCGGTTATTTCTCTTACGCTAAGCAGATATAAAGACCCCGAAAAAAACAAAATACCAACAATAAAAGCGATAAATGACACCTTGATCGAATAGGTCTTTGCACGTGAGAAAGTCGATAGGAATAACAGTGCAAAAGTATGATAGAAATGATACTGATTTGCAGTTTTCCAAGTTTCAAGATGATATGTACTTACCTTTCCTTCCAAACCGTGGGCCCCAAAGGCACCTAATATTACAGCTAACGCTCCCAACAACGAAGCGGCTAAAATGATTTTCTTATTCATTATTATAAAGTGAATGCTGAAAACGTGTTTCTTCGATAAATGTATTAAAAACCGAACAAAATAAGGAATATTTTGTTAAATTTATATTACAAATACCCATTATTAGCATGATTTTCTAGTGCTTCCCGCATATTTTTATTAGGTTTGTTTTACAGATGAAACCATCATGCGTACAAGCTGATGATAGCTTCATTATCATAAAAAACAAATTGATTGAAACGTGTTCACTTATACCATTAACGATGAGCACTCATAAATATTTACGCTGATGAAAAAAACAATAATCATCACTATTCTACTGTTCATAGCTGTCATTGTGGCAACGATTTATCTTTTCGGAGATTTCAATAAAAATAACAAACAAGATTCCAAGGCCTTACAATACCTACCAGAAAATACCTTGGCCATTACATCTTTTGCCAATAATGAGGCTGTAGATACAATATTTAAAGATTACGAATTATTTAAAGCAGTTCTGGGACAGGGAAATTTCAGTAACCTAGAGCAGTTAAAAGCAGAATTATTGCAAAACGAACAACTGACACCTTTCGTCGCAGGCCAACAGATATTGCTGTCTTTTCACCAAGAAAAGGATCAGATAACAGCGCTTTATAGTGTGCAGGTCGGACAGAGCCTTGACAATAATACGCTGGAAAAACTGATGGGACAGGTCGGAAACAATTATAAAGTTCAACCCTTCGATACCTTGGGCCAACGGTTCTTTGGGCTCAATAAAGGAGTAAAAGACAGCACACTCTATTGTGCTTATGCACACGAAATTATTTTTGCAAGTTATTCAAAACAGGTTCTTGCACAGATTTTCGATAAGAATGTAAAAAAAATAAACAATAAGCAAATTGAGTTCTTTGTCAATCACAACAATAAGAATACACCACTCAGTTTATATTTTTTCAATGAACAGTCAGCACAAATTGCCCGGATATTGATGAAATCCAAATTTGGCACTTACCTTAATTTAATTGATTCGTTGAAAGGCCAAACTTCCTGGAATATGAATTTCAAACAGGATGCGCTGATCTTTAAGGGTGAGACAGATCTAACAGGGAGCAAAAACAGCTATCTGCAATTATTCGCCAACCAAACTGCTCAAGTACAGGCTTTAGGAAACTATCTACCTAAAAATGCGGCATCTTATATCGATTTTAGCATTTCAGATGCCGCTAGCTTTCATGCAGGATTAAAAGACCTATTGATTCAGCAAAAGGAATATGAGCGTATCAGCAAGAGCATTAAGAATTTTGAAGAGGACAGCAAAGTGTCATTCGACAGTGTGATCACACCTTTGTTTAATGACGAATTCGCTTTGGCGGAATTAGATAATCAAGACGTACTTGGATTAATCAGTCTGTCGGATTCCAGCCTATTTGCAAATAATTTCAAGAAATTCAGTTCCGATGTTGGTGACTCAATCTATCAATTTAAATATTCCCAGCTCCTATATGCCTCCTTTGGCGAACCGTTCAAAAGCTTCACAAGACCCTATTTTACTATCGTTGACAATATTATGGTAGTTGCAAGTAGAACCGAAATTTTACGGGATTATCGGGAGTCATTCCGTGAAAAGCAATTTCTATCGGGCACGGCTATTTTCAAGAACCACGCAGCAATACAAAATAGCCGGAGCAATGTCACCTTTTACTTGGAACCCAAAGCTGCTAAAAGCAATATTTTGGATAACCTAAAATCTGATTATGCGAAGAATTTCAAAGATGAAGAGCAATTTGGTTTCCAGAACTTCTATTCCTGGTCTTACCAGTTGAGTGGCAATCAAGGAACATTCGCTTCCAGTTTATATGGACTTTATAAAAGCGATACACGTCTGGGCGGAAAACCGGAATGGACGGTCCAACTTGAAAACCGCATTATCAATAAGCCATGGATTCTGGATCAGGACGGTAAAAACAAATTTATTATGATCCAGGAACAGGATCACACCGTACATGCATTTTCACCAGATGGAAAGGAGCTTTGGCAAAATCTTTTCCAAGGCGAGATTTTAGGTGAACCGATTCAATTACAAGATCTCAGTATCGTCATGGTCACCAAAAGCCGTCTCTACCGGATTTTGCCTGACGGGAAAAATATCAATGGCTTTTCGGTCGAGTTGCCTTCCAGTGCAAGCTATGGCGCTACTATTACCAACTTCAATAAAGAGCAACGCATCTATATCCCAGCTACGGACCGCATTTTGGCTTACACATTAGATGGTAAGAAAGTGGAGGGAATGGAGAATAATACCGTAGACAGCCGTATTCTGTTTGACCTAAAAACAACTACACTGGGACAAACCAATTACATTATAGCCGGTACCAGTACAGCTTCGGTTTATTTTTTCAATGAATATGGTAAGGTTATCCGTAAGCAAACATTAGATACCGAGGGTGAAAGTATTAAGAACCCCATCGGTTTAGTCGCTGCTTCAGATGAAAAAAATTCATTTGTCTATGTAGCGGATAATAAGGGAAGTGTTTTCAAGGTGCCTTTTGAAGGTGAAGTGAAAAAAATAAAATTGGGTACCTGGGGCAAGGATGCGTTCTTTAATTTCGAAGATATTAGCGGCGGTGCAGATCGCGATTTCATCATTTTAGCCAACAATAAATTGAATGCCTATAGCGCAAGGGACTCATCTTCCTATTTCGAATATAAATTCATTGAGGAAGCGAGCAATAGGCCACTATTCTTTAAACGTATTGGTAAATCCGATGTACTGGGAGTTGGTACCGACAATCGCATGATCTATGTCTTTGGATCGGATGGTTTGGTACAGGAAGGATTCCCAATCGAAGGGTTCTCCAAGTTCTATTATGGACCGATTAACTATGGCGACAATGCGAATTATCTGATTTGCATGAAAAAGGATTTTAAGGTTTATGTATATAAATTTTAAAATATTGAAAATCAAATTTTTAAATCCAAAACAAAACGAAATAGGATGCAGAACATGTTTATAAAAAATTTGTCTAATCTAAATTTTTTATAGTAGGTTTGCAGACTTAATATGACTATGCTAAAATCGGAAGAATTAAAAGAATTATTGGCTGAACCAAAGCGTATTGTAATTACCACACATTACAAACCGGACGGAGATGCATTGGGTTCATCGTTGGGATTATATTTTTGGCTAACCGCAAAAGGACACCAGGTCAATCTGATCGTACCTTCAGATTTCCCTGCTTTTCTAGACTGGTTGCCCGGTTTGGAAAATGTACAGATTTATACACAGGATATCAACTTACACAATCAACAGATTGAAGCTGCGGATTTATTATTCTGTTTAGACTTCAATGGGCTAGCTCGTATTCATGAAATGGGTGATCCTATCCGTCAGGCAAAAGGAATCAAATGCATGATCGACCATCATTTGGATCCGGAAGGGTTTGAAGATTATGCATTTTGGGATCCGTCTGCTGCGGCAACCGCGCAATTGATCTATCGCTTTTTGGTGAATGAGATGCAAGATGCGGATCATATCAGCGCGGATATGGCGACTTGTCTATATACGGGGATTATGACCGATACTGGTTCTTTCCGCTTTCGTTCTACGACATCCGAAATTCACCGTATCATCGCAACTTTGATTGACTGTGGTGCACGAAATTGGGCGATCCATGAAGAAATATATAATAGCTCTTCGGAAAGCCGGCTCAAGTTTCTCGGATTTTGCCTGCTCAATCGTCTCGAAGTTATCCATGAGTACAATACGGCAGTCATTCATGTCACCAAAGAAGACCTTAATCAGTTTCAGGTTATCACCGGAGATACCGAAGGTTTGGTCAATTACGCACTTTCCATTAAAGGAATTCGATTAGCGGCGTTAATTATTGACAGAAATGAACAAATTAAACTATCTTTGCGATCGATTGGAGAAGTTCCTTGTAATGAAATCTGTAAATTGTATTTCAACGGGGGTGGCCATCTCAATGCTTCAGGCGGAAATTCGAAAGATAGCCTTGCTGTTGTGATCGCAAAATTCAAATCGATTTTACCAGATTATAAAGAAATATTAACAAAATAAGATATCGTAACATACATTAGAAAATGAAGAAAGCAATTCTATTTTTCGCGGCTGCCGGTCTTTTGATGACGTCATGCCAAAAATTCAAAAAGGCTGAAGGTGGTCTTGAGTATAAAATCGTGGATGATAATGCAAAAGAGAAAGCAGTATCAGGCGATTTATTAGCACTTGACATTGTACAATCAACAGATAGAGATTCTGTCATGAGCAGCACCTACGAAATGGGAATTCCTCAGATCGTTCAATTATATCCAGACAGTATTATTGCAAAAAATCCAGGAGACCCTACAGGTCTATTCAAATATGTTGGTGAAGGTGATAGCTTGGTTTTCAAAATTAATTTGGATTCTATGGCCGCAAAAACACATCAACCAAAACCAGAATTTGCTGACAAGTTTTTAGTTTTCTCAATCAGAGTTAAAAAGCACTTCAAAAAAGGAAAATTAACAGATCAACAATTGGGTGAGCAAGTTCAAAAATACTTTGAAGAAGAATTGAACAAGCACAAAGCTGCTGAGCCTGCAAAATTGGAAAAATACATCAAGGACAAAAACTTGAAAACAACAAAAACAGCTTCAGGTCTTCAATATGTAATCACTAAACCTGGAACAGGTGCAAATGCTAAAGTAGGGGATTCTATCCATGTAAACTATGTAGGTTCTTTGACTACTGGAAAAGTATTTGATACCAACCTTCCAGATGTTGCCAAGAAAGAGAAAATCTTCATGCCACAACGTCCTTATGAAGCATTGAAATTCCAATTGGGTGTTGACGGTGTTATCCCAGGTTGGACAGAAGCATTCCAGTTGTTCAATAAAGGTACGAAAGCAACTTTGGTCATCCCTTCATCATTGGCTTATGGCGATCGTCCATCGGGCAAGATTCCTCCATATGCACCATTGGTATTTGAAGTAGAGGTATTGGATATCAAACCAGGAAAAGTTCCAGCGCCAGCGCCAACAACTCCGGGTACAGTAGCTCCAACAGCAACTGCCCCTGCTACAAAAGCTCCGGCAGCTAAAAAATAAGTTAGCCAATAAAATCAGCTAACACAAACAAAAGAGCCATTCCAAAAATTTGGAATGGCTCTTTTGTTTGTGAGATATCGATTAAGGCTGAACCTGCTTTTGCTTATCAGCCTGTTTTAATTTTCGGATCTTCCACCATAACACAATAACCGCAAGTACAAAACAGACAATCATAATGATCGTCAAGGCCATCAGCGCTTTATTGGTATGATAGTTTTCCGCATGCTGGATAAATAGCAGTCTAAAAATCCGAAGATAATGTGTTGAAGGAATTACATTGGCTATACCCTGCACCCAATCAGGCATCAGACTTGAGGGCCATGTAAAACCACTCAAGATAAAAGCTGGCGTCGCAATCACCATCAATACTTCCGTTGATTTCAGTTGAGAGGGCAACAGCATACTCACCAGCACGCCTATAAAACATACCGCCAGCAAAAACACGAATGTACATAGTACAAAACGGCCAAAGTCAGCATGGAGTGGCATTCGATAATATTTTCCAAAGCCCCAATACAGTAGCAATATCCCTACCGACATTAGAACATAAGGTAATATCTTGACCAGAATCAGCCCAACCGGGTTCGAAATTTTTCTGACAAGATCGGGGAATGTGTTCCCCTCAAACTCCGAAGAAAAGGATAAGGCCAAGCCGAGTAACAGGACCTGTTGCAACACGGTTATGAGTACCCCCGGCAACATAAAGTACAGGTAGTTTCCACTTCGGATATTTTGCTTTACAATCGTTGTCTTAAACGGTTCATACTGCTGAGCAGCGACCTTTGCCGGTACGCCACGTTTCATTTGTGCCTGAATCTGAATACCCGCTTTCATGGTCATCGCACAAACGTTGACGGCCATTAAAGCGGTATTTGAGGTCAAGGTATTTGCGCCGTCAACAAACACGGTCACCTCTGGCAAACGGCTCTGTTGTACACCTGAAGCAAAGCCCTTGGGGATATAAACTATTGTTGTTGCGTCATGCTGAACGGCGATATCTTTTGAATCAAACAAGGATGGCAATACCTTTGCGACCTGTATGCTTTCGTTGTCTGAAAGCATATCGATAAAGGAACCACTTAAGGGGCTATTATCTTCGTCCACAACAATGACAGGCATTTTAGTCACTTTTCCCTGTTGGTACACATGACCAACCAGCACACCATATAAGACCGGAGCTCCTAAAAAAAGCATCAACAATACCTTATTGTTAAAAAAGAGCTTAAACTCCCGTTGGATTAATTCTAGAAATCTTTTCACACCCATTCCCTTTAATTCGCATGGAGAACTACCAGCGTTTTTGTTAACAAATCTTTTGTTCCTGCAATATCCTCAGGCACGACCTTCAATTCAAAAACTGCTTGCTGTGGATCAAAATCTGGGTAAGCAGAAGCGATATTGGCATAAGAATTCAAGGCTTTTACGCTAACAATCTTGGCGGACACTTTTTTATTGCTCAGATAGGGCACCTCCACTGTCACTGTCGCCCCCTTTTGGAACTTCGCAATCTGATTTTCGGGCAGTGTAAATCTAAAATAAGTAGAACGGTCAAGGGAACCGTTGACAATCGGATAGCCTGCCATCGCCAGTTCCCCCACTTTGAGATTGATCGTCTCAACACTCATGTCCTGTGGTGCAATTACATATTTCTCCTGTGCAGCGACATTAACCTCAGATACGGCTCCAAGTGCCCTTTCCTTTTGCCCTAGTGCCATAATCTGTTGCTCTTGTCTAGCTCCGCCTCTTGCTTCGGCCATTTCTGCCTGAGCAGCGAGGTATTGGTTTTTAGCGCCCTGATATTTTGCGTAAGTTTCATCATATTTTTGTTGAGGGATCAGACTATCATGCAGTAAGGCCTCAAGCCGACTGATTGATTTCTTCGCAAATTCATATTGTTCTTTTAGACCATCCACCTTTGCCTGCAGTTGAACCAGCTGTCCTTTGGTAGCGCCCTTGACAGCCATATTATATTGTGCATCTGCAGACTGTAGGGCGCCTTTCGCCTGCTCCTCCTTTGCGTCCACCTCAGGAATACTCAAAATAGCCAAGGTATCCCCTTCATGTACAAAATCGCCCTCGGCAACCAAGATCTTCGCGATTTTACCCGGTACTTTTGTGACTACAGTCACTTGTTCGCGCTCCACCTTCCCCTCGATGGGTTTTTCTTTCACTTGGTTTGTACAGGAAACAAAAATCGACAAGGATAGTATCCCATATAAAGTTTTCATGTTACTCATGTATAGTTTGTAATAATTTTCCAGATGTGTGTAATAATTCAACCGCTGCATTCCGCTGTTGCAAAACGTTGTTAAAGTAGCCCAGATTGACCTTATACCAGTCGTTTTCAGCAGCCAACAATTCTGTCACGTCAATCAGTCCCGCCTGATATTGTTTTACGGCCATGGATAAATTGTTTTCAGCAACCTTTAACTGCTGTTCCCCTACCTTTAATTTTTGATTTCCGGTACCATAGCCAACTTTATTTTTACTCAATAAGAGGTTCAGCTTTTCTTCCGTATCCTCCTTTTTTGTCGCATTAATGGTTTGATCAAGTTTGACCTGTTTAATTTTGTTATGATGCTCTCCACCGGTATAAAGGTCCCATTTGACGCCCAGTCCGACCATGAGATTCGGACTCCCCTTGATTGAATTTAGTGGAAGGTTTACCGTTCCCAACAACGGTTGGTCTTTAATACTTAATTTTGAATTGAAGACATTTAAGTAATTTGCTGACCCAAAGGCAAAAACAGCGGGCAAAGATCCCCCT
Source organism: Sphingobacterium sp. CZ-UAM (assembly GCF_002000245.1). GTDB lineage: Bacteria > Bacteroidota > Bacteroidia > Sphingobacteriales > Sphingobacteriaceae > Sphingobacterium. The sequence goes on along the minus strand of NZ_MTCM01000010.1, from coordinate 125,776 downwards.
TTTTCCTTTTTGTAGAGGTATTCATACGCTTTTGATGAAGCTTCAAGTGCTTTAAGTTCCGATCGTTGTGCGACATCATTTGGTATTTCTGACAAAAATATCGGCTTCAGCCCATAATGAATCTCACCCACCTCCTGAAAAGAAACACCTGTTTCCTGTTCAATTTTCTGACAAAGGAGATCCCGGTTTCCAGCGACCTCAACTTTCTTCTCTTCCAGTTCAAGCAGCGCCAGTTTGAGTTTATCCCGATCATAGGGAATAGCAAGTCCATTTTGAATGGCTTTGTTGACCTTTTCTTGTTCCTTTTTCAACCTCTTTTCCGAATCTGCGATAAGTTTGTCCACTTCATCCAAAAGCATCAACTGATCGAAAGAAGCAATAATATCTTTTGACAGCGTCTCCCGGCTTGCAGATTCCAGATATTGCTGTGCAACAGCCTTCTCCTTTAGCGCCTTTATCCCATTGGGTATCTGTAATCCCGAAAAGATAATCTGTTTCACCGAAACACCAGCATATGCGGCTTGTCCGTGCATGCTAAATCCGGTCGCTCCTTCAAAAAGCCCTAAATTCAGAAGCGGAACATTCACCGTAGGGATATCCACACTACCATTACTATGCACATAGCCATATAATCCCAAGGCCGACACATGTGGTAGTCTGTTGGCTTTTACTCCTTCGGCCTCCAGCCGCGCTTTATCAACCTCATAGGCCTTTAGTTTTAATTCCTTATTTGTCTGAAAGGCTTTTTGAATAACCTCTTTGACCGAAGGATCCACCAACGATTGCGCCTGCAGCTTATTTAAACATATAACCGACGCAAAGGTGAACAACCCCATGCATAGTTTCTTATTCCTCATATGATTCATTTATTCTTTAAAAAATAGGGCAACAACCGTTATACTGTTTAACAGCAAATCATAAAGTATGTTTTACCACACATGATTTTTTCCAAGATAAGAAAAATGTATAGCCCATATATGACTCAAATTCTCTTTTTAGATTTCCCTGGTACAAATATCCCGTAATAAGAGAATCCGTTATTAATTTTCATTTTGTTAATTAATAAGTTATCTTTGGAGAACGAATTGAAATTTTGGTAATGAAGCCTACCTCTTTATTCGAGAATAATAAAAAGAAGTTTTTACCCTAATCCGCTTTTGCCTCCACGCAGAAAACTATGTTGCTTACTGATACACATACACACATTTACTACCACGCAGGTACCGATAAACTTCAAGAACACTTGCAACGTTGTTTAGACAACCATATAGGAAGACTATTTTTACCAAATGTAAATAGTGCTTCCATCAAACTTGTATTCGATACCGTGACGGCGTACCCTGAACACTGTTTTCCTATGCTGGGACTACACCCCTGCGATGTCAAGGAAAACTATGTGGAGGAATTAAACAACATCCAAAAGAGCTTGGAGAACAACAAAGTCCATGCCATAGGTGAAATTGGACTGGATCTTTATTGGGACAAAAGTACGCTAAACATCCAAAAAGATGCTTTTCGAACACAGGTGAAATGGGCTAAGGAACTCGGCTTACCGATAGATATCCATTGCCGTGAGGCTTTCACCGAATTGTTCGAATTATTGGAAGAACTTAAAGACGACAAGCTATTTGGTATCCTTCATTGTTTCACAGGAACATTAGAACAGGCCCAGCATGCGATTGACTTGGGTTTTGCACTTGGCATAGGTGGTGTTGTCACTTTTAAGAAAGCAGGATTGGACAATGTTGTCAAAGAAATCGATTTAAAACATATCGTATTGGAAACAGATGCCCCTTACCTTGCCCCAGTCCCCTACCGCGGTAAGGAAAATGAAAGCAGTTACCTGGTTTATGTCGCCCAAAAGGTTGCAGACTTACATGCGATGTCTATTGAACAGGTCGCAGAAATTACAACAGCGAATTCGAAACGTATTTTTGGTATATAATTTATAGAATCCCATGCACAATATATTTATTATCTACACTGGTGGCACCATCGGAATGGTCAAAGATGAAACGGGTACTTTTGTTCCCTTTGACTTTGAGCTGATTAAACGTAATCTTCCCGATTTAAGCCGTCTGGATTATAAACTGACCGTACATTCTTTCGAGCCGATCATTGACTCCTCCAACATGAAACCGGAAATCTGGATCGAAATGGCCCAGATCATCAAAGATAACTATACCAGCTACGATGGCTTTGTTATTTTACATGGCTCGGATACCATGGCATTTACGGCTTCAGTATTGAGTTTTATGTTAGAGGGACTTCAAAAACCAGTCATCCTCTCTGGCTCGCAGCTGCCAATCGGAGAGATCCGCACGGATGCGCGTGAGAATATGATGACGGCATTGGAAATTGCATCAGCAAAACAAGATGGTGTTTCCATTATCCAGGAAGTCTGTATCCTTTTCGATAACAAGTTGTTCCGTGGGAATCGTTCTTTCAAATATAACTCGGCTAAATTTGAGGCATTTAGGTCGCCTAATTACCCTGTGCTCGTGGAGGCCGGTATCCATCTTAAATACAATAACGATGCGTTATTAAATAATATTGACAAAGAGTTTATCTTACATACCAAGTTGGACAACCGGGTTGCTGTATTAAAGCTCTTCCCGGGGATATCTGCTCAGACGATCAAATCTGTCCTTGATTCGGATGTAAGGTCTATTGTGATGGAAACTTTCGGGTCCGGCAATACCACTACAGACGGCTGGTTTTTGGATCTATTAAAAGGAGCAATAGAACAGGGCAAGAATATCCTTAATATTTCACAATGTAAAGTTGGCTCGGTCGAACTGGGACGGTACGAGACCTCACAGGGTCTGAAAGCCATTGGTGTGCTCAATGGCTATGACCTTACCTTTGAAGCGGCTGTCACCAAATTGATGTATCTTCAGGGCGAGCTCGAAGACCAAAAAGAAGTTGCCTACTGGGTAGAAAAAGATATCCGTGGGGAACTGACAGTTAACGATTAAAAAAACTGTCCAAAAGATAGGATATAAAGAACAAGGATCATGGACTGCGCAGGATAAGCTTAGGCCTATCAAGCGGACGTTTTTGATCCTTGTTCTTTACACTTTAGGTTCGGACTTCGCCGCTATGTCTGCCAGAACCTCAGCCACCACAAAATTACTCCCCCCCACAAAAATCAGATCGCCATTTTCATAGGCCGCTTTAGCTGCTTCAAAAGCTTCCTGTACAGAAACGTAATCTTGGCCATTCAAATCAAAAGCTGTAGCCTCCTTGCGAAGTAAATCCGAAGGCAGCGCCCTAGGCATATCCGGCGCGGAGAAATAATAAAGAGCATCTTTGGGTAGATAAGGTAACATGTGCGATAAGTCTTTATCACGCATAGCTCCGATTACAAAGTGCAATCTGTTATAAGTTGTGTTATTTAAATTCTTTATAACCTCATGAATGCCGTCCTCATTATGTCCCGTATCACAAATGACAAAAGGATCTTTGGACAGCTGTTGCCAACGCCCCTGGATACCTGTGCTCGCCTGAACATTCTTCAAGGCTTCATGTACATCAAGCGGCTTGATTTCAAAACCTTGCTTACGTAATTCATCGACTGCCAAAAGAACGCCGGCGAGATTTTTCACCTGATAAGATCCTTTGAGATCCAATTGATAAAGATCTTCAGCACCATTTGCATCGATCGCTTCAATACTTAGGTAATCCTGATCCACAAGCAGCATTTTCGTTTGATAGACCTGGGAAGCAAATTGGATAGGAGCCTGTTCTACCTGGGCCTTGTCCAAAAATACGGCTGCGGTTTCGGCAGCATATTCCGAAATCACCACCGGTGTATGCTTTTTAATAATGCCTGCTTTCTCCCCTGCAATTTCAGCCAATGTATTTCCAAGCATATTCATATGGTCAAAGCCGATGTTGGTAATGACGGACAGCAGCGGCTGGATAATATTCGTACTATCCAATCGTCCTCCGAGTCCTACTTCAATAACAGCAATATCGACCTTATTTTTTTCAAAATAGTCGAAAGCCATCGCTACGGTAATTTCGAAAAAAGAGGGTTGCACATCCTCGATCAGCGCCTTATGTTGTTGAACAAAATCCGTCACGAATTCCTGTTCACACATGGCACCATTGACACGGATACGTTCTCTGAAATCCAACAGATGAGGGGAAGTATAGAGTCCGGTTTTATAACCGGCCTGAGCTAATATCGCCGCCAGCATATGGGAGGTAGATCCCTTTCCGTTAGTTCCGGCAATATGTAAGGTTTTGATTTTTTGCTGCGGGTTATCCAGCGCACTGCAAAGTTTGATGGTATTATCAAGGTCTTTTTTGAAGGCTGAGGCACCATCCCTTGTAAACATAGGCAATCGAGTATACAGATACTCGATTGCCTCTTTATAAGCATTCATTTGAATGATTTTTATCTTAATCTAAAATTGAATACAATCCGTCCTGTTTGGGAATCCGGTGCATTCGGCAATTGGTTTAACCGTGCACCACGGACGGCACGTTCACATTTCTCTAACAATGTAGGATCTGTAATCGTTGTACCTTTTACGCCCGCACGCGCATAGGTAATAATCCCCTGCTTGTTTACCCTGAATTCAACAGCGACCTTACCGGCCTGTTGACCATTGTCATCGATACTTGGTCGTTGGGTAAAACTACGATTTTCAATGGATAACATCATGTTACCATTACCGGATCCACCCTCGCCGTAATTGCTGGCCAAAGGATCCCCCAGTTTAGAGCCCTGATTTCCCGGCGTTGTACCAGTACCATCACCAGCGCCCTTACCGTTGTTTTTATTTCCTTTGAAAAGCGCTTTTGCATTTGCCTGAGGTGCCACGGCCTTTGTCTCTTTGGTCGTTTCGGGAGCTTTTGACACCACTTTCTTCTCCGTCTTGGTTACCGCTGGAGCTTCTTCCAGATCTTGTGTGACAACCGCTTTTTCAGCAACTTGCTGTGTTGGCGTAGGCGTCGGGGTCTCCACAGGATCGATACGATCCGGACGTTCGTTATTGGCATTGGGATCCACCGAAGGTTCTTCCACACTCATATAATCATCGCCCATCCCTTCCGGAGAGGTACCATAGTTGACAATCATACCGCCCATTCCATACTCATCCGGGGCCTGCGCCTTAAAAACCACAAAGAAGCCAATCAACAGCAGTGATGCCATGACCAATGTAGATATCCCCAAGGCTTTGGGGAAGTTATTTTCTTCGTGTTGAAGATGATATCTCATTGTATAAATCTCCTATATTAACATATGAGCAATAAACTTCAAAAAAGTTTAATTGCCCCTATTTATCTTTTTTGGGTTCTGTTGCCAGCACCACTTTCACTTTTAGACGATTGGCTACATCCATGACTGAAATCACGTTCTGAATGGGAACGGTATTATCGACATATAACATAATTGTCAACTCTTCGCCGCTGGCCATCTGAGATTGGATTGCCGCCTCCAAACCTTCTATTGGAACGGGGGATTTATCGATAAAATAGCCCAATTCCTTGGTGATCGATATAGTAATTGTTTTTTTCGCGACAGATTGTTCACCTGCGCTTGACTTTGGCAACAATAGCTTGACTACTTGCGGGTTCGAAACTGCCGATGCCAACAGGAAAAACAACATCAGGAAAAACATGATGTCGTTTAGCGCTGAAGTATGTACTTCGGCAGAAGGTTTATTTTTTCTACTTCGTAAGTTCATTATCTTCCTGGTTCATCCAATAAATCAATAAATTCTACTGCATCGGTTTCCATACGTAAAATCAATCGTTCAACCATCATATTTAAAATATGATAGCCTAAATAAGCCAGGATACCGACAGCAAGACCCGAAGCTGAAGACACCATTTTCACATATAGACCACCGGATACGGATGCGATATCGATACCACCCGCCAATTCTACCTCGTGGAAAATCTTGATTACCCCAAAGATAGTACCAACGAAACCAAGCATCGGTGCGATACCCGCGATAATACCAAGAATATTGATATTTTTCTCCAATTTGGCAACTTCAAGTTTACCAACATTTTCAATCGCCCCTTCAATGTCTTTGATCGGTCTGCCGACGCGCAATAGACCTTTTTGCAACATACGTCCTAAAGCCGTGTTACTGGAACGACATACAGCCAAGGCTGAGTCCAAATTGCCCGACAATACATTTGCTTTCACTTGTGACATCAAACTATTATCGTATTTGGCCGCTCTGCGAATAGTCAGGTAGCGTTCAAAAAAGATCACCAATCCAATAAAGAACAATAATAGGATTGGAATCATTATCCATCCCCCTTTGATCATCATATCGATCAAACTCATGTTTTCTGTACTAGCAGCAGCAGGTAATGGTTGTTGCGCAGCTTGATTAAACGTATCTACAGCAGCCTTTGCTGTATCTTGCACTAATGACATAATTATTAATAGTTTTATATAGTTTCTATAATGTTTCTACCCAAGCACCTTCAATTTTTTTCTCTACCGATTTCTTAGCGAGGTCAGCCTCCGTTTTTGTCATGTAGGTATTCAAGATGATTTTCTTTCTATTCCTTTTATACTTTCCTTCCACAGCGCGTGCAGTCTTGTAGCCCAGCGCACGGAGACGTTTCGCCTCTTCCTCTGCCTGCAGCATTGTACGCGCCGAACCAATAACGACCTGATACTTTGGTTGTGCTACAGGAATAGATTCTTTGATAACCGGATCAGCCTGCAAAACCGGCGTCTTTTCTGGAGTCTTGTTACCAACAGCTACTGCTGTACCTTTTAATGAATCTGTTTTTGATTTTGCTAGAGTATCCAGTTTATTTAAACTATCCGCCGCAAACACATTGCCTGTTGTATCATTGGTCGACAAATTATTTTTCTGCCCAATGGTATCAACGCCAGATTTCAGGGCTGGTTGTGTTCCCCCAAACAGTGAATTTTTCAAGCCCGGGTTGGTATATAAGACACCCACGGCAATCATGACCAATACTATAGCCGCTGTTAGCCAGTACCAGATCGCATTTGAATTGCGTGATTCCTCCTCGTAAATATTAGGAGCATAAGTAGAATTTGCTGCGGCAATCGCACCAATTTCTTTTTGCTCAATTTTCTCCGCCTCTGCGGCGAGCTGGTTATCGTTATCCTCAGCTACTGCTGACATAGCTGCAGTAGCTACAGGCTCAGCTTCAACACTGGAATCCTCATCCACAGTATCCTCCTCTTCAGTTGGAGCCATAGGTTCAACCGATTCAGTAACTGGTTCAGCGGTTGCAAAAGTACCCTCGCTTGCTGCGTGCAACGCATGCTGCTCGTCCGCAGCTTCTTCTTCGATCTGAGTGTCGCTGTTAAAGACAACTATCTCCTCATCGTTCTCTTCTTCGGCAGGCTCCGGAGTGATCGGTTCGTCTGGTTCAGCAAGCCTATGTTCGTCCTCCCGCACCGGAATAACGGTTTCGATTTCCGGGCCAACAAGATTGACCACAGGCTGAAAATCAAAGCCCGATAAGTCCAAAGGCTTAAATACCAAACTCGAACCATAACTAATCAATAGACCGAGATCATCAAGTTTCACCTGACCAAATTGTCCTAAGTCATTCCTTAATCCCCCGACAGTATCATCAAGAATTTGCTGCGCCTGCCCCAAACTCAAATTTTCCTGTTGTTGGATATAATGCACAATATTGAATCCATGTTGTGCAGAATAATCCAGTTCGACATAGGATATAGGCGGCAAAAACACATTGTTCTGTTTATCAAATTGGGCCGGAGAATGAATTCTTTTGAACACACCTATTCCGGGCACGTATACATCTGCATAGCGCCTTAATAAACTGTTGATGTTTTTGCCTAGATTCATTGTTCTATGATTTAAAGTGCAAATTTATAATCTTAATTCGTTAAAACGAATAATTAAGACCACCAATTACATTGAATCCCAATCTTGGGTAATACATGTAACGCTGATATTCCTTCCCAAAGATATTATTTGCTTTCACGAAAACACCAAATTGTTTTTTAATTCGGTATTCAGCACCAGCATTTAGATCCGCAAAGGAAGCGATGGTCACTTTGTGACCGCTATCCGCTATACGGCTCCCGTCGGTGTTATAATCGTAAACATATGCATAAGTATTGCCTTGGCTGGAAAGCTCGGCATCCACAAAGAATTTATCTGAGATATTGAAACGCGCATTGGCCTGTAACCTAAATTTAGGTAAGCCCCAAGCCTCTTCCTCGTCGCTCAGGTTATAGTCATCAATAAATACTTTACCACCTAGATTAACCAACTGAGACAGGCGTACATTGATCTCCCCTTCCAATCCCATATGCTTCGCTTTGTTGATCTGGCCATCATAAACCACATCAAAAGCCCAAGGAATATACCCACCTTGATCATCGCCAAAGGCGCTATTCTTAAACAAAGGTAATCCTTCGATCTGTTTGTAGAACACCTTTACTTTATAACCGAATGTTGCACCGGCGTTGCCTTTCAAACCACCATACACATTCAATTTTTCAATGGAATTGGCGATTCTGACATTTGGCGCCAAATAAGGATTTTCTTTTGCAAAGTTACGGAACGAGCCCTGTCTCACATTACCATTAACACCGGCAAATAAAGAGATGTATTCCGGAGCCAAAGAAAAATCAGCTTCCACCGATGGAAAAACATTGAAACGGGACTCGTCACCAAATTCCGAAGTCAGGTTGGCACCCAAGGTTACGTTATAGTTATCTCCCTTAAATCGGATATATGGATTGATCAAAACCAGATTGTTTTTCACATTCGCCGTGTCATTTTCGTTTTTGACATTATTCATGGTCACACTCATGTTGGCCCCGACATTAAACGCGCTCATGCGTTTGTTTAAATATCCGGACAAAGCGAAAGAATTTTCTTTTGCTTTATAGGCATCCTTGAACAGGTAACCATCTACTTTTGCAGAATAGCTTAGCGCTTGCTCATTCTTTGGGTCAACATTGCTTGCCAGCTCACCGTTTAAATAAATATCGGTAAATGTCTGTTTGTCCGGCGATATATTCAGTAAGGTTGTTCCTGGCTGGTCAAATGTCTGACCATAGAAATTCGTACCATATCTGTTGTAGCCTAAGGTACCTTTTACCGTTACGGCATCTAGCACACGACGTCCAAAAATGCCAACATCCTGTGTACTGAATTTCTGCCCTTCGATATTTCCTTTTTGGCTCAAGTGTTTCGCAAATAAGCCAAAACGTGTATTTTCAAATTGCTCCGACGCCAAGTATGCCTCACCCAGGATCGAGTTATAATTACCTATTCCAAATTTGACATAGTTGCTGCTGTTTTCAAAAGGTTGTGCAAATGGTATCTCCTGCACATTCAATTGTTTCAGACCAGTGTTGATATCCAACTTTTTGTCAATAATATTACCATAGTTTAATTTGGGCTGATATTCCCTTTTGTTGGTCATATCAGGACTACGGCGAATTTTCACAGCATCTGCAAGAATCGGTTTGTAATCACGAACAACATCAAAAGAATCAATAGTGACCGGTTTTTCAGGATCGTTCTTCTTGCCTGTTTCCTGTGCAAAAGAATTCAATCCCACGCCCATCAAAAGCGCTGCTAAGGTATATTTCTTCACATTTCTATTTTGCAACTTCTTCATTGTATCCTATTTCTTTTTGTTGTTCAATTTATTTAGACGTTCTTTTGCGGCAGGCAAAATATCATCTTTCGCATCGTAGTTATCCACAATTGATTCCAATGTCGCTTTCGCCTGGAATGTATCCCCTTTACCTGCATAAGCATCAGCCATTGTAATAAAGCTTTTTGCTACCCAATATTCATAAGAGGAGAAATTGTCGGATAGATCCATAGCCGTTTTGATACAGGCATCATACTGCTTGTTTTCCAACTGGATAACCGCAACATTATATTTTGCTTCAGCTCCAAATACGGTACGGCTCTTCAAGGCAGCTAAGCTAAACTCTTTCATCGCCTCCGCTTTTTTGTTTTGCTTTACATAACACTTACCAGCATATAAAAAGGCATTAGCGATCTCCTCTTCCGAGGATTTCTCATAGTTTTTGACAGCGTTGGTATAGTTTAACGCCTCTTTATAATCACCGATTTCATAATAGGAAACCATCAGGTTATTGATTGCGAAGCCGTAGTTAGCTTTATATTCAGAAGTCAGCTCCAGTTTCTTCAAGAGTTGCGTCGCTTCATTATATTTCTTTTGTTTCAAATACAGATTAGAAACTGAAATCAATGTACGCTCCGTATATGGAGATGTCCAGTCATTCAAGATAATATTATAATCATGCAATGCATCTTCTGTATTACCTAATGCCGCATTACTTTCTGCACGTACAAAACGCGCATATTTTTCTTGGTTTGGTTTCGGGAATTTATCGAAATACGCATTTACAGCTTCTACAGCACCTTGGTAATTTCCACGGGAGAACAAGGTTGTCGCTGTTGAGAATGTCCGCGAATCTTGTTCCGATTTGGAAAGATCCCCCAGGTTGGTTCCTGTTGCATATTTGATATATCCGGTTGCATCCCCTTTATCCAGGTAAATATTCTCGATGGAACGCATAGCTTGTCTCGCTTCATCCGTAGCAGCATATTGATCAACTACACGTTGGAATGTCGCCAAAGCTGCATCATTATTGTCCTGATTGTATTGAACCAAGCCAATTGTTACCAGCGCGCGAGGCACATAACTGCTTCGTGGATATTTTTCCACCATCGATTGAAGTCCCGAAATTGCCTGATCGCTTTCGCCCATCAAGAAACGTGTATATGGAATCTCAAAAGCAATATCATCTGCATAGTTTGAATTCGGGAACTGCGCAATGACAGCGTTTAAGGTTGAGATCTTACCATTATTGTCTCCTTGTAGACCTTGAATAATACCGCGTTGAAACAGGGCATAATCTTGACTTGGAGCTTTTGAAGAAATCAGCTTATTATATTCCGTCAAAGCTCTACCATAGTTTTTTGACGAGAAATAAGAGTCGCCCAAACGGGCGATAGCATCATTCCGGGTATTGATCTCCAAACCTTTTGAGCCACCTGAAGCCAAGAAACGTTCAAAGTAATTCGCTGCCGTATTGTAGTTTCCATTACGGAAAGCGGCGTAGGCCAGGGCATAATTCGCGTAGCCGTATACGTCTGTTTTACTTGCTCCTGGCAAGCGTAAAAATTTATTGAAATTCGTTACCGCTTCACCGTACTTGCGTACTTCGTACATCGCTTCTGCCTTCCAGTATGTAGACAGGGCATAAATTTCTTCATCATAACGGTGTTGTTCCGAACGTATAAATAAAGAAATCGCATTTTCAAAAGCACGCTCATTATAAAACTCCAGCCCTCTGTAGTAGGTTACTTTTTGATAAGCGGCGTTTGCTTCTTTACCACGTGTTGGAATAGACTCCAGAATATCAACCGCGTCACGGTAATTTTTGGTACTCAACAAGACTTCTGCCAACAACGTTTTTGCTTCTTCTTGACGCTTTGATTTCGGATAGGTTTTTAAATACTCCTGTGTGGAAGCCAAAGCTACTTGGTGGAACTCCAATTCATAGGAAAGCTTTGCATAGTTAAACAAACCTTCTTCTTTCATCGCCGGATCAAAATCCAGTTTTGATGCTCTGAAGAACGCGTTACGGGCAGATTGTTTATTTCCTTTTTTCAGAAAGCTATCCCCTAGGGTAATCATAGCGGATTGGTAGTAAGCATCAGGCTCTGTCATTTTTTCCAGTTCCGTGATCGCTTTATCGTAATCCTTTAGCTTGTAAGCAATATAACCGATCTGATAGCTATCCTGGTTATTTTGGGTCTTGCCCTGGTCCTGTGCCTGGAACTTATCGTAGTAATCTTTTGATGTTTTTAGATCACCTTTGATAAAGTAGGTTGCCGCGATAATACGGAACATCTCGGTCTCGTTTTCCTGCTTGGTGCGCGATAAGATTGGCAATGCATAGTCCAATACATCATCGTAACGTTTATCCAGGAAATACAGGGCCGTAATATAGTAAGGATAGCTATTTTCAAATTGTTTTGAGCCATTTAAACGCTCAAATTCATTTAATGCAGTTTTATATTCCGCATCTAAATAACATAAGTAAGCATAATAGTAGATGGACGCTTCCTGAAATTCAGTTTTCTGATCTTTTAATCCTTCAAACAATGGTTTTGCCGTCTTATAATCTTTCGTCATAAAAGAAGCATAACCCAATTTAAAGCGATATTCCACATTCTCTTTACCTGCAAGGTTTTTACTGTCGATCTTTGTGAACCATTCGATCGCCTTTACATAATCCTTTTTGGCGTAATATGATTTACCGATCTGAAAATAAGCAGCTTTAGAATTAGCGCTGACGGGGAAATCTTTAATATATTTAAGAAAACGATTCTCGGCATCCGACTCGCCCAATTCCAAGGCACAGACAGCTTGGTAATACCGCACATTTTCCTTTAATAAAGATAGCTCTTCCGTCTCGTCCAATTGTAGGTTGGATTTTGTTCGCAAGGCTTCAACGCGATCAAATTGTGCTGACGCGGAACCGAATTTTCCGCGCTCATACAATTCCATTCCAGTTTTGTAAGCCTTGTTGATTTGTTGCCATTCTGTCTGTTGCGCTAATGCCGGCGTCGCCATAACGGTTAGTGCAACTCCCACCTGGTAAATCTTCTTATACATAATATGTGAAACCTTAATATGTTATTTATCTGCAAATGTAAATGAATCTCCCTTCAAACCGAGGTAAATTTGCCTTGAACCACAAATCCATTGACTTCTTTTCGCTGATTGACTATTTTAAAACAAGTCAAAATTTATTGAAAATCAATTCAAATACCCTCCCTGTTGGAAGATAGTTTTATTCATTTTACTAAATTATACTTTAATTGAGCTATTTTACACAAAAGTTATTAACATCTGTGTATAACCCTGTATTATAACGGAAATTTTGCACAAAAAATATGCCCGACCAAAAATAAAGTCAGGCATACTATTGTTGATTGAAGAACCTTGTAATTCGGTTATCCTGTATCGATCACACTGCCTTATTCGTTCCGTTACGGAAATGCCAATTAACCGCGTTGTCCGGCCAAGAGGTACAGTACAGCCATGCGGACTGCAACGCCGTTTTCAACCTGATCCAAGATAATGGAGTGCTCACTATCGGCCACATCCGAAGTGATTTCTACACCACGGTTGATCGGCCCAGGGTGCATAATGGTGATCGGTTTTTCTAAAGAATCCAAGATTTCCTTATTTAAACCATATAACATGGAGTATTCTCTTAAAGAAGGGAAATAAGCAATGTCCTGGCGTTCCAGTTGGATACGTAACATATTTGCCACATCACACCAATTCAATGCTTTTCTCAGGTCATGCTCCACCTTTACCCCTAAGGAAGTAATATGTTTTGGAATAAGGGTCGTTGGCCCACAGACCATGACCTCTGCTCCCTGTTTTTGAAGACACAGAATATTGGATAGTGCAACCCGGGAGTGTGTTATATCACCTACAATGGCTACTTTACGTCCTGCAACATCACCAAAGCGCTCACGGATGGAAAACGAATCCAACAAGGCCTGTGTAGGATGCTCATGTGCACCATCACCGGCATTGACGATCTGTGCATCGACATGTTTACTCAAAAACACACCAGCTCCAGCATAAGGATGACGCATCACGATCATATCGACCTTCATCGCGAGGATATTATTGACGGTATCGATCAGTGTCTCGCCCTTACTTACGGAGGAAGATGAAGCCGCGAAATTAACGATATCTGCAGATAGTCTTTTTTCAGCAAGTTCAAAAGAAAGCCGCGTCCGTGTTGAATTTTCAAAAAACACATTGGCAATGGTGATATCGCGTAAAGAAGGGACCTTTTTGATCGGTCTATTTAATACCTCTTTGAAATTACTCGCTGTATCCAGAATCAATTGGATATCTTTTTCATTTAGATCTTTGATTCCCAACAAATGGCGAGTACTTAATTGTTCTACTGCGGATGACATTTTATAGTATATTCAAGTATTTACTAATCATTTTATTTTAGTGTCTGTTATGGATTTACAACTTTTTCAGTATATATCGATACAGGCACTTCGTTCGATGCAAAGGTCAATCAGCACCTCCGCTTTTTCATCAAACCTGGTCTTAATCATTAACTGGCGTTTTCTTCTCCGTTACCAGGATAATGCTATCCTGATCGTCAGATTCTTTCCAGTTCACAATCACCTTTTGAGAATCTATAGAATCGACCTGTATGCCAATATAATCGGGTTGAATCGGAATCTGTCTGGAGAATCGACGATCGACCAAAACAAGCAGCTCAATTCTTCTTGCCCTTCCAAATGCCTGTACAGCATCCATCGCTGCCCGAATAGTTCGTCCCGTCCACAAGACATCATCAATAAAAATGACATCTTTACCTTCTACAATAAAATTGATATTTGTGCTATTTGCTAACAACGGACCAGCATTACCTTTTGTACGGAAATCATCGCGGTAAAATGTAATATCCAAATCACCGACCAGGATCGGTTTTTCGATCATGCGTTCAAGTTCTTTGACAATACGTTTAGCTAAGAAAGTTCCTCTTGGTTGAATACCTATGACGACAGCATTTGAAAAATCACCGTGATTCTCAATCAATTGACGACATAGTCTTTGAATGGTGATTTGAAATTTTGGTCCGTCTAATAAAATCGACTGTTTCATTATGGGAATGTTTGAGCAAAGCTACACTTTTTTTGACAAAAACTACGGCTCGTATGCCAATTAATTTCAATAAATCAGTTCTCTATAGACAGATCGATACAGGCTAGAACGACTGGTCATTAAAGTAATTCAACGGCTTCAGAAGCGTCCTTTCAGCGAGAATGTACTCCCATTCGCTTAGGACCTATTCACTTTTTTTTGTTCTCCTACGTAAAAACAAAAGCTATGCAATCAGCAACCGTAAAAGCCAGACCGACAGCATATCCATTTTATTTACCCATCGCTTTGTATCATGAAACAACGAGATATTACAATTGATCCCGGCCTCAAATCGACGCAACCATCCACCTACCTCAATCATTCTTCTGATTGCCACGTGCAAAAAAATACACCGGCACTCCGATCAATACCAGTATAAAACCGGGCCAGGTATACTGCGGCTTATAAATGATCAACAGGACACAAAATACAGTACCTATCAGCAGGTAGATAATAGGTGTGATTGGGAATAAAAACGTTTTATAGGAGCGTTCTATTTCCGGCCGTCGGACACGTTGAATAATAACTCCCAATACCGTGATCATATAAAAGATGACAATAACGAAAGAGATCATATCCAGTAAATTGCCATACTGACCGCTCAAACAGAGTAAGGAAGCCCAAATACCCTGTAACCATAGTGATCGGGCAGGCACATCATATTTGTTATTCGGGATAGCCTGTTTTAAGAACAGACCGTCTTTGGCCATCGTTTGAAAAACCCGTGCTCCAGACAGCGCGAGACCATTGACACAGCCAAATGTCGATATCATAACCAAGATAGCCATTGCAATCGTACCAGTATGCCCCAACATCTTTTCGGCTGCTGCGATAGCCACCCGGTCATTTGTCGCAAAAGCGATTTCTTCGCGGCTCAAAGCAGAAAGATAGATATAGTTACAACAGATGTATAGCAGCATAACAAGGCTGGTTCCGATCACGAGCGCACGCACCACATTACGCTGTGGATTCACAATCTCGCCTGACACGAAGGTCACGTTTTCCCAGGCCACACTACTAAAGACCGAGCCTACCATGGCTGCTGCCAGTGCTCCCATTAAAGCGCCACCTGAAATCCCCATCCAGCCCTCGCCTTTCAAGTTCTGAAAAGCATCCCAGCTGTAGGCCATATTTTCGGAGAAATGGTTTTCTTTAATCAGAAACAACCCACCTATGATCAATAAAACCAAAGCGATAATCTTTGCAGAGGTAAAAAAAGACTGTACCGACTTGCCGCTCTTGATGCCGCGGGTATTGATATAGGTCAGCAGGAGGATCACCCCCATAGCGAGTATCTGTATCCAGGTAATCTTAAAGTCTCCGCGTTGAAATATCGGTGCCGCATCATTCAATTGCGGAATTAGATAGGCTGTAAACTTACCAAAGGCAACCGCGACAGCCGCGATCGTACCGGTCTGAATAACGGTAAATAAACTCCAACCATATAAAAAGCCTACAGGCTTGCCGAACACTTCAGTGAGATAGGTATATTGTCCACCAGCCTTAGGATACATGGAAGATAGCTCACCATAACAAATTGCAGCTGCTACCGTGGCAATGGCTGTCAACAACCATACGATTGCCAGCCAGTATCCTGAGCCCAATTGCCGCATCATATCGCTCGACACAATAAAGATCCCACTTCCGATCATCGAGCCCATGACCAGCATAATCGCATCCCACAATTTCAGTTGACGTTTCATCATAATATCAGGTTGGTTTTATGCCGTTAAGCTAAGAAAAAATAATCAAAAAAAGAGCTGCCCTCAGCGACATCCTATTCAAAAGATTATTTTTTTTGAATAGGTGCAGCCCTGGGCAGCTCCTTATACTTGAAATACTGGTTGACTGATTATTCTACACCATATTGTTGTTTATACGATTTTTCGAGTTCAGTTACCTGTTGCAGCAATTGTTTCTCGGAAGTCGAAGCTAAAATACTCTTATATGCACCCAAAGCACGTAGGGCAGTTCCGATATTGGAATATTCAAGTTCCGCTTTCGTTTGTGCAATATCCTGGTACCAACGCATATTTTGTGTCATAAATTTCAGGTTGCGACTGACAATCTCATTTGCACGTTTATTTTCACCGGTTTCATATAATACATTGATGATCGGAATATAGCCTAATACGTCACGCATCAGGTACACACGTTTTGGCATCTTCTCGTACGTTTCAACAGCCACTTTACGGGCTTCATCCTTATGACCTTCCATCATTAATTGTGTTGCCGTTCCCCCCATCACGGTATTGGTGATCATGGTGATCATGCGGTAGGATTCAGGGTCCAAATAAGAAGCATTCGCCATATTACCCCATTGATACTTTGTGGTAATATCTTTAAAGGCTGACTGTGTATCCACTAAAGTACCCTCAGCTCCCGCAGGTGCCGCAATAGGCATTAAGCGCAGCGCAAAACCTTCTTGCACCAGGTATTTATCCAATCCAAGGTAGTTGTCATTCGGAACAGTCGCCGCAAAATAAATCGGACGTTTCCAGTTATTGTTCAATAACACATTTAGGATCGACAATTCCGCTCTGGATACATAGTTCCGGTTATAGGTCCAAGTCATGGTATCGACGATGGATTCCTGCCATGCTTTTGGAACAACATTGTTTTTTAGCACAGCTTCCTTGTTCACCGGAAGGCTAAAGTTTTTGGTCGGTAAGAAGTTTTCAAATTTACCACCACGCAATTCCAGTTTATTTTTCTGGTCATCAGACAATAAGATCTGCATCACCAGATCTAGATCCACGTGTCCTGGCACCTTCATATCTTGATAATAAAGTACTTCACGAACACCTTTTTTGAATTTTTCGTCATCAATATTGATTGGCAAGCCATCGGCCTGATTGACCTTTTGCTTCATCTGGCGCATATACCAGTCAGAGCTTAAAAGACTCAGGTTGACTACCCGTACATCAGGACGATAGTTTTCAACTTCTTGTACATACCACAATGGGTAGGTATCGTTATCACCATAGGTAAATAAAATCGCATTTGGCGCACAGGAAGCCAGGTAGTTTTTCGCTAAATCACGTGCTGTTGTTTTCTCCGAGCGGTCGTGATCATCCCAGTTTTGAAATCCGAGCAATACGGGGGCACCTAACAAACAAGCTCCCGTAGCAATACCGGCCGCCATCTTTCCATCAACCTTTTTGCTCAGGTAATCCGCAATAGCGAATACGCCCAAGCCGATCCATATCGCAAAGGCGTAGAACGAACCTGCGTAGGCATAATCACGCTCACGGGGCTGTAATGGACTTTGATTTAAGTATAATACAATTGCTAGACCAGTGAAGAAGAATAATAATCCGACAATTCCGGCATCACGCTGTCTTTTACCAAAATGCCAGAATGCACCGATCAAACCAATAATCAAAGGCAAGAAATAGTATTTATTATTTGAAGGATCCGTTTTTAATGAATCAGGGATGGCGTTCTGTCCACCTACATGCATCTGGTCAACAGGTTTAGCCCCTGAAATCCAGTTCCCCTCTGTGAAGGAGCCCTGCCCCTGTTGGTCGTTTTGACGACCGGCAAAGTTCCACAAGAAATAACGGCCATACATGTGCCCGATCTGATAACTGAAGAAAAATTTCAGGTTATCCCCAAATGTTGGGGACTGCCCCTCCGGAAGCTTTAGGTAATCGCGGTAATAATCGATATGTCCTTGGTCACGGGAGCTATAAACACGCGGGAAGAACATCGTCTTATCGTATTTATAATCCATTCCGTTTTCTACTTTCGTATATCTATCCTTGTCTTTTCGATAAGTATAGGTAGGCGCAGCATCTACAACCTGTGCATCAAATGTAGGCCCATTTAAAAGCGGTTCGCTCGCGTATTGCTCACGGCCCAAATAACTGACAAAAGAAAAGGCATTATCCGGATCACTATTATTTAAGGTAGGATTCGCTTTCGCGCGTACCATGATCATCGCGAAGGAGCTATAACCGAAGATGATAAATGCGGTACTGATCAGGATCAGGTTCAACATCGGTTTTGCTTTTTTGATCGAATACCAGATACCATATACAAAAAGAGCAACCACTAAGATCAAGAAAAGATTAAATCCGGTCCCGAAGCCCATACCTAAACTATTCACAAAGAATAAATCAAAATAAGCTGCCGCCTTGACGGTATACTGAATGATCCCCCATAAGATCAGGGCCAGCACAACCACACCAATCAAAAATGCTTTGGTAGCGCCCGAAGAAGTCACCGTTTTTGAACGTTTAAAATAAATCACCAGGGCAATAGCCGGAATAACAAGTAAGTTCAATAAGTGAACCCCAATTGAAAGCCCCATCACATAAGCGATAAAGATCAACCAGCGGTCAGAGCCGGCCTCATCGGCGTGATTTTCCCATTTTAATATCCCCCAAAATACAACAGCCGTACAGAGCGAAGACATGGCATATACTTCAGATTCAACAGCGGAAAACCAAAATGTATCCGTGAAGGCATAAGCCAACGCACCAACAGCACCCGAGCCAAATATTTTGATCAAGTCTGCTGAAGTATAGGACTCGCCGACTCCTTTTGCAACGACCTTCTTTGCTAGCGCTGTGATCGTCCAGAACAAAAATAAGATTGTCAGACCACTACATACAGCAGATCCCACATTCATCCAAAAAGCGATCCGAGTGACATCACCTCCGGCAAGATTGGAGAAAATGTTCTGAATCATTAAGAATAATGGTGCTCCCGGCTGGTGCACAATTTGAAGTTTGAAGGCTGAGGCAATAAACTCACCACAATCCCACCAACTCGTCGATCGTTCGGCAGTCATGACATATGCTACTGTTGCAATGAGCGCACATATCCATCCTAAAAGATTGTTGATTTTAGTATAGTTCATAAAATGATAACTGTAAAAGTATTATAATACGGCTCGAAAATAAGGATAAGTTAATAAGAAATGAACTTTATTCTGATTTTTTAACACATATTAATTGAAAAAATTTCATTAAGCGATGCAATATTGGCTGTAAAGAAAGCCTGATAAAGGCTCCGATGAGCTTGATCAGACCAATAGCAGTACAAAAAGGCAGCATGGTTAAAGTTAATTTTAGGACAAAACAAAAATTATTTCTTTGAAAATCAAGCTCAATGCACTTTACAGCACATTTTTATTTGCAGAAATAAGAATAGTCCGTATATTTGCATCATCAAATGTGAACGACATCATCACGATAACGAACACAATTGAATTGTTTGTCCGATAGTATAAGGGTAGTACGACAGTTTTTGGTTCTGTTTGTCTTGGTTCGAATCCAGGTCGGACAACAAACAATAGAAAAGGCTTGCAATCGCAAGCCTTTTCTGCGTTATATGCAAGGCTTATTATTTATAAAAGGGTTTAGATTTTTTTTAATTTGAATTTTGATTTTTAAAACAAATCTCTATCTTTGCGTCGTCAAAAAGAAAAAAACGGAAACGTTGACTTTTTAGAGACATTGTCCGATAGTATAAGGGTAGTACGACAGTTTTTGGTTCTGTTTGTCTTGGTTCGAATCCAGGTCGGACAACTTTTAAAGTTAAGAGTATATGGATTGTGAAAACAATCCATTTTTTTTAATGTTTAACTTTAAAAAATATTAGGGAATAAAAATATTGAATAATCGACAATACAATAACCCAACATAAATATACAAAACCATGCCTTTGCAATTCAACACGGTTAAACTATTTGCAGGTTCTGGCACTACAGAACTGGCCGAAAAAATCGCACAATCTTATGGGAAACCACTAGGAGACAAAACATTATCGCGTTTCAGCGACGGTGAGATTCAACCATTTTACAATGAATCTGTTCGTGGAGCCGATGTGTTTATCATCCAATCCACCAACCAGCCTACCGACAATCTTTTTGAGTTATTGTTGATGACTGACGCCGCAAAAAGAGCTTCAGCACATTACATTACGGCGGTTGTCCCTTATTTCGGTTTCGCAAGACAAGATCGAAAAGACAAACCAAGAGTTGCCATTGGCGCGAAAATGATTGCCAATCTGTTAACAGCAGCTGGAATTCACCGTATCATGACGATGGACCTACACGCTGCACAGATCCAAGGTTTTTTCGATATCCCTGTTGATCACCTTGATGGCTCTATTATTTTTGTTCCTTACATCAAATCCCTAAAACTTCCTAACTTGACAATTGCTTCACCAGATATGGGTGGATCATACAGAGCGCGTACTTTTGCTAAATTCTTCAATGCCGAAGTGATCATCTGTGACAAACGTCGTAAACGTGCGAATGAAATCGAGTCTATGTCTATCATTGGAGATGTAACAGATCAGGATGTTGTATTGATTGACGATATCTGTGATACAGCTGGCACGCTTTCAAAAGCTGCAGCACTAATCATGGAAAACGGTGCAAGATCTGTAAGAGCGGTTTGTACACATGCTGTATTATCAGGCAAAGCCTATGAAACAATTGAAAACTCGGTATTGTCAGAGATGATCGTAACCGACACCATTCAATTGGATCCTGAAAAAGCAAAACTATCAACAAAAATCAAAGTATTATCTACAGCTGATCTATTTGCGAAAGCAATTACAAGCGTAAACCAACATACATCAATCTCTGATCTATTTGACGTAGAATAGTCTTTTTTAGTATCGAGTATTGAGAAAGTAGTATAGAGACTCTGGTATGCTAAGCCGACGGCTGACATACCAGAGTCTTTTTTATGTACCGTCTTTTGCGGTAGAAATAAAAGATCCCGATTGCATTTGTCTAGGGCTTATCGCTTCCATAAGCAGGCTACTATCGTCTAACCAGACAGGATGACCGCCAAATAAATTTTATTGGGAGTATTTCTAAAAACCTTTTATATTAGTAGCTTAAACATGCTCGTCATATGAAATCTGTATTCTCATTCCTCTTATTTTTACTTGCAATCGGTTCTGGTGCACATGCACAAGAAGGCACACCGCGCCCCAATGCTTTAGCTATTCAATATGGATTAAGCACTGTGATCATCCCAAATGAATCTGCTGGAGCAGCTTCATTGGAAGGACATAGTCATTCCATCGGGTTGCTTTACTACAAAGATATCTCTTATGATCTTGGACTGGAAACAGGTCTACGCTACAGTTTCGATGCCATGAATAAAAGTGGCATCAATGGCGAGGGCCAGCAATTTGACATCGACTATAAGGCTTCCTATATACATCTTCCGATCTTGCTACAGTATAATTTCCTAAAAGTCCTTTTTGCCCAACTTGGACCGACGGTCAGTGTACAGGTACAGAATGAAGATAACATTAATAAATCCGGCGTCGGCCTCTGGGCATCATTCGGCGCCAAGCTAGAGAAAGAACGGTATATCCTTAAGCTCAATCCTTACTACCATAGCCAGTCGATGATTGCCTTTTCGTCCAATTCCTATCAATCCCAACAAAACCTAGGGGTCAATCTAAGTGTTGGACTTAAATTTTAACTGATTATCCATTCAAAATCAACAGGATTGACGATTAATAAATTTGAATAATCCAAAAATTAGATTATCTTTGCACCTCAAAATTTATAAAAAATTAAAAGATGAAATCAATTGCTATTAGCGGTTCTGTAAGACAGAACGTAGGGAAAAGAGATGCAAAAGAATTACGTTACCAAGGTTTAGTACCAGCGGTACTTTACGGAGGAAAAGAACAAACTGCTCTTTCTGTATCCGCAGCTGATTTGAAACCAGTTCTTTACACTGCAGATGTTGTAATCGTAGAATTAAACATTGACGGTCAAACAAAAAGAGCTATCGTTCAAGATGCACAATTCCACCCATTGACTGACGTAGTTACTCACATTGACTTTTTAGAGTTATTTGATGATAAAGAAGTATCATTGAATATCCCTATCAAATTAACAGGAACTTCTCCAGGTGTTAAAATGGGGGGTAAATTAGTTCAAAAATTACGCAAACTACGCGTAAAAGCATTACCTGCTAACTTGCCACAAGAAATTGAAGTACCAATGGAATCTTTAGAAGTTGGTAAATCATACCGTGTAGCTCAGGTTCAATTGGAAAATGCAAAAGTATTGAATAACTCTGACGATACAATCGTTTCAGTTATCATGTCCCGTGCATTGCGTCAAGCTGAACAAGAAGCAGCTAAAGCAGCTAAAGGTGGTAAAAAATAATCTGAACAAGATTCTTAAGATACTACAGAAAGCACCGAAATTCGGTGCTTTTTTGTTTGTTAAAATTTCTATTTTTGCGTCATGAATTATCTTATCGTTGGATTGGGCAATATCGGCAGTGAATATGCCGACACACGACATAACATTGGATTTATGGTTGCTGATGAACTTGTCAAGCAAGCTGGTGCAAGTTTCTCATTGCTGAAATTAGCTTACTACAGTGAGTTTAAACAGCGCGGGCATAATGTGACGGTCATCAAACCGACCACCTATATGAATCTCAGCGGCAAAGCGGTCAATTACTATATGCAACAATGTAAAGTGCCGATTCAGAACGTATTGGTGATTGTTGATGATCTAGCGATTCCATTTGGTTCTTTACGTATGAAACCCAAAGGCAGCAGCGCCGGACATAATGGACTTAAATCCATCGAGCAGCTTTGCGGTGGACAGGTGTATCCACGCCTACGCTTTGGCATAGGAGATAATTACCCCAAAGGTAGACAGGTTGATTACGTTCTTGGTCCATTTGACAAGGACGAACAAGCCGAGCTCCCGGCTTTGATCGATCACTCCGTTAAGATGATCCAAAGTTTTATCAATATCGGCATTGAGCTGACCATGACCAATCTAAATACAAAATAATCACCCCCGTAAGCATCAGAAATAACTATATTATCAATGTTTTTCAAACTAGAAAAAGCCGAATTAAACGGCTTTTTCTAGCATACAGCTTATTCCTTTATTGTGCTATTGTTGTATCAACCTTGTTTTAAGGAAGTACTTAGACAGGTTGATCGTTGTGCCAACCTTGCTTGATTCTTGTACCATCCTTGTGCGTTTCTTGTGCCGAGCTTGTTCGTTCCTTGTGCCAGGCTTGTTCGTTTCTTGTGCCGAGCTTGTGCTGGATGGGTTTTTCCACTTTGCAGCAAGCAAAAGTCAATATCTAATCTACGGTCGGACTATTTCCTGTTTTTTTTCTTTGGAAGCCTCAGCTTTTTCCTTTTCCACTTCGGCCTTAATTACTTTTTTCACTTTTCCTGACAGACGGTCTTCTACATCAGAAGACAGTTCAGGATGTGCCTTTACATAGGCCTTGGTATTCACAATGATGACACCATCCTTTCCCTGATCACCATATAGCGCAGAGGCACTTTGATCCTTTAAGATTGTAATAGATTCAATATCATTTGAATTTATTTTATCTAGCCCAAAAGTCTTGCCCATAACTTCTCCATCCAAAACAACTAGCGGATCTCCTTTGATCCCATTACTAAAGACACCATACTTCCTTGGCCCACTACTCCCTAGTCCCTTCATATTGGAGACAATTCCCTGTGCTCTGCCCCTGAGCTCTGGTTCTTTCGTATCTGTTTTGGATTTCCCCTCAAATGCTATCGTCTTAGCATCCTGCTTGTCTTCATTCGCTTTGTAAAAGACAGCAAGTGGAAGAGTCTCTCCTACTTTATTTTCAGATTTTAGTTCCCCAGAAGATTTGCTGACTTTATCCGGATTTTCCCTTGCCCATTCTTTTGTGGTTACTTCAATAACACCATTTTTCCCTTCTTCGCCATATTTTAGTTTAGCAGGCCCATCCTTAAGAATGTGTATGCTTTCCGTAGCTTCTGCACCTAAACTCCTAAAAACAGAGCCTTTCACCTTCTGACCATCAATTACATACAGTACACTATCTTTAGTACCATCCATTCGAATACCAATTGTAATTCCCTTTTTTCGAATTTCGTCCCTGCGCTCAGGCTTCATCTTCACCAAAACCAAACCATCTTTCCCAACATCACCATATTTAAGTGCAGCTGGCCCTTCTAGTACGGTCATTGATGCAATTGAGGTTGGATCAAAATCAGTTAGATTAAAGCTTGGACTTTGCAGAACGCCATCGACATAATACCGCATTTTTGCTCTTGCAGCATCTTGTTTTTGCTGCATTACAACCGAGTTTGCCAAAATTGCACCTTGAGAAATATCAATTGATGACTTGGTTCGATATTTAATTAGCTCGTTATCATTCGAAACCCAATAGTTCGCTAGTTTTTCTTCAGGGTAAGCCAAAAAGTCTGATTTAGACACAAGTTTATTATCAATAAAATATTTCAGATTCTTAGAAAAATCAATATCCGATCTCTTGATTTTTTTAAATTCGCTGGCCCTGCCAGTTTTCACCTTAGGCAAAGTATCAATCGCAATCTCGTTTGCTCCAAAAGCCTGCTGCAATAACTCAGCCGCCTCGCCTGCCACCTTGACCGAGACTGAACCATCAGCTTCCTCCACCTTATCCAAAGTCAATATAGGTGTTTCTTTAGCTTTCTCCACTACCCCTTCGATACTATTCTCTGCTTTACTAACCGTAAAAGCTGCACCCGCTAGCAGGAAAACAGGCAAGAGGAAGGCATATTTACTCAGTTCTATTTTGGATGATCTTTTCTTATTCATCATCATGATACGACGTTTTAATAGTTTAAAATTAAATTGATTACTCAATCCTATTGAAGTGCCCTTTTTGGACACATTCAATAGGCTATATTGGTACGTCTGTCTGTCAATTCCTTTATTGAGTACCTGTTGATCAGTCAGAAACTCCAAATTTTGGCGAATGGCCCTGCGCATGAACCAGACGAAAGGATTGTACCAACAACACACCAATATCATTTCAAACAATAAAATATCCAAACTGTGAAGGCCTTTCACATGAATATCCTCATGCTTAAAAATATCGATCAGTTCAGCATCCATATGCTGCCCTTTGTTGACATAAATTTTGTTCAGAAAAGAAAAGGGAACAATAGGAATAAACACATTGCGAAAAAAATATGTTTTCCATTGATCCGCAGTAGAATGAAAATGAATCCGCAGTAAACTCATTAACTGAAATAGAAACTTCAAAAACAATAAGGCTGCCCCCAAAATAAAAACCATCCCGACCAAACCGGCCAAAGTAAGCTTTTCCTGCACGACACCGTCCTCCATATAAAATGAAATCTGCTCACCGACCACTCCAATGTCCAATCCACGCTGTACGAACAAGGACTTCAAATCCAAAAAAGGATATATAAAAGCAAATAATCCGCCTATTAAAAAATAACATCTATTTAACGAATAGAATGTCAACCCTTTCAATAGTCCCGCATACCCCAAATAGATGATGCTCAACAACAGATTGACTTGTATGATATAGGTCAGTAGATTTTCCATCATCTTTAAGATTTGTTGTTTTTGATCATATCCATGATCTCTTTTAGCTCATCGGCGGTCAGTTTTTCCTCCTTCACAAAAAAAGAAACCATTTCTTTGTAGGAATTCTTGAAATAATCGCCAACGAAGGAGTTCATAAACTTGGCTTTGTAATCCTGCTCACTGACCATAGGTTCATAACGTTTGGCATTTGCATACCGCACAGCCTTCACAAAATCCTTACGCTCCAAATTCTTAACTGTTGATGCCAAGGTCGTATATGGCATCTTCTCCCCCTTGATGTTATCCAAGATCTCTTTGATAAAACCTCCGTTTAGGCTCCAGATAGATTGCATTGCCTGCTCCTCTTGTGCTGTTAACTTTTCCATGTCTTAAATCTTTCTTTACTATTCTTTCACTAATCTACGAATAATTCGTAAATACCAAAAATATATTATTATTTATCTTATATCCCTGCTCCACAGGTGATAGGGACAGTATTTTCTGTAACATTACAATAGCTTCCCATTCCCGACGCATTTAAAATCAATTCCATCGAATATAAGTTGACCTGTCAAAAATTTGCTAATCCTTATTTTTTATTTATAACTTTCGGCTGTAGATCATATTCTGCCAACATAGGAATTCCATCTTGGCAGAAATTAAATTTAGACAGCAGAGATTAAAACAAATACAATAAGATAAATGGCCAAAAGTATCAAAGCGATCAAATGTCCCCACTGTGGCAGCATAAAAGTCAGCACCATACGCCCTGACTATTATAAATGTGACAGTTGTGGAACCGAGTTTTTTTTAGATAGCGACGATATCAATATCAATCACAATTACAACTATCCGCGCAGCAATCCAGATCAATATAAAGCAATACGGATTGTACTATTTGCTGTCGTGGGTTTTATCACCTTAATGTTTGTTATTGGTGCACTGAGTGCTTTATTTTCCAAAAAACCTGAACCGAATTATTCGACCTATACTTCGTCCAACACGGCCGATAAAAAAGAAGAAGCCATTACGCTGGAATGGAATTACGCCTCAAACGAATTATTTTTGGACAAAAACAATGTCCCCCACGTTGTCGTGGTGGGCAATGTCCGGGATTCTAAAGCAAGATTTGACGAAGGCAAAGACAATAAAGTTTATATCGGATTATTTGATCCCAAAACGGGCAAAAAGGAATGGATCAAACAATTGATGGATACTCCCGTTGAATTATCAAGTAGCGACGTTAAATTACAGGTATTTGAAGACCAAAACCTGTACATTATCGTAAAATCCAAATACATTTATCAATTGGACAGAAATAGCCTAACCTTTAAAAGTGTCCTTGAAGATTATGTCAAAGATGCACCGTCACTCAGCACGGGCATTGCCAAAGTTGAATTTAAATACGAAGATTATGGCTCTTCTTATCAAATCATAAATAATGAAGGGCAAAACCTTGCTTATTACCCTTTAATCAATAAATCTATTCCGGATAAGCAGCTTTACGATGAAAGAAGGAAAAAACTTCCCAATCCGACAACAAAAACTGAGTTCACTTTTTCAAGTAAATCCAGCTATTACCCTGAGGAAAAAATTCAGTTAATCCAATACAGTTACCAGTATCAATATGGATTTCCCAAAGATAGTCCACGCTTTTCCTGGGATAAAGATTATGGCAGGTCAGGCATTTTTACAGACCGCGATCCTTACAAAAAGGTATTGATCAATTCATGGCAATTTAAAGGCACCCGTCTGATTAGTTTTAAAGACTTTACCCCAGGAAGGCTCTATTTTCAGCCGGTAGTGATCGCTCAAAATAACAAAACGCTATTGATCGCTTACAAACCGACACCGGCGGAAGATGACCCTTTACAGATTCAGCTCTTGGATGTCGCTACAGGTGCCATACAAAAAACTGTCACAACAGACCTTAAATCCATCTATAAAAATGGTTATCTGTTAAACGATGGCTTCATTGTCAAAAGTTCAAGCGACTATTACTATTTTGATAATAGCGGAAAACAAATCAATAAATTCGAAGGGTATAATCCCAAATTCGACTCATTAAATTAAACATTATGGGACTATTCAATCTTTTTAAAAACCAACTATCCGAGGTCATTGAGTGGAAAAATCAAGATCCCCGCATATTATGGTATAAATTTCCTTCCGAAAGAAATGAAATTAAAAATTCCAGTAAGCTTATTCTTGCCCCAGGGCAAGGTTGTATCCTCGTTTATGAAGGAAAGGGTGAAAACCTACTCACAGAGGCAGGAACCTATAATTTAAAAACGGATAACCACCCTTTCTTTACAACCTTGGCAAGGTTGAGGCAAAACTTTGAGTCTGAACACAAGCTGTACATCTACTTCTTTCGGACTGCAGCTATTGTCAATCAGGCTTGGGGAACGGGAAATCCGATAAAATACATTGACCCACAGTACAATCTTCCTATAGAAATAGGATTGAACGGCACTTTTTCCTATATAATCAAGGAACCGGTACATTTTTATAAAAACATTGTTGCCAATCAAAATACGGTCAGCACAGCGGTTATCCAAGATGTCATCAACAACCGTATTCCCCAACGGATTGTTGCGCAGATCGCACAGAAAAAATTGGGGTATAATGAGATCGACAGCCAGCTCCCGCTACTGTCTACCGATATAAAAACAGCTGTTGAACAAGATTTTATAGATCTTGGATTAGAAATTACAGATTTCAAGATTCTAGGAACCCAGTTTGACGCGAACACACAACGCAGAATTGGTGAAATTGCAGACCTGACGACACAAAATCAAGCTGCACAGCAGGCCGGTTTGAGCTATGTAGAACTGGAAAAATTACGCGCCCTCAGGGATGCCGCTAAAAATGAAGGCGGATTAGCCGGTATCGGTGCACAATTGGGTGTCGGCATGGAACTGGGCAAGCAATTTGATCTTCAGAAAGAAGAGATCAAAGACAATATACAAGCGGAAGGTGATTTTGTCGAAAAATTGCAAAAATTACAATTGCTGGTACGCGAAAACATTATTACACAGGAGGAATTCGATACACTCAAAAAACAGATTCTCAACAAAATATAACCCATTATGAAATACATCTTTGGTATATTATTCACCTTGGTTATCCTATTTGTGGCTACCTATTTTCTATTGGGGCTATGGGGTATCCATTTCCTGGATGCTAAAAATTTCAGTAAAATCCTTTGGACAACCGGTATTCTCACCCTAACATCCATTATTTTGGTATGCTTGGTTATCTTACCTTTTTTTGGATCGGGCAAAAATGGGAAATACGAAGATAAAGGTAAAGTCGCCCAGCGAAAAATAGATTAGCATTTCGGGCATAATAAGATAGTGTTAAATTTGAATAAACTATTTGCTTATTTGAGTAAATAGTTATTCAATATTATCCAAAATGACGCAATGATGTCATATAAATTCCAAAAGAACTTTCAGTTTTAAATATCAAATAGTTAAATTTGTGAGATTAGCATACAAAATCAGATATAAGATAACATATAAACATGTCAGATAAAGCATCTATAAATTTAGACGGTACTTCTTATGACCTTCCGGTCATTGTCGGTACTGAAAATGAAAAAGCAGTTGATATTTCCAAATTAAGAGATCTAAGCGGATTTATTACGTTGGACCCAGGATACAAAAACACGGGTGCAACAAAAAGTGCGATTACTTTCCTTGACGGTGAGACAGGTATATTGAGATATAGAGGATATCCCATTGAGCAATTGGCGGAGAAATCTACTTTCTTGGAAGTTGCTTATTTACTGATCTACGGAGAGCTTCCAAAAAAAGAGGTATTGGAAAAATTCAGAGCTGACATCAAAAAGCAAATGATGATCCACGAAGACATGAAAAATTTCTTTGCTGGATTTCCTTCCAAATCCCACCCAATGGGTCAACTTTCTTGTTTAGTGGGCGCGTTATCTGCATTTTACCCAGAATCTTTAAATCCAAACTTAACAGACGAAGAAGAAGATCAAACGATCATCAATCTTTTGGCTAAAATGCCTACTATCGTTTCTTGGATTCAAAAGAAATCTTTAGGTCATCCGGTCGTTTACCCTAAAAACAATTTGGGTTACATTGATAACTTCTTAAACATGTTATTCGGCGAGGTTAACGACGAAAAAACATTCGATCCAGTTGTTATCGACGCTATGCACAAATTGCTTATTTTACATGCTGACCACGAACAGAATTGTTCGACATCTACCGTTCGTATCGTAGGCTCATCCAATGCCAACCTGTACGCTTCTGTAGCCTCAGGCATCAATGCACTATGGGGTCCATTACATGGCGGTGCCAATCAAGCGGTAATTGAAATGTTGGAAGCGATCAAAAATGATGGTGGTGATGCTGAAAAATACCTTGCGAAAGCAAAAGACAAAAATGATCCATTCCGTTTAATGGGATTTGGACACCGCGTATACAAAAACTTCGATCCACGTGCTAAAATCATTAAAAAAGCCTGTGACGATATCTTAGAAAAATTAGGCGTTCAGGATCCTGTATTGGATATCGCTAAGAAATTAGAAGCTGCAGCGTTAAACGATCAATACTTTATCGACAGAAAACTTTATCCAAACGTCGATTTCTACTCGGGTATTATCTACCGTGCCTTAGGATTTAAAGCAGATATGTTTACTGTACTATTTGCTTTGGGCCGTCTTCCGGGATGGATCGCACAATGGAAAGAAATGCGTGAAAACAAAGAGCCTATCGGCCGCCCAAGACAAGTGTATGTTGGACATACAGAACGTGATTACGTTGAATTTTCAAATCGTTAATTCGATTAATCTCCATAAAAAAAGCATCCCAAGGGATGCTTTTTTTATGGAAATACCGTGACGGCACCTTTTTCAAAAACACTATGCTATAGCACGTTAGGTAAACATAAAGTGTGTTATCTTTCTGACAATATCATCAGTAAGCGGCTTACATCAGCAAAATCTAAATACTCAAATCTAAATACTAACATCTCTAATATGTCACGATAATCTACTTGTTAAGTATATTTTAATTTTTCCCTCTCTAAATTCCCTGTTTTTCGTTAAGTTTGCGTATTCATTGGACGCTTATTAAAAATCATTATAAATAAGGCTTGATAGATACAATACTACATATCTTGGTTCCCGTTGCTATTTTTACCTTTATAGCAGCATTTACCTTATTTGCGGTATATGCCGAGCGCAAGATTGCCGGATTTGTTCAAGATCGTCTCGGACCAATGGAAACCGGGAAATACGGTAGCCTCCAGACGATAGCCGATATTCTCAAATTACTTCAAAAGGAATTAATCACCCCCACATCGGCCGATAAAATTCTATTTAGAATAGCTCCGATTATTATCTTCGTAGCTGTTTTTACCGGTTTTGCCGTTATTCCCTGGGCCAAAGACTTTATTCCGGCAAATACGCACACAGGATTATTCTTTATCATGGCCATTATCTCCATTGATGCCCTGGGTATTCTGATGGCAGGCTGGGGCTCGAATAACAAATACTCCCTGCTTGGATCCATGCGTGCGATAGCCCAAATGGTATCTTATGAAATACCGGTGGGGCTCTCGTTGATCACCGTAGTGATGTTAACCCAGACGTTAAACCTCAATGAAATTGCCATCGGACAGGGCATTATGACCAACGGAAGCATCAAATTTTTAGGCTTTTGGGAAGTCAATGAGATTGGTGGATTCTTCGCCTGGAATATTTTCCAGGCCCCACATTTAATTGTAACTTATCTCATTTTCTTTATTGCTACACTTGCCGAATGTAACCGGGCGCCCTTTGACATTCCCGAAGCGGAATCCGAATTGGTCGGTGGTTTCCATACAGAATACGGCGGCATACAGTTTGCCTTTATTTTCTTAGCGGAATATGCCATGATGTTTTTGGTAGCGATGCTTGGAGTCGTCCTTTTTTTAGGAGGCTGGAACACGCCACTTCCTAATATCGGTGCCATACGACTGGCGGACTGGACTACGGGCCTTGCCTGGGGTATCTTTTGGACCTTGGCCAAATCGTTATTTATCGTCGGAGTGCAAATGTGGATACGCTGGACATTACCCCGATTACGGGCCGATCAATTAATGAGTCTCTGTTGGAAGGTATTGACTCCTTTAGCTTTTGTTTGCATGGCGATTTCTGCCATTTGGAGAATTTTAATTATAGCATAAGATATGATATTTAAAACGGCTTCCCACGCATTTCGTACAGCAATCAAAGGCTTATCTTTGACTGTCAAGCACTTGTTTGGCGCCCGACGTTCGCGTCAGGAATTAAATATCAAAAACGACAACTACTTTGACCGTCAGGAGGGCATCGTCACGGTACAATACCCTGCCGAGAAAATGCCGATGCCCGAAGTGGCACGTTATCAATTGCAAGTAGATATTGATGATTGCATCGTCTGTGACCTTTGCGCCAAAGCATGTCCCGTAGATTGCATTGAAATTGAAGCAATCAAATCTCCGGAGGCGATCGGAAAAACGTCAGACGGTAGCGTCAAACGACTGTATCCAGCCAAATTCAATATTGATATGGCCAAATGCATGTACTGTGGATTATGTACGGTCGTCTGTCCTACGGAATGTATAGTCATGACCAATGAATATGACCGCAGCTCACAGAAATTAACCGACCTGATCTATGGTTTTTCAGACATGACCGACGAACAAGTTGCACAACGAAAAGCAGAATGGACACAATTTCAAGCTGAAAAGGAGGCAGCAAAGCAAAAATAAAAAGATGGAAAGTATTCTGTTTTATGCCTTTGCTACATTGGCCATCGGATCCGCGTTGTTGCTGGTAAATCTTAAAAATATAGCCCGCGCCTTATTTCTATTTTTCATTGTGCTCTTTGCTATGGCTGGCCTATACCTATTTGCGCTGGCAGATTTTGTTGCCATCACACAGATTATGGTCTATGTAGGTGGTGTGCTGATCCTTATGCTATTTGCCTTTATGCTTTCCAACAAAGAACTATTGAAAGATCTTCAAGACAGCAGTGGCTCATTTTTGAACATGCCCAGGTGGCAGGCGATTGTATTGGCCCTAGGTTTTCTAACACTGCTGATTTTGGGCATACGGGAATGGCAGCAGTCCCTCCCTACCTGGATCCAACAGGCCCGGGAAAATAATACGGAGATTATTCCAACAGATAATAACATCCAACAGATCGGCTTACGATTTATGACATTCTATGTATTGCCATTTGAAGTCATTTCCATCTTTCTGATGATGGCGCTTATCGGCGCCTCGCATTTATCCAGAAAGGAGCGTAACCGATGATTACATTGACGCATTTTTTGGTAGTCAGTGCCTGTATCTTCTGTATCGGTCTGTATACCGTTCTCTCGAAGAAAAATGCCATTATGATTCTGGTCGGCATCGAACTGATGATTAACGCGGCTATACTGAACTTTGTGGCCTTTGGTAAATACGATAAAATCAGTTATGGTGGGCAGATTTTTGCCCTATTCGCCATCGTTCTGGCAGCTGCGGCAGTAGCCGTTGGATTAGCTTTGGTTTTGAATGTCTATAGACACTATAAAACCATCAATCCGGATGAAATCAATGAATTAAAAGATAAGTAAGAATTGAATCCACTTGCCTCCATATCACCGATATACACAGCGCTGCTTGCAGTAGCAGCACCATTTATTGCCTTTTTATATCAAGCGATGATGGGTAAACGTGATCAGTCCGGTATCGCCGCCCTACTTGGCATTGGGTGTAGTTTTATATTTGGCGGGCTCACCTGGCTGGCCATCTGGAATCATCCAGTAGTATCGGCCCAATTGAACTGGTTCACCATTGGTGCTTCGACTTTTAAAGTGGGTATTCTGTTGAATAACCTGAGCGTATTGATGCTTTTCCTGGTTCCTACAGTTGCTCTTCCCGTACATATCTATTCCAGGGCTTATATGAAAGGTGATCCAGGTATCCATCGCTATTGGATGTACCTAAGCCTATTCTGTTTTGCGATGCTGGGATTGGTTGTCATGGATAGCTTGCTGCTCATGTATATCTTTTGGGAATTGGTAGGTTTCGCATCTTACCTCCTTATTGGTTTCTGGTTCACACGGGAAACGGCTGTGCAGGCCAACAAGAAAGCATTTATCGTCAACCGCATCGGAGACTTAGGTTTTCTGATCGGTCTAGCCATTATATTTACGCAGTTCAACACCCTCAACCTCGTTGATCTTTTTGGTGAAGGGGGGCTGATTGACCAATCCCGCATCACGGGCGGGTTATGGGTTTCTCCAGTCAACAGCATGGATCAGATCTGGCTTACGGTAGCCGGACTGGCATTTTTCCTTGCTGCGATGGCCAAATCAGCTCAATTCCCTTTACATGTATGGCTGCCAGATGCCATGGAAGGACCGACCTCGGTATCTTCACTGATCCACGCCGCCACTATGGTCGCTGCAGGGGTATTTTTGCTGGCAAGCGTATTTCCGTTATTCAACGAAAGTGCATTGTTATTTATTGCGGTCATAGGCACAATCACCGCAGCATCCGCTGCTTATTTTGCATTGGGTCAATACGATATTAAGCGCATCCTGGCCTTCTCAACCATCTCACAACTGGGTTTTATGATGGTCGGAATTGGAATTGGCACCTGGGATGCAGCACTTTTTCATTTGGTCACACACGCATTTTTTAAATGTCTGTTATTCCTCTCAGCAGGAGCAGTTATCCATGAGATGGCCCACCTCAAAGCGCATAGCCAGCTTGATTTTGATCCGCAGGACCTGCGGAATATGGGGGGACTGAAAAAGTATATGCCCAAAACCTTTATCCTGATGAGCATTGCTTCATTGGCACTTGCCGGATTTCCTTTGACATCAGGCTATCTTTCCAAAGATAGTATCATCATCTCTTCCTTTGAATGGGCTTTATCGAAAGGTGGTTTTTACCTCATTATACCTGTGAGTCTCATTATCGTCAGTATACTGACCGCCTTCTACATTGGCCGCTTAATCTTTAAGGCCTTTTTAGGTGAACTTCGAATTCTGGATCAGGTTCAGGAAAAATTACATGGTGTCCCTTTGCATGAGGCTTCCAAAACCATGTTGATTCCGATGATGTTATTGGGGCTTTGCTGTCTATTTCCGTTATTCTCTCTCAACCCAGTATCTTATCATGATTCCTGGTTGATGGATGGTTTATTATTGGATGAATACAGCTTTGCACCAAGCCATAGCGCCCATCTGCTTATTCCAATGCTTTTATTGATCGGTTCCGTAATCAGTTGGGTTATCGGTTGGAAATGGTACGTACAAAACAAATACCCGCTCAACACAGCTGGTTTTGCCCTAAAAGCATCATTCAATCAAGGTTATATCAATGAGCTGTATCAACGCGTATTTGTTATTGGAACACTAAAACTAGCTCAGTTCTGCTATTGGTTTGACCGTTATATCGTCGATTCGTTCGTTGCTTTTGTTCAGTTTATCGTCTTATCTCTCTCGCGGCTGAGCGTGTGGATAGACAAATATATTGTAGACGGCTTTGTCAATACTGTTGCGGCTGTGGCCTACTGGACCGGTAATCAGGTTCGTCTGGTACAGAACGGCAAATTACAGACTGCATTGTTCTCCGTTTTTCTATTTGTTTTACTTGGTTTAATTTATCTTATATTTTTTTAGGAAATGCCTATTTTATCCTTACTGATATTTTTACCGCTTCTGGCGACGGCGTTTATCCTCGCCTTACCAACACGATATAAATCGAGTTACAAATATATTGCCTTAGCAATTACAGCGGTGCAATTTGTACTTGCTGGACTATGTTATGCAAAATTTGATGCGAGCCAAACCGGTGTACAGGATTTGGCGGGATACCAATTTGTCGAACAGCTTCCCTGGATCCGTCTGGACTTGGGTTCCATTGGAAAATTAGAGATCGATTACCTGATCGGGATAGACGGTATTTCAATGCCCTTATTACTGCTCAGTGCCTTTGTGATGCTGA
The DNA here is from genome assembly GCF_002000245.1 of Sphingobacterium sp. CZ-UAM. Classification (GTDB taxonomy): domain Bacteria; phylum Bacteroidota; class Bacteroidia; order Sphingobacteriales; family Sphingobacteriaceae; genus Sphingobacterium. The sequence continues at coordinate 89,672 of NZ_MTCM01000010.1, read as the reverse complement.
TGGCAATCGGGGCCTCCTGGAATATACAAAAGAGTCCCAAGGGATATTTTGCTCTCCTTATGGTGTTAAACATGGCTGTAATGGGTATTTTCTGTGCTTTGGATTTCTTTTTATTTTATTTATTCTATGAGGTCATGCTCCTACCACTCTACTTCCTGATCGGTATTTGGGGTGGAGCAAGACGTGAATATGCTGCCATAAAATTCTTTCTTTATACCCTGTTTGGATCAGTATTTATGCTATTGATCATTGTCGGTTTGTATTTTTCGGTTATTAACCCGGTCACGGGTGCCCATACCTTCAATATGATCTACATGATGAATCCACAGAATTATTTAGGAGACTCGATCTTCGCCTGGGATGGCTATCGGGAAATATTGGGTATTTCGGCCAGATTGGTTGGCTTTGCAGTACTATTTTTTGCTTTTGCGATCAAAGTACCCATTGTACCACTGCACACCTGGCTACCTGATGCACACGTAGAGGCGCCGACACCGGTATCCACTATTTTAGCAGGTATCCTATTGAAAATAGGTGGCTATGGCATTATCCGTATCTGCTATAGTATTTTCCCTGACATGGCAGCGCTATCCAATTGGTGGCTTGGGCTGATCGGCGTAATCTCCATTATCTATGGCGCATTAAATGCTTTGGCTCAAAAAGATCTAAAACGGATGATCGCATATTCGTCGGTATCGCATATGGGTTTTGTCTTGCTCGGTATAGCTTCATTGACAGCCGAGGGAATTTCAGGTGCTATGTTCCAAATGATTTCCCATGGGTTTCTATCGGCGGCGCTTTTCTTCCTTGTGGGTGTGGTCTATGACCGTGTACACGACCGAAATATTTATAGTTTCAGAGGACTGGCGCAGCTTATGCCGAAATATACGGGCTATGTTGCTGTTGCGTTCTTCGCTTCTTTGGGTCTCCCTGGATTCTCTGCATTTATCGGTGAAGCATTTGTTATCATCGGTTCATTCAATGCTGCCAGTGTAGGTACTGGTCTTCCGCGTTGGATGGCGGTAGCAGGCTCAATCGGGATTCTTTTAAGTGCAGCCTATCTTTTATGGACACTTCAACGGATGTTTTTTGGACAGATCAGACTAAAAGGTGGTGAATCTTGGTCCAATGCATTGACTGATGTCAACAGCCGTGAACAGCTGGTCCTATTTCCGACCTTGGCTCTTGCGCTTTTACTAGGCGTGATGCCTTCTCTGGTATTCCATAGTCTCAATGCAAGTGTATTGAATCTTGTCAGCTTTATCCAACAATTTATCTAATCGGCATGCTCGCATTCAGTCCATATATCAGTTCATTTATTGATCAAATTATTGTTAGTATTCCCTACTTCAAACCGGAATTAATACTGATCATTACTTTTATAGGCACTATTATCGCGAGTCTTTTCGTGGATAGATATTGGGACAAGGCATCTTTCACCTTTACGGTGGCTGGGCTCTTATTAAGTGGTTGTTATCTATTGGGACAGGGATTGAGTCATGTGGAGATGTCCGGATTCTTCGATATGATCCACGTTGATACATTCGCGATATCGGCACGAATGATTATCCTGCTGTCGACCTTACTGATTACGATTTTTATCCAACAACGTCACCAGCATGAGCGTCCTCTGGGCGATTTATATGCTGTACTCCTGACCGCTACCTTGGGGCTGAATCTCTTGACCATGTCGAGCAACTGGCTGATGATTTTTATTTCCGTCGAAACCGTTTCCATTAGTTCCTATATTATGGTCGGTTATTTTTCAGCGAATAAAGCACAATCTGAGGCTGCGATGAAATATGTGCTCTTTGGGTCTATCTGTGCTGCTGTTATGCTCTATGGTTTATCCTTGCTATACGGTTTCACGGGAAACTTGAATTTTGATGCGCCAGCCCATATTGCGGGGCTGATGGAGGCGCCTAAGCTGATGATCAGCATTGCCCTCCTATTTTTATTGACTGGTATAGGTTTTAAACTGAGTTTCTTCCCTTTCCATGTGTGGAGTCCTGACGTTTACCAAGGGGCACCCACGGTAATCACGACTTACCTGGCAACGGTACCGAAGATTGCTGTTGTCGTACTACTGTCTAAGCTACTTGCGGCCTGGCTTGCAGTATCCTTTTATTTTAGTGATTTCCTAGCCTACGTGATTATCATCATTGCCATTGCGACCATGTTGATCGGTAATCTGGCCGCATTACGTCAGCAGGATGCCAAACGGATGATGGCCTATTCTTCTATTGGTCACACCGGGATATTATTGATGGCAGTACTGGTTTATCAAAACAATGAATCCAACGTTTTACTGTTTTATTTATCGATTTATGCGTTGATGAATATCGCGGTCTTTATTTTCATTGATAGTTTGGAAGCTAGCCTGGGCAGTACTTCAATTGACTCCTATAAGGGATTAGGTAAACAGTCACCGTTGTTATTCACCTCATTTTCAATTGTCCTAATTGCGTTGATAGGCCTACCTCCTACTGCTGGATTTGTCGGAAAGTTACTGATATTTTCAAAGGTATTCGAACAATATCAAAACTTCCAATCCTTCGGTCTGCTTGCGCTATTGATTGTAGGGGCACTTACATCCGTGATTTCCCTTTTCTATTACTTTAAAATTCCGTTGAACGCATTCTTAAAAGACAGTGTGCAACCGTATACGTCCAAATCAAATCCCATACTTCTGGGCATTGGTTTGCTATGTACCATCGCCGTCATCTTGCTGGGTTTATTTCCGGATGTTTTACTTGCTATTTTTTAAAAAATCAATACCATTCTTTCCTCCATACTACAGTCTCCCGCTAATTTCATCGTGTTGATACCGGATTTGAAGTGTAGGATAACCCCATAATATATTTTATATTTGTAACATGATTAGTGCAATAGCAAATCCCATTTTTCAACGTGCTATCCAGGATTACCACGTATACGATCAGATTGATCATCCAATCCAGAATCCATACGATAAACAATCCTTAGAACATCTCCTGTACTTAAAGTGCTGGATTGACACCGTACAATGGCACATGGAAGATGTTGTACGTAATCCTTCCATTGATCCCAAGGATGGGTTATACTGGAAGCGACGCATCGATGAGTCTAACCAGTACCGCACGGACACGGTGGAATATATAGACAGCTACTTTTTACAGAAATATCAAACGATCAAGGCACAGCCTTCGGCAACAATCAATACTGAAAGTCCAGCCTGGGCCATTGATAGACTATCCATACTGGCTTTAAAGATCTATCATATGGAGCAGGAGACGCTACGTTCAGATGCGTCGGCAGCACATATTTCTGCCTGTCAGGGCAAATTAAGCATCTTGTTGGAACAACGTACAGATCTTTCACAGAGCATCGACGAATTGCTGACAGCAATTGAATCGGGTGAAAAATACATGAAGGTCTATAAACAGATGAAAATGTACAATGATCCAGAACTAAACCCAGTACTTTATACTTCCGGAAAATAAGGCCATGTCTTTACCGCAGCGAATCATAGTAACTCGATTTTCAGCTATGGGCGATGTCGCCATGGTAGCTTCGGTATTGAAGGAATTTTGCCTGCAATACCCTTCCGTCGAGATTATTATGGTGAGCCGTTCTTTTTTTGCGCCATTCTTTGATGGCATAAAGAATGTCAAGTTTCATGCAATTGAACCTAAGACAAGCCATAAGGGTTTTTGGGGCTTGGTCAGGCTAAAAAAAGAACTGGCACAGTACAATGCCGATGCTGTAGCAGATCTGCATTTCAATTTGCGTTCGCGTGTATTAGGTCTTTTATTCTCACTTTCGGGAATGAAGGTCAGACAACTGGACAAAGGCCGTGCAGAAAAAAAAGCCCTCACCCGTAAGGAAAATAAGGTTAAACATCCGTTGAAACTAACGGTAGAGCGCTATGCAGATGTATTCCGGGCTTTAGGCTTTCACTTTGAACTAAGTCACAAATTGCTATCTAATTTGCAGGATGTCCCTAAGGCTGCCTTTAGCCTATTTGGCAACTTCGAACGAAAAAAAATCGGCATTGCAGCCTTTGCCCAACACCGATATAAGATTCTCCCATTGGCAAAGATGGCCCAAATCATCGACTATCTGACACATCATGGCTATGATGTGTTGCTTTTTGGAGGCGGTCAGGAAGAGTTTCAAATTGCACAAAACTGGACAGAGAGTTTTCCAAATACCTACAATACCATTGGGAAATTTACGTTAAGAGAGGAACTGGACATTATATCAAATCTGGACCTGATGATCAGCATGGATTCCTCTGGCTTACATATGGCTTCATTGATGGGCGTAAGATGTCTATCGCTGTGGGGCGCGACACACCCCTATGCAGGATTTACAGGTTATGGCCAAGAATCCGGGAACTGTGTCCAAGTGGAGCATCCCAGTCGACCGAGTTCTGTCTATGGCAACCAGCCCTGCGACTGTGACGGCACAGAAGCAATTGATTTAATTACACCAGAAATGGTGATCGAAAAAATAACAGCGGTAAGATGAGGATAGGATTTGATGCAAAGCGTTTTTTCAACAACGCCTCAGGCTTGGGTAACTACAGCCGGGATCTAATACGCATTTTATCAACCTTTGTTCCGCAAAATGACTATATCCTTTATACGCCCAGCACATCTCTTGAGCGCTATGCTAATCTAGTCAGCCCTGAACAAATTAAGAAACCACAGGGATATATCAATCAAAATTTTCCCAACCTCTGGCGAACAAAGAGAATCGTGTCAGATTTGAAAAAAGATGAGGTCAATATTTTTCATGGTCTTTCTGGAGAAATTCCGGTAGACTTGGCTCCAGCGAAAATCAAATCCGTTGTTAGTATGCACGATTTAATCTTTATGCGTTACCCTGAGCTTTATCATCCGATAGACCGCTGGATCTATAAAAAGAAATTCGCACATGCCTGCCGACGGGCAGATAAAATCGTTGCGATTAGTAAACAGACCAAAAATGATATTGTTGAGTTTTTTGATATTCCGCAAGAAAAAATAGATATCATCTATCAGGGGTGTCATGAGGCCTTTAAAATTCTAAAAACCGATGTGGAAAAGCAAAAGCTTAAGAATAGTTTAGGTCTCCCAGATGAATTTCTATTAAATGTAGGGACAATAGAAGAACGAAAAAATGCGCTATCTATCGTAAAAGCGATTGAGCATATCGATATCCCCTTGGTTATTGTCGGCAGAAGCACAAAATACAAGCTTCAGCTCCAAGAGTTTATCCGTAAGCATCGGATGGAACATAGAGTATACTTTCTTAGTGGCCTGAATATGCAGGAACTTTCAGTGCTCTATTCCGCAGCACTCGCATTTATCTATCCATCTATTTACGAAGGTTTCGGCATTCCTATTATCGAAGCCTTATATTCGGGCACACCCGTAATTACTACGGATTCAGGAGTTTTCCCAGAAGCCGGAGGCCCAACTTCGTTGTATGTACGACCGCACGATATTGAGCAGATTAAGCATGCCATTGAATCTATTTTAAATGACAGCAATTTACAGCAGCACATGTCTATAAAAGGATTGGCCCACGCACAGCAGTTTAATGATGACAACCTAGCGGCACAATGGGAAAAACAATATCTGACGCTTTAGTCTTCTGATTTCACAACAGTTACTAATTTCTGCAGTTTTTTCCAGTGTTGTGACCGATCACCGTAAATCAATAATTTGCCAAGCTTATATTTAAATTTCATTATCCCCTTGTAGTCATCGGGCACAATGCGATAAGAGACAGTCGGGTCTTCGTTGATGACATCATTGACGGCCCTTGTGTAAACTGTTGGCCCGGTCATGCCGTGCACGTCATGTGGGTATTTATTTTGCTGAATATTTTCAACAATATACTTTATTGTCCGCTCCAGAAAAGGGTGTCCTTTTTCGAATACCAGCGCCCATTGTGCAAAAAGATTTTGGTGGTTCTTTTCACGCGTAATGACAGCATGGTCATCTTCTTGCAGGTATTTATCAAGATTAACGAGAATGTCGCTATCCAGATCCAGGTATACTCCGCCATATACATATAAGACGGCATATCGAAAAAAATCGGCTTTTGCCGCTCCGATCTGCAACCTAGAATACGCTTTATATACTTCATTGTCAAATGATTCCTTTATAAATGCATCTACACGCTGGTCATCATAAAACTCATAGCGGTAATTCTTATTCTTACGTCTAAAGCGCTTGATATATAATTTTGTTAACCAAGGGATTTGGTTCGTTTTAAATGTCTGATAGATTACTTTTGGTATAGCCATGCCCTTATTTCAAAAGTTTCTTATAAAGTTCCCAATATTCACCTGCCGCTTTATCCCATGAAAACTGGGCAGCCCAGGATTTAATTTCAGGAGTACGGTCCTCCCCATGGATAATATCCATCAGGTTGGATTTCCCAAATTCGATCAAATATTCCGGGTCTGTGGATTCTAAAAAGAAAGCTTCGGGTCCTCCGATTTCAGGAAGACAAGTATAAGTAGATAACAGCACCTTCTTGCCGAATGACATCGCCTCAATAACAGGTAATCCAAAGCCTTCTGCTATTGAAGGGAAAGCAAATAAAGCACAATTCTTTAAATAATTATATTTCTCTGTTTCTGTTATCGGCCCGGTGAGCCTTACTCTTCCCGCAACTCCAAGTTCAGCCGCTAAATCAAGAATATATTGATTATAATCCGGTTCTGCGATAATACCGCTAATGATCAGTTCCAAATCATTCCCAACCAATAAATAAAGCAACGTATGAAAATTTTTCTTGCGATTTATGGTACCGATAGAATAAATAAAGGGTTTATGGATATTATCCTGCGATTTATCTAGCTGATCTAAATATTTCTGATCAATATTATTTCCATTATAAATCACATGAAGTGGTTTTCCCCTTAAATTACAATAATCTTCAAGGTCTTTCTTTACATAATTTGATATCGCAACAATAATATCCGCCTTATCCAAATTTGCCTGTAAGCTTTTCAGATACTTCTTTTCTTTTTCGACTGACTTCTTTTCTTTCAAGAAGTTCAGGTCATGAATGGTAGAAAGAACCTTGATTTTATGATTACGTGGAAAATATGAACTAAGCTGGAAGGTAGAGTGCCAAAGATCACTGTTGGAAAATCGCGGCATCCAGAATTTCTGCAATGATTTTTGCTGATAATAGTTTGCTTCTGTTCCAAAATCCTCATTAGCGGGGTTATTTGTATAAAACACCATCTCATAGGGATCCATTGTCTTCTTTAATAAAGCTTGACCTAATTGCTTACAAAAATGAAATAAGCCTGTATGAGGATATTTCATCCGTTCGGCATCAAATATGATCTGTTTTTTCTTCATTCGCTATCGTTCAACAAAGATAGGCTGTTCAGCTTGTTTTTCATATTTTTTATCCCCAAATCATCATTTAATATTGATAAGCAAAACTGCTACTGAATGAAATTATTGCAAATATATCGGATTATATATTCAAATTAATTTTCGTGATCTAAAACAACCCGTAGCCAAGCTTCAAATGAGTATTTTTCTACTAGTTCGGGCGTAATATCTTCATAAGATTGATTGATAAAATCAACTATCTCATTAATATTCTTGTCATCCCAAATAAAAAAATTGGCCTTATTATAAAACTCGTAGTCTTTTATTAATGGATTGTTTGTTATTAACTTCTTTTTCAAATATAAAGCCTCGAATACACGAAATGAAACCCCTTGATGAATTGTGGAATTATCAAAGTCCAAGATAGCTTTATAGTTATTTTCGGTTTCAAGAAGTTGTTTATAAGTAAGCGGCTTCTTCAAAAATTTAATACCACTATCTTTATAACGATCTAATATCTTTTTATCTGTACAATGCAAATAGATGTCACTTTTAATATTTTGCTCTTGCAGCACTCGAATTAGATTAAGTATTGAAGGCATTCTATTTTTAAGATAACTTCCTATAAAGATTAACTCTTTCTCACTCTTATTTACACCTATTTGTTTTGGATAAGGAAAATAAAAATTACTGATATAAAAAAGATTATTAAATTGTTCTTTATATTTTAAACTATCAGATTTATCAAATACAAAAAACTTATCAAAATATGGAATCCGTTTAAATACCTCAGGAAACCTCATTAGACCATCCCATTGATAAGCAACTATATGTTTCACTTTACTTTTTAACAATTTTATCGAATCAATAGATAAAAGATCGGGTCGAATAACTAAAGTGAAATCAATACTTTGATCGATATCCAATAAACTGTTTTGTAATTCTTTATTTACCGTATCATAAATTAGTCGCTTTTTATAGTTCTTATCTCCCAATAAATTTTTACAAATGAAGCTCTTTATCCTTTGTCCCCTATTTTTATATTTAAAAGCACTATCAGTCAAAAAAATAAGTTTAACTTCGTAGCCCAACTCTTTACAGGATCTGACCATTAATCGATACAATTCGAAATGCACTGGAATGATCAAAATTAGCGTTTTCGATACTTTCAACTCAATTAAATAATAAACGTAATATTTGTATGACAATTTACAATTAAAATTTCGATATAAAAAACTACCAAAAATGATATCGATAAATATTCTATAAAGTAAGAGGCTTTCTTATTGTAGGTATATTTTTCTTCTTACCTTTACTGTCAAATTATAGGATATACTATGGGCTTAAGGAGAACTATCAAGAACTTTAATAGTAAAAGGAATTATTTAAAACAACTTCAAAAAAACAATGATTTATTACCGTCAATTGATGTAAACCTTACAGCCGATCAAATCTATTTTCCATCTTTTGCGATTCCTGAGATCTCTATTGTGATACCCTTTCACAATCAACATACACATACATTGAACTGCCTGTTGTCAATTGCCAATAACCTTCCTGAAGTCTCTTTCGAGGTTATTCTAATTGACGATTGCAGTAATGAATACTTTGATTATAGTGCAATCTGTAACATTTCAATTTTAAGGAACACAAAAAACCTTGGATTCCTCGAAAGTGTAAACGAGGGGATAAAAAAAGCTAAAGGGAATTACATTTATTTACTCAATAACGATACTATAGTCACAGAAGGCTTTTTAACGGAATTACTACATGTATTCCAGTCGAAAAAAAATGTTGGAGCGGTTGGCTCTATGCTACTTAATCCTGATGGTACACTGCAAGAAGCCGGATCTTTCTTTATTCGCAACGGAGTTGGGCAAGTTGCTGATATACCGACTTATTTCCCTCAAGTAAATTATACCCATAAAGCCGATTATTGTTCGGGCTGCAGCCTATTATTTAAGAGATTAAGTGATAACAGCGATCTTAATCTTTTTCACGAACAATTTGCTCCGGCCTATTTCGAAGATAGCGATTTATGTTTTACACTTAAATATATTCAGAATAAGGATGTTTATTACTGCCCATTCTCTAAGGTATATCATTTTCATGGAGTCACTTATGGTAACGAACTACGTAAGGAAACTCCCAATAGCTCAAAAATGGAATTGCTAACCAGAAATCAAAAGATATTTTATAAAAAATGGGATAGTATAATATCCAATATCCATGCAAAATTTATTCAGGAAAGAATCATAGAATTATACGGGAATAAATCACTGATTATCTTTCACGATAGGGTTCCTGAATTTGATAACAATTCCGGAGATTTACGTCTAACTGAGATTATCAAATTATTCATTGACTTAGATTACAATATTACACTCATAGTTCCTAAAAATCGTATAGAAAATCCGTATAACACCTATTTTCAACAATTAGGAGTTTGTGTATTTTATGAGCATAAGCTTCTTAATGAATACAATAGGTTTTTTAAAAAACTAGCACTTCAAACACCTATATGCTGGTTCTCAACGGGGCCCACATTTGAGCGGTTTTATAAATTGGCTAAAACACATTGGCCGAGAGGGAAGTTTGTTTTCGACATGGTAGATATCCATCATCTCAGATATCTTAGGGCGTTAGAACACGAACCAAATAATAAATTTTATAGAAAAAAATATAACGAGACTTTACGAGCCGAGAAATTTGCTTCAAAACGCGCCGATATTACGATACCTATTTCTCTACAGGAATCGGAATATATGGAGAAAACATTTGGCACCAAACGCCTAGCCGTTATCTCAAATATTCACTACAACAAAGTATCATTAAATGATGTTCCCAATTTTAACGAGCGACAAGGTATTCTGTTTATCGGTTCACAGCATCATCCAAATATTGATGCCGTGAGATTTCTGGCAGATGAAATTATGCCTATTGTTTGGCAGAATAATCCAGAAATTAAATTGAATGTGGTTGGAAATTTAGATGTATTAATCAGCGATATCAATGACCCCAATATTATATTTCATGGTTATGTCCCCGATATAACAGAATTTTTCTACAATAATAAACTAATGATTGCTCCGTTAAGAACAGGTGCTGGCGTTAAAGGAAAAATTGGTCAAGCTTTCGAATATTTTTTACCGGTAATTACAAGTAAAATTGGCGCAGAAGGTATGGCCCTAAAAAATAATTTCAATGCGATCTTAGCCGAAACCGCAGAGGAGTTCGCCGCTAGCATACTATCATTGTATACAGATGAATCTCTATGGACCTATTTGCAGTCTAATTCCGAAAAAAGTCTTGAACCGTTTTCTAAAGAAAAATTAAAAAACACATTGGAAAAAATTATTGATCTCGATGTCCTTCCCCTTCAATAACTTCCGAGATAAAATTATTCCAGCTTGCTTTTACTATTTCGGGGGCATATTTAGACATAGCTTCATGTGCCGCAATTCCAAATTCTGCTCTTTTTTTGGGGTCATTCATTAAAAGAGTTAAATAAATCTCGAAATCTGCTATGGACGAAGCTAAATACCCCGTTTTCTCGTGTTGTATAAGTTCATTTACGCCAGAACAGGAACTGAAGCCAAGACAGGGTAACCCGATAGACATAGCTTCAGTCAATGCTAAAGGAAACCCTTCATACTTACTCGGAAATACAAACAGATCCGACTTAAATAACTGCCTTATGGGATCTTTTGTAAAACCCTTCAGATAAATTCGGTCAGCCAAGTCCAAAGATTCAATCTGATCCTTTAATTGATTATAGTCGGGGCCAATGCCCCAAAGTTCCATATCCCATGTTTGGTATTTATCACTCAATCTAGAGAATATATCAATAAGAATATTTTGTTGCTTACACTCAACATCCAGTCTTGCAATATGTATTATCCGTTTCCGTGGTTTTTCTCTATCATGATTAACTAACATAGTATCTTCTATTTGCGGCACCGGATTTGGGATAACAACATACTTGCCTGTAAAACTACTTGGGAGATAATCTTTATAGCTCTCAAATAAAACTTGAATGCCCTTAAGATGCATAAACGCAGTAGTCAACAAATCCACCATAAACGGCTTCCTACTACCAAACATGTCCTTAAAATCATAATCAGGCCTACCGTTGACCGAATCAATGATCGGTATTCCAATTGAATTCTGATAAGTGATTTCTAACAAGCTTGCGATTGACATTGTTATGATGAGATCAGGCTTAACTGAATCAATATGCCGTTTCCAATTCAGCGCACGTTTCTCTAGATTGAACCGATATAGCATGCTCTCCCCACCCACCTTTTCCAATATTTTGCTATTATATCTTTTTGCTATTTTTTTTTTGATTTTATGTTTTATCCACAAAAAAGGGTTTCTCCCTTTATAATTGTATATAGGCTGTAGATCGAGCTGCTCTATTCCTGGATCAAAGATATTGGTAACCTTTATTTCTGGATATAAAGGAAACATTGCTTTTCCATTGGTATTTTCGCATGTCATTATTTCTACCTGATATCCCTGATCAAAAAAATTATTTGCCAGAAAACATGCTATTTTCTCCGTTCCGCCCGTTCCGTTCAAAAAAAATAAATGCTGAATAATTAAAATTTTCATCGATTAATAATAGTTACGTAGGTAATGCTTAACTCTTTTCTTTACCTTAGGAATTGGTATAAGTTTAGAAAATAGTAAATAAATACGTTTCTTTTGGGTGCGAAGTACTTTGTATTTTAAATAAAACTCATCAAATTTCTTATAATCAGGCGCTGCCAAAAAAAACAGAAAAGGTTTACTTAACGACTTTTTTTCTTTATCACTTAAATAACAGGACACCTTTAAATTAAAATAGGAACGGATCAAATTAAATAAATATTTTTTTTGCTCATTGTCCAACGGCATTTCTGTATACCGCAAATAAAAAGGTTCATGCTCTATAAACCTGGCTAGGTGTAGTGCTTTGTCTGAAAAAAGATGATAGCTTGAGTAAAATTTATCCAAAAGATCAAACCACTGCGGAATTTGGCGCAAAACTTTCCAGCAATTATGATGGATTTTAATATGATTTTGATTTTCATGTTTTCTATAAAAATAGACTGCTTTTTCATTGGCAGCCAATTTATTAGTCAAGGCCAATAATCGATGCGATAACAAACCATCCTCACAAGGTTGAATACCTTCAGGAAAGCGTATATCCGAAAATTCTTCAAGAAAACTTCTTTTTATAATCTGTCCACAGGTAGGCAAAGCTGTAGGGAAAGGGAGCAGGCGGGTAAAATACTCTCCTACAACTAAAATATCCGCCTGACAATCGTCGGCGATTCTAAACGAGCTTGAAAGAAAATCAGTAGCAATAGTATCATCTGAATCCAAAAAGTAAACATATTTCCCTTTTGCATATTTTAGTCCTTCATTTCTGGCAACAGAGACGCCTCGATTTTGCTGATTAAAAAAATAAATTCTCGAATCTAAAGCGGCGTACTTTCTACAAATTGCTGCGGAGGAATCAGTACTACCATCGTTGATTAATATTATTTCGAAATTTTGCAGCTCCTGATTCAGTACACTTTCGATTGTTTCTTTTAAAAATTTTTCAACATTATAAACAGGTATTATTACCGATATAGCGATATCCAGAGATATTTCCATACGATCAAAACTCGCTCTCATGAATATTAATATACAAAATTAATTTGACAATAAAGCTAATTGGGACAATCAACCAAAGAATTTTTGATTTTTTCTTTGCTTAGTGTGAATTCGCGATAACGGAATTCGCCTGATTTATTACCGATCATTGCCCCCATTTTAATTAATGATTCACTAGTTCCCATTGGAAAAATTGCACTGCGATAGGCATTATTTTTTAATAATGGCTTCGGAAAAACTTTGAAATTTATACCGTCTTTGGAATAAGCAACATATAATAATTCAGCCGTATATTTTTTTACGTCTCCGACAGCAATACATAAAAAATAATAGCCGTCAACAAAAGTTGCCTGAATATGCCAAGGTGAATTTGCAGAACTCTCTCTTAACCAAGGTTTATTAAGAAAATTGACCAGTTTACTCTCCTTAAAACCAGTAAAATTAATACCATCAGTAGAAGTTCTACGCACTACATACGAAGGTTCTTTCCCTTTAAAATTTCTCCGATTAAGATTCAATTCTATTTCATAACTCAAAAATTGGCTTCCATTATGAATAAATGAAGGAGACAACACATGGTCATTCTTTGGAGTAAATGGTGGGTTACTAGTAAAGGCGATGTTTAAATTGGACCATCTTATACCATCCGTTGAGGTTTGTTGCACAATAGTCCGATGTGCATCTAGTTTCAAACGATCAAAATTCGTATTCGTGAGCACACATTTGCTTTTTAATGATTGCGCTGTTATAAAACTACCTCTGTAATACAGATAAAATCGATCATTCAGGAATACCCAATCTACATCGGACCAAAATCCTTGAATCGGATCCACTTTATTTTCACGAAAGCTTTCTTTTGGATATGGCGCATTAATAATTGGGTTAGTTAAACCCGGAGGATTAGTCCAATCAAGGCCATCATTTGATACGACAATACTCGGATTTTCAAATTTCTTTGAATTTTGATTGGTGCCTACTGCTCCGAAATAAGGGGTGAAAACCATCCAATATCTATAACCATTGAATTTGTTGGGAAAATACAAAACGTCCGGATGGCAGTAGCTCGCATTTACACCCGAGATATCCAGAAACTCCGTAGGGTTCTTTAACCCCATAAAATTTGCATCCGCAACAGTATGAATATTAACCAGTCCTTCATCGTTGTCAAAAGAAACAGAATCGATCGGATTGATAGTCCAAATAGGAGCTTCTACTTCTTGTGCAAAAAAATCCTCTGAACGGTGACAAGCCATAAGGACAACAACTCCATATAGGAGTATCAAAAAATTACGAATCATAGTTAAACTCAAACGGTAGATACAAAAAAATGCTACTTAACAATCGGCTTTATAACAGATAAAATAAATTGATGGCGCATGTGCGGCACAAAATTAGTATATTACCATTTAAATTTAGCAACTATTGAAAAAAAAGACATTTAGTCTTTTAACACCAACAGATTATTTTTGAGAATGCAATGCCGTTCATCTATTAAAAGCCATAAAGAATCAGGTGCACAAGTCATTGATGAGATATGCTTTTTTTTTAAAACTTCGTTTGTTATTATTTGTATTCATATGCAATAGCTAATAGTCCCGGACCGGACTACACAATGAATAGGAGTCTACGAACGTTAATATTATTAATAGGAATCAAAAATTTAATCATGGATAACAGTAAAAAATTCTATATCATCCGACACGCTAAAGCCGAAACTATTCCCGGAATCAATGATTTTGACCGCGCATTAACCTCTGAAGGCATACAACATGCAAAACAAGTCGCAGGTAAACTTGCAGCCAAACTAACACTTAATGAGAACAGTATTGTCATCAGTTCACCGGCTAATAGAGCTTTGCAGACCGCCAAAGTTTTTTTGGATGTTATGGGCTCTCCCCAATTTGATATTCAGATAGAAGATTCTATTTACGAATGCACATACAAGCATTTACTTTCGGTCATCAACACCATTCCTGATCATATCGACCATGTGCTACTTTTTGGGCATAACCCTACATTGACTGATCTGGTTGAGTATCTGACCAGGAGGCCGGCCTATTTGCGTACTTCATCTTTTGCAGAGATTAAGCTCGATGCCGGCTTCACTTTTCAAATGCTCAGTGGTAATTGTGCCGATCTTGTACAGATCGTTGATTAAATCAAATTAATTCCAAGAAATGACCAACTAACGATAGGCAATCGTTTTATCTATTTCACGGTAATTTGATTTTATTGCTTTACCAATAATGAATAGCACCGTAATCCAAATATCATCTAGCTTGGGGCACATCTTGTGAGTTATGCTATATTTACGTTCTCAAAAATTTATTTTAATTATCATACACTCTGGAGATAGCGGAATTAAATTTTCCTCCTTTTTCACTACCTTCGTCTTATGGCGAATCAACTGCAGTTTGAAAATTCCCCTTACCTTAAACAGCACGCACACAATCCCGTGGATTGGATGCCGTGGGGGACCGCAGCCTTAAACAAGGCAAAAGACGAAAATAAACTTATTATTGTCAGCATCGGCTATTCAGCCTGCCATTGGTGTCATGTGATGGAACGGGAGAGTTTTGAAAACACAGCTATCGCCCAAACCATGAACAAATTTTTCGTGTCCATCAAAATTGACCGCGAAGAACGCCCAGATATCGATCAAGTCTATATGCTTGCGGTTCAGTTGATGACCAATGCGGGGGGCTGGCCTTTGAACTGCATCTGTCTGCCGGATGGTCGCCCGATTTATGGAGGTACCTATTTCAAGCCGCACGACTGGCAAAATATCCTGTTACAGATTGCGCAGATGTGGGAAGAAAAACCTGAAGTTGCGCTGGATTATGCCAATAAATTGAATAATGGTATCCAGCGGGCCGAGAAACTTCCTATCCACCCCATCCCCGAACAATACACACACAAAGATCTCGAAGAAATTATTATTCCCTGGAGCGAAACCTTCGATAAGAAAGAAGGCGGTTATACAAGAGCACCCAAATTTCCGCTTCCCAACAACTGGTCTTTCTTTTTAAAATATGCTGTACTCTCTGGTGATCAAGCCATATTGGATCATGTACATTTTACCTTAAAAAAAATAGGCGCCGGAGGAATCTATGATCAGATTGGCGGCGGTTTTGCGCGCTATTCAGTAGATCATTACTGGCATATTCCCCATTTCGAAAAAATGTTATACGACAATGGGCAACTGCTTTCGCTCTATGCCGAAGCCTATCAACACAATAAAGACCCATTCTATAAAAGAATAATCGAGGAAACTATTGCCTGGGCTGAACGTGAAATGCTTGCTCCCAATCATGGTTTTTACAGTGCTTTGGACGCCGATAGTGAAGGCATAGAGGGAAAATACTATTCGTTTTCAAAAGCTGAATTTGACGAAATTCTGGGTGAAGATGCGGCCATATTCAATCAATATTTTAACATTACTGAGAGCGGCAATTGGGAAGAAGAACATACAAATGTCCCCATTTGCGCCATTAATGCCGATCAATTGGCGACAAAGGTCAATATGTCAGCTGACGAATGGGCAGAGTTTTTAAAAACTTCCAAAAGAAAACTATTTGATTATCGGGAGCAACGTGTTCGACCGGGCCTCGATCACAAACAATTGACCACCTGGAACGCGCTCTTGTTGAAAGGACTAGTAGACGCTTACCGTAGCCTTGGGACAGCACACTTTTTAGATCTCGCATTGAACAATGCTGCATTTATTTGTACGGAACTGGTCCAGGAAAACAGTACTATATTACATCAGCCCCAGGATAAAAACCGTGCAATATTAGGCTTTTTAGATGACTATGCTTTTACCATAGAGGCCTTTATAGCCCTCTATGAAGCCACATTTGACCAAAAATGGCTGACTATTGCCCGGCAGTTGGCTGACAAAGCCATTGCCTTATTTTATGATGGCGAGCAAAAAACATTTTACTATACCTCGGTTGAAGCAGAAGAGCTGATCGCCCGAAAAAGTGAGATCATGGACAACGTCATCCCTGCCTCTTCCTCAACAATGGTTCGTCAGCTGAAGCGCCTGGGTTTACTTTTTGATGATGAAAATTATACCGCAATTGCCGATCAATTACTGGCGAATGTATTTCCTCAAATCAAAGCTTACGGCTCGGCCTATTCAAATTGGGCAATATTATTGCTAGAAGAAATATATGGGATCAATGAAATCGCGTTGACAGGTTCGGGAGCAATTGCTTTCCGTAAGGAACTGGATCAACATTATATCCCCAACAAACTTGTTCTCGGCGGCACAGAAGAAAGTCTTCCACTCTTAGAGAACAGAATCGGAAAGGAAACAAAAGCATATCTTTGCAAGAATAAGACCTGCAGTCTTCCACAAGATTCCATAACAGCGTTAATAAATTATATTTAATAAACGGTAGCCTTAGGCTCCCAAAAATCAAAATCAGATGGCTATAAAAGCAAACGACGTCGTAGCATTGACGTACAGACTTCACACAGTAGAAAACGGTGAAAAAGTTTTCGTTGAAGAAACAACTGCAGAACAACCTTTAGACTTCTTATATGGTGTAGGTATGATGTTGCCTAAATTTGAAGAAAACATCGCTGACTTAAACGTAGGTGACAAAATTTCTTTCGAATTGGCACCGGAAGATGCTTACGGTGAAAAAGACGAAAGAGCATTCGCTCAACTACCTGTGGACATGTTCAAAGAAACAGGCCTTCCTCCAGTTGGAGAAGTATTGCCTTTGCAAGATAACCAAGGAAATCAATTCCGTGCTGTAGTTGCAGAAGTAACTCCAGAGATTGTTATCGCAGACTTAAACCACCCAATGGCTGGTAAAACATTGAATTTTGATATTGAGATCTTAACAGTACGCCCTGCTACTGAAGAAGAATTGTCTCACGGACATTCTCATGGTGTAGATGGCACACAAGGTCACTAATCAGGATATAGAACAAGGAAAGGGCGTCAATTAACGCCCTTTTTCTGTTCCTAGCTATTTACAATCTGTACCTTTCTCTCAAAAGTTCCATCATGACAACCTTTGCTCAAAAAGTAATCGCATTTAACAAACAACTTCAATATCAGGGAAATCTTCCTTCCGATTTTAATGTCATCAACCCCTACCTCGACAACCCTGAGACATTAATCGTTATGCAGCAATTTTACAATAAATACTATGACGACAATAGTAAACGTAAATTTATCATCGGTATCAATCCAAGTAGACATGGCGCCGGTGTGACGGGCGTCCCTTTTACCGATACCAAACGGTTATACAGTATCTGCGATATAAAAATGCAATCTGCCCATACGCATGAAATCTCCTCCGTCTTTATGTATGACATGATCCAGACTTATGGTGGCGCCGAACTCTTCTACAAACAATTTTACATTAATTCTCCTTTCCCACTCGCTATCGTTCGGGAGACCAAACCCAAAAGCTGGATCAATGCAAACTATTACGACGATAAACAGCTCTTCGACATGGTAAAGCCATTTATGGTCGAATCGCTAAAACAGCATATTTCAATGGGACTCGAAACTGAGGAAGTATTTGTCCTGGGAAAAAAGAATGCCTCCTTTTTGACCAAAATCAATAAAGAGGAAAAACTATTTGGAAAGATGACTACTTTGGATCACCCCCGGTATATCCAGCAATATAAATCAAAAGATAAGCTATCGTATATTGATAATTATATTCGATTACTAAGCGGCCTCTAAAATGTGGATAAACATGTTAAATTGCTGAATTGCAACACAAACATTGTGAATAACTAATAATCTGAATTTTCTAGCCAAACTGAACGCTTACATCAAGCCAGAGTTTTTGTTTTATGTATTATTCAAAGCTTTGTCGCCCGCAACATTTCCCTTTTTCCAGGCGCACCGGGAGCCTTTTCAATAGAGAAGCCCAAAGATTTCATGCTGCGTTTGAGATTGCCGGTAATCGCATAAGTAACAAAAACACCGCCCGGTTTAACGAACTGGGCGACATGTGCCAAAGCAGCATCGCTCCACATCTCAGGTTGATGTATAGCGGCAAATGCATCAAAATAGACAACATCAAATTGTTTTTCAGTTTGAAAATCCATCAATAGTGTATGGGCAATGCTAAGCTGTAAACGCTCGTGAATTTGAACTTCCTCTTGCAATGCAGTTTCGTAATGCTGTAGATATGCTGACCAAACACTTGTATCCACAGTCTCCTGGTAGCCTGTTGCTGCTATAGTTGCCAAGGGCAATGGAAATCCCTCGATACCAACATAGTCGACCTGAAATGACTTGCCCCGAATGAAATCAGCGGTCTGCAGAAAGTTAAGCCCAGTACCAAAACCTATTTCCAATATAGCAGCCTCCGAAGCTCCTGACTTCTGCAGGTAATGATCTAGACCCGTTTTGATAAATACATGCCTGCTTTCCTGAACAGCACCATGCTTAGAATGGTAACATTCTCCTATCTGCGCATTGTACAATGTCTTCGAGCCATCTCCGGTTGTTACAAATTCCATCTCCGTCATAATAAATTCTGATAAAATAAATATCCTTTACGCTTCACCCGATCCAACAATCGCTGCACCTGATGCATAAAACAATATAATGGATTCCCGCGATATAAACGATGCGCACATTTCAGCTGCCCTCAGCTATAGCGATGGACTTGTACGCATATCCGCTCAAAGATAAAAAGCTGACACGAATAAATGCCAATTAATCTTTATGCGGAGGTTAAATGGAAATAATAGATAAATAGATTATTTTAGCGTCATAAACACGAAACAATCAGAAAACCTAATGGAATACTCAGCAAAAACTTTTATACGTAACTATGGCAGCATCCTGCTACTGCTTCTTGGCATCAGTATCGGAAGTTTAATTGGGGTATTTTTTCCACATGTGGTGAACAACCTGAAACCGATTGGGGATATCTTCCTGAATCTACTCTTTGTAAGCGTCATACCGTTGGTCTTTTTTGCGATAGCTTCGTCTGTCGCCAATATCGAAGGTGACAGTGTACTGGGACGTATCATTGGCATGATGTCCTTTGTATTTATCATCGGTATCGTGGTTGCGGGGATTACAAGCATTATCTTCCTCTATCTGTTCCCCGTCAGCTCTGATCTTCCAATCGAACAAGCAAAGGACATCATCGACACGGCTACACAGGACTCCTGGGGTGAAAAAATGGTCCGCTTCCTGACCGTTAGTGAATTCTCAAGCTTATTGTCGCGCCAGAATATGTTGGCTTTTGTTATATTCTCGTTTTTAGTGGGCATCGCCACGCGCCGATCTGGCAGCTCCGCGGATATGTTCCGAAAATTTATCAACTCGGGAAATGCCGTGATGGGCAATTTATTGGTGATGGTCATGAAGCTGGCACCTGTTGGATTAGGGGCTTATTTTGCCTACCAGGTTGGCACACTTGGCCCACAGCTCTTTGGCTTCTACGCAAAACCCATCGGCCTGTATTATATCTTCGGCATTTTCTATTTCTTTACACTGTTTAGCCTATTTGCTTTTCTTGCCTTTGGGCTAAAAGGTGTCAAACGCTATTGGAAAAATAATATATTACCTTCGTTGACTGCGCTTAGCAGCTGCAGCAGCCTCGCCACTATGCCGGCCAACTTACTAGCAGCAAAGCAAATTGGCATACCCGATACCGTCGCGAGCGTAGTCATCCCATTGGGCACAACCCTGCATAAACATGGCTCCGCCATCTCTTGCATTTTTAAGATCTATATTGCTTTGTTGCTAAGCGGAAAAGATTTCTTTGATCCGACCAACCTGGTCATGGCTGTTGGAATCACCCTGTTGGTCAGTATCGTGGCCGGTGGCATTCCAAATGGTGGCTATATCGGCGAAATGCTGATCATATCCGTTTATCAGATGCCTACAGAAGTCGTTCCTTCCATTATGATCATCGCTACATTGGTGGACCCGCTGGCCACCATGCTCAACGCGACCGGCGATACCGTTGCTGCCATGTTGACCACCAGACTCATGGGACAGAAACTTTCGGATCCCTTAGCAGAAAATATTCCCGACCTTGGTTAAAACCGATACGCAAAAAATAATTGCCCATATTGATGTCGATGAAATACCGACTTAAGTTCTTTGGAATTGAAAATATAATTAATACCGTAATTGATCTTGTGGTTTGACCAACTGAAACCTACGCGATGACTGATCATCCAGGGCTCTATACGGTATAAATCGCCAACAGGATCATCTTTCCCCAGTCCGCCCTGTATCGTTGAATTATAAAATATCCTGGCCAGGCTGGGTTGATAAACAAAATACCATTCTTTATCGTCTTCCGCTCTAGCCTGTGTTAGATGCCCGTGTGTATAGGTCGAGGCTTGGTAAGCCTTAAGTTTACCCGCACGGATTGGAATTCCAACCTCAATATTGGTATTGTTCATTCCCAATGCTCCCCTGCCCATGATGCCGAGATCGAATGTTCGAGTCTGATTCCGATAAATTCCTTTCAGGTATTTCGCCTGTAGATCCACACCAAAGGCATCACGCAATGCAGTATCCCAGCCCGTCGCCTCATACATGCCAAAAAGATGGTGGATAAACTTTTGTGCTTCCTCTCCATAAGAGCGGGAGCCGATCTGTCCCAATTCGACCTTAAGTTCAAGCACTTGATCGGCTTTCAAAAAGCGCGTTCCCGATGCGCTCAGATACAGGTACCCTGCAAATGGTCGGTCATATTTCTTATGCTGTTTACGATAATCTATAATACTGATCCCATTGTAGATGCGCTGGCCCACCTCAAAGTCCAAAACCGTATTCGAAATCGCTGATGCTCCACCGGCGGGTAATGCAATACGGTAATTGACATTGATCCCATTGGTATAATATCGATCCTGGCCGATCAATAGATAGACATCATTGTCATTTTGAAGGGAAACTTCTTGGTTGCGCAAACGCAATTGGCCAAAGGCCCAAAAAAATGGAAATATAACTCCATATAGGAGCAGTAAAGACCGCAAGGCAACATTCATACTAACAGGCAATTGTAAAATTCATGCGATATAAACTGCAACAAAATATTAAATCTCAACTTAAATTATTCAAAAGCATCCAAATATCCCTTATTTTTTCAGGGACAATCGGCTATTTAGAACAAATATAAATAATGTCGAAAACTTGCATTATTCCTTTCTTCGCAAATCTATTTGTAATTTTGCATTCGATTAAGTGTCAGTGATTGCCAAAGCGGTGGTAAGTCATGCACTAATTGTTGTTGAATATATAATCCATTAGGGGAAACTTAGAGGTGGCATTGAAGGCAGCCACAAAAGTGTAATTAAATCATACGAATGAAATTGTCATAAGGTATAGCCTGTTCAGATCATAATCGAGCAATTCCTTAGGATAGCTTCATCGCCGAATAAAAACAAATAATACTAATGAAAAAAAGTTCCATCATTCTAATCGCTATTATTGCAGTGGCTATTGCCATGATACTTGTGATCTATACAGATTCAAGTACCTACTCGACATTTACCGAGGCAAAAGAAAAGAAAACAGAACTGTATGTGGTGGGCCAGCTCAATAAGGATAAGGCACTTCACTATGATCCGAAAACAGATGCCAACAAATTCAGCTTTTTCATGTACGACAATGACGGTACAGAATGTGAAGTTATATTCAGAGGCGCGAAACCGCAGGACATCGAGCGTTCAGAACAGATTGTATTGACTGGCAAAATGGACGGGAATGTGTTTAGAGCAAGTAAAATATTGATGAAGTGTCCATCGAAATACAACGATAAATCGGTCGTGACGGAAATCAATGCCACAGCTTTCAATAATTAATCTGTAAAATCAATTTTTCAATGGACGTTAATTACGTTGGTGAGCACCTGCTTCCTGGGCAGATCGGACAATTCTTTATTGTTCTTTCCTTTGGTGCCGCACTTTTATCTTGTATCGCTTATTTTTTCGCGACTAAAAACCCTGAAGAGACTTCATGGAAAAAGATCGCCCGCATTGGATTTTGGATTAATGCGATTTCTGTTGTAGCCATTGGTTCAACCTTATTTTATATCATCTACAATCATTTATTTGAGTATAACTATGCTTGGGCGCACTCGTCCAAGACCTTACCAACATATTATATCATTTCCAGTTTTTGGGAGGGACAGGAAGGAAGTTTCTGGCTCTGGATGTTCTGGCAGACGGTATTAGGCGCGATATTGCTGTTCAAAGCCAAGAGCTGGGAGAATTCCGTGATGACCTTCGTGATGTTATGTCAGGCATTTTTGGCATCTATGATCGTAGGGGTAGAACTTTTCGGGTTACGTATCGGTAGTTCTCCATTTATCCTATTACGTGATGCGATGGATATTCCGATCTTAAAACAAGCCAATTACCTCTCGTTGATTACAGACGGAAACGGCTTAAACCCACTCCTGCAAAATTATTGGATGGTAATTCACCCACCAACCCTATTCCTTGGCTTTGCTTCCATGATTGTACCTTTCGCTTACGCTACCGGGGCATTATGGACCAAACGTTATAAAGAATGGATCAATGCCGCTTTGCCTTGGGCCCTATTTGCGGTCATGATTCTAGGCGCCGGGATCATTATGGGTTCGTTCTGGGCTTATGAGGCGCTCAACTTTGGTGGCTTCTGGGCCTGGGATCCAGTGGAAAATGCATCTATTATTCCTTGGTTTACCTTAATCGCAGCAGTACACGTTATGATTGCCTACAAAAACTCTGGGCATTCGTATTTTACGGCTACATTCCTAGCCATGATCAGCTTTGTGCTGGTCATCTATGCGTCTTACCTAACGCGTAGCGGTATCCTTGGCGAGACCTCCGTACACTCCTTCACCGATTTGGGAATGAGTGGACAATTGATCTTTTTCAATGTCGCATTTTTGGCCATTATGGTGGTCTTTCTTGTTGTTAAAAAGAAGGAAATGCCGATTACAGAAAAAGATGAAGATATCTATTCCAGAGAATTCTGGTTATTTATCGGTGCATTGGTGCTGACTGTTGCCTGTGCACAGATTATTGCCTCTACTTCTATTCCTGTATTTAACAAAATCTTTGGAACCAAGGTTGCTCCGCCTTTAGAACCGATCCAACATTATAATAAATGGCAATCCGGATTCGCGGTTATTGTCATGATCATGACCGGATTTACACAGTTCTTAAAATACAAACGCACCGATAGCCGCAAGTTTTTAGCGTCTACCGTCGCGTCCTTGGTGATTGCCATTATCCTGACAGCAATTATTTCTTATTTTACCAAAACCTACAGCAACCTGATCTACATCCTGATCACTTTTGCCAGTATCTTCTGTATTCTGGCCAATATCCGGGTGCTTGGTGACGCAGTCAAAGGTAAATGGAAACTGGCAGGTTCTTCGGTAGCCCATATAGGCTTCGGCCTATTGTTGATCGGCGCAATGGTTGCCGCTGCAACAAATGAGGTTATCTCGGTCAACAATACCGGATACATTGCTGTATCGGGTTTTGACAAAGTTGAAAAACCGGGGGAAAACTTATTCTTAACTGAAGGCCAGCCCGTACAAATGGGGGAATATAAAATCACCTATATCGGTGATAGTATCGTTGCACCAAATACTTATTACAAAATCAAGTACGAACGTGTCGATGAGGAAACGGGTAAAGTGAAAGAAGAATTTATCCTTCAGCCTTTCGCACAAAACAATGCCAAAATGGGTGGTTTGATCGGTACTCCGGCTACCAAACATTACATTACCCATGATGTATATACCCTGATCACTGCAGCGGCAGCAGAAAGCCAGGCACAACATGCAAAGGTTGCTGCCGAGGAGAAAACAGGTTTTGAAGATTATGAAGAACCAGCAACGTACGAAGTTAACATCGGCGATACACTACGTTACCGCAATGGTTACTATGTAATCGAAGGACTTAATAGGGATGCACATCTGGAAAAAATCCCGAAAGGCCCCAATGATGTGATGGTGGGTTTAAAAATCAAGGTTTTTTCAGCGGACAACAAACAATATGAAGTACAACCTATTTATTTAATCAAGGACGGTGGAATTTATGATTTCAATAAAGATGTCACAGATCAAGGTCTTAAATTTAGGTTTACAGGCATCAAACCGGATAAAGATAAGCTCGAAATCATGGTTTATCAAAAACCTTTGCCTGAGAAAAAATGGGTGGTCTTTAAGGCGATCAAATTCCCATACATCAACTTCTTTTGGTGCGGAACGATTGTCATGACCATTGGTTTCATCATGTCTATTGTCAGAAGAAATAAAGAGGAAAAACGAAAACTAGCAAAATAATGAACATTGTTATCTTAGGAAGCGGAAATGCCGCAACACATTTCGGGAAAGCGTTTCAACAGCTAGGACATCAGATCGTTCAAATCTATAGTAAAACAAAGGCCAATGCGGATGCATTGGCCTTTGCACTTCAATGTCCGGGTACAGACGATCTATCCCAACTGCTACCGCATGCTGACCTCTATCTGATTGCGGTAGCTGATCAGGCTATTCCTACTGTGGTAGACGGGATGCCACAGGACATCAACGGAATTGTTGTACATTGTTCTGGCGCAAGCGATATGGCTATATTGAGCCGTTTTAAGAAGTATGGCGTGGTCTATCCACCACAATCGCTTTCCAAAAACAAGATTGTGGACTTTTCGCTTATTCCATTTTGTGTAGAAGGCAATGATGCAAACACAACGGAGGCCTTACTTGGGCTAGCACGTAACTTTTCCTCCCGAAGTATCCACTGCGATTCACAGCAACGGCTAGCCATCCATCTGTCTTCCGTGCTGGTCAATAATTTCTCGAATATCCTATACCAGTTTGCCTATGAACTATTAGCGGAGCATAATCTGTCCTTTGACCTGGTCAAACCTATTATTTTGGAAACGGCAGAAAAGGTTCAAAACCACATTCCAATAACAGTTCAGACAGGTCCGGCAATTCGGGGAGACGAGACCACACAGCAAAAACATTTGAAATTTATTAGCAATAAACCAGATTTACAGCAAATCTATCAACTTTTGTCGCATCAGATTACTAAAAGAAAATAGTTTGTTAGAAACAGTTATAAACTTATCAAAACTTATTCGGGCATAGTAAATATAACTATTTACTTAGGGAACTTTAGTACATTTGCTGTGTCCAAAAGCGCATTTTGGAATGCTAATTGAGCAGTAATCTATTCAATTGGACTAAACATTAAAATAGCGAATTAAAACTAAACAATCGTATTTTCTATGGAAGTTAGAAAACTCATTATTTCAATAATGATTGTGATTAATTTAATCATTGTATCATTTGGCTTTATATTTACATCAAGCTGGTTTTGGTTATTGATCATTCCATTTCCGTTATTATTGATCGCCTTATACCATAGTTTCCAAACTAAACATGCGATTCTACGCAATTATCCTTTGGTTGGCTACTTTCGTTATATTTTCGAATCCATTCGTCCCGAATTAAGACAATACTTCTGGGAATCGGATATGGATGGCCGCCCATTCAATCGAAGACAGCGTTCCATTGTTTATCAACGGGCCAAAAACCAACGCGAGACAGTTGCATTTGGTATGCAAACAGATCCGCAGGCCGTGGGTAATGAGTGGGCTGCGCATTCTGTTTTTCCCTGTCATATTGAGAATCACGACTTAAGGACGAAAGTTGGAAATGAAGCCTGTAAAAAACCCTATAGCTTAAGTGTGTTCAATATCTCAGCAATGAGTTACGGTGCATTGAGCAAAACTGCGATTACAGCCTTAAATAAGGGAGCCGCACTGCAGAATTTTGCCCACAATACCGGTGAAGGTGGTATCAGTGATTACCATAACAACGGCGGTGATTTGATCTGGCAGGTCGGTACCGGTTATTTTGGATGCCGTAACTCAGAAGGTAAATTTGACCCTGAACTTTTCCGTGAAAAATCAAACCGTGAGAACGTGAAAATGATCGAGCTCAAACTTTCACAGGGCGCAAAACCGGGTCACGGTGGTATCCTACCGGCAGCCAAAAATACGCCTGAAGTTGCCGCGATACGCCACGTCATCCCCGGGACGGATGTCATGTCTCCACCGGCACATAGTGCTTTCTCTTCGCCAACAGAAATGATGCATTTCATCCAACAAATGCGTGATCTGTCAGGTGGAAAACCGATCGGATTTAAAATATGTATTGGTGACAAACATGAGTTTATGGACATCTGTCACGCCATGCAGAATACGCAGATCTTCCCAGACTTTATTTCGGTCGACGGATCTGAAGGCGGTACGGGTGCTGCACCGCTGGAATTTACGGATAACCTGGGAATGCCGCTTTATGATGCATTGGCATTTGTAACCAAAACCCTGATTGCATTTGGTTTGAAAAAACACATTAAAGTCATCGTGTCAAGCCGTATCGTAACTGGTTTTGATATCTTAAAAGTTATCGCTTTGGGCGCTGACGCATGCTATAGTGCACGTGGAATGATGTTCGCCCTAGGCTGTATTCAGGCCCTGAAATGTAATGAAGACGTTTGTCCTGTCGGTGTTGCAACACAGCAACCGCACCTGTACAAAGGCTTGGATGTAAACGATAAGTATGTCCGTGTCGCGCAATTTCACCGCAATACGTTACGGGCTACAGTAGAGATTATGGAAGCCTGTGGATTCAAAACTTTATCCGATGTTTCGGCAGATAAATTTTACCGCAAAGTAGATGCGATACGCACATTAAGTTTCCAGGAAATCTATTTTGGTACAGAAGGAAAATTGGTCAATAGCCATACGGACTTTGAAAGCAAGCTATTCGAAGATTAATTCCTTAATAGCAGAAAAAACAAGAAGCCCTCAGTCTTAGCAACGACTGAGGGCTTCTTGTTTTTTTCTTTTCCCCTATTGGACTATCGGTCCAGATAATTTCTTAATACGTGTGATTCACAACAACCGCACTGTACTATTTCAAATTGAATAATACGCGATGTAGCGTGGTATGCGAAAGTGCAATCTGATCTTCGGTCAATCCACCCAAAGCCTGTTCGATCGTATTGTTAGCTTGCTTCATACCTTCTTCTTTCATCTTTCTTCCGATTTTGGTCAAGTAGATCAAATTCGACCGCCTATCGTTTTTATCGTTGACACGGATCACCAGATTAAGCCGCTCCAGGTTGTTGATCAGGCGCGTGACACTGGGTTTATCCCGGAATGTCCGAATCGCCAGCTCCTGTTGGGTCAGCCCCTCCTCTACCCACAGATTGTACATAATACTCCATTGCTCTGAAGTAATACTGAGCCCCGCCTCCTTGAGATTGCGCTGCAATCTCCGCATAACAGCAATTGAATATTTTCCGGTCAGGAAATTATAAAAATACTCTTGCGATACTAAATCTTGGTCTAACATATAAATAATGGTTATGGTTGTTTACGCAACTTAAGTTGCTAATAAATATTATGCTCAAATCAAGACAAAAAAAAACTAAACTTATTTTGGCTAATACTTAGCCTAAATTACGTTTTTCTACAGTTGTGTCAAACAAATTTTATCAACATGCAATAAATAGATGTTAATAAATCATCATAAGCGATTTATAGTAAACTGAATTTAAGCATAAAAAAGGAGACAAACAAAATAAATTGCTTGTCTTTATACCTAATTCTAGCGGGAATCCCCTAGAAAGAAAGTGTTATCCGATTGTAAATGAATCCGAATCTTTTAAAAATGGAAATTTCTCCCGGGCTTCCAGTAAGTCATTGGGATTTAAAGTGAAGGTATATAAATCTTCATCTTCAGGCTTATAATAAACCACATCCCCAAGAGGTGATATACACATTGATCCGCCGGAGTAATAGATGTCATTGCCGTCGTGTCCGACACGGTTTACGCCAATAACATAGGCTTGGTTCTCAATGGCACGTGCCGGGATCAGTGCTCGCCAATGTGCTGAACGCTTGTCCGGCCAGCTTGCCGTATAAACAAGGATATCGTAGGCTGCATTTTGATTTTTGGACCATACCGGGAACCGGAGGTCATAACAGATCATTGGGCATATTTTCCAGCCTTTAATATCGACCAAAATACGTTCGTTGCCTGGTTCAAAATACTCACTTTCCTTGGATAGGCCAAAAAGATGGCGTTTATCGTATTTCACATATTTGCCATCAGGAAACATCCAAAGAAAGCGGTTGTAATATTTTCCATCCTCGGCAATAATCAAGGAGCCCGCGACCACACAGTTTAATGAACTTGCCATTTCAAACAACCATCTTGTTGTTGGCCCGTTGGCCGGTTCGGCACATTTTTCGACGTTGTTCGTGAATCCTGTATTAAACATCTCCGGTAAAATGATCAAATCGGTTTTCTCACGTAACGATGAAAGTCGCAACGCCAGATTATTCAGATTTTTCTCAATATTTTCCCAGAATAAATATGCCTGAAATACCGTGATTTTTAATGGATCCATGAACGTTATTTAAAATTTATTTAATTATTTAGTACAAAATAACCATTTATTGGCAAAATACGAATTTTAATAGAATTTCTCTCTACTGCTGTCTCACCAAAAGATTGTTTGCTAACAGTAGTAACGCTTCTTTACGTTCATTTGGTACATCTAAAGCATCCATTTTTTCGAATGCACGCTGTGTATATATATCCTTTAATTCGTCTGCCGATTTCCTGACCTGATACTTATCATATAAGCCAAGCATGGCTTCAACTTTTGTAGGAATCTCATCCACAGTTGCGTTTAACAAACGCTGCATCAACGGAACATCCTCCGCTGCAATGACCTCCATCAGTTTGACCAGTAGAAAAGTTTTTTTATTGATCATAATATCGCCGCCAACGATTTTGCCAAAAGTATCGGGATTACCATAAGCATCCAATATATCATCCTGCAACTGAAAAGCCAAGCCAACATTCTCCCCAAAATCATAGATCAATTGTTGCTGCTCCTCGTTCGCTCCCGAAAGAATAGCGCCAAGCTGCAATGCGCCCCCCAGAAGTACAGATGTTTTCAAACGGATCATCTCCAAATATTCGTCCATCAGCAGTGACGCACGGCTTTCATAGTCCATATCCAACTGTTGACCTTCACAGACCTCCATCGCCACTTTGCTCAGGATCCGTAGGGTTGCGGGCAGATAAACCGGATTACATTTGGATATTTCCTCATAAGCCTTGACCAATAATCCATCCCCAGACAGAATAGCAATATTTGCATCCCATTTTTCGTGGACCGTGGTCTTTCCCCGTCGCAAAGGTGCTTTATCCATCAGATCATCATGTATCAAGGAAAAATTGTGAAAAAATTCCACGGCCTTTGCCGCTGGAATAATTTCGTCCATTTCTTGCATGCCGAATAACTCGGCTGCCATCAATGTTAGCACTGGTCGAACTCTCTTACCGCCCAAAGTCAATATATACCGTATGGGATCATATAAATTTGTTGGAGTTTCGGGAAATTGACTTGTCTCTATCGCCGCTATCACGAGCTGTTGTAAATGTTGCATATATCTTTACGATCGAATCATGCGAATATAGCAATAATCATATAGAAATGGCAATTTTGTACCGTTCAATGCATTCGGGTCAAAATCGTACCTTTGTATAAGTCTTTTGTTATGCGCATACTGATTATCCATACATACTATCAAACACCGGGTGGAGAAGATACCGTCTTTCAACAGGAATCATCACTTCTCGCACAGGGCCATCAGGTCAGCACCCTGACTTTTCAAAATAAAAAAGGCTGGCGCGGAGCTTTACAGACCTTGGGCTCGATCTGGAATATTTTTGCTGCAAATAGACTGAAAAAAGCAATACGCGAATTTAAACCAGATGTCGTCCATCTCCATAATACACATTATGCTGCTGGACCAATTTTGATACGCACAATCGCCAAACAAGGTATTCCGCAGGTGATGACCCTGCACAATTTTAGATTACTTTGTCCCTCGGCAACACTATATCACCATAATCACCTATTTCTGGATTCGCTCCAAGAAGAGTTTCCCTGGACTGCCATCAAAGAGAAAGCATTTAATGACTCCGTCATAAAAACATTTCAGCTTGCGTTTAACTACTGGTTTCACCGAAAGATAGGCACCTGGCACAAAGTCAACCGTTATATTAATTTAAGCAGTTTTGCAAAGACGATATTTGTAGATTCCACATTGAGGGTACCAGCAAATAAATTTGAAGTAAAAGCCAATTTTGTTTTTCCTTCAACTTTACCGACGGAAAGGCCAAAACCTTATTTTATCTATGTAGGCAGGCTATCCGACGAAAAAGGAATATTAAATCTGATTGAATCCCTGAAAGGCAAGGAACTGGAGCTACACATTATCGGCGGCGGTCCGCTCGAGGAAGAGGTCAAAAAGCGGATAACAGGTCATGCCAACATCCATTATCTAGGCTTTAAGTCCCGGAGCGAGATTTTACCATTGGTTGCTGCCGCACAGGCTCTAGTCGTTCCCTCCATCTGTTTCGAGGGAATGCCGATTACTATCCTTGAGGCCTATTCGGTTGGAACGCCGGTACTCAGCTCAAACCTTGGGCCAT
This sequence comes from Sphingobacterium sp. CZ-UAM, assembly GCF_002000245.1. Lineage (GTDB taxonomy): Bacteria > Bacteroidota > Bacteroidia > Sphingobacteriales > Sphingobacteriaceae > Sphingobacterium. The sequence goes on along the minus strand of NZ_MTCM01000010.1, from coordinate 58,150 downwards.
TGCCCGAAATGATTATCCCGAATAAAACCGGCGATACATTCGACCCGCACAATAAAGACCAGATTGCAGCCTGTCTCGCCCGATGGAGTAGTAAAACAATGGATGAAAAAGATGAGATAAGAAAGACCTGTATGGCCTATTATTTTAGTAATTTTACTCCTGAACTAAACGAGAGCAAACTATTAGCGGTCTATAACAACGCTATCGAAGATAAAAAACTGAACAAATGAGCATTATAATAATGGATAAGCTGGGTTTGGCAGCACAAATCCAAGCTGTTTTGGAGACGATCTATGATCCCGAATTAAAGCCTGCCAACATTGTGGACCTGGGACTGGTCTATGAAATTATCACCAAGGAAGACGGCACTGCAAAGATCGTCATGACACTGACAGCACCAGGCTGTCCCGTTGCAGGAGAGATCATGAACGAAGTACAGGAAAAAGTTGCGGGGGTCGAGGGAGTCAAAGAAGCCTTGGTCGAATTGACTTTTGATCCACCCTGGAACAAAGAAATGATGTCCGAAGAAGCAAAACTTGAGCTTGGATTCTTATAGTCATCCTTAAAAATATGCAATGCCTCCAAAAACTAATTTAGGAGGCATTTTTTATTATAATACTATTTTGACCTATCGCTACGGTGAAAGAGCAGCGCAAAAAAGATTAGAATTACCCGGCACTGTTATTTTCCAGATCGCTCAATTTCTTCAGCGGTTTGGCTGTATTAGCATCACTTCCAAACAGCAGTTTCCATAGCTTACGGGACTCTTTGGTCAACAGGGGTGATACAATGGAAAGGATCAACACGTAAACCACGACGAACGACTGGATAACAGGCAGCAAAGCCCCAGCCTTACCGATATTGGCCATAATAATGGAGAACTCTCCACGTGCGGATAAGGTAAAGCCAATGTCAAACGATGTTTTCGGTTTCATTCCAGAAAATTTAGCCGCAAAATAGCCCGAGGCAAGATTTCCCATCACAGTGACCAAAGCTGCTATTGAAGCCCAAAAAACTGCTCCTCCCAATGACATAATATCTATCGACAGCCCGAAGCTAAAGAAGAACATTGCCCCAAAGAAGTCTTTATAAGGCAATACCATTGCTTCAATTTTTTTGATATACTGCGAATCAGCGAGTACCAATCCCGCCATCAATGCACCAATGGCCTCCGCAACATGAATGGTTTCTGAAAATCCGGCAACGATAAAAAGCAGGGCAAAAATAACCAGTATAAATAGTTCAGAAGTTTTCTCCTTCAACAAACGGTCGATGGCCGGAACCAGCTTACGACCCAAAACCAAAAATGCCAGAATAAAACCCAATGCCAACAGGGAAGTCCCAGCAACCGTCCAAAAGGAGCTGCTCCCCGTTAATATCAGTCCTGATAAAAAGGAAATATGCATTGCGATAAAAAGATCGTCGAACATAATCATCCCCATGATGACTTCAGTCTCCGGATTTGCCGTCCGTTTGAGATCTGTGAGTACCTTAGCCACAATCGCTGTTGAAGAACTTGTCATAATACCACAAAGCACCATCATCTCCTTAAAAGGCATATCCATTAGCCAGCCAATCAGCAGCCCCGAGGTAAAGTTAAGCAGGACATAGATTGTCCCTCCAGTTACAATAGCTTTGCCAGACTTAATAAGCCGATTGACAGAAAACTCCAGCCCCAGATAAAACAGGAGAAATAATACCCCTAACCTGCCCATAAAATCTATAAAGGGTTTGCTTTCCGTAAATGACAGATCCACCAACCCGATCTGGGGGGCATGTTGCCCCAATACCATCCCAATAATAATGAAAAAAGGAATAACGGAAAACTTAAGCTTGTTGGCAATCAATCCAACAATAGCGACAAGTCCGACAGCGATTCCAATTTCCAGTATTAAGGTATGTGATAGCATAGATTACAGTAAAATTTCTTTTAAAAGTTTGATGTTGTTTTTCTTTCCTGCAATGACCAAGGTGGTACCCGGCGTAATCAGATAAGAAGGCCCTGGATTGATGACCGTTTCATCGTCTCTAATCCCAGCAATAATGGACGCTCCGGTACGTTGCCGAACTTCCAGTTCTCCGATTGTTTTCCCTGCTCCTTCCCATTTGCCCTCCAGCTTGTACCACTCGATGCGCAAGTCATCCAAAGCGACTTCAATTGTTTCCAAGGCCTTCGGCTTATAGGACAAACCACCTATAATGCCCGCTATCTGACGGGATTCGTCATCATTGAGCGTCATTACGCAACGTGATTCATGCTCTTCGTCATCATAGCGATACAGTTCCCGCCGACCATCATCGTGGATCACAACAACCATATTGTCTCCCGCATCGGTTTCAATTTGAAATTTCTTACCAATTCCAATCAGATCGGACTCTCTTACAATAGACATAATCTTCTATTTAAATAAATACCAATAATAACAGCAAAACGCCGTTTTACTAAAAACAAATTTAACCAAAAATTTAATGTTAAACGAATCCTCCACACACGGCATCAGGATATATGAACAAGCAGATTACCCCAATATACTAAAAAAAGATCAGAAAAACGAGCTTTAAAGGTTCTATCTCAACGTAAACGAATACGATAATTTTAATACTTATTATTGATATATGCCAACATGCTGCCTTAAACCAGCCATACATAGAGGGGACTGCCTAGTTATAGGCTCTAAAACACGGTGTTGTATTTTATTACAAAAATGAATTTCTATAACGTTTTCGTAGTTCGTGCAATCGTTTGTTCAAAGATGCAAAGAAACGGCACCGCTTAATTTCTTTATACTTGCCGCCAATAAAACTAGCGAATCTAAATTACACACTATGGTCAAAAAGAGTCACCTCATTCTACTGACACCCCTAACAATTCTCTCAGTAGCAGCGCCTTTTTATGTAGCAGCGCGTCCCAATAATCCTAAGACTGCCATTGCCCAAGCTGTCCCTCAACAATCCATTTCGGGAAAAGTAGTGGACGAAACTGGAAAACCGATCAGCGGAGTTACAGTATCAGAGAAAGGCAAAACAGCAGCCACCACGACTGGACAAGATGGTAGATTTACACTGACAGTCACATCACAAAATGCCACATTGGTCTTTAATTCCATCGGATTTATTGCACAGGAATTACCAGCTTCTCAAGTCGCTGAAGTAACCTTGAAAAAATCCGAAGACATGCTGGAAGAGGTTGTCGTTGTTGGTTATGGTAAACAGAAGAAAAGCGACCTTACTGGTAGTGTTGCCACTGTGGAAGCGAAATCTTTAGATCGGATCAATTCTCCGAATATCGTGGACAAGCTCCAGGGCAAGGTTTCTGGCTTAGCCATCAATTCTGGAAATGCTAAACCAGGAGAAACCGCAGCGATCAATATACGTGGTGAAAATTCAATTTCCGCTTCCAACAGTCCATTGATAATTTTGGATGGAATCCCTTTCAGCGGATCATTGGGTGATATTGCCTCTAATACCATTGCGAGCATTTCCGTATTAAAAGATGCCTCTTCTACGGCCATCTATGGCTCACGGGCGGCAAATGGCGTCATCCTAATCACCTCCAAAAAGGGTGCTGCCGGAAAAGCACGCATCAATTACAATGGTTATTTTGGATTGCAGAGTGTAGAGCGTCGTCTGAAATTGATGAATGGTCCACAATACATTCAGTTTATGCGTGACTATCAAGCCTCTAAAGGCAAAACAGGTGACCAGCTTAACCCCGAAAACTACCTTTTTGCGAATGTACTTGAACAATATAAGAAAGGTCAAGAAGTCAATTGGCAAAATGAAGTTTTTAACAGCGGGGCTCCGATTCACGAACATCAACTCAGCTTTTCTGGTGGTACTGATAAATCCGATTATTATGCATCAGTAAGTTACCTCAATCAGGATGGTGTAGTTAAAAATACACCATACGAACGCTATAATGTCAATCTAAATCTCAATCAAAGCCTAAATTCATGGCTCAAACTAGGCTTGACCATGCAGGCTACACAGGGAAACCGTGAGGGTATTCAACCCAACTTAGAGAGCGTGGTAAAACTAGCGCCTTATAGCAAAAACCGGGATGAAAACGGTACAGCAGTCACCTATCCAATGTACGCACAGACATTATGGGGTCACCCTTTCGCTGACGAAAATGGTCAATGGGATGAAACTAGACGGACTGTTTATGCAAACTCTTGGTTAGATGTCAAGCTTCCGATTGAAGGACTAAGCTTCAAGTCTACGTTCGGCACAAATTATAGAAATATCAATGAAAACTCTTATTATGGTTCAAATACCCTGACGGGCCGGGGTGTGAATGGACGGGGAGAAATAAAAAATGATCATTTCTGGGATTGGACATGGGAGAATCTCCTAACTTACGACCGGAGTTTTGGTGATCATAAAATTAACGTGGTCGGACTTTATTCCTCGCAAAAGACCAATCTCAAGACATCTAAAATGACTGGCGATGATTTTGTTTCGGACGCCGGCTACAATAACATGGCTTCTGCTTCAAAAAACCTAAAAATGGAATCGAAGCTGGAGAACACCGCGATGATTTCTTATATGGGACGGATCAACTATTCATTCAAAGATCGTTACTTACTAACTTTGACAGGCCGTTCGGATGGTTATAGCGCGTTTTCTGTTGATAACAGGTATGCTTTCTTCCCTTCTGTCGCCGGGGCATGGGTCATTTCCAAAGAAGGGAGTGTGCAAGAATACTTTGATCTGCTAAAACTGCGGGTTTCGTATGGTAAAAACGGAAATCAGGCGGTATCTCCCTATCAGACCTATGATCGTTTGACGAATATAGACTACATCTATGGATTAGACCCTGTCAAAGGGCTAGTGATGAATTTCAATGGCCGTGGGAGCAATCTGACATGGGAAACTACTTCATCTTTAAATGTCGGTTTAGATTTTGGCATTCTTCAAAATCGTCTTTCGGGAACAATTGACTATTATACATCCAAGACAACAGATCTCTTACTGAGTGAACAAGTACCGGTGATGAATGGATACAATACGATTTTGAATAATATTGGTGAAACCTCCAATAAGGGATTTGAAATCACATTGAATGCTGTTAACGTCAAAAATGACAATTTCCAATGGAATACAACAGCTAATTTTGCATACAATAACAATAAGATAACCAAATTGCGTGCAGATGGTAAGGATGATTTGACAAATGCTTGGCTTATCGGTAAACCGATTCGTATTTTTTATGATTACAAAGTGATTGGGGTATGGCAGGAAGGTGAGGATATTGCGAACTCTTATCAGCCGAAAGCGAAACCAGGTGATGCGAAATTAGCTGATTTAAATAACGATGGTAAAATAGATGCGAGTGACCGCACGGTCATGGGCAACAAAATTTCACCCTACACTCTTGGTATCGGCAATGATTTTACGTACAAAAATTTCTCTCTTTCCATTTTTATGAACGGTGCTTTTGGCGGCACAAAAGTGGATGATTTTAAAAATATAGAGCGTTTTTTACCGAACAATGGAGCTAATTATCTCGCAGATATGCCCTATTGGACCCCACAGAATCCAAGTACAGACATACCTTCTCCAGGTTACACACCTGTCAACAACCATACTTATTACATCAATTCAGCCTATTGGCGGATCCGTGATCTGAGTTTAGGTTATACATTTGAAGGTGACTTTTTAAAACGTTTGAATCTTTCCTCTGTCAGAGCATTTATCAACGCCCGCAATGTCTACACATTCTCCAAGATAAAAGGATATAATGTGGAAGCATTGGGTGTCAGTTCAACAACAGGAAATCCAACGACAACAAATATTGCCTACCCCTATCCTGTTGCCCGGACAGTCTCATTGGGATTAAATGTTCAATTTTAACATCTCTACATCATGAAGAAAAAAAATACAACTTTATATGCAGTCATTGCCGGTATAAGCTTAGTCATTAGCGGTTGCAGCAAAAATTTTTTAAACGAAGACACCAGCAGTTTTCAATCGCCAGATAATACATACATCAATACAAAAGGTTTCGAAACTGGATTGAACGGCCTTTATGCTTACGCCCGCATGGAATTCTGGACCTGGAACAACAGCATCTTCTCTCAGGGGGCGACCCCACAGGAGGCTCTACAGGTCGGTACAGACATTGTCGCGATTAAAACTACAGGAACCGATGCAACTTTGGCACCTTTTAGCAATTATAGCCTAAACCCAGCTTCGTCTTATGTACGCAATTACTGGAAGTATGCCTATGGTTTTATCGGCAATACCAATATTATCCTGGAAGCATTAACTAAAAACACAATCCAATGGACTGACAAGGAGAATGATCCAAAACGTGTGGAAGCTACAGCCCGTTTTTTCCGTGCATATAGCTATCGTTATTTGATCAACCTCTATGGCGATGTGCCTTGGGTAGACAAGGTGTCAGCAACACCACGACGCGATTTTACCCGTACAGCGAAAGCTGAAGTCTTGGCACATATGATTGACGACCTCAAATATGCTGGAGACAACCTTCCGGACAACCCTGGGACTGTACAGGAAGGGAAATTGACAAAATGGGCCGCATTGCATTACCTTGCAGAGGCTTATATCCAGGCAGGACAGCCTGACCTCGCTGCAGAAGCAGCAAATAAGGTCATTCAAAGCGGTTATTTTAAACTGAACGATCAACGCTTTGGAGCGGAGAAAGATAAAGCGGGTGATTATTTCCATGATATGTTTATCGAAAACAATCAAAATCGCTCGTCTGGCAATCAAGAAACTATATGGGCAATTCAGCTGGAATACAATACCCAGGGAGGTGGAGACAATTATACCGACTGGAGCAAACGTGCATGGGTTCCTTTTTATTCCCAACAAAAAGGTTTTGCCCTTGCCGACTCACTAGGCGGTAGGGGTCTTGGCCACGTACGCCCTTACCAATGGTGGTTGGATAGTTATGAAAAACAAGACGTTAGAAATTCACCTTACAATATCAAACGGGACTGGTATTATAATGATCCTTCCGTTCCTGAACTTTATGGCAAAAAGGTTGAGCTAACCGATGCCATAATGTCTTCTGGCAATGTATTTCCAACCATTACCAAATTTTTCTATGGGAAAACCGCAGCAAACCCGGCATTTGAAGGTAACATGAAAGATCGGGTCAAAATCCGATTGGCAGAAACTTATCTTTTATTGGCCGAGGCATACATGCGGGCGAATAAACCGGACCTAGCAAAAGATGCCATCAATATTGTGCGCTCCCGGGCCAAAGCCTCACCAATAAATACCTCGGCAATCAACGAAGATTTTATATTGGATGAACGTGCAAGAGAGCTTATGGGCGAAGAAATGCGCAGAATGACATTATCTCGTTTCGGAGCAGACGTTTTCCTACGCCGTGTACAGGCACTTAACCCACAATCTAAAGATGTGGTCAAAAAAGAATTTATTCTTTGGCCTATCCCACAGGAAGTCATTGACAGCAATACTGGTGCTGCTTTCCCGCAGAATGCCGGATATTAAGCCTTACGCAAAAGCCTCATGGATCTCAACATCCATGAGGCTTTTTGATTGGTATATGATCTATTTTCAGCTGCTTTATTTTTACTTTGCCTCGATCAGTTTGTAGCTACCATCTGGACGTTGTTGGCCACGTCCAAGGGTAATCCCTTTGGAATGATAAAACAGGAAGATCCAACCCGCTGGAGCTCCCGCTTCCCAGTACACTTGCCGTAGCTCTTTGGAGCGTCTTCCGTCAAAATCGTATTTAGCGACGTAGTTATGAACAATTTCTTCTGGCTCAGGCAGTACATCACCTCCGAAAAAATAATGCTGTCCGTTGCTACAGATATGAAAGGCCTGGTGATGTGCTGTATGTCCGCCATTATGCGAATAGCTGATCTCCGCGTTTACCTGGCCCTCACCTTCGACCAACACAAGATTTCCACTCCGTTGGACCACATCAAAAATCTCGGTACGGTATGACGCGGAAATTCCGGAGTAGGCATCCTCCCATTCTCCCCGCTGCACAATATATTCAGCCTCTGGAAATGCAATGCGAGGGGAGCCACTTTCCATACTTACCATACCGCCGGCATGATCTTTATGCAAATGTGACATCAACACATATTTTACATCATCGGGTTCATACCCCAATTTGCGGATATTGTTGTGCAACTTCAGCACACAGCGGTCATCGGTATGCCCCAGGCCGGTATCACAGAGCACAATACCTGACGTAGTTTTGATCAAAAAAGGGTGGACATGGATAAACATGGATCCCGGGCGATCTTTTGGGTCATCTACAGAAGGATCAAAAGGAACAAATTTTCTACTTTTATCAACGGAAAAAGAACCTTCATATAAAGAATATGCCTGTACCATATTTAAAACATTGGGAATATGCACGTTAAGCAACGGGTGGTCAATACCGGGTTTAGGAATTAGGTAAGTCCAGCCTTAAAACGTATATTTACACTTAAAATATTGTGCAAAGATATGCAAAAAAGGTGGGTACTAAAATCTAAAACTGATGTCAAAATAACCAACAAACTGCGCGAGGAATTAAATATCAACGCTGTGTTAGCGGAGTTGCTCGTCAACAGGGGAATTGGAAGTTTTGACGAAGCGAAACAGTTTTTTAGACCACAATTGTCCGATTTGCACGATCCTTTTTTGATGAAGGATATGGAAAAGGCCATCGCCAGAATCATTCAGGCTATCGGCAACAAAGAAAAGATCCTGATCTATGGTGATTACGATGTGGATGGTACCACCGCTGTCGCTGTAGTCTATAGCTTTTTCAGAGAATTTCATAGTCAATTGGAATTTTATATTCCCGACCGTTACGCGGAAGGCTATGGCATATCCACCCAGGGCATTGATTACGCCGCTGCCAATGGTTTTTCTTTAATTATCGCATTGGACTGTGGGATTAAGGCTATTGATAAAATCGACTATGCCAACACAAAGGGGATCGACTTTATCATTGGCGACCACCATCTTCCTGGTGAAGAACTTCCAAAGGCTTTTGCCGTATTGGATCCAAAACGCGCAGATTGTGATTATCCCTATAAGGAACTTTCGGGTTGTGGTATCGGCTTCAAGATCATCCAGGCTTTTATTCTGACCAATGGCATGGATATCAATACCTGTTATCAGTTTTTAGACCTGGTTGCCGTCAGTATTGCCTCAGATATCGTCCCAATTACGGGCGAAAATAGGATCTTAAGCCATTTCGGACTGATCAAGCTCAACTCTAATCCCTGTGTGGGATTAAAAGCATTGATTGACCTATCCAATAATAGAACAAAAATATTTACGGTCAATGATATTGTTTTTCAGATCGGCCCACGCATCAATGCAGCTGGCCGCATTGACCATGCCAAAGATGCTGTCAAGTTATTAATTTCAAAATCTTTACAGGAAGCAAAAGACTTTAGTTCGAGCATTGATGACCAAAACAATGTCCGCAAAGATTTTGATCTCAAAATAACCGAAGAGGCGCTGGCGCTGATTGAAGACAACGTTGTTCTCAAGAGCCGAAAATCTACCGTATTATACAAATCCGACTGGCATAAGGGGGTCATCGGTATTGTCGCTTCGCGATTGACCGAAAAATATTACCGCCCCACAATTATATTGACGGAAACAAATGGCCATATCGCGGGTTCCTGTCGATCGGTGATCGGATTTGATTTATATGAAGCACTGAGCGAATGCGCTGACCTGCTCGAGCAATTTGGAGGTCATAAATATGCTGCAGGCCTGACGATGTCATTGGAAAATGTCAGTCTGTTTCAAGATCGCTTTGAAGAAGTTGTCGCCCGACGGATTAGCCCCGAAATGCTGACACAGGAGATCCAGATCGATGCTAAGCTTCATCTGAAAGATATAGACGCCAAGTTTTTCCGTATCCTTCAACAATTTGAACCTTTCGGCCCGCAAAATGAGTCGCCAATTTTCCTGAGCAAAAAGGTGAGTTCAGTGGGACCGGCTTTCCCTGTAGGTACAAATCATTTAAAAATGACCGTTGTCCAGGAAGATTCCGCATCTTTTGATTGCATCGGTTTTGGATTAGCAGAACATATTGACCATATCAATTCAGGACAAAGTTTCGACATCTGTTATAGCATCGAAGAGAATGTGTGGCGCAATAAAAGAAACTTGCAACTAAATATCAAAGGAATCCAATATTAAGGTTTTAATTTGAATAATGCGTATAATTAGATTCTTAAAATAGCTGCACTCTTCAGATCTAAATACTAGCATCTAAATACATAATTCTAAAAAGATATTAAATATATTTACCATAGATTTGTACGAAAATGTTCCAACAGCAATTTCCATATCAGATTCAGTGTTAGCTGATTTTTTTTGACAACTGAAAAGGAATAGATGCTTAAGGAAAGAACAATACAGCGAAAAGATAGATCAAGAAGATGATTTTAAAGGCAGAACATCTCATAAAAAAATATAAACAACGTACAGTTGTGAACAACGTTTCCTTTCATGTGGAGCAAGGAGAAATTGTCGGGTTATTGGGGCCAAATGGTGCCGGAAAGACAACATCATTCTATATGATTGTTGGACTGATCAAACCCAATGAGGGCAAAGTATTCCTGGATGACCTGGAGATCACACAGGACGCGATGTACCAGCGTGCGCAACGCGGAATAGGCTATTTGGCTCAGGAGGCATCTGTCTTCCGAAAATTATCTGTGGAAAATAATATCCTTGCAGTATTGGAGATCCATTACCCCAACAAAGAAGAACGCATGGCCAAGCTGGAAGAACTGTTATCCGAATTCAGCCTGCACCGCGTCCGTAAAAATAGAGGTGACCTTTTGTCCGGGGGTGAGCGCCGCCGTACGGAAATCGCCAGGGCCCTAGCGGCAAATCCATCGTTTATCTTATTGGATGAGCCCTTTGCGGGGGTTGACCCGATTGCCGTAGAGGAAATACAGACGATCGTTGCGAAACTCAAAACACGTAATATTGGTATCCTCATCACCGACCACAACGTACAGGAAACCTTGTCCATTACGGACAGAGCTTATCTTTTGACCGAAGGAAAGATTATGCTTACGGGCACACCGGAAGAAATTGCCGATAATGAGCTGGCACGTAAATTCTACCTCGGTCGTCATTTTGAATTAAGAAGGAAAAAATTTTAAAGCATAACGAATACTCTCTATGGCCCTATTAAACTCCATTTTTACTTGGTTCATGAAAAAAAGGATTCATCAGATCGAGCTTTTCATGAAGTATCCCCACGATGTACAAGAAGAATGGTTCCAGAGTTTAATTTCCACTGCCGAGGCGACGGAATGGGGAAAGAAGTACGATTACACCAGTATACTTACACCCGAAATCTTCAAAGAGCGTGTACCTATACAGGACTATGACGATATCAAAGGTTACGTCGATCGGATGATCAAAGGTGAACAGAATATTCTGTGGCCTTCTGACATCAAATGGTTTGCAAAATCATCTGGGACAACCTCCGACCGCAGCAAATTTATACCGGTGAGCGAAGAGGCCTTGGAAGAATGTCACTTTCAAGGTGGAAAGGATATGTTGACGATATACTGCCACAATAGGCCTGAAAACCGCGTCTTTACAGGAAAATCTGTTGTCATTGGCGGCTCCTCCCAGATCAACAACTTTAGTCCGGACTCCTATTATGGTGATTTATCATCCATCCTGATCCGCAATCTTCCTTTTTGGGCGGAATTCAAACGGACTCCCAATATGGAGGTCACTTTAAATCCGAATTTTGAAGAGAAAATTGAGCAAATCGCGCAGATTACCATTAAAGAGAATGTCACCAGCCTGGCCGGTGTACCAACCTGGAATATTGTCATGGCCAAACGTATATTGGAAATCACAGGTAAGGACAACCTCCTGGAAGTATGGCCAAATCTGGAATTTTATGGTCATGGCGGCGTGAGCTTTAAACCCTACCGCGAGCAGTTCCATAAGCTTATTCCTTCGGACAGAATGTACTACCTGGAAAACTATAATGCCTCGGAAGGGTATTTTGGTTTGCAGGATGAATCGGATTCCGAAGACCTTCTGCTCATGTTGGATTATGGAATTTATTACGAATTCCTGCCCACGGAACGCATGCATGAGGAAAACCCCGCTACGCTACGCCTGGATCAGGTAGAAATCGGCAAGAATTATGCCTTGATTATTTCTACCAATGCTGGCCTATGGCGCTATAAAATAGGTGATACGATCAAATTCACTTCCTTGTCGCCCTACCGTTTTCAGATATCCGGACGTACAAAACAATTCATCAACACATTTGGTGAAGAAGTAATCGTTGACAATGCCGAACAAGCACTTGCCGAAGCCAGCAAATTAACAAATGCACGTATAAAAGATTATACCGCAGGGCCAGTATATTTTAAAGATGCCGAAGCTGGAGCACACGAATGGGTCATCGAATTTGAACAGCAGCCAAATGATTTTAATCGTTTTTGTGAAATACTGGACGCCAAGCTGCGGGAAATCAATTCGGATTACGATGCAAAACGATTTAAGAACATGGCACTTCGACCGCCAGTCGTTCATAATGCACCGGCAGATACCTTTTATAAGTGGATGAAATCCAGAGGCAAATTGGGTGGACAGAATAAGGTTCCTCGATTGAGTAATAATAGAGAATATCTGGATCCACTTTTAAGAATTTTGGAGAGCTGACCGGAAGATCATACTTTGGGAGATTAGCCAAGATCTTGACGATATCATCTTGGCTAATCTCTTCTTGTTTTAGGGTTTGATTGCAGTTTTATACAAAAACACAAAAAAACCAAGGATAAAATTCACAGAAATACCTTTCTTTTGAATTTCAACATCCCGCTGTAACAATTCGCGAGTTTCACCCGATGTTACTTCATTGCTTTTGTTAAGACGGTGAGTCAATTCCATACTAAGTTTATTTTATGATAAGTGATTTTACAGCGCTAAGCGATCCATTGCCCATCCGTGATCGCAGTCTTTATTGCCAAACTTTATGCCATAAATTAAGAAATAGCATTAATTAACATAAAATTAATACATTTAATCAACAGCGACACTCTTTTGGAGATTCGCCCCCATTATTTTTCAATTTCATAGGGGAAGTGTAGTAAATTGGAGAATGACTGTCCGAAATAAAAGGCATTTTTCTGAACGGGAAATTATCATAGCAAAGTGCATTTTATATTTCAATTTTTCCTAACTTAGCCTAAGTAATATAAAAAATAAGATGAACGCGACAGAGAACTATTCAATTCGCGTAGAGCCAACTCAAAATTCAAGACTCTCGCAAGTAGATTTCGACAATCTAAAATTCGGAAAGATATTATCCGACCACATGCTGGTCGCAGACTATGATGATGGTGAATGGAAAGATGTCAGCATCGTCCCTTACGGAGATATCAGCATAAGTCCTTCGATGTCAGCTTTACATTATGGTCAAGCAATTTTTGAAGGGATTAAGGCCTATAAATTCGCCGATGGCACAGTGAGTATCTTTCGCCCCGACAGAAACTGGGAGAGGTTTAACAAATCTGCAGCACGTCTTCAGATGCCAGAGGTTCCTGAAGAAATTTTTATGGATGGTCTAAACAAACTATTGGATATTGACCGTAATTGGGTTCCGGCTAAAGAAGGTTCTTCTTTATATATACGTCCATTTATGTTTGGTACTGAAGGTGCCTTAGGCGTGCACCCATCCAAATCATACAAATTTATCATTATCACTGGGCCAGTAGGTGCTTATTATAGTAAACCAATCAGTTTAAAAGTTGAAACTTACTATACCCGTGCTGCTGAAGGTGGTGTTGGTTTCTCGAAAAATGCGGGTAATTATGCACTATCGCTTTATCCGACGCAATTGGCTAACGATGAAGGCTACGATCAAATCATGTGGACTGACGCCGCTGAGCACAAGTATATCGAAGAAGCCGGTACTGCAAACTTAATTTTCCGTATCGGTGATACCATCATTACGCCTCACGGTGACACCATCTTACATGGTGTAACCCGCCGTACAATTATGGAATTGGCGGAGAAATGGGGTTATAAAACCGAACAGCGTAAGGTATCCGTACAGGAGCTTATCGATGGCATCAAGGCAGGAACAGTGACTGAAGCATTTGCTGCGGGAACAGCTGCAACAATTACGCACATTAGCCGTATTGGATTTGAAGGACAAGATTATAACCTGCCGCCGGTAGAAGGCCGCGAGTTCTCCAATAAAGTATTAAATTACCTGAATGAATTACGCTACGGCAAAGTAGATGATCCATTTGGATGGAACTACCTGGTAAAATAAACAGGTTATCCGCAATAAAAAAAGGCAGTTGGTGATTACCAACTGCCTTTTTTTACGCTTGTTTGTCTTTTATTGACTCATTTTTTCGTTAAGGGATCAGCGCACAATCCCATCCCGGTTTATTGGCTTAAGTCCCTTGATAGATTGTCATTAGATACAACTAGCTCTTTTCATTGTCATCAGCTAGCTTGCTGTTTATAAACTCAATAATCGCAGCAGTCTCAGTAGGTTGAAACCAAGAGGTTTCGCCATATTTTTTAAACCAGGTAATCTGCCGCTTTGCGTAACGCCTTGAATTTTGCTTGATCTTATCCACAGCTTCTTCCAAACTGATATTTCCATCAAGGTAGTCGAACAACTCCGCATAACCTACCGTCAACAAAGCCGGTTTATTCCTAAAAGGAGCCAATGACTTTACTTCGGCCAACAATCCTGTTTCCATCATCCGATCTACCCGAAAATTGATCCGGGCATACAATTGGGAGCGATCCATATTTAAGCCTATTGTCAAGATATCAAATGGTCTTTTCTCCATGTCTTTTTTATGATAGAATGACATGGGTTTACCTGTTGCCTCAAATACTTCCAAAGCACGAACCACGCGCTGTGGATTATCTACGTCGGCTACTTGATAATAGGTCGGATCAATTGTTTTTAATCGCTCCTTCATCTGTTCAAGTCCCAGTTGGATCATTTCGTTGTTGAGCCTTTCACGGACCTCATCCCCTGCTTTAGGAAGATCATCTAATCCCTCACAAAGTGCCCGCACGAAAAGCCCAGATCCGCCAACCATGATAACCACATCATGCTGCTTGAAAAGTTCATCCAATCTGAGCAAAGCCTCCCGTTCAAAATCCCCCGCGGAATAATCTTGCGTAATGGAATGTGAATTTATAAAATGGTGAGGAGCGCTAGCCAGTTCTTCCGAATCCGGTTTTGCTGTGCCAATGCTCATCTCACGATAGAACTGCCGGGAATCGGCAGAAATAATTTCGGTATTGAAATATTGAGCCAATGAAATAGCCATTGCAGTTTTTCCAACAGCAGTCGGACCTACAATGGCTATCAGTGTTTTCTTTTTTGCCATAATATCTGCTTCAAATGCGCAAAGATGCATTGAAAGCATTTTCAATTAATATTCGTCTTCGTAGCCGTTGGATCCTTCACGTTCTTCTTCGCCTTCACCCTCCTCATCTTCGTCTTCACTGTCAAAGCCATCTAATTCGTCCTCGTCATCCACACCATATTGCGTGTCGTCTTCTTCAACATATTCATCTTCTTCGACTGAATCGGACACAGGGAAATTAGCAGCTGTCATTGTTTTAGGTACTTGACCAACAGATTTGAACAATGCCGGATATTCCTTGCCCGCTTCTTCCTTTAGGATCTTGATCAGTTCAACCTGAAAATCATAAGGACGGTCAAAATTATAGATATAATAAAACTTTTGGTGCGGATCATCGATAAACTTACTCAGGCGAATATTCTCCATTAACAGGACCTCTGCATCTCTTTTTCGCTGTATTGGCTTAAAAGCAATTTCTGTTCCTTTTTTCCATTGGTCATTGCTCACGTAAAAAGAGGAAGAAGCATCCGCCGCATAACCTGTCGTTTTATGGATTTCCTCGTGCATGTCTAAAAATGTACTTTTGGAAGGCATATCTATTTCACGATATACATCTTCATAATCTTCAAAAGTAACTCTAAATCTATAAATTGCCATCTTCTATGTATTCTTCTTTTTAGCAGTTTAAAATTAATACTATATTTTAAGAATTGGAAATTTCCAACGGGATTTCTTGTTTGACCGCCAAGCCCATGTCTCCAGCTTTTTTTACCAGATATTGATAAGCTTCGATCCTGGAATTTGGAATTTCACCTTCCAAAATAGCTTCACGGATCAGATTTTTCAACTGCCCGACAACACGCCCCGGTGTTAATCCAAAAAGCGTCATAATATCTTCGCCGCTGATCGGTGGCTGCCAGTTTCGGATCTTGTCACGTTCTTCCACATCTTTTAGTTTCTGTTTGACAAGTTCAAAATTCTGGCGGTACTTTTTCTTTTTAAACTCATTCTTCGTTGTCACATCGGCATGACATAACATCATCAGGGCATCAATGTCATCACCTGCTTCAAACAACAAACGTCTGACAGCGGAGTCCGTCACAATATCCTGTGCCAGAACTATCGGACGAAGGTGCAGTTGCACAAGTTTCTGTACAAATTTCATCTTCTCATTCAGCGGCAGTTTCAATTCGGCAAAAAGCTTCGGCACCATCCGTGCCCCACGGTCTTCATGCCCGTGAAATGTCCAGCCTATCTTCTTATCAAAACGTTTTGTCGCCGGTTTGGCAATATCATGCATAATAGCGGCCCAGCGCAACCAGAGGTCATCCGACAGTTCGCACACATTATCCAACACTTCCAGCGTATGGTAGAAATTATCTTTGTGCCCTTTTCCATCAATAATGTCCACGCCATGCAAGTTGCACATGGCAGGGAAAATCAGTTCCAATAAACCTGTATCAAAAAGATATTTAAAACCTAGCGAGGGTTTCGGTGAAAGAATGATTTTATTGATTTCATCGATAATCCGTTCTTTCGAAATGATTTTGATGCGGTCTTTTGTCTCTGTTATCGCTTTAATGGCCTCAATATCAATCTTAAAATTTAGTTGGGTTGCAAAACGGATCGCACGCATCATACGTAAGGGATCATCCGAGAAAGTTTCTATTGGATCGAGCGGTGTTCGGATAATACGATGTTCAAGATCATTTACGCCATCGAATGGATCTACCAAAGCACCGTAGTCTGTCTTATTCAATGAAAAAGCCATGGCATTGATGGTAAAATCACGACGGTTTTGATCATCGGTCAAGGTACCATCTTCTACAATCGGTTTTCGCGAATTGGCGCGGTAAGATTCCCGCCGTGCACCCACAAACTCTACATTCAAGCCCTCAAACACGAGCATTGCTGTTCCAAAATTTTTGTAGACAGCAACTTTGGTATGCAGTCTTTCACCCAACAAGGCCGCAAATTCAATACCGCTTCCCACAACAACAATATCTACATCATTCTTAAACGGACGCTTCATTATATAATCGCGTACATACCCACCAATGACATAACACTCGGTATTTGTCTGCTCGGCGAGCTCTTTGATAATAGAAAATATTGGATGTTGTAAATTATCGCACATAGTTAGAACAGCGGGTAAAAACCAAACAGTTTGCAAAAGTAATACTTTTTTTAGTAATAAGTATTGAGATATTAGAATTGGGAGCTTGGCCGTACTAGCTGTATGCAGATAAGATGCACTTTACCTTGTCACTCAGGATTCATTATAACCCTTAATAACAGCTATGATTCTCGTCATCTCTAACTTGACCTCTATAAAGCTATACATTAAAAAACGGCAATTATTGCTCTCCCTAATCCCGATCTTTGGACAATTTGCGGAAGGCCAATGGATTTTTTAATAGCTCAGCTTGTTCCCGGCGGCGTTTTACAATATGGACAGCAGTAAAAATTGCTTCGACAAATGATCCTGGCGAGGCTATATTTTTACCGGCTATATCGTAACCGGTACCATGATCCGGTGAAGTACGCACGATAGGTAGTCCTGCAGTATAATTTACTCCGCCACCTTTGGCTATATGTTTAAATGGAATCAACCCTTGATCGTGATACATGGCCAATACTGCGTCAAATTTTTCATAAGCTCCTTTGGCAAAAAAACCGTCAGCTGGATAGGGACCAAAACAGAAAATACCCTGCTCATTTGCTTTTTCTATTGTTGGTCGAATAATCTGGTCGTCTTCAGTACCGATAATTCCGTGATCTCCTGCATGTGGGTTTAGGCCTAAAACGGCTATTTTGGGTTTCTCCACCCAAAAATCCTTTTTTAGAGATTCGTTCATGAGAGCCAGTTTTTTCAGTATCGCCTCTTCAGTGATATTTGCAGCTACTTCATGTAGAGGAATATGCCCTGTCACCACACCAATGCGCAGCTCGTCACAGACCATAAACATCAGCACGTCATCAGCTTCAACTTTGGCCTGTAAATATTCGGTATGACCAGGAAATTGAAACCCTTCCTGCTGAATATTATGCTTATTGATCGGGGCAGTTACCAGCGCATCAATTTTACCGGCTTTCAAATCATCAATCGCCCGCTCCAGAGACAAAAAAGCATATTTTCCGCCAATTTCGTTCTCCTCGCCCAAAGAAATCTTGACATCTTCCTGCCAGCAGTTGATCATATTTGCCCTTTTGGGATGGGCTTGTTCAGCATCATTGATGACATTGAAACTAAAATCGTTTATTCCTATCGCTTTTCGGTGAAACGAGGCAACTTTTGTATTTCCATAAACAATTGGCGTAAAAAAATCACACATACGTTGATCTACCAATGATTTAATAATTACTTCAAGTCCAATGCCGTTAATATCCCCTACGGTAATTCCGATTTTTAGTTTATCACTCATCCTTTTTAAATGCTTTGAATCAAAAATAGGGATTTTTTTTTAGTATTGAGCAGTTAGATCTGAGTATTGAGATTTTGGTCAGACAAGCCCATGGCTTACAAACTGTCTCTGCTTTTTAATTTTGACTTTTTACTTTATAAAGCTTTTAAATTTCTAATTTTGCACTATGAGTACAGTTAGAGCAAAAAAACATTTAGGACAGCATTTCTTAAACGATAAGAATGCGGCCCAACGTATAGTAGAAGCATTGGATCCTAAACTGGGCTTCAGCCAGGTACTCGAAGTCGGTCCGGGCATGGGTGTCCTTTCTGATTTTTTATTACAGAAAGAAGAATATGAGACCTATCTGATCGATGTTGATGATGAGTCGATTGCCTATTTGGATGACAAATACCCCCAATTGGGAAAAAGATTGATCCATGGCGATTTTCTAAATCTTGACTTTTCACACTATTTCGGTGAAAAGATGGCAGTAATCGGCAACTTTCCCTATAATATTTCCTCTCAGATTCTCTTCAAAATTCTGGACGAACGTCAACGTGTTGTTCAGATGGCCGGTATGTTTCAAAAAGAAGTCGCTGAGCGCTGTACCGCGAAGGCGGGCAGCAAGGAATATGGTATCCTGAGCGTGTTCTTACAGGCCTACTATAAAGTTGAATACCTCTTTACGGTAAAGGCTGGCGCATTTAACCCTCCACCCAAGGTATTATCAGGGGTCATCCGCATGACCCGAAATGACCGTGAACAACTCGCCTGTGATGAAAAGTTATTTTGGCGGGTCGTTAAAGCTGGATTCAACCAGCGCCGTAAAACTTTACGCAACTCCCTTTCAGGTGTAGTTCCGAAAGATAAGATGTCCGATAATCCGCTTTATGAATTAAGGGCAGAACGGTTGACTGTCGATGATTTCGTCAGCTTGACCAACGAGATCGCAAATTGCCTCTGATATGGATTCCACAGATAACACTTTTATTATTATTGGTGGTGGGATCGCCGGACTGTGCGCAGCGATAGGCCTCCAAAAATTAGGAATTGAAGCCCATGTTTATGAAAGTGTAGCTGAACTTAAAGGTATTGGAGCGGGTTTTGGACTTGCAGCCAATGCCATGCAGGCTTTAGATCACTTGGGATTAAAAGATGAAATCAGTCAAATCGGACATTATCTAGGTTCTTATAATGTCTTGGATCAAAAGGGAAATATTTTGGTCGAGCCCAATACCAGATCAATCAGCCAAAAATACAAACAGGACAACTTCGCCATACACCGAGCTGATCTACACCGGTTTCTCTTATCAAAAATTCCCGAAAGCCATATTCATCTCGGCAAACGTGCGACGTCCTTTGAACGGTTAGGGGAAAAAGTCTGCATTCATTTTACGGATGGAAGCCAGGTCGTTGGCGCAGCATTACTTATTGCTGATGGTGTACATTCATTGCTACGTCAACAGCTAATCCCAGCGTCTACCCCCCGTTACTCAGGTTACACCTGCTGGCGGGCAACAATAGATAACAGCAGTATCCAGCTCAAAAAAAGCACCGAAACATGGGGGGCAAAGGGTCGGTTTGGCATGACTCCGCTTGTTGGCAACCGTATTTATTGGTACGCCTGTATCAATAGCATAGCTCAAAACAATGCATTAAAAAAATGGACCACCGCAGAATTATTCAACAACTTCAAAGAATACCACGATCCGATTCCAACGATTCTATCAGAGACTAAGGATGCTGAACTGATCTGGAACGACATTATTGATATCGCACCGTTAGGGCAGCTCGCTTTTGACAATATTCTTTTGATCGGAGATGCGGGCCACGCTACAACGCCCAATTTGGGGCAAGGTGCCTGTCAGGCGATTGAGGATGTTGCTGTACTGCTGGATGAACTGAAAACAAGCACATCGATCCAACAAGCATTTGCCCAATTTGAAAAACGTCGCTTGGACCGTGTCAACTATATCTGTAACACGTCTTGGCAGATCGGAAAAATCGCTCAATGGCAAAATCCTTTTTTGATCGGTATTCGCAATTTTATGATGAGAATACTACCCAATAGTCTTAAGCAACAACGGCTAAACAAACTATTGTCAGTAGATTTTATGCAAATAAACCGTAATCATGAACGATCATGATCTATTCCATCAATCGAGGGTGATCAGAGCCAGAAGTATTCGGCTGAGTTGTTGGGAATAACATAAGGTAAAAATAAATCTGATCGCTTCATTACAAAAAAGCAAATTTAAAGGAATGAAAACTAATATTTTGATTGTCGATGACATCCACGAAATTATGTTGGAGAAATTTGAGCAGGCGGGCATCACTTATGATTACCGCCCAGATATTGACCGTACGGAATCTGAAAAGATTATTGCGAACTATTCAGGCCTGGTCATCCGTTCCAAATTTCAGGTAGACAAAGTATTCTTTGACTTAGCACCGAATCTGCGCTTTATCGCACGTGCTGGAGCCGGAATGGATAATATCGATGATGAAATTGCAGCCCAGAAAGACATAGCATTAATTCCCGCCAATGAAGGTAACCGGGATGCCGTAGGAGAACATATGATCGGAATGTTACTGAGTTTGATGAACAACCTCAATCGCGGCGATCGACAAGTAAGGACTGGCCAATGGTTGCGCGAAGCCAACCGTGGCTATGAACTTAAGGGCCGTACAGTTGGTTTGGTGGGCTATGGCCACAATGGTATGGCAATGGCCAAAAAGCTTTCTGGTTTTGACGTGAACGTACTGGCTTACGATAAATATCGTATGGACTACAGCGACCAATATGCTGTTGAGGCCAGTATGGAAACTATTTACGAACAAGCTGATATTATTAGTTTCCATATCCCCTTAACCGCAGAGACAAAAGGAATGATTGATGACATCTATTTATCAAAGTTTAACAAAGCTATCTTTTTCCTCCTAGGCGCCAGGGGTGGTATTGTACAGGTTCCCGCTGTATTGAATGGTCTTGACAAGGGCAGCATCCTAGGGGCAGCTTTTGACGTACTCCCCGTTGAAAAATTCCCAAAACTGGCAGAACAGAGCTGGTATCCAGACCTTATCAGCAGGGATAATGTCATTTTATCTCCCCATGTAGCGGGTTGGACATTTGAAAGCTATTACAAATTATCAGAAGTGGCAGCAGATAAGATTATTGCATTTTTAAAGCAGCAGGATACGTAACAAAAGGAGTCTGTCTGTCGATCAAGGGCTACAAAATGAAAGCCCTTGTTATTCGATGCATAAACGGGCAATTCGAGTTATTCAGTTATATTGGATCGAGGAACCGCATGCTTGTCCAAACAAAATTTTAATACCAAATACTAAGGACGACTACGATCAAAAATTGAAGGACTAGGCTACCATCCAGTAAATAGGCATAATGGTAGTGGTCCTTGGTCCTGAAAACGGCGAATTTTAAGAGTATATAAATCAGTATATTGGTTGAGACCAGTCCCAACTTG
Organism: Sphingobacterium sp. CZ-UAM; assembly: GCF_002000245.1. Classification (GTDB taxonomy): domain Bacteria; phylum Bacteroidota; class Bacteroidia; order Sphingobacteriales; family Sphingobacteriaceae; genus Sphingobacterium. The sequence goes on along the minus strand of NZ_MTCM01000010.1, from coordinate 35,896 downwards.
ACCCACAGCAAATATGGCGCAACAAGGATTAATAAACTATGTAATAACAACAGCGTATAAGTAAGATTTTTCGCTTTCTTCTCCCCTAGCATATTCGGTAGTGTACGCAGATGATAATAGGAGTCCTGCTGAATATCACGGATATCAAAAGGTAGTGTACAGATGATCAGGAATATAAATTTCAGCACACAAAGTACAACGAGAACCCAATGATCTATGACATCCCCGTTATTAAGAAGTTCGACATAGGGAAGTATCACACTACTACAAACCCACACCAACGCGATATGGAAGATCTTGGCACCGGGGATTTGCCGGAGCCCAACCTTTCGATCACGGAAGGTAAATAAGGGCATTCCATACAATAAGCTCAGCATCCCGATAAAGCCTAAAAAAAGAAACGAGTACAGGTGAATCTGTAACAAACAGTAACCGAGCACGGCCAATGCGATAAAATTATTGAGCCACATCAGCCACTCGTTATTAAAAATCCAGCGTGTACGGGCAAATTTTGATTCTTTTGGATTTTTGGGCTTGGACCACCATAAGCTAAAATTATAGAGCAATAATGTTGCGGAGCCTTCCACCAAAACAATAGACCAATTGATCGGCCTTTCAAATAGGATATAAGTCAGTGCACATTGCGCCATAGCGGCCAATGCAATCAAAATATTCGTATAAATGCTGATATAGAATATCTTTTTTAGAAACAACATGCCTGTTTAATCTTGCTGCAAGATAACAATCTTGATAGATAAAAGTAGTTTAACATTATATTAAACATCAAATTGTTGATAAAATGGGCAAAAACCGCTAAATTGTACACCGAAATTGAAATATTAAAAACAATTTCGCAACGATAACTTTATAAATTAAAATAATTCATAATAACCCTATAACAATGAGCCTACAAATAAAATCATTTGAAGAATATCAAAGTGAATATAAGCGAAGTGTAGAACAACCGGAGGAGTTTTGGGCGAGCATAGCGGATCATTTTTTCTGGAAGAGAAAATGGAACAAAGTGTTGAACTGGAACTTTGAGGAACCTAATATCAAATGGTTTGAAGGTGCAAAATTAAACATTACCGAAAACTGCCTGGACCGTCATATTTATGCAAATGGCGATAAACCTGCAATTATCTGGGAGCCCAATGACCCCAATGAAGCCCACCGCATCCTTTCCTATAAACAATTGTTACAGAAGGTCGAGCAATTTGCCAATGTATTAAAGAACAACAACATCAAAAAGGGCGACCGTGTCTGTATATATTTACCGATGGTTCCTGAGCTTGTGATTGCGGTATTGGCCTGTGCACGTATAGGTGCCATCCACTCGGTTGTTTTTGGAGGGTTTTCTGCGCGTTCGATCGCTGACCGTATCGTAGATGCGGAATGTAAATTGATCGTAACCTCCGATGGCAGTTACCGCGGTAATAAAACCATTGGACTTAAAAATATTGTGGACGATGCATTGATGCAATGTGATACTGTGGAGAGAGTCATTGTATTAACACGTACACGTACACCAGTATCTATGATCAAGGGGCGTGATGTATGGTGGGAAGATGAGATTAAGAAAGTAGAAACCCAGGGCAATCCGGCCTGTCCAGCTGAGGAAATGGATGCCGAAGATACTTTATTTATCCTTTACACTTCTGGATCTACGGGTAAACCGAAAGGAGTAGTCCATACCTGTGGCGGCTATATGGTCTACACTGGATACACCTTTATGAATACCTTCCAGTATCAGCCAAATGATGTATTTTTCTGTACAGCCGACATTGGTTGGATTACTGGTCATAGCTATATTGTTTACGGACCATTATCGCAAGGCGCAACTTCATTGATGTTTGAAGGTATCCCGACTTTCCCTGATGCAAGCCGTTACTGGGATATTGTTGATAAATTTAAGGTTAATATCATTTATACTTCCCCTACAGCACTGCGTTCTTTAATGGCTTTCGGGGATGAATTTGTCGACAAAAATAACCTTTCGTCCTTGCGTGTATTGGGATCAGTAGGTGAACCGATCAATGAAGAAGCCTGGAACTGGTTTAACGAGAAAGTAGGTAAAAAGAATTGCCCTATTGTTGACACCTATTGGCAAACGGAAAATGGTGGGCACCTGATCACTTCCTTAGCTGGTGTTACACCAGAAAAAGCAAGTTATGCCATGTTCCCTATGCCGGGCATCCAACCCGCTTTAATGGACGAGAACGGCAAGGAGATTGAAGGTAATGACGTAACAGGCAATCTGTGCATCAAATTTCCTTGGCCGGGCATGCTCCGCACGACATGGGGAGATCATGACCGCTGCCGTCAGACCTATTTCTCCACTTACAAAGACATGTACTTTACAGGTGATGGATGTTTCCGCAGTCCAGAGGGGTATTACAAAATCACAGGCCGTGTGGACGACGTATTGAATGTATCTGGTCACCGCATCGGTACTGCCGAAGTGGAAAATGCCATTAATATGCATGCTGACGTTGTGGAGTCTGCGATCGTTGGCTATCCACATCCGGTAAAAGGCCAGGGTATTTATGCCTATGTAATCGCCAATCACCATACGGATGCTGAAGCAACCAAGAAGGATATCATGGAGACAGTATCGCGTATCATTGGTCCTATTGCCAAACCGGATATTATCCAGTTTGTCAATGACCTTCCAAAGACACGCTCCGGAAAGATCATGCGCCGCATTTTACGCAAGATTGCCGAAGGAGATATCAGCAACCTGGGAGACACCTCTACGTTGCAGGATCCTACAGTAGTCGAAGGGATCATACAAGGTGCCGAAGGCTTGAAAAAATAGTTCTATAATCTTTAACAAAGAAAGCCTCCCATTAGGGAGGCTTTCTTTGTTATTTAACTTCTGTTATCTCGATAAGTTAAGCCGTATTGGAATGGTATATTTCACATTAACTCTCTCACCACGCTGTATTCCGGGCTTCCATTTTCCGGCCTTTTTTATCACTCGGATTCCTTCAGCCCCCGTTCCAAAGCCTAGATCTTTTTTTACAACTGGATCTTTTATATTACCATCTTTGTCTACGATAAATTCGATCAGCACAATACCCGCTACGTTATTGCTAATTGCTCCCGGGCTGTAGTTGTAATGGCTGCTAACAAACCCCATCAGTCTGGAAATTCCACCGGGATAATCCGGCGGACTCATAAAGTTCGTGGAATCATAATTAAAAACTTCACCATTCGCTTTGGTTTTGACGCCCGACACTAACTGATCATGATTGTACGTTTCTATGAAACTGTCCTTGCCCATTTTGCCTTTCCATTCACCCTCCCGTAAGTTGTTTTTCATTTCACCCTCTTCATAGCTCCAAACATAGTTTAACCGAATAAAACCGTTTCCATTGTTCAGCTTTTTATTGTTAAGCGAATCATAGTAAACGACATAAATGGGCTTTTCTATCTGCAATTTCCCTTTTTTGTCTAGGCTACTTGGATAGAAAATAATTTTTTCCAGTTTATTATTGGGATAAAGATAAAATGCCGAATCTATCAGCTCACTTTCATTGCTAAAGTTTTCCAGGCTTTTTAAAGTTCCCTGTTCATAAAATTCATACTTGCGTCCCTGAAATTTAAACGGATAAAGTGCATTGCTACTGATACCACTAAGTTTGAGGGAATCATTACGCAGATAAAATTCTTCGATGCGATAAGTTTTCTCCTTCCCTCCAGCATCCACATGGATGGTTCTCATAAAATAGGCGGAGTCGCGTTGTTTAGTTTCATCGCCATCTTTTTTATGATAACTCGTAAAAGTAACCTGAGCATACAGATCCGATATACATAAAGTAGACAGAAAAAAACAAATAACTTGGGCTGTCAAATGCAGATACTTCATCATGATTGTTAAAATAATGGAGCAAGTATAGTAAATCCGATAGCATATAAAAAATATTTAACTCCATATTTCTTTATCGCACTTCATAAAATATCTGATTCTACTCATAAGGGGTTTTCCACATCATGTTAATAACTATGTGGAAAACCTAAAATCGTGAAGATTCACGCTTTTTCCCAAGCCTGGCGATTTCTGTCAACGTCAGCGCAACAATGGGATTAATATCTTCACGCAATTCCTTTATTAGCTATTGATTGATCTGCAAAAAGAGGTTAATAACAAAGGCCTCTGTCAATTTTAAAGCAAAAAAAATAGCCACATCATCACGACGTGGCTAAAAATAAACATATGAATTTAATTAAACAGTTGCTATTTGTATGAGTTTACCGAACTCGTGACCTTCCAGGTTCCGGCTTCATTTACCAAGGTAACCAGGTCGGTTTTTGTAAATGTTTCGAATTTCATGGTAATCTTTGCTACCATATAATTATCGGATTCCTCCAAGATTTCCGTATTGGTCGTGCAGTTTAGTTTTTCACCTTTTTGCTTTTTCAGGAAGGAAATTACCTCCGAGCGTTTATTGGTACGTCCCGTTTGGCCTTGGATCTTTTGGCTGAAATCGGAAGCAAATAGTTGCTCAACACCACCCGATGCGCCTTCTGTTATTACCGAAACGTAGCTATCGATCGCCAGGTCTGCGGTAGATAGGTTCAATGTTTTACCTGGGTCTGCAGCCATAGTACATGTTGATACTGCGATTAGGGCTGCTGCTAAAAATGTCTTTACTAAAGTTTTCATCGTTATAATTGTTTTTTTGTGATGAAGCTACTAGATTTATTCAGTTCTTATTTATTGAATAAATCATAATGGTTTCATAATCTTTTTACTTTATATTGTTAGTTTTTTATTGTCTCTTTATTAGTAGTCGCAGGAATATTGATTTTGTTGCAACATTTCCCTCAACATTCTGATTCAAAATTAAGACAACGCAGCTTACGATTTCATTACATTTAGATTAACATTCGGAAAAAGTCGGTGAATAAGGGGGAAAGGGCGGTGAAATGAAACAGATAGCGGAGAACGATTCGGACAGACGGGTAAATGAAAATTCCCTTTGACAAAATACCGACAACACAGGTCTAAACAATCTAAAAGCAGGAGAGTATTAACATCTTGCTCCGGAAAATGGCACAGCCATGGTGACTTTGAAGCATCTTTGCACGGAAATCATCCAAAATAGTCTAAAAACAGGTTATCCACATCGTTATTAACACCCTGTGGAAAACTCAGTATTACCTTGCTTTCAGCTCCGCTAAAAATTACTTTGCACAATCGTTGATTCTATCGTTATTGATAAGGAGAAGAAGCTTGATCAAAGGTAAAGGATAATCGAGCGTTGCGATTAAATACAAACGCCCTGTGATAACATTATCCATCATTATCACAGGACGAAAGTAGAAGAAGTACTATTGCAAAGTAAATGTCATTGCAACATCAGGTCGATCTATACCTACAATTTTTGCATACAGATTTTTTCCATCAATTACATACTCCAGTTTAAAGCTGCTATTGAGCAGAAAATCGTCAAGCTGATCCATAATCTTGGCACTATATCCACCGGAGGCACCTGACCTTTTGATTAATTTCAGTACGCCACTTGCATCATCAATGGTATAGTCGTATACAATAGTAGTTGACCAACCACTGCCACAGTTATTTTGACTGGCTAATCCAACAAACGAAATCCTCTTATTCGCAAGATTCCAAACCAAACTGATATCTCCACAATTAAACACGTACCCCGTCGCACCACTTCCCAGTCCTTTGAAATACCGATTTAAGATCTCTGTTCCTTTTGGCGAGTTTTCAGGCAATAATGTATTAAATGGTAAATATAGTTTCGCGTATTTTGTTCCCATCAACAGGTGCAATGGAATTAATGGTTGAGCGGAATTTTTTACTTCAAATTTTCTACCAATTGAATCAATAGCTGTTAGCTTATCACTCTCCCAAGAGATCTTTACAAGATTAATTTTTCCCGCCTTGAGCGGTGACTCAACATTGCAAATAATTCCGTCCAACGTATAACAAAACTTAGCTGTCGAACTCTCTACTTTATTTCCTGGAAGAATGGTAGTCGCACCTGTTTCTTTTGAATCGTTATTAATTGTAATTTGATATTTCTGTCCGTTTTCTTCAATATATGGATTAGCATTTTCAGTAAAGAATTTGTTGAATTTTTCAATTGCTTGCGTATATCCTTTACTTGAATAGGCTTTCGCTTCGGATTCTTTTGCTTTTATCAGAACTAGCGATTTTTTAAATTTTCTACCTTCAAAAAATAAAGTATCTGCATGTGTCTTTATATAATCGAATTCAACGTCGCTCCCCATGCCTTTACCAGGCTGACCACCATACACATCTGGGTTTGGATCTTGCAACATTGTTATATAATTATACGTATCAAATGATAATGTTGCGTACATGATCTGCCTGATTCTGTATGTGGATTCTTTGAGCTCTGATGAAGTCTCTTGATCTAAATCTGCAATCATTTTTAACCGATCATTTTCCTGAAATTGAATATAAAAGCCATAACCACCTGAATATTCCGTGCTTAAATAGGCCTTCCAACCAAAAGGAGCTTTAACAAGCGTGGATTTCACATAGGCAAGGGTATCGGCCACTCTTTTATCTGGATCGCCAAATAATTGATCCACTTCCCGTGGTTTACTGCAACTGAAAGCCAGTAATACCAAAAACATTAAATAAAATATCTTTTTCATAATTTAATACTTCCTCAAATTTACTTTACCCATCAATGTTGCATTTGGATCCTTTGTATCTTTCAAGATAAAATATTGTAGATAATCGCTAGGATTAACCGCTAAATCAACTTTCTTCCACGACGCGGCAAAGCTCGTACTACCTAGATAATCAATTAAGGGCTGTGTATCTTTCAATATCCAGCTAATATTTCCATTGTCATAAATGGCCCCTGTCCCTTGCGTAGCAGATTTAGAGATTTTAAATGTATTGTCCGCATTCTTTGCGATATCAAAATCATATGCTGCAGTCCAGGTATTATCTTTATCACCAAATGTAATGTTCAGTGTTGCTTTTGTCGCAGAAACGAATTTGAATGCCATCGTTTTTGTGGTCCAGCCCCCGAGTTCATCCAAGATCGCCGTAAACAGATTCTTTTGTTTATTGGAAAGCGTATTTTCTAGCCCCCAAGTACTTCGAATATCCCAATCCAAAGAGCCCAAATAATCGTTGCTAAGAGCTGTTGCTGCTTCATATCGGGTAGAATGGTATTTTTCAGCCATGATACGCTGGAATTCAATCTGAAGCTGCGTCACATCAATATTAAAATTCTGAACCATATAATCCCTTACAATAGATTCTTTCAGTTTAAATTTAGGATACGCATCCTTGCCACTGTCGTAAGCAAAATCATCATAATACAATTGGCCCGCAACAATCAGGTGAGACAAGACTTCAGCGAAATCCTCACCGATTGCCTTTCTCGAATAGGGCGTGATAAAACCCAATGACCTTGCTTTAGCCTGGGTATTCTCCTGTGCCGTCCAGTTTGAATAATAATCCCCCGCACATACTTTTCCAAACTCACCAGGAATAAATCTCATCTGGTTAAGGATGTGCGTAAATTCATGATGAATAACCTGCAGATTTCCACTGACAGAGTTGGGATTTGTTTCATCAAAATTGTTTATTCCGTACAAGGTGATGCGCCTTCCTCCATCTGCTGTCCCCCCCTTCACCGACCCATCTACATCATAATCGCCTGATCCAAACAATGCAAACTGTTTTGGTGTATAGGTCTTTATAAACGGTACGCCACCAACTTTTTTATAGATATCCAAAAAACCTTTAATGACAACGTCCATTTGCGGGATTACCTTATCCTCATTGGCTGGTGCTATATTCTTATTGATATCATGCATATTACGCTGATACCGATAGACCACCTCAATATTGTACGGATCGGTTAAGTTCGTTTTGATCCATTCGTCAATTTTCCCGGGTACAAATGTATCGTAGTTTTCAATTTTTACATTAAGTTTCTCCTCTTTCGTACAGGAGTATATGCCAACCAAAAGACCGGCCAGTAGGGTTGCTTTTATAATCGTTTTCATAAATTACCTTGGGTTTTGTTCAACACCTGACAATTCTGCTTCTTGCGGGATCTGAAAAACACGTCGCGGATCCTCTGGTTTTAATTCGATATAACTCTCCGTTTCATCATTTGCAATAAGGAGATGTCTAACCGTTATTCCCTTACGAATAATATCAAACCAACGCAAGCCCATCGACATAAAGCCAATGTGCTTAAACTGTAAGACGGTCTGGATCAGCGCTTCCTTATCATCTTGTACCTTAAAAAATTGTTTGGATTTTGCCGCGGTTACAGCGTGGTTAGCAGGGTTGTAATTGTCAATTCGGTTGCTTGCCATTAAATTCAAATCAGCAATACCAGCAGCAGTATTCCCCAATTCTAAATACGCCTCAGCCCGATTCATCAAGGCCTCGTCTGTAATTAAGACGGGAACCATAAGCATTGGGTAACCTGTATTGGCCGTTGGATTTGTCACATACCAGAATTCCTTCCAGATATAGGTTGTATAATGCGGAGCGCCGTAGGATACACCGAAATTATAAAACTTGGCTCCCGCTGCGGTTTCCCCATTATAAATATTTTGAAAAACATTGATTCCCATAGCGTAACGATTATTCCACCAACGCTGATAGCCACTGTAGGTTTCATTGATCAATAAGCTATAAGGCTGATCTGCTTTAGAAAAAACATTATGCACTTCTTCAAAGGTCATCTTTTTAAAAGTGGAGTTATATGGAATCAATTTTCCAGCGAAATTTCCACCCGCAAAAATTTTGTTGGCATTGTCTACCACCTTTTGCCATTCACCGGTAAACAAATAAAACCGTGTTGCAAAAGCATGGGCAGCAGCAGGTGTAAAATGGTATTTAGGCACATTCCACTCCGCTGGATTTGCATCTAGCAGCGCTAGACCTTCCTCCAGATCCCTACGGATATTGTCATAAACAGATTTCACTGTCCCGCGGTCATACTTTTTGATAACTACGGTTTCCGGTTCCGTGACATAAGGAATACCGGGCGATGTATTGCTTTCCGGCTTCTTATAGTCGTAAACTTTTGCAAAGAAATTGACAAGCATAAAATGTGCATAGGCCCGTGCGACCAAGGCTTCGCCCTTAAAGGCTAAAATATCATTGCCAAAATCATTGGCTTCTATTGCAGCCAAGGCATGGTTGGCAGCGGCAATCGCCTCATAGCAATTGTTCCAATAACTATTGGGACTATCCGTATCACTGTCTTTGACATCTTGCCAACGATACAGGGCAGGCACAGGTTGATACAAATCACCGACTCCTTTATCTTCCACATTGTCTGAATAAGTTTCAGACATAGCTAGATAATTGGCAAAAGGGTAGGCAGATGTAATCAATCTCTTGACTTTATCAACCGTATTGATTTCGGCACGCATATCTGGTTGTTGATCCAGGTATTTCTTACAACTGCTAAATAGCAATGTGGAAGAAATAAATAAATATGTAAGGTGTGTAAGTTTCATAATTTAATCGTTTAGAATCCTAATTTCACAGATAAGGTCACTTGTTTTGGAACTGGTAGTGCCACACCACCATTGCTATAAAATTCTGGATCGACTCCATTGAGCTTTTTATCCGCGTAGATTAACCACAGGTTATTCCCGACCAGGTTTACTTGTGCTGTTCTAAATTTAATTTTGTTGACCACAGATTTTGGGATATTATAACCCACAGAGATTTGCGACAGACGGAGGTAATCGCCTTTTGCAACCCGTTCAGATGAATAGTTATATGCATTGTAGGAGTAAACGGATGCTGTACGATTACCAGCTGCATTCTCAACATCAAATTCAGCTGTTAAGCCATCGAGTGTGGAAGGGATTACGGTCAGGTACTCATCGCCGTGATAAATAAAGCGATTTATCAACTCTCTTGAGACATTGTACATATCCAGGTAGACCGGTGAATAGTTAGGCTGCAAGCGCACCATATTGCCTAAACCAAATTTAAGCAGAAAGGATAAGCTAAAATTTTTGTAGTCTAGCCGGTTGTAATATCCCCCAGCGAGTGTAGGATCTACCGGTCCCTCATATTTTAGGAAATCCGTCTGCGTATCCTGAAACCAAAAATAGGTTTCGCCCGGAGTACCATCTGTACCAATATAGGTTGGGTACCCTCCATTGGCGGCCAGTTTATCAAAATCCAGCGAGTACAAGCCCCTATGTGGCCTACCGATCATTGCTCCGCCCTCACTTGCAATCAGATTCCAGATATTGCGTGTTACATTTAGTTTGGTAATCTTTGTTTTGTTAAAACCAAGGGTAAGCTGTGTGCGCCAGGTAAAACCATTAGGGTCTTTAAACGGAAACCCACCAAGCTGAATATCAACCCCTTGCCCCTCCATATCCGCATAATTGGCTAATTTTTCAAATTGTCCACCAATTCCAGAGGTACGAATCGGCCCGATTAAATCAAATATATTACGTTTGTAATAATCAAAGTTCAGGTCAATACGGTCATTTAAGAAACCTAAATCGGTACCAATATTAAGCTCATACATCTTCTCCCAGGTCAACTCCGAGTTTTCCAAACCACTTATGTTAATCTTTCCTTCTTTCTCACCATCATAGGGTCTATAGGTAATAACATTATAAAACACGGCAGTTGAATTAGATGCATTGCCCATATTGGCCACTAAGCCGTAGGTTCCCCGTAGTCTGGCGCGCGAAAGAATCTTGTTATCTCTATTAAAGAAATTCTCTTGGTCAATATCCCAGGCTGCCGACAGGTTCCAGGTCGGCAACCATCTTGCCACATTGGTTCGCCCCATTTTATTCGATCCGTCGTAACGGGTAGTGAAGTTAAAGGAGTATTTATCTTTATAGTTATAAGCTCCACGCAATGCATAAGCTAATTTACGATCATAGGTATAATTCATGGCAAATGGAGTACCGCCAGCTTCAAGTTGCTTCTTATAATATCGGTATGTCGGTAAAACCAGATTACCATTGTCATACTCTATTCCCGGCCCATTAAAATCATGACTCTGTTTATCCGCATACTGGAGTTCATAAGTTCCAAATAAATTCACCGTATGGTCGTTCCATTTTTGATTATATTCCAAGTTGTGACGCATATAATAACTGATCATATTATTATTGGCCAAATTGAAAAAACCGCCGCTTGGAAGAATAACATAACTATCCGTATTTGGAAAATCGGGGTCAGCATATAAAAAACGATTTCCACTATTCACCGTCTGATCTTGATTTGCCCGGTATGCTTTTGAAAGGTTCGCATTTTCGGTAATCATATGTTGTCTTTCGGAATTATAATAGCGATACATTCCATTGGCAGAATAGGTAAGAGAGGGGAGTATTTTATAGGTAATACCCGCCTGCACTTTGATATCCATCAATTTGAGTTTGATGTAATTATTATCAAGTTCATTTAAGATATTAAATGGAGCATAATCCCTTGTAAAATATTCCCGATCGCCATTTTCATCAAACGGAGTAATTATACGGCTGGTATTTAAAGAATAAGAGTAAGGATTGATATCGAAATCCCGGGAATAGCTACCATATACCGCATCAGAATTACGATTTAGTGTACCCGGTGTCCGTTGATCCCGAATATTTCCCTGAAAAATAAACTCGGTACTCAGTTTATCATTGATTTTGTAGTTATTTCGAATATTGGCGGTAAAACGCTTGGCCTGGTTACCCAGAGTATATCCTGGATCATTCATATAACTGGTCGAAGCGTAAGTTTGCGCTTTCTGTGTTCCCGTGCTCATACTTAATGAATGGTCATGCACCAAACCGTTCTGGAACAATAAGTCAAACCAGTTTGTATTTACATTTGCATAGCGTTGCAAAAATTTGTACCGTGAGGGGGCATCATTTCTGAGTTTAAAAGAATCCGTCTTCGGATCATATTCGTACATCAGATTATACATTTTGGTAAAAACTCCACCTGTTCCGGCTCGTGAGACCTGTGAGTGATTGAGGTAGCCCTTATTTTCCATGTCGATCACCAACTGCATCTGCTCCGCAGAATTCATGATATCGAATTGGTTATAATTAGGCTTGATATAGGTTGTATAGTTGCCAGAATAACTAAAATGCGTTTGACCTTCTGTATTTTTACCTCGCTTTGTATTCACAACGACGACACCGTTCATAGCTGCGGCGCCATATAATGCTGTTGCCGCAGCATCTTTCAGGACTGTAATAGATTCAATATCATCCGGATTTAAACCGGCAACTGAAGAGCCCAATAGCGTATTGGCATCCCCTGTTGACAAGGCTTCATTGGAGATATTAACAGCTTCATCCAAAATAACACCATCGATTACCCATAGTGGTTTATTATCCCCTGTTAATGAAGTTGCACCACGAACGCGGATTTTAGGAGCGGCTCCAAAGGTACCTGATACGTTTTGAACTGAAACCCCAGCAGCCTGTCCTTCCAACATGCGTGAAACATCGGGAACCCCAGCACGTTCTGCTTCTTTCGCATCTATTCTCGAAGCAGCACCGGTGAATAATTTTCGATCCAAATTTTGGTATCCTGTGGCAACAACATTCACCTCCTCCAATGTACGATCTGCTGGTTCCAAAGTGATATTGACATCTTTTCTTCCGCCAACGGCTACTTCTGTACTCACAAAACCAACATAGCGAATCACCAAGGTGGCATTCGATGAAGCATTAATTTTAAAATGACCAGCTTCGTCCGCTTGCGTAGAAATTGATGTACCTTTTACGGTCACTGTCGCTCCACTTAGTCCTTTCCCACTTTTATCTTTAATAGTACCTGTGACAGGTTGTTGTGGAACCTCTGTCAAGCTGCTCCTACTCGTTTTTGAGTTACTATTGACAGAAATCGTATTAGCAATGATCTTATACTCAATATTATTATTTTTTAATACTGCATTTAAGGCTTCTTCTACAGAAGCGTTCTTGACATTGACAGAAATCCGTGCTTTAGCATTCAGGTTTTCACTGTACAGTACACGTAAATGAGACTGTTTGGAAATAGCAGACAGTGCTTCTTCGATACGTGCATTTTTCATATTCAAAGTGACTTTTTGAGCTGTACCTTTCGCATGTACGCCCGTCACAAATGCAAATAAAAGACATGTACTAATTTTCATAATACGTAGGGGTTTGCAAAATCGTGGATCTTGAGGGATCAAGAACCACTTTTTGCTAAATGGTAAGTTATTCATACATTTACATTTTGTGGTTAATTGGGGTTTCTAATTGTTACTTCTAATTTTGGACCTGGTTATCACATTTTTTCTGAACAGGGATGCGCCAACATTCCTGTTCTCTTTTCTTAGGTCATTTTGGTTTAGTTATTATTTTATCATAAGCATTTGGTTAGGTGAAAACTCGGTATAATTTTTAGTTCTTCGTTTCTATCGTTAATTTTTTACCATCCACTTCAAACCTGAGATCACTAACATAGGACAACATCTCCAGAACTTGGGATAGTTTCACATCCCGTTCAATACTTCCAGTATATTCTTTGTCCATTTGCACATTTCCTCTAAATTTCACGTCTAAATCATACCATCGTGATAATTGATGTGCAATATTCACAATTGTTTCTTTCCGGAAGTAAAACTCATTATTATGCCAGGATAGATCTTGTTGTAAATTTGCTTTTCCTTTTATCAGATGTCCTTTAGCGGCAGCTGCATATTCTCCTGGAGACAGTGCGACATGCTGATTATCTTGCCATACTTCTACCCTTCCCTCGGCTAGCGTTGTACGTACTAGATCGGTATAGGAATTCACGTTAAAATGTGTCCCCAACACCTTAATTTCATTCCCCTTAGATTCGACGATAAATGGATGATCTGGATTGTGTGCGACCTCAAAGTAGGCCTCTCCATCTAAAAATACCCTTCGTTCGGTGGCAGAAAACTGGGATGGAAACTTTAATTTTGACAACGCATTTACCCATACTTTCGTTCCGTCAACTAAGGTCATTTTATAAAAGCTGGCCTTAGGCACGATTAATAAATTGTACTGGGAAGGAATAGGCTTATCAACATCTTTCACAATTAATTCACTGCCATTCCCGATCAAGTTATTATTTTTACTCAAAGTCTTCGTAGAATCTCCATTTAATGGTACATTCGTTCCATCAGCCAATACCAAGACCGCTCCGCTTGTCGCCGGTGCAACATCTTGTTTCTTCTTAATAGCGACATGTATTCTTCCAGAATGATCCGGTAAAAACTTGGTTTTCCATAATAAGAAGGTACCCATTAGAAAAATAATAGATGCAGCTACCCCTAAAGTCCATTTTCCAAAAGGCTTTACAGAGTTGTGATTTTTACCATTCAACTTATCCCATGCCTTATTCGCATCTAATTTTCGAACGATAGACAAATCTTCCTCTATGTTTTTTGCTTCACGAAATGATTCCAACAATTGTTTATGCTGCGCATTCGCGTTCAGCCATTCGTCAAGTTCAATTTGCTCTTCTATAGTCAATTGGTCACTAAGGAACTTCCGGATGATATTCGCAATATGTCCTGTGTTTTCTTTCATATATTACACTAAAGAAACGCAAGACAAAAAAAGGGGTGACAAGAATTTAAATATTTTTTAACAAAAAAATAACGAGCGGGATAAATTCAGGGTTTAGGCGTTTTAGTAGCATTTTCATGCCACGTTGTTTTTGTGTTTTTACAGTGTTGATACTAATCTGCAATTCTTTGGTAATTTCCAGATTGGATAAACCTTCGAGGTATCCCAACCGAAAGATCTGCTGGCAGGAGGCAGGCATTTGTTCAATGATTTTGTATATCTCCTGGATAACTTCACTATGAATCATATTTAACTCTAGTGCAGTATTATCCTCCTCGGTAAAGCCAACCACCTTCCAATATTTTTGTCTTACCTTTTCGTGTCGGATATGATTATAACAGGCAAAACGGACAGCACTATAGAGGTAATTCTTTATTGCAATATCATTGGTGCTGACCTGATCTGTATTCCTAAAATAAGCAATAAAGGCATCCTGTACGAGATCTTCCGCTACAGTAAGATCTCCCAATATCTTCCAAGCAAAATGACAAAGCCCGTTATAATGTGTCTTGAATAATAATTCTTCCTTCTGCATAGCTTAGATTACATCGATATTCCTTGTTCTATCCCATTTATGACACGATAGTTTAGGGTATTAGGTATTAGCGGTCAATATTCATAATAATTGTGTCATAAAAATGACTAATATTTTTTATTATTCACAAAAAAATATGCCGAAAAAATGATTTTTATATATTTTAAATTCCAATAATACATTTAAATCAGAAATAAAAGTAGAGGAAACTGCTTTGAGATTATTAAAAACAAAATATCTACAGAAAATTGAGGTATAAGTAGTCGTAAAAAATCTCAATCAGCTGGGATTAGATTGTCACAAAATATTAACGAGACATATTTTACTTATAGTCCCGTTAATCTTCAGATTTTATCTTGGGTTCAAAAAAATAGCGGCTTAAAATAAATCCACTAAAAACGTCTTCATCAAGTGTCAATTAAAGAAATGCAAAAAAATACTAATCTAATTACAAAATAGGGTTACAAGCAATACGGGGTTAAATTGTTTTTTTATAAAAAATTCGTAAAACCAAATCCTCGCTCCGACACAACAAAACCTCAATTTTTAGTATTTATATGAAGCAAAACATGCAGAAAGCGCTCGTTTTTCGAGTTTTTTTACTATATTGTAAACTTTCATAAAATTTAAAACAAAGACTAAATGCTATTTACTGTTCTATCAGGATTAATAACATCGAGCCTTATTGTTCCATTTGGTAGATTCCTCAAATCCAAATGGGGTTTTATTCTCGCATTTTTACCGGTACTTCTATTTCTGTATTATATAAAATTTGTAGTGCCTATTGGTCAGGGATCTTATTTTATACAATCGACAGCATGGGTACCTTCGTTAGGCATTAATCTGGATTTCAGATTAGATGGCCTGTCTCTACTCTTCACATTATTGATTACCGGAATTGGTGCTTGCATCTTTTTTTATGCACATGCCTATCTCAAGGGACATAAATACATCGACCGATTTTTTGGCTACCTCTGTCTCTTTATGTCTGCCATGTTGGGCTTGGTGCTTTCGGACAACATGCTATTGCTTTTTATCTTTTGGGAATTAACATCCATTAGTTCATTTTTTCTCATCGGATTCAACAACGATCATGCGGATTCCCGAAAAAGTGCCTTAACGGCCTTATCCATTACAGGTTTAGGTGGCTTCTTTCTGCTTGCGGGCTTTGTACTATTGGGCAATATCGCCGGCACGTATAATATCACCGAACTTGTGGGCAAGGTTGCTTTAATTCAACAACATCCCCTCTTTCCGCTTATTTTTGGACTGGTAGCGCTTGGTGCTATCACTAAGTCAGCACAATTCCCCTTCCATTTTTGGTTGCCTGGCGCTATGAAAGCCCCTACACCGGTATCTGCCTATTTACACTCAGCCACCATGGTAAAAGCGGGGATATATCTGCTGGCCCGCTTTTCACCGATCTTAGGCGGGAACCCGATCTGGACGTATTCATTAATCATTATAGGCGGAGTTACCATGCTCTATGCAGCATTTCATTCACTTTTCAGAACAGATCTCAAGGGAGTACTCGCCTATTCCACCATCTCCGCATTGGGAATCTTAGTCTTCTTACTGGGTCTTGGGACTAAGGAAGCTGTGATCGCCGCAAGTGTCTTTATCCTTGTGCATGCATTGTACAAAGCAGCGCTGTTCTTGATTACGGGTATTATCGACCATGAAACCGGAACACGTGACTTAACGCTATTACGCGGATTACGTAAAGTCTTATCTCCAGTTGCTATCGCAGGCTTTTTGGCTGCATTATCAAGTGCGGGCGTACCTTTGACCTTTGGATTTATCGGGAAGGATCTGATCTACGACGCCACATTAAAAAGCAATCCGCAGTTGTTCCTATATTTAACGACAGCTGCTGTGCTGACCAACATACTGCTTGTCTCCGCTGGATTTATGGCGGGAATCAAACCTTTTACAGGGAAATTACCGGAACAGTTTGCGCATGTACACCTGCCCTACAAATCCATGTGGATCCCACCACTTTTATTGGCATTATTGGGTGTCATATTCGGCTGTGCTCCGGGACCTATTGGCGACTGGATCGCTGGACCAACCACAAATAGTATCCTGGCTCAGCAAGAGGTTTTTCATCTAAAGATATGGCATGGCTTTAACCTCATACTTTTATTGAGTGCCATTACCATCATTGTCGGGACGCTTGTATTTGTCTCCAACACACCCAGTCACAAGAAACTGGCCTGGATCACTACTTTTGAAAAAATTTCACCTGCCAATATCTTCAACGCAGTTGCCCGGGAAATCGAATTATTTTCTGCTTTTTTTACCGCAAAGATGCACAATGGCTACCTACGCTCCTATTTATTGAAGATTATTTTATTTGCAGAATTATTGATCGGCTATCAATTGTACTTGGGCGGTCCACTGCACATTAAATGGGATACCTTGTCACCAGTGAGCTTTTATGAAGTAACAACCGTATGTATTCTCATCGGGGCTATTGTGTTAACAATCCGAACGTCCTCAAGGTTAACTGCAGTGGTGGCCACCAGTGTTGTGGGCTATGCGATATGTCTCATCTTTGTTTTTTACAGCGCCCCAGATTTAGCGATGACGCAATTTACGATCGATACCCTAACCGTTGTTCTGTTTGTACTGGTTCTGTTTAAATTGCCATCTTTTTTAAATCTGGCAAACCGTCGCACCATTATTCGGGATGCAGTAGTAGCGATTATATTTGGGATTATGTTATCTATGGTTGCTTTACGTGTGTTACATGAACCTACAACCACCGATATCAGTGACTTTTATGGTGACTATGCCTATGTAATGGCCAAAGGAAAGAATGTTGTCAATGTACTGCTCGTTGACTTTAGAGGCTTTGATACCATGTTTGAAATTGTGGTACTAAGCATCGCGGCACTTGGCGTGTACAGTTTATTGAAATTACGTTTAAAATCTTCTGATAAAGAATAAATATTTTATGACACGTTAGTGGAGTAATGATGATTAGGAGCGATGGACGATCTATGAAAACCCATTGGTTTGTATCACCGGAATCTCAATACTCAATACTAATATCTAAATACTCGAATAAATGAATAGCACGATATTACAAACCGCAACGCGGTATCTCCTACCAATACTTTTATTGTTTTCTGTATTTCTCCTACTTCGGGGGCATTATTATCCCGGAGGAGGATTTGTGGGGGGCTTGGTGGCCTCAATTGCTTTCGTACTGCATAGTTTCGCTTTTGGTCCTCACAACACCATGAAGCTTATCCAATACAAACCGTTATCCCTTATTCCGATCGGATTGGGCATTGCCGCAGTGAGCATGTTTCTACCAACTTTCTTTGGCTATCCCGTTATGACCGGACTTTGGCTGGAGGAAAAAATTCCCGTCATTGGGATGATCGGTACAGCCTTATTTTTTGACCTCGGCGTATACTTTGTCGTCATTGGCGTTGTATTGACTATTTTATTCACAATTGCTTTAAATACGGAGGAGGAATAATGGAGCTGATTCTCGTTTTATTGATCGGTATTCTATATGCCGCCGGAATATACCTCATCTTGCGACGCAGCATGGTGAAACTTTTATTGGGAATTATGTTATTGGGCAATGGGACCAATATATTGATCTTTCTGTTGGGGAATATTGTCAAAGGTAAACCACCGATCATCGGCCCTGACCTAAAGGTCTTCACGGATATTTATGCCGATCCCATACCGCAAGCCCTAATTTTAACGGCAATCGTTATCAGTTTTGGGCTGACTTCGTTCGCTATTGTACTACTTAAACGTGTTTACGCCTTATTGGGCACGGACGATTTAGATAATTTGAATACGCCTGAGGAAGAAGATATATGATAGACAACCAGATTATTGCCACGGTTATCGTGCACCTTTTTATTGCTATTGTCCAGCTGATGCTTTGGCGCAAATCTACCCCGCAACGTTTTCTAAGCGTGGGAGGAAGCCTTTTAGCACTTATTCTTGCATTTAAGCTCTTTTTCAAGGTCTATGATGGCGGAATCCTGACGATGAATGCCGCCAATTGGAAAGCCCCTTTTGGGATTGTCTTTGTCGCGGACCTTTTTAGTAGTACCCTGGTCGTCCTGACCTCCATTGCCGGACTTGCGGTATCGATTTTTTCATGTGTCGGTGTCGGGAGACAACGCATTTTATACGGCTATTTCCCTATTTTTCATTTTCTGATGATGGGGCTAAATGGCGCATTTCTGACCGGAGATATTTTTAATCTCTATGTGTGGTTTGAGGTGATCATTATTTCATCCTTTGTATTGATGACACTTGGTGGCCGTAAATCACAATTGGAAGGAGCTGTAAAATATATGGCCATGAATATATTGGCCTCTACCTTTTTCCTGACGGGTATCGGAATTCTGTATGGCATCTCAGGATCGCTCAATATGGCAGACCTGGCTTTGCGTATACCCAAAATACAAAATCAGGCACTGGTCGAAATCACGGCCACTTTTTTCCTGATCGGCTTTGGTATCAAATCGGCAGTATTCCCACTTTATTTCTGGCTGCCCTCTTCCTATCATACACCGCCTTCGGCTGTAGCCGCAACCTTTGGCGGACTCTTGACTAAAGTTGGGATCTATGCACTGTTTAGGGTATTTTCTTTATTGTTTATCCCAAACCATTTTGCCAAAGAACTGTTGGTCGTTTTGGCCATACTGACCATTTTAACAGGTGCTTTTGGCGCATTAATAAAAACCAATGTCCGCAGATTATTTTCTTACCTGATTGTCTGCCATATCGGTTTTATGATCGGTGGTTTGGGATTATATAACAAATGGGCGCTGTTAGGTGCAATCTTTTATCTTATTCATGATATTATGGTGAAAACAAACCTGTTCTTAATGGCCGGTGTTATCCGCCAGCTTCGGGGAACCATGGACATGAACAAGCTCGGAGGCCTATATGCACAGTATCCGAAGATTTCCCTGCTTTTTGCGGTGGTACTTTTCTCTTTAGTCGGTATCCCGCCATTATCTGGGTTCTGGCCCAAGATCTATCTTTTTAGAGATGCCTTTCAACTGGAAAAATACGCTTTTGCAGGCGCTTTGATCATCGGTAGTTTTATTACACTGTTTGTGATTGCCAAAATGTGGGCGCAGGTATTTTGGAAAGATACCCCCAAGCCCGACATCATTGAAGATAAATTCGCGGGAATGATCGGCTATAAAAGAACAATGCTGCTCTTACCTGTGATTATGTTGGCCTCAGCTTCGTTGTATATCGGATTTAATGCAGAAGCTATCATACATGTTGCAGACAAGATCGCTACACAATTACTGGATACTTCACCTTATATAAATGCTGTATTAGGAGGGCAGAATTGATATGATAAAACAGTTTTTAATGAACCTGATGCTATCTTTTATCTGGGTAGCACTGACGGGATCGATGTATTATACGAATTTCCTGTTTGGCTTTTTACTCGGTTTCGCGATTCTTTGGGTTATGAACAAGAATGAGGCCGACCAGCGTTATTTCTATCGTGTTCCCAAAACGGTGAGTTTCATCCTCTTTTTTTTATGGGAAATGATCGTCGCCAATGTTCAGGTTGCCTACGATGTGATCACGCCAAAGTTTTTTATCAACCCGGCTATTGTCAAGTATCCGATGGATGCCAAGACAGACCTGGAGATCAATTTGCTTTCTACTTTTATATCACTGACGCCTGGTACGCTTATTTTGGATGTGAGCGAGGACAAAAAAACACTTTTTATCCATGTGATGTACATGAAGAGCAAAGAACAATTTGTCTCCACCCTAAAAAACAATGTTGAACGAAGACTTTTAGAACTCTTACGATGACTTTAGCTACTTACTTCGATTATGTTATCCTCCCCATATTAGCCTTATCGGTTATTCTGGCATTTATCCGTTTATACAAAGGTCCACAGATCTTTGACCGGGTCATTGCACTGGATCTCATTATCACAATCGGAATCGGAATTATTACAGTCTATAGTATACGCACTTCGCAGGAAGTATTTTTAGATATTGCCATGATCCTAGCACTTATCGCATTTTTGGGAACTATAGCCTTTTCATTTTATTTGGAAAAACAACGCAATGATGACTGATATTACCTTAGCAATTTTAAGCACCATCGGTGCACTGGCCATATTATTTGCATCGATTGGCATTTTACGGATGCCTGATTTCTATCTGCGCCTCTCAGTGACTGTAAAAGCTGCAACCCTAGGGGTCGGCCTCTTGTTGATCTGTGCTGCGATGACATTCCCGGATGTATCTGTGACGACCAAGGCAATAGCAATTGGTTTCTTTCTAATCCTGACCGCTCCGGTTGCGGCCCATATGATCGGACGGGCAGCTTATATACAGCGTGTCAAGACCTGGAAAGGAACTGTCTTAAACGATTTGGAAAAAGAAGGCCAACTGGATTGTCGGAAAGAAGATTTTTAAGCTATTCCGGAGATATTCTTAAAAAGAATACTGTCGACAGAGTTTCATCAAAAAAATAAGGCATCACAACAGTGTTTTGATGCCTTATCTTTCCAAGATCTTTTCATTGGATAAGTCTCCGTACCCTTAAATCGAAAGACTAAAATATAATACAGACCGGAGCAGGCACTTTGATTTCTTTTCCTGTATCCGTTAATAGTCCAGTCTTTGTATCCCGATTAAACAGCACAATATTGTTGGTATATTGATTCGCAACCAGCAAGTATTTCCCATCTGGAGAAAGATTAAAATTCCGTGGTCCTCTCCCCTTGACCGAAGTATTGGATAATTTGTTTAATGCCCCATCTTTCTCCACGGCGAAGGTCGCTATCGTATTTGCGTCACCACGATTGGTCGCATATAAAAACTTGCCATCGGCAGATATTTTGATATCTGCGCCGCCATTCTGGCCCTTGAATCCCTCTGGATTAATTTCGTAAGTGTTTTGATACATCCAATCATCGCCTTCTTTCTTATAGCTCGCCACCTGCCCTGTCATTTCCAATACAACATAGAGAAATTTTTCCTTCTTATCAAAGACAATATGGCGAGGGCCACCACCTGCCGGGGTAAAGAAATCCTCAGGTTCCTCTGCCAGACTATAAGCGCTTCCGGATTTATTGACAGGAAATACAGAAATTTGATCCAAACCGAGATCCTGTATATATAAACGATCACCCTTACTAGAGAAGAAAGTAGAATGTATATGGGGTTTTTCTTGACGGACAGGATCAACGCCTTTACCTTCATGTTGGATCAGTCGGCTTCTTTTGTTCAGGACACCATTTGTTTCAAGCTCAAATAATGCTGCTGATCCTCCCGTGTAATTAGCTACAGCCAATAAATTTCCTTTAGGGTGCACTTCAACAAAACAAGGTGACTCCCCTCCAGTAGGCAGCGAGTTCAAGAAGGTCAGCTTTCCATCCTTAAAGGAATAAGCGGACACAGTACCCTCCTGATTTGGAAGTTCATTGACAGCATAGATAAAGTTGTTATTTCGAGCCAGAAATGAAGGATCCTTACTTTCCTGCGTGCCGATCAAGGAAGCTTCACCCGTTTTTGTATCGAAATTATAGATATAAATACCTTTACTTTCTGTTTTGTTCGTATAAGTTCCAACAAACATTGGAATCTGTTGTGCAATACTTGCAAAAGGCAGAAATGTCATCAGATAAATAAAAGCTTTTTTCATGTGTGTACAATTTATTAAAAATAATCAACGAATTTTCCTCTTGCTAACGGTGTAGCACAAAAAAATAAAGATACCTTCTTATGTTATTACTGTTGCTGAGAAACTTGTTAAATTAGGTTAAAACCGCCCTTTCTAAGAGGCAAATCCGTATTTTTAGCGAATCAATTTTAACAAGTCTAAAATTCCCATTTGAAATATTGGGATTATAAAAATATTGTTAAATAAAAATACGAATAATTCATATAATCTGATAATTTTGTGCTGTTGTTCAAAATAGTATATATTGAACGATAGAATCGGGAGATTATTAGTGATTTAGATGAATCTACTGTGACATCAATCTGTACGACTTGTATATGATTAAACGGGTCATGGTTGCTTCATCGGCGTTTAGAAACATATTATTTAGATGAAAAAAAACATATATATATTGTTTTTGTTGCTGTTTGTATCCATTCAAGCCAGCTTTGCACAACGTCAGGTTATTGACCGGGTAGTGGCTACGGTGGGTTCAGGGATTATCCTACAATCCGATCTGGACATGCAATATTCACAATGGCTTGCGCAGGGAAATAAACCTGATGAAAAGTTCAAATGTGGAGTTCTTGAACAATTGATCATTCAGAAATTACTTTCCCAACAGGCGGTAATTGACTCAATCGACGTCACTGAAACCGAGGTGGATGATAACTTAAATTCCCGTTTGCGCCATATGTCCCAACAAGCTGGTGGTCAGGAACGCCTGGAGAAGTTCCTGAACCGTTCTTTGTTACAATACAAGGAAGAAATGCGTGCAAGTGTTTTTGAGCAGCTGAAAGCGAATAAGATGCAACAAAATATCGTACAGAAAGTGGATGTAACGCCATTGGAAGTAAAACGTTATTTTGAAGGATTGAATAAAGATAGTCTTCCTTATTTCAATACAGAAGTTGAAATCGGCGAAATTGTCATGATGCCAAAATTGACCGACGAAGAGAAAAAAGAACAGCGGGAGAA
Organism: Sphingobacterium sp. CZ-UAM; assembly: GCF_002000245.1. GTDB lineage: Bacteria > Bacteroidota > Bacteroidia > Sphingobacteriales > Sphingobacteriaceae > Sphingobacterium. Next base: position 12,092 of record NZ_MTCM01000010.1, on the reverse strand, counting down.
AATAGAAGGCATCCGCAAGCAGATTGTCGACGGTTCGGATTTTGGAACGATGGCGCGCCTCTACTCCCAAGATCCAGGTTCTGCACCTTATGGCGGAGACCTTGGCTTCGGTACCCGTGACAACTATGTAAAAGAGTTCTCTGCAATGGCGTTTAAACTAAAGCCGGGGGAAATATCACCAATTGTAGAATCAAAGTATGGTTTCCACATCATTCAGGTACTTGAAAGACGTGGCGAAGAGGTACACACCCGTCATATCCTGATGAAAATGAATCCCGGAGCTGCGGCAATGGAGCGAACCAAAAATAAACTGGACAGTATCTACAAACTGGTTGTTGACAAGAAATTAGATTTTTATCACGCTGCAACGAACAATTCTGATGCTGAAGAAAGCAAATTTAATGGTGGTATGGTTTTAAATCCACAAGGATCCAGCCGTACAACTTTAATTCCGATGGATGGATTGGATAAGGCCGTATTTACAGCCATTGACCCATTAAAACCAGGGGAATATTCTAAACCGGAACAATTCACAGACAAAACTGGCGATGTAGGTTATCGTTTTAACTACCTAAAAACCCGTATCGCGCCACATAAAGCAAATTTAGATCAGGACTTTACAAAGATCAAAGAAGCTGCGAAAGAAGATAAAGTACGTCGGAACCTAAGCAAATGGTTTGACGACAAGGCGAAGAACACATTCATTGATATCAGCGATGATTTTGGAGCCTGTGAGGAACTAGAAAAATGGAGAAAGAAATAGGAGTTAATATGCTCCGCACATAAAAAAGGCTTGAATCAATATTCAAGCCTTTTTTATGCGTATATTATGTTCGGTTATCTATTTCTCAAACATCATTTCGATCAGAATATTCCAATTCGCTTTCTTCACATCATCCTTTGCTAATTCGCTTAACTGCCATACGCGGATATAATTATACTTGACGACCTTATCTTTTTGCCGTACGGTCGCCGTTCCTTTTGTATAAGCAAAATCCCCACTATACGAACGTTTTACTTCCTCAGGAACCGTCTCGATCGTCATGCGTTGTTTCTTCAGATAAGCCATCATCTTACTCTTCCCTTCCATTGGACTGGTCCAGGGAAATAAAAACCGGACATCTTCGCTTAAAAATTCTTTGTATGCTGTGGGATTATCCGCTTTAAGGACAGTAGACATCAGCTTATCTGTTTCCAGTACAATATCCTCCCGTTGGTTCAGACGTACTTTAGAGCGATGCTTAAGGTACCAGGAATCCGTTGGTTCTATATATTCCAGATCAAATTCACCATCCTTATCTTTACCGTTGTTTTCCACTTCGGCACGGATATCAACCAACCATTTACCTTTCTTATTACGTTTCCAGACGGTCAAGTACTCCCCGTGACGCAACCGCGCGCCTACTTTTTGAAAGTCCATGGACCCTGATGTTACGCCAAACTCCAAGCTCTTTGCGACAAGGGCAAAAGTAGGCTGCCAATTTAATACATCTGGAATATTAGGTCTATTATTGAGGTAATTGTATGCATTGACCGCCGAAGGTACGTAAAATGTAGATTCCTTATCGATAATAGATAAAAACGCCTGATGTGGAGTAGAAGCTTTAGATAATGCGGCGGCATCTTTATCGGCCTGCAGCAAACTTCCTACTTTTTCGGGTATCTGTGCGTACAATGTTGTTCCCATTGTACTCATCAATGCAACAACGGATAACCTATTCCAAAAATTCATATGCAAATGATTATTTATCAGCGTTCATCTTATTGTTTCAGATGAACGCATTACACTCGGTTTTCAGGGCAATTGATTGCCCTTTTTTTAAATTCGATTTTTTATCTATCAAATCTTATTCCAAAGTGTACCTTCTTTACTATCTTTCAGTTGGATACCAATTGCATTAAGTTCATCACGGATACGATCTGAAGTGACAAAATCCTTATTCGCTTTTGCTTCGTTACGTAATTTGATCACCAAATTCATGACATCATCAATATCATCCGTTCCGGATGCTTGATCATTCCGCAGTCCAAGGATGTCTTCGACAAATTCTTTCATGAAAACTCTTAGCTTCTCCAGTCCCTCTTCAGAGACCTTGGCTTTGCCATCATAGATCGAATTAATGATCCGCACCAATTCAAACAGTTCTGCAATCAAAACCGGGCTATTGAAATCGTCGTCCATTGCCGCATAACATTTATTACGGATCTCAGCCAGATTGAATGAATCAGCTCCTTTTGAAACTTTTAGTTTATCCAAGAGTCCTATTGCACTCATCAAGCGTTTATATCCTTTGTCAGCGGCGTCAAGTGCTTCATTGGAAAAATCCAATGTACTTCTATAATGCGCCTGCAACATAAAGAAACGAACAGCCATTGGCGAATATCCTCTATTTAACAAAGGATGATTACCCGTGAAGAGTTCTCCTGGCAAAAATCCATTACCCGCAGATTTGGACATCCGCGCCCCATTTACCGTTAACATATTGGTATGCATCCAATACTTGGCAGGTGTGGTATGGTTACATGCTTCGGACTGCGCAATTTCGTTTGTATGATGCGTCGCCGCCAAATCCATTCCACCTCCGTGGATATCAAACTGATCGCCCAAATACTTTCTGCTCATCGCCGAACACTCGATATGCCATCCGGGAAACCCGACGCTCCAAGGGGCTGGCCAGCGCATGATTGTTTCGGGCTTAGCTTTGATCCACAAAGCGAAATCCAAGCGTCCCTTTTTCTCATCCTGACCGCTCAGCTCACGGGTATTGTTTAACATATCTTCCAATTTGCGATTGGTCAATACGGTATAATCATACTGCTGCACATATTTTTCCACATCGAAATAGACAGTACCATTCGTCTCATAAGCATAACCATTGCTGATGATCTGTTCGATCATTTCGATCTGCTCTGAAATATGTCCTGTCGCAGTGGGTTCGATACTTGGAGGCAAGGTATTGAAAAGACGTAACACATCATGAAAACCGATGGTATATTTCTGTACGATTTCCATTGGTTCCAGCTGTTCCAATTTAGCTTTTTTTGCAAATTTGTCATCTCCTTCATCACGATCGCCCTCCAAATGCCCGGCATCTGTAATATTCCGCACATAACGTACTTTATAGCCCAAATGACGTAGATATCTAAAAATCAAATCAAAGGAAACAAAAGTCCGGCAGTTACCTAAATGTACATCGCTGTAAACGGTAGGTCCACAGACATACATCCCAACCAGGTTGGCGTGGATAGGTTCGAATTTTTCCTTTGTTCGCGAAAGCGTATTGTATAAAAAGAGATTATGGTCCATGTTTGTTATCTGCTTGGAAATCTATTTTTGTCTGAAATATATTTGAATAGGCACACCTGTAAAGTCAAAGTGCTCACGCAATTTATTCTCAATAAAGCGTTTATATGGATCTTTGATATATTGTGGCAAATTACAGAAGAAGGCAAACATTGGTGTTCTACCAGGTAATTGTGTCACATATTTAATTTTGATATATTTTCCTTTTAAGGATGGAGGTGGATAGCTCTCGATAATATCCAACATCACTTCATTCAACTTCGATGTAGGGATTTTTTTCGTTTTATTGGCATATACCTTATCCGCCACTTCCAATACTTTTAGGACACGTTGTTTTTCCGTTACGGAAGTAAAGATAATCGGCACATCCGTGAATGGCGCAATTTTCTCGCGGATACGATCTTCAAAAGCTTTCATGGTCTTGTTGTCTTTCTCGATCAGATCCCATTTGTTGACCACGATCACAATCCCTTTACGGTTCTTCTCAGCCAGATTGAAGATATTCACATCCTGGGCTTCCAGACCATCTTGTGCATCTAACATCAAAATCGTCACATCAGAATCCTCGAGGGCTTTGATGGTACGCATGACCGAATAGAATTCGATATCTTCATTTACTTTTGATTTACGGCGAAGACCAGCTGTATCGATCAAAAGGAAATTATGTCCATATTGGTTGTAGTGAATACGGATAGAATCGCGTGTTGTACCCGCCATAGGCGTCACAATATTACGGTCTTTCCCGATCAAGGCATTTGTAAGCGAGGATTTACCCACATTCGGACGACCTACAATTGTATATTTCGGTAGGGCTTCCTCTTCCTCCTGCTCCTCTTCAAAGTGTGATACAACAGCATCCAATAATTCTCCGGTACCAGAACCTGTAGCAGAAGAAATATTAAATACTTCACCGAGACCGAATGCATAGAATTCGGCTGATTCATGATGCAACTTCGCGTGGTCAACTTTGTTGGCAACCACATATACCGGTTTAGAACTTCTGCGGAGGATATCAGCGATTTCATCATCCAAGTCAGTGATACCCGTAGTAACATCTACCATGAATATAACAACAGAAGCTTCTTCAATAGCGATATATACCTGATCACGGATGGCCTCTTCAAAGACATCATCCGAACCATGGACAAAACCACCTGTATCGATTACTGTAAATTTCTTTCCGATCCACTCCGCCGTCTCATAATGACGGTCGCGCGTCACCCCGCTAAAGTCATCGACAATCGCTTTTCTACTTTCCGTAAGACGATTGAATAAGGTAGATTTACCAACATTTGGACGACCAACAATTGCAACAATATTTGCCATATTTATTTTATTTGATCCACCCACTCTCACAGCAGATGGCACTTTTATGCTAAATTACACGTTAAGGGTACAAAGATACGGATTCAAAAGGGATTATGGCGACACAAAAACAAAAATGGCTTTACCGTGAAGTAAAGCCATTTATCTGAAAAATCCAATCCAAGAAATTGCACAAATCAATCAAATATTTTTTTCAACATTTCAGACAGTTGGGTCCCTATTAATCCCCTCCCTATTATTATTCCATTGGGATCTATTAAAAAATTGTCAGGTACTGCATGGATATAAAACTTTTTAGCCACGACATTATCAAATGATTTTAAATCGGACAACTGAGTCCAATCCAAACCATCCTTATTAATCGCATCTAACCATAATTTTTTATCATTATCCAATGAAATACCAATTATCTCTAAACCTTTTGCATGATATTTTTTATAAGCCTCAACTAAATTGGGATTCTCTTTACGACAAGGGAGGCACCAAGATGCCCAAAAATCTATCAAAACATATTTACCCCTATAATCAGATAATTTGACCAAATTCAAACTGGTATCGGCTTGTTCAAAATCCGGTAATTTAGCCCCAATTTCGGTTTGAAGTTTAATATAAGCTCTATCTTTTGTTTCCAATCCCAGATATGTATTCTTTAATTCATCAGGATATTGGTCAAATATTTTTCTCAGAGATACAGCTTCAGAATTCCTTTTTTTTGATTCTTGATGAAGCAAGTACAATCCATAATAGTTTAAAGGTTGCCGAGAAACAAAATTATTAACAATACTATCAATTAGCTCAATTCTTTCTTTGCTATCCAAATCAGCTTTTTTCTTTTTCTCTGCAACTTCCATGGCTACCGTAATTTCTCTCTTAAAGGATTGTTCAATATCTTCAAAATCTGAGCCTTTGATTGTAAATTGCTTATCCTTTATCGCTAGCCCTTTTGCACCTCTAACCAGCCAACCCCGATTTCCCTTAAAATTCATCGTTTTCCCGGGTTGCACCCAAAAGCTATAAACAGTAGCATCGCCGACAAAATAGCTATTAAAATCATTTTTGATATTTAACCTGAAAATAGTTGGTTCACTTATTCTTCCTATATAGGTAAATCTACCTTTTTCGTCTAATGAAATAGTATCACGAAATACCTTACCCTTGCTTTGAAAGGACACAAAATATTGCGCATTTGGAATTGTGTCAATCACTCCGTTTAAAATAAATTGGTCATTAGATTGTCCAGCGAGATTGCCAGCAAATAAGAAAAGCGCCATTAGCGTCATAAAAGTCCACGCATTTTTTACCATACATTATTTAGAATTAATAAAAAAGATATCACTATTCATCTGCCCCACTGAAATTCTATTAAGCTGATTATGAACTGGATCTAGATCTTATCTAGTCGTTAGTGTCTTCGGTTATTATTGTAAGTTTGGAATCGAATCGATCTTCTTCCTGAATCATATTCACAAATGGCCATAATTGCAATATATCCGTTTCATCAGATTGGTGAATAGATTTAAAAACGTTCATAAATGAGTTTCTCTAAAATAGAAAAAACGACACAATTACACAAAAATTAAATAAAACACCTTTAATAATTACAAAAGAAAATAAAAAAAGAAAACAAAGGAATTAATCGAATTAAAAAACAAAAATGGCTTTACCTCAAGGTAAAGCCACTTATAGGGGTCTAATTATAAATATTCGTCTAGTTAGACGTTGGATTTTGAGTTAAAGTTCCCGAATAGGAATTGATCGCCGATTGAGGAATAAAGAACACAACTCTAAAGTCAGTTGGTTGAATATCTTCAAATTGCTTATGTGGCCCTGGATAATGTCGGGTTAACGAAGTCCCATTACGGAACACATCATAGCTACGTTCAGCTTGATAAGCTAACTCCAATTGACGTTCCTTGTCAATTCGTTCACTTGCATTAGTAGCATCTAGAGAAGTATATCCCCCATTTACAATAGATCGGTTTCTTATTGTATTCAAATCTCCCAATGCGGCACCATAGTTCCTCAATTTAGCATACGCTTCCGCACGATTTAAATAAATTTCACCTAATCTACTGATTACAGGTGAATGCAAATGAGAATCCTCACCTTCTCTGGAACACTTGGTAATATAAAACTGTGGGTATACTCTATTTAAAGAAATAAAATAATCTAACACGCCTTTGTAAGTCTTACCATCCTTGTAATTGATATTATAAATTCCTTGTGAAGCGTCAACCGGTACCAGTGTATAGCTATCAGCACCTTCTGTTGCGGTTACCGTAGCACCTGACTTCGTTACTTTAGCTTGCACATAATTTAATACATTCGCCCCGTCCTGTTTAACAAAACGGAAAACCTCAGTATAAGAACCTGTGGCAGCATCTTTTGCATAAGTAGGTTCGATAAATGCTGCCCGGGCATCTACTATTTTATAGCTATTCGGTCTCCAGTCATTTCGTCCGGTTTCGTTCAACAAATCAATGTATTTTGCACTGGCAAACATTTCGCCCCAGCCCATACCGCCAATATTCGCATACATACCCCCAACTCCATAATAGTGATCATAACCCGAAAATTCTGACGCTACACGTTTTACAGCAAAAATTGTTTCCTTATTTGCTTCTGGAAGAAATGTATTATATTTCATAAAATCAGCTCTAGACAGCAAATTATATTTTCCAGAATTGATAACCTTATTTGCATAATCAACAGCCAGCTGCGCATAAGCAGCATTTGGAGAAGTATAAGTACCACTCATATACAGATACACACGAGAAAGCATTGCCTGAGCAGCCTCCTTTGACCCAAATATAGATCCTCGATTTATTGTAATCATAGCCTCTGCTTTTTTGAGGTCACTGATAATTTGCTCATAAGTTTCCTTCACAGTAGACCTATCTGGTAAATTCAAATTATTCACCACATCATCAGGTGTACCATTCACTATTGGCACACCAAGGTTTTTTTCTGGATTTTGATAGTAGGGTCTTCCATAAGCGCGAACAAGATAAAAATACATCAAACCTCGCAAATAATAACATTCACCTAACTTGCTATCTACTTCTGCACTCTGTCCCTCTTTCACCATCTTAATAATATTCGATGTCTGGGCAATAGCCTTATATCCCGAATCCCAAAATTGAGACAGCCGCCCATTATTTGGGGTCCGTGCAAAGGAAATAAATTCGTAAAATGCATCCGTAGAAGATCCACGGATCATCATGTTATCACCCGCATATTCACCAGCTCTATGCATTGGATCAGACCAAGCTTTTAATTGCGCATAAGCCCCATTCAGCAATCCGTCCAATAATGCTTCAGGATTCTGTGTTATCTGATCAGAATCCATAGATCCATAGGGAAAACGATCCACATCACAAGCGGTTATAGATACCGCAGCTAAAAGAATAAATAATATCTTTTTCATAAAACTCTCTTTCTCTATTTTAAAATGAAACATTAACACCAAACATATATTTACGCACCGCTGGATATACTCCAGGTCCAGTTGAGCTTACAATAGCACCATTATCTTCGCGTACTGGAATTTCCGGATCCACACCGGAATATTTTGTCAAAGTAAACAAGTTCTCTCCCGTAAAAAACACGCGTATATTTTTTATATTATATCTAGTTAGATTAAAATTGTATCCAAGTGTCAACGAACGCATTCTAAAGAAATCACCATCTTCCAAATAACGGGACGAAAAAGAGTTTCCCTTATCTTGGTTGTTATATTTTGCGATAGGGTGTGTAGCATTATCACCAGGTTTTTCCCAACGAGTCCAACCATCTTGCAGTTTCATTTGATTTCTATCTGTATATGTACCATCTGAATCATATTCCTGACGTGCATAATTATAAATCTGTCCGCCTATAGAATAACCAAACACTGCGGCTAGATCAAATTGTTTATAACTCAAAAATGTATTAATACCCCCAAAAACATCAGGAGATGCCTTACCTATTCTCTCTTGGGTTGCTTGAGCATAATTGGACGTAGTTTCTCGTCCAGTTTCGTTACCGCTAGCATCCCTAGTAACCTTATACCACATAGGTGCTCCCGTTTCCGAATTAACTCCAGCCCATTCCGGTAGGTAGTAAGTATCTACTGGTAACCCTATTTCTAGAATTCTATTCGCGGACCCCGCTATACCCAATGGGTCTCCTGTGATAACTGGACGTGCAATATAAGTTCCATCAGGCTGTCTGGTTTTATATATATCAGTCAATTTGTTTTTATTCCGACCCAAATTCACGTCCACACTCCATAACCAATCGTTGTTACGTACGATATCACCTCCAAACGTCAACTCAATCCCTCGATTGTTCATTTCACCAATATTCTTCCATATACCAGATGCCCCAGTCATTAAAGATATAGGAACTCTAAAAAGAATATTTTTTGTATTTTTATCATACCAATCGAAATTTACTCTTACACGTTTATTCAGAAATGCTGCATCAACACCAAGACCTGTGGTTGCTGTTTCTTCCCACGTTAACCCTTGGTTTCCTATCTGATCAATAAGAGCCCCCGGCAATCCGTTATATCCTGCAGCTGTAGACACAGAATATAAATTATATTGTGGATATAACATATTCGGACGATTTCCGACGGTACCATAAGCAGCTCTTAGCTTCAGATTATCTACCCATGGAGCATTGAACCAACTTTCTTTATGTACATTCCATCCCCCGCTGACCGAATAGAAATTACCAAATTGCTTACCAAAGTTAGAAGCTTCATCTCGCCGAAAGGAGACTTGTGCCAAATACCTGTCATCGTAAGCATAATTCGCGTTAGATAAATATGATTGTGTAGCCCATTCGCTAATTCCGCCTTTTGTTCGTTCCGGTTTCTGAACAACATCCAATACTTCAAAACCTGGAATAAATCCAGTACCATAAACATCTAATGTTTTTGACCAGTAATCGTTAAATTCATAAGCCAAAATTCCATTGACTGAATGTTTACCCCAAGTCTTGTTAAAACGCAATATTTGATTTGTGTAACGACGCGCATATTCAGATCTGTAGTCTGTCAACCTTCCATTTACACTTAATCCACCATTTGAGCGAGGATCTGTATATCCACTAGATGCATACGTATTATATCTGTAATTATTTACAGATGAAAAAGTCAACCAATCGGTCAATTTAATATCAAAATCCAAATTACCCATCAACTCATAATTGGTATTTTCACCAAAATTCCATTGTAGATCATAAAGGTAGTTTGTATTTTGTGTATTTACCCAGCCACTGTATCTATGTGGTACCAGATTCCCTTTTTCATCATAAGGACTATCCCAAGGAAGATTAGAATACATTGCTGTTGTAGAGTACTGTTTATCGTCTACTCCTCTACGCGCTCCTGATAAGGAAGGTTTAATGGATAGCCAGCTGAACGGCTTATAGACAGTATTCATACGCACATTATAGCGATTGTAATCATAACCTTTAACAGCCCCTATCTCATCATAATATCCCAACGATAAAAATGACTGTAAAGTTTCATTTCCTCCCTGTAAGGAAATATTGTGATTTTGGACAAACCCCGTTTTCGTCGCTACTTTCCACCAATCAAAATTGTCATTACGCAATTCAGGTTTCCAACGTGTAAATTTAATTTCATTTGCATTGGCGAAAGATGCATAATAGTCATAGAGCTCTGCTCCGTTCATCACTTCCAAATTCCCATTATTAAGCTGATTAAAACCTAATTTGCTAGAGAAATTTAGAGCCATTTTCTGTACTTTTGGCTTTTTAGTCGTTACGACTACTACACCATTAGCTCCTTGAGAACCATAAATAGATGTTGAAGCCGCATCCTTTAAAATTGTCAAATTCTCGATATCATCGGGGTTAATATCTCCTGGATTGGATCCTACAATCACCCCATCAATTACCCATAACGGACTAGTCGTTCCGTTGATACTAGCCTGCCCACGAATTACTACCGCTCCACGTGACCCCGGTTTACCTGCCCCTGGTGACACAAATACACCTGCCGCTTTACCATTCAACATGTTTTCTACAGCTGGAGTTGTTACATCCCGCAGTTTACCCCCAGTCACAGTTTGTAACGCGCCTGTTAGACTTTCTTTTTTCTGTTGAATACCATAACCGACCACAACAACCTCCTCCAATGTTTCATTATTGGATTCAAGCTTAATATTGACAACTGGCCCAGTTACAGTAATCTCTTGAGCTTTATAGCCGACGTAATTAACGATCAATACATCGCCATTCTTTGCATCAATACTAAACTCCCCATTTGCTCCTGTTGAAGTAGATCGTGAAGTACCACGGACTTTAATAGTTACACCTGCTAACGCCCCTTCCGTTGACTGCACTTTCCCCGTTACTTTTTGCTGAAAAACAGCATTATTCAACAGAACATTGTGGTCTGCAAATTTAAGACCATTAGCACTAGCTGAAATGTGTGTACTTGAAATCAGTAAAGCTAACGATAACAGACTCAACTTGTGATTGTCGAGAATCTTTGAAATCATAATATTTAAAAGTTAGTTTAAAAATTGATTAGCGTGCTAATCAAAATTTAGGTACATGAATGCTAAAACTAGAATAAGATACGGGCATATCAAAATGCAAAAACAACGAAATCGATTGCGCTATTTCAAACAAACGATTGCATAACTATCCAATTGTAGCATCATTTTTTTCGACTATACCTTATTCATCGCAGTTGATTTATGAACCTAATAAACTCAGCATATTTTTAATACCATGAAACACAATAAATAATCTCACATTTTAAGACAAACAAAAAAGAATAAGATGAAAGACATTCATTGGAGAGTCTAACCCTGAAGAAAAGTGCAGGAATGTGTAAAACAGAAAAAGCCAAGGCTCTCACCTCGGCTTTTCTTTTAGTAGCGGGGACCAGACTCGAACTAGTGACCTTCGGGTTATGAGCCCGACGAGCTACCAACTGCTCCACCCCGCAATGTATTTTTGATTTCTTTAAAAAGAACCGGTCATTGCAAACCGGCTCTCTTCTTTAGTAGCGGGGACCAGACTCGAACTAGTGACCTTCGGGTTATGAGCCCGACGAGCTACCAACTGCTCCACCCCGCAATGTATTTTTGATTTCTTTAAAAAGAACCGGTCATTGCAAACCGGCTCTCTTCTTTAGTAGCGGGGACCAGACTCGAACTAGTGACCTTCGGGTTATGAGCCCGACGAGCTACCAACTGCTCCACCCCGCAATGTATTTTTGATTTCTTTAAAAAGAACCGGTCATTGCAAACCGGCTCTTTCATTAGTAGCGGGGACCAGACTCGAACTAGTGACCTTCGGGTTATGAGCCCGACGAGCTACCAACTGCTCCACCCCGCAATGTATTTTTTGATTTCTTTAAAAAGAACCGGTCATTGCAAACCGGCTCTCTTCTTTAGTAGCGGGGACCAGACTCGAACTAGTGACCTTCGGGTTA
>NZ_MTCM01000009.1 GCF_002000245.1 Sphingobacterium sp. CZ-UAM | reverse complement strand
TCGCGCGATATGCGTAATATCGGCTTCCCGTTTTTTACTTGAGAAACTATATCTAGTTTCTCCTCAAATGTGTGTTTTGCCATAAATAGTGAACCCCAAAAGTTTTGTCCAACTTTTGGGGTTCACTACAAAATTCATCAGGCCTTTCTATTTTCGTTATAAAATTGGTATTAGATATCAATTTTTGCGTAACGTGCATTTTTCTCAATAAATTCACGGCGCGGTGCTACTTCATCACCCATTAACATTGAGAAAATACGGTCACATTCAGCGGCATTTTCGATAGTTACCTGACGTAAAGTACGTGTTTCAGGGTTCATTGTTGTATCCCACAACTGCTCCGCATTCATCTCACCTAGACCTTTGTAGCGCTGTACATGTACACTATCCTCTTTACCTGTTCCTTTTAAGCGTTGGATCGCATTAATACGTTGGTCTTCATTCCATGCGTACTCATGCTCTTTCCCTTTTTTCACAAGGTACAAAGGAGGCGTAGCGATGTATACATATCCTCTTTCGATCAATTCTTTCATATATCTGAAATAGAATGTCAGAATCAATGTTGTAATGTGGGAACCATCCACATCGGCATCGGTCATGATAATGATACGGTGGTAACGCAATTTCTCAAGATTCAGTGCTTTGGCATCTTCGGCAGTACCAACGCTTACTCCTAAAGCAGTAAACATATTTTTGATCTCTTCATTTTCATAGATCTTATGCTCCATTGCTTTTTCAACGTTCAGAATTTTACCCCTTAATGGCATAATAGCCTGGTGTTTCCGGTCACGGCCAGACTTTGCTGTACCGCCCGCAGAATCTCCCTCAACAAAATAAATCTCACATTTGGTAGGGTCATTATCCTGACAATCGGCCAGTTTACCTGGAAGCCCGGAGCCGCCCATGACCGTTTTGCGTTGTACCAGGTCACGTGCTTTACGTGCCGCTGCGCGTGCTTGAGCTGCGATGACAACCTTTTGAACAATGGCTTTCGCTTCACGAGGGTTTTCTTCAAGGTAAACACCCAAAATCTCACCAACAGCAACATCCACAGCTCCCATTACCTCAGAGTTACCCAATTTGGTTTTTGTCTGTCCTTCAAATTGAGGCTCTGCAACCTTCACAGAAATAACAGCAGTCAATCCCTCACGGAAATCATCACCTGTAATTTCGACTTTTAGGTTTTTAAGTAAACCTGATTTATCAGCGTATGCTTTCAGGGTACGTGTCAACCCTCTACGGAACCCTGCAACGTGTGAACCACCTTCGATCGTATTGATATTATTTACATAGGAATGGACATTCTCCGAATAAGTATCATTATATTGTAAGGCTAGCTCCACAGGAATCCCCTGTTTGATTCCCTCTACATAGATCGGTTCAGGAATCAACGCCTGGCGCGTGCCATCCAAGAACTTAACAAATTCTTTCAGACCGCCTTCAGAATAAAAAGTTTCTTTCTTTTCAGAACCGTCTTCATTGGTTTCACGTTCGTCCGACAATGTCAGGCTTACCCCTTTATTCAGGAATGCAAGCTCACGAAGCCTATTGGCCAATGTATCGTAATTATAGACGGTAGTCTGTGTAAAAATCGTTGCATCCGGATGAAACGTTACAATTGTACCTGTTTTATCAGAGACACCGACTTCTTTAACATCGTATAAAGGCTTACCGATTTGATATTCCTGTTGATATATTTTTCCATCACGGTGTACCTCAGCTTTCAAAAGTGTAGACAATGCGTTCACACAAGATACCCCCACACCATGTAGACCACCAGACACCTTGTAGGTATCTTTGTCAAACTTACCACCAGCATGTAAAACCGTCATTACGAGTTCCAACGCTGATTTATTCTCCTTTTTGTTGATTCCGGTAGGGATACCACGACCATTATCCCGAACAGAAATTGAATTGTCTTTATGGATAGTAACAAAGATATCTGTACAGTATCCTGCTACAGCTTCGTCGATTGAATTGTCTACAACCTCGTATACCAAGTGGTGTAATCCTTTCACACCGGTATCACCAATATACATGGATGGACGCTTACGAACCGCCTCTAAACCCTCTAATACCTGAATATTATCGGCCGAGTAGGTGGATGCATTTTTCTTTTCTTCGCTCATTGAAAAACTGTTAAATGTAATATTCAAAAATACGAAATTTTGGCCGATTTATCAAGTCTAGGGCAAAGTATTAAACGGATAATCCGAAACAACCAAATGCTCAATAATTTTACTTTTTTAGGATTAAAAATTAGAATTTCGATTTTTTTATGTTAGGTTTGTTTCAGTATTAATTTGCAAATAATAAAAAAATGAACACTATATTTTCAATTGTATCGAAAGTTTCCTTTGGTCTTTTACTGGCCGGAACCATCGTATCGTGTAACCAAGGTGCCAAAACACAAAATGAGCCTTCAAAAAATGATTCAAATACTGTAAGCAAAGAGAGTCAAGGCAGTAACAAGGATAAAATTGTCTATTTAAATTCTGATTCTCTTTCGGAAAAATATCAATATTTTAAAGACATCAAGTCAAAGCTTGAAAACAAAGTAAAAAAAGCACAAACTGATCTTCAAGCCAAAAGTGCAGCATTTCAACGCGAGGTTGCAGATTACCAAAAAAATGCTGCAACGATGTCTGCAGCAGATAGACAGGCTACCGAACAAAAATTAGCTCGTAAACAAGATGAACTGGCAAGATTAGATCAGACGGCATCTTCATCACTCGCAAAAGATGAGTCGGAAGAATTCAACAACGTGTATAATAAAATCACTGAGTTTTTGAAAAAGCACGCCGCAGATAACGGTTATAAGCTTGTACTGACTTATTCTAAATCCAACCCTACGGTATTGTATGCTGATCCTTCTCTGGAAATTACCAATGAAGTCATCAAACAGTTAAATGACGAATACAAATCTTCTAATAAATAAGAATACCAAAATTATAACAAGGAAGCCATCATAGTATTTGATGGCTTTTTTGATTTATGACGCTTCCTAGCCTGCTGATAAAAAAACATCCCTCGTTTGCCTTCTACAAGTATTGGCAACAAACAAAATTGTTTAGTATCTTGTCTTTGTATAAATTAGATTTATGATCAAAACGATTGTTGAAAAGGAAATCGCAAACTACGAATGGATTGATATCTCTGAACCTACCGCAGAAGATTTTGCATTCATCAAGGAAAGATATAATCTAAATGATGCTTCCATAAAAGATTCTAAAGAACCAGAGCATCTTCCTAAAATAGAAGAATTCGAAAACTATACGTTTATTATTCTTCGGGTCATGTCCGACAATTTCAAGGAAAATTCGGATAGCATAGGGGAAGTAACGGATCGTCTCACAATCTTTTATGGCAGTGACTTTGTGATCACCGTACACAAACGTCGTATTGAGTTTTTAGAGAAACTCAAAAACATCGAGTTTACGAACATAAAGACAAAAAATAGCCGAAAATTGGCTGTATTTATTACTACCGCTGCTGTCTTCACATTCAGTAAAACGCTGGAACAACTTTCCACACGTATCGACTCCTACGAGGAACTGATTTTTCTGAAACGCATGAAACAACAACCCGTGCTCAAAAATCTTTATTTTATCAAACGGCAAATAGATGTTGCCAGAAAAGTTATTTTCCTCTATAAGGAGGTTGTTGAGCATTTTCATTCGTCATCCAAAAAAGACGTATACACGCGTGATTTAAAAGATCTTCAAATACGTACCTCGACATTGTATGAAAACTTATCTGAAAATGTAGCGCAATTACTCAACGTATTCTTTAATATATCATCAAATCATACCAATGAAATCATGCGTATTTTGACAATTTTCTCGGTATTTTTTATGCCGATTACATTTGTCGCCGGCGTTTATGGGATGAATTTTAAAAATATGCCAGAACTGGAATGGTATTACGGTTACCCCATTGCTATGGGAATCATGGTGGTTATATCGATGGCTATTTACTTCTGGTTCAAAAGAAAAGGTTGGCTATAAGCCAACCTTTTTCTTTGTCATTACTACAAAGTCTTTTAGATAAAAAGGCTCAAAATAGGCAACATCTTCGAATTTTTTATGTTGGAATTTATCAAACGCCAATTGTGATAAAAAAGCAGCTGAATTTTTAAATCCTGGTTGTACATTCACGCGATCATCGCTTTCAAACAATGTCTCAAATTTATCAGCACCAGAGCCAAATAGATGAACACGCTTGTATGTAACCAACAGTTCATTGTAATAATCAGCATCGATGATTTCTGCAGAAGTAGGTTTTATAAGTTCACCGTTATGGTCATATACTGCTGCGTATACTTCCATACGACGCGCGTCCAGCATAGGAATATAGGCTTCCTTCTCTTGTAGGTCAAATTGTTCCCGGTACCCGGCGAACAATGCATCAAGTGTGTTGACTGCAACCAAGGGTATATCTAAACCATAGCAAAGACCTTTTGCCGTGGACACCCCTATACGTAACCCCGTATAAGATCCTGGGCCCATGCTCACCGCTATTCCAGCAAGCTCCTTTATAGAACGTCCTGACTGACGTAAGATCTGTTCAATCAAAACAGTCAATTTAGCGGCATGTGCATTCGGTTCATCAAGATTAAGTACAGCCAATGTCTGTCCATTTTGACTTAGGGCTACCGAACAAACCGTGGTTGAAGTATCAATTTGTAAAATTAAATTATTCATCGTTATATTGAAATCAAGGTACAGGGTCATGACCATGGCCGCCCCAAGGATTACAACGTCCTATCCGCTTCAAAGCCATCCAGCCCCCCTTAAAAGGACCATATTTTAGAATAGCCTCTTTGCCGTATTGAGAACAAGTAGGTGTATACCGACAATTAGCTCCCAAAAACGGCGAAATAAACAGTTGATAGAAACGAATTATGGCTAAGAAAATAAAACTAAAGAAAGGTTTAATTCCCTTTTTCCAAATAAGCAGCAGCACATTCATCCTGTAATTTTTTCAGCATTTTATTCATCGCGGTATGGAACACATCATATGCTAAGATCTGTTTTCCCACGTACTGAATAGCTAAATACAAAGTTACATTATGTTTCAACAAAAAAGGAATCAAATTATCCGATTTCTGCAGACGATAGCTTTCACGCATCATACGTTTTATCGCATTGCGGTCTACTGCTCTTTTAAACCTACGTTTGGAAACGGATATAATAGACTGACAAGGGGGGGGATTTTCAGTCTCTTTGTTTTTCTCGAAAACAAAAACAATTCTAAAAGGGTACAAAACAAAAGAAGAACCGCTTTTAAAAAGCGTATCAATACGCCTTTTCGCACATAACCGTTCTTCTTTTGTAAATGTATTTCTCATCCGATGACTTAATCTTATCAGAAAAAGCTCTTATAAGCGGCCACCGATCCTTATCAAAGATTAACCTTTGTGACGGTATTCGTCAGACACTGTAAGACGTTTTCTACCTTTAGCTCTACGTGAAGCTAATACTCTTCTACCGTTTGCAGAGCTCATGCGCTCTCTAAAACCGTGTTTGTTTCTTCTTTTTCTTTGCGATGGCTGAAATGTTCTTTTCATGACGCTATTATGCTAATTTGTTCTTACTTCAATTAATACAAAACTCCCCAAGAGGAATGCAAAAGTAAAGTTTATTTTAGACAAAAACAAACAATATTGAGAACATTTAGACTTTAAGTAAAAAGCGGTCTCTAAATTATTCATTGACAGCCTAAAAAAACCAATTTACAGATTACAGAAAATATAAAACAGAGAAGCGCTGCCCCTCTGTTTTATACGAAATCAAACATGAGTTAGAATTATTTGGTTTTCAGAATATCTCTGATCTCTGTCAACAATGTTTCTTCTTTTGTCGGTGCAGGTGGTGCAGCAGGAGCAGCTTCCTCTTTACGTTTCAAAGAATTTAAACCTTTAATAACACAGAAAATACAAAATGCAACAATCAGAAACTGGATAATTACATTGATAAAATTACCGTAGTTAATAGAAACTTCGGCTTGTTTCGCAGCCTCATCAGCAGCTTTCAGTATAATTTTTTTCGAGGAGAAGTCAACTCCGCCTGTCAAATATCCTATGGGAGGCATGATAATATCGTCAACCAATGATGTCACAATTTTACCAAATGCCCCACCGATCACAACACCGACAGCCAAATCAACAACGCTACCGCGCATTGCGAACTCTTTAAATTCTTTTAAAAATCCCATATTAAGCCATTTAATCGTTTAAAATTTTACCAAAATTAATAATTGTCACATAAATCTAATTAAAATAAACCACTTTTTTAACGCGAGTCATCTATTATCCTATATTTTCTCGCTTTAATCCTATTTTTAAATTTATGGCCTAAAACGATATGCGCAAGTTTTTTATTAACTTAATTTGCTATATTTGCTCGTTAACTAGGGCAAAATATCAAGATATATTGTATATTGATAGTACTTTAAATTTCATACGGTAATTAAAGCCCAGAATAAGATAAAGTATCTATGAAAAAGATTCTTATTGCAGACGACCACGGTATTGTACGACTTGGAGCCTCCGTTATTATTAAGGAAACACTTAAAAAAGCGGAAATTTTTCAAGCGGAAAATTTCGATGAGGTGCTTGAAAAGCTAAAACTGGAAGATTTCGATCTACTATTACTGGACATCAATATGCCCGGGGGAAATAATATTAGAGTAGTTGAGGAAATCTTACAGATCCAGCCTGCTATCAAAATTTTAATCTTCTCATCGTATGATGAATCCTTATATGCTTTACGCTATATTGAAGCTGGAGCAGTAGGTTATCTCAATAAAACAACAGCAATGGCGGAATTAAGTCATGCTATCTTGGCTATTCAAGATAGAGGTAAATATATGTCGAGCAATGTGCAAGATCTATACGTCCAAAAACTGACTCAGAGCAAATCCGAATTAACAAAATTAAATCCATTGGCGCGCCTGTCAAACAGGGAAGTGGATGTGGCCAAACAATTGATAAAAGGCCTGGGAATTATCGAGGTATCAAATCTACTTGAGCTAAGTCCATCAACTGTAAGCACTTATAAAAGCAGGATATTTGAGAAATTAAATGTTTCCAATATTCCTGAACTGATTGAACTTTTCAGAATACACTCCAACAATTAGCAGAATACACTCCAACAATTAAAATATTGTTGGAGTGTATTTTTTTAGATGAGATCATCCATCGTAATAACCGGAACATCTTTTACATTGATATCTTTTAACGGCTCGGATTTTTTATAAGCATACCCTACCTCAGCTTCTAAATCCCATAACATAGGGGCTAGAAAATTAAGGCAAGTTGTAAATCCCTGTACTGTTGCTGAGAAATCACCCGTATCTTTTGAATTTTTTGCCTCGTTTTCTATTTCGAATGGCCCTTTGAATCCACGTTCCTGAAGTAGATCGACAAAACCGCGCCAGTCCATACTATCTGATCCACCAAATCCGGGAAGCATTGCTTCATAGTGATGTCTGTCCCAGTCATGGCCCGGAATGCTCACATTGGCCTTTTTTGCCAGTTCGGCATCCACATGCTGCATCGGATACATCCCACCCCAATCCACACGGGCAGCTGTCTGTAGGTTGCGTGTGGTTTTCACATGTATACGTTGCAATCGACTGATGTCGGTATTGTGAATGACATCAATTGGATTTGTATTTTGCCAGACATCATGGGAAGGATCGTAAATTTCACCATGTGCCTTGCTAGGTATCATTGCATACATTAATTTACGCGCGGCTAAGACAGCAGGCAAATTATTATAGGTAGAACTATAACGTGAAGAGCGCCAGCCCTCCATTGGACAGTTTTCATAGAGTATAGTTACCCCAAGGCTTTCGGCATAATTAACAATCGGTGCAAATACGCGTTTATATTCATCCAGGTTTTTCTGAAATCCATCAAGCTGATTTCCCAATTCATGATTATAACCGACAAAAGTACCCACCTTAACATTATTCTCGTCACCACCCAACAAATGGGCTATCCGGATCAGTTTCAATAAGTGATTCTGATTTTTTACACGTTGTTCAGGATCTCCGCCAATCATATTCTCAAAGGCTCCAAGTGAAAGCTTTAAATCAGCCTGATTAAATAACTCAAGCGTTTCTCTTGCTTTTACGGGTGTAAACTCATCATAATCCAAATGCGTCGCTGTATGATCTTCGCGCGTACCATCTTTTCTAAAAACACATAAGTCAATTCCACCAGCGCCAATTCTTTTTGTTGTCTGAATCAATTCTGGTAATGACAATTTATCAAAGGCAGAACTCATCACCCATACAGGGTTATTTAATTTTGTAGTCATAGCTTGTATAATTGTATTATATCGGTATCTAAAGATACTAAAAAAGCCATCCGATTGGATGGCTTTTTTAGTATTTTATGTCAATTCGATTAATCTACATTATCATGTAAAAATGAATTATTTGGACGAATCTCCGTATTTCCATCCTCAAATGACAATGTAAAGCGAGATACTTGTGATTGTGAAGAATGTGGTGTATCTTCCAATGACATTTGCTTTCTCTTATAAGCCGGTTCATTTTCCAACTCATGCAGGCCATTTGAAGATTTCAATTTCATACTCAATTCTTTCAATCTCAAGATACGCTCTTTTGTACGTACCAATTGATCTTCAAAGGAAACCTGTTCTTCCTCTACCTGAGGAACTTCGATCTGCTCATTGGTTGTACTCGAAGAAAACGTAGGTCTTTCATCATAGTCTGATGACGATGGAGCAGTATATGAATCAAATACGGTCGGCATTTGAAACTGGAAAACCGAAGGCGAAGTTTTCAGTTGAAAATCACTTTCAGCAAATGAAGTTTCTTCCTCATAAGCGCCGTCAAAACCCAAATCATGACGTATTACTTGCGGTTCTTCAATCGCTACCTGTTGTTGTTGCACAACATTTCTAGGTGAAGTAAACAAGTCAGACTGTAAATTATTTGGGGTCGAAGTATTTGTTGAAGGAGCTTGTGTATCCACACGTTGAACCGGAGTGACAAAACTATTGGCAACTGGCGCCTCTTTTGGGGCAACCTGAGAAACAGGTTTTACAAAAGAATTTACCGGTTCAGGTGTCAAGGGCATAGATACCTTCGTATTTTCACGTTCTTTATCACGCTCCTCTGAAGTCTGAAAACCTGTCGCGATAATGGTTACGGACAATTCATCTTCAAAATTTTCATCGATACAGTTACCCCAAATCAAGTCAGCTGACAAACCCGCTTTTTCCTGAATATAATCGGTAATAATTGCAACTTCATCCATGGTTACTTCTTTTGTACCAGAAGTAATATTCAACAGAATATAACGGGCACCTTCGATCTCATTGTCTTTCAACAATGGCGAAGCTAAAGCACCTTCCACTGCTCTCAATGCGCGGTCTTCACCTTCCGCAACAGCATTACCCATGATGGCAACACCACTATCGTTCATTACAGTTCGAACATCTTTAAAATCGACGTTCACATAACCTGGAATCGTTATAATTTCAGCGATACCTTTTGCCGCTGTAGTCAATATATCATCCGCTTTTGCGAATGCTGCAGTCATTGTTAAATTTCCGAAGATTTCACGTAGGCGATCATTGGAAATAACAAGATAAGAATCTACATACTTACGCAATTCTGAAAGTCCTTCTTCTGCCTGTGAGCGACGACGCTTGCCTTCAAATGTAAATGGTGTTGTGACAATAGCGACAGTAAGAATACCAAGCTCTTTGGCTGCTTTTGCCAAGACTGGACTAGCGCCGGTACCTGTACCACCACCCATACCTGCAGTGATAAACAACATCTTGGTATTGGTTCCCAGCATGCGTTTGATATCCTCAATACTTTCGATAGCAGAATTTTCACCTACATCAGGATCTGCTCCAGCACCCATACCTTCAGTCAGACTTATTCCCAATTGAACTTTATTTGGGATCGGGCTTAACTCCAACGCTTGCGCATCGGTATTACACACGATAAAATCCACCCCACTGATTCCTTGTTTATACATGTGGTTTACGGCATTGCCGCCACCACCACCAACCCCAATAACCTTGATTATTGAAGATTGCTCTTTTAACATTTCAAACTGTATTGACATAACTTATCCCTATTTAACTTATAATGAACACGATATCAAAATGAACCAAACCCACTATATGTAATGTAATAATAATATAATTTCAACAAAAGTTTTCCACATTTGTGAAATTGTGGAAAACTTCAAGCATTGTGGAAAACTTACTTTTTATCTAAAAAACTTGCGTCATCAATTTCGTTACCATCCTTAATAAATCGTTTGAACCACGACAACAGTCCCTGCTCCTTTTGCTGCTGTTCCGATACCTCTTTCGTGGTCATGGTTACCTGCACTTTTTTGGCTGGAGCATGTGCTTCTCTACGACTATCTTCCTCCTCTTCGTGCGATTGAATTCCTTTAATCAACAAGCCAATACTGGTTGCATATAGAGGGCTTTTCAATTCCTCAAAAAGTGGTTTAGGCAACACCTCATTCTTCGACAGATATTCGTTCGGAAAACCTACACGACAATCAATCCCAGTAATATACTCAACGAGTTGTACTAAGTGTTTCAATTGAGCGCCACCACCTGTGATAACGATACCACCGATCAGTTTATTCTCATAACCAGAGGATTTGATCTCATAATACACATGTTCGATAATCTCTTCCATTCTAGCCTGAATGATATAAGCCAAGTTTTTCACAGAAATTTCTTTCGGCTCACGACCTTTCAATCCCGGCACACAAATCACCTCGTTTTCTTTATTCTCATCGGCCAGGGCAGATCCGAATCGGGTTTTCAGCAATTCTGCCTGAGAACGCAATACAGAACAGCCTTGGCGAATATCCTCAGTCACAATATTACCGCCCAATGGGATTACCGCGGTATGACGAATAATTCCTTCATGGAAGATGGCAACATCCGTCGTTCCACCACCAATATCAACTAATACAACACCAGCATTTTTCTCATCTTCATCCAATACAGCTTCTGAAGATGCCAAAGGCTCAAGGATCAGTTCAGCAACTTCCAAGTTGGAATTATCAATACATTTTTTAATATTCTTGATATCGGTAACTCTTCCCGAAATAATATGGAAATTTGCTTCTATACGACGTCCAGCCATGCCGATAGGTTCACGGATACCCGGTTCATTATCTACGGTAAACTCCTGCGGTAACACATGTATAATTTCTTCTCCTGGAGGCAGTACCAGTTTATACATGTCCGAAATCAAACGTTCGATATCTCTTCGAATGATTTCATCATCGCCATCTGTTTTAGTAAATATTCCACGGTGTTGGATGCTCTTAATGTGTTGACCGGCAATCCCCACATTGACAACCTTGATATCGACATTAGATTGTGCCTCGGCAATTTCTACCGCTTCCAAAATACTTCCCACAGTCTTCTGGATATTGGCAACCACGCCTCTGCTCACACCAGCAGATTCGGCTTTACCGACACCTAATAATTCGATTTTGTTTCCTGAGCTACGTCTCCCAACCGTAACACAAATTTTGGTAGTACCAATATCGAGTCCCACGATAATTGGGTTTTCTCTTTCAATTTCTGCTGCCTTTGAGTTCATAATTTCCTGTATTGTTGCTGTATTACTATAATGTATTATTTGCTGTTTTTTTTGTTTGATCATCTGAAAAGCTCCAGTTTCCGCGCTTTTCACAAATGATCTGTCCTCCGTATTTTACGTTCACCACTCCGTAGGCATTAATTCCCACTTTTGGCATGATCTGCGTATAAAATGTCTTTAATAATTCAAATTTCTGTTCCAACGAATCTGCAGATCCAACAATCAATTGCTGTGTTCCGACACGGGGAACAAGTTCGATATCATGGTCCGAATTGACATAAATCTGTACCACCTGGTTACTCCACAATTCGTCTTTTCCAATAAATTCCGCCACCTTCACCAAATCTTTTACCAAGGGGGTCGAGATTGTATCCAATGCCTCGTTATATCCCTCGGCTATATTACCGGTCGCCACCATGATGTGCGGAATATACTTTAATGTAGTCGGTATCTTTAAACCTTTGGGATCAACATAGAATTCGCGCCCATTTTTATTGATAATTCGCATAACAGCCTCGCGCTGATCGATATTAATCTGTATTGTTCCATCCATATCGGCATGGATGCTCGCATTCGATACATAAGGCAATTTTTTCAGCGTCTTTTCCACGCGCTGAAAGGGAATACCATTCAGCTTCTTCCCTACAAAACTTCCGTAGTTCTGCTCAATCAGTTTTGAAATATCCGCCTGATCAATAAAAGCCTCTGTACCTTCTATCACTATCTTCACATCCTTGCAAAGCTGTTGTTCATCACGTTTACCCACAATGGTCATGATCACAACAACTACAATAACCCCAATAAAAAATAGGGTAAAATAGAGTACACGATTCCATTGTATGTCACGTAATTTTTTAAGCATGCTCAAAAATCGCTTTTAATGGTTTTACCAATTTATCTATATCTCCTGCGCCGACTGTCACAATCAGATCCGGTTTTTCGTTCCGTGCAAAATCCAATACTTCTTCGGCAGTAACAACCTGTTTATGCTCTGCTGTAATTTTATCCAATAACCAACTTGAGTTAACACCTTCAATAGGAAGTTCCCGTGCAGGATATATTTCCATCAATAATAGATTATCTGCCATAGATAACACCTCGGCAAATCCATCCACAAAATCTCTGGTGCGCGTAAACAAATGCGGCTGAAATACAACATTTAGCTTCTTTGACGGATATAACTTTCGCATGGAAGTCAAAAAGGCACGCAACTCTTCCGGATGGTGCGCATAATCGTCGATATAGACCACCTCCGGTGTACGAACAATATATTCAAATCGTCTTTTTACCCCCTTGAATGTTGTCAATGCCGTCTTAATTGCCTCAGCTGAAATTCCCAACAAACGTGCTACCGTAATTGCTGCAACTGCATTTTCAACGTTGTGAATCCCGGGGATACCCAAATGAATATCTTCAATTTTTCCGTTCGCGTCCTGGTAGTCGAAAAAGAACTCCCCTTCCCTTACGTGAACGTTCGACGCATAGGCATCGGCTACCTCTTGGCCAGAATAACTAATCTGACCTTTAAATTCCAATCCTTTCCTAATAATTCGGGTACCACCATCAACGACTTTATCCAAAAACAACTGGAAAGATTCGAGCAGATGACTCTTGTCACCATAGATATCCAAATGATCCGCATCCGAGGATGTCACGATCGCGATATTCGGATGAAGTGTCAAAAATGAACGGTCAAATTCATCCGCTTCAACTACTACCGTATTATTTGCTCCATAAAGTACGTTGGTATCATAATTGGAGCTAATACCACCCAAAAAAGCTGAACAATCATATCCTGAATCTTTCAACAAATGGGCTACCATCGTTGACGTAGTTGTTTTGCCATGTGTTCCAGCCACTGCAATTGTAAATCTGCTTTCACTGATGATACCGAGTACCTGTGATCTTTTATACAATACATGACCTTGAGATTCAAAAAAAGCTTTAATCTTAGAATCTTTAGGGATCGCAGGTGTAAATATCACCAATGTGGCAGCGGAAGGCTGATGGAAAATAGGATCAATAGAATTCACATCATCCTGATATGTAATTGAAAGACCTTCATTGACCAATGTTTTGGTCAATTCGGTTTCCGTACGATCATATCCATTCACCTCACAGCCCAAATGCTTAAAATAGCGCGCAAGGCCACTCATGCCTATCCCGCCTATTCCGATCAAGTAAACTTGTTTTATTGCATCTAGATTCATACGCTTTATCTATTTCTTATTTGCCAATTTATATACGAGCTCAGCAATCTGAATATCAGCATTCAGCTTACCAAGTGATTTTATATTTTCACTCAACTGCGCTACCTGATCCGGATTTTTAAATAAATCCAGCGCTGTTGGAATTAATGTCTTTATAGCGTCTACATCTTTCACTAGAAGCGCCGCATGCTTATTGACCAATGCCATTGCATTTTTGGTCTGATGGTCTTCCGCAACATTTGGTGAAGGAACAAGAATAACCGGCTTACCTACCACACACAGTTCGGAAATGGTTCCCGCCCCTGCACGACTGATAATCAGGTCGGCCGCTGCATAAGCATAATCCATTTTTTGAAGAAAAGCCATCATCTTCACGTTTTCAGGCAGTTTTCCCTCCAGATCTCTCCGAAGTGAGTCTATGTAAAAGCTACCGCATTGCCAGATCACCTGTACCTCATCCTTAGCTAAAGTCTCCAAATAGGCAACGACACTTTCATTCAATGTTCTCGCCCCCAAGCTTCCGCCCAATATCAGGATAGTCTTTTTATGTTGTTCCAACCCAAAGAACGCTAAGGCCTCCGTTCTTTTGCCTTCGATCGCCACAGATTCCCTGCGTATAGGATTTCCGGTCAACAATACTTTATCAGCTGGGAAGAATTGTTCCATCCCCTCATAGGCTACGCAAATCTTGGCTGCTTTAGCACCAACTTTCTTGTTTGTGACACCTGCGTAAGAGTTTTGCTCCTGAACCACGGTAGGGACTCCCAATTTATTTGCCATCATCAACAAAGGACCTGAAGCAAAACCACCAACACCTACAGCCACGTCGGGTTTAAAATCCCGGATTACCTTTTTTGCCTTACTCAGGCTCTTCATTAATTTAAATGGTAATAGGATATTTTTCCACAACTGCTTCCTATTGATTCCTTGGATATCAAGTCCAACAATAGAATACCCTGCAGCAGGCACCTTATCCATTTCCATCCGACCATTGGCCCCTACAAATAATATTTCATTTGCAGGATCAATCGTCTTCAATGCATTTGCAATTGAAATCGCCGGAAAAATATGTCCTCCGGTACCACCCCCACTTATTATTACGCGAATTGCCATGCTCAATATTTATTTAAGCTGGAATTGAGCCGACGACCACTTTCTTCGGCTTCTGTTTTTCTTCCAACTGTTCTTTTCCTTTTAATTCCTCAATATTTCTACTCACACTCAGGATAATTCCCAGAGCCACACTTGTAAACAAAATCGAAGTTCCCCCCATACTCACTAAAGGTAAGGGCACCCCAGTAACCGGCCCCAATCCTACCGCAACTGCCATATTCGCCAGAGCCTGTATGGTCAAGCTGAATCCTAAACCGGCTGCAAGAAATGTCCCAAACGCTTTGGGACTCATCGTGACGATACGTATACATCGATACATAAAAGCCAGGTATAGAAATAGCAAAATCACTCCACCAACAGTACCGTATTCCTCAATAATAATTGCATAAATAAAATCAGAATATGGGTGGGGCAACACATTGCGCTGTACACTATTTCCAGGCCCTTTACCAAACAGTCCACCTGTGGCGATTGCAATCTTCGCATTATTTGCCTGATAATTCTTATCATCCTGAAACGAGACAGTCTTGTCTACTTTTTCAGTATTAAAGAAGGATTTCACCCGGCTAATATAAGTTGCCCGTCGCGGACCAAAGAAGATAACCATCATCAATAGGACAGCACCTCCACAGCAGACTATCGCAATCTGCTTAAAACTAATCCGACCAATCAACAACAACAGCACACTAACACCAAATAACATGAGTGCTGTAGATAAATTGGCTAATGCTATAAGTATAAATACCCCACAAACCGACCCCATGATTGGTAAAAAAGACTTTTTAACATCCTTAATTTCTTCCTGCTTTCTAGACAGCATCCGTGCAAGAAAAACAATCAACGAAAGTTTTGCTAAATCCGACGTTTGAAATGTCAATCCAATCCCAGGAATAGTCAACCAACGACTTGCCTCATTAACTTTACTTCCAAACAACAGCGTAAACAACAATAAAGGAATAGTAATTCCCATCATTATTTTAGATATACCGGCATAATAACGATAATCCAATTTATGAGAAAGATACATCAGGATAAATCCCACAGCAATGATAGAAAAATGCTTCAACAGATACATTTCTGTCCCCTTTCCCTCCTTATAGGCCAGGGTTCCGACCGAACTGTATACAGCCAAAAGTGACCATCCCGATAAGATAATCACAATGATCCATATCCATCGATCACCTTTCAATTTAGACATTATGTTCTGTAACATATCCTTCTCCCTTTATGGTTGTACCATTTATTTATAATTCCATTACAGCAGCTTTAAATTTATCGCCACGATCTTCATAATTTTTAAACCAATCAAAGCTCGCACAAGCCGGGGACAATAACACCGTATCACCTTTCTTAGCTAAATGTGAAGACAAGACAACGGCATCCTGCATAGATGTGCTGTTAACAATAATTTCAACATCCTGCTCAAAGGCCTTATGAATTGGGGCAGTATCCTTTCCTAAACAAACGATAGCACGTACTTTGTCTTTCACCAAATCAGCAAGCATCGAATAATCATTACCCTTGTCTACACCTCCCAATAACAATACGATCGGTGTTGAAAAACTCTCCAGCGCATACCATACCGAATTAACATTGGTAGCCTTTGAATCATTGATATAATTGATTCCTCCAATACAGGCAACATGTTCAAGACGATGTGGAATATTCACATACGATCCCATACTCTCTTTCATCGCTTGATTTCTCAACTCCTGCACTTTTGCAATCAATCCGGAAGCCATACTATTATAAATATTATGCTTCCCCTGCAATGACAATTCCTCAGTTCTCATAGTGAATGTATCGTTATTTGGTGTATTAATAATCATTGTTTTATTGGCAGTTAAGTAAGCTCCCAATTCAACAAGCTGCTCTTGTGTAAAGGGTAAATATGTCCCTTTACTATGGTGTCTCTCCAATCCTTTAATTGTCTCGGGATCGTCTAAACAGTATATAAAATAATCTTTCTCTGTCTGATTTTGGATCATTCTGAATTTGGAATCCACATAATTCTCCATTTTATGGTCGTAACGATCCAAATGATCTGGCGTGATATTCAGAATGACAGCAATATCTGCTCTAAAATGATACATATCGTCCAACATAAAGCTGGAAATTTCCAATACGTAACAGTCAAAATTTTCACGCGCCACCTGAAGTGCAAAGCTTTTTCCAATATTCCCCGCCAAACCAACATTAAGGCCACCATGCTTTAGCATTTCGTATGTCAACATGGTTGTCGTAGACTTGCCATTTGATCCTGTGATGCAGATTAATTTAGCAGCAGTATATTGGGCAGCAAATTCTATTTCGGCAATTACAGGAATATTTTTTTTCTTTAAAGCGACCACCAAGGGTACCGTCTCCGGAATTCCGGGACTCTTTACAACCAGTGCAGCGTTCAATATGCGTGATTCGTCATGGTTGCCCTCCTCGAAAGCGATGCCTTCCGCTTTCAACTGTTCCTTATAGTGATCAGCTATCAGACCTTTATCCGATACAAATACATCATACCCCTTCTCCTTCCCCAGGATTGCAGTTCCCACACCACTTTCACCTGCGCCTAGAACGACCAAGCTGCCGGATTGAGGATAAT
This sequence comes from Sphingobacterium sp. CZ-UAM, assembly GCF_002000245.1. Classification (GTDB taxonomy): domain Bacteria; phylum Bacteroidota; class Bacteroidia; order Sphingobacteriales; family Sphingobacteriaceae; genus Sphingobacterium. The sequence goes on along the minus strand of NZ_MTCM01000009.1, from coordinate 132,723 downwards.
ATGTTGTTGCAATATTTGACATCGTTATCTAATTTTTAATGTTACAATTGTTAGAATGGCTAGAATAATACCCACAATAACAAAACGAGTTACAATTTTGGCCTCATGATAGCCCTTCTTTTGAAAATGGTGATGTAGCGGCGACATTAAGAAAATCCGTCTTCCTTCTCCGTATTTCTTTTTTGTGTATTTGAAATAAGAGACCTGCAAGATAACAGACAGATTTTCCAATAAGAATACACCACACAAAATTGGGATCAACAATTCCTTACGGATTAGAATAGCAAATGCTGCAATGATACCTCCAATGGCCAAGCTTCCCGTATCCCCCATAAAAACCTGCGCGGGATAGGTATTATACCATAGAAAACCTACACAAGCTCCTACAAATGCTCCCGCAAAAATTACAAGCTCACCGGAATTGGGTATATACATGATATTAAGGTAATCCGAAAAAATTACGTTACCGGATACATAAGCTAAAATAGCCAAAGTAACCCCAATGATCGCGGAAGTACTCGTGGCGAGACCATCTATACCATCTGTAATGTTAGCGCCATTGGAAACCGCCGTAACGATAAAAATGACAACAACTAAAAACACAACAAAAGTCAGATAGTCACTTTGCAAGCCAAACACTTTAAACACCTTGGCGTAATCAAATTCATTATTCTTATAAAAAGGGATATTTGTCTTAGAAGATTTTACATTTTCAGCATAAGTTTTTTCCCCTGTCCCCTCATTGATCACCACTTCCACCGGTTTGGTTGAAGTTGGCTTATCCACACCTTTGCGTACCACAATATCTGGGTGAAAATACATCGTACAGGCAATAATAGCGCCTAGACCAACCTGGCCAACAACCTTAAATTTACCAGCTAACCCTTCTTTATTATGTCTAAAAACTTTAATATAATCATCCAAAAAACCTATAGCGCCCATCCAGAGTGTTGTTACAATCATGATGATCACATAGATATTTGTCAACTTGGCAAATAATAAGGTAGGAATCAAGATCCCAGCAATGATAATTATCCCCCCCATTGTAGGCGTACCAGCTTTCTTTTTCTCACCTTCCAGCCCCAAATCACGAATTGTCTCGCCAACTTGCTTATTATGCAAGAACTGGATCAATTTCCCCCCAAAAACCGTGGTAATAATTAATGAAGCGATTACAGCCATAGATGTTCTAAAGGAGATATATTGAAAAAGACCTCCTCCAGGTATATGGATATATTCGCTAAGCCACGTAAATAGATGGTACAACATATTTCTATTTTTCGTTAAATGTATTCTCTAAAATTTCTTTATCATCAAAATGATGTTTTACACCATTCACATCTTGATATTTTTCATGTCCTTTTCCTGCAACCAAGATAATATCTCCCGGGCTTGCCAACTGATACGCAGTGCGTATCGCCTCCTTCCGGTCTGCTATAGAAAGCGTTTTTGCTCGCTGATCAGCTCCTACACCAGCCTCGATATCTTTAATAATCTGATATGGATCCTCTGTGCGCGGATTATCAGATGTAATCAAGAAACGATCGCTATAGCGTAAAGCCGCTTCTGCCATCTCAGGTCTTTTGGTTTTGTCGCGATCACCACCACAGCCCAAAACAGTAATAATCTTTTGCTCCGGACGTCTCAAAGAACTAATAGTTTTTAAGACATTTTCAACAGCATCAGGAGTATGTGCATAGTCCACAATACCAAAAACACCGGAGGTGGATTTCATCGTCTCAAAGCGTCCTTCAGCCCCTTTCAATGTACTTAAGGCAGTCAATACCTTGACCGTCTCTTGCTCCAATAAGATGGCTGCAGCATATACCGCTAAAAGATTATAGGCATTGAAATCGCCGATTAATTTGACCCACACTTCCTGTCCGTCAATACTCATCAACATGCCATCAAAATGGCTTTCAATGACCTTAGCTTTAAAATCAGCCCCAGAACGTAAGCCATAGCTTTTTTTATGGGCAACCGTATTTTGCAACATGACCTGACCATTTCTATCGTCAGCATTGGTTAATGCAAACGCGTGTACGTCCAGGTCATCAAAAAATTTCTTCTTGGCTTTGATATAGTTGTCAAAAGTCTTGTGAAAATCCAAATGATCATGTGTAATATTCGTAAATATTGCACCGGCAAACACTAAGCCTGCAATACGCTCCTGCACCACCGCATGTGAACTGACTTCCATAAAAGCGTAGTCACAACCATCATCCACCATATTCCGCAACAACTGGTTCAACTGGATAGGATCTGGTGTCGTGTGTGTAGCAGGAATTATCTTTGAACCGATTTGATTCTGTACTGTAGACAGCAGACCGACATGATATCCAAGTTCGGTAAACAATTGGAATAACAACGTCGCCACCGTAGTTTTTCCATTGGTTCCTGTCACACCAACCAATTTAAGTTGCTCAGATGGATTTCCATAGAAGTTAGCCGAGGCTACTCCCAGCGCATACGCAGAGTCTGCCACTAAAATATAAGCCACAGAGTCCAATGTTTCAGCAGGAAGTTCTTCCACGATGACTGCCCTTGCTCCCGAAGTGATGGCCTTATCCACAAATAAATGCCCATCAGTCTGAACACCACGCACAGCGATAAACAAACTTCCCAACTCCACTTTTCTGGAATCAAAGCACAAAGAGTGCACTTCGACCTCTTCGAGGTTTCCCACCACCTGCTGAACAGGGATAGCATGCAATACTTTTTTTAAATCCATCATTACTTAAGTTCTAAATTTATCGCTGTTCCAAATGGGAGTTTTTGACCTGCGGCCAAAGACTGTGCCCCCACTCTTCCCTTTCCGGATACATGCGTTTTAAATCCCGCATTCTCCATCACATACAATGCATCCATTAATCCCATTCCCACCACATTTGGAACAATTCCTTCCTTATATTTCAAATCCACAAATGGCACACCTCTATTCGATGTGTCCACTTCACCTCTCGCCACCATATCCCAATTTATCGTATTAATTCCCAACTTATCATACACTTTCTTACTCGCTTCTCTTGATCCTTGCAAGGTCAAAGGCATCCTTCCACCTACATTAACCGCTTTGAATGATTTCTTCCCTTGCATTTCCATATCATTGGCATAGACCATATCCGCTAACTCTTTAAAAACAGGCCCAGCGATTGACGCACCGTAGTATCCATTCCTCGGGTTTCGAATCACCACAATAATGGAATATTTTGGATCTTCTGCTGGGAAATAGCCCGCAAAAGATGACTGATATCTACGCGCACCATATCCTCTCGAACCATCGGCCATCTGTGCCGTCCCGGTTTTCCCGCCCGATGTATACAATGGGCTGGCAACACTTCTGCCGGTACCCTCAGTCATAACACCTTCCATCATCCCTCTTACCTCTGCCAAGGCATGATCTGAAGCAATCTTTTCATTAATAACCTTCGCCTGAAAGGTTTGTATCGTATTACCCAGATGCCTAATTTCTTTGACGAATAGCGGTGCAATCAATTTACCATTATTTGCAACCGCATTATAAAATGTCAAGGTCTGTAATGGAGTAATCTTCATCTCATAACCATAAGCCATCTGCACCAATGACAATCCGCTCCATGATTTACTTTTCGACGTTTTCACCAGTGGAACACCTTCCCCCGGAATCTGTAGATCTAACGTTTTTCCAAAACCAAAAGAATGTAGTTTCGATGTAAACTGATCTGGATTATCTTTATAAGCTTGATAGACAAATTTTGTAACCCCAACATTTGAAGACTCTTCAAAAGCCCGCTTCGCTGAGACTATAGATTTTTTAGGTGCATGCGAATCGCGAATTGTATGCTTGTAAATCGGCCAGTTACCATTCCCGATATTGATCGTTGTACTGGAATCGATTTTCTTGTCATCAATCAGTGCCAGATAAGAGGCCAGTTTAAAAGTTGATCCTGGATCCGCGCTTTGCGCAATTGCAAGATTGAACTTTTCACGATAGACTCCATCTTTATCCCGCATAAAATTTGCTACCGCCCGTACCTCACCGGTCTTCACTTCCATCATCACAACACACCCTTCATCCGCATTACTCACAATCATCTGCTTCTCCAGTGCTCTTTGCGCCATATCCTGCATATTAACATCAATCGTAGATATGATATCCGAACCATCAACCGGTGCAACTTCAATATCTCTATTGACAGGAATCCAAACCCCTCCAGCAATACGCTGCATCAATCTCTTCCCACTTTTTCCATCGATATATTCACCATATGCCCCCTCCAATCCAACATGGATATTCTCTTTTACATTTTTGTAACCAATGGTCCGGGCCGCTAGATTCACGAAAGGCAAGATCCGCTTATTCTGTCTATCCGTAATTAAACTACTTGGATAGCGATCTTTACCAACCCGAGCCGCTTTAAATAACGGAAATTGCTTTACTTTTTTTAGATCCTGATGCGATACATTCCGTTTGATCAGTAGATAACGCTGTTTTTTATTCCGCGCCTGTTTTAATAATGTCAAATATTGCCGGGACGATTTATCCTTAAAAAAATCAGCCAATTTAATCGCCAGAGAATCAACCTTGAGATTGAAATATTCATTTTCTTCTTCAGGAATAGCCATAGCATCAAAACGAAGTTCATACTCAGGGACAGAAGTCGCCAACAGACTACCATCATTGGAATAGATGTTTCCTCTTGCAGCCTCAACTTCACGTTCCTGAATAGAAAGACTATCCGCTAAAGCTTTCCAATGTTGCCCGTCCACATATTGCAACTTCAGCATTTTCCCAAATACCATAAATGCAAGTAGCACAATAAGTCCAAAGGCAAAATAGACGCGAATAAGAATCGTGTTTCTGATACTCATAACTCTCTCTATTTATCTTCTTTTTTCTCTACAACTTCAATCTTGATCGGCGGCTCTACCCGCTCTTTCAAACCCAAAGAGTCCACGCGTTTTGCGATTTCCGTTTGCGTGGACATTTTCATAAGCTCCGCAGATAGCGACTTGTGATCCCAGCCCAACTCTTTGACTTCCTTGCTCACCTTATCGATACTCCGAATAGTTCGCTCAGCGAAGTGACGATTAGAAATATACAACAGCATCAGAAAAGCAACGAAAGCCCCAAAAGGTAGGTACTCCAATATTTTGTTTAAGGAAAGGTCTCCAACGGTAAAAAGCGTTTTAATAAACGCTTCTGTTTCTTCCGCCTTTTCCTCGACAGTTTCTTGCAGTTCCTCTTGAACTTCCTCACTCAATTCTTTCTGTCTTATTGTATTCCTACTCATCTTTTCACGCCATTTTTAAGACAAATCCAACCTTTCAGCAATACGCAGTTTCGCACTGCGCGATCTATTATTTACAGCCAGTTCCTGCGGCGATGCTGTAATCGCCTTACGGCTCAACACATGGAACGGCTTGATTTCATTTCCAAAAAAATCTTTCTCAACATCGCCTTTAAATTTCCCTTTGGCCATAAAATTTTTCACCAAACGGTCCTCTAAGGAATGATAGGACATCACCACCAATCTCCCTTCACTTTTCAACACCTCAACAGTCTGCAACAAAAACTCTTGCAAAGCCTCCAATTCACGGTTAACCTCAATGCGCAAAGCCTGAAAAACCTGCGCATGATATTTATGCTCTTTTCCTTTTGGAACCATGCGCTGGATAGCTTCTTTCAATTCAGCGACAGTATGTATCGGCTGCGCCAAACGAGCTGTCACGATTGTTTTTGCCAGTGACTTTGCGTTCATAATCTCACCATACATACCAAAAATCCGATGAAGATCTTCTTCAGCATAATTAGCCAACACTGCCTTTGCATCCAAATCCCCCACCTGATCCATACGCATATCCAGATCCGCATCAAATCGAATTGAAAAACCGCGATCAGCCGCATCAAACTGATGCGATGAAACACCCAGATCAGCCAAAATACCATCCACTGTACGCACACCATGCAGACGGAGGCTATTCTTTAAGAACCTGAAATTTTGATGGATCAATGTAAAACGAGGATCATCAATCACATTCCCCAACGCATCGGGATCCTGATCGAAAGCAAACAACTTACCCTCCGGCCCCAGTCTTTTCAGTATCTCTCGGGAATGACCACCACCACCAAAAGTTACATCCACATAAACACCATTAGGCTTAATCGCCAAAGCATCCATGCATTCTTGCAACATTACCGGAACATGATAGACATTCTCCATATTACTATATTCCAAAATTAATATCCCCCATTACCTCTGCCGCCAAAGATGATATATCCTCTACTCCGCCATCACCCATCAAATCTTCATACCCTTCTTTCGACCAAACTTCGATCTTATTAAACTGGCAGGCCAAAACCAAGTCTGTTGTTATTCCTGCAAATTCAAGCAAGCTTTTTGGCAACAGAACACGTCCTGCCGCATCCAATGTCAACTCTGTAGCCCCACGCGTAAAAGCACGCACAAAAGCCCGCACCTTTGGATCAAATTGATTTAACTTAGCCAGCTTAGCTGTCATCAAATCCCACTCCTCACGCGGATAAAAAACCAGATGCTTCTCAAAACCACGATTCACAACAAGCCCATCACGCTCAACATGAGGCATCTGCCTCTTGAGCGCAGCCGGCAACACCATCCTTCCTTTGGCGTCTAGCTTGCATTCGAATTCTCCGATTAACTGAGTCATGTAGTCAATTATCCTATTCTAATTTAAATGTAAAAGTATACACTTTCTCCCACTTTCCCCCACTTTACAACATAAAAAAGTTTTCCACATCGAAAAATCGCTACAAGAAAAAATACAACGCACCCACCTTACAACACATAAAACCTTATTTACAAGCAGTTAAACTGCATTTTCCATTCATATATATACTGAAAACAAGGACAGATATTTTTCTATTTTTTTCCGAAAACGGGAAAGGAATTGTAAAAATTTCCCCTCTAGAAATTTAATTTTGATCCATTTTTGCAAAAAAAATGGGAGAAAGTGGTGGATGGAAAAACAGATATCTACGGGTGTGGTTGAAAGTGGGAGAACGGCATTCAAATAAGAACAGTAGAATTCGTTATTGTCGAGTAAAACCAATAATTTTGTATAAATTTTATTTTTATTAAGATATGCACAGAACACACACTTGTGGAGAATTAACATTAGCTGACTTAGGGAAAACGGTTACCCTAAGTGGATGGGTTCAAAAATCCCGCGATTTGGGCGGTATGACTTTCATCGATGTTAGAGACCGCTATGGTATCACACAATTAACGTTCAATGCAGATGATGACGCGTCTTTACGTGCTAGTGCCCGTGAACTGGGAAGAGAATATGTCATAAAGGTAACCGGAGAGGTTATTGAACGTTCCAATAAAAATTCCAAAATCTCCACCGGAGATATTGAAATCAAGGTTTCAAACCTTGAGATATTAAATGCAGCGAAACTACCTCCCTTCACAATCGAAGACGAAACAGACGGTGGTGACGATATCCGGATGAAATTCAGATACCTGGATTTACGTCGTAATCCGGTACGTGAGAACCTTATTTTACGACATAAAACTTCTCAGGAAGTACGTCGTTATCTTGACTCTCAGAATTTTTTAGAAGTAGAAACACCTTATCTCATCAAATCGACTCCGGAAGGAGCACGGGATTTTGTCGTTCCTTCCCGTATGAACCCAGGTGAATTTTATGCATTACCTCAGTCACCGCAGACATTCAAACAACTTTTAATGGTATCAGGTTTTGATCGCTATTTCCAGATTGTCAAATGTTTCCGTGATGAAGACCTACGTGCCGACCGTCAACCGGAGTTTACACAAATCGACTGTGAAATGTCATTTGTTGAACAAGAAGACGTGCTCAATATTTTTGAAGGATTGGCAAAACACATCTTCAAAACGATCAAAGGCATAGACCTTGGGTCCGTACCTCGGATGACCTATGCAGACGCTATGCGTCTTTATGGCTCAGATAAACCAGATATCCGTTTCGGAATGCAGTTTGTAGAATTGAATGATGTCGCAAAAGAAAAGGGATTCCCTGTATTTGATGCAGCGGAGTTGGTTGTTGGTATCAACGCCGAAAATTGCGCGCATTACACAAGGAAACAATTGGATGCCTTAACCGATTTTATAAAACGACCTCAAATCGGCGCTACAGGTTTAGTCTATGCACGTGTGAATGAAGATGGTTCAGTTAAATCTTCTGTTGATAAATTTTTTACACCAGAACAATTAACAGCTATCGCCGCTAAGTTCCACGCGAAACCAGGCGATCTATTATTAATTATGGCGGGCGGCAAGGATAAAGTTCGTAAGCAATTAAACGAACTACGTCTAGAAGTTGCTTCGCAACTCGGTCTTCGCAACAAAGACACTTTTGCTCCCCTATGGGTTGTTGACTTCCCTTTATTGGAATGGGATGAGGACAGCGCACGTTACCATGCTATGCACCACCCTTTTACCTCTCCAAAACCAGAGGATATCCCTTTACTGGACACAAACCCCGGTGAAGTAAGGGCTAATGCTTACGACTTTGTCTTAAATGGTGTCGAAGTAGGTGGCGGATCTATCCGTATTCACGACAGAGAGCTGCAATCCCTTATGTTTAAACATCTTGGATTTAGTCCGGAAGAGGCACAGAAACAATTTGGTTTCTTGATGGAAGCATTTACCTATGGCGCTCCTCCGCATGGTGGCTTAGCATTTGGCTTCGACAGACTTGTCTCACTATTAGCTGGACTAGATACGATCCGAGATGTGATTGCCTTCCCGAAAAACAATTCCGGAAGAGATGTCATGATTGATGCTCCATCAACTATTCACCAGGAACAATTGAATGAATTAAGCCTGAATATCGATATAAAAGAATAAATTTCAAGCTCGATTTTCGAGAAACAATTTATTAACACTATATTTAAAAGTTGGTAGGAAACGACCAACTTTTTTTGTGAAAAATCAGCAGATTAGATGTCAGAGAGTACGGCAAATACGTTTTTAAAGGAAAGTGCGCAGAAAGCATTTGACACCAAACATCGCGATATTATCAATTACAATATCGACAAATACAGTATTGCTTTTATAAAAGGGAAAAGCAAATTTGCAGATCTCGAAAACACCAAAATAAAAGCAAATTTGATCAAATGGAAAGTAATGGAAAATCTAGACCGATATCTATTACAGTTTGAAGCAAATTTTACCGCACGTGGTGGGAAAGTAATCTGGGCTAATGATGCCGACGAGGCACGGGAGGAGATTTATAAAATCATCGAACGAAAAAGAACACGGTCGATTGTAAAATCTAAATCTATGGCTACGGAAGAAATTGAGTTAAATCATTTTTTGGAATCGAAAAACATAGAAGCCATTGAGACTGATCTGGGAGAATATATTATTCAGCTATTAGATCAGAAACCCTACCATTTTGTCACTCCTGCTATGCATCTAAGCCTGGAAGATATCGCTAAGCTTTTTCACGAAAAATTTGAAACCCCATTGGATGCCTCCGCAGAACAGTTAACACTGAAAGCCCGTGAACTCCTAAGAGACAAATATTTAGCAGCAGAAGTAGGAATTACTGGAGCTAATTTCTTAATCGCTGAAACAGGCAGTATAGCGATTACAGAAAATGAAGGAAATGCACGTCTGACTTCTACTTTTCCAAAAACACATATTGCCGTGGTCGGTATCGAGAAGATTATTCCGACGATACAGGATCTTGAGGTATTTTGGCCACTATTATCCACCCATGGTACTGGTCAAAATCTAACGGTATACAATACCTTACTGACCGGACCAAAACAATCCTATGAATCCGATGGACCTGAAGAAATGTATGTTATCCTGCTTGACAATGGCCGCAGTAATCTGCTTGCACAAAAAGAACAACGCCAGGGCCTGTATTGTATCCGCTGTGGCGCTTGCTTAAATGTGTGTCCCATTTATCAAAATATAGGCGGGCATACCTATGAGACAACCTATCAAGGCCCAATCGGATCGCTCATTTCTCCCCATTTAAATGGGATGAAGGAGTTTAAGCACTTGAGCTATGCGTCTACTCTTTGTGGCAAATGTACAGAAGTTTGCCCAGTGGGCATCGATATTCAACGTATGCTTCTTGTCAACAGAAAAGACTCCGTAGAGCAGGGTTTATCAACTAAAACAGAACAAAAAGTCTGGAGCTGGTTTACATACGGAATACAACGTCGAAAATTGATTGATTTCTTTGGCGGAAAATTCAAAAACTTCTTCCTCCGAAAGTTTTTTAAAAAAACCTGGGGCGATCAACGGGAACTACCCAAGCTAGCTGAAAAATCTTTTTCAAAACAATGGAAAGAGCAACAAAAAAACAAAGAATAACAAAAAGTGGCATTAGCTTATCAGACTAATGCCACTTTTTATTGGCTTCGCTCCGTCTACTGCTGATAACCTAAAAAAGATAAATTGAATGACTGATAGCGCTTACTCCCCCGCTAGAATCGGCTTAAGGAGTTTATATGGAGACCATATGACACAAATATGGATTAATAGAACATACCTTTCAGAAAAAACCTATATGCTCTTATAAGCAGCAACAGTCATGAAAATCAACTGAAGGTTCTTTCTGATCAATAGAAAACAGACAATTCAGAAAAATAAAAAAGGGGACCAATGATCCCCTTTTCAACTAACACTCACCAATTATTAATATGAAAACTATTCTTTCTTTTAACCTTAAGTTGTTTTTGCTTCAGCATCAACTACTTTTTCACCCTCGCCTTTCTTAAAATCACCTTTTCGCATTTGTCGATCTTTTCTCCAATTTTCTCTATGCTTTTTATGATTCTCAGCGTAAGAATCTTTTAATGTTTTTTGCTGTTCTGGAGTCAATAAGCTCATCATTTTTTTATGATCCGCAGCACGTTGTTTTCTCATTTTTTCGCGATACAATTTGCGCTCAGCCGCGATTTTTTTATGATCCTCTGCTTGCTTCAAATGAAATGCATACACATCTTTGCGCTGTTGATCTGTAAACTTCAACTTTTGGTCCAGGCAATCTGTTTTGATCTTAGCCAATTCTTCAGGTTTTTTATTTTTTAAGCCATCGTGCTTTCTATCCTTTGAATGCTTGTGCAATGGAGTGGTCATTTCTTTAGTATCTGATTTAAGATCCTTTTTCTCCTGCGCGAAACCTGTCAACATTAATCCGGATAACGCCAAACTTAACATCAATTTTTTCATCTCTCTATTTTTTAAATCAACAATCTTTCAATTCTACTAGATTGACTTTCCAACCTATTTATCTATAAGAGTATTATTGACCATCAAAAGTTTAAAACGCCATCTGTTAAATAAAGTTAAGAAAGGTACTATTGAGATACTGCACTTAAACGGATAGGCAAAGTATAGGCCACTCGAACGGCACGTCCATTCTGAACACCGGGTTTCCACTTCCTCGCCTTTTTCAATAAACTAACGGCAGCCTCCCCTGTTCCAAAGTTCATATCGCGTTTTACAGCAATATCAGTCAAAGATCCGTCCCGTTCTACCACAAAAGATACTTCAATAACACCCGATACCCCCTGATCCAAAGCCGATTGCGGAAAACTATAGTTTTCTGAAACCCACTTCATAAAAGCGGGAAGTCCTCCCACAGGGGTAGGCATGATTTCCACCGTAACAAAAGGCTGGTCTAAATTTCCATCTGTTCCACCACCTGACTCAGGCCCCACACGATGACCCGTAATTTCGCCATTCTTGGTAGATGGCCCAAATTCACCCCTAGCGATATATGTACCCGCCGCGTTCGCTTTCAATGTGATACGCGCTGTCATTGTATTCGGTTTCTTCAATTCATCCTGCGTAGCAACATCTTCGGTAACGTTACTTGCTTTCGTAATCTTAGGTTCCGGCATCCGTACAAGATTAAACTTTGAAACATCCTGCGCAATCTGTTGTGGTGCTTTCTCCTGCATTAAAACAGGTTCCTTTTTTACCTCGTCTTTTTTGTCGGCTTCTTTCTGAATTTCGTCTAGATGCTCAGGAGTTAAAACTACCACTGTAGTCGTTGTTTCCGTTATAGTTTTTTTGAAATATTTGTTATAGGCATAGGTTCCCCCAATCAAAAGGAACGCAAAGGATACAACAATAGCCAATCCCACATTGGTTGCTCTGTTTGACAAATTTCGTAATTCATATGCACCATACATTTTGTTGCGGTCTGCAAAGATAACATCTAGCCATTCCTTGCGATAGATATTCAATTTTGAGTTCATCATAACATTAAAGTTTAAATCTTTTCATTATGATGCGGGAAAGCCTTATATTTCATAAAAATTTTGCACACTCTTATGAAATCACTTTTTTTAGCTATTCTTCTATTTACATTATATGGTTGTGGCAACAGTCAAAACCAATCCAAACCATCCGATAAGAGTGAAAATAAAGAGCAATTAATTTCACCTTATTTTGGCTTTTTGAATCATCAAAAAGATTCTTTAATTGCCCTTCCAATGGACCAGGCGATGGAGAATCCCGAAAAATACAACTATGTCATTATTGAAAATCAAGTTAGCCCATTGGAATTTATACAGAACAAGACGGATAATAAAGAAAGCAACGGCAGGCAAACAGCCCAGAATTTTGCCAATAGCGAAGGCTCATTATTTACGATAAAGAATGAAATTAAATCGGGTGATTTCGGGATGCTTGTCAATCAGGCGTTCATAAATCAATATAAAGTTGAACCCTTTACAAAGGTACACCGGGAAACGAGTACAGAGGTAAGGGAAAAGCTTGAAAAAAAATATAATCGGAAAATAAGTAAAAGTACAACAGTCGCTGTTCTGAAAGATAAAGCCGAATTCAATCTAACAGTTTTTGAAAACCAGCAAGATTCGGCACTTGCCGTTTTTTCCTATACAAAAGAAGATCAATTGATTAACCTTGATTTCCCGACCACTTATGATGATATTAGCACCTGGCGGGTTGACGATGGTGGTCAATTTGATAATGAGGCTTTTCAGATTCTGACCGTACTACGTTCGGAAGTCGGAATTAGTTTTGTTAGTATATTTGGGGGAGCTGAAGGTTATGAATTGAACTTCTATCAACCAAAAAAAGATAAATTTAGTTCAACAGCACAAGCCTACGGCTACAGTTCTCCTTTATAACGATTTAGCGTTTCCCTAATCCTGATTATTAGGGAAACGATCTTTTATATTTTACAGATGCATTCTCGCCATTGGAGCCACATCCTGATCAACAAAATCTCCTTTTAGATATTTATGGTAGCCAGCAATGGCAATCATGGCTGCATTATCTGTACAATATTCGAATTTAGGAATAAATACATTCCAACTGTATTTCTCTCCCATTTCAATCAATTCTTTCCTTAGGCCTGAATTAGCTGAAACACCACCCGCAATCGCGATATCTTTCACACCGGTTTGCTTTGCAGCTTTCTTCAATTTATTCAATAAGATAGAGACAATACGAGATTGCACACTCGCACATAAATCCGCCATATTTTCAGTTAAGAACTCAGGATTTAGTTTTAGCTGATCCTGTACTAAATAAAGTATTGCTGTCTTTAACCCCGAAAAGCTAAAATTAAGTCCAGGAATTTGAGGTTCAGGTAATTTGTAAGCATTGGAATTCCCCTGACTTGCAAATTTATCGATAAGCGGTCCACCCGGATAAGGCAGATTCAGGATCTTAGCTGTCTTATCGAAGGCCTCCCCAGCAGCATCGTCCAAGGTCTCACCCAATAATTCCATTTCGAAATAATCTTTTACCAGCACAATCTGCGTATGCCCACCTGAAACGGTAAGACATAAAAAAGGGAAACTGGGCTTCGGATCTTCTATGAAATGAGCCAAAATATGCGCCTGCATATGATTTACATCGATTAACCGAATATTCTGAGCAAGTGCGAATGATTTTGCAAAAGAGGTACCTACCAAAAGTGCTCCTAATAATCCCGGTCCGCGCGTAAAACTCACTGCATCTATTTGATTTTTGCTTATTTTTGCTTGACGAATGGCTTCGTCCACCGTAGGAATAATATTTTGTTGATGGGCACGTGAAGCTAACTCAGGGACAACTCCACCATATTTTGCGTGGATTGCCTGAGTAGCAATAACATTTGAATGAATTTCACCGTTAATACAAATAGAAGCGGAAGTTTCATCGCAAGAGGATTCAATCCCTAAAATAATAGCCATAGCTAGAGGTAATAAATTAGAATACAAAAGTATCAAAAAAATAATAAAAATAGTGTCAATAGTCCTGGGTAGTATATTCATTATACTGCTTGCATTGGCATTATCTTTACAGCTAAAGCCTGTGCAAAATTTTGTTGCACAGAAAGCCATCACGTATCTATCCAATGAGCTGGGCACTAAAATCAACTTAAAAAGTATTTATTTTAAACCCTTTAAATCCATTGTTATGGAGGGATTTGAGGTTTATACACCTCAGGGTAAAGAAATCCTAAAGTCCGAAAAATTAGAAGCAAGTGTCAATCTGTCCCAATTAATAGAATTGAATAAGGTAGTCGTTAACAAATTGACAATTGAAAATACAGAAAGTAATTTCGAACAATTTAAAGATAGCAGCAATATCACGTTTTTAATCCGATATTTCAATCCTCCAAAGAAAGAGAAGAAGAAAAGTTCAAAAAATATAATCTTTGACATTAAAGAACTTGTTGTCAGGAATAACTCCTTCAACTATATTAATCACAGACAAAAACACTATAGCAAAGTTGTTGATTTTGGCGATTTAGGTATATCGAAACTAAATGCACATTTTAAAAATATAAAAATTGACTCCAACCGTATCTCCACTGATGTCAAAACCTTTAATCTTTATGAGAAAAAGGGACTGGTCATTAAAGGGCTTCTCGCAAATGTCACAGTAAGTAACAAAAACATCGAACTGAAAGATCTCATGCTTACAACCAATCGGTCCACATTCAAAGATTATATAAAGTTAAGCTACAACAACTTCTCAGATTTTTCAGACTTTATCCATAAAGTCAATGTCGAAATACATGCACGTGATTCGCGCATACACTCCGAAGATATTGCCCTCTTTTCATCACCGATGCATCAGGTCAAGTTTGATGTAAAGATTAAGAAATCAAAGCTTAAAGGTACGGTCGCTGCCATCAATGCCTCACAAGTAGATTTAATCATCGGAAAAAATACCAAATTAACCGGGGATCTGAAAATTATCGGTCTACCCGATATTAACAAAACTAATTTTATCGTTCCGAACGTTTTTATTTCCTCTGAACATAACGACCTCAAAAATATTATTGCTGAACTCGGCAATTTAAAAAAATTTAGACTTCCTGAGATTGTGACGCTCTTCAATAAATTTACGTTCAAAGGAAATCTAGTTGGGCAATACAATAAGTTTAAAACAAAAGGCACCTTCACCACAGACCTTGGCGATGTCGCTGCTGATGGATCGTTGGATATACGCAAAGAAATAAAATATGCCGGTAAATTTCAATCTCCAAAATTTGATCTTGGTAAGGCTACTAAATTAAAGGATCTAGGCAGTTCTGGCTTCGATCTACAGCTCGATGGAATAGGTACTGATCCCAAGCACTTAAAGCTCAATATTGCAGGCAACCTCACAAATTTTAATTTTAAACAATACACCTATCAGCAGATCCAAGTTAATGGAAATATAGACAAACAATTATTTCTTGGTTCGGGAGCAATACATGATCCAAATCTCAGATTAGAGTTCACAACAGATGTAGATTGGTCCGCTCGGCCCAACTATCACCTGGACGCTGATATACAGCAGGCTAACTTAAAAAAGCTCAATTTCTTTCAGGGTGACTCGATCAATATTATTGACACCAAATTCCATACGAGCTTAATTGGCGATAATATCAATAACATTACAGGAGAATTTAAATCCGATAGTGTTAGTTTTACCTCCTCCAAAGGGAAATTTGCGATCAAAAACATCAATTTCCTAGCAGAAGGAGATCAAGAAGCGCGATCCTTAACCCTGCAGTCTGCTATTGGTCATATAGACCTGAAAGGGAGAATAGATCTAAACACGATTGTTCCCTATTTTAAAGCACTTGCTATGCGCTATGCTCCTGCTATCGGATTTGAAAAGAACGATTTTAACCGGCAGGATTTTGACCTTAATATCAACATAAAATCGTTCCGCCCTATTGCGACATTCTTTAGAAAGGACATCTCCCTAGATAGTGGAGCAACATTGAACGCGAAATTTGCCAGCGAAAAGCAGACAGCAAATTTTAATTTTTATGCACCTGAATTTAAGTACAACGGCATACGTCTTACCCATTTGATTATTGACCAAAATGCCAACCTAAAAAATATGGAGCTGCAAACTTCGATAGATCAGATCAATTTTACAGATAGCACCTATATCAAAAATGTCAACATTTCAAATACCTTGGTCAACGACAGCTTACAGTTCAACATTAAAATGTCAGAATTGGAAGCTAGCAATAGCTTAGATCTCAATGGCGTTATCCGATTCGCCCATGCAAAGCCTGCTTTCATCAATTTTTATCCATCCAATATACTGATCAACAAAGAGCAATGGCTTGTCAACAATGATGCGCAACTAAAAATTTCAAAGGGTAAATGGTACTTCGAGAGACTCACATTAAGTCATGCAGAACAGAAGGTCCATATCGATGGTATATTATCAAATGACGTTTCAGATCAAATCAACTTAAGATTCCAAGATTTTAATCTTAGCTCACTAAATGGTATCACAAAACCACATGGCATCAATTTGTCTGGAAATTTAAATGGAAAAATCGAGGTTAACTCTGTCTTCAAATCTCCATTCATTGTTGCCAACATCAAGACATCGCCCATTCTTTACAACAATATCCCAATAGGAGCATTAGCGCTCAGCGCCAATTATGATCCTGAAAACCAATTGGTAAAACTCGACAGCAAAATAGAAGAGGGCGACAAATTGATGCAGCTAACCGGCTCTTACAACCACCTAAGTGAAAGTAATAAACTCAACCTAAGGGCGACTTTGGTGAATACAGATGTATTTGTTTTCCAACCGTTTTTGCGAAGTTTAGTTTCAAATATAAAAGGTAAGGTCAATGCTGAGCTAGATATTGAAGGTGATATCCTACATCCTAAAATTAGTGGATCGGGAAAACTTGACAATGCCTCAATGGTAATCAATTACCTAAAAACACCCTATCGTCTTTCCGAAGAGATCAATGTGACCAACAACAGAATTTTCCTTACTGGTGTCAAAATATACGATCAAAAAAATAATGTAGCAACCATCGATGGTATTGTCGATCTCAATAAGCTAAGTGATCCAGATATTGATGTGACAGCCGAGGCAAAGAATTTTATGGTATTGAATACAACAACAAAAGACAATAGTACCTATTATGGCACCGCTTACGCTTCGGGGACTTTCCAGTTCAAGGGGCTGACATCAGCAATGAATATAAACATACGTGCTAAATCAGAGGAAAACACGGTCATCAATATACCTTTTAATAGTGCCAGCACGATTTCAGATAGTGATTTTATCTACTTTATTGAAAAAGATTCCACCAAAATCAAGAAAAATCAAAAGAAAAGGGATTTTGATGGTCTGACAATGAATATGGATCTGCTGATCACGCCTAATGCCGAAATTAACCTTTTTTCAAGCATGGGCGAACTCTCGGGCAAAGGAAATAGCAACCTGAATATGCGGATATCTTCACTTGGAGACTTTGAAATGTTCGGAGATTTCATTGTAAACAGTGGTAAGTTTAATTTCACCGCACAGGACTACATCAACAAAATATTTGACTTAAAGGAGGGCGGAACTATCCGATGGGCAGGAAATCCAGCGGAAGCCAATATCAATATTAATGCGATTTATCAACAAAGAACAAGTTTAGCTCCGTTATATAATGCCGCGGGAAGAGAAGAAAACCCTGAGCGTGTATTAGCGCAAGCAGACATGATTTTAAAAGGCCAGTTGAGCCAGCCCGATATTACTTTTGACATCAATTTCCCACAAAACCCTGGCGTTAAGGATGAATTGCAAGGCTATTTTTCCGATGCCAATAATGTTAACCAACAGGCACTCAGTTTAATTGTCAGACGTAGCTTTACACCTGGCACACAAAGTGATTTTGGTAAAGAAGTAAATAACACATTACTATCTGCGGGTACTGAAATTGCATTCAATCAGATCAATAATATAATCGCGCAATCTCTCAACATCAATTTCTTTGATATCAATATCAAGTCATTGAATGATGCCTCTGCTTCCCTTCGTTTATTTAATGACAGACTGGTGCTCACTGGTGGAATTTCAGATCGTCGGAATCAGGCCTTAACAGATCTGAATGTATTCTCAGATCGTGTTTCAACTGATGCAGAAGCCTTATTCTACTTGCGTAAAGACGGGCGTCTTGTCCTCAGGGCGTCTAACCGTTTAAACACAAGAAATTTCCTTCTTAGCCCAAATGACGGGGAATATATCAGTGCCTTTGGTCTACTATATCGGCAGGAATTTAACACCTTTTCTGAGTTCCTGAAAAGACTATTTCCATTGGGAAAGAAGAACAACTTTTTTATTCCAACACAAACAGAGACAAAAAAAGCACAACCCAATTAACCATAGCCTATTGAAATAGGAATAAACTTCAAAGATACCCGGCCATTAACAAACAGTAGAATAAACCACTGGTTATAAAATGGTAAAGCTATAGCAGCGTACTTGCTATTATGATGGAATCTTTATAAAACAAATACAATAATTATATTGCTATCCTTTCGTCGAAGACATAAAAAAAGCCTTCCAAGAACTTGGAAGGCTTTTTTTATAGTCAAAATTGCTTACGCCAATTTTTCGAATTCTTTGTATTCGATATCGTTACTGTTCAATTTAACCAAACCTTTTAAATGATCAAATACTTTCAAAGCTTTAGCTTCTTCGAACAAACGGTTACCTTGCTCTCTGTCTTGTAACAACTGAATTGCAAATTGGTTCAATTGCTCGTCAGAAGGCTCCTCGTTGATATTGTACATTTTGATCTGTGCGTAGATACGTTCTTTCGCTAAATTGATTACTTCATCATATTTAACTTCAAGGCCGTTTTCAGTAACAACACGGTTTTCAATGATTGTCCATTTCAGGTTGTTTAAGAAATCAGCAAAACCTTCATTAAGTTCTTCGTCAGAAATGCTAGGATTAGTTGCTTTCAACCATCTTTTCAAAAACTCCTCAGGGAAAGTTACGTCAACCTTCTCCATACCAAAAGTATACATATCGTTACGTAATTTTTGATCCGAGTTTTGTTTGAATAAGTTTTCCACTTCTTCTTTTACTTTCTCAGTAAATTGAGCTTCTTCAGTTACTTCACCTTCAGCGAACAATTTATCGAAAAACTCTTGGTTAAGATCAGCTTCCTCTAAACGGTTGATGTTTTTAACAGTCAGCTCAAATTTAGTTACATCCAAAGCTGTTGCTTCTTCTTCCGTAATACCCAAGATACGTGCTAAATCTTCTGTTTTGAAAGCTTTCTTAACATCAATTTTTACTGTATCATCTTTTTTAAGACCTACTAAAGACTTTTTGATTTTAGCGTCTTCAACGATATCCGTACGGATTGACGTTGTTTTCTCCAGACCTTCCTCTTTATCTTGTTTTAAGGTAGCATATAATACATCACCTTCTTCAGATACCTCCGGGTTGGTCATCTTTCCATAGCTACGACGTAAGTTTTTGATACGATCCGCTAAAGTCTCTTCATCAGCTTTGATTTCGTAAGCAGTAAATTCAGTCTCAGCTGTAAAAGGCAAATCAAAAGCAGGAGCTAGACCGATCTCATATTTAAAATTGAAATTGTCTTTAAAGTCCCAGCTATATTGCGCATCATCTTCCAAAGGAAGTGGTTGACCTAAAACCTCTAATTTATTTTCTGAAATATAATTTGTGATTTTATCGTTCACCAATTTATTGATCTCATCAAATAAAATGGATTTACCATAGGTACGTCTGATATGTCCCACCGGAACTTGACCTGGACGGAAACCTGGTAATTTTGCCTTTTTAGCTTGCGCTTTAATCTCTTTGTCGACTTGAGGATTATAATCTTCAGGTGCTAATGCGACGTTGATTACCGCATTGATTGCATCTACATTCTCGTGTGAAATATTCATACTCTTTTTAGCTATATCGCATTCATAAAAAAATCCTCCCGAGGTTTTAAGTTCGGGAGGACATCAAGTGCGGAAGAAGGGACTCGAACCCCCACGCCTTGCGGCGCCAGATCCTAAGTCTGGTGCGGCTACCAATTACGCCACTTCCGCATTAGGATTTCTTTTGATGCCACAAAGATAGAAACCAAACCTATATCTTGCAAGTATTTTTCACTCTTTTTTTTATTTTTTTTCAATATTCATTCTACCTCTTGCATAATTCATTATTATTCATTTACTTTGAATATCAAAGTACTTTTATGGAACAGAAAGATTTATTTAAAGAGCTTGGAGAGATCAGATTATTGATGGAAAAATCCTCCAAATTTGTTTCAATAAGCGGCTTATCAGGTGTACTTATCGGATGCTATGCATTATTAGGAACTTCGCTGGGCTACTATATGACGACTAGCCCCGACACCGCTATCGAGTCACTCCATCTGGCTGTTCCCTCCCTATTTCTAATCGTTGCTATACTGATACTCACGCTCTCACTGCTGACAGGATGGATCATGGCTCGCAAGAAAGCAAAGAAAAATAAGCAGTCTATTTGGAACATTACCAGCAAATCTCTTTTATTTGCAGTTTCAATTCCTTTAATAGCTGGAGGTTTTTTGGCATTAGTCCTATTTTTTCAGGGTTACTATCCTTTGATCGCTGGGATGCTGCTGATTTTCTATGGGCTGGCTCTAGCTGCCGGTAGTATCTATACCTTCTCGGAGGTAAAATGGTTAGGCATACTGGAAATATGCTTAGGCTTAATGGCATTGTGTCTTCCAGACCACGGACTGATGTTATGGGGATTAGGATTTGGTGTGTTACATATCATCTATGGTTTTATCGTTTACAAAAAGTACGAATCGTGAAATTAGATCTTTCCTTATATGACAAAGTATTCGAGAATAGAGTCCGCTTACAAATTATGAGCGTGCTTGCAGTGAATGAAGAATATGATTTCAATTCCCTCAAAGAAGTATTGGAAGTAACAGATGGAAATCTAGCGTCCAATCTCAAAACTTTGGAAAAGGAAGAGTATATCGTCGTAGAAAAAAGTTTCGTCGACCGAAAACCCAACACCAAATACAAAAGAACATCTAAAGGACTAAAAGCATTTGAAAACCACCTAGTTGCACTAGAAAATTTAATAAAACAACAATATAAATAATTTTTTTATCCATTTACTTTGAAAACCAAAGTACTTTTAAAACAAGAAAAAAATGAAAGGAATTCGATTAAAACTCATGCTCCATCTCTACAACTGGTCTTCCAAATTGTATGCAGATATTTTCAAATGGAACAAGAAAGCATGGGGAATCACTAAGGAGGAATTTTTGACCTACCCCATCGGGAGTGTTGGCCATAGTTTAGGCCTGTTTTATGCGAATAAGGGGTTTGATGTCATGCCAAAATTGGAAAATCACGATGTGTTCCATATTATAACGGAAACAGGAACTGAAATCCAGGATGAAATAGCCATGCAGTACCTTTTGTTGGGCAACGGTAAAATCAGCCTCTATTTATTGGGCATGATTGCTATTGGCGGTATCCTTTTTCCAGAACATTTTAAATATTATAAGAAAACGTTCCAAAAAGGTCGATCCCTGCAAAAGTTTTATCATATAGAATTCAAAGAGATACTTCATTATCAGCTAACCGAACTCCAAATTGCATTATATAGTAAAAATATTCAACTAGACTTAAACAAATAAAATCATGGAAAACCATAATCTAACTAAAAGCGCATTTGCCACAGAGCAGCATTCGCTTTTTGACAAAATTAGCAACTCAACTGTCCTAAAATTATTTGTCATCCTATTTCTTTCACTGCTCCTGCTCATACCACTTGCAATGATTAGTGATTTGATCCAAGAGCGTAAAACTCGTGAACAAAGTGTATCTGATGGTATCGCACTCAATTGGGGGCAGGAACAAGTTATTTCCGGCCCAGTCATCGCAATTCCATACAACGAAATTGTTCAGAAGCAAGCTGAAAAAAGTAAAAGTCCAGCAACATTGGAATATAAACAGACAAAATGGATATTTATCCTGCCCCAAAGTTCCAATATCAGCACGGATATCAGTCCGCAGCATCTTTCCAGAGGAATATACAACACAGTCGTATATAATAGCCACATTTTGATAGAGGGCAGCTTTAATAAAATCGATCTAACAAAGTTGGAAATTCCAATCGAAAAGATTGACTGGAAAGGAAGTAGATTGGTGTTTGGTATACAAGATTTTAAGGGATTAGGCAAACGCCCTTCGCTCAAATGGAATGACCTGGAGTCAACATTCGATCCAGATTTTAACAATCTCAAACTATTTAATCAGAATTTGGTCTGCCCTATCGCCATCAATCCCCAAAGTGAGAGCCATTTCAAAATCACACTTGATTTAAAAGGCTCAAAATCCCTCAATTTTGTCCCATTGGGTGACCAAACAAATATTGCTGCAAAAGGAAATTGGGCTAACCCGAGTTTCACTGGAGCGTTCTTACCAAGCAAACGCTCCGTCAGTAACAGCAATTTTTCGGCATCCTGGGAGATCCCGTCGTTTAGTCGCAAATTGCCCCAGCAATGGTCAGGAGATATCTACCCGATCTATATTTTTGAAAAAAATAAGAGCATTGTGACCGATGAAGTTGAGGTCCCTCAGCCCACAGCAGCTACCGCCGCCGACACAAAAGTACCCAGTGACATGTTGCTCAATTCAGATATGATTACTATAAATTTTCTGCCAGACGTCAATAACTACCAAAAAACGACTCGGGTAGCCAAATATGGCATTTTGATCATCCTCTTGACCTTCACATCACTCCTATTCACCGAAATCATCAAGAAAAAAAGAATCCATATCATCCAGTATGTATTGATCGGAGCGGCCATGGTACTCTTTTATACCCTTCTATTAGCACTATCAGAACATATCGGTTTTAACCCCGCTTATCTAATTGCTTCAGTTGCCACAGTTGTTCTCATTGGAAGTTTTATTAAGGCGATTACAAAAGATTTTAAATCTGCGCTTTTGCTTGGATCTATTTTAGGCACATTCTATGTATTTATCTACGTGCTCATGCAACTTAGAGATTATTCACTTATCGCCGGAACGATCGGTATCTTTATTATTTTGGCAATCCTGATGCGCGTTTCCACAAAAATAAATTGGTATCAATTTGATAATAACCATGCTGATCAATAAACAACATCTCAAAATCTATTGGGTAATTATCAACATATTGCTCAAGAAATAAACTTATTCAAATAAATAGCCGTCTTTTTACCAAATAAGACGGCTATTTTTATCCTTTGCTTAGCTTTTAGTGGCAAAATATGTAACTTGCGAGGACATTTTTCAGCAATATATATGAAAAAACTTACAATAATTACATTAGCGATTATGGCATGCAACCTCAGCAATGCGCAAGAAAGCAAAGGTGGAAAATCCGGTTTAAAGACGGTTACTGAAACACCACAACCTATTAGCCCCAGCGCACTTTGGGATCTCGGACGTGTATCAGCTGAAGGACTTTCTTCAGATGGTAAGACATTGCTGTACGGTGTTTCCAATTACAACTTAGAAAGCAATACGAGTGAGAAGAATCTTTATACCATTTCATTGGCCAATGGTGCCGGTGGTCAATTTACGGATCAAAAAGGAGGCGAAGCTGTAATCCAGATCGAACAAAATGGCGATGTTATATATCTATCGAAAGGCCATTTGTGGAAAAAAAATCTGACAAAGGGGGAGGCAACTCAGCTGACATCTGGTGAAATGTCCCTTGAAAATGTTATATTTTCGCCAGATGGAAAGTATATTCTTTTTAGCCAAGCTGTATTAATCAAAAAATACCACAGTACTGATAAATATCCGGAACTGTCGAAATCAGATGCTTATATTTATGACAACTTGGATTACAGACATTGGGACACATTCAACGATGGAAAATTTAATCATCCCTTTGTTGCTAGCTATAGCAATGGAAAAATAGGAGAGCCTATTGATTTACTGAAGGATCAACCCTATTATAGTCCACAGGCTCCTTTCGGTGGCGCAGAAGATTTCATTTGGTCACCCGACAGCAAAGCCGTGTTATATGTTTGCAAGAAAAAATTCGGGACAGATTATGCCGTGAGTACCAACACAGATATTTATCGTTATGAATTGTCTTCTGGTACAACCACTAATCTAACGGAAGGCATGAACGGCTATGACATTGCACCAGCTTATTCTCCAGATGGTAAAAGTTTAACTTGGCTCAGTATGAAAACCGATGGTTATGAGTCTGACAAAAACGACATCATCCTATTTGATAAAACCAGTTCAATCCGATTAAATTTAACAGCACACTGGGATGGTACCGTCAACAGTTTTATCTGGAGCAATGATAATCGCAAAATATACTTTACCGCTGCCACTAAAGGCACTGTGCAGTTATTTGAATTAGAAGTCCCTTCGAATATAAAGTCGAAAAGCCTTCCAAAGATCCAACAAATTTCAACAGGAGACTTTGATATTACGGGGATTGTTGGTCAAACCGGAGATAAGCTGATTGTTACTTTGACCAAATTCACACGTGCGACCGAAGTCTTTAGCTTTGATCTCAAAAACAAATCTTTGACCGCAGTCACCAAGGTCAATGACGACAAGTATGCTGCAATTGCGGAAAACAAAATTGAAAGACGTATTACAAAAGCCTCCGACGGAGCTGATTTATTTTCGTGGGTAATTTACCCCCCAAATTTTGATCCCGCAAAAAAATACCCCACTATACTCTACTGTGAAGGCGGTCCTCAATCTGCGCTCACGCAATTTTATTCTTTCCGTTGGAACCTGCAATTAATTGCCTCACAAGGATACATTGTTATCGCGCCAAATCGTAGAGGTATGCCAGGTTGGGGAGTAAAATGGAATGAAGCGATTTCCCAGGATTGGGGCGGACAGCCGATCAGAGACTATTTATCTGCTATAGATGACATATCAAAAGAAACATATGTAGATACAGCGCGTAGAGCAGCAATTGGCGCAAGTTATGGTGGTTATTCCGTTTACCAGTTAGCCGGAGTACATCAAAATCGCTTCAAAACATTCATTGCACATAACGGCTTATTCGATATGAGAAGTTGGTATGGCACGACGGAAGAACTGTTCTTTGCCAATCATGAATTGGGCGGTGCCTATTGGGATAGCAAAAACGAAAAATCCTATACGCAGTTTAATCCGATTGAAAAAGCAAACAACTGGCATACGCCTATTCTGATTTTTCAAGGCGGAAAAGATTACCGTGTTCCAATAGGACAGGGTTTAGCAGCCTTTCAACTTGCTCAGTTGAAAAAAATAAAGAGCAGACTTGTTTATCTCCCTGATGAAAACCATTGGGTACTATCAGGACACAATGCTCAGGTCTGGCAAAGAGAATTCTTTACATGGCTTAAGGAAACCTTATAAAAAAACACCGGCTATAAACATAGCCGGTGTTTTTTTTATAAAGCTGGATATCTGTCAAAAAATCTAGTTTTCACTTTTTTTTCCGAAAATAGAAAGCTTGATATATTTCCCCGGTTTCTCCTTAACATCCTTCATCAGATTATCCATTTCTTTAGACGCACTGTTCAGATTATGGTATAATTCTTCATCATTAAGCAATAAACCAATTGAACCTTTGCCACTATTGATCTTGTTTGTAATATGCTGGAAATCGGACATCGCGGTATTTACCTTGTTCATGGTTTGTTCAAAATCCAGTCTCGCCGCTTTATCCGTTATATTGTTCAGGTTAGCCATTATTGCATTGATTTTCTCACCATTTTGTGAAAAATTGGACGTGATCGATTCCAGATTGGCCATAATTCTATTTAGTCTTCCCTTTTCGGTTCCAACAAGTCCCTCTACATCTTTTGTAATTCCCTCCACATTTTTCAGAGACGTAGAAATACTATGAATACTATTCTTAAAATCGTCTTGGAATTGCTTATCTAACACGGCGTTAACTACTGACAATGTAGAATCCAATTTGATTGTAATTGTTTCAATGCGTTTCTGAATGGGCTCAACTTTATCCATGATATTCGGTTGAATGCCTGAATTTAGAAAATCACCATCTTTGGCCATTTCTGTACTATTTCCCATATCAAAAACAATTGCCTTGCCCCCCAGCAAATCTGTACTGGAAATACGGGCAATAGTGTTTTTAGGAATATTATAATGGGAATGGATCTTAAATTCTGTTTTTATTTTACCATCTGGCTGTAAGATCATCTTTGACACTCGTCCAATCTGATAACCATTAACTAAAACAGGCTTCGAAGGAGTCAATCCGTCCACTGTGGGATAAGTGGTATAAAATGTATTATCGCTACTGAAAACGTCGTTTCCCTTTAGAAAACTATACCCTATAAATAATAGCGCGATCGCAACTGTTGCTAATATGCCGACTTTGGTTTCATTTGATATTTTCACAAATCTTTCTTTTTGTAATGTGCATCATTAATATAACTTTAAAACAGCATAAAAGCAAATCTGTTTAGCGTTCAACAGAATTTTTATAGATTTTTAAAGCTGAAACCAGATTATTGACAATTTCTTGTTGCCCCTCATCTGATAGTAGGTAGCTTTCCTCTTCCCGATTACTGATAAATCCGATTTCTGTCAGAACAGCGGGCATCCCTGCCTCTGCTAATACTGCTAAACCTTTTTCCCAAAACCCGCGGCTATGTCTTCCAGCTTTCACATACTCCCCTTCGATCATCTGTGCCAAACGGATGCTTTTTTCACGGAATCTGTTTTTCATCAAGGAAAAAATAATTGCACTTTCAGGGTCTTTAGGGTCAAATCCCTGATAATTTTCTTTGTAATTTGATTCGAGTAATAACGATGCATTCTCGCGCACAGCAGCATCCTGTTGCCCTAAACGATGTGAACCAGACACCAAGCTTTCTGTACCATGCGCACTGGATCCACCTGAATTACAGTGAATGGAAATAAATAAATCCGCTTTATTCGCATTCGCTAAACGAATACGTTTATACAATTCCACGAATTCGTCGGTAGTTCGTGTATAAATGATCTTGATTCCCGGAATATCTTTTTGAATTTGTCGCCCGAGCTTTAGCGCAACATCCAAAGCGACATTCTTCTCTAGGGATCGACGTCCCTGCGCACCGGTATCTCTCCCACCATGCCCTGCGTCTATAACAATAGTTTTAATCTGATAGTCGGGTGGTTGGGGTTGACCGTTGTTTAATTTGAAAGAATTCAATAAAAAAAATCCCAAAGTAGCAAACACGATGCTACACCATTTTCTAATTCTTAAATCTGATTTCATTGAATAATTATTTGCTCTACTATAAACGAAACAAAATGAGTCAATATTATTTCTTTAATAGATAACGATATTTAACATATTTTCTATTTGTTTTTTGACTAATTTTGTCCTTCGAAGTTTAACATTATTTCACAAAAATAACATTTGTCTTTAATTTTGAAGTCGTTAATCAACATTTTAACACTATTTATCATTCTTGCAATGGGCAATTCAGCATTCGCTCAGAGCAATATTCCATTAAAACAGAACGGACTTCAAAGTAAGGACCCGGTCTCGACGACCAGTAAACTGCAGGACACAACTAAAATTAAACCTGTCGATTCCACGAAATCCGGGCAGGATACCACCAAGAAAAAGGGCGGCGGATTGCAGGCTGAGGTCAGCATTATTGCAGTAGATTCGCAAAAATCAGAAGTGGCAAAGAATATTAGCCACTTGTACCGTGGCGCCAAAGTGAAGTATCAGAATTTTGAACTTTCAGCAGATTATATTCGCCTCGATCGCAATCAAAAAAAGATTTTCGCATCGGGGATCTATGATAAAAACGGCAAATATGTAGGTCGTCCTATCGTCATTATGGGAGATGGCGAATCTCCCAAAACGGTAGATTCCCTCTATTATGATTACGAAAAACAGGAAGGGAATACTTATGGCATTATGACGGAGGTCGATGGTGGATTTATCCAGGCCAATATCGTCCGAAAGAATATTTATGATGAGATGTCCATCTACAAAGGACTCTACAGTACCTGTAATTTACCTGAACCACATACCCATTTCGGTATACATATATCGAAAGGAATTGTGACCAAAAATCAAATTATCTCCGGTCCCGCATATCTAGTTGTAATGGGTGTGCCCATGCCCGTAGCCTTCCCATTTGCCTTCTTCCCAAAACCTGATAAAAGAGCCTCAGGCTTCCTCTTCCCTTCATTTGGGGAGGATTATACACGGGGCTTCTCCATGCGTGATATTGGTTGGTATCTCGCATTCAACGATTATTGGGACAGCGAAATTAGAGGATCACTGTTTTCAAAAGGTTCATGGGAAGTATCCATGAATACCCGTTATACTGTTAATTATAAATTTAACGGGGGATTTAATATCCGCTACGCTAACACCAAAACAGGGGTGGAAGGAACAAAAAATTACGGTTCCAATAAAGACTTTAACGTCACCTGGAACCACACTCAACGTCAGGAAGCGAATCCGGGAACATCTTTCTCCGCCAGTGTAAACTTCGGTACGGCCTCCTATTTCCGCAACACAGGTACCGGAAGTAATCAAACCACCTACGAAAATCTGGCCCAGAATAGGATGGGATCATCCATCAGTTACGGAAAAGTGTTTGCCGATGGAAAAGTTAACCTAACAGCAAGTTTGACCCACAGTCAAAATATGGCGGACAGAAGTATTCAATTAAGCTTACCCAATATCAGCTTAAACGTTTCTTCGTTCAACCCCTTTGACAGCAAAGATCGTGTCGGCGAACAGAAATGGTACCAACGTATTAATGTTGGCTACAGCTTTCAGGCGCAAAACACGGTCAATACCAAAGACAGCCTATTGTTTAGTTCGGGCGGTTTCAAAAGATTTCAGAATGGTTTCCAGCATAACATTCCGATCAGTTTATCGCTTAACGCTTTTAAATACTTCCAGTTCAACACCAGCGTGAACTATACCGAACGTTGGTACCTACAAAGCACCAGACAACGTATTGATAACACGCCTGCGGGTTATAAACAACGGCTTGATACCCTACAAGGATTTAACCGCGCTTACGATTACTCGATATCTACCGGTCTTTCAACCAAAATATATGGTAGCTATCCAAAGATCGGGAAAATTGAAGCAATCAGACATGTGGTCACACCGTCTATCAATTTTAACTATAGACCAGATTTCTCCGATCCACGTTACGGATTCTATCAGCATTACAACGACCAATATGGCAACCGGAATGTATACTCCATCTTTGCACAAGGTTTATATGGTTCGCCTTCTGCCGGAAAATCTGCTGGCATAGGTTTCTCAATAGACAACAATATTGAGGCCAAGGTGAAGAGCAAATCCGATACGACCGATGGCGGGGTCAAAAAGATCCCGATTCTCCAAGGGTTAACTTTTAGCGGAAATTACAATTTTGTTGCAGATTCGTTGAAACTGTCGCCGATAACTTTTTCGGGGCGTACAGCATTTTTCGATCAGAAGATGAACGTAAATTTCAACGGTACCTTTGATCCCTATGCTGTCGATAATAATGGTACCCGTATCAACCGCTATGCGATCAAAGATGGAAGTTTGGCCCGCCTGACGAATTTTGGTCTTTCCTTTGACTATAGTTTAAATCCAAAAGCGGCCAAATCCCGTAATAACAATATAGATTCCTTAAGAAAAGAAATGTCCGGTACTGGGATGACTCCAGCCCAGGCGCAGGCTTTGGCCCGGATCAGTTCCGACCCCAATGCTTTTGTGGACTTTAACATTCCCTGGAATCTGGCCGCTTCATTCAGTTTTAATATGTCCAAGTTCTTTAATTCCAGTACGCGACGTATGGACAATCAGATCACCAGCACACTGAATTTGCATGGGGATTTTAGTGTTACCCCTAAATGGAAAGTCACCTTTCAATCAGGCTACGATTTCAAGCAAAAAGAAGTTGTCATGACTTCCTTCAATATCTATAGAGATTTACACTGTTGGGATATGTCCTTTGGATGGATGCCATTTGGACGATATCGAAGCTATAATGTCACCATACGAGCGAAAGCATCGATCCTGCAAGACCTCAAATTGACAAAAAGAGCAAGTTCTGGAGGCAGTTATTTTTAAAATAACTGCTTTTTTTGTTCTTATTCCTATCGAACATCCCAAAATCCTTGCTGTTGCAATTCGAAAAGACCATCCTGAAATTCTTTTTATCAAAACAATTTTAGCGTACAGTAGATCCGTAATTTTACGTAAGTTTATACTATGAAAGCAGAAATTATTACGATCGGAGATGAGATTCTAATAGGCCAGATTATAGACACCAATTCCAGCTGGATTGCACAACAATTGAGGAAGTTCGAGGTGGAGATTGTCCAGATGACATCCATACCAGACACCGAAGAAGCTATTTTCAGCACCTTAAAAGATGCATCTACAAGAGCCGACTTAATTTTAGTTACGGGTGGACTTGGCCCGACCAAAGATGATATTACAAAAAAAACCGCCGCAAAATATTTCGGGACAACATTAATCCGCGATCAAAAAGTACTTCAGCACGTAACAAGTTTCTTTGAATCCCGTAATATGGAAATGTTGGAAATTAATAGGCAGCAAGCTGATGTTTTGGCAAATTGCGAAGTATTGTTCAACGACTATGGGACAGCCCCCGGCATGTTGGTTTCGCATGCACAGAAACAATATATTTTTATGCCCGGTGTCCCCTTTGAGATGAAACATCTGATGGAACAGCGTGTATTCCCTTTGATCAGCCAACAAAACAAAGATATATACATCCACCACGAAACGATACTTATCGGAGGCATTGGAGAATCTTATCTCGCCGAGCAAATAAAAGATATTGAAGAAGAACTCCCTTCAAACATTAAATTGGCCTACTTGCCTACTTTGGCTTTTATTCGCCTACGGCTCTCCGGAAAAAGTAAAAACAAATCGGATATCCTACAAGAAGTAAAACTATTTAAGAGCAAACTTCTGAATCGATTAAAAAATCATGCCGTGGCGGATTACGATACAACTATTGAAGCCTATTTGATCAAGCAGTTTACGCAACAGCAACTGACACTGACGACAGCAGAAAGTTGTACGGGCGGTAGTTTGGCAGCCTCACTAACTGCAAACCCCGGAAGCAGCGAAATCTTCGTCGGCGGAACCATCCCCTACTCCAATAGACTAAAACAACAGTTACTGGGAGTAAATGAAACAACGTTGGAGCAATTTGGTGCGGTCAGTGAGCAGACAGCTATAGAAATGGCAACAGGTGCCAAAACCAAATTTAACACAGATTATGCCATTGCAACGACCGGAATAGCTGGTCCTGGAGGCGGTTCTGCTGAAAAACCTGTCGGAACAGTCTGGGTTGCGGTAGCTGGAAAAAAAGAAGTGATTACAAAAAAATTTCAATTCAGCAACGATAGACTCGTAAACATCGAACGTACCCGCATGAATGCACTTTTCCTGCTCTGGAAACTACTGGTAAAAGAAGAAGGTCGAGAACTTGAATAATATAAAATAATATTCTAACAAAGTCCTTTTTTAAGGAATAATATTTCAAATTGTTGAAAGTAAACCACAATTTAATTAACTTCGTTTTTCTATAACGAGATTGCTAAAAAATATGGCTTTATATAAACTCTTACTTCCAAAAATGGGAGAAAGTGTATCGGAGGCAACGATTACCAAATGGTTGAAACAACCTGGCGACCAGATTGACGAAGATGACACTTTATTGGAAATCGCAACGGATAAAGTTGATTCAGAAGTACCTTCTCCTGTGAAAGGAATATTGAAGGAACAACTTTATACCGCAGATCAAATCGTTCAGGTCGGTGATGTTGTTGCCATTATAGAAATAGAAGGAGGTGCCGAGACAAGCGAACCTGCTGCTCAACCGGAAGAAAGCCCCGCTGATCAATCTACAATTTCAAGCGAAACTATCGAATTGGATATACCGGGTATAGCACAATTGAATAGTCCGACCGAAGAAACGACCAATGCTCATTACGAACACAGTAGTCGTTTTTATTCGCCCTTGGTAAAAAATATCGCCCGTCATGAAGGATTATCTCAGGAAGAGCTTGACCGTATTCAAGGTACCGGAGCTGAAGGGCGAGTTACAAAAGAGGATATTCTGCTGTACGTAGCTAACAGAGGGTCTCAACAAAACCCAGATCATGTGCAACCAGCCAGTGCTCCTATCGTCAAAAACGAACCGGCTCCAGCCATGCCTGCGCCAACTGTCCATACTGTTGTAAACGGGAATGACGAAATTATTGAAATGGATCGGATGCGACGCTTGATTTCCGATCACATGGTCAAGAGCGTTCAAGTATCGCCGCACGTCTGTTCATTTGTGGAAGCCGATGTTACGAACCTCGTTCTGTGGCGTAATAAAGTAAAAGACGCTTATAAAAAACGTGAGGGAGAAAATATAACGTTCACACCACTATTTATAGAAGCAATTACCAAGGCATTAAAAGACTTCCCTTTGGTGAATATATCGATAGACGGTTATAACATCATTAAAAAGAAAAATATCAATATCGGTATGGCCGCAGCACTGCCAAACGGCAATCTCATTGTACCTGTAATAAAGAATGCAGACCAGTTGAGTCTGGTAGGACTTAGTAAATCGGTGAACGACCTTGCGCAGCGTTCCCGTGCCAATAAATTAAAACCCGACGACACGCAAGACGGGACATTCACATTTACCAACATCGGCGCTTTTGGTAATATTATGGGAACACCGATTATCAATCAGCCACAGGCCGCGATATTAGCAGTCGGTACCATAACCAAGAAACCAGCGGTAATTGAAACGGAATACGGTGATATGATCGGAATCCGCCATATGATGTATCTGTCCCTATCCTACGATCACCGTGCCATAGATGGCGCCCTGGGTGGCACCTTCCTGAAACGGGTGGCGGACTATCTGGAAAACTGGGATAGCAACAGAGAAATTTAACTGCAACAGTTTAGCGATAAAAAAATGGCTGTCCTTTTGGACAGCCATTTTTTTATTTAACATACGCTATATCCGCAGGGTAATGTATTTTCAGCGATACAAAATCCTTGTGTCAATACTATC
Organism: Sphingobacterium sp. CZ-UAM; assembly: GCF_002000245.1. Classification (GTDB taxonomy): domain Bacteria; phylum Bacteroidota; class Bacteroidia; order Sphingobacteriales; family Sphingobacteriaceae; genus Sphingobacterium. Next base: position 99,375 of record NZ_MTCM01000009.1, on the reverse strand, counting down.
TTCACAATGCTCTACGCTACAATATACTATTTTCAAACTGGAGCTTCTTTTTCCTGATCACTAATTTGAACCGTAAATAGAGCAACAGCGATGAAGTCAATAGGCCCAAGGTCAAACCATACCAGATGCCCTCAATTCCCCAATCAAAAAGTATCCCCATCACATAACCACTCGGTAGTCCGATAACCCAATAGGCAATAAAAGTGATGATCGTCGGAATATTGACATCGCCCATACCTCTCAAAACTCCCAGTCCCACAACCTGTGTACCATCAAATAATTGAAAAAGTCCTGCAATAATCAGTAGCTGAGCTGCAATGACAACCACAGCCTTATCAGAAGTAAAAATATAAGGTAGATAATTATTGAAGATCGCAAACAAAGAAGCAGTAATCAGCATAAAAACCAAAACCAACTGATAAGAGGTGATGGCGAAGCGCTCCAGGCGGAACAGATTTCTGTTCCCGTAGCTATTGCCTACTTTGATCGTTGCTGCTGCTGCAATACCACTGGCCATCATATAGGTCATTGCTGCGAGCTGAATCGCTACCTGATGCGAAGCCTGCGCAGTAGCACTAATTGTTCCTGCCAGTAAAGATGCACCGGCAAAGGCACCAATTTCAAAAACGTATTGCATCGCAACGGGTGCACCGATCTTCAAGATCTTTCCTAACCTTACCCGATCTATTACCGTAATTTTAAAATGCTGAATGTAGCTCTTAAACTTTTGCGAGCGTAGCACATAAGTCATCATGACAGACATCATCAAAATACGATCAATCAGGGTACTATATCCGACCCCTCTTACACCCATCGGTGTAATACCGAACATACCTTTAACAAAGATAATAGCAAGTATAATATTGAGTACGTTTCCCCATATCGTTACGTTCATCGCCTGTTTGGTAAAGCCCAAACCTTCGGCAAACTGCTTAAATGTACTGAAGACCATCAACGGCAACATTGAAAGGCTTAAAATCAGCAAATAGGGTTTCGCCTCCTTTACTACCGCGGGATCCTGATTCAAATGGTCAATTGCCAGCATGGATCCGAAATAAACCAGACAGAACAACAATATGCCCGTAATGATATTCAACCAAAAACTATTGGATAATAATACCGCACACTCCTCTTTATTATCACGGCCATTTTCCTGTGCGATCAAGGGGGTGATGCCATAGGCAATCCCCAGTCCCACGACCATAACGATCATAAATACAGCATTCACCAGGGATACTGCTGCCAATGGAATTGTCCCGGCAAAATGTCCTACAATAACGCTGTCTGCTGTATGCACCAATGTATGACCCAATTGTGAAATGACAACCGGACCAGCCAATACCATCGTACTTCTATAATACGGCTTGAATGTTTTAAATTTTCCCAACATAATCAATTCCTCAAAAAATAGGCACAAAAATACAAAGATATTTCCGACCTATCGTGATATTAAAAAATATTTAGCAAAAATATAACAAAATTTACCTGTCAATTACAGGCCCTTTGTTAAGTAATTTTTATGTTTCAAATACCTTAAAATTATCTTAAATTTACTTGTTGGTCTAAGAACTATAGAAATATAAATGTAACTTAGCATCTAGTTAGTAATCAAAAGAAGAGGAAAAGAGTATGTACAGTCCAGTAATAACATTTCTAAACATCGGAACACAGGAGATGATTTTAATCGTGTTTGCGATCTTGTTACTTTTTGGTGGCAAGAAGCTTCCTGAATTGGCCAGAGGTTTAGGTAGAGGGATACGAGAATTTAAAGATGCATCCGAAGGCATCAAGCGCGAGATTTCGGATCAGATCAATAATTTTGAAAAAGACATAGATATTAAGGCAGAAGCCAAAGCGGAAACCATTCCAAATGAAGTAAAAGTCGCAGAAGAACAGGCCAAAGCTGAGCAAGAATCCCAGTCCGCAGAAACGGCTGAAAGCTCAGAAGCTGAATCGACGAAGAAAAAATATGAATTTACCACTCCTGCCGGAGTTGTAGAACACAATCCACATAAGCAATTAGATTACGGAGAGGAACCTTCTCATATCACCTACGGATACAATGACCACTTTGCTGAAAACAAAAGCAACGAAGGTGAAGAAAAGAAACCTACAGAACAGGAGGAAAATACAAACAAACCTGCGTAATTCCATTGTATTAATTTATAATCAGATATTTCATAGAGCTGTTGAATAACCATTCAACAGCTTTCCTTTTTAAGTAAAACCCACAATGAGCTTATTATCACACGAAATTACCATTGCTAACGAGCTATCCATAAGCGAAAAACAAGTTCGCACCACAATTCAACTGTTGGAAGAAGGTGCTACGGTTCCATTTATCTCCCGTTACCGGAAAGAAATGACCGGTAGCCTTGACGAAGTACAGATTACAAACATCAGAGACCGTTCCCAACAACTCAAGGATCTGGATAAACGTAAAGAAGCTGTCTTAAAATCCATCAATGATCAGGGGAAACTAACACCTGAACTTGAACAACAGATAATGTCAGCCGAGACGATGGCAAATCTGGAAGATATCTACCTTCCGTACAAACCAAAACGTAAAACAAGAGCCAGTGTTGCCCGCGAAAAAGGCCTTCAACCCCTGGCCGATCTTCTTTTGGGACAGGATAAAACAGATTTTATGGCCCTTGCAAGTTCGTTAATAGACCCTGAAAAAGGTGTCAACAATAGTGAAGAAGCCTTAGCTGGGGCAAGGGACATCATTGCTGAAATTATTGCCGAAGATGCGACAGTACGATCCAAATCAAGAGCTATATTTCTGGAAAAGGCGGAATTTGTATCGAGAGTGGTACCAGGAAAAGAAGAAGCGGCGATTAAATACAAAGATTATTACGAATGGTCAGAGCCGTTAAAAGACGCTCCTTCACACCGCGTTTTAGCTATGCGCCGCGGTGAAAAAGAAGAATTACTCTACTTGGATATCGATATCAACGAAGACAATATCCTTCCAACCATTGAATCACTCTACATCAAAGCTTCTAACGATGCCGCAGCACAGGTGAAATTGGCATTGACAGATAGTTACAAGCGATTATTGAAACCTTCTATGGAAACAGAAATCCGCGTGTTGACCCGTCAAAAAGCAGATGAGGAGGCTATCAAAGTTTTTGCGGACAATGTTCGTCAGTTACTTTTAGCCGCTCCATTGGGACAAAAGAGATTACTTGCGATAGACCCTGGATTCCGAACCGGATGTAAAACCGTGGTATTGGATGAGCAGGGCCAGCTGAAAGAAAATACGGCTATTTTCCCACATAATGGTGCAAATGGACTTGCCGAAGCACAAAAAACGATTACATATTTAGTCTCAAAACACGATATTCAGGCCATTGCGATCGGTAATGGAACTGCAGGACGTGAAACCGAAGATTTTGTGAGAAAACTGGGCCTTAGCAATGTTACCATTGTCATGGTTAATGAAAGCGGGGCTTCTATCTATTCAGCATCTGAAACTGCGCGCGAAGAGTTTCCAGATCACGATATCACTGTACGAGGTGCAGTATCGATCGGAAGAAGATTAATGGATCCATTAGCCGAGCTGGTTAAAATTGATCCCAAATCAATTGGTGTCGGTCAGTACCAACATGATGTAGACCAAAATAAGCTACAGACATCCTTGGACGATACCGTCATCAGTTGTGTCAATGCGGTAGGTGTGGAACTGAATACAGCTTCAAAACAGATTTTATCCTACGTTTCTGGCTTGGGTCCAGCTCTGGCCCAGCAGATTATCAAATATAGAAACGAAAACGGGCCATTTTCTTCACGCCGTGAATTGAAAAAAGTACCTCGCCTTGGGGATAAAGCCTTTGAGCAGGCTGCAGGTTTCCTTCGGATACGAAATGCCGCCAATCCATTGGATTCATCCGCAGTACACCCTGAGCGATATGCATTGGTTGAGCAAATGGCAAAAGATTTGGGTAAAAAAGTAGAAGACTTGCTCAAAGATGCGGAATTAAGAAAATCCATTCCGTTGAAAAACTATATCACTGCGGAAGTAGGACTTCCCACATTAAATGATATTCTTAATGAACTGGCCAAACCTGGTCTTGATCCCAGGGAAAAATTTGAAGCTTTTTCATTCACTGAAGGTGTCAATAGCATTAGCGATTTGCGTATAGGCATGAAACTTCCTGGTATCGTAACCAATATTACCAACTTTGGCGCTTTTGTGGATATTGGTGTACATCAAGATGGCTTAGTACACCTGAGCCAACTATCCAACCGTTATATCTCCGACCCGCATGAGGTAGTCAAAGTGCAGCAGCATGTGACAGTAACGGTGACCGAAGTGGATGAGAAACGTAACCGCATTGCCTTATCGATGAAAACAGATGAAAAACCTGTTCTCCCCAAGAATAAACGAAATGAGAGCAAACGGCAAGTGGAACCAGAAACAGACATGGCGAGTAAACTGGCCGCGTTGGCAAGTAAATTCAAATAAATCCTACGATTAAATAAAGGCTGATTTTCGGTCTGACCCCAATAAGTTGGGCTAATTTACGCAGTGTTTTTGATATAATGAGCTCGGTATTCCACCGGGCTCATTCCATTTAAGTCAATCCGTATGCATTGGTTATTATAATACTTAATATAGAAAGTCCAACAGTTTTATTTCGTATCTTTAAAAGACACATGTTTTGATTTGTTATGAGAAACTGCATTTTACTATTGTGCTTATCACTTGTAGCGGTACATTTCCAAGCTAAGGCACAACTTGCTGATGGTGCGTATATTTCCACGGCAGGTACCAACAAAAACTTAATTTTGATCAAAGATCATTACCTCTCCTTCATCGACTATGATGACAGCAAAAAGCAATTTGGTTATACCTGGGGTGGCCCCATACAACAACAAGGCAATAATACCAGCATTACGATCGAATATGACACAAAAGATTCGACCCATATTGGGAAGAAAGCCAATCTTTACTTTAAAATACAAAATGACGCGATCCAAATAAAGACACCGGACTCCGAGCGAATTTTCAAAAGGCAGAAAGCCATCGCCCAAGATTTAGATGCTTTATGGAGAATTACCGGCAGGCAGCAAGAAGCCAAGATGCATGAGATTCCAAAAGCGGACCGCAAAACAATAAAGATCCTGGTTGATGGCTACTTCCAATGGATCGCTATTAATCCAGCTCAAAAAGGATTTTACGGAACGGGGGGTGGACACTATGTTTACAAAAACAATCGTTACACCGAGAAAATACTATTCTTTTCAAGAGACAATAATAAGGTCGGTCAAGAACTTAATTTTAACGGGAAGCTCGAAGGTAATAAATGGCATCATAGCGGAAAAAGCTCAAAAGGAGATGATATCTATGAAATCTGGAGTAAAGAATTAGCAAATTAACAAGATGACAATAGAAGAGTTTCAATTATTGGACAGTCCTGTTCATGACTGGTCTGCCCTCCAAAAATCATTATGGTATGACAAAAAAGGAGATTGGAAAACAGCACACGATCTCATTGATCAGCTGGACGATAGGAAAGCCGCCCATGTACATGCGTACCTTCACCGCAAAGAGGGAGATCTCTGGAATGCCCGCTATTGGTACAATCGGGCGCATCAGCCTGTTTATGCAGGTGATCTGGATGCTGAATGGGAGGAATTGTTTCGACTATATTTCTAGCCAATCTACACATCCTTGTTTTTATTGAACAAGGATGTATTTCTTATTATTGCACTTGCCGCCCCTTATAACCAACTTCTCTAAAATGTCTCTATTCTGTTTTGACATGAATTTCGTTTGTATCTCGATCACAGCGCTAAATCCGGATAATTTATTAATTATCCCAAACAATAAATTTTAGTCAAAACATATAGCCAAAACAAAAACGATAGGTCATTTCTGTAACAAAAATAACACAAAAGAAAAATAACCCAAGATCTACAAGCAAAATGGCATGGATATTGAACATAATTTCCTATACTTTAAAAAGTATACTTTTCATAAATTTAGGTTAATAATTGGTTAGGTTAAACACCTGAAGTTCCCCGCTTCAGGTGTTTTTTTGATATATAGCCTCTATTGCATCCCCCTCATTTCTGCGTCCATTCTAGACAGAAAATTTATTCCATCATAAACTTATATCCAAGTTGGTCAGTTGAAGATAAAATTCATTGTATACACCTGTTTATTATATATTTAAGCATCAACATCGGTGTAGAATCAATACGCTGCAAAAATCGTTTTCGGGCAACAATAGCTATTGGAGCTTTACCGGCACAAACACAATTTTTCGATAATTCTCCTTTTCGAATAAGACACCGATTTTATTTTTAGTCAAAAGCACTAAATCAGAGTAGGCTGCATAGTCACCTTTTACACCTTCGGGAGCTTTGGCAACAACTCGATTGAAATACCAGGTTTTCCCCTGATCCTTACTCAACCTGAGCGTCAGATTATCTCTTCTGTCCGATGTGGCAGCATTGCAAACAGCTAATTGGTATCCGCCTTTCCCCTGCCAAGAAAGCACAGATCCCTGATTGACAGGGTCGGGCAGGTTTTTATCGTAATAGGTCGTATCCCAAGTTACTCCGCCGTCGTTCGAATACGATATGATCCGTTCTTTCACATTGCCTTGTTGATTGCGAGAATTCATATACAACCCAGTTTCAGAGATCTGAGCTGCCATCGTTTCGTTTGATCCCTCAAATTTCACACTCTTCCCTATCTTGAATGTTTTGCCGTGGTCGTCCGAGTAGTAAGAATGGGCAAAATAATCTTTACCATGCTCTTTTGGATTCCCTTCGGAATGATTCGCCGGAATATAGATCCGTCCTTTATATTTACCGGAATCAAACTGCAATGCATGCCCTGGTGTATTTGCATAGGCGCGCCAGTCCTCATGAAAAACATATTGTGCATTCACGGAAGGCTGATTGGGCCGATGGGTTTGCAGTGTAATGTTTTGTGGATCGGACCAGGTTTTACCACCATCCGTCGAACTGATTGACCAGCACTCGCGTAAACCATTCCCTTTACGCACCTCTGCTTCGTGATTATTACCGGTATTGTAAAAAAGTAACAGTCGTCCTTTTGGATATGCCGGATCTAACAAGTCGACCAGGGGTGCAGGATTTCCGACCTGCAAATTATCATTGTCAACAGCGACATGCAATGGGCCCCAGGTTTTACCATTGTCCGGACTGATTTTATAAACGATATCTACATTCCCAAAGTCTCCCGCATGATCCACCCTTCCCTCGGCAAAGGCGAATAATCGGCCTTGTTTATCTTTGACAATAGCCGGTATCCGATAGCTTTTATAACCATCTTCACCAGCAACAAATACATTGACTTCCTGCGCGCGGCTGATTCCAAACAATAGGACTAATGCGGCTGTAATACCTAATTTCCTCATATCTATTTTATGTTAATTATTATTCAATCTAAAATTTCCGAAAGGGATATCTACCTATCACTCATTATCAATAGGAAGACAGGTAAACATCCATTTCAGTGGATTTTGCCAATCTGTCCCCTTTAATTCTCCAACAGGAAGTTTTACGACAATGGTATTCCACCCCTGCCGTAACTTGACTTTTCTAGGAACACGATAACTATATCCTTCATCCACCAACGGGATTTCGAGATTCCCCTTTTGACCTGCATGTTGCCATTTAGGCGGAACCACCTCCGTTTCATTTATCCAAAGTTTGCTTTTCCTTTCATCCCAGGTCTCCAAATGAGGAGAATCGCTTGCATAGGAACGTGAGAGATCATTGAAGCCAATCCAGAAGTTTTTGTACTCCGGCTGATCACTCCAAATCTTGCTTACTGCATATATGGTGGTATTTTTAAGCGGACGATCAATTGCTCCACGAACCACGTCCGCCCACCAATGTCGCAATACAATCGTTCCCCCATAAAACACACCAATCTGCTTAGAGGCTTGAAACTGCCCCTCCCGCTCCTTATTTAAAGACATATCCAGATTTCCCTTATTCTCAAAAGGCCCATACAATGTCCATGTTTGCTTACTCTGCCGATAATAGGGGAAAATAAAATTTTTAAAGTACAAACGCTTATGTTGAAGCAAACGCTCCTCAAATTCAGCAAATTCGGCAAGTCCCCGGGCATCGGTTCTGATATTACTACGCCATTCAAATTCTCCGCCACCTCTCCAACTGCGTTCCGCAAAAACAAGCAATGCGGGATAAATAGCATTTTGATGAAACACATCACGTTCATTACTTACAGCCCGATCTGGCCATGAACATAACGTCGCTCCAAGCAACTTCTTGTTTTCGCTCGGCTGTCCGCCCAATTGTCTATAAAACAGTGCTGTTACCGTCTCCAATGGATCCATATGATTGATATACAGATGCTTTGAATCAATCACCTCAAAAGGATAATCGTTTGTAATCGGCTGAGGTCCTCCCATCCAAAGCTGACGTATTGTCTGTGGCTGTAGATTACCACCTGGATCCCAACCGATAGTCTTCATTCCAAGTTGTTCAATCCATCTGGTCATTTCCGGTAAAAATCGCTGATTATGAATCTTCACTTCATCGCCACCAATATGCAGATAGGGCAATCCTGGATAGGTCGTCGCAAATTCTCGGACGAGCTCCTTGACCATTGCAGTACCACTATCGCTTTGCATATCTGTTTTAAAATAACGGCGAAAAGCCGCCGAATGTCCCGGCATATCTATCTCAGGTACGAGCTGGATATGCCGATCATGACAATACTGAATCAGCTCCTTCATCTCTTCGACAGTATAATATTTCCCCTTCCAGCGCTCCATATTCGATGAATCCGTTAAACCTGGATATTTTTTACTGATCAGTCGCCAAGCAATATCTTCGGTAAAATGGAAATGAAAAACATTCAATTTATACTTAGCCATGATATCAATCTGTTCCTTCAACAAAGCCAGGCTTTGATAATTGCGCCCCACGTCCACCAGATATCCCCGCCAACGGAAAGAAGGATAATCGGTAATCGAACAATAGGGGAACTTGCCATTGCTACCGCCCAGTTGACGCAAGGTTTGTAAAGCATAAAAAATACCGGCATTGCTTTTGGCCTCAATCTGTATTCCTTTCGGATCAACAACAATTCGGTAAGCTTCCAGAGATTCCGAAGGCAAACGCAATTCCATCCCACAACGAATGGATAAAGTAGCTTGCCTTGTATTGTCAAAATCAACCTTTTGTATGTTACTATTTGCTAATAATACGATCAGCCCCTGTTTATTAGCGTTGGATATTTCCCCTTTTACCTGTATATTGACTCCCTGCTCAAGATGGTAGTGACCTGTTTTCCAGTCTACAGACTGGGGCATGGGCAGCAAAGGGCTTCCTGTGCCAGCAAAACAAAAGAAGGGGTTGATAATTAAGCACAAAAAAACAATCAGCTTAACAAAACAGCTATTTGTATCGCAATACCTTCGCATAACAATTTATAACTTAATCGAACTAAATTCCTTCAAAACTTGCATACAATACCACTCCTGACGCGGGAGATGAAAAGGCCCTTTAAATAAATTTCCCTTTGCGGTTTGGGCTATGGTTCCATCCCGGTGAAGATACCCAAACCATTCACCATTCGTTTTATCATGAAAATGATCATAAGCGTACTGATTGATTTGTTGATGCCAATGCTTATATTTCGGGGCACCCGTCATAACATAAGCAAGTAATGTGGCTATAATCGTTTCATTCTGCGGCCACCAAAATTTCATGTCCTGCCAGTATTCTTGAACAGGCTTATTATAAACATCCTTGAAATAGAGTATCCCGCCATATTCTTTGTCCCAACCGCGTTCCCACATATAATCCAACATACGACAGCCAAGGCCAACCAAATCCGGATCCCCATTCCGATATCTTGCTTCATGCAAAATAAACCAAGCACCCTCAATAGCATGGCCCGGATTGAGTGTACGTCCATCGATATGGTCGATAATTTCGCCCTGCAGCCCCACCTGTTCCATGACACATCGAATATCATCTTTTACAAAATCTCTTTCGATTTCCGCTATACAGGAACTGATGACTTGGTCACAACGTGGGTCACCAATAGTTTCGCGGATCTGCTGTGCCGTGTTGATCATAATCATCGGTACGCCTATTCCCTTCATTGGTCTTGTTGGTTCATATTTGGGCTCGATCAATTTTACACCATTTGCATAGTCTATGCATATGCCAAATAGACGTCGAGCTTCTGCGGCAATATCCGGATCTCCGGCTGCTTTTGCATAGGCAGCAAATGCTATGGCCGCAAATGTCTCGGAGAAAAAATAACGACGCATACGAATTGGATTTCCCTGACGGTCTACATGAAAATACATTTTGCCATTTGCATCAAAACAATATTTCTTCAGAAATTCATAGCCAATGCGAGCGGCTTCCAACCATTCTTCTTTTTCTTCAACCGTATTGTAAAGGGTCGCGAGCAACCAACATGCCCGGCCCTGTATCCATACAGCTTTATCTGTATCAATCAAAGTACCGTCCTGATCCCGCATAAATAGATAGCCACCACACTCATGGTCAATTGATCGAGGAAACCAAAATGGAAGGGTATCTTTTAAAAGCTTATCGCTATAAAAGACTTCCAATTCTTTCAAATAAGCAGCGTCTAGTATTTTTGTTGTATCTTTTATATTTGTCTGTTTCATCTTTTCCAGTTTTTACATCAATTCGTTTAGGTTTACTTTATTCTCAAATCAAAGGTGGACACTGGTGTACCAATTTCGTTCTGAAGATTTGCCCGGCTGAAAGGTTCGTATCCATACAGCAGTCTGATCAGATCTACCGTTGGTTTTCGGATCTCGACGACATTGTCCGATACGATACTAGCGTTACCATCGAATATTCTGCCCCTATTGTCCACCAATTGAAAACCTTTTAGAGGGCCGTTGCCCTTTACTTCTAATCGGACACAATGATCGAATGTCAATAACAGCTTATCCGCTTGGACCTTGCATCTTACGGGCTCCGGATGATTCGCATTCAACGATGCTCCATATACATATTTACTCACCAAGTTGGCCAGACGCTGACCTACCAATAACTTTTCGTGCGGATGTACATCCAAAGAATCACCGAGATCAACTGTTACTGCCATGTGGGTATCTTCAATCTGTTTCTCCAATAAGCGTTGCGAGTTTCTAAAGTCACCCCATGAAGGTCTATCCAAACTCGTCAGCTGAACAAAATAAAAAGGCAGATGCTGATTGAAATTTTTTCGCCAGGAAGACACCAATGTTTTGAAAAGGCGCTCATGAAGTTCCATGTTATGGGTATTGCTTTCACCTTGGTACCAAAGTATCGCTTTCAAACCTGTATCCAGCCATTTATTGACTCCTGCTTCAAAATTGTAGGCCGGCTGATAAGGGTGGCGTTGGTTCCTTATTGTTGAATGAAGCAAATTTTGACTGGCGCGCTCCCGGCAAAAGTCCTGCAGAAAATCTGATTTCCGCCAATTGTGGATATAAGAGGCCAGCAGATCGTCGTTTTCTAAAGACTTGCGGTCAATCCATGATTCCGTATTAGATCCACCCACGGATAAATCAATAATACCAATAGGAATATGTTGTTCTCTAGCGGTTTGTTCAGCGAAAGAATAGGCTACAGCGGAAAACCCTGCCGCTTCATCTGATGTAGCCACATTCCAAGCACCATCAAAATACAGTAAGTCGTTGACTTTTTTTAAGGTAGCGGTATCCCACGCAACCGCGTTGGTTTCAGCTAAATTGCGGCATTTAAAAAGGCGTAGATTCTTTAAGCCAGCTGCATCTTTGATTAACTGTTCACCTTTTGTGGCTCTACGAAGTTCAAAAGCCATGTTCGATTGTCCAGAAGCAAGATATACATCGCCAAAGAGGATATTTTTTAATTCTATTTTTTTATTACCCGAGTGTATCAGGATATCGTAAGGCCCCCCGGCCATCATCTTGGGAAGTTTGACTGCCCACGAGCCATCAAGACGCACGATGGTCTTAAAAGTCATTTTATTAAATACAATTTTTACCTCAGCAGCAGCAGTCCCCTTACCATGGATACTATTTTCCCAGTCACGTTGGAGTACCATATCCGACCCGAGCGTTTCAGCCACTTGCAAGTCCTGTTTAAGGGGGCTTAATACATTAGCTACCTGTCTTGCGATTATTGCTGCCCCTTGTCGATTTGGATGCAAATAATCATCAAACAAATCAATTCGAGTATGAAGCGGCGTATGGAGATCAATCAATCCCACCTGATTACTCGCCGCTATCTGTGGTAAAAGTGCCTGAATTTGATCATACCACTCACGTGTCCCGGATAGGAAACGCGGATGGCCACTAAAAATCGGTGTCAACCGACATATATAAATCTGCATCTCTGGGTTTACAGCCCGTATGGAGTCAATCAATGCTGCATAATCCGATGAAAATGAATTTCTATAATTCGGCCAATTTCTTGGATCTGTATCATTGAGTCCCAGATGGATAATGGTAACATCGGGTTTAAAAGCCAATGCCTTTCGGTATTCAGGCGTTTTATCATACGGTCTATGCCCTTTACGCAATAGTGTAGCCCCCGAATGACCAAAATTACGCACCTCAAACTCCTGTCCCAGCAGGGCTTGGAGTTGAACGGGATAAGAATCCTGTGCCGGATGAACGAGACCATAGCCAAAGGTTATGGAGTTACCGATACAAGCGACCTTAATAGGTACTTGTCCCAGAGCGCTTGAAAAAGGAACAATCAAACTTAAAAAAAACATCAGCTTTTTCAGCATGCGATTGGCGATCGACCCAATTATAGATTTCATCTTCATTGCCTGATATATTAAGGAAATCATTATTCCTCCGTCTCTTTCGGTTTCAGCAATAGCAGCTGCAATAAAAGAGCGATTAATACTGCTCCGCCTAGCAGCGCGAAGCCCAGTCCAAAGTGCCCTTCATCTTTAAACTTGCCCAACCATTGGGTTATCGCCGCACCGGCAAATACACCTACCATATTCATGAACCCATAAGCTGTTGCACGCAAGTTGTTCGGCACGATCTGACAAAGAATAGGCATATTGTTTGCATCGAATATCCCGAAACCAATTCCAAAACAAATTGCGGCCCCCAATACGGCGGGCAGTGTCTGCCCGACACCCAAAAGCACCAAAGCGGGAATGGTTAACCCAAGACCAATAGCGCTGGTATAGATGCGGCCCCGAATATGCTTTTGCACCCATCGGTCACTCACTATTCCGCCTACAATTACGCCGATAAAGGATGATATCGCAATCGTAATCGTCGATAAAGGGCCTGCACTGGCCATTGGTATGTCCAGGCTGTCCGCAAATAAAGTCGGTAGCCAATTTTTTATGGCCCATCCCGGCAAACTTGGCGCGGCGAAATAAAACAAGAGAATCCAAAATGCCACATTGGAGAAAATCAGTAATAGGCTTTTACGCAGAGACAATTGGCCTTTCAAATTTACCTCTTCCGCAGCGGGTTCATTCCTTTTCTCCAAGAGTAACAGCGCGAGAACCAAGGCATAGCAAATTCCTACAATTCCAAACCAATGAAAGGCGGTATGCCATCCCTTCGTCGCAGCCAATGTTGCCCCAAAGCCCCCCAATGCCTGACCAGTATATAATCCTGTCATGTGCAGACCAATAGCAAGTGAGCGATTTTTCCCCGTATGATAATCTGCGATCAACGAAAGCGCAGTAGGAATATATAAGGCTTCACTAAATCCCATAATAGCCCTTAATACCAATAACGTAGAATAGTCATTTGCCATCCCCATTCCATAAGTTACTGCAGACCAGACAAACAGACTTCCTACGATCAGCCATTTTCTATTGCTACGATCAGCGACGATACCCGCTACAGGGCTCATTATGCCGTAGATATAAAGAAAAACTGCCATTAGCACACCAAAAGTTTCGGCACTTTGCAATACAGGGATATCAATTTGCATGGCGTCGCGCATGGTCGACAGCATTTGACGGTCCATGTAATTCAATAAGGCTACCCCCCAAAGTAGGGCTACTACCAGCCAGGGATAAAAAGATTTATGTTGTAAGGAAGATATCATATTGGTCTATATTCTGTTTTTTTATCCTATTTCTCGAAAAAATTAGCCAGTAAAATCTTTGGGGATCGAACACCAGCTTTAACTTCACCACTCGGTAAGACAATCATATCATCCCATACAACAGCTGTTGTTGTCACCGGAGCACTGGAAGGAAGCTCCCCGGTCTTCTTCCATTTTTCATAGCACAGATCATAACGCCAGATCTCCCGTCCAAATCCGGGGTGATTTCGCTGCAGTTGATTTTTAGCCTGGGTCAACCGCTTTGCTTCCTGTCGATCAGATGCGTGCTTGGCTTCAAAGATTAAAGTCTCAACACGATGAAAAGTAGTTCCACGGTCTGCGCTTAGCAGCCATAATCCATCGTCCGGCAAAATACAGGCAACAGCAGCTGCGGCCTTAAAAGGGATCTCTGTTAGCTTTTCCCAGTGCCTCCCACCATCCGAAGATTTCAGTACCTCTTGATACAATGTAGAGACAGCATCCTTGTTAGCCTTCCTTCCTCCTACGGCGATTAGATTATTGGATTTGTCCGTAAGCAATTGTAAATGTGAGACTGCGTAAGGTAGTGATCCGACCCGTATCCATCCTTGGGCAAGATTCTCCAGATCAAGTTGCAATACCTGGTCTGAAACACCGTCTTGACATTCACCGCCCACAACAAAGAGTTTATTCCCGATGTGTGTCGCCCCCATATTGGATAATTGAAACGGAAGATCTGGATACCTCAAAGCTGTTATTTTCTTGGTATAACTATCGTATTGAATCATGCGACAAGCACTTGTCTTCCCTTCTTCCGCTTCACCACCAATAACAAACAGCCCGTTAGGCAAGCTCAAATTTCCACCATACGCAACAGCCTCCGCAATCGTATCTCGTGCCACCAGATGAAGTGCCTCGCCATCTCTTGAATAAACAAACACCTCCTTTTGGATCTTTTTCACACCGCCTTCCCAAGGCGGTAAATCCGGAAAATTAGCTCCTCCGCCAATGAGTAAATAACCGTTAGTGAGACCGACAATTGGACCAGCAACCCCAATGGAAGGCTTCCCATTTTGCATCATCGGCAATTCAATAGAATTATGCCATTCCAAACGGCCTACCTGTCCATTAACACTACTTGCAAACAGTATTCCCACGAAGATTCCCATCCAATTTTGTTTCGTCATAATTATTCATTCTCGAATATCTCGTTAGCTATTCCTTGTAATTTCATCATGGGAAACCTATATTCCCATGATGAAATTCTTATTTGTATTAATGCACACAAAACTCCTGAAAACCAACCTTGTCCACATCCGTTTTAAAAACTTCAAATTGTTCGGCAGACATATTTTTTACGGGCAAGCGAAATTCGCCACAATTTAAACCGATTAATTTCATATATGCCTTTCCTACCGAAATACCGCCATACTTACCTAACAATCTGATCATATCAATTGATTGCTGCTGTAAGGAATTGGCCTTTTCAAAATCCCCTTCATTATACGCTTCGATCAAGTCCAGGTATAAAGGAGCTGCATAATTATAAGTACTCCCTACAGCGCCAGTATTACCCAATACCAAGGCGGACAGCATATTTTCATCTCTCCCCCAAAGCATATCGTATTTTCGATTAGCGTAATTCATACAGCTCAGAAAGTCCATGAAATCTTCATGTGTATATTTAATTCCCCTGAAATTGGGTATTACGCCATCCACTTTTTTCAATAGGTCGATCATTTGAAAATTTCCACCTGTCAATACGGGAATATGATAATAATAGAAAGCTGTATTGGGTGCAGCACGGGCGATTTCTATACAGCACTTTGCCAACTGATCTACATTTGCAGGTTTAAAATATGACGGTGAAGTAAAAGACACGACATCTACGCCTGCCTGCTCCGCAAGTTTTGCCAATTGTTGACATTCTTTGATGTTTGTTCCCCCTAAGAGCATCATTAATGTAAATGCCGGGTCTTTCTTTGTCAGTTTGGCCCAAGCCGTCATCACCGCGACTTTTTCATCAAATGTCAGCGATACGCCCTCTCCGGTCGAGCCACAAATAAAGGCACCCGACACCCTATTTCTCTTTAGCATTTCATAATAGGATGGAATCAACTCGAGATTCAGTTCACCGTTTTCGTCAAAAGGAGTAAATGGCGCCGCAATTAATCCCGATATTTTTTGATTTAGCATATGATAATTTATGTGAATAGTTGAAAAATACCTTCTTTCAATTTACATGTTTAAAATTGAGATAGGCCATTATTGGTTTAAGTTCCTTTATATCCAGGGTTTTGCTGATCATTTAATTGGGGATCTTCTGTCAAAGTCTGTAAATCGATCGGCCACAAAATTTTATGTTTTTGTGCATCATTGTTATCCAAAACTCCGACCAAATTCAGATTTTTACGAAACACCAGTGGCAAGCCATTTCCATCCTGCATTCTCCTTAAATCAAACCATCGCTTACCTTCGGACACAAACTCCTTTGTACGCTCGTAGAGAATCGCGATCTCGTTAGCTTCAAAGCTTCCATTGTGAAACAATGGAGCTTGCCCACCATACGCACGGTTTCGAACAGCCATAATTTCGGCGGTAGGATCCTCACCCAATTTATTCTTGATCTCTGCCAATAATAAATACGCTTCTGCCGCACGATAAATAGGATAGTCATCCGAATAGTTACGTACCCCATCAATTAAGGTACCCAGGAACTTTCTAAAGACAACAGCGGATGTGTTTCCCTTATTAAAGTTTAAAAAACTAGCATTGGCTCTGGTATCCCCTTTTTCAAATAATCGGTACAAATCCATTTTATACTCGTAGCGGATCAATCCCGTAGATCCCGTTTGCAGTGGATCTTTAGGAATCACTTGGCCATTATCGTCCATGTACCCGGTAATATCATCACTGGCGGCATAAATAAAGTTATTAAAAAAGGAAGTAGCCTCACCATTTAAATAGCGGATGACAAAAATCATTTCCGTATTCCCCTTCATCGTTGGCATGCTGGCGGACTTAAACTGCTCAGCAAAATTATTGACCAGATTATATTTGGGAATTACTTCTTCTACGGCAGCTTTCGCCAACTGCAAATCTGCGTTGGTATTTTTGGGAGATTGTCCATCTATGTTCACTTTTGCAGACCACAGATAAACCTCCGTTTTTAACATTTTTGTTGCGGCCAAGGACCATTGCGCTTTCTGATTTTTTGTCTCATAATTTCCCGAAAATGATTTCTCAGATTTATCTATCTCTGATTTGATAAAATCAAAAGTCTCTTTTTCGGTATCAGTTCTCGCTTTATAGGCCTGGTCGGCGGAAGTTGGCGTATTTACCGCAGCTTGAGGTTCCGTCACTAATGGTACCCGTCCAAAGGTTCTGAACAGATAAAAATAGTAAAATGCCCGCAGCCCATAAGCCTGCCCCAAGTAATACCCTTTTTGAGCATCGGTCAAATAATCCGCTTTCTCAACCTGGTAGATAAAATTGTTGACCTGGAATATGGTGCCGTACAAGCCCGCCCATCCGGTTATGCCTGGTGCGCTTTCCCGAATATCTTGTGTAATTATCCCCGCAGAGTTCAGGGATGCGGTTCCGGTAAAACTGGTACCATCCCGTAATGTTCCAGCCCGCAGTTCGCCCAGGCTCCATAAGTTCTGCTGTTGGCTACGTAATTGACTATGTAGCCCCAACATCGCTCCAGCAACCTGGTCATTATTTTTCCAGAAACTTCCACTTGCAAAATAGTCTTCCGGCGTAATTTCCAGATCAATTTCTTTGCAAGATGTAAAAACCGCAATGATTACACAGCAATAAACAAATATCTTTTTCATAATTTAACGATTAAAAGGTTAATTGAAGGTTAAAAATAAACGTCTTAGGGAGAGGATATCCACCACTGTTTTGCTCTACTCTACCGCTTTCAGCTGAGAACAAAGTATTCTTTGTCCAATAATGAAGATTTTGACCTGTCAGTGAAATGCGCATGCCCTCCATTTTGATTCTCTGGGCAATTGCATTCGGCAGTTTGTATCCCAAAGAAATCTCACGTAATGCCAGATAATCCCCTTTATTGTAAAACATACTGCTCTCACGGCTGGTATTGTTCTTAAATAGCTGATCTGCCCAATAGTAGGTTGGATATTTAGCATTTGGGTTTTCCGCAGTCCAGGTATCGAAAACTGCATCGGTTGTATTAAAGGTACCTTGCATCATGCCCAAAAACCAGGCTCTAGGCCCATCATAAGCGACAAAACCCAGTGCATAATCCAGTCTTGTATATAGGCTAAAGTCCTTATAGTTTAATGTTGTTCCAAAACCACCCGTCCAACGTGGAACAGTATTTCCCATATATACACGGTCATACGAATTGATTATTCCATCGCCATTGACATCTTTCCACATGACATCGCCCAAAGCGAGCGGATAATACAATTTCTTCTGATCCTCTGGTAGCCCATTAAAGGCATCCGGGTGAACCAGTGTTCTCGCTCCGATCAAATCTTTCAATTGACCAGCATACCGGTCTAAATCTGCTTGGGTCCGGATGATTCCAACGGCTTCGTAAGCATAAGCAACGTTCGGATCTTGACCTTCCTGGGTTCCACCTACCCAAATCAATTCCTTTGAACCGGGATCGTAAACCTGGATTCCTCCCTGACGATTATTAGCCACACCATTGTAAGGAAGTTTTAGTACTTTATTTTTATTATACGCAGTATTCCAGTTAAAGCTCAAATTCCAATCTTTGTTGCGTAGTATTTGGTAATTTAAATCCACCTCAACACCTTGGTTGGACATATCTCCATTATTGGTCCGAATTGTCCGGAAACCTGCCGATTGCGGCAGGGTCAATGTCGCAATTTTATCCTTTGTTGTTCTATGGTAATAGGCTAAGCTCAGATCCAAGCGGTTAAACAATCTGGTCTCCAAACCAATCTCTTTCGTCTTCAAGCTTTCCCATTTCAGATTAGGAATGGACAAAGATGTCATTGTATAACCTACTGCACCATCGTATTTTGAACTTCCATAAGCGCCTTGTAAAATATACGAATCTCTTGTAGTCTGGCCTTTGAATACAGCATCGACATTCCCATTTTCACCATAGCTCGCTTTTAATTTCAACGTATTGATGGAGTTGCCCGAACCTATATAATCTTTAAGAAATTCTTCATTATGCAAATTCCAGCCGACAGAAATTCCCGGAAATGTTCCCCAGCGGTTATTCAAAAGGGTGGAATATCCATCGCGGCGAGCGGTTAATGTCATCAGGTATTTTTGTTGATAATCGTAATTGACACGGCCAAAAAAAGAGGTGATACGCTGACGATCATGATAAGAATCAATGCTTCGCTTATTCGCGTCCGGACTGGTCAATCCCAAATCCATAAAATCATCTGTGGGTGCGCCAGTCCCCGAAGCGGAGAAACTTGTGCGATAGGAATCAAAAAATTCAGAACCCAACATCGCGTTGATATGGTGGTCTTCACCAATGCTTGTATTGTAGTTCAATACGGCATTGTAGGTTTGATTAAAGTTTTTGTAATAAGATGCGCCCGAATTACGGGTTCTAACGTAATTCCCAGGGCTTGCCAGATAATCGCGGTTAAACGACTCATTTGTTTCTTGGTTAAAAAACCAGTTGCCGCTGACCCTTAAGCTCAGATTATCCAAAAAATCTATTGTGAAAGCCTGTCCCAAGGTTAGTTTTTGATTGATATTCTTGCGAATAAATTTGTCATCATTGACGAGCGGATTACCATCCTGCCAATCACGTCCCACCAGCAGGTCCCCAGTCATATTAGTACCGCGCATCGTTGGTGGCGCCCCCAAGGCTCTCGTCATATAATTTCCTTCGCCATTGATTGCATCTCGCCATTTGGTATAGGAGAAATTCACATTCGAATTAGATTGCAACCAAGGTTTAATTTTGTAGTCGCCATTTAAAACAAAGGTGGTCCTGTCATAAAAAGTATTGATGGGCAATCCTTTCTCATTATATTTTCCTACACTGGCATAGTAACTTCCCTTTTGTGTTCCCCCCTGTAAAGCAACATTGTAATCCTGCGTTAGACTATTATTCCGTAATGCATAATCTTCATAATCAAAATCTTTAAAAATCAATTCTTTACCTGTTATGGGATCATTCATTGTCTGCCATCCCTGCTGCAGCAATTCACGATTACTATCATCCAGATACATGGTGCTCCACACAGCGTTACTGCTGACATTACCATCAAGATAATTTCCCTGGTCATCCTTAAACTTGTTGCCTGTTCCAAAAGGCCCCACAGCTGACAACTGATTCAACTGATTTGGCTGGTAGATTCCAGAAGTTTGCACCCCTTTTCTTGACCAGTATAAATAATCTTTGGCGTTTAGGAAATTAAAAGGATTATTCAATTTATTGATACCGATTTTCGACTGAACAACGATATTGGACACGCCTTCTTTTCCACGTTTTGTTGTGATAAGAATTACACCATTAGAAGCTCTTGCGCCATAGATGGCAGTAGCCGAGGCATCTTTGAGCACATCTATTGATTCTATGTCATTTTGGTTGATATCATTAAATCCATCCCTGATGATACCATCGACGATAACCAAAGGAGTACCGCTACCATCATAATCTGTCCCACCACGTAAGACAATCTTAGGAACAGCCCCGGGTCTTCCGGAAGTTTGTTGCACCCTGATACCGGGTACGGTACCTGCTAAAGCAGCGGCAGGATTGGAACGAACGCCAGTCTCTAGCACCTTCTTGTCGAGCCTACTTACGGAACCGGTCAAATTGGATTTTTTTATTTTACCATAGCCCACCACGACGACTTCGTCCATCTGCTCTGTACTGGGTTCTAATTTTATGTCCAATAAATTTGTCTGTCCGACTTTCACTTCAAAAGGCTTGTATCCTGTCGATGTGATGACCAGAACCGTGTTCGGACTTGTACTCACAGTGAACGTTCCATCGGCATTTGTTTGTAAGGATTGACCTGATCCTTTGACTCTGACTGTGACTTGCCCCAAAAGTTCCCCAGTCTTTGCATCGGTAATTCTCCCCTTTACCGCGTGGTCTTGGGCTTGTGCCAGAAGCAGATTACCTGTCAATATAGACAAGGCTAAAAGAGATCGTAATTTTAGGTTTGAACACATATTGGTTTTGTATTAAGTATTACATATATACAAATATATAGATTAAAAAATATTAAAAACAAATTTTTATAAACTTATGTATAACATATTATTAACTTTTATTAATTATCTTTGTCTAAAGGCGTCCAATGCGCCATGGGAATATATATGGAATCAAACTCTTCGTTAATAGAACATCTTAATACCCTCGATACCTCTTCATTGGTAGACCGTGCAGAAAAAGAAATCATCAATCTGTTTGTCAATCAAGGGCTGAAGGTTGGGGATGCATTACCCAAAGAAATAGAATTAGCAGAAACACTTGGTGTAAGCCGTACGGTTGTTCGTGAGGCGATGTTGAGATTACGCATGGTGGGCTTAGTTGAATCAAAGAAACATCGAGGCGCAGTACTTACAAGCCCTGATCTTATAAAACCTTTGCGGAAATCACTCTACCCGACAATTATGGAAAATAAGACCTTACAAGATCTTTTTGAGATGCGTATGGTATTGGAAGTCGGTATGGCAGATATATTATTTGAACATATAGAGGAAAAAGATATCGAAGAACTGGAAGCTATTGTCGCAAAAGAGCCTGTTAATTCAGACAATACAATTTTTGATATTGAAACAGAAGTTGCCTTCCATGGAAAACTTTACGAAATAACTGGTAATACTATTCTCAAAGATTTCCAAAACATGTTATTACCTGTTTTTCAATATGTACACATTAGTGGCTTATTAACCAGTCCTAGCGAATCAAAAAGTTTTATCTCCCATCGTGGATTAGTAGATATATTAAAAGTTGGCAACGCTGAGGTCTTTCGCAATGCGATGCGTAAGCATCTGGATAATCACTATCAAAGACTTTTTTTATATAAGAAATCTGTTGGATAACTACACTTATTTTTATCTTTTGGAAATAAGGGTAAAATGTCAACAAACTTTTTCATGTGCTATAACTTTCCCTTTAAACTATTTTATGTAACACATAATAATCATTAACTTTATAATTTAACCCTAACCTTAATAGATCTGTTAGTGAAACTGAAGACACTCTTATTCGCATTAATTACGCTGTCATTATATAAATATTCTTCAGCGCAGAAAAGGCCCAACATCATCATTATTATATCTGATGACCACGCCTATCAGACCATTAGCGCCTATGGATCAACTTATGCCAAAACGCCACACATTGACCGTATTGCGACTGAAGGGGCAATTTTCAACCATGCCTATGTGAACAACTCCATTTGTGGTCCTGCCAGAGCCACACTGTTGACGGGCAAGTATAGCCACAAGAATGGATTTAAGGACAATGAAACTTCCGAATTTGACTTCAATCAAGATTTATTTGTCAAACAGTTACAACAAGTGGGTTATCAAACAGCCTGGGTCGGCAAGATTCATTTGGGAGAAAAGCTTCAAGGGTTCAATTATTATGATATTCTCGTGGGGCAAGGCACCTACTTCAATCCAGATTTCATCAGCAAACAAGGGCGCAAGCGCACGGAAGGGTATGTTTCGGATATTGTGACGGAAAAATCGATCAATTGGCTGGATACGCTAGATTCCAGTAAACCCTTCTGCCTGGTCATCGGCCATAAAGCTACTCATCGTACATGGATGCCCGACCCCAAGGATTTTGGCGCCTATGATTCGATGAATTTTACTATTCCATCAACATTTTACGATAATTATCAAAGCAGACAAGCTGCCGCTTTACAGGAAATGTCCATTGACAAAGATATGAAGATGGCCTATGACCTCAAGATGTTCAACTCATTGGAAGATATGATGAACGATGGAAATTTCAAACGAATGAACCAAGAGCAAAAAGATCGCTATATTGCCTATTATCGGCCAATCTACGAACAGCTCAGAAACAGTAAATTGACCGGAAAACAGCTTGCGGAGTGGAAGTTTAGACGTTATATGATCGATTATCTCAATACCGCACAGTCAATGGATCGCAACATAGGCAAAGTATTGGACTATCTGGATCAGAAATCACTCGTCCAAAATACCATCGTGATCTATCTTTCGGATCAGGGCTTCTATATGGGCGAACATGGTTGGTTTGATAAGCGCTGGATGTATGAAGAGTCATTCCGTACCCCCATGTTAATGCGTTATCCTCCGTTGATTAAACCCGCAACAACAATCGGGGCAAAGTTGGTGAACGCAGATATAGCGCCCACTCTCCTCGAGTTGGCAAAGATCAAAAAGCCTAGTGATATGCAGGGAAAATCATTCGTTCATGTACTAAAAAACACAAAAGAAGAACATCGCAAGGATCTATATTATCATTATTTTGAAAATGGAGAACATGCGGTGAGCCCCCATTTCGGTGTCAAAGATGATCGCTACAAGCTGATCCGATATTATAAACGTGTCGAAAGCTGGGAACTCTTCGACCTCCAAAAAGATCCGAATGAACTTCAAAATGTTTATAAAGATCCCACCTATCAACGTATAGTTACCCGAATGAAACAGAAACTTATGAAACAAATCCGGCAATTTGATGATAAAGAAGCTGAAACAATTTATAAGGTAGACATTGACTGATAAAAGAAACACAGGGTATCCATAAACGAGATACCCTGTGTTATTTCAAGCCTTCATACTTATTAATCCACAAGGAAATTCCCTCTTCCGCTGTATTGTTCGTTGATTATTCCTAGTCTCGACCTTATAAAATAAACAGTTGTGCAGCAACAAGAAAGTACGGCATATGCATCAACTTATATACCCATAGTGATACTTCATGAATACTTAATCTATACTGTATCTATACGACAACGGTGCCTTGTAAGTATTCAATAGGAGTAATTCCATCAAGCCAATGAATTTACTTTGCTGTAAAACTATTTAGTCTCTATTCCATTGCATTTACTATAACCATCTCACTGGCCAAGATGTTTATTCTGAGCATTCTGACCAAAGAATTACAAAAAAATAAAAAATAAAGTATAGTTATCAGGTGGATTTTATATATTTGCATTAACATTTTTTAACACATGAAAATCAGTGCAATACATATACCTGTAAAACGAATGCTTCTAGGAGATGTTTTTCAGATAAATCCAAACAATCTCCTATAACCACAAACACAAAGATCCACTCATTATTATTACCAAATTAATATGGCAAAAAACAACATAGATTTTGTCGTACTGGCAGCGCTTTGCATAAGCACGGGCACGCTCTACGCACAATCCACCATAAAAGGAAAAGTAGTCGACAACAACAACGCCCCCATTCAGGGTGCAACGATTACAGAGATAACAAGTAAAAAACAGGTACAAACGGATGCAAATGGCCTATTTGAATTGCCATCAAATGGTAATTCTATCAGTATCCAAGTTCAATATATTGGTTTTGATTCCAAAACTGTCCAAACCAATCCCAGCGGACTTACCACAATTCAACTTTCTCCTACGAGTTCCCAATTGGATGAAGTTGTTGTAACCGCCCTGGGTATTTCGCGCGAAAAGAAATCTTTAGGATATGCAGTCCAAGAAGTCAAATCTGTTGAACTTCAAACACGTCCTACGAATGCCCTTAGTGCACTTTCTGGAAAAGTAGCAGGTCTTCAAGTGACTACTTCAGGAGGAAATATGGGCGGATCCAACCATGTTTTGCTTCGGGGTATCAATTCAATTGCGGGAAATAACCAACCGTTGTATGTTGTTGATGGTACTCCAATTGATAACACCGATTTAAACTCGTCATCTACCATAAACGGAAGCGCAGGCAAAGACGTCGGTAATATGATACAAGATATCAATCCTGACGATATCGATAACATCTCCGTATTAAAAGGTCCGTCGGCTGCTGCCTTGTATGGTTCGAGAGCCGCTAATGGTGTTATATTAATTACCACAAAGCGTGCATCAAAGGGGGAAAAGATAGATATTTCTTTAAACACTGGTGTTGATTTTGAGAATATTGTCCGACTTCCAAAAAGACAACATTTATACGGTCAGGGTTACTCTACTGCTTTCCAAACGCAAAATATCAATGGTACAGAGTACAAAATCGTAGATTATGCTGCAGATGAAAGCTGGGGGCCAAAATTGGATGGAACACCTGTCCTCCAGTGGTATAATCTCAATCCCGAAGACGCGGCAAATTACCTCAAACCTTCACCTTGGCTTTATCCCAAAAATGATGTCAGTTATTTCTTTCGGACTGGCGTAGCCAATACCAATAATTTTGCTATCGCCGGCAATAGTGGAAATACAAATTACCGATTTTCCTACACGAACAAAAATGTAAAAGGAACAACTCCGAATTCTAGTTTAGGTCGTAATACGTTTAACTTTTCCGGAGGAACACAGCTGGGCAAATTGAAAATCAATTCTAATTTCAACTATATCCGTAACGCATCCGTAGGCCGTCCATGGACAGGTGCATCCAATAGAAATATTATTCTCGAGGCGTTTCAATGGGGAGCAGTACAAGTGGATTATAAGATATTGGAAAATTACAAACGTGAGGATGGAACTCCATTAGCATGGAACCGTACTGGATGGCAAAATACACCTACAGCAGAAGCAACGCGCTTTATCGATAACCCCTATTGGTCTGCTTACGAGTCTTATATGGAAGATAATAGAGACCGCTTTTATGGAAATATTGGCTTACAATATGACTTGAATAGCTGGCTTTCTTTAGGAGCTAAAGTACATGGCGACATTTATTCGTTCCAATCTCAGGACCGTATCGCTGTATATTCTCGCAGCACTTCACAATATGAAGAGACAAGCAATAAACTGAACGAATATAATTATGAATTTTTAGCTACAGCAAAAAAAAGCTGGGATAAATTCTCACTTATTGGAAATATCGGAGCCAATCTTCGTGACCAGCAGCGCAAGCAAGATTATGCTATTACACAAGGAGGTCTAATTATTCCAAATTATTACAATCTAAAAAATGCCAATGCAGTCAAAATTGACAACTTTAAATATCACAGACGCATTGCATCTGTTTATGGAAGCTTTTCTTTAGGATATAATGATTTGCTTTACTTAGATGGAACAGTGCGTAATGACTGGTCTTCAACATTACCAACAGATAACAACTCTTTTATATATCCTTCCCTAACAGGTAGTTTTGTCTTTAGTCAATTAGAAGCATTCAAACAATTAGATTGGCTAAGTTTCGGAAAAATACGCTTAGGATGGGCCCAAGTCGGGAATGACACAGATCCTTATCAACTGTATAAGGTCTATGAACCCGAGCAATCGTATGAAGGGCAAGCTTCATATGGCCTCCCGAGTATTAAACCAAATGCTAATTTAAAACCTGAAATCACCAGTTCTTGGGAAACAGGTCTGAACGTGCAATTGTTCAAAAATCGCTTAGGATTTGATATAACCTACTACAACAATAATTCTAGAAATCAAATCCTTCCTGTTCCTGTTTCCTCGTCTTTTGGATACGCAAGCAAAGTATTCAATGCTGGAAAAATTAATAACAAAGGTCTCGAAATTGTTCTTAATGGTACGCCTATCAAAAATGAAAACTTTACTTGGGACGCTACAATAAACTGGGCCAAAAACAAAAACAAAGTGATCAAATTAGACGATCAGGTAAATACATTGAGTCTAAGTAATTCGTTAGTTGAATTAGTCGCACGTGAAGGCGAGTCCTATGGACAATTTTTAGGCTATGACTTTGTATATGCGGCAGATGGACAACGCGTTGTTCAGGCGGATGGAACTTACATGAAAACCTCCCAATTGGTACCCCTGGGATCTATTCTTCCTGATTTCACCTTTGGTTTTCAAAATAGCTTCCGCTACAAGAACTTTAGCTTGGGATTTTTGGTCTCAGGTCGTGTCGGTGGCAACTTCTTCTCCCAAACTTATAAAGTCGGCATGTATTCTGGTATTCTGGACAAAACCGCGGCCAATAATATTCGTGAAACCGGAGTTGTCCTTGACGGGGTCAAAGGAGATGTCACCTTTCATAGTGACGGAACTTACGAAGTGAAAAATACTGTACAAAATACAACAAATATCACTGCACAGCAATGGGCGCGAAATGAATACAATGGTCCGACTGCATTTTCCATTTTTGATGCCACTTATGTTAAACTGAGAGAAGTAACACTGGGCTATAATTTCAAATTAGTCAATACCAAGGTCATTAAAAATATTGGTGTTAATGTTTATGGCCGTAACCTTTGGAATATCTATACCAAGAGTAAATACATTGATCCTGAATTCACCTCCAGTGGCGGTAACGTACAGGGTATCGAAGGCGGTGCTATTCCATTACCTGTTACCTATGGTTTTAATGTGAATCTTAAATTTTAAAAAAATGAAAATATTAAATATACTATATACAACAGTAATCGGTATTTCCCTTGTTGCATCTTCTTGTTCCAAGTCCAAGTTTGCTGATATTAATACCGACCCTAATCGCCCTGCCACCGTTACAACACCGACAATCTTGGTAACTGCCGAAAAGCAATTGCTTAATGCCTTACGAAGCGAAGAGGTCAGTTTACGTGGAGCGCAATTATTTTCACAATATTTTGCCCAAAATATTTACACTGATCAATCACGTTATCAAATACCGACGAGTTATTCCGACAACTACTGGACGGCAACTTACAAAGCATTGAACAACTTAAATGATATTATCAAACTCAATACAAATGAAAGCACCAAAGCGATCGCAGCAGCAGGAACAGCTGGCACCAACGCTAATCAGATTGCTATTGTGAGAATTCTTAAATCTTATGCTTTTCAGTCATTAACCGATGTCTTTGGTAATATTCCCTATGAGTCCTATGGCAATAAAGATGCTGATTTTGAAGCCCTGCAACAGGACCCAGACAACTTAACGCCTAAATATGCAAGTCAGGAAAAAATCTATAAAGATATTCTAAACGAACTGCAACAAGCGGCTGATACCCTAACGAAATATACAACAGCAACCACATTTGGCACCGCTGATATTATCTATAAGGGATCCAATGCCAGCTGGGCAAAATTTGCCAATTCACTACGGTTACGGATAGCCAATCGCATTAAGGCAAAAGATGCTGCATTGGCAGCAACGCATATTGCCGATGCGATAAAGAAAGGCGTATTTACCGCTAACAGCGATAATGCTGTATTTAAATATTCTAAAACTCCACCCAACGAAGCACCACTATTCCGGGCTACAGTGACAGCCAACCGAAAAGATTTCGCCGTTTCAAATGTACTTATAGAAGTCCTGCAGGGTACACGTGGCCCCTTTAAAATTGCAGATCCTCGCTTGTCTAAATTCGCAAAACCAACATCCTCAGGAAATGCCTATTTCGGCCAGCCGTATGGGCTTCCTTTAGCCGCCGGAAATCTATTCCCTGTGGATAAAATATCTTTACCAAGTGACGCCATCAACGCGGCTGACTATGGCGAAGTTCTTCTGGAATACGCTGAAGTAGCATTCCTCTTTGCAGAAAATAACAATTGGGATCAAACTAATTATGAGAAAGGAACTCGCGCTTCGCTAGAAAAGTGGGGGGTATCGCAAGAAGATATTAATAGCTATATTAGCAAACTTCCTCCAGCCAGCAAAGAAAATATACTTTCTCAAAAATATCTGGCACTTTTCAATCAGAGTATCGAAGCCTGGTCTGAGATTAGGAGAACCGGCTATCCATTATTTCTTATCAAAAAAGGAGATATTACCTGGAGCGGAACTATAGACGGCAAACCGGTCACCTACACCTTTAATCCCGAAGTTGGTGATGCCATACCAAGTCGTTTGATATATCCATTGAAAGAGCAAAGTACCAATAAAGCAAATTATCAAGCAGCCCTTGCACAACAAGGAGATGATGTGATCAACACCAAAGTATGGTGGAATAAATAAAAAAGTATTTTCTACCCCTTTGAACACCTGAAGTTTAAGATTTCAGGTGTTTTTTTTTTCAATTATTTCCTAACTTCGTAGAAGACCATTAAGAAAGAATGCCATGGATGATCAAACATTAGATAAAATCGACCAACTGAGTGAAGAAGGAAATGCCTATTGTGATGAAGAGAATTTTCCTGAAGCGATCAGGGTATGGACAGAAGCGCTCAATCTCGTCCCTGCTCCACAAAACGTCCACCCCGAAAGCCTCTGGCTAGAAGCATCGATAGGTGATGCATATTTCTTGCAGGACGATTTTGAAAATGCCCTTCTACACTTTGAAAATGCCAAAGGCAATATCATCGAAAATGCCTATGAAAATCCTTTTATCATGCTACGATTAGGACAGTGTTACCTGGAAACAGCTAATACCGAATCTGCACAAGAATACCTTCTTCGCGCCTATATGATGGAAGGAAAGGAAATTTTTGAAGAGGAATCACCAAAATATTTTAATTTTCTGGCTGATAACGTCGAATTGGATTAATCAATGGCATCTGCCACCTCCATTGGTAAATCAGATTCGAGAATAGAGGCACCCTGGACGAATATCGCCCGATATTTTTTCTGACGCTCATCCTTTTCTGGGAGCTTATCGTAAGTAGACGCCGAGGAGATCATGCACATGACTCCCTTTGCATTAAAAAAGTGGTACATTTCCGTATTCGACTCTTTCAGCTCAGGCCCTATGTAGACAATCATTCGGTCATAAGGCAATCCCGAATCTTTAAATTTAGCTAAGGCAGACTGATCTTTGATATGCATGGACATATACTGATCCGGATGTTGAGCCAAATAGTAGGCTGCCTGCTCAACGTTATGTACAGTTACCCAAACCCAACTATACGCATTATGCTTTCGCAATATAGCTGCGGTTGCCGACAGCGGTAGATCTTTCTTATCAAGATTTAAAATGGTTTTCCCTTTCGCCCATTCAATAACTTCATCTAGGGTATTTATAGGATATTTAGTAATATTTCCTGCATGGTCTTTCAGACGAAGTTTACGCAATTCAGTCCAGGTATAATCCGATACCCGACCGATCCCGTTGGTCACCCGCTCCAAGTTTGCATCATGCAGCAATACCGCAACACTATCTTTCGTATAGCGAGGATCTATTTCAAAAATTGCTGGAGTTTTACGTAACACGGCTTCAAATGCCGCTATCGAATTTTCAGGAAGACCATCTTCTATCGTCCCGCGGTGACCGCTTATAAT
Source organism: Sphingobacterium sp. CZ-UAM (assembly GCF_002000245.1). Classification (GTDB taxonomy): domain Bacteria; phylum Bacteroidota; class Bacteroidia; order Sphingobacteriales; family Sphingobacteriaceae; genus Sphingobacterium. Next base: position 69,045 of record NZ_MTCM01000009.1, on the reverse strand, counting down.
TTTCTTTCCTTCAGCATACTTAAAGTATGCACGCATCGCTTCTGCGGATTCAAAATTCAGCCAGTGTTTACTTTGGGCAAAAGCACGGCTATCTAAGAAACCAAAAAAAAATAATATTAGAAATACAGAAATCGTTTTCAACCGTAAACCATTGTGATCTGAAGCAGTCATCTACCTATTTAATTATGGAAATATCAATTGCTAAAATAGCTATCCTATATCAATAAATCGTAAACAAAATATGTATTTTTCTATTCTTGCCATTGGTATAAAAAACATCAGCTCAACATATTCTTAAAATTGTTAGCCATCAACAAAGACACTCCGCAAGGCTTTTCGCCTTGTCAATATGGATTTTGCGAGAGTAATCAAAATAGATCAAAAAAATTGGATAAAAAAGCGCTCTTTTTTAAGCCGAAAAAGTATAAATATTCTATATTTGCATCAATTTATATTTGATCTAAATAAACTACCATGAAAGAAAGAACACGCTATATGATGTTCGCAGCAGCAACCCTCGTCCTCCCCGGGACGCAGTTACATGCACAAGAATTCGCTCTCCTTGTAAAAAATACAGAAAATAAACCCGTCGCTCAGGCTAATATCAAACTCAATGGAAAAAACATCGGATACTCTGATCAGCGCGGGCAATTTCAGCTCAGTAAAGTACCAACGGACACTCCGCTTCAATTTCGTGTTTCCTATACCGGTTTTTCTCCTCTTGAAAAAACAGTGCGTTTAGATACACTCAGCGGCCCGCTCTTATTTCAGTTAAACGCAATACAGACTTTAGACGAAATCATTGTCACCGCCGGTCGTAAGGCCGAAAGCATATCGACAGTTCCCTCCTCTGTATCGATCTTAACTACAAAGGAGATCGAGGCACAAAGCCAGATCAGTACCAATCTTTCCACAATACTTGGCAATACAATTCCTGGGTTGGGGACAGCGACCAATAAAGCGACTAATTCGGGTCAGACCTTACGGGGACGATCAGTACTGGTTTTAATAGACGGTATTCCACAATCCACACCATTAATGAACGGCCAACGCGATCTGCGCACCATTGATCCAAGTGTCATTGAACGGGTAGAAGTTATCAAAGGAGCTACCTCCATCTATGGAAATGGCTCCGCGGGTGGGATTATCAACTACATCACACGCAATCCGGCAAAAGATTCAGCCCCCATGCAAGGAATTACCAGCCTGCGGACAACCTTCAATCCAATCAACAGTGCCGGAACACTGGGTTATCGTGCTGCCCAAACATTGTACGGCCGAAAAAACAGCTGGGACTACACCCTTAGTGGATCAGTAGACTATGTAGGACTCCAACGCGATGGCGATGGGGTAGCACTCGGCCAGGCCGATGGTCTTTCAAATACCTATCAATACAATGCATTCCTCAAGCTCGGTTATACGATTGATAGCAGTTCCAATCTATCCGCTGTATATAACTTTTATCGCAGCAACCAGCACAACCGGTATATCAACCAAACGGGTATCTATGGACAATCCCCCACTATCGGGGTAAAAGGGGATGACCCCGGCAAACCTGCCGGCACACCGTACAACCACAATGCGATGCTGACGTATACCAAAAATAATCTATTTGCCTCCACCTCCCTCGTTGCTTCGGCCTATTACAATACCTTTCGATCCATGAATCGTTATGTCGAAAAAGCATCGGCATGGTATGGTCCTGGTCAAACACAGATCAACTCCGAGAAAAAAGGATTACGTATCAACCTCAACACGCCTTTTCAAGTATTCGGTTCCAATGCAGATGTCACTTATGGACTTGATCTCCTGAATGATGTCACGGATCAAAACCTGACGGACGGCAGGGTGTATATCCCTTATATGAATATGCTCAATGTAGCGCCTTACGCACAAGTAAAGATTGATTTCCTCGAAAATTTAATTTTCAAAGGTGGCGTCCGTTATGAAAATGCAACCGTCAAAATCAAAGATTTCAACACCATTGCTACAGGGCCGAATAATGAAGGTAGTATTGCTGTCAAAGGCGGTGAAATACCGTATAAAGGAGCCACGTTCAATGCCGGCCTTCGTTACAATAAATATGCATTCTTCAATCCCTTTATAAGCTTTTCACAGGGTTTTGCAATCAACGAACTCGGACGTATCGTGCGCAGGGCGACCGACAACGACTTGGACAGTCTGAAAACGGATCCCATCATTACCAATAATTATGAAATCGGGTTTTCCAGCAACTACAGTATTTTCCAACTATCTGCTTCCTATTACTATAGTACCTCAAAAATGGGCGTGGAACTGGTAGACATTGGTGGTTATCTGATGCCACAACGACTTCCCGAAGATGTCTATGGATATGAAGTGGCCTTAAGCGCAAATATCAGCCCTCAACTCACAATAGGTGGGACATATGCCTATGTTGAGGGAAAATCGAAGAAAGAAGACGGCACAAAGTCCTACCTTAATGGATCACGCATTGCTCCGATTAAAGCAACGGGATACATCTATTATACACCAATAAAGCCATTGACCTTTCAATTGTTTTGGGTGCATACCGGCTCCCGCGACCGTTTTATGCCAAACGAAAAAGGTATTTACAAAAACAGTGAGGGGCCGGTTAAATCTGTCGATTTATTCAATCTAAACGGTAATTACCAAATCAATAGACAATGGTCATTGGGACTGGGTATCGAAAACCTGTTCAATAAAAATTATTACCCTGTCGTCAGTCAGTACCGCGCGCTAAATGAGGATTACGTCAAAGGCCAGGGAATGATGGCTTCCTTTAATATCAATTATAAATTTTAAATGCTCAAATCTAGCATACTTTGGCTGCATAAATGGCTCGGGATAATCACTGGCATTATAGTATTTATTTTAAGTATAACAGGATGTATATACACCTTCCAGGATGAGCTCAAACTATGGGCTTATCCTGAAAAGTATTTCACAGCCCCTGTTCATAGCGCCTCGCCCCCACTTCCTTTAAGTACCTTACTGAACAATGCACAGCAAAGTCTGGAGGAGGGACAAAAAATCTCCCGTATAGACCTCTATCCGGCAAAAGATCGTACCTGGGTATTTCGTGCCATGAAAACAGATGAAACAGCCTTCGGCCATTGGAATTACTTTCGCTATTATAAAAGGGTATTTATTAATCCCTATACAGGAAAGGTACAACAGGTTGAAAATACAAAGACAGAGTTTTTCCAACTGGTCTTACAACTCCATCTTAACTTGTTGCTGGGAAAAAAATACGGACATGCCTTGGTAAGTTGGTCTACAGCGCTATTTATGGTCATTCTATTGAGCGGGATCGTATTGTGGTGGCCGAAAAAATGGAAAGGCAAACATTTGCGCAGGAGCTTTTGGCTGGATACGAAAGTGAAATGGAAGCGACTAAACCACGATCTGCACAATGTCATTGGCTTCTATAGTCTATTGTTTGGACTAGCCTTTGCTGTGACGGGCCTGGCCTTTGCATTCCCTACTTTTAAAAAGTCCTATGTCGCTACATTTAATCTTTTTCAACAGGAAGCGACATCTACAAAGCTACCTGTCCCGACACCGATCCCTTTGACTTATGAAAAATTTCAGGACAATGCACTGCACTATAGCCTCAAAAATTATCCGCAGGCCGAAATGCTTTCCATCCGACTGAAAAAAGAGACCGAACCAGAAATAGATATCCAGATCAGAAGGTACGAAAAACGGAGCGGTATCTTTGACTGGCTATATTTTGACCGAAAACAAGCTAATTTAAAACAGATCAAAACCGGTGACGACTTGCGATTCGGAGATAAACTTGGATCGCTCAATTATGATATCCATACAGGTAGTATTGGCGGCATGGGAACAAAGATTATCGCTTTTATCGCCAGTCTTTTTTGTGCTTCCTTACCTCTCACGGGTTATATTATTTGGCTGAACAAAAGCAAGAAGGCAAAGAAAAAGAAGGGTTATCAACATAATGTTAATAAGTACTGTTAATAACAGGACATTTCCTTTTAAACAGTTTATCAACACAGTTATCAACATAATGTGGAAAAGTACAACATTCATGCCCACTGCATAAAAACCAATGACCTGCCTAAAATTTAGTCTCATAATTCTAATTCGTTTTTACACAGAAAAAGAAAGCCAGTACATAAACGTACTGGCTTTCTTTGAGCAATAAAAACCAAAAGAATAAGACTAGAGATTCGGATTTCTTACAGTCTCTTCGTAAGGGATAGAAAATAAGTAATATGAGCTGTTTTGAACAAAAGCCGATCCATCAGGAAATTTAATAACACGATGACCTTGAGCATTGACCAGTTTCGGTTTACCGTCAGCACCGACAATCTCTACTTGGATAGGTTTTCCATCGGCGTCAACATACGACTTCCGAGCCACCTTACCCTGCGTACGAAGAATATCGGATAATGCAAATCCTTCTCCCCATAGTTCCTTGCGTCTTTCAATAAGAATTTCTGCAATTAATTGATCAACATCATTTCCAGTAAATAATTTTGCATTTCTAGCTGTACGCAATTTATTCAATAGCGCTATTGCCCTATCTTTTTCTCCGGCCCTCGCATAACCTTCCGCTTCAATCAATACCATCTCCGAAGCGCGCATATATACAATATCACCGATCAAATTAGATTTAAATTTAAACTTTTTATACCGCAGAAAACCTTCTCTACCCGGCAGATTATCCCATTCAAATAGTGAATATCTCACATCGTTGCTATCAAACAAATTTTTAAAATACGGATCAGCCATAAAACTATAGTAATAAGATCCTGCTGAAGACACATCCAGGTAGTGGAAGGTGTAACTTGCGACGCTCTGCTCATTCGTTTGCTTATGTCCCCAAATCCACTCTCTATTTGCCAAGTCATTAAATCCCGCTTGATATTCGGATGCGTTCATTAACTCATAATCTTTAGCAGCCTTTTCTGCATATGCCGCGGCTAATTTCCACTCGCCTGTTTGTAGATAAGTCCGCGCCAGCAAACCATTGACGACATTAATGTTTATATCGAATTTCTCACCTATGCCCGCTGATGCTAACAACTTTTCACTCGCATTCAGGTCACTCACGATAAGCTTATAAACCTCCTCTTGTGTTGCCCGGGGTTTTCCCTGAGTTGCAATGGTACTGGGTTCGGTATAAATAGGCACTGATTTAGCCGCTTTATCCTTTAAATAACTAAATTGATAATAGGTCGCCAAATTCAGATAAGCAAATGCACGTAATGCATGTGCTCTTCCTTTTAAAACCCCTTTAGCTTCCACTGATCCGGCCGCACCATCGACCTTCGCAATGACATTATTCATATTATCGATCACTTTATACAACATAATCCAAAAGGAATTGACACGGTTCGAACGATTATTTGTTAACTCGGTAAATGCATAAGCATCCCGATAACCATATTTTGTCGTCACGGCAACATCACTTCCCATAGCGTCACTTGTACGCATGATTGAAGTATAGCCCGGATTCGCATAGGTAAAATAGGTATCATTCAAATATTTCCAAGTACCGTTAATAACGGTTGCGACATTGTCCGTATTTTTAAAGACCTCTTCTTCTGATACAGAGGTAGTCGGGCTGGTCTCCAGAATATCCTTACACGATGTATTCGCCAAGGATAAGGCTATAAGTATAGATGTAATTTTTAGTTTCATGATTTTCATTTAATTTTTCAGCTTAACAACACATCATTAAAAAACAAACTGAACCCCACCAGAAATTGTCCGCATCGCTGGATAGCGGAAATAAGTAGCGCCATTCACCGTTTGTTCAGGATCCATTCCTTGATGCCCATAAAATGTCAGTAGGTTTTCTGCAGTCGCAAAAACGCGGACCTTTTCTATCCCAATTCTTTTAATTAGCGCTGCCGGGAGACTATACCCCAGACTGACGTTTTTAAGACGCGCATAGGTACCACTGTATAAAAAACGTGTCGATGAGGAAGTCCAGTTCAGATTATCCGTCGTCAATTTTGGTACATCAGTTTGCGTATTCTCCGGTGTCCAACGTTCAAGTATTTCCTTTGACCAAGCACGTCCCGGGTTACTTCCGTTGTGCATAATCTGAATATAATCATTATCCAATATTTGACCGCCAAGGCTGAAACTCAACAAGGCTGATAGATCAAAATTTTTATAGCTAAAGCTGTTCTGAATCCCGCCGACCAGATCTGGAAGCGAGCTACCTGCTATAAAATTGCCTGCTTTTCCATATTCCGAAGTCTTTTCGCCTGTTTTATTACCATCCTTGTCTGCAGTATACCATTGCGGCAAACCATTTTCTGGATTTACACCAGCCCATTCGGGCAAATAGAAATCATAAATGCTTCCACCTACACGCAAAAGCTTATTGCCAGTAGGAATGGGCCTATTATTATTTGGCAGTGCTGTAATCTTATTTTTGTAATGTGAAAGATTAAGATCCAAATTCCATCTAAAATTGTCATTCTGAACAGGAATGGTATGAATATCCACATCGATACCCGTATTTTTCAAAGCGCCAATATTTGCATCATAGCCGGTATACCCTGTTGAATAGGCCATTGGCATCGTGAACAGTAGGTCTTTACTCCGTCGGTTAAAATACTCAACAGTTAACGATACCCGGTTGTCAAATGCAGACAGGTCAACACCTACATTGAGATTGAGGTTCGATTCCCACTTTAAATTCGGAGTAGCCAATCTCCCCGTATAGGTTCCCCCTCTGCCCAAACTGTTAGCAATAGTATATAGCCCTTTGTAGGCATAATACGTTCCGAGGTTATCATTTCCCTGTCCGCCATAACTCGCTCGCACAGTCAACTGATTAATTGTCGTATTATCTCTCAAAAAGTTCTCCTGCTTTAATTTCCAGGAACCACCCAAGGACCAGAAAGTACCCCAACGGGTATCAGGCGCAAATCGGGAAGATCCGTCTGTTCTTAGCGATCCTGACAGGTAATACTTATTATCATAGTTATATTCCACCCTACCCAAAAAACTCAATAATCTATAATCAACACTGGATCCTGTAAAATCATTTAATTGCGAAGCAGCCACAGGCTCAAAGAGATCAGGCATAACAAAGCGTTCTCTACTCCCACTGATATTGCTGCTGTTGAACGCATAATATTCCTGACCGGCCAACACATTCAGGTAATGCAAACCAAACTGTTTCTCGTAAGTCAATAAATTGTTCCAGGTCTGTGCAACAGTTCGCACATTTGAGCGATAAACATAACCGCCAGTATTGACACCATCACCCAATACTGGATTGGTATAGTCATGTGTACTCCCGTTGGTATAATCAACACTGTAGGTCGATTTTAATTTTAAATTTCTGGTAAATAATGCTTCCAAATAAGCGCGGGCAGAAAGATTCTCCCGACGAATATCATTTTTATCCAGCGGTAAAGAAGCTGCCAGATTATTACGCGGCGTTGCACCGCTTGGTCTATACTCCCCAAAATCATACACTTTATTTCCGTTGGCATCGAGCACAAAAGATCCATCCGGGTTTCGTTCATAATACGGATAAAAAGATGGAACCAGTCTCGTAAAGTTGATGATATTAGCCGTATTGCTATCCTCGGATTGAGGGTATTTTTGCTGCGTGCTGCTACCACCGATATTCACCCCTGCATTCAACCAAGATTTAACCTTACTATCAATATTAGCTCTTAAGTTATAGCGCTTAAAACCCGATTCGATCGCTATCCCTTGATCGTTCAGATAACCGCCCGAGATGTAATACGTGCTTTTCGCACTCCCACCGCTAAACCCAAGATCTGCCTGTGTACGCACACCTGTACGCTGCAATACATCTGTCCAGGGATCGTCCCAAAGTGTTTTTGCCCCGGCAACCAGCTTACCATCTTCGCCGACGGGTTGAGGATATTTACTGCCGTAGGGATTGACATTAAGATCAGTCAGCAATGTTTTACTTGCATTTGTAGCGGATTGAGCCGCAGATAATCCATTGGACAGATTTTTATTTCTTAAAGCCTCCCAATAGAGTTGAAAATACTCATCGGTCGATACCTGATCATAATCGCGAACTGCCCGGGTTGAATAACCTTGAGTAAAATTCAGATTAATTTTTGTATTATCAGAGGCGATACCTGATTTGGTCGTAATAATAATTACCCCATTAGCCCCCCTAGAACCGTAAAGTGCACTGGAGGCAGCGTCTTTTAATACCGAGATCGACTGTATATCGTTCGGATTAATGGAATTGATGTCACCGGCATAGGGGTTGCCATCCAATACGATCAAAGGTGCACTGGAGGCATTGATAGATCCAATCCCTCTGATCCGGATAGTCGCCTCGGTACCAGGTTGACCCGAAGAAGCGACCGACTGTAATCCCGGAACCTGACCTTCCAATGCTTTTGTGATATTAGAAACCTGTCTGTTCTCGATCGCTTTACTGCTCACGGTACTAACTGAACCCGTAATATTGGATCTTTTGGACGTACCATAAGCCACCACAACGACTTCCTCCAAACCTGTGCTCGATGGTTTCAGAGCCAAAGAAATATTAGCTCCGGAGGCTCTCAATTGTTGGGATTCGTAGCCTATAAATGAAAAATCCAAAAGAGGAGCATCCTTGCCCGAAGCGCTGATCGTAAACTCACCTTTAGCATCAGTAAGTGTCACCTTATTTTGATCTGATATACGTACACTTACGCCAGCTAGCGCCTGGCCGGTAGTCGCATCAGTAACTTTCCCCTGGACGGAACGTTGCTGTGCATACAATTTATTCATACTGGCACTAGACAATGCTAACGCGACAATAGGAAAGTATTTGAATGTTGAGTGCATATAGAGGGTGTTTTAATAAATTAGTTAAGCATTATACTTATATAGAAAAAATAAATAGACATAGTGTAATTATTCGAGTCAACAGCTCCCTTTTTTGTATAACTCTAAAAATCTACTAAATTGATAGATTTTATTAGAGCGCAAATATAATACAATCTATACTAATTTACTATACATTTTTTATAAAAAAATAAAACACTGAAAATCAATTCATTAAAAATCAAAAAACAAGACAATAAACTGATAGTAAGCTAGCTAACAGAACACTATTGATCTAGCCAGCGCTGAAAATTTGGTGAACGCTCTTCGCTAACAATAACATCAATCCCCTTTGGAGTTGGGGGAATTAGTTCCAATTTAATTCTATTCCGACTTATTTTTAACATAGACTGAATGGAATCAATACGAATAAGAAATTTTCTGTTAATTTGAAAAAAAACGAATGGGTCTACCTGAGTCACCAAGTGGACTAGACTATCTTCAATGATATAGGCTACGCCTGACTCTTTTTCCACCGCATATAGTTCTTTATCTTCCGCCATAAAGTAAGCAATATCGGCGATCGCCAAGGATTTTAAAAAGTTACCATATTTCACCAGAAAGCGTTGCTTTAGACGCGGCTCTGTTTTGGGTAACAGTGGCTCAAGTCGTTTCATTGTCTGCGCGAGCTCCTCCACATCGAAAGGTTTTAATAGATAGGCATAACCTTGATTTTGAAAAGCTTCCAATGCATATTGTTCATAAGCTGTTGTAAAAATGAGCGGCACATCAATCGATACCTGCTTAAATATTTCAAAACTCAGTCCATCCATCAGATGGATATCCATAAAGATCAGGTCAAAATGATGCTTATTGATGATCTTCACCGCTTCCTGAATCTCCTTTGCATTGGTAAAGGTCAATGCGCCATCCCCATAAAGGTCTGTCAACATCTCCTTTAAGCCTACAAAAGCCCAGTCTTCGTCTTCGACAATCAATATATTCCATCTCATGGCTTGAATGTAATAAAAAATCCATTTCCTAAGAAAGAAAATGGATTAATATATAAAGGATTAAAAAAAATTGACCTTATTTTAATAGATCTGGGTTGTTATTGATCGCTTCTTGTGGATAACGGATCACATAGCGCGGATCATTTTGCTGCAAGGTAACCGTTCTACCAAAACTCGCATGTGTTATTGCAGGCCTTGTTGTACGTTTTAAATCATACCAACGCAGACCTTCAAGAGCCAATTCGCGCTTACGTTCAAGTAATACCGCATCCAGCAATTGTTCTTTGGACAAGGTCGCATCAGCTTTTGTTTCTTTGACGTAAGCATCGACCGTAAATCTGTTTTTCTTCAATGCGGCCAGATATTTTAGCGCTTCCGCTGTATTTCCCAAACGCACATTGCATTCTGCAATTGTCAGATAAAGATCTGCATTTCTGAAGCTCACGTTGAAACGGTTTTCTCCTCCTTTAAGTGAGACATAATCAGCACCTCTTTTTTGGAAATAGCGACCTTTTCTTAAATCTCCATCCGAATAGGCCGACAATAAAGAAGGCGAAATAAATGAACTCGAACGTACTTCCGGAATAGATACTTTCTCCAGCGCCATAATGATTTCGGCAGACTCAAAATCATTAGGTAATAAACTTCCCGTAACATTGAGATCTACGAGCTTGTCGTTTATTTTCAAAGCTTGCTTTGCCGCTTCTATTGCTGCCTGCCATTCCCCGCGATATAAATGAAGACGTGATGCCATTGCATATGCTCCACGCTTACTAAAGCGATAATTCACACCTTTCGCCTGATCGTCTACTGTAAGCAATGCCGTCCCCTTTTCCATATCCGATAACACCTGCGCGTAGGAGTCACCTATGGTTGCAGGAACAAAACGTTGTTCCAGGTCGATTTTGGTCGATAGCGGAACTCCACGCAAAGCTACATTGCTTGCTGAATAGACTTCACTGTAGCAATTCAATAACTCAAAATGCGCATAGGCACGCATCAGGTAAGCCTCACCTTTGATCTGATCGACGTTAGCGTTACCCGTCAATTTTTCGTCAATCGTACTGATGATCTGGTTACTGTAGAAAATACTCTTATAGAAGGCCAGATACGGATAAGCAGTGGTTGCCGGATCGGGATTTTGATCGTTCCAGAGATAAATATCTTTGGTCCGGGCAGCATCTGTAGAGCTTTCATCCAACAACAGTTCGTCGGTACGTAATGACAGATACGATTTATGTGCCGGAAAACTCGTGTAGCCACTTGTCATCAAGCCTCTAAAATCACTTTCTGAGGTAGGAATGACAGTCCCCACCGGTTGTATATCCAAGTATTTATTGCAGGAAGTCAATGCGCCAACCGTCATCATCATTCCAAAATAAATTATGTTCTTCATATTATAATCAATTAAAAGAATTAAAAACTTGCTGAAAGACCAAACGCAAAAGATTTGCTGATCGGCTGCGCATAATAGCTACCGTACGTCTCTGGATCAAAATACCCTTCGTAATTCGCACCAAAAACAAATAAATTGCGTCCTTCTACGTTCACACGTAAATTGTTGGTTCCGATCTTTTTACTTAAGCTTGCAGGTAAGGTATATCCAAGACGGATGCTATTGATACGGACATAACTCATTTTCTTCGCCCAGATATCGTATTGCTTAAATGAACTGATCGGATCATTACTCTCCATCCAGCCATAGGCCATCCAACGGTCATTTAGTTCCGAACCGATGCTTCCCAATGCTGGCAGAGCTGTTTTCCCCTGTAAAGCCATCAAGAGACCCTTCGTATAGTTTTGCCCGCGATCTACCAGTGCCGGATTATAAGTAGGCGTACGGTTTACCCAACGCTCTAAATTGAATACAGCTGAAATCGCCAGATCAAAATTAGCATAACGGAAACGGTTGGTCATACCACCTACAAATTTCGGATCCTTGCTGCCTTTGTATTTAAATTTAGCACGATAATCTGCCGCTGTCATGCTCGTTTGGGAAGTATATCCCGGTAAGAAATCTGCCCAAGGATCGTATAGTCCATAGAATTCTTCGAAACTCGAAACAGAGCCATCCTGATTTCTAAACTGCATCACACCGTCTTTATCCAATCCAGCTGTTTCCAGTACATACATACCATTGATGGGACGGCCTACCTGAGTTTCTGGCGCATAGGCTTTGGGATTATTCATCACCTTCAATAATTTATTATTATTGTGGGCGATGTTAAAATCCGTTGACCAGGAGAATTTTTTGGTCTGGATCTGACGGCTTGATATAGTCAATTCCACCCCTTGATTTCTTGCCGAAGCCCAGTTTACCTGGACATCCTGGAAACCATTTTCCATAGGTAAGGCACTATTTGCAATCAGGTCTTTACTTGTTCTATTGTAATAATCAACTGTAATATTCAACCTATTTTTCCAAAGCCCCAAATCAATTCCAGCGTTATAAGATTGTGTACGTTCCCAACGTAATTTGTTATTAGCAGGCATATCTACCACGACTGTTCCTTCTGGATAGCCTGGAAGTATAGTCGAATTTTCATACTTCCCAACAATAAACGGATAGGTATTGCGATCCACATTTCCCTGAATACCATACGAAGCACGCACACGGAGATCAGACAAAGCTGTTTTACCCTTGATAAATTCTTCTTCCAGCACATTCCATGATCCAGACAAGGACCAGATCGGCAAGAAACGGTATTGCGGATCTACGCCAAACATATTTGACCCATCATAACGTATGCTACCATATACATTGTACTTACGGTCAAATGTATAGGTCGCATTCCCGTAGAAGGAGGCATAGGAGTTTTCGATCAATCCTTTTTTGTATTGTACAAATCTCGAATCATCTTGATAGTTGCTATTCGGAAAAACAATATTTTGTGTGGTCAAAGTTGACGGATTATAGCCAAAACCTTTGGTTGAAACCATTGTATTCTTACTCCGTCGCAGTTCTGTTCCGCCCATGAGTTCCAGCTCATGCTTTTCATTCCAGGTTTTGTTGTATTTTAAGTAAGTTTTCCAGTTGTATTGAAAAATGCTATTATGGTTATTTTCAATTTTACCACCCGTAGGTAAAAAATATTTAAACGTCTTACTTGCGGAATCGTAATACCGTGTTGCTGCACGCAATTTACGGGTATTGTAACTTTCCTGATCGGCAAATCGCTCCATGCTATTTTCATCAAACTGCAAACCAAATTCGGTACGTAAAGACAATTTCGGGATAATGGTATACTCCAGGTAACCAATCGCTTTCAATGCCTTATTTGTCAGCGCATATTTGGTATTTTCCCGTTCTTCTATGGCATTGAAAGGAATGTAGGTTTCTTTTTCGTAGCCTTCGATATCCGGATCGTAGTTATACTTACCCGATTGATCCCGCACGGTTAAATATGGATTGACCAAACGCATATAATTACTCGGATTGGTAAATGCATCGTCATCCTGGATCGGGTTTTGTCTATTTGAAACAGAGCCTAGTAAATTGATTCCCGCTTTAAAGCGGTCATTTATATTGAAATCATTGTTTAATGTCAATGAATAACGACGTAGATCTGCTCCTTTAGTTGCTCCTTTTTCGTCGTAAAAGCCGCTGGACAGATAGTACCGATGCGCGTCGTTACCACCGGATATCGAGGCCGAATATTGTTGATTGAGTGCCTGACGATAAAGTTCTTTTCCCCAGTCTGTCTGCTTCAGGCGCAATTGATTAATGGACTGCTGCACCTCTGGCGAAAGAGCAGCCAAACCGCCTGAACGGTAGGCTTCCAGTGCATTCGCTTTATCCAGGATACGCATAACTGCCCCCTTGCCTGTGCGATAATTTAAATCAGTACGGTTGGCCATCAATAGTTCAAAGTCTACTTTTTCATTGGCATTCATCAAGTTGAGTTTACCAAAGTCCGGACGTTCAGTGACAAACGTATTTGCCGAAACCTGTAATTTTGCTGGACCTGATTTACCTCTTTTTGTTGTGATCACAATAACGCCGTTAGCAGCACGTGCACCGTAGATCGAAGTTGCCGCCGCGTCTTTTAATACGGTGATATCTGCAATATCATCCGGATTGATTCCTGCAATCGGAAGATTATTCAAACTATTCAGGTTATCCTTATCAATCCGATTCGGCAATTCTGTCCCTTCTATGGGTAATCCATCAATAACCCACAATGGATCCTGTGTACCATTGAGTGATACCGTACCGCGGATACGGATCTGTGGTGCACTATTGGGACCACCATTAAAATTACTCAACTGGAGACCGGCCACCTGTCCCGCTAGCAGTTCATCAATGGATGCAACGCCTGTCTGCTTGATATCAGCTACATTGATTTTATTATATGCTGTTGTATTTTTACGTTTTTTGATATCGGTATAGCCCGTTACGATGACTTCATCCAGGGATTCTCCACTCGGTTGTAGCAAAATCGTCCTGTGGTCCTGAAATACCGGAACCTGAATACGCTGGTACCCCACATAACTAATGGTGACGTATTTTAAGTTCCCCGGAACTTTTAGGCGAAATTCGCCCGAAGCGTCAGTCAATGATCCCAATGCAGATTGTTGCACCTGATTGGGTACGCCGATGTCTTCCGCTACTGCCGAACTCTCGACAACAACCGTCGCCCCCACGACCGGCTTTAATGTGACCGCATCCAGTACCTTTCCTTTCAGTTCCTTGGATTCTTGTGCCTGTGCCATTTGCACACACATAAAGGTCAGCGGTATTAAAAACTTATTCATTTTGGTAGATGTTGATATAATAGATGTTAATATATTAGTTCAATGCCAAAGTATTTGCGATCCGCAATACGAGATCCATATAATGGGCCTTTGTCGTCGCGTCTCCTGTCCGTTGTTTTTGTTTCAGCAACTGATAGATCTCATACAGTTCGGCCCTTTTATAGGTCAGCATATCCGATGTACGAATCATTCCGGTGACATGTACATTACGTAAACCTGTTTGAGCAGAAGCTGCATGATGTTGATGCAAGCACAGATTAGGCTGAGTTCCTTCGATCAATTGTTCGACCCCAGCTAATTTCTTGGCATTTAATTTCTCCATGGACTTATTCGTAGAGACCATTAGTACATCCACGTAATTCTGCTGCAACATGCGTGTTTTAAGATCCAATGCCTGTCCACTGAGCGTTTTTGCGAAGATCTCTTTGCGTACCGATGCTAAAAATGCTGGTGCACTCCATGCCTTCTTGTCGCCAAAGAGGTTTTCCATTTCGACCATGCGCAATAGGCGTTCATCGTTGACCAATTTATAGAGCATGGCATATTGAAACTCACGCTGCAGATTATAAGGTGCATATTCAAACGGTCCCATAGGTGAATCTCTTAAAGGGAAAGTTTTCGCCATCAACTCCGGAACAAATAGCCACTCCGGCATGTAGAACACATGTTTCTTTAAATATTCCAGTGCAGCTACCTGCTTCTCTTTGGGTACTGGACTATATGCATTTTTTTGGTCGCCCAAAACAGCATTTTCAAGATAAATACCACCAATATTATTGAGCACATGATCAGCGTAAGCATACCATTGACCAACGACCCCCATATATAATTTACCGGCCCGATAATAGTCATCCCCCGTATTTGTGGTCCAGTTGATGATATTCGGCATCATGCGACGCAAATTTTTCATCCCATATTCACCAGCTTTCATGGCATCGTCACCTAGATCTTCGGACTGTGCCCTTGGGTCAACAATATTTTTTGAATCCTGTTGTTCGCCGTAATGATATATCGGGTCATGCACATGGGCATCAATTTCTTTGCGCAACAACGGTATTTCATCCCAAGGCTGTGTTTTGCCATACCAACGGTAAGCCCATCCAATAGCATATTTGTCATAGGCTCCGATCACGGGTGTAATCTGTTCAACAGCATCTTCAGGCTGCGCCACATAGTTGAAGCGCGCATAATCCATAATCGATGGTGCCGTACCGCCCATTTTTGCGGTAAAACTTTTGCTACGGAGTGAATCTACCGGAAAACTTGCCGATGAGCCCATATTGTGCATCAGCCCTAAGGTATGTCCAATCTCATGCGAAGAAACAAAACGAATGGCATGGGCCATTTTTTCATCCGAGAATACATTTGAACGCACAGAAGTATCTACGATACCTGTTTGTATCCGCATCCAGCTATTTAGGATCGTCATTACGTTATGCCACCAGATCACATCCGCCTCCAAAATTTCACCTGAACGTGGATCCACTACCGATGGTCCCATCGCATTGGCCTGCGCTGATGCAGCGTATACAATAGAAGATACATTGGCATCATCCGGATCAAATTTGACACTATCCGGTTGCTGTTTTGCCAAAATCGCATTCTTAAAACCAGCCGCCTCAAAGGCTTCCTGCCAGTCGTGAACACCATCGATAATGGCTTGGCGCCATTGCTTTGGCGTGGCCGGATCCAGATAAAAAACAATAGGTTTTTTCGGCTCTACCAGTTCACCTTTCAGGTAACGTGCTTTGTCCTCATCTTTCGGCTCAAGACGCCAGCGGTTCACCAGATTTTTTTTATCCAGTTCCTGTTGTTTATCGTTAAAATACCAGCGTGGCGAAGTAAAGAAGCCAATACGGGGATCCGCAAAACGTGCCACCATCGGCGTTTCAGGTAATTCATAAAGGTTACTTGTAACCTCCAGTGAAACCGGCACCGATTCATTTCCCTCCGTCACTTTTGTCGACAACACCGATTTCACAACAATATTATTGGGATACGATTTTATTTCTTCGATCGTGGATATGCTGGTTTTAGGCGAAGTACCTAAACCCAAAGCGGTGAAAACATCCGTAAAGCTCTTTTCCGATCCGTCAAACACTTTATTGACTTTGATCACCACGGCACTGGAGTCTTTTGAATAACTCTCCACCTTGAACGATTCAATATAAGAAGGACGATAATTATCATAGACCGATGCAGCAATCGCATCCCCTTTAGGTACTTCTACCTGCGGTTTAATTTCCGAAACCCATACCTCTTTCTTCTCTTTGCGCAGGGTAAACCGAATGACCTTATTTTCATAGTTCATTCCCTTATTTACACCAGCTTCATTCAGTGCCAAAGGAACGGAAGACAATTTTTGGATCAGGAGAATGTCCTGTCCCATCTTTTTCAATGGAATTTCAAAGTAATAATTATTTTCCTTTCGGATCACAGCAAACATGCCGCTATCCACGCGTGCATCTTTAAACAGTTTGTCATAGGCAATCGTCGTATCTTTCTTGGCGGTAGAATCCTTCGCAGAGGTAACAGTCTCTTTTTTTCGTAAACCTACAGTTTGCAATACAGAACAAGATTGCATGAGGCCTGCCGAAAATAAGAGGCTTAGGGCTAGCTTGGTATAAGTGTTGTTCATTTAGAATAATTATTTCTGAGTGCTGTTTTTCAATAGCATCCATGCATTTGTTGCACCCGCTTTGTTTTTCAATGGCATTGAAGCGACCAGCTGCGCATGATAGGTCTCTTATCAAGCGCTATTGAGCTGAAGATCATTTCATCCGAATAAGATTAGGTTAATCTTGCAATTAAATTCCTAGATCAGGAGCCAAATTTGTTAAAAATATTGTACAGAATCACTTCAAAAGGGACGAGCACGTATTTCATACGTATGAACACGTGCTTCAAAACTATGAACACGTATCCAGCAGAACTATTCCTGTACTAATCTAACGATCCAATAGGGGTAAATTGACAAAAAAACACCCCTTTTCTGTTCCATAACCAAAGCCATCCAGTGTATAATGGGAATACATAGACGCTAGGTAATTAAGTCCATATCCCTCCCCTTCCGTTTCAGTCCCTTGCCGCGGCTGCCAATTGTTGCTTACTTGGATGATATTGACCTCCGATAGATAAACAATATGGATCTGAAGTGGATTTTCCGTTGAAATACGTGTATGCTTAATCGCGTTTTCCACCAGCATCTGCAAGGCCAGACGTGGTAGCCGCGCACCCATCACATCCATTGGAATGGAAATTTCCATATCTTTCAACGCTGTTCCAAAACGCACCTGCTGCAAAAAGAAATAAGCTTTTGCCAGTTCCAGTTCCTCCTGTACCGAAGACCAGTCCGACTCGTCCGTACGCAGCATTTTACGATAGACCTTGGTCATCTTACCGACGAATGACTTGGCCAGATCATTATCCTTGCCGATCAGATATTGGAGTGAGCCAAAGGTATTGAACAAAAAATGTGGATTGATCTGCTGCTGCAGTTGAACCAGACGCATCTGCGTATATTCATTTTCCTGTTGCAGCGCCATTAATTTGAGCTGCTGAGTCTTGCGGCGCTCCAGTACATTAAAATAGATAAGCGCTATGGCTACGAGCATCAGGCCTACGCCAAGTAATATACTATAGGTCATGACCCCCTGAACTTCCTCCTCAATTGTCAACAGCAGGGTACTTATTCGAATTTCACCTCCTACAAAAATAATGGAACAGGGATAGGAGGTAACCATCACATCCAGCTTTAGGTAATCCGATTTGACGATCTTGCCCTGAGTAATAATATCCCCGTCTTTCGGACGCCCCCATTTTCGGTTTTCAGGTGAAACGACACAGATCCCTTTATCACTATATATTTCAAAATAAGCTCTTCTTCCAAAATACCGATTGGCGAAATAGGCGTTTAATTTTTCAATATCGACATAGACATGGTATAAGCGATGTTGTATTGTACGCGTTTTGAGCAGTACCCACATCTTATTGTCGACACGGTTCAAGTGACTGGCCGGAATGAGGATAAGTAAGGAATCACGACGGATATCCGCTGATGGTACGGCATCAACCAATCTTTTCTCAGACGTGTATAGCTCCTGTTGTAACAATTCGAGTTGCTTATTCACCAGCAACATATTTTCATCGGCAAAATCTACCAATATTCTTTTATTCAGTCGATCTATTTTATAGTGGATAATACCGAGCAGCCCCCCACCTATCAATAGCAACAAAAGCAAACAGAAAATGAGGATGGTACTATTTTTCTGTTCCGCATTTTTAAATCGAAATTTCACCCCGCAAAAATACAGGAAAATTTCCGAGCTATGCAAAACTACCTGATAAGAAAGGACTTTGCCCGACCATTTGTCAATGAAACTTGACATATTTCAGCAGTAGCCCTAAAATAAATCGGTCAATCAATGGACTTTAACAATAAATTTCGGACTTTTGTGCCACAAAAAAACAGCACTGTGTCAAAAGCAACATTTCTAAAGCTTGCCAAACGAATCTCTATCGGGTTAGTAAGCTTCATAACACTATTCATTCTTTGTATATTATCCATTCCCTATATCTTCGAAAAAGAAGTAAACGACAAAGTCAAGTCGTTGGCAAACGAACATATCAATGGGGAGCTCAA
Organism: Sphingobacterium sp. CZ-UAM; assembly: GCF_002000245.1. GTDB lineage: Bacteria > Bacteroidota > Bacteroidia > Sphingobacteriales > Sphingobacteriaceae > Sphingobacterium. The sequence continues at coordinate 49,833 of NZ_MTCM01000009.1, read as the reverse complement.
TTATACAAAGGTCAGATTGACCTTCTTTGATCAATTCCCACTATTGACAGCGTCAATGGATGACGTGTTGTTAAAGGGCGCTGAGCCATTCAAAAAAGACACCCTGCTTGCCGCCAAACAAGTAAGCTTTGGAATTGACCTCATGAGCCTGCTCAAATCAAAAATCATTATTGACAAGTTTATCGTTAACCAGGGGAAGATCAATATTTTGGTCGATTCCTTAGGTAATGCAAACTACAGCATCTATAAGTCCAAAGCAACGGATTCCACAAAGGCAAAAGATAATTCTGATGGCGGTGCGCTGGCCTTTCAGCTGATTAAATTTGAAAAGACCAACTTGCATTACGAAGACCAGTCTATTCCACTGTGGATTGACGCAAAAGATCTGGACTATGAGGGTAAAGGTGACCTAATGTCGAATATCTTTGATTTGAATACCAGAGCCAAGATTGCCGCGTTTTCTTTTTCTTTTGACAATGAACTCTATGTTGATAAAAAATCAATTGATGCCAATTTATTGACGCGTATCAACACCGACAACCTATCATTTATCTTTGAACGCAATGATATCAAGATTAACCAGTTACCAGTAAGATTCCGGGGATTATTGTCCTTTATATCGCACGGTTATCATCTAGACTTCAAGTTAAAATCACAGGAGAGTACCCTGAGTGAATTGCTGTCACTGGTTCCCAATAGTTACGCATCATGGATAAAAGATCTATCCGTCAAAGGCACTTCCGAAGTTTTTGTAAATTTAATCGGTGATTATATTGTTGACAATAATGAGATGCCCGATTTATCTCTGGGACTGACCATCAACAACGGATATATGGCTTATAAACAATCCAATAATCCATTGACAGACTGGAACGCAAAATTAAAGATTGATCTTCCGGCATTAAATCCCGACTCGCTCCGGATTGACCTGAAACAATTTGACTTTAAAGTCGCATCAGGTTACTTCAACGCAAAAGGACAAATCGCAGGACTGCATCCTGTGACAGTACACGCTGATATGAAAAGCGACCTCGACCTTGGTATACTCTATTCTTCCCTGCAATTTCCGGGCTTCTCCTTGGGTGGACGATGGAATCTTGACGCAAAGATCGACGGAACCTATGCCCGGGCAACACGCAAAGTCGGACTTCAAAAACGTGAGGAGGAATACATCGCTTCCATACCGACATTTGATATCAAAAACACCCTAACAGAAGGCCATTTCAAACTAGCTGATCTCCCTAAAGGTCTTGACAAGATCGCTTATCGTCTGGAAGCAAAAGATCCGGATGGCAAAATGAAAAGCGCTTCCATTTCTATTCACGATATCTCGGTTCAGGCACTCAATAACTATATTAAAGGTTATGTTTCGATAACAGATTTCAACAAAATTGCCGTACAGTCTGATCTGAAAGCCTTATTCAATTTGGCCGATATCAAAAGCTTCTATCCGGTCAAAGATATCGAACTGGCAGGGCTGATCGATGTCAACCTCAATGCAAAAGGTTATGTCGATCTCAAACGGAATATTTTTCCGGAAACCAATACCTCCATTGTGATGAAAAATGGGTTTATCAAATCCAAGGAGTACCCTATTCCAATGGAAAACATACATGTCGAAGCTTTTGTGAATAGCGAGAAGGGATCATTACGTGATTTGAGTGTAAAAATACTACCTGTATCATTCACATTTGCCGGAGAACCTTTTTTCCTGCATGCAGATCTGCGCAATTTCAATAACATCAACTATAATATTCAATCCAAAGGAAAACTCAACCTTGGTCCCATCTATAAGTTTTTCGCCCTTGACGGAACCAATGTCGATGGCTTTATCCACACAGATTTTAGCCTCAAAGGTCTGCAAAGTGATGCCACCAGCGGCCGTTATGCCAGACTCCACAATAGTGGACGCATCAACATCGGCAAGATCCAAGTACAGACCGACCTACTCCCGCAACCTATTGCAATCAAAAGTGGTGACTTTAGCTTCCATCAGGAGAAAATGAACTTTGACCGGTTCCTTGTCAACTATGGTCAAAATTCCATCTCCATAAAGGGTTACATGAACAATATCATCAACTACCTGACGAATAACAATGCCGCTTTACAGGGACAGTTCACACTCAATAGTAAAAAAATCACCGTTGATGACTTCATGGTTTTTGCAGATACTCCTTCAACAGCATCCTCTTCTTCTGAGACAGGTGTGGTCCTTTTGCCTAAAAATCTTGATGTTCAGGTGCTAGGTTTGGTCAACAATGTTTCTTACAACAACATGAACATCAGAGATTTCAAGGGAGATCTACAGATCAAAGAAGGCAAACTGGCGCTCAACAACACCACTTTTGAACTAGCGGGATTAAAAGCAGCTATGAATGGAAATTATAGACCAATAAATCCCCGCAGAGCTGCATTCGACTACGCTGTAAAAGCGGACAGCTTTGATATCCAACGTGCCTATAAGGAAATTCCGATGTTCAGAGAGATGGTGACTGCTGCCAAAAATGCGCATGGCCTTGTATCGCTGGATTATAAATTAGGAGGTTTACTGAACGGTAATATGCAGCCTGTGATGCCTTCCATTGTCGGTGAGGGTAGCCTGACCCTGAACCAAATTAAGTTCAGAGGTTTCAAATTACTGAATGGCATCAGCGAATCCACCTCAAAAGAAAAATTGAAAGACGGTGAGGTAAAAAAGGTTGTCATCAAATCGCATATCAAGAACAATGTCATGACCATTGAACGTGCCAAAATGAAGATGATGGGATTCAGGCCACGGTTTGAAGGTCAAGTTACACTGGATGGGCGGATGAATCTTGGGTTCAGACTCGGACTGCCTCCATTCGGAATCTTCGGAATCCCGATGCGCATCACCGGTACCGCTGATAATTTTCAACTCAAAATGGGAAAATACAAAGAGGAGGATCTCGACATGGACATGGACGATGAGGACAGCAAAGTGTACAAAGAAGCGCAAAAAGAAAAAACAGAAACTACAAAATAAAATATCTTAAAGATAAATACAACCCCATCGCATCGGTGCCATTTCATGAAACAATGACATCCATGCGATGGGGTTTTCGGTAGAATACAGCCGGTAAAAACAGAAAAGCACAAAGGTAATACAGATTTAATATTGGGATTACTCAACTATACGTTGAATCATTTAGTTTCGTAATCAGCTTGCAAACCATTTGCAATGTGGATTGTATATGATTACATAAACCTTACAACGATGATTCAAAAACGGACACTTGGACTGATTTTTATGCTTGCCATAGCGAGCATCGGCTGTCAGAAAAATGAACTGGCTCCACCGCCCACTGAAAATGAAACAGCGTCAAAACTCAAAGCAAGTTCAAGCACTGCAGCGGTGAGCGTCAACAGTTATGTCAATACCAGTAACTACATCAATTCAGGATTCAGTTTTCTAAACCCAGCCCAGGTAAACAAAAACCGTCAGGCCATCGGCGGGAGCGCTTACACCGAGGTATATGGATTCAATATTCCCGAAGAAAATCGGGTGCGCGGGATTCGCTGGAACAGCGATGATGAAACCACGGCAATCTGGCGTCCTCAGGGCATTGCTGGTTTTACAAAAAACGGCGTGCGTTATCTCTTAGTTAGCTGGTACGCCCGCAATAGTGCCGAACATAAAGGCTCACGAATTACGTTGATCGACATTAGTCCAAGTTCAAGTACTTACCTGACTTACCGCCATATCCTCCTTGTGCAACCTGATATCCCAAGTAGTACGACAACCCATACACAATATGGCACTTATGCCCCACTCAAAGTACATGCAGGTGGAATTGCTTACTTCAAGGGCAAAATCTACCTGAGCAGCACGAATCTGGGACTCAGAGTTTTTGACCTTGACAAAATTATTGAAGTCAGCACCGGCGACGATACGAGTGAAAAATGCGGAAAAGATAGCAATGGTAATTTATTTGCATTCAACTATCGATATATACTACCGCAGATAGGTTATCAAAAAATCAATAACGCCAGTCCCTTTTCAACCGTTCAGGTCAATGATGAAGGCACCCAATTATGGACAGGCCAATATTACGCCGGCAGCGCTGATGCCGCTATCGTACCCCAGGTTTTTGGATTTCCTATCAATACGGAAGGGCAGCTCCAAAATTCAGGCATTATTACCGTCACTCCTAAGAATAGTCTATTTACAGATAACCATGCACACGGAATCCAGGGTGTATTCCGCAAGGGAAATCGGACATGGCTGTCCTGCACAGGATCTCCGAGCAACTCTTATGGCTCCAATGCTCGCTTGGCGCGCTACACGGATGGAGCAGATGATACCGTCCGTTATAGATGGCCTTATGGTGCCGAATCCCTGTATTACGAAGCAACTTACGGTTACCTATGGAGCTTGACCGAATTCGAACCCAACGCGGGGGCACAGAATGGCAGTCAAGTCAATCGCTGTATATTTGCCGTAGATTTTTCTAAGTATGAATAGTCCCTCTTAACAGGTTGATGAGCAAAATATAAATATCGTAATTTAAGAATATAACGAGATTTATTATCTTTAATACTGTATTTAGATCAATCGAAGCTATGCGTTATTTAACAAATATACTATTTGCATTACTGGCCATCTGTAGCTGGTCAAGTTTTAATACCCCCCAAGACCAGAAAAATCCATTATATGGAAAAATATTTCGGGAGATTAATGAAATTCCTGGACTGGCCAGCTATGCCCATGCATCAGGTGCAGTAATAGACGCAAACAAAAGTGCGACTGGTGACTATCGCTTTGCGGCTGGCTATTATACCAGCGATAAAAACGGGATCTGTATTTTAAATGAACTGCTTGATGACAAGGAGAAGGGAAATGGTCAAGTGAAATATAAGATCCTGGATACAATCAATATTCGTAAACTCAAAGCCAACGAACAACTTAGCCTTTGCAACTGTAGGGTAGGCGACAAATTTGACAGTGAGATCGTTGCTATTAGTGTTGTCGAGGAAGACAAAGAATATTTCAATAAGACCCTTCAAGCTTGGCGGCTGAACACCAGGACCGGAAAAATAGACCCCATACAAAATACCAAAACCATCAATTGTGCAAACGAGGGCTATGGTATCTAAGTATAGTTATCGTCCTTAACTTAAATCAAGCCATCGGTTTTCAATTTATCAAAGACATGCAATACACCGATCACCTGAATAGGTTCGCGTAAATAATCTTCATGGGAGAAGTACTTCACTTCTCCTATTTCGTTACTTGGTTGTATCGTTTCCGTAAGTGGATACAGAAAACAGTCCTGTTCCATAATCACTTCGGGCACCATCCCATAAGCCGGAGCAGTAATATGACAGTAATAGGAAATCTTTTGGGGATCAAGGTCGATGTTCAGTTCCTCCGAAATCTCGCGACGGAGTGATTGTAATGAATCCTCCCCGGCATCTATTTTACCTCCTGGCAGGTACCAGGCTTTTTTATTATTGCTGTAGGCCAGTAATATTTTGTGATCCGCTATACTAATCAATCCGGCTGTTGGTAAACCTTTCGTAATTGTCGACATCTGTTTCCGTGTATCTATCTAATTAAAGTATCCTGTTGTGTTGAAGTACCTGTTGTGAAATTACTTTTTTAATAGCATTAATACAAGAAAAACGCTAAACTCTCCAATTCCAAAAGCGATCCAGCTCAGATACGATTTATCAATAAAACACCGCACAGGACGGCTAGATACTGTCTTCACAATACTGCTCTTCACGAATTAAAACTGATAGGTCATTTTTTTTTCGCATAGAAGACAGCAGTGCACAATTTTCCGCTAACTATCCCATGTGACAAAAATGATTTTGGAAATAGTGAGTATCCGTCCCTATCAATTTTTTAAGGCTCTTTAAAAAAGTCTGTGCATGCTCCATCGTAAAGCTTAACGGCGGCAGCAGCCTTAAAGTATAAGCACCGGCATATCCAGTAAAGATATTCTCGTCAAACAGCAGTTCCTGTCGCAGTTGTTGTATATCGTAATCAAACTCCACTCCGATCATCAACCCTTTGCCCCTCACGTCAGATACCGCCGTGATATGTCTTAATTCATTCATTAAAAAAGCACCTACCCGCGCCGCATTATCAACCAGCTTCTCATCCCGGATAACCTCCAATACCGCTATTGCAGTGGCGCAGGCCAGATGGTTACCCCCAAAGGTCGTCCCCAATTGCTCCATGAGTGGATTGATAGTCGGGGAAATAATGGTCGCCGCCATGGGGAAACCATTGGCGATACCTTTCGCTACAGTAACTAGATCCCCTTTTATTCCGGCATGCTGATGTGCGAAAAATTTCCCGGTACGGCCATACCCCGACTGGATTTCATCGAGAATAAGCAAGGTACCTGTTTTTGTACAGATCGCTCTGACTTCCTGTAGAAATTCATCTGTGGCTACCTGGATTCCGCCTACCCCCTGAATCGGTTCCACAATCACGGCACAATATACCTCCGTTTCCAGCTGTTTTCTCAAACTGGACAACTCATTGAAGGGGCTGAAAAAGTAATGATCATTATCATTTACAGCAGCACGCAGGTTCGTGTTATCAGTCGCTGATACGACACCAGAGGTTCTGCCATGAAAAGCATTAGATAAGGATAGAACCTTTTTTCTTCCTGTAAAAAACGAAGCCAGTTTTAAAGCATTTTCATTTGCCTCCGCACCTGAATTCGAAAAAAATATCGCATAGTCGGTATATCCACTCATCAGGCCCAATTGATGTGCCAGTTGATGCTGCAAATCATTGTATACTGTATTCGAATAGAAACCAATATTGTTCAACTGCTGCAAGGTGCTATCGACAACATGCGGATGCGTATGTCCCACAGCGACAACAGCGTGTCCGCCATACATATCCAAATAGGCCTTTTGCTGATTGTCATATACGAAACAGCCAGCTGCACGTTCTATCTGGATATCCAATTTTTCAAATACAGGAAATGGTTTCATCAAATGGTCGAGATTTAGTTAAGCCCAAAAATCGGATTAAATTCTACCTCACAGGTAGTCCAAGATCAATTTAAAACAAATAGTCCAGATACAATCCGTGAAAGTAAACAGCTCATCTCAAACCAAATACCCAGACAGCAGATCGAATCGAATCATTGTAGAGCGTTTCAATCCAAAAGAACAATTGTATCTTTGGGTGAATTACCCGATAAAATTGACCCATGCTCAGACCCTGGAATTTGACAATGGAGATAGACCGATCTTCCACAAAGGCGATTTATTTACAACTGGCAGATAGTATTGCTGCTGATATACAATCAGGCAGACTAGCTCCTGGCACAGCTTTACCGAGCAGCAGAGCTCTCGCCACACAGTTGAAACTAAACCGCAATACGGTTGTTGATGCTATCCAACAGCTCCTAAGTGAAGGATGGGTCGTGAGTCAACAGCGCCGTGGAATTTTTGTGGCCCAGCAACTCCCATCTTTGCTTTCCAACGCTGAAAGTGCCACCCGAAACAAATCCGTATCAACTCATCAGGCACCGTTACGCATTATCTTCGATGATGGAAATCCAGACAGCAAGATTGCTCCGATCGACCAGCTCGGACGTGCGTACCGACAGATTTTCAAACGAAGTGCCCGATGGAAGATGATGGGCTACGCTGATCCGAGGGGACATATTGATTTTAGGCAAGCCATAGCGGACATGCTCAATCAGGAACGCAATATGAATATCACGCTAGATAACCTATGCATCAGTCGTGGCAGCCAAATGGCCATGTACCTCGTTGCCCAATGTTTATTGAAAAAGGACGATTACATCTTCGTGGAGTCTCCGGGCTATCATTCTGCCTGGAAGATCTTTGAGCATACCGGAGCGAAACTTATACAGATACCTGTTGATGCGGAGGGTATCCTTGTCGAAGAAATGATCCCCTACCTAAAGGACAAAAAAAATATCAAAGCGGCGTACCTTACACCGCATCGACAATACCCGACAACAGCTACGTTAAGCCCCCACCGCAGATCAGAGCTTATCCAATTATCCAATGCATATGGATTCACGATTATCGAGGACGACTATGACTACGAATTTCATTTCGACCATACTCCATACCACCCGCTGGCCTCGGCTGCCGAATTACAACATTCGGTCTACATCGGCACATTGAGCAAAGTCGTAGCCCCTGCCCTTCGCATAGGTTATCTTGTCAGCAAAAATGAACATTTATTAAAAGCTATTGCTCAACTACGTTACCTCATCGATATACAAGGCGACAATATCATGGAACAGGCGGTTTTGGAGCTTATTCAGGACGGTACCGTGAGAAGGCATATCCGCAAAGCGACCAACTATTACCGAGGCAAGCGTGACTTTATGATCAAGCAACTGGATCTCCATTTATCAGATCATGTAAGTTACCATTGTCCTCAAGGTGGACTAGCCGTCTGGCTGGCATTCAAACATCAGGTAGACTGGACATTGCTCTTCAAAAAGCTGAAAGAAAAATCCATTCATATTCCCCATCCCGACAACTATCATAAAGACGACAGGTACGGCGGCCTGCGTCTAGGCTATGGATCTCTTTCGGAAGAACTGATCGAAGAGGGAATCAGGAACTTAGCGGAGCTATTCAAACTTGCCCGGATTTCTGGATAAGTGCGTTAATACGCTAAAAAATTACTAGACCGTTTTGACCTTTTGAAAAGATGAAAACGTCAAAAATTTCGACAAATACAACACTAGCAGCATATAATTTCGCCTCTTAAAGACCAATTAAAAGAATAGTATAGCCAAAAGGTTAAAAACAGTTAATTTTGCTCAAAAACGTAATTATTTTGTCAAAAACCTACTTTTTCACCCTTGAATTGGACAAATTAACCGTAGTTTTACGGCGCAAAATCACAAATGACTAATTTGTAAGATTTGGCTGTAGAAAAAGAGAGAAAAGAGTACATTATTTTATGACTGAAAGAATACCGAGCAGGCCGTATGCAGCAATAACTGGGGTTGGAGGATATATCCCACCAAAAAGAAGATCCAACACCGATTTAGAACAGTTTTGCGAAACTTCCGATGAATGGATTATCAAACGTACAGGAATTAAGGAGCGAAGGATATTGGATGAAAATCTTGCCACATCGGACATGGCCGTCAAAGCCATTCAGGATCTAGCAAAACAATATAACAAAGATCTGCGGGATGTAGATGCCCTTATTGTAGCAACATCTACACCAGATATGCCTATGCCAGCAACGGCTAATATTATTCTCGAAAAATTGGGGCTGACCAACGTATGGGCATTTGATGTCAATGCCGCTTGTTCAGGCTTCCTTTATGCGTTGGATATGGCTTCGTCGCTCGTGGAGACACAACGTTACAAAAATGTGCTTGTTGTAGGTGCGGATAATATCAGTACCTATGTCGATCTAAAAGATCGCTCCACCAATATTCTTTTCGGCGATGGCGCCGGTGTCATATGGTTGGAACCATCGCTTGAAGGTGGCGTTATGGACGCCTACTTGCGTAGCAATGGTGCTGGACGTGAATTTTTGAAGATCGAAGCCGGTGGTTCCCTCTACCCGATCGATAGCAACCTTCCAGTAAATGACAACCGTTTTCTCAAACAAGATGGCAAAACTGTCTTCAAACATGCTGTTCAATCGATGAGCGATGCCTGTAATACCGTTTTACAGCGCAACAACTTACAAATTGAAGATATCAACTGGTTAATTCCGCATCAAGCCAACCAGCGTATTATCGATGCCGTTGGCCGTAGTCTAAATATCCCCGAAGATAGAGCACTTAGTAACATCGAATACCTAGGCAATACCATTGCCGCAACTATTCCTTTGTGTATCTGGCAAAATATCAAAAAACTGAATACCGGAGATTTGGTTATGCTAACTGCTTTCGGAGCAGGCTTCTCTTGGGGCGCGAGCATCTTTAAGTGGATGATTTAAACCATCAAAACGCACGCTGTTTAAAAAACCGGAACAACATAAAGAAAGCGCCAGAAACTGACAATTTCTGGCGCTTTTTGTTTAGCTCTTTTGTGCCGAATAGTCAACAATGACATAAATGATCGGCTTTTGCTCGTTCTTATCTATGTAAATTTAAAATGTACATAAATTTGTTCGTGGCTCAAATCTACGACAGCCTGCTGGCGAAAATGGAGTAAAATCGGCCAACTTTTCGGCGGAACACGACTTTCTGCTGCCGATTTTGCCCCCTTCATTGGAAAATAGACCAAAAATCATAGCCTGTTGCCCATCAAAGCCGCATTTTAGTGGTAAGCAAACACTTACTGTTGGGATCCTGCTTTTTGTCAAACGCATTCAGCTTTTCATCAAATGATATAGCTGATGGGCAAAATGATATTGGTGATGAGTAAAATGATATCAGCGATGAACCAAATGATATCAGCGATGGACCAAATGAGTTCAGACCTGACAAGATTTTGATCTCGTTTGGACAAAAAGTTAATCCATTTGGATGTTCGCTGATCTCAAATGCACCAAAGCAGATCTGTTTTGAAGGAAATGTGATCAAGGTTAAGACAAACGATCTTACTGTTTGCTCAAATGAAGACAGTGTCGAGCTGAAGTTAAACTCGTTTGAACAAAAGATGAACTCATCTCGATCATCACAGATCTCGTTTACAACGACAGCATCTTCATTTGAAGTATCCCTGCTTACATTTAACACAAATCAACTCAGGAATTGGAGGGATTTGGCTAGTAATTCAACGACAATCCTACACCAAATCCCATATCGCTATCGTAATGCGTTCTGAATGCCATATTCTTCGTGATGATATAATTCAGTCCAGCCATGTATTCTAGGTCCGAGTTGACCATAAAATCAGCTCGTACTCTTCGTGAGATTGGGATATCCTCACGCATCATCTGCAATCGGACAATACCATCATGGTACACTTCAGCCTGAAAATTCACCAGCATCGGCAGTGTATACATAAAACCCAGACTCACCGCTTTACGGCTATCTTTTTTATTCGCCTGACCGAAGATGTTCTTTTCATGTTCATCATCGCCCATTCGGCGGTAACGGTAATCAAAACCTACAAAAGGCATAAACCACTGCATTTTTCCGAAAAACCGGCCCAAGTGTGTCTCCACCTCATAACCATGCATGTCGTTGTAACCCAATCGCCATTCCGATCCCAGTTGCCAGCGCGCATTCTGGAACATTGCCTGACCATCATTTCCGTTGGTCGCAAAGTCATTCTGCGCCATAAAATGCGTCATATTGCTTTCATGTTGCAACTCCTTATAAGCCTTGGCTTTGTCCGGTAAATAGGGATTTTTGTAGTCATCCACGGCAAATACACGGTTCATTCCGGCCATCATGTGGTATAAGATATGGCAGTGGAAAAACCAATCTCCTTCTTCGTTTGCCAAAAATTCGATGGTATCTGTTTCCATGGGCATGATATCGACCACATTTTTCAATGGAGCTTTGGCTCCCTTACCATTCAGCAGTCTAAAGTCAAAACCATGCAGATGGATTGGGTGGCGCATCATGGAGTTGTTGTAGATGGTAATCCGCAGTACTTCCCCTTTCTTCACCGGAATCTTATCCGTTTCTGAAAGGATTTTATTATCCATGCTCCACACATAGCGGCTCATGTTTCCCGTAAGGGTAAATTTAAGATCCCGCACAGGAGCATTCTTCGGCAATTCGGTCTCATGGGGAGATTCCAGCATCGCATAATTCAATGTGACAATATCACCCAGTGCATTCGCATTGTAACGGTTCGGATCCTCATCCGCCTTCATCTTACCATGATCCATACCACTATGTTTGCTGTGATCTTCTTTTTTCTTTCCATCTCCGGTAATTTCCGAATACATGACCACATTCATATCCATCTGATTCAGGCTCATATTCATGCCCATATCATTCAGATTACCATCCATCTTCATCATGTCATTCATCATCTTCATTCCCTCAAAATATTTGAGACGAGGGAGTGGTGAAATCAACTGCTTGATGCCATTACCGACAAAATAACTTGCCGATTGCGTCCGATCCTCCGTTGTCGCCATAAACTCGTAGGCCGTCCCTTCATTCGGGATCGTCACGACCACATCGTAGGTCTCCGATACAGCGATCATCAATCTGTCCACCTCTACAGGTACCACATCATTCCCGTCGTTTGCAACTACGGTAATTTTCCCACCCGCATAGCGCAACCAGAAATAAGACGAAGCACCGCCGTTGGAAATCCGCAAACGTATCTTATCCCCCGCTTTTAATTTCTTTCCATCTACTTCCTTTAGATCCGTAGAATGGGCACCATTCAGCAGGATCTTGTCGTAGTACACATCGCTTACATCCATGGCGAGCTGACGCTTCCATTCATTGGTAATTTTCGTTCCAAACTTGCCCGCTTTGATCGCCTCCGCGTAAGATTGGGTAGCCCCTTTCTTAATAGCTGCCCAGTCATTTCCTGTATGGAGCATCCGCTGGATATTATCTGGATTATAATTTGTCCATTCACTTATGATTAATGGAATAGTCGGTAAATCATCTATCCCTTTGCGAAAAGTCTTATCATCCGCACGCTTGTTCAAAATAAGGCTACCATACATACCGATCTGTTCCTGCAAACCCGAATGCGAATGATACCAGTGCGTTCCGTGTTGAATAATCGGGAAACGATAGATATAAGTTGAATTCGGCTTAATCGGCTCCTGCGTTAGATGCGGTACACCATCTTCTTTGTTTGGCAAAAAGATACCATGCCAGTGCAGCGATGTACTTTCTTTCAACTCGTTGTGAACCACAATTTCCGCGGTATCCCCCTCAGTAAATGTCAAGGTCGGCATAGGGATCTGCCCATTTACGGAAATGGCCCGTTTTGCTTTGCCCGCATAATTCACGATGGTGTCCCGAACATACAGTTCGTGACGTACCACCTTCTGTGCAAACACAGCAGCCTGTGTCATCAATAGTAAAACAATTATTAATATATTTCTCTTATTACTCATTTTCATGCAATTACTTAATTAAAACTCCATTACTTTTAGGTCCCACACCATACTGATAGACCAGCCGTGCGCCATGGTGTCCCGCGATAAATAGTGTCACAGACAAACTTATCAACAAAATCACGATCAAATAGTTTGTCCAGATGACTTTACGCCATCGCAATGCCACGAAGCGTACAACTGTGGTTATCCCCGCCAGCCAGAAGCTGATCCAGGCATAACGTTGGTGGGTATCAAACACGGCAAAGGCTTCTTCATCCGCATCTCCCGAAATATGGGATGCTGTCTGGATTGCTGCAAAAGCCCCTATTGTTCCCAAAAGCAATAGGACAAAAGTCACTATATTTAACTCCTGCCGATAGCGGCTATAGCTTACAGCCACCGCCTGACTGAGCAAAGCTAATAGCAGCAGCACTATAGGGAAATGAACCACCAAGGGGTGCAAGCTGGGAAACCCTTCAAACAATTTCTCCATCACGCTATTGAATTGTTTCTACAGTAGATCCACAGGTCGGCATTGATTTGCCCAAATAAGGATTGTCAATTGCCTTTTGTTTGCTCAACCAATGCGCGCCTTTACCCTCATTATACATTGGACAGTGTTGATAATAGACCGGAGCATCAGGCTTTACTACTTTTAGCAATGCGTACATATTTTTGGATAGCGTCACAAAATGCTCACGTTGATGTCCATTTTCATCAATCCCGGCGATATGTTCTGTATCAAAGGCCAATTTCCGTTGATACTGTTTCCAAGCAGCTGCGGTAGCGGTCTCCAGCTTGGCGGCATCAATTTTTGCAACCACAGCCTGCATCTTTTTGGCAGCCTGCTGTGCCACCTGCCCATTATCTCTTGCCAGCGCATCTTTTAATTCAAAGTAAGCACTGTACACCTCATCAAGAGATCTATCCTTTGCAACCGGAGCATCGGCTTTTGTATTAGCAGCGGTTTCAGTAACCTCCGCTTTTGATGCTGTATCGGCTACCCCAGCTGTATCTGCTTTCGTTTCATGCGTAGCTGCGCTTGTCTCCTCATCTTCCTTCGCCGTATGTGCAGCATGCGTATGATTCGGTTTTGAGTTGTTGCAGGCAGCAAGTGTCATTGCTGCAACTACAATCAGTATTATTCTTTTCATTTTAAGTCTATTTATTGGTTTATATTTTCAACGTATTTCCGATAATTTTCTTCGTTTTCAAAGTAGGAAACCTCACCCTGATCACCCGTTATGGCAATCGCTGCATTGGCCTTATCAACCTCTTTCTTGGACAAGGGATCAATAGCAACACGAACGGCGGCCTCTTTAGGGATTCGTTCCTTACACATTTCACAGCAGCCATAATAAGCCCTGCCCTCATGTTTGACCAGCAGTTGTTTCTTGGCCATAAAAGCATCGTTGACCATACATACCTCTTCAGTAGGTACGAGATCCCCTTTTTTGTACTGCTTTGCAGCGGTTGTTACCTGCATCGTTGTATCTTTTTCAGAACTTTTATGCGCTGCTTTCGATTTGCTTTGCGGATTGGTGCATGCCGTCAATGTGAGGACAAACACTGCTATAATAGCAACTAGATATTTCATGGGGTCAGCTATTAGTTAAGCGTTTCAACTGTGCTTCCACAAGTGATCATTTGCGCTCCGTAGAATGGATTTTTAACGGCCTTTTCCTTGCTCAACCAATTTGCACCTTTCCCCTCGTTAAACATCGGACAATGTTGATAGTAGACAGGGCTCCCGAAAGAACTCACTTTGGCCAGTTCATAGAGCTTCGTCGAAAGTGAGGCAAATGCAACACGTTGTTTGGTCACATCCTTGCTTTTCGCAATGGTTGCAGCATCAGCAGTCAGATTGTTCATCACCTTCATCCAGACAGTATGTTCAGCGGATGCAAGCTTATTCATATCCACGGCCTTGATTGCTTCCTGCAATGCAGCTGCCTTGGTAGCTGCCGTCTGGGCATCCGTCTTGACCAGCGCATCTTTTAAAGCAAAGTATTGATCGACCACATTTGTCAGCGGCGTTACTTTTCCGGTTACCGCTGCTGCTGCCGTAGTATTTTGGTGAGCTGAATGATCTGTTTGCCCCGACTGATGTTGTCCACTAGGTTCTGTAGCTGTTGCAGTATGCGATTTTGATACTGGTTTTAATGTCCGTGTGTATTGATCTGCTTTGGGCAACTTGGCATAAGCATCGTCTGGTGCCAGAAACTTCTCACTGTCAAATCCTGCCAAGGCAATACGTTTTAAAACCTCATCTTCATTGGTTTTTGAAGCATCATAGGTGATGGTTGCAATTTTAGTTTCCTGGTTCCAGTCTACTTGGGCGGTCTTTCCGGCCCTGCCTTCCTGCTCGATGACAGTTTTTGCGGCCGGGGTATTTCCAAAGACTTTTACCGTTGCTGTTTTCGCATTTTTGATCTGTGCCTGTATCGTGTTATTGGTCAGTAATACTAGGGTTACTAAGCCAATTATTGAAATGGTTTTCATCTGTAAATATTTATTTATTCGTGTTTATTTTAATTGTATTCATACACATACAACGTTCGATTATTGATAGTGTTTGTTTTCATTGGTCTCAATGAACTCGTTACACTTGGATTGTATTGTAATAACGATGGGATATCCCCCAAAAATTTGATTCATATTTATGCTTTTCAAATAAGAGTACCTGATGGCGCATAAATTTCTGATGAATAACTATGAAAACTCCGCTAACAGCTAGCCAGTGAAAGCTAGATACTGTAGACAATCAACGGATCATATGATCCAATGGGTATTTTTATTTCATACATTAAGAGGGATTTGGGTCGCGGACGGCGATCCAACAAGACGTAGCATGGGCTACGATCGATTACTAGACTAGCTTAGGCGGCTGCCAGATCGAAAAATAAGCATCCGGGCAAAAAGGTTGCTTATACAGTGTATACAATTTGAGCTGATCGTTATCTGACATCAATATAGAATCTGCTTCTTCGAAAGAGATCAAGGGATTACATTGCATCGAAGTACGGCATGATTTTTCGGCACAGTGTTTCCCACAGTCATCCGCCTGATCTCCTGAACTCCCCGAGTCTTGCTTTTTGTCTTTACAGCAATCTTTGGACGCTCTATCCTTTACATCTTGCGTCTTGCCAGTAGGATTTGGCTCCTGAGCTTTCTCAATATGTTTTAGATCTCGGACCTGCTCGCTTTCTTTTACATCCTGACTTTTTTCGGAGCAACAGGACTTTTGCTCTTGCTTCGGCTTTTCCGGCAATGAATGGCAAGCAAAACCCAGACTTGGCGCTAAGAATAGCCCCAAAATACTGATGACCAACAAGATGTTGACTTTTGCCCACATAAGATTCAAATTTTATATTTTTTAAGCTATAATACCTTCTTTACCAAAGAGAACTCCGATTGCTGATATTACGGAATAAAGATCGTCACTATTTTCTAAATAATGGTTGTAATATTTTTTAATTTATTTATAATATTTCAGTTCAGCTTTTCCTGGGCATTTGGGGTAATTATATTTCCATTTTCCCACTAATTGGACCTAACAGGGCAGCAGTAAGGCAATCGGAACATAGTCAGCAGCCTGATTATTGCGCCGCTACTTTTCTAATTCCTTTATCCAGTTCAGCAATAACAGGCATCCCGGTGCGTAAACAGCCCCATGATCAAAGCCCTGCAATTGATATAAAGACGTTTTCGCATGGCCGACCTGTTTTAATATGGCTGCAAGGTGTGCATTTTCTTCATACCGGGCAGGCAGTTCCAATCGGGCATCGCCTGTAATCAGTACAATAGGCGGTGCATCCTTCCGTGCGAAAGAAATAGGTGCGTACTGATCGATCTGTGGAATTATCATGGACTGCCCGCGTTCCTTTTTGATGGTATAATGTGTATTGGTCTGACCACTGATCGGTGCGAGTCCTTTTATACTATTCGCGTTGATACCCTCTTTTTGCAGATAGCTGCTATCAAGTCCTACCATTAAAGCCAGATATCCCCCGGCAGAGTGCCCCGATACAAAGATTCTCGATGGATCGCCGCCATAAGAAGCAATGTTGGAAAAAGTCCAGGCAACCGCTTCCGCGGCATCTTCAATGTAACCCGGAGCTTTTACCTTGGGACTTAGCCTATAATTGACCGCAACCACGGCTACACCTTTATCCTTCAATTCTAAAGGAATAAATTTATTCCCCTCTTCGAGCCCACCACCATGAAACCACACAATCGTCGAGAAATGCTTTCGGTCGGTCGGCACGTACAGATCGAGCTTGCAACGTTCCTTTTTATACGCATCGGTATCAGTAATTTTACAATAGCTAATATCCGCTATTGTACGGTATTTTTGAGCAAAAGTGAGGTTGGATGAAATGAATAAAAAGAATGCGACAAGGAACTTTGGGGACATAATAAATGAGTTTAAGGATTCACATTCATAAAGTTAGCAAAAACCCTTCAGATCCCCATCTTTCGAAACAAAATTGTTGCCGCAATGCCATCAAGCAACAGGCCAACAGCCTCAGCTTATTTTTTTCAGGAAAAACCAGGGATTATATCAGGGACGACATAACAAAAGATAAATTTTCCTGTTATAAGTAAGGGAACTATAATTACTTTAGAAAAAATTATTAACGCAATATGGAGCAGATAAAAATACAAGCGCATATCGATGTGCGCGTAGAGATCATCTGGAACGCCTATACCTCAGCCGAAGACATTATGCAATGGAATCAAGCGTCAGATGATTGGCATTGTACGGATGCGATCAACGATTTGCGCATTGGTGGAACATTCAAAAATCGTATGGAAGCCAAGGACGGATCCATGGGTTTTGATTTCACAGGAACCTATACGGCACTCGAACCTTTCAAAAAAATAGCCTATGTGATGCCTGATGGCCGTCAGGTCTCGATTACTTTCAATGAGAAAAAATCGGGAACTGATGTTATCGTTATTTTTGACGCGGAATCCGAAAACCCGATAGAAATGCAACGTCAGGGCTGGCAGGCTATTTTGGATAACTTCAAAGCGTATGTAGAAAATACCTATGGCAGCTTATCCTAACGGAAAAACCATTCCATATGGCAGTTTCGGGTTATTCAGCTGACGACGATCACTTCTATATAGTAGACATATAAATAACAGACATACTTGGATTGCCAACGACAATGGTTATCTTTAGCCAAAATTTGATATCTCCGTATGTAACCGACGGAGCAAATTCCAACGACAAGCGATAAAGACATAACATATGACAATAATTAACAATTATGAAGAGTACAAGGCCTTTGAAGGAAAATCATTAGGCGAATCTCAATGGCATACGATTGACCAAAAACAGATTAACCAGTTTGCCGACGCAACCTTAGATCACCAATGGATCCATCTTGACAGTGAAAAAGCAAAAACAGAAAGTCCATTTAAATCGACCATTGCACACGGCTATCTGACGCTATCCCTTATTCCTTATCTATGGAAACAGATTGCAGAAGTACGGAATGTCAAAATGGAAATCAATTATGGTATCGAAAACCTGCGCTTTGCACAACCGGTCCTGGTCGATAATCAAGTGCAGCTGCATACACATGTAAAATCGGTTACAAACCTTCGGGGGGTTATCAAAGTGACCATTGAAGCAACATTAAAAATTAAGGATAGTGCCAAACCAGCCTATGTTGGAGATGTTATCTTTTTATACCACTTCAATTAAATCGAATTCAATTCGAGCAGTATTCATTTTAACAGATTCAGATAAACTACTTTCATGTTAGCTGAGATCGAAATACAACAGATCACAAATCATAAGGACTATCCTTATGATTTGTTGCTTCTGGCCGACGAGACTGTCGCTGCCATCAATAAATATGTTTTTGACTCCATGGTCTTTGTTGTGCAAGAAAAACAACGGCCTATTGCGGTATTTTGTCTATACCCCATTGACAGCAATACACTGGAGATCAAAAATATTGCTGTCGCTGCTTCACATCAAAATAGAGGACTTGGGAGCAAAATATTACAATACATCCAGGAGACTTATTGCACACAATATCCGAATCTGATTGTTGGAACCGCCGATTGTGGTTTCGATCAGATCCGATTTTATGAACGTAATGGCTTTGTTCAATACGGCGTCCGCGCGAATTTTTTTATAGAGAATTACGAACAGCCCATTTATGAAAACGGTCAGCTGTTAAAAGATATGGTTCTGCTAAAATATCAGTCCCAACAGTCCTAACGACAATCATTCGTCAATGGCTATTTGATAGATGCTGTCTTTGTTAAAGAAAGTAGTAAATATAGAGTAATACGGGAACGGCAAGACATAACCACAATAGCAGTCCCTGCAGAATCGCCTTATAGCCTACCGACAGTATTACATCCTTTGAGAGGCTAGCTCCGATTAAAAAGAGCGTCAATGTAAGCCCGATCTTGGAGATGTGGACCACATGGGTACCTATTTCCTGAAAAAATGGAATATAACTATTCAAAATAATAGCCAGTATAAATAACCCGATAAAATAAGGAATCTTTATCCCTGCTCCCTTGGTATTGAAAGCAAAAGCACTCAATAGAGCTATAGGAATAATCCACAATGCCCGCGTTAATTTAACAGTCGTTGCCACCTGTAGGGCTTCGGTTCCATACTTACTTGCCGCACCGACTACCGAACTGGTATCCTGTATTGCAACCGCGCACCAAAGACCAAATTGAGTCTGCGAGAGATCCAACGCACGACCGATAACCGGGAAAACAAACAAAGCAATTGCATTCAGTACAAAGATAGTTCCCAAGGCCACACTAATCTGTTTTTCATTGGCTTTTACTGCCGGCGATACAGCTGCAATGGCACTGCCTCCGCAAATAGCTGTTCCCACAGTAATAAGATAAGCAGTCAGTTTTTCGAGTTTTAAGAATTTGGCCAATACAAAGCCCAGCAGCAATGTCCCGATAATGGAAATAACAGTCAGCAAAAATCCGTCTCTACCTGTCTGGATAGCGGAGTCAATATGCATACCGAAGCCTAAGCCAACAACAGAAAACTGCAAAAGAATTTGCGTGGCTTTGTGGTTAACAGCCAAAAAAGGATGCCCGATCCATTGGGCAACAAGAATACCCAGTAACAGGGCCAAAGGAGCTGACACCATCGGTGTCAGGCATAAGATAAAAAGGAGGATAAAAAGGATTTCCCTGACGGAAACCTTCCTGTTAAGTAAATAGTTATAGCGCGCCGTGAAGCCAGCTTTTTTATACATGATTTTGTGTTTTGATCTGCCACAAATTTGAATAACTTTTACTTATTACTAAAACTACAAAAACAAATAAGTCATAACCACACGTTATACAAAACCTCATAATCCTCACCTCTTGGTAATTATAAAATTACCCCTACAACATACCTCCCTTAGAGATCTTTAAGTACTTAGGCGAAAAAATAGGATTTACAGCTAGGCTAGAATAAAAATAAACCCTTATATTTCAGCAAGATTCAAATAAAAAGCAATACTTGAAAAAATGAAACTAACTACAATACATCCAAAATTACCCATGCGTAATAAGGCCATTACCAAGGATTTTTATGTCGGTCAACTTGGCTTTGTGGCCTGTGGGGCCGCAGACTATGAAGATTATCTGATGATCAAAAAAGATCAGGTCGAAATCCATTTCTTTTCTTTTAAAGAACTGCTGCCTCAAGAAAACTACGGCATGGTTTATATTCGTACCGATGATATTGATCAACTCTATCAGTCTTTTTTAGAAAATAATATTGCTATCCATCCCAATGGTAAATTGATGACCAAACCTTGGGGACAGCGGGAGTTTTCCATACTCGACCCGGATAATAACCTATTAACCTTTGGAGCCGGGGAATAGCATCGAAAAATGGTCTAATCTAACCTGGTGGTGTAATTCAGCCCAGGTATAGCGCAGTTCCTGCCCCTTGGCCGGAAACTGTTTTTATTGGATCGATATCCTGAGTTAAACGTCGGGCTATCTGACGGAAAACAATACCACTGATAATGTGGACAATCCGCATTGACAAAAATAGATACAATAAGAGAAAAAAGAAGCCAGTCTTTATTACGCTTTGTTTTCGGGTAATAAAGATTGGCAATATTATTTAATTAGCAATCCTTTAAGCGGGACTAACCAAATAAGTCTGAGCTCAGGTAGCGATCGCCCCGATCGCAAGCGATAAAGACAATAATACCTGCCTCAATTTCATTGGCAATTTTAAGGGCTCCGGCAAATGCTCCACCCGTACTCATACCGGCAAATACCCCCTCACGTTTAACCAGCTCGCGTGCCAGTTCGGTCGCTTCCTGTTGTGAGATATCGATCACGCGGTCCACACGGCTTGGATCAAATATTTTGGGCAAGTAGGCTTCTGGCCAGCGTCTGATTCCAGGAATAGATGACTCGGGCGTAGGTTGACAACCGACAATCTGAATGGCTGGGTTTTTATCTTTGAGGTAAATAGAATTCCCCATGATCGTTCCCGTGGTCCCCATTGCGCTCACAAAGTGGGTAATTTTTCCATCTGTATCACGCCATATTTCTGGTCCCGTCGTTTTGATGTGGGCTTTATAGTTATCCGGATTGGCAAATTGGTTTAAGATAAAATAGCCTTCCTTTAACGCTTTTTCTTCGGCATAGTCCCGGCATATTTCCATCGATTCCAACAGTGTGACCTTAGCACCATAAGCTTCCATCGTAAGTGTCCGCTCGCGGGTAGAGGATGCCGGCATGACCAGTTCCAAACTTAAGCCATATATTCCAGCGATCATGGCCAAGGCGATCCCTGTATTACCACTTGTCGCTTCAATCAACTTGCTTTCTTTCGAAATGTCGCCACGCTCCATGGCCGAACGGATCATATTTAAGGCCGCACGATCTTTGACAGAACCTGCAGGGTTATTTCCCTCCATCTTTGCAAAGATCCGTACATTGGGATTCGTATGAAACTGAGTGATCTCCACCAATGGCGTATTTCCGATGGTATCTATAATATTTCCCATATTGTGTCTATCTATATGATTGGTTTTGAATCTATGAATTTTGTTGTTGCCTGATGATACACAGTCGTGTAAGGTTCCACTGAACTTGTCAGCCAAACATTACCTCCGATCACGGAATGATGACCTATACGTGTCTCACCGCCCAAAATCGTTGCGCCAGAATAAATAATGACATGGTCTTCAATCGTCGGATGACGTTTTACATTTGAAAACACTTTGTCCACACTCAAGGCCCCCAAAGTGACACCTTGGTAGAGTTTAACGTAATTACCTATCGTACAGGTCTCCCCAATGACTAGGCCGGTACCATGATCGATGTGCAGGTGATGGCCAATGGTCGCTCCCGGATGAATATCGATACCTGTTTTGGAATGTGCATGTTCGGTCAATATCCTTGGAATGAGGGGCACACCTAGGCGGTGGAGTTCATTTGCCATTCTAAAAATACAGATCGCAAAAAAGCCGGGATAGGTCCGTACAACCTCACGTTTATTCTGCGCAGCCGGATCTCCATCCATCAAGGCATCAGCATCCCAGCACATCAGCTCATACAAGGCCGGAATACGTTCAAAAAACTGATGGGCCACTTGTGCATGATTGCAATCACCACAGGCTTTTGACTTGCTCAGCAGCTGTTCCAGCTCCAATTCAAATTGTTCAAAAGCAAGTTTTACATCCTCTACCGATTTCATTTCGCCAGAATTTCGCTCCGGAAAAAGCACATCCAAAATTTTGGTTGCCCAACCGCAGATCTTCTTATTGGAAGGCATTTCTAAAACAGCCAATTGCTGCTCATAGATATGTTGATAAAAATCATGCATCTTCAAAAGTAAATATTAAACAAACCCAGATAAAGTAAGCATCCTAAATAAAGTAACCAATATATACGATCCTAATTGAGTAACATTCAAATCTAATGTCTTCTCCTGTTCTTCAAGTACCTTATCTTTAAACAAAGATACTATACAATATTGATAGATTAAGCCTTATTATCCTTAAAATCTATGATTAAATCATTTTTTAGTGTTAGTTTGGATCCGAGGACAACAATAGATTTTTTACCTACAGTACCGTATAATCATCACTTCTTCATTTTATTGGCACAAATACCAATCTGGTTTTTAATTATGCTGATCAAAGCACTAAGCGCTCAAACAGGTTCTGCAACGTAACCTCAGGATCTTCACAAAGTCCGGGATGTGAAGCCGAACATTGGATGACCGTGCTTCGCTTGGCTGTAAGCCAACGAAAACGTTCTGTGATATCCAGCGCAGCCAGCTTTCCGGCATCTTTATCGCCGTTACAGATCCGTTGAAACGAAGCCAAATGGTTTTCAATCAGTTCCAATTCAATTTTAGGGCAGAGCGCACGGACCTTCTGCTCATCTACGGCATAAATCATTTTGGCAAAACGATATTTGCGGCAATAGAGTGCAATACCTACATTGATAAATTCCTCACGCTCTACACGTGGTACCACTCGTACCACAGCATATTCATATAAGGTTCTTTCTGGCATCAGCTATCTGTTTTACAAAAATCGACGAACTCGCTACACGTTGTTTCAGGAATGAAACGTATACTTCTCTCGCATCCGCTGCTGACAATTCACGTTCGGAATCCGCCAACCATTCGTCCGGGACCACAGCGAGTATCTTACGGAAAACGTCTTCGGTAAAAATAGGGCTAAATTCCGCATCTATTTTTTCGACGATGTCCGCATTTTTTAACAAGACATGATCTTTGATCTGCACGAAGGGTTTGACCGACTGTTCTTCCCAATTGTCCCAGCTGTGATGGAAATATAGGGATGCGCCATGGTCGATCAGCCATAGTTCTTTATGCCAGATCAGCATATTGGTGTTCCGTACCGTACGGTCCACGTTCATCAATAAAGCATCCAGCCACACAATTTTTGAAGCCTCTTCTGCACCGATCACGTCGACATTGGCATCAAAAGTAATCGCACCGCTCAAAAAATGGAGCCCGAGGTTTTTCCCCACGCTAAATTTGAGTAGATCCTGTATTTCTTCATCTGGTTCGGAGCGTCCGAAAGATTCATCAAGATGTGCAAAGACGATTTCAGGAACTCTTAATTTTAAAAGTCGGGCAAGCTCTCCTCCGATCAGCTCCGCAATCAATGCCTTACGGCCCTGTCCTGCTCCTCTAAATTTGATGACATAACTAAAGCCGTCATCTGCATCGACCAGCGCAGGTAGAGATCCGCCCTCCCGAAATGGCTGAACATATCGGATAATTTCTACCTCGCGAATTATAGGTTGTTGAAAAATCATGAATTTCTATTTTCTTGCTATTCAAAGTTGGCAACCAACTCTGCGCATAATATCAAACTAGGATAAAGTTACCTTATTTACAGATTTGTTCAGCATATCCGATGCTGATTTATTACAGCCCCGCTATCGTCTAACCTTTTAACGGTCGAAATATCTCAAATATTTATTTAAATTTTAGCAAAATAGCGCAAATTGTACATTCATTTGACCATCAGAAGTACTATTTTCTAATTATATTTGTCCTATAATCTCGACTTGTCTCATCAAGTTCTTTTCAAAAGCAATATGGATACTATTCAGGAATATAACAGTGTGATCAAGCACTGCCAAGATTTATTTATTAAAAAAACAAAAGACTATGGCACGGCATGGCGGATTATGCGTCTATCCTCCATTACGGACCAGATTTATATTAAGGCACAACGTATACGTACTCTTGAAGTCAAAAAAGTATCTAAAGTTGGTGAAGGTGTGGTGGATGAATACATCGGCATCATTAACTATTGCATTATGGCCATGATCCAGATCGACTTAGGCGAAGATGGGGAGGAGAACCTCGATCCCGCCTTTGTCAATCAGAAATATACCGAGAAAGTCACCGAAACCAGGGATCTTATGCTGGCCAAGAATCATGATTATGGAGAAGCCTGGCGCGACATGCGGGTATCTTCGATGACAGATCTTATTCTCATGAAAATTCACCGCGTCAAACAGATTGAAGACAACGATGGCCAGACCATTGTTTCGGAGGGTATTCATGCCAATTACCAGGATATGCTCAACTACGCAGTATTTGCGTTAATTAAGTTAGGACTCGCACAACAATAATCGGATGATGACAGCAGCACAACAGACAACAAAGACAAACTACCTCTTAGGTTTTTGCCGTATTTTCACTGGACTTCTTTTTATTTTTTCTGGATTTATCAAGGCCAATGATCCTACAGGTTTCGGTTATAAATTGCAGGAATACTTTGAGGTATTTCACCTGACTGCATTCAATGAATACGCAACGGCCATTGCTGTGGTGATCTGTGGTTTTGAAATCTTATTAGGGGCCCTTTTGTTGTTTGGTGTTTATGCCAATCTGGTGGCCTGGGGACTACTGCTATTGATCCTGTTTTTCACCTTTCTGACATTCTATTCCGCTTTTTTTGAAGTCGTCACTTCCTGCGGCTGTTTTGGTGATGCCATCCCACTGACCCCTTGGCAATCCTTTTCCAAAGATCTGGTGCTCCTGGCCCTGATTCTGATCATCTTCTTTAACCGCAAACAGATCCGGCCTATCATCAAAGGGTCCGGCAATCAATTTGTCGTCACCTTGATTACTGCCGTGGTTTCATTGGGTATTGGTATATATACGGTTAATTATCTTCCTTTTATTGATTTCCTGCCTTATAAAATCGGTAATAATCTTCCTTCGCTGATGGTTCTTCCAGAAGGGAAACAAGGCGATGTCTTTGAACAGCTCTATACCATGAAGAACAAAAAGACGGGTGAAACCAAAAAAGTGAATGACAAAGTGTATATGGAGGATAAATTATGGGAGGACGAGTCATGGGAAATCATCGGGGAACCGGAAAGTAGACTTGTTAAAAAAGGATATGATATTCCTATCCCTGACCTATTGATCACAGATGCAGACGGTGCGGATCATACGCAGGAGATCATTTCCAATCCATATTATAACGTGATCATCGTCGCCAAAGATCTTTCAACAGCCAATATCGATGCCCTCCAGAAAATCAATCAGACGGTGACGCAGATGACCAAAGATTATAACGGTCTTCGTGTCGTTCTGTTGACGGCTTCGGCGTCCAAAGATGCGCAGTATCTGAGCGACAAAATGCAATTGATCGCCGAAATCTATTATGCGGATTTAATTCCGTTGAAAAGCATGGTCAGAGCAAATCCGGGGGTAATGCTATTAAAAGGTGGAAATGTAATGGGCAAATGGCATTACAATAATTTCCCCGATGCCAAGACGATTGAAGATAATTTTTTAAGTAAGGACAAATAATACAATATGCCTAAACCTATATTTTTGATTGGCTATATGGGCAGTGGAAAGACCACGCTAGGAAAAAAGCTTGCCAGCAAATTAGACTTACCTTTTATTGATACTGACGAGGAGATCGTCAAGCAGATCGGCATGAGTATTACCGAATATTTCGGCCAACATGGCGAGGCAGCCTTTCGGGAGCTGGAGCGCGAACAGTTACGCAAATTTGCAGGCAACTATGCTGTCATCTCTACCGGTGGTGGTGCGCCCTGTTTTTTTGACAACATGGAATGGATCAGAACCAATGGCTATGCAGTCTATCTCCAAATGACGCCTAAAGCCTTATTTGATCGTTTGTCGCAATCAAAATTACACAAAAGACCTATATTGATCGGCAAATCGCCAGAAGAATTAAGGGCCTTTATCGAAGAAAAATTAACCGAACGCGAGCCCTATTATACGCAGGCTCATCTAACAATAGATCAGCTCAATACCCCAGTAGAAACTTTAGTAGACCTGATCAGCCAGTATAATTTATAATCGCACAATAGTCCATCATGAGAATTCGTCTGTACTGTTTCATTTTAATTCTGACCTGTATAGCTGTTGGCGGTTGTTTTCGCCATAGCGGCGACACAGAGGGATTACCTGTGGGCAAGCGTATCCAACTGACCACGGTAGAGGATCTTTATCAGTTTTTGACCTATGATGACAACCGCTATCCACTGGTCAGCCTGCATCGTGGTGGACCGTCCTCCGGTTATCCAGAAAATGCCTTAGAAACCTTTGCTTATAATGCCAGTCTACAACCCGTTATTGTGGAATGTGATGTCAGGCTCAGCAAAGATTCAGCGCTGGTGCTCATGCACGACAATACACTAAACCGTACCACTACAGGCCGTGGATCTGTCAGTGAACGCACATTGGCCGAACTTAAAAAACTGCGTCTGGTGGACAATAACAAGAAAATAACACCTTACAAAATCCCGACATTGGACGAAGCACTTGCTTGGGGAAAGGGAAAGGTCATTTTTACACTGGACATAAAAAATGAGGTGCCTTACGAATCTGTGATCAATGCTATCCGTAAACAACGTGCCGAATCCAGCGTTGTTATTATCACCTATAGTGCCGGCCAGGCAGGTAAAGTGCACAACCTAGCAGGAGATCTGATGATATCCGCTTCGGTGAAAAATCTGGATGATCTAACCCGTCTTAACGAAAAAGATATTCCCGACAACAAGCTCCTGGCTTTTGTCGGCACACGTGAAGCTGATCCTGAGCTGACCAAAGTATTGCATGATCACGGGATTATGTGTATTCTGGGTACCCAAGGCAATCTCGACCGGCAAGCTGCCAAGAAAGGATTCCAGCTGTATGCCAGTTTTATTGAACGTGGTGCTGACATCTTGAGTACTGACCATCCAAAGGAAGCTGGACGTGCCTTAAATTTCTATGTCAAAAAAAGAGGGATAACGTCCAAATTTGTGCAGTAAACATTCAAGTTTATAGTCCGCCCCCTTACCATAAAACCACTGGAATACTTCGACCTAATCCCATCCTATCGCTCGTGTCCGATGAAAAATTATCTTCGGATAGAGCAGAAAAGGCAACCGTTCCGAGTTTCGGACAAACGACTTAAATAACATTCATTGCAATTCAACTAAGCTGTTTCCAATTAAACAGTTAGACTGCGAGTGTTTTTGTTAAAAAAAGTTAAAAAGCAATTTGCCAGTTTTCAGGATATGTTTACCTTTGCGCAAAATTTACCTTATTTAGATCAAAACTAAATAAAGAAAAACTGTCTGTAAAATCATATGTATCAATTTTTTACTTTTTTGAGCATCACTTTGCTTTCCTGTTTTGCCCTTCAGGCGCAAAATATCGAAGGTATCGTATATGACAAAAGCACCGGTGGGATCGTGCCGGGAGCAAGTGTAATCATTAAGGAGCGTCCTCAGAACGGCACTGTTGCAGACGCAAATGGAAAATTTAATCTTGTACTTCACAATGGTGAGACCCTCCTGATTAAAATGGTCGGCTACAAGAACTTCGAACGCTATTTTTCGAAGGTACCGGAAGGACAACAGGTTGAGATCAGTCTTGAATCCGGTGTTGCACTGGACGAAGTATTGGTGACAGCAAGTTTGGCCAATTCTCGGAGTAAACGCGCGATAGGTTCCAATGTAGATCATATTGATGCTGCAGATATCGTCGCAAAAAGTAATCCCTCTTCGCTAGCAGAACTGGTAAACGGAAGAATCAGCGGTGCCCAGGTATACAATACGAATGGAAAAGTAGGCATGCCCATCCGTTTTGACATTCGTTCAGCGGCAACTTTCAGCATGGAACGTGATCCGCTGATTTTTATTGATGGTATACGTTACAACAGCAATAACACCGCCGATGTGAACTCAGCGCAAGAAGCGATGAGTGCATTGAATGATTTACCGATGAACGATATTGCTTCTATCGATGTGATCAAAGGACCAGCAGCGGCAGCATCTTATGGGGCAGAGGCAGCCAATGGTGTTGTTATTATTCAGACCAAGCGCGGTCTGAGCGGCAAAAAAGGTGTGGCTGTCAATGTAAAATATACGGGCGGTTTCAGCGAACTGGCTAATAAATACACAAAATATGTCAACAACGATGCGCTGAACAACTTTTTTGACCGCGGTCATCAAAATCAGTTCTACGCCAATTTATCGGCACAGTTTGATCAGGCAAACAGTCTGTTCTTTTCGGCCAACTCCAATAGCACCTCAGGTATTGTTCCGGGCAACAAAGACAATAGACAGACTTTTCGTGCAGGATATGATTTTACGAAAGACAACTTCAAACTGGGTTTCACCGCTGGCTATGTCAAAGGTAAACTGAGCATCCCACAGTCAGCTTCGGGACGTGATGATGCTATCTGGAATCTGATGCGTGATCAGAAGCCCTGGCCTTTTATTTCCGAAGAAACCTGGCGTGCCATTGAGAAAAGCTATTCCAATGACCGCTTTACAGGAAGTGTCAAATTAAACTATACGCTTCCTTTTAATATCAAGCTGGAAAGTCTTGTGGGACTTGACCTCAATCGGATCGATGGGTTGAATTACCTTCCTTATGGCTACTTACAGGGCACAAATAGTACCGGTGCCAAACAGGTCAGTGACCGTAAAAACCAGAATATCAACTGGGACATCAAGTTGTCGCGCAACTTTGCCCTAACCGATAAATGGCAACTGAATCTGGCCTTACTATCGCAGTTGACCAAGTCTACCGAAAAAGTGAACGGTATCAGCGTACGCAACTTTGCTGTACCGGGCATCAGTAATATCTCCTCAGCAGCTGAAATCTTAGGTACAACCGATACCTATTTCGAAAAACGTACCCATGGTATCTATGGTGAGGCATTTTTAAGCTACAACAATCAGTTGTTTATCAATACCGGGGTCAGAAGGGATGTGTCCAATATGATCGGCCGGAATGTAGCGAGTATCTGGTACCCCACAGTGAGTGTTGCCTACAATGTGAAACCGTTTGAATTTATGCAAGGCAAAATCGACGAATGGAAAATAAGAGCGGCTTATGGTGAGTCTGGTCGTTTACCTTATCCAAATGATGCACAGACGGCCTATCTTGTCGAGAACTCTTCCTTCGGGCCTTTGGTAAGACCTTCGCGCAAAGGTAATCCCAATATCAAACCTGATCGTACCGGTGAGTTTGAGATCGGTACAGATATCAGCTTTTTCAAACAACGTTTGGGCTTTACCTACTATCTGCAAAACACACGTGATGCAATTGTATACACCACATTATTACCCTCTTTGGGCTGGCCTTCAAGCTTAAGCGGCGACTATCCCGAAAATGTGGGTAAAATCCGCGGTAAAGGGATAGAAGTGACTTACAATAGCCGCATATTTACCAGTGGTAATCAGAAAAACAGCCTGGATCTCTTCGTCATCTTCAACCATCAGTCCAATAAAGTCATCAGCTCAGGTGGCCATGATATTATTAACACCGTGAATCTGATCCGTCCGGGACTACCTGCATTCTCCTTCTATACAGGTATATCCGAGGGCGCCAATTTCAACGACAAAGGTGAATATACGGGACCCAAAGAGAGTGCTCCACAGGTATTGGGAAAACCTTTCCCAACCTACAATGGCTCCTTTGGCTTCAATCTACAACTGGTTAACAACCTGCGCATCCAATCTTTATTTAATTATTCTAAGGGCGCTAAAGTATATAATATTTCCAATCGAAACGTAGCCAGCCAGGGGAATAACTTCAAGGCAAGCGAGGATCTCAAAGCATTACTTGCTACACAAACTCCAGGTACGCCGGAATACATCGCAACGTCGAACGAACTTTCAAAATATGCCGGTCCACGTGGTAATTTCATTGAAAAGGCTGATTTCATCCGTTTGAGTAATGTGACTATTTCCTATGATTTGGGTGCCTGGGCCAAGAGACAGACAAACGGTCTATTCAAAAGCTGTGTGCTGTCATTGACCGGCAACAACCTTTGGCTGACAACAAATTATGGTGGAGTCGAACCACAGATAGATTCACAGGGTGGTAGTAAACGTAACCGTGGTATCAGCTATTTATCCTCCGACTGGACTGCAGTACCTGCCCCGCGTAGTTATGCCATGAGTGTAAATATTGGTTTTTAAAAAAAATGATGATTATGTCTATCAAAATAAAAGATTTTTGGAAAGTAGGATTAGCCTGTATGGCAGTACTTATCCTTTCCGCCTGCGACAAGTGGGTAAATGACACCAAATTGCCGGACAACACCATTGATGAGTCACAGCTAAACAACATCGCTATGCTTGGTCGTATTGAAAAAGGTGCTTATGTCTATGGTCCTGTCATCGCCGGAATATGGCGTGCCGGAGCAACATCCGCTTCGGATCTACTGGTCGCTTCGGGGGCTATAGTGGATGAGATCGTTCCTACCGCAGTTCCAAACTCTCCTTTCTATAAGGAGCTGGATGAAGATAAATTAACACCGGACAATACCTCGCTATTTAGTGTATGGTCCAATGTGCAAAATTACCGTGCACGTGCCGAAGACGCAATTGCCAATGCAGAATCGTTAAATCCGACAGATGAAGATGGTATCAAGATTAAACAAGCGGCATTGGTAAATGCCCGCTTACATGCCGGCTATGCCTGGATGCTGATGGCGGATTATTTCAGTGTCAGCAACAGCAGCCACTCTGTCTACGCGGATCATAAAGAAGTCAGTCATCAGGAAGCCTATACCAAAGCGCAAACCTACTGGCAGCAGGCGCTTCCTTCCGCCACCGATGTCGAGAAACGACTGCTTCACGCGCTACTGACAAAGCTGGGAATCCATACCGGCAATCATCCCCTAGCCGTACAGCATATCAATCAGTCATTTACCGCAATGGAAAACTTCAGCTTTCTCAATACCGTAGGCAATGTCAGTAACGCTTTCTTTAATGCATTGAATATTAACTCCAGAGATGCGGCCGTTGACCCGACTTTGGTTGCCGCATCAAAAACAATCGCTGATAAAGCCCGTGTTCCGGTAGTAAAAGCTGCCAAAGGACATTGGTCGCTGAACTTGTTCAAGGAAAGAGATCCATTACTTGTCAGCGATTTTGATGAGATGCAATTGATCCGGGCAGAATTGGTCATTCGCGGACTGATGACAGGTGATGCCGTGCAACTTGTTAATTCGGTGATTTCAAAATATGATGCCTCGGGATCCTCAAACTATGCCGCGTCGACGACGCTAACGCTTAATGAAATCGTTGTTGTCCGTCGCATATTTTTATCCTGGCGTGGTACACGTATCATTGATCTGAGAAGGTTTAAAATTGATGGCGATGTCAATCCTGGTTTCACCCAGCGTAAATGGCAATGGATCGGTATACCCGAAATTGAAACACAATAATCAAAAATAATCCATGGAAACACTTTCAGTCCCAACAAAACTGAAGCGACATGATCATTGCGTAGGTTAACTTGATATG
The DNA here is from genome assembly GCF_002000245.1 of Sphingobacterium sp. CZ-UAM. Classification (GTDB taxonomy): domain Bacteria; phylum Bacteroidota; class Bacteroidia; order Sphingobacteriales; family Sphingobacteriaceae; genus Sphingobacterium. The sequence goes on along the minus strand of NZ_MTCM01000009.1, from coordinate 17,540 downwards.
ATCAGATAAATAATAAGGCCGTGAGAATAGGGTATCCTACACGGCCTTTGTCCTTATTATAAAATAAACCTAAACTGCCCCACAGCTATTTATCTATATAACATTACCTATCTTACGGTGAGATGCCCAATTGTCCCGAAATAGCTTAGATTATTTTTCATGGCTTCAAATAATGTAGACACCTGCTTTTTTCTTAGGATAGTCGGATTCCTCCCAGAGTTATTATTTAGCTGAATTTAAAATCTTAAATTAGCGTGTCAAACACAATAACTGAACATGCTTAGTTTTAATAATAACTCCGGGTTCCCAAAAAGAAAATGATAAAGATCGCGTCTGGCTGGATAGTGACCGCTTATATTACCTCGATCGGGGTAACCAAGAAGAGGTCAACTTATCTCGATTGCGCTATGCGTATGTTCAATTATTGGCTGGAGAGCCCTATTTATTTCTATTTGACCATCAGCAACATTATATATTAGCAAGGTCAAAAGGTTTTTCGAAAATCTACCCCAAGCTATCTGGACAATTTGGATTTGACGATGCACTATTCTTCCGTACCATTAATCAAAAACAGGACTGTAAAGCCAAAATCTGGTTCTTGCACCAAGACCGCAATTATAAAATTCTATCTGGTGATTTTGATGATGATCATAGCGGTTTCGAAATCTATTCAGAACCCAAACTATTTATCTCTTGGGATATCACATATGCTGACATCGAAAAACTAGGTATCGGACAGCAATATGCAAGTGAATATGGGACAATCTATTTCAAAATACACTACCCGGTTCGGATCGGCAATCTCTGGCTGAAAGAACTTGAAATTTATTATGACGATGTTCCCCTGCATATACCTATTCAAGAATATTTCACGACCATTTATGATGAATCCAATACAGATCGAAGCTATAAAGATCTGCGTGATCTCTGGTTAAATGGGGAAGATTACGATGCAGAGGATTATGGTTACGAAAGAGAAGACCAATGCTATTTATCATTTGACTTTGGGAGTCAGATTTCTTCCTCCATCTGCTACACCTATGAGGATGAAAACAACTATGACGACGGCGGCACGTCCCTGCATTTTTACAACCAACGGGATTATCCGTATCTTTTGGAAAATGCAGAATACGATCAGCTCATTGAAGTAACCGAACTCGTTAAACTGAAAAACAAATGGGACATTAATGCGGATTACCGTAAAAATGCTGCTGTAAAAAATATTCCGCCAAACGTGCAACAACGACTGGGAAAGTCAAGCGGGATCTGGTTAGACAAGAAAAATAATAAAATTGGATTTGCGGGACGGAAAACGAGCCTAATTTACGACATTGAGCTTATTAATTTCTTTGAAATCGAAAACGTATTACCTGCAAAGGGCCCGGGATATGCTATACTTCGCGTAAACTTAATCGGTGGGAACTATCACTATATTTTTGAGGCCAATACCTACGAACTGGATCCCTATGCAACCACATTGGAAAATTGGTCCCATAAAAAGGTAGTTATACCTGAAGCCTATTATAATTGCTGAGCATGCTAGTTATTCTCCTTCCAAAGCTTTGAGTTTACGTTTCATCAATGCAATTTCACGGCGTTGGGTTTCAAGAATCTGACGTTGCAGCTGAATCAATTCTGGATCGGTGAGACTCGCCTTTTCGGCCATTAATATTGCAGCAGCATGATGCGGAACCATCCCTTTCACAAATTGTTTATCATCTACATTGATTTGTTCCCGAATGCCAAACCAAGCAAAAATTGCCAATGCGAGCACAACCGACGCAATACCTAAATTTAACTCTCGTTTAGGATACATCGTATGCATAACAGCCAGTTCGACGAGCAGCATTATAGCGGTCATCAACAAAGTCATGTGCAGGTTATTAATATTTGGAATCAGATTTTCGAATTTATCTATCATAGCAAACATCGAGAAATACATGGCTGCAAACATCAAAATTGCCATAAGAATAAATCGGATATACACCGCTGTTGCGTGAATATCATTTTGCTTGTTCGGAGCCGCAGTCAGTCTTCCGAACGGATCTTGTGAATTTTTCATAATCAATAAAATTACTCCACCTCATTAAAACAACTTTAATAGATAGATTCCACAAAATTTATCACTAAAGTGCTATTGTCGCACTATTACAGGCTATTACCATATTTTACGATTAGAAGCTGTTAAGCTATCACGTATAAAGTTAGCAACTTCATCCCTGTCATCAGTACTTTTTAGACGCTTTCGTAGCATTTTCAACCAATCTTCAAATGCGTCAGACACCGTTTCACCATTCCCTAAAATTCCAGTTTCTACATCTGGCCCCAAGAGACACCAATAGGATGTCTCTTCCTTAAATACAACGGGGCGTAATTCCCTAATTTCGTAGGGAAGCTCCTCGGAATCAAAATCTATCGGAACTATTTTTTCCGCCGCTATTTTCATTTGTTCCATGTTCTTCTACAATTTTTTAAGTTCCTCTTCTGGCCAGGTAATCAGTTCTTGCAGCAGATAGATCTTTGGTTCATCTTCATCAGAAAATTGTTTCAAAAATTCCGGAAAATCCCCCTCGACTTTTATAAGTTTCCCATCCTGCAGGACATCGTAACCTTCTGCCATCCAATACGCTATATTCTTTCTGTTGATTTGCGTATGTTCCATCTCAAGGTAATTTTTAAGTACCAATGGGTAACAGCAATGTTATCCATTAAATTCACTCTCTTATCTTAGGAACAATGCTATTTGCAATATCGTTTCCATTTTATCATCTTCGGCCCTCTGTTTAAGTTGCGATGTTTGATCAGGGGAAATAGTACTGTCAAATAAAGCCTCCAACAACAAGCGCAAAAAACTTGATAAAAGATACTTACAAATAAAAACAGGATTTACCAGTATAAAAATGATTTTTGGCAAAGTATTTGTTATAACAGCGAAAGTTTTCAGTTCGAAAACTTAACACTAACATTTTTTTAATATCATGAAAAAAGTACTTCTACCTTTTCTGACACTTTTTACATTCTTATTTGTCATCAATAAAGAGGCAAATGCACAAACACCTTATCGTACAGCTCTTGGTCTTGGTATAGACCTTGGTGATGGCCAAACATTATATGGTCCACAGATCAAACACAATTTTGGCGGAAATGATGCCGTCAATGCGCAAGTATTGTTCGGAGATAACGTTACTGTCGTTGGTGTAGATTATTCATACAACGAACGTATACGGGGAACACGTGGCCTATCTTGGTATGTTGGTGTAGGTCCACAGGCATCGTTTATCGACTATGGTAAATGGCACGGCGACTGGGATGATGATGACCACTGGAGAGAAGGAAACACACACACACATTTTGCAATCCGTCCGGCTTTAGGTCTGGAATTTAGAATTCCTTCAGCGCCATTGGCAATGCATTTTGACTGGAAACCTTGGTGGAATTTATCACATGGATCGTATTTCGAAGCTTCCCGTTTCTCATTGGGATTCAAATTTGTTTTGAAATAAAAACAGGATATTCAAGAACAAAAAATCCTGCTGGCGCTATGTCCATGCAGGATTTTTTGTTTATTTTTTATGCTGTTTTTTTAAATAATCAATAGCCTGTTGAATATATATCGGATTTGCCGCTTTTACAGCCTTGCGGCGCTGACCGGAATCACGTATTTCAGTTCCCCCCATCACTTTAGCAAAATCAATAGCGATAGGAATATCCGGATTAATACCTTCTCCAATTCCATAAATCTTTCCGGTACGATCCTTTAATACCGCTGTTGTTAGATTAACCATATAGTTATTCCCAATAGGAAATTGATCATTGGCTGAGGTCTGACCACTTGTCATTTGCCCAATAATAGCCACATTCTTTTGACCTTTGAAATGTGTAATAAAAAATTCACCTGAACTTGAAGTAACTTCACTAACCAATAAAACGATAGGTACATTCTTATTTTTAATATCAACCGGTGGCACTTTATCGTATTCCAGGTCAAATAACTTGGCCCATTTTTGATCCTGATCATTTAGATCACGCATCCGCACCTTCTGTTTATCTTCAGCCCCCGTCCTATCTACAGTCGAATAAGTGCTGTCGACATCTATTAAGTCTGCAAAATGCCAGACCATGGGAAATATACTTCCACCATTATTATCTGTCAGGTCAATAATCCATGCTTTGGGATCCTGCGCATCTAAGGCTTTTAGCTGTACTCCAATTGTATCTACATACTTTCGCTGTTCGTAAAGGACCTCTGGGACCCGAATATAGGCATAATGGTCTTTGGTCATAAAGTGACTAAAAATCTTGGGTGGAAAGCCGGCTTCCTTATCTGTCATGCCGGCCATCTTCTTAAATAGCTCCTTTTCAGCCGCCTGATTTCGATCAGCCTTTTCAAAATAAAGGGCCGAATGACCATCTTTCAACTGACGTATGATCCTCCTAAAATGAGGAGCTAATCCATTGATATCTGATATCGTCTTTGCCTGTTCAATAAAAAGTGGCCGGATAGAATCCCATTTGATCAACGATTTATTATAAGCATGCCGCTCGACAGTATCTAAAAATGCATTGGCAAGCTGGCTCACCGATGAGACCTGGGCATAGGACCGGACAAAAAAAACGGTTAAAACGAGTAAAAAAAGTAGTATTTTCTTTTGCATCTGGTTAATAATTATCCCTCCAATGAGATAGCACTAAATTAGTTTAAAAATATTCCCCGAAGCGTAACAAGATTGAAATATTTCGCACAGATCCAGTTTAATACGCTGGTCCATTTAATTAGCGAGTCTTTATCTTTACCCCAACAAAGAAAGTTCGGGGCATATTAGGGCCATAAATATAATTGCTATCCCGATTTTACCTGTATCAAAATCATATTGGTACGCATTAAAAATATTCTTCATCCCGCTATAGGTACGCTATAATATAGTAAGGTTAAGAAGGCTAATTGTCCCAAGAAAAACGATTTTGATGCCCTTTCTAGTAACCTAGAGCCCTTAAAGCTTAAGAGAACAGCCTTGTTATACCCAATTCTTAACATAAAACATAAAAGAGACAATACAATAAGATCTATTACCTGCTGAAGAATTCCTTATTTAAAAAATAATTAATCTGCAGCTAACATACCAAAACTACATTTGTTGCATGAGAAGAAACCACATTACTATCCTGACGATATTATTGTCAGTTACATTGGCCGGCTGTAAGGACAATAACAAAATAGACGAAGGTGAGCAAAAACCACCTGTTGCAAAGTTGGAAAACTATTCAAAAGAACCAGCCTTTGTCTATGGTATGCCTGGCTTTGAGAATTTGAATATTACAACCTTGATTTCAAGTTCGGATGTACTCACCGGAGCGCCTGACTTTGTTTTTGCAGGCCAGCCTGATGGTGCTGGATTTATGAAGGATCCAAACTCAGACGGTTTTCTGATGATCTGTAATCATGAAATCACACAGTCAGTATCCCGTCTGTATCTGGATAAGAATTTCAAACCGATAAAAGGCGAATACATTATGGATGGTACCGGTGGTAGCACAAGACTTTGTTCGGCCACCCTTGCTACCCCTGAGGAACATGGTTTTTCCGCTTTCCTGACAGCAGGGGAATCTGGCGAAGAAAGTATGGTCCATCAATTGGATCCTTTATCTTCGGTGGCCTTGCGCTCGGATAAAAATCGCGTAAAACCGGCCTTAGGAAAAGCTTCCATGGAAAATGCGGTTCCTCTTCCGAAAGATATCTCCAATGGCAAAACATACATTATTATCGGTGAGGACCAATCCTATAGTTCAGGCCACCAATCTGCTGGGCAATTGATACTTTATGTATCCGACAAACAGGGTGATCTCGATAACGGAAAGTTATACGCCTTAAAACGCAGCAACAATGATATCACCGAGATGAACATGAAAAAAGGGGAATCTTATGCTGTGGAATTTGTTGAAATCCCAAATGCAAAAGATCTGACGGGTAAAGAAATCAATAAACAGAACCTGGACAATAAAGCAATCCGATTCTCCAGAGTGGAAGATGTGGATTACCGAAAAGGGGCCGGTAAGGGGCGTGAACTCTATTTCACAGCCACCGGACAGTCTAGCGACGGCGTAAAACCAACAGAAGGGTTTACCATGTGGGGACGTGTGTACAAACTTAATCTGGATGCAAAAAATATGCTTAAAGGCCAGCTTGAAGTTATTGCTGAAGGAGATTCTGATCCAGGACAAAACCTGATCAATCCAGATAACCTCTGCGTGACGGAAAACTTTGTTTACATCCAGGAAGATGGAGATTCTTATTACTCCGATGCGAAACATGACTCTTACATCTGGCAATACAACATGGCCAACAAAACATATAAGCCTTGGTTAAACATGAAACATGAACGCAATAATACGGATTGGTAGAACAAATATAATCAAAGTGGTAAACTAGGTAAATTTGGTTCGTGGGAATTTGGTGCTATGACCGATGTATCGAACTTGGTTGGTATCCCAAATACATTTGCGGTGAATATCCACTCACATACATGGCAGGATGATAAATTTGAAAACGCAGATGGTTCTAAAGTAATCAGCAATAAGGAAGGCGGACAGGTTGTCCTCATTCGTAATGTTCAGCGCTAACACGAAATAAAAGTACGAATATGCAATAAGGGTATCCCTTTCACACGAAAGGATACCCTTATTATTATTTTATCGGAGTAAAAAAGATAAAAATAAATGAAATATTGGATGGTTGTAGGCCTGCTTGCTGTTGTCATGCTGGCTATCATGTGCAAGGGAAATCAGGATTCAGATCCACAAGATCTAAAAGAGGTCAGACAAACGGTATTAGCGATCAATAAGCAATTTGACAAACGGATTAATGATCAGATCTTGCGTGTAGAGCAGGATCTGGATGAGAAAGTATTGCAATCGGGTTTTGACAGTCTGCGCTCGACCTACAAATCCATGGAATGGGCAGTTGCCTATTTTATGCCAACGACCGCCCGCTTTTTAAATGGGCCAAATTTAGACGAAATCGAACTGGAAGAAAATACCGTTATCGAAGCTGAGGGCCTACAGACCCTGGAAGAGTATTTCTATCCAAACTACAATAGTGCAGAAAAACAGCAGACACTTATTTTCTTAAAGAAGCTGAAAAGCAAATCCCTGGCTATTGACACCTATTTTGAAGTCAACTCCCTCTCGCTTCCGCAGTTAATAGAGGCCTTACGTAATCAGGTATTCCGTATCACCACACTGGGGATCACAGGTTTTGACACACCGGTATCGGGCAGAGGTTTGGTAGAGTCGATAGACGCCTTAAATGGCATTGCCGCTGTTCTTGACCAAATCCAAGGTCAGGTCAATCATCCGAAAGAAATTGATACCGTGCAGAACTTAATCAAAATAGCCAACGAAAAATTAGGCGAAGGTACTCCCAAAGATCAATTTGATTACCTCAATTTTATGGATCAGCATCTCAATAAAATAGCTGATGCACTGTTTAAATTTCGGAAACTGGAGAATATCCCATACTTAAACGTTAGTCATCCGATTTCGCCCGAAGCTTCCAATCTATTCAGTAAAAATGCCTTTAACCCTGATTTTTTTGTCCCATCCGACCGACATATGATGAACACAGGGAAAGTAACTTTGGGGGCAAAACTATTCAGAGACAATATTCTTTCTGGTAATGGGAGCCGCTCTTGTGTTTCCTGTCACCATCCGGAGAAAGCTTTTACCGATGGGCTCAAGGTACCAACGACTATGTCTGGAGCCAAAATGGATCGGAATACCCCCGCCCTCTCCTACAGCAACTATCAGCATGGGCAGTTCTGGGATATGCGCAGCGAAGATCTTGAAGGACAAAGTATGGATGTCATTACCAATAAGGATGAAATGCATGGCAATATGGATCAAATTGCCAGACGTCTGAATCAGCACAAAACTTATATCGGAGAATTTCAAAAGATCTTTAAAAGTGATACTATTGCTGTCTGGCAATTACAAAATGTACTGGCCAGTTATGTCCGTTCACTCGCGAAATTTAGTTCGCGCTTTGATCGTTATATGCGTGGTGAATCACAGTTATTGACTTCCCAGGAAAAAGAGGGTTTCAACCTGTTTGTTGGAAAGGCTAAATGTGCGACCTGCCATTTTGTACCATTATTTAATGGAACTGTACCACCAGAATACGCAAAGACCGAATCTGAAGTACTCGGAATCGCCACAGACTACCGAAACCATATGCTGGATCCTGATCGTGGAAGAGGCCGCTATCATGCTACCGTATCGCAGCTGCAATATGCATTCAAGACACCTACCATACGTAATATTACCAAAACCGCCCCTTACATGCATAATGGAGGATATACGACCTTGGAGCAGGTTATGGACTTTTACAACAAAGGCGGTGGTCAACAGTTCGGGTTTAAACTCGACAACCAGACTCTTCCCACTGATAGTCTGGGGTTGACCGAAAAAGAAACAGCAAAGATCATCGCTTTTTTGAAAGCACTGGATGACTAAAATACAAAAGAATTGAACCCAATTAACCGGATAGGCCAGCATCCCGATCAGGATTTCTATCGATCGGAACTGGCGTATTATGGTAAATAAAAAAATCTAACCGGAAAAATTTATATTTACGTAAAAAGTTTAAAAAGATTTACAAAACTATAAACCAAAAATTATGAGCTTAAAAACATTAATCATCAAAAGCGTACAATACAACAACTGGGTAGTCAACAAGTATCTGGATTGGTTAGGTACCAAGTCAGATGAGCAACTCAATCAAGAAGTCCCATCGAGCTTTCCGACGATCTTAAAAACATTGCACCATATCTGGCAGACACAGGAGTATTGGTGGAGCCATATTTCGGAACGTAATGATTTTGATTTTGAAAAAGTATTCAGTAAAAAAGAAGATATCTTTGACGCCATTAGGGAGAGTTCGCAAACTATACTTGAATATGTAGAAGGCTTGTCTGAAGAGGATTTGGAAAAAAATGTCAAAGTAGAATCGCCGTGGTTTCAGTGTGATTTTTCGAAATATGAGTATATTCAGCATTTGATTATCCATGGTACCTATCATCGCGGACAGATCGTCACGATGGGCCGCAATATCGGTATAACGGATGCGCCAATGACGGATTACAATTTCTGGAATATCTATAAAGACCAAGAATAATGGATCAAATAGTGCCAATGGAAAAGATCACCAGTAAGGTCCGTGTCAGAGAGATTCTGGAGCAGGCAAAATTCTGTTGGAAACATCAAGGGCAAAATGCACTCCTTATGGCAATACATGAAGGGTTATTGAAAAAGAAAGTTAGCTTTCCCCTTTTGGAATTCGCAGCAATGGAAATGGCATTATGGATACCTGAAAATGAACAGTTGGCCTTTACGGATACACTGGTCGCGACGAACGAAATGGGAAGTTATGTTATTGCAGGCATAATCTTGCAACTACGTCTGCCTTTACATCTTGAACAGTCGATCCAAAGAGCTTGTACGTATATTGTCATCGGAGATCAATGGTATATATGCGATATCGTAGGTGAACGTGCCCTTGGACATGCGCTCTTGACATTCCCTGAAAAAACAGTACCTTTATTAGAACAATTGACCAATTATTCAGACAAATGGATTGTCCGTACGATCGGGGTAGCGACACATTACGCGGTAAAGAAAGGTCTTTCACCAAAATTTACGGAAACAATGTTCGGGCTTTTACTTTCGCTATCTGATGCGACGGATTTCCATGTCAAAAAAGGAATCGGTTGGGGTGCCAAAACCATCGCTAAATTCCATCCTACAATCATAGAACGCTACCGAAAACAGATTGAGTCGCCAGAGACCAAGCAATGGTTTCGGACGAAAATTATCATCGGTCTCAATCGGAACAAAGTAGCACAATCATTATAGATAACAGCAAGAAAGTCTCACGAATAGGTAAACGTATGTAAATATTTCAAAAGCGCCAATACAATTGGATTAGCGAAAAGGTCTTGAAAAGTAACAACTGCCCCTATTGGGAATTGAAGATTTAAAACAAAACAGTGAGCAGAATAATTGTTTTAATATTAACACTGTCAGAAAAATAAAGGCGAGTCCCAAATGATAAAATATCTGAAACGAACCCCTGGGAGGATAGATCCAAATTAAAAGAGAATAGAGCTAACTGAATCCTCAGTAGCCCTATTCTTTTTTAATTGCTGCAATATATGCGATTAATCTTTCTTCATCGTTCCCTTTTCTCTTAAGTTGATATGCCAACTGAACGCTTCCTCCAATAAATGTGGCGTATGTCCTCCCCGCTCACAGGCACGATTATAATAATCCAATAGTTGTGCTTTGAAATCCGGATGTACACAATTTTCAATGATAACCTTAGCTCTTTCGCGAGGTGCCAAGCCTCGCAAATCAGCCAAACCATAATCTGTCACCAAAATATCGACATCATGCTCGGTATGATCCACATGAGATACCATAGGAACAATATGGGAAATCGTATCGCCCTTAGAAGCTGCTTGTGTGACAAAGATGCTTAAGTAGGCATTCCGTGCAAAATCTCCAGAGCCTCCTATTCCATTCATAATGTTGGTGCCTGAAGTATGCGTGGAGTTTACATTGCCATAAATATCAAATTCTATCGCTGTATTAATCGCAATAATCCCCAAACGTTTGATCAATCCAGGTGTGTTGGATATGTTTTGGGGGCGCAACACGATCTTGTCGCGGTACTTGTCCAAATGGTCAAATACACGTGAATAACATTCTGCGGATACAGTAATGGAAGAAGCCGACGCAAAATCCAGTTTACCTGCATCAATTAAGTCAAATGTACTATCCTGTAATACCTCCGAAAACATGGTTAAATTATGGAATTTACTATGGATAAAACCTGTCAGTACCGCATTAGCAACTTTCCCAATGCCAGCCTGGAGAGGCATCAAACTCTCGGATAGATGTCCGAGTTCCACTTCAGTTTCAAAAAAAGCCAATATATGCTTTGCTATTGCTGTTGTTTTGACGTCTGGTTCGGCGATATCGGCCGGGCTATCCAACTCATTGGTAAATACAATACCCACAATTTTACTAGGATCCAATGGGATTGTCTTTCGACCAATTTTATTTTCAGGGGCTACAATAGGGATCACATTACGGCGCGGATAGTCCTCTGCCTGATAGATATCATGTATCCCTTTAATCGTGGTCGGTATAGCGGTATTGACTTCCAAAATCACCTGTTTTGCCAATGCGGCAAAGGTAGCTGAATTTCCAACCGAAGTCGTTGGAACTATACTACCGTCGGATTCGATCGCAGCAACCTCTAAAACAGCGATATCAACTTGTGGAAGATTTTTATTGTGCAGCAGTTCAGCCGTCTCGCTTAAATGCTGATCAATAAAAAGTACGTCTCCAGCATTGATCTTATTGCGGAGGGTACGATCTACTTGAAAAGGCATCCGTTTGGATAAGGCTCCAGCCTCAGCCAACTTACCGTCTGTACCATGCCCTAAAGAAGCTCCTGTAATCAATGTTATTTTTAAAGGATCCTCTTTGGCTCTTTCAGCAAGAGCTGGTAATACAACTTTGCTATCGCCAGCTTTAGTGAAACCGCTTGACCCAACAACCATACCGTCCTTAAATAATTTTGCTGCTTCAGTCGCTGTAATAACCTTATCGTGTAAGCTCTGAATTTTTATCCTTTCGTAAGCCATAATCCCTATAATTTTATTTTTTTTAAGCTATTCATGTAAACTTAAGAAATTGAAACCTATTTTCACTTGCTATTTCGAAAGATATTTGGCTCCCGTAAACATCTCCAAAACAAACAATTTTAACGCTTTTTTCTAGCGTGAATTTATTACCATTTGACACAAAATTATTCAATAGAGACTAACCAGTATTAACAAACTGTATTTCAACAATATACCCAAAAAAAATATTTCATGCTATTTCATGAAAACAGAATCAAATTTCATATAAACCTAATTTTCAGTCACTTATAAATAATAAATTAAAATTCAAGTAAGTAAATACTAACTCGCTTGCTATTTAATTGCAATTTTATTGTAAGCATACACTCACTTTAATCGCCATACGGTCAGGTCTAGCAAAAAAGTCTTACCTTTGCGGCGTAGTTTTATAGGAAAAATGAACATACAAGATACAAAGAGCGATGCGAAATATGTCAACCGCTATTACATGACAGAGGTTGATTCATTTGAAGATAGCATCTATTGCCATCACGCTATCATAGCAGAAAATCATATCACTGAGCATTGTCATGAAAAGGATCAATTTTTATATACAGAAGGTGGTGTTGTTTTTATAAAAACAGATGAAAAATCATATTTTCTCCCTGCCCGGCATTATCTATGGATTCCTGCTGGAATCAAGCACAGTATTCATCCAAGCACCCCTGAGGTAGTGATGCGTAATCTTTATTTTCCAAAAACGAATAATGATACAGCATTCTACAGCAAAATGGGGATCTACCCTGTAAACGATCTATTAATTGAATTGATCATGTTTACCAACCGTTGGAATGGCAATATATTCCCAGTAGAAGAACCGAAATATAGTTTGGCAACTGCATTTAAACTGATTCTACCTGAGTTATCGTTGCACGAACTTCCTTTGGCTTTGCCTTATCCAAGCCATCAGAAATTAAAAGACATTGTTACTTACCTAGAAGAAAATATCGAAGAAAATGTAAGTTTCAAAAAACTTGCAAGCCTCTTTAATATCAGCGAACGCACATTGGCAAGACTCTTTCAGAAGGAATTGAATATGTCATTTATCCAATACTATACCATCCTGAGAATGTTGACTGCGCTCAAGTTACTATTGGATGAAAAACTAAGTGTCAATGAAGTGGCTCTGAAAGTTGGGTATAATAGCTTACCAACATTTAGCAATACATTCAATAAAGTGGTAGGTATTCGTCCCAGCGAGTATGTCAAGCAAAAAGAATTGCTTATTTAAAAATGTTTCCCTAATTTAGGTCAATAAACCTAATTCAGGATGAAATTCAAACATATTATCTATGGTGCTGGAATTTTATTACTCAGCACTTCCGTATTTGGCAATTCTCAAGACAAAAAACCTAAACCCATTCAATTGTTCAATGGGAAAGATTTAAAAAATTGGACTCCTAAAATTCGAAATCACAAGGTTGGTGATAACTACAAAAACACATTTCGTGTCGAAGATGGTCTATTAAAAGTCAGATATGATGGTTACGACAACTTCAATTTTCAATATGGCCATCTATTCTATGATAAAGAATTTTCTGCTTATTTATTACGTGTCACCTATCGTTTTGTAGGCGAACAGGCACCGGGAGGTGAGGGCTGGGCCTGGCGTAACAGCGGGGCTATGCTACATGGACAAGATCCTAAAACTATGGGTGTGGATCAAGATTTCCCCATATCTATCGAAGGCCAGCTCTTAGGAGGTAATGGCAAAGACGAACGCACAACGAGTAATCTGTGTACCCCTGGAACAAACGTCGTTATCGACAACAAACTATTTACACCACACTGCATCAGCTCAACGTCAAAGACATATGCTGGAGACCAATGGGTAACAGCTGATTTTCTGGTATTGGGTGATTCACTTGTACAACATATTATGGAAGACAAAGTGGTATTGCAATATACGAAACCTCAAATCGGGGGAGGCAATGTGACCGATTTTGATCCTGCAGTAAAAAAAGACGGACAGTTATTGAAAAAAGGAACTATTTCTCTACAAAGTGAAAGCCATCCGATCGATTTCAAAAAAGTGGAGCTATATGATCTGGAACCTTATATGAAGGATCCCAATAAATTGAAAAAGGTCATTGCGGAATTGTTACCCAATTTAAAGCAATAATCTATCAACGATAAATAAAAAAAAGCATCAGTACCGATGCTTTTTTTTATTACTATTCGCTTGGAAAGAGAAATCCAAAGTATATAACATAAAGAAAAGGGATACAGCGAGCTGTACCCCTCAATATCTATACAGAAAGCTTACGCTAAACCGTTAACGAATTTAGTTAACTTAGATTTGTTGTTAGAAGCTTTTTTCTTGTGGATCACATTTTTCTTTGCCAAACGATCAAGCATAGAAATTACGCGTGGTAACAATGTTTTTGCTTCTTCTGCAGAAGTTGTGTGACGTAATTTTTTAATCGCGTTACGAGTAGTTTTTGCTTGGTAACGGTTTCTTAAACGTTTAGTAGCGTTTGCTCTAATTCTTTTGATCGCTGATTTATGATTTGCCATTTTTTTTAGCTAATTTTTATTCAATTTTTTCTTGTAATTCGGACTGCAAAAATAACACCTTATTTTCAATATTCAAAATCTATTTTATTTTTTAGGTTTAGTATATTTGCAACATGCAAAAATTATCGATGGATGAACTTCAACGTACAGACGTTGAATCGTTTAAAAAGCAAGAAAAAACACCTATCGCAATCGTTTTGGACAATGTTCGCAGTATGCACAACGTAGGTTCAGCCTTTCGTACAGCCGACGGATTTGCCATTGAAAAAATATATTTATGTGGTATTACCGGAACGCCGCCGCACCGGGAAATCGAAAAAACGGCTTTAGGTGCAACGCAATCTGTGTCTTGGGAATACCATACAGAAACGACCGATGTCGTAACGCAGCTAAAATTGGAAGGCTATACAATCATTGCCATCGAACAAGCCGATGATAGTGTCATGTTACATCAATTTGAGCCAAAGTCCGATAAAAAGTATGCGTTAATTTTTGGAAATGAGGTTAATGGTGTAGATGAAGCGGTGATGGAAAAGATCGACAGTTGTATCGAAATCCCTCAATATGGCACCAAGCATTCGCTTAATGTATCTGTCGCAATTGGCATTATCCTTTGGGATTTTATCCAAAAACGCAATCTGAACTAAAAATTTATCAATAAAGGTCATATTCGTATCCACATTACTTCCATTTTAGAAAGCAAAATAGTAGATTTGTGTGCAAAATTTAAAGAAGAAATGAGTGTATTAGTTAATAAAGATTCAAAAGTAATCGTTCAAGGTTTCACTGGAAACGAAGGTACTTACCATGCGACTCAAATGATTGAGTACGGAACAAATGTAGTTGGTGGTGTGACTCCTGGTAAAGGTGGTCAACAACACTTAGACCGTCCTGTATTCAACACTGTTCAAGATGCAGTAGACGCTACAGGAGCTAATGTTTCTATTATCTTTGTACCTCCAGCATTTGCTGCAGATGCAATCATGGAAGCTGCCGCTGCGGGTATCGAAGTGATTGTATGTATTACTGAGGGTATCCCTACAAAAGACATGATCCAGGTAAAATCTTACTTGAGCGACAAAAAATCTCGTTTGATCGGTCCTAACTGCCCCGGTATTATCACTGCAGGTGAAGCTAAAATCGGTATTATGCCAGGATTTATCTTCAAAAAAGGTAACGTAGGTGTTGTTTCTAAATCGGGAACTTTAACTTATGAAGCAGTAGATCAGACTGTAAAAGCTGGATTAGGAATCACGACAGCTATCGGAATCGGTGGTGACCCTATCATCGGTACAACAACTAAAGAAGCTGTTGAATTATTAATGAATGACCCAGAAACTGAAGCTATCATCATGATCGGCGAGATCGGTGGTGGAATGGAAGCTGAAGCTGCACGTTGGATCAAGGAACACGGTACTAAACCTGTTGTAGGTTTTATCGCTGGTCAAACAGCGCCTCCAGGACGTCGTATGGGCCATGCTGGTGCAATCGTTGGTGGTGCTGATGATACTGCTGCCGCAAAAATGAAAATCATGCGTGAGTGTGGTATCCGTGTAGTTGAATCTCCAGCTGAGATCGGAAAAGCAATCGCTGAAGAATTGGCTAAATAATTAGGCAATCAAGCATATAAAAATAAAGGGGATCAAATTGATCCCCTTTATTTTTATATCTATTTTTCTATACTATATTCAAAATGGTATTATATACTGGGCATTGGTTCATCTGCCGAAGGTCCGTATAATCCGGGCACCGGAATGCCGAGTAACCGTAAATATACAGTCAGCTGTCCACGGTGATGGACAATATGGTTATTAACAATAAAACGTATGGCGCCAGCGCGTGGTAAACGTGCTATTTCATAATCTCCAGATTTTAACACCCAGTCCTTATACCAGTCATCTTCTGCTATATTTTCTATGGCGGCTTTGTTTGTCTTTAACCCTTCAGAAAGAATCAATTTCAGTTCTTCTACCGAAGATACTTTCAGTGGATGATAATCTACCTTAAAATCAAATGCATCCTTTGGTATCGCTTTAGACACCCAACCATGTAACTCCACAACATGGGCTGCGAGCTCCCCTAAAGTCATTGATTTTTCGTGCGGTCGCCAATCCAGTTTTTCATTTGGTATCCGATCCAAAACACGTCTGGTATTTTTTGTTTCGTGATCCAATTCGATTAAATAGCTTTTTTTAATACTCATATAAATATATTATTTCATTAATTGAAAATCCTTCAATACAGTAACTCCATAAGGAGATCTCACGGCTTGATGTGCGGCCTCCCGTGCTATCTGTCCTTCAATATAGCTTACTTTAAGTGGCAAAAAAGCATTATTGACAACGTTTTCTTTAAATAGCGCTTCGTACCAGGTACAGGCCGCAACAAAACGGCCATAATCAAGGTTAAGATGATAGCCATCTCGTGTGAATTGATCGCCTAAATAGCTGGACCGCGCATTCTGGATAGCAGTACCCGAAGGTACCAATACATGAAAATTCCCCCAGTTAAAGACTTCCTGAGAAGTATTTACAATGGCCGTATACATCGCATTCTGATCACGGTTATAGCGAACAAAACCTTCATGTGTCGAACCATTTTGATAAGCCCAGGTTTGATGCAATATATAGTGCGTCTCCGGATACTTCACATGTTTTGTGACATAATCATACAAAAGTGGCAGATCTTTCGCATAGGAGTCATAATCTCCTGAAAGCGGGCTCGCCTGCTGGAAACTGATGTAATCCCAAGCTTCGTCAACCAAAGCCTCTGATAGCCGTTCGTTTGCCTTCTCGGACATATGCCCTTCCAAATTGATCTTCCGATAGCGATAAGCCGGCTTATCTTCCTTCGCATTACTTACATGCAAGCTCAATGGAGCACCACCGATATAGAGATTACCAATTACGATTTTTTTCTTTCCAGCTTTGGCCAATTCATACAGATTCTGCTCAATCGCGTCCTCCGAAAAACTGTTCCCGATGGCCAATATACGCAGAACACCATCATCCAATGACTGTCCCTGCACTTTTAGGCTATTGCTGATAAGGAAAAATACGAGTAAAATACCGAGTAAGGATATCTGTTTAGTTTTCATCATGTATACATTGCTGTAATAACTAAATTAGATAATATCTCTTAGAATTACTAATTGTATAATGGGAAAAACAGCAGCAGCAAAAGTATGCAAACGAAAGAAGCCCTTGACTGTTTCCAGCAAGGGCTTCCGTGTAAAAAAAGGCACCGACCTACTCTCCCACCTGTTACGGCAATACCATC
>NZ_MTCM01000008.1 GCF_002000245.1 Sphingobacterium sp. CZ-UAM | reverse complement strand
AAAGGGTCTGATGAGATGCAATGCCCCCAAAAAGTTAGACACTTTCTGGGGGCATTTTTATGAGAAAAAACAAAAAACATAGTTTGGAATTCAAACTTAGTCTTGTCGATCGGATCGCTGATGGTTATTGTTCAGCAAGAAGCATCGCTAAAGAACATTCTCTATCCTATGATATGGTCCGGCGTTGGTACAAGCAATTCGAGTCGTTTGGCATTGAAGGCCTCAAGCCCCGCGGAGGTAATGCAGTCTATCCGCAGTCCTTTAAAATCTCGGTTCTCCAAACAATCCAAGAAGAATCTCTATCTTTGATGGAGGCCATGCTGCGCTTCAATCTTCCGAGTCCTTCTATTATCGTTAATTGGCGGAAGCAGGTTGAAGCACATGGTTTTGAGGGGTTAAAGCCCCAGGTTAAAGGCCGGTCACCGATGGAAAAGAACGACAAATCACCCAACAAAAGAAAGAAGCCCGCTTCTAAAGTTCCCCTGACTAAGGAAGAACAACTTGAGCAGGAGCTGGAGTACTTACGAGCGGAAAATGCTCTGCTAAAAAAGTTACATGCCTTAGTTCAAAAAGACAGCAAGCACAAGCCATGATGGAACTAAGGCCAAGGTTTAGCTTAGAGATTCTTCTGAGCTGCATGAAAATGGCAAGGAGTACCTTTTATTATTATCTCAGGGATGGTGGCCGACAGGACAAATATACCCAGCTCAAAGAGGCGATCAAGAGTACCTATAGTGTTCATAAGGGCAGATATGGGTATCGTCGGATCACACTGAGTATTCGTAAGGATGGGTATAAAATAAACCACAAGACTGTCTATAGACTGATGGGGGATCTCGGTCTGAAAAGTTCGGTCAGGGTGAAAAAATACCGTTCCTATAGAGGTGAGCCCGGAAAGATAGCACAAAACGTCCTTGAGAGAAATTTCAAAGCTGCCAAACCCTTTCAAAAATGGTCTACCGATGTTACCGAATTCAGGGTAAAGGATAAAAAATTATATCTTTCACCGATCATCGATCTGTTCAATCAGGAGATCATTAGTTATAACTTAAGTGATCGACCAAACTTTCCAGGGATAATGGACATGCTTGATAAGGCCATAGGAAAACTTGATACGGACTCCTGTGGACTCATTCTACATTCCGACCAGGGATGGCAGTACCAAATGGTACAATACCAAAAAAAACTAAAACAAAAAGGGATTATACAGAGCATGTCCCGAAAAGGAAATTGCCTGGACAATGCTATAATCGAGAACTTTTTCGGGATTCTAAAATCAGAGCTCTATTACCAAAAAAAATATGAATCAAGTGATCAACTTAAAAAAGATATCAGAGACTATATCGATTATTATAACAACAAAAGGATAAAACTCAATTTAAACGGAATGAGCCCGATGGAATATCGAGCTCATTATAATAACAAATCTAATAACTAAATTTGTCTAAACTTTTGGGGGCACTCTAGAGAATCAGGCCCTTTTGACGTTAAAAGAACCACAGCGCTAGATGTGGTTTTTAATGGGTTTATAAATACATAGCTGAGTCTGCGAACTGACAGGCCCCTATGACATTGTGTTTCTGAAAGTCAGCGATTACTTCCGAAGTAGTGGTCGAGAGCTGGAGATTTACGCACTATTTTTCTAGGATAGCCTCTACTTTAGGCCCGATTATTTTAAGCATCCTTTCAAATCCTACATCTGTTGGGTGGGTGCCATCCACTGTTCCTTCGGAATCATCACCTATTAAATGATCCGTGGGTATATAATACAAATTTTTATAACCTGCCTGCAGCAATCGCTCATACTCTAGCTTAAAATTCCTGTTCTGCTCGGTCAATCGCGCATGCCATTTTAAATTATAATTACCGACCTGACGCGTAATGCTCTCTATCAACAAGATGGGTAACTGGGGATGGGACCGACGGATCCGTTCCACAAAATTAAACGTGCGTTCTTGTACTTCATCAGGGCTACTATTGGGCACACAATCCATAATGAGCAGATCCATGGAGTCAATAGCACTCAGCATATCGGCCACAGCAGGCTCCATGCGGGCATTGCCGCTCACGCCCATATTGATCACGTTGGCATTCAGCCGGCGCCCCAATTGCGCTGGATAGGCTAATCCCGGACGGCTCGCGGACGCTCCATGGACAATGCTGGAACCATAGATCACGACCTTTTTAGCAAACGACTGTCTGGTACCAACAAAGCTGGCTTTGTCGTCAATAATCAGGTCAAAATCCAATAGCTCTTTATATAGCGGAAAATAAATAAGAAATTCTTTCTCTGTCGCAGCCATATCTTCGACCAGCGTAGCCTTACTTTCCGCCAGGTTAAGATCGGGACGGGCTACCCCTGCAAATCGCCAGCCGCTGGCTTCTTTTACATATACATCAAAACCCCGCGACATAATCGGCGTGGAATTATTGCCCAGCGCGGCATCGACCGTCTTCCAGCGTAAAGATAATTTGCTGGTATTGCTCTTAAACGTGATAAACATTCCTGCAGCATGGGTATATAATTTCTTTACCGCAGCTGGAAGTTCGCTGTACTTCGCTGTATCTATCCGATGAAATTTTGGCGCATTTTCAAAAGCTCTTCCCTGCAGCGCAAATTTAGCAGACGGAATAACCTGTTGGGCGTATGAAGATACCGAGCCGCAAACCAGGGCGAGGAAGAATAGGATACCTGTCTTTTTTTTCATGATGTTTCAATTAATAGCAATAGAAATCATTATCACTTCATAGCGGCCATCTCATCTTATCCATGAGATGGCCGTCTATCTATAAAAGTATCGATTTTTTATTTCACTGTAAATACCGTGGCCACAGCGCGTTCACCTTCATGGTCAAACTTTCCATTATCTGAAGGATAGTTGACCACACCTTCGCCCTTCACCCAGGCTGTGGAGGAACCGCCGCCATCATAGTTTAATGCGGAAGTGCAACCCAATGCGGCCATTAACTCGCCCAGCTGGGGGATCGTCAGTCCCTGTGACTGCGACGAACGCCCATCGATAACAGCTACGATCAGCTTATTGTCCTTGGTAAGCCCTACTGCTGTTCGGGGATGTCTGCTGGTATTGAAATCTACGTTCAACTGCTCCAGCACCTGACCATTCTGCATCAACAACGGGCCGCCAGCCAGTGCAGCGGTAGCGCTCAGCGTCCCCCAGCCTCCTGCCGGCTTAGGCACAATCTGATAGCCCTGCCCGGTAAAGGTAAATGCCCCGTTTTCGCGGTAGCTATTAAATCCATTCACAGTCTGATTGATCACCTGGCCATCGTATTTGAAAAATACGGTTGATCCGCCTGTACTGGTATTAAAGTAACTGCCATTGAATGCAACCAAAGCGCCCTTAGCCGTGGCAGCAGCACTTGTTTTTAGAAATCCGGTCTTGACATAGGGAATTTCCAGCTGCATGCCTTTCTTCAGATCGATCTCAAATACATTGACATATTGTTTGGAATCAAATATCCGCGGAAATTGGTAATACTTCCACACGACACCGTCGGCAACCGTTTTTGTATTCCAGGCAGTCGTATTGATAATCTCCGCCAGATCTTCCTCCTGGGGAATACTGTAATCATAGGGCAGCTGCGTTCCGCCCTCATTTTTCTTGCATGAAATAACAAGAAAAAGCAGCAATAAGCTGTATATAAAATTTCTTTTCATCTGTTTTTACTTTATTTCACCGATCCACTTTAATTTTAATGGCATCGCTTTTTCAATTGTTTTCTGGTCAATAGTGCATACGGCGGACTCCATATTGCGGTACAAGATGAGCTTATTTTCTCCCGGCAGCAATCTTGCCGCACTGACATTGCCCGCGCCCCAGCTATAGGGCCAGTTGACAAAATAGTGTTGCGGCACGGTATCCCGGACATACTGAAAGGTCTTTCCTTTTCGCTCCGCCAATAGTACTTTGTCCTTTCCGATCAGTACCAGGGATTTTCCCTGGATATACCCGGTATTGATTTGGCTCCAGTTCAATGTGTCTGGCAGCTTCAGCCATTCCTGAATAGGCTGTTCGTCCAGTACCTTATAGTCTTTTTTTGAAACTTTACGGCAATATCCGTCGAATAAGATGTACCATGCGGTGGACTCATCGATATATATTGGTGGATTAAACTCTGAACTGCCTTTCAGAAAAGGAAACAGCTTTTCCACAGGACTGACGCTATAGCTGCTGTTAGCTGCATCCGTTGTGTAGACGATATCCTGCGTCAGGTAATAGGTACTGTCTTTTTTTGTCCATACCGCTTCCGGAGTCAGCCAGGTGCCTTTTAACGTAAAAAGGTGATTGTCATCGTAAGCGTTAAATATTCCGGCATAATCAAGACGGTCTTCTTTTTTGGGCTGTATAGCACCTTCAATAAAAAACTTCGCTTTCACCCCATCGTATTTTTGCAGGCGGGCAGCGACAACAATAGCATGCCAGTGGTTGGAAACAACATACACGGTATCTCCGGGCTGTATGATTCGCTCGCCAGCGTTATTTTTGAGGCGCCTGCTAAAAATGTAGTTCTGCACCGTCGTCTTGGAGTTTTCCTCCTTGAAGATCAATGCCGCGGGCACGCCCTTGTTGGCCAATTGCATCGCCATGGACGAAGCTTCGCAAATCTTGGAACCGTGCGCACCACAACCTCCAGACACCACGATAGCATCCATCGGCCGGATACGGTAAAGCTGCGCAGCAACATCTACCCGCTGAGCCAGTACTTCAGGATCGGCTGAACCTAATAACAGTAGGATGTTTTTGTGCGCAGCAGCCCAGCTGTTGCCCAATAAAAGCATGGTAAGGATAAATAGACAGCTTAATTGTTTCATCTTATTTCACTTTTGCACCCATCCAAGTAGAAGAGCGCGGGTTATTATTGATATCTTGTTGCATGCGACTATCGTCCAATGCCGGCGTGTATTTCTTGGCAAGCTCCAGCAGTCCGGCTGAACTTAAACCATAGCTCATGGCCGGATTTTCGGCACCGATGGGCAGGTAATCCGGATTCAGCATGGCAGCAGGTTCAAAGCTTACTTTTGGAACAATGCTTCCATCAGCAGCATACACCGCTTGCGCTGCAACCGCGTGCTGTATCCGTGGAACAACAGCAATGTTATCTGAATAAGCATCAACATCGGTAGAACTGCCCGCCTGGGTATTGCCCGATACAATCGAATTGATCAAAGTCAGGTTGTTGACATTACTGCGTCGATAGACCCCACCGCCAGGACCAACAACAGCATTTTTGGTAATGGTGGTACTGATCACGTCTGCCTGACTGTTATCATACAGCATCAGTCCGCCGCCGCCATTGGCTGATGTGCTCGAATTTTCAGCCAGCAGGCAATTAACAAATATCCCTTTTGATTTTTCACGCAGATAAACCCCTGCTCCATAGGATGTATTTGAATTCCCGATCACCTCACAATTATAGAGTGTAATATCCGCATTTGGATAGGCGTGTACGCCTCCTGCGGTGCCTTTGGCGCTATTGTGATTAAACTGGCTATCGTAGGCAATCAGTGAACCATCGGCGATCCATAGTCCGCCGCCATTATTTCCGCTGTTGCTATTATTGTTGATGCGACAGTTTTCCAACCTGAGCTGGGCTCCTGAAAACGCGTAGATGCCGGCAGCAAAACCTGCAGTTCCCTTATCTGCGGTCGCTTTATTGTCGACCACATCCACATTTTTGAGCAGGACCCGAGCCATCCCAATCAACATACCGCCCCCTTGGCCACGGCTGAATTTAATGTTGTCGATCGTCGTACTGGCACTGCGGTCGGTGGCATTGCCTCCTTTGATGCTGATGTTTTCCAGCCTAACCTGGTTTTCAGGATCCGGAGTTGCCGTCACCGTGACCGTGTGAAACACCGATTTTCCACTGGAAAGCTTTCCGTGAAAGATGGTTTTATACAGCGCTGGATTGGGCTGATCTCCAGGTTTGGCATTGGCCGCATATCCACCGATCAGGCTGACATTCTTTGCGATCTCTATGGTTTTGTCCGATTCCTCATTGGCGTCACCATTACGAATGGTCCGCGTTGGAACATAGGTCCCCTCGGCCAGGAATAGCGTACTGCCTGTCGTTGCTTTTTCGAGTGCCTGACCGAGGTCAGTAGCACTACTCCAGGAACTACCATCTCCTTTGCCCCCAGGAGTCACATAAAAAACGGGAACTTTTCCG
Organism: Sphingobacterium sp. CZ-UAM; assembly: GCF_002000245.1. GTDB lineage: Bacteria > Bacteroidota > Bacteroidia > Sphingobacteriales > Sphingobacteriaceae > Sphingobacterium. Next base: position 180,065 of record NZ_MTCM01000008.1, on the reverse strand, counting down.
GATTCCTGCAAAATCAAGATCTCCTGCGATAGATTATCGTTCAGCCTGAGCAGCAAAGTCGCCGAACGTTCGTCTTCCGAATTTTTCGAAACAGAAAACCGGATCTTATTTTTCCCTTTGGGATACACCGTACTATCGAGTTTGATCCAGTCTTTGTCGCTGCTTACGGTAACCGCCGCATTCGCCAAGATATCCAACTGATAGGTATCGGCCCTACTGCCGACTTCCATATAATCCCGGTCGATCAGGAGCCGCTGCTCACTTTCGACTTTATCTTTTTTACAGCTCTGTATGCCTAGGGCAAAAAATAGAACCATAAAAATATATAACGATTTTTTCATTATAATCAATGTTTTTGAACCTGCTTATTGTTTTGTACTACTATAATTCTGCTGCAGCTGACGGTAACATTCGACCAGCTGCGTTGTGGTTTCATAATGGCACTCAAACATGAATACACCTTTATATTTAATTTTTTCCAGGACGGCAAAGATCTTATTCCAGTCATTCTGTCCCTTGCCATTACAGGGTAAATAGTGACTTTCCTTGGTTCCGTCCCCATCCGCGACATGCAGCGTCTTGACGCGTGGCCCAAAAGCCAAGAGCAGGCGCTCGGGATGTGCAATATGGTTCATGTCCACTGCAATGCCGACCTGATCAGGAAAGCGGGCAAAAAGTTCCTGACATTCTTCCACGGTCCGCAGCAGGGGCCGCTCCCGCTCACCCACCGTCAGCGAAGGCCCCAGCATATTTTCGATGACGAGCTGCCGCCCCGCCTTAGACACTGCCGAGTACAACTCCTTGACAGAACGTACCAGCTGGTCCTTGCGGGCGGCGCGTTTGTTGGGCTCGAGGTAATAGGAAGGGTGAAACAGGATCACTTGGGGATGAAGGCGGTAAAGTCCTTCCAGCAGCTGCAAATGCATACGGATCACCTGCTGCCGCTGCTGTTCATCCAACGTAGAGATATCTATTTTGGCGGAAAAGGGCATATGGACAGACCACACCCGCACCCCCGTTTTTTTCAGCACAGTAGCCAATGAATCGCATTTAAGCAACCATTCATCCTGTGGGATCTTTAAGCTGAGGTCCGCATTGACAAAGCTTCCGAGCCCTGCAATCTCGATATAATCCATACCGGCTGCTTTGTCCGCCTTGAGTTTTTCCAATGCTATCTTCCGGATATCGAGCGAATAGCCAACTGCATAATCAGGCCCACCCTGTTTTTGACAGTACGTATATCCTGGGATCAATAGACAACAGAGGATCGCTATAAAAATAAGTTGTTTCATGTTATCGGTATAATTTTTCCCATTCAGGATTTTGTTTCAAATTTGGGTTTAACTGGATATCTTCGATTGGGATCGGTGCATAGTAATCACGTTTTTCATCAAACTTACCCCGTTGATAAAAGGGATCCAGGGAGCCTTTATTCGCATTCTGGGTATTTGAAACGGGATCCCAAAGCGTCCGCTGATTGATATTGATCAATGTGGTCACCGTACCCGGTGCACCCGATGTGTTGCCTGTATGGACATACACATCGGCCTTGCCATCCCCTGTAAAATCATAGGCTCCAACGCCGGGAAAATAAACGCCGACAATAGGCTGATTGAGTTTGGAGCCAGCTTTCCAGCGCATTAAGTCATCCCAGCGCTGTCCTTCGTTAAACAACTCGATCCGTCTTTCGCGCCGTATTTCCAAAAGAACGCCCCTAAATGCGCCTCCGTCGATGTTCGGATACATAGTCAGCAGATAAGGATCGGGGTTGGCATTCGCTTCAGCCATGGACAGCATCGGCATCCCCGCGCGGCTACGCAGCTTATTGACGGTCAGGTCAAGGTCGCTTTGGCTGATCGTCCCCAGTTCGGCTTTTGCTTCGGCATTGATCAGCAGTGCCTCTGCATACCGGAATAAGATGACATCGAAATAGGAGGCCGATACACCCCATTGCAATTTGTCAGGCAAGGCCTTGATCAGGCGATAGCCTGTCGTGGTGATCGTCAAGTTGACAGGCTCATTTGCTGTTTCTCCATTGGCACGGAAGTCTGGCCCCGCAGTTGTCTGTGTAAGCCTTGGATCTCTATTTTGCATTTCCTGATAGAATTCCATGGTCTTGTAACCTGTTCTATCGGTAAAGCGGCTCCCATCCTTCATCAGATAGCTATTGATCATATCTTTGGCGATCCCGTAGGCTCCCGAAGTTGCCGAGGTAAAGGAATAGCCAAGGCCATGCACACGCATGCCCAATTCAAAATCAATGGCAAGGATAGTCTCCACCTGATCCTGATTATTGCGGGCAAACAGATTCCGATAGGCTTGATCTGCTCCGCCCTGGCTGTACAAGGTATAGGCGCCAGAATTCATCAGTTCGGCCGATGCACTGACCGCCGCATTCAGGAACTTTTCATGTCCCGCGATCTGATGGTATTTTCTAAACGTTCCTTCAAAGAGCGCCACCCTTGCTTTCAGCAGCAGTGCCGTGTATTTGGTGATCAGGTTAAGCTGTTTTTCGGCCGGTATATTTTCGATGGCATAGTCCAGGTCAGCCATAATAGAATCCATCACCAGCTGCCGGGAGTCCCTAGCTTTGAAGAGATCTTCATCTTTGGCAGTCAGCACCTTTCCATACCAGGGCACGTCACCGAAAGTTTTCACCTTATCGTAGTAAAAATTTGCTCTAAAAAAACGGGCTATGCCACTGTATTTCTTTTGTGCCGCGGCGTCGGGCACTTTATGGTAGTTGGCCAGAAAATAATTGATCTTGCGCAACTGGCTCCAGGACCAACCGCCCGAGCCGCTTCCTACGGGGACAGTTCGATTGCCCTTGATCCGGTCGGCCACCGTAAGAGGGATCATATTGTCCGAACTCCCATCGTTTGTATACCAGGATTCATTGGGCAGAAAGGTATAAAAATCATTGGTGGCAACCTCCAGATCCTTCGCTGTATTGAAAAAATAAGGTGCTTCCACCTGGTCCTCCGAAGGACGGTCCAAATAATCTTTCTGACAAGCTGCCAGCGATAGCAAGATCAACAGACCAAGTAGTTTATAGCTGTTTGTTGTAAGTTTCATTATCATTGCGTTGTCAAGTATTAAAGCGTAAGCATTAAACCAAAAGAATAGGTTTTACCCATGGGATAGTCCCGTAGCAGCCCCCGCTCCGAGGAGTCCGCAGGATCATTGGCACTCGCAGGTGAATTATAATTGATCATTGCACCTGCCTGTTCGGGATCTATATACTTTGTCAGATTGCCAAAGTTCCAGGTCAACAGATTCTCACCGCTGAAGTAAAACCGCAGTTTTTCAACTTTATAGCGCCTTGTCCATTGCTGCGGCAAGGTATAGCCCAACGTAAAATTTTTCATCCGCAGGAACCCAACATTGGTCAGGTAATAATCATTCAGTTCGTATAGCGACCTTCCGCTCTGCAGGGAAGAGTATCCCCGATAGATCTGTGGATACCTGTTCCCTTTCTTGTCCGGGGTCCATGCATTATCTACCAAGTCTTTGCGTACAAAGGAAAGATACGGGCGCTGATAGGATCCCCAGTATAAATCTCCCGTCGGATACCAGTCCTGTTTGGCAACACCAGCAAAAGCGGCCGAGAGATCAAAATTATTCCAGGAAGCGCTCATATTGATACCAAATGGAAATTTAGGCATGGCATTGCCAATGGGTTTAATATCACCGTGGTTGGCAAGCGTGTTGTCGCCTTTGTCGATGCGGCCATCACCATTGAGATCGACATATTTCACATCGCCGCCGCGCAACATATTCCACTCACTATTTTGCGATACGCTCAGAATATCGTTATATACTTTAGATAGGGACAATTGTGGATCCTGGAAACTATTCTGGTAGCTCAATGCTTCCACATCGGACTGAAACTGCCCGTCGATATGGTATCCCCAGATCTGCCCCAGCACCTGTCCTTCGTAATAGGAACTCAACAGCCCCTGTGGATTATTATATTTCGTAATGATACCTTTAAAATTGGTGGTATTCACGGCGATGTTAAAGCGAAAGGGTGAGCCGGCAAGGTCAAATTTGTCCTGGTAGCTTACCCCCACTTCAAAACCTTTATTACGCAAAGCAGCGTAGTTTTCTCGGGGTTCATTAGCACCAAATACTGCTGGAAGCGGCTGCCCCGGAAGATACATGCCTTCGACATCCTTCTGATACCAGTCAAAATTGACATTTAGCTTGTTCTGGATCAGTCCAAGATCAACACCGAAGTCAATGCTTTTGGTCCGTTCCCAGGTGACGACGTTCGGCAACGGTGCCGGCGTACTCGCCCCAATAAGACGGGAGCCCCCATTTAGCCAAGCCAACTGCTGCACGGCCATCAATTCCTTAAAGGTATTGACCCCTACAGTCTGGTTGCCGAGCTTGCCATACGAAGCTCTGAGCTTTAAGGTGGGTATGCTGCCTTTGACCGATTCCCAAAACTGTTCACGATCCAGCTGCCAGCCTAATGAGACGGAAGGGAAAAATCCCCATCGGCTCCCGCTAGGGAAGCGTGAAGAACCATCATACCGTGAATTTATTTCCAGCAAGTATTTATTGTCGTAGGCATAATTAAAACGGCCAAATACGCCCTGGATAGCCCAATTTTCAGCTGTTCCGCTCAGGCTATACATGGAAGTTCCCAGCGCCAGATTGGATAGATCTTCGATCAGCAGGTCGTCCATGGCCCCGGCAATACGGTCCCGGTCAAAGGATTCCTGATTGTAGCCCACCAATAATTTGAACTGATGCTTTTGCGCCACATTTTTTTCGTAGGTCGCAAACAGGTTCATCGCATTATACTTGTCTTTCCAGCGGTATTCTGTCAGGCGGTTGAGGCCTGCAGTGGTAAAATTGAGTTTGTTACCCGAGTAGTAACTGAAGGGATTGAGGCGTGTGCTCCGTGAAAAGTTTTCGATACGGTTGCTATAATCAAAATTTACCTGTAGGCCTTTCAATGGCTTGAGCAGGACACGGAAGGTATTGGTAAACTCTTCACTATTGCGTAGCTCCCAGCTTTTTCCCGATTCCAGCCCTGCATTGGCTCCCTGGCCGCCAGTACCCACACCGATATCCGTTGGAATACCATCGACAAAATTGGGATAAAAAGGCATCAGATTATACCAGGTTGTCGTACTCCAAAGCCCCCCCAGACCATTGCTGTAGCCTCCATATTCTTTATCCTTTTCGTTGATGAACTGCGTATTGTTCGAAATTTCCAACCAGCTGTTGGGTGTGAATACCAGATTGGATTTCATATTCTGGCGGTCCATATCCGCATCGTCATTGATATTGTTGATTGTTTCCCGTTTGAATACACGTCCAGAGAGATAGGCTTTCAACTTTTCACTGCCACCTGAAATGGCGATATTATGGAAATTGGAGGGCTGATATTTTTTAAATAGGTAGTCCCACCAGTTGGTCTTATAGAAAAATTTATAGGTTCCGTCCGCCTGCTTCTCATGAAAGGGCGCAATCTCCCCTGCAGCCACCATTTTGATCGCTTCCCAGTCCATTGGATTGTAGCGTGTATAGGAACTGCCGTTATAGCCATACAGTGCGGCATCTACTGTTTTCCCGTAGACATAAGGATCGGAGATATAATCGGTACGGGAAGCCGGTGTAGTCCAGGCGAAATTATTGACATAATCCACCTTCACGGTCCCTGCCTTCCCTTTTTTTGTGGTCACCAAGATAACACCAAAAGCACCGCGGGCTCCATAAATGGCCGCGGAAGCAGCATCTTTCAGCACAGAAACACTTTCAATATCGTTGGGATTAACCCGTGTAATATTCCCTTCGATCCCGTCGATCAATACCAGCGGGCCACCCTCATTGATGGAATTGAATCCCCGCACATTGATATCAGGTGTTTTGGATGGATCACCGTTATTGAGCTGTATATTCAAGCCGGGCATAAGTCCCTGGAGCGTACCTGCTATATTGGCACTTGGACGCAACGCGATATCATCGGCATTGACCTGTGATACGGCACCCGTCAGGTTGGCTTTTTTCTGCACGCCATAACCCACGACGACCACCTCTTCCATTGCATTGATGGCCGGCTTCATGGTCACACTCAAGGTTGACTGCTGTGCCAGCGCTATCTCCAGCGGCTGATAGCCAACCATAGTAAATACAAGTATGGCATCAGGGCTGCTGACCTGGATCTGAAAGCTGCCATCCTCGCGGCTGAGGGTTTTCTCCTTTTTGCCTTTTTCGCTGACCGTAACATTGTCCAATGGTCGGCCCTGATCGTCTTTGACCACTCCTTTGACCGGGTACAGCTGCGGAGCCTCCGTAACCGACGTTTGGCGAACAGTCTGATCCGTTCTTTTGTTCAAGACAATATTTTTATCCGCTTTGACATAAGATAACTGCAGCTTTGTCAACAGATCTTTCAGGGCTTCTTCAAAAGCGATATTGTGGTAGTTGACGCTGATACGCTCGTCTTTTGCGATCAGCGATTCGTTGTAAAAAATGTTGTATCCGCTTTGCTTCTGCAGTTCTTTCAAAACAGCACTCACCTTCACATTGTTCCGCTTCAGATTGACGGTCTGGCCAAAAGAAAATGCGTGCAGCTGTAAATTGGCTGCGAATAAGAGAGGAATTGCTAATGACAATTTCATAGAAATTGGTATTTTCTGGGATCTTACCTGACATAATAGGGTCGGTCCGATCAATTTTTTTTTATTAAATTGCATTCGGTTGAGATAAAATTTAACGGTTTTACTATTCATCCATGTCGAGAAAAAGACAAAACTTTCAGGGGCGTTGGCGCGCTCCTGATTGTTATATATGCTATCTTCTCATCAGCGTTAGTTTAGCACATATATCCTCCTTCCTTTACGTTCGAAATGTACGCCACCGGCGAAAGCAATTGTTTTCAACAGTTTATCGATATTTTCATAGCGGGAGATAGTCCCCGAGAAGTGCTGTCCCTGCAGCTTGTCTCCGTAACTGATCTCGACATCATACCAGCGTGCAACCTCGTCCATGACCGTTTGAATGGATGCATTATCAAAAGCGAAATTTCCATTTTTCCAGGCGAGACTATAGAAGGGATCCACCTGCTCCTTCTTTACATTCTTGCGGCTTTTATCGAAAACGACCTGATCATTGGGTGCAAGCAGCTGTTCTTTCAAGGCAGCATCGGCAAAAGAGAGCTTGACTTTACCTTCCACCAAGGTGGTAACGATGTGATCCCCAAAGCTCTTGATGTTAAAATGTGTTCCAAGGACCTCGAGTGTCTGTCCTCCACTTTGCACAATAAAAGGTACCCTTTGGCCTTTAACGTCCATTTTGGCTATTTCAAAATAGGCTTCCCCTTCGAGCTGCACCGACCGCAACTTCGCATCAAATTTTACGGGATATTTAATCCTACTCCCCGCATTGAGCTGCACAAGGCTCCCGTCAGCCATCCTCAGCGTATATTCCCCGCCCCGGGGTGTAATGATGGTATTGTAGACGATATTATTTGTTGGTGCCTGGCTGTCTTTTAGCCTATAACTGATTTGACCTTTGTTATCCTTGGTAATCAAATATTCGCCTTGGTCAAGTACCGTATCCGCACGGAGCAAACTGAGGTCAATCTGTTTTCCATCTTCAAGAATGATCATGGCTTTATCAGAACCCGGTACGATCGACACATTAGATAGCTGCTCTTTCGGTGGCGTATCCACGGTATAAAAATTATAGTAGCCCCATAGCGCTGCACCGCAGAACGCAAGAAAGACTGCCGCAACCTGCCACCAATTTCTCCTGAAATTAAAATGTCCATCTGTAGTTTTTTGGGGAGTAGATGCCGCTGTTGCAATTCGGGGATCAGCCAGTATATTTTCCAGCATCCGATGTGGATCAGGGTATGTTGTGGGATGTGCGGGATACGAGTTATCCCGCCAGACTTTCTCCCAAGCCTGAAGAAATACGGGATCATCCATTAATTCCTGAAGCTGTGCCTGTTCTTCTTTACTGGCTTGATCAGCAAGATATTTACGTATTAATTGGCTGTATTGTTCAATTTGGTTCATTCCTTTGGATCGATTTCACCTACATAATCGCGCGAACCCAGAAAAAGTACCAATAGAAAAATATTTTTTTTTAGAAAAGGATGATAGATGCCGTTTTTTAGCCCCCGGGATTGTTAAATGAGCTAATAAAAAATCGATGCACAAGTTGAGCTGCTTAGAAAAAAAAGATAGACAGGATTTTGTCCAGCTTGAACCGCACAAATTTCGAGGCGAGGCTGAGGTGATTGCGCACCGTATTTTTGGAGAGTCCTTCCTCATCGGCAATTTCCTGATAAGATTGATCTTCAAACTTGCTCCTTCGGTAAATTGCCTGTTGCTGTGGCGGCAATTGTTCAATAATGGATTCCAGGATGACCTGCAGTTCTTTGCCATCCAGTTCATCTTGCAGCGAAAAGGAATTTTCAAGCCAGGTATGCTGAAGCGACTGTAGATAATTGGACCGGACCAGCGATTTACGGAAATTGGATATGGCCATTCTTTTTGAAATAGCAAATAGAAAGGGGAAAATGGCTTCCGGACCGGAAAGCTGCATTCTTTTTAAATAAAATTCAATAAAAACTTCCTGTGTGACCTCCTCTGCATCACTGTCATTTTTACAGAGCTGCCTGACTTTAAAATAGATAATCGGCTGATAATAATTGAACACAATACCAAAAATAGACTGATCTCCGGCTTGTAATAAGAGGAAATCGTCCATTGATATGGAAATATGTTTCAGCCCAGCGATCATGAATTCGGTATTTTTAATTGATGCAAATTAACCTAACAGATGTTAATTTCATATAAAATTAACATTAATATCCATAATATCGAGGGCGCTGAAAGCAAAATCTATTTCAGTATGATTTTGCATATTTTCACTAGGCAAACGATTCAATATGCTATTTTCCGGAAAAGTGGGGTGCCAAAAGAGATCAATATGTCACCACAACGAATAAGGTTGCTGATGCGGAGAGGAATCTAAGCATTTTATAGCCATGGCGCATTAATAGCCATGGCGCAAATTCTCTAAAAATAGCCTCTTGCGCTATTTCGATGACCATCATTTGCAAAGTGAACTTGTGAAGAAATACCTATCGTCCAATCCTGCTTTTAATACCAAACAAAATAGGATATTAAATGAATAGGTGATACCTTTGGTCAGACAAAAAGACTTTACCATACGAAACTGATTCCGATGAGAACGAAGAAAGCAAATGCCTGTGACCACTCCTGCCTGATGTGCCGTTATGTTATGCAAGAGTGGCTTGGACAAATCGACCTCCACCGAAAAAATATCAAACTAAAAAAAGGCGAACAGTTTATCCGTGAAGGCGAGCCGGTTCGTGGTATTTACTTTATCCAATCGGGATTCGTCAAAGTCCACCGCAATCTTGGGGACCGGGAGACCATCGTACGTTTTGCCAAAAAGGGAGAAATGGTAGGCCATCGCGGTATTTCATCCGAACAAAGTGTTTACCCTATTTCGGCCACGGCACTTGCCGCAACGCAGCTATGTTTTGTAGCCTTACCCTTCTTCTTGTCCACGCTGCGCATCAATCCCGAATTAAGCTATCGCCTGATGCTATTTTTTGCCGATGAATTGCATCTTTCGGAGCAGAAGATGGCCAACCTGGCCCAGCTTTCCGTCAAAAACCGTTTAGCATGGAGCCTTTTATTGCTTCATCGCGTTTTTGCGGAAGGAACAGAGGAGGGGTACATCGGTCTTGAACTGAGCAAAAAGGATCTCGCAGCCTATGTAGGCACCACCTATGAGACCGTCTACCGCATGCTTGCCGAACTTGCTGATTCGAATGCGATAACAGTCGACAAAAAGAAGATTTTCCTCAAAAACAAGGAACTATTAAACAAGTTGGCAACAGAAAAATATGGGGAGTAAAGCAAACCAATCCTGGCATACCAGCTCCCCAACGTAAATATTTCCCTAAAAATACGTCAATTTAAAATTTATAGCCCAGCCCGACCCCAAGCTTCCACTTACCGTCTGCGGTACTGGTCTTCGGGCTGTAGAAAGCAGGCAGCTGAACAGCGAGATGTCTGAACACCGCAGTCAGGCCAACGCCCAGTGTCGGAGTGATCCAGGCATTCTTGGGCTTCCCTTCCTCCACTTGATCTTCTTTTATTTTGAGGCTCGGCAGCAAGCCCAACAGGATATTTCCCTTCGGGGCGAAACTATATTTAATCGCTGGCCCCGTGCAGTTGACATAGGCCCCCTGGTCGGTATAGCCCGCCACCACGACACCTTCGAACAAACTCGCTTTCACTGTTTTTTGCTGCGCATAGGCCTGGTAAAAAACTACCGAAAAAAGCAGCTGGAGCAGCACTATCCCGACCCGCTTTTTCCAGATACATCTATTTTCAATTCGTTGCATAATAGCTAGTTTTGAGAGGTGGATACCTGTTCTTTCCGGTGATAAGTATAATAAATAGCCATTCCCGTAAACAACAAGCCACCAACAATATTACCGGCCGTCACGATCAACTGATTGTACAGCCACCAGTCCGACACCGTCACCTTGGCACCGAACATCATCCCAGCAGGGATCACAAACATATTGACCACCGCATGCTCATAGCCCAAGGCAAAGAACATAAAGATGGGAATTCCCGCCGCCAGGATCTTGCCTAAGGTAGACTTGGATGTCATGGACATCACCACCCCCATGCAGACCATCCAATTGCAGAGAACGGCTTTGACAAAGGCTGAAAATAACCCGGCAGCACCATGATTGCCGTAGCCCAGGGTTTTCTTTTCACTGATGACAATCAGGCTCTGCTCGATATTCCCAAGCTGGCTAGCCTGCCCAGTTTCCGTACTTGCAGCCCAAAACAGAAGCGCGAAGAGCACACTGCCCAATAAATTACCCAGGAAAACCCAGAGCAGGTTATTGGCCATCACCTTAAAATTGATCTTCCCTTCCAGCCAGGCCAGGGGCACCAAGGAGAAACTTCCTGTAACGAGTTCCAAGCCCAGGATAACAATGATCACAAAGCCCACAGGAAAAACAAATGCGCCGATAAGCCCCAGCCCGGTCTGCGCCGTAGCCAAGAGTGCGAGCGTTACAGAAATCGCCAGTAAGGCTCCTGACAATGCCCCCCGAATCAGCAGGTCTTTGATCGGGAGCGAAGATTTGTAGATAGCGGTATTCATCATCACACCGGCTACCTCTTTGGGGCTAATATAATCCATCGTTTATTTGCTTTAAAAGGTTCTTATTTCAATTATAGGGCTCGGGCTTAAGCTGTCATTCCAATATATACCGTCCCATTCTCCACCTTCACAGGATACGTTTTGATCGCACATTCATCACCCGAAAGACATTCGCCCGTATCCAATGCAAAGGTTTTTTTGTGAAACGGGCAGGCTACTTTTGGGGTATCTCCCAGGGAGCCCAACATCCCACGGCTCAAAATCATCTGCCGCTTATGGGGGCATTCATTCTGGGTAGCATACCACTCATTGCGACGGGCGAAATAAAATAGGGCCACCTGTTCGTCATTCAACTTTAGGCAGACACCACCGTTTTCAATAGCATCCTCGATCTGGCAGGCCTTCAGCCATTGCAGGTCGATTTGTGTGTCAATTTGCGTGTTCATGTGATTTTTATTTTAAAGGTTTAGCGATTCTATGTAAGTGATTTTATCAGTCATTGATGTTACACCATGGTCTTTTAATAGGTTTTCAGATTCCAGTCAGCGGCTTTCTTTTGACCGCGCATGGTATCGAAGCGTACCGACTCGTCCCGCTCCTCCGGCGCATTTACAAAATGGACAAAGCGTTTGCGGATCTCCGGATCTTCCACGGCAACTTTCCATTCACAGCGATAGCTGTCGACAAGCAGCTGCATATCCTGCTCCCAGGTTTCCCCCATACCGAGGCTATCCTCGACCACAACATTCCGCAAATAGTCGATTCCGCCCTCCATTTTATTGAGCCAGGTAGCGGTACGGGTCAAAGGGTCGGCTGTACGGATGTAGAACATCAGAAAACGGTCGATATAACGGATACAGGTCTCACTGTCGACATCAGCCGCCAACAGCAGGGCATGCTGTGGCTTGCTGCCACCATTGCCGCAGACATAGAGGTTCCATCCTTTTTCGGTGGCGATGATGCCAAAGTCCTTGCTCTGCGCCTCGGCACACTCCCTGATACAGCCGCTCACCGCTGACTTTATCTTGTGCGGAGCACGCAGCCCACGATAACGTTCCTCTATTTGTATGGCGAAGGACACACTGTCATGCAGGCCAAAGCGGCACCAGGTACTGCCCACGCAGCTTTTGACCGTCCGTAAGGCCTTGCCATAGGCATGTCCACTTTCAAATCCGGCTGCAATGAGTTCCTCCCAGATAAGCGGGAGATCATTGAGATGTGCACCAAACAAATCAATGCGCTGCCCGCCCGTAATTTTTGTATACAGCTTATATTTCTTGGCCACCTGGCCAATAACAATCAATTTGTCCGGCGTAATCTCCCCACCAGGGATACGGGGAACAACCGAGTAGGTACCACCTTTCTGTATATTGGCCAGGTACCGGTCATTGCTATCCTGCGCCACATCATTTCCCTTGCTCAAGATCATCTCATTCCAGAGACTGGCCAGCAGTGAAGACACCAGCGGCTTACAGACCTCACACCCGTGCCCACGGCCCAGCGCATCCAGCACCTGATCATAACTCTTCAGTTCATGGATCTTGATCAGGTCATAGAGTTCCTGCCGGCTCAGGTCAAAATGCTCACAGATGGTACTGCGGATATATTTACCCTGCTGTTTCATCGTGTAATTGACCAAGTCCTTCACCATCGGCACACAGCCCCCGCAGCCCGATCCTGCTTTGGTGCATTTTTTTACTCCATCTGCATTTTCACAGTTCCCATTGATCACCGCATCACAGATCTGCGATTTGGTCACCCCCTCACAGCTGCAGATCAGGGCACCATCGGGCAAGGCTTCCAAGCCCGAAGAAGCGGATTTGTTCTGCCCCTGCTCGCTCATCAGGAGCAGCTCAGGATGTTCCGCCAGGGGCATACTGTTGTTGACCATCTGCAAGAGCATATTATAACTTGTGGCTTCCCCTACCAGTATCCCTCCGAGCAGGCGCGTACCGTCGGTACTGACGTTCAACCTTTTATAGACCCCTTTGTTACGGTCCTCCAGTAAGATGGTCCGCGCATAAGGTTCACTGATAAAGGGATCTCCAAAACTGGCCACATCTACCCCCATCAGTTTCAATTTGGTACTCATGTCAAATCCCTTAAAAGACTTTTCTTCCCCCAGGATATGTTCGGCTGCTATTTCAGCCATCTCATAACCGGGTGCCACCAGGCCATAGATCATATCATTGACCAGTGCACATTCGCCGATGGCATACACGGCAGGGTCTGAGGTCTGCATGTGTGGATTGACCACAATCCCGCCACGCTCGCCGATGGCCAGCCCTATTTTCCTGGCCAGTTCATCCCGCGGCCGTATGCCCGCCGATATTACCAGCAGATCCGTTTCGATCGATGAACCATCCTGAAAAGCGATTCCCATCAGACGCTCTTCCCCCAGCAATTGACTTGTTGATTTTTGCAATAAACAACTCAGCCCCATTGCTGCCAGCTTGGTTTGCAGGAGCTGGCTGGCGCTGTCATCAATCTGACGCGGCATCAGGCGGGGCGCAAATTCAATCACTGCCGTTTCTTCCAAGCCGAGGTCCACCAGCGCTTTGGCCGCTTCCAGGCCCAGTAGTCCGCCGCCCATAACAGTACCCTTTTTGACTTTTGCTGCATAAGCTTTGATCAGATCCAGATCCTCAATCGTCCGGTAAAGAAATACCCCCTCCTTTTCCACGCCTGGAATAGGTGGCACAAAAGCAGCTGAACCAGTCGCAAAGACCAGATAGTCGTACGGAACAATAAGCCCTTGTAATGAACGTACTTCTTTTTTTGAGCGATTTACATCAACAATCGGATCATTTAAATGGATTTTCACATTATTTTCCGCGTACCACTCCTTTTTTGACAGGAAAAGTTCCTCTATAGATGAAACTTTGAAGTAATCGGTCAGATGCACCCGGTCATAGGCCCGAATTGGCTCTTCGGCAAACACAATTATATCCAGAATATCAGATTTATGCTTTAATTTTTCGCAAATCTTATTACCAACCATACCATTTCCGATAATAACAATCTTTTTTCTTTCCATAATTACTGTTTTTTCTGATAAAAAATCATTTTTCATATTTAAACATCACTAATTTATGGAATAAAAAATTAAAAAATCAAAATAAATATGATTTTTATAATATTTTTTCAAATAAAAATCATTTAAAATCCAATATTTAATGATTTATGTCAGATTTTTTAATAGATTTACATATAAAATGAACACAAAAACAAAATAACATGAAAAAATTAGGCAAAACATCGTTATTTATTGTAGGATCTGGCCCTGGAGACCCAGAATTATTAACCATAAAAGCTTATAAAGCGATAAAAAATGCACAAGTTATCCTTTATGACAACTTAATCAATGAAGAAATCCTTCAAATAGCACATAAAAACTGTACAAAACACTATGTTGGCAAACATCCTTATGGAAAATACGTCCCTCAAGAAGAAATAAACGAGCTTATCCTACATTATTGTGCACGCTACGACCGCGTGGTCCGGTTAAAAGGGGGCGACCCCTATCTTTTCGGGCGTGGTTTTGAAGAATGGCTTACCGTACAGGGGAAAAATATTGTGGTTTCTTACATTCCGGGCATCAGCAGCATGCAAGGCGCAGGCATCAACAATATTCCCTTGACCCACCGCAGTATCAGCGAAGGGGTATGGGCACTGACGGGGATGAAAAAAGATGGTAGCCTATCGGCGGATCTCCCTTTGGCTGTCCAGAGCCGGTCCACTGTCGTGATCTACATGGGCATGCGCAAACTCGACGAGATAGCACGTACCTATGTACTGTATGGCAAAGGAGAAACCCCGGCGGCTATTATACAGCATGCGAGCCTGCCCCAGCAAAAACAGGTATTGTGCAAAGCCAAAGACCTTGTCAGGGCAAGCAAGGAGCATGAGCTTGGCCATCCAGCCATTATCGTTATCGGTGATGTCGTCGATCTGCAGCATGCACACAGCCTCGCGGTCGCACAAAGGTCTATTATATAAGCAAGCCGATTGTATCACAGGCTGCAACAAGTGCCCAGAGAGGATCATCGCCTCTACGGACACGACAAACAAGATCAAACAGACCGAAACGCTCGCAACGGATTGCTTAAATCCTAGTGGTCTTGAACATTTGACAATTATTTCAATCATCAACCAAACAATATTCCTCATGAATGCACAAGAACAACCTCTCCAAAAGCTTAGTATTTTATCTTTTAAAGGTGTACAGATGCGCACTTTTCACATTACATGGATCACTTTTTTCTTTTGTTTCTTTGGCTGGTTCGGCGTCGCCCCGCTTATGCCACTGGTTAGGGAACAACTCGGATTGACTAAAGGTGAAGTCGGAAATATCATTATCGCCTCTGTTTCAGCAACAATTATTGCGCGATTATTTATCGGGAAGATGTGTGATACCCTAGGACCACGGATCTCTTACACGATTTTGTTGGTCGCAGGTTCGATTCCTGTTTTATTTATTGGACTGAGTAATAGTTATGAGTCTTTTTTGTTATTTCGTTTTTTCATCGGTATCATCGGTGCGTCTTTTGTGATTACGCAGTTCCATACTTCAATGATGTTTGCACCCAATATTATTGGTACGGCCAATGCCGTAACTGGAGGTTGGGGCAACCTTGGCGGAGGGGTTACTAATCTGGTCATGCCGCTCATTGCTGCGGCATTCGTCGGCATGGGCTTCGTGAGCCAGTCGGATTCTTGGCGGGTTGCCATGGTTGTTCCCGGTATTATCCTTCTCATTATGGCATACATCTATTATCGGTATACGCAAGATACACCGCAAGGCAATTTCAAAAAACTCTCCGAAGGCGGGAGAATCAATAGCAAGAAAAATGGTTCATTTTTGCTCGCGTTAAAGGACTATCGTGTCTGGATCCTTACACTCGCCTATGCGGCTTGCTTCGGGATAGAGATCACGGTTGACAACGTCGCTGCTACCTTCTTTATCGATCGTTTTGATACCGGAATTATCCTGGCGGGAGCCCTTGCCAGTATCTTTGGCGGCATGAATCTATTCGCCCGTGCGCTTGGCGGTATTATAAGTGATAAAGTAGGACAAAGTTACGGCATTAAAGGTAAGGGTATAATTCTCGGTATACTATTGATTTTGGAAGGAATCGGCATAAGTCTGTTCGCCACTTCCAACACATTACTTCTAGCGATTATCACCATGTTGCTTTTTGCACTCTTCCTCAAGATGGCAAATGGTTGTACATATGGTATCGTCCCCTTCATTAATAAAGATAACATTGGCAGTGTGAGCGGAATCGTCGGTGCCGGAGGAAATATTGGAGCAATGTTAGTCGGATTTCTTTTTAAATCCGAAACGCTCAGTTATGCGGATGCCTTTCAATATATCGGTATTGGCGTTTTTCTGATAGGTTTCACTGTCCTCCTCGTGCGTTTTCATCCTCGAACTGAAACTGTCGTTCAAAATGTGTCATTAGAAGTGTAGAATTAGTATCCCTTTTACTATGAATAAAGAGTCGAACAATGTATATAAAAGTACCTGCTGCTACTGTGGTGTGGGCTGTGGCGTGAAGATATCGGTCGAAAAAAATCAACTGATTTCTGTTAGCGGCGATAGTGAGCACCCCGTCAATCAAGGCAAATTGTGTAGCAAAGGCATGAATCTGCAATATACAGTCAATGATCGCTCAGACAGGCTGCTCTATCCCCAGATGAGGCACCATAGATCCAGTCCGTTGCAACGTGTTTCATGGGATGAAGCGTTGGATCGCGCAGCAGCGGTCTTCCGCACGTTAATTGCAAAACACGGTCCTGATGCTGTGGCATTTTATGCTTCTGGACAATGCCTTACAGAGGAATATTACATTCTCAATAAACTGGTTAAGGGATTTATTGGCACGAACAATATTGACACCAATTCACGTCTTTGTATGAGCAGTGCTGTGGCGGCATACAAAAAGACCCTAGGGGAAGACAGTGTACCCATATGCTACGACGATATCGAGCTTGCCGATTGCTTTTTGGTCGCAGGTGCCAATCCCGCCTGGTGCCATCCGATCCTGTGGCGACGTGTAGAGGCGCACAAAGCTAAAAATCCAGCGACCAAAATTATTGTTGTCGACCCTCGTGTCACGGACAGCTGCGCGTTGGCTGACCTGCATTTGCAGATTAACCCAGGGACAGACATCACGCTCAATTATGCGCTGGGAAGATTGCTTATCGAACAAGGAGACATAGACCTTGATTTCATAAACCATCATACCGAAGGCTATGAAATGTACAAAAAACGGGTATTCGAACGTACCTTATTGGAGTCCGCTGCGATATGTGGTGTCCCGGCGGAAGACATTGAACGCGCAGCCAGCTATATTGGCGAATCCAATAGCCTTCTGACTATGTGGACTATGGGATTGAATCAGAGCGTAGTGGGGGTTAATAAAAACCTGAGCCTAATTGATCTCAACCTGATTACAGGGAAAATCGGAAAACCGGGAAGTGGTCCTTTTTCGCTAACTGGACAACCCAATGCTATGGGCGGAAGAGAAGTTGGAGGGCTTGCAAACCTGCTGCCTGCTCACCGTGATTTGGATAATAAAACACATCGCGATGAAATCCAACAATTCTGGTCAGGGACTACCGTGAGCAGCAAACCAGGGCTCACAGCCACCGAAATGTTTGAAGCCTTGGCCGACGGACGATTGAAGGCGATCTGGATTCTCTGCACCAATCCCCTCACCAGCCTTCCAAACACAAGGCTGGTGGAAAAATCTTTGCAAATGGCTAAATTCGTTGTCGTACAGGAGATATCCAACAAGCCCCAGACCTTGGACTTTGCCGATATTATTCTTCCTGCAGCTGGATGGGCTGAAAAAGAAGGTACAATGACGAATTCAGAACGCAGGATCAGTCACCTGCATAAGGCTATTGACCCGCCAGGCGAAGCTCTTCCGGATGCCGAAATCTTTGCAAGGTTTGCACAAAAAATGGGTTTTAAAGGTTTTTCATATCCTACACAACAGGACATCTACAAAGAACATGTCCAGTTAACGGCCGGGACAAATATTGATATTGCTGGGTTGGATTATAAACTTATTGACAATCTAAATACCGTGCAATGGCCTTTTGATCGATCAAAGAGAAAAGGCAGCCCACGACTTTTTCAGGATCGCAAATTCTTTACGCCAAGTGGGCGGGCGCAATTACACAGCCCGCCGGATCAGCATCACAGCGAACTGCCTGACCAAAATTTCCCGCTTATCCTGACTACAGGACGCATCCGTGACCAATGGCATACCATGTCTAAAACTGGCAAGGTAAGTAAGCTGAACCAACATATTCAGACTGCATTCTTGGAAATCCATCCAAGCGATGCAACAGCACTGAACTTGATTGACGGGCAATTGGCAAATGTTTATTCGCTACGGGGTGAAGTTCGTGTCAGAACACGGGTCAGCGAGACAATTAAATCTGGAGTCGTCTTTCTACCGATGCATTGGGGCAAGATATTAGGATCTGATCTCCATCGTGCCAATAATCTGACCAATGATTTGGTGGATCCTATTTCAAAGGAGCCTGACTTTAAATTTTGCGCAGTACGTGTCGAACCTCATGTGAAGCGCAAGGAACGTATCGTCATCGTCGGTGCCGGTGCCGGAGCGCATGGTTTTGTCCGCTCCTTTCGGGAACTGAACAAGACCGATGAAATTACTATTTTCAGTAATGAGGATCTGCCTTTTTATAATCGTGTCATGCTACCACATTATGTCAGTGGCGAGCTTCAATGGGAGCAATTGGTTAAAATGAAAGACGAAGAGGAGCCTTTACTTGATATCCGGCATATACGTGCCGTCCAGGTTACGGCAATCGACAGAAGCAACAAATATGTCATGGACTCTCGCGGTATTAAAACATATTATGATATCTTAATTCTCGCGACAGGCAGCCGGCCCAGCCTGCCAAAGCATGTGCCGAAGCTACCTGGTATTTTTACGATGCGACGTCGGACTGACGCCGACCTATTGAAGCGATACCTTCCTAAGCAGGCACATGTCGTTATCGTCGGCGGAGGATTATTAGGGCTGGAAATGGCCGCTTCCCTTCGTGAAAATGGAACAAAAATCACCATCGTTCAACGTGTTTCGCGTTTTTTGAATCGGCAGCTGGATCCACTTGGGAGCCAATTGCTTCACGAAGAAATGATAGATCTCGGCTGCGATATTTTCTATAACGACGAAGTTCAACTATACTGTGGCCGCAATAAACTGACAAAGATCGAATTAAAGAGTGGACGACAGATCAAATGCGATGCCCTCATCCTGGCGATAGGGACTACGCCCAATATCGAATTAGCCAGGGATGCTGGCCTACTTTGCCAACGGGGTGTGGTCGTGGATAATCATATGAACACCAGCGACCCTGCTATTTATGCCATCGGTGAGATTGCAGAATTCGAAGGGACACTTTACGGTATCACTGCAGCTGCCGAAGAACAGGCTGCTATAGTTGCACATTATCTTCAGGGAGATATCAGCAGCCATTATAAGGGAAGCCTGTTTATGAATATTATCAAAATACAAGGTTTTGACCTCTGTAGCATCGGTCTTACAGAAACACCAAATGAGGACTATGAAGAGATTATTTTTATCGACAAGGCCAAACGCTATTACAAAAAATGTATTATCTATCAGGATAGACTTGTTGGTGCCATTTTGATCGGAGACAAGAACGAATTTCTTGAGTTTAAAAACCTGATCGCAAACAGGATCGAATTGAGTGAAAAACGACTGCAGCTACTACGAAGCGGAACGGCCAAGGAAGCTGTCGTCGGGCGATTGGTATGCTCATGCAGCCAAGTTGGCGAGGGAAATCTCCAACGATGTATCAGTGATGGATGTGCCGACCTCCAGGAGTTATGTACATCCACCGGCGCTGGGACAGGTTGTGGATCCTGTAAACCCGAAGTTAAACGTATTCTGGAAAACTACGTAATAGAAAAGGATAAGGAGGTAAAATCCTATGCAGAGTAAAACGATAAAAAAAGGACAGTTTATCAAGGTTAACCTTTCTGGCGGTGCAATCTCTCCAGGAGAGCTCGTCAACTTATTGATTCCTTTGGAAGAGGTGGGTATTACGGAAGTTAAATTTGGTAGTAGACAGCAATTATATTTTAGGGTAAACGAGACGCAACTCGAAGAATTAGAATATATACTCATCAATCAGGAGTTTGCTTATGAAATCGGTGAAGATATATATCCAAACATTGTGAGTTCATATGTAGCCGACGGGCTTTTTAATCAGGGGCCATGGGTACGTGAAGGCGTATACAAAGATGTTTTGGACAGTTTCGAGTTCAATCCCCAATTAAAAGTGAATGTTGTGGACTGCACACAGTCTTTGGTACCTTATTATACTGGAAATCTAAATTTCATCACTTCGGAATTTAGCAATTATTGGCACCTGCAGCTCCGATTTCCCAAAAGTAACTTATTTTATACCTGGTCTACCCTTGTAAACACAGACGATATTGCGAGACTAACGCTGTTTTTGGAGCTCATGATGATCGGGACGCTGGTTGCAAGTTCAAGCGAAGGACAAACGTTGGGACAGAAGTTAGAAGCATCGGCTATTGCCTCCGGAAAATTTCTTTTCCAGCCGACAGAACAGCCCTTTATGGAGCCTGCGTTTAAGCTCCCTTATTATGAGGGGTTTAATAGCTACCAAGATAGACTATGGCTGGGCGTATACCGACGTTCCGAAACCTTTTCGACCGCTTTTTTACGCGACATATGTCATCTCTGTCTGCGACACAGGATAGGCCAATTGTACACTACGCCCTGGAAATCAATTATTATTAAAGATATTCAACCTACAACAAGAGCTGATTGGGATAGTGTCTTAGACCGACATCGAATCAACCTCCGGCATGCCCTAAACGAACTCAATTGGATGACGGAAGATTTTGATCCCATCGCATTAGCGCTTAAGCAGGAATTGGTGCACCATATGAACTGGTTGGATATCCGCACGTACAAACTTTGTTTTGGTATTAAAATGCAACCAAAGAGTGGAATCTGGGGATCTGTAATTTTGCGTTTTATCGAATCTAAGGGAGATAAATCTTGGTTTCAAGTGCAACATACACCAGATTTTAACCCTAATTCAAGAGATTTTGTTACTTATCGAAAACGCGTGGAACGAGCAGAACTTATCAATGTGATTTTGGCATTGTGTGAAGATTTTTATCAACTTCAAGGTAGAACAGTGGCCCAAGAACCTCATCATCTTCCTACGCAGGCTACAACGGAAAAATCCGATCCGGTCAGGGTCACTTATCAATGTCCGGCTTGTCAGACAATATATGATCCCATCTGGGGAGATAGTACACAGCATGTCGCCGCTGGAACACTATTTGAAAACCTACCTGCAACATATTGTTGTAGCATTTGTGAAACCGAAAAGTCAACTTTTAGGAAACTGATCAATTAAAGAACGATGCTTTTTAATGTAATCACCTAAATAGCCAGGTCGTGAGACCTGGCTATTGTATAAAGCTTATAACTTATAATACACTAGCAGTCAGTCTTTAGAATAACCGAAATAACAGTTATTGGATACTATTTATATTTCCCTTACGGTGCTTTAAACAACTTAGGCACAAAAAGAGTAAGGTAATCCCGCCAGTTGGCCCAAATATGGCCGCCTTCGCTTTCGTGATATTCATAAGGCATATGGAGTTGATCCAACCTATCCTTGTATTGTTTTATTTCATTGTAAAGAAAATCGGTTTTGCCCATGGCAATCCAATAAAGCTGATAACCATTTTCTTTTTGGCGGGTAAGACTTTCATTTAAATTTTGGTAAAACTCAGGGAGTACTTCAGATCGTGGCATAACGGCAGCCGAGAACAAGCCCATATATCCAAAGGTATTGGGATAGTGTCTGGAAATATGGAGCGAATGAAAACCACCCATGGAAAGCCCTGCAATGGCCGTGTGGTCTTTCCCCTTCTTGACGCGGTAATTGCTATTGATAAATTCCAGCACATCCCCGAAAGTCTTTTCCATTTGGCCATCCATGGTGTGTGGCAGGGCCATCGTAGGTTTATAAAACCCCTTGTCCGATTGCCCTGGTGCAGCTTGTTGAAAAACATTACCGTTGGTCATCACGACGATCATTGGCTCGGCTTTTCCTTGCGCAATGAGGTTGTCCATAATTTGTGACGCTCTACCAAGATCCATCCAAGCCTCTTCATCGCCGCCCATTCCATGCAAGAGGTAAAGAACAGGGTAATCTTTTCGACTCGTTTCGTATCCTGCAGGCGTGTAAACAGTCATTCTGCGTTTCATTTTATTTCCGGGAGAATCATACCAACGCTTGGCCACTGTACCATGGGGGATATTGTTAACAGAATAGTTGTCAGCCTTGCCTCCGCCCACAATAAAAACGTTGAAAATAGAACTCACATCCCGAATAAGGTATACGTTGTTGGGGTCGGTCGTTTTCACTCCGTCGATAATTACATTGTAACTATATAACTCCGAAGGTAAGGGAGGACTGGTGAAGGTCCAGACACTGTCTCTCCCTTTGGTCATAGCTTTAGGGACAATATTCCATCCTTCGCGGGGCATCCAGTCGCCGGAGAGTTCCACCTTTTGGGCATTGGGCGCAAAAACCCTAAATGTTACTGATTTGTCTTCGTGGATTTCGGGGGAAATGATTTCTTGGGGATTAAAAAGCGCCTGTTGTGCCGACAGCGGCAATAGAATGAAAAGCAATAAAACGGTGAAAAGATTTTTCATGATTTAGGGGTTTATTTATTGAGATCGTAAACAATTTCCTTTTCTCTAAAATAACCATTTTTGTTCATTTTATTTCTTTCTTTCCTATTTAGATCTATACGCAAAAATTAAAACCATACCTCACGACATGGCATTTAACCTTTATATATTTACTTAAAGATAGCTTAGTCGCCCGATCTATGGACTTAGACTAAAGGACAGGAAAATTCGGTGAATAAAGGAAATTAGATGGTGAAATTTGAGACGTATCCCTGAAAAGCGAAGCACTTTTCAGGGATGCGTCTGCAACCTACCGCCATATGTAACTAACTGCATCATTAAAACTTGCCGTCGCAGAATTTGAGGACGCAGTTTTAGTGCCTATTAATTTGTTGTCTATGTAAACCTCCGCCTTTATTCCCCCTGGACCGAATGCCGAAAAATGAGCATATGCATCATCATACGGATTTACAGTACGACTTATTTTTTTCGAATATGGTAGTATGACATCTTTCACGTTTTCCCTTCCTCCACTTTCATTCGTGTAGGATAGTTCCACCTTGTTCGGCGTACCCGAAGCTACAGTAAACTTGTATTCAATGGTTACATTTTTTGGATAGCCCTTGTCTGAGCCTTCATCTGGTCCATCGTCTTTGCCACAGGATACCGAGCCAAAGATCATTGTTGCAATCAACCCAGAAAATAGGATACATTTTGTTTTCATGATTATACATTTAAAAGTTAAAAAAATCAAAATCGTATTAATATCGAATCGGAACAGGTCTTTAACTTTCCGATCTATCGACTCTCTTTTACGGGAGAAGGGTCACGGAATTGAAGAATCAGTTCTTTTACTGCACTGACAATAACCTGCGGCTGGTCCAGGGTGATGTAGTGGCCACTGCCTGCAACCGTAATATGTTTACTGTTCGTAGAAAGAGACAAAAGATTTTTCTGCATATTATCCCAGGCTGTTACCATTTCGGCACGTAGTCTTTTTTCCTTAAACAATGTATCATAACGGGAAGTATCCGTCGCGCTTATAACGTAGAGAGGAATATTGCCAAAGGATATTATTTTTGCGGCATCATTCTTTATAGCGGCCATCTGCTCTTGTTCTTCAAGAACGGCAGCAGCGCTTTTATATAATAATGCAGGCATTAAAGAGTTTTGATATTGATATTGCTTCGAAGGAGGAAACATATCCTTGAACATCAGTCTTGCCAAACCAAATGCATTCGCAAACTTCAAAAATTCAGCAGGCAATCCCTTGTTCACCAATTTATAAAGTCGCGGCGAAAGGTATTTTTTATTGTCCGGATGCTGGCTATCGATCAATACGGCTCCAGCTACATCCTGCGGATATTTATCAACGAAAATTCGGACCAGCATACCTCCCATAGAATGTCCAACGAGGATGTAAGGTTTCGGTGCATTAGATTTCTCTAACAGCAAGTATAGTTCCTCGGCCATTTTTTCTCCGGTTTTTGGATTTTCCCCTCTTTCACTCCAAAGTATACCAGCCCTGTCATAAGAAACGGTTGTTGTATGTAAACTTAATTCCTGTTGAATAGAATACCATTGCAAATGGCCTTCCGAGCATAATGCCGATTCAAAGACAATTGTTGGCCCACCTGTTCCCTTTTTCAGGTAATGAAGTCGGCAACGGTCCAGTTCGACGAACTGACCATTGGGAATAATCTTTTCAGCTTTTGCACGAGACCAGCTTTCAAATATGAAACCTGCCAGTAGTACTAAAGCGATGAAAGAAATAATGATAACGACTATTTTTTTTATCCAATTGAACATTTTCATATTGCACTTTTATATTGCATAGCTTAATGCATATACAAAAGTATGCGATATATAAGCTCATAAAGGCTCATCCGACAGGTTGACACCTCTTTGAATAAAACGATATAAACCTATTTTACAGGTTATTATGAAGAATGAGTCCGCTTTTTGAAGATTGAGTCTTTTACAAATCTGTCTTGAGGTACTGCTGGGGAGACTTGCCTGTGTACTTTTTAAAATTTCGGTTAAAAGAAGCTTTTGAGTTAAACCCACAGTCATACGCAATTGTTAGCAACGTATATTTTTTGTTGGCAGGTAAGGTCATCCGTTGTAAAAACTCTTTCACACGTAGCTCGTTTATCAGTTCGTAAAAATTTTTTTCGATCACGGAATTGATCACCTGTGACAACAAATTGGGATGCGTATCAACCATCGCTGCGAGGTCGTTAAGGGTGAGTTCTGGGTTTAGATATGGTTTTTGCTGCTCCAGTACAATTTGTAGTTTTACGTATATCCGATTCGCAGCATCTGGTTCCAGAAGTGATTTTGCATATTTAGGCGGATACGGACTGTTTTCCGATGGTTGTTCTTCTCTATTAACGATCTCGGTATAATTAGCAAGGTTCGCGTCCTCAATGTGCTTCTGACTAAACACATTTACCTGTTTGATGCCAAAATAGCCCATCCACCATACATAGATTACAGAAGCAGAAAAAACAAGATGATCTTTATGAAAGATGAGGACAATTATCCAGATTGCCGCCATACCCGCGACCAAATAAAGCAGCCATAGAAAATTTACTTTTTCAATATTTGAAAATCGGTATTTAAGATTTTTCCTAAACAATAACAGCTTGTAGAAAGATAGTGGAATATAGATAACGCCCGAGAGATATATTAAAACAATCCGCCATCTATTTTCTGTTTCGAATCCCATGGAACCATTTTTAAGCACATTCACTTTATCTTCAAATGAAAGCCAATAAAATTGAGAAAAAAGCAGATAGCCCAGAATAAATGGTAAAAAGTGTAATAGGTCTATTTTTTGAAAGGGGATTGGGCGTGTCTGATATTTTATATAGAGGTAGAGGAACGGCCCCTGCGCCAATGGCATCCATAAGCCCTGGATTGATAATACTGGGTGTTGGAGGTAGAGCCCTGACTTAAGCAGATAAATCGATAGCAGCATTATTGTTGATACAGTCAGCCAACACGCGAGCATGTAATCTGTTACTTTTTTCTCTGTTTTAGTAAACAAAACAAAAGACAAAAAGCCTCCTATAACAACGCCAGACAAGTAAGGTATTTCCAATGATATAAATAGTAGTGTTGCTAGAATTGATTCCATGATATTCTTTTTTATTCTCCAAAAAATTCCAAACGTTCTCTCCGATCGATGTTCACGAGTAATTTAAATTGTTCAGGCTGTCAAATACATCTATTCGCTATTGTCCGCGGCTCGCCGGCACAGTAGGATATTTCTCGTCTCAAAGTTTCGTTAGTACCAATATCGAAAAAATTCTCCTATCCTTTAAATGGCAACCATCTCTATGCAACCATATAACCACATTTGGCTCCCTTCCTCATTCCAGAAAAACTATGGATTAGGGTTTAGTTTGAATTATCTATTGTTTTTTCACGAATAAATTTACATGTTTTCGTCACATTGTATTTGTTTTTTATGTGTTAGGACCTACCCCACTCTGCGCCTGACCTTACACAATACTGATTTCTGATCGCATGACTTTAAAATCATCAGCGTAGGATGGTTAATAGCATCAGTATTACAATATAAGTAAGCTATACAATAAGTAAGCTATACAAAAACGAAAAATCAAATAAGTAATAGCGAATAATGTTTCAACCCGCGCGAATACCAAACGGCCAAAATCAATTCAATTCCTAGCTCTATTTTTAGAATATGATAATTAAAGTATGCCCTAAACAGGCATGCATGGTTAAACAAAAAAAGTAAAAAAAATGAAAAAATTAGTAATGAGTTTGGTCGCCGTAGCTGCGCTATCAACTACGGCCTTTGCTGGAACGGGTGCAAAAGCTCCCAAAGGAAATGCAAATGTAAAAACAGTCAATTACAAGCTAAGCAAAAACACCGCTAAGGTTAAAGTTACCGAAGCGTCAAAGGAAAGCAAAAGCATGTTGACAAAATGTGTTTACACGCTAAATGTTTACAATAGTAGCGGTCAAGTGATTGACACCTTCACTTCGCAAACCTATGTAGAAAATTCCTGCTCAGGATTCTTCGACACCTGCAGAACGGTCTATAGACATATGCTTGCCAGTGGCGAACTAGGCATATAGTCTTAAAATGACTTTCAATCGAATTACAGATTCAAAAATTTAAGCAGGGCCTAGGGTCAGCTTGATGTAAAAAAGCCACGTTTCAGGACGTGGCTTCACAACTTATTTATTTGAAATAGCTCTTATTTATACTTTATACGAATTGATCGATCTGGATACCTTCCAGCTGTCCCCTTCCCATACCAATGTTACCAGATCTGTTCTAGTGAACTTCTCAAATTTCAGCGTCACTTTAGCAACCAAATAATCCGCTGACTCTTCAAGCATATCCGTATTTACGGCACAGTTTAACTTTTCACCTTTTTGCTTTTTCAAGGAATTGATCACTGCCTCACGACTATAATACTGGGCATTGAAGGCTTTGATATTTTGGCTAACTAATATTCATTTTCCAATTCGGTAATGAATAAGTTTGGATCTTCAATGGCATATCTTAGCCATATTGAATCTCCTTCGTGAATATTATTAGGATTAATAGACCATCCATTGCTATTTTCGTATTCCCTATTATCGACAATATATTTTACACGAATACTTAGTCCTTTATGATAAAACATTTGGGTAACAATCCCTTTTACATACCGATCGTTTCTATTGACCGTTTCAATCCTTATAGCCTTTTCTTTTTCACTTGTTTTCGCCAACCAATAAATACTTCCGATGACAAGGCCCGCTATTAAAATATTGCAAAGCACCAGTTTGAAACGATCCATTAAAACTATTATAAAAACATCCCTCAATTGTAGCATATGGCCGATATACCGTTTTATGGGGCTTGTCCAAGTTATCAAAAAAAAAACAACACCAATAAAACTATTTCAAATTGACTGTTGTTCTTACTATACAAAACGGCTAATACCCTCCTTTCGAAAGAAAGGAACAACATAAAAATTGGCGTCGTACAGTAAAAATCCAATTGCTTTAAAAACATTGGATGACGAAACAAAAAAGAGGAAACGATAGGAAACAAAAAATTACTGTGCAAATAAACGCTAAGAGAAAGGGTCTGATGAGAAATCAGGCCCTTTTGACGTAAAGAATACCCTTCCTCGATCTGCTTGCACAAACCGATGTACTGTTGAAATTTAGACAAAATGTACTCTTGTACAGTTATTAAAATTTATCTATTTTTAATAGGCAAGATTTGATATTGACCTTACATTATTTGATTCAAATTTCTAGTTATAAAAAAGATTGAGCCAACTAAACGTTTAATCTCCGTTTGCCACCATACTGTTAGCTATTGATCAAATGTATAAATCTGTTGAAACTACAAAATCGGGAAAACTGCTGCTATCACTGTTTGTTGTTTGCTGCTTCTTATTAGTGCTGCAAAGGGCCAATGCCCAGGAAATAAAATACCCGAGTTTTTTATGGGAAATCAGCGGAAATGGTCTGAAAAAACCTTCTTATTTGCTCGGTTCCGCGCATTTAAAAGATAGACGTCTAATCAACAGTAATGATTCATTATTTATTGCTATCGCCAATACGGATGCCCTTGCCCTGGAAATACACCCCGACAGTCTTTATAAAGAAATCTGGAATATCAGGTTCAACAAACAACCCGCGTCCAAAAAAATTGAACTTACCGATGCACAAAAAAAGGAATTCGTACAACGCTATCAAAAGTTACATGGTGTAATGCCTGATTCGCAACAAATGGCGTCTCCGCATATCGTAAAGTACTTTTTGAATCCGAGTCACGATAAACAAGACGATATTACCACTGTACTCGATGCGTATCTCTATGGTCTGGCCAAATCGCAGAGAAAGCACATTATTGGCCTGGAGCCCATGGAAGATCAGCTGGAGACAAGCGCGAATGAATTGGTCCATCTAAAGAACAAAAAGGACAGTAGTGTTTACTATCAGCGTTTTGAGCAACTGTTGCAATTCTACAGTACCGGAAACCTAGATGGATTATGGAATACCATCTCGCCGTATATTAATAGCGGGGAAATGCAACGCAGGAATAATACCATGCTAAAAAACATCATGGCACAATTGGACAAGAGTACAGTCTCTGCTGTTGTGGGTGCCTCACACCTGCCAGGGGACTTCGGTCTCATCCAACTGTTGCGGAATAACGGCTATAAACTCCGTCCCGTCAAAACGAAAAAAACGAATCTTGCCTCCAAATATAAAATAGATTACAGTACAATGGAATGGGTCCTTCATCAGGATTCAGTCTATGGCTTTGCCGTGTCCATGCCAAAAGGATATGTCCACAAGACAAATATTATCGGCGGAACCAGCATGATGTACGGTGATCTGAGCACAGAAACAGAACTGATCGTATCAGCAGCATTTGTAGGTGAACTTCATGGGCTGACAACGAAAGAATTTTTTCCAAGGAATACGAAAGAAGGTCCGCCAGGAGCAAACATCGGATTGTATCCCAGCAATTTCTTGAAAAGGATGGTGCACAGGGGATGCAAGTAGTTACATTGCAAAACAATATGCTATCCAAATGGGAATTCTGGCTAAAAAACAATACGCTGTATAGCTTATTAGCTTTTACTAACAGTGGACAGTTGGATGCATATCTTTCAGACCGTTTTTTCAAAGGGTTCGCAATTTCCGGTCTAAAAGTATCCGCTGACCTGACGGAATCTATTTATGACATCGGTGCTTTTGCAGTCAAAATACCGCCTCCGGCTCAATATATCTACCAGACTCGCACAGAGCAGATCGGGAATGACACGGTGCGATATAACATATACAATTATTTTTCGATGGATAGGACCCGAAAAATAAATTACATAGTCGAATATCACGATTATCCAATCGGTTATACCATGATCGACAGGTCATTGGCGCTGCAAGCCATAAGCGGAATTCTCGAAAAAAATCCGTCACTCAACGTCACCTCTGTCGAACCACTTGAAAAGGGCGATGTGATCGGTACAGCAATAACGGCCCAGTTGGACAAATCAAACCTATTTGCAGAAGTATGGGTCCGGGGAAACCGGATTTATCAGGTCATGCAGGAAAATCTGGATAAGAACAATAAAGAAAAAGATCAAGCTTTTTTCGGCTCCTTCAGGATGATTCCTTTTAAAAATATAGATTGGAAAGATTTTACACTGAATAATATACAGCTAAAACTCCCTGTCACCTCGCTGATAAAGATAAAAGATGTGAATACCGGGGAACAACCGGATAGCGAAGGTCATATATATGCAGCAACGGATAGCAATTCGAGTACAGCTCTCCTTTTGGAAATAGCCCAATTGCCCAAATACTATCGACTGGCAAAAAGCGACAGTCTATATTCAGAAATACACAGTGGCGCAAAAAAACAATCTGAAAAGTTGTTGCGTTATGACACGCTGATATCGGACAATGTAACTGCCGCAATCTATACAAGTATGGATTCCCTAACGGCCAACTATCACAAAAAAATCATTTGGATAAGAGGCAATATGTCCTATGGGATTGATGTGATAGGTACACAGGAGGCCATTGAACAAATGAATATCGAAAGGATCATTAAATCCGTCCGTTATTCGGAAAGCCCCACAAATTTTGATGTATATGGCTCAAAAGCAGCAATGCTTTTTACCGATATTTACAGTCCAGATACGCTCGTCGCCCGACAGGCGAGAAATATATTGGCGCACAATTATAGCTTTAGCAAAGATGATCTACCGCTGATCTATAAAACATTGGCAAAAAAGCAGAGCGATGACGACCAGAGCGCTGGACTACGGAGAAGCCTGGTCTATAGTCTGATAAAAAATCATGATGAACGTAGTGTACCTGTTTTAAAAAATATACTACGGGATCCGACGACAACAGATCTAATCAAAATCGCCATCCTGCCGACGGTATGCGAAATAGATTCGACACAACTCGGCTGGTATCTTGAGGAGTTAAACCGACACCGACCTGACGCCGATTACCGAGCATGGCAATTGCTGCAGCCGCTTAGGGCTTCCCAAAACTATGTGGCTCTCGATCTAGACAAAATTATTCCGCTATTTTCGGTCGCTAATTACAGGCCGACCTTGTTGAATATCTTCTTAAAAATCGCTGCGGACAGCACGGCGCTCCAGGCAAGAAAAGCCATGCAGGCTTACCTACCGAGTATAACGCAATATTTAGCGTCAGATTTATCCGAACTGGATTCGGGGCAGGAAACGGTGGCCAGCTTCAATGTTTATTCCATAGCAGATTACTCCAGATTACTCGCACTATATGAGCAAAAAGATCCGCTTCGAAGATTTCAGAAACAGCTGCTCGCCGATAGGCCAACGGGGTATCTCCGCGCTATTACCGCAGCTGAATTTTTAGCGTTGGGCATTCCGCTGGATCAAAAGCTAATCGATAGCATCTATGCCCATATTTCGCAACGTGCGGTATTGATGAACGCGCTGAAAGAGAAAAAAATGGAAGGTCTGATACCTGCGAAATACAAGGAACAAACCGAAATCGGAAAAATTGTCGTCAGCGGCTACCTAGAGTCTGAGTGGGATATATCGCTGCCACAAGTTGATTATTTAGGTGAGCTGACGGAAAAGAACAAACTGTATCTGGTCTACGCGTATAAAACCGAGGGTGATGAGCAGACTTACCTTTCAATTTTTATACCCGATGCGAAAAATGGCGAATGGGTTTATAACTTTGAAAATTGCTATTCTGACCTAGAACCTAACACAGGCAATTGGAAAGAAAAAGCGCTTAAATTGATACAGGAAATGCACCCTGAAGAAAAAACTAGCGGCCAGTAGATATCATGGGCAAAAAACCTTATAGCCTAAACGAAACTTACTGATCAATAGCACAAATTGAAAATATAATAGTATAAAAAATGAACAAATTAGAAGAGCCAACGCGCATATATAGCAACAAAGGAAAGTCAATATTGATGTTACTCGGATCGCTACTATTTGTTGCAGGAGGAATTTTCTTCGTTATGCATCCGGAGAGTTTCGACAGAGAACCTACATTAACGATAGTGCTCGGCATCATATGTATATTATTTTTTGGTTTCGCTGCGATCCTGTCCATCCGATATTTATTCTCAAACCGTCTTTTGCTCGAGATTACAGATCAGGGGCTTGATATTGGAGATAAATTCAAAACATTTATCGAATGGCAAGATATTACCGGGTTTAAAGAAATTGCGATCTATTCAAGCCCGATTATCATTATATTGATCAAAAATAGCGATGCAGTATTAAATCAGGAGACCAATAAGATTAAAAAGAAAATGATGCAGTTTAATATGAATTATGGTTCCCCCTACAGCATTAGCAACGGGAATATGAATATAAGCCATAAAGAGCTATTGAAACTTTTGAATGAAAAGCTAATAAAATACAGGGAAGACAATGGGATTTACTAAGCCCTAAGATGTTTCTTTCTGGCACATAATTCTCCCCTAGCACAGATTTCTAATCCCCTTTTTCCAAAGAAACTTCGTTAAGTAATGGCCGGCCCGCAGCCATTCTGCTATAATTGTCCACCACCTGCATCACTGAAGAACCAATTTTTGTCCTACTGGCAACAGCTTTTGCAGGAAAATAATAAGAAAGAAATTAGTCTACCCGAATTACTTTTCGGTAAACATCACCTACCGATAACATAAGGTCATTTTTCGAGCTAACCTCTCCCAAACGAGCCTACTTTTGCCTATATGACAAATAACTTATTAGGAGACAATCTCTTTTATTAAAAAATATGGCTTATAAAACACAGGGATACGGTGGTCAATACCTCCGTGCACACCGAGATTAACAATTAAAAAGTAAGATTACAAAACAGTTAAAATTGATAAATTATGGAACAGATAGCACCTCTTGATGACCACTATATTGATGAGATCATCAAATCCAATCTGCCTTACAACCCTGCTTTGAATAAGACACAGGGGAAAAAGCTGCGCGAGTTGATCAAACTCTTGCGCGATCGCCTCGAGCAGGAACTTGCAGAACAAGCGCTGATACTTGAACAAAAGGTCGATAAGATCCCTGGGAAGGGGCTCTCCACATCAGACTTTACACCCGCTGAAAAGGAAAAGTTGGCCGGGCTAACGGCAGGAATGGCACTCCGGGTCGAAGCCACCCCACCTGACGAGAACAATACGGCTTTCGACCAACATTTTGGGCAACTACCGGTAGGAACCTGTATCGTAGATCTGGCGAAGAAAAGCCAATTTATACAGCTACCAGCCGGTAAATGGATCAAGATCCCCATTGTGGTACTCCCCGATGAACTTGTCATCCCCAATATCCTGGCTGCCGAAATCAGGACGTTTAAATAATAAAAATTTCGAACAACATTTAGAAAACGCATCATGGCAATTGAAACAATAGGGATAAAATATACAATTCCCAAACTCAGCTTTGACCGTCCAGCGTCAACGCCCCAGATTTTTATACTGGAACTCAAACTGGCAAGTGAGCCGGACTCTTCGTTTACGATTATCCATCCGAACTATCAGACGGATACCGAAGGGAATAATACCGATGGTTTTATGATTCCTTCATTGGCAGAAAACACAGACTATAGTCTCCGTTTCACCAATAAGGCATATCCAGAGAAGGTATTCACAAAAAACTTTCGGACTGCCCTCAATCTCTCCAGTGGTAACAACCCGTATTTAGACAAGATTTTCTTTAAGGGGCAAACCATCGACTGGTACTATCCAGGTTTGATGAAAGCTACCCTTGCTGATACCAAAGGCGGGTTCTTCTTTAATTTTGATGGAAATTATCGGGAAGTGGAACAGAATTTCGGCAATATGGTTCCTGTTGGCGGAATATCTTTTAAAGCGGTGGCCGAGGCGACCCTCAGCAACCGAAAGCTACAGGGCTTCTATTTTGATGGCAGCAAATATGCCAAATTTAACGACGATCATACCAATAGAGACGCACAGATCCGTGCCAATGACCTTTTTGGCAATAATTCGGACAAGAGTTATTCCATCTTCTTTTTCTTTCATCTGGAAGACCGAAATGACAAAGTTATTCTCCATACCGTGAATGATGCCCAGAATGAATTTAAGATTAGCCATACAGGGCGGTACATTGTTGTTTCGGTGACGAAGAATGGTGTTACCAATACTGCAAGCAGTGGCAGTCAGGTCGTACAGGGCCGATGGTATATGCTGGGTATCAAGATATCTCCGGGGACGCCTACAGCGAATACCGGCTATCTCTACCACCCTACGGGCAATATCAATTTCCCTACGATCAGCCAAATCACCCATTCGATGGTCACGACGGCTGAACCAACCATTTATCTAGGCAGGGATGTTACAGCCGGCGTAACGACGGCAGGCCTTCTGGTGTCACGATTTTTCTACAGTCCGTCGGCGACGATGACTAACCAAAACTTAAACAAGCTTTCCGATCCATGGGGTCAAACACCGAAAGTCATGTTTCAAAAAAATGGGGAGAGCACAGTAATCCAGTTGCCCGAAATCTGGCGTAAAAAACTGGATGACCTGCAACTTTCGTTTACTGTACCTTCGGATGCAACATTGGTTGCAGGTAGCTACGATTGTTGGATACAGAACTATCAGGGTAACAAACTCAATTTAAAAACAGGTATCCAAATACAAGAATTTAATAAGGCTACAACGGGGTTTGACATCGATCTTTCCCAGGGTGCATTTGCAGATCGGGTCAATGAATTTAAAAACACGTTTTACGGACTTCATGGGCAATGGGGCGGAGCAAACGGTGGTGTTAATGCCAATCTGATCTATTTTAATCCCGACAATAGGACTGTTCAATTCGAGGCCCATGGCGATCGCTATAATGGCGAAGTACAAGGAGTCGGCAAACAAGCAAGAGACGCCTCTAATACAGGCTATGGCCTACCGAAGCTGCACGATCATCCCGAAGATCCCCTGAATGGACAAGCCTGGAAGACACGTGTTGGTGCAGTTGCAGTGAGTAAATCTTATTGTGGCTATGGCGAGTGGTCTACCTGGATGAAAATCCCGAAGGAATCCTACGGCTACTGTCTGGCTTTATGGATCTTTCATTACCAGGAATTTTACCCGGCTGATCCGCTGTGGCAACACTGGATCGATAAGGGCGGAAAACCCTATG
The DNA here is from genome assembly GCF_002000245.1 of Sphingobacterium sp. CZ-UAM. Taxonomy (GTDB): domain Bacteria; phylum Bacteroidota; class Bacteroidia; order Sphingobacteriales; family Sphingobacteriaceae; genus Sphingobacterium. Next base: position 144,931 of record NZ_MTCM01000008.1, on the reverse strand, counting down.
GCGGAGAAGACAGCTACATGGTCATCAACCATGAAATTGATATGGAGTTACCTTCACATCTGGCCATGGGGGTTGTCGAAAGCTGGGTCGAACTGGCAACTTGTTACTTTGATCCAAAAGCTATGGATACCAAGTTTCACATCGCAGTGCAAGCTGGAGCTACTGCCGATGACATAGGCCTTTTTAGGCTGATCGATCCGAGTCTGCCAAATCAAAGAAGTTCGTGGGTAAAGGTATCCGATGATTGGGAGCCGAATGATCAACCCTCCTATTCGAACCTGAAGTTTAACAACTGGATCGGTGAAAAAGATTCGGGTAAGGGTTTCTCTTCAGACAAGTCGTCTTACGATGTCTATGAGGAATACCTGGCTTTACTAACCAAGACGGAGCACAATTATGCCGATGAGCAGTTTCATAAATGGACCATTAAATGGTTTAAGGATAAAACACAACTCTGGATTGACGATGTGCTGGTGAGGGAAAACCAGACCTTTGTACCTTATATTCCCGGCCGGCTAACCTTTGGAGCCTGGTTTCCGTCGGCATTTGCGCGGTCATCAGAAACACCATGGTTATACGATCCTAACCGAGCTTGGGCAGGGCATCCTGCAGATTTCTCCACCTTAAACCTGGAGATCTCAAGAATCAGTTACAGACCCTACACGACGGCGGAAGCAGGAGGTGACAATGAATATTATTCAGAAACAACACCTGAAGCAAACCTGAGGGAATTGCTATAACAGTCCTGCTCAAAAGCAGTTTATAAACCCGCAGCGATCCAAATTGGATCGCTGCTTTTTTATCTTTTCCTGATCATATTGCGAACTGGTCACATCACAGACCTCTTCCACTTGTTTCGCATAATTGTAACAGATAGATGCCAATCCGGCTGTGATCTCGACTGCCGAAACGACTCCCTGCGCCAACTCAAGCCGTAACAAAACCTCTCCCGGTCCCTCAACAATTGTTTTTCCTGCTATTGCACGCCCAAACTTTGTCAATCTGCTTATATGTTTCAATTTACTAAGATTGCCTATCGGCGCTAACGTCAGAGCAATATCGACACCGATCTGTATACCGGTCACCAGATTATCGGTCGCCTTTTTATCATCTATGTATTTTAGATAAAACAAGGGTATCGCCATTTCCTGCTGACCATTGATATTGACCTCCATAATCTGCTGGTTGCCCTAACAAATAGCACATATTAAACTGATATTCTCAAAATAATATAACCTAGGTAATCACGACTTTTCGGTAATTCTCAACTACCGAGAGAAAAGAACAATTTCCTTCCCTAGCCAGGTAGCACACTTGGGTACTTTTGTATATCCCAATTGACTTTGCACATCTGTCAAGCTATAATGAGATCTCTAGACAGTATCGCGCCGGATCAATTGAAAAATATCCATGGATTACAAATAGTAAAACAACGCGCACAAAAATTTTAGTATTATGTTTACACCAATATCACATTTTTTCACTGAGCCTCAAAGCATCGCTCAGTCTCCGGGACAGTCATTTGGTGCAATTGATGAAAACCGTTTTGCGGTAACTTCACGATTTACCAGTACAGGTGCCATGGCCTATGCTTTATGCAAAAGCATAGTTTTTATACAACCGCAATCTGGTAATGACCAGCTGGTCAATATCATTCTCCGACCCTATCAACAGCCTATCACAGGCTTCAATATCCGCTATATTGTCTATCGCGGATTACGGAAACAGGACTTTTTCCTAGGTGATCAGGTTCTGCCAGAAACGTCGGCACAAACCGATTTTATCCGTAAAATAAATCAGTCATTTAATAACTTTTATGATCAAAATCAAAGCAATAAACCTCCCTTTTCTGCAAAATTCATCGGATTCGATCCGATAAATCAGCCTGAAAACACCACAATCGATAATTACTTTTTCAAAGTAAGTGAGCTATCGGAAAATGATCTCGAAAAAAATGCCTTTGAACTTCCTTTAGTTCAGGCAGGTGACAGCTTAGGTTTCTTCAATGCAGGTTCCTGTGGAATTGACATCGTATTAGGAAATGGAGATTTTGCATCGGACAATATAACAGATCAGTTTGCCTTTGACCTGGCCTATGCAAGAAAAAATTATGCAACAATAGAACTAGACGCAGTGACAGACCAGGCGCAGCGGAAAAGAATCAAAGAACAGGCATCGCAGTTTCTGGATGTCGCAGCATTTTATGGATTCCACGTAACTAGCGGGCAAGTGAACACCAAAATTAATACCGTAAAGAGTAAATTAACCGGAACTAGCATCTACGATCAACTTGTTTCTAAGTTCGACTCCAAAAATAAGCTATATCTCTATATTCAATCTGATCGTGGCAGATCCTATAATTACTATGGGCACTACAATCTACAGTCACAGAATACCAATAATATCAAAATTGATGGTATAGAAACAAATTACGGTACCCTAGGGTGGCCAATACATATCATTACCTCAGGTCAGCAGCACAATCAGCTCAACAGCCAAACTAAAATACAACTCGTCACTGACAATAACCCGCAAGCAATGCTCTATGTAAGGTGCGGTCATCTGGTAAATGCCGTTAAAAACAATTTCATGGACGCAAAGGCGCTACAGGCTCTGCCGACAAACGACAGTCAAACCGGGACAACCTATTCGGCTGATTTATTACTGGAGAATCCCGCTACGGGAAACAATAATAAGCAATTGATAGCCTCATTCAACATACTTGTTTATCAGGGGATCTCTTTTAATTATATGGTGAAAGATAGTTCCAACCCTCAATTGATCGTCGATAAATTTTACTTTAGGGATTTTTTTGATGACACATTTGACCAGCTGCAAGCAAAGTCACTGTTTGCTGATCAAACGCAATCTGAATTTGAAATCTTATCATCACAACAGATCAAGTTGTTTAGATACGAGATCAACAGCAGCAAAAATGGAATCCTTGCCGTACAGACATTGCGGGTGAAAGACAGCATTAATGATGATATAAGTGGGGAGACACAACGCCGTGTTACCTATTTGACCGAGCAGGTCGACCTCTTGCATAGTGTAGTTGAATACGCTGACAATTTAACTGTTGAAGGTGTAGGTAGCTCCGCGTCAGCAACCAGTACACAGTCATCAACGGTATATCAATTACCTGACCCATATTTTTATTCTATCGATAATTTTACCGATGGAATTGAAAAAATCAAGGGCTTGAGACTGCACGCTACAAATGACAGTCTGCCCCTAAAAATTATTCTGGGTATATCGGACGAAGAAAATCAGCGCTTATTGGCAACTATAAACCAGTACCAGCTCATTCAGCCAAGGATTTTCATGACAGAATTCAATCCACTCAACAATACGGTTGTATCGCCACAAAATGTCAGTTATCGAAAATATAAATTGGCTATAACAGGCGAAGATGCCGCCGGCAATTTACAGCTAATCTTTCCGGAGCAGGATATCATTATGTATTCATTGGACAATAATTATCATTTTTCACAGGCCTATAGCCAACATATGACTGAGCCGAAGCGAACATTTATTGATCAGATTCAAACCACTAAAAATTTATTATGAAACTAGCAATATTATACAATGGCATTCCGATACAATTGCCGGATGACCAATTTCCGTCCCAAGAACTTCTCTTCGATGTCAATGGCTTTCTGGAAGGATTTACTTATAGAACAACCTCCGAAAATGGAGAGAAAAAAACAGCTTATAGGTATTTGGCCAATGACCTTTTTAGAGAGAAAGACAGACATGCAGTCTCAAATGGTATGGGGTATTTCAATGTCGCAGATTATATGGAATACATAGCTTCAACACGGGCAGTTACCGAAATCCGTCGTTTCGATCATAGTGCTTTTATCGCTTCACCGGGACTGGAGATTGAAATTGAAATCTTGGATAAGGGCGAACCTTATAAAGACTACTACAATGTTGCAAACTACAAATTCACATTGGAGGCCGCGCCATCGGGCACCGGAACAGCAAATTACCTGAAAGAATCTTTTACCAAAAATGCATTAGTCAGGGAAATACGAATTCCCACGGTACATCAAAAGACATTAAAAAGTTATACGGCAGAAAATAAAACACAGCCCGACGGCTATTTCTATGCCCATAATTTTGGCGACAAAATCAGTGCAGATAACGCATTTGGTTCCAATTACTGGGCTAGGCGCAAAGAGCTTATGACAGGTATATGTTTAAAGATCTATGCGATCAATAAAGATATCTTTTCCAGATTAGAAGGTCTGACCAATCTCTCCGCATGGGAACAATTTTTGGAAACCGCGGAATCCCAGCAGGCATTTGAAACGATTGCAGCACCGGGTATCGCCAAGTTGGTCTTTTTAATGAAGCATTCATGGTGTCATTATTACGATTTAAATGCTGATCCGAAGTATATATTTAAATCAAAGCCGGAGGCAATACTGCATACGCGTTCCAACGATGAGCTGTCAGCTTATTTAATTGCACTCGACCGGTTCTATACGACACTCTACGGCTTCGACCTAAGCAATTATCACCGTTACAATACCGCTGTATTGCTTATGGATATACTTTACTTTCTGCCTGATACAGCCTATCTATTTTTAGATTATGACTTACTCCTGAATGTGGTAAAGGATTTTTTAAGCCTAAAAAAGATCGATCAACAGCAACAGCAGGTGCTGGTCAAGGTTATTATTGCCATTGCCGAATCCTATGGACATGAAACAGAATTTATGGAATTCCTGCTCACGGTGGACAATATCGGTAAGGTTAATATAACTTATTTCGAACAGCTCTATTCTTTACTGACAGACGCCCGAAAAGAACGCTATCCGATCGTTAACTGGTTTGTGGAAGAAAAAGAAAATAAACGATACTTCAGCTATGCCATTTTCAAGATCTGGAAATACTCCAAATACAATTGGGACTTTTATCCACCTCCGATGCAGCAACCCGTGACTGATGAGGACTTTCTCTCGTTATATTGGTTAAGTGATGGGGAAAAATACTTAAATAAGAATAATACGATAAACTTTATCCGCTCGCAACAGTTCCAGTCCAAAGACGATGCGGGTAAGCAGAGGCAGCAGGCCTATGATTACAAAAGTAACCTCGAGGGGATCTATATTGATCTAAAATTACAGAGAACGGAAACGGTTTATGCGGTGATCAAGCCTACGGATGAGTTTCCCGTCAAGGTACCTCCGGAACTGGTAGATCTTGGGAAGTTCCACCTTTTCCAGCCAGTGATTCTCACAAATTATGAAGGCAATCTTAATCTGGACATCCCGCAGACACTGACCTGTCCGGCCTTTATCATGCATTTTATCAAAGAGTATGATGAAATTGCTGATTACGATGCGCTGATAGCGTTGGGGATCAATGTTGGAGCAGATCTCGTTTTATTTTTTGCCTTTGGCGGATTGGGATCCTTACGTTATTTGAACTATTTGAGGTATACCACACAGCTTGGAAGAGCTCTACGAGGTGAGCTCATCGCGACGGAGGCTGTAAAAGTCTGGGCTGGTCTCGGTGCAGGAAGTGAGGCCGTGTCTGTGTCCGCTGGACTGCTGGCGGGTATCGGCGAATATCTGGCAACCACAGATAATGATATTATACTATCGCAGACCTGGAAAAAGATGCAGCATTTCTTTTCGTTTCTAACGCTAGCCTCTGCTGGTGCCAGTTTCTTTTCACAGTGGCGTATGTACAGTCTATCTGAAGATCTATTGAATATACTGTCCATAGCACCAACAGGAATAAATGAAGTCGACGCAGGCACGACGGATCTCATCAATGCCATTGTAGGGCAAGGACCTGCCCGTATTGCCAACTTCGAAGGGAAGTTGTCCGGTATGGGCAATGAAGCAAGCGAACTGCTCAACTGGTTCAGAAGTACAAGTCTACAAAAGGAAAAACAGCGCTGGTTTCTCGACACCTTTGAATCGGCAACAACCTCGGAAATCCAACTGCTCAATCAACATGTTACGACATTGGACAGTCTGATCGATATGAGCGCCTACCGTATTGCGGGCAATATAAAACTTGTCACAGCAATAGGTGCTGATCCTCAACTGTTAAATCAAGTAGCTGGCTTTTATGCGACGACAGGTTCAAAACAGGCTTTTGAAAAAATAGACCCTGCGATGTGGACCAGGCTCTTCGAGGCTTTTAACATAAATAAATACGACATAAAGGGGATAGATAGAGATACCATACTGGCCAATATAGCCTCGTCACCACAGGTGTATATAGATCTGATGGAATCCCATTTTTGGAAGTACAAAGCAGGCAATGCTCCAGATAAATATTCTGTGGAAGAAATATTTAATATTATACGGGTTAACTTTGAGCCTTATGTGGTAGAACTGCTTACCGATAAAAACAGACGTAGTATTGATGAAGCTATCGCTTTATTTGATCGAAATTCCAGGCACACCTTGATTTCTGATGAAATGCTGATTTCATTATTTGATTCTACCCATCCTGATTTTATATCCATTGCCAGCAAATTAAAGGATACCAGTACAGCCCGAAGGGAGCTTAGAACAGCAAATAAGAATATTACGGAAGTAGAAGCTGTTGGTTCCGGCCTACCTATTCAGAAGCAATTATTTTTGGGAAAAAGTAAGGATTTAAAAAAATATTTTGAAGGAGGAGTTTTACCAATTGAACTGACCGAAGTAAGAGGGCTAACACTTTTTGAGATTTTCAACAAAAAAGCTTATGGCGATGGACGCCAAAGAAAATACGACAGTGAACTGAAGTTTATTTTTGATTTCTTATTAAACAACTGGAATAAAAGCGATTTTTTTCGGGTCAAAATCACCTCGACCTTGACGGTCTGTTCAAGCTGTAAAACCTATCTTTGGTATTTAAAGAAAATCGCCAGAAAATATGGCAAAGAAATTGAATATGAAATTATATCGAATCCCAATATGATTAGGGTCGGGGATATTAAAAATTTGAAATAAAAATATGATTACAAGATGGAAATACAATATTTAAAACATTTACAGGATAACCCAATGCGGAATCCGCACGCAGAAAGCAAATATCAATTCAGAATTAAACCTATGAGTTTAGAAGAAATTGAGTCATTAGAACAAAAATATAATAACGGTAAACAATTCCCTAAAGCACTACGAGAGTTGCTTTACCTGGCGGGTAAGGATTGCTATGTATTCGATTATAATGCGTTAGATTCGATGGACGAAATGCAGGAATATGTGCGGGAAAGTTTAGCCGAATTTAATCGCGATATTGGCCGACCGTTTTTCGCGATCGACTTATATGGAGGAATTCAGGCCTTTTATGTCTGTCTGGATGAAGGTGATGACCCTGCCGTATATGGCGGAGTATACGAAGGAACAGATGGAGCCTATCCAGATTGGAATTTTAAAGTAGCAGAAACATTATCCTCACATATCTATAGCCGTATAGAACGGTCTAAGAAAGGTGAGAATATTTTCTAAGTAATTTGAGCTTCCCCAACAGTACCATGTTGGGGATTTTTTTATTTTAATCTATTTATAGAAATAGCCCCTTTTCTTTATTCCATAAAAACAATAATTTTATTTGCAGTTCGATCAGCAGAGCTTGTTGACAGCCGAAAAGCAGCGTTAATAATATTGAACATGAAATCATAACAAACCCGAATAGGATTATAGTCAGCGATATTAAAAATTTGAAATAAAAATATGATTACAACATGGAAATACAACATTTAAAACATTTACAGGATAACCCAATGCGGAATCCACACGCGGAAATCAAATATAAATTTGAAAATGAGCCTATGCCATTAGCAGAAATCGAAGCTTTAGAACAAAAATATAATAATAGCAAACCATTCCCCAAAGCTTTACGCGAGTTACTTTATTTAGCGGGGAGGTATTGTTATGTATTCGATTATAATGCGTTAGATTCGATGGACGAAGTGCAGGAGTATGTGCGGGAAAGTTTAGCCGAATTTAATCGCGATATTGGCCGACCGTTTTTCGCGATCGACTTATATGGAGGAATTCAGGCCTTTTATGTCTGTCTGGATGAAGGTGATGACCCTGCCGTATATGGCGGAGTATACGAAGGAACAGATGGAGCCTATCCAGATTGGAATTTTAAAGTAGCAGAAACATTATCCTCACATATCTATAGCCGTATAGAACGGTCTAAGAAAGGTGAGAATATTTTCTAGGAATATTTAAAACTTCCCCAGCAGTCCCCTGTTGGGGATTTTTTATTTCAATCAATTTTACGTTTCCCCTTTTCCTTTTCTTTATTCCATAAAAACAATAATTTTATTTGTTGTTCGATCAGTGCAATCTGTTGCTAGGCGGAACAAGCTGTGTTAAATTAGAATATGAAATTATAGCAACCCCTAATATGATTACAGTCGGGGATATTAAAAATTTGAAATAAAAATACGATTACAACATGGAAATACAATATTTAAAACATTTACAGGATAACCCAATGCGGAATCCGCACGCAGAAAGCAAATATCAATTCAGAATTAAACCTATGAGTTTAGAAGAAATTGAGTCATTAGAGCAAAAATATAATAATGGTAAACAATTCCCTAAAGCATTACGAGAGTTGCTTTACCTGGCGGGTAAGGATTGCTATGTGTTCGATTATAGTGTTTTTGATTCTATGGACGAAATGCAGGAGTATGTGCGGGAGAAACTTGTTGATTATAATCGCAATATTGGCCGACCGTTTTTCGCGATCGACTTGTATGGAGGAATTCAGGCCTTTTATGTCTGCCTGGATGAAGGTGATGACCCTGCCGTATACGGCGGAGTATACCACGGAACACGTGGAGCATATCCCGACTGGAATTTTAAAGTGGCTGAAACGTTATCCGCTCATATCTATAGCCGTATAGAACGATCTAAAAAAGGTGAGAATATTTTCTAAGTAATTTGAGCTTCCCCAACGGTACCATGTTGGGAATTTTTTATTTCAATCAATTTACATTCCCTCTTTCCTTCTTTATTCCAAAAAACAATAATTTTATTTGCAGTTCGTTCTGTATAATCTGTTTGTAACCGGAACAAGCTGTGTTAAAATTGAATATGAAATTATATCGAATCCGAAAGCTATAAATATGGATTTTTAGAAGACTTAAAAAAATAAAAACATGGAAATACAATATTTGCAACATTTAAGGGATAATCCGGAGGCTTATCCTAATAGTAAGTTTAAATATGAAATTAGGCCTTTAAATTTGGAAGAAATCGAAACTTTAGAACAAAAGTATAACAACAGTAAGCCATTTCCTAAAGTGCTACGCGAGTTGCTCTATTTGGCAGGTGAGTCTTGCTATGTGTTCGATTATAGTGTTTTTGATTCGATGGATGAAATGCAGGAGTATGTGCGGGAGAAACTTGCCGATTATAATCGCGATATTGGCCGACCGTTTTTCGCGATCGACTTGTATGGAGGAATTCAGGCCTTTTATGTCTGCCTGGATGAAGGTGATGACCCTGCCGTATATGGCGGAGTATACGAAGGAACAGATGGAGCCTATCCCGACTGGAATTTTAAAGTAGCAGAAACGTTATCCGGTCATATTTATAGCCGTATCGAAAGGCATAAAGCCGGTGAGAATATTTTCTAAGTAATTTGAGCTTCCCCATCAGTAATTTTTTTTTGCATCAATCCTGTCTCTTATGAGAAAGAAGCTGCTCAAAAATCGGCTCAAAAACAACGAAGCCCCAGATATCGTACCTGGAGCTCCGAAGAATATGACAATCAAAATTTAAAACTTAATGAGTTCCCGCAATTTTCCCCATCTGTCTTATTGAGATTGGGATTGTATAATATGATTGGATTTAATGACATCCTGGATGTATTGATCCGTTATTTGATTATTTTTCACCTAATTTTTATTATGTATTTTATCAAAAATGATTAGTTCGTCAGACTTGCAATTTCCACGGTCAAGCCTGAGATCGTCACATCTGCACGACCTGTACCCGCGGAGCTTGAGAACATCATATAGTCAATTCGTTTTGGAAAATCTGCCCACTCTATTTCCACCGTACCGTCATCAGTCGTCGAATGCTGATCCAAAATTTGTTGGGCGTCCCTTAAAACAAATATTTCAGTACCATCTATCCCCCTTTTCACCAAAAGTTCCATGAGATATTCTTTTTTCTGAAATGCTAACATCATCTCTGATACAATCCCAAAACCACGTGCACCATTTCCAAAGAAATTTGTCTTAACATTCACAATGCCATTCTCTTTAGGTACTATTTTTAGGAAAAATTTAAGGCGTACAAATCCCTTTCCATTCAAGTCGGAATAGAATTCTGCAGGTATGTTTATCTGATAAGCCTGGGCTCCGTTTGATCCCTCATAACGGAGATAAGCAAATTCATTTACGCTTTGATTATTGAATAATTTACCAAAAGGAGCGTCCAAGAGTTTAACGATACCATTGGTAGTAGTGTTAAGATTGTCAATACTACTCTGTAGTGGTGCAATCTTAAGATCGACATAATTTTTCGACGCAATATCATCGGACCAATTGTTAAAATTGTCGATGGTATCTTTATCCGCCTGTGTAAAGTCTAATGTCGACAATCCCTTGCCTGCTACAGCGTCCACTTTGCCAGTAATAGCCGCATTGCTTTTTTCTACCTCTGTCTCAAGCCGGTCACGAAGGTCTTTCACTAATTGCCTAAGCTGTACACCCTGGGTATTCGCCGAATTTTCATCAAGGATTTCATTTGCCTTGATAACCCGATCCACATATTCATTGCTAATGGGATCTTTGCTAATAATATCTGCCATAATTGTAATTTTTAAATTGTTCTTAAAATTTATTTACACTGTTAATTCACTTTCTTGTATACTATACTCACCCAAGGTGTTGGCGGCAGTGAGCTTAAATCGGTAGTACAATGGACTGCCATCTCCATCCTGTTTTGGATAATCACTGGTCCTAAGATGATAACTCATCTCCTGATTGGATTCGGGTGCTTCAAATCCAGCGACTTTGATCCAATTTCCCTGATTGTTCAGTCGGAAAAGGTAATAACCGTAATCAGTACCTATGGGCTGCCAGGTCAATTTGGATGCTGTCTGATCATAGTTCAATACAGGTGATGCCACCTTCCTCACATCAGGAATCGTTACCGCAATAATTTCGGATGGAACTGTCAACACCTCTTCCAATCCCCCCTGTTCATTGACAATTGTACGCACGCCAACAGCACGGTAATAGTAGGTCGTTCCGGAAAAAGCCGCTCCGTCTACAGCTGAAAATGTATCGACAACACTGTAAACCTGCTGGCTTGTCCCCTCCACGAGCTCTTCAATCTCCGCCTGATAGCCCGAAAGTCGTCCCGCTTGTTCGGATGTTGCAAAGCGATAGAGACGGATCTTCGCGATTTTATCAACCTCCGAAAAACCACCAATGGTAAGACTAATGCCCCGCAACCTGGACTCCATGGTTTCATTGCGCAGTAACTCATACCCTTTGATCTTGGGCGCCTCTGTTGCTACTGTCTGCATCACCACAACAGGACCCGCAAAAGGACTTAGGTTGCCTGGTTGCAGTTTAGCATTGATCTCTACCGCAGCATAGAAATAGAGTTTCTGTGAATTGCTATTCAGGTTGTAATCCGTAAAACGTAGGAACCAGGTATCCGGCAACTGCGGATCGGTAAATTTGCGTACCATGGGAAACGGATTGAACGTCGCATCATTGGGATCCAATAGCTGTCCATCTATATTTCGGATAACAGGAACTGTATGCTCTGTACGCTGCCCCTCCTTAACGTAATTAAAAATCACAGGTTGTTCGGTTATCGGCATCAGCACAGACTGGATTGCTCCGATATATTTAAGCTTTTTGACTGCCAGCGGATCTGAACTTAAATTCAAGCCCGATTTATCAGGGACAGGGAAACCATAGGGCTGTGGTGTTGCCTCAAACACATTGTAGGCTGCCGCATCTGCAGACGGAAAAATCTGGTTGGCCAGCTCATGGAACCGCTGATAATAATAGGGATCGGCGGTCAGCGCGGAAAGCGAGGTCCGAATCGCCTGTACCGTCTCCGGTTTATACAAGGCCTCCAGCAGTTCGTCCTCATCTGTACGATAGAAAACATGGCCAAAAGGATTGCGCGCCTTTCCACTTGTGTCGGGGGCAATTTTTAGATCAAATGTAAAGGCTCCCATACCAGTCGAATCCGGACGAACTTTCTGCGCCCCCATCGGTTGTGCGAAAGCACGACTGAATCTTGCCCGCCCTTGTGCTGCGGCACCACCCTCACCCAATGCAACCGGAGGTTCAAGATCCTGCGGCTCATCATGCCGCAAAGCCAATAGCACTGCTGGGGTAGCAATTCCTGATGTAAAACCTTCATGTACCGTATCCTGACTGTACAAGGTCAGGAGCGTCTTGCGGTCATTGGCTCCTTCAGCGGGTTCAATAGTGGCTTTATGAAACTCTCCCGGCATTGGCTCATTAAAGAAGTAAGCCCGATATCCCGGGTGAAAGTTGACCTTCACAGTATCCCCAGGAACAGCTGGCACCGCGATCGGTCTATCTGCAAAACCGGGATCGACCACATACAGCAATAAAGGATCCTGCGATTCAATCCGCACAACCTGCAGTTCTTTGTATTTTTGGTCCGTATCCCCGGCCAACGGCATACGGATAATCCCCCGGTACCATTCCACGTGGGCCGGATTGACCTGATCTGGAGAATTACCTGTAGGCTGACCGGCCTGATAAGGGATATTCACCTGCGGGTGGGCCTGTAAGGTATAATGTGGTATGCTGACCTCGTAATAACCGAGCAGCTGCTCGTCAGTCCCCACCTGTGGCCCAAATAATGGTCTGACCTGAGCTTCCTCGGTAATGCCTCCTACCCAGACCTGACTGCGATTGCCTTCAATGTCCACTGTAGTTTCAATTACCGGCTGCTGGGGGTTTGCAAAATCGACCAATGATACCGTGGCTTGTACCGGTGTCCAGTTGCTGTGCTGCCCCAAATTTTCGACCGTGGTAAACTTATCGCCACTTTTTGGCAACTGCCATTGTACTGCTGTACCGTAAGCCGGAATCTCCTCCTCATCGGAAACAATGCTCTCTGACCTTCTTTTATAAAGTATAATATCTACCCCTTGCTGTCCACTCAAGAGGGAATGTATCCTGAAATTGCCATCAGCAGTTGTAAGAATACTATCCCGAAAGCGATCAAAGTCTGCTGCAGGAAGCTGGGGCACAACTTGGCTACCATCAATCAGGATATGTGGTGCCGTGGTCATGCGCGACAATGTGGGCTCCCCTTCGACTTCTTCTACTGACTTGATCTGGCCAATTAGCTGTAGCGGCATGCGATCCAAAAAAAGCGGCTGTGCTTTATCTGCTTTGATGATACTGCCCAGTTCATCCGTCGTAGTTGAGGAGAGATCCGAAACATCGACCATATCCAACCAATCAAAGGTGACACGCGTGATCCCGATGTCGCCTCCAGGGAAAGCCTGCTTACGACCCCGTAACCAATCTTGCTCGGTTTGTGTCGTGAAAATAAGGGGGTCTTCTTCCTGTAGGTACTGTACTGCAACATTGCTCGGTGGCTGCAGCTTATTGATCGCAGGAAAAACAGTCTCATCTGACGATACTTCTGTACTGACTTCTGACACCCGGCCAAACCAGTCTATCCCATAAATAGCGTAGACATGCTTTCCATTCGCTGTGATAAAGTGGGTATATAGACTTTCGGCATTGTCCAAAACGGGAACAGTCTCCAATACGCCCTCCGAATGGCTGTCATCATAGTCATAATAATCTTTACCCCCCAATTCAAGCGAATAGGTAATCTCTGGTTTGACATAGTGCTCGTCAGTCCATTTACGGTATTCGATACCGTAATAAACGGGCTTTGGCTGCAAAGCTGGATTGTGATTGACCCGGGCATGGAGGTCTGCAAAGAAGTTATGCCCTTGCTCCTCCGCATAATATTTTTCACGGCCGATATTGATTACCCGCATACGCTCGGTTTTATGGTAACCTTGGGTATCCAGCATATCGTTGAGTGTCCCCATGCTATTGGGGAAGGTATAGGTCAATGGGCGCATCAGCGGCTTTTCGGGTTTACGGTCGTCAAGCCGGGATGCAGGAATACTGGTATACCGATACTCCTGTATGACACCTGTCTCAGCCACTTTGTTGCTGTAGCGTGCCTGATAGATGTATTTTTTACCTAAATCTGTCTCCAGATCCTGATCAATATGCCCCAAACCCAACATCCTTGCGAAATGATAATCCATAGCGATCAGATTGATGACATCGAGGTAGCTCACCCGCACTGTCTCCACTTCTTCGGTTACGGATTCATCACGTTGCAGTTCTTCCATGGCACGCGGATCTGTCTCCGACAGCGTTAGAAATTTGCTTACAAGATTGCGCAGGGCGGGATCGTCGGCATCGCCATATTGCCATTTATCGACATAATTGGCCGCACGGAGCCGGGTTCCTTCGTTAAAATGTGGCCAGAGATTGTCGATAGGCTTTTGGGGGCTTTCCAGCCGGGCAAGTACTTCCACATCATCCAATGACAATGCAAAGCCCTCGCCCACCTCAGTCCAGTCCTCCGGTTGACGATCTGCCAACAGTCCTTCGTAAGTGTCCACCTGTAGTCCCTTTAGGATAATCTGCTGCGCCTTTCTGATCCGTACATATTTGAGGTTTTCTGCCATAAACAGCACCGTACGGCTTCGCTCAGCATCAATGATTTCGGTCGCATAGCTGCTTAGGTCTCCAGTTGCTGCCATATTCCCAGTGGTAAGCCCCGAAATGCCTTCCAATTTAATGGGCTGCGCAGCATCACTGCTATTGGAAACCGCTAATCCAAGCTGGAAATAAGATTTACCATAGACATCAACGCGCAAGACTCCTTGATACTGATCGATAAATCCCTGCGGATCCCCAACAGGGTCGTAAGGTCCCAAAAGCTGATCATAATTTTCCTCATCTTCAAAAACAATACGTAGGTGACTTGTCCTTAATTGATTACCTATTGTTTCGTTGATGGTATAGATCCAGGTCCTTTCTGCTGCGAGCACCACAGGACGATGGATAAGAAAATCCACAAACAGTGTGTTGTCCGCCGAATAGGGGGTACGATAGATATGGACAAAGTCATCGGCCTGATTGTATCCCTGTAGGGGAACGTTCCTGTGGTCAAAATAATTGCCCTTGGGCAGATGCTGATGTCCAAGATCGCCCGTAAAGCTCCAACGTAGGTGTACCCCTGGGACGATCCCTTGGGTTCCATCTGCACCTGACGTTTGGAGCATCAGCCCGACAGCATTGTTAAAGGGACTACTTTCCCCGTCAATACAGACAGCTATTCCCATTGCCTTTATACTCGCCTGAATCTGCCAAAAAGCGGTCAGAAAAGCAACAAGATCGGCATCCACCAAAGGCAGTTGGGTCTCTTCGTCAAGTTTAAACCCACGGTTTTTTATTTCTTGAAAAATAAGCAGGATCGTACGGAAAAGCACATGGTATGAAGTACTGTCAAAATCCACATAACCTACGTAAAAGTCGTCAAAGAGAAAATCCTCCTGGTCAAAATCGCCGTGAAAATAATCGTCTGGCAATGGTGAGGACTCGGGAGCCACTCCAGAAAGCTCGGCATAAAGATAGATTGCCCGGGTGTACAATTTTTTCAGTACTTCACTTTCCAACCGGCGCAGTTGCTGCAACAATGCACCATTGTTGTCAAATTTACCAGCTCCTTCGAGCTGGTAAATGGCATCCAGGCAGTCAGCGATAGCGCTATAATCTGCATGGTAAGCATGGTAATTTATTACTTTGGTCATTTTTATTTTATCTAAAGATTGATTCTTGAATTATAACTTGATGTAGTCCCATTATCGATCTGATCGGTCAAGCTCAGCGGCAGGATAACTTCCGCTGAAGCCACATAATCCTGTCCATCAAATTCCTTGAAAACAAAGCGCAAATGGATGTCCGCCGGGACGATCGACAGATCCGTATTGCTGAGCAAGGCAGCGGAAAGGTTGCCGGAATGAAGGGCTTTGATAGCGTCATTGGCTTCAAACTGGCCATCCTCCCGTAGCTGACCCCATTGCAAGGTATCCAACAGCTGCTCTTTAGGCAGATTGGGGTGATTGAACGGTTCTGGATTACGCACCAGCACCGCAATAATCTTTTGCATCTTGGTAGCCGGATCCTGCTGTACGATTGGCTGAACAACAGTATGTTGATACTGCTGTAACTGTCTGATCTGCAAACCTCCGTAGACCACCCGCTCAAAACTGTCGGTATACCGGAGAATATGGGCATCATCGCCCTGATAATTTCCATTCCAAAGATCTTTGAGCAGACCATTCACCTCCGTGTCGGCCATTTCAAGCACAATTGGATCGACAGACCACCCTTTGCTAACCTGATCGTGAAAATTTGCATAACGCGAGGTCATGACGCCAAAGCGGTGTACCTCAGCCTGCTGGGCAGGACGGCCGTCGGGCTTGTAAACAGATTCAAACAATGCTGTATACAATCGATTGGGCAGTAAATGTGGAAATTGATATTCTCCTCGCTTACGCTTGCGAACAATAGCGATGTCACTCGCATTGCAAGCATCCTGAAATGCGGCACGGTTAAGAAGGTAAATCCGCTGTTGGTCAGGGGGCAAATTGCGGAAGTTGCTATCATCAATGGATTGCTCCGGCAGCTCTTCCCAGACCAGTTGCTGCTGATAAATCTGTCCATACGGATCTACCAGCTTGACATCCAAACGGCTCTGAACAGCGGGTCGTCCCTGATAATTGTCCCAATCACTATACATCGCATTGAGATAGTCTTTGTTAAAGAGCAATCGAACTTTGGCCTCTTCATAAAAGAGGGGTTTGCTCCGGTCTTGTCTTCCCATCGCATCCGGGAATGAGCGCTCGTAGTCGATGTAATGTCTCAGATTAGCCAGCTTGAACGATGCTGTTTGATCCTGACTTGCCAATGTTTCATATACCGCACTCTCTTTGTGGAAATGTCCGATCGGGCCAGCTGTCTTAAAACCATAAATAAAAGCCTGTTCTGCAGCACCTGCGACATCGTCATTCACAACATCCTTGGTTTTTACAACGATAGCATACATTGTATCTGGTCGCCATACAGGTTGAATGGTCTGATTCAAATTGGCGCTAATGGCCCTGTTTTCTTCAATGAACCCTTCACGTGTCATCTCACTTTCCTCAACACGGCGATGTACTGCTTCGGTCATGTAAATCAATTCGGCAATATCAGTTGCAAAATTACGCGGCGGATCGAGCTGTAACTCCGCGGGAATGGGAGCTGTTGCCTTGAGTTCTTTATCCACATAGATCTTGACCTGATTTTGAGCTCTCGATACGGTGACGACCACCTGTGCATACTGTGTCACCGGAATAATGCCACTACTGCAATCCATTGTCATCTCAGCGCTTGCAACAATACTGCCGGCCTGCTGGTCATGATAACTTGTAAAAACAACATCGTAAACTGGCAAGGCCTGATCACCCCGATAATCATGATCGGACACAATCCGTTCCTGACGTACCAAATGAATGGCATAACCTTTTTTATCGCCACTTTCAGGATGTGTAAATACTTTGGATACCAACGTACTGACGCCTGTTTCCAGGGCACTGAACATCGCTGTTACTGCGATCGAAAAATCACCTTCCTCTACGTTCAAATCTGGAGAAGCCATCACTTGCAGACTATCTGCATTAGCGAGATAGGTAAAGTTGCGCGAAAGCTTCATCAATGAATCAGAAGCAGGCTTCAGCCATAGGGTATCCATGAGGATCGGTGCATTGCTGAGAACAGCATGATGACCACCAATATGATCCAAACGTTCGTAACCGTTCCAATTACCCACTGCACCGGGCAATATCTCCAGATCGGATGTAAGTAGTTCCGCTGGTTCAAGCGCCCGATTCAAAAGGACAACATCTGCAATGGTTTTCTTGGTTTCGTATTGATGCACTGTGGTTATACCTGCTGATAATGGCAATCTTTCGTAACCACCGATCTTTAGGTTACCTTCAAACCCAAGTACACGTTTAGCATGGAGCTTAATAATAACCTCATGAATCGGTTGTCCCAGATTTTCGTAAACAAGTTCTTGCACATCATCAGTCCGCTCCAGTGTTATCGTTTGAACCACAATTGGCTCAACAATTGTCTCACCGAATGTTGTCGGCATAGGCTGATGGCTTACAAATTGAACCTCTCCTGTATTCTCACTTTTTGCAACCCGTAACTGAAAGTAAGTCAGCGGTTCTGGTAGCCGAATGATCAGGCTTCCCCCATTTTCGCGCAAACGGAAATTGTTGTTCACCGTGCTGATATCAGAAGCAATAACAGCGGAAATACCCTGGAGCGAAAATTTAAATCCCTCACGTTCGAAAGTGCGACCTGAACTGTAAATAAGCCCGGATGGCAAATATTTCCAATCAACCTGGTATTTCTTTACCGCATCTTCAAAGCAGAACAGGTCTTTGCGTTTGAAATTCAGTGCGTCCATATCCCGAGCTACTGATACCTCCTCTTTAGCCATTGAAAACATATGCTGGGAGAGTAGACGGATCTTCTTATACTTATTAGGTTCCTCAAATTGCCAATAACCATCTTTTAGTGTCCCCAGGTCAACGACACCATTGTTGGCTTCGACAATTGCGGTAACAGCATCGTAGACCCGATAAGGCTTCCAGCTATTGTCGGCCCAGCAGAAAATATCAAAGCCTGTCAGCAACAGTTCATGTTTCACCTGGTCACTCAGTCCACGTTCGGGCGGTACCATCTGCAGGTAACCCTCGGGGAGCTGATTCATTGCCCCTCCAAGACGCGCCGCCGCATATGGCTTTACGGGACTCAACAAATCGATATCAATAAAACTATCCAATGGAATGGTCACCTTCTTGGCCTCCTGCTCGGAAGTAAAATTGTAGCGCCAACCTGAAGCTCCCGGTGCCGGAATTTCGGCAATCACACCGCTTGTAATCCGGTCGACAAAGTTGATCGGAAAGCTCTCCTCGGATAACATATTAATCGCCGCAGCTGGCATATAGTTTTCCGTTTCACTTGGCAACCTAAGGATCTCAATAGGCTCTTCTAAGGGTTGTCTATTATTATTGAATGTCCACTCAACAGCGAGTTTAAACTTGATATCTGGGATCGGCCAAGGCAGATTGAGCTTGACACCCAAGGCGCCATAAATTCGGAATGGATTGGGCGCATCTATACCCAGCACAATATCCACAGATAGTCCGAACTTAAACTTCCAGACCTTCAGGTATGCATAGCCGCCAAACCTAGCCTGCGCCCCTAATTGGATCGGGCGGAAACTGACTGAGCCTGCCAGGTCAATATAAGCACCCAAGCCTACGGCCACTGGGCCAAACTTTTTCTGAAAATCAAATCTGGCACCCGCGCCCACCTTAAAGCCTTTGGCTGAGAGCATCATATAGGAATGTCCCTCAAACAGCGTGAGCACCTTTGCCCGCACACGTTCAGACTCGGGTTGGTCCTTACCGAGGTTGATGTACCAACCTGAGGCATTGTTGAAGAAAAACGCCATATCCATCTTACCCTGTACACTGAGGATTTTTCCATCCAGTGGTCCACCTTCAGGTAATCTATAGTTTACACCCAAGCTGGCCATGACAGATTTGCTATCAATGGAAATCATGGCGCTAAATGGTGGATCAACATCCTGATTAAGTCCAAGACGCTTGCGCAGTATACCTGCCTGTCCCTGCAATAAAAATACATCGGGCAGTCCCAGCATCAGAAATAACTTGGAAGAGAACGTATAACCACCATCGAAGGTCGTCGCTATACTCGCCCCAGCCCCAACCGAGAAGCCCGGTTCGTTAGCAAACTTATCGATTTCAATGCCCTCGCGGCCTGTAATCTTACTTTTAGCTTTGTAATAATCCCACCAGGTTGCTTCCTCCGACAGCGCCGGCGTAACAGCCTTTTTCGATGGCATATAATGCTGCCCGATCAAACCGCGGAAGCCATAGATCCCCAAACCGGTTGGCCCCAGCGGAATTGGAGAAGGAAGATCCAATCCAATATCAACAATAAATGCAGGGACTTTGGGATTAAGACGCATAGCGGCGGAACCACTCAGCCGCAACTTCGGTAAAGCAAAGCTCACAGCCCCGGTATATTCTGTCCCCGCATTGGATGCCTCAATATTCGGATCGGGATTGTTCATGCTCAGATACCCGTTCAGGATAAATGCAGCATTCTCCTTGCTCACATTGCCCGGAATAGTCAGATCAATACCGATACCGTCAACGCTTGTAAAGCTGTCAAATGGCTTATCTGTATCATTGTGATCGACAGTAAAATAATATTTAATCCCATCTCCAGTGGCCTTCACTCCAGCACGGCCGGTATTGATCATCCCATCAAACCCAAAATACCGATACCTGCGTTCAATACCGCGATGCTGCCTTGCGTAGAACCCCAAGCTGATCTCTTTGATCTCCATGTTTACAGGGCCTACTTTGAGGGAAATAGCCTGAGGAACCATAAAGCTTCCGCCTTCAAATTCAAGATCACCATCTTGCCAAATACGGAATCGCTGGACCTCAATATTTCTGGGCAACACTTTGCCCAATCCGGGAACATCGGCTAAAAAATCCAAAGTGCCGGCTAGTTCCACATAGAAACCGCGATCCTCCCGGCCTAACTTCAAGCTGCGGATCTTAATTTCAAGCACATTGGGCATCGTAATTTTTATTGGCTCTTCCGCTGTTCTCGCCAGCACCCTAAAGTTGCCGTCATCTTCAATCTGAGCGTCAACAGCAATGACAAATGCATCCGAACCTTGTCGAAATTTATCTATGGTCAAGGTACCCGAGATAGCTGATTGCCGTATTTTGCCTCTATTGAAATCTACGGCAAAACGATCCAATGCAAGGGAGAAGCTACCAAACTTGCGCCTGAGAACACCATCTGATTCAAGTGCGATACGACCGGAAAGACCTCCCGAACCGATAAAGAGTTCATCCCCTACAATGGCCAGGGATCCAGCATCGCCCTCTCCAAGCCCCATATATTTGATACCCGCCCGTCTGATGTATAAACCGTTAAAATCAGGGCCATAGCCAGCCAAATCCGCCTCGGGAATATTTCGCTGTTTGCTGAGATCCAATTTAGCACGGTCAAATTCAACAATAAATCCAGTATTGCCGATCATACATGGACCGGGCTCCAACGAACCTACCAATTCGATATCCGAACCAATACCAGCTTCGGTATCGGCATAGAAAGTTGCTTCGGCAAATTTAAAAAGCGCCCGTCGATCCGGTAGCTCCACACCGCGAGCATCTACAGGTTTAAGAATGTTATTCGGGAATTCAATTCCTGCAGCAAGCTTTACCGTTGCCCTTACCTTGGGTATCATCAAACCGCGGATATACTCCTCTATACCCACTGGTATAATATCCTGATAAAACCTATCCAGGTTTTCCTTGGCACGGCTTGGATCAGCACTGATGTAAGTATCAAACAGAACAGCTGATACAGATTGATCGATATGACTATTGCTATTAATCAGTTCGGCGAGGCTTGCCGCTGTAGGTTCCTCATCTGCAGGTAAGACCAAATTAGCTTCAGGGAAAGCGATATTAATTACGTTCACGAGCTGAACAAATTTGTTCTGAATACCAGTGTCCGACACGATAAAATTGTTGATGATATGCGCGATTGCCTCGTCTTCATTGATCTTAAAAATCTGGAGTCCCAGATCGAAAAATGCCTGTGGCGTAAAGGCAAACTGCTGCGTACTGAAAGACCTGAGATAAGCGAGCATCTCCCATTGATACTGCAGCGACACAGGAAAAGAGGAGATGCTACTGTTGCCATCTTCATCTGGATTCAGGACAAGCCGCATACCGAATGGCAAGCCAAGCCCAATATTATTGGCGATGACATCCAGGCTATAATAAGCTGAATCGCCCCGCGGTGATCTCGAATACTGCAGATTTTTATAATGGATGCGATCCAGCAAACCACCCAGCCCCTCCTCTGCAAATTGCAAGAACTCAGGCAAGTCATCTACAGTAATTACTTCCGCTAGCGACGGATAGTAACGTTTGTTTATGCTATTTGTTGACATATAATATTTGCTATTCGTTTAAAATTAATTAGAGACCCCATCATAGAGTTCGATGGTTGACCGTTTAGTAGCTTTATTGAAGCGAAGCTTACCAAGACGATAATATGCGTCGAGCTGATTGCTATTTGTTCTTTTTGTGGAGAAGGTATACTCATCATTGTAAAGCATTACCCCGGTTTGATTCACAAATTGCGATCCCTGTAGCTGCATAGTACCCCCCTTATAGGTCGTCACCTGTACTTTAAAAAGCTCCGATTGCCCCGATTTGCCCCGCCAAATAGCGTATAGTCCTATATCGCCGAGATTTTTGACATCATCCACACTAAAATCTGACCTTGCAAAATCAATGTAGGAGAAATCTCCTTTTATGTCATTTGCGGCAAAATCTTGTGTAAATTTTTTCAAATTGATCAGTACAGATTCTTCACCAGAATCCTTTGTATTATCATTTGGCCAATACAGATAGGCATCTTGCAGATTCCGCCCGAAAGGAACAGAGGCACCCAATTGACCATAGCCAACATATTGGTTATTGACGTCGGAATCGGTATTTTCAAACCCCACCGCAACATCCAGCCCCAAGGTGGTACCATGCTGCCAGCTATAGCGAACGACCATGTAATCAAAGTCTTCAATGAAAATCACAGGTTTATCAATATTTGTAATAGCAACCTGCTTCGGTCCAAGCACTTCACCGTCAGCAGTGTGAGCTGTAACCTCGACCATTTTTACCGGGGCCAAACTTGGGCTATAATCGACGTGGAGGATATTGCCTTCAAAATATCCACCGTCGCTAACGGTGAAGGTACAGGAAGCCGAAATATCAAACTTAGTCCCATCGGTAAAAGTCCTAAACACGTTGAATGGTGACGAACTCCCTTCCTTTAAAGATGTGGGCCAGTCAATCTGTGAAGCCAATATGGATTTACAATTAGCAAAAGCCATTGTCTTAAGCCCAGACCATCCATCCGCAGTCAATATTCGCACGGCGACAATATGATCACCACAGTACCCTTGTCCAGTGAATTCCAAGCTATTGATACTATCAACCAGTATACCATCGAGAAACCATTCACAGGCAAGTACGTCAGAAGCCATTAATTCAGGACTGGCAAATTGAATTTCAAATTGAAAAGCTGTGCCCGGGAAAAGAGTTTCACCACCAATGCCAAACCTGCTGGTCTGTATACATGTATTTTGTGACATAACGTTATTCTTTAGTTTATAAATTTTAATCCATCAATTGCTGAACGGCGTTATCTTTAATCTTTGCTTTCTGCTTGTAATCTCTCGTAAAGCTTCTTCGTCTCCCAGCGGGATCATCTGGATTCACCTTGTTTACTACAGGTTTTATTTTTGCTGCAAATCCAATTCCTGCAACTTTATGGTTTATATTATTTTCGTTTATTCTTTTCATTTTTCATCTTCTTTTTATTGTAATACGACATCTATCTTTTCACGGTGTTCGAACCCGTTGTTCTCTTAATTAGCCTTTGCCAAGCAGCCTCCAAAAACCTTAAAAAAAGGGCTTAAAACTGCTGTGGCACATATATTTCAAAAGGGAACAAGACAAAATTACATTTGGAAAGCATGGGTTTTGGTGAGAAAAAAGCCCTTTTCTCTCGGTATCTATGATCTACCGAAAAGTCTCAAGAAACTTATGTAGGAAGGGAAACGTAAGGCTAATTAATAAAAAGAGCCCAGTATAAAAATACTGGACTCTTTGAGTCAATTTGTTTATTTTACGGCAGGAATCTTTTGATAATTAGTACCAAGAAAAAACCTCAATGGGAATAATAAGGCTTCCTGACTTCATATAACCATCATTGGCGAACAATATTATCCTATCCATTTTTTATGTTGCCTGCCTTTGAGTTCCTGAAGTTCGAGCAGTAATTCATTATAGAGTTGCATTAAATCATGATACTTAGTCTTCAATTTGGCCAAGGTTTTCTCACAAGCTAGTCGTTCGTTATTGGCAAGTTGGAGCGCATCGTTCAAATCTTCTATGACAATACCGAATTGTTCTATAGTTTTCTCCAGTCTTTCAGCATAGGCTGCCCACTTATCGATCACCTTTCCAGCATTTTCAACATTGGTCGCCTCAACTTCCGCCTTCTGTTTAGGTCTCCCAACAAAATAACCACCAATCCCCGTGACAACGGGAATAACTAATTTTTCTAAAATATCTAATCGTTCCATGTTGATCCATTTTTTTAAACAACTATTTTGAAAACACCTATTTTTGATCGTCTATTTTTATGCGGGCCGTTCTATGAAAGCATTAACCACTGAGTTTTCTTATATCGTATTCTCTACATCTGATACAGCAACAAGCAGAAGGCTTTTCAAAATTTATAAACATTCACTTTTACTTCATAACCTGCTTAATTAGGCTGATGAGAAAGTTCCTGGAACAAATTTATCTGATAAAGCGATAAAGGAATTGCATTAAAATATTTAAATAGGCGGTAAGAAAGGAATACCGAAAATCGCAATAATTTGTTTACCGTTGATAACATCATAGAGATTTAGGCCCAACTAAATACAGGGAAAACAATGCGATTTACTAAGCCCTAAGATGTTTCTTTCTGGCACATAATTCTCCCCCAGCACAGATTTCTAATACCCTTTTTCCAAAGAAACTTCGTTAAGTAATGGCCGGCCCGCAGCCATTCTGCTATAATTGTCCACCACCTGCATCACTGAAGAACCAATGTTTGTCCTACTGGCAACATGGGGTGTTATAAAAATAGCGCTGCAATTCCAGAATGGGTGATCTACGGGCAACGGCTCCTGATGAAATACATCGAGATAGGCATGAGCAATTTGTTTTCTAGCGATTGCTGCCAACAGATGCTCTTCGACGAGATGTTCACCTCGCCCCACATTAACCAAAACAGTTCCCTTCGCGCACAGATTGAAAAGCTCATGGTTTAGAATTCCTCTCGTCGAATCTGTCAATGGTAAAACATTCACTATAAAGTCCGTGTTTTCAACTGCTGAACCAAGTCCTCCAATTCCCGTAAAAGCGTTTACGCCTTGAAGACTTTTGGGCGAACTGGACCAGCCGTTTACCTTGAATCCCAACTGCACCAATCGCTCGGCCACATAACCGCCAATTTCACCTAATCCCAAAATTGTGACACTGGTCTGGGCAATGGATTTATAGACGAGCGGCTCCCAATGTTTTTTCGCTTTGTCGGTTGCATAAGCTGAAAAATTCTTCATTGAATGCATCAGACAGGTCAAAACATGCTCAAACATATCGCTTTTAAGCATGGGATCCACGATCCTGCAGGTACGGATATGTGCTGGTATGGATTTGGGAAATAAATGATCTATCCCTGCACCTGCAGACTGGATAACTTTTAAATTGGGGAAATGGGCATAATAATCTTCCTCAGGTTTCCAACAAAGTGCAAACTCTATCTCATCATAATTTTCAATCTGCGGGTAGACCTCGACCTTAATTTCCGGCAAATGTTTATTGATTTCGGCTTTCCACTCCTCCGCCCGACCACTATTCAGTATCAATGCTATACTCATGCTTTTCTCCTTTATACGAAAATAACAATTATCCCCAAACGACGGTTGTACATATTGTCTTTTCCGCTTCAAAGCATTTCCTTCGAGCGCAAATTCAAAAGCATTTCCTCCGGACACAAAGACCGAAAATCAGTAGCGATCATATAGCTGCCCCATCCTCTCCTGCATTATGCATTGCAACCCTAAAAAATCAGGTGTCTTGGACTAAATGTAATAGCGGGATTACAACACAATATTAGCTGTAAAAGATCAAACCTATTCAAAATTAGTTTTCCGGATAATAGGTATGCAGTATACTTCCACAGGCAAATAGTCTGCTGCTTATCAAATTGAGTTTGATCCTTTCCGAGATATTGGGAAACAAAGGTTTGCCGGAGCCTAGAACAATAGGATAAAGCATCAATGCATATTCATCGATTAATTTTAATTCGGAGAATTGCGAAACAATAGTCCCACTGCCATAGATAAGAAGATCCTTACCCGGGGAATGCTTCCACCGTTCCACCTCCGACCTATCAATCGCGTTGACAATACGGCTATTGTTCCAGTCGGCCTTTACAAGTGATGTTGAAAAAACAATCTTTGTCGCATTATTCATGAAATCAATAATTCCGGGTCGGTCAGATATGGTCAGGGTTGGATCAGGCCAGTATTGGGACATTACCTCATAAGTCTCCCTACCAAAAATAGCAGTATCAGCCCTATCCTGCCGCTCTTCGTAATAATCTTCAATCTCGCTATCCCAGGGAAACCAATCTGTTTCCCCCTGATTACCTGCAATAAAACCATCCAGTGAAACCCAGTTTAAGACAATGATCTTTCTCATAACATACTCCCTATAATGTACAACCTTTGGATAAGAGTGAGCACGCCTATCCCCCAGTAATTCGATGAAAATAAAATTATGGATTAATCATGTTTTGGCAATTGCCATAGGACAAGAAAAGTTAAGCGCCATCCCTGTTATTGCATTGCTGATCAAGCTAAGAACATTTAATATCCAAATTTTGCCAAGCGCGCATACATCTCCACAAAAGCACATTGGTCCAGTAACCACTTGGATTTTTTAGGTTTCTCCAATGTCCAATCTGCATCAAACAATCCATCCTGATCACGCATTTTGTGCCATGCCCATTCAAGATTCTTCGCAAAAATGTCCATATATCTTTTATCGCCAGTTTGTTCGAACAAACTGATATAGCCCCGCATCATCACAGCGTGGAACCATACATTACTATTCTTTAATACTGGAAAATCTATTCCCTCCCTGCGCTGAAAAAAGTAACTTAAGCAGGCCTCAGCCAACTGCTGCGCATCTATCAGATACTTTTTTTCTTTCGTCAGTTTATAAAGCAATACCGCAGCTTGCAGCATCTGCCCCGAATTATAGGAATATTTGGCTTTGCCTATCCCGCCATTTAACTGTATATTATCCCAGTACAGCTTGTCATCCGGATCTTGCAGGCCTGCTTTTGTCCATTCATATAAACGCCGGCCTTCATTGAGGTAATGCTGCTGCTTGGTCGCTTCAAACAGTTTTAAGGCAAACACGGCTGCCGGAGCATTGGAACAGGTATTCTTGGATTCTTTTTTCTGCTCACACCAATAGATTCCACCGCCAAGCTTATCGTCTTCACCGCTCTTCACAAAATCCCAGATCTCCTTTGCATGTCGTAAATAATCGGCTTTTTTTGTCTGCAAATAGCTGTCGGTAAAATCAATACCCAACCATATATTATCGTCGTAAAAACGGTCTGACGCCGGTGCTGAATTGATATAAGAGGCGTAGCCCACCGGTGAGCGTCTGTCGTCCCTATAGGCCTGTAGTCCTACTAGCACCTGTTGATCCAATACCTTCTGTTGTCCGGTTTTATCCGCTGACAGTTCCATCAACGCATTTACTGCGGAGAAGCTGCCCGAGAAAGGCCAGAGATAGGCATATTTTTTCTGCTGTGCCGCTTGCTCGTTATTATTCAGATAGTCTGCTTTAAAATTTTCGTCAAAGGGGTATTTTTCTATTAATAATTTGTTCTCAGTGGATCCATATTTTTCATAGATCACATCTAGGCTCTTTTGCGCCCGATCAGAAAACGTTTCTTTTTTAACCTGTGCCTGTACCGTCAGACAATATAATCCTGTCAATAGAGATATCGTCCGTATCCAATTTATTTGTTTCATCTGCATCTATTATTTTATAGGAAGCCATCGGATACAAATGCGCGTCCAATGGCTTCAGGATTTCCAATGTATTATTTTGATTTAGGTTGATAGCGCGCCAGTCCTTCAAAAAGCATCGCTGCACTGGCGTAGGCTGAAATCTCACTATTACCGATCGGTGGCTGTGCCCAGGAAGAACCGAACAATAGCGTCGGAAGGTGGGTTCCCTTGGTCCAGGCAATTTTGCCATTATTGACCAAAAACTTCTCAAACTTGGCGCGATAAGCTGCATCGATCCCTTCCAGGTTGAGATATTCAATAAAATACCGGATAAATATGCCCTTAAACAGTGCGCCATCGCCATTTCCCTCATCGCGCAGAATATTATTCCCTACATCGATACAGCGGGTAATGGTGTAGTAACTGATTTTCTGGGCATCAACCAGATAAATCTGATCATTGGTAATCTTAAAAAGCTCTACGGCTGTGCCAAGAAAGGTTCCCTGATTATAGGTCAACGTGGTGAGGTCCACCGCATCTGTCTCCCCATTAACATTATCGTACACAGCACCCGATGAGGGGTTATATAAGGTTGCTTTCTGCCATTCATAGATCTTTTTGGCCCAGGTCAGATAATTTTCATTTTTTGTTAAATTATAAAGCCTAGCTGCGAGGATACTGGCGGGTCCGTTAGAGCAGGCATTCTTGCTGTATAACATGTCTTTGCGCCAAGCCAGCCCTCCACCAGCATATTGCTCATTCCAGGCTTTGGTGATATCGGTCCATAAAAGCAGTACGGCATCGAGATATTTCTGTTCCTTAGTGGTCTCGTATAACCGCAGCATGGTCAGTGCATTCCACTCCATATCATCGTAGAACACATTGTAGTAGCTGTTGCCATTTTTCACTTTGACACCTTCAAACCATTTGCTGAAATAGGCACTGTATTTGGCGTCCTTCGTCCGTAGGTAGGCATCGATAACGACGTCCATCGCATGGGCGTTGGGCCAGTATTGAAATCCCTGATCTGACTGATTGATAGCGTTGTTGAAATACCCCGCATCATTCCAGAAACCGGAGATCATTTTATCGGATACCTGCGTAGCCACTTCCGCCCAGGATTCCTGAATCGTATCATCGTAGAGATAGGTATCTTCTACTTTTGTACACCCAAACAGTAAAAACAGCATGGATGAGATCATCACTATTTTCTTCATTATTTCTTCCCTTTAATTTGGAACAACGGTATGTGTATAATCTTTGTCTCCCTGCAAAATCATGGAGATTTTGGTCGGACGTCCATCTACAGCATCCACAAATTTCCATTTGTCATCCCATTGCGAAAGATTTGGTAATATACGCACAAAGTAATACGATGGAGCTGATGAACCGTTTGGTGGGCTATCGGTACCATTTTGGGTTCCCAATTGTATGGTCTCTGCCTTTCCTGCCCTGACCGTTTCCATCTGGAACTTATACCGTTGGTCGCGCCCCCAGCTTTCCTGCTTAAAATTGATGACACCCGTCGCTGACCAAATACCCTTACCCTGATAAGGAAGATCCAGTACTACTGCTCCGGAAGGTGAGAAATAAACACCCATGCTTTTGATTTCCGTATAGGTAACTGTCGCCACATTAAAATCAATGCGGATTCGGTATACCGCTGTCTTGGCAACGGTATTGCTGCCGCTCTCGCCCTCTTTTATCTTGGTCTGATCTTCGGAATAGAATACACGTCCATCTGCCGATTTGCGATCCGTAAAGATATATTTTTTACCGGCCTCCAGTTTTGTAAAAACCTCATATTCACCATTGCCAACAAGCTTAAACGGAATGGCCTGCGCAATAGCTGCAGCGTTCTCAGCTCCTTCACCGGTCACAAACAATTCGTCCGGAATATCAGCAAAACCTTCAAGCGTTTTGATGTTGAGCTTCTTTTTGACTTTACTCAGCACACGTTTCATACCTCGTATGGAGTACACAGACCAACTGATGTCGCCACTTGTACCCGGTTCGATTCCAGCTTTGGAGGCCACCTGGTTCAATATTTTGTGACTGATATTCGCTCCGTTTGAATTTCCGTTATTGTCCGAAGTGACCGTATACAGTGGCTGGCTGAAGTCGCCGTTCACCTTGTCAAAAACAACTTCATACTGTGCCGCTCCCCCATCTGCGACCAGAGCAGACTCCCATTCAAAATACAGGGCCGCAGAACTCGAACTCAATAATTTGACGGCTTTCCCATCTGCAGGGGCATATAAATTTTCCACCGCAGAGACGTCCGCGTCCGAATATTTCATATCATCTTTTTTGCAGGAAACGATGCCCCCAGCAAATGCGAGCATTGCCATAACTTTAAAATACCATTTCATGTCTTTATCTTTAATTTTGTGGTTCAAAACGTACATTGTTCTCTGTATCGTTTGTAACGGTTTGTTTCAATTAAATTTTAGTTTGAATACCCCTGATTATTGGGCAACAGATTTTTATTCAGGTCAATCTGTGTCCTTGGCACCGACCATAGATAATCCCTGCTCTCGTCAAATCGCCGAATATCCAATTTGATATAGCTATTGTTGCTGCCATATTTGGCACCGTTTACCTGTCCGTCCAGATAGGTTTTACCGGCTTTCCAGCGCAGGATATCGTAGTACCGTAGCCCCTCTAAAGCGAGCTCGCTCCGACGCTCATTTCGCACGACCGTTTTCAGATTACCTGTACCAGGAAAATCCAGCGCTTTACTGGCTACAAAGCCCGCTCTTTTGCGGATAGGTTTGATCGTCATATCCCATATAGCTGCATCGAGTTGCCCCAGTGCCTCTTTCGCTTCGGCATACATGAGCAGGATATCGGCATATCTGAACATAATCATATTGAGTCCCGCATCGTATTTTACGGTTGCAGTCACATCGTAATATTTCTTGACATAATAGCCGGTTGCAGATGCATTGGAGCTCGCCCCCTGATACTCGTCCAGGCGCTCTTTGTCTGTCCCTCCAGACCCCGGTTTGATGAAAATCTTGCGGACTGTGCCATTAAAATCCGTCCATTGACCACCGTGAAAAACAATTGTTGCCGCCATACGCGGATCTCGGTTGACATAAGGATTATCACTGTTGTAATTGGGGTCTGTGGCTATGGTATTTCCGTCTAGGGTGATATAGTTGTCAACAAGACTTTGCAAAGGAGCATAACCATTCAGACGTGCCTGGGCAGATATCGGCGCGGCATCATACAGTTTATTCCAGGTTTTCAGTTGGGGTACATAGGCATAATCCAGAATGACCTCCGAATTATATTCGTTCGCTGCGGCAAACAGTCCCGGATAACTTTCGAAAAGGGCGTATGTTCCAAATTCAGCTTGTTTCTTGATCAGATTCTCGCAGTACTGCACGACTTTGTTCCAGTTGCCCTCGTAGAGAAAAGCCCGTGCCTGAAAAGCCGAAGCCGCGCCTTTGGTAATTCGGCCCCTATCATCGGCAGGCAAGCCGTCTTTACTAGGCAGGTCGACCATACATTCGTCCAATTCCTGATGGATAAATGCCATAACCGTTGCCTTGGCAGTCCTCGGGATGACTTTGGACTCCTCCAGAGAGATATCTTTGGTAAAAAAAGGAACATCGCCGTAAAAATTGACCAGCCTAAAATAGAGAAATGCACGGATAAAACGTACTTCGGCAATACGGCGTTTTTTGAGCGCGGCATCCACGCCGGGTACACGGTCTATATTTTCAAGGTAGACATGGCAGGTCTTGATACCGCCATAGAGATCTGACCATTCCGAAGCAAAACGTTCCAGGGTAGGGTCTGCTGTTCCATTGCGGATAGCACGCTGGTCTGTATTGGAACGCCCCTCAAAAATATTATCGCTTAAAGCTTCATCATTCCATAAGCGGTCGGCTGAAAAGAGCTGATTATAGGCCATATTGACCATTTTCTCTGCGTTTTCCGGATAATCCCAGAAGTTTTCATCTGTAAACCGATCAGTTGGCAAGGTATCCAACTTATTGCAGGAAGTAAAATGGACAACAGCCATTAAACTCAAGCCTCCTATAAGTAAATTATATAGTTTCATCGCATAAATCGTTAGAATTGAATATTTAATCCCCCGCCATAATATTTCAATGTCGGATAATTGCGGGCGCTATTGGCAGATCCGCCCATGTTGGAATCAAATTCGGAGGACTCCGGGTCTATCCAGGAATTTTTGCTCAAAGTCAGCAAATTCTGGGCATTGACAAAAAAGCGTACACGTTGTAAGCCTAATCTGGAAATAACATGCTTTGGTAATGTATATCCTATTTGCAGATTTTTCAGACGAACATACTTCCCATTGAAAAGATAGAGATCGGAGTCCTTTCCAAAGTTGTTGGTGGATGCTGTAGATCCATTTGCAGTAAGTCTGGGCCATTGGCCATCAATATTTGTCGGTGTCCAGTAGTCAAGTTGATGCTGATAAATGGCATAAGAATAATTCTGGTGAAAGGGTTCGATCAATTCACCGCGGATCATCATATCCCGTTTACCAACCCCTTGCCAGAACATGCTAAAATCAAAATTCCGGTAGCTGAGGTTATAGGTCAGGCCAAATGTAAACCGGGGAAAACCATTCCCAAGCACAAACCTGTCCCGTGCATCGATTATTCCGTCGTTATTACGATCTACATATTTGACATCTCCAGGACGCAGATCTGCCGCTGTGATGCCACTTGGCAAAGCGGAAGTCTCTATATCCGAAATATTCTGGAAGAGTCCGGCCATCTTGTAGCCATAATAGGAATTGTATGGTAGACCGACGCGCGTCAGTTTGGTAATGTTATCTACGGTTGAAATCCGGTCATCTCCCGGCATCGAGACAATCTTATTGTGGCTGTCGCCCATATTAGCATTGATCTGATGCTGAAACTCGCCGGTCGCAATGCGGTAGGCCAGGTTAATTTCCCAGCCCTCATTGTTCATTTCGCCCAGATTTTGATTTTTCAATGTGGTTCCGAATGCAGATGGAATCTGTGGTGCCATTAGGATATCGACTGTACGCTTCTTAAAATAATCAAAACTTGCCGTCAGCTTATCCTGGAAAAAGGTAGCATCCAGGCCCACATTGAAATTATAGGTTTTCTCCCAGCGTAAATCCAAACTGGCGTATTTGAATCCCGCGGCGGCTACTGGTTTGTTGTTAAATCCATAGCTATTGGGATAGGATTCATACGTAAAGTAATACGAATAGTCGTCCACGGCCTGATTTCCCAGTACGCCATAGTTAGAGCGGATCTTGAGGCCACCGACATGTTCCTTATACCAGTTCATAAACTGTTCCTCCGATGCCCGCCATCCAAGTGATCCGGAAGGAAAGAATCCCCAACGGTTGGCTTTGGAGAACTTGGATGATCCATCATAGCGAAAGCTGAATTCGGCAAAATACTTGCTCTCAAAATCATATCCGGCACGACCGAAGATCGAATTGATACTATTCTGTAAAGTTCCATTAGGTGTAACCCGGGCACTGACGGGGTCGATAACTGTGCCCGTGGTCGGTGTCCCCAGTACAGGATCGGTAAACTTCATTTTAAGTTCGTTCTGCCTCCGTGTATAGGATTCATTGGATGCTCCGATCAAACCGGAAACATGATGGCTGCCGAAGGTCTTGTCGTAATCCAATAGCAACTGAAAATTCAGCAAAGAGGCTTTTTCGTTAAAATCCTCAGTATTGCGGTCCGAATTGACAAAGACCTGTGGCTGCAATGCATCCGGCGTAGCATATAGCGGTACCTGGATCCGTCTGATAAAGCGGTGGTCGGCATAAATATCTGCACCAAAAATACCACGCAGTTTCAAACCGTCGAACAGTTTTGCCTCGAGATTCAGATTGATGTTAAAATAGTCATTATCATGTTTAATATATCCACCTTCATTGAGTTCAGCCAGTGGATTTTGATCTGTCAGGGCATTATTGACCAGATATTTTCCATTATCGGCCTGCATGCGATAGTAATAATAAGAAGGGAGGCGGGAAGCATTAATAATGGCACTTCCGGCGGTATTGCTCATATTGTTGTTGCGTGTATAGGCTAAAATCGAAGTCAGTTTAAAACGTCCGATTTCGGTACTGAGGTTGGTCCGCAGATTATAACGTTTTATCCCAAAATTCTGTCCAACAAAATTGCTGGGCTGGTTATAAAAGCCTCCTGAAAATAAATAAGAACTTTTCTCACCTCCGCCCGTAACGCTGATATTATATTTTTGCTGAAACGAATTTTGCATGATTTCCGGCAGATTCCATTTCTCCATATCCTGATGGGCATACAGATCAGCAATTGCTGCCGGCGAAAATTGTGGATCCATGCCCGAATTGGTGAGCGCGAGGTTACGTAAGGTCGCATTTTCATAGCCCGCAACGGGAGAAAATAAAATTTTGGGTTGTTGCACTCCCCACTGTGTCCCAAGCGCAACCGAGGGTTTCTGATTTTGACGCCCCTTTTTGGTAGTTACTAGGATTACCCCATTTGCCGACCGCGAACCATAAATGGCGGTGGATCCCGCATCTTTGAGCACTGATACTGTTTCGATATCGTCGGGATTGATCTTGTTGAGCGTTCCGCCTTCGGTGATGATTCCGTCGATCACCACCAAAGGGGCATTGCTATTTACCGTAGATATTCCCCGGATATTGATGTTCATTGCGTTATCGTTTGGATCCATGCTTTTTTGTTGAATGGTCAAACTTGGAGAAGCCCCCTGAAGAGCCTGTGTGACGTTGCCGACGGGTCGGTCCTCAAAGGTCTTTGCGCCGATCTGGTCCACAGCACCAACAACACGCTGCCGGGTGGTGGTACCATATCCGATCACGATCACTTCCTCCAGCTGGCTATTGCTGCCTTTCATCTGTATATGCAACTGTCCCAGCTGTTCCGTAGACATCGCTGCAAGCTCCACTTGCTGCAAGTCATATCCGACAGAGGAAAAAATCAATGTGGATTTTGGAGAAAGGTTGCTGATCGTAAAACTACCATCAGCAGCGGTGGAGGTTCCAGAAGATGCATTTCCTTTGACGCGAACAGAAACGTTGGCCAACGGTTCACCTCGTTCATTGGTCACCCGCCCCTTGATCGCTGTCTGAACCGTAACCGCCAGAGGCTGTTCTGACGAGCTTGGAACCGCAGACCGGGGTTTGTCACGAATGACGACAGTCTTGTTATCCAGCTGATAGGACAGCGGCTGATCGGCAAAAATCTGGACCAATACATCGGACAACAGACGGTCTTTAACTTTTATATGGACAGGTTTGGCTGCAGACATCTGCCGTTCTGTATAAAGAAAATTGTAGCCTGTCTGTGACTTGAGCTCCTTAAATATTCTTTTAAGGCTCATATTGGAGTATTCCAATGTTACCTTTTGTGCAAAAGTCGAAGCGCTAACCTGCATAAAAGTAACCAAGATAATTATGGTCGTCAATCGCATAATAAGCCATAGTTTACGGAATAGCAAATACGCTATCACCTTTTTTCTGATATAATTTTGATACATTTGCAAGGTTTGATTTGCACTATATTCGAGTCGTCCAAAACAGAAATATAGTGCATATTGGATAGTTAAAATTTAATTGTCCCAAACAGCAACCAGATCCCCCGGGATCCTGGTTGCTCTCTTGTAGTCCACCATTGTGACTATTCGTTTTGTATAGTTCTATTCATCGGTTTATCTTCTTTAGGTGTTTATAATTCAATTATTTACAATATAATTAAGGAAGAACATACAGGGTTTTCCCTTCAATCCGAAAATGGACTGCCCCCGTATTTTCAAGCATTTTCAAGACTTGCTTTACATCATCAAAACGGGAGATCCCGCCCCCGAATTTTTCGCTTGTCTTTTTTCCCTGATAGACGACATCCACTTTATACCAGCGTGCTATTTTGCGCATTACACTTTCGATATCATCCTGATCAAACATAAATTCATGATTGGTCCAGGCAATAATCGGAGCTGTATCCACCTGTTGTATCTGAAGTATACCTTTGGCATTGAGACTGGACTGTTGTCCGGGGAGCAAGCGCAATTTTTGGTTGCTGGAAGATACTTCGACACTACCTTCCAAGAGGGTCGTCCGTAAGGCCGGTTCATCGGTATAGCTATTTACATTAAAATGGGTACCCAATACCTTGATCTGCTGACCGGAAGCCTTGACAATAAAAGGGTGTTTAGGATCTTTTGCTACCTCAAAAAAGGCCTCTCCGGTCAATTCCACTTCCCTTTTACCCTGAAGCGCAAACCGAATCGGATACTTAAGGGATGAAGCTGCATTGAGCCATACCTGCGTGCCATCCGGCAGTTTAATCCGATAGGTTTCTCCTTCAGTGGTTGATAAGATATGATTGCCGGCTCCACCGTCCGCATTTTTGTCCACTTCGTAAATCAACAGTCCATCACTACTTTTAGAGATTTTGATCCCCATTTCAGCTGCAATCTGTCCATCCATGATTTCCTGTAGACGAACCTGTTTGCCATTTGCAAGGGTTAAGGTCGCAGACTGCATGCCTGGTGATATCAATTTTTCACGCTGCGTTTGCCGAGCTACGGTATTATCGGTCCCGTCATAAAACCACCAGCCAGCAAAGGATATCCCAATAACGGTAGCTGCAACAGCAGCAATACGTTTCCATGACCAGAAAGATTTCACTTGAGGTTTATTCATCTGCGCATGGAGCTGTTCCCATGTATTATCCAATACCAACAGGACCTCGGGATCCTGAAGCAGGTTCTGATCAACCGGATCATCCAGCACTTCCTGGATCAGCTCCTGTAGCAGCATTCGGTCCTCGCCAGATTTTATATAAGACAGAAA
The DNA here is from genome assembly GCF_002000245.1 of Sphingobacterium sp. CZ-UAM. Taxonomy (GTDB): domain Bacteria; phylum Bacteroidota; class Bacteroidia; order Sphingobacteriales; family Sphingobacteriaceae; genus Sphingobacterium. Next base: position 108,217 of record NZ_MTCM01000008.1, on the reverse strand, counting down.
GGCGCGGGAATCTTCCTCACTGAGCTCCCCATGTATATACTGTCTTAAAGTATATTGAAGTATTTCTTTTTCCACAATTGGTTATCCTCTTTTTAGCTAATACACTTCAGAAGCAAGGATCATCTGCTCCCGTCGCAATTTTATTTTATATTTTTTCAGCTTAAAGAAAATAACAAGGCTTAATGATGCTGGAGTAGGATAAAAGAGGCTATCAACAGCGTAGGCTTATCCAAAATCGCGTGTCTTTCTTTGATATACTTCGTCGCTTTTACGATGTGGTCATTGATTGTAGAAGTCGATATTCTTAACAAAGTGCTTACCTCAGCATAGCTTTTGCCTTCGATCTTACATAGCCTGTAGATCAGTCTCCGTTGGGGCGGAAGCTGCTCTATCGTTTGGGACAGCCACTGCTCGTCCTGCTTTTCGTCTAATTGTTCCTCCACATGGCTGTATAACTGTGTATTGTGGAGACTAAGGTAGGCTTGAACCTGCTTCTCCAGGTTATTTTTACGGATAAAATTATATACGGTGTATTTAGCAATCTGAAACAGGTAGGATCGAAAAGACTGTTCGGGATCAATCAGTTCCCGCTTATCCCATACTTTTATAAAAACTTCCTGTAAAAGCTCAGCGGCATCCTGTTCGGATTTAACCATTTTACGAATGTTGAGAAAGATCCGACCGCTATACAAGGTATAAATCTGGCGAAAAGCCGTTTGGCAGCCCGAACGCAAGGCCAACAGCATCTCCTTTTCTTCAATATGATCATATCTCGGTTTATACATTGTCACTCCGGTGAAAATAAAAAAAATGAATCACCAAATCCCAGACCTTTCTATCATCGTTATGACAAAACAGCAAGAACTATCCCCTTCGTTGAAAAGTAAAAAACGCTATAGCTTTATCGTATTTGGTTATCCATTATCCGTCTGAGGTCACACTCAATAAATTAATTATCGACATAAAACCCGATAATAAAATCGTGTTGGCATGCCGATAAATTAAGTTTCCAACAGGTCTCCTGCTTTTATTGATATTCCATAAGATCGGATAAAACAAATATAAAAAAACTAAAACGGTTTTGCTTATTCCAAAAGAAAATAAAAAAATGATGGGACATTTGCTTTTTTCTACTCTTTCAAATAGATATTACGGATTAACCTTTGACTGAAGATATGGAGGGAACACCTTGTGAATTGGTTCATATTATCTGGTACTTTAATAGGGAGCTTATAGGGACTTTATAGGGACCTCATTCGGACCTTATCCGGATAAAAGCGTATAAAGTCCGATTTAAGTTCGAATAATATACCTGTTAAATAGGTATTATTTAGAAAGAAATATTCAACTTGTTCCCTTAATAAACAGAAAAAGCCAGGTCTCGTGAAGTAGCCTTAAACGAACACATTAACAGCTTCCGTTTCTGAAAACTCGGTAAATAGTGGAAACTGGGAAATTAAATCAGGACAAATATGAAGAATCAAGGAAATGAAAGATAGTTAATCTCATTGATGGGCCATTGGGCAATATAAAATTGAACCGTACAGAAATACTTACGAGCTGTAAACTCCTGTAATTTTAGACTAAACCATTTAGATAAAAAAATGAGCAAAACAATTTTAATTACAGGAGCCGCGAGCGGTTTTGGAAAAATTACCGCTTTTGACCTGGCAAGCAAAGGCTACGAAGTAATTGCCACGGCACAAGTTTATCCCCAGGTTAGCGACTTGATACGCGAGGCCAATGAAAGAGGAATCCAGCTTATCGTTGATAAATTGGATGTGACCAACTCGCGGGATCTAGCCTATATTCACAAAAAATATGATATAGACATTCTCATCAGCAATGCTGGTATCATGGAGGGTGGCCCTATCGCTGAACAGCCCATAGATCTGATCCGCAGTATGTTTGATGTCAATGTATTCGGGGGTCTTACACTTGCACAGGGATTTATCAAAAAATTTATTGAACAGAAAAAACCCGGCAAGATCGTATTCACCACCTCTATGGGCGGTCTTTGGACGGTGCCCTATGTTGCGGCTTATTGTGCATCAAAACATGCGATGGAATCAATTGCAGAAGGATTGAAAACCGAGCTGGCGGACTTTGACATCAAGATCGCAACATGTAACCCCGGCATATTTGACACAGGATTCAATGATCGTGGCGTAGAAAGTATATTCCGCTGGTACGATCCCGAGATCAATTTTACACCAGCCTCCGTATTTGATGGTATTGCGGATTCGTTGAGTAATCAGTTGGATCCACAAGGGATGGCCGACTGTATCGTAAATGTGGCACTGGACGAGAATTCCAATTTTAGAAATGTTTATCCGAAGGAAACCGAAGATTTTGTAAAACAGCTTCAGATGGAAGCATGGGCAGCAAAAAGTTAATTAATCAACAATACTCCATGAGCACAGCTAGCTGCTGTGCTCTTCTCAAAAAAGACAGAATATGAATATAATCTATAGTCAGGCAACCCAAATATTGAATGCATCTATTGCAAAAGCAAACGAAATAGGGATTCCGGTTAGCATAGCAATTGTAGATAAGGGCGGACATCTCATGGCCCTCGCAAGGCTAGACAGTGTCTTTGGTGTAATCGATTTCGCACTAAAAAAGGCTAAGACTGCAATCATGTTTGGCGTAGACAGCGACGTAATGGGCAGTATTATTGCAGGAGCGGAAATACACTTCTATGGAATGATCAACTCCAACGAGGGCTTGCTGACGATACCCGGTGGAATAGTCATAAGAGATGCAGAAGGTAATCCTATTGGAGCTATCGGCTGCTCCGGCGGAACTCCCGAACAGGATAAGGAAATTGCAAGCGCCGGTAGTCAGATAATTCTTTAATTTAATGATATTTGTATCATGGCTGCAACCCGCGAAATAATATTCGATAGATTGGTATATTCCTGTGCGTTTGAAAAACATAGAGGATCCGAGGAATTCTATCCGGATCATTTCTTGGGCTTTCAACTTGCAGGTGAAACACATGCTTTTCATGAGCAGGGATTTACTATTATCCGTGAAAACATGGTTGTACTGGTCAGGAAAAATCAGCTTGTCCGCACAATAAAATACCCCTCAAAATCAGGAAAGTATAATTTCATTGCAATAACATTGGACAAAGAATGCTTAAGGCGCTACGCTTTTGAGAATAAAATTGTCATAGAAAGTCCATATGGAGGAAAACAAAAATTATTCTTTGAGCCCAATGAGTTCCTCTCCAGTTATTTTATTTCGCTTGCTCCATATATAAATAAAACAAAGCAAGCTACGCCGAGGCTTGCGGATATCAAAGTCAGGGAGGCCATCGAGCTCCTACTTGATAGTAACCCTGACTTAAAATATATCCTATTTGATTTCACTGAAGCATATAAAATTGATCTGGAAGAATTTATGAATAACAATTATATGTTCAATGTTCCAATAGAATCATTTGCAAAACTTACTGGACGCAGTATATCGGCATTCAAGCGTGATTTTGCCGAACTTTTTCACTGCAGTCCGAAATTATGGCTCAAGAATAGACGTTTGGAAGAAGCTTATTATCTGATCAAATACAAACAACAAAAACCAACAAGCTTCTATTTGGACATCGGTTTTGAAAACCTCAGCCATTTCTATTCGTCATTCAAAGAAAAATATGGCTTGACAACTTCAGAAATCTAGTATTCTTTTTGGCTTATAGTATCTCATAGGCCTATGTTTTTTCTGAAAGTGTCTGTTTTCTATTGGTCAGAAAGAACCTTCAGTTGACTTTCATGGCTGTTGGCGCTTATAAGAACATGAAGGCTCTTCCGATCCGAGTAACTTCTCTTACTGCAATTTTATCAACAGTTCAGATATGATTGTTGACTATCCGTAGCAGACTCCCTGGAATAAAATCAATGTGAATTAGCATTTGTCATACTATTTATACTAACTTTATTCGTTATAAACCGACTTGACATGGAAACTAAAATACTAACTGACAAGATATTACTGAAACCCATCGAACTATCCGACCTTCAAGATCTATATCATCTCAGAACCAATCCGCAAGTTGCTAAGTATATTCAGAGAGATGTCAATAAAAATCTCGACGACATCAGACAGTTTATAGCGCTCGTCATAAAAAATAATTTTTACTTCACGATCCGTACCCTTGATCGGAATGAATTTATTGGAACAATCACCTTATGGAATATCGACAGAAGTATAAATTATGCAGAAATAGGTTATGAGCTGCTGCCAGAATTTCAGGGTAAAGGATTGATGAGCGAAGCTGTAAAAGCCATGCTAGATTACGCTTTCAATAAAGCAGGCTTTGAAGTTATTGAAGCACATACACATCGCGAAAACACAGCATCCCGGAGACTTCTCGAACGAGTGGGTTTTAAACTGTTACCAGATAAAATCGATCGGGATAATTTAGATATTGTTGTTTATGGAATAAATAAAACGGAGCCAGAAAGTGCTTTTTGATCAACTAATATAATTCAGTAAATTCATAACGGCATACATACGGGAAACAAAGGATGAAATTCAGTTTTTTAATTATATTACTACTGGCTTATAGCATTGGCTACGCACAGCACACTGAAATTGACGCGTCAAAAAAAGCCAGGATCAGCCATATTATCTCGCTATTTAAGCAAAAGAACTTTGATGATATTTCAACGATCATAAAATACCCATTGAAGCGGGAAAATCCTATTCCGGACATCAAAAACCCAACGGAATTTAAACAACGGTCTCATGAGATTTTTGATCAAACACTTATTGATCTGATCGCCGGTTCAACAACCGAGCAATGGACTGAAGTTGGATGGCGGGGTATCATGCTTGATCATGGTGCTGTATGGATCGATAGCGATTTAGGAAAAATAACGGCTGTAAACTATCAGAGTCCTATTGAAAAGCAATTAAAACAAACATTGATCCAACAACAGAAGGATCATATCCACCATTCTTTAAAGGAATTTAAAAATCCGGTATATACGATACGAACTAAAAAATACCGCATCAGAATAGACGAACTTACCAACGGTAAATACCGATATGCTTCATGGAAAATCGGGAGCAAAGAAAACGCGCAACCTGATATCATCCTGAATAATGGCGAACTGGATTTTAATGGAAGTGGCGGTAATCATGTCATTACCTTTAAAAACAGGAATTATAATTACAAAGTATACCGGAATATTCTTACCGAAAAAAATGCAGCAGATATCACCCTGGATGTTGAAAAAGATAACCGAAAGATCTTGAGCCAACACGGCACATTAATAGCAGATTAAAAAGACTGTTTGCTAACTGCGTAGTCAATAACAAGCCATATTAACGGATCAATATCTTCTAATCGAAACTGCTGTTGATCACCCATACATTAGAAAGTGTGTAAAGAGCAATTCAATTATTGTAAAAAGCACCAGTTTATGAAAAAAAGGAAACTATCTTAAACATAAAAAGCCACATCTTGCAATATGGCTCTCCAACATATATATATTATTTTAAACAACCTTCTTATTTATACGAATTAATAGATTTGGCCACTTTCCAGCTATCGCCTTCACGGACCAAAGTTACGAGGTCTGTCATCGTGAAATTCTCAAATTTCATGGTTACTTTTGCAACCATATAATCTGCTGACTTTTCAATGATTTGTGCACTCACATTACAGTTCAACTTCTCTCCTCTTTGTTTTTTGAACAATTTGATTACCTCACCACGGCTATTTGTTAGTGCGGTTTTAGATTGAATCTTCCGATTAAAATCGTCGGTAAATAATTGCTCTATTCCTGCTGATTCGCCCTCTGTAGCCACCGCAACATAATGATCAAGCGCAAATTCTGGCGTAGAAAGATTTACTAAAGCTTTTTCTGATTTTCTGGTTATTTTTTCCGTTGCCATAGTCAAAGTAGTTACTGCGATTAAGGCTATTGTGGCGAATGTTTTTACTAGCGTTTTCATATTGTGTTTATTGGATCTGTTATCTATTTTTATTTGTTGATTCAAAATTACAACACGATACCTCGCTAGCCTATGGACTTTAGACAAATGAACTGGAAAACTCGGTGAATGGCAAAAATGGGAAGGCGAATAACGTAGAGATAGGAGCTTCAGCTTAAGTTGTCAATCTCCCCTTGGATATTTATACGTGCTTGTTGTTCATATTTATCAAAAAATAAATCCGTTTTAAAGATCCTTTCCATATTGAGAAAATGTTGCAGAATCTGTTTCCGTCCACGATCAAAATAAATAGAATCTCCATATTCTTTACGAATGCCAGCGGCATATTTTTCATAAGATCCCCAATCTGCCCCCAGTATTGACATATCAGCATCTATAAAGTAATTTATATCAGAAGAACTATTGCCGGCATGAGTCTTTGTGGCTAATATCATCTCGCTGCACAGGCTAATTAAATATGCTGGGTAGTCTAATTTATTTAGATGGCTCACAGCTACGATTGCACTCTTTTCTTCATTCGTACCATCGATCGTAAAATAGACGATGTCATGATAGATCATTGCCAAATATGCTGTGGAATAATCTGACAATTGATTTTTGCAAAAATTCAGCTGATCACTAAAATGCTGTAGGTGCGTCAACGTATGATAGCTCCTTCGCTGATCAGAATATGATGCAATAATTTCGTTCCAACAAGATTCTATTAACAAAATATCACTTGTATATGGCTTCAGACACAAAAAATAAGTCTCTTTCATATTTAGCATCTCAATGATTATAAATAAAGCTAACTATTTTTATGATCATATTCGTTTTCAAACAACTTATGTGGTTAACTTTAAATACGAATTTAAAACTGAGCGAAAAATGAAAGCGGTTAAAACACTTTATACCTTCCTGTTATGGGCGATCATAATCTTACCTAGACTGACCAATGGCCAACAATTGCCCCAGATTCCCAAAGGATACTGGATCGCATGCGGGGATGACAAGGTGCTTATTATTAATCCGTCAATCAGCTCAGATAGTTCAGCAGTGATCTGGAAATGGCAGTTCAAAGAAAGCGCGGATCAGATACCGGAGGAATATAGCAACTATTTTAAGTCAATAGATGAATGCAAACCAGTGTTTGCGAATAAAAAGATCCTGATTACATCATCCACGGGAGCAACCTGCTTATTAAATATCGCCGATAAGAAAATTGAGTTCTATGCAAAAACACCTATGGCTCATTCAGCGGACCTATTGCCCGGTCACCTTGTGGCTGTGGCAAACTCAACCCATCCCAAAGGAAATTCTTTGGAGCTTTATCGATTGGAGCAGCCGGAAAAACCAATCTACAAAGACAGCCTCTATTCGGGACATGGCGTAGTCTGGAACAACAAATTACAGCAACTATTTGTACTTGGATATGACGATCTGCGAACGTATAGATTGACGGAGGCTAAAAACAGTTTAACTCTCGTCAATACGATAAAAATCCCTGGACTGGGCGGACACGATCTTTCCTTAATAGACGACGATCGTCTTCTGGTTTCCTCTACAGATGCTGTGGCTATTTTTTCCATAAATGAACGGAAATTTGATCCATTCATTCCTTTGGCCGATACACATCATATAAAATCTGTCAACTGGAATGCAAAAACAAACCGTCTCGTATACACCAAAGCGGAAGAAAGCTGGTGGACATTTAATATATATGCAACCAGTCCGAATCAAAAAGTACATATACCGACATTGAAGCTTTATAAAGTACGCGTTTGCTATTAAGGGCACTGAGCTTTTGTTCAATAAATAAGAATGACAACCGCCCCCCTACAGACTTCTTTTCAAAAACTAATTCTCGGCGTCCTTTTTTGCTAAAAGAATTCATGGGTTTGTCTTGAGTTGAATAGGTAAAATAGCAGCATGGTTTTGAAATCCAGTTTATAACTAATATCTTAGTTATATAAAACTAAAACATTAGTTATGAAAATTTATCTGATTTTATTATTCATTATAACTGGTCAGTGGAGCTATGGACAGCTCACAATAAATAAATTATTTGCATTACATGATCAGATCGCCAATAATCATCCCGAGAACTACCAGTTTGTCGTACAGGAACTCAATAAACTTGCCGTGGACAGTATGGAAGATAGGGCCAAGCCTCTTTTCTATCAGCTATTGTCCTCACACCATGCTGCTCTCGGAGATTATGAAAGATCACGGTTCTATTGGGATCAACAATATGCCCAATGGATCTCCGAATATAAGATCACCTATGATACTATTTTTTACAAACAGCATCAATTTGTTGACGCCAAAAACTACATTTTGCAACGATCAAAAAGAGAGCAGGTTGTCATGATCAATGAAGCGCACAATATTCCATATCACCGCGCTTTTGTCTTACAATTATTAAAGGGATATCGTCAACTAGGCTTTAAATATCTCGCTATTGAAACACTATTGGATGATAGCATAAATACAACTCAACAGGTTACGGACACAACAGGGTTCTACAGTCGCGAGCCACTGTTTGCAGAAATGATCCGTGAAGCACTACAGCAGCACTTTGTATTAATAAAATATGAAGCCGACGAAAATACGGCAACTCCGCGAATGCGGGATTCGTTGCAAGCGGCCAACTTAGCCAGCGTTCTAAAAAACGATCCTGACGCTAAAATACTTGTTTACGCGGGCTATGATCACATACAGGAAGAGACTCAGAACAAATGGAAAAAAATGGCACATTTTTTTAGAGAAATGACCAATATTGATCCTTTAACGATCTCACAAAGCAAACATATCGAACAATATCATCCTGAGCTAGAAACTGCTGAATTTCGGACAGTACATAAATTTGGTTCGTTCAATGATCCCGTTGTTGCCTTGAAAAATGATACCGCATGGCATGATAAATTTGTTGATATTTCTATATTTTACCCTCGCTATTTGGTGCCGGATAAACGACCAACCTATTTAACGGTCGGCGGACTGCGAAAAGCTGTCACATTGCGGACCAGAAAAAAAGAGCAAGGACTTTTTGTACAGGCCTTCTATGCAAACGAAAAAACGGGGCACCGCATACCAGCCGATCAGATTTTTATAAAAAAACCAGCGGAACAACTTTATTTAAGACCGGGAAAGTATATGCTCGAATTCAAAAATTCGAATGATAAAATTGTAAAAAAAGAACCTATCCAGGTTGTCGATTAAAAACCTACAAAAAAGCCACATCTCACGACGTGGCTTCTAAACTAAACTTATAAACTTATGATTCACTAGTAGTCAGGCTATGAGCTAACTTGACTCACCACTAGTTTTTAACTTTTTGTCTTATTTGCATGCATTTACAGATCTGGACACTTTCCAATTTTGCCGTTATCGACTAAGGACACGAGATCTGTCTTGGTAAAACCGTAAATTAAATCCTGGTCAATTTTTCATATTAATCTTGTGAGATTCACTTCACATCTAAATAATTTTCCTTTATTTGCGATGAAGTTATCTCCAGTACCGTTATCTATATCTATACTAACGACGGTTCGTTCTTCTAATCTGTTGAATCAAAATTATAACAAAAAAGCTCTCTGGCCGATGGACTTTAGGTCAACAGCTCTAAAAACTCGGTGAATGCAGGAAATAGGGAGGTAAACATTGAAAATCTTTTTAGAAATCTGAAAAAAATATTTATGGCTGAGCATATCTCCTATATCCAAGTAATTAAAGTACCCATCACCGCGGATCTGGTACTGAGTCCCACTGTTTTATACGATGAAAATGGAACTTCTATCTGCTTTGAAACGGAGGATGAACAGTTTGGTAGAATCACCATACAAAAGATGGATGGAATCAAAATCTGCCGTGGGGAAATTCCTCCATATCATGACCCCAGAAAAAACTGGGAAGACTTTGAGTCTGGCACCTGGGTTTATAGGGTTGAAAACTCCAAATGGCTGATGGAAAGATATCATTATGAAAAAAACCACTATGGTCAGTCGTATGACTGGGGCAATTCAGTGGAAGAAATGCTGACAGACTATAGCCATTATTATTTTTCCTTTCATGACGAATTTGTAGAAGTCATTGCCAAAGGTTTCTGGTGGGAAAAAGCTGAACAGAGCTTACAGGGGAAACCATTGTCAGACGGTCACCCATTTCTCAAATTGCAAACTGATTTTACAGCAGAACTCAAGATCAACGATGGAAGATTTTATATAAAAATAAACCCTAAATCACATCAAGAGCTCAATAAAGATGTGCGTTTTTGTCATCAAACTATTATGGAAGTATGGGCAAGGATTAAGGGCGAATATTATCAGGAAGGAACAGTAAAAATAAAAGAAAATAAAGGGGGTATTTTATCTTATTATCAACCACAGTTTGGAAAAGAAATCATTGTAAAAAAAGGCATTGCGAATCTAGCTGATCTGGAAGACATCTTACTGTCTAGATCTTAATACGCTAGGGCATCGCTTCCAATCGTAATACGGAATGTAATTTGTCATAATCAGACCAATCACCAAAACCATTAAACGGGGTTCCTTCCCCCCAAGGAACGATCGCTTTGCAATCAAAACAAATCTTAGCTAGCCCAACACATTTTTTATTCCTATAAAAAACCAGGACATCTCGAAATTCATGTATACATGGACTATCTATATCCTCTTGTCTAGTCTTGCGAAAAAATAATGAATCTATAACTTCATAATGAGATCTATCAATCAGCGTTTTCACATAACCAACTTCTTCCAACCTGTTGAGAATAACCGTGTCAACCTGATTATCCCCTAGCACAGACAACAAAAACTCATCCTGTTGGGATTTAGTTTTCTGGTCTTGCAATGCTCCAATTTGGTAAAGATCAATCGATTTTGAATAGTGTACAAGCGAGTCGAACTGAGCAGAACCAGCAATAGTATTATTGTAGTACCCACCTTTACCCGTGCCATCATCATTTATACAGCCCTGCAGGCAAACAAAGATGGTGACAATAAAAATTCCAGCAGATTTAAACACCCTTATTTTCATTTTAATAAGCTCCCTCTTATTATAAATTCAACCCGTTTATAAATTCAATCCGTCGCGATGAACAAAGAATCAATGCCCGCACAAAATTTAGAAGTCACCCCGATGGATTGCAATGTAATAGATGAAGTTAAATTACAAAAAAGTATTTGTATGCGCTCAATCTGCTGAATGAAATGGGGTGCCCTTACCCGTTTCTAAATATAGTTTTAGACTCGCAATGAACTGTCTCCATCCATCGGTACACACCGCATAGCATTCGATGGTCGGTAGCAAGCCCTTAGCGTCTTACGAATTTATCAATACATATTTCATTTTCGCTTTGCATAAGGCAAGTTTTTAGATAATTTACTGGGAATAGTCTCTTTTTTTAAAAAGGCATATTTGGATTTTATTCTCCTTCTGGAAGATAACAATATGTACTACAAACAGTTGTCGTCTTAAATATTTGATTGTTAAGCTGCAGCTTATCTATTTAAAAGACTTCTAAAGAGTTTCTCTCCGTTTGGAACATAATTGTTGCGAAAAGATCCCAAGCTTTTTCCTGATTTTTATCTATTTTACGTGATGATTTAAAATAGAATAATTTATCCACTTAAACCTTAAGATATTCATATGAAACGATGGCATCTACTCCTCACACTATTTCTGTTCAACAGCTTCTTTGCGATCGGACAGGAGGATATCAAAATAACCCACTTTCCTTTTATACAAGGGTTGACCGAACAGGAGGTTTCCATCATCTGGACAACAGACAAGCCAGCAACGGGATGGGTGGAATTAGCACCGGATGATTCAAGTCACTTTTATTTCAAAGAAAGAACCAAGTACTTTGCTTCGGCCTACGGTTTCAAAAAAGTGGGTACCTTGCATCAGGTAAGGTTGAACAATCTGAAACCGGGGACAAGGTATCGTTACCGTGTGTATAGTCAGCAGGTGTTAAAACATGAGGGAGTCAATGTACAATATGGAAAAGTGGCCGCAAGCAATGTCTACCGCCAAGCGCCTTTGTCTTTTCAAACGCTGGGCAATGCTGCGTCAACGCATTTCACCGTTGTCAACGATATCCATGAGCGTAATGAGATACTGGATAAGCTACTGGATATAGGTGATTTAAAGACCAGCGATTTTGTAATTTTCAATGGTGATATGGTAAATAATCTATTGAGCGAAAAACAAATGTACGAGGGATTTATGGACACCGCCATCAAAAGATTTGCAAGTGAAAAACCGATGTTCTACTCACGCGGCAACCACGAAACCCGTGGACCTTTTGCGATTGAATACCCCAAATATTTCCCTACCCCAACCGGTAAACTATATTATCAATTCCGACATGGTAACACCGGCTTTATCGTGCTGGACTGCGGCGAAGATAAACCCGATACCGATATAGAATACAGTGGTATCGTGGAGATGGACAATTATAGATCCGAACAGGCGGCATGGCTCGCCCGTGCAGTTGAAGATCCGTCTTTCAAAGATGCCAAGTACAAAGTAGTGATCTGTCATATGCCCCCTTTCGGTGGCTGGCATGGCGAACAGGAAATCCTTGAAAAATTTGTTCCCATTTTGAATAAAGCAGGAACACAAATCATGTTATCGGGCCATCTGCATAAACATATAATCCAAAATGCAACACATGCTATCCATTTCCCAATTATTGTCAACTCCAACAATAATGTACTTCGGGTGGATCTAAACAATGAAAAAGGAGTATTTAAAGTACTTGATCAGCAAGGAAAAATAGTAGATCAGGTCCTGATCAAACCGCTAAATTAATACTGATTAACCTGGGGGTTAAAATAGCCATAATTCATTTGGATTATGGCTATTTTATGGAATGCAATTTCACATAGGGGCGACTTATCAAAGAAAGTGCATATTACATTTGATTTTTGTAACTTTGCATAATCATGAGTGAAACACTGGAAACCTTACAGGATTACTATAAAAGATTAAGTCATCTACATACCAACAATGGAGATATACTTGATGTCGAGCTCGGAAAATCACATTTCAATATCTCGCCACGCAAATATTGCGATTTTAAAACTCCGTACAATAGGCGCGATTTTTACAAAATCAGTCTCATCTTAGGAAAAGGGTGGTTCAAATATGGTCAGCATGAACTATATATCGACCGACCTGCCCTATTTTTACCCGCACTAAATATTCCCTATACCTGGGTATGCGATACAAATCAACAAGAAGGATACTTTTGCCTTTTCAATCAAGAATTTTTTTCAGGAAGTCAGACATTCGAACCATTTAAAAAGACCTCACTATTCAAAGAGTGGAGTAAGCCCATTATCTTTTTAGACGAAGCACAGCTGAATTTAATTACAACAATTTTTGACAATATGTACCGGTTGAATAATTCCAGTTATCCGCTCCGTTGTAGCGCGATCAAAAGCAATCTGGCAGCAATACTTCATCTGGCCCTGGAATGGAGAGTGGAAGATGTTGAGTTACAGGATCAATCGGGCAGTGTGCGGATGTACCGTCTGTTTGATGAATTACTTCACAAACAGTTTCCCCTGGATTCCCCAGCCTACCCACTTGCATTACATACCGCAGCCGACTTCGCAGCAAAGTTAAATGTGCATGTCAATCATCTCAATGCTTCTGTCAAATCGGTTACAAATCAGACAACAACACAGATCATCAAACAAAAAATCTATGAAGAGGCCAAGAATTTATTAATCTATACGGACTGGAATGTCGCTGAGATCGGTTATACACTTGGCTTTGAAGAACCAACCCATTTTAATAATTTCTTTAAGAAATATGCAGAGACCTCTCCGCTCAAATTTAGACAAAGACATAAATAATATTTGATTTTCGTAATTTTTACTTTGTTAGGCAATATATGTATTGATTAAAAAGTCGCTAGTTTTGTTTAACAAAAAAGAGTAAAAATGTTAAAGGAAGCTTCTGCGCAACGCGTCAGGTTAGTAACAGTCATGGCCTTTGTATCCATGCCACTTTCAGGATTTGTAACCGATATCTATCTGCCTTCGTTTCCAGCGATGGCCAAGAGTCTACTTGTTCAGGAACGAGATATTCAATTAACATTGACCAGTTACCTATTGAGCTATGGCATTTCCCAGTTATTTGTAGGAAATATTCTGGACAGTATAGGTCGATATCGACCTAAGCTCCTGGCATTAACTCTTTTGATACTAAGCAGCTTAATAATAACCCAAACACAGAGTATCCTGTTTATTTGTTTGTTGAGAATTGTGCAAGGTATAGCTATATCCATTTTGGTCGTTGCTACACGTGCCCTTTTCGTCGACCTATATGCAGGCGATCGGTTAAAAAATTACTTAAGCTATTTTACCATCGTCTGGTCGTGTGGTCCGATACTCGCACCATTTTTAGGAGGTTATCTGGAGAAATTATTCAGTTGGCAGGCCAATTTTTATTTCCTTGCATTCTACGCAGGTTTGTTATTACTGTTTGAACTGTTGTACAGCGGAGAAAGTATTGCCGAAAAGAAAAAGATTGACCTACAGGACAATCTCAATCTATATAAAATGATGTTGCAAAATAAGCTTTTTATATTGGGCATTCTGGTACTGGGTTTTAGTTACTCCATTGTAATGCTCTTCAATATGACAGGGCCATTTATTATTGAAAATACATTTCACTTTTCATCCGTCACAATTGGTTATTGTACATTGATATTGGGGTTTTCATGGATGATCGGCGGATTTATTACCAAAAAGCGCATGCATCTTGACTTCGTGCCCCGGGTCGTCGCTCCTGCTTTATTCCAGGCAGCCCTTATCGTTGTTTTAATACTTATCGGCATGTACTCGCAGAATCTGTATATAATGGTCGGTTTTGCATTTTTTATCCATACGATTTCAGGGGTATTATTTACAAGCTTTTTTACCAATAGCATGTTATTTTTTCCAAAACATGCAGGAACCGCCGGTGGGTTAATGGGCGGAATGGTCTATATCGTGACATCCCTTTCCAATTTTATGGTGTCCATTAGTGGCAAAGTGACCGCACAAAACGGATTAGCCTGGCGCTACTTTATTTTTTCTATATTGCTGACCTTGACCATCTTATATATGTGGAAACTCCAAAAAAATAATAGCGGACAGCATAGTTAGTTGGCCAGGGAGCTTGAAAAAGCCACTGTGTCCGAATCTCATCGTTATTTTATATGTTCACATTGATAGCCCCAGTCAAGCATCTGCTTGATAATACCCTTTGTTTCAATATCCGTTTGAGTAGATTCTATCCTTAAAATCCGCTCTTCGTCGTCAAGATCAAAGTTAACTTTATAAGAGGAGAACAATTGCAGCAGGGTCATAACGATCTGTTTTGCTTCTCTATATTTATTGACATTTGTTTTAAATATTACAACTCGTTTCATTAGATTAGATATCACTTAAATTTATAGAATTTACTTTTACTTCCTTACCTGAAGCATTCTCCTCTAGTGTTGTGTACTTAAACCGCAGCTACTGCTATGGGCTATAAAATGTGGCGGGACAATCGGTTCTTTCTTGTCTGATATACTCAAAGAATCGGTATGAGAGCGCTGTAAAGCATCGGCAAAAACTTCGTCATGTTTCCTCGCCTCACTACTATTGGAAAAAAAGGTCAGAACCATAAAAAACAATAAGATGATCAACGCATTAAAGAAATGTACCATACTATAGCCGATATATTATTATGTCCCAATATCTCAAATAAGAATATTTTATACCATATATTTTCGGTAAAAAGCGGATTTATGTCGGTAAACAATCCTTTTTCCTCTTTTAATACACATCAAGTATTTATATATTTGACAACATTCGTTCGGAATAGAATCTGATAAGTGCCTTATAAAGTCCGAAGAAAAATATCTGCTCATTTCATTGGGATAGAATAAATTAAAATCAGAATCTAAATTAGAATTAGTCGTGACCAATAAAAAATTAGTTCTGGAAAACCTTTTGAGAGACCCACTATTCTGGAGTGTCTTATTGCTTAATCTATTGATTGTCTATTTATATGGTAACGACACAATCTATAACTATAATATCATTGTCGCCCAGTCAATTCAGACATTTGCATATGCTGTTGCACATTATCTACTCCTCAAAAACACACCGATCAACTATGCGGTAAAAAAAATAAGACTGAATCGTAAGCGAAAAAAATCGGATAAAAACAGAAAATCATTTGGAACCTATATTGAAAAGGACGAGACTGGCAATTGGGTTTATACAACAATCTTCTTTATTCTTCTTTGCTTTTTCACGGTATTTTTAGCCGTAATTGTCCTTACGGTCAACTGGAACGTCCATCGCAACAGCTTCGTGTTTCAATCCTCAGATTTCTACCCGGCAATTTGGGCGTTGTCGAATGCTATTTTCTACTATAAAAATAACAAGGCACGTTTGACTTATTCGAATGCCAGTCCAAGTGAGTTGGTCGCAGTTCCCTTTTTTAAACTTTATATTCCAATGTTTATGATGATCTGGGGTTATATCTTGCCTATGAAAGTCAGTGGCGACATTATTGGTTTCATACTTTCCAATCCTAAATATTGGAATTCACCCGCTGATAACGAATCAAAAAAAACTGTATAAATAAAAAAAGCCACATAAGAAAAATGTGGCTTAGTTAGTATATTGATTTAAATGGCTTCTTAAGAAAACTGCTCAGTGAGTATAATTTCAAAATAAATGTATATAAAATACTCCTGACCATAATCTCACATTTACAATTCGTCCATGTTGATTTAATATTCGTCTGAATAGGAAAAAACAAGCAAAACTTCGGGAGAGACTTGCTTCTTATGGAGATGTACATGTATTGGCTAGCTAGGGTATAAACAAATTTGGGTATACAGATCAACTTTTCTTCAAGATCCCTTTCCTCACGCCTTCATCAATCAAGGTTTCGGCATATTCCCATAATACCGACGAGCCATCTCTGATCACACTTTTTTTTGCGTATACCTTACTATAATTTACGCCAGGTTCATTCCAGGTGCCGCCATTGTTGGAACTATTCTGTAACAGGGGTTCTAACCGGTCCATTGCACGGGCAAACTGCGCTTCGCGGGTCTCTCCAGCTTCAAACTCCTCCCAGATAGCTATCAGTTCCTCTGCCTGAGGTTCCGGTAAAAGCCCGAATATTCTATTGGCAGCCAAACGTTCCAGCTCGGTATTACAGTGTGCTTTTTGGGTATCATAGATAAAGGTATCGCCAGCATCGATTTCAACAATATCATGAATCAAAACCATTTTAATAACTTTTAATAAATCTACCGATTCGTCAGCATGCTCAAATAAGACAATAGCCATTAATGCCAAATGCCAGCTATGTTCAGCATCATTTTCACAACGGTCACTATGGAAAAGCTTCGTCTTTCGCTGAATGTACTTCAGTTTGTCGATCTCCTTGATAAAATCAATCTGTTTCAACAATTTTTCGGGTGTCATAGTGAATATATTTTAGTAACGATAGTACACAAAGGTAGTGCTTTTTGAATCTCCTTCCCTTATTAAATACCGTTGAAAGTACGGCAACTTCTATCGCCTATTTATTGACATCCCCCGGACAAATCCCTAGCCACAGATCAGCCTTGATTTATTAAATTTGATAAACATCAAATCTCGGCAACGAATGAAGAAAATAGGTTTTTTATCTTTTGGACATTGGTCCAAACATCCAGCTTACAGTACCCAAACGGCAAGTGATACGTTACTTCAGTCAATAGATCTAGCTGTGGCGGCAGAAGAAATAGGCATTGACGGAGCATATTTTCGTGTACATCATTTTGCCAATCAATTAGCCTCGCCCTTTCCTTTATTGTCGGCCATTGGAGCGAAGACGAGGACAATTGAAATAGGTACCGGTGTCATTGATATGCGTTATGAGAATCCACTCTATATGGTGGAGGATGCCGGAGCGGCCGATTTAATTTCGGGAGGCCGCTTACAACTGGGGATCAGTAGAGGATCGCCCGAACAGGTAATCGATGGTTGGCGTTATTTCGGTTACGACCTCGCTGAGGGTGAAACCGATGCTGATATGGGCCGTAGGAAAGCATTGGAATTTTTGGACAAACTCAAAGGAGTAGGTTTTGCCGAACCCAACCCCTACCCGATGTTTCCAAATCCTCCAGGTCTACTGAGGCTAGAACCACATGCCCAAGGATTGCGCGAGCGCATCTGGTGGGGTGCAGCATCGAATGCGACAGCGGTATGGGCTGCGCAAAACAGAATGCACTTACAAAGTTCTACCCTAAAATACGATGAAAACGGAAAACCTTTTCATATCCAACAGGCTGAACAGATACGTTTATATAAAGATGCCTGGAAAGAAGCAGGCCATCCCGGGGAGCCCAGGGTATCAGTCAGTAGGTCAATCTTTGCATTGGTCAATGATCTAGACAGGTATTATTTTGGACAGGAAGCGGATCGGACTGACAAGATCGGGTTTATTGAAGCCGACAAACGTGCTATTTTTGGCCGGAGTTATGCAGCAGAACCTGATCAGCTCATCAAAGAACTGGCCATGGACGAAGCTATACAGGAAGCTGACACAGTACTTCTGACAATTCCAAATACATTAGGTGTAGATTACAACGTGCATGTACTTTCTGCTATTTTGGAACATGTCGCACCTGAATTAGGCTGGCGCTAGATATCCCCTATTGATGATAAACAATATTCGTTACAAAACCAAGATTGCAATAATTGGTGCGGGGCAAGCCGGACTCTCTTCTGCCTATCATTTAAAAAGATTGGGGCTAGAGATCAATCAGGATTTCATTATTCTGGACGAAGCCCCTGCCCCAGGGGGAGCCTGGCAATTTCGCTGGTCTTCGCTGACACTAAGTACGGTCAACAAAATCCATGACCTGCCGGGTATGTCATTTGAAGAGACATTAACAAATGATGAAACGGAGGTACAGGCAAATATAGCTGTTCCTCATTATTTTGACCTCTATGAGAAAAGATATGGGTTACAGGTCTATCGCCCCCTCAAAGTAGACAAGGTGTCCTTGCATGATCAACGTTTTCACATAGATACGGCTAAAACGTTATTTTCTGCTGCGGGCATTATCAATGCGACAGGAACCTGGGAAAACCCTTATATTCCTTTTTATCCAGGGGCAACATTATTTGAAGGCGAACAACTCCATACAAAAGATTTCAAAACAGCGGATTATTTTAGAGGGAAACATGTTATTATAGTCGGTGGTGGTATATCTGCCATCCAGTTGTTAGACCAGATCTCAGAAGTGACGACAACAACATGGGTCACACGACGTCCCCCGCTATTCCGTGAAGGGCCTTTTGATGATATGGCAGGCCACAATGCTGTGGCGATGGTGGAAGAGCGCGTGAGACAAGGTTTACCACCACGCTCAGTAGTTTCTGTCACAGGACTACCTTATTCATCAGAAATCCGGGCTATGGAAAAAAGAGGGGTACTCACCCGATTTCCGATGTTCAGTGAAATCACTAAAACTGGTGTAAAGTGGGAAGACGGCCGGGAGGAAAAGGCAGATATCATCCTTTGGAACACGGGATTCAAAAGCGCTCTGGCGCACTTAGATCCTGTACTACCCAAAGAGGAAAATGGAGGGATTTTAATGGATGGCAGACTGGCCACGATGGTCGCCAAGGATCCTCGAATTCATCTGGTTGGTTATGGTCCCTCCGCTTCTACAATTGGGGCCAACCGCGCGGGCGGTGCGGCAGCCAGGGAGCTTGTAAAAACATTGAACCTTTTGTAATATTACAGGATAAAATGATGATAACCATGTTTAAAAAAATGAATAAAAGAGACGAGGATAAAATAATGGGATCAGACTGTCTATAATAAATAGTGGGGTCATGCTTATTTGTTCAATTTTAAAGAAGATTTACCTATATTTAGGTTTATATAGCGTTTCACCATAAATACCCCCGATGCAGGTGCAAAACATTATTCCGGATCAATCTATTGCATTATTTGTTAAGAATATTATGGTATTCGAAAACAACGACGATGTAGAGACGGTCATTCCATTTTTTGCGGACGGATATCCCGGACTGATGTTCCATCAAACCGAAAGAGGCCTTACCATTCAACCCTATGGTAAAAAAATGCCCATAATCTTTTTATATGGCCAAACAATAAAACCTATTACCATTGAAGTCGATGGTCCTTTCAAAATCGTCATTTTCCAATTCTATCCTTTCGTATTGCGAGCTTTCTGGGAAATAAATCCCGAAGATATCAATGACGGCTGCTATGACCTAAATGAAAAGAAAGAAATAGATGAGCTCATTAAAGAAATATTGTCGTCCTTTAACGTCCAAGAAAAGATAGCCGTCATATCCAGGTTACTTATCGGTTATTTTGAGCAAAAAAGAAAAAAGCTGGATTTTTCAATAAGAGGAGTAATCCAATGTATTATAGATAAGAAGGGCACTGTACCCATCCATGAGATCGCCAAAAACGAAAATCTTCACATCCGGACACTCGAAAGAAGATTCCTCAGAGAAACTGGAATCCCTGCAAAACAATTTGCGAAAATAGTTCAATTTCAAACTTCACTCATACAATTGACCACTCATGATTCTGGCAGTATAAATGAAATTGTCTATGCAAATGGATTCTCCGACCAGTCACATTTTATCCGCGTTTTCAAAGCTTTCACAGGACTGACACCCAACACATTCGGCAAACGATAAAATTGTCGTTTTTATTCTATTTTGGAAAATCCGCATCCGCGAATTTTAATCGAAGAAAATTACAGCAATTATAACATTTAAATTCATATCGATGAAACTACAAGAAATTACTTTAACCGCCGCTGTGATAACATCGGCATTAATATCAGGGCTCTTTTTTGCGTATACCTTTTCGGTCAATCTTGGCCTTCATAAACTAGATGACAAGGGTTACTTGCAAGCGATGCAGCATATCAACAGAGAAATTTTAAATCCGGTATTTTATTGTTGTTTTCTAGGAGCACCTTTATTATTAATTGCATCCTCAGTGATGTATTTCGATCTATCTTCGCCAAAGTTCTATTTGATCGCAGCTGCATGTGCAAGTTATATTATTGGCGTATTTGTCATTACCGCAGCAAAGAATGTCCCACTCAACAATCAATTGGACAGTCTTAATATCACAGCTACAACCTCCGAAACAATACATCGGATGCGCCTTCTGATTGAGGAGCCCTGGGTATTCTGGAATAATATGCGAACGCTGTTTTCCTTCCTGACGTTAGTTTGTCTAATTGTCAGCCTTATATTTTTTAAATCCAAAGATTAATAGCGTCCGCGAAACGGATTTTCTTCACTACCGTTCCAAACTACATTGTTATACTTTTAGCGGATTGCCCAATCAGGTAGTCCGCTTTTCATACCATTTTACATCTCTGCCTTTACGCCTACCTTTTCCAGATAATAGCTTCTGATCCCCCCTCCCCGATAAAGTACCGCAGCCACGAACCGGATTAATGAAATACGAAAAAGGCGGCGTTGCCTACGAATTTAAATTCATTGATAGCGGATTTAAATCGGCCGGAAAATGCAACTTATTCTATTGTACTTTTATAAAAAATAAGAAGGAAAGATTTGGATAAAATCATCTTAAGTATAAACTGATCAAAAAAAACTCCAATGAAAACACAAAAAATAATCCCGGCCCTATTAGTTGCCGCCCTAGGCCTAACGTCGTTATCATCCTGCAATGGAACATCTGTAGACACGATAAAAGCAATGGAATCCAACTACGATAATCACAACAAAACTATCGAGCTAACGGGTGAATTTGACGCACCTTCTTTTACCTTTTCTTCAGGCAAGTCGAAGACCATGGCGATGCATTTTGTCGTGAAACCTCATGCCTTCAGTTCCGAGGAATTTACGGCATTCAGTGTGATATTGCCAGTGGGGACAGAAAAAAACAGTGTCCTATTTGAGCTACCGGAGGGACAGAAAAACTACAGTCTAAAAAATTTCTACGTCATTGACAAAAACGGAGAAAAAATCAATCTCGATACACATACTACCTTTAAAATGAAAGGAACCGTCCATTACAGCGAATTAGAAAAACCGGAAGCTGAACAGGACAAAAGTAATTTCTCCTATAAAATAACTGATGTCAGCTTTGAAAAAGACTAAAAAATCATTCTATAAGCGCGTGCACATTACTCAATAAAAACTAAAAATATGATTAATATTCAGCTCGGAGACAGCTTCTCCTTTGGATGGGTAATTATTGGATTTGCCCTTATCATGGCTCTAGGGATTTACATTGCTTACAGAAAACAACAGGTGATCAAAATAAAGTATGTCATTGCTGTTATCATAATGCTTATTGTAGGTATCAAATGGCTTTTTGAAAATTAAAAAATTGTGTTCCTCGGAAGCATTTTTTTAGAAGAAGATAACAAAAGATCCCATAAATAGATAAGAGCACTTTAACACTTGAATAAATTTAAATTTGTAAATTTATTCAAGTGTTAACATTCTAATCGATGGGAATTGATGCCATTGTCAGCTATAAGTTTATTATGAAATTTATTTTCACCTTTGTTGTCTTTTTTATGCTGCTTGCTGTGTCCGCTCAAGATCGACCGCAGCTTGTTCCGTTCAAATCGGACGGTAAATTGGGATTGATGAGTGTATCCGGAATGGAACTTGTCTACCCTGATTCTTTACGGGATGGCTCCAGTAGGTATGATGTCATTGAAGATTTTCGTAGTTATATTATCCAAAAAAATGAAAACGAAGACTGCGTCATTGATGCTTACTCAGGACAGGAACAGCTTTCCGGACATTTTGACCAGGTATGTGGACGTTTAAAGATAAACAAAGACAGTTATTATCACTTTGACGTTAATGGAAACTCCGTTCTCCTAAAGCAAGGAAGCCCTCCCATAAAACTAACAACCCTTTACCAACAAATTGAACCCAATCAGGATGGCTGGAACAATGAAAGCCTAGATGGAAAGCAGTATATCTGGGCGCTGAAAACGGATGAAACCTATGATGTATTAAGTGCGGACAACAACTTTGACCGTATAAATTCTCTGCCAAATTTTGAAAGTTTTGATCTCGTATATCGGATAAATGAAGATGCACCTATAACTCTTGTGGGATTTGTCTTGGGGAGCAAAAATGCGATTCAACGAGTTTTCGGTCAGAAGTATGGTATTCCTGAATCCGACCGAATGGTTGAAGTCTATGATATCCATTTTAAAAAGTTGGGCACTACAGCTTACCAAGCTGTAGCAATCAAACAATTATTCCATCACGAAATCGAACTACAGGGCGGTATGATGCCACCGCCAAGCTTAGAAAATCAGATCATAATCCCTCAAAATAAAACAATTGTACTGAGCAACGAATTCAGCTTAGTCCCTAAAAAAGATGATCAGACACAATTGATACTCATTAACACACAACAAGAGAACACTCCTGTCTTGGGAAATTCCCGCTTCGACTACAGGTATATCAGTACACCTCAAAATCTGAAAGCACTCCTTCAGATAAGACATGCCGAAACCGGAACTTTCTTTTATTTTGATTTTAATGGGCTGTATTTCCCGAAAGGAATCCCTTTAATCCCAGAGAATTATCAAAAATGGAACTGATGAAAGCAAAAAGAGCTTTAAATAAAGACTCTTCAAAATACAATTATAAAAACATCGCTTTTTACAAATGATTACTTTGGTTTTAATATTAAGCGCGGTGTTCGCGATAGTGGCTTTCCTCGTCACTGAAGAAAATGCGGACTCATCACTTTCTGGATATAATACACTTTCAACAGCCGAAAAACAGCAATTCAATATCAAGGAGTTTATTCCATTTTTTAAAAAGTTCCATCTGTTGCTGGCTCTCTCCTATTTGGTGATTTCTCTCCTTCTTATTTTCGCCATCAGTTCATATTGGGCAAAGATTTTTATCGTAACTTACCCTTTACTTGCTTATATATTTTTTATTTGGAAAGCGAACAGCTTCTTTATAAAAAGGAACAAAAAGCAGCATATCTACTCCCTTATTGTTGAATGCCTTCTTTTTATTGTGCTATTAGTGATTATGATCCAGTTTTTTAAAAACTGATACGCTAATTGATTTAAACCATTTTGATAAGATAGGAAGTATCCAAAAACTATTTTTATTTTTATAGGATTATATAGATTACATGGACAAGCGCTCGGAAGATATACAGCAATGGATTGATACCTATAGTGATATACTGCTCAATAGTGCTCTTTTTTTGCTATCTGACCGTCAGGATGCGGAAGATATTGTCCAAAATGTATTTATATCCGCATTCGAATCATACCACTCTTTTCAGAACCGGAGTACTGTAAAGACTTGGCTAATGGCGATTCTCAAAAATAAAGTCGCGGAGTTTTATCGTAAAAAATACCGACAAACGGGCAAGATTTCTTTAGATCAATATTTTGATCCTGATGGGTCATGGAAATATGATGATATACTGCAAGACTGGGATGATAAAGACGGCAACCTACTTGACAACAGCGATTTTAACCGTGTGATGAATGAATGTATGGATAAGTTGCCCATAAAATGGCTTATTCCCGTAAAACTCTATTATTTAGAAGAAAAAAAAGCGGATAATGTATGTCAGGAAACGGGCATTACGACAACTAATCTCTGGAAGATCCTCCAACGAAGCCGAATGCAGCTCCGGGAGTGCCTGGAACTTAACTGGTTTAATATTTCATGATCTCGTAAGAAATGATAAGACGACTCATTCATGCATTGATAATGCCCTGCAAGCAAGCAACATTGCTTATTGAACAGCGAAATGCTGATGAGATTCCATTTTTCCAAAAGATACGTTTAAGGATACATCTTACAATTTGTAAGTGGTGCCGTGCATATAACCGCAAAGTACAGACAATGGAGGGCATGATGAAAAACATGTTCACACAAGATGCTCCTGAAAAATTCACCAAAGATGAACTACAGCTCTTTAAAGACAAATTAAAAAACAAGCTAAAATAATAGGACTTTTTTGTCAGGATTTTGATGTACGTGCTACTAAGAGGAAAACAGTAAGTGCAAATTAAAATTTTAGAAAAATGCGTCTCATTACTCAAACAAAAAATGCTCCATCACCATCGTCGCCATGGGGCTTTTACATTTCCACATTTGGCATTGTCTTCATTCTCCTATGGCTTGGGATTTTTAAATTTACGCCTACCGAAGCGCTGGCCATAAAGCCATTGATCATGAATCATCCACTCTCTTCATGGTTATACAGATTATTGAGTGTACAAGCTGTCTCCAATATAGTCGGAATTGTCGAGATCGCTGTAGCCCTACTCATCTTACTGTGTTTGAAATTTAAACAGCTGAGACGATACGCTGGAATTGGGGTATGTATTATTTTTATAACGACTTTAAGTTATCTCTTTACCACACCAAATATGTTTAAATATGTGGACGGAATTCCTGTGACGGATTTCTTTATCCTTAAGGATATACTATTTCTTGGATTTGGAATCAATTTACTGCAATCTGCTAAAAAATAAAAAATCATGAAAATTATATGGACCATCACTGTGCTTGCGTTGTTAGGCCTGGCACTAGTAAAGATCGGCTTTTCCCAAGGCGAGGAAAAAGCGTCAGCTCCCGAAAAGGGCACAGCCTACAATGGTCAAACCAGGGAAATTTATTTTGCTGGAGGCTGCTTTTGGGGAACGGAGCACTACTTCAAACAAATAAGGGGTGTAATCGCCACTGAAGTTGGCTATGCGAACGGAAATCTCGCTAAACCGTCCTATGAACAGGTATCAGCAGGCAATACTGGTTTTGTTGAAGCCGTAAAAGTTCATTACAATCCTGAAGTAATTGATTTGAAATTGTTGATCGACTTATACTTTAAAACGATTGACCCAACAAGCCTGAATAAACAGGGAAATGATATTGGCACACAATATCGAACCGGAATTTATTTTACAAAGAAAGAAGATGAAGCAACAATCCGGGAAGAGATTGAACAGCTTGCGAAGAACTATAGCGCCAAACTTGTTATAGAAATTGGTCCGCTACGTAATTTCTATACTGCTGAAAATTATCATCAAAATTATCTAGAGAAAAACCCTCAGGGTTATTGCCATATTCCGGCCGGCCTATTTGAGAAAGCCCGGCAAGCAAACCCACAGCCTGCTAAATATAAGAAAGCTGACAAGAAAATCCTGAAAAAGGAGCTGACAGCGCTACAATACGACGTCACTCAAAACAACGCTACGGAAAGGGCTTTTGACAATGCTTATTGGAACGAATTTAGGGAGGGCATTTACGTTGATATCACTACTGGCGAACCCTTATTTATTTCTACCGATAAATTTGAGTCTGATTGTGGATGGCCGAGCTTCTCCAAACCGATCAGTGACCGTTTAATTGCTGAGAAAAAAGATAATTCTTTTGGGATGAATAGAACCGAAGTGAGAAGCAAAACCGGTGACGCTCATCTAGGTCATGTTTTTAATGACGGTCCCACAGAACAAGGAGGACTGCGCTATTGTATCAACAGTGCTTCGCTACGTTTTATTCCCAAAGACCAAATGAAAGCACTGGGGTATGAGCAGTTTATCCCTTTGCTACAGACCGAAAGCAATAAATCGAAATAGGGTAGCAATTTAAATCTCAAACTAATCACCGTAATTATATAAGAGTAGATCTGGCAATCTATTCCTGGATAGCACAGGTTTATTATTTGGAGAGCTGCGTTTAAACACAAAAGCCAGGTTGAAAAACCTGGCCTTAAAAATAAACATATGATGGATTAGTAAATGGCAGCTTTGACAACAACCGATCATTATCCGGTATCCCTAGAACAATTCCCGAGTTGCTCTATGCGCACTTTTTATAGCATAGATCCAAGGAAATTGAAAGCAATGAACATGTAAGAATAATGAGCAACCACTGTTCTTTATGTATACCTATCTATGACAGCGTTTGTTATATATACTGTTCGACGCTAAGTCAGCCTACATTATACATGTTCATTTGCCTCCAACTCTATTCAAATATAGTAAATAAAACTAATTAAATTAGTTTTATTTACTATATTTTTTAGCCGCCAAACTTAACAAGTTAAGAACCATGGGTTTTATTTTTTCAGGATGAGGTAACACTCCTTTATTATTCCAATCCATTCAAAAAAGAAAAGCATTATTCGGCTACAAGCAGGTTAGTGAATGGCCCGATCCAGCAGCAATTGGAATCAGCTCTTTCAATAATACCTGTTTTATGGGGACAACAAGGTTTCATTGATCTTGGATCCTGAAAAGCTGTGGTCAAAGGCAATCTTCTATCTTCGTACAATTTTATAAAGAGCGACTGATATCAACCACATTAAAGATCTGATCTACATCATCCAGACTTACTTCAAAGTCGGGATAGGTAGCTTTGTCCGTATTGAGGGAACGCAATGTAAGTATCCCATTGGCGACATCATGATGTGCGATTTCCTTAATAATCACCCCTTCATATCGGTGTACGACAACCCAATATCTGTATTTATGGGTATGAAATTTCGACTGCCACAATTCGCGTTTAATCAACCTTCCGGTAACGATATCACCATCCAGTATACTGGCATCAGTTCCATCTGTCATACTATCTCCGCTAACTTCAAAAGAACGGTATGCGCCTTTGTGAAATTCGTTCACGGTAATAAAATGAGCCGGCAAATCATCCATGTATTCCGCATCCGAAAATCCAGAAAGATAACCAGCTTTTGCTTTCTCAGTTACGAGCTTGGTCTGCATTAAATAACGTCCGGGGGAAACCTCAAAAAAAATATTGTTTTTATTTTCGTCTATAAATTTAACATCATTGGAAAAATATCCAATAGACTTTCCATTCCCGACATGCACCATGGATACCGTGTCGGACTGAATAACGGCACCAGGCTGATTCCGCTCTCCCTTTCCGTAAAGCAACCAATCGTATTGAACATAAGGAAATGCATTTTGAATCCGGGTTTTCATTGTAAGCCCGATCGGATATTCGCCTTTTTTAATACGAGAATATACTTGTTCACGCACCCCCAATAAACCCGCAAATTCCCGATTGGTGATTCCCATCTCCAAGCGCAAAACCTCAAAATTATTATCCGGATAAGTTTCCATGTTTTTATAGGCATTTTAACAAATGTTACACTAATTCATAACATTCTGACACTAAGTTACACAAGATATTAAACCTAAACAAATAAATAAATCAAATAAAATCACTAAAACCTCATTATCAATGAATTAATATTAAACAAATAAGTTTAATAAATTTTATAAATGACAAATAATTTAAAAAAAATAGTATTAAAACCCATTGAATGATTAACAAATTTGTTTAACTTTGTTTAACAAAAGCTACTGCTATTTATAGCTTATCATTGGGAAATCATCAAAAAGAAAAATGAGCCATATATGAGGTTGGGGTAACTAGTAGCTAGAAGACAGAAGAAAAAATAGATATACTCAAAAAGAACATCACAATGGAACGCTTTATCACAACAAATTTGCAGCTAAACAGGTCGACAGGAATGAACCATGAACATATCAGGAAACATGGTATGATTTCCGAAGAGCCCCAGCATAAGGAACTGATGACTATCCTAATGAAACAAGAAAATTTAACAACAATTACGAGTCAACGAAATGAAAAGACCAATGCCCAACGTATGAACACATTATATTATTCTTTCATTATGAGTTTCTTAAAAGAGAACCATCCTGAAATATTGAGATCAATTGATAAAATATATGAACCAGATCTTTCCAAGATAAGCCAGGTCATCGACTGTTATTGTGAGTTTAAGGGAATCCCGCCACAGCAAATTATGGGTGAATATATCAACTATAAAGATATACAGCATCGCTATAAGGCAATCGCAGTTGTCCTGCGCATTTTTCAGCCTGAAAAACTGGACAATCTAAAGACGAAGGTAAAAAGTATGATATATAAAGAATTGGGGCCATATTTAAAGATAAATAGCGACACCTTGCAAAAGTCTATTATCTGCGCATGTAACCAATTTGACATGTATAACGATTTTAAGAAAGATATCAAACAGGCG
Source organism: Sphingobacterium sp. CZ-UAM (assembly GCF_002000245.1). Taxonomy (GTDB): domain Bacteria; phylum Bacteroidota; class Bacteroidia; order Sphingobacteriales; family Sphingobacteriaceae; genus Sphingobacterium. Next base: position 79,144 of record NZ_MTCM01000008.1, on the reverse strand, counting down.
GCAAATTATTACTTCATTAATAAACGTTTCAATGATAAATAAGGTTGTTTTTTCAAGAATTATACCGATCATAAAACAGACGCGCATCATGTTTTCTTTGATCGGTATAATAGCGTTTTATTTAGTCATTACACCCTCTTTCGCTTCCACCATACTACAAGAATTATCGCTAGCAGACCTATCAAAAAATACAGAATATTTATTGCAGCCGGCTGCACGGTTCGTTTTGAAGCCTTTGTATCCAGACGTAGTTTATCTTCTTTATACTGCGCACTGTGAACAAGCTCCCGACGCTGCTCGAAAAGATATCTGTCCTTTGCGATGGAGCTGTCGGAAGAATGTATCCGTTTTTTATTGACCTGTCCCCTGCCTATCCGTACCACACCATTTGGCCTGATCTCAATTTCTTCGCCCGCGATCTGGATCAGATCTTCAGTTTGCGTTGAAAGCCGATTATAGGTTTGCTCCATATCCAAGCGTTGCTTATTGGAATCCACATTTGACAGTATGGTCATTTTTTCTCCAGTCTTCAAGGTTTGTGACTCCTTTGTTTTAACGCTTTTTTTAAATAGACCGCAGCTACTAACGAGCAGTAGCATTACGGTCAATCGAATTATATTTTTCATTTTTTACTCTTTTTAGTTCAATCTGTAATTCATTATAAAGCTTCATTAGATCATCGTATTTCAACTGCAATTCAGCTAATGTTTTTGAACAGGCGATACGGTCCTCATTGGCTAATTTCAGTCCTTCATTCAGATCTTCAATAATAGCTCTTAAATGTTCTATATCTTTTTCCAGCCGGTTTGCATACGCTTCCCATTTATCGATAACCTTTCCGGCATTCTCCACATTTGTAGCTTCTACTTCCGCCTGCTGTTTGGGACGGCCAACAAAATAACCTCCGACAGCAGTAGCAATAGGAATAAGTAGCTTTTCAAAAATTTCAAGTAGTTCCATAGTCATTCTTTTTTTAGTAGTGGCTTAAACTTCATCCAAGGGAACTGTATTCCCGGATCCTCCTTTCTCCCCGGAGCTATATCACTGTGCCCCAAAATTTCCCGAATGGGGTAATAGGCGATAATCGCCTGACAGACTTCGATAGCTGCATTGATCTGCTTTTCGGTGTACAGCTCTGATCCTTTATTTTGTAACTCAATCCCGATACTGTATCTGTTCAGATCGGTCAATCCGGCCCAGGAACTCCGGCCTGCATGCCAACATTCGATATTAAATGGTGCCAGCTGGGTCACCACCCCTTCACGGCTGATGTGGATGTGAGCCGAGACTTTGCTTTTTGGATCTGACATCCAATAGAGCGCACTCGTGGCGTTGGAAGCCCCATCATAATGCATAATGATATAAATAGGTCTTATATTCCCGTTCTTATTGGGCGTATCCCGATAGGAAACCCCAGTCAATTGATGTTCTTTAATGTTCATATCTACTTCTATTATATTGATGATTTACTGTGATAATAAGCGTTTCATTTTTTCGTCTGGATCCTCTTACCGGCACTCCAGTTTATTCCAATAAGGACCGCCAATATTTATTTTAGGCCTTATCGCTATACAAATTTAAGTGGGGGCCAAGCCTAAAAAGTAGAATTTCAGGGGTATATAAGCGGTATGGAGCAGCTACCGAATATTAGCACAAAATGGGAAGCTTAATACCAATTAGCTCAAGACAAGAGCCACATCTGGAGGATGCGGCTCTTGTCTTTTTGGGATATAAAAAGTTAAACTTTCGAAACTATCTATTAATTTAGTATCAAAGACTATGATTATGCCTATAAGTAAAAACGCAGTGTATATCGAACAAAATGGAGACTCCATTTCATTTGTTATTAAACAGACACAGATAATACCGTAAGTGTTAGAATAAAAAACACATCCAATAAAAGACAATCGCTATGCTTACAAACGAACACCTAACAATCAATAAAAACAAGATAAAAAAAGACGGTTTCACCATTATAAAAGATGTTTTTAGTAACAATGAAATTCGTGAACTAGCAAGGTTAATTGAACAAACAGACCAGTCAAGAGATAGCTTTAGGCACTCCTCTGATCTTTTTGCAGTTCGTCAGCTAATTAAAGAAATACCTAATTTAAATACCGGCATTTTCAATAATAATCTTAGAGCCATCATTTCACAGTTATTCGGATCAGATTATTTCATTGTAAAAAGCATTTATTTTGATAAACCAGAAACCTCCAATTGGTATGTATCCTATCACCAGGACCTGACGATATCTGTGCTCAAAAAAGTCAATACAGAAGGTTTTTCAAACTGGACAGTAAAACAGAAGCAATATGCTGTACAGCCACCATTAGAAATTTTGGAAAATATAGTTACGATAAGAATCCACCTCGATGATACAGATGCGGAGAATGGTGCATTGAATATTATTCCGGGATCACATAACAAAGGAGTTTATCGTCCTGAAACCATTGACTGGACAAGCGAACGGGAGGAAAACTGCCCCGTTCCCGCGGGTGGAATAATGATCATGAAACCGCTATTGCTCCATAGCTCCAAACGCACAAGCAATAACAAACGCAGAAGAGTAATTCATATTGAATTCGCTAATATAGAACTACCAAATAATCTCCACTGGGCTGAAAGACTGAGCTATTAAGGCATTCCTACGATAATGGATAAAACATTTCAGTTATTTCTTTGTTATTTGATCGTTATAGCATAGGATGAGTTATATCGTGAAGGCTAGGAAATCGGTTCGCCTAGCCTTTTTTAATATGCTCATCCCGTTGCCAAAATTCATACAAATTATTAAGTCCCATTGTCGAACTCCTATATATCAATTTTGAAAACTGGGGGGCAGGAATATCAGATGGGTCAGTCCCATCTTGTTCATAGATATGCGCATTGACCCGTAACATTTCCTGATATTCCTGAAGATTAAACCCTGGGTTGAGCCGTTGGGCATTAACAACTGTAACGACAAAAACAGACCGCTAAGTAGCCAATATTTTAACATAGTAATATTTCTATTTATGTAAATTCCAAAAATAAGTTTCAATATATAATTAACATTTGTTCAACAGCAATAGCTATGCCTTAATTATTTATTTTGTACTTTAGGAGAATATATCAAAATGCGTATGATGGACTATAATCATTTTTCTAATTGTGATCAGGAACCGATCCATCTTTGTGGTCAAATACAGCATTTTGGTTGCCTCATCCTATTTGATGCGGCTTATAATTGCATAGGCTGGAGTGAAAACTGGACAGAAACAGGTTTACCCAAACAAAGTGTATTCCTGGGACAAAGCTTAACAAAATTTATAGACTGTCTGGATATTCAGCATGCAATCGATCTTGATCAGATTTTACATGATTATAGTGGCAGCTTCAAGCATCGTTATGTCGCTGATATTTATCTGGAACAGATCCCATATTATCTAAGCATCTATCCCTTTGACAATAAAATATATATTGAAATAGAACAACACCGTTCGCAATCGCATCAATTTAAAAATACATTCTTTTACGCCAAGCATATCAATGACAGTGAGGATATTTGGAAGGCGCTGGCGGAGAATATTTTTACAGTAACGGGGTATGATCGGGTTATGATCTATAAATTATCAGAAAATGGAGACGGCCAAGTGATTGCAGAACATGTTGTCGGCGGCTTAGAACCGTTATTGGGTTATCGTTATCCTGAGTTTGATATTCCCCAGCAGGCACGCCAACTCTATACCAGGATATTTGCCAGGGTGACACCCGATATAGATGCCCCCCCGATACCTATCTGGGGCCTTGAGCCAGAGAAACTAGATCTCTCTATGACAGGGATCCGTGCGATGTCCCCCATACATCTTCAATATCTTCGAAATGCGCAAGTAAAAGCAAGTGGTAGTTTCTCCATCATCATCAACGGAAAATTATGGGGATTGGTCGCCTGTCAGAATAGACTTCCCAAGTACATTGATCTAGCACAAAGACATCTTTCGATTTTCATTGTTCAATATGCCGTAAATAGTTTTTTGGCCAATAAACATATCGAGGAGAATAACTTCAAACTTAAAACCAAGAGTATCGCATTTGAGATCAGACAAAATCTATTTACAAAGAAAGATCTATACAGAGTAATCAGCGCGCTGAGCACTAACTTAATGGAAATCTTTCGAGCTGATGGAATCGCGTTTAAGTATCTAGACAAGTGGCATATCGTCGGCGACGCACCAAAGAAGGATATGTTATTAAAGCTAGATAGTCATTTCAGTAAAACAATTACCGATCAGTTATTCTGGCAGTCGGATTTCAAAGGACCTCAAGGCGGGCATGAAACTGTTTTTCCATTCCCGGGTATTGCCGGTATAGATTTGGAAAATAGGCTAGACTTCAAGATCTTTTTTTTCCGAAAGGAAGTAAAGATAGAGGAAACCTGGGCGGGAGAGCCGGAAAAGCAACTTATTTACGATCCAACAAAGACCATAAATTTCCCTTCTCCCCGCACGTCCTTCAATGCATGGAAGAAAATCGTCGAAGGTACTGCCCCAAAATGGAAAGAGCGAGAAATTAATTTCTTAAAAAGCCTGAGTATTACAATCCAGGAAGCCTGTTTAAAGAAAATTATCGAAATCCAGTCGCTCAACGAGAAATTGATTGAAATAAACAATATCCTGGAAACATTCAGTTACACGCTGAGTCATGACCTAAAAAACCCCTTGGCTGCCCTACAAATGACAGCCCAGATGATCCGGGACAGGTCTGGATTAAGTCAGGAATTTCTCGGGAAGGCAGGCAGAAACATGATGGAAGCCATCCAGTTAATGAATAGCATGCTAGATAAAACAGTGGATTTCGCTCGCAGTAAAAGCTATGAATTCGAATACGAAACTGTCTATCCGGAAAGGTTTATTGAAAACATCATTGATGATTGCAGCGTGCGATTTAATGTCCAAAATCTGCAATTTGAAAAAGGACGGATCCTTCCAATTGATGGAGAAAAGACCTTGATCTATCAATTGTTTCTAAATCTTTTGGGCAATGCAATCAAGTATAGCAGCAATAAAACCACACCTATAATTGGCATAAACAGCCAAATAGAAGAAGGGTATGTTTTGTATAAAATATGGGATAATGGGATCGGAATGTCTGTGGAAGAAACCGAGCGTATTTTCGAAATCTTCCATCGATTACCGAATGCGATGCAATTTGATGGGTCAGGAGTTGGCTTATCTATTGTAAAAAGAATTACAGACCGCCTTAACGCAAAAATTTCTGTGGACAGCAAGCCGAATCAAGGAACTATTTTCGAGATCAAGTTTCCAATCATAGAAAACTGATCCCTCTGCTAAAAAGCTAATAAATGTAATATATATTACAGGATTGTTTCTCCAGTAATGGTTCAATATTCCCATTCCATTCATTCTTTTTTATTAAATTAGAAACGGCCGATCAATAGATTCGAATCTAACAACCCGAAATTACAACGTGTATTGTTTCATTTGGTTTTATTGGTCGACGTGGAAATCTTTAATAAATATTAATTGCAAATGAATAAATTCAGCTTGCTAGTTGGAAATGATATCAATAATATTTCTCCTGGAATCAGTTGGAGTGACTTACTGACCAATATTAAAACAAAATATCATGTCACAGCATTGGAAAATGGGCAAAAACCTTTTCCGATGTTATACGAAGAGATTTTTCTAAATGCAATTAAAATACAACATCTGAATGAGAAAGAACTTAAAACCTATATCTCGGAGAGTGTCTCAAAGATAAAGCAGAATGAGATCCATCAATTGATCCAAACCCTTCCCACCCAAAATATCATCACCACAAATTATGAATTTAGCCTAGAAGGATTGACGTCGAGGAAGAATACGAGCCTGGTCCGAGAAACAACGTATAGTGTTTTTCGTCGGTATGAAACTGCAGACAAAACATTTTGGCACATCCATGGTGATTGTGACAGTCCAGGCTCCATCAACCTGGGTTATGAGCATTACTGTGGGCAGCTTCAAAAAATGAGAGATTATGTTGTAAACGGCACCAATTACACATCAGAAACAGTATATAAGGCTGCTCTGATAAAAAGGTTGAAGCAGCAAAAAGACCTGCAACTACAGTCATGGATAGACCTGTTCTTTACACAGGATATTCATATCTTGGGGCTCTCACTGGATTTTGTAGAAATAGATCTCTGGTGGTTATTGACTTATCGTGCCCGAAATAAGTTTTATAAAAAAAGTAACTTCATTCAAAATCAGTTGTTTTACTATACAACGAAAAAATGGTTTCAAATCGCTGTAGATAAAATGCAATTGCTCAAAGCCAACGATGTGGAAATTATTGTGATTGACGAATCTGACAAAACAAAATACTATAGAAAAATAGTAAAAAAGATCAGTGAGCGATATCAGCTTTCTTCTAATAAATAATCCCCCAGGTGATGTCGCTGTTGAAAAAAGAGTTTCGCTCATCAAAAAGAAACATGCTTGCTTCATGCGTTGAACATGTTCTAAATGGCTCCTTTTTACAAAAAATAAAAAATATATTTCCACCTCCCTTTTCGGATGTAAAATTAAGGAGTGACATCAGCAACGTCGTGTATCTGAATTGGATGATACCACTAGATAAAATTCAACACTTGATTCCGGAAGGGATACAGGTTGATGTTATTCAGGGGAAGGTATTATTTTCTATTTTGACCTATCGGCATGGCCATTTCGGCCCAGCTGCTCCCAAGGGATTAAGGCCATTTTATAGCTCTCCTTTACAAAGTAACTGGAGGTTTTATATCGCTGCGGATGCCAAACTATGTAAAGAACCTACAGTCTTATTTGTTTCCAATTGCATGAGTAGCTTGCCCTACTGTTTAGGCAGCCGTCTATTTAGCAATATGATGTATACACATCACCCATTATCTTTTATTCATCAATGTATCGATGGCGGTATCCACACAAAAATAGATCCCGGGGCTGGCAGTGCAGCAGATTTGGAGGTCATTTGCCATGCCATAGACGAATGGAAAATTCCCGGTGATTTTCTGCCCATATCAACTCATCCCCGTGAACTTCTTGAAAAGATTATCGTTCAGAACCGTGCGTTAACATCACAAGCTTTAAATTTGTCACATATAGCGACCATTTCACTGGATTTTGATTTCAAGGAGATCAAACCTTTAAAAATTGACTTTTTCAAAAGTCATTCATTATATGAAATCGTAGACGAGGAAGAATGTTTCGCGTTTCAGATACCATCATTGACATTTTTTATGGTTAACGAAAAAAAAATAACAAAATGTTTTACTTAGACTTTTTTATTGCAGTATTGATAGCAAACGCAATACCGCACTTTATTTTTGGAATCGCCAGAGTACGATTTTTAGGACTTTTCGGCTATTCATCAAAAGGCAATATCTGCTATGCATTTTTACAATGCATTATCGCCGTATTACTTTACTCTAATCAATACGGATTAACAACTATATACACAAACCCTTTTGTAATCGGTGGTTTAACCGTACTTTTACTCTATTTTATATTTGGAAGACTGCTCATCGACAAGTTTCGTAAAAAGTAATTTGAATGGCACTACCACAACATTAAACCCATTTTTTGCACTTCAGATGCTATCCGGATCGGAACACTCCGGCTTTTACCATAAGCTAGGAGCGATTTTTCTATTTCCCATTTTTCAACCGAAACAAAAATGGACTTCCCTGAGGTTTGCAGTTTTATCTTGTGAATTCAATAAAACATCACAGGATATTACTCCATCTGGTTATTTTTGATAGCATCAATATTCCAAAAAAAGCTGTTCGCATTATCCAAGATCAAAACAATCAGCTTGTGTTGCGAAATCCTCCTTAAGGACGGTAAAATACAAAAGCTACAGCAAAGAAAATATTTGAAAATGAATTAAGCCTTAAAACTAATAATAGACTAATTATCTGAATTAATTTAACTATTACCGCTAAAAAATATATTTTGCGAAATAAAAAAAATATATCAATTTTGGCTTAGCTAAAATTAACGGGAAAAGTAATACCAAAAAATTGCCATATCTATATTATCTTATTTTTATTCTTCGACCATGTTTTTCAAAAGATTCACCTATTTCTTTTTAGGTTTATTGTTGCTTATTGGGTGTAGAAAAGACATTTCACCTCACAATCCCCCAGTTGATCCCGAACCTGTCGATAAAAGTAAAATGCCTATTCCAGCAGGATTTACAAACGATTTGGCCTCAATTAAGATTAATGCGATTGCAAACGCAAATCCACCGGGATTGTCACAACCTGAATTGATTAAGGATATATCCGGGAAAAATGCGAGCTATTGCCATCCTGATGTGGAGTATTTTCCAAAAGGCTTCAACGGGTATAAATATTGGATGGTCTTTACCCCCTATTTTGGTATATTAGGCTCTGACCGAGCAGCCTCTTTATATGAAAATCCCAGTGTTGTGGTTTCGAATGATGGTAAAGAATGGATTACCCCAATTGGATTGACCAACCCAATACAACGTCGCCCTGCTTTGGAAGATTCGTATATTCCTCCTAGCGGTATGCCTAATCAAGGCTATTGGTCTGATGTCGATTGGAACTTTAACGGAAAGGAGTTTGAATTATATTATAGGGGATGTTTTTTCTCTACTAAAATTTTAAAACAATGGGGAGCGAAGAGTGATAACAATACGAAAAAACTAGTTCAAGAAGCCGAGCGTATCGTTGTGCGTCAAACTTCAAGTGATGGAATTCATTGGACTCCACTTGAAGTCGCATATGCGAGCAATGAACCCGCTTCTGTTCAGGACAATCATATCTTATCGCCATCCTTTATCAGAAATGAAAATGAAATGTTCAGCTATGAAGTTGATTTCAAGCCTACTTATCCATCACCAATCATAACCAACATCTTACAACGTTCGTCAACGAATGGGTTGGACTTTACGCCATATAGAAATAGTAAACAGGTTAAATTCATCAATAAACCTTGGCTTGAATTAAACAAGAATTATTCAACCTGGCACCTACAAGCAGCCTATATTGATGGTTATTATTTTCTTTGCCTTGCAATAGGAAATGTGGACAGATATTCTTCCGATTTAAATTATCTGGCGTATTCAAAAGATGGTATACATTTCCGTGTGTTTGAAACACCTTTAGCTTCATCAAATGTATATCGTTCGGCAGTGTTTGTCAAATCTTCTTCAACAAACGACATCGAATTTGGTGCTGTTATTGGCTATAAATCAGGGGCGTTTGGTTACAGGGAATTTAAGTTAACCAAAAAGGTTTTGGAAGATGGGTTAAAATAGAAGAATATGAGCAGTAATACTTACTTTTATAGCTTGACCTTAACACTAAAAAATGGCAATCAAAGATATCGAAATCGTAAAGACAGAAATTTTATCTGATAACTGGTATACTTTAAAAAAAGTTACTTATCAATACACAAAACCGGACGGAACGGTACAACAGCAGAGCAGGGAAGCATATGATCGTGGAAATGGCGCTGTAATACTACTTTATAATACAGAATACCAAACTGTTATATTAACAAGACAGTTCAGAATTCCAACCTATATAAATGGAAATGAATCTGGAATGTTGATAGAGGCCTGTGCCGGTCTGTTAGATCAGGATTCGCCACAAGATTGTATTCGAAGAGAAACCGAAGAAGAAACTGGCTATCAGATTAAGGAAGCAAAAAAAATATTTGAAGCGTATATGTCGCCCGGCTCAGTCACTGAAATCTTGCATTTCTTTATCGCGGAATACACGAACAATATGAAGGTCAGTGATGGCGGTGGTTTGCAGGAAGAAGAAGAAAATATCGAAATCTTAGAAATCAATATCCAAGATGCGCTGGCTATGATCGAAAGTGGTGAAATCAAAGATGGGAAGACAATTATGCTCTTGCAATATATCAAATTGAAAAATATCATGTAAGGAGTTCCTTTTACCCGATCATGTTAATGGTCCACGCTGCTGAAAATAAATTTAGCTCGCTGAAAACTGATGGTTGACGGTATATAATGAGGAATACCCATATATACTTGTTCGGTGCCGGTCCCTAAAATATATTGAGACCCTTTCTTAAGTAAAATAAAGGGTCTCCTTTTTTTTTGTCCCCAGCCAAATGGCGTGTAGTAATAATCACCGGCCAGTGTATCATTTTTGATATCCCCCCGAACCTCTCCTGAATCGATTTCCCCCCCTGGTCTATAAAACCGTAGTTTTCCATGAAACCGACTTTCAAAAAGATCGAGTTCCAGTTGGGCACTATCGCGATTGCTATACGCTATATATCTCAACAATGCAGTATCCCTTCTCTTTTCTTCGCAACCTGCAAAGGAGAATATCAGCAAGACACAATAGACAGCAATTGCAATTAAACGCATTCTCTTGATAAAATTTAAAACCTCCAAAACTAGCTAAAAAGACAAGATTGTAACGGGATCAACCGATCATTTAGATATCAGCTATTCCCTGCATTCGCGACAACTTTATCCGCCAAAGCTTTAAGCTGCTGCATATCTGAATACTCCAGTTTTAATGCTTCAAAAATTTGCATTGGAATACAGCTTGCTTTCTCTTTCAGTTGCAGACCCAGATCTGTAAGGCGGATCACTACAACCCTTTCATCGGTCTTACTTCGTGTACGAGTAAGTAACAACTTCCCCTCTAGTCTTTTCAGTAGAGGTGTAAGAGTACCATTATCTAGAAACAACTTCTCTCCCAATTGGTTTACAGTTTGTTCGTTATTTTCCCATAACGCCATCATTGTAATATATTGTGGATAAGTCAGATCTACGTCAGCTAATATAGTGCGATACTGCTGCATAATCTCGCGATGCAGAACATATACAGAGAAACATAGCTGTTTGTCCAATTTCAATAAATCATCCATCTTGCAAAGATATTGTTTTCTTAAGGTTTGAAATATATGCTGTTTCTATTTATACTCAACAACAAATTCTTCTTTCGGTATCCGAACTTTTTTCATCGTGGAGATCCAGTCACGGGAAGCATCTGCAACCCCAACATACATTAACGATACACTTTTCAAACCGAGTTTTTCCAGCTGCAATACTTCATCCACAATGCTATTATCAAAGCCTTCTGCCGGAGTAGAATCAACCCTGAGTTCCGCAGCTTGTGCCAAAGCTAAACCAAGAGCAATATAAGTCTGCCGTGCCGTGTGTGCAAAATTATGTTCCTCAGCCTCATTCAGATAGATGGATTTCAATTTATCCGTATAAGATCCAAAACGGCCACGAGGTAAATCTCGCTCGTCGGTCGTGAAATCATATACTTTATCGATACGCTCGGCGGTATACTTATCCCAAGCTGCAAAAACCAGTACATGGGAACATTCTCGCATACATTCCGGATTTAAAGCTCCTTTTGCCAATTCTTCTTTCAAGGCCTGATTTTCAACGACCAATACCTTAAAAGGCTGCAAACCCGAAGAGGTTGGCGCAAAGCGTGCTGCTTCCAATATCTTATCTATATTTTCCTGGGAAACTTTTTTTGTCGGATCATAGGCTTTCACAGCGTGTCTCCATTGTAAGTCTGTAATTAATGACATTTATTTACTTATTTATTTTGAAAAAAGAACGAATAGTATTGCCAGTAGAGCAGGAACTCCCTGCACGAAGAATATCTTTTTACTTGCGGTAAGGCCTCCGAAAAGACCTGCAATAAGAACACAGCCCAAAAAGAACAGCCGTATATTTTCACTCCAGATCGGATCATGAATGAAAAATGACCAAGCCAAACCTGCTACCAAAAAACCATTATATAAGCCCTGATTTGCAGCAAGACCTTTTGTAGGTTTAAATAGTTCTGCAGGTAGGGCTTTACCAAAGCTACGTCTTCCGGCGGTTTCCCATGCAAACATTTCCATCCATACGATATAGACATGTTCTATAAGTACCAGTATGGTGAGTACTGTGGCAATATGATTCATCTATTATTCGTTGTTTGATACTGTTAATTTCACCTCCATATTACCTCTGGTCGCATTTGAGTATGGACATACCTGATGTGCTTTTTCAATCAGCTGCTGTGCCACATCCATATCGACTCCGGGAATATTAGCATATAATGCTGCAGCCAAACCAAAACCACCATTCTCCAGTTGTCCGATACTTACCTGAGCCTTAACGGTGGTTTCACCTGTTTTTACACGCTCCTGTCGAATTACCAAATTCAAAGCACTATCAAAGCAAGCTGCATAACCTGCCGCGAAAAGCATTTCTGGATTTGCGTACTCGTCGTTCGCACCACCAAGACCCTTCGGCATACGAACAGCCAAATCTAATACTCCGTTTTCACTTTTCACTTGACCATTTCGTCCTCCTGTGGCTGTAGCGCCAATTGTATATAATGTTTTCATATCTAAATATGTTTTGGTTTCAATAACACAAATATAGATTGAAAAATTATATTTTGCAAAATATAATTGGACTATTGACATTAATATGAAAATAGTAGCTATTACCATTTCGTGATACAATCGAAACAGCAATACCCAAACCAGACTTGCCAGCTCAATTGCACATAAGAGCTATTGATATATTGGTCATGGATTATATTATACCCAAAGATGTGTAATCACATCTTTGAAACTATCTTGAATACGCTACATGGGCATTTTCTTTTTCGGTGCCCAATGAAAGATAATGGTAATAACGTTTATACAAGGCATAAAAGCACTACTCACCCATAATATGAATCCGAGCAGATTTATTTTGTATTGCTAAAGCAATTTATTTAAGTTTGATCTCCATGATAGCAGCTTATTTTCAGTCTTTAGGTTTCTTCAATCCGGAAGAAATTACCGAGGTTGCTCAGCTTTTTGAATTCAGGAAGCTGAACAAAAATGACTTTTTTGTCAAGGAGAGCCAACCTTGCAACGAGGTCGCCCTCATCGCATCCGGAATCTTCCGTTCGTATTATACAACTTCAAGTGCTGTAGATGTTACTTATTGTTTCAGATTTCCCAATAGTATGATCGCCGCCTACTCATCTTTTATTACCGGCGGGCCAAGTATGGAAACCATGCAGGCTATCTCTCCTGCTGAACTATGGGTCATTAAAAAAAGCGCCATTGACAAACTTGCCTCGGAAAGTCTAGTATGGACTAAATACCTTAAAATGATTGCTGAACAGCAATACTTGGAACTCGAAAAACGTATCTTTCAATTGCAGAAAGAAACTGCATTACAACGCTATACGGTCTTGCTCCGGGATCAGCCCGAATTTGTGCAACAAATACCATTGCAATATTTAGCATCCTATCTAGGCATCACACAGCGGCATTTAAGCCGTATTCGCAGTGAAATTAAATTTTAGACATTTGTCCTATAGTTCAAGTACCAGCACCACTACTTTTGTGTTATCAAAAGAATAACATGAAGAAGAGAATACTTATCATCAACGGACACCCCAATAGGGAATCCTTTAATTTTGGCATTGCTGCAGCCTATAAAGATGGGGCAGAGGAATCTGGAGCAGAAGTCCGTTCAATTAACATTGCTGACCTAAATTTTAACCCCAACCTCCAGTTTGGATACCAGAAGCGAACAGAAGTCGAACCCGATCTCCTGCAGGCCTGGGAAGATATCCTATGGGCCGAACATTTAGTTTGGGTACATCCTGTTTGGTGGGGTGGTCTTCCGGCTATTATGAAAGGTTTTATCGATAGACTCTTTCTACCTGGTTACGCTTTCCAGTACCGCGAGAATTCTCCTTTTTGGGACAAATTACTTAAAGGGAAATCCGCCAGAATTATAACTACCCTAGACCAACCCAGTTGGTATTATGCCCTTGTCTATGGCAGACCGAGTGTAAATCAACTCAAAAGATCTACCCTACAATTTTGTGGCATATCATCCGTAAAAGTTACTTACATCGAAATTATAAAGACTTCGAATACGACAAAGCGAAATAAATGGTTATTTAAAATCAAACTACTCGGAAAAAAACAAGGATAAAAACTGGCCTGATTTCTTTTTGATCAATTTTCAGGGAATAAATACGATCGCCTTTTTTGTCAAATGGCAATTGCCTCCTCCTCGTTATCTCCTAGCTTTGTTCCATAAATTCAATCGTAATATGGATATTTTAATTGGACTCCAGTGGGGAGACGAAGGTAAAGGAAAAATTATTGATCTGATCAGTCGCGATTATGACATTATTGCTCGCTTTAATGGTGGTGCAAACGCCGGGCATAGTATTTTTCATAATGGCAAATGGTTTACCTCTCAAATTACTGCCTTCGGGAATCTTTTATCCCCATGTCAAAAATATTATCGGTACCGGTGTGGTGATCGACCCTATGGCACTCGATGCGGAGGCGGAATTACTTCAACCCATTATTCCTGAAGCAGAGATAATCAATCGACTCCTAATCTCGGAAAAGGCCCATCTCGTATTACCCACTTACAAGTACTGGATATCTACTTCGAGGAATCCCCACGATATCGCGCTATCGGAGCGACTAAAAATGGTATTGGCCCCACCTATTCCAATAAAACACTCCGGCAGAATGTACGGGTGGGAGATATCTTTTCCAAAGATTTTGAAACCTATGTTTTGCAAATTTTAGATAAACAGTATACCGAATTACAGGCTTTGGGGCAGGATGTGCCACCAGTAAAAGAATTATATGACAATTTTCTAGAGGCATGTGGCTTTTTAAAAAAGTTACAAATTACGGACACAGAAATCAGCATAAATGAAGCACTTAAGAATAATAAAAAGGCATTGGCAGAAGGTGCTCAGGCCACATTATTTGACATCGATCATGGTACTTCATCGTTCCGCGCGAACTTGTGAGTTGTCACGGAACCACTGGTCAAATTGAGGTTTGGCAATAAAAAAAAACCAAATCATTTACTCCACCAGACAATCAAACATCCTCCTAAGTCGTAGAGTTTGCTTCAATTTTTAAACATTCAAATAAAATCACTGGTAAATTTTACCAGCGGTATAACAATCTGGTCGTAAAAACATTATCTTTGAGATCATCAGAAAAATTCTTCAAGCTCGTCTTCTCATTGGTCACATGTTCATTGTAGACTGTAAGCTTTAATCTATTACTGATCTGATAAGCAAGACCATAACCCAATGTACTAAATTTCACATCACCGTCCGCTGTAAAATTATCGGGCATTCCTATCGTCATGCCACTTGCTTTTGTATTGGGGTCATACACATCGTAAGCTAATAGCGCTGTCACACCTGTTTTTGCAATTTCTTGCGTAAACCAAAGGTAGTAGCCGTTAAATCTCCGTTGATATAAGTCTGTCGCGGGCTGCGTCGTAAAACTTCGACTTGCGTAAGGGCCTTTGATATCAGCTCCTCCAGCGACACCAGGTTGATCACCGGCCACATATTCAGTCTTGAAACTGGATTTCCCGAAACTGTTATCCAGTTCAACTTGTAAGTTCGCCCCATAGTAGTTTCGACCAATGGCTTTTCCTACGTTATCATCACTGGTATGCGCTGTATAACCGTTTGTGAGAGCTGTATAATATGTTTTGGTATCATTACGGACAGAACCTTTATAGAAAGATCCACCAAAACCGACATGCAATTTTTTATCTGCGAGGCTATCGAATTTAAAGGCTAAGTTACCAATAAGATCCTTTTTTGAGTCATAATCTTTGGCCGAGTGCCCACTTCCATTAACCAAAGCTAAATCTAGATTTAAGAATTTTATTTTCCCGCCGGGATGATAACTTACCATTCCTCCAAGATCGCGTTCACGTGGCATTAAAGTTTGGAAAACACGTGCCCGCTCAGGAAAATCGCGGTAACCAGAAGAATAAACAATTGAATACCCGAACGGCCGGTTGAAGAGACCCGCAGTCAGGCTCAAGCCCTTTTGATCAGGGTGTCGCAATTGGATGAAAGCATCCATTAATTGTACACCGTCCTGTGTTGCATCGAGCTGGAATACAATACTTGAATAAGTGTCCACACGGTCAATCTTAAGGCGGCCACGTCGGATCATAAAACGATTGTCAGAATTCTTAGAAAAATCACCACCAGAGAAGGAGGTTATCCCCGGTGATTGCGCCTTTTGAAACTGCGTCTGAAGGTACCCTGTGATTTTGATATCATGCGGATCATAACTTGAAGGTGCATTGTTATTTTGCGCCATGGCTATTGCTGGGCCTATCAGACTGGCGAGTAAAAGTGCTTTTTTCATTGAATAAATTTTTGAAGCAATGGATATCATCAGGACTTGTAAACATGTGAATAAACAAATCGTCTGTCCAAATGGTTCATCAGTATTATAATAATCTCTAATATAATGAATGAATTTTAAGAGGATTATGCTTCTTATTAAAAATTATAAGCCTCCTTATTTCAACGCCGTAAAAATAGAGTCTCAATGTTAAGTTAGTATTAACAAATTGTTAGTCTATTAATTTATATACATAAAATTAATGATTTGGTAATACCACAGTATTTAATATGCGCTGATTTATTCATTATTTAAAACCATTTTACAAAAAAGGGGCACTTCTAAACGTAGCGCCCCTTATTAATTTTACCTGACAAATTAATAACCAGGATTCTGAACTAAATTTGGATTTTTTTGCATATCGTCAAATGGTATTGGCAATGCTACAAAATCTGATCCATATATTTGTTCTGAAACAGTACTATGTGCCGGAATATTCCGTTTCGTTCTTAAATATTCTAAGATACCGTGACCTTCGAACCCCAATTCTATCCGTCTTTCTTTTAAAATTGCCTCGATAAGAGAAGCTTTAGATGTTGCAACAATGGTTTCTGATGGGGCTGAACGGTGCCGTACAACATTCACCAATGCTAATGCTTCGGCACTAACCCCTGTCGATTGGTTTGCAAGAGCTTCTGCTTTAGTCAACAAAATTTCATTGTATTTCAATATTGGTGCCCAATCGGACACAGAAGTATATTTTAGTGTATAGAATGCACCATTCTTCTGTGTGATCAGCTCGGTCTTACGCTTGTCGATAGCACTCATTAACGATACATAAGTTGGTAAAACCTGAATATCGGCTCTTAAACTTGGAGAGTAATGCTGACCTAAAGCATTATTAGTGTTTGGATTATCGCCTCCATTATGAGCTACAGAGAAAATACTTTCGGCTGTAGTTGTGTTCCTGAAAGCTTCTAATGGGCTAGCGTTCAGAGAATAGCTATTTGTATTTATAACCTTATTTGCAAATTCCAATGCCTTAGCATAATTACCCTCATATAAGTACACACGTGCTAAAAGTGCTTGAGCAGCTGATTTTGTAGCTCTAGCAACAGTTGAAAATTCAGGTGCACTAGACGCTGGTAGCGATGATTCTGCTGCCAACAAGTCACTTATAATTTGGTCATAAACCTCTTTTACCGTAGCTCTTGGTATATTATTATCTTCACTAAATGGTGTTGATGTAGTTTTTAGCACAAGAGGTACACCAGCATGTGTAGCACCAGAAGTAAAATTATAGGGCTGAGCCCATAAATTCACCAAATAAAAATATGTTAAAGCTCTAATAAATTTCGCTTCTCCAAAATATTGAGCTTCCTGAGCCGCATTTACAACTCCTGGTTTTGCAGTTAGGTTTTCGATAAACAAATTAGTTTCATTTATTGTCCGATAGCCACCTTGGTAAGCGTCTTTTACGGTTATATCAGTAGACAATAAAGTACTAAATTGAGGCATATTTCCAAAAAAAGTATTTACACCGCAATCCGCTCCACGAATATCAGCATAGATTAACGTCCTACCGCCTAAAAATTCACGATTTTGCAATGCATCATACAGTCCTGTAGCACTTTTAGCTATTCTATCCGGTGTTGAAAAAGCCTGCTCAGGTGATAGATATGCATACGGGTCTTCAAAAAGCTGTTTCCCACAAGATGTTGCGGAAAGAGTTATTCCCAACAACAATGCTTTATATATTATGTTATTTTTTTTCATTGATTTAGATTATTGAAGTGTAAGACTTAAACCGAATGTATAAGTTCTTGGTTGTGGAACTGCACGGCTATCTACGCCAACTGCAATATTTGAATTATTTCTATTTGAGTTTACCTCAGGATCTTGCCCACTGTAACTGGTAATTACAAACGCATTGTATACTTGACCATACAGCCTTAAAGATCTAATTCCTGCATTATTAAGCTTATTACCGCCAAACGTATATCCTAAACTAATTGTTCTTGCACGAAGGAAATCTCCCTTTTCAAGAAATCTATCTGACGCTTGATTCGCTGTATTATCGGTTAGAAATAGACGAGGAACATCTGTTTTTTGACCAGGTGTTGTCCAACGATCTAAAATTTCGGTACTGTTATTTAAGAAATTATTCGTCAATAAATTAGCCCTGGTTGAGTTATATATATAGTACCCACCAGTATATACCAAAGAAATTCCCATATCAAAATTCTTATATCGGAAATTATTATCTAAACCTCCATAAAATTTAGGAATACCACTCTTACCAGTATAGACAGCATCATTCGCAGTGATTCCTGTCGTTACTGTTCCATCATCCAAGGTCCATCTTTGGGCAGTTGCTACTGAAGGATTATATGTCTTACGTACGCCGTCTTTTGAATACCACATTGGATTACCTGTTTGTTCATCGACACCTGCCCATTGAAGTAATTTAAACTCTCCTAGTCTACGTCCAACACTGGCTACAGAATTTCCTGAAGGAATATCAGCATTAGCAGTTATAAGCTCGTTGACTCGATTCTTTATTGCTGTAAAATTTAATGAGGTATTCCATGTGAAATTTTCAGTTTTCACAGTCTCCATGTTAAATGTAAATTCAAGACCTCTATTGTACATTGATCCGATATTAGTGTAGATAGATCCTCTAGGAACTCCCACAGTATACAGCGGCGAAGCGTCTAAAACTAACCCCGAAATATCGTTATTAAAATAGTCAATTACGAAGCCATATTTACCATTATCAACTTTAAAGTCTACCCCGATATCAAACTTTTTGGTCGTTTCCCACTGCAAATTAGCATTTCCTAATTGATAAGCAGAAAATCCATTTTCACTTGCGTAAGCACCACCAGCATATAAAGTTCTAGCTGCATATGGGTCAATACCTCTAGAATTACCAACTTTACCAAAACTTCCTTTTACTTTGAAGTAAGATAGCCAATCTATTGATTTCATAAAATCTTCTTCGGATGCTACCCAACCTGCTGATATTGAAGGAAAATATCCCCATTTTGAATTTACTCCAAACGCAGAATATGCATCTGCACGAAATGCTGCTTCAAGTAAATATTTTCCATTATAAGAATAACCTAATCTCCCGAAATATGATTCTAATCCGGTAGAAAATAAACCTCCGCCTGACAACAACATTACATCCTCTGTTCCAGGCACAGTACCAGTATAAGTATTATCCAATATATCTGTAAAATACGGATCACTCACATTCGACGCTCCTGCGTAAGTTAATTTTTGTTTGGCATAATTATATTCAGCACCAGCTGTGGCAGAAATACGATGAGATCCATTTATCGTCTTATCATAATTCACATAGTTTTGCCAAACCCAAAGATTGTTATCTCTATAATAATCCTGAATTAATCCGTTATAGGCATATCCTAATCCACCTACAGCTGGATGGCTATATTGATGTTCATAGTTGCGCAAATAATCTATGCCAAACTTGGAGGTAAATTTAAGGCCTTCCAATAAAGTAATTTCACCATAAATATTCGCTAAAAATTGCTCCGGCGTATTTTGATTTAATTGAAGATTTGTAGTTGCTAATGGATTGGCAATGTTTCCAGTGATACCAGCACCATTAATAACTGTCATGTTATTTCCTAGACCTAAATAGCCAGTACCATTTAAATTATAACCAAAATCGTTTTTAGGATTATAAGGTGAAACGATAGGAAAAGCATTCAATCCCGCTACAGTTGCCCCACTTATATAACGATCGGTTAATATTCCATTATTTTTAGTTTTTGCGTAAGATAACGAAACACCAGTCTTAAACCAGCTATTAGCCTTTAAATCAAGATTCATTCTAGCTTGACCAGTTTTGATATCGTTTCCTATCAAAATACCTCTTTGATCGTTATATCGAGCTGAAGCAAAATAATTAACACTCTCGGATCCTCCTGAAACTGACATCGAGTTATCAAATCCGGTTCCCTGTCTATAAATCTCATCCAACCAATTTGTACGATCGTTTACTCCGTCACCATTTAAATCACTTTCTTTTGCGATTACATTTGTTACCCCGCCAAATCTAGGAGCGCCGTTCGCAGCCTTTTCATTGTTGATTTGAATAAATTGATCTCCATTTAAAAGGGAAACTAAATTAGAAGCTCTACTTGAAATGAATTTAGAATCAAAAGTGACAGAGTTAAACCCTTTCTTACCACGTTTAGTAGTAATCATAACAACACCATTTGCTGCACGGGAACCATATAAAACTGATGCACCTGCATCTTTTAATACCTCAATAGACTCAATATCATTACTATTAATCATTGAGAGTGGATTAAAGCGAGTTCCATCACCACTATTTAATTCACTTACATTTTCAACCGTATTCATAGGAACACCGTCAATGACATAAAGTGGCAATGAGCTTGACGAAATAGAGTTTACACCGCGAATACGAACAGAAATTCCGTCTCCTAATGTACCTCCCGTCGAACCAATCTGAACACCGGCAACCTTACCTGATAATGCTTGATCGAAACTGACGTTGGATTCGGCAGCTAATGCCGTACCCTTAACTGTAGATTGAGAACCGATAACGTCTTTGATTTGACGAACCCCATAACCTGTAACAACAACTTCTTCTAACTCATTGTCATTACTATCGAGTGAAATATTGAAAGCAGATTGTCTTTCTTTAACAATCAAAGTCTTATCTGAAAATCCAACCGAACGGAAGACAATAACTTTCCCTATTGGCACAGATAGCGAATAGTTACCATTCTCATCTGTTTGGGTAGCTACGGTTGATCCTTGCACTGTAATGGTTACACCGACCAATGGTTTACCATCAGCTCCAGTTACACGACCACTTACTTTCTTCTCCTGCGCGAACGCGACTGAAGTCAGGATCATACTACCCACGAAAAAACTGAGTAATTTGTGTTTCATATATGTGTTTTATTTAAAATTAGTAAGTTTACTTTCTAAAAAATTTGGTCAGCACGATGTAGCCTTTCCATAATTAATATATGCTAGTTAGTAGTACATTTTACAAAAATTAGCCAAGCCAATTAGTAAAAAATGTTAAATACAAATTTATAACTTTTTTTAACATTTGCAATGTATGCATAATTTTAACATAAAATTTAAATATCAATACAACCGCAAGTTCCTGATATTAAGTATATTAAATTAACTGTATTTTGTAAACAGATAGACACTTTAAAGAAAGTAAATGCATCGTATGTAAAATAGAAGATACAAGAAGTACCTTAAGAAATGTTCTATTATGTAAGTTTCGAAAAATTAACCGGTTGTAGTGGAAGCTTCTCAATGCGGGAGTTTGAATTCGTCGATAGCAAATTTGTTTTTATTAGCTTATAACTTATAAAAACTGTCAAGCAGATGGTTAGCAAGGGAAACTAGGTAAAAAATACTTTAACAAAAGAACCAAGCTGGGTTTATGTTAAAATAGCTATACCGTACTACATTTAATCAAAGACGATAAATAGAGTTTAGGCAAAAAAAAGAGTCTTGTTCCACAAACGAAAAAACACGTAAATAAAGAGAAGGCGCCTATCATAGTGCCTCCAAAAAATTAGCTACTTTTTTTTGGAGATAACCTATGTTTAGGCGCCTTCTATGCTGTAAAATTAAACTATTTCCCTTTTAAATGTGTGTTCTAAATTGTTTAAGATTTAGTTTAAGTGGTATTACAACAGAGGAACGAACAGCTCTTCCATTTTGGCTAGCTGGCTTCCATCTACCAGACTTATTGAGCGCTCTCTGCACACTTGTTAAAATACCATAACCTGGGTCATTCTTTAATTTAACCGATGTTATTTTCCCATCTTCCTTTACCACAAAATTTATCTCATAATCTCCCGATATCCCTGCTTTTATTGCTTCTGGGGGATATTGAAAGTTGTTATATAATTTTTCCATAAACACCTCCATTCCTTCCACTGGGTCCGCTTTTTTTGTCACCGATGAAGACTCAGAGTCTTTAAAACTTAAAACTCTATAGGGAAATCGCACCCATGAAGCGACAATCGCTCCTCCCTTTTGGGCTGGGGCCCAATCGCCGCTCCTCTTTAAAATATCTATCAAGCGTAAAGCAATTCCATCGCCCAAATCACGCACGACGTCTATTGAATCTATTTTTCCATTTTCATTTATTCGAAAATCGAGAATAACCTCGCCTGCTATATCCTTTTGCATTTCCGCATCGGTCAATTTCAGCTCGCTATTGATCTTTTTAACAAATTGCTCCTGTCCCATCTTCGGGGTAGCGCCCCTTTCCTGACCAAATCCATACGTAAAGCCAAGCAGAGAAATTAATGTATAAAAGAGTTTCATAAGATAACAGTTTATAAACAATGAACAAATATAGACAACCCTTAACGATTCTTAAAACATAAAAATCTAAAGGCTATCAATATGATAGCCTTTAGATTTTTAAAAAATTACCCTTTTAAGGTCGAGCCGAATCAAATTTAATCTGAAGATCTAATATCTCCCGTTTATTTGTTGTTTGTGCCCAATCGAAATTCAAGGTAAAAGTTTTTGTAGCTGGATCATATTTATTCACCTTACCAGCGATATTTTTCAATGTCGGCCCACCAATAGAGAACATGGTTACCTCATTTGTTGTTGGGTTTACGGTAGCACGGAGATTATCGATACCCGCAATACCTGAAGTTCCACCTGCCCATCTCATATTTGTAATTTCCACTGTATTTGCATCAATGGATTTAAGCGTAACATTTGGATTTCCAGCTAAACTTCCGTTTAAAGCGTCTCCCGAATTTAAAACACCTCCTGTGTAACGTTGCACTACACCTTTCTCAACGGTATAAATACCGTCATATAAGTTTTTCGGTACTATACCCAAGACAATAGCGCCAAAATTGCCAGAAATTGTTCCTTCGCTAACCGATTTGATCTTCAAACCCAACGCATAGTTCGCTTTAAAATCAAACTTTTCAGGAAAAAACTTAATATTTAAATTACCTATTTTCTGTCCTTTTGGAATTGTAATTTCATATGAAGACACCGTATAATTACTTGTTTGCAAAGGAACATAAGTTGCATTATTTTGACTGTTATATGCTGTAAGAATACTGTTATCCAATTCGACAGTTATTTTAACATCTGCTTTCGGATTGTAGACACCTGCAATCTGCACTGGCACAGCAAAATCTGTAGTCGGAACCATATCAAACGCTTGTATATAAAGCGGATACCGACTAGAAGTTCCCGATGAAGGTGCTACAAAATTTTTAAATTCAATAATATTCTCAACATTCCCCGCTGCATCAGGTCCAATGATAGCATCGTCCTTCAGACAACCTGTTAGTAAAAACGGTAATAACAATACCGTTATATAATTTATAATCTTTTTCATTTCAAATCATTTATTTTGCCCAAAATAGTTTAGAAGTGTATTTATCCACAACCGGGATATTACCACTATTGTAACTGAATTCACTCGCTGGATAAGGTAGTCTTGCTAGATTTTTATCTGGAGCTGTAGAGCGAGATTCTGTTGAAATAAAGTTGTTCTTAGCATTCCCTGCGACATTCGAACCTGTGATTTTAGGGTATCCAATTCGGCGGTATTCATTATAAGATTCATGACCAAATAAAAAATTCATTGCTATATATTTCTGAGTTATAATAGCCTCTAACTTTTGGTCCTTTGTTGAAGCAGCGGACCAGTCAGCCAAATATTTACCCTCATTTGCAGCAACATAATTTTCTAAATACGTATTTGCATTAGCACCGTTTGCAACTACGTCAGATTCGTTCTTATTCAAATAAATATAAGAAGCTTTGATACCATTTTCAAAATAAGTTTTGGCATCACCACTTAGCAAACCTTCAACAACTGCCTCCGCACCAAGAAAATTCCCCTCGGCACCTAACATGAGAGGTTGACCAGCTGACGGACCTTTGATTGCCCCATAGCCGCGATAGTTAGTTGCGCTTATACTTCCCGAAGCAGGTCGCATTACCCAAGCGGAAGGAGCAACACCTACAGGTGGGTTCGTTGTATTACCCAGCTGGTTTACATTTGTAGAAATACCATTCGCAAAGAATAAACTGGCACGGGCCTCATCCGACAATTTAGAGCCATCGAAGAATGCCATAATGAATGGTGTTGGAATAAATTGTGTTCCCCAGGTTCCAACAGCAGCACCATCAGCTCCGTAAGCCCAAGTATTCCACATTGGGTTTTGTTTTCCCGCAATTTTCGTAAACCCTGGCTGAACAATAACATCATCAGTAATTACGCCAATAGGATCAATTGTCTTATTAGCAAAAGTTGCTTTGCTACCTGCCCGAAGTACTAATCTCAACTTCAATGTGTTCGCAAACTTAGCCCAAGATGTATTATTACCTTTAAAGATAATATCAGATTTTTTAAATACATCAGATGCTTGATTTGCTTTAAAATATGCGACCGCAGCATCCAATTTTTTTGCGAGATCCACATAAATGTCACTTGCTTTGTCATACTTAGGGGTTAAAAATGCCGCCCCCTGTAATGCCTCTGAATAAGGAATATCATTATAAGTATCAACTAGGTTGGCAAAATTATAGGCCATTAATACCACAGCGGCCTGATTGAGATCTTTGTAGTTTGAATTCTCATTTGTATTCTTAACGACGTAATCCAAGTCGGTTAAAGTATTGTAAATTCCACTCCACAAGCCACCAAATGCACTCGTCGCATAATCATAGGTCAATATATCTCCCCAACCGGACACGCCACCTGAAGTGGCATAATATCCGACGAAACGGCCACCGTAGGTATTAAATCCTGGTACTTGTTGTGCAGTGGCTACCATCGCCTGAGGTAATACCAATTCGGGTGTTGAATAAGTAGGTGAGTTGGGATTGGTATTAATATCCAAAGCTTTTTTACAGGATTGAATTGTCGGCACACCAAGCGCGACTGACAATCCCAATATGATGTATTTTTTAATATTTCGTTTCATTTTAGTAAAATTAAAAAGTTAAGCTAACGGAAAATCCTAGATATCTAGAAGGAGGTGTTTGACTTAATCCCGTCAAACCAATTGCATTACCATTAGATGATCCGTTTCCGTCAGAATATTCTGGGTCAGTATAAACGTTAGTGGCTGGTGTCCATAAGAACAAATTACGGCCTTGAGCGCTTACCCGAGCTCTTTTAATCACATTCTGCCCAGCTAACCAAGTCTTTGGAATATTATAGGTTACAGACATTTCCCGTATTTTCCAGAATGCTGCAGAAGTCACATAAGTTTCATCGATATCTCTTCTAACACTTCCCATTGTCCAATAATCTGCCCCACCATCATACACAGTGATATTGGTATTTGCGACATATGATTGCGACGCATCATCCCAATATGAAGAGTTTGGAATAACAAAACGCTCCCTATCATAACCTACTGTATTAATTCCTGAACCGGAAAAATCAAAACTGCCGGCACCTCTATGATAGATGTAGTTTCCTGT
Source organism: Sphingobacterium sp. CZ-UAM (assembly GCF_002000245.1). GTDB lineage: Bacteria > Bacteroidota > Bacteroidia > Sphingobacteriales > Sphingobacteriaceae > Sphingobacterium. The sequence continues at coordinate 53,435 of NZ_MTCM01000008.1, read as the reverse complement.
ACGATATTCAGCACTTGTATAGAATGTCAAGTCTTTCCATGATAAACTCAAATTTAAACCAAGGGTATGTGTTGGCATAGCTGGTCCCATGTTGATTAGATTCTCCGTTTTCGTAGGGTATCCTGTAGTTTTATCTACAATAATTCGACCTTCGGGATCCCTATTATAACCATATCCCATGATTACAGGAAACTTTTCACCCGCGATTGCATATGAGCCTGTACTTCCACCATAGGTTCCTAAGGCCAACTGTGTCAAGCCTGCGCCTACGGCTTCAACTCTATTATCAATATAGGTAAAATTACCGCCTAACGTCAAATCCCAATCTTCAGTTCTGATAGGAGTTACAGTCAATTTGGATTCAATACCTTTACCTGTTGTAATACCGGCATTCACTAAATAATTACTATAGCCAGTCGCCCAAGAAATAATAGCAGGAACAGTGTTATCCGTCGTTCTATTGTTAAAATAAGTTGCATTAGCCGTAATTCGATTATTCCACCATTGCGATTCAAATCCAAATTCAATTGAACGAGTCATTTCAGGTTTCAATCCAGGCTGAACAATCTGATTTCCAATCGTAAACCCACCTACGCCATTGTATGGATAGCCTGCTCCTTGACTGAACGTTGGTACTGTAGCATAAGCACCAAAGGTTGATGTTGTTCCCACGTTAACCTGTCCCACTTTTGACCAGTTTGCAATCAACTTCAAAAAGTTCAAAGGTTCGAAATCCTTTAAACCTTCAATCGCGTCTGTTGCGACAAAAGAGAGTGCAACACCCGGATAGAAAAACGATCTATTTTGAGGATCCAAGATAGAAACCCAATCATTACGTCCGGTAAGGCTCAAGTACAAATAGTTTTTATAGGCCACATCAACTTTTCCAGATAAACCAAAGGTACGTGCAAGGTATGAAGATTGTCCTGCACTTGGATTATTTAATGAGTTACCTAAGTTGTAGATATCAGGTATAACAAGGCCACTCACCGAGGCATTCATACCAGAATATTGGTTCTGCAAAAATTGGAAAAGTAAGGTATAATCAAATTTAAAGTCACCATTGGTATGTGTAGCATGCGAAATAAAATCCGACGCAATGTTTGTAGTGTAATTAAAACCATCGGTAACACCTCCTGTAATGTTATTTGCTTTATATGACCCATGTAGTCCAGCCGCATAAGGTGTAAAAGAATATTTTCCAGTTGTATATTTATAGGACTGATTGGCCGTAGTCAAACCAACGCGGCCAGTAAAATCCAGCCATTCCAATGGTTTGAAACTAAGATCGACATTCCCCATAAAATAGTCGTTTCGAATGTTCTGGCGATTATTTGCTGCAACAAAGTAAGGGTTGTTGTAATACGCATTATAATAACCACTAGGATCCGCAAAAGGATTATTTTTCCAATCTTTATAACTTAATAAAGGGATATGTCCCGGTTGATTCAGTACAGCGTCATATATCGAAGAATTCACCGACGTCTGATCATAGCGATTTTGTGCATAATAGGACGAATAGGAAATATTCAATTTATCATTCAATTCCCGAGACCCGTTTACACGAGCTGCGGCTCTTGTGTATTTATCTCCAGGAACCGTTCCTGTGGAGTTAAGGTATTGGCCAGAAAAGCGGAATGAACTTTTTTCAAGCTTTGACGCAACCGATAAATTCGTCATATTCGTTACCCCTGTTTCCCAGAAAGCATCTTTATCACCATTATAGGAATAAGCGCCATATTGCGTCTGTCCATCTTCGAGAGGGTCCCCAATGAGGACATTCGAACCATCGAATCGAGGACCATATTGTTGGTTCTCATAAGGTAGAAAAATTTGCACGTATTTATCTGCCCCTGATCCAAATAATTTCTGCATTTTAGGCAGAAATACCGAGTTTTCAAAGGTCGTCGTGTTATCTATTGTAACCTCTAAACCTTGAGAAGAAGCTCCTTTTTTAGTCTTGATGATTAATGCACCATTTGAAGCCTGAGACCCATAAAGAGCTGCTGCTGACGCTCCATTCAGTACGGTGATATCTTCGACATCATCAGGATTTAAATTCCCTAACATGGATGAGGGTGAAATCATATTGTCTATTACGATGAGCGCTTGGTTATTTCCCGTTAATGAACGCATACCGCGCAATACAACACGATAATTTGGGTTAACCCCACTACCTACCCCCTGAACGGTCAAACCGGCCACTTTGCCTGTCAGACCCGTAACAATATTAGTAGGTTTGGCTTGTTGTAAATCATCGGCTTTAATGGTCGTCTGGGTTACACCAACAGAGCGACGACTCGCCTGAAGCCCTGCCCCTGTTACCACAACCTCATCTAGTACCGAATCATTATTGCTAAGTTCTACGTTATAAAACCTTGAGCTCGGGGATACTGTGATCGTCTTATCGGAATATCCGACAGAACGAAAGATCAATATCTTTCCAGTTGGCACATTAATAGAATAATTACCGTTTGCATCGGTTTGGGTAGCTTGATTAGTACCTTGAATAACGATGGTTACGCCTGGCAACCCCTCGCCATTTGCACCAGTTACTCGTCCACTAACCTTCTTTTCTTGAGCAAATGCTACCGATGTCAAGATAGCACCACCCAAAAGAAAACTGAGTAGTTTGTGTTTCATATGTTTATGTTTAATTTAAGTATGTTTATTTAGCTCTTGGGGTATAAAAATACCTTGGTTAGAATTTACTTTTCAATCTGTTTAATCTTTTGTCTCTTAGCCGTTAGTTAGTTAGTTAGTTAGTTAGTTAGTTAGTCAATAAGTCAGTCGACCACTTCAGAAGGTCAACTAAAAATATATCGGCATTTAATGTTTTTCAGGTCTCTGCGCTCTTTAATGCGAAGAGAGGCGGCATCACCAAAACTTTGTTAAAAGTGTTAAAGTTTTGTTAAAAACAAATATAAAACTTTGTTTTATATTTGCAACAATAATAATTTAATTTTCGTAGCCGATCCGCTACAAGGATAAAACCAAAAACGTAACAAGCTAATTTACAAAAAAATATAATAAACCATAGCGTCTTTTATGTTGTAACATCATACTTGTAAACTTTAAGCATTTTACAAGAGTAAAAAACATTTGCTTGCTGAAACCGCTATAACTTGTTACAGATAACTCAAAAAAAATACTCCCAGATTATCTGAGAGTATTTCCTTACATATTGATTGCTAGTTTAAGCAACTTTTATTTCGCAAACCATAGCTTTCTGTCAATTTCATCACCGCCAAGTTTAGTGGAAGCCTCCTTCCAATTTTGGCCGTTGAGCGTTTGTTGAGTGACCGGATATCTTACACGTGCCGGAAGATCCTTCGCAATGACGTTGCCTGATTGGAGTGGAGTAAATACATAGGTCGATCCATCGTGAGGGCGTTTGGCTGTTTCGCCTGGCATTAACAACACCTGCGTATCAGGGTAACCAGTTCTCCGATATTCGTTCCATGCTTCATCGGGATTAAAGAACAAAGTCACATACTTCTGCGTAATGACATTTCTTTCATTGGCTACAGGTAGTTTAGCTATAAATTTATCTATAGAATCTTTGGGCACACCGAGGCGATCCATATTTGCTCGCACACCTTTTTCATAGTTAACTTTTGACCAATTGTTATTTTCACTTAATATAAACTCTACTTCAGCATATTCCATAAGAACTTCCCCGCGATTAGCAGACAGAATGTCCTTAGTAAAGAAATTTATATTCTTAGCTTCCTGATAATACGGTTCCACATCTGGCAAAGCATAAGGCACACCTGTATAAACAGCTAAATTGGTAGAATCGCCATAACTATTATTTTTATTGTACTGTAAAAATGTCAACCCCTTAGGTGCGGCTATCTTATAAAGACGGGGGTCAAATCCGAAGTTTGCTGTTTCTCCTTTTAGCAACTGTACAAAAGTACGGTTAGGCCAAAAATCCGTACGTGGTGTACCCGTATAAAACGTTTTCCACAAAGGATTACCTTCAACATCGGTTGAGCCAAACGCATGAATAGCGTTATCTTCATTGGACGTAAAGACACCACTAGCGATAGCATCTTTAATCTCCGCCGTTGCCGCAGGATACACTTTCTTGATTCGGTTTGCTATACGCAGACGCAATGAATTAGCAAATTTTTTCCATTTAGCCGCGTCTCCACCATAAATGTTATCGCCTTGAACGAACCCTGATTCTCCTGTCTTTAACTGAGCGGCGGCTTCCTTTAGTTCTTTTAACAGATCTTTATAGATCTCTTCCTCCGACGCATATACAGGCAGTGGATATTTATTCACGTTCAATGCTTGGAAATTTGGATTTTCTCTCTGCCCGTAAGACCAATAAGGAACAGGTCCAAAATGGCTGACCAAATAGTCAAATGTGTAAGCCAACATAATACGAGCGGAAGCTATTTGATTATCCAAATTACCATTCTGTTCAGACTCTAATTTTCGTTCGGGTGTCTCACAAACATCAATAAGATCTTTAAAAGTATGCGCAGATCTGTACAAATAGGTCCAACCATTAGTAGTCTGATTATCACGATATTGATACTTATCTTCTTCCAGATAATTATTCTGCGCTGAATATTGCATCCAAGGCATCGACATCCTCGCCATTAACCATTCATCGCGCGTAAAATTGATTAAATATCTATTTGCCCCGTTGAACAAGGAATAAGTTGGCACCTTTTCCGGTGCATTCGGGTTTACGTTAATATCAGCAAGATCTTTTGTACAGGAGTTCATGGACAAAGCTGAAATTCCTATGACAGAAGACAACAATATAGCTTTTATATTTTTCATGTTAATATATTCTAGTTAGAATTGTAGTTTTAGATTGAAACCAAAGGTTTTAGAAGCCGGCAAATTTCCACCTTCAAAACCCTGGATATTACCACTACCTGTAGTCGCCATTTCCGGATCAAAGTTTTTATTGGCCAATCCCCAAGCAGCCAGATTTCTTGCAAAAGCTGAAATTGTAGCTCCTTTTAGATGGAATCTTTTAATAAAATCTGATGGCAGATTGTAACCTAGCGTGATTTCTCGTAATTTAATATAATCGGCATCAAAAACATTTTGTGCAGTAGGACCAGCGTAATAGTGTCTGAAATACGCTTTGCCAGTAACATTTTTAGTGTTTTCGTTTACATCAGTAACCACATAAGATCCATCTGGATTAAAAGTGACTTTACCGGTTACTCCAGGAACAACTAGGCCATTTTCCCGCACACCATTAGCTGCTGTTTCTTCCAAAACACCTGTATAATGTCCAAACATATTAGAGATAGAGAAGAACTTTCCTCCTTTCTGCATATCGATCAAAGCTGATAACGTAATTGCTTTGTAAGTAAAAGTATTACGCCAGCCTGCATTGAAATCAGGTAAAATCGACCCTAAATTCTTATTCGGCGTTTTTAAATATAATCCAGAAGTTGGGGAAACAACTTTATTGCCATCGCTATCATAGACGAAATCCGATCCAAAAATCTGTCCATAAGGCTGTCCCGGCTGTGCAATTAATGTCGCATTAAAAGGCGCGGTACCGATTGTTAAAGATTGTATTCCTTCGGCCAATTCCATTACTTTATTCCGATTCCGCGAGAAATTAATGTTGGATGTCCATTCAAAATTCTCCTTTCGTACGGGAACCAAAGTCAGCATAGCCTCTATACCTTTGTTAACTGCCCGACCAGCATTCAATACTCTCGAACTATAACCGGTCTCAGCGCCGGAAGTTACTGCCATAATCAAATCAGTCGTTTCTTCATTATAGTAGGTAACATCAATACCCACTCTATTTTGGAACATCTGTGCTTCCACCCCGAATTCATAAGATCTTTTAGTCTCCGGACGTAACGTTGGGTTCAATTTTGAAAGCCCCTTCAAAAAGTAAGGCGCATCTAGGAACGTAGTTCCTGTAAACACATTATTGAAATATACATCGGCTAAACGGTAGGGGTCAGTATCATTACCGACTTGTGACCATCCAGCACGAAGTTTTCCGAAATTCAACCAAGGTGCTTTCACGACCTGTGAGAAGACAAATGATCCGGTCACTGATGGATAAAAATACGAATTGTTGTTCTCTGGGAGCGTAGAAGACCAGTCATTTCTCCAGCCAAAATCTAAATAGACTAAGTCATTATATCCTGCGGAGAAACTTCCAAATACCGAATTCACACGTTTTTTTGTCCCGAATGTTTCGATTGTTGCTGTTTGCGTACTATTATTGATTGAATACAAGCCTGGTACAATCAAACCACCGGCTGTCGCAGCACTAGACCGATGGGTTGTTGTGTTCCGTCTATTTGCTCCTACAAATGAATTTAAAGAAAATTTATCCCATTTTTTGTCAAAATGCACGCGACCTTCGTAATTCATCTCCATAAACTCCCGAATGGCTTCCGAGAAAGATGATGTAGAAAGGGAGCCCACAGCGACCTGTTCGTTTATTTTCAAGGTATAATTATCACCATAGATATTTCCTGTAGCATACAATCCAGGAGCGATATCGTAACGCAATTCTACATTACCATAAAAACGGTCACGCTGATCTTTGGAAATGTTTTCATTGATTATCCAATAATGGTTATCCGAATAGTTTGGTGTCGGGTCGTTCCATGACTTTATATTCCAGGATTTTTGTGCCCCCGTAATAGTCTTATAGTTCTTAAGGCGAGTGTAATCTAACTGTGTTTGCCCCCATTGAAACATTTTTTGACCGATAGAGTTATCGCCATAACCTTGCTCAGGCCTATTAAAACCATTAGTCCGAATATAATTAATTGTTCCTCTAGCAGTCAGCTTATCTGAAAATTTGTTGTCCAAACTTAGGGCTACAGTTGTGCGTTTTAGGTTACTATTTGGAACAATCCCCGATTGGCTCGTATTTGATAACGACAAACGAGCGGAGGTATTCTCATACGATTTAGCCAATGATAAGGAATTCGTATAAGTGGTACCAGTATTAAAAAATGATCTATAATCATTTTTTGGATAAACCCAAGGACGAGTTTTTAAATAATTATCTGGATCATTGGGATCAAAAGCATCCCAATGCAATACTTCTTGCCCATCCAATTTGGGTCCCCAAGACTCATCCGCAGAATAATCTACCAACTGATATTGTTTACCATTGATGGTTGCGGTATTAAACTCAGGTGTGAATCCACCACCATATAATTTCTGAAGTTTCGGGGTAATACCCAATTGCTCAAAAGCTACACCAGTATTAAAAATGATCTCATCCCGCCCTTTTTTTGCCGTTTTTGTTTTAATAAGCACTACACCATTGGATGCCCGAGCACCGTACAATGCTGATGCCGGTCCTCCTTTTAAAACACTAACGGATTCAATGTCGTCTGGATTAATATCAAAACCGGCATCTCCATAATCACGTCCCCCAGCTCCACGTTCGGCATTTGCACTATTGTAATTAGAGTTGTCCATTGGAATTCCGTCTACCACAATTAGGGGCTTGTTTTCCCCAGTTAAGGAACCTATCCCCCGGAGAACGATACGTGTAGAACCACCCAAACTTGAAGATGGTGCGGAAATCACTGCACCAGCTACATTTCCGGAGAGTGATTGTAATGCATTACCTCCCCTTGCCGCGGATAATACTTCCCCCTTAACTTCTTGGGTCGCATAACCTAGCGATTTTTTATCCCTTGTAATACCCAAAGCCGTTACCACAACCTCATCAAGCGCGTTATCAGAATTATCTAGCATAACGTTAAAAGCGGATTGTCCCTCTTTTACAATTAATGTCTTATCCGCGAAACCGACTGAACGAAAGATAATAACCTTTCCTGTTGGAACAGACAGGGAATAGTTACCATCCGCATCTGTTTGGGTAGCCGTATTCGATCCCTGCACAACGATCGTTACGCCCGCCAATGGTTTTCCATCAGCTCCAGTAACACGACCACTGATTTTTCGTTCTTGCGCGAACGCAACCGATGTCAGGATCATACTACCCACGAAAAAACTGAGTAATTTGTGATTCATATGTTTAGTTTATTAAAAAATTATTTCTAATGAAATATTGGTTAGCACGTTGCTATTTGTAATTTATTTAGTTAGCTGAACATCTTTTGATAAACGATCTTATGTTAAAAAATGTTAAGACAAATATTAAAATATAATTCTACTTTTACAATGCTAACATAACAATTTTAAAAAACCACGCTAATTTTACTCACAACAGACACAAAATCAATTAATTAAATTCTAACTAAATAATTTCCAATTGTAACAGGATTTATTATTTAAGACAAATAAAAAGGCTTCCTCCGGTATGGAAAGAAGGCAAATCTTAAATAAATACAATTAAACTTAATTACAGCGGTATTTGGTAAAACAGCTGGGTATATATCACATTTCCATTCTTTTCTGAACGATAGTTTATCTATCAAGGCTTGGCCAGCTTTTTATCGATTTTGAATTGTGGATCGCGTTTACTGGTAATTTCAGATAGCTGTACTTTTGAGTAGAGCTAGGTGTTTATTAAAACAAATGGAGCATTTGACACCAAAGATTGCAACAAAAAAAGCGGTCTCTTTCGAGACCGCTTTCCATTTTATAAGTTTAGATCGATAGACTAGCGCTTACCGCCTGCCCACCAAACATTTTCAGTGTACACATATTGTCCATCACCGTATGCTGCTTGGACATTCGGATTAGTCGTTGTGTCATCATTACCATATGGTAAACGTAATGGGAATTTACCTGGGTTTTTCAATTCAACAAGGTTCTCACCATTCGCTTTCCAACGGCGGATATCGTTATACATTTCTGTTGATTCACCAGACGCACCAAAGAATGCCAATATTTCTGATTCGTAATAACCTTTAAAGAATTCATTTGGAACAAGCCTTCGATTTTCGTGTCAAAATAGTTTGCTGCCGCTGTTGCGGTGATTTTATCTGATTCCCCCCCTTTAGTTGCACCTTTAACAGAGCAGAATTTAAACTTGCGTTAGTAGATTTCTTCGCATTAGCAATAGGCCACTTTCGATAGTGGTTCAACTTCAACAGTCCATTCGTCTAAAAGCTTATAAAGAGCTTCCATTTTAATCTCATATCGTCCTATGAGACTCCAAAATTATAGACAAAAGGTGTAAAATCCTCATATATCTTCCAAATTAAAACACTAAAGCTCAAATAAATACACCTATTAGAAAATTAAACATCTTCTATAACACCTATTTACAATAATTTTAAATAAAAACATACATTAAAATCACAAATATTTATATATTAGAAAAATTATAAAACAAAAAAATATATGAAGAAAATTAAACTAGTCGCAATTTTATTATCATTATTACCCATTCTTTCCTGTGTAAAGAATGGAAGCATGGATAAGTTGGATTCAAATCTGGATCAAACTAAAACATCTTTAAAAGCCGCCAATATACCTACTACCAATGGGTCACAAGGCTTAGGCGGTTTTATTGATAATAAGCAAATTACTTTGGATGAAATGAAAGCCAATATTTTCTATGTCAGCATGGGAAATATGTCCAAGGGAAATAACGACACATCCGTAAATATAAACTTAGACAAATATTCTGGTGCTAACGGCGTTATCAAAGGAGATTTTCAGAAAGGAAATGAATATACGATCTCAATACCAGTAGATATTGTTGGCGTTGATAAAAGTGGCTTTATATCCGCAAGTAGCAAATCTTACTTTCCAGAAATAAAATTTTTCACATTAAAAAACATTTCTGGAGCTACTTTAGTCTCAGATATTGACGTATCAAAAAAAGGAAATGAAGATGTTGAGACTAGATGGTACAAACAAGGCCCTCTCGACATTAACCGTAGACAGTCAGCAACACTCACATTGAAATTTACACCCGATAAATGTTTTAAATACATCGGTTTCACTACTAGCAATAATTTAGACGAGAAAGTCAGCATCCATATAAAATATAGTACAATAAGTGTAACACCGTTAATGTACTTAGATGGCGAGCCTGAAATGTGTCTGGGCTCAACCCAAACTATATCGTACAAAACAAAATCTGGTTATACCATCAATGAACCCGTATATTGGTATGTAAAAGGAGACTTACAAATTGTTGGGAATAGCCACGGTCCAAATGTCACAATAAAAAGTATAGGATCAAGCGGTGGTACTGTAGGCTACAGCAGTTGCTCGAACAATAGTCCAAAAGGAATTGAATCAAAAATAACTACTCGCAGCTCAGAAGAGGTAAAAATATCTGGCAATACATTTGTGTATAGCGGAAATTCTTCTCAATACAATTTATATAATGCTAAAGATGTTGTATCTCAGTCCTGGTCAGTTGATGGCGGCAGACTTATATCGGATAAAAATTCTCGTTCAGTGGAGATAGAAGCAGACTCTTTCCCCGCAGGTGCTTATGATGGTTTAATGATTATTAGATGTACAATAACTGATAAATGCGGAATAACAAAAACAGTATCAAAAAACATAAAAATAAGAGCATGTTCTGATTGTCCCAATATATAAAAAATAAGAGCGGCAATTTCTTTCGAAATTGCCGCTTTTATAAGCATATATAATCTAAAAAATTACTTAACGTCCCACCATACAGGCGTATAGATAACAACGTTACCTGGATAATTTACGTTTGAAGTAGCTTCGCTGTTGGCATAAGGCATACGCAACGGCATTCTTCCTGCACCTAAAGTTGATGCAATAGAAGTTGTGAAGAAAGTTGGATAACCTGTTCTTCTCCACTCAGTCCAAGATTCAAAACCTTGAAAACCACACATTGCATAATATTTTTGTGTGATAATAGCTTTGACTTTTGCCTCTGCATCACCTGTGAATTTCGCATCCGGAGCTTCTGTAATATATTTAGCAGCATCATTAGCGTTACCGGTAGCTTCAAAGCTTGTCGTGATACCAGATTCAAATAATGCTTTCGCATCACCTGTACCCCAACCTTTTACTACTGCCTCAGCCTGCAAAAATTTACTTTCAGCAGCTGATAACAATTTCACTGGCGCCGTCGCTGATGTAGGATCTACAGCGCGACCGCCAACAAGTGCCGAAGGAGAAGAAACTAATTTCGCTGAATTTGCGCTAAAATCACCTTGAAGGATAAATGCAATTGTATCTTGTCCGCTCAATTTGTTGTACAAATTGAATCTTCTTGGGTCATTGTTTCTCACAAACGCCTTAACTGCGGTTCCACTAGCCACAACATTTTGGGTTTTACCTAATCCTACCATCTCATTATAGAATGGGTTTTCGTTACCACCTGTTGTTGTATAAGCTATTGAAGCATCTTGATCCAAAAATTTAGCGTTTTTTGCATAAAGCGCTTTAATACCTGCGGCAGCTTTATTCGCATCCACATTTGAAATACGTAAATATGCTCTCAACTTCAATGTATTTGCAAAAGCTTTCCATTTATCCAAGTCACCATTGAAAATCATATCTTGAGTTGAAACAGGTACTGCTTGCGGTGTTGCTAACAATGCCAAACCTTTATCGATATAATTGAAAACTGAATCGTAAACAACCGCTTGAGCTTCGTATTTAGGATTAAGGTTTCCATTCGCCTTTAGTGCCTCTGACAATGGAATATCTCCAAAGGCATCTGTTGCTACTTGAAATGTATACGCTTTCAACAAATAGGCAATACCTTTGTAATTGTCATTCGCCGCCACATTTGAATTAATGATCAATTCCGCATTATTCAATGCGCTACGATACAAAATCAACCATGATCTATCCATCGCAGTATTCAATACTTGATACCTGTCGATAGAGCGGTATTGAGAAGATGTAGGATTTTGTGTCCAATATTGTCCCCAGATATTACCATATACCTGAAAACTGTTACCTACTACTTGACTGATGGCAGCTTCCACTGTAGGTAATAATAAACTAGGGGTAGCTGTCTCTGGATTGTTTGGATTTTCGTTCACATCCAAAAATTTATTACAGCTAGTCAGTCCTAGTGTGCCAACTAAAGCTAAAACTAAAAGCTTCTTAGCATTTTTAAAATTTATAGTTTTCATACTTTACTTGCTCTTAAAATGAAACTTTAACATTGATACCATAATTCCGTAATGAAGGTTGAGCTGTAAAGTCAAAACCTTGCGCATTACCAGCACCAGATGAATTCACCTCCGGATCAGCATATTTATTTTCGCTTGGTGTCCAGATAAATAGGTTATTACCAAATACTCCGATAGAAGCAGCTCCAAATGGTGTGTTTTTCAACATGTCTTTAGAGAATTTATACGAGAATGTAAGGTTGCGCAGTTTGATATAAGTCGCATCTACAACATTTACACCCGACTCCATATTTGGATAATAATCAACTTTATCGTAAGTCGCAGTTGTATTCACAACTGAATTTCCCGAAGCATCCAAATAAACGGAATTCGGGAAAATCTGACCAAAACGGTCTCCTCCGGTTTCAGCTGAAGTACCAACAAAGCCCATTATATCTTTTGTTCTGGAATAGAATACACCTCCTTGTTTTGTATCAAACAATGCACTCATTGACCAGTTTTTATAACTCAAGCTTGTTCCCAAAGACGCTTGGAAATCTGGGTTATACGTACCCAAATATTCAGGCTTAGAAGAAGCAATTGGCAAGCCTGTTTTTTGATCAACAATTGTACGTCCTTCCGCATCTGTAGCATTTGTAACACCATAAAACTCACCATATGGGCGTCCTACTGCAGCTACGATACTCATCCCAGAGAAGCCACCAACCGACACTTGTTGTACACCGTCCATTAATTCGACAACTTTACTGTTGTTTTTTGTGAACGTTCCAAACAATTCCCATGTCAAGTTTTCTGTCTTCACTGGAGTCCCACGCAAAGTTAATTCCACACCGTTATTCTGAACTTTACCAGCATTTACCAAACTAAGTCCGTAACCTGTAGAAAGTGGAATAGGAATACTTAAAATTTGATTTTTTGAATTGTTCTTGTAGTAGGTAAAATCAGCTGACAAACGGTTGTTAAAAAAGCCTAATTCAGCACCTACCTCGAACGAAGTCGTGATTTCAGGTTTTAAGTTTAAATTCCCGATGGTATTTCCTGACATTAATGCAGATACGTTTCCAAATGGGAAAGTCGTAGAACCGAAACCACCTGCAATACTACTTCTAGAAAAAGTTGAAATCAATTGATATGGATCTGTGTCCGAACCTACTTGCGCCCAGTTAGCACGAATTTTTGCATAACTGAACTTACTCTTCAACTCTGGAGAGAATAATTCTGATGCGACAAAAGACCCACTAACACTTGGATAGAAAAATGAATTATTTTTCTTAGGTAAAGTAGATGACCAGTCGTTACGTGCTGTAGCTTGTAAATAAGCAATATTTTTATAGGAAACGTTCAAATCACCATAAACACCAACCAGACGGCGGTTTGTCCATGTATCTTCAATCAGATCCAATGGGCCGTTAGAATTCGCAAGGTTATACCACCCTGGAACAACAAGTCCACCACTTGAATTTGTTGCCGTACTATTGGACGTTGTTTTACGTTGACGAATGTTATTTCCGATCATGAATGACGCTTCCCAATCTTCATTGAAGGTATGTTTGGCTGTCGCCATGAAATCGTGTACAATTTCATTCACGTTAAATTGATCGATGCGGTATTGTCCTGGATCAGTTTGGATATTACCATCAGAATAATTACCAGTGGTGTTATCTATTGGCAAATAGCTATATTTTGGAGATTCCGAACGTCTGCGGTCGCTATAGTTATCCAATCCAATACGCTCTTGAAATGTCAACCATTCTGTCGGTTTATAATTCACATTGAAGTTCCCCATAATACGGTTCACATCATTAAAATTATTATAGTTAGCCAATACCCAGTATGGATTCATGGTATAAGCACCATAGTAACCATAAACATCATTGTGAGCTACACCATTTTCGTCCGTATAACCATAGCCGTTATAAGGATTGGATAAATCTTTTAAACCAACAATATCAATATCTCTTGGTGTTTGTAACAAGTTATTGTATACAGAACCACCACCTTGTCCGCCACCAACATTATTACTGTTGATTCGGCTATAATTTACAGCAATACCAGCACTAAATTTATTTGAGAACTCTGTTGTTCCGTTAAATCTAACACCATATTTGTTATAGTTATCTTTTTTACCGGGATAAACACCATTGGAATTCAAAGCGTTTAATCCTAAATAAAAAGTTGATTTATCCGAACCACCAGAAAAGCTTAAATTGTTATCAGAAGCAATACCTAGATCGAAGAAATCACGTACATTGTCTTTCACCGCAGAATATGCCTTTTTCTGACGAACACCATTTACTGCTTGTCCCCATTCTTGAACCTCACCAGTGAAAGGCGCTCCCCAAGACCAGTTTTCCTTAGGATCATTTACAAACACCAAATCTCCAGCCTTATTATAACCTGAATACCCCTGTCCATATTCATTTTGAAATTCAGGTAATTTTAAAATAGATGACAACGTATTGGTTGAGCTGAAAGTAATCTCATTTTTTGAACCCTTTTTACCGCTTTTTGTTGTAATTATCAACGCGCCATTAGAGGCTCTCGAACCATATAATGCAGCCGCCGCAGGACCTTTCAATACTGTTACCGAAGCGATATCATCCGGGTTGATATCATTACCACGGTTACCAAAATCCACACTCGCTAGATCGCTGGAACCACCCATTTTACTTGTATTGTCAATTGGCGTACCATCGACAACGATTAAAGCTTGGTTATTTCCTGAAATAGAAGAACCACCGCGTAGGACAACACGAGATGAACTACCTGGAGAATTTGACGTAGAAGTAATGTTTACCCCTGCAACTTTACCAGCTAAGGAGTTGATCGCACTCGAATTACGACCTTCGGTCAATTCATCGCTCTTAATTGTTGGCGCAGAATATCCCAAAGAACGTTTCTCTCTTTTGATTGCATTTGCAGTAACGACAACTTCCTCCAAAGCATTGTCATGATTGACTAAAGAGACATTGAAAACAGAACTGTTGTTGTTAACAATAATAGTTTTATCATCAAAACCAACGGAACGGAATACGACAACTTTACCTGCCGGTACATTCAATGAATAATTACCATCAGTATCAGTCTGAGTAGCTTGATTGGTGCCTTGTACAACTACTGTCACCCCAGGTATTGCTTTACCATCAGCAGATGTAACACGACCACTAATCTTTTTTTCTTGTGCGAATGCGACCGAAGTCAGGATCATACCGCCAACAAGAAAACTTAGTAATGTTTGTTTCATGTTTTAGTTAGTTAATTTTATTATTTTTCTAATCCTTTTATATTGATATAAATTATATCCGTTAGCATAACTGTCTAAACACACATTGTTTAGACAATAAACAGCAATACGCAAAATAGCATACCGCTATTCATGTGGTAACAGTTGAAAATATTATTGGGAAAGTCAACCCTAGATAGATGTAAAGTCAATCCGTTGAAAATACTCAGCTGTAAAATTTGCTCTTTTCAGCATTTACAGTATATAATAGTTAGTGCGATTTTTATTAGCGGTTCCAAATATATAAAGCCAAAGTTGCTTTTACAAGTTTTTTAACATTCACTCGCAAAAACAAAAAATACCGCAACAAAGACATCCGTATCTTACAAATTCAAACAGAAGATTCATTTTAGAATAAAAACTCTTCAAACAAATTTAAAACAGAATTTTATACGGAATCACTTATATTTAACAAAACATTAACAATGTAATAAGAAAACATTAACATAGAAGCTCGTTCGTTTTTTATCACCAAAAAAGTCGTAATTTATAATGATTCTAAAATCATTTCAAATCGAGTTATCCCAAAAAAAGGGACTTTACCCGCTCAGGTAGAGTCCCTTTCAATACAAATCCCGAAAACAGGAATTTATTGTTTAATAATACTATTAATCAATATACTCAAATTTAGTATAAGGTACCAAAACCGCTGGTATCCGAATGCCTTTATCGGTTTGATTATTCTCTAAGATAGCCGCGACAATACGAGGTAAAGCTAAAGCAGACCCATTTAATGTATGAGCTAGTTGCATCTTTCCTTCCGTATTTTTGAAACGCACTTTTAGGCGATTGGCTTGATAGGTTTCAAAATTAGATACGGAAGACACTTCCAACCAACGCTTTTGGGCCGAGCTATACACTTCCATATCATATGTAAGAGCGGAAGTGAAACTCATATCACCACCGCATAGGCGCAGCACACGGTAAGGTAATTCCAGTTTTTTAAGCAAGCCCTGTACGTACAGGCTCATTTCCTCCAACACTTCATACGATTTCTCCGGATGAACAATCTGTACAGCTTCTACTTTATCAAACTGGTGCAGACGATTCAAACCGCGTACATGTGCGCCATAAGAACCGGCCTCGCGACGGAAACATGGCGTATAGGCACAATGCTTAATAGGGAACTGCCCTTCTTTAACAATCACATCCCTGTAAATATTGGTTACCGGAACCTCCGCGGTAGGGATCAAGTATAGATTATCATTGTTTACATAATACATCTGCCCCTCCTTATCGGGCAATTGTCCCGTAGCGAAAGCAGAGTCTTCATTCACCAAGATCGGCACCTGCACCTCTTCGTATCCTTGCTCAGCAGCCTGATCCAAAAAGAAATTGATCAATGCACGTTGCAATTTTGCTCCCTTACCCTTGTAAATCGGAAATCCGGCCCCTGCGACTTTTACACCGAGCTCCAGATCCACGATATCATATTTGCTTAACAAGTCCCAATGTGGCAAAGCATCTTCAGCTAAAGCAGGAATCTCCCCATTCGTTAAAACGACTTCATTATCATCAGCGCTTACACCAGCAGGAACTGATTGATGCGGTAAGTTAGGCAATTGCACAATCTTATCATTCAACTCGATTTCGATCGCACTTAATTTATCCAACAGTTGCTTCACCTGCTCTTTATATCCGGACGATTGCGATTTAACGGTTTCAGCTTCCTCTTTTTTCCCTTGGCGCATCAGATCTCCAATCTGTTTTGCCGCCGCATTAGCCTCCCCCGAAAGGGCGTCCGATTCCGCTTGGATCTTACGGCGGTCTTCATCCAAACGGATGATTTCGTCGACCAACCCAATTTCCTTGAAATGCTTGACAGCCAATCTTTCGATAACCGTATCCCTGTTTTCACGGATATAATTCAATTGCAACATAATTATGAATGTATTATTTAAAAAATAGTGAACAAACTTAGATAAATTTGCCTTCATATACAAGCAAATTTATTCAGCAATGCCTGTTTATAGCCTATTGATGCTCTCTTTACACCGTCTTGGATATTAACGGCACAATACGCATGGCACAGCTGTCGATTGCTTCGGGAAGCTAGCCGATACCCGAAGTATTAACCTTTATTATTGACAGTTTGGCGAATACGTTCGATAACTTAATCACCATCGGAGCCAAGGCGCTTTTAATGCCAATAGCCATAAATTCAATAATAATCAATAACAATAATCAATAACAATAAAAGCGATACCCTTCCCCTATTTGCTGTTCTGCCGCAAAAAAAAAAAAACGATCTCCAGAAAAGCAGTTTTCCGGAGATCATTCAAAACACTATTTTTTGTCACTTAGTAGAATAATAATAAAGACTTCCTGTCGGCAGGCTGATCATAAAATCAGATTTAAGCGATCGTCACCTCTTTGCATAAATAGACATCCTGGATTGCATGTAATAATTCCACGCCTTCCTGCATTGGCTTTTGAAAAGCCTTCCGCCCGGATATCAGGCCTGTTCCGCCAGCTCTTTTATTGATCACGGCAGTTTTTACAGCTTCCTGTATGTCATTCTGCCCGGATGCTCCGCCCGAATTGATCAATCCCGCCCTACCGGCGAAACAGTTGAGCACCTGATAGCGACAAAGATCGATCGGATGGTCTGATGACAATTGTGTATACATGCGTTCATCTAATTTACCATAGCTGCTCTTGCCCATATTGAGCGCCTTAAAACCACCGTTCAGTTCCGGAAGTTTCTGTTTAATAATATCCGCTTTTATGGTAACACCGAGATGGTTGGCCTGTCCTGTTAGATCCGCAGCAAGATGATAATCCTTGTCTGTGGTCTTAAACGCCGAATTCCGCAAATAACACCATAAAACGGTAGCCATACCGAGTGAATGCGCTTCCTCAAATGCTTTGGCCACTTCGATAATCTGACGATCGGATTCTTCCGAACCGAAATAAATGGTCGCTCCGACAGCGACTGCCCCCATGTTCCAGGCTTCGCGTATGGTGCCATACAGAATTTGATCGGCCCGATTAGGATAAGTCAATAGTTCATTATGATTGATCTTGACCAGAAAAGGAATCTTGTGTGCATATTTTCGGGCTACAGCCCCTAAAACACCAAAAGTTGACGCCACGGCATTACAATTCCCTTCCAGGGCCAGTTTCACGATATTTTCCGGATCAAAATACTGCGGGTTGGGCGCAAAAGAGGCGCCCGCGCTATGTTCAATCCCCTGATCTACGGGCAATATGGATAGATAGCCTGTATGAGCTAATCGCCCTGTTCCAAAAAGCTGCCCTAAGCTGCGTAACACCTGTGGCGTACGGTCGCTGGCACCATATACCTGATCAATAAAAGTAGTTTCGGGAAGATAGAGCATGGTTTTTGAAACTGCCGGTTTGTCAAACGCTAATAGATAATCTGATTCCGCACCTAGATGTGCTTGTATTTTTTCTATGTATTGCATAATTTATTATTGCATTTATATAGAAAATAACTCCAAAATAGACAGAATGTTTTAGCACATATTATATAGTAAAAAAAACTTAACTTTGACCATGTTATATTTAGTTCCAACACCTATTGGCAATCTGGAGGACATGACTTTTCGTGCAGTCAATGTTCTGAAAGAAGTAGACATTATCTTAGCAGAGGACACCAGAACAAGTGCGCCCCTTTTAAAGCATTTTGGCATTGATAAAAAGGTATTTGCACATCATCAGCATAATGAACACAAAGCGGTTTCCGAAATCATTAAGTTTCTGAAAGAAGGCCAAAACATTGCCCTGATTTCAGATGCAGGAACGCCTGCGATCTCAGATCCTGGCTTTTTATTGGTTCGGGCTGCTCTTAAAGAAGGATTGGAAGTGCAATGTTTACCGGGAGCCACAGCTTTTGTTCCGGCACTTGTCAATTCAGGTTTGCCTAATGACCGCTTCTGCTTTGAAGGTTTTCTGCCCGTTAAAAAGGGGCGCCAAACCCGCCTTAAGGCATTAGCGGAAGAAAAGAGAACAATGATTTTCTATGAGTCACCACACCGCATCCTCAAGACGATAGAAGAGTTTATTACTGTCTTCGGTGCCGAGCGACAAGCTTCTATTTCCAGAGAATTGAGCAAGCTGTACGAGGAAAATGTCCGCGGAACATTAACTGATTTAAAATTACACTTCGAAAACAATCCAATTAAAGGAGAATTTGTATTTTGTGTAGGTGGATTGGAATAAATTTTGACAATCTTTGATTAATAAAACGAATTTGACATGAACATGGAACAATTTGCACAAGATGGACAGGATATAAAAATCATTGAAAAATTGATTACTAAAGTCCAGGACATGCTGACTCCAGGAGAAAAAATAGATTATATCGCAGTACAGAAAAAACCAGCGGTAACCATATTGCCAGACAGTATTACCATTAGTAATAAACGCATTTTTATGTGCGAATTTACCAAGTTGGGCTTAGCGACGGATTTTGAAATTTTCGGTTGGCAGGATATAAAGGATATTGCGTTCAAAGAAGAGATCTTTGGTTCAAAAGTTACCGTCATTCCCTTCACCGGAGAGAATTTAAGTATTGACTATATTCCAAAAGTTCAAGCGAGAAAGCTTTACCAATATATTAAAGCAGCTCTTGAAAACTATAAAAAAACAGAACTGGCCGCTGAGAAGGAAAAGATCGTGATAGCCCCCAGCAGTCCTCGTGAAGTCGTGGTTGAGAAAGTTGAAAGCAACCTACCAACTCCCGCACCTGTGACATCACCGACACCGGTCATCACACCTCCCTCTCCGGTAGTACAACCTACAGCATCTGCTCCAGGTACAGCACCGGCGGCTCCTGCCCCGGTTGTTCCGATAGTAGAAGAGGAAGATGATGAAATTACATTAAAACTGAAAAAACTAAAGACACTCTTCGACAAGCAATTGATCACTCAGGACGAATACGAGCAAAAGAAAAGAGAAGTTTTATCCAGTTTATAAAATAGACGGTTATTGTGAAGAACAACTATTTATTGGCACTTTTTAGTGCCTTTTTATTGTGGTTAGGCTGGCCTCCTATCCCCTATTCCAGTCTGCTGCTCTTTATTGGATTTCTACCGCTGTTGATTGCGCTGGAAAATATCATCCGCAGCGAAACAATCAAAAAAAAAGGTAAAAAGGTCTTTCTAACAGCAGGTCTAATGGCAGTCTTCTGGAATACCGCTTCCATCTATTGGGTATATAATTCGATCTCAGCAGTAATGCCGCCTTTCGCAGCAATTATGATCAGTTTGATCCCCTTCTGCCTAGGAGCAGCATTAATGGCTCTTGCCTTCAGCCTGTATTACCAATTAAGACGCAAAACCTCACTGCTGTTATCCCTATTTGGATTAATGGGATTCTGGATCAGTTATGAATTTCTACATGCATCCTGGGATCTGGCATTTCCATGGATGACTTTAGGAAACGGCTTTGCCAACTTTCATCAATTGATTCAATGGTACGATATTACCGGTGTTTATGGAGGCTCAATATGGGTCTGGTTGGTCAATATCCTAATTTTCATTCTTTACCTCAACCGAAAAGGGATCTATAAGCTCAAAAACAAACTTGTCCCAGCACTGTGCTTGATTTTCGCCTTAGTGGCTCCTGCTACTTATTCTTTGTTTCGTTATTTCAACTATGAGGAGCACCAAAATCCAGCCCAGGTGGTGGTAGTACAGCCAAATGTGAATCCTTACATCAAGTTTCAGCTCAGTCCTGAGGAACAATTAAACACCTTATTTTCGTTATCAAATTCGGTGGCAAAACCCAATACGGAGTTTTTTATCTGGCCCGAAACTGCGCTTTCCCAACATGGCGATTTTGACGAGGAAAACTTACGGGACACCTACTCCTACCAACGGATTCTGAAATTTTTGGATCAATATAAAAATGGCAATGTCTTATCGGGGATAGAAAGTTATCAATTATATAATTATGCAAAGACACCCACTGCACGTGAAATTGCCCCTAATATTTACCAGGACAACTTCAATGCAGCAACACTGATCGATTACTCCTCCAAACTTCAATTTTACCACAAATCCAAATTGGTCCCGGGTGTCGAACAGATGCCCTTTGGTGCTGCAATGAATTTTTTAAAACCATTATTTAAAGCTTTTGGCGGCACCACTGGCGGCTATGGAAAGCAAGCCGAACCTTCGGTCTTCTACGCGCAGAGTGGTATTGGGGCCGCACCTGTTATCTGCTATGAGTCTATCTGGGGCAATTATGTAGCAAAATATATTAAAAAAGGAGCCCAATTTATTGCTATCATCACCAACGATGGCTGGTGGGGCAATACTTCCGGGAAAGACCAACATTTGCAATACGCAAAACTGAGAGCCATTGAAAATAGACGCTGGGTTGCCCGATCGGCAAATACTGGAATATCCGGTTTTATCAATCAACGCGGTGATATTGTACAACAGACAACATGGTGGGTACCTGCAGCACTGAACCAGGAAATCAATTTAAATGAGGAGATTACAATATATACCAAAACTGGAGATATTGCTGCCTATGTAGGCTTAGCAATCGCCCTGGGTGGATTTCTTATCCTCATCATCCGTCGGCAACGTGCACCCTTACCATGACCTACGCGAATTCAAAAACAATATATTTCCTCTAAAACGGGAAAAGATAAACAAAATCAAAAGATACCATTAAAAGAGCCTGATATCAGGCTCTTTTCGTTCAATCTATTTTTTACTCCTTACAATGGTTATCGCATTTTCAAAACAGGATAAACTCCACGGCAACCTTAACAGTCTCGCTATGGCACAATTATCGACTCTTCCCTCGCTTCAAATGGAGTGCGTCCCGAAGATTTCAGTACGGCCTAAAAAAAACGACTAAATTCTGATGAAAATAAGTCATTTAATGCATTTGATTTACTTTTGAGATTTGTAATTTTGCAGCATGCAAGTATATTTTGACAATGCTGCGACTACAGCCTTAGATCCTGAAGTTATAAAAGTAATGGTAGATGTCATGGATAACAATTTTGGAAATCCATCCTCTATCCATAGTCACGGAAGACAAGTAAAAACAATCGTAGAAAAAGCCCGGAAAACTATCGCCAACCTACTTCATGTATCTCCGGCTGAAATTTTCTTTACTTCGGGCGGAACCGAAGCAGATAATATGGCTATCGTACGCTCGATTATGGACTTTGGCATTAGCCATGCAATTACTTCACCAATAGAGCACCATGCTGTCCTTCATACCCTGGAGGAGCTTGAGAAGCAAGGAAAAGTTCATCTTGACCTGCTCAATGTAGACAATAAAGGTAATTTAGATCTGAATCAACTGGAAGAGCTTTTAAGCAGCAATCCACGTACTTTTGTTTCCATTATGCACGCCAATAACGAAATCGGTAACCTCAACGATATCCAGCGCATATCACAATTATGCCAACAATATAATGCGATATTTCACTCGGATACCGTACAGACTATGGGCCATTATCCACATGACCTGAGTCAGCTAAAAATTGATTTCATTACAGGCGCAGCCCACAAGTTTCACGGTCCAAAAGGGGTAGGCTTTCTCTATATCAATGCAAATAATAAAATCAAACCGCTGATTTATGGCGGTGCCCAAGAACGAAATATGCGTGGTGGAACGGAGAATGTCTATGGTATAGCGGGCCTTGCCAAAGCATTAGAACTGGCCTATGAACATATGGATGAACATCAGGCATATATCCAGGGGCTCAAATCGTATATGATTGAAGAATTGCAGAAAGCAATTCCGGATATCGATTTCAATGGCGTTGTCGAACCCGATAAATCGCTTTATACAGTGCTTAATGTATCTTTCCCTTGCAGTGATCTTGCAGATATGCTGCTGTTCAATCTGGATATTTCCGGCATATCCTGTTCTGGCGGAAGCGCTTGTAGCTCAGGAACTGATATCGGATCTCATGTCTTAGGCGCTATTAAAACAAATTCAGACCGTCCATCCGTCAGATTCTCCTTTTGCAAAAACAATACAAAAGAAGAAGTGAATTTTGTGGTATCCACCTTAAAAGAACTTTGTACAAAAAGCAAATAGGACCAAAGACTAATAAAAACAAAAAAACGAAGAGAATTCTCTTCGTTTTTTTGTTTTATGTAGATCATTTATCGTTCGACAGATTTCAATTTTTCGTTAGGATATAGTATTTGGAGATGTCACCAGTAATATCGTTTCCCGATAGATCGAGCTGGCTCAAAAAATGATTCCCCAATTTGAATTTGTAGTCGACACCGTCCAGTGTAATAATATTTCCGTCCAGTTTCCATTTACCTTCACGTACAAAAACATCATCACTTTTGTTGAGATATTTGGACGAATATTTATAGGAATTATCTTTGTGCAATGAGATCAATGTTTCTATACCGTCACAGTCCGCACAGGGCATAACCCCTTTATATTCCCCGATCACAATTTCCGCTTTGTCCCTTCCCTTTAATTCCTGTAAATTATCTTTATAGGCAGCCACACTTTGTTTGGGATTATCACATCCCCCTAACATAATCATTACCAACAGTCCCACTGTCCAAATAAACCTTTTCATCTCTTTCCAAATTCAAAAAAATCAGCATCCAATAGTTACACCCATATAGTTCATAACAAATTAAATACCAAAAATTTAGAACGGATTAAAATTCATCGTCCTCATCTTCTACTAAAAATGATAAAGCTCCCTGTAACTCTCCCAATGCATGGAAATTACGGCTTTTACGAGCAATTTCAATCCCATTTTTATAGGTGATGATTGCAACTTCCTGTTTGTCCATTTTTTCATATAATTTTCCCAGATGATAATATGTTCCCACATAATCGGGATGCTGCTTTATCAGTTGCTCAAATCTCGCCAAAGCTTCCTGCTCATCTTGCTGCTTCAAATACTCCGCAGCAATCGCGTATTTTAAAAAAGGATCTTCGGGGCTCTCTTTCAAAAATTCTTGGAGTTGATCCAATCGTGTTGACATATCTTTTTTTATTTCAAACTTAACTAAAATTGCCTTCATCTGTCAACAATTATTTTAATGTCTGCGTAAGGGTTATATCCTGAATTGAATCGCATACTCGTTTTTGCCAGGATTACATAAGAGAAAATCGGAGCTCAGTATAAAAAGTGTTTCCTTTTTCAACTTGACGAAACATATAACAAGTTAGAGCAATGATTTGTGCATTATTGAATATCCAATCCGAGAGGCTGAGGAATCCACCGATTTAAAAAAAATACTATGCTAGCATACAAAATGACACTATCCTGACGCAAGATTTTCATTAAAAAAAAGAGCATTGATTCAATAAAAAATTAACAAATTCAATTAAATACGCGCACAAAATTACGAATACAACAAAAACAACTGCATTTATCGACCATAAATTCAAAATAACATAACATTAAAAAGAACTAGCAAGCCACAATTTTAAGAAGGCGGGGGCTTTTTATTTGACAGAAAATATGGTAAGTTTGGGTAAAACCAATCGTATATGAAAATATTAGTTTGTATAAGTAATGTCCCTGACACTACATCGAAGATCACTTTTACAAATGACAACACTGCCTTTAATACAGCTGGGGTGCAGTTTATTATAAACCCTTATGATGAGATTGCCCTTTCAAAGGCAGTTGAATTGGCTGAAGGTGGAAAAGGAACAGTGACTGTCATCAATGTTGGAGATGCATCCACCGATGCGACCATCCGCAAAGCATTAGCTATAGGCGCAGACAATGCCGTACGTATTAATGCTGTTCCAAGAGACGCCTGGTTTGTAGCCAATCAAATTGCAAATTACGCTAAAGACAATGCTTTTGACCTGATTTTGACCGGACGGGAATCCATCGATTATAATGGTGCTCAGGTCGGTGCAATTGTTGCCGAATTACTGAATATACCATCCGTTTCAATTGCCAAAAAGGTTGATGTCGCTGCTGATGCGGTCAGTATAGAACGTGAAATAGAAGGCGGAAAAGAGGTCTTAACCGCTAAGCTTCCAATTGTTGTCGGCACGGCTGAGGGAGTCGCTGAGCCTAAGATCCCAAATATGCGCGGGATAATGAGTGCGCGTACCAAACCCTTGGATGTGCTGGAGCCATCTACAGTGGATACGCTTTCCCACATTGTCAATTATGAGACGCCGGCTCCACGCGGCACTGTAAAACTCGTCGATGCTGCAGAGGTGGAAAAGCTGGTTTCCCTGCTACATGATGAGGCCAAAGTTATTTAATCATTAAATTCCGAAAAAACTATGTCAATACTAGTATATGTAGAAAATACCGATGGAAAATTCAAAAAGTCTGCTTTTGAAGTAGTTTCTTATGCGAAAGCCATCGCCGATAATACAAACACTGATCTTGTCGCCATTTCTATCGGCAATGTCGCTCAGGAAGAACTTGCTGCCCTGGGCAATTATGGAGCATCCAAAGTACTTACAGTCAATAACGAGCAACTCGCCTCTTTCGTCAATCAGGCTTATGCCAGTATTATCGCTGAGGCTGTAAAGAGTACAGGGGCAAATCTGCTTGTGCTGTCTAATTCGTTCTCGGGTAAAGGCCTAGCCCCGCGGATTGCGGCAAAACTCCATGCGGCACTTGCAGACGGTGCATTAGCCTTACCAACAATCGAAGGCGAAAAACTAACGGTTAAAAAGACCGCATTTTCCAATAAAGCATTCGCCACAGTAGAATTGACGGCAGCAACCAAGGTCATTGCCCTTAGTCCCAATGCCTATGAGACCAAGGAAACCGGAGGTCATGCGGTAGTAGAATCATTTACGGCAAATGTCACCCAAGCCGACTTTTCGACGATTGTTAAAGAGATTGTTCGTGCTACAGACAAAGTTTCGCTACCAGAAGCCGAAATCGTTGTTTCCGCAGGGCGTGGATTAAAAGGTCCTGAAAACTGGGGGATGATCGAAGAGTTAGCAGATGTTCTTGGTGCTGCCACAGCCTGTTCAAAACCTGTTTCTGATGCGGGATGGCGTCCACATTCTGAACACGTGGGCCAGACGGGTATCGTTGTGAGCCCTAATCTGTACATCGCAATCGGTATCTCAGGTGCCATCCAGCATTTGGCTGGAGTCAGTTCTTCGAAAACAATTGTTGTCATCAACAAAGATCCCGAAGCACCATTTTTTAAAGTAGCCGATTACGGTATCGTTGGCGATGCCTTCGATGTTGTCCCCAAATTGACACAGGCTTTAAAAGCTTACAAAGGCAGTTAAACTTTATTAACATATTTTTCTCCCCATTCATAAAAAAATGAATGGGGAGTTTTTATTTGCCCTTGCATATTTACTATTTTCCTGATAAAAAGGTCTTGATTACGAACGAGAGGACGATAAATTTGTTTGACAAGTAACGCAATTATAATTGCATATAAAAGCAAATTTATCTAAGTTTGTAGACCGCTTTGGAATTAAAATGAAGAAAATCAGATTAGATATCGTTGGTTTATCCTATAGTCAAACACAATCTGGGGCCTATGCCCTTGTATTGGGAGAAGTGGAGGGCAACAGAAGATTGCCCATCATTATTGGTAGCCATGAAGCCCAAGCGATTGCTATTCGGATAGAAAAAATGATTCCAAGCCGTCCCCTTACGCACGACCTATTTCAATCTTTCGCGGAATCTTTCGGCATTAAACTCGTTGAGGTACTTATCTATAACCTGATTGAAGGTATTTTTTATGCGAAGATTATTTGTTCTGACGGCAATAAAATAGTCGAAATTGATGCCCGTACCTCCGACGCCGTTGCTTTGGCTGTTCGATTCGAAGCCCCGATTTACGCCTACGAATTTATCATGTCATCTGCAGGAATTATTATTGAGGGACATGAATTCGCATTTTTGGAAAATCTGGACAAAGCGAACAAAGTACAAGACCCTAATATGGTTGAGATCGAAGAAAAGGCTCCTTCCAAATCTCCTAACAACCCTTTTTCTTCGTTGACGGACGAGCAATTGGAACAGGCACTCAACCAGGCATTAATGGAAGAGAATTACGAGCAAGCAGCCTTGATTAGGGATGAGATTTCTAAAAGAAAATAACTCCTCTCACTAAAGCGAAACAAAAACTCTAAATAATATCGTTTTATGTCTATTAAATTAAGATTGACCATCATGAGCTTCTTTCAGTTTTTTGTCTGGGGAGCATGGTTGATTACAATAGCTAACTATTGGTTTGGCACAAAGCAATGGGATGGCACCCAATTCGGCGCTATCTTCGCGACAATGGGAATAGCCTCGTTATTTATGCCAACACTGATGGGGATAATTGCAGACCGCTGGATAAATGCTGAAAGACTATATTTTATCCTGCATCTGTGTTATGCTGCTGTTCTTTTTTATCTACCGGAAGTCAATGACCCCAATACTTTTTTTTATGCGATGCTCGCAGCGATGTGTTTCTATATGCCGACCCTGGCTTTATCCAACTCAATTGCTTATACTGCATTGAATGAAAACAACTACGATCTGGTCAAGGCATTCCCCCCTATTCGCGTATTCGGAACCATTGGATTTATTGTCGCGATGTGGATCACAAATCTAACAGGTAATAAAGCAACTGCCTACCAATTTTATATTGCTGGAACAGCAGCCTTGGCCTTAAGTCTCTATGCCTTTACTTTACCCAAATGTCCGCCTAAAAAATTACAACAGGAAAATGCTTCTTGGACACAATTATTGGGCTTAGAAGCATTTAAATTATTTGGGAACTATAAAATGGCTTTGTTCTTTATATTTTCCATGTTTTTAGGAGCTGCATTGCAGTTGACCAATGCCTATGGAGATGTGTTTCTTGACGAATTTAAATTCTACCCGAAATTTGCCGAATCTTTTGTTGTGAAATATTCAACAATCATTATGTCGATTTCACAGATATCAGAAACACTTTTTATCTTGGCAATCCCCTTTTTCCTAAAGAGATTTGGGATAAAGAAAGTTATGCTGATCTCCATGTTTGCCTGGGTATTACGTTTTGGACTGTTCTCATTCGGAGATCCTGCCGGTGGCCTATGGATGATCATTCTTTCCTGTATCGTTTATGGAATGGCGTTTGACTTCTTCAATATTTCAGGTTCATTATTTGTGGAAACATCGACAACATCAAGCATACGGAGTTCTGCACAGGGTTTATTTATGATGATGACAAATGGTTTTGGAGCCGTATTCGGCAGTTTTGCTTCCGGATGGATTATCGATCATTTTTTCACCAGAAGCTTTCAGAATGGACAGGATCTTGCCGGCTATTTGGATACAGATATCAACGATACACACTTTCTGGACTTCCTAAAAGAAAAAAGTATCTCGCTATTGCCAGACGGCACACTGAACAATAGTCTTATGCTCAAGGACTGGCATGACATCTGGCTTGCCTTCGCGATCTACACACTGGTTATCGCAGTCCTTTTTGCGCTATTCTTTAGACATAAGCACGAACGTGAGTCGCTAAATTCAAAATAACAAAAAGCCGCAAATGCGGCTTTTTGTATATTTGCAGGATGCAAAACACATCAACGGAATTGTTAACGGACTCTCAATCCCAAATTTATAACTGGACTTTTCAATGGATTAAAAATCTAGGGTTGGACAACCAAACCAATCATTTTATCAACTCCATTATTTTATTATTGCTGGTCATCTTATTTTTGATCATTGTTGATTATTTCAGCAAAAAAACACTGCTGTTACTGACGATCAAAGCGATCCGGCGAAGTGCCAATAGATTTGATGATTTGTTAATCCGGAATAAAACCTTAAAGCTGATAGCCCATTTCGTTCCCATATTAGCTGCGCAATACATCATCCCTATTATCTTTATGGGCTTTCCAAATTGGAAAGAAAATATCAACAAATTATTGGCTATTGCCACCACAATCGTCAGCTTGTTGATTATTCATTCCCTATTAAAAAGTATCCGGGATATCTTACGCACAAAGAAATCCTTTGCCGACAAACCGCTGGAGAGCTACCTACAGGTGTGTCAGATTGTTATGTACTTCATTGGCGGTACGATCTGTTTTTCGATCTTGACAGGCAGTTCCCCTTGGTCATTTCTCTTATCACTGGGTGCAGCCTCGGCAATCCTAATGCTGGTCTTTAAAGACACCATCCTAGGTTTTGTGGCAAGTATCCAGGTATCGGCCAATGACTCGATACGGGTGGGCGATTGGATTGAAATGCCCAAATACGGTGCAGACGGAACCGTCAAGGAAATCAATCTCAACAACGTTAAAGTGCAAAATTTTGACAAGACCATCACGACAATCCCCACACATACGCTGTTATCCGATTCCTTTAAAAATTATAGAGGTATGCAACAATCTGGTGGAAGACGCCTGAAAAGAGCAATCAATATTAAAATCTCCACAATCCGTTTTTTATCGAATGAGGAGATCGAAGGATTAAAGAATATACAGATTCTCCGTCCCTATATCGAAGACCGTGCAAAGACAATCGATGAATTCAACAGTAGGCATCAGATTGATTCTTCCAGTCCAATAAACGGGCGAAAAATGACCAACCTGGGCATGTTCAGGGCCTATGCGCTAACCTACCTGCGTCAGAATCCCAATATTCACAAAACAATGCCGCTAATGGTGCGACAACTGGCATCGACCGAACATGGGGTACCAATCGAACTTTACTTTTTTGTCAATGATATACGTTGGGAATACTATGAAGGGATTGTCTCTGATGTGTTTGACCATCTTTTTGCTGCAACAAAATACTTCGATCTCGAAATCTTTGAAAATCCCGCCTCAGATGATTTTAGACAGTATGTAAGCGCACATAAAATAAGTCTATTGAATTAATAACAATAACAGGCGCTATCCATAAAAACAGTGAAAGGTAATCCGGGGAGATTACCTTTTCACTTTAAAAACAAACTAAATTTTTAGACGTGTTTCACAACAGATCTACACATTAACCCTAACTCTTTATGAATCAAAAATTACTCTACACAAATATAGAGCTGCTATGTTAAGTGCATCTTAAGTTAACTTTAAACTTAAAACAATTCGATAAATAGTTATTTAAATTATTTATTCTGCATCGTTTATCAATAAAACGGTTTCTGCTTGATAAAACCAAAATTCGACCATTCTATCAAACCAATACACTGCTATTAAAAACTGAACGGGTTATCCTTATTCACTGTAAATAGCATACGATTTCAATCGCTATAAATCAAGGGGGCTAATCTGGATTAGAATAGGCATCCAAAAAATCAAGTCAATCTATTAGAGAATGAAATAGCTGAAATGATGTTTTTGGTAAGCGGGGGTAAAATCGCATAAAAATGTGGCTATCCAACCTTTTTTCGGATAGCCCCATTTCCTGAAACAGTAAAGATGTATTTACTTCACAACAATGCTTTTCGTAGCAAAATGTTCCCTGTTAAACATATCGGTAGCCCTGATTTCAAGCTGATATGTTCCAGTTTTAAGTTTCGGCAAATTCATCATCCATAGATGGCTGGATTTTTCTGGGTTGGATGGACGGCGCGTTGTCATCAACTCTTCAGCAGTATCATATTTTGCCAGCGCTTTTAAGAAAGCGGGATCACTCTCGTTAACATATTCCATCTCTTTCCAATCTTCTTGGTTAATTCTATAGGCAACTTTATCGCCTTCCCTACCAATGAAGAAGTTTGCATAAATCGGGTATCTTTTCGTGTACTTCTCCGGTACTACTGACGCGCCATAGATATCGATCTGATAGCTTGCTGGCTTTCCTACGACTTTGTAATCGAAACTATATTGATTACCTTCGATTTTCAACACGGCATAACCCTTTGGTGTACCGTCCCGCATGGTGGAAACCGGAATTCCTTTCTCATTTAGTTCGCCTGAATACCAATCCCCGGATGTGGTTCCGACATTATATTCGTGGTGTGGCTGCTCCTGCTTCCAACCATCTTTCTGTCCATAAAAATATTGACGTTGGAAATGTGTATGTGCTGAAAGTGAAAGTGTATGTTTAAAGGGAGCTAAGATATCAAAAAGACGCTGCCTATCTTCATTGCGAAACACATTCGAATTTTCGTGGTATAACGGAATATGGAAGGAAAGGACAATCAATTTGTCTTTATCCACCTGTTTTAGATCATTTTCAACAAAATCCAATTGATCCTTTCTAAAACCGCCGAGATAACCTTTTCCAGTGCGTGGATTGGGATAAATGATATCGTCCAATACGATAAAGTGTGCATTTCCATAATTAAAGGAATAATTATTGGGGCCAAAAGTACGCTCAAAAGACTCATCTGAAAGACTGTCAGTTTTGGCATCATAATTCATATCGTGATTCCCCATCACATTGTACCAAGGTAGGCCCATCGTCGAAATGACCGATTTATATTTTGGTTGAAGGGATAGATCGTCACCCACCAAATCCCCTAAGCTGATTCCGAATTTAGCGACAGATTTATCAGCGATTTCATTAATGATGCCATCCTTAAAAAATCCCAATTCTTCCTCGGTATAGGCTTGTGGGTCACCAAACACAAAAGCAGAAAAATTAGGTTGCTCTTCCTGTTGATATAAAGCAAAGTTCAAGCTAGCAGGAATTTTCCCTGTCGCCGCAACACCGGGGTATTTTGATGCAGGACTGCCATTGACTTTGTGTATAGAATAGAATTTCGGGTGGTTATTTTCATCAAGGGGCAGGGCATATCCAGAAGGTTTGACAACAAAAATGATATTATCATTTCCAACTGGTAATTGATAGTTACCATCTTTATCTGTAGCAACTACTTCGCGACCGTTGCTGATCGAAACAGATGCTATCCCCTTCTCATTCTTATCTAGTTTTCCATTTCTGTTTACATCGAGAAAAACTTTTCCCTTTGCAAATTCTTGTGCTTGCACTGTCTGGGTCAGCGCCAAAGAAATGGCCAATGCCATAAATGTTTTCATATCGAACGTTAGTTTTGCCGCTAAAGTACCCTATTACCATTAAGACAATATCAATTGAATATAAAGAATTCGTAAACATAAACGCGTATCAAAGAGCGGACAACTTTACAAATAACACTTAATTAGTTCTTATATAATAGGGATTTAAATCGGACTTTATACGTATTTATCCGAATGAGGTCCGAATGAAGTCCGAATGAGGTCCCTATCAAGTCCCTGTTAGTATACTGTTTATTATGAATTTGCCTTCCACTTGATATCAAGTTTTCCCAAAGCATTTTCCTTGAATTTTCTGTTATTATTACATCGAACGTGTTGCTCAATTTCAGCCTTTGCATAAGTATGAAGGGCAATACCGCTCTGTATACAAGAAAATCAACATTAAATTGATAGAAAGAATAAAAAAAGGAGCGACCAAATGATTGGTCGCTCCTTCAAAAAAATAATTATCGTTATTATCTAGCTTGTGCGGTCGCTAACATACGGTTTACTTCGTCTATCATCGATTTCGCGGCATCATGCATCCGTGGGTTGCCTGCAAAGTCTGCATCTAAAGTGACACGTTTTGATTTATCTTTGTAATTATATTCCAGATAAAAACGGGGCACTTTGGAATTAATGGAATCTTTCTTCCACTCTGGACCGGTCATATCTGTATCCAAATTCCAAAATCCTAGCTCCATTGCCTTACGGTGCAGGTACAATAGATCGTCTTTTGTAAACTTTACGGTATCGGTAATTAAAGAATCTTGTTTGTCCAAATATTTATAGATACGCGTTTTTGAATTGTATTCATTGACCATGTGATTCGGTTCGCCATATTTGAATTCAATTGATTCAAAATCAGCAAAACGGAAGGGCGCATTTTTTATCATATTGCTGTAGTAATAAACACAATACATCAAAAATGGCACAATAATACAAAGGCCTAAAAAAATCTTTTTACTCTTTATTGTCATTTCTATAAAATTTTGACAAAAATAAGGATTTATATAGGGTATAAAAGTTTATGTCAAGATATGACATAAAAGCTACATGGATTTCACCTTGTTAGATCTTTGGAGAACCTGCATCTACAAAAGTTCTGGCATACCAGCTATCCGTAAGATCGGAAATAATAACCCCTTTGCGTGTGGATACATGTACAAATTTATTATTGTGTAAATACACACCCACATGGTCTATTCCATTTTTACCAAAGGAAAAAAACACCAGGTCACCCTCCTCTAGTTTTTCAGGTTTCTTTCTTTTTACGATACCCTCCATATCTCGGGATGTCCGTGGGAGATTGCCTTTATACACTTCAATATATAGCAGATTGACAAATCCGGAGCAGTCCACACCACGTTTGGTCTGCCCGCCCATGCGATGTGGTATACCCATCCAGTCATCTATAAAAGAATAAAGCTGCGGGTTTAGTTTTTTGACACTTACATTCAGTAAAGAAGCGTAATTATTAAGACTGGAACCTGAAAAGGTTTTCCCGCGTGCCGAGCTTGCATCTGTCAGCACTGAGCCATTGGAGGAACGGGATCCCGAGGTCATTACTTTTTTCTTCGTTGAACAGCTGCTCAAGAATAGTAGTGCGCTTAAAAAGAAGATAAAATAAGACTTTGCAATCATGCTGTACGATTTACTTTCCTGCAGGACAAACTTAAATAAATTGCCCTTGATATACAACCTATTTACCTCCTTCGTAAAAAACAATTTATTCATTCGCTCTATTTTATTCAAATACGATCAGTAGCAAAAAGATGATTCCATAGATCCGGCAACCATTATTGTTTCACTTTCTTTAAAGTCTCAATAGATACCTCATCAATAGTTCCGGGTTTATCATTTTTCCTTACCAAGAACGTCGGATCGGAAAAAGAATTGTCCAGAAATCGTAACTTTGCCGCCTAATTTATTTGAGAATGGAAAAATTAAAAGGTGCATTAGCCGTCTTTTTAGGTGCGAGCAGTTTTGGGATATTATCAACATTTGTAAAAAAAGCATATGGCCAAGGACTTACTTTGGGAGAGGTAACAGGTATTCAGGTATTATTTGGAATGCTTATGCTTTGGCTTATCTTTATAGCGATCAAGTTATTTTCTGGAAAAACCTTCCAATCTTCAACTAAAAAATCTTCATGGATAAAAATCTTAATCAGCGGCACATCAACAGGGCTGGTGAGCGTCTTATACTATAAATGTGTGCAGCTGGTTCCCGCTTCACTGGCTATTGTTCTGCTGATGCAGTATATATGGATAGGCGTAGTCATTGAGTTTATCTTTTTCAAAGCAAAGCCATCAAAAAATAATCTGATCGGCATCGGCATTGTACTGCTTGCAACATTATTCGCCACAGGTCTCATCGAAAAGGGATTGGAAGATCTCAATTTAACCGGCCTACTATTTGGAATTCTGGCTGCAACGGCTTATTCTGTTTTTATGATCGTGAATGGACGCGTAGGTAATGATTACCATCCGATACAAAAGAGTGCAATCATGGTAACAGGTTCCTGTATTTTGATTTTCACCTTATTTCCACCGACCTACTTATTTAATGGTCGATTTGATGGTAATTTTCTACATTTTGGATTGATACTATCGCTATTTGGCACCGTTATTCCACCATTGCTATTTGCTTATGGTTTGCCAAAAACGGGCTTCTCCTTAGGTGGAATATTAAGTTCCGCGGAATTGCCTGTCGCCACCTGCATGTCCTATTTTATATTACATGAATCCGTTTCGTTTGTACAATGGATCGGTGTTCTTTTGATTTTGGGTACGGTGATCTGGTTAAATGCTGCGAAAAGCAGTTCACACTAATCAAAAATATTTATTTAAAACATGATGACAGGTATTCCCTACTCTAATATCTAACGGAAAACCAACAATCGTCTAAGAAGAAGGAAATAAAGCTTTGGATCATGAAAAAGGGGTAATCTTCTGAAAGATTACCCCTTTTTATTCTATATAATTCGGTCAGGAACTAATGTGCCAATGTCTCTGGAACTTCTTCTACCTCTACTTCACAGGTATCTGTGACTTCCATAAATTTAACGGGTACAACTTCGTTCACCAATAATGGATCATACAACGTCCTCACCTTGACATAATTTTTGGAGAAACCGTGCATATAACCATCTTTTTCATCTGCTTCGAAGAGGACATCTCCCTGGGCGCCAAGCTGTGATTCATAAAAGGCGCGACGTTTCTTCTCTGAAAGAATATGTAACATCTTACTTCTATCACTACGCTGTGCTCCCGGTACTGCTCCTTCCATTTGAGCTGCAATCGTATTTTCACGCTCAGAATAGGTGAAAACGTGCAGATAGGAAATATCCATATTATTCAGGAAATTATAAGTATCTAAAAAGTCCTCACGTGTTTCACCCGGAAATCCAACAATCACGTCAACACCAATACAACAGTTCGGCATTAAAGACTTGATAAATTCCACTCGTTCGGTATACAGTTCGCGTTTATATCTCCGACGCATCAGACCCAAAATCTTATTGCTTCCGGACTGTAATGGCATATGAAAATGTGGAACAAATCTTTTGGATTGCGCTACAAACTCGATGATATCGTTTGAAAGAAGATTAGGTTCTATAGAAGAAATACGTATCCGATCGATACCTTCAACCTCATCCAGCGCCTTTACCAAATCCAGGAAGCGGTCTTCGCGTTTACCATCGCGGATACCAAAATCCCCGATATTAACACCTGTCAACACAATTTCCTTTACACCCGAAGCCGCAATTTCTTCCGCCTGTTTCACAATCTCTTCAATCTTTCCTGAACGGCTTCCACCACGTGCCAGGGGAATTGTACAGAATGTGCAGGAATAATCACATCCATCCTGAACTTTTAAAAAGGTACGGGTACGATCACCAATGGAATAGGCTGATACAAATTGATTGGTTTCATCAATCGGGCCATTATAAACAATTGTTTTTTCCTGTTTGGTCAAATCATTGATATGTTCAATGATATTAAATTTCTCGGCAGCTCCCAATACCATGTCCACCCCTGGGATCTCTGCGATTTCCTTTGGTTTTAGCTGGGCATAACAACCTACAATAGTAATATAGGCATTCGGAGAGTGCTTTAAAGCTTCCTTGACCACTTTTCTACACTTCTTGTCAGCATTGTCCGTTACAGAACATGTATTGATTACATAGACGTCCGCACGGCTATTGAACGCTGTTGTATCATAGCCCGCTTCCTTAAATAAACGTCCTATGGATGATGTCTCCGAATAATTCAGTTTACATCCAAGTGTATAAAAAGCTACTTTTTTATTCTCCATAATATTTTGCAAAATTACATTTTTTTTCAGTAACCCTTCTTATCATTTTAAGTTTTGACTTTCTCGTTATAAGGATTTTCCTTAGTTTTGACTATCTTGAAAAGTCTTAGGCGCTAGAAGATTTAAAGATTAAGCATTTAATAAATACAACGTACAGATGAAACAATATTTAGATTTACTCAGACATGTATACACGAATGGTGTTGTAAAAACGGATCGTACCGGTACCGGTACCAAGAGTGTCTTTGGGTATCAGATGCGTTTCAATCTTCAGGAAGGATTTCCTTTAGTAACCACAAAGAAGCTGCACCTTAGATCCATCATCCATGAGCTGATCTGGTTTCTGAAAGGCGAAACCAATATCCAGTATTTGAAAGAAAATGGAGTAAGCATCTGGGATGAATGGGCAGATGAGCAGGGCAACTTAGGCCCGGTTTACGGTTCGCAATGGCGCTCGTGGCCAACGCCTGACGGTCGTCATATCGATCAGATCACACAGGTGATCAACCAACTAAAAAACTCACCGGATTCCCGTCGAATCATCGTCTCAGCATGGAATGTTGCCGAGATTGAACATATGGCCTTACCTCCGTGTCATGCTTTCTTTCAATTCTATGTAGCACCGGCACAACCTGAAAAGGGGATTATGAAACCCCAATTGTCCTGTCAGCTTTATCAACGTAGCGCTGATATATTTTTAGGCGTACCTTTCAATATTGCTTCTTATGCGCTGTTGACAATGATGGTGGCGCAGGTCTGTGATATGGAAGCCGCTGAGTTTATCCATACATTGGGCGATGCACATATCTATAGCAATCACTTTGAACAGACTGAACTACAGTTGAGCCGCGATCCAAAGCCTTTGCCTCAAATGAAGATAAACCCCGAGGTAAAAGACATTTTTGATTTCAAATTCGAAGATTTCGAATTGTTAAATTACGAATCACATCCACATATAAAGGCTCCTGTTGCGGTTTAAGAAGGCCTTTAGGAAGCTTTTCCTTGCATGATACCACTTTACACAAAATACGACTAATCTACACGACACAAGATGAGTAACCCAACGATCACATTAATCGTAGCTGCTTCGGAAAATAATGCGATCGGCATCAATAACCAGATGCCCTGGCATTTACCCAACGACTTTAAATATTTTAAAAGAAATACCATTGAACATTCGGTCCTGATGGGCAGAAAAACCTTTGAGTCAATAGGAAAAGCCTTACCCGACCGAAGAAATATCGTCATCACACGTAATGCAGATTTCCAAGGAGCAGATATCGATGTTGCCAACAGCATCCAGGAAGCCCTTTTATATTGCCGCGATGAACGTGAGGTATTTATCATAGGTGGAGCTAATATCTATCAACAAGCCTTACCGCTGGCAAACAAGGTGCTTTTGACCCGTGTACACACAACGATCCAAGGTGATGCGTTTTTTCCTGCATTATCATCGGAAGACTGGGAAATGATTTCTGCGGAACCGCATCAGGCAGATGATAAGCATGCGTTCAGCTATACCTTTGAGGTATACAAAAGAAAATAACCATTGGAATGTTAAAATATTTATCTCTTGTTTTCATTATACTGATGTCCAAGACATATGCTCAAAAGATAGATACCGTATACCTGGAAAAATTACTTCAGAGCCGCCCTGATCTATTCCAGCAAATATTAAATCATCCGACAAAACATGAGGTACAGATCCTGTACACACAAATTGACCGTGATAAATCCAATATTCCGCATTTCCGGTCTTATAGTTATCGGCTGAATCCCAATTGGTACTTCTATCCAGCGAGTACTGTGAAACTGCCAACTGCGATTTTGGCACTGGAAAAAATTAATGACTTACATATTAATGGGCTGACTAAAGATACGCCGCTGCGTATTGATTCTGCTTTTGAAAAACAAACCAAAGTAGCTGTAGATGAGTCAGCGGCCAACGGACTGCCA
Organism: Sphingobacterium sp. CZ-UAM; assembly: GCF_002000245.1. Classification (GTDB taxonomy): domain Bacteria; phylum Bacteroidota; class Bacteroidia; order Sphingobacteriales; family Sphingobacteriaceae; genus Sphingobacterium. The sequence continues at coordinate 14,960 of NZ_MTCM01000008.1, read as the reverse complement.
TCTATCGCCCAATATGTAAAAAAGATACTATTGACCAGCGATAATGATGCCCAAAATAGGCTATTCGAATTTATTGGCCGTGCTGAATTAAATGCAAAATTGAAAAAATATGAGACCAAATATAGCCGGATTGTCAACAGGCTTGCTATAGGTGACAAAGGAATCTGGGCCAAGCATACGAATCCCTTCACGTTCTATAAGGATGACCATATTGTCTACCAGCAGAAAGAACAATTTGACCCCAAAGACTATGACATCAAATTAGCCAATACGCTTCAGGGAAAAGGTTACATGAATGATAAAGATGAACTTATCCATGAGCCATGGAGCTTTGAAGGCCTCAATGTGTATGCGCTAGAGGATCAACAACTGGTCCTGAAGAAATTATTATTTCCAGAGGCATTTAAAAGCAAAGACAGGTTTAATTTACAAAAAGAAGATTATAACCTGCTCTACGATTATATGTCCCGCTATCCGTTTGAATCGGATTTCCCAAAATATGATACCACAGAGTTCTGGCCAACCTACAGCAAATTGCTCTTCTATGGTCGCGAAAAAGAGGCAAAGCTAAATCCCAATATCCGTATTTTCAATAAATATGGTGACTCCTACGGCTATAATATAGATAATGCCTATATTGTAGATTTCGAACAGGGTGTTGAATTTCTCCTTGCTGTTGTTGTCCAATCCAATGAAAACGGAATTTACAACGACGGCATTTATGAATACGAGACCGTCACCTATCCATTTTTGAAAAACATCGGCCAGCTTATCTATCAGGAAGAATTAAAAAGAACAAAAAAAATCAAACCTGATTTATCCAAGTTTGATTTCAGAAAATAATACAAAAGGGCTTTCAGATTTTTGAAAGCCCTTTTGTATGTCAAAATTGATATTTTTTGTTACCCCGACACAAAGGTAGTTCATTTCTATACATGCGGATGAAATAGAATCAGGAAAACACCCCCGTCCATTAGCTATTTAGCGGACAACAAAGCACTTTCGATCAATTCGGCATAGAAGTCACCTTCTTTCATACCAAATGCACGTACCTGTTGTGGGATAAAACTTTGTGCTGTCTGCCCCGGAATAGTATTGATCTCAATAAAATAAAAGTTATCGGTGCCATTTTCCAGGAAGAAGTCTACACGTACCATACCTTTACAATTTAATCTAACATAAATTTCCTTCAGAATACGGGCGGCACGTTCTTGCTGCTCTGTAGTCAGGTCTGCTGGTGTAATTTCCTCTGTCAAACCAGGGATATACTTCGCCTCAAAATCAAAAAATTCACGTGTCGTACGAACCTCTGTTGCTGGCAATACGACCAATTCTCCCTTTGCATTACGGAATATTCCTTCCGAGAATTCCCGCCCCGTTACAAATTCCTCAACAATGACCTGCTTTCCTGTATTCTCGGCATCAAAGGCTTTGTCAATAGCTTCCTGTAGCTGAATAGATTCTTTCACTTTTGTCATCCCTATACTGCTTCCACCAGCGTTCGGTTTTACAAAATATGGAAGGGAAAGACTACTTTCTACCGTGCTAACGGCTTCCCCTCGTTGTGATTCAAATAATAAAACAGATTTGGCCAGATACAATTCAGGAATATCACTTAAGATCGCCTTCGTATAGCCCTTGTTCATCGTCAGAGCTGACGTCAGTGCATCGCATGAAGTATAAGGAATATCCAGCAAATCAAAGTAGCTCTGTAGTCTACCATCTTCGCCCGGTACGCCATGAACCATAATAAAGGCTAAGTCGAAACTGATCGTTTCCCCATTTAATGGTAAGGTAAAGCTTTCACGCTGTATAGGATACTGCTGACCATCTTTATCGGTATAAAACCATGCGTCTTTTGAAATCGTAATCAGGTATACATCGTATTTGTCATGATCGAGTTGGGAATTGACAAAGGCGGCGCTTTTAAAAGAAACTTCGGCCTCCCCTGTATAACCTCCAGTTATTAATGCTATTTTTGCTTTCATAAATTTTAGCGATTCGAATAGCAAATATAATTTGCTATACACGGAAAAACGAATAATTTTGTGAGGAATAATTTTATTTAACCATTCTGCAAAATTGGCTTCAATATTGCGGTTCTATGCAGAATTCATTTTTATCAAATACAGTAATGTCCAAAGTCGTACAATATCTTCAGACACCCACATTCAGAAAAAATCTCATTGCCGCATTCGTCGCGATAGTCTGCCTATTTCTTGCGGTATATGTCGGGCTGAAAATATATACTAAACATGATGAATCCATTGCAGTTCCGAAAATAAAGGGCCTACATATCAACGCTGCCATCCAGGCACTGGAAGATGCTGGATTGGAATATCAAATTGACTCCGTTTATCAGATGGACGCCAAACCGGGACTCGTGATCGAACAGGATCCCGAGCAGGGATTTCACGTGAAATCTGGTCGAACAATTTATCTGACCATTATCACTCAGGTGGCACCGGAAGTCTCTTTTCCGAATATAAAAGATAAGACCCTGATCGAAGCAACAGCTATTTTAAAAAATCATAATCTTAAAATAGGTGACACTACTTATGTCGCTGATATTGCCCGGGATATTGTGTTAGACGCTCAATTTGCAGGTCAGTCCATTCGAAATGGCCGAATGATCCCGAAAGGCTCTAGGATAGATCTTGTCCTTGGTAATGGCCTCGGGGCGAATGAAGTTGAAATTCCCAACCTGATCGGCCTCCCTTTGAACGAAGCTAAATTTGCGCTTTCTGGTGCCGGACTTGGTTTAGGAACTGTGACCTATGATCCCAACGTTACCGATACCACAACAGCTGTGATCAGTGTACAATCTCCAGGGGTAGAAAAGGGATTAACGAGCTTGGGGGCAAAAATAGATGTGACACTTTCACTGACAGCACCTTCACCTACAAGCGGTAGCTCTGGGGGGACAACGACTCCAAAGCCACAGGTGAATCCGACACAGTCGACCCCGCCTGCGGCGAAGCCAGTTGCTACAACAAAAACGACAACAAATACCCCTCCGGCCAAGTCTTCAAATACAGCACCTGCAGCGGGGCAAAAAAAGGAAAATAAAGCAAATAGTCTAGGCTTCTAAAGCCAGTGTGAAACCTTCATGAGCATAGATCATTTGCATAAATGATGAGTCATATGTCCATGAAGGTTTCATTACAGATCTAAAAAGTAATTCTGATGGAAAATAAAAAAGGAATACCAAGTTGGTTAAAAATTGTTGCATTAATCGTCATTCTTGTAGGGGGGTATTTTGCATGGACATTTTATAAGGCTTTCTTTGCCTCAAACGTTTCTGGAGAGAAAAAATATCTTTACATTCATGAAGGCGCTAAATACGAAGATGTTCTCAAATCGATTCAAGACTCCAGTCTTTTGGATGATATCGCTTCTTTCGAACGTGCAGCACAATATAAAAAGTACGAACAAAGCGTAAAACCGGGCCGCTATCTATTAAGTCCGGGGATGAACAACCGGCGTTTGATCGGCAATCTGATCGGCGGCTACCAGGAACCTGTGAAGTTTAGATTTGCCAATGTCCGACTAAAGGAAAATATGGCTGCGTTATTAGGCAAAAACTTTGAGGCTGATTCTGCACAATTTATTGCGGTACTGAATGATGAAGCCATTGCTCAAAAGTTTGGTTTTACCAAAGAGAACCTGATTTCAATTTTCATTCCTAATACCTACGAAATCTACTGGAATACAAGTCCAGAAAAGGTGATTGCCCGATTTGATGATGAGTGGAAAAAATTCTGGAATGCAGATCGCATTGCTAAGGCAAAAGCACTTAACCTCACTCAACAACAGGTGAGCACATTGGCTTCTATTGTTAAAGGGGAGGCTTTGCACCAGGACGAAATGCCCATGATCGCTGGCTTATATTTAAATCGCCTCAAAAAAGGTATGCTCTTACAGGCTGATCCAACAGTGATTTTTGCGAACAATGATTTTACGATCCGAAGAGTCCTAAATAAACATTTAAGAACAGACAACCCCTACAATACCTACATCTATAGGGGCTTGCCTCCGGGCCCTATTTCGATCCCGAGTATCGCCGCTATTGATGCTGTTCTAAATTTCAAGCAACATGACTACATCTATATGTGTGCAAAGGATGATTTTTCGGGTTATCATAATTTTGCAAAAACAGAAGTAGAACATCTGGTCAATGCGCGAAAATTCCAACAAGCCTTAGACGCCAGAAATATCAAGAAATAATGTTTGTATTTGACCATCAGATCCGCGTCCGCTATGCCGAAACCGACCAAATGGGTTATGTTTATTATGGCAATTATGCTGCCTTTTACGAGATAGCGAGAACTGAAATGCTGAGAAGTACAGGAATATCTTATAAAGAACTGGAAGAAATGGGCGTCATGTTACCTGTCACAGAGATGAAAACAAAGTATTTCAAACCGGGCAAGTATGATGATCTGATAACAATCCGGGTAACGATTCGTAAGAAACCGGCGGTACGTATTATTTTCGAATATGAGCTTTTTAACGAAAGTGGCGAACTGCTTAATCAAGGCGAGACAACATTGGTGTTTGTTAATATGGAAAAGAACAAACCTTGCATGCCGCCCCAGATCTTCCAGGATAAGATGAGTAAATATTTTAATTGATATGGGGAAATTCCACCAATGGCTATTAAATTTTGAACCTTATTTTAGACTAATCGAATGGAGCAAAGGGGTTGTGTTGCCGGGCTTTGGTTCGCTTCCCCTTTATACGGTGGCCGTATTCTTCTTTCAGGAACTCTCCAGGGATTCAATCGTCAGTAAGGCCTCCTCATTATCGTATAGCTTTTTGTTGGCCATATTTCCCGGCATCATCTTTCTATTTACATTAATTCCTTATATTCCGATCAACAACTTTCAGGAACAATTACTGGATTTTTTAGCGGTGGTGATTCCAAAAAATGCGTTCCTTGTCGTCGAAACTACCCTAGAAGACATTATTAAAAACCAGAATGGGGGGCTCCTTTCCTTCGGTTTTCTTTTCGCAGCCTATTTTGCGACGAATGGTATGGCATCCTTAATGAATGCATTCAATAAAGCTTCCTTAATGACGGAAAAAAGACCTTGGGTAAAAAAAAGACTCATTGCGCTAACATTAGCTTTTCTGATTATTTTTGCCCTCACCGTTGGGATGACCGTATTTACCATCGCGGGTGTAACAATAGACTATCTTAAAGAAACTACAGGTATTAAATCCAGCATGTGGGCGACTCTGTTAAAGCTTGCACGATGGATTATTATCTTTGCTATTTATTTCTTTACGGTAAGCTGCATCTATAAGTTTGGTCCTTCTACATCTAACAAATGGAAATTGTTTAGCCCGGGAGCATCCATGGCTACGATTTTGGCTATTTTGACCTTCTCAATTTTCACGTTCTATATTAATCATTTCGGTGCATACAATAAATTATATGGGTCGATCGGAACGCTAATCGTCATTATGCTATGGATCTACCTCAATACGCTGATACTATTGTTGGGCTATGAGTTGAATGCAGCAATAGCATTATCCAAACAGACCATCGTAATTGCCAAGCCTCGGATCTTCAACTCATTTAAAAAAAACAACGAATAGGCTGTACCTGTGTTTTAAGGGCGATTTTTTGACAAATAGAACGTGCTTATGGGGCTCAGCTCGCTCGCTGGTCAATGAAAAACCTGTTTTGCCCTCCGCAGCCAAGTTATTCGACAACAAGCTATAACTGAAAGTCCTTCAATAAAATAAGAAAAATAAAATTTTGCATTAAAAGTTTTTTTGTACCTTTGCAACTCCTACAACGTAGGAAAAAGGAGAAAATTAATTAATGGCAAAAAAACAAGAAGCAGAAAAAGAATTAGCAGCGAAAAACGCAGAGCTACAAGGTGCTGACACTAAAGTAGTGAAAGACACCGAAAAAATTGAATCAGAAGCTGATTCAAACTTAATCGACGAAATCAAATCAAACACTTGGATCACACCAGAAGGTGAATTTGACTGGGATGCAAATGACAAAGGTTTCGGAAATTATAGCGATGCTGAACGCGCTAAACTTGAAGCACAATACGCTGATACTTTCAACCAAGTTAACCAAGGTGAAATTATCGAAGGTACTGTCGTTTCTATCAACAACAAAGACGTTGTCTTAAATGTTGGTTTCAAATCTGACGGTTTAGTTTCTTTATCCGAATTCCGCGACTTACCAGAATTAAAAATTGGTGACAAAGTTGACGTATTCGTTGAATCTCAAGAAGATGCTAACGGTCAATTAGTACTTTCTCGTAAACGTGCTAAAACTCAAAAATCTTGGGAAGCTATCAATGAGGCATTGGAAAATGATGCAATCATTACTGGTTTCGTTAAGAGCCGTACTAAAGGTGGTCTTATCGTTGACATCAAAGGTGTTGAAGCATTCTTACCTGGATCTCAAATCGATATCAAACCTATCCGTGACTACGATGTATACGTAGGTAAAACAATGGAATTCAAAGTTGTTAAAATCAACCACGAGTTCAAAAACGTTGTCGTATCACACAAAGTGTTAATTGAAAACGACTTAGAAAACCAAAAATCTGAGATCGTTGCTAAATTAGAAAAAGGTCAAGTATTAGAAGGAACTGTTAAAAATATCACTGACTTCGGTGTGTTCATCGACTTAGGTGGTGTTGACGGTTTGTTGCATATCACAGATATCTCTTGGGGCCGTATCGAGCATCCAAAAGAAGTTTTATCTCTAGATCAAACAATCAACGTTGTTGTATTAGATTTTGATGACGAGAAAAAACGTATCGCTTTAGGCTTGAAACAATTATCTGAGCATCCTTGGGAATCTTTAGATACAGCATTAGAAGTTGGTTCTAAAGTGAAAGGTAAAATCGTAACAGTTGCTGATTACGGTGCTTTCTTAGAAATCATCCCTGGTGTTGAAGGTTTGATCCACGTTTCTGAAATGTCTTGGTCTCAAAACTTACGTTCTCCACAAGAGTTCTTAAAAGTTGGTGACGAGATCGAAGCACAGATCTTAACTTTAGATCGTGACGAGCGCAAAATGAGCTTAGGTATCAAACAATTGACTCCAGATCCTTGGAAAAACATCACTGAGCGTTACCCTGTAGGCTCTAAACAAACAGCTGTTGTTAAAAACATGACTAACTTCGGTGTATTTGTTGAGTTAGAAGAAGGTATCGACGGTTTGATCCACATCTCTGATCTTTCTTGGTCTAAAAAAATCAACCACCCTAACGAATTCACTAAAGTTGGTGAAACATTAGACGTAGTTGTATTAGAATTAGATGAAGAAAACCGTAAATTATCTTTAGGTCACAAACAATTGGAAGAAAACCCTTGGGATACTTTCGAGACAATCTTCACTGAAGGTTCTATCCACGAAGGTACTGTGATCAAAGTTGGTGACAAAGGTGATATCGTTGCGCTACAATACGGTGTTGAAGGTTTCTGTCCTTCTAAACACTCTGTTAAAGAAGACGGTTCTTCATTGAAAGTTGATGAAGTTACTTCATTCAAAATCATCGAGTTCAACAAAGAGAACAAACGTTTGGTAATTTCTCACTCTCGTATCTGGGAAGAAGAGAAAGAAGAAGCTCGCAAAGAAGAGTCTAACAACCGTAAAAAAGACGCTAAAGCTGAATCTTCAGCTGTTAAAAAAGTAAAAGATTCTGTTGAAAAATCTACTTTAGGCGACTTAGACGTGTTAGCTCAATTGAAAGAGCAAATGGAAAATGACAAAAACGCTAAGTAATTAGTATTTTCAATCCATAAAAAGCGGCTGTTCCAAAAGGACAGCCGCTTTGTTTTTAAAGGTCTGCTTTGTAATTTTGTATACATAAGAATAATTGTTATGTCATTCAGATCAGCCTTAATTAATCCATCCGAACTTCGGGATACATTGACAAGAGACGACAATGTGATCCTACTTGACTGTACCATCGATAAAGTCGGCCAATCCTTAAAAGATTCAAATTTAGAATTACTGCCAAATTCATTATTTTTTGATATCGAGGGAAAGTTTTCTGACCACACAGCTAAATTACCACATACACTGGTATCACAACAGGTGTTTGAAACTGAAGCCCAAGCCTTGGGTATTGATCAGGACAGCATCGTAGTTTTATATGATAGATGGGGGGTGTACTCCAGTCCGCGTGCTTGGTGGATGTTTAAGGTGATGGGGTTTGATCAGGTGTATATTCTAAATGGAGGAGTGCCCGCTTGGAAAAAAAACAAATTTGACCTAGCAGACAATTATAAGCAACAGCGAAAAACGGGAAACTTTAAAGCACATTTTCAGAAAAACCTGTATGCCGACAAGGAGTATATCCTGGCACACTATAAGTCATCAGCTATAAGCATTTTCGATGCAAGAAGTAAAGGAAGATTTATTGGCTTAGTTGCCGAGCCCCGAAAAGGACTGAACGGCGGGCATATCCCCCACTCTAAAAATTTGCCTTTCGAGGAATTGCTTGACGGTATTTACTATAAACCAGTTGACCAACTCAAGCAGCATTTTGATCAATTCAAAACAGGAAAGGAATATGTATTTTCCTGTGGTTCGGGAGTGACAGCTTCTATCCTAGCCTTTGCATCCTATATTTCAGGTCATCCAAACATACGTGTATACGATGGTTCCTGGTCTGAATGGGGCCGTGAAGAACTTAATCTTCCCATAGAAAAATAATCAAAATACCGTATTCCAGGAATAGAGCTTATCCTCCAAACGAATTACTTCGGCATCCAGTAGTTCCCGGATAACCTCTATTCTTCTTTTTTCAGTTCCAAGGGTTAAACTATCAACAAGATCGTGAAGATTTTTAGATGTGGCAAGTAAGCTGTTCTTTATCTCTTCCTTGATTTGAGCTCGTTGGTTTTCTTTGTGTATACGTATTAAACAAAGATCACATACCTGGCAAAAACCAGCATTCTTTTCTCCAAAATAAAGTAATAATGACTGACTACGGCAATTTGCTTGTTCCAAATAATCTATCATTCCATTGACCTGCTCCTCTTTCACCTGATGACGATCCCGGATGAAAATATGATCGATATGCAGATGCTTGTAATCAACTCGATTTTGCAAAAAAGTCAACTGCGGAGCGTCCGTAGAAGGGAGATAACTAGCTATTTCCAATGCTTCCAGCGATTTGAGAAGCTCTACTACCCGACCGTATGGAACGCCAAGTTTATTTGCAAATTCATATTCGTTAATTAGGATATAGTTCTCAAAAACGCCGCCATAAGTACGTAAAATTGCTTTGATCAATTTATCATATTTGACATATTGCACCTGAATCTTGTACAACTCTGTGCTGTCAATTTCAAATTTGAAACGTGAAGGTATCGTCACTGCTTCTGACAATGTCAACCAGCCATCGCGTTCCAAAAACTTTAATGCATTCATTACCGGCACCAAAGGCAATTGATATTTTTTAGCAAAGGTAACCACATCAAAATCCACCGTAAGCCCTTCACCAGCACCATACGGAATCTGGAAATGATTACATAAATAATGGTAAGTCTGCTGTATGAAAGGAACATCTGGAAAACTAGCCTCCAATGTATCAACAAGTTTTCTTTCATCGTTCTTTTGATAAAGAATAACCGGATAAGCTTTTTTACCATCACGTCCTGCCCTACCGGCTTCCTGATAATACGCTTCCAGCGAATCAGGTAGGTCCAGGTGAATGACAAAGCGAACATCGGGTTTATCGATTCCCATACCAAAAGCATTTGTAGCAACAATTACACGTACAGCATTCGACATCCATTCATCCTGCTTACGATCCCGCTCCTGCCCCGGTAATCCCGCATGATAATAGTCAGATGCAATTCCATTGTTGATCAAAATACGGGCTATTTCCTGCGTCTCTCTTCGATTTCGAACATATACGATACCTGACCCGCCTAGTTTATGAATAATACGCAGCATCCGGCCCATTTTGTCCTCTTCCTCAATCGCCATATAAGCCAAGTTGTCCCGAAGAAAACTTTTGACAAATACATTTTGCTTTGGAAAATTGAGTTTCTGTTGTATATCGGCAATAACCCGTTCGGTCGCTGTTGCGGTCAGTGCCAAAAATGGTACTTTAGGGTGAAGCTCTTTCAGTTTGGCCAGCTCCAAATAGGGCGGTCTAAAATCATATCCCCATTGCGAAATACAATGCGCTTCATCTATGGCAAACAGATTAACATTCATAAACCGGATCCGCTCTCTAACAAGATCACTATACAAACGTTCCGGGGAAAGGTAAAGAAACTTTATCTTTCCATAGACACAATTATCTAAAGTGATATCCACTTCTCTTTTTTTCATCCCCGAATAAATAGCGACAGCCTGGATACCATTTTTCTTCAGATGTTCCACCTGATCCTTCATTAACGCAATCAGGGGTGTCACAACAATGCAGATGCCCTCCATCATCAATGCCGGCACCTGAAAACAGATGGATTTCCCCCCTCCTGTCGGTAGTAAAGCAAGTGTATCTTTACCAGAAATTACTGACTGAATAATTTCTTCCTGCAATGGCCGAAAGGATTCAAACCCCCAATATTGTCTTAAGATTGATATGCTATCTAAAGTCATAAGCTCTCCTTATCCCAAACATACGCAAAATTATCTTTTATGATATAATTCTTTATCCTTAGACTGTCGAGTATGACCTTTGCGCGGAGTGATTTCTTCAAAGAATTGGAGCCATCGAGAATAACCTGTTTGGGTGAAATAAGGGATACTGCAGCAGCTAATTTTTGAATGGCATTTTTTCTGACAATCAGTAGATCTGCGGTTGGTAATACCTCTTCAAAATGTTCCATAATGATTACCTTTCCTATTGGCAACGCGATCAAATAATTCACTCTTTTCCCTGCATTTCCCAATGGAACAAATTGAACATGATCTTCTGAGGCCAATACCCGGATTTCGCGGCCGCAAGCATATTGCAGGGCTTTATGATTCAACGAATCAAAAGTGCTGTAAATAACAGCCTGTTGATGCTTAAAATAAGCCATGGTCAACTCATTTCTCGTATTATATACCCGAAATCGCTCAATATTCCTGTCGATAACCCGACCGTGGATATCTATGATCAGCATCCCAGCGACACAAAAGAATCCTAAATAGTGATACTTATTGTCCTTCCATTGATAGGCATATAAAAAGGAAAAAATAGCAGCATAGGAAAGAAAAAGTAGGCCCTTATCAATGATATTGATTTTGATCGTTGAAAAGGCAAGACTATCAACAGATTGCAGACAATAAAGCATAAATCCGATTAAATTTTCCAAAAGTATTCCCAGGATCTCATTGAGCCAATCCAAAGGATTGACCGTCATTACAAAGCCTAGATACATAGCTAATGTTGAAGGGAAATCGACGAGTAAATTTGCCAGTAAAAAATAGGTGGGAAACTGTCCAAAATAATAGAGGGTCAGTGGTGTCGTCAAAATCTGCGCAGCGATGGAGATACTCACTGCGTCCCTAAAAAAACGCATCAACGGCTTTTTTACCACAATAATTTTTTCAAAAATGGGCAAAAACAATATCATGCCTAAAACCGCCAAAAAGGAGAGCTGAAACCCAACATCCCTAAGCGCTCTGGGAGAGCAGAGCAAAATAATAGTTGCAGCTGTTACCAAAGCATTGAGTGATGAGCTATTTCGTTTAAAGTACTGCGCAGATAAAACAAAACTGATCATAATAGCCGAACGCACAATAGGCGGCCCCAGACCAGCAATAAAAGCATATAGCCAAATAACGGAAAATGTTATTACAAAAGGTAACCAGGGCAACATAGAAGGCAGCGGCACAAACCTGAAAACCAATGACAAAAAACCAAAGAGTACAGCTACGTGCATTCCAGAAACGCTCAATACATGTATGGTACCCGTGTTTGTAAATGCTCTTAGGATTTCCTCATCAATATCGCTACGAAAACCATATAACAAAGCAGCTGCAATGGAAAAGTATTCCTCATTCTGGAAGTAAGGCTGTAGTTTTCGTAAAAAATATCCACGTGTTTCCAGCGCCATACCTCTCATATCATTGGATTGTGAAACTCCTTTTGCAATTACCGTATAGTTATCCGTATGCAAGAAAATTTGATGGTAGATATCAGCTCGTTCCAGGTACCCTCTATAGTCAAACTCCAATGGATTCAATGGCGGGGCGACACGGGCCATACTGCCCTTTACCCAGAGCCGATCGCCATATTGAAACTGGATTTTCAATTTCGATTTTATTGAAACCATGATCTTGCCCGTAGTCTGAACAAAAGTTCCGTGCTTATAACCGCCAATTACCTCAGCTTCGAATCGGACGATATCGGCCTTTGTTTTAGGTTCATCGATAATATCGACAACATAGCTATCCAGCTGAAAATGCGAAAAATGATCTTTGACAAACAATGGGTCGCTACGCCAAAATTGCCATATGCCAAATAGCAGGACCAGCACATAATATCCGAAAAGATAGCCATATCTAAATCCTGTTTTTCTGAGCAAATAGCAACAAAGAGTTAGCCCCACGAATAGGAATAAGCTATATTCCAGGTATTGAAACCATTTGGGGGAGAATTTTAGCAGCGGTGCTAAAAAGAGCCCGATAACGTAAACAGAGGTAATCTTTAATATCGGAATTCGCTCCAGCTTTTGATAAAAGGTTAATTCTTTCATAGTTGCCATCTCAACTGTAGCTTAATTTCGGACTTTCTGTTACCGCTGATCTCCTCCAAACCAGAACCTATTGTGTCTTTATCCGGATAATAATAAACCCCATACTTTGCCCATATATCGAGATTAGGATTTATTTTATATCTCAAATTCACATATGCACGCCATCCTTTCGTATGATACATTCCAAATCCTGAAGCATACAACACATCATTCTCATAGGCATAGATCCGATTATCATAGGTATCGGTCCGAAAATAAGCTATCCGGGCATTTAGCTGAATCTTACCGATGTCAGGTTTCCAGAAAACATCCTGATAAAATAGATAGCCTAGGCTATTATCCTCATATTCCCTTTGGAACAGGTTCGCCTCAGCCCGGGAACGAATCGTCCAGGTGGTATTCAACTTATATTGGAATTCTATGCGTAACTGCTGCTTTGAACTATTTACTAGTCCTGATTCAGTTTGTCCCTGCCCAATATAATTCGTCTGCTTTAATCGATTTCTATACCTTAAAATGAGTTGTCCTTTCTTATACCAGATATAACTGAGCTGGCTAAAAAAATCTGCTCCCACAGATCCGGTATCCGCTTGGTATTTAGCTTCCGGAAACCGAAAGATATCCATGTAACTGGACCAAACTAATTTTCTTGCCAATTGATAGGTAAGTCCTGCATACATCCCCTCTTCATTTGCGGTATTGCCTGATTCCCCAAAACCCTGCCCGTAGAAAGTATGATAGTTTTTTCTATAGTTCCGGACGAGAACAACAGTAGAGAGTCTTGGATGTAAACTAACGATTGATCCCAATAATATAGCCGATCCCCCGTCTAAACTATTGGCATACTCTCCAAAGAGATGGGCGTTTCGGAACGTATAATTTGTATACAGGCTTATATTCTGCAACACATCACCTTCAAAATCATACTGCTGCCTTTTGGCCGCTCCCCGGAGCCTAATCGCATCCAATTGGGATTGATTGACATGAATCCCAATCTTGAAACGATTATATCGCCACAGAACATTCAGTCCATAGGTCATTTGATGCGCAGCATTTCTGTAGCGCTGTTCTGTTGCTGTTCGATGCAGGCCTGACTGCGCAATCGTCTTAATTACCCTCGTTCCTGCTGAATCATCGACTACATTGGCATCAATGGATCGGTAAGAAAAATAGGGAGTGACCTCAAATCGCTGCAGCTGCAAGGTTCCTGTGATACCACGCATAAAATTAACCTCGTTTAAAGAGGTGTATTGCTTTACACCGATACCCTGCCGGGCAGTATTTTGTACCAGCCCACCCTTGCCAAAGCTTAAACCGTTCCACATACTGAGCCCCTGACCAAATTGCAATGCATAATCCCCAACGACGAGATTGCGAATAGGACCGATCGATTTAACGATCAGGCTTATTCCATAAAAATCAAATCCTAATTTTTGCTTATCCCTAAAAAATGGCTCACCGGCATCCTTTTCCATATTAATTGCTAGGCGGATTTTATCTTTTAGATTAGCCCGGTATCGAATAGCAAATCGATTGGGATCTCCCAAGTACCGAGATCTTGTCGTATCTGTAATCTGGTACCCTTTTGTTTGCTCCAGGGGCCGGCCATAACGCAATATAAATTCGTGGGATACATCTTTGAATTTGTTTCCTGTAAGTGGACTAGCTTCTCTGACCTTAACGAAAGGTAGCAATAAGGATACGAGCCGTGTATTAAAACCGGCTATGGACTGAATCTCTAAGGTATTTATAAAGTTACCAGAAACCTGACGGTGTTCGATCAACCGCTGTATCAACAGCGGATCTATAAATTGTAATTCGATTAATTCCATCCCATCTGTCTTGTTCAGATCGATGGGGTGTTTGAGATAATACTGCCATTTTTCACTTAATTCACTTAAATCAGTGTCTTCGGGCAATTCCTCCGATAAACTTTCAAATAATTCTTCGAGGTTGATTTTTTCATTTGTTTGCGCCATACAGGTTATCCCAATAAAACAACCTATAAAGAGCAAAATTTTGCTACAATATTTCATAATAGGTTTTATTAAATATTGGTTATCCGTTGGTTGAAGAAACAGCCATCCCGGCAGAAAGTTAGATTCCTCTAGATTAAGTTAGAAAATAAAATGAAATAAAAAAAGGCCTGATGAAAAATGATGTGACCCCAAAAAGTTGGACGGATTAACAAAATTAAGTTTTTTGTACGAGAGCTCGGTATTCCACCGGGCTCTTTCCATTTAATCTATTTTTTATTCTTTTATTGTTGT
>NZ_MTCM01000007.1 GCF_002000245.1 Sphingobacterium sp. CZ-UAM | reverse complement strand
CTAAGTTTGAATTCCAAACTATGTTTTTTGTTTTTTCTCATAAAAATGCCCCCAGAAAGTGTCTAACTTTTTGGGGGCATTGCATCTCATCAGACCCTTTTGACTTAATTGTTTACTAATCGTACCCTCCTTCAATCAGATCGCTTATGTTATTTGGATGATTATCTACTTTAGGAAGTCTTCTTTTTAGAATCCATCTTTCATTCCTCACCCCTCTACAAATTCCAAGATGTCTCCCGGCTGGCATTCTAGTACGAGAAAAACGACCGGGTGACGCTGGATCTCTTTCAAACTCGTCTACTGGCCCCCCTAAGTACCAAAGACGCAGATCAATGGCTACTCAGCGCACTTGAAGATCTACATCCGACAACGGCTACATCCATGACATGGAAGATCGTTGGGGGACCGGGCAGGCCCGAGATCAAGAAGAACGTAAATGGACTACCTGCAAAAGCAGTCTATATTGCGCCAGCATCAATCCTTGTCTCAAGTACCGTCACAGTGCAGGTAGAAGTCACTGCCAAAGGCTGTCTTCCCGACCCCAAATACCCCGGCGGCAGGCGGCCGATAGGTAAGATGATTTTTTTGACGTCGATCCAGCTAACGGCAGACGCTTACTTCAAGGGCACCGTCGGCGGGCAGTCTTTTGAGAGCAGCAAAATGGGTGTGCAGGTGAGAGGCGTATCACTGTTGCTGGAGGGGGTCGATAGAGCAATGTTTTGCGCTTATACCAGCGCAACTTAAATCAAAGCATTTAAAATGCCATTTCAACATTTTAAACGCTTTGATTTACACGTGTTACAGCTTTTAGCTAACTATCATGGATTATACAAAGGGGAATACTGGCAATCAGATCCTTTATCTACCTTATATGAGAAAAGCAACAGGTATCTATAGTCTTCTTTTGTATCAGTAGTTTTATTTATTGAACATTCTTACTAATTTATGCCGTCTCTTATTTGTAATGGAAAATCCAAAGGAGAAGTACTATCTTCCATCTCGACAAACGGTAATAACAAATTTGTTGTGGTGTAAGCTGCTTCTTCGTACTGCGTCGTTTGCGCTGCAATATTAAAATCCAAACTGTTATTTCTAAGTAGAACCACCTCTCCCCCTATTGCAGAACATAATAGCAGCTTGGCATTCTGTGATCTTGTTAATGAGTTACAAAGTGAATTGCAGCATTTTATAGACTCAATAATTTTCCCAGTTCCCTGTTCAATATAATTTATAAGGCCATTATAATAAGGGACGATCAGTTTGGATGACGATATTAAAAAATCATTATTATAAGTTATACCCCTGGTATTACCCCAGGGTTCAGGGATATTTAAACCTTCGTCGTCTGTAAATTCGTTAACAAAATCCAGTGAAGGGAACTTATTTACCTGGTAACTAAAAGGTGGAAATCCGCCCGTTGTGACAATTTCATCGCCATTCTCAGAAAAACTACAGGCGCTTGGAGCAAATAATGTGGCAATATATTTCCGGTAAAGCTTTACCGAGTTATCTTTTATTTCGAAAAAACGGATACTTCCGGTATCTTCTGAATCTGTTGTCTGTGCTGCAATTATTTGCTCACTCGGATGAACTACTATGTTCTTTGTATAGACCTCGGATAAAGCATCGGTATTATCCAGTCTGAGTAGGGAATTGAGATCATAAAATTCAATTTTGCATGAGCCAGCGTTTGCCGCAATCAAAAGGTTTTTTGAGGCAATAACCCTAATACAGGAGTAGCCTCTTAAATGTGGGGCCAAATTGTTTTGCAACACATCTCCGCATGTTCGTGAAACAGTTTTCGTATTAATATTCCATTCAATATTCCTTGTCCCGTTTAGGGCAAACCAAACATAGTTCTTCGTAGAAAAACAGGCATCTAGTATAGTAAAATCAAATTGGTGGTAGTAAGATAGAATTAATTGATCATCTACAATGTCAATAATTGCAAATTCAGAAGAGTTATCAAATAACACAAGGGCTGTACTTCCACTTTCGTTAATTATAGATTTTGAGATTTTACGCTTTAGATCTATTTTATTTACTATCTGCATTTGCAATTATTTTTTAAGCGCTTTTAAATTTTGTAAAATAGGCCAGATTCCCGCTGGTTACTTTGCAAATTTCGGATCGAATATTCCGATGCGTTCCAATATAATATTTGATTAAATGGGGCATCAGAAAGTTGTATCAAAAAAACCAATGTAGGTAAGATCATTGAATTTCTTATCAGGCTCGTTTACTTTCAAATTGGTGTCTGTATAGAAAAAAAAGGCATTCGCTTCTGTAATTCCAGTTGCAATACATGCTTCTTTGACAATTCCGGTGAGCTAATGTCTTCCATTTCCGCCAATAATTCGCCAATTTCCAGTGGTTCTTCGCCGGCATAATAAATGGAAAGAAAATCTTCATTGAAACTGTGCTCCTTTTTTAAATCTTTACTAAACTGGCTTAGCTCTACTTCGGAAGGATTTTTTTCTTTGCCAGTCGAACCGAAAAGAAAAGCCGCTGACTGATCAAAATATATGTCAAACTCTCTTCGTTTTTTTCTCGTAAACCCAACCCATATATGGGCTTTTGATATTCTAGACATAGACCTTTTTATTTGTTTAGTTTATTCATTTTGGTATAAACTATTCATTATAAAAATAATAAACGTTATTCCAGCGTTTGGGAATCCAGTTATCCTTAACCATAACAGTATCCTCAGTTATATAAAACTTCATGGTAACCGGCCTCGAAGTATCTATTTTATGATAATCCGATGCCTGCAGATCAATGACCCTACCGGAGGAATCTGTTCCGGATATATCAAAAGAGATATGCTTGTCAGTGAGCACATCGAATAGTTCCTCCACTTTGATAAGCTCATCGCCAGAATTGGAAGCCATCGTAATTTTATTCCATAAGATATCTATTTTCTCCATGTCAGATCTGGATGAGCTGCACGACAGCAGACATGTTATAATGAAAAACAAAAAAAATATCTTTTTCCTCTGGCGCATGATATTTTTTATTATAAATATATGACTTTCAATGTATTTGTACAAATTATTAATTTTGAATTTGTGCGCCAACTGCATTTTGCTACAAAAAAATAAAAGAATGGAAAGGAGCTAAAACAGAAAAAGCCACATCCGTAGACATGGCTTCACAACTTATATATTTGTAAGGGATGGCTCTTATTTATAGGAATTGATTGATTTAGACACTTTCCAGTTATTACCTTCACGTACCAAAGTCACAAGGTCTACTTTGTTGAAATTTTCAAATTTTAGTGTCACTTTTGCTACCATATAGTCGGCTGATTCTTCTAAGATGTCTGTGCTTACTTCACAGTTCAACTTCTCTCCTTTTTGCTTTTTCAAAGATTTAACCACTGCTTCACGGCCATGAGATTGTGCATTGGAAGATTGGATCTTTTGGTTGAAATCTTCGGCAAATAATTGCTCTACGCCTGCCGACTCGCCTTCGGTAGTGACCGCAACATAATGCTCCAATGCAAAGTCTGCAGTAGAAAGATTTACGTTTGCTTTTGCTGATTTGGAACCTGGTCCGTTAGCGGCCATTGCGAATGTGGATACTGCGATTAATACTGCTGATGCGAATGTTTTTACTAGCGTTTTCATAATGTCTTTATTTTATTGTGTTAGTTTTTTTATTTGTTCTTATTTGTTGACTCAAAACTACGACACAATACGCCTCAGGCCTATGGGCTTTAGACCAACGATCAGGAAAACTCGGTGAATGGCGGGAATAAAGGGGCGAAGGACAATATGGGAATGATCTTAAAATAAAGTAAAAAAATAGGGGCTGGTAAATCTACCAGCCCCTATTTTTTATTAAAGTACTGTATAACCTACATTATAAGAATTATTGCTGGCGTTGATCTGAATGGTCTGAAATGACAGCAGTCGATCAGCCTTGCCAAAGTTGTCTATTGATGGTGCTACAAATGTAGATAGTATTAGCTTTACAAAATCGCCGTCCGGCACAGCTGTAAGAACCGCCGTATCCTCATTGAAATGGGCTTTAGTTGTTGCACCACTAAAATTTGAATTTATCGGCTTCCCGGCATCTATATTAAGTACACTACGCAATTTAAACTTATAGTATACGTCGTCAATCGCTCCAGAGCTCATCCCTTCTGATGCAGGCATAATCAAAAAATCCACAATCACTAATGTCGCACCGATCGTTATCATTCCAGAAGTTTTGGCTAATAACATAATATTAATCGTTCCATTCGAAGTCCTGTCTTCCTGTCTAGTCATCAAACTCTTAATTCGAGCAACATTTATTCGGGCGATCACATGACCTTCTGAAGAGAGGGAGGTTGAGCTCAATAACTCCTGTCTTTTTCGCTGAAATGAAACACGACTTTGGGTTGGACTTACAACCGTTCGGGACCTAGAATACATATCAGCAGTGATTGAGTTCCCTTCATAAAATTTAATCCGGGATTGTGGCTCAACGAGTGAATAGGAATTGGAGTTATTGTTACGGATACTCACATTGCCTAAATATTCAGCATCTGTCGTAAAATTACCATCAAACTTGATATCGGAAAACTCGACATCAACCTTCTGATCTTCGTGCGCTTGAAAGTTGTTGCTATCGATAGCTAAACCCATGTAATTTGTTTCTGTGCCGAATTTAAAGTACAAATGGGCTTTGTAGGTTTTAATCTCAGCATTATAATTACCTTCGAAATAATTTCCGGAGATTTTGCCGCCAGCTATCGGTCCAGAGTATAAAAAAACTCCACCACTTTCAAATAGGTTATCTACAATCCTAGCAACATTTACTGTAGGTTTTCCGTCGATATTTTTAAACCAGATTCCCGAAATACAGCCTTCGCACATGTTATCTTTAAAGGTAAAGTTAAAGCATCGATCAGCATCAACGATCCGTTCAACCTGTTCAAATATATTACCTGTAATCGTAACAGATTGTAAATACCCTTTTGGATAAGCATCTGTGTTATTGGGTCTCTTTTCTTTATAAGATTTGATAACATGCTTAATCCTAAAAAAAGAGCACTTGGTTATAAAAACATTATAGATCCGATCCCCATCTACGAACGTACCGGATAAAGGTGTCCCATCTATTACGTTTCCAATATCCGCAGCTGCATTTCTTACAACTAAATTATCGATAAAAACCTTGCCTGTGTACAAATTGTCTGTTGAACCGGGATTTAATAATGAAGATTGAGAAGTTATCCAACCATCATTGACATTATTGGTCAAATGCACCGATCCCCCTTTACCTATAATCCGATGTGAAGGATAGCGTTGTATTGTTGCATCTGGTAGCCCCAAATAGGAATCTGCAAGTAATTGGCAGCTTATTTCAACGCTTCTGTAGCCCGAATTAAAAATTTGCTGTATAAATGGGGTCGCATCGGTATCTAATCCTGCTTTTGCACCAAAGTAAAGTGGGTTAACAGCTTCTAAAAACCTATGTTCTAATTTGATTCCCCCAGTTGCAATAATACTGCCGCCATTGTCTGAACCATTCGTTGTCGAAAGAAAATATTCGATTGGAGCAGGTGTGTCGCCTGCCTGATAATAGCCTAAGAGCTGTACGCCTGAATAAGTTCCATTTGTTAATGCTGTGACTTCAGCTGCAGATAACGTCTGCATATCTGTCATTCTGTTTTTAATAAGAAATTGATTTGCCATAATGTTGTATTTTTTTATCTTACACAAACTTAGGCTTCACAAGGAGGCTAATTAAGGGGAAGAAGCAGGATGTTATCGGTAGAGCGAAATAACCGAAAAGTCTGTATATGAACTTCTCAAAACACAAAAAAGCCACATCTCACGGCATATAGGGGTAAGCATCTATTTGTACAGCTCGAACCATTTAATAAATGGGTTAAAATGAAAGTTAAGACGATGACTTTGGTAGTTATTTGGCGAACAATGCCGACCCCATCATGGGAAGAAAGTAGTCTCACTGGAATGTAAGCAATTCCTGATGGACATGGATAGTCCAGATGATTTAGCTTCGTACCAAATAAAGGAGAAAATTTAAAGAAGAAGAGAGACTAAAGTATCTAGCGCTCTACCTAAAAATATTCAGTATTGATTCTAGAATGTGTAGAAAGAAATAGTCAGGTTCTTTTCCTTTGCTTTTAAGCCTTCGTTTGATCATATACTCGATCAGTCCTAAGGTAATTACTACAAGAGAAACAATGAGAAAAGTCTTCATGACCAAATATACTAAAACACATTGAAAATCAGCAAAAATAAAGAGAGGCGCTCTGACTAAAATATTCGAGGCGCTGCGGTTACTGCTAATACGAGCTTGGCCAAAGATGGGCAGTGTATCACATTGAATCACTTGTTCGCGATTGAGGAAATGGTGAACGCCAATATCCCGAACAAGATTGATCTGAAAGCCTAACCCCATCCTGCTTATCCTGTAACACTATAAAAGGAAGTATGTCAGTTGTGTCGTTTCGGAAGAACATAGTAATTTTTATCCAATTTGACACCTCTTTAAGCCGAATTTGCTGCAAAAACATTAAAGAATGGAAAGGAGCTAAAACAGAAAAAGCCACATCCGTGGACATGGCTTCACAACTTATATATTTGTAAGGGATGGCTCTTATTTATATGAATTGATTGATTTGGAGACTTTCCATTCATTCCCCACACGCTCCAACGTAACTAAGTCAGTCTTGGTGAAGCTCTCAAATTTCAAGGTCACTTTAGCCACCATATAGTCTGCTGACTCCTCGATGATATCGGTGCTTACCGCACAGTTCAACTTCTCTCCTTTTTGCTTTTTCAAAGATTTAACTACGGCACTACGGCTGTGATTTTGTGCATTGGAAGCTTGGATCTTTTGATTGAAATCTTCGGCAAATAATTGCTCTACGCCTGCCGACTCTCCTCCGGTAGTTACCGCAACATAATGCTCAAGGGCAAAGTCTGCGGTTGAAAGGTTAACGTTTGCTTTTGCTGATTTGGAACCTGGTCCTTCAGCGGCCATAGCGAATGTGGATACTGCGATTAAGGCTGCTGCTGCAAATGTTTTTACTAGAGTTTTCATAATGTCTTTTTTTATTGTGTTAGTATTGTTGTTCTTATTTGTTGACTCAAAACTACAACACAATGCGCACCTGGCCTATGGGCTTTAGACCAACGATCAGGAAAACTCGGTGAATGGCGGGAATGGGGAGGTGAAAGTAAAAGTAATAAGGCCATAATTTCAATACAGCCTTATTGCCTTTACGCTAAACAGCTTGTTGACCACTATTTCGATCTGCTTGCAACTTAGCATTTAATACCGTTTTTAAATCATTCGCCAAAGCAATTACAGAACTGAGATCTGTAGCATTTGGCAGCATACTATTCGTAACAGAAGATGACTGAGATACTAAGCCCCTAGCGGTTGTAGCAGCATTTTGAAAAATACTTATCCAGCCTGTATTTCCACCTCCTGTTCTCTTTATCCAAACGGATGATACCCCTGTCTCATTAATTTCGTTGTACCTGGATCCCTGCCTTGCTACAACTACACCCTCTGGGCTACCAACCCCAGTATATTCGCCCAAAAATCCAAATGGTATAAAATTACGTCCATCGGGGGCATTATTGTACCAGCCATAGGTATATTTGAGCTGGGGATCTGAATGCTGTACCACAGCGTTAACATTTTTGAGGACCTCCCCCACTTGCCATGTCCCGGAAACTGTTGCCAGTCCATTAATAGTTTGAGCTTGCCATGCGTTTGAACCGATTTCCTGATTACGCCTTGCACTATTCGCTACAGAAATCTGGGTATTGATATTGTTAAAGCATCTATTGTTCATCGATTTGACATTGGTTACCGAAGGTGCATTGGCAGTAATCCCGTTAGTCTGTGTTCGATCTCCTCCAATACGGGTATCATAACAAATGTTATCAACGACATCGATATTGTCACTAGTAAACGTTCCGGTAGGGATCACACTAATGCCATCACCGACTGAGTCAACAATTGTATTACCTATAAATTGACAATTATTACCATTCAGAAGCCTGATTCCAGTATTGCCAGCATTATTGACCATATTATTTTTGACCAAGGTATTACTACCATTCACCGTAATACCTTGTAATACGGGCTTAATAATTCGGTTATCCAATATTGTATTAAATCCCAAATTAGACCCCACCTCAATACCAGTCCGTTGTGGTTCAATGATCTTATTATTTGTCACCGTACAATTTGACCCATTATTGGAGATCAGAACACCGTGTCCCTGCGGCTTTACAATGGTATTGTTGGTTGCTATACAACTTTCCCCAGCCAACC
This sequence comes from Sphingobacterium sp. CZ-UAM, assembly GCF_002000245.1. Lineage (GTDB taxonomy): Bacteria > Bacteroidota > Bacteroidia > Sphingobacteriales > Sphingobacteriaceae > Sphingobacterium. Next base: position 264,207 of record NZ_MTCM01000007.1, on the reverse strand, counting down.
TAATACCATAGAAAATGATAAAAAAGTTGGAGGTGCCCATGACGGAATCCAAATAGAGATTTTTAATGGTATTGTTAGAGAAGATAATACGTCGTGAATAGTTGATTCCGTCAGGAAAAGTAGCACTTACTGGAACCAAATGACTTTCACATTTAAATCCACCTGCCGCTCCATCAACTGTGTTGTTGGATACAACGATATCCTGACATCCGCCAGAACAATCGACTGCCAGACCGCTGCCATACATATTTGTTGGCTCCGGCATGCATCGACCTACATTAACGAAATTATTGTTGGATACAGTCGCATTAACTACCTCATTAAATCCGACACCATGATGACCGGTCTCAGTGATATAACAGTCCGTAATACGGATATTGGTTGTCAACGGATGTGGATAGCATTCAGCGGATCTTCCATAGCTCTGGATTCCCGAACTCCATGAGCGTTTTATACAGCAATTGGTAATGCTGATATTATCCACCGCGCCGTCATAAGTAGGTTTGAAATAAATCAAAAACTCTGCACCATCTACATCCCACTCTCCGATAGGATTTCCAGCCAAAATAGGAAATCGGTTCGTTGTAGCACCTCCATCCAATTGCAGATTATGAAATGAAATATTCTTGTGATCGGTTAGTTTAAACATCCATTTCACGGTCTTGGAAATTGAAAATCGCTCATGCTTAAATTCGAGATGACTTCCATTGCCATCACCATATATCAGACATGCTGTTGGCGGAATTAAAGTATCGGTAATGAGGTAGTGACCTGTAGGAAAATAAACGGATGATACATTAGCTTTATTAGAATAAGTTAATGCTTTCTGTATTGCCTGAGTATCGTCCACAATAAAATTGCCCCTTGTGCCAAAATATTGAACATTCACCTCTCCAACAAAATCATGTTGAAGTTTTATCGTACTTAATTCGATAACACTCCCTCCGTCATCAATATCTGTCGTGAACGAAATATAATAATCGATCGGATCTGGAGTATCTCCTGCATGATAATAGCCTTGAAGCTGCACCCCTGAATAGGTTCCATCTGTTAACGCCGTAATTTCGGCTGCAGATAGTGCACGCATATCTGCCATTGTGTTTTTGATAAGAAGTTGATTTGCCATAATGTTTCTTTCTATTAATTTTTAAACAAACTTAGGCTTCATGCAAGAGCTATTTGAGTAAAAAGCATCCAATGTAAGCGGTAGAATACATCTACCGAAAAGTCTGGGGGATGGGCACGCAAAAAAGCCACATCTCACGACGTGGCCTTAAATAAACATATGATTCACTAGTGGTCAGCATCGAATTAACTGAACTCACCACTGGCTATTAAATACTATTTATAAGAATTGATCGATTTGGATACCTTCCATTCATTACCCACACGCTCCAAGCTAACGAGGTCAGTCTTGGTGAAGTTCTCAAATTTCAAGGTCACTTTAGCCACCATATAATCTGCGGACTCTTCGATGATGTCAGTATTTACTGTACAGTTTAGCTTCTCTCCTTTTTGTTTTTTCAAAGATTTAACCACCGCTTCACGGCCATGCGTTTGTGCATTGGAAGCTTGGATCTTTTGGTTGAAATCTTTGGCAAATAATTGCTCTACGCCTGCCGATTCACCTTCGGTAGTCACCGCAACATAATGCTCAAGAGCGAAGTCTGCTGTAGAAAGGTTAACGTTTGCTTTTGCTGATTTTGAACCTGGTCCTTCAGCCGCCATAGCGAAAGTGGATACTGCGATTAGGGCTGCTGCTGCGAATGTTTTTACTAGAGTTTTCATAATGTCTTTATTTTATATTGTTAGTTATTTTGTTCTTATTTGTTGACTCAAAACTACAACACAATACGCCCCTAGCCTATCGGCTTTAGACTAACACTCAGGAAAACTCGGTGAATGACGGGAATGGGGAGGTGAATTGATTATGAACTAGATCTACGGCGATATCAAATAAATGGATATTATTTTTTAGTTTTATATCAGTCAATTAACAAACTTATCACTGTTAACAGTTTTATGAAAGTACAAGTATCAGCAAGTTTTAAAAAACATGCACGTAAAACGATCTTCTCTATTTTCGTTTTTGCATTTACCTATATTTTCCTGCTTCTATTTGCAATAGGAATTACAGTTGGTTTTACCCTGTTAGGTGTATTAATTTTTACTTCCAAACCGATGTTCCTAACGGCGGTTGCCTGTCTAGGGCTGTTTGCCTCGGGTCTCACGGTTTTATTTTTTCTTGTAAAGTTTATATTTGCTTCGACAAAAGTAGATACCAGCCATCTGACCCAAATTACTGAACAGGATGAACCGGAACTATTTTCCTTAATCCATCAAATTGTCGACGAAGTTGGCACCAGTTTCCCAAAGAAGGTGTTCCTATCTCATGATGTCAATGCCTCGGTATTTTATGATTCAAGTTTTTGGAGCATGTTTCTTCCCATAAGAAAGAATCTACAGATCGGTGTGGGCTTAATAAATGCTGTAACTGAACAGGAATTAAAAGCCATTCTTGCACATGAATTCGGACATTTTTCACAGAAAAGTATGAAAGTTGGCAGCTATGTCTATCATGTCAATCAAATCATCTACAATATGCTATATAAAAATGAGTCGCTGGACCGCACATTTGAAACATGGGGAAATGTGAGTGGCTATTCTGCTATTTTTATCGGTATATCGGTTTTTATTATCCAGCAGATTCAAAACATCTTGAAATACCTCTACAAATATGTTAATCTAAATTATTTGGCATTGTCCCGGGAAATGGAATTTCATGCAGATGAAATTGCAGCACATGTAGCTGGTTCCAAAGCCTTAGCAGACTCTTTATTGCGATTGGGTTTTGCAAATCATGCGTTAAATTATGTTTTTAATTTTTATGATGGAAAGATCGCTGACAATATCCGCAGCAATAATATTTATCACGAACAACATTGTGTGATGCACCTGCTTGCAGAGAGATGTAGGTATCAGGTTCAAGAAGGCTTCCCTCAGATCGAACTGGCAACATTAAAAAGATATGATAAATCGAAATTGAATCTCGAAAATCAATGGGCCTCACATCCAACGGATGAAGAACGAGTGAAAGCCTTGTGGAAACTTGATATCATAAAGACTGATGTTTCGAATAAACCTGCTATTGCCTTGCTTGCAGATGGTGCTGCAATAGCAGATCAAATTTCTGACAAGCTATTTTCGAATATCCGATATCAGCAGGCCCCAGCAGTTTTTGAGCTCCAGACATTCAGAGATAATTTTGAAAGTCAAATCAACAGATATACCATCAATCCAAAATTTAACGATTTCTACGATTACAACAACCCTATACTACAGGGGGATCAATTACCGGCAGAAGAGCATATTGGACTAACATTTGACGAATTGTTTGCAGATGACAGAATTGACCTGTTCTATGAGCTCAACAGTCTGAAAAATGACAAATATGTTGTGGAAGCAATACACAAGGGGGAAATTAAACTAAAAACCTTCGATTATGATGGTAAAAAATACCGGGATATCGATGCCGATAAGCTATTGTTAAAAATTGATAATGACATCCAGGATATAACGCGTCAAGTAGACGGCTATAATCATCAAATACATCATTATTTTTTACAGCTTTCCATTGCACAGAACCGTAAAGAAGAGTTTGATCGGAAATATTATGATTTTGCGGCTTTCCATAAAACATTTGATGAGTCGCAGGCGATTTATGACGACATGAACGAAAATACTGCGTTTCTCGCTCAGACCTTACCATTTGGGGAAATCGAAGCAAGAGTGAGTGACCTCAAAAGGAGAGAAACGGTTTTCAAAAATAAATTAGCCAAGCTTCTATCACTGCAGGACAACATACAGCCGCCAATGGATGCAACTTTGTTGACTACACTAGATAAATATATTGCTACGGACTTGTTATACTTTAATGTAGATCAGTACAAAGAAGAAAATGTTCAAATTCTGCTGGATGCTATTGCGTCATATAAAAGTTTATTGGATGACATCTATTTTTCAAAGAAAAAAACATATTTGGATTTTATACTTCTGCTTGAAAAAGATAAACATCAACAGTAAAAATTAAAGCCACATCTCCCGATGTGGCTCTGCAACTTATATATTTGTAAGGGATGGCTCTTATTTATACGAATTGATTGATTTGGATACTTTCCAGTTGTTGCCTTCGCGCTCCAAGGTAACCAGATCAGTCTTTCTGAAGTTCTCAAATTTCATCGTTACTTTGGCCACCATATAGTCTGCTGACTCCTCGATGATATCGGTGCTGACCTCACAGTTCAACTTTTCTCCTTTTTGTTTTTTCAAAGATTTAACCACCGCCTCACGACTATAAGACTGTGCATTGGAAGACTGAATTTTTTGGCTGAAATCAGCAGCGAACAACTGTTCTACACCTGCTGATTCGCCTTCTGTCGTCACTGCAACATAATGCTCAAGGGCAAAGTCTGCGGTTGAAAGGTTAACGTTTGCTTTTGCTGATTTGGAACCAGGTCCGTTAGCGGCCATTGCGAAAGTGGATACGGCGACTAAAGCTACTGCTGCGAATGTTTTTACTAGAGTATTCATAATGTCTTTATTTTATTGTGTTAGTTTATTTATCTGTTCTTATTTGTTGACTCAAAACTACGACACAATAAGCCCCTGGCCTATGGGCTTTAGACTAACGATCAGGAAAACTCGGTGAATGGCGGAAATGGGAAGGTTAATAAACTACTTATGACTATGTTACATTTTTTAAGAGTTTGCAATACCGTAGTTATTTACGTAAATTGGTAGAAGAAGGATATAAAGGAAAAAGTTACTAATTAAGAGATCATGGAATCAATACTTAGAAAACTAATGTACTGCCTGATGCTTTTGGAGGTATCATTGATATTTTTTCGCTGTATAAATGGAGGGGCTGATTCTTTTACTCGCGCACTTTCAATTATGCTAATATCTCAAATAGCAATCGTAGTCATGACACTATCAAAACAAAAAAAGAGCAGTTCATAAAGTAAGCTTCAACAAACAAAGTAGCGAAGAGCTTACATATCATAGCTACTGAATTAAAAAGCCGATCTTAGAAGGATGATCCAAAATTTTGCTTCCTTTATCGACGTGTTTCAAAATATAATAGATAATAATAAAGTCGCCCATCGCTCCCAACAAAAATAGATAGCCAAAAAAATAGACCAAGATATTTCCCATGCTAAGACCTATAATAAGTGGTACAAATCCTAGGATAAAGGCTGGAGCAAATGCGCCAATGATATAAGCATTTCGGTCGAGGGGCACCTTAATATGGCAATATGGTGTATAGGATGGTTTCAGGATTCCAATGCTAATATTACTGAAGCTTTTCGTTGGGGACACGGCCAACCAAGAAACAGCATGAATGAGCTCATGAACAACAATTCCAACAACAACAATAATTGCCATCATAAGAAAAAGCAGGCTGATTTTCATCGGGCTATCGATATGCTGTGCTACAAACCATCCTTTTAGCTTCTCAAGTTGAAACTGATCTTTCCAGATAAAATAATATAATGTAAAAATAACGGCAGAGATCGGAACAAGCCATTGCAGAAGAATTCGGTTAGCATCTCTTTCCGCAATGACATATTCTTTTAAATTTTCCTGGGCATCTTGTTCCATACAAATTTTATAAGGAAAGTGGAGGTGACAGTCTTATTTATTTTCCAAATATATCATTTAAACCTAGCTTTACACCGTGCATAAATGCATCAAGATTATTTATCAAAGCAATCAAAAAACCGACAACAACTAGAGTATACACCATATACCTGATAGATTCAGATCTCAAATTTTCCATAATCTAATAATATTATTTGCTAAAATCAATATCCAAGTCGTTGCTCAATGTTAAACAAAATACCATACAAATTGAATACATCAATGAAAAAAAATATTTAATTTTTACAATCATATCATCTATATCTACTTGAAGTAAATAAACCAATAATACAATAGTAACAACTGTAAGTATATTTTTCCATATCTTTTTATTCTTTTCTGTCATATAATCAAAATATAAGGTAAACAATTTCTGTTGGAGCCGCAGCAATTACAGACAACATAAAAAATATTGATGTATAAATACTACCAAATTAATAATCATATGTAAAAATGTGGTATGCCAAAGACCTGTCCCCTTCTGCTTAAACTCCATGATAAGAAAGAAAAAAACAAAAACTGCACCCATCAGAAAACTTAAAATAAAATAATAGAAACTATACATATGACTCAATGCAAAAATAAGGGCAGAAATTAAAGCGAGTAATAATTTCCTTTGTTTAAAAAAAGTATATGTAGATAGGAGCTTTAAAGGAATAAATTGAAATAATAATGTTTCAAGAAATGGGCCTAAAATTATTGTATAGATGAATGTTAGCAGCATGCCTTTATCACGAATTATCTCATTTGAGCCTCGTTCTAATTTAAATAGATTCAAAAAAATTAAATTACACAGAACATCAATAGTCAGGTAAGCAAAGAGCATTATTGCATATAAATATGCGACCCGTAATCTTAATAATCGTTTTATATATGTAGACATTTAAAATTAAATATTCCTTATAAGATCAGGAGAGTTGCTTGTGTAATAATAATCATTAGTTGGCAACATAAGACTATACAAACCAGTTTTTGTTGTTCCGCTCATTGGAAGTGAAAATAACCATTGAACATAATTCCAACCGAAGTGTAATCCAACAGGATAATATATAGATTTTGTATGAAGATAAGCATATGCATAAATTATACCACCTAGAAAATGGGAAACAAATGCTGTGATCGTAAAATGAGAATTTCCTAAATGGCATGCTGCAAATAACACAGCGGAAATTATTACTGATTTTTTCTTATTTAAAAATCTACTCAGACCGGGAATCAAATAATACCTAAAGACAATCTCTTCCAAAAAGGCTGTGCAGATACATATCAGGAAAATGTTAAATTGACCAGACAAAGTAATAGTATTGGGGGCTATAATCAAGCCAAACAATAGAAAAAACACGATCAAAATAATACTTGATTGCAAAGTACCAAGTATTAAAAGTTCTATTTTCTGTCTCAATAAATCAAAATTAGGAAGAACCAAAGTAGTAAATAATTTAGAAGATTTATAAATTACGTAATTTTATAGTTTAAATAACTATAAAAATGGAACTTAGGCATGAATTGGCAAGGAGATTCAAAGAAGTGATCTTGAATGGAACTTTTATTGCGAACACTAATTATAGAGACCAGCTGGAAGGACTTGACTGGAAATTGGCGACGAAACAATTTGGCGATCTAAATTCAATTGCTATCCTCGCACAACACATTCACTACTATATAAAAGGAGTTAAAGATGCGTTTAGTGCGGGAACGCTGACCATAAGGGATAAATATAGCTTTGATTTTCCTTCTATAATTTCAAGTGATGAATGGGAAGTCTTTTTAACTAACTTTTGGAAAGATGCCACAGAATTTGCTCAAATAGTTGAACAAATACCTGAAGAAAAGCTACAAGAAATTTTTATAGATGAGAAATATGGCACTTACCTTCTAAATATAGAGTCGATGATTGAACACTGCTATTATCACTTAGGGCAGATCGTGCTCCTGAAAAAGTATTTCGTTGCAAATGCCTAAGGAGATGGCATAACTTTTCTAGATTATTTTTGTGTAATATATCACATTTATGCAATTTACAAACGATTATCTTCCTTTAATACGACTTTTCAGGCACTTGCCAAAATATTCAACACCAAGATTTATCTCTATCCTACCCTGTTCGCGGCAATCGTTCTCAGCTTCTTTACATCCCCGTCAATTGCCCAAGAAAAACAAAAGGTCAATTATAAACATTTAACCTATCTTCCTAAAAATTATAATGCAGATACGTCCAGATATCCGCTCGTTATCTACCTACACGGCGGGTCACAAAAGGGAAATGATTTAGAGAAACTAAACCGGAGATTTATGAGTGGATGTTGAAGCAGAAGAAATACTAATATTGATACACGTAGCTAGTATATTTTTAAATAATTGAATTGATCATATTGTTTTAGACAGTGTAGTTTGTTAACTTTAAAGAAGTACAAAAATCTAACAAAGGCCAAATAAATGAGATATCAAAATACTGGTATCATAGAAAATAACATTTTAATCTTTAAACTACAATAACCATGGGGATCCAAAGCTATCTACGCCTAGATAATGACACGCTTAATGCTTTTATTGAGGACAGTAGCCACCTATAAGCTATTATTAAATAAAAAGAACTTACCAAGTTAGACTAACGATTATGAAACAGCTAATATTTACGATAGTTTTCGCATCAGTATATTCGCTAAACTACGGCCAAACGACAGTTAAAGAATCGAAAGCGTCGAATGGTGTACCCATTATGTTTGTTGACAGTGTACGGATCGGTCAAGCAGACCTGCAAAAATATAAATCTGAGGATATAGCCACAGTCACTGTTTATAAAGACAGTACCAAATTTAAACATCTAGACAGCAATGCGATTGGAGCCATCTATATTGAAACAAATCAATTCAGCAGAAAACGCTTCCTTAATTACTTCAAATCTAAATCACCGGAGTTCAAGACTCTATTGGCGTCTCAGCAAAACGATGACAGCTTTCAGTATGTTCTTAATGGCGAAGTTCTGAGTAAAAACTATGAGGGTAAACTAGCCGCAATTGATGACAAAAAGTTTAAATCTATAACAATTATTCGTAAAGAGGAACTTGTGGACAAATATGGAGCTACGGACAAAACTTTTGGAATAGTGATAGTTTCGGACGTTCCTAAAGACTCTCCCAATGTAAAAAAGTAGTTTGAATGGCAACTTAAATCACCCAGGTCTTCTTCGATATAAGTCGGCTCCCTGTCTGTCCCTATCGCAAAAAAAAGCCACATCCGTAGATCTGGCTTCATAACTTGTATATTTTGTAAGGGATGGCTCTTATTTATACGAATTGATCGATTTGGATACTTTCCAGCCGCTTCCCACGCGCTCCAAGGTAACTAGGTCTGTCTTGGTGAAGTTCTCAAATTTCAAGGTCACCTTAGCCACCATATAGCCTGTTGATTCTTCTATGATGTCTGTGCTGACCTCACAGTTCAAACGCTCACCTTTTTGTTTTTTCAAATATTTTACGACTTCATCGCGGCTATTTGTCTTTGCATTTGCCGATTGAACTTTTTGGTTGAAATCTTTGGTAAATAATTGTTTTACTCCTACTGACTCTCCTTCGGTAGTCACCGCAACGTAGTGGTCCAGTGCCAAGTCTGCTGTGGAAAGGTAAAAAGGACATGCGTCCAAGCCTATACTAATACCTTTTTGTATTGATTTTTAAAAGATAGGTGAATGCAGATCAAAGAGTACATCTTCTGATCCCCAAAACATGTATCTTTTCTCGGGGAATCAATTTTCCGGCAAATATTTCCTATATCCAAACATTTATTTCAGATATATTGTAGGAAGGACTCACGAGGAACATTTTTAATCTCTTACATCTGTTTCTGACATTGGCTATTAAAGCAGGAGCTGCATACATTAAAACATGTTAAGTCTATTATTGCTCACAGAATCTATAGATTTTTTGATCAGAAAGCCTTTTTACATATAATCTTCTTTCACCATAATAGGTCTCAATCCGATTAATTACCGCGATCGCGGAGTCAATAACCGGCCTACTATAGATGGTATCATTCCGGACGAAATTGTGTGTATCGTTAAACACAAGGATATCCGGTAGACCAATATTATCTCCACAATTTTTCCAAACGGAATTTATTAAACTCTTGTTTTTGCAAGAAAAAAGGAAAAAGCTCAGGCCTAAAATGGTAAGGAGAAATTTTAGTCTCATCGTAAAATTACTTTGTATACTATGCACTATAGCAATAATACGTAATTTTTCTAAACTATTTCAATCTCCACTTTTGCAGAGAAGTTTTCTACTTTATTACCTAAAATACTATGAAATAAATGCTTTAGCTGAAAAAAGCTTGGGGATGAATTTCTTGAATCGAAATCTGGTTTAATCAATATTAAATCATATGGTTTAAAAGCAGGAGGTCTCATAAGAATTATGAGATATTTGCATTTCATGCATTTCAAAAAAAAATAAAAGTGGAAAGGAGCTAAAACAGAAAAAGCCACATCTCCCGATGTGGCTCTGCAACTTATATATTTAATTAAGATGGATGCCTATTGATAGGAATGAACCGACCTGAACACCTTCCAGCAGCCATTCTCGTACCCCAATGTCACCAGGTCAGTTAGGCTGAAGTGGTCAAATTTCAGTACAATTTTTGCAATCATATAGTCTGCTGATTTTTCGACGATCTTGATGTTCGTCTTACAGTTCAGAATTTCTCCCTTTTGTTTTTTCAAAGAGGTTATCACTGCATTACGTCCGTAGGTCATTACATTGGGCGCTTGAATCTTTTGACTAAAATCTCCGGCAAACAGCTCCTCCACACCTGCTGATTCACCCTCAGTCGTGACGGCAACATAGTGCTGTAAAGCGAAATCTGCTGTCGAAAGGTTAACGTTTGCTTTTGCTGGTTTTGAACCTGGTCCCTCAGCTGCCATAGTGAAAGCGGATACCGCGATTAGGGCTACTGCTGCGAATGTTTTTGCTAATGCTTTCATAATGTCTTTATTGTATTGTGTTAGTTGTATTGTTCTTATTTGTTGACTCAAAACTACGGCACAATCGTCCCCTGGCCTATGGGCTTTAGACTAATGGACATGAAAACTAGGTGAATAATGGAAATGGGGAGGTGAATATTTTTTATTATATTGTTATTTAATCAACGGTCAAATTATTTATGAATATACAGTCTAATTCATCCGCTAGTCAAGCGAAAAATAAAATGTATGGTGCATTGTTTGGCATTGCGGTTGGTGATGCTCTTGGCGTACCATTTGAATTCAGGTCGAAAGGAGATATGCTAAAAAATCCAGCTACTGAAATGATCGGATTTGGCAGCCATAATCAACCTATAGGTACTTGGTCGGATGATACATCGTTAACCTTGTGTCTTGCGGACTCGCTGTTGGGTGGATATGATTTGGAGGATGTCTCCAAAAAATTTATAGCTTGGAAGGAAGGTAAATTGTGGACAGCAAGAGGAGAAGTCTTTGATATTGGTATCACCACGGGTAAATCGATCAGTGAGCTTAAAAATATTATCGAATCCGGGCAAATCGGCGAGCTAAAATCGCTAAAATATCGGGCAAGGGAACAAGACAACGGCAATGGTTCATTAATGAGAATATTGCCCCTTTTATTTGAAATCAAAGGACTTAGTCCGTCGGAACAATTTGAGAAAATTTGGGAGATTTCAGCGCTAACGCATAAACATGTGCGCGCTGCAATGGCATGTTTTATCTACCTTAAATTAGCGGAACTCATTTTGCTAGGTTTGGCCAAAGAGCAGGCTTACGCTGAAATGCGGAATCAGGTTTCAAAATTCTGGGCAGACAGCAATTTCCCTGAGTCAGAAATAATCCATTTTAACAGCACGATTTTGCATGACATTCGGTCTAAATCACCTAATGAATTAAGATCAAGTGGTTATGTGATCGATAGTTTAGAATCGAGCTTATGGTTTTTTATGGAAAAAGAAAACTACAAGGATACTGTATTATCTATTGTTAACCTTGGCGAAGATACAGACACTGGAGCTGCGATTGTAGGGGGATTAGCTGGTTTGTACTATGGGTTGGAAAGTATACCCGAAGATTGGCTCCTGAACCTCGCCCGCTATGATGATATCAAATTGCTGATAGAAAAAATAGCGAGAAGATATCCGGATTAGGAATTCGACAGTAATCCCTAACAAGTATAAGCTTATTTTAACCATCTCAATTTTAAAGCATCTAAATATTTATTTTTTAAAACTATTTTAGATCTGCTATTGTTCTTACTATACAAAACGGCTACTAGCTTCCTTTCAAAAGAAAGGTTCAATATAAAAATTGGCGTCGTACAGTGAAAATCCAATAGTCTTCAAAAACATTGGATGACGAAACACAAAAGAGGAAACGATAGGAAACATAAAAATTACTGTACAAAAAACGCTAAGAGAAAGGGTCTGATGAGAATCAGGCCCTTTCGACGTAAAAAAGCCACATCGTCCGATATGGCTCTATAACATTTATATTTATTTGAGATGGCTCTTATTTATACGAATTGATCGATTTGGATACTTTCCAGCAGCTTCCCTCACGCTCCAAGGTAACCAGATCAGTCTTGGTGAAGCCTTCAAATTTTAGAGTTACCTTGGCAATCCTATAGTCAGCTGACTCTTCGAGGACCTGTGTTTTGACCTCACAGTTCAATTTCTCTCCTTTTTGCCTTTTTAAGGATTTAACCACCGCTTCACGGCTAAGATTTTGCGCATTGGAAGATTGAATTTTTTGGCTGAAATCAGCAGCGAACAACTGCTCCACACCTGCTGACTCGCCTTCGGTCGTCACTGCAACATAATGCTCAAGGGCAAAGTCTGCTGTAGAAAGGTTAAAGTTTGCTTTTGCGGATTTGGAACCAGGTCCTTCAGCTGCCATAGCGAATGTGGATACTGCGATTAAGGCTGCTGCTGCGAATGTTTTTACTAGCGTTCTCATAATGTCTTTATTTTATTGTGTTAGTTTTTTCATCTAAATAATTTGTTCTTCTTTTGTGATGAAGCTATCATGAGCATTTTCCATCTATGCTCATGATGGTTTTTGTTCTTATTTGTTGATTCAAAACTACAACACAATAGGCCTCTAGCCTACTGGCTTTAGACTAACGATCGGGAAAACTCGGTGAATGGCGGGAATGGGAAGGCGAGTAATCAGGATTTGTTAGCAAACATATGCTTCAATTAATTTTACAAGTTGAAATATTGTTGATATATTGATCGATAATGGAAGGTAATACATTAAAATTTCAACTTGTAACGAATCTCACCGAAGAAGAGAACATAGCAATTATGGACTTATGGAACCAAGAGTATCCTGCCAGTTTATCTTATGCTAGTTTAACAGATTTTGAGAGTTATATAAAAGGTCTATTAGCTCCAATACATATCTTGGTTAGAAATGATCATCACCTTGTCGGTTGGGCAGCAAAATTTGATCGTGGGGATCAACGCTGGTTTGCAATTATACTTTCCAGTATTATACAAGGAAGAGGCTTGGGATCAAACCTAATTAACAGATTGAAAAAAAATGAACAGGAGCTCAATGGCTGGGTAATCGATCATGATTTGGGAATCAAAATCAATAACGATCCTTACCGTTCACCACTTGGTTTTTACACCAAGAACGGTTTTGTTTTGGAGCCCAACCAACGTCTCGAACTTCCTAATCTATCAGCGGTAAAAGTGACATGGGCCAATAATATATGATACAAACCTAATCCTACATAATGAACATTACAATTTCAGAGACCCGAAATATCAATAGAGATGATATTTTAAAGCTGTACAAGGCAAACAAATGGAGCGATTTCCAGGGCCAAGGGATCGGTCAGCTCCTTCTGGAAAAAATGCAGCAGATCTATGGTCACTTCCACATGCAGATGCTGACAGCAGACGGTAAAGCTGTGGATTTTTATAAAAAGAATGGCTTTGAGCGGGCTGGAAAAACTGAACCTATGTGGATCTATAAAGGTAATGAACATTAAACCAAAAAAAGAGGCTGTCTCAAAATGCAGTCTCTTTGACGTAAAAGGCACTGCTCATAGCCCGATATTAATCAAGATAATCTCAAACGCCCTATCCAAAGACTATTTTTTTGAATCCCTTCAAATCCGGGTCATACCAAATTGATTGATCTGTATGCTTGGATACTGCGTTATATTAGGGGACTCCCAATGATGGCCCAAAGCGCATTGATCCAATTTGATCATTTCAGTGTATGAGACAAGGGAGACAAATGAAAACATATTAAGTTTAATAAAAACTTATGTATATTTGAGAAAAAACCATATTATTTAAGCATATGAAATACCTTTTGTCCAATCCGTCCATAAGCTTGCTTTCACTCCTATTCACCTACTTTGTGCTTCCTTTACAAGCCCAGGAGACCATTGTCACTTATATAAAAAAAAATGGGGGGCATACCTCCTTCAAAGATTCCGCCGCTTATACGAGTATCATCCGTTCAAACCCCAATACAGCGGGGCTTTATGAATTAAACGATTATTATCCCAACGGCAGTTTGAAACGCCATGGCTGGACCAAGGTAGCCGATTCGCGCACATTACACCTGGAGGGAACGGTAGAGACATATTATGAAAATGGCAACCTGGCAAGCTCTGCCGGATATAAGGACAATAAATTGAGTGACACGGTCAAAAGATACCATAACAATGGCCTCTTAAAAGAAATTCGCTTTTTCTTCAAGTCGGAGCGCAGTCCCAACGAGTTCCTGTTTCCAGAACGCGATAGCCGGTTATTGTATTATGCCGATTCTACGGGCAGAGTGCAAATAAAGGATGGGAACGGCAAATTTGAAGTCAGCAATAAGAAAGACCGTGAGCAGGGCCAATACGCCAATGGACTTCGTGAGGGCCATTGGGAAGGGACATTCAATAAGGGGGAAAACCAATTTGAGGAATGGTATGAAAAAGGGCTGATAAGTAAAGGCATTACCACTGATAGTGAGGGTAATAAATTCCCCTATACACAACGGGAAGTTCAGCCGAAATACCCCGGTGGAATAAAAAAGCTGATGATGTTTGTGGCCCAGAACTATAACTTTCCAAAAGAAGCAATAAAAGCCAGGGTATCGGGGCAGCTACTGATCAGCTTTGTGATTGAAAAAACTGGAATACCCAATGATTTTGAAGTGATAAACGACCTCGGCTACGGTACCGCCGCCAATGGTATAGAAGTGATCAAAAAAGCACAGAAATGGACCCCAGGTTATCAATATGGTTTGCCGGTACGTGTCAAGTATTCCCTTCCGATCCGCTTAAATCTATTACCTGCTCCGACAAGTTCAAAATCACAATAGCCGGGCACGAATCTGTTTCAATACAGTCTGCATTTCTTGATGACGCCGTTTGTTAGATCTGGCAAGCGTGACCGCTTGTTGCTGTTCTGCTTCGGCTTGGGCATAAAAACCTACCTGGTAAAGCAGCTGTGCCAGCGTAGCATGATATTGTGCGACTCCTGGTCGTTGGTCGATCGCTTTCTTCTGCCAGCGGATCGCATCAAATAAAGCTTCATTATTATTTTTCGCGAAGACCAGCAATTGCTGGGCGCCATAGCTCAGGTTACGGGATTGATCCTCCAGATAGTATGGGCGTCCCTTTTCAACGGATTGCTTAAACGCCGCATGTTGGGCACTGTCCAATACTGGGCCGCGCCGCGAGAATTTGGCTTGGCGATCCTGTGCGAAATCTATCCGTGACATGGAGTCTGGAGAAATACGATAAAAACGATCGTTGTAAAAAGATCTTGCCATTTCAACATAAGCTACCGTATCTCGCGTGAGCCGCTTGTACTCCAGAGGATAAAAATCTTGCGAAATTGCACCCCGCAAATAATTTGGCGTCCAGGTCTGATACGCAAAATAGCCAGCGTTGTGGGCTAAGGATAAATCCTTCTTGTTGAGCGCTTCCCGGAATGTCTGCTGGATAATTCTATTGTTTATTTTCTTACGCCGCGGCAACGGTAAGGTGGAATACAAACTATCCACCATTTTACCATTCGTGCGAGCCAAAAGATAGGTCTTGCTATTATATACCGGACCACAGCTCAGCAGAAATATAACCGTCTCAAAATTATTCAGTTCCTGTACGGTCAATTGTGCCATGTAATCACTCAGTACCTGCTGGTCAGTATATTGATCGAATGCTTGATAGTGATCGAGCATCTTTTTAAGTAGCGATTGTTGACGCATCCCCTTGTGATACTGTGCGCTGAGTTTGCCCAGTGTTTCACCCTTTGCCAGGGTGCTTGCCGAATCTATGAGTGCTTCCAGCTCGGCTGCCCCATCTACCGCTTTATTGTGGCGCAATAAAGGGATTCCGTCTTTGTCTGTAAAGAGATAAATAGGTTTATTCAGGTAAAATGTTTGATGGAGCGGATGGTTAAAATCGTCACGGTTCAGCTGCACGATACCTGCAATAAATTGTGTATCCAGCATCTCTTTTGCCTTTTTGGAAACGCTTCCTTTAAAAGGTATAAACTGATGTTCATCTTGCTGATGAATGATCAGAAATAACGATTTATTTTCCTGCTTTGCCCGTTCTAACAGGTCCGTGTAATTACTGTGTTCTAGAAACCTGCCCTGTGCTGTAACAGGATGAGTTAAAATCCAACATAAGAAAACTAATACCGCCGACTTTAAAAAGAGCTGAACCACCATTTAATTTAAATAGATTATAAATAAGTTATAATATAATAGATAAAATTAAATAAAATGCTTCATATATACGGCATAATTCTTTTTTTAGTTTATAGATGCGGTTTCTATAGTGAAGGGCCAAAAGCCATCAGGTCATGGATTTTGAACCAACACAGCAGAAAACCAGGCTTATTCATCTTTTTTATAGATAAAACATCCTGCTTCAGAGGGGTGGTCGAGAACCAAATTCCGCATGTCTTCACGCCATATGAGTTGAACAATCATAAAATCTCCGGCTGCGGAAACGGTAAAAAAAATGGCAAACAGCAGGATATTCACATTTCCGCTGTACCAGGCATAAATGGCAGGGATAAGCCCTAATATAATGGAGGGCATCAATGCGCCGACAATATATTGACGGACAAGAAGTGGCTCCTTACAGTGGCAATAGGGTGTCAGCATTTTCATCAAGATACCAAACTTGATCGATTTAAACCCCTTTTTGGTGTAACAGCCCCAGGTGATCCCATGGATCAGTTCATGCGCAATGATACCAAGGATCACCACCATTATACCTATCAGGACCGAAGTGATGGAGGTAATTTCTAGCATATCGATCACAAAAACAAATGGCCCATCCTGCTGGCCCCAAATCAGGTAAAACGGTAAAGTATATAGTAGAATAACCGGAATAAATAGAAACAGTGCAAAGACATTGGCTTTATACAGATCAATAAACCGCTCTTCTTTGCGGTAACCTGGAATTGACGCTATATCCATATGACACTTATAATAAATGGTTTATAATATAAAATAATGCTTCCTAAAAATAATACAAATTTTATTTCCGGCCAAACATCCCCGCGCAAGCTTGATCAGTACTGGTTTCTCTTCAAATAAAATAGCCACCTCTTACGACGTGGCTCCCCAGTATATCTTGTGATTTACTGATCATTCAACGGCAGTAACAGTATAGCCATTTTTACGAAGCAGGTTAATCAGCCCTTTATCCCCAGCGAGATGTCCCGCGCCAACAGCGATAAAACAAGATTGATCTTTGATCATCTTGGGTATGATGGTCATCCAGTTCTCGTTCCTTATATTCAGCAGTTTGTCTTTTTGTTCTTCAGTCATCCAGGTAGGGTCCTGAAGCAGGGCGTTCAACTCTCCCAGATTTTCAGCTTTATAGGCTGCGACCATTTTTGCGGTCAACGCTGGATATTTGTTCAGCTGATAGACCGATTCCATGAACAGCTGGGGGGTAATGATGTCTTTTAGCAACGCAAACTGCTGATCAATCGTTTCAAGCTCCCCGATGACCTTCCCCTTGGAAGTTGCGAGGGCAGACAATTCCATTTCATAGGACTTCATCTTTGTTGGATCAGCACAGTTGAACCCTTTCATCGTAAATAAAGAGATAACCGCAACAGGTGACACATAATCCAAAAGCTTAATGGAAAGATCTTCCGCGGCCAATACGCTATCCATTTTTTGGACTTCACTGTCAGAGAATGTCTTTATAAATGCAGTATCTGGTGCACTGAAGGCTTGTAGTTTTTGGGCATTGTCCGGATTGGAAAGATCTACCTCAAAAACTACTTTTTGGCTTTTGTCCAGGGCATCAAGGCATTTCTGTTTGATTTCAAAATCATCTGGGCACAGCATATGCACGGTACCAAACAAGTAAGAGTCTTGCTTGAAACCATTTCCGCTAATTTTCCACAACATGGACTTTTCCTGGGCAAGTCCACTGGAAACAACGAAAAAAAATAACAATTGTAGGATCAGCTGCTTTTTCATTTATTATAGAATATATAAAATATTGTTAAAAAGTCTTATTTTGCTGCGTCACTAAAACCATCTTCAATTCCTTGAACAAAATCGGCGCTATTTGATAATATACAGATAACGCATATCACAACAACAAGTATCATCAGCATTTTTAACAGTTTTTTTCTTTCCATAATTTAAATTTGGTTTATGTTTACATCAAAACTTTTCAAATCCAACGGATGCCCAATCCGTCAGTGTCTATAATTACCCAACAATATAACGAATTAATTTTAATTTACTAAAAAGCTATAGGTAAACCATCTAATTAATTTTGTATTATAATATTTTCAAGACCGCAACCACAAAGCCTGCTGACTCGCCCTCAACCGTTACGGCAATATTGTGCGCTAAAACAAAGTCTGCTGTAGAAAGGTTATCGTTTGCTTTTGTTGATTCTATCAAATATTCTTCTCCTAACCCATCCTCCAAAACATATAACATACAGTTAAACAAAATCAAGAGGTCGGAAAATTTGTTTTCAGCCAATAGTATGAAAGTCCAATTAAAGTTGATAATATAACTTACAAAACTGCGGAATAATCTTCACAACTAACGGTCAACACCACTTCCGCATTATCTGAGGCAAAACTTATGTCTATGTGCTCTATTTCTGCAAAGCCATCACGATATATCTTTAAAAGATAATATAGCAGATACTCCAATTCATTTATAGCAATTTTACCTTTAAACACCTTTTGGATAGAGTTTAAGCTGTCAAATGAGGAATATTTACCTTGTGCTAGTTTTAAGATTAGCAAATAGTTACCAAATTGAACACTTAAGCTGTTTGATAAGCCCTCTTTTAAAAGAAAAAATCCCATACAAAGAGCTGTACAAGTGTTTAAGTCGACACTAAATTTTAACTGGAAATCCGTACCAAATTGTTTGACCGTGATTTCGCTTGCTAAATAAATATGTTTTATTTCCATCTTAATTGACAATTTTGTCCTACCTAGCCCTGAGCCATTAATGTCAGTTGATAAATAAGTTTAACGAAATCAATCTAGGTTAATTTTTATGCATTCTAGTTTTATTGTCGATGTAGTCTGCTATCGTAATATTATTGCCTTCTATACGCAAGACATAATTGCTGTAGCTGAAAAAACCTAGGAATGAGTAGATCTACGAATTCCGTCTTTCTATGGGTATAAGAAGTATAGCTATTGGTTTCATTTACATGATTGCTTTTAACAGGATCAGCCTTTGATGTATATTATAAAAATAGCAGCCAATATTAAAAATGATATCACGACCGGCACCACAGTTGACCTGCTTCTATATTTAAGATCCTTCGGAAACATAAGCGCGCGAATAAGAGACAAGCCAACTGCTCCTATACCTGAAAGAAATATCCTAATATAAAAACTACCATCCGTGATATCCATATAATTTCCACTTGTATAATCAATAATAAAAATCTGTAACAGCGCGAAGCCTACAGCAAATAACAAAGAGAATACCGCCCCTTTGAGATCTTTTATTTTTACAAAATTTAAAGCTTGGAGCACAGCGCCGAAAATAACGCCAAAAAACAGGCAAAAAAATAATATCGCGCTATTTTTATAGAGTTCGATTGCGTTTTCATCAGTTGTAGCTCCCTCATCCCAAGAATTCTCCTCTGCAAACTCTGCTTCTCGTTTCTTATTGATTAACGCTTCGATCTGCTCTGATTCAGCAGGGGTAAAATCTCGCCCCCTATCTTTAAGAATCTCGTAAGCATATTGAACAGCATCCGCTACTGATCTACTGTATGGTTTTATATACTTTTCGAGCTCGTTGTCTGAAAGCTTATTAATCACGTTTCTATTTACCATAAATTTCTAGTAATTTACTTAATTACCCCTGTTATAATGATTTTGCACGATGACTATTAACGATTCAACCGGCATCTCATCTTGCTCGCTGGAAAACATACGCTATTCGAGGGCAAATTCAGCTTCAAAACAGGAAATACCCATAGAGGCATCAGCACATATATTCGTTTGGTCACCCGGAACCAAGCTCCAAAAGTGATCAGCTAGCTCCGGATATAGACTTTCTCTTCAAGTCAGCGCTTTATATTCTTGACCCCATTTGGGGATGTAGTGTGCTAAAAGCTTGGGATGATATAAGTTTTTGTCCATTTTAATAAGTCAATTCAATTTATAAAAAAAAACAGAAATGATAAAACTATTTCAAATCGACTATTGTTCTTACTATACAAAACGGCTACTAGCTTCCTTTCGAAAGAAAGGGCCGACATAAAAATTGGCGTCGTACAGTGAAAATCCAATTGTCTTTAAAAACATTGGATGAGGAAACAAAAAAGAGGAAACGATAGGAAACATAAAAAATTACTGTACAAATAAACGCTTAGAGAAAGGGTCTGATGAGATGCAATGCCCCCAAAAAGTTAGACACTTTCTGGGGGCATTTTTATGAGAAAAAACAAAAAACATAGTTTGGAATTCAAACTTAGTCTTGTCGATCGGATCGCTGATGGTTATTGTTCAGCAAGAAGCATCGCTAAAGAACATTCTCTATCCTATGATATGGTCCGGCGTTGGTACAAGCAATTCGAGTCGTTTGGCATTGAAGGCCTCAAGCCCCGCGGAGGTAATGCAGTCTATCCGCAGTCCTTTAAAATCTCGGTTCTCCAAACAATCCAAGAAGAATCTCTATCTTTGATGGAGGCCATGCTGCGCTTCAATCTTCCGAGTCCTTCTATTATCGTTAATTGGCGGAAGCAGGTTGAAGCACATGGTTTTGAGGGGTTAAAGCCCCAGGTTAAAGGCCGGTCACCGATGGAAAAGAACGACAAATCACCCAACAAAAGAAAGAAGCCCGCTTCTAAAGTTCCCCTGACTAAGGAAGAACAACTTGAGCAGGAGCTGGAGTACTTACGAGCGGAAAATGCTCTGCTAAAAAAGTTACATGCCTTAGTTCAAAAAGACAGCAAGCACAAGCCATGATGGAACTAAGGCCAAGGTTTAGCTTAGAGATTCTTCTGAGCTGCATGAAAATGGCAAGGAGTACCTTTTATTATTATCTCAGGGATGGTGGCCGACAGGACAAATATACCCAGCTCAAAGAGGCGATCAAGAGTACCTATAGTGTTCATAAGGGCAGATATGGGTATCGTCGGATCACACTGAGTATTCGTAAGGATGGGTATAAAATAAACCACAAGACTGTCTATAGACTGATGGGGGATCTCGGTCTGAAAAGTTCGGTCAGGGTGAAAAAATACCGTTCCTATAGAGGTGAGCCCGGAAAGATAGCACAAAACGTCCTTGAGAGAAATTTCAAAGCTGCCAAACCCTTTCAAAAATGGTCTACCGATGTTACCGAATTCAGGGTAAAGGATAAAAAATTATATCTTTCACCGATCATCGATCTGTTCAATCAGGAGATCATTAGTTATAACTTAAGTGATCGACCAAACTTTCCAGGGATAATGGACATGCTTGATAAGGCCATAGGAAAACTTGATACGGACTCCTGTGGACTCATTCTACATTCCGACCAGGGATGGCAGTACCAAATGGTACAATACCAAAAAAAACTAAAACAAAAAGGGATTATACAGAGCATGTCCCGAAAAGGAAATTGCCTGGACAATGCTATAATCGAGAACTTTTTCGGGATTCTAAAATCAGAGCTCTATTACCAAAAAAAATATGAATCAAGTGATCAACTTAAAAAAGATATCAGAGACTATATCGATTATTATAACAACAAAAGGATAAAACTCAATTTAAACGGAATGAGCCCGATGGAATATCGAGCTCATTATAATAACAAATCTAATAACTAAATTTGTCTAAACTTTTGGGGGCACTCTAGTTGAAGTGCCCCTCTTTTCTAGCTTTCGACAGCAATAAACCTAAAATGAACGAAGATCTGTGACAGTCTGATTTGTAGTAGGTGTCGGAGAGGACAACGCGCTTGAAATCTGATCGGCAACAGTTACGCCGGGTGATACTGTGGCATTCATGTCCGGATGACCAGGATTGGAAGCATCTTCGGGTGCAGAGATCTTACAGATCGTCTGCGGTGTGCCTCCACAAGTGGCTGAGCCAGCTGGAGAATAGTTGTCGGCATCCAAACTTTGCGAAGGGTGGTTGGAAGAACCTTCAAATTTCCATTCTAAATCAATCGCTTTCTTTACGGATGTAGCCTGTTCCTTTTCGGTGAAACTTTGGGCACCATAAGCGAGTCCCAATCCTAATACTGCTAATGTGCCGGCGCGTAGCCAGCTGTTTCTTTTTGTTGCCATAGGCTTTAAAATTTAGTTTATAAAATGTTTATCAACACCAGCACTCTTCGCTGGCGCTAGTACAAAGTTGGTTATAGACTAAGGCCGCTTTTTGCCTGCACGATGGGTGCTATTTTGAGTGAAATTTCCCTGTTATAAGAAAATATTGCGCTTCTTGGACCGCATGGCGTGAGATGCCGAGCAGATTAGCCTGTTCGATCTGGGTCGTGACCGCTTTGATCTCAGGAAGCAGTTTTGAAAAGTTGATATAACGCTCAATAGGGGAGTAACCTAGTGTTGCCTGTCGCAGGAGCGCAAGCTGTCTCTTCTTTTTATTGCTCAATACATCAATCAATGTATCGATGGATTTTTCATGCTGTTGAAATTGACGTAGTACGGCATGGGGAATAGCAATAACAACCCCTGAGCGTAGCGCGACGATCTGGCCCGGATGTAGGCTATGGCTATAGAGATGATGGGTGGTCATGAGTGCCATCGTGGGAATGGCAAGGCTCAGGATTTTCCGTTTGCCCGTATCTGGATCTTCTTCGATGCGTGCCAATAAGCCCGTAGCCACAAAATAGCTCATCTCGCCAGTGCGTGCGGAGCTATTGAGGATGTCGCCCCGTTTGACAGTCATTGCCTTGAGATTATCCGTCGCCCATTGAAAATGGAACTGATCCAGTGTATGGTATTTTCCCCAGAAATCAAATAACAGTTTTAGTCCTGCCTTGGGGCTATGCTTATTTGACATAATAATGCTTTGTGAGGTTTATCTTGTTTTTTATCAATGAAATAGGTTTGTTGACGAAGTTACAATCTTTAAAAACCAATAACGAAACTACCCCTAAAATGTGCTTTGCTTCCTGCAAAACCCAATTTTCGTATCTAAATCCAAAGCAAAAACCAACCTATGGAAAGCAACCCTTAGATGAAGGTACTGTCCTTTGGCCCTTCAGATATTAATTGAATTTTTACTCTCGATCGATCCGCAGTCTTCAGTGCCTGAAGCCGTAATGCTGTTGCGAGAACAGCCTAAGGTTTATTTTTTTAGAACGAGAGTACCGTGGAAATAACAGTAATATTAGCACAGTATGGTCTCTACAATCTACTACCACTGAGCTACAATGAGCTCATGCTGGGCAGCGATGATGTGGAGGAAGGACGGAAATGCAACATCGCAGTTCCACTATAACCCATTAACAACGAAAGTATTGTGCCATAGCCATATGGTGCAATACTTTCCATAGATTAACCCTAATATATTTTTTATGGAATTGACTTACAAAGATGCCATGCAGACCTATGCTGAAAAGGATTGGATGGAATTTGTATTTTTTGCTGCCACTGTGCAGCACCTCTTGGGGATCAAGAGCTTCAATACTCAGGAGCAGCTTTACCTACAAGTCTGCAATTATGCTGTTAAGCAGGCGAATGCTATCGGGGATAACTTTCGATTTCAAGGTAATAGGATGGGACTCTTGCCCATCGCTGAACCCGGTTTTATCCTGACCTTTCACTTCGGACAGTATCGGGCCATACCTGCTTTTCTGATCGAGCGAGGTTATAAGCTTTGTATTCCGGTCTCTAGAGAAGTGATTGCCCAGCAAGAGCAATATTATTTGGAGATCGTGGGCGAGGATTGGGGTAGTAAGCTCCTATTTCTGGAAGCCGAGGATCCACATTTGTTTTTCAAGATCCGTCGTCAGATGGGGCTGGGATTTCATGTGCTCTGCTATCTGGATGGTGGTGTATCTGCCGTAGTAGACGAACAGCGTAAATTGCTTAAGATCCCTTTTCTGAATGGAACCATCTCGGTACAGCAGGGGATTATCAAGATGGCTTCACTGCTCAACGCAAAAATAAGCGTGCTGATCGCCGATCCTAGTGTTGACAATGGAGCGGTGGCGATCCGCTGCCTGGATTTTTGTGATACGAACTGGTATATGTACAGCCGGGACTTTGCCGGGTACTACCTCAGACAGATTTATCTGGACTTTGAGGATGTCGTATTACAGGATCCGCAGGCCTGGGAACCCTGGCTATACCTGCATCGGACCATGAAACCAGACTCCGAAAAGGATAAGTGGACTGGCAAATCTCGTCTAATCCCATTTAAGCATAATGGACGTCATCTTCTGCTGGATAAATATGCCTATTTGAGCTATTCAGTTTCGTGTAAAGTTTTCGATAGATTAAACCAGCTTATTTGCGTATAAATACGTGTCTAATTATCTTTAGGATACCAATTGTTAAATTAATTAATTTTATGCTTAAATCTATATATTCTAAATGGCGTAGCCACATTTTCTTTTGGCTATTTTATGCGTTTTATTTCTACTGTGTCAATTATTTGGGAAATGACAAAATGTCTGTAAAGGCATCTATGCTCACTGTTCCGTATTTTGCTATTGTCTTCTACTGCGTTTATGGAATTCTCCATTGTTTTTATAAAAAAAGACGTATCGCATTAACGGTAATATTGCTCATGGGATTTTATATCCTGTCGGGAATGCTGATCTACTATGTGCTATACGGCCAGTTTGCTATCAAAATCATCAATGGAGCTTATGTGGTTCAAAACTATAAGTTTCATTGGGGGCAGTATATCCAGTCGCTATTGGTGATCCATGGCAATTTTACCATCCTGGCTTTACTTTATTATCATTATAAGGGCAAACTCGCTGAACTGGACGCGAAGCTGGAGGCTGTCCATAAACAGCTGGAAGCTGAGGTCAAAATGGAATCTTATGAATATGCAACCCTCTCGGCACAGGTGACCCCGCATATGATGGGCAATATCTTTATCAATTGGCGGGACAAATTGCAATATGTGGACAGTGAACTGGCACAGCAGGTCAATGAAACGTACAAGCTGATGAAGTTTTATATGGATGCGCATCAGGTGGAAGGGGTAAAAAGCATCCTACTCCTGGACGAGGTGAATGCATTGCAACGGTATCTGGCCATTCAGCGCGCTGTCGAGAAAATTCCTTTTTTACATTGACGTCGAGCTGACTGGTAATCTGATGCGGTTTACCATTCCGCCCACTACCTTGCAGACCCTTGTCGGAAACGTATTTAAACATGCGGAGATAGCGGATCCTGCTGAGCCAGCGCGTATCATAATCGAGGTGATGAATAAGGGATATACCATAGTGGTGAGCAATAGAAAACGGGAAGGCAATGCGGCAGGTGTGAGCCATGGGATCGGGATGCGCAATTTGCGTAGGAGGATGCAGTATGTCTATGGAGATAATTTTTCAATGCTTGAAGATAATGGTGGGGACTATTATCAGCTACACATAAACGTGCAATTTATAAACGATTAAAAACCAGATAAACTAAACAACTATGAAAAGAATATGGACCGGAGTGATCATTGACGATCAGCAGGGTAGCATAGACTACTTGATGCAATTAATGGACGAAATCGCCTATGTGAAAATCATCAAAACGTTTAATGATCCAAAGGAAGCGAAACTTTTCTTGCGGGTCAACCAGGTGGATTTTATGATCCTGGATGTGGAGTTGGGCTATACCAACGGATTTGATTTTTTGAAGACATTGCCCAATACAAACCTGAAGACCATCCTGTACACCGCCCACGAGCAATACGAGGATCCCGGTTATGATATCGGTGTAGTGGACGTGCTGCTCAAGGAGGTATCCATGAGTCGCCTCTGTGCTGCGCTGCGCCGGCTGGATACGGAGTTGGCCCGGCTCTTGCCGGTATCGACAAGCGATTCACTCGAATACTATTTTCAGTATTTTACGGTCCGGATGGGCTATCGTTATGTGCGGAATTTGGTCTGGATTAAAAATATCATCTATGTGGAGAGTGCAAATGGTACTATTACAATCCATATGGTGGATCGCGAACCCCTGAAATGCAACAATAGCATGCGGCAGGTGATGGAGGTGCTG
The DNA here is from genome assembly GCF_002000245.1 of Sphingobacterium sp. CZ-UAM. Taxonomy (GTDB): domain Bacteria; phylum Bacteroidota; class Bacteroidia; order Sphingobacteriales; family Sphingobacteriaceae; genus Sphingobacterium. The sequence goes on along the minus strand of NZ_MTCM01000007.1, from coordinate 237,835 downwards.
CCGATCAAATGGTTTAAGCAGATCCATCAGAGTTTTGTGATCAATATCAATTTTTTCTATAGCTATGAAAAAGGAGCGGTGCGCATGACGGTGGATAATAAAAAGCTGCCCACCGGCGATAAAAAAATCTACAGCGATTTCTTTACATTCATTAACTCCAATGTGTTAGGCGATTAAAACCATGTAATGATTATAAACCAATATATGAAATGAGAAAGTACCAAATAACCAATAAAAACCGCACAACAGACAGTAACCTGCTCCAGGCACTGCACCTGTTGTTTATGGAAGTGCAGCAGCTCAAAAAGACATTGCAGGATGCAATTCCCAAGGAGAATGCTGAAGTAGAAATAAGGGATACGGAATTTGTGAAAGATACGGTGGGGGTATCGGACCGCACACTCTTACGTTACCAAAATCTGGGTCTGATCGAAGTGTACCGCAGAGACAAAAGTGGCAGGAAATATTTTAGGCTCGATGACATCCAGCGGCTCAAACGCTATCTGAGTCCTTGAAGCTAGGGAGTTGCTGCATCAGCGGCATAGCTGTATGGCTGCGCTTCGCAGCAACTCCCTATGATGTTCGCCAAAGCGATTGGTATTCTACGGCCTCTGTTTTACAATCAACCTACTGTTGGCCTACATTTCACCTACTGCAATAGATCAAATGTAGGCTAGTAGTAGGAAAAATGTAGTCTAAAGCTGCATTTCAGCTGGGTGTTTGAGCGGAGAAGATCCACTGTTTTATACCACATAAGCAGTTTAGTCATCGCTTTTTTTGCAGCTATATTTATCGCCCTCTGACCACTTTCCATCAGACGGGCGCGTCGCACTACGCTTGTTAGTTCCACTCCGGATAACTCGATTTTTACTGGCTGGCCCGCTCAAATTTTTGTTGAATCGACCGGGCTTCTTAGTCTGCTGTCGGACAATCTGTAGGTAAGCACCGGACAGGTGTCGGACAATCGTGTTGTGGGTGTATATTATTGAATTTAAGTGTTTTATGTTTGTGTTGTCAAGTCGAAAATACCGGTATAAAATCTTGACGATTTATTTTTTAAACATTTAAATTTTTTAAAAATGGGAACAATAATTAATGGAATAAACGGCGGTTTTCGAGGTAAAACCGGCGCGGTGATAGGCTCCAGTTGGAAAAGTATCAACTACATCAAAGGGCTCTACAAAAAGAGTAATAAACCTTATACTGAAGCTCAACTGATCGTGCAGGAACGATTTAAAGTCATGATGCGATTCTTGCTGCCGATCAACAATTTCTTAAAGATCGGATTCGGTCAGAAAAAAACAAATCGTTTGACACCTATCAATTACGCATTGCAGTTTAACCAGGAGCTGGCTATTCAGGGAACCTATCCCAACTTCTCTTTGGATTATAGCAAAATCCGAATAGCGGATGGCTTATACTATGGCGGTGGAACAGTGGGCTTCAACTTTGCTGGAGACGAGATTACTGTCACCTGGTCCCCGGAGAATAATGAGGTTTACGATACCAAGGATGATGATCTGGTCTACATTATCTGTTATCATCCGGTGTTGGATGAGTTTCTGACCTCGGCGACCGTTCCGACCCGTCAAATGGGAACGGTCACCTTTGGAGTGCCCGAGCACCTCCTGGGCGAATCGGTGCATATCTGGTATTTTATGTCTGACCGGACGAAAACCAAGGTGAGCCGGAGCAGTTATCTGGGAGAAATCATGCTAGCGTAGGCGGATTGGTAATGGGCGCATTCATTTGTGCCCATTCCTATCCTTTAATCCATGGTAATTTAAAGATGAAGGAACCGGCTCCGGTGCTCTTAGGAATTCTGCGGGGCGATGAGTCTGGCTCTCTTTCATCATCAAAATCAAAAATTAGATGAAACATATAACACAAAAAACTTCGGTCGGACGTCTCATTATGCAGCGCAAGTTTTGCCTGGCAAATGAGTTCCTATCGCCGCTGGGAAAAATTATACAGGAGGGCTTTGCACACCGCGCCAAACAGGGGAAAGGAAAACGCCTGATCCCGCGCAATCTGGCACTAGCCCATACAATCAGGTATGCGGTAAAGGGGGACTTTCCCAATTTGTTTATTGATCCCGCCTTAATCTTGCTATCAGATGGGCACGTAAAAGAAATAAACATTCGCAAAACGCAAAGGATGGGCAGCAATGTATCCGTCAGTTTTGACGGTGGCACATTGACCAAGATGAATCACGATGATGAGATCCAGCTGGTCGCCTATCACGTGGAGGGTAGGGTAGCGGTCCGTAGCCATCGGACTGTGAATCGCTCCAAAAAACTCATCTCTTTGTCCCTGCCTGATTACCTGATGCAAGTACAGCAGCTGCATTTGTATATTCTCGTATGTGACAGGGATGGCATCTGTTATTCACGGAGCCAATACGTAGGAGTAGTTTAATATCGGTACAAACTTTAAATTTTATTCTCATGAAAACTTTAGCAATCGAAGCGGGCTGGTTTGGTCCGAATCAAAAAATCGAAATAGATCGCAAATATATACTTGGTCTAATAAGTATACTATTACTGGTCATATTCTTATTTGTGGGTAGCACCTTGCAATTTTTGGATCCCACTGCCGGAATATTGGACTTGGGCACTTTATCGCTATTGTATTTTGGTCTGATGGCGGGTGTGGTATTTATCTTCAGCTGCGCCTGGTTACAGGAATATCTCTGGAGACCCTTCAAATATTATAGACAGGACATTTATTATCATTTTAATCAATTGAACTCATGGCAACAATCTATTCTATACTTCTCGGTCTTCTTTCTTTTTCTCTTTGCTTTTCTACAGCTGTTAAAGATGCTGTTTTAAGCAGTAAGTTCATGGAACCGAGAGTCGGCGAATTCCGTAGGTCAGACCGACAAGTCGACGGCATAGATCTGCCATCAAAAAAGGAAGTGCGCAATAGCATTATCCAGCTAGCTACAGCCGAACTAGGGGTGAGGGAGGAAGGGAGAGAAAACAGTGGGCCACGGGTGAAGGAATATCTTGCCTATGTCGGACTGGGGAAGGGCTATCCCTGGTGCGCGGCATTTGTCAGCTGGTGTTATGGACAAGCGGGACTACCATCGCCCAGAACGGCCTGGTCGCCGGCACTTTTTCCAAAGCGGCGGTTATACAAGTCGCGTGAAATAGCGCTGGGAGCAGTCAAAACAGCTGATCTGTTTGCGATCTATAGCGCGAAGCTAGGACGGATCCATCATGTGGGGCTGATAAAATCATTTGCTCCCGGGATGCTGATTACGGTAGAAGGAAATAGTAACGATCGGGTGGAGTCGCGCCGGCGAGCCCTGTCGACGGTCTACGCCATGGCTAACTGGGTGGATTGATTTTTAAAACTAATATTTCAGGCACAACGTATGGTTTGTGCCTGAAATTATACTATCAAATTATATGCGCATGAAAATGATAAAATTATATCAGACTGCCTGTTTAATCGCTGTTTGGCTACTGTGGGAATGCGGTATCTACAGCAAAAAATATCAGCGTGAACAAAGATCACAAAATTCATATAGGCAGTATGAAGGACAGCGTCTGCTTTTCCATCAAAAGCAGATGGACAGCCTATCCACTTACTGGTATTTTTGGACAGATAGCCTGTTGTCATTTCGTCCGGATAGCGGGCTAAGGGCAGATGGAGGACAACTGTACGTACAACAGTTCCGCAATACACTTGCGGAGGAGAAATTAGAGACCCGTCAAAAGAAAGCCATGGAAAAAGATTCCTTGGACTCGGCGGTAACGCAGGATAGGAAGGCTTTTTCGTTTGACACTTTACTAATTGTAGTTAGTACGGGTTTGGCTGTGATATACCTCATTTGGCGCTTTCGTCATAAAATGCTGTAATCCTTTTTATATTATACAAGGACATCAGGTAAAATGATATTCATTTTAATTATCGAAAAGCAAATTTGTTGTAGCTTCTGTTCAACCATTAGAAATGAATTCCTGATGAAAAAGTTCCTATTGCATACTATTGCTCAAATTCTTTCAATAGCTCAATGACCGTCTGGTCGTCTAACTTTTTGGCCTGCTCTATTTTTTATTTGAATGCAGGTTTGTCGGCAGTAGCTTTAATCAATTAAAATCTGTGATACTCAATTGTGATTGACGTAATAAATTTGCTGCAACATATCATTTAAGGAGAAATCCCCGACAAGTTCAATTGTCGGGGATTTTTATTAGTTATGCTTTGACTGGATTTTAAATACATAAATCGGTATTCCCGAATCTTTGGCTGTCGGTAAGGTCAGTGCTAAGGCATCTTTGCCCTGTGTCCATTTGACCTTCGATGTGCTACCGAGTAAGCTGATCGAACTGATTGCAAGTTTGTTTTTGGCAAGCTCGGGAATGTCGATCCTCGCTGTGGACGGGCTCCGTACAAAGAGGTAGACAACGTTCCCTTTCTGGGTGAAACGATAGTCTGCTACAATTTCTTTCGGGGTTGCATCATTGACGGCGTCCTTCATGCCGGCTTTTTCCTTGTCGGATTCTTTGTTTGCCGTTTGCGCAGTAACAATTTCTTTATTCCCGCTCCAGACGCTGCTGCCATATAGTGCCTCGCCGTTGACCTTCATCCAGGCGCCTATGGCGCGTAGGTTTTCCTGACTCTCTACTGGCCAGCTGCCGTCGCCCTTGGGGCCGACATTGAGCAGCAGATTACCGCCCTTGCTGACCACTTCGATCAGGTTGCGCACCAGCAGTTCGGGGCTTTTCCATTTTGTATCATGCCTATTGTAGCCCCAGTTTTCACTCATGGTAATACAGGCTTCCCAGTTTTTGCGTGCTGCGGAGACCAGCGTTTGCTCGACGACGGCATAATCGCCGAGACCATTGCCGATACGGCTGTTGATAATGCAGTCGGGTTGGATGGCGTGGATCAGATCACGGATCTCCTGGCTCTGTTTTTTGGTAATCAGCTCGGGTGTATCAAACCAGATAATACCGATGGGACCATACTGTGTCAGTAGTTCACGAAGCTGCGGTTTGACCTTGTTTTCGACATATTTGTTCAGGTCTTTGGCATCTTCGTCGGGATAGTCCCAGGTATTGCTGCGCCCGGCTTTTGTGGGCCAATTGGTCGGTACATCAGGGTCTGCCCAATCGCGGCCCAGGGAATAATAGAAGCAGAGCTTTAACCCGTATTTCTTGCAGGCTGCCGCGAGGGCAAGCATCGGATCTTGAGCCCAGGGGGTTCTCCTAACGATATTATAATCACTGACGGCCGAATTGTACATCGAAAAGCCATCGTGATGCTTGGCGGTGATCACAATATATTTCATGCCGGCATCATGGGCCATCTGCACCCAGCGGTCGGCGTCAAAGGCGGTTGGGTTAAACTGGTCGGCGATCTTCGCATAGGTCCGGACCGGGATCCGCTCATAGAGCATAAAATGTTCGCCGCCCTTGGTGGGATGTCCGTTCCAGTCGCCTGCAGTCTGCGAATAGAGCCCCCAATGCAGAAAGAGCCCAAATTTGCCCTCGGTAAACCAGGGGGCTGGCTGGCCGGAAAGGTTCAATCCCGCCGCAGCAAATAGCAGCAGCAGGATTGTTCTTATGTATTTAAAAATGAATGTATTCATCGTAGCTTTTGGCCCTCGCTAACGGTTTTGTATTTTCATGGAGGATACTTTATCGTTGAACGTCGAGAGATAGGAAGACGAAGAGGTCACGACGAGGCTGTCGCCGGTAAAATTATTTCCATTGTATAAGGTGACTTTAACATTTGCGCCCACTTTAATGGAAGAGATGCTATTGTCGGTCACACCTTTTGCCAATAAGTCCGATGTGGTATACTGCCCTTTACCAAAGCTGCCTTTGACACCGGCATAGGAGGCATTGGAATAGGTATATACCGAATCTTGATTGGTCGTCATAAGATCGTTGACATATTTGAAGTCGTATACATTGGAGGTCGTGTATCCATTTTGCAATAATAATTTGACCTTGAGCTCGTAAGGTGTATTGCCCTTGTAATAGAGTTCATTGAGATCGATGGTTCCTTGGATGCTACCGGAGGAAACTGGCGCAAATTTCCAGGTGACTGCGTTGTAATCTTTGTTGGCTCCGGTACCTTCGTTGTTCACGTTCGGATCCATATAGACCAATATCTCGCTCACCGGTAAATTGGATGTATAATTTCCGCTGATAAAGATTTTTTGCTGGCTGTTGTCAATGGTAAATTGAGGTTGGATAGAATAACTCGGTGCCTGGTAAGGACTGGCTGTAGCCACGGCCGATTGAAAAACTTCATTTCTGCTGAGGATTGCCGCATCGGAGCCCGTAAGGAAAGTAGGCTGTCCCTTGCTAAAGCTCACATTGCCACTTCCCATCAAAGATGTACCCAATGTAGGTTCTTCGCTGACATATTTCGCCCGGTTATGGGGCAGGTTTAACCCATGGCCCAACTCATGCAACATGCCGCCAAGGTAGTTGGAGCTTGGATTTGGAATTCCGTTGACAGACATGGACGAATTATCCACGGCAAAGCAGTATTTGCCATAGCCATAGAAGGGCTGGCTGTTATCGCCGTCTGTCCTTGCAGGTAACAGTACTAAGTAATGATTGTTGGATGAAAACTCCCCTGGATGGGCAGCTCTGTATGTATTAATTTCATTTATAATTTTACCGGCTGATATGGCTGAACTGTAGGGGTAGTCTGCCTGGGCTCCCGCGGCCGGAATTTCAATAATATTCACCAGGCCCGAGGAATCTTTTGCCAGACCCAGGTAGTTGCTGTAGCCATAGCGTCCCATTTCATTATGTAGCCAGTCCTGGAAATGGACAAACAGCTGCGATAGCCTCGGACGGTAGCCCGGTAAGGCTGGATTGTCTGTGGGCACAAACATAATGATATTGAGATTGACCGGATTGCTGACAAATTTAAGGTTGCTTAGCGATGTGTCTATGCTGCCGTTGGAGGAGGCCTTTGACCGTCGGATTTCTGTAGGATTCTGCTCAGGCAATGGTTTTGAACAGGCGAAAAAAAGTGACAGTACAGTGGCAGACAATGCAATTCCCTGAATGATCTGCATCCATTTTTTTGTTTGTTTTCTCATAATTTTTACAATAAATAATCTATAACTGTTAATTGAGTATTGGTTAGTTAGGGTCAACCAAAACACAGATCTATAGTAGAAAATATATTTTGATTTACAGTGATTTACGTTTAAGTCAAACGTTTGCGTAACTTACGAAAACGTTTTAATTGCCGTGCTTTATTCAGAGGACTTGCGTGTCAGAATAGAAGCTTGTAATTCAATGTTTTGATAGGGGGGCGCAATCGCATTATCCGAATTTTCCAAAATTTTATGGAGAATAGTGAAAGCCTGAGATCCGATTTCACGCGAAGGCTGTACAATGCTTGACAATGACGGCTGAAAAATATTGCTGTATTGGAAATTGGCAAAACCAATCAGGGCCATGCGATCCGGTACGGCTATTCCGATGGCATGTAAAGCCTCTAACGTTAAATAGGTAAGCTGATCCGAGGCGGTAAAAATTGCTTCGGGCGGGATATTTGAATTAACGAGCTGCGTGAGGTGTTTTTTTAATTCATCCAGCACATCATTTCTTCTTCTATTAGTTCCTATTGATAGTAGATAATTCGAATTAAAAGCGATGTCAAAATCTCGCAGACATTGAATATAGCCGCGCCGGCGCTCCGTTGATGTTCCTGGCGATAGATTGGAAATAAATAGAATTTTTCTTTTGCCCCGATTGATCAACTGAGAAATACCCTGGTAGACCACTTTAAAATTATCTATTCCAATTTTATACGTATTTATATCGTAATTGGTCCGGTCAATAAGGACAATAGGGATGCCCTCATCTTTTAACCGCTGGAGATATCTTAACGAGGTGTTATTTCCTGTAGCTGCAATGACGACAGCATCCGCCCCCTTTTTAGATAACATTTCTAAATGTTTCAATTCAAGCTGGGGGTCGTCTACGCTCTGCATAATAATGAGGTTGTAAGTCGTTTCTGACATCTCTCTTTCAATACCTTCGAGAATCTGCGAGAAAAATGGATTGCCAATTGAAGGAACAATCATACCAATAATATTTGTTCGCCCCTTACGCAATAGTTTAGCATATTGATTGGATTGATAGCCCTGTTCATTAGCAAATTTTTGAATCTCAACCTTCGTTACAGGGCTGATTTCGTGACTATCTGAGAGCGCTTTGGATACGGTACCTATGGAGTACCCTAAAGCCTTGGCAATATCTTTTATCGTTATTCTTTTCATGTTTTGGAATTGCTTTATTTGATTAGTCCGAATTGAAAAACTTTAGGCGGTCATTCTTAATCGTTTTGATACCTTCAATTTACTATTGGTTGCCAAATGAAAGTTCTTTCTCCAATATGCTTTGGCTTTAAATTGAGACTACCAGGCGATCTCGCCTGATAGTCTCACTAAACACGCTATATGAACGCGATGGTCACCTCTACCATTTTTTTGACCGACTGCCGGCTATTAGTTCGTCACGTTGACGATATATCAGACACTCAGTTTACCGGACCGGATGGTAACGGTATCTCTGCCCACGCTCAGGCCGGTAATCAATGCAATGCTACTTTTGTTGATTTACCATTTCGGGTTCTGTCCCAATGCCGGGTTTTTGGATAATACATTGATCGGAAGTGGCATTAGATAGTGCTTATCTTCGTCAAATACGCGGTTCACAAAATCCGAACCGGCATAGACATCAATATACTTCTTTCCGGCGACTTCAACGGTCTTAACGCTGCTCGATACTTTAGCATAGCGCGGATTGCTGCGGTCACTGTCCTCAAATCGCATACCTAATACTTTTTTGGCCAGATAGGATCCTTTTTTCCAACGCATCAGATCTTGATAGCGTGTCTGCTCATAGCAGAGCTCAATCCTGCGCTCGCGACGGATCTCTACCAGATTAGCGGAGATGCCCTCACCCGCATATTTCGGATCCATCGCCGGGTTTAACTGTAATCTGGGAACACCGGCCCGATCCCGCAGCAGGTTGATCGAACGGTCCAGGTCGGACTGCAATAATGCCCCCAGCTCGGCCTTGGCTTCAGCATAGTTCAATAGGATTTCGGCGTAGCGAAAAATAGGTGCATCGGTATCGGAATTGGTCGCCAGCTGCCGTTGGTCATAATCAAAATACTTGATCAGATGATACCCTGTGGCACTGATATCTCCGCCCATGCCTTGTAATCTCGGATAGCCCGCATTCGACCGGAATATCGCTTGCTCTTCCCTTGGGTCTAGGACGATCTGGGCAAGCCGTGCATCACGGTTGTTAAATACATTTTCGATGCTGGAGTCGTCGTACGAGCTACTGAGGCCGATGGGTTTGGCTGTTCCGTCGGATTCAATGCAGAGAAAGTCATCGATAAAATCACGTGTAGGACCGGCATTTTGTGTCTGCACATAACCGCTCATATTGTGGGTCAAGATACCTTTGACATAATTTCGTGCCATGATAATCTCAGGATTACTCGCCAGGTCGGTATTGATAAAGAGCGAGCGGTAATCTGATTTTGGCTTCCCGGTTGTATAGATTTTGTACACATTGCTGGCCATGAGTTTCTCCGATGCATCGAGTGACTCGCGTAGGTAACCTTCGGCATCGCCCAGTCCATGGTATTTCCGATAGGTTCCCTCGTAAAGTGCCAATCTGGATTTTAAAGCCAATGCGGTATACTTGGTGACACGGCCGGCACCATTTGTCCAGCTCGTCGGTAAGTATTCGATGGCGAGATTGATATCACGGAGCACAGAATCCATCACTTGCTTGCGCGGCATCCGCTTGTCGAATAGCTGCGGTGAATCTGTATTGAGGGGTGTGGATACATAAGGTACATCCCCATAGTTTTGTACTTTATCCAGATAGAACCAAGCCCTGAAGAATAGGGCTTCGCCGGCATATTGATTTTTAATGGACTCTGCAACGGGTACTTTCTGATAATTGGCCAGCATCACATTGCAGACACGCAAGAAGGACCACAGCCATCCGCCCTGACCGGCATCATTCGGCACGGGTTGCTGCCCTGCTGCCCGACGGATAAAAGCTTCGTGTTCGGACGCCCGCGAACCATGATTGTCCGTTTGGGCCTCCACTGGTACCACAGCGTGGGTGGCACTGCCAAAGGCAGTATTCGTAAAGCCCAGGAAAAACATATAGCTGCCGTTATCTCCTGCCATATTATAGATTCCATTTGCATAAGCTTTCAGGTCATCTTCGGAATTCCAATAAAGGCCATCATTTAAATCTGTCGTAGGCAAACGGTCTAAAAAGCCATTATTGCACGATTGGAAAGCGATCGCCAGAGAGAAAAGAATGGGAATAGAATATTTTTTCATTGCTGTGGATTTAATAGGTTAAAGTGATACCAAATGAATAGGTTCTGGAGAAAGGGTAGATCATTGCTCCATTGCCTGCTGCGGCTTCAGGATCATAGCTACCTTTGATCGGTGAAAAGAAAAATAGATTTTCACCACTCAAGAATACTTGTGCATTGGATAGTTTCAATTTACGTAAGATGTTAGGCTGAAAAGAATAGCCTAAGGTCACATTTTTCAGCCGCAGGTACGATGCATCCTGCAGGTATTTGGTCTGTTGCTGCTGGTTTTTTGTACTGCGTGCCACTGCCCGTGGGAAATAGGCATAGGTATTGCCTGGTGACCAGGTATCCTCCAGCCACCATTGCTGCGTCGCAAAATACTGTGTAGCGACGGGCCAGAACGCTTGTCCCGTAGGCCAAAAATCGCGCTTGCCTACACCTTGAACAAAAAGATCTAAGGAAAAATTTGCATAATTGATACCACCATTAAATCCATAGGTATAACGCGGTGTCGTATTTCCAATGATCGAACGGTCGCCCGGATTATCAACGGTATTGTCGCCCGGGGAAATCTCGTTCCGTCCATTTTTCTGCACATTATCGCGTTCCATATATTTGATATCACCTGCAGCCCAGTTGCTGCCCAGACGGGATTGGTCTGAATGATTGGCCACATCGTCGGCATCCACAAAAAATCCTTCGGTGGTGTAACCCCATACTTCGCCTATTTTTTGACCTACATAATAGTTTGTCAATGAACGGGTAGGATTGTCAAATTTGCTAATCTCTGCCTGGGAATCCCCGAGGTTGAAACCAACGGAATAGGAGAGTTTTTCATTTACTTTATCTTTCCAGTTAACGGCCAGTTCCCAGCCCTTGGTACGCAGTTCAGCCCTATTTTCTACCGGAGAGGTAGCCCCCAATAGCTCCGGATAGACGACACTGGTGAGCATGTCGGAAGTGGTACGCCGGTACCAGTCGAAGGAAGCATCCAATCTGTTCCTGAAAAATGCAAGATCGGCTCCGAGGTTGAATGTCGCTACTTTCTCCCAGGTCAGATTATTGGAAACCAGCGTCGGCGGATTGACAATCACCTGGGTCTGACTGCCAAAGATATAGTTGTTTGAAATGCCAGCTGACATAAAGGGTACAAATGGATAATATCGGGTGTTACCTGACCAACTGCTGGCGGTCAGGAGCTGATTTCCCAGCTCGCCATACGAACCCCGCACTTTGAAATTGTTGAGGACACTGCGCGACCAGTCCATAAAGTTCTCCTCAGAGATCCGCCATCCTGCTGATACCGAGGGCAGGAATACAAATCTGTTGTCCTTCGGAAAACGGGAGGTCCCGTCATATCGCCCGTTGACCTCAAGCAGGTACTTGTCGGCATAGATGTAATTTAACCTGAAAAAGCCACCGCGTAAAGCCCATTCATAGCCGGTCTCCTCCACACGATGTTCGCCGGAGCCCAGGGTCAAGGTGGGTTGCTCCTGGTTTAAGATCCCCAGGCGCGTCCCTTTGTTTGAGCTATATTTGGTCAATTCCTGGTTGTAACCGACCATTCCTTTGATATAATGTTTGCCCAATGTTTTCTCGTATTGGGTATAGGCGTTGAAGGAATAGTAATCCCTGCGGTTGTTTTGGACGCTATAGGAGTTATTCGTTGAATTTCCCTCCGTCAGCACAAAATTTGAGCGGACCATTTCCACTTTTTTGCGCTGGTCGGTGTTTTTATCCAGATTGAGATTGTAATTGAAATCGATATGTCCTGTCCAGCCCGGCATAAACTTGAGATCCGCATTGAAAGAAGTCCAGATATCTTCATTCATGGAACGGCTTCTTCCTCCCTTTTCCAGCAGTGGAATAGGATTTTGATCATCGAAATACATACCATTGAATTTGTCGTATTGTGGATAAGCCGGGTCACCATTCCACTGGTAAGGACGTACGGGGCTGGTAAAGACAAACTGGTGCCAGATTGAATTCCCGTAATTGAATGGCTCATCATTGTCCGTATGGTTGTAGAGCGCACGAAGTCCTAATTTCAACCAGTCGGTTGTCTGGTTTTCGACACTCAGACGCGTATTCAATCTTTTGAATTCATCACTTTTGATCTTGAGCAGTCCGGTTTGATTGTTGTAGCCTACAGAGCTGAAGAATTTTGTTTTTTCGGTTCCGCCCGCGAGGGAAATATTATGCCGTTGCGAAAAAGCAAAGTCTTTCATCAGCATCTTTTGCCAATCATTGTAGCCATAGAAACGGTAGCTACCGCCAACGACTTCATACAAAGGATTATTGACTGGATCCGCTGTCCATGCTTTCATACCAGCCACTGTACCTTCATCATACATGGGGGCCAGGCCGGCATTTGCCATCGCTTGGTTGATGTACTCGGCATGTTCATAATTTGTCTTAACGATCTCGGGGAAAACACTGGGCTGTGAAAATCCAAAATTATTATTGTAAGATACTGTCGTCTTATCGACGTTTGAAGCATTTTTTGTTGTAATCAAGATAACACCAAAAGCACCCCGTACCCCATATATTGCGGCCGATGAGGCATCTTTAAGTACCGTGATATTGGCAATGTCATTGGGATTGACCAGGTTCATATTCATCTCCACACCATCCACGAGCACGAGTGGACCGCCACCATTGATGGAGGTGGTTCCACGGACATTAATGCCCGGATTAGCGGCCGGATTGCCACTGGATGGTGTTATGGTCAAATTGGGGATAGCGCCCTGCAGGCCTTGCGCAACATTATTAATAGGCCTGTTCTTCAGCACATCGCCACTGACGTTACCCACAGCGCCGGTCAGATTCACACGCTTTTGTGTACCATAACCCACGACAACGGCTTCTTCCAGTGCACTGTCGTTTTCTTCCAGTGCTATCGTTAAATTGCTGGCAGTAGCACTGCTGAATTTTACGGTCTGCGGCTTAAAAGAAAGGTGGGAAATTGTCAGGCTACCTTCCGCAGTCGCAGATTTAAGTGAGAAGTTGCCCTTGCTATCCGAGGATGTTCTGATCGTAGTTCCATTTAAACTTATCGTTGCGTTTTCAATGGGGGTTCCATCTTTGGCGGCAGTCAATCTGCCTTTAATGGTATATTGTTGTTGTATCGGAGCGGTATTTTTTGGAGCACTGGGGAGGACGACAACATGTTTTTTGTGGATCTCAAACGCCACCGGCAGTTCGTCCGAAAGTTCTTTAAGCACAGTTTCCAGCTTTTGGTTGTTGGCATCGACGCTGACAGTCCTTAGCCCGTTAAAGAGACTTTCGTCATAAAAGAAATGGTAGCCGGTCTGTTTCTTGATTTCCTGAAAGATGGATTTCAGGTCACCTTTGTTGACATGCATGGTGACCTGCTGGGCTTCTGATTTACCGTATACGCCATAGGTAAATAGTAATCCTAGAAACAAAGTGGCTTTGACTTTTTTTGAAATAAGGGGTGTAAAGCTGGGTTCGGTCATTCGACTCCCGAACACGTAATCTTTACATTTGATAAAGTAATTCATATATTCAGCAATAGGGTTGGTTTTTTTTGGTTTTAATTCAGGTACTTAGGTGCCGTTGGTTAGTGTAGCCTGACGCGGTACCGCTAAGTTTGGTTAAGTAAATCTCTATAGCATAGATAGGTCCTCCTTTAATAGTTGCTTGTTTTGTTAATGCTTATTTTTTACGGTGACGGTCTTTCGGTCAATAACGAATTCCACTCCGGCACCACGTTTTATCAGCTCTAGGGCCTCGGCCAGACTGACATCCCGGCTGATGCTTCCCCCAAAGGTTTTCTTGCTGATCGGGCCCTGGTAAATGACATCAATAGCATACCATCTTGCCAGTTGATCCATAATGTTCTGAATCTTGTCGTGCTCGAAATAAAAGTAGCCCTGCTGCCATGCGATTTCCTTTTCAACATTTGCTTGACTGACACGCATATCGCTGCCATTGAATTCAACTTTTTGCCCCGGAATGACCTGTTTTGTTGTTTTATTGGTATTGGTCAGCTGGATGCTGCCATTGATCAGGGTGACATTGGAGGAAGCATTGCTGTATGCCCGTAGGTTGAAAGCTGTGCCCAGGACTTTTATATCCCCATGGGCGGTACTGACAATAAACGGTCTGTTTTTTTCATGGGCAACTTCAAAATAGGCCTCACCGCGCAGTTCAACCTTTCGGATTGATTTGCCGAAGGCCAATGGATAGCTCAGCTCCGAAGCTGAATTGACCCAGACCCTGGTGCCATCGGGTAGTACCATCCGGTAGAATCCTGCCGCGGGCACAGTTAGGGTATTTTTTAAGTTCGCCAGTTCTGCCTGGGAGCTGTTTGTCTTATACTGCAATTGTCCATTGCTAATCTGGAGCTGTTCGCCATGCTGTTCGTTCAGTGTCGCCTGTTGCTGGCTTAGTTCCACGGTTTTACCATTAGAAAGTGTGAGTGTGGCTTTCTGTCCACCCGGCAAAACGTCATTTTTATAATTATACACTTGGTCGGCGACAATCTGCTTATCCCGATGTACCGTATTCAGGAACAGTGCGGCGCCGATAATGACGAGCAGGCTGGCGGCTAGGCCCACAAGGATTTTAAGGTTTCGGATGCGGGCATTGCCGGTAGCTTGGATTATGGGTTTGGCAGTTGGATAATTTAGGATGTTTGTTCTTGCCCGATCGAGGTCCAGGCTACTCCAAAACTGGGCATCGCTGGATTTGAGACCCTGGCTGGTATATTTCTCCCATTGATCGCGCAAGCTAGGATCATCTTTAAAAATCTTTTGAAGGGACTGTATATCGGTCTGACTCAGTGTCCCGCTAAAGTGCTTTACTAAGTAATCTACTAGTATAAATTGCTGATCCTTCATGTTCTTCAATCGGTTGTTTAATTAAAGGAGCCACAAGAGATGTAAAAGGATGGAAGGAAAAATTGGAAAAAGTGTAAAATGCTGTTAGTCAGGTAGTAAAAATAACAGTAACGCGAGCATCCGGCTATCCAGACGCGTGCGTAGAAGTTGTATCGCTCTTTTTTTCTGACTTTTGACGGTATTAATGGAGATGGTCAGGTTAGTGGCAATTTCATCGTTGGAGAGCTTTTCAAAAATGGCCATGTGCAGCACCTGCTTACAGCCCTGTGGCAATTCATTGATCGCTTCCATCAATTGGTTGATCACTTCAGCCTGCATCATGGCATCCATGATCGTCTGTTCTTCGATCATGTCCTTATCGAGCTGATCGAAGTACTTGCTTTTTACTTTTTCACTTCGGATCTGTTTGAGGCAGTTATTTCGGACGGCAATAAAAAGATAGCCCTTGCGTGCACTTTCATCTTCGGGCAAGGCATTCCGCCCTTCACAGAGACCGGCGAAAAAGCTCTGGACAATATCTTCAGCCAATGCTTCGTCATGCAGTATATTGTTGGCAAACAGACAGAGCTGTTTGTAATACCGTTGAAAAAGCGATTCTATATCATAAGGTAGAGATGTCTGCAAATTTTCCAAGTGATTTAATATGTATTAAGCAATTGACATAACAGGAGCTCTTGGAGCATGGCATAAATATAGGAAAATATGCTAACTTTTGAATCGGGGATAAGGTGAACTACATCGGAGAGGCAAACCCCCGAAGATTTTCGGTCTATTGAGGGATCAGATAACGAATTGTTATTCTTTTCCTGCGGATATAAATTCTGACGTGGATTAATTTTCCGAATGTTTAGATTTGGGAATATACTAAAATGATGGCTAAGATCAGATAGGAGGTTTACCTCGATGAAATGGAAGACAACGATAATGAACCGGATGGATCTGATTTTGGGATTATAAAATAATTAAAAATGCGATTAGATATCATTAAAGAAGTAAAATTAAAATGTATAGGCAAGAAGTCAAAGAATTAACTGAATTACTAAGAAATGAATGGGATGATATACGTACTGTTGCTGAGCAGTTAAATTAGGATAATCCTCAAACATTATGGGGAAAGACTCCTTAAAAATTCTTCCAGATCAACATCCCTATCCAGCCCGAAAATCAAGGGTATTCCGCTGAAAATTACGGAACAGGCGGGTTATCTGATTAATCTAAAATCAGAAGATGGCAGAATGGAAGAATACTTTGTCGACAAAAAATAAGAACAACAGCGGGTGACATTTGGATACTGACCCACTGGAGTCGAATAGGTACGCCCCTGCTTTCTGCAATGGTTTTGTCGCTGTGCCAGGTAGGGCAATAGATTGACTTTCAAATAAAGCCATGAGACCTACTTTTGGCCTCAGGGCTTTATCTGGCAGGTTCTAAGAATTGTTGGTTATTAATCATCAAGACCGATGAAGCTGCCATCAGCATTAAATTTTATATCCAGATCATTAGACAGATCTATCTGGTAACCATAAGGTTCTTTGTCAATACCTTCGATAAATAAAGGTGCTGGATATTGCTTAACGACATAACTCAATATAGGTGACGGAATTAAGGCGTAGGGTAGTTTTTGACGATTCCCTTCAATGTCGGTCCAATTGCCATCTTTGTCTAAATCGATCTCTATACCATTGTTCAATCTGACTTCATAGAGGCCGCCGTCTGTATCTGAATTGTTTTTTCGTGTAACACTGACTACCGTGTTTGCTTCAAAATGAGTTTCAATCATCGTTTTGCCCAGCTGGGGGAGTTCTGCATAAGTGATGCCGCTTTCGATCGGATCATCTTTGTCACAAGCCATAAATGTCAATGCACTGCCTGTTATCATTGCAGCTGCAAACCAAGTTAATTTCTTCATACGCGCTATTTTTTTAATTCTATTACTCATCTTATCGGGGGCTGTTTTTAAAGCCACCTTTAGCGGGGAAATAGAAAATACCATAAGATAAAGTTCTATATAGATTCTGGAAACATTTGGGAAAGAAACTTGGAAGCTTAATATCCAGCAGATAAATCTACAAATCGATCTGATTGAATTTATTAGTAACGTTTTTATACCCTATCGGGATTATTTATCAGATCTTATCTGTCCTCAGTAAACTATTTTCGCTGTATACTGTCTTCTATTAAAAAATAGTATGGAAAAATCTTGCCTTCAAAAGATTGCACGCTATAGCTTAGGTGCTTTTTTAACGGTAGCGGGAATCGGACATCTGACCTTTGCCCGAAAGGAATTTCAGGCACAGGTACCTGATTGGGTGCCGATCCCTAAAGATGATACTGTCCTGTATTCGGGATTTGCTGAAATTGCACTGGGCACTGCGCTGCTATTGGCTAGGGGCAAACAGCGTGCTACTGTCGGAAAAATTGCAGCGCTGTTTTTTGTTGCGGTGTTCCCGGGCAATATCGCCCAATATAAAGAACATCGGGATGGTTTCGGACTGGACAGCGATGGGAAAAGGCTTGCCCGTTTATTTTTTCAACCGATACTGGTACTATGGGCATTAAAGAGTACGAGTAAACGAATATAGCTTATTAAGTCAGGTATGGACAATTTAGAAGTATGGATGCGGGGACCAATCAAGGGGATTCCAGCTCTTTTGCAGCCGGTAGCACATGCGCTGCTGCAAGTGGTAGAGGATAGCACAAAATATACAGCCCAGCTGTCGCCGGAGCAGCTCTGGGCAAGTCCCTGTGGTAATGCTAGTATTGGATTTCATCTGTTGCATATCCGAGGAGTGATTGATCGCATGTTTACCTATGCAGCAGGTAAATCCTTGTCTGCCGAGCAGTTTGATTATCTCCAGAAAGAAGGTGTCGTGGATATAACGCTCAGCGTCGCTACACTAGTCGGAAACCTACAGCTGCAGATCGGACAGGCTTTAGAAGTCTTATCGATGACTGATCCCGCAACGTTGACTGATGAACGTTTCCTGGGGAGAAAGCAGATTCCAACGACCCTGATCGGTCTCTTATTTCATGCGGCTGAGCATGCACAGCGTCATGTCGGCCAGCTACTGGTCACTTCCCGTTGTCTGAAATAAAGGTTGGTTACGAATGATTCCACTTTGGCTTTCTGGTCCTGTTAAGATCTCAGCTAGAAATTGATCCCAGATCAGTGCTGCCCGAGTATCTCCTCCCTGACGCTTGCTTTGCATTTATCGGTGGGTTTGTATCCCTGTGTTTTATTATTCTCTTTGCTGTCGCCACAATCGACGGAATTGTTTTCTACTATGCTTATAAAAAGGAAAATAGCGATTAAGCAGCCATTTTTTATTCATGATACACTTTACAGAGGTCGCCTGTCCGATCGGACAGGCGACCTCTGTTATTTTTTCTTAGAGCAGGATCCTAGCATGGTTGGCTTATGCATGTTATGCAATCAGTCGGATCCCGCGGCGCTATTTAACTCCGTATCTCCCGCCGCATAAAGATGTAATAGGACCAGGCAAAACAGATCATCATGGCGGCGGTGAGCCCACTGATCTGTGGCCAGACCATCAGAAAACTTTCACGAAAGGAGAGGGGGGACGGAATAGCGCCCACCATCTGTTCCATGGTGATCGGGCCGAGGCTGCGTACCGAAGGCATCAGTAGTGTGGTGGTGGCGTCGGTGTAGAGCTGGCTCGGTGATAATCGAAGTAGATTTAAGATCAGCTCATTGTAGCCAATGTACTCTTGCTCCGAGATGTAATTGGGATTGGGTAGGAAGGGGCGGATGGCCAGATTTACCAGAATAGGGAAGAACACGGTAAAAAATAACCAGATACCGATTGCGGTAAGTGCTGAGGTAGCTGGCTGACGAAAGCGGATCGACAGTAGGATGGAAAGGCTCAGCCAGAAAGCCACATACAGCACACTGATCAAGGTGAATCCGAGAATGCGTAGCAGTTCCTGCGGTTCTATCCGTACACCGGTGCCCATCAGTCCGCCACCGATCATCAGCATCACCAATGCAACAAACAATGTTCCCACAACGATCAATGGCGCCAGAAATTTGGCGAACAGTAGATTGTCGCGGTAGATTGGCTGCGCCAGCAACCGCGTAAGTGTGCCGTTGTTGTACTCCGCATTGACCGCGTCAAAGCCCAGCGCAATGCCCAATAATGGGGCCAGAAAGTTTAAAAAAACATGAAACGGCGGAATGGAATTATCCGTCGTGGTCAACAGCTTGAGGTACAAAAATGACTGGTCGGGATCACGCATATTGCTGACAGCATCTTTCAGCCCCATGGATGAAACATAAAGGGCAGCACCGAAGGTCAGCACGATAAGCAGGATCAGTATAATAAACCGCCAGCTGCGGATATGTGCGGCGATCTCTTTGCGTACCAGTACCTGCATGGGCGTGGAGCGCTTGCTATTGAAATCTTTTGAAGAAACCCCTGGATTTTTCATAGGCAGTATGTGTTGTTATGCTATTCTCAAAATATGTATTGTAAATATCGTCGAGCTGGTAACCATTACGGCTTACGGCGACAATGTCAGCGCCATTGTTGACCAAAATACGGACAGCGGCGGCGGTGGCATCACTGTCGGTTTTCAATTCGACCGAAAGCTCGTTTATGCTCACCTTGCGGAGTCCCGGCAGCACCTTTAAGGCTTCTTTAAACCGCTGGGTATCCGGCGCCCTTTCGAGCGTAATGACGGTGCTGACACCTTCCTGTTGTTGAAGGTTCTGCGCCAGGCTTTCGATTGAGCCTTGGGTCAGCAGCTTGCCGCCCACAAAAATGCCGACGCGGTCACAGACGCGCTGTACCTGATGGAGATGATGGGAGGAAAGCAGTACGGTCAGCTTATGCTCCCTGCTGAGCTGCTTGATCAGCTCCAAAAATTCGTCAACACCTTTGGGATCTATGCCCAGTGTGGGCTCGTCAAGGATAGCAACTTCAGGTGCTTTGATCAGCACTTCGGCCAGCCCTAGACGCTGTTTCATCCCACGGGAAAAAGAACCCGTTTTTTTATGCATTTCCTGTTCGAGCCCCACAACATGCAACATGTCTTTGGCTGAAGTCTGTGCTAGGGATTTAGTCAGCCCATTGAGTTCGGCTATGAAGCATAGGTTTTCCAGTGCCGTCATATCCGGGTAGAAGCCCACATTATCGGGCAGGTAACCGACTTTGCGTTTCACGGCTATGGGGTTACGGGTGGCATTATGGCCACAGACATAGGCTGTGCCGGCACTTGGTTCGGTCAGGCCGAGCATCATCAGGATGCTGGTGGTCTTTCCGGCACCATTGGGCCCCAGCAGGCCAAAAATTTCGCCGGGATAAATATGCAGGTCCAACTTGTCTACGGCGGTAAATTTGCCATAGGTTTTGGTCAGGCCTGTCAATTGAATGATAGGATCCTTCATTGTAATTATCTTTTTTGTCCTACCTTTATCTACGGCCGTATTTGCGGATGAGATAATACACCAGTCCAATAGCCAGTACGATGACCAATAGGCCGACCCAGCCTGAAAGCAAAGAGGTCTTGACGATCATGCGGAATGAGATGTCGGCATTGCTATTGGCGGATTTGATCTCAAATTTGCTTGCATAGTCTCCGGCAATGGTTTTGTCGGGAACTTTTAGATTGACTTTGACGTCGATGGATTTTCCTGCTTCGAGCTGTTTGATATTCGCAGGATCAAAGGTTGCCTCCCATCGGCTGGGCAACTGGGAACTTAGTTCCAACGCATTGAGGGGGAGTGTACCGGTATTTTTGACTTTGAGCAGGATTTCTTTGCTGCTTCCAGAGACGACTTCGTCGCTGAGTCTGCCGCTGGGTGTGGTCAGCTCAAGTGCATAGGAGCCTTTGACCACGGCCTCCAGATCCAATGCCAGCGTATCCTGCGCGGATATCGCCTTTACAGGAATTTTATATTTATCGGGTTTGGCGGAAATAGGGCAGCTGATTTCAATGCTGATTTCCTGTGATTTATTTGCTTGCATCATCAGCGAGGTCACCTGTGAGCCTTCCACGCGGTAGCTGATCTGCCAGCCGTCTGGCAGCTGTGCGTTAAAGTTGTAATTGACCGGTTGTGCAGACCCATTGCTGAGGGTAGCGGTATACCGAAAGGGCTCATTACTGGGCGACTCGATATTCATTAGCCGCGCTTCAAAATTGGATTTGAGCGGTTTCACGGTCTGTGCCGGAAGTGAGAGCGAGGTTGCCAGCACGAGAAGTGCAGTGAAAAATGGCCGGAAAGAAAAACGTCGGTTTGTGTTTGTAATTAGTAATTCTGTTAACATGATCCAATAACTAAAATTTATATTTAAATAGAATATTAGCTTTTAAAAAATGTCGGTTTTGGTATCGGTTACCTTTTCGAAAACCGCGTCCAAATTAAAAATCAATTTGATAAATGTCAAGGGTAAAATAAAAAACGATCGGCCTGTCAGGCATCATTCGAAGTTCACGGCCCTGAAAGTCTTCTTGATGATGATCTTGGTGTTTTCTGCCAGTTCATCCAGTGTACAGTGGATCGATCTCAGTTGTGTTCTGGAATTTTCGGTATCATTGAGGAGAAGATTGATACGCAGCCTTCGGAGGTCGGAGGCCTGATGATCGCCACGCAGTTCATCAAATAGTTCATGAACAATCTTTTCGCAGCTATTGCGGTCAAAACTGGCGATGGTCAAATAGCGTCCACGGCAGTACATCTGTAATTCGATATAGTAATTTGAGCGTTCCATATCTTGCTTAACTAAAAATAGGTTAGCCTCCCGGGGAGACTAACCAGGTTAAAGGTGCAATTTGGATCTTTAGGATATTTCGATAAGCCGAGGTTCTTTTTGTTTGGCTTCCTCTTTTTTTGGTATCGTCAATCGCAGCATACCATTTTCGTAGCGCGCCTGGATATTGTCCTGATCGACCACCTCCCTTTGAAGTTCAAAGCTACGCTGGAAGGACTGGTAGCTAAACTCGCGACGGGTATAATTGTCTGTTTGTTCTTCTTTTTTTTCCTCTTTGGCAGAGGATATGGTCAATAGGTTGCCGTCGAGCGATACCTTGAAGTCCTCTTTGGCCATGCCCGGCGCTGCAACTTCAACTTCAAATGTATCTCCATTTTCCTTGATATTGACCGCAGGCACTGTGGTGCTTGTGGATGAATAATTTCTGTTGTCCCAGTTTAAAAGTTCGCGGTTAAAATTATCAAACATGGGCGAAAAAAGTGAAAAATTGTTCCAGTTTCTTTTTGCAAGTTTCATAGTAACCTCCTTTTAATGAAGTATAACAATAAATTCAATCTGTCAGTCGGCCGACTGTATAAAATATCCCGCAAAAAAAATACCGAGCTTAAAAAACTGAATTTTTTGCACGTAGACTGTCAATTTTTACTGATAAATTGACAGTATTGCCAGATTACATTCAGGTGGTTCTTGACATTGATCACTAGGTCCCCTGGTTTGCTCGCGGCTCTTTTGCGAGTTGATGCAGTCGAATGCTATTTCCGGTTCGTTGGCCGTCGGTAGTTCTGCAAGGATGAACAGCTCCTTATTGAGCGTAATACCTGGCGTCTGCATATACCGACGAGGGTATATCAAAAAATGAGGTTGCCATATTAAATCCGATCTATCTACCCGCTGCTGGATTTGAGCGGATAAATGATACGCTTTATATAAATAAGCAGAATAAAGAACAGGTTATGTTGTCCACCCGACAGTATGCCTAAGCGTGTAGGTAATTAAAATAGAACGTTTATTTGGAAAACTTTCCTCCTTGTGCACTTGTTCAATTAGCACAGGGCAACGCTGCTATTGAATTTAAATCGAGTCGAGCCTGGAAAGCGTATAGATTTTTGAAGATTTTAAAAAAAGGTAATGCGATGAGAAGGGAACAAATAGAACAATGGATTGCAGAAGGATATAATGTCCTGGAACATAAGAGACCCAAAGTCGTTCCGGGCGATATCTGGGAATATTTGAATAACCACGATGGGCACGGAACAGACGTCTATGCTTTATCCGAACTGGCGAAATGTAGCGATCATGAATTGCAGCAGATCGAATTGCGCAAATATGCTCAGGAATACGGGCAATTGGGTGAGAAACAGTTTCTGCGCAATGAGGCCATCCGGTTGAAGTCATTTGATAAATACGAAGCCTTTTTACGCTTATTTTACCCGAATAGCGTCGAAAAAGAAGTGGAGGAGGCGAAATTTCTTGCCGGACGTGTACAGCAGGTAAACAAAGAGGAACTGGAGCAATGGGTGGTGGCCAACCATATTAATGTGCTGTTGTCCGATTTAAATTGTCTTGACGAGGATGCGATCCTGACCGGAATGGTGATTCCCTCCGAAGAAGTGGTTAGCTACACGGATGGAGGATTGCAGGATACCATGGATTGCCACCTGACACCCATGGAGTTTTTTAGTCACACGGAGGCTACGATGTTCTGGATCGATCCCAAAATAAAAACCTAGATCGTTGCATGGCTCCGCCCGTCAAGCTTGACTGATCGCTATTTTTTATAAAATAATGGATTAATATGTTAATTATAACTGTAATACGAATATTTGGCATAATATCTGTTGCAATAGCGAAGTGTATCGACTTAACGGTAACAAGGAAGCGATATCCCATGATGACCGTTAGAAAAACCACCAAATAATATATAAGAGAGCCTCCCGATGGAGGCTCTTTTTTGTCGCAATACATTTTTATTGCGACATAATTTAGTGGTAAATGTCATGGCTGGTCCGAATTGCGACATTTTTTTAATATTTTTGTCGTAATAACTGTCGCAAATAACGAAACTGTGTCATGGGAAAACAACGGGAAATCGAACAGCAGATCAATAGGATCTTACAAACTTTAGGCAAATTTAAGCATGGAGCTTCATTGAAGGAGATCAAGGAAGCATCCGGATTGCTTATTGAGACGAGATCATTGCAAAGGCGGCTGGAGAAATTGAAAGTGGAGGGCGCTGTATATCTTTCCGGCAACATGCGTTCCACGCTTTATCATCTTTCATCCCCAATGGAAGGAAACGTTGTTCTTGAAGAACCCGCATTTCCATTTGAAAAGTCAACGGAGATTTCACTGTCTTTTGAAGGGAAGGAAATTGAGAAACTTGTTGGTCGGCCGTTGGCCGAACGGGTGCCGGTCGGCTATAAGGCTGATTTTCTGCTGAACTACCGGCCCAATATTGATAGTTATCTAACTGAGGACGAAAAACGGAAGCTTGCTGCGATCGGTCAGACAAATACCCCCAATCAACCAGCAGGAACATATGCGAGATCGGTACTTGAACGGCTGCTGATCGATCTTTCGTGGAACTCAAGTCGGCTAGAAGGAAATACCTATAGTCTATTGGATACCCAGTATCTGATTTCTTTAGGTAAAAAGGCTGAGCAGAAGAATGATGCGGATGCACAGATGATTCTAAATCACAAGGAGGCCATTGAATTTCTTGTACAGGCGGGGGAGGAGATCGATTTCAATATTTACACGATTACCAATCTACACGCGCTATTAGCCGATAATCTGCTGCCGGATCCCGCTGCTGCCGGTCGGCTGCGTACATTTGGAGTTGGTATCACAAGATCAGTTTTTACGCCATTGGCTATACCTCAGCTCCTTGATGATTTGTTCAGAACGCTACTAAGTAAAGCCCTGGCCATTGATGATCCATTCGAGCAAGCCTTCTTTATCATGGTACATCTGCCGTATCTGCAGCCTTTTGATGACGTCAATAAACGCGTCTCCCGTCTGGCAGCAAACATCCCTTTCAACAAACATAATCTGTCGCCATTGGTCTTTGTGGATGTACCCGAAGAATTGTATGTTAAGGGATTGCTCGGAGTTTACGAACTCAATCGTATTGACCTGTTAAGAGATGTTTTTATTTGGTCCTATGAGCGTTCGGCTCTGCGTTATGCCGCCATCAAACAATCTCTTGGGAAGCCCGATCTGTGGCGGATGCGTTATCGCGATGATATCCGGGAGGTGATCCGAGAGGTCATTCTTGCTGCTATGGCACATCCACAGGCTGTTAGCGCTATTGCCCGGTATGCTGAGCGCATTGCCGAAAGCGACCGGGAGAAATTTGTAGCTGTAGTGGATATGGAATTGCTGTCGCTGCACGAAGGGAATTTTGCCCGTTTTCGTGTCAGACCATCCGAATTTGAAAAATGGCAGCAAGTGTGGAAGGGGGGATGATATTCCCTTTCTTGGTTTGGGTTATAATTTTTACCTAACTTTAGGGTAACAGTTCTTGTTCTGTATAATATAAACACAAACGAGCTTGGTATTTATGAAAAAGATCGAACTTATTCCACTTGTCGGAATAGACATTGAAAATATAGGATCGGTGTCTTTGGGCATGGCACAGGCGGAGGTACAAGCTATTCTCGGGCCGCCTTCGGATGCGTTGGATGGTCAGTATTACTACGATGAGCTCGAATTGCGACTGGATTTCAATGATCTTGGGCAACTCGAATTTATCGAAAGCATCAATGGCCCCACACCCGAAAAAACGGAGATCAGTATCTATGGACTTAACCCATTTAAAGTAGAGGCTGAGGAACTGCTCAATATCCTAAGTGAAAAGAACAATGGCCCTGTAGACGATTCGGAAGCGGGGTACTGTTACGCTTTTCTGAATAGCTCGGTCGGGGTCTGGCGACAGATGACCGAAGAAGATATCCAGGAAGATATCGAAGCCATAAAAGCTGAGGGCGAATACGAAGATAATGTGGATATGCTACTCGAAGATCTGGAAAAATCCAAATTCTTCTGGACAATCGGTATCGGCGTGAAGGGGTATTACACAGCGGACTAGTATTGTTGCGGGGCATATGATGAATGCCTGTCTTTGAAAGTGGGAGTTTATTGAAATAGTTGCCTGAATTCAACAGGACTCTGTTGGGTGGTTTTCTTAAATACCTTACTGAAAGATTGTGGATGTTCAAATCCAAGTTCATAAGCAATTTCGCTGATAGAAAGGGAGCTGGTGCTCAGGCGTACTTTGGCATATTCAATCATTTTATGCTGGATATGCTGCTGGGTATTTTGTTGCGTGTAAACACGGAGAACGCTGCCCAGATAATTGGGGGATAGGTTCAGCTGCTGCGCTAGAAAACTGACCGTCGGGACACCTTTCTCCAGCAGTTTATCCCGGTCAAACTGTGCTGAAAGGAGCTGTTCAAATCGGGTTACAAGTTCCTGAGTGGATTTTTTTCGCGTGATAAATTGACGCTCATAAAAGCGCTCGGCATAGATCAGCAAACGTTCGATCTGCTTGAGGATCAGTTCGCGGCTGAATTTATCGATATTGGACTGATACTCTTTTTCGATGTTCTGAAGGATATCCACAATAATTGCTTCCTCTTTGTCCGAAAGAAAAAGGGCTTCGTTAACTTCATATTGAAAGAAATCGTAGGTATGGATATGCTTTGCCAGTTCGCTGTTCCACAAAAAATCAGGATGTATCAGGAGGAGCCAGCCACTGGGTTCAGTTTGGACCTCCTGATTGATCTCCACTTTTAGAAACTGTAAGGGGGACACAAAGGTGAGTACCCCCGAATCAAAATCATACTGTTGTTGCCCATAGTTAAATTTGGCGTTTACATTTCGCTTTAACCCGATGGAGTAAAAATGCTGGATCCAATTTAACTTGGTATCACTGATGGGGTAGTGCACCTGGCTATAGTCGACCAGACTAATCAATGGATGTTCTGGCTGGGGCAGTCCACAAAAGCGATGAAATTCCGAAAGGGAATGAAAGCGAAATGTATTCTCCATAGGTGTAAATTTACTTATTTTCTTCTTTTTATATTGTCTACTTTTTATACCATTTACTTTCTCCCGGCTATTTAACAGGCTGTTCAAAACCTGTGGATACGGTATAACTTTTCCATTTTTCAATCTCGGCGGTCAAGGTATCGATTTTATTTTTGGCGAGCGTATAGGCATCTTCACCCATTAAAAAATGTACTGGTGGATGCTCCAATGTACTTAGCTCAATCAGTAAAGTAGCAGCTTTCTGCGGATCGTTTGCCTGATTGCCATGGATCTGCTGAAGATGTGCGGTCTCATTTTCCCTCGCCGTGACGTAAGCTGGAATAGGGTTGGCAGCAGTTTGTATAGATCCGTCGGATAAAAAATCCGTCCTGAAATAGCCGGGGTAAACCAAGGTTGTGTGTACGCCGAAGGGTTGCATTTCGACTGCAAGCGCTTCTGTAAATCCTGCCACGGCAAATTTTGTGGAGCAATAGATCCCAAAACCTGGGAAATTACCTGCAAGACCACCGATGGACGCAATGTTGAAAATATGACCCGATTGTTGATGACGCATATGTGGCGCGATATGTCGGATAGCATTGAGTGAGCCAAAGACATTCACGTCAAAATTGCGCCGGGTTTCTGAATCGCTGAGTTCCTCAATAGCGCCTGTTTGCCCGTATCCGGCGTTGTTGACGAGGACATCGATACGCCCGAAATAATCAATCGCCGACAGTACTGCCCGGCTGACATCTGCATTGTCGGTGATGTCTACTTCAAGTGGAAGAAAATTTTCGTTCTCACCGATTTCATCTTCCAATGCGCGTTTTGTTCGTGAAGTTGCGACAACATGATAACCTTGTGCCAACAGTTCCTTTACCAAGTTTAAACCAAGTCCTTTTGAAGCACCGGTAACAAACCATACTTTTTGTGATTTCATTGTGTTTTTAGTTTAAAATAAATTGATGTTACAAAAGTGATGAATTGCGGTGTTTTGGATGTAGGCAGATCGACGGATCTTGTAGTCAAATCGTGGTTTTGATGTTTTTAACGATAATTGTATTTTCGAAGTGTAATCCTTATTTCACCTTATCAACGAGTGGAGAAAAAAGAAAGCCAGGAAGTGGATGACCACTTGATAAGAATGCGCAATTTAAACAAAAGATAATTATGGAAAACCAGGGCGCGTCCGTCGTAATAACACATCACATTTTGGATGATAAGCAACTCGAATACGACCAGTGGTTAGCGGAAATTGTACCGCTCACGAAACATGCGAAAGGGTTTATTGATCTCCAGGTCATTCGACCTATCCCCAATTTAACATTTGTCTATACTGTAATTATCAGGTTTGATACAGTGGACAACCTAAAAATCTGGATGGAGTCCGATACGCGCAAAAGAATGATTGAACAGGCCAGTCCCTTATTTCGAAAGCAGGACCGTTATCAGATCAAGTCAGGCCTAGAGTTCCTTTTTGAAACGCCAGAGCAGGTTAATAAGATACCCCGACGCTGGAAGCAATATCTTGTTACCTGGTCTGCCATTTACCCCTTATCATTGGTTATGCCTATGATCCTGCTACCTGTTCTCCGATATTTTCATATTTCTCAAAATCGTATGTCCGATGGATTGCTGATCTCAGGTTGTATCGTTTTTCTAATGGTTTATCTGGTAATGCCTAATTATACCAAACTCATTCGCAAATGGTTAAATAAATAATCAACTGTTCGGTTGACAACTTGGGGAGAGCTGATAAGGCACTAAAGAAGGCAATTTTAATCGTTCGTGATAAAACAATTCTTCCATGACAACACTTTGTTTTATAGGAAGAGTCTTTGGTGAGAATCGGTTAAACCAAATTGAGGCTCTGGATAATGGTTAAATTTAAATACGTTTGTATGTTACAGAAAAACGATGTTGCACCGGATTTTACTTTGTATGCGACTCCCGATCAGAAAATCAAATTGTCCGAATTTAAAGGGTATAATGTGATCCTTGCTTTTTATCCTGCTGACTGGAGCCCAGTATGCAGTGACCAGATGGCCCTTTATAATGAAATGCTAAAATATTTTAAGAAATATGATGCCGAGATTATGGGTATATCGGTAGATAGCAAATGGTGCCATATGGCCTTTGCGCAGTCCAGAAAATTACATTTTCCGCTGCTTGCGGATTTTGAAGCGAAGGGTGAGGTCGCCAGAAAATACGGGGTATATGATGAGGATGAAGGCGAATGTAAGCGCGCACTTTTCGTGATTGATAAAGAGGGTGTTATCCAATGGAGCTACTTATCGCCAACAGCAGTAAATCCAGGCGCGGATGGTATCATAGAAGCATTAGAAAACCTTAAATAGCGAAATTATGTCATTAAAACCAAAAGTCAGCGATAGGGACCATATCCAAGGAAATAGCAGTGCGGATTTAACGATCGTCGAATATGGCGATTATCAATGCCCACATTGCGGGGCTGCACATCCGATATTGAAAGAGATGATGGCTGAATTGGGATCCCAGATCAGATTTGTATTCCGCAATTTTCCGCTTTCAGAAATGCATGAATATGCACGTCCGGCGGCGCTCGCCGCAGAAGCTGCAGCACTGCAAGGGAAATTTTGGGAGATGCACGATGCGATCTATGATAACCAGCAGAGCCTAAGCACACGTTTCTTAATGGACCTTGCCGAACGGCTAAATTTGGATGTCGATCAATTTAAGAGCGATATGCAAAAAGAAAGTCTGGAGGAAAAAGTGGAAGGAGATTTTGAAAGCGGCATGATGAGCGGTGTCAATGGAACACCTACATTTTTTGTTAATGGTCAAAAATTTGACGGCGGCGCGGAAGGTCTTGTTCAGATGCTACATGAAAATTGATTGGTATAATCCTGCCCATCGGAGAACCATAAAGCTACAAACTGGTAAGCAAATAACGAAATATCGTTGTTTCGGTAGCAAAGGCCATTTGACCTTCGAAGTCGAGGGAAGCTCTTTGATTGCTTATGTGATTCGTGTTGTTTATAAGTTAAATTTCTATTAAATATAGGTCTGCTAAACCTGTTTAGTTCGGAAGAGTATGGTTATTAATTAAATATTTATTAATATTAAGGTAAATTATAAACCAAGTGAAAGCGCCAACTTTGGGGCTGAATTCTAAACCAGACTAAAAATGCAGAAAACATTACTAATCAGTATGGCGTTGGGTCTCTCATATCCCACCTGGGCAAATGTAGAGCGTAATTATGCCAAATTGAACAGAGAGACGCAAGCTATTGCAATCCAGTCTACCGTAAAAGGTGTGGTAAAAGACAAAAACGGTGCAGCTATGCCCGGAGTGACCATCACCAATTTATCCACCCAGAAAACAACATCTACTGATGCCGCAGGAAAGTTTAACATGGAGGCTGCTATCGGCCAAAAGCTTAGGCTGACCCAAGTGGGGTACAATGAACAGGTGCTGACCATCAATTCCGCTCAGTTACAAATTGTAATGGAGTCCAAGGATACCGAATTGGAAGAGGTAGTCGTTGTAGGTTATGGTACCCAGAAGAAAGCTAACCTGACTGGAGCAGTCGATCAGGTCGGGTCGGAAGTATTTGAGGGCCGCGTACTAGCAAATGCCAGTCAGATGTTACAGGGGGTTGTGCCTAACTTAAACATTGTTCCGGCGGATGGTAAACCCAATCGCGCACCGAGTTTTAATATCCGTGGTGCCACTTCGATCGGACAGGGGGGAAGTGCCTTGATTTTGATCGATGGCGTCGAAGGGGACCCCGCTTCACTCAACCCAAACGATATCGAAAATGTCTCCGTATTGAAGGATGCTTCTTCCGCAGCAATATATGGTGCAAGGGGAACTTTCGGGGTGGTTCTGATTACGACCAAAAGAGCTAAATCTGGAAAATCTTCCATCAACTATTCTGGAAGCGGATCATTTCAAAAGCCAATTGCAAGACCCAAATTCGTAACAGATGGCTACGAATATGCCTCTCATTTCTTTACGGCCTATAATGCCTGGAATAACTATTCGTCTATCCCAAGTAAACTGAACAAAACGCAGATCTTTACAACGGATTGGCTCAACGAATTCAAACGTCGCAAAGAGCAGGGAATTACGGATGAAGTGACGGTGGATGATAAAGGAAATTACGTTTATTATGGTAATGAAGATTATTACGATGTCCTGATCAAAGACAACACCTTTGTACAGGATCATAATCTCTCTGTAAGCGGCAATACCGAAAAACTGGATTACTACCTCTCCGGACGTGCCTATGGCTACAATGGTATGTACCGTTATAATAGTGATAAATACAAAACTTACAACACAAGGGCAAAAGCCGGTCTACAGGTAAACGATTGGTTGCGTATCGCCAATAATATTGACTATAACTATGCGAAATACCGCGACCCGACTACAGCTGGTGAAGGAGGAAATATCTGGCGTAATATTGCAGATGAGGGCCACCCATCTTCACCGATATTCAATCCAGACGGTTCACTAAGTTTTTCGGCTGCTTACTCTGTAGGTGACTTTATCTATGGTAAAAATAGAACAGAAACTGAAAACCGGGATCTCCGTAATACGACCTCTTTTGAAACCAAATTCCTGAACAACAGCTTGCGCATCAAAGGGGATCTGACTTTTAGAAACCGCGATTTTAACTCGATCCGGGTACGCGTACCGGTCCCTTATAGTACGCAGGAGGGTAAGATGCTGAAGCTGGAAACAGATATGAACAACAATATTTACCAGGTGGACCAAAATTGGAAATATCTATTTGGAAACCTGTACGGCGAATACGAAAAAACAATAGGTGATCACTATGTCAAAGGTTTGCTGGGCTATAATTACGAACAACGTGTCTATAATTCTTCCTATATCACGAAAACGGGCTTATTGACCGAAAATGTGGATAATATCAATCTGGCTCTCGGGCAAAATACAACCGCTACCGCTGGTTATAATAAGTATCGTAATGTTGGTGTATTTATGCGCGCCAATTATATTTTCAAGGATCGGTACTTATTTGAATTCAATGGGCGCTACGATGGTTCTTCCAAATTTCCAACCAACCAGCAATGGGCATTTTTCCCTTCTGCTTCTGCGGGCTGGCGCATTTCTGAGGAGCCCTTCTTTACCGTTGACAAAAAGATTATTTCTGACCTGAAATTCCGGGCTTCTTACGGTTCACTGGGAAATGGTAACGTGGATCCTTATACCTATATGGATCTCTATGAGATCAGGATCATGGACCGCCTTTTGAACGGACAGAAACCTTCCTATACCTCGGTACCTAAGGTTATCCCTGATAACTTAACCTGGGAAACTGCCCGCACCGCCAATTTTGGAATGGATTTTTCATCACTAAACGGAAAGTTGACCTTTACAGGCGATCTTTACCAGCGCAAGACCTTGAATATGTATACCTTCAGCGTGGAGCTGCCGGATATCTTCGGGGCACAGTCGCCCAAAGGTAACTATGCGGATATGACAACAAAAGGCTATGAACTGAGTATTGCCTATAAAGACCGTTTCGACTGGAACAATAGCCCATTTAACTGGTCGGTAAAAGCGACTTTGGCAGACTATCGCTCGGACATAGACCGTTACGAAAATAAGGCTGGTCTGCTACAGACTGACCGCTATCAAACGGATCGCTACTATGAAGGACAGCGGCTCGGTGAGATCTGGGGGTATGTCACTCAGGGGCTTTTCCAAAATCAGGCGGAAATCGATGCTGCGCCAACACAAAAAGTCATTAGATCCTCCAATTCCGGAATTATCTACCCGGGTGATGTGCGCTTTGCGGATCTCAATGGCGATGGCGTTATCGACTATGGAACCAATACAATCAATAACCATGGTGACAAAACCATTATCGGCAATTACGAACCACGCTATATCTACAGTTTCAATATCAATATGGACTGGAAAAATGTCTATTTTTCTACCTTTTTCCAGGGTGTAGGAAAGCAGAACTGGTATCCGAGCAATGAGTCCATCTTTTGGGGACAGTACAATAGGCCGTACAATAATTTGCCCGAATGGCACCTCAATAACTATTGGACAGAGGATAATCCCAATGGCTATTTTCCACGTTATGCAGGTTACAATGAATCCATTAAGGCAACACCGCAGACACGATACCTGCAAAATATCGCCTATATCCGCATGAAAAATATCCAGATTGGCTATAATTTTCCAAAATCTGTCACGACTAAGCTCAAAATCAGTAGCCTGCGTGCGGGATTGTCCGGTGAGAATTTATGGACCTGGTCACCTTTATACAAAAAAACAAAGGACCTCGATGTGGGCAACCTTATGAAGTCTGACCCGGATATAAGTGATTCCAATAGTGGTGACGGGTTTAACTATCCCGTGATGAAGAGCATCAGTTTTAATTTATCGATTGGATTATAATTGTATTCAAAATGAAAAAGATCTTATTTATACCTATCATAGCGCTCTTATTCAGTTCATGTGAATTGAACGAGCTCCCTAAAGCATCGGCAACCGAAGAGGATATCTTCGGAACGGAGAATGGCCTGAAAAATTATAGCAATTCCTTTTACCGCGATATTACCTCTAGAAGTGATGCCTTTAAGGGGGACGCTATGGCTGATTATGCTGCGGTAAACAGCTTGAATGACTTCATGGTAAAAGGTGCATACTCTGCCGAAATCAGTACTGGGTGGAGCTGGACAGCTTTACGCAATATCAATCAAATGATTGCCAAATGCACAAGTCCGCAATTGAGCGATGCAGTCAAAAACAATTATATCGGTATAGCCCGTTTCTTTAGGGCCTGGTTTTATTACGATAAGGTGGTCCGCTTTGGTGATGTACCCTGGGTAGATCATCCCTTGACCGTGGATGAGAAAGATATCCTCCTCGCACCGAGGGATTCCCGTGAACTCGTGATGAAACATATTATGGAAGACCTGGATTTTGCCTATGCAAATATTACCGGGGATGGCGCTGATGGCACCCTGATCAATAAATGGACGGCACTGGGACTAAAAACACGTATCGCATTATTTGAGGGCACATTTAGAAAATACCACAAATTGAACCTGGCGACAACAGCGGCAGATTTCTTTAAAATGGCCGCTGACGCCGGAAAAATCCTGATGGAAACCGGCCCATATAGTCTATATGTAGCGAACGATCCCAAGATGTCGCAGCGTCAATTATTTGTGAGCAACCAACCGCTGAAGCAGGAGGTTATGCTGGGGCTTGCTTTCAGCAAAGATCAAGCCTTGATGAACGATGCCAACTGGTGGTGGACTTCGGCGACCTATGGGCCTCGACTGAGTTTGGTAAGACCTTTTATTAACAGTTTTCTGAACCTTGACGGAACACCTTATACGGATCGTCCAGGTTATCAGACGGAAGAATTTTATGAAGAATGTCAAAACCGTGACTATCGATTGGCACAACTGATCCGCACACCAGGATATAAACGCGCGGGAGAGGCTGCCCCTCCAAATTTTGCCAGTTATACGTATACGGGTTATCAACCGATTAAATACACCTTGGATGACCCTTATTACGACAACGGCGCTTATAACACCAATGCCGTTCCCCTGATGCGGTATGCCGAAATTTTACTGAACTACGCAGAGGCAAGACAGGAACTTGGCCTTTTGGATCTAACGGATTGGACCAAAACCATTGGTGCCTTGCGCGCAAGAGCAGGAATTACTTCAGGAAACAATAGCCTGCCGACCAAGGTGGACAGCTATTTGAAAAATACATTCTTCCCGGATATCAATGATCCTGTGTTATTGGAAATCCGCCGTGAAAGGCAGGTTGAGCTGGCATTGGAGGGTTTCCGTTTCAATGACCTGAAAAGATGGAAACTGGGCTCTCTGATGGCCAACCTTTCCTGGACAGGTATCTATGTACCAGCATTGGAAAAACTGATGGACTTGGATCACGATGGCAAACCGGATGTGATTTTCTATGATGGTAGTAAACCGGCTTCTTCCATTACTGCACCAAGCGGGGTAGCCAAAGTTGCGATCGGCGGGGGTAGCAAAAATTTCCAGACGATGACAACAGATAATCACCTCGAATGGTATAAGGCTGTACCAAGAAGCTGGGAAGATAAACAATACCTTTATCCGATACCCGCTACTGCAATTGTCAAAAATCCCAATCTTGCTCAAAACCCGGGCTGGGCAAAATAAGCGTTTTTTTGCCTACCAAAAAAAGCATCTCGTAATGAGGTGCTTTTTTTGTTATAGAACTCTGTACTGAAATAAAAGTATGATAAACAGCAGGAGAAGAATTTCATGCTGGAGTTTGTGGACTGTATGCTTTATATTTACATTTATCTTTAACTTGCTGCTGTGAAAATAGCGAATTCAATAACCCTATATCATGCTGATATCAGGATGCTGTTTTCTTCAGCGAAGTCATAGCTCATTTAGCTTTGGCATAAATTTTACACGAAAACAGACTTAATGCAATAGTATGCTATACGAAAATATCCTCAAGAATGTATCAAAGTGCATCACGCTGACGGACGGAGAAACCGAACGCTTCACCAGTCTACTGACCGTACGGAAGGTACCCAAGAAGACGATGCTCCTGCAGGAAGGAGAAATCTGTCAATTTGAAGGATACCTTCAGAAAGGCTGTGTCCGTATTTATTATCTTGACGAAAATGGTTTTGAGGTGACTTTGGCCTTTGCGGTCGAAGACTGGTGGATCAGTGACATTGCGTCCTTCCATTATCATACAGCATCGAGCCTGTATATGGAGACATTGGAAGAATCTGAATTTCTGATGCTGACTCCGGAGACGAAAGAAAAACTGCTGGATACTGTTCCAAAGTTTGAACGTGTCTTTCGCATGTTGGTACAGCGCCGGCTTGCCGTGCTACAAAATAGGTTGATCCATACCATGGCCAAACCTGCTGCCGAACGCTATCTTGAATTTATTGACCTATATCCCACGATATCACAGCGGGTGCCGCAATATTATATCGCGTCTTACCTCGGTGTTTCGCCCGAATTTGTCAGCATCATCCGCAAGCGGCTCGCGGCAAAAAAATAGTTGTCAACACAGTTTAAAGAAAATTTTTATGAGTATCGATGAAAAAGATTTTGGGAAGGCCTTTCTATATTCGTGTTATGTCGATAAGGCTTTTGGTCATGAACAATTTATTCCCGAACATGTAGTCATGTTCCAGCTATCCGGTGAAACACACATTGACCATGAAAAGGGAAAGCTGGTGACCAAGGAGGGCCAGCTACTGCTTGCCCGAAGAAATCAATTGGCAAAGGCATTTAAATACCCCTCACAAAATAAGGACTATCAGTCGATCTCAATCTTGCTGCACACCGACCGACTCAAGAAGTTTGCGTTGGATCATCAGCTCTCTTCGGATAAAAAACAGTCTGCCGATACCAATATCATTTTGGAAGGTGATGCCTTTATCAAAAGTTATTTTGAGTCGCTCACGCCCTATGCTGAGGCTTCGGAGCGGGTCAGCCCGAAGATGGAGACCATTAAAATATACGAACTAATCACTTTACTATTGGAGAGATACCCCGATTTAAAAAATTTGCTATTTGATTTCTCCGAACCATTTAAGATTGACCTAGAGGAGTTTATGCTGAAAAATTATAAGTATAATGTTCCTTTGGAGAATTTTGCCAAATTATCTGGTCGTAGCCTGGCGAGCTTTAAACGTGATTTTGAAAAAATATTCCGCACCTCACCCCGGAAATGGCTGCAGGAGAAGCGTCTTTCCGAGGCCTACTACCTGATTGAAAACAAGCGGAAAAGACCCGTGGACATTTACCTTGACCTTGGCTTTGAAAACCTCTCTCATTTTTACGCTTCCTTCAAAGAGAAATTTGGAATAACTCCGGCGACAATTAATTCAATCGCCTAATCAGTTTTTCCACCAGTAACTCGGGCTGTTGTGGAGCTCATCCAGATCAACCACTTCACCGATGCGAGGGGTGAGCAAGGTTTGTTGCTGTAGGGATGCTTCTTTGGAAATACGTTCCAAAGGCTCGTACCATGCATGATTAGCAAGAACAAATTTGGAGGAGTGTACGGGTAATAATTTTGTTGCGCGTAAATCTTTTGCGGCCTGCACTACCTCTTCGGGCATCATGTGGATGTATTTCCAGCTCAAGTCATATTGTCCATTTTCGAGTACCGCCAAATCAAAAGGGCCAAGTTTATCGCCGATTTCTTTAAAATGGCTGTCATAACCACTGTCTCCGCCCAGGTACAGCTTCCGGCTTGGCGTCTCCAGGACATAGGAGGCCCAGAGTGTATTGGCCGACCAAATGCTACGCCCTGAAAAGTGTCGTGCCGGTGTGACCGTTACATGAAATCCATTTCCTAGATCTACTTGATCCCACCAATCTTTTTCTATAATCTGATCCTGACGGTAACCCCAATATTCCAAATGTTCACCCACACCAAGTCCAACGATTATTTTGCCGACTCGGGGCTGCAGTGCTTTGAGTGTTTTGTAATCCATATGATCGTAATGATCATGGGAAATAAATAGGTAATCGATGGCTGGAAGCGCATCCGCTGTTGTTACATCAGCGCCCGCAAAGGCTTTGCCGCTGCCCGGTATAGGCGATATGCTGCCGCTCAATACCGGATCGACAAGAATAGTTTTCCCGTCTGCACGCAACAGATAGGAGGAATGCCCCAACCAGACCAAACCATGGGATTTGGTAAAGAGACTGTCCCAATCGACAGGTACCGAAGGTATCTTGTGCTTGGGGCTGGTTTCGGTTGATTTTTTGAAAAGGTAATCGGAAAGGGCTACCGTCCAACTTTGCGTTAGCTGTGGTGTTGGGCTGCTGTTGCGAAATTTTCCGTCCTTGAATTGCTTCGATTGCTCGATACGTTTAAGTCTTTCTCCTGAGGGCCTTTTGCCAAATTGGGGATGCATCATAAAGCTTGTGATTAATCCGATGAGAACAACAAGCGTTAGGGCTGACCATTTCAAAAATCGGAAGAAGCTTCTGGCTTGGTGTTTTGTTTTCATCTTACTTGTTTTACGATACAAAAATAGCTCGCTCAGCTACCTATTGTTTTTGTGTAAAGCTCAATTTTTATGTGCTGTACGGCTCACGTCCCTACACAAGGGCAGGGCCTTGTTCGAGATAACGTCGCTGTAGACCTATTCAGCTGATTACAGAAGCTGACTGACTAGAGGTAATAGGTTTTTCTGACTGTCCGGTATCTTTATCCGTATTAATGGGGTATCAGTTTTATAAGGTTTAAAATAAAAGCCTTTGCGGTCAAATCGCAAAGGCTTTCTATACAAGTTGAGGCCAACATAAAAAACAGTTTTGTTGAAAATAAAAGCTATTGGTCAACAGATTTTATCTGATCAGGGTAGGGGATCTGTTGTCCGGTAGTCTTGTAGGTAGGCAACTGGGCTTTCCATGTTCGCAGCTGATCGGAAAGGAGCTTGCTAAGCGCACTGGTTTTTTCTTTCATCTGAGGTGCAAGGTTATTCAGCTCACCAATATCCTCCCGCAGGTTATAAAGTTCCAATTTGCCTTGCTTCATATCGTAAAGCAGTTTATAGTCACCTTGGCGTATGGCCGAAAAGAAATTGATACCGGGCCCATCGGGAACGGTCCATTTGTTGGGAACATTCCAGACGAGAGGACGCTGGTTCCAGCTGTTGTCTGCTTTGTGCGCCATTAGCGGAGTTAGATCCTTGCCATCAGGCTGTTGCTGCACGAGCTGATAATCTGTTACTTTGGCCATCTGGAGTATAGTCGGGAACAGGTCTTCGACGATGACCGGAATGGGGTTGTTGCTTGCTTGGTGGATGTTAGCCTGTTTAATCAATAACGGAATGCGGATGCCTCCTTCATAGAGGGAGCCTTTGCCTGCCTTGAGTGGGAGATTCTGGGTATGAGGTTCGCCTGACCGTGGGGGACTGAGACTTAGCCCACCATTATCGCTCAAAAAGATAATTACGGTGTTGTCGTAGAGTTTTTTGTCTTTGAGGAACTGGACGATATCGCCCATGCTTTTGTCATAGCCTTCGACCAGCGAGGCGTATGCCGCTTCTGTTGAGTCCAGGCCACGGTCAAGGTATTTTTGTACAAACCGGGGATCAGGCTGAATAGGTACATGCACGGCATAATTGGAGAAATGAAGGAAGAAAGGTTCCTTACGGCGGATGGGCTCCTCAAGCGCTTTCAATGCTTCCTGCGTCAGTGCTTCGGTTAGAAAAGTGGATGTACCATGATACTCCATTAGATCTGGAACGGCTTGGTAACTTGCCTTGCCGGGCAGGTTGCCATAGTTTTGCTCCCCATAGTAGTTCTGAGGATGTCCGGCGGAATGTCCGGCAACGTTGACCATAAAGCCCAGATTGAGTGGACTGGCACCCGGAGTGCCGGCAGAACCCCAGTGCGCTTTACCAATATGAATGGTGTAATACCCATTGGCCTTGAGTATGCTTGGAAATGGCGTCGCATAGATCGTATGGGGAATATTGGGTACGGGGCTCAAGCCATTGATATTCCAGTCCGGTGGATTGAGCAGTTCATCCTTACTATCCGTAGCGGTATTGGCTTTGGGGTTTGTCCAGTTGGTGACCCGGTGATGTGCTGCATTCAGCCCTGTTAGAAAGCTCACCCGAGAAGGTGTGCACACCGGAGTCGCATAAGCATTCGTGAATTTGGTTGCATCGTTGGCCAGCAGTTCCAGATGGGGCGTATGAAACTTTTTGTTAATTGCTGTTTTGACTTTATAAAAGGGTTCAGACATGTCCTGCCAACCGAGGTCATCGACAAAGAATACCACAATATTGGGCCGATCGTTCGGGCTGAGCTGCTGCGCCTTGTCGACGCTTTGGGCATGAAGCCAAGATCCTAGGCAACTGAATAATAGCGCTAAAACAAAGGGACTATTGTTTTTTGAAATTAACATAGGGTTATATTAAAGGTTTACTGCTCGTATTGGAATTTAGCTTATCGAATATAGGCATTATCGGGTAAGTTCCAAATTTACCGCCTTTTATTTCATCAAAAAAAACTAACTTTAGAGGCGAAACTTCAGTTTCCTCATAAACCATTGATTACTTAATTAATTATAATGCTAAATAAGAATCTTAAATTGAAATCTAAGGCAATTGTACGCACGATCTGTTGCTGTACTTTTTTTTCGATTTTTGTGCTAAAAGGTTTTTCCCAGGCCAAAAACGCGAAAGAACTCGTGGATTATGTCAATCCATACATGGGAAATATCAGTCATTTACTGGTGCCGACTTATCCGACGGTCCACCTGCCCAACAGTATATTACGGGTATACCCCGAAAGAGGGGATTTTACCTCGGACCGTTTGTATGGTCTGCCGCTTATCGTAACGAGCCACCGTGGCTCGTCGGCCTTCAACCTAAGTCCAATGTTGCGTTTGCCAAATCAACTCAGTCCGGTACAATTGTATAGTTATGATCAGGAGGAAATCAAGCCTTATCGTTATTCCGTTATTTTGGATCAGGAAGATATTAAAGTGGATTATGCACTATCGCACCAGTCGGGTATGTATACTTTCACTTTCCCGAATACATCCACAAAATATCTGCAATTCAATTCACGTGAAGGGGAACTGCAATGGGATGGTCAGGCACTTTCGGGAATACAGGAAATTGGCAATGGAACACGTGTATATATCTATGCGGTTCCGGAGATCAAGCCTAGTGCAGTAAGCAAATTGCAGGGGCAACAGCTGGAAAAAGGAACAGAGGCCAAAGGACGGAATGCTTGCCTGGTACTACACTTTGACCAGCCGGGAGCTAATTTAAAAATGAAATACGGAGTTTCATTTATTGATGCCGCGCAGGCCAAAGCAAACCTGAACCGTGAGATTGCTGATTTCGATCAAAAGAAACTAGCGGAAAATGGACGTAAAATCTGGAATCAGGCCTTGGGAAAAATCGCTGTTGAAGGAGGCAATGAATCCGACAAAAACGTGTTTTATACTTCCTTATACAGAACTTATGAGCGTCCGGTAAACATTTCCGAAGGCGGACGTTATTTTAGCGCATTTGATGGCAAGGTTCATTCGGACGAAGGAAAGCCATTTTTTACAGATGACTGGATCTGGGACTCCTACCGTGCGCACCATCCCTTACGCGTACTGTTGGAGCCGGGGACGGAATCCAATATCCTCAATTCTTTTGTACGGATGTCAGAGCAGATGGACAAACCTTGGTTGCCGACCTTTCCAGAAATTACCGGAGATAGCAGAAGGATGAATTCCAACCACGGGGTTGCAACCTTGCTGGATGCCTATCGTAAGGGCATCCGTGGCTTTGATATTCAGAAGGCTTATCTAGCGGCAAAAGGAGCGATCACCGAAAAGACTTTGGCACCATGGTCGGATAAACCTGCTGGAAAAATGGATGATTTTTTCAAAGAAAAAGGCTATATCCCGGCCTTGCATCCGGGCGAAAAGGAAACGTATCCCGAAGTACATGGCTTTGAAAGACGCCAACCGGTGGCTGTTACACTGGGCACATCCTATGACCTCTGGTGTCTGGCGCAACTGGCCAATGAATTGGGCATAAAAGCAGATTATGACCTGTTTATGAAGCAATCTTTCAATTATAGAAACCTATTCAATGAGCAGACCAAATTTTTCCACCCGAAGGATGAAAAAGGTAATTTTATCATGCCTTTTGATTATGTTTTTTCCGGGGGACAGGGTGCCCGTGAATATTATGGCGAAAATAATGCCTGGATATACCGTTGGGATGTGCAGCACAATATTCCGGATCTGATCAAATTGATGGGGGGTAACCAGTTGTTTGTACAGTATCTGGATGAAATGTTCCAGCAGTCACTCGGTCGCTCTAAATTTGATTTCTATGCGCAGCTGCCAGATCATACCGGCAATGTAGGTCAGTTTTCAATGGCAAACGAGCCGGCGCTGCATATTCCTTACCTATACAACTACGCTGGACAACCTTGGATGACGCAAAAACGTATCCATAAGCTGATTGGGGAGTGGTTCAGAAATGACCTGATGGGGGTACCCGGGGATGAGGATGGCGGTGGTATGTCGGCCTTCGTCGTTTTCTCTCAGATGGGTTTCTATCCGGTTACTCCGGGGCTGGCTTCCTATAGTATCGGATCTCCATTTTTCGAGAAAACAACGTTAAGCCTGCCAAATGGAAAATCTTTTGTAATTATCGGAAAGAACGCTTCGTCCAAAAATAAATATATTCAGTCGGCTACCCTTAATGGAAAACCGTTGAATAGCACACAATTAAACCATGCCGATATCCTGAAAGGTGGCACGCTTGAGTTTGTGATGGGAGATAAGGCCAATAAAAATTGGGGAAATTAGCGTGATAATTGTTTATCTTACAGTGGGACGATACGCCTTTAAATTTTGAAGATACACTTTTAAATTATAAGATCTCCTGTTTGATTTTAACAAAAACAAGGTCCGTTAGTCTATCGACTAACGGACCTTGTTGTATTTTGAGATCCCCTTTTTTTGACATTAGTTTATGCTATCGGTTGCATGCGATTTTTGAATAAGAAGGTGACATAAGCATATTTTTTATTATCAACACAATCGATTGCGCTATTCACGCAATCGATTTCGTTTGTCCAATACTTTGTTCCCAAAGATTATCCCTCTAATTTAAGGGACTAAACCTGTCAATCTTAAACTGAAAAACTGATTGACACAATAATAACTAACTATTTAATTATGATTTCAAAATTTACAAGTAACCAAAAGGTAAGCCTACTTGCTATTGCTCTTCTTGTGGCGTCTTCGCAACAGACATTTGCGGCAGATCGGCCAGCTGTATTGATAAATGCCGGGCTTGTCGTTGAACAAAATCCGATTGGAGGTAAGGTCACGGCAGCGGATGGGCCATTGGTAGGAGCGACGGTTTCGGTGAAGGGTAGCTCGGTATCAACATCCACGGATGCGAAAGGTGCATTTTCAATTAAGGCAAAAACCGGTGATATTTTGGTCGTAAGCAGTGTGGGCTATAAATCCAAAGAAGTGACCGTCAGCGGGA
Source organism: Sphingobacterium sp. CZ-UAM (assembly GCF_002000245.1). Lineage (GTDB taxonomy): Bacteria > Bacteroidota > Bacteroidia > Sphingobacteriales > Sphingobacteriaceae > Sphingobacterium. Next base: position 194,800 of record NZ_MTCM01000007.1, on the reverse strand, counting down.
ATACGGTTTCCATTCAATTGGAAAGTGACAATTCGGCGTTGGAAGAGGTCGTCGTGGTCGGATTCGCCAAGCAAAAGAAAGTGAATCTAACGGGTGCGGTACAGGCAATTAGTTCAAAAGACTTACAAGATCGCCCCGTGACGAACGTATCATCAGCTATTCAAGGTAAATTTTCCGGTGTAACCATCACGCAGAATTCCGGTCAGCCGGGTAAAGACAATGGTACTATACGCATTCGTGGTCTAGGGACTATCAACAACGCCAATCCTTTGGTGATTGTGGATGGGATCGAAAGTTCGATGAATAATATCAATCCAAATGATATTGAAAGTGTATCCGTATTGAAAGATGGTCCGAGTGCTGCAATCTATGGTTCGAAGGCAGCCAATGGCGTGATTTTAATTACAACAAAAAAAGGCGGTAGTGGCAAACCGCAATTAAATTATACAGGATACGCCGGTATTCAGGATCCAACGCGTCTGCCGGAATATATGAATTCCTATGATCATGCTGTAATCTTAAATGAAGCGCTAAAGAACGAGGGAAAAGATATTCGTTTTTCAGCTCAAGATCTCGAGCTTTTCAAAAATGGCTCCGATCCGGATGGGCATCCCAATACAGATTGGTTAGGTTTGTTGTATAAAGGCTCGGGATTTCAACAGTCCCATAACATGCAGGTAACAGGCGGAACGGAGGATGTACAATATATGGCTTCCGGTGGATACTTGGGCCAGAAAGGTGTGATTAAAGTAGCGAGCTCTGATCGGTATAACTTACGGACCAATGTAGGTGCTAAAGTATCAGAAAGATTGCGCTTTGATCTGGGATTGGCCTATAATTACCAACGGATCACCGAAGCGGTAAATCCATATACAGGTGATATGGCGCAGATCTTTAGACAGGTCAATCGGATTCCAAGCTTTATTCCATACAAATATAGCAATGGTGTATACGGTCGTGGTAGTGATGGTAACCCTATCGCCTGGATGGATATGGAATCGAAAGACAATATGATCTATAAGCATACGCAGGTCAATTTTTCGGGGGAATTTAAAATCTTGGAAGGTTTGAAAATTAAACAAGTCATTGGATTTCAACCCATCGATAATATGTCTTCCAAATTTGTTAAAGAAATTCAATACCAGGACCAAAATGGTGGTCTAGGGCCTAAACAAGGAATGAATAACTTAACAGTCTATAATTTCCAATCGGAGCGGTTAACTTTTCAGACTTTGCTGACTTATGATAAAAAAATTGCTGATCATCAATTTAATGTCTTAGGTGGATTTATGGATGAGACGTTCAAGGCTGACTATTCCAGTGCCTACGCGCAAGGTTTTTTGAATCAAGAATTTCCAGAACTTAATTTAGGAAGCAGAGACGGCATGAAGGTGGATGGCGGTGCAAAGAAATTAATTTTGCGTTCTTTCTTTGGGCGGATCAATTATGCTTTTGCGGATAAATATCTTCTGGAAGCCAATGTAAGACGTGACGGAACCTCGCGTTTCCTGGGAAATAATCGCTGGAGTACCTTCCCTTCGTTTTCGGCAGGATGGCGTATTTCACAGGAAGATTTTTTCAAAGAATCTGCGTTAGCTGATGGAATATCAGAATTGAAATTAAGAGGGGGCTGGGGTAAATTGGGTAATCAGCAGTTGTCTGCAACCTCGGACAATTTATACCCGACGGGCGATGCTTTCTATCCAGGCATATTCACCATTTCTCCTGGATTTAATTATCCGTTTGGGACCAAACCTGTTTCTGGTGGGGCAACCGTACAATCTGCCAATCCGTTATTGCGCTGGGAAGCGACCACAAGCACAAATATCGGTTTGGATCTGAACTTAAAGAATAATTTAGGTTTTGTCTTTGAATATTTTGATCGCCGTACAGATGGTGTATTGCTAAAACTACCTGTATCAGAGCTATACGGCCTTCCTTCTCCATACCAAAATGCAGGTAAAGTACAAAATAATGGGGTTGAATTACAGATCAATTATCAAAATAGCGTTGGTGACTTTAAATACAGTATTGCTGCCAATGGTTCCTACATCAATAACCAGATTAAAAAATGGGCAAGCGATGAACCACAGGTGAATGGAACATTTTATGTCTATGAACAAGGGAGACCGATCCGTTCGTTTTATGGTTATGAATCTGCTGGAATCTATCGTTCAAATGAAGAGTATAAAAATAGTGGAATAAAAGGTGTAAATGAGGAAATAGGTGCCGGGGATATTATTTACAAAGATCAAAATGGTGATAAGAAAATTGACGGTAATGATCGGGTGTATTTAGGTTCGCCAGATCCAAAATTCATCTTTGGCTTGACGTCAAATATGAGTTATAAAAATTTTGATCTAAGCCTATTTTTCCAAGGTGCAGCCAAAGTGAGTGGCTACCTATGGGGCGAAGCTATCGGTGGAATCTCTGGGTCAGATAAGCCAACAACCATCTATGCGGATCGCTTTAATGCCGAAACAAATCCAAATGGATCTATGCCACGTGCATTGACCAGCTGGGCACAAAATAGCCCTTCGGGTACTCCTTCGGACTTCTGGATTCAAAATGCGAGTTATGTACGTTTAAAAAATATCACTTTTGGCTATACGCTACCAAAAACGTTTACAGATAGAATCGGAATCAAGGGCGCAAAACTATATTACAGCGGCCAAAACCTACTGACGTTTACGGGCTTTGCAAAAGGATTTGATCCGGAAGCGCCGGCAGATTCGCGTGGTAATTACTATCCGCAGGTAAAAACAAATGTCTTTGGTCTTAACGTAAACTTTTAATTGTAAATCATGAAACTTAGAAATATAACAATCGCATTGGCTGTAGTTGCATTCATGGCTTCCTGTCAAAAACTTGATCAGGAACCTTTAGATGCTTTTAATGCCGATAATTTTTGGAAAACAGAAGCGGAAGCAGATTTCGCTGTAACTGGTCTGTATAGTGGTACAAGCAATTCGGATGGAAAAATTAACGAGGGATCCGCCTGGGAAGATGGAACACAGATTTTTTATATGGATTGCACCTCGGATAACTCCAACAGCGATTTTCCATGGGAGGGTTTCCAGGCCTTAGGAAATGGTACAGCAACGCCAACAAATTCTGGAAATGCTGATTCAAGGTATACTTATGAACATATTCGTCGGGCGAACTATATACTAGAGAATATTGACAAAGCTCCTATGGCGACGGAGAAAAGAAAGAAATTGATTGCTGAGGTTCGTGTGATTCGCGCTTATCGATACTTTGATATGGCAACCTTATTTGGCGGAGTGCCAATTATCACTAAAACATTGGCGAAAGAGGATGCTTATGTTCCGGCAAATACTCAAAAAGAGGTGTTGGATTTTGTTGAAAAAGAACTAAAGGAAGCTGCTGCTGATTTAAGCTTTGTAACTGGGGGAACTAGAATGTCCAAGGGGGCTGCCTTGGGTTTATTGGCGCGCTGTTATGCCTTCCAAAAGAGACATCAGGACGTTATTAATACGACACAGGAAATTATTTCTTCAGGAACGTATAAGCTTTTTAAGGACTATGCGACTTTATTTGAAGAGGCAAATGAAAATAATAGTGAAGTAATGATGAACATCGAATATCTAGCGAATGATCAGCCATATACGATGTTGGGCATCATGATACCAAATTCTATGGGAGGCTGGGGATCAATTGTGCCTACCCAAAGTTTAGTTGATGCTTACGAAACGGCTGAAGGAAAAACAATCGGAGAGTCGACAAATTATAATCCGGCAAATCCTTATGAAAATAGGGACCCACGTCTAGCAGCAACGATCGTTTATCCGGGAGCATTATATAAAGGAAAGTATTTTGATCCACTAAATCCAGATTCAAAAGATTATCCTTCTGCTGCTGATAATGCTTCCAGCACAGCATACAATTATAGGAAATACATTCAAGACCCGAGCAGTTACACGAATATATGGAATGTAGGAACCAATATTATTGTGATGCGTTATGCGGAGATCTTGTTATTAAATGCTGAAGCAAAAATTGAGCTGGGCAAGGTTGATAATAGCGTATATGAAAATATCGATCTGGTACGCCAGCGTGCAAAAATGCCAAAAGTGGATAAAGTTGTTTATGCTGCACAGAATAAATTACGCGAACTGGTACGTCGTGAACTCCGTGTGGAACTAGCTGGTGAAGGACGCCGTCGTTTTGACATCATCCGTTGGGGGATTGCCAAAGATGTGATGAACGGTCCGGTAAATGGTGCTTTGTCAAAAGGAACGGTCGATCCCAAAACAGGAAAAGTAACCTACACGTCTTTGACTGACCGCTTTTTCTCCGAGAACAGAACATTCAAAGCCGGAAAAAATGAATTATGGCCAATTCCACAAGCTGTTATCGACAACAGCAAAGGAACCCTGAAACAAAATCCTGGTTACTAATCGCGTAATAAGCACAATCCAGGCGTAATGCACGATAACAAGGCTCGGTAAAAACGGTTAAGCAGTAAATGCTTAACCGTTTTTTATTTTCGAAATCATAGGTGATTTTTATGGAAATGACAAAAATTATCATCTTATAATTGAAACTGTTCGGAATAGTGTATCTTTAATTACCTATTTCCGGAAATATAAACCGAATTAATCGTGCAGAATGAAGCGTATACTTTTCGCATTAACGGCTCTTATTGTTATTATTTTAGTTTTTAATAAGCTTATTTACAATGATCGGCTTCCGCCGAATTATCAAGCCCTGCGAGTAGATGTAAATCGCAATAAAGCGGTAATCAATAGTATTTCCATCATGGATAGTAACTTTTCCGATCTTCAAGTATTCGACCGTATTTTAAAGGATAATAGGATACTGATGTTGGGGGAAATGACGCACGACGATGGAGAGACTTTTCGGGCCAAATCCCGATTGATCCGTTATCTCCATGAGAAGTTGGATTATCATATTGTGCTGTATGAAGCTGGACAATATGATATGTGGGTCATGAATAAGGAAATGGATCGCCCGACGTTGCAACTTCCTAAACAGTCATTGGCTGGCCTGGGATTATTTGATTTCTGGTGGCGGAATAAAGAAACGGCTCCTTTGATAACTTACTATCAAAAGTCCAAATTATCAGACAAGCCAATCACACTCGGTGGATTTGATATTCAGTTTTCCGGTCGTTTACTTGGCGATAATCGTGCAAAGCTGCTGGAGGAATTTTGCCTTAAAAATGAGATCGATCTAAAAAATTATCCCTTATTAAAAAAAGAACTTAATAATCTAGCGTATCTGACCCTAGCTCGATATGCCAATAGAAAGCTTGATTCTACAGCTAAAAACCAGTTATTACATGAAATCGGGAAATTGAAATATGCTTTATGGGCCTCTGGCAGAGGTGAGGAACACCGGATTTATAGTCGATACCTAGCGGATATAAAAGCTAATTATGAAAAATCCTGGTCGTATGCAGCTGGATCCATGGCGAGTATGCATCTTCGCGACTCACTGATGGCCCAAAATCTCCAATATCAAATAGATTCCTTATATGCCGGAAAAAAAATCATTGTATGGTGTGCCAATATCCATACCTTTTCAACTGCTTATAACAAAGAATACATTCCTTTGGGCACCTATATTAAAAAGAAATATGGCCCTCAGGCTTATATGCTTGACTTTAGTTCCTATGGAAAGAAAAATGATGTAGGTCAAATAGTGGGTAAAGCCGGTAAATTAGCCATTGAAAATATTTTCCATCAAACAGGAGTACCTTATTTCTTTTTGGATCTACGGGGACTACCTGATACCGCCCCGCTCAAACGTTCATTTGTTTCAGTCATTAACCAGGGTATTGCGGAGGAAAGAAAATGGGCTGACTATATTGATGGCATTTTTTATATCGATTTAAATAAAAGACCAACAAATCTCAAACGCTAATGGAAAGTATCCTAACACATCAGCTTAGCTTTAAAATAGGTCCAAAAACCATTCTAGATCACATAGACCTCCATGTTCCGGACAAAAGTGTCTATGGTTATCTTGGGCGGAATGGTGCCGGAAAGTCTACCACCATCAAACTCCTGCTAGGGCTTCTGGAGGATCGTGCTGATGCTATTTTTATTCGTGGGAAAAGTTTAAAAGCCGATCGAAGCGCTATTTATGCAAATGTGGGCAACCTCGTTGAAGCGCCATGCTATTATACCAAATTAACGGTTTTTGAGAATTTAAAATATTTGGATATCATCCACAAAAAGGGAAATAAACGGATCGATGCCGTGCTCGAAATGGTAGACCTCCGGAAGGAGAAAAGGAAAAAAGCCAGTACCCTATCTATGGGGATGAAGCAGCGGCTGGGAATTGCCATGGCTATATTTCACGATCCCCAATTATTGATCTTGGATGAACCGCTAAATGGACTCGATCCGCAGGGAATTGTAGAAATGAGAAATTTGTTTCGCATGCTCAATGAGCAGGGGAAGACGATATTTCTGTCAAGTCACATACTAAGCGAGCTCGAAAAAATAGCCACGCATATAGGCATTATTGAGGGTGGAAAAATGATATTTCAGGGCACCAAAAATGAGCTGCTGGGTCAGGTGGAAAGGGAGGCACGACTGCGGACTTCTGATGCTACACGAGCGGCCATGGTTTTAAATAATGCCGAATTTTCGGTATTAAGAACTGAGGGACAGACGGTCGTAGTGAAAATATCAGGTGACAACCACTTTGATCAGATGATTAAATGCTTGGTACAACAGCAGATTGAAATTTATGGACTAGAGTCCCATAATGCAGATCTTGAACAGATTTTTATAAACTTAATTGCCCGATCAAATGACTAATACATTTTATACCGCCTTCTTGTCTGAAAAATTTAAACTGCTTCGAAACCGGCAGATTTTTGGCGTCCTTATCGCTCCGGTATTGCTCATTTTCGCGATCGATGCTTATATTATCTACGATATCATCAGGTCGGGAGGAGCAACTGGAGTACCTAACCCCTGGAAGGTATTGTTGGGAAGGTATGTATTTCAGTTTTTTTATTTGTTGTACCCTATTCTGATCGCACTGTTTGTTTATGCCTGTTGTGATGTGGAGTATAGGAATAACAATTATAAGGTACTATTTACATTGCCGCTTGATAAGTCAAAGATATTCTTTTCAAAGGCCGTGTTTATCCTGCTAACCATACTGTTTTCTATCTTGTTTGCTTACGCAGCATTCTTAATCAGCGGCTATATACTGGGTTTGATTTACCCGGTGCTTGGCTTTCAGAATCACGATTATAGGCTGGTGATTTTCTTCAGCTTTCTGAAGCTTTTGATTACGCTATCGGCTATTTCGATGATCCAATTGGCCTTAAGCCTGCTCTTCAAAAGCTTTATTTATCCCATTGGAATAAGCATGTTCATGCTGGTGTTTTCGGTATTTGTAGCGCAAAAGAGCTTCTCGGACTTTATTCCTTATACAGGTACTTATAAAGCCTTTCTGGATATAATGAATGAAAACGATGACTTTGGACGACTTGATTATAGTAATATCGCCATGATCTTCTTATTTATGCTGCTCAGTTTTTACATTTTTAGGCAGAAAGGACTTTTTAGATAGTCGATCGGTTATTTCTTGTCCAGTTCTTTTTTATATGCGCTCGGTGACTGGCCGTATTTCTTTTTAAACGCTGAGGCAAAATAGGAGGCCGAAGAGAAACCGACATGGCTGTAGATCTCATTGATATGGAGTCCGTCAGCCATCAGGCTTTTTGCCTTTTTGAGTCTTCTCTCAACAATATACTCACTGATGCTGCAATCGAGCAACTGTTTGACTTTGCGATACAGCTGTACGCGCGATAAGTTGAGTTCACCGGCGATATCGTCCACGCTCAGCCGCTGATCGGACAGCTTCGATTCGACTATAGCCGAAAAGCTATTGAGAAACCTTCTGTTGCTCTCGTTGATGGAATCCGATTGCTGTGCTTCAAATTGCTCGACATTACTACTATATTTTTCTTTAAGCTGATGCCGTGATTGTAGAATATTGGCAATCCTTGCCCGAAGGACTGCGGCATTGAATGGTTTGGTCATGTAGTCATCTGCTTTCAGTAGATTTCCTTCAAGGATGGTCTCTTCGTTCGCTAATGCACTCAACAGAATGACTGGAATATGGGCCGTTTGGTAAAATGTCTTGATGTCCTTGAGTATATCCAGACCACTGCCGTCAGGGAGCATGATGTCGGTGAGCACCAGATCCGGAAAATGTGTTTTCATCAAAGCGCTGGCCTGCCCCGAATCTCTTGCTAAGAAGAGATTATAATCGTTTTCCAGAATGGATCTGAGGTAATCTCTGATTTCATCGTCATCTTCAACAATCATAATGCTCTTCGATTTATTGGAATGAAAAGAGAGATTCCTATCAGGAGATTTTACTTCAGTATCCAATAACTCGTGTTGCCGGAACACAGGTTTTACATCGGATATAGCCGTTAGGATCTCCTCCTGTTCATAATGGGTATTACCGATAGGCATCCTTAGGGTGAAGATCGAACCATGGCCCAATTTACTGCTGGCCGTGATCTGTCCATGGTGCAGTTCGACAATCTGTTTGACATAGGCCAGGCCAATTCCGGATCCACTACGGCTGCCTGTTCCTTGATAGAAAGGATCAAATATATGCTCGATATCAATCGGTGCTATCCCAAGACCATTGTCCAGTACGCGCAAATAGAAATAATCTTTGAAACTATTTTCTTCGAGTGAAATTTCAATCCGGCCACTGGTTGCGGTGTGCTTTATGGCATTGGAAAGAAGATTGGAGAGGACCTGTTCCATCAGATATTCGTCGATCCAGACCTCTTTGAGCATACTTTTATTGATGTAGCTGATTGATATCCTACTTTTTTTGAGCAAGGGTTTAAAGCTGTTGATAACCTGCTGTATAAAAGGATCGATATGTACGGCCGATACCTGGAGCTTGATTTTCGATTTGCTGATCCGATGGATATCGATCAGGTCGCTGACAAGCCGCTGCAATTTTTTCGCACTTCTTTTGACACGCGACAACTGCTCTCGGACATCTTCTGATAGATCTTTCCGTATTTCGAGCTCCTCGATAGGGGCCAGGATAAGCGTTAGCGGGGTTTTAAACTCGTGGGAGATATTGGTGAAAAAATTGTTTTTGATTTCTGCAGCCTGCTGAATCTGGCTGTTCATCTCCACGATCTGCTTTTGCTGGGAAAGGATCTCTCCGTTCTGGATTTCGAGATGTTTGTTTTTCTCCCAGTTGCTTTTGATAACGATAATGGAAATGCCCCCAAATACCACGGCGAGCACCAAACTGACAACGAGCACATTGAGGACAGATTTTTGATTTTGGTAAATCCGGTTCTGCTCGGTGATAAATTCCTGCCTTTTGTCAATGTCGGCCTGTTGCTGTTGGATCTTTTGTGACTGTAGGGCCAATAGTTCGGCATTTGTCCGGTCGATAACGGCGGTAGCGAGAATGTTTTCGCGTTTATAATGCTGATTGTTAATAATTGCCAGTGCGGTTCGGATGGCTTCAGTTCCACCGGTAGGATAGAGCATAGAGGCGTACATATGACCTTGCATAATCTGCTCAAGACCATTACCCCGTCCGGGAAGCGCATCTACTCCGATGATTTTAATCTCTTTTTGAAGTTGCACCTCGTCCAGGGCCTTTTTTACGCCCATGGCCATCTGATCATTGAAGGTAAAGATAACATCACTTTGTGCCATTTGAGCGATATGTTTGCGCATTTCAGTGTATGCTGTATTCTTTTCCCATCCACCATGGATAATGGCGTTGACCTGCATACCGCTTACGGCTGCTATACTTTGCATAAATCCCTTTTCACGTTCGATTGACGCAGAGGTGCCCGATAATCCTGTCACTAATCCGATCTTTCCTTTACCTTGGAGGATAGTCTGGCTATATTGACCAGCAAGTTTTCCAATGGCCAGGTTGTCGGCCCCAACATAAGCGTTGTATTGGCCTGAAGAGGTTTTACGATCGGTAACAATTACGGGTATTTTGCGCTGGAATACAGAGTCAACAATCGGTGTAAGCGGTTCGGCTTCATTGGGTGAAACTATCAACAGGTCGATACCCGCTTTGGTCAGTTCGCGTATTTGATCAATCTGTTTCGCATTATTGCCCTGGGCATCGCGGTACAAGAACTCAATATCAGGATTAAAGGAGAGTTCCCGTTTCATTTCCTCGAGCATAGTTTGCCGCCATGCGTCATTTCCGATGCACTGTGAAAAAGCAATGACCCGCTTCTTTTTCTGGCTTGCCGATTGACAACCCCATAAAAGCAGCAGGACCAACATGCCATAAACGGTATATTTTCCCATGTTTTTTTCCCCTTTACATTCCGAATATACATTATTTCGTTTTTTTTAGATAATAAGCACCCTGTTAGTGTATTCTTTACACTAAAAACAGATCGATGAAATATGTATCATTTTCTATAAGATATGTCTAAAAACTGAAAGTTTGAAAATTTTGATTTCGCTTAAGTGGTTGGTATATAAATGTTTGTGCTATTTCTAAAAATGTTACATAAATAAATGTTTTTGCGCTCTCCAAATTTAAGTAAGCGTGAAGCTAGGGTTAAATTTGAGTTAATCAATTGTAGATCATAAGATGAACAAAAACACAGTATTAGCATGGTCTTTTGTAGTAGCATTAGGCGGATTTTTATTTGGCTTTGATACAGCTGTTATTTCAGGCGCTGAAAAAGCCGTGCAGGAACATTGGCATTTGAGCGAGTTTCAGCATGGGCTTACGATGGCCATTGCATTAATAGGTACGGTCGTTGGTGCAGCATTGGGCGCTTGGCCATCCGATAAACTGGGCCGAAAGAACACATTATTCGTTGTCGCAGCCTTATATTTTATTTCAGCGATCGGAAGTGCGTTGGCCAGTGACTGGACAGTATTTATTCTATTTCGTTTTTTGGGTGGTATTGGCGTCGGTGTATCATCCGTGACAGCACCTATCTATATTTCGGAGATTTCACCCGCAGCTTCACGCGGCAAGCTGGTGGGTCTCTTTCAGTTTAATGTGGTATTGGGCATTCTGATCGCTTATTTATCCAATTACTTTATCGGACAGGGCGGGGAGGAATCCTGGCGCTGGATGCTGGGAGTGCAGTGCTTTCCGTCTTTGCTGTTTTTTGTGCTGATCTTCTTTATTCCAGAAAGTCCCAGATGGTTGTTATTGCACAAGAATAACCTACCTGAAGCGACAAAGATCATGCAACGAATCAATTCGGAAGGCTACGAACTTGAAATCCAGAAAATTCAGGAATCAAAAGATAAGTTGGCGGGTGAGGGTAAATTATTTATTCGGGAAAATGCCCGGCCAATTTTACTGGCCCTCTGTTTTGCGCTGTTCAATCAGCTTTCGGGTATTAATGCGATTATCTATTACGCACCGCGTGTTTTTGAAATGGCCGGCCTAGGTTCACAGAGCTCCCTGCTTTCGACAGTAGGGATCGGTGTGATCAATTTTATTTTCACGCTGGTGGCCATTAATTTTATAGATAAAATAGGCCGCAAAAAACTAATGCTCGTAGGTTCGATCGGTTTGATCGTATCGCTCGCACTGGTTTCACAGGCTTTCTATACAGGGCAGACAACAGGTTTTGCCATTACGATCTATCTGATGAGTTTTATCGCCTTCTTCGCATTCTCTCAAGGGGCAGTGATCTGGGTATTTATTTCCGAAATTTTTCCCAATGATGTGCGTGCCAAAGGGCAGACATTTGGCAGTTTGACACATTGGGTAATGGCTGCAATTATTACTTTTTGCTTTCCCGCACTGACAGAAATGGTCGGCGGTGGTGGTACCTTTCTGATCTTTGCGCTATTTATGGTATTGCAACTTATTTATGTCCTGAAATTTATGCCTGAAACGAAAGGGCGCTCACTGGAGGATATGGGGCAGACAATCAATCTGCATTAAAATAGCGCTATTATAGATCCAATCACTTCGGTGAACAAATAAAGATGACAATGAAAAATCTGAATAAATCAATACAGGGAGTTTGTTTCGGAGAGGTTCTTTGGGATAATCTGCCAACCGGAAAGAAATTGGGCGGTGCTCCGCTAAATGTTGCTTATCATCTCAATAAGCTGGGTGTTGTTACACAGATGCTAACCCGTATCGGAAGAGATGAAAATGGTAAAGAATTGCTGGCAGTATGTCAACAGTTGGGAGTTCCGACCACATTTTTTCAGTATGACGACAGTTTACCAACCTCCACGGTTGAAGTGACGATTGATGCAGACCGTAATGTACAATACGACATTGTATATCCTGTGGCATGGGACAAAATTGAAGTAGGACCAGCCGTACTGGAAGCGGTTTCCAAAGCGGATTTTTTGGTGTATGGCAGTCTGGCCTGTCGCGATGATGTGAGCTTCCAAAGTCTGTTGACCTTGTTAAAGGCAGCCCCTTTTCGGGTGATGGACGTTAATTTGCGCGCTCCTTTTTTTGATCCGAATCGCTTGCATGAATTATTGCGTTATGCGGATCTCGTTAAAATGAATGCAGAGGAATTGCATATCATTGCCGAATGGAGCGGTGCGCCGGCAACCTATACCGACCAGCAGCGGGTGGATCTGCTGTTGGATTGCTTTGCCATTCAGGAAGCTATTGTTACCTATGGCGCGGCTGGAGCAGTGTACCATCATAAAAAAGCAAATATCAGTTATCATTTTCCTGCATTGAAAGTACAGGTGGAAGATACCATCGGAAGTGGTGATTCGTTTTTAGCGGCTTTTTTGACCAAACGCTTTCAGATGGCAGAAGGGATCGCCTTGGAGGAGGTGCTTGAGTTTGCGGCTACCTTAAGTGGTTTTGTGACACAGAGCAGGGGGGCATGTCCCGCTTATAATGAAGCGGATATCAACCGCTTCCATTGGCTGAACCCCATCTTCCGCGATAACGAACAGAAGATGAAGTTATAGCTGCCTGTACCGCAAAGAGGGAAAATGCGGTATAGGCAAAAAGAGGAAAAATAATCAATTAATAATCTACTTATAATAACCAATTATGTTTACAAGACAGCAAGCTATGTTGCTTCCGTCTTTGGCTCTCTTTTCGGTTGTTGCTTTTGCGCAGCAGACAGAAATTCGGGGGCGGATCACGGACAGTGCGACAGCAACCCCAGTTGTGGGGGCATCGTTGATGGTCAAGGGAACCAGCCAGGCAACAAAGACAAATGAAAAAGGGGAATTTGTGCTGCAGTTATCCGGCAGTAACGGTACCTTAGAAATCTCTAATGTTGGCTACGAATCCCAAACGGTACTTTTGGGGAACAGAAAGTTTTTGGATATCCGGCTGGTCAGTACCGAAAAAGGACTTGATGAGGTGGTTGTCACGGGTTATCAGCGCGAGCGTAAGAAGGATCTGACCGGTGCCGTCAGTGTCGTGAATGTAAGCGAAATGATGAAAGCTCCGGAAAATAACCCAATGAAAGCCCTTCAGGGCCGCGTAGCGGGCATGACGGTGACTTCCGATGGTAGCCCAAGCGGTGCGGCCACAGTACGCATGCGCGGTATCAGTTCGATCAACAGCAGCCAGGATCCGCTCTATGTCATCGATGGTATCCCCACCCAAGGGGGCATGCATGAGCTCAATTCCAATGATATCGAAAGCATTCAGGTGCTAAAAGACGCCTCTTCGGCAAGTATATACGGTTCGCGTGCGGCAAATGGCGTTATTGTGATCACAACAAAAAGAGGAAAACTTGGTGCTCCGAAGCTTACGGTCGACGCCTATGTGACCAGCACGCATTTTAATAATCGCATGAAAGTGCTCAATGCACAGCAATATGGTCAGGCACTTTGGCGGGCGACAATCAATAGTGGCGGTAATCCGAACAGCAATAATATCGGCTATCAATTTGAATGGAACAATGATGCCAATGGTCTGCCACAGCTTAACAATGTGTCTGTATCGAAATATATTGATCGCGAACATACCATGTATGCAGCGGATACCGATTGGTTTGATGAAGTATCTAAACCGGGCTTGCTTCAATCGTACAATGCAACCTTAAGTTCGGCGACAGAAAAGTCAAGTTCTTATTTTTCTTTGGGTTATCTGGACAATAGTGGAACACTGCGGTATACCGATTTCCGACGTATATCGGCCCGGATGAATGCCGATTATAAACTGTTTGACGGGAAACTCATCGTCGGTGAGAATTTTACGGTGAACAACACGGGGGAGGTACAGGTTCCCGGAGATGTGCTCGATCTATCGTTGAAGGCATTACCGATCATACCGGTACATACCGTAGACGGAATAGGCTGGGGCGGACCTGCCCTAGGAATGAATGACCGTCATAATCCAATGCGCCTGTTGCATGATAACAGAAATAATAAAAACAATTACTGGCGCTTATTTGGAAATGCTTACGCTGATTTGCAGCTGATCAAAGACCTGCACCTGCGCACGAGTTACGGTATAGATTACAGTAATTTCTACAAACGCAACCTTGAAGTTTCCTATCGTTCGGGTTTTATGAGCAGCAGTAGAAGCGCTGTGAATATGGAACAGACCCAAGGGTTAAAATGGACCTGGTCGAATACTGCGACGTATAGAAAAGAGATTGAAAAACATACCATAGACCTACTGGCTGGAATAGAAATGAATCGTCAGAACGACATCAATTTTAACGCATATACAGCCGGTGATGGCGCTTTTTCCATTGAAACACCGGAATATATGTGGCCCGGTGTAAGTACGGGGACGGCTGCTGTGGGCGGTGGCTCCACCGGATTTTCACTCCTTTCCTATTTTGGAAAGGCTAACTACGCCTACGATGAACGCTACCTGGCCTCCTTCACCGTGAGACATGATGGTTCTTCCCGTTTTGGGAAAAACAATCGCTTTGCCACTTTTCCGGCGGTAACGGCTGGATGGCGGATTTCATCCGAACGTTTTATGGCCGGTACCAAAGACTTTATCACTGATCTTAAACTGCGTGCAGGTTGGGGGCAGACCGGTAACCAGGGGATCGGCAATCTGGCAACCTATGCTCTTTACGTTCCTGAATATGGCGTCGGCGATCCTACATGGAATATTGTGGATGGTACCGCTTATGATCTTTCGGGCGCAGGAACAGGGACGCTTCCTTCAGGATACCGAAAAATCCAAACTGAAAATAACGACCTAAAGTGGGAAACAACGACACAGACCAATATCGGTCTGGACTTTACGCTATTTGGCCAAAGCCTTTACGGATCCGTAGACTGGTATATTAAAGCGACAAAAGATATGCTGATCAATCCGGCTTATATCGGCGTGTTAGGTGAGGGTGGTTACCGCTGGGCCAATGGAGCTTCCATGGAAAATAAGGGTCTGGATATTACCGCGGGTTACCGCAATAAGACTTCTTTTGGACTGGATTATGATATAACTGCTGTCCTTTCGTCGTATAAAAATAAGGTAACCCACCTGCCTGAAGCCGTGGAAAACTCTTACGGAGGCCGCCAGGGTGATAATATTATCGGCCGACCATTGGGTTCATTTTACGGTTATGTAACAGATGGCATCTTTCAGAATCAAAAGGAAGTTGACGATCACGTCAATCAGGCCGGTAAAGGTATTGGCCGTTTGCGTTATGTCAACGTGTATGCCGCAGATCAGCAGATCACGGACATGGACCGCACTTGGATCGGCAACCCGCATCCTGATTTTTCTTATAGTTTGAATATTGCCTTGAAATACAGAGGATTTGATCTGTCGGCCTATTTTCAGGGGGTACAGGGGATAGATGTTGAAAACTGGCTGAAAAAACAGACTGATTTCTGGAGTGTCGATGATGTAAATTCCAATAAAGGTGTACGTCTGCTCAATGCCTGGACACCACAGAATCCCGCTTCGACCATCCCAGCTTTGCAGACAACAAACAATAATGATGAAGGACGTCTATCCAATTACTTTATAGAAAATGGATCCTATATGAAACTTCGCAACCTGTCTCTTGGCTATACTTTGCCAACGGCTACAGCTTCCCGTTTGCGGATGAGCCGCTTACGCGTGTATGTGACCGGACAGAACCTGTTTACGGTAAAATCGAAGAATTTCACAGGTGTGGATCCTGAGAATGTAGGCTGGGGATACCCGATTCCGACGACATGGACTGCAGGTGTAAATATCGGCTTTTAATAGTGGGATCGAATAGAAAGGATCGAAAATCTTAAAGGATAAGAAGCGGAACGAAAACAATAAATCCATGGAAATATAGACTATTAAAAAATAGAATTCCAATGAAAAAAATAACCAATAAAATAGCGATAATGATGGTACTTGCCGGTATGCTGTCCGGATGTACCAAGTTCTTGGACCAGACACCGAATGGCGTTCTGAGCTCCGATCAGGTCAAGGAACCGGAACGATTACTCACAGCCACCTATGCAGCTTTAGGCAATGACCATTATGATGTGCCTTTTAGCTTATGGCCCTATGGTACGGTACGGTCCGATGATGCCTATAAAGGCGGTTCGGGACCACAGGATATCCAGACATTCCATTTTTTGGAAGTTTCCAGCAATGTGATGACCAATTTCGCAGAGATAGATAAGTTATGGTTTCAGTTGTATGTAGCCATTTCGCGTGCCAATACGACAATAAAAACAATCCAGGAAATGGATAATTTTGAGGGTAAAGAAAGCAAATTGGCCGAAGCAAGATTCCTAAGAGGCCATTTCTATTTCATGCTCAAAACGCTTTTTAAGTATGTCCCTTATATCGATGAAACTGTACCAGTAGATAGTTATGAAACCGTATCGAACAGGGCATTGAACAATGACATGCTCTGGCAAAAGATTGTTGATGATTTTCAATATGCAGTAGAACATTTGCCTGCTGTACAAGCTGAAGTCGGCCGTGCCAACCGGATTGCCGCAGCAGCCTATCTGGCGAAAACATACCTGTACAAAGCCTATCGCCAGGACAACGAAGAACGGCATACCGTAACCGGGATCAACTCGGGCGATCTCGAAAAAGTCTTACAAAATACAGAGATCGTACTTGCCTCGAACCATGCCCTTGAAGCAGATTTTGCATTCAACTTTCTACCCGGAAAATATGAGAATGGTACGGAAGCACTCTTTTCCATCCAGTTTTCAAAAGATGACGGAACAAAATTCGGACGTGTGAATTTCTCGGATCTGCTTTCTGTACCAATGGGCTTGGGCTGTTGTGATTTCAACAAACCCAGCCAGAACCTCGTGAATGCATTCCGCACAACAGGAAAGGGAGTGCCACTCGATAATTACAATAGCTTGAATGCCTTCAATGCATCGGAAAAATATGATCCCAGGTTATTCCATACGGTGGCAATTCCGGGGCTGCCTTATAAATATAACAGCAAACGTATCTATGAGGAGAGCTGGAACCGTAATCCTGCGGATTATTCGGTGTATGCTTCGTTGAAGGAGAATGTTGATCCGGATTGCGATTGCTTTGTCCCAATGGCTCCATTCTTTGCGAATACAAAAAACCGTATTGTCTTGCGTGTTGCTGACCTCATATTGATGCGCGCGGAGGCGCTGATTGAACTGCACCGGTCGGCCGAAGCTTTACCACTGATCAACCAGGTACGTTTGCGTGCAAAAAATAGCGCTTCAATGACCGGTTACGCTACGGATAAGATGCTGATAGAAACCTATAAAAATGGGGACAACATCATATGGAACGAGGAAAACGCCCGTAAGGCTTTGCGATGGGAACGTCGCCTGGAGCTGGCGATGGAAAACGGCCGCTTCTTTGACCTGGTCAGATGGGGAATAGCGGATAAGAATATGAATGCATATTATGAAACTGAGAAATCACGTCGTTCTTATTACGCATCAGCTCATTTTACAGCAGATAAGAATGAATATCTGCCGATCCCGGAAGCGCAGATAAGACTGAGTAAGTACCTCTACAAACAGAATCCGGGATATTAACTAACACAATAACCAATTTATACCAATGGGAACATTAAAATATACGATCGGATTGGGACCCATAGTCCTGTTTATAACAGAACTTAATTTTACTCCGCTGATTGTGCCTTCCAATAAGGTTTTCTTAAACCATTTATGCCGATCAGGGAACAATTAAAGTCAATGCGATGAAAATCGAAAAATCATAAGAATTATCATTATTTTAAGAACTCAGGTGAAATGGGATAAATGATATTAAACTAATTAAGCTATGAATAGAATGAAGAAATACGGAGCCGCCATGCTTTTTGCGGGCATGCTGAGCTCAGCTTTTGCGCAGGTAGGACAGCAGGGCAGTAATGACCAGCTGGAAAAATACCGGCCGAGCTACCATTTTACACCCAAACAGGGTTGGATGAATGATCCCAATGGCATGGTATATCTCAATGGAAATTATCACCTCTTTTTTCAGCATAACCCTGAAAAATCAGTTTGGGGGCCAATGCACTGGGGGCACGCTATCAGCAAAGATCTGATTCATTGGGACGAGCAAAAAATTGCTTTGTATCCCGATAGTTTGGGGACGATCTTTTCGGGAAGTTCGGTGATTGATAAAAATAATACCGCTGGTTTTGGAAAGGGGGCTATGGTCGCTATTTTTACACACCACAATCATCAGGAGGAAGAGCGGAAAACCGGCCTGCACCAAAATCAGAGTTTGGCCTATAGCCTGGATCAGGGCGCAACCTGGACCAAATACAAAGGTAACCCAGTGCTACCAAATCCCGGGATTTGGGATTTTCGCGATCCCAAGGTGATGTGGTTCGAAAAATCAAAAAGCTGGATTATGACGCTGGCAACCAAAGATTGCATTACCTTTTATTCGTCCAAAAACTTAAAAGAGTGGAAAAAGGAGAGCGAATTCGGCAAGGAAGTGGGCGCACATGGCGGAGTCTGGGAATGTCCTGACCTGATTCCAATGAAATACAAAGGGGAGACGAAATGGGTACTATTGGTGAGCATCAATCCGGGAGGTCCCAATGGTGGTTCGGTGACACAGTATTTTGTAGGTGATTTTGATGGGCATCAATTTCAGCCGGCAGACACATCAATTAAATGGTTAGATTGGGGACCTGATAACTATGCGGGAGTAACCTGGAGTAATCTCGGCGGGCGGCAGCTGATGATCGGCTGGATGAGTAATTGGCAATATGCCAATGTGGTGCCGACGACACGTTGGCGTTCATCTTCCACAATTCCGCGTGATCTAGCTTTGCAAAAAGTAGATCAGAAATATTATGTGAGCAGCTCAGCGGCACCGGAGTTGGCCAAAGCATTTCGGCCGGTAAAAAAATATCGGGCAAATCAATCCAAAGAGCTCAGTATACAGGAACAGTTGCCGCAAGCTTTTCGGTTGGACATCAATAAGTTAAAACAACAGAATTTTAAGGTGATTTTGTCAAATACTATTGGAAATGAGCTTGTTGTAGGGTATGACAAAGATCAAAAAGCATATTATATTGACCGCTCAAAATCCGGAGAAATTGCTTTCAATGCCGATTTCCCAAAAACAAGTACGGCGAAAAGATTATCCAATAATGAATCATTATCCTTAAGTCTATATATTGACGTTAGTTCTGTAGAGCTCTTTGCTGATGGTGGATTAACGGCAATGACCGGCTTGTTTTTTCCGCAGGAGCCAATGACCCGGCTACGTATTGTAGGAGAGGATAACTTAATCTTCCAGGATATAGACATCGCGGCATTTAAGGATAAATAAGCGTTGTAACTTAATGAGCCTTTCTGCGTAATCAGAAAGGCTCTCAGAAAATAGTGTATAGGAAACGTTTCATAAAATGATTTGAATTATTGCGCTGAAGTCGCTAACTTCATGTTGAAATAATCAATTATGGACACCTATCACTGCATGCCTGAGAATGAACTCTTGCGCCTACTCCGTTGTGGGGATATGCAGGCCTTTGATGTCTTGTACCATCGTTACAGCCATACCATTTACGCCAATATCCTTAAATTCATCAAGGATAAAACTGTTGCCGAAGATCTGCTTCAGGATGTGTTTGTCCGGATATGGGAGAATAGGTTAAAAATAGATCCCGAACAGTCATTTGCCGCTTTTTTATACACCTGTTCGCGCAATATCACCTTTAATTTTAGAAGAAGGCTAAAATTGGAGCTGGAGTCAGCCATTCAGCTGGCGCAGGAGGCAGTGGAAGGGGAAAATTCCATCGACCGGATGTTGGATTCAAAGGAAGCGCAGCAATGGGTCGAACAACTCCTGCACAAATTACCGCAGCAGCGGCAAAAAATATTTCGACTTTCTAAACTAGAGGGAAAGAGCTATCAGGAGATCGCCCAGGAAATGGGGATTTCGGTTTCCACAGTCCGTGACCATATCGTCAAAGCCAACAAATTTATCCGCAATGCTGCCTTACAGGACAATGGTTTTTCTGCATTCATGTTTGCCTTACTGCTTTTTTCAGGAAAATAAAAAAAATTGCCGATCGAGCAGACCTTAATTTTATCTCGTGTGTATTTACCTAAAATTACAGCACGGTGGATAATCGTAAATCTAAAATAGACCAATTACTTCAAAAGTATAAAGCGGGAAATTGTACGGTCGAGGAAATGACCTGGCTGCGGACGGCTTTAGCCGAAGCCGATCCCGAAGCCGATGTGGACCAGGCTATCATCGAGAGCCTGCTACAGCCTGTCGACGGGCTGAATGCAAGTGAATCCCACTTGGAAAAAACGCTTGAGAATATTAAAAGGCAGATCGCTGGGCAGCAGGTGAAAAAAAGATCGCTGCGCCTCATGCGATGGCCCTATTGGGCAGCTGCAGGGATTCTTTTCCTTTCGCTCTTCACCCTATTGATCCGGAATCAATACCCAGATACGGTGCAGCAGCTCACCAAGCATACTGTACGGCAACAGATATTGCCTGAAGAACTGCCGCCGGGCGGTAATCGGGCAACATTACGTTTGGCGGATGGTTCTCTCGTTCAACTCAACGATCAGCAATCCGGTATCATTATGGGCGATGAAATTACATATGCCAATGGTCAACCGTTGCAGAGCGGAAAGATGGGGCGAAATCAAGAAACAAATGACCTGAGCAAGGTGATGTTGGAACTGAGCACGCCAGTCGGGGGAATGTACCAGATTACATTGCCCGATGGAACGAAGGTCTGGCTCAACGCGGCATCCTCGTTGCACTATCCAGCGCGATTTGCACAGCATGAACGCAAAGTGACGTTGAAAGGTGAAGCTTTCTTTGAGGTAAGGAAAGATATCGCACGACCCTTTAAGGTGTTGAGTCAGGGACAGGAAGTGCAGGTACTTGGGACTGCTTTCAACGTCAATGCTTATCCAGATAATAAACTGATCAAAACGACCCTAGTCAACGGACGGATTAAATTATCCAATGAGAATCCGGCCATCGCGGCGGTCTACCTACAGCCAGGGCAGCAGTCCAGCACCAACGCCACCGGTATCATTCGGGTCGCACAGGTGGATCCCGCTGCTTTTACCGCCTGGAAAGAGGGACTATTTTATTTTGATGAAACACCGCTGGCCGAAGCATTGCGGCAAATCGGACTTTGGTACGATGTTGAGGTGAAATACAGT
This sequence comes from Sphingobacterium sp. CZ-UAM, assembly GCF_002000245.1. Classification (GTDB taxonomy): domain Bacteria; phylum Bacteroidota; class Bacteroidia; order Sphingobacteriales; family Sphingobacteriaceae; genus Sphingobacterium. The sequence goes on along the minus strand of NZ_MTCM01000007.1, from coordinate 173,219 downwards.
TCTTCTGTACCACAAACTCATTTTTATGGTCGCATAAAGCGTGACAAGCCGCTAGGGGAAGTGCTGGAGGTACTTGCCGAGGGGGGACTACGTTTTGAACTTGTTAAAGCCCGGGACAAACGCGTGCTATTTGTAACTGCGCAGCCTTGATCCACCTATTGAAAAAGGAACTAAACTAAAAACCCAAATAACCATGAAAACAAACCGGCTAATGAAACCTACTTAAACAGGAATAAGGGATACATGCCGTATAAAAAAGACAGTGCTGGGGGGCACTGTCTCGAATGGCTGCATGTACCTACTTAAATGCCCGAGGGCAAAAATGTTGATAACCATTTATAAATAAATACAAAACCATACAAACATATGATTTTTTATCCATTTGTTAGGCTACATCCGTGGAGTTTAACGATACGCAGTATACTGATTATGAAATTGATTATACTCATTTCCTTGCTGACTATAATGCAGGTGTTTGCTGAAGGAAATGCACAAACTATCAATCTTACCGCAAAACATGTGACTTTAAACCAGGTCATGCGCAGCATTCAGCAGCAAAGCGGACTCAACTTTTTTTTAAATGGTAAGGCGCTGGCGCAGTCAAGGCTATCGGTCAATATACGCAATGCCAGATTGGAGGATGCCATGAATGCGATTGCCGCACCGCTCCAGCTGGATTGGATTAAAAAGGATGAGGTCATTATCTTAAAACCGCGACGAAAGGATCATGCGGTCGACGAGATGCCGCAGCAGCGCAGCATAGGCGGGCGTGTGGTTAATAGCAAGGGCGAAGCGCTCATGGGAACCACCGTAACGGTAAAGGGAACCAACGTCTCCACAAACTCCGCCCAGGACGGTAGTTTTACCATTCTGCTTCCGGCAGGGAGCAATACCCTGATTTTTTCAAATGTAGGCTATCAAAGACTCGAAAAGACAGTCAGCGATGACGACCAGCTGCAGGTTGTCCTACAGGAAGAAGTTAGTGGTCTAGAGGAGGTGGTCGTCGTCGGCTATGGGAGTCAAAAACGCGCCAATGTGATCGGTGCTGTATCCACAGTGAACGGAAGTTCTTTGGAAAATAGATCAACTTCGACATTGTCCTCCTCCTTGGCAGGCCTAGCTGCGGGGGTAAATGTACAGACTACCACGGGCAAGCCAGGGGCAGACGGCGCCACGATCCTTATCCGTGGTAAAGGAACGCTAAATAATACCGCTCCATTGGTCGTGATCGATGGTATCGTGGGATCTATGGACGCCGTTAACCCCAATGACGTGGAGTCTGTCTCAGTCTTAAAAGACGCAGCAACGGCAGCGATCTATGGTTCACTTGGGTCAAACGGTGTTATTGTCATTACGACAAAGAAAGGTGCCAGAGGAAAAAATAATCTTTCGTATAGTGGAATGGTTTCGATGTTGCGCCCCAACAATGTGCCTGAGTTTATTACCGATTACCCGCGCCATATGCAGCTGGTCAATGAGGGTTTTACCAACCTGGGGCAAGCGGCAGTATATACCGATGCGACAATCAAGCTGTGGGAAGACGCAAAGAAAGATCCAGAAGGATTGACGGAATTCGGGATACCCAATAAAGTCGCCTATCCGAATACGGATTGGGGCGATGTGCTGTTCGGGCAGCGTAAGCTCCTGCAAAACCATAACCTCTCACTCAATGGCGGAACTGAAAATACGCAGTACCTTTTCTCCGTGGGTTACTTCAATAATCCGGGTACCATGCCAAAAACAGGAGCCGATAAAATCCGTATGCGCATTAATCTGCAATCCAAAGTAGCGAAATTTTTGACGGTGGGAACACAGACCTTTGGGGACATGCAAAATTTAAGTGTAGCGGATGTCGGTACCGCCTATGCCTACCTCACCCAGACTGTCCCCGGCGTGTACCCTTATTACAATGGGGTTTACGGATTCCCGGCTGCAGCCGAAGAATCGGCTACGGCCAACAATGCGCTGGCTTTTTTGAACAGCATGGATGGTAAAAACCAGGTGAACCGCTTCAATACAACGGTTTTTGCGAAATTAAACCTGATGAAGGGACTGGAGTTTGAGTCCAAGATCAATTACAATCAGGCTTATTCTGAAAACAATTGGTATCTGGTGCCTTATGAAAAATGGAATTTTGCGACGAACAAATTAAGTACGGCAGCCTTGTCCCCAGGACAGCTGACTACACAATATAATATGACCAAGAGTTACAATGTCATCGTAGACAATGTGCTACGCTACAACGGCTCTTTTGGAAAACATGATGTTGGCGGTATTGTAGGCTATAACGAGCAATACTTCAATCAATACAATACAGGGGCAGCCAAACTGGGGCTCGTACATCCCGATCTGACAACCTTTAATTCTGCGACGACCATGAGTTCGATTAACGGCGACGAATTTGACTATGGACTGCGTTCGTTCTTTGGCCGGGCCAATTATGCCTATGCAAATAAATATCTCGCCGAAGCGGTATTGCGTTACGATGGTTCGTCCCGTTTCGGTGCCGCCAAACGCTGGGGTTTCTTTCCAGCATTTTCAGCAGGCTGGCGCATTTCGGAAGAATCCTTTATGGAAGCTATAAAGCCCGTTGTGGATGACTTGCGAATCAGGGCTTCCTGGGGGAAGACCGGAAACAATGCCTCGGGCAACTATGATCACCTACCTTCTTATGGTTCGGTTAATTATTCGTTCAACAATCAGGCTATCCGTGGTCTGGCCCAAACCAAATTAGGTAATGATCGCCTGCATTGGGAAACTACCACCACAACCAATCTAGGTTTTACCGGTACTGCATTACAGGGTAAGTTGAGCCTGGAATTTGATGTCTACCGTGCTTACACCGATGGTATCTTATATGTTCCGAATATTCCGGCGACGGTGGGGACAGCCCAGCCGGCAACGATGAATATCGCTGAAGTGAGCAAGCGGGGGCTGGAGCTCAGTCTCGGCTATCAGGGGCGTGTCAATGATTTCAAATATAGCCTATCTGGAAATTTTGCCTACAATACCAACCGGGTGGAGAAATACAAGGGCCTGCTTTCGGAGGGCTATGTTACTGACGCTGCCGGCAATCGGGTATACCAGTCCAATATTGGTCTGGTTTCTGCCGGCGCCAATCAACGTGTGATCGAAGGACATGAAATCAATGAGTATTATTTATATAATACCTATCGTGGTTCGGGCAGCCACTTTTTGGCAGATGGTTCGGTAGATAAAAATGGTGGACCCCGCGATGGGATGATCCGCACCGAGCAGGATATGGAATGGCTAAAGGCCATGGCAGCCGCCGGCTACTCCTTTCAGCCAGCAGATGGTATAGATTCAACGAAAATCTGGTATGGTGACCTGATCTATTCGGATCTGAACGGGGATGGCATTTACGGTAATGTCTATGACCAAAAATTTATGGGCAAACGCGCAACGCCGGCATTCAATTATGGCTTAAGTGTCAACCTGGCCTATAAAAACTTCGATGCGGCGATGATTTGGTCAGCTTCTTCAGGTGTTTCTTATTATTGGAACGAACTGTACCTCAATTCTTCTATCGTGGCACAGGGCAAGTCCGTTCCAGCTTTGGTGGCCAATGATCACTATTATTACAATGCCGCCAATCCCGCTGATCCCAACAATCGGATCGACGGCTATTATCCACGCTTGAAGGGAGTGACCGATGCGCAGAACGGACGCACCAGCAATTTCTATCTGTACAACGCTTCTTTTGTCAAGTTGCGCAATTTGCAGATAGGATATAGCCTTCCCGAGCGTTTGGCCAGCCGGTTTTCAATCGCTAAGCTGCGCATCTTTTTGGCGGGTGAAAACTTGCTGACCTGGACAAAATTCCCCGGACTGGATCCCGAAATCGGACCTGCTAGCAATGATCCTTCATTAATCAACGCTTCCACTGTCAATTATCCGACTATGCGCCAGTATTCGTTGGGACTTAACCTTACTTTTTAATTTGAACGAACATGAAAAAAATTATAGCGATTTTATTGATCTCGGGATTACTTGGATGTAAGCGGGATCTGTTGGATACTTCACCCTATTCATCCGTATCCACGGCAACGATGTGGACAACGGATAATCTGACTGACCTGGGGGTAGCTGGGATATATGGTTCCTTCAGACTACTCATGGGGCATAGCGGTTTGATTTCACCCTATGAGCTGTACCAGTTTGACCGTTTTTCGTTTACCGGACAGGGACGTTTTGACGAACCGCTACTAACGGGAACCATCACTGCTGGTGATCCTTTATTTTTAAAAGTGTGGCAGATCCAGTACGAAGGAATCCAGCGGGCCAACGACGCCTTGAAAAATATACCGCTCAAGTCACCTTCAACAGCAGAAAAGAAAGCCAGATACTTAGCGGAGGCGAAATTTTTGCGCGCCTACTTTTACTTCAGGCTCAATCAATTGTACAAAGGCGTACCAATTTACCTTGAACCATTTACAGCAAGCGAAGCCATCAAGGCACGTAATTCGGAGGCTGAAGTCTGGGATCAGATCCTGAAAGATCTCAATGACTGTATCGCTGAACCCAATTTTCCAGATCGCTATCCTGCGGGCAATGCGAATTATGGGCACGCAACGAAAGCCGCGGCCTATGCCCTGCGTGGTAAAGTATTTCTTTACCGTAAGGAATGGGCAAAGGCTACTGCAGACTTTCAGAAAGTAAAAGATGCCGGACACAGCCTTTTCGGAGATTATAAAGCCCTGTTTAAAGAGGCAAATGAACAATGTCCAGAAATGATCTTTTCCATTCAGCATAGGGGTGAATCCGGTTATGGTAATAATATGCAGCTGTTCTGCGGTTGGCCGTCGGTCTACTCGCGTGGCTGGAACTATTATATGCCCTCCCCACATCTCGTTGATCTATACGAAAACAAGGACGGTTCGAAGTTTGAATGGGATAAAGTCATTCCGGGTTATTCAAGTTTAAAAGAGAATGAGCGTGAGGTATTTTTTCTGCGCAATAATCTGACAGCAGCAGAACAGGCTGCAGCGGCTCAGCGGGGCGCTAAGATGAGCTTATACCTGCCGCAGGGCAATGAAGAACGAATTAAGAAAGCGTACGAAAATAGAGACCCACGCCTGCAGGCCAATATTGTGACACCTTATGCTACTTTTCGGGGTGCATACAACTTTACAAATGTGGAGAGCACTCAGGTGATGCGCTGGCCCTTCCGTGGACAGGCTCAGGTGGATGGGGATATCCAAAGCGATACGCAGATCAATTTCTTTTACTTCTACCGTAAGTTTGTGGCCGAAGGAACCAATGAATTGATAGACCGTAATTATGGTCCCATCGATTTCCCGATATTCCGGTATGCCGATATATTGCTGATGTGGGCTGAGGCCCTGAATGAAGATGGTCAGCTCAATGCAGCCCTTGCCAAGGTCAATGAAGTCCGCCAGCGCGCAGGCGTGGCACTGCTCAATTCCAATGCCGCAACTGCGGTGGCCGGCAAAGAGGATTTACGCCGTCGCATCCAAAATGAACGCCGGGTGGAATTTCCCAATGAAGGCATCAATTATTTTGACGAACTGCGCTGGGGCACCTGGAAAGAAAAAGTATTTCAACCGGGCAATGGCCGAAAACAGGTGTGGGGAACAAATGTGAGCAATTACAGTTATAAAGGTGACTTCCTCGATGTATGGCCGATCCCGACATCAGAAAGACAAATGAATGTCAACCTTACCCAAAATCCGGGTTGGGTAGATTAGTTTTACAGATTATCAGAAGTCAAAGCGATCCCATATCGTGTGGATGATCTTTGGCTTCTGATCAGACAAACCTAACATTATATGATACGAATACCTTATCTGTTGCTGTTTCTTATAGTACCTTTTTTCTGCTCAGCGGCGACAGGCACTGATAGCAGTGCACTGGTGAAAAAAGGCTTTCAGCTTGCGGAAAAACAGTATGATTTGCTTTTTAATGAACATAAAGATCTCAGCTTGTACCCACGTTCGGCTGATCCGAATGGAAAAACATCGTTTACAAGCATCAGCGATTGGACCGGAGGTTTCTGGCCGGGATGCCTTTGGTATGTTTTTGAATATACTGCTAAAGATAAATGGCGTGATGCAGCACTTAAATGGACCAACTCCCTGCGTGAGAACCAGTTCAATACCAATCACCATGATATCGGTTTTGTCATGAACTGTAGTTATGGTAATGCCTATCGCCTGACCGGAGATACCACTTTTAAAGCCATTCTGATTCAGAGCGCAAAGTCCTTGCTCACACGGTTCAATCCAAAGGTCGGTGCGATCAAATCCTGGAATAGTTTTGCCTCTTGGGATGGCGTGCATAACTACAGCTTTCCGGTCATTATTGATAATATGATGAATCTGGAACTGCTTTTCCTGGCCTCAAAGCTTTCTGGTAATCCTGTCTATCGGGAGGTCGCTGTCCGGCATGCCGAGACCACTTTGAAAAATCAGTACCGCCCGGATTTTAGTTCCTATCATGTGGTCAACTATGATCCTGAGACTGGCCAGGTTCTGAGCAGGGAAACGGCGCAAGGCTTTTCCGACAACTCGGCCTGGGCTAGGGGTCAGGCCTGGGGACTCTATGGTTTTACGGTGATGTACCGTGAAACCAGGGACCCGAAATATCTGCAGGCCGCTATAAAAATGGCAGATTTTTACAGCAAACACCCGCGGCTTCCTAACGATAAGGTTCCACTATGGGATTTTGACGTTGACCAACCCGGATTTGTGCCAAACTGGGACTATCGCAAGACCGATTTTGCATCGGTACCACGTGATGCTTCGGCAGCCGCGGTAACAGCCTCAGCATTGCTTGAGCTCGTGGGATATGTACAGCCCCAACAGCAGCAGGCTTATTCACAGCTTGCTCAGACCATTCTTGAGTCGCTGGCATCCGAGCATTACTCCAGCAAGGTAGGTGAAAATGGTTATCTTCTTTTAAAGCATAATGTGGGAAGTATTCCGCATAAAGGTGAAATCGATGTGCCCCTAATTTATGCGGATTATTATTATCTGGAAGCCTTGTTGCGCTGGAATAAATTGGTCAACGAATCAGAGCAGAAAATCATGCGGGAATGGAAAGCAATGCATGCGAAGAAAGCTGCCGCCTGCGCTGATTTTCAAAAGCAGAAATTTGGCATGTTTATCCATTGGGGACTTTATGCCATCCCTGGCGGAATCTGGAATGGACAGAAAATTGAAGCCATGGGGAGTCCGGGAGTAGCGGAGTGGATCCAGCTCGTGGCTAAAATCCCTCGGTCTAGCTACGAAAATTTGGCCAGGCAATTTAATCCGGCCGCCTTTGATGCCGATGAAATTGTGAGACTGGCTAAACAGGCCGGTATGAAATACCTGGTCGTGACCAGCAAGCACCATGATGGTTTTGCCATGTATGACTCTAAGGTCAGTGCTTTTAACATCGTGCAGGCGACACCCTTAAAAAGAGATGTGATTCAGGAACTGTATGATGCTTGTCTGCGTCAGGGACTCGACTTTGGATTATATTATTCCCATAACATTGACTGGAAAGATGGCAGCGATGCGCAGTATGCTCTGACCAAAGCACATGATGCCCAGCTGAATAGAAAGACGGATGCCTTTGGGGCCAACCGTTGGGACCCTAGTCCAAATTCCTTTGCCGCTTACCTCCAGGAAAAAGCAATTCCACAGGTAGTGGAACTGCTGCAACGCTATAAAAAGTTAAAATATATCTGGTTTGATATGCCGGGATTGATGACCCCACAGCAGAGCTTCCGTTTTTACAAGACCGTGTATGATCTTAATCCGGAAGTTATTGTATCCGAGCGTATCGGCAATGGCATGGGCGATTATGATATCCCGGGTGACAACCGTATTCCGGCGGCCAATGAACGTTTTGACAAGCCCTGGGAAGCGATCGGTACATTTAATCATTCCTGGGGCTATAAATCTTACGATCAGGATTGGAAATCCATCGACGAATTGCGGTATTGGCTCTTGGAAATCTGCAGCAAAGGAGGCAATTACATGCTCAATATTGGACCCGATGCCCAGGGGCAACTTGCCGAACAGGTTAAACAAAATCTTAGTATATTAGGGGACTGGCTCAAGACCAACGGCGAAGCGATATACGGCAGCAAGCCCTGGATAGTACAGCACGAAGGACCTACAGTAATCCAGATTACAGACACCGAACAGCGGGAAAAGGAAGGTTTTAAAGCCAATTTTACAGCGTCTGATTTTTGGTTTACCCAAAAACAGGATGCCCTTTATGCGCTGGCAATGGTAGCTCCGGCTGATGGTAAAGTCAGCTTGCGCAGCCTCAACCAACATACCGCTCGGGTGCGCTCCGTGGAAGTTCTTGGCGGCGGCAATGTAGTTTTTCAACAAGATCAGGAAGGTCTGCATCTGCAACTTCCAAAGGGCATGTCACAAAACACGTTGGGATATGCACTTAAAATTAGGATTGAAAAATCAATATAAAACCTGAATAAACGCATGTTAAACCGAATAAAACTAATTTGCTTCCTTTTCCTCTGTTGCCTAAGTATAGGGAATATTCCGCTGCATGGACAAACGAATGTCGTCGAGCCGATAGGAAGCGATGCCGGACCGGTAATTTTTTTGGGAAATAGTATCACTTACGCGGGCCAATATGTAGCGATGACCGAAAGCTTGTTGCTGATGGCGCAAGACCAAAGTAAAAGCCAGTTTATCAACCTGGGATTGCCCAGTGAAACGGTATCCGGATTAAGTGAACCAAATCATGCCAATGGAAAGTTTCCCCGCCCATGCCTTTTCGATCGCCTGGATACCCTACTGGACAAGGTTAAGCCTCGATTGGTGTTTGTGTGTTATGGGATGAATGATGGTATTTACCTCCCTTTTGATAGCAGCCGATTTGAAGTTTATCAAGCTGGTATAATGCGCTTGCATGACCGATTACAACATGCAGGTGTGAAACGTATCATTTGGCTGACTCCACCTGTACATGATGATCCAAAGTTACGCCTTCAAGGTTATAACCAAGTCTTGGATAGCTACGCCTCTTGGTTACAGACAAAAGCGGCTAAGGAGCAGTGGGAAGTAGTCGACCTACATTTTCCGATGAAAGCTTATCTAGAAGAACAGCTAAAATTGGATAGCACATTTAAATTAGCATCCGATGGTATTCATCCGGAAACCTTGGGACATTGGCTGATGGCCAAAACAATTATTGCACATCTGTTGCCCGGAACAGCACTTGCACCTACTTGGGAGCAGGAGCTGAAAAGCCTGCCAAAACTCCAAAAAATATATCCTTTGGTGCTCAAAAGGCAGACGATCATGAAAGATGCCTGGCTGACTCATATCGGACACAAACGCCCTGGTATGGTTAAAGGTCGCCCTATAGCAGAAGCGCAACGGATCTATCAACAGCTGCAACTGGAAATTGCAGCATTATGCTCCGATCTCAACTGAACTTTTATGTATAAACTGAATAAGAATGAAAATTAACTTTTTAAAATGGAAATGTGCAGCGGCACTGGGAATGCTGCTGTGCATGACCGAGGGATCATTTGCCCAGACAAAATCACAGCCCTATGAGGGGGTGCCCGGATGGACCGAAAGCCAGGACAAACGGATGGAATGGTTTAGAGAAGCACGTTTTGGCCTTTTTATCCACTGGGGATTGTACAGTGCGGCTGGTGGAAGTTTTGAAGGAAAACAATATCCACAGCACTATGCCGAATGGATCCAGACCTGGGGTAAAATCCCCAGCAAGCAGTATGCAGCGGTGCTGAAACCAAAATTTACCTTGCGTTCATTTGAACCCAAAGCCTGGGCACGTCTGGCCAAAAAAGCTGGAATGAAATATATGGTCTTGACGTCCAGACATCATGAAGGTTTTAGCCTATTTAATAGCCAGCAGCCATACGCTGTAAAGAATGACATTACTGGCAGTGCAAACTTATCGCCAAAAGGCCGGGATTTATATAAAGAAATCATGAGTGCATTTCGTCAGGAAGGATTGAAAGTAGGTGCTTATTATTCATTGCTCGACTGGCAGCATCCAGATTCCTATGAAGCTTTTAATTTAAATCCGAATCCCGATAACCACAAGCCTGACCATAACCGCTATAAGGAATATCTCTATGGACAGATTAAGGAACTTGCGCAGAATTACGGTCCACTGGATATGCTGTGGCCTGACTTTAGCAGCAAACAGCACCAAGGTGAGGCATGGGGAACAAAACGTATATTGACAGATTTGATCAAATGGCAGCCGAATATCATTATCAACAATCGGTTTTGGGAGGGGCTGGAAAATAAAAACGGCGATATCGGAACACCTGAAAAATACATTCCACCAACAGGGCTTCCGGGGATGGATTGGGAGGTCAGCCATACCATGAACGAAAGTTACGGTTACAGTGCGCACGATCAAAATTGGAAAAGTTTCCCTAAAATCATGCAATTGTTTGTGGAAACGGTCAGCAAGGGAGGGAATTTCCTGTTAAATGTGGGGCCTGATGGAGATGGGGCTATTCCTGCGCCGGCCGTGGAGATAATGGAGCGTATCGGGGATTGGATGCAGGTCAATAGCGAGGCCATTTATGGGACAACAGCAAGCCCATTTCAAGCTTTGGACTGGGGGTATTGTACGCAAAAGGAAGGTAAATTATACTTGCATGTATTTGATCGGCCAGCAGGCGGAAGCATTGATCTGCCCATTAAAAATAAGGTCCTAGCAGCCTACGGATTGGCTGCTCCCAAGACCAGGCTGAAAGTGGAGACAAAGGCTGGAAAGCCCCAGATTCCGGTGGATGCATTTACTATTGAAAGTGGCCCCAAGGTGATCGTGGTCGAGATCCAGGGTAAACCGCTAGTGGAACAAAACCTGACACAGACCCAAGCCGATGGACGCATTATTATGAATGCCAATAATGCGAACCTGCAAGAGGCCAAAGGACTGAAGATTATCGGTGCCAATACCCATGATCCCAATCGTCCAAATGCTTTAGGGCAATGGAAAGATCCTAATGACCGGATCTATTGGGATATCAAAATCCAAAAACCGGGCAAATACCGTGTATTGATCAATTACCTGCCAAATGCTAAACATACAGGCACATTACTGCTTTCGGCACTTGGTCAGAAGTTCCCATTTGTTTTTGGCGTTGAAAACGGAAGCGGCTTTAAAGACGCTGAATTGGGAACACTCGAGGTGTCGCAACAGGTAATAGGCGAGCCGAGTACACGGATGAATTTACAGGCAACAGAAATCAAAGGCGACGCGCTGCCAGAAATTGCATCCATTACCCTGATTCCGATAAAAGAATAAATCCGGATAGGAAAACCTAAACAAAATTTATAAATCACCTGATGGACCGCCCTATTTAAAATCATCGCCAGCTGACTCTGCTGAATGAATTTTAAATAGGGATAAGGTTTATCCAAAAGTTTAAGACATGAAAAGAAGAGAATTTATAGCCAAGGGTGTACTTTCCTCACTGGCGTTTACCATTGTTCCGCGCGCTGTGTTGGGGGGAAATGGATTTTTAGCACCAAGTGACCGCATTAATCTGGGGTTTATTGGTGTCGGAAAACAATCCTATACCCTCATGAACGGGCTCAACCGTTGCAAGGAAATCGCTAGTTTGGCAGCCTGCGATGTAGACCGTAAAAAATTGCAGGCATTTATTGTGGGTACAACAAAAAAGCAGCTGGAACTTGGAAAGACGCAAAGTACGGTGACGGGTTATAGGCATTACCGTGAGCTATTGGAGCGGAAAGATATTGATGCGGTGGTGATCGCGACACCAGATCATTGGCATGCCCAGATTGCTGTGGATGCTGCTAAAGCCGGAAAGGATATTTACTGTGAAAAACCACTGGCGCTCACCATCGCCGAAGGACGTGCCATGGTGGATGCGACACGTAAGTTCAAAAGGGTATTCCAAACGGGGAGCATGCAACGTTCATCGTACAATTTTAGACAGGCAGCGGAATTGGTTTCGAATGGTTATATTGGAAAAATAAAAGAAATTAATGTTTCTGTCGGTGAACCCGTCAAACAATGTGACTTGCCTTCCATGCCGGCACCGGATTATCTGGATTGGGATATGTGGGTGGGGCCTTCACCTTACCGCGGGTATAATCCAATTTTGAGCCCGCCTATCGAAGATGATAAATGGGCCTGGTGGCGTGGCTACCGTGATTTTGGAGGGGGATATATCACCGATTGGGGTGCACATATGTTTGATATTGTACAGTGGGCATTGGGCATGGATAATTCAGGGCCGACGCAATTTCTACCGCCCAAACAAGCCAACAGCAGTAGCGGGCTCTCGTTTATTTATGCCAATGGGGTGAAAGTCAATCATGTCGCCTGGGGTGTACACAATGCGATTCAGTTTATAGGTGAAAAGGGGAAGATCGAAGTGAGCCGCGAATTTATACGTTCCAGTCCCGAAAATCTTGCTAATATGAAATTGTCTGCTTCTGATCGACGTCTTTATTATAGTGACAACCATTACCAGGATTTTGTGGATGCCATTAAGAAAAGAAGCAAACCAATCTGTGATGTGGAAATTGGTCATCGGACAAGTACGGTCTGCAATGCGGTCAATATCGCTTATGAGCTCCAGAAAGATCTGAAATGGGATCCTAAAAAAGAAGAATTTGATAATGAGTATGCCAATCTCCTGCGTAGCCGCCCTTATCGTGGTGAATGGGATTTCAGGAAGTTTTAACCAGGGCATCCGGCGCTTATTTCTATCATCTATACCTGTTATAACAGGCTCGGCAGCTCCAACTTGCTTCAAGTTGGGGCTGTTTTTGATAATGCGGTCATTCGTTTATCGCAGAGACAAAATGCAGTATCAAGTGCATTCATAGCACTAGGGCTGCTGAGAGAGACTGAAATTTGACCATGAACAAAAAGAAAATTTGTTATTCTGGAAAGATAATTGCTTTATTTGCATAACGCAATTATTAAGCGCTTAACAGCAGAGGGAACAACCGCTATGTCTCAATTAACAATCGTCGATCTGGCCAAAAAACTAGGTTTATCAAAATCAACCGTTTCCCGTGCATTTCGGGACAATGTGGACATCAATCCCGCAACCAAGGCCCGTATCCTGGCAATGGCCGAAGAAATCGGCTTTTCACCCAACGTGTATGCCAGCAGCCTTAAGGCAAATAAAAGCCTGACAATTGCAATCATCATTCCCGAATTTGGAAATAAGTTTTTCTCCCAGGCCATTAAGGGCATCGAAGCCGTGGCAAGGTCAAAAGGGTATCATACCTTGATCTATGTGACAGATCATCAGGTACAAAATGAAGCGTCGATTGTCCGTTCCTTGGTCAATGGTCGCGTGGATGGGGTTATTATCTCGGCATCAGGGGAGGGGAAAGATCATTCCCATATCCAACTGCTTGAGGAGCGGGGGATTCCGGTTATGTTTTTTGATCGGACCTATGACGATTGGAAGGGTGGTTATATCACGGGAAATGACCAGGATTCGGCTTACGAGGCGACGAAACATCTGATTGAAAACGACTGTAAAAGAATAGCATACCTAGCAATAAATCCCCATATATCTATTGGTAAAGTGCGTAAGGAAGGCTACGAGAAAGCCCTGACGGAAGCCGGATTACCTATTGATCCCAAATTGATACTTGATACCGTCAACGATGCCGAACAGAATATGAAGGATATCGCAAAGCTCATTGAAACAGAAAAACCGGATGCCATATTTGCGGCGGTCGAACGTTTGGCAATCTCGAGTATCCGGGTGGCAAAGCAATTAAATATACGGATTCCGGAACAGCTGAAAATAATCTGTTTTTCTTGTCTCGATATTGCGGACCTGATCGATCCGGCTCTCAGTGTCGTCAAACAACCCGCGTTCGAAATGGGCGAATTAGTGACAAAACTACTGTTGGAGAAGATGGATGACCCCGATAACGAAAAGTTTGCTAATTCGGTTTACCTTGATTCCCAGCTTATTTTTCAAGAATCCAGCCAGAAATAAGTAAAAAAATATTTGTTTTTAATATACCCAATACTTAGCTTTGATTCACTTCGGGAACATTCCCGAAGAATTAAATAATCAATTTTGTAAAAACATTGGAAGGGAATTAATAGGCAAATCGCAATAGGCGATTTCTTTTTTCCTTAGTTTCGGGAACGTTCCCAAAACAGGCCAAGCAAAGCTAATTATCGATGGGCAAGCATATCATTTATTACCTAGGGTATCTTTGGATACTCATCCTGTTGTCTTCGTGTGCCAACAAAAAGGATATTGTTGATCCCGAACAACTCCCTATCGCAGAGCCTGATGCTACCGGTCTGGTATATACTTCTTCGCCTTTTATCTTTTGGGATAAGGAAATTACCCTGCAATTTGATTTTTCGAAAGGTAACGGAGCCTTCAAAGGTAGTTCGGCCGATCTATACTTGCATATCGGATTGATCGCTGCTGCTGGGGGAGACTGGCAACATGTGCCGACCGATTGGAATAGGAACGATAATGCCTATAAACTACAATTTGTATCCACTGGTAAATACCGGTTCACCTTTAATCCGGCAACATTTTTTAAGCGTAGCAACGGTACCGGTTTTGGTCAGATCGCGCTGCTGGTGCGTAATGCGGACGGATCGTTGGTCCAACGCAACCGTGATGGTTCGGATTTATTTCTGCCACTGGCCGGCGAGCATGGCGCTATCCGCTTTCTTTCTCCGGTGGCGCAACCCACGAGTCCACTGCTGGCAGAAGATAACTATCGTGTTGGCGACCTGTTAACGCTCAAAGTGCAAGGCAGTCAGGCCGGGACAATGACCTTATGGGATAACGGTGTGCAAATTGCCCTAGAAGACAATGTGTCTTTGCTGGAAAAAAAGCTAAGTCTGCAAGTCGATGGCCTGCATGAAATTGAAGCCCGGCTCCAAAGTAATGGTAAGGTTGTGAGCAGTAAAATGCAGTTACTGGCACAGGCAAAACCTGCAATCGCCGCATTGCCAGCCGGGGTCAATCCAAATGGGGTTACGATTGACCGAACA
Organism: Sphingobacterium sp. CZ-UAM; assembly: GCF_002000245.1. GTDB lineage: Bacteria > Bacteroidota > Bacteroidia > Sphingobacteriales > Sphingobacteriaceae > Sphingobacterium. Next base: position 158,192 of record NZ_MTCM01000007.1, on the reverse strand, counting down.
AAAAAGCAGCTGAGTTTTGCGCTCACCGCACCCTTAAAAAAGAATGTATACCTACTAGGCGATTTTAACAGCTATAAGGCAACGTCGGCATATGCGATGAGCCAGACACCAGATGGAAAAACATGGTGGATAACCCTGTCGGATCTGGACTTTACAAAACCATATACCTATCAATTTCTGATCGATGGTCAGCAATATATAGCCGATCCCTATGCCGAACTGGTTCTCGATCCGCAAAACGATGCTGCATTGGGAACTAACATCGCCAGTCTGCCCGCTTATCCACAGGGGGGGCGCGGAATTGTTGCGGTACTAGACCTTGTTGCGAAACCTTATCCCTGGAAGGTCAGCTCTTTTGTTAAACCTGCCGCCGGGGATCTGCTGATCTATGAACTCCTGGTACGTGATTTTGTCAAGCAACATCAGTATGCGACACTCAAGGATTCGCTGTCCTATCTAAAACGCTTAGGGGTCAATGCGGTTGAACTGATGCCTGTACAGGAGTCTGAGGGCAATTCGACCTGGGGCTATAATCCCTCTTTTCATCGGGCACTGGATAAGTACTATGGATCAAAGAATGACTTTAAGGCTTACATTGATGCCTGTCACGAAAATGGCATTGCTGTTATCCTGGACGTGGTATTTAACCATGCCTTTGGCCAATCGCCAATGGTACAGCTGTATGCCGAAAATGCGAATGTTTCCAGTGATAATCCTTGGTTTAATACCATTGCCAGACATCCTTTTAACGTGGGCTTTGATTTTAATCATGAGAGTGCCTACACGCAGGCCTTTGTAAAAGATATGTTGAGCTATTGGTTAAAAGAATATAAGATCGATGGTTTTCGTTTTGATCTCTCGAAAGGTTTTACACAGAAAAATTCGGGTACATCGGAGACCGATCTATCGGCCTGGAATGCCTATGATGCCTCGCGTATTGCGATTTTAAAGCAGTACCAGCAGCATATCCACGACCTAGATCCAACTTGTTATGTGATTTTGGAACATCTGGGTGGCGAGCAGGAGGAAATGGAATTGGCGCAGTCCGGCATGTTGCTCTGGAATAATATGAATGCGGTCTTTAACGAGGCTGCGATGGGTTGGAACAGCAACAACGGATCTGACCTCGGTCGTCTCTTTGCCAGCAGTCATGGCATGTCACAGCCGGCATTTGTCTCCTATATGGAAAGTCACGACGAACAACGCCTGTTATTCAAATGCCTCAATTATGGAAATGCATCAGGAAATTACAGCGTAAAGAATTTAAATACCGCCTTGGCACGCATGGAGCAGGCTGCCCTGTTTTTATTGACCGCTCCAGGTCCCAAGATGATCTGGCAGTTTGGCGAATACGGTTATGATATCTCCATCGACGAAAATGGACGTACCGGGGAGAAACCAATCCTTTGGGATTACCTGAAACAGGATAAGCGTAAACAGCTTTTTGAGGTCTATGCCGCACTGACACGTTTCAAAATAAAGAACAGCATTTTCCGGGATGGAAAGATTGTAGAATCCGGAATGAAAGCGGCCATGAAATATTTTCTGTTGGAGAAAGAGGGGCAGCAGGTAGGGGTGCTTGGCAATTTTGGTGTGGAAACCACTGATTTTGCACTGCCACAGGCTTTACGTACCGTTTGGCAAAATAATTTTACAGGGAATACCCTGGATTGGACCAAGCAGACAAAGGTCAGTCTTCAGCCGGGAGAGTATCTACTGGTCAGCAAAACTAAACTAAATAAATAAACAGTTATTTTATGAACAAACAGCTATTACGTCCATTTTGGGCCTTGAACATGTTACTCGGGGTGAGTGCTTCGGCATTCGCACAGCAGGCCACGCTTCAGGGGAAAGTAATGGACCAGAAAGGAACTTCCTTGAGCGGTGCAACGCTGCGCTTCGAGGATATTCAGCGATCGCTGTCTACCAATGCAAACGGGGATTTTAGCTTGGATAGACTGAAAGCGGGCAAATTGCGCCTGAAAGTCAGTATGGTAGGTTATGCTACACTCGATACCCTGATCCAGGTGCAAGAGGGTAATAAGCCTTTAAACTTATATCTTAAATCGGATGCAAGCCAATTGGAAGAAGTGGTTGTGATCGGTTATGGAACGCAGAAAAAGAGTGAACTTACCGGTTCGATCAGCACAGTTACTTCCAAAGACTTTCAAAAAGGGCAGATTTCCTCGCCCGAACAATTGATTACGGGTAAGGTGCCGGGGGTACAGATCACCACAAGTGGGGGACAGCCGGGAGCAGGTAGTACCATCCGCATCCGTACAGGAGCCTCCCTGAATGCCAGCAATGATCCATTGATCGTTGTGGACGGTATTCCGTTGGCCGGCGGATCGGTATCGGGTGTGGCCAATCCGTTAAGCTTGATCAACCCCAGTGACATCGAGACTTTCACCATCCTGAAAGATGCCAATGCGACAGCCATTTACGGTTCGCGTGCGTCTAATGGTGTTATCCTGATCACCACAAAAAAAGGGAGTCGTTCGGGTACGCAAATCAATTTTTCGACACAAAACTCCTTGGCTACCGTAGGTAAAAAGGTAGATCTGCTGACTGCTGATCAGATCCGGGACTATGTCAATACACATGGAACCGATGTCATGAAAAAGCTGCTGGGTACTGCCAATACCGATTGGCAGGATGTGATCTATGGCAATGCTTTTACCACGGATAACAACATCAATATTGCTTCCAAAGCAGGAAACATGCCTTACCGTATTTCGGCTGGATACATGAATCAGGACGGCGTGCTGAAAAACGATAACCTCAAACGTACAACAGCGGCGCTGGCCTTGACACCGAAATTTCTCGACAATCACCTTTCATTGGATGTGAATGTACGCGGAACCTGGTCAAAGTCCAAATTTGCAACACAGGATGCCATCGGTTCGGCTATACAGTTCGATCCAACACAGCCCGTCTATGTGGACGATAAAAATAGCTTTGGTGGATATTATGAGTGGATACAAGGGGGAAAACCCAACCCCAATGCGCCCCGCAACCCGCTGGCCTTGCTGGAGCTCCGTAAAGATAAAGGGGATGTGTTCCGTAGCATCGGTAACGCAAAGTTGGATTATAGTTTTCACTTCTTGCCGGAACTACATGCTAATTTAAATGTAGGCTACGATCTCGCGCGATCCAAGGGGAATACATTTACACCGGCCATTGCAGCACGTAATTTTAATGAGGGCGGAGAACGCACGGAATATAAAACCGATATCAACAACAAAACGCTGGAATTTTACTTAAAATACGATAAGGAGATTGCTGCAATTAAAAGTAATATCGATGCAACATTGGGATATGGCTATTATAAAAACAGCAGTAAAGTCTATAATTTCAACCGGACCAACGCTGAAGGGGATAAGGTCTTAAATGAACCAACGCGGGCCTTTGACAAACCCGAAAATTTGCTGATATCCTACTATGGACGTTTGATTTACTCGTTTGACAACCGTTATATCCTTTCCGGAACCCTACGTATTGATGGTTCCTCGCGGTTTGACCGTCAAAATAATAATGCCTGGGGATATTTCCCATCTGTCGGATTTACCTGGCGTGCTAAAAATGAAACCTTCTTAAAACAGCTGGATGCCGTATCGGATCTGAAGGTTCGCCTGAGTTATGGGCAAACCGGACAGCAAGATGGTATTGCGAATTATTCTTATATGCCTAATTATTCCATCAGTGGTAATGAATCCATGTACCGTTTCGGTGATACCTACTATTATCTGAATTCACCTTTGGTTTACGACCGCGATATTCGTTGGGAAAGTACCACAACCTATAATGCAGGTATTGACTTTGGTTTTCAGGATAATAGATTCTATGGCAGTATAGATTACTATTCGAAAAAGACCAAAGACTTGTTAAGTACTATCCCGATTCCGGTGGGATCTAATTTTAGTAATTTCCTATTGACCAATATCGGTAATATGGAAAATCAGGGCTTGGAGTTTAACCTTCACTATATTCCCTTAAAATCAGAGCATTCTTCGTTGGATCTGGGTTTCAATTTTACCTACAACAGAAGCAAGGTGACTAACCTGACGCAAAGCGATGATCCTGGTTTTATCGTGGAGACAGGAGGTATCCGTGGCGGAACAGGTGGGAATATTCAGGCACATAAGGTGAATTATATGCCCAATAGCTTCAATGTTTTCCAGCAGGTGTATGACGAGCAGGGGCATCCGGTTGAAGGGGTTTACGTCGATCGTAATGGCGACGGCGTGATTAGTGATAATGATCGGTATTTATATAAATCCCCATTGCCTAAATATCTTTTAGGTTTTACGGCAGCCTACAGTTACAAAAAATGGTCCGTATCCACGGTGTTGCGTGCCAATCTGGATAATTATGTGTACGACAATGTTTCCTCTAATCTGGGAAGTGGTGCCAACATAAATGATCAGGCAGTTTTGGTTATTAACAATGCGCCGGTGGACTTTCTAAATACCAATTTTCTCCTCAAGCAGCTACAAAGTGATTATTACATCAAGAATGCTTCTTTCTTAAAGATGGATAATTTCAATTTAAGCTACAATCTAGGAAAATTTATACGGAACAGTAAGGCATCTATGTCGATTTCAGCAACCGTACAGAATGTATTTACGATCAGCAAATATAAAGGCGTTGACCCCGAGATTTCGAATGGAATAGACGACCGTTTCTATCCTAGACCACGTACCTATGTATTGGGTGTAAATGTGAATTTTTAAATGAATAACAATGAAAAGTTTAAATAAATATATAGGCATCTGTTTACTGGCCATTGCATTGAGCAGCTGCCATAAGGATCTGGATTTAAAACCGACCAATGATATTACAGCAGATGTTGCCTACCAGGATTTTAAGGGTTATACTTCATCCTTTGCCAGATTATATGGTTCGTTGGTGCTGACGAGTACCTCGGGGCCAAACAATTCGGATCTAGGTGGCCTGGATGCCGGAACCTCGGATTTTTTACGCCTTTTTTGGAATGCGCAGGAACTCACGACCGATGAGGCAGCATGTGCATGGCTTAACGACCCGGGTATCAGCGGTCTCGACTATCTCAATTTCGACGATAGCAATCCTATGCTCCGTGGTCTCTACACACGTTGCATCTATAGCGCGACCTTGGTCAATGAGTTTTTAAGAGAAAGTACCGATGCCAAATTAAGCGCCCGCGGAATTTCGGATGCCGATAAAGCTGAAATCGCTTATTACCGCGCCGAAGCAAGATTTTTACGTGCGTACAATTATTGGGTATTACTTGATTTGTTCGGAAATCCGCCATTTGTGACTGAAGAAACGCCTGTAGGTAAAGTGGCCCCTCCTCAAATTAAAAGACCAGCGCTTTTCGCTTATGTGGAGAAAGAGTTGTTGGAAGTAGCAGGACAGCTAAAGGGACATAAGCAGAATGTATATGGTCGGGTGGATCAGGTCGCAGCATGGGGATTGCTGGCTCGTTTATACCTCAATGCCGAAGTGTACCTAGGTGCCGGTAATAAAAAATATACTGAAGCCATCACCTATTCGGAAAAAGTATTGAATTCGGCTTATCGCCTGGGGGCAAATTATCGGGAGCTTTTCTATGCCGATAACGATAAGAACAACCCCGAGTTTATTTTCTATCTGCCTTACGACGGAACCAAGACGCAGAGCAAGGGGGGAACAACTTACCTGATCAATGCAGCGATTGATGCAACAATGAACCCGACATCTTTTGGTGTACCGGGTGGAGGTTGGGCCGGTAATAGAACTCGTGATAATATCGCAACTATTTTTGGCGACTATTCCGGAGCAACAGATAAGCGGGCAATGTTTCACCTGAACTCAAGTGTTAAAATTGAAGATATCGCTGTCTATAAACAGGGATTGGCAGTGACCAAATTCCGCAATGTCAATAAGGATGGGAAGACTGCTCCTCCGGCTGCCGAGGGCTTCGTTGCATCTGTAGATTTCCCATTGATCCGTCTGGCAGAAATGAATTTGATCTATGCCGAAGCGACTCTACGCGGAGGTGCTGGTGGTACTTTAGTAAAGGCATTGGATTACATTAACAAATTACGTGTACGTGCCTATGGTAACAATACGGGCAACTTGACGAACCTTTCGTTGGACGATATTCTCAACGAACGTGTGAAGGAACTCTACTGGGAGGGATTTAGACGTTCGGATCTGATCCGTTATGGCAAATTTACCGGGGATAGTTACCTCTGGCCTTTTAAAGGGGGCGTGCTTGGCGGTCAGGCAGTTGCGGGGTATAGATCGCTGTTTCCGTTACCTGCTTCGGATATTATAGCGAATTCGAATCTAGTACAGAACCCTGGCTACAATTAACCGGAGGATCAAACTTTGATCCCAGGGCTTCTATCGCTAGGATAGAAGGATTAAAATCTGGGTAGGAGGGTTTGTTTTAAGTGATTAATAAATAGATGTTTAGAAATGAAAATAATACATTATATAGGATTGGTGCTACTGCTATTGGCGACTTTCCAAAGTTGTAAAAAAGACGAAACGCAAGCAAGATTGGCGAGTACTGACGCCGTAAAACCGGCGACTTTAACGCTTGACAAGACGAACCTGACCTTGTCCAAAGCAAATGCGAATGATACGGTATTGCACCTTCGTATGATCCAGCCTGACTTTGGTTTTCAGGCTGCAGTGAGCAATGTGCTTCAGTTTGGCCTTAAAGGGGACAACTTTAAAACGGTAAAGGAAGTAGTTATTCCCAATGGACGCAGCGCAATGGGATTCACAGGCTACGAATTGAATAGTTACTTGCTTTCTCTTGGCGTTCCTACAGGAACGGCTTCTGAATTTGATGTTCGGCTTAAGTCAAGTATCAATACAAAAATTGCGGCTGTGTTTTCTGCTTTAGCTAGCCTTAAAGCTGTTCCTTATGCATCAACAAGCTATTTGTATGTGCCCGGCGCATACCAAGGCTGGGATCCGGCTACTGCTGAATCAATTGTCTCGCCGACGAGTAACGGCATCTACACGGGCATTATTTCCTTCCCGGAGGCGAATTCGGAGTTTAAACTGACCACCGAACGCAATTGGGCAAATTCCTATGGACAGACGGCAACGGGTAAAATTGCCTACAACGGTGGGGATAACATCAAAGCACCGCGCGCAGGCAATCTCGAAATTGAAGTCAATACAACAGCGAATACCATCACATTCAAAGACCATAGTTGGGGTATCATCGGAAGTGCTACACCTAAAGGATGGGATACAGACACAGACATGAAATACGATAATGCCAACCAATTGTGGAAACTCAGGGTCAACCTAACAGCCGGCGCGATCAAGTTCCGCAAGAATCATGACTGGGGGACCAATTTTGGCGGTGCCAATGGAAATCTTGTCGCCGGTGGCGCCGATATCGCCGTAGCAAATGCGGGAACTTACGATATCGTCCTTGATCTCAATGCGAATACATACACTTTAACCAAGAAATAATGCCGACCCTATTAAAAACAACGATACGACTTACCACAGGAATTGTGGCACTAACAGCGCTTGGATGGAGCCCCTTAAAGGGGCAATCCATTCAGCGGGTAGAACCTCTGAATTGGTGGGTAGGAATGGAAAACCCAAGCTTGCAGCTTGTCGTCTATGGCCCTCAGATTGGGAAAAGTGAGGTACAGGTTGACGACAAAGGCATCGAACTCCTTAGGGTGAACCGGACAGAAAATCCCAATTACCTGTTTTTGGATGTTAAGATAACAGCGGCAGCTCAACCGGGCTGGTCTACCTTTACCTTTAGTCAGGGAAAGAAGAAACTGACCTATCGCTATGAACTAAAAAAACGGGATCAACGTGTCAAAGCACAGGGAGTAACCAGCGAGGACTTAATCTACCTGATTATGCCCGACCGTTTTGCGAATGGCAATAAGGCAAATGATCAGGTAAAGGGGATGTTGGATATGAGCTTGAACCGGGATTCCATGTATTTGCGGCATGGAGGTGACCTGGAAGGGATCATCGGTAAACTGGATTATCTCCAGGATCTGGGGGTGACCTCGCTCTGGATGACACCCGTATTGACCAACGATATGCCCTTGGCTTCCTATCATGGTTATGCCAATACCGAGACTTATCATATTGACCCGCGTTTTGGAAGCAATGATACCTATGTCCAATTGGGGGAGCAGCTGCATAAACGTCGGATGAAACTGATTTTTGATGTCGTGCCCAATCATATCGGCAGTTACCATTGGACGGTGAAAGACAAACCCATGGCGGATTGGCTCAATGAATGGCCGGAATATACCCAAACCTCTTATAAGGATCAGACTGTGTTCGATCCTTATGCCTCCGCAGCGGATAAAAAGAAAATGGTCAAAGGCTGGTTTGTGCCGACGATGCCGGATATGAACCAGCAGAATCCTTATGTACAGAACTATTTGACGCAAAGTCATATCTGGTGGATAGAGACGGCAGCCATAGACGGATTTCGTATTGATACCTATCCTTACAACGATCTGGATTTTATGGGAAAATGGACCGACCGCATTCAAAAGGAGTATCCAAACTTTACTTTTTTTGGTGAAACATGGGTACATGGGGTCGCAAACCAAGCTTATTTTCTAGGTGGGAAGCGTGTGGGACAGGAGGTTGATTCGAAACTGATGGGGGTAACGGATTTTCAGCTGAATTATGCGATTGGGGATGCGCTCAATCAAAAGAGCGAATGGACAGCGGGAGCAAATAAACTTTACAGCACGTTGGCCTCAGACTACCAATATCCACAACCGGAACAGAATGTTATCTTTTTGGACAATCACGATAAGGATCGCTTTTTCTCGGTCATAGGCGAAAATGTACAAAAATATAAATCGGCAATGGCCTGGCTGCTGACGACAAGGGGAATCCCCCAATTGTACTATGGAGCCGAAATCCTGATGAAGAACTTTTCCAATCCGGATGGTCTGTTACGCGAAGATTTTCAGGGTGGTTTTGATGGCGACAAGAAGGACAAATTTACCGTAGCAGGCCGGACGGAAGCCGAGCAGGAGATGTGGTCTTTTGTACGTACCCTGGCCAACTACCGCAAGCAGCATCCTGTCCTGCAATCGGGAAAAACCATGCAGTATGTGCCGGAAGACGGCGTTTACGTCTATTTCCGCTACAATGAGCAGCAAACTGTAATGGTGATGATGAACTGCAACGATCAGGAAAAGGAAGTGAAGCTTGACCGCTTTGCTGAACGGAACGCAAAAGCAACAGGTTATGTGGATGTCATCAGTCAACAGGTACTGAAACCAAGTGATCATAAAGTCAAGTTGGCGGCTTACGAGACGAAAGTACTTGACCTAAAATTTTAATACAACGCGATATTTTAAATTTCATTTTTTCAATGATTAATTATACTACTATAAAAGCCGTAATATTTGATTTGGACGGTGTGTTGGTGGATACGGCAATCTACCACTTTCAAGCTTGGCATAGACTGGCTACGAGTCTGGGCTATTCTTTTTCTGTGGCTGATAATGAGCAACTGAAAGGTGTGAGCCGGGTGGAATCGCTGGAACTTATTTTGAAATGGGCCGGATTGGAAAAATCCGAACAGGAAAAAGAGCAGTTGTTGATTCAGAAGAATCAGTGGTACCTGGCCCTGATCGAACAGCTCAACCCTGGGCAGCTGCTTCCGGGCAGCCTCGACCTGCTCAATAAGCTTCGCGAAAAGCATATTTTGATCGCATTGGGATCGGCCAGCAAAAATGCATTGAACATCCTTCAGAAAACTGGGATCGTGGATTATTTTGATGCATTGATCGACGGGAATGTCGTCAGCGCATCTAAGCCGGATCCTGAAGTATTCCTTAAAGGAGCAGCGGCTTTGGGGGTGGCACCTTCGTATTGTCTGGTACTTGAAGATGCCCAAGCGGGCATTGATGCCGCTAAGGCTGCCAATATGCAGGTTATTGGTGTTGGAGAGGCCGATAACCTAAAAGGAGCGGATGACATCGTGGCCAATTTAGCTGCATTAGTCGATAAATTTTAAATTATAGTAGCAATTAACAAATGAAAACATATATCAAGCATGACCCTTGGCAAATTATTGAAAATGAGTTTAGACCTGATCATAACGAATTTTCGGAAAGTATTTTTTCCATTGGTAATGGACGCATGGGACAACGGGCCAATTTTGAAGAACAGTTTAGTGGAAGAACGTTACAGGGCTCTTATCTGGCAGGCATTTACTATCCAGATAAAACCCGTGTCGGATGGTGGAAAAACGGTTACCCCGAATATTTTGCCAAGGTAATCAACTCTTTCAACTGGATCGGACTGACAATCATGATCGATGGTCAGCCACTGGATCTGGCAAAGGTTAAGGTAAAATCATTTGAACGCCGCTTGGATATGCAAAGGGGTATTTTGCAGCGCAGTTTTGTTGCGGTGATGCCCGATGGAGCAGAAGTAAAAGTAGAGGCCAGCCGTATGTATCATCTTTTTGCTTCTGAAACGGCTTCCTTACAATATACTATCCAGGCACTGACAGCTGATGTTGTGATCGAGCTAATTTCGTTTTTGGATGCAGAGGTCGTCAATCGGGACAGCAACTACGATGAGAAGTTTTGGGAGCCTTTGTCCCAGGGGGTAAAGGGAGACAATCTGTTTGTCTGCTCACGGACAAAGAAAACGGGCTTTGAAGCCTGCGCGGAGCTCCAAACGCGGATTACAGGAGCGGACGGCATGATTAGCGCAGGAGACAGTATTTCGGAAAATGGTTATATAGGCCAGCGTTATCGCTCGAGCTTGGCCAGATCACAAACACTCTGCATTGAAAAAAGAGTCGCAATCGTAACATCCGAAAACCATGCGGCCGCAGACTTGCAGGCAGTTGCAACAGCGCGCCTGGCGGAGTTGGCCCCATTGCAGTTTGACCAATTGAAGGAAAAACAGGCCAAAGCCTGGCAGGCAATCTGGGCTGAAAGTGATATCGAGATCTTTGGTGATGTGGCTGCTCAGCAGGCTATCCGCTACAATATCTTTCAGCTTAACCAAACGTATACCGGTGAGGATGCCCGACTGAATATCGGGCCAAAAGGTTTCACGGGCGAGAAATACGGGGGGGTAACCTACTGGGATACCGAGGCGTATTGCATCCCTTTTTATCTGGCAACACAATCGCCAGAGATTGCACGAAATCTCTTATTGTATCGCCATCAACAATTGGGCAAAGCAATTGAAAATGCGGAGAAATTGGGCTTCAGCAATGGCGCGGCCCTCTTCCCGATGGTGACGATCAATGGTGAAGAATGCCACAATGAATGGGAAATAACTTTTGAGGAAATACACCGCAATGGTGCCATTGCTTTTGCCATTTACAACTACGTCCGTTATACTGGGGACACGGATTATATCTGGTCGCATGGATTGGATGTTTTGGTGGCCATCAGCAGGTTCTGGGCCCAACGCGTTAATTGGAGCACGGATAAACAGCAATATGTCATGTTGGGCGTAACCGGACCTAACGAATATGAGAATAACGTAAATAACAACTGGTACACCAACCGGATTGCATCCTGGTGTTTGGAATATACCCTGAACTGCTTGAGCGATGCTGAACGTGCTCAACCGGGATCGTTTAACGCAATGTTTGACCGACTAGGGGTAAGCGGTGAGGAACGCAATAGCTGGCAACACATCATCGATAACCTTTACTATCCCTATGATGAAAAGCGGCAGATCTTTTTGCAACAGGACGGTTTCTTGGATAAAGAGCTGATTGTAGTAGGGGATTTGGATCCTTCACAGCGTCCTATCAATCAGAAATGGAGCTGGGATCGCATCTTACGTTCCTGTTATATTAAACAGGCGGATGTGCTCCAGGGCTTTTATTTTCTTGAGGAATGCTTTGATGATGATACCCTGCGGCGCCATTTCGAATTTTATGAACCGCTTACGGTACATGAAAGTTCGCTTTCTCCTTGCGTACACGCCATATTAGCAGCTAAGCTTGGTAAAACTGACAAGGCTTATGAGTTCTATTTACGGACATCGCGCCTGGATCTGGATGATTATAATAACGACACCGAAGATGGTCTGCATATCACCTCCATGGCCGGTACCTGGATGACGATTGTAGAAGGATTTGCCGGAATGCGTGTAAAAGAGGGAAAACTATATTTAAATCCCATGTTACCTAAGGAATGGAAAGGGTATAAGTTCCGCGTTCGCTTTCGCGGTGCTATTCTATTGATTGAAGTAAATGGCAATGGGTATACAGTCGACAACATCAGCGATACAAGTGTTGATATAGCGACTACGACCGACATATTTGGGTTGGCCGGAGGAAGCCGAAAAGAGGTTTCCCAAGCCAGATAAATTCGCATGCGCAAGTGTGGAGGGCTTCTGCACTTGCACATCGCTGAATTGGTAATTAAATTGTATTTTGTCTTAAATTTTGATAGCTAATTATGGGGAATAAACCTCAATTGAGTATAAGCCAGGTTGTTAACATGAGTTTTGGATTTTTGGGAATTCAAATGGGCTTTGCTTTACAGAATGGTAATGCTTCACGTATCCTTCAAACTTTTGGTGCCGATGTGGAGCATCTGTCGTTATTCTGGCTAGCGGCACCGATCACTGGCATGATTGTTCAACCCATTATTGGGCATTATAGCGATCGGACATGGACCCGTCTGGGACGTCGTCGCCCTTATATCCTCATCGGTGCACTACTGACCACATTGACCTTGTTTCTCATGCCCAATGCGGCCTTGTTTACAGCTCTGCTACCACCGCTTTGGATCGGCGCGGGACTACTGATGTTTATGGATGCCTCAATCAACGTGACGATGGAGCCATTCCGTGCTTTAATAGGGGATAACCTATCCAGCAGCCAGCGTAGCCTGGGCTTTTCGGTACAAACCTTCCTGATTGGCATTGGCGCTGTAGTTGGCTCCCTGTTACCTTATATTTTTACCAATTACCTGGGCTTTGCGGGTACGGCGGCGGAAGGCCATGTCCCACAAAACGTTATTTATTCGTTTTATGCTGGGGGGCTTGTATTATTGGGAACGGTGTTATGGTCAGTGTTCAAAACAAAAGAATATAGTCCGGCGGAACTAAAATCATTTGCTGAAGATTCCGTTGAGCCTGTGGATAATGCTGCTGCTTTTGGATTAAGCACGATTATACGGGATATCAAAGTCATGCCGGCAGTGATGAAGAAATTGGGCTGGGTACAGTTTTTCTCCTGGTTTGCCTTATTCATGATGTGGGTATATACAACACCGGCTATTGCGGAATCGGTGTTTTATTCGAAAGTTGGAAACCGTCAGGATCTCTATATGGAAGCCGCAAATTGGGTCGGTGTGCTATTTGGGATCTACAATGGTGTTTCGGCTATTTATGCGTTATTTATTCCTAGGATCGCTAAACGATATGGGCGCAGTAAAACCCATGCTTTTGGCTTGATCGTCGGCGGGCTTTCGTTAATATCGTTGTTCTTCATAAAGGACGCTAACATGCTTGTTTTACCCATGCTTGGGATCGGCATCGCCTGGGGCAGCATATTAGCGATGCCCTACGCTATTTTGAGCGATCATTTACCCGCCACAAAAATGGGGGTGTATATGGGGCTTTTTAACTTTTTTATCACGCTGCCGCAGATTGTCTGTGGATTTTTTGGAGGAATGATCATTAAATTTATCTTCCAGAGCCAATCCATCTATGGCTTATTGCTTGCTGGTATATTTATGTTCTTGGCCGCATTTTTTGTTCCCAAAAGCAAGCATTAGATTTGAGGAACTGCATGAGCCATCTTTGGAACACATGCAGTTCTTTTTTTGACTTTCTCAGTAGTTATCCTTACCTGCCGGATAACACGATCAGACTATTCTAGGATTTGATCGGCTGATTTAAGCTCTTCATTCACCCCATTCTTTGTACGGTCTCGATAACGATCACTTCTGATATTTTTCCTTAATCGTTGCTTACCCCTGGGACAATCAGCTGTTTTCGGTCATGTAAATACTTGGCGGCATACCATAGTGTTTATGGAAATCTCTTGAAAAATTGGATTGTACGGTATAACCTACCATCGTGGAAATCTGGGTAATGTTATATTTTCTTTGAACGAGCAATTCGGCTGCTTTCTTTAAGCGGGAGATATTGATCAGTTCATTGGGTGTCAGGTCGGATAAACCTTTGATTTTACGGTATAATGTCGGGCGGCTCATATTCATTAGGCGCGCCAGCTCGTCCACATTGAGGTCAATATCCGAAATATTATCATAGATCACGGTGTTGAGCTGACTGATAAAATCCTTGTCAGGGGCAGATACATTGATATCCGTCAGATTAGAAACGGAAGAATTTGTAAAATAATTTTTGATGATCTTACGGTTGTTCAGGATATTTCTGATCTGTACAGTAAGGAATTCCAGTGAAAAGGGTTTTTCGATATAGGCATCGGCACCAATTTTCAGCCCATTAATTTTAGAATCAAGTGCATTTTTGGCCGTGAGGAAGATGACCGGAATATGGCTGTACAGGATGTCACTCTTAATACGTTTGCAAAGTGCGATGCCGTCCATAATAGGCATCATGATATCTGTCAAGACGAGCTGCACATTGTCCTGATCCAATATTTCAAGCGCTTCAGCTCCGTTACTGGCACGCAGAATTGTATAATCAATTTTCAGTTCCTTATTGAGATAGGCCAGTATTTCTTTGTTGTCCTCGACAATAAGGATGACAGGTCTTTCGGCGTTTTGATCTGTTTTTGCGTTTAGATGGTCTTCATGAGGAACGACTGTCTCTTCGAGGATCGGTTTGATGTCCAAGGTCTGTTCCTGCAGGATGGGGAGCGAGAGCAGGAAGATGTTTCGGTTTTCTTCCGTATAAGCCAGCGATAATGAACCCTGATGGAGTTCGACTAGGGAGCGGGAGAGAGGAAGGCCAATACCCGTTCCGGTATCTTTATTCGATTCGTTTAGCCGATAAAAGGGTTCAAAGATTTTTTCCCTTTTTTCGAAGGGAATGATATCACCATCATTTCGAAATTCGATATTGAACATAATATCATCACTGTTGAACGGAAGCAATTTGACATGTACCTGATGAGCGGCATATTTTATGGCATTATGAATCAAGTTGGTGAATATTTTCCGCAAAGCTTCTTCATCGACTTGGGCAGTGAGTGTAATCCGGGGCAAGGAAAGATCATATTGCAACATCTTTTCCTTTGCTAGGCTGTTCAGATCATTGAATACGTCAAGTAATAAGTTGTTAATGTCCGTTTTTGTAAAGATAAGGCTCATATTATTTGTTTCTGCTTTTCTAAAGTCCAAAAGTTGATTAGTTAGCCTAATCAGTCTTGTTGTGTTTTTTTCGATCAAGGCAAGGTCATTTACCGTGTCATTAGCGTCAAATTGATGTGTCCGGATGAGTTTCTCCAGGGGCATTTTGATTAAGGTCAGCGGTGTACGGATTTCGTGGGCGAGATTGGTGAAAAACTCAAGTTTAAGATTATAGACTTCTTGTTCTTTTTTACGTTCATAGCCATCCATTTTTTGCGCGTTATTTGCTTTGATCAGCAAAAAATAATACCTCAAAATCAATAAAACAACTGTACTAAAGGTAACGAAATAAATGGTATACGCCCAGCTGGATGACCACCAGGGGGGAGATACGACAATACGTAGTTGTTTTTCCGCCGGGTTCCAGATCCCATTGTTGTTAGCCCCTTTAAATCTAAAGGTATAGGTTCCGGGAGGAAGCTTATTGTAATAAATTTTTTGGCTGCCGGTGATATCTGTCCAGCCTTTGTCATAACCTTCCATGATATAGCGATAGGGATTGCTTTTTGGCGAAACAAAGCTCAAGGCTGCGATATTAAAGCTGATATTGGAACTATTATAGGAGAGCTGAATCTCTTTTGATAGCGAGATGGATTGTTTCAGTATACCATCTTCACGAACTGGAATGCTTTCGTTGTTGATCTGAATGTCGCTAATGAATATGGGCGGAATAAAGTTATTCTTAATGGATTTTGTCGGGTTAAAACTTACCATCCCTTTTATGGTACCAAAATATAATGTACCGTCCGCATCTTTAAATGCTGAATTGTAATTAAACTGATCGGCCGGTAGCCCGTCTCGGGATGTATAGATGACCCTATGGGGAAGATGGCCATCCAGTCTGACCAGGCCACCACCTGTTGATATCCATATGCTGTTGTTGTCGTCTTCCAATACTTTAAATACTTGATTGGAAGGTAAACCCGATTCGGTCAGATAGTTGGTGAAATGCCCATCACGGCGGTACTTTGAAAGGCCACTTTCGGTACAAAACCACAGATTTTTTTTGCTGTCTTCGAATAAGCCATTGACGTAATTATTGACGAGCGTATTTTGTTTGCCTTGCTCGGAGCGTAGATGTTTTATCTCGCCCGTACCCCGATTGTATTGGTAAACTCCACTGCCATAGGTATTGACCCAAAGTATACCATCGTTATCTTCGTAAATCCCTTGTATCCAGGCCTTAATGGGGAGGAGGTCAAAACTATCGCTATGTTTATTGTAGCCATATAGTGCGCGGTCTGTCCCCACAAACATGCTGTTGTCTCTGGACTTAAAGAGGCAAACGGCGAAGCTGCTTTGTAAGGGGCCTCTGCCGATGCGGTCATAGTGCTTTTTTAATTTTCCGGTCTTTACGTCGAGTATATCCAGTCCATGTGTTGTGGAGCCTACCCAAAGATCATCGCCGATGGTTGCCAATCCATGGACATTATTATGTGCAATACTTCCTTTTTTTCCATTGGCAACGAAATGCTGGATCTGTTGTGTTTGAGCATCTATTTTGTTGAGACCACCATCTTCTGTGCCTATCCAGAAATTTCCATAGTTATCTTTTTTTATATCGTGTACGATATTCCCGGATAATGCAGATTTTCCAAATCCATATAGGTACTTTTTGAAATTGTCGAATTGGTTGCTGTACTGATTAAAACCGCCAAAAAATGTTCCAAACCAGATGTTATCTTCACGGTCCCGATAGAAATTCAAAACGGCATTGTCCGATATGGCAAATGGATTGAGCAGATCTTTTTTGATGTGTTGGCTCTGACCCGTATGAATGTCATAGGTATATATTCCAGTCTCTGTTCCGATCCAGTATACCGACTCTGTCTGTTGGATAATGCAATTTGCCTGGATGACTTTGTTGGGGTAATGGTTCGCAAATAGGTTTTTTAAGGTTCCGTTTTTAAAATCAAACAGGTAGGCTGAATTGATGGTACCGACCATGAGCAGGGAGTCGTTGATAGCGTAGACGGTCTTTGTGTTGGCCAGTGCTTTCCGATCTGATTTTTTGAGTGCAATTTGAACAAATTTGCCGGAGTTAACCTGGTATCTTTCGATTGTACTGTTAATATCTGTGGTCCACAGTCCCCCTTTTTTGCTGCTGGTAATGGCTACGAGCGTATTTTTGTTTTGATCAAAAGAAACGATTTCCGTTGTAAGAGGATTATAACGATAAAGTTTTCCATTGGAAAGCAGCCAGATAAAACCGGCATATTCATGGATGGCGTTTACTTCGCCAATCGGTATGCTATTAAATGGTTTGAAGTTTTCTTTAACCGGATTGTAACAATAGGTACCCCGTGTTGTTCCTACCCATAGCACACCTTTGCTATCGGTAAGGATACTTAAAATGGACGAGCTTCCGATGCTTGTAGAATCTGAGGCATTATGCCTAAATATTTTAAATTGATTGCCATCAAAACGATTAAGACCATTCCTTGTCCCTAGCCAAAGAAAGCCCTGGGTATCTTGCGTAATACACTTGACAGAACTATTGGATAGACCATCATGGGGTTGATAATTTTTAAAATAGAACGATTGCGCCTGTAGGAGGGGCCATACAAGTAGGAGATAGAGGATAGGTATAAAGGTTATTCTACGCAAAATTGATAATGTATTGCTAAAAATAGGCAATAAAAAAGAAAAAAAAGAGAACTGTTGATACGTTTTGATATAAAATTGAGACGCTATGATTGGGGTTGCAACATGGATTTAACGATTTTTATAATACGAAATAACCAAAAAGTAAACTTATGCCTTGTCCTAAAATTATGACAGCAGATAGCTGCATTCTTATTTTTTTTAAAGCGAGTTACTTATCATTCTATAGTGCGATACAAGCGTATGCGGCGACGGTTTTCAGGCTCTGTAAATGGAGCTGTAGTTAGCCTGATCGATAGTAGCATGGAGAGCTGCGGAGATCCCAGACTTTATCGGACTGAAAACATCGAATCACTTAACATTTTTGTTTGAGCGAGAAATTGCTCAGAAATACAGAATCAATTAAACCACCAATTTAAAAGCGTATGAAAAACAAACTACTTGCGCAATGTGTAATGATGCCAGCATTACTGGTCACCACCTTTATTGCGGTAGCCCAGACCAGGGTGCTGAAAGGAAAGGTTGTGGATGAAAACCAAAGCCCCTTGACTGGCGCGACAATTAAAGTAAAAGGCAGTACCACAGCAACAACCACCGATGCTGAGGGGGCATTTTCCCTGAATATAACCAGTGATGCCAAATCGCTTGAGGTATCCTATATTGGCTATGCATTGAAGGAAGTGCGTATTGCAGGTAATGATATGACTATTGCACTTGAACCGAGTTCCAATCAGGGACTGGAAGAAGTGGTTGTCATTGGATATGGTACTGCCCGGAAAAAAGACCTGACGGGATCTATGGTCACCATCGGCGCCAAAAACTTCAATAAGGGTATTATGACAAGTCCCGATCAATTGATCCAGGGAAAAACTCCGGGTGTCATGGTTATTAATAACACGGGACAACCTGGGGGATCGACCACGGTACGTATTCGTGGTAACTCCTCCATCCGGGCGAGCAATAATCCCCTGTTTGTATTGGATGGGGTGCCAATGTCCGGTAACTCGCCATTGCCGGAGGGAAGAGGCGGATTTTCTTCGGACAGAGGGAATCCACTGACCTATTTGAACCCGGGTGATATTGCGAGCATGGACATTTTGAAAGATGCTTCAGCAACGGCTATCTACGGTTCGCGGGGTGCAAACGGCGTTGTGATCATTACCACCAAAAAAGGGAAAGAAGGTTCGCCGGAAGTCTCAATCGGTGCATCAACTGGGGTGTCGACAATGCGTGAATATCCGGATGTACTGAATGCTTCGCGGTTTAGAGAAGCATTGAAATACTATACGCCAGACGAAGTCGACGACGCTGATTTTGGCGGGAATGAAGACGCGTTTAAAGCGATCACACGAAAAGCTATTACGCAGAACTATTATGCCGATGTAGCCGGCGGGACAGAATATGGGAAATATCGCTTATCAGGAGGCTATTTAAATCAGAACGGTATTATCCGCGGTTCGCAGCTGAAAAAATATACTGCCAATCTTAGTGGTAATTTCCGCTTTTTGGAGAACAAGCGGTTGGGACTTGATTTCGGTTTGTTTTTGACGCAAATGGACAATAAATATGCGCCGATCAATGCAACGGTGGGTTCAGAGGGGAATGTCATTTCTCAAGCCCTGCAATGGAATCCAACCAGACCATTGCGCGATGCACAGGGTAACCTGACTTTCGTCAGTACAACGACCCGAAATCCGCTAACCAGCATCGAGGCATTCAGAGATCTGGCGACTACCAATACCCTGGTCGTCAATTTGGCACCTTATTATAAAATTACCGATGATTTAGAATACCGGTTTATCTATAGTGCGATGCGTCAGACCGGTAATCGCCAGGGAATGTACCGTGCCGGCCTGATTGATCCATCAAAATCCAATGATGAGGAAGCTTTTATTTCCAATAATGGCGAGACTAATCTGCAGATGACGCATATGCTTTCCTATAACAAACAGATCAATGAGGATTGGAGTGTGAATGCTGTCGCTGGCTATGAATATTTGGATTATAATTTTAATAACAATATCTCTTTTGGTAAAGGGTTTAGTTATATGGGCCTGGATTACTTTGATTATATTCAATATTCTCCGGTTGCAACTCGGGAGATCGCATCCTATCGGAGTCCGAAGAACCAATTGCAGTCGCTTTTTTTGCGTGGTGGATTTAATTATTTAAATCGTTACTTATTAACTGCAACGGTAAGACGGGACGGATCAACAAAATTTGGTTCAAACAACAAATACGCCATGTTTCCCTCACTGGCAGTCGCATGGAATGCCGCGGAGGAAGATTTCCTAAAATCAAGTGGCATTTTCGATCAGCTGAAAGTACGTTTGGGCTGGGGTAAAACAGGAAACCAGGAGTTTCCTTCCGGCGCTTCATTGAACCGGCTTGTTTTTGGTAACCAAAGCATCAGTCAGGCGAACTATGGTAATCCGGACCTAAAATGGGAGACCTCTACTACCCTAAATGCGGGGATAGATTTTGGGATACTCGGCAACCGCTTATATGGTTCGATAGACTATTTCAATAAAAAGACAACGGACGCTTTATTTGAGCAAACACTCGCTCAACCAGCACCAGCCGGCCGTATCTGGGTGAATTTGGACGGTGAAATCGTCAATAAAGGTGTCGAAATTGCCTTGACAGGTACTATTGTGAAAAACGACAATTGGACCTGGGATCTGACCGGTAACGCAACCTTCCTTAAAAATAGTGTGAGTGGCCTGGTAGGCTACTATGAGACGGGAGCGTTAAGAGGACAGGGCTTTTCAGGCGTATTGGGACAACGCATGGTGAATGGTCAACCATTGAATGTCTGGTATTTGGCCGATTATCAAGGGATTGATCCGCAGACAGGTACGAGCATGTACTTGGGCTTGGACGGTAGCATCAGTACCAAAAATGACCCTGCTGTCAATAAATACTATATGCATAGTCCAAATCCCACTACTTTACTAGGTATTTCCACAAATGTAAATTATAAGAGCTTTTCTTTGGCCGCCAATATGAACGGTGCTTTGGGCCATTACTTGTTTAACAATACTGCCGCGACAGGCTTGGGATTGACCAATCTGTCTTCACGAAACATTGGATCCAAATTTTTTGACACCTCGGTCAAAGAGTCAACCTCGAATTCGGCAGCACCATCTTCACGTTTCTTGGAAAAAGGAGATTATTTAAAATTGGCCAATTTGACATTAAGCTATCGCGTTGGAAACGTAGGTAAAACATTGAAGAATTTAAATGTGTCACTAACAGGACAGAATCTTTTTATTATAACAAAATATACTGGATTTGATCCCGAAGTGAATACAGACGGTTCTACGAATGGAATCCCTTCTTTGGGTATTGAATATTTACCTTACCCGCCTGCGAGAAATATCTTATTGGGTGTTAATTTTTCACTTTAGACTAAGATATATTGTCATTGGATAAACAAAAATATGAGACAGATGAAATTAAGAACTTTATTATATATCGGATTAATGGCTTCGGTTGCGGCAAGTACATCATCTTGCACCAAACTGAAAGAGGAGTTTAAGGGTGAATTAGAGGAGGGAACCTCTAATGTCGAACCCGGGGGCTTGTTAACTACAGCTTACACTTCGCTAAACACGCCCTATCAGCAGGAACAGCGCTGGGTGATGCAGGAGATTTCTACCGATGCAGCAATGGCACCTACGCGCGGTGGAGACTGGGACGACAATGGAATGCACCGGGCCATTCACTTGCATACCTGGAATGCGGATAATGCTTATATGAACAATACCTTTGTCAGCCTGGGTACAGCCATCTATAATGCCAGCAATGTCCTGCGCTATAAGCCCAATCCGCAGCAAACTGCCGAGGCTAAATTTATCCGGGCATTGGCCATGTTTGATATTTTAGATCTTTATGGTGTAGTACCTATTCGCGAAGGTGAAGCAATGGAGGACTTTAGGATCGCTCCAGAGGTTTTGCAACCACAGGCTGCAATCGATTATATCGTGAAAGACCTAAACGAAATTTTGAGTAGCCTACCCGCAGATGGTGCTGCCTATGTTGCGAATAAGAATGCCGCGAAGACCCTGCTAATGAAAATTTACCTAAATAAAGGAGCCTTTTTGAATAGACAGGCACCTACTTTTGCAGCCGAGGACATGAATAAGGTCATCACTTTGGCAAAGGAAATTACGATGACGGGTAAATATGCGATATCGGCCAAAGGTAAATATTTTGACAATTTTGCGCCGGACAATGATGTGAAGTCTACCGAAAATATTTTTACATTGTTCAACAAAAATGGAGAACGGGGCGGAAATGTGGACCGGACCTGGAATACTATTGCGCATTATAATATGAATCCGGGTGGCTGGAATGGCTGGTGTACATTGTCGGATTATTACGATAAATTTAGTCCTACCGATGAACGTAGAGGAATCTATTATGAGTATGCTGCAGATACGACTTCCAATAGAAAAAAAGGATATAAACGCCAAAATGTGGGTTTTTTTGCTGGGCAACAATATAATTGGAGCACAAATAAACCGTTGATGGCCAGAAATCCATCAAGTGCCCCCTTGTCATTTACCCGGGAGGTGACCATCCGCACATCAGGAGCCACCTTAGAAACGGCAGGAATTCGCCCAATGAAGTATGCATTTGACTATGCGGTTTCTGGACAGCGGAACAATGATTGGGTGGTGTTCCGTTATTCGGATGTGCTACTGATGCAGGCAGAAGCAATTTTGAGAGGCGGTACTGGCGGGGCAGGTGAGGCGCTGGCTTTGATCAATAGTATTCGGGCAAATCGAGGTGCTGCCAACTTTACGGCCTTGACATTGGACAATCTATTGGATGAACGCGCACGTGAATTGTATTGGGAAGGCTGGCGGAGACAAGATTTGATCCGATTCGGCAAGTTCTTGCAAGCTTGGCAGGAAAAAGCAGCGGATCCGGATCCAAAAACACTGGTCTATCCATTGCCTAGCCAACAGATTGCGGTTAACCCTAACCTGAAACAAAATCCAGGTTATTGATAAAGAACCGACCAGCGGTGACAGCGAAAAAATGTCTCCTAGCTGGTTTGGTACGTATAAAAGGTCTTTAGCATGGGGGGATTTCCCCCTATGCTAAAGACCTTTTCTTTGGCTAAGCGGGTACATGGATGATCATCGTATTGCTCACTAATTCATCGGGGCAGGGGTAGGTCTCCTTCGGATCAGCTACCTATCTGCTTCGCTATGTCTGCGTCATGAATCCATGCTGAGTCCGTGGTGAGTCCGAGTTAGACACGGATTCACCACGTAACGAAAATGGTCTTACCCTACTCGCACCCCCTCTATGCCTCGAAAAAGGGCCATAGCAGGTACGAAGCGGACTCGAATGAATTGTAATAATGCGTTTGACACGGACTCTGTTTATATAAGCTATTTATTTGTATTTTAAAATGATTTAAATGTTTTGTTATTGTGTCTATTTGGGTAGAAAATAGATATGATAAAAGCTAATTATTTGGTTTTATCAATAAATATGTAAAGAATATCGATAATGATTTTTACTCTTGGATAGAAAACGATAGGCTGACTTCCAAAATGATTGCCCAAATAGAGAAATGGAATATCGTTTTTAAAGTTTTTTGATGTGACTTCTTGAAGATGAAAATATTATCTTGTTTTTTTGATAAAAAATAGTCACTTTAGTTGTGGATAACTAGCCAAAAAAGATTGGTGGTTTGATGGGCGAAACTTAGACGTCTCTCAAAGTCCAAGTTCCGATGTAATGGTTGTAAACAATGATTGCAGGGAAGCGAGACTATCTAAATGTAGATTATGATTAACGAAATCCTACAACGGGCACCGACAAACGAAAAAGAGTTTTTTTTAGCTTATCGTTATTGGTATAGAAAATTATATTATTTTTTATATCAGAAAACACAGTGTTCGGATCTTGCTGAAGATGTTGTCCAACAGACATTTCTGATCGTTTGGGAACGGAAAAATGAATCGAATCAACAATTGTTATTTAGTACGCAGCTCTTTCAGATTGCACGTACCAAATTGATTGATGAGCTTCGGCGCCGGGCCTTGAACAGAAAGTATATTGATTTTGAAAAGCCTTTTGTGCTGAGCCAGTACGAGGATATGGAACGCAGGATAGCCTACAAAAACGAACTGGAATATGTTAAGGGACTAATCGCTCAAATGCCCTTTATGCGGCAGCAGGTCTTTTATCTGCATAAGTTTGAAGAGCTGAGCTACAAAGAAATAGCCGTCAAGTTATCCATTTCGCCTAAGACCGTAGAGAACCACATCAGCATCGGTCTAAAATTCATTAAAAAATTTTTCAAATTGCTTTAGGGGATACAGTGGCCTTTGTTCGTATTACAGTTAAATACCCGTTCGCAATCGGGTAGCAACTGTTATGAATCGTAAGCAATTATTAAATAAATTCCTGGCAAACCAATGTTCAGCGGAGGAGGCTAAGCTTGTATTCTCCTGGCTTAACGAGGATCCGAAATTGTTGGATGACCTGATTTCGGAAGATGATTGGTCAGCTTATATCGCGCGGGAAAAAAGCAACAAACGTGGCGGCGATTTCCTGTTAAAGAGCCTGCTCGTATTTTTTGTATTTGGAATATTATTCGTTTGTTCAAACCTGCTTCAGGATACCGCTAACCAACGGACGATAACATCAGCAAATCGAATCAAAGAAATTTATTATAACCCATCGCTACGGACCAAAGAAATCATTACAGCGGATGAGTCCCATATTTTTCTTGAGCCCGGGGCTTTCATTGCAGTTTACATCAAACCAAACTTGGATCTCCGACAGGTCCGGGTATTGGAAGGAAAGGTCCGCTTTCACGTCGCCAAAGATCCATCGAAACCATTTGTTGTACAAAGCAACCAGGTGATGACGACCGCACTTGGGACGCAGTTTACAGTAGACTATAACAGTCGCTCCGCCCAGGTCACCGTTCAATTATATGAAGGGAAGGTACGTGTGGCTTCTATTGATGAAACAATTGCCAAAATTTTAAAACCTGGACAGCAGGTTTATGCTGCATTTTCACAACTTATTCTTTCAGATTTTAGCCAGTATGCTCATGCAAGTGCTCCTCATACGATTGAGCGTAGCGGCGGCGTTGTGAGGAATGCGAATGCATATACCTATCCGACAACAATGCATCAATCGGATGACTGGTTGCAATTAGACGAAACATCCGTCTCGGAAATCATTCAATATATCAATCATGAATTAGATATGCCGGTGTCATATGACTCGCTGCTGGTGAGGAACTATCGTTTAAAAGGACGTTTCCGGAAGAATAGGTTGATGGATTTAAAGGACAAAACCCAGTTGGCTGAATCTATCCTGCAATTGATCGTTGAAGTGAACCCCTTTAAACTGGAAAAACAACAGAACACATACATACTCAAACCTAAAAAATAGAATTATGGTAAAATTCAACTTAACCAAGAAACCATTTTTTGTTTTGCTGCTCCTGACACTGATATCTATTCATGGTCTGGCTGGAACGATCAATGGTGTCATCAAGAATGCCGCCGGGCAGCGGCTAGCTGGAGTCAGCATTATGTTGAAAAATGCAGGAAGCAATTTTTCGACAAGCGGTTCCAGTGCGGCCGACGGAAGTTTCCGTTTTGCGGATGTCCCTAATGCCAAGGGCTACGAATTGACGTTCTCCTATATTGGTTATCAAACTTATGTAGAAAAAAATGTGCAGGTATCCGCCGCGGGAACAACGACTTTATCCATTATTTTGGAAGATCAGGTCAATCAATTGGAAGATGTAGTCGTCATTGGATATGGTAAACAGAAAAAAAGCGACCTGACGGGGGCCATTGCCTCGCTTTCCAGCAATGAGCTGACAAAAGGCGGCGCAGTGAGTAATGTCGGACAGGCATTGCAGGGTAAAGCATCCGGGGTAGTGGTCACACAGAATTCCAAAGCACCAGGAGGCAGCACATCCATTCGGATCCGGGGGACGAACTCCATTAGTGGCAGTAATGATCCCCTCTATGTGATCGATGGATTCCCTACAAATAACGGGATAAACATTAATCCAGAAGATATCGCTTCTATGGATATTCTCAAAGATGCCTCTGCCACGGCGATCTATGGGTCAAGAGGAGCAAATGGGGTGATCATTATTACAACGAAACGTGGTAAGACTGATCAGAATAACATCACCTACAGTGGTTACGTAGGGACACAAAACCCGATCAATCCCTTCACTTTTTTGGATGGTAAGCAATATATGAACCTGGCAAACGCGCTATATAAGGAGATCGAAGGACAGGAAAATCAGGAGTACGCGGTGTACACCAAATCGCAGCTCGAATCGGATGTCAATACCGATTGGGTAAAGGAGACCATGCGTAACAGTGTTTTGCAAAATCACAATCTACAGTTTTCGGGCGGTGGTGAGAAAACGAAAGTATTGACAAGCTTAGGCTATTTTGATCAAAAAGGTATTTTGAAGACCACCGATTTTAATCGGATATCCGGTCGTATCAATGTGGATCAAAAGGTCAATGATTATATCCGGACAGGTGCAACCATATCTGCTCAACGGGAGAAATCCAATATGCAGCTTTATGATGGCAATATTCTGAATTCGAACGTATTGTATAGTATATTGACTTATGATCCCACTATTCCGGTTTATAATGCGGATGGTAGTTTTGGAAGACCTCCGGGTGGACAGGGAGACAATCCTTTGGCCAACCTGATTTCGCGAATCAACGATGTGCAAAGGGATAAGTTAAACGGGAATATCTTTGTTGAAGTCAACCCGATCAAAGAATTGACTTTACGTATGAATGCCGGAACGGAAATTACCCATGACCAATTGGGTAGTTATCTGACCCGGGATTCTTATCAGGGGGGGATTGATGGCGGGGTCGCCAGCCAGGCAGATTATAATGAAACACATAATCTGATTGATTTTTATGCTACCTATGCCAAGGTCTTTAATGAAAAGCATAATCTGAATGTGATGGGGGGATATTCCTATGAGAAATATGTGCGTAACAACAAGGGCATCAATGTCAAAGGTTTCTCGACCGACTTATTGGAATATAATAATCTGGGAATGGCCTCAAGTATTACCGGAGTGAATTCTGCCAAATCGGAAAACCTGGTGATCTCTTTTTTTGGTCGTGTGAATTACAGTTACGACGATAAATACCTGTTGACAGCAACCTTACGTCGGGACGGCTCTTCACGTTTTAGTCCGAATCATCGTTGGGGAACTTTTCCTTCAGCAGCTTTTGCATGGAAAATAAACAACGAGGATTTCATGCAGGGACAGCAGTTGTTTTCGGACCTCAAGTTTAGATTGGGGTATGGACAGACCGGAAATGATAGGGTGGCCGATTATGCTTCTTATGGATTAATGGACAATGGACATTATACTTTTGACGGTATCAATAATGCCGGTGGGGTAAAGCAAAATCCGACCTATCCTGAAAATGACAAACTGAAATGGGAGTCGACTACCCAGTATAATGCCGGGATTGATTTTTCGTTCTTTAAAAATAGATTGGCGTTTACCTTGGATGCCTATTACAAGAAGACAAATGATTTGCTGATCAGAAGTATTCTACCTTACTATACGGGATATACTTCCGGACAGCGTAATTTGGGTTCTATGAACAACAAAGGGCTCGAGTTTTCCGTAACGAGCAAGAATATGACCGGGGAATTCACCTGGGAGACAAAATTAAATCTTGCCATGAACCGCAATAAGGTGTCCAGTCTTGGTGGTGAACCTGAGCAGCTACTCACATCTTCAAAACCGATGGGTAATGTCTCCGAAGAAGCCTACTCTGTAATTCGTGTCGGCGAATCGTTGGGTTCTTTGTTTGGTTATAAATACCTTGGTGTCATTCAGCAGGGAGAAAAGTATGCGCCTCAGCCCAATTCGAAACCTGGAGATCCGAAATTTGCCGATGTCAATGGGGACGGTACGATCAACTCAGCCGACCGCACAATTATCGGGCGCGGCTATCCGAAACTGAATTTTGGTATGACCAATTCATTTACCTATAAACATTTTGATCTGACGGCCTTTGTCTACGGAAATATCGGCAATGACCTGCTCAACATGACGCGTATGAACATCGAATGGAAGCGCGGAATTGAGGCATTAAATCGCTGGACTCCGAACAATACCAATACGGATATTCCACGAAATGGGTTCTATTATATGAACTATGGCGGCTATATTAACGATCACTTTATTGAAAATGCTTCATTCCTACGTTTGCGGAATTTGACCTTGGGTTATACATTTCCATTGAAAACGAAAGCAATTCAATCGATACGTGTTTATGGCATGGCGGAAAACCTGTTTACCATTAGCAATTATTCGGGCTGGGATCCAGAAGTTGACACAAAGGGTTATGAAAATGATGCCTTGGTCAAAAATAGAGCTGGAAACAACCAAAGTGCCAATGCCGGTGTGGGACTGGATTTTAATTCCTATCCGTCCATGCGTTCTTTCACTTTTGGCGTAAGTGCCACATTTTAACAGGTAATACCTTAATTTTAAATGACATGAAGATGATTAAAAGTAATTTTAAATATATCCTAGGTTTAGCCGGACTAGCGTCCATTCTTACCGGAAGTTTGCAGAGCTGTACCAAACTTGAACCGAAATTGTACAGCGATCTGACAACCAAAAATGCCTATTCGACAGAAAGTGACATCAATGCGGCTTTGACCGGTATCTATACCAGTTTGTCGCCTTATCCCGGTGATGCTTATTTATATTATGCGGGATATCTGGTGATGATTACGGATTATGCCACCGATATGGGATTTTCGACTGCGGCCGGAGATCCTACCCGCATGAGCAATTTTACCTATGATGACAATAACCGCTATTTTAAATTTAACTACCAAAATATGTATCAGGTCATCAGCAATGCCAATATGCTGATTGACCGCATTGACAATGTAACGATCCCGGAGGATCGAAAAAAGGAGATTATTGCACAGGCAAGATTTCTGAGAGCATTATCGTATATGGATCTAACAGACGCCTGGGGGCCTGTGCCACTTATTACGACTGTGAAAAATCCGACGGAAAGCTATAATGAGCCTTTGGCTGCGGTGGAAAAAATCGACGCGCAGATCGCGGCAGATTGTCAATATGCCATCGATAACCTTCCTGAACGGTGGTCCGCTGATCTAGGACGGGCGACAAAAGGAGCCGCGCTTACGCTGATGGGTAAAATGTATATGCGTTCGCATAGCTATGATAAGGCAAAGACTTATATTGATCAGGTACTGGAGCTGCGGAAAAAGGGTATCTATAAATTAAATCCTGACTTCAAAAACGAATGGTCTGATGACAATAAAATGGATATGGGCCTGATCTTTGGTGTTTTACATGAACCAACACTCAATGGCGGGGAGATTACGAATCACTTTGGACCAACCGATAATCGGGAGGTACCTGACCGTTGGCAATACTACGGCGTTTCACTCGATTTCTGGCGAAAATACAGTGACCTAGATCCACGTAAGCAGTTTTTTTACTACAATTATGAGGGCAAGGCAGCAAGGGATAAGAATACAAAGCATGGGTTCTTTTATATGTTACCTGCCAAAGGACAAACAACGCCACCTAGCGATACGGTCAAATTTTTGCAAAATGTCGCTACGAAAAAATACTCCTATGGCATGATCAATAACTCTTATCTCGATGGACGAACCATTCAGGTATTTCGTTTAGCGGATGTTATTCTGTGCAAAGCAGAAATCGAAAATGCCTTGAATGGACCTGCGGCAGCATTGCCTTACCTCAACGAAATACGTAAACGGGCCGGTGCGCCAGCGTATGGAGAGCATCCTAATTTTCCAGTTCCGACGAGCAAAGAAAGTATGATCGATGCATTGGTCGATGAACGTGGTTTCGAGCTGGTGTTTGAATATAAAAGGCGTCAGGATCTGATTCGATTGGGCAGATATGAAAAAGTAAGCAATGCCTATCTGAAAGGCCGTGGACTGAAAGAAAATGTGACCGGAGCAATGCGTTATTTCCCTTATCCATTGGAAGAAGCCCGCCTGCATCAGGAAATGACAGCAGCAAATCCATCACGATTACCGAAATAATCAGGAAAGCGAATAAAAAATATGCAGATGAAACTATTCAAAGCAATTATTGTACTAGCTGTTATTGCGGCTGCTTCTGCTGGTTACTATTATTATACGAATCAGGTCGAAATCGACACAATTGAACTGACGTCGCCCAATAACCTACCGCTGGATGAAGTCATCCACGTGCGTCTCAATAAACCCGCGGATGTGTATATTGAATACTGGAAAGAGGGGAATGGGGATGTGCAGCGGACGGTGACATCAAAATCGGTACAGAATCATACTTTTCACTTGTTGACGCTGGAACCGAATAGCAGTTACAAATTTCGGGTGGTCATTGACCGGGTCATCCCAATCAAATCCAGTGAACAGTCTTTTAAGACAAGACCGCAATCCCCATGGATGGTACATGATTGGATCAAATCCGACCATCCACACGATGAAAAAGCACTTGGGAATGGTCTGGTGTTATTGTGCTACCGTGGCTATCCCGGTTATATGGCTATGGTCGATGGTAAGGGAACGATCCGTTGGTACTGGCAGGATGAGAAATTGGGCGTTCGCCTAGCTTCATTAACCCCGAGGGGAACAGTTTTAGCCTTACTGGCTCCTGCCAGCAAAGATGAGTTCAATAAACCCAATCAACCGAGTAAAAAATCCACCAATGTCAGTTATTATCTCCGCAGCGGAAGGATCGGGTTTGTAGGGGGGACCGTCTTGGTGGAGATTGATCTGACGGGAAAGGAAATTAGCCGAATTGACCTGGATAAAAAAGGGATCGTGATGCACCACGATGTACAGATGGACAAGCGGAATAATATTGTCGGTATTGTAAGGGATTTTAGAATAGATGACCGACCTGGTCATCCCAAAGATACGCTTTGGGGAGATGCTATCTTAACCATGGATACCAAAGGAAATGTCTTAAAAAAATGGTCCCCCTGGGAAAAATGGGATATTCTCAAGGACAAAAAACTGGATAGCTTGAAGCACGATAGATTCCACTTTAATACGATTTCTTTTGATCGGGATAGCAATTACCTCACTTCGTCGCCAATTGAAAATCAGGTTTGGAAAATTGATGCGAAAACGGGCGATATTCTCTGGAAATTAGGAAAGGACGGTGACTTTAAATTGAAGGAAAGCGACCTGTTCTATTTTCAGCATGCACCACATATCACGAAAACCGGTGAACTCCTGCTGTTTGACAATGGTGATTTCTCCCCCCGCGATAGTACAACGGCTAACAAACAATCCCGCGCCATTGCTTTCAACCTAGACCAAAAAAACAAAACGGCAACAGTGGCTTATGCGGCCCCTATCCCCAAAAAACAATTCACGGCGCGGATGGGAAGTGCTTATGAATTAGTGAATGGTCATCTGCTGCAAACAAGTTCAAAGACAGGATCGGTACTGATAACAGATAAAAAAGGTAATGTGCTCTGGGAGTTAAACGCCTATTTTATACCTTATCGGGCCGTGTATGTTCCAGAAGAAATTTGGAGTAAATATCGAAAAAACTAATGCATAAAAAAAGATCAGGTCATCTTGAGTGAAAGTGCGTATACCATATTAGCTCAAGATGATTTTTAGGACGATTAATAAATATAGTGACATATCGACGTGTACAGGCATTTGTGTACACCTAACACCTTGTATGATGAAGAAAAGAACAGCCTACCCTAAGTTGGCAACAATCCTTGCCGTATCATTTTTAGTAAACGCTGTCCATGCGCAGCTGGCTTATCCGCCTGAAAAGCAAAAATGGGATGCAGATCAGCTTGGTAACCACCGTGCGGTATTGAAAGTAAACTCGGACCAAAAAGAAGTGCAGGTAGCTATTCCCTGGCGTAACCGATGGGTGGAGGCCAACCAACAGGTGATTATCGTGGACAGTGCGAGCAATAAACATATCGGGTCGATTAATTATCTCTGGATGAATGCCGAATCGGGAGGCTTGCGTTTTCATCCGACTTCAGGCAAGGGAATATATTATGTCTATTATTTACCGTATAAAATGGGCGGGCGGAGCCGCAATTATCCGGACGCAATCTATCTGAAAAATTCAACATCGGCACCGGCGCAAGCAGCAAAAAGTAGAAGCATAAGCACCAAAGGTGTTCGTGTTGAACGCTTTGATGCCGTGGATCAGTACAATAGCAATGATCCGATGGAAGTGTTGGCTACCGGAGCGGAAGTCAAAAGTTTCTTAAACCGCAATGCTAAAGAAGATTATTTTGTTTTCCCTGAACGAAGGGAGTCGCCCATAAAAATGGAAAACAACCTCCCGCGATTGTGGATGACCAAAACAAAAGCTCCGTCTCAGCTTGAAGGGAATGCCCAAAAAGGCGAGTATTATGCGTTTCAATTGGGCCTTTGGTCGCCGAAGCAAGATCTTCAAGCGCTTCAGATATCATTTTCTGATTTTAAGTCCAGCGATGGGACAATAATTGCTGCCAATAGTTTGAACTGTTTGAATACCCAGGGTACGGCCTACACAGGAGAGCCCATGCACCTGACCGTAAATGTACCTTCGAATAGGGTACAAGCCCTATGGTGCGGTATGCAGGTACCGGAAAATATTCCTGTGGGGACTTATACGGGCACCGTGACCGTCAAACCAAAGAATGCGACAGCGAAGAAGGTACAGCTTATCTTTCATGTTTCGGAAAATGGTAGTGGACTAGCTAGTGTTGACCAGCCCTGGAAAATGACGCGGCTGCCTTGGCTTAACTCAACATTGGCGCAAAAAAATACAGTTATTGCACCCTATACGCCAATTGTATTGACAGCTGATTCGACCTTACAGCTCCTGGGGCGTGAAGTTAAGCTGAGCGCAAGTGGTCTGCCCAAACAGATCAGTACTTTTTTTACGCCTGAAATGACATCGATCTCGACAAAGCCAAATGAATTGTTGTATGAACCGGTGCATTTTCATTTTTATCGTGCCTCGGATGGTAAGGAGATACCCTTGAAAGCCGGGGGTGTACAATTTAAAGAAAAAAATGAGGGTGAGTACCGTTGGATAGCCAAAAATGAATCGACCGACCTTACTATGGAAGTGGAAGGGAAACTGGAATTTGATGGTTATTTACATTATGTGGTTAAGCTAACCGCATTAAATGATATCAGTTTAAAAGATGTCAATATGCATATCCCGGTTATGCCCGACAAGGCAAACTATTTTATGGGCTTGGGACAGAAGGGAGGAAAGCGCCGGGAACAGCTTGTCTGGAAATGGGATGTAGCGAATAAGAATCAGGATGGTGGCTGGATTGGTGCTGTAAATGCGGGACTGCAGTTCTCACTACGCGATGAGCATTATTCAAGACCCTTGAACACAAATTTCTATCTTCAAAAACCGTTGGTGCTGCCAATTTCCTGGGGCAATGAGAATAAAGGTGGAATAGATATCGGCCTCAAAGGTAAATCGGTATTGGTCAATAGCTATAGTGGTGAACGTCAGCTTAAAAAAGGAGCGGTACTCTATTATAATTTTAACCTATTAATTACCCCATTCCATCCGATAAATACCGAAGCACAATGGAACGAACGCTATTATCACGCTTATAAACCAGTAGATTCGGTCGTGGCCAGTGGATCAAACGTCATCAATATCCACCATGCCAATGTGATCAATCCCTATATCAATTATCCATTTATTGCGACCAAAGAGATGAAGCAATATATTGATCAGGCGCATCAAGCTGGACTAAAAGTGAAGATTTACAATACGGTACGGGAGGTCTCCAATAGAGTTTATGAACTTTATCCATTACGAAGTCTAGGTACCGAGGTATTTTCACCGGGCAAAGGCGGTGGTTATTCCTGGTTGCAGGAACATCTGGGGAAAAATTACATTGCGGCTTGGTATGTGCCAGAATTTAAAGATGCAGCGATAATCAACAGTGGTATGAACAGATGGCACAACTATTATGTGGAGGGTATGAACTGGCTGGTTGACCATATTGGTATTGATGGGATTTATCTGGATGATGTTGCTTTTGACCGGGTGACAATGAAGCGTATCAAACGCGTGTTGACCAAAAATGGAAAATCGGGCCTGATTGATTTGCACTCAGCGAATCAATATAATAAAAACGACGGCTTTAACAACAGTGCGAATCTCTACCTCGAACATTTTCCTTATCTCAATAGATTATGGTTTGGAGAATATTTTGACTATGAAAATAACCAACCTGATTTCTTTTTAACAGAAGTGAGTGGTATCCCCTTTGGATTGATGGGCGAAATGCTTCAGGATGGTGGTAATCCATGGCGCGGAATGATCTATGGGATGACCAATCGGATGCCCTACCAAAAACTGACACCGAAGGACTTGTGGAAGACCTGGGATAACTTCGGTATCAAGGGGAGCAATATGATCGGTTATTGGTCACCAAACGTTCCAGTAAAAACGGATAACGAGAAAGTACTGGCAACGGTTTATACCAAACCCGGAAAAGCGATGGTTGCGATAGCCAGCTGGGCTGATACAGATGTTGATGTACAGCTAGTTGTTGATTGGGAAAAACTGGGTATTGATCCCCACAAGGCCAAACTATCGATTCCTGCAATAGCCGATTTCCAATCTGGTACAGCTTATAAGATGAACGATAAGATTTCTATTGCCAAGAATAAAGGGATCATTTTGCTAATAGAATAATAGCTAGTAGCCTATATATCCTAGGGAGTTAATCCGGGTTCTTTGGAGAAGATGTGGAATGCTCGTATTGCTGGAGTTGGCACATTTATCTGAAAGCTTCCGGGCAACTAGTTGACTAATGAATAAATACATATTTCAATGAAAAAATGGCTCGTGTTAGCGCTATTGGGGCATGCGATATTAACTGTATTGGCGCAGAACCCTACAAAGATCGCTGAGGTAAAAAAACGGTATACAACCTATCCTTTTTCGGATCCGGACCCAATCGCTTCAGCACAGAAATTGTATCCTTATTTTCGATTTGATGGTTTTACAAATACCGCCATTGAAAAGGAGTGGAAGACTGTGATCTTAGAAAACGATTATATCCGGGTTCAGATTATGCCGGAAATAGGGGGTAAGATCTGGTCTGCTTATGATAAAATAGGAAAGCGGGATTATATCTATAACAATGGAGTCGTAAAATTCAGAGATATCGCGATGCGAGGGCCTTGGACCAGTGGTGGTATTGAAGCGAATTATGGAATTATAGGTCATACCCCCAACACGTCTACAGCGGTGGATTATTTACTGCAGGAGCATGCGGATGGAAGTGCAAGTTGTTTTATACATGCTTTCGATCTTTTGAGCCGCAGCAACTGGACGTTGGAAATTCGCTTGGAAAAAGACAAGGGTTATTTTTCGACACGTTCTTTCTGGTCGAATGGCAATGCCATTGAGCAACCTTATTATACCTGGATGAATCTGGGGGTCGCGGCCGGCGAGGACTTGAAGTTCCTATATCCGGGCAACCGGTATATCGGCCACGACGGGGATGCGCATTCATGGCCCATTGATGGCGAAGGCCGTGATCTGTCCAACTATCGGGAGAATGCATTTGGGAGTTCGAAATCGTATCATGTGCTGGGAGCACATAGCAAGGCCTTTGGGGTATATTATAAGGAACGCGATCATGGGATGGCCCGATATGCACTGCGTGAAGATAAATTGGGTAAGAAAATATTTCTGTGGTCACAGGCGGGAGATGGACAGATCTGGGAGCAGTTGCTGACCGACCGGAGTGGTCAATATGTGGAGATTCAAAGTGGTCGATTATTCAATCAGAATGTGCCGTCAAGTAGTTTAACGCCATTCAAGCAAATTGGATTCGCACCTTACCAGAGCGATTCATGGACGGAGTATTGGATGCCTTTTGCCGGAATAGGTCAACCGAAAGATTTTCAGTTATCGGCTGCGCTACAGGTAAAACAACAAGCCAAAAAGCTACTGTTGACCGTTGATCCCAAACGACCATTACAAGATAGCATTTTTGCACTCGACAAGAATGGCTTGCCGCTCGGAGCTAATTATCTAACCGCTCGAGTGGGGGAAGTGAAACAGCTTGTTGTGGAATTAAAAAGCGATGACAGCCCCTATTATCTCAAACTAGGAGGGGATTATTTTGATTTACGACAGCATGATATTGCTAGCACATTGGATCGACCTACTGAACCAAGCCGTGAAACGATGATCGATAGCAATCAAACCAAGCTACTCGAAGTACGAGATTTGCTCCGGTTTCGACAATATGGGGTAGCAGAAACTTTGCTAAACAGGTTGACCGAAAAGCAAGTACCCCAATTGGATTTGTTGTTGGAGAAGGCCAAACTTGCCTGGTTCAGGATGGATTATAGGCAATGTTACGATTATGCGCGTCAAGCATTGGCGATTGATACGTACGATGCTGCAGCCAATTACTATTATGGTTTGGCCGCAGTCAAGCTCGAAAGAACGCATGATGCTCTGGATGGCTTTGAAGTAGCTTCGCTGGATCCAAATTGGCGCAGTGCGGCTTATTTACAGCTTGCCAAGTGCCATTACCGGATCAAACAGGATGAACCGGCTTTGGCCTATGTGGAGAAAGCATTAGTGGCGAACGGACTAAATATAGACGCATTGCAATTGCGGCTGCTCATTCAAAAGCGGCAAGGAACAGCATTGGATACGGCATCCTATGAGCGGATTGTTCGCAACGATCCATTCAATGCCTTTATTCAATTTGAAGAGAAAAATGAAGTGCTATCCAGGCAGGAATTTGCTTCGGAAAAATGTTTTGAACTGGCCATTTGGTATGCCGATCTACATGAATATAAACGTGCGGCTACTGTACTCAATAAAAATAAGCCAAATACAGAGATGTTATTGTGGCTGGCCTGGCTGACCAAAACTAATCCTACAGTGAGTCAGGAATATTTGGCAAGAGCGGCAGCTTCCAATCCAGCCTTTGTGTTTCCATTTCGTGAAGAAAGTGGACCGGTGTTTGAATGGGCAGGCGAGCAGTTGAAAAATTGGAAAGTTGCTTATTTGCAGGCATTACTTTATCGTTTCCGAAATCAGGGGGGGAAAGCGAAGCGGCTATTGGATGCGGTAAGTACTGAACCATCGGATTTTGGAGCTTACTTTGCCGTGAAATCTAGCCTTGAAGAAGATCAGCAGATCGATCAGTCCATTACAGCGATGAGACAAGCGACAACAGCGGAACCACATGAATGGCGCTATGGCCTGCGTTTGGTCGAATTGTTAAATAAAGGGAAATATTACGATCAGGCACTCGAGGTTAGTGGGAAGTATCATCTGGCATTTCCCAAAAACTATATCCTGACCTTAGCCCATGTACGGACTTTGTTGTTAAATAAAGAATATCTGCTCGCTGAACGTGAATTGCAAAAGGTCGAAATCCTTCCTTTTGAAGGAGCGACAGAAGGACATAACTACTATGTACAGACCAAATTAATGCTGGCTTATCAATGCCTGCAACAAAAAAAATATAAAGAAGCAAATCTGAAGGTGGAAGAATCAAGAGCCTGGCCGGTGCAACTGGGGGTAGGAGAACCCTATCCGGAAGGTAAAAATGAAATTCTGGCGGACTGGCTCGCAGCTTATCTACAAAAGAAAATGGGTAACAGTCATGGTGAAACCGACTTTCTACAGCAGATAAGCCAGCGTAAGCAGCCTAAGAATAAATTCGAACTCCTACTTCAACAGGCCGCCGTACAGCAATTGACGAATAAAGGTATTATTGTTCGTGGAGGTCAAGCTGTCCGAGGGATCAATCAGTCAGATGCTGTTTTTTTTGATCAGCTTCAAAAAGGAAACTTAACAGCCTATTGGCCGGGGTTGATCAGGCACATTTATTTTGAGCAAGACCAACGTATGTTTTAATTCTCTTTGTCGTTGATAGCTGTAAAACCACAATAGTTTTATGGTATTTTGTATTCAATAAAAAAGATGTAAATTGAATTAATTATACAAGAGATGAAATAAATGGTAAGAATGATCTTTAGGCAGCTCTATTTGGTATTATTGATCATAGCATTTTGCCAATGCCACGGTAATAGCAAATCGGTGGAAAATCAGGGAAAACTTCAGTCAAGAGTGGATACGTCGGAAAAAGTGCAGTCAGTTAGGGGGCAGTTCAAGTCGAATAACCAGGTTATTCAATTAAGTGCTGCAATGGAAAAGTTACTTTTTGTACTTAATAAAGGTGATATCTATCTTCCTGAAAATGGTTTTTTCCTACATTTAAGTCAAGCGGATGCCAAAAGGCTGGGGACAGCATATATTTTATTGATCCCTCTTTTTCCGGATAGGGAAAACTTATTTTTTACCTATGACCGGGATTTTACGTTTGAGATAGTTGCTGTTCCGGGTATGGAAAACTGTTATTATACAAAGAATGTTACGTTTTTCAATGCACATAATAAAGACAAGATTGCTTCAGAAAATGACCGTTATCCAGTCACTATTTTTAACCAGCCTACATTAAAAGATACCATCGAATGGTCTATTTTCTCTGATTATCGCGACCTGCGCCATGTGCCACAGTGGATAGATCATTTAGACAATAATCAACAGGTTATGGTTCACTATGTGGGCTGTGCTGAAACAACTGATGGAGGATATGCCATACATGATTACAGACCTACTACGGTGGCTGATCTTGCGAGAAAAAGGTTGAATGATGTCAGTAACCAGATGGAATCTTTGGGCGTACCGGCGGCCGAGGCTTCACAGCATGAATGGAAAACCTGGTTAGATAAGGTAATCAGTCTTAATCCCAAAGATCAGTTCAAAAAAAGGGGAGCGAAAGTATGGACGAAGACATTTCAAGAAAACACGAACGGACTATTTGCTTTAGATGAAGCAAAGGACAAAATCATCCGCTTACACCCACAGCCAAATTACCTGAATTTTAAGGATCAGCAACTATTGTGTATAAATCCTGCTGACAGTAGTATACAGGTCGGTAAAATTGCTTCTCCACAACAACCAAATGCAGCGGAATTCGTTGATTTTAGGGTTGAAAATGGAACGCTATTCACCATCAATAAGCTATTCCAATGGGGGCAATACAGTGCGGAACCAAGCAATGAAAAGACCACATTTTATAAAGAACGGGCTTCCAAAAAGTTGTTGTCGTTGGTACGGGATATGATCATCGATCATACTTATATGACTCCGGAGCATAGTTATATCCTTTATCATAAGGATCGGACCGTAAATTATGAAATGTTATGTATCAACAGTAAGACAGGGGCGATAATAGCGCAAAAAAATGTAGACAGGTTGTTAACAGAAGCACATATTGCCAAAGGAAAAATCGAGTATCTACCCTCAGCAGCAATGAATACCATTTCGCCGGACTTTCCATTGCTGTTTAAATTAAACGAGGTCATCTATCACCTATCGCTCAATGCTAAATTGGAACCTGTTGAAACAGTGAAGCTGCCTCCTAATTTACCATGGCATCCCCGCTATCTGTCTGCTGATAAACAGGCGTTTTATTTTGATAAAGCCGATAATGAACTTTGGTTTTATCCGATCACTCAAAAAAAGTCCATACCATCGATCAAACTAAAGGATCATCTTTTTGATCGGTATATCATGCTTCCAGATGGGGATAATTTTCGTTTCTTTTATGAATATGGAGACACATTCACGCATGGCATAAAGACGGTTTTAATCAATGGCTCTACATTTAAACAAGAGGGAGAAGCTGAGCTTGTTTATTCTTATGTACCATTGGAAACGGAATCCAGTGATAATACACCCAATAATTTAAACGCTTTTAAAATCGGGAGTAAATGGATAGTAACTTTTATGTTGGAACAGAAGCTGGTGGTGGCCGAAATTTGATTTATCCAAAGGGTTTGCTTGAATCTCAAGTTATAAAAAAGAAAGACCACTTCATTCTTAAAATGAAGTGGTCTTTCTTTTTCTGTCGGGATGGCCGGATTTGAACCGACGACCTCCAGCACCCCATGCTGGCGCGATACCGGGCTACGCTACATCCCGAATTATTCCAATAACCTGAGATAGGATGATCCTAAGCTCTTTTTTTAGGAAAAATTTTTGGTAGCGCTAAAATAGTAATTATTGACAAAAAATAAAATCTAATTGAAAAAAAGAGAATGCCTGAAATTTTAAGGGACTAAATTTCGGACATTCTCTTATGACTTCTCCCCCTTTCTAGCTTTGCACGCTATTTTCAATCGTCAAGGGCATTTGTATTTTTTGTGGTTTTTCTAATAGCTGTTTTTTTTTAATAAACCGCTATTAGAATTTATAGCCAACCATAATACCGACGGTTTTATTCTTGGCATCCAGTGTTTTATCCACGCTGGTGAACCCATGGCTATAATAGGCATCTACTGTAAAGCTACTGACATCAATGCCGATTCCAGCTCTACCGTCAAAGGAGAATTTCTTATACTCTGTAGTAGGACCGGATTTGACAGTCTTCAGATCATAATTCAATTGCGGCCCCAATAGGCCACGGAAACTGAAATCACCATTTTGTAAAAATGTATACCCAACTTGAAGTGGAAGATTGACCTGATAGAACTTAGGGGTCTTTTGGCTACCTTCAAAAGTATACTCTTTTCGCAAAAGACTAGCTCCGATGCCCGGTTGAAAGAAGATACGATCTCCGATCCGCGCGAATGCGGCAACAGAAACTCCTACTTTACCGTTATTGTCTTTAACGGACTTGTTTCCAAATGAGGTCATGTGATAGTTGCTTCCTACGTGTACACCATAGGTGACCTCCTGAGCTTGTCCCGTTCCTGTTATTCCTAGTAATGTGAATGCCACTAAGGCCGCTTTAATTGTTGTTTTCATTTTAATACTATTTTTTATTATCTAGTTTTTCGTGTCGCTTTATACTATGACAACGGAAAATCAGTATACCCTTAGAAAAAAAACATTTTTCTATTTTTAGATAATTACCTTTAGTGCCAATCTTGGATAGCTGATCGATCATTGTCGTACTTTAATTCCAGCGGGCTGTATATACTTGATGAACTTGGGCTGGCAGTTTATTAGTAAGTTGGTGCGATATTATTATCAGCAAGAAAAAAAAGTAAAAAATAAATAAGGGTAATGATTACTTGTGTTGTCTTAGTATAAAGTAGATTGTTTAATCAAATGGTAGATTTAACCAATGTCGGAAAATAAAGAAAAGAATTTCGAGCAGCTTTTTCGGGCGCATTACAAGGAATTGCATCGTTATGCTTTTAGGTATCTGGGGGATAGCGATGGGGCCGAGGAGGTCGTACAGCAAGTATTTCTGCGGTTATGGGAGAAAGATTGGGAGGAGCAGATCCACACTTCGCTGAAAGCTTACCTCTATCGTGCGATCTATAATGAAAGCATGAATGTTCTTAAGAAGGAGCAACGTAAGCTCAAATATCAGTCTTATGAACAGCACAGACAGGAATGGGAACCAGCTGTAGACGAAAGCAGCAAGGACCTGGATAAGAAACTTAGGGTGGCTCTGGCCGAATTGCCCGAAAAAAGTAGGACGGTGTTTGAACTGAGCCGCTTTCAGGAGATGAAATACAAGGATATTGCAACTACGTTGGATCTTTCGATAAAAACAGTCGAGGGGCATATGAGCAAAGCATTGCGTCACCTACGTATTGAGCTTATGGATTATTTAACATTGATTATTTTCTATCTTATCTATATGTTATGAATAAGGAATTACTGGAAAGATATATCGTTGGGGAAACCAATGAATCGGAGAATAATTTGGTGCAAAGCTGGTTGGAACAGGATCCTGCCAACAGAGCGGAATACTTAAAAGTGAAGAACGTATTTCTATCTTATCTATATGCGATGAACAAGGAACTACTAGAAAGATATATGGTCGGGGAAACGAATGAAGCCGAACGTACGATCGTAGAGGAATGGTTGGAAAAAGACGCTAATAATAGGGAGGCATATTTGCAAATGAAAAAGTTATGGGATAGCTTACCTAAGCCTCTGGAAGTTCCAGAAGTGGATGTGGATAAGGCTTGGATGAATTTTAAAATTGTTAGGGACAGGAGAGCATCGGAGCTTACCGGAATCCCCACAATGAAAACAAATGTGATTCAATGGAACTGGTGGGCTGCGGCGAGCATTCTGCTGGTCTGTATGGTAGGATTCTACGTATTCGACCGTTCGCAGCGCGAGGAAATGCATCTTGTGAGCCAAGAAGCTGTGCTTAGGGATTCATTGCCAGATGGGTCTACGGTAACACTCAATAGAAATACGGAGCTGGCTTATGCGAGTACCTGGAGTAATAAAAACAGAAATGTCAAATTGAAAAAGGGAGAGGTGTTTTTTCAGGTGAAAAAGGATAAAAAGCATCCTTTTGTGATCGAGACAGGGAATTCGAAAATTACGGTACTGGGGACAAGTTTTAATGTGCGTCGCATTCCCAAAGCAACAGAGGTCATCGTCGCCACCGGACTGGTCAAAGTAGCCTATGCCGACAAGGAGATTTTTCTACGGCCGGATCAGATGCTTACGATAAGGGATGCCGATACTGCAACTGTACAAAAAAAGCCTGTCCAGGATAAATTCTATAAATACTATGTAGACAGTAAGTTTAATTTTGTGAATACACCCTTGAAGGATGTCGCTGAGCTGCTTACCCGTGCGTATGACTATAAAGTTATTATAGATGATCCCAGCCTTCAACAAATACCGTATACAGCCGAATTTGAAAGAAATAGCCTGACCGAAATACTAAAGGTGATGGCAAAGAGCCTGGACTTAAAGGTCGAGGTTCAGGGCAAAGAAATTCACTTAACAAATAATCAAAAGCGATAACATGTTTTCGAAGCAAAATTGTACAGATAGCATCATGACACTATTTCTTATAAAGCGAATCAGGTTTTATCTCCTATTCTCCCTGCTATGCTCCTTTCATTGGGGGCTAGCACAGCAAAAGCTCGCGGCGGAAGTTCAGATGCCCGCTTTCTCAAAAATAACGGTCGGTGAAGTCTTTCAGCTATTAAAGGAACGGCAGGATGTATTGTTTTCTTTCAATGGAAATATTTTACAGATGGATAGCGTTATTTATCCCCGGGCTTATAAGGGGAATTTATATGATTATCTCGATGGGATTTTGGGCAAGGAGTATAGCTTTAAGGAATTAGGCAAACATATTATCGTTCAATATACACCGCAAAGAATGTCGGTTGATTTTGAGGTACAGACTCCGAGGAAAGATAAGGTTGTCATTACCGGATATATCAAAAATGTCCGAACGAATAACCCAATTTCCAATGCCAGTATTTTCGACCGTAGCGCTTTATTATCTACATTGACGGACAAAAATGGTTATTTTGAACTGGATGTCAAGAAAAGAAGTAATCTGATTGCGGTGAA
Organism: Sphingobacterium sp. CZ-UAM; assembly: GCF_002000245.1. Lineage (GTDB taxonomy): Bacteria > Bacteroidota > Bacteroidia > Sphingobacteriales > Sphingobacteriaceae > Sphingobacterium. The sequence goes on along the minus strand of NZ_MTCM01000007.1, from coordinate 114,788 downwards.
TGTGAGTAAAGAGATGTTTCGGGATACCAGTGTGATGGTTATTTTTCCTATTGAAGCGCAGACGGGTGACAAAAAGAAACGTGAATATGGTTACTTTGAAGGCTATGAAGAAGATCATGGCCTTTATAAATCTTTTTTTGGTCGGATATTCCTGTCACCTGCCCAACAGATACAGAACATGAATCTCGGCGGAATGTTCTTGTATAGTCCTTATCAGATATCCATGACACCGGGGCTAAGCTCACATGGATTTATACGGTCACAGATTGTCAATAAGTTTTCATTAAATATCATCGGCGGTGCAACCGCGGGGGTGAAAGGCGTTGAACTTGGCGGGGTATTCAATATCAACCAATATAATATGCAGGGGGTTCAGGTGGCCGGCGTGTTTAATACCGTAGGTGGCAATGTAGGTGGTGTACAGTTAGCTGGGGTAGGCAATCGGGTTTTTGGAACCGTTAAGGGAGTCCAGATTGGTGGCGTATTGAATAAGGCCGATACGGTACGGGGCGTTCAGCTTGCCGGAGTTGCCAATACAGTGCGGGAAGCCGGAAAAACAACCCAAATAGCGGGGGTGATAAACAACAGCAGTGGCGATGTGGGCATCCAAATAGCAGGTATCGCCAACAGGGCAAAAAAAGTAAAGGGATTTCAGCTTGCAGGAATAGTTAACATTGCCGATAGTAGTGATTACCCGATCGGGCTATTAAATTTAATAAAAAACGGAGAAAAAAGCCTTGCATTGGCCATAGACGCGGATCGTTATCTTTCGCTACAGTTTCGTTCCGGAGGCCGTGTGCTCTATAGTGTCCTATCGGTAGGTGCGGCTCTATCGGATGATGGACCTTCGAAATATTTCTTTGAAGCAGGTCTGGGGGCTGTGCTATTGAATAGGTCCAAATTTGCACTCCGTACGGAAATTGCGTCACGTAATCATTTAACGGACAATTTTAAATTGTTGGACAATCACCGATCTTCTTTTCGTGTCATTCCTACGTATAAGTTGACGGATGCCTTGTCTATATTTGTGGCGCCCAGTTTCAATTATGCTGAGCGGGATGAAGATGTTATATCAGGTGGTGGTACCCGTTGGAAGCCCTGGGGAAGAGACCGTGCGAGAAACACGTTTTATGGTGGTGGAACAGCGGGGTTAATGTTAAAATTATAAAATTAAAACTATTTGGTATGTGCCGTTGTTATATAAGTAGCTTTTAAACATTTAACATTTTACGTTAGCGCCCTTTGTTGAAACAACAAAGGGCGCTAATGCTTTAACCGATACAGAGGCTATAGACTCGTATGTATAATGATCATTTGGAATTACGCGTTAACTACGCAACAATTGTGGCAGTTTTCAACACATTCCGATAAGGATAGGAATGGAAAACATGTCTACGTGCAAACCGTCCCAATGAATCTGCATTGACAAATTTTATATAGTCATTTCGTTGGACACCAAAATACTCATATTGGCTACCATCGTGAAAAGTGATCGTTAAAACTTGAGCTTTCCAATCGATATCCTGAATACCTGAATTTGTGATTGTCTCAGTATAGATAGGTAATTGTTGTTCAATTGTCTCTGGACAGATGCTTACCAAGAAATGATAAGCTTCAATCATTTCCACACTTTTTTGTTCCGCTGCCAAACGTCCTTCTTCATCATTGACAAATTTATCCGGATGACATTCCTTCATAATGGTCCGATAGGTGGATTTTAGGGTTTTGAGATCCACTGATTTATCCACATTTAACAACTTACGGTAGTCGGCAATTTTTTTCATGGCGGCAAAGATATGCTTAATAATCAGATTATTTGCATTATCCTGAAAATAAGATTATTTTTTACCTAGGGTTTTTAGATACAGTTGTTCAACCTTCTCACGGGCCCAAGGAGTTTTCCTTAAGAAAGTTAGTGAAGATTTTACGCTCGGATTTTCATTGAAGCATCGGATAGATATCCTTTGCCCCAATTCTTCCCATCCATAATATTCCACTAAATATTCGATGATTGTATCCAACCGTTTTCCATGTAATGGATTGTTGACTTGTTCTTGCATGCTGTAAAGTTAGCAATCTTTGTCTATTTTAAATTGCTTTTTACTACAATGTTATGCTATTTGGGATCATGCATTGGTATTTTAGCTAGCATTTTGTAAGCTGTTTTGCCAGCTGATCAAGTTGTTGCTCAAGTTTGTCATCCCAGATATTTCCCTCTGCATCCAGTTTTCCTTTGACGCCCTGAATAAGGAGGTTTCTTTCGGGATCAAGTTGGGCTCCAAGTCCCTGCATAATGCGTTGTAGTTCGGCATGTCCCGTTTCCCCTTGTGCCGAAGCTGTAATAATGCTGACGGGCTTTTCTGTAAAAACTGTTGTTGCGGCACACCATTCGAGTAGATTTTTCAATCCGCTGGGTACACTGAAAATATATTCCGGACTGCTGAACAATATCAAATCTGCGTCCTGAATGACCTGACGCAAGGCAACGATCTCGATGGGTGGTTGTGAGGTGCTTTCTTCAGGATCGAAATGTGGCAGTTCCTTCAAGCGGTCAAAGAGGACTAGATTGGCCTCGGGGTTTACTTTATGTTGGAGATGACGTACGAGCTGATGATTGGATGAATGTGCGCTCGCGCTACCGATGATCGCGAAAATGGTTTTCATTGAATATATTTTAAATAGCTATAAGAAGCCTGATTGTTTAATTGTTAATTTGCTGATGTTTACTTATCAATTTTACCGTATAAGGTTTTGAAGCGACTAATTTACGATTATTGACCCAAATGATTGATATGGTTTTGGCAATGACAATTTAGGAGCCTATACAAGATAAGTATACCTAAAGATAAAAACTTTTTCCTTTTACGGATTAAGTTTATACTTTTGGAAATAGGGACTTATATTAGCTTTAATACGGATGATATGCTTTTGTTATGAGAAATAAAATGGGGTACCGCTTGTTGTGGGAGCGTATTCGTACTGGAGACGAGGCCGCATTTTTTGATCTGTACGGAGCACTTTATCAGGAGCTTGTTAATTTTGGAATTCGTACCTGTGGTGATACGGATCTAGCAAGCGAAGCGACGGATCAGGTTTTTGTCAAGATCTGGGAAAAAAGAACGCAGCTTGAACGCGTTGAAAATGTACAGTCCTACCTCATTACCTTCCTAAAAAGGCGTATGCTACGCTTAATCGAAAAGCAACATAAAATCAATACGGCACTCCAGAATGTAAAAGCGGAGGATGAATGGATTGAAATGCCTTATGAAGAGTTTGTGATCAAGGTGCAAACCAATGAGATTATTCAGATCCGTTTAAAAGAAGCATTGGAGAAACTTTCGTTTCGTCAAAAACAATTAGTCAACCTTAAATTTTTTGAAGGTTATACGTACGAAAAGATCTCAGAAATCACGCAGATGTCGGTAAAAACAGCGTACAATACGCTTTACGATGCCTTAAAGATATTGCGGGAAGAGCTGAAGGATATTTAAGGGCTGAACGTTAAGCCTAATATCTTTGCGAGGAATGGTCTGGTAAACTGCGGCGGTACCCTATAGCTTTTTACGTTAATTAAAAAAATAAATAACTGTATATTAGGTATTTGTAAAATATCTTGTTTTTTTCTTAGGAAAAAGATTAGCTCTTGGGCACTATAGGATAAATACCCATTAGAATGAGCCAAAAAGATTATAAACAGTTAGAAGATTTTTTGATAGACGATACTTTTCAAAAGTATTGTTCAGGAGAAGATAAAAACTGTGTCCTTTACTGGCAACAATACTGCTTAAATCATCCGGAGCAGGCCGAAACGATCCTAAAAGCAAAACGCCTTTATCAAATTTTAGTTGGAAACCGTAAATCTATCCATGAACAGCTGGAAAGATTGAAGACAGATCTCCAACATGTGCCAATAGAATCTGTATCCATCCGCCAGATGAGCTGGCAAAAGTGGGCAACTATTGCTGCGGTGTTTGTTGCTATAGTGACCGCGGGGTTATGGTACTATTCAGCCCCTGCGGATGATATTGTTCCACAGCCAATGACACATATTGGCCAGGTTTATCAGACAAAAAAGGGTGAAAAAAAGACCTTTGAGCTTGTTGATGGGAGCACCGTTACCCTCAATTCGGCGAGTAAACTGGAGCTGTCCTCGGATTTTAATGCGGATTTGCGTCAGGTGCGATTAGTTGGCGAAGGGTATTTTCAGGTCGCAAAGAATAAGGAAAAACCATTTATGGTGCAGGCTTCTGATTTTGATATCAAAGTTTTGGGTACGACCTTCAATGTGAAAAGTTATCCCGAAGAACCAACGGCCGAAGCTGTACTGGTGGAGGGTTCTATTGAGATGAAAAGCAAAGGACAGCGAGAGAATTCTGTTGTCATCAAGCCAAATCAAAAGATTACCATATTTAAAAACCAAGCTGAGCTTGCGATAAATGCAAGCAAAGGTAATAAGCCAAGCCCAAGTAAGCTGCCCATTAAGGAAATAGCCATCGAAAATATTCCCGTTGTGGAGTCAAATACTACCGAAATACCCGATATCGCATGGAAGGAAAATAGATTAGAAATCGTGGACCAAGATTTCGAATCTTTACGAAGGACATTGGAACGCTGGTATGATGTGGATATTCAGCTTCAAAGTGAGCAATTAAAAACCTATCGCTTCACGGCAACCTTTAGCAAGGAGAATATTACTCAGGTATTGAGTGCTTTACAGAAAGTCGAACCATTTAAATTTGAATTGTATGGGAAAAAAATAACTATCTCAGAAAAATAAAAGGATGGTGGACCAACACCATCCTTCATTGAAAAAATGATTAACCAAAAGCAGCAACATTGGGGCGTGCTGCTTAATATTAATTTTAACCAACACTAAAATATGATTAAAAATTGCTTATTGCAAATGCGCAATGGATATATTGTGCATTTTAGATTCATTATCCGGATGAAACTAGCCTTAATTATGACTACGTGTGCTGTAATCAATGTTTCAGCATCTGTATTTTCCCAAAAAAAAGTGTCCTTGGATGTTCAAAAAACCAAACTAAGCAAGGTACTTAAACTGATCGAAGAGCAAAGTGATTATTATTTTGTCTATAATTCGACAAATGAGAATTTAAATAAAGAGGTTTCTGTCAATGTCAATAATACGAAGGTATTGGATGTTTTGGCGAAGCTTTTCAATAAAAGTGGGCTGGTTTACTCGGTTTCCAAAGAGGGGCTTGTAGTGATTAGTCAACAACAGCAAGTCGTTGTTTCAGGTATCGTAACAGACGATAAGGGAAATCCCTTAGCAGGAGCGAGCGTACGTGTTAAAGGTACTGCTGTAGGGCGTGCGACGGATACGAATGGTCGGTTTTCCATCGATGCGGCTACCGGTAATACCTTAATTGTTTCTTTTGCAGGCTATGGATCACAGGAAGTGCCCGTAACGAAGGATGGTGATATGAAAATCATCTTGATCGAAGACAACAGAATGTTAAATGAGGTGGTGGTGACAGCATTGGGCATGAAAAAGGAAAAACGCTCTTTGGGTTATTCCGTAACACAAGTCGCTGGCGAGTCGTTGACCACAGCACGTGAAAATAATGTGATGAATTCGCTTGTCGGAAAAGTAGCCGGTTTGGATATTAGTGCTACTTCAGGTGGAGCAGGGGCTGCGTCGAATGTTACCATACGTGGAGTTTCCAGTATCTCGCAGTCCAATCAGCCTTTATATGTGATCAATGGTATTCCAATGGAGAGCAAGCCCGTGGGTGTTGGCAATGCGAATTCTAGGGGAAACTCGGGGAGTCAATGGGACAATGCACCGGATCTGGGCGATGCAATCAGTAATATCAATCCTGATGATATCGAAAGTATTTCGGTATTGAAAGGAGCGGCGGCTTCCGCATTATACGGTTCGCGGGCTAAAGCGGGGGTTATTTTAATTACGACCAAATCCGGAAAAGGTAATTCCATCGATTTTAATAGCAATTATGTCGCGGAAAGAATTATCGACCAAACGAATTGGCAACAAATCTATGGTCAGGGGGCAAACGGTGAAAAACCTGCTGATGGCAAGGCTGCTGCACAGGTTGGGGGATCTAGCTGGGGCGCGAAATTGGACGGTAGCCAGGTGCCTCAGTTTGACGGGGTATCGCGACCATATTCCTACCAATCGGGTAATCTGGGACGTTTTTATCGGACAGGTTCAACTTGGACAAATACCTTGGCTTTGAATAAAACATTTGAGGGCGGTTCAATCCGTTTCTCGGGTACAGACGTTAAAAACAATTCTGTTGTTCCCAATTCGGGCTTAAACCGACAATCATTTAATTTGGTCGGTCTATTTGAACCATTGAAAAGATTGACCATCGATGCGCGTTACAACATGATCCTGGAACAAGTAAAAAACAGACCCATGGTATCCGATATGTCAGGTAATGCTAATTTTAACGCGATGTTCCTGCCAACCAGTGTCAATGTGAACGATTTAAAACCTTGGAAGAAAGAAAACGGGTACGAGCTTCCTTTTACAACAGGTAATACCTACGCGACCAACCCTTGGTTTGCAGCTTACGAGTTCCAGAATAATACAAAAAGAGATCGCTCAATTGCTTCATTAACGGCGAAATATACGCTTGAAAATGGACTATTTATCCAGGGGCGTGCTGGTCGTGATGCCTATACAGATCATTACCGAAATGTTCTACCTACCGGAACAGCCTATTATGAGTATGGAAAAATAAATGAACAGGATACAAAATTTGCAGATATCAATGCGGATGTCTTAGTGGGCAAAGCTTTTAGTTTTGGTGATTATACAATAACACCAAATATCGGTGCTAGCTATCGCAATACAAAGATGTCGCAGTTAACGAACTCAGGAACCGATTTTATTATCCCTTTCGTTTATAATATATTAAATGCCAAAAATAAATCTGTCAATTACCTGGAAAGCGAGTCGGAAACTCAGTCTGTATATGGTACAGCCGAGTTTGCCTATAAGGATGTGTTTTATCTGACCGGTAGCTTGCGCTCGGATTGGTATTCTACTTTGGCAACGCCGGGTTACAACAATAAATTGAATTCAGTCTATCCTTCCGTTTCAGGATCATTCATATTTTCGGAGTATTTCAAACCGTCTTGGTTGTCATACGGTAAATTAAGAGCAGGTTTTGCTCAGGTGGGGCAGGCTACTGATCCATATCAGACCTTATTGAGCTATAATTTTAGAGGTGAAAATTTAAATGGAGCACCATTGGGCTCGATTAATAATAGGAATATACCAAACACTTCATTAAAGGCTTCGATTGCAAATGAGTTGGAAATCGGTGCTGAACTACGCTTACTGAACGATCGTTTGAATCTAGATTTGACCTGGTACAACAAGAAATCCAAGAATGAAATTATCTTCAATACGACAACACCGGCAACTGGCTATGCAGCAGCTGTGCTGAATTCGGGAGAAATGCAAAACAAGGGTTTTGAAGCATTGATTTCAGCGACCATCGTTAAAGCTGAACACTTTAAATGGATTTCTTCGCTAAATGGATCTTATAATGACAATAAGATCATCTCATTGGCAGATGGCTTGAAGGATCAGCTCGTTGCAACCTCGCGTTCCAATGTTGGATTTATCATGAATAAAGTGGGACTGTCCGCATTTCAGGTCATGGCTTATGATAACAAATATGACAAGGATGGTAACATCGTAAAGTTAGCTGATGGTTCACCTGACCGTGGCGAACTAAAAGCTTATGGATCTGCAATGAATAAATGGTTTGCCGGATGGAATAATGAATTTAACTATAAAAATTTCAATCTGTCTTTCCTAATTGATGGTAAATGGGGCGGGAAATTGTTCTCGGCAACAGACTATTATGGATATATCTGGGGATTGCATCAGCATACAGTGGAAAGACGTGAGGAGATCGGAAGAGCGGCTGCTAAATACTACGAAAACACAGCCAACAACGTTTCTAAGAACTTTGTCAACAGTGCCGACTTTATAAAATTTAGACAATTAATTATTGGTTACAGCTTCCCAACAGCAATGTTTAATAATAAAATTAAATCTTTAAATGTAAGTGTTGTGGGACGGAACCTCTTTACATTAATGCGTAAAACCGATAATATTGATCCGGAATCAAGTTATAATGCAACATTCCCAGGTCTTGAATTGGGGGGTGTACCGGCCATCCGTACGTTTGGAGCGAACTTAAGTGTTAAATTTTAAACCTAAACTGAAATGAAAGCAATGATTAAACCGATTATATCTACGCTTGCCCTTGGTCTATTATGTGTGATGGGCAGCTGTACAAAAGATTTTGAAAAAATAAATACTGATCCAATTTCTTATGGTAAGGAAACCTGGGATCCCAATTATACTTTGTCCTCATCTCAATTATTCTATACGGGCAGTTTTGACTTTGCTTATGATACCTGGCGCGGAAATTTGATTTATTCGGCGACGATGATGCAGGGATTATCTACAGTAATCAGTTATTGGGCAGGTGATAAATATTTGCTAAATGAAGGGTATACTGCCGCTTACTGGGGAAACGGAACAGTAGGAGCGTATATTGAGCAAGTAAGGAATATTCAGGACGTTATTGTCAATACCAAAGGTAAACCGGAGCTGAATAACTTATATCAGGTAGCCCGTATCTGGCGTGCCGTTATCTTTGCCAGGCTAACCGATCTCTATGGCGATGTACCTTATTCAGAAGCAGGTGTTGGATTTTATGAAAAGATCTATAAACCCAAGTTTGATAAACAACAGGATATCTATACAGATCTACTAAAAGAAGTGGACGAAGCAGTCGCCGCTTTAAAGACAGATGGCGATCGTGTTTTTGGGGATGTAATCTATAAAGGGAATATTGATAAATGGAAACGTTTTGGAAATTCCTTTTTGTTGCGTCTAGCGATGCGCCTAGTAAAAGTGGATGAAGCTAAAGCAAAACAATATGCTACGAAAGCTGTAGCGAATACATTGACTAATAATACCGAAAATGCATACATCACACACGATGAAAGTGGTTCGCGCGTGACTCAGAATAGAAATTCACAAGTCTTGTTGGGTGATGGGGGACAGGAATGCTATTATGTGAAGTGGTCGAATACATTTATTGATTTTCTAAAGAAAAATAATGATCCTCGTTTAGGTTTAGTAGCAGTGACTAAATTATATTTAAAAGACGATGTTAAAGCCCAGAATCCAGATTATGTAAGTAATGCCGCCGTTCAAAAAGGAATGCCAAATGGAAAGGACCTGAGTTCGGATCCTAAATATAGAATTGGCAGTGATCCGAGTTTTACGACGTTTCCCGACTATTCATCGCCAAATCCAAAGATGATAAAGCGGAATGGTATCACATTTATACTAACCTATGCTGAGACAGAGTTGTTGAAAGCTGAAGCGGCACAACGGTGGGGCATTGGCGGATCGGCTGCTGAGCATTACAAAAATGGATTGAAAGCTTCTATTACATATTTGAATCAATATGATGCAGAATTAGCGGTTCCGGATGCGGTCGCAGAGTCTTTTGCTACTGCAAATCCTTATGACGCAAGTAAGGGGTTGGAGCAGATTAATACACAGTATTGGGCGCATACGATTACGATGCTTGACTTTTATGAAACTTGGGCCAACTGGAGACGCACGGGATTTCCAGAACTGGTGCCTGTAAACTACCCTGGAAACGCTACTGGTGGAACTATTCCACGTCGTTTTCCATACCCTTCTACCGAAGAGGCTATTAACGGTGAAAATTTCAAAGCTGCTGCTGCAGCAGTACCTGGCGGTGATAATCTTGCAGGCCGGGTCTGGTGGGATAAATAATCACAATGGTTTGTTTTTTTTGAGGCTGAACTTTCGTAGTTTGGCCTCTTTAAACCTTTTATAAAATAATATGAACCTAAAACATCAAATTTTACTGATCGCAGCCTTGCCCTGCATCGTCTTTTCCTGCAATAATGCAGGTGAGAAAAAGACGGAAAATGAGACTACAAAAAACAACAAGCTGAGCGGAACATACAGACTCTTAGAAGCGAAGACCATCAAAGAGAAGGATACGGTGACAGCTTTCACCGATACAGCAAAAACTGAAATGTTTAAAATGTTCAACGATGATCATTTTTCGTTTTTCAATCATGATAAGGAAAAGGGAAAAGGAAAGGAGCCTCATTTTATTGCAGGCGGTGGAACATATTCGTTTGATGGTAAAAAATATCAGGAGCGACTGCAATACTGTAGCCTGCGCGACTGGGAAAGTAAAAAGTTTGATTTTGAACTGGAGTTTAAAGGAGATACCCTTATCCAACGCGGGGAAGAGAACTTGCCTGAATTAGGAGTGAAACATACCATTATTGAAACGTACGTGAAAATAAAATAAAGGCAGTCTTATTAAGGAGTTCATAAAACTTCATGCTATATATTTGTTAATGCAGGCACCCATGGAATTTTTCATGGGTGTTTTTTTTAGGTTAAAGGATTAAAAAGTTCATTTTTAGCGATCTGCAACAGCTGGTTATTTATTTTAGAAAAAAATAAAATTAAATTGCAACATTTTCCAGAACAATCCGACTATACAATAGAACATAAGAATTAACGATATTAAATAGTAAACGTGCAAAACCAACTTAGCGATAAAGAGTTATTAGCGATGTGCCAATCCGGTAATGAGTCGGGCTTTGCACAGCTCTATCATCGCTATGCGAAGAAGATTTTTAATTCGATCTATCGGATCTTATCAAATCAGGAGGAAAGTGAGGATGTTTTGCAGGAGACTTTTATAGAGTTTTTCTCAAAGTCGGATAAATGGCAGGCGGTACTTAGTGTGGAAGCCTGGTTGAGAAGGATGGGGGTGAATAAGGCTATTTCTCTTTTACGGAAGAATAAGCAGTATTATACGCCGATCGACGATCTGGAAATTCAGGATGAAGGCGACGATGATCTATTGGAGAAAGAATGGCGGGAATGCCGGCTGACGGATTTAGAATCGGTCATTGATCAGCTGACAGGGATACCCAAAATGATTATCAATCTGTATCTTTTTGAAGATATGAGCCATGACGAAGTCGCTGAATCTTTGGGAATGACAGCGGTAGCGGTGCGTAGTCAATATCATCGCGCCAAAAAGAAAATTTACGAACAATTGAAGGAGAGGTATAATTATGCGGGATAATTTGAAGGATTTTGTGAACGCCAATCGGGATGCATTTGACCGTAAAGAACCGTCAGCGGACTTATGGAATAAAATCAGACCACAGGTTGTTCCCCAGGTAGAGGAAAAGAAGATAAAACCTTTGTGGCGATGGGCGAGTATTGCGGCGGCTACATTATTGGTCGGAACTGCAGCTTTTGTGATCTTCAATCAGGAGAAAAAGGATGATCGCATGGACAGAGTGGCCGTTTGGAAATCCAGCCCTGTACAGCAGAAAGAGCCGGAGGAAATGCTGCGCCCTTCCCAACAGGAAATTGTAGCAGAAGCTGAACAGAAAGAGTCCATAAGGTCGATACAGACGATGACGAGTAAGCAAAAAACGCATCTTGTAGCTAACAGAACTGCGCAAAAGATAGCTGTAGAGAGGGAAGAAGAGCATGAAAAAGATTATATGCAAATGCTCCAGGATTCAGTTTGGGCAAGTACACGTCTGGCGGCAGTACTCGCGCTCCAAAAACAGGGAAATCTGAAAAAAGATGAGACACGGGCTCTAGAGAAAATCGCTGTTTCGGACGAGAGTAGTAATGTGCGTATGGCTGCGATCGAGACCTTACTGGACGGAATGACGCCGGAAGTTCGGCAACAAAAGGTTCAGGACTTTTTTGTCGCGCAGAATGATCCTACATTACAGGTTGAGCTCATGCAGATGATTGCACAAAGAGACGAACCGGAAATGAAAAATAGTACGAAGGATAAGCTGAACGCGATTGTAGAAGATCCTTTTACCTTGAAATTTGTGAAAGAGCAAGCGTATGCAGTACTGCTGCAGCAATAGGAAGAATACTAACAATATCACTATACAATGAAGTTGCAGAGACGTGAGAAGCTAATGGAATAAACCTCTGCACTTCAACAAACAAAAAAAGAGTTCGGGCTTTGGAGCCCATAAATGCCATTGAAAAAATGGGCAAGGTAATAATAACTATGATAATGATGAAAAAGATAAGATTAATAATGATGGGAGCGGCACTGATCTTTGCCAGTGCAGTACAGGCGCAAATAACGGAAAATGCGGAAGGCGTCGTTCCGCCAAAGGCCCCTAAACCGCCAAGAGCAATGCGAGGTGCAGGTGGAAACAGTGAGAACCGAGTATGGAAAGAAATTAAAATCCCCAACTTAGGCGAAAAGCTCCTGTTGAAATTTGATAACGTCTCTATTGAGGGATATAACGGAAAAGAGGTTGTGATTTCCGCTAAAGTAGAAGAAAAGGAAGAGAATGATCGGGCGAAAGGCTTGCGCGTGGTAAATGGTTCTGGCTTGTCCGACAACTCAGGTATGGGAATGAATATTCAAACTACCTCGGGTGTTACGGAAGTCAGTGTGGTGGGGATGCCATTGGAGGATGTTGTAAATGTTCGGGTTCCTTACAATCTACCGGTTAGCGTAAAAGGTCGTGGCGGTTTCTTTAATGGTAGTGGTATCGAAGTAAAGGATATCCGCGCGGAAGTGGAGATTTCCAGCACGATGGGGGATGTAAAGGTAACCAATGTCACTGGACCGCTCAGTGTAAAAGTCGCTCAAGGTGATGTGATTGCCAAATTTGTGCAGCCAGTCAAAGGACCTATTTCACTCATTGCAGCAATGGGGGCGGTGGACGTGGCCTTCCCAGTAAAATTTGGCGCTAATGTAGATATGAAGACCTCAATGGGAAATATCTATGCTGCTGATGAATTTCAGTTCGAAAACCCTGTCGAAGAACCTAAAAATTCTTACATCATGTCAAATACTGTCAAGGGAAAAATGAACGGTGGTGGCCAGGATGTGATCTTGAAGACTTCTATGGGAGATATCTATATCAGATCCCAAAAATAGGAAGGATCCTGAAATAGACCAACTGGTTTTTAAAATGAAAAACCTTAAATACCCTAGGGGCATTTAAGGTTTTTTTTGTTCTGTCAATTCGATGCGAGAGCTGACATTATCTTTTCTGTTCCATACGAACTAAATATTGATCATGCTCGTCTTCATATAGAATCTGGACAACCCAGCCTAGTTCATGGGCTATTTTTATCAGTTTATCCTGGTCCAAATAAAGCCATTTGAAAGGGTTCCCCTTTTGACCTTTGTACTCGTACTGATACTGGATCTCTCCAAAATAGTGGCTGGGCTTTTTGATGTTATAATCTTTATACAGATAACTGATATCTGAAGAATCAAAAATGAGTTGTCCTTTATCCGTGAGAAGCTCCTTACTATGCTGTAAAAGCATTTTAAAACCCTCAATATCACCAGCTATACCTATACCATTCATGAGAAACAAAAGTGTATCATACTTTTGTCCACTGAATTCATAGAAATCCTGGCAGATGATATGTTGCACACCACGTTGTTGCATAATGTGACAAGCCGTTTGTGAAATCTCCAAAGCATCAACCTCAAATCCCTTTTCTTGTAAATATAGACTATGACCGCCCACACCGGCCCCTACATCCAACACCCGGCCATCACAGAGCGATAATCCAATGAATTCCAGTTCTGGAAAATCGTCAGCATCTCTAAAGAAAACATCCACAGGCATTTCATCTTCATCCCCGTAGCTTGTATGTAGTATTAAAGGGAATTTTTCTTCCTGATGGATAAAGTAATCATCCAGGGCCTCACCATATACGTCTCTATACATTGTCATTATCAATCATTAATACTTTTTTGGCGATATAGATGGAATCTTCGTCACCGGTATGTTTCATGGGTTCGTCCGATAGCTTGATGACCGGAGTCCATTGATCATCTTCCGGAAGTGCATCAGTCATTTTGATTACAATATTCATGGGTTTAAGTCCCACATCATTGGTAAAGTTCGTTCCTACACCAAAAGAGTGTAATATTTTGCCTTCACAATAGTTTGCGATTCTTTCCACTTTTTCATAATCAAGGCCATCGGAAAATATAATTGTCTTTGAAAGTGGGTCTATGCCATTTTTCTTATAGTGTGCGATAACCTTATCGGTAAACTCGAGTGGGTCACCACTGTCGTGGCGTACGCCATCAAATAATTTGGTCAGCTTTTTATCGAATTGCTGGAAGAAAACTTCCGTTGTATAGGTGTCCGATAACGCAATTCCGAGGTCACCCCGATAAACATCAGACCAATGCTCCAGCCCCAAAAGGTTGGCCATCTTGTAGCCATATTTGGCCGCATGAAACATAAACCATTCGTGGGCATGGGTACCGATTGGTTTGGTCTCATATTTCATGGCCAGGTGGACATTACTGGTTCCGATAAAAGTTTTTTCACCATATTGTTTTAGTGTACGGACGACCAAGTCGTGCACTTCGTAAGAGTGACGCCTACGCGTACCAAAATCGGCAATGGTAATATGCAGTTTTTTATATTTTTCAATTTTATCTTTGGCTGTTGCAATAACCTCTTCATCCGATGCACGAATCAGACCCTGCGATTCATAGAAAAGTTCACATATCAGTGACATTAACGGCACCTCCCAAAGAATGGTACGATACCAGTATCCCTCAATAACAACCTCGAGATCAGGGCCGTCCTGCGTGATTTTTATTTCATCGGGATCATAACGGTAGCCTTGCAAAAAATCAAAATAGGTAGGATCAATGTAGGGGCAAGTCCGGGCAAAGAAGGCTTTCTCAGCTTTTGTTAGCCGCAGGTCTGCCATTTCATTTACAGCCTCCTTTAAAAGAATGTCAAACCCCTCCGGAAACTTATGGTGCCCCCGATTGATAAAGTGGTAGCGTGCTTTTGCCTTAGGAAAAAGCTTAACTACCGCATTCTGCATCGTGAATTTGTAAAAGTCGTTATCTAATATAGAGGTGAATGAAGCCATCTTTATTGCGCTGATTTTTGTTTGAAGCCGTAAATTTACTAATTAACATGAAAATGTGCGGATTGTTCATCACAAATAAAACTTTCATCGTTTCATTAGGCCCGAAGTAAGGGTGTTTTATTTGAATTGCTAAAGAAAAGTACACAATCCACTTGGGGCCACAAGGATGGAAGCATCTGTCATTTACTGGAGGGTGAGCCCAGAGCTGCCTATGCAAGATAGCGGGAATAACTGTAATTTATAAGGTCAAAAAAACGGGGGCAGTGATGTGGACTGCCCCCGTTTTTTTATGATGAAATTCGATCTGTTATCGTGTTCTTGATCGTTCTGAACGACTAGATCCTTCGGACGACCGGCTTCTTGAGACCGAAGAACTTCCTTGATTTGAGGAACTCGATCTTTCTATCGAAGGAGCTGAGGACCTTGTTCGGGTGTTCTCGTAACTTCTGTTTTGCACTGGTTGGCTAGGTTGCGCTGCAGGTTGGCTAGCGCGCGTTCTGCCGCTACCAGTATCATAACTTCTGTTTTGCACAGGTCGACTAGGCTGCGATACAGGCTGACTCGAACGTGTCCTTGTATTTCCTGTATCGTAGTTTCCATTTCGTTGCGGCATTGTTGTTGGCTGCCCACCGCGAGATGAATTCATATCAGCAGCATTTCCTTGTCTGGTTCTACCGGTAGAAGTAGGGTTGTTATTATTTGATGGATTCGACTCTCTGCTGGACCGTGTTCTAAAATCGTAATTATTTGAATTAGGTGTTGTCCCTACATTATTTCGATAATTCGAATTATTGTCTCTTGTACGGCCGTTATTTTCACTGGAGCTACGAGTGGATCCGGTATTGGTATTTGCATCATTACGCGATCTTACCGAAGCATTACCGCTATTGTCAATATATAGCTCCCGATTTCCAGATCTCGTATTGATGTTATCCCGATTGGAGATGACACGGTTGTTACGATCGGATATCGAACTATTATTATTGCGTGTACGTGTTGAAGCATCGACTACGTTTGTCGGACGCGCGGATGAACGGGTATTGCGGTCTACACTTGGACGGTACATACTGATCTCGTTGGATCTGCCCCGGTTGCTGCTGCTGCGTGTTGATCCTGGTCTGTCCGCACTAGTGATACGATTGACCGTTACATTTCTTCCTGTATGACGTTCGATGTCAGATCGACGTGGGCCACCTACATAATAATTATTGTTAATGATCGTGGTATTGTTGATCACCGTGGTTCGGTTATAGATGTTGTGGTAATTTCGGCGATTCACATAATAGCGATCCATGTTGCGGTTCATGAAATGATTGACCGAAACAAAGGTCCAGAAGTTCATCGGAATATTGACCGACACATTGATACTCATGCCGGGACCTAGTGGAGCCCAACCATAATAATCGTTGCTCTGGCGCCAATTTACCCATGCTGGTCCCCATTCGTAATCTGGAATCCATCCCCAGCCATAACGATCGTTGTAATTCCATCGGCCATAATGGAAAGGAGCCCAGCCCCAATCGTAATTGGAAACCCAGGTATTACCGTAATCTGTCATGGACCAGTAACCATTAGTTGCATAAGGCTGGAAGTCAGGGCCAGCATCGGGAATCCATACATAGCCATAATTCGGATCATTGACCCATTGTCCATAGGGTGAAAGTTCATCATAGAAGGTCTGAAATGAAATGCCAGAATTATTATAGTTATTATAACCGGCATATCCACCTCTTTGGGCCATCGAAGTTGTGCAACTTGTAAAGGAAGCAACACTGATTAAACCCAGTACCCAATATTTTATGTTTCCTAAATTTTTCATCTTCGTAATATTTTAAGTACGACAAAACTCTATGCTGTTGTCTTTGTTATTATGACAGCATAACGTATTAATGGTTTAATCAGTACATACTAAATCTGATTTTTTTTATATAAAAGTCAAATTGATGATCTTTTTACATAAACGACAATTTTAGATACATATTTTTTATTTACCTTTACCGCTCGAATTGTTACGTGTTTGTTGAGCATATGAGGTGTTTTATGACACATTAATTTGACATAGACATATTTTTAAATGGCTAAAAAACTTCAGACTTTTTTTCTAGAATTCGCAAACATTCATCGTTTTTTATTACGGTTTTGGCGCGAATTAGTAACTCCACCATATGAATTCAAAGAAATTATACGCCAGTGCTATGAAATCGGCTATAAATCTTTGCCTTTGATCAGCTTAACCGGATTTATTGTTGGTTTTGTTTTTACGAAACAATCGCGTCCTTCCTTGGAAGAATTTGGTGCAACCTCCATGTTGCCATCGTTAATTTCAATTGCGATTGTTCGTGCCTTAGCGCCCTTGGTAACTGCTTTGATAGCATCGGGTAAAGTGGGGTCGCAGATTGGGGCTGAATTAAGTTCTATGAATGTGACGGAGCAGATCGATGCAATGGAGGTGTCAGGAACTAATCCTTATAAATATTTGATTGTAAGTAGAATTTTAGCTACAACTATCGGTATTCCTGTGCTATGTTTTTATGTGGCAGGTATTGGCCTTTTGGGTGGTTATTTGAGTATGATGAGTAAAGATGATTTGAGTTTTTTAAGTTTTTTTACACAGGTATTTGAAACAATCGCCTTTAAGGATTTAGGTGCTATGGTATTGCGTGCAGTGATATTTGGCTTTACCATTGGGGCTGTCAGCTGCTATTGTGGGTATTTTTCCTCTAAGGGTACTGAAGGCGTAGGTAAGGCAGCCAATGCCGCCGTAGTTGCTTCGATGTTTCTTGTCTTTATTGAGGAGATAATTATTGTTCAGATTTTGTCGTTCTTTGGATAGAGGTATATGGAAAAGACTAAACTAAATATAGATCATTCTCAATCAGTCATTGAAATCAGAAATGTGAGTAAATCTTTTGGGGATAACCATGTACTTCGGCAGGTTAACCTGGATTTATATAAAGAGGAAAACCTTGTGGTATTGGGACGTTCGGGTACAGGTAAATCCGTATTGATCAAGCTGATTTCGGGATTATTGAAGCCTGACGAAGGTACAATTGATGTATTGGGTGATTCTGTTACCACTTTAAATGATCGTCAGTTGCGTGAATTACGATTGAAAATTGGTTTTTCTTTCCAAAATAGCGCGCTTTATGATAGTATGACGGTTCGTGAGAATCTGGAGTTTCCATTGGTGAGAAATAAACGGAATCTAACACGAGCTGAGATCAATCATGCGGTGGAAGAAGTTTTGGATGGCGTGGGACTATCGCAGGCTATCAACCAAATGCCGTCTGAGCTGTCCGGAGGCCAACGGAAGCGGATTGGTATTGCACGTACCTTAATCCTTAGGCCGGAGATCATGATGTATGATGAACCTACAGCTGGACTGGATCCGATCACTTGCTTAGATATCAATGGATTGATCAATGAGGTTCAGGAGCGGTATAAGACTTCGTCGATTATTATTACACACGATTTGGCCTGTGCAAAAGAAGTGGGTGATCGTATTGTGATGTTATTGGACGGTAAATTTGAAAGACAGGGGTCTTTTGAGGAAATTTTTGATACAGATGACGCACGGGTAAGAGCGTTTTATAATTATAATTTTATTCTATAATATACATGAGTAAGGCAGAAAATAAAAGAGCAATCATAGTTGGCATTTTTGTTTTTTTAGGCGTATTGATTCTTTTGGCCGGGATTTTTATTTTGGGCAGTCAACAGAAGAAATTTACAAAAAACATCGAGATCACGACGTCATTTCCTGATGTTGCAGGATTGAAAGTAGGGAGTAATGTCTGGTTTTCCGGAGTTAAGGTGGGTATTATTAAAAATATTCATTTTAAAAGCGTACAGGATGTCGAAGTTGTTTTGACCATTGAGGAGAAATCCGCAGAATATATCCGTAAGGATGCTGTTACGAAATTGGGTTCTGATGGACTGATCGGTAATAAGATTGTGGTTATTTCAGGAGGGTCTCAGAATGCACCTACGGTGGAAACGGGTGATTTTTTAAGATCAGCGAAAACCGCAGACATGGAGGCCATGATGGAGACATTGCAGGTAAATAATGAGAACCTGGCGAAAATTACAACGGACTTTGTTGAGATATCACGTGGTTTGGCTGATGGTAAAGGTATGGTCGGTGCAATGTTGACTGATACGGCAATGGTGAATACCTTACGTGCGAGTTTACTGTCGATCAGTGCAGCAATGAATAATGCAAATAAAGCGTCTGCCAACTTGGTTACGCTAACAAATTCGCTGAATAGCAATAAAGGGTTGATTCATGATTTGACTACGGATACTGCGATATTTTCGAATTTGCGCCAGTCTGCAGCGCAATTGCAAGGTGTCTCTCAGACTGCAAATGCATTGATCAATAACTTGAATAATGCCTCCAGCCGACTGAATGACAAGGATAATGCGGTAGGGGTTTTATTGAACGATCCTGCCTCAGCAAACCAAATTAAGTCAGCGATCAATAATCTGAATTCAAGTACTGAAAAGTTGGATGAAAATATGGAAGCTTTGCAACATAACTTCTTGTTACGCGGCTTCTTTAAGAAAAAAATGAAAGAGAACGCTAAAAAAGCAGAAGAGCTTAAAGCAGATAGTGCACAGTAAATTTGAGTAAGAAGATATGAAAAGGCTTTACGCTTGCGTAGAGCCTTTTTTTCTGATAGCATATGCCATTAAAGACAAGGACTGTTTGAAATTTAAACAAATCAAACAGGTTTTTATAGGTAGTAATTCATATGGTATTTCAATCCGATTATATTTAAATAACGGATGTTTGAGTAAGCTTTTAGTTTAGAAGAAATGAATAAATCTGAAATTACAGATAAAGAGGTGATTTTTGAAGATAATCACCTGATAGCGATTAATAAAAGAGCAGGCGATATTGTGCAGGTGGACGAAACCGGGGATCTTTCTTTAGAGGACATGGTAAAGAATTACCTGAAAAAGAAGTATAACAAGCCTAATGAAGCGTTTGTGGGGGTTATCCATCGTTTAGATAGGCCAGTGAGTGGTATGATTCTTTTTGCGAAAACAAGTAAAGCTCTCGAACGTATGAATAAGTTCTTCCAGGACCGAACTGTGAAAAAAACTTATTTTGCGATTGTGCGGCAACGCCCGCGTATGGCTGAGGGTAAATTGATCAACTGGTTGATTCGAAATAGACAGACGAGAGTCACCAAAGCTTTTCCCCGGGAGGTAAAGGGCGGTACCTACGCGGAATTGGACTATGCCATCGTGGGTGAATTAAACGGATTCTATTTATTACAGGTTGAACCGTTGACAGGCCGTACACATCAGATTCGGGCGCAACTCGCTGCAATGGGTTGTCCTATTGTTGGCGATAATAAATACGGATATCCAAGAGGAAGTTCCATGGGAAGCATCTGTTTGCACTCGCGGTCATTAGTGTTTACACATCCCATTAAAAAAGAACAGATGGAATTGATAGCCTCATTGCCGCAAGATGGTTTTTGGGACAAATTTGAAGCACTGGCACGCTAATCACTAAATTTTCAGTAACTTTGTACTATGAAATGGTTTAAATATCTACTCGTAATATTTACGCTAAGCTGCTCAACGGTATCTATTTCAAGCGCTCAATGCGCAATGTGTACATTGAATGCTGAAAATTCTACCAAGGAAGGCAATATGCAAGGCCGGGGTTTGAATGATGGGATCTTGTTTCTATTGGTGATTCCCTATTTGGCAGCTGCTGGACTGGGGTATCTATGGTATAAAAAATACCGTAAAAAGAATCCGCCGACTAAAAAATTTATTAACGAGATAAAATAAAATCTGATGCCCACATCTAAATTTCATGCAATGATTCATTCCAAATGCCCTAAATGTCATGTTGGAAATGTATTTGAAGGAAAGGTTTACAGCCTGAGGAAGCAGCAGATGAATGAGGTATGCCCGCACTGTGGTGTTAAATACGAGGTTGAGCCGGGCTATTTCTATGCGGCGATGTATGTCAGTTATGCCCTTTCTGTTGCTGAAATTGTATCCGTCTCGGTTGCTATCGCCATCTTGACCGGAAGTGAGTCCCCTTGGTTCTATTTGGCAGGCCTGGCAATTACCATCTTAATTTTTGCACCCTTTAATTTTAGATATGCCCGCTTGATCTTACTACATTTCTTAACACCGAAAATAAGTTATGATCCACGCTACGAACTAGCGTTGGAAATCGGTGAAAAGGATCAGGAAGCCAGAGCAAATAAGAAGAATTGAGAATAATTTAATTTATAGAAGTATTTAAAAAAATAAAGAGCTATATAGCTCTTTATTTTTTTAAATACTTCATGGTGCTGTCGAAAAGGAAAACTTTATCCTTGTACAGCTCTGAAATGAATTGTTGTAAGGGGATCAAATGTACCTGCTGGAAGTCTGCTATATGTTCCTCTGAGGGTAAAACCACTTGAATACAATAAGTCATCCCTTCATGGGGAGACTGGAGCATTTCCAGAAAATGCACTTGGAACTTTTGGGATTGCACGATATTATCCTGAATCCAGGAAACGATATCACGATGAACCGTTTCTTCTGCTATAACAGATACATTGTATAAAAACATAAACAAAAGTACGGTTTTATAAGCTATTTTTGAATATTACGTTTAATTACTATATCTTGTAAAAATAAGGTTGCATTGACTGCAATTTGCTATTTAATTACAATATTTGGGTTAATTGATAAGGACGCATTTGGGATTATGAGGTTGCAATTTTGGACTGTTTTATTTTTTTGTGCATTGACTATGTTGGGATGTCAACAACATAAGGTTGATCCTATACCCATCAACCAGTTCTTTTCTACACCTGAAAAATCAAATTTTAAGATTTCTCCCAACGGTCGGTTTATTGCCTATATCGGCATGGATAATCATTGTAAGAATATCTATTTGATCGATTTGAAACATCGGGATAGCTCCAAACAATTAACCTATCAGAATGATATCAACGTCAAATCCTTTGCCTGGAATAATGATTCCAAAATTTCTTTTTTAACAGAGCAATCTTCGCAGGATAGTTTGCGTTTGTATGCTGTGGATATAAACACCGAAAAGATCTGGGCATTAATCAAACCTGTGCGTGCACGGTTTAGATGGATTCATTCGATCGCATCGGGTGGGGAGAGTTTTGTGGCGGGTATCAATGATCGGGACTCCTCCTTTTTTGATCTATACCGCATTTATCTGGATGGTAGACCGCGTGAACGAATCCTGCAAAACCCAGGCAATATGAGTTCCTGGATCGCTTCCAATGATGGGCAGATACGTTTGGCTATCGCCAATGATTCCGTACAGCAGTCTGTTCTTTTTCGCCCTTCTGAGCAAGAACCTTTTAAGGAAATCATACGTTGTGACGTAGAAAGTAGTTTTACTCCGCTGGGTTATAAAGATAGTTCAAATCGTATTATCTATGCCTTATCGAACATCGATCGTGATAAATTAGCCTTAGTAAGCTATGATCTGGTCGATGAACGGGAGTTGGGAGAATTGTTTAGCCATAAAGCCGTGGACGTAAGCCCAGGAGGTTATTTCTCGGAACTGAATCGCCTGTTGTTTGTAAATTATACAACTTCAAGGCAAAACAGACATTTCTTCGATGAGCAAACAAAGCAAAAATATAATGAATTGTCCAAGCAAATAGATGGTTTTGAATTCCAGGTACTCAATACTGATGCTTCCGGGGAAAAAGTAATCATTAAAACTTATACCGATGTTAATCCGGGAGGAATTTATTTTTATGATTTTATTACGAAAGAGCTAACCAAGTTAACGGACAATAATTCCGATCTTAAAGATAAAGAATTGTCACCCAACGAGTTTGTTACTTATAAAGCACGGGATGGGGTAGAAATATCTGGATACCTGACCTACCCAGTGCATTCGAATCGAAAAGATCTGCCAATGGTGGTATTGCCACACGATGGCCCTAATGGTCGTGAAGTATGGGGCTTCGATAATGAGGCACAATTTTTGGCAAACAGAGGGTATTTGGTTTTTCAGATGAATTATAGAGGCTCAACAGGATTCGGAAAGAAGTTTTGGACAGCGGGTTTTAAAGAATGGGGCGGAAAAATTCAAGATGACATTACCGATGGGGTGAAGTGGTTGATTAAGGAGGGGATAGCGGATAAGAATCGAATTGCCATTGTTGGAAAAGGATTTGGGGGATATTCAGCTCTTCACGCAGCTTGTTTCAATTCGGATCTTTATAAATGCGCGGTTTCTTATTCGGGATATACGAACCTATTCACCTACTTTCGGGACATCCCACCTTATTTCAAATCTTATGTGCAGAAGATGTATCAGATTGTTGGCAATCCTATCCGGGAAGCGGAATTGTTTAAAAATATTTCACCGGTGTTCCATTCGGATAAAGTAAGGATACCCGTGTTATTGGTTCAGGGCGGAAAGGACCGGTTTAGTTCTGTAACAGATGCAAATCAATTTGTTCAGAAGTTAAAGAACAACAATATTCCTGTACAGTATCTTCTGAAGGAGGATGAAGATAGAACCTTTAAAAAAGATGAGAATGTATTTGGCTATTATAATGAACTGGAGCGGTTTTTGGCAAAATATCTAGCAGACTAGAGACAGCATATGAAAGCAGAAAAATACAGCTACCGAAAAAATTATGGGTTATTGTTGGTGTTTTTTATCGTCATCAGTGGTCTTTATATTTTTGCGCTTTTTCTATCCAGAAATTATACTGAATCTCACATAAAGAATGAATTTACGAACCGTAAATCTGAGATTTTTGATCAGACGCTGATTCCTTTTAACGACTTTTTCCAAAATAGAATCCCTGAAGTTTCTTTTTACCAGGGTTTTCTGGATTCTGTGCAAGCAGGGAAATATGCATACAGTATTTTAAGTTCTTATCCATTTGTACGGGAAATTGGTTTTTTTGATCTGCAATTCAACAATGATCATAATTTGAACTATGGTTTTATCGTTAATAACCTGCGGATCCAACCCAAAACCATTACCTTTTTTTCAATATCGCGATCGGGATTGAATAAAAATACCATTCTTGATCGGGGGCAAATGGCGCTGCATTCCGAGGAAATCAATAACATAGGGGTGAAACTGGCTACTTATATCGATAAGTTGCAGGCGAATGCGAAGCTTTCAGATAAAGATATATTAAAGGTATTTTATACCATCAGGCCAGGGCAGATTACCTATTTAAATATACCAAGGGTTAATGATCTGATTGTTTATAAATCCATTATGGAGGGGAATCTGGATCATACTGTGGGTTATGAACAGGATATGTTCAACTTTCAGATTGACCCCATGTATCTGGAAGTGAAAAACAGTTATGCTAACCTTTACGAAAAAGTAGAGATTGTACCCCTAGTGGGAGCTCCTATTACACCGGAGAATGATGAAATTTCGACAGAAATGCCATTACCGGGAGCTTTGGCGGATTATAAGTTGCTTTTCAGGTCCAGTAAAAGTTTTCTTTCGGAAGAAATAAATCGGAGTTTTTGGCCAGTATTGGGGGGGATTTCATTAATTTATATTATTTTAATAGCGATTCTATATTTAATTTATAGAAATTTAGAAATTAACGGCAGACTTTTTAAATTGCAATATGATTTTATTAATAATCTGACCCACGAATTTAAAACACCTGTTAGCGTGATAAAAATTGCGGGAAATAATATTAAGAGTGCACAGGTCCTTTCTGACGAAGAAAGGAAAATGTACGGTAATATATTGGATCAGGAGGCTGATCGGCTCAATAACTTAATGAATAAATTATTGTCTTTTAGCCAAATTGAGAATAAAACCATTAAATTAAATAAAGAGGAGGTTGATCTGGAGGAGTTTACCGAAAATCTGGTCGCTTCTTCGAGAATAAAATATGCTGATTTTAAAATTAGCACAAAAATTGATGTAAGGACATCAATGCTTGCCGATCCGGTACTGTTGAGCAGTGTGTTTCAGAATATGATAGACAATGCCTATAAGTATTCGAAAGCGGGGCATAAAATCTTGGATATTACAATACAACAAAATAAGAAGAATTTTGTTATCACTTTTAAGGATGAGGGGATTGGGATTGAAAAGGCGGA
This sequence comes from Sphingobacterium sp. CZ-UAM, assembly GCF_002000245.1. Classification (GTDB taxonomy): domain Bacteria; phylum Bacteroidota; class Bacteroidia; order Sphingobacteriales; family Sphingobacteriaceae; genus Sphingobacterium. Next base: position 89,671 of record NZ_MTCM01000007.1, on the reverse strand, counting down.
GTTTAACAATATCTTCAAAAAGTTTTATAGAATAAAAAGTCAATATAATCAGCAAGGAAGTATTGGTTTAGGTTTGGCGTTCTGTAAGGAAATCACCGAGTTTATTGGTGGTGACATTACCGTAAAAAGTCAATTGGGACAGGGCACTACCTTCACGTTGGTATTTCCGGTTTAAAGAATAAATTCAGCTATGAAATATTCGTGTTTAGAAAAAGCAAGACTTGTAAAAATAAACTGGATATTCCATAGGACATTTAAAAGACAAATTATTTACTTATGAATAAAGACATCACTGTTGCTGTTATTGAAGATGATGAGAACTTACGTTTCTTGGTAAAACATCGATTAGAATCTGAAGGCTATCAAGTCATCCAAAGCGGAAATGGGAATGAAGCAGAAAGTTTAATCTTGGAAAAAAGGCCTGATGTGGTCCTTTTAGATTGGATGCTCCCTGGAAAAGAAGGTAACGAGATCTGTGAAGATGTCCGTAAAGCAGGATTTGAGAATATCATTATTATGATGACAGCAAAATCCCAGGATGTGGACAAGATTGAAGCATATAGCTTTGGTGTGACGGACTATATTAGTAAGCCGTTCAATATGGATGTGCTGATTGCAATGATAGATAATAAGGTGAAGTTTTTTCTGCCTAAAAACAGTCCCGAGATCTACAAGTTTGGGCAGACCGAGCATCATCCCAATATCCATTCATTAATACGGGATGGTAAAAAAGTCGAATTAACTATCTTGGAAAACAGGATTTTATTGCATTTTCTCCAAAATTTGGGTCGGGAGATCACACGGGAGGAGCTAATGGAAGTGGTATGGGGGTATAGTTCAAATGTCAATACACGTACGTTGGATATGCATGTTGTCCGTCTGCGGAAAAAAATCGAGACTAATCCTGACAAACCGCATTATTTGCAAACAGTTCGGGGATTGGGGTATAAATTTGTAGACGAAGAGGAGATTTAATGATATTTGCTTGAGAAGAATTTGTTTTGTTGAAAACAATTATTATCTTCGTATAGATTGAAAGCAAGACCATGTTACCCGACGAGGGTAATATGGTCTTGTTTCTTTTTTAAAATGTAGAAAATAAGAAAAAAGATAAAATTATGGCAGAAGTAACTTATTTTACGGAAGAAGGATTGCGTAAGCTGAAAGAAGAATTAGCTTATCTGAAGACGGAAGGAAGATCTAAAATTGCCAATGCTATTGCAGAGGCAAGAGACAAGGGTGATTTGTCTGAAAACGCGGAGTATGATGCTGCTAAAGAGGCCCAGGGACTTCATGAGGCTAAAATAGCTAATCTGGAGAATACTTTGGCGACAGCTCGATTGATAGATGAATCTAAACTGGATACGTCTAAAGTTCTCGCTTTGTCTATTGTCAAGATCAAAAATAAAAAGAATGGAGCTGTGATGACTTATCAATTGGTTGCTGAATCAGAAGCGGACCTTAAGTCGGGCAAAATTTCAGTTAAATCGCCTATAGCTCAGGGATTATTAGGTAAATCTAAAGGTGATACGGCAGAGATCGAAGTACCTGCAGGTAAGATTGAATTTGAAATTGTAGAAATTTCAAGATAATATATGTCGGTTATGTGCGGTACGCCATAACCGCACATCCACAAATTAACTTTATATTAAGAAGGTCGGATTCTAGCAATCGCGACCTTTTTTGTTTATATTTGTTCAGAACATCATATGTATGTTACTTATGATCGTTTTTTATCGAATGTGTTTAGATAGTAAATATTAGACATTAGACTTTTCATATGCCAGCTGATGGCCGCACTGCTAAAGTCTCCATGCTGAATACTACTATCTCAATATTTTATTACAAAAAGAATTTATTCCAATATAGAATAATATGTCAACAATTTTTTCAAAAATCGTTGCTGGAGAGATTCCAGCTTACAAAGTGGCGGAAAGTAATGATTTTCTGGCCTTTTTGGATATCAGCCCTTTGGCAAAAGGTCACGTACTGGTCATCCCAAAAAGAGAAACAGATTACATTTTCGATATCGAAGATGATGAATACATGGCGCTTTGGGTATTTGCGAAAATTGTTGCACAAGGGATAAAAAAGGTAATTCCATGTGTTAAGGTTGGTGTGGCTGTTGTGGGGCTGGAAGTCGCGCATGCACATATCCATCTTGTTCCGATCAATAAAATAAGTGACCTAAATTTTGCTGGACCTAAGTTGAGCCTGGAGGAAGATGAGCTTCATCACATCGCCGAAACAATTCGGGAGTCCATTATCAGCATAACTGCACAGAATCAATAACAAGATTATATTACAATGATTTACCTTCGTTTTTTAGAAGAATACTATATTTGTACTTTGTTGTTTTAAAATTATACACGGATAAAAGTAGGCTTTGATTCTAAAATTCAGAAAACAACATTGATTTTTACTGAAAGTTATGCATGAACTTTTGTTGTCATTTCAACAACTAATGAATCCTGAAGAGCTCTTGAGTTCGGGCGGGTTTTATTTAGTTATTTTAATCGTATTTGCCGAAACAGGTCTGTTTTTTGGTTTTTTTCTGCCCGGCGATTACTTATTATTTCTAGCAGGATTGTTTTGTGCGCTCAATAAGATAGACGTGAGTATTTATACACTTTGTTTGGGCCTATTGGCGGCTGGCATATTGGGCAATTTTACGGGGTATTGGTTTGGTTATCGAGCCGGTCCCATGTTATTTAAGCGAAAAGATAGTATCATCTTTAAGCGAAAATATGTGGTGATGGCAGAAGAATTTTATCATAAATATGGGGGAACCGCGTTAATTATAGGTAGATTTGTCCCAATAGTTCGTACTTTTGCACCTATCTTTGCGGGCGTTGTAAAATTAGATTTCAAAAAATTCGTTTTATTTAACGTCAGTGGAGCTTTAATATGGGTCCTGGTATTGACTCTTTCTGGATATTTCCTAGGGATAGAGTTCCCATGGATTATCCACTATGTTGAATATGTGGTCGTGGGGATGATCGTGATCGCATTTTTGCCTATTGCAATTACTTTGCTCAAAAAGCGAATAAAAGACAAAAGAAACAAACAAAATATACAGTAAAATAAAAATGAGTAAACAAAACCCTTGGCACATGGTTTCTCCAGGTGAGAATGTGCCAAATGCCGTAAACGCTATCATTGAGATTACAAACGGATCCAAAGGAAAGTACGAATTAGACAAAGAAACAGGTTTGTTGCTTTTGGACAGAGTAATGAGTTCATCTGTCGTTTATCCAGCCAATTATGGTTTTATTCCACAGACTTATTGCGACGACAAAGATCCGTTGGATATTTTGGTAATTTGTTCGGTTGATATTTTACCTTTAACATTGGTTGAAGCGCAAGTTATTGGTGTAATGAATATGGTTGATGGTGGCGAGCAAGACGATAAAATTATTGCTGTGGCCAAAAATGATCCGGTATTCAACTACATTAAAGACATTGATCAATTGCCACCACATACCATGAAGGAAATTGTACAATTCTTTGAAAGCTACAAAGCGCTAGAAAAGAAACACGTTATCGTAGAAGGAGTCAAAGGACGTGAGGAAGCACAAAGAATCTTGATTGACGCTATTGAATTGTACAAGAAAGAATTTGTTAACAAATAACCCCAAGCATGGCGCTCGATATTTTTTGGACATTGTTTTTAGTATTAGCCAACGGATTTTTCGTTGCCGCTGAATTTGCTATTGTCAAAGTCCGAGTCTCCCAAATTGAAGTTCAGGCGAAAACAGGTAGCAAAGTTGCTACAATTGCCAAAAGTATAACGGAGCATTTGGATGGTTATTTGGCCGCTACACAATTGGGTATTACACTTTCTTCACTGGCCTTGGGTTGGGTAGGAGAGGCTGTAATGACCCAGATTGTGCAGGGGGCACTAGGTTTCTTTGGTGTTGAATTGACAGGTAAGATCGCTACCAACGCAGGTCATGTGTTGGCATTTACAATCATTACCGTGTTGCACATTGTATTTGGTGAACTGGCTCCTAAGTCAATAGCCATTCAAAAACCTGTTGCCACAACGATGAAGATTGCGGTTCCACTGCAATTTTTCTATTTTATCTTTAGACCCTTTATTTGGATACTGAACGGTTTTGCAAATTTTCTGCTTAAGATTTTAGGGTTCGAAGTGACCAAGGGTGAGTCTGCGCATTCATCTGAAGAACTGCAATACCTTTTGGATAAAGGAAAAGAATCCGGAGCACTGGATATTTCCGAACATGAGTTAATTAAAAACGTCTTCGATTTTAACGAGCGTATCGTAAAGAATATTATGGTACCGAGGACTAAGATTGTCGCTGTTGAAGTCACAGCAGATGCTTCGGAATTGATTGAAACGATGACGGAAGAGGGCTATTCGCGTATTCCGATCTATGAGGATAATATCGATCAGATTGTGGGTATTGTCCATACAAAGGATATTCTTCCTCTTTTGGCAAAAGGTAAAGAGGTGGTCATGAAAAATATCATGCGTAAGCCCTACTTTATTCCTGAAACGAAAAAGATCAATGATCTGATGGCTGAGTTTCAGCAACGTCGTCTTCAACTGGCTATTGTCCTCGACGAATTTGGTGGCACTGCTGGGATGGCGACCTTAGAGGATATCGTGGAGGAGTTGGTCGGAGAGATCCAGGATGAGTACGATGAGGAAACACCTGTTGTCGAACGTATATCTGAAACAGAGTATATGGTGGATGCCGGAGCGAGTATTCATGATGTGAATGAGTTTCTTCCAATAGAGTTGCCCGCAAGCCAGGATTACGATACAATGGCAGGATTGGTCAGCGAAATCTTTGATAAAATTCCTGAAGTAGGGGAGCGGAAAGAAGAATACGGTTATGTATTCACCATTATTCGTAAAGCCCAACAGAATATAGAATTTGTCAAACTGGAATTGGTGGAATCCGCTGATGACGATGTCACCGAATAAGATCATAACGAACAGTACATGCAGTTATTTTTTACTCCCGAATTAAATCCTTCCCTACAAAACTTTATTCTCAGTGAGGAGGAAAGCAAGCATGCTGTCCGTGTGCTTCGTATGAATACAGGAGATCATTTATACTTAATAGATGGCCGTGGTGGCTTGTACGAAGCAGAGATTATAGATCCACATCCCAAACGTACCGTACTTGCCATCTTGGATGTCAAGGAGAAATACCAGCAACCAAATTATCATTTGCATATCGCTGTCGGGCCAACTAAGAACATCGATCGTATCGAGTGGTTTTTGGAGAAAGCCACTGAGATCGGAATTCAGGAGGTTACGCCTATTATCTGTGAGCATTCGGAGCGTAAGGAGGTGAAGTTGGATCGTTTGAATAAGGTCATTGTATCAGCGATGAAGCAGTCTTTAAAAGCGTATTTGCCTCGCCTGAACCCTGCAGTATCGTTTAAACAGTTTTTCAAGGACATACAGTTAGATGGTACCCAAAAAGCTATTGCGCATTGTGTTGATTCCGACAAAAAATATTTGAGCCAACTAATTGAGCCAGGGCAGCATTATATTATTTTGATAGGTCCAGAGGGTGATTTTTCAGCGGAGGAGATAGATTTGGCCCTAGCTGCAGGCTTTCAGCCCATATCGCTTGGAGATGCCCGCTTACGTACGGAAACAGCGGCGTTGGCGGCTTGTCTTGAGGTCTCACTCCTTAATCGATAAATTCAACCTGTTTTTTGGGCGTATCCATGTGAATCTCATCTAAGGATAGGCAAGATTCACAGCGTAACAGGGCGATCTACTTATTTTATGAGTTCAGCATCGACGATCTGAATTTCAGAATTTCCCTTAAGCGGATCTTTTGTAAAAACCATCTTCCCTTTAAGCTTAATAGGATCTTCGGAAAATTTAATTGCTCCCCCCTTTAAGGTTACTTCGACCATCGGTGGAATTCCATTCGAACCACAAAATTGACATTGCATGACAGGCAGTACAGACATCATAAAGTTTTTATGATTGCGTCCACTATGCAATGGAACCATATAACCTGGCAGCTCGACTACTTTGTTTTCCAGTGCTTTGAGTTCTTTTGGATAAAAAGGAGTATAGACTTTTTTTGCGCCGTTATAGGTTACTTTATAGGCCATCTTATCGATGGCATCCCAGGTTTTGTTCATCATGGGGGTATGATCGGGTACATCGGCATTGCTACCGATCTGCGCATGTGCTTGTATGATGCTGAAGAATGTGAAGAGGAGTGCGGTGATAATTTTTTTCATCTGTTTAATTTTTTAGCTGTGATGAAGCTAGCAGATTTATCCGGTGATGAATAAATCATAAGGGTTTCATCTGTTTTAGTATTGAGTATAACGTATTGCGTGCTGAGATTTCGCCGATGCACATCCAGGATTTATCTTGCATACGCTATTCTTATGTTTTTTTACTCCAATTAACCATTCGTCCTATTTGTTTGATAAAGTACCAGCTATACTTGTCCTGTACGCTTTCACAGCAGGAATCAGCGCTGCGAGGACGCCAATGAGACAAGCGATAAGCAAAAATACCAATTCTTTTGGATGTAGCCTAAAAGCTTCGATAAAGTCAGCGCTCTGGCTCGTTTGGTTACTGATATAGTATAATGCCAGATGTGCCAATAACAGTCCCACCAATCCACCGACAATCGTTATAGTCAAACCTTCCAATAGAACAATGTTGAATAATTTTCTTTTGGACGCACCAAGTGTACGCATAATGGCCAGATCATACTTACGTTGTTTCAGCGCGTTGTAGAGATTGATAAATACACTCAGCCCGGCAATGAGCATGATGATGTAGGCCAGGATAGCTAAAGAATCTATTCCCACGCCTAAGAGTGAAAACAGACGTGTACTTTCCATCGCCGGAGAGGCGGCTTGCATATCTGTTTGTTGGTCGATCATTTTAGGCAATATGCCGATAGCGGCTGGTGACTGATATTTTATCAAGATAGCCGTTATTTCCAGACCGTTTTGTTTCACCATATCTGCTCCAATAGATTTGACAAATACACCTTCCTCCTCGTGGTCGTGATCTGCGTGATCGTGCTGTTCTTTTTCTTCAACTAACGCCTTAGCCGAAGAATTTTCCTCGAGGTCTTCGCCATGGTGATGTTGGTGTGCTTTGACTGTTTCTTCGCGGTCTTCTTCTCGTTCACGTTGTTCTCTTTGCGCTGCTGTTTCCTGTTCGGCATGATGATGGGCAATACCATGAACATCCCAAACGCTCTCGAGATTGGTCAAAATAAGGTTGTCGGTTACGTTATTATTTTGCTTTAAAATGCCCACAATCGTAAAAGGGTGCTCGTCATGGCTATGGCCATCTTTGCTTAGGCCATGTGAGCTGTTGATCTGATCACCAATTTTCAAATGCTGTTTTTTAGCAACCTGCTCACCGATAAGGACTTCAAAGTCTTTTTGCCAGATACGGCCCTCATGGATTTTAGTATCGTAAATCGCCAGAAAGGAAGAATCTGTCCCCACAATCCGATGCCCTTTAAAGTTATCGCCCAGAGATAGGGGTACGGCCAATTGGACAAGCGGATTCTGGCGTAAGGGTTCGAGCTCATCTAGGGGTATATTTCCTGTTGGATTGTCGATATGGTATACACTGGATAAGATCAATTGGAGCGGACTACCTTTGGCACCGACAACAAGGTCAATATTCTTACTATTATTGTCGAGCTGCTTTTCAAATGTTTCACCTGTGATGGAAAGCACTGCCAGAATGGAAATCCCAAAAGCTGTCAGTAAAATACTCAGAAAGACAGAACCAAATTGTCTACTTAAATTTTTCCAAACCAACTGTATCGTGTTCATAACAAATTTTAAATCTAAGAGGGTGATGAATAAGAGGCCGTAAGCGATTATTTTAAGAGATACATTTTCGAAAACCGATCTTTGATCCGTTTGTCGTGTGTTGTGATCAATAGGGTCGAGCCAGCGGTATCTGCGATACCCAACAGGAGTTCCAGTACACGATTTGTATTGTTATCATCTAATGCTGCTGTGGGTTCATCTGCAATGAGCAGGGCCGGTTTATTAATGACGCTCCGTGCAATAGCAGCGCGTTGTAACTGACCACGGCTTAATTCATTTGGATAGGCTGCTGTTTTATGATCCAATTGCAGCTGTTTCAATACTTGGTGGATCTCATCCACAGCTACATTTTTTCCTGCGAGAGATTGAGCCAATTTGATGTTTTCCAGTAGGGTTAAATTTTTGAGAAGATGAGCTTCCTGGAAGATAAAACCAATGTATTGCGACCTGAATCTGTCGAGCTTGCTGTTAGATAATAGGGAAAGATCCTGATCATTGATTTTAACATGTCCTGTTTCAGGTCTGGATAGACCGCCAAGCATATTCAACAAAGTCGTTTTACCTGTGCCTGAATCACCCAATAATAGGGTATGTTGTCCTTTCTCGATATAGATGTCCGGAAATTCGATGCTTTTCGCATGGGTATATCGGAATGTTAGCTGTTCAGTAGATACGATCGGATTGCTCATATGCTCAAATATTGAAAATATATTCAAACTTAGAGAAATTGCTTTGCATATGCAATATTATTGCAATAATAAGGTCGACCTTGCTTCTAAACAATAGTATGAACGAATATCCTGTTCTTATCGAATTACAATGATATGCATAAGTAAATGTACTAAAACCTAAAACTGACCTTAATATGTTAATAACTTTTCGACTTAATAATTTTATTACACTTCATTAATATCGTCTCATCGAAAAATTGAATAATCGCTCAAAATACTGCTTCAAGCGGGATTTTATCTAGGGTTTTAAGTTAGAATTTACTAGGTAACATTAAATTAACAAGTGGTTTACGTAATGGTAATTCGTTGTTAATGTTAATATAATATTCCGCCAATAGCTTTGCAGAAACAAAAAACAAAATAAATTGGAACCACAATTACAACTTAAAAGAATCGCTGCTGCCATTACGTTCGTCGTAGCTGCGTCAACAACAGTTTATGCACAGAGCAGCGGGAAGTTAATGGGGACTATTACAAATAGCAAAACAGGAGAAACGATTACGGGGGTAACTATTCGTGTTATTGGAACTTCTAGAGGCGGAAGCTCAGATGTTTCTGGTAAGTATAGTATTCCTGCTTTGCCTGCTGGAAAATATACTGTCGAGTACGCTTATATCGGTTACGCTACGAAACAAATTACTGAAGTTGAGATCAAAGCGAATGACATGACCAATTTGGATATTGTCCTTGATAATCCGGAAGGTAAGATGTTAGATCAAGTTGTGATTACAGGTTCTTTTAAGAAGGAATCTATTGGTGCATTATATGCACAGCAAAAAAATAGCGCATTGATTTCTGATGGTATCTCAAGTGAGCAAATTAGAAGATCACCGGACAAAAATACCTCTGAGGCTCTACGTCGTGTAAGTGGAACCACTATTCAGGACAATAAGTTTGTGATTGTAAGGGGGCTTAGTGATCGATATAATGTGGCTATGATGGATGGTTCAGTGTTGCCGAGTACAGAAGCTAACCGTCGCGCATTTTCGTTTGATATTATTCCGTCAAATTTAATTGATAAGATTACAATTTCAAAAACTGCGACACCAGATCTTCCAGCGGATTTTGCGGGTGGTGCGGTTCAGATCACAACAAAAGATATTCCAGACAAGGATTTCGTATCCTTTGGTGTGGGATATGGTTACAATACAGCTTCTACATTCAAGGATTTCTTACAAACTAAAAAGAATACTCAAAATTATCTGGGTTTTGATGATGGTTCTAACAAACTTGCTAAGAATTTCCCTGCGAGGGAGGAGATTCAGGCTGGGTTATCAGGGAAATGGAATCGTTTGGTTTTAAAATCATTGCCTAACGACTATGCGGTACAGAATAAGTCGGCTTTACCTTCTCAAACCTATCAGTTTTCCTTAGGAAAGGTAAAACAATATGAAAATAACAACCGTTTTGGTGCTCTGTTCTCTGTGAATTATAGAAATTCCCAAAATACCTTATTAGATCTTAAACGTGAATGGTATCAATACGACTTTAGCGATAATGTGTATAAGTTTTCAACGAACTTAGGTGCGTTAGCGAATTTCGCTTATTCGTTCGGAAAAAATAAAATTACATGGAAGAACTTATATAATCGTACATACGACAATAACTATCTAGAACGTCGAGGAACGGATGCATCTAAATTATCTGACAATAAGTTCTTTGCCTATGACATTTTGCAAAAATCACTGTTTAAATCCACGATAGAAGGGGAGCACGTTTTAAGCGATAAAAATGATAAGTTGAAATGGACAGCTTCTTGGAGTAATATAGGTAATAGCCAACCAAATCAGACTAAGATCAACTACAAACGCGATATTGATGAGACGAACCCAGCTACCCCTTACTTAGCGGATGTTTCCGGTATAGGAAAGAATAATGCGCGGGTATTTTCAGAGATGAATGAAAATATATTTTCGGGAGAAGCAGGCTATGCAAGACCAATGAGTTTTTTAGATGCTCCTTCTACAGTGAAATTTGGCGGCGGTGCGCAATATCGTAAACGTAATTTTGATGCACGTTTTGTTGGTGCCGAGATCAATGCATTGACTGTAGATCCTGATGAGATCAGAAGAGTTACCGCTTTACCTCCAGATCAATTGTTTTCAATAGATTTGATCAATAAAAATTATTATAAATTCAATGAAATCGTTGGTAGCGGTGACTTATACAATGCGAATTCACTGACTTCTTTTGGTTACGCAATGCTAGATCAGAAATTTGATGATAAGTTTAGGGTAGTTTATGGATTGCGCGTTGAAAATTATGATGTGAAAATCAATTCAAACGATGTTGATAATCAAAATAAGATTAGAGAGGTTGTTAGTGATAAGAAATTTGATTTATTGCCTTCCGTTAATTTCACTTATAGCATAGATTCCAAGATGAATTTGAGAGCCTCGTACTATCGTACTTTGGCACGCCCCGAACTGAGAGAGTTAGCTCCTTTTCAGTTTTATGATTACGAAAATTTAGGAATGGTTTCGGGTAACGTGAATCTAAAGAGAAGTTCTATTAACAATGCGGATTTACGATTTGAGGTTTATCCTACTGCTGGAGAAATATTGTCAGTTTCTGCTTTTTATAAACAATTTACGGATGCAATCGAACCATTGCGTTATGATGTTAATTCGACAGTTGATGTGTCATATTTCAACACACCAAAAGCAACTTTATATGGAGTCGAGCTGGAGGCACGTAAAAACTTAAGCTTTGTTGTGGATAATGACTTCTTTAAAAATACAATCGCTTACCTGAATTTGTCTGTAGTTCATTCAAAAGTAGAAAATCCAACTGATCAGGACTATATTGAGAAAACCAGACCAATGGTAGGCCAATCTCCTTATGTTATTAATGCCGGTTTACAACATACTGCCTTGGATAATAAATTGAGTATCAATATCCTGTATAATCGTGTCGGAAAGCGGATAGCTCAGGCTGGAAGTATTCGATTCACCAGCGCGTATGAAGCACCTCGCAACGTATTGGATGCCCAGATAGGTTATAAAGTATTAAATAAGAAAGGTGAGATCAAATTTAACGCTGGTGATATTTTGAACAATGCTGTGAATGTTTATTTTGATAATAAAGCGCAAAATAAACCAAATGAAACTCTTTATAAATATAAAATGGGTGCAAACTATTCATTATCATTTAATTATACTTTTTAATAGGTAACAAATATTTAATACAGTCTTAATCTTGAAGTTAAAACAAATTAAGTCCTTTGATTAACAAAATAAAACTTAACAAATCGGCTACAGCATCTATTCAACAACACGAAATAAACAGACGGTAGGTCTGTTGCCGATAAAAAAAATTATCCCAATGAAAAAAAGATTTTTATTTTTCTCCTTAGCAGCTTTATTATTTGCCGGAGCTTGTAAAGAAACTAAAATTACAGATGATGGTAATGATACTGAAACTCCAACGAACCCCGTGGATAAAGATGTCGTTGTTGTCTCTGGAGAAATTACATCAAATACAACTTGGTCAGCTGATAAAATCTATTTATTAAAAGGGTTTGTTTTTGTAAGCAATGGTGCCACTCTGACCATTGAACCCGGAACTATTATTAAGGGTGATAAAGCTTCAAAAGGAACTTTAACAATAACCAGAGGCGCGAAAATCAAAGCTGAGGGAACTGCTGAGAAACCTATTGTATTTACATCAGCATTGCCTGCTGGTGCCCGTGATAAAGGGGATTGGGGCGGAGTAATTATTTTAGGGAAAGCTCCAGTAAATGCGGGCGAAGCTAAAATTGAGGGCGGTTTGAATGCTCCAGCGGGTAAAAATGAAAAAGATTATATCTATTATGGAGGTACAGAGGCGGCAGATAATTCTGGGACAATGAAATATGTACGTATAGAGTTTCCAGGAGTTATGTTCTCGCCGGATAATGAAATTAATGGTTTAACATTAGCTGGTGTAGGTAGTGGGACAACATTAGATTATATACAGGTCTATCGTTCCGGTGATGATGCCTTTGAATGGTTCGGTGGTACAGTTAATGCATCACACCTTGTTACAGTTGGTACTTGGGATGATGATTTTGATACTGATTTTGGCTATTCTGGTAAAGTTCAATTTGCAGTTGCTCAACGAGTTCCTTCTCTTGCTGATGTATCTGGCTCAAATGGCTTTGAATCTGATAACAATGCAGATGGAAAGAATGTTACTCCTAAAACATCAGGTGTTTTTTCAAATGTCACTATATTAGGTCCAAAACAGACAGAGAAAAACTCTATTGCTGAAAATAATCAACATGGTATTCATATCCGTAGAAACTCCTCTATTTCAGTATTAAACTCTGTGATCACTGGCTTCAGACTAGCAGGTATTCACGTTGATGATACTAAAGTCGAAACGCCAGAAGCAACAGCGAAGAATATTATTGCCAAAGAATCGGTCTTTGCGAACAATTTGTTTTACGGCAACCTTGTAGATTTTAAAATCAGCCCTGTTGGCGGATCATTGAGCGCACAGCTTGAAACTCTTCTAAAAACTAATAATGTGTTTGATGGTAAACAATTTGCAGCTGCCTTGTATAAAGCTCCTTATCTTTTTGCTAAGGATATTTCGAACAGTAGCGGTACTCCTGATTTTGCACTTCTTGATAACTCGGTAGCCGCTACAGGAGCAGATTTTACGCATGCTAAACTTTCAGATAGCTTCTTTAAGAAAGTAACTTTTAGAGGTGCTTTTGGTGCGGAAGATTGGACAAAAGGTTGGGCTCATTATGATCCACAAACTTTGGCATATACAACTCCGGGTCAAGTTAAATAAATTATATAACATCCATGAACTTTTAGAAAAATCCTGCTTATAGCAGGATTTTTTTTGTCGCATTTTATGCGAATATTTCGTTATATAGTCAAATAATATAAACTTTAAATTATGAAAAAAGCGATCTATTTATTTGTGTTAAGTATCTTCCTATTTTTAGGGTGCAAGAAATCTGATGACAAAACTGATCCTGAACTTGCTGGACCTCAAGTAGAAATAAAAGGGGTATCTGGTTGGGGCGACGTTGTAAATATCATTATTGACAAAAATAAAACAGAAATTAGATATCCAAAAAGCATTGTTCCGGAAGCCCCAAAAGATAAAGTTTATAAAACAAGTGATGTCACATTTGAACAGTTGTCCAACTATATCGATGCCTATAAATTAATGGATGCTAAAATTGAGGAATGCGCGCGCTGTGTGGATGGAACGGATTATGTGATTACATTAAAATACAAAGGCAGAGAAAATACAATTACTATTGCCGCTCATCGTACAGATGGGAAGTATGCTGACCTATTGAAACTTATCGGTACACTTTATTGATGGGAAAATGAGTCGTCGTGTTTGATCAGCTTAAAAACATAGAGTAGGTATAATCTTTATCTCTTGCTATAAATTAAAATTGTCGGTAGCTTTTGGAACAGCATTTTACCTTGGCTCATAGTGATATACAATCTGGTAAGATTGTTTTTTTAGTTCATCAGACAGTTGGCCTATCGCCAGACTTTGAGCCTGTGGTGTAGGTTCGCAGACTGAATAGTACTTTCCATTATATAAAATAGCGTCGTCACCAATGGGCTGTTCGAATTGAACGGCCATGGTGATATGCGTAGGGTAAAGCAGCGTAATCATCGGGAGATTGTAAATCTCTTTGACGAGATAAAAGAACAGCGCTGCACGATCATCGCAATCACTATATTTGTTTAATAAGGTCTGTTCTGGAGATAGCCGTTTTTCCGTTCCAAAATTCTCTTCATCATTTTCGTACAGAAAAGCGTAGCGTGTAAACCGCATTAAATAATCTACGCCTTCTTTTTCTTTCTTCCCTTTTAGATTTTCTTTGAGTGCAGGAACCAGGGATTGATAAGTTTCCTTACTTAATGGGATATTGAAATAGGTCTCGAAATCGACACCCGGGTAGTTTTTAAAAAGGTCGCTGATCTCATTATTCAACTTAACATTAAAATGATAGGCCTTGTGGCCATATTTGAAAGCAATTTGTTTTTCGATGTAGTTGGCCGGTACAAAATCGGGCAGCTTTGTGATTTTATAGCTAAAATCATGTGTGGCTTCCGGTACTTTAATCTTTACGGGGATATAAGTGTCTGCACGTTGAAATAGTTTTCCATAATCGTGGAAATTCAGGCAGGTATATTTTTTACCGTCAACTTCAAAAAAGGGAATATCAGAAATATCTTCATTGTTTTGAATGAAAAAGATTATTTGGTTATTGCCTACAGCCAAACGGGCATCATATCCAGATTTGCACATTAGAAACCATTTGTAAAGTGTATAGCGTGCATAGTTCTCTGCTTTTGGCGCAATCTGTTGGGCCGTGCGACGTACAAGCTGATAATATACCCAGTCGTTGAGGTGTTGTTTATCTTTGTATTCCAGCAAACTATTTACCAGATCATGGTATTCTGTCTGATCAGCAACCTGATAGAACTCCTGTACACGAGCTGCTGTTAAACTGTCATTGAAGGGAATATTGAAGGATGGCGGAACGTTAATCGAAACTCTTCCATCATAAAAATCAAAATCATAGTGCTGCGCCCTAGCAATTTGTAGACTGCAAGTAAACCAGTATAAAATGGTTAAAAAAGCAATATGGCATCCTTTGATCTTCAATTCTTAACAATTTAATAACATTAGTGTAATATAAATTTAACAAATTATGATCGCTTTTTATAGGGATTTGAGAAAAATGTTTTTGCGATTACAGTCTTCTCGACATCATTCGCCTTTTATGTGTATCTACTTCAGTTTTAATCGGAACTCTACTGCAAATTAGTGATGCATTTGCGTTCCTTTGTTTATCTTCCAAATAGCGGAGCGATGAGAATTGGACGTGCCGACTTTGATTTTTAGGTTTCAGAATCTCTGTTTTCTTTTTTAAAATCCGTATCTTCGTGCAATGGATAATTTTATTGTTTCTGCACGTAAATACCGCCCGATTACCTTTGATTCGGTTGTAGGTCAGCAACACATTACAGGTACATTAAAAAATGCAATTCACAACAATCAGTTGGCGCAGGCATTTTTATTCTGTGGGCCACGTGGTGTTGGTAAAACTACTTGTGCCCGTATTTTGGCCAAAACGATAAATTGTGAGCAGATCTTGCCCGGTACTGAGCCATGTGGTGAATGTGACAGCTGTAAATCTTTTCAAAACGGAAATTCATTTAGTATTCATGAACTTGATGCTGCATCTAACAACTCGGTAGACGATATCCGTAACCTGATCGATCAGGTCCGTATACCCCCACAAGCCGGAAAGTATAAGATCTATATCATCGATGAGGTGCACATGCTCTCGCAGGCTGCTTTCAATGCCTTTCTGAAAACATTGGAAGAACCACCTTCTTATGCGATTTTTATCCTGGCAACGACGGAGAAACATAAGATTCTGCCGACGATTCTTTCACGTTGTCAGATTTTTGATTTTAATCGTATAAAAGTGGAGGACATGGCGGGCCATCTAGCCAGAATAGCGGATCGTGAAGCGATTGCTTATGATCAGGATGGTCTACATATCATTGCGCAAAAGGCTGACGGTGGTCTTCGTGACGCCTTGTCCATGTTTGATCAAATTGTCAGTTTCTCAAATAAAAACGTAACCTATCAGGCGGTTATCGATAATCTGAATATTCTGGATTACGATTACTATTTTAAGCTAACGGATGCGATCCTGGCTGAGGATGCTGCGCAAACGCTTTTGACATTTAATGAGATTTTAAACCATGGCTTCGATGGAAGTCATTTCATTGCCGGTTTGTCTGCTCATTTTCGCAATTTGTTGGTAGCGAGGGAACCTGCCACATTAAAATTATTGGAAGTTAGTGATAGCATACGTCAGAAATATTTACAGCAATCACAGAAGGCCTCTTCGGGATTTTTATTGTCAGCATTGAATATCTCAAATCAGTGTGAAATAAACTACAAGACAAGCAAAAACCAACGTTTACAAGTGGAACTTGCTTTGTTGAAAATGTGTCATATCGCAAGTGCTATTAAGTTAAGCCAGCTTGGTTCTGTACAGATTCCTTCAGCTGCTGAAGGAGTAAAAAAAAAACTTCCTGAGCCAGTAATCCCGCAACCGAAAGAAAGTCCTTCTACAGCAGTCCTTTCCGGAAATGCGGTTCCAACATCAACGGTATTGACAGCAGCACCCGCATCCAACCCACAAACGCCAGTTTCCAGTTCTCAGTCTTCGGTCGTCAAGCCCGAAGTGAAAAATGATGTTGTTTCAAATGTACCTCCAAAAGTAAAAAAAGGCGGATGGGGCGCCTCAGCCTCAGCAATTATTCCATCATTACCGGATCTGAACACGATTTATGACAACAATTCGGTTGCCAAAGAGGGCGACGAACCTGAATTAATAAGGGGGACCGAACAGCGCGAGGTAAGCTTTAATCAATTTATAGCCATTTGGAATGCTTATGCTGAGCAGTTGAAGGCCGAAAATAAAATTAACCTGTATACGATGATGACTGCTACTCAACCGCGGTTGAATGGCACCCTGATCGAGATTGATGTGGAGAATGCTGTGCAGATGGATGTACTGCAAAGCGCGAAAGTGGATGTCTTGAATTACCTTCGGGTAAAGCTGCAAAATTTTGCGCTGGATCTACAAGGGGTGATGATGGAATTTACGGTTTCACGCAAACCCTATACTTCGCAGGAAAAGTACCAGGCAATGGTCAGTAAAAATCCGCTTTTAGATACTTTGCGTAAGGAGTTTAACTTGGGTTTAAGCTAAATCGACCATTCTAATTCCTGTTAATTTTTGTACCTTTGCAATCTCTTCTATTTTGGAAGGTAATATTTAGTTTTATTATGCAAGGAAATTTTCAGCGACGTGATCGCGATCAGGGCGAAAGACGTGAGGTAAATCAGATGGTATTCGGTATCCGGGCCGTCATCGAAGCGATCGATAGTGGTAAAGAGATTGAATCGTTATTTGTACAACGCGGATTAAGCGGTAGTTTGATTTTAGAACTGAAATCCTTACTGAAAGAGCATAACATTGCTTTTCAGCAGGTGCCCATTGAGAAATTAAACCGTATCACACGGAAAAACCATCAAGGGGTCATTGCTGTTATTTCACCAATTACCTATCAGAATATTGAAGAGCTCCTCCCACAGATCTATGAAAAGGGCGAAACACCTTTACTTTTGATGTTAGACGGGGTGACCGATGTGCGTAATCTGGGGGCTATTGCGCGTACTGCTGAGTGTTCAGGTGTACATGCAATCATTGTCCCTAAAAAAGGATCCGCAGAGGTAAATCCGGATGCAATTAAAACATCAGCTGGTGCATTGTACAAGATTCCGGTCTGCCGTCATGATAGCCTTTCAAAAGTGGGTAAATTTCTGATAGATTCAGGAGTACAATTGGTTGTTAGTACAGAAAAAACAACTTCGAGTATCTATGACGTGGATTATACAGCACCTACATGTGTCATTATGGGCGCTGAAGATGTAGGTGTATCAAATGATTTGATCCGTATCGCGGATAATCTTGCCAAGATACCAATGTATGGTGAAATAGGCTCCCTTAACGTGTCTGTATCAGCTGCTGTTGTGATTTATGAGGCAATTCGTCAACGTCTCCCCAAGAAGTCGTAAGAATAGAAAATCTGTAATATAACATAGCCTTTGTCAGAGACAAAGGCTATGTTTTTTTAATCTCATTGATTTTTATTTTAATATTTACACGAGAGCTTGCTGAGGTTTTTATAGCCAGCTGATTGATTATTATTTCTATGCGCAGGCATAAGTATCCGATCCACTTACTGAAATCTTATATGCTTTGTTGTTTGATCCTGAGAAATAGGTTGTTTTTTCTATCTCGTTAAGCAGTGTAGATCGCCTCAACTTCTTTTTCATACTTCTGGAGAATAATTTTCCGTTTCATTTTTAGGGTAGGGGTTAATTCACCGGTCTCTATCGTCATTTCGTTCGGAATAATCGCAAATTTTTTGATCTGTTCCCAATTGCCAAAATTTTGATTGATGCGATTGAGTTCGGACTCAATCTGTTGTTTGACTTCGGGGCTTTTCAAAAATTCTATTTTGGGCAGTTTTGCCAATGCGGGTGCGGAATTTTTGCTCCAGTCCAAAAGATTGGCATAGTTTGGTACGATTAAAGCTGCGGGGAATTTTCGGGACTCGCCAATCACCATGACCTGCTCGATAAGGGAAGATTCCACAATTTTGGATTCCAACTGTTGTGGGACAATATATTTCCCGCCGGAGGTCTTGAACATCTCTTTCTTGCGGTCGATTATTTTGAGAAATTTACCGTCAATCCATTGGCCGATATCTCCGGTATATAACCAGCCATCTTTGAGCACTTCCGCAGTAGCCTCCTCATTTTTGTAGTAGCCGATCATATTGTTGTCGCCTTTGGTTAAGATCTCCCCATCTTCGGCAAGTTTGATCTCGATATTGATCAACGGAAGGCCCACTGTGCCTATTTTCATTCCTCTTTTAAAACAGTTTACGGCAATACAGGGACCCGCTTCGGTCAGCCCATAGCCTTCATAAATAGGTATTCCGGCTGCCATATACAGACGCGTTAATCTTTCCTGTAGAGCCGCGCTGCCAGATGCAATCCCCTTGATGTCGCCACCCAATGCTTCCCGCCATTTTGAAAAGACTAACTTTCGTGCGATACTTAATTTGATAGCATACCACCAAGAGCGGTTTTCCAATGTGTATTGTTCACCGACACGAAGAGACCAAAAGAATATCCTACGCTTTAATCCGGTGAGCTTTTCACCTGTCGCAATAATTTTTTCATACACTTTTTCAAGTACACGCGGCACAGCAGAAAAGATATGCGGGCGGACTGATCTGAAATCTTCTCCAATACTATCCATTGACTGGGCGAAAAAGATGGTCAATCCCTTATACATATAAACATATTGGAATACGCGTTCATAGGCATGGCAAACCGGTAGAAAGGAGAGCGCACGGTCTCCGCGTACTACAGGAAAAGAATATTCACTGCTCATGGTATCGGCCAAAAGATTACGGTGAGTCAGCATGACACCTTTTGGATTGCCGGTTGTGCCCGATGTATAAATGATCGAGGCAAGGGAGTCGGCGTTGACCGCATTTTGCAGCTGCTGAAGCTGCTCATCAGTTATGGAATCGCCCATGGTCACAAAATGCTGCCAATGTGGTAAATCGTCTTCTTTATCTAGGGTGAAAATATGTTCCAATAGTGGACATAATCCCTTGATCGAAGTAATCTTGCCGTACAATTTTTTGGAACTTACGATACAGTTTTTAATCTCGGCATGGTTGAATATATAGCTATAATCGGATTCAGAAATATTGGGGTAAATCGCGACGACAACAGCACCAATCTGTTGGATCGCAAAATCAAGAATATTCCATTCGATACGGTTTTCACTGATTAAAGCAATCTTTTCACCCGGCTGGATGCCGAGAGCAATTAAACCTTTGGATACCCGATTGGTCCGTTCAATAAATTCTGTATTGCTTACCGCTACCCAGTTTGTTCCGTCTTTGTAGGAAAACATCGGAAAGCCAGGTGCAGTTTCTTGTTGCAAATAGGCTAAATCAAATAATCTCGTTGCTGTTGGCATGGTGGAAATCCAGTTCGTGTAATTAAGCTAATTTACGCTTTTTTGAGGAGATTATAGCCTGTGAAAAATGAAATTAGATAGGTGTTTTGACATGGACGGCTTGGCTATTCGGGGCGTATGCCCATGGGAAGTCTTATAAATGAAAAAGACCCTGATCTACAAAGCAGAGGCTTTCCAGATCAGGGTCTTCATACGTTTATTTAAATACTAAATTTAGTATTTGCTTTTGGATTCTTTACGTTTACCTGAGAAATCGCGGAAACCTCCGCCATTGCCACCACGGTCACGTCTTTCGCCGCTGAATCCGCCTTCACGTCTTCCGCCTCCGTATCCACCTTCACGTCTTCCGCTGCGATCACCACCACGGTATCCACCTTCGCGTCTTCCGCCACGGTCACCACCACGGCTTCTGCCACGATCACCACGGCCTTCACCTCTCGCTTCACCAGATACTTCGATACGAACTTGACGACCGTTGAAATCTACACCCTGGAATCCTTGGAATACTTTCTCTACTTCAGCATCTTGTACTTCAAAGAATGTAAACACACCTTTTAAGTCAATCTTACCAATGGATTTTCCGGAGATATTTGCATTGTTACAGATAAAGCCTAACATGTCTCCACGAGAGAATTCATCTACTGAACCTAAGTTCATAAACAAACGTGTATAACCTTTTGAGCCTTCGCGGGAACGACCATCACGTCTGTCACCACGATCTTCACGGGAACCTTCACGGGCTTCGATATTTAAATCAGGAGCATTTTTGTAATAGTCCAAGAAACGGTTGAATTCAAGGGATGCAAATCTTTTGATGATATCTTCTTTTGAAAGAGATTCCAGATTTTCCATAATTGCAGGCAAGAATGGACTGATTTGTTCATCATTTACCTCAACGTTTTCAATCTTTTTAACGATAGAGAACAATTGTTTTTCACACACTTCAGCACCTTGAGGAACTTGTTTTTTCTCAAAAGGTTTACCGATAATCTTTTCAAGATGACGGATTTTGCTAAGTTCTTTTACGTTTACCAAAGAAAGAGAAATACCAGTTTTACCTGCACGGGCAGTACGACCTGAGCGGTGCGTATAGTTTTCTGTTTCATCCGGTAAAGAGAAGTTAATAACGTGAGTTACATCACTTACATCAATACCACGAGCGGCTACGTCTGTTGCGATCAATAATTGTAAACTACGGTCACGGTAACGTTTCATTACTTTATCACGTTGTTGTTGAGACAAGTCACCGTGCAGCGAATCTGCATTGTAACCATCTTTGATCAACGCTTCAGCGATATCCTGTGTTTCGATTTTTGTACGACAAAATACGATACCAAAGATATCAGGGTTTGAATCCACGATACGTTTGAACGCAGCATATTTATCCTTTGCTTTGATCAAATAATAGTGGTGTTCAATGTTGGCATTACCGGTATTTTTTGTACCTACAGTAAGCTCAACAGGATCGGTCATATAATTCTTTGCGATACGACGCACTTCAGAAGGCATTGTCGCTGAAAATAACCAAGTTTTTTTCTCGTCAGGAGTTTCTGACAAAATGCTGTTGATGTCTTCTTTGAAGCCCATATTGAGCATCTCATCCGCTTCATCTAATACAACATATTTTACATTTGAAAAATCAATCGCATTTCTGCCAATGATATCCAACATACGACCCGGGGTCGCTACTACAATTTGCACTCCACGTCTGATCTGACGTAGCTGGTCTGAGATATTTGCACCTCCATATACAGCAACAACATGTACGTTGTCAACGTATTTAGCAAATTTTTCTAAATCTTTTGAGATTTGTAAACATAATTCCCGAGTAGGGCAAAGGATTAATGCCTGTGGGTGTTTTTGAGAAAAGTCTAATTGCTCTAATAATGGAAGACCAAATGCCGCGGTCTTTCCTGTGCCAGTTTGGGCTAATCCGACAAAATCGTCGTTACCAGTCAATAAAACAGGAATGGCTTTTTCCTGAATTTCAGAAGGTTTTTCGAAACCTAATTCTGAGATGGCATTAACAACTTCCTCACGGATTCCCAGTTCTAAAAATGGGTTCATGAAATATTATATACAATAGGCACTATTGCCTAAGGCGTTGCAAAGGTAGAAATAATATTTGAATAATCCAAGGATTTAAATAATTGATTTTTAATGGAATCGAAATATGTTCTGGGGCTGGGACAATAAATTTATTCACATGCACGACCAGGTGTCAGCATATTCTTTTAAAAGAAGGTAGATACTTATCAGAAAAAAAGGCATCACTTAAATGTGATGCCTTTTGGCCTGTATAGATCGAATAGGATCGATTAATAAAGTGTAAATTCTACGCGACGGTTTTGTTGACGACCAGCAGCATTCTTATTGGATGCAATTGGTTGGTCAGGACCGTAACCTGTTGCTTCGATACGTGAAGCGTTCGCACCCTGAGATACTAAATAAGCTTTCACTGACTCCGCACGCTCTTTGGATAAACGCATATTCAATTCACGTGAACCTGTATTGTCGGTATGGCCGGCTAGTTTCAGGCTAAAGTTTTTCTCGATCAACAATGCCGCAACTTTGTTCAGCGTTGCAAATGAAGTCGGACGGATAGTTGCTTTGCCCAAGTCAAACTCTAGGTTTTTGATCGCATCAGCAACAACTTTTCTGTCCGCTTCTGTAACAACAACTTTCTCGACAACTTTAGTTTCGTTTTTCACGACAATTGGACAACCTGCACCATCCACCTGTACACCAGAAGGCGTGCCTGGACATTTGTCGTATTTATTTGCTACACCGTCACCGTCGTCATCTTTTAAATCATTGTTTAAACCATCCAATTGACTTTGTAAAGCTTGATTTTTTGCATTAAGAGCATCATTTTGTGCTTTTAAATCATCGTATTTTACAGTGTAGTCATTCACAAGTGTGGCTACTGGATTGGAATTGTTCAAGGCTGGTTTGCTACCGCTTCCCAATGCAAATTCTAGACCACCATGGATATAAGTGAATAGGTCATTTTTGTATTGACCGCCTTGGATCCCATCAAAGTTTTGGTTAACCCAGTTTAATTGGTAACCCAATTCAAAGTTGATGCCCTTAGCAACAGCAAATTTGAAACCCATATCCAATGGTACATAGATTTTGGAAATAGCATCAGCTTCTACTGAGGTAGAACCAGTCGTTAAAGTTGTTTTGCTGTTCATGACACCCACACCGATTGAAGCGTAAGGTTTGATGAAACTATTAAAAAATCTCCAGTTGGTATTTGCAGCTTGAAATTCTCCGGATAAAGCAGCCGACCAAGGTGTTTTTGCTTCGAAGGATTGATCTGCCGTTTTTGCTAAAAATGCGCCACCTGTTTTACCACCGAAGTAGCTGGCTTTGATGCCAAAAGATGGAGAAATCTGCTTTTTGATATAAGCACTGTATCCCAAGTTCCAAGCTAGGTCTTCGTACCCAGCACGGTTGAAACCGGCGATATTCGTTTGATTCGTTACACCGGCACCGACACCGATAGACCATGTTCTATACTGTGTAGCTGAACCAAAAGGAGTAGTACCTTCGATTGACGATACCTTTGAAGTTTGTGCAAAAGCAGCATTGGCAAATAAGCCTGCAGTTGCAAATGCAAGTGCTAATTGTAAATTTAGTTTCATAGAATTTGTTTGTATAAACCGAGGCAAAAGTAATAGGTTAAAAATTAAATTCCCAATCGGTTTGTAGTTAAAATATGACAAAAGACTAAATAAAACGGTATTATATTGAAAAATACCGTTTTATTGTGTGTAATTTATTAGCTATTAATAAAGTGTAAACTCTACGCGGCGGTTTTGTTGACGACCGGCAGCATTTTTATTGGATGCAATTGGTTGGTCAGGACCGTAGCCTGTAGCTTCAATACGTGAAGCGTTTGCACCTTGGGATACCAAGTAAGCTTTCACCGACTCCGCACGCTCTTTGGATAAACGCATATTCAATTCGCGTGAACCCGTGTTATCTGTATGGCCAGCTAATTTTAGGCTAAAGTTTTTCTCGATCAACAATGCCGCAACTTTATTCAATGTTGCATATGAAGTCGGGCGGATGGTTGCTTTACCTAAATCGAACTCTAAGTTTTTAATCGCATCAGCAACTACTTTTCTGTCCGCTTCTGTGACAACAACTTTCTCAACAACTTTAGTTTCGTTTTTCACTGTAATTGGACAACCTGATCCATCTACCTGCACGCCAGAAGGTGTTCCTGAACATTTGTCGTATTTATTAGCTACACCATCACCATCATCGTCTTTCAAGTCACTGTTCAATCCATCCAACTGGCTTTGCAAAGCTTGGTTTTTAGCGTTCAACGCATCATTCTGTGCTTTCAAATCATCGTATTTGACAGTGTAATCATTCACTAAGGTTGCTACTGGATTTGAATTGTTCAATGCTGGTTTGCTGCCACTACCCAACGCGAATTCTAGACCTGCATGGGCATAGGTGAAGAGGTCATTTTTGTATTGTTGAGTTGGTCCAACTTTATTATCAAACCGTTGGTTTGCCCAGTTCAATTGGTAACCCAATTCGAAGTTGATGCCTTTCGCCACGGCAAATTTAAAACCGAAGTCTGCAGGTACATAGATCTTAGAATACGAATCACCATATTCCCCTGTGTTTCCACCAGCAATTGCCGCTGTCTCTGCATTCATTACCCCCACACCAATTGATGCATATGGTTTAATGAAACTATTGAAAAACCGCCAGTTTGTATTGGCTGCAATGAATTCCCCGGATAGCGCTACTGACCAAGGTGTCTTTGTCTCAAAACCTGTTTGTTTATCACTGTTTTCATAACCGGAGGTCTTTCCACCAAAGTAAGTTGCCTTAATTCCGAATGAAGGAGAGATTTGTTTTTTGATATAGGCGCTGTAACCCAAGTTCCAATCCAATTTGTCATAACCTCCATTATTGAATTTCGCAATGTTCTGCAAGCTCGTTACACCTGCTCCTACACCAATAGACCAAGTCCTGTATTGTGTTGCTGGTCCAAATGGGGTAGTGCCTTCAATTGATGACTGTTTTGCGCTTTGGGCAAAGGATGCGGTTGAGATAATTCCTGCCGCTACTAGTAATCCTGATTTTTTAAGGCTAATTTTCATAATGTGTTTTTGTAAAATTTTCTACTATAGAATTCTTGTTAAATTAACTCATTGACTACTCTTACAATAAATTTGCCAAAAATTATTTGGTCAATCCACTCGACCGAAAAAATTTGGCACCTCAATTTCGAAAGCCATGTGCTTAACAATATTCTCTGTAAAAATGTTTTGGAAAAAAGTTTTCCTACTTTTCGTAATCAAAATCACATCAATATCTTCATCTCTGATAATCGTATGTATTCCGTTCGCAATGTTCTCCCGCGAGCCCGCAAAATAGCTTTGCGCTTTGACAATATAGGAGATGTCTTCAATACCTGTCTCTGCAATGATCTGTTCAATCCATTTTTCAAGCTGTTGTCCTAAAATACTGATTTCTAGGTTGTTTTTGTTGATATGGATGAGCTGTAGATGAAAATCTTTTCCATATAATGGGATTGCTTGTTTGAGGACTTCCAGTTCTCCCGGTTTAAAATTTGTCAATAATGCGATATTATCTTTTTTTAATTTTACGGCATTTTTTGGAATCGCTAATACAGGTATTTTTGATTCCTTAATGACGTCATACGTGTTGCTGCCGATCAGTACGGATTCTAGTCCAGTGACTCCTTTTGTACCCATAATCACAGTATGATACTTCTCTTTTATCTCCTGTTTTTCCAATGATTCAGCTAAAATTCCGTTGTCAAATAAGGTCGAAATTTTTAACGAAGGATATTTTTGTAGAAGTTCGGCGACAAGTTCCTCCATTTTATGACGGGCCTTCTCTTCGGTGGGGTCTACTAAATGCTTCGCATTTGCGAATTTGTTGCTATGTGAAGTAAAGGAATGGAAGAGTGTGATTTCATCATGGGTTTCCTGAGCAATCTGGGCGGCATAGTTTGCGGCGACTTGTGCATTTTCGGAAAAATCTACAGGGATTAATAATTTAGACATAGCGATATACTTTAATTATGCTTTTATGCTTTGGTGAAAAATATAGGAACTAAAGGATGACTAAACAATGCTTTTGCTACCGATCGGGTGAAAACACGTTCAAAAAAGGATTTTCGCGAGCGCGTGACAAGCAATATCTTGATTTTTTCGGTGTGGATCATTTCGTTGATAACCTCGGGAACAGTGTCCAGATCCTCTATGTCACCTTGTATGGAATCGACCTCTATGGCTATATTGGTCACACCGATATATTTTTTGATTTTATATTTCCATACTTCCAATTTATCTTCTATGCGATTTTCCGAAGAATGATCATAATGGACATGCATCAACTTTAACTCAAACTCTTTTCCCATTATATTGACGAAATCCTGCACCGTTTGCACTTCTTCCTCTTTGAAATTGGATAATAAGCCAACTTTATCAATCTGTTCAAATGAGGCTTCAGTAGGGATGGCCAGAACCGGTATTTTGGCTTTTTTGCTGATCACATAGGTGGTGCTGCCTATCAGCTGACTATCATCATTGGTAATACCTTTTGTGCCCATAATGACAAAATCAAAACGATCCGGAGTAGCTAGGTCCGGCAGGGTTTCAGTGATCATGCCACGTTCGCACTGGGTGCTTACTTCAAGGGATGCATGCGTTGATTTTATCTGCTCTGAAAGGTTTTTAATCAGGATATCGGCTTTAAATAGGGGATTTTGCTTTCCAATGGAATCAGTTTCTCCTTCAAATACTGCAGAAGCCGATGTGTAGTTGTGATAAAGGTGAATACGATACCCCTTTTGGGCGGCCAGATCCACCGCGTATTTTACTGCGTTGTTAGAATGATCCGAAAAATCTACCGGTAGTAGAATGTTTTTTTTCATCTGTTTAAATTATTTATAAGTGTTGCTCTCATCGGTATAAATGAGCTCGTTTCACTCGGTTTGTTTGTTTCGATATGATGAAGCTGTCATATTTAGTTTTTACATATTTTATCTTCTTACAGCTGTCCAAGCGTTCATCCAAATATTTCGGATTCGGGTTCTTTCTTTGCACGAGATTCAGGTGAAAGTTGTTTCCGACTGTATTCTGAAATCCCTATACTTAATTTGAATAGATCATGAGGAAGTCATTTGAATGAATTTTAGTTAAACAATCTTGTCTTCATGTTTAGAATCTCCTATCTCTATCAAATGTAATAAAACAAATGCAATTGTGAATGACGATCAGTCAAATGTTTTTATTGTTTAACGTATTATTTTTCCTCTGAGCCTTACAAATGTGGCTAACATTTAATGCTTTTAAAATGTTGTATTTAATGCATATTTGTGATCGCTGTCATCCCGAAAATTAGACAATTCTGTCCTTCTGAATTTTATGTCCTGATTTTTTTGTTTGAAAAGTCAGTCAGATATCGAAATCGGGCATTACTAAAAACGCTGTGCCGGGCTTATTATCTCGTATTCCACATTGCATAACAGACCAATTTTGAGTAAGTTTGCACATATTTTTAGATAATTAAATGACAAGTAGAGAAATTCGTCAAGCCTTTTTAGACTTTTTTAAAAGTAAAGGGCATCAGATAGTACCTTCAGCACCAGTAGTTGTAAAAAATGATCCTACATTGATGTTTACCAATGCGGGGATGAACCAGTTCAAGGATTTATTCCTTGGAGAAGCGCCGATTAAATTTCCACGTGTCGCAGATACACAGCGTTGTCTGCGTGTTTCCGGCAAGCACAACGATTTGGAGGAAGTTGGTATCGATACCTACCACCATACTTTATTTGAGATGTTGGGAAATTGGAGTTTTGGGGATTATTTTAAGAAAGAAGCGATTGCCTGGGCCTGGGAACTATTGACCGAAGTGTATAAACTTGACAAGGATCGTTTATACGTGACAATTTTTGAGGGCGACTCAAGTGAAGGTTTAGACCGGGATATGGAGGCGTTTGATTTCTGGAAACAGTGGATCGCCGAAGATCGTATCCTGCTTGGTAATAAAAAAGACAATTTTTGGGAAATGGGGGAGACTGGCCCTTGTGGACCTTGTTCTGAAATCCATTTTGATATGCGTAGTGCAGAAGAGCGTGCAGAGGTTTCGGGACAAAGCTTGGTCAATGAAGACCATCCACAGGTAATTGAAATCTGGAACTTGGTCTTCATGCAATTCAATCGCCTGAAGGACGGCTCACTTCAAACTTTACCGGCTAAACATGTGGATACAGGTATGGGGTTTGAGCGTCTTGTCAGATGTATTCAAGGAAAAACCTCAAATTATGATACGGATGTTTTTACACCGACCATTGATTTTATTGCGGAAAAGTCAGGGATAAAATATGGTCTGGATGAGAAGACAGATATTGCAATGCGGGTGGTATCGGATCATATTCGTGCCGTTAGCTTCGCGATTGCAGATGGACAATTGCCATCGAATAACAAAGCAGGCTATGTCATCCGTCGCATTTTGCGTCGTGCGGTGCGTTATGCTTATACGTTCTTAGGATTTAAAACACCGTTTATTAATGAGCTTGTTCCAGTTTTGGCGGCCCAATTCAGTGGCGTGTTTGATGAATTGATCCAACAGCAGGATTTTGTGCAGAAAGTAATCCTAGAAGAAGAAGTTTCGTTTTTAAGAACTTTGTCCACAGGTGTACAGCGCTTCGAAAATTATGTGGAAGACCATCCTGTTATCAATGGTGATTTTGCATTTGAATTATATGATACATACGGCTTTCCGATCGATTTAACGGAATTATTGGCGCGTGAGAAAGGACTGTCTGTTGACATGGAGGGCTTTAAGCAGGCGCTTCAGATCCAAAAAGATCGCTCGCGTGCGGCAACAGCAATTGACACCGGAGACTGGATTCTTGTCAATGATGATGAGGGTTTTGAATTTGTTGGTTATGATACCTTGACTGCAAAAACAGAAATCGTAAAATACCGTAAAGTTGTCGCAAAAAATAAAGAGCAGTATCAATTGGTACTTTCCGTCAGTCCGTTTTATGCGGAAGGTGGCGGGCAGGTCGGTGATTCCGGAGAACTGGTCTCAGAAGAAACAGGTGAAAAGATTTATATTACAGATACCAAAAAGGAAAATGGAATTTTTGTTCATTTTACCAATAAATTGCCTCTGGATCTGAATGGCACCTTTGTTGCGCAGGTAGACGCTACCAAACGACTGGATACCGAGAATAATCACTCTGCAACGCACTTATTGCACGCTGCATTAAAACAAGTATTGGGTGCACATGTAAATCAAAAAGGTTCATTGGTTAATGCTGATATCCTGCGTTTTGATATTTCTCACTTTGCGAAGATGAGTGACGATGAGATCAAGCAGGTTGAAGACATCGTAAATGCTAAAATCCGTGAAAATATTCCATTGAAAGAAGAACGTAATGTGCCTTATCAACAAGCGTTGGATTCAGGTGTAACGGCATTGTTTGGAGAGAAATATGGTGATTTTGTGCGTGTGATCACTTTTGAAGATTCGTTCTCTAAAGAATTATGCGGTGGAACACATGTAAAAGCCACAGGTCAGATTGGATTCTTTAAGATTGTTTCTGAATCAGCTGTTGCGGCAGGTGTGCGTCGTATTGAAGCCATTACAGGTACGCGCGCTGCTGCAGTGATTCGTGAGCATTTTGAATTGGTACAGCATTTAAAAGAACTCATGAATAATCCAAAGGATTTTGTGTCAGCTTTGGGTAAGATCATCGACGAAAATGGTGCCCTAAAAAAAGAAATTGAAAAAAGCATTACCGAAAAATCTTTGGCTCTGAAATCTGATCTGGAAGCAAAGATCGAACAGGTTGGCGATATTAACTTCTTGGCAACATTGGTAGATCTTCCGAATGAAGAAGCGGTTAAGACCTTAGCGTATGCGTTGAAAGGCGCTGTTAATAACCTGTTTTTGGTTATTGGGGCGGAATTCGATGGCAAGCCAAGTCTGACAGTTGTGATTTCAGACGATTTAGCAAAAGAAAAAGGTTTAAACGCAAGCAATATCGTTCGTGATCTGGCAAAAGATATCCAAGGCGGCGGCGGCGGACAGCCATTCTTTGCAACAGCTGGTGGTAAAAATTCTGCCGGATTGAAAATGGCCATTGAACGTGCGAAGGAATTTTTAGGTTAAATTTGAGTTTTTAGACCGGAGACTTAAGTGCTTGTTGAATAAGCTTCAAGTGGAGCAGGGGTCTCCTCAAAATTCTATGATATGAAACTATCTTATTTATTCAAACCGGGTATAACGATTTCAAGAATTCGCTGCAGAGCAAATCATGAATGCGTCATTACAGGGAAAGGAATATATAGGATAGTTTTTTCTGTTTAAAAGGAAACCGAGTGCAATGACATTTATTTATAGATGGATCTGTAGCGCTCACAAAACGATATACAGATGAGAAAGGCAATTTTTTTAATAGTTGGCGTGGTTGGATTGATGTTCGGTTGCCAGAATAAAGAACAGTTTACTATTGAAGGAAATATAGAGAACCCAGGTAATATAAAAGTTGTTTCCTTGTACGAAGGGGATACCAAACTTGATTCGATGTTCTTTGGCGATAATAACAAATTTCAGTTTGTGCGTCAGGCAAGCCAATCAAGATTGTTGTCGCTGCGTGTCGGTAAAAATCGCTACGACCTGATCGCTTCTCCGGGTGAGACCATTTCATTCAAAGCGGATTTGCATAAGGATGTTAATGATTATCTTGTTGAAGGGTCTGAATTGTCGAAAACGATACAACCATTTGCCAGGGAAAGGAATCACCGTGATTATGTGCAAGATTCGCTACAGACTGTATTTTCTAAATTAACGGCAAATTCAACTGCTGACGAAATAGAAAAACTCCGTGCCGAATATAAAGCTAAATTCGCGAATGAGCTTCGGGAGTATACCCGCAAAGCGGTCGATTTTTCCGGTAAACATAATGATTTGGCTGGATTTTATGCGATCTCAACACTGGATCCAGAAGTGGCAGAGGCTGAGATTATTGCTTATGCTGATAAAATTAAAAATGAATTTACGGAAAATAGATATGTGACCCAGTTTAAAGAGGAAACTCAAAAGTTGAAGAAAATGGCTATTGGGCAGCCGGCGCCGGAGTTGATTTCCTTTACTCCCTCCAACAAGGAAGTGAAGTTGTCAAGCTTTAAGGGAAAGTATACGCTGGTTGACTTTTGGGCTTCCTGGTGTATGCCTTGTCGTCAGGAAAATCCAAATCTTGTCAAGCTATATAATGCTTATCACGCCAAAGGTTTCGATATCTTATCCGTTTCATTTGACGATAATCCCGGTTCATGGATGCGAGCTATTACAGACGATAAGCTGACTTGGACACATGTGTCTGATTTAAAGGCTTGGAGCTCACCGATAGTAGTTGATTACCGTGTGAAAGCTTTGCCTACATCTTATATCCTGGATCCAAATGGTATTATCATTGCAAAAAATCTTCGTGGTGAGGAGCTGGCTGATTTTTTGAAGAAAACAATTAAGTAATCAATGTGTTATTGTTAATTGAAATATTACTTAATGATTTGGTAACATTAGATTAACTGATTGTTATCATTTTGTTCATATTTTAGCAGAAAAATAAGACAAATGAGTTCTTCGAAACAAAAGATTTTAATTGTTGATGACGAAAAAGATATCTTGGATTTAATTGCATTCAACTTAAATCGTGAAGGTTATCAGGTCTCTACAGCGCAAAATGGGGAAGAGGCAATACAGGTTGCCAAACAGGTCAACCCGGACCTAATCATCCTGGATGTGATGATGCCCAAAATGGACGGTATTGAAGCTTGTCGCATTATGCGTGCTATGCCTGAATTCAAGAGTACCTTTATGGTATTTCTGACAGCTAGAAGCGAAGAATATTCAGAAATTGCGGGATTTCATGTTGGAGCGGACGATTATATCGCTAAGCCAATCAAGCCCCGCGCGCTAATGAGCCGTATCAATGCGATATTGAGACGAAATGCATCGGAAGAGTCTGATTCAACAGCCCAGGATAAAATCGAGATAGCTGATCTGGTTATCGACAGAGATTCATTCTTAGTTTACAAAGGAGAGCAAAAGATTGTGCTTGCCAAAAAAGAGTTTGAATTGCTTTACCTATTAGCTTCCAAACCCAATAAAGTCTTCACGAGAGAGCAGATTTTAAAAAGTATTTGGGAAGACTCGGTGGTTGTCACCAACCGGACAATCGATGTACATATCCGTAAACTTCGTGAAAAAATCGGTGATGATTATGTCACCACGGTAAAAGGTGTGGGGTACAAATTTGATAAAGAATAATAGAGGAGGCTTAGGCCTCTTTTTTATTGGCTTCTATTTTTTTGAGCTATCAAGGAGCCCATCCCCAATGAGCGCAAAGAAGCTTGCAGTCAAATTTTGCGGTTGTTAATGTTTGTGAAAACAGATAGATTTTATTTCAAGTTCGGATTTTTCCTTTGTTTAATAGCATGGATACGCTGACCGATCAAAATGGGCTTAGGGAACTCTTTGAACAGATAACTTGCTATCACGGCAACAAATCTTTACTTTTGACAGATACCAAAGTAAAAGATCAACATGTCATCTATTCTTATAAAATCTGCACAACTTGTTAACGAAGGTAAAGTTGAGACGGCTGATGTATATATCAGCAATGGTCGAATCGAAATGATCGCACAGGAGATAAACCATCCTGCGGATCAGGAAATCAATGCTGAGGGACTGCATATGTTTCCTGGATTAATTGATGATCAGGTTCATTTTAGAGAACCCGGATTAACCTATAAAGCGGATATATGGCATGAAAGTCGCGCTGCGGTCGCAGGTGGCACAACCTCTTTCATGGAGATGCCCAATACGGTTCCCAATACCTTGACGCAGGAATTGCTTCAGGATAAATACGATATTGCAGGAAAGAATGCATTAGCGAATTACTCATTTTTTATGGGGGCGGCTAACGATAACTTGGAGGAGGTATTGAAAACCAATCCACGTGATGTTTGTGGTATAAAGGTATTTATGGGGTCCTCGACTGGAAATATGTTGGTGGATAATGAAAAGGCTTTAGAAGGTATTTTTGCTAACGCTCCCACTTTAATCGTTACACACTGTGAGGACGAAGCAACGATCAAGGCTAATCTGGCAAGATTTAAAGATCAATATGGTGAAGATGGGTTGAAGATTGAGATGCACCCTTTGATCCGCTCTGAAGAGGCTTGTTACCTGTCTTCATCCAAGGCGGTGGAATTGGCCAAAAAGCATGATACAAGATTACACATTTTACATATATCAACAGCAAAGGAGATTGCGTTATTCAGGAATGATATTCCATTAAAGGACAAGAAAATCACTGCGGAAGCCTGTATCCATCACCTCTGGTTTTCTGATCAGGATTATGCAACAAAAGGAAATTTTATCAAGTGGAATCCAGCTGTTAAAACGGCCAATGACCGTGATCATATTCTGAAGGCAGTATTGGATGGACATATTGATGTAATTGCCACAGATCATGCCCCGCATACCATCGAGGAAAAAACACAGCCTTATGCTTCAGCTCCTAGCGGAGGCCCGCTGGTCCAACATGCTTTACAGGCCTTATTGGATATGGTTAAAGATGGTAAAATGACCTTGGAGCAACTGGTTCAGAAGTCTGCACATAATACAGCTACATTGTTTCAGGTGGAGGATCGGGGCTATATTCGCGAAGGATATTGGGCAGATCTTGTACTCGTGGATCTGAATAAACCCTATACCGTTTCAAAATCAAATATTCTTTCTAAATGCGGATGGTCTCCATTTGAAGGTCACACCTTTAGTTCAACTATTGAACATACCATTGTATCTGGTAAAGTCGCATTTTCCAAAGGTCAAATTATTGAGAAAGGTGCTGGAGAGCGTCTGTTGTTCAATAGATAAGTTCGCGTAGTATGGAGAAAAGGGCTTTTATAAAATCAATTGCTTTGGGCGCACTGGCTATTCCGGCATTGGCGGCAGGGCACTCGACAGAAATGGCCGCGGAGCTAGCAGGGCCAGCTTCTTTGTTGGCAAGGAAGCTACAGCTTGGGGATACGATCGGCTTGATAACTCCAGCGGGTGTATTGGATGACGAAGAGTCGATCATTATTGCACGTGAGATCTTTGAAACATTGGGTTTTAAAGTGAAAGAGGGAAAACATATCCGTAGCCGTTACGGTAATTTGGCGGGAACAGATCAGGAACGTATTGCGGATCTACATGATATGTTTGCTGATAAGATTGTCAAAGCAATTGTCTGTGTCAGGGGAGGCTCAGGAACTTCCCGCCTCCTGGACAGACTTGATTATAAGATGATTGCTCAAAATCCCAAAATTTTGTTGGGTTATTCGGATATAACAGCCTTAATTCTGGCTTTGTATGCGAAGACCGGACTTGTTACTTTCCATGGCGCGGTCGGTATAAGCACATGGACGAAGAAGCTGGCAGAGGCTTTTAATGCGCAATTTATAGCGAATACGCCCGCGGTATTTGAAAATCCCAAATCAAAGGGGGATAATATCGTACAGACCAAAGACCGGATTGCCACAATTTTTCCCGGTACTGTCGATGGCGTGCTGCTTGGTGGAAATATGACGGTATTGACCGGATTATGTGGTTCGGCCTATCTACCCGATTTTAAGGATAAGATCCTTTTTATTGAGGAGGTGGACGAAGATATGGAGCGTGTTGACAGGATGTTTTGTCAGTTGAAAAATGCAGGAATATTAGCTGTGATCAAAGGTTTTATTTTTGGCAAATGTACCAATTGTAAACCATCGGGCGGCTATGGTTCGGTCACATTGGATCAACTATTCAATGACTATATCAGGCCCTTAAACGTGCCCGCTTATAGCGGTGCTGTCATTGGACATATCGCAGAGCAATTTATCCTTCCGGTAGGTGCAAAGGTGAGAATGGATGCATCACAAGGGACGATTACTTTACTTGGGGCAGCCTTAAAAGATTAACATGAATTTGGTCAAAGAAGATTTCATCAGAGCCTTTTCTTTGTATGAAGAAAAGGCTTTAAGGTATAGACGATTTAAACATGCTGATATCTTGCCTCTTTTGCAGGGTAAAGAGATCAGTAAGCGATTTACCATTGAAGAAATTGGACGGTCAGTCGAGGATCGTTCAATTTTTAAATTGAAATATGGGCAGGGGGCGATCAAGGTACTACTGTGGTCGCAGATGCATGGTGACGAGCCTACAGCGACAATGGCGCTATTTGACCTGTTTAATTTCTTTAACGGGGAGGCGGATGGTTTTGATGCTTTTCGAAAGGTGATAGCGGAGAAACTGACTTTATATTTTATTCCGATGTTGAATCCCGATGGTGCAGAACGTTATCAGCGGAGAACGGCGATGGATGTCGATATGAATCGCGATGCGCGTGCTGTTGCAACGGTGGAAGGTGCCCTGTTGAAAGAGCAGGCAATGTTACTGGAACCCAATTTTGCGTTCAATCTCCACAATCAAAATAATTATTACAATATTCCCGGTACGGCAACCCCGGTTACAATTTCCTTATTGGCCCCCGCATATGATTATGCCAGAAGCGTGAATGAGGTTAGGGCGGATGCCATGCGGGTAATCGTCGGAATAAATAAAATCTTACAGGAATTCATTCCAAATGCTGTCGCCAAGTATGATGACGAGCATACTCCACGTGGTTTTGGAGACAATTTTCAAAAATGGGGAGCGAGTACCATTCTCATTGAGTCAGGAGCTTTTGCAGGCGATACGGAGAAACTGGAGGTCCGAAAATATAATTTCATTGCGTTGTTGAAGGCTTTTCAGGAAATTGCCTCGGGATCTTATTCGGTACATGATATTGCTGATTACAACGCGATTCCTTTTAATGATGAAAAGCTTCATGATGTTTTGATCCGGAACCTATCTATCGAAAGAAATGGTAAAAAGATGCTCGTGGATGTAGGTATTCGACAAAATGAAAAAACTGTAGTTGATGACTATTATGTTGAAGGCTTGATTGAAGACATTGGCGACCTGCAGGACTTTTATGGATACACCGATCTTGATGTCGAAGGACTCCAATTTATTCCCGCAAAATTGTATTCGGAGCGGATATTTTCACTGGCGAAATTAAGTCCGTCAAATGTAGTTAAACTGTTGAAACAGGGTTTTGCAGCAATAAGGGTTTCAGATAAGGTTGACGCCGGGATGATGCATTCCTTTCCGATACAGATCCTGACGGATACCCATTTTGAAAGTAGAATGAGCCCGCTGATAGGGGATGATGCAGATTTTTTTATCGGATCTGACAGTGAAATACGATACGCTTTGGTCAATGGTTACTTGATTGATTTAAAGGTAGAAATGGATGGCAAATTCAAAAATAGTATTTTATAAGAATAAATCCATTTTTATAATATTTTAAAAGGAAACTATCTAAAAAAATAAATCTTATAGATCTCAATATTTGGAAAGAGATTGTAGGGGATAGGAGTCAAATTAAATGATAAAGCGGGGCTGCCCCGGTAGGACAGCCCCGCTTTAATATCTAATGATTTAGTAACTCGGGTTTTGTTGATTTGCGATAGCTGGATTCGCATTCATTTCATCCAGGGAAATTGGAAGAATCGTTTTGAAAAACGTTCGGTCTATAGTCTTTGGTCTATTGGTGGTACTTATATTACCAAGATCATCGTCAAATGTGATCGACTTATTCCAGCGCATCATATCGAAGAATCGGTGACCTTCACCCAAGAGCTCTTTGCTTCTTTCATCAGCTATCATATCGAAAGTAACTGTATTAGAGGTTGCCGCATCCAATTTGGGAGATCTTTGACGAATAGCATTCAAATAGCTTGCTGCAAGGTTTTTGTCTGGAGAAGATTTCAATAATGCGGATTCAGCAGCGATGAGGTAAATTTCTGATAGGCGGATGACTTTGATATTTACAGCAGTGCTATTTGACGTTGAATTTTTGTCTCCGGCAAGAGTGGTGCTTCCGCTATACTTATATAAAGCACCCAGATGCGTGCTGCCGACCTCATCGGATCCCATTACTCCCCATCTAACATCCGTGTCGTCAGTTTTAAGTTTCGTTAGGAATGGGTCTGCGGCGATAAAATTTCCCAAAATAGCCGCACTTCCATGTCCTTTTCTGCGAAACATCGCCCCAAGAGAATTGACACCTGCATCGGCTTCATTAGGATAAACACCAAGTTCAAGAATTGATTCTGTACCAAACATGCTAGTCCAGGATTTTACCCAATCTGCGTTGCTGTATAAGGTATACACTTTGGAGTCAATTATTTCCTGGGCAGCTTTTAATGCATTATCATAATCGTTCATATAGAGATAGACGCGCGCCTGCAATGCCTTATTGGCAAAATAGTTGATATATCCGTTTGCTTTTGACTTAGACAGTAAGCTCTCTGAGTCCTTAAGATCTTGCAGGATCTGCTTGTAATTTTCTTCGACGGAGACGCGTTTTTCCTGCGCGTTGTATTCAAGTACTTTCGTGACATTGGGAATACCTAAGGATGACTTCTCCATATTATATGGCTTGCCATATAATCTCACCAGGTCAAAATTAATTAATGCCCTAGCTGTTAATGCTTGTCCTTTATAGGAAGCAAAATCTTCCGTTGAACCGGCTTTGACCAGTTTATCTATACCTGCTAGGAGATTATTAATTTGTACCAGTGAGTGGAATCCTTGGATCCAAATGTTCGCATAGGGATTGGATGATGCAGAATGATTAAATACGTATAAGTAGTCGTAACCACGTCCTTGCGAGGCGATCGTAAAGTCACCACCTTTTGCATCCGCATAAAGTGGGAAATTTCTACCATAATAATCAACATTTGCCATTTTGCTCATTAATCCATTCATAATAACTTTCGCGTCGGCTGCAGTTTGTATGGAAGTATTGGAATCTCCCATGTTTGTAGGAGTGACGTCCAGAAAATTACTACAGGAGCTAATTGCTAAAGATATAGAGATGCACGAGGCGATAAAAAGCTTTTTCATATTACTGTTTTTTGTCCATTAAAAACTAAATTCAACACCGAAAGTGTATGTTTTTGCCAGTGGTGTTTCCCAGCCACGGGTGCCAAATTGATTCACCTCAGGATCCATGTATTTATACTTGGAAAGCGTGAGCAAATTACTGCCATTAAAATATAGTCTGGCATTTGAAATTCCGGCTCGGCTCAATAAGGTATTTGGTAGTCTATAGCTTAAGGATATGTTTTTTAGTCTGATATAAGAGGCGTCAAATAATTGTCTACTACTGATCTGATTAACATCTTCTAGATCCCGACCAGTTATCATGGGATAAGTTCCACCCGTGTTGGATGGTGACCAAGAATCTTCAACGAAGTATTCGGAATGAATCCGTTCCCAATAATACCCATCATCTGCAACATCTTTTGATGTAGCATCGTACAGTTTGCCGCCTATCTTGTAGGCAAAGTTTAATCCCAATGCAAAGTTTTTATAGTCGATATCCGAATTTATGCCACCATATAATTTAGGATTGGCATTTCCAATAATTGTCTGCTTAGCATTTTTATAATTATAAGTTGCCGCTTTTCCATTAAACATGAATTCACCAGCCGTACCATCATTGGTATACCATACATTTTTTCCGTTGGTTTGGTCTGTGCCAGCCCATTCCAGCCCAAAGAAAGACAAGGAAGATTCACCTTCACGGTATACATACCTCGACCTATTATCTCCACCGGTAGGGTCAAACCAAACAATATCCTGACCACCGTATAGTTTTGTTACTTTCGATGAAATAAACGTAGCATTGGCACTTAAAGTCCATTTCCAATTTTCATTTTTAACAATATCTGAGCCTAATTCAATTTCTAAGCCTTTGTTGTTCATCTCACCCACATTTCTCAGGATGGACTTAAAACCGGTGATTGTGGATATCGGAACATCCTGTAGTAGACTTTTTGAATCCCTATTGAAATATTCGAGTGTGCCAAAAAGTTTGTTGTTAAATAGCCCGAACTCCAATGCGATATTGGTCTGGTAATTTAGTTCCCAGGCGACGTCGGGATTACCCAGGTTATTTAATCCACCTCCGGGTTGTGTCATATATTTATTGGAATAACTGGTCAGATTTCTCCAGGCATAGTTACTTGTCGGTAAAGTTCCGTTCGTTCCATAAGAACCTCTTAGCCTCAGACTATTGATTTGTTCAGTCTCCTTGATAAAAGATTCTTTTGCCAAGTTCCATGAAGCTGCGATCGACCAAAAATTACCCCAACGCGGACCAGGCCCTAATCGTGATGCTCCATCTCTTCTGAAGGAAGCTGAGGCAAAATACCGTTCATCAAAATTATATTCAGCTCTGGATAAAATGGACATCATGTTGAAGCCCTCTGAATGTGCAGCGGCATCCAAAATACCTGCAGTAGTGACTGTGTGCAGTGATGAGGACGGAAGATCTTTACCTGTGGCACGAATAAAGTCTGTGGTGTTTTTTTCAGCTTCTAACCCCGCTAATAAATTCAAATTGTGTAGCCCGAAGCTTTTATTATAATTGGCCGTTGTTGATGAGACCAATTTCTGAATGGAGGTGGAAACTTCGGTGACACGACCATTGTCTGCCATACCGTTATAATGTTTGGCACTATAATAAATATGGTCTTTAACCTCTGTATTATCGTAAGAGAAAATCGTCTTCAGGGTTAATTCTGGTAAGAGCTTTAAAGTCAGTGATTCTATGGCGGAAATTTTACTTGTTTTTGATGAGTTCTCCCATTCTTTGTTGTAATACAACGGGTTATAAGCAAGACTTCCATAGCGGGCGGTATATTCTTTACCTGTTTTATAATCGGTTGGCCAATACATCTGCCATAATAGATTGCGCGTTTGATACAGGTAATTTGTTCCTGTATTTCGCGTATCGTTCATGCCGACTAATTTGTTCTTTGCGTAGTTGATATTGGATCCGAATTCTAGGTATTTTCCGATTTTCTGTGTCAGATTGACCCTTCCATTAATGCGGTCAAAATTATTTTCAATAATTCTGCTTTTATCTTGCGTATAGTTCAACGATGCATAGTAGTTTGTCTTCTCTGTTGCCCCGCTGACGGATATATCGTTGGTATTGAATATACCTGTTCTAAATAATGCTTTATTCCAATCGTAATATTTTCCGTCCCGGTTTTCCATTCCGTCAGTTTTTCCGGAAATATGGACATTCTCCCATTGAGATGTGCCATCGGTACTAAATTGGTAGCCATGGATACCAAATCCATAGGCAGGGTTTGGCTTGCCATAATTTGCAGAGTTGGGATTCCATTCCAATGAATTCAAGCGGTTGAGCGTATTCTTGTTTGCTTGTTCTGCTGTCTGACCTGATGCGATACGAGAATCATAGAGGATACTATAGAGCATATTGATCTGATCTTGTACAGAAGCAGGTTCATTATTTTTTGTGGCCCAGGATGGGCTTATGCCGATGGAGGATTTGACATTGATCTTTGGAGCTCCATTTTTACCTTTTTTTGTTGTAATGATGATGACCCCATTGGCGGCCCGAGATCCATATAAGGAGGATGCAGCGGCATCTTTCAGTACGGAGATGGATTCGATATCACTTGGGTTCAATGTACTCATTACATTGTTTGTATTGACGATGTAATCTCCCATTTGCCCAACACTTCCAGAGACGACGGGGACACCGTCGATCACATATAGCGGGTCGTTGGACGCGTTCATTGACCCAATTCCTCGGATACGTATGGCTGAGGTAGCTCCCGCCTGACCCGAACCATTTGATAGTTGCAAACCAGCGACCCGTCCAGTTAATGCTTTTTCAAAAGATGTGACCGGTTGTTTATCTATCGCATCAGATTTTACCTGTGCAGCTGAGCCTGTATAGGTGCTTTTTTTTGCTGTACCATAGGCAACGACGATCACCTCATCCAAGGCCTGTTCATTACCAACAAGCGTAACACTGATTGTTTTCCGGCCATTGACCTGGACTTCCTGGGAATTGTATCCGACCGCAGATAGGAGCAGTGTGGCATTGGAATTTGCACTGAGTGTAAATAAACCTTGTTCGTTGGTTGATGTTCCCTGAGTGGATCCTTTAACATTGATGGTAACTCCACTGATGGGAGTTCCATTACTGTCGGTGATTTTTCCAGCAATCTGAATCTGTTGTGCATATAGAGACTGCATCGAGCTACAGGCTATGAGACACAACGTTGTGAGTACATGTGGTTTCATATGGAAATTATTTGTCTTTTAAAGGCCATATGGAATATCTTGCTGAATTGCATCGGAGAGTGCGCTGTTTCAAACATGGATATTTCATAAAAGGTGTGAATTGATTAATTTAGTTTGTTAATATTTTGGTAAATCGGTTGTTGCTCGCAATTCCGATCGAAATTCAATGCAATGTTTTTCTTTAAGACAAAAACATTGCATTGAATGTAATGTTATTTTCTTGAAATTCCAATTCCAGGACGGTTCGGTAAGATGCAGTTGCCGTTGACTACCATCATCCCGTCATAGATATCGTTATCGATCAGCAGCGCCCCATCTAAATCTGCCCAATCGGTCAAAGCTGCCAATTGTGCCGCTGCACTGATGGCGCATGAGGTTTCGGTCATACAACCGATCATTACTTTCATTTCGAGTGAACGTGCAAGTTCGGCCATTCGTTTGGCTTCACGCATGCCGGTACATTTCATCAGTTTGATGTTAATGCCACTGTAGACGCCTTTTAAAGCCGGTACATCAATCAATCGTTGGCAGCCCTCATCGGCAATAGTCGGTATGGGACTACGT
Source organism: Sphingobacterium sp. CZ-UAM (assembly GCF_002000245.1). Lineage (GTDB taxonomy): Bacteria > Bacteroidota > Bacteroidia > Sphingobacteriales > Sphingobacteriaceae > Sphingobacterium. The sequence continues at coordinate 47,641 of NZ_MTCM01000007.1, read as the reverse complement.
TCGGTCAGCCAGGCATTATCGTCGAGCTGTTCTTTGGGCATGGGCTGCTCGAGGAACACAACATTTCGTTCTGCTAACCAATGTGCCATTTCCAAAGCTTCTTCCCGTGTTTTCCAGCCCTGATTGACATCTGCACATAAGGGGCGGTCTGTTACTTGACGAATAGTCTCGATGATCATTTTATCGGTATCCAGCCCCAATTTTACTTTTAGAATCTTAAACTGATCCGCTTCCGCGACCTTTTTCCGGATCATATCTTCCGTATCGATACCGATAGTGTAGGAAGTTGGGGGGATAAGCTCAGGGTTTAGTCCCCATATTTTATAGAAAGGCTGGCCCATCATTTTACCGAGCACATCATGCAGTGCAATATCGATAGCTGCTTTGGCTGCGGTATTTTTAGCGGCTACCTGATCTACATAATGCAAAATCTCCTCGGTTTGGAAAGGGGAGTTGAATGCCGACAAATCAAGTTGATTTAAGAAAGTAATCACACTTTCCTGTGATTCACCAAGGTATGGCGGCATGCTGGCTTCTCCATAACCTATAATGCCGTCGTACTCCAATTCCGTCAATACGACGGGTGTTGTACTTCGGCTGTAGGAAGCAACAGTGAAAACATGTCGCAATGTTAACGTATATGGACGGAACCGTAACTTAAAAGCCCCAAAGTCTTTGCTGATCCATTCAGATTGGTTGCTCATCTCGATTTATTTGTTGATATAATAATTGTTTTCAGCGATTTTTTGAATTGCACTATCTTTGGCTCCAAGGTAACGGCGGGCTGCTACTACAGTACGCGTTTGGAAGTCGTCGTAATCTGGCGAATCTTTTAGCATACTGTTTATCCGGACTAATCCTGCAGCGTGAATAAAGGTACCATTACCAATATAAAGGGCTACATGGGTTACCCGCGCGTTAGGGTTACTGTTTTTTCCAGCGGCAAAAAATAACAGGTCCGCTGGTTTAAGGTTTTTAAGTGCTTTGTCCGGGTCAAAATGGCCCTCACCGTCAAGGATATCGATCTTTTCGCCTGCCAGTACCTGCTGGGAGGCATCTCTAGGGATGACAAAACCATTCATAAAGAAACTTGTCTTGGTAAAGCCACTGCAATCGACTCCTTTAACGGATGTTCCACCCCATAAGTAAGGTAGTCCCAACATCGTTTTTGCACTTGCGATAATATTTTCCGCGGTGGGACGGCGTGAGTCCAACCAGCTTTTTAGCGTTAGGCTTTCAGTTTTTTTGATATAAGCTTTTCGGCCATCGGGATAAGCAACCGCATAAAAATTGCCTTTCTGTCCTGTTAATTTTAAAATATCGCCATAAACCAGATCAGATACCCGCTGGCTCTTCTCATCACTTTCGGCATAAGATTTCCCAAATTCAGCTGTGTAGATCAGTTTGTCTGCTTGCCTCCAGCTGTCTATTTCGGTTTTGTCCATTACGGCTATTGATGAGCTTGGTATCCAAGCAATGTAGCCATCAGGTGTCCGCACGCGATATTCGCCACTTTTTTTCTGTAGCAGATCGACCTGTGTACCCAATAACACCTGGCTTGTGAGCTCAGCAGCATTATCAGGGAAGGTGCGCATGTTGGCAACCGATAGTTTTATGACTCCGGTAGTTTTGCCTTCGACACTCGCATCAGGCAATAGTTGGATTTGGATATCGGCGGCTATTTCTTTTGCTTTTTGTTCCAGCACGAACTTCGCATCTTTTTCGGTGGTCTCGAGGATATATTGATTTTGTGGGATATCCGCTTTTTGGATAGCTACAATTTTTGTTCTGCGATCTGGTGCAAATTCACGTTTTACGTTTTCTTGCAATTCTTTGATTTTGAAATATGTGGTGGAATCTACTTGCTGTGCATGGCCATGACTTGAGCCAATAAGACTTGCACAGGCTAAAATCGCAAATTTTAGTGTGTTTTTCATGCTGATTAGTTTGTTTCTAAAGATAGGATTAATTCACAATATAATGTAATTTTTATTGTCGATTTTTAAGTGATTTGAATATTATGTTGCTAAAAAACGAATCTTTAGGCTTAATTTTAATTAATTTGTCCATTTGCTAAAACCATTTTGTATAATTGTTCATTGATAGTGAATGATTGGATTTATGAGACATTTCTACTTAAGTAGTGAAGTTTTAAGACGAAGGCTAGACTATTTTTCTGTCGTTACCTACGCCAAAAAGTAGATCAAGTGGGCTGTTGCGTATTTTTGGATGGTGGGACGTTAAGTGGATCAAGCACGCGGAGGGGTAAGATGAGAGGGGATAATATGCTTGTATCGTAGGCATGTGATTTATCCTGTTTGTGTGTTACGAGGCTCCAATAGGGCTATGGTCTGTCTTTAGAATTTCATCGCGATGAATACATCATTTCTGTTGATGGAAATCAGAAAATAATATATCCATGCTTGGATGCTAGCATGCGATCAAGGGGATATAAAAAGATAAATAATTTACATATGAGTTCTAGACGTAATTTTATTAAGCAAGGTTTTATGGCGGCTACCGCTATAGGTACTTTGAGTGCATTCGATACAAAAGGGTTGGCGATTGCATCTAGTGTCAAGGTGAAGAAATATCCTATCGTGATATCTACATGGGATTTTGGGATTGCGGCCAATAAAGCGGCATGGGAGATTCTATCGAAAGGGGGGAAAGCCCTTGATGCCGTTGAGAAGGGGGTGCGCGTACCTGAAGCGGACCTGAAAAATATGACTGTAGGTAAAGGTGGTTATCCGGATCGCGATGGACACGTGACCTTAGATGCCTGTATTATGGATGCTGATGGCAATTGTGGTGCTGTCGCGGGCATGGAAAAAATCGGACATCCCATTTCTGTCGCGCGTTTGGTGATGGAGAAAACACCGCATGTCATGCTTGTTGGTGAAGGTGCATTACAATTTGCGTTAGAAAACGGCTTTCAGGAGGAAAACTTATTGACGCCGGAAGGGGAGAAAGCCTGGAAAGAATGGTTAAAGGAGAAGAAATACAAGCCTGTCGTGAATATCGAAAATAAAACTTTTGCTGCGGAGCGTCTCCCCGGCAATCAATACAATCACGATACCATAGGTATGTTGGCCTTGGACGCGGAGGGAAATATCTCTGGGGCCTGTACTACCAGTGGAATGGCATTTAAGATGCACGGCCGGGTAGGGGATAGTCCGATTATTGGAGCTGGCCTCTATGTGGATAATGAAGTTGGCGGGGCTACCTCGACCGGTGTAGGTGAAGAAGTTATTCGAAATGTTGGTAGCTTTTTGGTGGTCGAATTAATGCGTCAGGGGTATTCGCCCGAAGATGCCTGCAAGGAAGCGGTGATGCGTATCGTGAAGAAAAAGCCCGCAATTGCCAAAGAGATACAAGTTGGATTTTTGGCGATCAATAAAAAAGGTGAGTATGGAGCTTTTGCTTTGCAGGAGGGATTTTCGTATGCTGTCTGTGACAGTAAGCAGCAGGATCTTTTGATCAAAGGAAAACATTATTATTAGTAATTAGATATGAGATTGGAGGTTCCTAATCCTTTGCGCTTTGTCGTTTTTCCGGATGCAAATTTGCATATAAGTAATAAATGTCGTCTTTGGAAAAGAAAGACGGTAGCTATTATGTCACGAGGGTAGAGAAGTAAAGTCTAAATACTTGCTATTCAATAGGCAGTACTTAATTTAGAATACACGTTGAGTTTTGAGTATTAAATTTAATATTGATTATCTTTGTATAGGCGTTGTTTAAGTGAAAAAATAGAATAACACTATGCCGCCGGCTTAGTAAAGTCTAAATACTAACTACTCAATACGCAATACTTAATACAATAAAAATATGAAAGCAACATTTGGAGGTGGATGTTTCTGGTGCACGGAAGTAATTTTCCAGAATACCGAGGGAGTGACATCCGTATTACCTGGATATATGGGTGGTCATGTAGATCATCCTACCTATGAGCAGGTCTGTACAGGTACAACCGATCACGTGGAAGTGGTGGAGTTGGAATACGATGATGAACTGGTCAATTATGAGGACCTGTTGAAAATTTTCTTCAAGACACATAATCCGACAACATTGAACCGTCAAGGGAACGATGTGGGCACACAATATCGTTCTGTGGTATTTTTTCACAATGAAGAACAGGAGATTTTGGCGAAAAACTTTATTGATGAATTGGAAAATGAAGCTGTCTACGAGGATCCGATTGTCACAGCCGTAGAACCGGCGTCAACGTTTTGGCTGGCTGAAGACTATCATCATAATTATTTCAATGATCATCCTGAGAATCCGTTCTGTTCGGTGGTCATTGCACCGAAACTTCAAAAATTCTTGAAAGAATTTAAAGCTTAAAAGCTTTATTGCAGGAACTTGGTGCCTGCGCGCAGCGAATTGATGCTGTGTATTTAACAGAGGGCCGGAGGATTGAAACAAGGTCTTGATTACCTTTGAGAACGACCTGCGATCTACAATAATATAAAAAGGCTCGAATATCATATTCGAGCCTTTCTTATAGGGATTACTTATGGAGAAAGCTTATTAAAACATTTCCATTTGTCCATTGTCATCAATTTGGATGTCGTCAGGATTGGTAATCTCTAACTTGATATCATCTTCTTTTTTATTGTCGGATGCATCCGTGGAGGCTTGGGGCGTTGATGTCTCAGACTTTGTTTCATCCGATTTGGCCTCTCCATCCACAGAAGCAACTTCGGCTTTTTCCTTTCCTTTTTCACTTAGATCCTCATCCGCAGTGATCAAAGTGACAGATTTTACGGTATGAAAAGACAGGCGGTTGCCCTGTGCCTTTATCCCTTTGACATCGATGATCTCAGTCAATGGTTGCTCCAGTGTTTCCTCTGTTTGGGATTTGCCTTTTAAAATATCTAATTTGACCGTTGGCTCTGCAGCATTGCTTATAAGTATTAACTTTGAACCGGGTTCCTCATTGATAAACGAAATACGTTTACCGATAGGTTGGTCGTCAAATTTAAAGCGTTTGACGAAATAGGTTCCGCTTTTGCCATCTTGATGCACAACGGTATAAATGTGTTCCGGATAGAATTTCTCAATACGGATCATTTTTTCATCAAAGTGGTTGCTCAGATCGAAGTTCGATAGCTCGTAACTACCATCAGAAAGTACCACCAATATTTTATCATCACCATCAAATTCTCCTAGGTACTGACCACGTTCATCGGCGTTGAGACGTTTCATGATGCTGTCGTACCAGATTTTTCGTCCAGCAAGGGTTGAAATACCAGAGCTTTTGAACGTAATTTTCTTGACGGGGTATTTGGAAACGATATTTCCCTGAGATGCGCGACCTTTAATAGCAATCTCGGCGAAATCCATGTCGAAATTCAATTTGCGTAATTTCGTGTGTGGTTTAAGCTGTATATTGACCACTTCGGCCTCGCCATTTGGATTAGCTGTGAAGTATAAAACTTTTGATCCTTTTGATCCTTTTGATACATCGTATTCCTTATCACGGGTCACGCCCACTACAGAGAAACGTTTAATATAACTTGTGCCGGTTTCACCTTCTTTATAGATGACATTGTATATGGTTCGTTCGTCACCTTTTTTAAAGACCGCTACATGAATAATTCCTTTTCCGACAAATACCTTATCCTGAATCTTACTGACGACATATTTGCCGTCTTCGCGGAAGACGATAATATCGTCGATATCCGAGCAATCGCAGACGAACTCATCTTTCTTCATTCCTGAACCGATGAATCCTTCTTCTCGGTTGACATATAGTTTGGTATTGGCTAGCGCGACCTGTGTAGCTTCCACCTTATCAAAGATGCGTAACTCGGTCTTACGCTCGCGATCTTTACTATATTTTTCGCGTAGTTTTTCATACCATGCAATGGCATATTCCGTCAATTGACGTAGGTTCCGCTTAACCTCTTTGATCTCATTTTCGAGGGTCTTCATCGTTTCGTCCGATTTTTTAACATCGAAACGCGTAATGCTGCTCATCGGTTTATCGATCAATTTTTTATAATCTTCCGGAAGAATCTCGCGATAAAACTGTTCAAAGAATGGTTCAAACAAGCGATTTAAAACCTGTACGACCGTGTCAAAGTCACCGGCATTTTCATAATCGGCATGTTTGTACATCCCTTCCTGGATGAATATTTTTAATAAACTATTGAAGAAGATTTTTTCCTGAAGATCATTTAAACGGATCTCCAGTTCCCGCTTCAATAGATTTTTGGTGTTTTTGGTGTTTTCAATCAAGATGTCATTGACACTCATAAAATGAGGTTTTTCATCTTTGATGACACAGGTATTTGGCGAAATCGAAACCTCACAGGCTGTGAATGCATATAGTGCATCGATCGTTACGTCAGGCGATATTCCGGGCGCTAAGTGTACGATGATTTCAACATTTCCAGCAGTGTTATCTTCGATTTTCTTGATTTTGATTTTGCCTTTTTCATTTGCCGTTACGACACTTTCGATAAGTCCACCAGTGGTTGTACCAAAAGGAATCTCGGTGATAGCCAAAGTTTTTTTATCCCGCTCCTCGATTTTAGCGCGTACGCGGATTTTTCCACCACGTTGACCTTCATTGTAATTAGATACATCGGCCATACCGCCTGTAGGAAAATCGGGAAGAATATTCGGACGTTCACCATTCAGTGCCTGAATTGAGCCATCGATAAGTTCAATAAAGTTGTGCGGCATAATTTTGGTCGCCAAACCTACAGCAATACCTTCGGCTCCCTGTGCCAGAAGCAATGGAAATTTAACCGGTAATGTGACCGGCTCGCGGTTACGTCCGTCGTAGCTCAGTTGCCATTCCGTCGTTTCGGGATTGAAGACAACCTCATTGGCAAATTTCGAAAGTCGACCCTCGATATAACGTGGGGCTGCAGCCGAATCACCGGTAATGGGGAAACCCCAGTTTCCCTGGCAATCGATCAGCAGATCCTTTTGTCCTAATTGTACCATTGCATCACCGATGGAAGCATCTCCATGCGGGTGATATTTCATGGTGTTACCAATTACATTGGCAGCTTTATTATAGCGTCCATCATCCATTTCCTTTAGGGAATGGAGAATACGACGTTGTACGGGTTTCAAACCGTCATTTATATGGGGTACAGCTCTATCCAAGATTACGTAGGACGCATAATCCAAAAACCAGTTCTCGTAAAGTCCCGATAAAGGTATTGTCTGACTTCCACCCTCTGTTTTTTCTGCTCCTAATTCTCCTTGGTTATCTTCCGTTGGGAAGTTTGTTTCGTCACTCATTTACTCAGCAATAGATTAAATTGTACAATACAGAAATGTTCGAAATTTTATTTTATTCGAACGTGTAAAAATACAAAACCATTTTGTTTTATCCCAGTGAAACTATAAAAAGTTAAAAAAATTAGCTTTTAAAACTAACATAATTAGCTTTGTTTGGGCTGCTCGATCAGGTCATACCAATAACAGCGGATATTCCAACGCTCGAAATCAAACTCTTCGGTGACCTTAAAACCCACTTTTTCCAACACATGTCTTGATCCTTTGTTTTCAATATGGGTGATGGCATGGAGCTCAAAATGAGTCAGGTGCTCGCGATAATACTGCATACATGCCAAGGCAGCTTCGGTAGCATATCCTTTGCCCCAGGATTCTACCCTGAAACGATAGCCGAGATCCAGGAATCCGATACGACCGTTTTCCAGTTCATCAATATATTTAAATCCCGTCCACCCGATCCACTGATTACTTGATTTTTCAATAACTCCCAATCGGCCGATACCGTACTTTTCATATTGCTGCTGGATGAGAGCGATCGCTTTTTCCATTTCTTCGATGGTTTGAACTGGTTCTTTATTGAGGAAGGTATGCACCTCAGCCTGCGAATCCATTGCAAAAAAATAGTCCTTATCGTCTAGGCTTATCGGACGGATGATTAGACGTTCGGTTTCTAGTGTTGGTAGGTATTTTTCCATCTTATTTGTTTTAGGTTTTACTGGGCTTTAAAGCCACAGTTTATCGATGTCTTTTTTCAATATTTTTTCCTTCATTTCTTCTTCAAAATCGCCAAAATGTTCTTTTTTGACCGTTTTACTGATCCGGCCTGCTTCGATTACCAGGATTTCATCGCAAGTATCCTTTAAGGTAGAAAATATATGCGAGGAGATCAGAACGGTTTTGTTCATGGCTTTTAGGCGCAGTATAATTTCGGTTAGGATAATGCTGCTTTGGAGATCTATTCCATTAAAAGGTTCATCCAGAATATAGAAGCTGTTGTCCTGGAGTAAGGTTGCTGTCAACGCCAGTTTCTTTTTCATCCCTGTAGAATAGGAACTCGCATACTCTTTTAATGGTAGCTCGAAGATATTTCTTTCATCGATATTATGGATACTTTTCCCCCGGGCATCAGTAAGGAGATAGATATACTCTTCACCTGTCAGTTTTGACAAGAAATAAGGATCTGATGTCAGATAACCTAGATGGTTCTTAAGTGGCTCTAAGTTCGCATTGATCTGCCCTGAAGCTGTTTCCAGACCTGCAATACAACGAAATAAGGTTGTTTTTCCGGCACCGTTTTCACCAACGATACCATAGACTTTTCCATCCTCAAAAGTAAAGGTTAACTCATGCAAGACCTGATATTGGCCGAAAGATTTGCTGATATGAATAAGCTCGATCATAAATAGTTATTTAGATTTTTGAGGGCTTTAAAATAATAGAAAGGAAATAAGGCTAATATCAAGGGATAGAAGCTAAAACATAATAACAGTGCAAATCCCTCGGGGAAATTGATCTCCCGAGGATAAGCGACATATTTTAACGTAATCGCAAAAGGGAGTAGAAATAGTATACCACCCAAAACAATTAATGCATTAAGCCATCCGGATGAAAAAACAACGGCATATATCAGCAGAAGCGGGAAAACAAATAAAAAACATTGCAGTAATCCACGTCTAAATTTACCCAAGAGAAATCCAATAGGCCTTTGCCGGTTGTTCCAAAGATAAAATTGCGGTTCCGGCACCTGATAATAGAACACACAGGTTAATGCGATACCAGCTACACAAAACAGAACCAGGTTGGGATTCAGGACATAGAAGCCTATTGCTGCCAAAATGTACAGCACAAGAATCAGCAGATAACTTCTGCGGAAACCGATAATAAATTCAAAAGGTTTTTTTGTAAATGGCGTGGGGATGGATTGACCAAAGGCCTTAAAGATCAAAAAAGCGAACACAATAGCCAGGGTAATCAGTGCACCTGCATATATCCATAGCTTTAGAAGGAGTAAAATAATAAAAGAAGGTACTACCAGGATGCCATTTTCCAATAATCTGATTTTGTGAAAATCTCTTTTACGAAAGGTATTTTTTAGAAAATCGTTTCTGTTTTTTTCGGTCAGCAGAAAGAGTAACTGGAAATTGCTCAATAGTACGGTATAGCTTCCAAAAACCGGGTATTGTAGCATGAGGTAATAGGTAAGATAGCAGATCCCTATTAATAAAAACGGTGCAATCACTATCGGGAGGCCAGTTGCTTTAAAATGGCGAGTCAACAATTTATATTGGAGCTTTAAATAGTTGTTTATCATTTGCTATCTGCTAATAAATAGTCCTGCAAGTAATGTTATCGAGACCTTTTTGGCCTACTAATTATAATAGATTTGATGATTTGTAATGTAAACTTTTTCTTGAAGTTATAAAAATCTGAGGAAAAAGTTTATATGCTGATAGCTTGCTACCAGCAATATCTTTATTTCAAGCTAACACTAAGATTTTCTTTGCCAATTCAGCATATAGAGTAAGGCGATCCCCAATACAACGGCATTTGCATACATAATTTGCGGAATGCGGAGAATAACATCTGCATAATAGAGTCCGGCGAGTAGCGCCCCGAGCCCAATTCCTGCTTCGAGCGAAATATACATGGTCGCAACGGCTTTACCCCGATGTTCGGGGATACTCAGGTCAATGGTCCAGGCATTTACGGCAGGAGATAATATACCTGTACCGATACCATAGATACTTGCTCCGGCCATCAGGCCTATAAAGCTATCCTCAAGACCAATAACTACTAGTGCAATGGCAATAATTACTAAACCGGTAACAATAACTTTTGGCCTCCCATAGCGGTCGGAGACCTTTCCGGATACAAAACGTATCATAACGGATGCAATCGTAAATGCCAGGAAGAAGAGTCCCTTATTTTTAAGACCGAGGTGTTCGCTCCAATCTGGTATAAGGGTCAGAATCACACCATAGGCTGTATAGGACAGAAACGTAACTATTCCCGCTGGAAGTGCGCGCCATTCAATAATATCCTTTCGATCTATTTTGAGCATGGAAAGGTTGAATTTTTCCTTTTTGACCAAGGTCTCCTTCATGTTGATGACAATCAAAATCGATAATAATGCCATAAAGGAAGAGGAGTAGAACATCACATTAATTCCAAAAGCATCAAAAATCGCACTGCCTATCGCTGGGCCTACTGCAGTGCCTACACTGAATGCAAGACCATGCATCCCCAAGGCTTCGCCCCATCTTTTTTGGGGAACAAGATCCGCCACATACGCGGAGGTGGATGTAGGTTTAAAACCAGTGGAGAAACCGTGGATCAAGCGCAGAAATAGAAAGCCAGCGACAGAAGTTAAGATCGGATAGAGAAAACCGCAGATAAAACAGACAATAGATCCAATAGCCATGACCGGTACGCGGCCCCAACGGTCGGTCAGCTTACCGCTGAAAGGTCTCGAAATTCCGGCAGTCAATGTAAATAATGCAATGATCAGCCCCTTGTATTCAGCCCCACCCAAACTACTCAGGTAATTAGGGAGCTCTGGAATAATCATATTGAAACTCGAGGAGAATAGGAGTGAGCTCAGGCAGAGTAAAATAAATTGAAGCGTATAGATGGATTTCTGTTCAGATGGCATTTTAAAACAATTGTCGTGCATGAATAATTCTTCAAGTATGCGATACCGTGGAAGATAGCGGTACTTTTTGAAGAGTAGGTCAAATGTACAGCTTTTGAAACGATTAAACTTTTTCTTTTGATCGAAATTTTTAAAATCCTTTCTGGTAGCATAAAAATAATCATCCAGAGATCCGCTTGATACAAACTTTGTATATTTGGTCTTCGCCAGCGATAGAAAACTCTTTTATTGGCCGAACTTTAAGAAACCTCCAATTGGTCATATACCCCGCGACCTTTCACAAAGATCTGGGCTTTGCAGTCGCTGAGATTGAAGACTCCGAAGGAAACCGGATCGGACTTCATCAACGGTTGTAGGGCGCTTTTGGAAACAAATTCGCTAAACCAGTTGTACTCGGGCGATCTCACTGCAAAATATCGTTGTTGCGACGGCAACATTCAGCGATTCCGCTTGGCCGATACGGGGTATGGTAACCGCTTGATCTATTAGGGCTATTAGTTCTGCACTGATGCCGTTGCCTTCATTTCCCATGATAATCAATCCTTCTGAACGCCATTCGGTCTGGTAAATGGATTGCCCATTGAGCAGTGCACCATAGACCGGTAGGTCGGTTGATGAGATGAATTCATGCAGGTTTACGTAATGAACCTGTATTCGGGCCAGTGAACCCATGGTAGCCTGTACTACTTTTGGATTATAAGCATCTACTGTACCAATGGAGCAAATGATATGTTTGATCCCAAACCATTCAGCCGTACGGATGATAGTTCCCAGATTACCTGGATCCTGTACATCATCCAATACGATATTGTAGCAATTTCTGAGCTCATGTATGTCGATCTGTTGCTGTTTGGGCAGTTTGACCAGGGCAAGGATACCCTGAGGAGATTTTAAGGTACTAATCTTTTGAAATTCAGCCTCGGTTAGCTCGTGGGATTTTATATTATGCGAGATTTTACCCACTTTTGTGTTTGCGTCGTCTGTATAGAAAATGGACTCGACCTGGTAGCTTGATGCCATAAATTCCTTGACGGATTTTATACCCTCAACGATAAATAAGCCATGTTGTTTTCTATACTTTTTATTTTGTAGAGACGTTATTAGACTGATTTGCGCTTTTGACAACATTTTTATTGATGATTAAGTATCCTCGTTTTATCGGATTTGCAAGTATAATGCTTTTGATGCTATTTTTTGCATCTTGCCGATCTTCAAAATATATCGATGATGACCAGGCTCTGGTTACAAAAATACAGATTTCCGGCGTTTCACCAGCATTGAAAGAATCTTCTGAAACCTATATTTCCAATCAGATAAAACCAAATTCAAGGGTAAATCTCTTTATTTATAATACTTTCAATACAAAAAAAGGACGCTACAAGACCAAGAAAATACGGAATGTTGGTGAGCCACCCCATTTGTTGGACTCGGCGATGGTGGACCTCTCCGCCAACCAGATCCGCCGCTTTTTATTTACCAAGGGATATTTTAACGCCAAAGTCAGTCCCGAAATCACCGTGAACAAAAAAAGAGCCCATATCAATTTTAAGGTTAATGAAGGAAGCGCCTATCATATTAGGAACATCGAGCGGACGTATGAGCATGCTGATGCGAAGTGGTTCTTTGATCGGGATATTCTGCCCAAAACAAAAGTCAAGCCCAATACCCAATACGATGCTGCTAAATTGTTGGATGAACGTGAAAAGCTTTATGTTGTCTTGCGCAACAATGGTTACTACGATTATTTACGGCAATACATGCGTGTCGGTATAGACTCTACGTTGAACGGTAATTTAATTGACCTAAAAATAAATGTTGAAAATCCCAGCGATTCAACGATACATAAAAAGTATCAAATTGATAGTGTATATATGACTATTAGGAATTATGGGGTCATGTCGAAGAAACCGCCCCGTCGTATAAGCGATTCAACCAAGCGACTTCTTTTTGTTGACGAGACCAATAGCTTTCGGTGGAAACCGTTGGAGCGATATATGTATTTGCGGTCTGGAAATTACTATTCCTTGGCTGAAGAGAACAAGTCTTATGATCGTTTATATGAAATGAATGGTTTTCGGTCGGTGAAAATACAGTTCGTAAAAAAAGACTCTAATAAGCTTGATGTTCACTATGATTTCGTACCACGTCCACGTATGGGCAACCAGATCGAAGGGGAGTATACGTTTAGTTCGGGGATGAGCGGTTTTAACATAGGGAATACATTTTCGCAGCGCAATATTTTTGGCGGTTCCGAGCAGCTGGAGGTCAAGTTAAGATATGGTGTACTGTTTGATCCGCGTCTGGCAGGGGGGCTGTCCAGCAAGATTTTCAACAATGATTTTCAGGCGGGTGTGAATTTGGTTATCCCACGACTCATGGTACCTTTTCATATTAATCCAGGCGGAAAATTTGGTTTACCCAAAACGACCTATTCGATGACGCTTCAGTTGTTTGATCAGGATCGGACATATTCTAACCGTTATTTTATTACGTCACTGAATTACTCCTGGTATGAAACGGAAAACAAATATCATAGTTTTACACCAATCGTATTGGAGTACCGCGATGGGCGATTGGACACAAATTTTAGGAAAAACCTTGAACAGGGGGGGTATCAATTGTATGTGCGCAGTAATGACCGCCAATATTTCGGTTTGGGAACACAGTATACTTTTATCCTGAACGGAAAAAAGTTGACCAGTAAAGAAGATTTTCAGTATTTCAGGGGTACGGTGGATCTCAGTGGTAATGTGCTGGATCTGATCAGTAGCATGGCTAAGCTACCGACGAATGCCGATGGCGAGAAAAAGATCTTTGGTGTACCGTTCCTACAATATGCGAAAACTGAATTTGATTATCGTTTGTACCGTAACCTGGGCGGAAACAGACAGTTTGTTTTCCGCTTTAATCCGGGAATTGCTATTCCGTATGGAAACAATTCAAAGTTGCTGATCTTTGAAAAAAGTTTTTACAGTGGTGGAATGAATGGGATTCGGGCTTGGCAAGCACGTACACTCGGCCCGGGAGCATATAATAGACAGAATCTAAGTGAAGATCTACGGCTCAATTTGCGTAATCTCGATCAATTGGGCGAGATTAAATTGGAAGCAAATGCTGAATATAGGTTTCGTATCTTAAATAATTTTTTGGGAGCCAAAATGAACGGAGCAACTTTTCTTGATATGGGAAATGTATGGCGCCTGAAAAAAGATGAGGAACTAAATCCCGGTGGTGAATTTAAATTCAATAAATTTCTTGGACAGGTAGCAATAGGTACCGGTTTTGGACTTCGCTTTGATTCAGATTACTTTGTCATCCGTTTAGATGCGGGATTAAAGGTCAAAGATCCCCAGTTTTCGGGAAGCAATCAATGGGTTATCAAGAATTTCTTTGATTCAAAAGAATTTAAAGAACAATATTATCAAACCCATAGACCGGACCGTTATAATTTTATACAGTACAATTTTGGAATCGGTATGCCATTTTAGGGAGCGATCATTGATTATAATTCGCTTAACAAGGGAAATTACGATTTTGATATACCGATATTGGCTGCTAGCCTATAAGATTCTTTAGACTGGAGAAAATTGATTCAAAAACCTTACTTAAATCTAATCCCTGTGAGTGATTGAATATAAAGAAAACGATTGCCAGTGCAATGGCAGTCATAATCACTTTTTTAAACATATAGGCGATACCCAATACAATGGCAGGAATGATTAAAAACATCAATCCGCTGATAGCAAAGGGGGAAAGTCCGCTATCAGTCTTATAGATATAAAACAGGCGTCCTTTGGATTTTTCTTGGTTTTTGTGATTAAAAAATACAAAGGTAGACGATTCGATTTTTTGATCTGGAACAGCTACACCATCGTGAAATTGGAGCGCCTGAGAGAAACCGTTGATGGTAAACATGTAGTTTCCATTGATGGTCTCATTGGTATTGCCCAGTGAATCTAAAGCGACAACCGCGAGCTTTCCGTTTTTGGAAAGATTCTCTTTTACGACAAAGTCCTGGATATTTTGCTGCTGAGCACTTGCCCAGAAAGGTATCAGTAATAGAAAAAATAGTACCTTTTTCATCTTATTCTTTATGTTTTAATTTTTCACTCTACTGTAGCAACAGTTTTGACTAATTTTCTTATGTCCGGATCTAGCGAAGAGATAAGTTAATGTTAAATCTATCGAAACAGATTCTGTCAAAATGAGCATGCAATTTTAGGAATTTTAATCTTCTTTTGGAAATCTTAAATTTTTCGGGAATTGATTCTAATCGATTTTCTGATCTTAGACCTTATGGGTAATTTTTTTTGTTCAGCGAAGCTCAGATTTTCAAACTTATCTTTTAGTCTATTGATATTAAGTTTCTTCGAGAGATTATTCCTTTTCATTCCTTCCCCAAATCAAGATATTCGCAATATGATTTAACTTAAATTCTACCGCTAAGGTGTCCAATTTTTCGGAGAAAGCATGCAGTTGACTTAGCAGGGTGATGAAGGCATTTTTTGTTGTTTGATAATCAAGTTCGATTTTATTTTTTGCAAAATATGGAAAGAAAGGCTCATATTTATCGTAGCAGAAAATGGTAATTCTTTGTTGATTTTTGGTGATTAGGGGGGAAGGATGGCACTCCAATAGGAAAAAATCTTCGAAATTTTCATTTAGCAATTTTTTCCATTGTTGGATTTCTTCTAAGAGACCACAGCATTGAGGATACAATTCGACTTGTCCATTAATACAAATTGCGTACCCGCCAAATAGTGAGCAAGCGTCTTTTATGGGCATGTCTCCAATATGTAGTTTGATTATTGTTCTTAAATCCTCGATCTTAATGTCAAAAAGTCGATATTGATAAATTCCTGTTGTGATTGGAGGCGGGATATCAATATAGTTTTTCCTTAATTCATTTTCTTGATATAGGTCCCATTCTTTTGTATTCGTAAATGCAGTTCCCACAGGTACTATGTTGCTTTGAAGGTCCTTTATGGTAGGAAGCTCAATCAGTGGTATAAAATCTATTTTGTCCATTAACGTCATTTGTGATGAATCTCATATGTCCAGTTGTTTTTGGGGATTTATCATCGAAAGTACAAGCTTCATTATCTCCTCCTACATGAGTGACGAAGCTCCCATTGCTTACAGCTTTCTGTATAAAATCAGAAAACTGTAAGCAAAAAATTATTTCTTCATTAACTCTTCGACTAACTGAAGTTTTATGGTCTCCAAAATTCCTTTCGGGTCGTCAACGATTATTTTCCCAAAAATATCCTTTTTAATTGACGCATTGTTACCATGGTTGTCACTTGCTTCGTAGTTTCCAAATATATCTTTTCTTACAGTAATACGATTTCCTCTATTATCATCAATTGTTTTGTTCCCTAAGATATCTGTTGTTACAGATGTACGTTTACCATTACTACTTTCTATATTAAGGTTACCCAGCACATCCTTTGATACAGAGGTACGGTTCCCTTTATTATCAGAGATTTCCAGATCGCCTAGAACATTTTTTGATATTGTACTGCTGTTTCCATTGTTGTCACGTATTTCTAAATCACCGAAAATATTTTTTGATATAGTCGTTACATTGCCTTTATTGTCGTACATCTCTAAGTTACCATAGATGTTTTTCGCGATTGTGGAAGGATTTCTGTCCAGATTTGGAATGTCGAAATCACCATTGTTGTTTTTCCGGACTATGGTCTCATTTCCGTTCTCGTCTTTTACTATAATATTTCCCGAAAAGTCCTCTTTTATTATTGTTGTTGCACCATATTTATCTTTTGTTGCATAATCACCGCCGCCATAGCTTTTGCTATATTTTACGCTTTTACGCCATTTATCAGAAATGGTAACTTCTCCCCAGGGATCTACTTTAATCTGAATAGAGCTTTTATCTAAACCTTCTAAGATTGCCAGCTTGGTAATGTAATTTTTTATGTTATTCGAAAGTGTATCTGATCCTTGTTTGAAACGGTTTTTATCAGTTGAAAATTCAGCTTTTACGGTAATGCTGGAAAGCAACAAGGCAAAACTAAATAGGATATATATACGTATCATATGACTGTGATTTTATGTTTAATATACGCTTTTTTGATAAGGAATTAAAGTAAATGCTTTTAAATGCTTAATACTCGTAGATAAAATCTCAGGTTCTTTGATAAAATGTATTTTCCAGCCTGTAAAGTAGGATTATTATCTCTTAAGTGAAAAATAAGCGGTACCGTTCTGTTTAAATTTCCTATATTTAAGCATCACAGAAAAGAATTTATAATACCTTAAGGAAAAATGTTTAAGCATTTAAAGTATATAGACGGTACATCAGACAAATTTTGGGAAATAGAGACAACTGGTGCGACACATACGGTGACCTATGGCCGAAATGGGACGGCAGGACAGAGTAAAAGTAAGGCCTTCGGCTCCGAAGAAGCCTGTCTAAAGGATGCTGAAAAACTAATTGCGGAGAAGACTAAAAAAGGCTATTCAGAAGATGGTACCGTAGCTGCCGATGGCAAGGAAAAGGGATCAGCGGTTAGACAGCCCACGGCTGCCGGCCAGCGTAAAGAAGAGGCGGTAGCAGCGCTGAAGTTGCTTATCAAAGAGGCAAGGACGGAAGATATCATCTCTTTTCTAGAAGAATATTCCAATGGTAACCTTGAAATTTTAAAAAAGGAAATTCGTGCTGCCAAGCGCTATTGGGTCGATTACAGTGATCTTTCCAAAGATCCTGAATTTAAAAATAAGGCTCAGTACAACTGGGGGACAAGAGGTACCAAGGAACAACAACGTACGGTGAAATTACTTGCTCTGGCCACTTTTTCTGGCTCCGATGCCGGTAACTGGGATATTTTTCATGAACTTTTGAACCAGGCAAGGAGCAAGGATGTCATGCAGATCCTAACCTATGCCAAGCCGAACTGGCTGGGCGGATATTTATTGCAGTTGGTTCGTAAAAATGATTGGCAGCGGATCAATTACGATAATCTCCGTCTTTTGGAGCAAATGGGATATGTTGATTTTGAACCGGAACTTTATGCAAGTTCAATTTCCGGTTTTAATAATTATGAATCGAAAAGGTTTTTTGAACAATTGACAACGGACGAATTGACGATCCAACGGGATATTCCACTGGTATTTGCTTATGAAACAGGGATTCACAGCACCTATTGGAATTATGATTATAATAATGCGGACAATGAACTGTTATGGGATAAAGTGTTCGATACCTTATTGACCAATCGGAAAATTGATCCCGAACTCATCATTACCGGAGCGCTCGAGTCTCAGACCAAAAACTGGAATAATAATCTAAAGAGCTATTTCAGAAAACTTATCGAACGGATGAAGCTTTCCGATAATACAGTGATTGAACATCAGCAAAAGTTCTTTCCTTTGTTGCATGCTGAACATAGTGCTGTGATCAATTTTGTGATCGAGTATCTAAAACCTTTCTTCTCACATCATGATTTTCAGTTACAGGAATTTTTGGATTGGGCTGAAGCAATTTTTATGCGGAGCGATGTTAAGGCAAGCCTGAAGACCCTTTTGATTCAATTTGATAAGTTGTTGAAGCAAAAACCGGAATGGAAGGAGCGATTTGTTTCCCTGGCAGCAGATCTATTTATGATTTCAGACCTACAGTTACAAGAAAGAGCAAGCAAGTTTATCTTAAAAAATCAGACCAAACCATCAGAAGAGTTATCTGGAAAGCTTCAGATGTACAAGACCCAAATGATGGGAACAGTGGCTGTTGACCTGAAGCATCTTTTGCAAGAAGAAGGCTATTCTGAAGCTGAAATCCTAGCAGAGCTGAACGGTCAATCCCCGGAACGCTATAGCTATCAGCCAACAGTAGTTCGGTGCCTTAACGAAGCTTATGAATACCCACAGACCTGGAATGAAATATTTTTCAAGGTGGGGGAAGTCATTGGTGGTTCGGATCCCGTTCAGGTGGAGATACTGATGAATGCCTGGGTGCAACAGGCAGCTGTTTTTCCCGCAGACTATAAGATACAACTGGAGCCATATATCAAACAGCTGACAGGAGCCTATCGTGAATCCTCCTGGTACAATCATTTTTCAGGGGCCTTTATTAATATGTACTTTAAACCCTCGGTAGTGTATAAAGATAAGGATCGGCATCACAATTATTCGAAATGGGTCAGTCTGATGGGAAACCAATTGGAGCTATTGCAGCGTTATCGGATTGATGGTATCCGTCTGCCGCTGTTGAGCCTGCCGACACATAAACCATTCTGGATTGCACCGACCGTTCTCGTTCAGCGTATTTTGGCCTATCAGGAAGCAGGAGTGAAGATCAATTTATTGGATTTGTCCATAGCACTGAGCCGTACAGTCCGTGAAGATCTAGAGAGAATTGAAACACTGATAGAACAAATAAAGGAACAGCAGGTCCAAGATGTGATCGGTTATGCCCTAGGTTTGGAGCCGATGAAGGTTCAGCAGCAATCCTGGCTTAAAAATTTATTGTCTTCCAAAGATTCGGATCACATGAACTGGATTGGTGTATGGGCTACCGCGGCACGTACACATCATCGGGATGCCTATTTTGAAGAATTTTCCAAGGAGCCTTTAGCGAATATTCCTTTTGCTGCCCAGCCATTCCGTCCGGCATTGAAAATAGAGCCTACTTATTATAACGGTTATAATTACACGACCAGAAAGTCGGAGCAGGTATATAACGGTGATAAGCTGAGCTATCATTTCCCTGCTTTCCAACAGGGAGTTGAGACTTTTTTGTATCACAAAGATATTTTCAACCGAGGAAATGATAGCTTATTGTCTTACTATTTGTATAGGGCTGATGTACCCTACATGTACAGTTTGATGCCGCAGAATACGGAAAGTCTATCCATGTTTTTGACGATGGGGCTGAATAGCAAAAGTGATATTGGCGGAAAATCTTCTGCTGCTTACTTACAAGAAATGTTGAACGATTTTTTTCATTTTGATGATCAGTCCAATCTATACTTGGCAACTTCGCTTTTCAACAAAGAGAAAGAGGTGCGCGCGATGGCTGTCGAGGTTATTTTGGCTGCGATTAACGAAAATAGACTGGACACTACGGCATTAGGCAAACACTTAGGAATGCTTCTGAGCAATGGTTATGGGCCAATTGGTCGATGTGTCGAAGTTCTGGAGCAATGCCGGGATATATCTTCGAAGCATAACAATGCCTTATTGCAGTTACTGGATGTGGCTTTAGTTCATTACAACATTGTCGAAAAGATGCCGACTAATTTTAAAAAGATCATCGAATATTATTACGATTTAATGAACAAGGAGCAGTACAATTTTCCAGAAGGTCTGCAACAGGTTTTAGGGAAACTGGAAATATATAAGAGTTTACAACCTATTTTGAAAAAAATAAGAAAATAACAATATGGCCGAGCAAGATTTAGCGATTAGCTACGCAAGAAATTCACAACTGACCCAGCAATCGGGCATACAGCAATTAGTATTGGCGCATCAGTCGGAACTGGCAGAAGTCGCCAATGTGCCCTGTTTCTTTTGGGGGAGCCTTACCGATCCTTTACTGACTTCGAAATGTTTGTTGACCCTGTCGAAAGTTGTGCGATCGAGCTTCGGACCTGTACCTCCGAGTCTACGGGATCCGATTGTTTCAGCCGGTAGCAATCAGATTCGTTTCGAGGGCTTTTCTTCCTGTAACGGTGTTTATGCACGTCTGGATCTATTGGAGGAAGCTATTGATGGCGAGTTTATCGCGAGTGGAACAACCAATGTGGATTTCAATGAACCTATGCTCAATGCATTAAATGCTGTCAAGAAGACCGAAAAGATGGTGTTGGGGGTAGGTAGCAATGAAGTTGCCATTAGTACTGATAAAACCAAGGTGACTGAAAAGAAAGTGACTTTGCCGCCACGTTGGATTAAAGGTTTGACTTCCGTCCAACTCTATCTAGCCGGCATGGAACTACAGTTTGAGTTAAATAAAATTCAACTTATCCAATTGTTTCAGGGCATTCCAAAAGGGAATGTGAAAGGGGAGTTCTATCTAACAAAAAGGGCTAACCGATTTGTGTTTTCGCCTATAAGTACAGGAGATGCGGTACGTATTGGCGGTATACAGCGATTGCGTTTATTGGAGGGATTGCTGACATATGCAGATAGATTACTTGTTTATCAGGAAAAGGGAGGTGAAAGCGCAGCGTTTGTAGCCGACTTTGGTAAAATGAGACTGACGCTTGCCTTGTCACCAGATAGTTATCGCGGATTTTCGGGCGAGGGTAATGTACTAGAAAATATGGTTAAGGCCGTGCCTGATGAATGGATCCATGCTGTTAACGGACTACTCAAATCCAACGAGTTATTTGATCCAACAATGCTTTCCATAGAGCATGATGTGGACTTTGATACGATGGACACCCTATCGGCTTCATTATCATCTATCGGGCTGTTAGGTTATGATCTACATAATCATCAGCATTACTATAGAAGGTTACCGTTTAAGATGGAACGTATTCTGGCCTTGAATCCACGGTTAAAAAATGCGAAAAAACTAGTTGCGACGGCAGGTGTGCAATTTATCAAGAATACGGCGGATTATATTGAAGCCAGAGTTGACGGGTCAGGTGTACAGCATACTGTGATCATTCAAGAAGATAAGTTTCGGTGTACCTGCAATTGGTTTACCAATCATCAGGGGAAAAGAGGGTTATGTAAACATATACTAGCCGTCAAGATGTTGAATGGCTAACCTGTTTGTTGCTTCATATTTTGCCTGCAGTGAAGTATGAAGCAACAAAATGTAGTGGTCAAATATTTAAAAACAAAGCGACGGGAGATTTGAACGGCTCTGTGTTGTAACTAGTCTAAGATCTCTTCGTATGTCAATGTATTTTTACTCTTTGACACACGAATCGTTATAAATGTCGGAACGATGCCTTTGCCATTAGGACGATACATGGAATAAATATAGGAATCATTGTCGTGATAATTATTGCGTAGCGTGTCACCTTCGTATCTGTCTACCGCAGAGGTATGAACTTCTATTCTTTCATCCATTTTTTTACTCCAGATTCGTTGATCGATAAAAGATTGTTTGTCTTTTTCTGAAATAGATAGTGCAAATTGATGTGTGTAATCTCTTAAGCCGCCACTTTGGTTGGAAATAATTTTAAAATCATCATTTAGCGTGATCTGATGTTCGCTGAGTAGTTTTCTTGCATCAGATTTAGAGAATAATAGATCATCAACTAATAAGTATAGTGTGAATATAAAAAAAGGCAAGGCTAAAACAATCGAGACAATAGTCCCCAACTTTTTACGACCAGACTTTTTTAGGATCCAATATATTAAATAGATGAATAAGCCTGGGATGCAAAACCATATTAAGAAAATTAGAACGTATAGTGTATACATTTGTTAATCGTTATATTGAATTTTGGTGATACAGTCAGCCTTCGTTTGGCCTATTATTTTTTTGCGATTAAGAACAGAAACAGCAAGAGATATCTTTTCATATTTTTGTTGGTCAATATTTTAATATGGCTTTACATGCTAAGTTATGGTTATTTTTTCGATAGCTATAATCCCAATGCCCCTAATCCACTAATAATGTCTAAATAGATTTGTGGTATATGTACATCTCCCATATTTTTACGGGTGATATCAGTAATACCAGCATGCGAAATACCTTGCGAAGCGCGTACATGTTTAAAGTTGGCTCCCCAGATAGTACTTTCTAGTGGAACCATTCCGTCATTTTCACCTACCAGTCGTGTCAGATATTTAAAACTCCATGCATACAATAAATCGTCCTGTGGCTTATTCATTGTTGAAGCAAAGCTCTGATAAAATACATTGTGCATATTAGGAGTGAGCTGGTTGAAAGCATGCATTTTCTTTACACTGAGATCTCGGATTAACTCGAAAGGGGCGGGTGATTGACCACCAAATAAGAAAGAAATACGTTGGATCAGTTTTTTGGTGACGGAATCTTCCCATAGATATTTTTCCATTAGATAATCTGCTATTGGCGTGCCTAAGTGCGGTGTAGATAGGGTACTTAAGGATGCTACCATTTGATGCCCCTCTAGTTTTGAGATAAAATGGCGGGCATCTATTCCGCCTTTGGAATGCGCGATTAGATTAAATTTATTAACACCTATTTTTTCTGCAAGATCTGACAAATTTCTTTTCAGCATCTGAGCATTATTTGCAATAGTGCCCCAACCGTCTGTCTTGCCATAATAAAAAGGGATATTGTTTTCTTTGAGCGTCTTAGGAATTCGTCCCCAAAACAAACTGTTATCTCCAGCTGCTGTACCATGGATCAATATGATAGGATATTTTAATTTAAAAGCAGTCATTGACATTTTTTATAATTTTCATCCATCCAATTGATTTTGCAAATCATCTTTATCTCCTTATAAGCGAGGATAAAATCAGTTGGATTTTTAGCAAGGAGTTCAGTAAATCGTAGCCGCTATTGAACAGAAGTAGAAGATATTCATCTTCTTGTCAGTGAAGTTAGCCAAACTTTATGATAGATTAAAAGTAAATTGTCGTGAGTTTCCTGTCCTTTTTTATAATGAGGGTGAAATTTAAAAGTATGCCGGGAAAAGCAGAAAAAAGTTATTGTGAAAAGTTTTGTTAATAATTCATTAAATGGTTAATTTAATGGAAATTTTCAATTATGAAATCTAATCGCCTATTTATTTTCCTTGTTGTTTTGCTAACAACGATAAGTACTCCTCTGTTCAGTCAACAAAATTTTAACTTTTCATTTGATCAACCGATTACTAATCCCTGGTACAAGATCGGTGACACGACAGCTTTTAAGAGTAGTATAGATCACGATACGTATTATAGTGCAAAAGGCGCACTCCGGATTGAAAGTACAAAAGGGAACAGCGCTTTCGGAGGGATTATGATGTGGTTGCCTTCAAATTTAAAGGGTGATTCCATTGAAGTGTCTGCGATGATCAAGCGCGAGAATGTTATCGCGGGATCTTATGTGTCGATGATGTTGCGGATAGATCCCAAAGTCTTTTTCGACAATATGGCCAATCGCCAAATTAGCGGGACAAAAAACTGGGAAAATATTAAGGTGAAGACCAAATTGATGCCAAGCCAGACCGAAGGGATATCCATTGCATTTTTTCTTTCTGGAGTAGGCAAGATGTGGGTTGATGATGTGCTCATTACTGTAGATGGTAAAGATATTACCAGGGAAGCCGGACTATTTGTGCCATTCGCAAAAGGAATCAGTGAACCTGCAAGTTCGGGAATCTCTGATTTTAATAGTACTCCAGAGCTTGATCAACGCTTAGTGGATTTGGGAAGAATATGGGGTTTTCTGAAATATAGACATCCGGCTGTGGCCCAAGGAAAATATGATTGGGATCAGCAGGCATTTAAGTCCATTCACGCTATTATTATGGCAAAGGATAATAAATCTGTTGAGGCACATTATGCCGCGCTGTTAGATAGTCTAGGTACCACGGTCAATTATGCCAAGCCGCAGCTTGAAAACGTTGTCCACGAAGTTGATTATAGTTGGATTGACGGTCTCCCTTTTAACGATGATATCAAAAATAAATTAAAAAGCGTTCGCTACAGTAATTTTGATCAACATCATTATTTTGGTTTTGCTGAAGATGTCGGCAATGTTCTTTTCAAGAATGAAAAAAAATATGAAAATGTATTTTCTGCAGATGCGGGATTCCGCTTATTGGCGCTCTTTCGCTTTTGGAATATGATCGAATATTTTTCCCCTTATAAACATTTGACGGATCCGAAATGGGATGTGGTTTTAGAGACCGCTGTGCCAGAAATGATCCTTAGTCGAGATGACATTTCTTATGGTCTTTCTCTTCTCAAGATGGTATCCCGCGTTAAAGATGCGCATACCGGACTCTGGAGCATGCCCAAGGGGCTGATAAATTTTTATGGCAAGTACCGAATGCCTGTAGAGATCCGAATGATTGAAGGACAAGCCGTGGTAACTAAAGTTTTTGATAGCGGAAACACCGGAGCTAAACTTAGGATTGGGGATGTTATCCTAAGTAAAGAACATAAAAAGATCGAAGAAATTAGAGATTCGCTTTGGGCTTACATGAGTACACCGAATGAAGCTGTTGCCAACCGTGATCTGGCGAGACGGCTTGTGACAAGCAATCGCAAGATTGTACGCTGTGAACTAATGCGCGATGGCCAACCGCTTACAGTAGATATTGCTGCGGTGCCTTCTATGCAAATTAAACCTGTGCCAAAAGATACCGTTGCCTTTAAAATGCTGGATAATAATATCCTGTATATCAATCACAGTTTGCTGCGGGGTAAAATGATCACTGAAAATATGGCAAACTGGAGTAAGGTAAAAGGCGTCTTGATTGATGATCGCAACTACCCCGGTGATTTTTTAGTATTCAAGCTTAGTCCCTTGTTGTTAACCAAGCCTACTGATTTCGTCCGTTTTTCCAGTACCAGTCTTCAACATCCCGGCACTTTTGTAATGAGCAGTCCATTACAAGTTGGGGAGAATACCAATGAATGTTATCAGGGTAAAGTGGCTATTCTCGTTAATGAAGATACACAGAGTTCTGCGGAATATCATGTGATGGCTTATCAGGCAGCTGCCAATGTTAGGGTTTTCGGGTCACAGACAGCAGGTGCTGATGGAAATGTCAGTTACATTGATCTACCGGGCAATCAGCGGACAATGCTTTCAGGGCTGGGGGTATATTATCCCGATCAGCGTGAAACCCAACGTGTAGGCATTAAAATTGATGAGATTGTCAAACCAAGTATCAAAGGAATTCGAGAAGGTAGGGATGAGGTAATGGAAAAAGCGCTTGAGTATCTAAATAAATAAGTTTGGTCTTTATGAAGGATAGTTGTGAAGGGGGGCGGACTTAAAATCGGATGCTATAAATTGATCTATATAAAAATAATTACTAAAATATTTAGTAATTTTAATTATGTTTAGTTATCTTTGTACTATTCTAAAGTCAGTACCAATTTAAATAAGGAACTATGACAACAGACCAAACTTTAGTATCCGATATAAAAGCGATTATTTCCCAGTCCAAAGACAATGCCATTCGTGCTGTCGACCATCAGCGCACTTTGATGTACTGGCATATCGGTAAGCGTATCTTTGAAGAAGAACAGCAAGGAAAGGATAGGGCTGATTATGGAAAATATCTTACAAAGTATCTAGCCAAAGCGTTAGAACCTGAATTTGGTAGCGGATTCTCGCGAAGGCAGATTGAGTTGTTTAGACAGTTTTATCGTGTTTTTCCAATTGCGAATGCACTGCGTTCGCAATTGAGCTGGACACAATATAGGTTGTTGATGCGGCTTGACTTGGACGAACAACGAGAATTCTATATGGCTGAAACCATCAAAAATAACTGGACATCACGGCAGCTGGAAAGACAGGTTTTTAGTAATTTATATGAACGTCTGCTGCTTAGCAACGATAAGGAAAGTGTATTGGCTGTGGCAAAAAAGGAAAAGATGCCCTCCGATGCAAAAGAGATTATCAAAGATCCAATGGTACTGGAGTTTTTGGGGCTGAAGCGAGAAAGTGCCTACTATGAAAAAGATCTTGAGGGTGCAATTATTACCCATCTTCAGGAGTTTTTACTGGAGCTGGGGAATGGCTTTTCTTTTGTTGCCCGCCAAAAACGTATACATATCGAAGGCGATGAGTTCTTTGTGGATTTAGTCTTTTACAACCGTTTATTGCAAAGTTTTGTGATTATTGAAATCAAGACCCACAAATTAACCCATCAGGACATTGGTCAGTTGCAAATGTATGTTAATTACTACGATCGTATTGAAAAGCTCCCGCATGAGCATCCCACGATTGGCATCTTGCTCTGTGCGAATAAAAATGATGCGGTAGTAAAATTTACCCTCCCCGAGGGACAAAAACAGATTGTTGCCAGTCAGTACGAGCTTTATCTACCTACGGAGCAACAGCTGTTGGATGAGCTGAACAAAGAATTGGATAGTTTTGTGAGTAAGGACAGCGTAGAATAGATAAATTGAGTTTATTCAATGTCCATCGAAAAACATACATTATAAGTACCTGTTATTGCTGAAAGGAATAGTAGACAGGAGTATACTACTTTCAAATAAATTTTAAGCCATTATTAGCAGTATAGTTAATGATAGTGACCAAGTTTATAATGAGGGCATTTAACTATAGAAAGCCTGTACAAGTATCATCAAAAAAACGAAGAGCAGCAGTCTTTTACCTGTGGAATTTCAATCATTATTGGTTTTTTCAATTTTATTTTTCAAACATAGAATATTTTGTACATTTGTATCGAATAAAATCGAAATAGAAATGGCAGAAACTGTACAACCAAGAGCTCCAAAGACAACTGATAATAATGCGAATCAAACTCATTACTACAAAACATTGGTAGTAGCTATCGCTTTAGGTTTAATCGGCACATTTATCCGTTTTGTACCGGATGTATGTACTGCAATGGGACAACAAACATTCTTGTTCTCCGCGATAGCAAATATCTCATTGATCATAGGTACACTTATCGCATTTAAAACTGTTTTCGGAATTTTGGGATTTGGAAAAAACCGTGACTAATTTAGGGTCATTTAAGATATTAAAAGCCTCAGTTTTTACTGGGGCTTTTTTATGCGCTGATGTTTTGTTTTAATAAGCAGTTGCAAGGTACAAAGT
The DNA here is from genome assembly GCF_002000245.1 of Sphingobacterium sp. CZ-UAM. Lineage (GTDB taxonomy): Bacteria > Bacteroidota > Bacteroidia > Sphingobacteriales > Sphingobacteriaceae > Sphingobacterium. The sequence continues at coordinate 20,024 of NZ_MTCM01000007.1, read as the reverse complement.
ATATTCAGTTGGGTAAGATGTTCTATAGAGTGAAATGCTTTGCTAAAAAGGCCTGAATATAGGAAAAAGGCGAGGAGATCGTATTGGTATTAAAGCATTGTCTAGTAAAGAAACTAAAAAAGGCATCAATTGAAAAATTGATGCCTTTTCGCTATAAATGCTGTTTAGATTATGCGAATAATGACCAAGTGCCCCATGGAATACGAGCAAGCATTAAAATCAAACCGATGATATAGAAAACCACAACAGTTTGATTTGCTTTTCTTGAATTTTCCATCTTTTTAGCTTTTGAGTAACCGATGGTAATCAATATAATAGCGATGATCATTGTTAACGGGTGCTCAATGATTTTTAAACGCAATGTTGGATCTTTCATCACGGCGCCAGAGATCATCGATGGATACTTCAAATAAAAGTATAAGATCAATCCTACCAATAATTGGATATGCGATACGATAAAACCTAATAAGGCAATTTTACGGTTGTAAGGTTTGTTGCCTAAATAGTTCATTAAGGTGATCACAATAGATATCACCAGGGCCAGCAATAAGACAATTGCTATTGTCGAGTGTAAGTGTAACATAAAAGCTCTCTTTAATTGTTTCCTAAGTTAGCAAAGATAAAAATATAATGAATGTATTTGTTAAAAATCATTGTTCTAGCGGAAATACCTCTGCAATTGGATTGAATAAGTACATGCGTTTGCTGGATAACTCCATACATTTATAGCGTTTCCTTATTTTTTCAATCCGCTGAAATGACCGCCCATTCTTTAATTTAAAAAAATGTCCATCTTCCAATGCTTCTACTGTAAGTGCCTTACTTTTGGTCTCGTCATAGGCTTTCAATGTACGGAACAAATGAAGATCCGTACAGCTCGATGCCGCTGGATTTTCCATGTAACTATGGATTGCGCTATTGATATCGTTTGGGAAAATATTGAGTTTTAAAAAAGGATCCATTAACTCCTTAAAATGTTTTTTCCATTCAGTCCCATGTGGTTTGACACGGTGTTGATGTTTGTTCCAGGTCTGGAGATGCGCAAATTCATGTATAGTCGTGATCAAGAAAGAATAAGGATTCAGATCGTGATTCACCGAGATGCGGTGCGGACTGCCTCTAAATGGCGCACGATAATCCCCCAGTTTGCTGCTTCTGGAACGGGAAATCTTAAATAAGCATGCGGTATGATTTATCCAATTGGATATAATCGGAGCGGCTTCTTCAGGCATGTATTTTTTGAGAGTAGCACTGTAATCTTGCATGCTGTAAAAATAGTGATTTATTCATGCTCACATCATAACCCGAAGACATTATTTTGTCACCTGTAAACATGGTATTGTCAAAAGATGCAGCTCGTCTGTATACTGCCCACAACTTGATCTGCTCCGGCTGAATATTCATAGATCGTATCAAAGGAACGGATTTGAATAGTCTTACAAATGATAGCCCTATAAACTATTTATAAAAGCTTGAATGTTTTGGCTACAAAAATTAGTTTTTTATTTGGAATTTTGATATTATTTTTAGTATTTAGCGTTGTTGAATAGCTTGAAAAAGATAATATTCAAAACCGATATTATTTTTTGGAACAAAATGTATTGAAATCGGTAGAGTTTTAGGTAAATTACCTACTAAAGAAAGGATTATAAAAAATACGACACAATCCGATTGAGGAACGGTTTTTTCCTCTCAACTGTAAAATAGACCTTCAAGAATATGCTAGATACCTTACATATTAAGAATTATGCCCTGATCAATGTGTTGGAAATCCAATTTGATAAAGGGTTGAATATGATTACTGGGGAGACTGGAGCGGGTAAATCCATTATCATGGGGGCACTTTCCCTGATTTTGGGCAACAGGGCAGAGGGAAAGCATTTTTTTGACCCATCAAAAAAATGTGTGATTGAGGGGGAATTTAACATTGGTGCTTATCAATTAAATGGCTTCTTTGAGCAAAATGACCTCGATTATGCGGATCATACTATTATCCGAAGGGAAATAACACCAGACGGTAAATCCCGTGCTTTTGTCAATGATTCGCCGGTTACATTGGCGATATTAAAGCAATTGGGCGAACAGTTGATCGATGTACATTCACAACATGCGACTTTGCAGGTCAATACGGAGGAGTTTCAGTTTTTGGTTGTTGACAGTGTAGCGGGGTCATTTGCATTGAAACAAAGCTATAAGGAAAGTTATACGGCCTATAAAAAGGCTAAGCGGGAGCTAGAAGAACTAAAAGAGGCGGTAAAGAAGGCTGCAATGGAATTGGATTATTTTCAGTTTCAGTTTGATGAACTGGATGGAGCAAAACTGGTTGCCGAAGAACAGGCGGCACTCGAGCAGCAGCAACGTCAGCTGGAAAATGCAGAGGATATCAAACGGGCTCTAAATGCGGCCTCGCATTTGTTGGAAAACGAGGATACCGCAATATTGACCCAATTAAAAGATACAATGACACAGGTGGAAGGGATCTCTTCGTTTCTACCAGAAGCGTCTGATCTTTCTGCGCGATTGAAAAGCACATTGATTGAATTGAAAGATGTTGCCGCAGAATTGGCCTCACTCGAAGAAGATACGCAATTGGATGAAGGAACCTTATTGGAGGTGAATGAACGATTGAGCTTACTTTATTCACTACAGAAAAAGCATCATGTTGATTCTGTTGAGGAGCTTATTCGACTCAGAGATGACCTGGAGGCAAAACTATTGGCCATTAATTCTTCCGATGAACAATTGGAACGGTTGGAAGCTGAGGTTGTAGCGAAGTTAGCGCTTGCACTGCGGAATGCGAAGGAACTTTCGGAGGCCCGCAAATTAGTGCTGGATAGGATTGCTAAAGATGTGCAAAATACACTGTCGAATGTTGGTATGCCAAATGCGGTACTTCAGATCGTATTGGAGCCATTAAAAGATGGTGAGATGCGTGAATCTGGAATAGACACAATCCAGTTTCTATTTTCAGCTAATAAAGGGCAGGACTTGCAGTCCATCCATCGGGTAGCCTCCGGAGGCGAGCTGTCCCGTGTGATGCTGGCGATAAAGTCGTTGGTTGCTAAAACTTCGGCTTTGCCGACGATAGTTTTTGATGAGATCGATACCGGAATTTCGGGTGAGGTGGCTTTACGTGTAGGTGAAGTCATGGAAAATCTTGCCGAAAATATGCAGGTGATCGCTATTTCCCATTTACCGCAGATAGCCTCAAAAGGTGCTGCACACTTTAAGGTATATAAAGAAGACCAAGCTAATCGCACCATATCAAATATTGTTCGGTTAGACCAAGCAGGTAGGGTAAAAGAGATCGCACAGATGCTGAGCGGAGCAAATCCGACAGATGCTGCGGTAGAGCATGCGGAGCTGTTGTTAAAGGGCGAGTAGTAGGATGTGATAGGTCCGTACTAGGAAAAGAAGCGAGAAAAATAAAGCCTCAGAATATATTTTCTGAGGCTTTTTTATTTACTCTACGTAATCAGTTTCCGAAATTATAATTTTTACAATGATGTCCTGAGTTGGCGGATTAACGGTAAAATCATTCGTTGGATCTTCACCAATTATTGAGACTTCTCCAACTTTATAATCAACATGGAAGCTAACTGGATTAGTTTCTCTGCCATCATTGAACGCAAAGGAAGCCGGTAAAATTTTGTACGAAGCTTCTTTGTTTAAACTCATGTGAACAGAAACATTTCCTTGGTCAACATAATATTTGGTAAGTTCCGGTAGATTTACCTTATGTATTATCCTTTTATTGTCATCGGATCCCCATTCATTTGGTTTAACCGTATAAATAAACGACTGGCCGGGATTAATAGCCTCTTGTGTAATATACTCCTTTGTACAAGAAGAGAATGAAACCAAAGTTGCGGTTCCAAGTAAAGCTGCGAATAAAAGTCTTTTCATATCGTATGTGTTGTTTGTGACATTTTTTATTATAGGACGATAAAATTCTGCGAAAGTTTAACATCAACCTTCTTTATAACAAAAAATGCACCATAATGGTGCATTTTCTTGAAATTATTTTCCGACAGCAGGTGATTATTTCTCCGCTGTATCTTTTGAAGACTTCGGATCTGAGCTAGAAACCTCAATATCTTTGGTTTCCGGATTGATGCTCACCGTTAAAACTGAACCTGTCTGTACATTGCCTTTGAGGATTTCTTCTGCAATTGGATCTTCCAAATATTTTTGAATTGCCCGTTTTAATGGACGTGCACCAAAATTACTATCATAGCCTTTATCAGCAATGAAATCTTTTGCCTCTTCGGTCAGGTTAATTGTATAACCTAAATCTGCGATTCGTTTGAACAATGATTTCAATTCAATATCAATGATCTTGAAGATATTTTCTTTTGTCAACGAATTGAAAACAATAACATCGTCAATACGGTTCAAAAACTCAGGAGCAAAAGCTCTTTTTAACGCAGTTTCAATTACTCCACGTGAATGGGCATCTGATTGCTGCGATTTTGCTGCTGTGGTGAAACCTACACCCTGACCAAACTCTTTCAACTGGCGTGCTCCGATGTTAGAAGTCATGATGACAATCGTATTACGGAAGTCTACCTTACGTCCTAGGCTATCGGTCAACTGACCTTCATCTAAGACTTGTAGTAACAAGTTGAATACATCCGGATGTGCCTTCTCAATCTCATCCAAAAGTACTACCGCATAAGGTTTCCGGCGTACTTTCTCAGTCAATTGTCCACCTTCTTCATAACCTACATATCCCGGAGGCGCTCCAACTAGACGTGACACAGCAAATTTCTCCATGTACTCACTCATGTCAATTTGGATCAACGCGTCTTCGGTGTCAAACATAAATCGAGCTAACTCTTTTGCCAATTCTGTTTTACCAACACCTGTAGGCCCTAAGAAGATAAAGGAGCCGATGGGTTTTTTAGGATCTTTCAATCCGGCACGTGTCCGTTGGATGGCTTTAACCAGTTTGCCAACAGCATCGTCCTGACCGATGATCCGTCCCTTCATCAACTCACCCATATTCAACAGCTTTTGGCTATCGGATTGGCTGACGCGTTGCACTGGGATACCAGTCATCATGGCCACAACTTCCGCTACATTCTCTTCGGAAACAGTGTATCGCTTAGATTTGGTTTCTTCTTCCCATGCAATCTTCTCTTTCTCTAACTCATCAATAAGCTTTTTCTCTGTATCTCGTAGTTTTGCAGCCTCCTCGTATTTTTGACTACGAACAACTTTATTTTTCTCCAATTTGACTTCCTCGATTTTATTCTCGATGTCAATAATGGATTGCGGAACATGGATATTGTTCAAGTGTACACGTGAGCCCGCTTCGTCCAATGCATCAATAGCTTTATCCGGTAAGAAACGATCCGTGATATAACGTGTTGTCAATGATACACAGGCTTCGATCGCTTCTGGCGTATAGGTCACATTGTGGTGATCCTCATATTTCTCCTTGATACGATTCAAGATCTCTACGGTTTCATCATGTGTAGCCGGTTCGATAGTCACACGTTGGAAACGACGGTCTAAAGCGCCATCTTTCTCAATATATTGACGATATTCGTCCAGTGTCGTTGCACCGATGCATTGTATTTCTCCTCTTGCCAAGGCTGGTTTGAACATATTGGAAGCATCCAAAGAACCTGAAGCACCACCAGCACCAACAATGGTATGGATTTCGTCGATAAACAAGATCACATCCGGTGATTTTTCCAGTTCATTCATGACTGCTTTCATGCGCTCCTCAAACTGACCACGATATTTTGTGCCCGCAACCAAAGACGCTAGATCCAAGGTTACCACACGTTTGTTGAACAAGACACGTGATACCTTGCGTTGCACAATACGTAAGGCCAATCCCTCAGCTATAGCCGATTTACCTACTCCAGGCTCACCGATCAATAACGGGTTATTCTTTTTACGACGTGATAAAATCTGTGATACACGTTCGATTTCTTTCTCACGACCTACAATAGGATCCAATCGACCTTCCTCAGCAGCTTTGGTTAGATCTCGGCCAAAGTTGTCCAATACAGGCGTTTTGGATTTGATATCCGACACTTTTTTAGGTTGGATATATTGATCATCTTCGGCAAAATCATCATCACCTGTTGGTGAGCCCGGAGCTTCATCCTTGATGGTGGTTCTATTTTGCTCAACTTCAGATTTGAAGATGTCATAGGTCACATTATATTGCTGTAAAATCTGCGAAGCGATATTATCTTCATCCCGTAAGATAGCCAATAATAGGTGCTCGGTCCCAATAATATCTGATTTGAAAATCTTAGCTTCCAAATAAGTGATTTTCAGAACTTTTTCAGCTTGTTTAGTTAATGGCATGTTGCCAATAGGTGCACGTGATACAGATGCCCCCTTCACTGCGTCTTCCACAGATTGACGTAGGGCAGTTGTGTCAATGCCTATGTTTTTAAGGATTTTGATCGCCATTCCATCGCCCTCACGAATCAAGCCGAGCAACAAATGCTCTGTGCCTATATAATCGTGACGCAATCTCAAAGCTTCCTCTCTACTGTACGATATGACATCCTTTACGCGCGGTGAAAATTTTGCTTCCATTGAATACCTTTCTGTTTTATATTAAGGATATATAAATGTAGTAAATTCTACATTTCAAACCTTAAAATTATTTTAAATAATGTCATCAACAATTAAGCCATGACCATTATACGTCCAAAATGTCAGTATAAAAGTTTACATTTGTATGTTAATATAACAAGAGTTTTCCAATTTTTTAAAATTTTATGTCAGACGAGAAGATTATTTTTTCGATGGCGGGAGTTAACAAAATCTATCCGCCTCAAAAACAAGTTCTAAAAAATATTTATTTATCTTTTTTCTACGGTGCCAAGATCGGAGTAATCGGTCTGAACGGATCCGGAAAATCTTCATTATTGAAAATTATCGCGGGTTTGGACAAATCTTATCAGGGCGAAGTTGTATTTTCTCCGGGTTATTCTGTGGGATATTTGGCACAGGAACCCCAATTGGATCTCGAAAAGACCGTTCTTGAAGTTGTGCAGGAAGGTGTTGCTGAAATTACAGCAATATTAAAAGAATACGAGGAAATCAATGAGAAATTCGGCTTGCCTGAGGTCTACGAAAATCCGGATGAAATGGATAAATTGTTGGCAAGACAAGGCGAACTACAAGATAAAATTGATGCAACAAATGCCTGGGAAATTGATTCCAAACTGGAAAGAGCAATGGATGCTTTACGCTGTCCAGAACCGGATGCCAAAATTGCCAATTTGTCAGGTGGTGAGCGACGACGGGTAGCATTATGTCGCTTATTATTACAGGAACCAGATGTATTATTGCTTGATGAGCCAACCAACCACTTGGACGCGGAGTCTATCGACTGGTTGGAGCAACACCTGAAACAATATAAAGGAACTGTTATCGCCGTTACCCACGACCGTTACTTCCTGGATAATGTAGCTGGATGGATTTTAGAACTGGATCGTGGCGAGGGTATTCCTTGGAAAGGGAATTATTCTTCCTGGTTGGATCAAAAAGCAAAACGTTTGGCACAGGAAGAGAAACAAGAAACCAAACGTCAAAAAACATTGGAGCGCGAGTTGGAATGGGTGCGTATGGCTCCCAAAGCCCGTCATGCCAAATCCAAAGCCCGTCTTCATAACTATGAAAAATTAGCTTCTGAGGAAACCAAAGAGCGGGAAGAAAAATTGGAACTGTTTATTCCGCCGGGACCACGTCTTGGTAACTCAGTGATTGAGGCTACCAATATTTCCAAAGCTTATGGTGACCGTATCTTATTTGAGAATTTAAGTTTCATGTTGCCACCTGCGGGTATTGTGGGAATCATCGGGCCAAATGGTGCTGGTAAAACGACTTTATTCCGCCTGATCACAGGACAGGAAACACCGGATACCGGTTCGTTTAAAGTAGGGGAGACCGTCAAGTTAGGTTATGTTGATCAGATGCATCATGACCTTGATCCTGAAAAATCCGTTTGGGAAAATATCACCGGTGGTAATGATAATATGATCTTAGGCAATCGCTCCGTAAACTCCAGGGCTTATGTCTCCAAATTCAACTTTAACGGAGCCGATCAGCAAAAGAAAGTCGGTGTACTTTCTGGTGGAGAGCGTAATCGCGTCCATCTGGCAATCACGTTGAAAGAGGGCTCGAATGTACTGCTACTCGATGAGCCGACCAATGATATTGACGTAAATACTTTACGTGCACTCGAAGAAGGTCTGGAGAATTTCGGGGGCTGCGCTGTGGTGATTTCTCACGATAGATGGTTTTTGGACCGTATCTGTACGCATATTCTAGCTTTTGAAGGTGATTCACAGGTGTATTTCTTTGAGGGCAACTATACGGAATATGAGGAGAACCGTAAAAAACGCCTGGGTGATGTAACTCCACATCGTATTAAATACAAAAAATTGGTGAAATAGCGATGATCATGGAAGGCGGAAGACTTTTAGCAGCCATAATAGACCACGCAATTGATGGGATTATTACCATTGACAACAGGGGAAATGTGGAAAGCATTAACCCTGCTGCCTTAGAATTGTTCGGGTATAACGCTGAAGAAGTTATCGGGCATAATGTTTCGATGTTAATGCCTGAACCTGATCGGGGTAATCACGATAATTATATCCATAATTATCAAACGACTGGCCATAAGAAAATTATTGGGATCGGCCGGGAGGTGATGGGACTGAAGAAGAACGGGAAAACATTTCCGTTTCGGTTGGCGGTCAGTGAAGTATGGCTGAAAGACAAAAATATTTTTACCGGTTTTATCCACGATCTTTCGCGTGAAAAGGCTGCCGAAGATATGCTCAAACAGCATGCTGCCGAACTGGAACATAAAGTCAGTGAGCGGACACGTGATCTGATATCGATGGTTTCGGAGCTGGAAAAAGCAAAGGCAGAAGTTTCTAAATCTTTGGAGAAAGAGATTGAACTTAACCAGCTTAAATCCCGTTTTGTCTCCATGGCGTCACATGAGTTCCGCACTCCGTTGAGTTCTGTTCAACTGTCGGCTTCGTTGATTGAAAAATATGCGGACCGTCCCGATGACAAAGCGAGCATCATTAAACATACCAATAAGATTAAGGGAGCTGTACAACTCCTGACCAGTATTTTGAATGATTTTCTCTCGCTAGAAAAATTAGAAGCAGGTATCGTGGTCATGAATAAACAGTATATCAACCTGGTTGAACTGGCAGAGGAAATTACGGAGGAAATGCAATTGATATGCAAGAAAAATCAGCATATTGTCTATCAGCATACAGGTGAGATTGGACATTTTTCTCTGGATCAGAATCTGTTGAAAAATGCGTTGGTGAATTTGATTTCCAATGCCATAAAATATTCAGGGGAAGATACTTTAATTGAATTTACGACCTGCATCGATGAGAATGGCTGTTCAATTTCTGTCAAGGATAACGGTATTGGTATTCCTGAAGAGGACCAGGTGCATTTGTTCGAGCCTTTTTTCAGAGCACATAATACCGGAAATATCCCAGGTACCGGACTGGGGCTGAATATTGTGAAAAGATATATTGAACTTATGCAGGGAAAAATGGAGTTTGTATCTGAGGTGCATAAAGGAACATCATTCAAGGTTAGTTTTGAATAGGTGTAAGCTTCGGCTTGCCCGTAGAGAAAATCTTTACGAATGAACTTATGAAATAAATGCAAGGCATTAGGGAAGCCATTGAAGATAAACAGGAATGAATAATTATGTTAGGAATGAAAAATAAAAAGACAATTCTAATCATTGAAGATAATATTGACATTAGAGAGGGGACAACAGAAATTTTGGAGTTGACCGGACGGTATGATGTAATCGTGGCGGAGAATGGGCGGATGGGTGTTGATTTGGCCACCAGACATATTCCTGATTTGATCTTATGTGATATCATGATGCCTGAATTGGATGGTTATGGAGTACTGTTTATGCTGAGCAAAATAGAAAGCACTTCAAAAATTCCTTTTATTTTTCTAACCGCCAAAGCCGAACGTGCAGATATGCGTAAAGCAATGGAGATGGGGGCCGATGATTACCTGACCAAACCCTTTGATGACGTGGAACTGATGAATGCGATTGAGGTTCGCCTGAAAAAGCATGAGCAGTTATCTGCTGATACGACCGAAGATCATGAGCTAAACCTCAGTGAAGAAGAGCAGGTTTTATTATTACAGGAATTGCTGGCTAATTCACGTGTGAAAACGGTGAAAAAGAAACAGTCAATCTTTGAGAAGGACGATTCACCTACTTATGTCTATTATGTCAAATCAGGACAGATCCGCAGTTACAAATCCTATAAAGATGGACGAGAATTATCAACAGGGATTTTTATAGAAGGAAATTATTTTGGCTATGCTTCTGTGTTGTTGAATGAAAACTATGAAGATTATGCCGAAGCGGTGGAAGCCAGTGAAGTCGTTTTAGTTCCTAAAGATGCCTTTTTGGAACTCCTATGGAAAAAGCCTGCCATAGCGAGTAAATTTATTAAATTGCTTTCTGTGGACCTCCGCGAAAAAGAAGAGCAATTGTTGGGATTTGCGTACCATTCCGTACGCAAACGTGTGGCCAATGCATTGCTCAGTGTCGCCGAAAAAAGTGGAATTAATATCAATGAGGTCAATACCTGCTCAATCGACATTACCAGAGATGGAATTGCTTCCATAGCCGGGACAGCAAATGAAACGGTTTCACGTATGCTTTCCGACTTTAAAGAAGAAAAGCTGATCTCGAAGGAAAAGGGAAAGATTTACATCAACTCCATCAAAAATCTACGAGATGTGAAACAGTAACGGGGATAAACTGAATAGTCTTTAGGCTTTACGCTTGTAATGCTTTGTATTCATACATAATGGGGCCTGTCCGGGTAATCGGGCAGGCCCCATTTTTATCATTGTGATGGATATCATTTTCAAATATGGTTTTGTGTCATGTTTTTGGGCAACGCTATGATTTACTTTTGTTTTTAGGATAAACTTATACCTATATAGGGTTGATTGTAGGATTCAAAAATGAAAGTAGTTGTATATAATGTGAGGTCATTTGAAAAGGAGTTTTGGGCATTGGCCAATGCCAAGCAGCATGATCTGACTTTGATTTCAAACGGATTAAATGCCGAAACGCAAAATTATGCGCGCGGAAAGGATGCTGTTGTCATCTCCGGAGGAGATATTCTGGATGATAAAATGCTACTTAATTTGAAGGAATTGGGGATCAATAAGATCATGACAAGAAGTAAAGAAACATCCCATATCGATCTGGTTAAGGCAGGAGATCTGAGCATTCAGATCGCAAATGCACCTTTCGAGGATCAAAGCCCAAAAGGATTGGCAGAACAGACTGTTCGAAACCTCAATCTCTGGGGTATGGGAAAATGTGTCGGTAGTGCATGCTGTTGTTTAAATGACTGTGCAAAAAATAATGTTCAATGAGTATACAAGATAGCACAATGGAGAAATTGGTGCAAAAATATAATGTTGCCGCACCACGTTACACCAGTTATCCAACGGTTCCATTTTGGGACGAAAAAACATTTTCCACGGATGCTTGGGTCGATCAGGTGTACAATACTTTTATTCAGTCAAAAGATAAAGGGCTGAGCCTGTACATACACCTCCCTTTTTGTGAAAGTCTCTGTACCTACTGTGGCTGTAATACGCGGATCACAAAAAATCATCAGGTGGAACGACCCTATATCGAGGCTTTACTGAAAGAGTGGGGGATGTATCGGGCTGTTTTCAAAGGCGAAAGGCCCACGGTAGCTGAAATACACCTCGGCGGTGGTACACCGACATTTTTTCAGCCCGAGAACCTGAAATTATTGATAGAGGGGATTCTTGAGCATGTCGATGTGGCAGCAGATCATTCTTTTTCATTTGAGGCACATCCTGCAAATACCACAACCGAACACCTACAGGTTCTTTTCGATCTAGGATTTCGTCGTCTCAGCTTAGGGATACAGGATTTTGATCCTTTGGTGCAGTTTATGATCAATAGACAGCAGACGTTTGAAGAAGTGGAAGCGGTGATGCTGAATGCCCGAGAGATAGGTTTTGAATCCATTAATTTCGATCTGATCTATGGATTGCCCAAGCAGACCCAAGACTCCGTACAAGATACCATTGAAAAATCCATGCTGCTCAAGCCAGATCGGATATCTTTTTATAGCTATGCCCATGTCCCTTGGTTAAAACCCGGACAGCGGCATTATACGGAGGCGGATCTGCCGAAAGGTACCGCCAAACTAGCACTTTATAATCTCGGGAAAAAGCTGATCCTGGCTCAAGGTTATGCAGATATTGGGATGGACCATTTTGCGAAAAAAGAAGATGAACTTTATTTAGCTTTCCGGGAGCGACGGTTACATCGAAATTTTATGGGCTATGCTGACAGGTTTACTCCGCTGCTAATTGGTATCGGCGTATCTTCAATCAGCGATGCATGGGGCGGTTTTGCACAAAATGTGAAAACAGTGGAAGAATATCATAAGCTGATCGCATCCGGAGTATTGCCTGTTGTGAAAGGACATATACTCAATACGGAAGATCTGGCCATAAGACGTTATATCCTGGATATGATGTGTAAAGGCGAAGTGCGGTTGGATCCAACTGCGTGTCTAAATGAAGAAATTAAGGGAGAACTGGTTTCCTTGGTCCAAGATGGCATGGTCAGCATAGAGGGGGATCTGGTTCGGTGTACCGCTATTGGACGCTCTTTTCTACGAAATATCTGCATGGCTTTTGATCAACGTTTTCTCAAGTTGCGTACAGAAAAACAATTATTTAGTGAAGCAATTTAAATTGGGAATATGGCGGTAATAAAGGAAGAGGTACGACAAATTGAGAAATGTTTCCATTGTGGAGACAAAATCGAAGTAACGGGCTATCATCTCGATGAACATGATTTTTGCTGCCTCGGATGCCAAACGGTTTACCAGGTTTTGCAGAATGGAGGAATGCAACAATACTACCGTTATAATCAGCATCCCGGAAAGTCCAATAAAGAAAAGCAAGCGGATCTTTCTTATTTGGATGAACCTCAGATTGCAGCAAAATTAGTTGATTTTAAGGATGATAAGATGACTGTCATCACTTTCTATATTCCTGCGATCCATTGTAGCTCATGTATTTGGCTGTTGGAAAATCTCTATAAATTAAACCCAAACGTGCTTCAGTCCCGCGTGGACTTTATGAAAAAACAGGCTAGTATCACTTTTAATCATACTTTACTTCCGCTCAAAGATTTGGTGCATCTATTAGTTAATATTGGTTATGATCCCAAAATTACACTGCAGGACGTCGTTAAGGAGGGGAATAAGAATAACTTGAACCCCTTGGTTGCCAAGATTGCGGTAGCAGGATTCTGTTTCGGAAATTCGATGTTATTTAGTTTTCCGGACTACTTTGGGATGGGTGCATTTGAAAAGGCCTATGCGAGTTTTTTTGGTTATATCAATTTAGCTTTCGGGCTTCCAGTGTTGTTGTACTGTGCTTCAGATTACTTCAAGTCTGCTTACGTCAGTTTGAAACAAAAAAGGTTGAACCTAGATGTACCTTTAGCCTTAGGTATATTGGTCCTATTTCTTCGTTCGGCATTCGAAGTAATAACGCAGACTGGCGCTGGTTTTACAGATACTTTATGTAGTCTGGTATTTTTTATCCTGATCGGAAAATGGGTGCAGCAGCGGACCTATTACCATATTTCTTTCGAACGGGATTATCGGAGTTATTTCCCCGTTGCTGTTACTGTGCTTACAGAAGTGGGGGACAAACCTGTGCAGCTGGCCGATATTCATATCGGAGACCGTATCCTTGTGCGCAACAATGAGATTATCCCGGCAGACGCCATATTATTAAAAGGCGATGCGGCAATCGACTTTAGTTTTGTGACCGGCGAATCAAGTCCGGTCAGTAAAACCCTGGGCGAGATTATTTATGCTGGCGGCCGTCAGACAGGAGAGGCAATTGAACTGGAGGTGGTAAAGCCAATATCACAATCCTATCTGACCAAATTATGGAACAATGAAAACTATAAAGATTACGATAAGAACTTTCAGACTTTTGTGAACTTTATAAGTAAATATTTTACTGTTGTTTTATTGGCAATTGCTTTTTTAGCAGCCCTATATTGGGTTGTGGATGGAAGTGCCAATAGGGCTTGGGGAGCTTTTACGGCAGTGCTGATTATCGCATGTCCTTGCGCATTGGCGTTGAGCTCTCCATTTACCCTTTCTGCGGCATTAAGTATTTTTGATCGAAACAAATTCTATGTGAAAAATACTGCTGCAATCGAGCAGATGGCGACAATAGATACCCTCGTTTTCGACAAAACAGGGACTATTTCTTCGCCCAAAGCAAATTCCATTTATTTCGAGGGGACACTTACCATAAATGAAAGAAAGCTGGTCAATGCGGTATGTCGAAATTCTAGTCATCCTTTGAGCCGAGAGATTGTAAAATGGCTGGATGTATGCTCAGATATCCCCGTACGAAATTTTAAAGAGTTTCCGGGAAAAGGGATGGAAGCAGTCATTGAAGGGCTGGTCGTCAAAGTCGGTAGCGCCAGTTTTTTGAATATAGGAAATATCAAGACTGACGGGTCTGTCGTATTCATACGTATCGACGATGAGCTGAAAGGATATTTTACGATGGAACAGGCATGGAGAGCGGGACTGTCGGCTTTGATCGAAGATTTCAAACCTAACTACGACCTGCATCTGATATCCGGAGATAATGACCGACGCCTGGATGCATTAAAATTGATCTTTCCTTCGAAAGCATGCTTGATGTTTAACCAATCTCCAATGGAAAAATTGGGGCGTATTCAGAAATTTCAGCAGGAGGGTAAATATGTCTGTATGATCGGGGACGGATTGAATGACGCCGGAGCATTGCGTAAAGCAGATCTGGGGATTGCTGTCAGTGATGATATCAATAACTTTTCACCTGGATGTGATGCTATTTTAGACGGTGAATCATTTTCAAAATTATCGGATTTCTTTGCTTTCAGCAAAGATGCTGTAAAGGTAATCCATATGAGCTTTGGCATATCATTGCTCTATAATATAATCGGGTTGAGTTTTGCCATTCAGGGGATTATGTCGCCTTTATTTGCCGCAATCCTGATGCCGATAAGTACAGTTACAATTATCTCATTTACCAGCTTAATGACAAGATGGTATGCAAAACGTCATAAACTATAGTTGTTATGGAAATCATGTATATTCTAATCGGTTGTAGTGTCTTATTAGCTTTGGTGTTTTTATGCGCTTTCTTTTGGGCGAATAAGTCAGGACAGCATGATGATACCTATACTCCCTCAGTAAGGATTCTGTTTGATGATGATCCAACGGAAGAAGTTGAAAAATAAATTGTAATAACTAAAACGTTATCGTAATTAAATCAATTACTTTTTTTTGTAATTAAGGTTATTATCAATAAAATTGGGAATAAATACCAATTTGAAATAGAAATACATGAGTAATAATCCATTTTCATTAAAAGATAAGGTTGTCGTAATCACAGGTGGCACAGGGATCCTGGGGGAAGCGTTTGTGGAAGCGCTAGCTGAAGCAAGTGCAAAAGTTGCTATCCTTGGACGCAATGAGCAGATCGGAGCGGAACGCGTGCAGCAGGTGGAATCCCTAGGCGGGGAGGCTATGTTTGTCGAAGTAGATATCATGGACGAACAGGATGTCAGCAGAGCAAAGGATGAAATCCTTGGTAAGTGGGGCCGAATAGATGGTCTGGTGAATGCTGTGGGCGGAAATATTCCGGGCGCGACCATAGGTGCTGACCAAGATCTATTTGCAAGTAATATTCAGGATACCATTAAAGCGATCGAGTTAAACCTCTATGGTACAATTATCCCAACACATATTATTGGCCGCGTAATAGCGGAAAGCGGAAAAGGAGTCATCGTAAATATTTCTTCTTTGACTGCAAGGCAGCCTTTTACACGCGTATTAGGATATACTGTAGCCAAGCACGGTATTGATGGTTATACAAAATGGATGGCAACCGAACTTGCCCAACGTTACGGTGATCAGGTTCGCGTCAATGCTATTGCTCCGGGTGTCTTCCTGACGAAGCAAAATAAAAATCTATTGATCAATCCTGACGGTAGTTATAGCGAACGTACCAAGCGTATACTGAGCGGAACACCTTATAACCGACTAGGGGATCCACGGGAACTGAAGGGAACTTTAATCTATCTATTGAGTGATGCCTCTGCCTTTGTTACTGGTGAGACGGTCTTTGTGGACGGTGGTTTTAATGCATGGAGTGGTGTATAACGAAACTTTGAGATGAATAAATTAGAACAAACATGGCGTTGGTATGGACCCAACGATCCAGTATCCTTGCAGGATGTTAAACAGGCGGGGGCAACAGGCATCGTCACAGCATTGCATCATATTCCTCATGGCGAGGTGTGGCCTCTCGCTGATATTCAGGAACGAAAACGTATTATCGAAGATGCGGGTCTGGTTTGGTCGGTGGTGGAGAGCGTGACGGTTCATGAAGAAATTAAGACCAAAGGACCCCGGGTTGATGAATACATTGCTAAGTATAACCAGACACTCGCTAATCTTGCTGAATGCGGTATTAAAACAGTCTGTTACAATTTTATGCCCGTACTTGATTGGACTAGAACGCAGCTAGACCTATTGATGGCAGATGGCTCAAAGGCGCTCTATTTTGACTGGATTGATCTGGCGCTTTTTGATATCTTCATTCTAAAACGGGAATCTGCGGAAAAAGACTACTCAGAAAGTATTGTCAAAAGAGCAACGGAACGTTTTGCTGAGATTTCCGAACAACAGAAAGATAGTTTGGCAAATGTTGTCCTTATGGGAATTCCGGGAGAAAAAAATGTGGAACTAGATGCTTTAAAAGCCAGTATTGATACGTATAAACATATCGGAAGAGAGGGCTTACGTAAAAATCTAGTCTACTTTTTAAATGGAATTGCTGCGGTATGTGAGACAAATGGTATCAAGATGACGATCCATCCGGACGATCCACCATACCCGATTTTGGGATTGCCGCGTATTGCGAGCAATGGTGAAGATCTCAACTATATATTGAATGAAGTTCCTCAGCAATTCAATGGTATTTGTTTTTGCACAGGCTCTTTAGGAGCTAGTCAGACGAACGATTTGCCTGAGATATTGGAACAAGTTAAAGGCCGCGTGAACTTTGTTCATTTGCGGAATGTAAAGAAAGATGTCTTAGGTAGTTTCTATGAGGCGGACCATTTGGATGGCGATGTGAACATGTATAAAATTATGCGAATTTTAGTCGCAGAGAACCAATTGCGCTCTATTGCTATCCCTTTCAGACCTGATCACGGACATCAGATGCTGGATGATCTTAACAAAGTGACAAACCCCGGTTACTCTGCTATTGGCAGATTAAGAGGTTTAGCTGAATTACGAGGTTTGGAATATGGAATTGTTGGCGAGTAACCTTTGGTAATAATCACTGTGGTTACTTTGGCCGGTGATAAGATTATCATATAAAAATACAGTCAGGAGATAATAGCGCAAGCGATATTATCTGACTGTATTTTTTTTCCCCTCGCCCCAAAGGGGAGGGGCTTATAATGAAGATTTTCTTACGACAAGCTGCGTTGGTAGTTCTATGGTTTCAAATTCGTGAATCGGTCTTGTCTGATGGATGGTATCAATCAGCTTTTTTGTTGCTATTTCGCCGATTTCAGTTGCAGGTTGTACGACAGTTGACAGTGCAGGGTTTAATGAAGCTGCGATTTGTGTATTGGAAAATCCAATGACGGCAACCTCTGCCGGGACTTTAATCTGAAGTTCCGCCAATATGCCCAATGTCCTTGTTGTGATGACATCAGTTGCGCCGAAAACTGCATCAATGTTTTTGTTGTCAATATATTCTTTGATGATAATTTCTTTGATGCTGTTGTCTAAGTCAACTGTGCTGTTAAAGTTACATTCAATATAATGCTTTTCATTAAAAGGTATGCCTGCATCAGCGAGGGCTGCTTTAAAGCCACTTAAACGTTCTTCAGCAACACCTAGGTTTTTTCCTGTGATATGTAGTATATTCTGCTTCCCCTGTTGAATAAGGTGTTGGGTTGCATTGTATGCTCCTTGAAAATTATTGACGCCAACTTTGAATGTATCCAATTTGTGGTTGATGCGGTCAAAAATAACAACAGGTATTTTAGCTTTTATGAGGTCTTTAAGCTCCTCAATATTTGATCCGGAAGATACGGGGGCAATCATTAGCCCATCTATTCCTCGCATTCTTAATACATCTATACAATTCTTTTCTACACGTTCATCCTCTCTACTTTGCATAAAGATAACATCGTAGATGGTTTGCTGGGAAGCGATCTGAATTCCGTCGAGAATTTGTGACACGAAGGTATTGGAGATATTGGAAACAATGACTCCAATGGTATTTGATTTCCCGATCTTTAAACTCCGTGCCAATTTATTGGGATGGAAGTTATGCTTTTTCGCGTACTCCTGAACCAATTTTTTCGTTGCTTCACTGATTTCGTAGCTGTCTGATAAGGCTTTGGAAACTGTGGAAACAGAAATATTGAGTTCTAAGGCTATATCTTTCAGGGTAGTTCTGCTCATCACTTTGGAAGTTGTTATAAAGAAGATAAATCTACATAAAAAAAAAGATAATCCGGCTCTTTTTGATATTTATCAAACGTTTGTCTTGTAACAATATATTATCATATTATCCAGTTTAGTATTTAAGATTTGCATAAGTTTTTGAATGCTTTTACTTTACAAAAACGGCATTTCCAGCCAGTGAGTCCGAGTGTTTGGTCTATTTTGGATTATTTTTCGGCTGTGATTCGGGTACTGTCCGGGACCGAACCGGGCTTTAAACCAGCCTGAGTGCAGATGTGTGCATGCTGCAGCCGTACTGCTACAGCTGTTTTAGCATGCTAGACACGGACTCAACACGGACTCAGTATGGACGCACCACGGATTCACCCCGAAGCTGTCCTAACTGAGGTGTGAAGCAGCCCCGACTGATGCATGGAAGCAGCTCGGAAGGGAGAGTGCCCGGGTCTCGTTCGCCCCCGCTTCGCCCCCTGTTCGGAAATTCCCTATCCATTCTCTATCGTTTCCCTATCGTCCACCTATCTAAATGATAGGGAATGGATAGGGAAACGATAGGTAAACGATAGGCGGAAGCCGAAGGGAGGGCGAAGCAGGTACGGACAGGACGGAGAAAGGCCGGACCAGCCGCCCTTCGGTTCGCCATTGCGCTAGGGGACCCGGCGAAAGCCCCTTTGCGGTCCCTGGTATCCCTGCCCGTACCGTATTCCCGGTACCATCCCCGCTTCCGGAGCCTTTCCTCCGGAGCGCCGTCTCCAATCCCGCCGCAGATCCGGTACTAACCCACCACCTGTCTTTACCGGTACTCCCTTCGCCGCTGTCGGCCCCCACCGAAGCCTCCCGGGCCCCACTAGACCCCCTGCTGGGAAAAACAATCCCCCACCGTTCCAGCCAGTTAGCAGAAAAACAAAAGAAATAAGAACAAAAGTCTTGGAAGTGATTATAAAAACTCCCTATCTTTGCACCACTCCGCAAGGGAGGGACGGTTGCCGCCAGAGCAGGCAGCCATGAAAAAAGAAAGGTTTAAGAGAGCCTGGCAGGATTTAAAATCCCGTTCAGCTTATTTTAAACGCGGAAATCAGAAAAGAGAAAAAGAAAAAAAAACTTCAAAAGTTTTTTGGAAGTTCAAAAAAGATTTCTACCTTTGCAGTCCCAACGGAAACGGAGGGAAACAGAAAAAGATAAAGAGGGATGCAATGTCCATCGGAATAAAGCGGATACGGAAGTTGAAGCGCAAAAAGTTCTTTAAGAAAACACAATCATGTAGCGTGACGAGTAGACAAACGAAAGTCATGAACAAATTCAAGAATTAGTTCAATTCGATCCAAGATCAGAGATATAAAAAAAGAATTCTGATTATGTAAATAGTTAGAATCAAAAACTTCATTT
>NZ_MTCM01000006.1 GCF_002000245.1 Sphingobacterium sp. CZ-UAM | reverse complement strand
CATCGGAATAAAGCGGATACGGAAGTTGAAGCGCAAAAAGTTCTTTAAGAAAACACAATCATGTAGCGTGACGAGTAGACAAACGAAAGTCATGAACAAAATTCAAGAATTAGTTCAATTCGATCCAAGATCAGAGATATAAAAAAAGAATTCTGATTATGTAAATAGTTAGAATCAAAAACTTCATTTTACAATGGAGAGTTTGATCCTGGCTCAGGATGAACGCTAGCGGCAGGCCTAATACATGCAAGTCGGACGGGATTGGAACCAGAGCTTGCTCTGATTCCATGAGAGTGGCGCACGGGTGCGTAACGCGTGAGCAACCTACCTCTATCAGGGGGATAGCCTCTCGAAAGAGAGATTAACACCGCATAATATAATCTTCCGGCATCGTTAGATTATTAAATATTTATAGGATAGAGATGGGCTCGCGTGACATTAGCTAGTTGGTAGGGTAACGGCTTACCAAGGCGACGATGTCTAGGGGCTCTGAGAGGAGAATCCCCCACACTGGTACTGAGACACGGACCAGACTCCTACGGGAGGCAGCAGTAAGGAATATTGGTCAATGGGCGGAAGCCTGAACCAGCCATGCCGCGTGCAGGATGACTGCCCTATGGGTTGTAAACTGCTTTTGTCCAGGAATAAACCTCCTTACGTGTAAGGAGCTGAATGTACTGGAAGAATAAGGATCGGCTAACTCCGTGCCAGCAGCCGCGGTAATACGGAGGATCCGAGCGTTATCCGGATTTATTGGGTTTAAAGGGTGCGTAGGCGGCCTATTAAGTCAGGGGTGAAATACGGTGGCTCAACCATCGCAGTGCCTTTGATACTGATGGGCTTGAATCCATTTGAAGTGGGCGGAATAAGACAAGTAGCGGTGAAATGCATAGATATGTCTTAGAACTCCGATTGCGAAGGCAGCTCACTAAGCTGGTATTGACGCTGATGCACGAAAGCGTGGGGATCGAACAGGATTAGATACCCTGGTAGTCCACGCCCTAAACGATGATAACTCGATGTTGGCGATAGACAGCCAGCGTCTTAGCGAAAGCGTTAAGTTATCCACCTGGGGAGTACGCCCGCAAGGGTGAAACTCAAAGGAATTGACGGGGGCCCGCACAAGCGGAGGAGCATGTGGTTTAATTCGATGATACGCGAGGAACCTTACCCGGGCTTGAAAGTTAGTGAAGGATGCAGAGACGCATCCGTCCTTCGGGACACGAAACTAGGTGCTGCATGGCTGTCGTCAGCTCGTGCCGTGAGGTGTTGGGTTAAGTCCCGCAACGAGCGCAACCCCTATGTTTAGTTGCCAGCATGTAATGGTGGGGACTCTAAACAGACTGCCTGTGCAAACAGCGAGGAAGGTGGGGACGACGTCAAGTCATCATGGCCCTTACGTCCGGGGCTACACACGTGCTACAATGGATGGTACAGCGGGCAGCTAGCCGGCAACGGCATGCTAATCTCTAAAAGCCATTCACAGTTCGGATTGGGGTCTGCAACTCGACCCCATGAAGTTGGATTCGCTAGTAATCGCGTATCAGCAATGACGCGGTGAATACGTTCCCGGGCCTTGTACACACCGCCCGTCAAGCCATGAAAGTTGGGGGTACCTAAAGCATGTGACCGCAAGGAGCGTGTCAGGGTAAAACCGATAATTGGGGCTAAGTCGTAACAAGGTAGCCGTACCGGAAGGTGCGGCTGGAATACCTCCTTTCTAGAGTATCGCGGATCGGTGCTCGTCACGTACATCATGATTGAAAAGAAGAAAACATCAGAAGAAAGTGCCCGCCCCTAAGGGAGCAGGACCGAGAGAGATAGATGAACAGGATAGCTAGTCCCGTAGCTCAGTTGGTTAGAGCACTACACTGATAATGTAGGGGTCAGCAGTTCAAATCTGCTCGGGACTACTTAAAGAGATCTGAGAATAGAGATGTGAGAATAGAGACAAAGTAAAGTGTCTGCTGCCTCCGGTCTAAAATCTGATATCTTAAACAAAAGGGGAATTAGCTCAGCTGGCTAGAGCACCTGCCTTGCACGCAGGGGGTCAACGGTTCGAATCCGTTATTCTCCACATCTCCGGTGAAGTATGCACACATATACTTCATATAGCCGGAAAAAGAGTTCTTTGACATATTGAAAGAGAAAAAAAATTACAAGAGAAGACAACAGTATAGAGACAATGCTGGTATGTGTTTGAAGTAACGGGGAGACCCTCGGTGAATGCCGAACGAACCGCTACCTAGCATATTAGTATATATATCAAAAGCAGCCGCATAGTAGCAAAAGGCTATGCCGGTGAAGAAAGTAAATAAGGGCACACGGGGGATGCCTAGGCTCTCAGAGGCGAAGAAGGACGTGATAAGCTGCGATAAGCTACGGGGATCGGCAAATGCGAACTGATCCGTAGATTTCCGAATGGGGCAACCTGACTATTTGAAGAATAGTCGTATAAAACGCGAACGCGCTGAACTGAAACATCTAAGTAGGCGTAGGAGAAGAAAATAACAATGATTTCCCAAGTAGTGGCGAGCGAACGGGAAAGAGCCCAAACCGTTTATGTTACGGCATAGACGGGGTTGTAGGACCACGACATTGTACAGCGCTATGAACTGGAAGCAGGTGGGAAACTGCGCGACACGGGTGACAGCCCCGTACAGGTAAAGAATGTTGGCATAGTGGTATCCTGAGTACCGCGGGACCGGAGAAATCCTGTGGGAATCCACCAGCACCATCTGGTAAGGCTAAATACTCCTGAGAGACCGATAGTGAACCAGTACCGTGAGGGAAAGGTGAAAAGAACCCCGAACAGGGGAGTGAAAAGAACCTGAAACCGTGTGCTTACAAGCGGTTGGAGCAGGCAGGTCCTGTGACAGCGTGCCTTTTGCATAATGAGCCTACGAGTTACTCTTGTCTGGCAAGGTTAAGCCCTTCAGGGGCGCAGCCGAAGCGAAAGCGAGTCTTAATAGGGCGCATAGTCAGATGAGGTAGACGCGAAACCTTGTGATCTACCCTTGGGCAGGTTGAAGTTGCAGTAACATGTAATGGAGGACCGAACCGATAAACGTTGAAAAGTTTCCGGATGACCTGAGGGTAGGGGTGAAAGGCCAATCAAACTGGGAAATAGCTCGTACTCCCCGAAATGTTTTTAGGAACAGCGTCGGCGTGGAGTTTGATAGAGGTAGAGCTACCGATTGGGTGCGGGGGAGTCAAATCCTACCAAATCCAGACGAACTCCGAATGCTATCAAATATAGCCGGCAGTGAGGCTTTGGGTGCTAAGGTCCAAGGCCGAGAGGGAAAGAACCCAGACCATCAGCTAAGGTCCCCAAATCCGTTCTAAGTTGAACTAACGAGGTCCGGTTGCCCAGACAGCTAGGATGTTGGCTTGGAAGCAGCCATTCATTTAAAGAGTGCGTAACAGCTCACTAGTCGAGCGGCCGGGCGTGGATAATAAACGGGCATCAAGAACGGTACCGAAGCTATGGATTTGCACTGAAAGATGTGCATCTGGTAGGGGAGCATTCCATATGGGGCGAAGATATCTGGTAATGGGTGTTGGACCGTATGGAAAAGCAAATGTAGGCATAAGTAACGATAAGGCGGGTGGGAAACCCGCCCACCGAAAGACCAAGGTTTCCTGATCAACGTTAATCGGATCAGGGTCAGTCGGGACCTAAGGCGCACCCGAAAGGGGCAAGCCGATGGACAACTGGTTAATATTCCAGTACTCTTCTTAACTGCGATGTGGTGACGGAGTAGTGACACTGCCGCGAACTGACGGAATAGTTCGTTGAAAGGCGTAGGTATTGGGGTTGTAGGCAAATCCGCAACTCTAGCTGAAACCCAATAGTACAGCAAAGCTCCGGTGGCGCTGATAGAGCAGGTAAACAGACTTCCAAGAAAACCCGCTAAGCTTCAGGTTAAGAAGACCCGTACCGCAAACCGACACAGGTGGTCGAGGAGAGAATCCTAAGGTGCTCGAGTGAGTCATGGCTAAGGAACTCGGCAAAATGGCCCTGTAACTTCGGGAGAAGGGGCGCTGTCTCTGAGAAGAGCAGCCGCAGTGAAAAGGCCCAGGCGACTGTTTAACAAAAACATATGGCTTTGCAAAATCGCAAGATGAAGTATAAGGCCTGACACCTGCCCGGTGCTGGAAGGTTAAGAGGGGATGTCATCGCAAGAGAAGCATTGAATCGAAGCCCCAGTAAACGGCGGCCGTAACTATAACGGTCCTAAGGTAGCGAAATTCCTTGTCGGGTAAGTTCCGACCTGCACGAATGGTGTAACGATCTGGGCGCTGTCTCAGCCATGAGCTCGGTGAAATTGTGGTATCGGTGAAGACGCCGGTTACCCGCAACGGGACGGAAAGACCCCATGCACCTTCACTATAGCTTAACATTGAGATTGGGTACAGGATGTGTAGGATAGGCGGGAGATATTGAAGCGGCTTCGCCAGGAGTCGTGGAATCAACCTTGAAATACCGCCCTTTCTGTATCCGGTTTCTAACTCCTCTATGGGGAGGACATTGTTTGGTGGGTAGTTTGACTGGGGTGGTCGCCTCCAAAAAGGTAACGGAGGCTTTCAAAGGTAAGCTCAGTACGCTTGGTAACCGTACGCGGAGTGCAATGGCATAAGCTTGCTTGACTGTGAGACCGACAAGTCGAACAGGGTCGAAAGACGGACATAGTGATCCGGTGGTTCTGTATGGAAGGGCCATCGCTCAAAGGATAAAAGGTACGCTGGGGATAACAGGCTGATCTCCCCCAAGAGCTCATATCGACGGGGAGGTTTGGCACCTCGATGTCGGCTCGTCACATCCTGGGGCTGGAGAAGGTCCCAAGGGTTGGGCTGTTCGCCCATTAAAGTGGCACGCGAGCTGGGTTCAGAACGTCGCGAGACAGTTCGGTCCCTATCTGTTGTGGGCGTTGGAAGTTTGAGTGGATCTGACCTTAGTACGAGAGGACCGGGTTGGACAGACCTCTGGTGAACCTGTTATGCCGCCAGGTGTACGGCAGGGTAGCTACGTCTGGAATAGATAAGCGCTGAAAGCATCTAAGTGCGAAACTAGCCACGAGATGAGACTTCCTTATAGGGTCGTAGGAGATGACTACGTTGATAGGCCATAGGTGTAAAGGTTGAGAGACCAAAGCCGAGTGGTACTAATAGCCCGAAGCTTTCTCAAGCAGACAGACACTGTTGTCTTCCTCTTTAATTTTTGAAACAAAAGAAACGAACCTCTTTCAATATATATGTCAATATAGTTTGAGCTATAGGATGTGTATTTCCCTGCAAAGGGATCTAAATACTAACATCTGCGTACTTGATACTATAAAAAAACTTTAGGTGCCTATATCGGCGGTGTCTACCTCTTCCCATTCCGAACAGAGCAGTCAAGCCCGCCAGAGCCGATGGTATTGCCGTAACAGGTGGGAGAGTAGGTCGGTGCCTTTTTTTACACGGAAGCCCTTGCTGGAAACAGTCAAGGGCTTCTTTCGTTTACATACTTTTGCTGCTGCTTCTCTGCGGGCAGCCAACAGGGCTGGATGGAATGTTCCGTACAGTCACATTATTCCTGCATTTTCTTCTGCTGTCTAACTCACTCTCTTGCACTGTTAATGTTATTGTAGTTTACTGGTTCTCCTAGTATTGAGATTATTGGTATTGCCGATGATGATAGCAAACAGGAAAAATGGCACAAAGCGGTAGAACCAGATGAAATTGGTATTTGGAAACATGTTCTTGGGGAGTAAAGTTCGCTGGTAAGAACTTTTACAAATGTCAGGATGTGACAGAAGGTGATGGCGTAAGTTCGTTTCCAACTAAAATTTTGACCCATCCGCAAGGAATTATTATTGGTCGGAAAGCTAATGGAAGTGATGGCGCCGATGCCGAACTGGATGCTAAGTTAGTTGAGGTTTTGAAATAATATCTTACCTAATATCACCAAGCAGGGTGTAACAATGTGCTTTAGGGTTATGGATAATAAGCACGAGCAAGGGCGCCTACATAAGTCTTGCAGGCCCCTTTCTTTATTTTTCCGATTTAGATCTGATTTCGTTTTGAATCCGACAGGCACGGATGTTGGGCTTATGGGCTGATAATTGCAGCACAATCTTGCAATGGATCTAAGATGTTAAAATTTGTACGAACCTTGTTAGATTAAAAGGCTTGACCATGACCCCATCAAACTGATGTATCTGCCCTTGAGGGCTCTGTACGCTAACCTGTGATTCATCCGATGTTAACGCAATTACTTTATTGTTTGGACCATGGATTGTGTTTTCTTCTTTGACCAAATTCAAAATATCCCAGCCGCTTGGACCATTCATATTAAGATCAGTGATAACTATATCGCTGCCATTGTTTTGAAGATACGCCATCGCTTGCTGCGAATCCT
Source organism: Sphingobacterium sp. CZ-UAM (assembly GCF_002000245.1). Classification (GTDB taxonomy): domain Bacteria; phylum Bacteroidota; class Bacteroidia; order Sphingobacteriales; family Sphingobacteriaceae; genus Sphingobacterium. The sequence goes on along the minus strand of NZ_MTCM01000006.1, from coordinate 334,898 downwards.
GGAAAATCTTTACATCTTTAAATTTTTGCAATGCTTGCTTAACAAATAGGTTATTGATCGGGTTATCATCAATCACCACAATGCGTAAATCCTCAGGTAGATTATCCTGTGTGGCAGCCTGTTTTAAGCTTTTCTTTTCATCAGCAATAGGAATGATCAATGTAAATGTCGATCCACTACCTTGTTTGCTTGTCACACTTAATGTTCCATTGAGCTGCTCCGCCATAAGCTTGGAAATATGCAGCCCCAGTCCAAAACTATTCTTAGACCTGAGATCAGTCATGTAATATTGTTCAAAAATATGCTCCTGATCTTTAACCGAAATACCTTTTCCAGTATCTATAACCTCTATCTGCAAAGTTTTCTTTCCATCCCGGTTGATGAATGCCCTAATCTCGATCTGCCCCTTGTCCGTATATTTAATGGCGTTGCTCAGGAGATTCGATACGATCTGACGTAGACGATAGGCACCACTTTTTATCAAGGTATCGCGTTCAATTGCAATATTGCTGATCAATTTGAGGCCCTTTTTTTCAGCTTGGCTTTGTTGCATCTTTATCAGATTGGCAAGCAAGCTGGCCGGCGAAAAATATTCTTCCTTAATCTCCAGCATTCCTGATTCTAATTTACCCAGATTGAGTATATCTTCGACAGTATCATTGATGACATGAATATCCTGTGTAATGGAATCCAATAGTGCAGGACTAACGCGATTGTTGGACGTATTGTTCTTTAAAAGATCTATAACGCTGACCAACGAATTGACAGGGGTGCGCACATCATGACTTACATTGGCTAGTATGCTGGTTTTCTCTTTGGCGGTACGTAATGCATAATCCCTTGCGGCTGTGATTTTACGCTCATAAATGATGGTATTATAGTGATAGGACAGAATTAGTGTCACCATAATAATCATCAAAATGATTGAGGCAATAACCTGTTTCCCAAAAATGGCGGAGTTTTTCTTATAGAGCGTGAAATCCTGTATTTCGGCCGCCCGCAAGGACTCGTCTTCTTGCGTTTTTATCTTTAATAGGGCAGTACTGATTGTATTAAAAAGAGCATAATTTGACTGCAGAAGCTGCCTTTCCTTTTCTTGAAGCGCGACAAAAGAACGACGGATTTTGCTGAAATCTTGTTTATAAAATGACTCATTCTGTTCAATTAATGTCTGTATCTGGCTGTGAATTGCCTTGATCTGATTAACATTAAATTGTTGTTCAAGCCTGTCTGATACTAAGGTGTCATTTTTGGCTTTGAAAATCCGGGAGAACAATTTTTCCTTTTTTCTGACGATCGTATCTTTTTTATGAACTGTTAACGCGGTATCGCGTAATATTTTGCTGACAACTGAATCCGCGTTGATCCGATTGGTTGTCGGACGTAATGTTCGGCTGGTTTTCATTAACAAAGAAAGGGAATCCTTTGCTAGGAAAATCATATTATCAACGGATTGCTTAATACGGGCGAATTCATCAGAGAGATGTATATTTTGTTCCAGTGGTGCATTGGTTGAAAACGAAATCCCTTTTTTTGAAGAAAGAGTCGACAGCGAATCGATGTAAAAACGAAGGCTGTCTAAGCTTTTTGTATAATTTGTCAAGTTTTCAGCGCTGAAATCTACCGTGTATGAACGGAATGCATTCCCTGCAGCATTATAAGACGCAAACAACTCATAAAACAAACTTGTTAGCTGATTTTTGGAGCTGTAGGCTTTATTTAGACGGGCTTCTGTTTTTTGATATTCAATATATTGGTAGGTAAATATCGAGCCGATATACACCAAAGAAAGAATCAGAAAAGCGATTAAAACTGTCCTGAAAATAAATATTTTTTTATTATTTTTCACGTTGTACTTCTTTCAACCAATAAATTAACTATAGCCTCTTTGTTTCGTTTGGAAATCAAATTTAAGACTTAAAAATGAAAGCTGTTGAATATCACTGTCAAATAATAGCTACTTTTTGAAAAACTTACACAATCGTTTGATTGAAGAAGCAGGTCTGTAGTTACGATTTTTATTTTCTATTTTACAGATGGAAACCTAAAAATGGGGCAAATTTTGACCCGAATTAATTCATCTTCATTAAAAGAGCAAATTGTAAAACTGATGAAAAAACTATTTATTTCAGCAATATTGTCATTGATTATCGGACAGATAAGTCAGGCGCAATCTATTGTGAATATCATTCCAAAACCACAGGAGATCACTTACGGCAAAGGTGTATTCCAATTAGATAATCTGACAACCATAAGCTTTAAAAATTGTAGCGTTAAAGATGTGGGCCTGTTTATTCAGCAATTACGGCAGGCTAGCCATTATCCGATGATAGAAAAAAAGCAGTCAAGCAATACTATTGAGTTTATTTTGGATAAAAAATTGAATGTTCCCAGTGATGAAGGTTATCATTTGGATGTATCGGCTAAAAAAGTAACTGTTAAAGCAAAGACCGCACATGGTCTTTTCAATGCCTCACAATCCTTGCGTCAGATTCTGCCTTCCGCAATCGAAGCAAATAATGAGACCAATCGTGAAACTGCTTGGTCTATCCCGGCAGTTGCGATCAAAGATTATCCCCGATACCACTGGCGAGGCTATATGAAAGACGTAAGCCGTACATTTTATTCAATAAACACTGTCAAGAAATATCTGGATGTAATGGCTTTGTATAAAATGAATACTTTTCATTGGCATTTGACAGATGACCAGGGATGGCGCATCGAAATAAAGAAATATCCAAAGTTAACAGCTGAAAATACAACTGTCTTCCATCGTACGGAGAAGCAACCGGCTGAACGTAGTGGTTTTTATACACAGGATCAAATTAAGGAAGTGATTCAGTATGCGAAAGAACGGAATATTACCATTGTTCCTGAAATTGATGTCCCGGGGCACTCCTGGCCAACAATATTGGCTTATCCCACATTGGGGGTAAACAAAAATTCTTATCCCAATCATATCTTTCCTTTTGTATCATCCTGGGGCTATTGGGGTAACCAGTTTACACCAAATACACTTGATCCTACAAAAGAGACGACCTATCAATTTTTGGATGATGTGTTTACGGAGATTGCCGCGCTATTTCCGGGAAGCTATATTCATTTTGGAGGAGATGAGGTTCGTCATGATCTGTGGGAAAAAGAACCCCACGTGCAGGAATTTATGAAACAACATCAGATTACGGATGTCAAAGCATTACAAAGTTATTTTGTACAGCGTGTATCAGCTATTATTGTTCAGAAAGGGAAAAAGCCGATCGGTTGGAATGATATTTTGGCCGATGCTAAGAACCTGCCCAAGAATACCGCAATTATGAGCTGGCTAGGAGAGGAGGCAATAAAAGAGGCTACCAAAGACGGATTTAAGGCGGTGGCAACACCGGCTTCACACTTGTATTTTGATATTACCCAAGCAGACCGCAACGATGGAACAATGACGGATCTAGCTTATCCGCAGATTAATTCTTTGGAAAGGGTTTATAATTTCGATCCATCAAATGGGCTGACAGCCCTGGAGGATCAATTGCTGCTCGGTGTGCAGGGGAATATGTGGTCAGCGCTCGCCCAGGATGTCAAGGATATGAACGTGCAGAATTTTCCGCGCTTGTTGGCAGTCGCTGAAATAGGATGGGCTGCCAAGTCAAACAAAGATTATGTAGAGTTCTGTCGTAGACTGGAAGCCAATCTCCCTCGCCTGGATTCCATGCGGATTGATTATTATCATCCTGGGGGCTATATTGCAGGTACTTGGACAAGTAATGACATACGGGAGGAGTATGGTACACTAACCTTTGATGTAACCAAAAAGGTCTACGACAACGGCCGGGCACAAGCCGGTTTTTTCTTCACAGAGGGCAAGAATTTTCTGGAGATTGATGCTGTCCAACTGCTGCAAGATGGTCATATTATTGATGAGGATGGACATCATGCCCTTGCGGATAAATTTAGAGGGACGAATAAGGTTAAACCCTTTTATTACAATTTCACTGTTAAAGACTATAATCCGAATGCAAAATATGAAATCAAAGCTCGGGTTAGAGGAGCCGGTGGCGTAGATTCAAAAGGTAATTTTACATTTAATCTGTCACCAACTCTTCCTTTCAGCAAAACGGAGAAAAGATAGTCTATAGTATCCTACAGCTCCTTAAGCAAAAGCAGCTACTCCAATAGCTGCTTTTGTGGTTAAAAATATCCCTACTACTGCCTGAAATCTCCTGTTTTCTGAAGAACTAATCCCTAATATACACCGTTTTTTACCAAAAATAACCGCTTATATTCCAATAACCTGTTGGTAAAATATTAAAAATAAGCTATTTTTCAGTTTGTTTTGTTCAATTTCATTTTTATTTTCGGATTCTTTTATTTAATTTCCTATCAAAATCAACTGTCTTTTGTTATTTTTTTACAAAAGATGAAAAAACCAGTAAACCTTTAGTAATTGTTTGTAAACTATTATCTAAAAACCTCCATCTTAATTATGAAAAAGAATTATCTTTTTTACAGCAAAGCCAGACCTTTAAGTCTTTTAGGTCTTGGTCTTCTATGCTCGTCCCCTAATCTATTTGCGAGCAATCTGAAATCGAAATTGAGCTATTTTCATGTTGAACAACAGCAAATTTCGGGTTATGTAAAGAACGAAAAAGGCGAGCCGCTTGCTGGTGCCACCATTACAGTAAAAGGTACTACGATTCAGACCTCAACTGATGCCAACGGTAGCTTTTCCATTCGTGCCAAACAGGGCGATTTTTTGGTGATCAATTATCAAGGGTATGCGCGGCAAGAAGTCTTGGTGAGTAGCGGAACGCTCGCTGTGACGATGATTGGCAGTACCGAGTCCCTAGAAGAAGTGGTTATCGTGGGTTACGGTAAGCAAAAGAAAGGCAATCTAACCGGAGCGGTCGCAGCGGTGAACTCTGAACAACTGAAAAATATCTCGCCATCTAATCTGTCCAATACTTTGGCCGGAAGGGCGGCTGGTGTCAATGTGACCAATACCTCAGGGATGGCCGGAGCTTCCTCCTCCTTACGTATCCGAGGAGCCGCTGTAGAACCTTTGTATGTGATTGATGGTGTGGTGCGCGACAAAGCTGCTTTTGACGCGCTGGAAGCCAATGAAGTCGATCAGATGAGTTTCCTGAAAGACGCTGGAACTGCCGCTGTTTATGGGACTAGAGCCGGTAACGGTGTTGTACTGGTGACGACAAAAAAAGGAACAGCCCAAGCAGCGGTGTTTAATGTCCAGAGTAATTATTCCTTTAGTTCACCCACACAGACTTTATTGGCCAATTTGACTACCGCTACGGATGAACTGATCTATCAGAATCGGGTTTCTCAATTCCGTTGGGAACAGGGAAAGAAAACTGACCCCTGGGTGGCTCCAAATGGACAACGCGAATTTGATTATTTTAAGGATAAAAACTATAATACCAATGATGTGATCTGGCGAAATCCTTTCAGCCATAGGCAATCGATCGCCGTTAACGGTGGTGGCGACAGGATTACTTATTATGCCTTATTGAGCTATCGTAAAGAAAACGGATCTTATAAATCGTTGGACCATGAGAAATTTAATATTCGCAGCAATATTTCCGCAAAAATCAGTGATGCATTTAGCATGGATTTTAATATTTCAGCCAATCAGACCAACTCCAACAGGTTCTTCTGGCCATTTAGTACATCCGCCAGTGATGATGATTTTGATGTCTCCGATTTTTATCGCGTTACATTCAACTGGCCCAAGATGTATCCATTTTATCTGACCGCAGACGGCACTCCAAGCAATACTCCAACAGCTTATCCAGTACAGACACCAATGGGAAGCTGGCAGGCCTGGAATGTGATCGACCAGGTTATTGGCGACCGGTATATCGACCGTAAGGTGCGCCAGGTAAATCCCATTATGACACTTAATTTAAAATTGGATAAGTTGCTTGAAGGCCTGTCAACAAAATTGGTGGGAAGCTATGTTGCGGAAGATTATATGCGTAAGCGCTATATGAGTTTCCAGAAAAATTATACATTCACCTCCTTGAATCCTAATGGAAACCGTTTTATCCCAGCACCACCGTCTGAAGATCGGATAAACGTATTCACTTTTAGCCAAGCACAACCTTTTATGGACTACAATCCACAGCGGAAATGGCAGTATCAAGTGGATTGGTTCCTCAACTATAACCGCAAGTTTGGCAAGCATACAGTGGATGGCCTCGTGGTTTATGAACAGTTTAAATCGGGGAATACCAACATTACTTCGCGGGCAGAAAACCCAATTATTCCATTGGACCAGATGTACATCTATCCGACAGACAGAAGCATGCGGTCGACAGATGCTTTTGAATTAATGGACGCACGCCGAGGGGTGATCGGTCGGGCCAACTATAACTATGCGGATAAGTATATTGCTGAGTTTTCTTTCCGTTACGACGGCTCGCCTCTATTCCCGAATGATAAGCGCTGGGGATTTTTTCCTTCCATGTCCCTAGGTTGGCGTATGTCGGATGAGAACTTCTTTTCGTCCATCAAAAATACGGTCAGTGATCTAAAACTACGGGCATCGTACGGTAGCTCGGGCAACTTTGTGGATGTGGAAGGCTATTCGATATTGCCCTATTCGTATATGGAGAAATATAGTTCGATCATCACTTCACGCACAGGAAGCAGAACACCTGTACCGGGCTATATTTTTGGGGATAGTTACTACACCGGGGTAACGTACCTGGACAACCCGACCACAAACCTCACCTGGACAAAATCAAAGAGTTACAACGTTGGGATAGACTTTGGTTTCGTCCAGAATAAACTGACCGGTAGTGTGGATGGATTTATTCGCAAAGAGACTGATATTCTCGGTACGAGGGGAATCAAGGTTCCTGATAATTACGGCCGGGGATTGGCTCCCGAAAACTATGCGGCCCGAAGCTTTCGAGGAGGTGAACTTTCCCTCAACTGGAGTGACCGGATTGGCGAGGTTTCGTATGGCTTGAATGCGAATATGGGCTATGCAAAAGACCGCTGGGATATTTTTGACGAGGAACCTTCTTACGCTGTTGGCGGAAGTCAAAATTTCCGCTCCAAAGTGGGAAGGCCTGAAAACCGTATTGTTGGTTTAGAAGCTTCAGGATTGGTTCGTACACAAGCCGAAGCGGACGCATTGAAAGCAAAAGGATTTAAGACCTATGGTCGTGACCCTTATCCGGGGATGATTCTGTATAAAGATATCCGTGGACAAAATTACGTAAACCAGCCTGATGGCATTATCGATGACAATGATATGCAATTACTGTCGGAAAATAACACACCGCGCATTAATTATGGATTTGGATTTAACGCAAGCTGGAAAGGTGTATATGTCTCTGCTTTATTTCAGGGCGTACTGGCATATGACCGGGTGATCAGTAATCAGGAAGGGGCTGGAATGCGCCAGCATGGGGATACTTTTAGACCTTATTATCCGATCTGGACATCGGATGTCTGGACACCGGATAATACAGATGCCAAGTACCCAAGGCCAGTCGGCTATAACTGGCAGGAATCGGGGGCTACTTCGTCAACTTTCTGGATCCGAAATGGAGCTTATATGCGACTAAGGGATTTAAATATTTCGTATACGCTGCCGCAGGCCATGATGGAGAAAATCAAAATGAAGAGCGTCAACGTATTCTTAAATGGTACCAATCTATTCGTTTTTTCACCGATGAAGGAATTCCACGATCCGGAGCAAAAAATGTACGATTCCTATCCGGTGATGAAAACGTTCACATTGGGCTTAGATGTTAAATTTTAATTGATTTTAATGATGAAAAAGATATTTTATCCGCTGGTTGCCCTGTTGCTGACAACGGCTTCCTGCAAAAATGTACTGGATATTGAGGATCTCAATTCGGTAAACGAAGATAAGGTCTGGAACGACCCCAATCTAGTTAATGCATATTTGGCTAATTTATATACCTTATTCGGCAATTGGAACAGTGGTGCTGACAATAATTCGCAGCAGCTAGCGGGGATCAACTTTCCCCTCAATGCGGTGACGGTCAATAACTCGGCCTATAAAGCCTGGGACTATACAACCATGCGCAAGATCAATACAGCTATTCAAAAGGTATCAGCAAGCACAGGCTTAAATGATCCAGCGAAGAAATCGGTCTTGGGGCAGGCACTTTTTATGCGTGCCTATATGTATTTCAATATGGTCAAACATCACGGCGGTGTGCCCTATATCACAAAGCCTCAGGACCTGGAAAGTGATGAATTGAAAGTTCCGCGCAACAGCACCAAGGAATGCTTTGATTTCATTGTAAAAGATCTGGATGAGGCGCTGAGCTATTTGCCGATGACCATTGGGAAGGGTACGGCAGATTATGGACGTATTGACGGTAATTTTGCCCTAGCTTTTAAAGCTAAAGTATTGTTGTATAAAGCATCACCACAATTTAATCCTTCCAACCCATATGGAAATGCCTATTGGGCGGAAGCTAATGCAGTGAATAAAAAAGCTTATGAACAGCTAAAAGCTCAGGGATATAACCTGACTGCTGATTACTACAATATCGCCTTGGTAGAGAAAGGGCCTGAGGTGGTTTTTGCAGTCATAAACTCCTATCCCAATAAGATTGCTAACTGGGATAATGGGGTACGGCCGGGCTCAGAAAGCCGTGGAACGGCCAGTGCAGTCCCGACCTGGGATTTTGTGAAAGAATTTCCAATGAAAGATGGTAAACTGTATACTGATCCTACGGGTAAATACCATAAAACGGAGGAACAGTTCTTACAAAGTTATTGGGAAAACCGTGATCCCCGTTTTGACAAGTCTATTGTATGGAACGGTAAGGTCTATGAGGTTTCGGGCAAAACAGGGAAAAGACAATATACTTCACTGGGTATTGCGGATGCGCTGGACAATTTCGGCGAAAACCCGAAAGCTGGAACAACATCTTCTAACAGGGATCGGTACACTGGCTTTTTTATCCTGAAGAATTCAAAACTTTCACTGCGACAAACGCAGGTAGAGACCCAATATGACGTGGATTTTGTATTGATGCGTTATGCGGAGGTGCTATTGAATTATGCCGAAACAGCTAATGAAACAGGGGATTTGGCTACTGCAATATTGCTGTTAAAACAGATCCGGATGCGTGCAGGCATCGAGCCGGGTGGGGACAACAGTTATGGAATTACCGCAAATAACAAAGCCGAAATGCGGGAAGCGATATTGGCTGAAAGAAACATTGAGTTCTGCTTCGAAGGGCACCGTTTTTGGGACTTGCGTCGTTTGCGTAAGCTTGACGTACTGAACAATAAAACCAAACAGGGCGTGGAAGCAATCGCGATCAATGCCAACGGAACTGATATGGATCTAAAAACGGCAGCAGATTTAGCAAAAAATTATCAGCTAAAGGAAAATCAGTTTAAATATAATGTGCTGCAGGTTCCTAGCACCGGAAATAAAGTCAATCTGGTACCAGATACTTATTATTTCTTCCCGATTGCGCAATCTGTAATCGACAAGAACCCGAATATCAAACAAAATAAAGACTGGGGCGGGGAATTTAATCCTACCTTAGAGTAGCGTATTTGCCGATTACTATACGATATAGCTTAACATAAACGGGATGTCCATTGCTGGACATCCCGTTTATGTTAAGCTATATCGTATATAGCGCTTACTTTAGTTCAATCATTTTTTGTTTTTCTTCCTCCTGTTTATCCTCTTGTAAGATGGCTAGCTGGAGGCTGCAGACCAAAGTAAGAATAATAAGGACCACAAATGCTACCGGAAAGATAATGCCAATGATCACCGCCAGCAGTAATGATATGTTTAGGTATTCCTGTCCATTTTTGGAAGAAACCTTTAATCGCGAGCTTTTAAATGAATCAAAAAGATCTTGAAAAGCCTTTGTGATCGTTTTGCTGTTGATGCTGAATGTTGTTTTAGTTGCCATGATGTTTATTTTTTAATGTTTTTATTTCTTATTTGATAACTCAAAGGTAGGGGGGATTTGCCGAAGAAGGGATAGCCTTTAGGCTAATCGGGAAAGAATCTCGGTAAACACTCGGCTTATGTCGGTCAATGGTTTTCCAATTATTGTATACAAGCTAATGGACTCCCGTGGAGACAGCCTGATGATCGGGTAAGCCGAAACCTTATTACATAAAAAAGCAACACTAGTACAGGGAATAGTGTTGCTTTTCTTTTTTATCTAGCTCTTTATTAAAGTCCTACGTGCTCCGTTTTGGATTTGGTTGGTCCTGTTGCATCTTGTTTGTAAGATGGATCGTAATTCCAGTGAATACTATCCGTCAATACTTTTCCGTCTTTTAGTATGATCTTCGCTTCTACTGTGTTTGCACCTTTTGCAAGTTTAACATTGTCAAAAATGTAATGCACATCGGTTTGCCCCTTTTTTACAGCTTTAATAATGTTTCCGTTGACCGTTAGGGTTGGTTCACCTCTATTGGAATAGATCGTTACCGGCGTAATTTCATTTCCCCGATTGATCATACGGCGTTGAGTGATATACAATACCGGTTCTTTACTCCAATTCGCTTTATACCAGTAAAATCCATCTTTTTTCAATTTTCTGTCAAAAGAAACCAGTCCTTTATAATTTCTTGGATTCACGTTCAGCGCTGTAATTGGTGTGGCGAAGTCAAACGTATTCCAAACATAGGATCCCAGAAAAATAGGGCTTTTTGAGATCACACCCCAATGGACTTCGTGGAATTTTGTCGCATATTCCTCTGGAAAGAACGATGGGTCGCTCCATTGGTTCCCGAAATTGCCTACTTCTTCGGCCTGATCTTCGGGAACTGCTTCAGCACCGTACTCAGAGAAGATAATCTTGTAATCTTTGAACTCTTTACTTATACGTTGTGCCCAAGTGGCCACATCGTCATCTTTATCCGATTTGTTTTCCAGTTCACCGTTATACCAGCCGAAATAATGGTTGATGCCTTGTACATCGGCATTATTGTTAACCGGATGGTCAATCACATTATAGCCGCTGACAGATACGGTATAACGATCTGGGTCTTCGGATTTAGCCAGATCATTTAGCTTAGTTGTCAGTTCCACGGTATAAGCCGATGGTGAATATACTTCATTGTGCATTCCCCAGATATAAATGGAAGGGTGATTGAAGTTTTGACGAATCAGTTCCTTCAGCTGTTGCTGGGCATTGTTATCCTCAAATGTGGTCACGCGATTCACAAATGGGATTTCCGCCCAGATTACAAGTCCGATACTATCGCATTTGGAATAGAAATATTCGGACTGCTGATAGTGTGCCAGGCGGATGGAAGTAGCCCCCATCTCTTTGATAATAGATAGATCTTCATTGTGATCGGCGTTGCTGAGCGCTGAACCTTTGCCCCAGCGATCCTGATGTCGACATACACCGTATAAGGGATACTTGATGTCATTTAAAAAGAAACCTTGGCCCGTGCGTAATTCAAATTTGCGTATGCCTAAAGGTGTCGTTACCTCGTCAATGACCTGACCATTTTTTTTGATCTGAGTCACTACACGATACAGATAAGGATCATCCAACCCTTGCCATAAGTGCGGATTTTTGACCGCAATTTGTTGCGATAATATCTGACGGCCCTGTGGCGGCAATGTATAAGCTGTTTGTTGTTTTGCTTTTACGGTTCCATCTTTTTCAAAAACCGTTGTTAATAGTTCGATAGGTTCTATTTTTCCGGACTTGTTATCAATTTTTATTTTTAAGGCTATATCAGCTGCTTTCTTCGAAACATTTTGCTGAGTGATGTAGATCCCTCGGGAGGCAAAGTCATTCACAGCAACATGAATGTCATCAGTAACAATAAGTTCTACAGGACGATAAATACCACCGTACATCGGGAATAGGGTGTGGTTGACCGGAATAACCTGTGGACTGGCTTCATTATTGACCTTGACCAGTAGCTCGTTTTCTACTCCGGATTGCAACATACTGGTTAATTCAAACACAAAAGCTGAATAACCACCCTGATGCCGGCCGACAAAATTGTAGTTGCCATTTCGTTGCGAATTATCGTAGGTAACATCATTTTTCCCTGTTTTGGCAGGGAGCGGTCTATTATTTAAGTAAACTTCGGTATTGGTATTTACCCCTTCAAATCGGATGAAAACACGCTTACCTTTCCAATCTGATCCGGGGACAAATGTTTTGCGGTAATACGCATCGCCGGTATAAAAGCGTTCGTTTTTTCCGAGGCTACCGGGTTTGATCTCGGCTGTCTGCATGTCTGTTGCATTCCAGGTATGGGGTAGGGTAACCAATTGCCACTTTCCATCAAATGTCTGGTTATAGTCTAATGCCGAGCTGGAAAATGGACCTTTTTTAAACGACCAGTTTGCATTGAATGGAATGACTGTTCTGGCTTGCAGATGCAGTATTGTTATTCCAATAAAGAAGAGCGTATAAAAAATCCTTTTAATCATATGGTTTTTAACTTAGGGTATTTGTTTCGTTTTCAAATATAACCAACAAAAACACAATGCCTAATCCACTTATTTTTCGAAAGATAGTTAGTTGAAAATAAATTTATTATATGTAATTTATTTTTCTCTTACCATTATTTTAATTTCTTTATTAGCCTATTTGTAGGATGTACACTACAACGTTTTCGAGAATTGCGCAAACGATTGTCTGGATTTGACCTGGGGTAATAACTTAATAATTTCTTTACAATTGTATTGCGCAGAGCTACAATTAGAATCGATTAAACACAGTAACTATTTGGTTTGGTTTAAGGGATACAGCAAACTCAGAATCGAAAATAAAAGTTTTATAATAATGTAGCCAAATGATGCTTAAATAATTAATTTTAACACCTTCTAACCAAGGTAAAGTCTTCATTCATGACATGAAACGTAAATTAGTATTTATTATAGCCTACTTACTCATTCAAAATGTGACAGCACAAATTGCAATTATTCCACAGCCTTTAGAATTTAAAATGGGGCCGGGAGAGTTGAGGCTGGAGGGTAATTTTGGAGTTACTGGAGATGCGGTGTTTAAATCGTCTTTGCACTATTTTCAGAAGCTGATGTTGAGCCGTTTTGGAATTTCAACTTACACTTCTTTGGAAAAGGATGCAAAAATGATTGTAAAGCTTGATAGCAAATTACAGCATGAAGCATATCGTCTAAAGATCGACAGCAAAAGTATTGAAATAGATGCTTCCGATCGATCGGGTATTGTTAATGCAATTGCTAGTTTGGAACAATTGCTTTCCTGTGCTGAAAGAAAAGGGGAGGCATTCCTATTACCTGCATTGAATATCGAAGACAAACCACAATTTGCCTGGCGCGGGTTTATGCTGGACGAATCGCGCCATTTTTTCGGTAAGGAGAAAGTGAAATCTCTACTGGATTGGATGGCTTTTTATAAGTTGAATAAGTTCCATTGGCATCTGACCGATGAACCGGCATGGCGTTTAAGTATACAAAAATATCCCTGGTTAACCCAGGTTGGCGGGATAGGCAATTATCTTGATCCTTATGCCTCGGTACAGTATTATAGTCAGGCGGATATCAGTGAAATCATTGCTTATGCAGCCGAAAGGAATATTGAGGTTATTCCTGAAATTGATATGCCGGGCCACGCTACAGCGGCCAATCGTGCATATCCTTTCCTGTCCGGTGGTGGCAATGAAAAACATCCTGATTTTACATTCCATCCCGCTAAAAATACAACATATACATTTTTGACCGATGTTTTGCGAGAAGTGAAAACACTTTTTCCTTCACCCTATATTCATTTGGGCGGAGATGAGGTGGCCTTTGGCAGTGATGCATGGGATAATGATGCCAAAGTTCAGGAACTGAAAAAGACAGCAGGTCTAAAGTCCAACAAAGAAGTTGAGGAGTATTTTATTCGCCGTATGGCTGATTCGGTGGCTGGGATAAATGGGAAGATTATGGTTTGGGATGAAATGGTGGATGCAAGATTACAGAAAGATCAAACCGTCATGATGTGGTGGCGTCATGATAAACCGGAGCAGCTAAACAAAATATTGGATAAAGGTTATCAGACCATATTAACTCCCAGATTGCCCATGTATTTTGACTTTGTTCAACAAGAAAACCATAAGTATGGCCGTAAATGGGGGAAAGGCTTTAATCCTTTGCAGGATGTATACAATTTTGCTGGAAGCCAACTGGATAGTTTGGGCAAAAGGAAAAAACAGGTTTTGGGTATTCAAGCGAATCTTTGGACTGAGACGGTGACCAATGTCAATCGTTTGGATTATCTTGTGTTTCCCAGGATAGCCGCATTGGCGGAGGCAGCATGGGTACCTGGAACAGGACGTGATTTTGAGGAATTTACAAGGAAATTAAAAAAGCATTTGCCCTTGTACCGCGATCAGGGGCTTTATTACTTTGACCCCTTTAAGGATAGTAATCCAGAACCGGCAGTTATCAAGAAATCACAAAAACAATATATAGATAGTCCAAAGTGACGATTAGATCGACTACCTGTATTTGCTTCGTCAGCACAGTACTATCAGTCATTGGGCAGAGTGGATTAACAGAAATAATGATAAGATGAAATATAATAAATTAATCACAGCATTAATTCTCGGCGGTATATTGCTGGGAGTAAAAACGACTTCGGCGCAATGGACAGGTCCGCGCAAGAAGATTGAAAACAAAGTGGAGGTGAAATATGGACCTTTGACGCCCGCGCATCGGACAGATGAGGCCATGGAACGGTTTCGCAATTATGGATTGGGACAATTTATCCATTGGGGACTATATGCAATTCCCGGTAATGAATGGGAAGGGGTAAGTGCTCGAAAAGGAGCAGCAGCATCCGAATGGATACGTACCTGGAGTGGGCCAACAGCACCGAAAGATTGGAAGAATACCTATGACAACCTCTACAAACAGTTTAATCCTACAGGTTTCGATGCAAAAGCCTGGGCTAAACAGGCGAAAGAAATGGGTGCGAAATATCTTATTTTTACGACAAAACATCATGATGGGTTTGCCCTATGGCCATCTAAGTATACAGACTATACCGTCAAGAAGAGCCCTTATAAAAAAGATATTGTCAAACAGGTCGTAGATGCTTATACGGCAGAGGGAATAGATGTGTTTTTGTATTTTTCGATCCTGGAGTGGAATAATTCAAACTATATGGGGAAAGCCCCTTCTACTCCCGAGGAAAAGGCTAAATTCAATAAATTTTTGGAATATACACGTAATCAGTTGCTAGAGCTCCTACAAAATTATCCACAAATAAAGGGTTTTTGGTTTGATGGTACCTGGGATCAATCCTGGATCCAAGCGTATGATTTTACATATAAATTAGAGAAAGAGTTACGTGAAAAACACCCGGGATTGATTATCGGAAGCCGGTTTAGAAATGACGAATATGGAAAGCGACATTTTGACTCCAACGGTGAGATGTTAGGTGATTATGAACAGGGCTGGGAACGAAAAATGCCGAAGGAATTTGAGTGGTTGGAAGGACGCGACTGGGATTGTGTCATGACGATTCCACCGAATGGCTGGGGGTATATGAAAGACTGGTCGGGGATTTATACCAAGACCTCCGATGATCTGATTGATATGCTGATGAACTGTGTTTCCATGAATGGCAATTTTGTACTGAACTTTGGCCCTGATGGGAATGGCCACATGCATCCGGGAGAGGATAAACTGGCGAAGGAAATCGGAGACTGGATCAAGATCAATGGTGAAGCGGTATACGGTGTCAGACATGCTGGTCTCGCTCCATCTAAATTGGGTTATTTTACGAAAAAAGCGGATAACCTTTATCTTACTGTTTTTAATCGTCCCGTTAACAATATTGTACGCATTGCGGTTCCTAAGAATGCAGCGGAGGTCCCAGTTTCTGCTACCCTGCTCCATAATGGACAGTCTTTGGAATTGAGCCATACGGATATGGGGCTGGACCTAGATAAAAATACGTATTACGATATTCTGCTCCCTAATTCGTTTATGGCAAATAAAGCTTTTGTGGTCAAAATGAAATTAGGAAAACCAAAGTCGCAAAGTGAAAAGCTAATGGACGCAAAAATGTAGCTAACTACATCGTTTTAATCAAAAAGCTGAAATTAAACCTTAACGGTATGAAGTTCAGCTTTTTGTTTTTATACAATGTCCAGCAATTCCTGTGGAGCATGAATAATATACTTTGCACCATGTTGCCTCAATTCATTCTCATCACGAAAGCCCCAGGTTACACCAATAGCAGTCACAGCTGCATGATTGGCTGTATCCATGTCCACGGAGGAATCGCCTACATAATAGCAGTTTTCTTTTGCTATGCCTAAAGTCTGGAGCGTATCCAAGACAATGTCGGGATCGGGTTTAGCCGGATGTCCTGTTCGATGGCCAAGGATCAGGTCAAAAGCGATCGTGGGAAAATATTTTTCCATCAAAGGGATAACCGCCTCATGATATTTATTGGACGCTACGGAGATAAGATATCCCGAAGATTTAAGCTTCTCTAATAAGGTGACAATTCCAACATAGGGCTTTGTATGGGATATTGTCTGCTGTTCGTAGTTGGTCTTAAATGCCGTTAACAGTGTTGCGATTATTTCAGTGCTTCGTGCGTGTTCCGGAAGGGCCCGTTCGATCAGTTTCTGTACACCATTACCTACGAATTTCTTGTAGGCCGAGAGCGGATGGGTTGGATAGCCATATTGTTGAAGGATTGCATTGCAACTGTCTCCAAGATCTTGTAATGTATCCAATAATGTCCCATCTAGATCAAATATTATAAGCTTCATGGGCTAAAGCTAATAAAAAACTATGAGGGATTGATCGAGTATTTTAGGGATAAAATGCTGTTTTTTACAAGGATGTCAAGTTCATTACGCATCATGGCTATACCGGTAAGTAAAAAGACAAGGCACCATGAATGGTGCCTTGTCTTTTTACTGTGCAGATCTTCGTATTTTTAAGGCTTATCAAGTCTTAAAAAAGCTATCTAATCGGAATAAAATAATACGATAACAATGTTTTATAAATTATTTCCAGATACGGGTATCGATACGTTCTTTTTTCGTGTTGTCTAAATCAGGAAAAAATGTAAATCCGGTTACTTTTTCCAGCTCACTTACCGTTAGTTTATAATTGTCAAAAGTACTTTTGGCAGGCGGAGTAACATTGTCGATCTTATAAGCGATCGTATAATATTCGCTTCCTTTCTTCATCGCTAATGCTTTAAAATAGTATTTTGGTTTTGCGATATCTTTTCCATCATTGTCCTGTGCAAAGTCCAGCAGATTATCGGTATCTGTTGTGGGCATAGCTCCCGTCACCACATACATGGTGTCACATTGCGCGGTCCAGGTTCGCACCTTAGTTTCCAGGTTTGCCCAAAGCCCCTGATTGAGACGGGATGCCTGTGCCGTCATATTGGTAAAATAGAATGTTGTTTTATTGTGCGTGATGTTTAGGTTGCGGTCTGCGCTAGGCAACTGATGCCCCCTGTCATAACCCGTTGGCTGGAATCCCTTAAATAAAACGGGTTGGAATGCTGTCGATAGCGCCGGATCATAGCCCCAGGCATCGGTACGATTGCCCGAACCTAAAATACTATTATATAATGGATAAGCTACCCAATACGCCATTTTTAACTTTTTATTATACAGCATAGCGTAGTTTCTCTCCGCGCTCGCATCCGGAAGAAAATGCTGTATGAATACTTCTTCATTCGTCAAATTGTTCATTTTGGGAATTTCCAGATAAGCCTGGGAATCTCCGATGCTCCCACTTAGTTCACCATTGTCGATTTTGATGTTGAAGTTATAACGATTCCCACCAATCAGATTTTTCAATAGCTGATTTTGTGGAGTTGTCCAGGTATAACGAACGCCATCGGTACTAATAAGTTTAATCGTCTTTCCGGTCATATCTTCCCCGGGAAGAAGGGTAAATTCAACGATGGCAGTATTATTGGAATTTGCCATTACTTTTCCTTGTATATCTTTCTTTTCAGCGAGGTTAACATGCAGTTGCCCTGTTGATAGATTAAATTCCCCTTGTGTGTGTACTGAAGGCATACTGACACTAATCTGATTGGCATCTAAAGCATCCGTATTGCTAATGGAAAGATGAATGGCTATTTTGCTCAATTGTCTTACAAAATTGAGAGGGACAGTAGAATTGGTTTTGGCAATATTTTTTGCATTGCTGGCATACATGAAATCTAATGCCGACTGTTTTGTCTGGTCGCTCAGATCAATTGGATATTGAAAATCAATAATGGGTCTGTAAGGATAGTAGGCAATGAAATCTACTTGTTCATTTGGTAAAAAGATGGGCGATTTACTTTGAAATAAGGAACCATTAATTGTAAATACATGATTGTTGACAGCATTCACAATGGAGGCTGATGTTAATTGTTGCCCCGATTTGACCATATAAATGCCGATTTGGTCGCCTTTGTCCCAAGAGATTCCCGTAGCGTCGGTATTAATCTGGCCAACAATGCTGGCCGCAAATTGTAATGCCGTTTGTTCCAGCCTGGACTCGTTTTTTTTGCATGAATTCAGTATAAGCAAGGTAATCATAAAATAGACTATCCGACAAATGTTATGCTGTGGAATAGTCTTGGACTTGTAAATCATAGTAATCGTTAGTGTTGTTAGCAAAGAGGGGCAAAAGTACCTAAGAAAAGTTGAATTTTCCGAGCATAAACCGCTCTTTTTGTGAGAGCAGGAGCTTCGAACAATGCATCTGTTTGATTTTTAGAGATATTTATTGTGGTTATTGAATAACTCCTGGCGAAGACAACTATTTTTTAATGGCAATGAGTATTTGTGCTCAATAACGTATTGTATTTCGAAAAAGACAAGGTAAATAGAAAGACAAGTCTTTCGTATTGAAAGGTTTCGATACTGTACTTTTTTCTAAAATTTTCCTAAAGTGAAGAAAATAGCACAATGTTTGCTGGTAATGCCCGAGCATATATTGATTTGATAAATTATTAATCGGTACTGAAAAGAAATGAAGGGAGTTTTTAAACCAAGAGAGAGGTTGAATAGATTTTTTGTGGTTGTATGTGCATTGTTGATAACTTTTACAATGTCCAGTTGTTTTGACTTTGTTGAACAGATTGACCTTAAACCCAATGGTTCGGGACATATTGCAGCGACATTGAACCTAAGTAAAAGTAAAACGAAAGTATCTTCTTTGATGAAGATGAAAAGTATAAAGGGAATACAGATTCCGACACAGGCTGAGATGGAAAAGGAGATTAAGGCAGCAGTTCAGCTACTTAAACAGACCAAGGGGATTTCCAATGTCCAGTATAAGACTGACTTCACAAATTTTATTGTAAATATATCCTGTGATTTTAGCCAGATCGAATCGTTAAATGCTTTTTCGGACATATTAGCGAATCGGTTTAAGACGAAAATATCGGAATCCAATCGCTACTATTACAACGCTCAGACGAATATTTTTGAACGTAAATTTGTGACTTCAAACAGCTGGAAGTCTAAATTTAATCAGTTGGGAACTGATAATACAGCGCAGTTTGCGGATGCTTTTTATACACAGATAGTGCGTTTTGAAAAAGCAATCGTTGCGCAAGGGAATAATAAAGCAAAATTGGCTGGCAATAAGAAGGGCGTATTATTAAAATTGCCATTTACAGATCTGGTTTATGGGAAGTCTACACTGGCAAATAAAATCACACTAACAAAATAACCTATATGAAATCGAAAATTTTATTGACTGGACTGGCATGTTTCTCTTTAATGGGAAGTGTGAAGTCACAAGATTTAATCACACTCATTCCTGAAGATGCTGAAGTTATTGCAGCATTTAATATAAAAGAAATTGTTCAGAAGGCCAATGCCAACAAATTGAATGAGCTGCTTCAAAAAGCAGGTCTGTTCAAGAAAATTGAAAAATCGGGCGCTTCGGTTGGAAATGATATCAAAAATCTGGGCATCGATTTGTCTCAAACGGCTTATTTCTATAATAGAAAAACAGATAGTGTGAGTTTTCTCGAGTTTATATTTCCACTGTCCAATAAAGGACAATTCGAAAAGCTAATACATGATGCCGGTGAGCCCAAATCTTTTGCCAATGGATATTCAAGCATAGGGATGAAAGCCGGGAGCATATTGGTTTATAACGACCGCGTAGCGCGTTTTATTTCGTCGACGATGAGTACAACTTTCTTTGAGGATGAGGCTGTGGCGAATCGTTATGGGATCAAAAAAGTTTCCTACGTGGCGCCTGCAACAGATGCCTCTCATGAACTGGATTATCCGACAGCGGCAGTGGATTCCGCGGCTGCAGTAGTAGATTCGGCAGCATGGGAAGAAGGTGAAAAGGTGTTGGAACCACTGACTCCACCAGCAATTGTAGAAAGTGTTCCAGATACTGTTCTGACGAATGCTGAAGCTGATGTGCCCATGCCTATGGATATAGCTCCCGCAGAAGTGCGAGATCCAAGTTATTACGATTCACTTTATACAACATATGAGAATCAAAACCGAAAAAATGATTCGATACGGAATGCCCTTCGTGATAAATGGTTGAACGGAGAAGCGACGCGTTTGCTGTCAGCATCCTATAAGCCCCTCTCCATTTCCGATCAGGGAAAAGTGCTCAAAAACTTGGGACTGGTTCGTTTATATGTGCCGCGAGTCGAAGAGCTTTACCGTGGTCTGATGCCTTATAAAACCATTCCTTATCTGTATATGGGAATTAATATGGATAAATTTAAAACTGGTTATAAGGATGGAATGCTGGATTTGTTGCAAGATGGCGATGTGTTGCGATTGAAAGGTTCCATGGGATTAGACAAAGATCTGGTTGAAATGTCTAAGCGCTTATACGCAAGAAAACCAAATGGGAAATTTCGTAAATATTTGACAGATAAAACGCTTGGATTCTTTAATGTTAACATTAATTCAGAGGCCTACTTGCGGGATATGCCTGCTTATACGGCAAAATACTATGGCGGGTTACTAGGACCACAACAAGATTTAGTTGAATGGGGATTAATGGCATTAGAAGTTGCGTTGGATGAGAAAGCAATTGCTCAAGTGATGCCGGGGGACCATCTATTTGTGGTGAATGGTTTACGCAAATTCAGAAAGGAGTATATAGATTATAGTTATGATGATGATTATAATGCAACAGAGGTAAAGAAAACGAAGGACGAAACCTTACCCGTTTTTATTTGGATGTTTACTTCAAAGGATCAGCGTTTGTTCAGAAAAGGATTGGATCTTGCCGTCGCCAAAACCCTTGGTAAAGTAAAGGATGACATTTACGCTTTTTCGTCCAAAAAAGGCATGGATTTTCCGATGTATGTACTTCTGAAAGAAGATCTGGTAATGGTAAGTAATGATTCACTGGCTTTACATGATATCCGTCAAAATAAAAGCATGGCTCCTGCAAATAAAGATTTCATTAAGTTGATGAAACAAAATAAGATGTCTGCTGCGATTGACTTACAAAAATTGCCCGCTATGCTAAAAGAAATGGGGGTAAGCCCGGGAAGACAGTGGGAGCAAACCATGGCACAATTGAATCAATATGGTAGCACGGCAATTACGTCAAAGGGGATTGTAGCTGACCGTATGGAAGCAGAGATATCTACAAAACTTCCACAGACAAAAGATGGGGCGATCAGTTACATGATTGATCAGATTTTAAAAGAGATCAGCAAATAGGAAACTTTGGATGAGCTACGAAACAATTTTACCTGTTAAATTGTTTCGTGTAAAGTTTGTAATATTATGGTTATATTTTTATAATGTTAAATTAATATTACGCTCCTTCGGACGAATAGTGGTATTTTTGTTGTTTGTTGTTTACAAAATAATAATTTAGCTAAACGATTTATACATTATAGGATATGGGGATATTTTCAAAACTGTTTGGAAACAAAACTCAAGAGTCGAAAATCAAGGTTGTAGGTGCCCTCGCTTTTTTAGAGGTGGATATGCATAATCATATCCTTCCGGGAATAGATGATGGAAGTCAGTCCATTGAACAATCTATTGATTTATTGAAGGGGCTGGGTAGAATGGGGTTTGAAAAATTTATTTGTACACCGCATATAATGGACGGTGTGCATCCGAATACCATCCGAACAATTGAAGGGGCCAAAAATAAATTAGTGGATGGTCTGAAAGAGCTTCCTAATCGTCCTGAAATCCACCATGCCGCTGAGCATATGATCGATGATGGCATTGCGCGGTTGATCGAGGCAAATGAGCTTTGTGTAATGCCGGGAGGGTATGTGCTGATTGAAATGTCCTATTTACAGGAATCCAAAGCTTTGTTTCAAACGATATTAGATATACAAAAACTGGGATACCAACCTATTTTAGCACACCCAGAACGTTATAACTATTACCACTATAATTTTAATATGTACAAACAGATCAAAGACGCTGGTTGTATGTTGCAATTGAATCTGCTTTCAATCAGTAGGTATTATGGCGTTGAAGTAAAATCGGCCGCCTTGACAATGATTAAATCAGGTATGTATGATTTTGTAGGAACGGATGTGCATCATGGCCGCCATCTCGCAGCATTGGAAGAGATTGTTGCTAAATATCCTGTCCGCGACTTACTAAAAACATGTTCTATTTTAAATCCGACTCTTCAGGATCATTTGAAAAACGATGATAATATAATTGCCGCAGGATAAAGAACGACACGATTTAAGATATAGAGATGCCCATAAGGCATCTCTTTTTGTTTCCCCTTGACACAGTACTTTTTTATCCTTGTACAGCTAAATTATATGCAGCTATTTTGTCTTTTATTGATCCGGGCGGATATCTAAATTATTTTCAGCTATGCTTGTGTTTTGCAATCATGGAAATTTCGAAAATTTGGCTACTTTTGGATTTAGCATTTTTCATATGAGAGGAAACAGAATTTTTATTCAAGATTGGATAGCACACCATACTTATCAGAAAGCAAACGATATAGACAGTTATTATTTAAGAGTTGCCAATCAGATCAACGATAGCTTATCAACGTTGTGGTTTGAAGAACCAGAGACCAATGATCTTATCCATACGGACGCCTTAAAGACATTAAGTATTTACCTTACCTGTTATTTGGAGGACGTAATTGCCAATACAGGAATATTTGCGGCTTTCAGAAACATTCATAAAGACCTATATGACCAGTTTTTACCTTTCTATAAGGATAACAGCCTGTTAGACTACTATCCCGAGGATATCAATGGTGAAGATGTAGCCGTATTGACCTGGCTATTTTTTAGTGAGCGTAATCCACATTTGTTTATCGATCCTCACGGACGTTTGATACAGTTGATAACGGATCTGGCCTATGCGATTCTGGAGGAACATTATGAAGTGGCTCCTGAAAATCCAAAGTTAAAATTGGAATACACGCTGGATGAAGCTGCGAATTATTTTGAAGTCCGCAATTTTATCGAGAAACTTGTCGCAACAAACTATCTGACCGCGGGCGAGTATAATACCAACCTTAACCACCTGATGCAAGTGGCAGAATTGGGAAGATATCAACATGATCAAGCGCAATTGCAGCAAATGATCTACCGGGTCCGTGATAACCATTTTAACAATTATAGGTTACATTTATTTGCCCTTAAATCTTCCGAATTTATTGCAGAGGTAGTGGGTAAGGAGCATGCACTTTATGGTTCTGTTAAAACCTTGGGCAACCGTATCAACAGTTTCTTTGACTATGTAAAAACGGACGAACAGTTTGTCCACGTCAAACATATCGGTACGAAATCAGCATTCAAGATTTATAAGGATTCGATCCAGGAGTTTGCTGAACCTTCAGAGGCTTTATCCTTCTATATGGAAATCGTTCCTTGGAAGGAAGCCTGGAACCTATCTGGCATTATGACGGTGGTCAATTCGGAAGAGGTGAATTTTGACCTACCGGAGCAATATGAGATGACTTATCGCATTGAGGCGATGAACGGTAAAGACAAGAGCTTGAAAAAGACAGAAAAACAGTTGAAAGATATGGGCAAATTATTCCAGTCTGAGCAAAAGGCGGCTGTAGCTTTTATGGAGGGACGGGAAGTGAAGGAATTTGCAAATGAGTTCTTTAAGAGATATCAACAAAAATATCCAAGCAAGGAGGAGTCTCCTCTTCCGGAATCGAATCTAGACCTGACGGCGGATGCGAAAGTAACGGTTTTCTTTAATCCGAAAACAGGATTAGAGGTTTTTGGTGGAATTGAGGAATTCTTCCCACTGCCGCATAATCCATTTATTGAAAAGCAAGATGAAGGGGCTGAGGCAGATGTTCCATTTGCACGTTATTTCTTGAACCTGCTGGTGGAAGACTTTTTCCCGAGCGAATTGCCAAAGTATTATGCCAACTTATTTAAGACGGAAGTAGATAAGCAATTCTTTTTCCCCTTAGAGGAAGCTGTACTGGATTTCTTCCTTCGCTTTTATAAAAGGGGGAGTTATTTTCTGGGACCATTTCCGCTGATAAAATAATCTTGTCCTATTGAGCACCTATGTGCAATAAAAAATCCCATTGGAGAATCCAATGGGATTTTTTATTGCATCCGACCCTAGTGCTGGAAGCGATATCCTGACCTTGTGGCACTGCTGCTGACCATTCCAGCGGGAGATGACGGTCTGCAGATTAATTTAATGTAAATAAATCGTATTTAAAATGTTATCAGTGCTCTGGTAAAGAATATGCTCTGGGCTATGATCTATTTTCATTCCGATATTTTGGAAAATTCTACCTAAACTTGTAAGGTCAATTACAAGTGATGAAGGATGCCTATCGAAAACAACATTCCCGATTTTAAAAAATTCTTTTTGTCTTACAAAGACAAGGTCTATAAATATGCCTTGTTACATCTGAAAGAAGAAGATACTGCCGCTGACTTGGTTCAGGAGGCATTTTCTCGCATTTGGAAAAAGTGGAGCGAATTAGATGAAAATAAGAACCCGCAGTCTTATTTATACACCATTGCAAAAAACCTCGTATTTGACGAATTGAGAAAGCAAAAAGTACGGTTCCAATTTAAACTTGATGAAAATGATGCCGCAAGACAGGTGGATAATTCAAACGAAGAATCTATCCGTTTTAAAGACCTAGAACGTGTCTATCGTGAAGCGATTGAAAAGCTGCCTAAAGCTCGTCTGGAGATATTCCTTTTGAGCAAAGAAGAGTTTTTGGATAATCAGGAAATTGCGGAACGCTTAGGGATCTCCGTGAATACTGTACGCGATCAATTGGTCAAGGGGAACAAGTTTGTACGTCAGTATATCTTGGATAATTTTGAGCTTTCGACAGCCCTGTTGATATTCTTAACTATTTTTTAGCGTAGCGTCGTCTTATCGTCTTTTAGATACGTATATGTATTTAAACGATCGCAAAGATGATGGATCCCAAACTAGCTACCTTATATACAAAATACCTAAAGGGGGAATTGACCCCACAGGAAAACACCATATTTTTAGATTTACTGACTTCTTGCGATAAAGACGATTTACCCGATTTGGAGGCGGTGATAGCGCTGGATGAAGGTACTTTCGATTTAGATCAATCTACCACTGACCATATTTATTATACGATTACCGGTACGGAATTAACCGCCGAAGTGCGACCTATTTGGAGGAGAAGGCACGTTATAGTCCTAGCCGCTGCAGCCTTACTGTTGGTCGGTTTTGCATTTCTTTTTTTGTATAAGACGCAACCACTGCCAGGCGATTCAGAATACAAAGTGGTCAAATACAGCAACCCAACGAAATTTGTCAAACAGCTTACGCTTTCCGATGGTACACGTGTTTCCCTTCGCCAAGGGGCATGTATTGAAATTCTATCTGATTTTAATGTAGACAGTCTACGACGGGTCAAACTTTCGGGAGAGGCTTTTTTTGAAGTGGCCAAAAATCCTGACCAAGCTTTTGTGATTGTTAATTCTGGTGATTTTGACGTACGCGTATTAGGGACAGCATTTAATTTAATCTGCTCTCCGCGGCGTAGCCGTTTGGTCTTAAATCACGGAAAGGTGAAGGTGTCCCATGGGCATCAGTTCTCTATTGTTCACCCAGGTCAACAGGTGGCTTATGACAGGGATCATGGGCAATTTGATGTGTCGCCTGCGGATACCGTCGTTTCTTCAAATGGGAAAAGTGAGTTATTGTCTTTCAAGAATGTACCTCTTTCGCGGATTGTTGCCGATCTGAATAACCTATATCCGGATCAAAACCTACGGTTGGTCGATTCATTTCAAACTGCAAGTTTTACAGGATATCTACCAGCCAATGATCTTGACAAATCATTAACAATTCTTAATACAGCATTTAATCAAATAATTATCCATAAAAAGTAATTTATGAAAAGAACCAATTACTATTTAAAACTTATGGGTGGAGCGTTGCTGTTTCAGTCTCTAGCGCTTCAAACCATGGCTTCTCAGTTTACAACTGGGGAAGGGATCGGGAAAATTCTTGCCAAAATGGAACAAAAGTTCAACGTAAAATTTGGCTATGATGCTTCTATCGCCGATCAAAAAATCAATGAGCTCGCCAATCTTGAAAAGCTGAAAAAGGAGGGAATTGCCCAATTCATCCAATTGATTTCTGATGGACATCTCGAGGTGAGAAAGATCGATGATAAGCTCTATGTTGTGTCAAAAAAAGAGACCATTGCAAGTGAAAAGATGTTTGCCGTACAAAAGGAATTGCGTGGAAAAATAGTGGATCAGGAAACCAACTTACCTATTGCGGGAGCCACGATACGTGTCAAGGAGTCGTCTATAGCGGCAACGACGGATCAGCTGGGGGCGTTCAAGTTATCCGGAGTTTCGGATCATGCGATACTGCAGGTTTCTTATATCGGATATGAGCCTGTTGAGGTGTCAGCAAATAGCGCAAGTTTGATTCGGCTTTCCAAATCGTCAGAGGCTTTAGACGAAGTCGTGGTCACAGCTCTTGGTATCAAGCGCGAGCAAAAAGCCCTTGGGTATGCCGTTCAGGACATCAAAGGTGACCAATTGGCCAAAGTCAAGGGTGTTGATGTGGGAACAACATTAACAGGTCGTGTTTCGGGTTTGCGTGTCATGAACAGTACTGAATTTAACCGTGCACCAGATATACAACTTCGTGGAAAAAATCCCTTATTGGTGATTGACGGTGTTGCTTATGAGAACATGAGTTTGCGTGATATCGCTGTTGACAATATTGAAAATATTTCAGTACTGAAAGGCTCCACAGCGGCGGCTCTATATGGGATTGAAGGGGCAGGTGGAGCAATCATGGTCACCACAAAAAAAGGCCTCCCGCAAAAAGGAGTAGAAATAACTGTAAACTCCAATAATATGTTCTTTGCGGGATATTTAGCACTCCCTAATGTACAGACATCTTATTCAGCGGGATATGGAGGTAAGTACAATACAGACGATGAGGTATGGGGAGACAAACTGGATATTGGTCGGAAATATAAGCAATGGAATCCATTGACTAAACAAATGGATGATGTAGAAACCGAATTGACTTCAAAGGGTAAAAACAATTTTCAGAATTTTTTAGAGCCCGGTTTTATCTCCAATAACTCTGTTAGTTTCACGAATCAAGGGGAAAACGGAAGTATCCGTACCTCCATAAACCATATCTACAATAAAGGGCAATATCCGAACACCAAGCTGAATATGACCAATATCTCCGTATCTGGGGAAACCAAGATATCTGATAAGGTGAATCTGGAAACACGTTTGGGATATAACAGAAGGTATGCGCCAAATGATTTTGGCTCGGGCTACAATAATCAGGGGTATATCTATAATATCTTAGTATGGACAGGTCCAGAATATGATTTAACACAATACAAGGACTATTGGCAGACAGAAAATGTCAGTCAAAACTGGTTATATAAAGCCTGGTACGACAACCCCTACCTCTCAGCCTACGAGAAAATAAGTTCAGAACTAATCAATAAGCTGAATGCTGCGGTTACGTTAAATTACAAAATGACTGATTGGGGAAATTTCTTGTTGCGCAGTGGGTATGACTACTATGGTAATACAAGAGAACAGACCAACCCAATGGGTATCTACGGAACCCGTGGTGGTTTTGATGGTTCAGGAGGTTATGATAACAGGGGGAAATACTGGTCCAGAAAACAAGATGGCTTTAGCACAACCAATGACTTTATCTTTACGGCTAAAAAGAATTTTGGTGATTTTGGTATTGATGCACTTGCAGGCGGTTCTATTTTTTATCGCAGGGATAATACCATGACTGCATCCACGGTTAATGGTCTCACTATTCCAGGATTTTATTCCTTGCGTAATTCCTCAGGACCTGTTTCTGCGTTGGAGGGTAAAACTAAGGAAATGCGTAATGGTATATACGGCCGGTTATCCTTGTCATGGCGTAATGCGATATTCATCGAGGGCACTGCCCGTAATGACTGGTATTCGATGAGGCCTGATAAATCTTATTTCTATCCATCGGTATCAGGAAGTGTCGTGGTGTCTGACTTAATTCACAAACCAAATTGGTTGAATTTATTGAAGGTAAGGGGGTCTTGGGCATCTACGGTATATCCGCCTAATCCGTACGAAATTAATCAAACGTTTGGCGTGACCAACAATGTTTGGGATGGTTTGACTACTGGTTCGTATCCGAATACTATAAAAGACTTTTTTATTAATCCGACCAAGGAAGATATGACCGAGTTCGGTCTGGAATGGGCTGTTTTAAACAATCGTCTGACCGGAAGTTACACCTACTACGCCAGAAGGCGCTATAATGTTATCGCTGATATCTCAAACTCTAATTACAGCAATATATCACACACGACTGGTTTTAGGGCTCGTCTAATCAATTTGAAAGAAGAGCTTATGACCCGAGGTCATGAGATCTCGTTGGGCGGAGTTCCGATCCGGAGAGAAAACTTTGAATGGTCTGTTAATGGTAATCTTTCGCAGAATTTACAATATTATCATAAACTTGATCCGGACTATACGGCCGATGCACTTTATATAAAAGAGGGCATGCGCACCGATCATTATGTGACGCGTGACTGGGAACGCTCACCAGATGGAGAGATTATCCATAATGCTGCCGGCATGCCTGTCAGTGCTGTACATACAGCAAGATTATTTGGTTATACAGCTCCAAAATGGTTCTGGGGAATCACCAATCAATTCCAATACAAAGATTTTAATCTCTCCTTTAGTTTTGACGGTCGTATCAAAGGGTTGTCTTATTCTAACATGAACGCACGTTTATGGCAGACAGGAGCACATCCTGATTCCGATACGAAGGAACGTTATGAAGAGGTGGTGAATGGCAATCGCACTTTTGTCGGCAAAGGGGTAAAAATTGTGTCGGGAGAGGTAAGCTACGATAAATACGGTCAGATTATAAAAGATACACGTGTTTTTGCGCCTAATGAAACCGTTGTGTCTTATGAAAACTATTGGAAAAGAGCTTATTCAGGTACGCGAAATATTTGGGACGAAACGTTTATTAAGCTTCGAGAAGTTTCATTAAGTTACAATTTGCCAAAAGATGTAGCTTCTCGATTTAAAGCCAAAAAGGCGAGTATTGGTGTCACTGGACAGAATCTGTTTTTATGGACAAAAGAGTATCGTTTCTCTGATCCGGATGCGGGTTCAGAAGACCTAAACTCTCCATCGATGCGTTACCTTGGTTTTAACTTAAGCCTAAGTTTCTAATCTAACACTTTTAACACGGATTACAAATGAAAAAAATAGTCACATATTTATTAATCGGACTCCTTGGGACAACAGTATCCTGTTCCAAGTTTGAAGAGATCAATACCAATCCTGAGGCGACCGATAAAGTAACATCGGGCATGATCGCTACACGGATCATACTAAACCTTGCAAACCAGCCCACGCAAAAAGGTTTTCTACAGCCTTATATGCTCAACAAAAATATTGTTTGGACTGAATTTGTGGAGTCGTTTCAATATAATGGTTTTGGAGCGGGTACCCTGAGTTTTAGTGCCATAAACGATGCGCACTTCATGCCTAAATTTGCTACTTCGGAGAAATTGGCTAAATCCTATGAGGGTTTAATGTATTTTGCCCGCGCCGTCAAGTTCTTTGAAGCAACCATGGATTTAGGGGATATCCCTTATAGCGATGCGTTAAAAGGAGAAACCGATAAGCAATACTTTCCTAAATATGACACTCAGAAGGAGGTATTTATCGGTATTCTAAAAGAATTGGAATTGGCTGATCAGGCCTTTGCCGCTGGAGAAAATTTCACTGGAGACCCTCTATATGGGGGGAATACTACCAAATGGCGTAAATTGGTGAATAGTTACACGTTGAATGTATTAATGCAGCTGAGCAAGAAAGTTGGTGACGCAGATTTAAATATCAAAAACCGCTTTCAGCAGATCGTTGCCAATAAACCGATTTTTACGGCAAATGCAGATAATTACCAATTAATTCGTTCGGATAAAAGTGGACAACAGTACCCTTTTTATAAAGTCGGGAATAACTTTACAATCTATCCAACCATGTCTACCGAAATCGTGGATAGGTTAAAAGCGCGTTCGGATCGTCGTCTATTCTATTATGGAAACCCTTCGCCCAAAAAGATTAGCGGTGGAATGACGGCAGCGAACTATGACGCTTACGTCGGTATTGACCCTTCGTTGAAATATGATAATATCCTGGATATTAAAAACAGTAATGACTATTCGAAACTGAATGACCGTTATACTGAGATTGCAACTGGAGAACCTACACAGCAGCTTTCCTATGCGCAGCTTTGTTTTATCCTCGCTGAAGCAGCTGTTCGTGGCTGGATAAATGAACCGGCTTTGGCATGGCACAAAAAGGGAGTGGAAGCCTCTATGCAATTTATCTTTGACAATACGCCTAATACGGAACAGTTTCATCATGGTATGCCTTTGGATGCAGCTTACATAAATACTTATGTCGGTGGTCTGACATTGCCTGCAGGGGCAGAGGCACAAATCGAGGAAATCATTACCCAAAAATATCTTGCCAGTTTTCTGCAGTCGGAGTTTAATACCTATTACGATTACCGAAGAACAGGCTATCCGAAATGGAAGATCAATCCAGAGACGAGCTTGAACTCAGAGGCAACAGGCAAAATACCGGTTCGCTGGCGATATCCTGCCGTTGAATATGATTACAACACGGAAAATGTGGATGCCGCGGTGTCCAGACAGTTTGAGGGTGTGGATAACGTTAATCAGTTGATGTGGATCTTAAAATAGTTAATACATTGACCTGTTGATTTTTTTATGATAAAACTATCCCCGTACATGAGATCAATCGTGTGCGGGGATTTTTCTTAAAAACGTTACATAAAAAGCGCTTGCGAATGAATATATTCGCTGATAGACCATTGAATTTATAAGAGATATAACAGATATTTTTATGGATAGTAGAAGAGACTTTATTAAAAAGGCCTCCTTGCTGGCTGGGGTTTTTGGCTTACAGAGTGCTGTGCCGGATGCGATACAGCGTGCTCTGGCGATTGAACCAGTTGCGGGGAGTTCTGTTTTAGATGCCGAGCATATTGTTTTGTTAATGCAAGAGAATCGTTCCTTTGATCATAGTTTTGGTACACTACGAGGGGTGCGGGGATTTAATGACCCCCGGGCTATCACACTACCTAGCGGAAATCCCGTATGGTTGCAGGCATCCGCCTCAGGAAAGACGTATTCACCTTTTCGATTGGATATTAAGAATTCCAACGCAGCCTGGACAGGAAATCTTCCCCATTCCTGGGAAAATCAAATGGCAGCGCGTAACCAAGGGAAGCATGATAATTGGATAGAGGCAAAACGTCCCGGTGGAAAAGTTTTGAGCGAGATTCCTTTGACTATGGGCTATTATACCCGTGAAGATATACCCTTCTATTATGCATTAGCCGATGCGTTTACGATCTGTGACCAGCATTTCTGTTCCTCCATTACAGGTACGACGACCAACCGCCATTTTTTCTGGACAGGTACCTGTGTGCCACATAAAGGGGCAAAACCGTTGATCCGTAATTCAGATATTTACTTCGACCGTTGGGCGCATTGGAAAACTTTTCCAGAACGTTTGGAGGCGGCGGGTATCTCATGGAAGGTCTATCAGAACGAAGTCAGTATGGAGACTGGCCTTAATGGAGAAGAATGGTTAGGTAATTTTACGGACAATAATTTAGAGTGGTTTTCACAGTACCATATTGAATTCAAGAAAAGTCACCTGGAATTTATGCGTAAGCGTGTGGCAGAACTTCCTGCTGAGATCCAGGAGCTTGAAAAAGCATTGGCAAATAATGGAACTGAAAGCGTACAGAAAACCAAAAATAAGCTCAAGCAGAAACAGGAGCAGCTCAACAGCTATAAGAAAAAGTTGGAACAACTTACCGAACAGGCTTTCCGACAGCTTCCGAAAGAACAAATTGCATTGCATGAGCGTGCGTTCCAAACCAATGAGGATGATGCATTTTATCGTGAAACGACCTCAGTATTACATGAAGGAGAACAGATTACAGTACCAAAAGGGGATGTATTACATCAGTTTCGGAAAGATGTGAAGTCGGGGAATTTACCTACAGTATCCTGGTTGGTTGCGCCACAATGTTTTTCGGATCACCCTAGTGCGCCAATGTACGGGGCTTGGTATGTGTCCGAAATATTGAATATCCTGACTGAAAACCCGGAGGTTTGGAAAAAAACTGTGTTTATGCTCAATTACGATGAAAATGATGGTTACTTCGATCATATTCCACCGTTTGTAGCACCAAACCCAGCAGATGCCCGGTCGGGAAAAACTTCAGCAGGGTTGGATTATAGCGATGAATATGTGAGTCTGGAGCAAGAACTGGCCAGCGGAGAGAAGAAAGAGCATGCCACCGAGGGACCAGTTGGTCTGGGCTATCGGGTACCTCTGATTATTGCGTCTCCCTGGAGTAAAGGCGGTTGGGTCAATTCGGAGGTCTGCGATATTACGTCGACCATTCAATTTATGGAGTATTTCTTTGACAAGAAACTTGGTAAGGACGTAAAAGAACATAATATCAGTCCCTGGCGCCGTGCTATTACGGGAGATCTGACTTCGGTATTCCGGAAGGCGGAAAGTGGAACTGCTGTGGAATTACCATTCCTGGACCGTAATCAACAGATCTATGCAATAGATCAGGCTAAATCCAAGCCACTACCGAATAATTTTCATGTATGGACTGCAGATGAGATGCAAACGTTACAAAATACGGGCAGGGCAGCACAATTGGCAAGACAGGAAAAAGGTCAAAAAAACTCCAATGCGCTGGCCTATGAGTTATATGCAAATGAATCTGTCGATAAGGATACGGTAAAACTGGTGATGTCTGCGGGGAATAAGATTTTCGGCGCTAAATCCCTGAGCAGCCCTTTTAATGTGTATAGTGGGCCGAGTTATAAAGATGGTGTAAGTTTTTGGCCATTTGCGGTTATCGCGGGGGAGGAGTTGAGTTTTGACTGGGACCGAGCAGACTTTAAAGATGGTTATTATGATTTAACGGCATATGGCCCAAATGGGTTTATGCGCAGCTTTAAGGGAGATGCGGAGCGTCTATCTATTGTTGCGAGCTATGAAATCGGGAAGAAAGGAGTTCCCACAGGAAACCTTATCCTGGAAGCGAGCAATAAAGGTGACAAGACCCTTCACGTGCAGGTGAAAGATAATGCCTACAGCAACTGGAAGAAAAATACCGTATTGGGTCCTGGTAAATCCATCAATTGGGTTTTAGAATCCCAGAAAGTAAGTGGTTGGTACGATGTGACTTTACAGATTGTTGGAAGTAAATTTGTTCGCCAATTTGCTGGCCGCGTAGAGACGGGTAGCCACTCGAAGACTGACCCACAGTTGGGCTAAAAATCAAGAGGTGTAAAATGCTGATATGAATTTGGCTAACCCATTTGTAATATAACAAAAGCCCCTAGTTTTAGTTGAACTGAGGGCTTTTGTGTTTTTAGTACGTTGATATTCGGTATTTTATTTTTTAATCCATTCTTCCAGCAGAGCTTTTAATTTTGGATCGCTTGGTCTTGGACTATCCGCCGTGATTAGATTTCCGGCTTTATCAATGAGTATATAGCGCGGAATAGAATTGACTTTGTAAGCATTGGATAGTTCATTGTCAGCGCCTGCATGCAGCTGAATCCCTTTTAGCTTTTTCTCTTTCACATAGCTGTCCCATTTGGGTTTATCCTGATCTACTGATACGCCTACAAAGGCTACTGGTTTTCCGTTAAATTCTTCATTTAATTTTTCCCAATGCGGTTCTTCGGTACGGCATGGACCGCACCAGGTCGCCCACATATCCACCAAGACGACTTTGCCTTTAAGATCTGCAAGACTTGTTTTCTTTCCGGTAATATCTGAAAAAGAGAATTGAAACGCAGGAACTCCTACTTTTGTCTCTACCAGTCTCGCCTCGACAACTTTTGATCGTTCGATTTGCTCAGGAAGCGTAAAATATTTTTTGTATTTCTCATTCATTTCCTGAAAGTCACCATAGGAACGTGCACCCTCAAGACGTTGCAATATATATTGTCCTTTAAGTATGTCTGGTCCGATGGCTGCAATTTGTTGATCGAAAGTTGGTTTAGTGGATAGGTCCAATTTCCGATAAATGATATTGCTCATAAAGCGGTCGCCGTAGGGAAATTTTAATAGTTCCGTTGTTAGGTAACGATCTGCATTGAATTGCGTATAGAAGTCGCTCATTTCCTCTTTGCTCGGGTGGGCTGTACGCGGCATGTAAAGATAAGAGATCGCATAATAGGCAAAATCATAATCGACTAGCTCGGGAAAGAATTTGTCGAAAAGAACGTTTCCTGTTTTTGCGCTCTTTTTGATGGCATCAAGTTTTACCTTAAACTGTTCAACCTCGGGGAAGAAATCGACATAGGTGCTCATACCTCCGGGAGTGGTTCCTTTATCACGAAAAGATTTCGACTGTTTGTCCCAAGCGTATAAGGTTTCGTTTTCTGGACTGTTTTTACCTGTTAATTCGTAGTCATTTTGACTTAGTTTTAGATTTAAATCCTCATTTCCCTTGAAGTAAAAACGAAAAAGTCCCTGTTGATTCTGTGCATTTCCGCTACCAACAGCATATAATCCTTTATATTCAGGAGTAAAGCGAAATGCAAATCGTCCTGAT
This sequence comes from Sphingobacterium sp. CZ-UAM, assembly GCF_002000245.1. Lineage (GTDB taxonomy): Bacteria > Bacteroidota > Bacteroidia > Sphingobacteriales > Sphingobacteriaceae > Sphingobacterium. The sequence continues at coordinate 299,741 of NZ_MTCM01000006.1, read as the reverse complement.
GCATCGGGAATAGATGTGGCAATTTCTTTTAAACGACCATTTAATACTTTAAATAGTCCGACACGTTTTATTTTTGCTGGATCTGTTGTTCCTGTAATGTTGCTCGGCTGCTGGGCCAACGCCACAAGCGAGGAAATGATAATTGTGAATAATAGAATGGTTTTTCTAATCATGATATAGATTGTTAACTTAATTTAAATGGTATTATTTTCTTAATATCTTTTGCTTTAAATAAATTGGCATCTTTTCTTTTTATGGCCTCTCTTAAGACCTGTAAGTCTTTTTTGTTGATGGCAAGAAATGGAGATGTTGAATCTGATTTCGACAGTTTTTCCATCTCTTTGGAAGCCTGATCAAAATCTTTTAGATAGTAATGTAATAGCGTCAGCCGATAACTATCCACTTGATCCAGTTTTTTCCGTTGTTCTGCTGCTAGATATTCAGCTCGTATAGATTTCAGGATTGTTGGATTTTTTGACTGATCAATAATGACCTGTCCGAAGGCATTGCTACGTTCATCCCAAGTAGGATAGAGTTGATATTGGTCAATCAACGCAAAATAGGTGGTCGCATTTTGGGAGCCAGCATAATAGCTAGCAACGAATCCGGGTAAAAATACCTCCCATAATTTGTCATTGAACGTGGGACGTATATAAGCTAGCATTGTCGTTAAACTATCCAATTGTTGTGCTGTCCCGTATTGTTTACTTTTTGCTTTGGCAATTGTTGAAATCTTGTTGCGGAGTAGATTTCCGCCGTATAGTTTAATCAATTTTGGAAGATTGTCATAAGCCCAATTATTGTATTTCGCAAAGTAAGTGACACTATTGGCCAAGAAAGCTGTCTCATTGAACAAGTCCTTTTGTTGCTCGAGATATCCTTCTAGTTCCGCAAAATCATGTTTTTCTCCGGTTTTAATAAAACGCTCGCTATAAGCTGCAGGATAACTGTTGTCTAACGTATTGTTAAATGCGAGATATTGGGCTGATTTGTTGCGTTGGACAGCCTCCTTTAATAGAGGAACAAATCGGTCTACACCAAAAAAACCGGATTCAGTCATTATGGTTTTGCCTTCGGGGCTTACAATGACATAGGTCGGAAATCCTGGGGCAGCGTACTTACGGGCTATTTTCTTCCCGTCTTCCTCTTTCATCACATCTGTTTTGTACAGAATATAATTATCGTTGAGTTCTTTAGTAACAGCCGGATCCGGAAATACTTGTTTGTCCATTTCTGCACAAGGCATACAACCAACAAAGTACAGATCGATCAGAATGAGTTTGTTTTCCTTTTTTGCTTGAGCTTGGCATTCCGCATAACTCCCTTGGAAGATTTTTTCCTGGGCAATTGCTACGTTTGAAAAGAATATGCCGTAATAGGCTATAATAATATAAAAAATAAGCTTTTTCATATGATTTGTTTTGAGAATTGAAGGTATTATGTTTTAGCGTGATTAGATATTTACGGTATGATCATCAGTTGTTGTTATAGAAATGGATCCTCCCGTTGCTTTTAACCGAATCTCATCTATGAGGGATGGATTTTTTTTCAATTGATCGGCTGTATAACTGTCTATGCGTTGGATTAATGCACCTGTTTTCAGACCACCTGGGGCGTCGGCAGCACCTACAGCGCCAAGTACTTTCAGCTTTCCGGTATTATCCCAGCCAAACTGATAATTCTTGACTAAAAAATCCTGCGGGTGGTCGTGTAATCTATTGGGGGAGAAATATACCTCACCTTCCGCCAGATTTATGGTGATATTATAGCGGCTTAATAGGCGAACCCCAATTGAGCCATCAAAACCAGGTTGCCAATGTTCATTGCCAGCACTGCCGCCCATGAGTGTTACCGGCAAACCCTGCATGGGTGGGAGGGGAGAAATGGCAAATTTATAGCTTTTGCCCGAAAAGGTGGGCGAGGAAACACCCATGCTTACGGTTGCGGCCTGTGCCTCGGCTTTGAAGCCGCTAACAAGCAGTTTGTTTTGACGTACAAAGGGACGGAAGCAGATCAGATCGTATGAAGCACCAGTGTCGAAAACGAAATGTCCGGAGTAGCTCTTATCCTTGATAATTTCAAGCTGCCCGGGTAGTATCATTACCCCCGCAGGCATTGTAATCGGTACGGCAGTTCCCTTACCCTTGTATTGAAAATCGCCAAAATCGTACAATGAAATTGTATTTTTATCGTAATCGATGTGTGTGATAAATTGGCGTATCAGGGTATTACCAATAATGCCATCACCTTCTTTGCCCATTTCAGGAAAGATCGCAATACCCTGTCCTGCCAGTTTAAGCGTGTCCAATAGAATACTATTGTTGTCAGATACCTGAATTTTTGTGTTTCCGCCGACGACAGAAGCGTTGTTCTCACGCGTTACCTTTAGGCCAATAGCATCGGCAAGTTGCTGGTTTACCGCCATTCCGTCTGCCCCAGTGTCAAACAGGAGTCTTAATGGCCGTTCATATCCATTGATTTTGACCTGCAGGTAAATGGAGCCATTCTTGTTTTCAAAAGGAATAACCGCCCGTAATTTGGGAGTGTTCTCTCTTTTTAACCCATATAGTTGATCAAAAAGACTGAAATAGATTAATTTCCCCTTATGATCAACTAGCGCTTGATTGCTTGTTGTCTTGCCCTTCGTATCGGTAACCTCTATTTGAAGTAATGTTCCTTTTTTAGTTTTCTTGTCCGATAGAATATTGACTGCTTTTAGGGGGTAATTTTTGATAATTTGGTTTAAGCGGAAGCTGGCTCCAGCACCAGTATGTCCAGCTATGGAAAAATTTGGCGCCAGCTCAGTGCTTATGAAAGAGCTGTCTTTTTGTTCAAAGCAGGTGAGTAGTTTGGCCGGCAATTGGGTTGCGAGCTGAGCTTTTGACCACGATGCAAAGGCTGTTAACAGCAAGAGAGCTCCGGCTTTTATAATGGATTTATAAGTCATGGTAATACAGAATAAATTAGCGTATTTAGTGAAGGATGTAAAAGGATTAGAAGCCGTAGATCTTTTTCAGCGTAATGTCAATGTCGTCTGTTGCCGAGGCTACAACGCGCAAAATGATTTTTCCATTTTCATCCACGAGGATTTTTGTTGGAAAACCACTGATCTGATATGCTTTCACAATATCCATTTGCTCTTTGTTCTCGTTGTTTAGCACATTTGTCCAGGATAAGTTGAGTTCTTCTATGGCTTTGTGCCAGCTCGCTTTGGATTCTTCCAGTGTTTTGCCTCTTTCTTGTGCGATACCGATGATTTCAAAGCCTTTATTTTTGTAGCGACTGTAAAGTTGCTGGAGATGCGGCATACTTGCCCGACAGGGGCCACACCAACTGCCCCAAAAATCAAGTAGTATGATGCGCCCTTGCATCTTTTCTAATTGAAAAGGCATGCCGCTAGCAGTGATCCGCGAAAAGAGTGGTGCTGCTTTCCCTTTCGCGGTCACGCTCTCTTTTAAGATTGTTGAAGCTATTGCCATACCCATGTCTGTTGATTTGTAGTTGGGATCGAGACGGTTAAATGCTAATTTATAGTCTTCAGAAGTATAGCTAGACTTCATTCTGTAGAGCAAAAACAGACTTACATAGGATGTAGGATGATTTTCTATAAATTTTTTCTGAAGAGCAATTTCCTTTTTGCCCACTTGACTAAGCTGCTCGATTATGATTTTGCCCTCCGTAGATTCGGGGCTAATCTTTCCCTGGAGGATTGGACTGTATAAAGTATTTTTTTGCTTTACAAATCCCGCTGTAGACTGACGCAGGTCATTGTATTCATTGTTTTCTTTCCCTCCTTTAACCTGAGCTAAATCAAGTTCCTCGGCATTGGCGTTTATAAGGATGTCATCTTCAGAAATGAAAATATTGAGCGGATAACGCATGGCTTGTCGTAATGCGCTGGCATTTGGATCTTTGCCAATAGTCCTTAAGGTAGCATCAACTATTTGTGTTTGTTTTGGGATCTTGATTTCAAATAATCCATCATGTATTGGAGCTGCAAAACCTATCCTTTTGCCTTGATAGTCAATAAAAGAAACACTTAACTTCGCGGCAGGGTCTGTTACAGATGATGTAATTTTTCCTTTGATTGTAACGCTATCCCCCTGCGCAAATAGAAGCGCGGGAGATAACGTTAAAAATAAGAAGTAAATCCAAAGTTTATTCATGCCTATTTCGATGCTAATACTTTTTCAAGGAGTTGCTTTAATTCTGGGTTCGATGGTCGTGGTGAATCTATAGTGATTACTTTTCCCTGTCTGTCAAAAACCATGAAGCGCGGAATTCCCGTAATTTTGTAATATTTGGCAAAATCTCCCCATCCGGAAGCAAAAAGTTGCAAGCCACCAAGTTGCTCATCCTTAATCATTTTTAACCACTTCGTTTTATCTTTTTCTTCATCAACCGAGATGCTTACCACCTGAACATCTGTACCCTGCATTTCTTTTTCAAGTTTTTTGAGATGCGGTATTTCTGCTTTACAAGGACCACACCAGGTTGCCCATACGTCGATTAAAACCACTTTTCCTTTTAAATCGGCAAATTTTATGGTCTTCCCGTTATTGTCAGGAAAAGAGAAATTAAGTCCTTGGTCTCCACTTTTTAGTTGAGCCATGTCATTCATGATACCAATAGCACGTTTCTTTTGACTTGCAGTCATAAAATATGACTGGTACTTATCCGCGGCTTCCTTATAACTGGAATAATCTTTTTGTCTTGCTAGATAATTCAGTATAGCATCACCCTTTAAAGTGTCATTGGGGAGGAAATCCAGATCTTGCTGGAGACCAGTGATGCCTTTTCCCGGAGGAATATTCGCCGTACGGCGAGATACAAATGAGATAGCGTTCAAAGTACGGTTTGCCCAAGGAATTTGATAGACCAATGCTGCGTTTCTTGCGAAGCTGGCTAACGTTAGGGTTTTATAGTAATCCGTATATTCTTCTACTGCAGGATGTGCTGAACGTGGCGTATTGAGGAAATTTGTCGCGTTGGCGGCAAGATCCCATTGGATATAATCCTGCAATTTACTGTCAAACTTGGAGTTTCCACTTTTATTATTTTTAGTGAAGGTATTTGCTTTGGCGACAACATTCTCCAGGTCGGGGAAGAAATCGACAAAAGTACTTTGAGCTTTCATCCAGTAGAATGCCTTTTGTTCTACTGGACTTATTTCGTCGTGCCAACGGCTGAGGATCTGATTTTCTTTGCTGTTATTAGTTCCGGTCAATTGGTAATTTTTTTCGGAGATGGTAAACTCAAGTTGGTCGCCCGGCTTGAAATAAAAGATATTATTATCGGTTTGACTGCCTGTTGTTCCCGAACCAATGGCATAAAATCCTTCGTATTCGGGGTAGAACGTGAAACCAAAATTTTTATCCAATTGAGGTTGAGCTGAAGCAATCTCAACCATATCACCTTCGACAACCTTAAAGAGTTTGACCGGTTTGACAAGTTCTTTATCGAATCTCCCCTTGATCTGAACGGGTGATTGAGCGACAACTGTACTTGCCGCAAATATTGTTATTGAAGTTAGGATATGTTTTTTCATTTGTGTTTTATAAGTAATTGTGGATTAATAAGACCAGGGATAAGTATAATCGGAGACGGACGGCGCGATGTAAATGAGTGATCGTGCTATTCCGGTTCCTTCGAGCGTCTGTACAGGATTTGAATCTAAATTACCCGAGTTTTTTGTAAACATTCTAATTTTATAATTCGACCCGATTTTTGTTCCAACGACAACGAAATTGAAAGCATATCCCGATTCTGAGTATTTTAGATGTTTAATAAAAGTAACCTGTTCACCTCCAGTGGCGCTAAACTGCAATTGTTCAAAGCCATTGCTAAGATTTCTACTATATACTTGGTTGTTGTTGACAAAGTAGAGGAGATTTTCGTCTTCGAATAACAAAGTATGCAGGCTCGCTTCATATAATTTAGAGGAAGGCCCTATGCTATCTTTTTTTATTTTTAGGACAAACTTGTTCTTTTCTAGTGTACATAGGGATTTTAAACTAGGGTCAGTTTTGTCCTGCAATATGGCATAACCAACCGTTTTGTAGTAGTAATCGGGGGCCGGTAAATAAATATTAGACTTCATTCCCAAAAACAACGCTTTTTGATTGTTATTTGTCGTGCTGAAATCATTGGTAGCATCATTTGAAAATATAGTCATACTGGAACCGGATCCATTTGCGAGCGTGACGAAATTTCCGCCTAGGTTGTCAAATAGAATAGGGTCATTGCTAGCACCAGAGATCATAAATTTTGATAATTCATAGGCGCTATTCTTTCCATCAATCATCGCTTTGTTTCCAAACTGACCAGTATTAGCGCTCATAGCATAGATATTATATAGCTGTCCATTATTAAGAATATAATTAGCGCTACTTCCTACAAAAGCTCCTGTAGTTCCGGATATCGTTTGTGGTCCTCCTAAGAATAAATTCTGCTTATCCCTTATTTTCTTTAGATTATTGACATTAATGGCTTGTATATCTTTTTCTGTTACAAGAAATAATGCCCGGGTATTAGAATAAGAGCTGGGGTTTAACACATTGCTTTTGTAACTGGAAGAAAAGCTAATGAAATTTGCCTTTCCTGCTATTTTTTGATTATTTGCAGTACTGTATACATTTTCGATTTTTCCATTTACCACATTATTTTGCGGGGTTAGGTGTAGATCTAAATCCGAGTTATTACCATCGTCTTTAAGGACATACCAACCCCGCGTAAACTGTGTACTTACAGTTACGGTGGCATTCTTGTATTGGGTATAGCCTGTTTTTTTGTTTTTCACAATACAAACGACAACCCAGTCCTTGGCATCCTCGGTGATATAATAGCTTAGATTTTGGTTACGGGAGATTGTGTCCAATGGTTCGCTTCTACCTTGTACATTTGTTTCGTAAAATCCCCATCTATATTCTAACTCACCTTCTTTATTTGATTTTGCAGAGGGGGATATTTTTAAAGTATCTTTTAGTGAAATGACTGTGTATTTTGACTCAATTCCTTCAATATCAATGTGCTCCTTTTCGCTATAGTCATAGTTGCTTTTATCTTTTGAACAGGATAAAACCAATAGAAATCCTAGGAGTAATAGGTAAATATTTATCTTTTTCATCGCTTCTAATTAATTAGGGAAAGTAATGAGATCACCGTTTTCAGCGCGTAAGGGCGCATCAGGATGTTGCTTATTGTAATCTATCACAGCCATCCCAAGGACAGATTTATAATAGTTCATTTGATCTAGAGGTAGGGTCGCTATAAAGTTTTGATCCCAACGCTGAGCCGTAACCTCGATCATAAATTCATGTTTTCGAACGCTGTATGCTCCGAAATAATAGGTGGAATAGGAGGCTGTCCAAGCATTTGGCTGGCTAAGGCGATCAGTAAACTGTAGTTTGCGCCAGGATTTGGTGGGTTCACCGATAGCAAAGTTAGCGTTAGCGACAATGGAAATACCGAGATTGACGGTCTTACTTTTTAATTCGCCATCTCTTAAAATAACGATCGGTACCTTTGCGTGTACAGAGTCGGATTTGATAACGTAGAGATCAGCGACAGCAGGATCATCAAATGGGATAAAGTGTTTTCCAGGGACAGCATTTTCCATGCCCTGCAATTGGACTTGTTGAAGCTGGTATTTTCGATCTTTTTTTGATGTTTCGCCCACGGTGTAGATATCAAAATATACGGTATCTTGCTTCGTGTCCTCTGATTCATAGAAGAATGTTTCAGATTTTAACGAGTCGGTATATTCATTGAGTTTGAGCGTCGAAACGGGTGGCCCAAATTGTACTCTTGCAATATCATTAAATATATAATATTGGTCCTTTTTGCAGCTAATGAACGAGATGCATGCGATACCAACTATAATTAATATAAAATATGGTTTCATAATGGAGGTTAATTAATAGATTCAACTGTTGGCATGGGCAAGAGGTAATTGACCACTGCATTTGAAGGAGCAAATAATATTTGCGGTTTTGGGATATTCAGTCTTTTGTAAGCGTAATACGCCTGTCCTTCCCCATAGAATTCCTTTCGATATTCCTTGATAATCTCGCTCTGTAGGGTTGGCAGGTCTGCGGGTATTGATAGTCCGGAGATATTACGGTTCGCTCTAAAGGTTTTTAGATATTCCAAGCCTTCAGTGAAAGGAGCTGTTTCAGCCAATATCAAATAAAGTTCACTAGTGCGTATCATTGGCAGTTGTTTGTAATCGCTTAAAACGGTCACATTGTCGGCCGTAACCCAAAACTTTTTAATCACATTGTATCTGGAACCGTTGGTCAATGTAACAATATTCCAAAGTGAAGATTCTCTAAAATCAGTTCCGGTATTGCCGTATAGTTGATTTGTGATGGTTGTTGCAGATGTACCTTTGCGATAAGTTGCGTTGCCAAAGTTATCTGTATAGGTTTTTGCTAAATCAAAAGCGTACAGTCCGAATATCTGTTCAGAAGTGAGGATATAGTTGGTTGTTGTAAAGTCTTTCCCAGTGGCTAACTTGAATTTAACTTCTCCATCCGCATCTTTTGCGTCAATCACCTCCTTAGCGGCTTTATACGCATTGTCTTTGTCTCCATACCATAAACTTGCACGAGATTCTAACGCTTTCATCGCATAATAGTTCATGCGCATATTGCGATATGACATGAAATCATCTAGTGGCTTGTAGTTGCTTGCGAATCCATTGGGATTTCTAACATCGTTCATCGAATAGGACAGCATGGGGTCAAATTCTTTGATAAGCTCTTCGGCTTGTTTTAGATCTGTGAAAATTTTGCTTTTATATTCTTCATAAGAAATATGTTGATGGATTTCTCTGTTAAATTCAGTTACATAGGCGAGCTGATTTCCGATCTCAGATTCAGTTGGTATAGGGCCATAAAGGCGCATCAGATCAAAATGGATGTAGGCACGTAAGCCTAGGCATTCTGCTTTAATGACCTGATATACTCCTTCCGTCTTAAAGATGGATTTATTGGATTCTAGATTCTGAAGAATAGCATTTATTGCGGCAATTGTTGCATATTGTTTGGCAAATATCGCATTGAATTGATCAATTACGCGATTGTCGGAATAATTGAAAAGTCCGAGCTGTTGTTCCAGGGAATTCGTCGTTATATCCCAGCTCGAGATTAAACTTTCTATGGAGCCAAAAGTTAAGGCTTTCCCATAGGTTGTATTACTTTTTGCCGAAATATAAACGCCAGCCAAAGCATCTTTAAACCCCTGTTCGGAATCGAATAATTTATCCGCTGGTATTTGGGTTCGAGGTAAGACATCCAGAAATTTATTGCATGAACCTAAAAATAGGGAACTTACTAAACTCGTTAATATGATATATTTTTTCATTTTATTAAAATGTTGCGTTGAGACTAAAAGTTACCTGCCTTGAAAATGGATAATTTGTTCCTCGTTCTTGGCGAATACTCGAAATGATAAATGGATCAGATACATCCAGTCCTATATTGACGTTTTCGAACCCAATTTTCTTGACCCAATTCATGTAACGGAAATCATACTGGAAGTTGAAACTTCTCGCATAAATGGTGTTTTCATCTTGGACAAATCGCGAAGTTTTATAGGTTGGATTTGTGTTTAAGAGTCCTTTGAATGGTGCATAATCGCCGGGATTTTGCCATCGGCCGGTATAGACGCGTTCATCTACATTATATTTGTAACTGCTGGTTTCAACTCGTTCAGCCAGGGTTCTATTGTATGCCTGACCGCCAAAGCGATAACCCAGCGATGCTGTAAATGTAAATCCTTTGTAACGTAACATTGTGTTGAAATTCCCCCAAACTTTAGGATCTGTGTTTCCGACAGCAGTAACATCTTTTGACGCCCAGGTGTAAGTTGGTGTGCCGTCAGCAGCGAGATAAAGCTCTTTTCCTGTGCTCGGGTCTATCCCGAGGGATGGAACTACCCAAATGGCGTTACTCGAATATCCCTCGATGTACATTTTGTTGGCATTATAGAGATCCCCCTGAAGTGTTTTTTGCGCGTCTTTTAAAGCTTGTGAGGTTTCAAGTACCTTGTTTTTGTTATGCAATACCGAACCCGATACTGACCAGGTTAAACCGGTGGGCTTTTTCATCAGATAGACTGTTGCATATAACTCGAATCCTTTATTCCGTAATTTTCCGATGTTGGCTGTATAATAGCCTACACCACTGGATGCGGGGGTATTAACGGAGGAAACAAGGTCATTGGTGTTTTCAATATAATAGTTCGCCTGTAAAGTTAAATAACGGTCAAAAAGGTCGACATCTGTCCCAATATTGTATTTAAGCACTTGTTGCCATTTTAGATCCGGATTGCCGAGCCCCATGACATAAGCTCCCAGCCAATTATAATATCTATCGGAAGTGTAATAACCGTAAGTGGTCAAAGCCTGGTACGTATTGAATTTTGTAGACCCGGATGTCCCTACAGATCCACGCAATTTAAGGCGGTTGACGATTTCATTCTTTTTAAAGAACTTTTCTTCGTGTAAATTCCAACCCAGACCTGCTGACCAAAAAGGAGCGAAACGTTTATTGGCGCCAAACTGGGAAGAACCATCCATACGGAACGTTCCGTCGACAAAATAACGATTGTCATAATTATAGTTTGCATTTCCAACAAAGCCAACGGTTCGATAATAGTACTCATTACCTGAAGGTTTTCCATCCTTCATATATTGCAATGCCATCGATGGAAAATCAAGATCACTGTTTGGAAAACCTTCTGCGGCGTTTGTCAGTTGCGAGGTGTTATCCTGGAAAATATTTGCCTCGGTTCCGACAAAAATCTGATGTTTTTCTTTTATTTTTTTGCTATAGGACAGATTTAAAGCCCCTTCGTATTTCATTCCACGATTAAGACCAATCCAATAAGCTCCTTTTCTAAAGACATCAACTCCGGTATAATTGGCAAAGTCAGTATGTTCGGCGGGTTTAAACGCATCGGACTGTTTATCGGATTTTGTAAAGCTGAATTTACCAATTAATCTTAATCCTTCTTGAATCGACCATTCGACAGCAGTCTGATTGGTAATATCTGTTTGTTCTCCTTTGTCAAATGTTTTTAGGCTAGCATTATACAAGGGGTTTGTCGGAAGGGTAGTCCATATATTTGAATAATCAGTTGTACCTGGATCCCCTAACACTTTATTTACATTTCCATCTTTATCATAAGGGCGCCAATAAGGATTGAGGTCGAAATAATCACTGAATGATCCATATGGTGACTGCTGATTCTTAATATTATTAATATTTAAATAATTCCTAAATATTAAGTTTTTGTAAGTATAAGATAGGGTGATGGATCCATTCAGCGTATTTCTGGAAGAGCCTTTCATGACACCGGCTGTATTGTTATTTTGGATACCGGCTGAATATCGGAACTGGTTGTCCCCGCCTTCCAGTCTTAAATTACTTCTTAAAGCATAGGATGTGCGCAGTGGAATAGCCATCCAGTCTGTCTCGACGCCGCTATTCACTTCATCTAACAGAAAATTATAGTATCGTTTATTCGGAATGTCTGTACTTGCGTTCGGAGAGTCATAAAGTCCGGTAATACGTTCTAACTCCAGTTTGTCTCTTGCATTAAGGAGGTGGTAAGCCGATAAGTCAGCGTTTTCAACCTTTAGCTCTGTTCCAAAACTTAGGCGTAATTTGCCTGGTCTCGGGAGTTTCGTTGTAATGACGATGACACCGTTGGCACCTCTTGATCCGTAAAGTGCGGTCGCTGCGGCGTCTTTCAAGAGGGTAATCGAAGCAACATCGTTTTCATTAATATCTATCAATGCCTGAAGCGATGTCTGGAAACCATCTAAAACAATCAGTGGAGTGTTGAGCTGACTTGCGGATTCGCTCTGAATTTCATTCACATTGGGGATACTAGAGTTTCCGCGCATCTGAATTTCTGGAAGTCGATTCGGATCATTACCGAAAAGATTATTCTCAATAATATTAAACGATGGATCTATATTCCGTAAAGAGGTCACGAGATTTCGAGCGCCGTATTGCCTGAGTTCTTTTGTCGTGATTGTACGTGATGCTCCCGTAAAACTTTTATCTTCCTTCTTAAAAATACCCGTAGAAACAACCGCTTCCTCAAGGGCATTTTCTTGTTTTTTTAGGCGGATAACCATTTTCTCCTGATTTAAGCTCGCCTTAATTTCCTGTCTTTCGTAGCCTAAGGAAGTTATCACCAGGATTTCGTTTAGTGAAGATATTGGCAATATGAAGCTTCCATCAGCCTGGCTCATTACACCTTTTCGTACATTGTCTTTGAGGCGAATTGATACCCCCGAAATAGGTTTTCCTTCGTTGTCGATAACTCGCCCTTTTACGTATTGCTGCTGCATAGTCAATACGATCCTTTCGGCGTTGGACGTTATAATGGTACGCTGTTTGGGATGAATTGTATTCTTTTTGATAACTACCGTTTTATCAAAAAAGTCATAAGACAGATTTGCTTTGTTGAGAATCACATTTAAAGCTTGTTTAAAAGGGGCATCCTTAATTTCAGCAGTTAAGTCAATGATTTGGTTGATTTCATTCTTCTTGTAAAAGAATGAATAACCGCTCTGTTTTTCGAGGTTTTTCAAGATCGATTCCAAGCTCGATTTTTGCTTTTTCAAGCTAATCTGTTGGGCATAGGTGTGTGCATCTACTTGTGACAGACCTAAACCGATCAGTAGGGTGATTAAGTTGATCCTCATGAGAGATCTGGATAATGGGCGCGCAAAAAGAGGCTTTTGTTTTTCATAAATCCGCCAAATGTTGGACGCTGGGTTAGCATCCAAATTGGTCGAATGAAAATCTTTCTCCTTCTTAATGAACGGAGTTAAGGTAAATTTCATTAAATTCGTTTGGTTTTAACGTGTTAATAATTTAGAAGTTAGACGATACTTTAATACCAATTAAGTTGGACGGGTTCTGCGCCAACAGGATCCGTCTTTTATTGATATTAAATAAGCTCTTATTAGGGTGGGAATCTTTCGCTTTTCATTTCGTTAATGGTTTGGTTATGTTATGATTAAGTTAATTCTATTGTTTTTTCCTACAATAGCTTTGGTTTGGATATTTGCATAATTTAAAAGAGCAATGAGCTTTTCTAAGCTTAAATTTCGTGGGATTTTCCCACTATATTGACTGGCATTGCTCGTCCCGTTATAAGTGACATCGATATCATACCACCTTGCGATGTCCTTAAATACCTCTGCTGTATTTGTACCATCAAAGCAGAATTGGCCACTTTTCCAGCTAAGTACCTGATCTATATTGATACGCTTCGACCGGAGCTTTCCATCTTCGGAAAAAGCTTGCTCGTTTGGTCTTAACCTCACCGCACTATTTTGTTTGGAAACAATAACTGCGCCTTCCTCTAGGCTGGTGCGTACCCCGTCCTCTTCCGAATAGGCATTAATATTGAATTTTGTACCCAGGACTTTTGTCTGTTGATCTTTTGTTTTAACAATGAAACTTTTGTGGTCCCTCGTTTTTGCTACCTGAAAATAAGCTTCACCTTCCAATTCAACGATACGGTCTCCCGATTCAAATGAAGAAGGATAGATTAATTTCGAATCAGCATTGAGGCTGACCAAGGTGCCATCTGCTAAGGCAAGCTCATAGGTAGCGCCTTTGGGAGTTTTTAATATATTTTGCTGGCTAACAATGTTTCCGGTTTTGGCATTTCGATAACTAACTTTTCCCTGTGCATCTTTTGTTAAAATTGTCTCTCCGATCTGTACACTTTGATTTAGCGCTAATTCGTCGAGATTAATCTGCTTCCCATTGGCTAGCGTGATAATAGCTTTTTCACTTCCTGGCGGGATGGATGCTAATAATTTATTGGAAGCAGTTTGCTCTGCCGCAGGCCAGTATCTATAGGCGAAAAAACCGATCAGCAATATTGCCGCAGCTGTACTGATAATCTGTATATACTTTATGGTAGAGGATTTTTTTTCTATTAAGCCTACCTCAGCCAACAGCCGGTTTTTTACATTCTTTTGGATGGTCGAAAACTGTGCTTCTGGTATCTGGTCAACCGACTTCTGGTCAAACCAATCAAAAAGTTGTTTACGTTCCTCAGTATTTTCGGATCGGCTCAGAAAACGGGTAATTGATTTATATAATTCTTTCACTTGCTTCATAAATCGCAACTTTATACTGGTTGGTTATAATACAAGTGACCTAAAAGAGGCAGAGCTTCTACTCAAAAAGAAAAAAAATATTTTATTGTAAAAATTGTTGACTAAATGACTGATTAAAAGGCTAAAAAAATAATACAAAGTGAAAAAGGTGGCCTGTTGCGGTGCGTAAATGACGAATAGCCTTGTTAATGTGCTTTTCAACAGTGGATTCGCTGATTCCTAGTTTTATAGCAATCTCTTTATTGCTTAAATAGTATTCCCGGCTCAATTTGAATACTTCCTGACATTTTTGAGGCAGATTTTCGACTTCTTTGGCAACAACGTCGATGATGTAGCGGTAATACAGCTGATCCTCGATGGGTATGGATTGATCTTCAAACTCAAGATGTTCAAAACTTTGGGTAAGCTGAATTTTCATCTCTTTGCGGTAGTAGGCGAGAACCAGATAGCGACAAGAACTAAATAGATAAGCGGGTAGAGACTCTATTTCTGTAATAAATGCTCTATTTTTCCATACGGAGATAAATAGATCATGTAGAGTATCTTCGGCTGCTTCACGATTGCTAATTTTTTTTGTTATAAAAGAAATCAGGTCGGGCGCAAACAAATCATATAATACCGAAAAAGCGCGCTGATCTCCCTGTTGAATAAGAGGCAGAAGTTCTTGGTATTGGTATGATTTGGAGTTTTTCATAAGAAGCTAGCAGCTAGTAAATTTAAAAAAAAAATAATATTTTCATTATAAAGATTGTAAAGTGGCTTCGCTTTTTATATTTACTTTTGAATATTTATTAATATTCGACAAAAATCAGTCGTTTTCAATGGGGATCAACAAATAATTGTTTCAGTCATGCGGTAGGCTTCCAGTATGTTTGAAGTATTGCTTAAGTATTGAATAAGTATAGTTATCGTTTATAATGAAGCTACTTTAGCTAAGCCCGTAGATTATTGTATTAGGTAAATAAAAGCCTAGAAAATATGCTTACGGATAAGCAATAGTTCTGAGCGGCCATATTACTTGTTTGATATTGTGCGTAGACGTATGAACAACGAAATGTCATCAGTATAAAAAACGAACAATTCTCATTTTATTTTCTAATTTCACCTAATTTTATGAAATGCTCATATGGCCAAATCTATTAAAGAAATCGCACGAGAACTTAATGTCTCCAAATCCACCGTTTCATTGGTGATCAATCATAAAGCGGAACAGGCCCGTATCAGTAAGGAACTGGAGCGGCGTGTTTTGGATTATGTTGAGAAAATAGGGTATAAGCCCAACGCCTTGGCAAAGAGCCTTGCCACCGGCCGTTCGAATACAATCGGACTGATTGTCGAAAATATTGGCGATTCCTTTTTTGGCCCTTTTGCTTTGCATGTTGAGGAACTACTGCGCAAGAAAAATTATCATGTATTATACAGTAGTACTTTGGGAGATCCTCAAAATGCACAAGATATTATTGATTTCATGCTAGAGAAGAGGGTTGAAGGCATTATCCTAGCACCCACGATAAACCTCGAAGAACATCAGCGAAAGATCTTGGAACATAAGGTGCCCTTGGTTGTATTTGATCGGAATTCACCCGACATAGCGACGCATTATGTCCATATTGACAATGGAGATAGCAGCCGTAAAGCCTGTTCCTATTTGCAGTCTATCGGATGTAAAAACTTTGGATTGATCACAATCGATTCGGATCAGCCTCAGATGCTCGCGCGTAAAGACGCCTATCTGAAATTTTGTGCGGAAACAGGTATGCAATCCAGGATACTGCAACTACCCTACCATCGTTTGAAGCAGAAAGGTATAAGTGCTTTGCAGAGTTGGGTAGCTAAAAATGTAGGCTTGGATGGTTTATTTTTTACGACCAATTATCTCTGTATTCTCGGGTTAAAGTCGCTTCGGACTGAAGGAAGGGAAGGTTTTGATTTTCCGTTGTTTTCTTTTGACGATCATGAATTGTTCGATATATTGAATCCTAAAATCTCCTGTATCCAACAACCCTTGGAACCTTTGGCCAAAACCTGTGTACGTGTACTGCTAAAGGAAATAGATCGGGGGATTTCCAGTCCAAAGGAATATGTGATTTCAACAAATTTGATTAAAAGATAGGAGCCACTATAATATGTTATAATAAGTCCGTTTTATCTTGGCGGAATAAAGCCGTATTGTAAAAATCATAAGACCTAATAGACGAAAGCTTATAGTTTTTTTGAATTCATATTCTTTTTTATATCTTTACTAATACGTTTTAGTAGAAATATTTATATATATCCTAAATAATGAAGAAATCATTTAGTGTTTTTCTAGGGTCATTATTGTCCTTGGGTTTGTTTTGCGCAAAACCGGTTTTGGCTCAGAAGTTTAGAGGACAGCAAATGGAAGCCGTGGATCTGGTGAATCCGTTGATGGGTACCGAATCCAAATTTGAGCTATCCAATGGGAATACCTACCCTTCCATAGCGAGACCATGGGGGATGAACATGTGGACACCCCAGACTGGTAAAAATGGCGATGGATGGCAGTATCAATATACAGCTGATAAAATCCGCGGCCTGAAGCAAACCCATCAGCCTTCCCCTTGGATGAATGACTATGGTGTTTTCTCTATTATGCCGGTTACCGGAAAACCTGTTTTTGATCAGGATGAACGTGCAAGCTGGTTTTCGCATAAAGCGGAAATTGTAAAACCCTATTATTACTCGGTCTATTTAGCTGATCACGATGTGACAGCAGAAATGACACCGACTGATCGTGCCGCGATGTTTCGTATCTCCTTCAATAAGACGGATGATGCTTATATCGTTTTGGACGCTTATGAGAAAGGGTCGGAAGTACAGATCATTCCCGAAAAAAATATGATCATTGGCTACTCGTCAAAATATGCGCGCGGCCCATTACCTGAAAATTTCAAGAACTATTTTGTCCTTGTTTTTGATCAACCTTTTGCTAGTGTTGCTACCTGGGAGGGAAAAGAAAAGAAAGATGGCCAGCTGCAAATCAAGGGTGACCATACAGGTGCTATCGTTGGTTTCAACGTGAAGGATAAATCAAAACCTGTTCAGGTAAAAGTTGCATCCTCTTTTATCAGTGCTGACCAAGCTTTGTTAAACTTAAATGAGCTCGGCAGTAAATCATTTGATCAGATTAAAGAAGATGGTCGCCAGATATGGAATACAACCTTAGGTAAAATTAAGGTGGAAGGCGATGATATTGATCAATTGCGTACATTTTATTCGACAATGTACCGTACCTTGTTTTTTCCGAATAAACTATATGAAATCGATGCGCAAGGAAAGGCCGTCCATTATAGCCCATATAACGGTAAAACGCTACCGGGATATTTATTTGGAGGTACAGGTTTTTGGGACACCTTTAGAGCCTTGTATCCATTCCTAAACTTTATGTATCCTTCTATCAATAAAGAAATGCAGGAAGGATTGCTCAATGCCTATTTGGAGGGTGGATTCTTACCGGAATGGAGCAGTCCGGGATATGCGGATATCATGGTTGGTAACAACTCCGCTTCGGTAGTATCCGATGCCTATATGAAAGGCCTGCGTGGTTATGATATCAACAAGCTATATGAGGCCTTGCAACATGGTGCGAACAATGAAGGACCAATGACTGCTGTTGGACGAAAAGGCGTTGAATATTACAATAGCTTAGGTTATGTTCCCTATGATGTTAAAATCAATGAAAATGCTGCCCGTACGTTGGAATATGCTTATGATGACTTTACCATATACCAATTGGCAAAAGCATTGAACCGTCCTAAGGCCGAGATAGAGTTGTATGCGAAGCGTGCTCAAAATTATAAGAACTTATTCGATCCGTCCACTAATTTGATGCGTGGTAAAAATAAGGATGGTAAATTCCAGGCACCTTTCAATCCATTGAAATGGGGGGATGCCTTTACCGAAGGTAATAGTTGGCATTACTCCTGGAGTGTTTTCCATGATGTAAAAGGGCTGATCGATTTAATGGGCGACGAAAAAACTTTTGTCAATATGTTGGATTCTGTATTTGTTCAGTCGCCAGATTTTGATGATAGCTATTATGGCGGTATTATCCACGAAATTCGGGAAATGCAGGTTGCCAATATGGGGCAATATGCACATGGAAATCAGCCGATTCAGCATATGCCATACTTATATAATTATGCCGGCCAACCCTGGAAAACGCAGTATTGGGTACGTCAGGTAATGGACAGGATGTATAAGCCAACTCCTGACGGTTATTGTGGCGACGAGGATAATGGCCAAACGTCAGCATGGTATGTATTCTCTGCATTAGGTTTTTATCCTGTTTGTCCAGCGACAGATGAATATGTGCTGGGGGCCCCATTGTTTAAGAAAGCTACCTTAACGTTTGAAAATGGTAAGACATTGACAATCGATGCACCGAATAATTCGAATGAGAATGTGTACGTCAATACTTTACAGATGAATGGAACAGTGTATGGTAAGAACTGGTTGAGTCACAAAGCACTTCATGAAGGTGGAAATCTTCATTTTGATATGACCGCCAAACCAAATTACAATAGAGGCGCAACCTCAAATGCCGCTCCATATTCGATGTCGAATGAATTGAAGACGGTGACGAAATCAACAAAATCAACAAAGAAAAAATAAGCATATTATAAACCTGATTATGAACTTTAATTATCTAAAAAAAACATTGGCTGTCGTAGGCTTATTGTATTCCTGTTCAGTTTTGGCACAGGACAATTGGCAACATACAGAAAACGACCGTAAGGTCGCTGTGGATGTTGATAGTATTAGCAAAAAGGGCTATACCTTGATCTGGATCAATAAAGACAAAAATTTTAGTCCAGCGCTAAAAGATAGATTGATAGCGGCGTATTTTACGAATTATCCCAAGCTGGCAAAAAAATATAATACCAAGACCATTAAAAAAGTGTCTTTTGTCATTGATCCGGATTATAAGGGGGTAGCGGCTACAGCCGGCGGTATTGTCCGCTATAGTCCAGAATGGTTTGCAAAAAATCCGGGCGATATCGATGTTGTTACCCATGAAGTGATGCATATCGTGCAGGCCTATCCGGATGGGGCTGGCCCTTGGTGGATAACCGAAGGGATAGCAGATTTTGTTCGTTTTGATGACGGATTAGATAACGCTGGGGCAAATTGGAAGTTGCCTGAGTATACAGAAAAACAAAAATATACGGATTCTTATCGTACTACGGCACGTTTCCTCTATTGGATTAACAAAAACGTAAAAAAAGATTTTGTTAAAAAATTGGATGCTGCAATGCGGAATAAAACGTATACAGATGATTTCTGGAAAGCGCAGACGGGAAAGACAATTGACGAGCTGTGGAGTGCTTATAGTCAAAATCCAAAGATCTAATCCTTAAGTGATGAACATAAGAAGTTTAATTTGTTTCGGTTTGCTTTGCCTCCCTTATTTAGTAAGAGCGCAGGAAACCAAATTGATTCAGTATGTCAAACCACTGATCGGAACCGCGCGGATGGGGCACACCTTCCCCGGGGCAACAGTTCCTTTCGGGGCAGTGCAACTAAGTCCGGATACGGATACCTTATCCTATGCTGTAAATGGAAGGTACAATGGTGATGTATATAAATACTGTGCAGGGTATCAGTACAGTGACCCGACGATTGTCGGCTTTAGCCACACACACTTTAGTGGTACCGGTCACTCTGATCTTGGTGATATATTGGTCATGCCAACCCAAGGTAAGGTGCAGCTCAATCCGGGCACTGCAGATCAACCTCAGGGAGGGTATAGATCTCCTTATTCGCATGCGAATGAACGTGCTGAGCCCAACTACTATAGCGTTTTGCTTGATAAACATCAGATTAAGGCTGAGTTAACCACAACATCTCGTGTCGGTATCCATCGTTATACTTTTCCACAATCGGATGCCTCACATCTTGTCCTGGATTTAACTGCTGGAATTTATAACTATGATGGTAAAAACGTTTGGACAGTTGTTAAAGTATTGAATGACTCGACCTTGGTAGGCTATCGCCAGACCAATGGATGGTCGCGTACACGTACGGTGTATTTCGCCATCAAGACATCCAAGCCTTTCAAAAACTACGGGGCTAAATACGAGGACGGAAAAACGGTGTATAACGGCTTCTGGCGCAAGTTTGACCAACAACAGAATTTTCCTGATCTAGCGGCCCACAATATCAAATTGCATTTGGACTTCGATACCAAAACGCAGGAATCAATCCAGATGAAAGTTGCGTTAAGCCCCGTAAGTATGAGGAATGCGCTCCATAATATGGAAATCGAAGCGCCAAATTGGGATTTTGAGGCTTATGTGCGCGCTGGACAAACAGCTTGGGAGAAGGAACTTCACAAAATTGAAGTGGATATGTTGAATAAGGAGGATCTGATCAATTTCTATACGGCAATGTATCATGCCAGTCTGATGCCGACCATTTATATGGATCAGAATGGGGAGTATAAAGGACTGGATCAGGAGATTCATCAGGCTAAGGGCTTCACAAATTATACTTCATTTTCACTTTGGGATACGTTTAGAGCTTTTCATCCACTTCTGAATCTGATTAATCCTTCGCGAAATGCGGATATGGTGGCCTCAATGATGGCGCATTACGATCAGAGCGTATTAAAGATGTTGCCGATCTGGTCGCATTATGCGAACGACAACTGGTGTATGAGTGGTTACCATTCTGTATCCGTCATTGTGGATGCCATATTGAAAGGTGTGTATAAAGGTGATCCTGAAGTGGCATTACGGGCTTGTGTACAAACAGCAAATACACGTAATTATGAAGGGATAGGTGCTTATATTGATAAAGGATATGTCCCAGATGATGTATCTGGCACTTCAGTTTCCAATACGCTGGAATATGCCTATGACGACTGGTGTATTGCACAATTGGCCAAGAAGCTGGGGAAAGAAGATATCTACCGTACCTTTTCGAAACGTGCTGAGAGTTGGAAATCGCTTTATGATCCGACAATTGGTTTTATGCGACCAAAGAATTCTCAAGGGAAATTTAAGGAGCAATTTGATGTATTGGATACCCATGGACAGGGCTTTATCGAAGGAAATTCCTGGAATTATAGCCTATATGTCCCCCATCAACCCCGGGAGATGATGGAACGTATGGGTGGGCAAAGGAAATTGGAGACTTATCTTGATTCTTTATTTACAATGGAACTACCCGATAAATATTTTGAGCATACTGAGGATATTACCCGGGATGGAATTATTGGGAACTATGTTCATGGCAATGAGCCTTCACATCATGTGGCTTATCTCTATAACATAACGCAGAGCCCTTGGAAAGCGCAGGCACGTCTACGTCAGATTATTCGAAATCAATATCATAACGGTCATGCTGGTTTGGGAGGAAACGATGATTGTGGACAGATGTCTGCTTGGTACCTATTTACGGCACTCGGATTTTACCCTGTAGCACCGGGAGAAGATTCCTACTGGATCGGTAGCCCATTGGTGAAATCTGCAAAGATCAATCTCGAAAACGGAAAAACGATCGCCATCACCGTGCGCAACCAGTCGGAGAAGAATGTGTATGTCAAATCCGTAACGCTGAATGGTCAGCCTTTGGATAATTTGAAACTGCCATACAATAGCTTGATCAATGGTGCCGAATTGATCTATACGATGAGCAGTAAACCAAATAAATAATATGGTAGGCAATCTACGAATATAGTAATCAAACAAGTATAAAATATAGCATAGAGCAATCAAACTCGCTGTGCTGACATTTTTAGAATCCATTCCCCTATTCAAACAGACGCTTGAATAGGGGATTTTTTGTAACCATCTTGTGAAAATAAAGCGGTTCTCTCCTATATTTAAATTTCTTAACTATATTTACTAATACGTTTTAGCTTTTTGAGGTGTTTTTAAGACGGCTTCAACCAAATCAAGAATTATGTTTAACATTAAAAAAATAACGGGCGGTATCCTTTTTCTTTTTGCTGCTCATGTAAGTTTAGCGCAGCAATCTTCGCCGGTAGACTATGTAAATCCGTTGATCGGTACCGAATCTAAATACGAACTGTCTAATGGAAATACTTATCCAGCCATAGCGCGCCCCTGGGGAATGAACTTTTGGACACCGCAAACGGGGAATATGGGTGATGGTTGGGTATATACTTATACTGCTGATAAAATTAAGGGATTTAAACAGACACATCAACCGAGTCCCTGGAATAATGACTATGGGCAATTTTCGTTGATGCCCATGACCGGAAAACCGCAGTTTGATCAAGAAAAACGTGCAAGTTGGTTTTCACATAAAGCAGAGGTTGCCAAACCTTATTATTATAGTGTTTATCTCGCTGACCATGATGTCACTACGGAGCTCACCCCTTCGCAGCGAGCAGCGATATTTCAGTTTACTTTTCCAAAGACAGAGCATGCCTACGTAGCTATCGATGCTTTTGACAAGGGATCTTATATCAAGGTTATTCCGCAGGAAAATAAAATCATTGGTTATTCAACAAAAAATAGTGGTGGTGTCCCTGACAATTTTAAGAATTATTTTGTCATCATTTTTGATCGTCCTTTTTCGTATAAAGCCGGCGTAAGGAATGGCAATATGAAGGATAATCAGCTGGAAATTCAGGATGATCATGCGGGAGCGATCGTTGGCTTCCCTGCGTTAAAGCGGGGAGAGAAGGTACTGGCAAAGGTAGCCTCATCCTTTATTAGTTTTGAACAGGCAGAAGTTAATCTCAACGAAGTGCGGACCAAAACATTTGAGCAGGTTGTAGATGAAGGTAAACAACAATGGAATGAGGTATTGGGGCGTGTTCAGGTAGAGGATAAAAACGTGGACCGCTTGCGTACATTTTATTCTTGCCTTTACCGTTCAACATTATTTCCAAGGGATTTTTCCGAGATTGATGCTTCAGGGAAAAGAATGCATTATAGTCCCTATAACGGTCAGGTCTTACCCGGCGAGATGTTCACCGATACGGGTTTCTGGGACACATTCAGAAGCTTGTTCCCGCTTTTGAATTTATTGTATCCATCCATGAATGATCGTATGCAGGCGGGCTTGGTGAATGCCTATAAGGAAAGCGGATATTTGCCGGAATGGGCATCGCCTGGACATCGTGCATCGATGATTGGCAATAATTCTGCATCGGTCGTAGCGGATGCCTTGGTCACCAATCGAACAGGTTATGATAAAGAACTCCTTTGGGAGGCGCTCAAACATGGAGCAAATAATGCCTATCCCAAACATTCTTCCACAGGGCGTTTTGGTCACGAATACTATAATAAACTTGGCTACATCCCAGCAGATGTAAAGGTTGACCAGAACGTGGCCCGCTCCTTGGAATATGCTTATAACGATTGGTGTATTTATGAATTTGGTAAGACAATCGGCAAACCGAAATCTGAAATAGCTATCTATGCACAACGGGCGATGAATTACAAAAATCTTTTTGACCCAACGACAAAGTTGATGCGGGGTAAAAAAGCGGATGGTTCGTTTGTTGCTAATTTTGACCCAAGTGCATGGTCCCGCGAATATACGGAGGGTAACGCTTGGCATTGGAGTTTTTGTGTATTCCATGATCCACAGGGACTAATAGACTTGATGGGCGGAAACAAATCTTTCGTTTCCATGCTGGACACTGTTTTTGTTATCCCGAGTTATGAAGGAATGAAAAGCCGTAGCATGATCCACGAGATGCGAGAAATGCAAGTGATGAATATGGGCCAATATGCACATGGTAATCAGCCCATCCAACATATGCCTTACCTTTATAACTATGCGGCAGAACCATGGAAGGCACAATACTGGGTTCGTAAAATAATGGACAAATTGTATCTCCCGACGCCGGATGGCTACTGTGGCGACGAAGATAATGGTCAGACTTCTGCCTGGTATGTATTTTCATCCTTGGGATTTTACCCGGTTTCACCTGGATCTGGAGAATATGTAATCGGTTCACCTCAGTTTGATAAGGTAACTTTAAAACTCGAAAACGGAAAGGAGATTCATATCCAAGCAAAGCAGGAGAGTGTTGATCAAGTCTATGTGAATCAGCTTTCCTTAAATGGAAAAGCTTATGAAAAAAATTATATTCGTTATTCGGATCTGATTGAAGGAGCAGACCTGAAATTCAAAATGAGTACCGAACCGAATAAAAATAGAGGAATTAAGAAAGCTGATGCGCCATATTCTTTCAGTAACGAAAAACGTTAATATAAAAAGGCTTGGATGAACAAATTGTTATTAAACACGGATACAGTTCGCCAAAAAAATAAGTAAAATATTAAAAAAACCATGACAATTAATCGACTTGCTGTCATGGTTTTTTTACACGAATAAAATAATCTTGGTTATTTAAAGTCATACCTTTGTGATTCGAAAATTCGATATGTTAGGTAAATTATTCCATTTTTTAACACTCTTTGCGTATCTCAATCTCCTGACGTATGAGTCATTCTCATCGACGACGGGGCAGGTGCTGCATGCGGGCGAAACGATCGTGGAGTATTTTCTGGATGATGTATTGGATTTAGAACCTATTCATCCTTCAAAGGAAGAGAAAGTTTTATTGCAGGATGACTATCGCATATTTTCTGTCAATAGTCAGGTATTGTCCATTTTCATATTTGTTTTTGGAATACTATTTACTGCTTTATGCTTTTCAAAGGATAAGGTACATCCATTCTACCGGTCGAAAACACTCTGTCGACCTGGATATTACCAATTCCTATATAGACTCCGGCCTTTCTAGGTATTCAACCATACTTTTCTATTGGAGTCTATAAAATAATAGCGTTTTTACTCTTCTGGTGACCCGGGGTAGTTGCTTCGGTGTTTCCCTTTACAATATTATTGTAGCTCCCATCCAGTTTTACATTTTATTTTTTATCGTTTCTATGAGAAAATTATTTGCACTGTGCCTGTTATTGGGCGCGGTAGGGATGCTGGCTTCTTGTCGCTCCTCCAATGCTAATGCCGAGCAAAACAAAGAAATTAAAAATATCCCAATTACACCATTAGTTGTAATGGATACTACAGTGTATCAGGAGTATATCGCTGATATTCAGGCTTTGAAAAATGTCGAGATCCGCTCCAAACTAAATGGATTTCTAGATAAAATCTACGTAGATGAGGGCGCCTGGGTAAAGAAAGGGCAGGTTTTGTTCAGATATAATAACGAAGAGTACCGCTCCGAGCTTGCCAAAGCAAAGGCGCAATATGATAATTCCATTGCTGAAGCCCAAAAAATTAAGCTAGAAATGGAAAGAACCCAAAAGTTGGTGGATAAAAATATTGTGAGCTCATCGGAATATAATCTTCTGAAAATTCAGTTGAAAGCCGCGAATTCTAAAATTGAGGAAGCCCGTGCCTTGGTCAATCAGGCCCAGACCAGACTCGATTACACGGTTATCCAAGCTCCTTTTGATGGTCGGATAGATCGGATTCTATTGAAGGAAGGATCACTCCTGACCGAAGGAAGTCTCATCACAACAATTTCCGATCTAAGCCAGGTTAACGTATATTTTGATATTTCAGAACGGGAGTATCTGACGATGATGCAGGATAAAATGAATGGCAAGGAAACCCGCAAAACGGTGAAATTAATTTTGGCAAATGGAGCATTATATCCACATGAAGGCGTAGCACATATTGTCGAAAGTGAATTTGAGGCAAATACAGGATCTATTGCACTTCGTGTACAATTTCCAAATAAGGAACATATTCTGAAGCACGGTGCAACCGGTAAGATTGCCGTACCTATGGAAACGGGAGAACATGCATTTGTACACCAGAAATCAGTATTTGAGATACAGGACAAGACCTATGTTTATACCATGCAGGCCGATAGTACAGTCAAGATGACACCTTTCGTTGCAGGGCCTCGTGTAGGTCACTATTACATTGTTGACGGCGGCCTTGATCCGGATGTTAAAGTGGTTTATGAAGGTGTGCAAAATTTGCGTAACGGGATGAAGATTAATCCAAAATTGAGGAAGCTGTAGCGGAGGATATTATGTTTGAAACATTTATAAAAAGACCCATATTATCGCTGGTCATATCAGTTTTTATTACACTTTTGGGTTTACTGGCATTATTTACGTTGCCGATTACCCAATTCCCGGATATCGTTCCTCCATCGGTAGTTGTGAACGCTAATTACACCGGTGCAAACGCTGAAGTTAGTACCAATGCCGTTGCTATCCCACTTGAAAAAGCAATTAATGGTGTGGCGGGTATGACCTACATGAACTCCGTATCGACCAATAACGGAAGTACGGTGATACAGATTTTCTTCGAAGTAGGAACGGACCCAGATATTGCTGCGGTCAATGTTCAGAATAGGGTGACAACAGTGCTCGATGAATTGCCCGAGGAAGTTATCAAAGCCGGTGTAACAACAGAGAAAGAAGTCAACTCCATGTTGATGTACCTGAATGTCTTTACCGACGACGAAACTGCTGACGAACGCTTTATCTATAATTTCGCCGATATCAATATCCTGAAGGAACTTAAACGTATTGAAGGGGTAGGTCTCGCTCAGATTATGGGTATGCGCGACTATGCGATGCGTGTATGGGTAAAGCCCGATCGTATGGCAGCCTATAATATCTCTGCGGAAGATGTGGTTGCTGCTTTGCGTAAACAGAATATTGAAGCTGCTCCTGGGCAGACAGGTATCAGCTCCGATAAAATGCGTAATATGCAACAATACGTATTGCGTTACCCTGGAAAGTTTACAGAAATTGATGAATATGCCAATGTGCCTATTCGCGCAAATTCAAATGGTTCGATTATCCGTATTAAGGATGTCGCCGATGTTGAATTCGGATCCCTGGATTATGAAATGGTTTCTAAGACGGATGGTCGGCCATCTGCCTCGATCATGTTAAAACAGCTCCCCGGATCAAACGCCCAAGAAGTTATTCAACGGGTAAAAGATCGGATGGCGGAATTGAAACAGACTTCGTTTCCAGCAGGTATGACTTATACCATGGGTTATGATGTTTCCCGTTTCTTGGATGCTTCTATTTCATCGGTGATCAAAACCCTGTTGGAAGCATTTCTATTGGTTTTCATTGTCGTGTTTATCTTCTTACAGGATTTTAGAGCGACTGTTATCCCGATTCTAGCGGTTCCGGTCTGTCTGATCGGTGCTTTGTTTTTCATGCAGATGTTAGGTTTTTCGATCAACTTGTTAACGCTATTTGCCTTGGTATTGGCCATCGGCATCGTGGTCGACAACGGTATTGTGGTCGTAGAGGCCGTCTATGCCAAAATGGAGGAAGAACATTTGCAGCCTATGGAGGCGACCTTAGAGGCAATGAAAGAAGTGGGGGGCGCTGTAGTAGCGATCACGCTGGTCATGTCAGCGGTGTTTGTACCCGTTGCTTTTCTTTCCGGTCCGGTCGGGATATTTTATCGACAGTTTTCGCTGACTTTGGCTGCTGCCATTGTGATTTCAGGTATAAATGCCTTGACATTGACACCAGCACTATGTGCGCTTTTCCTGCGGTCACCCCACGACCGTAAACCTTCCAATAATTGGTTAGATCGTTTCTTTAAACAATTCAATGCGATATATGACCGCACAGCTTTCGGATATAAAGGAATCTTAGTGAAAACAAGTGCGCGGCGCGGACTTACGTTACTATTGCTGGGAGGATTCTTCGTAGCGACTTGGGGGAGTAGCGCTATATTGCCATCGGGGTTTATCCCGACGGAAGATCAGGGGATGATCTATGTCGCTGTCACTACGCCTCCAGGGGCTACGGTGGATCGTACCGAACGTGTGTTGGATAAGATCGATTCCGTCGCACGTAAACTGGATATTGTTGAAACGGTTTCAACTTTATCAGGGTATAGTATCGTGACCGAGGTATCGGGTGCTTCCTATGGGATGGGAATGATCAACCTTAAACCCTGGAAAGAACGTGATCAGACGGTGGATGATGTGATCAAAGAACTAAGGGAGAAAACGAAAGATTTTGTCGATGGGCAGATTGATTTTTTCCCGCCACCTACGGTTCCTGGCTTCGGTAACTCTTCCGGATTTGAATTACGCTTGTTGGACCGTAGCGGTAATGAGGATCTGAATAAGACCGCAGAGGTATTGGAGAAGTTTATGGAGGATATGGAAAAAAGTGAAGTTATCCAGGATATCAGTTCCAGTTTTGACGTTAACTTTCCACAATATATGCTCAAAGTGGATTATGACATGGCTGCAAAGAAAGGTATATCCGTAGAAAATGCGATGAATACCTTACAGACCTTGATGGGCAGTCTCTATGCGACAAATTTCATTCGCTACGGACAGATGTATAAGGTGATGGTGCAGGCTGGACCGGAGTACCGTCAACGACCTGAAGATGTCCTCAGGCTATATGTCAAGAATGAAACCGGCGAGATGGTACCCTATAATGCGTTTATTTCCATGGAACGTATCTATGGCCCTGAACAGATTACGCGCTACAATATGTTTAGCTCGGCCATGATCACTGGCCAGTCATCACTGGGTTTCAGTTCGGGACAAGCAATCGAAGAAGTGGAAAAGATTGCTTCTTCTTTGCCACAAGGCTATAGCATTGAATGGTCCGGAATGACGCGCGAACAAAAGATTTCAGGAAATCAGGCGCTATATATTTTTGCGCTCTGTCTATTATTTGTTTACCTGTTGTTGTGCGCCCAGTACGAAAGCTTTTTATTGCCGCTGCCGGTTCTACTCTGTTTACCAGCCGGAATTTTTGGCGCCTTTATCTTCCTGAAAGTCTTTGGCTTGGAAAACAATATTTATGCCCAGGTAGCTTTAGTCATGCTGATTGGTCTTTTGGGTAAAAATGCCATCCTAATTGTCGAATATGCTAATTTAAAATATAAACAGGGAATGGATATTGTAACAGCTTCTATTGAAGGTGCTGTGGCTCGTTTGCGTCCTATTTTAATGACTTCATTTGCCTTTATTGCCGGATTGATTCCCTTGATGATGGCTAGTGGTGCCGGAGCTTTGGGTAACCGAAGTATTGGTACAGCTGCGGTCGGCGGGATGCTTATTGGGACGATATTAGGAGTTATTGTTATCCCGGGGCTGGTCATCTTATTCTCGAAAAAAGAGAATAAAAAACAGGTCATCAAACAGACTTCACTAGTGATCGCTGCGCTCATTCTTTTCGGTAGTTGTTCCGTCCCTAAGAAGGCGGCGCAGCCTGAAAAAGTAGCCGTACCAACGACTTTTTCAGAAAGGACTGCCATGGATAGCGTAAATGTGGGTAATCGATCCTGGCGGGAAATCTTTAAGGATCCGCATCTGGTCGCATTGATTGATTCCGCTCTGAAGAATAATATCGATGTCCGTCAATCCATCTTACGACTGGAATCTGCACAAGCTTATTTTAAACAGCGGAAAGCAGCATTGGGGCCTACAGTCGAAGCCGCTGTCGAGGGCGGGATACGTAAGTATGGTCACTATACGGAATCAGGGATCGGTAACTATGATTCAAACTTTTCAGATAATTTAAAAAGTGATGAAAAGCTGCCTGAACCATTTATTCCTGATTATTTCATCGGACTTCGTTCTTCTTGGGAAATCGATCTATGGGGTAAATTAAAAAGCCAAAAACAAGCTGCTTATTTTGGCTTTTTGGCTGAACAGGAGGGAAAACGCCTGTTGGAAACGGAATTGGTATCCAACATCGCGACTGCCTATTATGAGTTAACGGCTTTAGATCAAAAGATCAAGGTGTATAACCGCAATAT
Organism: Sphingobacterium sp. CZ-UAM; assembly: GCF_002000245.1. Taxonomy (GTDB): domain Bacteria; phylum Bacteroidota; class Bacteroidia; order Sphingobacteriales; family Sphingobacteriaceae; genus Sphingobacterium. Next base: position 269,827 of record NZ_MTCM01000006.1, on the reverse strand, counting down.
TGAACTGCATACCAATGCGCTTGAAGTGGTGGAGGTAAAAAAAGATGCCGGTTATGCCACAGAACTGTCTGTTCAGCAGTTTAAAGCATTATTGGCAAACTCTAAATCTGCTAAGGAGAAATTAAGTCAGGAAATTGCGCTTTGGGAACATCATATCAACGGATTACTGGGAAGGTATTATCAACCTATCAAGCGCAGTGAATACGTTGAGAACACAAGTCTATACCATGCAATGGCCTTCGGGACGCCAGACGATCTGGTCAACCAGCGTCCGGATATCAAAGCAGCCTATCTGAAGATGATGGCATCCTCAAATAGTCAGGAAGCATCACGACTGGCTTTTTTGCCTTCGGTGGCCATTAGTCCTTTTATCGGTTTGCAGAGTTTCAGTTTCAACAAATTGTTTAATCTGGACAAATCCATCGCTTATAATTTATTCGGAGGGATCACGCTGCCTATATTAAATCAACGGCAATTGAAGACACAGTATGAAGTTGCAAAAGCCGATTACGGAATCGCTTTTCTAGACTATGAAAAAGCTGTTGTGAACGCCTATAATGAAGTTTCTAATGTGATTATGACCCAGGAGGCAATCAGTAAACGTAGAACATTTGTAGACGAACATGTAAAAGCCTTGGACCTTTCTATTGAAGCGGCGCAGGAGCTGTTTATCGCTGGCCGTGTGACATCACTGGATGTGGTTACAGCGCAAAAGGAATCCCTAGAAGCTCAGATTGGAAAAGTGGAACTGGAGAAAGAAAATACCCTTAACCAGATTTTACTTTACAAAGCTTTAGGTGGCGGGTGGAAATAAATCCACCTTTGAATAAAAATAAGAAAACTATTTTTCATGCGATAAAGAATTAAATTGTTAATTCTTAGGCCCCTAATAGGGGCAGAAAAAGAGGCCGTCGTGAGATGTCCTCTTTTTTATTGTTATTTTTATGTAGTTTAGCTTTGATGATGTTGAACCGAGCCTTATTATGTTGCAGCGTTTTTTTGTTTTCATTTTTCTATTTCATTTGAGTTGTTTATTATCTGCTCAGGATTATTCGGATAGTACCGAGATTTTTCATCGCTTAGAATATCTAATGGAAAATCAGAAGATGTATGTTAAAAATCGGGAAGACAAGCTGGATAAACTAAAACAGGAAGCGAAGGCACTTGAAACTGATAGAAACCGCTTTTTTCAAAAGAATTACGAAATCTTTCAGAACTATAAGAAGTTTGATTCCGATGCTGCACTTCGCTATATCAAACTTTGCCAAAAATTAGCTCCACCTAATAATGATTCACTTCATACGGTTATTCAACTTGATTTAGCCTGGGTTTATTCGACAGTCGGGCGTTATATTGAAGCATCAAAATTGTTGAATGAGATTAGTTCCGCAGGACTTGACAATAAACTTTTAGCCAAATATTACGATACCTATAGTTCATTTTATAGTCATTATGGGCAAAGTAACAATCGTCAGGAGTATTATCAGGCAAGTGAACGCTATAGGGATTCCTTATTACAGGTTTTGCCGAAATCTTCCTTGGAATACCGGACGACCATGGCGATAAAAACCTTATTTAATGGCAGTCGGGAAGATGCAAAAAAACAATTTTTCGACCTTTGGAAACAAAATCAAAAAGACCTCGAACAGCGGGCCTTATTGTCCTATTTTATCAGTTTGATCTATAAATACGAAAAAAATGCGGCCGGCCAACTTTATTATCTGACTGTGTCGGCAAGTGCGGATATTGAAATGGCAAATCGGGACAATGCGTCATTTCATGATCTAGCACTAACTTACTATGATAAACAGGATTTTGATCGTGCCTTTCGCTATATTGAAAAGGCAATCGATGACGCAATGCAATGTAAAGTTCGTTATCGCATTATCGAGGGTACTTCTTCCTACCCGATCATTAATGCTGCATATCAGCAGAAAATCAATAGTCAGAATAAACAGTTGATTGCCTTGATTGTTGTGGTCAGTTTTTTGTTGATCGGTGTTATTATTGGATTGATTGTGATTTATCGTCAAGTACAGCATCTGCGTAGAATCAGATCCGAATTGTCCGGAACCAATCAGCAGTTACGCGCGTTGAACAGTGAAATCAATCAAACGAATCTTAAACTCTCCGAGTCCAATCACATTAAAGAAGAATATATTGCGCAATTTTTTGATATGTGTTCAAGTTATATCGACAAAATGGAGGATATACGAAAGGCTTTGCTGAAGAAGGCAAGCAATCAGCAGTGGGAAGCACTTCGTGAACAATTGAAATCAACGCAGATGGAGGAAAGAGAAATACAGCAACTGTATATCAATTTTGATCGGATCTTTTTAAATCTTTATCCCACATTTGTTGACGAATTTAATGCACTTCTTCAGGAGGACGAGAAGATATATCCGAAGAAAAGCGAATTGCTCAATACAGAACTGCGTATTTTTGCACTGATTCGTTTAGGCATAGACGACTCCGTTAAGATCGCCAGTTTCCTGAGGTACTCCCTGCGCACGGTTTACAACTACAGAACCAAAGTACGCAACAAAGCCGCCGGCAATCGGGATACCTTTGAGGCTTCAGTTTGTCAAATTGCAACCATCGATCGGCTTAATAAGCAGTGAAACTACCAGAAAAGTAATAATACAGAAATGAAATCTATCTCTTTTTAGTACTTTTTATCCTGCTTTTATTTTCCAAAAGTATTGTTTTTCAGTTGTTTGTAATTTTTTACGGGTACTTTTTAAGTACCGGCACTTTTTTCCCTGTCTGGGTCCTGCTAGTTTTGTTTTGAGCGATGGAGCAGGGGAAACTCCTCGCAATTTGGAATAACCAAAAACAAAACAATAACCAATTTTTTATTTCATATGATTTACTTTACTCGAAAAGTAACCTTTTCCATGGGGCTGGTTTTCTTGTGTGCCTGGTTGAATTCGGTATTTGCACAGGACCGTATTCAGGTCAGCGGGCGGGTGCTGGATGCCCAGGATCAAAAACCACTCACTGGCGTAACGATCACACAAAAGGGCACCAGCAATGCAGTTTCCAGTAATGGAGAAGGTCGTTTCCAGATTTCGGCCTCACAAGGCAGTATTCTTCAATTTAGTTTTATTGGCTATGACAACAAAGAGTTGTCCGCCAATAGTACCATGACTGTTCAGCTAAACGCTGCGACTAATGTCCTTGAAGATGTTATTGTCATTGGTTACGGGGCCGTAAAACGGAAGGACGTAACTACTGCAATATCTTCTGTATCAACCAAAGATTTGGAGAAGAGGCCGGTCGTAAGTTTGGGACAGGCTATACAAGGCAAGGCGGCCGGTGTATCGGTGATCCAGCCCAATGGAGCACCAGGAGGGGAAATGTCAATTAAAGTCCGGGGTACAACATCATTCAATGGATCAAACGATCCCCTTTATGTTGTCGATGGATTACCTGTTGAGGACATCAAATTTCTATCGCCAAGTGATATTACAGACATCCAGATTTTAAAGGATGCTTCTTCTGCGGCTATCTATGGGTCGCGCGCAGCAAATGGTGTTATTCTTGTGACCACAAAATCCGGAAAAGCAGGGGAAGCTAAAATTACCTTGGGAGCGCAGGCGACAGCAAATGTCGTAAATAATACCGTAAAAGTATTGAATACCGCGCAATACAAGGAATTGATGGAGGAGACAGGTTATGTTAAACTGCCAGAAGGGCTTACTGATCAAACAGACTGGTTTAAGGAAACCTATAAAACCGGAGTTCAACAGAATTACCAGTTATCAATCTCTGATGGTAATGAAAAATTGCGCTATTATTTGGGTGGGGGCTATCTGACTGAGAAAGGCACGCTGCAAGGTTCATTCTTTAGACGCTATAACTTCAAAGCGAATATAGACAATCAGGTAAAAAAATGGATGAAGGTTAACGCTAATATATCTTATGCGGATTACAATACCAACGGAATTATATCAGGTAATGGATCTAATCGGGGTGGAGTAGTTACTTCGATCATCAATACACCAACTTATGCACCTATATGGGATCCTTTGTTCCCCGATCGGTACAACACCAATTTTAATGGGCTAAATATCAACAGCCCTTTAGAAAATCTTGAACGAACCAAGAATAACAATAATCGTGAGAATAGGTTATTGGCGACAGGAAGTGTTTTGATATCCTTTATGCCCAATTTAACCTGGAAGTCTTCATTTTCAATGGACAGACGATCGGGCGTACTGACAACATTTTTAGATCCCTGGATTACACAACAGGGTAGAAATCAGTTTGGAGAAGCTTCCGATGCCCGAAACACAAACACGGTATTGACCTGGGATAATGTGCTGACTTATAGCAGAAGCTTCGGAAAACACAGCTTGGAGGCGATGGCGGGTTCATCCTGGACCGATTCAAAATATACCAATAGTTATATTTATGGTTCCAACTATGCTAACGGAATTATTCAGACACTCAATGCTGCAAATAAGATTTCATGGAATGGAACAGGATCAGGAGCGTCCAATTGGGCTATCTTATCTTATTTTGCCCGTGCGATGTACAATTACGATGGAAAATATCTTGTAACTGCAAATATGCGTGCGGATGGATCGTCTAAATTAAGCCCTTCTGGTCGTTGGGGATATTTTCCTTCGGTGTCAGCCGCATGGCGCTTATCCGCAGAAGATTTTATGAAAGATGTGGACTGGATCAATGATCTGAAAATACGTGGCGGATGGGGCCAGACCGGTAACCAATCCGGACTTGGCGACTATTCTTATCTATCGTTCAATGTAATTCAGCGCTTACCTTGGTTTGAGGACAAATACCAATATTCTCCGCCAAATATTGGGAATTCGACTACATTGCGAGCAACAGATCTAAAATGGGAAACGACCACTCAGGCAAATGTGGGGATTGATTTCTCTACATTAAATAATAGATTGAACCTGACCTTAGACTACTACCATAAAAAAACAACAGATATGTTGATGGAAGTGAGCTTGCCTACAGGCTCTTCTTCGGCGAGTACAATCAAACGGAATGAGGGGGAGATGACCAATAAAGGATTTGAGATTGGCATCAGCTCCAAAAATCTTACAGGCGATTTTACATGGAATACAGATTTCAATATTTCCTTTAATAAGAACCGTCTCGATAAACTGGTCTTTACAAAAATCTACAACGATGCGGTTACAAATAACTTAGTCAATGCAACGGTCGTTAGGAATGAGCCTGGCAGGCCTTTAGGTGGATTTTACGGTTATATCTCCGATGGTGTAAATCCAGAGACAGGCGAATTGATGTATAGAGATCTGAATGCTGATGGCAAAACATCTCCTTCCGACCTGACTTATATTGGAGATCCCAATCCTAAATTTGTATATGGATTGACAAATAACTTTTCCTGGAAAAATTTTGACTTAAGTATATTTCTTCAGGGCACTTATGGTAATGATATTTTCAATGCGAGCCGAATGGAAACCGAGGGCATGTATGATGGCCGTAATCAAACGACAGTTGTACTCGATAGATGGCGCGTCCCGGGACAGATTACACATGTGCCTAAAGCAGGCTTTGATATCAGAAACTCATCTTATTTTGTGGAAGATGGAAGCTATTTGCGCGTAAAAAATATTTCATTGGGTTATTCCATTGCACCTGAACGATTGAAAAAGATTGGAATTCAAAAGATCCAGCCTTATTTTTCCGCCAGCAACCTATTTACCCTAACTAAATATTCAGGTATGGATCCGGAGGTAAACCAGTGGGGAAATTCGGGAAGAGTACAAGGTCTCGATTGGGGGACTTATCCGCAAAATAGATCTTTTGTACTTGGTGTAAATGTAGAATTTTAATTGAATTGTGATGAAAAAAACAAATATTAAATACGTTTTACCTTTGTTTGTGACAGGTTTGCTGCTGGCTTCTTGCTCGCTAAATCGTGATCCTCTGGACAGTTATACAGATGTGAGCCAAGGTAAAACTGAAAATGGAACACAGATCGTCTTTAAAAATAAAAGCGAGGTTGATAACTTTCTTTCGGGGATTTACCAACAGATGCGCGATAGGCAAGAGCATTGGTATTTGGATCTATTACTGATCGGTGATTCCCATGCGGACAATGCGTACGCAGGAACAACAGGAGCCGAAGTTGTACCCTTTGAGAATAATTCTATTGAGGGATCTAATTCCGTTATTGATCGCGATTGGGCGCGTTATCTCGAAGATATTGCGCGAGCCAACCGTTTAATCATCAATGTCGATAGTGTTGCGGATAAATCCATTAGTGATGCGGACATCAAAGTCTATAAGGCACAGGGTAAAATCTTTCGGGCGTTGGCAATGTTTGATATGGTGCGCATATTTGGATCCATTCCGGTAATCACAACACAGGGAAAAGATATTACCGCGGAAAATATCGAAGCAGTATATCCAGAATATTTCCCCAAACAGGCGACCGAAGAGGAAGCGCATAAACAGATTGAGAAGGATCTTTTGGAGGCTCTGGTTGATGCCCCGGTCAACAACAATGCAAATAAAACCTTGTTTACAAAGTCTGTCGCCCGGGCAATGTTGGCCAAACTCTATGCCGAAAAGCCCCTCCGGGATTACAATAAAGTTATTCAGTATGCGGACGCATTGGCTGGAGATGGTTTTGAGTTAAATCCTAATTACGGAGATCTCTATGAATTGAATACGGCAAAGACCGATTTAGCGCAACGAAATACCAAAGAATCAATTTTAGAGGCGCAATTTATGCCTGGATCGGGCAACTGGGCGACCTGGATGTTTGGCCGCGACCTGTCTAATTACGACAATGCATTTACCTGGGCCAAATGGGTCACACCATCACGCGATTTGATTCAGGCATATACGAATGAAGCAGATCAAATTCGGATGGCGCAATCCATTGTTTATTATACAACAACCTGGAGCAACTATTACCCCTCAAACCATTATCCTTTTATGTTCAAGCTGCGTTCGGGCTTGAATAGCATCGTCAAACTCCGCTATGCCGATATTTTATTGCTAAAGGCCGAAGCCAAGATCCAATTGGGGTCAGATCTTTCCGGAGCAGCTGACATTATTGATAAGATCCGTGCACGTGTAAAATTACCGAAATTACCTGCGGGAATTCGGTCCAATAAAGATGCTTTATTGGAAGCATATCTGAAAGAACGCCGCCTGGAATTGGCCTTCGAAGGACAGCGTTGGTTTGATTTGGTCCGTTTGGAGAAAGTAGAAGCAGTCATGAATGCCGTGTATGCGAAGGATTCAGGAAGAAAGGCGCAGGTATATCCGTTCACAAAGAATTCCTACCGTCTGCCGATTCCACAGCCGAAAATTGACCAGAATCCTAACTTAGTTCAGAATCCAGGATACTAATTATTTTAATTGTTTATGAAACGTAATAATAACACTATGATATATACATTCTTGTTGTCCTGTTTGATCACAGCAACATCTTGTAACCGTGATAGCTTCGTACCTTCACAAGGTGATGATATCAAAAAATCTGGCGATGTCACTGTGGTAATGACCAATACAAAGCGCGCCTATGATCTGACCAGAAAATACGTCGACTTTAGCACAAAGTTTAATATGTCGCCGAATACAATTACCTTAAATCCCACTCAAAAATTTCAGACAATGGACGGATTCGGTGCGGCTATTACCGGTTCAACATGTTACAACCTGATGAAAATGAGTAAGGAAGATCGGAAGAAGTTTCTTACCGAGACTTTCTCCGATAAAGATGGAATAGGCATGAGCTATATCCGTATTGCTATCGGTTGTTCGGATTTTTCATTGAGTGAGTATACCTGTTGGGACAAAGAAGGAAAGGAAAATTTTGGACTTCAGTCAGAAGAAACCCAATATGTCATCCCTGTGCTGAAGGAAATCCTGGCCATCAATCCGAGCATCAAAATTATGGGATCACCATGGACTCCACCAAAATGGATGAAGGTCAATAATCTGACTGATCTAAGGCCTTTCGATTCCTGGACCAGTGGACAATTAAATCCAAAATACTATCAGGATTACGGCTGGTATTTTGTGCAATGGATTCAGGCAATGAAAAAAGAGGGCATTAATATTTATTCGATTACTGTTCAAAACGAACCATTGAATCGAAAAAATTCTGCTTCAATGTACATGTCATGGCAGGAACAGCAGGCATTTATCAAACAATCCTTGGGACCTCAGTTAAAGGCCGCAAATATAACGACAAAGATCTATGCTTTCGACCATAATTATAATTATGATAATATGGCCGATCAGGAAGATTATCCGATCAAAATCTATAATGACTCCGGCGCTGCTTCTTTTATCGCTGGCGCTGCCTACCATAACTATGGTGGAGATAAAGCCGAGCTCATCGATATTCATAACCAGCGACCAGATAAAGAATTAGTCTTTACAGAAACATCCATTGGCGAATGGAATGAGGGGCGTAACCTTGACAAGCGTTTGATGGAGGATATGCGCGAAGTAGCGTTGGGAACAGTAAATAATTGGAGTAAGGGGGTTATTGTTTGGAATTTGATGCTGGATACCGATAAAGGGCCAAATCGCCAGGGCGGTTGTCAGACCTGTTATGGCGCTGTTGATATTAGCAAGTCAAATTACAAGAGTATCACACGCAATTCGCATTATTATATTATAGGTCAACTTTCATCTGTAGTGAAGCCTGGGGCAACTCGCATTGGTGCTACCGGATATACCGCTGAAGGATTAGTCTATAGTGCCTTTAAAAATACGGACGGAACCTATGCTGTGGTATTGTTGAATGAATCGAGTGATAATCGGAAAATTACGCTGGCAGATGGTAAAAATCATTTTAGCTATGAGGTTCCCGCGAATTCAATAGTTTCTTATCGGTGGAAAAACTAAATAATGGGCTTATGAAAAGATATCTCATCAATATACTATTGGGAACAGTAGCTGTTGTCAGTTCCTGTAAAAAGGATGAAAAATATGTATATCAAATCGGCGATCCCAAAATTGAATTGAAATCAGCTATTTCTGCTGCTCATTTTGGTGATAGTTTGGTTTTTAATGTTCGTGTATCGGATAGCGAAGTCGCTTTGTCCACGCTGAAAGCTCAATTATATTTTACAGATGATAAAGTTAACGAAACGACGATCCGTACAAAAGAGAATGGCGAGTATAGTGGAAAAATTTATGTCCCTTTTTTGAAAGACATCCCAGATGGAAAAGCGACGCTTAAGTTTGTTCTGCAGAATATTAGTCAGAAGAAGACTGAACAGTCTTTTGAAGTAGATTTAAGCCGTCCGGACTTTCCTTACCTCACTTTGGTTACTGAATCAAAGTCTTATCGGATGGAGAAAACTGGACGGAATCAATATGCCGCCAAGGAGAATTTTCCATTTTCCGTTAAAGGGTATATTCAGGCGCCAAAGGTTGGTGAGCAGGGGAATAACATGACTTTTGGATGGGTCAATAATGCCATTTCACTCGGATCCATATTGGATATTCCATTCTCAAATTCAACCTCTGGTGTATATAGTATCGTATTTAATACCTTGACTTATCAGGCATCACCTTTTATTATCGCCTACGCGATCGACGGTACGGTTTTTAATCGTCTTGATGATACACATTTTAGAGCGGAACTGAATATGACCAAAGGTAATTCGGTCACGATCGATGGTATCGAAGATTTGAAAGATTGGTGGATTGATCCGGATTTCTTTAGCCAGTCAGCCGATGGAAGCATTACATTTAATGGCATTAATGGAAAATACCGGATTACGGCTGATTTTGCGCTAAAGTATTTTGTCGTCGAAGCGATGGCGGGAAATGACCTTGCTAAATTGCAGGAAGATGGTACTGGAGCTGTATGGATTATTGGAGAAGGTATTGGAAAACCAAAGGTATCCAACAATCAGGTGGGCTGGAACACAGATAAGGCACTTTGTTTAGTCCCATTGGGGAATAAGAAGTACCAAATTACAGTAAAGGCTGGGGAGTCTATCAACACCGATAATATCAACTTTAAGTTTTTCCATCAGAAAGGCTGGGGTGGCGAATTTGGCGGAGCGGATGTAACAACCCCGAGCGATCTGATTTTTATCGGTGACGGTAAAAATGGACGTGATTCCGGAAACCTGGGTATCAAAACGGGTAAAACCTTAGACGCTGGAAAAACCTATCAATTTATGCTGGATTTATCCGCCGGTAATAAAAAAGCTGTACTTACAGTTGCACCAAAATAATCTGTCTTTTGATTTTTCAGTCCCCAGGTAAGGCTTTACTTGGGGACTTTAATATTCCTATTGAATTTGCGGATTCAGGGATTCATTTATATATTTGCCGAACTCACAAGATGAAAGCTAGACAGTTCATATGGATTTTATTGCCTTTGATGCTCCTCCAGAGCTTCTCAACAGTGTGGCTATGGTCCATTTTTGAGCTGAATCGCGATTACATCGCCCGTTACGAATGTATCAACCGTTTCAACGATAAGGCACTCTCGTGTAGAGGACAATGTATCCTGATGAAGAAAATGCGTGAACATGAAGAAAAGGAGCAAAAGAACCTTGAATCACGTATTATCGATGTCGTTTTTATCAATAACTCCCAGAGTTTTGATTTTAAGATTTCTTCTTTATTTCAAGAAGAGGAAGTGGAACGCTCGTTCCCTGAATATAAAAAAAATTATTCTTACAGACCAATCTTCACAATTTTCCACCCACCGTTAGTTTAAATCCATTTTAGAAGTCATCGTGACATGTATGTTGCTAATTTGATAGCGATATACCTACTCATGGTCAGTTCATCGGCTATAAAGTATAATTTATTCCGATGGAGCCATCGTTATTTATTCGATCGTATCAGGAATAACCAGGCAAAGCTATTGCTGAATGCCGCTTAGTACACGCGATGAATAAATCTGATCGCTTTATCAGTACTGAATAAAAATTTAAGCAGATGAAAATTTTATTTGGACAGGTCGTCGTTTTTTGGATGACGGGTTCCAGCTCGTCCCCGTGCCAAAAGCCCGGCCTGTGAGTCAAGCTAAGATAGGATTTTTTTATGAAGGTAAGTTTATTGATAAAAACCATTGGTTTTTATAGTGCTATAGCGTGCGTTTTTCTCGGATCATGTACAAAAGGAAAAACGGATTATGAAGCCGAAAGAGGTGGTGTTGTTGATGAGGTTGTTGAATTCAAGGAGGTTACAAGTGCTGTGACCGCTGGTTACACGATCAGTATAGAGGCGTTGAATGGAACATTCTATCGCGGCTATAATGATATTCGTGTGAAAATTAAGGATACACAGACGAATACGCCGGTTGAGGTGTCGGCTCTTACATTTCTGCCCATTAAAACCGCTGTTACAGGAGAGAAGAGTTCATGCCCACATCAGTATGATTTCGGTTATAACGCGGAGGATAAGTATTTTTTCGGTTATACAGTTTTCACGAGCGAAAGTGGCACCGAAGGAAGTTGGACCCTCGATATCAGTTTCACAGTCGGTAATCAAACCGTTTCCCTGATAAAAGAGGTGTCAGTCAGACAGCAGACAAATAAAAATCTGAATATGACTGCCTTTACGGGGAAAGATGATCAGCAATATATCATCGCATTGGTTTCTCCGCAGAAACCCAATGTTGCAGAAAATAAATTGGTCGCTGGTATCTATAAATTGAATAAGCCACTTGATTCATCATCGAAGAGCATCGCTGATCAATTGAAGTTTTCCTATTCGCAAGCCGATCGTTATACACTGAAGTTAGACCCACGTATGCCTGAACCTTCTATGGGCAATCACTCATCTCCTAACAATAAAGATTTGATCCAGGATAGGGACGGTTTATACCATGGTGTGGTGAATTATACCATGACAGGAAATTGGACATTAAATTTTATCCTGTTGGATCCAGATGGAAAAGTAGTCCGTGGTACAGAGGTGCCAAAGGATTTTACACCGGGAGTGGAAGGACGTAAGAGCGAGCTACATCTCGATATTTTATTCTAAGAGTCATGAAGAAATTAAGTACTGTTCTTTTTATTCTTTCTCTTGGATTGAAAGTACACGGGCAGGGTACCCCCGAAAAAAGAGATACAACCAGAAGGTTAGGCGAAGTTAATGTCGACGCACAGGTCAGGCGAAAAGTTGAAAGTGACCTGAAAATGGCTGTCTCCGTCGATGAGTTTTTGGCTTCATCGGACAATATCAGCTTTATCAAGCGTGGGGCCTATGCATGGGAACCTCTGTTAAATAACATGAGTACGGAGCGTGCAACCATAACAATTGATGGCATGCATATATTTGGCGCCTGTACAGATAAGATGGATCCCATAACTTCCTATGTGGAAAGTAATAACCTGTCTTCCATTGATATCAAATCCGGACAAGGGGGGAATATGCATGGGGCTACTGTTGCGGGAAATATAGACCTTAAAAGGAGGAACACCCCCTTTGGTCTACCTCAAAAAATAGGCGGAGCTTATCAGACAGAATTCGAATTTAATAATAAGCAGGCATTTAATCTTGGTAATCTATTCTATTCAACAGACAATTTTGTTGCCGATGGTAGTATTGCCTATCGTAACGCAGGTAATTATTATGACGGGAACAACAAAGAAGTATTGCATTCACAATATAATAAACTGAACGCATCATTGGGCCTAGCCTATAAGACAAGTGCACTTTCTGCCGTCAGGGTAGATGCGATATTTGACCGTGCAAAAGATGTTGGTTTCCCGGCTTTGCCTATGGACCTCTGGTTATCACGTGCGATTATTACATCCGCATCCTATAAGCAATTGTTTGAGGAAGGTTTGATAAAAGTATGGGATACCAAAGTTTATTTCAACGCTGTGGAGCACTATATGGATGATACGACGCGTCCGGAGAATTTGGTACACATGGATATGCCGGGGTGGAGTACGACCTATGGATTGGTATCAAAAATAAATTTGAAAAAAGATCAGTATTCCTCGGAAATACAGTTGAATGCCTATGATAATCTCTCTATAGCGGAAATGCGGATGTATCCTCAGGATCGTTCCAAACAAACCATGTTTGCCTACAGCTGGCCTTGGATTACAACCCGTTTTGCAAGTATTGCGATGAATAATTCCTGGGAAATTTCCGATCGAAATAAGGTGAATTTAGGCGGTTCGTTAGGCTGGAATTACAATTACTCAAAATACGTGGAATTTAACTGGATTTTTCATCCGGGGGCGCCACAAAAGAAGAACAGGGTACTTCCAAGCCTACAGGCCAGTTACGAGTTAAACTTAAATCAATTTGATATCGCAATCGGAACAGGCTTTGGACATCGTGCTCCTTCCGTTTCGGAAGCCTATGGTTATTATATCTACAATAGCTTTGATCGTTATGATTACATCGGAAATCCTGATCTCAAAAATGAGATTTCTTATGAGGTCAATGCCAGTGTTGGATTCAAAACGGAAAAACTAAGTGTTGCCGCGAAAGTCAACTATTTCTATATCGACAATTATATTATCGGACGGATCCTGAGTTTAGGAAGCCCCATGAATTATCAATCCGTTGGTGTAAAAGGCTATACATCGTTGAACTATGCGACGCTGTTTAATACAGCGGTGAGCATGGATTACAAAATCCTGGATAATCTGCATTGGAAAGCGGTGCTTACCTATGCCAGAGGCAAGGACGACGCGGGGGGAAATCTCCCTTTTATACGGCCATTGAGTTATCAGACAATACTGCATTATGGATCTAAACGGCTCGGCTTGCAGACTTCACTAAACGGTGACTTCGCACAGCACAATTACAGCCCCATGTACGGTGAAGATCTAACAGCAGCCTACAATCTGTGGAACCTGTCCGCAGATTACAGTTTCAGTCTTGGCAGATTCAAAACTGTCTTTCAGATTGGGGCAGAGAACCTGTTGAATGAATATTATAGCACCTATGCGGATTGGGGAAATATTCCGCGGATGGGACGGAATATTTTCACATCCCTAAAAGTCAATTTTTAAAAATCAATCACATTTAAATGACATATACAATGAAGAAAACAACAAACTATCTGATTTTAGTGGCTGTTTCATGCGTAATGATTGCCTGTAGCAAAAACGAGCACAGCCCAGTCGCCAACAATATCAGTTTACATTTTAATAATACTTTTAAAAATAACACGATTGTTTTGGGTGGTGCCAATTCTGTTGATGCAAGCAGCAATATTTCCGATAGCGCTCAAGTGCATCATCTTTCCGAGCTTAAGTACGTTGTCAGCAATATTCGGCTTGTAAAAGCAGACGGAACGGAGGTTCCCTACAATGTAAATGACTTGGACAAAGGTGCTACTGTCGTTAACCAGGCCAAACCGGCAAGTCTGGACTATGTATTGACCAATATACCTGTCGGGAAATATCGGCAGCTCAAATTTGGACTAGGAGTGAAGCAAGAAATTAATACACTGGATCAGGTCAGATTTCCGGCATTTTATGCGGCGGCAGGTGCCAACGATACGGATATGATGTGGCAATGGGCAACTGGCTATCGTTTTACGAAGATCGAAGGTTTCTTTGGCAGTGAAAATAAAGCATTTCAGGTTCATACAGGAAGCACCTTGAACGGAGAAGGGGGTAAGCCCGAAACGTATACACAGGGTGTAGATGCCTATCGCGATATTACATTAGATCTTACAGCTGCCGCTGTCGTGGGCAACAATGCACCTAAAATCACCGTCAAAGCAGACTTTGATAAATTGTTGAGTGGACAAACGAAGGTAATCCTTACAGCAAAAAATGCGATTACACCGAGCCTGCATAGCAGCATGGCAGCCATGGAAGTATTTGTAAATAATATTGGTGGTAATGGCAAAGAGAATAAGAGTGGTATGTTCTCCGTCGAGCGTGTCGAAAACGACTAAAGGAAACATAAATTGATAACAAGGTCATCAGGAGTTTAGCGTTATTTAAAAATAGTAATGTCTCAAATGTTCATATGGTGGCCTTGTTTCACTATAACATTTTACAGCCTCTTGATATTAATAAGTAACAATAACCGCATTAGCGGCCTATTCTTAATGCAAAATCAAGTATTCGAATGAAAACAGTCTTATGGGTATTAACCGCACTGTTAATTGCAATGTCCTGCAGTAAAAGAGAAGGGAACGAATCGATCAACAATCCTGAAATTTCTTTGGAGATACCTGCTGAATTTCCGGCTTTAAATAGTTCCGTAGCGCAAAATAGACCTACAATATATGGCGTCGAATTAGGCGAGAAGTTATTTCATGAAAAGAGGTTCAGCGGAAACAATACCATTTCCTGTGCGAGTTGTCACAATCCCGCCCTGGCTTTTTCAGATGGCAAGCAACAGGCCGTCGGTATTTACGGACGGACGGGATTTCGTAATACCCCCGCTATCCAAAACATGGCATTTATGAAGTTTTATAATTGGGACGGGAATATCCTGCAATTGGAAAAACAACCTCTTGTTCCAATAATTACACATGAGGAGATGAACTCTTCAATTCTGGAGGTGATCGGTAAAATTGCTGGTGACGCCGATTATAAAAAATTATTTCAAAAGGCATTTGGCGATGCAAGTATAACGGCTGATCGAATTTATCGCAGTATTGCACAATACGAGTATACTTTGATTTCAGCAAACAGCAAATACGATCGTGTAAAAAGAAATGAAGGCGATCAATTTACGGCGGAAGAAGCCCGGGGATATGCAACGTTCAAAAGTAAATGCGCAAGTTGTCATAGTACTGCATTATTTACCGATCAGAGTTTTAGGAATGTTGGGTTTCCATTGAATCCAAATGCGGAGGAAGCAGGACGTGGACGGGTGACAGGGCGTCCGGCAGATCAGATGGCCTTTCGCGTTCCGTCGTTACGAAATGCTATGTATACGGCCCCCTATGGGAGTTTTGGCCAATTTCCAACCTTAAGGTCTGTTTTGGATTATTTTGATAAAGGTGTATTGGATGCAGAAAATCTTGACCCTATTCTAAAAGAAAATGGGAATCGAATTCCATTAACAGCACAGGAAAAGCTAGATATTATCGCTTTTATAGAGACGCTCAGTGACCCAACATTTATTGGAAAGTAATACGACATACCCCGACGATGTTTATACAAATAGTGTGCACACTGCTCTAAAAGAAGAGATCAACTAGCTGTTTCGCCTCTGCTACATCATGGACACGCAGGAGCTGTACCCCTCTTTCGAGCAATAACGTGTTTAATGCAGTAGTTCCATTAAGGGCCTCTTGGGCTGTAATGTCCAATTTTTTGTAAATCATAGACTTACGGGATATACCACCTAAAATTGGTAGTCCAAAATAGTGGAGCTCATTAATACGGTATAACAATTCGTAATTTTGATCGATTGTTTTCGCAAAGCCAAACCCAGGGTCGAGGATAATGTCCTTTACACCCAAATCTCTTAACTGTGCTATACCCTGTCCCAAAAAAGTAGCAACATCAGTCACGATATCGGAATATTCGGTTTGCTCTTGCATGTTTTCCGGAGTTCCGCGCATGTGCATCAGTATATAAGGAACCTGATACTTGGCTACTGTTGCAAACATATCCTCATCAAGCGTGCCACCTGATACGTCGTTGATCATGTGTACTCCAGCATCAATAGCTTCAGCGGCTATATCCGCCCGAAAGGTATCTATGGATAAGATGGCTTCTGGAAATGTATTTCTGATGGCCTGAATAGGAGGAAGTGCTCTGTCCATTTCCTCCTGTGAAGAGATCAATGGAGCTCCGGGACGTGAAGAGTAAGCGCCAATATCGAGGATCTGAGCTCCCGCTTCTAAAAGATGTCCTGCTTTTTCCAGTGCTTTCTCCACCGTGGTATTATCGCCACCATCAAAAAAGGAATCAGGTGTTACATTGAGAATACCCATGATAACAGGTTTTTCAAATGTTATTAGTTTTCCACCGACATTGATGGATGGGGCAGATGCTGTCTGAAATTTTTTCATCGGAATAAATTGTTCTCCGCTGCTGGAGAGAGAATAACGATTATAAGCCCTGTTTATCTGACCACTAGAACACCATCAGCAACAATATTAATGTCCTTTTTGGGCTGCGTAATCTGATTAATCTCAGCTTGCGATTTGCCGAGATCTTTTGCGGCATGTTGCAGACTAGCCACTGAGGTTTCTTTTTTCTTAGCTACCCCTTCGACAACAACGGTCTTACCAACAATATCTGCAGGCATAAAGAATCCATAATCTTTAAAGCGAACCATAATCGGCTCCTGGCCATCTCGCTGCAGGGTCATGAAACAGCCTTTCTTTTTGCAGACTTCAACAACCTTACCCTCAACTTTGCCCGTGAATGTATGCTTGCTGCTTAACTCTTTCTCTAATTTAGAAATAGAAATCGCCTTAGTTGCCTGAATTTCCTTTCCATATTTTACACCTGGCTTTGCCGAAGGGATCTCCTTTTTCTGAGCGTGTAATTGCGTACTTACAGCAATAGCCAATGCAAAAAATAAAATGATCTTTTTCATCTGTATAGAAGTTGATTTTTAAAGTTGATACAGCCATCCGATTTACTGCGCGAGCACGAAAACCAAGTTGTCATGCTTGAACGTAAAGGCGGCATTCAAATAGGATACCTGTTTTATATTACTTTCGAATAAATTCAAATTTACCACTTGGATCCAGTTTCATTACGGTAGACGATTTACCGTCCGTTTTCACATGCCTATCGTATGTGACAATATAGTCTACACCTGTTTTGATTTCTTCAGCGATTTCATCAAAATCTTTTGCTGTTGGTTCGCCGCTGATATTTGCGGATGTAGAGATAATGGGCTTACGGAAACGTTGCAGTAGCTGTTCGCAAAAAGGATGTTTGACAATTCGAATGCCGATCGAGCCGTCCTCTGCAATGGCATTGGGGGCAAGATTTTTGGCATTCGAATAGACTATGGTCAAGGGCTTGTCTGTATATTCAATAAGTTGATAAGCAACATCAGGGATTTCGTTTACATAACTAGCCAATTGGTTGTCGTTATGTAAAAGGACGATTAGGCTTTTGGACTTATCTCTCCCTTTCAACTGAAAGACTTTCTCTACTGCATCAGGATTGGTGGCATCACAGCCTATTCCCCAGATGGTGTCTGTTGGGTATAAGATTAACCCACCAGCTTTCAGCGTTTCCAACGCCATGTTCAGATCCTCTCGATCCACAAATGCACTCATTTTTTATTTTTTTAATTCTGATCTTGAATTAGACAGCCACATTATGCTCACGCAAAGCATCATTTAATGATGTTTTCTTATCGGTCGATTCTTTGCGTTGACCAATGATCAATGCGCAAGGAACTTGATACTCGCCAGCGGCAAATTTTTTAGTATAAGATCCAGGGATGACAACCGAACGGGCAGGGACATAGCCTTTGTATTCTACTGGTTCAGGTCCAGTAACATCAATAATTTTGGTTGATGCAGTCAATACGACATTTGCTCCTAACACCGCTTCTTTTTCGACGCGAATACCTTCAACAACGATCGCTCTTGATCCAATAAATACATTGTCCTCAATGATAACCGGAGCTGCCTGAACTGGCTCAAGTACGCCACCGATACCAACACCACCACTTAAGTGCACATGTTTACCGATCTGAGCACAAGATCCAACTGTCGCCCAGGTATCTACCATTGTGCCTTCGTCTACGTAGGCTCCGATATTAACATAAGAAGGCATCATGATGACCCCTTTTGCTAAATAAGCACCCAAACGGGCAGAAGCACCAGGAACAACCCGTACACCAGTATGTTTGTAGTCTGTTTTTAGCTTCATTTTGTCATGGAATACAAAAGGACCAGCTGTCATTTCACGCATATCGTTGATCGGGAAATACAAGATCACAGCTTTCTTGATCCAGTCATTTACATGCCATCTCGTGCCGATCAATTCCGCTACACGGATTTCACCGCTGTCTAGCTTCATGATCACGGTACGAATCGCTTCTGTATATTCTTTATACTCCAATAATTGTCTATCTTCCCAAGCTTCCTCAATCAATTTTTTAAGTGGCTCTACCATATTATTTGTTTGCTTATTTGAATTTGTTTATTTTGATGTACAAACTTAGATAAAGTTGTATTTAAAAGCAACTTTATCGATCTCTCCCCAGCAGTGAAGAAAATATTCATCCGGGGAATCTGTTAATTTTGGGTGGAAATACCACGATAATTTGCTAATATAACTATTTTTGTGCTATGGCAGCAGCATCAGAAAAATTGAGAATTGATAAATATTTATGGTCGATAAGAGTGTTTAAGACAAGAACTTTGGCGACCGAAGCCTGTAAGGCGGGACGGGTAAAGCTAAACGGTCAAAATATTAAACCTTCTTACGAAGTGAAGATCGGCGATGTCTATCATATCCAAAAAGGAATAGAGAAGAAGGTCGTTAAGGTGATTGGTCTTCTTGAGCGAAGGGTGGATGCAAAAACTGCGGTGCAGTTTTATGAAGATCAAACCCCGGTAGAAGATACTGTTGGCTACAAATCTGTATTTCAGGCGCCAGTGCTTAAACGTGACCGCGGAACAGGAAGACCAACGAAGAAAGATCGTCGTGAAATAGATGATTTACAGGCTTCTGAATGGTGGGACAAAGACGATGAATAGGACAAAAAACATTTCATTTCTTCGGTAATTATTTGCAGCCAATCCGCCTCGTCTGTCAATTATGGGAATTTATTTGAATGATGGCAGCAAACTGTGCACGTAAAAATTCTTCGCTTCCTACGATGAAATATTTGTGACCAAAAATAGGATGCAAAATTTAGGCTATATACAAGAATAATATGAAGATACATGCAATGATAGCGATGATTATCGGAGCTGCTGCGGTTACGGCTTCCTGTAATCGCAACGATGGAAATAAAAAAGAAGAAATGAAAGAAAAATTTGTTCTGGCAATTCATGGTGGAGCAGGGACAATTTTGAAAAAAAATATGACCGACTCGATGGAGCAGGCTTATAAAACTGTCTTAGAACAAGCTTTGAATGCCGGCTATAACCAATTGAAGGCGGGACATTCCAGTTTGGATGCGGTTGAACACGCTATTCATGTGATGGAAGATTCTCCTTTGTTTAATGCCGGAAAGGGAGCTGTATTTACAAACGCGGGAAGAAATGAATTGGATGCCTCTATCATGGAAGGTAAAACACTGGCTGCGGGTGCAGTTGCTGGGGTTACAACCATTAGAAATCCCATTTCTGCAGCGCGTGCGGTGATGGAAAAATCCGAACATGTGATGATGGTAGGCAAAGGAGCGGAAGAATTCGCCAAAGAAGTCGGGTTGCAACTTGTGGATCCATCTTACTTTTGGACTAAAACACGCTGGGATGCCTTGCAAAAAATTAAAAAAGGCGACAGTACCAAAACACAGCTGGATCACGATCAAAAGCAGAGCTCACGTTTAGGAACCCTTAACAAGGATTATAAATTTGGAACGGTAGGGTGTGTAGCATTGGATAATCAGGGGAATTTAGCTGCAGGGACCTCGACCGGAGGGATGACCAACAAAAAATTTGGCCGCGTAGGCGATTCACCAATTATTGGTGCTGGAACTTATGCGAATAATGCGACCTGTGCGGTTTCCTGTACCGGATGGGGCGAATTCTATATACGTAATGTAGCAGCATACTCTGTTTCGGCCTTAATGGAATATAAAAACGATAACGTATGGCAAGCCGGCCAAGAAGTCATTGATCGAATCGGAAAGATGGGCGGGGATGGTGGAATGATCGTCATGGACAAACAGGGACATGTCGCTATGCCGTTTAATACAGAAGGTATGTATAGAGGGACCGTAACCAAAGATGGCAAGGTAGAAGTAGAGATTTATAAATAATCAAACAGATACAGCTCAGCTCCCGTCAAATAATTGTGACTTTACAGATGCCATCCACGCTAACCGAAGAGTCTGCGGAAGATATAGGTATGAAGGGACAATGACTGTCATTCGACAGAATACGGTAAAAGTGGTTGGGGAATCCCAAGTCATCGTTGCCAAAAATTCATGTGAATTAAGGAAAAAATCCAAAGGAATGATGACTTGGGATAATCTCACACGGAGCGCCTATGATGAGGGCAAAGTGTTTAAGATCAAATAACTATAGGTATTTTTCAATTTCGTCAAACTGGATATCCCCATGTGAAGCATTGTAAAGACTATTTTTACCTTCGACAATAAGTATCTGCGGGGATTGATGCTCGATATTCCAGCGTTGTGCAATTTCATTGGAAAGCGCACGATAGCGCAACAGGTCTAAAAGATAAATTGAATAGTCCTGATCAGCAGTATTTGACATCCGTTCCAAGCTGCGTTTTGCCATATTACTGATGCCACAAGTCGTACTGTGCTTGAATATGGCGGAAACTTTATCTGATTGATAAAGCTCCTGTAATTGTTCTTCTGTATTTAATTCTATCCAATTGATCATAATTATAATTCTTTAAATTTCTTTTGCTCGACTTGTACAAAGGAAGAAATCGAAGAGAATACGCAGGTTCTCTTGTCGTTGCTTGCAGCGCTAAATAAACTAGGCAGACGTATCCCATCTCCTATTTCTTTGTATTTGCCAACCTCATAACTGATTTTTTCTGATTTATCAGTGTATTCATAGCGTGTAATTTCGCCCGTATTTTGATCGATATAGATTAAGCCGTCCAGTTTCGAGCCGAGAACTGGGCCTGATGAGGTAATACTTGCGATGGTGAGTTTTTGTCCACCAATAAATCGTTCTTCCTGAATTTTAAACTGCACACTTCTCTGCTCTATTAGCGTCGGTAGCAGAAGCAGATTTAGATCCGCAAAAAGTTGATTTTTTATGGATTTCTTTATTTCCTGTCCGTCAGTAGCTACATTGCCGGCAATAAAAAGTTTATCGGCGCTACTTCCTTTAAAATTGAATAAATAGGTTACCTGATCAGAACCACTGAACCCGTCGAATCTACATTCTCCCGTGGTTCGGTTAAAAAGGAATTTACGTTCTTCATTGGATAACTCTTCGGATACTGTATTTCCTTTCGCGGAAAAGGCGAGATACTGTAGGGAGTCCCATTTGCCTTGGCCACCGATACTACGCCAGATTTGTTTGTTCAGACTATCATTCTGGGCGGATAAATGTCCGAAACCGAAGAACGATAACATCAATACTAAAAGTATGTTCGATAATGTTTTCATAATCATATCTAAAAAATAAAAATCGATTAATAAGATATTATCATACTTTATTAATCGATTTATTTAAAATAAAAGTATTCGTGCGTTGCTATGTTTTGGCCCAGAATACTTTTTCATGATTAAATAATAGACAAAATTGATACCAAACTAGAATTTTTTAGCAATGGCAGCCATTTGTATTGCTGTAATAGCAGCTTCTTCTCCTTTATTGCCATGTTTACCACCAGCGCGATCCAAAGCTTGTTGAAGGTTATCCGTTGTTAGTACGCCAAAGATAACAGGTTTGTTATATTTTAGTCCTACATTTGACACGCCATTTGCAACCGCATGGCAGATAAAATCAAAATGTCTGGTTTCTCCCTGGATGACACAACCCAAACAGATGACAGCATCAAAGCTTTGATTTCTCAATGCCAGATCTGCTCCGGAAGTCAGCTCGAAGCTCCCAGGCACTTCAATGATGTCGATATTACCTTCTTTTGCGCCATGTTTTTCTAAACCTGAGATTGCGCCGTTCAATAATGCACCAGTAATTTCTGCATTCCACTGTGCAACTACAATTGCAAATTTGAATGGACTTGCATCCGCAACTTGGATATGCGAAAAGTCTGATAGATTTTTAATGCTACTTGCCATAATAGATGCAAAGATAATGAATTTAGATGGTCACAAAAAAAGAGGCTATCAAATAGCCTCTTTTTTGTGTATTTATGATTTCTTATAAATGTGCTTGTACTCTACCCAATAGACCATCGATAGTAGAAGCCTCTTGGCTTTCCGGAAAATCTGTCTTGATCTTTTTGTAAGCTGTTTCAGCACTTTTGTAGTCGTTCTGTGCTTCATAAACAAGACCTAATTTTTTTAGAAATAATGGTGTTGTGTATGAGTTGCTTGATTTTTCAGATGCTTGTTTATAGTAATCAGCTGCTTTTTTGTAGTCTTTTAACTCTGAATAGGCATCACCTGTTAAACCGATAACCAGTGGGTCTAAGATTTGACTTCCTGTAGGTGAATATTTTTCCAATGCTTTTACAGCATCATCAAATTTTCCTTGACGTAGGTAAAGCCCACCTAAATATGCATTTGCAATATTTGCGGACTTTGTATTTGAATATTCTTCGGCAATTTGTTTAAAACCAAGGAATGATCCATCACCTGTAATCGCTTTATTCTGTAAAGAGTCAATTGTAACAAGCTGCTCGGCTTTATACATACGATTTGATGCTTCTTCTGCCCGCGGTTGCAAATACAATTTCTCGTATCCAAAGTAAAGCAATATCAATACAACGATACCACCTAAAATAAACGCAACGCTTTTTTGGTTATCTTGAAAAAAAGATCCTTTTGAAGGTTTTAAACCTTGATTTGTATTATTTGTATTTTTAGACATTACTAATCAGTAAAATATGGATTGCAAAAATACACTTTTCGAGCAAATTTGCAAGTGTTTTGGAAATTTTAAAGTGAATTAACTTTTGTTTTCGGACGCATTTGATAATTCGATTTCTTTATCCAATTGTTCGTAGATCGAGTTTTTGCTTTTAAATTCCGGAACGATAAGCTTCATCTGGTAAACAACCTCATTCTTATTTTGAGTGGCTAATCTTTCTTTTAATTCCGCTAATTTTAAACTGACAATGTTATAATTATTTTCGCGCACTTTGGCGATCATAATTTTCTCATGGTGTGTCGGAAGGGTGTTCTCGAGGTCGTTTAGCAACTCTTCATAGAGTTTTTCGCCTGGTCTTAAACCGGTAAACTTTATTTCGATATCTTCATTTGGCTTAAATCCGGAAAGACGGATCATCTTCTTGGCAAGCTCAACGATCTTCACCGATTTGCCCATGTCAAAAACAAAGATCTCTCCGCCTTGCCCCATTGCTCCAGCCTCAAGAACGAGTCGACAGGCTTCGGGTATAGTCATAAAATAACGTGTAATTTCAGGATGCGTTACTGTAACAGGCCCGCCTTTTTGGATCTGATCTCTAAATCGAGGAATAACAGAACCATTTGAGCCAAGAACATTTCCGAAACGCGTAGTAATAAATTTTGTACTGACTTTTCCAGTTGATAAACTCTCCAAATGATTGTTCAACGACTGTACATATATCTCCGCGATTCGTTTTGTTGCCCCCATAATATTTGTTGGATTAACGGCCTTGTCTGTTGAAACGAAAACAAATTTTTCGACCTGAAATTCCACAGCTAAATCGGCCAGATTTTTCGTGCCCATAACATTCGTTTGTACAGCTTCAAGCGGATGATTTTCCATCATAGGAACATGTTTGTAAGCTGCCGCATGATAGACATAATGTGGTTTGAATGTTTCAAAGAGCAAGCGCATTCTTTCTGTACTTCGGATATCCGCGATATAGGTATGGTATACCTGATTTGGAAATTCGTCCTGCAAATCCAGTTGTAAATTGTGCAATGGCGATTCTGCCTGATCACAAAGAATAATCATTTGCGGCTCATATTTTCCTAACTGAGAGGCAATTTCACTCCCGATGGAACCAGCAGCGCCGGTAACAAGAATTCTTTTTCCTTTTGTTTGGCTTAGGATATGATCGTCATTGATTTTGATTGGATCCCTTTCCAATAGGTCTTCAATTTTTATTTTTTGGATCTGATTAGGATTAAGATCCCCATTCATAATCTTTTTGACAGGAGGAAGGGTTAAGATACTAACATTCCTTTCCAAAGCAATATCCGTAATTTCATTTTTGCGCTCTGAGGGAATATTGTGTGATGCAATAATGACCTCTTCAACATTCAGGGTGTTGATCAGATGGTTAAATTTTTTAGATGAGTAAATTTTGGTGCCATCAATCACTTTGTTGATCTTCTGGTCGTTATCGTCCAGAAAACCGATGATCGCATTTTTCGATCTCAGATCGTGATCTAATGTTCTTTTTACAGCAATGCCGAGATCACCGGCGCCATAGATCAGGGTTTTCTTTCTGGTGCCATTGACCTTTTTAGTATAGAGAAAGAAAATTTTGATGATAGTTCGATATACGGTTAATATTAAAAATGAGAAGAGAGCAAAGAAAATAATTAATGCGGTAGGGATATTACGTTCAATTTCATTAGCCTGAATAATCAATTTGATGATTAAAAGCATGAAAACACTAAATATGATGGTGGATAATATCCGGATGGAGTCAATTGCACTTGTGTAACGAATGATCCCGGTATACATCTTGAACAGGTAAAAGGATAGGGAACAAACGCTTACAAATAAAATATACCTTATGCTGAAATCGATATCAAGGAGAAAATCGAAATTAAAATCGTAATAAATGATGTTTGCAAGGAGATAGGCAACAGAGACACTGAAAATATCCAATAAAAAAATGATCCACCTGGGTACTATACTGATTTTACTTAGCATCGTATTATATCTGATTAATTTAGACAAATGTAGATAATTTTGTTTCATTCCCATGGTCTTATATGCATTAATCTTTATACTGTCCAATGATTGCTGAAGGCTAACCAAAGATCGATGGCCTGCTGTTAAGGGCAGGCAGCGAGCAGTGATTCTAGCAATTTTATCTGCGTTTGATTAGATTGATTATTTATCGTAATTTTAACTAAAGTCAATTTAATAAAATGAATGAGTTAGGAAAGCTTGCGAGCCAGGCCATGATTTCTCCAAAAGAGATGCTTTTTGAGAAGAAAAAGAATGGAAAAAGTCTTTTTATTGGGATTCCAAAAGAAACTTCACTTCAGGAAAAGCGTATATGTTTAACACCATTGGCTGTGGCACTGTTGGTCGAAAACGGGCATGAGGTCTTAATTGAGACTGGAGCTGGAGCCGGGGCTAATTTTTTGGATCACCATTATAGTGAGCAAGGGGCCCGTATCGTGACGTCTAGAGAAGAAATATACCAGGCAGATTTAATCATTAAAGTTGGCAGTCCTACTGTATCTGAAGTCAAATTGATGAAAGAAAGGCAGGTGCTATTATCTTCTCAGCAACCGTCTTTAATGAATGTAGAGGTATTAAAGGCACTTATGCATAAGAAGATCACAGCAATTTCTTACGAATACTTACGCGATGAAGGTGGATGTTTGGCCGTGGTGAGGGCAATGAGTGAGATTGTCGGGGCGACGGCAACGTTGATCGCCGGAGAATATTTAAGTAATGCTTTCGGCGGAAAAGGACTCATGCTTGGCGGTGTCACCGGAGTCGCCTCTACTGAAGTTGTCATTATCGGAGCAGGAACAGTGGGGGAACAAGCTGCTCGTACTGCCTTGGCCCTGGGCGCACAAGTAAAAGTATTCGACAATTCAATTTATAAACTTCGACGTTTGCAAAATAACCTCGGAAGCAGGGTTTTCACTTCGGTCATTCAGCCTATCATTCTCAATAAAGCCGTAATCAGTTCAGATGTTGTTATTGGCGCATTGCGCGCACGCAATGGCCGTTCTGCTTGTGTGATTTCCGAAGAAACAGTGTCAAAGATGAAGCCGAACTCGGTTATTATTGATGTCAGTATTGATCAGGGGGGGAATTTTGAGACATCGGAAGTAACTTCACATGATAAGCCCGTTTTTCGAAAATTCGATGTCATTCATTATTGTGTCCCTAATATTGCGTCGCGGGTAGCTCGTACAGCAACTTATGCCATGAGTAATATTTTTACCTCGATCTTGTTGGATTTTGCCGAATTGGGTGGATTGAAAAATGCAATTTGGAAAAGCCCCGGGATAAGAAGTTCAATTTATCTTTATCAGGGCAACCTAACCAATGCCGATATGGCGTCCCGCTTTAATATGACCGCAAAAGATTTGGACTTATTGGTAGTTTCCTCGCTATAATGAAAGCCTAATACCATAAAATACAATACAGATGAAACTATCTTGAATTATTCGAAAAGAGTGAAACGAACGAAATGAGCTCATGGATGTCTTACAAAAATAATGAGTAAACGAACTCATGAATCACAAATATGGACGAGTAATCACATCGTGGGATAAATAACTCTGATAGCTTAACCATAACTGAAAAACCAAATTTAAAAGGATGAAAAAAATTCTTATGATCTTATGCGCTATAATTTCGCTTGCCAAAGCTCAGGAAGCGATTAATCTTTATCAGGATTCAATTCCAAATGCTACGGACAAAGCCCAAGCTTCTCTGGAAAAAAACAGACCGCAATTATTTATTTACACCCCGGATCAAAATATAGCTAAAAATATCGCCGTACTCGTTATTCCCGGAGGAGGATACGCGCATATTGCAATGGATCACGAAGGGCATGCGGTTGCCAAAGAACTTGTAAGCAATGGATATGCGGCCTATGTCTTGCAATATAGATTACCGTCCCCTAATATTATGCGGGATAAAAGTATCGGACCCCTACAAGACGCCCAACGTGCAATACAGCTGATCCGGGAATCAAATCCAAAGTTTAAAAAAGTTGGTGTTATTGGTTTTTCAGCTGGCGGGCATTTAGCATCAACACTGATGACTAAGTTTAAAAATGCTTACATCAGTAATCCAGCTCATATCTCATTGCGACCAGACTTTGCA
Organism: Sphingobacterium sp. CZ-UAM; assembly: GCF_002000245.1. Classification (GTDB taxonomy): domain Bacteria; phylum Bacteroidota; class Bacteroidia; order Sphingobacteriales; family Sphingobacteriaceae; genus Sphingobacterium. The sequence goes on along the minus strand of NZ_MTCM01000006.1, from coordinate 242,097 downwards.
GGATTGATATATCCTGTTATTTCGATGCAGAACGATGTGACGCATAAAGGTTCGAAAATCAATCTCCTTGGAGAAAATCCTTCCGAAGGACTAGTTCAATTGTTCTCTTCAGATCTACAGGTTTCACCTGAAGTCTGTCCTGCTTTCTTTGTGCATGCCAAAGATGATACTGCTGTTCCGATCGAAAACAGCTATAGAATGATGGCTGCATTGGATAAAGTCCATGTCCCAAATAAGCTTTATGTTTTTGATCAAGGTGGCCACGGCTTTGGATTAATTAATAAAACCTCGGAAAAAAAATGGTTTGATGCATTTCTATCCTGGTTGTCGGACTTACATTAATCGAAAGCGATCCAATTGGATATTGTTAGATCAACGGCTTGATTTTTCTCTGGGATTAACTGTGAGGTGCTGATACAATGCAGATCAACGATAGTATTGGAAATTACAAGTTCGTAATAGAAACCTCTGAATTTAATGTCTTTGACAAAGAAAGACGACGCTTCTGTGGGCGAAATAGAAATCCATTCTTGATGAATGGCAATGGACTTATCGCTTTGGATACCTAAATTTTGAGCTTTTTCGGGGCTGAGGATATTGCTTTTTGCCAATAATTGTGCCGTATAAGGATGTGATGGCTGACTATACAATAGGTGAGGATTATTCTGATCTAATATTTTTCCCGATTTCATGACAATAAGGTTGTCCGCCAGCGCGAGTACCTCTGTGGGGTCATGTGAAACGAGGATGATCGTAAGACCTGTTTCCTTAACGATATCTTTGATGTCTTGCTGCAACGTGTCTCGAAAGGATGCGTCAACTTGATTAAATGGTTCATCCATCAGCAATACTTCCGGTTCATTGATCAATGCGCGGCAGATGGCAACACGTTGTTTTTCTCCGCCACTGATGTCAGCAACTCTTTTCTTTGCCAGATGATCTATGCGCAGGCGTTGTAAAATTTCAGCGGTTTTATCCTGTTTCCGCTTGATATCCGTATTAGGTAGCTGTGAAGCAACGTTATCCCATACATTCGCATAGGTGTTTAGATCGTCAAACCCCTGCGACACCAGTTTCATGGCATCATGTCCCGGTATGAGCTTGTCTTTGCGGGTAGGCACTTGCCAGCCTTTATACCGGACGACACCGTTTGTCGGTTCCAACAGACCATAAATTAATCTAAGTAATGTACTCTTTCCGCTTCCTGACTCTCCAATAATAGCTGTTATTCTCCCACCTTCGATAGCAAAAGACGCATTTTCAACAGCAAACTGCATATTGTTTTCATGGAATGAAAAACTTAGATTTTCGGCATGAATTGCTGCTAATCCCGGTACGTGGGTATCGGAAGGGATATATTGACAAGAGGACGGATGAGCCATAATGGGGATGAAAGATAGTTTAACGGATAGAAATTTTACGTGTTGCCGCATCTAAGATGCTGATCTGTATTTCTTTTGCTTCTTCTGGTAGTAAATTTGGTATTTTCTCAGGCCATTCAATAAAACAGTACGCGCCTGAATAGAAATACTCCTCATAGCCAAAATCAAAGGCCTCCTGTTCATCTTTGATCCGATAAAAATCAAAATGATAGATTGGCCCATTGTCAGAGTCATACTCATTGACAATGGAGAAGGTGGGACTTGAAGTACTGTCTTTTACGCCCAGCTGTTCACATAAATATTTTGTAAAGGTCGTTTTTCCTGCCCCCATTGGGCCATATAATAGAAAAATTCGATCCGTTGGAAAACTATTTAAAAGAGTTTGTGCCGCAGCAGAAAGATCAGCTGTTGTATTTACGATAATTTCCATGCTGCAAAATTACTATTTCGGCGAGTATGTCGCAAAGGGGATGATCATTTCTTCCAAGGATATTCCGCCATGTTGGAATGTCCCATTGAAGTAATTGACAAATTGATTGTAGTTGTTTGGATAAACAAAGTAAGAATCCTCTTTGGCAAATACATAGGTGGAGCTGACATGCAGCTTGGGTAACTGTGCCTCGTGCGGGTTCCTGATCGTAAACACATCTTTTTCAATGTAGTTTAGATTTTTTCCTTGTTTATAGCGGAGATTAGTGTTTGTATTTCTATCGCCAACGATTTTGCTTGGCTTTTTTACACGAATCGTTCCATGGTCTGTGGTGATAATAACCCGTACCTTTTTCTGTGAAAGCCATTTGAGCGCCTCTAGGAGGGGTGAATGTTCAAACCATGATAAGGTAAGCGATCGATATGCTGCTTCATCATTGGCCAATTCGCGGATCATGGAGCTATCTGTCCGGGCATGAGACAGCATATCCACAAAGTTGTAGACCAGGACATTGAGCTGATTGTGCATCATATTGCCAAGATTGTCCAAAACATCCCTCCCTTGTTCAAGTGTTAAAACTTTCGTGTAGGAATGTTTTATTGGTTTGCGGTACAACCTTTTGATCTGATCATCAAGGAATTTATCTTCATATAAATTCTTGCCACCTTCATCTTCATCATTTTGCCATAACTTCGGAAAACGTTTTTCCATTTCCAGCGGGGTTAAGCCACTGAAGATGGCATTTCTTGCATATTGCGTCGCTGTAGGCAGAATACTGAAATAATTGATTTCCTCCTCCAGTCTGAAGTAATCTGTAATTACTTCGTTGATGATTTTCCACTGATCATAACGTAAATTGTCTATCAAGACGAAAAAGGTGGATATTTCTTCCTCAAGTACTGGAAATACTTTCTTTTTAAACAACTGGTGGGATAAAATAGGTGCATTTTCAGGTCTACTGATCCAGTTGATATAATTGTTTTCGATAAACTTTGAAAACTGCATATTTGCCTCGGACTTTTGCATCGTCAGGATTTCATGCATGTTGTTGTCTTCGAGCTTCTCAAGAGATAATTCCCAGTAAACAAGTTTTTTGTATACTTCTGACCATTGGCTGAAATCCAGGTTGTCATTTAATATCATGCCCAGGTTGCGGAAATCTTGTTGATAGGCCATGGAAGTTTTCTCATTGACAATGCGTTTGTTTTCAGTGAGTTTTTTTATGGTCATCAAAATCTGTTTCGGATTTACCGGTTTGATGAGATAGTCATCTATTTTAGAACCGATCGCATCTTCCATGACGTGCTCTTCTTCATTTTTGGTGACGAGTACAATCGGAACTGTGGGGTTGATGGATTTGATGATCGCGAGTGTTTCGAGCCCGGTTAATCCCGGCATGTTTTCATCTAGAAATATTAAGTGAAAAAAACCATTTTTAAAGGCCTCAACCGCATCGTTTCCATTGTTGACCGTATCAACTTTATACCCCTTACTTTCTAAAAATAAAATATGAGGTTTTAGAAAGTCAATTTCGTCATCAGCCCAGAGAATATGTGTTTTTTGCATCTTGTTATATATGTCTACTATAAGAGAGGTTGATATGTTACTCAAATCGTAACAAAAGAAAAATACCTCGTTTATTGAATGGATTTCAATATCGTACTATTATAAGCAAATATCGTGCTTTAGATTTATTTTTAACATTTCTTAACGATGAACTAACTATCTTTGTTTTAAGTTTATATTAGTGATAACCATAAGTTTGTGTGTTACATAACTGGGTTTTCTATTTAATATGTTGAAAAGTAGCATTAATTTATCGCCGCATTGAACAAAAATAAAATCATTAATGATCCTGTATACGGGTTTGTTGCCATTCCTACAGGTTTGGTCTTTGACCTTGTACAGCATCCCTATTTTCAGCGACTTCGTTATGTCAAGCAGGTGAGTATGACACATTTGGTGTATCCGGGAGCTTTACATACACGGTTCCAGCATGCTATCGGAGCAATGCATCTGATGTCGATGGCCCTAGAAACCCTTCGGAGTAAAGGGATCGAGATTTCTGAACAAGAAGAAGAAGCTGTCTTAGCCGCGATTTTACTGCACGATATCGGGCATGGCCCGTTCTCGCATTCATTGGAACATAGTTTAATTGCAGGTGTTTCGCATGAATTGCTGTCTTCATTACTGATGGATCGCATGAATCAGGATCTGGACGGGAGACTAAGCCTGGCGATTGATATATTTAATAATAAATATGCACGAAAATTTCTCCATCAGCTTGTCTCCAGTCAATTGGATGTAGACCGTATGGACTATCTGAATAGAGATAGTTTTTTTACTGGCGTTTCTGAAGGGGTGATTTCATTTGACCGCATTATAAAGATGTTGAATGTGGTGAATGACGAGATTGTCGTTGAATACAAAGGGCTTTATTCGGTGGAAAAATTTCTTATCGCGCGCAGACTGATGTATTGGCAGGTTTATTTACACAAAACGGTAATAGGAGCAGAACAATTATTGATTAAAATTTTACAAAGAGCCAAATATTTAACAGCATCTGGGGTACAACTCTTTTCTACTCCAGCATTCCACTGGTTTTTGAGCCAAGAGATTGATCGTACAAATTTTATGGCAGACCCGTTGCATTTGGACTGGTTTACTCGTTTAGATGATACAGATATTATGTCAGCGATAAAAACATGGGAACTGCACGAAGACAAAATTTTAAGTAAAATGTGTCAGCGGATCATGAAAAGGGACTTGTACCGTTCAATCATGAGCAACAAACCCTTTTCTCCGGATTATATTGAACAGGTAAAAAACAGCGTGAGACAGTTTCTGGGTGTGAAGGAAGAGGATATTCATTATTATGTGTTTACGCAGGAAATTCATAATCGTGCATATGACCCTTCCAATGACCAAATCAAGATATTATTGAAGTCGGGCGAACTGGTTGATATTACTGAGGCGTCGGATCTTGGAAATTTAGAAGCATTGTCAAAAAACGTGTCCAAATATGCATTATGTTATCCAAAAGAGGTCGGATATATTGCAATTCCTTCCATGGGATAGTTATTTTTTAATAAAAAAACATAGATTTGTACCATGCAATTTACTGCTCAACAAATAGGGACATTATTAGAAGGAAGGATTGAAGGGAATCCAGAAGTTACTGTAGGTAACCTTGCCAAAATTGAGGAAGGTAAAAAAGGCGATCTTTCTTTTTTGTCAAATCCAAAATATGAGCATTTTATTTATACGACTGATGCTTCGATAGTCATTGTAAATGAAGATTTGCAATTGATGCAAGCAACCAAACCCACACTGACGATTATTCGTGTTAAGAACGCCTATGCAGCTTTTTCTACCATATTGAATATGTATAATGAGTTTCGTCTTGACAAAAGTGGACGCGAAGAACCTTGTTTTATACATCCTGAGGCGACAATAGGAGCCGGGGGCTACATTGGAGCTTTTGCGTATATCGGTAAGGGTGCTAAGATCGGAGATCATGTTAAGATTTATCCCCAGGTTTTTATTGGCGATAAGGTCACAATTGATGACAATACGACGCTTTACCCCGGCGTTAAGATTTATCATGACTGTAAGGTAGGGAAGAATGTTGTTGTGCATTCAGGTGTAGTGATTGGTTCGGATGGTTTTGGTTTTGCTCCGCAGGAAGATGGTTCTTATAAGAAAGTTCCACAGATAGGCTATGTGCAGATCGAGGATAATGTTGAGATCGGCGCAAATACGGTGATCGATAGAGCTACAATGGGAGCAACTATTGTGCGTGAGGGTGTCAAATTGGACAATTTGATTCAAATTGCACATAATGTTGATATCGGTAAAAATACTGTAATAGCTGCGCAAACAGGTATTTCTGGAAGTTCAAAAATTGGAGAGCGTGTGGTATTGGGTGGACAGGTTGGTGTTGTAGGCCATATCGTTGTGGCTAAAGGCTCTCAGATACAGGCTCAATCAGGCGTTAACAGATCAATAAAAGACGAAGGGAAAAAATGGGGCGGAACACCAGTAATGCCTTATCAGCCGCAGTTACGATCAAACGTGATATTTGCGCGCTTACCTGAGTTGGAGAAACGTATCCAGGAGCTGGAGAAATTAATAGAATCGAAGTTAAAATAATCTTTTTTCATTGAAATAAACTGTTATTTAATTGTAATGAAGCTATCATGAGCAGTCTTAGCTTGCTGCTATTTCGATATAATATTATAATCTCATGATGGTTTTGTCAAAAGAAGTTTTGATTTAAAAATATGTTATTAGAAATGAATGTGAAACAGAGAACCATCAAAAACGAGGTTGAAATTTCGGGGGTAGGTCTTCATACAGGAAAAATCGTATCGATGACAATCAAACCAGCTCCGGAAAATCACTGGTTTAAGTTCAGACGTGTAGATTTAGACGGTCAGCCAGAGATATTGGTTGATGCAGATAATGTCACAGACACTTCCAGGGGAACCACGATTTCTCAAAATGGAGCAAGTGTTAGTACAATAGAGCATTTAATGGCATCATTAATTGGTTTACAAATCGACAATGTCCTGATTGATATTGATGGTCCTGAAATTCCGATATTGGATGGTAGTTCGGCAATTTTCGTGAAACTGTTGGAAGAAGCAGGGTTTGAAGAACAGGAAGCAGATAGAGATTACTATGAAATCTCCAATAATATTCATTATGCAGAGCCTGATCGTAAAGTCGAGATCTTGGGTATGCCGATGGATGGTTATCGTCTGACTTGTATGATTGATTTCAATTCACCTGTTTTGGGCAGTCAACATGCTGCGATTACGTCAATAGAAGATTTTAAAGCTGAAATCGCATCTTCACGTACCTTTTGTTTCCTACATGAACTGGAGATGCTGGTCGATCACGGGTTGATTAAAGGGGGAGATCTAAGCAATGCGATTGTCATTGTAGATAAAGAAACTTCTCCGGAGGAGTTGCAAAAACTGGCTCATCTTTTCCATAAAGAAACTGTTGCTGTAGCAAAAGAAGGTATTCTGAATAATAATCAATTGCGTCATCAGAACGAACCAGCGAGACATAAGCTGTTGGATATGGTTGGTGATCTGGCGCTAGTGGGCAGGCCTTTGAAAGGTCATATTATGGCCGCTCGTCCTGGACATGCTGCGAATGTTGCCTTTGCAAAGAAAATCAAAGAGCAGATTAAAAAAGATAAAACACGCAAAAAGATAAAGGTTTACGATCCTAATATGCCCGCATTGTATGATACGGTGGAAATCATGAAAATTCTTCCGCATCGTCAACCAATGCTCATGGTCGATAAAATTTTAGAACTAACGGAAACCCATGTGGTAGGGTTAAAGAATGTGACCATGAATGAAGATTTGTTTATGGGACATTTCCCCGGAGCACCACTATTCCCGGGCGTATTACAAGTAGAAGCGATGGCGCAGACTGGTGGTATCTTGGTCTTAAAGACTGTTCCAGATCCTGAAAACTGGTTAACCTTATTTCTCAAAATCGAGAATGCACGCTTTAAAGCACAAGTAACCCCAGGAGACTCTGTTATTTTTAGATGTGATCTGATGGAACCGATCCGGAGGGGCATCGCTAAAATGAAAGGTGTGGCCATGGTGGGAGAGAAAATTGTCTGTGAGGCTGAACTTATGGCACAGATCGTAAGAGTAAATAACAACTAAAGAAGTATAGATGATACAGCCATTAGCTTATATTCATCCAGAAGCAAAGATTGCTAAAAATGTGGTCATTGAACCATTTGTAACCATTTACAAAGACGTTGTCATTGGAGAGGGGACTTGGATTGGCTCAAATGTGACCATTATGGATGGAGCTCGAATTGGAAAGAACTGTAAGATATATCCCGGTGCCGTAATTTCTGGTGAACCTCAAGACTTAAAATTTGATGGTGAGATTACAACAGCAGAAATTGGTGATAATACAACGATCCGTGAATGTGTGACAATTAATCGAGGAACGAAGGATCGTTATAAAACTGTCATTGGAAAGAATTGTTTGATTCAGGCCTACAGCCACGTTGCACATGACTGTGAAGTGGGTGATAATTGTGTTTTTTCAAATAACAGTACCCTTGCCGGACATATCACCGTCGGAGATTATGTTGTTTTAGCAGGAATGGTAGCAGTACATCAATTTGTGAAAATTGGTTCGCATGCATTTGTCACAGGAGGTTCTTTGGTGCGTAAAGATATTCCACCGTTTGTAAAAGCAGCCCGTGAGCCAATTTCATATGCCGGAATTAACTCCGTAGGATTGCGTAGAAGAGGGTTTTCAGAAGAGCAGATCGCCGAAATTCAAAACCTTTACCGCATTCTATTTGTTCAAAACCGCAATTTAGCGAAAGCAATAGAAATTATTGAAGCTGAATATCAGGCTACTGAAATCCGTGATGAAATTTTGGATTTCATCCGCAATTCGGGTAGAGGTATCATGAAAGGATTCAACAATAGAGCGATGTAATCGCATTACCCAACCGCATAGCTTTGGAAATAACGTTAAAGGATATAGGTCGAAGATATAACCGCGAATGGATTTTCAGACATATTAATTATCGTTTTGAATCCGGTAAGAGCTATGCTGTCCTCGGACAGAATGGTTCCGGAAAATCGACCTTATTAAAGGTGCTTTCCGGCAGTCTGTCATCTTCCGAAGGCGAATTGATTTATACAGATGGAGAGCGCATCATCGGTATCGATCAGATTTACAAGCAGCTATCTATCGCCGCACCCTATGTCGAATTGATCGAAGAGTTTACCTTGCGTGAGCTATTCGATTTTCACTTTCAGTTTAAACCTTATCTCCAAGGATTCGATAAAGAAAGTGTTTTGAATCTGTTGGGGTTGGAAAATGCCTTAGATAAAGAAATAAAATATTTTTCATCGGGTATGCGTCAACGGGTTAAATTAGTTTTGGCCTGCTGCTCGAATACAGACCTGGTATTATTGGATGAGCCAACAAGTAATCTAGATATAGCAGGAGAGGAATGGTATCTGGATTTAATAGACCGTACCAAGCGGGATTTTAGAATGCTTATTATCTGTTCAAATCAAAAAAAAGAATACGAATTCTGTGACGAAAAGATTTCTATTATCGACTTCAAAAAGTAGCGAATGAAATTTTAATAAAACAATTAGTTTTTGTATTTTTGACGACTCAATAATGAGATAACCGTTTAAAGTTCAATTCAAAGAATGGCTAAGGCATCAGAGGTAAAATCAGGAAATATTTTAAGATTTAATGGGGAGTTGGTCTCCGTAGAAGAATATATACACCGTACGCCAGGTAATTTGCGCGCTTTTTATCAAGCAAGAATGCGTAATGTGAAGACTGGTAAATTAGTAGAATATCGTTTTAGAGTGGACGAGAGTGTGGAGATTGCACGTGTTGAAACGAATGATTACCAATACTTATACGAAGATGGCGAGTTTTTCGTCGTAATGGATAATAATACGTACGAGCAATTTAATATTCCTAAATTTTTATTTGGTGATTCAGCGCGTTTCTTAAAAGAAGGAATGACTGTGATTATTGCATTTGAAAGTGATGAGCCTATTATGGCAGAGGCACCTAAAAGTGTTGAATTGGAAATTACGTATACAGAACCTGCTGTAAAGGGAGATACATCTACGAATGCATTGAAAAAAGCTACTGTAGAAACGGGAGTAGAGATTATGGTTCCTCTATTCATTAACCAAGGAGAGAAAGTAAGAGTCGATACGCAAACAGGTAATTATATCGAACGCGTAAAGTAATATAAGATTTTAGGTTTAGGTTGATTATTCGGTCTTGATAGCGCTCGCTACAAGGCCGTTTTTTTTACTGTTTGTCCTTTTGTCAACTATTGCCAATACGAAAGAAATCTATTTTGTCCATTGTTATCCCGCGAAATGATGTTATAAAGATATATCTTTAAGCATGAAATCTAAAAAGGAATTAAGACAGGAATTTAAGTTAAAAAGATGCCAGCTTTCTAGGGAAGAAGAGGAGCGTCTCAATCGCGATTTACTGCTCCAATTTCAGATGATAGATCTAGCGGCAGTTAAATTTATGCATGTTTTTCTTCCAATTGAAAAATATCATGAACCAGATACCTATTCCATCATTAACTATGTGAAGGAATTTTTTCCGAAGGTTGTTCTCGTTGTCTCACGATCGAATTTTGCCGACTATTCCATGCAACATTATATCCTTGATGAGCGAACTGTGTTTGAAACAAATGAATGGGGTATTCCAGAACCTGTTTCAGGGACAGCAGTACTGCCAGCGGCCATTGATTTTATCCTAGTTCCTTTATTGGTGTTTGATGTTGATGGCCATAGAGTCGGTTATGGAAAAGGATTTTACGATCGGTTTTTTGCACTTTGTGCGCCAGAAATCCAACGTGTAGGACTATCTTTTTTTAATCCGATCGATCGGATAGCTGACCGAAATGAACACGATGTTCGACTGACTAAAGCGATTACACCCAATCGCATTTATAGTTTTTAATATTCTATATGCTTAATGCTGATTTTTGTTGATGTAGCAAACTAAAGTGTACTCCTTCCATGGTTTATTGTCTCTTCGAAGCCCATAATCCTGTTGGTCAGAAATAATACGATGAGCAAAGGGCATTTCTCATTTTATTTCCTGCTGATTTTATTATATACTGATTTAATTAAAATTATTTTTTATTTTTAATGTGAAATTCGACCTCGATGACAGTATGCTGAGATTTTTTATTGTACTTTTTTCTATAACGATAATTTCCGGTCGTGCTGTCTTTGGAATGGATATGATGGATTCTAATTCCTCGATGGAGGAAAAGAATTTTTATGAGACAATTATCCGTGAATCACAGAAGTACCATGCTTCAAGTGCGGCGTTGAGCAGATACCTAACTCCCTATTTCAATCAGGCTATTCGGAAAAATGACAATGCGTTGCTTGCCATTTATTATTGTTTGTTAGCGGATCAATCTTTTGACAGTGAAGGCGGAAGAAATAGTTTTAGTGACAAATACTACCTAAAAGCTCTGGATCTGGAAAAGAACTATAATTATCAAAATGTCAGCGCATGGGTGAAGGTCATGTACGGTTTTTATCTGTATAGGTGCTTAAAAGCGTCAGAGGCCCTTCCTTTACTCTTAGAGGGCGAAAAAGGATTGGAGGAGATACCCAAGGATCTGGCGTTGGATCTAGCACATACTTATAAGAAGCTCGGCTATTTCTTTGGCACGCTCGGAGATTACAGCGCTGGAATTAAGTACTTGGAGCTTGGCAGACAGCAGGAGGGTATTTCTCCAAAATTTAAGGCGGAAATCTTGGACAACCTTGGCTTATTGACCTTAAAAAGTGGTGGGGATACCGTGGAGGCAATGAAAAATTTCGAGATTGCGCAGAATCTGGCGCTTTCTGAGAAAGATTCTCTTCGTTATGCAAAGACTTTGGGCAATCAGGCGCGGGTCTATGAAGGAAGGGGAGACTATCAAAAAGCCTTATCACTTTTAGAAAAAGATCTGGAAATTTCAAAATCCCTGGGGAATAATAAAAACACCATTTTTGCTTTAATGATGCGGATTCGGCTGCGTATTTCAATGGGTGCAAACCAAGAGGTCAAAAAAATGATCAGGGATACCGAGCAACTATTGGAAGGAACCGATGACAAAAAGACAATCCTCGAACTGGAAGAGCATAAGCTGAATCTTGCTATCCAAAATCATGACCTGAAGCAAGAGTTAAAAGCACGTCGGCGTATTGAACAACTCCAGGATTCATTGCGCTTCCTGGATGGTGATCCAGTTTTGTCCCAGTTGAAATTTATGGCTGACAGGCAGAAATATGCTGACAAGTTATCATTAGCCCAGGCACTCATCAAGAAAAAGCGTGCAGAGACAAGATTGTGGGTGATATTGAGCTTGTTTGTATTGGTGCTATTCTTCTTTATTTATAACGCATTTCGATACCGCTCACGGAAGCGTATGCGGGAATATGAATATCAGTTGCTTAATCTCAAATACACCAAAGCCGAATTGGACAAGGAGCTAATGAGTTCCAAGAGCCAAATAGATGAGTATATGGTCTATCTCAGACGTAATAATGAACAAATCGATCTCCTTTCGTCTATGCTTGAAGAGCGGGGGGCGGCAAGTATCAAAGACCGGGATGAGCTTAAAATACTTTTGCAGTCTCATCTTATCACCGATGAGAAATGGCAGGAATTTAAGCTTTTGATTACTAGGGAATTCCCAAATTTACTGCAAGATATCCAAGCTAAATTTCCAGATCTTACTGAATCTAATCTGCGTGTGATCGTGCTGATGAAATTGGGACTAAATAATAGAGAAGTCGCCAATGTTTTGGGCGTTACCCCCGATGCGATCAAAAAATCAATGCAACGCCTGAAAAAGAAACTTGGTGCACAAGCAGGTATATTGATGGAATATATTTCGGATAAAGAACTTGTTTAGTCATTCATTCCGAAACAGCTTGATAAAACCTCCAATGAATCGCTGAAGAATAATTACTCCTTTATCAAGCTCTTTATAGTGTATTTCTGTTACTTTTTTGAATCAAGCAGCCCATCTGGTTTAGACAATATCGTACTCAATTAATTTAAGTTATACCTTTTTCTTTCCTGATATGTTCGACCATTAGTGCCCTTTGCTGGGGACCAACTTCGTACCATGTTATTACCAACTTCGTACCATGTTATTACCAACTTTGTACTGCAAGCAGATTGAGTGTACTTTGAATCCACCTTGAGTCCACCTTTTACAGTGCTTGCACTGTGCCTGCACGTTTTTTACAAGTTGGGAGGAGGGCGAACTTGGGCCGAACTTGTCCATAAGCTGTTTACAAGAAAGGGCGAAGAAAATTGCAAGACTTGCAATTGTTATTTAGCTTTAATGAAGGATCAATGATAATGGATTTATCAAATACCTCGCGGTTCTTTGTGTAGGTATGCTAACAAAGATAATCCGATTTTACCTAGATTTGTTTCGTCACAAACAAGGTGTAGCTTTTGCAAAAAGAGAAAGGATGTAGACAATCCAATTCACTACTGCCAAAAATATGACCGTCTCAGTTCCCTGGACGGTCATAATAAGTGTAGAGCTCAATGGGCTTCTATCTAATCCAACGGATTTTCTTTTAGATTTTTTTCCCATGCCCATGCGGAGGCCATCATCTCATCGATACCCAGTGCAGCTTTCCAGTGCAATTGATTGGCCGATTTCGTTACATCCCCATATACCTTGATGATATCACCATCCCGACGGGGGCCAATTTCATAATTCAATTTTTGACCAGAGGCTTTCTCAAATGCTTTGATGGCTTCAAGTACAGAGTAGCCGTTGCCGGTGCCTACATTGAATACGTCGTATTGGCCATTCGGATTTCCTTTTTCCAATAATTTGATTGCAGCGACGTGGGCTTTTGCTAAATCGACCACATGAATATAATCACGTACACAAGAACCATCAGGTGTATCATAATCGTCCCCAAATACCGTTAATTTTTCTCTTTTACCGATAGCCGTTTGCGTAATGAAAGGAAGTAAGTTTTGAGGTACACCATTCGGCAATTCGCCAATCAGGGCAGACTCATGCGCACCTACTGGATTGAAGTAACGTAGGGCGATAATGTTATAGTTATCGTACGCAGCGGCTGTTTCTTCAAGAATCTCTTCAGCAATCTGTTTTGTATTGCCATAAGGTGAAGTCGCTTTTTTTACAGGAGCGCTTTCATTAACAGGAAGAGTATCCGGTTCGCCGTATACTGTACAGCTTGAAGAGAATACAAAATTAATTGGTTTGTTCCGATAGGACTCCAGGATGTTGATCAGGGAGAAGAAATTATTGTGGTAGTATTTTAAAGGGTTTTGAACGGATTCGCCTACCGCTTTAGATGCCGCAAAATGAATAATCCCAGATATACCGCTGTTATTTTTTACAAATTCATTTACTTTATTGGCATCACAAAGATCGAATTGATGAAATTCGGGTTTAATACCAATGATCTTCTCGATCTGATCCAAGATCTTGATATTTGAATTGGAAAGATCATCAATGATTACAGGAGTATATCCTGCCTGATGTAGTTCGACAACGGTGTGAGAACCAATATAGCCTGTTCCGCCTGTGACTAATATTTTTTTGCTCATTATTTTTGATTATAGTATGTAAAGTCTTTATGTGATAAGGTTTCCAAAGGAACCTTTCTGTAAAAATCGATGGTTTTTTCTAAGCCTAATTTTCGATCTATTTTGGGCTGCCAATTTAATTTTGCCTTCGCCAGGCCAATATCCGGTTTCCGCTGTTTGGGATCGTCCACCGGCAGGGGTTTATGGCTGATCTTGCTGGAGCTGCCCGTTAGTTCGACAATCTCCTGTGCCAGCTGTAAGAGCGATATTTCATCGGGGTTGCCTATGTTTATCGGTTGTATACAATCAGAATGCAATAATCTATAGATCCCTTCGATCTGATCATCAATATAACAGAATGACCGCGTCTGTGAGCCATCACCAAACAGCGTAATGTCTTCGCCACGAATAGCTTGGGCTATAAAAGTAGGGATGGCACGACCGTCATTGAGGCGCATTCTCGAGCCGAAAGTATTGAATATTCTGACAATACGTGTATCAAGTCCATGGGCATTATGGTAGGCCATCGTAATGGCCTCCTGAAATCTTTTGGCTTCATCGTATACCCCTCTGGGGCCGACAGGATTGACATTGCCCCAATAATCTTCTGATTGTGGCGATACCAAGGGGTCGCCATAGACTTCTGAAGTGGATGCGACTAAGATCCGGGCCTGTTTGGCCCTTGCCAGACCAAGGAGATTGTGGGTGCCCAGTGAGCCAACTTTGAGGGTTTGAATCGGAATTTTAAGATAATCTACAGGACTTGCAGGAGAAGCGAAATGGAGAATGTAATCCAAATGTCCCGGAATATGGACAAACTTTGAAACATCGTGATGATAAAAATCGAAATTCTCCAGCTTGAACAAATGTGCGATATTCTGTAGGTCGCCCGTGATCAGGTTATCCATCCCGATAACATCGTAGTCTTCGGCAATAAAGCGATCGCAAAGGTGGGAACCAAGGAAGCCTGCTGCTCCAGTGATCAAAATCCGTTTGCGATGTTTATTTTCCACTCAATGCTTCCTTATTAATGAAATGGGTTTGATATCTTTGACTAAGATAAACATTATTTTAACAACATGCGTTTGCTTTATTCAATTGGAATCTTTCTTTATGGACTCTTACTGCGTATTTTGGCCCCTTTTCATGCCAAGGCGCGGCTCATGGTGACAGGACGAAAAGACTGGTATTCACGGATGAAACAAACGGTTGATTCCAGCCAAAAACATATCTGGTTTCACTTCGCTTCCCTAGGGGAATTTGAGCAGGGCAGACCTGTTTTGGAGGCCGTAAAAAATAATTATTTGGACCATAAAATAATTGTAACATTTTATTCACCTTCAGGCTACGAAATAAGAAAGAATACTAATCTGGCGGATCATGTTTTCTATTTACCTTATGACACGTCTCAGAATGCACGGCTGTTTTTAGACCTGATCAATCCTTCATTTGCAGTCTTCACAAAATATGAATATTGGTATTATTATTTTGAAGGCTTACACAGCAGGTCTATTCCATTATTTCTTGTTTCGGCGATTTTTAGACCGGAACAGATTTTCTTTCAGGCTTATGGTACTTTTTTTCTTAAGATTCTGGGTTTCGTAACTTATTTCTTTGTACAGAACGAGGAAAGTGTGCGTTTATTGAAAGAATATGGAATTCGGAATGCGGGATTGGCGGGTGACACACGTTTTGATCGTGTAATTGACTTACCTAAGAATCGGAAAGACATACCGTTAATAGCGGATTTTGTAGGTACTGCTCCTGTTTTGGTGGCAGGAAGCACCTGGCCTGAGGATGAGAAATTATTGAAAGAGCTATTCCAACGGTTTCAAGAATATAAGCTGATCTTAGCGCCGCACGAGATCGATGAGGGCCATATTGTCAGTATATTAAATCTATGGCCTGCAGCCCTTCGTTTTTCAAAAATGAAAGAATATGATACGGCTACTTTAACGGAAGGAAAGGTATTGATCATAGACAATATCGGCTTGCTGTCTTCTTTGTACGGTTATGGTCAGGTGGCCTATATCGGCGGTGGATTTGGTGTGGGGATACATAATACATTGGAAGCAGCGACTTATGGAATGCCGGTACTGTTTGGGCCTAATTTTAAGAAATTTCAGGAAGCGAAAGATCTGATTGAACAAGGGGGAGGTTTCTCCTTTTCTAACGGCGAGGGGCTTGCCGCTGTATTTGAACAATTGCAGGATCAATACAAACGCGTGGAAGCAGCGAAATCCGCACGCCAATATGTACAGCAGAAAGCAGGGGCGACACCCATTATCATGAAATACTTGAAGAATGCCAATTTATAAAAATATGAAGAAAGCTGCTCCAAAGGTAAAAGCAAACTAACCAAGCGGCGAAGAGCCAAAAAAGAGCCACTAAGCGTAGACCAGCGAAAGTAAAGAAAAATAGGGCTCCGTTGATTTTGGATACCCTATTTTATATTGAAAATTGGATTTTAATAGTACGTGTATCTTCTTACACCTGCAATATGCCGCGATAAACGCATGACCTGATGGGAATAGCCATACTCATTATCATACCATACGTACAGTACAATATTTTTGCCATCAGCCGAAACAATGGTTGCGGGGCCATCAACAACAGCGGCAGCTGTGGTACCTATAATATCGGTCGATACAAGCTCATCATTGCTGGAGAATTTAATCTGTTCGACAAGATTTCCTTCCAATGCACTCGTTTTTAAAATTGTGTTTATTTGTTCCAAAGATGTGGCTGAGGTCAGTTCTAAATTTAATATGGCTAACGATCCATTCGGTACTGGTACGCGGATGGCATTGGAGGTGAGCTTGCCAGTTAAAGTTGGGAGGACTTTTGAAACAGCACTTCCAGCGCCGGTTTCGGTAATGACCATATTAAGAGCTGCAGCACGACCTCTTCTGGATTTTTTATGCATATTATCCACCAGGTTTTGGTCATTTGTATAGGAATGTATGGTTTCTATATGACCTTTCAGGATACCTATTTTCTCTTCGAGAACGGCCAAAACTGGCGCAATAGCATTTGTGGTACAGGATGCCGCGGAAAAAATAGCCTGTTTTTCCAGATCTATCGTGCTTTCGTTTACACCGTAAACAATGTTGGGTACGCCTTTGCCAGGTGCCGTTAACAAGACTTGCGAAGCGCCTTTAGAAACTAAATGGCGTGCAAGTTCTTTTTCATCACGAAAGGCTCCTGTATTATCGATCACCAATGCATTATTGATACCGTATGTTGTATAATCAATATCTTCAGGTTGCTTAGCAGAGATAACGTTGACTGTGATACCATTAATAATCAGCGCATTTTTTTCAGGGTCTGTATACACTTCACCCTCAAATTCCCCATGTATAGAATCGCTTTTCAGAAGAGCAGCTCTTTTTAACAATGATTTGGCATCATTGGGGTCCCTGGTGACTATTGCCCGTAGCCGAAGTTGCTTGCCAGAACCCGATTTATTAATGAGTTCGCGTGCCAGTAGGCGACCAATACGACCGAAGCCATAGAGCACAACATCGCGGGGTGTTAATTCCTGCCATTCCGCGATTCCCTGTAATTCATTGAGAATAAAAGAAGACAAATCCTCCGAATTGATCTGTCGGTTGGTGACTTTAGCCGCAAGTTGACCAATATCAATTCGAGCAGGAGCTAAAGCTGATTTTTCCAGTACACGGGCAACAGCTAATAGATCAAATATGGTCATTGTATTGCCAGTAAGGATAGTAGTTTCGCGGAGGTGATTGAGAATCACGCTCACTTTTTCATCAACAAGCTGTTCTCTGAAAAGGATGAGTTCAACAGCCTGATTATACCACAGATTGCTAATGATTTGAATCAGTTCAACAGCTGCATTTTGCTGTTCTCTGTAACTTTTGATTTCTGCATCAAAAGAAGGTCTATGTAACATAATATTTTATAATAGATTATGTTGCAAACATAGGATAAACAGCGCTAAAAATTAGACTTGATTTTCATTTTCGTAATTATCAAAACAAAAACAGGGTATTTATTGTTGTTTTGGTAAATTTTTAGCTTTTTTTGTTGCTAATTTTCAATGATAAATAATTCGGACATGATATGATCGGCCATTAGTTTGCCAGTATCTGTTAATCTTAATTTGTTATCGTCTAAAATTAATTGCTGTTGTTCGAGAAATGGCAAGGCATCTTCCATTATTTTGCTCTTAACACTGTAGTCAAATTTCTTTTCTAGTTGTTCAAGATCAAGTCCCCACATCGTACGCAGTGAGGTCATGATACACTCATTAATCTGATCACGCACAGATAGATGCTCGATTTCCAGTGGAAGCTGGTTTGTTTGTATCGAGCCGATATACTTGGCGTTATTAGCGATATTCCAGGATCTGGAATGACCATTGAATGAATGGGCTGAAGGGCCGATTCCAAGATAATGCTTACCTTTCCAATAATTGGTGTTGTGGCGCGCATATAAACCATTTTTCGCGAAATTGGAAATTTCATATTGTTCATAGCCCGCCTTTTTCAATGTTTCGATCAGCAGGTCCATCTGATCGGCAGCCTGATCTGAATCAATAGCAGGACTCGTGCCCTTCTTAATGAAATGATCCAGTGCTGTTTTGGCTTCCACGGTCATGGAGTAAGAAGAGATATGGGGGACTGCAAAATCGATCAGTTGTTGCATATTGTAGCGCCATTTTTCATCGGTCAACAGGGGGTAGCCATAAATAAGATCACAGGTGATATTCTCAAATCCTGCATCCTGTACACGCATGATTGCTGCAGATGCTTCCTGTCTGGTGTGGGCCCGATTCATCCATTTCAGATCTTCCTCAAAAAAGGACTGTATCCCTATACTGAACCTATTTATGGGAGTTGATGACCTTAATGCATTTACTTTTGCAGCGTTCAGGTCATCTGGATTTGCTTCCAGTGTAATTTCGGCCTGGTTGCTTATGTCAAATTGTTTGGCAACAGCGTCAATAATCCTAGCGATTTCATCCGCTTCCAAGAGGGAGGGCGTCCCACCACCAAAATAGATGGACTCAACTTTTCGGTCTTCCAGATAAGAAGATCGAAGTTCGATTTCTCGCAACAGGGCATCGACCATTTCAGTTTTGTATTGCAGTGAAGTACTGAAATGAAAGTCACAATAATGACAAGCCTGTTTGCAAAATGGGATATGGATGTAAATCATGGACACAAATATACCAAGACCGGATTAACTTCGTCGCTTATTCACATTTTTTCTTCTTTGCGCCGATCGGTTTAATCCTACATTAGCTACAATTGACAAGCTAAATGGGCCATTGAATTTTTGGAATGACAGACTTTGGCTTTCTTGTGCTTCCTTTTATGGAAGTTCTTTTTTGAAAATAGTGTTTGGAATAATATATAAAGAACTTGGCAACAAGTGAGTTATTTTTTATCTTGTTGTCGAGATTTAAACCGCTGTATCAAAAGGCAGACACCAATTAAAAGTATGTTATATCATCAAAAATCAATCTTATGAAACGATCTTCCCGTCGCGACTTTCTGAAAAATGTTCTTGGTGCATCGAGTATGCTGCTGCTTTCGCAGCAAGGATTTGCTGTGGATAATCGGTATGAAGAAGCATTTATTGATAAGTTGCTCCCAGCACCAAAGGGCGGCGGATTCGCTATGGAAGATTATTGGATATGGGATCCTTCAGTGATTAAGGGCGAAGATGGTCGCTATCATATGTTTGCATCACGTTGGAGCAAAAAATATGGCTTTGGTAATTGGGTAACCAATTCCGAAGTTGTTCGCGCAATTTCCGATACCCCAGAAGGGCCCTATGAATTTGTCGAGGTGGTCTTGCCGGCTCGTGGAAAAAAGTATTTTGATGGTTGTACAACCCATAATCCGCGTATTGTTAAAAATGGCGACTATTATGTACTTTATTATTTTGGAAACAATTATGAAGAGCCTAATCCTAGTTATTCCGAGAATGTTTGGGAATCGGGGCTGGGTGAGAAAGCCTGGATGCATAAACGCATCGGAATGGCTTATTCAAAGTCGATATCAGGGCCTTGGAAGCGCGTAGATCAACCGATTTTGAATCCGAGGAAGGGCGAGTGGGATGCTTCCATTACGTCAAATCCTTCTCCAGTTGTTTTGCCCGATGGAAAAGTTTATCTGATCTATAAATCATCACCGTCGAACTCCCGCCCCCCCTTGTTATTAGGGGCAGCACAGGCTGATTCGTTCCTTGGGCCCTATCTTCGTTTATCCAATAAGCCTATTTTTTCATTCCATACCGATCAAAATCATGAGAATGATGTAGAGGATCCTTTCGTATGGCATAATGGCCGGCATTTTGAATTGATTATGAAAGACCGTTATGGTAAAATCTGTGGGGAAGAGGGGGGGGGCATCCATGCCTATTCGAAAGATGGAATCGATTGGCATCTGTCAAAGGCGGTCAAAGCCTATTCCAAGACGATCCGCTGGAATGATGGGACTGTCAGTCATCAAGCTAATTTTGAACGTCCATTTTTACTATTTGAAAACGGAAAACCGACACATCTTTTTGCGGCTACAGGAGATGGATCCGAGTCTTATCAGTTTGAACGGACCTGGAATATGGTGATTCCGTTGAAGGTATAATAAAAAGAGCTGTATCATATTTTTAATACGATACAGCTCTTATGATTTTTATGATCTCATCAATGGAACATCTTTACATTAATCTGCTGCGATGCTCATGTTTAAACAGTGCCCATGTTTCAACAGTTGAATTAGCGTGTCAGGTTATTGTTCGCTGATTCTATATCTGCAAGTCGGAGCGATGGATCTATTGTGACTGTTTTTGGAGCTTTATTGACTGAAATTTTATATTCAGGGTTGGTCCAGAACCAATCCATCAGTACCGTGCGTTTTATACCCTTGTATATCTCAAAATTTTCCTCGGGTTTTTCACCGCGCATTTCACGTAAAGGGATGTAAAATAGCTCTTTGCTTCCATCTTGATATTCTACAAGTATATCGAGTGGCATCGCAAAGTTTGATTTGTTGAGCAGCTGAATTTCTGAATCAGTTACGTGACCGATTGCATAATCAATTTGACGTGTGGTATTGATAAATAAATTGAAATACCACTTCAGGTTTATTCCTGATACTTCTTCGGCAACACGTTTGAAATCATTGGGTGTAGGATGTTTGAACTTCCAGATATCGTAGAATTTCAAAAAGGTTTTCTCTAGATTCTCCTGACCGATAATGTAGCCCAACTGTTCAGCTAGCACAGCTCCTTTATTATAAGCTTCGTTACTATAGCCATAATTTGTATTATAATAGTCCGCAAGTAGGCTCATTGGTTCTTCTTTGCCTGAAAGTGCCAGCTTATAATAAGCCCGGTAGGCATCGATCAGCGGATTTGATGCGATAGCGCCCCGTTTTTCAAAAAGATGCTGCATGGCCAATTCTTCAACATACGAAGTGAATCCTTCGTCAAACCATTCATCAACGGTTTCGTTGATCCCGAATAGATGCTGATACCAGGAGTGAGCAGATTCATGGAAGATAACACCAACAAGGCTTTTTAGATTACGCCCACCGGTAATCAATGTCGCAGTGCCATATTCCATGCCACCATCACCCCCCTGAATAATGGTATAAGTCGGCCAAGGATATTTACCGAATTTAGCACTACAGAAATCGAAAAACTCAGTTGATAGGCCGAGAGCTGTTTTCCAGTTTGATATAACTTCTTTGTCAGTAGGGAGATACACCGTGTAAACTTTTATGCCATTTTTGCTTGAGGCGGAATCTACCACGAATTTGGGATCTGCAGCCCAGACAAAATCATGGATGTTTTCGGCTTTGTAATGCCAGGTTGCTTTATCTTTATTGGTTTTTATTTTAGCTTTTGTCTGATAGCCTTTCACCTCATTTGGATTTTGAAGTACCCCCGAAGCACCGACAACATAGTTCTTGTTGAGGTGTATGGTGACGTCAAAGTTGCCGAAAGGTGCGATAAACTCACGGCCGATATATTCATCAAGGTGCCAGCCAAATTCATCAAACTGTGCCATCTTTGGATACCATTGTGCCATAGAAAGCGCCACTCCTTCTGCCGAATTGCGGCCTGACCTTCGGATTTGTTCAGGTACCTGTGCAGTCCATTCTATATTAAAATTTGCTGTTTCTCCGTCCTGGATCGCAGTTGGTAGGGAAACTTCTAATATTGTACCATCAATCTTATAGCTTGTATTGACCCCATTCATGCTGAGGCTTTTGATTTTTTGGTAACCGATCTGATTGGGTTGTAGCGTTTCAATACGGCTTTGCAATATTGGTTTTTCTTTGGTGCCAATATTTGATACCATCCTTTTATCTGGATCGCTGATATTTTTCAAGCGGTAATCCATCATTGATCCTGGTTGGAATGCATTAAAATATAAATGAAAATAGACTTTTTTTAAGGATTGGCCTGAATTGTTGCTATACTTCAAAGCCATTTTTCCATCATATTGATAAGCTTTTTCATCCACGTTGACATCCATTGTATAGTCAACCTTCTGCTGCCAGAATCCTTTTCTCTGGGCCTTTACTTCCTGTCCTCCAATATTTATGACACATATAAGTGCTAGAAAGGACAATATTTTGATTTTCATGTTCCAAACTTACAAAATTGTCTCAAGAAATGCCGATTAATCAGCCCGATCCAGATCAATGTCATCAAATCTTGACGAAAAGTGATTTTTTTATTAATAATTGGCTTGGTTTTGGTTAGGAAATTTATCTGTTGAGTTAACAAATATTACACATAAATTTATGGAAAATCTGTATTATAAGCCTTCTGGGAAGGTGCCTGCTTTCGCATTAATCGGTTCGCTTGTGTTAGGTATTGTAGGATCAATTATTTTGGCAATTGTCTATATCGCCTTACAATGGTTTATTCCGATTGTCTATTTCAATGTCTTTATCACACTTGGATTTGGAGCAGGATTGTTTTATCTGCTTAATTTTTGTTTCAAGCAATGGAAGCTTCGGAACAAAGGTGTTGCGATTATAATCACACTGATCGTTGCTATAGTTGGTTTTTATGCACAGTGGGCGCTGTTTGTTTCGTTGATGTATAATGCTGAAGGTACCATGGGTGGAGACACCTGGGTGAAATCTTCTTTTAGCCTGGAAGGCTTTAAGGCATTTTTTATGCACCCCTCTTTTATCTGGGAGGCGTTACAGGGCTTAAATGAGGTCGGTACATTTAGCTTGAAGAAATCAACTGTTTCAGGGGGGATGCTTTGGGCCGTATGGGGAATTGAAATGGCAATCATTCTGATTACACCTATTATTATGGCTTTTCGGGGTATTACCATTTATCCTTTTTCAGAGAAAGATGAAATCTGGATGAACAAGAGGATTTTGCCGGGAAGATTAAAATTTGTTGAGGACAAGGATGCTATGGCGAATACTTTGGCCAATCATGATTTTGCCTATGTCTACGATCATCTTTCCGATGAAGAAGAGCATTTTTCTTTTGCGACGGCAGAAGTGTACGAATCGGATACTGATGACCATCAATATCTGACCATCTATAATCATCAATTCGTGGAGAAGAAAGGGAAGATGGAGGAAAAGAAAGATGAGGTTATTGAATTCCTACGAATTAACAGGAATAGCTTATAGAAGTAGCTGAATGGCTGAGGTTATGTAAAAATAAAATAGCTCCGGGATTTATTTCCGGAGCTATTTTTTCAATAGGCTATTTAACTAAATGACCACCTTTTTCTTTCCAGTCATTGATGGAGGCACTATATATTTTAATGTCTTTAATGCCATTTTTAGCTAAGATCGAAGCTGCAATTGTCGCCCGGTCTCCAGATTGACAATGCAGGTATAATTCTTTTGTTCGATCAATTTTGTCCAGGTTGTTTTCAATCGTTCCCACAAAGAGATGTGTGGCATGTGGTAGATGTCCTGCTGTAAATTCGGATGTATTCCTAACATCTAGAATCTGAACATTCGGATTCTCCAGTACAGCATTCATCTCCTGGAACCCAATAAGCTGCTGTTGCTCCAAGGAAATTCCCAATTGAGGAATTGTTTCCATAGTAATATATCCGGCAACATGATCGAGGCCGATGCGCATTAGCTTGCGGGCAATCTCTTCCTTTTCGTTTTCATCCATGATCAGCACAAAAGGTTTTGTGTAATCCAAGATCCAGCCAGCCCAGGTATTGAATGTCCGATTATGCTGTATATTGATGCTGCCTGGAAGATAGCCTTTGGCGAAGTCAAATTTATGCCGTGTATCAATGATCGTTGTACCTGCCTGATATAGTTTGTTGAATTCTGCCGTTGAAAGTTTCGGGTACTGAGGCACGCTTGTTTGTAGTGGTCGCTTGATTTTGTTGAGCTTCTTCATCTGGGCAAAATAACGCGGTGGCTCAGGTTGTCCTTCTAAAAGTTCAGTTATAAAACCACTTTCATTATTTTGGTATTGCAGCGCCCAGTTGCGAATCCGCTCGTAGCCCACAGTCGAACTCGGCACAGCGCCCAGCGCTTTACCACATGCCGAACCTGCACCGTGTGCAGGCCAGACCTGAATGTAGTCTGGTAAGGTTAAAAAATGCTGTAGAGACTTAAACATCTGCTTCGCACCGACTTCCTTGGTCCCAATGAGGCCAGCGGCATTCTCCAAAAGATCTGGACGGCCAATGTCTCCAACAAATACAAAATCACCTGTAAATATCATCACCGGATCCATTGTTGCTGGCGTATCAATTAAAACAAAACTAAGACTCTCAGGCGTATGTCCAGGGGTATGGAGCACCTTAAAGATTAGATTTCCAAGATGGATCTGATCACCATCTTTTAATCCGATATGGGGAAACTCATATTGCCAATCTTCGCCCCCTTCGTCGGAAAGATAACATTGGGCGCCGGTTAGTTCGGCCAATTCCAATGTTCCGGAAAGATAATCAGCATGGATATGGGTTTCAGCAATATGTGTAATTTTTAAATTGTTTTTTGCTGCAATCGCTAAGTAAGTGTCGACATCTCTTTTGGGGTCAATTACCATGGCAACACCTTTGGCCTGACAGCCAATTAAATAACTTGAATGTGCTAAAGATGACTCAAAAATGTGTTGAAAAAACATAATATTTGATTTTTAGTGATTTACGAATTGAATGATTTCGAAAGTGAAAATTAGGATACCGATACTGATCAGGAAATAACCAAAAATCCCCTGTAGTCGTACCACCTCCAATTTGTCTTTCCATTTGGAACCAATCTGAAGACCTATTAAAGTGATTAATGTAAAAGTAAGCAATATCGGCCAATTCATGTGGTTCAAGAGTTGGTAGTTGGCGACCAGACCAAAGGAGGCGTTTAACCCAATGATAAATAGCGATGTCGCGATAGCCTGTTTTAATGGTATTCCCAAAAGCAGCACCAGCGAAGGTACAATAAGAAAGCCTCCTCCAGCACCAACAAGTCCTGTCATGACACCGACAAGCAGACCCGCGCTAACTATTTTGAGGACTTGACCAATATGCATGGTGACAGCTGATATTTCGACCTGTTTCCTTCTGCGGATCATTGCCAGTGCGGAAATCAGGATGACAATCGAAAACAGCAGCATAATAATGTGATTTCTGGAGACCGCTATTTCCGCAAGATAAAATTGCGTTGGTATGGCAGCCAACAGGTGGCGCTTGGTCAAGTAGACCGATAGTAAAGACGGAACCAAAAAGAAAGCCGTGGTTTTTAGATCTATTTTACCTCTGATCAGGGGTTTAATTGAGCCGATTATGGCCAGTATTCCAATGGAAAACAGGGAATAATCAAGGGCATATTGAGGCTCAATATGAAATAGGTACACGAAGATCGGTAGTGTTAAAATACTGCCACCACTCCCCATCAAACCCATTGATAGCCCAACCAATATCGCTAATAAAAAGCCAATTATAAATAGTAGTTCCATTTTTTGCTAAATCAAATGCTATTGTTATACCTACAGACTCATGATCGTCTATTCTCGGCTTAATGAGGCAGCTTGTGTCTAATTAAACCATAGATCCATGTCCCTAGGAGAGCGAAGATCAGTACAATGCCCAATGTCCAATAGCCTGAGCCGATTAATGCAAACATAGGTCCCGGACAGGCGCCTGACATTGCCCAGCCCAGTCCGAAAATGGTACCACCGACGAGATAGCGTGTGATACTTTTGTCTTTGGCCTGAAACGCGATCTGCATGCCATTGCTGTCTTTAATCTGTTTTCGTTTGATAATTTGGACAATGATAATCGCTGTTGCGAGTGCCGTACCGATCATGCCATACATGTGGAAAGAGCGGAACTGAAACATCTCATAAATGCGATACCATGAAGCTGCTTCTGATTTGAATAAAATGATCCCAAATAAGATCCCGATCAATATAAATTTTACTACTTTCATTTATGCGAAGATTAAAGGAAATAAGACGTGAACCATGATGATGCCACCTATAAAAAAGCCAATGACAGCAATTAAAGAGGGGAGCTGGAAATTGCTGAGTCCTGAGATGGCGTGTCCTGACGAGCAGCCTCCGGCATATCTTGTCCCGAAGCCAATCAATAGCCCGCCAATGCTCAGTATTAAAAACTGAAACCAAGAGCCGTTAAAAATAAAAATAGACTCGGGAAGATAGCCCTGTAGATGATCTATTATGCCTAGTTCCTTTAAATCAGCGACACTTTTTGCATTGATTTGCGCAGCGGAGCCGTCGCTTAAAAAGTAATGGGCAATGAATCCTCCAATGGCGGTTCCGAGTACCACAAGAAGGTTCCAGGATTGCGTCTTCCAGTCGAAGCGAAAAAAAGAGGACGATTTACCGGCACCTAATACCGTACACATCGTCCGCAGATTATTCGACATCCCGAAATCTTTTCCTTGTTTTAGCAATAAGTACATGACTAATGCAATTAAGGGCCCCGAAATATACCAAGGCCATGGTTGTTTGATGTATTCCAATAACATAGCTTGTTCTTAATTTATATGACAAAGGTACATACCGCTATTACAAAAAACGGTAACAAATGTTACCGTGGAATGTATGCTATTACATATCGTAATACTCAATATTAGCCTCTTTGAGTGCTTGGGTCAATAGGGGCAGATCATCTTCTTTCTGAAATAACTTATTACGCCAGGTACGAAAAGCGGAACCTTTGTTTCGGTTTATAATAATCAAATTGCCGCCGGAGCGTCTGAGATTTCGAATATGTGAAATGTTGCTCAACGGGAATTCAACTGTTTTTTTTGAATTGCTGACGGTGAGTGTATCTTCATCCAGCCGCCATGTGGAATCCAGCGTAGAACACTTGATCGCCAAATACAGTGCAAGGGGAACCATCAAAAGAGCGATGATGATCTTATAAATTTCTTGAATCGGAACTTTCGACATCCCTATCCCTATCAATAGAATCGAGGTCAATAGAATAAACATGTATTTCCCGCGATGCAATGTTGAAAGGTAGAATGTTTGTGGATTACTCTTCATACTTTTTTATAAACTTTCCTTTTGCATTAATATAGTAAAAATTCTCCAGGTCTTCGCTGACCAAGGCTAATCCATTTTCAAAGGGTTGTGCATTTTGGAATTTAAAAGGAATGACCACTTTGCCACTATAGTCGATATATCCATAGGTATTGTCTTTAAAAACCAATAATAATTTCTCGCCAGCAAAAGATAAATATTCCTGACCTGTAGGTAACAATTTTTTGCCGGATTTGTCAACTAACTGATAGGTTAGATTTTCGATAATCAGTGCCAGATTGTCTCGATACTCCGCAATAGTTTCATATTTCGCAGGAATTAATACGTTCCCTTTTAGATCGAGTACACCAGTAAGGTCACCTTCGTTATATAAGGCATGGCTTAAACTTGGGACGGAGATGAAATCATATTTGGCAGCGAGTAATAGTTTGCCATTGTTATCCAACAGACCATATTTCTGATCTTTCATAAATACCAATGGTGCACCTTCCGTATCTAAACTCAACGATTCGTATTGACAAGGGATAACTTCTTTTCCCTGTAAGTCGATTAGGCCAAACATTTGAGCTGCATCAGTGACGATAGCATAATCACCTACATACGCATAGATGGAAGCATATTTTGCTGGCGTGAGTTTATTGCCTAGACTGTCCTGTACGCCAAAAAAGTCAGTATTGGGATCTTGATACCAAGATAAATGGTCATTTAGAGCTGAATCAGTGGAAGCTTCTTCTACTTCTCCTTCTTCATAACCTGCTGGAATTTCGAATAATGCCGTATCGTAAGGGACTTCTTCAACTTTCGTCGCTTGGATTCCCAGACCTTCGGCACCGATAGATAGTGCTGCTCCGGGTACCTTTTCTAGATAATCGTAGGTTCCCCAATATAATTTTGGTAAATTTTCCGCATACCAGACTGTGATTTCGGTTTGTTTATCTTTACTGCCTGCTAGATTAAATGTCGCTTTTTTGCAGGACAACCCTGCTATCATTTTCTTTTCATTCGGAATTAAGCTCATTTCAAAATCACTTGAGTAAGCGTAATCTCCACCTTCTGATGTTTCAATAAGCTTGCCGGTAGCAATATCCGTTGAAGTATATGTTTTGCTGTTTTCGTCGATCAGATAAGAAGTCTCGTCTTTGCTATTGCTGATCTGTATGGATTTTCCAAACAGCAAACTCTCTACACGCATTTGATCCTTACAAATATAGGCGTGCATCAATGCTTCTCCGTTTCCCGCCAAAATTTTGATAAATTCAGAAGCTGATGTATCTGTGCCAGTCTCGGGGTCGGCAAACTGATAGGTTATTTTAAAGACCTTTTGTTGAGCCAAACTGGTTTTAACAAAAACTAATGTGAAGAAGGCTATGCAAAGGAAAAAATGTTTCATTGGAAATATAAATTAAAATACGAAAGTATTGAAATTTGGCTGGTTTGTGAAATAATCTTTTGCCGATTGGTAAAAATCATGCAGAAATTTTGATATTATTGTATTCAAATGCCATCTTGTAAAATTAGGCTGATAGTAGACTGAAAAATAACAAGCATGTTTCCATCACCCTAAAAATATCATATAAAAGTCAAGAATGTTGTGAATTTTGTGGCTTTCAATAGCTTAGCGAAGACGATCAGTGATATTTTTGTATTTTACAAACCTTAAATTTACTTTTTAAACAATATCTGTGGAACTACTGCTTATAGAAGACGAACCGTCGGTCATATCCTTGATAGAAAGAGGACTAAAGGAAGAAGGCTATAACATTAGCATTGCAATGGATGGCTATACAGGTCTAAAAATGGCCGGATTAAATCATTATGACCTTATTTTGTTGGATGTGATGTTACCCGGCATGAATGGTCTTGATGTGTGTAAAAACATCCGGATGTCCAATAATGAAGTTCCGATTATTATCCTCACTGCATTGAACCAAACCGAAGATATTGTGGAAGCTTTTGAACGTGATGCAGATGATTACCTGACCAAACCGTTTCGCTTAGAAGAATTAAAGGCTCGTATAAATCGCTATAGCCGCAAATCCAAAACAGTGACCGAACAAAAGAACGTCTTGACATTTGATGATCTGCAATTGGATCGGGATAGCAAATCTGTTCAACGTGGAGAATCTCCGATCATACTTACAGCCACGGAATTCCGCTTATTGGAATTCTTGATGCTTAATCGTAATAAGGTATTGACACGTATAGATATACTAGAGGAAGTCTGGGGTATGGATGTCGATCTAAGCACCAATGTCGTGGATGTCTATGTCAATTATTTGCGTAAAAAAATTGACAAACAATTTGCCCGTAAACTGATCCATACGGTTATTGGTATGGGCTATGTCATCCGTCATGAAAATTAGGACCAAAATTGTACTTTTATTTTCTGTTATCAGCACGCTCCTGCTTGTTGTATTTGCCCTTTATGTCTCTTATTTTACCTACGATAGTCTACAGACTAAGTTTTTTCATCGGTTGGAAGAAAATGCAGTCATCGTCGGTGATCATATCGTCCACCAAAAGGAAGAAAACAAGGAACTTTATATCCAGGTAAAACGTAAATACCTCAAACAGCTTTCCGAAGGAACAGACCACTTGCTCCGTGTGGTGAAAGGAAGTGACAGTATTCGGTTTAAACCTAATCTACCGATGCCCATGAGCTTCTATAAAGAGGTTATCCAAAATGGCAGAGGTAGATATATGCATAACAAAACAGCATTTGTCGCGGTGTTCTTTAAAGACCATCTCCATCATGACAATCTTATCGTTGTGTCGGAAGGGATTGATGACTATGGGCACGAGGAGCAGCGTCAATTAGATCGTACCTTGATTACGGGTGGTTTTTTAGCTATTCTATTGATTGTCCTAATGTCTTTTTATTTTGCAGACCGACTGCTCAAGCCGATCAAGGATATCAACAGTGACTTGGGAAAAGTGGATATTGCCAATCTGGACCATAGACTGTCCAGTAAATTCAGTAATGCTAAGGACGAGTTGGGGGTATTGATTACAAACCTTAACTCCATGCTCAGTCGTTTGGATATTTCGGTACAGTCCCAGCAAAGCTTTATCGGTAATGCATCCCATTCATTAAAAACGCCTTTGACCATTATTGGTGGTGAAGCGGAACTTGCACGAAATCTGATTCCCAAAGAACATGAAGCCTACTATTCATTGGAGACGATCGCAAAGTACGCGGATAAGATGGAACTCATCATTAATAATCTGCTCCAATTATCCCGTATGGGCTTTAAGGGAGAGGTCGATAATAAAGTTGTCATCCGCATTGATGAATTGCTGTATGAAATTTATAAAGCTGAACGAAGCATCCATAAGGATTTTAGGTTGTCTTTTGATTTTACCCAGATCCCCGAAGATAGCGATGAATTAACAGTCCTTGCCAATCCTGATCTATTCTATATTGCCTTTAGCAATATCATCTCCAATGCATATAAATATGGTAATGGTGAGCAGGTCCAGGTCGCTATT
This sequence comes from Sphingobacterium sp. CZ-UAM, assembly GCF_002000245.1. Classification (GTDB taxonomy): domain Bacteria; phylum Bacteroidota; class Bacteroidia; order Sphingobacteriales; family Sphingobacteriaceae; genus Sphingobacterium. The sequence goes on along the minus strand of NZ_MTCM01000006.1, from coordinate 211,140 downwards.
AGCTGTGATGACCGAAATATTACAATTAAAGTATTTGATAAAGGGATCGGAATTCCGCAGAAAGATCAGCCCCATATTTTTACTTCGTTTTATCGCGCCTCCAATGTCGGGGATATCTATGGAAATGGCCTGGGGCTTGTTTTAGCCAAGAATATCTTTGATCTCCATGGTGCTGAGCTCAACCTTTATTCTGCAGAAGGGCAAGGTACCCAGGTTGTTGTCACGCTGCCTAAAATTGCTTTCTAATCTCATTTTAATCTCATCCTTATTCCATTTTTAATTTGCCGTGATATACTTGTACCAGAGATAGGTATATCATATGAAACCATCACGATTTATTCAAACCTATAAAAGAATAAATCTGATAGCTTCATCACCAACAAAAAGCAAGTTATACGGATGAAAAAAACACTTTCACTTATTACAACGTTGGGTTTGGGCATTGCGGCATTACATGCGCAGGAACAGGCTCCAACAGATTCCATTCCAGCAGAAAGAAATAGCTTATTATCCAGAAGTAGTTTATTGTCAAAAGAACCAGCTAGGGCAAAATCATTTCAATTGGATGTTTTGCTTCGTGCAGGTCTGCAGGCTGATAACAGCGATGGCTCCGGTCAGGCAAAAGCAAATTTGGACGATGCCCGCATCTTGATGAGCGGTGATTACAATGATCAGCTTTCGTATAAAGTACGTTTTCGTCTGAATAGATCATTTGCACCAACCAGTCAGGACAATGGATCAAGGGCATTGGATATGGCCTATATCAAATATAAGTTTGGAAAGGATCTGAAATGGTCCGTCACAGCGGGTAAGCAGAGTGCTATTGTGGGTAGCTACGAGTTTGAGAATAACCCTATTTACGAGTATAAATTCACGGATTATGTTGACCGTATCCTGAATTTATTTGTGGTAGGGGGAACATTGTCCTATGAAGTCAATCCTAATCATTCCTTACATGCACAAGTTTATAATACGACAAACGATAGTTTTATGGATTTGCATACCAAAAATGGTTTTGCAGTAGGTGATCTGGTGCGATCTGATGTGCCAATGGGTGCTTACTTTACCTGGGTAGGAGCCTTTATGGATAAAAAAATCAATACAAAATGGTCCTATAATATCTCCCAGTTTGCAAAGGGACATACCAATCATTCCATCTCTTTGGCGAACAAGTTTAAAACGCCGAAGCAAATGGTCTATTTAGATCTGCAATATTCTTATCTGGGTGTTGACCATGCCTTGATTGCATCATCGGCAATCAATGACTTTTATGGACGTACGGGGACAGGACGCGTTTTGGCAAAGGATGTCAATTACGCTTCGGCAATTGTACGGTATGATCAGTTTTTAAGTCCAAAATGGGAGGTAGCGCTGAAAGGTGGTTATGAGACTGCCGGATCGAGAGATGACGATCAGGTTGGCAAAAATTTCCGTCAAAACTGGACCTACTTTGCGACCCTGCAACATAAACCTTTTCATAATCAGGATTTGCGATTTTACCTTGGTTATGTAGGTAATACAGTGAACTACAAAGGGCATATGGATATGGGTAAAACTCAATATAACCGTGTTGCCTTTGGAGCATATTTTACAATTCCGGTCTTGTAATAATTCCTTTAACAAAATAACAAACAATTATTTTTTATGCGTTTAACACCAAGAGAAACAGAAAAGCTGCTATTGCATTTAGCAGGAGAACTGGCAGCAAAGCGACTCAAGCGCGGGGTGAAACTAAATTACCCTGAATGTATTGCCTATATCAGTGCCCAGATTATGGAGGAAGCAAGAGATGGTCGATCTGTTGCGGACTTAATGTCTTATGGTACGACCTTATTGAAAAGAAGCCAGGTGATGGAAGGTGTTCCTGAGATGATCCATGATGTGCAGATTGAGGTTACTTTTCCGGACGGTACTAAGTTGGTAACAGTTCATGATCCTATTCGTTAATAAATCTTAATCATATGATTCCAGGAGAATACATTTTAAAAAAAGAGGAAATCAAAGCTAACGTGGGGCGTAGAACCACTAGCCTTGTTGTAAAAAATGAAGGCGATAGACCGATTCAGGTGGGTTCGCACTATCATTTTTTTGAAGCGAACAAATTGCTTTCGTTTGACCGCGAAAAAGCATTTGGTATGCGCTTGAATATTCCTGCAAGTACGGCGGTACGGTTTGAACCAGGTGAACAGAAGTCTGTTGTACTGGTTGAATTTGGAGGAAGCAAAGAAATTCACGGTTTCAATGGATTGACTAATGGGAAGTTTACTGACCAAAATGTCAAATCAAAAGCTGTGGAGAAAATGAAAAAATTAAAATTCAGACAATCTAAATAATATAGAATGGGAGGATGGAATAGACGCGAATGGATTAAGGTTGTAGGACTCACGACATTGGGATCTACCGTTGGTCTACATGCGCTTGGTTTAGATAAACTAGGTTTAGACAAATCATCTGTTAAATATATTGATGGGGAGCTTTATATCCCTAGGGAAAAATATGCTGCTCTTTTTGGCCCGACCACGGGTGACAAGGTGCGTTTAGCTGATACGGAACTATTTATAGAAATTGAAAAAGATTTCAACGTATATGGCGAAGAAAATAAATTCGGTGGTGGTAAGACGATCCGTGATGGTATGGGGCAATCTGCCCGTGCCCTGCGTGATGAGGATGTTTTAGACTTCTGTATTACCAATGTGATCATTATTGACCACTGGGGTATTGTGAAAGCTGATGTTGGTATTAAGGGTGGTAAAATTGTTGGTATCGGAAAAGCAGGTAACCCTGACGTACAGGATGGTGTAACCAAAGGAATGGTCATTGGAGCTTCGACAGAAGTGCACGGAGGTGCAGGTTATATCCTTACTGCTGGCGGTATCGATACACACATTCACTTTATCTCTCCACAGCAGATCGAGACCGCATTGTACTCAGGCGTAACTACATTTATCGGTGGTGGTGCCGGACCAGCAGATGGTACACTTGCGACAACTGTTACATCAGGTAAATGGTATATCGAGCGTATGTTTGAAGCGTTTGAAAATCTACCGATCAACGTTGGTTTCTTCGGTAAAGGTAACGTTTCGACAACCAAGCCGATTGAAGAGCAAATTGAAGCTGGTGCATTAGGGGTGAAAATCCATGAGGACTGGGGCGCTACGCCGGCGACTATCGATGCAGCGTTAAAAGTTGCTGATAAGTACGACGTACAGGTGGCTATACACACGGATACATTGAATGAAGCTGGTTTCTTGGAAGATACCGTTGCTGCAATCGACGGACGTGTTATCCACACATTCCATACAGAAGGAGCTGGTGGTGGGCACGCACCTGATATCATCAAAATTGCGATGTATCCAAACATTCTCCCTGCATCTACCAACCCGACAAAACCGTTTACAGTGAATACCGCAGAAGAGCATCTTGATATGTTAATGGTCTGCCATCACTTGGACAGAAATGTAAAAGAAGATGTTGCCTTTGCAGATTCTCGTATCCGTCCACAAACGATCGCTGCTGAAGATATTCTTCAGGATATGGGGGTATTCTCCATTATGAGTTCGGATAGTCAGGCGATGGGCCGTGTGGGCGAGGTGATCTCGCGTACATTCCAGACCGCACATAAAATGAAAATTCAGCGTGGACCTTTGGCTGAAGATAAGGGTAAAGACAATGACAACTTCCGCGTAAAACGTTATGTGTCCAAATTTACAATTAACCCTGCAAAAGCGCATGGTGTTGATAAATATATCGGATCTATTGAGACAGGTAAATATGCCGATCTGATCTTGTGGAAACCAGAGTTGTTTGGTGTGAAACCAGAGTTGATTATCAAAGGCGGTATGATCCTAGGTGCGAAAATGGGGGATGCGAATGCTTCTATCCCTACACCACAGCCGATCATCTACAGACCGATGTTTGGAAACTATGGTAAGGCAGTGTCAAAATTGTGTTTCAACTTCGTTTCAAAAATATCCATAGAGAATGGAAATATCCAGAAATTGAATTTATCACGTAAATGTTTGCCGGTAGAAGGTTGTCGTACAGTGATGAAAAAGGATATGGTACATAATCATGCCACGCCAAATATCGTGGTCAATCCCGAAACGTATGAAGTAACAGTAGATGGTGTTTTAGCTACTTGTGAGCCATTAAAAGAGCTTCCAATGGCACAACGTTACTTCCTGTTCTAATTCAGAATATATGATTTTAACAAGAGACATTAAAGGCAATATTTGGACAGACGGCAAAGAGCAGGATGCTGCTGAACTGGATTTTTTACAGCTTGAATGGTTTGATACCGAGCGACGTGTCATTCGGGGATTGACCGTTCAGGGCCGGGAGATCGGATTTAGAAATCTGGGTGAAGACCCCTTGTTCGATGGTGATATTCTGTTTGAAACAGCAGACCTCCGTATCGTTGTCCGAATATTGCCCTGTCCTTGTTTGGTCGTACGGCCCAAAAATAGAATGGATATGGCGAGAGTATGCCTAGAAATAGGCAATAAGCATATACCTGTTTTTATCAACGCAGCTCATGAAATCATAGCTGCTTACGAAAATCCGCTGTGGGAACAATTACAGCGGGCAGGATTTACACCAACGAAAGAGTCACGGGTAATCGAACGAACGCATACATTGCGCATACATCAGTATGCCGTAGTGCAAAATAAAATCACACTAGCAAAGGGGGGATAATATGAATCCATTGTTGACATTGATGCAGATCAATGATTCCGTTTTTCCGATTGGAGGATTCACACATTCCTATGGATTGGAAACCTATATAACCAAAGGTCTTGTACACGACTCGAAAACTGCTAAAGAGTATGCACAGACGTTATTGGAACATAGCTTCTATTACAACGATGCGGCCTTTTTTCATAAGACTTGGCAATTATGCGAAACAAAGGCGACAAAGAAAAAGGTAGCAGAATTAGACGCCTTGATCACAGCCTTTAAGGCGCCTTATGAAATTCGGGATGCAAGTAAAAAATTGGGTATACGCTTCCTGAAGCTGACTGAAAAATTGCAGCCGGTTAAACGTTGTTCAGCTTATTTAAAAGCAATAAATACACAAGAATTGCATGGGCATTACGCTATGGCATTTGCCATGTTTGCACATGCGCAAGGGATTAGCTATACAGATGCATTGAGCGCTTTTTATTATAATTCACTCAATGGTATTATGACCAACTGTGCGAAACTGGTCCCTATCAGTCAAATGGATGCACAACAGATTCTGTTTAAGTTGCAGCCATTAATCAATAAGTTGGTTACCGCGCAACCAGCGTTGGAAGAGGATTTAATCGGTAATTGTTGTATTGCACAAGATATCCGTTGTATGCAACATGAAAAGTTATATACACGTATCTATATATCCTAAAAGTAAGATTACTGCTATACTTAAAATTTATTTTATCAGTCCCCATCCCATCGGTGGAAAAAATAAATAAGGGACATGAATAAACAAATTGATACAGATGAAAAAGACGTCAAAAAGAAATTATGTAAAAATTGGTGTTGCCGGACCTGTTGGATCGGGCAAGACAGCATTAATCGAACGCTTGACACGTTCGATGTCCGCAGATTATAGCATCTGTGTTGTTACAAATGATATTTACACACGTGAAGATGCAATGTATCTACAGCAAAATTCGGCACTACCGGCAGAACGTATCATTGGCGTAGAGACTGGCGGATGCCCACATACCGCAATCCGTGAAGATGCATCGATGAATATTGAAGCTGTGGAGGAATTGGCTAACCGTTTTGAGGATGTTGAGCTGATTTTTGTTGAAAGTGGGGGGGATAATCTGACAGCAACATTCAGCCCGGATTTGGCGGATTTAACGATTTTTGTGCTTGATGTTGCCGAAGGTGAAAAAATGCCACGTAAAGGCGGACCCGGTATCACACGTTCAGACTTATTATTGATCAATAAAATTGATTTGGCACCTTACGTGCATGCGGATTTGGAAGTTATGCGTCAGGATACATTGCGTATGCGTGGAGAACGTCCTTTTATTTTTACGAATCTGATGACATTGGAAGGTTTGGAAGATGTAAAGAAATGGATCAGAGAATATGCTTTATTAGAACAAGTCGGCTAAAAACAAAGGGATATGGATAGTAAGATAGTAATAAATGTAGCCCAAGAGGACGGTAGAAGCAGGCTGAAAGAAAGCTACCATAATGCACCTTATAAATTGACCCATTATGGAGCAGCGAATCTCACTGATCATCTGGAAATGATTATTATGAGCGCATCGCCCGGCATTATGGATACAGATCATCTTCATATTGACGTCCATGTAAAGGAAAAGGCTCAATTAAAATTGTTCACGCAGTCCTTCAATAAATTGCACCCGATGAAAACCGGCGCAAGCCAGCATACAGATGTACAGGTTGCATCGGGGGCTATATTTCATTATATCCCGCATCCAGTTACACCTTTTAAGGACTCCATATTCAAAGCAACAAATCATATCCATCTGGCGGAAGATGCGGTTTTGATGTGGGGTGATATTATCAGTGTTGGACGGATCTATATGAAAGAAGCATTTGAATTTAATCGTTTGCATACACAGACGAAGATTTTCAGATCCGGAAAGCTGGCCTTCATCGACAATCAGCTGCTGCAACCCAAAAAGCAGCCCATCCAGAAGATGCTCTTCTTTGAAGGTTACACCCATCAAGCGACCTTTTTATTCTCCGCTAATTTTGCGCAGGAGTTAAAGAACGAACTTGATGAAATATTGACTGTAGAATATAATGACATCTCTTATGGATTTACACAGGCTTCATCAGATGTCGTTATTCTACGAGCGTTGGGTTCTGACGGTGAATTACTCTATGATTTTCTGCAGATGTTGGGGCAATTGTGTTGGGATTTTACCATGCATAAACTGTCGGAGTCAAAGGAAGTTCTCGAAAATGAAGGGGCTGAGTCTTCGCCATTTGTGACGGAAACGGTTTTGGCAGAATCGATTGCGACAGAGGAAGTTGTGACAGGCTCAGTTGTCGCTAAAAAGAAAAGTACAACCAGCCCGCGGAAAAAGAGGGTAGTCAAAAGTAAAACGGAGGAAGGACTGAAATATGCGTAAATCGAAAGAGCCTACCGAAATCCTCATTGAGTCCATTCCCAATTTTGAGCATGTTAAATTCAATCGTGAATCGGATATCTTGGATCTTTCCTACTTTGAAGTAAATAAACGTGTTATCCACCGCAAAACGCGTAAGGGTAATACGGTAAAGATACAAAGGGATGACAGCACGGCCTTACAGTCAGGGCAATGTATCTATCATCGCGAAGACCTGTTTATACAGGTCAATATCTTGCCCTGTCTTTGTGTACTGCTTGACAGTCAGGATCTTTCTATGGTCGGAGAATTCTGTTTTGATGTAGGTAACCGTCATTTGCCTGTGTATCTGAAAGCTGATGGACGTTTTGCTGTCTCCTATGACGGACGCCTGTATCAGGCATTAAAAGAAAAATATAATGGTTCCATTTCCTTGGAAAATGCCATTTTGGAACCGGACGAACAGATTACATCGCTTCGTAATGCGAAAAAATAAGAGGTTTGTATTCGAACCTCTGTTTCAGGTTTTGATTTGATAACGGGAGCCGATCTTTGTTTGTACGCTGCTTGAAAATGCTGAAAAATTGTGCATTTTTGTTGTTATGACATTTGGTGCGGAATTGCAGGGGTGGTATCAACAGCATAAGCGTGATTTACCATGGCGGGAAACAAGAGATGCCTATAAAATTTGGCTCTCTGAGATTATCCTGCAACAGACTCGAGTAGAACAAGGGCTGCCTTACTATTTACGATTCGTGGAACGGTTTGAGACAGTCGTTGACTTTGCTAACGCAGAGGAAGATGATATTTTACATCTTTGGCAGGGACTGGGTTATTATTCAAGGGGGCGAAATATGCATAAGGCTGCACGAATCGTCCGTGACGAATATAACGGCATTTTTCCTGTAGATTATAAGACCTTGCTAAAGCTTCCCGGTATAGGTGAATATACCGCTGCCGCAATATCATCCTTTGCCAATAATGAGGCGCAGGCAGTACTGGATGGGAATGTGTTCCGAGTGCTTTCTAGGTATTTTGGAATAGACACCGCGATCAATTCTACTGAGGGAAAGAAAATTTTTACAGCTATCGCTCAGGAGAATTTGGATCAGGACTATCCGGCATTATACAACCAGGCCATCATGGATTTCGGTGCTATTCATTGTAAGCCAAAGCAACCTTTATGTATTACTTGTATGTTTAATACATCCTGTTATGCGGTGCTACAGGGCGATGTCGATCGATTACCAGTTAAACTTAAAGCAAAGGCGAGTAAGGATCGGTATTTTAATTATTTTATCCTTAAATACGAAGCGCAAATTTTGATGTCAAAGCGGGGGGAAGGTGATGTCTGGCAGAATTTATACGAGTTTCCTCTGATCGAGTCTGATCGTACATTAACGATACCCGAGCTCCTTGGAGATGAGGAATTTGTCCGGTATTTCGGGGGAAATGTGGAAATCAAGCTTCTACAAAAACAAACTAAACATATTCTGAGCCATCAGAATATTTATGCGACATTCTTTGAAGTGCGGTTAGAGGGCGGTCTAAATCAAAAAAAATCCAATTGGGATTATGTATTTTTAAAAGATTTAGATAAATTAGCTAAACACAAGTTGATCTTCACCTTTTTGGAAAGATCCAATTTTTAACCATTTATGCTTTTAAATTATGTCAGGAGTTAACAAAGTTATTTTAGTGGGACATCTTGGAAAAGATCCCGAAATTCGATATTTAGAAGGCAATGTCTCCGTTGCCAGTTTCCCATTGGCAACTTCAGAAACGTATAACAAGGACGGAAAACGAGTAGAACAAACCGAGTGGCACAATATTGTCATGTGGCGCGGCTTGGCAGATGTGGCGGTAAAATACCTTACTAAGGGCAAGTTGGTCTATATCGAAGGTCGATTACGTACACGTACCTACGAAGATAAAGAGGGAATCCGACGCTATGCGACTGAAGTAGTTGCTGAGACTTTTACCCTTTTGGGACGGAAATCGGATTTTGAGCCTACTGGAGCTGCTAACACGGGGAATGTTGCAAGTACCCCAGCACAGAAAGCTGAGGATAAAGAAATCGAAGTTGATTTTACCGAAAACGATCAGGAGGATAATCCGCTTCCATTTTAATCGAACTTACAGGTAGCTTTGAATAGCAGAAGATTATTGTTTTATATATAATTATGGGCAAGGAGCAGATGAAAAATCTGCTCTTTTTGATTTACAGTATATTTTCCATTCCTTTTAACCGCAGTTTAAAAATAAGGTTCCTATTCAAAGCGTTGATTAGAAAGAACTTTATCCGTTGGGTCGTGCACCTCTATCTTCTTTACGGCTTCGCTTTTGGCGCATATCGGGAGATGGCAAAATTTCTTTTTGGCGGAAATTTTGGCTATGTTTGTCCTAATTATGTTGCAAGATAAAATTACGCAGTATACTGAAGAAATTAAGGCATTTGCGCCATCTTCTTCAGCCGATGTAGAAAATTTCAGATTGAAGTTTTTGGTTTCCAAAGGGATCGTGAAGAATCTTTTTGATGAATTCAAAACAGTTACTCCTGAAGAAAAACGTACTTTGGGAAAAGTACTGAATGAATTTAAGCAGTTGGCAGAAAATACCTTCAAGGAAGCACAGGAAAAATTTGGTTCCGGTGAGAAACAGAAATCCCAGCAAATCGAAGGTGATTTAACATTGCCTGGTAATGGATTTCAATTGGGATCCAGACATCCAATCTCGTTGGTACGCAAGGAAATCGTTGAGATCTTTAAAAAGCTAGGTTTCATCGTTTCTGAGGGACCAGAGATCGAAGATGATTGGCACAATTTCTCCGCGTTGAATTTTCCTCCTGAACATCCGGCGCGTGATATGCAAGATACATTCTTTATCAAAAAACAAGAAGGTAACGATATTACACTGAGAACACATACATCTTCTGTTCAAGTGAGACTCATGGAAGCTGGTAAACCACCTTTCCGTGCGATTATGCCTGGTCGTGTTTATCGAAATGAAGCTATCTCGGCTCGCGCACATTGTTTCTTTCATCAGGTAGAAGGATTATATGTGGATGAAAATGTTTCGTTTGCTGATTTGAAGCAGACTTTATACCATTTTGTTCAAGAAATGTATGGTGAAGGCACTAAGGTTCGTTTCCGACCTTCGTACTTCCCGTTTACAGAGCCTTCTGCTGAGATGGATATTTCTTGTACGATCTGTAAAGGTGCTGGATGTAATCTTTGTAAATATTCTGGTTGGGTAGAGATTTTGGGCTGCGGAATGGTTGATCCGAATGTACTTGAAAATTGCGGAATCGACAGTAAAAAGTATTCGGGTTTTGCCTTCGGTATGGGAATCGAAAGGATCACAAATCTGAAATACGTAATCAAAGACTTGCGCCTTTTTTCTGAAAATGATACGCGTTTCTTAGCTCAGTTTGAGACTGAATTAATATAAATCAATGCTAATAAAGACTGTTGTAAGCATCACACTATTGCCAGGCTCTAAGCGTAACTTTGGCGGTTTGGGAATTGGAAATAGTGTGATGTGTGGTAGTCTTATCTGAAGAGTATGGAACCAGATCATATCATTGAATCCATAAAAAGAACAGCACGGGAACTTTTTCGTCAAAATGGTTATCATAAAACCAGTGTAAACACGTTGGCAAAAAAAGCTAAGCTTGCCAAAGCGACTGTTTATAAATACTTTGATAGTAAAGAGATGATCTTGCATGCGATTTTAATGGACTATCTGCGGGCGAGTTTGCTGGATATCTTAAAGACAACAAAGTATGAGGATGATATGGCTTCCTTTTTGGCTTCGACCATCCTACGTGTCAGCCGGCTGACTTATACGGCATGCAATGAGTTGATCGGCTGGGAATTTATCCGTGAGTCTGCCAATGCGCAAGAATATCTAAAGACATTATCTGAAGATCTGGAATTTCTGCTTTTGAGTACTTTTATTCAGAATGAAAAGATTAATGAAGCGATCAGTGAGGAAAAATTGACATTTCTGATCAAATCAAGTAAGAGCATTGTATTCTCCTTTGCTTTTACAGCGGTCTCGGATGCCGATGTGCGTAAAAATTTCATTTCTTTTCAAAAGGAAATTCTTCCTTACCTCGTGCAGGCAACTATCCTCTAAACAAAGGGTTTATCTGTTTATTGCTTTTCGGCTACGTGCCTGGTTAAATAATCTTCCATTTTTATTTTTACCGTTCCCGTCACTTTTAGGACTGAGATCCATAAACTTATATCATTTTCCATGGCGGGAGGGCTTTGATATTGCTTGGATGACTTTGAATATCAAGGGAATTTGCGTGATGGAAATGGATTGATAAGATACATGGAAGGTCTTTTTTTTAAGACAATGGTAGTCAGTGGAAAATCAATATAAAAAATTGTATTTTTGCGAACTATGAGTAGAAGAATTCCGCAAGAAAAAAAGTTCTTGAAAGATATTGCAATCATTGATATTGCCGAAGAAGGTAGAGGTGTAGGGAAAACCGACGATTTGGTTTTGTTTGTCGAAAAAGCTGTCCCCGGTGATGTTGTCGATGTGGAGTTAATGCGCAAGAAGAAGAATTTTGCCGAGGCTCGGGTGACGAGTCTTAAAGAAGCTTCTACTTACCGCGTAGATCCTTTTTGTGAGCATTTTGGTGTATGTGGCGGGTGTAAGTGGCAACACATGAGCTATGAAGCGCAATTGAAATTCAAACAACAATCTGTTGATAATGCTTTATCCCGTATTGGGAAAGTCGATACTTCCTCGATGGAGGATATTTTAGGATCGGCCCAAACAGAATATTATAGAAACAAATTAGAATATACATTTTCCAATAAGAAATGGCTGACTTCTGTTGACGAGGCTGCATCACAATTGGAAATGAATGCGCTTGGTTTTCACGTGCCTGGACGTTTTGATAAAATCTTGGATATCGATCATTGTTTTCTCCAGGAAGATCCTTCCAACGAAGTGCGGAATACCATACGGGACTTTGCTCTCAACAACGGGATGACCTTTTATGATCTCCGGGAGCATACAGGAGTATTACGCAATCTGATTATCCGTATTTCTTCTACAGGTGAGATGATGGTTATAGTGGTTTTTGCTTACCCTGAAGATGGACAAGTTGAATTGCTAATGAGTTTCATCAAAGACAAGTTCCCTCAAATTGCGTCGTTGCTATATATTGTGAATCAAAAGCGTAACGATACCATCTTCGACCAGGAGATTGAGGTATATGCGGGTCGGGATTTTATTTATGAGGAAATGGAAGGTCTTCGCTACAAGGTGGGGCCGAAGTCTTTTTATCAGACCAACTCAGCGCAAGCGTATGAGCTCTATAAGATCACGCGTGATTTTGCTGATCTAAAAGGTGATGAACTTGTGTATGACTTGTATACCGGAGCTGGTACGATTGCAAATTTTGTTGCTAAGAAAGCGAAAGAGGTGATCGGGGTTGAGTATGTTCCTAGTGCGATTGAAGATGCAAAAGTTAATTCAGCAATTAATGATATTAGCAATACGAAGTTTTATGCCGGTGATATGAAAGATGTGCTGACGCCATCTTTTATTGCCGAACATGGTAAACCGGATGTAGTAATTACTGACCCTCCACGGGCAGGTATGCATGCGGATGTTGTGGCCCGTTTGTTGGAAATGGAATCTCCCAGAATTGTTTATGTAAGTTGTAATGCAGCGACACAGGCGAGAGATTTAGTCCTGTTGGCCGATAAATATGATGTAAAACGTATCAAGCCTGTGGATATGTTTCCCCATACGCAACACGTAGAAAATGTCGTTCTATTAGAACTAAAAAAATCATAATATATGGAAGTAGAGGATTTATTTTCAGGCGGAGCCAGAAATGAGGAAACGCAATCTGCCGGGCAGAGCCCGTTGAAGAGTTTGCAGGTAGATCTTGATTTTTATAGTGAGTCAATCCGCGAAGTGGCAATGGAGATTATTGAAGAAGGTTATTCTTCCTATCCGATTTTTGTGGCACATCAACATGAAGTCTCTGTAGGAGAAGTGATCCTAGACCGTGTCGAGCTTAATACTAACTGGACAATCAATGCCTCTACTTTAGAGGAATTTGTCGAAATGGATATCATTCAGGAGGATCGTAAGGCTACTTTTGTACAAAATTATAAACCGGCAAAAGATTATATGTGTTTGTTCGTCGTTGTTGCCGAAGGAGCCAATTTTGTTTTCTACCCCTACAAATAAAGAAGGAATATTTAAACTTTTTTAACAGTACAATTGTCAAACTATTACTATTTTTAGCGAAATAGGTTGAGCATGTGAGGATTCAAAAGGCTGCAATGATAGTTCGGAGATCGGCTGTCTTGGATTAGTGAGATTTTGTCCTATCGCTTTCAATAACGCTAGTGGCTAGAAAAATGCTTAACAAACTAGCGTGATAAAACAATATATTCCAATGAGAAGAATACACATACATATAGGTGGGCTATTAGGCGTATTGATGTTGCTTTTGACCGGATTTGGTGCGAAGGCACAACATATACAAAAAGTGTCAGGTATGGTGATACAAAGGGGGACAGGCAATAGAATTGGAGATGTGGTTGTGCTAAATATGCGTACAAGCAGATCCGCGCTGACAAACTCTTTTGGCGTATTCACAATCGATGCCTCTGTAGGGGATTCTCTTTCTTTTACTAAAGTTGGCTTTTCACCAATAAAGACTATTTTAACAAATCTCAATGAATTCTATGTTGAAATGCAGGAAGGAATTAAGCTGGAAACAGTCATTGTGGAGCGTAAGTCCAAGGAAGCTGAATTGAATGATGCCATGGGAAATTATTCGAAGAAAGGAGTTTATAATGGTGGGAAGAATAAATTTGGGACTTATTTAGGTAGTCCGGCCACAGCGCTTTATAATCTTTTTGGACGGGAAGCGAAAAATGCGAAACGCTTTGGCCGCTTTATGGACAGGGAAAAGGAAGAATTACAGGTCGACCGTATTTTTTCAAGAGCAGCTGTTCAGAACTTAACAAAATTGGATAGCGCTGATTTAGATGCTTTCATGGTACGTTATCGTCCCTCATTTGATCTGGCTGAACATTGGGGGCAATATGATCTGATGCATTATGTTAAGCAATCGCTAGAAGACTTTGAGGCGAAAGGGCGTCCAAAAGGATCTTTATTGCCTGATATTGAAGTTAAGACACAAGAGAAATAAAACATTTTTCTTTTTATGCTGTTGTTTCTTTGGACAATGACCGGCTTATTTGTAGCTTATCGTCCTCAATTATCAACGTTAGAATGTATTTTTTCTGAATACCGTAACAAAAAAGTTAAAAAAGGATGCTTTTGGCACTTTGTTTGATTTTAACATCAACAGTAATTTAGTTTGAATATTAAAAGTCTTAGATAGATATGAAAATGAATAGAAAATTAGCTGTATTTGGTTTGACTGTTGCAACCTCGGCTATGTTATTTGGAAGTTGTTCAACAATCCAAAATACAAATAATGCGACTAAAGGCGGTGTGATTGGTGGTGTTGCGGGGGGTGCTTTAGGTGCATTAATTGGTGGTAAGGCTGGTAATACGGCTATTGGTACATTGGCAGGTGCGGCTATTGGTGGTGCAGCAGGTGTATTGATCGGTAAGAAAATGGATAAACAGGCTGCAGAGATTTCTAAAACCGTAGAAGGCGCTGAAGTGACTCAGTCTGCAGAGGGTATTGTTGTAAAATTTGATTCAGGTATTTTGTTCGATTTCAACAAGTCTGATTTAAAAGCATCTGCAAAAGATAATATCGCGAATTTGGTGACGACTTTAAATAAGGAGCAAGGAACAGAGATTTTGGTTATCGGACACACGGATAATGTGGGAACTTTAGCTGCAAATGATAAAGTGTCTTTGGACCGTGCTAATTCGGTACGTGCATTTGCGGTATCTAAAGGTTTGGCTTCTTCACGTATTAAAACTGAAGGAAGAAACTTCTCTGAGCCAATCGCAAGTAATGATACCGAAGCTGGCCGTGCACAAAACCGCCGCGTAGAGATCGTTATCGTTGCCGGTGACCAAATGAAGAAAGAAGCAAAACAACAAGCAGGTCAATAAGGAGCTGAGCAGATAATCCTTCGGGAATCCATACTGTTTTACAATTCGTTGAAAAGCTTGTTGGATATTTAAAAAAAGGCGTGGATAGCATCCACGCCTTTTTTTTAAATATCCAGGCTAGTAATGAAACACCGCTAATCCGAAAGGCTTATGACATCGCCAGAAAGAAAAGAAGTGACGTAGGAAATAACCTGAATATGCGATCAGACTGCTAAGAGATAACTGATTTACTTTAGAAATTTGACAAAGTATAAACCATATTTCTGGCTGACAAACTGTCATTATATGGATTTTAATTTCTAACTTTGTAGTCTTTGAAAATTGAGCTATGCTAGATTTAACACATACAACTAAGGAACACGACGAATCTCGTCAGGGTGAGGCATTGTTATTGGAACAGGATCCAAAGATCAGTAATGGACGTAAGCTGTATATCGAAAGTTACGGTTGCCAAATGAATTTTTCGGATAGTGAGATCGTTGCTTCTATTTTGTTGGACAAAGGTTTCGAAACAACAAAGAATTATCAGGAAGCAGATGTTGTCTTTATTAATACTTGTTCAATCCGTGAAAACGCAGAGCAGCGTGTTCGTAATCGATTGAAAGAATTTGAGGCGGCTAAGACCAAAAATCCCGGAATGATTGTCGGTGTGCTGGGCTGTATGGCGGAGCGTTTAAAATCGAAGTTTCTAGAGGAAGAAAAACTGGTTGATGTTGTGGTAGGGCCTGATGCATATCGTGATCTTCCTAACTTAATTGATAAGGTAGATGATGGTGCAAAAGCTGTGAATGTATTGTTGTCCCGTGAGGAGACTTATGCCGACATTAACCCGGTTCGATTAAATTCAAATGGTGTAACAGCCTTTATTTCGATCATGCGTGGTTGTGATAACATGTGCTCGTTCTGTGTAGTTCCATTTACTAGGGGACGTGAGCGTAGTCGTGATGCTCATTCTATTGTGAAAGAAGCACAAGATCTGTTCAATGCTGGCTATAAAGAAGTGACGTTGTTAGGTCAAAATGTGGATTCCTACAAATATACTGCGCCCGTTGCAGAAGGGGAAACTCCTGGCGAGACAGTCACATTTGCGAAACTATTGACCATGGTGGCGGAAGTGAGTCCTTTGTTGCGGGTTCGTTTTTCGACTTCGCATCCAAAAGATATCACGGATGAAGTTTTGTATGCGATCGCTTCACATGAAAATATCTGTAACTATATCCATTTACCGGTACAATCCGGAAATTCCAGAGTACTGGAACTTATGAACCGTACTTATGATCGTGAGTGGTATATGGAACGTGTGGACGCTATCCGCAGAATTATTCCGGATTGTGCGATCTCTACGGATGTGATTACTGGGTTCTGTACAGAAACAGAAGCGGAACATCAGGAAACACTATCGATGATGGATTATGTGAAATATGACTTTGCATATATGTTTGCATATTCTGAAAGACCTGGAACATTAGCTGCGAAGCGTTATGCGGATGATATTCCAGAAGATGTTAAAAAGCGCCGTTTGACTGAAGTGATCAACAAACAACGTGACCATAGTTTATATCGCTATCAACATTTTATTGGAAAGGTATGTAAAGTCCTTATAGAAGGTTTTTCGAAAAGATCTGAGTTTGATTTCTGTGGTCGTAATGATCAGAATGCCTTGGTCGTATTTCCTATAGACGCTCGTTACAAACAAGGTGACTATGTCAATGTGCTTGTGGAATCATGTACATCAGCAACCTTGCTCGGTAAAATTGTTGATTAAGAAAACTTAATTTAAATTTATTTCCAACTGGAAATTTATGGATAACCAAGATATAAAAAATAGATTTGGAATCATCGGTAATTCACCGTTGTTAAATCGTGCGATAGATATCGCCCGTCAGGTGGCTCCAACTGATATTTCTGTATTAATACAAGGTGAAAGTGGTAGTGGTAAAGAAGTTTTTTCGCATATTATCCATCAATTGAGTTCTCGCAAGCATGGTCCGTTTATAGCGGTCAACTGTGGGGCAATACCAGAGGGAACAATAGACTCTGAATTATTCGGCCATGAGAAAGGTTCCTTTACCGGTGCTCATGAAGCACGTAAGGGGTATTTTGAGGTCGTTGATGGCGGAACAATTTTTCTGGATGAGGTCGGAGAGTTGCCTTTGGGTACGCAGGCCCGATTGCTACGTGTTTTGGAATCTGGCGAGTACATTCGTGTGGGTTCGTCAAAAGTTCAAAAAACCAATGTGCGTGTCGTTGCTGCTACAAACGTCAACATGTTTGAAGCCGTTCAAAAAGGTAAATTTCGGGAAGACCTATATTACCGGTTAAATACAGTCCCTTTGCGTATACCTTCCCTTAGAGAACGCCCTGAGGATATCAATCTATTGTTTCGCAAATTTATTGTTGATTTTTCGGAAAAGTATCGCTCTCCTGGAGTGCAGTTGACGGAAGATGCACAAAATATGTTACGGAACTATAACTGGCCAGGAAATGTGCGTCAATTAAAAAATGTTGCTGAACAAATTGCTGTTTTGGAGAAAGAACGTATTGTCGATGCACATATACTGCAAAACTACTTGCCAAATGAGTCGCGTACAAGTTTACCGGCCATCGTTTCATCCAATACTGGCGCGAAGGAAGATTTTTCTGAAAGAGACCTCCTGTATAAGGTTCTTTTCGATATGAAAAAAGATATGGTCGATCTGAAAAAACTCGTTGTAGAGCTGATTCAGAAAGGCGTAGATTCTTCTACGTTTGATCAAAATTCGCCTTATATTAATCAGCTCTATCAGGAGATTGAACCACAAATAAAGTCTGATAATGAAGGATATGGTATTGCACCGACGCTGACAATCCATTCGCCGAATAATACTGCAAATGTATTAAAGAATCCAGTCGCGCAGGATGATTATCTACAAGATGCACAGGAAGTAGAAGAGTCTTTGTCTTTGGTAGATAAGGAATCAGACCTTATCAAAAAAGCATTGAAAAAACACCGTGGTAAACGAAAGGCTGCAGCGCAGGAATTAGGAATTTCCGAAAGAACTTTGTATAGGAAAATTAAAGACTTAAATTTAGACTAAGGTTTCGCACATGTTGTCAAAAAGAATTTTATATACCGTTCTCACAATCGCATTTCTATTCGTCATGAATAGTTGTGGGGTGAAATATGGATTCACAGGTGGGTCCATTCCAGAAGGGATGAAGACTGTCAATATTCAATATTTCGAAAATATTGCGCCTTTGGTGTATCCGACTTTAAGTCAGAATTTTACGGAAGCATTAAAGGAGCGTATTCGGAACCAATCCCGTTTGAGCCAGGTCAATCAAGATGGTGATGCCACTTTTGAAGGATTCATTACGGATTATACGATCAGTCCAGCCGCCGTTGAAGCTGGGACAGACCGTGCTGCGATGAATAGAATGACCATTACCATTAAAGTTTCCTATCATAATAAGATTAACCCTAAAGATGACTTTGAACAGCCTTTTACACGTTTCAAAGAATTTGCAGGAAATCTTCAGAGTGCACAGGAGGAAACTTTGGGCAAAGAAATTATCCAGATGTTGACAGAGGATATTTATAATAAGGCGTTTGCCAACTGGTAATCTTATTCCAAAATGAATATTACTATGCCGCTATCGAATAATGAGCTTTTCTTTCAAGCAATCAATCAGCCTGAGTCTGTTGGTGAAGAAGTGATTTTGGCCTTGATCGAAAAATATCCTTATGCACAAAGTTTACGATTTATACATGAACGTAAAATTTTTGGTGAAAGTAAACCTGTTCAGAATCTATCGGCTACCTTACTGTATGCTCCGTCTCCAAATTGGCTTTACGAGTTTATGCATAGTACAGTAGTGGTTGCAAAAGAACTCCAATTGGAAGATATCACGCTTGATGAGGAAATCGAAGATGAGGTATCGGATGATATTGTCATGGAGGAAGCGGTGGTGGCAGAGACCGAAGTTGATCAGACAGATGCTAATGTGGAAGAAGTGGAGAAGGCAGACGAATTGGAACGTTTGATTCAAGCTGGTGTGGCGCAAGATTATTTTCGTTCGAGTGAAGCAAAACAACAATCCAGCATCGTTGATGCGTCAGAGGCTGTTGAGCCGGCACATGTTGAGGTCGCTGTTCAGTCATCTAAGGATACGCAAGAGCGAGTCACAGTCTATGACGATGATACCATGCCTTATAGCTTCCTATGGTGGTTGCATAAAACCCGACTTGAATATGCTGAAACATACCAACCTTATGTAAAGTCTCCATTGGGCCGAATGACACCATCAAATGATGATATCGCCAAGATTCACGAAAAATTGGATAGTCAGCTATTGGATCAACAGATCCGGGAGAATATTTTTCATCTGCAATCGCCAGAGGCAAAACTTAGCGATGAAGTAAAAACGACGATCGCCTTTCAGATTCCACGCAAAACGGATGAGGTCATCGAAAAATTTATCCGCGAAGAGCCTATGATCCAACCATTGCAGGCTGAAAAGCTGGATTTAGAAAATAAAGCAAGAAAAAGTTCGGAAGACCAGCATTCACTAGTGACCGAGACCCTTGCAAAAATATATGCCGAACAGGGTTTATACCCTAAAGCAATAGAGGTTTACGAAAAATTAGTTTTGAAATATCCAGAAAAAAATGCTTACTTTGCGGCACGCATAACAGAATTAGAAAAGAAATTAAATTAATTACATAAAGAGATGCAAGGATTATTAATTGGTCTTATCATATTAGCTAGTATTATTTTAGCATTTTTGGTTTTAATCCAAAATCCAAAAGGCGGTGGTTTATCATCTGGTTTTTCTGGTGGAACAAACCTAATGGGTGTAAAACGTACAGGTGACTTTTTGGAAAAAGGTACATGGATCATGGTGATCGCTATTATGATTTTTAGTTTGGGTGTTAACATCATGGGGACATCGCCAAGTACATCTAAAGGTGGACTAGGTGGTCAAATTGAGGTACCGGCTCAACAAGGACCTTTGAACTTAGGTACGCCAGCGCAGAAACCTGCAGGTACATCAGCAACACAAGGGCAAGCAGCTCCAGCGCAATCTGAGCAAAAAGCGCCAGCAACTAAGCCAGCTGAAGACGCTAAAAAATAGTTTCGAACAAAGAAATTCCTAGAGCCTCGTCTAAAATTTAGACGAGGCTTTTTTTTTGCTCAATGTGTCAGTTTTTATTGATCCGTATTTTTTATTAGGGTCGCAATGGAATGGCTGCGCGCGGCTTATTGAGCAGAAAGTACTTCTGTTCATATTCAAGCAGGTGATGCTTGTAGGAATGTGAAATTAAGGTGTTACCTGTTTCGAAAGTTTGCCTATTGTTGGTGATCGTAACAGCGGGAAAGGTTTTGTAAGGATGTCAGACAAACAGTGACAGTGTGACAGTGAAATGTGCTTTTATTTATTAATATGTTAAGTTTTCGGTGAAAAATTGTCTGATACATCAGCTTATCTACAATTGGCATAAAAGATGATGTGTCTATAACGATTATAACATAAAAATAAAAATTCAATAACAGATAAAAAGTAAATTAATTATGGCATTAAGTATCAAACCTATCGGAGACAGAGTAGTAGTAGAAGCTGCTCCAGCAGAAGAAAAAACAGCTTCAGGGTTGTATATCCCCGATACAGCAAAAGAAAAACCATCTCAAGGTACAGTCGTTGCTGTAGGTACAGGTAAAGTTGACGAGCCGTTAACTGTGAAAGTTGGTGATAAAGTATTATACGGAAAATACGCAGGTACTGAAATTACTTACGAAGGAAAAGAGTACTTAATTATGCGTGAGTCTGACATTTACGCTGTTATCTAAGCAATCAATAGTTATTACAAAGTAAACATTAAAAACTGAGGTAAGTGTAGCATAGGCTTGTAAGATTGGAGTCTTTCTACCTATATCTCAAGGTACAATATTAAAGAAATGGCAAAACAAGTAAAATATAACGTTGAGGCTCGTGAGGCCCTAAAAAAAGGTGTAGACACTTTAGCAAATGCAGTTAAGGTAACATTGGGTCCAAAAGGACGTAACGTAATTATTGAGAAAAAATTTGGTGCTCCGGTAATTACTAAAGATGGTGTTTCAGTTGCGAAAGAAATCGAATTGAAAGATGCTTTAGAGAATATGGGTGCTCAGATGGTTAAAGAAGTTGCTTCTAAAACTGCTGATCAAGCAGGTGACGGTACAACTACAGCTACTGTATTAGCACAAGCAATCGTTGCTCCAGGTATTAAATCTGTTGCGGCTGGTGCAAATCCAATGGATTTAAAACGTGGTATTGACAAAGCTGTAGCAACTGTAGTTGCTAACTTGAAATCTCAATCTCAAGCAGTTGGTCAAGATAACAACAAAATCAAACAAGTAGCAGCAATATCTGCGAATAATGACGAAGTAATTGGTTCTTTAATTGCGCAAGCAATGGAAAAAGTTGGTAACGATGGTGTTATCACAGTTGAAGAAGCAAAAGGTACTGAAACAGAGGTAAAAACTGTAGAAGGTATGCAATTTGACCGTGGTTATTTGTCACCATACTTTGTTACGAACTCTGACAAAATGGAAGCGGAATTAGATAATCCTTACATTTTGATCTACGACAAGAAAATCAGCAATATGAAAGAATTGTTGCCTATCTTGGAAAAACAAGTGCAAACTGGTAAGCCATTGTTGATCATTGCTGAGGATTTAGATGGTGAAGCATTGGCAACATTGGTAGTCAATAAAATCCGTGGTTCACTGAAAGTTGCGGCAGTAAAAGCACCAGGTTTTGGTGACCGTCGTAAAGCAATGTTAGAAGATATCGCTATCCTAACAGGTGGTACTGTAATCTCTGAAGAAAGAGGTTTCAAATTAGAGAATGCGGAATTATCTTATTTAGGTCAAGCTGAGAAAGTTCAAGTTGACAAAGATAATACAACAATTATCAATGGTGGTGGTAACGTAGAAGATATCAAAGCACGCGTTGCTCAAATCCGTTCACAAATCGAAACAACAACTTCTGACTACGATCGCGAGAAATTACAAGAGCGTTTGGCAAAATTGTCAGGTGGTGTAGCTGTATTGTACGTAGGTGCTACTACAGAGGTTGAAATGAAAGAGAAAAAAGACCGTGTTGACGATGCTTTACATGCGACTCGTGCTGCAGTTGAAGAAGGTATCGTTGCTGGTGGTGGTGTTGCATTTATCCGTGCTACTGAAGCTTTGGTTAACCTGAAAGGCGAAAACGAAGATGAGCAGATCGGTATCGATATCATCAAACGTGCTATCGAAGAACCTTTGCGTCAAATCTGTAATAACGCAGGTATCGAAGGAGCAGTAATCGTTCAGAAAGTAAAAGAAGGTACAGCTGACTTTGGTTACAATGCGCGTACTGACCAATATGAGAACTTAATCGCGGCTGGTGTAATCGACCCAACTAAAGTATCTCGTATTGCTTTAGAAAATGCAGCTTCAGTTGCTTCAATGTTGTTGACAACAGAATGTGTGTTGGCTGATGAGGCTGAAGAAAACCCTGTAGGTGCTGGTGCTCCTCCAATGGGTGGTGGTATGGGCGGCATGATGTAAGATCATCCAAACTACCGGATATAAAAAAAGCTCAACTGGATTTTCCAGTTGAGCTTTTTTTATATTAATGTTTATGTCGATATCGTCTATAATACTCGTCATAATCGTTTGGCGAATAATTTTCTTTGGGACCCCATTCCTGCAATTCGTTATTGAAAAAATGCAACCAGCTCCGTTTAACATGTGTTGAATCTATGCTACCAGTAATATATTCATATATTTCTAGGACACCGTCATTGTATTTTTTTGAGGCAACAACGAGATTTGGCTTACCTATTTTTTGGATGACCTCCTGTTGATTCATACCTACTTTGATGTTGGTGAAATCCATTGGTTTCATTATTCCGCAGCTTACGAATAAACCAACTAAAGCCAAAATTAGTAATGCATTGAAAAAGTGCTTATTTAACATAAAGTTTTGATATTTATTTTTTTTGACTAAATATATCTTAAAAAGTTTAGATTGTTAATATTAAATATTGAATGTGATCAAATTTTTTCTTTTCGAAAGGATTCCGCGGTTTAAAAAGTAGCCATTACGAGTTGAGCATCAATATCCTTTTGCCGTATCATCGCCACGCGGATCGGCTCCGGTCTGTAATTTGCCGTTCGGAAGCACAAGAATATTTTCTACGCGTCCTATTGTTCCGCGGGGATTTATCACATAACCATCCTTTGCCAGTCTGTCGCGAAGTGATCCCTCAATAGCATCTTTCTCCACATCAATGCGGTCTGGTAGCCATTGATGATGGAACCGGGGTGAACTCACAGCGGATTGTGCGTTTTGTCCAAAGTCGATCACATTTAATATGGTTTGGAAAACGGAGGTAATAATCGTTGATCCGCCCGGTGTCCCTACCACCATAAAAAGCTTGCCGTTCTTCTCCAGAATGGTGGGTGTCATGGAACTCAACATCCGTTTTCCCGGCTGGATTTCATTTGCCTTTTCTCCGGTCAGCCCATACATATTGGGTACACCGGTCTTTATAGAGAAATCGTCCATTTCGTTGTTCAAAAGAAACCCCGCTCCATCTACGATGACACCGGATCCATAGGAATCATTGAGTGTCGTAGTGATGGAAACCGCATTTCCTTGTTCATCAACAATATTAAAATGTGTCGTTTGTTCGCTTTCATAACCTGGAATAACATCTGCATTGACATTTTTGCTCAATGTCGCCTGATGAAAATTAAAGGGATTGAGTTTATTGGCATTTGCTGAAGAATCCACCAATTGCTGTACAGGGACATTGATAAAATCAGGATCGCCTAAATATTTCGCTCTATTGGCATATACGTAACGTTCTGCTTCAACAATGACACGTATCGTAGAGTCAGTCTGAAAACCCCAGCGTTGAAGGGGGAATTGCTCCACAGACTTTAATAAAGCCAGTAGGGAAGTTCCGCCGCTCGATGGCGGTGGCATAGAAACAACCTTGTGGCCTCTATAACTTGATGCAATAGGGGTACGCCAAAGCGCCTTGTAGCCTGTGAGGTCCTCATGGGTAATGATTCCTTTACCTCTGTTCATCTCGGCAATAAGTAAATCAGCCGTTTTTCCTTTATAGAATCCGTCGCGTCCCTCAATGGCAATTCTTTCGATGGTATTGGCAAGATCTTGCTGTACAAATAGGTCGCCGGTTTTCCATGTTGTATTTTTGATAATTGCTGCTCCCGTGGGGTTTAGTTTGACAAAACGTTCCTTATGACTCTCAAATTCATTGGCTTGTCTTTCACTGATCTTAAAACCTTTTTTTGCGAGCTCAATCGCTGGGGCTAGTAGCTCTTTCCAGGCCAGCTTCCCATATTTTTGATGCGCGTCCCACATGCCGGCAACAGAACCGGGCACGCCCGATGCCAACTGACTGTACAAGCTCAAATCGGGAATAACATTGTTTTGCGCATCCAGATACATATCGCGGTGCGCCTTTTTGGGAGCAGTTTCCCGAAAGTCCAATGCATCATATTGACCTTGGTGATCACGGTACAGCATAAACCCACCACCGCCGATATTGCCGGCATTCGGATAGACTACAGCAAGCGCAAACTGTACCGCAACAGCAGCATCAATAGCATTTCCGCCCTTTTTCAGGATCATTACCCCGACTTCGGAGGCTAGGGGATGGGCGGTCACTACAGCTGCTTTGTTGAAGGTAGCAGGGGTAACTTTTTGATTGGAGTCAAGCTGCCTGCGGGTGTTGGAACAGGAAGCAAATAATAAACTTCCTACAAGCGAATAAATAATAAATAGTTTATTCATAATATCTGCTGTAAAATTATGTCTAAGATTGATATTTACCCTTGAATACGTATGAAATATAAAGGTATTATTTTAATTTTTCGTTGTTTTTATGGCGATCCGCGTCCCGGATGGATTTCTTTTGAAGATTCTTTTCCAATGCTTCAGTCAGGTCTATGCCCGTTTGATTTGCAAGACACATTAAAACAAATAAGACATCGGCCATTTCATCCGCCAAGTTAACTTCTTTATCTGATTTCTTGAACGACTGTTCGCCATATTGTCTAGCCATAATCCTGGCGACTTCACCGACTTCTTCCATGAGCATGGCTGTATTTGTCAATTCGTTGAAATATCGTATCCCTGTCGTATTGATCCATTTATCAATTACTTCCTGTGCTTCTTTGATTGTCATTTTTTTGGATTAAATAGTTTAAAAATTGTCCTTATCTTTTGTGTCCATTATTATGGTAACGGGACCATCATTCAAGAGATTTATTTTCATATCGGCACCGAATATTCCAAGCTGAACGGGTTGCCCGATCAGTTGGGAAAGCAATTTGGCCATTTCCTCATAAAGAGGTTTGGCACTGTCCGGTTTTGCCGCTCGAATAAATGATGGTCGATTCCCTTTTTTTGTCTGTGCAAATAAGGTGAACTGTGAAATCAGTAAAATATTACCACCAATATCCAATATGGATTTATTCATCAATCCCTGTTCATCTTCAAAAATACGTAGGTTAACGAATTTTTGTCCTAACCATTTTAAATCTTCAATTGTATCAGCTTCTTCTACTCCCAATAGGATCACTAAACCTTTTTGAATTTGCCCTGTGATCTGCTCATCGACGGTACAGGAAGCGTGTTTTACCCGTTGTATTACTGCGCGCATAATGAAAAGTATAAAACCAAAGGTAAAAATTCCAATTGTCAAACAAGATCCAATCTCGTATTTATTGGTGCCAAAATAGAAAACCTCCTTCGCTATTTCAGCAAAGGAGGTTTCTTCTATATAGGGCTTTAATTGTTAAAATTTCATGTTTAGGCCCAACATAAAGTTGGTAGGCGCCTGTGGGAAGTAGAAATTATAATATTTTCTGGTATCGCCTTCCATCCAGCCAAAGGTGTAACCATTCGTTTCGTACTTTTCGTTGAGTATGTTGTTGACCTGTAAAGTCGCACTGATGTTTTTGATGCCTAAAGCCGTAAAACTATAGTTTGCTAACAAATTGTTGACAAAATAGGAAGAGATGCTCCTTTCTTTTGCGGATGAATTATCAAGATATTGTCTTCCTACATATTTTGATAGCAATGAGAATGTCAGTGGTTCAATAGGACTATAGGAGAAGTTGCTGGATATAATTGTATTTGGAGACAGGGCGATATCGGTCTTTGGGTAAGTAATTATGAGGTCGCCGATGACTTCCTCAAAATTTTTAATCTTGTTTTGGCTGACAGTAGCGGTAGCCTTCCAGTTCAATTGTTTATTGATGTTCCACGCTCCATCAAATTCCAATCCGATTCGATAGCTATCTTTCACATTTTGACGGATAGGGGCGCCCGTATCACTGATTGCACCAGTTGGAATTAATTGATCTTTATAAAACATGCCATATCCATTCAATCCAATATTGAATTTGGTATTGCTGAATCTATATCCGACTTCAATGTCCTGCATTTTTTCTGGAGTTGGATCTGGAAGCTTGCTGTTTTTCTCAATGAAATCCTTGCGGACGGGTTCTTTTTGCGCAAAAGCGTATGAAGCATAGATATTGGCATGGTCATTTAACAGATAGGTTGCCCCGGCTTTGGGATTTAAAAAATTAAATTTTGGGTGGTAGTTATAGTTTTTAACCTTATCATCGTCGCCGTACATCTTGTAGTCTACATTTCTGTACTGTACATCCGCCATTAGGATCCATTTATCCAATTTGTAATTCACTTTTAGAAAATTGCTAAAGTCGTTTTTCTGCGATTTTCCAAAGTAATATTTGTCATCTATAAATCCTGTCGAAGCATATTGAGCCCAGATTACTTCTCCATAATGTTTACCTTTATATTGGTTGTAAGCACCCCCCCATATAATTTCAAGTTGATCGTTAGGTTTGTAATTCAAGGCGTAGGTCATGCCGTAGAAATAATTATCTAACCATCTTCTGCGGATTAGATCTGTTTTTTTAATGGTATCTTTACCTATAATAACATCTGGAAGCCCATATTTGCTGAGTTTGTCAGCTTGTCTAAACTCTTCATAGTAGCCATAGCCTCTCGTGTAATGTAGGGCCGTATTCAGTGTGAGCTTATCACTGAGGATATTGGTGTAGTGAATCTGATGATGCTTCTGGGTATAGTTGTCCGTTTGGTTTTTATAGTTATATAGATTATAGTTTCTTCCGGCATTCATAAAACGCTCTTTTTCTTTTCCCGCTATTTCAAGTCCATAATCCGCATAGTCGTCCATACGGGATCTGTCACCAGTAATCAATGGTTCTGGCACCCCGTTCCAGGCCTGATATGTTTTTTCTTTTCCCCAGAATACGATCCCTTTTAGAATATGTTTCTTGCCATAGTAGCCGCCATCGATATAAAAGGATTGTAGATCTGAGGAGCCTCTTTCAATATACCCATTACTGCTGATTCTAGATAACCGTGCATTGAAAGCAAATTTGTCGTTGATCAAACCAGTCCCGAGCTTTACCGTATTTTTCCATGTGCTGTAAGAGCCAAAGGAATTGTTAAGTTCAGCATAGGGTTGTTCGGCTAAAGTATTGGACTGAATATTCAGCGAAGCGCCGAACGAACCCGCCCCGTTTGTCGAAGTTCCGATACCTCGCTGTACCTGGATGCTTTCTGTTGAAGAGGCGAAATCAGGCAAATTCACGAAGAATGAGCCCATGCTTTCAGCATCATTTAGTGGAATACCGTTTAAGGTCACATTGATACGTTGATTATCCGAACCCCGGATTGTCATATTTGTATAGCCTATACCAGCTCCTGCATCGGAGTTTACCTGGACAGAAGGTGTCTGATTCAAGAGGTAGGGGATATCCTGCCCCAGATTATTCCGTGAAATCTCTTCTTTTGAGATATTCTTAAATGTCGTTGGAGCGTTCTTCTTAGCTCTCGTAGATACGACAAGTACTTCTTCGGTACGAATTGTTTTCGGATTCAGTTGAAGCGTTAAGACCAGATCGCGATCGACGTTCAGGTTTTGGGTCAGGGTCTGATATCCTACAAATGAAACTTGAATAGTGTGCTTTCCTTTTTCGATATTATATAGTTTGATCAGGCCTTCTTTGTCGGATTTGGCTGTAAAAGAAGTCTGTCCATCGATGGATAGGGATGCATTTTGTAGGGGCCTTAGTGTGCTCTTGTCTACAGTCTTAATCGTCAAATTGTGCTGAGCAACAACAATTTGACATAAAGTGGTAGCTAAAGCGCTACAAATCAAAAATTTGATCATGTTGATGTATTTTGTTTAAGTTAAACAAATCATAGAAAGGGGTCACTACGATCGTTCTATTTAACTAACCTCTCCCTCCGCCAGCATTACCTGGATCAGGTGCACAGAATTTAATCTGTTGGGTATAATCTCAGCCTTTATTTGTGTTTCTGACAAAACAAGGCACCCCTATTCGACGGTGCGAATATATAAATTAAAATTGGAATGGTATAGCATAGCCTGTTTTTTGACAAAAAGCCATTCTTGTTAAAAATCTGTTAAAATTTCTTCATGGTTTAAAGTTTTACGTTTAGGCTTGTTTTTGGTATTTATTGTTCTTTTTAGGTACCTTGCCAAAGAATTTTCTACTGTTAGTATGTATTCATATCGGTCAAAAATTTTTAATTACTAATTTGAGAGTGAGGAGATAAAATGTTAAAATATTTAAGCGCAAATTATATTCTACCGATTACTTCGATGCCTATAAAAGATGGTATTGTTGCGGTAGATGAGGAGGGTACAATCCAGGGTATTTATGACCCAGCGTCATTTACTTTGACTGAAAAAGCCAAAATCGAAAGGTATGAGGGCGTAATTATTCCAGGTTTTATCAATGCCCATTGTCATCTTGAATTGTCACATATGAAAGGCGTAGTACCGAGAGGTACCGGGCTACCAAACTTCCTGAGTCAAGTAATGACATCACGTAATGCTTCCATGAAGAAAATGGATGACGCGATGGCAAAAGCAGATAGGGAGATGTATGAAAATGGTATTGTTGCGGTAGGTGACCATGCAAATACTGATAATTCTTCTACCCTGAAAGAAGCATCGCAAATACTTTATCATACATTTGTGGAGGTCATTGGTGTTGAGCCTGAAGAAGCTGATTTTAAATTAAAGGAGGCTAAATCGTTGACTCAGGAATTCAGGAATGGTCATGTATCTATTACGCCACATGCACCCTATTCCTGTTCAAAAGCGCTCTTCAAGAAATTCAAAAAAGCAGTAGCAGAGACCAATATTATAAGTATCCATAACCAGGAGAGTGACGAGGAGAATAAGTTATTTAGATACAAAACGGGTGAATTTTTGGATTTTTATAAAAGCATTGGTAAAAGTGCGGATTCCATTAAAGCGCAAGCCCGGAATTCCATACAGTCTTATTTGCCTTATCTACCTTATCCGAATAAGTTGTTGTTAGTTCATAATACGTATACATCACTAAAAGATTTGGATTTTGTGGAGCGTATGGATCGGGATGTTGTGTGGTGTTTGTGTCCAAAAGCAAATTTATATATCGAAGGAGCTTTACCAAAGATTCACAATTTTATAAACGCAGGGCAGCCGCTGGTGATTGGAACAGACAGTTTAGCATCGAATGACACACTTTCGGTATTGGAGGAATTGAAGGTGTTGCATGAACATTTCGAGGATTTGGACTTTCTGCAAACTATTCAATGGGCGACGATCAATGGGGCTATTGCATTGAACATCCAGGACGAGTATGGATCGCTGGAAGTAGGCAAAAAGCCGGGCATTGTGCTTCTCCAAGGTATGGAACACATGCGTTTGACAGATAAAGTTAAAACCAAACGCTTAGCATAGTATTTAATTCCACAAAAACTTCTGTACTTTTGCTCTTATGAAACATTTGAATATTTCAATAAAGGGTAAAGTACAGGGAGTCTTTTTTCGGTTGACGGCCAAAGCCGTTGCAGATCAGGTTGGTGTAAAAGGCTTTGTACTCAATCAAAAGGATGGATCTGTCTATATCGAGGCGGAGGGTGATGATTTTGCACTTGATTCATTGTTGGACTTCTGCCAGGAAGGTCCGGAGGATGCAAATGTTGAAGCTGTTGAAGTTAAGGAAGGCGAACTGAAAGGCTTTTCTAATTTTGAAGTGATTAAAAGAGTTCAATCCTAAAGCCTAGTGTCAGCAATTAAGAAATTTCTCAGTGATACCGTCATCTATGGCGTAACTACTATTGTTTCGCGGATGATAGGGTTTTTGATGACGCCTCTTTATCTCCGCAAATTTAAAGATGCGGCGGTCTATGGTATCTATTCTAATTTTTATGCTTGGATGTCTATGTTGAATGCTGTATTGGCATTTGGTATGGAAACGACCTATTTTCGCTATCTGCAAAAAGTCGAACCACAAGATAAGAATAAGGTTTACAATAACAGTTTCTTTGTTACTTTAGTTAGCTCAGGCATTCTACTGTTATCTGTTTTTGTGTTTACACGGCCTATTGCGGCATGGTTTGCTGATGGTGCTGATGTGGATTTATATGAACAGTACATCAAGTATTTTGCTTTTATCCTTGTTGCGGATGCGCTGGCAGTTGTGCCGTTTACAAAGCTGCGTGCGGAGGGTAGGCCGTATAAATACAGTGCATTGAAATTCGTCAATATTGGTATTACCGTGATTTCAAACCTGTTTTTTATTTATTTCTTGCCTGATTGGGTGCATCAGTACAGCTTTTGGGCGGATTTTGCCGGAACATGGTTTAAAGAAGGTTGGATAGGTTATGTTTTTATTTCAAACCTGTTTGCCAGTGTGGTTACATTGATTTTGCTGTTGCCTGAATTGATGACATTTCGCTTGAAATTAGACCGGAAATTAATGAATCAAATGCTGAAGTATAGCTTCCCTATATTAATAGCCAATATTTCATTTATCATTAATGAGAATTTAGACAAGATGTTTTTCCCTAAGCTGCTTCCTGGTGAAGTAGGAATTCGGGATCTTGGCATATATGGTGCGGTTGCTAAATTAGCTGTATTCCTTAGCTTATTTGTTACGGCTTTTAGATTGGGAGCTGAACCGTTCTTCTTTTCCTATTCGAAGAACCAAAATGCGTCGAAAACCTATGCATTAATCATGGAGTATTTTGTTATTTTGATGGTAATTGCAATGGTTGGATTGACCGTTAATCTGGATTGGCTAAAATATTTTATCAAGGGCAATGAAAAAGAGATCGCAATATATTGGACAGGACTTAAAATTGTTCCGATCCTCCTTTTCAATTATGTACTTCTTGGTATATATATGAATCTATCAATTTGGTATAAGTTAACTGATCAGACGCGTTATGCGCTTTATATTTCAGGAATAGGGGCTTTAATCACCATATTGCTCAATGTGTGGCTTATCCCCACTTATTCCTATGTTGGTGCGGTTTTATCAACAACCGTAGTCTATTTGGTTATGATCGGTTTTTCACTTTATTGGGGCCAGATGTATTATCCCATACCCTATAAGATGATTAAGATTTCTACCTATCTCGGCGTAGGACTTTTGATTTCCTGGTTGAGCTTTCAGGTTTTTCATAGTAATATCTGGATCGGAAATGCTATGCTTCTGACCTTGCTTGGTGTTACTTTTTTTCTTGAAAAGAAGGAGCTTATGAAGTTAATAAGGAGAAACTAGCAGGCTTACTAAAAGCATAAAAAAGGCGATAACTAATTAAGTTATCGCCTTTTTTTAATTTTGAAAATCTTAAAATAATTCAGTTTCGAAGTTATGTTCTATATCATGGAGTACATCCAAAATTTCATCCTGCGTCTGTAAGCTGACGAGTTTCATTCTGGACTCTTTAAAATTTGGAATTCCTTTGAAATAATTTGCGTAATGTCTCCGCATTTCAAAAATTCCCAATTTATCGCCTTTCCACTCAATGGATTTATTTAAGTGTGTTCTACATACATCAACCCGTTCAGCAATTGTAGGTCCCTCCAGGCGTTCACCTGTATGGAAGAAATGCTTGATCTCTCTAAAGATCCAAGGGTAACCAATAGCTGCACGGCCGATCATAATGCCATCCACTTCGTATTCCTGTCTCCAGGCCGCTGCTTTTTCGACTGAATCCACATCACCGTTACCAAAAATTGGAATCTGAATGCGCGGATTACGTTTGATATCACGGATCATCGACCAGTCCGCTTGACCTTTATATAATTGCGCGCGCGTACGCCCATGTATCGCTAATGCTTTGATGCCGACGTCTTGCAAGCGTTCAGCTACTTCGTATACATTTTTCGTATTATCATCCCAGCCTAGCCGTGTTTTTACTGTCACCGGGAGATGGGTCGCCTCAACAACAGCTTTGGTCATTGCAACCATCTTATCGATATCTTGCAATAGGGATGAGCCAGCGCCCTTACAGACCACTTTCTTAACCGGGCAACCGTAATTGATATCGATGAGATTTGGATTTGCTTTTGTACAGATTTCAGCTGATTGCCGCATACTTTCGATATCTCCACCAAATATCTGAATACCGATCGGCCGCTCATATTCAAAAATATCAAGTTTCTGAACAGATTTAGCAGCATCACGAATCAGCCCTTCGGAAGAAATAAATTCAGTATACATTAAATCAACACCATTCTGTTTGCATACATAGCGAAATGGTGGATCACTCACATCCTCCATCGGAGCTAGTAACAAAGGGAATTCACCCAAATCAATGTTTTCACCAATCTTGACCGACATCTTCAAAAATTTTTTACAAAGGTACAAAATTTGGGATTAGTATAAAGTTAGTTAACTGTCATGAGTTTAGCGTCGGTTTTTTTATTCAGAATGCGTAGCGCTGTTGTATTCCGCTGACCACCGAAACGGTAGTGATAGGGCTGGGCTGTTGTCAGGATTGGATTTTCCTATAAAAGCAAATATACCTTCGCGGTATTGAAGGTATATTTGCAGAGAAGGCCTTATTTATGCATAGCCTCTTTCTTCTGAAAGTGCCTGTTTTCTGTTGGTCAGAAAGAACCTTCAGTTGATTTTCATCGCTGGTCGCGCATCTGGTCATGAAGGTTTTTTCAAAATGCCATTTTAGTATATAGTCATCAAGGACACTTTTATCCAGATTTGTTTTTGAATAAAATCAAATTTCTTTTACAAAATCTTTGATTGCTTTCCCTGGGTCTGTGGTTTTCATAAAATTTTCACCGATCAGAAAACTTTGGAAACCAGCCTTTTTCAATGCTTTAATTGTCTTGGGATCAGAAATGCCACTTTCGGATACTTTGATGTATTCGGATGGAATCTTATCCAAAAGATCATACGAATGTTGTAGATCGACGGTGAAATCCTTTAGGTTCCTATTGTTGACACCAATGGCATCAATATCATCGAAAAGATTGTCCAGCAGTTCCTGCTCATTGTGTACTTCAAGCAACACATTGAGTCCGATCTGATGTGCATAAGCGGCAAATTCCTGAACTTCTTCCTTTTTGAGGCAGGCCGCTATTAAAAGGATGACATCGGCACCATAAGCCTTGGCTTCGGTAATCTGATACTTGTCGACAATGAATTCCTTGCGCAATATAGGAATGTTAATTGTCTCCCTTGCTTTTGAAAGATCTTCAAGATTGCCCTTGAAAAACTCGCCATCTGTCAGCACAGATACTGCCGAGGCACCAGCTTCTTCATAGGCTTTGACGACATCTTCGACTTTTGCCGTACTGTTGATATCGCCTTTTGAGGGTGATGCGCGTTTATATTCAGCAATAATCCCTGTTTTTTCGCGATCTAATATAGATTCCCGTAATGAAAGACAGGCTACACTGAAATAGGGGTAGTTCAACAGTTCTTCGGCAGAAACCTGCGCTTTGGATTTTTCTACCTCTATTCTTTTTCGTTCAATGATTTTATCGAGTATAGTCATTTGTAGTAGTAAGATATTAGTATTGAGTATTGAGATTTTAGTACTTTGCTGTGTTCCTGTACATAGGTGATCATTTACACGACTCAGTGAGACGTAATCTTGTAAAGGTAATGTCTAAATACTCCTATCTCAATATGCTATACTAAGATAACCAGTTTTCAATTAATTTTTTCCCATTTGTTGTCAGTACAGATTCCGGATGGAACTGCATGCCTCGCACATCATACTCCGTATGTGTCAGTGCCATGATGATACCATTCTCGTCTACTGCTGTCACTTTAAGTGTACCTGGCAAGGTATCTTTGTTCACTGCCCATGAATGGTAGCGTCCTATTTTGGAATCTTTCGGAAAATCCTGAAATAGCTTTTCGGATTCATCGGTTACGATAATGTTGGTTGCAACTCCATGTAGCGGCTTTTCCATATTAAATAATGTGCCGCCAAATACTTCGGCGATTGCCTGTTGACCCAAACAGATACCTAATATACTCTTTTGTGGCGCATAGGTGCGGATCACGTCAAGCAATAAGCCCGCCTCTTCGGGAATTCCAGGGCCGGGGGAAAGTAGGATTTTATCGAATGCTTCTAGTTCCTCTAGTTTGAATTTATCATTTCTCAACACCACATAGCCCTGTCCCAACTCCTGGAGCAAATGAACCAAATTGTAGGTGAATGAATCGTAATTGTCAATGACAACGATTTTATTGTTGCTCATAACCTCTTGTTGTATAGTCCTGATTAAAGTAATTATCTATTTCCTGAAATATCGCACGGACAAATTCTACGGGCAGATCGAATCTCTTTGCCAATGTTATTTGATTGCTGCTGATATTTTTTATCCTATTTTGTTCATTATCTGTATCATCCTGCAATACTTTTGCCTTATTGAGATAGGTCTTCCGTAAGGCAAGCAATTCAACGATGCGGTTGTCGATGGTATCTATCGAAGCATTAATATGCTGGGTATTGACACAATATTCTAATGGTCTGATCATAACGTTTCTGCTAATTGTAATGCTTTTCGCAAAGCAGCTATTTTGTTGTTCACTTCCTGGAGTTCCATTTCCGGATCAGAATCTAGTACAATTCCGCCTCCGGCCTGATAATGTAAGGTGTTTTGTTTGCTCAGGAACGAGCGAATCATGATGGCATGATTGAAATCCCCATTGAAACCCATAAAGCCAATTGCTCCAGAATAGAACGAGCGCTGCAATCCTTCGTAGCGGTCAATGAGTGTCAATGCCATGTGCTTTGGAGCTCCGGAGAGTGTTCCAGCCGGGTAGGTATCTCCCACAATATCGAATGGATTGATATTATCTTTTAATACCCCTGTTACTTTTGATACCAAATGGATGATATGTGAGTAGTATTGTGGTTCCATATAGGACTCCACTTTAACCTGGGTACAGTGTCTGCTCAGGTCATTACGGGCAAGGTCTACCAACATCACATGCTCGGAGGTTTCCTTTGGATCTTGTTTTAGTCTGGAGGCAATCTTTTGGTCTTCTTCCATGTTTCCAGTTCTCTTGAATGTTCCGGCAATCGGGAAGATTGTCGCCTGCTTGCCGTGGATGCGCAATTGTGCTTCGGGCGAGGATCCAAATAGTTTAAAGTCACCATAATCAAAATAGAAAAGGTAAGGCGAGGGGTTAATCGAGCGTAATGCGCGGTAGACATTAAATTCGTCGCCCGAGAACGGGGTCCGGAAACCACGGGACGGAACGATCTGGAAGACATCGCCACGTTGGATATGTTCCTTCATCTTCTTGACCAGTTGACGGTGTTCCTCATCGCTACGATTGGAACTTTCCTCTCCCGCTAACTTGAATGTGTATTCCGGGAAATTTTTGTTCTGGATTAGGAATTGCATGCGTTCCAGCTCGGACTCCTCATCTTCCAAAAGGTGTTCGAAGATATAAAGCTGATTACGGAAATGGTCGATGGCGATCACATATTTGTAGACGTGATACTGCATAAACGGTATTTTCCGGGCCGGATCGATAGCTGTTGTCAGTTTGATATCCTCAAAATGTTCAATGCAGTCAAATGTAAAGTATCCGAATAGCCCGTTTGAGATGAGGTTCAGTTCGGCTACCGTCGAATCTTCAAAAGAATTCCGGAAATCGGAAACCTCCTGACGCAATTCGATTTCTTGGGCGTTTTTGACAATCCGTTCTTTTCCGGGATAGGTTAAGGTCAACTCGCGCTCATCCAGCTGGATCCCTGCAATGGGCTGGCAACAGATATAGCTGATATTGTTGTCACGGCTATGGTAGTCGGAACTTTCCAATAGCAGTGAATTTGGAAAGATATCCCGTAATCGAAGATAAATACTCACCGGTGTTGTTGTGTCGGCGAGCAACTTTCTGCTCTGTGTTTTGAATTTATACTTCATTTTATTCTTTTATTCGCGTTGATAATTTTTATACATAAAAAAACCCGATACGGGTTAGCATCGGGTTTGGAATTTCCATAAATGGTTTTGGTTGATTATGAAATATTATGACAATACCAATTGATTCCCGATGCTTATTGCTCCAGGCCACCACCAATTTGTATTTGTATATCTTCGTGTCATTATTACACAAATTTATAAAAAAAAATAAATAAGCAAACTTTTTGTGATAAAAAAACAAAAATATACCTTATTTCTTAATCATTTAATAAATCAGGACGTCTTTCCTGAGTTCTTTTTAGCTGTTGTTCATGCTTCCAGGTAGCGATGTTTACTTCATGTCCACTGAGCAAAATCTCGGGTACTTTGTGCCCTTTCCAGTCTGCGGGGCGTGTATAGATCGGCGCATCGAGCAATCCGTCCTGAAAAGAATCCGAAAGTGCGGAGGTTTCATCGGACAAAACTCCGGGAATCAGACGGATAATCGCGTCTGTAACAATTGCTGCCGGAAGTTCGCCACCAGACAGCACATAATCACCTACCGAGATTTCCTTTGTCACATATATATCCCGGATGCGTTGGTCTATACCTTTGTAGTGGCCACAGAGAATCATCATGTTACTTTTGGTCGAGAGCCCATTTGCAATATCCTGATTGAATGTTTCACCATCGGGAGTCATATAGATGATTTCATCGTATGTCCGTTCGGCCTGTAATTGTTCAATGCACTTGGCGAAGGGTTCGATCTGTAACACCATGCCGGAGCCACCGCCATAGGGGTAATCGTCCACACTTTTGTGCTTATTTGTTGAGTAATCTCTTAAATTGTGTACATATATCTCCGCGAGGCCTTTATTCTTTGCACGTTGCAAAATAGAGTGTGCAAATGGACTTTCCAAAAGGTCTGGTAGGACCGTAATAATATCAAAACGCATGGCGCAAAGATACACAAAAATGATCCATTGTCTATTTATAAGATTGATTCGCTTATCTTTGTGGCAAATTTAAGTGTACATACAGTGATTGACGTAAATAATATTTCTGTTTCCTTTGGGGGAACGACTCTTTTTTCGGATGTATCTTTCTCGATCAATGAGAATGATAAGATTGCATTGATGGGTAAGAACGGTGCGGGTAAATCTACCCTGTTGAAAATTATCGCTGGCGTGGGTAAGCCTACAACGGGTAATGTCGCAGGTCCAAAAGACGCGGTTATTGCCTATCTACCGCAGCATTTGCTGACCGAGGACAATGTAACTGTCTTTGAGGAGACCTCGAAAGCTTTCGAGGAGGTTTACGGCATGCGGGATGAATTGGAGCAGCTGAACGAGCAGCTGAATATCCGTACGGATTATGAGACGGATGATTACATGCAATTGATTGAGCGGGTGTCGGAACTGAGTGAGAAGTTTTATTCGATCGAAGAGGTCAATTACGATGCAGAGGTAGAAAAGGTGCTGAAAGGGCTTGGTTTTGAGCGATCGGATTTTACCAGACAGACTTCGGAGTTTTCCGGAGGATGGCGTATGCGTATCGAACTAGCTAAAATATTATTAAAAAAACCGGATCTGATTTTGTTGGATGAGCCGACCAACCATATGGATATCGAGAGTATCCAATGGCTGGAGGATTTCCTTGTCAATTCGGCCAAAGCAGTTATTGTTATTTCACACGATAGAGCCTTTGTCGATAATATTACCAACCGTACCATTGAGGTGACGATGGGGCGTATTTATGACTATAGAGCCAAGTATAGCCATTACTTGGAACTGCGTCAGGAAAGACGTCAGCATCAATTGAAAGCTTATGAGGAGCAGCAACGTTTTATTGCTGACAATCAGGAATTCATTGACCGTTTTAGAGGTACTTATTCGAAAACCTTGCAGGTGCAGTCACGTGTTAAGATGTTGGAAAAGCTGGAAATTATCGAAATTGATGAAGTTGATACTTCGGCCTTGCGTCTGAAATTTCCCCCTTCACCACGCTCGGGGCAATATCCTGTGATTGTGGAAGATCTTAGCAAAGCATATGACGATCATGTCGTATTCCAAAAAGCCAATATGGTGATTGAACGCGGAGAAAAAGTTGCTTTTGTAGGTAAGAACGGTGAGGGTAAATCAACCATGATCAAAGCGATTATGGGCGAAATAGATTTTGAAGGTACATTGAAAATAGGCCATAATGCCAAAATCGGTTACTTTGCCCAGAATCAAGCCGCTTTATTGGATGGCGAACTGACTGTTTTTGATACCATCGACCAAATTGCAGTGGGCGATGTGCGCGTAAAAATGAAAGATCTTCTGGGGGCTTTTATGTTCAGCGGGGATGACACGACGAAAAAGGTTAAAGTATTATCTGGTGGTGAGCGAACTCGTCTGGCGATGATAAAACTACTTTTGGAGCCCGTGAATGTGTTGATCCTCGATGAGCCGACCAACCATTTGGACATGAAGACCAAGGATATTATCAAAGATGCTTTAAAGGATTTTGATGGTACATTGATCCTTGTTTCACACGACCGTGACTTTTTGGACGGCTTAGCGGAGAAAGTATTTGAGTTTGGAAATAAGCGTGTCCGTGAACATTTTGAGGATATAAAAGGATTCCTGGAATATAAGAAAATGAACAGTTTAAAGGATATTGAACGATAGCTTCTAAATCAACGAAGTGTAAATGTAGGCGATTAGTCTATAGCATATAATCATACGCTACAAGTTTTTGTCCGATCCCGATATTTGCAGTACAGAAATCAGAAACTTTATCGGTAGTCTCTTGAGCTCAGCTGGTAGAGTAACTGACTTGTAACAAGTAGGTCATTGGTTCATCTCGATAGGAGAATCAGTTATAAAAAGCGGCTTTTTTATATAAAGCCGCTTTTTTGCGTTTTAAACAAAGATTACATCGAATATTCAAGCTTTTTCCCTTAATCCCAAAGTGTGTGAAAGATACTTTCCTGATCAATACGTTCATAGGTATGTGCGCCAAAATAGTCTCGTTGTGCTTGTATAATAAATTACGTCCCATTACGCCGAGTCCAACTATTCCAAAATCGTAGTTATTCAATTTATCTATACTCATCGTTCAATACCGTTTTTCAAAGATGAAATTTACCATTTTTGTTGATACTATGAAAGGCAATTATCGGCAGATTGGTATGAAGCGCTTTTTTTGCTCCAATTACTTCGCTGGTATTGAGTGTTTTGTTGTAAACTAGCAGATAATCCGTATATTGAACTCTCCTAAACATCAATTTTATTTATGATCATTGGATTAGACATTGGGACATCATCTGCGAAAGCTGTTGCATTTGACTACGAAGGTAACATCTTGTCGCAGCATAGTATACCTTATCCCATATTAAACCCGTCAGAAGGCTGGTACGAGCAAGATCCGGAGGTTGTTTATGCTGCATGTATTGAGTCTATTAGATATGTCATGATTAGCTTAAAGCAATCTAGTGCCGAAATACCGAAACCTGTATGCATTTCGGTGAGCAGTGCTATGCACGGACTGATCGCTGTTGACTCGGCGGGAGAGCCACTTAGCAATTGCATAATATGGGCAGATCGCAGAAGCGAGGATATCGCGGTTGCCTTGGAGGCAAGTGAGGTAGGCAGGCTACTTTATCAGCAAACGGGCACACCAATACATCCCATGTCTTTGCTTTGCAAATTAATGTGGATAAAGTCTAATGATCAAAAATTATTTGCGCAGTCGCACAAATTTATCGGTATCAAAGAATTTCTTTTTCACCGGCTCTTTGGTGTTTATGTGGTCGATCATTCCATTGCATCTGCAACAGGGCTTTTCGACATACATCGGCTTATATGGTCTGATCAGGCGTTAAAATTGACGGGCATATCGGAAGAACAATTAGCATCGCCAGTTCCGGTCGATTATATTTTAAATATGCCTAGCCAGGAAATCGCGGCCTTGATGCACATACCCCAAGATACCTCTTTTGTTATAGGTGGTAGCGATGGATGTTTGGCTAATCTCGGGGTAGGGGCTATAAGTCCTGGGGTGGCTTCGATAACTATTGGTACCAGTGGAGCTATTCGCGTGGCAAGTTCGCAGGCAAATCAAGAAAAAAAACAAAGGTTATTTACCTACCTACTGAGACCAAATGAATATATAATTGGTGGCGCGGTTAACAACGGGGGTGTATTACGCAACTGGTTTCGAGATAACTTCTTGCATGAATATACCCAAATGGAAACGGATGGAGATTCGTCTGTCTCGTTAAATGCTTTGGTCGACTCTGTCGTTCCGGGGGCAGAGGGCTTGATATTCTTGCCCTATTTAACCGGTGAACGGGCACCACATTGGAATTCCAATGCAAAAGGCGTTTATTTTGGGATACAGCTGCATCATGGCAGGGCGCACTTTGCGCGGGCCATGATGGAAGGGATGTTGTTTGCAATTTACAGTGTAGGAATCGCATTGGAAGAGAACACTGGCCCCATTCATACGATCTTTGCAAGCGGTGGTTTAGCGCGTTCATCGTTGTTGTTGCAAATGCTTGCAGACATTTTCAATAAACCTGTATTCACCAAAAATACGGTAGAAAGTTCTGCGTGGGGAGCAGCATTGATAGGCTTGGAAGCATTGGGTATACAGCGAGGAGAGCCTTCCGTAAAAAACAAGCAAGCGGCGGGGACACAAGATACCGAGCACTATTACAAACCGAGTGAAGAGAATCATGCCGTATATATTAAAAACTTCCAGAAATTTGAACGCCTGTACCATATATTGGAAGGTGAGTTTTAACTAGTTGTAAATTATTATGCCTCTAATCATCGTTATTTTGGGAGTAGCTTTGCTACTTCTTTTAGTCACTGTCGTCAGGTTAAACACGATCTTTTCATTACTGATAACCTCTGTTGCGGTCGGTTTTGCTATGAATATGAATGCCGTCGACATCCTTAAATCTGTTGAAACCGGAGTAAGTAGTACTATGGGCCAGTTGGCACTTTTGTTGGCTTTCGGGTCTTTACTGGGTAAATTGATGGCGGAGGGGGGCGCTGCAGAAAAGATTACAACGAAACTAACGGCGGTATTTGGCAGAAAGAACTTACCCTGGGCAATGGTTCTCACGGGCTTTTTAGTA
Organism: Sphingobacterium sp. CZ-UAM; assembly: GCF_002000245.1. Classification (GTDB taxonomy): domain Bacteria; phylum Bacteroidota; class Bacteroidia; order Sphingobacteriales; family Sphingobacteriaceae; genus Sphingobacterium. The sequence goes on along the minus strand of NZ_MTCM01000006.1, from coordinate 169,535 downwards.
GGAATTCCTTTATTTTACAATGTCGGTTTTATCGTCTTGGTACCGTTTGTTTTCATGGTATGTGCTTCTAATAAAATGCCCTTGCTTTACGTTGCTATTCCACTGCTGGCAGCGCTGTCTGTGACGCACGGTTATTTGCCACCGCATCCGGGAGCTACAGCCATAGCGGTTACTTACAATGCGGATATAGGTTTGACAATGGCATATGGCATTGTTGTGGCAATTCCTGCCATAATTATCGGTGGACCACTCTTTGGTAGGATGCTTAAGCGTATTCCGACCAACCCACCTGCTGAGTTCTTTCCTGAGCACAATCAAGCAGATAAGAAAGAGCTTCCCGGATTTGCAATTAGTATATTTACGGGACTGTTTCCAATAATTTTAATTGCTTTTGGGTCATTTGCACATCTCATATTCCCAGAAGGCTCCGCTTGGCTGACGACACTCCGTTTCTTGGGTGACCCGGTGGTGGCTTTAATGATTGCATCGCTAGTGGCGATGTACACGATGGGAATCCGCCAAGGTAAAAGTTTGCGGGAGCAGTCAGAAAGTGTGGAAGAAGCAATCCGTGGGATAATGATGATCCTTTTTATCATTGCAGCATCAGGCGCCTTCAAGCAAATTTTGGTAGATAGTGGTGTAGCGAACTATATCGCTGACCTAACTGCAGACCTTAGTTTGTCACCACTTGTGCTTGCCTGGTTAATAGCCGGTATCATTCGCCTAGTTATCGGTTCGGCAAGTGTTGCTGGACTCACGGCAGCGGGCATTATGCTCCCCATTGTGCGAGCAGGAGATGTTACTCCTGAATTAATGGTGCTAGCGACGGGAGCGGGCAGTCTCATGTTCTCACACGTCAACGACCCAGGGTTTTGGATGTTTAAATCTTATTTTGGAGTGAGCGTGAAGGATACATTTCGCTCATGGACGGTGATGGAAACGCTCGTTTCTGTTATTGGATTGATCGGTGTCTTGATTTTACACTGGCTTGGTCATTGATAGCTAATGACAAAGTCCCTTATCAGAAGGTGACTGTCGAAACCGCAAGGCAAACTCCGCATTCTTGATTGCCTTTGTCATCAAACGAATATTGAATTATATAGACCCATAATTGGTTGATTATGGGCTTTTTTTTGATGAAACCCTTGGTTTGATTTTTTTTTCTTAATATCGTGCTAATGAACCAAATTTTTGTTGTTTGAGTTATTCTGACAAATATGCATAGATCACAACAGCTTTATCTGTATATCTTATTTTGCCTGAGTTGCTGCTTGGGTGGGGGGGCTGTTTTTGGCCAATATACAGTTGATAATATACCCAGTCCAAAGCAGAAAGGACAAGATTATTTTGTCTCCAACCCTGATGGAATCCTGTCTTCGGGAACAGTTGCCGAGCTGGATGGCTTATCCACACAGATCGAAGCAGCTACCAAAAGTGAGTATGCCATTGTATTGGTCAATGACTATGTCGGTGACAGCGATTTTGAATTTGCATTAAAGCTATTTAATACCTGGGGTATAGGTAAGAAGGAAAGCAATAATGGGCTATTATTGTTTATTGCGAAAGACCGGCGGGAATATCGCTTCATTACGGGGTATGGCATGGAAAGCACCTTGCCGGATGCCTATCTGAAACGAATCGGCGAAAAGTATCTGGTACCTAATTTTCGAAATGGAAATTATGATCAAGGCGTCCTCGAGGCGTCGCAGTTTATCAAAACTATTCTGACATCACCCGACAGTAGGGCCGAATTGGAACGTTTGATGCCCGAAGCAACTCCAATTTGGAGTTTTAGAAGTCCTATCCTGAGAAATTCACTTTTGGTACTGGCTTTATTTGCCCTCTGTTACATCTGGCTGGGCGAAGTGACCCGTGCGATCAAGGGTAAGCTGACCAAAAAAAGTAAATATTTTCCACCACTGGTCAGTGGTTGCGGTTGTATGGGAATGTTGATGTTTGCAAGTGTATTTATATGTGCTTTTGCGTTGAATAACTTCGAAGTTGTTTATCAATGGAAGAATCTACCTTATTTTGTTTTTATATTTGGAAGCATTACGCTGGCGATGAAATATAATGCAAGCCGTACACAGATTATCAATTCCTACCGTGATGAAGAAAATATCCAGCAAGCTTTGCGTAAGTTTCGCGTTTGGGGACTTGTTCCTTTATTGTTAAGCCCTTTGGCGCTGTTTGATCTTTTTGGAATAAATAAACGTATCCGAAGGAATGAACTTAGACTGACTCCCCCGGATGACTCGGGGCGTTGGTTGCGCATGAATAAGGATGATGCCGCTACCCGGGAAAGCGCATACTTGGATCAAGGACAGCTGTTGGAAGAGAAAATTGGCAGCCGGTCTTATGAGATCTGGGTAGATCAGACAAGCAATGAGACTAAGTTGGTTCCCTGGGATGAAAATGCAGGGTACATGGATTGTCCGCAATGTCATTACCGTACGTTTAAAACCGGCCTTTCACGGACGATCCGTTCCGCAACCTACAGTACGCAGGGGCTTGAGGAACGTTTTGATAAATGTAAGAACTGTGGTCACCGTGTGTCCCATGGCGAGCACACCATACCCGTTAAAGTACGCTCTTCATCAAGCAGATCTGGTGGCGGCGGCTCCAGTGGCGGTGGCGGCGGAAGTTTTGGTGGCGGTTCGTCCGGTGGCGGTGGGGCTGGCGGAAGATGGTAATTCCTAATTTAGGGGCAAAAAAAAAGGTTTTCAAACGGGGAGAATGAAAACCTTAAATAACCAATTATAAACCTAAATTATGATGACACAAATATAGTGTATTTTTTACACTATCAAAATTTTTTTTTAAAAAAAATAAAAAAAGTAAGTTACGTAGCGCATATATGATTTCTGTTTATAAATTAAAACCAAAGTTCCAGCAGTTATTGATGCCGGTTCTGAGCTTTTTGAATCGGAAAAAGGTAACGGCCAATCAGATTACGGTTGGTTCGGTGCTCTTGTCTCTGGTTATTGCGATCCTTTTTTGGTATGCCGACCGCAGCATAGTTTTATTTCTGGCATTACCGATTGGTTTATTACTGCGTATGGCTCTCAATGCACTGGACGGGATGATGGCCCGTCTTTTCAATCAGACGAGTAAAACGGGAGAAGTCCTGAACGAGGTAGGCGATATTGTTTCTGATGTCCTGATCTTTTTTCCCCTGCTGAAATTTCATCCCGAGAGTTTATATCTGGTAGTAGGCTTTATTGTTTTGAGTGTCATCAACGAATTCTGCGGTCTGATCGGAAAGGTTATTGCCAATGATCGTCGTTATGATGGACCTATGGGTAAAAGCGACCGTGCACTGCTGCTGGGGGTATACGGGATTTTAAGTTTGTTGCATATTTCGATAACTGCATTTTCGGGTTATATTTTTGCTGTGCTATGTTCGTTATTGGTCTTGAGTTCCATAACGCGATTGAGAAAGGCATTGGTGTTGAATGAGTGAAGTATCTAATCCGAAGGATAAATTTGCTGACGTACCTGTCCGGGTCAGAAGCTGGGGCTATATTGTGCTTGTACTGGCGATTGCTTTCGTTCCGCAAATGACATCATGGCTGTTTGTTTGCTGGCTTACCTTTCAGGGCATGCGCGAATTTGTGAAGATGTTTGTGCCAAATTTTAGTCTTGCATTGCCCTTTGCTATTGTAATTGGTCTATTACAGTTGATCCTTTTAACCTACTGTTCATATAGCGGCTATCTATTCTGGGCGACACTATTGTGCCTAGGGATTGGGTTGTTTTTCCGGTTGGGGCGAAAAACAGCGACGGGTGCTGCTATGGGAATGACCTTTGGAGCGGCTGCCTGCCTACTTGCATTCAGCCAGCTAGCCTTTATTCGGGCAGTAGAAATTGATCAGAATGAGTGGATGGGATTACGGCTTGTGGCCTATATCATCGTTTTAACGGAGCTGAACGACGTATTCCAATACCTAATGGGTAAATTCTTTGGCAAACGAAAGATTGTTCCGCGCATCAGTCCAAATAAAACGGTTGCCGGATGTGTTGGTGGTATCGGACTGACGATAATGTTGAGTAATATCTTGGGTTACTTGCTATTGCCATTTGGGGATTTTATCTGCTTTTCGTTGCTTGGTCTGCTCTTTGGTACTTTAGGATTTTGTGGTGACGTACTTTTCTCCTTTTTGAAACGCAGGGCGGGAGTCAAGGATACGGGGACATTAATCCCCGGACATGGTGGATTACTGGATCGGATAGATAGCTTGGTGTTTAATGCACCTGTTTTCTATGGTTTGATTTGTTTGATAGAAATAACGAATTTGTAATGGTTTTATAAAGCGGATCGTCATCTAAATCGTGAAATTTAGAATTATGTATTCTGTTATCAGTAACCCTATAGATTGTTTACGCATGGAGAAAAATGAGATCAATCTATCAAAGGTTAAAAATTGGCATTAGGTCTTGACCTTGTAAGAGTATACACGCACATCAAATATATCGCGAAATGAATTATCAACGGGCAGTTTTATTTTCAGGTGGTGGTACTCGTTTTGGCTTGTACTTGGGAATGTATGCGGCGTTGGACGAAATGGGATTTAAACCGGATTTACTGATTGCTAGCTGCGGCGGATCATTGGCTGCTGCGCTTATTCAGGCTTTTGCAAGGGATGCTGAGCGGAAATCCTATCTCCAGTCCGAAGAGTTTTATCGCTTCTTCTGTGGACATCGGCTTACGGAGCAGCGTCATCTGGGCAAACTTGGTTTGTATGTGTTAAAAAAGCAATGGGATAAACGATCTGCTCCTTATCTGGAAGATGTGTTTGATCGTTATCTGGTCAAGATGGAGCATGATCTTTCTCCCTTATTACCGAGTCTGAGCCACCCATTTTCGGAGGAAATACCGTCGATTATTATTGGTTCAAGAATGCTTTTTGACCGTTCGGAAGTTGGGGAGAGACGTGGCGAACGTAAGCTTTATCAGAAAGTCTTGATGGGGAATGCAACGGCACTATCAAACGTAAATCTGGATGCTATTCAACTTCAAGGTGAAAACTATGGACAAAGTGCTGTTGCACCAACAATAGCGATAAATTCGGCGGTAACCTTGTTGGAGGCAGTTCGTATTTCCATGTCCGATATGTTTTATATTGAGCCGGTACAGTGGAACGGGGAGTATTATGCCGGGGGAGCCATTGATTTGGTACCTGTGGAGTTGGCGCAGTCTTTGGCGGCGGAAGTGATCTGTGAGCGGAAGCAGATGTATAAATTCCAGGAGGAAGGATTGGTCAGAGCGGTATTGGGCTTTAGTGGTAACCAACGCCTGAGGGATATTGATCAGCAATTTCAGGAAATCCGATGGATCGATACAAGGGATGCTACAGAGCAGCTGGCAGGAAGCTATTGCAAAAAAGGTATAGATTGGCGTAGATTTGAAATAACATTGTCCCTTCCGACCAGTTTGGATGAATTTGCGGCTGCGATGGAAGCACAATGGAACTATGGATATCGTAAGACGATGGAGCTGCGTATGGGCTAAAACACAATGGATAGGAATAACTGGAATTAAGAAGACATTGTACTAGTGAAGAGATCATACAAGATGTACATACATTATAAAGTTCAGTGGAGCTTGGAAGTGTTTATCATTTAATACTGGACTGTTTTAGAATTTAGTTGACAGAAATCGAAGGTTTATTTGTTTGACAAGATAGCCCGGACAGCGGGAACTATAATCGCTATTTTTTATAAAAATGAAGGTATTTATCGCAGGCGGAACAAGCGGAATAGGTTTGGCACTAGCACAAAGCTACCTCCAACAGGAGGCGGTAGTTGCGGTATGTGGTCGGGACCTTTCAAGACTGACCAATCATCCAGCATACGATGCGCTCATCAAGTTTGAAGTGGATGTATGTGATCGGGATGCTTTGGCTGCTGCCGTTGATTCTTTCTGTCATCAGGGGACGTTGGATCTTTTTATCAATTGTACAGGAAGCTATGCCGATGACGTGGCACAGGCTATCAGTTACGAAGAGGCAAGTGCAATGCTCCGAGTCAATATGCTGGGTACCCTGAACTGTTTTGACGTCGCCAGCGAAGTCATGCGTAGACAATCAAGGGGGCAGATAGTAACAATAGCATCCGTCTCGGGGAAGCTGGATTTTCCGAATTCAAGTTTGTACAGCAAAACAAAGCGAGCCGCAATCCAAGTGGCTGATGCTTATCGGCGGGCATTGCTTCCGTATGGGATTGCCGTGACAGTCATCGCGCCGGGGTATGTGGATACAACCAAGCTCCGTCAACTTAACCAGCAGGATCTCTCCAAAAAGCCTTTTTTGGTCAGTGTAGACGATGCCGCACAACGCATTTTAAAAGCCATACAGCAAAAGGAAGAAATCGTGATTTTTCCGAAGCGTATGAAATGGCTGATGGGATTTTTAGGTCTGCTCCCCCATGTATTATTAAGTAAAATCATGTTTAGGAAAGCCAAATGGATGAAAAACGATTAAAGAAGGTAGGCGGGCGGCTCCTTGTTGTCATCTATTGCCTGTTGCTTTTTCAGCTTACATATCCCTATACAGCAGCCTGCGCCGCCAGTTTAGCTACGGTACCATCCTTTGTATTCGACTTTGAACAGCATATTCCATTCATTCCATGGATGATCCTGCCCTATATGAGCAGTGGGCTGTTTTTTTGCCTCGTGCCGTTTTACTGTCAACAAAAAGGGGAGCTCTTGTGCTATGCAAAGCGATTTACATTTGTTACCCTGATTGCTGCACTATGTTTTCTCCTTTTTCCGCTGCGGTTTTCTTTTGACCGTCCGCAGGTCGAAAATCCTTTATTTACAATTTTCTTTTCTTTCTTAAGGGAATATGATTCGCCTTTTAATCAGGCGCCCTCCCTGCATGTCGCTTATGCCTGTCTTTTTTGGTCGGTGCTGCGATGGAAGTTCAACGGACGGAAGAAAATAATTTTGGGCATCTGGCTCCTGATGATGGGTATAGGAACATTGGCTGTATATCAGCACCACGTGATTGATCTATTGACAGCTTGTATACTGGTTCAGTTCAGTTTTATCGTCTTTCCGAACGCCATTGAACAGCAACATAATTTACAGCAGAAATCAGGTTTTTATACCCAAAAACTTGATAGTCTTCTTCCGGCGATCCGGAACCAACAAGTAGCGAATAGTTATTACCTCATTGGGTGGCTATTCATGCTACTGGCACTGCTCTGCGAGGGATATTTATTACTGCTGATTGCTTTTGCTTGGGTAGCCTTTGTCTGTCTTGCGGTTGGTTACAATTACCTGTGCGGTAATACAGGTTTTTTGAAGGATAATCGGGGTCGAACACCGCTGATAAAGAAAGTATTTTACGCTCCTTACCGACTTGCATACTGGTTGATGTGGCGTTTTTTTAGAAAGAAAAATAATCCGCCGCTGATAGAGTTACTGCCACGCTGTTATGTAGGGCCAAGGTTGGACGCTTCGGAACTAATAGCCTTGGGACTGGATCGCAGTCTGGTTGTTTTTGACCTCGCAGCTGAGCTGGAGGACGTAAAACTCTTGTGGGGTATGGAAAAGTATTATTCTTTCCCTTTGCTGGATATTGCGGAGATCGATGTGCATGATGCCCATGTGATCATAGACGCAATGCTATCTGCTTACCGCAATTTGGATGAGCATGAAAATATGGTCATTCATTGTACAATGGGCTATAGTAGAAGTATGATTTTTGCTATTCTGATGACGCGGGAATTATTATCTTTAGATTTAAATAAAGCTATTGATCGGGTGAAGTCGATCAATAGGCATATGGTACTGCGGGCTCATGCGATCCAGTTGATGAAAATTATCGTCGCGGACAGATCCTAATCAAAAAGGGTGGCTTGGTCTTTGTTTTTAACCTCCATATCTGAATAGATACAGAAATTGCATACGCCATTGTATAGATGGAATAAATTATAAAAAAATGAAATCAGGTTATTTTAAGAGTTTCGATCAAGGGGAACTGCTATATCGTGTTTGGAATTATCAAAAGGGACAAAAGGCTTTAGTTGTATTGCACCGTGGGCATGAACATTCAGAACGCCTACAGGAGATGGCTAGCGATCCACAGTTTGCTGGTTATTCCATCTTTGCATTCGACCTGCGTGGACATGGCCATACCAAAGTGCCCGTATCAGCGGTTTTCATGGATAATGTGCGCGATCTGGACAGTTTTGTCTCCTATATCCGCGCCGAATATGCAGTTGATACCAAGGATGTCTTTGTCATCGCCAATAGTATTGCTGGGGTTATTGTGAGTGCTTGGGTACATGATTTTGCTCCTCCGATTGCAGGTATGGCTTTATTGGCCCCTGCCTTTGAGATTAAACTGTATGTACCACTGGCCAACCAGATGATTGCGCTTGGAACCAAGCTGAAAAAGGATCTTGTTATCCAAAGCTATGTCAAAGCGAAGGTCCTGACCCATGATATTGAGCAACAACAGGCTTATGATGCTGATCCCCTAATCTCAAAATCCATTAATGGCGCTTTATTGGTCGACCTATTGAAAGCCGGTGAGCGTATCGTTGAGGATGCTGCCGCAATCGATATTCCCGTGATTGTGCTATCCGCAGAAAAGGACTATGTAGTTAAAAACTCGGTACAAAAGCAATTCTTTGTGTCTATTGCTTCTAAGCTGAAAACGTTTATTACCCTGCGCAACTTTTATCATGGTATCCTGTTTGAATCCAACAGACAGAAAGTCTATGCTTATTTAAAAGATTTTATTACGAAAGCCTACGCAAGGCAAAAGCCTGAACAGGGGCTGGAGCCTGACGAGTTTTCGGTAAAAGAATATGAAAAATTGTATCATAAGGTGATACCTGCGGCTGAGAAATTAAACTATGCCTTGCAGAAATGGACTTTGGGCAAGATCGGATCATTGAGTCATGGGATGAACTTAGGGCTTCAGTTTGGTTTTGATTCAGGAATTTCATTGGATTACGTTTATCGCAATGAGCCGAAAGGCAGAATGGGATTAGGCAAAATCATTGATAAAGGGTATTTGGAAGCGATCGGCTGGAAAGGGATCCGTATACGTAAACAGCATCTATTACGTCTATTGGAAGAGAATATTGCACAGGTGAAGTCTACGGGCCGGCCTGTGAAAATCTTGGATATCGCTGGCGGCACCGGAAATTATTTATTTGACATCAAAGAAAAATATCCTGAAGTGGAGATCGTGATCAACGAGTTTCTATTGCCCAATATTGCAGTGGGGGAGAAAATCATCAAGAAGAAAGGGCTCCAGGGAATACGTTTCACTAATTACGATTGTTTTGATCCAGAGACTTACAACAAACTGGATTTTGCACCTAATATTGTGGTAATCTCCGGTATTTTCGAATTATTTGGCAACAATGAAATGGCGAGCAGGGCGGTACATGGCGCGACTTCCATTTGTGAGGAAGACAGCCATCTGGTCTATACCGGACAGCCATGGCATCCGCAATTGAAAATGATCGCTTATGTGTTGAACAGTCATCAGAAGAAAGATTGGGTCATGCGCCGACGTTCGCAAAAAGAATTGGATCGGATTATGGCTTACAACGGAGTCGTCAAGGAGCGGATGCTTATTGACGATTACGGGATATTTACCGTTTCTTCGGGAGCTGTGAAAGCCGGATAATCGTATTTCCGAACGATCTGTATACAGAATTGTGACCAAGTAAATTATTTGTAAGTGCCCAGTTAATGGAAGTATAGGACTGTGCCGAATAGAATAAGGGGGGCAAATTGCGTCAAATATATAGCTTTCAGGTTATGGATTTGGCGCAATTTGATCTCCTGTTTACTCAAAATGCCCCCATTTTCTGCTTCCATTACTCAGAAATGCAGATCCGATCCGTTTGACAAAAAGACTTTTTTGCTTAACAAATTGTCTTTATTCCGCGTACAGCGATGTAATTGCTTAACAAAAAGACTTCTTTACTTAACAAATCGACTTTATTCCATGCACAGGGAGGGTAATGATACACTGGTGGGCTATCTTTGGAGCGAATTATCCTTATTGCAGATATGATGATATAATGATAGTAATGAGCGATGATCACCGATTGAGGCTGAGATATAGGATTGTATACAATGAGTTTCTTAAAATTATTATTAAAACTTTTGAAGATGAAGTTTGTAAAACATTGAGCATAAACTGGAAGAAAATTGCTAAATTTGAATAGTAAGTGTTAAAAGTTATGAATGCACAGACCTTAAATAAAAAATTAGAATTAATTCAATGGTTAGCGACGTTGGAAGATAGTTCTATTATCGAAAAACTACTAAAGTTTAGAGAAGAGGAGGTAAAAGACTGGTGGGATTCGGCTTCTGAGGCAGAGAAGATTTCAATTGAAAAGGGCGTTCGCGAGGCAGATAATAAAGATCTAAAAAATCACTCTTCAGCTCGAAAGATCTATGAAAAGTGGTTATAATATTCTATGGACTCCGAATGCATTAAACGAGCTAGAGAAGACAATAGAATATCTTGAAGAGAACTTTAGCGAAAAAGAGATCAAAAAATTAGCTCAAAGATTGAAAAGATCACAGTATTGATTTCTCAAAATCCTTATATTTTCCCTAAATCTGAGAGTCAAAATATCTATAAAGCAGTTATTCTGAAATTTAATACAATGTATTATCGTGTGCGAAATGATAACGTAGAGATTATTTCGTTCTTTTCAAATAGACAAAGCTTGACAAGAAGAAAGATATAGCGGTTATACACAATAGGCTTCACCTAACCTATATTACTTTTTTTATAAATCCTAATTCAATTTTTATTTCCGGCGGAAATGTTTTTCCTTAAAAAATTCCAAAGAAATGGAATTTCCTGCACTGAATTGATCCATACTTTCTTCAATACATTTTTCGATATGCTTTGGAATACGAATTCCCTTAGATTCGAAAGGCTCTTTTAAAGCTTTAAAAATTGCTTTGACCGTTTCGGGTTGTGCCAGATATTCAGTATGTGTTGTAGAAGGTCCCATAATGATGATGTTGACTTTAACAAAGCTGCCGAAATTATTGGTCTCTTCTTTTCTATTCATCATACAATTATGAAACAATTTATTTAAAAATTTTATAATTGTATAGATTATCTTTACTTTTGTTTTGAAATATCAAGTAATGGTTAGCGTAGTGCTTCATGGTACTAGTCAACATAGTGATGTTTCGAACGAGTGATAAAATAATAAACCAATATAAATTTTTATGATTATGGATAACTATGGACGTGTAGAGACTCTCTATCAGGGGACTGTTAATAAAAGCCAAAATCAGACAACCACCACAAATCATATCTATCTTCACCCTGGAGAACGAAGTGGTGAATTTGAACGATGGATGCGTGAAATTGGCGGATTGCTCCAAATAGATCGAGAGTATTCGGCTTTAAAACCACTTTTAGATCTTATTGTAGCGGTTTTGGAACCTGACCGGATTTTTCTGATACCGCATCCTGCTATTGAAAAGTGTGATGTCAAAGCCTGTATGGAGATTATCTTGATACTTGATGGCTGGAAATATGATTTAAATCGGAACGAGCCAATTGTAAGAAGTATCCTTGAGCTCGTTTGCTTGAGGCAAAGTATTATTGTGTTTAATCTATTTGCAAAGAAAGAATGGGAGAAAAAACTGGAGAAAGAATATTATTACTATATGGCGCATTGTCGATCTAAATTTCTGGTGTTTTCGGGCAATCCATATCGTTTGATCGAGTCAGAGGATAGCTCGATAGAAAATTCAAAAGAAATCTTTTCCGGTAAATTTAATAACCAAATTACGAAAACAGAGCGGTTTCTGGAAAAATGTAAAACACTGTTATCGGACGATGAAGTTATTCCAGATCTAGCCTATGCCCTTATATCATCATGTCTAAAACAGATCTACAGCCTAGTCATTAGTACTTTTTCGTTAGATATTCCAGTTTTAAGCGGAACCTGCAAAGAACTCGAGGAAATGGCTGCCAGAGTGCTGCCACAATTGCGGAGGCAGATCAAGAAAAATATTGATAATTATCCAACGTTAGATGTGCTTGATTTCGAGAATTTTGAAGATGATAAATTGCGCATGAAGAGTCGCATTCCCGATATGGTGGAACTTGAGCGTTTATTTGAAATTGCTAAGATAACCTTTGAGCAGAAGATGGTCGTATTATTTGGTCGTGAAGAAACTTTGTAGTAGATAATAAGGGTGTAGTATCATAGCTGTATAAATTCATGGGTGACATATTAAGTTTTCCACCACCTATCGTGGCGATCCTAAAATGAGAATTCTACAGGTTAATAAAGGATCTGCACTCAAGCAGTTAAACACGTCGACAGCTAAATAAAAATCAGCATTATGGAAAACCAATATTTAAAAGAACCAGATGATGAATACGAAATCCCATGGTTTTTAATAGCAGGGGGAATTTTTGAGTCTATTCAAGATGATACTTTTGAGGCCTTTAATGAGAAGTTATGGAATATATTGATCGCTTTGACATCAAGAAATAACAAAAGTGAGGAGGAACGAAAGCAATTAGTTGCGAATCTAGATAAGGTTATATTGATGGTCAAGGGCTGTCATTATTTTTTACACCATAAAAAGCGGCTACATTATAAGGAAGATTGGATCGATATAAAATGGTATAAAAATCCTTATAGGTGCAGTAAGAAGTATCGCTCAAAGGCGGACAGAAAACTCAATCATCATCTGGCCCATTTTGAATACCCATTTACAAAACTCTCCAGACAAGAGATCCAGAACTTTCCAAAGGCCTTTAAGAATTTTTTTTCGAAAATGGATCTATCCTCTTGGCTCAATCTCCTTGGTGATTGGAAAAACTGTGTACTAAACGACGAAAGCTTATTTGAGTGGATGGTAGATTATGCCCCACTGGAGACCTATGAACAATTGTTAAAATTACATGAGGCATGCATTGTGGCATATCATTGGGCTGAAATTGATTACCCTCCACCCAATAGGCATTTAATTAAAGATTATTTGTCGTCCGATTATGTAGATGGCTATCGCAGTGCAAGTCCTTATGAACGGATTGAACAAATTTTTTATGAGAAGAATCACACAGATCTTCGTGATAGCATCTTAAGTCTATATCCACTAAATCCTTCTGAAAATAAACCGCCCAATATAGAGATTGATGATCTACGTTATACATTAAGATGGTTATTGGAGACTGGTTGGTTACTGTTGCAAACGAACTATTTCCCGGAGGATTGGTTGGATCCGGATGCGGCTGACTTTTTGCGATGTCCAGTCCCAAAACGAGAATTAAGCTTCTGGAAGCCAGAGTCGTTGAGTAATAAAGAACAGAAAAATCTGAAAAAAACATTGTCCAAATTATATTATGGAATTGATGTGAGAAAAAATATTTCCGTCTTAGATGGGCGAATCATTTTCCAATATGAGCGTGGATGGTCAGCGGGTATGGGGGAAGAAGGGCTGGAAACTCGTAATCGACTGCTGAAGACATTAGATATATTAACGCTGGTTTTATTGGATCTATGCAAACGTCGAACGAAGCCTGAAGGTATTTGCTACCCACCTGAGAAAACTGAGAAAGTTGAAGAAAAAGAATGATGATAGTATCATTTGATACTATCAAAGGTAATTATTAATCAACCTAAAAGTAGCTAATGCTTAAAAAATTTTGTTGATAATCGTATCAAAACACTGCTATCTCAGCTGAACAGGCAAAAAAGGTCAGCTGGGATAGCAGTAAAAAGTTTTAATTCCTATACTCCCGAATTGCCTGAATAATACCTTCCAGATTTTCATTGAAGTCCAGTAGCTGACCGAATACTTTATCGTCTTTGGCCAGTCCACCATGTTTATTGTTCTTGCGGAAGATTTCCTTGATGGTTTCCCAACGTTCCTGTTCAACAGGGTTTAGCAGCTCGGCAAGTTCTTTTAATTTTAAAAGGTTACTTTCAGTATCCGCTGTCAGTGTCTGCGATTCGCTTTCATAGTGTGCGAGAAGAACCTGATCAATTTCCTGTTCATTCATCATCGGTACCACCTGCGCCACCAGTTTGCTCATATTCCGATAGGATCCCTGCATTTTGAATGGTGGTTCGGTGCGGTAATTATCCTGCATCGCAGCACTCTGAATATAATTCTGATTCACTTTGATCACGACATTCCTGATTTTCAGTACATGTCGCAGCACCGCGATAAAGTCATCAATATCCTGTTTCAGGTAGTTCCCCTCTAAATCGGGCAATTGATCCATAACAGACTGCGCATAATTGACTAGGGCATAGAAGTCGTTAAACGATTTGCTTGCAATCTTTTCGAGGTAGCTGTTTTCAATCGCCGCATTTTCGATTAAACTAAGGTTGAATAATGCTTCGGTGTCACCGATCACATCACCGAGATTGTACACGTCGGCACGGTTGGCAAGCATGTCGGGAATTTGAAACTTAGAGCCGCTCTCTGTGTATGGGTTTCCGGCCATTACGATGCAGAAGCGCTTGCCCCGGAGATCATAGGTCTTGCTTTCGCCCTCAAAGATGCCATCAATCTTACGCTGACCATCAGCAAGGGAAATGAATTTCTGTAAGAATTCAGGATTTAAGTGCTGGATATCGTCCAGATACAGCATGACATTATCTGCCATCTCAAAAGCCAGGTTGATCTTTTTGAGCTCTTCCCGTTCTCCGGATGTTTTCGCTTCAACTGGATCAATGGATGTAATTGAATGACCAATGGTCGGGCCATTGATTTTAACGAAATGTAAGCCCATTGTCTTAGCCAGATATTCCATTAAGGTGGTCTTACCGTAACCCGGAGGTGATATCAATAGCAGCATTCCCATACGGGCTGTACGCTTGTTGTCGCCTGCGGCTCCCAGCTGTTTGGCGAGGTTATTTCCGATCAATGGGAAGTAAACTTCGTTGATCAGCTTATTACGGACAAAGGAGGTCAGTACTTTGGGTTCAAACTCACCGATCTTTAGTTCTTTGGCATAGGACTTCGCAAGCTGTTCCTTCAATGTGGAGAATGCGAGAAAACGAGGGACATTATACTCACTGAATTGCGCCAGACGTGCTATAAACTCATGGTATTGGATATGTTCCTCTCCATTGTTCAGGATCGCATGATTGCCTTTTAATCCACTGATATGTGCTTGGTCTTTTGCGATGATCAGGTGATACGCATGGGTCGGATAAAGCAACATGATCGCTGCTTCCTCAATATACTTGCGTAGCGTAAGATATTCCGGATGCTCATCCACAAAGGAGTTGAGCCAATTTAAAGTCAGGTAAAAGCGATCTACCAAGCTAAATTGTTCGTTCTGAATATCCGCTTCAAATAGCTTGTAACTTTTCTTGGATTCCAGCAATCGAATAAAAGCCTTTTTCAGTTCATCGGATTGTTCACTGACGACAAAGGTATTGTAGCTTGTAAACGTCTGAAAAAGGTAAGTCGCGAGGTCACGGCCATGAATGGTGGAGCGATCCAAATGTGTCTCCCATGCATTGAATAACTTGGTCAGTTCATCAATGACAGACTGGTAACGATTTGAATTTGGAAACGTTTTTAATATCGTGTAGGTCGAGTGTATCAGTGCCAGCTGCTTTGTCCGTTGATCATCCGAAAGGGATTGCCAAAATAACTGAGCCATCGTACGCAATAGGGGATCATAGCGAAGAAGATCCAATTTGGTATCCAACTGTTTGACCGTATCATAGATCAACAGTGCATCCACATTGTGAACTCCTTTGACATAGCCTTCCGAATAACTTTGCTCCACAGTCTGTGTGATAAATGAGGAGGCATCAAAATCTTGTTGTCCTTTCGAAGCAAGGAATGCTTTGTAGGCGAGGTATTCTGCACGATAAACTTCCTTATTTTCAGAGACAAGTTCCTGATCCCAGATGTCCTTAAAACTGTTGATTTCCTCGGTCTGCACCTTTTGATAGAAACTTGTCCCAGTCAGGTGGAAATACAGTTCATCATTTCTGCGCAGCAAGGTAAGGCTGAGGGATTGACTATTGACTGCAAACTTATGCTTGCCCAGTGCAATGATATTTTCGCCATCTACAAAGAGATCATTTTTATCACGTAAAACCCGTAAGGCATCTTCCTGTGATTTTTTTAACAGATTTTCAAGGTTTTCTGCTTTTGAGACATCCTGCAGTGTTTTTAGCTCCTGTACCAACTGTCTGATCTTGTCGATCATCAGATCCGAGGCAAAGAAGCTGAGGATCTCTTCCCGCGTTGCGAATGTCTTGGATTTGTTCTCAATGTTCTTTAATACACGAAAACCGATCTGTTCGAGCGAGGATGTGCGCTTGTTGATCTGTTCAACGATTTGTTCTCTGCGGGAATTAAAGGCCTTGATAACCTCATCACGTTTGTCCGCGATCTTGAGAGCAAAATCTTCAAATTCAGAAAACTTACTTTCGAGCTCCTCCAGCTGAACGATGACTTTTGTGTAATATTCGTCTACCTTTTCGGTTGTCGTGGACAGTTCGAGGTAGTTGGTCACGGATTGCTCCAACAGAGTCAGCTGTGCTGAGAACTCCGCTATCGCTTCTGTACTTTTTAATGAATTGAGTTTTCGCGTAAGCTGTGCACGAACCTCATTTAAGGAGGAGAAAATAACCGAAATCTTCTCAATGATTTTGGTTGTCTGTGTGGAGTCGTCAATTTTTAGACTATTGAGGATATCAATCAATAGTTCCAGTTCGCTTGAAATGGCCGAATTGGCTTCCTCAATTGCTTTGGCATCATAGACCTTCACTATAGCCTCTACATTTTTCTTCTGCTGTTCCACCTTTTGTTCGTAAGGAAGCAGAGCCTCATCACGTAGGAGAAAAGCAATGGTTTTTTCGGCCAGCTCAGAGGTGATGCCCTGCAATTTTTCCAATAGGCTATCTATCCTGACCGTATCAATATATTTTACATTTTTAAGGTCGATGATCTCACCCTGAAGGCGACGGGAGTCGGCCAATTGATGGACGAGCTGATCGAGTTTGTCCACAACAGTACTATTGATGGAGAAGGTGAGTTCTTCCATCTTCTTTTCTGCTGCTATATTTAATTCTGCGGCATGTTTGCGTTGCGCCTGTACTTTGACGAACTCATCAATAGCGGTATTGGCGACTTCCTTGATCTGTGTTAATGGCTGGCCAAGATTTGATAAAGCGTCATCTTTTATCCAAAAATAGGAATCCAATAAAACTGTGGACTTTTTGAGGATATCTTCGTATAAACCTTCGTAGCTGTCCTCTTTGTTGATCAGCTGTATAACCTCCTGTGCCTCGGCCATCGCCTGCACGATTTGTTTATTGCCTACTTTATAAAGGGGATCATCTTTTTTCTGCTCATTTTCTTTGAGCATGGCCATATAGGGTGTTTCCCAGATCTGCACCTGATGATGTCTGGTGGCTTCCGCTTCAGTGCGGAAATAAATTAAGCTTCCATCTTTGAACAGGGTAAATCCGTTGCAGATAATCGGGGTCTCGACATGCTGCTGAATAATGTTATATGACAGTAGGATATAGGTATTGGTTTCCTCCTGACAGAATATATACAGAAAATCTTCGCCATTTGGGGAGGCTATCCTGCGTAGGAATGATACCTGTTCAAACTGGGCGTCAAAAACCTTGTGTGTGCCATTTTGTAAGTAGTATCCATTGGAAAAAATAATCCCCTGGTTGTCCGGTAACAATATAGCTGATTCATTCAGTGATTTGAGATTGACGACTTCCTTTGTGCGCTGGTTGTAGACGAAAGCCCTGAAATCTTCCTGGTACGGTTTGATACGTACCGCAATAAGGTTTCCGAGGTCCGCATAGTAATAATCGGCATCGTCCAATTGTTGGTCTGCATTAACTACTTTTTCGGAATAGATCCCTTTGCCACTGTCCGTATTGTTCTCGATCTTGAAGGTAATGTCGCCGTTGATCGCTTCAATAAAGATCTTATCCATAATGGATATATGGGGATGTTTTCCCAGTCGACGGTCTTCGAGCGTGGTTTTCGTCCAGTCAAATTCAAATTGGTTGGGTAATTTGACTTCGTGGATGCTGCGGTCATCCTGATACTGGAGCTTACCATCTTTGATTAACCATTTGAATGCTTTGAGGTCAGCAGGATTTTTGCTGGTCTGAAAGATCATGTACAGATAGTTCTCTGTCCTCCGAAATTTGGAGAATATGGAGTCCCTGTAGTATTTATATAGATTCTGGTAATCAGAGATGAAATTTTGGTCGTTGATCAGGTCGAGGGACTGCGGAATAAACTGATTTTTCTCAAATGCATAAACACTGAAAACATCTTCCAGCTTGATCTCGGTACGCAGTCCAAAATGCACATTATATCCAAAAATACATTGATTGTCCAAGGCCAGAATGCCGCGGGCAACACAGTTGTTTTCTGTGGTGATCCGTTGATTGGCTTTGAGGACAAAGCTCGTTGAATTGAAGACTTCTTTACGTGCCTCGTTCAACTGTTGGAGCTTGTTCGCTAGTTCTTCTTTTTGTGTAAGAAGTCGCTTTCGGATAATCTCATATGCACCTTGGTCAAGGCTGTCGTTCTGATTTATTACGTTTTCTTCTGGCATAAGTTCCGCTAGTTCTTGACTTATTTAACTTTATTGAATTTTAATTCCTGACCATTTTGATACAGTGTCAGTGCTGTGATCTGATCATTTTCTTTGCTGAATTTCAGCTCGGCTTGTACAGCCGTATAAAATAACTCTAAATCATTCCTGGGATAGACCTCAATAGCTGATTGCCCCGATAATTGGGCAAATAGATTACCATCATCATCCGCGGTAATTTTGAATTTCAATTCAGGTTGTTTCGTATATTCATATGTTCCCAGGAGCTGTTTGATCTGAAACTCCATCAGTACAATTGCACCTGTAAGTTTTTCACGTTCAATAACTGGAGTCTTTCTTTTTTGAAGAATTGCATTAACAGCGGATGTCAATGGATATACATCAATCGTATTCCATTTGTTCATTAAGGCGATGAAATATTTTTGTTCTTTAAAATCTCGAATGTTGATCGTTTTATAGCCTGGATATCCTCCTGTGTGAAAATGCATCTTGCTTTCGCTGTTGGTACTGTCAGTAAAGAGCCAGCCAAAACCATAATACAAACCTGCCATTTTAATTGAATTGCCATTATTGAGTGTGTCGACAGTGATGGCTTTCATAAAATTTTGACGCGTCAATAGCGTATTGTTTTGAATAGCCTGATTCCATTTAAATAAATCTTGAGCCGTACTACTTATTCCATAGGGGCCACTTCCGCCATCAAAATAGGTTAAATAGCTAAATGCAGGAAAGTCATCAACATTTTTGAAACGCTTGGTCTTCGCATCATAGGCCATTCCTTTAGCATAGTTTTTTAGGTTGGCATTGGGTGATCGTGCCGAAAATACAGCTGTGTTTTCCATTCCTGCAGGTTTGAATATATACTGCTGCATATAGGTGGCAAAAGATTGTCCAGATACTTTTTCTACAATTAAGGCCAAAAGCAAGTAGTTTGTATTGGAATAAGCATATTGATTACCCGGTTTAAATAAGGTACTGTCAATCTTTGTTTCAATTACTTTTAGGAAATCTTGGTTTGTATTTATTTTTTTTCGGTCAATCCATTGTGGGGCCCATGCCAAGAACTCGGGTATTCCGGAAGTGTTGCGCAGCAAATGCTTGATACGGACATTTCTGAATTTTATATGCGGGAAATATTTGCTAATATCATCCTCATAAGAGAGCTTGCGCTGTGCTTCCAGCTGCATAATGGCCATAGCAGTAAACTGCTTGCTGACTGAGGCGAGTTCAAAACGACTGTTACTCGTTATCTTATTTGTTTTCTCTGAGTTTTCAAACCCCAGATATTTTTCAAAAATAACTTTACCACTGTCGACTACCAAAAATGCTCCACTCAATTCACTGTCCGTATTTAGGAATTGGAATAGTGAATCCAATCGTTGCTGAACAGTCTGGGCCGTTAGAGACAGGATGTTTAAGCACAGGAAAGCAGGAAAAATGATAAAACGTATCATGTGATTGCTTTGGTTTTTAGAATATTATCTTGAGCCTGTTAAAGATTTGATACTTTACAAGGCTCAAGATGATATATGTGGTTACAGCTTTTTATTGGAAATGCCTAAGTTTTTTGCCAATCCAAATAGGGAATTGATAAAACCTGCATCTTCACCGTTCTCAGCATCGGTAGCTGCTTGTTGCAATTTGATCAACGCCGCAGAAACTGTTAAGTTCTTGATATCATTGGATGAGATGCCATATTTATCTGCTAATCCACGTACTTTTTCCGCAAGATCACCTTTCCCGTCCGGGCCCAACAATGAATTCTTGATATCAGTTGCATGTTTGGAGTTATCGATCAGATGATCAAAACCTTTGGAATTGGACACCTGACGTACAATGTTTTCGAAGAACATGGTTTCACCGCCGACGATGTCAATCTTCGCTGTTTTAAGCGCTTCGGACAATACACCAGCCTGTGCTTGCGCAATATCTTTTTGGATGTTGATCTGGGCAAGTTCGATGTCACGTTCTTTCTGTAACTGTAATTTGAACTCTTCGTGGTCTTTGCCCACACCATCCAGTTTTTTCATGGCTTCGGCTTTCTCTTCGATACCTTTCGCTTCGGCAAGTGCTTTTTCACGAACAACTTCCGCCTGTGCTAAACCTTCTTTGCGCATGGCTTCGGCTTTTTTCTCGATCACAGTGGCCTGTACAGTACCTTGCTTTTCTTCGGCTTCGGCTTTTGCAACCATTACTTCGGCTTCCGACAAACCTATTGCGGCTTCTTCTTTCGCTTGAGCTTCTGCGATGATCTTACGGCTCTCAGCCTCTTTGAGTGATGCTTCTTTTTTCGCTTCGGCGTCTATTAATAATTCCTGAGCACGTTTTTCAGCGATTTTACGCGCTGCTTCGGCGTCTATTACTTTTTTCTCAGCTTCCTGTTCTGCTGCAATTTTCGCTGCTTCAGCCGCTTTTACCGTAGAAATTAATTTTTCTTCGGCCTCTTGTGATGCCGCAATAACACCTGCTTGTTTCTTCCGTTCTACTTCACGGAATACTTCAATGTCTTTGACTCCTTGTTGTTCTTCGATAACGCCTTTTTCCAATTGGACGCGTTCTTTGATCACACCTTGGATACTTTTCTTTTCGGTCTCAATCGAACGTTCTTTGTCGATCTGAGCTAAAGTGACTATACGTTCACGTTCGGTTTGTTCCAGCGCGCGGTCTTTTTCCACACGTTCTGCTTCGACAGCATCAGTACGTTGTTTGTTTTTCTCAGCAATGATGATCTGACGTAGCTTGTTTTCTTCCTGTACAGCCAGCTGCTCTTCGGTCGAGATGCGGACACTCTCATATTTCAAACGCTCTTCTTCACGTACCTTTGCTATCTCTGCTTCCTCACGGGCCCTGATATTGTCGATTTCGCGTTTTTGTTTTTCTTCTTTTTCGGCAAGTTGACGATCCAGTTCTAAGATTGCCTCACGTGCTTCGACGTTTTGTTTTTTGATCAATTTTTCTTCGTCACGACGGATGAAGTTAGCATTGATATTTTGTTTTGCTGTCAGCTCAGTGATCTTCTTGATACCTTCACTATCCAGGATATTGCTGGGATTCAAATGTTCGATATCTGTCTGCTCCAGATAGTCTATAGCACAGTCATCAAGGATATAACCGTTTAGGTCTGTACCGATGATGTCGAGGATCTCATCGCGAAACTCACGCCGGGCTTCATACAATTCGATGAAGTCAAATTTCTTACCTACAGTCTTGAGTGCTTCAGAAAATTTGGATTCAAAGATGCTCTTTAACGTTTCAGGTTCGCTGGCACGGTCACAGCCTAGGTTCTGGGCAACGTTGATCACATCGTCCACATTTTTGTTGACACGGACAAAGAAGGCTACCTTGATATCAGCGCGGATATTGTCTTTACAGATCAGTCCTTCCCCTTGCATACGGGCAATCTCAATTTTTTTGATGGAAATGTCCATGATCTCCATCTTGTGGAAAACCGGGACGACATACATACCCTTGTTAAAGGCAACTTTTGTCCCTCCGACACCTGTCCGTACAATCGCCTTTCCCTGCGGGATTTTTTTATAGAATGCACTCAGTACAACAAAGAATGCAAAAATTAGAAAGACAGCTAAACCGACAATTAGCAATATAATTCCGTTTAAGCCGCTTAAGAATAAAAGAGGTTGATATAGCATATGATTAGTATTTATTTAGATTTTAGTAGTTAGATATGCGTATTTAGATTTTGCCGTGCAAGCTTATAGCTGGCAAGGCGGTTCTGTTTTAATCATCCATTTTAAATATTGTCTATGGTGATTTCCTTGGTGACATAATAATATTTTTTGTCCTTGGATTCGTCCACGATAATGACATCATCTCCGTAGCCGATCTTTTCACCGTTATGGCTCACGACATTGAGACGGATCGGGTCTTGTTGGATGATAAATTCAGCAGAACCTATTTTTGTACCTTCAATGCTTGCCCGCATTTTACCCATGCGACCCAGGAAGTCATGGCTTTCTTCGCCATTGTAGCCAATATTTTTGAACATTCTCGCTAAAGGTTTGGTCAGGAAATGCATTAAGAAAAAAGTAACGATAAAAACAGGGATCAGGATCAATACCGACTTTATTCCCCAGGATGCGACATCGATATACAACGAGGATACAATAGTAATCACCCAGCCAATGAACTTAAACATGGCCACAATAAGCATAATCGGCACTTTGCCGACATTGATATAATCCATTGCTTTGGCAAAAAAGCCCGGCTCGCTGGGTGCGTCAGAGTCTGTATGGTGATGCGGATGATCCGAAGCCCCGGCATCAATATCATGTGAACCATCTACGTCGCTCACATCGGGGGTAGGGTGTAAATCCACATCTGCATCCGCATCAAATAGATGCACACCATCCCCCATGAGGAACATAAATAACCAATACACTACAGACAGGCCTGTCAGAACCGTCATGATGCCATTTGACAATGGGTTGAACAAGATATTGATTAATTCTGTCATCGTATTTTTTTAAATTTTTTCTCTTTTGAAGGTGTAATGAAAGGACCAAGAATGACCATTGACCTCAAGATCTTGCATGGTGACCAATTCCCAGCCCTGATTACCTAGATCATTCAGGATCTCGTCGATTTTCTCCGGATCCAATTTGGTTCCCCAGAAACCACTAGGTTCGATCTTGATCGTTTTATACTCAAATCTCCGCATCGCCATTTGATTTTCGTTTTAATTCTTCCAGTTCATTGTTGACGGAGTCTGAACCACCAATGGATTCATTGATTTCATCTACCTTACTTTTGTTGCCCATTGCGATCTCACCATAAGCTTTGGCCAGAGCCTCGTCCTCTTCGACTTTTTCTTTCATGCGCTCCAGCATGGAAATGGTGCTGTTAGAGTCTATATTGGCTAGTTGCCGGTTGACCATTTTAGCCGCATTCGATACTTTAACTCTTGCTTTTAAGGTTGATAATTCACTTTCCCATTTAGATATATTGAATTTAAGTATATCCACATTTTTATGCAACTCTTCTGCAGAGTTTTGATGAATTGTCGCCTGTTTTTCCAGCTCAGTGGCTTCGATCAACAATTGTTTTTTCAGTAGTAAGGCCTCTTTGGCTAAGCTCTCTGCTTTTTCAGGAGAAAGTTCACCTTTTTGAGCCTTTTGCAATAATAAAATAGCTTTGTTTTCAAATTCATTGGCCTCTTCTTTTTTCTTTTCACAGTTATTCTGCGTACGTATGGCTAAGGCCTTTACTTTTGCATATGCTTCTAGCGATTGCTCCAGGTCTTCTTTCATCTCACGGATCCCTTGTTCCGTCATTTTGATGGGGTCTTCCATTTTGTCCACTACAGCGTGGATTTCTGCTTGACCGATTCTGAAAATTCTCTTAAAAATATTCATTATTCTATAATTTTGAAAAACTAATTAACTGATTATAATATTCGCTGATCAAAAGGCTCAGTGAATTGATGGCTGCATCAAATTCATTTTGATCAAGATTATGTATTTGCATGGTATATCGAAATATGACCTTTTTGCCATCCTCTGTCAAGGCAAAACCACCATGGATGATATCTCTATTTTTGATCAGCAACGATTTGAACATGTCCATGTTTTCATTGCTTATGGTAAACAGGTACTGCTCGAAAATTATGATCGGCTGCGCAATGCCCACAATGAGATTGCGAATACCATCATCTTCGTTTTCGATAACAAAAACACCTTCTTTTTGATCCTTATGGGTGATGTTATAACCGATATTGGCGATATAATTTTCAATTTTTGAGAAGTACATAATCAAGTTTTTTATATATTGCACATATTCTTTGCATAAAGATAATGAATTGCAAAAATATTTTGCAAGAAAAAATTAATTTTTTTTTAAAATGAGTAACGTCGGGAATAATATTAAGAAGCTGAGAAAGGTGAAAGGATTGAGTCAACAGGCTTTTGGAGATGTTTTTAATCTCACTAGGGGTAATATTTCATCTTACGAAGAGATGCGTGCGGAACCAAAAATCGAGATTGTCTTAAAAATTGCAAATTATTTTGGCATTCCTGTGCAGCATCTGATTGAAAAAAATCTATCCGTTAATGAGATCCTTAATTTTAACGATTATTTTCAACCCGATACTCCTACATTAGGTGGCAAACGACTGTCGCAGGTTCCGCTGTTGGAAAGGGAAGTATTGTTAGATGCCTGTACCTATGTGTCAAAATTGAATGAGCTTCCGGTGATTGAATTCCCCCTACAGAGCCGCAATCGTTTTATTGCGATAGAGTATATGAATGCTATACCAGTACCTGGTGATTTTGCTGTAACAGCACAGTCGATTCTATTTTTTGAAGAAATTGATATTGAAAGCTTACATACACTAAATAATGCCTTTGGTCTGTGTTTTTCTGTGGAGGAGTTCTTTATTGGAAAATATACGATGGTAGAAACAGAAATAAGCCTGGTGTTAAACGCTTGGAAAAAAGTAGACTTTGTATTGGCCGAGAAGGGAAACTTCTGGAAATTGTATGGTAAATTTGAAAGAATATAGGTTAGCATTGGTGTTCGGAACCAAACACGAGCTCATTTAAACCGATGGGGTCAACAGGTATACCACCAAAGGCAGCGTGAACCGAAGAACCGAATGATTGAGCTCAAAAATACCAATTTAATGAGTAAACGAGCTCATGAATGCCATTGAAAATAAATACTTAAGAATAACACGTTAATCTAAAAATAATTGACGAACAAATAGCTTATACAAATGAAAAAACAGATCTTATTTGTCCTTTTGATATCATTCTTTGTTTTTATCAGCTGTCAAAACAATGAGTCTAATAAAGCGAAAAGTGACCAAATACCTCAAAAACCAGCTGTAGAGAAAATTAAAAATTCAGCTAAAATGGGCGAGAAAACTGGTTGTTCAACAGAAAAGGCGATGAAATTAATCTTGGCGCTGAAAGAGGTTGAGAAAAGCAAAAGAAATTTGGATAGCTTGACTGATCACAAAGCCAATATCTCGTTTATGATCGATAGCTTGAAACAGGATGGAAAGGAGTTGTATTCCCTTACCGCAGGATATAATAGTGAAGAAAGATTTGAACCCTATTATCATTTCTATTTGGACAAGAGTGACTGTAAGAATATCCAGATCTTGGACATCGTTTCGGGAGAATATCTTCCATTGGAGGACTGGAGACAGTCGAAAATGGGAACAGCCGAATAGGTCTGATTATTGTTATCTTATTTATTGTCAATGACTCTTGACTCAAGCCCTGTTTTTGTTACAATTGGAAGGCTATTCTAGTCCTTGGTATATGTATAAAAAGAAGATAAATGCGATTTTTTAACAATTATTTGTTTTTATGAATAGATATATTTGGATTGTAAAATAAAATAATCCAATTTTAAGTTGGTAAATAACTTTAATTTATTATAAACTTATTTGTTTCATGAAAAAAATGATATTACCTGTAGCAATTGCTGCACTTTTCTTTGCATCTTGTAATAACACAGACAGCAAAAAAGTAGAAACTAAAGATACAACCACTACGGTTGACACTCAAGGTGGTGTTGCACAGACAACAACAACGGAAACGACCACTACTACAGCTGTACCCAAATTTAGCAACCCAGAGACGCAACAGCTGGCTGAAGATTACACGAAATATGTGAATGAGTATGTTGCTGCTGCTAAAAGTGGAGATGCAACTAAAATACAAGAGTTAGCTAGCAAACAACAGGAGTGGGCTACCAAAACAGCAGCAGCTGTCACTAAGTTGACTCCGGAAGATGCTAAGCTGTGGACCGAGTACGCGCAAAAGTTGACGGCCGAGTTAACAGCGAGTGCAACAAAATAATTTTTTTGACATAAAGCGGAAAGTAGGACCACCTAAAAAGTCCTACTTTCTTTTTAACCGTACATTAGAAAGGTAGCTCATCTTCCTCCTCATCCTGGCTTATTGGAAGATCCTCTTTGGAGCAGTTTTGATCAGATAGAATTAGAAAGCTATCTACCTTGATCTCTGTGATATATCTTTTTGCACCCTCAGCATTTTCATAATTACGGTAGGTCAGTTTCCCTTCAACCATTAGTTTGGTCCCACGGCTACATTTCTTTTCAATGGTATTGTTCTGGTTGCCCCAAACGACTAGCGTATGCCATTGTACCTCTTCAACCCACTCGCCAGCTTTGTTTTTGAAAAGATCATTAGTAGCAAGTCGTAATACAGAGTAATTTGTCCCCGTTGAAGTGGTTTTGATAATAGGATCATTTCCTAAATGACCGATCAATTGTACTTTGTTACGTAATGTGCTCATGTTGTCTAATTTTTAAATGTTTCTAATAATTCTTATTTTAGTTATTGGTCATAACCATCAATTTATGTGGAATGACCTTGAGCAAAGATGAATAGGAATTGAAATAATAATCGTCTGTTTACCATTTGTATTCGACTATAGTCGATTGTAACCGTTTGTTGTCGTTTAAATTGATACTAAACACTATGGAAAAGGTCTGTTTGGAATGTGGACAAAATATAAGAGGAAGATCGGACAAACGCTTCTGTGATGACTCTTGCCGGAATGCATATAACAATAAACTGAATAGTGACCAAACGAATCTCGTTCGCAATGTAAATAACATCCTGCGGAAGAACCGACGTATTCTAATGGACGTACTGAAGGAGGAAGAGAGGGGGATGACAAAGGTACAAGGGGAAAAATTAAAAAGACTGGGTTTTGATTTCAAATTCCACACACATACATTTGCTAATAATAAAGGGCAAACCTATAAATTTATCTATGAGATGGGTTACCTCATGCTAGAAAATGACTGGGTATTGATTGTCCAAAAGAAGCCATGATAAGACTCTTTTAAGCTTTCTTTCTTCTATCCTTTCTTTTGGAAGAAAGAGGCCTTCTGATTTTATAAAATCTATTCATACAGCTGTATTTTCAGCTTGCACGGATCATGAATTTCGATTCGCGCAAGCTGAATACCAGGTTAATCTTGACTTTCATCGGATCCTTTAATTCGAAAATAGTTCACTACTGTGAAAATGATAATCACGACATAATAGCATACGGGGAGTAGCAGAAAAAGCCAGCTGTTAAAGATGTAATTTAAAGATGAAGGCAACCCAATTTTTAAAAAATCTGCTGCAAGAATATAACCTATAAAGGCGCCGAGAAATAAAAGACCTGTTGCATGTATGATGATTCTTTTTTAGATGCTTGCTGTATTGTGCATCTTTATTTTGCTTGGTGTAGCCCATAATGGCCGGAACCAATAAGCCCAATAGCGGGTTGACTAAGAAAGTTAGAGAAGCTAGATAAAGCGCCTTTATACTTCCGCTTTGATTGTTGTCGATACTGATTTGATTTACATTTGGCATAATTAATTGTTCTAAAGGAATTTCTAAAACCTGACTGATTTGTCTTAAACTGAAACCACTGATCTCTTCAGTACCCTTTTCGATTCGTTGTACTGTTCTTAAAGATAGACCCGCTTGATTGGCGAGATCTTGTTGTGTCAGTCCTCTGCGCTTTCTAGATTGTTTGATGAGTTGATTTACTGTTTGACTTTCCATGAAACGAAAATGAACAAAAGGTTTATGATTTTAAAAAAAACGATATGACAATAATATGCCAATGATATAACATGTTTATAAGTTATTAGTAATCAAATATTTTGTAATTTGATAAATATTTTGAATCTTTGCAGCACAATAAGGTATTAATATAAAATAAAAAACGGAAGAATATGTTTGCTACACTAAAAACCCCAGCTTCGTCCTTAAAGAAGAGTCTTGGGCATATTCTCCGGAATACTGCACTCTCCTAATCTTTTCAGGACTAATATTGGCACTTGTATAGGACATCGGATTGTATGTCTGTATCGCCAAGAGATCGTTTGAGACGATCTAACCGATAAAAAGGAACTGGCATCTGTATGGCTAAAGATGGCCTCTAGGAAGCTTAATACTCATGTTATATTTAAAAGACACAATGAATTCAGTGAATAAATATGTCCTTCAGGCATTGGATAACTATCCATATTATCTGGAAGGTACATTAGAATCCTTATCTTATGCCTTATCATACGATGAATCCAACACCATGGCATTATGCTTAATGGGAAGGGTGTATTCGGAACAATTATTTGATTATGAACAGGCAAAGAAATATTTCCAGGAAGCTTTGGCGTATAATGTGCAAG
The DNA here is from genome assembly GCF_002000245.1 of Sphingobacterium sp. CZ-UAM. Taxonomy (GTDB): domain Bacteria; phylum Bacteroidota; class Bacteroidia; order Sphingobacteriales; family Sphingobacteriaceae; genus Sphingobacterium. The sequence continues at coordinate 140,756 of NZ_MTCM01000006.1, read as the reverse complement.
CATTGGAAGTGTATCCTTATTTCATTCAGACATTGATTGATATGGGAGAATATGAAGCTGCGAAAAATACAATTAAATTTGCTGTGACCTTACCGGGCATGCCTTTGGCCGAAATCTGGATCAAGAAAGCACTTCTATTTGAAAAATTGAGAAAATTCAAAAAGGCTTTAAAAATCAGCAAAATGGCGAAGATGGATAATCTCGACAGTAACCTGTCCAGCACTATAAAGTCTATCGAAGATCGGATCAAAAGCAAATTGGAAATGAATAAAACGAATAATAAGCGTAATAAATAAGTGACTGAGACGCTTGATTCCGAATAGTCAAAAAAGAAGCCCAAGATGAAATTTCATCTTGGGCTTTTATCAATATAGTTTAAGAATTATTCTGCTCTTAGGATTTTCGCAGCTTCAACCATAGATTCTAAAGCAGCCTTAGTTTCAGGCCAAGCACGTGTTTTCAAACCACAATCAGGGTTAACCCAAAGTTGCTCTGCAGGGACTACTGCTTTTGCTTTGCGCAATAGGTCTACCATCTCGTCTTTGCTTGGTACACGTGGTGAGTGGATATCATATACACCAGGACCAATATCGTTCGGGTATTTGAAATCACCAGCGAAAGCATTCAATAATTTCATTTGTGAACGTGAAGTTTCGATCGTGATAACGTCAGCATCCATTGCTGCGATATCTTCGATCACGTTGTTGAACTCAGAATAACACATGTGTGTGTGGATCTGCGTATCATCTTCTACATTGGATGAAGAAACACGGAATGCACGTACAGCCCAGTTCAGGTAATCTTTTTGATCTGCTTTGCGCAATGGCAATCCCTCACGGATAGCTGGCTCATCGATCTGAATGATTTTGATACCTGCTTTTTCCAACGCTTGTACTTCATCCAAGATCGCTAATGCAATTTGGTAAGTCGTTGTTGAACGCGGTTGGTCGTTACGTACGAAAGACCATTGTAAGATTGTTACAGGGCCAGTCAACATCCCTTTAACCGGACGGTTAGTCAATGATTGAGCGTATGAAGACCAACGTACCGTCATATCGTTTGGACGGTATACATCACCATAAATAATCGGAGGTTTTACACAGCGTGAACCGTAGGATTGTACCCAACCATTTTGTGTGAATGCATATCCGGCCAATTGCTCACCGAAGTATTCAACCATGTCGTTACGTTCGAATTCGCCGTGAACCAATACGTCGATATCCAATTGCTCTTGAAGACGGATTGTGTTTTCAGTCTCTTCGGCAATCGCTTTATCATACTCTTCCTGTGTGATCGCTCCTTTTTTCAAATCAGCTCTCCATTTACGCACATCTTTTGTTTGTGGGAAAGAACCGATTGTTGTCGTAGGGAATGCTGGCAAGTTGAATTTCGCTTGTTGTGCCGCTTTACGGTCAGCAAAAACAGATGTACGTTTCGCATCATCATCAGTAATGTTGCTTGTACGCTCTTTTACCTCTGGCTTGTGGATCAATGGAGAAGTACGGCGGCTTTCAGCTGCTGCTTTGTTTGCTTCATAACGTTTTGCTGTTTCGGCATCAACTTCACCTTCTGCTAAAACTGCTAGGTCTTTTACCTCTGCTAATTTTTGTTTAGCGAACGCTAACCAGTTTTTCACTTCAGCAGGCAATGATTGCTCATTGTGCTCATTGTCCAAGTCAAAAGGAACGTGCAATAAAGAAGAAGAAGGAGCGATCCAAACGCGGTCTTTGCCTAATGCATCAACTGCCTGTTTGATTTTAACCAACGACTTTTCGTAATCGTTTTTCCAGATGTTACGGCCTTCAACAATACCTAAAGATAATGTCAATGAAGCCGGAACTTTAGCTAAAACGGTATCCAGTTGATTTTCTCCACGTACAAGATCCAGGTGTAATGCATGGATCGGTAAGTTAATAGCGATATCTTCGTTGTCTTTTAAAGCTTCGAAGTAAGTTGTCGCGATCAATTTGATGTTTTTGGCAGCAGCAGCCAATTTCTCAAACGTAGGTTGGTATAATGCTTTTACTTTTGCGTCTAGATCCAAAGCTAGGAAAGGCTCGTCGATCTGAACATATTGTGCGCCAGCTTCTGCCAACTTAGACAAGATCTGCTCATATACAGGAACCAATTTGTCCAATAGGTCAATACGGTCGAAACCAGCTTCTTTTTCTTTACCGATCAAAAGGTAAGTGATTGGGCCAAGTAATACTGGTTTTGTCTCAATACCCAATGATTTTGCTTCGTTGTATTCGTTTAAGAATTTCTCGGAAGTCAATTTGAATTCTTGATCTTTTGTGAATTCTGGAACCATATAGTGGTAGTTGGTGTCCAACCACTTGGTCATTTCCATTGCAGTTACGTCAATTCCCTCTTGTTGGAAACCGCGCGCCATCGCAAAATATAAGTCTAAGCTGTAGTTGTTGTCTACTTTATTCAATAAAGAATGGTAACGGGCAGGAATTGCACCAACAGTAAGGGTCAAATCCAATACCTGATCGTAAAAAGAGAAGTCGTTGGAAGGGATCAAATCTATTCCAGCATCTTTTTGTGTTTTCCAATTGCCTTCACGAATTTTTTTTGCTGTGTCCAATAATTCCTCAACAGAAGATTTTTTAGCCCAATAGGCCTCATTGGCTTTTTTCAATTCGCGGAACGCGCCCACACGAGGGTAACCTAAATTGTTAGTCAATAACATAATAATGTTTTTAATATTTCTTTTTCAACTATATTTCTTGCTAGAGAGAAGGACACACTAGAATTCGGTGACTTCGGCTTATCATTCCCATGTCAAGTAGGGTAGAATTTAGCACCTTGTCAAGGGACAGGTTGCTAAGGCTTCATCGGGTCTATTCCCTCTGCCTTTCTCTATAAGCGACGCTAAGTTAGCACATTTCTTTTTGATATGCAAATTTTTTATAAAAGTGCATCTATTTTTTGTATTATGCTAAGGATAGAAATGTTTTATTTCTTTCTTTTCATTGGAAAGGAGGGTGGAATAGACCCTAGGCATCCCGCCCTCCATGCCTTTAGCTCACCAGGAGTTTGTAACCTTTTCCGTGGACATTGACGATTTCAACCTTGCTGTCTTCTCTTAGGTATTTACGAAGTTTGCTGAGAAATACATCCATACTTCTTCCGGTGAAATAGTTGTCATCATGCCATATTTTTAACAAAGCTTCTTCACGGGTCAATACATCATTCTTTTTTAAACAAAGCAGGCGAAGTAGTTCGGCTTCTTTGGTCGAAAGCTTTTGTGTCTGACCTTTATAGGAAATCTGCTGACTTGTATAATCGAAGAAGTAATCTCCAATTTCAAACTTATCTGCGACTACTTCATCCTCTTTGTCCCTGACACTGCGTTTCAGTAAGGCATTGATCCGAAGAAGTAACTCCTCAACACGGAAGGGTTTTGTGATATAATCATCTCCACCTAATTCAAATGCTTCTGTCTTGTCCTCCATCATGCCTTTTGCAGTGGCGAAGATGATCGGTACGGTGCTATTTGTTTTTCTGATCTCACGGCCCACGGTAAATCCGTCTTTTTTGGGCATCATGACATCGAAAATGCATAAATCATAATCATTTTTTTTGAACTGGGAGACAGCTTCGTCTCCATCGGTACAGAGTGTAACGTCAAATTTTCCCTTTAATTCGAGATAGTCCTTTAAAAGATCCCCCAAATTGGGATCATCCTCTGCTAATAATATCTTTTGCATAATGAATCTATTAATTTTCACTAATGTTCCCTGAATATACAAAAAAGGAACGTGTTATTTTTTTAAGGGTAAAATTACTTCAAAGGTTGTGCCCTTATCTTTTTCACTTTTTACGGTGATTCTTCCATTGAGTCTTCTCAAAATATCCTGTACATAACTTAAGCCCAAGCCAAAGCCTTTGACATTGTGAACATTTCCGGTGGGAATACGGTAAAATTGATCAAATATCTTTTGCAAGTGATCCCGGCTCATCCCGATTCCATTGTCGGCAATGGTGATCACAATATTGTCACCAACATTTTTAGAACTGATATTTACATGTAGATCTCCTTTGCTGTACTTAATTGCATTGTCCATTAAGTTGTAGAAAACATTGGAAAAATGCAGTTCATCTCCGACAACGATGTCCTTCGTTGCAGCGAGATCGACACTGAATTTTCCGCCAATGTTCTGCATCCGGAGCTGCATGCTGTCTGTGACAGCGGCAACAAGATCATTGATATGAACATCTTCGCGGTCAAGTTTCAATGTTTCTTTTTCAAGTTTTGCTAAATCTAAAACCCGCTCAATATGGTTTCCGAGGCGAACATTCTCATCGTATATGATGTTGGCCAACTTCTGTACGCGTTTATGGTCGGCATTGATATCAGGATCTTTGAGCGACTCACTGGCGATCATAATCGTGGCCACAGGAGTTTTAAACTCATGGGTCATATTATTGATGAAGTCAGTTTTCATCTCAGAGACCTTCTTTTGCCTGAAGATAATAATAAGCGTATATGCAAAACACCCGACCAATAGGAACAGCAGAGCGAGCATAGGCAACAGCAGATAGCTCATGTTGTCTGCTATGATCGCTTTTTTATTAGGGAAGTAAATGGTCAGTTTTCCCGGTGCGGCCCCAATGTCGCCTTTAAAAAGAGCGGTAGAATACTTTGTGTTATTTTTAGAGCTGTTTAATTCTGCTTCATTTAGAATATTATTTAGCAAAATATTGCTTGTGCTCCATATTTCTATGTTAAATGGTACTTTGATCTCACGTTGGGCCAACTCTTCCTTCAGGAGTTCCTGAACAATAATAATGTTCAACCGGTCTTTAAGTGGTCTTTTAGCGAGCTCCATTCCGATGGCAACATCCTCGATGTAGTCTGCCTTTTTCCCGCCAAGCATAGCCACGGAGTCGTAGACGTTGAAACCCTGACCTGCATTTTTTTTCGATAACTTATTTAATTTGATTTCGAGCTCAAAGATCTTTTGTGATAATTTTGGATCTGATCTTGGAGGGAGTACAAATAGATCTCTTCCTACCAGCCTTTTTAAATCGTCAAAATGGACGACAAGAAACCTTGTGCTGTCGTCTTTAGCTTCAATCCGTGGAATCGGTTTGATCGCATTGACCTCAATTTGCTCTTCATAATAGAGCGGAGTAGAAGTCGGTTTTTTTACAATAGAAATTTCTACGAGATCTTGATATTGTGGTCTTCTTACGTAAGTCTCATAGAACCAATTATCAATATAGATAATATTAGGGTAAAGTCTGTTTAGACGGTCTTCTTGGTTTTTAAATTTTTGATAAACCCGATTTAATTTGCCTCTTAGATCTTCAATCTGGGTCTGGAGCTGAAGCTGCTCCGTTAGCAGCTGCTGTTTGGCCTGTTCCTGTTTGGATTTTTCGATATTACGTTCCTGTTGTACCTTTGCGAAATCCACGACCTCACGGCGTTCGAGTTTTCCCGCTACAGCCGTAAGCGCCGCATTGACCGATTCATCAAAAAGTTGTGATTTTTGACGATAGGAATCTCGTAGAAAATAGAATTGCATAGCCAAAACCCCAATTAGCGCCAAAGACATTAGTCCGATGATTAATACAATACTATTTTTCTTCATGAAATTATGTTTTGTAAATATATGTTCCCACTCGCATCATGAACCTTTTAAATCCTGTGATTCTGAGCCATTCCTACATCCCATCTTCTACTTTACCTGAATTGTTACAAATATAAAGATGCTAGTTCGTTTTGGAGTTGTTTTAACAATGTTTAACAGCAATTGCTTTAGATCTTGGCAATCTTGTTGTAAATTAGGGGTTAAAATAGATTATGTTATGAAAACTTATGTATTATCATTGGCATTATCTTTTACAGTGGGGATTGCCGTTGGCCAGGTTAAGTTGAAGGAGCATCGTCCTCTACTCCAGGATAAACCATCCAAGATGCCCGTCCTTGGGTTAGATACGACATCAGCCAAGTATAAAATGCCTGTCCAGAAATTCAAGAAACTCGATAGTCTAGCGCCAATGCCGGGAACGGAAAAGTCTTCTAAACGAAGGAAATCAGTACAGGATACATCGCGGTTTAAGTTGTTGGAAGATAGCTTGAAAGTGAAGGATTTCAAATTGAAGATTGATTCTCTTTATCCAAAGAAATAAAATTTTTACTGCTTCCTTATACATCAATAGCGATGCAGGAGACTAAAGAGATCCTTTCTGTTGAATGCAAATAAACACAGCGAGTGTGTTGATGGTTTGGCAAAAAAATAGGGATCGTTAAAGGACTGATCGTATCTCAGAAAAAAAGAAAGGCATTCGCGTGAAGTGAATGCCTTTCTTTTTAATGGTCCTGTTTCTTACAGCTGAGAAACACGGATTGTATTTGTTTTACCCTTTTCAATTAGCGGAGTGGATGCCGTATTGATAATAATCGATCCCGGTTTAACGTAATTGTTTTTGACGATAAATTTATTGACATCATGGATAGAGCCATCTGTACTCTCAAATTTGTCGTAGATAAATGTTTTTACACCCCAAAGCAAACTCAATTGTTTCAATAGTTTCTGTGTGCCTGTGAATACCAAGATATCTACATTCGGTCTATAGCTCGTAATTTCAAATGCAGTTGCACCAGAAGAAGTCAAGACAGCAATTGCAGAAGCATTTGTTTTTTGAGCGAGGTAAACTGAGGAAGCACAAATTGCATCTGGAATAAGCGTTCCGTCGTGGATTTCACTAACTTTCTCATTATAATAAGGATAAGAAGTTTGTTCCACGTGGATGATAATCTTACTCATTGTTTCGATTACGATCTCTGGAAACTCACCGACAGAAGTCTCGCCGCTCAGCATCACTGCATCTGCGCCATCCAATACCGAATTGGCAACATCGTTTACTTCCGCACGCGTAGGACGAGGTGTCGTTATCATGCTCTCTAGCATTTGCGTGGCAATAATTACAGGTTTTGAAAGATCTCTACATTTTTGAACGATGATCTTCTGAAGTCCTGGGACCTCTTCCATTGGAAGTTCAACACCCAAGTCACCCCGAGCCACCATGACAGCGTCTGTTGCCTCGATGATTGCATCGATGTTTTCGATTGCTTCCGGCTTCTCTATTTTCGCGATTACACGGGCATGGCTTCCTTTTTCGGCGATGATTTTTTTACATTGTGCAATATCCTCTGCCGAACGAACAAATGACATTGCAATCCAATCAGCACCGTGTTCTAAAGCGAAGTTCAAGTTGTCCAAATCCTCTTCAGTCAATGAAGGAATAGATACTTTGGTGTTTGGTAAGTTTACACCTTTGCGTGAAGTAAGGATACCCCCATGCACCACTTCACATGTAACAGTGTCTTTATGGTTGGTCTCTAAAACACGAAGTTGAAGTTTTCCGTCATCAAGTAATATGATTTCGTTAGCTTCAACATCGTTTGGAAAGTTTTCGTATGTAATGTAGATTCTGTTTTCATCTCCGACCAGTTCATGCGTGGTAATTTCAACTTTCGAACCATTTACGAGAACAGCACCACCTTCTTTCATTTTACCGATCCGAATCTTTGGACCTTGTAAGTCAGCTAAGATGGCAACATTGAATCCGGTTTCATTATTTATTGCATTTATAGTTTCGATTACCTTAAGGTGATCGGCTTGGCTGCCATGAGAGAAATTCAACCGACACACATCAACCCCTTTGGCAATCATGTTGGTCAAAACTTGTTTGTCTGCCGAAGCAGGGCCTAATGTTGCGACAATTTTAGTCCTTTTTTGAACTTTTTCCATCTGTTATTTTGTATTTTTAATGTTCTTCATTTATAACAACAAACAGCAATCTGTATTGTTGTCTTTTGTCAAAACTAAATCGAATTAATTTAGATTTACAGTTAGGTGTATTTGCTACACTAACCTACAGTCTGCTAAAATATGAGATTTTCTTTAGATTTCAATATTTTTGGTGATATTTCTTTTGCAATGACCACTTCGGGTAATTTGCTGATCCTTTTGATTATATGTTCAATATCCTCTTCACAGATGTAATTTTTGATGATGACAAAGAAATCAAAATGGGGGTTTTCGGGGATTAAAAAGGTTCCCTCAATACTTTTGTTGTTAATAAGAAAATATTCAGTATCCGAATCTGGACTAAGGTAATGAAAAGCGGTGAAGTGATAGCTTATTTTTTTCTTAGCGTCAAAGATGATATGATATTCAAGTTCTTCTTCTGATTTATTCTTCGGACGGCCATCATGATCATATTTACTTTCTTTGCCTCTGGAAAAATTCAGGTTTGTCACTTTGTTGATAAAGTGGCAGAGACGATAATCTTTCAGGGGGCAGGTGATGGCGAGTAGGGTGAAATCCAACTCTTCATCCATGTCCATATCTAACCTTGCTACTAACTTATTGACCACTTTGTTCCTAAAATATATGTTCTTCTCCTAACGAAGGTACTAATAATTTTGAGCGGGGAATATACTTTTTATGTAAAATTTGAGTTAATTAGCTGAGCGTTTGGAATACAAAATAATTTTTGTTATACTTGAACTAAGTTAATATAGAGTGGGTTAGCTAGTATAAGACGCGAATAAGTTCTGTCGCCTAACATGGTGACTTTCATCTAAATATCAATTTAGGTTTGAATTTTGATGAAATTTATTTTTCTTTGCACAGATTTATTAAACAATTAAACTATAAAATCATGTCAGATATCGCTTCAAGAGTAAAAGCAATTATCGTTGAAAAATTAGGTGTAGACGAAAACGAAGTAACACCAGAAGCTTCATTCACTAATGATTTAGGTGCTGATTCACTTGACACTGTTGAGTTGATCATGGAGTTTGAAAAAGAATTCAACGTTGCTATTCCTGATGACCAAGCAGAGACTATTGGTACTGTTGGTCAAGCAATCGCTTATTTAGAAAAAAACGTTAACTAACTAATTTAATTAGGCTAATCGTAATAAATGGAGCTTAAAAGAGTAGTAGTAACAGGATTAGGCGCCCTTACACCAATTGGTAATACCGTTCCAGCTTACTGGGAGGCGTTAATAAATGGTGTAAGCGGAGCTGCTCCTATTACGCATTTTGATGCGTCAAAATTCAAAACTCAGTTTGCGTGTGAGGTAAAGGGGTTTGATCCACATGATTTTATGGATCGTAAAGAAGCTCGTAAAGTCGATCCTTTTGTACAGTATGCAATTGCGTCTACTGATGAGGCAATTAAAGATGCTGGCTTAGATTTTGAAAAATTAGATACAAATCGTATCGGAGTGATCTGGGGCTCAGGAATTGGGGGGCTGACAACTTTTACAGAAGAAGTTGCCAACTTTGCAAAGGGAGATGGAACACCACGTTTCAATCCTTTCTTTATTCCTAAGATGCTCGTCGATATCGCTCCAGGACATATTTCAATGCGTCATGGCCTTCGTGGTCCTAACTTTTCAGCAGTATCGGCCTGTGCCTCTGCTACCAATGCAATGATTGATGCTTTCAACTATATTCGTATGGGAAAAGCAGATGTGATTGTTACGGGTGGATCTGAAGCGACGGTCAATGAAGCTGGAATTGGCGGGTTCAACGCTATGCATGCTTTGTCAACAAGAAATGATGATCCCAAAACAGCTTCCCGTCCTTTTGATAAAGATAGAGATGGTTTTGTTTCGGGTGAAGGTTCGGGTGCTTTGATCTTAGAAAGCTTAGAACATGCTTTAGCACGTGGTGCAAAAATCTATGCAGAGGTTGCAGGTGGTGGAATGAGTGCCGATGCGCACCATATCACAGCTTCGCATCCAGAAGGATTGGGCGCTAAACTGGCAATGACAATGGCTGTCAATGATGCAGGTCTGAATTTTTCAGATATTGATTATATCAATGTCCATGGAACATCTACACCGGTCGGCGATATCAGTGAAACGAAAGCTATTGTTGACCTGTTTGGTGAACACGCCTATAAATTGAATATCAGTTCAACGAAATCAATGACTGGACACCTTTTGGGTGCTGCGGGCGCTATCGAAACGATCGCTTCTATTTTAGCTGTGCAAAATGATATTGTCCCTCCGACAATCAATCACTTCACAGATGATCCAGAAATTGATAATAAACTGAATTTTACATTCAACAAAGCACAAAAACGTACAGTGAATGCGGCGTTGAGTAATACATTTGGATTCGGTGGCCATAATGCTACCGTGATTGTAAAAAAGTATAAAGCTTAATGTTTGATCCTTCAAACATGGTTTGGTAATATGAGCTAGCGACAGGTTCTTTAATTAGAACTTGTCGCCTTATTTTTAGATGAGATGCCTTTTTCAAGGATATACAAGTTATATATTTCGCCGGATCGGGAATATGTTAAAAAACTAAAAAACCTATTGGGTTTTATTCCCGGAAATGTGCATTTGTACAAGATGGCATTTAGACATAAGTCTGTTGCAGTAACAATCAAAGAAGGGGCTAAGAACAGTAACGAACGTCTAGAATTTCTGGGCGATGCTGTTTTAGGTTCAGTCGTTGCCGAATTGTTATTCAAGAAATATCCTTATAAAGACGAAGGTTTCCTGACTGAAATGCGTTCCAAAATCGTGAGCCGGGCAAATTTGAACCAGCTTTCCAGAAAATTAGGCTTTAATGAAATGATACAGTTCGATGCCCGGATGATCAGCTTTCCCAATAAGCAGGGCTCTTTATTGGGGGATGCATTTGAGGCGCTGATCGGTGCAGTGTATCTGGACAAAGGTTATGTCTTTACAAAAAGTTTTCTCCTGAACCGTATTATTAAACCACATGTCGATATCCAATTACTGGAGCAGACTGAGACTAATTTCAAAAGTCGATTGATCGAATGGTGTCAGCATACGGGTAAAGAAATCCTATTTCAACAAACGGATAATCCTGAGGGAGAATCTTCGAAAATGTTCAGTATCGAAGCTGTTGTAGATGGGGTTGTATGTGGTTTGGGACGTGATTTTAATAAAAAATCAGCGGAAAAATTAGCTGCAGAGAAAGCCTGCGAATTCCTCAAGATTCTGGAAGTAGAATAAAGGATTTTTATTCTTTAATTTATTTAGTCCCCGCTAAATATTAACTTTGCCGGATATGGCAACAGTAAAACCTTCCTTGGCGAAAGGAACCCGTGATTTTTCGCCTTCCGAAATGATCAAACGTAATTATATTTTTGACACATTGAAAGCTGTGTTTAAAAAATATGGTTACAATGAAATACAGACGCCTTCATTTGAGAATTTAACGACCTTAACAGGTAAATATGGTGATGAAGGTGATAAATTGATCTTTAAGATCCTTAATTCCGGAGATTATCTGGCAAAAGCCCCAGATGATCTACTTCATGATAAAAATTCAAATAAACTCATTCCACATATTAGTGAAAAAGCATTGCGATATGATCTAACGGTGCCTTTTGCACGTTACGTGGTGATGCACCAAAACGATATTTCCCTACCGTTTAAGCGTTTTCAGGTACAGCCTGTCTGGCGCGCAGACCGCCCGCAAAGAGGTCGTTACCGTGAATTTTACCAATGCGATGTTGACGTGGTAGGTTCAGAAAGCCTATTAAACGAAGCAGAGTTTGTTCTGATTTATCAAGAGGCTTTCGAGCGTTTTGGGCTGAAAGATTTTAATATCAAAATCAACAACCGGAAGATCCTCTCCGGCATTGCCGAAATTATCGGAAAGCCAGAACTTATTGTGGATATGACTGTAGCCATTGATAAATTGGATAAAATCGGATTAGACGGTGTCAATAAAGAATTGTTGGAAAGAGGTTTTACCGAAGCTGATCTGGACGTATTGAAACCAATTATCTTATTGGAGGGGTCAAATGAAGAAAAGCTGGCATCGTTAAAATCTATCTTGGCGGACTCTTCGGTCGGTTTAAAAGGTATTGCTGAAATAGAGGAAGTCTTCGATTATATTACCAAGTTGAGCGGCGACACGGACCTGTTGACCCGTATTCTTGATCTGGATATTACGTTGGCACGCGGTCTCAATTATTATACAGGCTGTATTTTTGAAGTGAAGACAAATGAAGTCGCAATGGGAAGTATCGGTGGCGGAGGACGCTACGATGACCTCACGGGGATGTTCGGATTGAAGGATCTGACAGGGGTGGGAGTCTCATTCGGTGCTGATCGTATATACGACGTTTTGGAAGAGCTAAATTTATTCCCGGCAAATAAAGCGGATTCTACCAAGCTATTGATCATCAATTTTGATAAACAACTTGAAGGCTATACACTTGCTTTGCTCAATAAACTGCGTAAGGAAAATATCGCCTCAGAACTGTATGCTGCTCCGGTGAAGTTGAAAAAGCAGATGGGATACGCAGATGGAAAGGGAATACCTTATGTCTTATTGGTTGGAGAGGAAGAGGTTTCCTCAGGTCAACTGTCCCTTAAAGATATGGAAAGTGGGGAGCAGGTGAAGGTTACCGAAAGTGAGCTTATCCAAAAACTTCGTTAGCAAACAATTTCTATAAAATAGATTAAGCCAAATGATTATTAGGTCGTTTGGCTTTTTTATTTTCATAAGTTTTTGATTTATTTGATTGTGCCTTTCATTTATTTGCTGAAAAATGCTATATACTTTAAATCAAATGTCTTAGAAGTGTCTTAAAGTGTAAATAAAATTGATTTTTGACCAAGGAAATTCATCCAAAATTATTAGATTTGTAGTCTAGAATTGTAAGAAAATCAAAACTTTGAAATGAGTTCAACACCTATAACAAAAGAGACATATTTGGAGTGGTATAAGTCGATGTTACTTATGCGTAAGTTTGAAGAAAAAGCAGGTCAACTTTACGGACAGCAAAAGATTCGTGGTTTCTGTCACTTGTACATAGGACAAGAGGCTGTAGTCGCTGGAACGATGTCGGTTATCAAACCTGAAGATTCTTTAATTACTGCTTATCGTGATCACGCCCACGCTTTGGCTAAAGGCGTTTCTGCAAATGCTTGTATGGCAGAATTGTATGGAAAGATCACTGGTTGTTCAAAAGGTAAAGGAGGCTCTATGCACTTCTTTTCTAAAGAGCATAAATTCATGGGTGGCCATGGTATTGTAGGTGGTCAGATTCCTTTAGGTGCTGGTATCGCTTTTGCTGAGAAATATCTTGGTACAGATAATGTAAACATCTGTTATATGGGCGATGGAGCTGTACGTCAAGGTGCATTCAACGAAACGTTGAACATGGCGATGTTATGGAAACTTCCAGTGATCTTCGTGTGTGAAAACAACGGTTATGCAATGGGTACTTCTGTACAACGTACAACGAACATGCAGGATATTTACAAAATGGGATTAGGTTTTGATATGCCTTCTGCTCCGGTAGATGGAATGGATGTAGTCGCTGTACACAATGCAATGGATGAAGCTGTTCAACGTGCGCGTGCTGGTGAAGGTCCTACATTCTTGGAAATCCGTACATACCGTTATAAAGGACACTCCATGTCTGACCCCGCGAAATATCGTACAAAAGAAGAATTAGAAGCTTATAAAGACCGTGATCCATTGTTGTCTACGAAACACGCTATTTTGGAAAACAACTATGCAGACGAAGCTTGGTTTGCTGAGGTTGAAGCTGACGTGAAAAAAGTAGTTGATGAGTCCGTAAAATTTGCAGAGGAATCTCCTTATCCAACTGCAGATGAATTGTACAAAGATGTTTACGTACAACAAGACTATCCATTTATTTTAGATTAATACTCTTTAACTTGATAATATAATACAGAATGGCTGAAGTAGTAAGAATGCCCAAAATGAGCGACACAATGACCGAAGGGGTCATCGCAAAATGGCACAAAAATGTTGGTGATAAAGTAAATTCTGGTGATTTAGTGGCTGAAATTGAAACAGATAAAGCTACAATGGACTTCGAGTCCTACCAAGAAGGTACTCTTTTATATATTGGCCCGAAAGAAGGTGAAGCAGTAGCGATTGATGCTGTTATTGCTGTTTTGGGTGAACCAGGTGAAGATTTTCAGGCTTTATTGAATGGTGATGCTCCTGCAGCTGAAAAAGCACCGGAAAAAACTGAAGAAAAGAAAGAAGAAGTTTCTGCTCCGGCAGAATCTTCGGCTAGCACGGTCACTCCTGAGGAATTGGGATGTACGGTGATCACAATGCCATTGTTGAGCGACACCATGAAAGAAGGTGTTATTGCGCAATGGAATTTCAAAGTTGGTGATACGATCAAATCGGATGATGCTATCGCTGATGTAGAAACAGACAAAGCGACAATGGAAGTCACAGCTTATGCTGATGGTACATTGCTATATGTCGGTCTTGAAGCTGGGGAAGCTGCGAAAGTAAATGATATTATTGCTATCGTTGGCCCTGCCGGAACCGATATTACTCCTTTATTAAATCAAAAATCTGCTCCTGCAAAAGCAGAGACTGCAGAAGCGCCTAAAGCTGATTCAGCTCCAGCTGCAACTGCTGCACCGGTAGCATCCGCTTCAAACGATGATGCCCGTGTAAAAGCTTCTCCGTTAGCGCGTAAGATTGCTAAAGAAAAAGGAATCAACTTGAGCGATATCAAAGGATCAGCAGATGGTGGCCGTATCGTGAAAAAAGATGTTGAATCCTTTGTTCCGGCTGCTACTAAACCTGCTGAAACTTCAGCTGCAGCGGCTCCTGCGACGGAAACAAAAGCAATCACTTTACCTACATATGTTGGTGAAGAACGTTATACAGAGAAACCTGTCAACCAAATGCGCAAAACAATTGCGCGTCGTTTGGGTGAATCATTGTTTACTGCACCGCACTTCTATTTGACGGTGTCTATCGATATGGATAATGCTATGGTGGCGCGTGCTCAAATCAATGAGGTCGCTCCTGTAAAAGTGTCATTCAATGATATCGTGGTAAAAGCTGTTGCAGTGGCGTTGAAAAAACACCCTGCAGTGAATTCATCTTGGCAAGGAGACAAAATCCGTTTCAACGAACATACCAACATCGGTGTAGCAATGGCTGTTGAAGATGGTTTATTGGTTCCTGTTGTACGTTTTGCAGATGGTAAGTCATTATCACACATCTCAGCTGAGGTGAAAGATTTCGCACAGAAAGCTAAAGCTAAAAAATTACAACCAGCGGATTGGGAAGGTTCTACTTTCACTGTATCCAACTTAGGGATGTTTGGTATCGATGAGTTTACATCTATCATTAACTCTCCTGATGGAGCTATTCTTTCAGTAGGAGCTATCCAAGCTTTTCCTGTTGTGAAAAATGGTGCGGTAGTTCCTGGTAACGTAATGAAGGTGACTTTAGGCTGTGACCACCGTGTGGTAGATGGCGCAACAGGTGCTGCATTTTTACAGACTTTAAAAGCATTGGTCGAAAATCCAGTTAGATTACTAGCATAGATTCTACAAACCAATAAAATATTAGCCACTTTAGTAATAAAGTGGCTTTTTTTTGCTCTAAAAATTCGTTTTTTTATACTAAAATATTCATTTTAGCATTATTATCTTTAAGCCCGGTTCTTTATTGAAAATCAAAAAGATTACACATTAATCAAAGTTAGAATGGGATAATTACGATGTGAACGCTTTTAGATCATAAGGTACAGAGAGGCCATAAAGAGAGGACAAACACAACACAAAAAATCCAGGAGAAGCAATACGTGAAATTATTTTTTTTAAAGGGAATGGCAGCTCTTTTGTTCGTATCTACAATTGCTTGTAGTTCAAAAGAGAAAAAACAAAAAGAAGCGGCGATCGCGCAGGCGAAAATAGATAGTACAAGACTCATTTACAACCCTCAGGATGCAGATCAAAAGATCGACGCCTTTATGAAAAACTTACATTCAAAGGCTGCATTCAACGGAAATGTATTGATTGCCAAGGATGGTAAAATTTTATATCAAAATACTTTCGGCTGGGCCAACTACCTAAAGCGGGATAGCCTGGAAATCGATGATAAATTTGAATTGGCTTCCGTCACCAAACCCATAACGGCGGTGGGTGTATTGAAGTTGGTTGAGGCTGGAAAACTACGCTTGGATCAGACTATTAATGATTTTTATCCGGATTTTCCGTACCCGGGTATCACCATTAAAATGTTATTGACTCATCGCTCGGGCTTGCCCAACTATGTCTATTTTTCGGAGAAGCATTGGCCTGACCGCAAAAAGGGAATGACCAATCAAGATGTTATGAAAATGCTGACGGAATTTAAGCCGAACAGATACGGGGCTCCGGGGGGACGATTTTTCTATAATAACTCCAACTTTATGGTACTAGGAGCTATTATCGAAAAGGTGACGAAGCAAGATTATGCAGTATATATGAAAGATAGTGTCTTTAATGTTGCAGGCATGACCAACACCGCTGCATTATCCAAAGCTGTCTACGATAAAATCCCTACAAATGTCATCGGTCACGATAAGGTGTGGCGGAGGTCTGTCGTACAGAACTTTCAGGATGGACCATTGGGCGACAAAGGGGTGTATAGTACAGTACGTGACCTCTATCGTTTTGACCTCGCATTGCGAGATGGTCGATTGTTGAAGCAATCGACTTTGGATTCAGCATATCGCGGTTATCCCGACGCCAAAAAAGGGATTTTTAGCTATGGTTATGGATGGAGAACCTTTGAACATGGAAACGACCATATCGTTTATCATACGGGATGGTGGCACGGTTTTCGTCACATCTATGTACGCGATCTGAAAAGAAATATTGTGATTGTCTTACTTTCAAATATGACAAATGGTAGCTTGGTGAAATTGGATGAGCTTTATAAAATTTTAGGAATGCCAGTTTTACGTAAAAATGCCTATAGCTCCCATGGCGATTTTATTATTGATGAATAGATCAATTCGCTTCATCAATGAGAAAGTTTAAATAGGACGCATACACGAAGGGACAGAATTTAAGAATTCATATTGACGAAAACTATATAAATGCATAAAGTTGCGTAATAGATGAACAAATAAAAAGTATTAGGATGAAAAAGACATTAATCTTAGGTGCCAGTACGAATCCTTCGCGCTATTCAAATAAAGCTGCGAATATGCTCCGTAAGCATGGACACGACATTGTTAATATCGGTCTAAGCGGTGGAGAAGCTGCAGGTGTTACTATTGAAACAAAAGGTGAAGTGCATACCGATATTGATACCATAACCATGTATCTTGGCGAGCAGAATCAGAAGGGGTATTATGACTATATACTGGCAACAAAGCCAAAGCGTATTATCTTTAATCCGGGGGCGGAGAATGCTGAACTGGAGCGCTTGGCTATGGAAAATGGCATAAAAACCGAAAGAGCCTGTACTCTGGTCTTATTGAGTACAGGTCAGTTTTAAATTTTGGACTTCTGGAGTAATTCGACAGACAGATATTTTGTAATAAAATAGTTTGTCAAACCGATTGTATTACTGTCCAGATTCAGGCTGGAAACTTTTATATCGCAATGTTCTTTTAAGATAGCCATTGTGTATGAATTGATGGCCTGTTGTATCGGGATCGTAATGAGTTCATTGGCTTTGGCGATTTTACCCCCCAGCACAATGAGTTCTGGATTGAGCAGTTGGATCAAAGAGGCAAATGCTTTGCCTAGATTTGTTCCCAATTTAGAAATTTGATTGATGGCAAACTGATCCCCTTTATTGGCCGCTTCGATCACATGTGTCGGTGTGAGGTGATCTAACTCTTCCTTCTGTAATTCATTGAGTTTGGTCAATTCACCTTTTTGGATTTCCTGTTTTGCATTGTTGACCAAAGCAATTCCTGAAGCCACCGTTTCAAGACAGCCTCTTTTACCACAATAACACAATTCGCCGTTATCGATGAATGGCATATGGCCCACTTCCCCGGAATAACCATCGCGGCCGAGATAAACTTCGCCATTTGAAACTATTCCAAGACCTATCCCCCAATCCATTAAAATAATGAGACTATTCCGGGTGTTTTTGGCAAGGCCAAATTTCAGTTCGGCATAGGCAGCTCCCTTTACGTCATTGAGTATATAAACAGGTTTTCTGTATTTGGTTTCGAAAAATGCTGTAATAGATTGGGAAGCGTCATGCAAAAACGTTTCATTGGTTCCTTCCTCCGCATTGATCAGACCCGGCATACTAATGATCAGCCCGGTTAAATTTTCGGTGTCCACTGATTTCTCCAGCAGATATTGATCGATAATCTGCGTAATATCATGGAGGTTGTCTGCATTGCGTGAAAGCTCATTGTCCAGTTCTACTGTTTCAGCAACTACATTTTGATTGTTGTCCATGATACTCAATGTGATGGAAAAGCGCTGTAGTTCGATGCATAGGACTTGAAACAGTCCATCACACAGGCGATATAGGTTTGGTTTGCGACCACCGATAGATTCTCCCTTGTCAAATTGAAGAACAATATTGTCCTCCAATAGTTCCGCAATCAAGCTGTTGACTGTAGGAAGGCTTAGGGATAGGTTTTTTACAATGTCGTTTACTGATACAGATCCTAATTCGGCGATTAATTTGATAATTGAAAGTTTATTGAACAGATTTTTCTTTTCGGGTTTACTGTCCAATTTTTTGTTAATCAGTAAGTTTACGGCTTTTGTCATAAAACATCATATTTTGAATTAGAATCCTAGCGCTTTAATTTAATAAAAGTTTTGGAATCATTCGGTTATTTTCTCACTTGTCAAACAAGCCGGTCTTTTAGAAAAAAGGGGATAAGATACCTTATCCCCTCTCTTTTACGCTTCGTAAGACTATTTGAGTCTTTTTACGCGGATATCTTTGAAGAATACTTCTGTTCCGTGTCCCAAGAAACCGATATGGCCACTTGTACGTTTTAAACCTGGGTGCTCTTTACCATCCAGCGTTCCGTTTTTACTCGCTTCGGCAATATCAGCATCGACAATGACGGTGCCATTCAACGTCACTTTCACACGGTTGCCTTTTACATAGATTTCTTCGGAGTTCCACTCGCCCAAAGGTTTTAGATAACCTCTTTTTGCTGTTACCACGCCATAGATCGAACCATGGTATTGATAAGGTTTTAGATCTTTATAGACATCGGCATCATTATCAAGCACCTGGATCTCCATGGCTTCATAAGCCGCGTCGCCTTCTAATGGGGCACGTATTCCGACACCATTATTAGCTCCTGGAGTCAATTTGAAGTCGAAACGATATACAAAGTCCGAGTACTCTTCTTTTGTATAGAGGTTCCCGCCAAATTTAGCATTAGGGTATACCCAGATATAACCTTCATCATTAACGATGTAAGCTTTGTTCTCAGTCCATTTGTCTAGGTTTGTTCCGTCAAATAGCACCTCAAAACCTTCTCTTTTCTCCTGATCGCTCATTTTAAAGATCTGTTTTCTAGGAAATTCTTTGATGAAGAGATCTCTATAATATACAACAGAACCGTGAGCTTGAAGTTCGATCTGTTCAGTAGGGAAAATAGATTGGTTTCTGTCCCAATAATTTTCTAACGGAATATTATCTGTGACCAGTTGTCCATTTAACCAAACTGTGACTTTATCGTCGACCATTTTGATTTTAAACGTATTCCATTCACCTGTGGCGTTGTCAGCAACCTTGAGCGGTTTGCTTTCATTTTTCTGGTTGTTATATAATCCACCGGAGCCAACTTGGGCACCAACTCTGGTATTGGCAATATCCCAAATTTGTACTTGCGGAGTACCTCTCAAGTAAATACCGGCATCACCGTCTACACCGCCATAGTTCTCCAATTTCCAATCTACAAGCATCTCAAAATCTCCGTATTGTTTTATTGTAGCCAGATTATCTCCTTTGCCACTAAAAACGATCTCCCCATTTGAAACAGACCAACCTTTACGCATGATCTCGTCTGCTTTCGCTTGTTCGGCTGCCAAAGTCTTGGTATTCATTTTACTACGTTTGATCGGATCAGCAACTAAACCCTTCCAGCCGCTAAGATCCTTGCCGTTGAAAAGCGATACATAACCTTCTTTTATTGGCATCTCAGAGAGATAACGCACAACTGCTTCTTTCAAGTACCCACTTTCGCTACCGGACAGTTTACCGATGACCTGTTCTAGGACTTCTCTAACTTTACTGCCATAATATTTATTGTCCATGGCAATATTCATGGCTGTATTTGCAGCGGCTTCTCCCAACTGGGAATCAGCCATTTTATCCGCGGCAAAAATGAAGGCTTGATAGGTTCCTGTTGGCTGAAGAGCTGATAGTGCAGCTTTCTTCTGTTCCACAGTTTTTGCAACACGAAATGCATCGCGCAATAGAAGCGTTTTTTGATCTGCTGTATTAGCCGAAGATGAAATGGATTTGATTAATCCTCTGTACACCGTGCTGAATAGGTTGTCATCTTTTTCCGTTCTTGATAGCGCTATCAATTCAGGAAGGGCATTCGCAGATGACCAGCTAGACAATGAGGTAATGGCTGCAGCCCTTAACCCCGGATTATTATTATTCACGTAATTGCTGACTGCTTTTAAGGATTGATCATCACCGAGTCCAGCAAAAATAGGAAAATACTTTGAAGCGCTAGGAGCTGCCGATTTTGAAATATTGGCAGCTAGTTTTTCTGTTAGCCCTTTTGCATTGGAGCTTGATTGAACAACATTGACAATCGCCTTTTGCAACAGCTTCGCGGAGTTTGGATCAGAGGTTGTATTCAACCTATTGAAAAGTTCTTCAAGGTCGGATTCCTGAGCAACATTCGGTAATGCCTTATTTATTGCTTCTGCTACTGTCGGATTTGTTGTTTTGATCGCCAGAACAGCTTTGGAAGAAGCATTATTGGAGCGTTTGCTCAATATATCCAGTAGCTGAACTTTTTTATTGTCATCAACAGATGCGAGAGCAGTATTGACATCATTGATCACATTTGCATCCTTTGAAGAGAGGATAAGTGCCTTAACAGAATTGTTGAATTCTTGATCCGTGTCGAAGGCTTGTATTAAGGTATTGGTCTCTTTGCCTTGGGAAAGCGTATTGATAGCACTTAATCCTGCTAATTTTGTTACCGGTGAAGTTGTTTTACCGACCAAGGCCTGAATTGCATTTAAACTACTTGCCGATCCATTATGTGCAAGGTAGTTGAGGACACTTTCCTGTACTTCCGGAGTACCTTTACTTGCTAGGGTGAGCAGGCTTTTAGCATCACCACCTTTTCCGTACTTTCCAAGCAGTTGTAATGCAAGGTTTCGGTATGCACCATTGTCGCTTTTTACAGCAGACAGAAGATTTTTCTTTTGTTTATTTGGATCGATGGCTGCCAATAATTTCAATGAAGCAAATTGGCCGTTAATGGATTTTGCTTTTTGTGATTCCTGGAAGAATTTATTCAGGAATTTGACCGCATCCTGCTCATGTTTATTGTCGATCAGCGATTGCGCGTAATCAATACCTAGGCCTACAGCGTCAAATTTATCGTAGCTATACGCCGCATCGTTTAATTTATTTTGAAATAAAGGCGCCGAAGCTGTACCGCCAATTTTACTCAGAGCGATCAACGCTGTACGTTGGAAAGCATCTGAACTATATTTTTGGGTTAAATTCAAAATCGCAGTTTCGGCATTTGCAACCTTTAGATCACCTAATGCTGTAACAAGAGCGATTGCAGTTTTTTCGGTCGTAGAAGCTGCTAATGCCTTTTCTAGGGCCGCAGCAGACTCGTTGGTACCGATAGATACCAAAGTTCTTGCTGCAGCATCAGCTAGGCCATCGTTCGTTAGACAATTCGCGACAGCTGGAATTGCGGTGTTATCCGCGCATTGACGTAGCAATCGTAGAGCAAAAACCTGATTTGTAGGCTCACTCAGTTGTGCGATGGATTTTGCCAGGCCTTCAACAAATACTTTTTTTTGCTGCTCTTTTCCTGGTTGATTAACATAAAAAGAATAGCTATTGGCTGCAAATTCAATAGGCGCATTATTACTTCCGGGAGCTTTTAGGCCTTTTAGGAACGCAACGATGTCATCGGAAGTAAATCCTTCCAGCTCATGCATGGCGAGTAGAAACTTTTCTTTTTCCTCCGCCGGTTGTTGGGCGAGCACGTCAGCTATTTTGGTAGCTGTAGTTCTATTTTGTGGTTGCTGGGCATATGAGGCACTCGAGATGAGGAGTAATACGGCCAGCGAATTAAATATCTTTTTCATTGAGATTTTTATCTTTTATCAGCATGAAGCTATCATGGCAATTGCTGTCCATCCGTTTTCAGATGTCTCTTTTTGTTCATGATATTTCATCGGATTATAAATGTTAGATGGACCAAGGACCCCGCATTGGTTGGTGAATTAAACGGTTTGCCGCATCATCATCAATAAATTGCTCATTTTGAGAATCGTATTTCAATGAGCGGTTGAGACGAAGGGCTGCCAATCCCATGTTGACCAATGTACAGGAGCGGTGTCCATTTATTTCATTGAGGGCAAATTTTTCGCGTGTCCGGACAGACTCCAAAAAGTCTGTAATCTGTGGAGCAGGCTCAGGATACTGTGCCAATTTTCTTTCCAAATCTGGAATGTCGGACGCAAATCCTTTGTACAGTTTGCCTTTAGGTCCTTCGATGTATGCTGCTTTTTCATCTTTAGCCTCGCCATCCAAAATGATCTGACAGCCATCGGCATAAGTGAAAGTAATACGTCTCCAGGTACCAACGGCATCTGGATGTTGTTGCGGAGCATCGACATCTACACTCACAGGGCTTTCATTGTCCTTACCTAGGAAATATTGTACCGGGTCCATATAATGCTGACCCATATCACCTAATCCGCCACCGTCATAATCCCAATATCCTCTAAAAGTAGTGTGTACACGGTGTTTGTTATAGGGCTTATACGGTGCTGGGCCCAACCAAAAGTCATAGTCCAATTCAGCGGGAACTTGTTCCTCAGGTAGATTTTCTTTTCCAACCCAATAGAATTTCCAGTCAAATCCTGTATGTTTACTTATCGTCACTTTTAATGGCCAACCCAACATGCCTGTATCCACCAGTTTTTTGATTTTACTGACAGGAACATTCATTCCATAAAAATCATCTTTGAAGCGGAACCATGTATTTAAACGGAACATATTTCCGTGCTGTGCTATTGCTTCTTTGACTTTTTTACCTTCACCGATGGTCCGTGTCATTGGTTTTTCACACCAGATATCTTTTCCTGCTTTAGCGGCTTCGATGGACATAAGGCCATGCCAGTGTGGTGGAGTGGCAATGTGGACAATGTCTACTTCAGGAGATTTGATTAATTCTCTGAAATCGTGGTATTCTTTTACACCGCCCCCCAAGTCACTTTGCGCAGCCGCAAGATGACTTTTGTCAACGTCACAAATGGCAACTGTTTTTGTCCCGGCATAGCCGAAATGTCCGCGGCCCATATTTCCGACGCCAATTACTCCTTTAGTTAGATGATCACTCGGAGCAAGATAGCCTTGGCCTCCAAGTACAAAGCGTGGTACAATAGAAAATGCTGCGGCACCTACCACTGATTTTTTAATGAAATCACGCCTTGATGAATTCTGTTCTTTCATGTTGGTTGGATTAGTTGTTTTATAATTGATCCTTTTAGGCTGTTAAAATAACTGCAATTGGATATTGAACCTAAAAATAGATAAAAAACTGTTAAATATAAACTGATAACTAAAATTTTACGTATTGTTTCTTCTTGTTTTATGAAAAAATAATAAAAGACTGCTCCTAAAATTATTTCTTTCATATATAGACTTCGATTTTTCTGTTAGGAAGTAATATTTAGTTACAGAATTGTTACATGTACGATCTTCCCAACTTGACTACTATATGCAACATATAATCAATCACACCAATAGCTAGCTATTCTGAATCTTGCTGATTGTATTTATTTTTAATAGAATAGAGCGATCTATATGTGGGTATTTACCCATGGGTTCTTGTCCCGGTGATTTTTTGACAATAAAGAGTTGTTTGACACTGCTGCCCTGCTAATCACTCAATCGTTTTCGTAAAACGAGCTTGCTTATACTTAAAGAATCAGGCATCTTTATGGGGTCTTCAAAAGAAGCGAACCGATATGATGAGACCAAAAATACTATTGACTATTATTTGTGCGCTGATCCTACCAGCAATCGGACTCGCGCAGTTTAAAGTTGCGCCGCTCGGAAATACGATATATGAAGGCGTATTTACCGGTAATGGTCTATTGGGAACGATGACTTACCTGTCCGGTAAAAAATCTGTGCGTATTGATGTCGGGCGGACGGATGTCTACGATCATCGTGCAAATTCGGAAGACAAGTTGTTCGATAAAGCCCGTCTGCCATTGGGGTACTTTGACCTGGATCTGGGAAGTGCAATCCTCCAAAGTAGGGGGGATATCTATCTGAAGGAGGCTTATGCTGTGGCAACTGTCTTGACGGATCAGGGAAAGATCAAAGTGAGAACGACAACACTTTCTAATGATAATATTATCTTATTAGAGGTATTAAAACAAGATTTTCGGGGAAAGTACTCGCTCAATTGGGTTGCTGATTCGGCAATCAGTCCTCGCATGAAATTTTCCTATACCCAAAAACCGAAGAAGTATCTTGCCAATCCTGCTGGAAAGAATGGACGACAAGGCCACATAAAATACTATGAACAAGCCTTAACAGCGGGCGGCGGGTATACAACAGCTTATCTAACTCGATCGACGAAAGATACGGATACCTATGTGATTACAGTGGGTTATAGTCAAAAATCAACGGATTTTACCCAACAAACGTTAGCGTATCTTAAAAAATATCGTGTAGAGGAAATAAATACAGATTTGAAAGAACATCGTCAATGGTGGGCGAGCTATTTTAAGGCCTCTACACTTGAATTGCCTGATTCAATCTACCAAGGCTTTTACGATATGCAATTGTACAAGCTGGCAAGCGCAACCCGATCGGGCAACCCGGCTATGGATCTGCAGGGGCCGTGGACAAGTCCCACTCCCTGGCCAGCTTATTGGCTCAATCTAAATATGCAGCTTGCATATTCACCGACATTTAAAGCAAATCATCTGGATATCGCCAATTCCTTGATTCAAATGATTGACCAAAACAAAGATAATCTGCGTCTCAATGCTCCGAAACCCTATCGTTACAACAGCATCGCCGTGGGGCGTTCTTCAGCAGCAGATTTATGGAGCCCCGTTCTGTTGCAAAAAGGTGTCTCGTTAGAACAGGCATCCGACGGGGAGAAGGAACTTGGTAACCTGGTATGGTTACTTCATAGTTACTACCAGTATTATCGGGCAACAATGTCAAAAGATGTTTATGACCGTTTATTTCCGCTTTTGAAAGAAGCTGTCAACTATTATTTGCATTTATTGGAAAAGGACCAAACCGGAAAATACTATATCGCCGTTAAAACCTACTCCCCTGAATATCCGAAAGGATTTGCCTATAATACAAATTATGACCTATCAATCCTAAGATGGGGTCTGAAGACTCTTCTGGAATTGGATAGTGAGCGAGGTGGCAAGGATTCACTTCATGCTGTATGGGATGATGTAATGAAACACCTGATCGAATATCCACAAAACAGTGATGGCTTTATGATTGCCAGAGATGTAGCTTATGATGAATCGCACCGACATTATTCTCATCTGATGATGATCTATCCTTTTTATGATGTAAACTGGGATCAAAAGGAAAACAGGGCGCTCATTGAAAAATCTATCGCACATTGGCAGAGTAAAAAACAATTGCTTCAGGGTTATTCTTTCTCAGGGGCTGCCTCCATGTACGCTATGATGGGGCGCGGCGATGCTGCTCTTGCCTCGTTGGATATTTTGCTGAACAAGTATATTAAACCGAATACCTTATATGCTGAAAGCGGTCCAGTGATCGAAACTCCCTTAGCAGCCATGGCAAGTATTCAAGAGCTATGTTTGCAATATTGGAATGGGGTATTGCGGATATTTCCGGCTGTTCCCAGCAAATGGAAGGATATTTCGTTCAGTAATTTTTTGGCAGATGGTGGCAACTTGATTTCAGCTCAACGTAAAAACGGAAAGACAATAGCTGTAGAAATTACAAGTCAATATGGAGGGGTATTGAAAGTCAAACTGGATATGGTGGCGCCAATTGTTAAAATACATGGAAAGGGTAGTTACACAGAGGAAGCAGATGGTCTAATGATGTTGGTTTTAAACAAAGGAACTAAGGTCTCCATCAATGCGCGTAAATAATAAAGTTACGCACAGCAATATTAAAAATGATAACGAATAAAAGGGAATAAAAAATAATGAAACTTAAAAAGCAAATTTTTATGATTTTATGGGCTGCAATGGGGACGTGTACCCTGGCTCAGGCTCAAACGGCAAAACTGAAACTGTCGAATGATTTTGTACAACAGCAGCTTGACGCAGCCGCCAGACAGATTAAAGTTTTGGATAAGGAAACCCCAGCGGATAAGTTTCCGAAAACATTTGAAAATGGCAAGGAGGTTTTTTCGTCATCAAGCTGGTGGTGTTCGGGATTCTATCCAGGAACTTTATTTTATCTATATGAAGGAACCAAAGATCAGGACCTATTAAAGAAAGCGGAGGCTAAATTAACCTATCTGGAAAAGGAAAAGAATAACAAAGGGACGCATGATCTGGGCTTTATGTTATTCTGTAGCTTTGGAAACGCCCTTCGGTTGACTGGGAACACGCAACAATATAAGCCGGTTTTAACAACTGGGGCCAATTCATTGGCATCACGTTATAGTCAAAAGACAAAAACCATCCGTTCATGGGATCACGGCTCTTGGGATTACCCTGTTATTATAGACAATATGATGAACCTGGAATTTTTGACTCAGGTATCCAGAATAACAGGGGATAAAAAATACTATGATATTGCGGTCACCCATGCTGAAACTACATTAAAAAACCATTTCCGGAAAGATTATAGTTCTTACCATGTGATCGACTACGATAAGAATACCGGCAAAGTACGATCCAAAAAGACACATCAAGGTGCATTTGACGAGTCAGCCTGGTCCCGGGGACAGGGTTGGGCCCTATACGGTTATACGATGATGTACCGTGAAACCAAGAAAAAAGAGTTTTTAAAGCAGGCTCAGCAGATAGCGAAATATATTCTTGATAATCCAAATTTACCATCCGATCTGATTCCTTACTGGGACTTTGATAAGGATAAGATTGCAGCGTCTGATAAAATGTATCCGAATAAAGATCTAAGGGACGTTTCTGCTGCTGCGTTGTATGCTTCGGCCTTACTGGAGCTTTCGCAATATACTAAAGGCAGTGAGTCGGCACTTTACCTCGACAAGGGCGAGACAATAATTAAAAATCTATCGCAAGCACCTTATTTGGCTCCCTACGGACAAAACGGAGGCTATATTCTTCAGCATAGTGTAGGGGCGCTTCCTTTAAATTCGGAAGTTGATGTACCATTAACCTATGCCGACTATTATTATGTGGAAGCATTGATCCGTTATAAAAGACTCTTGGATGGCGAACCCATAATTAAAGAAATCGCTAAATAAATTCAATAAAGATTTAAGGTCATATTAACAGGGGAAGTCTAGTTCGGACGCCCCTGTTTTTTTTATTCGCGTTGCCCTAGGCTCTTTTCGGCTAGTGAATGTAATAGTGCCCTTATAGGCGCAATTGGTTTGCCCAATTTTGTTCATCCCTTTATTTTAGGGTTCGGTATTTTAGTTATCTTCGCGAGAATCGGCTAGCTGTTCCGAAGGGTTATACCCAAATTGTTTCTTGAACTCCCTGCTAAAATACTTTCGTTCAGAAAATCCAACAGCATAGGCGACTTCACTGACATTCATTGAGGACTTTAACAACTCCTTAGCTTTATTAAGCCGGTACATCTTGACATAGTTATTGATAGATAGGCTGGATATTGCGCGCAGCTTTCGGTAAATAATAGGTGTACTCATTCCCATCTTTCGGGAGATAAAGTTCACATCAAAGTCATCCGACTGCATATTATCTTCAATCAGTTTATCCAACGTTGCAATAAATTGGGCATCTAGTTCATTGTCGAAATCTGTTTTTTTAACCTGAAATTCCCTACTCTTTTTATGACTGATTGCGATGAGGTTCTGTACAGATAGGAACAGCAGTCTATTGTCAAAAGGTTTTGTTAAATAGATGTTAGCTCCATATTGCAGAGCCTGTGTCTGAGAGTCACTGTCTGTCACTGCTGTCAATAAGATAACAGGAATATGGCTGGTTGCGATGTTTGTCTTTACCGCCTGACATAATTGAGCTCCATTCATATAAGGCATCATTAGATCGGATAAAATCAGATCTGGTATATATTCTTGCGCTTTTGATAGGGCATCTTCTCCATTGAGAGCCGTGATGATGTTATAACTCTCCTGAAATAAATGGACGATGGTGTCGAGGAGCTCTTTATTGTCTTCTACAATGAGAAGAGTTTGTTGCAAAGATCTATCCAAGACAGCCGGTTCTGAAAAATTGGATTCATCAATTACGGTTACTGGGGAATCAGTAGGAGAGGATATGTGGGTTTTCGAGTGCTTTGGTAAGCGTAGGCTGAACACCGTCCATTCTTCTTTTTCATCTTCTAGCGTAAAGCAACGGATTTCACCCTGATGCTGTAGGACAATCTGTTTGGTTAAGGCTAACCCGATACCAGTACCTATACTGTCGCTTGCTTGTTCTTCCCGATAATATTCCTCAAAGATCTT
The DNA here is from genome assembly GCF_002000245.1 of Sphingobacterium sp. CZ-UAM. GTDB lineage: Bacteria > Bacteroidota > Bacteroidia > Sphingobacteriales > Sphingobacteriaceae > Sphingobacterium. The sequence goes on along the minus strand of NZ_MTCM01000006.1, from coordinate 112,119 downwards.
GAATTGACTATCTGTGGCAATGCCGATCCCGTTATCAACAATGTTGATAATGACGCTGTCTCCGTTCTCCAGCAGTTCAAGATAAACTGTGCCATATTCAGGAGTGTATTTGATGGCATTTGACAATAGATTGAACATGACTTTGTCAAATTGAACAGCGTCTACAGACTGTAAACCTACTGCATCCAATTGTCGGATATAATAATTGATATGTTTATGCTGTGCAAGATCATTGAGGAGATAGAATGTATCTTCAATATATTCCCTGAAAGGGATATCGTTCCGTTTCAAGATAAAGTGTTTGTCATCAAATTTTTTGAAATCAAGCAGTTCGTTAACAACCCCCAATAGCTTAGCCGCATTCTTTTTAATCCGTTTTATTTTCGATTGAGTAGAGGATAAGTTGGCAGTTTCGCTGATGATTTCATCCAATGGCGCAGTGATCAGTGTTAATGGTGTACGTATCTCGTGCGAAATCTGTGTGAAGAATTTAATTTTCTTTTCCTGTTCCCGTTCTGAATTGATCAGCATTTGGCGTTCAACGACAAATTGAATAACAAAGTGCACTCCCAATGTAAAGATCCCTGCGTATAACAGGTAAGCCCACCAGGTTCTCCAGATAGGTGGTTTTATATCGATGTGTATTTGCAGCGGCGTGCTGCTCCAGATACCATCGTTATTGCTGGCATATACTGTAAGTGTATGTTGTCCTTCAGGTATATTGGTATACCTGACACTCGGGGTGCTCGTTTCTATCCAATCTTTATCAAAACCTTCTAGTTTATAGCGATATCTATTTTTCTGGGGCTTGATAAAATTGGAGCTTGAAAAATTAACGGTGATAAAATTCTCGTCATAACGCAATTGCAACTGATAATCATTGGGCTTATCACTTTTCTGAATACGGCCATAGTTTAAGGGAGTATCTTCAAGAAATATATTTCTAAAAAGCACACTTGGTTTTTTCTGATTGAAAGTGATTCTGCGGGTGTCGATCGAAACCAAACCGTTCAATGTTGTCACGAATAAAACACCAGCTTTGCTGCTATAAACCTTAGCTCCTTGCATATTTTTAACGGGAAGATCGTCGTACTGATTGAGAACAGTATGAAACTTTGTCGCTGGATCGAAGAAAATTAGCCCATTTTTGCTGCTGATCCAAAAATGTTTGTCGATTATAATAGGCCAGCCTAGCGTGTTATTGTGAAAATGAGCCAGCGGTCTGCTATCGCCCCAACGATACAATCCCGTTGCAGTTGTAAACCAGATATCACCATCAGGGTGGACATAAAATCCTTGAATGGATAATTTTGGATCGGTAAAAAGTCGAATCACTTTTGTCGCGGGATCTTGTTTGTAAATCTTCCCTCCTAATAGAAAATAAACACAATTCTTGTTATCCGCTTGGATATCCGTTAATGTAGTAGAAAGCTCTTTGATGGGATATGCGGGTTTCCCGGGAGGTACAATATATAAACCTGCATTTGTGCCCAGGTAAAGATAATTGTCTATTCCGGCGTAGATGCTATAGATATTATTTTTTAAATGAAGGGGATTCTTGTCCAATAGGAAATGGCGCGCAGTTTTGGTCGTTACATCAATGATGGAGTAGCCACCGCCATGTTGCGCCGCATAGAGGAGGTTGTTGCGTATGGACAGATCCTTGACCAGATTGGACCGTGATAGTTGAGGTAGGGACTGTATTGTTCCTGTCTTTTTATCCAAAAAATTTATTCCCTCCTCCTCGGTTCCAATCCAATAAGCATCTTGAGACTCTGCAAAACTACCAACAATATCACTATTTAGCCTGTTTTGAGACGAACCCCGACTTGAATATACATGCAGGGGAACCATGTTCGGATAAATAGCGTTGATCCCTCCAAAATAAGTGCCTAACCAAATAATTTGCTGATCGTCAACAAATATATCATAAATGGAATTTTGGCTTAACGAATGCGGCACCAAAGTGTTGTGTTTGTAATTAGTAAAAGTTGTACTACCCGTAAAAACAGAAAGTCCCTTTAGTGTGCCCAGCAACAAGGTGTTATTAGGGCCTTTATTGATTTTTCGAATATTATTACTCAAAAGGTTGCTGTTGGCCTCGTGAATATGCTGCCAGTGCTTGTTCGATAGTCGATATTGAAGTAAGCCCTGCAGTTTTGTTCCTATCCATAATAGGCCATTTTGATAATACAAAGAGCTGACAATACCCTGATCTTTTAGTGGTAATGAGATACGCTCGATGCGTATTATTTTATTCTCTTTGAGTGTACAGAATTCAATACCGCTATCGCTGGCAATTGCATATGTTGTCGAATCAATAGCTATAATAGCTTGGACATGGCTGCGGGTCAGGATCGGTTGTATGCTGTAGGAATTTCCTAAAGGTGTGACAAGATAAAGTCCCTTATTGCCACAGAGGATCGTCCGTTCATCTTGAACATAAATATCATGAATCACTAAAGGGGAAGTAAATGGTTTGTTTCGTTGGTAGACAGGTTTTCTTTTGTCGATATTAAAAATGAAGATCTTCGTTGCGGTTGCGATAAAAAGATCATTCCTTGCATTGATATTAATCTTATTGATGTAATCTACATTTTTGAAAATTGAATCAGAAACTAAGACATTCGTCACATTTCTGGAGTCGTATATAAATAGGTTGCTTCCCCCGCCAAACCAGAGTTTTCCCTGTCTATCCTGAGCAATTGTCAGTACCGCCTGTTTGTCCAGGACATTATCCTGTGTCAGTGTTTCAAAACTGAAGCTCTGGGCGAAACAGGACAAAAATGGACAAAGTAGCCATACAATAATGACCATGTTTTGGATCTGTTTTACTGGAAAATTCATAGATAAATAGGGTTTACAACATCAAATTTAAGATTTTACCCCTTAATATTTATAAAAATCACCCTACTAAATAGTTGTTCTTGCTCAATTTTGACATAGTTAAGTAACCATTTTTAATTATAAAACCAATTTCCTAAGTATGGCTAAGTTTTACGCAATTGGATTGTCCGCGATGACTTTGTTTTCTGTAGGTGCAGTTCATGCCCAGCAGAAAATAAATGTAACGGGACAAATCAAAGACAGTCAGGGAACACCATTATCAGGTGTTACAATTCGAGAGAAAGGAGGGACGATCTCGACCTCTACAAATGCATCGGGAACCTATTCCTTGTCCGTTAACCCTAATGCTACGCTAGTAATCTCTTATGTGGGCTATCAAAACCAAGAGATAGTGTTAAACAATCGCAAAATAGTTAATGTCACGATGGAGAGTGGCAATTCGGCACTTGATGAAGTTGTTGTTGTCGGATATGGGCAACAGAAGAAATCCAAACTATTGGGTTCTGTTGCAACTATCGATGGAAAAAAACTGGAGAGTAGGGCTGTGACGAATGTATCCTCTGCCTTGTCGGGGCTCGCTGCTGGTGTTCAGGTGAAAGTTGGTAATGGTAAGCCTGGTAGTGATGGAGCAACCATTCGCGTACGTGGCACAGGTACCATGAACAATAATGATGCTTTGGTGATTATTGACGGTATTCAGGGGGTAATGGACGCGGTAAATCCAGAAGACATCGAAACGATATCAGTATTAAAGGATGCTTCATCTGCAGCGATATATGGTGCGCGGGCAGCAAATGGTGTTATATTAATTACAACAAAAAAAGGAAAGGGTGGACAAGCTCCGCAAATAAAATACTCAGGTTTGTTTTCCCGTACGACACCGAGTGTCAAACCTGTATTTCAAAGCGATTATCTGAAGCATATGCTTTTGTTCCAAGAAGCGGCTGAAAATATTGGCGAAAAAGGTCCTTACACCCAAAGTGCTATTGATGCTTGGACAGCAGCTAACGCAGATCCAAATGGTTTGACTCCACAGGGTACGCCAAATTACGTCGCATACCCAAATACCAATTGGGGTGATTGGATTTATGAGAATGGCTGGCTTAAGAGTCATAATGTAAGTGTATTGGGGGGAAGTGATAAGATCCGATATAACCTGTCTGGAAGAATACAGGATAATCCTGGTATTATGCACAACACGGGAATGAAACGATATGAAGGACGGGTCAACTTGGAAACTGATATTACGAACTTTTTAACGGTTGGTACACAAACATTTGTTGTTAAAGAAGATCGTTCTATGGCTTCGGATGCGAACCTTTATAATTATTTGCGTCAAACTACCCCGGGAATTTATCCGATGTATGATGGGAAATTTGGAGGGGCAGTTCTGAGTTCGGGCGAATCCTCTCAATTAAATAACTTATTGACCTATCTTTATGATAATAAAGGAAGCAATGAACGTACGCGTTTGAATTCAACGTTGTTTGCCAATATTAAACTTTGGAAGGGTTTAACTTTTGAGACTAAATTTAACTATCAGAGCCGCTTTGATGAAGTGAAAAGCTGGTCAGATCCAGCTCCACGATATGATTTTTCTACAATGAATATCATCACCAGTCCTATTAATCTTGCGCAATCGACGACTGGACAATCCTATGAAAAAATTTATCGAAAATCCTTTGATAATGTTTTACGTTATAATTCCACAATTGATAAACATTCGATTAGTGCGCTAGTTGGCCACAATGAATTTTATTATAATGATTCAGGATTTAATGCTTCAACAAAGGGTTTGATAGACGCCACTATTACAAATATTGGTACAGGAACAGAAATGAACAGCATTGGAGGATTCGAATCTGACAATTCAATGCGTTCCTTTTTCGGGCGCTTTAGCTACGACTATGATGGAAAATATTTAGCCGAATTTAGTTTACGCAGAGATGGTTCTTCAAAATTTGGCCTTGGTAAGAAATATGGTACTTTCCCTTCTGCTTCGTTAGGGTATATATTGTCCAAGGAATCATTTATGAAGGCAGTAAATCCTTATGTGCAAGATATTAAAATTCGTGGATCATGGGGTAAACTGGGTAATGATGGAGGGGATGACCTGAACGTATATGGATGGCATGGTGTGTATGGTCAGGTAGGTTATTCCTTTAATGGAGCTCAGGCTAATGGTCTAAGACTGTCTCGATTTGGAAATAATGTATTGCAATGGGAAGACTCTGAAAACAAGGAGTTGGGTTTGGAATTTGCCACGTTAAATCGTCGTGTCTTTGTGGAGTTTAATTTATATGATCGTAAAACTTCAAACATCATTCGTACAGCACAGATGCCGATTACGGCTGGTACAGCTAGTCCGCCATATTATAATCAAGCTTCTATGCGTAACAATGGTATTGAGCTCAATTTGAATTGGCGGGATAATATTGGAGATTTCCATTATAATATAGGTGGCAACTTCGCATATAATAAAAATAGGGTTACGGAATATGAAGGTAAATTGATACAAGGGATGGTAGACGATGGATCTGGAAAAATGGTTTGGCAGACTAACTTAGGAGATGTATCTACTGGAGGGGTAAATCGTAGACTTGAAGATTATCGTTTAGATGAGTTTTACTTGCGTCAAGTGTACAAGGGTAATGGAACTTATTTTAATGCAGATGGCTCTGTTGATATCAATGGTGGGCCAACAACAGGTATGATCCGAACAGATAAGGATTATGAATGGGCAAAAGCAATGAAGGCTGCAGGTTATTCCTTTTTATCTTCCTCACAAGCAATTGGTGATAGCTATGGTACGACCAGAATGTATTATGGTGATTTGATTTATGCTGATTTAAATGGGGATGGTATTTATGGAAATACTGCAGATCAATATTTTACCGGAACGTCTACAAGTCCCAAATACATTTACGGCTTCAATTTAGGATTTTCATATAAAGGATTTGATATGTCTATGATTTGGGCAGGAGAAGCAGGTGGCCAGTATTATTGGACTGACCATGGCTATAATAGCAATATTTTAATAAGTGGAAACCAAGTGACAACACGAGTCGCGGAAAATCATTATTTCTATAATCCGGCAGCGCCCGATGACCCGCGCACCAATCAAAATGGCTATTTACCAAGATTAAAACTAGGCACCTCTGCTGAGAATATAAATAATCAATCAAGTGATTATTGGTTGTATAATGCAAATTTCTTAAAGCTTAGAAATCTACAAGTAGGTTATACGGTTGATAAGAGATTAACTGAAAAAATCAAAGTACGTAGTTTAAGGGTGTTTTTCTCAGGCGAGAATCTACTGATGTTTACAGACTTTCCAGGGTTAGATCCAGAAGTTGGGGCGGGTGCAGAATATCCAACAATGAAACAGTTTGCTTTTGGTTTGAATATTGGATTCTAAAAATAGAAAGATCATGAAAAATAATAAAAAAAAATATAATTTGTGGAGTAAAAAAATATTGCTTGGCCTGACTCTCGGTTCAGCAACATTATTTTCTGCTTGTCAGAAGGATTTATTGGATACCGTACCGAAAACACAGGTATTGACCAATAATATGTGGCTAACAGAAAATCTTACAGACCAAGGTGTGAATGGTGTATATCAAGGTTTGCGCCTCGGTCAAATGCTATATGTATACGATACCTATGTCACCCTACAAGGTAGAGACAATTCAACCTTGATGAATGCGACTGCAACAAGTTCATCGGGTATTTTCTCCTCCACTTGGCAAAATTTATATGAGGGGGTTCACCGCAGTAATAATGCGATCTATGGTATAACCAATGTGTCACCTGTGGGAGCAGAAAAGAAAGCAAGACTACTTGCAGAAGTCAAATTTTTGCGCGCGTTCTATTACTATCGGTTAAATCAGCTGTATAAAGGAGTACCTATTTATACCGAACCAATCGAATGGGATAAGGTCGATAAACCAAGAAGTACAGAACAAGAAGTTTGGGCCCTGATTATCAAAGATCTGACGGATTGTATCAATGAGCCGTTATTGCCAAACCGTTATGATAAAGGAAAAGCCGAGTTTGGTCGGGCGACTAAATCTGCAGCGTATGCGCTTCGCGGTAAGGTGTATATGTATACGCAAGAATGGGCAAAAGCTATTGCGGACTTTGAACAAGTCAAAAATATGGGACATACCTTATTTGGTAATTATGCCGATCTCTTTAAAGGAACTAACGAACAGAGCCCTGAAATTATATTCAGTATTCAAAATATAGCTTTGGCTGGGTATGGCTCCGATTATCAATTCAGATTTGGATCACGATCAGCTTTTGGATCCAATTGGAATACCTATTTGGTACATCCCGATGCAGTAGATCGCTATCAGCGTAAAGATGGGTCTAAGTTTAATTGGGATGATTACCTGCCAGGTTATAATCAGATGGCACCGAGCCAAAGGGAAGTGTTTTTCTTAAGGAATAATTTGACCCCCGCCGAAATATCGAACATTGAAAAACGGACTACAAATAAGCTTGATATGTCCTTGTATTTGCCTACGGGTAATGAAGAACGCCTTAAGAAAGCCTATGAAGATAGAGATCCGAGGCTAGTAAGCAACGTGATTTTACCTTATTCTACTTTTGTAGGAGCAAATGGTGCGACAGACCAAACGTTTACCTCTAGATGGCCGTATCGGCAAGAATTTGGAGGTGTGTTTGACTTGAGAACGGATATTGTCCCTAATTTTTACTATTACCCACGTAAGTTTGTTTACGAGGGAGCTAACCCAGGAATTCCCAATAGAGAGGCAGGCGCTTATGATTATATTGTGATGCGATATGCAGATATTCTTTTATTATGGGCAGAAGCACTGAATGAATCGAAAAAGCCTGGTGAAGCTGCGTTAAAAGTAAATGAGGTAAGAAAACGTGCCGGAGTTGGAGAATTAACGTTAGGGATAGGTGAGCAGGACCTCAGAAAAGAAATTCGTGAGGAACGCCGCCGTGAATTGATGTGTGAAGGTGTTATCTACTTTGATGAGTTGCGTTGGAAAACATTGAAAGAAACATCGTTTTATACAGGAAATGGTATTAGACAGGCATGGGGAGGAGTTGTTTCACCGTATGACTGGCGAGGTGACCAACTTTATACATGGCCAATCCCACAAGTGGAACGGGAACGAAACACATCTTTAACACAAAATCTGGGTTGGGATGATTAAAAAGTAGTGAAAGACTTTTATTCTTGTGTAAAGAAGCTGTTATCAATCGCTCGCGCAATCGTTTGCTAGAGCGATTGATTCTTTTTAGTTTGTTTTTCTGTATTAAAATAAAGATTTTTAATGTTTTGTGTGCATGTTGAGTACACATTATTTATAAACCATTATCGATGAAGAGAAGATCTGTATTAAAATTGTTAGGTGGTGCTGGTGTTGGCGCATTGTCGGCCTCGTTACCAATGAGCGCGAAGGCAAGTGTTTTATATGATGAAAGTATAAGCTATACAGGGAATGACCGTGCCTATTGGGTTTCAATACTAAGCAAGATGGCCACTCCTATACTGGATAATATAAGTAAGCAGCAATGGCGCAAAAATATGCCGATGGAAGTAAGTCCTACTTTTGATAGCAGAGATCCAGGGGTGGGTTACCTAGAGGCTTTTGGTCGATTGCTGGCAGGAATGGCTCCTTGGCTAGCTTTACCCGATGACGGCAGTGAAGAAGGAAAACTGCGTAAAAAATTACGTGATCAAGCTTTATTGGGTATAAAATATGGTGTGGATCCAAAATCTCCGGATTACTTTACATGGCGAGGTCCTTCATCGCAAACGCTGGTAGATGCAGCGCATTTAGCTTTGGCGTTTCTGAGAGCACCCAAAGCGCTATGGGAACCATTGGATCAGGTAACCAAAAAAAGGGTTATCGAAGAATTCAAACTATTGCGTAAGATCAAACCGAATGAAAGCAACTGGTTACTTTTTGCTGCAATGACCGAAACTTTCTTATATAGTGCTGGCGAGGAATGCGCGCGTGAGAAAATAGACTATGCGGTCAATAAATTTGATCAGGAATGGTATGTTGGCGATGGCTGGTATAGTGATGGGGCACGTTTTAGCTTTGATCATTATAACGGCTATGTGATCCATTGTATGCAAGTGGAATCACTACGCCATAATATCCTCGCTGGTGAGAAATACAAAGAAATGTATGAACGTGCCTATAAGCGCATGCAGCGCTATGCACATCATCTGGAACGTATGATATCGCCTGAAGGGCATTATGTGGTTGTTGGACGTTCATCTACCTATAAAAACGCCGCATTTCAGCCTTTGGCAACTGTAGCCTTAGAAAATAAATTACCTGACGATATTTCAAAGGGGCAGGTAAGAGCAGCATTGACTGCGGTACTCCGGCACATCTATATCGACAAAACGTTTGCTCCTTCTGGATGGCTTCGTATGGGTGTCGTTGGAGATCAACAGTCTAATTTGGCCGATTACTATACCAATGCCGGATCAATGTATGTGGCTTCACTGTCGTTCCTACCGTTGGGATTACCTGCTACAGATGAGTTCTGGACCTGTGCTCCACAAAAATGGACTTCGCAGAAATGCTGGAATGCGGAACAGTTTCCCAAAGATTATTACGTCAGTTACTAATCCCTTGTTCTTTTATTCATAATCTAAATACTAAAAAATTCAATACGCAAGTCTCAATACTAAATAGATAACAGATAGAATTTAAAAAAAATAGAGATACTAGGTAGGTCTTAGACGTGTATAAGTAAAATCTTGATACTCATATCTCAATACTCAATACTAATATGAAGCTACAACACTATATTTCAGGAGCATTAATGATCGGGCTTGGTCTACAGGCAATCTCATGTTCCAGTCAGAAGAATTTAACAACAGCCAAATTGGGACTTAACAAGGAATTTGTCCAAACCAATCTTGAAGATGCACATAAACAGATTACCTATCTGGCTGCGTCCATAAAGGAGTCGGATATTCCCACCACGTATAAAGATGGAAAATATGTCAATTGGGGTTCTAGTTGGTGGTGTTCCGGATTTTATCCAGGTACAGTGCTCTATCTTTATGAATATACAAAAGACGAGAAGTTGTTGGATGAGGCAAAGCGGAAACTAAATCATTTAGAAAAAGAGAAGAACAATAAAGGAACACATGATCTTGGGTTTATGCTATATTGCAGTTTTGGTAATGCATTGCGGTTGACAGGTGATTCTACAGCTTACAAAGAAGTGCTAAGTACTGGTGCGGCTTCATTGGCAACACGTTTTCACGAAGCTCCGAAAACCATCCGCTCATGGGACGGTGGTAAGAATTGGGACGGGCAACCGTGGACATATCCTGTTATTATCGATAATATGATGAACCTGGAATTTCTGACCGAAGTATCCAAAATGACGGGGGACAAAAGGTTTCGGGATATTGCTATCCAGCACGCGAATACGACCATGGTCAATCATTATCGAAAAGATTACAGTTCTTATCATGTGGTGGATTATAATCCGGATAATGGAAGCATAATCGCGAGAAAAACAGCGCAAGGAGCATTCGATGAGTCTGCTTGGGCAAGAGGACAAGCTTGGGGATTATATGGCTATACCATGATGTACCGAGAAACCGGTGAAAAGAAATATCTGGAACAAGCGCGGAACATCGCTAAGTTTTACCTTAATCATCCCAATCTTCCAGAGGATCTGATTCCGTATTGGGATATGGACCAAAATAAACTGACCAAGGAAAGTAAGTATTATAATCAAAAGGATCTGCGAGATGTTTCTACTGCTGCGGTTACCGCTTCTGCATTGTTGGAATTGGCGCAATATACACAGGGTAGCGAAAGTCAGTTGTACATTTCCAAAGCTGAGCAGATGTTAAAGTCGCTTTCTTCTAAACCTTACAAAGCAGATTACAAAGAAGCTGGTGGTTATATATTGAAACACAGTGTCGGTTCTATTCCGCATAAAACGGAGGTAGATGTACCATTGACTTATGCGGATTATTATTATGTAGAGGCACTGATCAGATATAACCGGATGCTCAATGGTGAAAAAGTGATCAAGCAATAGAGATATTATCTATGTGCAAGGAACTAGGTCAACTAGTTCCTTATCAAAATAAATACTTCCAGTCATATGAACTATAAAAAGTTAATCATTATCGCATTAATATTGCCACAGGTATTATTTGCTCAGAAAAAAGAGGTACATAGCGGTTTGCAGCAACGAGCATATTTGGTAAAAACGCTTACCAAAATTGCAGATCCTGTATTAACGTCATTGAGTAAAGGCGAACTGGTAAAAACAATGCCTGTAGAATCGCGCAATAATTCAGATCGTACAGGCGCTACTTATTTAGAGGCATTTGGAAGATTGCTGGCTGGAATGGCGCCCTGGCTCGAGCTAGGACCGGATGAAACACCTGAGGGTATGCTGCGTAAGAAATACATCGATTTGTCGGTTACTTGTATAAAAAATGCAACGGACCCCAATAACCCGGATTATATGAACTTTAGAAAGCATCCCAAAACACAGAGCCAAGCGTTGGTGGATGCTGCATTTTTGGCGCAGGCGTTCCTGAGGTCACCAAATCAACTTTGGGGTAAATTGGATGATCAGACAAAAAAAAACGTACTTGCCGCCTTCAATTTAACGCGTGAGATGGACGCATACAATAATAATTGGGTATTGTTTAGTTCCGAAATCGAGGCCTTTTTCTTAAAATATGATAAAGTTGTTGATAAAAGTCGGTTGGATAGAGCGATTGATCTGATGGTGAGGTGGTATAAAGGTGATGGCATTTATGGCGATGGGCCGAATTTTCATTATGATTACTACAATAGCTTTGTAATACATCCGATGCTTTTAGAAACTAGTCTGGAGCTGAAGAATGCTAATTTGGATACAGCAAACCTCTATTCGATATTCCTAGATCGCGCCAGAAGATATGCAACCATACAAGAACGTTTAATCTCTCCAGAAGGAACTTATCCGCCAATCGGACGTTCATTGAGTTATCGTTTCGGTGCTTTTCAGCTGCTGTCGAAAATTGCGTATATGCATGAATTGGAAAAAGGAATCGAACCTGCTCAAGTGCGATGTGCACTTTATACGGTGATAAAAAGACAGATTGAAATGCCGGGAACTTTTAATAGCTCCGGTTGGTTAAATATCGGTTTTGCTGGCCATCAACCAGAAGTGGGCGAGGCCTATATTTCTACCGGAAGTGAATATCTATGCTCAGAAGCTTTCATTATTCTGGGCTTACCACCAAACGATCCACTGTGGACTGCTCCTGATACAAGTTGGACAGCTAAAAAGGCGTGGAATGGTGAAACAATGATTATAGATCACACCTTGACGCCGGATATTATTGGAGCAGATGTTTACAAAGAACAGAAAAACAATGACTAGATATTATTTAACCGTCAATAGCTTATTAGAAAGACAAGCTTCAAATTTGAAACCATAGTAATGGTATTCGTGAACGTGAGAATAGCAATGATTGGCAGGGTAAATCAACGTATAAGAATGACTATTTACGCTGTATCCATGTAGGTAATAATAGAAGATACAATAAATTAATGGTTTAGTTTGGTGATAATCATGAGTCAAAAACAGAATAGCATATTATCTGCAATCCGTAGGGCAGCATTGCTTAGCATGCTAGGTTGTAGCGTTAGTTTAATGTCCTATGGGCAACAAAATAATCCATTCCATGGTAAAATGGAAAAGGTAAAATATAGCAATGGGTTTGCGATGGAGGATTATTGGGTGTGGTGTGGCTCAGTGATGAAAGATGAACAGGGTAAATACCAGCTATTTGCCTCACGCTGGCCGAAGAAATTTCCATTTCATCCCACCTGGATGGTCGCATCAGAGATCGTAAGAGCTGAAGCTGAAAAGCCGGAAGGCCCTTATGAATTTAAAGAAGTAGTCCTACCAGCCCGCGGGCCACAATATTGGGATGGTAGATCGACCCATAATCCAAGCATAACCAAATATGGAAATAAATATGTGTTGTTTTATATGGGCTCTACACATCCCTTTGATGATCCCTCAGATGCTGAACAATTGGGAGTGAACTCGGTCTATGCCACTGTAGGAAGGTCAAATAAGCGAATCGGCATTGCAACGGCTGATGCATTAACAGGTCCCTGGACGAGATACGATGATCCTATATTAAATACTAAGCCAAATACTTTTTATAGTTTCCTGACATCTAACCCAGCTCCATTGATTCGAAAGGATGGTTCTGTATTGCTAATTTTCAAAGGACGTAGCTATGGACAGAAATATCCTTTTCAGAGCAAGCAAAGGATCGGAATAGCCTATGCAAAATCTATTCAGGATACTTTTTCAGTCTTAAATCATAACCTTCCCTTATTTAGCGATCAGGAATATAGTGAGTTCGAAGATCCTTTCCTTTGGGAGGATGAAGGAGGACTACATCTTTTAATGAAAGATATGTCCAGCAAGATGACAGGGGAGCACCATGCGGGAGTTCTTTTTCACTCATCGGATGGTATTCATTGGGAAATGGACAAGGACAGGAAAGCTTATTCCCGGACATTAACGTTTGAGGATGATAAGAAAATAATAATGGGTCAATTAGAACGTCCCTTTGTGCTATTTGAAAAAGGAAAACCTGTCTGTATGTTTTTTGCAACCATGGACGGGAAAGGAGGATTTGAAAATGGGACAAAGTCCTGGAATATTGCTATTCCTTTGATAGATTAATGAATCAGAAGTGTTCTTCGCAACTGATCTACTCAATCTACACTGTTAGTAAAGATAAATTTAACAATAGGTGGCGGAATATCCATATGTCTTGGCCACCTTTTGATTCAATTATAAATAACCAATATAATAAATCTAACAATAATGAGAACAGCAAACAGTAAAATCAAATGGGCCTCAATCGTATATTTAGGCGTCATTTTGGCAATGACCGGTTGCCAAAAAGATTTGTTAAGGAAAGAAACTCTTTCGTCCGCTTTGACCAAGAAAGCTTTAGCAGCAAATATAGCAGAGGAAATTGATCTTGTTCCGGCGGGAGATGCTTATGTACAGGATGGGAGCAGTGCGGGTACAAACTATGGAGGTAATACTTGGTTGATCGCCAAAGATGATGCGCCCGGCTATCGGAGAGTTATTTATCTTCGTTTTGACCTTACCCCCTTGTCCGGAGCTTCAACTATTCAAGCCGCACGGATTGAATTGGTTGGAGGAGTTTCCAATGCCGCAGATACAGCTAATGCAAAATGGAGTTATTATACAACAACGGACAAAGATTGGGACGAAAAGACAATTAATTGGAATAATGCGCCAACGGCGGGTACTAAAATAGGGGAAGTGAATGGCAAGTTTAAAGTGAATAACAGTGTCGTTTATTTTGATATTCCGGCTTCGGTACTTCAGAATGCTTTGGATACTGATGGAAAGTTATCTATTAAAATCGAAGCGCAACGCAAAGTGGCTGGCACGCCGTCATTCTATTCTGATTTTCAATCAAAGGAAACACAGAATGTTGATCTTAGGCCCCGATTAAAAGTAAATTATATAGGGACGAGTTCGGGGTTCTATAGTAATCTTGTTATGGATAAAGTGACTTTTGACTCGATTCAGTTTGAATTGTCCACCTCAGCACAGGCGCAAGCCTTAATAAATGACCAGGTCACTTTGAAAGCAAATCAGGCATTGAGTGCGGCTCCAGCTCCTGTAACTAAAATTTCAGATCCCGATGGCAAAAATAAAGTGCAGACTGATGCCGCTAAGGTATATTCGTTGGCGCTACAATATTTTTTGTTTCAGGAACAGGCAAATGCAGGGCAATATGTTGATAAGGCGAAGGAATTTCTTCTTTCTTGGGCAGCCGTTAACGCAGCAACAAGCCAGACTCCCGATGAAAGTATATATCTTCCATTTCTTACTGGATATTCGCTTATTCGTGCAAAAATTGATGCTAATAGTAGGATGACGATCGACAATTGGTTACGGACAAGATATAACTTTTATAAAACTCAATCGGTCAGAACCAATAATTGGGAAACTATCCGTAATCTGTTGATGATTGATATCGCTTATATACTGAATGATGGAACGCTTATCAACCAAGCGACTTCAGATTTTAGTACTCATCATAATAAAAATTATCGTGCGGATGGGGCTAGCGTAGATTTTCTTGGCAGAGATGCCTTTGCCTATCATGTGTATGATATGGAGTTTATCGGACAGATTGGTCGCACTTTTTATATCAAACGCGGCCGGCATATGCTTGATAGTTTGGTAAATCACCGTGCTACAAAATGGGTGAATTTACGGATTAATCCCAATGATACGCCAGTCTTGGGTGGATCTATTAGGGACGCGGTCTCTTTTATGGCCCCTTATGTCTTGGATCCTGACAATAATGTTCATCTTGAATTTGTCAACACCGAATGGGCTCCTGACAAAACTAGATCTGATTATAATAAACCATTTAATGCAGCAGGATCCAGCTATGCTTTTGTTCAGATGGCATCGATTATGAAGAGCGAAATGTTCGGTTTCCTGAAAAAGTTAAATCCTAGTTTCAACAGATATACTGACTTGCGTTACTATATTAACTCTTATGGGCCATCTTTAAGTACTTCGCCTATGGCCAATGTGACATTGTACGGCGATATTCCTTTCCGTGGCTGGTATAAACAGCTTGGCATTGGAAGTTACAGTCTTACTGATTTGCAAGGACTGGGCGTTACGAACGACCAATTGAGCAGTATTAGTATTCCAAAAGGCTTTAAGGTTACACTTTATGAAAATGGAGATTTTACAGGAAATTCGGTGCTGTTAACTGGACATACCATTGATTTGTCAATCTTAAACTTTAACGATAAGACATCTTCGCTGTTGATTGAATATCTTTAGTCAATTCATCTGAATGAAAGGAGTCTCTTGTAATGATAGTATATTGTAAATAAGATATTTACAATATATTTCGAATTATGTTAAAAAATCACTTATAACAGCCTTTGTATTATTTATTGTTACTGGTTCGTCAGGCCAATTCCACATAAAACAGAGGTGGATGTACCTTTAACCTATGCTGATTTCTATTATGTAGAGGCCTTGGTACGGTATGACCGATTGCTCTGTGGAGAAAAAGGTAATCAAGCAGTAACGGTAGGTTTTTTGAGTTCTCAACAAAGTTATTAACATCCTGTGGAAAAAGTGAAGTGCAGACGTGCTTCACTTTTTTTGTTTATTAGGCTTGCGTTGTATTACATCTGTTTCGCTCAAAATGAGGTTAGTCATTTCGGGTTTGATTGTATTCCCTGTTGAAAATAATCGGCCTCGTCTAGTATACAAATAAATACCTGTTGGGTACCAATTCTTATATTAACAAGGAAATTATAGGGGAATAACTGGGGGATAGCAGGGGGTTAACAGGGGTATTACCCCTGTTAACCCCCTGCTATTACTTTATAAAAGTGATGTCACTCCTCTTTTAATAGGGAATTTGATATTAACTTAGTAATAAGTTATATACCATCAATTATAAATAAAAGGAGAAAAATAAGATATACCCCCCAGATAATGGGCAATACATTCATAGTTGAAACTTTATTTAAGGCGGAGCTGGATAAAGAGCTGCTCGCGAGTGAGCACCATTGTTTATGCTTTATAGCATTCAAACAAGAGCAAGCCCATATTGTGTATGCTCAAAGGCAGTTCATGTTTTACTATAGCACTATCTTACCTAACCTTCAAAATTTGCACACGGAGCGAGCTCAGTTGTGTGCGTTGACTGCGTTGTTGCGTCTGCCTATAATACTCAATTATGTGCAATCTATCGCTCTGTTACAATAACTAAAAAGTATTTGATGAGTAAAGGTAAAGGAGACATAATTGAGATTAAATCAGATGGTGGATTCTCTATTTTTCTTCGAAATTCTGAAGAACTTTTTTTTACAAAGAAATAATAATGGAGGATTACTTAATGATGTTCAACAATACGATTGAGTTCTTGAAAATAATAATGTAAAGTATGAATATATGAAATTTTCATTCATTTAGAAAGGTGATTAAAGCGTAGCTCGGTGTATTTTTTTGTCGTACCTTTATCCCTATGACCGATATTCAGAAAAGATTCGACCGTATTCTTGCTATTTATATGCATTTGCAGGCGAAACCTGTAGTGACAGCCGCTGCGCTGGCGGAGAAATATGAGGTAAGCTTGCGGACAATTTATCGCGATATCCGATCGCTGATGCAGGCAGGAATACCGATTTATGGGGAAGCAGGAAATGGCTATTCCTTAGTCGAAGGTTATAAGATGCCGCCATTGCAATTTAGCCGCGAGGAGGCTCTGAGTTTTGTCGCGGCGGAGAAATTGGTCGAAAAGTATACGGACAAGAATCTTGCTCATCATTTTGCAACTGCAATGCTTAAAATGAAGGCTATTTTAAGAGGGAATGAAAAGGAACATGTCGCCTTGCTGGGGGATAATTTTCTGGTGCGGGGCCAAAGGCATCAGTTCAATGAAAAATTAACCCATGGAACCAATACGCTTATTGAGAGTATCGCAGCAAAAAAATGTGTAGAAATCTACTATTCCAAGCCGTCAGACAAAAGCCCAGAAAAACGCGAAATCGAAGCTGTCGGCATTTTTGTGGAAAGTAAGTTCTGGTATGTACTCGCATTTTGTAAACTCCGGAAAGATTATAGGCAGTTTCGTCTGGACCGGATCAGCAATATCCGTATACTCGATGAGGGTTTTGGAAAAGAACATCCTGAACTTTCATTTTTCCTGAATAAGAAACATGAGCTGCCAACAACGAAGGTCGTGGTGCAGGTAGACAAGGAGATGGCGCGCTATATGGAATGGGATCGCCATTACTTCGGATTTCAAAAAGAGGTGGTGACCGATGATTATGTCGAAATGCATTTCGAAAGCATTCATGTTGAGGGCGGGTTTGCCCGTTGGTATCTGATGTTTGCGGATAAAGGAAAGATTATAGAGCCGGAATCATTGAAAGGTACCGTGAAGCAATTGCTTGCTGCCGCGATCGAACAGGTTTAATCTGGGGATAGGAGCCTTGGGTCTCCCCATCATGAGATTAAAAAATACTTGCCCGGTATCTGAGTTGAACCCGAACAAGTATCTTTATATTATATAAATTTTACGATGCCAGTGATAATAATGCGGCGGTCTCCAATATTATATCGTACGTCTTCGACTAGTAATACTAGAATCTCAAATCTCACATCTAATATCTCTCATATAACAACTAATCCCGCTCCCAAAAGAATGGAGGTTGGATGCCCAGCAGGCGTAAATAGACAAATCCCTGTCCGCGATGATGGATTTCATTGTCGATGAAATAGAGTATACTGTGGATAATCGGTGACTTGTATTGGCCGAATAGGTTAAATTCTTCGGAGAAGCGTTCTTCCGGAATTTTGTCAAATAGCGCGCTGATCTGCGGAGTAGCTTCATCCCAGGCTTGCAACAGTTGCGCTTTGGTTGTATAGTTGAATTTCTCGTTAAGTTCACCGCTTTCGTTAGCGACAATTTCCTGTAGACCGGGAACCGCGATACCCAAAAGTTCCTGGATCATTTCGGCGAATGTCCGCATACCTTCTACTTTATAATTGAAAAGCGCTTCTTCTGGAAATTTTTCGATTGCTTGTCTTGTTAAGTTTCTGTGACCTAGCCAATGTGCTAGGAGTTCGTTCTTGGAAATGATTTCTTTTTTCATGATTATCGTATTTAACTGTATTTAATTTTAGTCTATATGATATGCCTTTATCTTGCTAAGACAATTCAAAATTAAACCAGTCTATGACAGCTGTATGGCAGTATTAAGCTGGATATATATTTTTTTATTTTTTGTGAGGGCGGTGGTAATAGGGAAAGAGCGTCTTTAAATAGGGAGATCGAAACCCGGAGCAGAATAAAATAGAAAATAAAAAAAATAATTCACTAATTATTTGACAGTTATAAAAATGTTTGTAACTTTGCAGTCCCTTAATGGGAATAGTATGTCTTGAGCGAAGCCCTACTGCTTCGAAGGACTTTTAATTAATTAATTTACAACATGTCAGGTATTATTGGAAAAAAAGTAGGAATGACGAGCCTGTTTAACGCTGAAGGGAAAAATATTCCTTGTACAGTGATTCAGGCCGGGCCGTGCGTGGTTACGCAGATACGTACGGAAGAAAAGGATGGCTACTCGGCAATTCAACTTGGTTTCGACGAAGCTAAGGAGAAAAACACGACAGCTCCTTTGAAAGGGCACTTTGCGAAAGCAAACACAACGCCTAAGCGTAAGTTGGTAGAGTTTAAAACTTTCCCGGATGCAAAACAACTTGGTGACGTAGTTGACGTTACACTTTTCGAGGAAGGCGAATTCGTAGATGTAGTCGGTACTTCAAAAGGTAAAGGTTTCCAAGGTGTAATGAAACGTCATGGATTTGGTGGTGTAGGTGGTGCGACTCACGGTCAGCACAACAGATTACGTGCTCCAGGTTCATTAGGTGCTTCATCATGGCCTTCACGCGTATTCAAAGGTATGCGTATGGCTGGTCGTACAGGTGGTGACAGAGTTAAAGTTCAAAACTTACAGGTGTTGAAAGTTTACGCTGAGCAAAACCTTATCGTTGTTAGTGGTTCCATTCCAGGAGCTAAAGGTTCTTATGTAATCGTAGACAAATAGTAGAGATGGAAGTTAAAGTTTTAAATTTATCAGGTAAAGAAACAGGTGCCAAGGTGCAACTTCCTGAGTCGGTATTTGGGTTAGAGCCTAACGATCATGCGATCTATTTGGATGTGAAACAATACTTAGCGAACCAACGCCAAGGAACTCACAAATCTAAACAACGTAATGAAATCGCGGGTTCAACTCGTAAATTACACAAACAAAAAGGTACTGGTGGTGCTCGTGCGGGTTCTATCAAATCTCCATTGTTTAATGGTGGTGGTCGTGTATTCGGTCCTCAACCTCGTGACTACTCGTTCAAATTGAACAAAAAATTGAAACAAGTAGCTCGTAAATCAGCGTTGTCTTACAAAGCAAAAGATAATAACATTGTCGTATTGGATGAAGTAAAATTCGATGCGATCAAAACTAAAAACTATGTTGCTTTGATAAATGCGTTGAACGTAGCTGATGAGAAAACCTTATTGGTATTGCCAGCTTACGATGAAATTGTTTATAAATCAAGCAGAAACTTGAAAAAAGCAAAAGTTATTGTTGCTTCTGATTTGAATACATATGATGTATTAAATGCAACAAAATTATTGTTAACAACAGATTCTGTTAAAACTTTGGAGGAAGCATTAGCTAAGTAATATGGAAATTATCAAAAAACCTATCTTGACTGAGAAAGCTTCTATCTTAACGGAGAAATTAAACCGTTACGCTTTCAAAGTAGATCACAGAGCAAACAAAATCCAGATTAAATCAGCTGTTGAAGCTATGTTCGGTGTGACAGTTCTTGCTGTAAACACTGCAGTTGTAGCAGGTAAAGCGAAAAGCCGTTACACAAAAGCAGGTTTCGTATCTGGTAGAGCTCCTAAGTATAAAAAAGCTATCATTACTATTAAAGATGGCGAAACTATTGACTTTTACAGTACTATATAATTTAAGATGGCAGTTAAAAGATTCAAACCGGTAACCCCTGGTACTCGTTTCAGAATAGGCGCAGATTATTCTGATGTTACTACAAACGTTCCTGAAAAATCGTTAGTAGTAAAAATCAACAAGAAATCAGGTGGTCGTAATAACTCCGGTAAAATGACTATGCGTTATCTCGGTGGGGGACATAAAAAAGTATACCGATTAATTGATTTCAAACGCGATAAAAAAGATATCCCTGCAAAAGTAGCTACTATTGAGTACGATCCAAACCGTACTGCTCGTATTGCATTGTTGCACTACGCTGATGGTGAAAAACGCTACATCATTGCTCCAGCTGGTTTACAAGTTGGTCAAACTGTAGTTGCAGGAGATAAAGTTGCCCCAGAAGTTGGTAATACATTACCATTAGCAAACATTCCATTGGGTTCTATCATCCACAACATTGAATTAAATCCTGGTCAAGGTGGTTCAATTGCTCGTTCGGCTGGTACTTATGCTCAATTGTCTGCTCGTGATGGTAAATATGCCATCATCAAATTGCCTTCAGGCGAAACACGTATGATCTTATTGACTTGTGTTGCTACAATTGGTTCAGTATCGAACCATGAAAGATCTAACCAAGTGTTAGGTAAAGCAGGTCGCAAACGTTGGTTAGGTCGTCGTCCAAGAGTTCGTGGTGTTGCGATGAACCCAGTAGATCACCCAATGGGTGGTGGTGAAGGCCGTACTTCAGGAGGTCACCCACGCTCACGTACAGGTGTATTAGCTAAAGGCTTCAAAACACGTTACAAGAAGAAAACATCGAATCGTTACATCATTGAGAGAAGGAAAAAATAATGGCTCGTTCAATTAAAAAAGGTCCTTATATCGATCACAACTTAGAAAGAAAAGTTCTTTCTATGAATGAAACTAACAAAAAGTCAGTTATCAAAACATGGTCTCGTAGATCAATGATTTCACCTGATTTTGTTGGCCATACCTTCGCAGTGCACAACGGGAATAAATTTATCCCTGTTTATGTAACAGAAAATATGGTAGGTCACAAGCTTGGTGAATTCGCGCCTACGCGTACATTCAGAGGCCACGCAGAAAAGAAAAAATAATAGGTAATGGAAGCAACAAAAAAACTTAAAAAGTCTGTCTTAATTAGACAACGCAAAGAGCAAGAGAAAGCTCAACAAGGTGGAGCTTCGGATGCCAAATTATTGAACTGCCCTACTTCGCCTCGTAAGATGCGTTTAGTGGTAGACTTAATTCGTGGTCAGCGTGTTGAAAATGCATTATACATTTTGAAACACTCAAGTAAAGAAGCTGCTGCTCGTGTAGAAAAATTATTATTATCTGCAATCAAAAACTGGGAAGCCAAAAACGAAGGTAAATCAGTGGAAGAAAGCGAACTTATTGTAAAAGAAGTATCAGTAGGTGGAGGTCGTCAATTGAAAAGATTGCGCCCAGCTCCTCAAGGTCGCGGATACAGAGTTCGTAAACGTTCAAATCACGTTACGTTGGTAGTTGATAGCAAATTAAACGTTGAACAAAACTAATTTATTGAGAAATGGGACAAAAAGCAAATCCAATAGGTAGCAGATTAGGAATCATCAAAGGTTGGGATTCTAACTGGTTCGGAGGTAAAAACTATTCCGATAAATTAGTTGAAGACGAAAAAATCAGAAAATATCTTTCTGTTCGTATTGCAAAAGGTGGTGTAGCTAAAGTTGTTATCGAAAGAACTTTAAAACGTATCACTGTTACAATTCACACTGCTCGTCCAGGTATCGTTATCGGAAAAGGTGGTCAAGAAGTTGACAAGATCAAAGAAGAGTTGAAAAAACTGACTAAAAAGGATGTTCAAATCAATATTTTCGAGATCAAACGCCCTGAGTTAGATGCTAAGTTAGTAGCTGAAGGTGTCGCTAAGCAATTAGAGGCGCGTATTTCATTCCGTCGTGCAATGAAAACTTCAATCGCTTCTACGATGCGTATGGGTGCAGAAGGTATCAAAATCATGTGTTCTGGTCGTTTAGGTGGTGCTGAGATGGCACGTACTGAACAATACAAAGAAGGAAGAACTCCTTTACACACATTGCGTGCTGATATCGACTATGCTCTAGCTGAGGCATTGACTACATACGGTAAAATCGGTATCAAAGTTTGGATCTGTAAAGGTGAGGTTTACGGTAAACGTGACTTATCTCCAAACATTGGTCAGGCATCTGGTGTAAAATCACGTGGCAACCACGAAGGTGGTGGCGAACGTCGTGACAACCGTAACAAAGGTGGTCGCGGTGGGAATAACCGTGGTGGAAACAACCGTGGTGGAAACAACCGTGGTCCGAAAAAAGATTAATAGTTTTATTTAGATTACAACAAAAACCTGCTGAAGAAGCAGATTTAAAAAGTATACGAACATGTTACAGCCAAAAAGAACGAAGTTCAGAAAGATGCAGAAAGGCCGCATGAAAGGTAACGCTTCTCGTGGAGCGGAGTTAGCTTTCGGTTCTTTCGGTATCAAAACAATGGAGCAAGCATGGATCACTAGCCGTCAAATCGAGGCAGCTCGTATTGCGGTTACACGTTATATGAAACGTGAAGGTCAAGTTTGGATTCGTATTTTCCCTGACAAACCTGTTACGAAAAAACCTGCAGAGGTACGTATGGGTAAAGGTAAGGGTGCTCCAGAATACTGGGTAGCAGTAGTACGCCCAGGCCGTATGTTATTTGAAGCAGAAGGTGTGCCTTTGGAAATTGCCAAAGAAGCTTTACGCCTTGCAGCTCAAAAACTTCCGGTTCAAACTAAGTTTGTGATTCGTAGAGACTACGTTGAAGCATAAAAATCTTGGTAATGTCATCATTTAAGCGTTAGGGCCGTTACCCCTAACGCTATAAATAAACTGATGATAACCCAAATAACAACTGAAAAAACATGAAAAATTCAGAAATTTTAGAATTATCTAATGAGGACTTAGCAGCTCGTCTTGTAGAGGAGAAAGCAGCCCTTACAAAATTGAAATTTGCACATGCTGTTTCAGCTATTGAGAACCCTAACGTGATCAAAGCAGCACGCAAAACTATCGCTCGTATCAGTACAGAGATCAGTGCACGCAAAGCTGCAGCTAAGAATGAAACAGCCTCTGAGGCGTAAAATTTAAAGTCGAAATGGAAAGAAATTTAAGAAAAACAAGAATCGGCTTAGTAGTTAGCAACAAAATGGACAAGTCTATCGTCGTAGCTGTTGAACGTAAAGTAAAACACCCTATCTACGGTAAGTTCGTTAAAAAAACTACTAAATTCAAAGCTCATGACGAAACTAATACCTGCGGTATCGGCGATACGGTATTAATCATGGAAACTCGTCCGCTGAGTAAAACAAAAAACTGGAGATTAGTTGAAATTATAGAAAGAGCTAAATAACATGGTACAACAAGAATCAAGACTTAATGTAGCTGACAATAGCGGTGCTAAAGAAGTTTTAGTAATCCGTGTATTGGGCGGTACGCGCAAGCGTTATGCATCAATCGGAGATAAGATTGTTGTATCGGTGAAAAGCGCTTTGCCTTCTGGAAACGTGAAAAAAGGTTCGGTTTCCAAAGCAGTAGTAGTTAGAACTAAAAAAGAAATCCGTCGTAAAGATGGTTCTTACATCCGTTTTGATGACAATGCTGCTGTATTGTTAAATAATAATGATGAGCCACGTGGTTCACGTATCTTCGGCCCTGTTGCCAGAGAGTTGCGTGAGAAACAGTTCATGAAAATTGTATCATTAGCACCGGAGGTTTTATAATTATGGCACAGAAAACAAAAACAACTACGCACAAAATCAAAATTAAAAAAGGTGATTTAGTGAAAGTTATCGCTGGTAACTCTAAAGGTGTTCAAGGAAAAGTATTAACTGTTTTAGTGGATAAAAATAGAGCTATCGTTGAAGGCGCTAACATCGTAAAAAAACACACTAAACCAAGTGCAGCTAATCCTAATGGTGGTATCATTGAGAAAGAAGCTGGTATTCACATCTCTAATTTAGCTGTTATCGATCCTAAAACAGGTGAAACTACCCGTGTAGGTCGTAAGTTGAATGCAGATGGTAAATTAGTTCGTTACGCTAAAAAATCAGGGGAGGAAATTAAATAATGACTTACGTACCAAGATTAAAAGTGAAATATGCGGAGGAAATCCGTAAAGCACTTCAAGAAAAATTTCAGTATAAAAGTATTATGCAGGTTCCCAAACTTGAGAAAATCGTTGTTTCACAAGGTGTAGGAGCTGCAACAGCTGATAAAAAATTAATCGATAACGCTATCGCTGAATTGACTTTAATCACAGGTCAACAAGCCGTTGCTACAAAATCGAAAAAAGATATTTCAAACTTTAAATTACGTAAAGGTATGCCTGTAGGGGCACGTGTTACTTTGCGTGACAATAACATGTTTGAATTCTTGGATCGTTTGGTAGCAGTATCGCTTCCACGTATTCGTGACTTCCGCGGTATCAACGATAAAGGTTTCGACGGACGTGGTAACTATAACTTAGGTATCACTGAACAAATCATTTTCCCTGAGATCAACATTGACAAAATCAACAAGATCCAAGGTATGGATATCACTTTCGTGACTTCTGCTCAAAATGATGTTGAAGCTTTAGAATTGTTGAAACAATTCGGTTTACCATTTAAAAATCAAAATACAAATAACAATGGCTAAAGAAGGATTAAAAGCACGCGAAGTAAAACGCGCTAAATTGGTAGCTAAATATGCGGCAAAACGTGCAGAATTAAAAGCTGCTGGCGATTACGTTGCATTAGATAAATTACCTAAAAATGCTTCTCCGGTACGTTTACACAACCGTTGTAAATTGACTGGTCGTCCTAAAGGATATATGCGTCAATTCGGTATCTCTCGTGTAACTTTCCGTGAGATGGCTTTAGATGGCAAGATCCCAGGGGTGAAAAAAGCTTCTTGGTAATTTAAAAAAAATACTTAATTTTGCCCGGGCAATTCAATTTAGGATTGCCGGGGTTTTTGCATTTTAAAATTGTTTAACAGATAGTAGGTCCCATACCAATGGTTGGGAGGGAAACCGCTGTCACAAATTTTCATATATAATGACTACAGATCCAATTGCGGATTACCTTACACGAGTAAGGAATGCCATCAAGGCCAACCACAGGGTTGTTGAAATTCCTGCATCGAACCTTAAAAAAGAAATTACTAAAGTTCTTTTTGACAAAGGTTACATTGCTAATTACAAATTCGATGAGAATGGCGTACAGGGTACGATCAAAATCGCATTGAAATATAACCCAATTAGCAAAATTCCGGCTATTCGTACGTTGACACGTGTGAGTAAACCTGGTTTAAGAAAGTATGCAAGTGTTGAAACTATGCCTCGTGTTTTGAATGGTTTAGGTATCGCTATCTTGTCAACATCTAAAGGTGTAATGACAGACAAAGAAGCTAGACTTCAAAATGTTGGTGGTGAGGTTTTATGTTACGTTTATTAATCTAGGTAAAAACACAAAGAAATGTCAAGAATTGGAAAAGCGCCTATCGCTATCCCTGCAGGGGTAACTGTTACTATTTCAGACAAAAACTTAGTATCAGTAAAAGGTCCTAAAGGCGAATTAACACAACAAGTTGATCGTGACATCAATGTTGCTCAAGAAGAAGGTAACATCGTTGTAACACGTCCAACTGATCAAAAGAAACACAAAGCATTACACGGTCTATACCGTTCCCTGTTGGCTAACATGGTTCAAGGTGTGACTGAAGGTTACAAAACTACGCAAGAATTAGTGGGTGTAGGTTACCGTGCGACAAGTACTGGTAACGTATTAGAGTTAACTTTAGGTTTCTCTCACCAGATTGTCTTTGTATTGCCAAAAGAGGTTAAAGTATCAACTACTGCTGAAAAAGGTAAAAACCCTACAATCACTTTAGAATGTGCTGACAAACAATTGATCGGTCAGGTAGCGGCTAAAATCCGTGGCTTCCGTAAACCAGAACCTTACAAAGGAAAAGGTATCAAGTTTGAAGGTGAAGTGTTGAGAAGAAAAGCAGGTAAATCAGCTAAAAAATAATAATCATGGCAGGACAAAAAGCATCTCGTAGAGAGAGAATCAAAAAAGGAATCAGAAAAAACCTTGCTGGAACGTCTGAACGTCCACGTTTATCGGTTTTTAGAAGTAACAAAGGTATCTATGCACAAATCATTGACGACAATGCAGGTAAAACATTAGTTGCTGCATCTAGCTTGTCAAAAGAATTTGTTGCATCTGGTAACAAAGTTGAGCAGTCTAAAGCTGTAGGTAAATTGGTTGCTGAGAAAGCATTAGCAGCAGGTATTAATAAAGTAGTTTTTGACCGTAATGGGTACTTATACCATGGCCGTATCAAATCTTTGGCTGAAGGTGCTCGCGAAGGCGGTTTAGACTTTTAATCATAGAAAGAAATGGCATTAAGCAATATAAAAAGAGTAAAATCAAGCGAAATCGAATTAAAAGATCGCTTAGTAAGTATCCAACGTGTAGCGAAAGTTACTAAAGGTGGTCGTACTTTCAGCTTCTCTGCAATTGTTGTAGTAGGTGATGAAAACGGTATTGTTGGTTACGGTTTAGGTAAAGCTAAAGAGGTAACTGAGGCAATTACTAAAGGTATCGACGACGCAAAGAAAAATTTAGTGAAAGTTCCTGTAATCAAAGGTACTGTTCCTCACGAGCAATATGGTAAATATTCTGGTGGTTCAGTTTTGATTAAACCAGCTATCGCCGGTACAGGAGTTTTGGCAGGTGGTGCAATGCGTGCAGTATTGGAGTCTGCTGGTATCAAAGACGTATTGGCTAAATCATTAGGTTCTTCTAACCCACACAACGTGGTAAAAGCAACTGTAACTGCCTTAGCAAATATGCGTGATGCATATACAGTGGCACAACACCGCGGTGTCGATTTAAATAAAGTATTTAACGGTTAATTATCATGGCAAAAATCAAAATCACCCAGATAAAGAGCGTTATCGACAGAAGCGAGCGCCAAAAGAAAACTATTGAGGCATTGGGTTTGAAAAGAATCAACCACTCAGTAGAAGTTGAAGCTACTCCAGCAATCATTGGAATGGTACGTAAAGTAAACCATTTAGTAGCTATCGAAACTATTTAATATTAGCTTATGGAAAGGGTCTTTGGGCTCTTTCCATTACTTGTATTTATAATAATTATTTTTTAATCGCTAGTACCTGTTTAGTGAGAGCGAAGGGCTAGCACAATTTAGTTTAAAAATGAACTTAAGTAATTTAAAACCTGCAAAAGGTGCAGTAAAAAGTAGCAAACGTATCGGTCGCGGTACTGGTTCTGGTCGTGGTGGTACTTCTACACGTGGCCACAAAGGGGCTGGTTCTCGTTCAGGTCACTCTACGAAAATCGGTTTCGAAGGTGGTCAGATGCCTTTGCAACGTCGTGTACCTAAATTTGGTTTCAAAAACATCAACCGTGTTGAGTACAACGGTGTCAACCTAGATACTTTACAAGCGTTGATAGAGAAGCACAATTTGACAGCTGTAGATTTCGATGCATTGAAAGCTCATGGATTAGTGTCTAAAAATGACAAAGTAAAAATCTTGGGTCGCGGTGAATTGAAAGCTAAAGTTGAAGTAACAGCGCACGCGTTTACTGCTTCTGCTCAAAAAGCTATTGAAGCTGCAGGCGGTTCTATCGTTAAAATTTAATAAATGAAGAAACTAATCACAACCTTAACCAATATTTGGAAAATCGATGATTTACGTACGCGTATTCTAAATACCTTACTTTTTCTTTTGATTTACCGTATTGGATGTCACGTGGTATTACCAGGTGTAAATCCTCATGCTTTGGCTTCCGGTCAGAAAGAGGGTTTATTGGGCTTATTGGATATGTTTGCGGGGGGATCATTCTCTCGTTCGGCTATCTTTGCTTTAGGGGTAATGCCATATATCTCGGCATCCATTGTTGTTCAATTGTTGGGCATCGCGGTTCCTTACTTCCAAAAGATGCAGAAAGAAGGGGAAAGTGGTCGTCAAAAAATGAATCAGATTACTCGCTATTTAACATTAGGGATTACGCTGCTTCAGGCTTTTGCTTATGTACGTACTCAGATCGAGCCAAGTGCTAAGACAATTGCAGACCCATTGTTCACGATTCTGACTGCCATAGTTTTGACAGGCGGTACTTTATTTGTGATGTGGTTAGGGGAAAAAATTACTGATAAAGGTATTGGTAATGGTATTTCTTTGATCATCATGACTGGTATTATCGCTCAATTGCCAAGTGGTATCACTGCGGAATGGGTTTCTAGAATGGCGAAAGGTGGTGGTGGTCCAATTCCATTGTTGCTTGAATTTGTGGCTTTGTTCTTCGTTGTGATCTTTACGATCTTGATCGTACAGGGGGTTCGTAAGATTCCTGTACAATACGCGAAGAAAATTGTCGGAAACAAGCAAGTCGGTGGAGTACGTCAGTATATACCGTTAAAGGTAAATGCTGCAGGTGTAATGCCGATCATTTTTGCACAGGCGATCATGTTTGTGCCAATGAGTTTAGGACAGTTCTTCCCAAATCTTCAGTCGGAATTTTTGACTTCGTTGAGTAACTATACCTCTGTAGCGTACAACGTGACTTTTGCGGTATTAATTATCGCATTTACGTTCTTCTATACAGCGATCATGGTTAATCCGCAACAGATGTCAGATGACATGAAGAAAAACGGAGGTTTTGTTCCAGGTATTAAACCGGGATTGGAAACTAGTAATTTTATAGACCGCGTAATATCAAATATTACATTTCCAGGTGCAATTTTCTTAGCGATTATTGCTATTCTACCTGCTATTGCAAGTTTGTTTGGTATTAATAATCAATTTGCGCACTTCTATGGAGGTACGTCCTTATTGATTTTAGTAGGTGTGGTGTTGGATACTTTGCAACAGATCGAATCTCATTTATTGATGCGTCATTATGATGGATTGATGAAAACAGGTCGTATTAAAGGCCGTTCGGCTGCGTCTGTTGAGGGAATGGATCATTCGGCAATTTAATTTCTTTAGATGTCTAAAGTATTTTATAAGTCAGCAGATGATATAGAGCAATTGCGGAAGTCAGCAGATGTGCTTTCGCAATTGCTTGGTGAAATCGCAAAAGTGATTAAACCTGGGGTAAAAACTATATCTCTTGATAAATTAGCTTATGAGTATATTCACGATAACGGTGGAACGCCAGCGTTCTTAAACTATCATGGATTTCCATACTCTTTGTGTATCTCTGTCAACGATCAGATTGTACACGGTTTCCCAAGCGATTATGAAATTAAAGATGGTGATCTTGTTTCAGTCGACGGGGGTGTCAATTTAAATGGTTTTATCAGTGACTCAGCTTACACTTTCGGTGTTGGCGAGATTTCTGAGGAAGCGCAGTTGTTGTTGGATGTCACAAAGGAATCATTGTACAAAGGTGTTGAACAGGCTGTGGCCGGTAAACGTGTTGGGGATATCTCTTCTGCTGTTCAGGAATATGTAAGCAAGTTCGGTTTCGGAATTGTGCGCGAACTTGTGGGACACGGAGTTGGATATCATTTACATGAAAAACCAGAGGTTCCAAATTATGGAAAACGTGGTGCAGGCCCGAAATTGGAAGAAGGTTTGGTTATTTGTATCGAGCCGATGATCAATGCGGGACGTGCTGGTGTTCGTTTTTGGGATGATGGTTGGACAGTAAGTACAGTAGATGGGAAATTATCGGCGCACTTCGAACAAATGGTTGCTATCCGAAAAGGAGAACCAGATGTGTTGCTGACATTCGAACATGTAGAGAAAGTTTTGAGTAAAAAGTAGTTGGTTTTCAATTATTTTTATTTATCTTTGCACTCCTGTTCGCAGGCTTTTAAATTAAATTTAATCGAGAATATATGGCTAAACAAGCCTCAATAGAACAAGACGGTATAATTAGAGAGGCACTTTCTAATGCTATGTTTAGGGTAGAATTGGAAAATGGACATGAAATCATTGCCCATATTTCTGGTAAAATGCGTATGCACTATATCAAAATTTTACCTGGGGATAAAGTTAAATTGGAAATGTCTCCGTATGATTTGACTAAGGGAAGGATTACTTACCGCTATAAATAGTCGTAAGCCTTTTTACTTAGCGCAAGCTTTTGAAAAAATAAATATCATGAAAGTAAGAGCATCAATAAAAAAACGTAGCGCGGACTGTAAGATCATCCGTCGTAAAGGTAAAGTTTTTGTAATCAACAAAAAGAATCCTAAGTTTAAACAACGTCAGGGTTAATTCATTAAAAAAATAATAGCTTAATATTATATGGCAAGGATAGCAGGTATTGATTTACCTAAAAACAAAAGAGGTGTGATCGGCCTTACCTATATTTTTGGTATCGGTCGTACAAGAGCTCAATATATCTTGGAAAAAGCTGGTATCAGCGAAGATGTGAAGGTACAAGAGTGGAATGATGAACAATTGGCAGCAATTCGTAGCATCATCAACGATGAATTGAAAGTAGAAGGTGCATTGCGTTCAGAAATTCAATTGAACATCAAACGTTTAATGGATATCGGTTGTTACCGTGGATTGCGTCACCGTAAACATTTACCAGTTCGTGGTCAACGTACTAAAAACAACTCACGTACTCGTAAAGGTAAACGTAAGACAGTTGCAAACAAGAAAAAAGCTACTAAATAATAAATAAGAAATGGCTAAAACTAAAAAAGCTGCAAAAAAGCGTATCGTTGTTATTGAACCTGTAGGTCAGGCTCACATTAACGCAACGTTTAACAATATCATTGTAACTTTGACTAATAATCAAGGACAAACTATTTCTTGGTCTAGTGCTGGTAAAATGGGTTTCCGTGGTTCTAAAAAGAACACTCCATATGCTGCTGGTCAAGCTGCGCAAGACTGTGGAAAAGTTGCTCATGACTTGGGTCTACGCAAAGTTGAAGTGTTTGTTAAAGGACCTGGTGCTGGTCGTGAATCTGCAATCAGAACATTACAAACTGTAGGAATCGATGTGACTACTATCAAAGACATCACTCCACTTCCTCACAACGGTTGTCGTCCTCCAAAACGCAGAAGAGTTTAATTAATTTAAAGATAAGATTCATCGGCTATAGGCTGATAGATACTTTAATTGTAAAAGAAAATGGCTAGATATACAGGACCTAAGTCCAAAATTGCCCGTAAATTTAGAGAGCCGATCTTCGGCCCAGATAAAGCGTTAGAAAAGAAAAATTACCCTCCTGGACAACATGGAGCTTCTAAACGCAGAGGTAAACAATCTGAATATGCTATTCAGTTGTTAGAAAAACAAAAAGCAAAATACACTTATGGTGTATTGGAGCGTCAGTTCTCAAACTTATTTGTTAAAGCTGCCTCTAAACAAGGTATTACAGGTGAGATCTTCTTGAAATTATTGGAAGCTCGCTTAGATAACGTAGTTTACCGTTTAGGTATCGCTACTTCTCGTGCTGCTGCTCGTCAGTTAGTATCTCATAAACACATTACTGTTAACGGAAGTGTTGTTAACATTCCATCATATAGCTTGCGTCCAGGTGACGTTGTAGCAGTTCGTGAACGTTCTCAAACACTTGAAGCCATCACAAATTCAGTTGCAGGTCGTACTGTAAACAAATTTTCTTGGTTAGAGTGGAATGCGAAAGAATTGACAGGTACTTTCTTAAGCTATCCAGAAAGAGCTGATATTCCTGAAAACATTAAAGAGAACTTAATCGTTGAGTTATACTCTAAATAATAAATAAAATAGAAGTATGCATAGTCCAATTCTGGGTTATGCATCTTTCTATTGTATTACAATTATTATTACAAATAAAACATTAAAAGAAAATAAATGGCAATTTTAGCATTTCAAAGACCGGATAAAGTTATCATGCAGAAATCTACGGATTTTGATGGTACGTTTGAATTTCGTCCATTGGAGCCTGGTTTTGGTGTAACCATTGGTAATGCTTTGCGCCGTATTCTATTGTCCTCGTTAGAAGGATATGCAATTACGTCGATAAGGTTTTCTGGCGTTTCGCACGAATTTTCAACGATCAAAGGTGTTGTTGAAGACGTAACTGAAATTATCTTGAACTTGAAACAGATCCGTTTCAAAAAAACAGGTGAGATTGGCGACAACGAAAAGGTATTTGTAGTAATCAATGGTCAAGAACAATTCTTAGCTGGTGATATCACAAAATTCTCTAATAACTTTACTGTCTTAAATCCAGACTTAGTAATCTGTAACATGGATAACGCAGTGACAATTGAATTGGAATTGAGTATTGCTAAAGGTCGTGGATATGTAAATGCAGATGAGAATAAAGTGACTGACGCTCCAGTAGGTGTTATCGCTATCGATTCGATCTTTACTCCGATCAAGAATGTTAAATATACCATTGAGAATTACCGTGTAGAGCAAAAGACTGACTACGAGAAATTGTTGTTGGATATTTCTACAGATGGCTCAATTCACCCCGAAGAAGCTTTGAAAGAGGCTGCTAAGATCTTAATTCAACACTTTATCTTATTCTCGGATGAGAATATGCTTCTTGAGTCTCAAACAAAAGAAGAAACTAAAGTTGTCGATGAGGAGATCTTGCACATGCGTAAGATTCTGAAAACAGAATTAGTAGACCTTGACCTTTCAGTGCGTGCATTGAATTGTTTGAAAGCTGCTGACATTCGTACGTTAGCTGAGTTGGTAACTTACGACGTTGCGGATATGTTGAAATTCAGAAACTTCGGTAAAAAATCGTTAAGCGAAATCCAAGAATTGGTTAAATCGAAAGGTTTATCATTCGGAATGAACTTAGCGAAATATAAATTAGACGAAGAATAATAATTTATTAAGCGACCACTATATGTAATTCCTCTTGAAACGGACAGCCGGATGATACGGGCAGTTGCCTTTGAAAAATCTGACAGTTTAGGTAAAGCAAGAACGGTATATATAGTATAATAAAATCAAAATGAGACACGGAAAAAAAGTAAATCACTTAGGCCGTACGGATAGCCATAGAAAAGCAATGTTGGCTAACATGGCAACATCATTAATCCTACACAAACGTATCACAACTACTTTGGCTAAAGCTAAAGCATTGCGTACATACGTTGAGCCGTTGATTACTAAATCTAAAAACGACACAACACACTCTCGTCGTACAGTATTCGCTTATTTGAAAGATAAAGACGCAGTTTCTATCTTGTTCCGCGAAATTTCTGAAAAAGTAGCTAACCGTCCAGGTGGTTACACGCGTATCATCAAAATGGAAAACCGTTTAGGTGATAACGCTGAAATGGCTTTCATCGAGTTAGTTGACTACAACGAAATCTACGGTAAAAAAGCTGCTGCTGCTGAGAAAAAAGCTACTCGTCGTCGTGGTGGTGCTAAAAAAGCTGCTGCTCCTGCTGAAACTGAAGCTCCTGCTGAAGTAAAAGCTGAAGTAGAAGGTGAAGAAAAAGTTGACGGAGAATAATATTGTTCCCGTTATCATAGAAAAAGTCCTCTTTTTAAGAGGACTTTTTTTATTTTATGACCATTCCTACCGTTATAACTGATATATTTGTAATGCTAAAATCTGATAGCTTTTTCTATTACAAGCTATTTCGTTTATCAATCTATAATTCATTAAGATGAAACCATTTGATGTTTATCCCATTAATCCTATTAACATAGTTAAAGCTAATGGATCTACGGTGTGGGATGCCGAAGGAAATGCTTATTTGGACTTGTATGGTGGCCATGCCGTGATATCGATCGGACACACGCATCCACACTATGTACAACGTATTACAGAGCAATTGAATCGTATCGGATTCTACTCTAATTCTGTTGAAATTCCAATTCAGCGTGAACTTGCACGATTGCTGGGCGAAGTATCTGGTAAGGTTGATTATGACTTATTTCTCTGTAATTCTGGTGCTGAAGCAAACGAAAATGCTTTGAAGCTTGCTTCTTTCTATAATAAGAGAAAGAAAATCATCGCATTTTCTAAATCTTTTCATGGTAGGACCTCATTAGCGGTGGCTGCTACAGACAATCCAAGTATAGTTGCACCTGTTAATGAAACCGAGAACGTTGTTTTCCTTCCGTTCAATGATGAGACAGCTTTAGAAGAAGCATTTGCTGCTTATGGCGAAGAAATCTCTTCTGTTATTATCGAAAGCATTCAAGGGGTAGGCGGAATCAGAGAGGCGTCGATCAGTTTCCTCCAGCTGATCCGTTCGCTTTGTGACCAATATAATGCTGTATTTATTGCGGACGAGGTCCAATGTGGTTACGGAAGAACAGGTCTGTTTTATGCCCAGGACTATTCCGGCGTAAATGCAGATATTTATACGATGGCAAAAGGGATGGGAAATGGTTTTCCTATCGGAGCAATCAGTATCTCCCCTAAGTTTAAAGCTTCACATGGTAGTTTGGGGACAACGTTTGGAGGTAATCACCTGGCTTGTGCCGCTGCGCTAGCTGTATTGGAGGTCATTCAACAAGATCGCCTGATGGAGAATGCACAACTTGTAGGACAGTACCTAATTGACGAACTGAAGAAAATCGAAGAGATCGTAGAAGTAAGAGGGAGAGGGCTAATGATCGGAATAGAACTTCCAGCTTCATTAGCGCATGTGAAAAAAGATCTTCTGTTAAAGAATCGTATTTTTACAGGTGAGGCAAAACCGTACGTTATTCGATTGCTACCAGCATTGAATATAACCAAAGAACATGCTGATCAATTTTTATTGGCATTAAAAGAACATATAAAAGCGGTTGCAATCGCCTAAGATAATAGATGAAATAATAGCAATGATTGATCCCTGATATCATAGCGGATCAATCATTGTTATTCCAACAGCATACATGAACAAAGTGGGGAGCACGGCGCGTTGTGCCATAGTAAAAACCCACATAAATGATTTATATAGATGAAAAAGTTTTTCTCTGTAAAGGACGTATCCAGTGTAGCAGAGGTTGTCCAAGAGGCGTTAGCTTTAAAAGCAGCACCATATGATAACCGAGATCTTGGTAAAAATAAGACCTTGGGTCTTGTGTTTTTAAATCCTAGTTTGCGTACACGTCTAAGTACCCAAAAAGCAGCAATGAACTTGGGTATGAATGTAATGGTCATGAATATGGACAAGGATGGCTGGGCCCTAGAAACGCAAGACGGTGTCGTGATGAATGGCAGTACTGTTGAACATATCCGCGAAGCAGCAGCAGTCATGGGAGAATATTGCGATATCCTTGGCTTACGATCCTTTCCGAAATTAAAAGACCGGGAGGAGGACTACAGCGAGGATTTATTTAATAAATTTATTCAATACTGTGGTGTACCTGTAGTTTCTTTGGAAAGTGCCACCCGTCATCCATTACAGAGTTTGACGGATATCATTACCATCACTGAGCATAAGAAGACCGTGAAACCAAAGGTGGTATTGGCTTGGGCCCCACATGTGAAAGCTTTGCCACAAGCAGTACCGAATTCTTTTGCGGAATGGATGTGTAAGGCACAGGAAGAAGGTCTTGTGGAGTTTACCATTGCACAGCCTATGGGGTATGAGCTCAGCAAGGATTTTACGAAGGGGGCGACAATTTCAACAAATTTAAATGAAAGTCTAAAAAACGCTGATTTTGTTTATGTGAAGAACTGGTCATCCTATCAAGAATATGGTGAGGTGTATACGGTAGATGAAGATTGGATGATGGATAATGAAAAGTTGTCTTTGACAAATGATGCCAAGGTCATGCATTGTTTGCCCGTAAGACGGGATCTGGAGTTGTCATCTGAGATTTTGGATGGACCAAACTCATTGGTTATTAAAGAGGCTAGTAATCGTGTCTGGGCGGCACAGGTTGTTTTAAAGCGAATGCTGGAAGATCTGGTATAAGTTCGGTCTTCGATTATTGAGAAACTATTTTTATTTGGGAAAAGTTGCGTAATGGCTAATAGTGTATTAAATATTATAAAAATTGGCGGAAATATTATCGATGATGAGGGTCTGTTAGATTCTTTTTTAGAGAAGTTTTCCGCATTGTCCGGGAAGAAGATCCTCGTCCATGGCGGAGGTAAAATTGCAACACGTTTGGCGAGTGAGCTTGGTTTGCAGGCGCAAATGGTAGAAGGCCGCAGGGTAACTGATGAGGATATGCTGAGGATAGTGACAATGGTATATGCTGGACTAACAAATAAGACCATAGTTGCTAAATTACAAAAATTGAAATGCGATGCTGTTGGCTTATCGGGGGCAGATGGGGATGTGATTAAGGCTATAAAACGTCCCGTTAAAGATATTGACTATGGTTTTGTTGGAGATTTATTGCATGATTCGGTAAATACATTGGCGATAAAGAAGTTTTTAGAAGCAGGATTTGTTCCGGTATTCTCTGCTATCACACATAATGGTTTGGGACAGTTGCTCAATACCAATGCAGATACCATCGCATCTTCTTTGGCAGTCTCTCTGTCCTCATTATATGAAACTTCATTGGTTTATTGCTTCGAAAAGAATGGTGTATTACGGGATGTAACGGATGAGAATTCAGTGATACCAACGATTAAATACGAGGAATTTGAATATCTTAAAGATTCGGGCGTCGTCAACGATGGTATGATACCAAAACTACAAAATGCATTTAATGCAATAAATAAAGGTGTACAAGAGGTGTATATTGGTCATGCCAATAATTTACATCTATTTCAACAAGGGCAGTTTGGCACCTGTTTGACATTAAAATAATCATGTAATCTAAATCTAAACCCCACTATGAAAAAGGTCACTATTATCGGAAGTGGCAATATCGGTCTCTCCTTGGCAAAAGGGCTTGTAAAAAGCGAATTTGCCAGTGCTGCCAATATTACATTGACCCGCAGAAATCTGAACGCACTGTCTGAGGAGGCAAGCCAGGGTTTCTCTGTAAGTAATGACAACAAAGCTGCTGTTAAAGGCGCTGATATTGTTGTTTTTGCAATATTACCACAGCAATTAAAAAAGGTACTGGTTGAGGTCGCTCCCGAAATAGACAAGAAAAATCAGATTTTTGTTTCTATCGTATCTGGTGTTTCCTGTGCTGACCTTAAAGCGGTATTGGGTGAGGATGCGACGGTAGTACGTGCTATGCCAAATACGGCAATCGCTATTGCTCAATCGATGACCTGTATCGCAAGTGATCACGCTTCAGATGGTAGTCTTGCTGAAGTAGAAAAGATGTTTGAGACCGTAGGATCGGTTGTCATTATAAATGAAGACCTGATGACTTCAGCAACTGCCTTGTGTGCTTGTGGAATAGCCTTTTTCCTGCGTGCTATACGCGCTGCGTCACAAGGTGGGGTTGAAATAGGTTTCCATGCGCATGACGCCTTAAAAATGGCTGTTCAGACCGCTAAGGGAGCTGCAGATTTATTGTTGCATACAAATGCGCATCCGGAAGGGGAGATTGATAAGGTAACATCGCCAAAGGGATGTACCATTGCTGGGTTGAACGAAATGGAACATAATGGTTTTAGTTCAGCTTTTATTAAAGGGATAAAATTGTCTGCGGATAAAGCAGGAGGATTATATCATGAAGGATAAGGATAGCTTATTCAAAGATAGCTTAGTTTTATTGAAAAAGTTGATCGCTCTTTCCTCTCTAAGCCGTGAGGAAATACGAACAGCTGACCAGATTGAGGAATTTTTCAAAGAACGGCTCGTCAAAACCTTTAGAAAGGGCAATAATGTTTGGGTATATAATAAGCATTACGCGGTGGATAAGCCAACTATCCTGCTTAATTCGCACCATGACACAGTGAAGGCTAACCCTGGTTACACCCGCGATCCATTGGCTCCGACGGAAGAAGAGGGGAAGCTCTACGGCTTGGGTAGTAATGATGCTGGCGGATGTCTGGTCTCACTGATTGCAACCTTCTTACATTTTTATGAACGGGCTGACCTAAACTATAATTTTTGTCTGGTTGCGAGCGCCGAGGAAGAAATCTCGGGCAGAAACGGCATTGAATCTGTACTCGAGGATATCGGACCTATAGATTTTGCCATCGTCGGCGAGCCGACCCTGATGGATTTAGCTATTGCGGAAAAAGGTTTGATGGTATTGGACTGTAATGCGATCGGAATTGCAGGCCATGCTGCACGTGATGAGGGGGATAACGCAATTTATAGAGCGATAAGTGATATTCAATGGTTCAAAGATTATGCTTTTGAAAAAACATCCGCGACTTTGGGTCCCATAAAAATGTCCGTGACAATGATTCAGTCGGGTTCACAGCACAACGTAGTACCTGCTAGCTGTAATTTTGTCGTTGATGTGCGCACAACGGATGCTTATACCAATGAGGAAACCCTAGCGATTATCAAATCTCATGTATCTTCGGAAGTTTCGGCTCGATCTACTCGTTTAAAATCTTCTTCTATTCCCGAAGAACATCCTATTGTACAGGCGGGAATTGCGCTGGGCCGTAAATTATATGGATCCCCGACGATGAGTGATCAAGCGCTTATTCCGGTTCCTTCGTTAAAACTGGGGCCAGGGGATAGTGCAAGATCGCATATGGCGGATGAATTTATCTATATTGATGAAATTAGAGAAGGAATTGATTTGTATATAGCTATGCTACAAAAGATCGTATAAAAAAAGCTTCCAACTGTTGGAAGCTTTTTTTATACTAGACTAAGCTGATCTGACGCTTAATACTTTCTTCAAGGGAGATAATTGTCTCTGTACGCTGGATACCAGGTACAGATTGGATATCTTCGTTCAATACTTTTCTGAGGTGGACAGTGTCCCTACAGATAATTTTTGCAAAAATACTGTATTGGCCAGTACAATAATGTAACTCAACCACTTCTTTGATTTCTTTCAGTTTATCTACCGCATCTGCATATTGTGAACCTTTTTCTAGATAGATACCGAGAAAGGCAGTGATGTCAAATCCAACTTTTTGGGGATTGATAATGAGATTTGAACCTCTGATGATACCTAACTCTTCCATCTTCTTCATTCTAACGTGGATGGTACCACCTGATACGATTAGTTTTTTCGCTATTTCAGTATAAGGAATAGAAGCATCGTTCATTAGAATAGACAGGATTTGGATATCCAAATTGTCTAGATCATAGTTTGCATATTGATTTTCCATTAACAATGGGTTTTGTGTTTCATTCATTGGTCATACATCAAATCTGACCAACAGCTAAAATAATTAAATTTATTTCAAAATTACTAAGAATTTTCGGTTTATAGATGTAAATTTAATAAAAAATACTTATTGATATTGATAATGTTATATGTTTTTGATTGAAAGTGCTTATAATTGTTTTGGAGGTGATTTTATTGTAAGGTTATCAGATCGTTTCGTTATCTTGTTATTCATGTCATTGAGACGATAAAGATGTAGGATAAAGATCAAAAACAAAAGACAAGTAAGCAAGCGACAGGTGTATGTTAAACCAAAGTCTCAGTACGCATATCTAATATCTCAATATTTCAAGACTAAAATAAAGATGGAAGAAGTTCAGGATGTAAAGATTTCGAGGAAGAAGCCGATCTTTGAAGTGGGAGAAGGGCTTCATAAATATCTTAAGCTATATCAACGGGATGAAAAGTTACCCATCGGTTATAAGGATCTATTGAATTTTACAGAGACCGTACCGGTCATGGACAAATTTGGTAATGATACATTTTGGGAGACACCACTCTATCCTCAGTATCTCATTGATCAGCTATATGACGGGTTAAAGGTCATCTATGCAAAGCTTAAAGCTTCGGGCAACACACGTATTGTACAGCACAAATATATCGACCGCGTGGAGTACTGTGGTTTTGGTAATACAAGACCATTTCGGATCCGTATCGTAAACCGATTAAATGACGTTTATGATTATTTTTATATCAAACAGGCGGATGCATCACGGATCTACGGATTGGAACTGGAGGAAATATTATCTCCGAATCAGGTCAATTATATGGTGGATCAGGATACATTGGTAGAAGAACATATTGTTGGTATTCCCGGCGATATATTTTCCCAAACAAGGATGTTCACGCCGGATTACAATTTGACACGGATTTCGAAGGAATTTGTCAAGTTTAATGAGCGTTGTATCATCACCTTGCTGGGGGATATGCGGGCTTATAATTTTGTCATGCAGATTACGCCTGACTTTGATGATTTTCAGTTTAGGATCAGGGCAATCGATTTTGACCAACAGTTTTATGAGGGGAACCCAAAAGTATATATGCCCCAATTTTTTAAAGAGAACTATCCATATGTTAAGCTCGCGATGGAGCATTTGACCGAAAAAACGGTATTGCAATACCAACAGGAGGAGCGGTCTTCGATTGTGCATAGGGTACGGAGTGAGCGGCACCGGATCGCTGACCTTAGAGATGCTTCGCAGATGCAGGTTCTCTCAACTCCAGAAAATATTAAGCAATTGCGTGAGGGTTACGCGGAGTTTTATCAGAATAATTCTTATTTGAAATGTAAGACAATGACTGATATTGTCGAATTAAATGTGAAAAATGTCATCCGGCAGGTGCAGATGTAACTACTTAATCCGGTCTTTGTTTTCTTTGATAAAAGAGGACCAGCCGGAATAGGATTTTCCGCTACCAGTAGCACTATTTTTTTGAAACGAATGGCAAACAGCAATTGCCAGTCCATCTGTCGCATCAAGAAACTGAGGTGTTTCCTCAAATTTTAATAGATTTTTGAGCATGGCAGAAACCTGTTCTTTCGTAGCATTTCCATTTCCGGTGACTGACTGTTTTATTTTTCTGGGTGAATACTCAAAGATCGGAATATCCTGGGCCAGTGCAGCTGCCATAGCAACCCCCTGTGCCCTTCCCAGTTTGAGCATAACCTGAATATTTTTGCCATAGAAAGGAGATTCCAGCGCGACACAATCTGGATTATATTCTTGCATTAATGCAGAGGTCTTTTTGAAGATACGTTGCAATTTTAATGCATGGTCATCGAGATGGCCCATTTTGATGACACCCATTGAAATAAGGGAGATGGTATTGCCAACT
The DNA here is from genome assembly GCF_002000245.1 of Sphingobacterium sp. CZ-UAM. Classification (GTDB taxonomy): domain Bacteria; phylum Bacteroidota; class Bacteroidia; order Sphingobacteriales; family Sphingobacteriaceae; genus Sphingobacterium. The sequence continues at coordinate 70,599 of NZ_MTCM01000006.1, read as the reverse complement.
TCTTTGATAATTCCATATCCAAGCACTACTGTCCCTGGATCGATCCCTAGTATGATTCTTTCTTTCGCCTTTTCCTTCTGCATGTACAATATTACAAATTTTGCTTTTTATAAGTGGATTGCTGCACACAAAACTTAATCATTTGGCTAAAATTTAGTAACATTGCTCTCTAATTATCAAACGTTGACTGGGAGACAAAAAAAATACATCAGTCTTTTATTGAAGATACTGGTTTTTGCACTTGCCACATGGTATATCATTACCAAGGTATCCGATAAGAGCAATATCGATAAATTTAAGACACTGATCACTGGATTAGAACAACATTCTGTTGTCTGGACATTGATATTGATCGTTGTTTTAATGCTCGTAAACTGGCTACTGGAAGTTGTCAAATGGCGTTATCTCGCCTCTAAGTTGGAGCATATATCTTTTTGGAAAGCGTTTCAATCCGTTTTTTGTGGACTTACATGGGCGATTTTTACCCCAAATAGGATTGGGGAGTATGGAGGTAGGGTATTATTCCTTACGCCGCAGAACAGGGCCAAAGGGGCTGTAGCGATGGGAGTTGGGTTGTTTGCCCAATTGGTTTTGACAAGTGTTGCAGGCTCACTGAGTATAGCCTGGTTTGTCTGTAAATTTTTATCTACGCCTTTATCTGTCCAATTTGGAGTATGGTTGCTCGCCCTTATTTATGCTGCTGGATTTGTCATCTTGTATTTTAATGTGAGATGGGTGGATATACTTGTGGGGCGAATTAAGTTTTTGGCGAAAATCAAACCTTTTTTTGAAGTACTTGAACATTATTCCACGGCGGAACTGAGTATTGTTTTGATAAACTCACTAGCAAGGTTTATTATTTTCACTTCGCAATATATTATTTTGATGAAGCTGACCTTACCAGAGTTGCCTCTTGTCTCCATGGTTTTGATGATCTTTATCCTCTTTTTCGTTCAGGCGGCCCTGCCCACCTTGGATATTTTTGATTTTAGTGTGCGGAGTTTTGTGGCAAGTAATCTTTATAGCTATATTACAACACAGGAAATTGCGGTGATGGCTATTGTATCGTGTATCTGGTTTGTCAATTTGATTCTCCCGGCGATATTTGGTTCTATTTTTGTTTTTAAGATTAATTTTTTCGGTGATACAAATTCTTAGTTATTTATTGATCAGTTTTGCCTGTGTCTATGGTATTCTCGTATTGTGGATGCGGAGGGGCTGGGCTCAGATCCAAGCGCCTCATGGTAATTTAATTCCCACCAAAATGGTATCCGTAATTATTGCCGCCCGTAATGAAGAATTAAATATTCGAAGAACGATTGAATGTATCTTAAATCAGGCTTTTCCAAAAGATCTTCTCGAACTTATTATTATTGATGATCATTCGGACGATAACACCTCAGCAATTGTGAAAGAATTTACCGAACGAGGAGTCAAGTTAATTCAGTTAAATGAGAATGGCCGGATGAATTCCTATAAAAAGCTGGCGATTTCAAGGGCAATTGACTGCTGTAAAGGGGAGATTGTTATAACGACTGATGCAGACTGCAGGATGGGGCCAAACTGGCTAAAGACTGTAATCGGAACCTTTGAAAAAGAGGATGTTTACTTGCTGTCTTCACCGGTGCTGTATTCCGAGGAGAAAAGCTTTTTCGAACGCTTGCAGACATTGGAGTTCCTATATCTCATTGGTCTTGGCGCTGCGGGTATAGGTAATAGAAAGCCAACAACCTGCAACGGCGCGAATTTAGCTTATCGAAAAGATATATTTAGGGAAATGGGCGGGTTTAGAGGCATTGATGAACTTGCTTCTGGGGACGATGAGCTATTTTTGCATAAGGTGGCAGAGAAATATCCTGAACGGATCGCATTTTGTAAATCGGAGGATGCTATTGTGTATACAGATGCCAAACCTGATCTTCGCTCATTTATAAGCCAAAGAAGACGTTGGGCCTCTAAAAGTACCAAGTATAAAAACAAGGGAGTTATCGCTTTGGGAATCGCAATCTGGCTGTTTAATGTGCTTTTATTGGTTGGAGTAGCCCTTGCTATCGCTGGCATTAAAACACTTGGATGGGTCGTTTTCTTCGCATTATTACTTAAAGTAGTCGTGGAATTCCTATTTATCCAACCCTTAACTACTTTTGCGAGGCGCACTACTTTGCTTTGGTATCTCCCAATATTGAGTCTGGCCCATATTCTATATTTAACTTATATTGGAATATTAGGGAATATCGGGAAATACGATTGGAAGGGCAGACAAGTCAAATAAACCCGGTTTAATTTTCTACTTTTCGCTTAATTGTTTCCTCAGCTAATTTTACGATTTCTTCAATATTTTTATCCGTTGTATCCAAAGGGTCCAATACCTCCCATGTCATATGTAAAAAAGGAGTTAGCGGATACATACCATACTGTACCATTTCGTAAGATCCTTTAATCGCAATAGGGACAACCAATGCATTTGGATTTTTCTTTAATAATGTTGCAATTCCGCCAACGTGAAATGCTTTCATCTTGCCTGTTTTTGATCGGGTCCCCTCTGGAAAGATAAAGGCGGACCAGTTCTTTGTTTTCATATTGTTGGCAAGTTTGAGGATCTCAGCTATAGACTGTTTGGGGTCATTCCGATCGATATTGGCTGCACCACCATGTTTTAGGTTGAACGAAATACTGGGTATACCACTGGCCAGTTCAATTTTCGAAATGAACTTACCATGAAACCTCCGTAAAAAATAGATGAGCGGCGGAATATCAAAAGTACTTTGATGATTGGCAACAAATATAATTGGCTGCCCCAATGGGATGGATTTATTGTCGATAAAAGTGACCCTATTGAATAAGGTATAGTAGCAAGCAACCAAACATGCATTTAAGATGTCAACACTTTTTTTATGCGCACTATAGCCACCTAATTTTAGGCATAGCCATTGGATAGGGTGGAATATAATTAAAGATAAGCCAAAACAGAACCAAAATATAATAGATAGGATATAGCCTAAAAACTTTTTCATACACTTTATTTATTGTTTACAAATATATCATTAAGCAACGATTTTTGGAAGATATTCATAATATTGTATTTCATTTTAATAATATTAATATTATATTTAACATTATTTACTTTTGTTTTGTGGAATGAAAAAAATACCTGTAAATTGTCCATGTTGTGATGCGAAGTTAAAAGTCTCCAAGCTGGTCTGTGATTCCTGCGATACTGAAGTTGTTGGTAAGTTTACTTTACCCTTACTCATGCAACTGACAGTCGAAGAGCAGGAGTTTGTTCTGAATTTTCTAAAGTATTCAGGTAGCTTAAAAGAGATGGCCAACCAGATGGGTAAATCTTATCCTACTGTTCGCAATATTCTAGATGATCTGATTCATAAGTTAAATACGTTTATCAATGAAAATTAAGCAGTTGTTATTAAATCCTTTTGTGGATTTTTCTGAACGGGTACTGTTTGTTGTAGGTATCGCAGGCTTTTTGTTTTCCAGTTATCTTGTTTATCTGTCTGGGGAGCAGTTTAATGGCTTTATGCATTTCTTTAGACCCCATGTACCGGTTTCCTTTATTACGGTGTTAAAAGTACATGTTTATATGGTTTTGGCTCCTTTAATTTTATTATATGTAGTAGGGAGGATATTAAACCATAGGACCAGAATCATCGATGTATTGAATGTCATTTTGATTGCACCATTTCCGCTTTACTTGGTTCTGCTACTGGGTAAACTACTGAATCAGGATGAATTTACCAAACAGATTGATGAAGCCTTAAAAAATGGTGATCATACTTTATCGACTATAGATAAAGGCCAAATGATATTATTTGCTGTATTTGGAATATCTGCGCTATTTCTGCTGTTTTATCAATTCTATTTATTGGTCAAAGGAATGAATGTTGCCGTAAACAATAAAAAGATTTGGATAAGCATATTGTTTGTGGCATTATATTTTATGCTTGATTTAGGTATACAGTATTATTTTTGATAGCAAAGAAATGATGAAGAAAATTCTCTATTTATTTTTGATCTGTTTGCAGTTCTCATGTGCGGATGCACAGACCTTTGATGGTTCATGGAAAGGTGAGGTGAGCGTGTCTGGGCAGAAATTACTTTTGGTATTCAATCTAAAGCAGGATAGCAATGATAATTGGGCTGGAACTTTTGAAAGCCCCATGCAGACCTCCCTAAAGTTTCCTATTAATGCAATAAAAGTGGACAAGGACTCGATATATATCGATGTCAAAGCAATAGGTCTATATTATACTGGCTACCTGGATCGGGATAAAGATGTGTTGAAAGGTGTAATGAAACAGGGAAGTTTTGAATCTCCTATGTTATTGGTCCGCAGTGAGAGCGAGCAAAGTGGGCTTTCGCGTAAGCAGGATGTCTTTCCTCCATATGATTACATTGAAAAGGAGGTTATGTTTCAAAATGTGAAGGGCAATGCTACCTTAGCGGGAACACTTACTTATCCCAAAGCAGGAGGACCTTTTCCGGCTGTTATTCTGGTTAATGGAAGTGGACAACAAAATAGAGATTCGGAAGTTTTTGGTCATAGACCATTTAAGGTACTGGCCGATCACCTCAGTAAAAACGGTTTCGCGGTGTTGCGTTACGATGACCGCGGTATCGGTGGCTCCAAAGGGGAGGTTAACTTGGCAACAACAATTAACTTCGCATCAGACGCAAATGCCGCCGTGGATTTTATGAGCACGCAGCAGATGGTCAGAACCGATAAAATAGGCGTCATTGGACATAGTGAAGGGGCTTTGATAGCAGACATGGTGGCAGCGGAGAACGATAAAGTCAACTATATTGCTTTACTGTCTGGTCCTATCCTCAAAGGAGACTCTCTATTGATCCTACAAAGTTACGCTTTGGGAAAAGTGGCTGGATTAGCTGAGCCTGCTCTAGAAGTAAATAAACGCAATAACAGAAAGCTATATGACATTCTATTAAGGGATGAGCCGCCGAAGGTTTTGGCAGAATCATTGGAAACAGAACTTATCCGTCAAAACAACGGGAATGCATTAACAGCTGACATGAAAATTAAATTGAGTCCTATGCTGATTCCATGGTTTAAAACTTTTATACGTATCGATCCAGCTTATTATCTGAAACAGGTGAAAGTGCCTATTTTTGCTTCTTTTGGAGGAAAGGATATTCAGGTTCCTGCAAATGAAAATATCTACGCACTTCAACGCCTGCATTTGAATACGACAGATGTCACTATCAAAAACTATCCAAATCTGAACCATCTTTTTCAAAATGCACAAACAGGAAAAATCGAAGAATATTTTGAAAATCCGGAAAGTTTCAACGTGCAATTGATGAATGATCTCACCAATTGGCTTAAATTGAAAGCAAAGTAATTGGATCAAAATATTCGTATGAATGACAGCGATTGTTTAATAACCTTAAACAGCAGCTGTTTATTAAAAGTTCAGCGTCCTATCTAAAGATCTATATCCGATAGATCTTTAGATAGGACGCTGATAAGTGAATATTTTAGCAATAGGTTACTTTCTGCTCGCTACTTATTAGGGAGTTGTATTGGCAACAGGAAGGATTTTGCCATTGAAATATTTATGCCCATTCTGTGCAAAATCAGCAATATATCTGCCCATTTCAAACGCTAGCGTACCAGCCTCCATGCCTGGGAATGCAGCTTCAAACATTTCAGTTTGTGACGATCCCAAAGCTAAGCAGTTAACCTTGATCCCTCTTTCCTTAAATTCTTCCGCCAGGCATTCCGTTAAAATAGCCAATGCGCCTTTACTGGCAGAGTAGGCTGCTAGACCGGGGAACTTCATCGAGCCCTGAAAACCGCCCATACTACTGATGTTAACAATATGGGAACCTTCATGCATGAATGGAACAACCTGTTGTATCATATTGACATGACCGATGATATTTGTCTGAAGCATCTCTGCAAAGTCCTGCCCACTTGTCTCCATAAATGGTTTATTCACTAAAGCACCGGCATTGTTAATCAGGATATCAACAGTATCGAATTTGGATTGTATAAAAGGTACTAATGTTGCGTAGTCATCATAAACAATATCAAATTGAGCAGGGAAGAGTGTTCCGCCATCATAATTGAGCTGACTTGCGATTTCGTGAAGTTTCCTCAATTTGTCTGCTGATCGGGCCAATGCGATAACCTTGTTGTCCTTTTTTGAGGTCAAATCAAGCACTGCCTCGAATCCGACTCCACTACTTGCTCCTGTGATAATAATATTCGCCATGTTTATTCTTCTAGTTTTTGACTTTGTTCAACTTCCTCTGCAGACGGTAGTTTATCCTCTCCGATTGCCTTCGGATTGAAGATAAAATAAATTCCTGAGAGTGCGACGATCGCTGAGATAATATAAAATAACAACGTGATCAATACGGCATTGTGTGAATCTACATGAAATATGCCCGCTCCCCACATGATGACCAGCTCCCGCATACCTAATCCACCTACTGAAAAAGGAATGATAGATACTAACGAAGATGCGAGAAATAGAAATAAATATGGTGAGAACTTCCCATTGAACCCTAATGCATAAAGGATCAGAATTGCGGCAATTACTTGCATGGATTGTACACCTATAGCTTTTAAATGTGCCTTTAAAAAAGTTGCCTTATATTCTTTGAAAAATTTTGTGACGATAAAATAATAAAGGATACTACCCAATATAAATAATATGATCGTTAAGTAATTTGGTATGCCCAACTGCGGCATGTAGGTAATTAAAGCTGCAATGATTAGGCATAAGGCCCATAGACCACTTAGCCGATCTAAGAATAGGGCTGTAAATAATTTCCTGCCTTTGATACTGAACCTTTTCCGAAGAAAGAATATCTTGTAGCCATCTCCACCTACACCTCCTGGTAGAATAAGGTTGTAGAATAGACCCAATTGGTAGAGCTTTAAATTATATTTCTCTGATACATCCAGGCCGATTGCCCGTAGAAAAGTCAATAAGCGGGAAGAGGAGATAAAAATTGAGACACTATAGGCTAAGAGCGCTAGAAATAAATAGATGGGATTTGAATTAATGACAGCTTCTTTGAGATCTTTGAGTGAAACTTTGCTGAAAACCCAATATAAGGCTCCTACAGTAACGACAATCTTTAGTATGTTTTTTAGGATTTTTAAACCTTTTTTTTTATCCATAGAAGTTTATTTTTCCAATCTTGATCGATTATACGATTTTGGAAAATTCAAAGTTAGGAACTTTGTCGAATTGTGCAATTTAACTTAGGCAATACTTGGGTAAATTCTTGAATACAATAAGATCAAATATAAAATACCAAATATAGTAGCCAGGGAAAATAGCCAATTTAGGTCAATTCTATTATATTTGTGCTTAAGCACGGCAATCATTAATCCAACGATAAAACAAAATAATAAAATAGGGGCAATGAATGAAACCTTATTTGTAAAAGCGAGACTGATTTGGCTTAATTTTGCTTTCGCTTCTTGTCCCAGGAACAGGGGATAGGCAGCGAAGGCCAGGAGGATAATGAATAACCTCAAAAGAGTTTTTGCAATTATTTTGCTTATGGTATGATTTTTGGCTGTAACCTTCATGAGCTGTGGATTAATTTACCCCAAAAATACAATTTGAAATTAAAATTTAAACATATGAATCGATTCGTTTTATCATTAGCAACTGTTTTTGCTACGGTGACTTTGTTTTCTTGTGGTGCACAAAAGCAAGGTACATCATCTGGAAACCCTGGTAATGGTTCTTCCAATACAAGTGCAGCGTCTGGACCGAGCGCCTCAGAGTGGAAATCTGCTGTGAAAGGAACCTGGACACTAAATTCAATCGATAGAGAAAATTTGCCTTCTACTTTCACGATTAAAAGTGTCTTTGAAGAAGCTCCGGCTGAGTGTTTTGTTGGTAGTAACTGGAATTTTATTGGCAATGGGAAGGGATCAATCACGTTCAATGCTCAAGGTACGCTATGTGCTCCGGGCGCATCACGTGAGATTTTTTGGTCTATATATAATCCGGGAAAAGGTCTAGGTGAGCCGCAATTCCAATTTAAAAAAATCTACGCAGGAGACAAAGCTAAGAATGTAACAACAGGTTACCGCCTGGATTTGTCTTATTCTGATGGGAACAAATTGGTCATGAAAATGCCGTTGACAGTCGCCAATGGTGAAGCTTATTTAGTATTTAATTTCTCGCGTGTAAACTAAGGTCAAACGAGAAAAAATGAATAACAAAAAGCTATAGGAATTCCTATGGCTTTTTTTGTTGAAAATTTAATACTTTTACAGTCCGAATCCGTCCTGATTTATTCAAAGTGGAAGCGAGCGAGTTGATGGATGAGACTGAAAAGCAAGTTCTGAATGGATAATCGCTTTTTGAAGTCCATAAATCGGATTGCTTCATTACCTTGTAAAAACAGATTGATCGGATGCTAACAGTATGATACCCAGGATTAGGAGGGGAGATGCTTAATATAAAATAGAAATATGGCTGAACAAAACACGAAAACTGCATTGATAACAGGTATTACAGGTCAAGATGGTGCCTATTTAGCAGAATTCCTATTGAAAAAAGGTTATAAGGTTCATGGGCTAAAGCGCCGTAGCTCCCTGTTCAATACTGATCGTATAGATCACCTTTATCAAGATCCCCATCTTGACAATAGAAATTTTACATTGCATTTTGGTGATTTGACAGACTCAACCAATTTGATCCGTGTTATTCAGGAAACTCAACCGGATGAAATTTATAATCTTGCTGCCCAATCCCATGTAAAAGTAAGCTTTGATACACCTGAATATACAGCTAATGCTGATGGTATCGGTACGCTCCGTATATTGGAAGCAGTCAGATTGCTTGGAATGATTGAGAAGACACGTATTTATCAGGCATCGACCTCCGAGCTATATGGTTTGGTGCAAGCGGTACCGCAAAGTGAGACAACTCCCTTTTATCCAAGAAGTCCTTATGCCGTTGCCAAAATGTACGGCTATTGGATTACGGTAAACTATCGTGAAGCTTACAACATGTATGCCTGTAACGGAATTTTATTCAATCACGAAAGCCCGGTCAGAGGGGAAACTTTTGTGACCCGTAAAATAACGCGGGCAGTGGCAAAGATTGCATTAGGACTACAGGACAAACTTTATCTTGGAAACCTGTCTGCTCAGCGCGACTGGGGACATGCAAAAGATTATGTTGAAGCAATGTGGCTGATCCTGCAACAGGAAAAACCTGAGGATTTTGTAATCGCAACGGGAGTTACTACAACGGTTAGAGATTTTGTTCGTTTGGCTTTTGCCGAATTGGGGATAGAAATAGAATTTAGTGGGAAAGGTGAGCAGGAAAAGGGTGTTATAATTGATGTGGATGAGGAGCGTCTAGCCGCATTAAATATTGATAGATCATTGATTAAATTCGGACAAACCGTTGTTAAGGTAGACCCCGCTTATTATCGGCCAACCGAGGTTGATTTACTTATTGGAGATCCAACAAAAGCAAATACCAAACTGGGCTGGACACCTAAATATGATCTGCAAATGTTGGTAACGGATATGGTACAATCCGATCTTCATTTGATGAGGAAGGAAGAATACCTGAAACAAGGTGGTTTTGAGACCCTGAACTATTTTGAATAATTCATAATTAATAAAGAAAAAATAAAACTGGAATAATTTTTGTTTAAACATTCAAATGGTATGAATCACTAAGTTCATATGATGAAAATGACAGTGCATGTATTATGATGAATTCAGAAGTTGTTTCGAGTAAAAAGGAAGACGAAAAGAAGAAAGATTCTTCTAAGGTGTATTTCTTCATCATCGCGATAGCGGCATTACTCGCAACGAATATATATTTTTATGTTAAGTTTAAGACGAACGGAGAAAAAGTCTATGCCTTAACAGTGGAAAAAGAAAACCTTCAGGTACAGATCGATCGGATAGAAGCCGAATTGGATAAGATTGATATTGAAAATGTTCAATTGACTCCAGAAATGACTGTACAAAAAGAGGATTCGCGAGCAGAGATTGCAGAGCTCCGTAAGAAACTCGAAGATAAGAGTATAAATTCTAAGGATATTGATGACGCTCAACGCAAAATAAACCTGTTAAAAAAGCAGGTTGATAACTATCGCGTAGATGTTCAGCGATTGATTCAAGAGAATCAGATTTTATCGAAGCAAAATTCGAATTTGAATGAGTCTGTAGTCGAGAAAAATAAACAAATTAATTCTTTGACCACGACTAATTCTGAATTGAAGGAAAAGGTGACCACAGCATCTGCGTTGAAAGTGTCAAATATAAGTATCAACGGGCTTGAAATTAAAAGAAATGGAAAGGAATCTGTTGAAGAACGTGCGAAGCGCGTAGATAAATTAAAGATCAATTTTACTGTCGCAGACAACCCGCTTGCTAAAATTGGAGAACGTGACATTTTCATAAGAATCATCGACCCTCAAGGGAATCTTGTCGTGCAGGGAGATAATATTTTCTTGGTGCATGGCGAAAAACTACAGTATACGTTTAAGCATAATATTTTGTTTACGAATAAGGGTGAAGATTATGTCGTATATTGGGCTGCTGAAGATGGTTTTGCTAAAGGAGCATATACCGTATTGCTTTATGAGGATAATGCGATCATGGGTAGATCAGCTGTCGTATTACGCTAAGGATATACTTTACTAAATTAAAAAAGCGGCAGTCCAAATACGGGCTGCCGCTTTTTTAATTTAGTATAGGCACTTTCCACAGAAATTTTAAATATTCATTGCTGGGCCTAGTGCTACATTTTGCTGGCTTCCATTATTCTGCAAATCAATTTCATATCGGTCTTTCACCCTTGTTTGCTTGAGGAATCGAACTAACCGAGACTCGCGGACTAAGCTTCAAAATAGATCACAACGGATAGAATTATTTGCTTAATCAAGTTTTCCTGGCAATTCTTGTTTTCTCGGGATCTCGCTTCCTATAGCCCTCAGCGCAAAGGGACTAAAGGCATGCGGAACATATAAGCGATGTAATTTCTATAAATAAGGATTTACGGAAGCTTTTGATGGTATTCCTTGCCCTTGGATCATGGTTTTTCGATAAATACCCAGGGCTCTTTATGAGGAAAGTTTTGATCGTGGATATTCTAAAATCCACGATAACTAAGACTCTATTTGTTGCAGGGGCAGTAAAATATGGAATGTCGTGCCTTCACCCTCCGTTGTCTCAAAATATATCTGCCCATTACTCGCTTCAATAGTTTTCTTCACAAGCACCAAGCCAAGACCATTTCCAGAACTTTTTGTCGTAAAGTTGATCTGGAATATTTTATCTTTCATTGCTTCAGGAATGCCATAGCCATTATCTTTGACATCTATTTTGACAAATTTATCGGAGTATCGTTCGATAGAGATGTCTATCTTCATGTTTTTTCGTCCATAACCTCCTTCAATGGCATTTTTTATCAAATTATTGAACGTGCGCAATAACTCATTTCCATCTGCCTTAACAATTAAGGTTTTCTGATCAGCGTTATTTATTAATCGGATATTGACATTTGGTGTGTTATCGTATACTGATATCGACTTCGTTATCTTCTCCACAATATTAATATTTTCCATTACTGTCGTTGGAAATTTTGCAAAATGAGAAAACTCCGAAGCGATTTGTGTTAAAGCATCGATTTGTTCAATAAATGAAGTTGAGAATTTATTGAAGCGATCTGGGAATCTCGGATCATCATCTTTGTATGATCTTCTGAGCTGCTGTATGCCTAATTTCATTGGCGTTAGCGGATTTTTGATCTCATGTGCAATCTGCTGAGCCATTTCCCGCCAGGTCGATTCACGTTCGGTATCCTTTATTTTATTGGCGTAGTCTTCCAGCTTGATGATCATGAGGTTGTACTCTTTGATCAATGTACCTATTTCGTCATTTCGTTGCCAGAATAAAGGTTCGTTGGGTTGTCCTAATCGTAATTGGGATATTTTTTTACTGATTATACTGAGTGGATTGGTAACACTATTGGCCACGAAAGTTGCATAAAAACCAAAGCCAATGATAATGAGTGAATAAATATTGACAATGGTGTTTAATAATAGATTTTTATTGATATTCTCTTCTTTTTGAAGGGAGAAGTTCGGGATGCCGATATAGGCCAATGTACTATAATCTTTGTCTCTTATTGTGGCATAACTCGTCTCAAACTGGAACGTTCCGATACGCTCATCTTCTATTGTTTCTGATTTTTTGAGTAGGGAGAGGTTTTTGAGCGCTGCCGGATTAATAAATGTGGAGAAAAGTTCCAGATCATAAATTCTGCGCTGGGAACTATAGAGTAACCTGCCCGATTTTGAGTATAAGTTGAAATCCTTGGATATTGTTTCCGATAAAGTCTTTAGAATACTAATAAGCTGATTTTCATTAGAAACCTGGTCGGTATAAGTCAACATATTTTCCATCCGTTTACCTAGCTCGATGATAAAGCGCTCTTTGCTATTTCTGTTATTGTTGTAAAGCTGTTTATTTATGCTGATATATGAAATTACAGCTGATATCAGAATGGCTAATATAACCGAAGAAATAATAGAGGTCTGAATACGTGTAGAATACTGTATTTTGTTGATGATTTTATAGAACTGATATTTTAAGTTACGGACGGTAAGTTTCGTATTCTTGAGAAAGATATAAAATGATGTCGCATAATGGAAAACCATGAAGATCATGAAAAAAATCAAAAACAGAAAGGAGGTTGTAGCTATATAATCCCAGAAAGAAGGCTTTTGTTTACTAATGATATAAGTTGAAAAGCTATTAGCCACATACGCAATGTGCAGGTACGAATCTCGATCCAGTATTTCAATATATTTTCCTGGTGTAGCATTTAATCCCCGGAGGTTATTTTCATACGTATATTTTCCAAACTGGGTAACCAACGAACCACCCTTATACAAAGCAATCGAATAGTCGTCCTTATTATAGTATTGCGAATTATTAATCCGCATATCTGTTAATATCTCGGGATAGGGTACCGTGTAGCTAAAATCCTTATTTGAAAGATTGATGATTACGTTGATGATCCTATTTTGATCAATTGCCACTGGAATGATCGAAAAGTATTCATGGGTTCCCAGTTCAGCACTGGCACGGTAGAAATTTTGAGTAACTTTTATCGACTTGTTGATTACTTTTTCCCTATACTCATTAATTCTGTTTTGATCATTTGGATTTATTGGAATATTATTCTGATTATAGTAATAGGCCTTAAATTCATATTTGGAGAGGTATCCACTAAAGTATTTCTTCTTGATGAAGTCATTGATTCCCTCTGTATTGGTATTGGGAAGACTGATGTTAAAGAGGTGTTTTAATTCTTTATCATTGGAGATACCACTTTCAATGTCCGAAAATAGTGAAACAGCATTTAGATCGTCTTCTGACTGTAGATTGTTCAATAATATCTTCATGTCAATAAGATCCCGTTCTTGGTAGAAACGTGCATGAGTAATTGTACTTATGATAGCCCAAAGAATCAAAACAGCAATGTAGTTCGTCAATATATGCCTGTCGAAATATTTCTCGCCAAAGGATTTTATTAGAATAATTAAAGCTAAAAGCAGATTAACAAGGCTGTTTTTTTCAATGTAGATTGAAATAACGAGAATGACAAAAATGACACTTGCTAATTGAATATTTAATAGTTGGGTGGGCTTTAATTCTAACTTTTTAAGAAAGAATAATACGAGGTCAATATAAATACTCAATGCTAAAATCCCCATGCCAACGATACCAAGATCCACCCAGCTTAGGAAATGTAGATCAACGAGTTTGGTAAAGTCAAAATAGATATTATTTGAATGGGTAATTAACGTACCGGCTATATCATATAAAAGCGCAAAGAATAAGTATATACTTAGGACAAATCCAATCGCAATAGGGAGTTTAAAGATCCGGAGGGCTTTTATTTTATCGAAATTGAGTTCTTTACGAATAGAATAGATAAATAGTATGAGCCAGAGGATCAATATTGTGGTTGATAAAACGGACCAAATATTAGGGAAGAAGCTATTGTAAGCATAGTTGCGGGAATCGAATATAGCGAACGTCGCATTTTCAGAAAGCAAATTCCATTTCAGATCCGCGAATTTGACAAGAATAAATACGCCTGCGAGTAGTGCTACCGCTGCCCAAGCTCTTCTGGTCTTAGCCATGTGTAGACAGAGGCTATTGAAGAATATCAATAGAGCAATCCATGCCAGTAACCAGCAGAAGAACTGCAAAATGGTATAGATATTTTCGTGATCACCTTCTTTGAGCTTAACGGAAAACAGATAGGATCCCTCCGAACTATAGATATTTTTGATTGCAACCGTATCGGTATAAGATGCAATGTCAATATTTCGTGTGTCGAAGAAATTTCGTCGTAAAGAAGAGTTTAAATACGGATTATTGTTATTGGTATAAGGCTTAACAAGGACATAGGCAAGTATACTTATATTTCCAATTGTTTTTTTACGAACGATGTAGGAACGATTATCATCCTGTACAAAATTGGACTTTTCCAGAAAACCCTGATCAGTAATGGGAACAAATAAATGTGTGCTCCACATTTTCGGTTCGTGATCCTTAAATAGGAATAGATAAACCTTTTCATCATTTTTATACCTTTCAAAAGCTTGATAGACAGCTATAGGATATTGATCGTAATTCTTGAATGTTTTTAGCAGCAGTGAGTCCTTAAAAATGCGGTCTACTTTTTTCTCTTGTTCGGTTATATAATCATTGAGCGATTTTGTATCAATATCAAGTATTTCTTTATTTGTAACAGATTCTTTGATGGTGATCGCTGTTCCTATAAAGCAAAGTGTTAAGATCAGTAGTAGTAAACGAATTTTTATACCAGAATTCACGTGAGTCAATTTACATTATTGTAAATATAAAAAAAAGTCCTTGCTTTCTTAGGGCAAGGACTTTTATATTATTTTATGCTAAACGCGCTATTATGCGTGTGGTTCTTCTTGTCTGAAGATTTTAGCAGTCAAATACTCGCGGTTTAAACGAGCGATATTCGTTAATTTAATACCTACCGGACATTCTGCTTCGCAAGCACCGGTATTCGTACAGTTACCAAAACCTTCAGCATCCATTTGATCTACCATTGCTTGTGCACGTTCGTAACGCTCAGTTTGACCTTGAGGTAACAATGCGAATTGAGATACTTTAGCCGAAACGAATAACATTGCAGAAGCATTTTTACAAGCTGCAACACAAGCACCACAACCGATACATGTAGCCGATTCGAAAGCTTCATCAGCAATACGTTTAGGAATAGGAATTGTATTGGCGTCAGGAACACCACCTGTATTGATATTTACATATCCACCTGCTTGTTGAATGCGGTCAAAAGCCGTACGATCAACTGCTAGGTCTTTCAACACTGGAAATGCCGCAGCTCTCCAAGGTTCGATGACGATCGTCTGTCCATCGTGGAAGCTACGCATGTGTAATTGACATGTTGTCGTACCTTCTTTAGGACCATGTGGACGACCGTTGATAACTAATGAACACATTCCGCAGATTCCTTCACGACAGTCGTGATCGAAATATACAGGGTCTTCACCTTTACGTGTCAATTCCTCATTCACAATATCAAGCATCTCTAAGAAAGACATATCATCAGCGATGTTATTTGCCTGATAAGTTACAAATTGACCTTTATCTTTATCATTTTTTTGACGCCAAACTTTCAGCGTTAAATTCATATGTTGTGCCATGATAATTTTCCTTCTTATTTATAACTTCTTTGTGTTAACTGAACGTTTTCGAATACCAAGTCTTCCTTGTGTAATTGCTCTGGTACATTGTCTCCTTTGTATTCCCAAGCAGATACATAAGCGAATTCCTCGTCATTACGTTTTGCTTCACCTTCTTCAGTTTGGCTTTCCAGACGGAAGTGACCACCACAAGACTCAGCGCGTTGCAATGCATCCACAACCATTAATTCACCCAATTCCAAGAAGTCTGCTACACGGCCAGCTTTCTCTAAAGAAAGATTTAATTCTTCGTTTTCTCCAAGAACTCTAACATTCGTCCAGAATTCTTTTTTCAATTCCTGGATCAAACCTTGTGCTTTTTGTAATCCTTCAGCTGTACGAGCCATTCCACAATATTCCCACATGATGTGGCCTAATTTTTTGTGGATATCATCAACAGTTTGTGTACCATTTAATGATAACAATTTGTTGATTTTTGCTTCGACCTCTTTACGTGTAGATTCGAATGCAGGATGGCTGTGATCTACTGGTGCGAAAGAACCTAATTTAGCAAGGTAATCACCCACAGTGTAAGGAATAACGAAATAACCATCAGCAAGACCTTGCATCAATGCCGAAGCACCTAAGCGGTTCGCACCGTGGTCAGAGAAGTTACACTCACCTAATGCATACAAACCAGGGATTGTCGTCATCAAGTTGTAATCAACCCATACACCACCCATTGTATAGTGAACCGCAGGGTAGATACGCATTGGTTGTTTATAAGGGTTTTCGTCAGTGATCTGGTAGTACATGTCAAATAAGTTACCATATTTAGCACGTACAGCATCTTCGCCTAAACGACCGATCGCTTCTTTGAAATCCAAGAATACCGCGAAACCAGTTTTACCAACACCACGACCATCATCAACAGCTTCTTTTGCATTACGTGATGCTACGTCACGAGGCACTAAGTTACCGAATGAAGGGTATTTACGTTCCAAGAAATAATCTCTGTCGTCTTCTTTGATATCATTGGCTTTGATTTCGCCTTTGCGCAACTTCTCAGCCATTTCCTGAGTCTTAGGAACCCATACACGGCCGTCGTTACGTAAAGACTCAGACATCAATGTCAATTTGGATTGATGATCTCCAGTTACAGGAATACAAGTTGGGTGAATTTGCGTGTAACAAGGGTTAGCGAAGTAAGCACCACGTTTGTGCGCTCTCCAAGCTGCTGTAACGTTACATCCCATTGCGTTTGTAGACAAGAAGAATACGTTACCATAACCACCAGTACACATCAATACAGCATGTGCTGCATGTGTTTCAACCTTACCCGATACCAAGTCACGAGTTACGATACCTTTGGCATGACCGTCGATCATGACCAAATCCAACATCTCATGACGCGTATATGATTTTACTTTTCCTTTTTTGATTTGACGGTTTAATGCTGAATAAGCACCCAACAATAACTGTTGTCCAGTTTGACCACGTGCGTAGAATGTACGGCTTACCTGTGCACCACCGAAAGAACGGTTGTCCAATAAACCTCCGTATTCACGCGCAAAAGGAACACCTTGTGCAACACATTGGTCAATGATGTTTACAGATACTTCGGCCAAACGGTAAACGTTTGCCTCGCGTGAGCGGTAGTCACCACCTTTGATTGTATCGTAAAATAAACGGAATACAGAGTCACCATCATTTTGGTAGCTCTTTGCCGCATTAATACCACCTTGAGCCGCAATAGAGTGCGCCCGACGAGGTGAATCTTGGTAACAGAAAGTAATTACATTATATCCTAACTCAGCTAAAGATGCTGCCGCGGATGCACCAGCAAGACCTGTACCAACAACGATAATGGTAAATTTACGTTTGTTAGCAGGGTTAACCAACTTAAGATTAAATTTATGATTTGACCACTTTTGGGCTAATGGGCCCGCTGGTACTTTTGAATCTAACATATCTCTTAATTTTATATTGAATCATAAGGCCTAAACCTTATCTTAAAAGATTCTGAATTATTTAAAGAAGAAAAACAATGGCATTATTGCAAAGCCAATTGGAATTAATACTCCAAATACCCAAACTCCGATTGCTCTGATAATTCCAATATATCTTCTGTGGTTAAAACCTAAAGTTTGGAACGCGGACTGGAAACCGTGAATTAAGTGGAATGCCAAAGCCGCCATTGCAATAATGTATAAAGCGACTAAAGCTACATTTTTGAAGGCAAAGTCAACTTGTTTGTACAAATCTCTTGCTTTCAAGATTTGAACATTGTTTTCTACCGTTTCTTGGTAGTCGTGGAATTCAGAAGCTTGAAGTTCTCTCGCTGTTGTCTGTCCAGTTGCCAAATCAGTACGGTATTCGATGTAAGGTACCTGATCATTGTGAAACTTCCACCAAAAATTTGACATGTGCGTCGCTAAGAATACTAAAATGACAGTACCTAAGATACCCATGTTGCGTGAATTCCACTTACTGTTTGCTTGACCATCATATTTGGCATAACCAATAGGACGGGCGGCTTTGTTTTTCATCGACAATGTAATGGCGTAGATGACGTGAACGATGACCGAAGCGTACAATAAGTAAGAAACAACTTTGATTGGTGTAAAGTGAGTCATGAAATAAGCGTATTTGTTGAACGCTAGACCCGCATCATCTTTAAATAATTGCAAGTTACCAACCAAGTGAACAACTAGGAATAAACATAGGAAGATTCCTGTTAAGCTCATGATTAGCTTCTTCCCAATCGAAGAACTGAAAACTGGCTTTGATTTACTCATTATCCTTGTAATTTAATTTTAATTAGGCAAATCTACTATTTGCTATTAAATATGATACCATTTTGACAAGAAAAAGCAATAATTTAGAACGGTTCTAAAGTTTTTTAAAATAAAAAGTCCGTTTTGAATAAAAACGGACTTTTTTGCTCGTATATGTACTCGAGTTAGCGTGCTATAGAATACTGAATAATCTATAGCCTAAACCGATACTCCACATGTTGATTTTTGGATTTGCCTGGCTTTCGTTATTAACTTTGTTTAAACCCATTTCATAACGTAAGTCTACACGCAAGCTTGAGATATCAGCACCAACACCAAATGCCCAAGATGTGCCACTTTTCTTGTAGTTATTTGGGTCTAAGTTAGCAATTACCTTATCTTGTTTATCATCTACTTTAAATGAAAAGATTGGACCGGTTTGGATTCGCGCGCCAATCGGGCCTAAACCAAAACGTTTACCTAATAACACAGGAATATCAACAGTTGTAAATTTAACGTCAGTTGATTCTCCTTCAGCATTAGTTACTTTTGTATTTTTTCCTGTTAAATAGACCTCAGGCTGAACGTGAAATCCTAAAACGCCAACACGGCCATAAAGACCTGCCTGATACCCTGCTTTATTGTCGGAATTGAAATATTTGCCATCACTTTTAAACTTAGAGAAGTTTAAAGCTCCTTTTAAACCGACCTCAAAGCCAGGTAAAAGCTGTGCTTGAGCAGTTGCTATGCTACCACAAATTAAGAGTAATGCTGGTAAAATCTTTTTCATAATCTTTTATTTATGTATATATTGTATCTTTAAACAAACTTTTACAAGTTTGGTAAAGATATACAAATTTTATACCTAAATCATAGTTATGCTGAAAATTAACGAAGACCAATGGCAGGTTGCCAAAGAAAAACTCCGTCGCAAGTACAACCATCTAAGTGATGAGGATCTGGCTTTTCAGGCAGGTGAGGAAGATAAATTGATCAATAGACTCTCGTCGCGTTTAAGACGCAAGCCCTCTTATATAATATTTACAATTGGTAAGGAAATTCAAGATATCAATAGCAATAGGTTATGAGTGATACCATTAGTTGGGCAGATTTTGAAAAAGTAGATTTACGGGTCGGAACCATTTTGGAGGTGCAGGATTTTCCAAAAGCTAAAAAGCCGGCTTATCAATTAAAGCTTGATTTTGGAAGTGAAATTGGTATATTACAAAGTAGTGCCCAGATTACAGTACATTATAGTAAGGAAGAACTGGTCGGAAAACAGGTTGTCGCAGTGGTGAATTTTCCAAGGAAACAGATTGCCAATTTTTTCTCCGAGTGTTTGGTAACGGGTTTTGCAGATGAAAACGGGGATATTATTTTGACTTCTGTGGACAGAAAATTACCAAATGGGTCGAAACTTAGTTAAGTTTGTGGCATGACATTTATAGATTTTGAAGGAACACAATTAATCGATAGCGACGAGTCATTTATGCGCATGGCGCTAAATGAGGCAAAGAAAGCTTTTGAAGAGGGGGAGGTTCCTATTGGTGCTGTTATCGTTCATAAAGGACGTATTATCGGTAAAGGGCATAATCTCACACAGCGATTGAATGATGTAACGGCTCATGCTGAAATGCAAGCCTTTACAGCAGCAGCAAATTATCTTGGTGGAAAATATCTGGACGACTGCACGTTATATGTGACCATAGAACCCTGTATCATGTGTGCTGGTGCAGCATATTGGACACATATCAGTAAAATTGTCTATGGTGCCAAGGATGAAAAGCGGGGTTATTCTCATTTCCATGATAAAATATTACACCCCAAGACCGTCGTTACCCAAGGTGTTTTGCAGGATGAATGCGCCGATTTGGTAAAATCATTTTTTCGTCAAAAACGTTAACGAAATATAGAATTTATTGTAACACATAAAAACATAACAGGCTATATTGTGTTATATTTGTATATATAAACGAAGTAATAAACATTTAAAATAAAATAGATATGGCATTTGAATTAGAAGCGTTACCATACGCAGCCGACGCATTAGAACCACATATTGACAAGACTACAATGGAAATCCACCATGACAGACACCATCAGGCATACGTGGACAACTTAAATAAAGCTATCGCAGGAACAGATGCAGAGAACTTATCTTTATTGGATATCATCAAGAATGTAAGTAAATATTCTGCAGCGGTTCGTAACAATGGTGGTGGCCACTATAACCACTCTTTATTTTGGAAAGTTTTGGGGCCAAATGCTGGAGGAGCTCCAACAGGTGAATTGGCAGAAGCAATCAATGCTGCTTTTGGTTCATTTGATGAATTGAAAAAACAACTTCAAGCTGCAGGTGCTACACGTTTTGGATCGGGCTGGGCATGGCTGATCGTAGGAGCTGATGGTAAATTAGCGGTAACTTCTACACCAAATCAAGACAATCCATTGATGGATGTTGCTGAAGTAAAAGGAACACCAATTTTAGGTATTGATGTTTGGGAACATGCATATTACTTGAAATTCCAAAATAAACGTCCAGCTTATTTGGAGGAAATCTTTAATGTAATCAATTGGGATGCCGTAGCACAAAATTATGCTGCCGCAAAATAATTGACCATTTTGATAAGTACAAAAGGAAGCGACAATAAGAATTTATTGTCGCTTCTTTGCTTTAAGGGATATAGGGGTAATACGGTATGTGTTTTTGCAATTTATTGCCGGATATATGAAATACAGAGGTTTACACACAAATCGCTGTCAGAATCCTTTATCTATCCGCAAAGTAATGATATATGTCCATGAAAGATATTATTATAGTTTTTACAGCTATTTTTTTGTTGAGTTCCTGTCGTGCTCAAGAGCCGAAGGCTGCGAAATCAGATTTTTCTAAATTACCGGCGAAAAGTGTAGGAAGCTTAGATACAGCAACATTTGCTGCAGGTTGTTTTTGGTGTACCGAAGCTCAGTTTAAGGAGTTGAAAGGTGTGCAGCAAGTTGTTTCCGGATATACAGGTGGATGGGTATCCAATCCCAGCTATGCTCAGGTTTGTACAGGCAATACGGGGCATGCAGAGGCGACCAATATTATTTATGATCCGAAAGTGATCAGTTACGACAAATTATTGGAGGCCTTTTTTGTCGCGCACGATCCCACGCAGCTCAACCGTCAGGGGAATGATGTGGGAACACAGTACCGCTCAGCTATATTCGTCCATAGTAAGGAGCAGCTGGATAAAGTACAGTTTTATATCGCGGCTCTAAATAAGGAGAAAGTTTATAACGAACCGATTGTAACTGAGGTTACGCCAGCAGTGGTATTCTATCCCGCAGAGGACTATCATCAAGATTATTATAGGTTAAATGGTAAGGAACCATATTGTCAATTGGTTATTAAACCGAAATTGGAAAAATTTAAACGTATCTTTTCCAAGGTGCTCAAAGAAGGAGAGTAACTTTGGGTATTCGTAAAATTTAAGGTAATTTTACTCTTGTTAGCATCATTTAGTGTGATTCTAAAAAGTTGAATAATAAATAATTGTAATATGTCTAAAGGATTTTTTACAGTTCCTGTTCCTGCAAATGAACCGGTGTATACTTACGCTGTCGGAACGAAAGAACGTAAATTGTTGAAAGCAGCAATTGATGAAGCACGTTCGAAACAAATCGATATCCCAATGTATATTGGTGGTAAAGAAATCACTACTTCTAAAAAAGTAAATATAGCTCCTCCACATGACCATCAACATATCTTAGGTCAATACAATCAAGGCGACAAATCTCATGTAACAGACGCAATCAATGCCGCTTTGGCAGCTAAAAAGAACTGGGAAAATCTAGCATGGGAAGATCGTGCAGCGATATTCTTGAAAGCGGCTGAATTGATTTCAGGGAAATACCGTTATGAGTTAAATGCAGCGACAATGTTGGGTCAGTCAAAGAACCCATATCAAGCTGAAATTGACTCTGCTTGTGAGATTGTGGATTTCTTGCGTTTCAATGTACAATACATGAGCGAAATCTATAAGCAACAACCTCCAGTATCGGGAAAAGGTGTGTGGAACCGTGTTGAACAACGTCCTCTTGAAGGCTTTGTGTTTGCATTGACACCGTTCAACTTTACTGCGATCGCAGGTAACTTGCCATCTTGTGTTGCGATGATGGGAAATGTTGTGGTATGGAAGCCATCCAATACACAAATCTATTCTGCAAATGTGCTGATGAAAATCTTCCGTGAAGCCGGGCTTCCTGATGGGGTCATCAACTTAGTGTATGTTTCGGGACCAGATGCTGGTGATGTGATTTTCCAACATCCTGATTTTGCCGGTATCCACTTTACGGGTTCAACAGGCGTATTCCAAGATATCTGGAAAACGATCGGTGATAATATCCACCGTTATAAAACCTATCCACGTATCGTCGGTGAGACAGGTGGTAAAGATTTTATTGTTGTACACCCTTCGGCGGATCTAAAAGCTGCGAATACGGCTTTGGTTCGTGGAGCATTTGAATATCAAGGTCAAAAATGTTCAGCAGCCTCGCGTGCGTATATTCCTAAATCATTGTGGCCAGCATTGAAAGAGTCAATGACTAATGATGTGAAGTCATTTACAATCGGTGGAACTGAAGATTTTACAAACTTTATCAACGCAGTTATCGACGAGAAATCGTTTGATAAATTAGCGAAATACATTGACCGTGCGAAAGAATCCAATGAGGCAGAGATCGTAGTTGGCGGTACTTATGATAAGTCCAAAGGCTATTTCATTCACCCAACGATCATTGAAGCTTCGAAGCCGGATTACGAAACTATGGTTGAAGAATTGTTCGGTCCCGTATTGACCGTATATGTTTATGAAGACGCTAAGTTTGAGGAAACATTAGATATCGTTGATACAACTTCTATCTATGCATTGACTGGTTCAATTATCGCACAAGACCGCTATGCCATTAATTTAGCTACTGATAAATTAAGACATGCAGCGGGTAACTTCTATGTGAATGATAAATGTACCGGTGCCGTAGTAGGACAACAACCATTTGGTGGTGCGAGAGGTTCAGGTACAAACGACAAAGCTGGATCTATGATCAACTTATTGCGTTGGGTGTCTCCACGTACGATCAAAGAAACGTTCAATCCAGATACGGATTACAGATACCCTTTCTTAGAAAAAGGCGAATAAAATAACCGAATTACGCTGCGCGGAAGGTTATTGTAGCTTGCTTTTAAGCTTTGATCGACGATAGCAGATACATTCAACATAATAAAGGCACTCCACATAGCGGAGTGCCTTTGTTATTTTTTAAACTGTCCCAGCTCAGTCCCATCGTCTCGGGTCATCCGGATAGCCAGTGATTTGGCAGATCCCGAAATATCGATAACGGTTCTTTTTCCAGCTTTTGGACCACCGCCTATAAATACGGGATAATTATGGTCTTTATCCGCCGGATAGTATCCATATTGGTGCGTATGGCCGGAGATCATGGCATCTATTTTATACTTCTGAAATAATGGATGGAAGCATTCCCGGTTATGCAATGTACCATGCCATTCGTCTGAATGGAATATGGGAATATGGCTGATCACCACTGTATGTTGAGCAGACTTTCGTTCTTTGGATTGTAATACGGTTTCCAACCACTTCGCCTGTTCTTTTCTGTAATTGTCGTAATCTACAGTACCCGCATATACCTCATGGCTGTCAGGTTTATCCTCACCACTATCTAGCATAATCCAAAAAATAGGTCCCCTTTTGAACGCTTGGTAGTATTTATTGTTGGGATAAGCGAAATACCGTTTGAAATTGCGGGCAAAGGAACCTCTCGTTTCATGGTTTCCACGGTTCATAATGAATGGTTTGCTTGTCGCAATGAATTCGATAGGCTTCAGTAGTTTTTCTGTAATGTCCTCCTGATTGCTCACATAATGAAAAGAGTCTCCATTTAAGACAAAAAAATCATAGATTGAACTGTCTTGGTTAGGGACAAGGTCGCGGTAGCTGCTTTTTTCTTCGTGCACATCATTGTAAACCAGGCAACGTATTTGTTCCTGGTTGTTTTTTGCCAGTTTTGCCTCAAAGATGGGCGTTTCGATTTCTTGCGCATAGACGATCTTATAGGGATCGAATTTTTGAATTTCTTTTGCTTTGATGCGATAGCGGAATGATCGGGGAGCCTCTTCGACAGTAAAATGAAAGAAATCTGTATTTGCATTAACCATACCATCTTCGGATTGGTGGATCGTTTGCTGTACATTACCTGCACTGTCAAGGATTTCCAGCCAAGCTAGCGCTGGTTTGCTCAAGATCGTAAAGATGCTGATTCCTTTCTCCGTCTGATTCTGTAAATAAGCCGGTACTATAAAATTAAAATCTCCTTCCAGATTTTCTTTTTCTTTAGCGACGCCTATATTGGGTAATGTAATTCCGGCCAGTGCTAGCGCTTCTAAAAATCTTCTTCTATTAAAATTCATAATGGGTTATTTAATGTCGATTTCAACATATAAAGGTCGATGGTCACTCGCATATTTCTCTTCAATCACACGGTGGTTGAAGAATTTTGGATGTGATGATGTATTGACCATAATATAGTCTATTTCAGTACTAGGCCTGTCCTGTGGAAAAGTAAAGCCGTTTTGGCTACTCGTTTTTGTGAATAGCATGCCAAGCTCTTTAATCGCGGGGTCGGTGGGTTTGGAGTTTAAATCGCCGACCAAGATAATAGGTCGTTTTTCATTTTTGAAGCGGGAAGTAATGAACTTTGCCTGAGCAATTTTGTTTTTATCTTTTAGATCCAGGTGGGTATTTGCGAATAAGATCTTCTTATTGTTGATACGTACTTCAACAATGGATAAGCTTCGGCGTTCGCTTTCGACAGGAGAGGGTAGAAAATGTTTTTCTACCCTTTCTATCGGATATTTCGATAATATTGCTGTTCCATATTCACCTTGTTCGAGATCTATTCCTTTTGAGAAGATGTAGTGCATTCCCGTCAATTCAGCTAGTTTTTTTGCTTGATCCTCGTTGTAGGAACGCCCTAGGTTGACATCAATTTCCTGCAAACCGACCAGGTCAGCGCTGCTATGTTTTATAATTTGAGCGATGGTATCGAGATTGACTACAGATTCCTTTTCTGAAGGTGGATTCCCATGGTGAATATTGAAGGAAAGTACGCGGATTTTTTGTGCACTGAGATGGAATACTGATCCAAAAAGGATCAAAAGAAATGCAATTAGCTTACGGTTCATTTTTCAAAGTTAAGTTTAGAATGAAGTCAGCGATTTATGTTCGCTCGGCTAAAAATACTAAAATCTTAGCGTACAAACTTGAAACTTTGTACATGTAACAAAATAATCATTTAAATTTAAACGGAGCTTGTTGAGGGGGAGGGGTAAAAAAATAGCCATCCTAAAAAGGATGGCTACCTACATTATACTAATTTTTACAGCAACTAGTCTTCATTTTCCTCTACGTGAAGCATAGGATCTTCGCCTGTTACTTCCGCACGGATTTTTGCCTCTAGTTCATCCATTAGATCTGGATTGTCAAACAATAGGGCTTTTACAGCATCTCTACCTTGTCCTAATTTGGTTTCACCATAGCTAAACCAAGAACCCGCTTTTTTGATGATACCATATTCAACACCCAAGTCGATGATTTCACCAACTTTTGAGATACCTTCACCAAAGATGATATCAAATTCCGCAATACGGAATGGAGGTGCTACTTTATTTTTTACAATTTTAACTTTTACACGGTTACCAGATACCTCATCAGAATCTTTGATCTGTGATGTACGACGGATATCCAAACGTACAGAAGCGTAGAATTTTAATGCGTTACCGCCAGTTGTTGTTTCTGGGTTACCGAACATTACACCAATTTTTTCACGCAATTGGTTGATGAAAATACAACAACAGTTTGTTTTGGCAATTGTTCCGGTCAATTTACGTAACGCTTGAGACATTAAACGGGCTTGAAGACCCATTTTTGAATCACCCATTTCCCCTTCAATCTCACCTTTAGGTACTAATGCTGCTACAGAGTCAATTACAATGACATCAATTGCACCAGAACGGATTAAATTGTCGGCAATTTCTAACCCCTGTTCACCATTATCCGGTTGAGAAATTAATAAGTTCTCAACATCAACGCCTAGCTTTTGTGCGTAATATTTATCAAAAGCGTGTTCCGCATCAATAATTGCTGCAATACCGCCTTTTTTCTGTGCTTCAGCAACAATGTGTGTTGCTAATGTCGTTTTACCCGAAGATTCAGGTCCGTATATTTCAATGATACGTCCTTTTGGAACACCGCCAATACCCAAAGCAATATCCAATCCTAATGACCCTGTTGAAATCGCCTCAATAGGCTCAACAGCTGTATCTCCTAATTTCATAATTGAACCTTTTCCAAAGTTCTTTTCTAATTTATCTAACGTCAGCTGTAACGCTTTTAATTTATCTGTGTTGCTCATATTTTTAGTATATATTTATCAAAATTAAAAATAAAAAATAATAAACCAAATATTTTCACTAAAAAAATTAGTTTTTTATTTCTACTGCGCTTGGGGCACCTTTTATGTGGTGGGTTTTCTCGAAGTATTTACACATGTAGGTAATCGGGCATTTTTCGCAAAGCGGCTTTCGGGCCAAACAAATATATCGTCCATGCAAGATCAACCAATGGTGCGCCACGGCAATAGTCTCTTTTGGAAGGTTTTTGACTAATTGTTTCTCTACCGCCAATGGCGTCGTTGCACGATAGGTGAGGCCAAGCCGGTTAGCCACACGGAATACATGTGTATCCACGGCCATTGCAGGATTATGATATACAACTGAGGAAATGACGTTAGCGGTTTTTCGGCCGACGCCCGGCAGTTTGATCAAATCCTCAATCTGCTCCGGTACGATATTGTTAAATTTTTCAATAAGCATCTGTGCCATACCCACTAGATGTTTGGCTTTGTTATTTGGATAGCTTACTGAGCGGATATAACTAAATACTTCATCAATGCTGGAGGCAGCTAAAGTATGAGCGTCCGGGTAACGTTCAAATAACTTTGGCGTTACCTGATTAATTCTCTTGTCTGTACATTGGGCCGATAGAATAACAGCGACAAGCAATTCATACGGATTACTGTAGTTGAGTTCTGTCTGCGCATCGGGACTATTTTTGGAAAAATATTCCACAAAAGCTTTGTATCGTTCTTGTTTTAACATCACTTCAAAACTAGCCAAAATTTCCATTAAAAAAGAAAATTTGAGCGCTGCTTAATACGTACCAAACTGAATTTTTTATTGATAAATAGAGCGTAATACTTATTCGTGTAACTGGGGGTCCAGTGGTTGTTTTAAGGACCCTACAGCGCTATTTAGCGACTTAAATAGGAAGGATAGGCTTGAATTTATGCCAATAAATAAGGCCTAATCTCAAGATTAGGCCTTTCTTTTTTCCATCTGTTTGGAATATGCCATGATATTCGCAATACATTGTTTGCTTGGGTTAAGCAACATTTTGGGTAATTGAAGTCTCAATTCATTTTCTATATCCTCATCAGTCATTACTTTCTCGTTTTGGGTTAGTAAATTTTGAACTTCGTTTTCTGATTGGGTAAAATTTTCTACCATAAGCGTCTCTAGTTTTGTCTCTGTAAGTTAATTAATTAAACGGACAAAAGATAGTTTTGGTATATAAAAAATGAGAATATTATTTATTTTTTCTTTTTACTACTAAATTCTTCGGCCTTTAAGATGGCATTATACGCGTTGACAATTCCTCCAGTGACAGAAATATCCGCAAATCTGACTGTTTTTGTGGCCTCTTCATTAATTTTTACCTGGACAGTTTGTTCTGGTTTTACAACAGATTCCAGAATAATCTGTTTGGTTTCCGCGGCAGAGAGCTTAGGATAATAGGAGCGTATCATAGCCGCTAATCCCGCAACCACAGGGGCTGCCATACTCGTACCCTGTTCTTCTTTATATTTTGAGTCCGGAATAGTAGAATTAATCCGAACCCCGGGAGCAAAAACATCAACTGTTTTTTTTCCATAATTGGAAAAATCTGCCAGAAGTTCGTTGTCCGGATGTAAACCACTCGCACCAACAGTGATCCAGTTATTTGCTATTCCTGTGGTGTCCCCCTTCGCATTCGTATAGTATTTCATTGGAAAATTGGGCTCCACATCATTATCTTCACTATCATTTCCAGCTGCATGTACCATCAAAACATCTTTCGATTCGGCATATTTAACAGCATCATCCACGGTTTGCTTGTTGTGTGAATAGCTCTTTCCGAAGCTCATGTTGAGTACTTTCGCTCCATTATCTACTGCATAACGGATTGCATTTGCGACATCTTTGTCCCGTTCATCGCCATCCGGAACTAAGCGTACTGTCAGTATCTTGACATTGTCTGCAACACCGTTTATACCAATATTATTGTTGCGTTTAGCACCGATGATACCCGCAACATGGCTTCCATGGAGCGCGTCAGGTCCTTTTACATCCGCATTTCCGTAATGACGTTCGGAAGCATCTTCGTAATTGTCGCCAATAATGGGACGGGAGTCATACTCTTTATTTAAATGGTAGTCAACCTGATTGTTGAAATACTTCGCCCCCTCGGTGATATCATCAAAAAATTTGACAAAACCATTCGTTTGAATTTCGTCTTTTGCATAACCCAGAGCGATACGTTGATTGTTCGATTTTGGGTTGAAGCTTTCCAGATCAGCCAATGTGATTTCTTCTGGTTTTTTACCTATTTCACGAACGACAGCGTCTAGATTTCGTTTAAGCGCATCATAGGAAAATTGACCCATTTTAGCCTCTTCTAACTTGTTCTTGTATTTTGCCACCATTTTTTGATAGGACAAAAAAGCTTTTCTGTCGGCTTCATTCAGTTCAGTCGTTGGTGTAACACCGGCAAACTTTTTATCTAAAGTCCTCAGTTGCCTGGTTAGCTCTAGATTGTCAAATTGAACATTTTTTCCATCGGCGTTACCAATAAAATTCCAGCCATATTTGTCGTTGATGTAGCCGTTGCCATCATTATCTTTCCCATTAGAAAGACTGTCTTTTGAATTGATCCAGACAATATCCTTGAGATCCTCGTGGAAAACATCCACACCACCATCCAATACACCAACAATAACAGGAGTTGATTTTTTCCCTTTTAATAATGTTTTGTACGCTTTCTCTGTACTGATGCCCATTACGCCATCCGTGTTGTAATCTAAATTATACCAGTTCTGTGGAACAGCCTCAGCCTGGGCAAACAAGGTCATTGGTAAAACACCTAAGGCGATAAGATATAGTGATTTCTTTAAATTCATAAAATTTTCTCCTAGCACAGTAGCAAATATAATATTATTGGACCTGTTGAATTGTTAATTTTTATTAAAAGTGATTTTTTATATAGATAATGAAGGATAAAGAATAGATCAGCTAATAATATATATCAAAATGAACGGCATATTTACAGTTGATCTTTTCCTGTTTATATATAGTTTTGCTATTTCTCTAGAAATGCATTAAATTCAATGTTCTGGGGGGTGATGACGATAGCAAAGTACAGGTCGTATTTGTTTTTATTAAAAAAGAGATTTAGCGCATTCATATTATTTATGCAACATAACAAAAATATACAGTGGCCGGAAGCTTCGGCTCCGATAGCTGCAGTGCATCCAAATAAAAGACAAATTCATGGAGATACTGTCATTGACGATTATTACTGGATGATTGACTATTTCAAAAAGGGACCAAGATCAGCAGAAGTGATCGACTATCTGACTGCGGAGAATACCTATACTGCCGCGATGTTAAAGGAGACAGAATCTTTTCAAGAAGACTTATTCCGGGAAATGAAATCCCGTATCAAGGAAAAAGATGAGTCGGTACCCTATTTTAAAAATGGTTACTATTATTACAGTAGAACAGAGGAAGGTAATCAATATTTCAAGTTTTGCCGTAAGAAAGGGACCTTGGATGCTAACGAAGAGCTCTTATTGGATATCGACCATCTCGCACAAGGTTATGCCTATTACGCCGCAAAAGGCTTTTCGATCAGTCCTGACAATCGCTTGTTGGCTTTTAGTGTGGATACGGTTTCCCGAAGGGAATACACGGTATATATCAAGAATCTGGAGACAGGTGAGATCTACCCCGATCGGATCGCTAATACCGAAGGTGCTGCAATTTGGGCTAATGATAACCAGACTTTATTTTACACTGCTAAGAACCCGATAACATTACTGAGTGAAAAAATTATGCGACATACACTTGGTACAGACGTTTCAACGGATGTATGCGTATATGAAGAAAAAGACAATACAAATTATATCGCGGTTGGTAAATCAAAAAATGGTAAACACATTATCATCAGCTCAGAAGGAACCTTGTCTTCTGAGGTTTGGTTGTTGAATGCCGATCTTCCCAATACTGATTTTAAGGTTTTTCAACCACGTCGAAATGATGTGCTTTATAATATAGTTCCTCTGGAAGATCGTTTTTTGATATTGACCAATGATGAGGCGATTAATTTCCAGATTATGCAATGTCCATTGGACAAAACTGATCGGCAACATTGGACAACATTTATCGCGCATCGACCGGATGTACTGGTGAGCGATATTGAGGAATTCAGGTCATTTTTGGCAATAGCGGAAAGAAAAGATGGATTGACTCAGCTGGCAATTTATGATTTGAATAATCAAGACCAGCATTATTTGGATTTTGGTGAGGTCGCCTATACGGTATATCCAGGAATAAATGTTGAATACAATACCACAAAACTGCGGTATGGATATACCTCATTGGTGACGCCAAGTTCGGTCTATGAATATAATATGGAGAATAGGACGAAAACATTGTTGAAGCAACAGGAAGTTTTAGGTGGCTATGACCAAAGTGCCTATAGGACCGAACGCATCTATGCCATAGCGAGGGATGGCGTAAGGGTACCTATTTCCCTTGTTTATAAAAAGGGAACACAATTAGATGGCACCGCTCCTTTATTGCAATATGCTTACGGCTCCTACGGTGCATCGATGGATCCCAATTTTTCCAGTAATCGATTGAGTTTATTGGACCGTGGTTTTATATATGCGTTGGCCCATATTCGTGGGGGTGAAGAAATGGGGCGTCAGTGGTATGAGGATGGGAAAATGATGCGTAAAATGAATACATTTTATGATTTTGTGGATTGTGGTAAGTATCTTATTGAGCAGCGCTATACATCGTCAGACCATCTTTATGCGCAAGGAGGGAGCGCAGGCGGACTCCTTATGGGAGTTGTTGCTAATATTGCCCCCGAACAATATCATGGCATGATAGCCCAGGTACCCTTTGTAGATGTTGTAAATACCATGCTGGATGAGACAATTCCGCTGACGACCAATGAATATGATGAATGGGGAAATCCCAATGAATCGGAAGCTTTTTTTTACATGAAAAGTTATTCGCCCTATGAAAATATCGAGCCGAAAGAATATCCGAATTTACTGGTCACAACTGGATTGCACGATAGTCAGGTTCAGTATTTTGAGCCTGCCAAATGGGTCGCGAAATTACGCACGGTCAAAACCGGCGACTCTATTTTGCTCTTGAAGACGGATATGGATTATGGACATGGGGGAGCTTCAGGCAGATTTGACTACTTGAAAGAAATTGCGATGGAATATGCTTTTCTGTTTAAGCTGGAGAGAATCGATCACTAAATATGAATAAAATCAAAATCGTATTTCTATTTTTTACCCATAAAAATGCCCCAAAGAGTCAGACAATTTTGGGGCATTTTTATCTGCTAATTTTTTATTGTTGAGCGTGATTAATACTGTCTTGCTGTTTCTGTAGACGTTCTTCACGTTCGATTTCTCTGGAATCGATCTGATGTTGCTGATAATTGTCCATGGCAACTTTGCTTGCCTTCTGGGACACATAGATTGCAAGTATAGCAACCACAGTAATGATTGCGAGCCCCCAAGCATACTTATGTTTGTCCTGTTTGACAAGCCAATACATAAAGATGATATAGGGTACAGCAAAAATAATATAGAAAATTAAACTTGGTGACATGCTATTTTCCGCTAAATGATGAATACAAAAGTATCGTTTTTGTCTAAAAATAACGAACATGTCGAAAAAACTCTCTTTTTGCATTGATAAAGCCTTAAACCTTTATCAGTTTTATTGTCAAATTAATATCGCGTTCAGTGTAGGGGCATGCCCCCATTGCTATTGATTAATTGCTTGAAAATGAAGGTTGCAGGCCTATTTTGAAGCTTAATTGTAATTTTTTGATTTTTGCAAAAAATCCATGATAATATTGTGGAAAAGAAAAAAATATTTTTATACATTTGCAACGTCAGAAACAATTGACAGAGAAATAAAATGAAACAGAGCAAAAAGAACGGCTATTCTTATACGCAAACTTTTGAAAAGTTTATGAGAAAGGTATTCTGTGCTTTCATTTTCGTAGAAATACCTGTTTTACGCTTCCGACGACCCATACTACCTCGGGCTTGATTTGAGGTAGTGAATCTTTCCAAACAAGACCATGATTGTCCGATGGTTTTGAATCCATTATTTTAATTTATTCAGTAACAAAACACGACAGTAGTTGTTGTTTTATTATTAGGGTCGTAAGTCAATGACTATATCAGATTTTTTAATTATTCCGGCTAAACCTGAGCATGCACACTATGCAGAGGTTATTTGCAACGAAATGTTCGAGTCTGCAAAGGCTCGTGGTACTGGTATTGCGCGTCGTAAACCAGAGTATGTTGCCAACAAAATGAATGAAGGTAAAGCAGTGATTGCTTTGCATAGGGACGGCCGATGGGCAGGGTTTTGTTATATTGAAACTTGGGGCCATGGTGACTACGTTGCAAATTCTGGACTTATTGTCAATCCCGAATTTCGGAAAGTAGGTTTGGCAAAAGCCATTAAAAAAAGGGTGTTTGATTTGTCCCGGGAAAAATACCCAAAAGCAAAGATATTTGGCTTGACCACAGGTTTCGCTGTCATGAAAATCAATTCAGAATTAGGATACGAACCAGTGCCTTATTCAGAACTGACCAACGATGACGAATTCTGGAAAGGCTGTCAGAGCTGCGTGAATTATGAAATTTTAATGAGCAAAGATCGCAAGAATTGCATGTGTACAGCTATGCTTTGGGATCCAGAGGAAAAAGAGCGTGAACTGAAAGAAAAGATCCAGCGTAAACATGAAGCAAAGGAACGTTTGGAAAGAATTACACAAAAACAATCGCTGCTAAAGCGTATACAGGCAAAGTTCTGGAAATCGGCCAATAAATTCATTGCAGTCAATTTTCCAAAGCATAATAAAGTTGCAAAAGGATTTTAATAAAATCATATAGCGCATGTCAACTGGCTGCATAGCCATAGAAAATAAATAATGAACAGACGA
The DNA here is from genome assembly GCF_002000245.1 of Sphingobacterium sp. CZ-UAM. GTDB lineage: Bacteria > Bacteroidota > Bacteroidia > Sphingobacteriales > Sphingobacteriaceae > Sphingobacterium. The sequence goes on along the minus strand of NZ_MTCM01000006.1, from coordinate 36,656 downwards.
TGAAACGGTCAGACAAACAATCGTTTCACCACAATAAAAAACAATTTATCTCAATGAAAAAAGTAGTTTTAGCATTCAGCGGAGGATTAGATACTTCGTTTTGTTGTATTTATCTTACGCAAGATTTAGGGTTAGAGGTTCATTCCGTCGTCGTAAATACAGGTGGTTTTTCGGATGAAGAATTGAAGAATATCGAAGCACGCGCCTATGCATTAGGTGTAAAATCACATACCACGATTGACGAAACAGCAGACTATTACCGCGAAACTATAAAATACTTGATCTTCGGAAATGTGCTGAAAAATGCGACCTACCCATTGTCCGTATCTGCTGAACGTGTATGTCAGGCTACCGCCATTGCAAATTATGCAAAGAAAATCGGCGCTGAATGTGTTGCACATGGGTCTACAGGAGCGGGAAATGACCAGGTGCGTTTTGATATGATTTTCCAGACCTTGATTCCAGGTGTTGAGATTATCACACCGATCCGTGATCTACAGTTGTCCCGCGAAGCAGAGATTGAATACTTAAATAAACATGGTGTTGAATATTCAGCTGAAAAAGCAAAATATTCAATCAATAAAGGTCTGTGGGGAACTTCTGTAGGTGGAGCTGAGACATTGACATCCAACCAATATTTGCCAGAATCAGCATGGCCAACACCTGTGACCTCTTTCGAACCTCAACAGATCACCGTAGATTTTGAAAAAGGTGAGCCCGTTGCTTTAAATGGTGAGAAAATGGAATCTGTGAAAGTCATTCAGGAGTTGCAAGCTATCGCACAACCTTATGGTATCGGCCGTGATATTCACGTAGGTGATACGATTATCGGTATTAAAGGTCGTGTCGGATTTGAAGCTGCCGCTTCGGTAATTTTAATTAAGGCGCACCACACCTTAGAAAAACACACTTTGACGAAATGGCAATTGTCCTGGAAAGATCAAATTGCTGCTTTCTACGGAAATTATATGCACGAAGGACAGATGCATGATCCTGTCATGCGCGATATTGAAGCATTCTTGCAGTCTTCACAAGAAACTGTAACAGGTCGCGTAATCGTTGAACTACATCCTTATCGTTTTGTAGTGATTGGTATTGAATCCGAGCACGATTTAATGTCCAATAAATTCGGTAGCTATGGTGAGATGAATAAAGGTTACACGGGTGACGATGTAAAAGGATTCTCCAAAATTTTTGGAAACCAGACCATTATCTGGCATAAAGTAAATCAAAAATAAAAAATTAGGATGCTTCTGTAAGCCATAGGCTTGCAGAAGTAAAGTCTTAATATTTATACTAGCTACTCAATACGAAATAGAAATATGATAAAAGTAGGAATCGTTGGTTCAGCAGGATATACAGGCGGAGAATTATTACGGGTATTGATCTATCATCCTGAAGTAGAGATTGTATTTGCTAATAGTGCGTCTAACGCGGGAAACAAATTATATGAAGTTCACAATGATCTGTTCGGTGATACAGAACTGACTTTCTCATCCGATTTTCATAGTGATATTGATGTTTTATTTCTGTGTGTAGGACATGGTGATGCCCGGAAGTTTTTAGAGGCTAATCCGGTTGCAGCAGCGGTTAAGATTATTGATCTTTCGCAGGATTATCGTCTTCGGGCAAATACAATGTATCAGGGACAGCCGTTTGTATACGGGCTTCCGGAATTAAATAAGGAAGCGATTCGATCGGCGCAATATATTGCCAATCCAGGTTGTTTTGCTACTAATATCCAATTGGCATTATTGCCATTGGCGAGTAAGGGGCTATTGCCCGATCAGATCCATGTCAATGCAACGACCGGATCTACCGGTGCTGGACAGAAACCGGGGGCGACCACGCACTTCTCCTGGCGTAACAACAATCTTTCTGCATACAAATCTTTCGAACATCAACACCTACAGGAAATTTCGGAGTCCTTGGATCAATTGCAAAATGGATTTTTACCAGCATCTGGCGATTCGTTGTTAGCGCGCGCTGCTGAAAAGATAAATTTCGTTCCACAACGTGGTGACTTTACACGTGGTATTTTCTCGGCAATTTATGTCGACTCAAATTTGACCGAGGAGCAAGCGTATGAGTTGTATCAAGCGTATTATGCAACACATCCATTTACGCACGTTAGCCGGAGCAATATAGACCTCAAACAAGTCGTAAATACCAATAAGAGTATTATTCACTTGGAGAAACATGGAAATAAATTGCTAATCTTAAATGCCACTGATAATTTGTTGAAAGGAGCATCCGGTCAAGCCGTACAAAATATGAATCTTATGTTCGGTTTGAATGAGCGTACAGGGTTGAATCTTAAAAGTGTTGGTTTCTAGATACTTGCGATTTAATCAACAGCTGTATTAACAGAATGTGAATAATAGAAGCAGGTAAAAACCTTATAAAATATAGTTATCAACATAATTGTTAACACTGTGTGGAAAAGTGAAGGGGACACGCTCTTCACTTTTTTTATATCCACTAATGGTTGGTGAAGTGATGGGGTACTCTATATGTTTCAAAGTATTGGCTGGTATCAACGTTTGTTTGACTAATTTAATACTTAGTTTACCAGATTGTATTGTTCCTGCATGTTTCTTAACTTCGTATCAATAATGGAGGCGAAATTGTCTTATTTCACTATTTCTAAGCAGCGTTAACCAATTTTAGAATGGAAGAAAGACCCCAGATACAACCTGAGCTTACCTTGGGAGACAAATATTGGAATTAATCGGCTACCTGTCCTTATTCGCACTATGGTGTCTGATTGCGATCAATTATAATAAGTTACCCGAGACTATTCCCGTACATTATGATGCCGCGGGCAAAGCAGATCATTTCGGTGGCAAAGAGACTATTTTAGCTTTACCGCTTTTAGCTACAATACTATTTATTGGGATGACCATCCTAAATCGATTTCCACATATTTTCAATTATTCGGTTAAGATAACAGCAGAGAATGCTTTTCGGCAATATACAAATGCATGCCGCTTGATCCGGTATTTGAAATTTATTATTGTAGTTATTTTGGCTGTAATCACTTTCAAGACTATTCCAAATTCGGCCGGAACTTCAGATGGGCTGGGCAAATGGTTTTTTCCGCTGACACTGGGATTTATTTTTATTCCGGTAATCTATTATGTTGCACAAGGATTCCGGAAAGCTTAGTACCTATATTAGTATCACATCCTATGTACTATATTCATTCCATAAAAAACACAAAACCAATCGGAGATCGAATCGCCTATCCGTTTAATATTGCTTCAATATTGAACCTGAGTGAGTTGCGGTTTAGATCCCCTGTAACCTTTATCATTGGAGAGAATGGTTCCGGGAAATCTACATTAGTTGAAGCCATTGCAATTAATGCTGGCTTTAATCCCGAAGGAGGAACTAAAAACTTTAATTTTCATACGAAAGATTCCCATTCCGAACTTTTTAAAGATCTGCAGGTCATAAGAACAGCCTTCCGTGAAAACGATGGATTTTTCCTAAGGGCCGAGAGCTTTTATAATGTGGCGACTGAGGTTGATGATATATTTGAAGGAGATCAGGGAGCTCTACAGAAAAGTTATGGCGGCTCATTACATGAATGCTCTCATGGGGAGAGTTTTCTTAATTTAATGCATAGACGCTTTTCGGGACGTGGCCTGTATCTGCTTGATGAGCCTGAATCAGCACTTTCCATCAATAGTCAATTACGGCTCTTAACAAGGATGAATCAACTGGTGAATAATAAATCCCAATTTATTATCGCCACCCACTCACCAATTTTGTTGGCCTATCCGGACGCGGAGATTTACACCGTGTCGGAACTGGGCTTGCAACAGGTGGACTATGAAGAAACGGAACAGTTTAAACTTTATAGGTATTTCCTGAATAACTATCAGAAGATGGTTGCCGAACTCGGTTTACATGAATAGGCATTGATTTATTACTATTTTTTTTACACAATCGATTGATATACATTTCCTTTCTTTTTCTGTCAATCTAAGCCTTATCTTCATCAAAATAATACAGTTTTCAAGAACCAATATAAATTCACGCTTATATCAACGGAATTGCTATAAGAAGGTTTATGTTCGATAAGTAGGATTGATATCCTTCAATTCCTATAAAACCCTGGTAGCTTAGGTAACATAAGTAGCCACGGTAACAGACAAGAGATGAAAAAATTTAAACAGATGAAAAGAAAATTCTTTATCAAGCACCTCTTCATAGGTGCCTTATCTTGCCTTTCATTAGGTGTTAACGCGCAAACTGCTATAAAATCCTATGCCGTACCGCTTGCGGGCAATGCTTTTATTACTACCGGCCAAGATGGTGGTGCGGAAATTTCCGGACGCAATGGATTGGTAAAATGGTCAAGTGATCAAAGCATTGCATCGGTATATTTCAGAACGGAGAAAACGGGGAACCTCGAATTAAGACTCAAAGCAAAAGCTCATGCCGGAAATTCCTCCAAAATAGAGATTTCTGCTTTGGGCAAAAAGAGTTCTTTGGATATCAAAGGGACTGAGTTAGTCGAAACAGCGGCTTTGTCTATTGATGTCAAAACGCCGGGCTACGTACAGGTGAATTTAAAAGGATTAAGTAAGTCGAGTGATAGGTTTGCCGATGTAACGGAATTAATCGTTAGTGGAGAAGCTGCATCTGAAGGACTTACCTACTCAAATGATCCTGATTATTACTATTGGTCACGTCGTGGTCCTTCCTGTCACTTAAATTATACGATACCGAGTGAGGGAAATGTCAGCTATTATTACAATGAGGTAACTGTCCCAAAAGGTGAGGATAAAGTCGGCTCATATTTTATGGCAAATGGCTTTGGAGAGGGATATTTTGGTATACAGGTGAATTCGGAAACCGAACGACGTATTTTATTTTCGGTTTGGAGCCCTTTTCATACAGATGACCCGAAAAGTATTCCAGATGAACAAAAGATCCATTTATTGAAGAAAGGAAAAGACGTGCATACAGGAGAATTTGGCAATGAGGGATCCGGTGGACAGAGTTACCGTAAATATTTCTGGAAAGCGGGTGAAACCTATAAATTCTTGTTGAAAGGCGTTCCGGATGGAAAAGGAAATACCGACTATACTGCCTGGTTTTTTGTGCCGGAGGAAAATGCATGGAATGTAATTGCTAGTTTCAAACGTCCGCAAACAAATACGTATTTAAAGAGATTTCATAGTTTCTTAGAGAATTTTAGTCCCAATCAAGGGTATTTAGGTAGACAGGTGGAATTTAAAAATCAATGGGTTTATGACGGTCAATGGCGCGCCGTTCAATCGGCTTCATTTAGTGTCGATAATACCTACCGCGCTCATCAACGTATTGATGCGATGGGGGGAAGAACAAAAAATGGCTACTTTTTAAGAAATGGCGGTTTCTTTAATGAGATTGTTAAACCGGGCAGCAAATTTGAGTTTGTCAATAAAAATACGGCTCCGAAAATTGATTTTGAGAAATTGCCATAAAGATAAAAAACAAATTATTTAGGCATAACGATCGGTAATAAAACAAGAGAGTCGCATCCAAATGCGACTCTCTTGTTTTTAAATGACTATTTTTCGGAGAGTTTAATATCTCGTTCTATCGATACGTTATCGCCGGTAACGGCATTTCCCTCTTTATCTACCAAGGTTAATTTTACTTTGTTATTTCCCATAGGTAAGCCCTTAATCTCATAGGGTCCCCATTTATCCAATGTAAATGTCTGTCCGTTGATATCTGCTATCACCTTATTTCCGTCTGGGGCAATATTGGTATTGACCAGATAAAAATCTAAAAGGACATTTTTGGTTTCATCTCCTTTGTATTCTCCTTTTGGACGAGAATAGAATAAGGATGCTCCTTTGGGCGCTGGCTCCTGTGTCAATTTTCCCGTTGCATCTATCTTGAATTTAATCAATTTTGAGGCCTCCGTTGTTTTAATGGATTCGTGATAAGAGCGGGACAAAAACGACAAGAGATAATGTTCTGAATTTAAAGCCAAAGTGACACTATGCTCCGGTTTATATAATGCAGTATATGGTTTGTTGTCCAAAATAAAGTGGATATGCTGTCCATCATGCGAGTTGGCCATGTGAGCTGCATGCTCGTCCGTTGTCATTTGAGTAAGCTTAAAGTTGCTGACATTATATTTCACTGTAACTTTTGCAGAGTCTGTGCCTACTTTTTCAGCGCTTACCGAAGCGATTCCTAGACTCGCTCCAGGAAATTGTTTCGAATCTGAAATTGGACTAACCGAAATGGAATCCATTTTCTGTGCAATACTTGTATCAGCATCAGTCATTGAATCTGTATGGTCGGTGCTCTTCTTGGTTGAATTATTACATCCAATAACCCCCATTAGCAAACTTAATGCGGCGGTAATGCCTGTAATTCTGTAGTACTTCATGATTTTTTTGTTTAAATTTTTAACACTCAGCATTTTAAATAACAAGTGTACAGGACCTTTTGTTTGTTAGCATGGAGAAAACAAGCTTTTGATTGTAAAAATATATTATATTCAGCTGGAACAACACTTGATTAATTGTTCTTGAAAGCAGATAAGAACCCAGAACAAGCAGGACCTATAATTTGAAGAAATAAATATTTAAAAAAATATTCATATTAGATGTAATAAATAGGACGCTTGAGATGTCTTGCTTATATAGAATGCAAAATGATAAAGGAAATGAAATAGCGCGTATTTAAAACGAATAGAGAAAAAGTAGGTAAGCAGGTTTGTACAATCAAAATCTCAAAGCTATCATCTCATACCAAATATTAAAATGAACCAAGAGCAATTTAAAAATACCGTTTTCGTCCATAAGGATAAGCTATTTCGCTTTGCGAAACGGATCTTGGTTGATGATGATGAAGCCTTTGATGCGGTGCAAAATGTGATGATGCGTCTATGGCAGGCGAAAGATAAATTGTATCAATATAGGAATTTGGAGGCCTTTTGCATGCAAAGTGTTAAAAATGAAGCGCTAAACCGGATAAAAAGAGATAAGGTCCGTACAGATTTTGCCGAACAACATCAGATTATTTCAACAACAGAAAATGCTGTTGGAAATACGAAAGAAATCATTTTGGAAATGATCAACTCATTGCCCGAGAAGCAGCGTCTTGTGATGCACCTGCGCGACGTGGAAGATTATGATATAGAGGAGATCGGTGAAGTATTGGAAATGGGGGAGTCTGCCGTCAGAGTGAATCTGATGCGGGCTAGACAGAAAGTAAAGGAGCAGCTGACAAAGCTATTTGATTATGAAAGCTTCCGGATTTATTCAAATAAAAAATAGATCTAATAGCTTCATTAATAGTGAAACTCAAATTTGTAATGATGAAAAACAGAAGATTAGCGGAATTGAAAGATAAGTACTTTGATGGCAAGTCGTCATCGGAGGAAGAAAGGGAACTGAAAAAATCGGATGAACTGTTTTTTCAGCTATTAGATCAGGAAAAGAATGTGAAAATGGACTGGTCGTTTGAGGATTTTGAAAATCAAGTCAAAGCAGATAAGAAAATCATCAAATGGCGAGACAATATCTGGATAAAATATGCTGCTGCGGCAATTCTCCTAGCGGTTATGGGATTAACCTTTTATCTGAATCAAGAGCCAGCAACACAGCCGTCGGTACTTGCTAATAAAGAGCTGAAAGAACCTCAAAGACCGTCGACAACGGAGCTGACGGAGCACAGTGAAGCAACAGTTCATTCGGACGTGGAGACCATAACAAGCGGGGACAGGAAACGAAGTGCAATGCTCATGGCAAATACTTCGACGCATTCCAATCAGCAGGTGCAATCAAAGCGAATGATGGCGAAAAAGAAGAAGGCTGTCCAATCTTTAAAACAAATGGAGGAAGGCTATCAAGCGGATTATGTTGTATTAAACGGTAAACCTGTTGCCAACGAAGAGGAGGCTGTAGAACTGACGCTCCGTTCACTGGGATTATTGGCAAATAATCTGGAAAATGGTGTAGATAAAGCAATGAATATAAAACAAATGTCAATATCGATTAACTAAAATAATATGAAAGGATTATTAATAGCTTGCCTATTACTTGTAGCAAGTATGGCAAACGCACAGATTTCCAAGTTAGATAAACTTTTCGAGCAATATCAAGGGAAAAAAGGAGTAACGACGCTTAAAATTGGCGCCCCTATGTTCAAATTGTTGGGAAACTTAAAAATTGATGATGAGGATATGCAGACGATTACACCGCTACTCAAGAATGTTAAATCTTTACGTATGTTGATTGTAGAAGATGGCGAAGATAAGGACTTGACGGGTATTATTCGTGGAGCTGTTTCAAACTTAAAATACGAGGAACTTATGTCGCTCAATAATGAAGGTCAAGACATCCGGTTCATGGTTGAAAATATGTCTGCGAATGCGGATATCCTAAATAATTTGTTGCTGACAATAAATGGAGATGGGCAGAACTTATTTATGATTCTTGACGGGGCAATTCCTTTGAAAGACGTGACTAACTTGGTCAATGAGGGAAGCAACAAAGTAAATAAAGACAAACAGAATAACAATAAAAAGTAAACGTTATGAAGAGATTACTAACATTGTTATGCCTAATTGGAGTGCTATTTTCATTGCAATCCTGCATCATTAAAAAAGGCTCCAACATGGATTTCGTCAGGGGATCCAATGTTTCGAATAATGCAGAGATCGTTGCCATCAATTTGCCGATGTGGTTGACAAAACCATTTATCAAAAAGGCCTTGCAGGATGAGAACGATGAGGATGCAAAGGTCATGGCGGATATCGTCAAAAAGTTGAAAAAATTCAGGATGATGACGTTATCAAATAATGATCAGGAAAAGAATGCGTTGATTCTGGAGGATTACCATAAGTTTTTAAAGAAAAATAAATTTGAGGAGCTACTGGTGATTAACAGTGAAGGGGAGGAGATCTCAATTAATGCGCGCATTGATAAAGATAATGTGATCAGCCGGGTTTCGCTATTGGTCCATGACGAAGGAGATGAAAGTGTATTTATGGATATAAAAGGTAAGTTTTCGCTGGATGAGCTTGTTCAGGGATTGAATAAGATAAAATCGAAGGATAAAAAGCGCACTACTAAATTGGCTGATACCCATACTGTAGTTCAACAGGAGCTTTAGTTCAGACAGAGATTCTTGATTAAACAGCATATAAATGCCCCAAAAACTATTTTAGTTTTTGGGGCATTGTTGTATTATACTTTCCTTTTATGGATGAAAGACGATGTCCAAAGCATCGAAAATATGCTTCTTGGCGGTACTTAAATCCGCGTCGGTATGCGCCGCAGAAACAAAACCAACTTCATAGCCCGAAGGACCGAAATAAACCCCTCTATTTAAGAGTTCGCGGTGCATGATTTTATAGGATTCCATGGAAGCGGGATCAATTTCACTTGCTTTCTTAATATCTTCTTGCTCAGTAAATGCAAACCAGAAAATAGAGGCAACGTGGAATAATTGTACTTTATAGCCTTTTTCAGCGATATAATCGCGCAGATTCTGTACGAATGCTGCAGTTTTCGCATTTAAGTTTGTATAGAAATCATCTTGCGCTAAAATAGTTAAGGCTGCAATACCTGCTGCCATGGCCACAGGATTCCCTGATAAGGTACCAGCCTGATAAACGGCACCATCAGGTGATATACAGGCCATAAGCTCTTTGGATGCTCCATAGGCTCCTACTGGCATACCACCGCCTATAATCTTACCATAGGTGATAATATCCGGCTGTATTTCGTAGTAAGCAGACGCTCCTTCAAAACCGATACGGAATCCGGTAATGACCTCATCCATGATTAGCATACTGCCATTTTCTTTTGTGATATCACGTAGGAAATGCATGTATTCTTTGGATTGCATCAATAGACCATTGTTGGCTGGAATACCTTCAATGATCACTGCAGCAATCTGATCTTTAAATTCTGTAAAAGCCGCTCTCAGCGCCTCTTTGTCATTTAACTCGATGACGATTGTTTCATCTGCAAAAGCTTTGGGAACGCCAGCCGAAGAAGTTTCTCCGAAAGTAACCAGTCCAGAACCAGCCTTCACTAAAAGCGAATCCGAATGACCATGGTAACATCCGTCAAATTTGATGATCTTATCGCGTTTGGTATATCCTCTTGCCAAGCGGATTGCGGACATCACAGCCTCGGTTCCTGAACTGACGAAGCGGATTTTCTCAATATATTTATTTTTTTCAATAATCAATTCGGCGAGTTGATTTTCCAGCGCAGTGGGGGCACCAAAACTCAATCCTTTACTTAATTGTGCGGCAACGGCCTCGCGAACTTGATCGTTATTGTGTCCCAAAATCAAAGGACCCCACGAACAGCAGAAATCGATGAACTCATTGCCATCGGCATCCCAAAGATGTGCTTTGTCGCCTCGTTCTATAAATAATGGGGTGCCAAATACGGATTTAAAAGCCCGAACCGGAGAGTTCACACCGCCTGGGAAATATTGTTTTGCTTTTTCAAATAATTCAGCAGATTTTGCTCTTGAAATATCAGGTGCTTGCATAGTCATTATATTTGAATGCGAAGTTATCTTTTTTTGCGAAGATAAGTCTCATGGAAACGTAAGGAATCAAGAATTGCCTAAATAAAGCCCTTTTCCAAGACTTCTTTCGAGTGGTACGATAAAATCGCTGTTGCGCCCGCGCGTCTGAAGCTTAATAAAGTTTCCAGGATTACACGTTCATCCAGCCAGCCATTTTGTATGGCTGCTTTTAACATGGCATATTCGCCACTGACATTATACACCGCAATTGGAAGATCAAAATTATCAGCCAGAAGTTTCACTATATCTAAATAGGGTAGTCCCGGTTTGACCATTAGAAAATCCGCACCTTCTTGGGAATCTAGTTGTGCCTCGATAAGCGCTTCTTTTGCATTAGCAGGATTCATTTGGTAGGTTTTCTTGTCACCATGTTTTGGAGCTGAGCCCAAAGCATCCCGGAAGGGTCCATAATAGGCCGACGCATATTTAGCAGTATAGGACATTAGAGATACGTTTGTGAAGCCATTATGGTCCAATAGTTCACGAATATATCCGATGCGTCCATCCATCATATCCGATGGTGCAATAATATCAGCACCAGACTGCGCATGTGCGAGTGCCATCTTGCCCAATACTTCCAGCGTTTCATCATTTAGGATCTCGCCATTCTCAACAATTCCATCATGACCATCGCTACTGTAAGGGTCCATCGCCACGTCGGTGACAATACAGGCTTCCGGAAAATTTTTCTTTACTGCTTCAATGGCCCGTAAATACAAGCTTCCGTCGCGGTAACTCTCTGTTGCGTATTTGTCCTTCAATGATTCTTCGATATTGGGAAAAAGGTCAAATGAACGTAAGCCTAATTTGAGGCAGCTCTCCACTTCTTTCAATAAATTATCTATTGAATAACGGTAGATACCCGGCATGGATTTAACCTCGGTTTTTTGATTTTGGCCATCTACAATAAAAAGTGGAAAAATCAAATTCGACGCGTCTAAACGTGTCTCTTGAATCATGTCGCGAATCACGGCAGATTTACGATTTCTTCTCGGACGTTGTAACATTATATTTAATTTATTTATGATCCAGTAATCCAGTGTTGCTCAGTGACCAAGACTAAAAATTTTTTTGCCAACTTCTCAATACTGGATACTAACTACTCAATACGATTAATATTCCAAGCCAAATACAGCCTCTGAAAGACCGATCTCATCTGGAGAATATGGAAGTGTGTAGGGAACATTCATCTCATCAAACTTCGCCCCGGTTGAACGACCGATACAGATGACCTTTTGTCCCGGTTCTAAAAGATTGTCCGCAAAATAGGCCTCAACATTGCTAGGACTGGTAAATACGAGGACTTCAGCATTGGACGGATCCACATCCTCCTCCAATACAGTCTCATAGACTGGGATATTAATGATTTTAGTCTCTGGACTTAATGCTTTTTGAATCGTCTCAAGCGATTCTTTTGCACGCGGGATAAGTACCGTTCCACCATTTGCCAATTCGGCAAATTTCTTAGCGATTTCATCCATGTTAATCCCTTCACTGTCACCGGAAAAATCCGCTACGCGATCATACTTGCGTAGTATTTCCTCTGATCCACGACCGATCACGCCTATTTTGGTCTTTTTACTTAACCGAGGCTCCAGATTGAAAAAATGCTCAATCCCGTTTTTGCTTGAAAATATAATCCAATCAACATGCTTTAGGATAAAAGGATCCAGTTTGTTGATGATCGGAAATATTTTGATCAATGATCGGCCTTCGATGGAAATATTGTGTTTAGCCATTGCCCGTGCGAAATAGGAATTTTCATCTACCTCTCTGGAAATAAAGACAGATCGAGGTAACTTACGGTCTTTGGCGTACTTGCTGAAAATACGCTCCGCCAGTCGGTCCGGATCAGCATCTTTCAAGTATACACGATCCGGAAAATCTTCACTTGTATCGGCAATGGAAGCCCAAGCTTCATATTCATCACCGCTTTTGCGGCAATAACATCCGAGTGGTGCATGACATCCTGCATCAAATTTGTTCAGTACCAAACGTTCCACAGCAATGGTTTTGGCAACTTCATCATTATTAAGCGGTTGTAATGCTTCAAAAAGTTCTTTGTCGACTTCACGGATCTGAATGGCTAATACACCTTGTGCCGGAGCAGGGATAATTTCGACCGGTGGAATTTCTTCGACATGAAAATCAGAGATATCCATTTCAATACGGCTGATACCCGCCTTTGCAAGCACGATCGCATCGTATTGTTCATCCCGCAGTTTTTGCATTCTTGTTTGTAGATTGCCCCTTAGATCGTCGAATTCCAGGTCGGGACGCAATGCCGATATCTGCGCCTTTCTACGGTTAGAAGATGTTCCAACAGTAGCATTATGTTTTAACGATAGGCGTTTCTTGATATCAACGCAATCCTTGTGAATAATTAATAATTCGGAGGGGTCTTCCCGTTCAGAAACCGCCGCAATAATTAATCCTGGCGGGTTGATCGTAGGTAAATCTTTGTGTGAATGTACGGCTAAATCGATGGTTCCATTTAAAAGCTCTTCCTCAAGTTCTTTCGTGAAAAATCCTTTTCCTTCCAATTTATCCAGACGGAGATGTTGAATGATATCGCCTTGAGTTTTGATGACTTTTAACTCTGCTTCAATACCGATTTCATGTAATCGGTCTTTCACAAAATTTGCCTGCCACATGGCAAGAACACTTCCCCGGGTGCCAATAATTAGTTTTCTATTCACGTTATTTTACTTTACCTATTAAAATGTGTTTAATACCATTTATCGAAGCAAAAATAAATAAATAGGTGGAATATGTTGACACGTTACTGTCATTATCTAGTAGGAAATGATTGATAAACCGAAAATTAAGAAAAGCGAAGGAAAATTTTGACAAAAAGGAAACTGCGTACGAACATTATTACGGCCTGCACGTCAAAAAGTGGGAAATATATTTTGTTAGGAAACTATTGCTGCGATACGATTGCAACTAGTTTTTCTCGGTCTCCGGTGTTTTAACCAGGATCTCTTTTGCCATAACCATGGGAACTTTGATGTATTTCTTTTCCATATAGTTGATGACTTTTTCCAATACTTCTCTTGCTTCGGGTGTTAATGCCTGTACTTCCTGAGCAAAGACCTCGTTTAAAGCAAATGATTTGATTTCTTTGATCTTTTCAGGAACTTCACGCATGGCAACTTCCACACGTCTTTGCTTGATCAGTGGTAAAAACTCCTGGATATTGTCTTGGATGATTTTTTCAGCACTGTCCAGTTCATTATAGCGTTCCTGGATATTTTTTTCCGCGATAGCCTGCAAGCTACTGACTTCGATGTAATGGATGGGGTTATTTTTAATTACCTCGGCATCAATATCATTTGGAACAGCCAAATCAATGATAATTTTCTTATCTGTTTCGCCGTTTAATAGCGATTGGTACAGGGAATTGTTAATGATCGACGTAGGTGCACCAGTACAGGTAATTAGAATATCGAATCCGCCTTTGTATGCGCCGATTTCAGCAAGAGGATAAGCCTCTGCATGGAGTTCCTCTGCTAAAACTTTTGCGTTTTCAAGAGTACGGTTAAAAACAACAAACTTCGCTTTTTGATTTTTCTGGAAATATTTTGCTAGGTTTTGATTCGTTTCCCCTGATCCGATAATAAGTATTCTAGGGTTTTCAACCAACTTTAATTCACGTAGTTTGCGGTAAGCAAGGGAGACAACAGAAATCGGATTTCTGGAAATTTTAGTGTAGGTATAGACTTCTTTTGCTGTCTTTACAAGACGATCCATCATTAAACGAAGGAAATCACCGGTAAATCCCGCTTCTCTACAGCGGTCATAAGCTCTACGCACCTGAGCCAGGATTTCTTTTTCACCGACAACAAGGCTTTCGAGTGAACAGGACATACGAAGTAAATGATGCAAAGCATCCATTCCTTCATATTTGTTGACCTGACCCAAATAACATTGAAGGCGCTCTTGCGGAACACAGAAATTCAATTTTCCCATAAACTCCGCAATAAATTCGTTGGTCAATTCGTGAGCTCCGTAAAATACAAACTCTACTCGGTTACAAGTACCAATGTAAAAGATCTCCGGAATATCCAGGCTGTGTTTCAAGTTAATGAGGCGACTTTCTAAATCCTCATTGCAGATCACTAGATTACCTAGATCTTTTAGTTCGACATGTTTATGAGTAAACGCTAATACTTTAAGATTTTTCAAAGCTCTAATCCCTCGCTTATATTTAACGGTACAAATGTAGCTTAAATGCTTTGTGCTTGTGTCAAAAATCTGTCAAACGGATTAATTTAGAAAGATTTTAAATAATTGGTTTTTATATGTAAGGTGTTGTTTTTTAATGTTTTAACCTTTGTTTTTTGACCGAGTGATTTTCATCACGCTGATGCGTGATGAGAATTTCAGTTTCTCCAAGGTATTAAACTATTCATTATTGCCTGTATTTGTTTGCGCTGAGTCAACCGTTATATCTTCCAGTTCCTCTACATAAGGGCCTTCTTCGGAAGTGGTTGCCTCCTGGATTTCATCATCACTATACTGGTAATAAGTATCAAAAGTTTTTGTTCCCTTATTATAAATCAAAGCGTATTTGGAACTTTTGTTTTTGACAATAATGCCATCAGCTGGAGCTGGTACTAATTTCATCTCATCCATAAAAATCTTCTGCCCTTTTTTAAAGCTATTGATCAGAGGAAGCTCACTGGAATATTCTTTCCAGAATAAGATATCCCCTTTTGCTGATATAATCCAGATTGCACTGCTTTGGTAGTCGTTCTTTTCCACAAGAAAAGCCATTTCTTTGTTCCAATTGTCCGCGTCAGGGCGATCTGTGAAATTACCATAGCAGAAAACCGACTTTGCACGATCCTTTATGCGGGTAAATTTATAGATCGGTTTATCACCGGACGGCTCCAGGTAGCTATTTTCCATAAAAATTTTTGTAATGCCTCTGCGATAACGCAATGGAATGTTGTCATATTCAGGAATTGTAAAGATGGCATTGTTCCAATGGGCGTAGTCTCCAATGCTACTCCAGCCATCAGCCTCTTCGAGATCTTTAGGATCCGCATTCTCAAATCCGTCTACAGCTGTTGCGCTGCTGTCTAAAGGAATAGTATCAAGATCTTGTCGCTGTACATAATTATAATATCCACCACCTGAAAGCATAACCAATAACAAGACAATCCCAATAATGATGTATGTTTTTTTCTTTGATTTCGGCTGAGGTACCTGCTCCGATGCAGTTTCTTCAAATACTCTTTTCATGTCCAATATCTGGCTTAAATTTAAAATAAACTTTCAAGTAAGAATTCCTTTCAGAGAGGTGCTATTATGCACTTAATTTTTTCACAGGCTACTGTGAGCTTCTGAGGTATCGTCTTTTGACCGGAATTCTGTACGAGAATTTCGTTTTAAAAATAGATTAATTTTTCAAAAAATAGAAGACAAGTTATATAAGTGGCAATATTCAACTTATATTCGTGTCAGTTTTAAAGTTATTTGAACCATGCTTATCATAAGGAAGTATTTTGCCATTGTTGGACTTGTCATTTGTTTTCTGTCCAGTATGACTCCATTCTTAAAAGTTCCTATCAAAGGTAATTGGAACCTTTATCAGGTGGATGCCTATCTATTTTTTATTACCATGTTGATTTTGGGGGTAACAGCATTGCTATTTTTTGTTCGTGCAGTGCGTGCCTATCAGTGGATGAGCCGATTGGCAGCAAGTTGGTATCTTATCAGTATTGTCGCTGTATGGTTTAAAATCAACAACTATTTTGGCTGGGGCTTTGCCGACAAGCTGCTTTCAAAATCGCTGCACATGCGCTGGGGATGGATAGTTTACTTTGTAGGGATCCTACTATTACTTTTGAGCACAAAGAAGATTGTTTCAACAGAGGAGTAAGCATTTAAAAAATAAGCTAGATTAAATATCTAGCTTATTTTTTATTGGGACGATGTGGTATAAAATGAGCTTTTAATTTATCTAAGCCCAGATCTTCCTCAATTTTGTCTAACTCATAGGACCAGATTTTCTCATCTAAAATTTCATGCAGCACTTTTGGATTGGTCAGGTCCACTGGACGTACGCGCTGTTCTTTATTGATCGGATTTGTCAGTTCCTGTAAACTGCTGCTGTGTCTGATGATCTGAAAACGGAAAGTCGGCCATTTGCCTACATTTGCGAAGTTTCCTGTATAAAATTGAATCGAATCATGTGGCGGTATTTTATTGCTAAAAAGACCTTTCACTTTATTTGCAGTCGCTTCGGAAACTGATACCAGGAGTTCGTAACTTGTTTCATTGATGATATGTAACTTGGCCAATCCATCTTTGTGATCTCCGGAAATGGCCAATAAAATCCCTTTTTCTATAAAACGATGGGGAGTCAATGGAGCTGCATGCTGGTCAAGCTCGTCGTCCGCCCGTCTCATATTTCCAAAAACGAGTGTGATCTTGTCCATTGGAACAGGTATTTCAAATCCTGTCTCATCGGTTACTCCGACAATATCGTTGGCTTGCATGGAAGTGATGTGCCCTTCTATGGGTTCATCTACAAACCTGACTAGGTCGCCTATTCTAAATTTCATGATTAATTTACTTTTGTATCTATAATATGTAATAGTTTTTCAAGATCTGTATGATCATTGTATAGGTGGAATCCTACTCGGATACCGGATCCGCGAGGGAAACATTTTATACCCTCGTCCATCAGAAGCTGAAAATTTTTGGGGTCGATCTGTATATTGAAGATGTTACTCTGCGGACGTCTATTGGTAATGCGATCCAGGAGCAATCCTCTGTTGGCCAGTTCAGCCCGGGCCTGCGCCACCAGATCCTGTGTATACGAGACAGTAGCGGCATAGCCCCATTGCTCAAGTTGTATTAAAGACTGTTGTAAGGTCCCCTGGGCCAAAGTGTCCAAATGTCCTGGTTCAAAACATAACTGTACCACAGACTTATTCATCCATTGATTGTTGAGGTAACTGTAGTTTTTCTGAATATCAGCATAGAGGAGTTCTTTCAGTCGATCATTAAGCAGGATAAAGCCATTTCCAAATCCGGCCATTAACCATTTATATCCACTACTAATAACAGCATCAAATCCTGAAGCATTAAAATCAAATAAATCGGTTCCTAAAAATTGTGTTCCATCGCCAATGATTAACAAATCTGGATGCTGGTGTTTTAATTCCTGTATAAAGGATAGGTCAATTTTTAAACCAGAGATATATTGAACAATGGAAAGAATCAGTACGTTGGGTTTAAAGGTCGCTATGGCATCCAATATATTTGCTTCAAGCTGTTCATCCATATTGACGAATCTATGCTCAAAGCCAGTTATTATCGTCGGGAAATTTACAGACGGGTAATCATTGTCCAGAAGTAGAACCTTATAATGCTTAGGTAAGCCTGCTAACAGCGCGTTGAAGGCAAAAGAAAAGCAGCTTGATAGAAACACATTGCCCTTTGGGCAATGGAAGAATCGTTCAAGTGTATTTCTGCAGGAATCCAAAGCAGCACCCTGTTGTTCACGGAGTATCGTATCGGTAGTATGGAATTCTTGATCGCGCTGTGCCCGCCATTGCTTTGTTTCACGTGAAAGTAGACCTGAGCCAGGTGTGGTTAAGTAGGTTACTGCTCCATCAATATCAAAATATTTGCTATAGGGACTGTTCATATCTTGGGTCTTTTGTTAATATTGCTAAATAATCAGGCAAGGAAATGTATTCGCCGCCCATACTTTCCAAATGAGACGTATGAAATTGACAGTCTATCAGTCGGAGGTCTATTTCCTGTGCGAGAAAGATGAGTGCAGCTTTGGACGCATTGGGTACTTTGGAAAACATGCTTTCACCACAAAATACACCATTGATCAGTACACCATAGAGTCCACCAACAAGTGATCCTTCTTGCCATACCTCCACAGAATGTGCGTAGCCCATTTCATACAGCTTCGTATAAGCCTTGATCATGTCGGTTGTAATCCATGTTCCCTCTTGGTCCTTTCTATGGATCGAAGAACAAGAGCTGATAACATCATTGAAGTTTTGGTCTATAGAGATAGAAAACGTATTTTTCCGCATAAAGGAAGCCATACTTTTGCTGATCTTTATCTTGGATGGATAAATGACAAACCGGGGATCGGGTGCGTACCATAATATTGGGGTATCGTCACTAAACCAGGGAAAAATACCATTGCTATAAGCCAATAGCAGGCGATCAGCCGAAAGATCTCCGCCGATGGCCAATAAGCCATCTTTTTCGGCGTAGCTAGGATGTGGAAATTCCAGTTTTTTGCTATCCAGTTCAAATACCATTGATTCTTAGATAAGCCAATTTAAAGTACATTATTCTTCTGGTTGACGGGGCTCTTTACTGATTTCTTCAAACAATTTGTCCATGTGCTCCACGTACTCGTTGGTATCGTCTAAGAAAAATTCCAGCTGTGGGACAATTTTTACCTGGTTTTTAATTTTTGAGCCCAACTTATATCGTATCTCGGATGTTTTGGTACGGATAGATTTGATATCATCCTGTGCGGTCTTTGTGTTTAAAAAACTCAAATAAACCCGTGCAATCGCCAAGTCCGGAGTAACTCGAACACGTGTAAC
The DNA here is from genome assembly GCF_002000245.1 of Sphingobacterium sp. CZ-UAM. Classification (GTDB taxonomy): domain Bacteria; phylum Bacteroidota; class Bacteroidia; order Sphingobacteriales; family Sphingobacteriaceae; genus Sphingobacterium. The sequence continues at coordinate 17,484 of NZ_MTCM01000006.1, read as the reverse complement.
TGTAATGAATGCCCCTGGAGCCCATGCGTTACCTTCCCGTTGAAATAATGCTGCTAAATCCTGTTGAATGACTCCAGCAAAACGTTGCTGTCTCTTGCTTTCTGTTCCCATCGTATACGTTTTATGTTGAATATTCTCAATATGATAAACAAAGATAAGTATTTTAGGCAAGAATATTATGCTCGCAGATTGACTAAGGCCGAACTGTAGCGGAGGAAAAGGCATGAAAAAAGGCACATCTTGGTTTGACGTGCCTTTAAATTTCGATTCACAATTGGTTAGGTAATTTCTTGCAAGTTTTAAGACGTTGGGGTCTATCATATTTGGTTCTAAAATTCGGTGTATTTAAAGTGGTAAGTATTTACTAACCTTACCAACTTCTAATTTTTCATCTCCCTTACACTACAAACATAGGAATACTTAAAAAACTGACAAAATAAGTTTTAAAAATAAAGTGAGTGGTTACTTATAAAATGTGTTTATTGCGATTTAACAAACTTTTAACATTTGATTTTTTTTGTAACACTGTTTTTCGGGCCTTAAAAATTCTGCTTTTAGCCCTCCCATGAATAATGTTGCACCTAAAACAGCTTGGCATTGATATAACCATTTGCAATTGGTATTTTTGTCCTGTTAATATTGTAAGTATATATCCGTAATCAAATCGGTCGTTTTAGAACGGAAGATAGATATGGCTTAGGATTATTTGACGCGCTAAACAGCAAATCCGGTATCGCGTAGGGCAGAGTAAAGGATAAGAAGCTTTTTCGCTTGGGGCATATAGCGAAGTGTTCAATGGAAAGACATAATAGATGTACTAATAAATATTCTGATGAAATTATTCTGGGCCATGATCAGCCACTAAACCGAAATGCAGAATCGGCTCATTTTAATTTCGTTATCAAAAAACAAAAAATATATTAATGAAAATCTGGCAAAAAAATATAGATGTTGATTCATTTGTGGAATCATTTACTGTAGGTAATGACCGTGTAATGGACCTGCAACTAGCAGCAGCGGATGTATTGGGCTCTTTGGCGCATACACGAATGTTGAATAGTATCAATCTCATGACTGATGAAGATCTTGTTGTGGTACAAAAGGAATTGAAAAATATCTATAAGGAAATTTTAGCAGGAGATTTTCAGATTGAAGATTCGGTAGAAGATGTGCATTCTCAGGTTGAGATGTTATTGACACAACGTATTGGCGAAGCTGGGAAAAAAATTCATTCGGGACGATCCCGCAACGATCAGGTACTCGTAGATCTGAAATTATATTTCCGTTCCGAAATCCAAAATATTATTCATAATACGGAAGCTTTTTTCAATGAGTTGATTCAACTTAGTGAACGTTATAAGCATATTTTAATTCCGGGATATACACACCTTCAGATTGCTATGCCTTCCTCTTTTGGTTTGTGGTTTGGCGCCTACGCAGAAAGCTTGGTAGATGACCTTGAAATGATGAAAGCTGCGTGGAAAGTCTGCAATAAAAATCCATTGGGATCTGCTGCGGGCTATGGTTCATCTTTTCCATTAAACCGAACGATGACAACGCAATTATTGGGTTTTGAAGATTTGAATTATAATGTGGTTTATGCCCAGATGGGAAGAGGAAAGACCGAGCGTATTCTGGCGCAGGGGATGAGTGCTATTGCGGCAACCCTGGCTAAATTCGCGATGGATGTCTGTCTATATATCAATCAAAATTTTGGTTTTATTTCATTTCCGGCACATCTGACAACCGGATCGAGCATTATGCCGCATAAGAAAAACCCGGATGTTTTTGAATTGATTCGTTCCCGTTGCAATAAGATTCAGGCTTTGCCAAATGAGATTGCCCTGATGACAACAAATCTTCCTTCAGGTTACCATAGAGATCTCCAATTATTAAAGGAAAATTTATTCCCAGCTTTTAAATCGCTTAATGAATGTCTTGAAATCGCCACCTTTATGTTGGAAAATATTTCCGTAAAGGACAATATTCTTGATGACCCTAAATACGATTATCTATTCTCGGTAGAAGTCGTAAACAATGAGGTACTCAAAGGCGTGCCTTTCCGTGAAGCCTATCGGAAGATCGGTATCGATATTGATGAAGGACGTTTCAAACCTTCGAAAGAGGTAAATCACATGCATGAAGGTAGCATCGGAAACCTCTGTAATGATCAGATTCAACGGATGTTTCAGCAAGTAATGGCGACTTTCGGGTTCGAGAAAGTAGAAAAAGCGCTGGAAGAACTGTTAAAATAAGATTGGAATGTGACGTTGATGCCGCGGATGAAACTGAGAGTTGGGTGTCGAATGGAATAACAAAAAAGAGCTGTGGGAAAGTAACCACAGCTCTTTTTTGTTATTTTTTTATTGAAAACTTAAAGTGCGTCTCCGAATCAAATTGCGCTCCGGCTTTTAGCAATGTTGAAGGAAAGTCAGCTTGATTGGGGCTATCTGGGAAATGCTGTGTTTCCAGACAAAATCCGGCATAAGGTAAATATTTATTGCCTCTTTTACCGATGTCATTTCCTGTCATCCAATTCCCCGTGTAAAGTTGAACACCAGGCTCGGTAGTGTATACATCTAACTGAATCCCCGTGTTTTTGGAATAGGCTGTTGCACAGGGTTGGGAAATCGGTTTATTGTTGACATAACAATGATCATACCCTTTAGCCAAGATGAGCTGCTCATCATTTTCTGTAATATCCTGCACAATCTTTTTGGGTAATCTAAAGTCAAAGGGAGTGCCTTCTACGGGTACGATGGCAGTGGGTATTTGATGTTCATCTACAAATAGCACCTCGTCTGAATTTATCTGAAGCACCTGCTGTAATATATCCCCACTTCCTTCTCCATCAAGATTGAAATAGGTGTGGTTTGTTAAATTTATAGGGGTGTCCGCATCGGACTGCGCATGATATTTGATGATGATCTCGTTGTTTCTGGTCAGGGTATAAGAGACCATTGTTTTTAGGTTTCCAGGAAAGCCTTCTTCACCATCTTTTGAAACATAATAAAATTCTACATGAGATTGATAGGTTACTCTGCGGTCCCAAACTTTATCGTGAAAGCCAGAGATACCTCCGTGCAAACAATTGATCCCATTATTTTGAGGAAGTGTATACTGTTTTCCATTAAGCTCAAATTTGCCATTTGCAATACGGTTTGCAAAGCGGCCGGCAGTACAGCCATGGTATTTTTCGTCCGCTTCCAGATAGCCCTGAATTGAATCAAACCCGAGTGCAACGTCCACCAAATTGCCTTTGTTATCCGGGACTAAGATACTGACTATACGAGCACCATAATCCGTTAAGAGCACCTGCATACCACCCTCATTTTTTAATAAAAGTAAATGGGTGTTTTTTCCTTCTATTACGCTGTCAAAATACTTTGGAATAAGTGATTGATATTTAGTCATGATTGTTCCTATTGGTATTGAAAGTTAAAGATACAGAATATAACCTGTATATAAATGCCCCTGGTAACACCTCCCTGTAAAATTTGTCATTTTGAGATTTGGTTCAAACCAATTATTGGAGAAATGGTATATTTGCGCTATGTCTGAAAAAATGAACTGGAAAGATTTGCTTTCTGCAAAACGTTGGGGTTATGAAGATAGAACAGCTGACAGCTATCTTGTGGCCCGGTCGGAATTTCAACGGGATTATGATCGGTTGATCTTTTCTTCCCCATTTCGAAGATTACAGAATAAAACCCAGGTTTTTCCGCTTCCGGGAGCTGTGTTTGTCCACAATAGACTGACACATAGCTTAGAGGTCGCCAGTGTAGGTCGTTCACTTGGGCGCATGTTTTACGCCCAGTTAAAGGAGGAAAACCCGAATATAGATGCTGAATACCCATTCCTACAGGAGGTCGGAAATATTATTTCAGCAGCCTGTCTGTCCCATGATCTGGGTAATCCCGCATTTGGACATTCCGGTGAGTCGGCAATATCTACTTACTTCACAGACGGAGATGGGCGGAAATATCAGGAACAGGTAACAGCCGAAGAATGGGCAGATCTGACCCATTTTGAAGGTAATGCCAATGCTTTACGGATTTTAACCCACGCTTTTCAGGGAAAGGATCCAAAAGGATTTGCATTGACGTATACCTCATTGGCATCTATCGTGAAATACCCCTGTTTAGCGATTGATGGGCATGTCAAAAAAAGCCATCATCGCAAAAAATATGGTTTTTTTACTGAAGAGCAAAAGGCGTTTGAGAAAATTGCGAACGAGTTAGGCCTATTACGAGATCCTTCCAATCCCAAGGGCTATCTGAGGCACCCCTTGGTGTACCTCGTCGAAGCTGCCGACGATATCTGTTATAATATTATTGATTTGGAGGATGCCCATCATTTAAAAATATTATCCTACCAGGAGGTAGAGGAACTTTTGTTACCGTTATGCGGTTCGGAGGATCTTCGTGAACGATTGGATGGCTTGCTTGATACCCCGAGCCGTGTAGCGCTTTTACGCGCCAAGGCAATTAATACACTGATCAAAGGTTGCGTCGATGTATTTGTTCGTGAGCAAGAACAGTTTTTATCGGGAACTTTTTCGTCCGCATTGATGGATGCCTTGGATGAGAATATCGTAAAACAAATGAACAAGATTTCGAAAATTTCCATAGCGAAGATCTATAATGCCCCCACAGTGGTACAGATCGAGATCGCTGGTTATCGTGTCATGGATGCGCTCTTAAAAGAATTTGTGCCTGCATACCTCAAAAAGAATAAAAATAATTACGATAAAAAATTAGTTGCGCTGATTCCGGAACAGTTTTATACCGATAAACAGGATTCCTATTCCAAAATTCGCTGTGTGCTGGATTTTGTTTCTGGTATGACCGATGTATATGCCATCGAACTTTATCGTAAAATTAAGGGAATAACAATTCCTAGTATTGAATAAGTTGCTGAACCATGTACTTTATTCGCTAGCGACCTTGCCTAGTTAGGTTAATTTCTAAATTATCTGGTCAAAGTAAAAATGCAAGTAGGTCAAGAGATCTTTAATAAGTACCGTCTCAAATTTCAATACACAAATTGCAATACGTTAAAATGAAAGTTGTAATCGCTGAAAAGCCCTCTGTGGCTCGTGATCTGGCCCGTGTGATGGGAGCGAAGGAAGTCAAAGACGGCTATATCGCCGGAAACGGCTACGCCTTTACCTATGCTTTTGGTCATTTGGTTCAATTGTGCACACCTCAGGCTTACGGTTATAATAGTTGGACCATTTCCAATCTTCCTATCATACCTGCAAATTTTAAACTGGAATCGAAGAAAGTAAAGCGGGATGGAAAGCAGATGGATGACGCTGGTGCCGTCAAACAGCTCAATACAATAAAATCACTGTTAGAGCAGGCTGAAGAAATCATTGTAGCAACGGATGCGGGACGTGAGGGGGAATTAATCTTTCGTAATATCTATTATTTCTTGGGTTCAAAGGTGCCGTTTAAACGGCTTTGGATTTCAAGTCAGACGGATAAGGCCATCAAAGAAGGTTTCGCGAATCTGAAAGAGGGAACGGAATACGATAGTTTATATATGTCTGCCCGTTCAAGGTCAGAATCGGATTGGTTGATCGGGATCAATGCTACACAGGCAATCACCCTGGCAGCTGGTAACAAAGGACTTCTTTCTTTGGGCCGAGTTCAGACACCGACCCTGGCAATGATCTGTTCTCGATATCTCGAAAATAAAGATTTTAAACCTCAGGCATTTTATAAAATCCAGGCAGGCTTTGAAAAAGATAATATCAGCTTTAAAGCCACTTCAAACAAAATAGATAAAAAAGATGTTGCTGAACAGACAATCGCCCGGTTGACAGTTGGGACAAATGCACGCGTTGCAAAGGTTGAGGCGAAAGAGACAAAGGAGCAACCCCCTTTATTGTTTGACTTAACTTCCCTGCAGCAGGATGCCAACAAAAAATATGGTTACTCAGCCGACCAGACGCTGAGTATTGCGCAGACACTTTACGAGAAAAAGGTCATTACCTATCCCCGTACTGGATCCCGTTATATCGGTGAGGATGTTTTTGAACATATTGAGGAGCTTTTTCAGCACCTCTCGGATCATGCGGAGGAATCTATTGCTTCCATTGCGAAGAATTTAATTGGAGCAAAGTTAAATAAGCGTTCCGTTGATGATAAAAAGGTAACAGATCACCATGCATTATTGGTGACTGATGAGAAACCGGGGCACATGTTGAAAGAACAGCAGAATATTTACAACATGATTGCTAAGCGTATGATCGAGAGTTTCTCGGAAGTCTGTATCAAAGATATCACTACGGTCTCAATAGATGCAGAGGGAGTCGAACTTATTGCGAAGGGGACGGTCATCAAACAGTACGGCTGGCGTCTTTCTGCCGAGCAGATCGAAGCACCAGATGAAGATAAGAACAACGATGACCAAGACAATGAGAATGCGCAGTTACCTAAATTACTGGCAGAGGAATTACTGCAAATATTGACGTTGGAACTTGCTGAGCGTTTTACCAAGGCACGTCCGATTCATACCGAAGCTTCCCTCCTAAAAGCAATGGAAACATCCGGTAAAGAAATTGAAGACGATGAAATGCGTCAAGCGATGAAAGACTGCGGTTTGGGAACACCAGCTACCCGTGCGGCCACGATAGAGACACTTTTTCAGCGCGATTATATCAAGCGCGATAAGAAAAAACTAATTCCAACGGAAAAAGGACTAGCCGTATATAACCTCGTCAAAGATCGTTCGATAGCAAAGGTGACACTGACAGGAAAATGGGAACAGAAGTTAGAGGAAATGCGGGCCAATAAAGTTTCTTATGATGTTTTTATGAAACATATTAAGGACTACACGGCGAAAATTACCAAAGAATTATTGGCATTGCGAATATCATTGGCGCAAGAGGAAGTTAAACCACAGCAAAAGGGGAAGATCAAATGTCCTAAATGTGAGAAAGGCTTAATCCTTCTCTATGATCGGGTGGCACAATGTGATCATTATGCCCGGGGCTGTGATTTTAAGATCTGGCGAACATTGAACGGCATTTTTCTGGAAGAAAAAGAGATGAAGAATCTTTTGGAAAAAGGGAAGACCTCGGAGTTTAAAGGAGTTAAAAACAGTGAGGGCGCTATTGTAAATGCTCCGCTGGTATTCGAAAACTTTAAAGTTAACGTGGGATAGGTCGGCCTACCCCACGTTGTTGCTAACATCGTAGCTGTTTATTTCAGGATTAGAATATCGTCTAAAGCCTTTCCAATCGTTGGAAATTGAAATGTAAACCCAAGTTCCGTTAATCTTTCCGGTATTACCCAGCGACTTTTTAACAAGAGCTCAGTTTCCGTCCCGATCAATAAAGCACCTATTTCCAACAACCATTTCGGTGCCGGGAGACCAATTTTTCGATGCATGACGCTTCGAAAAGTCTCCATAAAAGTTTTATTCCTAATCGGATTGGGGGCCGCACAATTGATGATCCCCTCTATTTTACGATTTTTTTGGATAAATAAGATAATCTGGAAAAGATCCTCAATGTGTATCCAGCTAAAATATTGATTGCCATTCCCCTGTATTCCGCCTAAACCAAAGCGAACAAGATTTTTAAAAGGTTGTATCACACCGCCATCTGCGCCTAGCACAATTGCCATCCGGAGAGCAACCTGTCTGGTATGGGGTAAGTGGAAATCGAAAAATGTCTGCTCCCATTTTTTTGCGACCTCGACAGAAAAACCCCTTCCGATCTCGCCATTGCTTTCTGTCATTGGTCGATCTTCGGCATGGCGGTAGATTGTGGCAGTACTTGCATTTAACCAAAGGGCAGGGGGCTGGCTGCAGTTTTCAATTGCCTTACCTAAAATACTTGTGGTCTCTGTTCTTGAAGAAAATATCAGCGCTTTGTTGCGGGCATTGTAGCGACAATTGACTGACTTGCCCGCGAGGTTGATCAACATTTCAGCATGTTCAAGCGCGGCCAAAATACCATCCGTATCAGTCCAAGATATATTTTCTTTCTGCCTACCAATAAGGATGACCTGATATCCCATTTTTTGGAATCTTTTGGAAAGATATTGTCCGACAAAACCTGTTCCACCTGCAATAACTATTTTAGGCATGATAGTACCATTTTTAGAAATTGGTTTTACTCGTTAATTGTTGCTGGCATATTTCTTCTCTGCTTTGCAATTCTTTTGCCCCGGAAGAACAGGAACATATTCAGAAAAAGCATAGCGCCCAAATAAATGCTGAATCCACCGATTTTATAACTGAGGCGCTCAATGAGCTCCTGTACACTGGGCTTATACAAACTGATTTCTAGAATATACAAGGCAAATCCCAGGTTCATCAGGTAAAAGCCAATACGGAATAGATTGTTTGTCGCATTGGCAACTTCCGGTCGTCCCGCAAAAATATCATTCATGTACACGATGCTATTTTTGAAAAGCACATACGCAACATAATAGGTCAGTGCAATTGCAATGGGCAGATAGATAAAATACCCGATAACTGTTAAATTTCCCATGATATTATGATTTAATAGTGAATGAATTTGTCTTTTTAGCGAAAAAATAAATGCCAAGCATATTAAAGTAGTGCATGCAGACAAGAACAAATAGTAATGTTCCTGTTTTTAATGCAATACTGCTGATCAGATCCCCAAATGTTTGTATTTGTTTCCAGTAACTGAATTGAATGACGGCATAACCAATATTGAGCAAATAATATCCTATAAGCAATAAGTTGTTTGTCGTGTCTGTTAGTGCAACGTTGTTCTTAAACAACGAAAGAATAAAAATACGACCATTTTTGTGAAACAAGCGACCTACCCAAAGGATAATGTAGCAGGTTAGCAAGCCATATATCGCGTATGCAAGGATATTAAAGTTCATAAGATCACATCATTAGTTTGATCAATTTTAGCAACAGATCCCCGCCGCTGGTATTGAATAGTTTGTTGGCGATGGTTTCGAGTTGATCCGTTAATACCTGGATATCTTTTACAGTCTTATGAAACTCCTTGCCTTCTGGCGTTTTATCTTTTTCGGTATTTTTGCTGATTTCTTTGAGAATATCCATGACCGGGTCAAGTTCTTTTTGTTTGCGCATAACAGCAATTTTCATGGCCCATTTTAATACGTCTTTCTCCGCAACGAAATATTCCTTTCGGTCTCCTGCAATATGTTTTTTGTAAACAATACCGTAATCGACCAATTGACGGATACTCATGTTGGCATTACCTCTAGAGATAACCAGCTTCTCCATAATTTCGTCTGTAGACATGGGGTTGCTCGCAGAAAGGAGTAATGCATGTACCTGAGCAACGGATTTGTTGATCCCCCATTCGGAACCCAACGCTCCCCAAGTATCTATAAATTGCTGTTTTGCTTCTTGTAATTCCATCTTCATTTTTATTTCTTACTCAAATTTAAATATAGTTTTTTAGTTTTCAAAAATTTCTGAAAATAAAATAAATTCAATAAGCAAGTCACCCTAGCGTAATAAGAGTTAGCTTTTCTTGTGTCCTTTTTGATTTGTATTAACTTTGCTGACATTATGGCAACAACTTTGTATAATCCCTTCAAACAATTTCAGTTTGATCCAGCTATTTGTTTTTTAACAGGCAATAAACTTCAGTCTGAAGAGGAGCGTATTCAGGTATTTCCTGTCTGGATGATGAAATCTTTTCAATTGGAAGATAAACCTTTCAAAATGTTGGACGAAAATCTGGTGACTTACAAGTCTCTAAAACTGCCGTGCTCGATCCATGCAGCTGAAGCAATAGAACAGATGGAACGTGCCGTGGAACAAGCATTTGAACAAGGTTATGATGCAGTGAAGCAGTTGGATTCATTATTATTGTTTCAATGGATGTCAAAGATCATCTATGGTGTTGTCTACAACGAGATCCTGGCTGGAATCCGGCAACAGAAAGCCTCTGGTGAGGAGATGAATTTTTCCCAGGCGTTGGCTCAACGTTTTACCAATTTACATGCAATGTTGCAATCGTTGGTCGTTCCGATGGAATTTGAGAATACATTTCCATTTTCGCTGGTTGTGGTTCCCGTTAATAATGCCTCTGATACCTTTATGTATCGTGATGAAATCAATACCTTGATTTTTTCTATTCGAATGAAGGATTTTGCAGTCATTGCCTGTCTCCAGGATAATGCGACGAATAATATCTATCATGAGGACATATTAAAAGTAATTGCTGGGAAGACGTTGCATCCCATCCAGTTTGAAGAGCTATGTGCGCGCTATTTTTATTCTGCTTACCTTTTTAATCGTTTGCCAGATTACACTTATCTAAATACACCGCAGAAGGTTTATGTTGAACCTATGCCTTTAGCGGACATGTCGATGAAGCCAATATTTGATCATTGGCAGAATAAAACGTATGGACAAGTGCTGGAAAACTTCTGGAAACCCTGGGGTTTAACCCTGTTCGAAATTATTAAAAATCCAGAACAACCAATTAGCTTTTTACTGGATGATCAAGGAGCTTTTATCACGGATGTTGATATGCCCCTAAATTGAATCTGAAGAAAATAAAGTAATAAGTTGCTCCAAATACGCGTTAAAATGGTATGATTATGGATAGGATCAGGTATGTATTCACCAAGATTTAAAATTACTATTTCGACAGCCCTGCTTTTTATCGTTTGTTTGACTTCACGGGCGCAGACTGCAGTTGTTCGTAACATACCTGCAGATAGTCTAGCCCAAAAGGTAGATGATTTTCCTTATTTTAAGGGCGGGGTGGTGGCCTGGTCCAGATTTTTACAGAATAATCTCGATTTGACACGAACTGTCGGAGCTATGGATAGTGTTGCGTATGCAAAATATGGCTCCAAACAGACTGCGATTCTTAATTTTATCGTTTGTGAGGATGGGGCTATTTGTAATATTGAAATTGAGAATCGGGAGAAGGTAAGCCCCGAATTTGCGAAAGCCGTATTGGCGGCAATGCGGAAATCACCACAGTGGATGCCAGCATTAGTTAAGGGAAAGCCTGTCAAAACAAGGTTTAGGCAACCAGTAGTCGCTGTTATTGAATAATTGAAATGCAAATATAATTTAGGAAATTAACCATTTATTCACTTCATATGTCATTTTGGGATAAAGTCAAAAAAATCATGAGCGGAGAAGATGACGAATCTTCTACCGAAAAGAAAGATGTTGAAATTACTGCCGGAGGTTCGACTGTGTATCGTTATGAAAATCAGCCGGAGGAAAAAGATCCAAAAGATTTATTCCCTGAGGTGCAGTGTGTTTATCTGGATGAGATCGAGGATCATTTGGCAAAGTATATCGCTGAACCCGATCTGGTCTTTCACGAAATTATATCTGAACTTGTACATATCGATGTACATTGGATCAAGCCTACGGCGAATTATCCGTACAATATCCTGGTAACTTCTGGTATGAGTGATCTGCCGATGAACGTTCCGGAGGAAATAGATGATAAGCAAGCTTACGAGCGTGCAGAATTAATGGTTGTACTTCCCGCGGATTGGAAAATAGGAGAGGAGGAGTTTCAGGATGATAACAATTACTGGCCAGTCTATTTTTTGAAAAGGTTGGCGCGTTTTCCGCATGAGTATAAAACATGGCTAGGCTATGGCCATACGATCCCCAATGGGATGGAGGCCGAAGAAATAGCAAATACCGGTTTCGGCTGTATGCTCTTATTGCCGCCGATGTTGAGTTTTAATGAAGAATTTTTGGAGCTTCAAACAAAAGATGGGAATATCATTAATTTCTATGCGATGATTCCGGTTTATAAGGAAGAGATGGATTTCAAACTAGAGGAAGGAACGGATGCGCTACTGGATCTTTTTGATGAATATGGGATCTCGGAACTTGTGGATATAGACCGTCCAAATGTTTGTCGAAAATAGTAATCTCGGTTATTCTAATTGAAAAATGCAGTATTGTTAGCGGTTAATCCTCCAATCAATACTGCATTTTATGTATTATAAGCTCTTGTTGATAATTGTTATTGTTTTGTCGATATCCTCCTTACTGACATTCAGGTGCGGCCTGAAGCGAATGCTTTTCTCGCCACAGCCCAACATAATCAATTTGTTAGAATAAGCTCGTTTGATAAATTCATTACGGGAGTCTGCCGACTCAAAATCTAGGGCAATAAATAGCCCTTCTCCCCTTAAGTTACTGAGCTGCGGTCTATTTTTTATAACTTCCTGTAGCCTAGTTCTAAGATAGTTTCCTTTTTCCGTCGCATTGGCCAGAAGATTTTCTTGTTCGATAACTTCCAGGATGAGTTTAAAGCGGAGCATGTCCATAAAATCTCCGCCAAATGTTGAGTTTATACGACTGGATTCTTTGAACACATGATGTTCAACTTGATCAAATTTTTCCTTATTCGCTAATATACCACAAACCTGCGCTTTTTTACCAAATGCAAGAACATCTGGTATAACGTCATAATGTTGATAAGCCCACATTTTCCCGGTAATTCCCATGCCTGTCTGTACTTCATCGAAAATAAGTAGAATTTCATTCTTGTCACAGATTTGACGCAGTTGCTGAAAGAATTCTTTACGGAAGTGATTGTCCCCGCCTTCGCCCTGTATTGGTTCAATGATGATGCAGGCAATATCGTTGGGATTGTTGTGGATAGCTTGATTGATTTCGGCGATTGCTTTTTCTTCCAGGCTTACTGTCCGGGCGAGACTTTCTGCTGTCAAAGGGTATGAAAGTTTAGGATTAGTTATCCGTGGCCAGTTAAACTTTGGAAAATACATGTATTTTCTGGGATCTTGTGTATTTGTCAAAGAGAGTGTATAGCCTGATCTACCATGAAAAGCCTGTTTAAAATGGATGACCTGGCTCGCTTCTTTTTGTATACCCTGGGCAAAATTAAGTCTTGTTTTCCAATCAAAAGCCGCTTTGAGTGCGTTTTCCACCGCCAGTGTGCCGCCAGAAATAAAAAAGGCATAAGGGAGTTCTTTTGGTATAGCCACACGGTCGAAGGTGTCCACGAAATCTGCGAATTCCTTTGGATATACATCCGATATCGCCGGTTTGTTGACCGCCATCTTCCCTAGAAATTCACGGTGCTTAACTAAATGGGGATGGTTATAGCCAACGGCCATGGAGGCAAACATGCTAAACATATCCAGATATTCATCTCCATTTTCGTCGACAACATAAGATCCGTGCGATTTTTCCATATCCATGACCAATGGAAACCCATCTGCCAATATATGTTTACTTAGTCTTTCATGTACGTTGCTCATAATTTCGAATCTGAATGGTTTATAAATCAAATTTTATACCCTGTGCCAAAGGTAAGTCTGTAGTGTAATTAATGGTATTTGTCTGGCGACGCATATACGCTTTCCATGCATCCGAACCAGATTCTCTACCACCTCCGGTATCTTTTTCTCCGCCAAAGGCCCCACCGATTTCTGCACCTGAGGTGCCTATATTGACGTTTGCTATGCCACAATCTGATCCGGCAGCGCTGAGAAATAGTTCAGCTTCTCTCAGATTGTTTGTCATTACAGCGGAGGATAGGCCCTGGCTGACGCCATTTTGCAGTGCGATAGCATTGCCGATGTCACCCTGATACTTTATTAAATATAGAATGGGAGCAAAAGTTTCATGTTGCACGATCTCATAATGATTTTCGACCTCTGCAATAACTGGTTGTACATAGCAACCACTTTCATAACCTTTACCTTCCAGTACTTTGCCTTTAATAAGCAATTTTCCTCCTTGTGTTTTGATTTTGTCCAGTGCGTTTAAGTATGACTTTACGGCGGCTTTATCAATCAATGGGCCTACATGATTTTTTGTGTCCAAAGGGTCGCCAATTTTTAATTGCCCATAGGCTTTTGTCAGTTGTTTTTTGACTTTGTCGTAGATACTCTCATGGATGATAAGTCGTCTTGTGCTGGTGCAGCGTTGTCCTGCTGTGCCCACAGCGCCAAATACGGCACCGATGATTGTCATGTTGAGATCTGCATCTGGGGTAACAATAATCGCATTGTTTCCACCAAGTTCCAGTAGTGTTTTGCCCAGCCGTTGTGCGACGGTAACAGCAACTTCTTTTCCCATCCGTGTTGATCCTGTTGCCGAAACCAAGGAGATGCGGTTGTCAGCAGCAAGCCATTCACCGACTTCTTTGTCGCCCATGACCAAGTTGGAGATGCCTTCAGGTAATCCATTGTGATGGAGGATTTCTGCTAATAGTTTTTGGCAGGCAATGGCACATAGTGGCGTTTTCTCACTGGGTTTCCATACGACTGTGTTTCCACAGATCAAAGCGATGGCTGTATTCCATGCCCACACTGCTACAGGGAAATTAAAGGCGGTAATAATACCAACTACACCCAAAGGATGGTATTGGTCATACATGCGATGGCCGGGACGTTCAGAATGAATGGTGTTGCCGTAGAGTTGTCGGGATAGTCCTAGCGCGAAGTCACAGATGTCAATCATTTCTTGTACTTCACCCATACCTTCTTGATAGGATTTCCCCATCTCATAGGAGACTAATTTTCCGAGTGTTGCTTTCAATTCTCGTAATTTATCGCCTAGTTGACGGATAATGTCTCCTCTCTTGGGAGCGGGGATAAGTCGCCATGCTTTGAACGCGTTTTGGGCATTACTGATGACCGTCTCATAATCCTTCTGGCTGCTAGCTGACACTTTTGCAATGAGTTTTCCATCTACAGGAGATAGGGATTCGAATACCTCACCACCAGAAAACCACTTTTGGCCTGTTGGCGAGCCTAAATTCTGGGATATTATGCCGAGTATTTTAAGTTCTTTTTTTATCATAATGGTTTATTTTATTCGTGGAATATGTTAAATATAGGGAATAAAATTCTGTTAAACAAGATGTGTGTGAATATTGTTCAGTTTGAAAATATTTTATTATCTTAGAGAAGCTAATGTAGACTATACGATTATGAAACAAATAAATGTTGATTATTTTCAAGTGGATGACCTTTTATCGGAGGAGCACAAACTTGTCCGTCGTGCTGTTCGGGATTTTGTTCGGTCAGAGATAAAACCAGTTATAGAAGATGCAGCACAGGCTCATCAGGCCATAGAAGGCTTGATGCCCAAACTTGGTGCAATAGGCGCTTTAGGCCCTTATATTCCAGTAGAATATGGTGGTGCGGGGTTAGATCAGATCTCTTATGGTTTGATTATGCAGGAACTGGAGGCCGGTGATTCTGCCGTTCGTTCGGCTGCTTCCGTGCAATCTTCTTTGGTGATGTATCCAATATATACCTATGGTAGTGAGGAGCAACGCCGTAAATATTTGCCGGGACTAGCTTCCGGGGAACTTGTAGGCTCTTTTGGTTTAACCGAACCGAACCACGGTTCTGATCCCGGGGGGATGGAAACGCGATTGACAGCGAGCAATGGTGGTTTTTTATTGAACGGTGCCAAGATGTGGATTACAAACTCACCAGTATGTGATCTTGCTGTAGTTTGGGCGCGCGATGAGGCTGGAAAGGTGCGGGGGGTAATTGTTGAACGTGGAATGGATGGTTTTGAAACACCGGAAACATTACATAAGTGGTCTTTACGAGCTTCTAAAACAGGCGAACTGGTTTTCCATGATGTCTTTATCCCTGCTGAAAATGTATTGCCTGAGGTAAACTCAATGCGTGGGCCGCTGTCTTGTTTGAATTCTGCGCGGTATGGAATATCTTGGGGTGTTATAGGAGCGGCGATCGACTGTTATGAAACGGCTGTTCAATATGCGCTGGAGCGCCAACAATTTGACCGACCAATTGGCGGGTTTCAGTTGCAACAGAAGAAATTGGCTGAATTTCTGACTGAAATTACGAAGGCTCAGTTATTGTCTTGGCGCTTGGGACTTTTAAAGAATGAAGGGAAAGCAACCCCACAGCAAATTTCCATGGCCAAAAGGAATAATGTGCATATGGCTTTACAGATTGCGCGTGAATCCCGCCAGATTTTGGGAGGAATGGGGATTGTCGGAGATTTTCCAATTATGCGGCATATGATGAATCTCGAGTCGGTTATTACATATGAAGGAACTCACGATATTCATTTATTGATTACTGGCCAGGATATCACAGGGCTCAATGCGTTTTCTTCTTAATGCTGTTTCTATCTTAAATTATATTTGAGCTACTCTTCAACGCTATTAGTGGAGATTGTGCACTTTTGTCGGTGTTCGCATTTTGCTTTTTATGGAAAGTAATCTGCTGAATTTATATTTTGTTATCCGCAATTTTTGAATGCTTTTACTTTACAAAAACGGCGATTCCAGCCAATGAGTCCGAGTGTTTGGCCTATTTTGGATTATTTTTCGGCTGTAATTCGGGTACTGTCCGGGACAGAATCGGGCTTTAAACCAGCCTGAGTGCAGATGTGTGCATGCTGCAGCCGTACTGCTACAGCTGTTTTAGCATGCTAAACACGGACTCAACACGGACTCAGCATGGACGCACCACGGCTTCATCCCGAAGCTGTCCTAACTGAGGTGTGAAGCAGCCCCGACTGATGCATGAAGCAGCTCAGATGGGAAAGTGCCCGCGTCTCGTTCGCCCCCGCTTCGCCCCCTGTTCGGAAATTCTCTATCCATTCTCTATCCGTTCCCTATCGTCCACCTATCTAAATGATAGGGAATGGATAGGGAAACGATAGGTAAAAGATAGGTGGAAGCCGAAGGAAGGGCGAAGCAGGTACGGACAGGTGACGGAGAAAGGCCGAACCAGCCTCCCTTCGGTTCGCCATTGCGCTAGGGGACCCGGCGAAAGCCCCTTTGCGGTCCGTGGTATCCCTGCCCGTACCGTATTCCCGGCACCATCCTTCCGCTTCCGGAGCCTTTCCTCCGGAGCGCCACCCCCAATCCCGCCGCAGATCCGGTACTAACCCACCATCTGTCTTTACCGGTACTCCCTTGGCCGCTTCGGCCCCCACCGAAGCCTCCCGGGCCCCTTTGGGATCCCGTTTCACAAAAACAATCCCCCACCGTTCCAGCCAGTTAGCAGAAAAACAAAAGAAATAAGAACAAAAAGCTTGGAAGTTTGTTAACAAACTCCCTATCTTTGCACCACTCCGCAAGGGAGGGACGGTTGCCGCGAGAGCAGGCAGCCATGAAAAAAGAAAGGTTTAAGAGAGCCTGGCAGGATTTAAAATCCCGTTCAGCTTATTTTAAACGCGGAAATCAGAAAAGAGAAAAAGAAAAAAAAACTTCAAAAGTTTTTTGGAAGTTCAAAAAAGATTTCTACCTTTGCAGTCCCAACGGAAACGGAGGGAAACAGAAAAAGATAAAGAGGGATGCAATGTCCATCGGAATAAAGCGGATACGGAAGTTGAAGCGCAAAAAGTTCTTTAAGAAAACACAATCATGTAGCGTGACGAGTAGACAAACGAAAGTCATGAACAAATTCAAGAATTAGTTCAATTCGATCCAAGATCAGAGATATAAAAAAAGAATTCTGATTATGTAAATAGTTAGAATCAAAAACTTCATTT
>NZ_MTCM01000005.1 GCF_002000245.1 Sphingobacterium sp. CZ-UAM | reverse complement strand
GATGGTATTGCCGTAACAGGTGGGAGAGTAGGTCGGTGCCTTTTTTTACACGGAAGCCCTTGCTGGAAACAGTCAAGGGCTTCTTTCGTTTGTATACTTTACTCTTCTCCTGCTTTTCTGCGGGCAGCCAACAGGGCTAGATGGGTAGTTCCGTACAGTCCCTTTATTCCTGCAACAGGATTATTAGACAATCGTTTAGGAGCAAGGGTAACAGCAGCCGTAAAACCAACAAAACCGTAGCGGCAATAACTGTAAAAGCAATAGTTGTAGCAGCAAGGGTAACAGCAAGGACACCAGCAGTCGCATCAGCAACAGCGGTCCCTCCGGAGTTTTGATGGTATAACAGGGTTTGACGATCTTTGCAGATGGCATAATCCAAACGAGAATACCTAATCATAGAGATCCATAAATAGAGTAGATATATTTACCTCGGGGGCATATTTTATATTTCTTCTATAAAATTGACAGGTTGTATTTGTCTAAGCACCATACTTTTGCTGAAAAATCTCAATTGCAGGAGATTAAAGCAATCGTTTGTGTAGATTAGACAAACGATTGCTTTAAATTTTGATTTTTTATTTTGAGAAAAGTGTTATATTATTGTTATAGAGATTAAGTTCTTTAGTTAGAACCAAGTATAAATCCAAATCCAAAATGGATTTTTCTTATTGACTGTTTAGTTTGTTTTAAAATAGGTGATTTTTTAGAGGGACCATTTGGTCCCTTTAAATTTACATGAACTTTAAATTATGGATTCTAGAAGAGATTTTTTAAAAAAGGCCGGGATTTTATCGTCACTGGCTGTTTCACTTCCTACTTTGGTTAATGCCAATGCAACAGCAGATGCATTTAATATGTGTGGTTATGCTGCACCCAAAATTGATAAAGTGAAAGTTGCCGTCATTGGATTAGGGATGCGTGGTCCCGGTGCAGTGGAACGATTATCTTTTATCGAAGGTTGTGAAATTGTCGCCCTTTGTGATAAACATCCGGAGCGGGTTGAGAAAGCACAGAGGATTCTTACTTCGAAAGGTTTGAAAGCCGCAAAATCATATTCTGGAGAAGATGGCTGGAAGTCACTATTGAAGGAAGAAAAGTTGGATTTGGTCTATATCTGTACACCCTGGGACTACCACGCACTTATGAGTGTAGCAGCTATGAAAGCGGGTAACCATGTCGCTTGTGAAGTGCCAATTGCTTTGACAATTAAGGATTGTTGGGAAGTGGTCAAAACATCTGAAGCAACAAAAAAACATTGTATGATGTTGGAGAATTGCTGTTACGATTTTTTTGAAATGCTGACATTAAATATGGCCCGTCAAGGTTTATTTGGTGAACTAATTCACGGTGAAGGTGCCTATATTCATGATTTATTGGATTTAAATTTCTCAAAAAATGGTTACGATAATATGTGGCGTCTAAGGGAAAATATTAAATATAATGGTAACTTATACCCAACTCATGGACTTGGACCTGTCGCACAATGTTTAAACATTAATAGAGGCGATAAAATGGACCATCTAGTAGCGATGTCATCCAACGATTTTATGATGGGCGAGAAGGCGAAGGAGCTTGCAGCCAAGGATCCGTTCTTTCAGGAATTTGTCGGAAAGAAATACCGTGGCAATATGAATACGACATTGATCCGTACTGCCAAAGGAAAAACAATTATGTTACAACATGATGTTACTTCACCTAGACCATATTCAAGACTACATACGTTAAGCGGTACAAAAGGTTTTGCCCAAAAATATCCAACTGAGAATATTGCTTTTGGTCATGAATTTATCAAAGAGGAAAAACTCAAAGAATTATATGATAAATATACGCCAGAGTTAGTTAAGTATATCGGTGACAAAGCCAAAGAAGTCGGTGGTCACGGGGGTATGGACTTTATGATGGATTGGCGCCTAATCGACTGTCTGCGTAACGGTTTACCCTTAGATCAGGATGTGTACGACGCTGCTTCATGGAGCTGTATCGTGCCTTTGAGCTTTGAATCGGTTGAAAAGAACTGCAAGACCGTAGCTGTACCCGATTTTACAAAAGGCTCATGGAAGAATAATAATCCTGTGGATATCACATTAAAGGGCGGTGGTAATACACCTATTCGCTCAAAAAGTGCTAAAAAGGAAAATGTACAATTGGATGTATAAAATCTATAGCTAAGGCAATAATTGAAAGGGGAACATTTTATTGTTCCCCTTTTATGTTTATCTTTAGGTATGTTAATCAATCTAACACTAGTTACCTGTCTATCTATATTTTCCACAAATGACACCCTCTCATGTTGTGTGGGCGAAAATATACCTACCCGAGCAGGAATGATCAAAGCTCAGTTGGCTAAACAAAGCAATTCCGCAGTTGGCAAGATGGTTTTAATTGAAGGTGGTAAATTTTTGATGGGAAGCTCGAATTTCGAAGATAGCAAACCTGTACATGCTGTGGAACTTAATTCATTCTATATGGATGAACATGAGGTGACAAATGCGCAATTTGCACAATTTGTAAAAGAAACAGGCTATGTAACAGTCGCTGAGCGAAAACTTGACCCGAAAGATTTTCCCGGCGTGGATCCGAATATGCTCGTTCCCGGATCTGCGGTATTTTCAAAACCTAAAGAACTCAGCTCTTTAAATAACTATTTGATGTGGTGGGAGTACGTTCCTGGTGCAAATTGGCAGCATCCTGAAGGACCCAATAGTTCAATAAAAGATAAAATGAATTATCCAGTTGTTCAAGTCGCCTACGAAGATGCCGCTGCTTATGCAAAATGGGCTGGAAAACGATTGCCTACGGAGGCAGAATGGGAATATGCAGCCCGCTCCCGTAAGGATACGAATGAAGATCTGTACTATTGGGGGAAGGATTTGAAACCAAATGGGAAATGGATAGCCAATATCTATCAGGGGAAATTTCCTGTTGAAGATTCAAAGGAGGATGGCTATGAAGGTGCTGCTCCAGTAAAGTCCTTTCCGGCGAACGCATTGGGACTTTATGATATGGAAGGAAATGTCTGGGAATGGTGTTCGGACTACTATAGACCGGACTACTATAAGAATAGCGTCGTCTCAAACCCTACAGGACCGGAGAATTCCTACGATCCACAAGAGCCTAATCTCGAGAAACGTGTCCAACGGGGCGGATCGTTTCTCTGCAATGATCAATATTGTGAACGCTATAAAGCAGGAAGCCGAGGTAAAGGTGAGGTAAATAGCCCAACAAACAATGTCGGTTTCCGATGTGTAAAAGATATAAAATAGAAAAGGCTTGCATTTGCAAGCCTTTTCTATTTTATAGTGATGCCTTATTGGGCATTCAAGAACATTGATTTTTGATTATACAACTCTCTGAAATATGGATCCTGAAGATCTTTGATAAAGCGGATGGCTTCACCTGTTGATTTCATTTCAGGTCCCAATTGTTTATCTACCTCAGGGAATTTATTGAAGGAGAATACAGGTTCTTTAATCGCGTAACCTTGCAATTTGCGCTCGATTGTGAAGTCCTTCAATTTATTCGCACCCAACATGACCTTTGTAGCGATGTTGATGTAAGGAACATCGTATGCTTTCGCGATAAACGGAACAGTACGGGATGCACGTGGGTTAGCCTCGATGACATAAACATTCTCACCTTTGACAGCGAACTGAATGTTTAATAAGCCGCGTACGTTCAATGCTTTCGCTAATTTGATCGAGTATTCTTCCATCTTATCCTGAACAGCTTGTGATAGACCAAAAGGAGGCAATACTGCCGAAGAGTCTCCCGAGTGAATACCAGCTGGCTCGATGTGTTCCATCATACCGATGATATGTACATCTTCACCATCACAGATTGAATCTGATTCCGCCTCTTCAGCACGATCCAGGAAGTGATCGATCAAGATGTGATTTCCAGGAAGATTTTTCAATAGGTTAACTACCGCTTTTTCCAGGTCTTCGTCATTAATGACGATGCTCATGCCTTGTCCACCCAAAACATATGAAGGACGAACCAATACCGGGTAACCTACTTCGTTAGCGACTTGTAAAGCTTCTTCTGCTGAAGTCGCTACACCATATTTTGGATAAGGAATTTCAAGTTCTTTTAATAAGTCGGAGAAACGACCACGGTCTTCGGCTAAGTCCATGTTTTCAAATGATGTACCGATGATTTTTACACCAAGTTGTTCTAAGCGTTCTGCCATTTTAAGTGCTGTCTGTCCGCCCAATTGAACGATAACTCCTTCTGGTTTTTCCAATTCGATGATCTCACGTACATGTTCCCAGAATACAGGCTCAAAATATAATTTATCGGCCATATTGAAGTCCGTAGATACAGTCTCCGGGTTACAGTTCACCATGATTGCTTCGTAACCACATTCTTTTGCTGCCAATAAGCCGTGCACACAGGAGTAATCGAACTCGATACCCTGACCGATCCGGTTTGGACCTGAACCTAAGACAATGATTTTCTTTCTATCTGAAGAGATGGATTCATTTTCTTCTTCAAATGTCGAATAGTAATATGGGGTCTGCGCAGGGAATTCCGCGGCACAGGTATCGACCATTTTGTAAACGCGGTTGATACCTAGTTCTTTACGGCGATCGTATACTTGATCTTCTGTTACATTACCTAATAACCAAGCGATCTGAACATCTGAATAACCTTTTTGTTTCAAGGTCATGAAGAAATCACGTGGAATGTTATTTAACTGATAACGACGTAATTCTTGCTCTAGGTGTACCAATTCTTGAATCTGTACTAAGAACCATTTGTCGATACGTGTTGCTTTACGGATGGACTCCAAAGGAACACCTAATTCGAATGCATCTTTGATATGGAATAGACGGTCACCACTTGGATGCTCTAGGCTATCCATGATCTCGTCTAGATTTCTCCATTGACGACCATCAGCACCTAAACCTGCACGACCAGTTTCAAGAGACTGACACGCTTTTTGCAAAGCTTCGATGAATGTACGGCCAATCGCCATCACTTCACCTACAGCTTTCATCTGAAGGCCTAATTCCTTGTTTGCACCTTTGAATTTGTCAAAGTTGAAACGCGGGATTTTTACGATAACATAATCTAGCGTTGGTTCGAAATATGCTGAGGTTGTTTTTGTAATCTGATTTTGCAACTCGTCCAAGTTGTATCCGATGGCTAATTTAGCCGCAATTTTTGCAATTGGGTAACCAGTTGCTTTTGATGCTAAAGCTGAAGAACGTGATACACGTGGATTGATTTCGATCGCAATAATTTCTTCATTTTCTGGATTAACAGAGAACTGAACGTTACATCCACCGGCGAAGTTACCAATCGAACGCATCATCAAGATGGCTTGATTACGCATATCTTGGTAGCATTTGTCTGATAATGTCATACCTGGTGCAACTGTGATGGAGTCTCCGGTGTGGATACCCATTGGGTCAAAGTTCTCAATGGTACAGATAATGATGACATTGTCGTTGGTATCGCGAAGTAATTCCAACTCGAATTCTTTCCAACCCAATACGGCTTGTTCTACCAAAACTTCATGTGTTGGTGAAGCATGCAAACCTCTGTTTAAAGCAGCGTCAAAATCTTCCTTTCTGTGCACAAATCCACCGCCGGTACCTGCTAGGGTATAGGAAGGACGTATAACAAGAGGATAACCAATTTCTTGTGCAGCTTCTTTACCTTCAAGGAAAGAGTTTGCAATTTTGGATTTTGCAACACCTACACCGATATCAACCATTAATTGACGGAATTCTTCACGGTTTTCAGTTTTTTCAATGGCAGCAACATCAACACCGATTACGCGCACGTTGTATTTTTCCCAGATACCGCGGTTAGAGGCTTCGATACATAGGTTCAAAGCGGTCTGACCACCCATCGTAGGAAGCACAGCGTCGATATTGTGTTTTTGCAATACCTCTTCAATACTTTCGCAAGTTAATGGAAGTAAGTAGACATTGTCTGCAACAACTTTGTCCGTCATGATTGTTGCAGGGTTTGAGTTGATGATGGATACTTCAATACCTTCTTCTTTCAATGAAAGGGATGCTTGAGATCCAGAATAATCAAATTCACAAGCTTGACCGATAACGATGGGACCTGATCCGATGATTAAAACCGACTTAATGGAAGTGTTTCTTGGCATTATATCTAGTTCAAAAAATTAAATTTCCTATTGTAAATCTGAGCAAAGACAATCAAAAATAGCTCATGGGGAAGGGTCATTCCGACTGCTTTGTCGGAGTGCAAAGTTACATTTTAAATTTTGAAAATGAAGTATTTATTTTAAGAATATTTCAAAATAAAATCATCTTTGTTGGAAAAGTGGCTTTGGAAAATAGTAATAATAGTCGGAAAACGTAAGAAATAGATTTCCAACTATTATCGGAAATTGTTTATTATTCGGCTAATAAACAATAATTTCATCTGTAAATAAATATCCCTTTTTGGGGTTGCTAGCTTTGATTTTAATATAGCGCGCCTGTTGCGCTTTATCGAGTTTTAGCTCGAACCTTTTAAACGTTAATTTGGATTCTTTATCAGATATATCGTTTTTCACTTTTCCTATGGAACGGAATGTACGACCATTGTCAGAAACCAGAACCTCCATATCTCCAGGCATATAAACTCCGGGGCCTATCATTTGCATGAAATTCATGGCCACCTGATGGATTTCTTCTCTGCGTTCTAAATCAACGATAACATCAATCGGGCTTGTAAAGCCCTGCCATTGACCGTCATGGTAAGAGAGTCCGCCGGTTATTCCATTTGTTAAAGTTGAGTCTTTTTGTGCCGGATATCCTGACCATTGTGTATTGTAAGTTACTTTTTTTCCAATGGCACGATGAATATCGATATCAAATGATAATGTGGGACCTATTTTGATCGAATCTTGGAAATAGGCTGCATTGATATGTCCTGTTGAACTAAGTTCAAACGGTCCGGTATAAGGCGTAGATTGAATCGTAGGCTCACTGCTATCAATGGTATATCTAATCTGATCTGTATTCAGTTGCTCGGTTGTAAGCGTAATCCTATTGTTGTTTTTGATCGGATTATAAGATGCTGTATACGCTACATTGAATGAAGGACGATAATAGTTCAGATTCAGTTCCTGCAGTAGTTTGTAGTGTGATTGTATTCGACGTTGAAAGTCGGGCCAGCTTTTCGCCTCTTTAGTTGTCCAATTGACCTCAGATAGGGCCAAGGCGCGTGGAAATACCATATATTCGACATGCTCGGTCGTTGGCACATATTCTGTCCATATATTTGCTTGTGCTCCAAGGATGTGTTTGGCTTTATCCGCTTGTATTTCAGCTGGGATAGGATCGTAGGAATATACCTTATCAAGTGTAAGATAGCCTCCAATTGCTTCGGGTTGAGTCCTTGGATCTGTTTGATAGGAATCGAAATAAAGATGTGAACCTGGAGTCATAATGACATCGTGACCTGCATTTGCCGCTTTTATTCCGCCCTCTTCTCCGCGCCAACTCATCACTGTTGCGCCTTCGGTCAGTCCGCCCTGTAAAATTTCATCCCAACCAATAAGCTTCCGGCCCTTTGATTGCAAGTACAGATCCATTTGTTTAATGGCATAGCTTTGTAGCTCATCTACCGATTTTAAACCTTCCTTCTGCATCAGGGCCTGGTCTTTTGGACATTTTTCCCAATGTTTCTTTTCAGCTTCGTCACCACCTATGTGGATGTATTGGGAAGGGAATATGGTGAGGACCTCATCCAATACGTTTTTTAAGAATTCAAAAGTTTTTTCATTGCCAATGCAAAACTCGCTCTGGCTGTAGGGTTTATCGGAACATGAAAGTTCGGGATACACGGCTAACACTTCTTCTGAGTGTCCGGGCATTTCTATTTCGGGAATGACATTGATGCCTTTTTGGGCAGCATAATCTACGAGCTCTCGCGCTTCTTCCTGTGTATAGAAGCCGCCACTTGCATTCGGGGTTCCTTTTTCTACATACTGACGACCATTGTTCCACCAATCTTTCCAATGCGTATGTGTTCGCCAGGCGGCCTTTTGTGTTAATTCAGGATATTTTTTGATCTCCAACCGCCAACCGGCTCCATCTGTCAAGTGCCAATGAAAGTTATTGAACTTATAAATGGCCATGACGTCTATATATTTTTTTACGAAAGAAAGCGGCATAAAATGACGGGAAACGTCTAAATGAAGCCCGCGGTAGGAAAAACGAGGTTCATCAACGATTGTCGCAAATGCTATTTGGCTGGGGTCAGCTTGTAGGTAACCTAATTGAATCAAGGTATAAATCCCATTGATGATCTGTGGCGTATCCCAAGCTTTAAGCAAAAGACCTTTTTCGTCAATTTGAATCGAATAGGCATTTTTGTTGAGGTTGTCCGCATCAACAGCCTTTACAATACGAAAACCTTCTTTTGGTGCTTTTTTATTTTTCTTTAGCACTTCAAGGGTGAAACTTTTGATTGCAGGGTGTTCGGTAAGCAGTTGTGCCGTCGCCTGGAATTCATCTGAAATAATAACTGTGGGATGTGTAGGGATGGCATATAATCCTGTCGCTACAGTTACCTTGGATGGTTTGGGAATTAGATCAAAATTAGTTTGGGCCTGCACACCAAAAATGCAGGCTCCTCCAAGAAATAAGAAGGATAAAGATCGGCTCAGTCGCATAGTAAAGTCGTTAGATTAACAAATAATCAACACAAATATCCTAATTTTTGTTTCATTATTCTATTATTGCCGTCATTCGATAAGTATTTATGATATAAAACCAACAAATTGCCCAGTAGAAATTACATTTTTAATCCTTAACTTTGTTCTATGATTGAACTTCCAGTTATTCCGGCAACTCCTGCACAACGCAAGCCTGATTGGTTGCGTGTCAAATTGCCTGTTGGTAAAGAGTATAGACATGTCAGAAGTCTTGTAGATGAGCACAAATTACATACGATTTGTGAGAGTGGAAATTGCCCTAATATGGGGGAGTGTTGGGGGGCAGGAACAGCGACCTTCATGATATTGGGTAATATCTGTACACGTTCATGTTCGTTTTGTGCTGTAGCAACAGGCCGTCCTTTGGCTGTCGATTTGGATGAACCTAACAGGGTAGCTAACTCCGTGAAATTGATGCAGGTAAAACACTGTGTCATCACTTCTGTGGATCGTGATGATCTGAAAGATGGTGGTTCCACAATTTGGGCAGAAACAATAAATGCCATTCGTAGAGAGAGTCCTGAGACAACACTGGAAACGTTATTGCCGGATTTTAAAGGTCAATGGGATAATTTAGATCGTGTCATTGCTGTCCGTCCAGAAGTGGTCTCTCATAATCTGGAAACAGTTCGCCGTCTAACTAGAGAAGTACGTATCCAGGCGAAATATGATCGTTCTTTGGAATGTTTGCGTCGGATTTCCGAAGCAGGCCTTCGTACAAAATCAGGCATTATGCTTGGTCTCGGTGAAACGGAAGAAGACGTCATTGAAGCAATGCAAGACTTATATAATGTTGGTGTTCATATTTTGACGCTTGGACAATACTTACAGCCAACGAAAGCACATCATCCCGTTATCGAATTTATCACACCTGCTCAATTTGAAAAATATAAACAAATTGGTTTGGAAATGGGATTCAAATATGTTGAATCTGGACCTTTGGTTCGTTCATCTTACCATGCTGAAAAGCATTTGTTCGATATGCAATAATAGCGCGCTAAACGATTAGACTTCTTGGAAAAACAAAAGTTGTTTCCATGTTAACATATTAAAAAGCCTGCGTGATTATGTCATGCAGGCTTTTTTTTACAACTTAGATCTAAGTTTTTGTTGTTTCTTTTGAGATAAGCGAGGCAGTGATAATCAGCGTGGTGCTCAGCAGAAATAGCCAGTGCCTACCGGGTAAAAACAGTCTCTCCTGCAATCACTGTTCGTATTGTTTTTACTGCCCGCAGCTGCTCATTTGGTATTTTAAGGATGTCGTGCTCGAGGATAACAAAGTCTGCGTCTTTACCGGCTTCTATACTTCCCCTCTTTTTCTCCTGAAAGCAGGAGTATGCTGCCCAGATGGTCATCCCGCGCAACGCATCTTCGCGGCTAATCGCATCCTGCATTTGGAAGCCTTGATCTGGGTAACCTTTTTTATCAACACGGGCCACAGCTGCATGAAAGCCATACATGGGATTGAAATGTTCAACTGGGAAGTCACTCCCCAGAGCGAGTTTACCATATTCTTTCAAGAGATGCTTGTATGCATAGGCGCCTTTCATCCGTTCTTCTCCCAGCCGGTCCTTTGCCCAGTACATATCAGAGGTGGCGTGGGTAGGTTGTACAGAAGGAATAATCTGGAATTTCTTGAATTTATCGAAATCCAGCGGCGAGATAATCTGGGCATGTTCGATACGCCATCTGCGATCTGTATGTGGCTGCAGGTATTTGCCATAGATATCCAGTATAATTCGGTTGGCCGAATCACCGATCGCATGAGTATTTGCCTGAAAATTACTTGCCGCGATCGCTTTGATCATCTGTTCATATTCCGCAGGACTATGCAATAGAAAGCCATGGGTAGGTGCATCATGGTAATGGGCAAGGAGACAGGCTCCACGGGAACCTAAGGCCCCATCAGCCAGTAATTTGAATGATTTTATTTCCAGTCGGTCGGTTTCATAAAATCCCTGTGCTATTAATGAGGAAATATTCTGTGGATTGCCAAGGATCATGGCATAATCCCTAAATTTTAATGCGTCTTCTTTATAATATTTTTTTAACAGATCGAGTCTTTCTTTTGATAAACCTGCATCCACAATAGAAGTAAGGCCCACAGAAAGCAATGAGTCCTGGGTTCGCTTTAGCATTCTCAGGTATTCTTTTTCATTGGGTACAGGGATTGTTTTGTTGACCAGATCCATGGCATTGTCGATCAAAAGACCGTTAGGTGTATTATTGCTTCCACCAACAACGCCGCCATGGACGGTAGGAATACTTGTCAGTTTGGCCCATTCCAGTGCTTTGGAATTTACCACTGCGGCATGGTAATCTACCCGTATCAAATATACCGGTATATCTGGGAAGGCTTCATCCAACAGTTCTTTTGTGGGGAAGGATTTGTCTTTCCAGCGATTTTGATCCCAGCCACCGCCGATGAGCCAAGTTTTATGGGGATTTTTTTGTTGATAACTTTTGACTCGTTGAATCACTTCTTCGAAAGAATCGGCTCCATTGAGATCGACCTGATCCATTAGTTCGGCTTCATCAAATAGATGCGCGTGTGCATCGTAGAATCCGGGATAGATCGCTTTCCCCTCAGCGTCTATTTTTTCTGTGGCTTTATACTTTCGTTGAATCTCTTCATCTGAACCGATTGCGATAAATTTACCGTCCCTAATTGCAAATGCCTGTGCTGTGCTGAAGGCGGAATCTACGGTATATACCTGTGCATGATATACGATGAGGTCTACCTTCTCTTGCGGAGAACAGGCGATGAAAACTAAACATAAGAGCAAAGGGATAATTGGGAAATTTCTCATATCCTAAAAATAGAAAAAAATAGCTAGATGCAGCGGGAGTCAACCTAAAAATATAAACTGACTAAGGGCAGTGGCATACTACGACAGTATTTTGCTTGGGAGATCGGCGAGGGCGATTGTTAAATCTCGAAGCTGTCTGATAACAAAAAAGGCTATCCAAATAACTCGGAAAGCCTTTTAATTCAAAAATCAAAATACGTGATTAACAGTACTCGTCAAATGCAGCAACTAAATTGTCCGCAATCATTTGTGCCGGGCGACCTTCAATCATATGTCTTTCAATCATGTGTACCAATTTACCATCTTTGAATAAAGCCATTGCTGGAGAAGATGGAGGGTA
Organism: Sphingobacterium sp. CZ-UAM; assembly: GCF_002000245.1. Lineage (GTDB taxonomy): Bacteria > Bacteroidota > Bacteroidia > Sphingobacteriales > Sphingobacteriaceae > Sphingobacterium. The sequence continues at coordinate 355,901 of NZ_MTCM01000005.1, read as the reverse complement.
AGGTAACATGTAGTTACGCGCTGTGTTAACAGCATCAGTTTCCATACCTGCGAAGACAGTAACTAATTTTGCAGGATGTTTTTCGTTTTTTACAGCGGCTTTTGCTGCAGGACGTGCGTTTGCTGCAGCACAGCCACAAACGGAGTTAACAACCACAAAAACTGTTCCTTCTGAAGCGATCGCGTTATCAACTGCTTCTGGTGTTTTTAATTCTTCGAATCCCGCATCAACTAACTCTTGACGCATTGGAGCTACTAAATATTCTGGATACATTATTTCTTAAGTAAAATGTTAATATTCTAATTTTAATGGTATAATGCTGCTACATGACATTTTAAACCATGTTGTTCGCTAGGCTAGCATCATACTTTACAGATACAAATATAGCTGTAAAAGGCTGCTTCGTCAAGGTGCTTGTCTCAAATCAATGTCAGAAAATCGTTAACAGCTGTTAAGCCATTTTCAAGTCGCTGTTTGCCCGCACCCGAGATGATCCGATATTGACCATTGATAGCGTTTAACTCTGTTTTCCAGACTTCCAAGAAATAATCTCGCTGCTCGGGGAAATCTCTGAGGGGATCGTCTTGCCAGGGCAGGTCGATATCCATCAGCAAGTAGAGGTCATACGGATGCTGTTGGATCTTGTCGGTGACCTCTTTCGGGGTATGCTTGAATAGATAATCAGACCAGATTTTCACGGTCATAAAAGTCGTGTCGCAAATCAGGATATTTTTCTTTGCCAAGGGGAGAAGGGCTTCTTCCAAAGCAAGCTGTCCATAAAACATGTTGACCTCATCCTGTAAGGTATATTTATTATTGAGGCTTTGGCAGTAGTAGCGCGAATATTCCGGTACGCAGACTGTTTGGAATTTTTCAGCCAGATATTTTGCCATGGTTGACTTGCCTGTAGATTCTGGACCTACAACAGCGATTTTTATTAACTCTTTTCCCACATCCTTTTTTTGATAGGCAATATTACGCAAAATTTTTATAGGTTTTTTGCCAGTCACGATAACCGTTCCACGCAATAATAGCAAATACGAGATAGAGCACGGCTGTTAGCATTAACTGTTTGTGTATATACAGAGGAATGTAGCAGATGTCGACGAAAACCCAGAGCAGCCAATTCTGAAGTACTTTTCTCGTCATGAGAAACTGGGCCACAAAGCTGACGGAGGTGCAGAATGCATCAATATAAGGTACATCGGAATTTGTTTCGCTGTCCAGGAGATATCCGATGGCTGCTGTCAAGCCGATAATGGCTAGTATACCCAGGAGGAGTTGATTTCTATTGGCCTTAACAATTGGTTTCTTATTTTCCTCCCTTCGCTTAAGCCAGTAATACCAGCCGTATATGGCTGTGGATAGAAAATAAAATTGCAATACGGTATCGCCGTAAAGCCTGGCATCATAAAAAAGAATGGCATAGGACAACACACTGATGATACTAATGGGCCAGTTCCATATGTTCTGCTTTGCCGCCAAATAAACACAAAGAAAGCCCGTCAGTGTGCCTAACCATTCAAGCCAAGGGGTTTGGGCAAATTGACGCGCAATCTGCTGAAAAAAATCTTGCATCTGGTGTATTAAAATTACACCTAAAGATACAAAGTCTGTCCAATAGTCAGCTACTGCACCTGTTTATTGGCACAGTTGGTACTTGCAAAAGACTCCGGTTTTGCCTTAAATACGAACCCCATACCCATAATATACCCCATGGCCTCTTTGAGGGCTACATTTGATTGAAAATTTGGATTGGTGTTGATGTCGGCGTGGACTTCGAGGTCTACTTTGTATTTTTCGAGGAGGGGGCAGAGTTGGTAGGCGATGTCGATGGATTTTTGGACTTCGAGCAGCATCCGTTCTTTAATACTCATTCGGTGATGCCTTTTGTCCCGTTGGATAAACATAAATCCACCTTTATGTTCCCGGAGAAAGACGATGACGGTGGCGAAGTCGATGATTCCCCTTTTGACCTGGGAATCGGTGCCGATATAAACCTTGAGCTTATTCCCGAGGGCATCTTCTCGTTTAATGACTTCTTCAACAGCATCGAAAATCGTGGAGCGAATGGATTCGCCATTGTATTTTTGCCATCTCATAGTGGTATAAATTAGATATAAAAAAATTAAACTTCATCATTGACATAAATTTACTGAATTTCAATGAAGTAAGCGTTAATTTAATTTTAAATAATTATCCACATTAATGGAGTTTTTCACCATAGGCTAGATCTCCGGCATCGCCAAGCCCCGGTACAATATATGCTTTTGTTGTCAGTTCATGGTCGACATCGCCCACCCAAATATGTGCTGTAGGAACGAAAGCCTTGACATGGTTTAATCCTTCTTCCGATGCGATTGCCGCAACGATATGCAATTCCTTGATTTCATATTCGGCTAGAAGATCTTTGCAGCATAAGACGAGGCTTTTTCCGGTTGCCAGCATCGGATCGACGATGATAACTGTTCTATTGTCTAAATTCGGTGTATTCACATATTCTTTATGAACCTCAAACTCACCACTTTTCTTGGTGTGCCGGTAGGCCGCGATAAAGGTGTTGTCGGCTTGGTCGAAGATATTTAACAGCCCTTGATGGAAGGGAAGTCCAGCCCTTAGGATGGTAGCCAATACTGGCTGTTCCATCAATAGGTGCGTTTTGGCAACACCAAGCGGGGTTTCGACTTCTACAGGTTTAAAAGCCATAGTTTTGCTGATCTCATAGGCAAATACTTCTCCGAGTCGTTCCAGATTCCGTCGGAAACGCATACGGTCCCGCTGAACCGTTACATCTCTCAATTCTGCAATAAAATGATTTGCAATGCTATTTTGGGTAGATAGAATAGTGACCATGGCGTGCTTGCTAGTTCTGTTAAAGCTAAAGATAGTAAATAATCAACTGAAAGTAATAACATCTTCGGCATAATTATAGTTTGATATAAAATGGTAAAAAAATTAGTAAATTTGTGTGTAGACCATCTGATATATGGCCCTAGACCATTGTTGCACAATCGCAACGTTAGTAGATTGCATCATGGAGTTTGTGTGACGGATTTTTTTAGCAGAAATGCAGTAACACACCTGCTATGATGTTTAGCGAAAGGTCGAAATAGTTTTCTTTAAGAAATAGGAATTGTATGAAATTTGAATTAACATCAGAGTATAGACCGACAGGTGATCAGCCAGAGGCAATCAAAGAATTGGTAGCAGGTGTGGAGCAGGGCGAGCAATATCAGACACTTCTGGGGGTTACGGGATCCGGTAAAACATTTACCGTAGCCAATGTAATTCAAGAAACACAAAAGCCAACACTGATATTGAGTCATAATAAAACATTGGCTGCACAGCTGTACGGTGAATTCAAACAGTTCTTCCCGAATAATTCGGTCAATTACTTTGTCTCTTATTATGATTATTATCAGCCTGAAGCATTTATAGCCTCCACAAATACCTATATAGAAAAGGATCTGGCGATCAACGAAGAAATCGAGAAACTGCGATTGGCGACGACTTCTGCATTGATGTCCGGACGACGGGATATTGTTGTGGTCTCTTCGGTATCCTGTATTTATGGTATGGGAAATCCAGAAGATTTCTCACGGTCAATTTTTCGTTTTGGCGTAGGGATGACAATTACGCGAAATGCTTTTTTACATAAATTGGTTGAAATTCTCTATTCCAGAACAACAACAGAGTTTAAGCGCGGTACATTTCGTGTTAAAGGAGATACCGTAGACGTATATCCGGCTTACCTGGATTTTGCGATCCGCATTTCATTTTTTGGCGATGAGATTGATGAATTGAGTGAGATCGATCCCGTATCTGGTAAGACCTTGAACAAAATGGAAGATCTGGCGCTTTTTCCTGCGAACCTTTTCGTTACACCGAAAGAGAAATTTAAGGAATCGATCTGGGCTATACAGGATGAATTGATGCAGCGTAAGGGGCAATTGGAGGAGGAGGGGCTTATGCTGGAAGCCAAACGTTTGGAAGAGCGGGTGAACTATGATCTGGAAATGATGCGCGAATTGGGCTATTGTTCCGGGATAGAAAATTATTCCCGATTCTTTGATGGCAGAAAGCCGGGTATGCGCCCTTTCTGTTTACTCGATTATTTTCCGGAAGACTACCTGCTTGTTATTGATGAAAGCCATGTTACCTTGCCTCAATTACGGGCCATGTATGGTGGTGACCGTTCACGTAAGGTATCTTTAGTGGAACATGGCTTTCGATTGCCGGCAGCGTTGGACAATAGACCGTTGAATTTTCCGGAGTTTGAATCCTTGACCAATCAGACTATTTATGTTTCGGCGACTCCTGGAGATTATGAACTGCAGCAGACAGAAGGTGTTGTTGTTGAGCAGGTCATCCGTCCGACGGGTTTATTGGATCCGGTTATTGAAGTGCGTCCAGCCATCAATCAGGTGGATGACTTTTTGGAAGAGGTCGACAAGACTATTAAGGAAGGCGGTCGTGTCCTAGCGACGACGCTGACCAAACGGATGGCTGAAGAGTTATCCAAATACATGACCAAACTGAATCTGAAAGTACGTTATATACATTCGGAAATTAAAACCTTGGAACGGGTGGAGATTTTACGCGGATTACGTTTGGGAGAGTTCGATATTTTAGTGGGAGTAAATTTGCTTCGGGAGGGATTGGATCTGCCTGAAGTTACCCTTGTGGCTATACTTGATGCCGATAAGGAAGGATTTTTACGTTCGGAGCGCTCGCTGATCCAAACTATCGGACGTGCTGCCCGGAATGATAAAGGACGGGTCATTATGTACGCTGATAAAATGACGGATAGTATGCGTGTAACAATAGACGAGACGAACCGACGCCGCGAGAAGCAGATGAATTATAACCTTGAGCATGGTATTACACCACGCACGGTTGGTAAGACCCGGGAAGAAATTCTGGAACAGACCTCTGTTGCTGATTTTTCAGGGGTTGAGCAGAAGATTTATGTTGAGCCTGATCCTACACAGGCTATTGCAGCTGATCCGGTCATGCAGTACCTCAGCGAGAAAGACCTGAAGAAAGCGATTGATAATGTCCGTAAGAAAATGGATAAAGCGGCAAAAGAAATGGATTTCTTGGAAGCAGCAAAATATCGTGATGAAATGTTCTCGTTGGAAAAGCTGTACGATGAACGTTTTTCATCGTAACTGACCGCTGAGCTGATTTATAAATGGGATTGTATCAAAATTGGTTTTGTCGGCTGATTTTCAACCGAATTGTTGAGACTTTACTCAATAAGATAAAAGGACCGCATTTTGCTTTTTCTTTTTGCGAAGACTTTTACTCAGATAAAATCAGCTGGCATTTTATTGCTCGATATTGTTCAAATGTTAACATATTTTGCAAAAATTGAATTCTTCTCAGTAAATTAGAGCTTTAATCTAAACTAAAGCATACTTACGATGAAAAAGCCTATTCTCGTTGTCAAATTTGGATCGGCTTCTATTACCACGAAAGAGGGAGAAGTTGATGAACGTATTGTTTTGGAGATTGCCAGACAGATTGCCGCCTTGCAGAAGAAGTACAATATTGTCCTGGTGTCTTCAGGGGCTGTTGCTGCCGGCAAGCGTTTTCTCCCCAGTTATACAGGTACGCTGTCTGAACGGAAGGCAGCTGCTGCTATCGGAAATCCGATATTGATTAATACGTATTCCACCTATTTCAGGCCTTTTAAGATTTCCTTGGCACAAAGCCTATGTGAAAGGCATCACTTCTCTAACCGGGATCAGTTCCTCCAGCTAAAGAATACTTATGAGGAACTATGGCGTAGTAATGTGATCCCAATTGCGAATGAGAATGACGTGGTGAGTAATAAAGAACTGAAGTTTTCTGATAACGATGAACTGGCCACACTGATCGCAGTTGGGTTTGGGGCTGAAAAATTGCTGTTTAGTACTTCAGTTCCTGGAGTATTGGATGCAAATAATAAAATTATAGAGACTATTGAAGCCATTGACAGGAATATTCTGGGATTGGCAAGAAAGGATAAATCTGCAGTGGGATTAGGGGGGATGACCTCAAAACTGAACTTTGCGCGTCTTGCCAATCAGATGGGAATTGAAGTAGTTATTTTTAGCATGCAGACCGAAGATGCAATCACAAAAGCCATTAAACACGAGACAGGTACTTTGTGTTTGCCTGAGCGTAAAAAGATCTCTTCGCGAAAAAAATGGCTGGCCAGTGGAAGCTTAATTAAGGGCGAATTGATGATTGATCGTGGCGCTGAGGAAGCTCTGTTAAAACATAAAAGCTTACTGGCTGTCGGGGTAACCCGTATTGTTGAGCATTTTGAGAAAGGGGAGGTACTGAATATCGTGAACCTCGAAGGTCTAACCGTTGCCGTTGCCCGGGCAAAAACGGATTCATCTTTGTTATCCCAGTCCAGTAAAAAGAATTTAGAAATTGCGCATGCAAATGATATCGTATTGTTATGAGTGAATCAATAATTGAACAGCTGAAGGCAGCTACCAAGGCGAAACAATTCTTGCAAGAATTTGCTCCTGACGCGAAAAAAGCAACTTTAAAGGCAATCGCTGCGGCACTTGTTAAAGAAGAGGCGCTCATCCTGCAGGCTAATAAAATAGATTTGGATCGTATGGATGATGAAGATCCTAAAAAAGACCGTCTTCTGTTGAACAGCGATCGTTTGCGCGCACTATCAGAAAGCGTAAGCCAGATTGCTGATCTACCGGATCCGACCGATCAGCTGTTGCTGAAGAAGGTGCTGCCAAATGGACTGGAAATAGAGAAAATAACTGTTCCCCTTGGTGTTGTTGGCGTTATCTATGAATCCAGGCCAAATGTCACGATAGATGTTGCAGCGCTCTGTATCCAATCTGGCAATGTTTGTTTGTTGCGGGGAGGTTCTGATGCGTGCTATACAAATGAGGCCTTGCTGATGGTTATTCATGCTATTCTGGAGGAGCAGGGAATACCGAAAGACATTGTGCAATTGTTGCCGGTCGATCGCAAACATGTGTCCGAATTACTGGAAGCGACCAAGTATGTAGATATTATTATTCCACGTGGTTCACAGTCCCTGATCGATTTTGTTCGGGCAAATGCAAAAGTTCCGGTGATCGAAACAGGTGCGGGGGTATGTCATACCTATGTGGATCAAACGGCTGATCTCGACATGGCAGCACGTATTGTGGCCAACGCGAAGATCTCCCGACCATCGGTCTGTAATTCTTTAGATACGGTCATCGTGGATGAGGCGGTGGCACCGGATTTTTTAAATAAATTAGCACCCTATCTCGAAAATGCCGCGGTAGAAGTATTTGCGGATCCGCTGGCATTTGAGCTATTGACGCAGCAACGATTTTCAAATTTAGTGGCCGCTGAAGAGGCAGATTTTGGAAGAGAATTTCTAGATTTGAAATGTTCGATAAAAACAGTCAACGGTTTGGACGAAGCACTGGAACATATCGAAAAGTATTCATCAAAACATTCGGAATGTATTGTATCTTCGAACGAAGGGACTATCGAACGATTTTTGAATGCAGTAGATGCAGCCGCGGTATATGCGAATGCCTCCACCCGTTTTACGGATGGCGGGGAATTTGGATTGGGAGCGGAAATAGGTATTTCGACACAGAAACTTCATGCGCGCGGACCCTTTGCATTGGAAAAGCTGGTAACGGAAAAATGGATTGTCCGGGGTAATGGACAGATTCGGTAAAAATAGACAATGGGAATAAGTTTTAAAAAAGATTTAATGGTACGTTGGGTCGAAGACATTGGAAAATTTCTTCGTATCTGGATTGACGGTTATGATGCTTTTGCCGAACCGACGGATCCGTCGGTATTTGCTGATGCCTATCAGAAGTTTTTTGAAAGAGATCGGATTTTTTATTTGGGTCTCTCGGAAGACGAACTCGCAACTTACGCAAAAGAACAGTTGCAGGTTCAGCAGCTGCATCCACTGGCATTGACCTTGCTCTTTGATGGGTTGAATACAGGAGCGGAAGAACAGCAGAATTTATTGCGAAAAGCAAAGTTCATGTTAAATTTGGCAATGGCTGAAACGGCGAGTTTTTCTTTTCAGGATTATCAGTACCTTGCAATGATCGATAATAAATTGAATACTCCATAAAAAACCTGTCCGCTCATAAAGCGGACAGGTTTTTTATTTAAGCTAGGCTATCAATAGTCTAGCGTAGGATTTCCCTTGCGATGACCAAACGTTGTATCTCCGATGTTCCTTCGTAAATTTGGGTGATCTTCGCATCACGCATAAGCCTTTCCACATGATATTCTTTTACATAGCCGTAACCCCCGTGTACCTGTACAGCTTCGACCGTATGTTTCATGGCTACCTCAGAAGCATGCAGTTTGGCCATTGCAGCTTCTTTTCCATAGGGTAGGCCTTGGTCTTTGGTCCACGCAGCCTTATAGGTTAGCAAGCGGGCTGTTTCGATATCGACTTCCATATCGGCCAGTTTAAATTGGATGGCCTGATGTTCTGAAATAGGTTTACCAAAAGTCTTGCGTTCCTTGGCATAGGCAAGCGCAAGATTATATGCACCTGCTGCGATGCCCAAGGCCTGCGCCGCGATGCCTATGCGCCCACCATCGAGGGTTTTCATGGCAAATTTAAATCCAAATCCATCTTCACCGATGCGATTCTCTTTGGGCACTTTGACGTCTGAAAACAGCAGGGAATGGGTATCCGAACTGCGGATCCCTAATTTATTTTCCTTTGGTCCTATAGTGAATCCCAGTAAGCCCTTTTCCACAATCAACACATTGATACCTTTATGACCTTTTTCTGGATGCGTCTGTGCGATGACAAGGTAGATGTCCGCATGACCACCGTTTGTAATCCAATTTTTAGTGCCATTCAACAGATAATGGTCGCCTTTGTCTTCGGCAATTGTATGTTGCGAGGAGGCGTCCGATCCCGCCTCAGGCTCCGAAAGCGCAAATGCGCCCAGTTTCTCTCCCTTGGCGAGCGGAACGAGGTACTTTTGCTTTTGCTCCTCGGTTCCATAAGCATTGAGTCCATAAAGCACTAATGAATTATGGGCAGAAACAATAACGGCTGCGGATGCATCAATCTTGGCGATCTCTTCTAATACAAGCACATAGGCTAAGGTATCCATGCCGGCGCCGCCGTAGGCTTCAGGCGTCATGATTCCCATAAAGCCCAGTTCGGCCATTTGTTTGACAAAATCGGTAGGGAATTGGGCCTCCTCATCCCGTTGTATGACACCTGCTTTCAGTTCCTGGGCAAACTCCCGTGCCGCATCACGGATCATTTTATGCTCTTCGCTTAATTCAAAGTTCATGATATCTCAATTTTTATGGTCTATAACTTATCATAACTGTAACTCTTTACAAATCACCACGAAGCAAAAATGTTTTTAAAATCGCAGTAGGAGCGCTAATTTCAATCATTTGTTGAGGAAATAGTTCGCTTATACTCAAATATACTAAATATATGTTATGCTCGCATAGTATTTTAACTTTGTTTTTCATCTGAATCTAAAAAAATAGGGAATTATTTGTTTGCTAAATTTAATCTACTATATTTGTAGAGTATGTAGTTTTGAACATATTTAAAAGATAAGATTATGAGTTTAAGATTAGGAGACGAAGCGCCAAATTTTAAAGCGCAAACGACTATTGGTGAAATTGATTTTCACGATTATATTAAAGACAGCTGGGTGGTGTTTTTTTCACATCCTTCTGATTATACACCTGTATGTACAACAGAGCTAGGCCGCACGGCGAAATTGAAATCTGAATTTGACAAAAGAGGAGTTAAAGCGATCGCGTTGAGTGTAGATAATGTAAACGATCATTTGAACTGGATCAAGGATATCAATGAAACGCAACAAACGGAAGTGAATTTTCCGGTTATAGCCGATGAAGATCGCCATATTTCCGAGCTTTATGATATGATTCATCCAAATGCTTCGCTGACGGCAACTGTACGTTCGGTGTTCATTATCGGCCCGGATAAAAAGATAAAGTTGACATTGACATATCCTGCATCTACAGGACGTAATTTTGATGAAATCTTACGTGTAATCGATTCACTGCAGCTCACCGCTGATTATCAGGTCGCAACACCAGCTGACTGGAAACATGGTGAAGACGTCATTGTTGTCCCTGCAATCAAAACGGAAGATATCCCAGCAAAATTTCCGAAAGGATTTAAGGAAATCAAGCCTTATTTAAGAACAACTCCACAGCCTAATTTATAATCAATTAGGTGAAATTCTTATAAAAAGAGGGAGCGTCCTGTAAGAAAGGATGCTCCCTCTTTGATTTTGTCCAGGTCCTCCAGCAGCTCTTTCGAGTGCCCATCGCAGGGAATCTCCTTCTTTGGATAGTTTCTTTTGTTATTGGATAGTTTCTTTTATTAGATCCTATGTCATAGGAACTGTGAACCTTAAATTGGAGCTAGGGGAACAAGTCATTATTTGCATCGAAATCACTGGGCTGGAGGTGAATATTGCCCTGGCAAAAAAAGAAAAGGCGATACTTAAGTACCGCCTTTTCTATAAACATTAAAGATCGAAGTCTTAGTAGACTTTAACCATATAAATATAGTCTTGTAATTTTTTGATCTGTTCGGTTCTCGGTAAACCTGCCAATGTATTCTTCCGGTTAATTTTTACACCTGCGGTTAACGAATCACTAGGGATATCTGCAAGCGCATTCATGATTGACTTGGTTTTGATGGCAAAAGCAGCACCATCTATTCCTCGCTGTTTACCGGAGATAATACCGATCACATTACCTCTGCTATCCAATACAGGACCACCGCTGTTGCCGGGATTGACCGGAACAGATATCTGATAGGCAATGGTGTCACCGGCATAACCTGTCGACGAGCTTAAGTATCCTTGGCCATATACTGCTTCATCACGCGGGAAGCCGATAGTGTAGATATCTTCTCCTAAATCCGAAGTAGAGGTTTTGAAGGTATAAGGCAAGCTTTTAGCCTTTTTAAAGTTTTTATCGGCGATATATAGAATTGCTAAATCTTTGCTGGCATCGCTGTGAACGACCTGTGCTTTGTAAGATTCTCCTTTGCTGTTTTGCAGGTAAATGGAGTCAGCACCACTGACCACGTGATAATTGGTCACCACATAACCATCCGTTGTCAACATAAAGCCGGTTGCACCAAATTGGCTTTCGCTACTTTTAACCGATTTTTTATCGTTGATATCTTTTATGGCGGCGTTATGTGCGTTGACGTTCTTTTTGACATTGTTCATGTCGCGACGCAAGGCACTGTAATCCGATGAGGCCTTCTCTAGGTTGCTATAATAACCACTCAGCCATAAGGTGCCAAATACCGCAAATACTGCCACAACTGCAGCTACCAATGAGCTGGCTTTGATCCGTTCCCAAAGTGATATAACGGTGGATTGTTTTATCGGAACCACTTTAGTGGCTGTACCTTGGGATTTATGATATTCCTTGGCTGAGTTGGCCAATACTTTTTTGAAGTCAAGCCTTTGGCTAGTTTCCTTCATATTGGCAACAAAGTCGCTGTGTTGTTGTAATTGGGCAGCATAAGACGGGTTTTCAGCACAAAAAGCTTCGAACGCTGCTTTTTCTGCTGCAGATAACTCTCCGCGCAGATATTGGTCAGCCAATTCGAAAAATTCTTTTTGATTCATTGTTCCCATGGTGTTACTCAAATGTTAATCTGTTGAAAAAAATATTTTTTTCAGCCTTTGCAGGCATTTATATTTTTGAGTCTTGGCGTTATCTGTATTGGTATAACCAAATTTCTCACAGATGTCCTGCATCGAGTGGTTCAAGATATAGAAGTCATGTAAGATTGTCTTACAAGGTTCCCCCATTTTCTCTAGCGCAAGTTCCATTTGATCAAACTTCTTCTCAAGCTCTTGATGCTGTTGTAAGTCTTCTTCCTCGAATAAGGAGTCCTCATAACCGCTAATGTCACTATTGTTAAAACCAGTACGATTGAGTTGTTTTAGCCAAAGCCTTCGGCAAATCGAGTAAAGATATGTTTTGAGTTTGCTGCTGAGTTCAAAGTCGCCTTTGGCAACTTTATCATAGAGCACAATCACAGCCTCTTGAAAGATATCCTTTGCTTCATCCTCACTTCCATTGTTTTGCAGTATCATATGACTTATGGATGGATAGTATCGTTTATAGATACTGTCTATCGCCAAGCTATTGCCTTTTTTAAGGCCTTCAATGATCTGCTCATCATTTTCTAGCAGGACTGATTTACTGAATTTACTCACCTATTAATACCTTAATGCCTAAATTGTAACCCTTTGAAAAATGAAAATCTTCAAAATATTTTCAAACGTAAACTTTTATTTGTTTAATGCGAAATCTAAGCCCAAAAATACTGCTTATTCCCTGAAACCGAAAGCATTTGTTTTTGCGCCTACATTCGGATACGCTTAGAATCCACAATTGTTTTTCCATGTATCGAAAAAGTTTCGCAATCGAGTGCTTTAATAATCTGCTTGTTATTCCTCTAAAATGAAGTTACATTTGGTTTCCTGAACTAAAATGCTTAAATACATGATGTTAAGAAAATCCGTTATTTTTTCAACCTTACTGGCCTCGTTGCTGTCCCTGCATTCGACCTCAATCATAGGGCAGACTTCCACGGCTCCTATTGCAGGATTTCAGTATGGAGATATGTTATCGCCAAAAGGAAACGAATGGGAATCACCGCAATTGCTCTCACTGAATAAGGAATTGCCACATGCTTCGTTCTTCTCCTTTTCAAACGTTGAAACTGCGAGAAAAGTACTTCCCGAGCATAGTAACTTTTGGCGCTCACTCAACGGTTCCTGGAAGTTCCATTGGGTAAAAACGCCCGAAGAACGGCCAAAAGAATTTTACGAGCCCAACTATGATGTCACGACTTGGGAGACTGTGCCCGTTCCAATGAGCTGGAATATCTTCGGTATTCAGAAGGATGGCAGTTTAAAATATGGTGTGCCTATCTATACCAATCAGCGCGTGATTTTTCAGCATCAGGTGAAGGTTGATGACTGGCGCGGTGGGGTGATGCGCACACCTCCACAAGATTGGACGACTTATGTATACCGCAATGAAGTCGGATCATACCGTCGTAATTTTACGGTCCCCAAAGATTGGGATGGACGTGAGGTATTTCTCAATTTTGACGGAGTAGATTCATTTTTCTACCTTTGGGTGAATGGGAAATATGTCGGTTTTTCAAAAAATTCAAGAAACCTCGCTTCATTTAATATCTCCGCTTTCTTAAAAAAAGACGGGGAGAACGTTTTGGCCGTAGAAGTCTACCGCAGCTCGGACGCTTCATTCCTGGAAGCCCAGGATATGTTTCGCCTGCCGGGAATATTTCGCGATGTCTCCCTGACATCAACGCCCAAAGTCCAAATTCGTGACCTTGCAGCAATTCCAACATTGGATGAGCGTTATGAAGATGGCGCATTGAAAATTACTGGTACTGTCCGCAATTTAAGCAATAAGAAAGCCAATGGGTATAAGCTTGTTTATTCGTTATATAAGAACAAACTGTATAGCGATGAAAATACGCTGGTTGATCAGGCTGAGGTGTCAGCCCTTGTTCCTGAATTGGAGGTAAAGGGATCCAATAGCACGGAAGCCTTATTAACGGTCAAGAATCCAGACAAATGGTCGGCTGAACTTCCTTATCGGTACACCCTGGTGGCGGAATTAAAGGATAAGAAAAATAAAACTGTTGAAACAGTCTCTACCTATGTCGGATTTCGAAAGGTTGAAATTAAAGATACCAAAGCCTCTGAGGATGAATTTGGTCTTGCTGGACGTTATTACTACGTCAACGGTAAAACAGTGAAGCTGAAAGGAGTGAACCGTCATGAGACAAATCCTCAACACGGAAAGGTGGTTACGCGGGAGCAGATGGAAGCTGAAGTAAAACTGATGAAAAGCGCCAACATCAATCACGTCCGCAACTCACACTATCCAGAGCCACCGTACTGGTATTACCTCTGTGACAAATACGGCATCTACCTTGAGGACGAGGCTAATATTGAGAGTCATCAATACTATTATGGAAAGGAATCACTCTCTCATGTTCCGGAATGGAAAAATGCCCATGTAGCGCGGAATATCGAAATGGTGCATGCCACCATCAACCACCCTTCTATTGTGATCTGGTCACTTGGGAATGAGGCCGGTCCCGGAGATAATTTTGTGGCAGCTTATGATGCGATCAAAAAAATTGATACCTCCAGGCCTGTGCAATACGAACGCAATAATGCGATCGTGGATATGGGCTCAAATCAATATCCTTCGATTGACTGGGTCAGAGGGGCGGTCAAGGGAACCTATAAATTAAAATATCCTTTTCATATCTCTGAATACTCACACTCCATGGGTAATGCCGTCGGTAATTTAATTGATTATTGGGAAGCCATAGAGTCGACGAATTTCTTTATGGGGGGCGCAATCTGGGATTGGATTGACCAGGCTATGTATTATTATGATAAGAAAACCGGCGAACGGTTTTTAGCTTATGGCGGTGATTTTGGAGACAAGCCCAATGACGGTACATTTGTCAACAATGGATTGATCTTCGCCGATATGAAACCCAAACCTCAATACTATGAGGTTAAAAAAGTCTATCAAAATGTAGCCGTTAAGGCCATCGATATGACGCAGGGAAAAATTGAGCTATTCAATAAAAACTATTTTAAAGATCTGAGTGATTATCAGGTTCAATGGTCACTGTTCAAAGATGGGGTTGTTGTTTCCGGAAGCGGTGGTACAATAGCTGCTGCTGATCTTCCCGATGCCCGAAAGAGAAAACAAGTTGTCCTGCCTATTGAATATGGTAAATTGGATGCAGGATCGGAATATTTTGTAAAAGTTCAGTTTTTGCTTAAGACAGATAAGCCATGGGCGAATAAGGGCTTTGTTCAGATGGAAGAGCAACTGTTTGTTAAAGCAGCAGAAAATAAACCGTTGATTTCGGCTGTTGCCAAAGGGAAAAATCCAGTTTTATTCAAAGAAGGTGAGCTGCAGATCGTTAAAGGAGATCAGTTTCTCGCGAAATTTGATAATAATACCGGATCAATCTACAGCTTAACATATGCAGGTAAGCAAATTATACGCGATGGGGAAGGGCCTAAACTGGATGCATTGCGTGCGCCCGTCGATAACGATAACTGGGCTTACCAGCAATGGTTTGAAAAGGGCTTACACAACTTAAAGCACAAAGTACTGTCGTCCAATAGCTATACCAAGAAAGACGGGACTGTCGTTTTGGCATTTACAATTGAGTCACAGGCTCCCTACGGTGCTTCCTTGTTAGGAGGAACATCAGGAACCTATACACTCAAAGAGCATAAGGATAAACCATTTGGCAAGGATGATTTCAAATTTACCAGCAATCAGATCTGGACGATTTACCAAGATGGCTCGATTGAATTATCATCCAGCATTACTTCCAACAACGCATCTGTTGTACTGGCCAGGTTGGGGTATTCCTTGCAATTGCCAGGTGAGTTTGGCAACTATACGTATTATGGACGTGGTCCGATCAATAATTATGCAGATCGTAAGACGGCGCAATTTATAGAACTGCATAAAAGCACTGTAAGAGATCAATTCGTAGCTTGGCCCAATCCGCAGAATATGAGTAATAACGAGGATGTCCGCTGGACATCCCTGACGAATAAGGAGGGACAGGGGGTAATCTTTATTGCGAAGGAACATCTTGCGACATCTGCGCTGGAATACAGTGAGCTGGAATTGACCTTTGCACCGCACCCGTATCAATTGCCAAAGAGCTCCGGCGTGCATGTGCATCTTGACGCTGCGGTCACCGGACTCGGGGGCAACAGTTGTGGACAGGGACCCCCATTGGAAAAAGATCGTGTGAAAGCCGCACCAACGTCAATAGGATTTATTATCCGCCCTGTACAGCAAAATGATTATCTGGCTAAAGCAGGGGTGGCTACAGCTGGTGATGCACCCATTTCATTCGCCAGAAGTTCCACAGGTGAGGTAGCTGTGCTTTCCGGAAATAAAGCAGAGACTGTACTGTACACGGTGAACAATGGAAAGGCAAATACCTACAAGAACCCTTTTGATCTGCGTCAAGGGGGAACAATAACGGCCTGGTACCAGGGGAATGAAAAACTAAAAGTGACACAGCAGTACAGCAAGATCGAGACGGTTCCGATGGACGTCGTCTTTGCTTCCAGCCAGGAGACCGGAGAAGGTGATGCCAAGAACCTGTTGGATGGCGATCCTACCTCAATCTGGCATACGATGTATTCAGTTACTGTCGCTCAATATCCGCATTGGGTTGATTTTGATGCCGCGAGTGTCAAGACGATCAAAGGTTTTACATTTTTGCCGAGAGCGGATGGCGCAAATGGCGATATCAAAGATTATAAAATTCAGATAAGTAAAGACGGTAAAAACTGGGAAGAGGTGATGTCGGGTACATTCGAGCGAAACAAGAAACTCAAAACCGTTCGCTTTGAGAAACCTGTCAAGGGACGTTATATCCGCTTTACGGCATTGAGCTCGCAGCGTGGCGATGATTTCGCTTCGGGAGCAGAATTTGCTGTTATTGCCGAGTAAAAAACAGGCTAAAAGCGATCAGAGCCAGCACCCTGTACACAGGAGTGCTGGCTTTTTTATTTTAGGAGTATGTGCCGCTAAGGAACTGAAACATGTCGAGGGCTCACGATATCCTAGTGGCGGATTTTGTAAAAAGTTGGACCTAAAGGTGTTAAAAGGCGTATTGAATAATTTTTATAAACTTATTGCGCAGAATGTTCCAGCGCTTATGTATTTTTAAACCAGTTTAAACCAAAATCACTATTATCGTATGGAAATAGATCAACAGGCGAATGCACCCTTTACGGCGTACCAGAAACTCGTGGTGTTTTTGCTGGCGATTACACAGTTTACCGTTGTACTTGATTTTATGGTCATGTCGCCGATGGGTGATATTTTGATGAAAGCCATCGACCTTAAGCCGGCTCAATTTGGTGTTGCGGTTTCAGCCTATGCATTTAGTGCCGGTGCATCGGGTTTACTGACAGCGGGTTTTGCCGATCGTTTTGACCGGAAGAAGCTCTTGCTGTTCTTTTACTCCGGTTTTATTGTCGGAACTTTTTTCTGTGGATTTGCCAATGGTTATTGGACTTTGGTTGCTGCCCGCGTGGTGACCGGTCTGTTTGGTGGTGTCATTGGTTCGATTTCCATGGCTATTATTACGGATATATTCACCTTGCAGCAAAGGGGGCGTGTTATGGGCTTTGTACAGATGGGCTTCGGCGCAAGTCAGGTGCTGGGAATTCCAATAGGCCTGTATATCGCAAACAACTGGGGCTGGCACAGTGCTTTTCTTTGGATCGCGGTCATGGCTTTGATTGTTGTCATCATTATTGCAGTTAAATTGATTCCTATTACTGCGCATATTGGTTTGCAGAAGCATCAATCGGCGCTGAAACACCTTTGGGCGACATTCTCTCAAAAGGAATACCGTATTGGTTTTCTAGCGACTGCACTACTCTCCATCGGAGGATATATGATGATGCCATTTGGAAGCGCTTTTGCCGTCAATAACCTGCATGTTAGCCATGAGCAACTTCCTCTATTATTTATGATTTCAGGTGTAGCCTCCTTGATTATTATGCCCATCGTTGGTAAATTGAGTGACCGTTACGATAAATTTAAAATCTTCGCATTTGCTTCGCTATGGCTGATGGTCGTGGTGTTGATCTATACCAATCTGGGAGTATCCCCGTTTTATCTTGTTGTCGTTTTGAATATTCTGATGATGGCTGGTATACTAAGCCGCATGACCCCTTCCTCGGCGCTGATCAGTGCAGTTCCTCAGATGAAGGATAGGGGCGCATTTATGAGCATTAGTTCGTCCCTACAGCAGCTTGCTGGGGGAGTGGCCGCGTCCCTTGCGGGTGTGATCATTGTACAGCCGACAAAAGAAAGTCCATTGGAGCATTATCCGACCTTGGGTATTATTGTTGTTCTGCTCTCTGTTGTGAGTATTTTTATGATCTATCGCGTCAGCAGGCTGATTAAACAAAGACGTCCGATTTCTTAAAACAAAATAGTTCTTATTGGTATTAGTAGTTCAGGAGAGATTTTTATTATGGAAGAAAAAATTGTTAAATATGCCCATCCCAATGGGGAGATCGACGTCCTTTGGATTCCCGAACGATGTGAACATGCTGCGGTCTGTGTTAAAAGTTTGCCACAGGTATATCATCCGAAAGATAGGCCCTGGATTACGGCTCAAAACGCAAGTACAGCCGAGCTGATCGACCAGATTAAACGCTGTCCTTCGGGAGCACTGCAGTATGAGTTGAAAAAATAGGCGTAGAGATTTGTGTAACAAAAAAAAGCATCATTTTATTCAAATGATGCTTTTTTTTGTTGGCGGTCTGGACGGGACTCGAACCCGCGACCCCATGCGTGACAGGCATGTATTCTAACCAGCTGAACTACCAGACCAACAAGATGTTTTTTAAAATTTTAGCGGTCTGGACGGGACTCGAACCCGCGACCCCATGCGTGACAGGCATGTATTCTAACCAGCTGAACTACCAGACCTAAAATCTTAAGGATTGTTTTTAATAATTTTTGGCGGTCTGGACGGGACTCGAACCCGCGACCCCATGCGTGACAGGCATGTATTCTAACCAGCTGAACTACCAGACCTAAAAATCTTAAAAACTTGTTTTGTTAAAGAACTTACCGAGATTACTCTCTTTTTTGAAGCGGTCTGGACGGGACTCGAACCCGCGACCCCATGCGTGACAGGCATGTATTCTAACCAGCTGAACTACCAGACCTCAACCCTTCTCCTCAGAAGGTGTGCAAATATAGCGTTTGTTTACGTATCTGCAAAGATTTTTTGAAAAAAATCTAGTCTACTTGACCCTCTTTCATCTTCTCCGCATTCTCTGCAAACTGCAATGCATCGATAATTCCTTGAATATCACCGTCCATAATTGCTGGTAGGTTGTACATCGTCATACCGATACGATGTTCAGTTACGCGACCTTGCGGATAGTTATAAGTACGGATTTTTGCCGAACGGTCTCCGGTAGATACCAAAGTTTTTCTCTTTGCAGCAATATCGCCGTTCTTTTTGTTCAGTTCAAGCTCATAAAGTTTGTTACGAAGCATCTCCATCGCTAGCTCACGGTTGGCTAATTGCGAACGTTCTACCTGACAGATAACAACGATACCAGTTGGCTTATGGGTCAACTGTACTTTTGTTTCTACTTTATTGACGTTCTGGCCACCGGCACCACCCGAACGGGATGTCTGCAATTCGATATCACCCGGATTGATTTCCACGTCGACATCTTCCGCTTCTGGCAATACAGCAACCGAAGCAGCCGATGTATGCACACGTCCTTGTGTCTCCGTATCAGGAACACGTTGTACCCGGTGTACACCAGACTCATATTTCAATTGACCATAAGCATCTTCACCGATTACTTTAAGGATAACCTCTTTATAACCGCCTGAAGTACCTTCGGTAACGTCCATCACCTCATTGCGCCAGCCCTTCGTTTCAAAATAACGAGTGTACATACGGTATAGATCTCCGGCAAATAAAGCCGCTTCGTCACCTCCAGTTCCACCACGGATCTCGATAATGGCATTTTTGGCATCTTCGGGATCTTTAGGGATCAGCATCAAACGGATTTCTTCTTCTTTTTCCTCTTTTTCAACCAATAAAATATCAAGTTCTTCCTTGGCCATCTCACGAAGTTCCTGATCCTTCTCGTTCATGATGATGTCTTTATTGGTGTCAATATTACTGACCATATTTCTATAAATATGGTATTGATCCACGATTTTGCCCAAATCTTTGTATTCTTTATTCAATTTGGCAAAACGCTTCATATCTTGCATGGTGTCGGGGTTGCTCAATTCGGCTTCCACTTCTTCCCATCTTTCTTTGATCGCTTGTAATTTATCTAACATATATCAAAAATGCTTCTTCTAGGAATTTATGACCTAGATTACTATTGAGAGTACAAAAGTAAGGAAATTTTGTTGCTTTTGAACTACCTAGCCAGCTATTAATGAGAGGAAACTGCTTTTAGCCCAACAATGGAAGCAATCAACGTGAAAATAAAGAATATGCGCCAGAAATCTGCAGGTTCCTTAAAGAAGATAATACCCATTAAAACTGTCCCGACAGCACCGATACCGGTCCATACGGCATAGGCTGTGCCGAGTGGAAGCGTCTGTGTTGCCTTGATCAACAAGCCCATACTTGCGAATAGGAAGACAACAAAGGCGCCATACCAAAGCCATTGCTCACTACCTTCTGCATCCTTGGCTTTTCCAAGACATGTTGTAAAACCAATTTCACATAACCCGCCAAGAATTAAAAATACCCAGTTCATATCTCTGTTTTTTGTTTCAGGGACAAAGGTCTACGTTTTCCAGCAGAATAATTTTAACAAATGTTAAAAATTTGAAAGGATATTTGCGCGGATGCGGCTGAGGGTCACTTGGCTAACTCCAAGGTAGGAGGCTATGTAACCAAGTTTGATCCGTTGTATATATTGTGGATATTTCTGCAACAGTTCGGCATAGCGATCCTGAGCCGTATTAAAGAGTTTGGACATGGTGCGCTGCTCCGCTTTAATAAATTCCAGTTCAGCCATTTTTCTACCCCAATTGGCAATCGCAATATCCGTCTCGTAGAGGGCGAACAGCTGTTTTTGGTCAATTTTGTAAACGATGCTGTCTTCGAGCAGGTCGATGTTTTCGTAGCCCGGTGTGTCATGTACATAGCTGTTCATCGAGATTAAAGTACCGCCGGGAGAGACAAAGTCCAAGGTGATCTGCCGATCTTTGGTTTCGTAATAAACTCGGGCCAATCCAGAAGCCAAAAAATAAATGTCTTTTTGTATCTTATCTTGTTTGATCAGTAAGTTATTGCGTTTGCAAGTAAGTTTTTCACTGATTTGTTCCAGTTTATGGATGCTTTCTGCCTGTAAAAAATGATAACCCAACAGGCAATCTGCCAAAGAAATTACGATTTTTTCTCCCATTTTTCCAAACGTAAAGTGTCTCCGTCCCATACCGCATAGGTATAGTAATTGATCCATTCGCCCAGGTTGACAATACGGCTATCTGCATTAAGCCTGATGTCATACGGTAGATGTCTATGGCCAAACAGATAGAAGTCATGATGTTGTTGACGTTCGATTTCCTTCGCATAACCAATCAGCCATTCATTGTCTTCACCCAGGAATTTTTCATCTTCATTGTTGGCGAGTCGGCTATGCTTGGACCAGCGGGTAGCAATTCCTATTCCCAAATTAGGATGCAATCGGGCAAAAAGCCATTGGCAGAAACGGCTCCGAAATACTTTCTTGAGCAATTTGTACTTATAATCGCCATTACCGAGGCCATCACCATGATGAATGTAGAAAAGTTTATTGTCAAGTTTCAGTTCCAGTTCATTGTCGATGATCTGTACATTTAATTCCTTTTTGAGGTAATCAAACATCCACATATCATGGTTGCCCTTAAATAACGTGATCGGAATGCCCAAGTCGGCAAGCTCTGCGAGCTTACCCAAAAAGCGGATGTACCCTTTGGGGACTACGGTTGCATATTCAAACCAAAAATCAAAAACGTCGCCAACAAGATATAGGTGTGCGGCATCGACTTTGATTTCGTCGAGCCACTGAATAATAGCCCGCTCTCTTTCGCGTGAATGTTCCAGTGGATAGGATCCCAGGTGGAAGTCTGAGGCAAAATAGATTTTATTTCTTGTTGACATGTGCCCAAATCTAAAGAAAATGGAAGCGAATACAAAATTCGCTTCCACAATTGACCGATCAGCCCGCCCCTGTCAATCCATGAGGCGCTATTTGGTCTGTTCACTGGAATGCTTGAATTATTGTTTCTGAATGGAAAAGAATGACATTTACTTCGATTAGTAGGATGAATTCTGAAATTATATTTGTTATTTTTGGATGAAACAAGTATAAAGTTTTTTATGATAAACAAAAAAATTGGCCTTATCCTGATGATGATCGGTATGGCAGGTACAGCGAGCACTGTTTGTGGACAGCAGCTGAAATATCCAACGACAAATAAAGGCACAGTCGTAGACGAATTCTGGGGGCAGAAAGTATCCGATCCTTACCGTTGGCTGGAGGATGACCGCTCGGCAGAGACGAAAAGCTGGGTTCAGGCTGAAAATAAAGTCACTTTTGATTATCTAAATACCATTCCTTTCCGGACAAAATTGAAAGAACAACTGACCGAAATTTGGAATTACGAAAAGATAGGAACACCTTTCAAAGAGGGAGCATATACCTATTTCTTTAAAAACAATGGGCTTCAGCAACATTCTGTACTTTACCGCAAACAGGGCGAGAATGGTGCTGAAGAGGTTTTCCTTGATCCGAATACCTTTTCGAAAGATGGATCGACTTCTTTGGCCGACGTTTCTTTTTCAAAAGACGGAAGTCTGGTTGCGTATTCGATCTCCGAAGGTGGCTCAGATTGGAGAAAAGTGATTGTATTGAATGCAAAGGATAAAGCGCCAGTAGGGGAGACACTTGTGGACGTAAAGTTCTCGGGCATCGCCTGGAAAGGAAATGATGGATTTTATTATTCAAGTTATGATAAACCAAAAGGATCAGAATTATCCGAGAAAACAGATCAGCATAAATTATATTACCACAAGCTCAATACCGCACAATCTACAGATCAACTGATTTTTGGCGGTTCGGCAACTCCGAGACGTTATGTAGGCGCTTCGTTGACAGATGACCAACGCTATCTGATTATCTCTGCGGCTAATACAACTACAGGAAATGAGCTTTATTACCAGGATCTGAGCAAGCCAAATAGTAAGATCATTTGTCTGCAAGACCATTTTGATGCAAATACAGGCGTGGTCGATAATATCGGAGATACGTTCTTATTGGAGACAAATTATAAGGCGGCCAATAACCGTTTGGTAAAAGTTGACTTGAAAAATCCAGCCAAAGAAAATTGGAAGGATATCATTCCGGAAACCGAAAATGTACTTTCGATCAGTACCGGTGGAGGTTACCTATTTGCGAACTATTTGAAAGATGCTGTTTCCGTGGTAATTCAATACGATTATACAGGTAAAAAAATCAGACAGATTGAATTGCCTGGGGTAGGGACCGCAAGTGGTTTTTCGGGCAAGAAAAAAGAAAAGGAAATCTATTTTGGTTTCTCGAATTACATCACACCTTCATCGAGCTATAAGTTTGATGTCAACTCGGGAAAATCCACGCTTTATATCAAACCGAATGTCAAGTTTGATAGCGATCAATACGAATCAAAACAGGTATTTTATACCTCTAAAGATGGAACAAAGGTGCCTATGATCATTACCTATAAGAAAGGCATAACTTTGAACGGCAAAAACCCGACGATTGTATACGGTTATGGTGGTTTTAATATTAGCCTGACCCCGGCTTTCAGTACTTCAACTGCAGTATGGTTGGCCAATGGGGGCGTATATGCTGTTCCCAATCTACGGGGTGGCGGTGAATATGGTAAAAAATGGCATGATGGGGGCCGACAGTTCAATAAGTTGAATGTATTCAGCGATTTTATCGCTGCGGCTCATTATCTGCAGGAGAACGGTTATACCTCGCCTGAGTACACCGCGTTGTCGGGTGGTTCGAATGGTGGTTTGCTTGTGGGTGCGACAATGACTATTGACCCTAAAGTGGCTAAGGTAGCATTGCCAGAGGTCGGTGTATTGGATATGTTGCGTTACCATACTTTTACGGCTGGTGCAGGCTGGTCATATGATTATGGTACTGTCGCTGACAGCAAGGAGATGTTTGATTATTTGAAAGCTTATTCACCAGTGCACAATGTAAAAGAAGGGGTCTGCTATCCTGCAACCATGGTATTGACAGGTGATCATGACGACCGTGTTGTTCCGGCACACTCCTATAAGTTTGCCTCCGAACTGCAGGCTAAGCAGGCTTGTGATAATCCGGTTTTGATCCGTATTGAAACTAAGGCGGGACATGGCGCTGGCCGCTCTACGGAAGTCTTGATCAATAGTACAGTTGACAAGTATGCTTTTGCACTCTGGAACATGGGGATCAAAGCGTTGAAATAAAAATAGTAGGGAAGGATCTAGCTACAGCCTGTTTTTTGTAGCTAACTTATCCGAATACAATAAAAAGGCCCAGATCAACTGCTTGATCTGGGCCTTTTGTTTCCTATGTCAGTAGCGGGATTATTCCCAGGTTTTTTCGCCTTTTTTCATCTTTTGTAGCGTTGCTACATAATCCTCTTTTTTATCGTTTGCAGTCAACAGTGAGATTGCTTTCTCCTGGGTTTTGATGGCTTCATCTTTGTTCCCTAGACGATAGAGCAGGTTGGCAAAGGTATCTAAATACATTGGTGTATCTTTTTCCTTTTCAAGCGATAATTTGCTCCATTCCGAAGCTGCTTTTAAACAAGCGGGATCATCACAGTTTTCAAAGATGGACCAAGCCATGTTGTTGAGTTCCATGGCAGTGATTGTCGAACCGTATTTTGAAATATACTTGTTAAAACTGTCTCTCAAACCGGGATAGTTTTTGGTATAAGAAAAATAACGGGGCTGCATTTCCAAACTCGCTTTTTCAGTATTGATAGTTGGGTATTTTTGAGCCAGCTCTTTTTCGAGGGCAGCAAAATCTACAGCTTCTTTAGCCTTTATCTTAGTATTGACTGCTTCGCCGATTAATAATTTAGCCAAGAAATCGTTTGCTTTCACTTTCTCACTGATCGCATCAAATTTGGCTGGGTTATCTTTAATTAAGTTAAATGCCTTTGAATCCTTAATGCTTGCCGAAGAAAGCAATAACTCTACATTGTCTTTAGTAAAGATTTGATCTGTGGATAGCGTGGATAGCACGATACCTTCTGCTTTTGCCTGTGTTTCCTTGTCATAGGCATCTTTTGCTGCCGCAGCCATGGCTTTTGCAATTGTAGGATTTTGGGGATCCGCATTGAATTTTGCCAATAAGGTTTCATATTGGGTGTTCGGATCCAATGCTTTTTGTGCTTTGGCAATAAAACCATCTGCATCCCCGCCACCCACAATACGGTGTACAAGATTTCCTTTTGAATCAAAGATCAAGAAAGTTGGGTAGGCCACAACTTTGTATTCTTTGGCAAAACGGTCTGCTTCGCTGTACCAGGATTTTACTTCTTCATTATCCTCTTTGGTTTTATCCATCTGGATTTTGGCATTGATAAATTTGGCATTGAAGAAATCACCTACCTTCGCCTGAGGGAAGATTGTGTTTGCCATATACTTACAAGGTCCACACCAGGTAGTGAAACAATCGACAAAGATAAATTTGTTTTCCTTGGCCGCTTTTTCCTTGATTTGATTCCAATTGAGGCCATGCTCAAATTTTACACCTTCGCCCTGAGCGAATAACAGGGTGGGAACCAAGAATAGCATTAAAATTAATTTTTTCATAATCCGTTGATATTTAGTTGTTAATTTACTGAATAAAATGACGATCAAGAAAAAATTATAAAAAAAATTAATCAGGTGGTTTACTATTTTGAATAAATCATTTGTAATTATTCAAGGTGAAATCCAAATCAATAAATAGGGCTAACGCCCGGATGTTAATAGCCGATCTGCTGACGGACTATGCTCCATACTCATATATGCTTTAAAGCTCCGTGAGAAGTTCTAAAAACCAGACTACACAAATGGTAAAATATCGTTAAGATTTATTCCATAAGAATAAACCTGTACAGAAATCGAAAGAACCCTTTTGCTTGACAACGTCTAATTGTCCCAGGTCTTTATCCCTTTGGTCATTTTGTCGAGTGTTTCCTGATAGATAGGACGGTCATCTTCGCTGGCCATTTCGATGGCTTTATTTTGCCACTTGATCGCTTTTTCGGTTTCCCCTTTTTTATAAAGCAGGTTGGCGTAGGTATCCAGAAAAGCAGAACTGGGGTCTTCGATAATCGACTTCTTGCTCCAACTGATCGCTGCATCAATACATTCAGGATCATTGCTGTTATTAAAGATCGTCCAGGCAAAAGTGTTCAATTGATGTGCTGTAAAATCCTCTGATGATAGGTAATCGTTAATCGTGTTTTTCATGGCCACATAATTCTTGACCTGAAGATAATAGTGTGCTTTGATCTTTTTGAACATCGGGACAAAATCTATGTCCGGATATTTAGCAGCCAATTCACTTTGATAAATATCCCAGTTAGGTTCGTGCTTGGCATCTATCTTAATTTGGAAGAGTTCATTGACGACCACATTAGCTAATGTACGATTGGCAATCCCGGGTGATTCTAAAAGGATATCTATTTTTTCCTTATTGTTACGGATCAGGTTAAAAGCCTTTGAATTTGTGAACTTGGCGGCAGCTAGGAGGATATGTACATTTTCCTTCTTAAAAAGCTCGTCAGTGCCTAAAGAATTGGCCAAGGTGTTTTCGGCTTTACGTGCAGTGCTTTCGTCATATGCGATATTGGCTGCTTTTAACATCTGTTTGGCTGTATAGATATCCTGCGGTCTTTTCTCGAATTTTTTCAATAGTGTATAATACTGGGTTTCGGGAGCCAATCCATCTGTGACATGGTCAACAAATTCTGGTGCATCACTTGCGCCAACAATTCGGTGTACCGCTTCTCCGTCTGGACTAAAAATCAAGAAGGTTGGAAAAGACTGGATGTTGTACTCGCTGGAAATGGCACGGGCATCAGCATGCCATTTTTTGACAGTGGCATTGTCTGATTCTGTGGAGTCCATTTGTACACGGATACTGATAAAATTCTGGTTTATAGGGGTACCCACCTGCTCCAAGGGAAAAATTTCATTACTCATGTATTGGCAGGGGCCACACCAGGTCGCAAAAAGTTCAACGAAGATAAACTTATTCTCTGCCTTCGCTTTTTCTTTGACCTCTTTCCAACTTAATCCTTCTACAAATTTAACCCCTTTGGTCTGGGAATATGCTAGATTCCCAACTAAAATTGCAAGGCATAATGCGATTATACTTCTCATACTCACTGAACAACTAGATTTATAATTAGGTTTAAGTTATCAAATTAATCTGAAAACAAAAACACCTCTGAAAGATTAATTTCAGAGGTGTTTTCAACGGTGGATAAATTGCTTATTTGATATTTATCTTGGATTTTAAATCTTTTGTGAGACCATCTTTATGTAACAGTAAAGAGGTTGTTTTATAGCGTACAAATTCCTTTGTCGCGTATAAATATCCTTTGTAGTCATTGGATGTTCCCCATGAGTTTTTGACGATATAGTACTCTTTACCGTTTTGATCTTTCACTAGACCGACGATATGCATACCATGATCGTCTGTAGTTTGCCAATTGTCGAATGCTTTTTGACGCTCTTCAGGTGTAATTTTCATTTCTGGTTTAGGGCCAACGAACATGCTAGATTTCTCTTGCTCGCTCATTTGTTCGAATGGTTTTTCAGGAACATAAGCGATACCATTTTTCCAGGAGAATCCTTTTTCTGATACGTCGGTCGCCCAGGCAACAGTGTATCCTTTTTGCAAAGCATTATCAATGATATCTGTTAAATCATTGGTTTGTACATTATAAAAACGGTCGAATGACCAGTTGTCCGGAATTAACAGTACGAACTGGCTATAATAAGGATGGTCGGTAACCGAAGCAATACCAACATAATCATCCGGGTTGATACCAATGACCTGATCTGCGAATGTACGTGGGGTATAGGATTTACCGTTGTAATCGAATTTTTCAGGCACTTCACCTAAGTAAGAGTCCATGGCTGCAGTATAAGCCTTTTCCCAGTTTGGTGTCAGGGATTTACCTTTTACAATGGAACCTAACATCGCATCAAGCATGGATGTCATTTCACCAAAATTATTGCGTGTGCTACCATAGTGCAGCCCCGTATAAGCCGACTGTGGCATAGCACCATATTTGCGGAATGAATTCAACACGTCGTGGAATTGACCACCCTCACCCAATGACAAGCCGCCGTGAAGACGTACATAGGTACGTGCTTTATCTAAGTACGTATTACGCGCTGTATAAATCTGGGAGATCTCCACCGGTTTTTTACCCATACGGATCATCTCGGACTCCAGAAAAGAATTTCCTGAATAAGACCAACATGTACCTGAAGAACCTTGATCCTTGATCGAGGTATTACCTAAATTGATAACTTCTGTAAATGTAAACCCAGATTTGCTATTGTCATTTTGATTTGCTTTTAAGGCATTGATCAAATTGTCCTGTGCTTGTACTTGGAATGAAGCTGCAAACAGAGACGCAGCTAGTACAATCGATTTATTCCAATTCATTTGTTAGTATTTTGTTAATTTAAAGTGATGCTAAATTAAATAAATTAAATTTAGTAAGGTAAATTCCTCTGTAAAATAATTGTTCTTAAAAAAGGGGCATAATCTCGGCTCTTTTGTCGGCGAAGATGGGAGATAAAAAAAAGTTAAAGTGTTGAAAAGCAAAGGGTCGTCAATTTAACGACCCTTTGCTGCTATGTTATTCGGCAATTTCCTTCTGTTTCGGAAAGAGCAGCGAAGCGATAATACTTAAGGCAAGTATGCTGATAATCACAATCAAGGAGTGGGTAGTTGTAAATCCAACCTCTGCTAACCAGTGATGCAATAACATCTTCAGACCAATAAAGACCAATAGAAAAGCCAATCCAACCTTTAAATATTGGAATTTATGGATAATATTGACCAATAGGAAGAACATGGAGCGTAGCCCTAGGATAGCGAAAATATTCGAAAAGAACACGATATAAGGATCTTTGGTTACCGAGAAGATTGCTGGAATAGAGTCCACCGCGAAAATCAGATCCGTAAATTCAATCACTAACAAGACCAAAAATAAGGGTGTCATGTATTTTACGCCATTCTCTATATGGAAAAAATGACCCGCGTCCAATTTGGGAGTTACTTTGAAATATTTGGATGCAAATTTAACCACAGGATGGTTTTGCGGATCTACTTCTTCTTCCTGGTTGCGGTTGATAAACATCTTGACACCTGTAAAGACCAAGAAGGCTCCAAAGACGTATAGAATCCAGCCAAATTTAGCGATCAGGGTTGCACCAAGGAAGATAAACAGGAATCGCATTACGATGGCTCCCAGAATCCCCCAAACCAGGACTTTATGATAATAACGTTCAGGAATTCCAAATGAGGTAAACAGTAATACCATCACAAAAATATTATCCACCGAAAGTGCATATTCAACCACATAGCCTGTCAGATACTCCAAGCCGAGGTTGTTATTATAGACGGCTAGACTAGCGGCCAGGTCGCCGGGAATAATTTTAATATCATGGTGATGTTTGGTGATGACCTCTTGCAGATGGTTGAGATCATGGATATTATGTAATTCAAATCCATACTGTCGGAGCAACCAATAGAAGCCTAGGGAGAATAATACCCATACAGCACTCATAATTGCTGCCGTCTTTAAGCTAACGGGTTTATCGCCCTTGGAAAATAGGCCGAGGTCGATGGCTAGCATCAGCGCAATGAAGATTAAGAAACCTCCAAAAAACATTAATTCGTGACTCATTATTTTTTTCTTTCTGTTGTATATCTTACCAATTGTAGTAATCCTTGTTTGTATTCGCTATCCGGAAAATCATCTAGGATGCGGAAGGCATCTTGCTGGTATTCCAGCATTTTGTTTGTTGCATAAGCTAACCCACCACTGTTGCGTACAAAATCGATGACCTCAGTAACTTTTTTGGGGTCTTCATTATGGTTTCGAACCAGATTGATGATTCGCCGCTTTTCACTGGAGCTCGTCTGATTTAGGGCATGGATCAAGGGCAAGGTCATTTTTTTCTCTTTGATATCATTTCCAAGTGGCTTGCCCACATCATCCAATCCAAAATCAAACAGGTCATCCTTAATCTGAAATGCGATGCCAATTTTCTCTCCGAACTGGTGCAGTTTTGCTACTGTCTCTTCGTCAGCATTGGATGAAGCAGAACCACAGGCACAACAGGAAGCAATTAACGATGCTGTTTTTTTCCGGATGACCTCAAAATAGATGGACTCTTCTATATCCAGTTTACGCGCTTTTTCGATTTGGAGCAATTCCCCCTCACTCATTTGATCCACTGCTTCTGAAACAATCTTTAACAGGTGATAATCCTGATGTTTGACCGAAAGCAGTAATCCTCTTGAAAGCAAAAAATCACCAACCAGTACCGCAATCTTATTTTTCCAGAGTGCGTTGATGGAAAAGAACCCCCTACGTTCATAGGAATTATCAACAACATCATCATGTACCAGTGACGCTGTATGCAATAGTTCAACCAAAGCAGCACCCCGATAAGTCGATTCATTGATCCCATTGCAGATGCCTGCCGAGAAAAAGACAAACATCGGCCGCATTTGTTTGCCTTTGCGTTTGATCAGGTATTGCGTGATACGATCCAACAAAGGAACGGAGCTTTTCATCGATGCTTTGAATTTCTTTTCAAAAGCTTCAAGTTCGTGGATAATAGGACGTTGGATCTCTGTTAATTTTGACATGAATTGGAATGAAATACCAAAAAAGTTAAAGCTTAAAGATAGTAATTTTGTTACAACTCATCGACTGCACGCTCAAGATTTTTGTACCATTCTTCGCCATAAGTGCGGATCAGGGGATCCTTCAGAAATTTGTATACCGGTACCTGTAATTCCTTCCCAAAAGTACAGGCATCTTTACAGATATGCCAGCGGTCATAATGAAGTACGTCAAATTCCGGATAATGCGTTGTGCGGATCGGATAGAGGTGACAGGAAACAGGTTTCCGCCAGTGGACTTCACCTAATTCATAAGCCTTCTCAATTGCACATTTGGTAATGCCATTTTCCCAGGTTACATACGCACATTCTTTGTTCCCATCAACGCATGTTGTGGTTAGGTCACCATCGACATCGACAACATATTTGCCCTGTTCTTCGATGGCCTCAATACCTTTCTCGGTCATGTAGGGTTTTACCTTTGGGTAGATCTCCTCCAGAATAGCTTTTTCACTTTCCAGTAAAGGTGCGCCCGAGTCTCCCTCGATACAACAGATTCCTTTACATTTTGATAGATTGCACACGAAGTCATTATTGATTAGATCTTCGTGTACTAACACATTTCCTACTTCAATCATTCTAATTATTTTGAGTAGCTTGCTTTTTGGCCCAATTTATATTTAAGTCCGCTTGCTTCCAGCAATTCTAAGGTCACAGAGCCAATTAATATATCGACGTTGGCTTTCACCGGAATACGGTTACCGTCATTGGTTACCCAAAGGTAAAGCTTGCTATTTTTTTTAAAGATACGCCCCGGTTTTATTTCAGGACTGAATTTGAGACACTCTAGGGTACCCAATTCGGTTTTTATTTTTTCGATTCCAATATACTGTATGCCCAAGGTGGCTATTTCGTCATTCAGGAAATAAGTCAGCTTAAAGGATTCACCCGGCTTGACCGAACTTAGGTCGAGATTGCGGGCGAAATAGTAGGATGATAACAAATCAAAGGTCTGATCCACCTTGGATGTGAATGTTCCTTTATTACCGTTCACGGTACGTGTGTCCTGATTGAAACGTACTTTGTCATTCCTTCTGTACCCCCCCTCACGGATGTTTTCTGTATAATAGTAAGGCAGGAATGTCTTGCTATTGATATATGAATTGTATTCGTTTCTTACGGTATAGATGGCAAATGCTCCCGCTGTTTTACCTGCTGCATATAGATGAAAGGAGGGATTCCCAAATCCATCTTTCGTATCGGCAACAGTCAACGTTCCCGTTGCAGCGGAAATAATACCATAGCGGAGTTTATACTTTAATTTCTCTCCACCCTTAAATGCCGATTCCTTTAAATGGGGTAGACCCTGAGCGAAAACTGTACTTACAAAAACTGATAAGTATAGGAGCAATGTCGATATAAGTTTCATGTACGTAAGTTTACGAAAATTGTTTGAAAAGAAATGTTAATTTCATCAGAATAAATTGTCTTTTTAAAGTGATGAAATCATCACGCACAGGCGTTTACGCTTGTTTGTCAGTAGCTTTTGGCGCCTGAGGACTTCTTTTAAAAACCGGAACCGTAGAACAGGGTTCCCCGTACATAATACTCTTTGCTACTTTGCTGAGTTTCACCGTAAACTGGACAAATGTCGATTCTGGGATAAACGTTTCGCCACAGCCCTTCACTACGACTCTCTGATCCCGAAATTGTTCCATATCGATTTGGTCAACAGCAGCAGCATATTGTATGCGCAATAACTCCTCTAAATCGCCGAAGATAACATTTGCAGCATATGGCTCCAGCTTGTTGGCCAATAGCATATAGGCCCAGGTCGGAACGATAGCATCCGCCGTACAGGTGATGGCCACATGCTTATCGGTATATTGTGACCAGTCATGAGTTTTGATGAACTCGCGGAAATCTTTTTCCCGTAACATCAGACCATGGAACAGATTATCCTTGATATCATACAGGACATTATCAGTCGTCGGATGATAATCCGCCAGATCAACAGTCATTAATCCACTTTGTGCAACTTTATTGACAATATTTGTTTGAATTTCCATAACTATTCTATCAAAAAAAAGCCGGACGATAATTCGTCCGGCTACAAATTTACTTAAAAATCTTCTAAAAGAATTTCACTCTATTGTCAATGATTTCAGCTTTGTCCTGTAATGCACGGAAAATAGATCCCCAAGCACGTTGCGCTTTAGCTGCAAGCATTTGTTTCTTTTGTGCGTTGATGTCAGAGATTGCTGATGGATTTGTGAAACCATTTACCTGTACGACATATACACCTGTGTTTCCTTCAATTGCTTTAGAAGGTTTGTTTGGTTGAAGTCCAAATACTGTACCCACTACTGCATTTTCCAAGGCTACACCTGGGATAACAGGATTGGCAAATACCACATTCTCCACATGGATCGCAGATTTGCCCACTTTTTGAGCCACTTGGTCAATGGAAGAAGCTCCAGCCAAAGCTTTTGCAAATCTTTCTTTTAATACTTTCGCTTTAACCTTGTTTTTAACTGCAGGCTCAATGTCTTTTTTCACTGCGTCAAGCGAAAGTACCCCTTTGGGTTGTACATCCACTAAGCTCGCTAAGATATAAGAAGTTTCAGTTTCAAATACTTTGTCTGAGATGTCACCTTTTTTAGCATCGAAAGCCCATTTGATCAAGTCACGTGGCGCTTCTGTGCCATCAAGCACATTGTCCATTGCCGTAACACGTGACGCTGTACGCGCCTCTAAGCCTAATTTCTTAGCCTCTTGTGCAAAGTTTTGTGCAGTAGCAGCCGATAGGAATGCTGTCGCTTTGCTATGCGCATTGTTTAGGGTTTCTTTACCACTGTTGATTACCTTGTCGATGATAGCAACTTTTGCATATTTTGCCGTACCGATCTGCTTCTCAATTTTAATGATATGGACACCATATTGCGTCTTGACAACTTTAATGTCTCCAGTTTTACCTTCGAATACTGCTTTTTCAAATTCTGGAAGCATGCGGCCTCTTGTAAAAGTACCTAGCTCACCACCATTTGCTTTACTTCCTGGGTCATTGCTGAACTGCACTGCCAAAGCAGCGAAGTTGTCTCCTTTTTGGATCAATCCTTTAATTGAATCAGCTTTTGCAAATGCTTTGTCAACACCACCTTCTGCTGTAGCATCCAATAGGATATGAGAGGCCTTAACTGAATCCGGACCAACTACTGTCGAAACTACTTTCGCAATTTCATAAGCGCCATTGCTTAGGAATGGACCTACTGTAGTACCCGCAGCTACATTGAAGACTACTGAATCCAAAGAAGGACTCAATTGACCTTTTTTCATGTAGGTAAATGGATATTTGTTGTCCGAATTAATGGATGCAAATAAGGAATCATCCTTCGCCACGATAAGATCTTGCTTTAACTTGTTGATCGTTTCTTTTACGGCCAATGAATCTTTAGCCAGCGGTTTTGCGTCTACAGTAACGTATTGGATCGCGCGTGTTTCCTCTTGTGTTCTGAACATATTTTTATGCTCATTATAGTACTCTTGGAAATCTGCATCAGTCACTTTAGCCTCAGCATCTTTTACAGAAGCATAATCTAAAAGGATGTATTTGAAGTTCGCCAATTTATTACGTTCTTGGTATTCTTCGTTTGCCTCCAATGAAGTGACGTATACACTGTTTGAAAGTAATTCACCATATTTGCTACTTAAACGTTCTTCTTTCACACCTTCAAGTAGAGTTTCCCACTGATCAACCATGGCTTGGTTGCCAGCTGTGTTGATTTGGCTTATAAAAGTTGACAATTGACCACGGTTAAATTGTCCAGTTTGTGGGTCGGTAAATGCCTGAACGATCTGAGCGGAAGGATTAGGACCTTGTACTAGATCATTCAATTCCTTGCTACCTACTGTCAAACCGATTTTTTCAATCTCTTTTCTCAAGATTTCTCTGGATAAGAATTGATTCCAAACCTGTTGTACGGCGTACGTTCTCATTTGAGGAGTAACAGCGCCACCCATTTGTTGTTTGAACATTTCTTCCGCCTGTTCTACCTGTTGGCTGAACGCAGGATATTCAATTTCAGTTCCGTTGACTTCCCCTACACGATTTTGATGTCTAGCCCAGAAAGGAGCGCCCCCCCGAACAACATCGCCTAGTAAAAATGCTAAAATTGCGATAGCCATGGCTGCCGTCAAGATGACACCAGCTTTGTTACGCAAAAAGCCCATTAATCCCATAGTCTGCTTATTGTGTTTATATTGTGTAAATACTTGTATTTCGTTAATTTATGCATAGCATAGCAAAATGCGGTGCAAGATACAATTTTTATAAAAAAAAACGGAATATTTTACTGAATGTAATAAAACAAATTTGAAAACCATTTGTATTGCGCTGTTTTTTATAACTCATGGTATTGATCCAGCAATGATAATTTTCTGTAAGTTATTTGTGCGATAGCGAGTTGCGTTGTTGGCCTCCCGCCATACATTATAGAGCGGTATGAACGAGCCATAGTATAAGGCCTAATAAAAATAGGATTTTTCTATCGGCCTATGGAAGGGAATAGGCTGTTGTCCTTGATGATAACTACCCCCGTAGCATTCTGTATATTGGCATGTTGCAAGTCCTTGTCCGATGTAAAAGACGAGCCTTGAAGGTTTCCCCTTTGATCTTTAAAGAAAGCCTGAACAGGCACGTTGTTGTAAAAAGTCTTATTGGGATCTTTCGCGCCTTCATCATAAACGATTTCTTCCGTTTTTAGAATGGAGCCATCGGCCATGGTGACAACAACATTTTTTGTGAAGACTGTTATTTTCTCCTTCTCTTTTCTGATGGCATAGTCCGAGGTTATGCGCTGTGTTTCCTTTAGTTTCTCATCATAGAAGATGATCTTTATGGTTTTAGGAAACTCATAGACTTCTGTGCTATCGTGTTTGATCCGCATTTCGGGTGCGGTAAGGTTTGCTTTAACCCGGGTAGAATCACTATAGATCACATCGACATGGCGTGATATGTCCACCGCCTCTTCTTTTTTCAGGTTGGCGATCCGGTCGACTTCCTTTAGATCTGGCTCACATGAAGTCAATAAGAGCGCCCCTAGCAAAAATTGAATTACCAGGGGCGATATATTTTGTAATATGGATCGTGCAGATACCTTGCGTACCATTGTCTTAGTCAAGTGGATTTTTTGCAAACCAACGGTCATTTAGCGTAAAGCCAATATTGAAGTTGATATAACGTTCACGTAACAGTCCATTGGCGACTTTGCCCATTTGGCCAAACTCTGCTGAGAAATTGATCTTGGAGAAAGCTCTTGAATATTGCGTTCGGGCTAAAGGCAAGCCTACCCCAACTGTTACAGCCATATCATTAATATCCTGACCAGCTAGAAAATACTGTGTTTTGTTGTATCTAAAACCAAGACGATAATCGACGTGGTTCAGATAGTTGAGCGACGATCGATCAGGAGTCAATTGTCCACCAACTGCTACACCATAATTTTTGCGTAGCTGACCTTCACCATTTCTCACCTGAAATCTTGACCAGTCTGCATATTTAAAATCTGCTCCAACCAACCATCGGCCATTGCGGGCAAAAGTAACACCCACATTATGTTTTAATGGTAGCGTCAGGTGTCTGCTGCTCCGTGCAGACATATAGGTTGTATCTAGTGGAATATTTTGATTGTCCGGATCGGTTGAGGGTTGCGTTCTTGTATCAAATATTGTTGTGCGCTCTTTTATATCGTTATTCAAGGATCCTGAATAACCAAAGGTCAAAGCATACTCTTTACCTATAGCCTGTTCATATTGTAATCCGTAGTCAAAGATAATACCTTGGATTTCGCGTTTGTTTTGACGTTGTGTATTCAAAATTCCGCTGGAAAAAGGGAATTCAGCACGACTATAGTCATTTAATGTACCAAAGAGGTACGACATATTGGCACCGATACTCAAACCTTTATAAACACGTACGCCCCAACCTGCATACGCTTTTGTCAAGCCGCCTTCGCCGGTGAAAACCTTATTAAAGGTTACTGAATTGATGCTTTCCTGTGAATTACTGCGATAGCCCACATCCGAAAAGGGCAATATCCCCATACTGATACCGCCGAACTTTTTCATTGGAAAAGTCATTGTGATATGACTAAAAGCAAAATCAGCCGTATTTGCAGACTGGGTAGTTGATTTTAATTGTGTGTAATTACCATATAGCCCTGCATCAAAGACAGTATACCGCGCAGCGGAATAAGATGCCGGATTACCTGGGTTCGTATTGTAATAGATACCATCTAATGTACGGATAGCCGTATTGATCCCCCCCATAGCTCTATATTGAGGTAATAAATCTTCACGCATCTGACCTATCCCTAATTGAGAATAAGGTGAAGCGGACGTCGTTTTTTGGGCAAATGCGGTAGTAGAACTAGCTAAAATTCCACCTGCTAACAACAGTTGGAGTGATTTATTTCTTAGAGAGCTTATAAAGCGTTTCTGCATGGTCAATCTATAAAATTGAGAAACTAATGTTTATTTAGTTTTTGTGAAATCTTTGAGTTTTTTGACTCTTGTAATTAAATGTTCTTTGCTTTTATTCGCATACAAAACTATTCAATTTTTATGAGCTTGTTAAGCTGATTTTGTTAAAAAAGGTTAAACACCTGTTGTACAATTTGTTAGAAAAATTGAAAGTAGATTATGGTTAATACGATTATGGCATATACGACTTCAAAAAACCATTTCTTTTTGGCGTAGGTAAAGTAATACGCCATATAAATTGCAATTGGGGGCGCGCAAAGCAGAAAGTGCGCCTCCGTTAATTTTTTATTCCAGTAAAATGAGGCTACAGCTAGGCATAACATGAAAAATAATAGCTGGAAAGATTTCCGGATATGCACGATGCTCTTGAAGAAGTTGTCTTTGAGGATCAACAGGAATAGTATGAGCGTAAATAGGACCGGAATCAATACCAGGTAATCAAATAACTGAATACGGATGGCTGTTGGGAACTTATAGGTGAACGGTAGCCAGATGGTATAAAATGATTCCATTTTTCCCACCCATAAATAGATTACTCCTAGTATGAAATAGACCGTAGCCAATCCAAGTAGTGGGGTGACCCATTCACGCCAATTGAATGGTCTGAAAATCAGTAGGCTTATCCACAAGAGGAAGAACATACTCAAAAATGGAAAGTAGATCAGACTTCCGATACCTACAATCATCCCCAGGTCGAACATTTCCGCTTTTACATCGGTCTGACGATAAAGAGACAGCAATTTGCTCAGCATCCAGATCGAAATAAAGTTACAGATCAGGGTGGGGGACAGGACCAAAAAAGGTAAAAATAAACTGGCCAGTGTCATATACATCAACGCAACCAAAAAACTAGGTTTTCCCAGTAGGTTGAAATGGCTTGTGATCCGATTGAGTATGGTTGCCTGAAAAATAGTCAGAATCAGTGTGATAAAGACGTTTGTTGCTGGAGAGAGGTTGATTAAATTGTTTTCTCCGAGTAGATTACCAAGTGCAGGTTCAAAAATTACCGAATCAAGTTTATCCGGTAGGTGTAAGAATATGCCAAGGCATAATACAAACCCCACAAGGGATAAAAATAAGATGTTTATTGGCGTATAATTTCTGAACTGACTTATAATCATGATATGCGATATACAGTTGACTATTTATTCTTTTTTTCCAACTTCGTTATGCGGCGGTCAAGCAAAAAAAGAAAGAAAGCCAGACCGAGAAAAATGACCAACATCACGAGTACAACCACATAGATTTTTCCCTCGCTACGTAAGCCGGTTGCCATATCAACGTCATCCTGCGCAAATGTGCTTAAAGTTGATAAAATTAATAATGCAATTGATAATGTTATTTTTTTCATCCGTATAAATTATTTATAAGTGTTAATACCATTGGTATAAATGAGCTCGTCAACTCATTAAGTTAGTACTTTAAGGTATTCGCGAGCTCAATCGTTCGGTTCACTCCGTTTGTTTTTTATGCCTGATGAGGCACCGGTTAGATTGCGGTTTCATCAGAATTCTTTTTTATCGTAATTTTCAGTTATCTCCACTGATGGCTAGATTTCCTGCTCTTTTCTTTCCAACAGACGGACTCTATAACGGAGCGAGCAGATCCAAAAAGCGATCATCGGCCATCCGATCATTGCAGCATAAAAGGTCGGCCGGAGTTCGTTGCTCATTTGTAGCTGCCCAAAGGTCGCGTTACCGCCACTGCCAGGATGAAGGGAATCAGTCATTTTTGGCAGAATATAGAGTAATACTATAATGATCGGGAATGCAAAAATATTGTAAACGGCAGATATTTTGGCTCTTTTTTGCTCTTCTTCCAGTGCATTGCGGAGTACAAGGTAAGCCAGATACATCAGCGTTGCTATCGCTGAACCATTTAATTTGGGGTCATTTGGCCAAGGCTCTCCCCAGGTGATATTTGCCCACAACATTCCTGTTGCCAAGCCAAAAAAACAAAAAGTAATACCTGTATTGACCGCTTCTATGGCCATTAAATCATACTCCTGTTTACCCGTATTGAGGTATTTGATACTATAAATGACAGAAATCAGGTACATCACAATCATCGCAGACCACATGGGGACATGGAAATAGACGTTTCGGATACTCTCGTGAAGGATAAATAGGCGGGGAACAGGGCCCAGAAGGCCATTGATAATCACTGCACAGATAATCAGAACAGCTAATATTTTCCACCATTTTTTTCTCATGGTAAATTGAATTTAATGTGTTTCAATCCTAAAATTTAATCTCGCCAAAGGTACGGAAATAACAATAAAGAAATAGTGATCGTGATTACATTAATTGCGAGTAATACAATTATTTCTTTTACACTTGCTGCCCTTTCCAGGCCTTCTACGGCATTACGGGAAAGCTTGATCAAGACGATCAATAAGGGGATAATGGCCGGAAAACTCAAAATGGCCATGAGTGTACTATTGTTGCCTGCCTTTGAGCTAATGCCGGAAATCATGGTAAATACGCTGGCAAAACTGATACTCCCCAGAATGACTGAAATGAAATATAGCGTAGGATCTCCGAGCGGATTTTTAAATATGATTGAATAGACGAAATAAGCGATAGTGGCCAGTATGCTCATCAATAGCATGTTGTAAATGACCTTGGCGAGGATAATAGCCCGTGGGTCTACCAGCGAATAGTAATAAAGCTGTCGGTTGGGATTTTCCTGAACAAAACTCTTATTGATGGCATTGATGGAAGCAAATAACATGATGATCCAAAACAATGCATTCCAAACTGTAGTATCTACTGACTTGAATGCCTGATAACAAACAAATACAGTAGATACGACATATAATAGGATTCCGTTGATGGCGTATTTTGATCGCCATTCCAGAATAATGTCTTTAAGAATCAAAGTTTTTACCTGTTGCAGTAAAGTCATATACCGCAAAGATACGAATGTATTTTAACCACGGAAGGTGGCTAAACCATCAATTCTTAAAAAAACGTTTTTTTTACTTATGCATTAGAAATTTTTGATTTAGCAGCATCGGTAGTGTTGTCGATTTTGTTTGCTAAATTTTGTGCTGCATTGTTTGCGTGGTCCAAAGCTTCTCTACCAGCTTCTTTTGCTTTGTTTTTCAATGCATCGGCATCATCTGAAGCTTTACTGAAAGCAGCCTGTGCTTTGGATTTTAAGTTGTCCAGTTCGGCTGAAGCTCTATTGGCCAGCTTTTGTGCTTTTCTAGCTTCTTTTTTTGAAAGATCCTTCAATGACTTAGTTAAGCTTTTTATGCCATCATTTGCACGATCTAATTGTTTTTTCCCGTCATCAGTTCCTAAAAGATACCATGCAGCAGCTCCCGCAGCTAATCCTACCAAAGCAAATGCCACTAATCCATTTTTGCTATTTTTCATAATTCTTCTATTTTATTGTGTATTCAAATGATAATCAAGTATGATACCAAATGAACAATCACCGGAACAATTTGTTTAAAAAGAATCAATAATTAACAAAATTTTACATATCTACCTTTTGCTGTTTGGATTGCAGGGTATACAGGTGGCGATAGAGGCCGGTTTCTTTCTGTAATAAGTCGAAATGTGTGCCACTTTCTGAAACAATCCCGTTTTCCACTACGATGATTTTGTCCGCATCGACGATCGTAGAAAGCCTGTGGGCAATGATTACAGAGGTACGGCCACGCATCAATTCCTCTAGGGCATCTTGAACCTGACGTTCTGATTCTGAATCCAACGAAGACGTTGCTTCGTCCAGAATTAAAATCGCTGGGTCTTTGAGTAAAGCCCGGGCAATGGCGATGCGCTGACGTTGTCCGCCTGATAGCTTCACCCCGCGCTCTCCAACAATGGTATCGTAACCTTCGGGAAAATTTAATATAAATTGGTGTGCATTGGCACGTTGTGCGGCTTCAGTAATTTCAGTTTCGGTAGCATCTAATTTACCATAAGCGATATTCTCGCGGATCGTTCCGCCAAATAGCAGTACATCCTGCGGTACGATGGCAACCTGGTTACGTATATCGCAGAGGTCAAAGTCTGATGCGGGCTTGCCGTCATACAGTACCTCGCCTTTACTGCTTGTGTAAAATTGCAATATTAAAGATGCAATGGTTGATTTTCCTGTGCCACTGGGACCCACGATAGCGATTTTATCCCCGGCATTGGCCCTAAAGTTAATGTCTTTGAGAATTTCAATATCAGGTCGGCTGGGGTAAGCAAATGCCACATGATTGAAGCTGAGATCGCCGCTCATCTTTTTGCGAACATCTTTGCAGCCCGGTTCAATCCTAATATCTTCCTGTTGTTCGTCAAGGATGTCCAGAATCCTTTCGCTCGCGCCTAGGGAACGTTGAATGTTTGCGTATAATTCCGGGAAGCTGCCCATGGATCCTGCGACAAACATCGAATACAGAATATAGGTGGTCAGATCACCGACAGACATCTCATGGATCGATACCAATGCTGCACCATACCATATGACAGCTATAACAGCTCCGAAGATACAGAATATGATAAATGATGCGAAAGCTCCCCGAAAGGTAGCTCCCTTGACCGCTAATTTGACAACAGAATCCATCTGATTGCTGTAGCGGTTGAATTCAAAGTATTCATTCACAAAAGCTTTCACATTACTGATTCCCAATAAGGTCTCCTGAACGATGCTGTTTGACTCTGCCATTTTATCCTGTGCCTGTCGGGACAGTTCACGAATGAATTTGCCAAAAATAATGGCAGCCACAACAATAATCGGTAAAATACAAAGGTTCATAAGGGCAAGTTTGGGCGATACCCAAACCAGTAAAAATACCCCAAAGCAGAGACTAATCAATTGCCTCAAAATCTCCGCTAACGTAGTCGTCAATGTATCTTGGATCTGTGACAGGTCGGCCGACAATCTGCTGTTTAATTCGCCAACACGTCGGTTCGCAAAAAATTCAATGGGTAGGGAGATGAGCTTGTGATAGCTGTCTTTGCGGATCTTTGCCAAGGCACGCTCCGCGATCTCAACAAAAATACGGATACGGAAAAATGAAACAACGGAGGTGAACGATAGCATAATGAAAGCGATGCCACCAATGTAATACACTTCAGGAGTCAGCCAAGGATAGGTTTGCTTGCCTTGAGCAGCATCAATCATGGCACCCAGGAGTGCCGGAAAGGATAGCATGGCAAGACTGGATAATACCAAAAATAACATCCCGATTCCAAACTTAACCCGATAAGGCCGTAAATAGGTCATTATTTTCGAAGCCCGTAATAAAAGCTCCTTATTTAACTTTGGTTTTGGTAGATCTTCTTCTTGTTTATTACCACTATTGAAACCTCTTGCCATAATCCGCTACTTCAATGTTTTGTTGCGAGGACAAATGTAAAGAGATTAAAAATATTTTGCTATCATACTTTGGTCAATTTTTTGCCTTTTAGACGATTTTACTCAGTTAAAGTTGTATTTTGACCTGCTTTTCGGTACATTCCAACGATTGGCAGGGGAGAACCGAAAGCTTTAGTCCGGATGTTTACTGCTCAAGGTCGAAGCTGTGTGCGGCCACGGTACAATAAGACAGCCAGAATAATAATGACAAGCAGGGCCAAGTAAAGCCACAGGTTGCCGGCCAGGCCCCGCCCTTCGGTTTTTTCCAATTGTGCCCGCAAT
Source organism: Sphingobacterium sp. CZ-UAM (assembly GCF_002000245.1). Lineage (GTDB taxonomy): Bacteria > Bacteroidota > Bacteroidia > Sphingobacteriales > Sphingobacteriaceae > Sphingobacterium. Next base: position 313,152 of record NZ_MTCM01000005.1, on the reverse strand, counting down.
CGCTCGTTCTCATTTTGGAGTTTATTGATTGTGCCCATATAAGCAGAGATCTGTTTGTCATATTCAGTGGCCATCTGCCGAAATTTGTCCTTTTCAAAATCTTTTATTTTTAACAGCTGCTGGGTTTCTAAAAAGATGTTGTTGTCTGTAATCACAACGTCCTTTAGGATATCGATGCTTTTTTGCATGTCGCCTTTGGATTTGAACAGTCCAAAAAGACCTGTTTTTTGGGTAAGGCTCGTGTCGTAAGCGCCAAATTTCTGCTGCCGTGCCTCGAGTAGACTGTTGACACGCTTACGTTGCACCTCAAAGGCACTGGAATCTGCATTTTCCTGTGCATGAAGATGCCCGAAGATAAATAGTAGAAGAAGGGATAGTAGTGAGTGTAGTAAAGATTTCATAGCTAAATTTGAACAATCAATCTGAAATTAATTTTGCTGAAATCGCATCAATGTTTCAACGGTACAAAGGCTGACAATGTCTGCTAAATCAGGTGTTAAACGATCATAAATCCCAAGAGTATTTTGGATCAGATTCAAGTGATAAACTATTTGCAGGAATGAATTTATGAAATTAATCTTTAAATTCGATACGAATGACATTGGAATCGTCATCGTGAAGCCCCAAGAGCTGGCTTGCATTGCCTTTGTTGATGGCAATTTCCAAGTAATTACTGATGCCAAAAAGACATAGTTTTTCGCCTTCACCGACTTCGTTGTAATGCCATGAAAGGTTGGTTATTGTCTCATTGCGTTTGAAATACAGGACAAAATTCCGTCCCTTTTGGACTTTGTTGAACAGGTCTTTGGAGATATTGGTAATGGCGTTTCCGAAAGCGTCAACATAAATGACATTGCCACGGATCATATCCTTGTCAAAGATCGGCTGTAAAGTAACTTTTTCAATCAGGTGATTCATGGGGGTACCAACATCTTTCAGTTTACCGCCTTTGGCAATATGGCAGGCAGATTTTGAAAGAATATCCGCCAGTGGGAAATGAAGGTATCTTAGGTCCTGCATCAGGTTGAGCTCATACAGTTCCTGGGGTTCATTTCCATTCAACAGTAGGCTGAAGATACCATTGTCCGCCCCCACGAAATAATGATCCCTATATTTCATGCCTATATACTTGGATTCTTCATGGAAAAGGGTGTTGATACCGATGATATGTACTGTTCCTTTGGGGAAATAATGATAGGCGTTACCAAGTACAAAGGCTGCACGGGGAATGTTGAATGCAGGGATTTCATGCGTGATATCGACAATATGAACATCAGACAACTGCGTTAAAAGGCTTCCTTTTAGCGCAGCTTGATAAAAATCTTTATGTCCTAGATCTGTCGTTAACGTAATTACTGCCATTATAATCTAAAGTAGACCGAATTTGTCAAATTCCCTTTATTGCATGAATATAAATAGATCTCCTGCCGTTTACATATTCTGTTCCTGAAAATCTATTCAAATAGAGGACAAAATTACTATTTATCAGCTGATTTGTAAAGCTAATTGAAGAACTTATTTTGAATATATCTTTTTTCGGTTGATATACACAAACATAGCTTCTGTTTATCCTGTAAAGAATAGATTTGTACGGTCTAAGTTCAGCTTTAAAAGCCAAACTTATAGCGGAAACCTGAAAAAAATAATTTGGTTTTTCTTTTTACAAAAATCTCTTCGGGATGGCGTATTTTCTCATTAGAATACGTTAATTTTGAATAGTATTACGTATTGGAGCTATAGCGTAATAGGGACATCTGATTATTTCTAAACTAGGATAAAATTTGAACGAGTTACTAATTGCATTAGATGGTCTGAATTTACCCATATTATGGGGAGCAGACAATGAGCACTTTGATTATTTGAAGAAACAATTCCCAAAACTGCGGATTGTAGCTCGTGGAAGTGAAATGAAGGTGCTAGGAGATGCGAAGGAATTGGAACTATTTGAGCAATCCTTTAAGGAAGTCATGGCGCATCTGGAAAAATTCAACAACATTACCCTGTTGGATTTTGAGAATCTGCTGGGCGCGAGTGCAGGCTCAGCTGCGCAGCAGGAAAAGGAGATTGCGGCTAAGCAGGCAGCCTTTGGTTCCGAACCGATTGTTTATGGACCTAATGGGTTGATTGTCCGCGCACGGACGGCCAACCAGCGACGGATGGTGGATAGTATTTCAAAAAATGACATCTTATTTGCCATTGGTCCTGCGGGAACAGGAAAGACCTATACAGCTGTTGCACTGGCAGTCAGAGCACTTCGCAACAAGGAAATCAAGCGGATTATTCTGACCCGACCAGCTGTGGAAGCTGGAGAAAATCTAGGTTTTCTCCCCGGAGATCTGAAAGAAAAGGTCGATCCTTATCTGAGACCACTTTATGATGCGCTTGATGACATGATCCCGGCGGAAAAATTAAAAGGATATTTAGAAAACCGTACGATCGAGGTTGCACCACTCGCATTTATGCGGGGGCGTACGCTTGACAACTGTTTTGTGATTTTGGACGAAGCGCAAAATGCAACGGATATGCAGTTGAAAATGTTTTTGACACGTATGGGGCCCACTGCAAAATTTATTGTTACGGGTGATATGACGCAGGTCGATCTCCCCAAAAAGAATCAATCCGGCCTTTCAACATCCATCCGTTTGTTGGACAATATTGAAGGGATTGATATTATCCACCTTAGCGGTGGGGATGTGGTCCGCCATAAATTGGTGCGGCGCATTTTAGAAGCATACGGCGATATTTAATGGCTTGTTTGCAAAAACTTATTATTTGAATTTACTTTGAACATGAACGCTATAAAAGAAACAAATTTCAATTTCGAAAATCAGACTGCTTTTTACAGAGGTAAGGTACGTGATGTGTATACGATTGCCGATACCTACCTGGCGATGGTAGCTTCCGATCGTATTTCAGCATTTGATGTGGTACTTCCCCGCCCGATTCCTTACAAAGGACAGGTGTTAAATCAGATTGCAGCTAAATTTTTAAAAGCGACAGCTGATATTATCCCCAATTGGGTTGTATCTGTGCCGGATCCGAGTGTGACCATCGGTCAGATGTGTGAACCGTTTAAAGTAGAAATGGTTATCCGTGGTTATTTGTCGGGACATGCTTGGCGCGAATATGCGGCTGGTAAACGTGAGGTCTGCGGTGAGCCTCTTCCAGAAGGACTGAAAGAGAATGATAAATTGCCGGAGCCGATCATTACACCGACGACCAAAGCGGCCGTAGGTCACGATGAGGATATTTCCCGTGCTGATATTTTGAAAAAAGGTATCGTCAGCGAGGCCGATTATGTGCAATTGGAGAACTATACCAAAGCCTTGTTTCAACGCGGAACTGAAATTGCAGCGCAAAGAGGACTGATCCTGGTGGATACCAAATATGAATTTGGTAAAAAAGATGGCAAGATCGTTTTGATCGATGAGATCCATACCCCAGATTCATCCCGTTATTTCTATGCAGATGGATACCAGGAACGCCAGGAGAAAGGTGAAGCTCAAAAGCAATTATCAAAAGAGTTTGTGCGCAAATGGTTGATCGAAAATGGCTTTCAGGGTAAAGATGGGCAGACGGTTCCGGAGATGACTGATGAAATTATTGCTTCCATTTCCGAACGCTATATTGAGCTGTACGAGCATATCGTTGGTGAAAAATTTGTCTACCCTGATCAGGAAGATGTACTGGAACGTGTGGAAAGAAATGTTTCAAAAGCCTTAAAAGAGCTAAATTATTAGTACATTGTATCTTCAAACTAATGAAATAGACTTATGAAGTACACTATTGATAAGCATGATCGTTATATTGTGATAGAACCCCATGTGGAAGTGATAGATGCGGATAATGCAGCTAAACTGAAGGGGGAGTTCCTGTTGCGAAATACGATTGGCCAACGCAATATTGTTTTGGATATGATTCATGTCCAAAAGACGGATGAAGTAGGTATTCGTTTGGGGATACTGGCTCACCGTTTGTGCCAGTCCGTTGGCGGTATATTTATTTTGGTCAATCTATGTCCTAAATTAATGGATATGGTTCGTGTGTCGCACCTGGATAAATCGATCAAGATTGCTCCATCACTAAAGGTTGCTGAAGATATGATCTTTGCGCACGAATTAGAGTCTGAATATCGGGGGACAATCGAAGATTAATATGAAGTTTGAAGTTCTGATATTAGGGAATAGTTCCGCGACACCGATGTTTGATCGCCATCCGACTAGCCAAGTGTTGAACTTTAATGAACAATTGTTTTTAATAGACTGTGGTGAGGGTACGCAAATGCAGCTCAGCCGCTATGGAATTAAAAGCAATCGCTTAGGACATATATTTATTAGCCATTTACATGGAGATCACTATTTAGGTCTGGTCGGGCTGCTGTCTTCGATGCACCTGGTCGGCCGCAAAAGTGATCTTCATTTATATGGCCCTGCTGCCTTGAAGGAGATTTTGGATATACAATTTCTGCATTCTGAGACAGCTTTACGCTATAATCTTATTTTTCATCCGATTTCACCCGACGAGCCCGGGGTTATTTTTGAAAATCGAACAATGAAAGTGAGTACATTCCCTTTAACACATCGCATTGCCTGTACAGGCTTTCGTTTTGACGAAGGTCCCAGGGCCCGTACCTTGCTTGGTGATGTGGTTCAGGCATTAAATATTCCTACGGTCTATTATCCCGCCATAAAGAAGGGGATGGATTATGTGGACGAAAAGGGAAATGTTTACCCAGCGGATCAATTGAGCCTACCGGCTCCTAGATCCAGAAGTTACGTGTACTGTTCGGATACAGTGCGTACTGCGAACTATCTGCCTTATGTCCAGCATGCCGATCTGATGTATCATGAATCTACTTTTCTGCATGATATGGTAGACCGTGCAAAGGAGACTTTCCATACGACCGCACTGGAAGCCGGGGAGATCGCCAAAGAAACCCATGCAAAGAAATTGTTGCTGGGACACTACTCCGCCCGTTACCGGGATCTAAATCCTTTATTGGATGAAGCCCGTACGGTATTCCCAAATACTGAACTTTCGATTGAAGGTAAATGGTTTTCAGTTTAGCTTTTTGTGAATTTTAACCATATTTCCACTGCCAAATACTTTTTATATTGCTTTTGATAAACAATTTCTCTAAGTTTACGGCTCTAATTTTTTTATAATGGATAATCCATTCAACTTAAACAATCTACTACGGGAAAATATCAAAAAGCTCGTACCTTATTCGTCCGCTAGAGATGAATTTAAAGGGGCGGCATCCATATTGATTGATGCCAATGAAAATCCTTTTGGATCCCCACTAAACCATGATTACAACCGATACCCAGACCCACTCCAACATCAAGTCAAAGCAAAACTTTCAAACATAAAAGGTGTACCTCCGGAAAACATATTTTTGGGTAATGGAAGCGATGAGGCTATTGATATTTTATACCGTGCATTTTGTACACCCGGTGTAGACAATGTTATTTTAGTTCCGCCGACCTATGGTATGTACGAGGTGTCTGCAAATATCAATGATGTCGCCTTTAAGAAAGTAAATCTTACGGCAGACTATCAATTGGATCTGGACGGTATCGCCAATGCCATAGATGCACATACCAAGCTGATCTTTATCTGTTCACCTAATAATCCAACAGGGAATTCGATCCGTCGCCAGGACATTGAAACGGTATTGAATAATTTTCAGGGACTTGTCGTTGTCGATGAAGCTTATATCAATTTTTCTGCTGTGAAATCATTTACGCAGGAACTGGCCGAATATCCAAACCTGGTGGTTTTGCAGACCTTATCTAAAGCCTGGGGACTTGCAGCACTTCGCTTAGGCATGGCCTTTGCAAGCAAAGAGATTATAGCTGTTTATAATAAAATTAAACCGCCTTATAATATTAATCAAGCGACACAGGATATCGTGCTGGAGGCGCTGAATAATGTGGATCAAGTCAACGACTGGATCAAGGAGACTGTTGCAGAACGTGAAAAACTGGTACGCGAGCTCCTTGAGTTGGACTATGTGCATCACATCACACCTTCCGATGCCAATTTTATTCTGGTCAAGATGGAAAACCCCCGGGAGATCTACGACTATTTGGTTCAGTATGGGATCATTGTCAGAGATCGCTCCAAGGTCGAGCTTTGTGAAGGCTGTTTGCGGATCACTGTTGGGACGCCTGCGGAGAACCGGACATTATTAGAAAAACTTAATCAAATCAATAAATAATACTATGCCTGATAACTTAAAACGTGTACTGTTTATAGACCGTGACGGAACATTAATTTTGGAACCAGAAGATGAGCAGATTGATTCTTTTGCAAAATTAAAATTCTATCCCGGTGCTTTGCAGTACCTGCCACGTATCGCTAAGGAGCTGGATTTTGAATTGATCTTGGTTTCTAACCAAGATGGTTTAGGAACATCTTCCCATCCGGAAGAAAACTTTTGGCCTGTCCATCATTTTGTGATTGATACGTTTGCGGCAGAAGGTGTAGTATTTGCGAAAGAACATATCGACAAAACTTTCCCACACGAAAATGCAGATACACGTAAGCCGGGTATTGGTATGCTGGGGGAATATTTCGATGCAGCAAAATATAATCTGAGTGAATCGTTCGTGATCGGTGACCGTGTAAATGATGTCAAGCTTGCGCAAAATCTTGGTGCTAAAGCTATATGGCTACGTGCAAACGATCAATTGGGGGCATTGGAAAATGTCGACATTGACCCGAATGCTGTGGCTTTGGAGACCACAGACTGGAAGACCGTATACGAATTCCTCAAACTGGGTACACGTACGGCCGAACATCATCGTAAAACGAATGAAACCGATATTTTTATTCAACTGAACCTGGATGGTTCCGGTAAATCGGAAATTGAGACAGGACTGCCCTTCTTTGACCATATGCTAGATCAGCTAGCCCGACATGGTGCATTGGACTTAACGATCAAAGCCAAAGGTGATCTTCATATCGATGAGCATCATACCATCGAAGATACAGGGATTGCTTTGGGCGAAGTGTTCTTAAAGGCCTTGGGTGACAAGCGCGGTATTGAACGCTACTCTTATACCTTACCAATGGATGATTGCCTGGCGCAGGTTGCACTGGATTTTGGTGGCCGCAATTGGATTGTCTGGGATGCTGAATTTAAACGGGAGAAAATAGGCGATATGCCGACAGAGATGTTCTTCCACTTCTTTAAATCATTTTCTGACGCCTCCAAATCAAATCTAAATATCAAGGCCGAAGGGGATAACGAGCACCATAAGATCGAAGCAATTTTTAAGGCTTTTGCGAAATCGATCAAGAAAGCAGTACGACGGGATGCGGATCATATGCAGCTGCCAAGTACAAAAGGTGTTTTGTAGTTTTACATTATACCTGTCTTTGTGACTAGGCTATAAACGCTAAAACTAAGATATTGCCCTTGTAGGGTGAGGAGATAAAAAAGTTTGGGCTAAAGAGTAAAAGATGAAGTAGGTAAGCCGACGGCTAGCCTAACCAAAGTCTCAATACTCAATACTCAAATCTCAATACTAATAAAAATGATAGGAATTATTAACTATGGCGCCGGGAATATCTTCTCGCTGACTGCTGCGCTAGATCGGGTAGGGCTGACCTATGGTATGATCAATACTGCAGCGGAGATCGATCTTTATGATCGTATTATTATTCCGGGCGTAGGCCATGCCGGAGCTGCCATGAACAAATTGCATGAGTCGGGATTAGTGCCCTATATTAAACAACTGCGCAAACCTGTTTTGGGGATCTGTGTCGGTATGCAACTTTTGACCGAATATTCCGAGGAGGGTGATGCGGAAATGTTAGCATTATTCCCACTGAAAACGTTACATTTTGATGCCGGCCTAGCGGGCAAAGTGCCTCATATGGGCTGGAATAGCGTTTCGGTACAAGCAAATAATCCTTTATTTGCGAATATTGAAGATCAGACTTATTTTTATTTTGTGCATTCGTATTATATTGAATATGATACGACGTTTACAGCCGCAAAATGCGACTATGGATTACCATTTTCAGCAGCCATTTCCAAGGATAATTTCTTTGGTGTACAATTTCACCCGGAGAAATCGGGAAAAGCAGGTGAGCAGTTGCTGCTCAATTTTTCAACTATTCAAATAGACTAAAAATATTCGATTATGTATATCATTCCAGCAATTGACGTTTTGGACAAAAAAGTTGTCCGTTTAAGAGAGGGTAACTACAACGACGTTACGACTTATGATATTAGTTTGGAAGCACAGATAGAAAACTATCGTGCAAATGGTACTGAACTGGTCCATATCATAGACCTGAATGGTGCCAAAGGTGATTTTAGTAACCAATCCTATCTGTTCGACATTATCCAGAAGACAGATATGAAAATACAATATGGCGGCGGGGTAAGGAGCATTGAAAAAGTAAAGGAATTGGTAGATGCTGGGGTATACCGTGTTATCGTGGGTACGCAAGCGATTACGAATCCTTCTTTTTTAGAGGAATTAGCGACTTTAAATGAAGGGAAAGTGAAGTATGCAGACCATATTGTCATTGCAATTGATGTCTTGGATGAAGTGATCAAATACTCCGGCTGGTTGGAGAGCTCACCAATTAAATTGATTGAATATATTGATAAATGTTTGGTTTTGGGCTTCTTTAGATTTCTATGTACCGACATTAGCAAGGATGGTAAACTCGGCGGAGCAGGTGTAGAATTATACAAAAAGCTATTGAGCCATTCACCGATCATCAAATTGATTGCTTCCGGAGGTATCAGTTCTATGGATGATATTCAAAAACTTCAGGAACTGGGGGGAGTAGAATCAGTTGTCGTAGGAAAAGCAATCTATGAGAATAGAATTTCCATTGATGAAGTCAAAGACTGGAACCTTAAATCATTAATCAGATTTTAAGATGCTGGCAAAACGGATAATTCCTTGCTTGGATGTTAAAGATGGACGGACAGTAAAAGGAGTGAATTTTGTAGACCTTCGTGATGCCGGGGATCCGGTGGAATTAGCCTACGAATACTCCCAACAAGGGGCGGACGAACTCGTTTTCTTAGATATCACAGCTACTCATGAAGGGCGCAAGACAACAATAGATCTTGTCAAAGCGGTAGCACGTCAGGTAAATATCCCTTTTACAATCGGCGGTGGTATCAACGAAATTAAAGATGCCGACATTCTATTAAATGCGGGAGCGGATAAGATATCGATCAACTCTGCAGCTGTACGTAATCCCGACCTGATCAATCAAATGGCTGCAGCTTTTGGAGCGCAGTTTGTTGTGGTTGCCGTAGATACCAGATCTATTGAAGGGCAGGATTTTGTTCACCTGAGCGGCGGACGTATCAAGACCGAGATCAATACCCTGGATTGGATATTGGAAGCCCAGGAACGTGGCGCAGGAGAAATTCTGCTGACATCCATGGATCATGACGGTACGAAAAATGGCTTTGATAACGGATTTTTAAAAGCGGTAAACGATCGCATTCATATCCCTTTAATAGCATCCGGTGGTGCCGGAAATCAACAGCATTTCGTCGATGTATTTCAACAGGCCAATGTGGATGCCGCTTTAGCAGCTTCTGTATTCCATTATGGAGAAATATTGATTCCGGATCTTAAAGAGACCTTGCGCCAACATGGTATTGTCGTAAGATAATGAGTATAGAGATCCAAAAATATGGCTCAAAGGATAAAGAATTAAAAGAGGAGAAAATAGATAGTATGTTAGCCTTGGGCTTGCGCTATCAGAGTCTCAATACTAGATACTAAATACTAGATACTAAAACAATGTTAGATTTCGCAAAAAGTGACGGACTTGTTCCAGTGATCGTGCAGGACGCCCAAACGTTAGAAGTGCTGATGCTGGGGTATATGAACGAGGAAGCTTGGCAAAAGACACAGACGGAAAAGCGCGTGACTTTTTTCTCCCGTAGCAAAAATCGTCTCTGGACTAAAGGAGAGGAGAGTGGTAACTTTTTAAATGTAAAGAGTATCCATATTGATTGTGATAAAGATACCGTATTAATTAAAGCGGATCCTATTGGACCGACCTGCCATACCGGAAGTCGGAGCTGTTTCAACACGGAATTCAATCAAAATTTCATATTGGAGCTGGAACGTATCGTAAATCATCGCTACGAACATCCTTCTGACGAATCCTATGTAAACCGTCTGCGCTCAAGGGGAATTAATAAGATCGCTCAAAAAGTAGGTGAAGAAGCCGTAGAAACAGTGATCGCCGCATTAACGGAGACCGAGACTGACTTTATCAATGAGACTTCTGATCTATTGTTCCATTTGATCGTATTGCTACGTGAAAAAGGGTTTTCGTTGGAGACAATCGCTAAAAATCTTGAAAGCAGACATCAATAATGCTTGTTTTTGCTAAGCCAAGTTGTCTATTGAACATTTGCCCAGGTAAATTTCATTGAACCGACGGATCGGACGAGGCTTTAAGGTAATATGACAAAATAGTCTTGAAAGTGCAGTATATTTGTGGATATACTGCACTTCTTTTTTTGCGTGGTCCGTTTTAAATGACAGCCGGTCAATAAGCCAAAAAAGATAGGACAAGAATAGTCTCTCCGCATATCATCTGGAGAACTTGACAATATAACTATGAATATTAAATTAAGAGCGACATTACCGGGACATCAAAATCCCATTTTTTGCGTAGAAAAAGGATATGATCCAAATACATTCTTTACCGGAGGAAATGATAAGGGCGTGGTCGAGTGGGATATCCAAAAAAATGGTTTTAAACGGATCCTCTGTGCCGTGACTTCCTCAGTCTATGCGTTAAAGCTGATTCCGGGGACGGCTATCCTAGCCATTGCCTTACGCGAGGGTAAGCTACTTTTTGTGGATGTACAGGAACAAAAACTTGTTGCGAGTTTACAATTGGGTAAAAAAGCCATCTTTGCCCTGGCGTATGTTAAGCAAAAAAATGAGCTTTTGGCTGTAGGCGAGGCGGGCATGTTGTACGTGATAGACCTAGCGACCTATAAGAGTATCTATGAGCTACAGCTCTCCCAAACGACAGTGCGGAGTATTGCCGTCGACGAAAATACAAACAGGATCGCATTGGGCGATAAAGAAGGTTGGGTATACTTGTTGGACAGCACGGATTTCCATGTCATTGAGCGTATGCAGTTGCATAGTCTACCCACAACCTCGTTGGCTTTTCTCGAAAATAAATTATTAAGCGGTGGCCGTGATGCGAAGCTCATGATTTCGGAAGTCGGGCAACTGAGTAATAATTTTTCATTTATCCCGCATCTTTTTACTGTTTATGGGATCTATCCACATCCAGTTGAACCATTATTCGCCACGGTAAGTCGGGATAAATCCTTGAAATTCTGGTCAAATGCAGACTTCGCTCTGCTGAAGAACATGAGCAGGGAAAAAATGCAAGATGGCCATCATTTATCTGTCAATGCCGGCGTATGGTCTGAAAATGGTCAGTATTTCTTTAGCGTCAGTGATGATAAATTAGTCAAGATATGGGAATTTCAGCAGTAAAATATTCGAAGAATAATCTACTGAAGCTCCCATAAAACATGAGGATATAGTGTCCAATTCTGAGACGTTAGGACTTTGTCGCATTGTTTTTTTAACAGGGACTAGCGCTGACCTTTGATTTATATGTCTGAACGATAGACATAATTCTTCCGATATCCGGGCACTAATTATCCAACAGCTGTAAGATCTGCGTCAGGTACTTTTCGTCGATTTCATCGAAGCTGTCCAATTCGCTGCTGTCCACATCGAGAACGCCTATAATTTGTCCCTGACTATATATAGGCAACACGATTTCGGAGCGTGACAGCGAACTACAGGCAATATGTCCGGGAAACAGCTCTACGTCCGGTACAATAAGTGTTTTCTCCTGCGCCCAAGATCCGCCACATACACCCCGTCCTTTTTTTATACGGGTACAGGCCACAGGACCTTGGAATGGACCGAGCACAAGCTCTTCCGCGCTGTCTACCAAATAAAATCCTACCCAGAAAAAATTAAATTGTTCTTTTAGCGCTGCCGCGATATTCGCAAGATTTGCAATCTGGTTATTTTCTCCCTGTAATAATCCTGCTATCTGCGGAAGTAAGTTTTGATATTGTTCCTCTTTGCTGCCCTTGGCAATTAGCAGATCCTCAGCCATAAAATTTCTTTTTTAAATCCTTGTAGAAATACACATTTTCCATAAATCCTTCACGCTTTTACAGCCTGCAACGACGATGGAAATCGATAGCAGTTTATTTTCTAACATCCCAAAAAAAGGTAATTCAGAAAAAAGCGCTAATACCTGTTCAAAGTTAACAGAATATTAGCGCTTTCGCATGGGGTATATTATTTTATTTCTTTGTATTGATAATGTTTATCCGGATGTAATTGCTTCTTTTTCCGGAAGGAGTAACAACGACTGCTTTGAATACACGTTCTTTACTATCTGGGACAGTCACTTTAACCGGACCTGTATACTCTAGATCTAATTCCGAAGGATCGTAGTTGTCCAAGGTATAATAGATTTTTGCACCTTCCACAGATGGTTTCAATCCGCGGATGGTATATTCTGAGGCATATATTGTTGTGTCAGAGATACCATATACCTCAGGTACGCGATAGAATGTATTTGTCTGATCTAGCTTTGCCAATTGGCGTGCAGCCCGTTGTTCGGAAAAATTCTTCCAGTTTTTCTTTTCAGGCTGGGTCCAGGCAATCTCAGATAGGGCCAATACACGTGGTAAGATGGTAAACTCTACTTTGTTGGAAGAACCGATATATTCCGTCCAGATATTCGCCTGAACACCCAAGACATGTTTCTTGTTGTTTTCAGAGATTTTGCTAGGCATAGGATCAGAAGAGTATACCTTAGCCAATGTCGAAAGACCGCCGATACTCAAAGGCTCTCTATTTTGATCCGCTCCTTGTTTGTGGTCAAAATAAAGACCGTAGCTATTTGCAGTGATGATAACATCATGACCCTGGTTTGCGGCATCGATAGCTCCTTGGTCACCTCTCCAGCTCATAACAGTCGCGTTTGGTGCTAAACCGCCCTCTAAGATCTCATCCCATCCAATGATACGTTTACCTTTGCCATTGATGTACTTTTCCATACGTTGGATAAAATAACTCTGCAGCTCGTGTTCATCTTTGAGATTATTATCCTTGATTCTTTTTTGGCAATGTGGACAGGTCTTCCATCTTGTTTTAGGACATTCATCGCCACCGATATGAATATATTCGCTAGGGAATAAGGGGATCACCTCGTCGATCACATCCTCCAATAGCTTAAATGTTTCTTCTTTTCCGGCACAGAATACATCATCAAATACCCCCCAGGTCTGTGCTGCAGTATACGGTCCCGGTTTATCGCCACAACCGAGCTCTGGGTAAGCAGAAAGTGCTGCCAAAGCATGACCGGGCATCTCGATTTCAGGGATGACGGTAACATACTTAGATTTGGCGTAAGCCACGACTTCTTTGATCTGTTCCTGGGTGTAGAAACCGCCATAAGGCGTATGGTCATAGTCTCCGTCGGTTTTATAGTTGCCCAGCAATGTTTGCTTGCGGTAACCGCCGATCTGCGTTAATTTAGGATGTGACTTAATTTCGATGCGCCATCCCTGATCATCGGTCAGATGCCAGTGAAAGGTATTCAATTTGTAAGAGGCCAAAATGTCAATGTACTTCTTAACAAATTCTACAGGGAAGAAATGACGGCCAACATCAAGATGCAGTCCACGGTAAGCAAAACGAGGTTCATCCTGAATGGACGCCTGCGGAATTTCGATGTCTGCTTTTTTATCGACAGGTAGTAACTGGATTAGCGACTGCATACCATAAAATAGACCTGATGCTTTTCCACTGACCGTGATTTGATCCGAAGCGATGTTTAGTTCGTATGCTTCCGTGTTTGCGGATTTTGCATTTTTGGACGAAAAATAGATACTATTCTTCCCCGGTGACTTAACCAATGCTAGATTGAGGTTGTAATTGCTTTTTAGAAAATCCTGGAATAAGGTGGCAATTTTTTTATCCTCATCACTGTCAAATGCAATTTTAGTGTTTGCGTTGACTTTAAATGATCCGTTTTTGATCTGAACATGTTGCGGTAGAGGCACAATGTTCAACGTGATGTCTTTCTTTTCCTGCGCAAATACTGCTGCTCCTAAACTGAAAGCGAGCGCAAGTGAAAATAATTTTTTCATGTGTGAGATTATAACTGAAATACAAACGCTAAAAATAAGGGAATAAATACGTTTTAGCAACGCTAGATTGTAACAAATAGGCTTTAGCGACGTGAAGGAAGGGCTTGTGTGTTTTTGTAAGTGATTGATTATGTGTTTGTTTTTGTTAGGGCAATCGTTTGTGTTATTTCTTGAAGACATACGGTGATTCATGTAGATCCACAGCCGTACTTGTCATTCGATAACTCATTTCAACTGCTATCATCCCGCGGTTACACACCGACCAGGCAGATCCCTCGGTTATTGAGGCAAATAAATCTGTGGCAGGGAGGGGACAAGTGGGAATCTTCTTCATATTTTCTAGGTTTTTAGCACTAATCATAGCCGGGAATAAGACGGACTTCATACGTGTTTATCCGAATGAAGTCCGAATGAGGTCCGTATAAGGTCCGCATAAAGTCCCTGTTAGTCTACTTTCAATTCTTAAATTGTTACCTAGATATTCGCTGTTTGAGATCGCATATCGCTATGCGGGATTCGAATGAAGACTGCCGGTGGGAAAATAGAAAAAGGAACTTCGGTTCCTTTTCTGTTTCGTAGTATAAGCTAGCTATTTGATGTTGGCGCTATTCAACGGATCTGTTGCTCAGCTACATGTTCGTGGCCAAATCAATAGATCAGTCGGCATATACTATAGTCTCTTTAGGGCAAGTTTGATCATATCCTCTACAGAAAGATTGCTTTCTGTCTTTAGAATGGTATTCAATACCTTTTCTGCCGCTACTTTATTAAAGCCCAACATAACCAGTGCAGACAAAGCTTCGTCCGGTACGGATTGCGACTGAATGGTTGGTGAAAGCGCTTCCACACCCTGTTTTTTCAATTTATCCTGAAGCTCCAGGATCAGACGTTGTGCTGTTTTCGGGCCGATCCCTTTAATTTTTTGAATTAAAGCAACCTGACCATTGGCAATGGCCGATTGGATTTCATCCGGGGTATTGGACGACAGGATCATCCGCCCCGTATTGGGACCGATACCTGAAACCGAGATCAGATTCTCGAACAGTTTTTTCTCACCTTCGGTAGCAAAGCCATAAAGCGTATGAGAATCCTCCCGGACTTGCAGTGAAATAAATAATTTGCAGTTTTCCTGATCCTTGATTTGGGAAAAGGTATAAAGAGAGATGTGGACATAATAGCCAATCCCACTCACGTCGATAATAACATGAGTGGGGGCTTTATATGCTAATTTTCCATTGAAATATTCGTACATAGTACTACGAATATAGGAAGATTTTAAGCTATTCTATAAATTTTTGAGATGAGCCTGAACATCAACCACGGCAATAGTCACCATGTTGACGATTTCACGGACTGAGCTATCCAATTGCAGTACATGGATCGGTTTGTTCATACCCAAAAGAATTGGACCTACAGCTTCCGCTTCACCGACTTCCTGCAATAATTTATAGGCGATATTGCCTGATTCCAGATTAGGGAAAACAAGTGTATTTGCTGACTGTCCGTTTAAACAGCTGAATGGGAAGTTGTCAGTCAACATATCACTGTTTAAAGCAAAGTTAGCCTGCAGGTCACCGTCAGCAATAATATCCGGATGTTGATCGTGTAAGATCTGAGCTGCCGCTCTTACTTTGGTTGGTGTTTTTCCTTCGCTAGAACCAAAATTAGAGTAAGACAATAAGGCAATACGCGGTTGGATATTCATGCGTTTAACAGCTTTGTCCAAAAGCAAGGTGATATCCACAAGCTCTTGCGCCGTAGGATCCTCATTCACGGTTGTATCACCCATGAAAATAGGACCTTTTTTTGTTAACATCATATACATACCTGCTACACGGCTGCCGGGTTTAGCACCTATAACGTGCAATGCTGGGCGGATGGTGTTTGCATAATTTTTGGTCATCCCGGAAATCAAGGTATCTGCCTCGCCAAACTCCACTAATGAAGCCCCGAAATAGTTACGGTCAAACATCAGTTTGCGTGCGTCGTAGCGGGAGATTCCGCGACGTTGTCTTTTGTTATAAAGGTGTTCGATGAATTTTTTTGAACGCTCTGTTTCACCATCAACCTCTGCAACAGGGTCAATAATCTCTACACCGTCCAGTTCAAAAGCGTATTCATGGATCAAACGTTCGATTTTCTCTTTTTTACCTAAAAGAATCGGAATTGCGATACCTTCCTCTTTTACGATCTGAGCAGCACGTAAGGTTTTGTAATTATCTGCCTCAGCAAAAACAACACGTTTTGGATCTCTTTTAGCAGCCATCGTTAAGTTGCGCATGATCGCATCATCTTTACCTAGGCGTTTACGTAATGCATCGCGGTATTTATCCCAGTCTTCGATTGCTGTTTTCGCTACGCCGGATTCGATCGCTGCTTTTGCCACAGCCATAGAAACCTCCGTGATCAAACGTGGATCGGTAGGTTTAGGAATGATATATTCTTCCGAGAATTTTAAATTGCTGGTATTATAAGCCTGATTGACCTCTTCTGGAACTGGTTGTTTTGCCAGATCAGCAATAGCACGTACAGCGGCAATTTTCATTTCCTCATTAATTGCTGTCGCACGCACATCCAACGCACCGCGGAAGATGTAAGGGAAGCCCAATACATTGTTTACCTGATTTGGATAATCCGAACGACCGGTACCCATGATAATATCATTACGGGTAGCCATCGCTAAATCGTAAGCAATCTCCGGGTTTGGATTAGCCATTGCCAGAACAATAGGATTAGGAGCCATTGATAGCAACATCTCTGCTGACATGACATCCGCAGCTGATAATCCGATAAATACATCGGAGTCTTTTACGGCATCTGCTAGGGTATGGATATCGCGATCTGTAGCATATTGTGCTTTCATGCTATCCAGATTTTCTCTATCCGTACGGATAACACCTTTACTGTCCAGCATTACGATGTTTTCTTTGCTTGCGCCTACAGAAATATACATTGCTGTACAGGACATCGCTGCCGCACCGGCACCATTCACGACGATTTTAACTTTAGAAATATCTTTTCCGAGAATTTCACAGGCATTGATCAGGGCCGCACCGGAAATGATTGCTGTACCATGTTGGTCATCGTGCATGACCGGAATATTCATTTCCTCTTTCAGGCGACGCTCAATTTCAAAACATTCAGGAGCTTTGATGTCTTCCAGGTTGATACCACCGAAAGTTGGTTCCAATGCTTTTACGATTTTAACGAACTCGTCGACATTTTTGGTGTCCACTTCGATGTCAAATACATCGATGTCGGCGAAAATTTTGAACAATAAACCTTTTCCTTCCATGACAGGTTTACCTGCTTGAGCGCCGATATCACCTAGGCCCAAGACAGCTGTCCCGTTACTGATAACAGCAACAAGGTTCCCTTTTGCGGTATATTTATAAGCATCTTCCTTATTCTCGGCAATAGCCAAACATGGCTCCGCTACGCCAGGAGAATATGCTAATGATAAGTCTCTTTGCGAATTTGTTGGTTTTGTCGGAACAACAGCTATTTTTCCAGGTCTACCCATTGAGTGGTAAGTTAACGCTGCCTGTTTACGATTAGTGTTACTCATTACGATTTTATTAATTTAAGGCTACAAATCTATCATTCTTTTTGATATTTGGAAATATTTGCCAATATCTTATTATAAATAGACAATAATATGTTATTTCAAAACATCCAGTAATTTAAACATTTGCCTACGCATATTGGACACTGATCCGGAATAATTATTGACCAATAGTGTATAGGTAAAGGATTGTCCATTTTTATTGGCGTGTACACCGGTATAGCCCAGTACGCCACCGATTGTTCCGCTTTTCATCTTCATGTCATTGTAGGTGGGCAGACTTTCATAGAATACAGGATACCAATTTTGCTTTTGGGCATACTGCATGATTTTGTTCATAGCAAGCGTGGTGACCCTATTTTGTGGTGAAAGTCCCGAACCGTCCATACTGTTGAGTTCACTGGGCTTAATACCTAATTTAGCTTGCCAATATTTCTGGATGTAATTGGCCCCATCATCCGTACCGGTCTTTCCGGCCGTGGTATAGGCGATTGCCTTCAATAAAGCTTCGCCATAGAGGTTGATGCTTTTTTGGTTAAACCAATAGACAATTTTATCCATGGTAGGGGATAGGTGCACATCTAGCGTCTTTTTCTGCGAGACATCTACAGAATCCATTTTAGCGCCGGTTTCAGGTGGGTGGGTTGCAATAATCCCCTGTTTGCTGAGGCCTTCGTTTAGTTGGAAAGCAAGGTCATAGGCGGGGTCGGGGGAGGCGAGTTCGATGGTCTTCTTTAAATCCTGACCATAGGTTCCGCGGACAAATATTTTGGTCGAATAAGGTGCAGCATAGGCATACACATTGTCCCCAGTGCCAGCTTTACCAGTGGTGGTTTCGTTGATAATGTTCAGGTAAGGAGCCCGGGTCGTGTCTTGGACAATTTCGGCTTTTGCCCCCACTTTATTGCTCGGGCTGAAATTTATACCAAAAGCATTTTCGCGCCAGTTGAGCGATGAAATGCCTGCGCCATAGTAATTGCCCATGTCTGTCCAGATCCAACCGCCCGGTAGTTGGTTGCCATTATATAGACGGTCATCGGCAATAACTGCTCCGTTGATGCTTCGTATCCCAGCGTTTTGAATAGCTGCGATCCATTTGTTCAGCACGACATCCGCTTTGGTCTCTGGGTAACGGCTACTGCCCAAGGTAGGGTCTCCAGTTCCTGTTACAATGATGTTGCCATTCAGCACGCCGGTTTCATCTATGGTACCTGTATAGTATAGGGTGGTTTTAAATTGATAATTCTTGCCCAGAAAATCCAATGCCGTAGCTGCAGTAATCACTTTCATGGTGGAAGCTGTGGCTAGCCCGATATTTTCATTGGCCGCATAGATAGTCTGTCCGGTCTTTCCATCAAACACGGTCAGCGAACTGATCGCGTTTGTTACGTTTTCCTGACTTTGAAACTGATTGAATGCAGACTGGATTTTGGTTCGTAGATCCTGTGCAAATAACGAACCTGTGAGGCCAGTAAATGCATAGGTCGATAGTGCAATGGAATAGAGCGCAAATTTTTTCATTAACATGTTATTTCGTCGGACTTTATTCGGTCCGGGTAATTGATATTTTACTTCTGCTGTGATGGGCGTATTACTTCACTATGTGCATACGCGTAGACTCAGTTTGTTTTATTTGGCTTAAAGTTAGGCATTCGACCCTAAAAAATCCTAACTTGCATAAAATTGTATAGACGACATGAAGCATATCGAAAAATTAGCTGCTATTCGTGAGGCGATGAAGATTCAAGGAATCGATGGATATATTATCCCATCATCAGATCCTCATATCAGTGAATATTTACCAGAACGTTACAAATGTATTGCTTGGGCATCAGGTTTTACCGGATCTGCAGGTACGCTGGCAATTACACAGGATTTTGCAGGCCTCTGGACAGATTCCCGTTATTTCGTCCAGGCAGCAGAGCAATTGGAAGGAACCGGTTTTGAATTGGTTAAACTGAAAGTCCAGGCAGCGGCGGAGTATGCGGATTGGTTAGGAGAGAAATTGAATGCAGGAGCGAAAGTTGCTTTTGACGGGAATCTGGCGTCACTCTTGGTTGCTCAATCTGTCAAAGGAGTTTTGGAACCCTTGGATATTAAGGTGGATGGGCATGTTGATTTACTAGCTGATTTATGGGCCGGTAGACCAGAGCTGCCAAAAGCGCGGGCCTACTTGTTGCCGGAAAGTACAACAGGACAATCTACCGTGGCGAAGATTGAAGCTGTAAGGGCTGAAATGAAGAAAAATCGGACCGATGCACATTTAATATCATCTTTAGATGATCTTGCTTGGCTATTGAATATCCGTGGTCAGGATGTACCTTGCAACCCAGTTGTTTTGGGGTTCGTATTGATCACTGCTGATTCGGCGACACTTTACATCGAACCCTCGAAATTGAGCGCCGAAACCGTTGCTGAATTAGGAAGCTATGGCGTTGAAATCGCTGCATACGACAATATCTATCAGTCGATAGAGACATTGCAGGCAAAGGCGATCTTAATTGACCCAAAACGCACCTGCTTTGCGATGTTTGATAGCGTTCCAGAAAGTGTTAAAATCGTCGAAAAAATAAATCCTTCGACGACTTTAAAAGCGATTAAGAATAAAGTAGAAATTGAAAATAACAGGCATACTTTTGTAAAAGACGGTGTCGCACTTACGAAGTTTTTTAAATGGTTGGAAGAAAATGTGGCCAGTGAAGAACTTTCGGAGCTGTCGATCGCAGCGAAGTTACGTGGATTCCGGGAGGAGCAAGATGGATTTGTGGATGTTTCTTTTACGACAATTGCAGGTTATCTGGATCACGGCGCATTGCCACACTATTCGGCAAACGAAAAATCCAATTATACGTTGCGTCCGAAAGGATTACTGTTGGTAGACTCCGGTGGCCAATACAAAACAGGTACTACGGATATTACAAGGGTCGTTTCGCTAGGGGGACTTACCCAAGAGGAAAAAGAGGACTATACCTTGGTGCTGAAAGGCACAATTGAGGGCTCGCAGGCTATTTTCCCTGTAGGTACCCGGGGTTATCAGATTGATGCCATTACCCGCCGTCCACTGTGGGAGACATTGCGTAACTATGGTCATGGTACAGGACATGGTGTCGGGTTTTTCCTGAATGTACACGAAGGACCGCAGGTATTTAATGCCGCGGCGATAGACGTTGCGGTTGAACCGGGTATGATTACCTCCATTGAACCTGGGCTCTACCGGGTCGGTAAACATGGTATCCGTATCGAGAATTTGGTCCTGACCCGTAAGGCCGGTTCCTCTGAATTTGGCGAATTTCTGGATTTTGAGACCCTGACAATATGTTATATCGATACAGCGCTCGTGGAGAAATCCGTGTTGGAAGAAAGACATGTTTCCTGGTTGAATAATTATAACCAATGGGTGTTTGATCAACTGTCAACGCATCTTTCAAGTGAAGAAAAGAATTGGCTTGCTGAAAAATGTAAGGCCATTTAACGTAAATGAAGGGTCTATCCAAAAGGTTGGATAGCCCCTTTTTTTGCGATTTACAGCCAGCTCCCTAAAGCATCATTTCAGCTATTCAACGCTTTCTTCTTTTATCCGGCCAAGATGGGTAGGTCAAACCAGCATTCCGGCAGTATGCGGGTGTAGGTCGATAGCCGGCATTGTAATCCCCCTGTAGAAAGGAGTTTTTTAAATGCGTACCCTTAAAATTTCATACAGTTGTTCCTTGCCGAAAGGTTTTAAAATAAAACCGCTGATAAAAGGATAATTTGCCAATTGTTCCTGGTCGCTTTGGCTCGTGGAGGAGCTGATAATAAAGATCTGAGTCTGCTCGATAAAATCGGTTCTATCCTCTAGGATGTCCATCAGTTCCCAACCTGTCATAAAAGGCATACTGATATCGACAAACAATATGGCCGGCTCAGACGATGTGCTGATATCATGCGACTCCAGAAAATCCAAAGCATCCAGTGCATTTTTGAAGGGAAAGAATTCAATGGGGTAATCCGCAAATCCCTGAAGCATGTAGCCAAAAATGGTACGTAAGATCGCATTGTCGTCTATGAGGATGACTTTTCTTTTATTTTCCTGATTCATTGCTTTCGTTCTAAAAATTTGACGGAAAAGACACTGCCTTCGTTGGGTTCACTTTGCACATCTATTTTGCCGCCCAGTGACTCCACCTGATAGCGTGTGAGAAATAATCCGACTCCTTTACTCTCAAAGCCACGATGGAAAACCTTCTTGAACATGAAGAGCTGGGATTTATATTTGGGTAAATTAATACCTAGTCCATTGTCCCTGACAGTCAATAAGGTACCGTCTTCCTCCAGCGTAGTCCTGATCTCGATGTAAGGTGCTTTATCCTTGGCTGTAAACCGAAGGGAATTGCTGATGAGGTTACTGAGAATGCTTTCGAGGTAGATTTTGGGGTAATGGATATTTGCCACATTAAATTCGACGGAAATCGTTGCATTCTTTTGCTGTATTTCCTCTATATATTGTTGTTTTACTTTATGATATACCTGGAGAAAATCACAGTTTTCAAATACAAGGGATTTATTTGAACGTAATTCGAGGATATCCCCCAGTTCCTGCAGGGTTTCGGTAAGTTGCCCGGTGCTGATTTTCAGAAGATTCAGGAATTCAGTCTTTACCTCTTCATCTTTCGTTACTTGCAGTTCATCGATGAGCATCGGCATATTGCTCAAGGGGCCCTTTAGGTTATGGGCAAGGATATGCGCAAATTCTTCCAGTTGTCTGACTTTGGTTTCAAGGTCCATTTTAACCAGATCAGATTCTAATTTTTGCCGTTTTAATATTTCGATATTTTTCTTTGACTCTGAAATATCCTGCACCTGAACAATCAGAAATAAGGGCATATCGGCATTGTCAAAAACTGCGGCGATGGTGACAGAGCACCATACATAATGACCCAGTTTGTGTCGATAGCGTTTTTGTATGGTAAAGCTTTCAATTTCACCCCGGATAAGTTTTTTACGGAGTTCAATCTCGCGTTCGACGTCGTCCGGGTGTGTATTGGTGGAGAACCTCGTTGTTGACATTTCTTCCTGTGAATAGCCGAGGATTTTCGTCAGCGTTTGGTTTGATTCAATACAGTAGCCATCAAGGTCCGTCAAGGCAATACCCAACCCTGAGAAATGAAAAGCCTGATTGAATTTATGCTCGTTAAAACGTATTTTTTCCGTTGATTCGATCTGTTTTGTAATATCCGAGATGACCAAAGCAACCCGATTTTGTGTCCGGTGGATAGGTTTTATCTGTAGACTATACCATTTGCCCTTATGTTGTTCGGAAGGAGACTGAAACTCCATTTTAAACTCACGGTCAAGCTTGAGTGAGTTCTGGATCAGTTGGATCGTTGGTATGGCCAGGTCTGCCGGAAAAAGTTCGGTCAGGCTTTTATTCAGGAATTCTTCGGGTGGGTAAAATAGCTGTTTTGTGTCGTTGGTCCAATAATTTTTAAACACCCCCGTGTCGGTGACTTCAAATACAAGATCGTTGAGCGAAGCAACGAGTAATTGCAGCTGATGTTGTTTGTCTTTTAAGCTCTGGTTTTGATTGACCAGCTTGGAGACATCGAAGAAAGACAGCTGCAGGCCGGTCTTATCCTCTTCCCTGAACGGGTTGATATGAAATACAAACCATTTAAATTTGTCTTCAATTGCGATACCCAGAATTTTTTCTTCATGGATCCGATTGTCGTCAGGACGGATCTGGAAGGGAGTCAGCTCTGCTACGGGGGCAGAAGTATCATCCGATGAATAGAATGTGATTAATTCATGTAGTTTTTTGCCTTTAGTCTCCGTCTTGCCTAAACCTAAAAGCTCACATGCGCGTGCGTTGAGATGTAGAATGCTTCCATCTTCCAAAATTGTAATCAATCCTTCTAACCCCGAACATTCTGTTTGAGCGGAAGGTGTAGATAAAGAGTCCCGTTGCAGATGCATTGTCCGACAATTTTTAGGATTAATTTACTCATTTATAAGTGAAGAGACTGATCCTGTCTCGATTTACAAAATTGGTAACTTTTAATCCAAAATAATAAAAAAAATATTAAAATAGGTAACTTTTGTTTAATAGGCTGTGAAGCAATTTATTAGATTGAATAGGTTGAAAAGTCAAAAACCTCTGACTTTAGGTCAAAGGTTTTTGATGATTCTTATGAGGGACGTTTATACTAAATCGGTTAATTTTTTGTTTTTTCCAGCCATAACCAATTAAACCATAGTGGAAGCTGCTGTTGACTTTTGTACGTTAGAATATATTTACCTGGTTTGTCAAATTTTAATGTTCCGATACGTTTTTCCACAAATTCTTCGG
The DNA here is from genome assembly GCF_002000245.1 of Sphingobacterium sp. CZ-UAM. GTDB lineage: Bacteria > Bacteroidota > Bacteroidia > Sphingobacteriales > Sphingobacteriaceae > Sphingobacterium. The sequence continues at coordinate 289,044 of NZ_MTCM01000005.1, read as the reverse complement.
TGTAGTTGTTTTCATTTGGTTCGACAACCATTTTGTTAGTTGGTTCAAAACTTCCGTTCAATTGTTGGCTGGCGACGCTAATTTCGAAGGGAATATTTTCTTTATTGGGATTGTGCGCAGAGAAATCTATCGCATAAGTTCCGGCCTCTGTAACCGTTACTTCCCAGTCGATCTTCGTATTTCCGGTGAGGATGGCGTGGGTTGGATTTTTCCCATTGTAGCGTACTATTTTCAGTTCATTGTTCAGACTATTGGTTGATTTTAGGGAAAAGCCACCAAAAGTCGATTCCGGGACGGTATTTTTGTCCAGTTCCAAGGGGCCATCGAAGGTCAATTTTACTTCCGAGACATAATGGTCAGGCTGGTCTCCTGGTAAGTCAATATGTATTGCGCTTAATTTCTGTTCGTAGTTCAGGGTCGTTAAATTGTTTCCCTTCATCAGCGCGATATTGGACGGTTTGGATTTTATACCTGTAATACGAAGTTTGTGGTCTAGAGGCCAGTTGAACACATGCGCATAGACAACGGTTTTGTTTTGTTCTGTCTTTGTGGTCAGGTAACCCCAGTCAAAATGGTTGTTTTTTAGCGCAAGGCCAGTGCCACCATAGATGCCTTGGCCGTAGGTATTCAGCCAGGAGCCGACATCGTGCAGACGGCTGACACTTTCGTAAGGGACAGTACCATCGGCGCGAGGACCAATATTTAACGTGAATCCGCCGTTGAGACTAACGTTTGAAATCAATGACTGAAAGATCTGACTGGTGGATTTCCATTCGTTTTCCTGTCCGTTGTAGCCCCAGGAGTGTGCGATCGTGCCCGGCGTCTCCCAAGGATGAGCGATATACTTGCTGCCAAACTGATTGTCGCCAAGGGTTTCGAAATCTACATTTTCGGCATCTGTCGGAAGACCTAGACGTGAATTGATCAGGCAGTTTGGTTGCAACTCGCGGATCAATTTTACGACCTGAAGCAACTGTTCTTTTTTGATAATGGATTTTTGGTAGGGGATCCACATGTCAAACCATATCAGTGAAATATCGCCGTAGTTGCTCATGAGTTCACGCAGCTGGGGGATTACCTTTTCCTGCCAGTATTGATTATATTGTGCATCCGTGACATGTCCGGACAATTCTTGCTGATGATTCCAGCCATAGGGATGCTCCCAGTCGATCCAATGTGAGTAGTAAAAGCCAAGTTTCATATCATGTTTTTTACAGGCAGCTGCAATTTCCTTGATCACATCGCGGTTAGAGCCGCTCAATTTGGGCAAACTATAGGTGCCGACTTTCGTATCCCATAGCGCTACGCCATCGTGATGTTTGGTCGTGATGATCATGTATTTCATCCCGGCCTCCTTTGCCAGGAGTACCCACTTTTCCGGATCGATCTTGTCCCAGTCAAAGCGTTTGGCTAGACTACCATATTCTTCTTTCGATACGCGGTTGCGGTAGCGCAACCATTCCGCATAGTTGTTCATATACCGTAAAGGCTCTCCTTTCCACATGCCCTCGGCGGCGCTGTATAGCCCCCAGTGGATAAACATGCCAAAACGGGCATCTTTAAACCAGTCTGCCTTCCCCTTGTCCTGAGCAAAGAGTCTTGTTGCGGCGCTGAGTAGTAGTAAAGATATGAGTGCGATTCGTTTGAGTCTTGGTATCATAAAGGTTGTTATTTTTTGGATGACAAGATAAGTAAAAAAAATTACTATATCCGATTCTGTTCGAATACAAAAGGTTCATAAAAAAGGATGCTAAATCGAATTTTTATTATGTACATACATTTGATGACATAAAAAAAAATTTATATTTTTATGAAAACCAAAAAAAATATACCAATTAAACGAACTGAAGGCGGGTTTACATTTTGTTAATATGATATTAAAATTTTGATAACCCTTAATTTCTACTTTCGCCACACATTATCAATCATATGAATAAATTTCTAATTCTACCACTCGCGCTTGGGATTGCCTATCAGGGACAAGCATTCCCCGTAAAAAAGCCTTTTTCTGCCATCGTTGGAAGCAGTGTCTTTCAGGATCAGATTAAAGGAACAGTTGTCGCGAACAATGGCGTGCCTGTTGCAGGAGTAACAGTTAAAAACGTTCAATCAGGAAAAACAGCAGTAACCGACGCAAATGGACAGTTTCAGTTGTCAGCCAAACAGGGCGAGACGCTGCGTTATAGTTTTGTAGGGTACAAGTCACTGGATCAACAGGTGACAGGTAATAGCTTGTCAGTAACCCTGACAGAAGACGCCAGTCAATTGGAAGAAGTCGTGGTGGTTGGTTATGGTACGCAACGCAAGAGTACAGTTTCAGGTGCTGTTGCTACAACAGATTTGAAAGGTACAAACAGCCGTTCAATGGCGGGAATAGGGGAAGTGCTTCAGGGGAAGACACCCGGTGTTACGGTAACTGCTGAGGGGGGAGACCCAACGTCTAAACCGAGTATCAATATCCGTGGTATGGGCGGTATCAATGGTGAACAGCCTCTATACGTTGTTGATGGGGTACTTCAGGCACGGGCTCCGGAGCTCAACCCCAACGATATTCAGGATATTAGTGTGTTGAAGGATGCGGCAGCAGCCGTCTATGGAGCGCGTGCTTCCGGTGGTGTTATCCTGATCACAACAAAAGGTGGTAAGAACGGTGATTTGAAAATTGATTTTGAAGCGAAATATGGCGTACAGAAAGCGCATAACTTGATCAAAGCGCTGAATGCAGCAGATCGTGCCATGATCTCCAATCAGGCGGCCGACAATGCGGGCGTAGCACGCAACCCGGCTTTTGATGCAAGCAAATATCCGGATGGACAGATCACCCGTACCGATTGGGTGGACGAAATTTTCCGTACGGCACGTGTACAGGATTATAATCTGTCGGCGAGTGCAGGTAATGAAAAGTCTTCTTTCTACACCGGCTTCAACTACCGAAATGCCGAAGGTATATTGATCAATACGTATTCTAAACGATATAATTTCCGTGTAAATTCACAGACCCAAGTGACTCCTTGGTTGAAGTTGGGTGAAAATATATCCTACTCCTTTACCAATGGACAAGGTGCCAATACAAGTTCAGGCTATACTGGGGCTGTATTATCCGCCATTCACTATCCAAGAAATGTATCTGTATATGATGCCGCAGGTAAGTTCTCAGGACTCCCCGTGGAGTATGGGCCAGGCACTTATGGTGATGTAATCAATCCGGTAGCTTACTTAAGCCGATTGGATGTCAATAATCCCGTACATAACCTATTGATCAATCCCTATATTGAGCTTAAATTGCTTCCGGGCTTGAAATTTAGATCAAACTTTGCCTATACAAAGCAATTCACCGATTTCAAGGAATTTACGGCACGTATTCCGGAAATTGGAAAACCCAATATGTCCAATTCGCTCGCCGTTAATACCAATCGTCTGACAGATATCTTGACTGAACAGACATTGACCTATGAAAAAGATTTTGGTCTGCACCATTTCGACGCCCTAGCAGGATATATGTATCAAAAAACAACAAACAGCTACCATAATGTTATCGGCGAAAACTTTGATGATGAGGCTAAAAACTACCGTTACTTAGTCAATGCTGGACGTATTCAGCCAGTCGTTGATGGGAAGCTTGAGCAGGCATTGATATCATACCTTTTGCGGGTAAATTACAATTACGATAACCGTTATATGTTGACCTTGATCGGCCGTCGGGATGGTACTTCATTGGTGGCAAAAGATAACAGGTTCCAAAATTATGGTTCTGTATCCGGTGCCTGGGCAATCCACCGCGAGGCATTTCTTTCGGATTCCGAAGTAATCAATACGTTGAAATTAAGAGGAAGTTATGGTATTTTAGGTAATTTAGGAACGTTGAGCTCTACGGCTGTAAGTCCATTATTACAGCGTGTAGACAATTGGGTTGGTAAAATACCAGCGTTAATGCCTGGATATGTTGAAAAAATCATGGGCAATCCTATCTTGACCTGGGCGCAATCGAATCAGACAAATATTGGTTTAGATATCGGTGTATTAAATAATCGTTTGACCCTGAATGCGGATTATTTCGTTAAGCGGACAGATCGGATGTTGATGGATATCGCATTGGCAGGGACAACTGGTTTGGAGACCAAAACTGTCAATGGTGGACGTGTTACGGACAAAGGAATTGAACTTGCTGTAAGCTATAGCAGCAAATCAGACGCTGCTTTCCAATATGATATTTCAGCTTCAGTCAATAAAATCACCAATAATGTGGATTATTTAATTGACGAATTTCCAAAAATAACCTCGCAGGTTGACTATCGCGGCATCCTGAAACCTATATTGACCGAACCAGGACAGCCACTGTATTCGTACTATGGCTTGGAAACTGCAGGTCTATTTAGGTCCAATCAGGAGGCTGAGCAGTATAAAGGCAGTACTGGGACCAAAATACAACCTAACGCCCAGGCCGGGGACATGAAATTTGTGGATCAAAACGGAGATGGCGTAATTGATGATAAAGACCGCGTGTTTTTAGGAAGTGCCTATCCGGATTTTAATTACGGACTGACCTTCAATGGTAGTTACAAGAACTTTGATGTCAATATCTTTTTCCAGGGGGTACAAGGGAATAAATTGTTCAATGCCTTGAAATATACAGGTTTAAATGCGGCGTCCGGACAACCTTACAATATGTTTGAAGAGATCAAGAATGCGTACTCAGAGAGCAATCCAAATTCAAATATACCACGTGTATCGGTAAAAGATCCGAATGGCAACTTCTCCAATGTGTCGGATTTTTATGTGGAAAATGGATCGTATCTACGTTTAAAGAATTTTTCCCTGGGATATACATTGCCACAAGAACTAACACAAAGATATAAAGTGCAGAAATTACGGTTCTTTGCTTCGGCGACCAATCTGTTTACCGTGACGAAATATACGGGAATGGATCCTGAGGTCGGAATGAACAATTTTGGTGTGGATGCGGGCCGTTATCCGCAGTCACGTACATTTATGTTGGGAGCAGCTGTCACTTTTTAATCTCAAATTTGGATAAAATAAAGGATGATACAGCTTTTCAGGTCAGTGAATCGAATGATTAAACCTGATTGTCCTGTGAATATTAAAAAAATACTCCAATGAAAAAAATAACTCGAAATATATGTTTTGCCCTGCTTTTAGGAAGTATGGGAATGTCTTTTCAATCTTGTACCAACAAATTGGATATCCTGCCAGAGGGGCCTCCGTCAAAAGCAAGTTATTGGAAAACGAAAGAAGATGCAATAAAAGGGGCCAATGGGCTCTATTACCTCTATGATGAAGAGGATTTCTATGGCCGTGGATTTGCCTGGTTTTTGAATGCCAGCGACGATATGGTCACCGGAAGAAATAATGCGCAGGCGGAGAATATCCGCACCTTTAACAGCAATTACATCGGTGGTGGCTACACCGAATCACAATGGCAAATGCGCTATGCGATTATTAAACAGGCCAATGATATCTTGCGCTATGTTCCTTCGATCTCCATGGATGAAGCGTTAAAGAAACGTATCCTGGGCGAAGCCAATTTTAATGCCGGTTATATGTACTTCCAGCTGGCTGCGAATTATGCAGATGAACGAGCTGGCGTTCCTATCGTTACTGTTGAAAATATGGATAACGAAAAGGCTACACCGAGAGCGGCCAATATCGAAGAAAATTATCGTCATATAGAAAAACTGCTGAAAGAGGCTGCTGATCAACTGCCTTTTTTCAGTGAACTGGGAGAAGCGGATTATGGCCGGGCGCATAAAGTGGCAGCATGGGCGGTGCTTTCCAAAATGTACCTGTATAAAAAAGATTACAAAAATGCCATTATCTATGCTGATATGATCATCAACCAAGGTAAACGTGGACTTGAACCTACTTTTACAGATGTCTTCAAAGCTACGAATAACTGGGGCCCTGAATATATCTGGTCTGTCACGAGTACAGCAGCAGGGACAGACGGCTGGGGATCTATTTTACCGGGTGTAATGCTGACCAATGGTGCCTGGGGCTTATACAATGGTTGGGGATACTATATGCCAACGAAAGAGTTGTATGATTCGTATGAAGCTGGTGATGCACGCAGAGAGGCGACAATCTTGAAGCCAGGGGATAAATTTACGTTCTTCGGTAGCGAGCGGATATTCACTCCGGCAAGTTCCGCGACCTGTGATATGCAGTTCAACAAGTACATGGAACCTTTCTCGCATGTAAATCCAGTGGGTAAACATGTGAGTCCAAATGGAAATCACATGGCCACGGATCTGAATGTGCCTTTGATCCGTTTTGCAGAGATCTTATTAATCAAGGCCGAAGCTTCGATTATGCTCAATGGTACCGGAGCGGGAGATAAAGAATTGAATATGATCCGTAAACGTGCCAAACTGATTGAAAAGACGGGCATGACTTTGGCTGATCTGAAACGCGAACGCCGTAATGAACTGGCCGGCGAATTTGCAGACCGTCACCGCGATCTGGTACGCTGGGGTGATGCACAGGATACCTACGCCAAGCCACTTCATACCTATGCGATGAAGAATGGTTCAGGCATGCCTGTCGAGTTTGCAGGTCGTAAATTTGATCCGAAAATTCACCATGTGTGGGCCGTACCGCGCAGGGAAGTGGATAATAGTGCAGGTTTGATTAAACAAAATCAAGGATGGTAAACGTTCCAAAAGTCTTCCAAACTAAATTGGGTGGCTTATTGATCATCGCGAGCTTGTGCGGAGGACCTCTGGGGTCTTCCGCACAAACACTCAATGAAAAATTTGAGCAACTGATGTTCAGCCGGGAGAAAGAAAAGGCGGGAGCTACTCCTTATGCTGGCCATAGTCATAACGATTATTGGCAGAGTCAGCCTTTCTATACGGCCTATTATGCGGGTATGCAATCTATTGAAGCGGATATTTTTCTGCGCAATGGTCAATTGATGGTTGCGCATGATGCAAAGGAAATCAAAACGGAGAATACGCTTAACGCGCTTTACCTGGATCCTGTTGCTAAGCTATACCGCAAAAATGGCGGAACTGCCTTTGCAGATAAATCAAAACAGCTTCAGCTTCTGATTGATGTGAAAGAAAATTATAAACAGGTATTGGCCATTCTTGTCAAAGCACTTGAACAATATGGCGATCTGTTCAATCCGCTTAAAAATCCCAATGCCGTTAAGGTCATCGTGACCGGTGGGCGTCCCAAGCCAGCGGGATTCAAGGATTATCCCAAATGGTTGTTTTTTGATGGGGAGGTTAACTGGACTTATGATGCAGCGAGCCTGGCACAGACCGGATTGATCAGTGCGGATCTGAAGGATTATACGGATTGGAATGGTAAGGGATTACCCGAAAATGTTCCGGCAATCAAAAAGGCAATCGCCAAAGCAGATTCACTGGGACTCCGTTTTCGTTTTTACGGAACACACGACAGTCCCAATGCCTGGCAGCAGCTTATCAATCTCGGCGTGTACTGGATCAATACTGACCATCCAAAGACCTTGGAATTATTTCTCGATCAGCGCGAACGTTCATCTTTTCAATCGGCAAAACCGCAGACAGTCTATACACCCAGTTATCAATATGATGGTCAGGACCGTAAGGTGAAGCGGATTCTGCTGCTTATTGGAGACGGTATGGGGCTGGCAGCCGTTAAAGCGGCAACGCTGGCCAATGGCGGTGCACTCACCATGACACAGATCAAGACAGTTGGACTTTCACAGACCGAGGCATTGAATTCGGATAATACGGACTCCGCCGCCGGAGGTTCAGCCATTGCGGTGGGGCAGAAAGTAAATAATCGTGCTATCGCCGTCGATACCACTGGAAAACCCTTACCTAGTGTCGCTGCGGTACTTGCTGATCAGGGCTGGAAAACCGGCGTGATCAGTATCGGTGATGTGACCGACGCTACGCCGGCAGTTTTCTATGCCCATCAGCGGGAACGGAATGAGAGTGAATCCATTTTGGGGCAATTCCAACATTCCACCATGGATTTTATCCTGGGCGGAAAGCCGGGATGGCTGGAGAAGAAAAATGACTGGAAAGGATATACCGGTGTTTCGATCGTAAAAGATCAGCTCAATCCATCTGGCGGAAAACAAATTGTTTTCCTGTCGGACGAACTTGTAAAGCCCGTCAAAGATGGTCGGCCGGCGATTTTAAAACAGTCTATGCTGGATGGCATAAAGTTTCTGTCCCGGGACAACAAACCATTTTTTCTGATGGCTGAATCTGCGCAGATTGACTATGCTGGCCATGCAAATGACCTCAAATATTCGGTCATGGAAACATTGGATTTTGATAAAACTGTAGAAGAAGCCCTCAAGCTAGCCGATCAGGATCCGGAGATGCTGGTTGTAGTAACGGCTGATCATGAAACCGGGGGAATTACATTGCTCGATTCAGACCGGAAATCAGGACGTGTGATGGTTAATTTCAGCAGCAACGATCACACCAATGCATTCGTTCCTGTATTTGCGTATGGAGCGCGCTCGTTTTTATTCCGTGGTGTATATGATAATACAGCTATTTTCCATAAACTATTGGAAGCTGTGAAATAAAAAAATAATTTCCTTTACACTTTTCGCCCCGTTTGTGTGTTACAACACAACGGGGCGTTTTTTCTGGCGATCACCGGATGTTGTTCAGGTACCAGCTCTTACTCGCGGTACGCTTTTCCGGTATAAATATCTATATAATAGTAATTATCTTTATTTTCCGTATCTTTTTCCCGTACCAGGCCATTTGAGCTGATCGTGTTATAACTTTTGCTTCCGATCTGCTTTTTTGTTTTATTATCGTACAAGGTGTAGGGGCCATCTTGCTGTGTCTGTAAGGCAAATATCTGTTGTTTGCCGTCGAGGATCTCGATATGTCGGAAATCTGGCAGTAGATCCCATGTTTTGGCGCCCGCATTCCAAAGCCCCATCGTTGGATCCTGTTCCCCTTTTTTGATGTTGATCAGGTAAAGTGCTTCGGTTTGATAAACGTACTTAATTTTCCCCGTTTTCCAGCCTTTTTCAAGGGTGTTCTTGGTAAACAACATATGCTTATCCGGCCAGACCAGATCACCCACTTGATCCAATATAAAGAAATCCTTGACGTTGATTTTATCCAATAAATTGCCATCCTTGTCAAGATACAGCCAGTCATAAGCCCAGACCTCATGGTCATAATTAAACCTTCCCAGAATAAAGTAAGGCGAGTTGTTGACAGAATACAGGAGTGAGGCTTCTTTCAGAAAAGCAATCTGTGCGGCAGTAGCCTGTTTGATCTGTGTTGGAAGCGCTTTGTCATATTGTGGGAACGCGTAGATCTTTCCGGAACTATCGTCTTTTAATAATTTTGGAACTGTTGGTGCAAAGCGTTCCTGATTAATGGAATCCAATTGCAGGAGTTGCCCCTTCCAATGCAGGTCTATCTTATCCACAGCGATCAGATTGGATGAAATAGGCCGCTCATGTTGGATATCGTAAATTTCAAAACGATTTTCAGCTACAGGAATATAACGGCCATCTTCCAGGATCAGATCAACTTTGGTGCTGAGCTTTTTTAAATGCTGATCTTTCAGTCGATAGAGGTTTCCATTTAAGACAACATGTTGGTCGTCCAAATGGTATAGGGCCAGACTGTACTCGTTCTCGTCGTAAGGAACATCTTTATCCAATAACACCTGGCCGGTTTCCAATACCCGGATTTCTACTTTGATGTAGGTAGCTGTTTTTTTTATTCCACCACCTAGGATATTCCAATCCCAATTCCAGAAAGGAAGGTTTTTTTCATGTTCCTGACGTTTCATAAGCAACGTCACCTGGCCTAGTGTTTGTAGCCCGAGATCGGTATCCGAATAATTTTCGATAAACTCGCCCTTTGAATTAATTAAAGCCTGCTGATTTTTTGTATTTGAAACGATGGCATAACCTGTGGGGGTAAAAAAATCGGCATGGGCGAATTTTTGCGGCAATTGCTGACGGAGCGCACTGTCCGAATAAACGAATTGTTTGTCTTGAGTCTGCATTGGAATCCAATGGATGGGTTTCAAGGCTGGATTTATGGTGGACTTTTGTGCACAGGCTGTCATACAAAGCACGCTTATTAAACCTATTAGTGTTGATCTGATCATTTTTTTCTTTTTTATTGAAATCGGTTATCGTCAAATGGGCTGCGGAAACCTAGCTATTTTTTACCCTGCCAATAAAGCGCTTTCGAAGGATTTGTGCTACCTATTGTAATCCCTTGGCTAAAGTAGGCGAAAATTGGCGTTGAAAAAATAGCCGAATTCCGTGATTATGAATCGGATTGGTCAGTTACTGGACAGCCATATAAAGTCCGTTTGTTCCTGTATTATTTTTTCGATGAGCCGATTAAATTGGTTAATCGGCTCAAAATTTGCTTATATTTGAGCCGATTAGGGTTTAAAATCGGCTCAAATGTATAATTGGCAATATAAAGAATGGCCCCATTTCAGCTATAGTATCGAAGAGATTCTACCTATAGCTGTTGCATTTGCTAAAGAAATGGGAGAGCTAAAAGGTTTGTTAACAGGATTAAATGCGGAACTAAAAAAGGAAGCGTTTATGGAGATTTTGATCGTTGAGGCAATGAAAACTTCAGAGATCGAGGGCGAATATATGAGCAGAGCGGACGTAATGTCCTCCATCAAAAGAAATCTCGGTATTAAAGACGACGTAGTCGTTCATGACCAAAGAGTTACTGGTGTTGCGAAATTGATGACAACCGTACGGGAGAGTGCGGTAAAAGAATTAAGCGTCGATTTGATCCAGCAGTGGCATGCCATACTTATGGCAGGATTTCCGAAAATTAATACAGGAGTATGGCGTACCGGTGATGAACCTATGCAGATAATTTCCGGCTCATATGGTAAAGAAGTTGTCCACTATGAAGCTCCTCCATCAGTTGTTGTACCAAAAGAGATGGAGCAACTTATTCATTGGTTTAAATCCTATGAAATTAAAGAGTCGGAGTATATTATCGGCGCCCTGATCAAGACAGCTATTGTCCATTTGTATTTTGAATCTATTCATCCCTTCGAAGATGGAAATGGACGGATCGGAAGAGCGCTGGCAGAATACACTTTATCCAATACGCTACAGACCCCTGTCTTGTTGTCGATATCAAAGACTATTGAAAAAAATAAGCAGGCTTATTATGAAAATCTAAAAATTGCTCAGGCTAGCTTGGATATCACAGGTTGGATAGGCTACTTTACCCAAGTTATTTTAGAATCTCAAAAAGAAGCAAAAGAACTGATTGAGTTTACAGTAATAAAAGCAAAGTTTTTTGATCGAAACCGGGACTTATTGAACGAGCGACAGATGAAAGTTATTAATCGCATGCTAGAACAGGGGATTGAAGGATTTGTCGGTGGCATGACAGCAAAAAAGTATATGTCCATTGCGAAAACCTCAAAAGCTACTGCAACAAGGGATCTGCAATACCTGCAAGAGCAAGGTATAGTTGAACAAATTGGGCTTGGGAGATCTGTACATTATGAACTTATACTTAGTTAGACGACCGATATTAAACTAATAGATTCAAGCAATACCATTATTTCTTCTCCACCGGAATAAGCTCCGCTCCACCCGCTTTGGGGCGGTACCAATACTTATGTCCCAGATCATCTTCAAAATCATGACTTGTTTCAGATTTATCAACCACCCTGAAACTTTTGACATCGGCATCTCTGAAGATTTTATCGCCGACGAAAATATGCTTGGCATCTTTAGCAACGGCACGCTTGAGCACTTCAAAGGTTTTTGGGTCGGCTTCGGACAGAAGCTGTTCGTTATAATAAATATGATTTTTGTCGCCGGACCAGAAGGAGTTCCCGCCAATTCCTTCCAATATTTTGAAGCTTTCGGCATCCACATCTGCGAAGGGAAAACGCTTTCCCCCTATGATAACCAATTGATCGATAATAATTGATTTTCTGTCCAACAATCTGATGTTATTGGCCGTGGGCAAAGCCGTTTCGAGTACACCTATGCCTTGATAAGGTTCGTAATACAGCAGCTTTTTGCCATCCAAAATAAGATATTCACTGTTGACAACTTTAACTTGATCTGTTGTATACTGGAGTGGATTGATGCCTTTCTGTGTGACTACGTAGAGCCGGTTTTTATCTTTTACAAAATTTTCATTCAAAATTTCGAATGTCTCATAATCGACGTCTATCGGTGAGGACTGGTAGAAATAGTGTGTTTTGTCTTTGGAGAGGGACTGAAGTTGATCATAGAGCGTGTTGTATGTTTCGGGATCCGCGCCCTTCACGATGGTAAGCTGTTGCTTGCTGCATGCGCCTGTCGCTGATGGAAAGCCCGTGAAATGAAAGACGTGATGTTGATCCACCGGTATGTTTTCCTTGAGCTTAAAGGTCTTTGCGTCTACGAGCTGTTGCGGGCAACCCATAAAATAGATCGTATTTTTGTCGCGTGCATAGACAGTTTTAATGACAGAAAAACTGCTGATATCGACGTCCATCTTTCTTGAACCACGCTCAAAATCATTGCCGCCCGGAATAAAGTAAACCGTTTCTCCTTTTTTATAGTAATCTTCGGACAACGGACTCATTTGCTTTTTGCAGGAAAAGAATAAACCGATGCAGGCACTGATCATTCCCATCTTAAAAATATGTTTCATACTTCCTTGTTATCATTTGCTCCATGACGACGTACTATCCGAGGTATTTTCGCTTTTGTATACTTACTCCCACTTAATTTACCTTAAAAATACGATGGGTTTGTATCACATGGAATAAAGGTTTACGATTCGCTTATCGCTATTTATGATCCGTTGACGATATAGACTGTAAACTTTCCGCTCTTTAATTATCTCCTGCACAACCCATGCTTAATCCAACCATAAGTTAGTGAATATTTTTGCGATTTAAATAGCTTGGCTCGAAGATCTCTCCGGCCGGATAAAACGTGTTTGCTGTATAGTTACAGTATAGTTATAGTATCGATTAAGTATTGATCATTTAGCTTAAGGCAGATACCTACCATACGAAAGCATGTGAATAGCGTGACGGAGACTTGAGGTATGCCTACGGTTGCTTAGACGCATGTGATTCGAAATGACACTATTTTTTTTTAAATAATAATTGTGATTAATATTTTTAATTTATATATTTGTATATATAAACTATATTTTTGTATCGTAATGGTGTTTTGGAATAATCTGTAATACCAATATTTATCTGTTACTTTGCCGGCAGACAGGTCATTATTCTTCACAATCAAGTGAGATTTCGATGCAATGTTTTAGGTCGATTGCCGACCAGTCTTAAAATAAACCAAGGTGCAAATGTATATGTATCTTACCTGTTGATTTTCCTATTTAATCACCTTGGTTGTAATTTCTATCTTTTTTACAAAATACTGTTTGTTATTTGCAAGAATAGTCTTTAACTGTTTATTGTTCTGAAAGACTATTTGTTGTGAGATTTTACAACCATTAAATCATTTATTATGGAAATTAATAGTCAGTTGATTATTGATCGCTTATCTAAACGTATGGATCTCGATCGGGTTTATCTCGTTAAGTATGCATTTTTGGATCAAGAATATCAACACTTAATTTTAGCATTAAAGCCCGTGAGTGGGCTTTCGCATAAGGTATTAAAGCCTATTGTGGAATTATGTCTAATCGACCAGGAACCTATTTCATTTGAATTGATTTTTACGCCCGAGCTGAAGAACAAGATCAAGATCGGTAGCTTATTCTATTGTTATGCAGTTTTACCTGCGCACGAGATTTTTAATTCCTGCGGTAATACTACGGTGACCGCCAAACAGAAAGAGTTAAGGGGGATACTGGATCTATCCGAAAAGCACTATCAAAAAGTGCTGATTACATCTGGAGAATTTTTAGAAGGAGCACAGACATTTGCGGATACTGCAAACTATCTCCGGGCATTGTTTATGGTACATCAAAGCTTGGAAAGCCATTTGAAATTGCTGCAAATCGCCGTGGAGGGGAAAGGAAATAATGTACATCGCCTAGACAGCAGGATAAGGAGTCTCGATACACACTTCTCGATGTTCAAAAAGGTATTTATGGGGGAAGACGAGGCAGAGCAAGAGCGCTTCCGCCTATTGGATAGTTCCTTTAACGCAGTCAATCAAAATAAAGATCTGGCTATTTTGGCTCTTGATGCCTCCTGGTTATATGAGCATTGTATCGCGATGCAAACTGCAATAGAGAAACTCTTCCGTTACTTTACGTCAGCATTGCAGAGCGAATATGAAAAAAATATGGCGGCTGAAGCTGCCATTCAGGCGGAGCTCGCCCAGGCTAAATTGGCCAAAGAAGAAAAAGTCAGAATTACACAATCGAAAGCGCTAATAGCAGTGCCTACTTTTCAGGCATTTCCCTGGCCGTCACATGATCAGTCCGATATCCAGCAGCTCCTCCATCAGATCTGTCAGGAACATCAGCCCGAACAGATCATGTTGCTCAACTATTATGTGAGCAATGTCCCTGGAACCGGATTATTCGATTATCCACCAAAAGTCATCGGCGGTGCAACACTATACCTAACAGTCATTAAAAAACGGATTGGAGCGGCTTATTTCCGTCAAGTTTCTTTCGGTCGGGCGACAGCAGTTATTTCCTTTTTAAGCAGCAGCTTTATCGCCGCGAAATTGAATAAAGGGAGTCGCTTCTCCCAAACGATCTGGAATGAATCTGTTGTCCTTTATCGCAACCCAGGCTATAAGCCCACGCATTCGCTAACTCCGGTAAATTGGTCAGACGCACTGGTTAAGACAACAAATGCCTGGATCCGCAATTCAAAGCTTATGCAGGATCTACAGGCTGTACTTTCTGATACCTGTTTTTCCAGCAAACAATTGGCGGTGCTGTTATTAAACCAGTTGGTCTTGATTGGATTACATAGTTATCTCTACCTGCGGATCGGTTATGCGCCAATGAAGGCAACAATAGCTGAGCTGATTGAATGGACCTGTACCTGTGATAAAAAAGTAAGTGAATTTTTTGTATCAAATGAACCTTTTGAGGACATCTTGTACCAGGAAATATTAAAAGACATGAAAGGTAGGGTATATGAATTGTCTCCAGAACTGGAGGAACTGGAGATGGACTTCTTTAAATCCAGTGCCAATCGGATAACGACCTTTTTTGCTGATCTATGCGAACAGAGTTTAAGGTATATGGAAAGGAAATCGGGGATTAAAATAAATTGAAGCTTACCATAAAAGACTAGATGCTCATCTACGCAGGCTAGATTTATAAAAATAAGCCATCATAACTAAACATAAATCAATGAAAAATGAATTAGATATAACGATACCATGGCAAAATAAGCATGAAAAATCCCTATCTATCGTTTATCTGAAAAGATTTTTTAACGAAAAGTCTGCAAGACTATCTTGGGATTTTAAAATAATACTCGAAGAGAGCGTTTTTAATAATAGGTATGTGTTCGAAAGTTTGTATAAGGAAAATATTCGAGTCCAGATTACATTGACGGCCGATCATTTGAAAGCGAACTGTTCATGTGGGAGCATGAACACGACATTATGCGAACATGTCTATGGTTTATTGCGTGAAAAACTAAGTGGGAATAAATATTATTTTTCTCATTTATACGATCCGAAATGGTTTTTACCCCAGCCTGATCAACGTGAACTATTTGGTTTATCTCTTAAAGATGAACATCGGAGAATAACAAAAATTGAGATCAACGCAAAAGCAGATTATGGGAGCATTTATGGCTTTCATGGAGCATCCGAATTATGCTATGCTGCCAGTAATAAAATTTCTTTCTTAGAACCTACGGTTTGTAGGTCGGAAGGTAAGTTTATTGTGGCAATTCCGATAAATAATACGATTGATCAACTACCTTTTTTACTTCCATTTTTAAGTGGAGAAAAGAAAAAAGTTGTCTTCAAAGAAAGCTATCTCTTAAAGGATGACCTACCACATCCGAAACATCTTACCTGCCAGGAGATGATGCTTGATGCCATAGCAAAGAAGATGTTGCAGTTAGGATCTTTCGCATTTAATATGGTCAGATCAGAGGAACCTTCATTACTTGAACAAAGTGAGCGGGCGTATCGAATAATGGATTTATGGAGAGATCTCATTTCGAACCAATGGGATCGTGATGAAGTGATCTTTTTCTATTCCCATACGAATAATTTTGGCCTAAGACATTGCCAATTCCGATATAGAGCTGCTTCCAATCAAATGTATAAATTGAAAATTGCTAATGGTGATTTTAAGCTTAAGATTCAAGTAGTAGAAAATCAAAAAGGGTTATTGATGGAAGTGTTGCCATATTACAAGGGTAATCTGTTAAAGAAAATCAAGTTTTTGAGCGATGTACATAGTTTCTTTGTTGAATTAAATTCCAAGTATGTACTTTTTATTGACGATATGCAAATCGGAAAACTTCTAAATCAATTTAGGCATTCCGAATTCAAAATTTTTGTGTTGCGACAAGACATCCCTAAATTTTACGAAGATATATTGCGTCCAATAGCGCAATACTTCCCGATAGTGTATGAAAATGAAATGGTCAAAGATCACGCCGCAACTAAAGAGACAATTGAGGCGACAAAAATATTGGAGGTATCACTTCAGGATGATCTACTGCTATTGAAAGCATCCATAGATTTTGGGACAGTTACCCTGCCCATTGTGGAGATGCCTAGTACAACTGTTTTAACCTATGTTGATCATGAAATTCGCGTTCAAGAGCGAGACACTGACGATGAACTGGCCTTTAGCAATTTTGTTAAAAGTCAACATGAATCTTTTGAAAAACAGGCTTCCCCTCATACTTGGGAATTGAGAACGTCTCTAATTGCTCGAACAAATTGGATAAAAAACCTTCGCAAAGCATGTCAAGATCATCAGATAAAGCTTAAACTTATAGGACTCGTTCAAGGATCTTATTACTATCCGTTCTCTTTGAAATGGGAAGTGGTCGAAGTGAAATCTCAATCAAATTTGTTATATATCAATATAAAATTTAGGCTGGGTAAACTAATATTGGAACCTAGTCTATTTGAAGATTATCTATTTGAAAAGAAAAATTGGTTCAAGGTAAATGGCGAAGATCATGTTTATATCAGCGATTCTCTGAAATCTCTTTTTATCCCCTTATTTGCTCAGGCACGCGTAGACGATCCATACATTATTTTGACTTCGGCACAATTGATCTCATTTCAAACGCAATTGGAAAAAATAGATCCGAAGATTATTAACGATAGTACAAGAGAACGGCGGGATAAATTAGCCAATATGACCGAAATTCCTTTATTAGATGTTCCGGATACGGTCAAAGCAACGTTGCGTCCCTATCAATTGGTTGGTTTTAGTTGGCTGGGATTTCTACAAGAATTTCAATGGGGTGGTATTCTGGCGGATGATATGGGACTTGGAAAAACATTACAAGTAATTACTTTATTGGAATATTACTACCAAAATAATCCGGATGCGGATCCTTCCATTGTTGTTGTTCCTAATTCATTACTATTCAATTGGCAAAACGAAATTAAAAAATTTGTTCCGCAGCGGCGTTATCATATCTATCATGGCATAAAAAGAAAGGACCAAGAGACGTTAGCAAAAGCATCAATTGTGCTGACAACCTATGGGACAGCGATGACAGACTTTTCCTTTCTTCAATCCCAGTCATTTAGTTATATGGTTTTGGATGAGTCTCAAATGGTAAAGAATCGAAATTCTAAAAGATTCGAATATTTATTTTCTATTAAAGCATCATTTCGGATTGCAATGACCGGTACCCCAATTGAAAATGGCATTCAAGATATTTATGCACAAATGACAATGGTCAACCCTGGTTTTTTTGGGAATTACAGAAATTTTAACAAGATGTTTAAGTCTATGGGAGAGGGGGAGGGAATGGATGTGTCACTCATGAATTTGCAAAAGATGATTGCACCATTTATTCTGAGAAGGACCAAAAAGCAAGTCGCAATAGATTTACCTGATAAAACAGAGACGATTTTGTATTTGGATATGCAAGAGGGGCAACGGAAAATCTATGATAGCTATCGAAAAAAATATCGAGAGGAGATTGAAGAAAATTTAAACAGTGAGGAGTCTACAAAATCCAAGTTCTTAGCTATAGAGGCCCTACAGAAACTACGGAAGTTGTGTAATTCTCCTGTACTAATGACAGATGGTGATTTCGCTAATAACTCCATAAAATTGGATTTTATTGACGAAATCATGGAAGAGGTAGCTCCAAATCATAAGATTCTTCTTTTTTCATCTTACACGTCTATGCTTAAGCTTGTGGCCCAACGGATCGAGAAGTACAATTTAGGGTATACCTATCTCGATGGTAAGATGAATCAGGAACAAAGACAGTCTGCAGTTGAGAGATTTCAAATTGAAGATACCTGTCGTGTTTTTTTGATTAGCTTAAAAGCTGGTGGAACAGGTCTGAACTTGACTGCGGCAGACTATGTTTACATTTTGGATCCGTGGTGGAATCCCGCTGCTGAAGCTCAGGCAATAGATCGTTGTTATCGTATTGGCCAAGACAAACATGTCATGGCCTACAAGATCGTATGCCGAAATTCTGTCGAAGAACGAATATTGGAACTTCAGGCCATTAAAAAGAGAATGGCCGAAGGATTAATTTTAGATGAAGCGAATCTCATGAAGTCTATTAGTAAAGAAGAATTACTTAAATTATTCGAGTAACCAATTATAAACCTAACTTATGAGAACCGAATTAACAACCACAGCTTCCTACGCCGGAATGATGTATTCACAAGATTTTCAGTTATGGTATACGTATTTCAAGCGGAGGATAGAAAAGAAGTGGCGGCCTGAAGAACTTTCGTTCTTACTGGGCAAGCCCGATCATGCCTATATCGATTTTGAGCGGATGTTTCAAGTCGAAAAGTTTTTAACACAGGAATCTATTTTACTGGATCGGATATATGCGAGTTCGCGCATAGAAGCCATGGAATTTCATCGCCAAGAATTTGAAGTTTCCCAGGAGCGTTTGGTACGTTTTAGGATCGAAGAAGATGAGCTGAAGTGGAATTATTCCATAGAGGTTCCCTGGATCTTTTTAACCGGGAAAAAGAAGCTCGCTCTACCCGAATTACAATTTGAGGAATGGAAAGCAGAAAAGGATCTACAACTCGAATCGGACGCCATGCTCCATGTTCGACAGAAATTGGACGTATTATTGGACAGTAATTACTTTGAACATGGTGCTACAGCACTGCAAATGTTTCGTAAGGTCGAACATACTGGTCTTGTTCATTTGCAGATTTTTCCCCGTCACCTTAAAAATGTCCTATATGGCCTTATCCAACAAAACAAACTCGTTGTCAGAAATATAGAAAATAGCTTTTCTTTTTTCTTAACGGATTCTCAGCAAGCTAGTCGCAAACAGTATTTATTAAATGGCTGGCGTTGAGTAAAAAAAACTATCATTATATTTATCCCAATGAATAAAATGATTCCCGAACATAAAACAGCCATCGTACCAGCCCTTCTAAAAGGAATAGCTGGTACGATAGCTGTTTTTGCTGTTTTGACAGCGCTCTCGTATCAGAATCAACTGCCTGTAGATGGCAAACTGGTGATGGGATTTCCATGGGAGTTCTATTCAGAAGGGACGGGCTATAATCTTGAACGTGATGAATATGCCAGTTTCGAAAATTTTAAACCATTCAAACTGACGGGTAATATCCTTTTCGCAATGGCTGTCTATATGCTATTGCGGCTGTTGCTCCGTATGCTTGCTAAGAAGGGTAGCTAAGTGCTTTTATTGTTATCCTTTTGTTAAGCCTGTTTTATATGCTAACGCGGTTTAGTTAAAAACTATTAACCTTTTATTGATACTGCCTTCATATTGCATTTGTAACCTTGTACCCATAAATCAAATGCACTACTTATGAAAATTAAAGCCAACAATGTCTTTTGGTTGTTATGTGCCATTGCAGCGAGCTCATCGGCTGTTCAAGCTAAACCTCTATCGCTAACCAAACCACATTTCTTACAGGTACAGCATCCCGTTAGCGGCCGTGTGGTCGATGCACAGGGCCATGCAGTGTCAGGAGCAACAATTCAAAATTTAAAAAGTAAAAAGTCCGTTCAATCCGATGAAAAAGGAAACTTCCATATTGATGCGGAGGTCGGTGATAGACTCAGCATCTCCTATGTCGGCTTTAGCAATCTTGTCCAACCTATAGCCCAATCCAATGGGCAGATCTTCGTCCTACAGACCAATGAAAATACGCTTGAAGAAGTGACGGTTTCCATCGGCTATCAGAAAATACGGAAGTCCGATGTTACCGGTGCGATCGCAAGTGTAAAAGCAGAAGAGCTAAACCTCAGTGCACCAAAACTATCTCAGGCTTTAGTTGGTAAAGTAGCAGGTGTGCAAGTGATGCAAACAAGCGGGGCTCCGTACGATGGAACCAAAATGCGTGTCCGCGGTATGGGATCGATCAACGCCGGTTCGGATCCCTTGTACGTCATTGATGGTTACCCATCTGGAAATAATTTAAATATTAATCCCAATGATATTGAATCTTTCGATGTTTTAAAGGATGCTGCTTCTGCAGCGATCTATGGATCGCGTGGGGCTGGCGGGGTCGTATTGATTACAACCAAACGTGGCAAGGAAGGTAAAAGTCAGGTGGATTACGAAGTATTGGGAGGCTTTGGTCAGCTTTCCAAGAAAATAGACGTCTTAAATTCAGAACAGTTTATTGATCTCCTAATTGATGGGCGTAATAATTCCTATAAAGACCTTTTGGCCGCAAAAGGGATCGCTTGGAATGACAGTAGGCGCTTTGATGATAATAAAACGCGTATCGCCAATGTCGGAAATGCCGGCTCGGTGAGTATTCCTGAAGACTATTATGACTTTGCCACCGGTACAGCAAAAAAAGCGAAATATGATACGGATTGGCAGGATGCTTTATACCGTAATGCACCTTTCCAACGTCATAATCTCTCTACCTATGGCGGTAACGAAAAAAATCGCTACTTCCTGAGCGGCTCGTATCAGAATCAGCAAGGGATCATGCTTGGGACTGATCAAAAAGTCTTTAATTTTCGCGCCAATATTGATAGCAAGGTAAGCAAGAGATTGACCGTCGGCGCGAATGTTTCCTTTACATATAATGACAACAACGAGGTGACGACAGGGCGTTACGACAGAAGCCCATCAATGGCCGCATTAATTTATTTGCCAACCCTCCCTGTTTATAACGAAGATGGAACCTATGCCAAATACCTGATGGCTGATCTGTCGGCAAATAACTTTGGTATCCAGAATCCAGAAAACCCACTGGCCTATGTTACTGAGATTAAAAACAACCGCCGTGGAAAGAGGGGGATATACAATGTCTTTGCCGATTTTTCCATTATTGATGGCCTAAATCTTAAAGTAAACGGTGGCCTGTCTACTTATGACGAGAAGTATGATTATTTCCGTCCGACAAGTATATCCGATGGAAACAACAAACCGTTTTCACCACAGGCAATTTCTGCAGCCTACGCAGATGCCAAGACAAAAAATGAACTGGATAAATTGCTGGAAACAACATTAAACTATAACAAGACTTTCGGTGAGAAACATCAGGTATCTGCTCTATTGGGTTATTCGGCTCAACGAACAGATTACGATTATCAAGGTGTACGGGCCAACGGCTTTAATAACAATGCGATTGGGGAAATTACCGATAAAGGAGCCGATCCTTCTAATTTCCAATTGCTAAAAGACGATACGTTCAAACGTACGACAACGCTCCAGTCTTATTTTAGCCGCGTAAACTACAGTTTTGATTCGAAATATTTCCTTTCGGCGTCCATTCGTACAGATGGTTCCTCGCGCTTCGGGCCAAATAACAAATGGGGAACTTTCCCATCGGTTTCAGCTGGATGGACGCTCTCCAAAGAGGAGTTTTATACGGATTGGTTAGGACAACAATCGACAGTCAAACTAAGAGCGAGCTGGGGACGTAGTGGAAATAATAATATTGGTGATTATCGTGCGATATCCATTATTAATTCGCCGGCGGGAGTTATTCTTGGTGATAAAGTGGAAACTTCTTATACCGCAGGTGATCTACTCGATCCAAAATTGGGCTGGGAAACAACTTCGCAATACAACGCCGGTCTAGACCTCGGTTTGTTAAAAGGCCGACTCAACATTATGACCAACTTCTACCTGAGCCGTTCCTTTAATTTATTATTCAATCAGCCACTCTCCGCAGTCTCTGGATCAACTACGATCTTGACCAATCTGCCAAATTCAAAGGTGCAGAATAAAGGTTTTGATGTGCAGATTGATGCAACACTGATTCGAAAAAATGAATTTGAATTGGGATTCAGCGGAAACATTAATGTCAACAGAAATAAGGTGCTTGATCTAGGAGGTGCTTCTACCATCTTGACGAATGGCGCTGAACGCTCTTATCTAACGCATATCACACAAGAAGGAAGTCCGATCGGTATGTTCTATGGTTTTAAAGTTCTCGGTGTTGCAACGGAGGAAAACTATAAAACTGTCGCACCTTCAGCGGCTTCAACAACGCCACTACAGCCTGGAGATCTATATTTTGAAGATGTGGACGGCAATGGTATTGTCAATGATGCCGATAAACGGGTGATCGGCAATCCACACCCTAACTTCACCTATGGCTTTGCCGTCAACGCACGCTATAAGGCATTTGATCTACGCGCATCATTTAATGGCTCCCAAGGGAATAAAGTGCTGGATGGCTATGATTATTACCTCTACAATATGGAAGGCTCCGGCAATCAATATGCCGATGTGGCACAACGCTACCGTTCGGCTCAAAATCCGGGAAATGGAAAGGTTTACCGTGCATCGCGTGGCGGTACGCAAAGTAACAGTACACGTCTCTCGGATTTTTATCTGCAGGACGGTTCATTCTTGCGTATGACAAATATTGCTTTGGGTTACAATCTTCCCAAAAGCCTCGTAGAAAAGTTAACACTTTCTGGCCTAAGGGTCTACGCTACAGTGGACAATGCATTTACGATTTCTAAATATAAAGGCTACAATCCGGAACCGGATTATAATCAACGCGGCAACCTGACTCCAGGTGTGGATTATGGACTTTATCCATTGGTGAGATCGTATAACCTTGGTGTGAAGGTAACGTTCTAATAGTAGGATCCAGGAGCTATTGTGCATATAGGCATATTAAGGAAAAATCCCTTTCAATAGCTTCGTCTTTATAGATAATAACCTTGCGAACCCTCTCTTTGAAATGAGGTTGGCAGGAAAAAATAAAAAATAACAGGATGAAAAAAAGATATATATTACCCTTTGTTTTGTTGGCATTGTCTTCATGTACCAAAGATTTTTTAAATCAGAAAAATCCCAATGCCGTCACGATCGATGATTATTTCAAATCAGAAAACGATGTACTGCTGGCTGTCAACGGGCTCTATCAGTCCCTTCGCTCAGGAAGTACACTCGGTGAATCGAGCACTTTATACAATGAAGAACGTTCGGACAACTCAGGACGTAATGACAACCAGTCCAATGCCGGGGAGCCATTCCAGTTCAATGACTTCTCGTTGCTGCCAAGTAATACCTATCTCAAGACACATTGGTCTGCCATGTATGCTGCCATCAGCCGTTGTAATGTGGTTCTTTCACATGTCGATGATGTGACCTTTAACAGTGCAGAGCTAAAAGGACGTTATATTGCGGAAGCCAAATTTGTACGTGCATTATTATATTTTCATATGGTACGCAAATTTGGCGATATTCCCTTGTCGACCGTACAGGTGACCAGTAAGGAACAAGCAAATGAATTGGCTTTCCGTCAGAAAGAATCAATTGTGTATGAACAGATCATTAAGGATTTAACGGAGGCTTTGTCCAGCAATCTTCCCAATACCCAAAAAGATTATGTCATCGGCAGAGCATCTAAAGCGGCCATTAATGCAATTTTGGGTCAAGTATACTTGACGTTGGGTGCAACGCAGACTTCTGGGCGGACAGAGAATTTCATGAAGGCTGAACAGTACCTCAATGCGGCTTACCAAATGCGAACTTTTGGCAAGCTAAACGAAATTCCCTATGCGGATGTTTTCGATGTGAACAAGAAAAATAGCTGTAAAGAACTTGTTTTTCAGATTCAGTATAAACAGGGAGACCAAAACTATAGCTCGAGTATCGCCCGTAATTACCAGGCGCGAGGAGAAACCATCAATTCACGCTACAACTCGACAGGTGCTGGCGAAGTCGCTAAATTGGACCTGGTCAAAGATTACGAAAAAAGCGATATCCGAAAAGACTTCTCTGTGAAATTTGCGACAAACACACAGGTTAATGATTGGTTTGTGACCAAATTTAGGGATAATAGTGACGCTGCGGGTACCAATGGCTGGGGTGGAAACGACTGGATCTTGATCCGTTACGCGGATGTCATGTTATTATTGGCCGAGGCGAAATATCGTTTAGGTAAAGACGCAGAAGCAATTGCGCTATTGGATCAGGTACGCGAACGGGCTGGGCTGCCTTCATACGCTGCATCAATCCTAAATAATGAATATCGTACGAAGTATCCGACATTAAAGGAGGCAATTCTGCACGAGCGCCGTGTGGAACTGGCTTTCGAAAATCAACGTTGGTTTGACTTAATCCGGAACTATAATCCACAGGAATTGGTGACGTACTTTAAAACTAAAAATCAGGCGGATTATGGCAATGCTAAAATCTCCAATATATCCACAAAAGATCGGTACTATCCAATCCCTTTCGATGAATATAAATTGGATCCGCAACGTATGTATCAAAACCCAGGTTATTAATAGTATCGGATATGACAGGTTCGCCTACCCAATCCTGTCAGTCTGCAGGACTGGGTAAGCTGAAAGAATTATTACGCGACCTATTTGTTGCAAAAGGATTCCGCTTTAGCACAGTCTGTGTAAGTCTCAGGCTTGTTAACGGTCCTGATACCTATTGAAAAAGGTATGTGGATAATCATTTCTACATACCTTTTTCTGTGAAAGATCAATTTAATGCAATCGTCTTTCCCTCCTTTGCGGAACGCTTTGCTGCTTCCAGGATCTCAACTACAGTTACATTGTTGCTGAGTGAACCTAGATCGTTTTCTGCTAGCTGATTTCCACTTAATATATGCTCCAGATACTGGATATGATGTTCAAAATAGGGCTGATCTGTTGGAATAACTGTAGGTTTCTCGTTATGTTGAGCATATTTCAGCAGCTTTTTGTCATTCTGCGCATAAAGCTGGGCTTTCGTTCCAAATACCTGTAGATCCTTTACGCTGTAAGGCCATGCCCAAGATGCCTGGATAATACCTGTGCTGCCATCGCGGTAGTTTAAGATAATCGTGGCATCGTCCTCTACCTTTGGATAGACTTCGGGTTTGAGCTGTTGAGTAAAAGCGGTGACAGATATAGGTCGTTCGCCATTCTTGATCCAGGTCATCAGATTGGCTCCATAACAGCCAAAATCCATCAATGCTCCCCCGCCATTTTTTTCTGGATCTGTTAGCCAGTCCAGAAAATAGCTGCTACAACCAATCTCTTTAGGCCCCTCATGCCCGTCTTTTACAATCATACGTGTCACTCTGCCGACGGCGTGCTGATCTAGCAATTGCTTGAGCTGTTGGTTGCTTTTGTACCAGGTTGTTTCGTAATTGACCAGAAAAGGGGTTTTGTTTTTCTGCGACAGCGTAGCTATACGTTTGGCATCTGCAGCTGTGGTTGCCAGGGGTTTTTCGACCATGACCGGTATTTTGAGCGGAAGGCAGATCTCTGCTACCTGGATATGTTCATTCGTGGGATTATAGGCAAGGACAACTTGAGGTTTGACCTTTTTGAGCAACGAACCAAGGTCAGGGTAAAAAACGGACTTCGGAAGATTGTATTGGGCTTGAATCTTGTCGGCAAGAATGCTATTAGCCTCTGCTATTCCAATAATCTCTACCTTCTTCGCCTTGTATAAATTTAGAAGGAGATAAACATGGTCATGATTGAGGCCCGCAACGGCTACCTTAAGCGGGCTATTTCCATAGACAGCATGCTGAAATAGCATCGTCAGGAAGAAGAATGTCTTTATAATATGTTTCATTGTACACTGTTTAGGTACACTAAAGATAACATTTTGAAACTATTCATTAGCTTAATGAATCCATTCTATCTTTGGGTGTGATTGATCCCGTCCATTTTTTTTCATCTGCTTCGGATAAATTCACCTTTTTAAAAGGACTAAAAAAAATCGACTTAACGAAATCGTTTTCGGTTTTTTTATAAAAATCCAATACATTTAAGTTTACATTTAAGGATAAATCTAAAGCGATGATCTACCGAATAACGTTTTATCGTATACTTATTTTGCTGAGTGTACTTTCTTTGGTTAAGATTTCTGTTTTTGCCCAGCAGCGACCGAATGTGATTGTGATCTTAAGCGATGACGGCGGTTATGATGATTTTGGCTGCTATGGCGGCAAGGAGGTACATACACCGCATATTGACGAACTGGCTAAACAGGGGATCCGTTTTCAGTGTGCTTACGCCTCCGCTTCGGTTTGTGCACCCTCACGTGCGGGCTTGCTGACGGGCCGGTATCAACAGCGCTTTGGATTTGAACACAATATTTCCAAACGTCCGACCACAGGAACAGCATTGGAAGATATCGGGATGGATACCAGCGTAGCGACAGTAGCCGATTTTATGCGATACAATGGGTATAAGACAGTTGCCATTGGTAAGTGGCATCAGGGAGATAGCCCACAATTTCATCCGCTTAAGCGTGGCTTTGATCACTTTTATGGTTTCATCGGTGGTGATCGCTCTTATTTTCCGATCCACGGAAAAGTTAAACCCACACAAATGCTGATGGATGATGATCAAGTAGTGCCCGAGGATGCTATCCGATATCTGACAGAGACATTGACAGACAAAGCTATCTCTTATGTGCATCGTTATCGCCAGCAGCCTTTTTTTATGTACCTCGCGTTTAATGCGGTGCATACACCGGTAGAACCTCCGCTGACGCAGGGAAATAAATATCCTCATGTCACAGATCCTTTGCGGCGCGCTTATTTGGCGATGCTGGAAAACATGGATAGCAATATCGGGCGATTGATACAACAATTAAAAAACGATGGACTTTATGAAAATACGCTGATTATCTTTATGAATGATAACGGGGCAGCAACAAATAACGGGGCCGATAATGGTCAATTGCGTGGTTTGAAAGGTTCGAAATGGGAGGGCGGCATACGTGTGCCCATGATCATGCAGTGGCCAATGCAACTTCCAAAAGGAAAGGTAGCCAATGCGATGGTATCGGGTATGGATATTTTGCCAACGAGCCTAGATGCCATACAGGGGAAAAACATCCCCGGACAGCAGGTCGATGGGCTAAGTCTATTGTCATCCTATAAAACAGCGAATAAGGGGCATGATTACCTATTTTGGCGACGGGGTGCCGCGAAGGCGGTTCGTCATGCCGAATGGAAACTCATTGTTGTCAAGGATGATCCTATACTGTTATTTAACCTTAAAAATGATCTGAAGGAGCAGCATAACCTAGCCGAAAAATATCCCGATCGGGTGAAAGATATGTTGGATAAATTGGCTGAATGGGAAAAAAAGATGGCTGCTCCCAAATGGTTGAGTGGAGTCTTGGATAATGATCAGAACCAGATGATGAAACATCGAATGGAGGTCATAGGAAGGTCGGCAGAAAAACAATATCCTTAATCGGGTAGCAATAATAAAGCGAATGAAAATCATACTAATACTCTTATTATCCTTTGGGCTGGTCATGGCTAAAGCGCAGGACAAGCAGACATTTGACCGTATCAAAAAGCACGTATATGAGGATGAATTACGCAGTTCGGCGACGCATCCTGACCAAGCGACTTCCTGGGGCAATCAATTGACAGCGGCCGGTACTTGGCCCGATATCGATTACATGAGTAAAGCAATATCGCTCTGGCCTCCTGGGGAACACCTGGATCGTTTAAAATCGCTGATTGTGGCCTATGTATCTCCCACTAGTAAATCATATCAGCAAAAGTCGCTTTATGACAAGATTCTATTGGCGGCACAGTATTGGGCAAATAACCGATTTGAATCAACGAACTGGTGGCACAATGAAATTGCGTCACCAAAAGCGATCGGCGTGTGTTTGATACTGATGAAGTTTGGCCAGGAGAAAATTCCGGCTACAGTGGAATCACAGCTTGTAAAACTGATGGAACGGGGAGATCCTTATAAAAAAACAGGTGCGAACAAGAGCGACATCGCGATGCACTATTTCTATCGTGCAGTGATCCTGGAAGATGCCCGTCTACTGGCTGCCGCTATGGAACAACTGCTTTTCCCCATCCAGTTGGTGGATGGCAAGGAGGGCTTGCAATATGATTTCTCTTACTTACAGCATGGGCCACAATTGTATATTGCGGGCTATGGCGAAGAGTTTTTGAAGGGAATTTCCAAGATAATGGCTTATGTCCGCGAGACGCCTTATGCTGTCAACAAAGAGAAACTGGATCTCTTCGAAAAATTTCTTCTGGAAACCTATCTCCCGATTATTCGTTCCCGTTATATTGATTTTAATGTGCATGGACGTGGTGTTTCGCGGCCAAATATATTACGCAAGGATCAGGAAGTGGACATATTGCGGCAAATGCAGTTGATTGATCCGGCTAAAAATGAGGTCTGGAAGAGAGCATTGGCAAAATTAGATAGTACACAGGCCTTTGATGCCGAAGAGCAATCTCTGCACCGGCATTATTGGAAGGGAGACTATACAACACAGCTCAGAAAACAGTATCATTTCAACCTGCGTCTGGCAAGCAAGCGTACCAACAAATCGGAATCTGGGAACGGCGAGAATATGCTAGGCAAAAATATGACCGATGGTGTAACCAATATTCAGGTATTTGGTCCGGAATATTATAATATCATGCCCGTATGGGAATGGGACAAGATTCCAGGAACAACAACCCGGGATTATCAAGATGACCAGGAACTGAAAGAACAATGGGGTGTACTGGCTGCAAACAGTTTCTCTGGTGGCGTCAGTAATGGTACAATTGGCGCATCGGCGATGTCTGTCCAATACGATGGTTTGGCTGCACAAAAAGCATGGTTCTTTTTTGATAAGGAGATTGTTTGCCTGGGCAGTGGAATTAACTGTAGTGCTGCTGAACCGGTCGTCACAACATTGAACCAAACTTGGTTGAACAGTCCTGTTATGTGGAATGGAAAAGAGAAGATCTCAACCGATTCACTGGTTCGAAATGTAAAACAAGGCGAATATGTCTTGCACAATCAGGTCGGCTATTATTTTCCGGAAGCCATGAAAGTCGCGCTGGCTGCAAAAGAACAATCGGGCTCCTGGTACCGCATCAATCGTTCCCGGTCAAAAGATCCTGTCCATGGAAAGGTATTTAAGTTATGGATCGAGCATGCAAGCAGGCCAGTAAACGGAACTTATGCTTATATCGTTGTTCCCGGTGTGACAAAGATCGATAAGAAGGCGATGCAGCAGCTAAAAATCTGGCACAATACGCCTGCTCTTCAAGCCGTCGAACATCAGGGTATGGCTACCATTCAGGCCGTTTTCCATCAGTCAGGTACCTATCAGATCGGAGCCTGGTCTATTGAGGTGGATAAGCCCGTCATTCTGCAAATCACAAAGGGAGATCGAGCCTTCAAACTGGATGTGGCAGATCCACTGCAACAGGAAAAGGCCCTAAGCATTCATCTTATCAATATAAGTGCAAAAGTAAATCAGACTGTCGAGATAAAACTGCCGCAGGCTGAGTACGCGGGTAGTACCGTATCAGAGACAATCATGGCCGGTAATTAAGAAGATTTTAGTTCTTTGGTAATCGCCATGAAAATTAAAAAGTAAGGTCCAGTTTCTTTACAGGATCTAGACTGATCCTGTAAAGAAACTGGACCTTATTCACTCGTTAGACTGAGGTTTCCAAAGATTATTTGGTCCTGTCTGCGAAAGTTTAGCTTTTGAAACAACCGATGAAACAACCTATACTGATTATTTTTTGAGTTGCTCCAACCGTGTCAATCCTTCGAGATAATAATAATCCGCATAGGTCAATGGCACATCAATTTCGGAATGATGCGGCAGGCTGCCAACACTATGTTTGAGCAAGAAACCGCCGTTGCTTCCGTATTTGGCAAAATAACCTGCTCCTGAAAGTGTCTGTAGGCTTTCCTTGGCAAAAGCCAAATAGGACTTGCTTTCTGCTCCTGAAGTTAAGGTGGATAGTTCAACGAGTGCCGAAGCGACAATAGCTGCTGCGGAGGCATCACGAGGGACGTAATTTAGCTTTAACGTTGAAAAATCCGCATCTGATTTGTAGCCCTGTTGTCCGGCATTGAAATCCCAGTAGGGAATTTTATCTTTTGGAAGATTCTTGTGGGTCATATAGAATTTAGCTGCTGCCTGTGCTGTTTTGAGAAACTCCGGTTTTTTCGTCTCCCGATACATCATTGTAAATCCGTAGATCGCCCATGCCTGTCCGCGTGCCCAGGTTGAATTGTCCGAATACCCTTGGTTGGTCTGTTGATGGATTGCTTGTCCATTGGCGTCATAATCGACAACATGATAGGTGCTAAAGTCCTTGCGGAAATGATTTTTCATGGTTTGCGTGGCATGGCTGATGGCTACGTCTCGGTATTTGGGATTTCCTGTCAGGTCGGAGACGTAACAGAGCATTTCCAGATTCATCATATTGTCGATGATAACAGGGTATTTCCAAAGTGTTTTCCCATCCCATGATTTTTTCTCATTCCAGGATTTGATGACACCAACCTGTGGATCGAATCGCTTTAATGCGGTATTGGCCGAATGGACAAGGATAGCTTTATAATCGGCAATTTTTTTCTGGTCCTTGAGATACTTAATTGCGGTTCCGTAAGAGCAATACATGACGAAACCGATATCGTGGTGTTGATCTAGATCCTTTGCTTTCTCGAGTGCTTCGGTCCATTTTATGGCCTCTTTTTCGGTTTCTTTATTGTGCGTATGGTTGTAGATATACCATAATGAACCCGGGAAAAAACCTCCTGTCCAATCCCATTCATCAGTTCCTCGCAATTGTCCGCTGGGAGTCAATGTACGCGGGAACTTATGGTCTTTGTCAGCTTCCTTGGCCAAAAATTGATATTGTTTCTCTGCAGCTTTGAAACTAGTGTCAATAAAGTTTGGCTTTTGGTCGATAAAGCTGAGTGCAAAAAGCCCCGAAGCGATAAGAAGGATTGTTTTTAAACTGGTTTTTCTTTTTTTCATCTGTATCATTATTTGTTCATCAGTTATTTTTTAAGGTAATCATGCTGCCTTGGTAGTATATATAGTCTCGCGGATATAAATGAACTGACAGGTATGCTACCTTGATCGTATTATTTATTAGTAAGTTACATAATAATCTTTTGGAAAAGGTAAACCTGCAAAAGCTTTTTGCGAGCTCCATTGTGCAGCAGCATCAGACCAAAAAGCATGCGTCGGCGGCAGCCCTAGCGGTAAAAATGAGAGGGAGGCAGTATAGAGCGAACCGGAGTTCGTATAGCTGTCTGCTATCTTTCCCTGATCGGCATTGAGAAATCCCAGTGCCATCCAGCCATCCTCATGAAAAATGCGATCGGCGTAGATGTGCTTGAGGACTGCTGTCAATGCTGCGCGCACCTGTCCATTGGAAAGATCTGGAGGGAGCTTCCCATCGAGTGCGACCGCAGCCAGGGGTTGGAAGGCTGCATTTCTGTACGTTGCACTCCGCCCGACAACAGGGTAGGTGCCTTCGGGTGAAATCATGCGCTCCAGATGATGCGCATAACGTTGCATACGTTTATAAGCACGGTCATACATGGGTTGGTATTTCGCATCGGCGCTAAGGTTATTTTTTAAGGTCTCTACTTGCATACAATGGATGACATAACCATTGTAATGATCAAAACTAAATCGTGCTCCGTCGCTATACCAGCCGTCGCCGACGTACCATTCCTGATCAAATTTGTTTACCGCATAGTCTATTTTCTCGCGGACACAATCTTCACCGATACTGTAGAGAAAAGTTTCGGTCATTGCGGCAAATAATAGCCAGTTGCTTTCGTTAGGTTTAACCCAACGCAAGTGTTTTAATTCAGTAATAACCTGTTGCTTTGTTGTCTGCGGCAACGGGTCCCATAATGCTTTTGGGGCACGCATAAATGCCTGCGCCAAATGTGCCGCATCCACCAGTGGTTGCTTGGACTTGCTACGCCAGGAGAAATAATCAGCCGAAGCAGGATTTACACCATGTTGTATGCCCAGCAAGGCCTGTTGTTTAAATTGAGCACGCAACTTCCCTTCTGCGGTTTTATCGTCAGGCAGAGCCAGCCATGGAGCCATACCGGCCAATAATCGGCCAAAGGCTTCCAAATACCCCACACTGGGATCTATATAGTCATAAGTTTCACTTTTGACAATTGGCATTTCCGCGCGAAAGCGCTCTTTGCTGATTCGATCGAGAATAGGAGTGGCCATTTTTGTTAAAATAGACACCCAATACGCACGATCGTCAGTAGAAGGTTGCACTGTTGAACCGCCGGATTTGCTTTGACCAAGTAAGCGGCTGTTCATTAACGCTCCTGCGGTCGTTAATGTTACGGCTTGGATCCAATTTCTTCTTTTCATTTGGCTTTTTTAATGATAAAACTATATTTTCCTGTCGATTTGATACGTTTGGCCTTGAGGCTGATGCGGTAAAGCTGCTTGCCCCATACCTGACCCAGACGAGGATCATCCTGCGGAATAGCTTCGTAGGAAGCAGTGAACTGTGCGGGATTAAAATGCAATGCGGCCAGATCGTCGCCCATCACAATCAGGCCCTTGTTGATCTGAGGTTCTCTTGAAACTAAAAAATGAACAATATTGGACTGAGTCGGATTTTTGATCTTAAACTCGTCCGCAATGGTCAGACCTTCTATTGTCAGGCTGTAACTTCTGATCCAATGTTCAATATTGGCTGTCTTTGGATAGGCTTTCCCGATATCAAGCTGGAATTTATTCTGTTCAGGTAGGAATACCACATTTTCGGCTTTATATTCCTTACCAAAGGCCTGATCAGTGCCATTGATCAGTGGAAGGTTGTGGTAGGCACCCTGCATGGTCCAGATACTATAGCGGTCGTCGCTAAATGTTTTTTTCGTGTAGGTTCCGACACCGGCATCAATAAAAAGGGGCTGCTGGTCCTGGTATAGAATAAAACTTCCGACATCGTTATGGTTGTGGCTCTCATTGTTAAAACCACCCTTGGCGGCGAGGAAAAAACCTGCCTTTTTTAGATAGAGAAACTGCGTTTCCGGGTACCACTTAAAGGCATTTTGAGGAAGTGCTGGCTGTGTGTGCTGAAGCTGCGGAAAACAGCGTAGGTCTTCAAATGCACGGAAGATATCCCGTGATGGTTTGAAGCCGGCACCTTTACCGCCAAGGTCTTTCATATATCGCGCAAATTGCATCATTTCGGTACTATGTACATCTTGCCCATAACGATAGATGAGTAGCGGATCCCCACCGCCTTTGGCGGAGGCATCCGCAAAATTGACCACCCATCTGTCTCCGCCGATATACGATTGGGCGATGTATTCACCCATATCGCGGATAAGTGGCTTATCAAAGATACTGATCTTGTTTTGTGTTGCCAGGGCAAGGATCTTCAGGTAATCGTATAACTTACCGGCAGCATGCCCCCAATAGGACGGTCCTTCCTCGCAGGCTCCGTCTTTTTTGATATAGTCGGTAAAGCGATCGACCGAAGTCATTGTTTTATAGATCCCGCTCAGTTGAACATCCGGATTGTCTTCCACCAGCAATAGGCAGGTAAGTACATTAAAATTGCACCAGGGGTTCCAGTTGTTGACCAGTTGATTTCCCTTGAGTTCAAAGCCCTGCCACCACATATCGTTACGGTCGAGATAGGGCTGTATAATGCGTTGTTGGATGTGCTGTTTTAAGCGAACACTAATTTCGGGATTGATGGTATTGAAGGTATCCCGAAAGAAATAATGTATCCATGAGAGTAAGGATCCTACATCGCCAGCCATCAGGTCGATCACGTGTGTGCGTTCCTGTGGAAGCGATCTTTTGCTGGATTGGAAAGCGGGTAGGTGGGCCGATAATGACCAGGTTGACATCTCGGTCATATGCCAGGTACCGTTTAGGATCTGATCGATGTAACGCCCTTTTCCTTCTGCCAACTCAGCTAACAATAGATTGGTGAGGGCAGAGCAGTTTTCATTCATCGGCTTTTCCATCATATTGCGATTGCCCGAACGTTCATATTCCAGATAATCGGTTGCTTTGACGACCTGCCATTGATAGTTTAAGGCTTTGTCTCCTTTCGCGATAACCTCTTCCCGAAAGGGGGCTATCAGCTGATCCCATGCTTTGCGATCGGAATAGTCTGGGTAGGGAATCCAAGACTTGTCGCGGCTCAGGCTGAGCTTGAGATCTTCCTGTTTAAAAGTGCCTGTGAGTAGCTTTAATTCTTTTCCCAGTAGTCCCTGAAAAGAGAGACTACTGAGGTAAAAGAATAGGATTAGATATCTTTTCATGTTTACCAATCTTGATTTTGGGGTAGAAGTGCGGCATTCATTTCTATTTCTTGCCCCGGCACTGGCCAGAGTTTATGTCGGGTTTGATATCCCCTGGTAACTAGATTATCACCGGTAATGCCCTTTTCGATAATGCCTTTCGACAGCTCTTCCAATAAGTTCCAGCGTTTGAGGTCAAAATAACGCCAGCCTTCTCCCGCAAGTTCGACTGCACGTTCGTGCTGAATACGCTTACTCATCTCCGATTTATTATTCACGACCAAAAATGAACTGCCACTGTTTAAGGCCGGCATTTTTGAACGTGTACGGACTTTATTCAGTTCCGTGATTGCTTTGTCAAGCTGATTGGTTTCGTTGTAGGCTTCGGAGAGCATCAACAATACGTCTCCCAAACGAAGGACCGGGAAGTTGATCGGTGTATGCGCGCGGTCGGTAATAGCGCCTTTAAGGTTACCTTCAGGGACAAATTTGCGCCATAAGTAGGTATACCAGCCGCGGTTATTACGGATCTGTCCGAAATTTTCATTTACCCCTGTTGCAAGAATAAATTGCATGTCACGTTCTTTGTTGGCATTCCAGCCCAAATAATGTGAATAAGGGACGATAAGCGTCTGATTCATCCGTGGATCGCGGTTGGCATAGATCTGACGTATCTTGGCCGTGTCCGGTACCTTTGTCAATACCCCGCCGGATTGCGTGGATTCCATCGCCTGTTTTTTGACGGCATTGTCGGCGTTATAATTGGGGAAATGGTCATTCCAGTTGAAAGGGCTACCGTCCCGATTTTCATAACGGTCTGCAAGCCGCGTACTGGGCATACAGTTGTTCCAGTCACTGCCAAAAGTCGATCTTGTTCCCATGTAGAAGGCCATCGGCATTCCATAAGGAAATCCTGTTCCACCCATGTTCTGTATCGCAAAGATCATTTCAGGCGATTGATCCCCCTCTGGCGTGAATAAAGCCGCATAATTTGCATGCAGGTTATAACCGTAGCTGTTCGTTTTATTGTAGACAACCTCTTCGAAATCCCGGATTGCCGAGGTCCAATCTTTGTTGTATAGCGCCACTTTACCTCTTAATGCATAAGCTGCACCCTTTGTGATTCGGCCATAATGTTTGGCATCATATGTTACGGGTAGCTTATCGACAGCGTAGTTGAGGTCGGCGAGGATAAATTTCCTGACATCTTCAACCGAAGAACGGCTATTTTTGAGTGAACTGAAATCTTTGTTCAGATCGACGGTCTCATCATATATAGGCAAAGCCCCATAGAGGTTTGTCAATTGAAAATACATTAGCGCCCGGAGAAATTTAGCCTCGGCAATAAAACCTTCCTGTTTCGCTTTGTCTATGGTCATGGGCTGAATATGGGCGATAGCATGGTTACAGCGTTGGATCAGGTCATACCCGGCCTGCCACCTATCCACGATAATGGATGAGCGGTCTGTAAATGTACCGCTGATCACCTCGCCAAGGCCCGGAGGGTCATAGCCAAGTCCAATATCACTGAGTCCGTCATAGGAAAATTGTAAACCGAAGGTCGCTTCCTTTTTGAGATCATTGTAGCAACCGAGTATTCCAGCAAGTGCCTGGTCTTCATTTTGCCAGAATGTATCGGCACTGACCTGACTGTAGGGTGTTGTATCGAGTTTATAACAAGATGATAATGCAATGCATCCAGCTATGAGTAGTGAAATCTTTTTCATGATAGTTGACAACTTAAAATGTTAAACTAAGACCGAAAACAGCCTGCTTCATTGTAGGGTAATTGGTGCCACTCACCTCGGGATCGAAGCCCTTATACTTGGTAATCGTCCAAAAGTTTTCAAGTGAGCCAAAAACACGTAAGTTTTGCACCTGGATACGTTTGGTAATTTCGTTCGGAATCGTGTAGCCGAGCTGAATATTTTTTACACGGATAAAAGCCTTGTTCTGTAACCAAAAATCACTGTTTTTGATATTCCTTGTATCTGTGTATGGTAATAACCGCGGGTACTTAGCGTCCGTGGCGCCCTCTGTCCATCGGCCATCTGCGATCTCCTGATTGATCTGATAACCCCAACGTACAGTAGGGGTGTAATAATTATCTATCCATACCGCTTTATTGCCGGCATTACCCTGTAGGAAAACGGAAAAGTCGAAGCCTTTGTAATCGAATCCCATATTAAAGCCATAAGTGATCCTTGGTGCAGTACCATGTCCGACAGGTACACGGTCATTGTCATTAATGATGCCATCACCATTGGTATCCCGATACAGTAAATCGCCTTTTTTTGGTGTTCCATAGGATGCAAAAGGGTTTACTTTTTGATTTGTATTCGGATCAGTAGGTGCATTATCGATCATTTGTTGTACAAGCTGCATATCCGCATCGGTCTGCAAGATCCGGTCGGTCAATAGAATATACTGCGTGTTGATGGCATAACCCTCCTGAATTAAGTTTGATCCCGAAATAGATTTGTCGTTACCCTTAAATTTGACCACTTTATTGTCGATGAAAGTAAAGTTACCACCAATGTTGAACTTGAAGTCGTCACCGATCTTATCGCGGTAATTGAGGTTAAGTTCAATACCATTATTACGTACTTTCGCAGCATTGGTACGTGGTATGGTGGCATTTCCGGCAACCAAAGGTGCTGGGAGGTTGATCAGGATATTGTTGGTTACTTTATTGAAGACATCAATGGAACCATTCAGTTTGTAATTGAAGAGGTCAAAATCTAGTCCCGCATTCAGGATGTAGGTGTTTTCCCAGGTCAATAGAGGGTTGCTCAACACAGTCTGTGCAAATCCGACATAGAGTTGATTGTTCAGGATATAATTGGCTGGATTGTACAATGTCAAATATTCGTAATTGTTAATATTTGCGTCCCTGCGGAAGGATGCATCTGAGGTACCATTGTTACCCAGTGCACCATAGGAGGCACGGAACTTAAGACTTGGCATCCATTTGACATCATAGAAATCCTCGGAAGAGATCTTCCAGCCAAAAGATGCCGAAGGGAAGGTCCCCCATCTGCTTTTTCCTGTCATAAAGCGAGAGGAGCCGTCCGTACGGAGATTGGCCTCCAGGAGGTATTTATCGTCCCAGGAGAGGTTAAGCCGACCGAAGAAGGAACGCATGGCCCAATCCGTAATGTTTCCTGAGGCGGAAGCATCCATGGTCGCCGCGTTTAATACCGTCAGTGAGGGATCGACGAGATCAAGTTTGGAT
Organism: Sphingobacterium sp. CZ-UAM; assembly: GCF_002000245.1. Classification (GTDB taxonomy): domain Bacteria; phylum Bacteroidota; class Bacteroidia; order Sphingobacteriales; family Sphingobacteriaceae; genus Sphingobacterium. The sequence goes on along the minus strand of NZ_MTCM01000005.1, from coordinate 251,199 downwards.
GCCGCAAACCAACCGTCTTTAAAATATTCCTGACTGGCCCCCACCATCACTTCATAGTTTAATTTCTCAAACAAAGTATTCTTGTATTTGGCAATCCCATCCATGTAATAACGATATGATTTAACAGATTCGTTGGTCACGGAGGAACGACCTGTACCTGCGCTGGCGACAGTATTTGTCAGGAAATTCCAACGGTCATTAAAAACAGGCTGTGAATAGATAAAATCATCATCATAAGTATACGTGTATGAACCTTCGATGGAAAGACCTTCGATCGGTTTTAACTTTCCATAAAAACGTGATACAAAGCGATTCTTATTGATATTGCCTTTTTGTCCGTATAAGCGATGAAGCACATTGTTGGATTGTGGGTCGTCCTCTGGATTGTTGGGTGAGCCAAATCGGCCATCCGGCGCTCTTAGCACCATCCCTGGGGTACTAGCCCCAGCAAAGGTGAATACATCATCAATGATATTGGTACCGATATCGGTTTTTGACACAACACCGTTGATATTCGCGCCCAAGGTCAGCCAGGGTTTTACATCGGCTTCCAGATTGATACGTCCAGTATGACGTTTATAGGTTGCCTGCTCGATAATTCCAGGATTGTTCAATAGACCGTAGGAGCCAAAGAACTTGATTTTTTCACTTCCGCCAGTAAAGGACAAATTGTGGTTTTGGCTGATCTTGTTTTGGAAGAGATCAGAAACCCAATCTGTATTGGGATACTTCAATGGATCCTGGCCAGCGTTCTGCCGCCAGAGGTCTATTTTCTCCTGCGAAAATGTAGGTTTCGCATTCGGGTCGCCATTTTTGTAACCTTCATTGATCAGCTCCATGTAATTGGCATAGTTGGAAACCATATGGATGGTATTGGAAGGTTTCTGGCTAGAGAAATAATTATTATAGGTCACCTTAAACTGTTCGGTCTTTCCCTTTTTCGTCGTGATGAGGATTACTCCGTTAGCCGCGCGGGAGCCGTAAATAGAAGCCGAAGCAGCATCTTTTAATACCGAAATACTTTCGACGTCCTGCGGATTGATGAGGTTCATATCACCGATCACACCATCGATCACGACAAGCGGATTGGCGTTATTCAATGTTCCCTGGCCACGTACCCGAAGAGTACCACCGTCGCTCCCGGGTCTACCCGAGCCCTGATTGACATATAGACCGGGTGCCTGACCTGCTAAACCTGCTGATAGGGAGGTGACGGGTCTGCTTTCCAGGACTTCAGACATTTGAACAGAGGATACCGAACCGGTTACATTTTCTTTTTTCTGGGTACCGAAACCAACGACGACAACTTCTTCGAGCCCTTTGGATTCTTTATCCAATGTAATGGTTAAAGGTGAACCTGCACGGGCTGTTGTTTCAATGGCTTTATAGCCAATACTTCTCACGACCAAGGTGACCTCTTTCTGTTGGCTATTGAGTTCGAAGGAACCGGTTGCATTGGTTGATGTGGCTTGATTGGTTCCTTTAATCTGGATCGTTACATTTGCGATCCCCTTGCCTTCGCTGTCCACAACTTTACCTTGAATGGAATTTTGTTGTATAGCTAGTGAAAGTTTACTCGGCATAAATTTAGGCGCCGAAGGGGCGGCCTGGGATGCTGCCAGATTGGATACGACCAACAGGCAGGATAATGGAATTGCCGCGTGCACCCAGCGATTTTTCGCAAAGGATGCGTTTTGGATCTTAATCATAGGCTTTGTTAGATTTAATTGGATGAAAAAACGAATTTTCTGTACAGTGAATTTACGGCATTCGCTACCATTGATTTTACGCTTTCTTCGCAATCGTTTTCGTAAAGAAATGGTCTTGTTTTGAACGGATATAATAGCTGAAAATAAAATCAGATTTGTGGTAAAATCGTATTTATTCCTTAAATTGATTATCAACAGTAGCGGTTTACATCTGTTTATCGTTAATAATAAGGATTATATAAACCTATTTCTTTTATGATAACTATCAAAAAACTGTCGTTGTTATTATGCCTGTCGGTGGGTAGCTTTCTCGTCCATGCACAAACAAAATGGAATGTGAAAGCAGGCCTGAATTTCTCGAATGTTGATGCAAAAAATAAAGATGGGAATAAAGCCAATACTGAATCGGTCGGAGGTCTGTATTTGGGAATAGGTCCGACGATAAGAATGAGTGAGCGTTTCGCTATTGAACCAGCATTCGTATTTGCTAGACGGGGCTTTGAACGAAAAGAAGGTAAATTTATAGGCTGGGGCGAGAATTTTAAAGCTAATACTTCCTATCTGGAGCTGCCCATTGATGTTGTTTTTAATTCAACAGTTGGTAACGATCAACTGCAATTTGGACTTGGGCCTTATATCGCTTATGGATTAGGGGGAAAATGGAAAACCTCGGAAGAGGTCTATATGGATGATATTGGTATTGGTAACAAAGGAGATATTAAGTTTCAAAATGATGCGAGCATAGCCGATTATGGGGATTACATCCTTGGAAAAACATTTGATTATGGTGCTCGGGCCAAAGTAAACTATCTATTCAGGGGACATTATCTTTTTGGCATGGAGTTTCAAAAAGGGATTGCTAACCTGGAATCAAAATGGGGCGATTATAAAACTGGGAGATCGTTAAGAAATCATTCATTTGGAATTTCTTTGGGTTACAAGTTTTAAAAACAGTTTTAACAGCTAAGCTGGTAAATGAATAGCTTGTTTCCTAAATTGATTTTAGGAAACAAGTTATTTATATCACAGGGCTTTTTGGCCTTCGTTTAGAACTCAATCCGATAATTGATGGTTGGGATTATACCGGTCCATTTTTGCGGTTCGATGATACGTTTGCTGAAATTGTAATGCATCCCAACTGTATTTTCCCTGTTGAGGAGGTTTTGAATATCCAGAATAAGGAGATGACTCACTTTTTTACGATTGATCCGATAGCTGGATGAAAAATCCAATCGGATATAGGGGTCAGCAGTTAAGGTATTGATGCGGCTTTGGTCGATGATTTCCTCATCCAGTCGCAAAGATTCTTCTTCCAGCACTGGCGAGTATTTTCTGCCGCCGGCATAGATCAGTTTGGCATTCATACCAAATAGGTTATTTTTATTTTTCCCGACCGTCCATTCCTTTCCTAATAACAGATTGGCAACATAGCGGGTGTTAAATGTGGTATTATATTCCTTGCCATTAAGTGCTTTGAATTTAGAATCAAATACCGAAGTGGTGGCCATAAAATAATAACCTTTGCTAAGTGATTTTTCAACCGTTAACTCGATCCCATAGTTTCTGCCTGTTCCTTTATTGATCAGTTGGCGATAAGTGGATGTGCTGATAGCCGAAATATCCGATACATTGAGCAGGGAGAAATTCATTTCTGGATCTGAGGAAACCGGGACATTATATAAATGTTGATAATAGGCTTCGGTTTTGAATCTCAGCGTGCGGCTTAGATTTTTTTCATAGCCAATGACAGCCTGAGCAGATTTGGTGGGTGATAGCGCAGTAGGAGCTGTTGTGTTTTGACCGTTTCCACTCTTTGCAAAATAATAGCTGAGTGGTTCTAGACGATTGTACAGCCCGGTACCAAAAGATATGGTTTGGTCCGACGCGATTTTCCAGTTCAAGCCCAGACGCGGTTCAGCAGTCCAACTTTTGCTTAAGGCAAAATAGTTGGCGTGTATACCCGTGTTTAGGGTCAGGCGATCGGATAATTCAGTTTTGAGCTGTGCAAAAGCATCGTAGGTACTGGTGCTGCCGTTTTCATTGATCCGTTCTTTTAACGCTGCCAGTTCGGTATCGTAGGTTAGGGCAAAGAGATCATAGCGCAGTAAGCTGGCGTTGATACCTGCGCGGATGGTATTTCTGCTGCTTGCTCTGTAATTGAGAGTACCGGCATAGCGGATTGCCGTATTTGTAAATTTATCTTTGTGATATAAACTGGCTATGTAATCCTGTGTCAGGGTATCAGTTTTATTGGAATTGCGGCTGATCGATGCCGAGATAATATTGGTGAAATACAATCGATCGTTGGCGATATATTGATGTTTTAGTCCGGCACTACCAGCGTTAAATCCCAGGTTCATGTCCTGTGCATCTGTTCGCTCTTCCCATTTTTGGAAATCGCGTTTGGCAGTTTCTTTGACTGTTCCCAGACCGCCGATCCCAAATAGCGAAAATGTTCCGGCTTTCTTGGTTGGAAATACAAAATTGAAGGAGAGATCCTGATATTTCGGGATACCGGTATCTGAGACTTTTACACCGATTTTTTCCAATAGGCTCAATGAGGAGTATCGGTAGCTGATCAAATAGGATGCATCACTTCCCTTTTTGAAAGGGCCCTCTAAGGTTGCACCTACTCCCAGCACCCCGATATTGAATGTGTATTCGCGTTTATCGGTATTTCCCCTTCTAAATCTAAGGTCAAATACCCCCGATATCGCATTGTTGTATTCAGCGGCCAATCCACCCGTATAGAAATCAGATTTTCCCAAAACCATCGTATTGAGCATGCTGATCCCGCCACCAGCGGCACCTTCGGCCCCGAAGTGATTGGGATTGACAATTTCAATGCCTTCCAATCGCCATTGTAAGCTTTTTGGAGAATTTCCACGTACAATTATCTCATTATCGTCACCACCTGCCACGGCGCCGGGAAAGCTCTGTGCCATTCTTGCCGGGTCAAAGAAAGCGCCGGCATAACGGTTGGTCTCCTCAGGTGAAAAGGAGCGGCCACTGGTCATCGCCATTTGATTTAAGGGCTGCTTTCCTGTATTGGCATAGACCACCGCTTCGTTCAGCGTATTCGCCTGCGGCTCCATTTCAATGTTAAGTATATTCTCACGCCCAGAGGTAATGAGCAGCTCCGATAATTCTTCCTGCCTATATCCCGCCATCCGCGCTTGTAGGACCTGACGCCCTACTGGAACTTGTTGAAGCTTAAATACGCCCTGTTGATCCGTGCTAACAGTTTTTGTTCCAGCATTGGAAGAAAGTATGATGGTGGCACCGACCAGCGGTAGCCTTGTATTTTTGTCCAGGACAGTGCCTTTGACAGTCTCGGTCACTACCTGTCGATTTGTCTTCGTCGAATCTTGTACCTGCGCAAATGACTGTGTGGTTGGGGCGGCCAGTGCGATTATTACGATGGATGTTAGTTTCATATTGATTAAGCTTTATCTCTATGACAGCTAACTTTTATTTTACCCTTGGCGAACAGCATAATTTTTTTTGAACTGACTCTTTTTTTTGAAGAGTGTTGGTTTTTCAGAAACATCAGTGGTGAAATGTTATCAACAAAATGTATTTTGATAACCAGTTAATTAACATGGTTATTAACATTTTTTTATTAGGTATTAACGAAACATTTTTTTTATAAAGACCAGTATTTATTGCTTATTTCTTAGGGATATATATTACTCCATTTAGTTGTACGCGCTGTCTGCGGATTGTTTGCGGTAAGAGTTTATTGGGGAATCAGTTTTTTATCTATTTGGTTAAAAAGTATCTATGTGCTGTAGCAGCCAACTATATTCAAACGTTATAAAATTAAAACTAAATAAGAACCAATATGAATAAATTATTTAGCGGAATTTTAGTGTTGATTTTGTTTTGCGGCTGCAGTAAGGATACCATTAGTCCGGAAAAAATAGCACCGGACGATGTGAAAAAACAATTAGCGCTCTATGATTGGGTTCCTGCATTCGCGAACGTTGATGCGAAAGACGAGCTATACCATTATAAACCGGAAGATTGTGAAAAGGATAACCATTATTCGTTTTCTTTTGGTAGTGATTTTCAAAAACTAAAGCTGGAGCGTGGAAATGAGCTTTGTGAATCGAATAAACTAACCTTTGAACAGTTTATTTTAGATGGAAAGTTGGAGCGGTCTTTTACTTATGACAAGGAGAAAAAAAGCATTAAATTTGCTGATAGCGATCAGTACGAAAGCTATGGTGTCCTTGTGGATGGAGATTATTTGGTCTTAACCTATCGAAATAATAACCCTGTTGCTCTCGTTATTCCCAAGGCATATTATTTTAAGGGAAAAAGTAAAGAAAATAAATAAGTAGCATCCTATAACACATGAATGGAGAGACGGCTTGCCGTCTTTTTTTATTTAATAATATAGATGATCTCATTTTACATGCAATGAATTGTACATCTTTATGAACGGTTAGTAATCTTTTTAATTCATTGCTCAATTTCTAGCATCATCAGTGGCCTCGTAATTATGCATGTGTGCTACTAATTTCTTAACCATATTCACTATATTGTTAAAGATTCATATTAAAAATCATCGTTAATTACTGCATGAATTTAATAGTTGATTAGTTCTCTGATTCTATTACTGAAATTTCTATAACAGAAAAATTATCTTGATTATTAGCTGTAAATCCTTATTTTAGTCCTTTGGAAACCGGTTGCATAACTCCGGTAATAATAAACTTATGAAACTCCGAATACTACTTTTGACGGCGATGTCCACTTTACTTTATCCTCAGCTCCAAGCACAAAAACTCCCTTATAAGGATAGTAAGCTTGGAACAGAACGACGGGTGCAAGATCTTTTGGGTCGGATGACTGTAGAAGAAAAGGTGGGGCAGCTGAGCAAATTGCTTGGGTGGGATATGTACGCGAAGAAGGGCAAACAGGTAGGAGTGAGTGACAAATTAAGGAAAGCCGCAAAAGAGCAGCATATTGGATTGCTATGGGCAACGCTACGCGCCGATCCCTGGACGCAAAAAACACTGCTGAATGGGCTCAGTCCTGCAGAAGCTGCACGTGCAACTAACGCCATTCAGCGGTACATGTTGGATAGTACCCGCTTGGGGATCCCATTGCTGCTATCGGAGGAGGCTCCACATGGGCATATGGCCATTGGTGCGACGGTATTCCCGACGGCTATAGGTCAGGCGAGTACCTGGAATCCTGTTTTGATTCAGCGTATGGCCTCAACAATCGCACAGGAAACATATGCTGTAGGTGGAAAAAATGGCTATGGCCCAGTTCTGGATCTTGCGCGAGACCCTCGATGGTCGCGAACAGAGGAAACGTATGGTGAGGATCCTTATCTAACGGGACAGATGGGAGCTGCAATGATCCGTGGTTTTCAGGGTGAGAAACTTGGGCAACGGGATAAAATTATTGGTACGTTAAAACATTTTGTCGCTTATGCGGCGCCAGATGGAGGGCACAATGGTGAATCGGTATCATTTGGTGAAAGGAGTCTCAGACAGTATTTTTTACCACCTTTCGAAAAAGCTGTAAAATCCGGTGCGGGCTCGGTGATGACGGCATATAATAGTATTGATGGAGTTCCGTGCTCGTCAAATCCCTGGTTGCTAAAGGATATCCTTCGTAAAGATTGGGGTTTTAAGGGATTTGTAGTATCCGATTTATTAAGTATCTCTGGACTCAATGGGGGGCATGCGACGGCTGCCACAGCGGAGGAAGCCGCTTCGCAAAGTATACATGCGGGATTGGATGTTGACTTGAGCGGATCGGGGTATGGCCCGAATCTTTTGAAAGCTGTACAGCAAGGTTTAGTGGAACCCGCAGTATTGGATACCGCGGTAGCCCGTGTATTACGGATGAAGTTTAATCTTGGACTATTCGACCAGCCCTACGTGGACGAGAAACAGGTTGCCCAAAAAGTTGCGACAGCTGAAAATAAGGCTGTGGCGAGAGCGGTTGCGAAGGAATCTATTATCTTGCTGAAAAACGAGCAAAATATATTACCCTTAAGCAAATCATTGAAACGGATCGCGGTTATTGGACCGAATGCCGACAACGGTTATAATCAATTGGGTGATTATACCGCGCCACAGGCCGATGGCAAAGTACAGACCGTATTGACCGGAATTCGGGCAGCTGTGAGTAAAGGCACCCAAGTTGATTATGTGAAAGGTTGTGCGATCCGTGATACGACGCAATCCGATATTCCGGCTGCGGTGGCTGCTGCACAGCAAGCCGACGTGGTGGTTTTGATCCTTGGAGGCTCTAGTGCGCGGGATTTCAAAACTTCCTACCAAGCAACAGGAGCTGCCAATGTTGACCCCAATACCGTCAGTGACATGGAAAGCGGGGAAGGATTTGATCGCGTTTCATTGGATATGATGGGCGATCAATTAAAACTGATGAAAGCGATCCAGGCAACCGGAAAACCAGTCGTGCTGGTGACGATAATGGGCAGACCGCTCAATCTGAATTGGGCAGCGGAACATATACCGGCTATCGTGAATGCCTGGTATCCGGGGCAGGAAGGAGGATTGGCAATCGCAGATGTGCTGTTTGGCGATTATAATCCAGCCGGTAGGCTGCCGATTTCGGTACCACGTTCGGTTGGCCAGCTTCCAGTACACTATAATCATACAAAGCCGAAGCATCATGATTATGTGGAGATGTCCGCTAAACCGCTATATGCCTTTGGTTATGGATTAAGCTATAGTAAATTTGATTACAGCAATCTACAGGTGGGGCTGACTGAAGGTGCAGATGATTTTGTCTGTACGGTATCTTTTGATGTAGAAAATAAAAGCAGTCTGGCCGGTGATGAAGTGGCACAATTATATGTTGTCGATGAGGTGAGTTCGGTAGTAACGCCGGTAATGCAGTTAAAACAGTTCGAACGTAAAGCGATCGCTGCAGGAAAGAAAGAGCGGTACACGTTTCAGCTGAGCAAAGAAGACCTTAAATTATGGAATGTGGATCATGCGTGGAAAACAGAGAAGGGGAAATTTAAGTTGCTGGTGGGGACATCTTCCGACGATATCCGATTGAAAGGGGAGATGGAGCTAAAGAGGGATTATTAAAATGATTTGATAATAAAAGGGGAGCTAGTTTTACTAGCTCCCCTTTTAATTATTTAAGGACAATGTGTTTAATACTTTTTCTATTCCAGGTATAGGTGATATGGATCAGACCACTTTTATCTTGGATAATAGTAGGATAGGAATATTCATCTCCCTGGACACCATCTTCCAAAGTCAGTTCATCACGCCAGTGAAGACCGTCTTTGGAGAGCGCAACATGAAGTTTGGTGCGGCCTTCCCACCAGTTGTTTCCCGCGACTGCCGGATTGTATACGATCATAAATAGACCGTTGTTCAATTGGATGGCATCAGTGGCTGAATTGGGATTGAGGAGGTTGGTCGCTTGCCATGCTCCCCAGCTGTTACCTTGGTCAGCGGAAAAAGCACTCATTACTTTATTTTCTTTACTGCGACAGAGCACCTGAAGGCGGCCGTCCCGGTGTTGTAATATACTTGGTTGAATGACTTGAACCGTTGTATCTGGTCGAACTTTAGAAATAGCCCAGGTTTTACCCTGATCGCGACTGATTTCTATATGTGCTTTCCAGATTTCTTCTTTCGATTCGGTGCTGGAAGGAGACAGTATAGTACCATTAGGCAATGTCAATGGTTTGTTTTTGATCGGTCCCAAAATAGCATCAGGTAATGCCTGTGCTGTAGACCAGTGACGACCTTTATCGAGGGAGTATTTGACATAACCTTTCCATTCGCGCGGATTGGGACCAATTTTATAGAATAAACACAGAGAATCGCTATTCGGATACTGGTAGAGTACGGGATTCCAGGTCGGATAGCGCTTGTCTGCAAGAATGCCATCTGCGACTTGAACCGGTGCATCCCATGTTCCGTTTGCGTAATGGGAGCTCCAAATCACCACGTCGGGATTGGATTCGTGTGTACCACCGAACCAGCAAGCTAAGAGACTATCTTTACCGAGGGATTGGATGGTGGAAGCATGGCATTGCTTAAAATCTACATGCCCTTCCTGAAAAATCTGTTGGGATGAGACTATTTGCGGTTTATAGGTTTTGCATGAATAACATGTAAAGAGTAGTACTGTTAAAAATAGGGTTATTTGTTTCATTAGGTTGTGATTGCCGCTAAACTAACGGACAGAAATTGAACGAATATTTTTTTAGGCTGCCTGGCTGTTTGTATTTTTAATGCAGCTGTTATTAATAAAAAATACGCGCAAATTACTTGACAGGTGCACTGCTTCAGCGATCAGAAAAAAGCAGCTGCCCCTATGTCAGCTGCTTTTTTTTATTATTTGCTTAGCAATTGAATTGCGGTTGCATAATTGAATCTTGTAGCCGGACTTCTCAAGGTAATCTGGTTGTCGCGTTGCGACCAGTCCAATCGGCCTTTGTGACCGAGAATGGTAATTTTTTTCACCTTAAAATTGTCGGGTACCTGAAAGACGTATTCATTTGGCTGTTGATAAGCGTCTCCATCCGAAAGGTGGAATACATTGACGATCTTGCTGTCTTTACTTCTGGTGTAATAGTAATCACCCTGGTGGTATGGGGCGATGGTACGAGTGGCATAGACCGCATTCTGATTGATTTTCATCCAAGCAGATAGTTCGTTTAACCGGTCATAAGCGGCTTGGTCATAATCACCTTTAGGGCCAGGAGCTATATTAAGCAAATAGTTGCCACCACGGGAAATAATCTTGACGAGAGTTTCGACGATTTTCTTTGTGGGTTTGTAGTTGTCATTGGGCACATAGCTAAAGGAGTCTCCCATCGTGATACAGCTTTCCCATGGGATATCCAAGGGATGTTCGGGGATAGCCTGTTCCGGAGTGACGTAATTTTCCCAGTTGCCTGGAACAGTGCGGTCAACAACAATGATACCCGGTTGATTTTTTCTGGCCATCCCACCAATACGGTCCATATCGATATTTTGGTCCATTTTGATTGTCCGTTGCCAATCTACAGATTTGTCTACAGTTTCTAAAGGACGTACCTGTCCACCATCCAACCATAGAATATCCACCTTTCCGTACTCCGAAGTCAGTTCATTGATCTGGTTGTAGGTGAAATCTTTAAATTTCTGCCAACGCTCAGGGTATTTTTTGGGGTCATAATTTACATTTCTGTCCTTTGGTGGAAAGTAAGGCCACCAATAATATTCGGAGTGCCAATCCGGTTTGGAGAAATAAGCTCCGATCTTGAAACCGTCATTTCGAAATGTATTGAAGATTTCTTTGGTTACGTTTGCCTTTGGATTGGAGGAGAAGGGTGTTTTGGTAGAGGTAATCTTATAATCCGATTCCTTGGTATCGAACATTGCAAAGCCATCGTGGTGTTTGGTTGTAAAGACCACATATTTCATTCCGGCTGCTTTGGCTGCATCCGCCCATTTTTGAGGATTAAAATCAGTGGGGTTGAATGTTGTCTGTAAATTCTCGTAATTCTTAAGGTATTCAAAATAGGTTTTACCATGCTCGGGTTTGCGTTGTGTCCAGCCTTCATCTTCGGGACAGATACTCCAGCTTTCCACAATCCCCCATTGACTGTAAGTACCCCAGTGCATGAAGAGACCGAATTTCATGTCCTGCCATTGTTCGAGGTTTTCGATCACCTGCGGATCGGTAGGTTTTTGATAGCCGCCCGATACATTATGTGCCTGTCCAAAGACCAATGTAGAGGTTGTTGCCAGCAGTGCGGTTGCTATAATGGTTGTCAGTTTTTGCATGTATAAATATAATAAAAATGATAATAAGAAAGCCACCCGAGAGTGGCTTTCTGTTTGGTAGATGTAGAATCTGGTTTAGTTAACGTCCCAGAAGAGTTTAGTATCTAAGTTATCATTAGCTTTTACAGCTTCATAGTTCGTTCCATTTAGATTGACCTCAGTTGCAGGAATATTCCATCTTGCTGGGACAGTCTTTTGTTTGTCAGATACTTCAGTTCTAAATGTAAATACCGGATAATTTAATCTTCTTACTTCAGCCCAGGATTGCATTGGTTGTATGACATTAAAATGCAACCATTTTTGTGTGGCGATTAACTGAAGATTATTGCTCCCCCAACCGATATTAGTAATATAAGCATTGATTTGAGCATCTGTAGGGTTAGCTGCAGCTGTTGAAGTGTTATCCGTACTTAGAGCTCTGATTGCAGGGAATAATGCAATGGATTGTTTTATACCTTGCTCAAAAGCTGCTTTGGCTGCTGTATTATTTCCATTCTTATTGTAATATTCCGCAAGTAAGTAATTGATTTCCGAGGCCGTGATGATGAGTCCTGGAAAAAATTCGTTCCTTGAGTACGTAGAACGATTATAGATTGCTATTTTACTTGGATTTGCAGTTGTACCAGCAATTAAAGTTTGTTGCTGTGAGCTAGGTAATGATTGATCCAAACCTATAAATTTCCCACCTGCGCCTTCTCCGGGTTCAAATATAAAAGGTAATCTTGGATCTGCTTTGTCTAGCATATGATCAATCATTACTTTCCCGGCAATATTGGCGTTCCAGCTTTCTAGCCCCTCTCTGAATCCCTTTGCATTGATATCAGTTCCGGAATTAAAAATGTCAATGTCAATGTTGTCCGCATTGGTCAATGTTAACGGATAGTTGGATTGATTATTGATAATTTCACCAAGTTCCTGATTTGCTCTTGTAGAGAAGTTAGGGGCAGCACTTACACGGGTCAACATACGTAAACGAAGGGAATTACAATATTTTCTCCATAAAGTTACATCGCCATTATTAATTAAATCTTGTATTTTAAATGAGGATGCTATTCCAGTTGATAAGGTTGGAAAATTGATTAATTCAGTGCTGATAGTTTTTAAGTCATCCAGCATTGTTTTATAAATGTCCTCCGCTTTGTCATATTTAGCATATGAAGTTGTGTAGTCTCCGTTATTTGTGCTAAGCATACCTGCTTGTGACCAAGGGATATCACCATGTAGATCTATTATCTGTTGAGTCTGATCGTAGAAGAAAATTTTTGCCGCAATATAGAAGATACGCATCTGAGTTTTTTCGGCTTCCGGTAATTTGTTATATACTTTTTCAAACTCTCGGAATTGAGCTAATCCAGCATAGTAATTATTCCATCTATCTTGAATGGATGCTCCTCCAGGTATTAATTGGTTGCTTTCATTTGCCCATCCAGTTGCTTGAACATAACGAATAGTGGTAGACCGCATGATGACGAAATAATTCCAATAGCTCGGTACAACCAGTTCTCGAAATGCATAAGTAATACCTGTAAGTTGTTTATCTGCAGATACTTCTTTTATCTTGCTTGGATCTCTATAAAATTCATCAAATGATGACTTTTTACAGGATATTATTGATGTTATACTCGCGGTGCATAGACCAGCAACTATAAAGTATTTGTTGATTTTCATAATTCTAAAAACTTGCACGTAACATTAAACCATAAGTTCTTGTTGCTGGACCTGAACCAGCATTTGTAATTTGTTGCGACCAGTGTGATCCTCCTGTCATTTGTTCAGGATCTAAGTGTTTCGCGGTTCTGTAAATAAAGAATAAATTCCTTCCAAAAGCTGATAGACTCAAGTTCTTAGCTCTCAATTTACGGGCTATTTCATTCGGTAACCGATAAGCTAAGGAAAGTTCACGCATTTTGATGTAGTTATTTTTTTCTACATACAATTCATAGCGTGAATCGCTTGCATACTGGGGTCCACCCCAATTGTATGTTGAATTAAAATAGGTCGCTTGAGAAATAATGTTTGTGTTTTTAGTACCATCAAGTAGTACTCCATCCATTAGCATCCCATCGTGGTAGACTGTTTCTCCATTGGGGCCTGTGCTGGCATTCGTTGCGATACCTTTATCATTCACTATGTAGTAGCTTAATCCTCCATGTTCAGCATCCATACCTTCCAATGTTTCTTCTAACAAACCTCTACTTTTCATCCAATTTATCCCTGTTGGCATAATGTGGCCTCCCCAACGGAAGTCAATAAGGGCATCCAATGTGAAATTTTTATAGCTAAAAGAGTTGATAAATCCACCTGTCATTTTTGGCATCGCATTACCTACCTTTTTGTAGGTTGTATTGTCTAGGGCATAGATACCATTATCATTGACAATGTTTCTTCCTTGTTCATCTGTAGCTAAAGGACGAGCGTAAATATTACCTAGCGGTTGACCGACTTCGGAGATAATTTTAGCTGCGTCGCCGTCAATAAATCGGTGTTCTAATACAGATGCTCCTCCGGCTAATTTTTCTACTTTATTTCTATTGAAAGCGAAATTTAAAGTGGAATTCCATCTAAACGATTCGGTTTGTACCGGCACCCCATTTATCGCAAATTCCCAGCCTTTATTTCTAAGTGTACCCACATTGGCTAGAATGGAACTTGCACCTGTTGTCATTGGCAAGGAGAAATCTAAGATTTGATCTCTGATCTGGCCATTATAATAAGTAAGATCTACTCCGAGTCTGCCCTTTAACATTCTCGCCTCTAAACCAAACTCAATTTCATGTTTGGTCTCAGGTTTAATAAGTTCATTTCCGAAACTAGAGGTTGGAACTTGGGTATAGATAACCGAACCATATCCTTGATTTCCAAGAGGGGTTTGACCGACAGCAATCGCACTTTTAAATATGTCTGGATAGTTACCTACTATACCCCACGATCCCCTTAGTTTTGCATAGTTAAAAAATTCCGGAAGTTTAAAAGCCTCAGATAAGATTAAACTAGAATTGACAGAAGGATAATATAAGACATTATTATCAGGATGCATTTGAGAAATACGCTCTCTTCGTAATGTACCTTCTACGAACCAATAATCTTTATAATTAAAATTTAATGTTCCGAAAAGGGCATCACGCAGAGACCAGCGTCTAGATTGGCTACCTGATGGAAGGTCGACCGATGCTTTGATGTCATACCAATCACGTACAGATAATCCATTTAGCGTTGATGCTGTTGAAGCAAGGTCTTGATATTTGGTTGCTGTATAACCTATATTTGCCCCTAATTTAATGTCAGATGTTACTTTTTTATTATATGAAGCTAATAAATCCCCGTAATAGATATTTTGGTTTTGGCTTTTGTAGGAATAGCCTGACTCCCTATCAAATCCAAACACTAATGGAAATCTCAGCGGACTTTTATCCTCAATTCTAGTAGAAGTCAAATCGGCAGAAACCCTTGCGCGGAACGATAAATCATCTGTGATTTGATAGGTATTCGTAAACGAACCAATTAACCGATTTGAATATTCATCATTCTTTTTTGCTTTTGTGTTCCAAAAATAATCTAAGATATCTGTTTTATAACCATTGTGTCTTATATTTTCATTTGGAGTCAGACTTTGATCAGAGTTGACGGCATATTTATAGCCCAAGCTGGTTTGATATCTATCTAGATACCAATCTGGATTATCAAAGGTTGAAATCATCCCGGTGAAATTGTTGATCAACCGGTCGGTCATAAAGGGACGATTATGGGTATGTTGGTTTATATAGTTTACGACTACATCTGTTGTTAGCTTATTCCATAACTTAAAGGTTGAATTTAAATTGGCAACGTTTTTTTTGTTGTAAGAATCAAATGCTGTCATTTCGTTATCCTGACGTGTTAGTGAAAAACGCACATTTGAATTTTCGGTTGTATGGCCTAGAGCAAAGTTAAAAGATGTGTTCGTTGGATTGTTGAACAACTTTGAATAGGAATTTTGAGCCTCATAAGGTCTAACTTTTCCATCCCAAGTAACGGTAGGTAAACCGTCAAATTTGGGTCCAAAATTTACAGTAGCTTGCAAAACACCTCTATTTACTCCATCAACTGCACGGTCAGCTCCATAGTAGAAAAACATGTCGTCTGCCTGTCCTCCCTCTGAATAAGCTTTGCTATAACCAGGACCCCGTACGTTTTGAAATCTTGGTAGATAAGCCACCTGATCATGCGTGTAATTAGCATTGAAGTCAATAGAAAATCCTTTGCCGCCTTTTCCTGATTTCGTTGTAACCAATACAACACCATTCATCGCTTCAGAACCATACAGTGCAGCAGCAGATGCTCCCTTCAGTACAGAGATGGATTCAATGTCCTCTGGATTTAAATCCTCCAAACCATTTCCCCTTGCACGCTGATCTCCCCAATAGTCAGAGTTGTTAAAGTTATTTTGGCGCATCGGTACCCCGTCGATAATAACTAATGGCTGAGAGTTCCCGGTAATAGAGTTTATACCACGGACGTTAATATTTATACCCGAAGTAGCGCCGCCCGGTGCAGCCGAGATACGAACACCTGGTGCTTTACCATACAATGCCCCCGCAAAGTTTGGAGAACCAGTTTTTGTTAGCTCTTTCGAGTCAACGGTGCTCATGGCATAACCCAGCTCTTTGGGAGCTCTTTTAATCCCCATGGCTGTTACCACTACCTCCTCTAGATTGGAGGCATCTTCAGTCAGTTTAATGTTAATTGTTTTTGTTGATCCAACTACAATCTCTTGAGACTTATATCCGACCATGGATATGCGTAGGGTTTCGCCTTGTGCGGCTTGGATTGTAAATGACCCATTGGCGCCTGTTTGCGTACCTCTAGTTGTTCCCTTTACAGAAACGGTAGCACCAGAGATAGGTCCATTAGCATCTGAAACTATTCCAGAAATGCTTTGCTGCGCGAAGAGTGATGTAGCACTGAAAAGTGTACATAACGCCAATCCTGCAGTTTTTTTGTAAAATAGACTCATGTTTTAGGTGTTTGTGTAAAAACGTTAGTTAATTATGTTGGTAATGTATTTTTCTATGACTAAGGCCGTTGTTCCAATCTGTTGTGCCTTTTTGTGTAGACTGGAAATACTTAATGTTGTCTTTTTGGCTATTTTGGGAATGCTGTATTCGTTTATTGCTACTTGGATGTGAGGAGCTAAAATATGCCCGATTTCGGCGCCTCTACCACTGATGATAATTTTGCTCGGATTTAGAATGTGAATTAATGTTGATATTCCTTTACCGAGTAGATACCCTATTTTTCCGATATTATTAATTGCTACCTGGTCGCCGATTTGCACAGCTTCTATTAATGCCTCGATTTTGTTGACATATTCCCCAGCAAGTTTTTCATAAATTGAATACTCCCCATTTTTTATATCCCGTTCGATATTCCGGACCGCAGCACTAATGGATGCTTCGACTTCTAAACAGCCTCTTTTACCACAGGAACATAAAGTCAGCGTTTCTGAAAGTGGAATATGGCTAAATTCGCCAGCATAGCCTGATGTGCCTTTGAATATATCATCGTTTATTAAAATTCCTAACCCTACACCCCAATTTAGATTGATCACCAATGAATGAGACGAATCCTGAGCACTGCCAAATTTTTTCTCCGCCCAGGCAACACAACGTGAATCATTGTCGATAATCGTTGGAAGATGAAATTTCTTTTCTATCAACTCTCTAATATTGTATAAGGAGGAATCTTCGTTATAAGATTCGTTGAGACCTGTATCCGTATCGACGAAACCGGGCATGCTGACGCCAATACCAATCACCTGTTTTAGATCGATCTGGTTACTGTTAATGAAAATGTTTAGAGCTTCTAATATGGCATCGGTCGCTTTTCTGTCACTAAGATCAATTGGAATATTGTTTTTGGAAGAAATTATTTCGGCTTTCAGGTTAGTTAAAGATATGGACGTGTAAAATTGATCGATGGCAATGCTGATAATACTGTGCTTCAACTCTTCATTGAGCATATATTGTATAGCCTTTCTTCCACCCGTAGATGCGGCATAACCTTTCTCTACGATGACATTTTTAGTCATGAGGTCATTCATCTGTTTGGTAACAGATGGAATGCTTCGGCGCAAAGAATTTGCAATATCTGCAATCGGTTGCATTGGCTTGTAATACAACATTCTTAAAATCTCGACGATCATATTTGGTTAAATTGTGTTCGTAGTATTGTGTTCTCTTAAGTTTAATAATGACTTACATTTTAATCAATTTAAGCCAATCTGGTTTTTCATAGTATATGCTTAAAAAATACCGAATCCCTCGGTTTTCTATAAGCTTGATATGTTAAAGATATATACTATTTATGTTAAGTTCAAAATTCTTTTTAAAATTTTTAAAAAGAATTTTGAACTTAACGGTTTTTATAGCTAAAAACCCTGTTCTTTATTGTTTTGAGGAGGCTTTAAACAGAAGGATTGTAACAAAAACTATACGAAAAGGTTTTCGTTGCTTGATAAACAAAAAAGCCGGCTATAAGCCGGCTTAATTATAATTCATTGGGTGAAAAAACTTATTTCTGTTTTGCCCACCACAGTGGAGTCAATACTTTATCCACACCACCTAATAATGATACCGCATTTTGGTATTCAGCAGGATCAGTATCCCTAAATGACGATGGGAATGCTAATCGTTGTGGAAAGAATCTGATGCTGCTTGTCATAAAGTTTGCTGATGTAAGATCAGGCAAGTTTGGTAAAGCATTTTCAATTGCAGGATTTTCATAGAAAGGTAAACCCAATCTTCTTTGATCATTCCAGGATTCCAATGGTAACCAAGGTAAATTGGCAATGAATTTTTGAGTAATGATCTTCGTCAATAAATCATTGCGTACTGTACCATTTTTGTAAAGTGAATTGACAGGATATTTAATGCTTACTGTACCGGCAGCATTGGTATAGCCATCAATGTAATCCATGGTATGTGCATCACCTGGTTCTGCTATATGTGTGAAACTAACCGAAGTACCTACTCTGTTATAATCAGTCGAGCTTAGGTATTCGGAAGCAAACTGACCTACGCCCCAGTAATCGAAATTGGCTCTGACACCATTCTCATAGGCTTCCTGCGCAGATGTCCTTGTCATCCATCCTTTTAGCGATGCTTCGGCTAATAGGAAATAGGTCTCCCAGTTGGCAAAGAAAATACGGCTATTTGTACTTCTTCTGAACTGAACTGCAAGCGCCGGAACTTTACCCACCAATGTGCTTCTCAACCGGTTATTTGTTCCTTTTGCTGCCCAGTCACCTAATGAAAATGCATTCCAGGTATATTTGGTATTGACAGCAATTTTCGTACTGCCATTTACTAAGGTGTCTACAGTTTTTTTAGAGTCGTCACCATTGTCGAAGAAGTTGCGGTTGTTAAAATCTCCCGGAATAAAGAAGGCCTTCAACGCACGAGGGTCAATTTTATTTGGCAGACCATCCAGCCAATAACCTGCGGAAGGATCATTGGTCATACTGGTAAAATGGTTACTGTAGCGCTTACCAATGTAGTTTTCGGCTTTGATCGAAGATTTCAACTCATCAGCAACCTGCTTTTCTGTTTGAATACCCCCCAACCCAAGATAAAGGTTGTTTAATGTAGCTGAAAGTGCCTGATAATTCCAGCTGCGGCTCATAACGCCAGTCAATGGATCCCAACCGTCTTTCTCTGCAACTGTGAAATTGTCCGCCGTATTGCTGATGTACTTATTAGTAGCAACAGCAGCCTCGAATTCAGATTTTGCTTTGTTTGCATCAACCTCAGATAGGCGCATCGCCAGACGCATCCGCATTGAGTTGGCATATTTGATCCACTTCTCGTCATTAAAACCATACGCACGGTCAAACTTGACAACATCGTCAGGAACCTTTATGCCGGGTTTTATTTTGGAAGTCGCATCTTTAAGTTCCTCGAAAAGATAGTAGTAAACATCTTTGACTGAACTGTATTTTGGGTTAACGCCTTCTGCGAAAGCTATAGGAGTAGGGCCAAAATTATCGGTTACCTCACTGATCAGGTATGCTCTCCAGATACGTGAAATCTGTAGTAAATTATTGGTATATTCTTTTGCTGTACCGGCATTGATTTCATTGGTGGCAATCTCAATTCCTTTAGTCGCATTTTTGATCCATTCAGCTGAATATCTATAATATTCTTTGGACCAATCATCATTTACTGTCCCCGTTGCAAGACCATTGGTCATATGCTGTCTTCCGGTTGTTTTCCAGTCGAGCACAAAGATACGCTCAGCGATATTGGGATCTTGTTGTGCGCCAGTAAGTGAGTTGTTAAAAAAGAATTCGATTTTGACTTGTTCGTCGTTAGCTTTATAGGGATTGACGTTCATCTCATCGAATTTAGAGCATGAGCTGATTACTCCTCCCAAAAGAACTGCGAAACCTATTTTTGATATGATATTTTTCATGATTTATCGTTTTTGTTGATTAGAAGCCTAAAGTGACATTAAGGAAGAAAGATCTGGATGTTGGTGTAGAGAAGTTCTCAAAGCCTGTCGCATTGGAGTTGATCGCAAATACAGATTCTGGATCTACACCATTGGCATAGCTTTTAATCATCCAAAGATTATTTCCTGTCAAGCTGACTTTGGCACGTTGTACGATGCTGTTTCCAAGAATGCTTTTTGGAAAATTATAACTTAATGTCACATTTCTCAAACGGATATTGGTGGCATCATATACGTTTTGTTCCGTAATACCATAGTTTCCTGACGTGGAAGTCACTTGCGTCCAATATAATTGTTGCGTGGTTTGCACGGTATTTTTTGTGTAAGATCCATTGGAGGCAATCACGCCATCTACTACAAATGGATTGCGTTCGCCATTTGGAGCTGTGACTGCAGCACTACCATTTGCCTGTAGATTGAGATTTGTTCCAGAGAAAAATTCACCGCCAAATCTTCCGTCTACCTGGAAGCTTAAACCAAAGTTTTTGTAAGCAAAATTATTGTTCCAGCCTACCAATGCTTTAGGAGCTTGGTTTCCAAGTTTGTGAAGACCGCTTGCCGCCTGTGGTAATCCGCTGCCGTTTAAGATCAATTGACCGTTAAATTCGCTGTTCGGATCCTCAACTCTTAAGAATTTGGTGCCATAAATATCGCCGTACAATCCACCTTCAAGGGCACGGATCGAAACATTGTCATAAGAGCCCAACGGATACATATCTACCCCTTCGGCAAGACTGATGATCTTATTTCTGTTTCTTGAAAAATTCAGGCTGGAATTCCATGTTAACTGATCTTTATTTGTCAATATTCTTCCGTCCAATACGATTTCAAAACCCGAGTTTTGGATATTTCCGGCATTGATTTTTTCATATTCATAACCACTGTAAGGGTTCATTGGAAGATCGATCAGCTGGTTGGTCGCGTTGGTTTTATACCAGGCAAAATCCAAACCTAATCGGCTGTTGAATAAACGGGTGTCGAAACCAAACTCGATGGTTTTGATAAGTTCGCTCAGAATGCTCGGGCTATATTTGGTATTTCCCATTCCAGCAGTCGTGTTCCCATTTGGATCTTTTCCGATGTTATAAACATTGTACAATTGGAAGGATGGAAGATCATTACCAACTTCAGCATAAGACCCTCTTAATTTCGCAAATGATAACCAGCTCGGTAATGAACCTCCCGTTTTGTTAATCATATCCGAAATTACCCACGACCCACTTACTGAAGGGTAGAAGAATGATCTATTGTCTAGTCCTAAAGCAGATGACCAGTCATTTCTTCCGGTCACGTTAAAGAATAAATAATTATCATAATTGATCTCAGCTGTGGCATACAGTGAGTTGATTTGTTTTTGTAACAAACTTTGTTCAATTGTTGGGAATGACTTACTGTTATTGATGTAAAACAGATTTGGTACTTGTAGTTCGCCTGTACTTGCATCTATCCCAGTTGATCTTGTCTTCATAATTTGTCCGAATACGGAAGCAGATCCACCCCATTTTCCGATTAAATTATCTTTACGGGCGTTTAACGCAACAGTGAAGTTATTTTCAAAGAATGTGTTTTTACCCACGCCATAACTACCACCTGTAATCAATGGGCTACCACCATACGTTTTGTTTTCATAATTGGTTGTATACTGATCACGGCCAAATCTTGCTTCCGCATCTAACCAGTCATTGAATTTGTATTTGATATTACCATTCATGATAAAACGATCACGAATATCATTGTTCAGACGGTATTTTTCCAACCAATAAGGGTTCATCGTTTTATTCTCACTTGTTCCATACCAAGCCATATCACCGACTGCATTCAATGGATTTTTGAAATCAAGGATATTCATGGAACGAGGCATGGTAAACAATGTGCTATACACATTCGAATTATTTTGGCCAGAGATAGGTCTGTTTTTGGCGTTCATATTCATGTACTGCACCTTGACATCAGTGGTCCAGCGTTTATCAGGGCCAAATGATGAGGTAACCTTAGTCATCAAATTGATTCTTTCTAAGGAAGAACCAGGAATCTTGCTTTGGTCATTTAAATAAGTTGCGGAAGAATAGATGTTGGTCTCGCCCAGCTGTTGTTGAAAAGCAAGGTTTTGTGTATGATTAACCCCCGTATTGAAGTATGCGCCAATATTGTCATATACCTTGCTTACTTTATCGCCCCAGCTCGTTGTACTTATTGGATTATAAACACCGTCTTTTCCTTGTCCATAGCTATTTTGCAGATTCGGTGTCATGAAGATCGTTTCAAGACCGATTGTTGAAGAGTAAGTGATACCTGCGCCTTTTTGAGCTTTACCTGATTTGGTCGTGATCACGATGGCACCATTACCAGCTCTTGATCCGTATAATGCGGATGCTGCACCGCCTTTAAGTACAGACATGCTTTCGATATCATCTGGGTTGATGTCACCTAAACCACCACCCATATCCGTAGCGGGGTTCCACATATCGTTATTTTTATCACCATTTCCTTTCATACCACCAAGGAAATTGTTCATCGGCACACCGTCAACGATGATTAATGGTTGATTATCTCCTGTAAGTGAGTTGTTACCACGAAGTGTGATCTTCGTCGAAGATGCTGGACCTGCCGAACCTTTTATTACCTGAAGTCCGGAAACTTTACCGACCAATGCATTCGCAACATTAGTTTCTTTGGCATCTGTCAATTGTTCGGATTTAACTTCCTGAAAAGAATAACCCAATGTTTTCTTCTCCCTTTTTATACCCATGGCTGTCACGACGACCTCTCCTAATGTTGAGGCATCTGAGATTAATGTAACATTAATCGTTTTAGTTGAACCAACCACGATTTCTTGGGCTTTGTATCCGACGATTGATACACGGATGGTTTCACCTGGAGCTGCATCAATGCTAAATGATCCACTGGCGTTTGTCTGTGTCGCTTTTGTAGTTCCTTTGACTGCTACAGTGGCTCCTGAAATAGGCCCTTTGTCATCGGATACCTTACCTGTAATTGTTTGTTGCGCATAGAGGGCTGAAGCACTAAATATTGTGCCCAATGCTAACCCCGCTGCTTTTTTGTAAAATAGACTCATTTTTTAGGTAATTAAGTAAAGAGTTTAATTCGTTAAAATGCGATTGATATAATGTTCGACAACTAATGCAGCTGTCCCTTTTTGTTGTGCAGTTTTATGTAGCCCTGAAATTTCTATTTCAGTCATTTTGGCTATTCTGGGAATACTGAATTCATTGATAGCGTTTTGGATTTGTGGGCCTAAAATATGTCCAATCTCCGCTCCTCGGCCACTGATAACAACCTTATTTGGATTGAGGATGTGAAGCAAGGTCGATATCCCTTTCCCGATCATAAAACCGATCTTCCCAATATTATAGATAACCAATTGGTCTCCTATTTTTGCGGCCTCGATGAGGGCATTATTTTTGTTGCTCATGGTTTTTATAAGCGTGCTATAGATGGAATACTCTCCCTGTTGGATTGCCAATTCTGTTTGCTCTATTGCGGATTTTAAAGATGCCTCCACTTCAAGACAGCCCCTTTTTCCACAGGAACATAAACTGTTGGTGTTAGAGAGCGGAATGTGACTAAACTCGCCAGCAAAACCCGTAGCGCCGGTAAAAATTTCACCATTAATGATAATTCCCAAGCCTACTCCCCAATTCAGATTAATGACCAGCGTATGTGTGCTGTCTACGCCACTTCCGAATTCTTTTTCAGCCCAGGCAACACAGTGGGAATCATTATCAATTATTGTGGGTATATTCAGCTTCTTTTCAATGTTGTGCTTAAGATGATGAAGTGGATTGTTATCGGCAAATGAATCATTGACTCCAAGGCTGGCGTTGACAAAGCCCGGCATGCTGATTCCTATTCCTATAATTTTGCTGCTTTTTAATTTATGAGCATTAATAAACTTTCTGATGTGCTCAACTATATCATTTCCAGTAGATTCGTCTCTTAGGTCGAGCCTGATATCCACTGTTTCAGCTAAAACTTCCTGTTTCAGGTTGCTCAGATGAATGGATGTATAGAACTGGTCTACGGACACACTAATAATGAGTTGGTCAGCATGATCATTTAAAGCATATAACGCTGCCCTTCTGCCTCCGGTGGAGGCGGCCAAACCTTTGTCTACAATAACATGTTGTTCTAATAGCTCATTAATTGCTTTTGTAACAATAGGCGTGCTTTTTGCCAGGCTTTTAGAAAGTCCAGCAATAGACAGCTCCTTTAAATAGTAAAGATATACAAGGATTTTCTCCTTCAATTCCATGCTGTTATGTGGGGATGCGTTAGTGTTTTCCCATTTAGTGATCGCTAAAGATATGTTATATTTGTGTTAAGTGGAAATACCTTTTTATTTTTTTTTAAAAAGTAGCCTTTAGAACTGGTTATATTTTATTTTGTTGACCTGTAAATAAAAAACGCTCTCATAATTGGAGCGTTTTTTAGGAACCTGTATAGACCCTTATTTTGTTGATGGTACTTTTGACGCTGGATGATTTGATTTTAAATCTAAACATCCTCGTACAATCTTTTATCAGACGATGCTCGATCGAGATAGCAAGCTACAGGGTGAGTTGTAGCTGGATTGATATTAATCTGATAATCAGTGTAGCTGTATATGTGAATAGCAGTTTTCCTAACTAATGGATAATATTATCGATCAGATGTTCCGCCACTAAGGCGGCGGTCCCCATTTGCTGTGCGTCTCTGTGAAGTTCAGAAATTTCTATTTTGGTCATTTTTGCGATTTTGGGAATGCTAAACTCGTTGATTGCGACCTGGATCTGTGGGGCGATAATATCACCCACTTCCGCTCCACGTCCGCTAATGATTATTTTGTTCGGATTGAGGATATGCAGTAGGGTTGAAATACCTTTTCCGAGCATGTAGCCAATTTTTCCAAGGTTATTAATCGCAATTTGATCACCCAACTTCGCTGCTTCAATTAATGTATCCGCTTTATTTGTATTTATTTTAGCAAAGGTGGAGTAAATCGAATATTCACCATTTTGGATATCTGATTCGGTATTTTGTATGGCGGCATTTAAGGATGCTTCGACTTCCAAACAGCCTCTCTTGCCACATGAGCACAAGGTGGTTTTATCGGACAAGGGAATGTGGCTAAACTCACCTGCAAAACCTGTTGCACCTTTAAAGATTTCACCGTTTATGATAATTCCAAGTCCAACACCCCAGTTTAAATTGATGACAAGGGTATGCGCGATATCCACCCCATGGCCAAATTCCTTTTCCGCCCAAGCAACACATCGGGAATCATTGTCAATAACTGTGGCTAACTGTAATTTTTCTTCAATTTGTTTATAGAGATGGTGGAGGGAAGAATTTTGGGGATAAGAGTCATTTATTTTCTCTTCCGGATTAACAAATCCGGGCATACTGATTCCCACACCAATAATATGTTGTTTGTCAATCTGACTTTCATGAAGAATCGTTTCAAGTGCATGGAGGATCCGTTCCCCGGCATCCTGTTCTTTTAAGTTGATGGCGATATCTTTCTGTTGTGCAACAATAGTGTGCGCTAAATTGGAAATGGTAAAGGAGCTATAATATTGATCTATAGCGACACTGACGATATAGTATGAAAGGTTACTATTGAGTCCATATTGGGCGGCACGCCGACCGCCTGTTGATTCCCCCAGGCCATGATCAAGAATAAGTTCTTGTTTCACAAGTTCATTAATTGTCTTTGTGACTATGGGCGTACTTTTTGAAAGAGATTTAGAGAGATCCGCAATGGATTGTGTCTTATTATAATATAATAATCGTAAAATGTCAGCTTTCATTGTTTAATTACCTAATAAAAGGAATTGGTCATAATTGTTAGCTAAAGATAAGTATTTTAGGTAAGTTTTAACAACTTTTTAAATAATTTTAAAAAGGAATTTTGTTAGCCCTTATTTTTATACTGTTTTTTTGCTAAAAGCTTCCTGTTTGTGCAGTGATTGATTTGATTTGGCATAAAAATGAAGTCAAAATGCCTATATTTACTAGCTAATCACTTAATTTATGATGAAACAACGTTATTATTCCTTGGATGTATTTCGCGGGGCTACTGTTGCTCTGATGATTATGGTCAATAATCCGGGCACATGGGCGCATATGTTTGCCCCGCTAAAACATGCAGCCTGGCATGGATGCTCTCCAACGGACTTGGTTTTCCCATTTTTTCTATTTGCTGTCGGAAACGCGATGTCCTTTGTCATTCCGCGATTGCAGGAGGCCGGTCCGGCGGTCTTCTGGAAAAAAGTACTTAAACGTACTGTCCTGATTTTTGCAATTGGCCTCTTTATCAACTGGTGGCCATTTATTAAATGGCAGGGAGCAGAACTGGTTTTTAAACAATGGGTAGACCCAAATGATCCAAGTCGGGGTATCCGTATCCTCGGAGTCCTACAACGTATCGCGATTGCTTATTGTTTTGCCTCCATATTAGCTTATTACTTTAAAGAGAAGGCAATTATCTGGATTTCTACCATCATATTATTACTGTATTGGGCTGTCTGTGCCCTGGCCGGAGGAACAGATCCATATAGCTTAGAAGGATGGTTTGGAACAAAATATGATATCGCTCTTTTGGGCGTGCCACATATCTATAAGGGCGAAGGAGTTCCATTTGACCCCGAGGGGCTAATGAGTACCTTACCAGCGGTGGTACAGGTTGTATTTGGTTATCTGGTAGGGGTATTTATCAAGAAACAAGGGCAGGTGGACTGGTTATGGTCCAAGGTACCGGCTTCAAACGAGCCTCATTTTAAGCTATTATCGGGTATGTTTGTAACTGGTTTTATCCTTCTTGTTTTGGCATGGATCTGGGCGCTGGGCTTTCCGATCAATAAGAAAATCTGGACAAGTTCCTACGTGCTTTACACAACCGGACTTGCGACAATGACAATCGCTGGTATGATTTGGTTTATTGAGGTGCAAGGGGTTAAAAATAAATTGACTCAATTTTTTGATGTGTTCGGCAAAAACCCTTTATTTATATTTGTACTGAGTGGAATTTTACCGCGCTTTTTGGGTTTATTCCGGATCCCGGACGGATTGGCGGAAGACGGAACTCAAAAATATATCGACGCTTTTGGCTGGTTTTATAAATACGTCTGTGCCAAAGTTCCCGGAATCCCCGAACTAGGCTCTTTTGTTTATTCCCTGTGTTTTTTGGCGCTCATGTGGGTCATCTGTTACTGGTTGGACAAGAAAAAAATCTATGTAAAAGTATAGTGAAAGTGAAGACGTTAGGAAGGAACATTTGCTGATCCAAAAAAAAATGCTACCTTTGCACGCAATTAATAAATTTTTTAACGCTTTAATATTATTCAAGAGATGTATTTAAGTAAAGAGTACAAAGCTGAAATCTTCGCAGAATTTGCTGGATCAGCGACAAACACTGGATCTACAGAAGGTCAGGTTGCTTTATTCACTAAGAGAATTGCTCACTTAACAGAGCATTTGAAAAAGAACAGAAAAGATTTCGGTACACAACGTGCCCTACAAATGTTGGTAGGTAAACGTCGTTCATTATTGGCTTATCTTTACAAAACTGATATTAACCGTTACCGTGCGATCATCAAAGCGCTAGGTTTACGTGATATCATCAAATAAGCTTTTGTACAAAGGTTTTTTAAGAAAGCCATCCAGATCTGGATGGCTTTTTTCGTTTTATTATAGCACAGCTGTATGGTTCTGCTAGCAAAAGCTGTGGTCAAACCTTTACGCTGCCCAGGTGCAGACTGTCTGTATTCCGCCCACCATAGCTCTCTACAAAAAATATATACACTTCGTAAGTAGCTTCCTTTCCATGTTTTGAAATAATAATGTCTTGTTTGCCAGCTGTTAAGCTGTTTTTTGAGTCGTTCGTCAAAAGTGGATATTCAACCCCATTACCCGCTGCATTATACAGGACTAAGAAGGAATCATAAAACCTGGTGTCAAACTTTTTCTCCAGATAGGCATCATATTCCCAAGTAACCCGTAGCGCTCGGTTTTCTTGATCGAAATCCATCGTGTAGGAAGTGATGGGGTTGGGGCTTCCTTTGGCAATCATAAATTTCTGCCAGTCAACCGTAAAATCGTCTTCTTTCTGGATAAGTGCTTCGTTCAGATTATAAGACATCGCACCATCATATGCCCGCTTTGGGTAGCTATATGCCTTAAAACCTATCTTGATGATCGGATTTAATAGACTAATATGTGACCTCACAATTTTGAAGCGGGTTCTATTGAGCAGCTGTTCAGGACTGGGGTCCCGTTTTTTAACCCGAGGGAGAGCGCGTACATAATTTCCTGTTTTCGTCAACACAAACACAACGGAACCCGCTTTCCCGGAAACAGTTCCATTAACGCCATTTTTTATTATTGCCATAACGGTCTGATTAGAAAATAGATAATTAAGATAAACATTAAAACGGAAACATCCTAATACCAACTTATCCCTAAGCACAATTTTCAATCAATTTTTAGACAGTAATTACTCATTAATTATTCAGCTCGCACTGAGTAATTACTGAGCAAGCACTGAACAAACACTGAACAAGTACTGTCGTAAGGGTAAAGTTGGTCACCATTTGATCTTAATATGCCTTCCCTAAAAATTAAAAGAAAAAAAGCGAAGGAGTCGGGGTTGATGTAACAAAAAAAACGCTGTTGTGCGGTTATTAATCCAACTTGAAGGTTCTACTTGAAATAGGGAGCTTTTTATTCGGTCAATAGCGAAGAATATTATTTTCAATCACGTACTGTTTTTTCCGCTCGTGGATAGATGGCCTCTCAACCGTTTCAAACTTCACGAACTTTTTAGGAGCAGATTTCCAAAGAATGATGGCAGATGCTTCACTTCCCCCTGGTCTAAGTATCCCCTTTGCATATTTAGCCTGCTGTTAATTGCATTAATCTTAATATTTTAATTTACCTTTGTGCTGAAATCTAACGTATTTAAAATATCGGCACGCTGCCAACAAGATGAAAAGCGTGTCAAAAACAAGATTAAATGAATTACAACGAAATTAAAACGACCATCGATATGGGTAATGGCACCCAGATCGAATTGTCTACAGGGAAATTGGCAAAACAGGCTGATGGTGCTGTAGTGTTAAAACAAGGTGATACGATGTTGCTAGCAACTGTCGTTTCTGCCAAAGAAGCTAAATCTGGTGTTGATTTTTTACCACTTTCAGTAGATTATCAAGAGAAATATGCGGCTACAGGTCGTATCCCAGGTGGTTTCTTACGCCGTGAGGCTAGATTATCAGACTATGAGGTATTGATTTCCCGTTTGGTAGATCGTGCATTACGTCCTTTATTCCCTGAAAACTATCACGCAGATACACAAGTTCAGATTAGCTTGATTTCTGCAGATAAAGATATTATGCCTGACGCTTTAGCGGGTTTGGCGGCTTCTGCAGCAATCGCAGTATCTGATATTCCTTTCAATGGTCCTATTTCAGAGGTTCGTGTAGCGAAGATTGACGGTCAATTGGTGATCAATCCAAAATTATCTGAACTGGAAAACGCCTCTTTAGAATTTATTGTTGCCGGCTCTGCACAAGATATCGGTATGGTTGAGGGTGAAGCCAAAGAAATTTCCGAAGCTGAAATGGTAGAAGCAATTGCTTTTGCTCATGAAGCGATCAAAAAACAAATCGCAGCACAGGTTGAATTGGCGAATCTAGTCGGTAAAACTGTAAAACGCGAATATAACCACGAGCCTGAAAACCTTGAATTGAGAGATTCAATTTTTGCAGCTACGTATGATAAAGTTTACGCTATCGCAAAATCTGCTTCAGCGAAACATGAGCGTTCTGAAAATTTTGCGAAGATTGCAGAAGAATATAGAGCAACAATGCCTGAGGAATTGGATGATGATACAGCATTCTTGTTTAAAAAATATTTCCACGATGTTCAGTACGATGCTGTCCGTAACCTTGTCCTGGACGAAGGAATTCGTTTGGATGGCCGTGACGTTCGTACAGTGCGTCCAATCTGGTCAGAAGTAGATTACTTACCTGCTGCACACGGTTCAGCTGTATTTACACGTGGTGAAACACAGTCATTGACTTCAGTTACTTTAGGTGCTAAAGACGATGAACAAATGATCGATGGTGCTTTTATCAACGGTTATAACAAATTTATCCTTCACTACAACTTCCCTGCATTCTCTACAGGTGAAGTCAGACCAAACAGAGGTCCAGGCCGTCGTGAAGTTGGTCATGGTAACTTGGCCATGCGTTCATTGAAACAAGTATTACCTGCAGATAATGAAAACCCGTATACAATCCGTGTGGTTTCTGATATTTTGGAATCCAATGGTTCTTCGTCTATGGCGACGGTATGTGCCGGTACATTGGCTCTTTTGGATGCTGGTGTGAAATTGAAAGCTCCTGTATCTGGTATCGCAATGGGATTGATCTCCGATGAGAAAACCGGTAAATATGCAATTTTATCGGATATCTTAGGTGATGAAGATCACTTAGGTGACATGGACTTTAAAGTGACAGGTACTGAAAAAGGTATTGTTGCTTGTCAGATGGACTTAAAAATCAATGGTTTGAAATGGGAAGTGTTGACCCAGGCTTTGGATCAAGCAAAAGAAGCTCGTTTACACATCTTAGGTGAAATGAAGAAAACTATTTCTGCTCCACGTGAAGACTACAAACCACATGCACCTCGTATTGTTCAGTTATTGATCGATAAAGAATTTATCGGTGCTGTAATCGGCCCAGGTGGTAAGATCATCCAAGAAATGCAACGTGAGACTGGTGCAACAATCTCTATCGAGGAGGTTGATAACAAGGGTGTCGTACAGGTGTTTGCGGATAATAAAGCAGCAATTGATGATGCGGTAGGCCGTATCAAAGCGATTGCATCTAAACCTGAGATCGGTGAAACTTACGAAGGTAAAGTAAAATCAATTATGCCGTTTGGTGCATTTGTTGAGATTATGCCGGGTAAAGATGGTTTGTTGCACATCTCTGAAATTGACTGGAAACGACTTGAAACAATGGACGGAATCTTCAAGGAAGGTGATAAAGTAACGGTTAAATTATTGGATATTGACAAACAAGGTAAAATGAAACTTTCACGTAAAGCTTTATTGCCTCGTCCTCCAAAAGAAGATAAACCAAAACAAGATAAGCCGAACGGCGAAGCTCCCGTAGCTGGTGCCGGTCAGGAATAAACTTATATTGAATTTACTATAAAAAAGCCCGCTAAATAGCGGGCTTTTTTTATGGAAAATAGGACTTGCTTACATCGTTATCCTATGAAAGGTATATTTCGCACGGTAGTGTTTAAATCGAATCTGA
This sequence comes from Sphingobacterium sp. CZ-UAM, assembly GCF_002000245.1. Lineage (GTDB taxonomy): Bacteria > Bacteroidota > Bacteroidia > Sphingobacteriales > Sphingobacteriaceae > Sphingobacterium. Next base: position 219,885 of record NZ_MTCM01000005.1, on the reverse strand, counting down.
TACTCGCGCTTATGCTATTGCATCTGTCCGTTTACGGTCAATTGTCTTATGGCGATAAATTTCGGAATCTTTCCATTGCTATACAAGATTATGCAAATCAGAATAAATTGATCTTGCCCAAGGGACGCTATGAGTTTTATAAGCTGGGGCATGCCATTTTGTGGCCCTATAAACAGGATTCATTTTGGCCTTTTAATAGGTTAATTCTAAAGGATAAAGCTATCAGAGATTCCATGATAGACGAGCTTTATGTTAATTTTGATCAGGAATATAACCGCTTTGTGATAGATATGTATGAAAAACGTTATAAATTTAATGAGGCAAGACACTTTGATGCTCTTTCCGTGCCGGGCGAATTCAGGGGCGGCATGTCACTACTTTTGGAGCGTTTGTCCAAGTTTTTGTTGGATCGTCAAGGACGCTGGGGCCTCAATCTGTCTTCTTTTACCTTATATATGGATTGTGAGCTTAGCTCTTTGCCCTTAGCGTACGATGGTGAGCCTGCGGTGGTGGAATTGCTCAAGCAATTTTTTGCGGAGATCAAGATTCCTCATAAACCTGGTATTTACTATGGGAAGCCGATGTACTGTTCGTATCGATTTGACTGGATGGCTAATAAAAATAAAGAGATTATGCTTGATTGCTTGGTATATAACGACTATTTTAATATACTGTTCAGTGAAACGAAGTTATATGCGCTGGGCGCGGCCGGAAATAGCATGAAGGGACAGATGTCCTTTTTCTATGATCGGAAAAACAATTGGAAACAGTTTGTTGAACGAAAAGATGTCAAACGAATCTTAAATTCCCTACAGGATGAGACTGCCCTCAAGCTATTCAAGCTGCACTATGATAGTAAAAGATTTAGTGGCGATTATCGGCTTGATGTTGTGCTGTTAAAATAGGGGGACTAAGGCCATTAATATAGCTATAAAACAAAGCCGGCTGTCATTTCGACAGCCGGCTTTGTTTTATAGCATAATAACGCCTTTTATCTTGGCTACTTCTTTGTAGAAGTAAATGACCTGATCGGCATCTTTTACATTTACATTAACCGTGATCGAGGTGTATTTTCCTGTCTTGGAGTCTTTGAAATCAAAGCTTGCATCAGTATCATCAAATACAGCCTGGATCTGGTTGAATTGATCCTGATCCTTTGGTAAGATAAACTTGTAGGTATAGTCTTTTGGGAAGGTCTCCAAGTCTTCTAACTTCTCTTTGAAACTTTCATAGAAGTCTTTTGGATTTTCGCCCCCATCAGGAATATCTTGTATATTGATGTTTTTGTAATCTGCCATTTTTTGTTCTCCTTAATTTTATATATTAAGGTATTAACAAATATTAATCCATGAATGTTTTGCTGACAATTTTTCAGTTAATTATTGTCAACGCTTGTCGGTCTGTCTGCTTTGTTCTTTCCGAAGTTCTTGTTCGGTGTAGCGCTCATCTCAATTTCCATCTGACCACCCTGTAGCAATTGTGCATGTGTGATGAAAGTCTTGCTGTAAGGCTTTCCATCCAATTTGATCGATTTGATGTATTGGTTTGCTTTACCTTGGTTTTTAACGGTGATCGCTAAAGTTTTGCCATTTGGCAAATTGATGTTGGCATGTTCCATCATCGGTGAACCAAATACATACACACCGCTCATGGCATTCAATGGATAGAATCCCATCGCTGAGAATACGTACCATGCGCTCATCTGACCGACGTCATCGTTACCGCAAAGTCCTGCTGGTGTATTGGTATAGAATTCGGTCATTGCTTTACGTGCCAATGCAGCACCTTTCCAGGGTTGTCCCGCGTAAGCATATAAGTAGGGGATATGGTGATTGGGCTCATTCCCTTGTGCGTATTGGCCGATTAGTCCTGAGATATCCGGGGAAGCTTCTCCACCGAGATCAGAAGACATTGTGGTAAAGTAATCCAGTTTCTTTAAAAATTGCTGTTCGCCACCAAAAAGATTGATCAAACCTGTCACGTCTTGTGGTACCAACCACGTATATTGCCATGCATTTCCTTCACAGTAATCATTTTCACGGTGCTTGGCCATTAAGGGATCAAAAGGCCTGCGGAAGTCACCATTGGCTTTTTTACCCACAAAGTGACCAACTTCTTTATCGAAATATTGTTCGTATAGTTTATAGCGTTTTTTGAAATAAGCGGCATCTTCGGTCTTTCCTAATTTCTCTGCAATTTTGTAAGCGCCGAAATCAGCGATTGCGTATTCCAATGCCCAGGCAACGGATTCGTTCGGCATACTGTCGATGGGAATATATGTCAGGTCGCGTGCAAATTTCAATCCATGGTCATTGCCCATGGCGGTTGTTTTGACCGCTTCCCATACCAAAGGATAATCCTTCTCGTCGATGATTCCTTTTAAGAAAGCGTCTGCAATCACGGGAATGGCAGGCAAACCGACCATGGTATTGGTTTCATTGCCCTGCAAATGCCACATCGGTAATTTTCCCTGTTGCTGATAGATCGCAAGCATGGTTTTGATAAAATCCTGATTGATCTTGCGGTCCTCCAGGATGGTCATCAGTGGATGAAGTCCACGATAGGTATCCCATAGGGAGAATACGGTGTGATTGACAAAATCTTGTTTTTCGTAAACCTGTTTATCTGTACCCATATAATCACCGTTTGCATCGTTGAAAATTGTCGGTGCGAAGTAAGTGTGGTATAGCGCGGTATAGAAAATGGTCTTGGTGTCCTTATCCGCTTCAAACTGGATTTTGTTCAGGGTTTTGTTCCAACGTTGATCGGCTTCTTGTTTTACCTTTTCAAAATTCCAGCCCGGAATCTCCGCATTGATATTATTTAAGGCATTGGTGGAGCTGACGGGAGAAATACCCACTTTCAGTTCAATATTCTTGTTTTTAGCCGCATTGAAGAAAAGCGCTGCTTTGATCGCTTGTCCTTTGAAGGTCGTCTGACCGAATTTTTCGTCTTTGCCATCAAAGAATCTAACCTTTTGGATAGGCTGCGAAGTTTTTATGGCAAAGTATAATTTTTGGTCACTGGCCCAGCCTGTCGAAAAACGGTAACCAACGAAGGTGGAATCATTGACCTGTTTGATATAGGTATCCGTTGCTTTATCCCAATTGATGTGGTAACCCAGGTCAACCAAAATATGGGCGTTGTCTGTTTTTTCGTAAACGTACTGGTGGTAGCCCACTCTTTCCGTAGCGGTGAGATTAGCCTGCACTTTATAGTCATCCAGATAGGCGCTGTAGAATCCGGGTTTAGCAACTTCATTTTCTTTTTTGAAAGATGAACCGTAGCCGGTATTCATCTTGTTGAATTCTGCTGCTGTCAATTGCAGCTTGCCATTCGCCGGAACGATCATCAGATCATTGAGGTCGCCAATACCGGTTCCGCTCAGATGGGTATGGGTAAAGCCCAGAATTTCCTGGCTTTTGTAATTGTAGCCGCTGCACCAATCCCAGCCATTGAATTTGTCCCAGATCTGTGGGATCTGCGTTGGCCCAAGCTGTACTGCACCTAAGGGTACATTGGCTCCGACAAATACGTGGCCGTGATCTGCTGACCCAATAAATGGGTTGACATATTGTGTTAAATTTTGCTGAGCTTGAACGCAAAATGGTAAAATTAGCGTGCCCAACACTGTTGTGATGAGTTTATTTCCTGTCATAGGTTTTGTGTTCGGGTATTTGAAACTGCTTAAAATTAGTAAATAAAACCTTTTAGCGCAATTTTATTATTATTTTAGTAAATTGTCGTTAAATTTTTTACTTTAGTAATCTTCGAAATAAAAACTTAACAAACCTACTCTACATGAAGAAACGTATTCTGATCAGTGATATCGCAAAGGCGTTGGGAATTTCTGTAACTACAGTCTCCTTTATTTTGAATGACAAGGCAAAAGAGAAGCGTATCAGCGAGGCGTTGACCAAGCGCGTATTGGATTATGTCAAGAAAGTAGGGTATAAGCCAAATGAACTGGCGAAAAGCTTGCGTACCGGAAAGACAAAGATTTTGGGTTTGATTATCGAAGACATCTCGAATCCGTTTTTTGGCAATATTGCGCGTCTGATCGAAAGCAAAGTGTACGAGCAGGGGTACCGTATTATTTATTGTAGTACCAACAACGATGTAGAAAAGGCGAAGGAGCTGATCCAGATGTTTTACGACCGTCAGGTGGACGGTTTTATCATTACACCTTCAGATGGTTTGGAGGATACTGTCAAGCAATTGCAGCAAAGTAATATTCCTGTTGTACTTTTCGACCGTTACTTTCCGAACCTGGAGACTGACTATGTCGGAGCGGATAATTTTCAGGGTGCTTTTGACGCCACAAGTCATCTCTGTCAACAGGCGTATAAGCGCATAGGTTTTGTATCGTTATATTCGGATCAGACCCAGATGAAGGAACGCTCAGAGGGCTATCTCAAAGCAATGGATAATCATAAACAGCAAAGTTTCATTCAGAAGGTGCAGATGGATGCTTCGGATGACGAGGCAATGGAGTCCCTAAAAGATTTTATTTGTGAAAACCGTCTGGATGCTCTTTTATTTTCGACCAATTATCTCGCGATTTCCGGATTGAAGGCTTCGAAGAAATATAATTTTGTTATGCCAGCGATGATTGCCTTCGATGACCATACAGTTTTTAAACTATTGGAACCTTCCATCACCGTTGTTTCACAACCGATCAAGGAGATTGCCGAAAACCTGATCAATATACTTTTGCTCCGTCTCCAGGGCAAAATAAAAGCAACACGTAAGCTCGTGTTGCCTTGTGAACTGAAAATTCGCGAATCGACAAAAGCAAAGGTTACTTTGTAGTATCCGCTACGAATTTCATTGAAATGGAATTGACGCAATGGCGTGTGTTTTTCGCTGTGAAGCCTTCCCCAAGAAAAACATGCCCGAGGTGTGCGCCACAGTTTGTGCAGAGAATTTCCGTACGGCGCCCGTCTGCATCCGTGATCCGGGTGATTGCATTGGGGATCTCATCATCAAAGCTCGGCCAGCCACAGCCAGATTCAAATTTTGATTCCGAACGATAGAGCGGGCTATCGCAACGCCGGCAAATATAGGTTCCTTTTGATTTGTTGTCCAAAAGCTCTCCCGTAAAAGGACGCTCCGTCCCTTTGTGTACAATGACATATTCCTCTTCTTTGCTTAACGGGTTATATTTTTTATTCGTTTCCATTTTTGTTTTCTGTTTAACATGCTCTTGCCCCTGACAGGAAGAACCTATGAGGAACAAGCATATACCGTAGCTATATAATAGCATTTTCATACCCATAAAGTTACGGAATTAATATCAAAAATGTTTTTTTAGCCCGGAACTATCTTGATATTCAAGTATTTTAAATTGTCATAGTAATGTCTTATATTTGATAGGCGTACCCTGATGAAAAGTTAAGGCAATTGATATACTTCGTTCGCATAATAGGGATTTAACGTGGTTTAAACGCAATTGTTTAGAATGATTATAAATTGATATTAAAGGTCACAAAATTGTCAGCGATTTGTTAATAAATCATACTTTTGTGGCATTGTTAGGGGGGTAGTGGCTCCTTTAACCATGGGAGTTAATTTTTTACATTCACAAATAAATAGTATAAAGTGCTAAATATGAGAACTATCTCATCCGTTTTGGGAAGCCTTGCGAGGGTGGTGTCAACGAGTTTGATGCTATTATTTGCCGTTACGACGTTGCATGCGCAAGATGTCAAGGAAGGTGAAAAAATCTTCAAATCTAAGTGTACATCCTGTCACGCCATTGACAGAAAAGTAGTTGGTCCTGCTTTGAAAGGAGTTCCAGATACAAAATCTGAAGAATGGTTGATCAAATGGATCCGTAACTCTCAAGCTTTAATCGCTACAGGTGATGCTGAGGCTGTTAAAATCTTCGAAGAGTACAACAAATCTGTGATGACTTCTTTTACGGATTTATCTGACGATCAGATTAAATCTGTCATTGCGTTTATCAAAGATGCCTCAGTAGAGAAGCCGAAAGAAGCTGGTGCTGCTGGTGCTGCTGCAAAAGATGACAATGCGTCTATGTTCATGATCTTGGGCTTGATCGCGGTTGTTGTTTTGGCGGTTGTCGTGATCGTGGTGTTGAACCGTGTGATCCGTACCTTAGAAAATGTAATTGCTAAGAATCAGGAAGCTATTGCTGCGCAACAAGAGCCTGAGGACAATCAACGTTTTGTGAAGTTTGCGAAAGCATTCGTTAAAAACAAAAAATTAGTTGGATTTACCGTGTTGATGCTTGTTGCTCTTTTGGCAGTTGGTGGTTGGAAAACAATGTGGAACGTAGGTGTTCACGAAGGTTACAAACCTGTTCAACCGATCAAGTTCTCGCACCAAATCCACGCTGGTGTAAATAAAATTGAGTGTCAATACTGTCACGGTGGTGCATTTAAATCTAAAAATGCGTCTATTCCATCGGCCAATGTGTGTATGAACTGTCACAATACAATCACTGCATCAGAGCATTATGATGGTGAAATCTCACCAGAAATTGCTAAAATCTACCGTGCGTTAGATTGGAATCCTGAGACACGTACTTATGGTAACAATCCGAAGCCAATTCAATGGGTTCGTATCCATAACTTGCCTGATTTCGCTTACTTCAATCACTCACAACACGTTGTGGTAGCAGGAGTAGAGTGTCAGACTTGTCACGGGCCGATCCAAAATATGGAAGAAGTATATCAATACTCTCCATTGACAATGAAATGGTGTGTGGACTGTCACAAAAAGACAGATATCAAATCGGATAATAAATATTATGAAGATTTGATCAAGGCACACGAAAGAATTAAGAAAGGTGAAAAAATGACTGCAGCCATGATCGGTGGTCTTGAGTGTGGTAAATGTCACTATTAATAATTATTTGAAATACGCAATCTTATATACAGCTTAAATGGATAGCAATAAAAAATATTGGAAAGGTTTGGAAGAGTTAAATCAAACTCCTGCTTTCGTTGAGGGAAGCAAGGGTGAGTTTGCCGAATCTATTCCTGTAGAAGATGTATTAAATGAAGCGGGCTTGAGTACGAAAACTCCTCGCCGTGACTTCTTGAAAGCATTAGGTTTTGGTTTGGGTGCTGTTTCTTTAGCGGCTTGTAACCGTACTCCTGTGCATAAGGCAGTTCCTTATTTGATTAAACCTGAAGAGGTAACTCCAGGTATCCCTAACTACTATACGTCGACATTCAATGGTCAAAGTATCTTGGTTAAAACGCGTGAAGGTCGTCCGATCAATGTTGAGCCTAACCCAAATGCAATTGGTTTGAACCAAGGTTTGGATTCAACAACTGCTGCTTCGGTATTGGATTTATATGATGAGTCTAAATTGAAGCAAGCACAATTGAAAGGTCAAGATGTGGAGTGGTCTAAATTGGATGGGGAAGTTGTTAAAGCATTGACTGCTGCTGCATCTTCTGGTAAACAAATTACGATCGTTTCGAATACCGTAAACAGTCCTTCAACGTTGGCTGCTATCGCTGCTTTTGCAACGAAATTCCCTACAGTTAACCACGTACAATACGACGCTGTTTCTTACAGCGGTATTATCGAAGCAAATAAAGCTTCATTCGGTAAGGCTGTAGTTCCTTCATACAATTTTGATAAAGCAAATGTCATCGTTTCAGTTGCTGCTGATTTCTTAGGAACTTGGTTGGCAGGTGAAGAACATACACAACAATACGCTAAAAACCGTGACTACAAATCCTTAAAAAATGGAAAAATGTCACGTCACGTACAGTTTGAGTCTGGTCTTTCAATGACTGGTACAAATGCCGATGCGCGTATTGCGATCAAACCTTCGGAAGAAGGTGCTACCTTGATTGCTTTATATAATGCAATCACTGGTCAATCATTGGCTGGAGCAACTGCAAACAAAAAAGCGCAAAAAGGTGTAGCCCTAGCGGCGAAAGAATTGGTCAACAGCAAAGGTGCTGCCGTAGTTGTTGCTGGTTCTAACGATGTGAATGTTCAGGTATTGGTCAATGCGATCAACGTTGCATTGGGCGCTTACGGTACAATCATTGATTTAGATAACTATTCGAAACAATACCAGGGTTCGGATTCTTCTTTCCAGGCTTTCTTAGCTGCTGCAAAAGCTGGCCAGGTAGGTGTAGCGTTCTTCTTGAACAGCAATCCTGTATATGACTACTTCAAAGCAGAGGATGTAAAAGCGGCTTTGAAACAGATTCCTTTCACTTTATCATTCTCACAACGTGCTGATGAGACTGCGTCGGAATTGACAGCGATTGCTCCTGCAAGTACTTTCTTGGAGTCTTGGGGTGATGCTAATCCGAAAGAAGGTTTGTATTCAATCGTTCAACCGACAATCAATCCTGTTTTCCAAACACGTCAAGCTGAGCAAAGCTTGTTGACTTGGGCAGGAAACACAACAGATATGTACAACTTCGTTAAGAACTTGTGGTCTACACAAATCTTAGCCGGTTCTACGAAAAACTGGGATGCTGTATTGCAAACTGGTTTTGAATATAAAGGTGCCAAAGTGGCAACTGCTCCTGCATTTACAGGAAACGCAGCTGCTGCCGCTTCAGCAATCGAAGCATCCAGCAAAGCAATCACTGGTGAGTTTGAATTGAAACTTTACGAACCTTCTGCGCTTCGCGATGGTCGTTACGCAAACAATGCTTACTTGCAAGAATTGCCTGATCCAGTATCTAAAGTAACTTGGGACAACTATGCTGCCCTAAACCCTAAAGATGCTGAAAAACTAGGCTTGGGTGAAGATGGTAAAGTAACTGTAAAAGCAAATGGTGTTGAACTTGAATTGCCAGTTGTACAACAACCTGGTCAAGCGCAAGGTACTGTTTCTGTTGCTGTAGGTTACGGACGTACGAAAGTGGGTAAAGCAGGTAATGAAGTTGGTAAAAACGCATTCCCATTTGCTTCTATCATCAATGGTACTGTTCAAGGTGTTGCAAAAGCAACTGTAGCGAAAGCAGCTGGGACATACCAATTGGCACAAACACAAACACACCACACCATCGAAGGTCGTAATGTGATCCGTGAGACTACGTTTGCGAAATATCTGAAAGATCCTAACTCTGAGGCAGGACGTTTTACAGATAATCACAAAACGTACGATTTGTGGAATAAATATGAGCAACCGGGCCACAAATGGGTGATGGCGATCGACTTGAACGCTTGTACAGGTTGTGGTGCTTGTATCGTAGCTTGTAACGTAGAGAATAACATTCCTGTTGTAGGTCGTGACGAGGTTCGTCGTCGTCGTGAGATGCACTGGTTACGTATCGACCGTTACTATACAATCGAAGGCAAAGAAAAAGATCTTACAAAAGAGAAAGAAATTGCGAAAGCTTCGGCTGAATTGGATTTCGAAGATATCACTGTTGTTCACCAACCCATGTTGTGTCAGCACTGTGGCCACGCACCTTGTGAAACGGTTTGTCCGGTATTGGCAACAGTACACTCTTCAGAAGGTTTGAACCACATGGCATACAACCGTTGTTTCGGTACACGTTACTGTGCGAACAACTGTCCGTTCAAAGTGCGTCGTTTCAACTGGTTTGCATACTGGAATGATTCACGTTTTGACAACTACTTGAACAATGAGTTCACACAATTGGTATTGAATCCAGATGTAGTCACTCGTTCACGTGGGGTCATGGAGAAATGTTCAATGTGTATCCAACGTATCCAATCAGGTAAATTACAGGCTAAGATTGAAAACCGCAAAGTGAAAGATGGCGATATCCAAATGGCTTGTCAACAAGCATGTTCGGCAAATGCAATCATCTTCGGTGACGCTAACGATCCAGAATCAGAAGTATCCAAAGCATTGCGCAACGAGCGTGTTTATTACGTACTTGAGGAAATCAATGTTCAACCGGGTATCGGTTATATGACAAAAGTTAGAAACACTTTTGAGGCGTAATCTTGTACAATATTTGAAATAAAAATACTATGTCATCGCATAACGAATCAATATTAAGAGAACCATTAATGACCGGTAAAGACATCACGTATGCAAAAATTACGGATGATATCTTACTGCCGGTTGAAAATAAACCAAATAAAGCATGGTGGATCGGTTTTACCGTTGCTGTATTGGGTGCTTTATTATGGGTAGTTAGCGTTAGTTATACCTTTTGGACAGGTATCGGCGCTTGGGGTCTGAATAAAACTGTAGGCTGGGCTTGGGATATCACCGACTTCGTATGGTGGGTTGGTATCGGTCACGCTGGTACGTTGATTTCGGCCGTATTATTAATTTTCCGTCAAAACTGGCGTAATTCCATCAACCGTTCCGCAGAGGCGATGACGATCTTTGCGGTAATCTGTGCGGCTACCTACGTTGTAGCTCACATGGGTCGTCCTTGGTTGGCATATTGGATTTTCCCGCTTCCAAATCAATTTGGATCACTTTGGGTTAACTTCAACTCGCCATTGGTATGGGATGCATTCGCGATCTCAACATACTTTACAGTATCCTTGGTATTCTGGTACTGTGGTTTGTTGCCGGATATCGCGACTATCCGTGACCGTGCTACTGGATTAAAACAAAAGATTTATTCTGTATTATCATTCGGTTGGAATGGTTCTGTGAAGACTTGGCAACGTTTTGAAATCGTGTCATTGATCTTGGCAGGTATTTCAACACCACTGGTACTTTCTGTACACACCATCGTATCCATGGACTTTGCAACTTCGGTTATCCCTGGATGGCACACGACGATCTTCCCGCCTTACTTCGTGGCAGGTGCGATCTTCTCAGGCTTCGCGATGGTACAGACTTTATTGTTGATCTTACGTAAAGTAATGAACTTTGAGAACTACATCACGATGTTCCATATTGAATCGATGAATATTATCATCATGACGACTGGTTCTATCGTAGGTGTGGCTTACTTAACCGAGTTATTTATCGCGATGTACTCTCGTTCAGAATACGAAATGTATGCTTTCGAGAACCGTATGTTGGGTCCATATGCATGGGCATACTGGTCGATGATGACTTGTAACGTAATTTCTCCACAGTTATTCTGGTTCAAAAAAATCCGTACAAGTATTCCGATCTCTTGGATTCTATCCATTGTGGTAAATATCGGTATGTGGTTTGAGCGTTTCGTAATTATCGTGACTTCATTGCACCGTGATTACTTGCCTTCATCTTGGGCAATGTTCTACCCAACTTGGACAGACGTAGGTATCTTTGTAGGTTCAATTGGATTATTCTTTACGTTATTCTTGTTGTTCTTACGTTTCTTGCCGGGTATCGCAATCGCCGAAGTTAAATTGTTGTTGAAATCATCGTCATTACAACACAAGACTAAATTGGCTCAAGAAGGTGCATTCCCTGCAGAGCAAGTTGAGTACTTCCAGGAATCATTGGAAAAATACGATTCAGTGACAGAAGAAGAGATTAAAGAATTATCAGTTAGAAAATAATCAGCAATGAGCAATACAAAATATATATTAGGTAGTTTTGCGGATCCGGATGACATGATGCATGGGATCGACAAATTGCAAGCAAACAATATAAGTATTTATGACTGCTTTACACCGATGCCTATCCACGGGATCGAAGCGAAGTTAGGTGTAAGACCTTCCCGCTTGCCTATCGCAGCATTTTGCTTTGGAGCATTAGGAACGACATTAGGTTTTAGTTTGTTGTATTATACCATGGTATACGATTGGCCGATGAACATCGGTGGTAAACCATCATTTGCAATGCCAAACTTTGTTCCGGTAACATTTGAGGTTACGATCTTGTTGTGTGCTTTGGGTATGGTTGCTACATTTTTCTTCCGCAACCACTTGTTCCCGGGACGTACACCTCGCGTGATGGACCTAAGAGCAACAGATGACCGTTTCATCCTTGCAGTAGATGCCAAAGAAAATACAGACCACGCTTTGATCGATAGCTTATTGAAAGAAGCAGGTGCTGTTGAAGTTAAGTACAATGATAGAAAATATGTTAGCTATGAATAAGAAGAATTTACTTGGAACTGTATGCGCAGCTGTGGCATTGACAGCACTTGTTTCTTCTTGTGGTGACAAAACGACTCGTAGTACAGGTTTGGAATTTTCCCGTAACATGTACGATCCGCTTGCTTTTAATCCGGATCAACCCAATGCGAATTTTGCTGATGGAAAAACAGCGCAAGCACCTCCTAAAGGTACAGATCCAATTGGTTTTACCCGTTTTGAGTATGCCAATACACTAGAGGATTATGTACGTGCTGGTGCTGAGGTGAAAAATCCTTTGGTTGTTAATGCTGAAAACCTTGAAAAAGGTAAGGCTTTGTTTACTACTTACTGTTCAGTATGTCACGGAGTGGAAGGTAAAGGGGATGGACCGCTGACGAAAGATCGTAGTGTAACTGATTCTAGAGGTACTCGTCAGTTAGAGAACTTTCCGCCGCCACCATCTTATCATAGAACAGATGCGGCAAACTCTTCCAGAGGTGGTTTGATGGCTGACTTGACAGATGGTAAAATTTACCATACGATTTATTACGGACACAACTCCATGGGATCGCATGCGTCTCAATTGTCTCCAGAAGAGAGATGGAAAGTTGTTATGTATGTTCACGAATTACAAAAGAAATAATCTAACATCAGATATATAAATGGGAACTCACAGTCATCATCACGATTATAATTTCAACGAGCGATACGAGTTTGCTGGCAAAGCTAAAATGTTCAGTATTATCGCTGTTGTACTAGGCGTAGCTGCTGTAGCTTTCGGATTGCTTTCGGGCGATCACGTTACTGTAGAGCGTACATACGCCAACTTGTTATTGATGGGTTATTACTTTACATGTGTGTGCGCAGCTGGAGCATTCTTCGTTGCTTTGCAATATGTAACACAATCTGCATGGTCTGCAGGTCTGGTACGTATACCTCAAGCTATGGCAAGTACCCTGCCTATCGCAGCACTCTTGTTAGTGGTTATTGTTGGATTGGGTTTATCTACCCATAATCTTTACCACCATTGGCATGGTGAAGGTTTGTTGGATCACAATAGTCCAAACTATGACCCTATTATTGAAGGAAAGTCTGCATACTTGAATGTACCTTTCTTTTTATCTCGTCAAGTTATCTTCTTAGGAATATATAGCATTTTTGCTGTTATCCTTGCGAAGCTTTCATACAAAGAGGATTTGGAAGGCGGTTTGACTTCTTATAAAAAGTCATTTAAATTGTCTGCTATCTTCTTGGTTATCTTCGGTTTCACAACTCCAATTTGGGCGTTCGATACCATCATGTCCTTAGAAGCGCACTGGTTTTCTACCATGTTCGGATGGTACAACTTCGCAGCAATGTGGGTGAGTGGTATCTGTTGTATCACGATCATCGTTGTTGTATTGAAGAAAGCGGGTTATATGAACTGGGTAAACGAAAATCATTTACACGATTTGGGTAAATTGATGTTCGGTTTCTCCATCTTCTGGACTTATGTTTGGTTTGCACAATTCATGTTGATTTGGTACTCCAACATTCCGGAAGAAACAGTTTATTTCTACAAACGTTGGGAACCAGAATACAAACCTTGGTTTTGGTTGAGTATTATCATTAACTTTGTGTCTCCATTGCTTATATTGGTAGATCGCGATGCTAAACGTAAACAAAATGTGATGTTGTTCGTAGCGATTCTATTGTTGGCTGGTCACTGGCTTGATTATTACATCATGGTTATGCCTGGTACTGTCGCTGAACATAGAGGATTTGGTATCATTGAAATCGGAACTGCACTTGGTTTCTTAGGTTTGTTCATCTTTTTAGTGATGAGTAAATTGAGCAAACAAGCATTGGTGCCTAAAAATCATCCTTTCTTGGATGAGAGTTTACATCACCAGATATAGTTTCACTTTTAAAGGAAGGTTACGTAAAAACGTTATAAAAGAAATGAGCTTTAAATTAAATAATAGATTCAAATCCATCTCGGGTTTTGTGCTTGCACTAGGGCTGCTTTTTGCAAATCCTATTCTTGCAAGTCAACAAGATACAGTAGCATCTGATTCTGCTAAAGTGGCGACTACAGCGGTAGCTGCCCCTGCGGCAACGGATTCGGTTGCAAAAGATACAACAGCGGCAGCAGGTACTGCTGCTGTTGCATCTGCTAGCTCTACGACGGAAGCTGGCGCGGCTGCTCCTGCTGTAGAAGAAGTGAAGCAAATAGACCCTCAGGTTTATAAAAACTTCACATATTATGTGTTGTTATTCTTAGTTATTTGTACAGTCATTGCTGTGATCGGCAAGGTACTTTCGATCTACGAATTGACACGTAAAATGAACGGTAGATACAATCCATTTGCAAATAACACATTCCAATCGGCATTGTTGTTTATCTTCTTGGTTGTATTTCTTTATGGTGTTTACTGGTCATACGTACATTGGGGCGCAGCATACTGGCGGTCCGCGGTAACAGAACACGGTGAGCGTATTGATACCATGTTTATCATCACTACTGCGATCACTACGTTTGTATTGGTTATTACGCATATCTTGTTGATGACTTTTACATTCTTGTACCGCATGCGTGCAAAACGTCAGGCCTACTACTACCCACATAACAATGCTATCGAGAAACTTTGGACGATCGTTCCGGCAGTCGTTTTGACCGTATTGGTATTATTCGGTTTCTTTACATGGAGATCAATTACGAATGTTCCTGAGGATCTTCAAAAATCTGCATTGCAAATTGAAGTGTTGGGCGAGCAGTTCCAATGGAATGTGCGTTACCCAGGAACAGACGGTGTTATTGGTAAACGTAATTACAAAATGACGACACCGACAAATCCTTACGGTATCGATTTTAATGATAAAAATTCATGGGATGATATTCAAGGTTCTGAAATCTGGTTACCTGTAAATAAACCAGTTCGCTTCCATATCGTTTCAAAAGATATTATTCACTCTTTCTTTATTCCGGATTTCCGTGTTCAGATCAACGCTGTTCCGGGAATGACCAACTATTTCCAATTCACACCTACTGTAACGACAGAAGAAATGCGTGATCGTTTGGGCGATTACAACTACGATTTCGTGATGTTGTGTAACAAAATCTGTGGATCTGCTCACTGGAACATGCAAAAGAAAGTGGTTGTTGTAACAGAAGAAAAATATAAAGAGTGGTTAGCTAAGCAAAACAAATATTTTACTGAGGATCTGCAAAAGGAATTCAGCGGTAAAACAGCTAACGTAAAAAAGGATAGCGTACAGGTTACAGCTTCTTTGAACTAATTAAGAATTTTTGAATATAAAATCGAATATGTCAAGTACAGTAATATCGCATAGCGCTGAACATCACGATTCGCACGGACATCATCACGAGGAATCATTCATCAGAAAGTATATCTTTTCGGGTGACCACAAGATGATTGCCAAGCAATTCTTGATCACTGGTATCATCATGGCAGTTTTTGCGATGCTTTTATCAGTATTATTCCGTATCCAATTAGCATGGCCGGATAAAGAATTCCCTATATTAGAAGTATTCTTGGGTAAATGGGCTGAAGGTGGCCGTATTAAGCCAGAGTTTTTCCTTTCCTTGGTGACTATCCACGGTACTGTCATGGTATTCTTTGTGTTGACAGCAGGTTTATCGGGTACATTCAGTAACTTATTAATTCCATATCAAATCGGTGCGCGCGATATGGCGTCGCCTTTTATGAATATGTTATCTTACTGGTTGTTCTTTGTTGCATCAGTAATCATGGTTGCTTCTTTCTTTGTAGAGAGCGGTCCTGCTTCTGCTGGTTGGACAATCTATCCGCCATTATCGGCTGTACCAACTGCGATCGCCGGATCTGCGACAGGTATGACCTTGTGGTTGGTTAGTATGGTTCTATTCGTAGCTTCTCAGTTGATCGGTGGTATCAACTACGTAAGTACGATTTTGAACATGCGTACAAAAGGTATGGATCTATGGAAAATGCCTTTGACAATCTGGGCATTTTTCTTAACTGCGATCGTGGGTATGTTGTCATTCCCGGTATTGGTATCTGCAGTTGTTCTTTTGATTTTTGACCGTGCCGCTGGTACGTCATTCTATTTGTCTGACTTGGTTGTACAAGGACAGATTTTACCTAACGAAGGTGGTTCTCCAATCTTGTTCCAGCACTTGTTCTGGTTCTTGGGTCACCCTGAGGTATATATCGTTGTGATGCCAGCTTTAGGTTTGACGTCTGAGGTTATCGCAACAAACTCACGTAAACCAATCTTCGGTTACCACGCCATGGTTTACTCCTTGATCGGTATTACCGTATTGTCATTTATCGTATGGGGTCACCATATGTTTGTGACAGGTATGAACCCGTTCTTGGGAGGTGTGTTTATGATCACAACGTTGATTATCGCTGTTCCTTCCGCTGTTAAGGCATTTAACTACTTGGCTACGTTATGGAAAGGTAATATCCGCTTTACGCCAGCAATGATGTTTGCTATCGGTTTGGTATCTTTCTTTATCTCCGGTGGTTTAACAGGATTGTTTTTGGGTAACGCAGCATTGGATATCAACTTGCACGATACGTATTTCGTTGTAGCTCACTTCCACTTGGTAATGGGATCTGCTTCCATCTTCGGTATGCTTTGTGGTGTTTACCACTGGTATCCGAAAATGTTTGGTCGTATGATGAACACGAAACTAGGTTATTTGCACTTTTGGTTGACTTTTATCGGCGCTTACCTGGTATTCTTCCCAATGCACTTTATGGGTATAGATGGTGTGCCTCGTCGTTACTATGCATTTACTGAGTTTGCTTTCATGGCAAAATGGGTATCTGTGAATCAATTGGTTACTTGGGCTGCGATCATCGCTGCTTTGGGACAGGTTGCATTTTTATGGAACTTCTTTTACTCGATCTTCTTCGGTAAGAAAGCGCCACAGAATCCTTGGCAATCAAATACCTTGGAATGGACTACTCCGGTAGAACATATTCATGGTAACTGGCCTGGAGAAATTCCAACTGTACACCGTTGGCCTTACGATTACAGTAAGCCAGGTCATGGTGAGGACTTCATTCCTCAAGATGTTCCTTTCTCTCAAACGATGAGTTCGAATTTGCCTCACGATTTTGAAGGAGATGAGGAAGCTGAGCGTATCCAGGCAGAATGGAATGCGCAAAATGGTAGAAAAGACTAAAAAGATTTAATAGAATAGAGTAGGGCCGGTACCTACTCTATTTTATACAAGTTTGTATTTTAAGAGGTAGGGGTTGTATTATGTTTCCAGCAGCTGAAAAGCGATTTATAAAGACCAATTTTATTACGATTATCGTATTGTTTATGGTCATTATTGCTGGGGGTGTTGTGCGGAGTACAGGTTCAGGGATGGGCTGTCCAGACTGGCCGAAATGTTTTAACCGTATTATTCCACCCACTGATATTTCTCAATTACCACAGGGATACGAACAACATTATATTGAAGGGAGAGCAAAGAAGAATGAACGTTTCGCCAAGATTGTAGAATTTTTTGGTGATAAGGAAATGGCTTACAAGCTCCGGACAGACAAAAGTATTTTGCAACATGAGGAATTTAATGTCGCAAAAACCTGGACGGAGTATATCAATCGATTGGTAGGTGTTATTTCTGGATTCTGTTTATTGTTTACTGCAGTTTATTCTTTCACATATATAAAATCAAAAAGTTCGATCGTTGTTTGGTCAGTGGTTAATCTTTTTGTTGTGGTCGTTCAGGCCTGGTTGGGTTCGATCGTTGTATCGACCAATCTAATGCCCTGGATTATCACTGTACATATGCTCTTGGCGCTTGTGATTGTTTGTATCAGTATATATACCTACTTTAAAGCGGTTACGTTGCGTGACAAGACCATATTGGTTAATCGTTCTTTAAGTATATTAAAAGGTCTTGCGTTGATCTCCATTTTGTTGATGCTAACGCAGGTGATCGTCGGTACTGGCGTTCGGGAGGAAGTTGATCTATTGACTGGTTCCAACGTTGCCCGCGCCGAATTTATAACAGCTATTGGCCAACAATTCGAAGTACATCGATGGTTGGCATATTGTTCTTTGATTTTAGTTATTGTATTATTCTTTTTGGTCCGCACAAGTTTCAATACGGGGTCTAAGCAATTTAAATTTGCTTTAATCACATTGATCCTCGTGGGTATCCAAATGCTATCAGGAATTATCTTAGCTCGATTTGCAATACCTGCATTTGCGCAGACTACGCATCTGGTGGTTGGGACACTTTTATTTGGTGCTCAATTTTACCTGTTGTTACTGTTGAATAAGCAAAGGCATTAATTTTGAAATTCGAGATGTTTATGTTAAAAACTATGTGTTTGAATACACTGGTAGTAGGAGGTCTCTTTTAATTATGAAAGAATTTATTTCAGATTTTAAAAAGCTGGTTAAGTTAAGACTTACGTTGACGGTGGTATTTTCCGCCTCAATTGCTTTTCTGATAGGATCAAAACAACAGGGTGAAATTTTCTGGGTCAATTGGTTATTGTTGACTGTGGGTGGTTTTCTGGTAACAGGTTCTGCCAATGGTTTTAACGAAATTATCGAAAAAGATCTGGATAAATTGATGAAACGTACAGAAGATAGACCGCTACCTTCGGGTCGGATGACAACAGGTCAAGCTTTGGTATTAAGTGTCTTTATGGGCATCTTAGGTACTTTGGTGTTGGTTCGCTTAAATTTTGTCGCTGGCTTACTGTCGGTTTTTTGTATCCTTCTTTATGCGTTTATCTATACCCCTTTAAAAAGAAAATCACCAATAGCCGTGTTTGTAGGAGCATTCCCGGGCGCATTTCCACCATTGATTGGTTATTATGCGGCCTTTTCACAGGATGATCTGGCCTATTACAGTGGACACAACGAAGCCGCAATTATTATTATTCCCTTTGTTTTGTTCGCGATTCAGTTTTTATGGCAGTTTCCGCATTTCTGGGCAATCGCCTGGGTTGTGGATGATGACTATAAATTGGCTGGTTTTAGGTTGTTGCCGACTACAAAACGGGATAAGATATCGGCCTTTATGGTATTCATTACAGGATTGTTAATGATCCCTGCAGGATTTATACCTTATTACTTTGGCTTTGGTGGAATTTGGTTTACGATAGTGTCCGTCATAGGTGGACTGATGTTTGGGTATTATGGCTATTTGCTGTTTAAGAATTGTGATATTCCTTCGGCAAAGAAAGTGATGTTTACGTCATTCATCTATCTGCCGGTTACACAACTCGTATTATTGCTTAACTTTATTCCTTTGAAATAATGTTAGATATAAAAGCACAAACTGACGAGAAGTTAGTACAGAGAAAAGCCCAGAAATTCAACCTTTGGTTGGGTATGTTGGGGATGTTCATGATGTTTGCTGCCTTATCCAGTGGTTTCATTGTATATACGGCAAGTGGTGTGGACAAGGGAATCAAGACCTTGTTGCCAGATACGTTTGTGTATAGCACAATCGTGATCGTGGTGAGCAGTCTTGCGATGTTTTTAGCGCATAAAGCGGCTAAAAATGGTGATTCATCCAAACAGAAGTTATTATTAGTGGTAACTTTCGTTTTGGGTATCGTGTTTTTTGCATTACAGGTACATGCCTGGAATGTGTTAACAGAACGAGGTGTTTATTTTGTGAATAACAATGCGTCTCAATCTTTTATCTACATTTTTACAGGAATGCACTTGGCGCATATTATTGCGGGTTTGATCGTTTTGATTGGCGCGATTATAGGAGCGAATAAGCTTTCTAAGGACGGCAATCTTTTCCGCATGGATCTTGCCAGTATTTTTTGGCATTTTCTCGATCTTTTATGGATTTATATATATGTTTTCTTACTTTTGAATCAATAATAGTAAACAATGAGTACAACAGTATCGCAATTGGATAAGGTAAAAACTGGTCCATGGAATGGTGGAAAATCACCTTGGAACTTAGAGTATGGAAAAATCATGATGTGGTTTTTCTTGGTAGGGGATGCCTTCACATTTTCTGCATTTTTGGTTTATTACGGCGCACAACGCTTTTCTCACCCAACATGGCCTGATCCTGATAAGATTTTCCAATCTATCCCGGGTATTGCGGAGCATGGTCAACCTTTGGTATTCGTAGGTTTGATGACCTTTATTTTGATTATGTCTTCAGTGACAATGGTATTGGCTGTAGAAGCTGGACACCGCAATCAAAAAAATGAGGTTGTAAAGTGGATGTTGTGGACGATTTTGGGTGGTATCTGTTTCGTTGGCTGTCAGGCTATAGAGTGGACTCACTTACACCACATGGGATTCTGGTTTGGTAAAAACCCAGCGACAGGTTTAGAAGGTGATGCAATTAAGACGGCACTGTTACCTTACTTTACACATGATATTTCCTATACTTCGGCGTTGCAATTTGCAAACTTGTTCTTTACGATTACAGGTTTCCACGGTTTCCACGTTACAGTTGGTATTATTTTGAATATCATTGTTCTTTTCATGACGTTAAACAATACGTTCGAAAATCGTGGTTCTTACTTAATGATTGAAAAAGTAGGTTTATATTGGCACTTTGTGGATTTGGTGTGGGTATTCGTATTTACATTCTTCTACTTAATCTAATCACTGAATTAATAATTTTAGATCGCTATGTCACAATATCAAGATAATATCGCTCACGGAGAGCATGCTCACGAAGGTGGGATGGATAAGAAAGCCATCTGGAGAGTATTTGGCGTACTTTTGGCGCTTACTTGTCTAGAGTTCTTAATTGCGTTGGGTTTTGTTCACCACTGGCAGATTTTGGCCAAAGGTGCATTGGTAAATACTATTTATATTGTTTTAACTTTAGTTAAAGCATATTATATCGTTGCATTCTTTATGCACTTGAAATTCGAAAAATCGAGTTTCATTGTTACCGTATCAATCGTCTTTATTTTTATTATTTATTTTATCGTCCTGATGTTGGTTGAGGGTGGTTTCTTGGCAGGTGCTTTTCAGGAGCATCAATTGTTTCCAAACAAATAGATAAAGTGAATAATGGATAATAATACTGGACAAAAGAAAGGTATTAAAACTATATTGATCCTGGCAGTAATTCTTTTACTGCCAGGATTTTTATATTTTATACTAAATAAAAGTGGTTCCAATAGCTACGTTTCCCTACCTATTTTTGGCAAGAAGGAAGTTCCGGGGACAACACATCGCAAATGGGGACGAGATATTCCTGATACCATCTATCATACTGTTCCTTCGGTCGATTTCGTTAATTATGATGAGAAGCCGGTGAAGCTATTGGATAATGATACGACACTTTCGGTCGTTCATCTGATGTATTCGCGGGACGCGTCCTTGTCGCGAACCATGATTAAACGATTAGATCAGATTGCCAATCGTTTTATTCAGAATAAAAAGGTCAAGTTGTATTCCATTACAGTTGATACGACATACGATACGCCGGAGGTCTTAGCAAAATATGCCAAAGTTTACAAACCTTGGACCAAATCTTGGTTTTTTGTGACAGATCCTTCCGTTGATATCTTTAAATTTGCCAAAGAGAGTTTATTGCAGGATGCCATCGCAAATAACGACAAAGCGAAACCTTTTATCATTGGATCCAATTATCTTTTACTTGATACCAAGGGACGGATCAGGGGTATCTATGATATCAATGTCAAAACGGATATTGATCGTTTGGAAGATGAAATTAAATTATTGTTGGTGGAGGAGATTCGAAATCATCCGGCTAAGATAGAACAAAAGAGATAGTTAAAAACATGGAAGATAGCCTAATCAAAGAAAAAAAATACAGTACGTGGATTTGGATATTGTCAATCGTGATACCAGTCGTGGTGGCCGTATTGTTTACCGTTAACCTGCAAAAATTAGGTTACGATGTGAAGCCATTGACTTTTTTACCACCTATTTATGCAACAATCAATGGTCTCACTGCAATTTTGTTGTTCTGCGCAGTAGCCGCAATAAAAAAAGGGAACAAAACATTGCATGAGCGTTTGATTAAATGTTGCATTGCCTGTTCCCTGGCTTTCTTGGCGATGTATGTCGCTTATCACATGACTTCGATCGAAACAAAATATGGGGGTGAGGGGATTTTGCGGCCAATCTATTTCTTTATATTGATCACACATATCTTACTTTCAATTATCATTATTCCTTTTGTACTTTTTACTTTTGTAAGAGGTATCTCGGGATCTTATGCGCGACACAAAAAGTTGGCACGGATCACTTACCCGATGTGGCTTTATGTGGCTGTGACAGGCGTTATCGTCTATTTGATGATTTCACCTTATTATATCGGTTAATTTAAAAAGGAAAGGAGTGTACTTATGAAACGTATTTGGATTTATCAAGCTGATCGTATTTTGACTGCGCAGGAAAGCCAGCATATTTCGACTGAATTAGCGGCTTTTGCTGAACAATGGAAAGTCCATGGAAAACCTTTGTCTGCTTCAGCTGAGCTTCGTGATCATCTTTTTATTATCCTAAAGGTTGACGAGGATGTTGCTGCCGCTTCAGGTTGTTCTGTAGATAGCTCTGTTCGGTTTCTGAAGGGTATAGAAGAAAAGTACGGGGTACAACTCTTCGATCGCATGCAATTTGCCTATAAATCGACGAGTGGCGTCGCAGTCGTCAACCGTTCGGGTTTTGAAAAGTTACTGGCCGCGGGCGAAATCGATGACAACACACTTGTGTTTGATAATACTATTACTTACGAGCATCAATTGGATAGCGCTTGGGTGGTTCCTTTTAAGGAGAGCTGGCACAAAAGATTATTTGCATAACCCAAATAACATGTATAAAAAAAACGCCTTTTCGTCAATGGCGTTTTTTTTATACTGTAGCGAGCTATCACAATCCGTATCCACAGCTGCTAATAGTCCAGATTCTGTTGCTCGTACTAGCTCCTAAAAGTTCCATGATTGATCTTAACGATCAAATACTTGTGTCCCTATTCTGGAATGGTATAATGATGCATATATTTTGCAATAGCATTTGCTCTTCTATTGACATAAGACGAAGGATTACGGGCATCCCATGCACGAGGGTTCGGTAAGATAGCAATAATCAGTGCAGCCTGTTTTTTGGAAAGGTTAGTTCCATTTTTGCTAAAGTAGTATGCTGCAGCTGCATCTGCGCCATAAACTCCCTGTCCCATTTCGATGACATTGAGATAAACTTCCAGAATACGTTTTTTGCTCCAGAATGTTTCAATTAAAACGGTAAAGTAAGTCTCAAATCCTTTTCTTAACCAGGAACGCCCTGGCCATAGAAAGACGTTCTTAGCGACCTGTTGGCTGATTGTGCTTCCGCCACGGAGTTTTTTACCCTGTGCATTTTTCTTGATGGCATTTTGAATGCCTTTGAGGTCAAAACCCCAGTGGGTCATAAAGTGGGCGTCTTCCCCCGCAATGGCCGCCAGTTTTAAATTGTCCGAAAGCTCGTCGTAGCTCAGCCAGTTTTTTTCCAATTTAAATCCCTTGCCCTGTTCCTTAAGTTCAAAACCACGTTGAATCATTAACCAGGTAATAGGCGGATTAATAAAGCGCAAGCTGATTACCCAAAAAAGACTTATACCGATAAAATAAAGAACTACTCTGCTTATGATGCGGAGAATGGGTGATTTGATAGACTTCAATGGATTGAAGGAAACTTTCTTAAAGGTATTTTTTTGTTTGCTGGCTGTATTTTGCTTACCAGATCTCTTGATGGCCATGACTGAATTTTTTCGGATACAAACTTAGTGTATATTCTTGTTTAATGGAAATGATTTTATAGAGAAGTTGTGGGTATTGTTTGTCAAAGCGACGATATTATCCTATTTTTACGCTTCACAAATTTGATTTTAGAAGTTGGCAAAAGAAAAGAAAGTAACTCCGTTAATGCAGCAGTATAATGCGATCAAGATCAAGTATCCTGGAGCGTTATTGTTGTTCCGTGTTGGCGATTTTTACGAGACATTTGGTGAGGATGCAATCAAAGCGGCTCAGATTTTGGGTATCGTTTTGACCAAACGGGGGAATGGTTCGGAATCTGAAACAGCTTTAGCGGGGTTCCCGCATCACTCTTTGGAGACTTATCTCCCTAAATTGGTGCGTGCAGGTCAACGGGTAGCAATCTGTGATCAGCTGGAGGATCCCAAAACAACCAAGACGATCGTTAAACGTGGTGTTACCGAATTGGTTACTCCGGGTGTCTCTTACAATGATAATATTGTTCAACAGAAATCGAATAACTATCTCGCTTCTATTTTTACGGATAAGGATAAGATCGGTATTGCTTTTTTGGATATTTCGACGGGTGAATTTCTGGTTGCCCAGGGAAGCACATCTTATATTGATAAATTACTTCAGGGCTTCAAACCGACTGAGATCATTTTGCCAAAGAAACAGAGCAAGGATTTTATCGAGCAATTCGGAGCACATTATTACACTTATTTTTTGGATGAGTGGCCTTATACGGGTGACTATGCGACCGAAGCTTTATTGAAGCATTTTGAAGTTGCCTCCTTGAAAGGCTTTGGCGTAGACCGGATGACTGCAGGAATCGTTGCTGCTGGGGTTGCACTGCATTACCTCAATGAGACGGAACACCGTAATCTACAGCATATCTCTACGCTTTCACGGATCGAAGAGGACCGGTTTATGTGGCTCGATCGATTTACGATCCGTAATCTGGAACTGATCGGTTCGATGAATGAGAATGCCGTTACGCTATCAGATGTCCTCGATCAAACAGCAAGTCCAATGGGTGCACGGCTACTCAAGCGTTGGATCGTCATGCCGTTGAAAGATAAAAAGGGTATTCAGGAACGTTTGAACGTTGTGGATTTCTTTTTTAATAACCGTGAACTGCGGGACGACTTGATTGGTCAGATTAAGCAAGTCGGTGATCTAGAACGACTGATATCAAAAATTGGGCTCCAGAAGGCCAATCCAAGAGAGATCGTGCAATTAAAACGCGCCTTGTATGCCATTGAAAAACTGAAGGAATTGACTGACCGAAAGGACGCGCAATCTCTGGCTGTGATATCTGATCAATTGGATGCTTGTGCTGCTATCAGGGAACAAATAGAACAACAAATACAGGCTGAACCTCCAGTTGCAATCAATAAAGGTAATGTAATCGCTGCGGGAGTTGATGCTGAACTGGATCGCCTTCGTAAGATTTCTTTCGGGGGTAAGGACTATTTGCTGGAAATTCAAAAAAGGGAAGCTGAACTGACGGGTATCCCATCTTTAAAAATCGCATTCAACAATGTCTTTGGTTATTATCTTGAGGTGACCAATACACATAAAGATAAGGTTCCAACAACGTGGATACGTAAGCAAACTTTGGTGAATGCCGAAAGATATATCACAGAGGAACTCAAAGAATATGAAGAGCAGATCCTTGGGGCGGAGGAAAAGATCCAGGCATTGGAAAATAGATTGTATGCTGAGCTATTGGTTGCGATTGCAGCATATATCAAACCCATTCAGCTGAATGCACAGCTTATTGCCAAGTTGGATGTTTTACTCAACTTTTCCATCGTCGCCGAAAAAAACTATTACGTCAAACCTGAAGTGAGCGATAGTAAGATTTTGGATATCAAGGGCGGACGGCACCCTGTGATCGAAAAGAATCTGCCCATAGGGGAGGACTATATCACCAACGATACTTATCTTGATCCGAAAGCGCAACAGATCATTATTATTACCGGCCCCAATATGGCGGGTAAATCGGCCCTGCTACGTCAGACTGGCCTGATCGTATTGATGGCGCAGATCGGTTGTTTTGTCCCAGCCAAGGAAGCTAAAATAGGCTTGGTGGACAAGATATTCACCCGTGTAGGAGCTTCAGATAATTTGTCTTCCGGAGAGTCTACATTTATGGTGGAGATGAACGAAACGGCCAGTATCATGAACAATCTTTCTGATCGGAGTTTGATCCTTTTGGACGAAATTGGACGTGGAACAAGTACTTATGATGGAATTTCAATCGCTTGGGCGATAGCAGAATATTTGCATAATCATCCTGCTGCTAAAGCAAAGACCCTCTTTGCGACACACTACCATGAATTGAATGAGCTGTCAACTTCCCTTGACCGTATCAAAAATTATAATGTAACCGTAAAGGAAGTCAATAATAAAGTGATCTTTTTGCGTAAACTGGTACCGGGGGGATCCGAGCATAGTTTTGGTATCCATGTTGCCAAGCTAGCGGGGATGCCACCAAAATTATTGAACCGTGCCAATCAGATTTTAAAACGATTGGAACAGGAGCGTACTGGTGGGGAGCAGATCAAAGATAGTATGCGTAAGATTCAGAAACAGGCCTACCAATTGCAGATGTTCTCTATTGATGATCCTGTTTTAAATAAAATTCGCGATATGTTGAATAACCTTGATGTTAACTCGTTGACTCCTGTGGAAGCCTTGATGAAGCTGGATGAAATCCAGCGTTTACTAAAGAATTAACGAGCGATATAGCCGCTTGAGGAAATACCATTCATTTTGCATAAAACGTTGTTACTGCTAAATGAATGGTGTTTTTTTTTGAATTGTCTGTTTTTTATTGAGTCGTATCTGTCATAAGATAACAATACTCTCGCTATGCTGTTTATTGGCCAGAAAGAACTTTCAGTCAATTTACAATGCTGTTGGTCTCGTGACAGCACGAACGCTTTATCTTATCTATTCCTATTATTCCTTTTGGAATCAGAATACATTTTTCAGTGTACAAACATTCCAAAAGTTTTATCTTTGGCTCATGGCGTCAATTTTTCGATTTAAACAGTTTGAAGTTGATCAATCCAATTGTGCGATGAAGATCAATACGGATGGGGTATTACTGGCATCATTGGTTGATACAGACAATGCGAAGCGTGTTTTGGATGTAGGGACAGGTACGGGGGTGATTGCCCTTATGTTGGCACAACGCTTGGTAAATAGCTGGATAGAGGCTGTGGAGATAGATGCGTTGGCCGCAGAGATGGCGAGTAGCAACTTTAGTAATTCGATTTTTGGTAGCCGCCTGGTATTACATGCCAAGTCATTTCAACAATTGCAGATAGATAAGCCCTATGATCTGATTGTATCGAACCCTCCCTTTTATACGGATTCGTTGCATAATCCCGATGCACGGAAGAAATTGGCCCGGCATACGGATCTGGATTTTTTTCAGGAACTGCTACAATTTGCATCGTCGCATTTAACTCCAGTGGGAAGATTAGTTTTGATTCTCCCTACCCAGCTTGCAGAAACCCTAACCGCATTGGCAATCGATCATGGATTGCATTGTACGGCCGAAATTCAGATAAGATCATTCGATGGGGAGCCTATTATTCGGAAGATTGTGACCCTCGGACGTATACCGTCGACAGTGCTTAAACAGCGTGAATTTGTGATTTATCAATCTAAAGGTGTTTACTCGGAATCTTACAAGAATGCCTTGGCGCCTTATTTTTTAGCTTTCTAAACTATGACAAAAATTGGACTTCTTTCGGATACCCATTCTTATTTAGATGAATCTGTATTCAAGTACTTTGCTGATTGTGATGAAATCTGGCATGCAGGGGATTTTGGCGAGGCTGATGTAGCGGACCAATTGGAAGCTTTTAAACCTTTGCGCGGGGTGTACGGAAATATAGATGGAAGGGATCTGCGGTTACGTTTTCCCGAAGATCTGCGATTTACCTGTGAGGAAGTGGAGGTTTTTATGACCCATATTGGCGGTTATCCGGGAAAGTATGCAGTAAGGATAAAGGCGGAGTTAATGGCCAATCCACCCAAATTGTTTATCACGGGACATTCCCATATTCTCAAAGTCGTGTTTGATCCCAAAATCAATTGTCTTCATCTCAACCCCGGCGCTGCAGGAAAACATGGCTGGCATAAAGTAAGAACACTCATGCGCTTTGAGATCAATAAAGATAAGATTGAAAATCTCGAAGTTATTGAGCTAAAGGACAGATAGCTAATTAAAGATCTGTTTGCAGGCTTCTATAGATCAGATTTTATTTCCTGTTCTTTCTTGATGGTAGTCCATCTTCGGGATACTGTAGTCGTAGGACAGCCTATCTTTGATGGCTTATAAGGAATCACGTACTTCCAAAAGAAAGCTTTTTAACCGCTCTAAAGAGTCCACTACGCGTTGATTTTCTTTTGCTTCTGATTTATTGTCACGGAGATAGTCTCTTGCTCCCTGCAAGGTGTAACCCTTTTCTTTGACAAGATTGAATATAATTTTGAGGTTCGCAATATCCTCCTGTGTAAAGAGACGATTGCCCTTTTTATTTTTCTTGGGTTGAAGGATATCAAATTCACGCTCATAAAAACGTATCTGGGATGCATTTACATCAAACATCTCTGTCACTTCTCCCATTGTATAATACAATTTATTTATTTCACGCTCTTTGTACGGCATATCTTCGCAATTAATCTATAGCAAACTTAATAAAAATTCCAATTCAAAAAGAAATTTTGCAATCTCTTATTTTAATTCAGGGGGAAATAAAGCCATGAATTTGAGTCGATAATAAGAAATGGTGTTTTTTATTCCGGCAGATTTTTAAAGGTGGTGAATGTCTGCTTGGTGCATTCTTGTAGTGGCGGTAGACCTTGGGTTTATGCTGTTGCTATTTGTATAGGATGGTTTGCATTGTAAATGAAGGCTAAATTAGTTAAGTTTGGCTGGGTTTGAAACTTAATGTTGATCGATCGCATGATTATAGTTAGCAAATTTTGGACAAATTTATTCTCTTTTGGTAAAGCTAATGCGATTACTATCTTTCCTGTTATTTTTTTAAAATATGGTTATTTTAAAAATAACAAAGCATTAATCCGTCATGAACGCATTCATTTGCGTCAGGCGCTGGAGTTGGGGATCGTATTTTTTTACTTATGGTATCTGCTTGAATTTGTCATCCGTTTTGTTCAGCTGCGAGATTTTGACAAGGCCTATCTTCATATTTCTTTTGAACGGGAAGCTTATTGCCATGAAGAAGATTCTGATTACTTGTCAAAAAGGAAGACCTGGGCATTTTGGTGCTATTTATAGGTATGAATCGATAATTAAATGATAAAAAAAGCTCCTAAAATATTTTAAGAGCTTTTTATATTTAAATTCCTTTTGTTCGTTTTATCCGACCAATTTGAGATAAGTAGCCACTTTGTCTTTTAATTGTCTACGGTCAACAATGAAGTCTAAAAATCCATGTTCAAGTACAAACTCGGATGTCTGGAATCCTTTAGGAAGATCTTTTTTAATTGTTTCTTTAATAACACGTGGACCGGCAAATCCGATTAACGCGCCTGGTTCAGCGATATTGACATCACCTAGCATCGCATAGGATGCAGTAACGCCACCTGTTGTTGGATCTGTCAATAGACAAACATAAGGAAGGCCTGCCTGTGCCAATAACGCTAATTTAGCTGAAGTTTTTGCCATTTGCATCAAAGAGAATGCAGCTTCCATCATACGCGCACCACCTGATTTTGAAATCAACATAAATGGAATTTTATGTTCAAGACAATAATCAATCGAACGTGCTATTTTTTCTCCTACAACAGATCCCATTGATCCGCCAATGAAGCTAAAGTCCATACAGGCAATCACGATATCTTTGCCATTCATTTTTCCGTGACCTGAGCGTATTGCATCTTTCAGTCCTGTTTTTGCCTGACTTTCTTTTAAACGTTCAGGGTATGGTTTAGAATCAAAGAATTCCAGTGGATCACCAGAATTTAGATTAGGGAATAGTTCGGTAAATTCGTTATTGTCAAATAAAATTGAAAAATATTCTTTGGAGCCAATTCTTAAATGATGGTCACAATATTGACAAACATAGTCGTTTTCTACTTGTTCAAGATGCAACAACGGCTTTTTACACGTGGGACACTTGTTCCACATGCCATCTGGTGCTTCTTTTTTATTAGCGGTAGCTGTGCTAATACCAGCTTTTTCTCTTTTAAACCAACTCATACGATAGTTCTTATTCGATTACAAACTTAGATAAAAATGCTTTTATATACAATTATAATTGTGTTGAATGTAAGTGGCAGTAAATCAATAGATTTGTCTGGAAAGCTTACTTGTTGTTATTCTGGTGCATGATAATAGACCAGATTAGAACGCAAATTGTTTTGTTAAAAAAAGAGTTGAAGTCAGGTGAAATAGGAGGATTGAACCAAAAATTTGGGCACAAAAAAAGGGTAAGCTACTCCTATCGCACCGCTCAACCAAATACCCTTGCTTTGTTCCCAACCTGGGGGAGTCAATGGGAGCTGGTCGTAGAAGACTTACCCGCCACAAAAGTAGAAAAAAAAATAGTTTTAGGAAAGAAAAAATGCCTTTTTATTCTAGGATGCTGATTTTCATGAGAATAAATTGTTTGGATGGCCATCTTGCCGGTTTAAATAATCTCTTAAGATGGCCAAGTGGTATTTATTATGCCTCACATCTTCCTTTTATCGTACTCACCCAACAAAGAATAGTAACCAAATAGTCCTAAACCGAGGGAAATGATCGGCGTTAATATACAAAGTATAATGATACCAAAGACCAGATCTTCTTGGTGTCCTGTTGAAATCTTAGGTAATGCCAGTTCAAAAATGGAGAAGTATGCGGTGTATATGGCCAAGATGATCCATACAATACCAAGAAGCTTTTTTAGATTATTCATGATTTGGAGGTGTTGATGTGTTGTTGATATATAGACTACCAATGATAAAGCAGACAGCGGCTATAATGATGGGGTATCCTAATCCCGCTAAATAAAATTGTGGGGTATTTGAAGCCTCCGCATTTGTGGTGAGGTAAGTGGAAACTGCGGGTAGGAGCCCTCCGAATATACCATTACCGACGTGGTAGGGCAAAGACATAGATGTATATCTGATTTTTACGGGAAATAGTTCGACCAAAAATGCCGCAATCGGTCCATATACCATCGTAATATAGATCACTTGAATAAAGATAAGGGCGACGAGCAGGATATAATTTTTACCGGCCAAATGGGTGGTTGTTTTAATCGTTTCTTTGCCTTTAAGCTCACCTGTCTGATGTAGTATTTTTGAACTTGTCATTTCTGTTCCATCGTCATATTGACTTTTGGTGACGGTAACGATGGCGGAATTTTGTTCGGTGGCTGCTGTTGTTGTTTCGTTTAATTTTGTTTTCTGTTGAACATTCGCTAGTTGATACATGGATGCGTAGATTGGACGGTAGGTCAGCACGGCAAGGAGCATCCCGCCCAACATGATCCATTTGCGGCCGACTTTATCACTAAGCCATCCAAAGACGACAAAGAAAGGTGTGCCAAGCAGCAGTGCGATACCTAAGATGGTATCCGCCTGATCGGATTGGAGATGCATGACTGTTTTCATGAAACTCATGGAATAGAATTGACCAGTGTACCAAACCACACCTTGTCCCATCGCGGCACCAAATAGGGCTAATAACACAAATTTTAGGTTATAGCGATTTCCGAAACTTTCCTTTAGCGGATTTGTACTTGTTTTTCCTTCAGCTTTAGCTTTGCTAAACTCGGGTGATTCCTTCATCTTCTTACGGATGAGGTAGGATACATATACCATAACCAACGAGAGTAAAAAAGGGACACGCCAGCCCCAACTGTCGAACTGGGGTTCACTCAGAAAGCTCTTGGTTAAAAGAATTACCACGAGGGATATAAATAGACCAAATGTGGCGGTCGTCTGTATCCAGGATGTCCAATAACCACGTTGCCCCACCGGCGCATGTTCTGCAACATAAGTGGCAGCGCCACCATATTCACCTCCCAAAGCAAGGCCTTGTAAGAGCCGTAGAATCAAAACAATTAATGGTGCCCAGAAACCGATGCTTGCATAACTAGGGATACAGCCTATCAAAAATGTTGCACCACCCATGAGCATCAGTGTGACCATAAAGGTGTATTTGCGTCCTATGATATCGCCTAATCGACCAAAAAACAACGCGCCGAAGGGACGTACGACAAATCCAGCAGCAAAAGTGGCTAAAGTAGATAGAAAAGCCGCTGTCGGATTGTCGGCGGGAAAAAACTTGGTGGAAATTACGATGGAGAGGCTTCCGAAAATAAAAAAATCATACCATTCAATAAGTGTCCCCATCGATGAGGCTCCGATGACCTTCCAGATGCTCTTTGTACTGTTGTCGTTCATTAATAATTGGTTTAGTGTTATGCTTACTTACTTACTTACTTACTTACTTACTTACTTACTTACTTACTTACTTACTGCAGAAATCTAATTGTCTCATTTAATCTCTTGTTAGGATAATGCATTGAAAACCTATTTTGTTGCTACGAGTGCTTGCCCAATTGATTTATAGACTTTTCCGGGCAGTGAATGGATCAATGATTGCATTTCCAATTCCAATAAGACCAGCGCCAATTTACTCTGAGGCCATTGGAGTTGCTCAATCATTTGATTCAGCTCCAGTTGTCCCGTTGCATGAATGAGATTAAAAACACGTTCCTGGTCTTTGTCTAACTTAAATGGAAGTGCTAATTGTTGGTTGGCTTCATTTTTTTTACGGATTTCCCAATTCATCAAATATTCGAGATCCTGTACATGCCTGATCATATGTGCCCGATTTGTTTTGATCAGATAGTTGGTTCCCTCGCTACTCTTTTCGTAAAGGGATCCAGGAAATGCGCATACATCTCTATTATAGCTATTTGCTATTTCGGCTGTAATCAGCGCTCCGCCTTTGATCGCAGCTTCCACCACAATTGTAACATCGGCCATTCCTGCAATAATGCGGTTACGCATCGGGAAATTAACCCGCTCAGGTATGGTTTCAGATGTAAATTCGGTCAATAATCCTCCCTGTTCGAGCATCTTTGATGCAAGCTCACGGTGGGACGCAGGATATATGCGGTCCAGTCCATGGCCGAGTACTGCAACCGTTGGTATATTGTTCTTTAGGGCATTACGATGTGCCAATGCATCAATACCATACGCAAGCCCACTGACAATCAGTAGATCTTGATTTTCATTTAAGCCCTGCATAAAGTCTTCGCATAGTTGCTGGCCATAATGTGTTGCGTGTCTGGTCCCGACGATACTGATCACTTTGGTTGAGTTTAGTGCGGCATGTCCCTTATAATATAACATGAGTGGAGCATCATCACATTGTTTGAGTCGATCGGGGTAGTCCTTATCCTCGATCCATAGGGCTTTGATGCGATGTTTATCAATAAAAGCGAGTTCTTTTTCGCAGGCTTCTAGGTATGTTTTGTTGCAGATTGCGTCTGCAATTGATTCCCGTACGCCGGGGATTTGCATCAGATCTTTTTTTGAATAGGAAAATAGATCCGCTAAGCTTTCACTATGGGCCATGATGCTACGGGCTGTTCTAGGGCCAATGCCCTTGATCTTAGTCAAAGCTATGGGATAAATTAGTTTCATAATCGGTGTTTTAAATATAATGAAAATTTATAACTTCTTGTATGACTTTTCGTTAGAATGAAAGTCATTTTGAAGATTATTCTTGTTAACATACATTGCTTTGATAAGAAGACGTTGGGGAAGTCGTGAGACTACGACACATTCTTTGGATTTCATAAAAGGGATGAGCTGTTGAATAATGTAAGGTATATTTGAAACGGGAATATTTAATTGTGTTAGTGGTGCAATTTGCGAACTTTCTTTTATGGGGAAGAAATTGAGGCCCTGTTTGGAAAGAATGTGCTGGATTTGGTAGCTTTGCTTGATTAACAATATTTTTAGCATGGAAATGAAAGAACCTTTTGATATCGAGTTAGGTGACGTGATTTATTCTGTTTTTCCGGAAGAGGAAGATACCTATGTAGTCTTTAAAGATGGAATGGAATATGTGAAAATTATTAAGGATACGGATACGACTTGGTTGAAACTGAATCCTGAAACTGAGTTGCCAATGTTCGGCATGGACGAAGAGATTAACCTGATCGGTGAGGAGATCAAAAAAGAACTGGGGCAATAAGTCGTATAAGTTAAAGATCGTTAAAGTCATTTCGGCCTTATTTCCTGTTGATTATCTTAGGGTAATCAATTATAGATATGGCACGTATTGGTTTCCTGTTTTTAGTCGCTTTTTGCGTTTATTTTGCTTGTGATCGGCCGGTTTTCGCTCAGCCTGTAGAATTCGTTTTGCAGGATACCGTAAAAAAGAAGAATGGAAAAGATACGCTTCGGTTAGATACAGTCCAGGTGAAGCGTAAAAATAACCCAGCCGACGACAGGCTTAACGAAAAAAAAGAAACTTACAAATCCATTTACGCCTTAGGGGATAGCAAGGAGATGGTCGCCTTACCCAAGAAAGGTGGGATAGGGCTTAGTATTAATAAGCTTTATAATAAATTAAGTCGAAAAGGACGGAATGCGAGAAAGCTTCAGCGACAGTTTGAAAAGGAATACCAACAGGATCTGATTCGGGAGGAATGGCACCTGCTGACGAAAGAATACAGTAAGTTGTCCGGAGATTCATTGCGCAAATTTAGGATATATTATGAACCCACTATAAAGTGGTTCCGTGAGCATGATCGGTATGAGAAGATCGCTTATATACATAAGTGCTTAACATATTATCTAGATTCTGTAGACATTATCCATAGGCGGCTTCAGTTTCCTATGGGTAATGCACAACTTTAACTACATCGGTACGTATACCAAGTATTTCGTATCGAAAAAATCTTCCTTAAAGTAGCTCGAGAGCGGGTGCAATTCGGCTTTTAATTTGGATTCTTTGATTTCTTCACTGAGGTCGCCACCTTTCAGATATAGAATTCCGTTCGGGATTCCATTTTTATCTTTCTTTACAAATTTATTTCGGATCCAGGGGGTGAACTCTCCAAGTCTGGTTACTGCCCGAGAGATGACAAAATCATATTTATCGTCCAATTGTTCTGCGCGAATGTGGTCAGCTTCAACATTCTTAAGGCCAAGCGCTGCAGCCACTTCTCGAACTACCTTGATTTTTTTTCCGATAGAATCCACTAAATGAAACTTAACTTCTGGAAACAGGATCGCCATGGGAATACCCGGAAAACCGCCGCCGGTTCCGACATCTAAAACCTGTGTTCCTGGAGCTAGCTCCTGTACAAATTTGGCAATGCCCAATGAATGTAAGACATGGTGAAGGTATAGACTATCGATGTCCTTACGTGAAATTACATTGATCTGACTATTCCATAAAGTATAGAGGTCTGCAAGTTTGGCAAACTGCTCTTTCTGTGTATCCGTTAATTTCGGGAAATAGTTGTATATGATATCGACTGTAGGATTCAAAATGTGATGTTTTAAGGGTGAATTATTTCCAGCTTATTTTTTTCTTCTTTCGGCTGAACAAACCATTGATGCAAATATAGAAATAGTAGATGAAGTCTACCAAAGGAAGCCACCAAATCAGTTCTTTCACTTCAAGTTTCTTGTAAATAGCTGTAAAAACGGCCCATTGGCAGAATAGTCTCAATAGGTAAGCCGTAAGGGCAACATACCAAAAAGAAGGGAACGCAATAGCCACCGCGATTAGGGTTAGGTAGAACAATACAGCAGATACCAGTTGTGTGCCCAGCATGCGCTGGTGACGTTTTCTAT
The DNA here is from genome assembly GCF_002000245.1 of Sphingobacterium sp. CZ-UAM. GTDB lineage: Bacteria > Bacteroidota > Bacteroidia > Sphingobacteriales > Sphingobacteriaceae > Sphingobacterium. The sequence continues at coordinate 184,342 of NZ_MTCM01000005.1, read as the reverse complement.
AAATAGTAGAGGCACCTGAATGTCTTGCTTTTTGTTTATAGTAGCTTTTCCAAGTTGTTTTGGGTGCGGAGTAAACAATAGCGGCCGGTGAAAGGGCGATATTGACATTTATCGCTGTTGCATTTTGATTGACAAAAAGATCATCGTCACCTGATTTAATATGCATGTGAGCTGCAAATCCTTTGTTGCGAAAGAAGAGCCCTTTCTTGTAGGCCATGTTGCGGCCCACGCCCATATAAGCATCTCCTTTGAGTGCATAGGCGAGGTAACTCATGGCTGTGTGGCTCGTTTCGAACCGGATTAAGAGATTGAGTAGCCCTCTTTTCTTAAAATAAGGTGAATAGCCCAATACGATTTCGGTTTCAGGCTTAAAGGCGAATGCTATCTCTTTCAGCCACTGATCGGATTGTGGAGCGCAATCTGCATCGGTAAATACCAAGGTCTCGTGTTTTGAAGCCTTGATCCCCATACTTACTGCGAATTTTTTACCATGTTTCAATCGGATATGTTCCTTGATCTCAACAATCTTTAAATGGGCATATTGTTCATCAAACTCCTGCAGTACCCAAGGGGTTTCATCTGTCGAGAAATCGTTGACGACAATCACTTCGAAATTGGGATAATCTTGATTTAGGATACTGGGTAGGAATTCCCGAAGATTATCCTGCTCATTGTGCGCGCAGATAATAACAGATAGGGGCGGAAGATCGGTTTCCGTTTGATTAGATTCAATTTGGTACCTGCTCAATTTGCTGTAAACAAATAAGATGTAATATAATTGTGCCAATAGGAAAAGACCTAATATTCCAAATACAATATATGGAAGATTGGCCAAAAATACATGTAGGTCAAGCATAGCCCACAAAGATAAGCGCAATCATAATCTTTTTATAAAGGAAAATGATAATTTATTCCCGAAACATCCTGTTTGCAAATCTTTTTATAGTATTTTTGCAACATATTTTAGGAAAAGACGGATGTCAATATACACGCTAGCGGAACCATATTTCCGTCGTTGAAAACAGTCTCGCGGTATTAATGGAAAAATATATACGGAGGTCAGTCTACTAAAATGAACTTAGTCTCAGAGGAAAATATTAATGAAATTTACGCTACAAGCACAAGATAGACTATCAAAAGCACGTGCGGGTGTTGTTGAAACTGCACACGGTCCTATTCAAACTCCTATTTTTATGCCTGTTGGTACTGCCGGTACGGTGAAGGCCATTCATCAGCATGAGTTGAAAAATGATATTGAAGCACAGATTATTCTAGGGAATACCTATCATCTTTATCTGCGTCCGGGATTGAATGTATTGAACAAGGCTGGCGGATTGCATAAGTTTAATGGCTGGGACCGTCCGATTTTGACAGATTCCGGTGGTTATCAAGTCTATTCCTTGACAGAAGTGCGTAAGATTAAAGAAGAGGGAGTAACTTTCCGTTCGCATATTGATGGTTCAAAACATCTTTTTACGCCTGAAAATGTAATGGATACACAGCGTATTATCGGTGCGGATATCATTATGGCATTTGATGAATGTACGCCTTACCCATGTGATTATGGTTATGCACGTCGTTCATTGGATATGACTCATCGTTGGTTGAAACGTTGTGTCGATCGTTTTGATAGTACGGATCCGCTGTATGGCTATGATCAGACATTGTTTCCGATTGTACAGGGATCAGTTTACAAAGATTTAAGAATAAAATCCGCGGAAACAATCGCATCCTTTAATCGGGATGGGAATGCAATTGGTGGATTATCTGTCGGAGAGCCAGCAGAGGAAATGTATGCAATGACCGAAGTGGTCTGTGATATTTTACCTAAAGAAAAACCGCGTTATCTAATGGGGGTAGGTACGCCAGTGAATATCCTGGAAAATATCGCTTTGGGAGTTGATATGTTTGACTGTGTGATGCCAACGCGTAATGCGCGGAATGGTATGCTCTTTACACAAAATGGGATCATCAATATCAAGAATGAAAAATGGAAGGATGATTTCTCGCCTATTGAAGCGGAAAGTGATTTACATGCCGATCAATTCTATTCAAAGGCTTATTTACGGCATCTGATAAAATCGCAGGAAATTTTGGGCGCGCAAATCGCTTCATTACACAATTTACATTTTTATCTTTGGTTGGTCAATCAAGCCCGTGAGAAAATCATCGACGGAACATTCTATGACTGGAAAAATAAAATGGTGAAAATTTTGGATCAGCGTTTGTAATAGCGTCAAATAAAAAATAAAATATAGATAAAGTATGTAAGTCCTAGGCTTGCAGTAGTAGAGTCTCAAATCTCATATCTTAATACTCAAATCTAACAATATGCTTTCGTTAATCGATCGTTACATCATCAAAAAGTACCTGACAACATTCGTGTTTACGATGGCCATATTCACCGTGGTGATGGTCGTCTTTGATGTATCCGAAAGATTGGATGACTTTCTGAAATATAAGGCACCTTTAGATAAGATTGTCTTTGAGTATTATGCGGGATTTATTCCATTCTATCTTAATTTTCTCTGTCCATTAATTAACTTCATTGCAGTTATCTTTTTCACGTCGAAAATGGCGGATCAGACGGAGATTGTTCCGATATTAAGTGCGGGGTACAGTTTCAACCGTTTGTTGCGACCATATATGATTGCCGCAACAATAATCTTTGCTGTTTCTTTCATATTTAATATATTCATTATTCCACATACGAATAAAATGAAAGTGGATTTTGAGAATATTTATGTAAAACCTTTGAAGGATAACTCCCGGGTATCCACACATATGCAGTTGGATAAAAACAGCTACGTTTATATTGATAATTTCGATAACACCACCAAGACGGGCTATGGTTTTGTGCTGGAGATTTTCAAAGGTGATACCTTAAGAGAGAAGATGATGGCGGACCGTATCACATGGGACTCCGTAGCGACGAAATGGAAAATAGAGGGCTACACAAACCGGATTATCAATGGGCTACATGAGCGAATGGACAAAGGGACAGTCAAAGATACGACCTTGGATATGAAACCCTCGGATTTTGAATTAAGGGATAATATGTTTACTGCAATGGACACGCGGGAACTTAATGTCCGTATCCATAAAGAGAAAACTAGGGGGACAGGAGTCATGAATGATCTGTTGCTTGAAAAATATAAACGTTATGTTTATCCATTTTCGGCTTTTGTTTTGACACTTATGGGAGTTGCGCTTTCTTCCAAGAAAGTCAGGGGGGGGATCGGTTTAAGTTTGGGTATCGGAATCGGCTTAAGTTTTACGTATATTGTTTTTATCCAGTTTGCTACCATGTTTTCACTGAAAGGGGGATTGCCGCCATTGATAGCGGTATTGATTCCAAATGTGACTTTTTTATTGGTCGCAGTTTATCTTGCGATAAAAGCACCAAAATAGCTCCAATTCATATCACATTGGCTTAAGCAGTTAATATAACAAAGGGAAAAATAAGCGCTGCTGCTAATCGTTTCATCGCTATTACAAAATAATTTATATTCTATTGAATATGTCTAAAATTCAGCTAAATCGGAATATTCTAATTCTGCATTTAACAATTCTTATTTGGGGGTTTACAGGGATTTTGGGTAGTCTCATTTCTGTTTCTGCCATTCACCTGGTTTGGTATCGTGTAGCGATAGCGTCTGTTTCACTACTGGCCTATTTTCTGTTGACCAAACAATCGATATTGGTTTCTAGAAAACAGTTTTTCCAGTTTTTTATGGTGGGGGCTATTGTTGGTTTACATTGGGTCTTATTTTTCTATTCCATCAAAGTATCAACGGTCTCGGTGACTTTGGTAACTTTATCCTCTGTGACATTGTTTACGGCTATATTGGAACCTATTGTTAACAAAAGACGTATCGCGTTATTGGATATTGTCGTTGGTCTGGTAATCATTTTGGGGATTTACACCATATTTTCGTTTGAGACACATTATCTGCTTGGTCTATTGGCTGGCCTCGGTTGCGCTTTCTGTGCAAGTATATTTTCTATTGCCAATGCTAGGATGGTCAAGAAATCCAGTCCAACGCTGATTACATTTTATGAAATGCTAGGAGCCTGTTTTTGGATCAGTATATTAATGCTATTCACAGGGGATTTTAGTACTGAGATGTATCTAGGACAACAGGATTTGATCTATCTGCTGTTGTTGGGGGTAGTCTGTACGGCAGTAGCCTATGTGATGGGAGTAGCGGTGATGAAGGAACTATCGGCTTTTACTGTTGCATTGACGACTAACCTCGAGCCGGTATATGGTATACTTTTGGCGATGTTGATTTTTGGACAGAAGGAAACCATGAGCGGTGGGTTTTATCTCGGAGCATGTATCGTTCTCGGTGCTGTATTTACCTATCCTTATGTGAAAACGAAGTTGGAGAAACGACAAAAGGAGCTAATCATCCGCAAATTGCACTAAAGATTACTGAGGTGTCCAGCAAAGTTGGACACCTTTTTTCTTTCACTCTGCTCATATTCTTTCACTCTACTCTTACTCGCTTGCAGATCTATTTCACTCTTCAAATGCAGCGGATTTGCTTCTTTTGAACCCCACCCTCATCCTATCTTTCAGGCGAACTAAAATATAAATTCTCCCACTAACATATTTCTTTCTTTGTCGCGGTCAAGGTAGATCGTTGTGAGTTTGCGCTCTTGTCTTCCTGAACTATAATAGGTGAAGATTTCAGCTAAGACAGCGGCAGGGCCAGCCAGAGTCAAGGAGCTATCGTTATAGAAATCAACTTCTATTTTATATTTCCCTTTCAATGCTTTTTTTAATAAGAATTGTTCTGGACCATAGCCTCCTGTAAAATCATTACTTAGCCGACCTCCAATGGCTGTTGCGGGGTTGCTGTAAAAGCATTTTTCTCCATTGGGGTCTGTGACCCAGAGATCAATATCGGTATTTTGGGAATTCCAATTGATGACTACCCGCATGTCAACAGGTAAGTCAGCGACAAGTTTCTTTTCCACAGCAACTTTAGCCGTTGCACTTTTCTGGAGTTTGATAAGGTTATTGATCTCCATCACAAGGATTTCCTCAATGCCATCGTCCCGATTAGCGGCCTCGGGTGAATAACTTTGTGTCAAAATGCCATAAAGTTGTTCCAGCGCTTCTTTGTACCGACCCTTATCCTGTAATACCAGGGCATAATCACGATGACTTTGCGGATCCATTGGTCTCCATTTCAGTACTTTAGCAGTTATATACAATGCATTGTCAACATCTCCCCATTCCCTAAGCTTGTAGGAAATGGTCTTGTAAAGATCTGCATTTTCGATTTGCAGGTCAGCCAACGAACTTAGGGCGAGTAAAGCCTTTTGCCTATCTCCCTTTTTGAAAAAGAAGTTGGCAACATCGAAATAGAAGGTCGGTGTTCCCATATACTGATCCCGTAGCTGAAGATAGCTTTTGTAAGGATCTTTGGATTGATTGAGCTTCTTTAGGTAAGCATTGTCTTCCTTTATTTCGGGAATACTGATTTTGCCGGTTGCGTTGCTGAGGGTATTGGTCGCCCCTACTCCAGCTACGGGTACATCTACAGCTTCGTCAGCGACTATCGTGACGGATTCTTTAAGTACATCCTTCGATGAGATTTCTTCGAGTGTTACTTCGCTGGCCGCTTCAGTAGTAGCTCTTGAATTGGCGACTGCAGACATGCTCTTGCCGTCACTAGTCCCCACTGATGATCTGGATTCCACGACCGGTGGTGTGGCCACAGGGCTTGCCGAATGAGGAGTGGGGAGATGTGGGATGGTGGTGCTGGCAATTGGAGCCTCTTGTGCAATAGTTGTATCAGTAGGCCGGCCCCGTTGTGGATATTTGGTTTTTTGCTGGAAGTCGGTATTCCACCAGGATTGGAGTTGCTCGGTGATATTGTGGGCCAGGGTCAATAAATCTGCTACACGTTCTTCCTTTTCTATACGTTCTTCTTTTAGGAGTCGGTTGTATTCGGGAAGTAACTCTGCTGGCGGCATAATTGCATAGCGTACATAATCTTCCACATCTTCCAGAACAATTAGACTGGTATTTCGTGTCACTATGCCAAACTGTTTTCCGATTGCCTCGATTTCTTCACGATGATCTTCGTATTGGACGTCCAAGGCCTCTATTTTTTTCTGCGCCCAGATCTGTTGCAGATCGATCTCTCCATTGTCGGGTTTTAATGGCACTTTGATTTCTTTAATGATCTGTGTGCCATCACCGACTAAAACTGTGATTTCTTTTGCCCTACTGTCTTTGCCAAGTCCCGAGACAGAAAAATAAGATTGAACAGGTGAGCCTTTCTCAGGATAGATTTCTGTAAAAGCATCTTGTTCTTTTACTCCGAAAAAGAGCAGGTCGAGCAGATTTAACGTACTGTAGGCTTGAGTTACGGTCGTATTTGTCAAATTAATCATTTTCCCATAATGGGCCTGAGCAATTTGTTTTAGATTGGCATAGTCTGAACTGCTTGAGGAGGTGATACAGTAAGTAGGCTGATCAAGTTCAATTTTACCCTTGCCGAATGTTGAAAGTCCGTCGCTGAAAAACAGGTAATTTGCGCCATGCAGTACGCCGCTCTTTACTTGGCTATAGTCAGTTCCACCATCATAGACAGTCTGTTTTAGATAATTTCTCAACTCTTCCCAGTTTCCCTGACTGATCTGAAATGTCCGGGCTTTGCTGAAACGTATGTCTAAATAACCTAGATCCACGGATATATTCTGGTTGTCACTGAAAAACTGATCCAGGAGGCTCAACTCTTTTTCGAGATCTCTATTTTTTGAACTTAATGAACGATCCCAGATAATGGCGATACTGTTGCCCCATTTTTTTTGCGTCTGCTTGGGTATTTCCAATTTCGCATTGGCAAGAAAGTAAAAACTGCTATCCTGGTTGAATTGTTTTAATCCTGAGACGGTGTTTTCGCTTAAAGGGAGTTTAATCGCGAGATTCTTTGAGGATTTAAACTTTTGCTTATGTAATGTAGCTGCGTAGTTATGGTTTTGTTCAGTAAATGCCAAGGAACCATCAGGCAGCTCTGTAAAGCTTGGCTTCTTATTGCCTTGGTAGACATTGATGTTCAGCTCGACGTTTTCAATAAGGAAATTATAGTTCAAAGGCAGATAATAATATAATGCCTGATCGGATTCTGGTGTTAAGTTCTCGGAATAACTGATCTGGATCGTACGTCGTCCTTTCGAAGGTAGGGGATAGATTCGGCTTCGGAAATTGTTTCCTTCTACTTTTTCGAGCAATCCGGGGTCTACACGTCGTGTTTCTATACTTTCAAAAACTTCGGTGCCTTTATGTTTGTCTACCGGTACCGCCTGACGTAGTTTTCCGTTGATATCCAGTGCATAACCGCTAACGGAAACACCTTCAGGCATCGGGAAAGTAAGTTCCCCTTCAAGATCCCGGTCTGTGCTGTTTTCGAAAGTCATGGTCATCGATGTTTTTGCAATATTTCCAAAAATACTGACAGCTACTTTTAGGTCGACCAGTTTTGCTGCATCGATACCTTGCTCGTTTTTTATTTTTAAGCTGGGTACCTCACGGGCAGGTCTTACTTGAGACTTTGTATCCACATTGGAAAATACCAATAGGGTGAGGAGGGCTAATATTGTCTTTTTCATCCGTATAAATTTGTTGGTTTATTTTTATCGGAGTCGGAACGCGCTCAAACTCCTTTGCCTATTTTTCCTTGGATGCAATGAAAAATCAAATTCCATAAAGGCAAGCTATTTTTATTTGTCATTATGATGTGGTGGTGGATGTAAGTTATTTAAACATTTGTTAATGATTGCCTAATATGCGAGGTTTATGTTTGCAGGATAATAGAACAAATTATGAGAAAATTATACAGTGCCTTGGGGATTGCTCTTTTGTGTGCCTCCTGCAGTAAGGACGATGTGTCAAAGATAATCGATCCAATTGTTAATTTAACTTATCCGGATAAGGCAGTAGCCACAGATCCAAAAGTATTGGGTACGGTTGGTGAAGTCAAGGTATACAATGGTGGGTATGGGTCTTCTATGGTTCAGGATCCGAATGATAAAACCGTCTTTTATTTATTAACGGATCGTGGACCAAATATTGATGGAACAGAGAAAAACAGCAAAGTTTTTGCTAACCCAATGTTTACACCGCAGATCGGTAAATTTCGATTAAAAGATAATGTGCTGGTTTTTGAATCAGCAATTGAATTAAAGAATAAAAACGGCGTAAAATTGAACGGCTTGCCGAACCCTGAGGGTAAAGGTGGGTCGGGAGAAAAAGCGTTGGATACGAATGGAAATGATTTGGGAAAAAGCGAAGACGGTATCGACTCGGAAGGATTGGCGAGAGCTGCCGATGGCTCTTGGTGGGTAAGTGACGAATATGGGCCACATATTGTTCACTTTGATGCTTCTGGAAAGGAGATTGAGCGGATCAATCCTTGGACAACAGGGAAGAAATTACCATTGGTATTTGCTAAGCGTCGTCCAAATCGCGGAATGGAGGGCTTGACTATTACGCCGGATGGAAAGACACTGGTTGGTATCATGCAATTTCCCCTCTATAATCCTTCTAAGGATGCGGTGAAGAATTCTTTGGTTATCCGTATAGTCACTATGGATATTGCGACAGGAAATACAAAACAGTATGTCTATATGATGGAACAGCCGGACCTGCAAGCCGTGAGTGAAATTGCTGCGGTGTCTAACTCTACGTTTATTGTACTGGAACGTGACGGTGAATATGCGACGGCGGCAACACGGAACAAGGTATTCAAAAAAATCTATCATATAGACCTTTCGGGGGCAACGGATATATCTGATGATAAAAATGGGGAGAATGGGAAGCTGTTTTATGGGAAGAGTGTAGAAGAACTAAAAGACGCTGCTACCCTGGCTGCGAATAATATAATACCTGTAAAAAAAACATTAGTGTCTGATTTAATGACAGACATCAAAGAATTATATCCGCACGATAAAGCAGAAGGGTTGGCTGTTATTAATTCTTCTTTAATTGCAATATGTAATGATGATGATTTCGGGGTTACAGGAGAGGGGATTTATAAATCTAAGATATTACCTGCTATAAATACCGTTGATAAGAATGGTATTTACTTCATCAAGTTAAAGACTCCGTTAAAGTAAATGTTGTATAACAAAAACGCCTGTTGATATTCACTTCAGCAGGCGTTTTTTGTATTTGATTAAATATTCTAAAGCATCGAGGGTAAGCCTATTGGCCGACTTTCTCTTTATGCTGAAGGGTATATGGATCGCCAGGCTTTAGGCATTTTGTGCAGCGAGGAAATCCTTGCTTTCGAGCTCGGAATATCCCATAAGGTATTCGTCTACTTTTCTTGCACACTCCCGGCCTTCGGAAATTGCCCAGACAACCAACGATTGTCCCTTACGGCAATCGCCTGCCGTGAAGATATTTTCGACGGAGGTTTGGTAATCTTTATCATTAGCCAGAATATTTCCTTTTTCGTCCACGCGAACACCGAGCTGTTCCAATAACCTTTGCTCTGTATGTTTGTAGCCAATAGCCAATAAAACGAGATCTGCGGGGATTTCACGAACTTCGGATTCGCCCAATCTTGTACGGCGCCCAAATTCGTCAACTTCATATTGAACCTCTTTGACTTTTACGGCTTTAACGTGGCCATTTTCGTCGTGGATGAACTCTTGTGTTTCCGTTGCCCAAAGGCGTTCACAGCCTTCTTCTTGCGAAGAGGAGGTCCCAAAGGTCACTTTGTCCATTGGCCAGGGATTGTTTTTTAAACGCTCTTTTGATGGAATTGGTTTACGGGCGATTTGGGTAATACTCTTGGCTCGATGACGGTTGGAGGTTCCTATACAGTCTGAACCTGTATCGCCGTCACCAATAACCACAACATGTTTATCTGTCGCTAAAATACGTTCCTGGTCAATACTAATGCCACTTACTTCTTTGTTTTGCTGTTTCAAAAAGTCCATAGCGAAGTGTATCCCTTTGGCTTCGTGTCCCGGTAACTGCATATGCCAGGGTACTGTTGAACCCGTCGCCAAAACGACAGCATCATAAGCCTTGAGTTCGTAAAAACTAATGTCTTTACCTACCTCGGTATCCACTCTGAACTCAATTCCTGATTCTTTCATTAAATTAATCCGGCGGTCAATAACGGATTTCTCCAGTTTGAAATCTGGAATACCATAACGGAGCAAGCCCCCGACCTGATCGTCACGTTCGAAAACTGTGACATCGTGGCCGGCTTTATTCAATTGTGCTGCAGCGGCAAGTCCGGCTGGGCCAGAACCGACAACAGCAATACGCTTGCCTGTTTTTAAATAGCTTTTATGAGCTTTAACATAGCCCTTTTTGAATGCAATCTCAATGATATGCTTTTCAATTTCTTCGATTGTGATCGGTGTGCTATGGATTCCAAGCACGCAAGCAGATTCGCAGGGTGCCGGACATATTCTACCTGTAAATTCTGGAAAGTTATTGGTGGAGGTCAGGATTTGGTAGGCCTCTTCCCATTTTCCGTCATATACCGCATCGTTGAATTCAGGAATAACATTGCCCAGTGGACAGCCTGAATGACAAAACGGAATACCGCAATCCATACAACGTGCAGCTTGCTTATTTAGCTCATTCTCAGAATATCCTTTATTAAATTCTTTGAAGTGCTGTACACGGCCTTCAACAGCTTCTTTTGTTGGAAGCACGCGCTCAAATTCTTTAAAACCTGTAATTTTTCCCATGATCTGTGCTTCCTATTTTATGCTTCAACTAATTTTTGACGAATAACATTTTTGTATTCTCTAGGGAATACCTTTATGAATTTATTTTTTTCCCGGGCCCAATTCTGTAAGATGAAATCTGCTCTACGGCTGTTGGTCAATAGCACATGGCGTTTCAATAAAGCTATAATCGCTGTTTCATCTTCACTTTCCAATGGATCCAAGTCGACCATCTCCAGGTTACAGTTTTCGCGGAAATCAGCGTTGATATCGTAGATCCAAGCGATACCACCGCTCATCCCGGCTGCAAAGTTGCGCCCTGTTGCACCAAGAATCAGCGCACGGCCACCAGTCATATATTCACAACCGTGATCACCTACACCTTCCACGACAGCAGTAGCACCTGAATTACGAACGGCAAAACGCTCACCTGCCTGTCCATTGACGAATAGGTGTCCTGATGTAGCTCCGAATAAGGCCACATTACCAATGATGATGTTATCTTCAGGTACAAGAGCACTTTCTGTTACTGGATAGATTGCCAGTTGTGCGCCTGATAGGCCTTTACCGACATAGTCATTGGCTTCTCCCTGTAATTCAAAGGAAAGTCCTTTTGTTGAAAATGCGCCAAAGCTCTGACCTGCGGAACCCTCAAATTTGAAGTTGATGGTGTTATCAGGTAATCCTTCAGATCCATATAATTTGGAGATCTCATTGGATAGCATTGTTCCGATAGTACGGTCGGTATTTTTTACTTTGAAAGTTCCAAATACCGGAGTTTTGCTTTCCAAAGCTAATTTCGATTGTTTCAATAATCCCCAGTCCAAAATCATGGCCATGCCGTGATCTTGTTCTTCGGTATTATACAATGATTGCCCCGGCTCATTGCGTTCCACATGAAGGATATCGGTAAAGTCGATCTTCTTAGCTTTCCAATGGTCGATATTTTCACGTTTTTTGAGGAATTGTGCTCGGCCGACCATTTCGTTGATGGTGCGGAAACCCAGGTATGCCATCGTTTCACGTACTTCTTCGGCAAGGAAGGTGAATAGGTTGACGATATCTTCGGGTTTTCCGGAGAATAGCTTACGCAGTTCAGGATCTTGTGTAGCTACCCCAACAGGACAAGTATTCAGATGACATTTGCGCATCATAATACAGCCTCCTGCAACCAATGCCGCTGTGGATACGCCCCATTCTTCAGCACCTAATAGTGTAGCGATGACAATGTCCCGACCTGTTTTTACCTGTCCATCAGCTTGTAGGACAACACGGCTACGCAGTTTGTTTTTTACAAGGGTCTGATGTGCTTCTGCAAGCCCTAGTTCCCAAGGTAGTCCGGCATGTTTGATCGAACTAATTGGCGAAGCTCCGGTTCCGCCGTCGAAACCAGCGATCAGGATGACGTCGGCATGTGCTTTGGCAACACCAGCGGCAATCGTTCCAACACCAGCCTTAGATACGAGCTTCACGTTGATCCTTGCTTGACGGTTTGCATTCTTTAAGTCAAAGATCAACTGTGCCAAATCTTCGATGGAATAAATGTCATGATGCGGTGGTGGTGAAATCAGACCTACACCTGGAGTAGAGTGTCTGGTTTTTGCAATCCAGGCATCTACTTTAGGACCTGGTAATTGACCACCTTCTCCCGGTTTAGCTCCTTGTGCCATTTTGATCTGTAACTCGTCTGCTTGTGTTAAGTAATTGGAAGTTACACCAAAACGTGCGGAAGCGACTTGTTTGATAGCCGAACGCATGGAATCACCATTGGGCAACGGTTGATAGCGTAATTCATCTTCCCCCCCTTCACCGGTATTCGATTTTGCACCGATGCGGTTCATCGCAATCGCAAGGGTACTATGTGCTTCGTGAGAGATAGAGCCAAAGGACATCGCGCCAGTTGCAAAACGTTTTAAGATTTCACTTGCAGGCTCAACTTGCTCCAATGGGATGGAATTGCGGTGCTTAGCAAAATCCAACAGCCCGCGAAGGGTAAACATATGCTCTTTCTGTTCGTTTATCTTGCTCGCATACTTTTTATATGTAGCATAATCTCCGGTACGGCATGCTTGCTGTAATAAGTGAATGGTATCAGGATTCCACAAGTGACCTTCGCCACGGCGTTTCCATTGATAGATACCACCCTCAGGCAATAGGTTCTGTGGTGTACGGCTTTTTTCAAATCCACGCCAGTGTTTAGATAGAGCCTCTTTTGCCAAATCATCCAATGTCATACCACCGATACGGGATACTGCGCCGCAGAAGAATTTGTCAACAACAGATTTATCAATACCAAGTACCTCAAAGATCTGTGCACCATGATAGGACTGCAAGGTTGAAATCCCCATTTTGGAGAATATTTTCAACAAACCATTGTTGACCGCTTTCACGTAGTTTTTAGAAAGCTCAGGCCAGGTTAGTTCAGTATCCAAGGTGTTTTGTTCCTTCATGGTCCGAATACTTGCCAGTGCCATATATGGGTTGATCGCAGTAGCGCCAAAAGCCAATAGGCAGGCAAAGTGGTGTACTTCCCAGGCATCACCAGCTTCGACGACTAAACCTACAGCGCCACGGTTGCCGGTTTTGATCAGGTGGTGATGGACCGCTGACACCGCAAGTAGCGAAGGGATGGCAGCGTGTTTGGAATCGATAGCACGGTCAGAAAGGATCAATACCTGGAAACCATCACGTACAGCATCATCGGCATATCTGCATAGACGCTCTAGACCTGCTTCCAGTGAGCCAGGTTTCCCGTCGGAACGGAAATAAGATTGGATGGTTTTTGCCTGGAATAATCCGGTATCAATAGAACGCAATTTTTCGAGTTCTTTGGAAGTAAGAATCGGATGAGGCAAAGTCACACAGTGACAGAATTTTTTGTCCTCGATTAGGATATTTCCGGCATTACCGATAAAAGTGGCCAGACTCATCACCAGGCGTTCACGGATTGGATCGATCGGTGGATTGGTTACCTGTGCAAAGAATTGTTTAAAGTAACTTGAGATATGCTGTGGTTGATCGGAGAGAATAGCCAAAGGAACATCGGAGCCCATTGAACCAGTTGGTTCATATCCGGTCAATGCCATCGGTGTCAGAATTGTTTCAAGGTCTTCTCTTGAGAAACCAAATGTTTTTTGATATTTGAAAACGGATTCTTTGGAAAGATAGGTATAGGTGACACGGGGTTCTTCCAGTTCTTCCAACTTGATTTTATAATTGTCCAGCCACTCACTATAGGGTTGCTGATTGATCAATTGGTCTTTTACCTCCTCGTCGGTCAGGATACGGCCTTGTTCCATATCGACAAGAAATATCTTGCCTGCCTGTTGGCGGCCTTTTTTAATAATGGTTGATTCCTCGATCGGCAGTGCGCCAGCTTCGGAAGCAACTACGACACGATCATCAGAGGTTACGGCATAACGTAATGGACGTAAACCGTTACGGTCCAGTGTTGCTCCGATATGTTTACCATCTGTAAAACATAAGGCTGCAGGACCATCCCAGGGTTCCATCAGCGTAGCATGATATTCATAGAATGCGCGTTTCAGCGGATCCATTTGTGCATTATCATCCCAAGCTTCCGGCACCAACATCAGCATAACGTGCGTCAGGCTACGACCACTATGTAAAAGGAGCTCGGCAACATTGTCTAGACAGGCGGAGTCTGATTGACCCCGATCAACAACAGGAAGCAGGATTTCCATTTCTTCCTCAGTGAAATATGGAGACGAAAGGGCGCGCATGCCTGCATAAAACCAATTGAGGTTACCCGTCAAGGTGTTGATCTCACCGTTGTGTGCCAGCATACGGAATGGTTGCGCTAACGACCAAGAAGGAAAAGTGTTGGTCGAGAAGCGAGAGTGTACCAATCCAAAGGCGGATACCACACGAGGATCACGCAAATCAAGATAATAAGTGCCGACTTGGTATGTTGTTAATTGACCTTTGTAAATGATAGTTTTGCAAGAAAGCGATGCAAAGTAAAGTGGGAGAGGGTATTCTTGTTGTTGTTTAACTTTTTGGATGATCAGGCGACGTAGAACAAAAAGTTTGCGTTCAAATTCTTCAGTGTTTGAAACTCCGTCCGGTCTGCTAACAAAAAACTGAACGATTTCAGGTTCGGCACTGAGGGCTGTTGGTCCAATACCTTCACGATTGACTGGTACTGGACGATAGCCAAGGAATTTCATGCCCCTTTCTGCTGTCGCTTCCTCAATCAAGTCCCTACATATTTTGTTCATGGTTTCTTCTTTAGGCAGAAAAACCATTCCTGTCCCATAATAACCCGGTTCCTCTAGCTGTATCCCTAAGCTGATACATTCTTCCCATAAAAATTCGTGTGGCAGCTGAATCATGATACCGGCTCCGTCACCACTTTCGGGGTCACAACCACAGGCGCCACGATGCTCCATGTTCTCCAACATGGTCAGCGCGTCTTTCACTTGTGCGTGTGATTTATTCCCTTTAATATGGGCGACAAAGCCTACTCCACAGGCGTCATGCTCAAAATTAGGGTCGTAAAGGCCCTCCGTTTTCGGTCTTTGTTGAATCATCTTTCCTTTTCAAATATTATACATTGCTAATATAGGAATAAAAATGGATAATATTATAAATATTCTAATAAAAATGTGTTTGTTTTGATTTTATTGTTTCATTTTATTGTTTTTATTATGGATATTGTATTTAATGTTTTTTGGGGTTAATTGAATTTTTCAATCCCTAATAATGCATCATTTGGCGATAATTTTTACTGGAAATGGAAAAAATAGCATGTGATTGCAAGAATATGTATAAATTAGGCAAAGTATTGCACATTGTTTGTGCCGTAATGATAGGCCTTATTTTATAGACAGAAAATATGAAAATAACTGAAATAGAGATCTACAGATTAAGTATTCCGATGGAACCATTTGTTATCGCGACCGGAACCATGGATTATGCGCAAAACACGTTTATCCGCATACACACTGATACGGGGATTTACGGGGTAGGTGAATGTTCTGCATTCCCCATGATCGTGGGCGAAACACAGGATACCTGTCTAGTTTTGGCACGTGATTTTGCTAAAATCTGGAAAGGAAAAGATCCATTGATTATTGCCGAACGTTTGGCCGAACTAGATTTGTACATTGCCGGTAATAGAACCATCAAATCTGCTTTTGATATCGCATTACATGATTTGGCGGCTAAACATGCCGGTATTCCACTCTATCAGTTTTTAAATGGAACAAAAAGAGAGATAACGACCGATATGACGCTGGGGATAGCCTCTCCTGAGGAGATGGCATTGAAAGCTAAAGGTCTACAGGACGGGGGAGCCGTGGTATTGAAGGTGAAATTGGGCAAAGATCCTAAAACAGATGTAGCCCGCATCCGTGAAATACGAAAAGCTGTTGGGTTTGAGATGCCTATTCGCATCGATGCCAACCAAGGTTGGTCGTATGAAGGGGCTGTCGTTGCTCTGCAGGGACTGGAACCCTTTAAAATTCAATTTTGCGAACAGCCCATGCGCACATGGAACGATGAGTTATTACCTCAGCTGCGTACCGAAACGATTGTTCCCATTATGGCGGATGAGTCGGTTTATTCTCACCATGATGCCGAGCGGCTCTGCAAAGCGGATGCCTGCGACTATATCAATATCAAATTTTCGAAGTCAGGAGGAATTCAGGAAGCCTTGAAAATCAATCAGGTCGCCGCGGAGTATGGTATCAACTGTATGATAGGGGGGATGCTCGAATCACGCTTGGCCCTAGCCGCCAAAGTGCATTTTGCCTATGCTGCACCAAATGTCAAATTTTTTGATTTAGATACCTGTATGGTTGGTCACCTAGAGGATCCGGTTATCGGAGGGATCCAATATGAAGGTTACAAAATCCATATTTCGGATGAACCGGGTATCGGTGCGGATATAGACCAAGCATTTTTAGATCGCTGCGAGAAATGGGTAATTTAACTTTTATACACAGCGTATGAATAGCATGAACTGGGGGATAGGTGGCCAAGAGATTGCCGTCCTTATTGTTATTGTCATTTTCTTAGTGGCTGCATATTTCTTCTTTTCAAGACTGCTCAAGAAGTAGAAATTGTCTGTTTTTTTACATTTGTTAAAAAATAAGCCGTTAATAGCTGTTTTGACAGGACATAGAAATTAAAATAGATAATATTCAGTACCTTTGCGGAACTTGTTTTTTTATAAAAGTTAGAAAATATCATGAGTACTCAAAAAGGACCTATTTCTCAATTTATTGAGCATAATTACCGTCACTTTAACGCGGCAGCATTAGTAGATGCTGCAAAAGGTTACGAGGAGCATCTTTTGGATGGTGGAAAAATGTTGATCTCCCTTGGAGGTGCAATGTCTACTGCTGAATTGGGTGTTTCTTTGGCAGAAATGATCCGTCAAGATAAAGTGCACTTTATTTCTTGTACTGGGGCTAATTTGGAAGAAGATGTGATGAACCTCGTTGCGCACTCACATTACAAGAGAATCCCGAATTATAGGGATTTGACAGCAGAACAGGAAAGAGAATTATTGGATAATCACTACAACCGTGTAACAGATACTTGTATTCCGGAAGAAGAGGCTTTCCGCCGTTTACAGAAACATCTTGAAGACGTATGGCATGCCGCAGAGGCGAAAGGTGAGCGTTACTTACCACATGAATTCCTGTATCAAGTTGTTAATTCCGGTGTGTTGGAGCAATACTATGAAATTGATCCAAAAGATTCATGGATCGTAGCTGCTGCTGAGAAAAACTTACCTATCGTTTGCCCAGGATGGGAAGATTCAACTACGGGTAATATCTTCGCGTCAAATGTGATCAAAGGTAAATTGAAGGCAAGTACCGTGAAATCGGGTATTGAATATATGATTTACCTGACAGAATGGTACCGTAACAATTCTGCTGGTAAAGGTGTCGGTTTCTTCCAGATTGCTGGTGGTATTTCCGGTGATTTCCCGATCTGTGTGGTTCCTATGATGTACCAGGATTTAGAATGGGAGGAAGTACCTTTCTGGGCTTATTTCTGTCAAATTTCTGATTCGACGACTTCTTATGGATCTTACTCTGGAGCAGTTCCAAATGAAAAAATCACTTGGGGTAAATTGGATATCGATACACCTAAATTTATCGTAGAATCTGATGCTACAATCGTAGCACCTTTGATTTTCTCTTATATCTTAGGACATTAATCTATTCGATTGATAAAAAAGGAGTATGGAACAAGAATTTTGCCTTGGCAGGTTCTTTATTCTTTACTCCTTTTTCTTTTACTCTTTTCTTGTTTATCTTTACCTTCTACTATTTTTCTTTTCAAACGATGAACAATTTAACAACAGATAATCCGGTCGCACTTCAAGCCTTGATGGATGAAACCATTTTTACCAATGGTTTTGATTTTCAATCAACTCAGGAAGCTGTATCTAAAGCAAAGGATACAGAATATATTGCTGTCGGAATCCCTTCTGCTGATCATCTTACTCGATCTGTTCCAGATGGAACCTTAACATCTGGTTATATTGGTCATGAACAAGGTAATAATGAGCTGGAAGTATTAGGTGGAGAATTTATCTATCAGGGCAATAAAGATCAGGGTATACTCTTTATCTTGCGCTATGAAGAATATCCTTATTTTTCTCCCGCCGCACTTGATGCATTCGAAAAAACAATTGGAGCTTTAAAATTGAGGAAGGAAACTGTTGCTGTGGTTAATTTAGCAAATGCGCACAATCCAAATGATTTTAAGCGGATTATGCAGTTTTTTCAACCAACAAAGATTATTTTATTGGGCGTGGAACCTGCTTCGCTGAAACTTCCGTCAATCGAACATAATTCTTATATGAAGGGGCGAATAGCTACAGTGTTTAACACCTTCAGCTTTGAAGAAATGTTTGCCGATGTCAATAAAAAGAAGCTGTTCTGGAACGAATTTAAAACGTTTATTGTTTCCTAAATTCCTGGATCTCATGTTATACATTCGGGATTTAAGAGACTGCAATTCGGCAAACGAATAGGAATAGGCCACCATAATAATAAATAGATTAATGCTTGATGGCCCCAATTGGCTAAAACCTTTATCCAATTGATCAGGTCTTTTTGATAGCTGGTAAGAAACAACAGATGAAATTTTAATTTAAAGAAGATGCTAGAACTTGTATTCGCAACAAATAATGCCCATAAATTGGAGGAAGTCCAGGCAATAGTGGGAGAGGCTTTTGTTATTAAAAGTTTGAACGATATCGATTGTCAGGATGATATTCCAGAAACTGGGGTGACCTTTGAAGAAAATGCCAAGCAAAAAACAGACTATTTGGTAAACAAATATGGTCTTTATTGTTTTGGTGATGATTCGGGGCTGGAAATAGACGCGCTAAATGGCGAACCAGGAGTTTATTCGGCGCGGTACTCGGGTTCAAGGGATATGGAAAAAAATATTGATCTTGTCTTGGAAAGAATGGGAGACCATGCTAACCGAACCGCGCGATTTAAAACAGTTATTTCGTTATACCTGAATGAACAGCAACACTTTTTTGAGGGGAGTATTGAAGGCCAGATCATTAAAGAACGTAGGGGAATAGATGGATTTGGTTACGATCCCATCTTTATTCCGGATGGTCATGACAAAACTTTCGCGGAGATGAGTGCCGAAGAAAAAAATGCAATCAGCCATCGGGCGATTGCCGTTGGCAAACTGGCTGATTATTTAAAAACAAAATAATATTGGGATGTATTTTAATCAATAAACTTTTTGTTGGCAATGGAAACAAGCGGGGCAAAAATCCATTTTGTCCCGCTTGTTTTTTTCTGAAAATGTCTGTTTTATACCGGTCAGAAAGAACCTTCACGTGATTATCATAGCTGTTGGTGCTTATAAGAACATGAAGGTTTTATCCTGTATGTGGACTATTTTATTTCTTTTTGGACGTTTGGGTACTATCTTTTGACGATGGTGTCGAGGTTTTTATATTCGTTGAATCCTGTTTAATAGTTTTTGTGTCTTCTACTTTCTTTTCCTGAACCTGTTTTTCATTTTTAGGTTTGGATTTCATTTTTCCATTTTCTTCGGTCTCCTTCTCAGTCGGAGCGGTGAAAGATGACTTTGAAAGATCACGTTTTCTATTTAATAAATCCGCTTTTGATTTAGGACGGTCTTCAGGGCGCCAAGTAAAGTTGGGTAAAAATTCTTTGTCTGCCGTAACCTCTGCAATAGGATAGACCTTTCCATCGACTTTTCTGATGGAAACGTATTCTTTGAGCTTATTGTCTTCCATCAGAATTTTAAACCGGCTACTCCGGTCATGAACGAGCTCCGTCGCTATATTCGTTTTCTCATCTATGTTATAGAAAATGTTTTCAGCATTTCCATCGACAAAGAGGCGTTCCATGCGGTTATTGCTAAAGAAACTGGTGATCTTTCGACCCTTAATCTGATTGAACTTTAATGAGTCGCTTGTAGCATTAACCATAAATGCATTTCCGACCAACAAGGAGTTATCCAGTTTCTGATTTTTCACTTGTAAGAATATTGTGTCTCCTGATATCTGTGAATTCTCGGCCCACATCATCGGTTTTCCCATCAACCTAAACATCGAATCCTGCATACCATAATACATCGAATCCGCAACAGCCTGTAAATCGGATTTAAATAATCGTGCATTATAGTAGGCTTTTAGGATCCTCGTTTTAGCCGTATCTTGAGGCAGCGAATCTCGCTTCCCTTCTTGTGCATTTTTCAATGCAGCCCCCATTATCTTATCCGATTCCCCACCCTTCGGTATAATCGCTTTTTTACGTAATACGCTATCCGCTTTCAGGTTTTTCTCAATTTCTATGCGATTTTGATCGCCAACGATTACCGGTTGTTTTTTCGGCGTATTTTGCTTGTTGCTCGTAACTGAATCGGTTATTTTTTTGACCTCTTTGCCAACGATCGGTTTCTTGATTTCATTTTTATGCAGGCTATCTATGCCTTTTTGTAGACTATCTGCTGCTTGTTGTAGGGTATTGGTTGAGTCAAGATCTGAAGATATGGAATCTTTATCGCCATAATCAACCTCATTGTCTTCTTCGATGGCTCCTCCTTCACGGTTTAATTTAAAATCTCGTGCAATATAATCGCGTCGGAAGATCATCTGTGAGAATAGGGTATCAGCTGTCATAAACACAGAATCCATTTCGGAATTTTCCTTCAATTTCTCATCCTTGCTGAGGATATTTTTATTTTCTGTTATGTCTTTTTTCTGTTTATTATCAGTAACAACCTCTGTTTTGCTGCTTTTCCCGTTGTCTTTCTGTTCCTCTTTCTCAGCTTTCTTTAATTCCTTCGCTTCTTTTTTTAGCTCCTTTTCAGATTTTTTCTGCACAGGGGAGAATGAGGAGACAGAATCTTTTTTTGTCGAATCTTTCTTAACGACAGAGACAACCAGAGGTTTATCGGTCATGGTGATGGATTCATTTCTTCCGTTATAGAGTCCATATCCACCATAAGCGTAGAATTTGTCCAGTGTGTCTACAAAGACAACATTTTTCACGGCTTTACCGATTCCAACTTGTCTATCATAGAAAAGACTATCCCCCTTGAGGAATTTAGTGCCTTCTGTGTATAGATTTTTTTTCGAAAAGTAGGCCTGACCAGTCGCCATATGATACCGGCCTTTCTCGGTATATAGATTTTCGCCTTTGTTCCCCTTCATATTTGTAGGACCATAGAAGTCTGTTATACGGGTGTTGGCATTGTATTTCATGGAGTCGGTGTAGACCTTTACGTTGGTTGAGCGGACAACTACCTTTTGGTTAAAATAAGATTCGCCGGTGTTTTCGAAATAGGTAGCCCGTTGGCTGGTAATCGTGTCACTTCCAGAGAGAATACGTCCGCCACTGTAGTAATTTCCAATTTTACTGCGCATGTTATAAACCAGGTGATCGGTAGTCAATATTGATCCGCTAGTACTGACCATACGAACAGCTCCAGTCAATGTGGCCAACTGCATCGCCGCTTCATAATGTAGTTTGTTGGAAAATATCTGTGTACCATCGGGTTGGGTGATGATCACATTTCCATAGGCTTCGAAGAATTGTCTGCCCAATTTGTCATTATGTAAATACCCACTGTCAGACGATAGTGTCGAACCAACGTGTTCATAAACTGGACGGTAAAAAACCACGTTACCATTCTTTCCGGTAATAATATGCGACGAAGAAAGTAACTTTAATTCGTCCTGTTTCTGCGCTTGGACCGTCAAGCCAGTTAAAATTAATACAATCAGGGTAAAAATGTATTGTCTCACAAAGGCAAAAATATGGATTTTAATTGCTACTTTATTGGATTTCACAAATTTTAAGATGTGAATTTATCATTCAGCCAAAATATACCGTAACTTTGTTATATGAATGTGCTGGAAAGATTAAAGGGATATATTGAAAAGGAGCATTTAATGATGCCTCATGATAAAATATTGCTTACAGTAAGTGGTGGGAAAGATTCGATGTTGATGGCACATTTATTTGCAAAAGCGGGGTATCAGATCGCTATTGCACACTGTAATTTTCAATTGCGTGGTAAGGATTCCGAACTGGATGAGGCTTTGGTAAGAAAGTTTGCAACAGATAATGGAATTCCAATTTTTGTCAATCAGTTCGATACGCTAACTTATGCCAAGGAAAACCAAATGTCCATTCAGATGGCAGCACGCGAACTCCGTTATACTTGGTTTGAAGAACTCCGGGCGGAACTTCAGTTTGACCGAATAGCGGTGGCCCAACACCTCAATGATCATATTGAAACGGTTTTGCTTAATCTTTCACGTGGAACTGGTTTACAGGGGCTCCAGGGCATCTTGCCTATACGCGATCGTATTATTCGACCGCTTTTATTTCTCAAAGCTAGTGAAATAGAATATTACGTCAGGGAATATGCTATTGCCTATCGGGATGATCAATCCAACTTTTCAACAAAGTATGCGCGTAATAAGATCAGGATAGATATTATTCCTCATTTCAAAAAGCTGCAACCTGATTTTGAACAAATTTTTGAACAGAATATTACACACTTTAAGGAATCCTATCACTTGTTA
This sequence comes from Sphingobacterium sp. CZ-UAM, assembly GCF_002000245.1. GTDB lineage: Bacteria > Bacteroidota > Bacteroidia > Sphingobacteriales > Sphingobacteriaceae > Sphingobacterium. The sequence goes on along the minus strand of NZ_MTCM01000005.1, from coordinate 161,550 downwards.
CAACAATTTGTCGAGCCAATTCGGAACAGGCTTTTTCGGACAACCGGTGATGGTTGGGTTGTGCGTAAGGAGGATCTGGAGGAATATCTGAATAATTTACCCTTGTTATACGAATTGTTCTCCAGTTTTAATTTTTCAAAAGCAGTGTTAAGTGATTTACAACAGGCCTGGAGCAGGGAATCTGGTCGTATTTTTCAATCGGATTGTTATCATATGCTTTTGGATAGAGATGAACTTTTTATCAAAGAAAAGGAATTTATATCTTCGGATGAAGCGATTATCACTTCAGAAACATCAACTGTGGAATGGAAGCAGTATTGTTTCCATATAGGTGCATCTACTGAGCTTGTTATCACGAACAACAAAGAGATAGCGAGGCTCGATTACGACCTTCTTGTTTTTCCATTAACGATTCGCTCCTGGAAAATCGGGGATAGCTTTTATCCATTGGGCATGGAAGGTAGAAAAAAGTTAAGTGATTTTTTCATCAATAAAAAAATCAGTTTATTCGAAAAGGAAAATATTCCTATTGTAGTCAATGGAAATGGCGATATATTGTGGTTAGCCAATTATCGTATGGATAATCGGTATAAGATTACCGCCAATACAAAAAAAGTCCTTACTTTAGTCTGTAAAAGCGATTAAGGCGTAAGTCTACTATCTCAATACTAAAAAAAATGAAAGAAGGTGTACTCTATTCGGAAAATCAATATTTAGGACGTGACCGTGTTTGGATAAGTGTGCGTTTGGTGCTTGTACTATTCTGCTTTACGGCATTTTATCTCAACCTTGATCACTTGATCTCAAGTCAATTGTTTTTTATCGTCGGAGTTGGGATTATTATTACATCTATTATCATGATGTATATGGTCCTGTTTCGTATTGAGGTATTTCAGGATCATGTCCTGATCAGTGGTCTTTGGTCTACACGTGTTGTGAAAATAGATCTAGGTTCCATTTCCAAGGTTGAAAAGGCTCCTTATAGTACATTCTTTTTTAACAACCCTGTTTATAACCTACATACAAAAGGAAAGATTAAGTTTTTTGCGGGAGGAAAAAACGCGGTATACCTAACCGATAAAGATGGATTGACTTATGTGCTGGGCACCCAAAGACAAGAAGAGTTGTACCGCACGATCATGGAGACAAAAGGGAAATTGGGAAAGTCTTAAAATTTGTTAATATTTCTTATCTGACAATTTACAGACAACAGTTTATCGACTTATTGGTTAAATTTGAGAAAATAGCAACGAATTAACTATGGCATTTTTAAAATTTATACTTATTACATTCGCTGTTTACTTTGTAGTAAGATTCTTATTCAAATTATTTTTACCATTTGCAATGCGTAAAGCAGCTGAAAAGCTGATGAAGAAAGCGCAGGAACAGGGTGGAGCATATAGTAGTCAAGGACAGGGTGGTACTTTCTATTACGAATTTACCGGTCAAGGGCAGCAAGAGAGTAAAAGATCACAACCTGAAGGTAAAATCAAAGTTGATTATATTCCACCGAAGGAAACACCCGAGCGTAAGGGAACAGAAACAGCGGGTGAGTTTGTCGATTTTGAGGAAATAAAATAATTTTTAGCCGTCCAAATAGCGTATCTTTGTAGCTATGTGGCTGAAGCAACTTTCTGTTCTAAATTTCAAGAATTACTCGGAATCTTCTTTGGAATTCCTACCTGAAGTAAACGCTTTTACAGGAAATAATGGTGTTGGGAAAACCAATTTATTAGACGCGATCCACTACTTGTCGCTTTGTAAGAGCTATTTTAACCCCATTGATTCACAACATATCAAATCTGGTTATGATTGGTTTATGGTGCAGGGAGAATTTGATAAAGACTCCAATAGTGATGTTATTTCCTGCAGTTTAAAAAAGAACCAAAAAAAGCAGTTTAAAAAGAATAAAAAAGATTACCCTAGATTGGCTGACCATATTGGCCTTTTCCCTTTGGTCATGATATCGCCAAATGATAGTGTTATCGTTACAGATGGTAGTGAGGAACGCCGGAAATTTGTGGACAATGTGATTTCACAAACGGACAATAAATACCTTGATACCTTAATTATCTATAACAAGTTCCTGACACAACGAAATACGCTGTTGAAGCAGGCCCGCCAGACGAATGTCCTGGATTTGGGAGTAATTGAAATTCTTAACTTTCAACTGGAGGAAGTTGGCAATATGATCTTTGAGAAGAGAAGATCATTTATGGCGGAGTTTCAGCCCGAATTTGATCGCCATTATCAATTTCTGACCGAAGATGCCGAATCTGTACAGCTACACTATGAATCCCCGCTAATGTTAGATTCTTTCTTGAATATTCTGGAAAAGAACCTCGAGCGTGATCGTATTCTGGAACGTACCAGTCAGGGAATTCATAAAGATGATCTGATATTTACCATTCATGGTGGAATGCCACTGAAAAAGTTTGGTTCCCAAGGCCAACAAAAATCATTTCTCATTGCTTTGAAACTTGCCCAATATTCCTATTTGCAACAGAAAAAAGGATTTAAACCCTTACTTCTCCTCGATGATATTTTTGATAAACTGGACGATCGTCGCACGCATAAATTGATGCAGATGGTTTCTGATGATGATTTTGGACAAATTTTTCTAACAGATACGGACTCAAAAAGAATTCAACGAATCTTTGACGAAATCAATCGCCCTGTTCGTATATTTGGTATCGAAGGAGGACAAGTGAATGTATAAGAAGCAACCAACGAAAAAGAGCCTAGAATTTATTCGCTCAAGCGATGATATGACCATTAAGCAGGGGGTAGAACGTCTGCTCGAAGCTTACAAGCTGCGTCGAAAATTTGATGAGACCTCCATTGCTTCGGTATGGCCTCAATTGATCGGAAAAGCAATTGCCAATCGTACCCAGCAGCTTTATGTACGTGACAAAAAGTTATTTGTGCGTGTGGAGTCGGCTGTCATTAAAAACGAACTGGCATTAATGCGCCGGCAAATCCTCGGAAGGGTAAACGAGTATGTCGGGCATGTCATCATCGAAGAAGTCGTGATTTTATAATCTGCTCATGTAGATATGTTTAATCAATTGTTTGAAAACCTATTTCCTCTTCCTGAAGCTGCGCGGTCAAAGTTGTTTGCTCATTTTGAACAAGTTGAATTCAAGCGGGGTGACTATGTCATCAAAGAAGGAGATTACTCTTCCAATTTATTTGTTATTGAATCTGGTTTGATCCGTCAATATGGCTGGAGTAAAAAAGGTGAATTTACGCAGTGGATTGGTACCGCCAATCATTTCGTAACCGATCTCGCATCTTTTATTTTTGATGTTCCTTCCAAATGGAATTTTCAATGTATCAGTGACTGTCGTATGTATTGTTTGTCAAAATCAGATTACCAAAAGATGGAATCCGAGGTTGTCGAATGGAATAAATTTGAGAAGGCATTTTTGGCAAAATGTTTCGGAGCGATGGAACAACGAATTTCTGATTTTATTTGTTTGACTGCAGAAGAACGTTATCAACAATATTTTGAACAATATAAGTCTCTGTTTTATCAAATACCACTTCAATACATTGCCTCCGTCTTGGGTATGAGTCCCGAAACTCTCAGTCGTATCCGTGCAAAAATGAGTTCTTGATAAAAGTCAAGAGCTGTTTCCATTTTGTATCCTAGTTTTGTTTTATCTCCATTAACAAGTGGGGCATGTGCTTTGTATTGGGCTAGAACTTGTGCAACAATCTGTCCAATCTGAAATGCTCTGCATACGATAGTTTTCTGGAGTAATCGCCCACCCAATGAATCCATTATGGTTTATAGCAACCGACGCCAGAAATTTGGGGAAGCGTGCTGGTTCCATTATACAGAGGTATAAATTATTAAAAGAATGAAAAAAATTGAGACAAGTATTACGATTGAGGCAAGCGCCGAGCAAGTATGGCAAGTATTGACGGATTTCAAGGCTTATCCATTATGGAGTCCGACCATTAAGCATTTTGAACGGCAACCGATCGAAGGAAAGCGTTGTGCGGTTATATTGGAAAATCCTGATGGCTTTAAAATAAAGATGAATCCCCGCTTTTTGTGCATTGATCCTAATCGAGAATTACGCTGGAAAGGAGAATTGCTTATTCCAGGGATCTTTGATGGCGAACATTATTTTATATTAGAACAAGTCGGGGAGGGAAAAGTTAGACTTATTCAAGGGGAGTTGTTTTCAGGTTTATTGATCCCATTCTGCAAAAAGTTGCTGTTAACAACGAATCATGGTTTTGAACTCTTCAATAAGGCGATAAAGCAATATGTGGAACAAAAGGATTAACTTTCAACATTGGGATGTGGATACGGTGTATTTTTGCACATCGAATTTTCGTATGTAAACGCATTGTTGGTTGTTATAAACATTTCTGTGTGGATAACCCTGTAGTTATACACATTTTAGACTATTTTAATGATCGTGTTTCTTGTTTTATTCACATTTACATGTTAGTAAGTGTAGGGTTATTCACATATTCAGTTCATGTGATGATCAATGTATTCCACTTATTAACATTTTGCATGTTAATAAGTGGTTTTTTTTGTTGATAAGTTAAAATTGAGATGCAATAATGAGATCTTATACACAAAATACTAACAGCCCGATCTGGGCGGATCTCCATTAGTTGGTAAGGTACTTGTTGGGATATTAATAGTGGGGTGATATTTTGGGAATACCAAATATTATAGGTATTGTTCCAGATCACCTTTTCCCTCACGAACAATTTCAAAGGTTCCCTCTGTTAGGTCTACTACGGTCGAAGCGACATTGTCTCCGTATCCTCCATCGATTACGGCATCCACAAGGTTCTGATATTTCTCGTAGATCAGTTCCGGATCAGTGGAATATTCAATAATCTCATCTTCATCGTGAATGGAAGTAGTTACAATTGGATTCCCCAATTGCTTTACGATTTCCCGAACAATATTATTGTCAGGTACACGTATACCCACAGTTTTCTTCTTTGAACTTAATAGTTTGGGTACTTTGGTTGTTGCGTTAAAGATAAATGTAAAAGGTCCCGGTAATGCCTTTTTGAGAACACGAAAGACTGCGGTGTCAAAAGATTTGGTGTATTGTGAAATATCGGTCAGGTCATAGCAGATAAAGGAGAGGTTAGCTTTATCCGGTTTTAAGCCTCTGATCTCACATACGCGTTCAATAGCCTTTTGTTGGGTAATATCACAGCCGATACCATATACGGTATCTGTAGGATAAATGATCACGCCGCCACGTTTGAGAATATCTACAGCCTGTGCTATGGCTTTTGGATTGGGATTGTCGTTGTATATTTTAATGAGCATGTCTACTGTCGTCTTATTTATCAAGTAATATGGAAATCGTATTTTTTATCAGGGATCCGTCGAACGAGACAGATGTCATACCTGAGTTTTCGAACAATTATCCAAATGCGTATCTATCTAAAAGAACAACAGCCAAAATATTTTGTTTTGGCTGCTGTTCTTTATCTTAAAATTCTGCGTTTTTTGGGGTGCGTGGGAATGGTATCACGTCCCGGATGTTTGTCATTCCGGTTGTGAATAATACCAATCGCTCAAAGCCTACACCAAATCCTGAATGTGGTACTGAACCAAAGCGGCGTGTATCCAAGAACCATTCCATCTCTTCTGCTGGTATGCCTACTTCTGCCATACGTGCTAATAGACGGTCAAGATTTTCCTCACGTTGCGAACCGCCGACCATTTCGCCAATGCCTGGGAAAAGAATATCCATGGCGCGGACAGTATTGCGTCCCTGAGCATCAGGTTCGTTTTGTTTCATGTAAAACGATTTAATCTCCCTTGGGTAATCCGTCAGGATAACAGGTTTCTTAAAGTGCTTCTCTACCAAGTAACGTTCGTGCTCAGATTGTAGATCTGCTCCCCAATCGTCAATTAAATACTTGAATTGTTTCTTTTGATTTGGCTTGCTACGTTTTAATATTTCAATAGCATCAGTATATGTTACACGCTCGAAATCGTTTGTTAAGACAAAGTTTAACTTTTCTACCAAATTTAATTCAGAACGTTCCGCTGCAGGCTTCGATTTCTCTTCTTCCAACAGACGGTTTTTCAAAAACTCAATTTCCTCAGGACAAGTTTCCAAAGCGTATTTGATCACGTATTTTAGTAAGGCTTCGGCCAAATCCATGTTGTCTTCTAATTCATAGAAAGCCATTTCTGGTTCGATCATCCAGAATTCAGCCAAGTGACGTGTCGTATTTGAGTTTTCTGCCCTAAAGGTCGGACCGAAAGTATAGATGTTTCCAAATGCCATTGCGCCAAGCTCGCCTTCTAATTGGCCGGAGACCGTAAGATTAGTAGATTTTCCAAAGAAATCCTCTTTGAAATCAATTTCTCCATTTTCTTTACGTGGTGGGTTGTTTAGATCCAATGTCGTTACCTGAAACATTTCACCCGCACCTTCGGCATCAGAACCTGTGATAATCGGTGTGTGCATGTACACAAAATCATTTTCCTGGAAAAATTTATGCACGGCAAACGCTAGTGCGTTACGTACTTTAAATACCGCATTGAATGTACCTGTACGGAAACGTAAATGTGCAATTTCACGTAAAAATTCCAAACTGTGCTTCTTCGGTTGTAAAGGATATTTTTCAGGATCTGAATCACCTATAATACTTACCTCTGTTGCTTTAACTTCTACTTTTTGTCCCTTACCTAGCGATTCTATCAATTGACCTTTTACACGAACTGCAGCTCCGGTAGTAATACGCTTTAGGATATCTTCAGGTGTATTTTCAAAATCGACTACTGCTTGAATATTATTGATTGACGAACCGTCATTAATTGCTATAAATTGATTGTTACGGAAAGTTCTTACCCAACCTTTAACAACGACCTCTTTGCCGAATTCTGTGGCATTCAATAGTTCCTTTATTCTTGTGTGTTCCATCTTAATTTTTGGAGAATGACTTGTAAAAGATGCTTTGTTAAAAAAGCAATACAAAAATAAGCTATTCTGTTGGTTTATTGGGTATAAATGTTGATTTAATTCGCTGAATGAAGGATCAACACACCATTAAACTTATTTTTTGAGCACCGATATTTGGATTAATGCCAAACAAGGGCAAGGGTGTTTCACGCAAAAAAAAAGCGGATCAACTGAGTCGATCCGCTTTTAAGCTTTATGATGATTGAAGGAATTATCCTTTCAATACTTTGGTTACTAATTCAGCAGCTTCTTTCAATAAGATTGCAGAATAAACTTGTAGACCTGACTCATCAATTAATTTTTTAGCTTCTTCGGCATTTGTACCTTGAAGACGTACGATGATAGGAACAGGAATATTGCCAATTTCGCTGTAAGCATCTATTACACCTTGTGCTACACGGTCACAACGAACGATACCACCGAAGATGTTGATCAAGATTGCTTTTACATTAGGGTCTTTCAAAATGATATTGAAACCAGCTTTTACAGTTTCAGCATTTGCAGTACCGCCAACATCTAAGAAGTTTGCAGGTTCTCCACCAGCCAATTTGATGATGTCCATTGTTGCCATTGCAAGACCTGCACCGTTCACCATACAACCTACGTTACCATCTAGTTTAACATAGTTCAAGTTTGATTCACCAGCTTCAACTTCCGTTGGATCTTCTTCTGTTACGTCGCGCATAGCTGCGTAATCAGGATGACGGTATAATGCGTTCTCGTCAAGATTTACTTTAGCATCGACCGCTAGGATCTTGTCGTCAGAAGTTTTTAATACCGGATTGATCTCGAACATCGAAGAATCAGTAGAATCGTATGCTTTGTAAAGCGCAGCAACAAATTTTACCATTTCTTTGTGAGCAGCACCAGAAAGACCTAGATTGAAGGCAATTTTACGTGCTTGGAATCCTTGTAAGCCTACTTTTGGATCGATTTCTTCTTTGAAGATCAAGTGCGGTGTTTTTTCTGCAACTTCTTCAATGTCCATACCACCTTCTGTTGAGTACATAACGATGTTACGACCTTTAGCACGGTCCAATAGGACAGACATATAGAATTCTTTTGTTTCGCTTTCCCCTGGATAGTAAACGTCTTGAGCGATCAAAACTTTGTTTACTTTTTTACCTTCAGGTCCAGTTTGAGGCGTTACTAATTGCATACCAATGATGTCAGTAGCTCTTTGTTTGACTTCATCTAAGTTCTTAGCTAACTTGACACCACCACCTTTACCACGGCCACCAGCGTGAATTTGAGCTTTGACAACAACCCAGTCGGAATTGTAGTCTTCTTTCATTTTTTTAGCCGCTTCCACAGCTTGCTCTGGAGTATCTGCTACGATACCTTCCTGTACGCGCACACCAAAGCTCTTTAGTATTTGTTTTCCTTGATATTCGTGAATGTTCATTTGCAAAAATATTTGGCGTAAAAATATGTTTTTTTGAGGGATAAGACAAGGGATAAATTGCTCTTTTATCTATTTTTTGACATTTGTGATAAATAAAATGGCTGAAATAGAGAAATAACAGCTTATTTATTCAAAGGTGTGATATCGTAAATTTATTTATCTTTGCCCTATGATGTTACAAGCCAAAGGAATTCACAAAGCTTATGGGGCATTGCCCATCTTAAAAGGCGTTGACATAACCGTGGAAAAAGGTGAAATCGTGAGTATTGTCGGGGCCTCAGGAGCAGGTAAAAGTACACTTTTACATATTATCGGTACATTGGACAAACCAGATCAGGGGTCGATATTTATTAATGGTGTTGATATCCATAAGCTGAATGCTAAAAAGTTGAGTGCATTTCGCAATGAACACATTGGTTTCGTTTTTCAATTCCATCACTTGTTGCCCGAATTTACGGCCTTGGAAAATGTGTGTATTCCGGCATTTATCCATGGACAGGGACGTGCTGAAGCTGAGAAGAAAGCAAAAGAACTATTAGAGCTACTTGGGGTTTCGCATCGTATTGATCATAAACCTGCCGAGATGTCGGGGGGGGAACAGCAGCGGGTGTCTGTTGCACGGGCCTTGATAAATGATCCTTCTGTTATTTTGGCGGATGAACCCTCCGGAAATTTGGACTCTGAAAATGCGGCGGCACTACATCAGTTGTTTTTTGATCTTAGAAACAAATTTCAACAAACATTTATCATCGTAACCCATAATGAAGAGCTAGCCCGTATATCGGACCGAACTATCCATATGCGTGACGGATTGGTTGTTTAGCCTAATTCTTTTAGAGGAACCACTATGCTTTTAGATCAGGAATAAACTCCTAGAGACTAGAACTAAATTGATTGGCCATAGCTTTGATAGCTTCATTGCCGATGAAAAACAAATTATTTTGATGAAGAAAATATTGATAACTTTCGGAACTAGGCCGTTGGCAATGCGTATCGCTAAAAAGCTTTCAGGTAGTTTTGAAGTTTTATATGCGAGTTCGGAAGAGATCCCCGCATTGCTCTTGAAATCTGGGAATTACGCAGTTATACCAAAAGGTTTGCTGCCAACTTTTGCACATGAAGTGCTAAAATTGAGTTTGGATCAACAGGTGGACTACGTGTTACCTTTGGGCGGTTTTGAACTGGAGCCACTGGCTGAGGCGAAAGTTTTATTTGACGAATATCAGATTTCGGTTCTTGTACCGGATAAGGATATCCTTGGAACATTTCCTATAATTGAAAACCCTCCAGCAGATCTCCCTTATGTTTTGCTCTCAAAAGGCGCTGATCTATTGGGGGAAGGGCATTATGAAAATTCCTTGGATGGACTTTTGGTTAGGTCAGATTCTGCTGAAGAATTCGCTTTGGTCTGTGTGTCGAAGTAATATAATCCATGCGCTGCTTATTGTTTGTTGGGTCTTATATGTCCAACGTTTTTAATTTAAAGTCTATTTGTGATGATATTTCCAGAAGAAAAGAAAGTGTATGTCTTTGAGTTAGACGATGTTCTTTTTCCAAAAAAAGACTATTTACTCCAAGTTTACTACCTCTTTGCAAATTTTATCGAATTCACGGAGACATTCCCACCGCAGGCTGATCTGGTTAATTTTATGAAAAACCATTTGGAAAACCAAGGTGAGGAATCGCTATTTGAACATGCTCAAAGTACATTTGGGTTTGATATGAAATATAAAGAGCATTTTGAAAGGTTGCATGTAAATGCTGTATTGCCGCTTAAGCTGAATCTTTTTGATCATATTGTTACACTCTTTTCGCAGTTGAGCGCAGAAGGCAAGGGGATATGTGTGTTGACAAAGGGAAATCCTTTGGAACAATTGAACAAAGTGAAATTTGTGGATTGGGGGGAGTTTAGCAATCGGGTAAAAATTTATTTCCGCGATGAACTTGCCTTCCGACAAATAAATCCTACTCAATTTTTAGCAGAGGAATTTGCTGTGGATACCGCTGCGATTCAATTTGTGGACTAAGGTTGCATTGATTATCTTTGTATCGTCTACCAACGATGTCTTGACTATTAAAAATATAAAAAGTAAGCATTGTTGAAAAAAGATTATGATTAGGGACATAAAAGCCCTATTTTTATATAAAGCCCTTGGATTTATGAATAAAGTGAACAAGCCTGCCACGATTAAGGAAATTGCCAAGAAGCTGAAAATCAGTCCTTCCACGGTTTCAAGAGCGTTGAATGATCATCCAAGTATTGGATTGGTAACAACAATGCGTGTTAAAAAAATGGCCGAAGAATTGAACTACGAGCCCAATCAGACTGCTATTTTTTTTAAACAGCGCAAAACATTTACCATTGCAGTGATTTTGCCGAGCCTATCAGAACCTTTTTTTTCTTTTGCGATCAGTGAAATAGAAAACGTTGCATCGGCACATCGGTATACTGTTTTAATGGGACAGTCATTGGATGATCCGGATCGGGAAGAACAGATTCTAAAGACATTTAAAAATCACCGCGTAGATGGCATATTGATGTCTATTGGTAAGAAGACAACGAATTTGGAGTTTATTGAAAAACTGGAGTCTTCTGGAATTCCGGTTGTCTTTTTTGATTGTGTTCCTAGTCTACCGAATATCAATAAAGTTCAAAGTGATCTATCTACTGGCATGAATGAAGCTGTTGATGCTTTTGTTGCCCGTGGTCATAAAGTGATTGCGTTGGTCAATGGACCTAGTACATTGCCGGCGAGTGAGGATAGAAAAGTAGCCTACTTATCCGCCATGAAACGTAATGGAATGGATATCCTGGAAAAAAATATTATTGAAACTGATCTGAGTACAGAAGGAAATGAAAAAGCAATGGATAGCATCTTTGCGATGTCCGAAAGACCTTCAGCAATTATTTCTTTTAATGACTTCGTTACATTGGATCTGATGAAGGCGGCACGTCATAAAGGACTGGTCTTAAACCAGGATATTTTCTTCATCAGTTATGCGAATTACCCACTTTGGCAATATATGGAAAACCCACCAATGGGGCGTATCGAACAGTTTCCGGGCATGCAGGCGCGTAAGGCAGCTGAGATTTTATTTGAGCGGATCGAGAATTCAGATATAGCAGACCAACAAATTGTTTTTAAATCTAGATTGGTGATGTAGTTGTTTCTGCACAATGGATAACATAAAAAAGAGGGGAAAATCATTCGATTTTCCCCTCTTTTTTATGTTATGCACGACTATAAGTGGATCACTTCACCGTATGCATCAGCACATGCTTCCATGATTGCTTCACTCATGGTTGGGTGTGGGTGGATTGTTTTGATCATCTCATGTCCTGTTGTTTCCAATTTACGGGCAACAACAACTTCAGCAATCATTTCGGTAACATTCGCTCCGATTAAGTGGGCACCTAGGAATTCACCGTATTTTGCATCAAAGATAACCTTAACAAAACCATCTTTTGCTCCAGCTGCAGAAGCTTTTCCAGAAGCAGAGAATGGGAATTTACCAACTTTAATTTCATATCCAGCTTCTTTCGCTGCTTTTTCGGTATAACCGACAGAAGCAATCTCAGGAGAACAGTAAGTACATCCAGGGATATTGTTATAATCGATAGGTTCTACATGAAGACCTTTGATTTTTTCAACGCAAGTAATGCCTTCGGCAGACGCAACGTGAGCTAAGGCTTGACCTTTAACGATGTCACCAATAGCGTATACACCTTCAATATTTGTTTTGTAGAAATCATCTACGACAACGCGGCCACGGTCAGTTTTAACACCAACCTCTTCCAAACCGATGTTTTCGATGTTAGGAGCAATCCCTACTGCAGATAATACAACCTCTGCCTCGATTACTTCAATACCTTTTTCAGTTTTGATGGACACTTTGCTCAATTCGCCAGATGTATCAACGGATTGCACTTCAGATTTAGTCAGGATATTGATACCTTGTTTTTTTAAGCTTTTTTCTAGTTGTTTTGAGATTTCTTCATCTTCAACCGGAACGATTCTATCCATAAACTCAACGATAGTCACTTTTGTTCCAATTGCATTATAGAAGTAAGCAAATTCAACACCGATAGCACCGGAGCCAACAACAACTAAAGATTTTGGTTGCTTAGGTAATGTCATTGCCTGACGGTATCCAATGATTTTTTTACCATCCTGCGGTAAGTTAGGCAATTCACGTGAACGTGCGCCTGTAGCTAGGATAGTGTGTTTTGCCGCATATTCTTTGGTAGAACCGTCTGCACCTTTCACATCGATCTTACCACCTTTTTTAATCTTTGCAGTTCCATTGATGACATCAATTTTATTTTTCTTCATCAAGAACTGAATACCTTTACTCATTCCTTCAGCTACGCCGCGGCTTCTTTTGACGATAGCTTCGAAATCAGCCTCACCACCTTGAACATTGATGCCGTAATCTGCGGCATGGTTTAAATATTCAAATACTTGAGCACTTTTCAATAATGCTTTTGTAGGGATACAGCCCCAGTTTAGACAGATTCCGCCTAATGATTCGCGTTCAATAATCGCTGTTTTGAACCCTAACTGAGCGGCTCTAATGGCAGCAACATACCCGCCTGGACCACTACCGATTACAATGATGTCGTAATTCATATAAATAAATATTCTGTAGTTGAGTGTTATAGCTTCAAATACCAAGGTATTGAACCATATATTCATTCAAAAGTACGTATTTTTTCTGATGAATATGAACTATTTATTGTAAAATTGGCGGTTTTTGATAAAACAATGTCATCCTATGAGCGATAATGTCACGACTTGGTAAAAGGACAAAAAATAATGGAGTAACCGTATTTAGAGTCTTATTTTTGGAATTCACAATACACAGTTTATCATTATGTTAAGAATATTTAGACAGATCGCATTGTGGGAGGCTATTTCCACGATTTGCTTGTTTTTTATTGCTATGCCACTGAAATATTTTGCTGGGATACCAGAGGCAGTTAAGATCGCAGGATCCATCCATGGCTTTTTTGTCGTTATATTCGTTGTGATGCTTATTATGTCTACTGTTGAATATAAATGGCCTATTTTAAAAGCAGTAAAGTACTTTTTAGCTTCTTTGGTGCCGATTTTGGGTTTTTGGGTCGAATTGGATTTAAAGAAAGAAATCGAAGGCAAAAGACAGAAATATTAGCAATACTATGCTAATCTCCTCCCGGTCCTAGTATATAAGCCATGAGTTTCCGAGACCTAGCACATACTATGGCACTTTAAATTTTTATGATTGTGCAATTTTACATGTAAAAATTTATTAAAGAGTCTGCGTTCTTATTATGAAGCATCAATAAACTAATAGAACAGGAGAGATGTTTAATCATCTCGTCCTGTTTTCTCGATACCCATATAGGCATAAGTGATGCTATTTTTTCCATGGGGAACAGGGTTTCCATCTTCATCGAGGTTTACGAACACTAGTTTATCAATGGATAGGATTGTTTTCTTTGAGATTTTGTTTCTGACCTCACAACGCATCGTCAATGATGTCGTTCCAAAGTTGGTGGCCTCGATACCTAACTCTAAAATATCTCCCTGTTTTGCAGAATTCACAAAATTGATTTCAGAAATAAACTTTGTCACTACTTTTGGATTTCCCAATTGCACAATGGCGTAAATGACAGCTTCTTCATCGATCCAACGTAATAGTGTTCCACCGAATAATGTTCCGTTGGGGTTGAGATCTTCGGGTTTGACCCATTTTCTTGTATAAAAATTCATCTGATATAGGTATTTATAAGAAAGGGGAAAAGTTTCCTTTTCCCCTTAAATTTATGCTATTTAACGCTTAAGCGTGTATTGCTCTATTTGCTGTTGCAGCTAATGCAGCCTCTTTGAGGGCTTCTGTATAGGTTGGGTGAGCATGGCAAATACGTGCAATGTCTTCTGCAGACGCGCGGTATTCCATGGCTACTGTAGCCTCACCGATCATGTCCGCTGCACGTGGCCCGATCATATGTACGCCTAATACCTCGTCTGTGGTAGCATCGGCTAATACCTTGACAAAACCATCTGTATCGCCAGAAGCTTTTGCACGACCAGAAGCTTTGAAAGAGAAAGATCCAGCTTTATATTTCACGCCGGCTTCCTTCAATTGTTCTTCTGTTTTTCCAACTGATGCCACTTCAGGCCATGTGTACACAACGCCCGGGATTAGATTGTAGTCTATATGTGGTTTTTGTCCAGCAATATATTCGGCAACATATACACCTTCATCTTCTGCTTTGTGCGCCAGCATTGCTCCAGTGATCACATCACCGATCGCAAATACACCTTGTACAGCGGTTTCTAAGTGAGCATTTACCGGGATTTTCTTGCCTCTTTCTTCGACAGTGATGCCAATATTTTCTAAGCCTAAGCCTTCAGAGTATGCTGTACGTCCAACAGCTACGATACAATAATCACCTTCTAGGGTTACCTCTTGTCCTTTTGGATCCTCTGCGGTTACTTTTACAACTTTACCTTTTGCCGAAGCTCCAGTTACTTTGTGACCTAAATAGAACTCCATGCCCAAAGATTTTTTCAAAACCCGTTGTAGTTCTTTTCCTAAGCCACCGTCCATTGTACCGATGATCGATTTTGCAAATTCAACAACTGAAACTTTTGAACCTAAACGAGCATATACTGAACCTAATTCCAAGCCAATGACACCACCACCGATAACGATAAGATGTTTTGGAACCTCCTTTAGATTAAGGGCTTCCGTAGAAGTGATGATTCTTTTTTTGTCAACAGGCAAGAATGGTAAAGAAGTTGGTTTTGAACCCGTAGCAATAATGACATTTTTGGCAGTAATCTGCTCTGTAGAACCATCTGCTTTTGTTATATTAATGGTGTTTTTGTCCACAAATGAACCTACCCCTTGGAAACTGTCAATTTTGTTTTTCTTAAATAAGAAAGTGATACCAGCAGTATTTTGAGCAATAACATCGTCCTTACGGGCAATCATCTTTGCCATATCTACTTTTAGGTCCTTTAAACTGATGCCAAATGCATCAAAATTATGGGCAGCATTGTGGTAATGCTCCGATGAATCTAAAAGCGCTTTTGAAGGAATACATCCAACGTTAAGACAAGTACCACCAAATGTGCTATATTTTTCAATAACAGCTGTTTTTAATCCTAATTGGGCACAACGGATAGCTCCTACATATCCGCCTGGACCACTTCCGATTACAATTACGTCGTATTGCATTGATTACGTTTTAATTTTTAGTAGTACAAATTTAATGATTATTAATGGGATAGGAAATCAAAACTTGCGATTTGTAACCGAATAGACTTACTTTACATTTTTTTGATAAAAGGGAGACTGCTTACCCTGGGTAAAATAATCTAATTTCAATCATTTGCGGGAGCAAAATATAGATCAGGATATAAAGTTCAAAAGCGAATAGCTATTGTTTGATTCAATATCGAATGGATGAGGTCTTAAAGCACATGGACACCCATCCTCATTGGATATTAAATGGGCTCTGCGTTTTCTTTTTTGTTCTATGGTAAAATAGAACAAAAAAGGATACCCATAACTGAATATCCTTTTTGCTTAATGTTATTATTCTGCAACAATTTTTCCTTGCATTACACCGTAATGGCCAGGGAAACTACAGATGAAAGGATAAACTCCTTTTTCAAGCGTAAATGTAATTTTATCTGTTTCACCAGGACCTAACAATTTCGTATGGGACACGATGGAAGATAATGCTGACTTTGGAATATACTCATCGGCTACCGCTGCCGCTGCTTCTGCTCCGAAAGTTGGAAGATCAACACCCGGTTTAAGGATAACAACGTTATGCCCCATAGACTCTTTTGGCATGGTACCCGCATTTTTGAACGATAATTCAACAGGCTCACCAGCTTTGACACGGAATAGATCCTTGTCAAATTTCATCTGATCATTACCTTCCAAAGATAAGCTGTTGGAAATAGCTACGTTTTCAATGCCAGGGACTGTTTCTGTCGCTTGGTTTTCTGTTGAAGTTGTCGTTTCTGTGCTAGCTGATTTGCCCGACTTCTCACTGTTTCCGCCACAAGATGCAATTGATAAAGCAACTGCAACTGCTGGTATCATAAAAAGTTTTTTCATTATTATGTTTTGTTAATTCTTTAAAATTAATGATTTCATTGATAAATCGAAACAATCATTTCAATTTTGACAATAAAGCATCAATTGTTTTATATAATTTGATAGGATCAAATGGTTTTCCAACAACTTCATTTGCGCCAGCATCCATCGCTTCCTGTTGTTCCGCTTTTAATACCGAGGCAGAGATGGAAATGATAGGCATATTGGAGATTCTTGGGTTAGTATGACGACGTATTTCTTTAATTGCTTCAAAACCACTCATTAGGGGCATATGTGCATCCATAAATACCAGATCTATCTTTTTTTTATTGATTTCTTCCAATGCAAGCTGTCCATTTGTTGCCAGCGCAATCTCACAATTCCAACTCTTGAGGATATTGGCCAACATAAAACTATTTAACTCATTGTCTTCGGCAATAAGGATCATTGGCGAATTGAACTTCGGTAACTCGGTATAAAGCACTGGTGTTTCTTTTTCTTGAGGTTTATCTTGTATTTTATCAAAGTTGCATTCAAAAGAAAATATGCTTCCTTTACCATATTCACTTGATGCGAATACTTTTCCATTAAGAAGGGCAGCGATGCGTTTTACAATTGCCAACCCCAGGCCCGTGCCACCAAATTTTTTGGTGATGCTGTCTTCTCCCTGCTCAAAAGCAATGAATATTTTTTCCAATGAATCTTCGGCTATACCTATACCTGTATCGATGACTTGAAACTGCAGACAAATCTGATGATCGGTTTCTGTTAGAAGCCGGATTTTTAATATTACCGATCCCAGCGCCGTAAATTTAAAACTATTGGAGATAAAATTGGTCAGAATTTGTTTTAAACGAAGCGGATCAGTCAAAAAATAACTGTTTATTCGATCGTCCACATCTATATTGAAATCTAAACCCTTATAGTTTGCTTTATCGATGAATAGATTATTCAGGTCATCCGTAATATCATGTACTGAAGTTGATTCCATATTAAGCTTCATCATGCCGGAGTCCACCTTGGATAAGTCTAATATATCATTGATGATGGTTAATAGGTTTTGAGACGCCGAATCCAGTTTATTGATCCAATTTTCCTGTTCAACGGTAAGCTGTGAATTTTTTAGCATTTGGGTAATTCCCATGATGCCATTGATCGGGGTACGGATTTCATGACTCATGTTGGCCAGGAAAGTCTCCTTGGATTTGCGCGCTAATTCAGCTTCCTCTTTTGCTTTAAGAATTGCTTGTTTGGATTCTTCCAAAGCAATGTTTTTCTCTTTAATTTCCTGTTGTATCAACAGTTGCTGGACAAAAGATTTGACTTTCGCTATGGTAGCTTCCGGATTAAGAGGTTTATACAGGTAATCCACTGCCCCACTGTTAAGTCCTTGAATAAGGTATTTATCCTCTTTCGAGATCGCCGTTACCATGATTGGAATAATGTGATTCGTTTTTGGATTTTTCTTCAAAAAAGTAACAAATTCAAATCCATTGATTTCGGGCATCTGTACATCGACCAGAGCAAGATCGATATCTTCTTTCCAGCAGATTTTTAAGGCTTCGTTCGGATCCGTGCTACTAATTATATTTACAAATTCGATATCCTCCAGCAATGCTGTGAGGCTGATAACATTTTCAATTTTATCATCGACGATCAATATATTAATCTTCTTCATTATATCAAATCTAAATACAACCTTAGGTCAATTGCATGATGTAATCTTTTATTTCGCTTATTGTTAAAATCCTATCTTGCGCATTTAATTCTATTGCTGCCTGAGGCATAATCGGCACTTCAGCATCAAGAGGATCCTGCACATAGGTTTTTCCGCCGTATTTTTTTATCATTAACAATCCTTGCGCTCCATCTTGGTTGGCTCCAGAAAACAAGATGGCAGTACAGTTTTGTTTGTAGACTTCGGCTGCAGATTCGAAGGTTACATCAATAGAAGGTCTCGAATATTGAACCGGTTCGGAGATATCTAAGGAAAAGCTATAATCGGGCTCAATGAGTAAATGATAACCTGCGGGAGCAAAATAAATCGTTCCATCCATAATAGTTTCCTTATCATCTGCAGTTTTTATCTTCTGCAATAATGCTTTCGATAATGTATCTTCAATACTCGATGCATATTTAGGATTTCTGTGCACGATCACGATGACCGGTATTTGGATCGGGCGTTCTAATGCCTTTAGGATATTTAGAATAACACTAAACCCGCCTGCAGATCCCGCTAATAAAAGAATTTTCCGTTCCATTTCGATCTAGCCTATTTTTTGATAAATATTGTGCTTTTTGTTTATAACCTTAAATTTTGCAGCATTCTTGTAGTTAATCAGAGACTCCTTTGCACCCAAACATAAAAAACCGAGATGACAGAGTGAATGGTAAAACAGGTCGAGGACTTTTTCCTGAAGATTTGTATCAAAATAAATCAATACATTACGGCATGTGATCAATTGAAACTCATTGAATACGCGATCGGAAACCAAGCTATGATGGGAAAAGAGAACATTCTTCTTAAGGCTATTATTTATGGTGGCAGCATTGTACATTGCTGTATAATATTCGGATAAAGAACTTTTGGGCTCTGTTTTTATGAAATTCTCAGAATACTCTTTCACTTTTGCCAAGGAATAAATGCCCCTTTTGGCTTTTTCCAATACTTTTGTGTTGATATCTGTTCCGTAGATAAACGAGCGGTGATAAAGGCCAGCTTCTTTTAACAATATGGCCAGGGAGTACACTTCTTCCCCTGTAGAACAACCCGCACTCCAAAATTTAATATGAGGATAGGTAGCCAGGTAAGGAAAGACCTCATTTTTTAGCGCTTTGTAAAACTCCGGATCTCTAAACATTTCAGTCACATTCACTGTAATTTCCTGTAGGAGATAGGTACTGAAACCTGGCTGATTAATTAATTTGGATTTTAATTCGACCAGATCTAGCTTATTGAGTTCCATAACTCGGGTGACACGCCGCTTTAAGGATGACCTCGTATATCCGGACACATCATAACCGTGGAGATTTTTGACAAGGTCAATAACTTCCTCCAACTCTTCAAAAGTGATCATTGCTGCTATTTTATTGCCTAACTCAACCATACACGCATTAAGGATATTAATTTATCCACATCTACCGGTTTGCTAATATAATCGTTTGCTCCCACAGCGATTGTCTTTTCGCGGTCACCTTTCATCGCTTTCGCTGTAACAGCAATGATGGGGAGGTTCGAAAACCTTTTGTTTGCCCTTATTTTTTCGATCGCTTCATATCCGTCCATAACAGGCATCATAATATCCATTAAAACCAGATCAATATGCTCATTACGCGCCAATATATCCAGGGCTTCCTGACCATTATTAGCAATCTCAATTTTCATGTCATAGCTTTCGAACGCCGTACTTAAAGCAAATATATTCCGCATATCATCATCTGCCAGCAATACCGTCTTGGCTGCCAGATTGTTCTCCGTAAGTACAGATGAACTATTGTTGAATGACTGATATTCCGTTTTGCTGGTTCGGATTTTATTTAAGAATAAATTGACCTCATCAATTAGCCTGTTGTTGGATTTAGCTGATTTTAATACCATCGCCTGACTGTGGTGTAAAATTTCGGATGTTTGTTCAGGACTTAACTCCATAGCGGTATTAATAATAATCGGCAGATCTTTAAATTCACTGTTGGCCTTGATCTCATTGAGCAGTTCGATGCCTGATTTATCCGGTAGGTTTAGATCCATAATAATACAGTCGAAGATTTTTTCCTGCTGCAATAGATCGAGTGCCTGCTGTGCATTGAATGCCTGAAATATTTGAATATTTTGTTCTTCAAGAGATTGCTTGATAAAATCACTTTGAATTTCCTGATCTTCCACCAGTAAGATTTTCTGAATAGGGTAACTTGTTGAGGCTTTAATTTTCAGAAAAGTCTCTGCCAGAGATTCTTCAGAGACAGGCTTGGACATAAATCCAATAGCCCCTGCAGATATAGGTTCGTCATGGAGAAATGTTCCTGCAGACATCATATGCACAGGTATATCTTTGGTTAGGCTCGCTTTTTTGAGGTTACGCAGTACTTCCCAACCATCCATTTTGGGTAACATTATATCTAATATGATTGCTGCCGGTTTTAGGTTTCGTGCTTTGTTGAGCCCGTCCTGTCCATCGTAACTGATGTAAACATCGTAGCCATTTTGGATTGCATAATCTTTTAGGATGTCTGCAAAGATGAAATCATCTTCGATAATTAAGAGTTTATTGTTGCCACTGCCATTGTCAACCGCCTGATCCTTTCCAATTTTTAGATCTTCTACTGGAAAATATGAATTTGGTGTATTTTTTTCAGTGATAGGTAGTGCTGTGATTTTATCTTCCTGAGATTCTGCTTCCAATGGCAGACTGAAAATAAATGTACTTCCTTCGCTGACTTTACTGTTTAGTGTGATTTTTCCCTTTAATAGGTTAGCGATCTCACGGCATATAGATAGGCCGAGTCCTGTGCCCCCATATTTGCGGCTTGTTGAACCGTCTTCCTGTTTAAATGCATCAAAGATAAGTTCTTGTTTCTCTGGAGCAATTCCTATTCCATTATCCTGGACTCTAAAATGAATCTGCTCTCCCTCGACATTGATCTTGAGCGATACGGTACCATGTTCGTTTGTAAATTTAAAAGCATTCGACAACAAATTTTTTAGCACCTGCTGTATACGATGCTCGTCACCGATAAATTCTTGCGGCGTATCCCCATCAATTTCAACATTGAATTGGATAGCCTTTGATTCAGCGGTATCATGGAAAAAATCTTTGATATACTTAGCTAGATAATTCGTGTTGATACGCTCTTTTTGAACTTCGACTTTTCCAGATTCTATTTTCGCCAAATCTAACAACTCGTTGATCAAGTGCAGGAGGTCCGAACCTGCGCTATGGATGACCGAAGCATATTTAATCTGGTCGTCATTCAGATTTTTCTTTTTGTTGTCCTGCAACAATTTAGCAAGTATGAGAATGCTGTTCAGTGGCGTTCTTAGTTCGTGGCTCATATTGGCCATGAACTCAGATTTGTACTTGCTTGATAATTCAACTTCTTCTATTTTCTGAGCGATGGCTTTTCTTGCTTTCTCCAGATCTTCATTTTGAGCGAAGAGCAGTTTTGCCTTTTCATCCAATTCATTGTTTGTCTGAATAAGTTCTTCCTGTTGTACGCGTAACTCTTCTTCTGAAGCTTCCAGCAAATGGGTTTTATGGATTAATTCTTCGTTAGTCGTCCTTAATTCTTCCTGTTGTGCCTCTAGTTCCTCGGTTTGCTGTTGAAGTTCTTCATAAAGATCGGCGAGCTTACCATGCGTTTGCGCGACTTTAAGAATGACAGCGATATTGCCTTTTACTTTATTTAGGAAATTGACCCGCAACTGTTCCTCCCTTTCATTTACAAGTGGGCAGCAGATTTCCATCAATGCAACACAATGATTTTCATATGTAAATGGGATAATGTAGATGTCAGTTTCGATCCTATTGGATAATGAAGTTTCTAAGACCAGATGAGCGTGATCAATATCTTTGATTTTTATGACTGCATTCTTGTTTGCGACATCACCTAGGATACCCTCGTTTTCCTTAAAGCTCTTTTTTAACTGTTGCCTAGCAGGAATGCCTATTTTATGACATAATTGATATTCCAGATAAGTATCATCAAATATATACATCGTACCACCCAATGCTTTTGTCATTTCGGTAATGGCATTTAGGCTGATTTCTGCTATTTTTTTATCACTGTAATCGCCTCGCAGCTGTTCGTCAATATGATTTATGGCATTTAAAATCCAGTTATCATTATTGGTCTGATCTTGTAAGCGTTGCAGTTGACTATTTGATTCTTGTTGACTTTTAACCGTTGCGCTTAATACTTTCGAAATTGAAAAAATTTTGGCTAGGATATAAAAAAAGCCGCTTAAACCGATCGCAATAAATAAGTAAGTAATATTTTGCGCTAGCTGTAAATCGTTTCCGGACTTCTCCAGTCGATCCGCTCTTTGATCAAGAAGGTCTCTGGACAATAAATCAATTTGGTTTAAAATAGCTGTTTTCTGCTCGTGGATGTAGGGAGCTAAAGTGGCATTGTTCGTTTTGGCGTATGCGATATCTTTTTCAAAATCATAGAATAGTGCAATTTCCTTGCGGAGCGTCTCGATTGCATGTGGCGAAACTACGTAGAATTCATCAGACTTATTAATGGCTCTCAATAATCCATCCGTCTGTTTTCGTTCGAGGTGGTAGGGAATAAATAATGCAGGATCTTGTTTTGTGAAAAAGTGAAGTTTAACATCGTTGACTTCATCAATATTGGCTCTAACCTCATTGATTATATTAAACCTATTTTCGGCTATTCGAACAATATTACGCTCGTTATCCAAGATATGATGCAAAGAGATAAAAAAGTATAGGGCGGAAATAAAAATAAGCAAAAAAGAAATTATCACTCCTATGGTAATTTGCAGTCTATAGTTCTTTTGATCCATGCGAGAATGAGTTTAATGAATTTTGGTCGCCCAACTATTGTTCATTTTTCTATAGGTAGTTTTCCTGACATTACCTGGGAAAAAAGATATATGTAAAATAACAAAAAAACTTGCTATTCTTAAAATAGCCCCCAACTATCGATAATTAAAATTATGTGGCGAAACGAAGCAAATATCTTAATAAAAAAACAAAACCCTGATGATGGGCACCAGGGTTTGTTACTAACCAATTATAAACCTAAATTATGAAAAGACTTTTTAAGGGCGACCAAACTAAATTAGTTGCCGTATTTTTTGCTGTGAAAAACTAAGTTGATTGTTTTTTTAATCTTCTGCAACTACTAACAGATTTATCTGTTTCAATAGTGCTGTTAGTGTTTTCATAGCGAGATAACCTTTAATTATCTTCTACAAAGATACGGTAAATATCAGGTTCCATCCAAATGTTTTTTATAATAAGTTGCTAATACAACTATGTTGTGACAAATAAATGATACTTTGTCTTATTTGAATAAATTGCTGACTGAAATTTCACTGATAAGCATATAAAAGTGTAATCGTATATTTAATGGAAATGCCTTATTTTTACAAAAATATATTTTAATGGTACTGACTGAATTTAGAACGATAAAAGGATTTGTACTGGATGTGGATGGGGTGTTGACGGATGGAACGGTACAAGTGAACGAAGCGGGAGAACAACTGCGGACGTTTAATATCAAAGACGGATATGCAATGCAATTGGCGATCAAAAAAGGTTACCCCATCTTTGTCATTACCGGTGGAGCTTCGAGAGGAGTTGAACGACGTCTACAGGGCTTGGGGCTTAAAGAGATTCACTCCGGTGTGGTGGACAAACTTTCAAAATTGAAACAAGTAGCAGAGAATTATAGTTTAATGCTCAGTGAGTTGATGTATATTGGGGATGATATCCCTGATTTTAGCTGCATGCGATCTGTGGGGCTGGCTGTTTCCCCAGCTGATGCTACGGAAGAAATTAAGAAGATATCACATTACGTTTCTGGGGTTAAAGGCGGAAAAGGGGTTGTAAGGGAACTGATCGAAAAAGTACTTAAAGTGCAAGGGAATTGGTATGAGGATGAAACGATAAAAAGCATTTAATGATGTTAGAAAATTTGAAAAATAAAACGATTATCCTTGGTTCCCAGTCGCCCAGGCGGAAACAATTATTATCAGGATTAGGCATTGAGTTTGAAGTGGAGGTACGGGAAACAGATGAATATGTTGATCCTAGTCTCTCTGCTCCTGAAGCTGTCCGTCAGATTGCATTGCAGAAAGTGAAAGCTTTTACAGACAAATCAGATTGTCTGGTTATTTGTGCAGATACCGTGGTAGTATCGGCAGCAGGAGAAATTTTGGGAAAACCCAGGACCGAGGCCGAAGCTAAGCAGACCTTAAGGAACTTATCCGGACAGAAACATTTGGTCATCACTGCAGTTGCTTTACAGTGGCGAGCCGTGGTACATTCCTTTGTTGAAACGACATCAGTCTATTTTCATCACTTAGATCAGGATGAGATAGATTATTATGTCACGCATTTTTCACCACTTGATAAAGCTGGATCTTATGGTATCCAGGAATGGATCGGTTTAATCGGTATTGAGAAGATTGAAGGTGAGTATAATAATGTTGTGGGATTACCAACAGCGCGGCTCTATCAGGAGTTGAAGAAGTTAACATAAAAAAAGCGGCTAAGCCGCTTTTTTTATGTTAAATCAGTACTATTTTATGAAATAACGTACGCCGGTATAAAACATCCGACCTGTTAAAGGTCCCCATAACATCGAGGTATCGAAGTAATTTCCAAAAGGCTGATCTGCCGCAAGGATAGGGGTTTTCTGGAAATAGTTTGAAAGATTTTCGCCACCTAAATAAACAGTGAAGTTTTTATCCTTTCCAAATGTTTTGCTGATCTGCGCGTTCATCGTAGCATAGGTTTTAGATTCGCTTGGCATCTGATACTCAACAGGGTTATCCATTGTCGACGGTATACGTTTTGACCCAACAACATTTAAAGTATAATCCAAGCTCCATCCCGAGTGATGATTATACGCTAAATTAACAAAACCACGGTGTTTAGCTAACAAAGGTTTGGTTTTTCTTCCACTCTGAAAGTCGGTCTGAACATCCAGTAAGCGGTAGGCCCATCTGGTTTCGAAATGTGGGGCAGGCATAAACCGGAATTCGGTCTGCAAGCTGTTTGAAAATGATTTTCCCGTTAAGTTGTAAAAACTGATTTCTCTTGGATTTTCATAATCGACCACAACCTGATTGGAAAAGCTGTTGTGAAAAAATTCGACAGAGGCGGAAGCTTCTCTTCCAAAGATGCGCATGTTTTGATCTACCGCTATTCCTGTGTTCCAGGATACTTCCGGCTGCAGACCGTAAGCTTTATTATATATATCCTGGGACTGAATGATCAGTTTTCTGCTACTGGCCAAAACGGCAGTGTTTTCCGCAAAGATATTTGCTGTACGTTGGCCCCTACCGGAGCTTGCTCGGAATGTGGTTCCGGCAATAGGGGCGTAGCGTAAGTTCAACCGTGGAGTGGTAAACCATCCATATAAAGAGTTGTAATCCTGACGTAGGCCTACCACCGCATCAAAATTTTCGGATGGACTGAAGGTATATTCTGCAAATGCACCTGAAACAACCTCTTTACGTTTGAAATTTTGATCTGTTAAATACCATTCATCGTAATTATCGTAATTGATGGATGCCCCAATACGATATTTATGGGCTACAGTTCCTATAATATCCTGGAACAATAGGTTTGCATAACCATTCTGTTGCTCAGAATTGTAGTTTTTTAGTCCAAAATAACTTTTTTGATTGTAGTTGGAACCTGCCAATTGTAGGCCGATGCTGCGGTGTTTGTTTTCCGGGAAAACATAACCGATTTTAGCAAAACCTTCAATACGTTCGATATCAAAACCAAGACCATAACGATTTGTTGTGCCCTTATCCGTTTTTTTGTCAAAATCTATTTGCCCGCCGGTACGATCATCGTTTAAATACTTGACACCAAACTGAACCATCAGACCTTTACCATTCTCATACAACCAACGGTTCACGCCCGAGAAAAGATTACCAACGGGCACATCCCTAAACCCATTGTGGCTAAAGTTCATGGATTTATTGTACATAAAGTTGTCATGCAATAACACTGAAGTCGACCAATGTGCACCTATTTTTTGTGAAAGGTTTAAATTCACATCAGTACGTCCCATGTTATTGGCATAAGCGTTAAAAAACAGCCTCTCGGAATTTTGTGGTTTTTTCAGTTCAACATTGATCTGACCGGCCATACTTTCGTAACCATTGGCTACAGAACCTACTCCTTTGGCAATTTGAATAGACTCAATCCAGGTACCAGCGATAGAATTCAATCCGAGTGGCGACGCAAGACCGCGTGGTCCCGGTAAGTTCTCCACCGTCAATTGGGTGTATATACCGCTTAGGCCCAGCATCTGAATTTGTTTACTACCAGTGACCGCATCGGCACTGATAACATCCACAGAGGCGTTGGTCTCAAAGCTTTCACTTAAATCGCAGCATGCGGCTTTAAATAGCTCTTTTCCTGTCAGAACTTCCAGCCTTGCAGGTGTCATACGATCAATATAATTGGACCGACGTGTTCCTTTGACTTCAACTTCCATCAAGACATTCCCTTTGGCTGTAATCATAACAACCTCATGTAGGTCCTTAATCGTAATTGTATCAGATTTCATACCGACGTAACTAACGACCAGTTTGTCAAAACCTTCTTTGTGTTCTAATTTAAATACGCCATTTTCATTACTTTGGGTGTTTCTGCTCGGCAGATTCGCCCAATGTAAATTTGCGCCAACGATAGGTTTTAGATCCCCTTTTTCATTCTCTTCGACAACAACACCTGTCACGGTATGTGGATGATCATGATGTCCAGCTTCGGTAGGTACTGCCTTTTTTTCGGGAACTTGTCCGTTTTCCAATCTGGGGTACATACAACATTCATGAAGCTTTGCATAGGATTCGTCACTTGCAACCAGATTGTCTACATCGTGTCCGACTTGGGCAATATTCTTTTTGATTGTTTCCAGTTCAATTTTTTGTGCATTGTATTTCAGATGTAGCAAATTATCGCTCGCATTCCAGACTGCGCTTTCAACACCTTGTAATTTTGCAGCGGTTTCTATCCTTTTTTTACACATCGCACAATTTCCCGCTACAGTAAGCGTTCGGGTGCTATCGCTTTGTGCTTGCACAATTGCGAAGGAGAATAACAATAAGAGGGTTGTTGTATATATTTTTTTAAAAAATTGATTCATAGTTTTTTGATAATGTACGGGCTAAAAAAAACGTGCATAGCATGTAAGGTCGAGGGTAATTTCTTCGACGTGTATTTTGATTAAAAATCAAAAAATTAGGAAATCAAATTCTGAAACTCTGGTTGAGAATAAATACAGCAGGACTGTATCTCCGTAGGAAGGTGTTCTGATTTGTAATTAATTTGGATGAACTATCCTCATCTGCAGGAAATTGGTAATAATCATATATCCAGTGAAGTGTAATAATCGCCGGAGAAAAATGATTGAAATTGAGTGTCTGAGATAATCTGTTGAAATCATCTACCTTTTGGGCAGCGATGGTTACGTCCTTGCAACTACCTTCCTGATGACAGTGGTTCTGCTGCTCTTTTTCTGACTTGGCACACAGCGGACAATGGACCGTTTGATCTTGGCTTAATGATACACTTTGTGCTTCTCCTTGACAGAAATGCAAATGTAGGGTTGCACCGCTTGCTGTAAGCAAATAAAAAAATAAGCCGATAAACAATGCGATTTTCCTCATCCTGACAAAAGTAGAGAAAATTTGTATTTTTTTTTTGTAATATTTTGGATAAATGTTATAACTTGTACATAAGAAATGAAAAACCAAAAATTACCGTTATGATGTGTCTATTATTTATTAACTCTATCAGTTTATATTTATTAGCTGTTTTTTTGATTGTTGGTGCAGTTTTACTGTACAAAGGATTTTACCACCTTATTCGTCGTATACAAGAATAATATCGAAAATTCACGCTATTGTCGTGGATAATTTATGAAAATAAAAAATTTCAGCCTTAATGATTTTTGATTTGAGAATCACAGATAATCGAGGCTATTCTTTTTATGAATAACCTCGACTTTATATTGTTGCTATCTGCTTAATAAAGGATCACTTTTTCCGATTTTCCCAGCTTCTATACGACCAGCATATTGCTCTTGGAATGCACTGTAATCTTTGCAGCTAATGCGGAAATCATACCAAAAACTCTGTTTGGAAAGATCGAACGAAATTGTTGTTGACTCACCACTTTTGAGTTGGACTTCTTTTTTGTCCTTCCCATAGCTGAGATCTTCGATTAGGAGGCGATGAGTTCTACTGTCTTGATTAATGCAGGTAAACAAAAGACGGCCCGTAAAGGAGTTTTCGTCTTTGCTTTTTTCATAAGTACAACGGATTTTAATATTTGGATGTTTGGCCTCGCCTTTAAACATACGGTAAAACCCATTTGGTCCGTGTATATCGAGCTGGAATAATCCGTTATCAAATGCATTGATAGACCAATTGTCTGATAGGCTGTCGCCTGCTGATACAGCGTAGTTACGGGAAGTTCCAATCTCTCCCTTATAGGGCATGCTATGATATACCGTAAAAGGAGCACCTGCAGTGCGTTTACCAAACATTTTATTAGATGCTTCAAATGTCAATTGATACTTTCCATCGGATAGATATTCCCCATGCGTATAAAGCTCATAGGGTAATGCACAGGAGTCGCGAAGCCCTTCTTCCTGTTTTGGAAAATAGGGCGAGCCGCTGGGATCTTTCTCGATCTGTTCGATCTCATCGGCAGTTAATGCTTTGAATCCCATCGGCAGACCTTTAAATTTTGCCTGATGGATTTCTTTGATAAACGGTTGACGTTGCAGTACCAATGGCTTTTTGATTATCTCTCCATGATAAGGTCTAAAAACAGAGGTGAGATCTCCACAAACAGTACGTCGCCAGCTGCTAACATTGGTTTCTTTGACTTCTTTATTGACTTTGTGGCTGATGAATTTCTCTAAAAACTGTATACTTGAGGTATGGTCAAAAACCTGTGAGTTTACCCAGCCCCCCCTTGTCCATGGGGAAGCAATGATCAGCGGGACACGATATCCGAGGCCTATATTACTTTCTCTGCCACTTTCTGGATAATACTGTTCATCACGGCGGACAAATTCCAATTTGGGGTCTATGTCGGTAGATACCTTACCGCTATCGGCTTCGTAGGGATTAGGGGCCGTAAATGGAGCGAAGTGATCAAAATAACCGTCATTCTCATCATAGGTAAGAATAAAGATTGTCTTTTTCCAGACTTCTGGATTTTGTGTGAGAATATCCATGATTTCACTCACATACCAAGCCCCAAACCAAGGCGAATCAGGATGGTCTGAGAAAAGCTGCGGCGGTGCAAGCCAGGAGACAGTAGGGAGTTTCCCCTCCTCAACATCTTTTCTAAATTGATATAAGACATCGCCTTTCGGGATTTGTAGCTCCCGTTGCTGGTCACCCTCCTGATATTGCATCGTCTCGAGCTCCATGTAATCAGGTTGCGCACTATTATTCACAAATGCACGACGATGGATATCTTTGGTTCGTTCATCAAGTTTTTCGAAGTTTTCTGCGCTGTATTGTTGCTGCTCTTCTAGCACATGTTGATGTTCCCTATGCAGCTTATCAAGCTTATCTTTGCTTGTCGTTGTGGCTATTTGCTGTTCCAGTTCTACTTTTTTCCGTGCAAGTAGTTCTCTATAACGAGCACTATATTTGACCTGGTATTGTGGGAAGTATTCCATGGGATTACATCCAAAATTCGCTAACCAACCATTCGCTTCGCCACTGTATCCGGCACTGCTTGAAGAAATCTCATTTTGGTATATTTTCCAGTCTACGCCAAGTTCCGAAAGACGTTCCGGGAAGGTTTTCCAGTTTGCTTTACCACTGAATTCTGAATCACCGTTCCATACCAATGCCTTTCCGTTTAAATTTTCGCGAATATTAGCTGTCCAAAAATAGAGTCTATTGGGGTTTGTACCTGTAATACTCGAACAGAAATGTTGATCACAGATTGTAAAAGAATCTGCCAGTGAATAATAGAATGGAATATCCTCCCGGGTGTAATGTCCCATCGTCAATGGAAGTTCTGCGAATTCTTTAAATCCCGAATGTTTGACGTCTAGCCATTTGTCCATCTTTCCATTGTTTCGGGCATCGGTTTGATCGGTCCAATTATGGGGCAGACAGCCCATCCAGGTAATCTTTGAATCCTTAATGTCCAATCTGAAAGGGGCATATGTTTCGCCTGTTTTTTGCGTCTGTAACCATACTTTGTGTCTGTTTGGCTGACGGATCGCCCTTGGATCATTGAAGCCCCTCACGCCTCGTAATGTGCCAAAAGCGTGATCAAAAGATCTATTTTCCTGCATCAGTAATACCACATGTTCGGCATCATAAAAGGTACTGCCCACCGCAGGATTAATGGCCATTGCTTTTGCAATAGCCGATGGAATAACCTGAGAAAGGGATGCGCCACCCGCAAGCATGGCCGCCTTTTTTAAAAAATCTCTTCGTGTGTCCATATGTTAGCTTATTCGGTTCGTCATACATCAAAAACGGATGCTTTTTCAAATATTGGTTTTTACGAGGTAATTATAAAATACAAAGCGTTCAGTGAAGGAATTGTTACCTTCGACTGAACGCTCTTTTAAATCATCGAAATCAAATAGATTTTAACCCTTTATCGATTGTATAAAATCAGGGATTTGATCCATATAGTCCTTTCCTCCAAGCCTTTTTACAAATGCACTGCCGATAATTGCTCCTGCGGTATATTGACTTGCTTTTTGGAAGGTTTCTTTGTTTGAAATCCCAAATCCCACGATCAAAGGGTTTTTCAGCTGAAGATCATGTATCCGCTTGAAATAAGCATTGGTATCTTCGCCCACATCCAGTGTTTTCCCTGTGGTGGCATTGGAGGACAATAAGTAGATAAAACTATTGGATAGGCTGTCTATTTTTCGGATACGCTCCGTTGAAGTCTGTGGCGTTACGATAAAGATGTTCGCGATACCGTTTTTTTCAAAAGTCTCTTTGTAGAGATCTTCGTATTCATACATTGGAAGATCAGGAATAATAACCCCGTCTACACCTACATTTTTGCACTCTTCACAGAATTTCTCTACGCCGAATTGGATCACTGGATTGACGTACCCCATGAGGAAGACCGGGATATGTACATGTTGGCGTAGTTCACGTAACTGTTCAAATAATTTTTTGACAGTCATTCCATTGGCCAGAGCAACTTCTGAACTGTGTTGGATAACAGGTCCGTCTGCAACAGGATCAGAATAGGGGAAACCTATTTCCAAAAAGTCTGCACCTGCTTCTTCCAGTTTCTTGGCGATTTGAATTGTACTATCCAGTGCTGGGTATCCTGCTGTAAAATATATCGACAGAAGGGGATTTCCTTCTTTTTTTTCAATCGTATTCATGCTTTAAAAATCAAAGTATTTCATATAGTTATCAAGATCCTTATCGCCGCGCCCTGATAAACAAACCACAACGGTTTCATCACCCTTAAAAGGAATTTTCGCTAAATAGGCGAGCGCATGTGAACTTTCGATTGCGGGGATAATACCTTCCAGCCGAGTGAGCTCCAGTCCAGCACGCATCGCTTCATCATCTGTAATACTAACATATTTTCCTCTTCCGGATTTAAATAGCCAAGCATGTTGCGGTCCGATACCGGGGTAATCAAGTCCTGCAGAGATGGAGTAAGGCTCGATGACCTGACCGTCTTCCGTTTGCATCAATATGGATCGGCTCCCGTGCAATACACCTTCTTTCCCCAAAGCTGTCGTAGCAGCTGATTCACCCGAGTCTACACCATGTCCAGCAGCTTCCACAGCGTATAGCTGTACAGATTCATCATCCAAAAAATGATAGAACATCCCCGCAGCATTGGAGCCGCCACCGACACAGGCTAATACGATGTCTGGATTCTCTTTTCCGGTTTTTGTTAACAACTGCTTTTTCGTCTCTTCGGAGATAATGGATTGGAACCGGGCAACCATATCAGGGTAAGGATGTGGGCCCACGACAGAACCAATGATGTAATGTGTATCCACAGGATTATTGATCCAGTCACGCAGCGCTTCATTTGTGGCATCTTTAAGTGTCTTTGAACCTGAGGTAGCAGCAATGACTTCTGCGCCCATCATTTTCATTCGTGCCACATTGGGAGCCTGTCTTTGGATATCAATTTCTCCCATATAGACAGCACATTGTATTCCTTTTAATGCACAGACTGTAGCCGTAGCAACACCATGCTGTCCGGCACCTGTTTCCGCAATGATCCTTTTTTTTCCAAGACGCTCGGCCAAGAGGATCTGCCCGATGGTATTGTTGATTTTATGGGCTCCAGTATGATTGAGATCTTCACGTTTAAGATAGATCGTCGTACCATACTTTTCAGACAGTCGCTTCGCATGGTACAAAGGGGAGGGGCGTCCTACGTAATCACGGAGTAGCTGATTGAATTCCTCCTGAAAACTTTTCTCTTCGATTATCTTGAGATATTCCTCACGGAGCTCTTTCACATTGGGATAGAGCATCTCGGGGATATAGGCACCACCAAATGGACCATAATATCCTTTTTCATTGACTTGATATATACTCATTTTTTAATACTATTTATGCTACGGGCCAAAAGATCGATATCTTTTAATCCTGGTTCTACTTCAAATTTTGAATTAAGATCCAAGGCATATAACCTGGGATCATTTGCTTGTAAAGCATCTTCGACACTGTCCACATCTAATCCACCACTAAGGAAATAAGGGCGCTCGAGTTTGTATTGATGCAATAAGGACCAGTCAAATCGCATACCGGTGCCGCCGTAAGAACTGCTTTTGGTGTCGAATAAAAAAAAGTCTACAGCTCCCACGTAAGCGTCCAATACTGACCAATCAAAATTTTGGTCTATACCGAAAGCTTTGATCACGGTTACAGCAGTATGTTGTTTAAGTTCCTCACAAAATTGAGGGCTTTCATCTCCATGTAATTGAACCGCATTTAAATTGAATTCGTCTATTTTATGACAAATTTCCGGTAAGCTTGCGTTTACAAAGACACCAACTTTGGTGACTCCTTTAACCCCTTTTATATATTCCCGACTGGTATTGCCAACAAATCGTTTGGATTTTTCATAAAATATAAACCCGATGTAATGGATATCAAGGGCAGTTACAGCGGCGATATTGTCAGGATGCTTCATGCCACAAACTTTTATCTTGACTGCCATTTTATTGTTTTGTTATTTTTTTGAAACTTTTGAGTGCTTTTCCTGTCATGAGTGACTCTTCAGCTTCATAGAAACAGTCACCAAAAGATTTTTCCGGATGAAATGTTTTTATGGCAAATGCCGCATTTGTCAAAACTACATTATTCTGTACATCCGTGCCTGCATTATTCAAGATAGCTAAAAATGTCTGTGCGGCCTCTGCGATGCTGTCCCCACCTGCAAGTTCCTGTGGAAGAACAGGGCTAAAGCCCAGATCCTCCATATTATAATAATTTTCACCCTGATTGTTGATGACCTTAAAATCTCCGGTCATCGATATTTCATCATAGCCATCCAACGCGTGGATAATGGAATATTGTTTGTTTGTATTTTGGTATAAATAACCATATAAACGAGCAAGCTCCAAGCTGAATACACCAACCGATTGAAATTTCGGGTTGGCCGGATTTGTCAATGGTCCCAACATGTTGAAGAACGTTTTTACTCCTAGGGCGCGACGTATCGGAGCAACTGTTTTCATTGCTGGGTGAAACAAAGGCGCATGCAAGAAACAGATATTGGCTTCATCGAGCTGACGCCGCAGCTCAGCTTTGTCATTCGTAAATTGATAACCTAAATACTCCATTACATTCGAAGAACCACAGCTCGATGATACACCTATATTACCATGTTTTGCTACCTGATAGCCCGCTCCGGCTGTCACGAAAGAAGCAATCGTAGAAATATTGAATGTATTTTTGCCATCACCACCCGTACCGCATAGGTCGATCAAATTGTATCCTTCAAAATCCAGTTTGAGACAGAGGTCATACATGGCATCCCGAAATCCACCAAGTTCCTCCACCCGAATGCTGCGCATGCCATAAGCTGTCATAAACGCGGCGATTTGATGACTGTCGTATTTACCTTTGGCAATATTGGTCAAGATCTCATAAGCTTCTTGTCGCGAGAAAGTCTTGTATTCGAATAAATGGGCTAAAATTTCTTTCATAATATTTTTAAATAAAAAGGGCTTACCTTATTCAGGCAAGCCCATCATATCTTGATGTATATATCAAATAATGCAATAGGTGTTTGCCACAACGTTATTCGTCGTGCCACCACCAAGCTTTATTTAATACAGTTATTATCATTTCTTTTTTTGTTAATACAAATATGGTTGATAGAATTTTAAAATGCAAGTGTTTTTATTGAAAAATTTTTAAGAAAGATCCCTGCGGTTAAAATTGCTTTCAAACGAGCTGTTTTGAAGACCGGAAATAAGCTGAATGCCTTGGGCTTACTTAATGCCGGGAAACAGAAGACTGTTCTGTCATACATATTGAGATAATCAGAGCGGTTCAATCTGCTAAGTAACCGATTAATAAGGGCAATTATGGATTAATAGAATACAAAATGTGCTTTATTGTTTCCTTTGGAAACCAGGGTAAAAGAGGCTATTTTTTTGTCACGAATAACAGCAGCAAAAACAAAACGATTGAGATATCTAACAAAATAGACTTGCTTTGGATCTATTCCTTCAAGGTCTATATCGTATGTTTCTTTCCGGCCAGCCTGTAAAAAATTGATGAATTCTAATTTACTGATATCCTTGCTCTGCACGTTGATTCGTATTTCGTCTATGCTAGCTAGCAGATATTCCTGTTGATCTTCATCTAGATTTTTTGTCGTTAATAAATCCTGGCTTAAAATGATATCCGTTGCAAGGTTAGTATCGTTTAGACGATATACAAACTTCTTTAATACGGCAATATTTTCGGAATTAAGTGGTTTTTCCTGTGCACTTAGGGATATACAAAGTATACAGCTTACAAACGTTAACAACAATACCTTTACTTTTATTTTCATACGTTTAAGACTGAATTGTACGGCAATGGATTAATTCCCTGAAATAAAAAACGCCTTTCATCAAAGGCGTTTTTTATTTTCTAGTATTCATCTTCATTGAAGAAGAAATCATCTTTTGTTGGATAGTCGGGCCAAATTTCTTCAATATTTTCATATGGCTCACCGTCATCCTCAAGAGATTGTAAGTTTTCAATCACCTCAACTGGTGCACCCGAACGAATAGCGTAATCGATTAATTCATCTTTTGTTGCTGGCCATGGTGCATCTTCTAGATGCGAAGCTAATTCTAATGTCCAATACATATAAAAACAATTTAAGTTCTCTATTTTCGCAAAACTATCATTTAATTTAACTTAAACAAGTAAATCAACTGTTATTTTTGTGTAAATAATATAAGTGTTTGATTTATAATGAAATAATATTTTCTAGATGTTCTCAAAGTCACTCCCTTTTTCATTGAGCGCATTTAATCGTGGCGATACCGATTTGATATCGGGATTGGGATAATCGTTTTCTATTAAGCCATCACGCATGCGTACAATACGGTGTGCATGCAAAGCAATATCCTCTTCGTGTGTGACGAGGATAATGGTGTTCCCTTTGGAATGGATCTCTTCGAGTAGACCCATGATTTCAATAGATGTCTTTGTGTCAAGATTCCCTGTAGGTTCGTCAGCTAATATGATGGAGGGGTCATTGATCAGGGCTCTGGCTACTGCCACCCGCTGACGTTGTCCGCCCGAGAGCTCATTGGGCCTGTGATCCATACGATGTCCCAATCCAACACTTTCCAAAGCGCTGCTGGCTTTTTCTTCACGCTTGGTCTTATTGTATCCCGCATAGATCAATGGGAGTGCCACATTTTCCAGTGCGGTACTCTTAGGGAGTAGATTGAATGTTTGAAAAACGAAACCTATTTCCTTGTTTCTTACTTCAGCGAGTTCATCCTCTGACATGTCACTTACATTAATTCCATTGAGGATATATTCACCTCTACTTGGCGTATCTAAGCAACCTAGAATATTCATTAACGTAGATTTTCCAGACCCCGAGGGACCCATAAGTGCTACAAATTCTCCTTTATGGATATTGAGTGTAACCGAACTGAGCGCATGAATTGTTTCCGAGCCAATTTGGTATTCACGCGCAATATCTTTGATTTCGATTAGTATCTTTCCTGACATATTTTTTGGACGTTCTCTGGTTGATGAAAATACGATTTATTCTTCATAATCCAATAGGAATGCATTTTGTCATAAACAATTTTCTCCAGCTCAGTTGCATTGTTGTCGTCAAAATCTTTTGTTTCGATAGGCGAGAAAACATGCACTTTAACAATTCCCGGATGCGATCCTCGTTTAGCGCCGTCATCAAAGAAAATATCCCATGCATTCTCAATGATGATTGGTACTACAGGCACATCATTTTGTACCGCAATACGAAAAGCTCCGGACTTAAAAGCATGTATTTGAGGTGGAAATCCATCATCTATCTTTCCTTCCGGAAAAATAACGACACTTCGGCCACTTTGGACAAGTTCGTTGGCCCGTTGAAATGCTTTAAAAGAAGAAACTTTGCTCCTCCTTGTGACAGGAATATCTATGGTTTTGAAGAATATACGGGTAACGGGATTTTTAAGAAGAGAAGCTTTGCCGATAAACGAAAACGGGATCGGACATAAGTACGTAAGTGCTGTGATGTCGAGCACTGAGGTATGATTGGGACATAGCACCATTGGCCTGTTCCAGTCCATTTTTGATTCGTAACTTACTTTAAAAAATACACCCGCTAAGGCCGATCCACCGATCGAAACCCAGCGTCTCATCCGTGCAATCCGAGCATAATTCCTTTCTGGCTGCTGAGCTAAAAAATAGATATAGGGGAATAAAACGAGGAAAACAAGTAGAACACTGATAAAATACCAATAGCGATGAAGTTTTTTAAGGAATAGAACCATACAATTCAGCTAATTTTGACCTAAAGTAAAAAAAGAAAATGGATAATTAATTATCCATTTTCTTTTTTTAGTCTATCGTAAAGCCATACTTCTTGTAGATCTGCTTGGCTGTAGGAGAATCCATAAATTTCAGGAAATCATCCGCTGCCTGAGCATGCGGTGCATTTTTTAGCTTTGCGGCTACATAAGTTGCTGTGGTATTTTGACTGTCAGGAATTGTAATGCCTTCTACTGGATGACCGATCAATTTTTGATAGACAACTTCAGATGTCCAGACCGGAGCCACATCAGCTTGGGCATAAAGGATACGCATCGGGCTTTCACGATGATGTATTTTTGTCAAATACGTGCTTCCGTCCTTTACTTTTTCTTCCATAATCTTCCTGACCAGTTGTTCGCCACCAGCTTTTTTATACGATGCTTTGATTTGTTCACCTATACCTTCCCATTGCGGGTTGGGCATGCTAATGCGCACATTGGAATTGCCCAGATCGTTCAATGTTTTGATATTTGCAGGGTTGCCCTGGGGGACCATCAGGCAAATATTGTTGTAACAATAGGTTTGGGTATGACTGAAATAATCTGCCATCTCGTTAATTGCACGTTTGCTTGCCGTATAGATATCGGGTTTATGCGTGATGCGTAGATTACCGATGGTAATAGAACCGCCTTTGATCTGTTTGGCCAGAATTCCCGGAGGCAATGTCTCTACAAAAATCCGTTTGTATTGGGGATATTCCTGTTTGAAAGATGTTAATAGATCGTCAACGACCATAAACTGATTGCCCGCAAAGAAAACGGTTAACTGTGGATTCTCAATATCGCCGTATAGATCTGGGATATTGTCTATTCCCGGAACTGTAAAATTCAGGGCTGATTCTGGGGGATTATTCCATGGTGGATCAAAACGATGTTCTTGGGCCTTAGTTTTTATCGATACGAACAAGGCCATAGCGAGGGCGAATGGGACTAGCTTTTTCATTATACTATGGTTTAACAATGACCCAGCCTTCATTTGCTCTTAAGATCAATTCACCGTTCCCGCTAGGGACATAACCAATGAAATCAAACAGCTCTTCTTTTGCAATATGTTTTTCTTCCAATGTATTTAAACATTGGGCGACAATAACACCTTTTTCAACAAGGTCCTGCAAGGGTTTTTCATATTGGCTGTTCTTTTTTAAATAAGCTTCTGTGCCGCCTGAAAAAGCAACCAGTTCAATTTGTAGGTGTCCCTTGAGCCTCGGATCTTTTAAAACGTTATTGATATTCCGAATGGCTTTCTCAATTGTTTTTGGATCATTACTATCCAATTGATAGATCGCCTTATACAGCTTTTTCTTGGCAACGGCCCCTGTATATTGATGGTTGTCCTGTAATAACTTATTGTTTTGTGCTTTAGCTTGTACTATTGTCATCGCGAAGAGGATGAAAGCAATCGTCAATTGTTTTTTCATCATTTTAAAAATTATAAGGTCCATGTTTATGTTGTGCCAAACTAATGTTATCTGCATATGGCGGATAAGGGCTATCTTTTGGTTTCTTTGCTAAATTCGGGTAATCAAGTTCTTTATTTGCTTTTTTGGGGCGATCGAAAGAATTAATATAGGCGGCGACATCATAGGCTTCCTCATCGCTGAGCTGCGGAGCATCATAACTTGCGCCTAAAGGCATGTTTGCTTTTATAAAACGCGCAGCGGTAAGCAATCGCGCCATGCCGGCTCCATCGTTATAGCTGTCTTTTCCCCAAAGTGGCGGATATAAATAGCCCTTGCCAGTAGGCTGTGCCATCCCTTGTCCATCTTTTCCATGACAGCTTGTACATTTGCCTTCGAATACCAATTGACCATGTTTCAGATCTGCAGCACGATTTGGAATCTCCATTTTGACAAAGCCTTGGCCGCTTAGTCTGCCTTTGCTGACCGTATTGATACTGATATTTTTTATATAGGTGACTATAGCCCGCATTTCTTTGCTGTTTTCAGGGATAGCTCGGCCGTTCATACTTCTTTCGAAGCAACCATTAATACGTTCCTCTAAAGATTCAACTTTGTTTTCCCGGCCGATGTATGTGGGGAAAACGTGCGTGAGCCCAACGTATGGAGCTGCAAAAGCTTTTGTTCCGCCGTTGAGATGGCAACTACTGCAGGCCAATTTATTTCCGATTTTTATGTCACCATCGTAAAAATAATCGTAGGTATTTTTGATCAGCTTTTCGCCATAACTTGCCATTTCCCCTTCGGGATTGTTTTTGAAGGGTACCGCTTTGAACTGTGACACATGTGTGATCAATGAATCAGTAGCGAGAGCAAGTGAATCCGTGACGCTGTTATTACTTGTATGCTTAAGTGGAAATACACACAACGTTGTACAGGTTATAACCAATGCGACAATGATCCAACTGAGCGCTTTTAGATAATTTGTTAGTTTTTTGTATTCCATGCCTCTAATTCGTTTGTACAAATCTACCTGCCTATGCGCAGGGATTAAAACGACCTTTCTTTATGAGACATAACCAAATGTTATATCTTGAAATTCTGTCTCAGGCAAAACTGTAGGAATTGATTAGGGGTACCAGCGAGGCCTCCATATAGATGGGTGAAATAAAAGTAACGTTCGATGGACAAATGCGGAATATCGACGATGGTCAACTGATTATTTAATACCTCCCGTTGCACGGTATGGATAGAAAGAAACGCAAAACTATGACGACGGGCCAGATATCCTTTGATACTTTCTGTTGATGGAAGTATCATGTCGATCTGGATCTCAGCAAGACTGATCCGTTGTTCTTTTAATGCATTTTCAATAATGGTACGTGTACCTGAACCCTGCTCGCGAAGTACCAAGGGTAAACGTGTGATATCAGAGAGAATGGGATTTTTTAATTGTTTTAATAGTAGGTTTTCGCTATTGGTGACCAATACGAGCTCATCTTTCATGAAAGGGATATATTTTAATGCCCTATTGTCGGTTGATCCCTCTGTGATCCCTAGGTCCAATGTTTTGTCAATAAGCTGTTCTTCGATGCTTCGACTATTGGATTGAAAAGATTGGATGCGGTTGTTTGGATATTGAGATAAAAAATCTGCCAGTAACGTTGGAAGCACATATTGAGAGATTGTCGTGCTGGCCCCTAATACAAGATTCCCTTTACGTCCAGTCTGTAATTCCTGTATTTCCTGTCCTGCCTGATTATAAAGATTGATAATCTGTTGAGCGTATTTATAGAGAATTTGTCCGGATTCAGTCAGGTCGAGGTTATTTCCCTTCCTCTCAAAAAGAGGGACGCCGAGCTTTTTTTCCAGTTCCTGGATGTTTTTGCTGACTGCGGGTTGGGAGATGAAGAGTGCCGAAGCAGTCTTGGTGAAATTAAGGTGCTGAGCAGCAGTATAAAAAACGATGAGACGAAAATCAAAATCCATAAAAAGATAAAGGGTTATTTCTAAAATTTAAAAATAACCCTTTATCTAATGAAAAACTAAATTATTTGCTTAGTTCTGCGTAATATTTATGAAATAAAGGAATTGTCGATATACCCATTAAGTAATTCTCGATTCCATATTTTTCGTTTGGAGAGTGCAGGTTATCGCTGTCAAGTCCAAATCCGAGAAGTACTGTTTTTAATCCTAAAACATCTTCAAATAAAGCAACAATCGGAATGGATCCACCGCCACGGGTAGGGATCGGTTTTACGCCAAATGTTTCATGCAATGCTTTTTCAGCCGCTTTATAGGCTATACTATCCGTTGGCGTAACTACGGGTTCGCCACCGTGATGCGGTTTTACTTCTACTTTAACGTAATCCGGTGCAATACCCTCGAAATGTTTTTTGAATAGTTCCGTAATGCGTTCAGAATTTTGGTTTGGTACAAGACGCATCGAGATTTTTGCGTTTGCTTTGGAAGGTAACACGGTTTTGGCTCCTTCACCGATATAGCCTCCCCAGATACCATTGACTTCCAGCGTAGGGCGGATACCGGTACGTTCTAAAGTTGTATAACCCTTCTCGCCCCAAATATTCTCGATGCCTAAATCTGATTTATATTCTTCGATATCAAATGGAGCTTCG
The DNA here is from genome assembly GCF_002000245.1 of Sphingobacterium sp. CZ-UAM. GTDB lineage: Bacteria > Bacteroidota > Bacteroidia > Sphingobacteriales > Sphingobacteriaceae > Sphingobacterium. The sequence continues at coordinate 120,275 of NZ_MTCM01000005.1, read as the reverse complement.
TTCAACGCTTTACGTTCTTCAGCTGTTAATTCAACGACATCATCGTAAAATCCAGGGATTGCGATATGGTTGTTCTCGTCGTGCAAAGATGCAATAAGTTTTGCCAGAACGGTAGCCGGGTTCGCAACAGCACCACCATACACGCCAGAGTGTAAATCACGGTTTGGTCCGGTGACTTCAACTTCAACATAAGAAAGCCCACGAAGACCTGTCTCCAATGACGGTTGCTCCATACTGATCATCGAGGTATCCGAAATCACGATCACATCCGCTTTAAGTCTTTCCGTGTTTTCCTTGACGAAAGTACCTAAGTTAACAGAACCAACTTCTTCCTCTCCTTCGATCATAAATTTGATGTTACACGCCAAGGCGTTGTTTTGCATCATATATTCGAAGGCTTTCACATGCATATAAAACTGCCCCTTGTCATCTGCTGAACCACGCGCGTATATTTTACCATCGCGGATAGTTGGTTCAAAAGGCGGGGTATCCCACAACTCATATGGATCTGCCGGTTGTACGTCATAATGACCATAAGTCAGTACAGTTGGCAATGAAGGATCAATAATTTTTTCGCCGTAAACGATTGGATTACCAGCTGTGGCACAAACTTCTACGTTGTCGGCACCTGCATCACGTAATTTTTGGGCAACAAATTCTGCAGTCTTCTGTACGTCGCCTTTGAATTTAGGATCAGCACTGACCGAAGGTAAACGCAATAAATCAAACAACTCATCTAAAAAACGTTGCTTGTTTGCTTCTACATATTCTTTAATGTTTTGCATATTGTTTGTATTTGAAACAAATTTACACAAATCGGCACATTTAACTCAATTTGTTGTAACCTTTTCGGGCCTGAAGGTGACTAATGTAAAAATTAAATCAAAAAAATTATGGAAAAACAAACAATGGGTGCAATCGTAGCGGTGGGATTATTTACCTGTATCACGCTGTGTGTATATTTTATTATGCGTTATCGTAGTAAGGCGATCCACATTCCTGGTGAGGAAAGAAGGAGGCAGCCTGCAGATTGGCAAAAACCAGGTATCCTCGTGTTGGGGATAGGTATCGGACTGCTCATTGTGGGCGTATTACAAAATTACCTGCGTGCCGGCCTGCCAGATTCATTGGTAGTGGCGATTTTGATCATATCCGCTGGGGTATCTATGATTGTTGCAAACCGGCTAGATAAAAAACACGATATTTAGGCTTAGATGGATGAAATCTATATTCGTAAAGTACTGTCCGGGGACGTTGAATCATACCGCTATTTTATAAAGACCTATCAGGACATGGCTTTTTCGGTTGCACTCTCTATTGTCAAACAGGAACATATGGCCGAGGATGTCGTACAGGAAGCTTTTATAAAGTGTTATCAATCTTTGTCCTCATTTAAAGGTAAATCCAAGTTCAGCACCTGGTTTTACCGCATTGTGGTCCATGTTGCTTTTAATAGCATCCGTTACAAAAAGCTGGAATTGGTCGATTTTGATCTGAAAGATCACGACCATGCTAGTGATGTGTCCGTTCTCGACGAAATTATTGATAACGAGCGTAAGGAAATGATCAATGATGCCTTAGCGATTTTGTCGCCAAAAGAATCTGTTGCCTTACGCCTTTTTTATTTAGAGGAACAGTCTATGGAAGAAATCCAGGAAATAATGGGTTGGACGCTCGCAAATACCAAAGTAGTGCTACATCGGGCAAGAAAAAATATGCTGCAAGTGTTGAATCAATTGATAAAAAAATCAGAATACCATGGATAGGGAAAACAATAAAATAAAGCAAGCCATGCAAATGAGCCGAGTCAATATGCCTTTCGATGACTTCGAGCAGCGTGTTATGAGACAGATCAGCGATTTGGAAAAAGAAAAAGCCAAGGCACTCTCCGATCGGAAATATGCCATCGTATTTTTTCTGTTGGGATCGATATTTGGGATTATGCTCAATAACTACTTTATTAACAGAATTCAGATCCTAACCACCGAGGTTGCGTATCGCAATTATGCGCTCATATTCTCTCAGATCATCTTCGTGCTATTGATCTGTTTTTTCTGTCTGCAATTGTGGAAATTAATTAAGATACAAAAAGAAAAAAGCTATCAATAATTTTAATTTTTTTTATGGAAATTTTGGATTTAAGCATCCTAATTAGATAAGATTTATGTCTTTTTAATTAGTGTCAGGACGCTATTGAATATTTTTTAGAAATAAAATTAAATTTACTGTAACAAAACATTGGTTTTATCTACTAATGTTATATTGATGTTAATATACTATCCAACAATTTTATGAAAAGAGTTTTGCAAATTCTCTTATTTTTCGTTTTCAGTATGCACGGAATAGCATTGGGGCAGTCCAAAATTGCCGGAAAAATAAGTGATGTAAAAGATCAGATTAAGCTATCAGATGCGACAGTCATGTTGTTAACCGCTAAAGATTCCATATTGACCGGTTTTACGAGATCAGATGAAAATGGACTATTTTCCTTGTTAAAGCCTGATAGCGGTTCCTATCTTTTGATCGTAAGTTATCCCAAATATGGTGATTATTATACCGAGATTTCCCCAGATAAAGATTATTCCAAATTAAGTGTCGGGCTGACCAAGACAGCTACTTTATTAGAGGAGGTTATTGTCACCGGTCGAATTCCCATTACGATAAAAGGGGATACTACCGAGTATGACGCCGGAAGTTTTAAGGTAGAAAAAAATGCGAAGGTTGAAGATCTGTTGAAGGTGCTTCCGGGGATCACAGTGGATGCATCCGGGAAAATTACCGCACAAGGCAAGACGGTCAAAAAGGTACTTGTGGATGGCGAGGAGTTTTTCGGCGATGATCCAACCCTGGTGACCCGCAATATTCGATCGGATATGGTGGATAAGGTGCAGGTGTATGAAAAAAAATCTGAGCAGGCCGAACGGACGGGGGTAGATGATGGCCAACGTGAACAGACCATTAATGTCAAACTAAAAGAGGGCTCCAAAAATGGCATGTTCGGAAAAGCCTTATTAGGAGGAGGTACCCGTGATTATTATATGGGGCAGTTGATGTTGAACAAGTTCAAAGGTTCTCAAAAGATCTCCGTGTATGGCCTTTTTGGAAATAATGGAACGACCAGTATGAACTGGCAGGATGCACAGAAATATGGCGGTGATTCGGGTGTTTCCTATGGAGACGACGGGTCTATGTCCTGGACTAATTTTACGGATCCTTTTTCCGGACAAGGTGTGATCGGAATACCTCAGGCGATTAATTCGGGTGTTAATTTTTCGGATAAATTCAACAAGGATAAACACAGTGTAAATATCAACTATAAATACGGAAGATTAAGCAGTGATGGCGATGATGAGACAATTAGTACCGGTCTTATCAATAATAAATCGACTAAATCTGTAGATACGGAGAATGATCAGCATCGCGCCAATTTAAAATATGATCTGAATTTTGATTCATTAAATACGTTAACCATCCGGGGCGGAGCTTCCCGCAAAAATCTTTGGTCGGACAACAAGCGTGACGCCTATCAATTTACGCAAAGTATGGATACAACAATTGCTGAAACTACGCGTGAGACCATCAAGAACACAATCAATGAGTTGAATTTTAGCACTTATTTTACCCATAAATTTAAGAAAAAGGGACGTTCATTTACATTTGATGGTCAATTCAGACGAAGTGAAATGATAGGAGATGGTCATCTATTCTCAACTGTTGAAAATTATGCTAAAAAGGATACCGCAGGCAATAGGCTGGTTGACAGGACAGATCAACGCAAGGAACGCAATAATAAAAATGATGTACTGGGTGCTTCAGTTTCGTATACCGAACCGTTATCAAATGTTTGGAATCTCGTGGTCGGAACTGGCATAGAAAGTAGTAATAACTCCTCCCGTGTTGAATCATTCAACAAAGGTGCTGATGGGAAATATAATGATCTGGACAGTCGTTTCAGTAACAATTACGATTTCGATAGACGGAGCAGCAGATATAAATTAGCAATCGTGCATACAACGGACAAGTTGAAGTTTACTGTTGCCAATAATTTTAATAATGACAAACTCAAACAATATAATTACTATAGCCAAGAAGGGCTTTCCAGAAGTTATTTTACGTATAACCCCAATGTGAGTGCCGGATATTCCTTCACAAAAACCAAAGGATTATGGATGAATTACACTGGAAAGAATCAATTGCCTTCCATGAGTCAGATCCAACCGATTTTGGATAATTCGGATCAGATCAACCGCTATTTGGGAAATGAAAATTTAAAGCCTTCTTTTAGAAATTCCCTAAATATCAATTATAATTCATTTCGTATTCTTACGGGAAGCTATGTCTATGTGGGCGGTAATATTACGCTGGATAAAAATCCGATCACACAAAATATCGATACCGCACAGGGGCTCAATATTTATACCTGGAATAACGTAAAGGGGAAAACAAATACCTCCGTAAATATCTGGTCCGGATACCATTTTAAATTGAGCAAGAAACTGGGCTTGTCCAATACCCCGCAGTTCTATCTGAATATGAGTGACAATTATAATCTATTCAATCAGCAATTAAATAAGGTGAATACGACAAATTTCAACTTTACATACAATTTTAAAAGAGATACGAAGACTGGGCTGAATTTCGATTTAAATTTCAGTCCGCAATATCGCTTAATGAAATCCAGTCTGGAACGTAACACAAATAGTAATGGCTTTGTGTTTGGATCGAATGGTAGTGTCGAATATTTTATCAATAAAACCTTTAAAGTCTATACAAACTATAGCTACACCTATGAAGCGGCAACGAAAGCTTTTGATGAAAAATTTGAGCAGTTCCTGCTTCACCCCGGAGTAAGTAAAAAATTCCTGAAGAATGAATCCCTGATGTTGGATTTTATGATCAATGATGTGCTTGACCAGAATAAAGGCTTTAGCCGTTCGGCATCAACTTCAATTTTTACGCAGCGTCGCTATGACACGATCCGTAGATACTATATGCTGAAGCTATCCTGGGACTTTACAAAAATGTTCTTATAAAATTTAAGTTAATGACCATGTTAAAATATATCTTTTTTCTCTTTTTGTGTTGTACTATAGTAAGTCTCAAGGCGCAGTACACGCTGTTTGGGCGATCTGGGAGCATTTCCTATGATAAGACCATGTATATGAAAAATATTGTGAGCAAGAAGTTTATCGCGAAGGCTGATAACAATTCAAAAACATTTTTTGAGCAGGTATTGCCCAAGCTGCCCGAAAATGCTGTATTGAAAAAGACTTTAAAATTCAATTCGAATGAAACCCTGTTTGAGCCTGTCAAAAATGACAATCTGGATCAAATGGTTAAGCAATATATCATGATGTTTGCATTGGACTTTGAAGCGATTACATTGTCCAATATGACAACACGTTCCTTCCAACGATATAATGATATTGTTGGCGAAAAGATCATTGTTGAGGACACGATGAAACGGATAAAATGGAAAATTACGGATGAATACCGTGAAATAGCCGGTTATAACTGTCGGAGAGCTAATGGTCTTACAACTGACTCGATTTACGTGATCGGCTATTATTGCAATGAAATTCCAGTCAGTGGCGGACCTGAGTCTATCAACGGACTTCCCGGAATGATACTCGGATTGGTGGTCCCCAGCCAGCACGTTTCTTATTTTGCCACCAAGGTCGAATTGAGCAACGATGTGCCTATGGATAAACAGCGGTTCGAAAAAAGCAAGGTAAAACGGATGACCAGAAAATCCATGACCGATCAGATTTCGGGTGTATTGTCTCAGCACATGAATAAAGAAACAGTTCAATTTATTATGGAACTGGGCAATATGTAAGAAGTTTGTCTTATGTTATAATCCATGTGATTGGGCGACAACCATTGTTCCGATCGACAAAGGGCTATTCACGGATAGCCCTTTGTCGATCGGAACAAAATAAAATCACTGTTAATATACTGGCTTGATCTGAAACTTTGGCGACTTTATCTGATCTACGTTGACCCGGCTTAAGGGAAATGGTGATTTTTTCATTACATAGTTATTTTTTTTTATAACGAAGTAAAAATTACCTCGTAAAATAGTAGTTTTACCTGCTGTTGCAATTAGTCACTAAATACCATTTAATAAATTTTATGAAAAGAGTGTGGTCATCACTTTTACTTTTTCTACTTTGCTCATGCGGAATAGTTCAAGCACAATCCAAAATCGAAGGAAAAATCATCGACGCTAAAGATAAAATCAAACTCCATCATGCGACCGTTATGTTGTTAACGGCCAAAGATTCAATTCTGACTGATTTTACCCGGTCTAATGAAGCAGGACAGTTTTCCTTATTAAAGCCGGATACTGGGCAATATATACTTATCGTTACCTATCCAAAATATGGCGAATATTATGTCGATATTTTGCCCTCACGGGATTATACAAACTTGTCGATCGGGCTTACAAATAGTGCTACTTTATTACAGGAGGTGATCGTAACGGGTCGGATTCCAATAACAATCAAGGGAGATACCACAGAATACGATGCCCGCAGTTTTAAGGTCGAAAAGAATGCCAAGGTTGAGGATCTTTTAAAGGTTCTGCCCGGGATTACTGTGGATGCTTCCGGAAAGATTACCGCACAGGGAAAAACGGTCGAAAAGATGCTTGTTGATGGGGAGGAGTTTTTTGGCGACGACCCGAAATTGGTGAGCCGAAATATCCGTTCTGATATGGTCGATAAAATCCAGGTCTACGAGAAAAAATCCGATAAAGCAGAGAAAACAGGTATTGATGATGGCGTACGTACACAAACCATCAATGTGAAGTTAAAAGAAGAAGCAAAACGTGGTATTTTTGGAAAAGTTGACGCTGGTGGGGGAAGTAATAAATTTTATCTTGGTCAAGGTTTCCTCAATTATTTCAATCAATCTTTTCGGGTTTCAACTTATTTGATCGCAAGCAATACCGGTAAAACGGGATTAAATGATCAGGAAGCTTCTAGCATAGGCGATGATGGTGGTGGTTCCGGAAATTTTGATGGCGAAGGAGTTCCAAAATCCCTCAATACTGGTTTCTTATATTCGGATAAAACCGCCAATAAGAAACACTCCTGGCGGATTGACTATAAATATAGTCAGTCAGATGTCGATCTGGATAGAAGTGTATTTACCAGAAATGCAGCCCGGGATACGATTCTGATCAGTAATAACAGTACTTCGGCTGCCAATGAGAATAAAAAACATAATGTTGGACTGAAATATGAATTTAAAATAGATTCTTTATCCGATTTGACGGTATGGGCAGGTGCCAGTAGGAGACGGGATATCAGTTCTTCAAAAACTGTTTCAAATACGGTCAACCAATTTGATCAGATGGTTAATGGAAATACCCGAGATTTTTACAATGATACCGAGTCCGAGCGGTATAATGTTTCGGCACTTTATGTGAAACGGTTTAAGAAGAAGGGCCGTTCATTAACAATCAATTATTTCACATCTGGAAGTAAACAGGATGGCGAACAAAAGCTATATTCCAGCTTGGTTTATTATAGAAACGGAGACTCTGTGGGGAACACAATCCTGGATCAGAAAAAGATCATCGACAACAATACATTATCAACCGGTGGTCAGCTGTCTTATTCTGAACCATTGTCAAAAAAGGTTATACTGGCTTTTGAATATGGTATTAATTTTGACCGCAATAGCAATTCGGTGGAATCCCTGAACAAAAATCTAAATACAGGAAAGTATGACGATAAGGACGAGGTGTATAGCAATGACTTTTTATACAAAACAACGAAGAACACCTATAACCTTTCCCTTAACTATAAACCATTGGAGAAATTTATTATCAATCTTGCCAACAGGTTTGAAAATAGTGATTTATCACAATTAAATAGAGCGGATGACGCACACTTGTCCAGATCTTTTTTTGTATATAATCCAGTTTTGGATTTAAAATACGAGATTAATAAAAATAGGTCAGTTTCAGTAGTCTATCGGGGTACTAATGGACTACCTTCCCTCAATCAGATTCAGCCCTTACGATCAAATCTTGATCCATTGAACGAATATTTAGGAAACGAAAATTTAAAGCCATCTTATACGAATGAATTGAATTTAAATTTTAGATCGTTTTCAATTCTTCGTGGTGAATTTTATGGGGTTTTCGTAAATGCTTCCCGTACGAATAATGCACTTGTTCAGAATACCACAATTGATTCCGTTGGTAAAACAACCTTTATTTGGGATAATTTGAATCACAATGCCAATAATCAAATCAGCATTTCACCAATGTATTATGGAATTTTATGGAAAAAGTATCAATTGCGACACGGTGGGGGGCCTGCTATTTCCATTGGTAATAATTATAATTACGTGAACAATGTTTTGGCTAATGCAAAGTTTCAGACCTATTCGTTGAGTTATGGACTTCAAAAGTCCACTACGAAAGGTTTGGATTTTGGGGTTGAATTTTCGCCCGGTTATGTCATCCAGGATAATTCAATTGGTATGATGGAAGATAGTAAAGGTTTTACATTTTCTTCCAATGGGGAATTTAAGTACTTTCTACCGGCCAAATTTGTCCTGCGGACAGATTTTAACTACAGATATCAGGCGCCAACGGCAGTTTATAGCAAGAAATTCGAACGGTTTGTGCTGAGCCCGGGACTGTCGAAAAAGTTTATGAAAGACGAAAAGCTGGAACTGACCTTTACGATCAATGATATATTGAACCAAAATGTTGGCTTTGAGCGTAATCAAAATGGAACACTGCTGACCGAGCGCCGATTTAATACCATCGGTAGGTATTATATGGTAAAACTGAGCTGGGAAATAAACAAGATGTTAGTCAAATCAAAATAAAATGAGAACGATCAGAAATATAATAACCCTATTTTTGGTACTATGCTTGGGAAAGGCAGCGGAAGGACAATATGCTTACTTTCCGGATCAAGGAACGATTACTTTTGAGAAAACCGTATTTCTTAAAAATCTGATCAAACGTTATGCGGCTTATGCTAAGGATGAGGAGAGCCGCAACGCATTCAAAGGGATGGTCGAACACGCACCCGAAAATCAGGTGCTTAAAAAAACGTTGAAATTTTCTGCAAATGAGGTGCTGTACGAGCACATTCCAGAGGAGTATCCGGAAGCTGCTCAGAACTTAATGCGGATGGGGGTTTTTGAGTCCGGAATTAGCAGTTGTCAGAACCTAAAAACAAAGGAATTTAAGTCTGCCTTCGAGTTGGGAGGCGAGCGGATTGTCATAGCAGATTCTACATTGAAGATTAAGTGGAAAATTACCAATGAGTATAGACAGATCGCGGGCTACCAATGCCGAAGAGCAAATGGGCTCGTACTGGACTCGATCTACGCTGTCGCATTTTATACAGACCAGATTCCGGTATCCGGTGGACCTTCTGCATTTAGTGGTTTGCCAGGGATGATTTTGGGTTTGGCCGTCCCTGAGCTTCACTATAATATGTTTGCGACCAAGGTAGAACTAAGCCCTGTTACCATTTTTTCTGCGGATTTTCTTAAGAAAAAAGACAAGCCTCTGAATAGAAAGCAAGTTTATGATAAACTGAATGCTGTAGTGGGGGATTATCTTGGTGTGAAGGTATATAATCTTGTGATGGGATGTTATTACTTGTAACAAACTCCAGCTGCCATTAAAGCAAAAAAAAGGCCTTTCATTGAGAAGGCCTTTTTTATGTAAACTCAGGAAAGATTATTTTCCGCTGTTTTTCTTAGCAGTAACTTCGTTACGAATTTCTTGTGCTAAGGTTTTGATGTCTTGTAATCCTTTACGTACACGTGTACCAGCAGCAGAATTACCATTGTTGAAGAACTTGTCTGCATCAGCTTCGATAGAAGCTACTAACTCTTTTAATTTTACGTAGTTTTCCATTTTTTTATAATTATAATTTTAGTTTTTATGGTTTTTCCTAAACACTCCTTAAATATACAAAAACGAATCAAATAGAAAATAAATTTCGTTTTTTTTTATCGAAAAAGCTTAAAAAAAACTATTCAACAATCTTAAGTTCGTCAATAATGTTGCTTGCTCCTGCAAATTTATCAATGATAAATAAAACATAGCGAATGTCAACTGAAATTGTACGTTGTAGCTTATGGTCAAAGATTACGTCGCCGGCCATTGCCTCGATATTACCATCAAAAGCTAGGCCAATTAATTCGCCATTGCCATTAATTACCGGAGAACCTGAGTTTCCGCCTGTTATGTCATTGTCACTTAGGAAGTTTACGGGCAAGTGTCCTTTTTTGTCGGCGTAACGGCCATAGTCCTTATTTTTATACAAATCCATCAAACGTTGTGGTAAATCGAACTCTTCGTCACCTTTTTTGTATTTGGCGATAGTACCTTTTAAGGTTGTATAGAAGTTCTTGTCAGCATCGTTACGAGGGTCTTTCGGTAAGCCTTTGATCGAGCCATATGAAAGACGTAAGGTGCTGTTTGCGTCCGGATAGAATTTGCCTTTTGGATTGGAAGCCAATACACCGGCAACATATTTACGGTAAGCCGCTTCAAACTTGTCATGCTCAGCTTTTGCGCTAGGGTCTTCCTGGCGGTATTTGTTGATCAATGCCGAAGATAATTTATACAATGGATCATTGGCCAAAATTTCAGCCTTAGGATCTGCTAAGTAATTATTTAAGCGCTCAGCTGAAGCAAAAATGCTGTTTTTAACAGATTCTTTGATATAGGCTGTAAAATCATTATTGTTTTTGGCTGCTAACTCTGCAACATAAGGCGCGATATTTCCAGCTTTTTTCGCGTAAAGGTTCAATTCGTCGATCAACACCTGTTCTTCCAAAGGCATATACATTTTTTCGTAGCCCGCATCGATCGCTGATTTTAAACGTGGAAGAATATCTTTTCTGCGTGCATCATCACCTGCTGCATAGACTTCCAAGCCAGAGCCGATCGAGTAAGGTAAAGTGGCAATTGCACTGGAACGGATCATACCCATCAGGTAATTGTCGTGTTTCGCTTTCTCGTTGGTTGCGGTATAGTATGCATTGATCGTGCTAATAACATCACCATATTCCGCTTTATTGGCAGCCTTGTTTGCCCATTTTTCAAATTTAACCTCATCTTTGGCTTTTGATGCAGCAGTTTTATGTAGAGTCAATGCGTCAATCATTCCCTGACGGTTTTTCCAGTAATTGGCAACCTGAGAGTATTTCGAAGCGTAATTCAATTTGACAGCCTGATCCTGATCCATGAATTTTTTCATGGCATCCATACCTGTTTTGGAAGCTTCTACCCAAGCAGGGTATGCAAATTTTACGTTTTGATTGATTCCACCCGATGGCATCCAACGATTTGTGCGGCCTGGGTAACCTAAGATCATCGCAAAATCACCTTCTTGAACACCCTTTAAACTTACAGGTAGGAAATGTTTTGGTTTTAATGGAACATTATCCTTTGCATATTCTGCTGGATTCCCGTTTTTATCTGCGTAGACGCGGAAAATGGAGAAGTCACCTGTATGGCGAGGCCATTCCCAATTGTCCGTGTCGCCACCGAATTTACCAATGCTATTTGGTGGGGTTCCCACTAAACGTACATCATTGTAATCTTGATATACGAAATAATAATATTCATTGCCTTGGTAGAAAGATTTCACCTCAACAACATATTTGCCATTTTCACTGTTCTCTTTTTGGATTTTAGCAATCTCGGCAGCGATGATTTTGTTGCGCTCATCTTCGGACATTTTATTATTGACCAATCCTAAGATGCGTTTTGATACATCATCCATGCGTACAAAGAAGCGTACAGATAGCGATTTTGGTTTTAATTCCTCGCTTTTTGTCTTTGCCCAGAAACCATTAGTCAAGTGGTCGTTCTCAGGTGTGGACAATTCAGCAATTGCGCCATAGCCGCAGTGGTGGTTGGTGAATACCAATCCTTGGTCAGACACAATCTCTGCGGTACAGCCACCGCCAAATTGCACAATCGCATCTTTTAAGCTTGAGTTGTTAATGCTGTAGATCTCTTCGGCACTTAAACGAAGCCCCTTTTTTTGCATATCAGCCTCATTCAGACGCTTCAGATACATTAAAAACCACATTCCCTCATCGGCAAACGCAGTAAAGCTTGTTGTTATCAACAACAAACACATCCATAATTTTTTCATATCAACCTGATAAAAAGTTTGTTTATACCCTACAAAAATGCTTTAATTCTGTTAAAAACCAAAATATTAGACTTTATATTGTACTTTTTCCCAATTTTTATGTCAATTAAAAGTAAATGTCTACCGTATTGGTTATCGAAGAAAGTCAAATGGAGTCTTTTCCTTATCTTTGTCGGATGCAGCAATCATTTGAAAATTTTAAATTCAATAAACAGATCCTAAATGCGATAGCAGAAGCGGGGTATGAACAACCGACTGAGATCCAGGAAAAGGCAATTACACCGATATTGGCGGGGCAGGATGTGATGGGAATAGCCCAGACCGGAACCGGAAAGACAGCTGCATTTGTATTGCCCATGTTGATGAAATTGAAGTATGCTCAAGGAACTGATGCACGTGCTTTAATTTTGACACCAACCCGGGAGTTGGCCATGCAGATAGAGGAGAATATCAAATTATTTTCTACTTACCTCGATTTACGTTCGGTCGTATTGTATGGCGGATTAGGCCCCAAAACTCAGATAGAAACACTTGAAAAAGGAGTTGATATTATCGTTGCCACACCGGGGCGGTTCCTTGATTTATATTTAGAAGGACATATCGTCGTTAAGTCACTTAAATTTTTAGTTTTGGACGAAGCGGACAAGATGATGGACATGGGGTTTATCAGTAAAATCCACCGTGTATTGGAGATCGTACCGCGTAAACGCCAAAATCTGTTGTTTTCAGCCACAATGAGTGAGCTTGTCCGTAAGATTGCTGGGGATTTTCTTGCATTTCCTACCGTTATAGAAGTTTCTGAACAGGCCACACCGGCCAAAACGGTCAGCCAAGCTTTGTATTTTGTCCCTAATCAAAAAACAAAACTCAACTTACTGCAACATCTGTTAAAAGATGATGAAGCTTTTAGCCGACTGATTGTTTTTTGTAAAACAAAACAAGTAGCGGATAACGTTTTTCATTTTCTGGAACGTAAATATGGTAAAGATGAAGTGCGTGTCATTCATGCCAATAAAGGACAGAATACACGTATCAATTCAATCAATGCGTTTAAGGAGGGGAATATCCGTATCCTGGTGGCAACGGATGTTGCGGCACGCGGACTTGATGTGTCCAATGTGAGCCATGTAATCAACTTTGAGGTGCCTATTGTTATTGAAGATTATGTACATCGTATCGGGCGTACGGGCCGGGCTTTCAATGAAGGAGATGCCATCACTTTTTGTAATGAGGCCGAGAAGTACTATGTCCGAAAAATTGAGAAATTGATCAAACAGAGTATTCCGGTATATCCGATTCCGGAGGAAGTATTTGTGGAGAAAACCCCTTTTCAGGAGAAACAGGATATAGCCCGCGATATTGATAATCAAAAGAAAAAAGATAATCCAGATTATCAGGGTGCTTTCCATGAGAAGAAATATGTGATCAAACAAAAGGAAGTACGCGAAGCGCAACGAGCCTCGGGCTTTAAGCCGAAGGCCAAAAGCAAGGGTAAGTCCAGCGGGGGAAAATCCACAGGACCAAGCCGTAATTTCAAGAAACGATAATCAGCATGCGGTTTACCCCATTAAATATTGCCAGTGCATGCTTGGTCGCTTGGTTCGTCATGGAGAATCCCAATGACGGGAAGGCGCTCTTTACATGGGGGGCATTTATCGCCTTAATGGTATTGCTGACAGCCGTGGATATTTTGTTTAGGGTACTTGTCAAAGAAAATAAAAAAATGTGGATGTTGCAGCTCGTGTTTTTGCTGCTGGTTTGTGTTGCCAGCCTGATCGTTAAAGTGGCATTCAGTTGATATATTATAAAGTGAAAATTAAAAAATGGAGATAATGTATAAGCCCTAGGCTTGTTGAGGTAAAATCTCAATACTCACATCTCAATACTCAATATTAAAATGAAAAAAGCAGAAATAAAATTACAGGTAGAGCTTGACGAAAACAATGTTCCTGAAAACATTATGTGGTCGTCCACAGATGGAAATAATTCGGAAGAATTGCCAGCAAAAGCAATGTTTTTAGCTTTATGGGATTCTCATTATAAAAATTCGATGCGAATCGACCTCTGGACGAAAGATATGCCCTACGATGAGATGAAAAGGTTCTTCTATGAAACTTTGCAAACCTTGGGAGACTCTTTTATCCGTTCTTCAGGTGGAGATCCCATGGCTGAAAAGGTGATTGGCGATTTACGTGATTATTGTGCCCATTTTGCGGATAAAATGGAAGTATTAATGCCACAACAATAGTTTTTAACGCTTAACAAATTTAGATTATGCAATATTTCTTAGTAAAATCTGAACCATTTAAATATAGTTGGGAGCAATTCAATAAAGATGGAAGGACGTTTTGGGATGGCGTACGCAATTACCAGGCTAGGAATAATATGAAAGCGATGAAAGAAGGGGACCTGGTCCTTTTCTATCATAGCAACGAAGGTAAAGATGTTGTTGGAGTTGCGAAGGTCGTGAAAGAGTTTTATCAGGACCCGACAACGGATGATGAACGCTGGGTTGTCGTAGACCTAGCTCCGGTTGAGACATTGAAGAAGCCAGTTACGTTAGAGACGATTAAAGCGGATGAACAGTTACAGGATATCGCTTTGGTAAGACAGGGCCGTCTATCGGTGATGCCGCTTAAACCGGAGGAATTTGACCGGATCCTCGCTTTAGGCAATGGGGAGTAACCATCCAACATAACAAGGTACGGAACCACATTGTTCTTACAGATTCTACAAATAAAGCGAGTACATATCGATATGTACTCGCTTTATTTGTAGAGCAACTTTTCCATGCTGTATCAGTTCTTCTGACTGAACAGACTGACCAAGGCTTTTAGTTTTTTTGCATTTTCGGGTTTTAATTTCCCTGCAAGGATAAGGCGAAGTTCTCTGCGCTGCAATGCATCCTCATAAGCTTTGTGTTCTGATTCTGTTTCCGGAATCAATATGGGGACAGCTTTGGGGTTGTTATCGGCATCAACGGCAACAAAGGTATAATATGCTTCATTGGTTTTCACACGTGTGCCCTCGGGCAGGTTGGACGCGAAAATTTCCATGCGTACCTCTAGGGAGCTGTTAAATGCACGGGTGACCTGTGCCTGTATGGTAACCACTTCACCCAATTTGATCGAACGCTTAAAAGATACATTGTCCACAGATACCGTGACGACTACATTGCTGCAATGCTTCTGTGCGGCAATAGCCGAACAGATATCCATCCAGTATAATAAGCGGCCACCCATGAGATTCCCAAAGGTATTGGTATCATTCGGAAGAACCAGTTCGTTCATCTCCGTGTATGACTCTCTCGCAAATTTCTCTATCATATCGTTTTTTGTCATTATCTTCCAAATTCCTTGGCCTGGCGATCAATAATAGCCAAGGATTCTACAAATGCCGTAGGTTTATAGCCCAACTCATTTTTGGACTTGCTGAGATCAAAACCTGTCAGCCGGGGTCTGTTGTCCGCCTGTCCAATGCTTGCAGCACTGATTTCCGAAATCAAGGATTTGTCCAGATGCCAATAATCTGCAATTTTATCAACCGCTTCATTGATGGACATCAATTCTGCTCCCGAGATATGAAATATTCCCTGAGCCTTTCGCTCAACGGCCAATTGACATGCTTTCGCTAAATCATCTACAAAGGTAGGCATTCTCCATTGGTCATTGACCACCTTTATCGCTTCTTTTTGTGATAACTTTCCTTTTGCCCATAGTACCAGATTCGAACGGTTTGGATCAGCATTGATGCCATAGACCAAAATTGTACGTAGGACGGCATAAGAGCAGGACGACTGCGCGAGGACTTGTTCAGATGCATATTTACTTTTCCCATATTCACTTTGTGGATTGGGGCTGTCAAGTTCATTATAGGTAGTACCTTTTTTGCCATCAAATACAAAATCTGTCGATAGATGTATCAGCTGCGTTTTATTTTTTTCGCAGTAGCCCGCCAGTGTTTTTACCAGATCCACATTGATCAGCTGACAGGCCGCTTGATCGGCCTCACATGCTTCCACACTGGTCATGGCAGCGGTATGTATAATTGCATCAAAGATATGGTTGGATAAAAAATCCGTTAATAAGGTCTGATCTAATAAGTCGACTTGATAGAAAGCATATCCGATTTGATTAGGATTTCTATTCGCGCCTTTTGAAATGGCTGTAACTTCATAAAGATCATTACCAGCAAGTAGATCGACGACCTTCTGACCCAAAAAGCCATTAGATCCTGTGACAAGAATTTTTTTCATCCGTATTACTATTTTTTTATCCGTGTTTTCATCTCGAAGATATCTATGGTACCTTCGTCTATTTTTTCGCTCCTTTGTCCTCTGGTTAAAGTGATGTTTTGAAAGAGGATCAAAAGCCTTACTCTATCGGTTTTAGTTGGTCCAGATAAAGTCCATTTTATTCGACTGTTTCATGATGTTCTCGATCACCGATTTCTCCAAATCCAGAATAGATTTTAATGAATTGTAATCGATTTTATCTGCATCATCCGTCGGCATATGATAATCCGGATGTCCGCCGGTATGGAAAAATAACACCGGAATATTCTTCTTATAAAATGAAGTTTGATCGGATCCGCCATTACCATCTTTGCTCAGATTAAACTTTATAGGTGCCTGGATATCTTTGAATATGATAGGCCATTGACTGCTCGTTCCATATCCAATAACAGCAAGCCCATTGCCTGGGTTGTAACGGCCGATCATATCCATATTAAGCATTGCTGTTATTTTTTCTAACGGTAGGGTAGGGTGCTCGGTAAAATATTTGGAGCCGACCAAACCTAGTTCTTCGGCACCAAAAGCGATGAACAACAAGTTATAGGGTTCTTTTTGGTTATTGGTACTGAAATAGCGTGCCAGTTCCAATAAACCTGCAGTACCCGAGGCATTGTCATCGGCGCCATTGTGGATTTTACCAACACCTAGCGAGTCTTTCGAGCTGCCCTGACGACCTGTTCCCAAGTGATCGTAATGCGCACCTATCACGACTGTTAGTGCAGCTCCATTATCGATAAAGCCAATAATATTGTCTGCATTGCGGATGCTGTCGGCTACTTTTACTTTCCATACCTTGGCTTTGAAGGATTGGCGATAGCCTTTTTCACCTTTTGGTTGCAATTTATATTTTTTGAATTCCTTTTCAATATAGTCCGCGGCTTTGAACACTTCTTTACTACCCGTTCCTCTACCTTTCATTTTATCATCTGCCAGGTAGTAGATATGTTTTTTTAGGTTTGGAATTTCAATTTGTTGTGCCTGTGCCAATTTTGTCACAAAAAGTAAGCCTGCGATCAGGAATAAGTTTATGTTTTTCATTTTTTGGTATGATATTATTTAGATCATCATAATCCGGATTATTTGCTTGGTGGATAACCGGTTTATGATCTGTATTTTTAATTTTTAAAAGAAAAGCCTTGCGATTAACAAGGCTTTTGTAAGATATTTCGTTAATCTTCAACGATTTCGCTATGGATACTCGATTTCTCTTCTTTTTCTGTTTTGAAATACCGTTTTTGGAACAATAATATGAGCACCACACCGACTGAGATAGCCGAGTCTGCAATGTTGAATACCGGCCGGAAGAATAGGAACTCTTCACCGCCCCAAAAAGGTACCCATGTAGGGAATGTACCTTCTATTAAAGGGAAATAGAGCATATCGACGACCTTTCCATGCAGAAAGGAGGAATATCCTCCATCAGCGGGAAATAAGGATGCCTTTTCGTAAAAATTGCTTTCGCTAAAAATCACACCATAGAAGGCCGAATCAATGATATTGCCCAGAGCACCGGCAAGAATCAGGGCTACATTTAATATAAAACCTCGGTTGTATTTATTCTTGATCATGTAGTGTAGACCATACCCGATACCAGCTACGGCCAGTATGCGAAACACGGTCAGGAACAATTTCCCGTAATCACCACCGAATTCCATTCCGTAGGCCATTCCATTATTTTCAATAAAATGGATCTGAAAGAATTTACCTAGGATGTGATGACTTTGGCCAATTGTCATAGAGAGCTTAACCCATATTTTTGACAATTGGTCTATTAAAAGAATCGCCACGATTAGTGCGACTGGTTTCGTATACCCCTTCATTGTGCTATAAAAATGGTCTTTGCCTAAGCAAAGACCATATATTTTTACCTAAAATTAATATTGTTTGTTTTTCGCTTCGATGCTCAACGTTGTGTGTGGAACAGCTTTCAAACGCTCTTTTTGGATCAGTTTTCCGGTTTCTCTACAGATACCGTACGTTTTGTTCTCGATACGTACCAAGGCTGCTTCAAGGTTGTCAATAAACTTCTTTTGGCGAGCCGCTAATTGATTTGTCTGTTCTTTCTCCAACGTTGCAGAACCATCCTCTAAGGTCTTATAAGTCCCTGCAGTATCGTCTGTACCATTCGCATTGCTATTATTAAGCGTTGCCGTCAACGAGGAAAGCTCTTCTTTTGCTATTCTAAGCTTGTCCAAGATAATATCTTTGAATTCTTGTAATTCTGAATCGCTATAGCGTGTTTTCTCGTTGTTGTTTGCCATAATTTAATTTTTTTGGATTAATGCCTTAAGTTCTTTGCCATCGATCTCGATGGTCTCTCCTTCAGTTAGTGAATCTTCAAATACCAATGAATCGGCTAGAATTTCGGTGCAAATATAAGATAAATTTTCTTTCGCAGCATCGACCACTTCCGGTGAAACTGTTAACTTTACGTTAATTCTATCCGTTACTTCAAGTCCTTTTTCTTTCCGTAGATTTTGTAGACGGTTGATCAATTCCCTTGATAAACCTTCTTTCTTCAATTCTTCGGTGATATGGACATCCAATGCGACGGTTAATTTACCTAAATTAGCAACCTGCCATCCTTCCACATCCTCTGCTATAATTTCGACATCGCTCAATAGAATAGTATATGGTGTGCCAACTAAGGCCAATTCACCTGCTGATTCTAAGGTACTGATCTGTTCAATAGTCAACGATTGGATAGCTGAAGAGACTAACTTCATATCCTTACCAACTTTCGCGCCAAGAGCTTTAAAGTTTGGTTTTATTTTTTTCTTGATGATACCAGTTGTATCTGTAATAAACTCAATATCTTTGATATTAGTTTCAGAAAGTATCAAATCTTTTACTTTTTCCACTTTCTCCTGGAAAGCACTGTCCAGTACTGGAACGAGGATTTTGTTCAATGGCTGACGCACATTGATCGACGTTTTCTTACGTAATGAAAGTGTCAACGACGAAATATCCTGCGCCAGGGCCATACGTTCTTCCAGATCTTTATCCACAAGTTTTTCATCGTATACCGGGAAGTTGGCCAAGTGAACAGATTCAACTTGTTCTTTATTTGTCGCTGTATTCAGGTCAAGGAACAGTCTGTCCGAGAAAAATGGTGATATCGGTGACATTAATTTCGCGATGGTATCCAGACAGGTGTATAAGGTCTGATAGGCCGAAATTTTATCTTCCGTATATTCTCCTTTCCAGAAACGACGGCGGCACAAACGAACGTACCAGTTACTCAAATGCTCATCCACAAAGTTTTGGATTGCACGTGCGGCTTTCGTCGGTTCGTAATCCGCTAAATATTCGTCCACTTCTTTCGTTAGTGAATTGAGTAAAGAGATAATCCAACGATCGATTTCAGGACGGTTTTCCAATGCAATATCCGGTTCTGCATAGGAGAACTTATCAATGTTGGCATAAAGTGCAAAGAATGCATAGGTATTGTATAGCGTACCGAAGAACTTACGGCGTACCTCATCCAATCCTTCCATGTTGAACTTTAAGTTGTCCCAAGGAGCAGCATTACTGATCATATACCAACGGGTAGCATCCGCACTATATTGATCTATCGTTGAGAAAGGATCAACACCATTGCCTAGACGTTTGGACATCTTATTTCCGTTTTTGTCCAATACCAACCCATTGGAAACAACGTTTTTGAAAGAGACCGATTTATACATCATCGTGGAGATCGCATGTAGCGTAAAGAACCATCCACGCGTCTGGTCTACCCCTTCGGCAATGAAGTCTGCAGGATATGCGTGATTGAATCCATCTTTAAATGGGAATTCTTCACCTTTTGCCAATTTCTCATGATCCAATCCCCATTGGGCATAAGGCATTGCACCTGAGTCGAACCATACATCGATTAAGTCAGGCTCACGGAATAATTTTTGACCGGCATCAGAAACAAGAACGATATCGTCCACATATGGACGGTGTAAATCCAGCTTTTCTGTATCAAATTTATCCAGATAGGCTTGGTTTTTCGCTTTCTCATCTGCCGATAGGACATCCGAAGTCAGTGAAGCCTCCAAGAAAGATTTTAACTCCGGTAACGAACCGATACAAACCTCTTCATTCTCATCTTCCGAACGCCAGATTGGAAGTGGTGTTCCCCAGTAACGGGAGCGGGAAAGGTTCCAATCGACCAGGTTTTCCAACCAGTTTCCAAAGCGCCCTGTTCCGGTAGCTTCAGGTTTCCAGTTGATTGTTTTATTTAACGCAACCAGATCCTCTTTTACGGCAGTAGTACGGATAAACCAGCTATCCAATGGATAGTATAAAACCGGCTTGTCTGTACGCCAGCAGTGTGGGTAGGTGTGCTCGTATTTTTTAACATCAAATGCTTTATTATCCTCTTTTAGTTTGATCGAGATCAGGACGTCAGTAGGTTTGAAGTCTTCTTTCGCACGCTCTTCAGCGCTGTAGTATTCTTCTTTTACAAATCGTCCGGCAAAATCAGTGATTTCGTTAACGAAACGGCCAGTACGGTCTACCGTAGGCACATCTTTTCCATTTTCGTCTTTGACCAAAATACCCGGTACACCGTGTTCTTTTGCTACACGAAAGTCATCTGCACCATAGGTCGGCGCAGCATGCACGATACCTGTACCATCTTCAGTGGTCACAAAGTCACCAGGGATGACGCGGAAAGCATTTTCCTGTAGCTCTTCATTGGTGATATAAGGCAGCAACTGCTCGTAGCGCAGGCCCACAAGTTCTTCGCCCACAAATTCAGCTGCAAGTTCCCAAGGGATTACTTTATCGCCCAGTTTGTAGTCTTGGAAAGAGGCATTTTCACCTTCAGCTTTAAAGTGTTTACTGATCAGATCTTTCGCCAATACAACAGATACCGGTGCACCTGTATATTTATTGAACGTTCTGATTTTGACATAGTTTATTTTCTTGCCAACAACCAAAGCTGTATTGGACGGTAGCGTCCAAGGTGTAGTTGTCCAGGCGATAAATGCAACATCTTCGGCTTCATCATCCACTAATTTTTCAATCGCTGGATGCAGCTGGCTTTTGATCAATCTGAATTCAGCAACAATGGTTGTATCCTTCACATCTTTATACGTGCCCGGTTGATTAAGCTCATGTGAACTCAAACCTGTGCCCGCAGCAGGTGAATAGGGTTGGATGGTATAACCTTTGTATAACAAGCCTTTTTTGTATAGCTCTTTTAACAAATACCATAAGGTTTCAATGTATTCGTTTTTATACGTGATGTAAGGATGTTCAAGATCAACCCAATAGCCCATTTTGTTGGTTAGGTCATTCCATACATCCGTGTATTTCATCACTTCCTTGCGGCAAGCGTCATTATATTCTTCTACGGTAATCTTTTTGCCGATATCCTCCTTAGTAATACCAAGAGCTTTCTCGACAGCAAGCTCAATCGGAAGGCCATGGGTATCCCAGCCTCCTTTTCGTTTTACCTGGTAGCCTTTCAATGTCTTGTAGCGACAGAAAATATCCTTAATCGTACGAGCCATCACGTGATGGATGCCCGGCATTCCATTTGCAGAAGGTGGCCCTTCAAAAAATGTATATGACTTGCTCTCAGGGCGATTATTGATACTTTTTTCGAATATTTTTTCCTGTTCCCAACGGGTCAAAATCTCTTTACCAATCTCCGGTAAATTTAACTGCTTATATTCTTTGTACATCAGACTGTTGTATGCTTCTTTTCTAAAGGTCGCTAATTTAGTGAATTATGATGGAAAAAGAAAGAGGGCTTTGTTGCTGTAGTATCATTATATGATGGGCAAAATATTTTTGAAAATCCTCATCGTTGTTGCTGATCTAAAATTACCCAATAATGCTGATTGCTGAAGTTGAATTGGAAAGTCCGGTGACAGGAAGCCTGTTACAGGAATAAGTCGGATAAAGGACGGTTGAGTTTTCCGAAACAGCTGATCAGGTTTGCGATTCCGCAGAGCTAATACAAAAGAGGGATTGCTATTGGCAATCCCTCTTTTACTGAAATATGTTAAATTTCAACTTATGCGGAAAAACTGCTTCCACAACCACAGGTGCTGGTTGCATTGGGGTTATTAAAGGTAAAACCTCTTGCATCAAGCCCTGATTTGAAATCAATTTCCATGCCTGCAAGATATAGGCCGTGTGCTTTATTCATGAATATGCGGATGCCTTCAATTTCGTACTCGTTGTCTCCGTCTTTTTTCTGATCAAAACCCAGGATATAACTCATACCTGAACAACCACCGCCTTCGACACCGACACGTAAACCAAAATCATCAGAGATTTCTTGCTGATCTTTTAATTTATTGAGTTCCTTGATCGCTCCCTGAGTTAAGGTAACGGGAGCAACTGCTGTATGTTCTGCGCTCATTTTGATATCGTTTTAGCCAATTCTTAGACAAAAATACATATTTTAAATCGCAAATTGATTGTATTGGATTTTTTGACATTTACAAAACATTCGATTTTTAGGGGTGATTTTGCTCCAAACCGGAATTAAAAGGATACTACACTAATTAGTTAATTCGCATAAATAAGTCTATTTTTCTAAGAACATTTAATAAAATATGGCTTTTTGTCGATATTCTTTATGGAATATGCTATCTTTGAGGCATTAAAATAAAAACAAAATTTACTTTACAACATTTAAAAACAATGGAAAGAGATCAAGCCATTTTTAATTTGATAGCTGATGAGCTTAAACGCCAAGAAGAAGGTATTGAATTAATTGCTTCAGAAAACTTTGTTTCAAAACAGGTAATGGAAGCTGCTGGTTCAGTGTTGACAAATAAATATGCGGAAGGCCTCCCAGGAAAACGTTACTATGGAGGTTGTGAAGTTGTGGATGAAATTGAAACCATCGCAATTGATCGTGCGAAGCAATTATTTGGCGCAGAATGGGTAAATGTTCAACCTCACTCTGGAGCGCAGGCAAATGCGGCTGTTTTTTTGGCGACAATCAAACCTGGCGACAAAATTTTAGGTCTTGATTTATCTCATGGTGGGCACTTGACGCATGGTTCACCGGCAAACCTTTCCGGTAAGATCTATCAGCCATTATTTTATGGTGTAAAAGAAGATACAGGTCTGATTGATTACGAACAATTGGAGGAAACAGCACTTCGTGAAAAACCAAAAATGATCATCTGTGGTGCATCAGCTTATTCACGTGATTGGGATTATGCCCGTATCCGTAAAGTGGCTGATGAGATCGGTGCAATTGTTTTGGCAGATATTTCCCATCCAGCTGGTTTGATCGCACGTGGCCTATTGAATGATCCACTTCCTCATTGTCATATTGTGACAACAACTACACATAAGACATTACGTGGCCCACGTGGCGGTATGATTATGGTAGGTAAGGATTTTGAAAATCCTTGGGGTATCAAGACTCCTAAAGGCGAAATCCGTACGATTACACAATTGTTGGATCTGGCTGTTTTCCCAGGTACACAAGGTGGTCCTTTGGAACATACAATTGCTGCTAAAGCAATCGCTTACGGCGAAGCATTATCAGACGAATACATGGAGTATATCGTTCAGGTGAAGAAAAATGCGGCCGCATTAGCGCAGTTCTTCGTTGATAAAGACTATAAGATTATCTCTGGTGGTACGGATAACCACTTGATGCTGGTTGACCTACGTAACAAAGATATTTCTGGTAAAGAAGCAGAAGCAGTATTGGGTAAAGCGGGTATCACCACCAACAAAAACATGGTTCCTTTTGATACACGTTCTCCTTTTGTGACTTCAGGTGTGCGTTTCGGTACAGCAGCAATTACGACACGTGGTATCAAAGAAAATGAAATTGTTCAAATCGGAGAGTTAATTGACGAAGCATTGCAAAATGCCTCAAACGATGCTGAGTTGGATAAAATCCACGGTAAAGTGAAAGCCCTAATGGCCGAATTCCCATTGTATAAATAAGACATTGTCTTTTTAATATAGCAACGCTTAATAGCATAAAGCGGAATCATCTTAAGGTGATTCCGCTTTTTAGTTTATAAGACTGTTTTCATTTCCAAGGCCATTCTCTTCATTCTTAAACCCCATCCATTGACCTAGAATTTCATGATCATAAACTGCTGGGATAGTACCGACATATCTGGTTATAAACTGCATAATAACTTGTGGAATAGTAAGGAATTTAATCGGATTTGGTACGGACTTAATAGGTACTTTATACGCTTTTATCCGAATGAGGTCCGTACTAGGTCCGAATGAGGTCCCTGTAAAGTCCCTATCATTTAAGAATTTGTGACGGAGTTAATACCCCCATAAATTACGGCAGGCTTACGGATGTTGTCAAGCGCTTTTTTCGTAGAATCAAGGAAGCTCTGCGCTTCTTAAATGTTAAAAAATCTTAAAATAAATTGTAATAATTTGATTACTCGATAATTTTACGGTACTTTGAAATAGTATTAATTGATTGTTTTACAATAAGAAAGGAACACTATACGCCCAACATTTACATTTTACAACAGAACTGATAATTTATTTGCGAACTGCTAAAAAAGTAAGTGACGTATGAGACTTTTGAAAAGTAAGAGTGATCAAGAATTGATCCAAATGTATGTCGGTGGCCAAGAGTCCGGCCTAGAGGCATTGTTGAATCGATATAAATCGAAAATTTACACCTCTATATATATGAAAGTAAAAGACGAATATCTTGCTGAAGATATTTTCCAGGAGACTTTCATAAAAATCATCAACACCTTAAAATCGGGCAAGTACAATGAAGAGGGTAAATTTTTGCCCTGGGCAATCCGTATTGCGCATAATATGATCGTTGACTTTTTTAGAAAAGCCAAACGTGCCCCAAATATCGTGAATGCGGATGGTTTCGATATTTTTGAGGTATTGGAATTCAGTGATGAAAGTGCTGAATCCAAGATGCTGAAACAACAGGTGGATGTAGACTTAAAGAAAATGATCCAAAAACTGCCGGATGATCAGAAAGAAGTCTTAATTATGCGTCACTTCTGTGATATGAGTTTTAAGGATATTGCTGAAATTACAGAAGTGAGTATCAATACAGCTTTAGGAAGAATGCGCTATGCGTTGAGCAACCTGCGTAAAATGATTGAAGGTTCTGATCTGGTCTTTCAGATGGGATAAGGGAGTTAATACTATATTTTAGAAGATAACAACACGAGGGGGTGAATTTTTCACTCCCTTTTTTATGCTACAATGTCATGCCGGCATCAGAAGAATTTGATCTTTTTGTCAGTTATTCGCTTTTTGTTAACTTAGAAGTTCATGTCTTTGTCCATTTGAGGGAATTGGAATGAGGTTTGATCATTAGATTGAAACAGTAAAAGAGAATAACGATAAAAAATATAAAAAAGCTATGTACTTGATTTTATTTATTGGAATAATGGTGGTAAGCCTGATTGTCCAGACACGATTTAAAAACAAATTTAAAAAGTATTCGGAAATGCCATTGGGGAATGGAATGTCGGGTGCTGAGATTGCGCAAAAAATGCTCAACGATAACGGTATATATGATGTGAAAGTGATCTCCATTCCTGATCGCTTGGGCGACCATTATAATCCATCGGATAAAACGGTTAATTTGAGTCCTGAGGTGTATAGCGGTCGGAGTGTGGCGGCGGCTGCTGTGGCAGCCCATGAATGTGGCCATGCCGTTCAGCATGCAAAAGCATACAAATGGCTGGGGTTCCGTTCAGCAATGGTACCTATGGTCAATGTGGCTTCCAAACTGACCTCATGGGTATTGATGCTCGGTGTGATGTTATTTGCATTTTCCAAAGGCGGAAACCCATGGTTGTTAGCAGTTGGTGTAGGTGCCTTGGCGATCACAACAATATTTTCTTTCATCACACTTCCAGTGGAGTTTGATGCATCAAACCGTGCTTTGGAATGGTTGAACCATGCGGGCGTTACTTATAATGGCGAAGAGCATGACGGTGCGAAAGATGCCTTAAAATGGGCTGCTATGACTTATGTAGTTGCTGCTTTGAGTGCCTTGGTAACTCTTTTATACTATGCTTCCATCTTATTTGGTGGACGGAGAAGTGATTAATGCGTGGCCAGGCCACTCAAGTATACAAAAAAATGCGATTATTTTTAATAGTCGCATTTTTTATGGGGTGTTAATGAGGTTACTACAGACAATTTTTTTAACTTTGCTGTTTATATAGAATAAGATTCAGATTTTATGTTTTCAAATCTTCAAGATAAGCTAGATAGGGCCTTTAAGGTATTAAAAGGACAAGGCAGTATTACCGAAATCAACGTTGCTGAAACGATGAAAGAAATTCGCAAAGCATTGTTGGATGCCGATGTGAATTACAAGACTGCTAAAACTTTTACAGATGATGTTAGACAAAAAGCTTTAGGGCAAAATGTATTGACAAGTATTTCTCCGGGTCAGTTGTTGACTAAAATCATGAATGATGAGCTGACAGCATTGATGGGGGGATCTGTTACCGAATTAGAGACCGGTAAAAACCCTACTGTCATTTTGATAGCAGGTCTGAATGGTGCCGGTAAAACAACTTTTTCTGGTAAGCTGGCATTATTCCTAAAAGATAAAAAGAATAAAAAACCATTGTTGGTTGCAGGTGACGTTTATCGCCCAGCAGCGATTGATCAATTGGAGGTCCTGGCTGAACAGGTTGGTGTTCCGGTGTATGTCAATAGGGAATCAACGGATCCGATTGCCATCGCCAAAGCGGGGGTTGAAGAGGCTAAACGCAATGGCCATAATGTCGTTATCATCGATACGGCAGGTCGTCTGGCGATAGATGAGCCTTTAATGGTGGAGATTACCGCAGTTAAGGAAGCAACAAAACCGGACGAGATCTTATTTGTGGTTGATTCGATGACGGGTCAGGATGCTGTCAATACAGCGAAGACATTCAACGATCGCCTTGATTTTACGGGTGTGGTATTGACCAAATTAGATGGTGATACACGTGGTGGTGCTGCACTATCCATCAAATCTGTTGTCAATAAACCAATCAAGTTTATCGGTACCGGTGAGAAAATGGATGCATTGGACGTTTTCTATCCGGATCGTATGGCATCCCGTATTTTAGGTATGGGTGACGTCGTATCTTTGGTAGAACGTGCACAACAACAGTTTGACGAAAAACAAGCTGCTGAGCTTCAAAAGAAAATCCGTAAGAATAAATTTGATTTCAATGATTTCAAATCCCAGATCCAACAGATCAAAAAAATGGGTAATATGAAAGATTTGATGGGCATGATCCCCGGGGTAGGAAAGGCCATGAAGGATATTGAAGTCGATGATAATGCATTCAAACCTATCGAAGCAATTATTGATTCGATGACACCTTTTGAACGCGAAAATCCGGATGTGATCGATCAAAAACGTCGTTTACGTATTGCCAAAGGTTCGGGAACCGATATTAACGAAGTGAACAAATTATTGAAGCAATTTGGCGACATGCGTAAAGTGATGAAACAGATGTCTAATCCTGCAATGGCCGCTAAATTGATGCGTAATATGCCTAAAATGCCGGGTAAAATGTAATTTTAATGTATAGTTATATACGATAGGGCATTGTACGCATACAATGCCCTATTTTTTTAATAAATAATTTGTAATTTCAAGTTCCTCGCTAGAGTAAACGAAATAATTGTTAAATTTGTAATCATTATGGATGACCCCGCGCAATTATCGGAATACGGCAAAATCCTTATCATTCTGCTGATAGGGGCGCTGTTAGTCTGTGCGACCATTTTTCTAGCACGTTTAATCTCTCCCAAAAAGAATAATCCCATTAAATCTGGTACTTACGAATGTGGCGAAGATCCGATTGGATCCTCTTGGGTACAATTTAATCCCCGATTCTACGTCATTGCTTTGGTGTTCCTGCTTTTTGATGTGGAACTCATTTTTATTTTTCCCTGGGCGACGGTGTTTGGACAGCCGGAATATATTGCTGCCGATGGTCGATGGGGATGGTTTACGCTAATTGAAATGGCGATGTTTATCGGTATTTTGATCTTGGGATTGGTTTTTGTCTGGAAAAAAGGAGATTTGGAATGGGTTAAACCGAATGTTTCACTACCTAAGGTTCCGGTCAATATTCCCCAAAGTGCTTATTCCGCTTTGAACAATACCGCATATCAGGTACGGGATTATAGACAGCCCGCAGTTGAGGCTGTGGAGCATGCTGTCGTTCAGGAGCCGACGAGTGCTCCGAAAATTGCTTTTAAACCTCGATTTAAAAAACCTGAGTAAACATGAGTTTAGATAGTCAGTTGCAAAATAATGGTGTCGTTGTTGCCAAATTGGATGATTTGCTAAACTGGGCACGGCTTTCATCGATGTGGCCGATGAGTTTCGGTATAGCCTGTTGTGCGATCGAAATGATGGGTGCTATGGCTTCAACTTATGACCTGGATCGGATGGGGGTGTTTCCAAGGCCTTCGCCAAGACAATCGGATGTTATTATTATTGCAGGTACAGTCACGTTCAAAATGGCTGATCGTATTAAAAAGCTATATGAGCAGATGCCAGATCCTAAGTATGTAATTTCGATGGGATCCTGTTCCAATTGTGGTGGTCCATATTGGCAGCATGGGTATCATGTGGTGAAGGGGGTTGATAAGATCATTCCAGTGGATGTGTATGTTCAAGGCTGTCCGCCACGTCCGGAAGCACTGATAGGTGCTTTTATTGAACTGCAAAAAAAGATAGATAAAGAAAGCTTATTAGGTGAACAGCTGTTCAGAGAAAAAGCTTAAAAGATAAATTTTATAAGATTCTAAAATCAACTATGGCAAAAGATTTTTATGGCGAACTGCAATTAGGCATTCTTGGTGGTGGTCAACTGGGAAGAATGTTAATCCAGGAAGCCATTAATTACAATGTAAACGTTCATGTACTGGATCCCGACAAGAATGCGCCCTGTCGTAAACTGTGCAACAAATTTGAATGTGGTTCATTGAGCGATTTTGAGACGGTATATAATTTTGGTAAAGACCTGGATTTGATTACTATCGAAATCGAAAAAGTAAATGTGGATGCATTGGAAAAATTGGAGGAAGAGGGGGTAGTTGTTTATCCACAGTCCCGCATCATTCGCTTGATTCAGGATAAGGGATTACAGAAACAGTTTTTTAAACAAAATGATATCCCGACTTCTGCATTTCAATTGATATCCAATAAGGATAATCTCACAAATGCATCTTTGAGCTTACCTTATATTCAAAAACTCCGTAAAGATGGTTACGACGGAAAAGGAGTGAAGAAAATCGTTACGGAGGCGGATATTGAACATGCTTTTGAAGAGCCTAGCCTGATTGAGGAATGGGTGGATTTTGAAAAGGAAATCGCGGTTATTGTTGCACGTAACGATAGAGGTGAGGTGTCTACTTTTCCGATGGTGGAAATGGAATTCAATCCACAGGCTAATTTGGTGGAATTTCTTATCGCACCATCTTTATATGGGGTAGAGATCCAGCAACGTGCCGAAGCAATTGCGAAGAAGATTGCGGATGATCTACAGATTGTAGGTTTACTTGCGGTGGAAATGTTTTTAACGAAAAACGGCGATATCCTTGTGAACGAACTGGCTCCGCGCCCGCATAATAGTGGACATCAGACGATCGAGGGAAATTACGTTTCTCAATTTGCACAGCATTTAAGAGCCATTTTCAATTTGCCTATGGGTGATACCCGATGCCGGACCAATGCCGTCATGATTAACCTACTGGGCGAAGACGGATATGAAGGTCTTGCAAAGTATGATGGTGTAGAAGAGGTGCTGGCCATGGAAGGAGTCTATCTGCACCTTTACGGCAAGAAGTATACAAAACCTTTTCGTAAAATGGGCCACGTATGTATCATTAATGATGATCGGGAAAAAGCCATTTCCAATGCGAGAAAAGTACAAGAAATATTAAAAGTTAAAGCTTAATTATACTATGTCAGTCAATAATAAGGCCCAGGTAGGGATTATCATGGGAAGTAAATCCGATCTTCCGGTTATGCAGGATGCCATCGATGTCCTGAAAGTCCTTGGAGTAGCATTTGAAGTTACGATTGTTTCGGCGCATCGTACACCACAACGTATGTTTGATTATGCAAAGGATGCGTCATCCCGTGGTTTAAAAGTCATTATTGCTGGGGCCGGTGGTGCTGCGCATCTTCCCGGAATGGTGGCTTCAATCACGCATTTGCCTGTGATCGGTGTACCTGTAAAATCATCCAATTCCATTGATGGTTGGGATTCGGTATTATCAATCCTACAGATGCCCAACGGTATTCCAGTGGCTACAGTTGCTTTAAATGCTGCAAAAAATGCTGGTATTTTGGCTGCTCAGATTCTAGGAACCCATGACGAGACGATCAGTAAGAATATTATTGACTTCAAGGAAGAACTAGCACGCAAAGTGATTGAAACTGCGGTCGAAGTAGAGGATACGCAATTCTAAAGCGACCTTATCAAATAAAAAAGGGAAGCATTTGCTTCCCTTTTTTATTTGATAAGGTTTGCCTGTACATAATCGTAGCTTTTCTTAAGACTTTCTATCTTGTTAGGCATATAGATGTCGTCTTGCTCTACGAAAGCGTATTTGAGGCCAGCTTTAGCCTTTTCTTTGACAATTTCTTGAAACGAAATGCTTCCGGTACCCACTTCGGTATATCTGATATCCTTAAAGATTTGTTCCACAGGCAACTTACCATCCTTAGGCCATTCGATCGGATTGGATTTTGTACGGTCCATATCTTTCACATGCCATAGTTTAAATCGGTTAGGGAATTTTTCAAATATAGATACAGGGTTTTTTCCGGCTTTCTCGGTCCAGAAAAGATCAAGCTCAAAATCCACGAGATCAGGCTCTGTAAAAGCCAACATGACATCTTCACCTGTCGTATTGTTTCCTAAATCCCTAAATTCCCAAAAATGGTTGTGGTAAGCAACCTTTAGTCCCATCTTTTTAGCTTGTTCACCGGCCTTATTGAGCTGTTCGGCAGCATAGAGATAGTCATCTTTCTTCAGCGCATTAATATCGAACATCGGTGTTACCGGTGCAATAACATATTCCTGTCCAAGTTCCTTTGCGGCATCAAAGTAAACGGATAGATCTTCTTTATCGGTATGTGATTTACTGAGGTATTTGGACATGTCATAGTGACCCGAATAGGTTTTGAGACCATTGTCGTCCAGAATCTTTTTTAGCTCTTTATAAGGTAATTTCCAGAATTGTTTGGCGGTGGGATCTATGCCATAGAGCTCGACATGTTTGTAGCCTATTTTTGCGACCTGTTCCAAAGAACCTTTGGGGTCCTTATCCATTAAATCACGGATGGAATAAAGCTGTACGCCTATATTCTGCAAGGGATTGTCGCTGACAGCACCGGCTTTATTTTGACAAGATAACAAATTGGGCATCAGATAAGCTGCCGAAAGACCTATTCCAGCTTGCTTTAAAAATTGACGGCGAGAATTGTTCATCATATAACTGATTATGTGTAGTGTACAATGTACAATTATTTTGCTCAAAAATCAATAAAACCTGCTGGAAATATTTTTGTGAACGCATAGCATTGGACTTCCGGAATATTAAAAGAGCTTGTCTAGAACGTGAAAGTGAACCCGATGAAAATCGGATAAATGATAAGGGATTTCGGGGGAAACGCAAAAAAAACGAGGATGTCCAAAGCATTGGACATCCTCGTTTTGTATGTTTAAAAATAAGATCTTAAACAGTCATGATATCTTTTTCTTTCAGCTCAGCCAATTTATCAACTTTTACAATGAATGCATCAGTTAATTTTTGGACTTCACCTTCAGCGGTTTTGATTTCGTCTTCTGAGGCACCATCATTTTTTAGTTTTTTGATGGACTCATTTGTATCCTTACGGATGTTACGGATAGCAATACGGCCTCTTTCAGTCTCTTCTTTTACTTTTTTGACCAGGTCGCGTCTTCTTTCTTCAGTCAAAGGAGGAACGTTTAAGCGGATAACGATACCATCATTTTGAGGATTGATGCCAAGATTAGCATCCGTAATAGCTTTTTCAATTGCGTTGATGAGCGATTTTTCCCAAGGTTGGATGACAATTGTCCGTGCATCAGTTGTATTGATGTTAGCGACCTGCGAAAGCGGAGTTGCGCTACCATAATAATCGACTGAAATACCATCTAACATCGATGGAGAAGCTTTACCGGCGCGAATTTTTGTTAATTCAGCCTCCGTGTAAGCAACTGCTTTGGACATCTTGTCTTTACAATCGTCCAATTCAATTGAAATTAGTTCGTTCATATAAGATTACGTTTTTTTACAGATATTAATTATTTTACCACAGTTCCAACATGTTCTCCATTGGCAAGTTTCAATAAATTGCCTGGTTTGTTCATGTCAAATACAATGATTGGTAATTTGTTTTCCTGACAAAGGGTAAAGGCTGTCATATCCATCACATTAAGTCCTTTTTCGTAGACCTCCGTGAATGAGATTTCCTCAAATTTTGTCGCGCTAGGATCTTTCTCTGGATCAGCAGTATAGATACCGTCTACACGGGTTCCTTTTAGCACAGCATCCGCATTGATTTCAATTGCGCGTAAAGAGGCAGCAGTATCCGTTGTAAAATATGGATTTCCGGTACCAGCTCCGAAAATAACAATACGACCTTTTTCGAGGTGGCGTACCGCTCTTCTGCGGATAAATGGCTCACAGATTTGTTCCATTTTGATAGCCGTTAGCAAACGTGTCTTTTTACCTACTTTTTCAAGAGCATCCTGAAGTGCCATACTGTTGATAACGGTGGCAAGCATTCCCATGTAGTCTGCCTGAACACGGTCCATTCCTGATTTTTCAGCGCTCAAACCACGGTAAATGTTACCACCTCCGATAACAATTGCAATTTCTAAACCTTGATCGTGAATTTCTTTGATATCATTAGCGTATTGTGATACACGGTTAATATCGATACCATAGCTTTGGTCACCCATTAAGGATTCACCGCTAAGTTTTAATAAGATACGTTTGTATTTCATAATTGTTTTTTTGGAAATTTTCCAAAGGTCAAAGATAAAATTTTTTTTTCAACCCTTAAGGCCAAAAATGATATTTATTGCGCTTTTGTTATTTGATCAATTACTTCCTGATAATATTGTTCGTATAAAGGCATGATATTGGACAATTGGAATTTTTTTGCGTGATTTAATGCCGCTTCTTTAAATTTTTCCAATCGTTCAGCATCTTCCAGGATATAGATCGCATTCTTGGCCATATCATCCACATCGCCTACATTGCTGAGAAATCCTGTTACGCCATTTTCATTCAATTCGGGTAATCCACCGGTATTGGAGGACACTACCGGAACCTGACAGGCCATCGCTTCTAGAGCTGCTAACCCAAAACTTTCCGAACTGGAAGGCATCAGAAAGAGATCAGAAACTGAAAGGATCTCTTCCACAGCATCCTGTTTACCCAAAAAACGGACATCCATACATACATCCAATTCTCTGGATAATTCTTCTGCATTACGACGTTCAGGTCCATCGCCCACCATCAATAATTTGGATGGAATGACATCATGTACTTTCTTAAATATACGGATGACATCTTCCGTGTTTTTTACTTTTCTGAAATTGGAGGTATGCACCAATATCCGCTCATTACCCGGAGCGATTGCCTTTTTGAAATGGGAACGGTCCTTATTGCTGAATCTATCGAGATCAATAAAATTGGGGATCACTTTAATCGCCCTGGAAATATCAAAATACCGTAGCGTCTCATCTTTAAGGTTTTGTGAAACAGCAGTTACACCATCAGACTGGTTGATGGAGAAGGTAACTACCGGACTGAAGCTTTTGTCCTTTCCAACCAGGGTGATGTCCGTACCGTGCAAGGTGGTGACTACGGGAATATTGATTCCATAAGTGGTCAGCAGGATCTGCTTTGCCATAAATGCTGCTGACGCATGGGGAATGGCGTAATGTACATGGATCAGATCCAGCTTTTCAAAACGTACGACATCGACCAATTTACTGGCCAGTGCAGATTCGTAAGGTAAGAAGTCAAAAAGTGGATATTGGGATACAGCTACTTCGTGGTAGTATAGGTTTTCCGAAAAGAAATCTAGGCGTGCGGGTTGTCGATAGGTTATAAAATGGATCTCATGTCCATTGGCCGCTAAAGCCTTTCCTAATTCCGTTGCCACAACACCACTGCCACCAAATGTGGGATAACAAACAATGCCTATTTTCATTTGTGTAATTTTTTATTAGTGTTCGCTTTCATTGCTCTAAATGAACCCGCGGCACCCGTTTTTATTTTAAACGCGATAAAGCTGTCTGATCTTATCCCGCTCACTGTCGCGCGGAGTAAATCAGGACGTTTTCATCATCTGATTTTTTGTGTTGCAAATTTCGGCTATTTATGCCTAAAATAACAAAAACCAATTGCCATAGTTTTGTGAATTTTTTGATTACTTAAAAAGCATTATCTTTAAGTAGACATTTGAGCGGTATATGGACAATTTCATAAGTGATATTTCAGGCCAACAATTCCCATTGGAGCAACGTGTTTTGGGGGCCTCTATCCGACAGCCTATTTTTAAACTGATCCGTAAGGAATATCCAAATTTTAGAAAAGATAACGCTCTCGCAGCGACAGAGCTTACACGTTTTAAGGA
This sequence comes from Sphingobacterium sp. CZ-UAM, assembly GCF_002000245.1. Classification (GTDB taxonomy): domain Bacteria; phylum Bacteroidota; class Bacteroidia; order Sphingobacteriales; family Sphingobacteriaceae; genus Sphingobacterium. The sequence goes on along the minus strand of NZ_MTCM01000005.1, from coordinate 85,183 downwards.
GGCCTATATTACTGAATTTTTAAAGGACGAGTCCGGCCAGCTCAGTCAGCTAGACCAGCAAGTGATACAGAGCTTTAAGGATAATAAGGTCATTAGTGCAAGTATGGATAACGATGTCGCAACAGCAGCCTCGTTGGGCGAACGTGTCGCGGACAAAGTCGCTGAATTTGGAGGTAGCTGGACATTCATTATTTCTTTCGTTGTATTTTTGCTGATCTGGATCGCGCTCAATATGTATTGGTTAAATAATAAAGGTTTCGACCCTTATCCATTTATTTTGCTTAATCTGATCTTGTCCTGTGTGGCTGCACTGCAGGCCCCGGTGATTATGATGAGCCAAAATAGGCAGGAGGCTAAGGATCGTGAACGGGCACGGAATGACTACATGGTGAATCTGAAGGCAGAGCTCGAAATCAGGGAATTACATGAGAAAATAGATCATCTCATTATCCGAAAAGAGCAGGAACTGGCAGAAATACAGCGTGACCAGGTAGAGAAATTAAGCTTTCTGCTAAAGAAAATGGAAAAAATTGAAGAAGCATTTAAAGACAAATGAATATAACAGGATTAATAGGGGAACTGACGTTTAAATTTTCAAGGTCTGGTGGAGCAGGGGGGCAGCATGTCAACAAAGTATCTTCCAAGGTTACCCTGCAGTGGGATGTGGAGCGGTCTGCTGTATTTTCGGCCGAAGAAAAGGCTCTGGTAGCTGAGAAGCTGTCAAATCGTATCAATAAAGAAGGAATATTGCAATTGGAATCGGATACGGACCGCTCGCAGGTACGAAACAAAGAAATCGCCATTGACCGTTTTCTTCATCTTGTGAAAGATGCGCTTGTGCCCAGCAAGCCAAGAAAGAAAACCAAAATACCCTATTCCAGCGTGCTAAAAAGGTTGGACCGCAAAAAACAACAATCTCAATTGAAAGCTTCACGCAGACGAAGTTTTGATGATTAATTTGTTATAAAATAGTGGTTAGTTAAATTTTATTGTGTTAATAATCAATTTATTGTGTATATAACTAAAGAAATAGTTGTAAAACTATTTCTTTAGTTATATACTTGTATTGTAATCGATTACAACAGTACTGTTAATCATAAGGAGTTATGGAAGATTTTAAAGAATTGACTAAAGCAGAAGAACAGATCATGCAGGAGCTTTGGGAAATGGGACGTGGTTTTGTCAAGGATATCATTGACCGACTACCCGAACCGAAACCTGCTTACAATACAGTTTCAACGATAGTGCGTATTCTCGAAACCAAGGGTTTTGTGACGCACGAGTCTTTTGGTAAAAGCCATCAGTATTTACCGAAGATCTCAAAAGAGGAATATAAAAAAGGAATTACTGGTAAGTTGTTGAATAATTATTTTGATAATTCTCCCAAAAGTATGCTTTCTTATTTTCTGGAGGAAAATAAACTGGATGTCAAAGAACTAGACGATATTCTTTCGATTATCCGAAAAAACAAATAACAACAACAACCTCTTATAAACTTTTGATTATGATTTACTTAATGATTGTCAATGTTTCATTGATTATCAGCTTTGCGCTCTATAGGCTGATATTTCGTAAACTCACTTTTTTCCAATGGAACCGGATCTATTTGATCGGGATGATTATATTCTCGCTCTTGGCGCCGATCGGGATTTTTATTGAATTACCGAAAGCAGAGATAATCGCGTACTCCATACCTATGGTGGATCTGAGTGGCTATATGGATATGGCTATCAGTAGCCCAAAGGAACAGCCCATTTATTTGGTCGATATCTTGACTTATGTATATTGGACGGGCGTTGCGATAGCATGTATGTTACTACTGGTTCGAGTGATACAGCTGCTTAGGGCTTTACGACATAAACATGATTATCTAAGTTTCTCATTTTTCAATAAAATCGTCATTGGCGGATCTATTACAAACAAGGGCAGTATCGCATCGCATGAACGTGTTCATGTCGAACAGGGCCACTCTTATGATCTGCTTTTGATGGAACTGTTGAAAATTTTCAACTGGTTTAATCCGATTTTATATTTCTTTCAAAAGGAGTTAAAGTTTCAGCATGAGTGTATTGCCGATGAAGTCTGCTCAACGGACAAGGTTGCTTACGCCGAAATGCTAGTTGCTCATGCCCTAAAGGTGGACCATCTGGCACTCACGCATGAGTTTTCTAATCATTCGTTTTTAAAGAAGAGAATTATGATGTTATTTAAGAATAAATCAGCGCGAAAAAAGCGTCTATTATATGCCGCCGTATTACCTATGTTATTGGTTGTAATGGGGTCTACCTTGGTCTTTAATACCACACGTGCTAAGGATATCGTTTCAGACGTTGAAAGTTCGATCAATCAGGTGGAACTAACGACAGCAACAGAGATGATGAAAGTGGAGGATGGTCTATTTACCAACAATAGGGAACTTAGATCAGATACAACTAAAAATAGAAAAGTAACCGACGCCAAACAGGCTAAATTGGATACTGAGCGGGCTGCTGCGGAAAGACAGATGAAGGATGGGAATACCAAGCTTGATTCGCTTGATCCAGCTTTCAATGCGATATTTACAGCTGTTGAGGTTAACCCAGAGCCAATCGGGGGAATGACCAATTTTATGAACTGGGTGTCTACAAATTATACCTATTCTAAGGAAGCACTTGAAAAAAAGGTGAATGGTATCATTGAGATTTCTTTTGTTGTAGAAAAAGATGGCAGTCTTTCCGATATCAGAGTAAAGCGGGATTTGGGGCATGGCACGAAAGAGGCTGCATTGGATTTAATAAAAAAGGCGAAAAAGTGGAAACCGGGAATTCAAAATGGACGGGCTGTTCGAGTGGCTTATACATTGCCGATTCGTCTAAATCTAAGCGATGGAAAAGAGAATCAGGTCGTGCGTGAAAATCCAGCAGGAAGTTCGGTCTTAGGCCGTGAAGGACTTGAAAAATGGTTTATTCAGAACTTTAAGTTCCCTAGAAAGATTACCAAACAAGATCTTGACCCTGTCATCCAGGCCTATTTGACAATTAATGCGGATGGTAGCATTGAGTCTGTGTCAACCAATTCGGATTTAGGACGTGCATTTGCTCAGGAGGCTTCAAGACTTTTACAGAAAACGAAATGGAATCCCGCTGTGGTAGAGGGCAAACCCGTAAAATCCACTGGTTTTTTTCGGATTAAGTTTACGCCAGATGGGGGCTATGTAAAAAATTATACCCGGGTGGATGTGAATTCGGAGCCCATAGGGGGGATGATTGCCTACAGAGACTATATTATAAAGAATTATAATCCAAATTCGACGGGGGAGGATGGTAATGTCGTCGTACAGTTTATGGTTGAAAAAGATGGCAGTTTGAATGACTTTAAAATCCTTAATACGCCTGATACAAAGGCTGCACAGGAGCTTGTAAAACTGTTGCAAAGCGGAGTAAAATGGAAGCCCGGACTTCTTGATGGCCGACAGGTTAGAAATCAATATGAGCTGACATTAAAGGTAATGAAAAGAAATGGAAATTCATATGATGTTTATCGTTGGGAGGGGCTAAAAGTACAAAAGCTAAAATCATAGGAGACCTCCCGGATGTTTAAAAAAGAAAGGCCGTTTCTGCTGTTTATGCTGTCCCTATGTGCTATTCTGTCGTCCTGCAAATCCTATCAGGTTGTGCCAAACGGTTACACCGTGGAAGGCGATGAATATTTTATCAATATCGACAAAGAGCTCGCGGTATTTCTGGGTGATGATATGCTAAGGCAGGAAAACTGGAATGCTTATACCGGACCGATCAATGTCAGTAAGGTCAATGTGAAATACAAAAATGTCCTCAAGCATCTAAATTACGCGGATACTGCTTACAAAGTGTTATTTACAGGGAGCCTAAAAGGTAGGTACAGTTATGATATTCTTGCAGTAATGAACAACTATCCGAATGCTAAAGGCAAAAAAAATCATTTATTGGATCTGACTACTTTCCATCGCGAGGAAAACAAGGAGGGACGTTATTTCTATAATATAAGTGAATTTAAAGGACGGAAGGTATTACATTTTGTTATCCCATTCAATGACCGGCTTTGGCAGGAAAAAATGTTAAGTATGATCTTTCTGCTTCCGGATGATTTTGAAGATATTGCCTGGGCAAAAGATATTGTGCAATCTAATGTTGCCATGTATCGCAACCGCTATATTTTTACACCGAGCCGAACGACAATACACTGTCCGGATGATGGAAGCCGTTCGCACCTGGACTATAAGATCCCCGAAGAGAAAATTAACAAAACCGGATATATGCTGATGAAAGCATACGGAATGGTTGAAGGAAAGCGCGCCTTGGTGGTTTATCGCTTAATGAAGCCCAGAGATTTTTATGGGTCCTTTGTTGTCTGCAAAGGCGATTATGAGATTATCTATACAACACTGCAGGATAAAATTGTCTGGCAGACCAAAATTAATACGGAGCAGGATGTGGTATTCTAGTTTTTCTATTTTATGGGGAAATATGAAAGCCCGGGATTAATAATCCAGGGCTTTTAATTTATTTTTAAGCTGTATAATTTCATTTTGAAGTTGTTCGACCTTATCCAATAGCTGATGGGCCACCTGAATTCCCTGCGGATTTACTTCCAGCTCATAATAGAGATTGGAGAAGCGTTCCAGTTTTTTGAGTTCATCTTCGTCAATAAATTGTTCTTCTTCTTGTATGACAATATGTATAAGACCATATTCCTCCATGGTCTGCAGGAAAGTTGTTTCAACTTTTCTGGACTGACAGAAGTCTATTACTTTTATGAGTGTTGTTTCCATGAGATTAATGCTTTAAATCTTTCAGTTGCTGAAACAATGCCTTTTCCTCTTCAGATAAATTGCTCGGCATTTTAATATTTAGGCTGACATACAGATCTCCAAATTCACCTTCTTTGCGATAGACCGGGAATCCTTTGCCCTTGAGCCGCATTTTTGCTCCGTTTTGACTTTCAGGTTTAACCTTTAATTTGATTTTACCGCCGAAGGTATCCAGCGTTGCCTCTCCGCCTAAAATCGCTGTATAGAGGTCTACATCCAGTGAAGTATATAGATCATTTCCCTGCCGTTTGAAATTTGCATCGGGCGTGATGTTGATTGTAATATACAGATCGCCTTTAGGTCCACCGTTTATTCCTTCACTACCATAGCCCTTTAATTTGATTTTCTGTCCATCTTCGACACCTGCATGGATCGTAATACGGATGCTTTTGCCGTTGATGTTAAAGGTCTGTTGGTGGGTTGTATAGGCCTGTTGGAGAGTTAAGCTCAGTTCGGCATTGAAGTCCTGCCCACGGAAGGTACTTTGTCTGCCACCGCCACGTCGACTACCAAACATCTGTTCGAAAAAATCTGAGAATTGACCGTCATCAAAATTTCCGGTATACTCGTAAGAACCTGAGCCGCCGCCAAAGGGGTTCCCCCCCGCACCAAAAGGATTGCCACCAGCAGATTGGGATTGTCTGTATTGCTGTTGCGCCTTTTCATATTCCTCTCCATGCTGCCAATGCTCGCCATATTGGTCATATTTTTTGCGTTTTTCGGGATCGGACAATACCTCATTCGCTTCATTAATTTCCTGAAAGCGTTGTTTAGCCTCATTATCATTGGGGTTGACATCAGGATGGTATTTACGCGCTAGTTTTCGGTATGCTTTTTTGATATCATCAGCCGAAGCCGTTTTATCAATGCCGAGCACTTTATAGTAATCTACAAAAGCCATATGTATTTTGTTGTCTTGTAATAAATATAACAAACTATCGAGGGCTTTGTTCTGGATGTTGTTCAAAAAAAGGAGTCCCGGCGTTTGAATGCCGGAACTCCTTTTTTTTGAGGACAACGTTGACTTGTTATTCTTTGTTGTTATCAATAATTAATCGCTGATCTCTATTAGCGATTTGCCATGCCGTAAAAAAGACCAATTTTTCCCGTTTGACCATCAATGGGAAGTCTATTTTATCATAGGTATCGGCCGGTGTATGATAGTCCGGATGGAGCCCCGAAAAGTAAAAGATGGACGGTATCCCTTTTTTCGCAAAGTTATAATGATCTGACCGGTAATAAAGACGCATTGGATCTTTCGGATTATCATACATATAATCTATTTCCAGCTTGGTATTTTTTTCATTTTCATCTTTATTGATCTGATAAAGTTCAGAACTCAGTTTATCCGAACCTATCGCATGGATATAGTCATGGTTTCCTTTGAGGTGTTTATCATCTACACGTCCAATCATATCGATGTTAATACAGGCGACAGTGTTTGCTAACGGAAAGATGGGGTTTTCGGTATAGAATTTAGAACCGAGTAAGCCCTTTTCTTCAGCGGCATAGGTAACAAACAGGATACTGCGTCTTGGACCATTCCCTGCGGCCTTTGCGCGGGCAAAGCTGCGGGCAAGCTCCAATACTGCCGTTGTTCCGGAGGCATTGTCATCCGCACCAAAGAAGATAGTTCCTTTGGAATCTTTGCCATCATGATCGTAATGTCCACCAATGACAACAATTTCATCTTTTTTGTCGGTTCCCTCCAGGTATCCCAAAACATTGGGGTCAGTTAAAGGTTGGGCATTGGTGCCGAATTCAGCCTTAAGCTTAGTGTTAATGGCAAAGGAATTTGGCTGTCCTGAACGGTTGATTTTGCCGACAACAGCTGCCAGATTTGTGCGTGCGAGATTAAAAATATAATTTGCTGCATGGTCGGTAATATTGATGACCGGGATCATCGGTGACTTTTCGGGGGCCGGCTGATCAACGGCAAGATTATAACGCCCTTCTGTCGCGCGGTCCCCGGCCTCTTCAAGTAATTGGGATAGCTGGCTGTTGACGGCTAGTATCAATTTTGGTTTCTTCTTGAGAATTTCTTTGATTTTCTTGTTCCTGCTTGTCGACCAGTCCGATGGAGTTTTTTTTCCGGTGATCCATGAATTTCCTTTATCGTCTGTAGGTTCGCCTTCGTTTACTAATAGCACAACTTTATTGGTCAGGTCAAGTCGCGCAATATCGGAGTATTTTGAATCATCAATGCCATAGCCTATAAACATGATCTCATCGCTTTCAAAGAGTTTATTCTCATTGTTACCAATGATGAAAATATCTTTCCCATTTAGGAACGGCCGGTCATTGATCGTGAACTGCTTGACCTTAAAGCTATTGTGTATAAGCTGAAGGGCCTGGAAATAAGATCCATTTACTGGTGCTGAAAGGCCGTATTTTTTGAATTCGTTGGCGATATAATCCGCAGCTAGCTGACCGCCTTTCTGTCCTGTTCCTCTTCCTTCAAAGTCTACAGAAGCGAGTGTGCGCAGATGTTTTTGTGTCGATTCTACGGTGATTTCATTCGCGTACTTGCTGCTGACATCCTGTGCCTGAGCACAGCTTACCATAGACAACGCTATCCAGATCAGGTTATGTATTTTATTCATTTCGTATTGAGAATTTAGTATTTAGTATTGCGTATTGAGATCCGGGTGCCGAAAGCTTAAGGTTCTACGTTGTACGCAATACACCTTTTATCGTTAAAAATAGTATATATCGGATGATCGCTTGTTGACTATCAGCAACAGTGTGTTATTATTTCCATAACAATATGAAGTGATAGCAATGCCAATTTCGATCACCTTAAATCATATACAATATAACTAAAAAAGCGGATGAAAAGTATCTTTTACCCTTCATCCGCTCCTTAAAATATGTTAATTTATTAACAGCTGCAAGCTATTTTATTGACGCGATTGGCATGACGCCCGCCTTCAAATTCGGTTGTCATAAAAGTTGAAACGATCTTTTTTGCGAGATCAAGATCAATAAAACGGGCTGGTACACATACCACATTGGCATCATTATGTTGACGTGCCAATGCCGAAATTTCTTCCAACCAACAGATTGCGGCACGGATATTCTGATGTTTATTGGCTGTGATCGCAACACCATTGGCACTACCACAGATCAATACACCTGCATCAGCCTCTTTGTTCTCTACCGCAGATGCGACGGGATGTGCAAAATCTGGGTAATCGACCGAATCTGGCGAGTTTGTTCCAAAGTCGGTTACTTCATAACCCAATTCATTTAAAAAGCTAACCAATGCCGTTTTGTACTCAAATCCTGCATGGTCACTTCCGACCGCAATTTTCTTTACACTGCTCATTTCTCTTGTTATTTTATTTTTCTTGTGCTAATTTTTTTCTTTTGACATCCGCAGAGACCATAATACTTATTTCATACAATAAGAACATCGGCGCAGCAACAGTCAACATGGTGATAATATCTGCAGAAGGTGTAATGACGGCCGCTATAAGCAAAATAATTACTGTTGCATAACGACGGCTGGCACGCATAAACTCAGGTGTCATGATGCCTATTTTAGACAGGATAAACACCATGATCGGTAATAGGAATACGATTCCACAGCCTAAGGTCAATGTCGCAATGGTAGACAGGTAGTTGTCGATTGTAATCTGATTGACGATTTCGTCACTTAAGGATACATTCGCTAGGAAGTTGATAGATAATGGTACAACAATATAATACCCGAAAAGCGCGCCCAAAACAAACAATATTGTGGAGTAAAATACAAAACCACGAGCGGAACGTCTTTCCACATCTGTCAATGCCGGTTTAACAAATAACCAGATTTCAAACAGAAGGTAAGGGAACCCCATCATTAAGGCCATCAACAAGCAGGAGTTGATCTGGAGCATAAATTGCCCAGCTAATTCCGTATTGATAATATTAAAAGGTATTTTTTTGACACAGAAATCGGCCAGATTGAAAGCATCAGCAGCTTTGCACATCATACGGTAAGTCCAAAAATCCAGATTTTTGGGTCCCATGATAATATCGTTGAATACGAAATCGTAGAACGAGAAAGCAATACCTGCAAAGATACAGATTGCAATAGCTGAACGAACCAAATGCCATCTTAAGACTTCAAGATGGTCAAAGAAAGACATCTCGGCTTCTATATTCTTCCCTTTATTTTTGATAGCTTGTATTAGATCTTTCGAATTTGGTGTACTCATAAAAATTGTTTGGAAACAAAAATACCATTCTTATTGTAAAGAATGGTATTTTTTATGTATGTAAAGATAATTTTATTTAATCTTCTACAGGATATTCAGTTAGGTCAAATGTTTCCATGAACTTTGTGGTGAAATTGCCGGCCCTGAAGTTAGGGTCACGCATCAATCTCAGGTGCAAAGGAATGGTTGTTTTGATACCTTCAATCACGAATTCGCTCAAAGCACGCTCCATGGTACAGATGGCCTCTTCACGTGTCTGTGCCACACAGATCAATTTGGCGATCATCGAGTCGTAGTTCGGTGGAATAGTATACCCTGAGTACACGTGTGTATCTACACGTACACCATGGCCTCCCGGTGAGTGGAAGTTCGTGATTTTGCCTGGTGAAGGGCGGAAGTTGTTGAACGGATCTTCGGCATTGATGCGGCATTCGATCGCGTGCATTTCCGGTTCATAATTTTTTCCGGAGATCGGAATACCGGCAGCAACTTTGATCTGTTCTTTGATCAGGTCGAAGTTGATCACTTCCTCCGTTACCGGATGCTCTACCTGAATACGTGTATTCATCTCCATAAAATAGAAGTTGCGGTGTTTGTCAACCAAAAATTCGATTGTTCCGGCACCTTCATAGTTTACAGCTTTAGCCCCTTTTACAGCAGCTTCACCCATTTTAACTCTTAACTCAGGTGTCATAAATGGTGAAGGGGATTCCTCGATCAACTTTTGATGACGACGTTGGATAGAGCAGTCGCGTTCTGATAAGTGACATACGGTACCGAACTGATCGCCTACGATCTGGAATTCGATGTGACGTGGCTCTTCTACATATTTTTCAAGGTAGATACCATCGTTGCCAAATGCGGCTGCGGATTCTACGCGGGCAGAATCCCAAGCTGGTTCGAATTCTTCGTCTTTCCAGATGATGCGCATACCACGACCACCACCGCCGGCAGTAGCCTTGATAATTACAGGGTAACCGATTTCATTGGCTAATGTGATCCCTTCTTTTACGTTTGAGATCAAACCATCCGATCCAGGTACAGTAGGTACACCGGCTTTTTTCATGGTATCCTTTGCACGTGACTTATCGCCCATTTTTTCGATCTGCTCAGCAGTAGCACCAATAAATTTGATACCGTACTCTGCACAGATTGCTGAAAAACGTGCGTTTTCGGACAAGAAACCATATCCTGGGTGAATCGCGTCAGCGTTTGTCAATTCAGCCGCAGAAATAATATTCGGAATGTTTAAGTAAGAATCTTTACTCGGTGGAGGGCCAATACAGACCGCTTCGTCGGCAAAGCGCACGTGTAAGCTGTCTCTATCTGCGGTTGAATATACTGCAACACTCTTGATACCCATCTCACGGCAGGTACGGATAATGCGCAGGGCAATCTCGCCTCTATTTGCAATTAGTATTTTTTTAAACATTGTCTTGAATTATGAAGTTTACAAAAATGTAGCCCTTTGGAGGCTACATCATATTCATTTACGTTTGTAAATTACTTAGGCTCAACTAAGAATAATGGTTGGTCATACTCAACAGGTTGAGCATCCTCTACCAAAATCTTAACGATTTTACCAGAAACTTCAGATTCGATTTCGTTGAACAATTTCATTGCTTCAACAATACACAATACATTACCTGTATTGATATCATCACCAACATTCACAAAAGATGGTTTACCAGGTCCTGCTGAACGGTAGAAGGTACCGATCATTGGTGATTTGATTGTAATCAAGTTCGCGTCAGCGTTAGCTGCTGGAGCAGCAGGCGTAGCCACAGGAGCTGGAGCTGCCGCTTGCGCAACCGGAGCAGCAGCAACTGGTGCAACAGCTGGAACAGAAGCTGTAACGTACGTAGGCTCTTGATTTGTCTTTATTGTAATTTTAAAATCTTGCTCTTCAATCGAGACTTCATTCACACCTGATTTTGAAACGAATTTAATCAAGTCTTGAATTTGTTTGATATCCATACCCATAGTATTCTAGGTTTTGTTTGTTTCTTAAAAAATTCTAACTGTCAAAAGTAATAAATTATACCATAAAATGGACAATTAATACGCCCATTTTAAATAGATGGATCCCCAGGTGAAACCGCCACCGAACGCGGCAAGGATCAGGTTATCTCCTTTTTTCAATTGAGATTCCCATTCCCATAGGCATAGGGGGATTGTTCCGCTGGTAGTATTTCCATATTTTTGGATGTTCACCATCACTTTTTCTTCCGGAAGACCTACACGTTCTGCCGTCGCATCGATGATGCGTTTGTTGGCCTGATGCGGTACCAACCAAGCAATGTCTTCTGACTTCAGGTTATTTTTCACCATAACATCATGGGCAACATCAGCCATGTTGGTCACAGCAAATTTGAATACTGTACGACCTTCTTGGTAAGCGTAATGCAGACCTGCGTCAACAGTGGCATGTGATGCGGGGTTTAATGAACCACCGCCTTTAATATTAAGGAATTGGCCACCTGAACCATCTGTTTTCAAAATGGCATCCTGTATACCCAATCCTTCTTCATTTGGCTCCAATAACACACAACCACAACCATCTCCAAAAAGGATACAGGTATTGCGATCTTGGTAATTGATGACCGATGACATTTTATCAGCACCTATAACAAGTACTTTTTTATGTGTACCAGCCGTGATAAACTGTGTTCCGGTATTCAGACCGAACAAGAAACCTGAGCAAGCTGCCTGTAGATCGAAGCCCCAAGCATTTGTTGCCCCGATCTTATCGGCCAAAATGTTTGCAGTGGCTGGGAACAGCATATCCGGTGTGCTGGTACAAAAGATAATTAAATCGATATCCGTCGCTTCTATTCCCCTCTTTTTCAATAAACCCTGAACGGCAGGTACAGCAAGGTCTGATGTAGCAAGCCCTTCGCCCTTTAAGATGCGTCTCTCTTTGATTCCTGTTCGTGATACAATCCACTCGTCGTTGGTATCGACCATTGTTTCCAACTCTTTGTTGGTGAGGATGTAATCCGGAACGTAACCATTTACAGCCGTAATCGCGGCATGAATCTTTGACATAAATACTTAATTGAAAATAGATCTGATGCTGTCAATGAATTTAGACTCGATCATATCTCTTGAAAATAAAACCATATTTTTAATGGCCTCTGGTGTTGAAATACCATGACCAATAATGACAGGAGCATTGACTCCCAAGATTGGACTACCGCCGTACTGCTCGTAGTTGAATCGGTCGAAGAAATCATCTTTAAAACCTTTTTTCAGGGTCACTACATAAAATGATTCTGCAAGTTTCAGGACCACATTGCCCGTAAATCCATCACAGACGTAAACGTCGGCATGGTCACTGAACAGGTCGCGGCCTTCTGCATTTCCGATAAAGTTAATCTTGTCGTTGGCTTTAAGTAGGGGGTAGGTAGAGGTTGTCAGGATGTTTCCTTTTTCTTCTTCTTCTCCGATGTTCAACAATCCCACTTTTGGGTTGGATACATTGAATACATGCTCGGCAAAGAGGCTGCCCAACATTGCAAATTGATTCAGCATCTCTGGTTTACAGTCTGCGTTTGCACCGACATCCAGTAGGATTCCGAATCCTGATTTCAATTTTGGAACAATTGATGCTATGGCTGGGCGCAATACGCCTGGAATAGCTTTCACGCTGAACATCGATCCTACGAGCATGGCTCCGGTGTTACCAGCGGATGCGAATGAATCGATTTCTTTGTTTTTTAAATATTCAAATCCCTTCGCAATGCTTGAGTTGGGTTTTTGAGTTATCGCTTTGGTTGGATGTTCACCCATCGCAATGACTTCTGGAGCTTCCACATATTCAAAGTCAGATGAATTTCCTCCGGCTTGATCGATTAATTGTTTAGTCTCTTCAGTTTTACCAAAAAGGACTATCTTTTGGTCTCCAGTAAGCTGTTTTTGTGCTTCAATAGCACCTGTTATCGTTGCTTTAGGAGCATAATCTCCTCCTAAAATATCTAAACCAATCTTCATCCGTTATTATTTAGTAAATCAATAATACGCAAAAAACATCCCAAAATAAAGCAAATTTCTAAAATATTGCTTGTTTGGGATGTTTTGGTGTTATGAAAGGTTTACCTTAGACAACAGCTGTATTTTCAATGATCAATTTACCGTTGTAATACAAGTTTCCGTCTACTTTGTAAGCACGGTGAGGTAAATGAACTGCGCCAGTTTCTTTACATACTGTCAAGCTAGGAGCTTCAGCTTTATAATGTGTTCTTCTTTTGTCTCTTCTTGATTTAGAAGTTTTACGTTTTGGATGTGCCATCTCGTATTTTTGTTTTAGTTATTTTTAATATTTCTCAATGCTTCCCAACGTGGGTCGATAATTTCTTCTTCTTTTTGTTCCTCTGAATCCGGCTCACTTGTAAATAGTGCCAGCATTTCAGGATCACATTGTATCCCTTGTCCCTGCTCTTCACATTTTACGATATACGGAACAGCTAAATTGATGTATTCGTACAATAACTCAGCTATATCCAACTCATGGTCGCTTTTTGATAAGATCAACACCTCTTCGGTATTGTCCGTCCAATCTTCATCCGTGAATTTGACCAATATCCGTTCCTGAATTGAAATCGGTGACATAAACTCTTTCAAGCAGGTATCACAAGTCAATTGAATCTCGCCTTGGATATCGAAGTGCAAAATCAATAGATTTTCCTGTTTTTGCAATTCAACTTCTGCTTTCAGATTGCCATCTTTTACAATCGAATGTTCGTAGCAGTCAAAGAACTTTTTATTAATGTCAAATTCAAAATTGTGCTTTCCAGCGTTGAGTCCCGAAAAGGGAATTCTGTATTGTTTTAGATGTTTCACAATCTTGCATTTGAGCCTGCAAAGGTATGTATAAAATCATTAGGATCGAAATATTTTTTTAAATATTCCAGTCGAATGCTTTATATACACACAGAGCACGACTTATTCATAATAATTTTTACCTAACTCTATCTTTTCGCGTCCATTTGCCATACGCCATTTATTGGTGTCACGCAGCGAATAAGCACAGCCGCAATATTCCTGCATGTAGAATTTCTCTTTTTTGGACACTTCTAACATCCTAGCCGAACCACCCTTTTTGCGCCAGTTGAACGTCCAATACTCCATACCTTGGTGACGGGATGCTGCACGCAAGCCGCAGTCGTTGATCTGCTCCATATTTTTCCAACGTGAAATACCCAATGAACTTGAGATCACGTCAAAACCATTCGCTGCAGCATATTCCGCTGTTTTCTCAAAGCGCATATCAAAACACATGGTACAGCGGATCCCTCTTTCAGGCTCTTGTTCCATGCCTTTCGCCAGATCGAACCAGTGATCTACATCGTAATCTGCATCGATAAAAGGGATGTTATGCTTCTCCGCAAATCGAATATTCTCATCTTTGCGCAGGTCATATTCCTTGCGGGGATGGATATTGGGATTGTAGAAATAAATCGTAAAATCGATATCCGAAGCAATCAATGCTTCCATGACTTCTCCGGAACAAGGTGCACAACAGGAATGTAAAAGCAATTTCTTGCCTTCTCCTGGTAATGTCAGCTTCTCCCGTACAAATTCCTTCTTTTCCATAATCGTATGTGATATCAAAAACAAAGGCAATTTTAATCAAAAAGTAGCGGAATGACAAATATTTCCGTTTGACAGATCAACGGATCTGTCTAAAAGAATCAGATAAATTCATTGATATTCTGCATATATTAGTAGATTTGTATGTTTGACACTATAAGCTATTTATACTAAAAAATATATGAAATTTTCATTTCAAACCTGTGTTATTGTATTATTTGCCAGTCTAATAGGTGTTGCTTCCTGTAAAAAATTGGATGATGAACCAGAAAAGGGCTTGCCAACCCTTATTTCAAGATTGTATATTTCTTTCTGGGATTATCGGACAAATAACTCGATCCAGAATCTTATGATTGTTGATCCTGCGGATACCAATACACTGGACAATACCTTTCAATATCTTTCCCCCGCTAGAGGCGGTGGACCGGTGATCTTTGATCCCAATGCAACATCAGTTTTTCAAGCCAGTGAGGGGGGCGTTGCTCAGGATACCTTTATCCAACGGGTTCCTTTGGACGACATTTATGGGAAACCAGGTGAAGCAAGTCAGCTTGGGTTTAGAGGTTTTAGAAATGTAAGAGGATTGGCTTATTATACCTATGCGCAACAAAATGGCACTGGCGGATCGGCAGTCACTAATTTTCTGCTTGCGGCGACAAGTGGGAAAATGTTATATGCGATAAGCCGTCCAGAGGGAAAAGGTGGAGCAGGTGGTTCTAAGATCATCGACAAGCAGATCAGTTTAGGGGATATTGAACCTGTATCATTGACCTTGTTGCAGGGAAATCCAGCTGATAAAAATGAAAAATGGGTACTCATTGGATTTAATGATGAAACCAAAAACAGAATTGGTTTTGCTGTTTATAAAGGACTTAAAGAGGAGTTGATAGACAGGCCGGGCGATACAATCATCAATAAGGATAGATTTGAGCCTGCATTGACAGTCTATGTGGAGGGAAAAACAGACTTACGTGCAGTGTCTTATGCACCGAATAAAAAATTATTTGCGATCACGGCAGGTAGGGAGGTATTGTTCTTTAAAAATCCTGATGCGTTGTTTAGCGGATCTGGAAATAAACCGATTGCTCCTGACTATGTGGTTGCTGGTACGAAGACCGGGTTTGATAGGCCACAGGGAATTGCGATCGACGACCGTGTTGAAAACGGTAAATTCTTTTATGTCTCCGATTATAATACGAAAAAAATCCTACGTTTTAACCTGACCGATCAGGGAGGAGATATCGTGCCCGAACTAACAAAAGAGTATGGGACGCTGACGCCAAATTATATCTTTTTGGATGCCAGAGAAAGAACAGATTTCTAGTTTGTCAATTTGTATCAGGCAAGTAATTCGAACAGTTCTCTGATTTCCTGTTGCTTGCCTGCACTTTCATGTGCTTCATAGGCCGACAATAAATTCCGAAGCGCCCGCTTCATAATGGTCACATTGTCACAGGGATAGGTAAATTCCCGGTCTGGACTTAGATTTAACTGTTTTAGGAACGAATTTACATCACTTTTTTGCATAATCTGCCCCCGGTTAAACGCATTGATGTAAAACAACACATGTTCATTTCCTTCTTCATCCGAATCCATATAAGCAAGGATAAAATGCTTGGGCAAATTGATTCCGTAGATCGGGATATCCAGTTTTTGTGCGATAATGCTATAGATGCAGGATATGGTCAAGGGATTCCCCTGTTTTGTGTCCAGCACCTGACCAATATAGGAGTTTTGGGGATGGTGATAATCCTTTGTATTACCCGACAAGCCAAAAGAACCAAATAATACGTGATTGATCAGGTTTACCTTTTCCAGGGGACTCATATCGTATTGTAGCCCGCGCCATACCTCTGTTTTCAGGTCTTCAATCTTCAATACAATTTTATGGTCTTCGTAAGAAGGATATTGATAGTTATTGAGAATGATAAGCCCCTCCAACAGATTGAAGGAATTGCTCAGGTTCCAGATCTGCAGTTCGTTTTTGGTCTGGTCAAACTGAATTTCATGGATAATGTTCTCCAGCCGTCCCTGTACCCTTGGATCAAAACTAGATTCCCAGAATTTCTCCAAATAAGGAACGATTTCAGGGCCTTGGCTTTTTAACTGATGCTCCACTTCCTGAATAATCTGTTGATCGGTATCGTCCAACAGGAATATTAACGATTTCAGCTCTCTCTCATTCATCATAACGAAGTTAAAGAATTGAATTGAGAAATGATACAAAAAAATCCCTACAGTAATTCATGTACCAGGTAGGGATTATTCAGGTTAAATTGGTATACAATTATTTAAGCTGGCCATCCAGCATATTGACAATCCTTTTGCCGTACTCGGCATTTTTTTCGGAATGGGTAACCTGTATGATTGTGACACCGTCATCATTCAATTGTTTGAACAGTTCCATGATCTCTTCGCCTTGTTTGGAATTGAGGTTGCCGGTAGGTTCATCTGCCAACAGGAGTTTCGGAGATCCTGCCAAAGCACGTGCGATACCAACGATCTGTTGTTGCCCTCCGGACAGCTGAGCCGGAAATAGATCTTTCTTTCCCACAATACCAAAACGGTCAAGCATATCGGCCACAATGGCTTTTCGTTCTTTGCTGGAAATATCTTTATAGATCAACGGGGTTTCTATGTTTTCATATACTGTCAATTCATCCAGTAGGTGATAGGCCTGAAACACGTATCCGATATGGGATTGATAGAGTTGCGTGCGCTTTTTTGCTTTCATCTCCAATACATTTTCATCCATAAAGATATATTCACCTTCATCGGGTTCGTCCAGCATGCCGATAATATTCAACAGGGTGGATTTTCCTGAACCCGAAGGCCCCATAATGGATATGAAATCACCTTCTGCTATATCTAAACTGACATCTTTGAGCACAAACGAGCGAGTACCACCTACGTTATACCACTTGAATAAATGTTTTAATTGTATCATTTTATAGTATTGAGTATTGAGATATGAGTATTGAGACCTTGGTTGCGCAACCGATGACTTACTTGGTATCTCGTTTTTAATTATTGTTTTTTAAATCTACTTATTCATCCCGCAGGCTATCTGCCGGATTTGTTCTTGCAACTTTCAACGATTGGAAGCTAATGGAAATCAATATTAAGATAAATATGCAAAATATCGGGATCAAAAACGACCACCATTGTATATTGACATGGTATGCAAAATTGGAAAGCCATTTGTCCATGAGTAAATAAGCTAAAGGAAGGGCTATGCCGATGTTAATATTGTGCCATGTCATTGGATTTTATATTTAATCACCTTCGCATCAAATCTGTCGTATAAAAATACAATCCCCTTGCCAGTGTTTTAATGCTTTTATTATGAGTTTGTTAGCTGGTGTTAGTTCCTTTTTGATGTTCGATTTCGGACAGTTTTCGTTCGCAATCGAACATTCATCCCCCTCAGCCATTGGTTCATTGCCTGCCACGCAACAGGCAAGGCAATGACCAAGGCAACAAGCACCCATTTTTAAGATCTTCTGACTTTATTCATCCCTTAAACTATCGACAGGATTGGTCCGGATAGCCTTCCAGGTTTGATAACTAATGGTACCTAAGGCGATGAGGACAGCGCCCATGCCCGCGAGAATAAAATACATCCAGTTGATATCTATTTTATAGTTGAAATCTCTGAGCCATTGGTTCATTGCCCACCACGCAACAGGTGAGGCAATGACCATGGCAACAAACACCAATTTTATAAAGTCTCCGGACAGCAGTTTCAGCAACCTGAGGGTACTGGCGCCAAGCACTTTCCTTACGCCGATTTCTTTTGTCCGCTGTTGTGTCACATAGGTGGCGAGTCCAAATAGCCCAAGGGCTGCCACAAAAATGGCAACGATTGCAAAACAGCTAAAAATATTTTTCGTCCGTTCAACATCGTGATAAAGTGAGGCAAAGCCCTCATCCAAAAAGCTGTAATTGATTTTTTGATTGGGTGAAAATTTATTCCATACCGTGTTAATTCCGTTGAGGGTCTCCTGTAGGTTTTCGGGCTTAACTTTAACAGAGAGGAGTGATGGGTAACCCCGCAATACCATACAAAGGCCGGCAAATCCTTTACCTTTCAGTGACTCAAAAATAAAATTGTCCACAACGCCAACTACTGTCCAGGTAGTGCCATTGGTTATTTTTGCCCCGATCGGATTTTTTAATCCCAGATCATCCGCTAATTTTTGGTTGATGATTGCGGCTGTACTGTCGGTGGCCATGTTGGGATCGAAATTTCTCCCTTTGGTCAGTTGCAATCCGAAGGTAGCAAGATAATCCTGATCAATCTCCCAAAACTGCCCCTGTGTCGCCATATCGATCTCCCGTCTGCCTTCATTCCAAAAAGGATTACCATTTCTTTTGGCACCATCAATGGGGACTGGGAGAAAGTCACCTAATGAGACGGAACTGACATTTGGAATGGACTTTAATTCATTCTTAAGACTAGGGATCTGATTTCCCAACGTACCAATACCGCGTAGGACAATCACCTGTTCCTTTTTGAAGCCCAGGTCTTTTCCCAGGATATAGCGTATCTGTTGATTGGTCACGAGTGCGCTGACAATAAGGATGATGGAGGTTGCGAACTGAAAAATGACAAGACCATTTCTGAATAAGGAGGATTTGGTTCCGGTGGTCTTGTTTTTCAATGCTGCAATGGGTTTAAACCGGGATAGGTATAGGGCTGGATAGATTCCGGCCAAGCTGCCGATGAAAATTATCGCCAGCAATAAAGATGGGAAAAAGTAGGGGGATGCCCATGGAATGGTTAGGGACTTATTGGCGAGATTGTTGAATATGGGCAACAATACCCAACTCAGCAATAGACCGACAAGCAAAGACAATATACTATAGCAAATGGCCTCAAGCAGGAATTGGCCGATCAATAATGTTCTTGTGGAGCCAATTGTCTTTCGGATACCGATTTCTTTGGCCCGTGTAGCGGCATTGGCCGTGGACAGGTTGATAAAATTGATACAGGCAATCAGGAGAATAAACAATGCAACAATGGCAAAGGTCCAGACCATACGGATATCTCCCCGATTCAATGTGCTGACTTTATCGTCATCGATATCGGAAGACTTCAAATGGATGTCAAGTGCATTTTGTAAGTTGATTCTTGCCTGTTCGAATAAAGGATTGAGTTTGCGGCCTGATTTCTTGTATTCAGGTAAATAGTGCGCTTTATAATTTTTTAAAATCTCCTTTTCGGTTTGTTCAATATTGACATTGGGTTTTAATTTAACGTAGACCGTGTAATTGTTGCTGAGCCATTGGTTCTGTTCGCCGGGATAGAAGGGTTCGCCTGCGAGCGACATGAAGAAGCTATAACCTGCTAAAGTGGAATTTTTGGGTATATCTTCGATCACGCCGGTAATGGTATAGAGCTTGGATCTGTTATTGTTCAGATAAATGGTCTGTCCGATAGGATCATTTTTAAAGTATTTTTCCGCTTTACTTTTCGTAATGACAAGTGTATTGGGTTTATCCAATGCATGGGCAAGTGTTCCTGAAACCATTGGAGTCGGAAACATGTCAAGAATAGACTGGTCAATATAGACAAAGCCATCATCATAAAAGCTTTGTGGGTTATCATTCAGGGAAAGCTGATTGCTTCCAGCGCCAAATAAAGGGTTAGGGAGTATTCGGCCCGTTTGTTCGATGGAGGGAATTTCTGCTTTCAATGTTGGGGCAACCGGTGCAGAAAGAGATACCCAACGTTCTATTTTACCTTCGATCGGAAGCTGAACGACCAGACGATAAATTCGATCCATCGTTGGATAAAATTTGTTGTAACTCGTCTCATGCTTGATATACAGTACGATGAGCATACAGATTGCGATACCAAAAGCAAATCCCCCGATCTTTATAAAAGAATAGAGTTTATTTTTTGCCATGTTCCGCCAAGCGATTTTAAGGCTATTTCCTATCATAACAATACATTTTTAAGACCTTACTGATCGGTAATAGACCGGTCAATCTAGACATTAGACTGAAGTCAATTGTATTGCCATTTTGTTAAGTTGTTGATTTATAGGTTTTTGATTTGTTTATTGCATTTTGTGTCTGTACGATATCGAACAATTTGACGTTCGGTATCGTACAATGTTTAATATCCAGCTCCGTCAGCTGCCTGCATCCAGCTTTTGACGAGATAGTTGGTACGCTTTTGAGTTTGATTGCCTCCATAAACCAAAATTTTCTGAGTGGGCAATTGTTGGTAGCTTTCAAATTTGTCAAGCTGTTTGAAAAAATGGGAAATGAGTTCTTTGTTATTTGATGAAATTGCATAGGGTCTACTGATGAAATTACATAAGGTGTACTGATGAAATTGCATAAAGTGTACTGATGAAATTACATAACATTAAACTTACTCTTCGATCTCTTTCAGTTGGAGATGTTCGCAGAGTTCGAGCATCATTTTGGCCGGGTCCGTATCGATGGCCAGAGCAATTAAGTACATTTCATCTAAACGTAATTTAGCCGTCTCGGTCATGGTTAATTCATTGATCCTCGCTTTACTTAATCCTGTTTTGCGAGCAATCTGGGATTTATTCACAGATTTCTTCGCTAAAAATTCGCCTAGTTTTGTCATCGTATTATTTTATTAATCTGTCCTTTTGTATAGATAAATATAGATAATGTTATTTTTATTTATACAAATGTTTTTGTTTTTGAAATATTTTCTGTTCTTTTGTATTGAAAATCTATATCATTTCAATGTGCCAATTATGAAAACAGCGAAAAATCAAACAACAAAGATCTATAGGAGAAAATGTGAAGAGTTAGATATATTAATCTATTATCGCATGCTGCTACAACGTATTTCGCGGCACCTGTCACCTGAGGAAGTTTCCTTTCTAATGGGCAAACCATTGGATTTTATAAAAAAAGTAGAAACCTTCAAAATTAAGTCGAGTCGTCTTGAGGATCTATGACTAATACATCTTGTACTTGAACTAAATAGTATCAATGGGATGATGCCTTTGGGCGTAGAACTATCATCACAAAAAAATACCTATGAATTGCATATGACAAAATTAGCTGACCGGGTTATCTATGCTATGTATAAGGTGGATGTAGAACAGGATCAAAAAATAAAGGAATTTAAGTTAATAGATATTAGACATGATATTGATCCCTATACAAATTCAACAAGGGAGGAGGTTGAAAAAATAAGGATCTTTTTGAACGAGCAAATTGATACGGGATATTTTAGTGAGGAAAGGATCGCATATGAGATCCACAATTTGTGTTGTGAGAAGCTCGAGAAATATATACAGCCTAAAAATCTGATGCTAGTATTAGATGAATTGCTTCAAGGTAGTGAGGCGGCAAGGATTGTTCGTCATCAAACTGGATACGGATTCGGCTATGTTTTAGCTGCTCATTCAAAATCGACTGAAAAGAAATAAGCAATTTTTAGCTGTTCGCGATGAACAACTAAAAATTGCTTCAAAGATCCTAAGCCGTAGGTATACCAATTATAAACTTCCATTCCCAATCGGTCAATAATAAATGTACTTTTTGCGAGCGTAAGATAACACCTACGGCTTATTTTTCTTATTCATCCCGTAAACTATTGACGGGATTGATACGGGCTGTCTGGAATATCTGGACAGCGATAATCGCTAGGGTCATCAAACCGATAAACATTCCGGTGAAAACAAATAGCGCGATCGGAACATCAATATGATAGTAGAAGTTTTCTAGCCATTTGTGTGTAAACCACCATGCTATCGGAAAAGCTATTAGAATAGCGATCAGCAGAAGTATGATAAAGGATCTGGAAATCATATAGGTGATCGTATTCACCGAAGCACCAAGCACTTTACGGATACCAATTTCTTTCACCCGTCGTTCTAGTGTATAAATGGCAATTGCTACAATCCCTAAGATTGCAATCAGCATGCTGGAACCCGTAAAAAGTGCCAATTGCTGGTACTGTTTTTTCTCTTTGTTATATTGATGCTGTACCTGATCTTCCTGCCAGTTGATCTGTGCGATCCGGTTAGGGAAAAATTTGTTCCAGGTACTGTTTACCAAGGCTAAAGCTTCCTTTTTCTTCCCTTCTTCTACGCGGATAAGCATGCAGCCGCCTTCCCATTCTTTTTGTGCCTTAATCGCAAAAGGACCGATCGGAAACTTTAAACTTGCTCCGTTAAACTCTTTAAATACACCCACTGGTGTATTGTTGAGAGGCTCATTGCTCTTATTGAGTTTTAAAGACAGCCGCTGGGCGGTTCCTTCGGAGACGAGCATATTTGTAAAGACCCGCTGTCCGGCCTGTACCGAATCCGTAAAGGGTCTATCCAGCGCATAGTCCGCGCTTAAAGGCCGACCATCAAGGAGCTTTATGCCCATTGTTTTGATGTAATCATAATCCGCATAAACAAATACAACCGAGAGTTCTTCGTTCGGATTGTCGGGGTCTTTTACTGTTTTAAAATCCACACCTCCACTAAAGGGAGTCCAGCCAGTAAGACTGACCGAGGAGATGTACGAATTTTTTAGTAACTCCTGTTTGAAGGCCTGATCCTTTCCTTCCCAGGAGGTATAATTGATGGCCATGAGATTTTTGGGCTCGTAACCAAGATCTTTGTTGTACAAATAATGCAATTGCGCCCGCATGGACATCATACAGATCGCTACGACGATGGCAATGGCAAACTGGACAACTACCAGTACTTTGGTAAATGCCATATTGAGCGGAAGTCTAAAGAAAGAAAGCTGCTTCCGAAGTTCCAGTGATGGCTGTGTTTTTGATAGTGACAAAGCTGTAGGTAAACTGCAAAGCCAGCCCAGAACGATCCAAAGGGATAATAGTCCAACAAACATAAATAAGGAATGCTGGTAGCTCATGGTCAATGGATGTTCTAAATAATGTTCAAATGCAGGACTGATAAGTACATAACCAAAAAATGCAATCAGAAAAGAGCCGACAAAGAGTATGGTACTCTCTAGGCCCATTTGCAGGATCAGATTTTTTCGGCTTGCTCCCAATACTTTGCGGATACCGATTTGCTGTGTGCGTTTTAAAGCATGGGCAAAGCTCAGGTTGATGTAGTTGATACTGACCAATACAAGGATCAAGATCGCTATTCCTGCCAGCAGATAAATATCTTGCATGGGGTTCTCCCATCCTGTAATACTTAGTAAGTGTATATCTTTGATAGGTTCGATAAAAAGATTGTGTCCTTTCAGCCAATCATCCAGTTTTTGTGCATTATACCACTTGTTTATTTTGGTTGAAAAGCTGTTAACATCGGTTGTGCTTTTGAGCAATAGAATTTGGTTTTGTAGCGAACCGCTTTTTTCGGGATTGAATTCATTCACCTTAGGCATTAGCACGAGGGCTTCTGCCTGAAAGGAAGAATTATGGGGCATATCCTCAATAATGGCATTGACATAATAAGCTTCGGGTTCACCTTCTTGAGGTTTATTGTAGAAGGTGCTACCGAGCACGTCTTTGCCGCCGAAGTATTTTTGTACCGCAGAGGCTGTCAATGTAATATTTTTTGCTCCGGCAATGACTTGTTTCGGATTGCCTGCGATGATTTTTATGTCAAAAAGATTGAAAAAACCGCTGTCAATTTCCAGGGTACTGATTTCGGTAAACTGCTTTGAGCGCTTGTTTATTGTTAATTTTGGCGAAAATGAATTGATTGAAGTATAACCAAGTACTTCTGGAAAATTAGCTTTTAGTGCCGCAGATATACCTTGTGGAGCGCCCGTAATACTGTTCGTGAAATTTTTTTGTTTTTCTTTAGGCACTATTCGCATTCGGTAGAGCTCTTTGGAGTTGCTCCATTGTCTGTCGTAGGAAAGCTCATCAACGACAAGCGAACTGATTAACATAAATACCAGCAACGCAATGGTTAAACCAATGAGGTTTGATAGCGAATAGATACGATTGTGCATCAATGTCCGCCAGGCGGTTTTAAGATGGTTCTTTATCATACTGTTTATATGGATTGGTTTCTGACATTATTCGTCCCTCAATTTTTCGACTGGATTAAACCGGGTGGCCCGAAATACGATGAAGCCTACCAGTAGGCCAAGTATGCTCAACAGTATGCCCAGTGGCAACAGGTACGTAAATGCATTGATTTCTATCCGGATGATATAGTTCTGTAGCCAATGTTGCATCAGCATATAGCTGGATGGGACTGTAACCAAAATAGCTAACAGAAATATACCATAGTATTCCTTCGAAAATAGCACCATCAAATGTGCCAATGACGCGCCCAGTACTTTACGGATACCAACTTCTTTGTTACGGAGATGAATCGATAGGGAGATCAGGCCGGTCAGTCCCAATACAACGATCAAAAGTGAAACAGCACTCGCAATCTGTGCCGCCCGATGCAGTTGCAGTTCCGTTTCATATAAACCTTTGATGCGTTCATCCATAAACTGATATTTAAATGGTGCATCAGGCATTAATGCGGTCCATTTCTTTTCCAGTCCCTGTACTGCGCTGGAGAGTTGGCCCGGTTTTAAACGGATACTCAGGTATCGGTATTGGAAATTTTCGTGGATATCTGTCCAGACAATAGCCGGAGATGCCCGGTGAAGAGAATTTGCAACAAAGTTTTCGGTGACGCCCACAATGGTCATCTTCTCTTTTGGATCGTTCAGGGCGATCTGTTGACCGATCGCATTTTGGGCGTTACCGAAACCAAAATCTTCCATGGCTTTCCTGTTGATCACAACGGGTCTATTTGTGGCTCCAGTCACCGCATTTTTGGGTAAAAAGGTACCTGCCAATAGCGGGATTTCATAGGTTTCCAGAAAATAACTGTCACTGTTAATCTGTTGAACCTGTACGTCCGTATCGTTGTTATTGCCAAAAGCCGGTTGCATATTGGAGCCTAATAACCCTGGGGTCTCATAGGAGAGACTTACGGACTTGACCGCTGATTCCTGCAGCAGTTCATGCCGGATGGTCTCCATTTTCCGGATACCAGTTTCGGACCAGTCCCTTGGTGCCTGTACGGTCAATAGATACTCTTTGTTGTATCCTAAATTGCTGTTTATAAATAAATTGACCTGTTTGGAGATAATTAGGGTACAGACCAACAGGAGCAGTGCAACAGCGAACTGGAAGAACAAGAGTACTTTCCGAACCAATTGCTTGTCACCCAATGCCGAGAACTGATTTTTGACCGAAGGAAGTATCTTGATATTGGACAGTTTAATGGCTGGATATAGTCCCGCCAGTATACCGACTACTACGGTCAATAAACCCAATAAACCGAAAAAATAGCCCGGTAAATTAATTAGAGTGGGCAGCTCGCGCATCAGTACATGTGCAAACAGCGGGCGTATGATGCAATAGATGGGCAAACTGATCAAAGCCGCAATTGCTACGATAAGGATATATTCTGTCAGTAATTGCCTTACCAATTGCAGTCTAGAGGATCCCATAATTTTGCGTACACCGATTTCTCTTAGCCGTGTAATATGCTGTGCAATACTGAAATTGATAAAGTTGATGATCGCCATGACCAGGATAAAAATAGCAATCCAGATTAGCGTCTGAATCATCTTGCGTACCGCGCCTTGATTATCGTCTAGATAATAGCTTTTCAGCGGTTTTAAATCAGGACTGTAGGCGATGGCGAATTCTTTATCTGTATTTTTATGAACCAGCGTTTGAATGGCCGCATTCAGTTGTTGGGTCGTCACCCCAGCTTTCAATTCAAGATAACCTGCGATGTAAGGATTATCCCAGTTATCCACGGCCCGACCGAAGTATTCTTCGTTGGCAATGGGCAGGAAAATGTCAGAATGCATGTTCTTTGTCAGATCCATGACCGCATTTTGTACGGCAGTTTTTATGACCGCAGTAATTTCAAAATCATGTTTTTCTCCTTTGAAATTTTTAATCTGTAGGCTTTTTCCCAGCACATTTATAGTTCCAAAATATTTTAGGGCAGCCTGGTCAGTGATCACTATAGAAAAAGGATTGTTGAGCGCGGTCTCCGGATTGCCTGCTAAAAGCTCAAAACCAAACATGGTCAAAAGACTGGGATCACCGAGCGCCATTCCTTCTTCATAAATCGTAGCACCATTTGCTACAATACCGGTCAATCCGTCGATACGGTAATAATTGGCCACCAAATTTGGATATTCTTCATACAGGGCTTTGGGCAGCGCTCCGATCGTAGTCAAATTGATCCCAAATCCTTCTTTCTTATACTTGCTCTGCAATAGATATTGCTGATCTATATTTTTGATCTTGCTGTTTACCTGATGAACATCCCAGACATAGGCTCCGACCAGCAGTAAAAAAGTAATGCCAAGGGTTAATCCGATTAGGTTGATCAGGTTTTGAATTTTTTTCTTTTGGATATTTCGCCAGGCAATTTTGAAATTTGTAAACGTCATTGTCACTCGTATAAGGTTTATTTCCATCACCGCAAACAGATTGGATGCCGGCTTTGGTTTTTGCTAATTTGCGTACGGTAATACAAATCCTTAGCCAAGTATATATTCGTTTGACTGTTAGTTTTTTAAGATGGCTTCAGCTGTTTGGACTGTCCGAAATCGGACAGTCGTTGTACATGCGTGAACACCTTGATCTCTTCGGTTTTCCGAAAGAATAGTGATAGCCAGACCGGTAAGCAGAAAAATTAAATGGAATACTGTAAGAATATGGCAGCAATTGGTTGTATCAAGTGAACAGTTCCGTTTTATAGCTAATACATTTCGGTTTTCAAGAGGAGAATCGTTTTATACTAAATAACTATTTCCTGTTTTTTATTTGAGAAAGGGAGTTCCTTGCTAATAAAAGGAGTCATCAAATGAGATGTTCAATTTTTTCAATTTGATTTGTGCCATGTTTAATTTGAAAGCGCCGACATCATATTGGTTTTATACCTTCCCTAGATGAATTCAGCAAATGTTTAATGAATGATAAGCACTATGTTTATATTATTCGGCTTTAGCTCAGCTGTAAAATTGAATTCCTAAAGGGGGATCTCCGATAGCTCAATTGTTTTCTGTTTTTTCAGAAGATGACTGCGAACTTTTCCATCTGTATTTTTCAGAATATAATTGGTTTTTTGATTTTTCAAATAATCCCAATGTGGATGATACCGGATCGTTCTGTTTCGGGAAAAGGATGTTTATTGGCGTGTAATGCAATATTTGACATAAAGTTTTGTTTGAAATCAGCGAAAATAGGGGGGTAAAATTCCGCCAAATAGTCTTTTCGGGTTTTATCATTTTGGCGGAATTTTACCCCTATCCGCGAGTCCCCTGACTGTATCTTTGCTTATGTAAACAATTTTATTTGGAACCTTTAATTCTAAAAAAGATGAGTCAAGTTACACTTAATGAAAGAGGGCATAAGGATGTTGAGTTAATGCAGATGGCGGAACAGGTATTGAGCAAAATGGCTGCTGAAACCGAACTGTTTGCGACCCCTGTACCAGCATTGCCAATTTTGGAGGAAGCGCTCCATGCATTTCGGAATGCCGCAACGGAAGCCTATTATCGGGATACACGTGCTATACTGATCCGTAATCAAAAAAGGACTGAACTGGCGTACGTACTGAAAGAGCTCGCTAAATATGTAGATACGATAGCCAATACTGACCCGACGATTATTTTGGCTGCAGGTTATGCTGTCAGAAAATCCAAGACGTCCTATGGTGGGGTGGTTCCCAAAGCGGGGCAACTAATTGCTCGCCCCGAGGAGGTGGGGAGCGGGCGCGTGAAGCTAAAAACACAACGATGGCGGGGAGCTCGCATGTATCAGTATCAATTTCGCATCAAAGGTCAAAATGTAGACTGGAACACACGGCTCTGTTCGAAAAGCAGCTGTATTATCGATGGGTTGGAGTCCTTTCGGAAATATGAGTTTAGGGTCTCCTATATCGGAATAGACCCCACTCCAAATTATAGCGATATCATCAGCAGTTATGTGCTTTAGTCAGGCCTTATTCGAATATGGAACAGCTTCCTTTCCTATTCGTCCCTTAAACTATCAACAGGATTGGCTGTAGCGGCTTTTATAGATTGTAGGGATACCACGGCAATCGTTAAAATAAGCCCAACGCAAAAAGCCAATACAAAGATCCACCAGCCCATACTGATCCGAAACGGGAAATTGTCCAGCCAGCGGTTCATAAGATAATAAGCTAGCGGTGTTGCAACTACAAAGGCGATGGTGATCCATTTGAAGAAATCTTGTGACAACAAGACAATAATACCTGTTACCGAAGAACCTAACACTTTCCGGATTCCGATTTCTTTTGTTCGTTTCAGGATATTGATGGAGAGCAATCCCAGAAAACCGAGCATACTGATGCTTATCGCAATGATAGCAGCGATCCATATCAGTTTTTCCAGTAATGCTTCTTTCTTGTAGAGCTGAGCAATCTGCTGATCATAGAATCTGTATTGGAACACTTCATCCGGATACCAGTTTTTCCATTGTTGTTCCAGATCTTTCATGAGCAGCTGATGATCGGTACCCTTTAGTTTAATCGCTACATTTTTTAACCGTGTTTCGTTATACCCAATTACAGTAGGGGAGATGGGTTCGTTCAGCGAATTGGTGCTAAAGTCCGCAACAACACCTACTATTGTTCCTGCTTGTTCTTCGTTTAGCCCGCCGGCGTTTAAAGATTTGCCGATAATATCATTGGGATCTTTAAAACCTAATGCGGCAGCCATATTCTTGTTGACTAGAAATTCTGGCTTCTGCGGATTATCATTGAAATTTCTTCCCGCCAATAATTTGATGTTGAATGTGCTGATATAAGCAGAATCCCCGATAGCGTATCGTGCAGGCCATTTCTCCCAATCCGTTCTGTTGTCAAACTGGATGGTTCCGCCCCATACCTTTTCAGATGAAGGTGGGTTGTCGCTAAAAGTATAGGATTGAATATCGGTTCTATTGCTGATGAAATGAGCGATTTTCGCTTTTGATTGGATCATTTTTTTTGTGAACGGAAGCAGGATAACCTGCTCCCTACTGAATCCTATATCTGTGTTTTTGAGATGATTTACCTGTAAGACAATAACAAAAGTGGCAATCAGCAGCGTCATGGCGATCACATTCTGAAACACAATCAGCGTTTTGCGGCTAAAACTCCAGGGGCCTATGGTCAGCTTTTTCAGTGCCTGCTGAATGTTCATCCGGTTGACGAAAATCAGCGGATAGACGGAGGTCAATAAGCTCGTGAAAATCCAGATAATACCAATGATCCCCATAAATGATAGGGGATGGATAATCTGTACGGGTTCATTTGGAAAAAGAGCCTGATTTGCCCAGTTTGAAAAGATCAGCAATAAAACTAAGGCAAAGATAACAGCTGCAGCGGTCAGGATCAGGGTTTCGATCAGAAACTGAATATACAGCTGTCTTTTGGAACTACCCAATACCTTTCTCACGCCCATTTCTACACTGCGGTTCATTTGTCTGGCAAAGATGATGTTGCTGTAATTGACCAAAGCCATGATACTGACCCCAATTGCAATTGCGACCAGAATATTCAATAGTGTACGTTGTGTTCCTTTTCCGTAGTCTGTGTCAAAATGGTAGCTTGTCAATGGCAGGAGTTTATAATTGAATGTCTGTAGTACATCTTTATGCCAATACTTGGCAACAAGCGTACGAATGGCCTGTTCGACGGTACCTTTATCAGCTACATTTTTTAAGGTGACGAGAATATTATTACTAGAGTTGGAATAGCCCCAATTGTTAAAGAATCCATCGTTTTGAGGGATCTGCCATAAGGTAGCAACAGAACTTTGCGAAAGATAGATTTCTGAACGGAAGTCTGAATTTTTGTTGCTGTCATCGATAATACCCACGACTTTTACCGGGAATTTGCTATCAACCAGGATCGTTTTGCCCAAGGGGTTATCGTTATTAAAATAAGTTTTGGCGATTGTCTTGGTTAACGCGACGGTGTTAGGCTGATCCAGATCTTTTGGGGATCCCTCCAGCCAAGGGAAATTTAAGGTGTTGAAATATGCTGATGAAACAAAAGCGGCTTTGCCCTCTGTTTTATAAAGTTGATCCCCGATCCGTAGCGTCAAGTCTTTATTATCCATATACAATGCTGTTCGTTCCACTTGTGGAATTTCACGTGAAATAGCGTTGTACATGGCATAGGATCCGCCTTTGCTATGCTCGACCTGTTCTAGTTTGAGATCCTGTACGACTAGAAAGGTGCGATCTTTATCGGTATGAAACTGATCAAAACTATATTGGAAACTGTTATAGCTATAGATAAATAAGCTACATGCAATTGCCAGCCCTAAACCAGCAATTGTTAAAAAGGTATAGTAGCTATGTTTCCATAGTTGCCGTAGCGCTGATCTGAAATATGTTTTAATCATAATTTTATTGTGTTGCGTTTACAATATCACTGTTTTGTCCGTATTGGAGATTACTCCTCCCGTAGGCTATCGACAGGATTTGCTATCGCAGCTTTGATGGCTTGCGAACTCACGGTCAGCAGTGCGATCAGTACCGCAAGTAGCCCCGCAAGGGCAAACATCCACCATTGTATCTCAACGCGGTAAGCAAAATTTTCAAGCCATTTGTGCATCGCCCACCAGGCTATGGGTGAAGAAATCACGATAGCGATCAGGACAAGTTTGATAAATTCTGTCGAAAGCATCCCTGTAATACCCGGAACAGAAGCGCCGATGACCTTACGTATACCGATTTCTTTCCGGCGCTGGTTTGCTGTAAAAATAGCTAATCCAAATAAACCCAGACAAGCGACGAAAATTGTCAGTCCGGCGAATATGCTCAACAATTTTCCTGTTTTGACTTCGGCCTGATAGGTTTGGGCATAGCGCTCATCGAGGAAAGAATAGTTGAATGGAATATCGGAAGGGAAGGCGTCGTATTCCGCTTTCAACTTTTGAATCAGCGCTTCGGTATCTTTTGTCTCTGTTTTGATAATCAGGCTCCCAGCTTGATCGCCCAATACCATGACTAAGGGTGAGATGGGTTCGTGTAGCGATTTAAAATGGAAATCTTTGACAACACCCACGACACGATAGGTTTTATTATCCTTATTGGTCAATGTACGGCCAAGACTTTTTCCTTTCCAGCCCAGATCTTTTGCTGCGGTTTCATTCACGATAATGGATAAGGTATCGTTACCAAAAGCTTTCGAAAAATTTCGTCCCTCATGAAGCTGTATGCCCATTGCAGGAATATATTCCTCGTCTACATCATAACGCAGTGTTTTGACCCATTTCTCGGTATTGCCGTCCGGATAGACAAAGAAGTTATTGTTGTTGGTTTCTCCAGCGGGTAGGTAAGATGAACGGGAGATATGCTTGATACGGCTGTCTTCGGATAATAGCTTGACGTAAGTTTTTTCGTTTTCGCCCAAGGGCCAACTCTGGATCACAATGACATTCTCTTTTTCATAACCTAATTTGATGTTCCGCATATAATCGAGCTGCCGGATGACAACTACGGTACAGAAAATGAGGCCTACGGAAATAATAAACTGAAAGACGACAAGGCTGCTCCGGAGGTTGAACCGTTTTGTAGACCGCAACAAACGTCCTTTTAATACAACCAAAGGGTTGAATGCAGCTAGATATAATGCAGAATAAGTACTCGAAAATAGACCTACCAATAAGCCGAATGCGAGCAGGAGGGGAATGATTTTGGCAAAATCGAGCTGATGGATTGCAATGGATTTACCCGATAATTGATTAAATAGAGGAAGAGCAAGTAAAACAATTCCGACTGCCAGAAACAAGGCCAAATAGGTCAGCAAAATGCCTTCAGATAGGAACTGACGAATCAGGCTTTGCTTGTCCGCGCCGAGTACTTTCCGTACACCTACTTCCCGACTTCTCCGGAAACCGCTGGCTGTAGACAAATTCATAAAATTGATCGTCGCGATCAATAGCATAAACAGCGCTATAGCACTAAAAATATAAATATATCGGATATCACCGGATGGACTGAGGTCGTAGCCAAAATTGGAATGCAGATGGATATCGGTCAGGGGCTGTAAATAGAGACCTATTGTATTGCCTGATTTTTTGTAATCCTCATAACTCATCCCGAATCCGGCCATAAACTGAGCCCCAACATGTTTGTCAAATAAGGTCGTTAAGTTTTTTTCTAGATTCTCTAAGGCGGTATTTTCCTTGAGGAGTGCGTAGGTATAGTACTCGGATGTCATCCAGGAATTTGAACGGGAGTCTTCCAGTGCCGCCATTGAGGTGAAGATATCAAAATGGAAGTGCGAGTTTTTAGGGATATCCTTCATTACTCCGGTAATTTTTAGCATATTTTGGTCACCTTTTATGGCGAGATCCCGACCTACGACGTCTGTTGTTCCAAAATATTTGCGTGCCATGGATTCAGATATTACCGCCGTATAAGGCATCTTCACGGCAGTATTCGCATCACCTTTGATAAGAGGCAAGGTGAAAATCTTAAAGAAGGAGGCATCCACATAGGCCATCTGTTCATCACGAAAAACCTTATCACCAACCGTAAATAAGGGGGCTCCACCTTGTCTCAAACGTGCTGTTTCCTGTACTTCGGCTAATTCAGCTTTCATTGTGGCTGCCACAGGGGGCATAACATGCGCCTCATTCATCGTTCCCCCTTTTACCGTACCGCGAAAGACCACACGTACAATTCGATCCGCATTTGTATTGAACCGGTCAAAACTGAACTCATCAGCCACATATAGGCTTATCAGTAAGCAGATCGCAATACCCAAGGCTAACCCAGTGATATTAATGATCGAGGTGGAAGAATTTCTTCTTAGATTCCGCCACGCTATTTTTAGATTATTCTTTATCATAATGGGATTGTATTCGCTGTTCATATTTCTACTATTCATCCCGTAAACTATCGACAGGGTTGACTAACGCTGCCCGGATTGTTTGAATATTTACAGTAATCATACTGACAAATAAAAGTGAGAGTCCGGCGGTAATAAAGAACCACCATTGCACTTCTATTTTATAGGCATAATCTTCGAGCCATTTGTGGGAAAAATACCAGGCTATTGGGCTAGCAACTAAAACGGAAAGGATAATCAAGATCAAATAGTCTTTTGAAAAAAGATGTGAAATATCCGTAACAGAAGCCCCCAAAACTTTGCGGATACCTATTTCTTTCGTGCATTGTTCAAGGCTTTGCATAATTAATCCAGTGATACCAAGTGCGGAAATCAATAAGGTCAATACGCTGAATAGGACAAATAACTGTACCTGCTTGTTTTCCTTTTCATACTGCTGTGCTATTAAATCGTCGACCCAGTTAAATGAGATTAGTTTATCTGGATAAGTTTTTTGAAGAATTTTTAAGACCGATTGAACAGTTTGCTGTTCCTGTCCTTCCTTAACTTTCATCAGGATGTTGCCGCGGTCAAATTCTTTGGCCAAGATGATTGTTGGTACCTTTTTTTTATGAAAGGACTCGCTGTGGAAGTCTTTTACAATGCCCACAGGAATAATTTGTAGATCTTTATACAATACATTGAGTTTGTCTATCCCGAGCTGCTCTGCTGTGCTTTCCGTAATAAGGGCATTGTTGATATTGTCTTCATCGTTGGATTTGTCGGTTTCGACATCGGCGTAGTCTTCAGGAATCAGTAATCTTCCCTTTGTCAATTGCATTCCCAATGTCTTTGGCAAATTTGAATCCCCACCAATAAAGCTCACCTGGATGTTTTTTTCTGGGTTATTTTTGTCGGCAATCGTTTTTGCCATATAACCAGACCCCTGACTTGGAATCCACGCTGCAATGCTGACAGCTTCTATTCCTGAAAGTCGACTGATTTCCTCTCGTACAGCGGTACTATGTGTTTCCATATTAAAATAATCCGCATTGAGGATGTTTTTTACTTGTATTCCCAAGGGCGACGACTGAATATAGGTTAGCTGTGATTTAATGGTAATCAGTCCGATGAGGACAACAATGGAAATGCTAAATTGAATTGAAATGAGCACCTTTTTGATCAATATTTCTCCTTTAGGAACCTTTGAGAGTTTGTTTTTGAGCGCATCCGAACTTTTAATCCGAGAGATTAGCCATGCGGGATAGAACCCAACTAAAAGTCCCAACAGGACAGCTAAAAGCAAAAAGGATGGAAGTAACATTGATTGGATGGATCTCACATAAGCGAGATCGTATCCTAGAAAATTCTCAAGTTGCGGTAGACAAACTTTAAAGAGTAATACGCTAATTACAGCTGAGGTAAAAAAGATCAATACCGTCTCCAATAACAAGCGCCAGATTATTTGGTTCCTGCTGGCCCCAAGTACTTTATGTATATTCAGGTTTTTTAATTTCTTAATTGTCCTTACGGCATAAATATTTATGAAATTGATACAGGAGATAATCAATACCAAAATAGTAGCACCGACAAATATTTTAGTTGTTTTTGAGTTGCCACTGATTTTGTTCTCTCTCAACGGTTCCATGTAGATGTCGTGAATAGGCTGTAGACGAAAAGATGTCATGTTTTTGCCCCCTGGGTTGAGAAAACCTTTATACCAACTGTTTATTTTTTTCTCGAAGTCTGGTATTGATGTTCCGGATTTCAACCGCAAAAACTGTTGCCTGTAATAACCTGAACCATCCCTTTGAAGTTCCATTGCCAGTTTAGGTAATAGTACAATGGCGGATGTCCTTAGGGTGGAATTGTAGGGGAGTTTTTCCATGACTCCTGTGATTACATAATCGTATGCTTTATTGGAATATGGGTCGGCACTTTGGATCACTTTTCCAATCACATTTTCACCTTTAAAGTATTTCTCTTTGAATTCACTGTCAACGAGCAGGTTTGTTTTTCCTTGAATGAGCTGACTAGGGCTTCCTTCGAGGATTTTGATGTCAAGTAGGCTCAGAATGTTTGTTTCCGCTTCCAACGCGGGTATCGCACCGGATTGTGTTGCCTCTTTAGCCGTTTTTAGATAGATATTTGTTGATTCTATATAGGTTTCATTTTGAACCTCCGAAAATAGTCGCTTTAGCTCAGAACTTAGATTCACAAAAGTCTCAGACATCTGGTGCTCTAGTCCTGCAGTTGAATCAAGGGTCACGATCCGAAAGAGATTATCCGCATTTTTCCAACTTTTGTCGTATGAATTTTCTTCAACAACGAGTGCAAACACAAGAAGACAAAGTGTTAAGCCCATGCTCAAACCGAAAACATTTATCCAGGCATACTGCTTATCAATGCTTCGTAACGTAAGCTTAAATGTATTCATTGTTGCTTTATTGATTTAAAATTTGATAACTATTTACTAAAGTGGACAACTTACTCATCCCGCAAACTATCGACAGGATTACTTAAAGCAGCTTTAATTGCCTGATAACTTATGGTAGCCATACTGATTAATATTGCCACCAGTCCGGCAAAAACAAAATAGTGCCATTGGATCTGGATGCGGTAACTATAATCCTGCAACCATTTGTCCATGGCCCACCAGGCGATCGGTGAAGCGATCAGGATTGCAACAATTACCAATTTAATAAAGTCCACGGACAGCAATGAAGTTACTTGTGTAACACTTGCGCCGAGCACTTTGCGCACGGCAATTTCTTTCATACGCGTCTCAGCCATATAGGCTATCAAAGCGAGCAGACCAAGACAGGAAATAAAGATGGTCAAACCTGCGAATACCATAGAAAGCGTGCCTATGGCTTTTGTTTCTTTGAATTTTTCTTCGTAAGTCTTATCAATAAATTGGTACTCAAAGGGATAATCCGGATTGAATTTTTTAAAGATTGATTCAATTGTTTTGAGGTTGTCCGCTATATTACGATTGGTATTTAAACGATAATGAATTGTTGTAAACCAAGCTCTTGGCCCAAAAATAATCATTGGTACATTGTTACCAAATGGCGAGCCCATTATAAAATCTTTTACGACTCCGACAACAGTCCATTTTGTTCCATCTCCATCGACGATGCTGTTTATTGGATTTTTGAGATGAAGACTCTTAACCGCAGATTCATTTAGAACTAAGGAATTGCTATCCGTCTTAAATTTATAGATGTCTATATCCCGGCCCTGTACGAGTTTCAGCCCAAGGTTTTTTACGGCATCGGCATCTGTACTGAAACGATTGTATGAAATACGTTTGTCCTCCTCTGTAGGAGTGCCTGAAGTATATCCCCAGCCGTTGCTGTAAAAATCTGTTACCGGCGACATGTTCTTTGATACAGAAATGACGGCATTACTGGCTAAAAGTTCGTCTCGGATCAGTTTATAGTTTTTTTCCATATCTCCTTTGAGGCTGGTATATAATAAGCCATTTTCATTATAACCGCGTTCACGTTGTTTGGTATATTGAATTTGTTTAGTTACCACAACCGTGGAGATAATCAACACGATGGCCAAGCTGAATTGAATAACTACCAAGACAGAACGAACATTAAGCCCTTTGGTCTTAGAAATAAATTTGCCTTTTAATGTCTTGATAGGCTGAAATGAGGAAAGGAAAAAAGCGGGATAAATGCCTGCAAATATTCCTGTCAGCAATGCGAATCCAATTAAAAATAGCCAGGTGCCAAAGTTCAATAAGGATAAGTTGAGTTGTTTTCCGACAAGTTCGTTGAAAAAAGGGAGGGCAATAAAAACGAGAATTATAGCTACGAGCATACCAATCACACTAATCAGTATGCTTTCGGTTAAGAATTGAGCCATTAACCCTAATTTATTGGCACCAATGACCTTCCGGACACCCACCTCTTTGGCCCTTCGTTCTGAACGGGCGGTACTTAGATTCATAAAATTAATGCTCGCCACCAATAATATAAAAATACCGATCCAAACAAAGAGCTTGACGATATCAATACGCCCGGATGTATAATTACCACCTTTACCATTGTTGTAGAGGAAACTGTCTTGAAACGGAAATGCGAAGATTTCTCCAGTATATTTTGCACTTTTATTCCCTTCAGCTTTATTTGCCGCATTAATATGATCTCGTGAATAAGTTCTGATCTTGGTATTGAAGTCTGAAAGCGAAATTCCTTTTTTTAATAAAATATAGGTCCTTAACGAATTATTGCCCCAATTTTCATCTACATAGCCGATTGTTTTTGCATATGCAAAGGGGAGTAATATGTCAAATTTGAAGCTTGAATTGCTAGGTAGATCTTTGAGTATCGCTTGTACAGTGACTTGGTTGACCGAGTCGATCTTCACTGATTTCCCGATAGGGTCCTCATTTCCAAATAAAGCTTTGGCATAACTTTCTGTGAGAACGAGACCTTTGGGATTGTCAAAACGAATGTTATTGGATCCCTGCAAGAGGGGGAGTGAAAACATGTTGAAAAATCCAGGATCGACAAAGACGGTATTGGCAATTAGTTTTTTATCCTGAAATGTTGTTAAGAATTGATTGCCTTCATCATATCTTGTGAACGCCTCAATATCGGGGAAATCAGTTGCCATCGATAGTCCTAATATCTTTGGGGTGAAGGTCCATGCGGATTTTTCGCCTTGATATTCATCCCGGTTGCTCATGATATAAAGCCGGTCACCTTTCTCATGAAAGCGATCCATTCCTAACATATTTTGCAACCACAATGCAATAAGTAAGGCGCCTGCCATACCAATGGCCAAACCAAGGATATTAATTGCAGAAAAAGCCTTGTTCTTTAGTAGATTCCGCCAGGCGATTTTAATATATGTGTTTATCATTGTTATTACGTTAAGTTGTATCGTCTTAATCTATTCGTCCCGTAAGGTTTTTACCGGATTACTACTAGCAGCTTTTATGGCTTGAGTACTTACGGTAAAGAAAGCTACAAAAAGAGCAGAAAGTCCAGCCAAAGCAAAAATCCACCATTGTATTTCGATCCGGTAGGAGAAGTCCTGTAACCATTTGTTCATTGCCCACCAAGCAATGGGGGAGGCCAAAATGATAGAAATAATCACCAGTTTAATAAAGTCTTTGGAAAGCATGGCTGTAATGCCACCAACAGAAGCACCGAGTACCTTGCGTATCCCAATTTCTTTGGTTCTGAGTTCAGCAATATAGGAGGCTAATCCCAACAAGCCAAGACAGGATATAAAAATCGCCAGCCCCGAAAAGATGAATGCCAGTTGAGCTGTTTGTTGTTGCGCTCTAAATTTACTTGCAAATTTTTGGTCAACAAATTGATATTCGAATGGATACGCTGGATTGAATTTCTTTAGAATCTGTTCGATCTGCTTGAGTTGATCTTGCACAGGGGAGGTCGGATTAGTTCGGATAATTAAATTGTATAGGGATTCTTTCGTAGCATATATAAGTAAAGGTGTCACGGGACTATAGGGAGATCCGCTGATATAATCGTTAATTACTCCTACGATTGTAAACGTATTGCTTCCCCATTTGAAGTAAGTTCCTATTGGGTTCTTTAGGTTCATTTCCTTGATAGCAGCTTCGTTTAGGAGGATTGCTGTGCTGTCCGCTGGCAATCTGGCGTAGTCGATATCCCGCCCGGCAACGAGTTTTAAGCCAAGTGTTTTGACAAGATCACTTTCGGTTCTCCCTACATCAAAGCCTATTTTTTTTTCCTGCTCAGGCGTAGATCCTTGCCAGGAAATGCCGCCCCAAGTACTACCCGCATTGCCGGTCACTGATGAGCCGGAACGCGTGACAGCGGTAGCTATACCCTTATTGATAAGTTCTGATTTAATCGCTTCATAGTTTTTCCCAATATCACCTTCCATAAAAATTTCTATCAATTGAGAGCTGTTATACCCAATTTCACGTTGTCCTGCATGGTCAATTTGTTTCCTGACGACGATAGTGGCAATAATTAGAATGATCGCAATACCGAATTGAAAGATGACCAGTAGTTCACGAAAATTCAAAGGGATCTTTTTGGATTGTCCGAATATCTTTAGCGATTTTATAGGTTTGAAAGCCGATAATATAAATGCAGGATACAAGCCAGCCAACAAACCTGTCAGAAAAATAAATCCGGCCAACGCAAGCCAAATTGACGGTTCTGATGATGGAAATACCAAAGGTTTGTCAAAAATCTTGTCGAATAGCGGAAGCGTGATGATTGTTAGGAGAATGGCAAGTGCACCCGAAATCATGGCTACCAATATGGATTCTGAAAGAAATTGGATGATTAAATTGGTGCGATGTGCTCCTACAACTTTTCGTATGGCAACCTCTTTTGCCCTTTTTTGGCTGCGTGCTGTACTGAGGTTGATAAAATTGATACAAGCAATCAACAAAATTAATAAACCAATCCCTGCGACTAGTTTAACCTGATCGATTTTGCCACCAACCGGAATACCTTGTTCAAATTTTGAATACAGGTGCGTTTTGGATATTGGATATAGAAATAGCGATCCTTCTAGCTCGTTGTTAGTCTTTTTCTTGATAATATCAGTGAGCTTATTGTTAAAAGCGGTAATATCTGTTCCTTTTTTTAGCTGAATATAAGTTTGGAATGCAATCGTATTCCAGTTTGGAGAATATTCCTCGGCTTTGACGAGGGGAATTAAATAACTGAAATTGAAATTTGTATTGGCTGGAAGATCTTGCATTATTGCTGAAACTTTATAGAGTTCCTTATTGTCCAGTCTAATTGTTTTATCGAGAGGGTCCTTATCCCCAAAGATGTTCTTTGCAAGGCTTTCAGTCAGGATGATGTTTCTTGTTTCTTTTAATGCACTGTTGCGGTTGCCTTTTACAATTTTAAAATCAAATATGTCGATAAATGCAGGATCCACTTCGTTCCCGTTGGATTTGATCTTCTTGTCATCAAAAGAGAGCAGCCTGTTCGTGCTCCAGCCGACACGGGCAGCGCGTTTCACTTCTGGGTAGTCTGTCGTTAAAGCCGGAGATGCATGCCCCGATGTATATCCTTGTAGATTAATCTTTCCTTCAGCGCTGCGGTTTTTATTAAAAACCTTATAGATGTTCTCATGGTCACTATAAAAATTATCAAACTTGAGCTGGTTTTGTACCCAGATCCCGATAATCAACACTGCAGTCATGCCAATGGAAAGTCCAAGGATATTAATAATGGAATAACTCTTATTTTTTTGAAGATTCCGCCAAGCGATTTTGATGTGGTTCTTAATCATCGTATTGAGTTTTTTACTTTTTCATAATCTACTGTTAGGCCAAGCAATCTATCCTAGCTGATAGCGCTATGCTGATCATGTATACTATAAATCGTTAATTCAATTCGTTTGCCATAAGTGTAATTTGTTGATTGTTAGTTGTTATTGTGCTTTTTGTGTACTTACTGTATGTTCGGAAACGGACAGTCTGCTGTCCGTCGCCGAACAGGTAGATCTACTCGTTCCGTAATGTGATCACGGGGTTAGTCAATGCTGCTTTAATGGCTTGATAACTAACTGTTAGGAGGGTGATGACCAGTGCAGTTAATCCTGTAAAAGCAAATACGGTCCAGCTAATTGAAATGCGATAAACGTAATTGTCGAGCCATGTTTCCATTAATAGATAGGCTAGAGGAGCGGCAACAAGAAAACCGATCAATGTCAACCAGACATACTCTGTGCATAATAATTTCCATAAGCCAACTTCTGATGCCCCAAGGACTTTGCGGATACCAATTTCTTTTTCGCGTTGTTCAGTTAGGAATGCGACCAAAGCATATAGCCCAAGAGAGGAAATCAGTATGGCAAGCCCTGTAAAAATACTGGTCAGGCTTTTGATCATTTCCATTTGTTCAAATTGCTTCGCATATTCTTTATCTGTGAATGTGTAATCGAAGATGAGATCCGGATCAAAACGATTGAACTGTTGGGCGATTGCTTTCATGGTTTGGCTAATATCTTGCTGTTCATTCAGTCGAAGTGTTATTTTATTTTTGGGTAGAAAATCAAGAAAATAAGCAGTAGGTGTAATCGACTTAAACGGTGATTCGGATAAAGTGTTCTGTATAATACCTATAATCGTATAGCTGATTCCTCTTTTAGATAATTGTTTGCTCGTCAAATCTGTAACTCCCATAAATTTGGCGGCTGCTTCATTGATAATTACGGCAGTGGAATCAGTCTTGAAATCTTTGGAGAAATTCCTTCCTTTCAAAAAATTCCATTGTACTGTTTTAGCAAAGTTTTCGTCGATGGTGAAAATTCCCATAATAGCCCCTTCTTTTGTTTCATTCCCCTGCCAATTGAAACCACCGCCCGTCAAAGAGAGGCGATTAATCGAACTCGAAGAAAGGGAGGCATCCTGCACCAAACGCTGATTGATGAGTTCTTTTCTCAGGATATCAAAGTTTTTGACAATTAACTCGCTCCGACTGTTGATGTTGACCAGGTTTGAACTTTTGTAACCAATCGGACGATCCTTTGTATAGTGCAGTTGTTTGATGACCAAATAGGTTGCAATCATCAGAAAGATGGAAATGGCAAATTGTACGATCACCATTCCTTTTCTGGCCTTGAATCCTCTTTTGCCGATGTTCATCTTTCCTTTGAGTGCAAGGATCGGGT
Organism: Sphingobacterium sp. CZ-UAM; assembly: GCF_002000245.1. Lineage (GTDB taxonomy): Bacteria > Bacteroidota > Bacteroidia > Sphingobacteriales > Sphingobacteriaceae > Sphingobacterium. The sequence goes on along the minus strand of NZ_MTCM01000005.1, from coordinate 43,091 downwards.
TGAAAGAGGATAAGAATAACGCAGGATATAGTCCGGTGAGAACGCCAATAGTGAGAACCCCCAAAAAGGAATATAAGTAGAATTGAATATGCGTAAAAGGAACTTGCAATATGGTATCGGCGATGGTGTTTATCCAAGGGAGGAGCAAGGTCGCTAATATGATCGCCATCAGAAAAGCACAGGATACAGACAGGATGGATTCCACTAAAAATCCGGCAATCAATTGCCTACGATTTACACCAACAGATTTTAGGATACCAATTTCTTTTCCTCTTTTTAAGCTTCGGGCTGTACTGAGATTGATAAAATTTATACTGGCCAACAAGAGAATAAATATACTGATCCAGGCAAACATCCACACATATTGAATCTGCCCACCTGCATTTTTACCATTTTTGAATGAATCATAAAGATTCCATTTGGACATGGGGTGCAACAGAATCTCAGGGTTGATGTCTGTAAGATTTGTTCTAAAGATGTTGGTTAGTTTTTGTTCGAGTCCTGGGATCATTTGAGGGGTCTCAATCTTACCATAGGTGCTAAAAAAGCAGTTTGACCACTTTTCTTCGATACCCTCATTTTTATGGAGATAATCAGCAAAAGGTAGGATATACTCCAGTTTGTGAAATGTATTGTTTTCAGGAATGTCTTTAAAAACACCCTGTATCGTATATTGTTCGTTTCCGTTGAGTTGAATAGTCTTCCCGATAAGATCAGTAGTCCCCAATAACCTGTTGGCCAATGATTCAGAAATAATTATGGTGGATGCTGCAGTTGGGGTAGCGATATTTCCCTGTACAGCTTCGAATGAAAATAGTTCTGAAAACTTTCCCATGGCGTAAAATCCTGTCGCATTCAATTTTTTTTCACCTATTTTAATGGCAGAGCTTTCAGCATCTGTAATCAATGTGACATCTTGGATTTCATCCTTAAAATCAGATTCCATCAACTTTGCTAACGGGATGGGGGTGGAAGTTCCATCCGTGGATTTTTCATTGTTGAAAGTGCCGGTCATCATCAGCTGATGGATCGTATCATAATTTTTGTAATGCTGGTTGAAGGAAAACTGTTTCAAGATCCACAGGGTGCTCACCAAAGCAACCGTAAATCCCAAGGACAATCCGAGAATATTGATTGCAGTATTTAAGGGGTTGCGTTTAAGATTGCGTAAAGCGGTTTTCAAAAATAATTTAATCATGGTGCTGCTTGATGGTTATGTTTGTTATTTGGTGTGCTGATTAATTTTTCAATATATTTTGGGTCGATTTTTTATGAATAAAAGCTATTCGTCTTTTAGACTCTTGACCGGATTAGCGATAGCTGCTTTGATTGATTGAAAACTAACGGTAAACAGGGCAATGATAATCGCTAGTAAGCCCGCACCTAAAAATATCGTTATCGGCACTGTTGTTCTAAAGGCAAATCCGTCCAGCCAGTTCGAAGTGAAATATAACGCGAGAGGAATTGCGATAATATTAGCAATAATGATCAAAAGCAAAAATTCTTTATTCAGCATTTGGATAATATTGAAGACCGTCGCACCGAGGACTTTTCTGATGCCAATTTCCTTGGTTTTCAGTTGTGCGGTATACGTACATAGTCCAAGAAGTCCAAGGCAAGAAATCATGATCGCTATGATGGCAAAGAAATTAAATAATGTTCCTTGTTTTTGCTCGCTCATATACTGCTGTTGGTAGCTTTCGTCTAAGAAGCTATAACTGATCGGCATATCGTCATAGTAACTTTTCCAGATCTGCTGCAGTGCGAGCAATGCCGATTTGGTTCCGGCAGGGTTTGTTTTTATATAAAGCTGCTGACAATCTTTTGGGCTAAATTGAAAGACCATGGGTTCGATTTTTTGGCGTACACTCGCGTAATTAAAATCTTTGACCACACCGATAATGGTTCCCGGAACAGTTCGGATCCGTAAACGGGTACCAAGGGGATTCTTTAATCCCATCTCGCGGACAGCGGTTTCGTTGATAAGAAAATGCGTAGAATCTGCAATCGAGCCGGTGAAGTTTTTTCCCTGAGCCAGTTTTATCTTGAAAAAATCAAGCGCAAATTGATCCGAATAAGTAATGCTGAACCAAAGATTCGAATTGCTGGGTTTTCCATCCCAATCGTTATCACCCGTAGATCCTCCACCATATACCATATCCCTCCCAAGCCGAATGACATCACTTACGCCTTTATTTTTTAGGAGATCACTTTTAACGGCCTCAAAATGTTGTGCCATTTTCGGTGCCATGGAGACAGCTATGATATTGCTTTTTTCATAACCAAGGTTCTTGTTGCGTATATAATCCAATTGTCTACCGATGACGACCGTCATGGTGATGAGAACGATAGATACCGTAAATTGTAATACCACTAATATCTTTCTAAAATTTGATTTCTTCATTCCGAATCTGCCCTTTAGTACTTTGATCGGATCAAAGTTTGAAAGTAACAATGCCGGATAAATGCTGGTCAACAGTAATGTACCTATTAACATGATTAAAATATAGCTCCATAGATCAATACTATATAACTGCAATGAGATATGTTTGCCAGAGAAATTGTTAAAAAAGGGAAGAAAGATAAAAACGATGCTGATGGCCAGAATGGCGGCGATCGTGAAGTACAGTGTCGTCTCCAGAATAAATTGGAAAAATAACTCTTTTCTTCCGGCCCCGATAATTTTACGGATACCAACCTCTTTGGATCTGGACAAGGACCGTGCGGTAGAGAGATTGATGTAATTGATACTGGCAATAATAAGAATCATCAAAGCGACTCCAATAAAGATTCGAACAGTGCCTATCCCACCATCACTACCATCCATCTGATACAGATGTACCTTTGATAGCTGTTGGGTAACATATGGAACAGGGGTATCTTCCGGTTTATTGCGTTCGTGTATCTTTTGTAATTTCTGGGCTACTGCTATGGGGCTGGCATCAGGTCTCAGCTGGAGGTAGGTCTCAAAAGAAAAGTTGGACCAATCGGTATCCATTGATGACAGATAAGTTTTATTGTCATAGGTGGTTTTGTTTTTGACGTAGGCATATTCGTTAAAGCGTGATAAGGGAAGCAGTACCTGAAATTGAAAGGAAGAATTTTCGGGATAGTCAGCGATAACTCCGCTGACTACACATAGATCTTCTATTCCCAGTATGACAGCTCTACCGATTGGATTTTCATTGCCAAAATATCGACGGGCGGTAGTCTCAGTAAGAACAACGGAATTGTTGTCGGAAAAAGGTTGTTTCTGGTTACCCTGAATGAGCGGAAAATCAAAAACACTAAAATAACTTGGATCTACAAAAGCGAAATTCTTTTCTCTAAATCGTTTGTCTTTATACTTGATGGCGGCGTCACCGATCCGAAAGATACGTACAGCGTCCTTAACCTCAGGAATTTCTCTCTTGGCAAAACTCCCAACTGGGGCAATGATAGATCCAAATATTCGTTTTGAGATCCCGGTTCCGCCCTCGATTCCGATTTTGTAGATTGAGCCTTGGTTCTTGTGAAAACGGTCAAAGGATAATTCATCCTTTATCCATAGTAGTAGGAAGATTCCCACAACTAATCCTGCAGTCAACCCGAGGATATTGATAGCGCTGTAGAATTTGTTGGAAAAAATATTGCGCCATGCGGTTTTTATAAAGTTCTTTATCATTGTTGTGAGATTTAAATCTTTAATTCATGTTATAAATGAAAGTTCAACTTGATCTATTCGTCTCTCAAACTATTTACCGGATTAGCTTTTGCTGCCATAATACTTTTGGTTGATAGCACGAAACTGGCGAATGCTATCAGGCTGAGGGCAGACAACCCAAAAATCCATGGTTCCATAGTGGTGCGATAGGCGAAATCATTTAGCCAATGTGACATGAAGTAATAAGCAATCGGGAATGCAATCAAACAGGCTATGGCCACCAGAGAAAGTAAATTCTTGAGCAATAAAAAGGTAATCTGCACTATTGAAGCTCCTAAAACTTTACGTATACCAATTTCTTTTGTTCTTTGATTGGCGGTAAATATGGTCAGCCCAAATAAGCCTAATCCGGCTATAAATACGGACAGCCCGACGGCCCAGGACAGCAATTTGGAAAGGCGTTTTTCTTGGTTATAGAATTTTTGGACAATCTCATCTACAAAACGAAGGTCGATCTCATCGTCAGGAAAAGTAGATTTGTAGGTGGCCGTGATCTTGTCGATTGCCTTTTTCCAGTTTTCCGGATGTTTTTGATCCAAAGCAATATGAAGCACATAACCTGTCTTACTTCCGATGTACAATACAGGCTTGACAGCTTGGCGCGCCGAAGCAATGTCAAAATTTTCCATAACACCGACAATCGTAGATGCTCCATTTTCGAAAGTTTTGCCAATTGCATCCTGCGGTTTTTGGATACCTAATAATTCTAAACCTTTTCTATTGATTAGTATTTCTCTTGTAGAGTCCAGTAAACGAATATTTCTTCCGGCCAAAAGTGGAATATTATAAACATCCAAATAGTTTTCATCGCCTGAGCGGTTATCAAAAGTTAAGGATTTTTTGTCCGAAGACTGATCGTAAACTATTGAAGTTGTCATATAACCATTCATTGCCGGGGCAATATTTCCAAAGCTAATTTTTTTTACTTCGGGAAGTTTTAATAGCTCATTTTTGAGGAGTAGTCCTTTGTCCGAGTTCTGAAAGGCACCAGGGATATCGATATTGATGATGGCATCACGTTGAAATCCCATGTCCTTGTGGGATAGGTGATTAATTTGCCGAATCACAATTAATACACAGATTAAAAAAGCCTGGGCCATCACAAATTGGAAAATGGTCAGTGCTTTACGTATCCATGCACTTCTGGAAAGATTGGTGTTTTTCCCCAGCTGATTTTTGAGGGCCAATACCGGTGCATATCCCGTCAATACCCAAGCAGGATAAAAACCTGCCAGTAGTGTGACCAAAAGAAGCTGCACCAATAGGAACATTATAATCAATTTTTTATCCAATAAATCCAGGTTTAAGTTATTAGGAATAAATCCTTCGAAGACTTGTAGAAAAAGAGGTAACAGTAGAACAGCCAGTACAGTGGCTGCAAGCGTGATCAGAAAAGTTTCCAACAGAAATTGTTTAATTAAAGTCGATTTTGAACTTCCCAGTGTCTTGCGGATGCCCACTTCTTTTGCCCGTTCGATGGATTGCGCGGTAGATAAATTGATAAAGTTAACCGCGCCTAAGGCCAAAAGGAAAAATGCCAGCAGGATCAGGTTTCGTAGTGTTTCAGGCTTAGTAGCTTCATAATTGAAAGTCGTATTAAAATGGACATCCGATAGCGGTTGTAATAACAGGTGATCAGTAATTTTCTCGCCATTTTTAAATTTATACTTTTTTAATAGGTTTGCAATATTACTTTCTACCACGTTTGGTCGGGTACCGGGTTTGGTTTTGATCAAAACCTGATGGGAGTCAGAGATGCTGTTCCAGGCTTCCCAATTAAACATCTCCTTTAAACTATTGTTCTGGGGAATTGTTTTTTCGGAGATAAAACTGTCAAAATTGAAGTCAGAGTTCTGTTTTGCATTTTCGACCACGCCGACAACCTGGAGCGGAATACTGTCTGCATAAACGATGGTTTTGCCAATGACATTGGCTGGAGACTCATTTCCATAAAATTTTTCCAGTGTTTTTTCTGTCAGCACGATATAGCCTGCTGTATTAAGGCTAAATGGATTTCCGGATAGCCATTTGCGTGGTAAAATATTGAAATATTGGCTATTGGTCAGTACAATGCGTTGCTCTTTTGGAAAAACTTGAGCTGTGTTGCTAGGAGTCGTGATTTTCAGTTTTTGAACATGACTTCGATAAACGGGAGCTATGGCGTCGATGTTTGGTAGCTCTTCTTCCATAGTTCGTACTAATGGCATGTATACCCCCGCGTTTTTAATTTCACCGTCACTAACAATACGGTAAACCTGTTCCCTGTTTGGAACATGTTTATCGAAACTATAGTCGTATTGAATCATCAAAAAGATGACTAATGTCGCTGTGATGCCAATGGCTAAGCTCATGACATTGATACATGTAATCAACTTGTGCTTTTTCAAAAAACGATAAGCTGTTTTTAGTGAGTTTCCAATCATTGTCGTTTAGTTTTAATTGATTCAACCAGATGAAGATCTATTCGTCCCTTAGACTATTTACCGGATTCAATAGCGCGGCTTTAAATGTCTGAAATCCTATAGTGATAAATGCGACCAGTGTTACTATTAATATCGCAATCAGGTATGCCCACCAAGGCATCTGAATATGATATACAAAATCATTTAACCAATTATTAAAGAGATAATAAGCGATTGGTCCAGCAATAAGAAAAGCAAGCAAAATCAGTTTGATATAATTTGATGACAGTAGATGAATAATACCCGGAACACTGGCTCCCAGAACTTTGCGGATACCGATTTCTTTGCTTCGGGCTTCTGTGGTATAGGCTGCTAATCCCAACAGACCGAGACAGGCTATAAAAAGTGTAAGAAATGAAAACATGCTCATGATATTGGATGAGCGGATTTCATTTTCATATTGGCGTTGGACATGTTGATCTAAAAACGAAAAATCAAAAGCAGCTTCGGGAGCGACAGTCGTATATATCTTCTTTATTTGGTCGATATATCCTTGAACATCTGTGGTTTTATAACGGATCAACAAGTTGCGTGGTGATTCTGAGGGATCATTCATGGTGTAGTAGCTGTAACCTCCGATTTCGGATTTAAGGTTTGTATAATTAAAATCCTGAACGACACCGGTGATGATTGAGTTGGTTGGACTCATCTCAGTGATAATATGCTTTCCAATGGCTTCTTGCGGTGATTTATAGCCTAAATATTTCAGTACTTTCTCGTTGATCAGTACATAACAGGTGGAGTCAGGACGTCCCCATATGTCAGGTAAATCTGTTCCGGCAAGTAGTTTTAATCCAAGTGTATTTACTGTATTTCCATAAGTAACACAGCTCAGGGTCGGTAAACCCTGTTTATCCGTGACGAGCTTATAAGTTGTTTTTCCGCTTTCGTTACTTCCGGGTACGGACTGTGCGAATGTGGTGGACAGCGTATTTGATAAGCTTTGGACCTGTTGATTGAGCGTGTTGAGCTTTTCCAGACTCCGGAAAGAACGGATGGGGACCGAGACCACATGTTCAGGTTGATAGCCCAGGTCTTTATTTCGAATAAAATTCATCTGGGTGAGCATCACGGAGATGCCGATGATCAATATAATCGAAATGGTAAATTGGCATACCACCAATATTTGTCTGATCAGGACTGTTTTCCCTTGTTTGTTGTAGCCTTTATTCATTAATGCGATCGATTTTATTTTCGATAAGAATAAGGCTGGATAGCTGCCTGCGGCAAACGTAATCATAAACCAGGATAAGGCCAATATCCCGAGCATATCCCAGTTCAGGAGTTGTTGAATAGTAATGTTTGTATTGCCGATTGAATTAAATAGCGGGATCAAAAGAATGGCCAGGACCACGCCTAATGTCATTGCAAATAGACTAATCGTTGCGGTCTCCACAAAAAAACGGACAATCAGTTGGCTTCTAGTAGCTCCAAGTACCTTGTTTACACCCACTTCTTTGGCATTTTTCTGTGATTTTGCGGTCGCTAGATTCATGTAATTGATACAGGCAATGGCGATGACAAGAAAAGCAAGGACGTATAGTGTTCGAATGGTGTCAATGTTTCCTATACGTTTGGTGACGCCCTCTCCGAGATTCGATGAGTAGAGATGCACCTTTAACAGGGGTTGCAGGAAAAACTGGGTGTAATACCGGTGGTCTTTTTCAACATACTTGTCAATCAGCTTTGTCGCTTGTTGAGCGACCATAGCCGGATCGCTTCCTTTTTTTAATAATATATACGTTTCATAACTGGCATTACTCCAATAGACATTTTGCCCCATCCAGGAATCCATAATATTCATGACCATATTACAGTCCAGGGTGCTATTGGCGGGAAGATCTTTGAATACGCCGGTTACCTGTACGGTATCTCTTTGGTTGATGGAGATAAGTTTCCCTAATGCTCCGTTGCTTCCAAACATTTTTTCCTTTGTTGATTGGGAGAGGACAATACTTTTCTTGTTTGAAAACGCAGTATGAACATTCCCTTCTATAAATTGGAAATCAAAGATGGAGAACAATGTTGAATCGGCTAGATACAATTGCTTCTCACTAAAATTATCCATTCCGGCACGGATAGAAGCCGTAGCTCCAAAGCCATCTTTTACAAGTCGTACCATATTATCAACTTGCGCAATATCAGATTTGAGGGCGGGCCCAACCGCATTGGGCAGGTTAATCATTTTCTCCCGATTGTATTCTGCCGACAGCTGCATGTGCAGACGATAGATATTATCAGCTTTTGAATACATGGTATCAAAACTCAGTTCCTGACGGATAAAAGCAAATAGCAGAAGAGATACACAGATGCCAATCGCCAATCCGCTAATATTAAGGATGCTGAAAAATCGGTTGGCCCGAATACTTCGCCAAGCTGTTTTTGTGTAGTTCTTGATCATGATCGTATCTATTTGTTTCGTGCTGATATATTAAGTTTATTCTTGATTGTATACTATTTATTCGTCTCTCAGACTGTCCACTGGATTTGCTTTAGCGGCTTTAAATGTTTGATAGCTAACGGTGATCAGGGCAATGAATACAGCTGACAATCCGGCAAAAGCAAACATCCACCATTTTGGTTCAATATGGTAGGCAAAATTATCCAGCCACTTGTTCATTGCCATCCATGATAATGGTGTAGCGATACAGATCGCGATGACTAATAATCTGATAAAGTCGGAAGAAAGCAGCAGCACTAAATTGTATATGGAAGCACCAAGCACTTTGCGCACCCCGATTTCTTTGGTACGCTGTTGAGCCGTATAGGTCACCAATCCCAGTAAACCTAAGCAAGCAATAAAAAGAGCGAGGCTTGAAAAGGCTGTAAAGAGTCTTCTGAAGTTATAATCGGCTTCGTATTGACGGTTAAAATTATCGTCTAGGAAACTATATAGAAAGGGACGGTGAGGGACGAGTTCAGTCCATAATTTGCCAATTCGGTCGATTGTTTGCTGATTGATATTTTTTAGATTCACGGCCAGATAACGGCTGCTACTTGGTTCAAGTCGTAGTGCCAATGGCTCAATTTTGCGATGCAGGGATAGGTAATTGAAATCTTTTACAACGCCGATGACCGTGCCTTCTTTGCCCCACTGTCTAAATTGTTTTCCGATGATATCCTGTGGATTTGAATAGCCCCATAATTTGGCTGCTGATTCATTAATCACCAGTGAATGGGCGCTATCTGCTGGGAAATCGCGTGAGTAAGCTCTCCCCGCAGCCATCTTGATGCCCATATTGGGGATAAAGTCTATATCTATTTCATAGAGTGAGGGAGCGAAATTGGTCATTTTGCCGTCCGTTGACATGATCTCTGTTCCGGCATTTGGAAAAAATGTTCCCGGAACAGTGCGCGAAGCTGTCACCGACTGTACATCTTTATCTTTTGCGAGCGTATTTTTGATCGCCTCTAGGTTATTGTTGACTTTTTCATCGAAATTATAGTCGATGATTAGGCGTTGTGCTTTTTGAAAACCAAGGTCTTGCTGTTGCAGTTGATTCAATTGGGAAAATACAATCACAGTACCTGCAATCAATGCAATAGAAAGACAGAATTGAAAGACGACGAGCCCCCGACGTAACAAAGTTCCGCCCTTACTGTTGCCAAACGTCCCCTTCAGAACTTTAATCGGTTTAAAATTTGCCAGGATCAATGCGGGGTAGCTGGCAGCTAATAGCCCGGTTATAAGTGTTACCAAAAAGAAAATCGTCCAGGTGGTGCCATTAAGGAGGGATGAATAACCAAACTGTTTACCGGAAAAAGCTTCCATAAAAGGGAGAAAGGCAATGACCAAAGCGATAGCCAATATACCACCGATAAATACGAGTACCAGCGACTCAGACATAAACTGTAGAATCAGATTGCTTTTATTGGCACCAATGGCTTTTCGGACACCGACTTCCTTGGCACGCTCCATGGATCTGGACGTAGCAAGATTCATAAAATTGACACAGGCGATCAGCAGGATAAATCCACCTATGATCGCGAAAATATATAAATTTTGAAAGCTACCCGTTGTTCCCGGTTGGCGATCAGCAGTGGAGTGCATGTAGGCCTGAAGCATGGGCTCGAGGTGAAAACTGTATTTTGAATTGGCGTTTACTTGTACGGGGACATTTCGTTTGAGAAAGCCAGGTATCTTCTGATTGAATTTTGTAGGATCAAATTTTTTCGATGTCAAAAAGTAGGTGTAAAAATCTACATAGTCCCAGCCTTCTTTTTCGAAGACATCAGGTCTTGCTTTCCGGAAGGTACTCATAGATAACAGCGCATCGAAGGTAAAATGTGAGTTGGCAGGAACATCTTCCATTACAGCTGTTACGGTATACAGACCTGCATCAGCCCGACCTGCTGCTAATCCCCCTTCAATGGTTTTGCCAATGGGATTCTGGTCACCGAAATATTTTTTAGCTGTGCTTTCTGTCAATACAACAGAATATGCATTTTTTAATGCTGTATGTGGATCTCCGGCAAGGACTTTCCAGCTGAATACATCGAATGCTGTAGAATCCATGAAAAATACATTTTCTTCCTGGAATCTATTTTCCCCTTGTTTGAGTAGGATGGACGTTTGCCCGGAGAACTGAACGATCTTCTCGATTTCTGGGAAGTCGGATTTCAGGGCTTCTCCGATTGGGGCATTTCCCCAGATCTGATGTTGTTCTGTACTACCGACTTCTTTATAATCATGTACAACGCGGAAAATACGGTCTTTGTTGATATGATATTTATCGTAAGAAAGTTCATTCTGTACATAAATAACAATTAATAAACAGCAAGCCAAGCCAATGGCGAGACCTACAATATTTATGGTGGCATAACCTCTATTCTTTAGAATATTGCGCCAGGCTATTTTAATATAATTTTGTATCATGATTTATCGTGTTAATTATTCGTCCCTTAAGCTATCGACAGGATTACTCAAAGCCGCGCGAATGGCCTGATAGCTGACTGTGGTAACGGCAATCAGCAAGGCCAGAATGCTGCCGAAGATAAAGGTCTGTATGTCCAGCTCTGTTTTATAGGCAAAATTACTCAACCATTTATTCATCAAATAGACCGCAATGGGGCAGGCAATCAAAATGGCAATGGAGACGAGTATCACGAAATTTTTGCCCAATAGTCTTACGACGCCAAAGGTGCTTGCTCCGAGGACCTTGCGGATTCCGATTTCTTTTATGCGCATTTGTGCTTCGTGAGTTGCTAGTGCAAATAAGCCCAAAGCGGATATAAAAATCGCAATACCTGCAAAAATGTTGAATAGTAGTCCTGTCCGGTGTTCCGATTTATATAAATTGTCAAATTGCTGATCAATGAATGTATAATTAAATGGAGCATCGGAAGGATAGCGATTATAGATCTTTTCTAAAGCCTTAATGGCTTCAGGAGCTTTTGTCGTACTTGTTTTTACATATAAAGTGCCCGCTCCCCAACGTGTCCAAAAGACCATTGGACCAATCTTATCTTTGATGGATTTGAAGTGGAAGTCTTTTACCACTCCGATGATTTGTCCCGGGATATCATGAAAACTCATGTTGGATCCCACATAGGGTGGTTTTAAGCCCATCTGTTTAGCCAATGTTTCGTTGATGATATAGCCAGAAGAATCGGCTGGCATACCAGTAAAATTTTTCCCTTCGAGAAATTGTATGTTCATCAGTGGAATAAAATCCTTATCAATGGTCGCCTGAGCTACAATCAGTTTGTTGTCTTTAGATTTACCTTGCCAATCTATATCCCCAGTGGCATTTCCGAAGTCGGTCATGTTGTAAACACCGGATAAGGAGACAGCTTGTATGGCGTTGTTGTTTTTGAGTTCGGTCCGTATTGCATCTATATGCTTATAGGCTTCCTCTGGAAGACCAAGGGTTATGACATGATCTCTGTCATAGCCCAGGTTGATCTTTTGGATAAAAGCCAATTGGTTTCGGATGACAAGTGTACACACAATTAACGTCACGGAAAGGGTAAACTGGAAGACCACTAATATTTTACGCATTGTATTAGATGAAACACCTTTTACTGATTTCCCTTTTATGGATTGAATTGGATTGAATGAGGACAGTTGAATTGCGGGATATATACTGGATAGCGCGAGTGTTCCCAAAATTGCAGCCCCAATATACAGCCATATTGCCGTATTACGGAAAGAAAAGCTGATTGATTTTTGCGCAATCTGATTATATCCTGTATGAAGGATCAGAATCAGGATAAAAGCGATCACTAACGAACAAAGAAATACAATAACCGTTTCCGTGATGAATTGTAAGAATAAGTGGAGACGGTTGGCACCAATAATCTTTCTGATACCAACATCTTTCGCCCGATCCAATGCCCTTGCGGTGCTCAGATTGACATAATTTACTGCACCGATGACCAGCAGCAATACCGCTATGATCCCAAAAATCTGCACCATGCGAAGTGTAGATTTATTTCCGTCGGGCGCAATTAGATGCATGGTTTTTAACGGGTCTAAAACAAATACAGTCGAATTTTCGCCGTCACGGGCTTTGGTATAGGAGTCTGTGATAGATTTTCCGATAAGTGCTGCAGAAGCGTTGGGTTTGACTTTAACATAGGTTGAAAAGCTGTAGTTTCCCAGATCTTCATCGATTGTTTTCCATTTTCCATTCCCCCCCCAGTTTGTAAATCGCTGTGCATGATATCCTAATGGAATAACGACATCGAACTGCATGGAGGAGTTTTGGGGGAGATCTTGTAGGATACCGGACACAGTAAAGAGATCTTTTTGGTAACGAAAAGTCTTTCTGATAGCCTGCTGATTGCTAAAAAGTTTTTCGGCTGTTGATGCAGTGATAAGTGCCTGCTTGTAATTAGCCTGAAAACCTGCAAGAGAGCCTTCTTGCAGTGGAAAATGAAACATGTTGAAAAAATTGCCGTCAACATAATAGATGTTCATATCCGTTACGGGACGTTTCAACTTGTCATTGACCAATGTTGTATTGTAGTCCCGTGAAACACGCGTTGCGTAATCAACCTCAGGTACATTTTGTGCATAATTTCCAATAGGACCTGGGGAAGATCCCCATATAGAACCGTTGTGTTCGGGATCTAAGTGAGAATTGACTGTATATATACGTTCATAGTCTGGATGGAATTTATCAAAACTTTGTTCATCCTGTACCCAGAGAATAATTAATATCGAGGCAGTAAGACTGACCGACAACCCTAAGATATTGATAACGGTATAGAACTTCTTTTTCCTTAATTCTCTGATGGCTGTTATTAAATAATTCTTTATCATATGGTTAGGTTTTTGTAGTGTTGGTCAATTTTGCTGTGTTCTGTGTATTCTCTTGCGGTTCGTTCTTCAAAAACATGGATTGTGATGGGAACATTACTGAATCCCATCATTTTCCTTGATCACTATTGAGCTTCTTTATTCATCTCTTAAACTGTCTACTGGATTTGCACGGGCAGCACTGAGGGATTGATAGCCCATGGCTAAAAATGCTACGCCGATAGTTGCTATCGCCGGAATAATAAACATCCACCAGCTGAGTTCTATTTTAAACGCAAAGTCTGTGAGCCATTTATCAATCGCCAGCCAGGCAATCGGTGTAGCGATTAGGATCGAGATAAGAATTAGTTTGATATAATCTTTTGAGAGCAGTAGCACGATGCCACTGACCGTGCTGCCCAAAATTTTTCGGATCCCGATCTCCTTTGTTCGCTGGTGCGTAGTTAATGTCACTAAACCAATCAATCCCAGGCAGCTTAATAAAATGGTAATTGACGTTGACAGATTGATTATTTTATAAAAGCGATAATCTTTCTCATAGAGTTCCTTGATCCGCTCGTTATAAAATTGGTAGGTAAAAGGTGCATTTGGATATACGTTTTCCCATTCAGTCTTGATGGATGCAATTGCCTGATGCCATTTTTTAGGATCTCCATTTAATTTGATATTTATATTCTGCAGCGTGCCCTTATCAGTTGATATTTGCATGGCAAGGGGTTCTAATGGCGCATGGAGATTAAAGTTGTGGAAATCAGCCAGTACACCGACAATTGTCGTTGGACGATCGCTTACGGTAACAATTGCTCCGACAGCTTCAGCTGGGGATTTAAATCCAAATTTACTAATGGCCTTTTGATTGATCAGTATTCCTGAAGTTGTATCCGAGAGTTTGAGAGCCCGGCCGGCCAGTAATTTCATTTTAAATACATCCAAATAGTTCTCTTCAATATATTTAAAAGGCATATTAATCAAGATCTGACCGGTATCGCTCTGCATAACGATATTATTTCCCCATTGGTCGTTATTCATGGGGAGGTGGCCTAGCGAAATCTGATCAATTTCAGGATATTTTTGAAGAAGTTCTTTCAACAGAAATGGACTTTTACCCGAATCTTCTGCTTTTTTATACGGCAGTTTGAGTGTAATAACAGCATCATCCTGAAAACCAACATCGCTGTCTAAAGCATGCTGGAGCTGTAAACCCATGATCACTGTCAGCACGACAAAAGCTTGTGCGATTACAAATTGAAAGACAATGAGGATCTTTCTGAGCGAAATACCACCAAACGAAATTTTATCTGTTGCATGGATTTTGATGGCCTCTACGACATGTACTTTATTGATGAGATAAGCTGGATACAGACTGGAAATTAATGTCAATAGGATAATAAGTCCCAATAGAAAGATAAAGACAGATAGACTATCTGAATAAGCGTTTATATTTTCCGGAAGATATGTACTAAAGGTAAGTTCGAATATTTTGACCAAGGGCCAGGAGAATAATAACCCAAATAAACAGGTAAAAAAGGTTTCTTTGATAAAGGATAGTGTCAAGTGTCTGGGTTGTTCGCCCAATGTTTTCCGAATACCGATTTCCCGAGCCCGGGCCGGAACACGGGCGGTGGTCAGGTTGATGTAATTGATACTTGCCAGTATAAGGAGAAATACGGCTATACCTATCAATCCGAACAACACCTGCTTGTCACTTCCGTTCAAGATGAATTTATTGAAATGCAAGTCCGTCAGTGGTGCTAACTCATAACCGGCCGTTATATTGTACTGCTTAAATTCTTCGCCAGCCATCTCCTGAAACTTCTTGGTAGCTAGTTTAATTACTTGCGAAGGCATCCCATTTTCAGTTAATTTAATGTAAACATGGAAATTTGAACTTGAATTCTCCCAATTGTCTGCTTCCTGGGGATTGGGTTTTACACGGATAAATTCTTTACTGACAAAACTGCTCGGATAGTCTAAGTCGGCGACAATACCGGTTAATGTAAGAAGCTGATCATCGTATTGTATTGTTTTGCCAAGAAGAGATTTTGGATCTGCATCGGGGAAATATTGTTTTGCACGGGAGGCCGTCAGGATGGTTTCATTGTTGTTTTTGAGCGCCGTATTTGGATTACCAACGATCCATTTATAGGGAACGAGTTTAAAATAGTCGGCGGTGGCGGAAACAATTTTATCCTGCTCATTGAATTCCAGCGTTTCGTTGTTAGAACGCTTTACCTTGATGCTTTCAAATGATCGGTTAGCAATAGGTGCAACCACTTCCAGTCCGGTCAGATCTTTCTTTAGATTAGCACCGAGATAAGCACCAAGAGGGTAGGGGGTCCCATCAAAACGATGGATATTTTCACCTTCCTTAAATGCCGAGTAAAGCTTGTAAATCCGTTCCTTGTCGGGATGATTCTGGTTAAAACTGAATTCGTAATTGACAATCCGAAATACAATCCAGCTTGCGCTGATCCCGATCGCTAGACCGATGATATTAAGAAAGGTAAACAGACGGTTACGTCCCCATTGTCTCAAAATTAATTTTATGCCTTTCATCGTTTTATACTTTAAACTCGTTTAATAGCTCTCGGCCCTTCATGGGTAAGCGCTTTTAGATTTTTAAGAACATTCCTTACCCTTAAAAGGATCAGCTGGCCCTGGCTAGGATCCTAATGATGTCGTTTCCATAATAACCTGACCATCCAGCATGCGGATGATACGATCCGAAAATTTGGCGTCATGTTCACTGTGGGTAACCATCACGATGGTTGTACCAGCTTCGTTCAGTTCGGTTAAGAGTTGCATCACTTCATTACCATTGTTGGAATCCAGGTTACCGGTAGGCTCATCGGCAAGAATTAATTTGGGATTATTGACGACAGCACGGGCAACGGCCACACGCTGTTGCTGTCCTCCGGAAAGCTGTTGGGGAAAGTGGTTGCGGCGGTGCATGATTTGCACTTTCTCCAGTACTTCTTCAACTCGTTTCTTACGTTCGGCTGCTGGGACATTGGTATAGACAAGAGGAAGTTCCACGTTTTCAAATACAGTAAGTTCATCGATCAAGTTGAAACTCTGGAATACAAACCCGATATTATGTTTGCGAAGATCTGACCGACCACGTTCTTTGAATTTAGCCACCTCGATATCGTTGAATAAATAGCTCCCTTCATCCAGATCATCCAATAGTCCGATTATATTCAGTAAAGTTGATTTGCCACAACCAGATGGACCCATCACGGCAACAAATTCACCTTCTTTTACGTGAATATTCAGATTGTTCAATGCGACAGTCTCTACTTCTTCCGTGCGGTAATACTTTTGAAGATTGGTTATTTTAATCATATTTTTTGCGCTCATGGTTTTATGTTTTGGGCCCTCGGCAATCGCTTTAGGCGGTTATTATTCTGTTTAATTCTATTCTTTTAAATTGTTTATTTTTCTTTTTATTCGTCTCGGAGTGTCTTCGTCGGGTTGGCTATTGCGGCTTTAAAAGCCTGTGAGCTAATCGTTAACAGGGCTATTATTATGGCAGATAGACCACTCAGCACAAAGACCGTCCAGGAGATGTTAACATGGTGTGCATAGTCTGCGAGCCATTTGTGCATGAAAACCCAGGCAATCGGGAATGCAATGATACAGGAGATACCTATCAGGATAATAAATTCGCGATTGAGCATCTGAATAAGACCAGAAACGGAAGCACCAAGGACTTTGCGTATACTGATCTCTTTGGCACGTTGTTCTGTCGCAAAGGCAGCCAAACCAAATAGGCCTAAGCATGAAATAATAATGGATATAACCGCAAATACACTGGATAACTGCTGTATAAACAGTTCAGCCTGAAATTTGCTGTTGAAGGTTTCATCCAAAAATTTGTAATCGAAAGGAAATCCGGGATTATTTTTTACAATAATCTTTTCAATTTGTTGAATAGCCTGCGGCAGGTCAATCCCTGCTTTTGTACGGATATTCAATAGGCCGGTTTCTCTGACCAGAGGTATAAATAACATGGGATCTGGATCGGCATATACGTTGTTATAAACAAAATTTTTGACAACTCCGGCAATCGTGTAATTCTCTTCGCCGTAATTAAGGATACTACCCACTACATGGCCGTCTTTCCGGATTAATTTAGCAAGGGTTTCATTAATAAGAACCGATGTGCTGTCACCCAGTAAGTTGGCGTGGAAGTTTCTTCCATCAAACATTTTAAGATCTAATGCCGGTATTAAGCCTTCATCTGCACGTAGCATTCCGATCAGAATACTCTTGTTTGGATCTTTTCCTTCCCAATTGAAACCAGAGGTATTGTTGTAAATGTTGAGAATACTCACATCACTGACACCAACCTGCTCCACCAATCCTGTTGCTAGGAGCTGGTTTTTGATCAGGGGAAGATGTTTGGCCATATCACCTTGCAGTGTGGTGGTCAATACCTGACTCTTGTCAAAGCCAATGTCTCTATTTTTATTATGTTGTATATGTTGATAAATGATAATCGTACAAATGATCAGTACAACTGATGCGGTATACTGTAGTACAACCAATCCCTTGCGGATAAGACTTCCGGTGCCAGCTTTCTGCTTCGCTCCTTTGATAGTCGATAGTGGCTTGAAAGCAGACAGAAAGAATGCGGGATAACTTCCTGCAAATAGCCCGCATATTAAAGTAATTGTGATGACAAAGGCAAGATGTATCGGTTTGAATAAATCGACCTGAAGGTCTTGGCCAATCATGGTATTAAATGGCCGAATACAAATATAGACCAATAAAATAGCAACTAATGAGGAAATAGAAGCTAGGACCAATGATTCTGCGAGAAATTGTCCAATCAACGATTGACGACTTGCACCAACAACTTTGCGCATACCGACTTCTTTTGCCCTTTTTTCGGATCTGGCGGTAGCAAGATTCATAAAATTGATACAGGCAATCAGCAAAACGATCCAAGCAATAATGCTGAACAGACGAATATTTTTTAAACTTCCTTCTATTTCATTTCCACTGTTATCAAAACGGTTATGTGTAACCCATCTTTCCATTGGATAGAGGAAATTTTGTGAAAAAGTAACCTCACCATTGGTTCTATTTTTGACATAGTTCATGAGCTGTTTGTTGATTTGATCAACGTTTGCATTGTCTTCAACCTGAATCAACGTCTGGATACCATTATTGTCCCATCTGGTCAGCCAGTCTTGGCTAGACTCAAATTTTTTGAAGGGAATTAACCATTGAAAATTATAACTGCTGTTTTTAGGGAGGTCTTTTGTAATGGCTGATACGATGTAAAGTTCTTTGTTATCAGTCTTTACTGTCTTACCTAGGGCGGGTTGACTGCCAAATAATTTTTTCGCGCCGGATTCTGATAAAATGATGTTATCTACTTTGTCAAATGCGGTTTTACGATCCCCCTCCATAAATTCCAGCGAAAGCACGTCGGCAACGGTCGCATCAGCATATAGTCCATTCTGAAATAAATTGTTATCACCAACAGAGAATAACATTGGGCTAATCCATGTCATGCGTACGGCATGTTTAATGCCCGGAATCTCTTTCGCTATATTTTGCGCCAGGGGGCCGGGGGTTGATTCGAACACAAAGGTTGCACCATCATAGGTCTGTTTTGACTTGACGATATAGAGATCCTTTTTGTTGGGGAAGTTATCATTATAGCTTAACTGATTTTCTACCCATAAAAAGATCAAGGATGCTGCTGCAATGCCGATCGCTAACCCAAAAATATTGAGAAAGCTGTACCCTTTGGTTTTCCAAAGGTTACGAAAGGCTGTTTTTATAAAGTTCTTTATCATCGTGGTATTGCGTAATTGCTGTTGTTTATTCAGATTTGGTTAAATAAGCCAGTGGATTAACAATGGCTTTATTTTTTACTTCGAATTTATCGCTTAATACTTAATTCCTGCACTTTGTCATAGGTCTCGTAACTCGATACGACGACCTTGTCTCCGGGTTGTAATCCTTTGATCACTTCATAATATTCTGGATTCTGTCTGCCCAGTTGGATGTCGACACGGTAAGCTGTATTTTCATTTTTATCGAGTTTGAAGATCCAGTTGCCACCGGTCTGTTGATAGAAACCACCTTTAGCTAATAATAATGCTTTCGTTTCATCACTTAAGGCGAGACGTATCTGTAGCGTCTGTCCACGACGGATTCCTTTGGGGACTTCATTGATAAATTCCATGTCGACCTGGAACCGGCCATTGGTTACCTGCGTGTATACCTTTTTAATACGAAGCTTGTAGGTTTTGTCTCCAATGGAAAACTCGCCCTGAAGATCTGGGAAAATACGGTTGATATAATGCTCGTCGATATCAGCACGAACTTTAAATCCAGTCAGGACGTCAATCTGACCGAGTCGCTCGCCCGCATTTTTGTTCTGTCCAATTTCGGCATCAAAAGCAGTTAACTGACCATCGACAGGTGCCCGTACGATGAGGTCACCAATTTTTCGTTTCATTAATTCCAACGCACTTTGTGTACGTTGGTAGGTCTGTCTGTCCTGATTCGTTTTTTGAGCGTTGGATATTTCGTCTTGTTTTAGAATCTGTTTCGTTAGATTAACCCGTTCCTTTTGGTAATTATATTCATTTTTTGATTTTTCAAATTCCTGTGATCCAATAGCCTTTTCCGCGAGTAATTTTCTGTTTAAGTTATAGATACGCTCGGCTTCCCTAAAAGCCTGTTCGACATCTGCCATCTGGTTACGGTTGTTAATAGATGCTTGTTGGGCATTGGTCTGCGCGATCTGCGACTGTGTCAAAAGGTTCAGTACTTGTGTTTCCTGTTGAACCAACGTAAGCTCCTGATCGGTATTGGATAGACGCATAATCGGATCACCCTTTTTTAAGACAGTACCATCTTCAACAAATTTTTCCTCCACACGACCACCTACAGAAGCATCGAGATAGATGCTGCTGATTGGAAGCACTGTGCCATTGATTGGAATGAATTCCTGAAAGTTACCATTTTTTATTTCGACAATAGAGATACGGTCCGCTTCTACATTTAGCTTGCTTTTGCCCGAGGTAAAGTAAAAACTAGCGCCGATTAATCCAACGATGCCAGCAATCCCTACAATGGTCATGATGCGTTTGCTATTCCACTTCTTCTTTTCTAAAGGTCTGTCCATAATTTAATATCAATTTGCTATGTAACTATGAAAGCTGTGCCAATAATTTAACGTATTGATTTTTAGTTGTTTATTTTGTTTGTGCTGCTGTTCGGTGTTCGATAGCGGACACTTCATGTACGATGGCGTACAACCCGGATCTTATCTATGATTTTTACCGTATATTTTTATTGTATTTTAATAAGATTGCGCGGGTGTTCAATATCGGACAGTTGATTGTACGAACTTGGACATTGATCGTTTGTTGTTTTGTGCATCTTGTTGATAATCAGAATTTTTATTGTTTGGCATGGCGATGGTCTGCTTGGAAAACAAAAAGTGGATATGAAGAGAATCTATATATATAGTACATTGTGTTTTTTGTTGACTTATATAAAACTTGAGGCACAACAGACTGAGCAAGGAATTGGGGAGCGGGATGTTGTAAAAGTAGAAGCTATCAGGGGGAATGAGTCGGAATCAAAACGTAGCTTGGCCGACTGTATCCAATTGGCTATAAAAGCCAACCCTACCTTATTGCAAAATGAATTAGCAGTAAAACGAGCTGAAGTGAATCTTTCACAGGCAAAATCGAATCGATTACCTAATTTGAATGGACGCTTGGGGCATAGCCTTACCTCAGGACGTTCCGTTGATAATGCGACAAATCAATATATTACTAGCAATAACTCTTCTGGAAATTTTGGGTTGGATGCTAGTGTGCCTGTTTTTAATGGGTTTCGTATATTGAATGATATTCGGATGCGCGCAGATGCGAAGGCAGCGGGAAAACTTGAATTTGATTCGCAGGTCAATGCATTGAAACTGGATGTTATTACGGCTTATATCCAAGTATTAACAGCACAGGATGTTTTGAGGCAATCAGAGGTGCAAACAGAGGTGACACGTGAGCAGGTACGTCGTGCTGAAGCGATGCAAAAAGAGGGTGCAATTAATCCGGGGGATTATTTTGATCTAAAAGGACAGCTTGCTAATGATATCAATATGATCGAAAGCAATAAACAGCGGCTTTATACGAATCGTGTAAAGTTAGCCAGTTTATTAAATATAGAAGAGGCGCAATTGGGCGATTTGCAGGCACTGGAGTTAAAAGCTGATGCACAAAAAATGGACGCTACAACACTTTATAACTTGGCAACGGAGAATCTACCGAATATTCCGGCGCTGGATTGGAAAATTAAAGCGGCCGAAAAAAATATTAAAATAGCGCAATCTTCCTATTGGCCTTCTTTGTCATTAAATGGTGGATTAGGTTCGAATTATTCCAAAAATGTAAAAACGGGCGGTTATTGGTATCAAATGAAGAATAATCTTGGAAAGTCTGTATCATTAGATCTTTCAATTCCCATTTTTAACAGATTTAAGGTTAGGAATGATGTTAAACTGGCTAAATTAGATTTGGAATCAAGCAAATTTCAACGCGAGATTGCGCTGAATAATTTGAGGACCGAGACTGCAAATGCGGTTTTTAACCTGCAAAATGCCAGCAATACAATTACACAATTGCAGGAGCAAAATACAAATTACGCTGAATCATTTCGTATCGCCAAGGTCGTATTCGAATTGGGAAACAGTAATTCAGTCATATTTTTAACTGCAAAGACAAAATATGATAATAGCCAGATCCAATTGGTTGTCAAGCAGTATGAGTGGTTGCTACAAAAATATATCAATGATTATTACGCAGGCTCGTTAAATTTATAGTTATCTTAGTGTCTGAATGAAGCCAGGGAATATGAAAAAAGCATCTATTTTAGTAGTCGACGATGACCAAGATTTACTTACAGCAGCAAGAATCTTGCTAAAACCTAAAGTCAGCCATGTTCATGTCGAATCTAATCCAGAGAACCTGATTGGGCATTTGGAGAAAATGCCGTATGACCTTGTGCTTCTGGATATGAATTTCAAAAGTACAATCAATACCGGAAATGAAGGGTTATATTGGTTGTCGCGGATCAAGGAAAAGTTTCCGCAGATTCATGTGATTATGATTACAGCCTATGGGGCAGTAGACCTGGCTGTGAAATCACTGAAACAGGGCGCCGCCGATTTTGTGGTCAAGCCCTGGGAAAACGAGCAGTTGCTGGCAACCATTGAAAGCACGCTTGCAGAATCAAAAAATAAAGAAAAGAAAAATAAGAGTTCGCTGTTACGCTCCGGCAATAGCCCAGATCTGATCGGTAATTCGGTGGTCATGGACGAACTGCAATATAAGCTTGAGAAGATAGCACCAACAGACGCAAATATCTTGATCTTGGGGGAGAATGGCACCGGTAAGGATTTGATTGCACAGGCGATTCAACGGCGCTCGTTGCGCTCGGATCAGGTTTATGTGAAAGTTGACGTAGGTGCATTGACGGAGACTTTGTTTGAAAGTGAACTTTTCGGCTATAAAAAAGGGGCATTCACAGATGCGCGGGAAGACCGTCAGGGACGTTTTGAAGCGGCAAATGGCGGGACTTTGTTTCTGGATGAGATCGGTAATATCTCGTTGCAGCAACAGGCCAAACTATTGACTGTATTACAAAATCGTCAAGTTACACCGCTGGGTTCTTACCAATCGATCCCAGTGGATATACGCCTAATTTCCGCAACAAATGTATCCCTTAAACACTTGGCCGATGAGAGCCGTTTTCGGAAGGATCTGATTTATCGCATCAATACCGTGGAAATTCAAGTTCCTCCTTTACGGGATAGGGGAGAAGATATCGGGCTATTGGCAACATATTTTCTGGATATCTATGCCAAGAAGTACAATAAACGCATAGAAGGATTTGAACCAGATGCGATAAAAAAGCTTTTTGCTTATCACTTTCCCGGAAATGTGCGTGAGTTGCAATACAGTATCGAACGAGCTGTTATCATGGCCGATCAGGTAAGTATTGCCGGAAATGATCTGTTTTTTTCTCCAATTGAGCAGCAAGTAGAACAGGTTGTTGTTGAATCTGTTCCTAGCAGTCAAAATCTGGAAGAGTTGGAGCGCAAAGCCATTAAGTCGGCCATCGAACGTTATAATGGAAATATCAGTAAGGCAGCAAAGGAATTGGGGCTTACCCGTGCGGCACTCTATAGGCGTTTGGAGAAATACGATATCTAGCCTATGAGACATGGAAAGATTTTAAATGTAATTAAGATTGTTTTGCTGTTGGTAGCTGCGGTTGTGGCTGCCTACCTCTTGATGAAGCATGAGTATGTACAAGCGTCTTTGATCTTTTGTATTATGCTCTATCTGGGTTTTAATCTATATGCCCAATATAATTTTTTGGAAAGACAGCTTGTAGAATTTGCCGAGGCAGTTAAATATCGCGACTTTACGCGACGTTTTTTGGTGAAAAATCCGAAATCGGTCGAAGGGCAGCTTTTTCGCGCTTTTAATCAGATTAACGAAACGTATAAGGAAATCAGTATTAAACAGGAGATACAGCATCAGTACCTCGATCGTGTTATTAATATGCTTAACTCGGCTATTATCTTCTATGAAATGGATACGGGAAAAGTAATGTGGGTGAACGATGCCTTTAAACAACTTTTTCATCTGCCACATCTAGGGAATATTGCCGGACTGAAAAAGAAAAATCCCGACCTTTATGAAAAGACCATGTTGCTGGATAATGGTCAGCAACAAATGGAGTCTATCCAGTCAAGTAAAGGAAAAATAAAATTGCTGATTCAAAGTTCTAGTTTTGAAACACAAGATGCCATATTTCGCATTGTCGTTTATCAAAATATCAACGAAGCTATTGATGAGACTGAGACAAAGGCTTGGCATAAGTTATTGCGCGTACTTACGCACGAGATCATGAATTCTATTGCGCCAATCAGTTCATTGGCCGAAACACTCAATGGGCGTTTGGACCATTTCAGAGGACATGAGGATATTGATGATCTAAAAACCGGTATATCAACCATCAAAAGGCGGAGCGAAGGACTCCTGCATTTTGCAAAAAGCTACCGTATGATTAATAAGGTGGATCAACCACAGGTAGCGCCGATTCAGGTTTCCCAACTATTTGAACATATTTACCAGTTGCTCGAGCCGACGCTGATCCAAAAAAATATTGATGTTGATATTATCTTAAAGAACACCCGGTTGATACTGTATGCTGATGTCAACTTGATCGAACAGGTTATTATCAATCTGATGCTAAATGCAATTGATGCAGTGAAATCCCGAACGGAGGCCTATATCAGTTTATCTGCAATGGAAATCGATGGAAAGGTGCAGATTCGCATCGAAGATAATGGTCGGGGAATCCCGGCGGATCTCCAGGAACAAATATTTACACCCTTTTTTACAACAAAGAAAACTGGAACAGGGGTGGGTTTGACTCTGAGTAAGCAGATTATGTTGCTGCATAAAGGCACGATCTTTCTCAATAGCGTTGAGGGAGAAGGTAGTGCTTTTATACTTCAGTTTTAACCCTTCTTTCCAACTATAACCTAGCTTTTAACGATCATCTTGTTCTTGTTATGCCTATGGTGCAAATGGCTTGTTCATGTCTTGTGTTTTGATGTTCCATGTGAAATAAAGTGTAAAATCAGTATTTTTCATGCAAAACGAATGTCATCTATTCTTTGAGTATACAACAAATTGCTGTTTATCGAGCTGTAGGTGATTAAATATGCCTTTACAGAAAGGAGAATTTAATTGTATATCAAGACAAATTTTTCGATGTTTGCAGCAAAATGAATTACCACCTGAAGTATTGGCGCCATTATTTCATTTCCCATAGCCGACATGGGACACATTCACCGTTTGTTTATAAATTGGTCGATGAGGTCATTTATCAGAAAGATAATCCCGATATGCGTTTAAATTTGCCCCGGGACATTAGTGTAAGGGGGAAGGTAGAAGAAAAAAAATATCTGCTAATCGATCGCCTATTGAAGGCTTTTGCATTTGATCAGTTTGTGGTTTTGGCAGAGAAGTCACTGCCAAGTTACGAGGTGCTGTTGAAACAGCAAGCCGGAAGTTATTCTTTTCGCAAGATCTATTATATCGATAAGACAAACCTAGACCTGGATTTTCTGGCTATCGTCGGCGAACGCGATATGCTGATTGTAAACGAGCCCCATTTGTCGGTCGAGCGTGAAGACTATTGGAAGAGGCTCAAGGATGATAGTCGCGTAGTTGTCACCATAGATTTGTATCGAATTGGCTTGGTCTTTTTTAGGGCTGGACAACGTAAGGAAAATTTTCTAATCAGGTTTTAGTTTCTCCGTTGTTCTTTCTA
Source organism: Sphingobacterium sp. CZ-UAM (assembly GCF_002000245.1). GTDB lineage: Bacteria > Bacteroidota > Bacteroidia > Sphingobacteriales > Sphingobacteriaceae > Sphingobacterium. The sequence goes on along the minus strand of NZ_MTCM01000005.1, from coordinate 17,275 downwards.
CAATGTTTGATTAGGATTGAAAGCCATCAACGTATTACGGTATACGTGGAAGTAGATTGTATGCATCTACCCGCAAAGGTGACTTGAGGTAGACTTATTGTGAGCACAGAACTAATATAGCATCAATCAGTACCTTATTGAAATTGATGAAGGGGGGGAGGCTGTTCAAAAAGATAAACTGGGGCTCGTCAACAATTGGATAGAAATTGTTGCAGGTTCCGGATAAAATAAAAAAAGGGGGCAGTCCATTTTTATGCCCCCTTCTTTATTTAAAAAGCTTCACTTAGGGATAGGTAAAAGCCTGATTGGCGTTTCTCTCCGTTCCGTTGTTCACCATATGAATAGTCAAATCGAATACTGCTATTGTGTTCCAAACTAAAAAAGTAGCGTAATCCGCCGCCATAACTTGGTACATACCTGCTGCTATTTTCTTTTGAAAAGGTTGACCCTATTCCAGAAAAACCAACGATACCAAAACGGGGGTGAAAACGATAGCGTAATTCGGCTTGCGAAGCGAGGTAGTTTTTGTCACGATAACGTCCAAGGTAATATCCACGCATCATCATATCGCCGCCTAATTCACGGTAATTATAGAAAGGAATTGTTTTTCCGAATGTCGAACGAAGGATTCCTTGGAGGGCCAGTGTGACGTTTTTATGTAGAGGAATAAAACCACGGAGATCCAGGTCCAGATTTGCACCATTAAAATCTTCACTGGTCCATAATTTGGGTGCGTAGGCGAGGCGAAATTTGGCATAATAACCACGTGTGCTATAAGAAACATTGTCGCGGTTATCAAATAACTGCGATACACCGAGGAGCAGTTGTTGCCCCCCTTTTTTTCCGATAAGGTCAGATCGATTAAACACACGGTCGTTGCTATCACTGCGGATTGTGAAATTATCGTACTGTATATTAATGCCCGAATACAAATTGTTATGGACTTTTTTCTCTACTTCCAGTTTTACGCGAAATAGTTTTTGGTCGATGCGCTCTTCGTCTATTTTCCAGGTATCCATACCGATGCCATAATAATTAAATGGCCAGTTGCGGTACCTAATTTCGCTGACAAAATGATAATCGTTATTTTTTGTCCAAAGATCAGTTTGAAATTTAAAGTTTGACTGATGTTTAGAGGTAAAGGTTCCCATCAATGTCATCGTGGAGGTGCGAATATGGGGATCCGATTTGTCCAGGTAAAAGTTATATGAGCTGGCTAAACCATATTCTACTCCGGTTTCCTGTGCGTACCCAACTGCAGGCAAAACCATAAAACTGCCCGAACGGGTAGAGTCTTTCTCAGCCGAAAGAAATTTTTTACTCAATTTTTGAATAATATTTTGAGCTTTCAAATCGCCTTTACCAACTATAAACAGCGCAAGTAACGCTGTATAGCGGGTAAGTTTTGAAAGTGATTGGGGTAAAATTTGCATGCCCAAAGATAGTATATTAGGCAAATAACCAAAATAGGCAAATAGTCAATTAAAAATTATTGTGCTGCATATCAGTATAATTGACAAAAAGTGCTGTTTTTTTTTGATAAATATTTTTGTAAAGTGACTTTTGTGTCTATCTTTGCATCAGCAAACAAGGGAACAACGGTTCATAACAACGAAGTTTGCTTAGTTCTTTAAATGAAAAAAAGTAAAAAATAAACTTGCAAAAATCAAAAGTAAATTCGATATTTGCACTCGCTGAAAAGATAAGATTATCGGATTGGCGTTGATAGAACGTAAGTTGTTTTAAAAATATTAGAAGCCTCTTTAGCTCAGCTGGTAGAGCAACTGACTTGTAATCAGTAGGTCATTGGTTCGATCCCGATAAGAGGCTCTAAATGCAACGTAGGTTGCAGGTCTGGAGGGGTTCCAGAGCGGTCAAATGGGACGGACTGTAAATCCGTTGCTTCGGCTTCGAAGGTTCGAATCCTTCTCCCTCCACACTTTTTTTAATTGGAGTTTAGATTTACTCTAGTTTCTAGTTATTAAGCGGAAGTAGCTCAGTTGGTAGAGCGATAGCCTTCCAAGCTATAGGTCGCGAGTTCGAACCTCGTCTTCCGCTCAAATTTTTCAAGTATTAAATTTAGTCTCTATCTTCTTTGATAATAATGTATCTAAAGGTGGGGGCATTAATACGTAAATAAGGTTTTTTAGTAAGCCGAAGTAGCTCAGGGGTAGAGCACTTCCTTGGTAAGGAAGAGGTCGTGGGTTCAAATCCCATCTTTGGCTCGTACTTGTGTAAAGTTAAGCAAGAGTATATAACAAATAGAAATAATTTATAATTACTAATTCGCATAAACATGGCAAAAGAGAAATTTGACCGTAGTAAACCACACTTAAACATTGGTACTATCGGTCACGTTGACCACGGTAAAACTACAACTACAGCTGCTATCACTAAAGTATTGGCTGATAAAGGTTTGTCAGAAGCTCGTTCATTTGATTCAATTGACTCTGCTCCTGAAGAAAAAGAGCGTGGTATCACAATCAATACTGCACACGTAGAATATTCTACAGCTAACCGTCACTATGCACACGTTGACTGTCCAGGTCACGCTGACTACGTTAAGAACATGGTAACTGGTGCTGCTCAAATGGACGGTGCTATCATCGTAGTTGCTGCGACTGATGGTCCTATGCCTCAAACTCGTGAGCACATCTTGTTGGCTCGTCAGGTAGGTGTTCCTGCGTTAGTAGTATTCATGAACAAAACTGACTTAGTTGATGACCCTGAGTTGTTAGACTTAGTAGAAATGGAAGTTCGTGAGTTATTGTCATTCTACGAATTCCCAGGTGATGATATCCCTGTAATCAAAGGATCTGCTTTAGGTGCATTGAACGGTGAGCCTGAGTGGGTTGAGAAAATCATGGAATTAATGGATGCTGTAGATAACTACATTCCAATTCCTCCACGTTTGACTGACTTACCTTTCTTGATGCCTATCGAGGACGTATTCTCAATCACTGGTCGTGGTACAGTTGCTACAGGTCGTATCGAAAGAGGTGTAATCAACTCTGGTGATCCAGTTGAGATCCTAGGTATGGGTGCTGAGAACTTGAAATCTACAGTAACAGGTGTTGAGATGTTCCGTAAAATCTTAGATTACGGTGAGGCTGGTGATAACGTAGGTTTATTGTTACGTGGTATTGAGAAAACTGATATCAAACGTGGTATGGTTATCTGTAAACCAGGTTCAGTAACTCCTCACGATCATTTCAAAGCTGAGGTTTACGTATTGTCAAAAGCAGAAGGTGGACGTCACACTCCATTCTTCAACAAATACCGTCCTCAATTCTATTTCCGTACAACTGACGTAACTGGAGAAATCTCTTTACCAGAAGGTACTGAAATGGTTATGCCAGGTGATAACGTTACGATCTCTGTTAAATTGATCTCTCCTATCGCTATGGAAAAAGGTCTACGTTTCGCTATCCGTGAGGGTGGTCGTACAGTAGGTGCTGGTCAGGTAACTGAAATTATCTAGTCTTTAAAGATCTAGAAAAATATAAGATAAGCTAATCGACTGAGGTTGATTAGCTTATTTTTTCGATAAGCGATTTATCGGATTAAAATAAAAAAAAAGAAAAAAAGATTTGCAGAAAGTGGTTTAAAACACTATATTTGCATCACAAAATAAGAAATACACGGGCATAGTTTAAAGGTAGAACGAAGGTCTCCAAAACCTTTGGTCTGGGTTCGAGTCCTGGTGCCCGTGCTTATAAAAACAGATAAACTAAAATGGCAAAAGTACTTGATTTTTTTAAAGACTCTTATGTAGAGATCACTGAGAAAGTGACTTGGCCTACATGGTCTCAGTTGCAAAGTTCAGCTGTTATTGTGCTTGTTGCATCTCTTCTTATTGCATTGGTGGTCTTTGTAATGGATAAGGCTTCGAGTGTAGGATTAGAGTTCTTGTACGGTATTGCTTCTTAATTTTCAATAGTATTTATTTATGGCAGATCAAGGTTTAAAATGGTACGTAGTTCGTGCTGTAAGTGGGAAAGAGAAGAAAGTAAAGCAATATATTGATGCCGAAGTTAGTCGTTTAGGTATTGAACACCTGGTTCCTCAAGTGTTGATTCCAATGGAAAAATATTACTTGATGCGTGATGGTAAAAAGGTTGCTAAAGAACGTAACTACTACCCAGGCTACGTTTTATTGGAGGCTGCCTTGGATGGAGAGTTGGAGCACATCATTAAGAATATCAATAGCGTAATTGGTTTCTTGGGTGATAAAGCCGGAAATGCTGTTCCTTTGCGCCAAGCGGAAGTTAACCGTATCTTAGGTAAGGTTGATGAAATGGCAGAACAAGGCGAAACCATTAATGTTCCTTATTACGTTGGTGAAACTGTGAAAGTAAATGATGGTCCTTTTAACGGTTTTACAGGTGAAATTGAAGAGGTTCACGAAGATAAGAAGAAATTGATCGTAATGGTTAAAGTCTTCGGACGCAAGACTCCTCTTGAATTGAACTACATGCAAGTAGAAAAAGAGTAAGATTAGTAATTAACGATAGAGAAAAGCTTTCCATGAAAATTGGAAGGCTTTTTTTTGTATATTACTACTAATGAAAAGGCCGGCTAGTTATTTAATCTTATTGTTCTATGCTTTCACATTGCTGAGCTGTGCAAACGTTGAGAAGTACAATCGTTTTATAGAGACACCCCTTGTTGTGGAGGCAATGCAGCGGGATATCAACTATGTTGAGCACAACTTGTGGAAAATGCATCCGGATTTGTTTCAGTATGTGCGAGAAGATCTGTTAAAAGCTAAGTTTGACAGCCTTCGTTTTGCGATCCGCCAGCCATTGTTGCCCAACCAGTTTCAGTTGGCACTAGCGTCTGTATTGTCAGAAGTTCGGCAGGGACACATGAGCCTGAGCCCTCTTATTCCCAAATTCGATCCACAAGGTAAAGATAAAGTTCGTTACCAAAAAAGTAGGGGGCCTTTTTCGCAATTAGGCTTTCATTGGCAAGGAAATACACTTTATCTAATAAAAAATGGAACGATGGATTCCACGTTGGTCCTCGGTTCCAAAATACTCGCTATAGAAGGTATACAGCCTCAAAATCTATACACGAAATATCGTCCGACGTTTACTTCGGATGGCTATAATACAACATTTATAGACCGGGCTTTTGAGCGTTTGTTGCCGCGGTATTATCAACTGGAACTGGGATACCGGGATTCCATTGATATCTTGTTTTCTCTTAGCGATAGTACTTACCAGCGAACTGTTGTAAGAAAGTTTGAAGCGACCGAACAAAAGAGGAAATTGGAAGTAAAATCGAAAAATCAAAACTCCATCGATATCGAGGTAGATTATTTGTACTGATCGATGGCGGGACTTTTTCTGCAGCGAGTTTGATTGCGACAAATCTAAAAGCGGGGAAGCGCGCTATTTTTGTGGGTGAGGAAACCGGAGGGGCTGCTGGAGGTACGGTTGCGGGATCCCTTCCTGTGCTTAAACTTCCAAATTCCCATTTGTGTTGGCGCTTTGGTTTGATGAATGTCAAACCTTATTTTCAAGTAGCCGAAGAGGGAAGGGGTGTAATGCCGGATGTTCCTGTCGTGCGCAGTATCGATGATGTGATCACGGGGAAAGATCCGGTAATGGATAAAGTGCTGAAGTCTATAGGAAATTAAGTTGGATATATTGAGCGCAAATACACCAACGCCATGAGTATTTTGAAATCAATCCAATTGTATTTATATTGGATATTATTTTTTTTTCATTGCCTTGAAAAATAATTCTGACTCCTTCTATGTTTAATTAGCTGGTTGAATCGTTGGCATTTCGGGAAAATAAACGAATGGACCCTGGCTTTTTCAGGAAAAGTGTAAATTCCTGAAAAATTAAAAGTTAGATACTTGCAGGATTAAAATCTTCTTATTAACTTTGCACCTCGGTTGGGGTGTTACGTCCCGACTGATGAATGTTACGTTATTTGCTTCCAACTTACTAACAGACATTTAACAAAATTAAATTCAAAACAAAATGGCAAAAGAAGTCAGTGCGTTAGTAAAATTACAAGTTAAGGGCGGAGCTGCGAATCCTTCACCTCCAGTAGGACCTGCATTAGGTGCTAAAGGTGTGAATATTATGGATTTCTGTAAGCAGTTTAACGCTCGTACGCAAGACAAACCAGGTCAAGTATTGCCTGTTGTCATTACAGTTTACGCTGATAAATCGTTCGATTTTATCATCAAGACTCCACCAGTAGCAGTTCAGTTGAAAGACGCTGCTAAATTAAAAAGTGGATCTGGCGAGCCTAACCGTAAAAAGGTTGCGGCTATCACTTGGGAACAAGTTGAGACAATCGCTAAAGATAAGATGCCTGATTTAAATGCATTTACTGTAGAGGCTGCTATGAGAATGGTAGCTGGTACAGCACGTAGTATGGGTATTACTGTATCAGGTAATGCTCCTTGGAACAATTAATTAAGAAATCAATTTAAGAAAAGTGGCTAGATTAACAAAAAATCAAAAAGCGGCACTATCCAAAATTGAAGCTGGTAAAGCATACTCTTTGAAAGAAGCTTCGGCTTTAGTTAAAGAAATCTCATTGACCAAATTTGATGCTTCTGTGGATATCGACGTTCGTTTGGGCGTAGATCCTCGTAAAGCAAATCAAATGGTTCGTGGTATTGCAACATTACCTCACGGTACTGGTAAAACTGTTCGTGTTTTAGTTTTATGTACTCCTGATAAGGAAGAAGAAGCTAAAGCGGCAGGTGCAGACTACGTAGGTTTAGATGATTACATCAGCAAAATTGAAGGTGGTTGGACTGACGTTGATATCATTATTACTATGCCTAGTGTTATGGCTAAAGTTGGTAAATTGGGTCGTATTTTAGGTCCAAGAAACTTGATGCCTAACCCTAAAACTGGTACAGTTACAACAGAAGTTGGTAAAGCTGTAACAGATGTAAAAGGTGGTAAGATCGATTTCAAAGTTGACAAAACCGGTATCATCCATACTTCTATTGGTAAAGCGTCGTTCGATGCAGATAAAATATATGATAACGCATTAGAGGTATTACAAACTCTAGCTCGTTTGAAGCCGTCTGCAGCTAAAGGAACTTACTTTAAAAGTATTCACATTTCCTCAACTATGAGTCCTGGTATTCATATTGAGACTAAATCAGTAGCAGGTATTTAATCATGAGAAAAGAAGAAAAACAAGAAATTGTTCAAGCTTTAGCCGAACAGATTAAATCTTACGGTAACTTCTATATTACCGATACTGCTGAGTTGTCAGTTGAAAAAGTGAATAACATTCGTCGTAAATGTTTCGAGCAAGGTATCGAAATCAAAGCGGTAAAAAACACGTTGATCAAAAAAGCATTGATCGAAGCTGGTGTTGACGAAGAAGATATTTTTGGAACACTTAAAGGTGCTTCTACAATGTTATTTTCTGAAGTTGCAAACGCACCTGCGAAATTGATCAAGGAGCTTCGTAAAGCTGGTGACAAACCAGTATTGAAAGCTGCTTATATTGAGCAAACTGCATTCGTTGGAGATAATCAATTAACTGCATTAGTTAATCTTAAATCTAAAAACGAACTTATCGCTGATGTTATCGCTGCATTGCAGTCACCTGCGAAAAATGTTATTTCAGCTCTTCAATCAGGAGGAAATACTGTTGCAGGTTTGGTAAAAGCTTTAGAAGAAAGAGGTTAACGAATCCTCTAGAACAAGAATTATTCGTTACAATTTAATTAACAATTTTACAAAGTACATTCAAAAATTCAAAATAAAATGGCAGATTTAAAACAACTTGCTGAACAGTTAGTTAACTTAACAGTAAAAGAAGTTAAAGAATTAGCTGATATCTTAAAAGACGAGTATGGCATCGAGCCTGCTGCTGCTGCTGTTGCTGTAGCTGCTGCTCCAGCTGAAGGTGGTGCTGCTGCTGCTGAAGAGAAAACTTCATTTGACGTTATCTTGAAAGAAGCTGGTGGTCAAAAATTAGCTGTAGTTAAATTGGTTAAAGATTTAGCTGGATTAGGCTTGAAAGAAGCTAAAGATTTAGTTGACGGAGCACCTAAAGAATTAAAAGCTGGTGTATCTAAAGACGAAGCAGAAGCTTTGAAAAAACAATTAGAAGAAGCTGGTGCTGTTGTTGAGATTAAATAATCTCAACTAATTAGCCCGAAAAGGTTTAGACTCTGACGATTTTTCGTCAGAGTCTATTCCTATTTATATCAATACGCCACTATGCTGTGTATATGCTGGGCACAGTGGACATGTGGTTTACAGCATGCATGTAAGCGCAGTTTTTTTAAAACTAAAATTCATATTCCCTTGGCAAACAATAATATTCAACAAGAAAGAATAAACTTTGCGACAAGTAAGAAAGTATTGGAATATCCAGATTTCTTAGATGTGCAATTGGAATCTTTCAAGGAGTTTTTTCAATTAGAAACTACTTCTGACAACCGCCATCAGGAAGGGCTGTTCAAGGTATTCTCGGAAAACTTCCCTATTTCTGATTCAAGAAACATTTTTGTGCTAGAGTTTTTGGATTATTTCATTGATCCACCACGTTATGATATCCAAGAGTGTATCGAACGCGGCTTGACTTATAGCGTTCCTTTAAAGGCTAAGTTAAAGTTATCTTGTAATGATGAAGAACACGAAGATTTCGAAACTATTGTTCAGGATGTATATTTAGGGACTATCCCTTATATGACTCCTAAAGGTACTTTCGTGGTAAATGGTGCAGAGCGTGTCATCGTATCGCAATTACACCGTTCACCGGGCGTTTTCTTTGGTCAAAGTAGACACACAAATGGTACTAAACTTTATTCTGCAAGGGTAATTCCTTTCAAAGGATCTTGGATCGAATTTGCGACAGACGTAAACAACGTTATGTATGCTTATATCGACCGTAAAAAGAAATTCCCAGTAACTACCTTATTGCGTGCTATCGGTTACGATTCGGATAAAGATATCTTAGAATTGTTTGACCTAGCTGATGAAGTAAAAGTTAGTAAATCTGGTCTTAAAAAATATGTTGGCCGTCGTCTTGCGGCTAGGGTATTAAAAAAATGGGTAGAAGATTTCGTAGATGAGGATACTGGTGAAGTGGTATCTATCGACCGTAATGAAATTATCCTTGAACGTGAAACTGTTCTAGAAGAAGATCACATTGATCTGATCATCGAAGCTGGTGTTAAGTCTATTATCTTAGCCAAAGACGATGAGTCAAATAATGCCGATTATTCTATTATATATAATACTTTACAAAAAGATACCTCCAATTCAGAAAAAGAAGCGGTAGAGCATATCTATCGTCAATTGCGTAACGCTGAACCACCAGATGAGGAAACTGCTCGTGGTATCATTGACCGTTTATTCTTTTCTGATAAACGTTATGATTTGGGTGATGTAGGTCGTTACCGTATCAACCGTAAGTTGAAATTGGGTACTCCTGATGACACGAAAGTCCTGACACGTGAAGATATCATCGCAATCGTTAAGTATTTGATCAACTTGATCAATTCCAAAGCCGAGGTGGATGATATTGACCACTTATCAAACCGTCGTGTACGTACTGTAGGTGAACAATTATATGCTCAATTTGGTGTAGGTCTATCTCGTATGGCGCGTACAATCCGCGAACGTATGAATATTCGCGACAACGAAGTGTTTACACCAACAGATTTGATTAATGCACGTACTCTTTCGTCTGTAATCAATTCTTTCTTTGGTACAAACCAGTTGTCTCAGTTCATGGACCAGACCAACCCTCTTGCTGAGATCACGCATAAGCGTCGTTTGTCAGCTTTAGGTCCAGGTGGTCTTTCCCGTGAGCGCGCAGGTTTCGAGGTTCGTGACGTTCACTATACACACTATGGTCGTCTTTGTACAATCGAAACACCAGAGGGACCAAATATCGGTTTGATCTCCTCATTGGCTGTACACGCGAAAATCAACCACTTAGGATTTATTGAAACTCCTTACCGTAAGGTTAAAGATGGGGTTGTTGTGGTCGATGAACCTGTAGTATACTTATCTGCTGAGGATGAAGATGGTAAAACAATTGCACAAGCGAATGCTTTGTATGATGACAAAGGTAATTTCGAAGATGCGAAAGTGAAAGCCAGATATGAGGGTGACTTCCCAATTATCGAGCCTAATATGCTTGATTATATGGACGTTGCTCCAAACCAAATTACCTCTATTGCGGCTTCGTTGATTCCTTTCTTGGAACACGATGATGCCAACCGTGCATTGATGGGATCGAACATGCAACGTCAGGCTGTGCCTGTATTGCGTCCACAAGCTCCTATCGTAGGTACTGGTCTTGAAGGTCGTGTTGCAAAAGATTCACGTACCTTGATCAATGCCGAAGGTCATGGCGTAGTAGAATATGTAGATGCTGATGAAATTAAGATCCGTTACGACAGAAACGACGATGATCGTCTTGTATCATTCGATGATGATGTCAAAACGTATAAATTGATCAAATTCAAGAAAACCAACCAAAATACATGTATGAACTTGAAGCCTATCGTTAAGAAAGGTCAACGAGTTGAACCAGGACAGGTATTATGTGAAGGTTATGCGACTGAAAATGGTGAATTGGCATTAGGTCGTAACTTGAAAGTTGCATTCATGCCTTGGCAAGGATATAACTTTGAGGATGCGATCGTAATTTCTGAGCGTGTAGCGAAAGAAGACTGGTTTACTTCTCTTCACATCGAAGAATTCGAACTTGAAGTTCGTGACACAAAACGTGGTGAAGAAGAGTTAACAGCTGATATTCCTAACGTATCTGAAGAAGCGACAAAAGACTTGGACGAAAACGGTATTATCCGTATCGGTGCTGAAGTTGGTGGTGGTGATATCCTTATCGGTAAAATCACGCCTAAAGGTGAGTCTGATCCTTCTCCAGAAGAGAAATTGTTACGTGCAATCTTTGGAGACAAAGCTGGTGACGTGAAAGATGCTTCATTGAAAACTCCACCATCATTGAAAGGTGTTGTTATCGATACGAAGTTATTCTCGCGTGCGAAGAAAATGTCTAAAGAAGTTGAACGTAAAACTTTAGAGAAATTAGAGGTTGCTCATGATAGAGCTGTTAAATCATTGAAAGATCGTTTGGTTGAAAAATTATTCACTGTAGTGAATGGTAAAACAAGCCAAGGGGTATACAATGTCTATAAAGAGTTGTTGGTTGCTAAGGGAGCTAAGTTTACGCAAAAAATCCTAGCTGAATTAGATTACAACAACATCAACCCAATGGGATGGACAACTGACGAAGATAAAAACGAGTTGATCAAAATGGCCCTTCATAATTACAATATCAAAATTAATGAAGAGTTAGGTTCGTTCAAACGTGATAAATTCGCAGTATCTGTCGGTGATGAACTTCCATCAGGAATTGTGCAGATGGCTAAAGTTTACGTTGCTAAGAAACGTAAGTTGAAAGTAGGGGACAAAATGGCTGGTCGTCACGGTAACAAAGGTATCGTTGCACGTATTGTACGCGATGAGGATATGCCATTCTTAGAAGATGGTACACCAGTTGATATCGTGTTGAACCCACTAGGGGTACCTTCACGGATGAACTTGGGTCAGATCTACGAAACTGTATTGGGTTGGGCTGGTCAAAAATTAGGTGTTAAGTTTGCTACACCGATCTTTGACGGTGCTGAAATGGATCAGGTACAAGATTGGGTTGCTAAGGCAGGTTTACCAAAATCTGGACGTACATATTTGTACAATGGATTGACGGGAGACCGTTTTGATCAACCAACGACGGTGGGTGTCATCTACATGTTGAAATTAGGTCACATGGTTGATGATAAAATGCACGCACGTTCAATCGGTCCGTACTCATTGATCACACAACAACCTTTGGGTGGTAAAGCACAATTCGGTGGTCAGCGTTTTGGTGAGATGGAGGTTTGGGCATTGGAGGCATTCGGTGCATCTAACATCCTTCAAGAGATCTTAACGGTGAAATCGGATGACGTGGTTGGTCGTGCCAAAACTTACGAGGCAATCGTAAAAGGTAACAACCTTCCGACACCATCGGTACCAGAATCGTTTAACGTATTGGTACACGAGTTACGTGGATTGGGTCTAGATATCACATTGGATTAATTAAGCAAATAGGGCTTTGAAGGGCTCAGTCCTTCAAAGCTTCTTTATAAAGCTTTAACTTTTGAATAAGTATGTCTTACAAAAAAGATAATAAAATTAAAAGCAACTTCACTTCGATTACGATCAGCTTGGCTTCTCCAGAAACTATTTTGGAACGCTCAAGTGGTGAAGTTACAAAACCAGAAACGATTAACTATCGTACCTACAAACCAGAACGTGACGGTTTATTCTGTGAGCGCATTTTTGGTCCTGTAAAGGACTACGAATGTCACTGTGGTAAATACAAACGTATCCGTTATAAAGGTATCGTATGTGACCGTTGTGGTGTTGAAGTAACTGAGAAAAAAGTACGTCGTGAGCGTATGGGACACATCAATTTGGTTGTTCCTGTTGCACACATCTGGTACTTCCGTTCTCTTCCTAATAAAATTGGTTATTTATTGGGACTTCCTACCAAGAAATTGGATATGATCATTTACTACGAACGTTATGTGGTTATCCAAGCTGGTATTAAGGAAGAAGATGGTATCAACTTCATGGACTTCTTGACTGAAGAAGAATATTTAGATATTTTAGATACCTTACCAAAAGAAAATCAATATTTAGACGATAACGATCCTCAAAAATTCGTTGCCAAGATGGGTGCTGAGGCCTTGGAAGACTTGTTGAAACGTATTGATTTGGATCAATTGTCTTACGATTTACGTCACCAGGCCGCTAATGAAACTTCGCAGCAACGTAAAAATGAAGCGTTAAAACGTCTTCATGTGGTTGAAGCTTTCCGTAGCTCACGTGAAAATATCGAGAATCGTCCAGAATGGATGATTGTGAAAATCGTTCCGATCATCCCGCCTGAATTACGTCCTTTAGTGCCTTTGGATGGTGGTCGCTTTGCGACTTCGGATTTGAACGACTTATACCGTCGTGTGATTATCCGTAACAACCGTTTAAAACGTTTGATCGAGATCAAAGCTCCTGAAGTAATCTTACGTAACGAAAAACGTATGCTTCAAGAAGCGGTAGATTCTTTGTTTGACAATTCACGTAAAGTGAATGCTGTTAAGACAGAAGGTAACCGTGCATTGAAGTCATTATCTGATATTTTGAAAGGTAAACAAGGTCGTTTCCGTCAAAACTTGTTAGGTAAGCGTGTGGATTATTCGGCCCGTTCGGTAATTGTTGTAGGTCCTCACTTGAAATTACACGAGTGTGGTCTTCCTAAAGATATGGCTGCTGAACTTTACAAACCGTTTATCATCCGTAAGATGATCGAGCGTGGTATTGTAAAAACAGTAAAATCTGCTAAAAAAATCGTTGATCGCAAAGATCCTGTGGTATGGGATATCCTCGAAAATGTATTGAAAGGTCACCCTGTATTGCTAAACCGTGCACCTACGCTTCACCGTTTGGGTATTCAGGCTTTCCAACCTACATTGGTGGAAGGAAAAGCGATCCAATTGCACCCATTAGTGTGTACAGCGTTCAACGCCGATTTTGACGGTGACCAAATGGCGGTTCACTTACCTTTAGGTAATGCCGCAGTTTTGGAAGCCCAAATCTTGATGTTGGCAGCCCACAATATCTTAAACCCTGCGAATGGTTCACCGATCACAGTACCATCTCAAGACATGGTATTGGGTCTTTACTATATTACTAAAGGCCGTAGAACTGCTGGCGATCATATCGTAAGAGGTCAAGATATGACTTTCTATTCGGCCGAAGAGGTTATCATTGCTTTAAATGAGAAGCAAATTGACCTTCACGCTTGGATTAAAGTAAAAACAAAAGTTAGACAAAAAGATGGTAGTATCGTTGATACCTTGTTAGAAACAACTGTAGGTCGCGTGATCTTCAACCAAGTTGTTCCAGATGAAATGGGTTTCGTAAACGAACTGCTTACCAAAAAATCTTTACGTAATATCATTGGCGAGATTGTGAAGACAACGGGTATGGCTCGTGCTGCGCAATTCTTGGACGATATGAAAGAATTGGGATATCAAACAGCCTTCAAAGGTGGTCTTTCTTTCAACTTGGAAGATTTGAACATTCCTGCTGCGAAAGCTGAATTGATTCAACAAGCAACTAACGAGGTTGAAGAAGTAATGAATAACTATAACATGGGTTTCATTACAAACAACGAACGTTACAACCAAATCATCGATATCTGGACACGTATCAACAACAGATTGACGGCACACGTTATGGATATTCTTTCGAATGATAACCAAGGTTTCAACTCAGTTTACATGATGTTGGATTCTGGAGCCCGTGGTTCGAAAGAGCAGATCCGTCAGTTATGTGGTATGCGTGGTTTGATGGCGAAACCTCAGAAATCCGGTACTTCTGGTGGTGAGATTATCGAAAACCCAATCTTATCAAACTTTAAAGAAGGTTTGTCCGTATTGGAATACTTTATCTCTACCCACGGTGCGCGTAAAGGTCTTGCCGATACGGCATTGAAAACGGCCGATGCGGGTTACTTGACTCGTCGTTTACATGATGTAGCACAAGACATGATCGTCGTGGAACAAGATTGTGGTGGTTTACGTGGTATTTATACGACAGCATTGAAAGATAATGATGATGTTGTTGAACCATTGTTCGATCGGATTTTGGGTCGTACGCCTTTACATGATGTATTCCATCCGGAAACAGAGGAGTTGATCGTTTCTGCAAACGAAGATATTACAGAGGAAATCGCTGAAACTATTGAGAAAGCGGGTATCGAAGGTATTGAGATTCGCACGGTATTGACTTGTGAGTCGAAGCGTGGTGTTTGTGCATGTTGTTACGGACGTAACTTGGCGTCAGGTAAACGTGTTCAGTTAGGTGAAGCTGTCGGTGTTATTGCCGCTCAGTCAATCGGTGAGCCAGGTACACAGTTGACACTTCGTACGTTCCACGTGGGTGGTACGGCATCGAATATTGCTGCTGACTCAAGCATCATTTCTAAATACGATGGTAAAATCGAATTTGAAAACGTACGTACTGTTTCGCAAACAAATGACAATGGTACACATCAGGTTGTCTTAGGACGTTCTGGTGAGGTTAAGATCATTGATGCACACAATAAGATTGTATTCCAACAAAATATCCCTTATGGTTCGCAGTTGTTCGTTGAGGATGGCGGTACAGTAGCTAAAGGTGATAAATTGGTAGAGTGGGATCCATATAACGCAGTAATTATCTCTGAATTTGCTGGTAAAGTTGAGTTTGATGCGATCATCGAAGGTGTTACCTTCCGTGAGGAATCAGATGAGCAAACTGGTCACAAAGAGAAGGTAATTATTGAAACACGTGATAAAACGAAAAACCCATCCATCAAGATTCTTGATAAATCAGGAGAGGTTATTCGTACATACAATATTCCAGTAGGTGCCCACGTTGCTGTTGCTAACGGTGTGACTGTTAAAGAAGGTGGTATCTTAGTTAAGATTCCTCGTTCTACTGGTAAAACACGAGATATTACGGGTGGTCTTCCACGTGTAACCGAGTTGTTCGAAGCACGTAACCCTTCTAACCCTGCTGTTGTAACAGAAATCGACGGTGTGGTAACATTAGGTGGTGTGAAACGTGGTAACCGTGAGATGTCTATCGAGTCTCGTGATGGTCAAATCAAGAAATACTTGGTACCTCTTTCTAAACATATCCTTGTTCAGGATAATGACTTCGTGAAAGCTGGTATGCCATTATCAGATGGTTCGATTTCTCCTGCGGATATCTTGTCGATCAAAGGTCCATCAGCTGTGCAACATTACATTGTGAATGGTATCCAAGAGGTATACCGTTTGCAAGGTGTGAAGATCAACGATAAACACTTTGAGACGATCGTTCACCAAATGATGCAAAAAGTTAACATCGAAGATCCAGGAGATACTCGTTTCTTAGAAAAAGAAGCAGTTAACAAATGGGATTTCATGGAAGAGAATGATTCCTTGTTTGACAAAAAAGTGGTTGTTGATGCAGGAGACTCGAATAACTTACGTCCAGGACAGATTGTTTCTTTACGTAAGTTGAGAGAGGAAAACTCAAGCTTGAAACGTCGTGACTTAAAACTTGTAGAAGTACGTGAAGCAATTCCAGCGACTTCAAGTCCATTGTTGCAAGGTATCACTAGAGCATCATTAGGTACCAAATCGTTCATCTCTGCAGCCTCTTTCCAAGAGACTACAAAAGTGTTGAACGAGGCTGCTATCGCAGGTAAACGTGATAACTTATTAGGTTTGAAAGAAAACGTAATCGTTGGTCACTTGATCCCTTCAGGTACAGGTATCCGTCAATACAGCAATTTAATCGTGGGCTCTCGCGAGGAGTACGATCAATTGTTGGCTTCGAAAGAAGAAGATTAATCGTTACTCGATTATTATATAAAAAAGGTCCAAGTGTATGCTTGGGCCTTTTTTGCTTCATGGAAACTCATTGATCTATATTCTTCAAGACGAGTGGATTTACTCTATATGAGCATATTTTGCTTCTCCACAAAAGGAAAATGACAATTGATGTTTTCTTGTCCATTTTACTTACAGATTTTGCCTGTTAATGGATGTGCCAGTTTGTTAATTTGACCTGTTGGATTGCCCATGGAATACTATTTTTCAAATGAATCTTTCAATGTTACAGTAAGTTAACTTTTTTATTAAAAAATAATAAACAAAAGTCTTGGAAGTGATTATAAAAACTCCCTATCTTTGCACCACTCCGCAAGGGAGGGACGGTTGCCGCGAGAGCAGGCAGCCATGAAAAAAGAAGGGTTTAGATGAGCCTGGCAGGATTTAAAATCCCGTTCAGCTTATTTTAAACGCGGAAATCAGAAAAGAGAAAAAGAAAAAAAAACTTCAAAAGTTTTTTGGAAGTTCAAAAAAGATTTCTACCTTTGCAGTCCCAACGGAAACGGAGGGAAACAGGAAAAGATAAAGAGGGACGCAATGTCCATCGGAATAAAGCAGATACGGAAGTTGAAGCGCAAAAAGTTCTTTAAGAAAACACAATCATGTAGCGTGACGAGTAGACAGACGAAAGTCATGAACAAAATTCAAGAATTAGTTCAATTCGATCCAAGATCAGAGATATAAAAAAAGAATTCTGATTATGTAAATAGTTAGAATCAAAAACTTCATTTTACAATGGAGAGTTTGATCCTGGCTCAGGATGAACGCTAG
>NZ_MTCM01000004.1 GCF_002000245.1 Sphingobacterium sp. CZ-UAM | reverse complement strand
CCGAACAGAGCAGTCAAGCCCGCCAGAGCCGATGGTATTGCCGTAACAGGTGGGAGAGTAGGTCGGTGCCTTTTTTTACACGGAAGCCCTTGCTGGAAACAGTCAAGGGCTTCTTTCGTTTGCATACTTTACTCTTCTCCTGCTTTTCTGGGGGCAGCCAACAGGGCTGGATGGGAAGTTCCGTACAGTCCCTTTATTCCTGCAACAGGATTTTATTGGACAATCGTTTGCAGTCCACAAGCTCTTTTACAAAACTAGATATCTATATTAACTGTTAGGCAGAACCTATAATAAGTCCCCTTTGTACTGATAGGATTTCATATAGCACGCAGTGACCATATGAGTCTTCAGAATATTGTTTGCTTGGGCAGAAGTATCTTTGAAAATGACACAATAATGGAAGACGCTTTCAAGCTTTGTTCCTGAGCAGTAATCTATTTGTGATTTTTATTAAGTAACTTTGCAGCGCAATGGGTACATTATTGGATAACGGAATTAAACCGTATAATCATTACGGGGCTTATTTAAAGCAAAAGTATAACGGACAGAAAGTGTTTAAAGTGATTGTGGATGGCAATTTTACATGCCCCAACCGTGACGGTAGTAAAGGGTATGGTGGCTGTACTTACTGTAATGTTGATTCTTTTACACCAGATACAGCCCGTAAAATTCCTTCGATACGCGAGCAGGTTGAATCCGGGATTGAAAGAGCGCGTAATAGCTACGGTGCGGAAAAGTTTATCATCTATTTCCAGCCCAATACAAATACCTATGCACCCACACATCTGTTGAAAATGATGTATGATGAAGCGTTAAGCATAGATCCCGAAAATACATTAGGTCTTTCCGTGGGCACACGTCCGGATTGTCTGGACTTTGAAAAAATAGCCTTGCTGGAATCCTATACAGATCGTTATGATGTCGATCTGGAAATGGGTATGGAGTCTATTTATAACGATACTTTGGATAAAATCAACAGAGGATGCTCGCACGACGAATTCGTTAAAACGATGGATATGCTAAAGGATACACCTTTGGAACTCTGTGTCCATACAATTTTCGGATTTCCATGGGAGACTGAGGAAATGATGTTAAAGTATGCGGATGAGATCAATCGCTTCCCGCAAATTAAGTTCGTCAAACTGCATCATTTACATATTGTGGAAGGCTCTATTATGGGCGTAAAATACAAGCGTGAGCCTTTTGAATTATTTTCTATGGAAGGCTATACGGATTTCTTGTCCAAATTTATACCACGTTTGCGTTCAGACCTGATTATTCAGCGTATTTTCGGTATTGCCGATAAGGAGCTGTTGATCGCGCCTAACTGGGGATTGCCGAAGTCAGGTATTCAGACCTATATCGACAAAGGGCTAGAGGCCCGGAAAGTAGTGCAAGGCAGTCTCTTTCAATGCAATTAATAGAGTTCTCCGATGAAAAATAGATTATAACATTCCATAAAGATTGGAAATTAAGATATCCTAAAATAAATACGGCCTCCTATGGAGGCCGTATTTATTTTAGGATATACCCTATGGCAAATTATCCTTCGACAATGCTCTTGAGATCCGCTGGAGAATAATTAATGGATTTGAGTGTTTTATTGTCAGCTGTTCTAAAGACTAAAAATTTCCCGTCAACTTCTTTATAGTAAGATTCTACTCCTTTCAGTTTATAATGTTCTTGGGTGGCGATAGCTTCGGCTTCGTCCTTACATGCTTTACTCATGTTAGAGCGCTGTACTTCATCGAAAAGCGCTGAAAACTTGTCTTTTAAGCCAAATTCAAGAACAGCTCCAGCCAAGACGTATTGAATATCACATAAGGCGTCTGCGATTTCCACAAGATCTTTGTCCTGAATAGCTTCTTCGAGCTCTTTTAGCTCTTCAGCGATCAAAGAAACCCGTAAGGCACATCTTTGTTCGGAAGGAATCGTCGGTGCATCCAAGATCGGATGTTGAAATGTCTTATGGAATTCCGCTACGGATGAAAGTGTTTTTGGATCAGTCATATTCTTTAATTTTTTATACTCTTCTTATCAGGAGCAAATATAAAAAATAAAGGACGGTTAACTGAATGACCGTCCTTTATTTTATGTATCAAATGTAATTTGATTAAATCAAATGTTTCAATTGCACAATTTCTCTCTCTTCCAGATATCTCCAACGTCCGCGTGGTAAATCCTTTTTCGTCAGGTTTGCATAAACAACACGATCTAACTTGACGACCTCATAACCCAAAGATTCAAAAATACGGCGTACAATACGGTTTTTACCAGAGTGGATCTGAATACCTATTTCTCTTTTGGAACCTCCTTGTACATAGCTTAAATCATCTGGTTTGATGACACCGTCTTCCAATTCAATACCAAAATTAATTTTATTGAAATCTCCTTGAGTAAGACTCTTGTTAAGCTCTACATTGTAAATTTTGCTGATGCTGTTGCGAGGGTGGGAAAGTTTTTCCGCAAGATTGCCATCGTTTGTCATCAAAAGTAATCCTGTGGTATTTCTGTCAAGACGGCCAACAGGATAAATCCGTTCTTTGGTTGCTTTGGAAACTAGCTCCATTACCGTATGACGTTCCTGAGGATCATCCGTAGTCGTAATATAGTCCTTTGGTTTATTAAGTAGAACATAGACCATTTTCTCGCGCTTTAGACGTTCGTTGTTATAACGGATTTCGTCTGTCGCAGGATCAACTTTAGTCCCTAATTCAGAAACCGGCTCTCCGTTTACCCAAATTACTCCTGCAGCGATTAATTCGTCCGCTTTACGTCTGGAACAGATGCCCGCATTGGCGATATATCGGTTTAAGCGGATTAGGCCGTCATCTTCTGTTGAAGTTTCAGCTTTCTTTTTAGGACGCTTAATATATTGCTTCTCGTCAAAATTTTTGTTTTCATCAAAGTTTCTGTTTCTATCGCCATCAAATTTTCTATTGGATGGTTTATAAGGTCTGTCGAAACTTTTGTTGCGATCGTTTGAGGAGCGCTCATTGTTATCAAAACGTTTGTACGAGTCTCTTTTTTCAAAGGAACCTTCTCTGCGGTCAAAAGACCGTGCCGTATCTCTCTTGTCGAAAGATCTTGAAGAATCATTTCTATCCGAGCGTCTGAAACCATCTCTTTTATCAAAAGACCGTGATGAATCACTTCTGTCTGTACGTTTGAAGCTATCTCTTTTATCAAATGAACCTTCTTTTCTATCGAAAGATCTAGAAGAATCATTTCTATCCGAACGTTTGAAATTATCTTTTTTATCGAAAGGACGTTCAGATTTATCAAATTTGTTGAAGGAATCTCTCTTGTCAAAAGATCTTGATGATTCATTTCTGTCAAATGAACGACCGCCTCTATTGAAAGGTCTGTCTGCGTTATCTTTTGAACGGAAGGAGTTGCTTTCCCCTCGAAATGAAGGTTTGTCTGCGTATTTATTAGATCCAAATGATCTGTTTTCACGGTTGTCATCTTTTCTGAAAGAACCTCTTTCAGATTGGTCCTTTGAACCAAAGGATGATTTTTTACCGAAACTATTGTTCTTGTCGCCTCTAGATTTGAAGTTATCTGAGTTGCCCCGTGACTTTCTGGAGTTGTCATCACGACTGTTCCTTTTATTGCTGAATGGCATTGTGTTTTGCTAAAATGTGAACTGCAAAGTTAGGCATAATTTTGGGTTTTGCGAAAAAATCCTTATCTTTTTGTCTTTTCTCGCATTTTAGTGATTTGAGCGCTAAAAAAAGCCCTTTAAGATAGCTGTAACGTAACTATTTGTTTTTTAAATAAATACTATTTATCTTTGTACCCTTGAATTTGAACCAAGCTATTTTTTGATCGAATTTACTCGTGGATAGGATAGCATTAAGGGAGTGAATGATAAGAAAGAAAGTATTATGTAGTAGTTTGATTTTGTTTGCTTTATTGCTGTCAAAATTATACTCAACCCCACACAACAACACTTCTGGCAGCGATAAGATCGTTGCGGCGAAGTTGGTCGAAACTCCAGCTCATCATGGAGGCGACGAAGAGAAAAAAGAAAAAAGGAATTCTTTTGAATCTTACCTGAGTTCATTAACGTTTGCTGAAGATTCATTACCGATGGATCGCCCCTTGGTGGAAAGCAAATTGCGGAAGTTCT
Organism: Sphingobacterium sp. CZ-UAM; assembly: GCF_002000245.1. GTDB lineage: Bacteria > Bacteroidota > Bacteroidia > Sphingobacteriales > Sphingobacteriaceae > Sphingobacterium. The sequence goes on along the minus strand of NZ_MTCM01000004.1, from coordinate 422,812 downwards.
TCAGTAGGTTTTCATTTAAAAAAACAGGATCGTATGATATGCATAAAAAGGCGGAAACCTACCTGCCTACGATCGCCAAGATCCTGAAATCACATGGTATTCCAGAAGATTTTAAGTACATCCCATTGGTGGAGAGCGGTCTGAGCAAGGCTGTTGTTTCTTCTAAAGGGGCTGGTGGTTATTGGCAATTTATGCCAGCAACGGCACGCTTGTATGGTCTGCGGGTCAACGGCGCAGTGGATGATCGAAAGGATCTCATAAAATCTACTCATGCGGCAGCCCGTTATTTAAAATACCTCTACGCTCAATTCGGTAACTGGACGTTGGTGGCAGCCGCTTACAATGTAGGTGATGGTAGTTTAAAAGGTTCGATAAGAAGGCAGAAAAAGGATGATTACTTTGCTTTGAAATTGAACAATGAGACCGGATCTTATGTGTATAAATTGGTTTCCATGAAGGAAATTATCGAGCATCCACAGAAACACGGTTATTCCCGTTATGCAGATAAAGAGACAGAGACGCTGGACAAAGAACCTAATATGCTGTAGATATAGCGACTAGACATTAACAAAAAAGGATTTCCCATTGGGAAATCCTTTTTTGTTACGTTATTTGGCCAGCGGTTTGATCCAATGTGCTGGCAGATCTTATCTTAGGTCGACAATGTCGAATCCCGCGTAGTTATTTTTGTTGAAAGTGAAGAAGCTGGATGCAATGTTCTTGTTTCCTTCCTGTGCATTCAAGGTGTAGGTATAACGATTACCACTCTTATCAAAAATAGTCGTATCATAAATCAAATTATTCGCTTTATTGATCCGCAATTTAATTTTGGAATAGTTCTTTTTGCTATCAACCGGTGTCAATTCCACAACACTTAAACTCGTTCCCTTTGCTTTTTCCGCACGTGCTAAAGCATACTTGAACCCGGAGGTATAAAACGAGAAAATATTTGTGGGATTGATCTCATTTGTCGAGTTGCTTGCTTCCGATATTTCAACTTCTTTCTCTGCTTTCATGATATTCCATTGCGTTTTGGAATCTGAAATCAGAATTTGATTTTTGGTGTTGACATGGTATTTGTTATTTGCCTTGTCGAGATACAGTGTGCCTACATCGCTGTGCGTACCGCCATTTGCTTGTCTGATGTCCAATGTGAAACCAGCCTGTATGGTCTTATATCCATTGTATTTTTGACTTATTTTATTAAGTAATGCTTTTGCGTCATTTTGTGCATAGCCATATTGACTCCCTATAAGTAGCAAAAAGCTCAGCACTAATCCGAGTTGTTTTTTCATGTTAATTGTTTCTTAGCGTCTCCAAATACTGTTCTAATGAATATTCATCGGGATAAAGTACTTCACGTGCTTTACTTCCTTCAAATGGGCCTACAATTCCGGCGGCTTCCAGTTGATCGATGATTCGTCCAGCTCTGTTATAACCCAATTTCAATTTACGTTGGATTAAGGATGTAGAGCCTTGTTGATGCATGACAATCAAACGGGCAGCTTCTTCAAACAATTGATCGCGATCTTTTGGATCAAAATCTACACTACCTGAACCCTCTCCGTTTTCATCTACATATTCCGGCAGCATAAATGCCGATGGATAACCGCGTTGCGCTCCGATGTAATCGGAAATCTGTTCAACTTCTGGTGTATCGACAAATGCACACTGGATACGTATCAAATCACTTCCAGTAGCCAGTAGCATATCCCCGCGACCAATTAACTGGTCTGCTCCGCCCGTATCTAAGATAGTTCGCGAATCTACTTTCGATAATACACGGAAAGCAAGACGTGCCGGGAAGTTGGCTTTGATTGTACCTGTAATGATATTGACTGAAGGACGTTGGGTCGCAATGACCAGGTGAATTCCCACGGCACGGGCCAATTGGGCCAATCGTGCAATAGGGGTTTCGACTTCTTTTCCGGCAGTCATCATCAAATCGGCAAACTCATCAACAATAAGAACGATATATGGTAAGAATCGATGACCCTCCTCAGGGTTTAATCTACGATTGATAAATTTTGCATTATATTCCTTTAAATTCCGAACCTGTGCGTTTTTCAATAGGTCATAACGCTGGTCCATTTCAATACAAAGTGAGTTTAAGGTATTGATTACCTTTTTTGTATCTGTAATGATCGCTTCCTCCTCATCCGGTAGCTTGGCCAAGAAATGGCGTTCAACTTTTTTGAATAGAGAAAGTTCCACTTTTTTAGGGTCGACAAGCACAAATTTAAGCTCAGCAGGATGCTTTTTGTACAATAGGGATGTCAAAATCGCATTGATACCGACTGATTTACCCTGGCCCGTAGCTCCCGCAACCAAAAGGTGGGGCATCTTTGCCAAATCAGCAATGTACACTTCATTGGATATGGTTTTTCCCAAGGCAATTGGTAAATCCATATCCGTTTTTTGGAATTTCTCCGTCGCTAAAACCGAGCGCATGGAGACCATTTCTGGACTCGAATTTGGTACCTCGATCCCGATGGTTCCTTTACCTGGCATTGGTGCAATAATCCGGATTCCGAGTGCCGCAAGGCTTAAGGCAATATCGTCTTCCAGGTTTTTGATTTTTGAAATCCGTACACCTGGTTTCGGGATAATCTCATATAAGGTAACCGTAGGTCCGATTGTCGCTTTTATACTTTCAATCTCAATGCTATAATTTCTAAGCGTATCAACAATCTTGTTTTTGTTGGCTTCAAGTTCATGTTGATTGATCGTTATTTTCCCTGTTCCGTAATCTCTGAGCAAGTCAAGTGTCGGATGTTGATAGCCTGATAGGTCTAATTTTGGGTCATATTGACCAAATTGGGCAACAAGATCACTTGCTGTTATTTCCTTTTCCTCTTTGATGTCTTCGACAACTAGACCTGGGATTACAGCAACCTCAAGAGGAGGTTCTGGCTCCGCAGGTGCTGCAATCGATATGCTCGGACTGGAATTCGCCTGAAGGTGTAGGGTATCTTCTTCATCTTCGTTATCATCCTCCGGTTGATCAATGGTGAAGCTAATTGAGGGCGTATGTTCTGTGCGTTCCAGCGGGCTATCATCAAAGGTGAGGACAACCTTGTCCTTTGGATCTATTTGTGCCTCTGGTATGGGATGATGCGTAAATGCGGGGCGCTCAAGCTCTTCCTGTAAATTTTTCTCCCGATTGGATTGAAACCGTTCATTGATTGAAGTTGGCCGTTGGAAGGATTCTCTCACAGATTGTATCGAATCATCTTCAACATGAACTTTCGTTCTTAAACTATTTGTGGAATAGGAATCTTCTTCGTCTTCATCCTCGAGATCCTCGGATAACGATTTGGATTTGCGATTGCTAAACAAGACGAATTTAAAATCTAAATTGTACAAGAGTATCAATGTCGTCAGGTACGCGAATGCTAAAATACAGCCCACACCCACAACTCCCACCTGTGCTTCCAAGAGCTTATTGGTCCAAAAACCAAATTTACCTTCCAGCATATGTGGTGTATCTGCCATAAAACCGTGTAAAAATCCCAATGTGACTGAAATAAAAACAATCGCTACAAATGAATAAACGACAGTGCGGTATAGTGGAAGTAATGATTTTTTGAATAATAAACGATAGCCCAAAATGAACAATACCGGGATAAAAAGGAAAGAAGCAACCCCAAACCACTCATACATAAACTGGTTGGCAAGTAAGGCTCCAAATTTTCCTAACTTATTGTCAACGACAGGTAGTTCGACAGCCTCATCGTGAATTTCTTCGGACGAACTAAAAAGGGTGCTCCAACCGCCATTTGTTTTGGCGATATAACTTTGGTCATCTTCCCAGGTAAAAAGATAGGAAACAAAAGCGGTGGCAAAGGCCAATGAAAGTAAGATCAACAAAATCCCTAAAATTTTGACAGTCTTCTGCTGGGCATCTGAATAATCTCTAGGGATGCTGGGCTTTTGACTTTTTTCCTTTTTAAATGTTGCCGATTCTTTTGATAGGGCACGCTTGCCAGAAACTGAATTTCCTGCCTGCCTAAATGTATTTCCTTTATTTGACATTGAAAAGCTCACAATTATACTGCTTACAAACTTAGTTATTTTGATAGTATTTTGAAGATCATGTAGACTATTATTTTAAGTTTGTATTTTTTTCATAAACGAATAATTTCAGATAGGCTACTAAATGAATAATAGCAATTATAACTAGCAAATACTATGCCCTGAGAAGAGATTTGCTATTAAGATAGCGGTAAACAGGAAAGAATAGTCCTGTTTGGTCTGTCTTTTAGAGTTAAAGTAAATTATGTAGCTTTACTGATCAAATTAAGGCATTATGAATAAGTTTCAGATACGGAAAGCGAAACAAACTGATAAAGGAAGAATTTGGGAGATTATACAGCAGGCAATAGCATTGCGCAAGGAGCAGGGGAGCCGGCAGTGGCAAGACGGTTATCCAAATGAGGATGTAGTGCAATCTGATATCGATAGAGAATATGGGCATGTGTTGGAATTTGATGGTAACATCATTGGGTATGTTGCTATTATTTTCGATATTGAGCCTGCTTACAATGATATTGATGGTAAATGGCTTAGCGATGGTGAATATGTAGGCATTCACCGTTTGGCTTCGGCTCAGGATCCCCATATAAAAGGTGTTGGTACGGCTATTATGCAAGGAGTGGAAGAAATCGCTGTCCAGAATGCTGTATATAGTATCAAGGTAGATACGAATTTTGATAATGCCGGTATGTTACATGTATTTGACAAGTTGGGCTATCAATATTGCGGGGAGGTGTATTTTCGCGGTGCCTCCCGTCGTGCTTTTGAAAAGCTATTGAAATAAATGGTTAAAGGGCCGAAATGAGTTTAAAATGGGTTAGGTTCTTGTGACCTAGTGGAGTGGCTATTTATCAGAAATAAAAAACCCTTTTAACACGGTTAAAAGGGTTTTTTATTAAATAAAACTACACTTATGCAATAATCAAATAATAGTTTTTCTTGCCTCGCTGTGCAATGATGTATTTATTATTCACCAAATTGCTTTCGGTGATAATTTGCTCGCTATCTGTTACTTTTTCGCGGTTGATAGAAACACCACCTCCTTGGAGCATTTTACGTGCTTCGCCTTTTGAAGGGAAAACCTGCGTATTTACAGCTAAAAGATCGAGAATATTGATTCCTGCCTTTAGATCTTCTTTTGTTACTTCGAACTGCGGAATACCTTCAAATACTTCCATTACAGCCTCGTGATCCAGGTTGTCTAAAAATTCCAATGTGCCATTGCCAAAAAGAAACTCAGATGTCTTGATCGCAGTTTCATAAGCTTCTTCGGAGTGCGTACGAATGGTAATATCTTTGGCCAATGCTTTTTGGACAATGCGTAAATGTGGTGCTGCGTCATGTTCAGCAATGATCGCCTCAATTTCAGCCTGTGGTTTAAGCGTAAAGATCTTAATCCAGTTTTTAGCATCGTCATCGGATGTGTTTAACCAGAATTGGTAATATTTATAGGGTGAAGTCTTCTTTGGATCAAGCCACACTGCTCCAGATTCTGTTTTACCGAATTTTTGGCCATCTGCTTTTTTAATCAATTGTGTGGTGATTGCATAAGCTGTGCCTTGATCTTGGCGACGGATCATTTCACTTCCGGTGACAATATTACCCCATTGATCAGATCCACCCATTTGTATTTTACAATTGTGGTGTTTCCATAGGTAATAAAAATCGTAACCTTGAATCAATTGATAGGTAAACTCCGTAAATGATAGACCATTGTCCCCTTCTAAACGTTTTTTTACGGAATCCTTTGCCATCATATAGTTTACGGTAATCATTTTACCGATATCACGAATAAAATCCAAAAATTTGAAATCTTTGAACCAGTCGTAATTATTAACCATTTGGGCATCATTTTCGCCTTCTCCAAATTCAAGAAATTTGCCTAACTGTTTTTTTAGACAGGTAACATTATGTTGTAAAGTTGCCTCGTCAAGTAAGTTACGCTCTGCAGATTTGAAAGAAGGGTCTCCAATCATTCCTGTTGCTCCACCTACCAATGCCACGGGTTTATGGCCCGCATTTTGGAAATGGATCAAGGTCATGATTTGAGTTAAGTGTCCTACGTGTAGAGAGTCTCCTGTGGGATCAAAGCCAATATAGCCAGCGACTTTTTCTTTATTCAGTAAGTCTTCAGTTCCAGGCATAATATCTTGCAACATGCCTCTCCAACGTAATTCTTCTACAAAGCTCATTGTTAAATGGATTTAATTTTTTAATTTACAAGATGCAAAGATAGGAGATTAAGCGTATATTGAGCGAATAATTCCTGATAAAAGCACACGCTAATAAGCTAATATGAATTTTTTATCCCATTTTTATTTTGAGCGGTTTGCGACCAATCCCGAGCGAATAATCGGTGGATTGCTACCCGACTTATTAAAAAATGCCGATAAAACTTTTGTGCTCAAGCCCCGACAATACGAAGATCAACTGCTGGATAATCCCTTGTTGGAACAACTTTATATCGGCTGGAACCGTCATATTGAAGTTGATCGCCTTTTTCATAATTCAACGTATTTTTTTCATCATACACATCAATTAAAGTTACAGATACAGTCCAGTTTACAGGGACTGCCAATTCGGCCTTCCTTTATGGCACATATTGCATTGGAGCTATTATTGGATCATATCCTGACACAGCAAAAAGCGGTTTCCATAGATAAATTCTACACTGCAATGTCTCAGGTGAATGACGAGGCCGTGCGAAAATTTCTCAAAATAAACCAATTAGATGATATCCCTAAATTTGAGAAATTTTACCATCAATTTATTGACTGGAAATACATCTATGATTATGCACATATTGAAAAAATTGCTGGTGCGCTTTTCAATATCTGTAAACGTGTATGGCAATTTGAGGTTCAGGAGCAGCAACGTGAATTATTGACTTCTCAGTTGATTTCTTATTTACAGCATCATATGGGGGATTATCAGGAGATTTACCATGATATTCATTATGAATTGGTCGACTTTAAATAGTCTACCTGAAAAATACCAATAGTATAAGACCTTGAAAATATTTATTTTCGCATAATTTTACGTATAAAACTAATTTTACATGTCACATAGACTTTTTCGGAAGAAAAGTGTTGATCAGATCCTAGCGGATACCCAAAAGGAGGGTGGAACTGGCCTCGCGAAGGTTTTGGGGGTAACCGATCTGGTTTCATTGGGTATAGCCGCTATTGTGGGCGCTGGAATCTTTAGCACCATCGGATTAGCGAGTTATGAAGGTGGTCCCGCTGTTTCTCTTCTTTTTATTTTTACGGCCTTTGCCTGCGTGTTTACAGCTCTGGCATATGCACAGTTTGCTAGTACTGTACCCGTCTCCGGATCGGCTTATACGTATGCTTATGTGGCTTTTGGAGAACTGTTTGCCTGGATTATAGGTTGGGCGCTCGTGTTGGAATATGCGGTTTCCAATACTGTTATTGCTATTTCCTGGTCGCAGTATTTTGTTTCGATGCTGGAGGGCTTTGGTTTACATATCCCCGCTTGGCTTTCCATGGCGCCCGGATACGCTTATGATGCTGTTGATAAAATGAACCAACACGGTGTAGCAAGCCTTACGGCCATTGACCAACATGGTCTAGCAGCTTTTAACAGCGCTCCTCGGATCGCAGGAATGCCTATTATATTTGATTTGCCGGCAGGTGTAATTACATTTTTGGTTACGTGGCTTGTTTATATAGGCATCAAGGAGTCCCAAAAAGCGAGTATGATTATGGTGATGATCAAGGTCGGGATCATCCTAGCGGTTATTTTTGGTGGTATATTTTACGTGAAACCTGAAAATTGGACTCCTTTTGCGCCAAATGGCTTACAAGGGGTGCTTGGAAGTGTGGCTGCCGTATTCTTTGCTTTTATCGGGTTTGATTCGATTTCCACAACTGCTGAGGAATGTAAAAATCCGCAACGGGATCTGCCTAAAGCCATGATTTATTGCCTACTGATCTGTACGGTATTGTATGTTGCTATTACTTTGGTTCTTACAGGTATGGTAAACTACACCGAACTTAATGTCAAAGATCCTTTGGCGTTCGTGTTTAAATATGTCGGATTTGACCATATGGCTGGCATTATATCGGTAACATCGGTTATTGCGATTACGAGCGCACTCTTGGTCTATCAATTGGCTCAACCAAGGATTTGGATGACAATGAGCCGGGATGGTTTATTGTGGAAGAAGTTTGCGACAATTCATCCAAAATATAAAACACCTTCTTTCGCAACAATTGTAACGGGTCTAGTCGTCGCAATTCCTTCTTTATTTTTCAAGATGGACTTTTTTGTCGATTTGACAAGCGTCGGTACCTTCTTTGCTTTTATTTTAGTGTGTGCTGGTGTACTGTATATGGACTATTCGGGCTTATCGGCCAAATCTAAATTTAAAGTTCCATACATCAATGGTAAATATATAGTAGGACTAGGACTTCTTGTCGCAATAGTAATGATTTCTATCTATGCGAAGGAGACCATACAGGAGTGGAAGTCTTTATCACTGGTTGAAATCCTAGAGCATAAAATGTTGGTGATTATTTTTTGGCTTACCTGGCTGGGGTTGAGCGTTTATAGCTTTAAGATGAATTTTTCGCTCTTGCCTGTTATTGGAATTTTGATCAATTTGTATCTGATGACGGAGCTCGGGGCCAGTAACTGGATTATTTTTGTGATTTGGTTGGTGATTGGACTGGGCGTTTATTTTATGTATGGCTATAAACATTCCAAGTTAAATAAATCGGTATCTATTTAGTGCTGGAATCTAATTCTTTAAACAAAAAAGGAGCTTTTAAAGCTCCTTTTTTGTTTAATTTAAAATCGCCACAATAGGATTCGGCTTACTTTGTTGCCTTGTTCCATGCGGATGACTTCAGATTCTTTTACGTTGATTTTTTTTAGTTTATGCTGTAAGAAACGGACATCTTCACGGTGAGCCACCAATGAAGAGAACCATTTAACCTGATCTTTATAGAACTGACTTTCAAATATCATGCGAGTCAAGAAGGCTTTCTCGCCACCATCGCACCAAAGCTCACTTCCTTGTCCTGAAAAAGTCTGCACAACAGTGTTCTCGTCTAATTTAGCATTTTTTATACCCGTGGTTTTACGTACGGATTGTTGTAATGCTTCTGTTTGGGAACTAAAGAAGGGCGGGTTGCAGATGATCATATCAAATTTTTCATCTGGAAGAATGATATCTTTGAAAATCGCTTTTGGATTGTTTTGTAATCTTATCTGGATGTTCTTTTTTAAGCTCATGTTGGTACGCGTAATTTCAATCGCGTTTTTATAAGCTCTTTTAATAATTTCTGAGCCAACAAAACTCCACCCATATTCTTGGTGGCCGATAATAGGATAGATACAACTCGCTCCCACGCCGATATCGAGGACCCGTACTTTCCCCCCTTTTGGGATTTCGCCATTATTATCTCTGGCAAGTACATCAGCAACATAATGGATATAGTCTGCTCTGCCTGGGATAGGTGGGCATAGATTTTCTTTTGGAATATCCCAATGTTGGATGTGATAGTATTTTTTTAGAAGTGCTTGATTTAATACTTTAACAGCTTCGGGATTGTTAAAATCAATCGTTTTGATTTTATAGGCATTGAGTGTAACAAAATCTTTTAATGAGGGTTCGATTTTGCTAAGCTCGTCAAAATTGTAATTATCGAGATGTCTATTTCGAGGGTGTAATTTCTTTGTTGGATTAGCGTCTGCCATGTTATAATATTTGCAACAAAAGTAATGGAATTCTATTGAATAAAAAAGGTGATGCTTTTGCACCACCTTTAATGACTTAATCTTTCCGTGTGAGATGAACCTCCGATGTCTGCGGAAAGTTTAACGGAACCCGCTCAATCGTAACGAAACTGGAGTCCAGACCGAATCCTTTTTCTTCCGATAAGCTCATTTTTTTCAGGTATCCGTAAATATCCATAATGACTTTTTCGATCCAGGACATCTGGTTGGTTTTGGACAGTACTTTTTCCAGTACAACAAATTTAAAATCTCCAGGGATATTATGTTTACGCAATGTGTCGTATTGGCTTGTAATGTCGATTTCGCCTTTTTTAACCATGTCTTCAACGACTTTCCTGAAAAGTAGACTGATACGCTGTTCTTCTCTAAAACCTAATTTAAAGTCGATCCGTATAAGTTTTCCAGGGATTAGTTGATCAATGGAGTACTCCCGGGTGTGGGGATGATCCATCACATCTACATGGACTAACCAGTAAACGTCAGCGCGCTTAGGTTTTTTATTAATGATGGAGTAGATAATTTTTGCTTCAATTTCAGATTTGAAATTTGCGCTGGTCAAGTATACCAAATGTGAAGCAAAAGGCGGTACGGACTTGTCTTCACTCAATTCCGATATAATCGGATAGTATTTGTTGATATTGATAAAATTGACAAAACGATTTTTAATCTTACGCGCGGTATACCAACAATACATTGTACCAAACAGGGCGATTGCCAACAAAAGTGTCAACCAGCCACCATGGGCAATTTTTACACCGTTACCGATCAAAAAGGTTAATTCGATCACAAAATAGGCAACTAAGAAAACGCCAATCAGTACGCGATTGACTTTCTTCATCGCTAGGAAATATCCCATTAAAACGGTTGTCATCAGTACCGTTAAGTTAATGGCGAGACCATAGGCTGCATCCATTTTGCTCGATTCTTCAAAAACCCAGATAACAATCATACAGCCAATCCAGAGAATAAGGTTGATCGAAGGTACATAGAGTTGCCCTTTATGCTCGCTTGGGTAGCGGATGGCGACTTTGGGCCAGATATTTAGACGTACAGCTTCTGAAATTAAGGTATAGGATCCGGATATCATGGCCTGACTGGCGATCACGGCAGCAATAGTTGCGATAGCAATACCGTAACCGATAAACCAATCTGGCATAATGGAGTAAAACGGATTTGCTCCACCTAAAACACGACCTTCCTGTGTTAATAACCAGGCGCCTTGACCAAAATAATTTAATACCAATGTGATCTTGACATAGATCCAGCTAATGCGAATATTGGCCTTGCCACAGTGTCCCATATCTGAATACAAGGCTTCCGCTCCTGTTGTACAGAGGAATACTGCCCCGATCAAGAGTAAGGAGTGTGGGTAAGTTACTAGGATATGAAAGGCATAATATGGATTAATCGCCTTCATGACCTCCGGTGCCAAATGTAGGTGAGATAAACCAAGGACACCAATAATGGTGAACCATATGGTCATTAATGGGCCGAATACCTTTCCAACAACAGAAGTACCAAACCGTTGAATAATAAAAAGTAGGGAAATAATTGTAACGACAATAGGTACAGTGGGTAACCCTGGAAATTTAATGTCCAAACCTTCTATCGCAGAGGATATGGTGATGGCTGGTGTAATCATCCCGTCAGCTAGTAGCGTTGCTGCGCCGATCATTGCAGGGAAAATCAACCATGGTGCCCGTTTGCGAACTAAAGAATAAAGTGAAAGAATCCCACCCTCGCCTTTGTTGTCCGCACGCAGGGTTACCCAAACGTATTTGATGGTTGTTTGCAGTGTCAGTGTCCAAAATACGCAGGAGAGACCACCCAAAACAAGATCTTTTTGAATGGCACCTTGTCCCATGATTGCTTTGAAGACATATAGCGGTGAGGTACCGATATCTCCAAACACGATTCCTAAACTGATCAATAATCCAGCGAAGCTTACTTTATTGATACTGTTGTGATGACTGTTATCTGTCATTTAATGATTATTTTATTTCAAAATATAATGCAAAAATATACTTTTTGTTTGTACTTTAAACAAGTACATTTACTGCGCCAAATTTTAGCATTTCATTTGACATGCGCAATAGCTGTTAAAATTTGTTAAAAGAATCTACCGATCCTTACTTTCACTAAAAAACTTTTAAACAAAATACTAACTTTGTTGTTGATAATTCAAATAGTTAGCGTTATATTTGATTAAACCGTAACCAATATTTGAAGTCTAATTTAACACTATGAGGAGAAATCTACTTAAAGCAGCTTATTTAACACTTATTACCGCACTGACTTTGTGCAGCGGGGTAGGACAGGTGTATGCGAATTCTCCTGATAACCATACTTCTTTGCAAGCTACTTGGAATGAAAATGCGGAATTTGGAGATAATAATATCAAGGATACCGAGAAATTAATCAATAATGTGAAAGTATTCTATAATCCTATCGCCGAACAGGTTAACCTTTCCTTTAAATTAGCAAAGTCGTCTGCTGTATCTATTAAAGTCATGGATGCTTTAGGCAACGAAATTTTACAACTAATGAACGGAAATCTTGAGGCTGGTGTGCAGAATCTTTCTTTTGAACATGGCGGTAAATTAACAACCGGTTTTTATTTCCTGCGGGTCGTTGCGGGATCAGAGACTGTGGTAAAAAGATTTTCTGTTCGCTAATTTTTTGATAATAAGATAAGATTTGACAAATCAAAATCATTATAAAAAAAAGAAGGGAATCATTTGATTCCCTTCTTTTTTAATTTATTCTTGAACTTCATCAACCCATAGCCCATCCTCTTGGATGATCTTGATCAATTCGTCTAATGCTTTTGCGGAACTTACATTCTTTTTGACAACCTTTTGGCCTCTATATAGGGTTACTTTGTCAGGACCAGCACCAACATAACCATAATCCGCGTCTGCCATCTCGCCGGGACCATTCACGATACAACCCATGATGCCTATTTTAAGGCCTTTGAGGTGATTGGTACGACTACGTATCATTTGGGTAGTCTCCTGAAGATCAAATAATGTTCTACCACAGCTCGGGCAAGAGATGTATTCTGTTTTTGATATTCTCGAACGGGTTGCCTGCAATATTCCAAAGGAAAGAGATGCGATATTTTCTAATGGTGTAGCCGGAGAATCAATCCATATACCCGAACCTAAACCATCGATTAATAATGCTCCCATGTCTGTGGAAGCATACAATTGTATTTTCGAGATCGGTTCCTCTGGATCCATAAATTCACCCATAGGACCTGAAAAGTACTCTTTACGATAGGACCTTTTGATAATAACGGGATTATCGATACCGATTTCTTGCAGATTTCGGAAAAATTGCCGTTGATCGGCCATCCCGTGTGTATGATCGGTTTCTAATATAAATACAACGGTCTTGTCTAGCGGTAAGGATTCAAATAGCGGGCTCGTTAAGTCCGTATTACGAATTTTTACCATATTCAGCACACTGTCCTTATTTTCTGCATGAACAAACTCTTCCAATGTATAGAGTGGATGGATATTTGTTTTGTCTTTAAGGTTAGACCAAGTCCCAAAATTATATACCTGTTTTAAATTTGCGGGCATATTAAATGAAGGGAGATGATCTCCTAGATAAACAAAATCTACGGATTGCTCACCCATATGATATTTATCCAAAAGCAGGTCATAGCGGTAACCAACTTTGGCTAGAATTTGCGCGTCTTTTAGATTCTCATTTGAGATATCTGTCACTATCCGGGGTACCAGCGAACCGCCAATGAAGGTATTGACCTCCTGGCTCTGATAGGGAATAGTGGGGCTATCTGGAGAGAGTTGTACAATTTCTGCTGTCGGTTGATTGGCCAAGGTTGCTTTTCGCTTGCTATATCTATTGACCAAAGCTATTGCCACCGGAGCTTCGCGTTCTGGCTCTTCGGTCAGGGAAACTCTTACCGTATCTCCAAGTCCGTCTTCCAGCAAGGTGCCTATCCCTACGGCAGATTTCACACGCCCGTCTTCTCCATCACCGGCCTCCGTTACACCAAGATGTAAGGGATAGTTCATGTTTTCGGCAACCATCTTTTCAACCAGCAGACGATAGGCTTTGACCATAACCTGAGGATTGGAGGATTTCATCGAAATGCATAGGTTATAGAAATTGAGATCTTCACACATCCGGATGAATTCCATGGCGGATTCTACCATTCCTTCCGGTGTATCACCATAATGGCTCATGATCCGATCTGAAAGCGAACCATGGTTTGTGCCAATTCGCATCGCAGTACCGTACTCCTTGCAAATGTTGACCAGTGGTGTAAACTTCGCATAGATTCGTTCAAGTTCTAATTTATATTCCGCTTCTGTATAGGATAACAGGTCAAATTTCTTCTTATCGGCATAGTTGCCGGGATTGACCCTAACTTTCTCGACAATACGGGCAGCTACCTCAGCCGCATTTGGCGTAAAGTGTATATCGGCCACTAAGGGTACATGGTAGCCTCTTTTGCGAAGCTCACTTTTTATATTTGCTAGGTTCTGGGCTTCTTTTATGCTAGGTGCAGTGATACGAACATATTCACAACCAGCTTCTACCATGCGAATGGTCTGTTCAACAGAACCCATCGTATCCATCGTATCCATCGTAGTCATACTTTGAATACGGATGGGGTTGTCTCCACCCATAGGGATATCACCAATCTGAATTTCCCTGGTTTTCCATCTCGAATATTCTACCTTGGAATTGCAATAGATTCCCGGTAAAGTCAACATATTACTTGTGTTCATATATAACACAAAGTTAGCTTTTCTTGACTAAAAATTCGCTGTCAATTAATATCTTCTGATTTTTATTGATGTAATTCCACCATTGATGTTGAAATCAAACTTTTCGGTCGCAGCATCATAATTTGTGGATTTCACCATACCATCTGTCTTGAGGAAATCGCCTTCATAAGAAGTTGATGATAAGGCATTATCACTAGTAATGCGGCAAGCTGCATTTTTTGGAATGGAAATTTCAATGGATGATGCTCCGGCATCCATGGATATTTTTGTATTCGCTAAAGGTTGTCCAAGTTTTAATCTTAGACTTGTCGCACCAGCATCAATATCCAATACTTCAACTTTATAGGGTGAAAGATCCAGTTTGGCATCGATGGCGCCGATATCAAAGTTTAGCTTCCACACGATAGCCGGGTTGAGTGCAATGTAGGTATTGTTGTTTTTGCTGTTAAAATCTTTGTCTTTGGATTTACCTTTTAAGTTGATGTTTATTTTATCTGGAGATTCGCCATGAGTCGTCATCCCCAAGAGGTAATCACCGGAGGTATTATACGCGGTGAAGATGGACGATGTTGTGGTGCTATCGTTTTTTAAAGAAGTAGCTCCAAGATCGATATTCAAAGTTGCGCTTTGGATTTTATTGTCCAAGGGTACCTGTAGTTTTTGTGTTGTATAGTTGGTCTTATCGTTCGGATCGTCGTCACTATGAATGTGCAAACCTTTATTTTTGAGTAATTGCGTTAATAAAGGTTCTTTCGGAGTGGATAAACCGATATAAGTAAGAAAGCCCAATATGACCACAGTAGCACCTATGGCAATAAACTGTCCTATTTGTTGATCCTTCGGTACCAACATGCGGATCCCGGCAAGGACAATGAATAAGGGCCAATACCTGAAAATTCCAACCCAGTTAAAGGAGATGCTATTGAGTTGGGATAGTAAAAGAATAATCCCTATAAAAAGAATTGTAATTCCAGTTGTTATACGTTGTGTATTCATGACTAATTCCGTTTTGTTATATACCCCAAAAGTAAATCGCTTTATTGGACACTGTATGAAAGATTAGGCTATTATACATAAAAATTCGGTAAATGTGACTAATTGGTCGGTAAGTAATTTCGTTTTTCTCCCACTTTTTGGGATTCTGCTTGTTTATATATTTGTTGGAATTAATTACCTTTAGTGGATACATGGACAAAACATGACGTTTAGAATGTATAATACGTGGAATTTAAATTGATAATATGATTTTTCATCACATTGGTGCATATCTTATACTCCTGAAGTCAGTCTTTAAGAAACCTGAGAAAGGACAGATTTATTGGAAAGAAACTTTATTGGCCATGACGGATATCGGGATAGGATCGTTGGGACTTATTGTGATCATTTCGACTTTTATCGGGGCGGTAATGACAATGCAGATCGCTTTTCAGATGGTTTCCGACCTTATTCCCAATTCGATTATTGGTTCTATCAATAGAGATTCAAATATTTTAGAGTTAGGGCCTACTATTTCGGGATTGGTATTGATGGGGAAAATCGGTTCATCCATTTCTTCTCAAATTGGCTCAATGCGTGTGACAGAGCAGATCGATGCCTTGGAGATTATGGGTATTAATGCTCCTGGATACCTGATATTGCCCAAAATATTGGCTGGGGTGACGATGATACCGATGTTGGTTATTATCGCTATTGTCTGCGCATTAGTAGGGGGGCTATTGGGCGGTTCTCTTTCTGGAGCTGTAACGCCGGCAGATTATATTTTGGGTATTCAGGATAATTTTAATGGCTTTACAGTCACAGTAGCACTTGTAAAAGCGGTGGTGTTTGGTTTTATCATTACTTCGGTGTCGGCATATAAAGGGTATAATGTGAAGGGGGGAGCCCTTGAAGTGGGCCAGGCAAGTACAGAAGCTGTTGTGGTGGGCTGTATTACCATTCTAGCTGCGGATTATGTCATTACAGCGTTAATGCTTTAAGGAGATTCTATGATTCAAATCGAAAATATAAATAAATCCTTTGGTGATAATCATGTTCTAAAGGGTATCAGTGCGAGTTTTGAACCGGGAAAAGTAAGCTTAATTATTGGCGGATCCGGTTCTGGGAAAAGTACTTTGCTTAAGTGTATTGTCGGGTTACATCATCCGGAAAAGGGAAAGGTATTGTTTGATCAAACGGATTTCACACGGATGAATTTTGAGGAACGCGTGCCGATCCGGAAAGAAATAGGTATGCTGTTCCAAAATTCAGCTTTGTTTGATTCAATGACGGTTGAACAGAATATTATGTTTTCACTGGACATGTTTACGGATATGTCTAAATCGGAAAAGTTAGACCGTGCAAATCATTGTTTGGAACAAGTGAATTTAGAGGGACGAAACAAGTTATTTCCAGCGGAATTATCCGGTGGGATGAAAAAACGTGTAGGTATTGCACGTGCAATCAGTATGAATCCCAAATACCTTTTTTGTGATGAACCCAATTCAGGCCTAGATCCGGAAACCTCTATTGTTATTGATGAATTGGTACTTAAAATTACGCAGGAATTGAAATGCACTACCGTCGTTGTAACTCACGATATGAATTCTGTTATGGGGATTGGGGAATATATTCTGTTCTTATATAAAGGGCAGAAATTTTGGGAGGGATCCAATAAGGATATGATGCGGTCGGATGTCGAAGAATTAAATAATTTCGTGTTTGCAAGTCCATTGATGAAAAGCGCCAAGGCATCTATGGGGCAATAAGGTAGAAATGATGTGTGCCAGCACTACGAGATTGGCGCCGTTGTTTTTCTATAAGCTCACCATATTGTTTCATATGAGTTTTTTATGCGGTTTGTTAGTGTGATGTATGTCTTTAAGGAGGATGTGGAGTGGTAAATTTCAATATGCAAGAAATTTAGCTTAGTTTTGTCGGAAAATTTTGATTTTGGCAACTACAAATATACAACTATTGACCCCACAACATTGGGAAGACTATGAACTCATTGACTGTGGTGATTTTGAAAAATTAGAACGTTTTGGCGACCTGATATTAATCAGACCTGAACCGCAGGCAGTATGGCCCAAGGCTTTGAGCGATGCAGAATGGAACAAACGTTACCATATCAAATTCAAAGGACGGTCGGCTACTTCCGGAGAATGGTTGAAAAAAAATCCGAAAATTCAGGACCGTTGGCATATCCAATATAAAAACGATGATGTAGCAATCAAATTTAGATTGGGGCTTACCTCATTTAAGCATGTCGGAATATTTCCTGAACAGGCTGTTAATTGGGATTATATTTCGGAGTCTGTCCGTTCCTTCAAAACTGAAAAACCTAAAGTTTTAAATCTTTTTGCTTATACAGGTGGTGCTTCTTTAATAGCCAAGGCCGCAGGAGCAGACACAACACATGTGGACTCCATCAAGCAGGTAGTGACCTGGGCCAATGAAAATATGGAGATTTCCAATCTGGATAATATTCGTTGGGTAGTTGAGGATGCATTGAAGTTCGTCAAGCGTGAGCTTAAACGCGGAAATACATACAATGGTATTATTTTGGACCCACCGGCATATGGGCATGGGCCAAAAGGGGAGAAATGGAAGCTTGAAGATCATATTATGGAGATGATGACTGAGGTTGTTCAATTATTGGATCCTAAAGAGCATTTCTTGATCTTAAATACCTATTCATTGGGTTTTTCTTCGGTCATTGTGGAGAATTTAATAAAAACTGCCTTTCCAAAAGTAGAGAATTTGGAAATCGGTGAGCTTTTTCTACAGGCTACTGCAGGACCAAAACTACCATTAGGTGTTTTTGGGAAATTCCGTAAAATTGCAAAGTAGACCTTACCATTTGTAAAGGAAAGTCCATAATAACATAAAACGCGGCAGGTTTACCAAACCTGCCGCGTTTATTTTTAGGATCTCACCGATATCAACTTGCCTAAATATGAATATTTTTTAAGCGGACGGTAGCAAGTTCCAGTTGTAAGGGTATCGCTTCTATCGTGTTTTTAGGAAAACAGGAAAACTGATCCTGTAGCGTATGGTAGTAATCTATCCCCGCCTGTAATTGTGCCTTGAATTTATCGACATATTTTACTTTCTTGTCATTAAGTTTATCTTGATTATCACTCACATATTTTTGGATATGATCGATATACAGGTTTAATTCATTGATCAGTACAAATGGCCGATCAGCATGCTCCAGTAGCGATACACGACCATAGATGTGATCAATCATCTGCTTTAACGAATATTGTTTTTTAAACCAGTACAGATTTGGCCCAGGACAAATGGAGACTGCTGTCTGCTCTCTTTTTTGTTGGATACCATATTTGAGATAAGCCGGAGCTGCTAGCCCCTCACAGAGACAGGTTTTTTCGGTAATGGTATCGAATGCCTTGCTATATTCTTCTGCGCTAAGTTGTTGTTTTTGCAGATCTTGAATCTTTTGATACTGATAGGCACGTGAAGCGGTACAAAGGGGCTTGTCTCCAAATTCCCGATTAGAAACAAGATATTCTTTTTTACAAGGACTTCCGGGTCTTCCTTTTTGGATACGTTCCAATCGTAGTTTTTCAGCACTACTGGGCCTGAAATTATTAAAGGGAACACCTAAAGGCGAGGCTCCACTACAATAGAAGTCTGTCTGTTCAGCCTGCTCGAGTGCTTTTAATGTTGCACTGTCTACCGTTGTAGCTTCCGGAACCATTAAAAATGGGGATCCCCAACCTACTGCGTCGAATTTATAATAATCCAATAAAAACTGATGTTCCATGGCAGTGCCTATTCCTCCTTGAACAGTATACCTGATCTGGGGGGAATCTGTCAACGATACACCATGTGTAAGCCAATAGTGCTGATAAATTGCAAAGAGCTCAGCTTGCAAGCTTTCTCTTTTTTCTTTGAATTCTTCGAGGATAGGCCCCAATAGAAAGCCGTCGGTCGCGAAAGCATGTCCCCCGCAATTCAAACCGGATTCTACACGGAATTCTGAAACCCAAACGCCTCTTTTTGCAAGATATTTTGCTTGGATAAGTGATGATCTAAAATCGCTGACTTTTAATATAACTTTCTTATCAAAGGTGCCGTCTTCCTTAGGGAAGAATGCTGGTAATTCGGCAAGATAAGCATATAGATGGGGGTTCATGCCCGCAGATAGAACGACTGCGGAATGTAAGGTGGAGTTGGCGAATCCGCGTAAAGCAGATAAGGCATCCGAATGCTGCTGCGCTAAAGCGATGCCGTTCCTGTAATTTATTTTATCCACTTTGGACATGATATTCACATCAATGTCTCCAGGTTTCAGGTAAGTGATCAATAGATCCTGTAGTGCAGTTTTAACCGCACGGTTTGTTTCAATTTCCATCGCATGATAGATCGGTTTGGAGGGATGTGAATCCGGTAGAAGCTGGAAATATTTGGTCAGTTCCGAATTTTCCGTAAAGGATTGATGTTTCAGGGAATTTATCTGCCTGTTGACCACCTGCTCTACGAGATCGAGATAAGCTGTGATTCTATTTGCACGATAATCAGCATCTGTCGTAAGGATGGGATGATATTGAATTTGATATTGCCCGCAATAATAGCAGCGCATACGCTCGATGAGTTCATCATCAACAATGGACATCACGGATGAAATTCCGTATTGTGCGACTTTAATGGCTGAGTCTATTGAAAAAGCTAGCCCCAATACAGGGATATGGAAAGTGTGCGTCATTCTTAAATAGTTCTTTTACGAAATAATCAAGAATAACGCGATTAAAAAATAATGACTATACGTTTAAAGTGGTGATTGTGATCACTATTCAAAAACGATGGTCTTATAGTCGTTGAGCATCACACGGTCTTCGCTCAATAGGCGTATCGCTCTGCTTAAAACTGCTTTTTCAATTTCTTTTCCTGCAGTTACCATATCTTTAACGGTATAGGTATGATTGACGTGACGGATATCCTGAACGATGATAGGACCTTCATCAAGCTGATCGGTAACAAAATGTGCTGTAGCTCCAATAATTTTTACCCCTCTGGAATGTGCCTGCTTGTAGGGATTCGCTCCAATAAATGCAGGTAGAAAAGAATGATGGATATTGATCAACCTATTTGCGAATGTTGCAACAAAAAGAGGCGATAGGATGCGCATAAATTTTGCTAGGATGATATAATCAAAACTGTATTGTTTGATTTGCGTAATCAGTTGTGTTTCGAAATCTTCTTTGGATAAGCCTTCGTGTGAAATACAATGAAAAGGTATATCAAATTTGTCTGTGAACGATCGCAAAGTATCATAATTACCAATGACTGCCTGTACTTCAGCACCCCAGGTTTCAAAATGCTGTCGAACTAGAATATCTGCTAGACAATGATGTTCTTTGGTGACAAGGACAACAATTTTTTTTCGATTACTGGGGTTGACCTGAATTTGGGCAGAAGGCGGAAGTACTTCAGCCAGCGAATCGCTGAGCTGAGCCTGGTCAGGAAATAAACCATTACAGACAACGCGAACAAAAAATTTATTTGCTTCTTCGTCCACATACTCTCGCATGGTAACGATATTAAGCTGATATTTGGCCAGGGTGTTGGATATATTGGCTACCAATCCAACGGCATCTTGACATTGGATCAGAATTAAGGTTTGGTCGTGCATGGAATATTGGTTGTAGGCTGTAAAAAAGCGGGTTAATTTAACCCGCTTTTTTTGTTAGTTCTTCTTCAAGGTCTACTTCTACACGTAGATTTTCAACAATATGTTTTTGTCGATCTGGTGTATTTTTGCCCATGTAGTATTCTAATAATTGTTGAATCTTATTGTCTTTTGATAAAATGACTGGATCCAAACGGATATCTTTTCCGATAAATAGGCCAAACTCGGAAGGTGATATTTCACCTAAACCTTTAAATCGAGTGATCTCGGGTTTGGCTCCTAGCTTTGCAATTGCTTTCTGCCTTTCTTCATCGGAGTAGCAATAAATAGTCTCTTTTTTGTTCCTAACACGGAATAATGGTGTCTGAAGGATAGATACGTGACCTGCTTTAACCAAATCGGGAAAAAACTGTAAGAAAAACGTTAATAATAGAAGACGGATGTGCATTCCATCGACATCGGCATCGGTAGCGATGACGATATTATTGTATCGCAGTCCATCGAGTCCATCTTCAATGTTGAGCGCATGTTGCAAGAGATTGAACTCTTCATTTTCATAAACAATTTTTTTGGACATGCCAAAAGAGTTCAATGGTTTTCCTTTTAAACTGAAAACCGCCTGAGTCTGTACATCACGTGACTTGGTAATTGACCCTGATGCGGAGTCCCCCTCGGTTATGAAAAGTGTAGTCTCTTGGTTGCGTTCATTTTTATCACTGAAATGGACTTTACAGTCACGCAATTTACGGTTGTGTAAAGATGCTTTTTTAGCTCTTTCGTTGGCTAATTTCTTGATCCCAGCAATATCCTTACGTTCTCTTTCAGATTGAAGAATACGTTTTTGAAGCGCATCTGCTGTACTTGGATTTTTATGCAGATAATCATCCAATGCTTTTTTGACAAAGTCATTAATGAAACCTCTTACAGTCGGGCCTTCAGGTCCGACGCTCTGAGAACCCAATTTTGTTTTTGTTTGGGACTCGAAAACGGGTTCCTGTACCTTGATGGCTATCGCCCCAATAATTGAAGATCGAATGTCGGATGCGTCAAATTCTTTTTTGTAGAACTCGCGGATTGTTTTGACAATTGCTTCTCGGAAGGCTGCCTGATGTGTCCCCCCCTGGGTAGTATGTTGACCGTTAACAAAAGAATAGTATTCTTCTCCATATTGTTGACCGTGGGTCATCGCAATCTCAATATCATCACCTCGAAGGTGAATGATCGGATAGCGCATGGATTCGGCATCAATATTCCTCTCTAATAGATCTTTTAAGCCATTCTCAGAAACAAACCGTTGGCCATTGAAGTTGATGGTAAGACCTGAGTTTAGAAAAACATAGTTCCAGATCATATTCTCTACAAATTCCGAACGGTATTTGTAATTTCTGAAAATAGAATCATCTGGATAGAATGTTACCGATGTACCATTGCGCTGGGTAGTATCTTTTTGTTCGTCATTGATCAATTCGCCTTTAGCGAACTGTGCGATACGTGTTATATTTTGGCGATAAGATTGTACCGTAAACTGGCTTGATAATGCATTGACTGCTTTTGTACCCACACCATTTAATCCCACGGATTTTTGGAAGGCCTTGCTGTCGTATTTACCACCGGTATTGATTTTGGAAACTACATCTACGACGGAGCCGATTGGGATCCCACGACCATAGTCACGTACTGAAACTTTGTTTTCGTTTACGGTGATATCAATGGTTTTACCGGCACCCATCACAAATTCGTCAATCGAGTTGTCGACGACCTCTTTCAATAAAACATAGATGCCATCATCGTAGGCCGAACCGTCCCCTAACTTTCCTATGTACATTCCCGGACGAAGGCGGATATGCTCTTTCCAATCCAGGGACCTAATACTGTCTTCGTTATATGTACTCATATTTATGTAGAACTTAGCTAACAAAAATATAAAAAATAAACTACGATAAGTAGTTTAAAAGGCTAAATTTTTTAGATATCGGCAGATTCTTGTTCGATTCGGAAAATTGTTGGTTTGCACGGAAATGTTTACATTTAGTGTAAGTAATTGTAAAGAGAAAAATTTATGGGGTTATTTGATAAAATCAGAAATGAATTTATTGACATTATCGAATGGGTCGATAATAGTACGGATACGATTGTATGGAAATTTCCACGGTATCAGAATGAGATCAAAATGGGAGCGCAACTTACCGTACGGGAAGGACAAGCAGCCGTATTTTTAAATGAGGGGGTGGTTGCTGATGTATTTCAACCCGGAAGATATGAATTGACAACGCAGAACATGCCGATTATGACGACCATCAGAGGTTGGAAGTATGGCTTTAATAGCCCTTTTAAGGCTGATGTTTATTTTGTCAATCTCCGTCAGTTTGTCAATCAACGTTGGGGAACTAAAAACCCGATCATGTTACGCGATCCAGAATTTGGACCGATACGACTCCGTGCATTTGGAAATTTCTCCTTCCAGGTGAAAGATGTTTCTGTATTTATGAAACAGCTGGTGGCGACGACTCCGGTATTTACGGTAGACGATATTACTGAGCAATTGCGCAATATTGCGGTATCAAGAGGAATGGATGCCATAGCGGAGTCAAAAATTCCAGCATTAGATTTAGCATCCAACTACGATGAGGTTTCTGCACTGATCCAGCAAAAGATAACGGGAGATTTTGAGGAGATCGGATTAGGCCTGACCAAATTTTTGATTGAGAATATCTCATTTCCGGAAGAAGTGGAAAAAGCACTGGATAAAAGAAGTAGCATGGGTGTGGTTGGAAATCTTGGGGCTTATGCGCAATTTCAAGCTGCGAATTCCATGGAGAAAGCCGCGGAAAATCCTAGCAGCGGAGGTATTGTCGGCGCGGGTTTTGGTGCTGGTTTAGGTGCTGGAATGGTTGGTCAGATGGGCAATGTATTTCAACAGCATAATTTTGACGGGAATAATCCTACTGGCGCTGCGGGCGCAGGAACCGTAGCAGCAGGATCAGCTGGACCGCCACCATTACCTAAGGCGGTTGCTTATTATCTAGCAATAAAGGGAAAACAGGAAGGACCTTTTGATCAGGAGCAATTGCGTGGATTACAACGTGAAGGTACATTGACCAATTCAACATTAGTATGGAAGGAAGGTCTTGATAACTGGACGGAAGCGGACAAAATCGTTGAATTGAAGGATTTGTTTTCGCAAACTCCGCCGCCTATTCCTGGAGTTTAGAGATCTAAGTGCTATCACGCGTATG
Source organism: Sphingobacterium sp. CZ-UAM (assembly GCF_002000245.1). Classification (GTDB taxonomy): domain Bacteria; phylum Bacteroidota; class Bacteroidia; order Sphingobacteriales; family Sphingobacteriaceae; genus Sphingobacterium. The sequence continues at coordinate 398,381 of NZ_MTCM01000004.1, read as the reverse complement.
AGTTTTGAAGAGAAGACTTCCGAAATAGAGCGGGGGTTAAAATGCCAGGGTTGTGGTGCTGTTTTGACATACCAACCCGGAACTTCCTACCTGGAATGTTCGTATTGTGGTACTAAAAATGAAATTGCCGACAACATGCCGGAAGGCGGTGAAATTGAAGCAACGGATTATAAAGTTTTCGGTAAGGCGATGGATGATGTGGCAGATGAACGTTATAGCTATGTAGCGGAGGTGGTCCATTGTAATAACTGTGGGGCTAATTCGAGATTGAACCCGAATATCACAGCGGATGTTTGTGCATTCTGTGCCTCGCCATTGGTAATTGATCATCAGCAGAGACGTATCGTTAAACCCCATGGGCTTGTGCCTTTTATGGTGGATTATAAGCAGGCATTTGGCTTGTTAACTCAATGGGCAGGAAAAGTCTGGTTTGCGCCCAATGATTTCAAAAGAATCTTTAATACGCGGAACGATCGTCTGAAGGGGGTATATATTCCATTTTGGTCATACGATTCGGATGTATATTCCGCTTATCAAGGATCTCGGGGGGAATATTATTATGTAACACGGACAAGACGTAATGCTGAAGGCGAAACAGAGGAATATGAAGAGCGCCGTACGAATTGGTACCCCGTTTCGGGAACCATCTATAGTCGATTTAGGGATATCGTTATCTCTGGATCAACTTCACTACCCGAAAAGTTTTCGGACAAAATAGGCCCTTGGAACATGGATTACCTGAAACCGTTCAATGAACAGTATCTAAGTGGTTTTATAGCGGAGACTTTCAGTGTTGATCACGTGGCGGCTGCCGGAACTGCCCGCGCTATTATGGATCGTGAAATTGTACGACAGGTAGAAGACGATATCGGTGGGGATACACAGGACATTGATTCCATTGATAGCGATTTTAAATCGATCAAATTGAAATATATTCTGTTGCCGGTCTGGCTTTCAGCTTATCAGTATAAAGGTAAGAGTTATCAAATTATGGTGAATGCATTCAATGGCAAAGTTTATGGACAAAGACCTTATAGCTTTTGGAAAATCGCCTTTCTGGTCCTGTTGATCCTTATTTTGTTCTATCTGTTGAGCTTTATGGGCTAATTTTTGTACTCATGATACAAAAAGAGCTGTGCCTTTTTTCCTCAAAGCACAGCTCTTTTTGTTGCTTTAAAATGTTCTTATTTATTTAAAGACAGCAGGAAACCGATTGTGAAGTTGGCGTCCCAGTCAAATACAAAGGTATCGCAGTTGGTCGCATCTTTAATTGCTTTGTAGATGTTGACGCCACTTTTGGTTTTTATTTTATCAGCTTTATAAGAAGTAGGATCGTTCAATACTGTGAACCGTTCTTCGCCTTGACGAGTCTGAGATGCTAACTCAAAAGGAACACCCCCAATGATAAAGCAGACTTCTCTTTTTGAAGCTGGTATAGTTTCGCCTAGTTTTTTCACTTCCGCATAAACGGCATCGTCTTTTAGATCTTTTTCATAATACTTTGCACCCGGAGCTTCTACAGACTTCGTGTCGCCATCAATCCAGGAGATTTTGGTGTTGCCTGAGCCGATATCGACGACAAAGGAGTTGTCTTCATAAGCTTTTGGAAGAACGGATTTAAGCGCTAGCTTTCCTTCTTGTTCGGCGGTAACTAAATTCACAACAAACCCCATTTTTCTAAGTTCGGAACTGATTACAGTCGTTTTAGGTTCTTTCTGTGCGCCGGAGCTGATTACAAAGTGTATATTTTTGGATTTTACACCTTTATCGAGCATCATTCCAATATAATCCTTTAATCCCTTGCGGATATCTTCGGTATTGGCCAAACCTTCATATGCAAAGGATTTACCGAAATCTTTAGAGACAATCTCCCAGCGATTTTCTTTATCCATATTGACAACAAAGGAATTGAATCCTGAAGCACCAACTTCTACAACTCCTTTATACTCTCCATCAATCGGTTTTTCAGGTTGATAATTGAATGAGCGGGTATTTTCCGATCCTGAAGTTGCGGGGCCAGCAACATTGACGCTGGTGGAATCTGCTTTATTGACAGTTGGATTCGCGTCGAATTTGCCTGATTGCATGGCCCAGTAGCCGATAGCAAGAATAGGTAGGGCGATAATAATTGCTTTTATAGGCCATCTTAATCTAGCCCATGTCGATTTCTCTTCCATAATTTTGAATAATATGATATTTGTTTTGTTAATTAATCTAGTAAAGTAAAGCCTTTATCGATTTTCTCCTCGGGCTTGAGTTCGTAGCTCGCATCAGACATCTGAGTGACATTGAGTACTTTCAAATTACGTTCGTCAACCTTACGGATAAATTCTTCCAATTCTCCTTGTGAAGGTGCGCCACCGACCGTGATGTTGTTGTTTTGGTCCAAGAAATCCAGGTTGGATCTAATCGATGCGATGTTTTGACTGATAGCACCTGTAGCCGCATTCATGGCCTCCTGAAAAGCCCATCCATCTTTGATATTAAATACATCGGCAAGCCCATCCGTTGCATTTTTCATTTTTTGTGTTGCTTCTAACTTTTTAGAAATGATAGAGATACTGCTGTCCAATGTGCTTACATAGATACGTGCTGCACTTTCGTTGTCTTTAAGGACTTCCAGTACTTTCGCAAACTGATTGGCATATTGTACATAGCTACGTGCATTTTGCTCTTCGGATTCTCCTTCTTTACCTAGCAAGAATGCTTTAGTACGCGTTTCCTTGGCATCTCTAGCATACGCATTAGCTTTCTCTGCATTATTTTTGCTTGCTTCTTCTTTTGATTTTTCATCAAGATTGGCGGCTTCAGCAGTAAACCTTTTTGCATAACTGTACTTTTCTTCGGCAGTTTTTTGCGCAGTTTCACCGCTTTGAATCATGTCGATGCGAACTCCATCCACATTACTGATCTTCTCCTTTACACGTTTTAGGGTATCTTTAGCGTCGCGGGACAACAATTGTAAAGTCTCGATCGGATTGTTTCGGATAATGGATTTCTCACCCTTGAATAGCAGTACAGTGCCCAAACGGTGCAATAGCGCAATAATCTTAGGTGCTAAAAGCAGTAAGGTAATCAGAATAATACTGAAGATCACAAATAAAATGCTCTTTCCAGCATATTCGAGCATAATGGGGAGATATTTGAAAAAAGCAAATGCGCCACCCAGTATCAGCGCCCAAAAGAAAATTGTGGAAACCGTTTTTTTTGCTTCCGGAGACTTCAATTGTGCGGGTAAATGATCCCCCAAAACTTGAAATATAGGGAGTTGTGTTTTTATTTCAGCAGGAATATTGATGTATTGATCTTTTCTTTCCATTGATTTATAGTTATGTAATTGATTGATTAATCATGTGCAATGCGTTGTTTATTTCGGTAATGACCTCGTCAACAGCAGCGTTGCCTATTGCTATTTTTTGTTCGATTTCTTTAATTTTTGGCTCATACTTTTCATTAATCTGTCCCAGAGCTGTTTGTTTTTTCTGTAGATCATCCTGCAATTTGTTTATATTTTCAGTTAATGCTTTAATTTCACTGTTCAAATTTGCGATCTCCATGGTCCGGTCCTGTTCTGTCCTTCTCTTCTCTTCCTGTTTCTGTTCCGATTCTTTGGCTATGGTTGCTTTAAGCTTATTAGCATAATTTGTGCCAGTTGCCACAAGTTTCTCCTTCGATAGCGAACTATCAACAAACTTAAGTGAGGTGTATGCCGCTTTTAAGGTATTTTCTTCTACTTTGCCCATTGCGGCGGCAGCATTCCATACTTCAAAAAAATCGACACCTTGCTCATTTAGTTTTTCGAGGATGGCGTATACCTTTAGTTTCATTTCATTGCGGTCTGTAGAACCATCGTTGGCTGTAATGGGGATAGGAGGAGGGGTCTTGCCGGTTGCTACGGGGTGTGCTACCGACGTATATGTTGGTGCGGGGGCATTTAATTTTTCTTGTGTGGGAGCAGCAGGTGCTGGCGCCGGAGACTGAGGGGCAGAGCTTGTCTGATCATCTTCGAAAATTAATTTTTTAAGACTGTTTAATATTCCGGAACTTCTTTGGTTTTCGTTGTTGCTCATAATACGCTATATTATTATACTACACTAAAATAATAAAAATTAAGATTGTGATCGCTAAATTTATCAGAATGAAATCATCATCAGGTTAATTAATGGTCAGAATGGAGGCGAGAGGCTGCTCCCGTTAATTCCAATGTAAATACCACGAAGATGTCTTTAGGCAAGGCGATATGTAATACATTCGCGCTATAGTATGTGTGCGGAGGTTATTTGTCTATTGGTAATTGAATTTTCTTATTATACAGCTTTTCTGAATAATACGAGTGGCAAATTAATGAGTAATACGTCATGAAATATTGTAATGCCCAAGATTTGTAAAAAGAACAGTGGAGAATTTAGGATAAGCGGGGCAGATTTTGGGTGTCATTAAAAACAAAGATTTCCAATTTAGTTTTGGAAATCTTTGAGAGCATCGTTGCGGAATTTTCTACCTTCCAAAATCGTCTTGAACGCGTACAATATCGTCTTCGTCTGAAGGGTTGTTCGCATCGGTATGCTGCCAAATTTCAGCTAAAATACCAAAACCATCCAAGCCAATTAGACGGTGACGTTGTCCCTGACGTAATCGAATTGTTTCACCTTCTTTCAAAGTAGATACCACAGACTCCTCATCTGTATCGGAAACCATAACGCCTACATTGCCTTGAATAACACGCCAGATTTCGGCACGGCGGTGGTGGTATTGCCAAGAAAGTCTCTTTTCTGGAGCAACGATCAGAATTTTTGGACTTAATTTTCCTGAAATTCTTAATTCCTGAACGTCTAATCCGCCAAAATACTCATTTGCGAACTCTTGTGCCTGGGATTCGTCGATAACGAAAAAGCCACCCCAAGGGCGCGCTGCATCCGATTTCTCGATGTTGAATCCTTTGGATGTCAACATCTCTTGCACTTTTTCAAATAATGCGGTTTTATCTATAGCCATCTTGTAAAATTTCTAAAAATTTATTGATCATTAATTCAGCAGCTAAATATAGAAAAAAATCATTAATAATTTTAGTTAACCGTTTTAGCTTTATTAAAATCATTAATAAAATATACTTTTTTATAAAATATACAATTGATCGGTAGGATATGTTTTCAAAATGAAATCCTTAGTTTTGTGATCAATCTAATTTCAGGATATGTCAAATTTTCAAGTCGATCGAGAAAACACAGCCTTTATGCAGGCTGTTGCATTTGTTAACCAAACCAATCAGAATGTATTTATTACAGGAAAAGCAGGTACGGGAAAGACGACTTTCTTGAAGTATATTCGGGAACATAGTTATAAGAAAATGGCGATTACTGCGCCAACGGGAGTAGCGGCCATGAATGCAGGCGGTACCACTTTACACTCCTTGTTTTGGCTTCCTTTTGGAACTTTTGTTGAAGACTATGAGTTGCGCTGGGACGAGCAGGATAGCCATATTTACAATAAATCCCGGCTCTTCAGCACGATAAAACTAACGAAACAACGGCGGGCAATCTTGCAGGAACTGGAACTATTGGTCATTGATGAGGTTTCGATGGTGCGGGCCGACACGTTGGACGCGATCAATGTGATCTTGCAGTCCGTTCGCCGCGATATGCGTCCGTTTGGTGGTTTGCAGGTGTTATTTATTGGCGATTTATATCAATTGCCTCCTGTGGTCAAAGATGCGGAATGGAATATTCTCCGCGATCATTATTCGTCTGTATTTTTCTTCAATGCGAAGATTTTAAGGGATAGCCCTTTGGTCATGCTGGAGCTTAATAAGATTTATCGTCAGCAGGATGAGGGATTTATTTCCATCTTGAATGCGATACGGAATAACCAATGTACCAATGAGATGCTCGCGACCTTAAATAGCTACTACCAAAAGGATTTCGTTCCAAAGGAGGAGGAGCAATATATTACATTGACCTCCCATAATCGGAATGCCGATGAGATCAACAGTGCAAAACTGGCTTCATTATCTGGAAAGATGCTCAACTTAAAAGCTGTTGTGAAAGATGACTTTGCGCAGGGATCTTATCCTGCCGAAGAAACACTGTCCTTAAAAATAGGGGCGCAGGTGATGTTCATACGGAATGACTCAGGTGATGAGCGGAAGTATTACAATGGTAAGATCGGTACGGTAAAACATATTGATACAATCCAAGGAACAGTATCTGTCACTTTTCCTGACGGCTCTGAAGAGGTGACAGTCAAGAGAGAAACCTGGGAGAATATCCGTTACAATTATGATAAAGGGCAGGATCAAATCAAAGAGGAGATCCTGGGCACATTTTCTCAATTTCCGTTGCGACTGGCTTGGGCTATTACAATCCATAAGAGCCAGGGGCTGACTTTTCAGAAAGCAATTATCGATGCGGGTACCTCCTTTGCCGCCGGACAGGTCTATGTTGCGTTAAGCCGTTTGACAAGCTTGGATGGACTTGTACTTAAATCCATTATTCCATCTTATGCTATCCGTACAGACTATCAGGTAGTCGAGTTTGCACAAAGAGCACAGTCTCAGTCCAATATTAATGAAATATTGGAACAGTGCCAACGAAATTATCTGGGGCAGATTCTGATGAATGGTTTTCGATGGGATGGACTGTTGGTAGAAACTTCAGAACTGCTTAAATCGATGGAAGAGCGGAATATTGATGGGAAGGAAAAGGCTATTCAGTTTTTCCAGGAGATCGTTAAACAGCTCCAAACACAGGAAAAAGTGGCACATAAATTTATTGTTGTCCTTTATGATCTTCTTCGGGATAAAGATGCGATTGATTACGATTTGATTTGCGAGCGTTCAACTGCTGCAGTTAACTGGTTTTTGCCAAGGATGGATAAGGATCTTATTGAAGCTTTGACAAAGCATATTGAAGAGTACCAGATCCGTAAGCGGACAAAGAAATATGTTGATGAGTTGAAAGCGATATTGTTGGATTATAAACGTAAGCGTGAACAGCTACAGCATTGTTTAATTATTGCTGAAACACTATCAAAAAGAGAGGATTTTCAAACAGCGATGCTTGATGTGGCTGTTCAGGTCAAAACAAAAGAAAAGGAGGTGCTTGCAGCGCAAAGTGCCGATGAGGAGGGAGGTAAGAAATTGGATACCAAAGATATTTCTTTAGAGATGTTTAAAGAGGGTATGACAATCGCGGATATTGCGGACAAACGCGGGATGGTCGCAGGTACAATCTATGGGCATTTGATTAATTTTGTGGGTACGGAGGTCGAAGCAACGGAATTAATTGATCAAGGGAAACTGGATCGTATCCTTGATGTTATTCGTGCAAATCCGGATAAATCTTCTTCGGAACTCAAGATGCTTTTAGGGGCGGATATAGACTATCCGGATATTAAAATTGGACAAAAAGTTTTAGGATTGTAGTCCGTAAGGATTTATGATGTATATTTGTCAACCTTTAATTATAAACTAATTGAAAGAGGAGAAAACCAATAAGAAGATTAACAAATGGATTGTTTTTACTTCCATGCCAATACAAATGGGCGTGACAATATATTTATTTTATTGGGTGGGGAGCTGGTTGGACAATAAATACGCGATTGCGGGTGAATGGGGGATGAAGGGACTGACGCTTTTGGGGGTAGTTGTATCGCTGTATCAGTTCATCAAGCAAGCAAATCAAATTAATAAGAATGAATAGTTATCTGAAAAGCGTACTTGTACTGCTGATCGTTTTTGTAGCAAGTTTTGCTGCGCATTATTTAGTGATATCCGGTATGAATGTGGGGCAGTATTGGTCGCAGACAGCTTACAGCCTCGTTGGGATGTATGCATTTGGCTTCTGTTCTTCGTTGCTGGTTGCGGTCTTGGTTTTTTTTGCAAACTGGTCGATGCCCGAAAAATTAGGCGTCATATTTCTGGGGCTTGTGCTCCTGAAGGCTGTTGCGGGTTATATTTATATCAAAGATGGCTTAAAGACCATTGAAAACAACTTTATCGAATATAACTTTTTGGTTGTATTTTTCATTGCTTTATTTGTGGATGTATATGTTGCATTTAGCGCTTTAAATCAAGCAGATAAAAAGGTTTAAACTATTTTTGGAAAAAGTTTGAACAAATGGTGATTTATGCCAAATAAAATTGTATTTTTGCGCAAAATTTTTTATTATTCAATAGTAATCTGAAATGGTGAATCTTAAGAGAGCACTTTTATTATTTGCAGTAATTTTTCTTGCTGTCAATCCTTTTACCTTAAAAGCAGCTGAGGAAGCGCATGGGGATGCGCCTAAAACCCAAGCTGAGGAAATTAAAGAGTATAGTCAACATCACTTACAGGATGATCATTATTTTTCTTTGTTCTCCGATCAAAAAGCAGGAAAACATTACGGTTTTCCATTGCCAGTAATTCTTATTGATAATGGGTTGGTTGTTTTTTCTTCTGGCGAGTTTCATCATGGTGAGTCTGTTGTTGAGAAAAACGGTCAATATTATACACTTTACCACGGTAAAATCTACAAAACAGATGCTGCTGGTACTTTAAACTTTGATGAAGCTCATCATCCTACGAATGCAAAACCTTTAGATTTTTCGATTACAAAGAATGTAGTTGGCCTATTATTGGCTGCGTTCTTATTGTTTTGGGGTTTTATCTGTTTAGCTAAAACGTATAAGAAAGGTGTTAATAACCTTCCAAAAGGCGTTGGTCGTGTTTTAGAGCCCTTGGTTTTATATGTACGTGACGAAATGGCTGTTCCTAATATCGGTCATCGTTATAAAGAATTTATGCCTTATTTGTTATCTGTATTTTTCTTGATCTTTGTTTTAAACTTGTTGGGTATGACACCTCTAGGTTTTAACGTAACAGGCAATATTACAGTTACTTTGTGTTTGGCTTTGTTCACCTTCGTTATTACCAACTTTAAAGCAAATAAAGATTACTGGAAACACATTTTTTGGATGCCAGGTGTTCCGGTTCCTTTTAAATTTATTTTAGCACCAATTGAGGTATTGGGTATGTTTACTAAACCCTTCTCTTTAATGTTGCGTTTATTTGCGAATATTACCGCTGGTCACTCTGTTGTGATGGGTTTGATCGCAATCGTCTATTTATTTCAACAACAATTGACCGTAGGTGGTAGTATCGGGGTTTCTATGTTGTTAACCTTAGTGTTGTTTTTCTTAGAGTTATTGGTTGCGTTCTTGCAAGCCTTTATCTTTACCATGTTGTCGTCCCTATTTATCGGAATGGCAGTCGAAGAACACGCACATCATTAATCGAATTTTTTTGTTAAATTTTATAAAATAATTATTATGTACAACTTAATTGGAGCAGGTTTAATCGTAATCGGTGCAGGTTTAGGTTTAGGTAAAATCGGTGGTTCAGCTATGGAAGCTATCGCTCGTCAACCAGAAGCAGCATCTAAAATTCAAACTGCGATGATCATCATTGGTGCCTTAGTTGAAGGTTTAGCATTCGGTGCTTTAATCTTAGGTAAATAATCCAAGCTGATTAAAAGTTTACTAAATACAGTTTGCAACGGTTGGTTGCAAACTGTATTTAAACAAAAAAATACAAACAAAAGAAAATTATAATTTACAATTGTATATAAATGGAAGCATTAATTAATCAGTTCTCGTACGGTTTGTTCTTTTGGCAACTAATCATCTTATTGGTTGTGATCTTTTTATTGGGCAAGTTTGCCTGGAAACCTATCGTCAACGCTTTGGATGAACGTGAGCAAGGAATTGCCAATGCATTGGAAGCTGCTGAGAAAGCTAAATTAGAAATGGCTCGTTTGACAAATGAAAACGAACAATTGCTTAAAGAGGCTCGTGCGGAACGTGATGTTATCCTTAAAGAAGCTAAAGAGCTAAAAGAGAAAATCGTTGCTGATGCGAAAACACAGGCCCAAACCGAAGGTGCTAAAATGATTGCTCAAGCGAAAGAGGAGATTGAAGAACAAAAGAATAAAGCTTTGGCTGAGGTAAAATCACAAGTTTCTTCTTTGTCTTTGGATATCGCCCGTAAAGTGTTAACAAAAGAATTTGAGGACCAAGGTAAGCAAGAGGCTTTAGTAGCAGATTTGCTGAATGATGTTAAATTGAACTAATCCGGTCACTCAAATTACGAAATAGAATTATGTCAGTATTTAAAGTAGCATCGAGATATGCAAAGTCATTAATTGACTTGGCTAGCGAGCAAGGCTCACTGGAAACCATCAAGACAGATATGGATTCATTCATTGCTGTTTTAAAATCCAGTTCAGAATTGCAGGCTGTTTTGGCCAATCCTATTGTTCCTTTGGACAAGAAGAAAAACATATTGGATGCTTTATTTAAAGATAAGATCAATCCGAATATCTTGGCATTCTTTAAGATCATGATCAACAAAGGTCGTGGTACAATAGTATATGCTACAGCTCAGGAATTTGTCCGTGAGTATAACGAGGTAAAAGGTATTGTGAAAGCTACAGTTACATCTGCAGCACCACTTTCTGATGCTAATTTGGCGGCGATGAAAGATGTACTTGCAAAAGAGACTAACGCTCAGGTGATATTGAACAACAAAGTCGATAGCAGTTTGATCGGTGGATTTGTGGTTAATATTGGTGACCGCCAGATTGATGCAAGTATTGCTGGTAAGTTGAATAAATTAGAAAGATATTTGAATCAGGGTAACTAAGTTATTCTGATACTTGAAGTAAAATAAATCAAAAAACCCCTTATAATAATTAAAATGATAGAGGTAAGACCAGATGAAGTTTCGGCAATTCTAAGAGAACAATTGTCGGGCTTTAAATCAGAAGCCGAACTAGAGGAAGTGGGTACCGTACTTGCTGTAGGTGACGGTATTGCTCGTATTTACGGCTTAACTAAAGTTCAGTCCGGTGAGTTGGTTGAATTTGATAACGGATTACAAGGTATTGTATTAAACTTAGAAGAAGACAACGTGGGTGTTGTACTTTTAGGCCCTTCTGACGAAATTAAAGAAGGAGATACGATTAAACGTACCAACCGTATTGCATCCATCAAAGTTGGAGAAGGTTTGTTGGGACGTGTAGTGAATACATTGGGTCAACCAATTGATGGTAAAGGACCTATCCAAGGTGAATTGTATGAAATGCCTATCGAGCGTAAAGCTCCAGGTGTTATCTACCGTCAACCGGTAACTGAACCCTTACAAACAGGTATCAAAGCGATTGATGCAATGATTCCAGTAGGTCGTGGTCAACGTGAGTTGGTCATCGGTGACCGTCAAACAGGTAAAACTGCGGTTTGTATCGATACGATCTTAAACCAAAAAGAATTCTATGATGCAGGTCAACCTGTATTCTGTATCTACGTTGCCGTAGGTCAAAAGAATTCTACAGTAGCAAATATCGTTCGTACCTTGGAGGAAAGAGGTGCAATGGCTTATACAGTTGTTGTCGCTGCTTCTGCTGCGGATCCTGCTCCACTTCAATTCTACGCGCCAATGGCGGGTGCTGCTATCGGTGAGTTCTTCCGTGATACAGGTCGTCCAGCGTTGATCGTTTATGATGATTTATCTAAACAAGCTGTGGCTTACCGTGAAGTTTCTTTGTTGTTACGTCGTCCTCCAGGCCGCGAAGCGTACCCAGGTGACGTATTCTACCTACACAGCCGTTTATTAGAGCGTGCAGCGAAAATCAACTCTTCTGATGATATCGCTCGTAATATGAACGACCTTCCTGAATCTATCAAGCATTTGGTTAAAGGTGGTGGTTCATTGACTGCACTTCCGATCATTGAAACACAAGCAGGTGACGTTTCAGCATATATCCCTACCAACGTAATCTCGATTACAGATGGTCAGATCTTCTTGGAGTCTAACTTATTCAATGCTGGTATTCGTCCGGCGATCAACGTAGGTATCTCGGTATCTCGTGTGGGTGGTAACGCTCAGATCAAACCGATGAAAAAAGTATCTGGTACATTAAAGTTAGATCAAGCGCAATACCGTGAATTGGAAGCCTTCGCAAAATTTGGTTCTGATCTAGATGCTGCTACCAAAGCTGTATTGGATAAAGGTGTTCGTAACGTTGAGATCTTGAAACAAGGTCAATACTCTCCAGTTTCTGTGGAGAAACAAGTTGCGATCATTTACATTGGAACAAAAGGTTTATTACGTAATGTTCCAGTAAATAAAGTAAGAGCGTTTGAAGAAGAATTCTTGACACAATTGGAACAACGCCATCCAGAAGTTTTGTCAGCATTCAAAGCTGGTAAATTCTCTGATGAGTTGACTGCAGTATTAGAAACAGTAGCTAAGGATTTAGCATCAAAATATTAATTAGTAATGAGTATTTGGTATTGAGTCCATTGACTAGACTCAATACTCAATACTAGGTACTTGATACTTAAAACAAATATGGCAAATTTAAAAGAAGTAAGAAACCGGATTACCTCGGTATCATCAACACAGCAGATCACGAAAGCTATGAAAATGGTTTCGGCTGCTAAATTGAAGCGCGCTACTAACGCTATCTTACAATTGCGCCCATATGCGAATAAACTAAGAGATATTTTGGCTGATGTTTCTGCAAGTGTGGAGGGAAGTAATTCTCCTTTTACAGTAGATCGTGAGCCAAATAAAGTGTTGATCGTTGTTGTTTCTTCTAATAGAGGTTTGGCTGGAGCATTCAATGCGAATGTGATCAAGACAACCAATAACCTGATCGCTAACAAATATGCTGAGCAACATGCAAAGGGTAATTTAAGTATCATAGGTATTGGTAAAAAAGGTTACGATTTCTATTCGAAACGTAATTTCAATGTGATCGCTAATCACTCAGATTTGTTTTCTGATTTGAATTTTGGATCTGTTTCAGCAGTGACAGAATTTATTATGGAACAATTTAAGGAAGGTAATTTTGATCGTGTTGAAGTGGTTTACAACCAGTTCAAAAACGCTGCAGTTCAAGAACTGACTGCGGAACAGATTTTGCCTTTATTACCACCTGCGGAGGGAAACACGCAACACACGCATAAAGCAAAAATAGAAGCTGAAGTGGATTATATCATCGAACCTTCCAAAGAGAAGATTATCGAAGAATTAATTCCTAAAGCCATCAAGATTCAATTATACAAAGCTGTTTTGGATTCCAATGCTTCTGAGCATGGGGCACGTATGACGGCTATGGATAAAGCAACTGAAAACGCCGGTGACTTATTGAAATCACTTAAGTTATCTTACAACCAGGCACGTCAGGCAGCAATTACTACCGAGTTGACCGAAATCGTTTCTGGAGCAGCGGCTTTGTCAAACGGCTAATCCTAATCAGAAAATATAAAAAAGGCGATAATCATATGATTATCGCCTTTTTTATGTCTAGTAATCCCTTATTACCACCTGATTAATGCGGATCCCCAGGTAAAACCTGCGCCAAAGGCGGCTAAACAAACAAGATTGCCCTCTTTTATTTTTCCGGCTTCCCAAGCCTCACATAACGCGATCGGTATGGATGCTGCTGTAGTATTGCCGTATTTTTGGATATTGTTGAATACCTGATCTTCATTTAATCCCAAGGTTTTCTGCACAAACTGTGAAATACGAAGATTCGCCTGATGCGGGATTAATAAGTCGATGTCAGAAGTTTTCAAGTTGTTCTTGGTCAAAGCTTCATGAATTACTTCAGGGAATTTTACAACGGCTTTTTTGAATACAGCTTGTCCATCCATATTTGGGAAAGCAGTGCCATCTTCAAGCATTTCTTTGGTCATTAATAAGCCGCCCAACTCCTGTTCCGGCCAGTCTGGCATTTTATCCAACCAGATTCCGCTTGAAGCCCCTGGATAATACATTGCGAGCTTTTCCGCTTCAGCACCATCAGAATGTAAATGTGTACTCAAAATTCCTTTACCAGCTTCGGTTGTCGGTTGTACCACGACTGCCCCGGCGCCGTCACCAAAGATAACAGAAACAGCACGGCCTCTTGTTGAGAAATCGAGCGCGAAGGAATGCTTTTCCGATCCCACAACGAGTACATTTTTATACATACCTGTTTTGACAAATTGATCCGCTATGGACAGCGCATAGATGAAACCAGAACATTGGTTTCGGATATCCAATGCCCCCACCTCGTTCATTCCCATTTCCCGTTGAAGTAAAACTGCACAGCCTGGGAAATAGTAGTCTGGTGACAAGGTAGCGAAAATGATGAAATCGACATCTTCCTTGCTAATATTTGCGCGTTCAATTGCTATTTTCGCGGCTTCAACACCCATTGTGGTTGTCGTTTCGCCGATACGGTCGGCATAACGGCGTTCTTTGATACCCGTTCTTTCTTGAATCCATTCATCACTGGTATCCATAAAGCGTGTTAGGTCGTTATTGGTATATACGTTTTTTGGGACGTAATAGCCAATTCCTGCGATTTTTGACTGAAACATAATAAATTCCTCTAATTGATTGTATTCTTCCCTTTTATATTGTCGTTAATTTAGAAAAAAATATTCTATTTTTGCAGCATGGGTACCCAAACTGCTGAAGAAACCTTTACGTTAGAAGAGATATTAGCGTCTGTTAAGGACTCTAATCGCCTGATTTTATGGAATGATGAAACAAATACATTTGACCATGTGATTCATTGTCTGATGTATCACCTTCAATATACAGAAAAGCAAGCTGAAAAAATTGCATGGAAAGTGCACACAGAAGGAAAGTGTGCCGTTCTAGAAGGCACTTTCACGGAAATGGAAATCTACCGCAAGATTTTGAAAGCAGAAGGATTGACGGTCTCCGTGGAGTAAATTACTAACCTTTTTGTTACCGTAATAATATGGTTACGCTTCAAGTTTGTCTATAAGTTTTAGTTTTATTTGCACTGAACTATAAACTAAGCTGAAGCTCTCATGTCATTTAACGCTAAATCGTTTAAATTTTTACTAGTATTTGTACTCTTTCTGCCGACCCTTGTTTTAGCACAAACCGGTCAAATCAAAGCTATCCTGATCGATAGCAAAACTTCCAAACCTATTTCATCTGCCAGTGCTGCACTACTGGATACAAGCAATAACTATGTCAAAGGCGCGCAATCTGTAGATCAAGGATTTCTTCTATTTTCGGATATCAAACCGGGTAAATATAATGTACGCATTAGTTATGTTGGTTACGAAACTCACACGATTGAAGGGGTTGATGTGCTTGCTGCGCGTAGTAAAGATCTTGGGCGCATTGGTCTAAATTCAACGGGTGAGCTGCTGGATGAAGTTGTTGTCGAGGGGAGAGTTCCTGCAATGCAGATCGGTATTGATCGTAAAACCTTTAACGTTGGAGAGAGTTTGGTCAGTGCAGGTGGAACTGCAACAGATGTGTTAGCCAATGTACCTACGCTTCAGGTGGATCAAGATGGATCAGTGAGCCTACGTGGATCTAGTAGCGTCAAGATTCTAATAGATGGCCGGGAGTCAGCGCTAGCAGGAAACGATGTCACATCTTTGCTTCAGAGCCTCCCTGCCAATTCCATAGAAAAAGTTGAAGTTATCACCAATCCCTCGTCTAAATATGATGCAGAAGGACAGACTGGGATTATCAATATCGTCTTAAAGAAAAATATTCGAACAGGGCTGAACGGATCGGTAAATACATCCGCTGGCTCCTATGACAATTATATGGCTGGCATAACATTGAATTATCGTGATCGAAAATTCAATTACTTCGGATCTTATAATTTCAATAAACGTAACATGGTTGGGAGTGGGAAGACGGACAATACCTTTTTGAGTGATACCACCCGTAATTATAGTGAATCTGAATCGTCTAGAAAGGGAAACAGCCACACAGTCAAAGCAGGGTTTGACTATAACATGTCTGATCGAACTTCATTGAGTTTTTCCGGTAATTTGAGCGTTCGAGATAATAAGCGGATAGAGGACTTAAATTATCGTTTCTTTAAAGGAACAAACGAAACAGGAACCAGCGATCGTAAGTCTACCCAATTTGAGGACGATCTTGGCTATGAATTCAACGCTGATTTTAAACATCAATTTAAGCGGCAAGGGGAAGAATTGACGGGGAATGCAAGCTATGGAAGAGATAAAGAAGATGGTACGAACGATTTTTCTCAAAAATATACCGACGGACGGAAAGAAACCGCGCGGAGGAATACAACCTCCGAAGACGGTAAGAATATCAATCTTCAGCTGGATTATGTGTTGCCATTCTCGGAGGTAAGCAAATTCGAGGCTGGCTACCGTTCCCAAATTAGAAAGTCATTTGATACGCAATTTTCCGAACTCCGCGATACAACAGGTAAATATCTTCCAGACTATAGAATCAGCAATGATTTTGATTTTACCAGTACTGTCCATGCGATTTATGCTAACTATCAAAATAGGCTAACGGATAAAATAGGCTATCAAATCGGGTTAAGGGGAGAACAATTTGAACTTAAGTCTACTTATCTCTCGAAGGATCCTGACGCCGAGGAAAAAGAATCCAATGCAAAGCAGAGCTTTTTTAGATTATACCCGACCTTATTTTTAACCTATGATGTAGATGATAATGGTGATAAAATTCAGTTTAGTTACTCACGTCGTGTGCAACGTGCTCGTGGTTGGCAGGTCAATCCATTTCTAAATGTATCCGATGATTTAAATTATCGTCAGGGAAATCCGAATCTGAAACCAGAAGATGTACACAGTTTTGAAATGAGTTTTGCGAAAACTTTTGGAAAAGTAAGTTTAATATCTTCAGCTTATTTCAATCACGCCAGCGAGGTTATCCAGCCTTTTGTTTACAAAATAGAGGATGGAAGAACATACAGTCGATGGGAGAACATGACCAGCCGTAATCTTTCGGGTTTTGAATTTATCTCAAAGGTCAACGCAACAAAAGATTTTGACTTTACATTTAATCTCAACCTGATCCACATTAAATATAATGCAAATCCAGATTATGAGATAAAAGAAAGAAAGGACTTTGCTTACAATGCAAATTTAACGGCTAATTATCGTTTTACACCGACTTTCTCTGCACAAATGAGAGGAGAATTCAATTCTTCACGAGTCATGGCTCAAGGACAAATGAATGCGATGAAAGGTGTGGATCTTGCGCTGAAAAAAGATGTATTCAAGAAGAAGGCATCGATTATGCTGAACGTTAGAGATGTGTTTAATTCCCGAAAAATGAACGGTATGCTAGAGACATCTCAACTTGTGTCTAATTTTGAACACCGTTGGATGAAGAGAATGGTAACTTTGTCGCTTTCCTATCGCTTTGGTATGCAGGATCTAACCAAGTCTAAGAAGAAAGATACAAACACCAACGAGATAAATGGTGGGGGAGAGGAATATTAAAAAATATTCCTCTTTTTAACCCTAAATGCTTAATTTTAATTTTGAAACAAACCTAAAACTAAAAAGAATGAAGTTATTAAAAACAGTTCTTGCGGTATCGGTGATGGCATTTTCAGCCCATCTAAATACAGCTGTAGCGCAAGCAAAAAAAGAGGTGCCGGCTTACAAAATTTTGGATCTGCCACGTGTGGATATCAAAAAATTCAAAAAGAATAAAGCCGGGGCATATGTTATCTTTGATGGTACTTCGATGGAAGGCTGGAGAGGATACGATAAAACTGTAGTTCCCAAAAAATGGGTGATCAATGAAGGCGCAATAAAATTTGATAGTGGAGCAAATGTGGGTAAGGACGAAGGTGGTGATTTGATTTTCGCTCATGACTTCAAAAACTTTGAATTGGAATTGGAATGGAAGGTCGCGAAGGGAGCAAATTCAGGAATTTTCTTTTTAGCCAAAGAAGTTGAGGGGCAGCCGATTTATATCTCATCTCCTGAATGCCAGGTGCTTGATAATGAAAACCATCCGGATGCTAAAATGGGGGTTGATGGAAATCGTAAATCGACCTCATTGTATGATATGATTCCAGCGAAGCCACAAAATGGCAAACCTTACGGCGAATGGAATAAAGTGAAGATCCGTGTGAATAATGGTAAAGTTGAGCACTTCCAAAATGGAGAGAAGGTCGTTGAATATACCTTATGGGATAAATCGTGGATTGACCTATTACAAAAAAGTAAATTCAGTCAAGAAAAATGGCCTCTGGCTTTTGAGTTGCTGAGCCATGTAGGTGGAGAAAGTAAATCAGGATTGATTGGTCTCCAAGATCATGGAAACGATGTTTGGTTTAAAAACATAACCGTAAAAGTTTTAAAATAACAAAAAAGCAGCTTTAAAGCTGCTTTTTTGTTATAATATAGATTGTAATTCTTTCAGATCGAAGATCATATGGGGTACATCTTCGGGTTTTTCCGTACAGTTCGGATTAAAGAAGATCGCATCCATTCCCACATTCATTGCACCACGTATATCTGCATCCAGATTATCTCCAATCATCAATGATCTTTGTACTTCTGCACCTGTAGTCTCCAATGCAAATTGAAATATCCTCGGGTCAGGTTTATTTACGCCAACAACTTCGGAAATAAAGATATTTTTGAAATATCTGTTCAGATTGCTTTTTTTCAATTTGGTCTCACAAGCTTCTTTGAAACCGTTGGAAATCAAATGCAGGTTGTATTTTTCGTCCAAGTAAGCTAAGGTTTCATGTGCATGGGGAAATAAATTTGTCTTTTGGGGACAGATTGTAAGATATTCCAGTTCGAATTCTTCCGGAAATAACTCGGGGTCTACACCCAACTCGATAAATGTATCTGCAAACCTCGCTTTCCTTAACTCGGGTTTGGAGATCTTTCCATGATGGTATAATCCCCAAAGTCGATGGTTGTTGATCGTATAAGTTTCAATGAAACGGGTAGGGGATTCCTTATCAAATAAACTGTCAAACTTGTATTTAAAATATAATTCGTGGAGACTTTCTTCGGCATTTTTGTCAAAATCCCAGATGGTGTGATCCAAATCAAAGAAAATATCCTTTTTCTCACGATTAAACATATACAAAGATACCATCTCTGAGGAGATTTTAGCTTATTGTGAATCGGCTAATTTTCTTCTTTGTGTCATAATCTTTAGGATATTTCCGAATACCTTGATGAATAGCTATTTTTGCTTCATGAAGAAAGCGCTTTTACTCTTTTATTTCCTTTTGTTTTATGCGGTGATGCAGCTGATCTGGTGGGGAGTGATGTTCATCCGCTTTGATCCGAGCAAAAAGAATATGATTATAGGAGAGGGTGTTTTCTTTCTGATCATTTTTTTGTGGGGGGCTTGGCGTTTAAAGCGTCTGGTTGAGCGGGAACAGAAATTATTACAGCAACAGCAAAACTTTCTTTTAGCAATTACGCATGAATTGAAATCTCCTTTGGCTTCCGTCAAACTTTATATTCAGACCATTTTGCGACGAGACCTAGATAAAGAACAACAGCGGGCTTTTTTAAAAAATTCCCTGAAAGATATTGAGCGGTTAGATGATTTGGTTGAGAATGTTTTGATGACTACCAAATTGGACAGCCGCAATTATAGCATGCCCAAGGAGGATTTTAACTTGACCTCATTGGTGGAGCAAATCGTCGATCGGCTTCAAAAAAATTCATGTAGCTCACAAGTATTAAAACCGTATCTGGAGTCGGATGTTGTTATCCATGGTGATAAATTTGCGATAAGTAATGTCGTGACAAACCTCATTGAGAATGCAATTAAATATTCACCGGCTTGCGCGATGGTGGATGTTAAATTATATACGGAGAACAATAAAATAATTTTTTCTGTTGCTGATCATGGGATAGGTATCAGTGATGAAGAGAAAAAACTTATCTTTAATAAGTTTTATCGCGTGGGAAGTGAGGCAACACGGAAAACCAAAGGTACCGGTTTGGGGTTATACATCGTGAAAACTGTGTTGCAGAAACACGACGCGACCATTAAAGTTAAAGATAACACTCCTAAAGGGAGTATTTTTGAAGTAACATTTGAAAGAAATGCAAAGTAAACAAAGAATATTACTTGTCGAAGATGAAGAACACTTGTTAGAAGCAATCAAGTTGAATCTCGAAATGGAAGGTTACCGTGTTACTACGGCTACTGATGGAAAAAAAGCATTGAAAGTTTTTAAAGAAGAACGTTTCAATCTTGTTATATTGGACGTTATGATCCCTGAAATTGACGGATTTCAAGTTGCGGAAACCATTCGATTACAGAATACAGAAGTTCCTATCATGTTTTTGACTGCCAAAAATAGTAGTGAAGACCGTATCACTGGACTAAAAAAAGGTGCTGATGATTATTTGGTAAAACCTTTCAATTTGGAGGAATTGATTCTTCGTGTTGGAAATTTGGTCCGCCGGGGTATGAAACCAGATGATTTGAAAGAATTGAACTCTTATCAAATCGGTGACAAAACCATCTATTTTAATTCTTATGAATTGCATCTTGCCGATGGAACGATTACCTCATTGACGAAAAAAGAAACGATGTTGCTGAAACTGTTGATCGAACGTCGTAACGAAGCGGTTTCGCGTGAGCAGATTTTAGAGACTGTATGGAATTATGACGTCTATCCATCGACACGTACCATAGACAATTTTATTTTGACATTCCGGAAATATTTTGAGCCTGACCAAAAGCATCCGATCTATTTCCATTCTATCCGAGGTGTTGGTTATAAGTTTACCGACAATAACGCATAGTAGATAAAAGATGATGACGATTAAGGCTAGAATAGCCGTTATTTTTATTGCTGCATTACTTTTGGGCTATGGTTTATATCAAGGACACTATCAAACATCTGTATTGCTTGCTGGGGGAATTGGTTATTTAATCTGGAGCCATTTCCGGGAAGGTTCAGTTTTCTTGGCAACACAAGCTTTTCATCGACAAGACTATGAAAAGACAAAAAGCTTATTGTCTGAGATAAAAAATCCGGATACCCTTCGTAAGGGACGTCGTAATTTCTACGAATTTATGATGGGAAATATAGCCTTGAAAGAGGAGCGTATCGATGAGGCTGAATACCATTTTCAGCTGGCTTCCCGCTTGCCTTGGAAAAAAGATAATGAAAAAGGTATGGTAATGATCAATCTGGCTAATATTGCACTACGAAAGACGGATTATGAACGAGCAAGGGCGTATACAGACGTGGCCAACAAATTACATTTGACCGCAAGACAGGCCAGTATTATTACAAAAATAGAAAACGAAATTTCAAAACATTTATAGTGAGTACTACTTTACAAAACGACTTATTGATTAGAGCTGCATTTTCGCAGCAAACGGAGAGACCTCCTGTGTGGATGATGCGTCAGGCTGGACGCTTTATGAAAGAATACTGGGATATCAAAAACAAGTATTCTTTTCTCGAAATGTGCAAAACACCAGAGATTGCAGCAGACGTAACGATGTTGCCCGTAGATTTGTTGGGAATAGATGCAGCGATCTTGTTTTCGGATATTTTAGTCACAGCTGAGGCAATGGGTGGAGATCTTTCATTTGAGCAGGGAGTAGGCCCCCGTTTTTCTAATCCAGTTCGTTCTGTAAAAGATGCAGAAGCATTATCAATTGACTGTCTGGACAAATTGCAATATGTAGCAGATGCCATCAAAGTAATTCAACAGCGTCTAGATAATCGTATCCCCTTGATCGGGTTTGCAGGAGCACCCTTTACCATTTTAAGTTATTTGGTTGAAGGTGGTTCATCAAAAGATTTCAAATTGACGAAGTTGATGTTGAACAATCAACCTGAATTGGCACATACCATCCTTCAAAAGATTGCTGATGTAACTGTAGAATATCTTAATATGCAGATTGCAGCCGGCGTAAATGCGATTCAATTATTTGATAGCTGGGCTTTGGCTTTGTCATGGAATGATTATCGTGATTTTTCACATTATTATAATAAACAGATCATCTCCAGATTGAATCGCAAGGATATTCCTGTCATATCTTTCTGTAAAGGATCATCTGTCTTTGCTCCGATGATGGTAGAGGCGCAGCCAGATGTGGTTTCGATCGACTGGAACGCAGATCTAAAAAATATGAAACAATCGTTGCCGCAGGGAATAGCAGTTCAAGGGAATTTAGATCCGTTTGTACTGTATGCTGAAAAGCCTGTTATCAAAAAGAAAATTATAGAATTATTTGAACGCATGCGTGGAGAGAATGGTTTTATATTCAACTTGGGACATGGTATTATGCCTGATATTCCGTTTGATAATGTGAAATATGCAATCGAGGTCGTAAAAGAATTTAGATACTAAGTTTTTCAGGAGATAGATACCGAAAACAAGAACTAAGATTGAGATAAATATCTGATCCATAAAAAAGAAGACTTGCCACAACTGGCAGGTCTTTTTTTATGAGAAGGTATTCAGAGAATCACTGAAATTTAGTCTTTTAGATTTTTAAAGTATGTAGATGCAGATTTAAAATAGAAATAGTGAAGATCCGTGCAAAATATGTTAAAATGAGCACACTTACTTTTTTTTGTAAATCTTGTTTTATTTTATAGCTTAGTCGCAAAACCTAATAAATGAGTAAAAATACCTTGATGGATGGACTGCTGATTAATGAAGAAGCACTGGAAGAAGTGTTTCATCATTATTTTGATGAGCTATGCCGTTTTTTAGGGTATTATACGCGTGATGTACAGTTGGTGGAGGACTGTTTGCAGGATGTGTTTGTTAAACTATGGGAAGATCGGGAGCAAATCCATATTTTCCATGTCAAGACCTATCTTTATCGGGCAGCCCGTAATCGTGTACTCAATGCTTTACGCAATGAAAGTACACGTACCGCTCATTTGGAGCGTTGGTTTAAGGAAGAAATGACTCGTCAGGAGGCAGAGGAGTGTATCAATATGGAGGAGTTTTCCCTTGTGTATCAGGAAGCGATTGGTAAACTGCCCGAAAAATGTAGAATCGTCTATCAATACTGTAAGGAAGAACAGAAGACCTATCAGCAGGCCGCCCATGAACTGCAAATATCCATCAAGACTGTCGAAAATCAGATGTCCATTGCGTCTAAAAAGATACGGGCACATATACTTGAACGCTATCAAATACTGTATCCAGATTCGATTTTGTTGGTTTTAACGATGTGTGGTGCGGGGCTTTCCACACTTGTTTAAATATTTAAAAAAAAATACAAAATCTTTTAGGGGTTTTCTCCGCTCTAGGTGTCTATTTGTCGTAAACCCAAAATAATGAATAGCAGTTATAAGCCGTCACTGGAGCAATTAGTTCGATATCTAAAAAAAGAGAGTGATGTAAAGGAAAATGAAGCGATTGTAGCTTGGCTCGATTCAAGTGAACAAAATCGTCATTATCTTTTGCAGCTGGAAAACGAATGGATACATCTCAAAGAATTGCCACTGATCATCGATCGGGCAGATCGTCCACGGATATGGGATAAAATCCAAGATCGTATACAACCTGTCGTAAAAACTATTGTTTTTGACCGTAAGCGTTTTTGGTGGTTGGTCAGTGCTGCTGCGATTCTTATTTTTCTATCAGGGACATTGGGAACGTATTTTATCCAGCGTAATATTTCAATGAATGCATCTTCGCAGGAGCAGACAATTGTTTATACTGCTTTGGGGCAGAAGTCACAGGTTATATTACCTGATGGATCCAAAGCTTGGTTAAATGCGGGAACCAAGATGAGCTATTCGCATGCATTCAATCAACATGATCGGAAGATTACACTCGAAGGCGAGGCATTTTTTGATGTGGTGAAAAAAGTAAATATGCCGTTCACCGTGCAGACTTCCCATTTGGATGTCGTCGTGAAAGGAACTGCTTTCGATGTTTCAGCCTATGCGGATGATGCCAAAATAGAGGTGTCCTTGTTGCGTGGAAAAGTTGCGATAAAAGATAAAAAAGGGCAATTGGTCGGAGAATTAAAACCTAATGATTGGATCCAATTGGATAAACGGACTGGTCGGTATACGCAGATACGGCAATTGGACGCGGTACAATATAGCACATGGAAATCTGAGGAACTTGTTTTTGAGAACGAATCTTTGGAAAGTGTTCTTAAGAAATTAGAGCGGTGGTATGGTGTCGATATTGCCTGGAAGGGGGCAGAGTCTGATAGACATTATACATTCAAAGTGAAAACTGAAAGTCTACGTGAAATTTTGGAATTGATCAATGTCATTACACCAATTCACTATACAATAGCTGGCAAATCTGTTGCTATAGTTTCAAAAAAGCAATAACCAAAAATTAATGATGTAAACTACTTAAAACAAAAATATACCAAAAAATTATGAAAAAGAAACCTATTCTGATGAGTCTTTTGCTCCTCAGCCAGACCTTCTTTGCTGTAAATGCGCAGCAGGTATCGGGCAAAAAGGAGTCTTCAAATCTTAAGTCACTTATCGAGATTGTTGAGAAGAAGTATGGCTATTCATTTATGTTCAGTAATTCGGATGTAGATGTCAAGACACCACTTTTCTATGATAGTCAGGCAAGCAGCTTGGAAGCATTGTTGAAAGATGCGTTACAGGAGAGCTCGATTACATACGACATTGCGGGGAAACGGATTTTGTTAAAACCTAAGGTTGGAAATAAACAACAAAAGGGGCAAGTAAAAGGAAATGTAGTAAATGAAAAAGGGGAGCCACTAGCGGGGGTAAGTATACATGCTATAGGCAGTGGGAAGACCGTTGCTACAGATCTATCCGGTGCTTTTTCGTTGGAAGTCAATACGAAGGATTTACTTCAGCTTAGCTATGTGGGGTACCAAAACCAACAAATTAATGTACAAGCGGGAAAAGATGTCGATATCACCTTAACTAGTGGAAATAGAGAACTTGAGGAGGTCGTTGTGATTGGATACGGTACATTAAAGAAGTCTGATGTCACAGGTGCAATAGCGAGCATTAATACAAAAGATCTGTCGAAACGCGCAACGACAAACCCCGCAGAGGCATTGCAGGGGGTAGCTGCTGGTGTCAATGTGCAAAAAAATAGTGGTATTGCCGGAGCAGGGGTACAGGTCAAGATCCGTGGGGTCAATACCTTTGGCAGTAATGAACCACTGTATATCATAGATGGGTTCCCAGGTACAATCAGTAATGTCAACCCGAATGATATTGAGAGCATGGAGGTACTTAAAGATGGTGCCGCTGCCGCAATATATGGTTCTGTGGCTGCCAATGGTGTTGTTATCGTCACAACGAAAGCTGGTAAAGCCGGAAAAATTCTTGTAGACATCAATAGCTTTACGAATGTAACAGAAACGTCTAATCGACTAAAAGTACTCGATGCTGACGGTTATGTGAAAGTGCACCGTCAAATGTATGACGAATACAATAAGTATGCTACGACGCCAGTCAAACTCCCTGACTATATCAACAAGCCAGGTAACAATAATACCGATTGGCAAGAGGAGGTATTCCGCACAGGACTTTCCACGGCGAATAGTGTTGCCATCCGCGGTGGACAAGACAATACCCGCTATTCTCTGTCAGCGAATTTAAGTAATGACAAAGGCGTCGTTATCGCGAACGATTTCAAAAAAGAAAATGTCCGTATGAAATTGGGAACCAAGAAGAATATTTTCACCGTGGAAGGGAATATGGCCTACACGAATTCGAAATATCATGGTCCCAATTTTAGTTTAAAAGAAGCCTACATGATTTCACCTTTGGTACCTGTTTATGATACGGCACAAAAAGGTGGTTTTGGTTTGACAAATTGGGGTGGTATTCCCAATAATGTCAATGTTGTTGCCGACGAGCATTATAAAACGAGTTGGACAAAAAAGCAGGATTTCGCAGGAAATGCTTTTGTTAGCGTAGACATCATGAAAGGCCTAACCTTTAAAACAAGTTATGCTTTTAATGCGATTAATACGCAGGACTATTTCCATTATCCACCATTTGCCTCTGATGAAAAGAACCCTTATGAATTTCCTTTTTATTCGGAAGGTCGTAGCTATTGGCAGGAGCAGGTCTTTGATAATCTTTTAAATTACAAAGGAGATTTTGGAAAGCATAGCATCAATGCACTTCTGGGGACCTCCTTTAATCAGCAGGAATCCAATTGGAATAATGTAGGAGTAGAAGGTAAAAAGATTGTCTATTCCGTTGAGAATGGAGGGCTAGTGACTAAAGAGAGCGCAGAAGGGTTTCTGGACCCAAATTTTATGACGATCAGTTCGGGACAAGGCGGGACGTTTTCTGCAGATGGTTCCAAATACTACTATAATCGGATGTCTATTTTTGGTCGTGTCAATTATTCCTATGCTGACCGTTACCTTGTACAAATGACTTTGCGTCGTGACGGGTCATCAAAATTTGGAAGAGATAATCGTTACGGATATTTCCCTTCCGTTGCACTGGGCTGGAAGGTGGATGAAGAAGAATTTTTTCCAAAAGATTCCTTTGTTTCGAGCCTGAAATTACGGGGGAGTTGGGGAAAACTGGGGAATGAGGTAGCGCTAGGTTATTATGACCATCAGGCCCTTATCAGCACGTACAACAGCCTATATATGGGCTATGTAAAAGGAAGTGGTAATCCGTGGCCCGGTAGTATAGCGATGGGGCTTGAGAATCGCTTGCTGAGTTGGGAAACGACCGAGTCAAAAAATATCGGCGCCGACTTTGGTTTATTCAACAACGTCTTGCGCGGATCGGTCAATTATTTTGTGAAGACCACCAATGATCTATTGATCACAAGAAAAATAGCTCCATCTGCGGGTATATTGGATCCAGTGTTAAATGTTGGCGAAATCCGAAATACTGGTTTCGAGGTAGAACTTAAGTATGCAAATCGGAAAAATGATTTTCAATATGATATAGGCTTGAATCTATCCACTCTAAAAAACAAAGTAGTTCGACTTGCGGATGATGAGCAGACACTTTTTGGAACAGGTCTAAAATTTGGGACAGAGCATTACCCTAACCAAACGCGTGCAGGCTATCCGATAGGAGCATTTTTCTTATATCAAACAGACGGAATTTTTCAGAGTATGGAAGAAGTAAACAAATACATCAATAAAGATGGAAAGCTTCTTCAAGATAAAGCTAAACCAGGCGATATCCGTTTTGTCGATGTCGATGGCAATGGTGTGATTGATGATGAAGATAAGAAATATAGTGGGACAGGGATCCCTAAATTGGAAGTAGGCTTGAACCTTGGTGCTTCTTATAAGGGCTTTGATTTTTCGGCTTTGATCGGAAGCGGCTGGGGACATAAACTATATAATGGAAACCGATACTTTTTTGAAGCCATGAGTTCGGGATCCAACTTCTTGAGCAGTACATTAAACGCTTGGACCGAAAATAATCGCAATACCGATATACCACGTGCGGTGTTGGAGGACCAAAATGGCAATAGCCGTGAGTCTACACGCTTTTTGGAATCGGGAGACTTTATCAGACTGCGCCAACTACAGTTAGGTTATACTTTGCCTAAAAATCTATTGCATGCCATCCGTTCAGAAAATCTAAGGTTTTATATCAGTGGACAAAATATGTATACATGGACCAAGTACAAAGGGATTGATCCCGAATTTGCGCCATCTGGTGTATTAAGTACTGGAGTAGATCGTTATATCT
This sequence comes from Sphingobacterium sp. CZ-UAM, assembly GCF_002000245.1. Classification (GTDB taxonomy): domain Bacteria; phylum Bacteroidota; class Bacteroidia; order Sphingobacteriales; family Sphingobacteriaceae; genus Sphingobacterium. Next base: position 370,889 of record NZ_MTCM01000004.1, on the reverse strand, counting down.
TTCCTTTTACCAAGTCCTATTCCTTTGGGATTCAGTTTACATTCTAAAATTTAACAAGGTATTGTAGATAAATAAAGAAAAAAATGAAAAAGAATATAAATAACTATAAATGGATGTTTTGTATTGCATTTGCACTAAGTACAACACTATCCTGTAACGATAAATTGGATTTAAGGTCACCTGACAAGCTTACTTCCGATAACTTTTGGCGGAATGCCGAGGATGCAGAGTCGGGTCTTTCAGCGGCCTACTCGCAATTGGAAGCAGCAACGGATGTATGGGAATTTGCTGAAGTGAAATTCCCAGTGGAAGCTTATCGTGAAGATATCTGTGAAATCGGTAGTGATGCATTGAATTACCAAACCTGGGTTGAGCTTTATAATTTTACATATACAAATGGTAATAGTCAGTTTACGGCCTATTGGAGTAAAGCATATCGCGGTATTTCTTATGCAAATCAAGTGATAGAAAAAGCAGCCCCCATTGATATGGACGCAAATAAGAAACACCAGATTATTGCTGAAGCAAAGTTCCTGCGTGCTTATTATCATTTAAAACTGTTACTTAATTGGGAAAAAATCGTTATCCGCGATCAATATATCACAAACGAGAATCAAATTAATAAAGCGTTGTCGACACGTGAAGAAGCTTGGGCTTTTATTATCGGAGATCTGGAAGCTGCGGTTGGAAATTTACCTGTGAAACAGGAAGCGGGCAATCTCGGTCGCGCTACTAGAGGGGCAGCGAATGCATACCTTGGCTACAGCTATTTAACGTTAGCATATGAAAATATAGCCAAAAAAGAAGAACTGCTCGGAAAAGCTGAACAGGCGTTCAAAGCAGTATCGGGATATAGTTTAGAGAAAAATTTCCTTTCTATGTTTGACGGTACCAATAAAAACAGCGCAGAGTCTATTTTTGAACTTCAATTTACCGACAACACAGCTAACGGCGCGAGTTACCGTACAGCGCTCCACAAATGGATTGCTGTTGGTGAACTTGGTGGATGGGATGAAATTCTGCCAAGCAAAATGTTACTGGACGAGTTTAAAAAAGAAGGCAAAATTGCGACGACAGGACGTTATGACTCACGTATGTACCAAACTGTGTTCTGCAATGATCCCTACTTTAACGATTTAAAAAATGGGGGTGTTTATGGCTATAAGTATGATGAAGTATTCGAACCTGGATCGAACAGGGCGAGTTTCAGAAAGTATTTACCAAAAACAGAGGCAGACTTGAATAAATCCCGTACCGCCGTCAACCTTCCCTTAATGCGCTATGCTGATGTATTGTTGCTATTGGCAGAGACGTTAAATGAACGTAATCGTCCCGCAGATGCGATCCCTTTGATTAATGAAGTACGTAAGAGAGCGGATATGCCGGCATTACCATTGAATCTTGCCGCGAATGAGGTGAAAAAGCGCATTGAACATGAACGTATCGTGGAGTTTGCTCTTGAAAATACCCGATTCTATGATTTAAGAAGATGGGGGAAAGCAAAAGAAGCATTACAGGCTGTTGGTCGAAATAGTTTTGACCCAGCTAAGCATAATTTTTATCCTGTTCCATTGCTGGAGATCACGTCAAATGATAAAATTAACTAAGGAGCATGTTTATCGTTTTTTTTGTCATGCTTTTAGGCGTAGGAATAGGGATAGGACTTCGGTCCTTTCCTATTCTTAAACATATAGGTATTCTTGTCCGATTGGTCATATTTGCCCTATTGTTTCTTTTGGGACGAGAAGTCGGGCAAAATCCAAAAATAGTAGACAATCTTGATACATTGGGATTGCAGGCTATACTGATTACATTGGCCGGAGTAGCTGGAAGTGTTCTTTGCTCATGGTTCGTTTATCGTTTATTTTTTAGTAAGCATGAAAGGTAGTTTAATCATTCTCGCATTCTTTATCGTGGGTGTTTTTGTCGGTTTTAATGGAATTATTCCGGCCGAACTGTTAAAGGAAGAATGGAATACTTATGTCCTCTATGCATTGATGTTGTTGGTGGGAATCACCATTGGTTATGATAGGGAACTCTTAGTATCTCTACGAAAAGTTAATTTAAGCATTTTGCTCGTTCCCCTGACAACTATCGTTGGAACATTGTTAGGTACGTTTATCATCAGTTTCTTTATTCGCGACTGGAATGCCGCTGAAAGTATGGCAGTAGGATCTGGATTTGGGTACTACTCTTTATCAAGTATTTTTATTACACAATATAAGGGTGTCACATTGGGAACTATAGCATTGATGTCGAATTTGATGCGTGAATTAATGGCGCTCTTGATGGCCCCATTAGCTCGAAAATGGTTTGGCCCACTGGCGCCGATTTCTGTTGCGGGCGCCACAAGTATGGATACCGCATTACCCATTATCACACAATGCTCCGGCAAACAATATGTTCTGGTCGCGATCATCCATGGTATTTTGGTTGACCTCAGTGTCCCTTTTTTAGTTACTTTTTTTTGTTATTTATGAGAAATAAGATCAAAACCTTATGGGTGGCAATTAGTTGTTGTTTGATTTTTATAGGATGCAATACGGTCAAGTCTCCTAAAATGGATGGCTACGGTGGATTGTTAAAGGTCGAGCAACAACCAGATGGTACCGCTCGACGAACGAACCCTTTTTATACGGACCGAGGTGCATGGGTCGGATTTGGCATCCATGAAAATAAGACCGTGACCGGTTTTTGTGGACCCTATGATCTCGATTCGCGCGTCTGGTTAAGTGGTGCATTGATGCAGATTGGAACGGCTCCGGGTTGGGAAAAAAATCTACTGAGCCGTGACAGCAGTTGTTATTATCCGGATCGCTTGTGGATGCGTTTGCGAGGAGAGGATATGGAAGTTGAGCAAACTCTTAAATTGGTCTCATCAACAACGGCCATATTACATATTAAAAACAAATCATCAAAAGAGCTATGGACCTATGGCAACCTCAATCAAGGGAAATGGACACTAGCAGGTAATACCCTGTGGTCTAAACTTCCGAATGGAGAACTTCTTTTATTATCTTTTGAAGCCGGTGTGAAAGTAACTATTGATCAGGGAAAATATGGAGCCCATTTAGAAAAAGCTGATACAGAGATTGTCCTGAACCATTATGCCAACCTGATCACCTTAGAAAAAGCACTTATAGCGGCAAAAAACGCTGTTGAGCAAAGCAAGGTCTTGAGCGCGCAACATACAGCACGCTGGGCAAATTATATCAGCTCAAATACTCGTCCGGAACTCTCCATGGAGGAACATCGCATTATGGTGAAAAGCATGATGACGCTGATGAGCAATTGGCGGAGTGCAAAAAAGGAATTAAAACATGATGGTGTTGTCCCTTCACATGTAGCCGACTATTTTGTGGGATTTTGGGCCTGGGATTCTTGGAAGCATGCAGTTGCACTGGCACAGATAGATCCTGTTTTGGCGAAAGATCAGGTTCGCGCTATGTTTGATTTTCAAGATAGTGTCGGGATGATTGCTGACTGTATTTACACGGACCATCGCGAGAATAATTACCGTGATTCCAAACCACCGTTAGCTGCCTGGGCGGTAAATGCTATCTATGAAGCCGATCATGACCTGTCGTTTGTACGTGAAATGTATGATAAGCTTGTTTTGTACCATGAATGGTGGTTTCGTTATCGGGACCACAATAAAAATGGTATCTGTGAGTACGGTGCTACCGATGGAACATTGGAAGCCGCAAAGTGGGAAAGCGGTATGGACAATGCTATACGGTATGATAGCACTCAGATGTTATTAAATGAAAAAGGTGCCTGGAGCATGGATCAGGAATCTGTGGAGCTCAGCGCTTATCTTGAGCTGGAACGAAAATATCTGATGCGTTTTGCGGAATTGCTCGGAGTACCATTTCGGGGAAAAAAAGAATCATATCTTACCATGGATTACTTCTTCGATCAGGAGCGAGGTTATTATTTCGATCGCAAACTGAATGGACCGCTTATCCCATGTTTTGGTCCCGAAGGCTGGTCGCCGTTGTGGACAGGTTTAGCCACGGTCCCACAAGCTGAAGCTGTGGTTCGCGTGATGCAGGATACAACTAAATTTGCTTCCTTTGTGCCTTTCCCTACTGCGGCGCTAGACAACGACAAATTTATGGATAGAGGATACTGGAGAGGGCCTATCTGGTTGGATCAGGTCTATTTCGCAATTGCTGGTTTAAGGAAATACGGTTATCAAAAGGAAGCCGATATGTATACCAAACAGGTCTTTAAGCGATTGGAGGGGCTATCTGGTCATGAACCAATTCATGAAAACTATGAAGCCCGCACAGGCAAAAGGCTCAAAGCACCCCATTTTAGCTGGTCTGCAGCCCACTTATTTCTGCTATATAAGGAACTGAAAACTTCTCCACAAAAGAAATAGATCAGTTGAAATAAGAGGAAATACCAACGCTTCCAATCCGATAGGTTGTACTATCTATATCGGATTGGAAGCGTTGTTTATTTAACATGCATTATTGAAAACTAAACCTAAGTAATCGGAATGTACTTATGTCTTTTGTATACTTCATGTAAGATTTTTCTAATTAAAGACTAGCTTTATTGATTGCACCTAACTTTTCTTATTTTTGTACCCATGGTCTATTTATACGCAAAAGCAGTTCATATTATCTTTGTGGTTTGTTGGATGGCTGGTTTATTTTATATCGTTCGCTTATTCATTTACCATACCGAAGCTAAATCCAAATCTGCGGAAGAGTATGGCATTTTGCATAAACAGTTTATCCTGATGGAGAGTAAATTGTGGTGGATCATCACAACACCAGCCATGTACCTCACTATTCTAGCGGCCCTCGTCATGCTGTATATTAATCCGGGATTGTTGACCATGGGCTGGATGCATGTCAAACTCACCTTTGTATTGGGACTGATCCTTTATCATTTTGCTTGCCAACGTATTATGTTTCAATTAAAAGGGGAATCATCTATTTGGTCCTCGACCAAATTGCGTCTTTGGAATGAGCTGGCGACCGTTTTATTATTTGCAATCGTATTTACAGTCGTATTAAAATCTGCCCTCAATTGGATATTCGGTGTCCTCGGACTTTTAATATTATCTATATCTCTGATGATGGCTGTGAAACTCTACAAAAAGTTCAGAAATAAAAAACAACGCAAGTAAAACGTTAAATTCTTATTTTTCTTAATCCTTTTTTATTCTTATTAGTCGAACGATTATAAATTGAAAAGGAATATGTACAAAAGACTTTTGACTGTGATCATGTTGCTTGCTATTGCAACTGGGGTATTTGCCCAACGTTATAGACCCTATGGAGGAGCATTAAATATCTATTCTATCGATGTTCCTTTCTTTCTTTATATCAATAATGTTTTGTACAATAATAGGCCCTCCAACGATATTCGTGTGCCGAACTTACAAAATCCAAGGTACAACCTCCGAATAGTATTTGCAAATAGACAGCGTAGGACACTAAACGGAACTGCGGTGCAGCTTGTTAATCGAAATGGCCAATATCTTGATGTCGTATTTTCCGTAAGCAGCCGTGGCGGAAATAGAGGAATTGTATTGGAATCGATGAATCCTGTTGGTCTGTATAATGATAATTATCGTAATGGAGATAACTACAATGACGATGATGCAGAGGGCTATTATCGCGATCAACAACAAAACGAGCGGTACAGCGAGTCTGAGGATGATAGAAACTATAGTCAACAAAACCAAGAAGATCCGGTCGATAATATGGATTATCCGGATAAAAATGAGGCTAATCAGTTGAATGATCTGCTCAATCAAAAAGAAAATGATCAAGACCGTTTGCAGATTGCTGCTCAGGAACTGAAAAATAGACGATTGCGCAGTTCCGAAATTATAGATCTCATGGAACTATTTGTAAGGGACGATAATAAATTGGCTTTTGCTAAATATGCCTATCCAGGTTGTGTGGATAAAGAGAATTATGATAAAGTAGGCGAAGCACTATCCTTTAGTTCAACACGGGAAAAGTTGACGGCATTTATCAAAACACAACGGTAATTAACCAACTGGGCCGAAGTTCATCTTTCTGCGACGTAGCTTGATTGACCAGAAAATCTGGTCAACATGAAGTATATAAACAAAGGGGCTACCTGACTCATACATCCAATAATGGTGCTGTATGGGACAAGTAGCCTCTTTCAATAATAGTAATGAACTATATCGCATTTATTCTGCGAAACAGATGTACTTCAATTCCATATATTCATCGAGTCCATGTTTTGATCCCTCACGGCCGACGCCAGATTGTTTTACTCCACCAAATGGAGCTGCTGCATTTGATATTAACCCCGTATTAACACCTACCATACCCGCTTCAAGCTGTTCCGCTACACGGAAACAGCGATTGATATTGGTGCTGTAGAAATAGGAGGCAAGGCCAAATTCAGTTTGATTGGCCATAGTGATACCATCTTCTTCGGTTTTGAAACTAAATAGTGCACAAACTGGCCCAAAAGTTTCTTCGTGAAATATAAGTGCTTCTTTCGGGATATTCGTTAAGACGGTAGGTTGGAAAAAAAGATCTTTGATTACATGTCCACCTGTCGCTAATTCTGCGCCGTGCTTTAAAGCATCTTGAACATGAAGCTGCACTTTTTCTAATCCTTTGGCATTGATTAATGGTCCAACTTGAACTCCCTTGTCCAATCCATTGCCTACTTTTAATTGCTGAACTGCATGCGCAAGTTTTGTGGCAAATTCATCGTAGATGTCTTCCTGGATTAAGAAACGGTTGATAGAGACACAGGTTTGTCCAGAGTTTCGGAACTTACCGGCAATAGCACCTTCGACTGCGGCATCAATATCTGCATCATTAAATACTAGAAAGGGGGCATTTCCACCAAGTTCCATGGAGACTTTCTTGATGTTTGAAGCTGATTGTTCGACCAATGTCCTACCTACCTCGGTAGAGCCTGTGAAAGAAAGTTTGCGTACAAGATCATTTGTGGCTAGTTCTTTTCCTATACCAGCACTGTCTTTTCCTGTAATGACATTAAAGACGCCTTTTGGGACACCGGCCTCTTCAGCTAGTTTGACCAATGCAATCGCTGATAAAGGTGTTTGTGATGCAGGTTTGAGAACTACTGTACAGCCTGCCACGAGTGCCGGAGCGACCTTCCGGGTAATCATAGCCAAAGGGAAATTCCAGGGGGTAATTGCAGCAACCACACCCACTCCCTGTCGGATGGTCATCATGCGTGTTCCATTTTTCTGGACGGGGATAGTTTCGCCATACGCTCGCTTACCTTCTTCGGCAAACCACTCAACAAAGGAATTTCCGTAATCTACTTCTACTTTCGATTCATGGAGCGGTTTTCCACTCTCAAGTGTCATAATTTCAGCAAGGAAGTCTTTATTTTGTTGAATAAGATTGTACCAGTTGCGCACAATAGTACAACGTTCTGTTGACGTTGTATTTTTCCAGTCCTTCCATGCCTTATCAGCTGCTTGTATTGCCTTAATGCAGTCACCAACTTTAAGATCCGGTAATACTGCAATTGTCTTTCCTGTGGCAGGGTTTATCACATCAAATGTATTTTTTGATGTGATAAATTTTCCGTTTATATAGGCTTTGTCAATTAAAAGTGGATTTTTCATTGGAATTATATTTTTTTTCAAACTAATGCTTCTTTCTATGGTCTGTATTTTATTTATTACCTGTTCTGTCCGTATAACCGATACTTTTGGAACAATATCCCAGTTCGCATTGTTTGGTAAACACACAAGATTATAGAAAGCTTTACTTAGATAAATTTTTTTCGTTGTATTGCAGTAGGAACGATACAGGATGTGCTGGTTCCAAACCATTTATAACGATTTTTTGCAAAATAATCGTAAGCTGTGTCCAGCCATGTCTTTGGTAATATTTTTAGGGAATAGACAATTGAATATGGAAAACCTAACGTTTTGCAGATATTCAGTATCGCCTCACTTTTAATAAAACTGCCGTTAGGAGACATGTATACAATGGAGTCGATATTTTTGGGAATAGCATGTAAACTATTTTTAGCGAAGTCAGATTGTAGAGCGCTAAATAGAAACCGATTGTTACGGTCTATTTTCAATAGGATTTGAACAAAACGATTACAAACTAAGCAATCACCGTCAAAAAAGATGATATGTTTCCCTTCCGTATCCATATGTATAAAGTTACCTCTATTTTCTGAAAGAACTGCCATGAGAACATCACAACTTTTATAAAAAAGCGGTGTTTCTCCGTGGAAAAACACCGCTTTTAATATATTCTTTTTAACTTCTATTACAAATTCTTCATAATGGTATGCCCCATACGATCTCTTTTTGTTTTTAGATATTCTTCGTTGTAGGGATTGGCTGTAATTTCAATTGGAACATTTTCTACAATTTCCAGACCATAACCGACCAATCCTGCACGTTTCGTAGGATTGTTGGACATCAGGCGCATTTTTGTTACCCCTAGATTTCTAAGGATTTGTGCACCAACACCATAGTCTCTCAAATCAGCCTTGAATCCAAGTTGAGTATTGGCATCAACAGTATCTAGACCATTTTCCTGTAATTTGTAAGCATGCAATTTATTGATCAGTCCGATACCACGGCCTTCCTGATTCATATAGACAATGACACCTTTTCCTTCGTTTTGAATCATCTCCATCGCTTTATGAAGCTGAGGTCCACAGTCACAACGGCAAGAACCAAAAATATCGCCGGTCACACAAGAACTATGTACACGGACAAGAATAGGTTCATCTTCGTTCCATTCTCCTTTATAAAGGGCGAGATGTTGTTCGCCAGTATCTTTTTGTGTAAAGGCTTTCATTTGAAAATCACCATATTGCGTCGGCATATTGACTGTTACTTCCTCATTGATCAATGAATCGTGTTTTAAACGGTATTCAATAAGGTCTTCAATACTGATAATCTTTAAATCAAATTTTTTGGCAACTTCCATCAATTCTGGTAGTCTTGCCATTTCACCATCTTCTTTTAGGATTTCGACCAATACACCTGCTGGTTCAAAACCTGCTAAGCGAGCAAGGTCAACAGTGGCTTCGGTATGTCCTGTACGACGAAGTACACCACCATCTTTAGCAATCAATGGAAAGATATGCCCCGGTCTACCCAATTCTTCATAGTGAATATTGGGGTCGATCATTGCCTTGATCGTTTTTGAACGATCAGATGCGGAAATCCCAGTTGTACAACCATATCCCTGTAAGTCAATAGAAACCGTGAAATTAGTTTCATAAACAGCGGTATTTTGTCCTACCATTAGGTCTAGATGTAAAGCATCAGCTCTTTCCTTGGTGATCGGAGCACATACCAGACCCCGCCCATGGGTTGCCATAAAATTGATAATTTCGGGAGTTGCGTTACGGGCAGCAGTGATGAAATCACCCTCATTTTCACGATCTTCGTCATCTACGACGATAACTACTTTTCCTGCTTGTATATCAGCGATCGCTTCTTCGATCGTGTTTAATTTGAATTCCATTTAATTGTTATATTGTATTGATACAAAGTTAGTGTAGAATCTAATTTTATTTATAATAGCGTTGTCACAAATCTAATGTGATTCCTTTAATTTATTCTTTTTAGCGAATTTCTCTTTGATCCATTTCCAGGCTGCTTCAGTTTTTAATTTATACTGATCAATATCAAAAAGAGCAGAATCAGTAGTTGATTTATAGGTCAGAAATGCAGCTAAAGGTGTTAATACGATAATGGCCATCCACATTCCTATAGCCGAAGATATGGCGCCATCTTTAGCTGTTTTCTCCGCTACCGTTGAGATAATATGATAGATTAGGAAGAAAATGATTGCCATAACGACCGGAAGTCCGAGCCCTCCCTTTCTAATAATTGCACCTAAAGGGGCTCCGATCGCAAATAACAGCAGACAAGATACAGCCAAGGTGAACTTTCTATGCCATTCAATGCGATAACGGATATCTTTGGTTTTATAATCTTTAAATTCAAGGGTACGACTATTAAGATCTTCTTTTAAATAGTTTAGTTGGCTCAAGGCATTCATAGTGATCTGTGTCCGTTGTTCAGCAGGGACAAGATCGGTGACCAGATTTTTATAAGGTTTGATCTTTGCTTCTTTTACTTTTGGCTGGCCGGGTTGATTTGCACTAAAATACTTTGAATAGATATTATAACGCGTATCTAGGGTTCTTGTGATTGCTTTACCCATACTGTCAATTTTAATATGGTTGGAGTCAATGTATATATCCAGTTGCCTAAGGTTTAACATCGCATGGTGACTTTTAAAAAGACTTTCATCTGTTTTGCCTTGTTGAAAACTACCCATGTCGAATTTTTGTTCTGTTTCCTTAAACTTAAAGCGTGTAAATTGCTGGCGCGGATCGTATGTTTTTGAGTTCTTGGTTCGAGACTCTTCGTAGCGTATTCCATCCTTTAGTTTGAGGATCATATAGCTATTGTCCGGTGAATTATAGATATAGCCTTCCTTAGCCATTAAAACATTGTTGGCTGTGTTTCCACCGCGATGGTCGTAAATCATTAGATCATAAAGAATCGTTCCTTCTTTATTTTTTCCTCTTGCCCGAATGGAGTATCCCGGAATCGTATTGTTAAAAATACCCGGTTTGATTAGAAAATCGGCTTTTTTATTTCGCACATCTGTCAATAGTGTGCCCATTTTTAGATTGACGACAGGTAGGATGAAATCGGAAAATAGAAAAGAGCTAGTGGCGAAGATCGCTACGAGTATAAATAGGGGAGTCATGGCTTTACGTAGAGATACACCTGCAGCCTTGATTGCTACAAGCTCATAGCTTTCCCCTAAGTTGCCAAAGGTCATAATGGAAGACAATAACATGGATAAAGGCATTGCCATTTGAATCTGAACAATGCATTGATACCCAATAAGCTCCATAATGGTGTACCATTCAAATCCTTTTCCGATCAAATCATCAATGTATTTAAAAAGGAAAAGCATCAATAACACAAACATCACAATAAAAAATGTGACAATGAATGGTTTAATGAAAGCTTGAAGAATAAGTAAATGAACCTTTTTCATCCGTGACGCTAAGCAAACTGATGCCTTTACATTAAAGCATCTTTCATCCAAGGAGCTCTTTTAGAGCCCTTGGTGAAAATATATTGCAAAGATAGGTTTTTTTATGCACCTATAACACTTTGAAGATAGACGATTGAATTTTTCCAGATTAATTTTCTATTTTCCAAGTCCTCTTCTTTAGCAAAGTCTGTTATTTTAAGTGCAACATCGTTTGTCAGTTCATCTTGATCAATCTCTAGGTCAAAATAGTAGGGATCGTCATCGAGCCACTTAAAACGCACCGATTTATTTTCCTTTGACGCGACGATCTTTGCACGATGCGGTTCATCGTCCCAAATGAAAGTATAAACAGTGTCTTTGTAGTTTACATCATCTGCAAACCATTGTGCCAGTTCGTTTGGTTCTTGCAAATACGGAAATAAAATTCTAGGTGAAGAGTTGATGATATATTCTAATTGGAATTTTATTTTATCTGCCATATAAATGTTTTTTTAAATTTTAGTTTGTTTAAATCAAAAATAAGCTATATTTGCATTCCCAAAATGGCGGGGTAGCTCAGATGGTTAGAGCGTTGGATTCATAACCCAAAGGTCGGCAGTTCGATTCTGCTCCCCGCTACAAATCTCTTCCCATTTTGCTTTTTACTGCATAGACTTATTATTTGTAATAATACATATTTATTTTGTTATTGCAAGTTTTTTTGTGAAAAGTTGACGGCTTTTTCTCAAATATTTGAATTTAAAATTCCCTATCTCTTATCCCATTTTTTTTCGTGGCTTAAATGTTATTTTACTTCGTTAAGAATGAGTTTGTTGTGTGGTATAAAGGTTTTTGAACATGATAAAACGCTAAAAAAAATAAAAAAATCTTTTGAATTGACAGGTGAAGTGGTATATTTGCATACCGAAACGGCGGGGTAGCTCAGATGGTTAGAGCGCAGGATTCATAACCCTGAGGTCGGCAGTTCGATCCTGCTCCCCGCTACTTTTAAAAAGGAAAGTCAAATTACAGACTTTCCTTTTTTTTTGACTTGATTTTTGACTAGCTTTTAAATTAACTTAATGAATTTAAGACCTTTACTTATTCTATTGTGGCTTATTGTAAGCCATTATGCTGTTGCACAAAAGCCTATAATAAGCCATGTTGTTACGCACAACCGTACGACTATTATTTGTGATGCTGTTAAAGGTGAAAATGCCTATCCAGCATGGGGAGTATTCCCCAAAGCCGAATATCCTGTGCGAAAAATAACCATGTATGTCACTTTGGGAAGTCCTGATAGCTTGAACACAGCACATTGGGATTATTTGGATCATATCGTATTGAGACGCAAAGGCGGGGCAAAAGGCGGGGCCCTAAACTATGAATTAGGTAGAATGCTTACACCTTATGGGAGTATTTACAATAAGGGCTGGCAATGGAAATGGCAAGTAGATGTCACTGATTTTGCTCCCTTTTTGCGAGATAGTGTAGAGATTGTATACGTCCATTCGGGCTTTGAGGATAAAACAGTCGGCTGGGCGCTTAGCATAGACTTTGAAATACTATCTGGACCTCCGGTTGTCACAGCACTTGGCATAACTCCTTTATGGAATAAGGCCTTTAAGTATGGTGATCCCAACGAAAAGATAGAAGAAAATTTATTGCCGGTAGATTACGAATCGCCAGGACATGCGGCTTTAAGCCGGATACGTATTCAGCATACTGGACACGGTATGGACAAACCTCGTGGCTGCAGTGAGTTTTGTACACGGTGGCGTGAACTCAGGCTTGACGGAAAGGTTGTTGACCTGCGGGATATGTGGAAAAAGTGTGGTGACAACCCATTATATCCGCAAGGTGGAACCTGGATCTTTGACCGAGCATATTGGTGTCCTGGGGACCTACAACAACCTGATGTAATCGATGTTTTTACAAAACCCGGACGTCATACAACCGCATTGCAAATGGAACCTTATACTGCAACAGCTAATATACAAGCGGTAGAAAATATCTCAGCTTATTTATTTCATTATTCCAAACCCAATCAAAAAATAGATGTTGCTGTTGAATCTATTATGGTACCAAATGATGAACAGCGTTTTTCGAGACTAAATCCAGCCAGTTCTGGCCCACGGATATCTTTTAGAAACCTCGGTGCAGATCCCTTACATTCGCTTAAAATTGTGTATGGAACCAAGGGCTTTCCTTCCAGAACATTCCATTGGAAGGGAAATCTTTCCTTTAATCAAGCCGCAGAAGTATTACTGCCAGGAGAAATTCAGGAAAAAGATAGTGAGAATATCTTCCATGTAGAACTTGTCCAACCGAACGGTAAGAAAGACGCATGGTCCGGAGACAATGAAATGAAAGCTGTTTTTACGGCACCAGAAAAGTTTCCTGCTGAATTTGTTGTGAAATTTCTTACAAATAAAGCACCTCAGGACAACAGTATTTTTTTAATAAATGCTAAGCAGGATACAATTTTTCAAAAAAAAGCAGCCCAGCTGACTGCGCTTACACTTTACACGGATACTATACGCCTTGCTGCAGGGAACTACTCCTTTCGCCTAATCGATACGGCTGGGAATGGACTGCAGTTTTGGGCACAGCCCCAAAACGGTGATGGTTATCTTCGCATTTTTGATCTGAAAGGAAATCTTATTCATGCATTTGAAAGTGATTGCGGTGTAGGGGAAATGTTTAGCTTTAAAGCTGTTTCAGATTTCGACATGGATACGAAAAATGCTCGATATGCATTTTCACTGTACCCCAGATCAGTGGTTGACCAAACCCAATTAAATGTAGTATCCAATAAACTGAGTGATATGACCATACGGATAACAGTAGATGGCGTAGAGTGGCAAAAGCACGAATATAAAGCCATAAAGAATGCGGTATTCAACTACGACCTTACCCATCTTCCTAAGGGAAGAATAATTGTAGAAGCTTTTATGGACGGTATTAGTCGGTTTAAAGGGCGGATCAATAAAAAGTAATCGTGAAATAGACAGGTTCCTTGTATTGGAGCCTGTCTATTCATTGTAATTTTTAATTGTCATCAAAGGCCAGACTTTTCCAATCTTCTTTTTGTAGGTATTTAAGCATAATAAAAAATAAAATCCAGCCGAGTGCCGCCAGCCCCCATATCAACAGTTCATATTGAAAGATAACTTTATGAAGATAGCCCAAAAGTCCAAGTAAACCTAAGATCAATAAGTTGATCAATGCCTTGGAATTGGATTGGCTTGCTTTGGAAAAAGGATAGTTTTTTACCAAAAAGAGCATGATCAGGATGCTTTCGATTCCACCTATGGCTGAGGAAAGTAATAGATCATTTAGAGCGCTGATACCAAATAGAGGGATACAAATGCAAAGAAATAGGATATTAAAGGGCAGTACGTATTTAATAAGACAAGCTTTAAGTACGCCGGTCATAAATTGTCCGGGACGATCTATTGGCGTGACATAATAGATCCAGGCTGCTTTATACTTGTTGCTCTGTGTGATCAACTGGAATACCGTTAATATGGTTAACAGTGACAGATAGAACATAATGACATATAACCCAGATTCTCCTAATTTTTTCAGCTTCTCTGATAATGACAAACCTTCGCCAGTGCGTAAAAATAGAAATATAAAATAGATGGGCAAATAGGCTAATGAGGGATAGAGCTGCTGTTTAAATTCTCTTGTTTTTGAACTTATAAGCCATACAATACTAAATCCAGCTTCTTCAAGTGGAGATGAGCATAGGCTTGTGGCTAATTTTTTATAAAAAGGGCGCTTTGAGGCATTGTATGAAATATTCTCTGCCGTTTCAGGTAATGGTGTATCGGCACTAGCAAGACTGGCTATTTTTGCATTAAATCCGCTGGAAAATAAATGTGTACAGGCATAGATACCAAACAATGGTACAACTATACCCAGAACGGAAAATAGGATGATCTGTGAACTATGGTCACCCAAAAGCAGAGATTGAAAAGAAGCAATCCAAGTACTGGGAAATAACCAAAGAAATTTGAGCTGTTCAATGGTCAAGTGGGACTCAACAATTGTTTGAATTAGATTCGGACCAAGGTAATAGGCTAAAAAAATGATCATTGAAAGCCCAATCTGTATATAGGTGATAATATCCTTAAATTTTTGGATGGGTAGATATTTGATGGCGATAAGATAGAAACCATTGACGAACACTAATGCGACCAGTGTGCTTAGGAGCAGTTGTAAAACTAATAGGAAAATAGCGGAGACATTCCAGTTGAAGAGGACGTAGATCAAAAGCGGCAAGCATAGTGCAATGACCTGGTTGAAAAGTTTAATGGCAATAAATGTTATTCGCGATAATGTTATCGTCCGATCATTGACTGGCTTGGGTATAATAATATATTGATCCCTCGTATCCAACAGTATGGGCGAAAAGTCCGAAACTAATGTAATGCTTAGCATGCTGGTAAAACACAGTAGCATGATAGCCAGGGCTAAGTAACGATCTGGAATCAAAATAGGAATAACCATGAACATCAAACCGATGATCATATACATGATAAACTGTATAATGGAGGAAGACGAAGAGGACTTCCCTGTATTACGTTTCTTAAATGTGATTGGTTTTCTATTATCTAAGGTAACTTTAGTTTCTAATATAATCTTAAACTGTGCAAAGTTTACGCCCAAGTTTTCCCAGACTCCTCTAAATAGAAGAATAAATCGTAAGATATATCTTTCCATATTATTGAATAGCAGTTATGATGTCAGATGCGTCCAGTGCATCATTGTCCCTATTGGTTAATTTTGCGAAAATATGTTCAAGTGATTCGTTGGGATTTGACTTCAATTGGTCAATCGTTCCATCCGCAATAATACTTCCTTGGCTGATAAGGAGGATTCTATCGGATACTTTTTCAACAACATCCATCATGTGTGAACAATAAAAAATCGTCTTACCTTCTTTGGCGAGTAACGATATGAGTTCTTTCACGAAGATCACGGCATTTGCATCTAATCCGGACAGAGGCTCATCCAGGATGATGATCTGCGGATTATGAATGATACCGGATATGAGGAGTACCTTCTGACGCATGCCTTTAGAAAAGGTGTCCATCCTATTATTGGCATTTGCAGCCAGACCGAATGCCTTTAGTAATTTGAGAGAACGTTCTTGGATAATATGGTCCTCCATGCCATATAATTTCCCGATAAAATCAAGATATTCCGTAGGTGTCAGTACCTCGTAAAGCTCTGCATTCTCAGGAACATATCCGAGTTGGGATTTTATGGAAAGTGAGTCCTTTTGAATATCAATACCATTGATCTCAACTTTGCCAGTGAAGTCTTCAATCAGTCCAGTCAATATCTTGACTGTAGTAGATTTTCCTGCCCCATTGGGACCAATATAACCAATGACCTGTCCTGGATTTATATCTAGATTAATTCCTTTTAAAATTTCTTTTGTTCCGTATGATTTTTTTAGGTCAATGATACGAATGAGCGGTAACGGACTTTCCATGTATTTAAATCTTCGAATATAAACTTACATAAAAATAAAGAGTTATGGGATTATTTTGCTGTTGAATACCATATTTCTTTAAAAAAGGTAGTTTATAAAAAAGGAGTCCTAAGACTCCTCTGAAAACTACTTTATAATCGGAAAACTACCTGTCATTTTTTGGATACCCTTCTTCATCAAGATCATCTCGAAGATCTTCTTCGTTCTGGGCCAGTTTTTTATCTAATGGTGATAAGCGATTTTGTTTGAAGGTTTCTATCCGCATATGTGCATCTTCCAATTCATCTTCTTCTAAATCTTCACGATCCGCATATTCGTCGCCAACAAAAGGATTTGAGTTATCATATGTGGAGTCGTCATCGACGGCCCCTTCGGATAGTGTACCATAATCTGCCGGATGATCGTAATCGGGATCGTTGTCATCCACATCCAACTCATAACTCTCCATCTCATCGTTATAAGCTAGATTTTGCTCTGAGTCAGGATAGTCTGATTCGATTTTTCCCTTTATTTTTTTATGTTCTGTGCTAGCCATAATCCTAGGATTTATCTACAGTATACAACAGGCAATGGCGTGAAAAGTTTTAAAAATTATTACATGATAGAGATGGAATTTGTTTTTATTGGGCATTAATATGCTCAATAAAATAGGAGGCAACAAGTCGTAAAATTCTACCAAATAAAACAAACAAATTGAAAATATTTTTGTTACTGATAATAATAGTAAATCTCGGTCCTTATGATTTTCAAGCGTTTAAATTATCAGACATTACAGAGTTTGCGTCAACAGGGGTATAATATTCTATTGACCATCGGGCGTTCAGAAGATGAGAATCCAATTTATTTTCCTATGAAATTGGAATCATTCAATTCGACAGGAGCAAATAGCAGAATTGGACAAGAATATACACATCAGGGGCAGAAGATATTGATTCTCGAAGAAGCTATCCAGCGTTCGCTAAATAACGACCTCAACGGTATCATTCAACTTGATAATTAGTTGTTTGTTTTTTTTGATTTCTTGTAGGCGCTTGGTGTTATATTTCTTTTTTTCTTATAAAAATTTGTCAGGTGGCTTTCGTCGTTAAATCCTAGTTCATCCACGATTTGTTTCATTGTATATCGACTAGATACTAACCGTTCTTCGATAAGTTGGGTACGGATTTCATCTGTATATAGCTTATAACTTCTTTGGTATTTTTTTTTGAAAAAAGCTCCAAAATAATTGGCTGAAATCTGAAAATGATCGGCTATACTTTTTATTTGTAGTTTGTCTGGAAAATAAATATTTTGCTGAATATAGGCCTCTATTTCTTGAGACATTTCTCGGGACTCCTGAATGGGAAGTTCGAGATCCTTTAGCATATTTTCGATGAGTGCGAAAAGTGACATCACCTGGTGGAAAATAAAGGTAGATGTTTCTGCTTTTTCATATTCTCCTTGTTGATAAATTAAAGCGATTACTTTCTCTATTAATTTTCGATTCTCCTTTTTGAGCGACAGGCTCTTGTTTTTGAGTGTTTCTGAGGTGAAAATATCCTGGGGATTATAAGACAGACAAAAATTTTGCTGTATGTGATGCAGGTCTTTAAAGTAATGGCTTGAAAAATATAAAATAAATACATTCGAATCTTTCTTACTTTCAAGTATTTCTGAAGCGGAGTTCAAGAAGAGCAGATTTTCTTTGAGAAATTTTGCGCCATTGTTTTTTGATATCAAAACACCTTCCGAAATATAAGCCAATGCAAAATCAAAGCCTAATTCGCTGAGATCAATTTTTTGCTTATGTTTGATTTTTTCGGAGCGGAAGGATAAATTCATTGTATACGGGTATATTTTATTGTTATAAACTATTGATGAATCAACATGCTTTAATACACTTTGTAGAAATATTGAGTAGTTAATTGCGTTAAACAGTTAGGTGCAAATGATGTCAGCAGGTTAAATGATGCAAACAATACCTGTGCATCCAACTGAGCCGAAGACCAAATATCGTTATTTTTAATCATATCTTTTGTCTTTTAGGAAATTAATGGGGGATTTAAGCCCTGAGAAATAGGGCTAAGTGCTTTTTGCATTTCGTGTCATTTTTTCGATATCATCCCATTTTTCCTCAGGAATTATATCTAGACCGTTAAATTCTCCCGCACCTTTTAACCATTCTCCGCCATCTATTGTTATAACATCGCCATTGATGTAGCTTGAATAATCAGATACAAGATAAGCGGCGAGATTTGCCAGTTCATCTAATTGGCCCAAACGCCCCAAAGGAATACGTTTTGTAGGGGAGAGGAGTTCACCTAATTCACCTGGAAGAAGACGTTCCATGGCACCTGAAGTCTGAAATGGGCCAGGGGCAATTGCATTTAAACGTATTCCTTTTTTTCCCCATTCGACTGCAAGAGATCTTGTCATGGCCAATACTCCGGCCTTCGCTGTCGCTGAAGGAACTACGTAGCCTGAACCTGTCCAAGCATAAGTCGTTACGATACTGAGTACTGTTTTGTTTTGGTCCTTATTTTCTATCCAACGTTTACCTAGCGCCAATGTGTAATTAATACTGCCCTGAAGTACAATTCCGATAACGGATTCAAAAGCGCGATGGCTCAAGCGTTCGGTAGGGGATATAAAATTGCCTGCGGCATTGTTGATCAATATGTCTATTCCGCCCAATTGCTCGTAGCCATAGGTAACTACACGATCGACATCTTCATAATTACGCACATCACCAGCTATGGCGAGGCATGTGCCATGGTGTTTTTCGGATAGTTCTTTTGCTGTCTGTTGAATCACATCATCCTTCCGGCTGCTGATCAAGCAGGAAGCACCTAACTCGAGGAAATAATCAGTCATCGCTTTACCTAGTCCGGTGCCACCACCGGTAATTAAAATGCGTTTGCCTTTTAGTGCACCCTCTTTTAACATGCCCATATCTTGTTTCGTTTTTATGTATGATTAAGTTACATAAATTTGAATGAAAATAAAAGTGATGGATGGAAGACAGAGGAGGAGAGAGGATTGTAGCAAATGATAGTGGGCTAACAAATGATAGACGGATATAGGGAAGATGAAGACAAATTATAGGGAAAGGAGGAATAATGGAGAACTTAGGGATGATAATAAACTGATAGGAGAATGGGACTGCATGGTTGACCCCTATAAATAAAACAGGGACTATTTTGTCAATAATCCCTGTTTTTATTTTTTCCGATCTATTGCTAGAAAGGAAATACGCTTATGCGCCTAATTGTACGCGTTTGAAAGCAGTTACCGTCAATCCTTTAGAAACTGAATCTAAGAATTGAGCGATACTTTTAGAAGAATCTTTCACAAATTCTTGGTTCAACAATGTTGTATCTTTGAAGAATTTGTTCAATTTACCTTGTGCGATTTTTTCAGCCATCTCAGCTGGTTTGCCTTCAGCAATGATTTGTTCTTTCGCGATAGCGATTTCACGATCGATTGTGTTTTGATCAACACCATCTTTATCAATTGCGATAGGGTTCATCGCTGCGATTTGCATAGCAACATCTTTACCAGCTTCTTCAGCACCAGCTGCGTCAGCAGAAAGTCCAACCAATACACCTAAACGGTAGTTACCGTGGATGTAAGCGATTACTTTCTCTGCGTTGATAGTTTCATATTTAGAAACGTCAATTTTCTCTCCGATTACACCAGTTTGCTCGATCAAAGCATCAGCGATTTTCTTGCCATCAAGTTCCAAACCTTTTAATTCTTCCAAAGAAGCTGGTTTATTGTTTAATGCTAGGTCTGCAATTTTTTCTGCGAAAGCCACGAAATCAGAGTTTTTCGCTACGAAGTCAGTTTCACAGTTTACTTCAACTACGATACCTGATTTACCATCAGCAGTAGCTTTAGCGATGATAACACCTTCGTTAGAGTCGCGATCTTGACGGCTAGCAGCTACTTTAGCGCCTTTTTTACGCAAGTAATCTACAGCAGCTTCAAAGTCACCATTAGACTCAACTAAAGCTTTTTTACAATCCATCATACCAGCGCCAGTTTGTTGACGCAATTTGTTTACATCTGATGCAGAAATTTGTACTGACATGTTTATTTCTTTTTATTATTGTTTACTACTGAAAATTTTGTACAATATTAACTTAAAACATGTTAAGCTAATATGAAGTTTAACATTCCTTGATAATCGGGAGCTGTTAAACCAAAAAACCGGACAGATAGGCTAGTTCAAGAAAAGTGATCTTTTCCAGAAACTAACGCTACGCTATCCGGTTTGGAATAAAAATATTATTCTCCGTCTTTCGCTTTGCGAGGACGTTTAGCTTCTGAAGCTTCGTTATTGTCAACTTTTGCTTTAGCAGCAGCAGCATCTTTTTCAGCTTCTTCTTCTTTGTCGCGTTTGCGCTCGTCCAAACCTTCTTGGATTGCTTGACCAATTATGCTAGCGATTAAGCTAATAGATTTACTAGCGTCATCATTTGCAGGGATCGGGAAATCAATGTTTGAAGGATCAGAGTTAGTATCTACCATCGCGAAAGTAGGGATGTTCAATTTCATTGCTTCAGAAACAGCGATGTGCTCTTTTTTCACATCGATGATGAATAAAGCAGCTGGCAAACGGTTCAAATCAGCGATACCTCCTAAAAGGTTTTCTAATTTGATACGCTCACGTTGAATCATCAACTTTTCTTTCTTAGACAATACATCATAAGTACCGTCTTTTTGCATTTTGTCGATGTTAGACATTTTTTTGATAGACTTACGAACTGTAGCGAAGTTTGTAAGCATACCACCTAACCAACGCTCAGTCACGAAAGGCATGTTAACCTCTTTAGCTTGTTGTGCGATGATTTCTTTAGCTTGTTTTTTCGTTGCTACGAATAAAACTTTGCGACCTGATTTTACGATTTGTTTGATAGCTGAAGCAGCTTCTTCTAATTTCGTAAGAGTTTTGTTCAAGTCAATGATGTGGATACCGTTGCGCTCCATGAAAATGTACTTAGCCATTTTCGGATCCCATTTACGTGTAAGGTGACCAAAGTGCACACCTGCATCCAATAAATCTTGATAAGTAGTTCTTGCCATTTTTTGATCCTCCTTTGATTAACGTTTACTGAATTGGAATCTTCTACGCGCTTTACGACGTCCTGGTTTCTTACGCTCAACCATACGGTCATCACGTGTTACTAAACCTTTAGCGCGTAATGCAGGTTTAACTTCTGGGTTAAGTTCAACCAAAGCTTTTGCGATCGCTAGGCGAACAGCTTCTGCTTGACCTTTAACACCACCTCCGTTAACGTTTACTTTTACATCAAAGTTTGCTAATTCACCAGCTACGCTCAAAGATTGAGTAGCAATGTATTGCAAAGGTAATGTTGGGAAATACTCTTTGTAGTCTTTACCGTTTATGATAATGTTTCCGCTACCAGCAGTTAAGTAAATGCGGGCAACAGCAGTTTTTCTTCTTCCTGAAGTGTTAGTTGTTGACATGTCGATTCTCCTTAAAATTTAACTGGTTTTGGATTTTGTGCTTCATGTTTGTGCTCAGTACCAGCATAAACGTAAAGGTTTTTAAACAATTGACGACCTAAACGGTTTTTAGGAAGCATACCACGAACAGCTTTCTCAATGATGCGCTCAGGGAATTTAGCCATTAACTCTTTAGGAGAAACGAAACGTTGACCACCTGGGTATCCAGTGTAGCGTACGTAAACTTTGTCGCCTAATTTGTTTCCTGTCAATCTAATTTTGTCTGCATTGATAACAATAACGTTATCTCCACAGTCTACGTGTGGGGTGAATGTAGGCTTGTGCTTACCACGAATTACTTTCGCGATGTTGCTCGCCAAACGCCCCAAAATCTCTCCTTCAGCGTCAACAACGATCCACTCTTTGTTAACGGTGTTCTTGTTGGCAGAGACAGTTTTGTAACTTAACGTATTCACTTGCTTTTGTTTAAATAATTTGTAAAATTTTATTTATCTTCCCCTTATCACAAGGGTCTGCAAAGGTACATCTATTATTCTGTATTTTAAAATCTATTTTACTTATTTTATTGAAAACGAGCTAAGTTTCTAATAGGATGAGCCAATCTCAATATTTTTACAACTTCCTCGAATGAATATTGTTACATTAGTTAGTATATTGCAGGAAGAATTTTTAATTACTTAGTGGAAGTAGATGAGATTGAATTTTTTAGATAAACGATTTTTTTTTGGTTTTGTTGCGTTTCTTTTCGGTACGGTAAATCTGGTGCAGGCTCAGTCATTAGAGAAAAAAAGCAGACCCTATGATGCACGGCTCAAAAATGTACAGGAAATATTAAAGCAAGGGAAAATCGGTCCCGGTGTAGATTCTTTAGATGCTATATTAGTAGATTACCCAAAAGCGGATGATATCTATTTCACAAAGGCTATCCTTTTTGCCCAGATGCGAAATCAGGATGCTGCAATAGATGCCATCAAGGCTGCCCTAGAAATTCAACAGAAGCCTGAGTATCTAAGCTTCGCAGTCGATGCCTTTAAAAGCAAAAATGATGCAGATAGTGCATTGATATATCTAGATAAACTGATCAATATCGATAAGAATAATACTGCCTCATTGAGGCGTGAACGTATCATGCTCCTTTTTAATGGAGGATATAAAGATGTAGCGCTTGAGTATTTTAATAAAACAAAAGAAATTGAAACTCCTTCCGATACTTTGGATATGGTGGGGAGTGTACTGTTGAACGATGCTGGGGACTATAAGGCTGTGATAGGCCTTCTTAAACCTTGGGCAGATAAAGGTACTAAATTGGCGCAGGTCTACGGACAATTGGCACAGGCGTATAATGGTTCTAAAAATTCAAAACTTGCATTGGAATATATCAATAAGGGGATCCAAAACACGCAGGAAGATTTTCTTTATTTTGATTTAGCGGATCTGTACCGGTTAGATAAGAAAAACAAGTTGTCATTTGATGCTTTAAAAAAAGGATTTCAATCCAAGAAAATTGATTTTGGAGATAAAAATAGGATTGTCATGACTTTGTTGGCGCCTAAGAGCCCGTATACCAATGCACAGCTTTTGGAATTAGCCAATATTTTAGTTGAGGTTCATCCGCGCATTGCAGAAAGTCACATGGCTAAGGGACAGGTGCTATGGCTGAACGAGGATAAGACAGCAGCACAAAGTTCGTTGGCGGTTGCGGTCAGTATGAATCCCTATCAGATCGACGCCTGGCGGATGTTGATGAGCCTGGATATGGATAAGGGGGAATTCGATCAGGCAATAGCTCATGGCAGCGAAGCTTTACATTATCTAGCTAATAATTCTACGATACTCTATTTCACGAGTATGGCCTACCTAATGAAAAAGGATACAGAGAATAGCCGGAAATTCATGGAGGCCGCATTAAATAATGCTCAGGATGAAACTCCTTTTTTACAGGCAAATATATATGGTGGACTAGGTGATATCTATAATACCTTAAAGATGTATAAGGAGTCAGATGCAGCATATATGGAAGCCATTCGATTGGATAGCACAAATGTGACCGCGATGAACAATTTAGCGTATTATTTATCGTTAAGAAAAGAGCGGCTAGATGAAGCGACGAAATATGCTGCAATGGCTACGAAATTGCAGCCCAACAACGGAACATTTGAAGATACTTACGCTTGGGTTTTATTTGCCGATGGTAGGTATGAAGATGCGTTGATCTGGATCCAAAAAGCGATGAAAAATACAAATCCGCCTACAGCAGTTTTATTAGAGCATTATGGCGATATTTTGGTAAAACTTGGCAAGACCAGTGAAGCGGTTAAACAATGGAATCTAGCATTGGAAAAAGGTCTGGATTCAGAGGAAAGTAAACAGAAATTAAAAAAGAAGATTGAGACGAAAAGTTATGTGGAATAAAATAGTTTGGGTGGGAGTCCTGGTGTTTTTGCTTTCTTCCTGTAGTTCCAAGAAGAAACTGTTGAAAGGGGCAGATCTCAAATCGGAGAATGAATTGGTTATCAAAGACAATACACGTGAGGCAAAGAAAGCGACACTGCGTAATCTTTTTTTGACCAATTTAAACTATTCGACGTTTTCGGGAAAGGCAAAAATGCGTCTCGACCTGGGGAAGGATAAATTTGATGTTACTTCCAATATTCGGATCGAAAAAGATAAAAAGATCTGGATTTCTATTTCAGCAACTCTTGGAATTGAAGTCGCCAGGGTTTTAATC
The DNA here is from genome assembly GCF_002000245.1 of Sphingobacterium sp. CZ-UAM. Classification (GTDB taxonomy): domain Bacteria; phylum Bacteroidota; class Bacteroidia; order Sphingobacteriales; family Sphingobacteriaceae; genus Sphingobacterium. Next base: position 346,150 of record NZ_MTCM01000004.1, on the reverse strand, counting down.
ACGCCAGATAGTGTGCAGATTTTGAATAAGTTCCAAAGTGAGTATCTGGTCAAACCATTTGACTATCTCTACCGTTTCGCTAGCCCAGACCTTACTTTTACCAACCTACAGGATTTACTTTTGGCGAATATCTCCGTTAATCTCTTGTCTGATATCGATGCAGTAAACCTTAAGCAGGATCCAAATTCTGTACAGTTGGATGGAAAGCTGAATGAACTTGATTTCTTATATAAATTGAATAACAATAATCGGCCTTACCAGTTTAGACTTTCACAATTGTCCAAAAGACAACTACTGGAAGCAAACTACGGTGAATATGCAATAGCTTCTGGGCAGGAATTTCCGATGTTGCTAAAAATGATTATTTCAGATGGACGTCAAGATATAAAAACAGAGATTAATTTTAACAAAGTGACATTTAATGAGCCTGTTGAAATGCCTTTTTCGGTGTCATCGCGATATAAAGTAATCCGATAAGAAGTTATCTATTTCCATTAGATTTATTACTTTCGCATTTAGTTTGCTAGTGTAGATGGATATAATGGAGTTAGGGAAGGAGCAAACACTAAATAAATAGTACTGTAAATGAACTTTAAAAAGACGATATTTAGTATAATAGCATTCATTTTGATGATTGGTATTTCTGCTGCTCAGACCAGAGCCGAGCTGGAAAAGCAAAGGGAAAAACTCACCCGGGAAATCGCTGAATTGCAGAAGACCGTAAAAGAAATTGCCAAGGAAAAATCGTTGACACAACAACAGGTGACAGCTTTGAGTAAGCAGATCAATTTACGTGAACAAAAAATAAATACCATTACTTCCGAGGTAGCGGTAATTAATAAACATATTAACGCAAATACGGCTGCGGTGAATAAATTGAAGGCAGAACTGGAAAAAATGAAACGCGACTATGAAAAGATGGTCATGTTTGCTTTTCGGAATCGGAATGCCTATAACAAACTGATGTTTATTTTTGCTTCCAAGGATTTTAACCAGGGTTTTAGACGTGTAAAGTATTTGCAGCAATTTAATGATTCAAGAAAGTTAAAAGCTGCGGATATCGAAAATACGAAGAAACAGATCGAACAAAAAATTGCGCAATTGCAAGCCGATCGAAATAAGCAGGTCGCGCTGATGAAAGAGCAAGAGAATGAGAAAAGAACGATTTCTCAACAACGCTCAGTTTACTCTGGGCAATTGAGTGAGCTTATCGTTACAGAACGTGGCGTTAAAAAAGATATTACGCAGAAACAAAAAGAGGAGCGTCGCATCAATGCTGCTATTAAAGAAATCATCAGAAGAGAGATTGAAGCGGAAAGAAGACGAGCAGAAGCTGCGCGTCGTGCAGCGGAGGCGGCGGCTGAACGCAATCGGAGAGCAAAAGAGTCTGCAAATGCTCCGAAAGGTAAAAACAATACAAATACTAAAAGCAGTAATACCGCAAGAAAATCGGATTCTGAAGTCTTACGTAGTACACCAGAGGCGATCAAACTTTCCAATGATTTTAGGTCTAATCGCGGTAGCTTACCTTGGCCGGTATCCAACGCGAAGATCATGCAAGGATTTGGTGGTGAAAGTGTTGGTAGAAATGTAAACTGGGATCATGAGTCAGTTAAAATTCAAACATCGAGCGGAGCTGCTGTCAAGGCCGTTTTCGCAGGGGAAGTAAGTAGTGTGTTGACGATGTACGGGCAGCGTATTGTGATGATCAAACACGGTGAATATTTTACTGTATATAATAATTTAGGTAGTGTAAGTGTCTCGAAGGGACAAAAGGTGAGCACAGGCCAGACGATCGGTACGGCAGATGTGGATTCAGATACAGGTGTGCCAATGGTCGATTTCTCTGTCTATCAGGGATCAACACCATTGAATCCGATGTCATGGTTGGCGAGATAAGAAATAATTACTATATTTAATAATTATCACTACATTTGTAGAGAGGGCGAATAGATTTAGTTTAAAAGAATTGAAAAACAAGAAATTATAGATATGTCAACATCATTTTTAATCATGGGTTTGGGAGCGAATGAGATTATCCTTATTGTAATAGCATTGTTACTGTTATTTGGGGGTAAGAAGATTCCTGAGTTGATGCGCGGATTGGGCAAGGGAGTGAAAGAGTTCAAAGAAGGGCAAAAAGAAGATTCTTCGGCTGAAAAGAAACCTGAAGTAGAAGATAACAAATAAGGGTAATTTTACCCGATATTACATAAATACGATTTTGTGAGGAGCAAAATCGTATTTTGTTTTATTTTGGACCTATAGCTGAATAGGCCAAAACCATTTTATACTAAAATCCATTTCTAAACGTTTAGATAATTGTTGATTTTTTTAAAAAAATCAGACCTGGATTTAACAGTAAATTTATGATCGGAAAACAGACGTTAATTTCAATACTAGGAGGGCTGTGTTATGCGTTGCCACTCATGGCTCAGGAAGGCGCTGTAGAAGGCATTAGAGAAGCCACACATCACCTTATCCAAGGGAAGATTGATCGAGAGAAAGAGGAAATTTATCAATACTTGGATAGTATAAAATCAACTGGTAATGGTCGACAGGATGATTCTACCATTGCCGACGAAGAAATACAACTTGTTCGAAAACTAAAAGCAATTGAACGGGAAGTGCCTTTAAACTACTCACCACAGGTAAAAAATCTGATTGCCAAATACACCTCCAAAAATTACAATCCTTATATGTGTAGAATGATGGGGCTTGGACAATATTATTTTCCATTGTTTGACCGTATTATGGATGAAGTGGGAGTCCCGAGAGAACTGAAATATCTAAGTGTCGTTGAATCCTCTTTGAATCCCCGCGACATTTCGAGTGCTGGTGCTACAGGATTATGGCAGCTCATGTATTATGAGGCAAAGACCTACAATCTGACCGTAGATAGCTACACAGACCAGCGTATGGATCCCATCGCTTCCAGTTACGCCATTGCGAAAATACTGAAAGAAGCTTATGAGGAATACGGTGACTGGCTTTTGGCTATTGCCTCATATAATGGTGGGAAAGGTGCTGTTGGACGGGCGATTCAACGTTCGGGTAAAGTAAAACCTACTTTTTGGGATATCGCTCCTTATCTGACGCAACAAACGCAAAACTATATTCCCAAATTCATTGCGATGACTTATGCGATGAAATATGCCGAAGAAAACGATATAAATGCCGCAGATACGGAACTCTCTCTGAGAACCCAAGCATTAGACATCAACAAAAGGATTTCGTTAAATCAGATAGCTGACGCTTTAGATGTATCCAAAGAAACCCTCCGCGCACTAAATCCTAGCTTTAAGAAGAATATTTTAAATGGTACGGAAGAAAATCCTCTGAGATTAGTTTTGCCTGTATCGGATAAGAAAATAGCAACGGAAGAACTTTACGCAGCTCTTAATACACCTGTACCCAATTCTGTAATGACAGGTTCCAACACTAATGAACCTGATGAGCTTTTAAAAGATGGAAAATATAGGGTGAAGGTCGGAGAGACATTTGCTTCAGTCGCGGAAAAATTTGAAGTTACTGTTCAGGATATAAAGTCTTGGAATAACTTGCGCGGAAATAAAATCGTACCCGGGCAAAATCTATTGATCAAGAAGGAAGATAATTTTGTCAATGCCAAATTAGCGCATAATGCCGAAAAATCGGTTAAGAAGAGTCAACAACGAGCTGCTAGCCGTACAGCATATTATGTGGTTAAAAAGGGAGATACCTTATCTCAAATCGCTGATAAAAATGGGGTATCTGTTAATCGGTTAAAAAGTGATAATGATCTGAATGGAAGCCGGATTAAACCGGGAATGAAATTGAAAGTGTCAAAGAAATAGCATGGTTATACTAACCATGCTGCATCTTCTTCGTTATCAAATTCCTCTAGGGTAACAGTGACATGCTCTTTGAGAATAGTAGATAATTTGGTTCCATAGTAGTCACTAAAAATAGGGAATTTGTGATGGCTCCGATCAATTAATACGGCAGTTCTCATCTTCTTTAATGGAACATTGAGAAATACGCCCAAGCCGTAGGCAAGTGCACGGCCACTATTTAATACATCATCAACTAGGATGATAGTCTTGTCTTTTGCAATATCAACAGGCAAATCTGTAGCAGCACTCAGCGATCGGCTTGTTTTCTTCATGGTAACTTTAATCAACAGAATTTCCTTGTCCGAGATGTCCTTTAATATCGCCTGCAGGCGTTGCGCAAATACATAACCTCGATCGGCAATCCCTACTAAAACAAGTGTTTCGTCTTCAAAATTGTCTTCTAAAATCTGATAGGCAATACGGATAGACTTCTGTTTTATTTGTTCTTTATTTAAGATGAGCGTTTTCTTTGAAGACATAATAGTATTTTCAATGATTATAGGGTAAAAATAGGATATTAAATTGTATAAAAAAAGTCCAAAGCCAGTTAAAGCTTTGGACTTTTTTATATCGATAACCGAACCTCTAGTTCAGTTTATTATCTTTTTCTGCTTTCAATATTTCGGCAGTAAGCGATTTATTGTCTTCCGGTAAACGGCCACCGTTATAATAATAGCGTCTCCAGTATGGCTCGTCCAAATTGCTGATCATAACACCCTTGCTAGAAGAAGCATGAGCAAATTTATTATCACCAATATAAACACCCACATGCGTGATGCTTCTGCTTCTGATTTTGAAGAATACCAAATCTCCTGCTTTCAATTCATTCTTCGCTACAGTCTTTACTTGCGAATACTGATTACGGCTATTGTAACCCAATGACGTGTTAAATACTTTGTCATACAATTCGTAAGAAAATTTAGAACAATCAATGCCTCGTTTTGAATCTCCGCCCAAACGGTATGGAGTACCTAGCCATTCGTAAACAAATTGATAAAGTTTTGTGTTTGTTGTTGCTGAGACTGCAACACCCATAATTTGTGAGAAGTATTCTTTGGCGAGGTTATCAGGATCTGATTCAGGTTTGGAGTTTCTGTTGGTTTGTGCCTGCGACACTAGACATAAGCCGATAAATAGCATTGACGCTATAAATTTCTTTGTTTTCATTAAATCGCTTTTTTGTACAACATTTAACTTTTATAATTCAATACTGTCATCTATTTTGGACAGCACTGTTGCGAATATAATACAATATCAGTTTAAGGTCAAATTTTTTTAAAGCTATTTAACGAAATTTTAACAATTTTAACATCTTTCTTAACGCAATTTGGGGATATTGAAATTTAATCGGTGTGTCGAACTTTTACTACAAGCGAGGAGCCGCTTCAAACACTTTAAAATCGTGTTGTTATGCTAGAATACTATCCTTTAAGGCTTGTTTTTGTAAAACTGAAAAAAAATATTAATTTTCTTTAGGAATGTGATAATATTTGTTCTATATTTACAAAACATAAGCAAAAGCAATGAACACAAATACAATTATTACAACGATTATTATTACCACCGGGATAAAACTTAGGAGGAAGTAGTTTCATTGTATATAATTGTAGACACAATATTTCGAAGCGCTTTCCTCAAAAGGGAAAGCGCTTCTTTTTTGTCATAATAAATCAAACTAAACAAACAGTATAGATCAGTATGAAAGTTTTAAAATTTGGAGGAACTTCAGTCGGAACAGTAGAAAGTCTCAAAGCGGTATTGAGTATTGTTAAGAAATCCTACGACGCTAAGGAAAAGCCCCTTGTGGTATTATCTGCGATGTCGGGCGTTACAAATTTACTGACCCAATTAGCAGAAGATGCTGCAGAAGGAAGAAGCTTTACCGATGGACTCAAATCTTTGGAGGATAAACATTTTGCAGTTGTGAAAGAACTACTTGCAGTTAAGTACCAAAACCCAGTCTTCACAAAGCTTAAATTATTTTTTAATGAGATTGAGGATCTTCTCCAGGGGATTTTTGCACTGAGAGAGTTGAGCAATCAAAGCAAAGACCTTATTCTGAGCTACGGCGAACGTTGCTCCAATTATATGGTTTCTAAAGTTATGGAACAGTACATACCAGAGGCTTTATTTATAGATGCTTCACATTATGTAAAGACCGATTCCAGCTTCGGTAACGCGCATTTGAATGAAGTATTGACAGAGCAGCTTGTAAAATCAATGTATATCACTCATAGTGATAAATTATTATTTGTGACGGGCTTTATCGGTAGCAATGAAAATGGCCGCATCACAACTTTGGGAAGAGGGGGATCGGATTATACGGCAGCTATCTTTGGTTCTATATTGGACGCAACAGCAATCGAAATATGGACTGATGTTAACGGGATGCTGACTGCCGATCCCCGGATCGTGAAAAAAGCATTCTCACTCCCTGTGCTTTCTTATACTGAAGCAATGGAGCTATCTTATTTTGGTGCTAAGGTGATTTACCCTCCCACCATGATCCCTGCCTTTTTGAAGAAAATCCCAATTGTCATTCGTAATACTTTTGAACCTGACTTTTCGGGTACAGTAATCCAATTTGAGAGTGGAAAAACAGCATTGCCGATTAAAGGAATTTCCTCTATCTCGGATATTTCTGTGATTAACCTAAGTGGGTCGGGAATGATTGGCAAATCTGGATTCAGTGGGCGGCTTTTTACACTATTGGCTAGAGAGCAAATCAATGTGGTATTGATCACACAATCCTCCTCCGAACACAGTATCACCTTTGCGGTTAATCCATTGGATGCGAAACGCGCGATTCAGCTGATCGGAATGGAATTCGAATTGGAAATTCAGGCAAATAAGTTGGTCATTCCCGCTATAGAGGATAATCTTTCTGTGTTGGCCATTGTCGGTGAAAATATGAAACGGACTCCGGGAATGTCCGGTAGATTATTCGCCGCACTCGGACGGAATGGTATCAACGTAAGGGCTATAGCACAAGGTTCTTCCGAATACAATATTTCGGTCATCATCGGTAAAGAAGATTTGGCCAAAGCGCTCAACGCTGTTCATGATGCGTTTTTTGCGGAACTGAAAAAAACATTGCATGTGTTTAATATCGGTACAGGAAATATCGGTGCAACGCTATTTAAACAATTGAAAGATCAGCACGATTTTCTGCTTGATAAAAATGATATTGAGATCAAAGTTGTTGGGATTTCCAATAGCCGTAAGATGTTATTCAATACCGAAGGTGTGGAGTTAAATAATTGGTCGGCTGAACTTGAAAGCAATGGCTCTGAGGCAGATCTAGCTTTGTTTATCGAGAAGATGAAAGCCCTTAACTTGCCAAACTGTGTGTTTATTGATAATACTGCCAGTAAACTGCCTGCCACCTATTATGAGGATATCTTTAAATCCAATATCTCCATTGTTACCTGTAACAAGATCGCGAATTCTGGAAAATATGCGCAGTATAAAACGCTTCGGGATACTGCACATAAGCATGGCGTGGATTTTTTCTATGAAACAAATGTAGGTGCCGGCCTGCCTATTGTTAGGGTTCTGAAAGATTTGATGCTCAGCGGTGACCGAATCCTAAAGATCGAGGCTATTCTCTCAGGGACCATATCTTATATCTTCAACAATTTTAAAGACGATGCTACTTTTTTCAATGTTGTAAAACAAGCGCAAGAACTGGGCTATACCGAACCGGATCCAAGAGATGATTTGGGGGGAATAGACTTTATGCGTAAAATGTTGATTTTAGCGAGAGACGCTGGTTATGCCGTTGAAGCTGAAGATGTCGATCTTGGGCCGATCCTTCCCGAAGCCTGCCTGAAGGCCGATACCGTGGATTCCTTCTATGCGGAACTACAAAAGGAAAATGTCTATTTTGAAGATATGAAAGCGCGTGCTGCCCGCGAGAACAAAGTAATCCGATATATCGGAAAACTGGAGAATGGAAAGGTTTCCATTGCGATCCAATTTGTGGATGAAAACCATCCTTTTTATGCGTTGTCAGGCAGCGATAATATTATTTCATTTACGACAGAACGGTATAAAGAGCGTCCTTTGGTAGTAAAAGGACCCGGTGCTGGAGCGGAAGTGACTGCTGCAGGTGTTTTTGCAGATTTAGTTAACGTAGGTGCATAAAACTATTTTATAGGAAATAAGGACTTAAGTAATGGCCAATAATTTAAATGTAGAATATCTAAAAGATAAAGTCATCGATTTAGACAAGATGTTACCCGAAGTTCGGGTATTTGCCCCAGCGACTGTAGCGAATATGATCTGTGGTTTTGATATATTGGGCTTTGCCGTAGAGCAGCCGGGAGATGAGGTGATCATGCGGCGCAAACAGCAACCCGGCGTGACTATAAAGCAAATTACAGGCGATGATGGTCGACTCCCGCTCGATCCCGGTAAAAACACGGTTTCGGCTTGTGTTCAATACCTCTTACAAGCACTAAATATTGCCTCCAAAGTAGGGGTAGAAATCGAATTGCACAAGCATATGCCAATAGGATCTGGCTTGGGATCCAGTGCTGCAAGTACCGTAGCAGGACTTTTCGCGATCAATGTTATGCTTGGTAATCCATTGACAAAAGAAGAACTTTTGCCATTTTGTGTCGAAGGAGAACGATTAGCCTGTGGGACGGGGCATGCCGATAATGTTGCACCTGCACTTTACGGGGGCATTACATTGATCAGAGGAAATGAGCCTTTAGATGTTATTTCAATTCCCTCACCGAAGGAATTAGTGGCAGCCGTGGTGTTTCCTCAGGTAGATGTCCCTACACGTGACGCCCGCCAATTAATTAAAGATAAAGTGCTCTTAAAAGATGCTGTGACACAATGGGGCAATATTGCCGGATTGGTGGCTGCATTATTTAAAGAAGACTATGATCTAATTGCCAGGAGTATGAAAGATATTTTGATTGAGCCAACTCGTGCGATCCTTATACCTCAGTTTTATGAAATGAAGGAAATCGCTCTTCGACATGGTGCCCTAAGTTTTGGTATATCCGGTTCGGGCCCCTCCGTGGTCGCAATTACACGGGATGAGCAAATCGCAAAACATATTGCGGACAGAATTCAGGCGCATCTCAAAGAAAATGAAATCGAGAGTTTCGGTTATGTGTCAAAGGTAAATGTCGAAGGACCAAGGGTGTTAAATTAGAGATTTTACTGTACCATGCATTAAAAAACTAGGCAAGGTGCAAAGTATCTTACTGATTGCATAAAATCGTATAATGTGCTCTTTCTGATTAATCAGAATAGATGTACATCAAATAAGTATTAAAAGATGAAATTTTATAGTACAAATAATAAGACATTAGCTGTTTCTTTTAAAGATGCAGTGTTTAATTCGCTTCCAGCGGACAAAGGCTTATATATGCCTGAGCAAATTCCGCAATTGGATCCATTGTTTATCAAAAATATACAACAATATTCCATGCAGGAAATTGCTCTGGAGGTTGCTTCAGCTCTTTTGGGCACTGATATTCCTAAACCAGATCTAAAGAAGATTGTTGATGAAGCGATTAATTTTGAGGCACCCGTAAAATTCCTGAACAACAGTACAGCGGTGTTGGAGTTATTTCATGGACCATCCTATGCCTTCAAGGATTTTGGAGCTCGGTTTATGAGCCGTATCATGGGCTATTTTTCTAAAGCCGATGATAAGTTGCTGGATGTACTTGTCGCAACTTCTGGAGATACAGGCGGAGCGGTAGCCTTAGGCTTCCTTGGCGTAGAGGGAACCCGTGTTACAATATTATATCCTAAAGGCAAAGTCTCCGAGGTTCAGGAGCTTCAGCTGACTACAAATGGTCAAAATATACGTGCCCTGGAGGTAGATGGTACATTCGATGACTGTCAAGCGCTTGTGAAGCAGGCTTTCAATGATCAAGAACTCAATCAGACCTTACGGTTGACTTCGGCTAATTCAATTAATATTGCCCGACTGATCCCACAGACCTTTTATTACTTTTATGCCTATGCACAACTAAGATCTCAAGGGATCAATGAAGTCGTATTTACTGTGCCAAGTGGAAATTTTGGGAATATTGGGGCAGGTTTATTAGCTTATAAAATGGGGCTTCCTGTCAAACATTTTGTGGCAGCAACAAATGTCAACGATACAGTACCGCGATTCCTTTCTTCGGGACAATATGCGCCTAAACCTTCAGTTCAGACATTAAGTAATGCAATGGATGTTGGAGACCCAAGCAACTGGGTGCGGATTCAGGATCTTTTTGCAGGTAATCTAACGGAGCTAAAAGCTATGCTCTCTTCCTATACCTTTACTGACGAGGAAACAAAAGCTGGTATGAATAGGCTTGTTCAAGATGCAAATTATATTGCCTGTCCTCATACAGCTATTGCTTGGTTGGGGGCACAGGCTTATGCGAAAGATCATCCAGGTACCTATGCTTCGGTATTCTTATCGACTGCACATCCTTGTAAATTCCCAGATGCGATAGATGCTGATGTGTTCGCAAAAATTGTATTGCCAGCAGGTGCGGAAACGTTGCAGGGAAAAGAAAAATTAGCAGAACCTTTGGTGGTAAACTTCGAAGCGTTCAAAAAATATCTAATCAACCATAACTAAACGTGGAGGGGGCGATCTTTTGAGCGTCCCCCTTTTTCTCTATTCGTAGGCTATCCTATATCTCTTTTCAAATCTTTAATTCTTGGGGACTTTCACTTTTGGATAGTGTTTTTATAAACTAGTTTTTATCGATTATGGCTTAGGTACTCACTGTTTTTGTTGCTCATGCTATTTATATCATATGTTTCATTTGGATGTCGAAATAATAAGTTAATTTTGCAGTAATGAAATCAGTTTATTTGAATAAGGGTAAGGATAAAGCTGCCTGGCAATTGCATCCTTGGGTATTTTCCGGAGCGATTAAATCATTGTCCGATAAGATTGAAGATGGCGAAATTGTAGGTGTTTACAATGCCGAGCGTGAGTTTATTGCGTACGGCTTGTTTCACAATAGTTCGCGGGTGGCCATCCGCTTATTGGAATGGAATCCACAAGCTCAGATTGATGCGGATTGGTGGTGCATCCGTATTCAAAAGGCCGTGGCAGCTAGACAACATTTGCTGCAGGAAGGCATTACCAATACCGTTCGTTTGATTTTTGCCGAGGCAGACTTTCTTCCGGGATTAATCGTGGATAAGTATGCTGATTTTATTTCTATTCAGGTCCATTCTGTAGGAGTAGAAAAAGTTAAAGATATCATTATAGCGGAGTTAAATACACTGTTAAATCCTACTGGAATCTATGAGCGGAGTGATCTGAAATCTCGTGAACATGAGGGGCTACCAGATACAAATGGCCTTTTGTCTGGCGAGGTACCACCTGAATTTGTGGACGTCATCGAAAATGGCCTTCATTATAAGGTAAATATCATCGATGGACAAAAGTCAGGTTTCTATTGTGACCAACGCGAGAATAGGTTATTAACAGCGCAGTATGTTGCTGATAAAAGGGTATTGGATTGTTTCTGTTATTCTGGTGGATTTACACTGAATAGCTTAAAAGCTGGTGCAAGTGAAGTTGTGTCGGTAGATAGCTCTGCGCTGGCGATTGAAACTCTTGAAAAGAATGTAATCGAAAACGGATTTGAGCCAAGTCGGCATAAAGCAATTTTGTCTGACGTCAATAAGCAATTGCGTAAGTTTGTAGATGAGGGTGAAAAATTCGATTTGATCGTCTTAGATCCTCCAAAGTATGCACCTTCCCGTTCAGCCTTGGAAAGAGCGTCGCGGGCTTATAAAGATTTAAATCGTCGGGGTTTAATGCTGTTGAATAGCGGTGGGTTATTGGCGACATTCTCATGCTCCGGAGCAATGGATATGGACACCTTTAAGCAGGTGCTTGCCTGGGCCGCATTGGACGCTGGTAAAGAGATACAGTTTATTCGACAATTCCATCAACCCGAAGATCATCCTGTTAGGGCCTCCTTTCCAGAAGGAGAATACCTCAAAGGACTGTTGGTACGTGTATTATAAATAAATGCAGATATATAGGTTGATTTGAATAAATCGACCTTTTTAATTTAAAGCGAAATCATGATCAAAGAAAAAGAAACTAGACCTATTTTTTCTATTTTGTTTGCCGTGAGTATGGTGCACCTGCTGAATGATCTTATTCAGGCTGTAATTCCTGCCACATACCCTTTATTAAAAGAAGAGCATCACCTGAGTTTTTCTCAGGTGGGGATGATTACATTAGTATATCAGATTGCCGCTTCAATTTTTCAGCCAGTTGTCGGCTCATTTACGGACAAACATCCTGTTCCATATTCTCAGATTATCGGTATGTCCTTTTCACTTGTGGGCATGTTGTTGTTTTCCCAGGCACATAGCTATGCATGGATATTGTTCTCAGTTTTTCTCGTTGGGATTGGCTCCTCAATTTTCCATCCGGAGTCTTCCCGTGTGGCTTACATGGCCTCAGGTGGCAGAAGGAGTATGGCACAGTCCATTTTTCAGATCGGCGGGAATGCAGGGACAGCGCTAGCACCCATTATAGTTGCTTTTCTGGTCTTACCTCGGGGACAGCAGGCTATTGCCTGGATGTGCTTATTTACAATTGTTGGCCAGTTTATTTCCTATTATATCGGCACTTGGTATAAGCGTCGGCTTGCAAATGTTTCGAGATCGACAAAAAGAGTTATTCGTGTTCCAGATCTTCCCAATTCACGTATTGTCGCAACTGTCATTATCTTATTGTTGTTGATCGTTTCCAAATATTTCTATATCGCAAGTATTACTAATTATTTTCAGTTTTACACGATGAGAAAATTTGGGATCAATGAGGTGGAAGCACAGGTGTATCTGTTTTATTTTCTGATTGCCGTTGCGGTGGGTACCCTACTGGGTGGAGCGTTTGGGGATCGTTTTGGGCGGAAATATGTGATTTGGTTTTCCGTTTTAGGCGTGGCTCCCTTCGCATTGGCTTTACCCTATGTTGGCCTTACAATGACTGGAATATTGATTGTGATCATCGGATTAATATTGTCATCTGCCTTTCCTGCAATTATTGTATACGCACAGGAGCTATTGCCGAGGAAATTGGGGATGGTTTCCGGTTTGTTTTATGGATTTGCATTTGGCATGGGGGGAATCGGGTCTGCGGTACTCGGATGGCAGGCGGATCATACGTCCATTGAATTTATTTACCATCTGTGTTCGTATTTACCCTTAATCGGTGTCGTCGCCTATTTTCTTCCTAATCTACAGAAAACACCCTATAAAGAGATTTAGAATATGATGTATTAAAAAGCGGGAGTATCCAACCTTTTTGGAAACTCCCGCTTTTCTTGAGTTTATTTATATCCCCTTAAAATCTCTTGTGATTAATCAATCCTCAGGGGCTTTTACTTTTTGTATAGTTTTCTCTTTATACTATTTGATACAGTCCATCCATGCTGCTGCCATCAGTTGCGCTCCAGCAAGGGTAGGGTGCACACCATCCGCTGCCCAATAGGCTCCTGGGGCGGATTTTTGTGCGTTATCAAATATTTTTTGATAGGGCAAAAGTATCGCATTAAACTCTTTTGCAATATCGCGTGCCGTCTCTTGGTAGGCTAAAAATTTGGGATACCAGGCATCTGTAATATGGCCTACACCTTTTACGGCAAAAGGTTCTCCAATGATCAGTCTAACATTAGGAAGCTTTTGTAATGTTTCCTGCAACAATTGTTGGTACTGCGATTTATATTCTTCAACAGTGGTTTTTGCACCACGATCTATCGTTCGCCAGAAATCATTTACGCCGATCAAGATGCTTAGCACATTAGGTTTGATTGCTAATGTATCTTCTGCCCAGCGTTTTTGAAGATCAGGAACACGATTGCCGCTGATTCCAGTATTATAAATTTTTAGATTCTTTGCGGCATATTTATTCAATAATTCGCTCGCGGCTAGTAGGGCATAACCGCGACCTAAGGCCGCGGTTTCGTTGGCATTTCTATTATTTCTATCCCGACCTACATCTGTAATAGAGTCTCCCTGAAAAAGGATGATATCTCCGTCATTCAGACTTATTTTTGAAGATTTGAAGTTATCTTCATGGGCGTAAGCTTCATAGCCCAATAAATTGGCTCCAGTCAAAAGTCCGGTGCCAATAATGCTTTTTTTGATAAATGATCTGCGGTTTGTGCTCATTATTAGGTTTTTGTTATACTTAAAGTTACATACTTTAAGCATACTTTTCCAAACCTTTTATAATGATGTTACAGGCTTTTTCAATTTCAGCTTCCGTAATGGTCAACGGGGGCGCCACGCGAAGCGCTGTTTCACAGTGAAGATACCAGTCAATCATGACACCATTTTCCGCGCAGTATTTACTGACGTTATAAACCTGATCAAAGTTGTCCAACTGTAAGCACATCATAAGTCCTTGACCTCGGATTTCTTTAATTGCTGGATGGTTGAGCTTTTCTCTAAATAAGTTGGCCTTATGGGCTACCTGTTCAACCAGTTTTTCCGATTTGATTACGGCGAGTGATGCACGTGCGGCGGCACAGCTCACGGGATGTCCTCCGAATGTGGTGATATGACCCAACATCGGGTTGTCTTTAATGACATCCATTACTTCTTTAGCGGCAACGAAGGCGCCTAATGGCATACCGCCACCAATGCCTTTGGCCAACATCAGAATATCAGGTACAATACCGAAATGTTCGAAGGCAAACAGTTTTCCTGTACGACCAAAACCAGTCTGGATTTCATCGAAAATCAACAGGGTGCCAGTCTCGTCACAACGTTTTCTTACCGCTTGCATATAGGCTATATCGGGAACTCTGACACCAGCTTCCCCTTGAATGGCTTCTAGGATCACGGCAGCAGTTTTATCTGTAATAGTCGCTAGGTCCTGTGGGTCGTTAAATCTAATAAAGTCTATCTCTGGAAGGAGCGGGGCATAAGCCTGACGATAATCATCGTTTCCAATAAGGCTAAGTGCACCTTGTGTGCTTCCATGGTAGGCCTTTTTTGCAGCGATAATCTGTCTTCGCCCAGTATATTTCTTGGCTATTTTCATAGACCCTTCGACAGCTTCTGCACCACTGTTGGTCAGGTATACCGATTGAAAATTTGCTGGTAATTCCGCCAGTAATTCTGTTGCAAACTGGACTTGCGGAGCTTGTACAAATTCACCATATACGGTGACATGCAAATATTGGTCGAGCTGAGCCTTTATTGCTTCGAGCACTTTGGGGTGACGATGCCCGATATTACTCACATTAAAACCGGAGACAAGATCCATATATTCTTCCCCATTTGGCCCATAAAGGTAAACACCCTCGGCCTTAACCACTTCAACCAATCTAGGTGAGCTAGAGGTTTGAGCAGTGTTCATCAAAAATAATTCTCTATTGCTTAGCATGATTATGCAAATGTCCGAAAATAAAAAAGAAGTCTTCAAGACTTCTTTTTTATTTTTGAGGTTATTTCCTCCTATTTTGTAAAGATTTGTAGAGATGTTCCCTAAATTCCTGTTCTACTTCAAAGAATTGTGAAGCTCGGGCGTTGCCTATCACCTTGGCAAATTTTGCGCGGTACTCCTTTTTTATCTGTACTTCTTTGGCATCATATTGCAATACATCCCTCGATCCACCTCTAAAACTATTTTTAGGGGCACCATTTAGTTTCTCTTTCCGGATATCCCATAATGTTTGACTATATTCATTATAGAGTGGAAAGAAATGCTGTGCTTCTCTGGGAGTTAAATCTAGTTCCTTAGTAATATAAGCTATCTTTTCATTTTCAATAGCTTGAAATCGATTTTTGTCTTGCGCAAAGCCCAAGGCAATAGAAAATATACTAAAGAACAATGTTATCCATATGTATTTTTTGTTAAACATCATTATAAGGTATAGTTTAGATAATCTTCTATCTCTTGTTTAGATATATTACTGCCAAATCCTTTCGTTGGAAGATTTGTTTCATCCGTATATTGGGACATATATATTATGTCATCACCTGAGGCCGAGGCAGAAAGATAATTAATAATTTCCTGCTTGGGTATTTCAGATAAATGTTGACTGAGCTGTTCCTCGGCAACATTATCTTGTGCGATCGTATTTTGCTGCTGGAATTGATAACCCCAATAAGCACCTAGACCTAACATGGCTGTGAACGAAGCTGCTACAGCATATCGGGTATACCATTTTTTTTGCTTTCCTAAGCGACGGATCGGAGTTGAATCTCTTTCTTCTTTTATATCCTGAATAGCACCGATAATTTTGTCTGAAAGCGTATCAAAATAATGTGGTGGCAGGTCAAAACCTGTGACAGGAATCGTATCTTTTAATTTTTCTTCTGCAACACGAGCGAAAATAGTTTCTTCAAGATCCGCATGATAATCTACAGGAAGGTCGAAACCATCCGTTGAAATAACATCCTTCAATTCTGCTTCTGCAACACGAGCGAAAATAGTTTCTTCAAGATCCGCGTGATAATTTACAGGAAGGTCGAAGCCATCCGTTGAGATAACTTCCTTCAATTCGGCTTCTGCAACACGAGCGAAAATAGTTTCTTCAAGATCCGCATGATAATCTACAGGAACAGCGAAGCCATCCGATTGGATTTTTTCTTTTAAGTTTTCTTCCGAAATTCGATGAAAGATATTTTCTGTTAGTTTATCTGAATACAGTTCAGGAATAGTGAAGCCATCTCCAGCGACTTGAGCTTTGAGAGAGTCAGCTGCTATTTTGCTCAGCACAACATCAGGGAGTGAATCAAAGTATCCTTCAGGAACCTTAAATACAGAATCATCTGTGCATGCTATCCATTTGACTTGCGCTATTATTTTAGATTCTAAATCACTGAAATAATTTTCAGGCACGCCAAAAGGATTTTCACGCAATGATTCTGGAAGATGATTAGATTCCAGCCCATCATGATATGTGCTATTTTCCTTCATAGTATTTGTTAGAGGCGAATTTCGCTAAAAGGTTTAATCGTGGTTATTAAAAAAAGCCTCTATTTTTTTTACTGCCAAATGGTAAGATGCTTTTAGTGCACCAACACTTGTACCGAGTACATCAGAAATCTCTTCATATTTCATATCTTCAAAATATTTCATATTAAAAACTAATTTCTGTTTCTCTGGCAATGTTAATAAAGCCTGTTGCAATTTCATTTGAGCTTTGTCGCCATTAAAGTAATTGCCATCAGCAAGTGTTTCTGCTAAGTAAGCAGTCGTGTCGTCGTCCAACGACACGTTCTGCTTTTGCTTTTTTTTATTTAAGAATGTAATACATTCGTTTGTTGCGATCCGATATAGCCAGGTATACAATTGTGAGTCTTCACGGAAGTTCCCAAGGTTCTTCCATACTTTGACGAAAATATCCTGAACCACATCATCTGCATCATCATGATCGATTACCATTCTTCGCACATGCCAATAAATCTTTTGCTGATATTTTTTCAACAATAAACGGAAAGCTTCTTCTCGCGTACTTTCTTCGGCGAATTTTGCTATAATTAAAGCGTCATCCATATATTGACCTGTGTAGTTTTGTTATTTTCTTTTGATTACTTTCTGAGCCGCAGCAACGATAGCGTCAGCGTTCAAACCGTATTTTTCCATCAGTTGTGCTGGAGTACCTGATTCACCAAAACTATCGTTGACCGCTACATATTCTTGCGGGCTCGGTAATTCTTTGGCTAATACCTGTGCAACGCTGTCGCCCAATCCACCAAGTCGGTTGTGCTCCTCAGCAGTCACGACACATTTCGTTTTAGCAACCGATTTCAAGATCGCTTCTTCGTCCAACGGTTTGATGGTATGGATATTGATGATTTCGGCGTTGATACCCAATTCTGCTAATTTTTCACCCGCTTGGATGGCTTCCCATACCAAGTGACCTGTAGCGATGATGGTCACATCTGTACCTTCATTCAATAAGATTGCCTTTCCGATGACAAATTCTTGATCAGCCGGAGTAAAGTTAGGAACTACCGGACGACCAAAACGTAAATAAACCGGACCTTCAAATTTCGCTGCCGCAATAGTTGCCGCTTTTGTTTGGTTGAAGTCACAAGGGTTGATTACAGTCATTCCAGGTAACATTTTCATTAATCCAATGTCTTCCAAAATTTGGTGTGTAGCACCATCTTCACCCAAGGTTAATCCTGCATGAGAAGCAGCAATTTTCACATTTTTACCTGAGTACGCGATAGATTGACGGATTTGGTCATAAACGCGACCTGTAGAGAAGTTGGCGAAAGTACCTGTGAAAGGAACTTTACCACCAATAGTAAGTCCAGCCGCGATGCCCATCATGTTTGCTTCAGCAATACCGATTTGGAAAAAGCGTTCTGGGAATTCTTTGATAAAATCGTTCATTTTTAATGAACCGATCAAATCAGCACATAATGCTACTACATTTTCATTTTGTTTTCCAGCTTCCAATAAGCCAGCACCAAAACCTGAACGTGTATCTTTTGACTCTGTGTAAGTATATTTTTTCATTTCTAGTAATCTCCTAAAGTTTCAGTAAGTTGATTCAATGCCGACGCCAATTGTTCGTCATTTGGAGCAACACCGTGCCATTTATGAGAACCCATCATGAAATCAACACCTTTTCCCATCTCTGTGTGCAATAAGATAACCACTGGTTTACCCTTTCCGGTACGTGATTTTGCTTCTTCTAAGCCCGCAACTACTGAAGCCATATCATTTCCTTTAGTCACTTCCATCACATCCCAGCCAAAAGCTTCCCATTTTGCGCGAAGATCACCTAATGACAGTACCTGATCTGTCGATCCGTCTATCTGTGCATTATTGTAATCAACAGTGGCAATCAAGTTGTCAATCTTATTGTGTGGTGCATACATTGCAGCTTCCCAAACCTGGCCTTCCTGCAATTCACCATCACCCATTAATACATAAACTAGATTATTGTCTTTATTCAATCTTTTTGCCTGTGCGGCACCGATAGCAACGGATAATCCTTGACCCAAAGATCCTGACGCAATGCGGATGCCTGGAAGACCTTCGTGTGTCGTTGGGTGACCCTGTAGTCTGGAGTTGATTTTTCTGAATGTTGCCAATTCGCTTGCTTCAAAATAACCCGCATGTGCCAATGTACTGTAAAATACAGGTGAAATGTGTCCGTTTGACAAGAAGAATAAATCCTCTCCTTTTCCATCCATATCAAAGGAAGGATTGCGTTTCATTGCATTGAAATAAAGCGCCACAAAGTAATCTGTACAACCTAAAGAACCACCTGGGTGTCCTGATTGACAAGCGTGTACCATACGTACGATATCACGTCTTACTTGTGATGCAATTTGTTCTAGTTTGTTAATATCTGCACTCATTTTTTTTGTTGGTTTCACAATTGGTCGTAAAGTTAACTATTTTTAAGCTAGATGCTTGTTAAAAAGTGAATTTCTTTATTTAGTATGGGAGTTATAGCGAAGCACATAATGATGCACATAATATTTAGCCAAATAGGTACCTAGCTTGCGAACGGATACCATTTCAATTTTAGACCTTTTCATGTTAAATTTTTTGTACCTTGCTTTTAATTATAAAACCCACAATTTTCAATATGATGCCTAATCAATCTAAACGTTTTCTGTTTGTTGCGACATTTTCCGTACTACACTTCTATTCTTTTGCTCAGGATAAACCCGTTTACCATAAAGATTGGATTGACTTCAACAAAAATGGTAAAAAGGATATCTATGAAGATCCTAAACAATCCGTAGTAAGTCGAGTGGAGGACCTGTTGAGCCAGATGACGACGCAGGAAAAGGCCAATCAAACCGTTACACTCTATGGTTATGGAAGAGTATTGAAGGATGAACAACCTACAATTGCTTGGGACAATGAGATTTGGAAACATGGATTAGCCAACATAGACGAGATGTTAAATAGTCTTGCCTATAATAAGTCGGCAAAAAGCTCTTTTTCTTATCCCTTCAGCCGCCATGCTGTTGCATTGAATAATGTACAAAAGTGGTTTATCGAACATACCCGGCTAGGTATTCCAGTTGATTTTACCAATGAGGGAATACACGGTCTCAACCATGATCGGGCGACGCCATTACCGGCTCCGATTAATATTGGAAGCACCTGGAATACCAAATTGGTCCGAACTGCAGGCGAAATTGTGGGGAGAGAAGCGAAATATTTAGGATATACCAATGTCTATGCTCCGATTCTGGATGTCTCCCGAGATCCAAGATGGGGACGTGTTGTGGAAACTTATGGTGAAAATCCCTTTCATATCGCAGAAATGGGTAAACAGGCTGTATTGGGCATTCAACAACATGGTGTTGCATCAACGTTGAAACACTATGCCGTTTATTCTGTACCTAAAGGGGGACGAGATGGAAATGCGCGGACAGACCCGCATGTTGGTTTTCGTGAAATGCATGAGCTTCATTTATACCCATTTAAACGGGTTGTCCGAGAGGCTAAACCAATGGGTATTATGAGTAGTTACAATGACTATGACGGTATACCAGTCTCATCAAGTAAATATTTTCTGCAAGATTTGCTACGCAAGGATTATGGATTTGAAGGATATATCGTTTCGGATAGTGAGGCCCTGGAGTTTATAAGCAGTAAACATCATGTTGCTGCGGACTATAAGGATGCAATACGGCAAGCCCTAGAGGGCGGACTTAATGTCCGGACGAATTTCGATCCACCGAGTACATACCTGACACCATTGATGGAACTTATCAACGAAGGCAGGCTTGATATGAACATATTGGATCAACGTGTTCGAGAGGTATTGACTGTCAAATTTAAGTTAGGATTATTTGATCATCCGCTTGTCGATAACACAACATTGGCTGACAAGAAAATCCATACACAGGCAGATGAGGATATCTCCCTGCAAGTGAATAGAGAATCCATTGTTTTGCTTAAGAATGAGCAGCAGTTATTACCAATAGATGTCAGTAAGTATAAGCGGATTTTGGTGACAGGCCCTATGGCCGAAGCAACGAATTATACAACAAGTCGTTATGGTCCATCCAATAACCCGATCACAACGATTAAGGATGGGATCCTCGAATATGCTAAAGGTAAAGAAATCCAGGTAAATTACACGAAAGGCATCGATGTTGTTGATAAGAATTGGCCTGAAAGTGAGATTATCCCAACAGATTTGTCCAAAGAGGAAATTGAAAGCATGAAGGCTGGTATCCGTCTTGGAAGCGAGTCTGATCTGATTATAGCCGTCATGGGGGAGTCGGAACGCGAAGTTGGCGAAAGCCGGTCGCGTTCAGATCTAAACCTACCGGGTAAACAGCGTGATTACCTGATGAAGTTAAAAGAAACAGGGAAACCAATCGTTCTGGTACTCGTTAACGGACGTCCACTTTCTATTAATTGGGAAAATAAATACTTATCCGCTATTGTGGAAAGTTGGTTTCTTAGTGGTCAATCTGGACATGTTGTCGCAGAGATGTTGTTTGGTGAGTATAATCCGAGTGGAAAGCTCCCGATTTCTTTTCCAAAATCTGTCGGACAGATTGAAATGAATTTCCCGACTAAACCTGCAGCACAGGCGGGACAGCCAGGGGTTGGCCCTAATGGCTGGGGAAATAGTAGAGTTGTGGGCTTTCTTTACCCTTTTGGTTATGGCTTAAGTTATACAGATTTCCAATTTTCAAATTTGCGTCTAAATAAAAAACAAATTCGCCCAATCGACTCATTGACCGTTACCGTGGATGTGCAGAATATCGGAAAAAGAAAAGGAGCAGAGGTTGTCCAACTTTATATCAAGGACCTTGTATCTTCCGTAACAACTTATGAGATGGATCTCCGCGGTTTCGAAAAAATCGAATTGAACCCTGGTGAGAAAAAGTCTGTTCAGTTTTCGATTTTACCTGCTCACCTCGAGCTGTTGGATCAACATAATAAATGGACTGTAGAGCCTGGGAAATTTGAAATTTTTATTGGAAATTCATCCGCTAATCTACCGTTGAAAGATTCATTTGAGGTGACTAAAGAGTGATGCTCATAGCGCCTGTTTGTGCAAAAGATATATCACCTATGGGGCATACGAGATACAACTAGCTATAAAAAGAAAAAAGGATTCAGCAAAACTTCATATTGCTGAATCCTTTTAAAAATTTTAAAAATTCTTATCGTATCTCTATGATTACATTGCTTCGGCAACAACTTCTGTCACCTCGGGAACCATACGTTTTAATAGTCCTTCAATACCAGCTTTTAATGTGATTGTTGATGAAGGGCAACCGCTACAGGAACCTTTAAGTTCAACGGTCACCACACCTTCGTCGAAAGATTTGAAATGAATAGCACCGCCATCTTGTTCCACGGCAGGGCGTACATAATCATGCAATACCTGTTGTATTTTCACTTCCGTTTCTGTTCCTTCAAAGTTTGTCTCTGTATCCTGATGTACAGTTTTCACCGCAAGCTCAGATTCTACAGCACCTTTTACAAAGTCTTTCAACAAGGCTTCAATATCTTCCCATTCCGCATCTTCCGTTTTGGTAATGGTAACAAAATTGCTTGCAAAAAATACACCATTTACAAAATTGAATTTGAACAATTCCGTAGCGAAAGGTGAATCTTGGGCCGTTTCTTTATTTGGAAAATCTACACTACCATTGATCAATAATTTATTGACCAAAAACTTCATAGTTGAAGGGTTGGGTGTAGATTCGGTATATACGTTGATAGTAGCCATTTAATTTTATTTTTATTCCAAGCAAAGATATATCAAAAGCAGCGTTGTTAAGGTCATCTATAAGTCAAAGCTTACAAAGTGACACCCGTGTAGTTTGAAGGAGTGATAGCCTTTAATTCCGCTTTTACTTCTTCGGACACCTTAAGATTATCTACGAAGGTCGCAATGGTGTCTTTGGTCACATGCGTATTGGTACGTGTTAGATCTTTTAAAGCTTCATAAGGTTTTGGATAGCCTTCTCTACGCAAGATCGTTTGTAACGCTTCGGCAACAACAGCCCAGTTGTTTTCGAGATCATTCGCAAGCGCCTGTTCATTTAAGATCAACTTACGTAAACCTCGCAATGTCGATTTGAAAGCGATTAGGGTATGCGCAAATGGAACCCCGATATTACGTAATACAGTTGAATCTGTAAGATCTCTTTGAAGACGTGAAATAGGTAGTTTGGCGGCTAAATGCTCAAATATCGCATTAGCTATTCCTAAATTTCCCTCTGCATTTTCAAAATCAATGGGATTGACTTTATGTGGCATAGCGGAGGATCCAATTTGGCCAGCAGTGATTTTTTGCTTAAAGTATTCCATGGAAATATAAGTCCATATATCCCGGCATAGATCAATAATTATATTATTGATCCGTTTTAATGCATCACAGCTTGCAGCAAAGTTATCATAATGTTCAATTTGGGTGGTGGTTTGTGAACGGTCCAGTCCTAGAATATTATTGACGAAATTGTTGCCGAAGGCAATCCAGTTGGTCTCTGGATAAGCCACGTGATGAGCATTGAAATTGCCTGTCGCTCCGCCAAACTTAGCTGAATAAGGTACGTTATGTAAAAGTTGTAATTGACGTTCAATACGCTCGATAAAGACATAGAGCTCTTTACCTAAGCGAGTTGGAGAGGCTGGTTGTCCGTGCGTACGGGCGAGCATTGGGATGGCAGACCAGGATGTTGCGAGAGATTTTAGTTCATGAAGCAATTCGTCGATGATCGGTGTATAGCTTTCTTTGATCGCCTCTTTCCACGATAGCGGAATAGCTGTATTGTTGATATCCTGAGAAGTCAGACCAAAGTGAATAAACTCCAGATGCTCCTGAAGCCCTAATTTTTCAAATTGATCTTTTAAGAAATATTCAACGGCTTTAACATCATGATTGGTAACTTTCTCTGTGTTTTTGATCCAGATCGCATCTTCTTCTGAAAAATTACGATAGATATCTCTTAATTTTTCGTTGAGTGTGTTGTCAAAATGTTGTAATTGAGCAATTCCAGATTCGCTCAATGCGATAAAATATTCGACTTCCACACGTACGCGGTATTTTATTAAGGCAAATTCGGAGAAAAAAGCCGCAAGCTCATTGGTATTATTGTAATAGCGTCCGTCAATAGGCGTGACTGCTGTTAAGGATGATAAAGCCATAGATTGAATGATTTTTGGCAAAGGTAAAAAATTGCTTGGAGCTTAGCAATTTAATTGGTGTAGATATAAAAAAAGCCTCCGTACTGGGAGGCTTTTTTATACTTTTTAAATTCTGTTTCAGAGAATTAGTGAGCAGCTTTAGTTGAATCTACAGCAGTTTTAGCTGAATCTACAACAGTTTTAGCTGAATCTACAGCAGTTTTAGCTGAATCTAAAGCAGTGTTTGCTGAATCTAAGGCAGTGTTAGCTGAATCAGTAGCAGCGTCAGTTTTTTTACCAGTTTCACCACATGAAGCGAAGGCTACAGTCAGAGCCAATCCTAAGAAACCTAATTTGAATGCGTTTTTCATTTTATTAAAATTAAAAGTAATTTCTAAATCTTGTTATTTAAGACTTAATACTGGTAATAGAAAAAGGTAACCCCATTTCTTAATAAATTTTTTAAAAAAAAGAGGCTTTTCGTGAGAAAAGCCTCTTTAAATGCGTTATTCAGTTTCTAAAATTATTTTTTAGTAGCAGCTGAATCAACTTTAGTAGCAGCAGAATCAACTTTTTGAGCAGCTGAATCAACTTTAGTAGCAGCTGAATCCAAAGTGTTAGCAGCAGAATCAACTAAAGCAGATGCTGAATCAGTAGCACCTTCAGCTTTTTTCTCAGTGTTGTTACAAGATGCGAAAGCTACAGTTAAAGCTAAACCTAAGAAACCGAATTTTAATGCGTTTTTCATTTTCTAATTTTCTAATTTAAATTGAAATATTTTCTTTTTCATCTCTTAATACACGGAACCCAAAAAGGTAACCCAAAAAATATATTTTTTTTTAAAATCTTTATAAACAGCTGTTAGTCAATTGTTTTTATTTTATTTAATATGTTTTAAAGGCGGCTGTAGATGTTAAAAGTAAGAGTTGTCTAAAAATATGCACAAACGATTAATCAAAGAGACAGTTTTGATATTGTCTTCGCCGCTTATCCAAACAATTTTCAATTATTTTTATTATTTTAAGAGGAAACCAGAAAAAAGAAATTGCAATTATGTTTGATAAAGTTAAGAATATAATGGATTTGGCGAAATCAATTGACTTTGGCAAATTGGAGGAAATCTCAAAAAAAGTGGATTTGGGAGCTGTTATGGATGCAGTTTCTAAGATGGATGATAGGCAGCTGCATGGTCTAATGAAAATGCTAAGCGCAGGAAAGGAAAAAAAGGAATTACCTGCTATCAATGGCGATTTCTATGATATGGATAGCAAATTAAGCGGATCAGACCGCGAACTTCAATTGAAAGTACGGGAGTTTATGGAGGTTGAAGTGAAGCCCATTGTCAATAAATATTGGTTAAGAGACGAGTTCCCTTTTGAAATAGTACCCAAGTTAGCTGCGTTAAATATATGTGGATATACTTACGAGGGTTACGGATGTATGGGAGGAAGCTCGCTGATGGAAGGTGTCATTGCTGCAGAGATTGCTCGGGTAGATGCATCTGTTGCTACTTTCTTTGGTGTACAGAGTGGTTTGGCCATGGGGTCGATTTATATCTGTGGGTCGGAAGAACAAAAACAGGAATGGTTGCCAAGGATGCAAAAGATGGAGGTGATCGGCGCTTTTGGTCTAACCGAACCGGAAGTTGGTTCGGGCGCAGCGGGCGGATTGACAACCACCTGTAAGAAGACTCCTGAAGGCTGGGTTTTAAATGGTCAGAAGAAATGGATCGGAAACTCTACCTTTTCAGATATTACAATAGTCTGGGCCAGGGATCTTGATGATGGAGAAGTAAAAGGTTTTATTGTGCGTAAAGATAATCCTGGGTTCTCAGTTGAAAAGATCAAAGATAAAATGGCTTTGCGCATTGTGCAAAATGGATTGATTACATTAGACAACTGTATCATCCCCGAAACAGATCGTTTGCAAAATGCGAATTCTTTCAAAGATACAGGTAAAGTCCTTCAAATGACGAGAGCGGGGGTTGCATGGATGGCTGTGGGCTGCGCACGGGGAGCCTATGAAAATGCCTTGGATTATACGCGCAAAAGAAAACAGTTCGGCAAGCCTATTGCATCTTTTCAGTTGATTCAAAATCATTTGGTAGAAATGCTATCGAATCTAACGGCAATGCAAACGCTAGTCTTTCGATTATCTGAACTGCAAGATGCTGGACAACTACGGGATGAGCATGCGTCGCTGGCAAAAGTGTTTTGTTCTTTACGGACAAGGGATATTGTGTCCAAGGCGAGGGAAGTCATGGGGGGGAATGGTATCCTGCTAGAGTATAATGTCGCTAGATTCCTTGCAGATGCTGAGGCGATTTATTCTTATGAAGGTACTAAGGAAATCAATTCACTGATCGTTGGAAGAAGTATCACAGGATTTAGTGCTTTTGTCTAAAGCTTGTGCCCTAATTAATTTAGTACGGACAATAATTGATATAAAAAAGGATAGGGTTTTGGTGATCACCAAAACCCTATCCTTTTTTATATTTTACTTGCGCTGAAATCGCATCATGGCAATATCGCCCATGATAAAGGTCAGTGTATTTTCATTGACATCATAACTGTTCACTTTTTCTAATGTAGAAAAGAACGTTGCTTCACCATTGCCTTCGCAAGCCATTTTTGTAGACATGATAGGGCCAAAGCTAATTTGGTGATCATTCGTCTTAAATGTAGCATTGTAATTGTTGCAACTGCTGTTACCATTTATCTTCCCATCCTGTATGTTAAATGTTATCGTTGGTTTGCGGTTGGGATACAGGCCCTCAAGAGCTATACGTGGTCCAGAGATGTAATCAAGCTCCCAGGTCCCGCTTAGATTTTGTTTTTCCTCCATTAACTTAAATTTTGCCAAAGGAGCCATCTTTGCTTTATTTAAACTTAGAATACCATTACTTAGGCTGTAGTTGTCTGCTGTGATTAATGCCTTAGATAAAGCTTGTTCAATCGACATGTCAGGGCAGGCCATCATCGTTGACATCCCTTGTGCAAACTTAATTTTTCCATTGGTTGAAAAGGTCAGTTCGCCACCTATTCCGTTGCAACCACCATTGGCGCTATAACTTTTTTCTTCCAGTTTGAGAAAAGGAACCCGACCGTTGACTTGTCCGGAAACAGCCTTTCCACCGATTTCAATTAATTGCCATTTTTTTCCAATAATGGTAGCGGATGCATTATCCGAATCTGGTTTGCCTGAATTCTTTTTTAATGCTGAACAGCTCGCCAAAGCAAGGACAGCCATCATCAATACCACAAGGTTTCTAAATCTCATCTTTTAAATTTTAATATAAAACATCATTTCTAACGTTTGGTTTGACAAAGTGCTACAAAAGACCATTAACAAAAGAAGGCTTCCTATCGGGAAGCCTTCTTTATCAGTTATATAAATAATGCTATTTATTTTTGTTTTGTTGAGCTTGTTGCTGAGCACGCATCATTTCTTCCATTTTGGCCTGGAAGCTAGATTTTTTCTCAACTTTTGGATTCTTTTTATTTTCTTCCAGTTTAGCTAAGATTTTATCATCATTTACCATTGTACGAATAACCAATTGCGTTAAGAATGTAAACAACGCACTTAGGAAATAGTAATAGTTCAGACCTGCAGGGAAACTGTTTAGGACAAAGAAGAAAATCAAAGGCATGATATAACCCATGTATTTCATTTGACCAGTTGCGCCCGATGTCGCATTGTTATACCAAGTGGTCAACAATGTTGTTAGGGTCATCAAGATACACATCAAAGAGATGTGGTTGAATGATCCAAAAATAGGTGCAAATGTAAACAAGGTATCATAGGTAGACATGTCCTTCATAAACAAGAAGCTCTGTCCTCTCAATTCAAATAAATTAGGAAAGAAATAGAAGAAAGCAATTGTAAATGGCATTTGCAGCACAAGTGGAAGACAGCCTCCGAGTGGATTCACGCCGACCTGTTTATACAGCTTCATCTGCTCTTGTTGCATCAACATCTGATTGTCTTCACCGACTTTCGCCTTAATCTCATCCAACTGCGGTTTCAATACCCGCATTTTGGCCATGGAGACGTAAGATTTGTAAGTCATCGGTGAAAGAATCAATTTCAACATCAGGGTCAACAATAAAATCACGATACCGTAGCTCATATGGAAACCATCTAAGAAATTGAATACCGGTACTGTAATCCACTGATTAATCCAGCGCATAGGTCCCCAACCCATGTTGATGATGGATTGGTAATCATTGCCCTCCGCTTTCAATACATTGTATTGATTTGGACCAAAAAAGAAATTCAATGAATAATTGTTGTCTTTATGATTGTCAAAAGCCAATTCAGCATTGGTGTTGTAAAATTTTACCACATCACCTTCCGTCGCATGCTTTACATCGATTTTCGCATTAACAAATCCATTTTTAGCATTTAGTATATTTGAAAAATAATGTTGTTTAAAAGCAATCCATTGCACTTTCTTTTCCAGTGCTTCATCATCGTCCTTCGATTCAGACAAATGGTCTACTTTACTATCTTCTTGGTAATAAAGGGTAGATTTTTGTCTTTCAGATTCGATATTCTGTTCCTTTTGTCTCAAAATAGTATTCCAGTTCAGCGTCAATGTTTTTTGACTCTGAGGAATTAAGTTTTGAATACCCTTTGTGTTGACATCCAGGCCTACATTGTAACCTTTCCCAGCAATTGAATACACATACTCAATATATTGATCTGCACTGTAGTTCAATTTGAATTTTACCGATTGTTTTCCTTCACCGGATACCTGGATATCCGAAGATTCTGTCGTAAAGAATAAATCGTTTGTTGATACGTTTTGTCCTGCGGCATTGAACTGGAAGCCAAACTTATTGTCTTCACCTTCAAAAAGCATTAATGGTTTTCCGTTGAAATTCTTTTCGCCTTTTAATTCGACTGATTTTACTTTACCACCTTTTGTACTGATTTTGGCAATGATAGCATCATTTTCGAGTGTGATGATTTTTTCAGTTCCAAATTTTGACGCACCAAAAGGTTTTTTCAGTTCAGCTGAATCTGCAATCGCTGCTGTTTGCGCTGTTTTAGCATTTGCGGTAGAGTCATTTGTTGCAGGAAGTCCTTTTGCCGCCTGAGCTTTAGCCTCTTGCCGTGCTTGTTCTTGTTTGATTTCTGATTCCGATGGCTTCATCAGGTAAAATGAACCAGTGATGATGGCAAACATCAGGACCAAACCAATTAGGGTATTTCTATCCATTTTTAATAATTAAACTTAATTAATTCTATCCTTCTCATACTACTTTGATTTCTTGTTGGCCAAAGCAGCGGCTACAAAGCTAACAAAAAGTGGGTGAGGATTTGCAACAGTTGACTTTAATTCTGGATGAAATTGTCCTGCAACGAAAAAAGGATGGTTTTTCAACTCAACAATTTCAACTAGGCCAGTCTCTGGATTGAAGCCAGAAGCGATCATTCCTGCTGCTTCATATTGTTTTAAATAGTCATTGTTAAATTCATAACGGTGGCGGTGTCTTTCGGAAATTTTTGTTTTTCCATAAATTGCAAAGGCCTTGGTTCCTTTTTTAATTTCACAGTCGTAAGCACCTAAACGCATTGTACCACCCATATTAGTGATGTTTTTTTGTTCTTCCATCAGATTGATGACCGGGTTGCTGGTGTTTGCATCCATCTCAAAACTATTGGCATCTTTTAACCCTAATACATTTCTTCCAAATTCAATGACTGAACATTGCATGCCCAAACAGATACCAAAGAATGGGATATTGTTTTCGCGAACATATTTGATTGCATTTAATTTACCGTCCAAACCACGTTCACCAAATCCAGGGGCAACGAGAACACCATCCATGCCTTTTAGTTTTTCGGCAACATTTTCTTTTGTAACGCTTTCAGCGGCGATATAGCTCACTTTTACTTTGCATTCGTTTGTTGCGCCAGCGTGGATAAAACCTTCGGTAATGGATTTATAAGCATCTGGTAGCTCGACATATTTCCCAACCAAAGCAATGTTGACATCATTTGTTGGGTTTTTCAGCTTTCCAAGGAAGTTTTTCCAGTTTTCCAGATCCGGTTCGTTTTTGCTGGAAAGTTTCAGTTTCGTTAATGCCGTTTTATCTAGGTTCTCTTTCAACATAAGTAAAGGGACGTCATAGATCGTCGAGGCATCAATAGATTCAACAACGGCATTGATGTTTACATTACAAAACTGTGCTAATTTTTTACGGATCTCTTGTGACAATTTATGCTCAGTACGGCATACCAAGATATCTGGTTGCACACCATATTCTAGCAATGTTTTCACAGAGTGTTGTGTCGGTTTGGTTTTAAGCTCACCGGCTGCAGCCAAATAAGGAACTAAAGTTAAGTGGATAACCAAAGAGTTATTTGCGCCTAGTTCCCAACGTAACTGTCTTACAGCCTCAACGAATGGCAGGGATTCGATGTCGCCGACTGTTCCACCAAGTTCAGTAATAATAATATCGTATTCATTCGATTCGCCTAAAAGCTGCATGCGGCGTTTGATCTCATCGGTGATATGGGGAATTACTTGAACTGTTTTTCCTAAATATGCCCCCTCACGTTCCTGTTGGATGACGTGTTGGTAGATACGACCTGTTGTTACATTATTTGCTTGTGAAGTAGGGACGTTCAGGAAACGCTCGTAGTGACCCAGATCAAGATCGGTTTCCGCGCCATCTTCCGTAACATAACACTCGCCATGCTCATAAGGATTCAATGTTCCTGGGTCAATGTTAATGTAAGGATCGAATTTCTGGATGGTCACTTTGTAGCCACGTGCCTGGAGAAGTTTAGCAAGGGAGGCTGCAATAATACCTTTCCCTAACGACGAAGTAACGCCGCCCGTAACAAAAATATATTTAGTCATAACAATTAAAGGATTTTCAATTTTATGTGGTCAAAACGACCAATAATAGTTGCTCTATGTACGGGATACAAAGATAGCAATTTTTTATTCAATATTATAATTGAAGATCGACTGAATAATTAAATTAAAAATAGATGTTGCCCAGATTATCGATTGTAGCCTTTAGATTGGGCTGCGATTTTGACTTAATCTCAACACGATAGAACTTATTTGCATTGGAAAAGACAAGTTGATAATGCTTACTGATAGTAATGATTTCAGGATATAATTTACTCAATTCATCAAGAGATGTTGCATAGCGTTTATTCGCATTCCCGTAAATCTGTTGCAGGTAAAAAATATTCCAGGCTGTTTTTTCCAAAGCTAAAAACTGTTCATCCAGGAATTGTTGATTATCTTGTTCCACAAATTTGATATGTCCCCATCGTTCGGGATAATGCATGTTGATCAGACCGATGGGCGACCATACCCAGTTTTCTTCCGCTAGCGGCTTACCCGTATTATCCTTTCTTTTGATATAACCTTTTTCATTGACATCATAGTGCCATTGTACGCGGGAGAAATTTATCTTCCATACTTCATTTGCCTTGATTTGATTTCCTTCACCAAAGTATTTTAGACTTTTGACAGGGATCTTCATTTCGACGGTCCAAAAATTATCTTTGTCGGCTGGATTATTTATTGTTCCAGCATGGTAGACAGCACTCTGGATATCTTTGGTGTCCCAGTTTAAATTAGCTTTTCCACCGAAACGATAAGGTTTGGTCATCAGAAGGTCCATGATCGTGTTCAGCGCATTGACTTCGATTTCAATATATTCCGGAGACTGGAGGTTGGGTTTTAAAAATATCTCAAAATCATTGTCATGATAAATAATGGTGTCTTTCTGTCTAAGATAGCCATTTATATGAGGTTCTTCCAATTTAGCAAAGAGGTAGAGGTTTTCATTATCCCAAAGCATTTTAACACGAGTGTCACATGATGGCGTAGGTTTACTTGTACCTTCGATGTCTTTGAACGCATTTGTCCATGGTGCCTTTGCCCAGGATATTTCGACATCTTTACCGTCAATTTCGATAGGAATTTGAGCTTTTTGGACATAATAGGTCTCGGGCTTAGACTGTAATTGCAGAAAATCACCAATATTTCGCTGTGCAAAAATGGTCATCGACTGTAAAGTAAGGGCAAGTATAAGAAAAACAGTTTTCATTAAAATATTATATGTCTAATTTGCTGCCAAGAAATTCTATGTGTGCAATCGTAATCCTTACACTGTCTATATGAAGTTTTAGACTACCACTGCTTTTTACGTAGGGAAGATTGGCAGCGCTAAAAGTAAGTAAAATGTTTTAGCTAGACAAAGAGGTAGGATTTTTTTTGAGAGATGGGGCTCGATTGTCTTAATTTTATTACAAGGTTTTCTGTATTGCTATCAAGTGATGTTGGCAGAAGTGAAATTATTTCGGGAAGGAAAGCGGTTGATGGCAGAAAATAAAAAAAGGCTTTGAATTTCGTCAAAGCCTTTTTTTATGCCGTGGTAGTCGTAATTAGATTCTTTTTGATTTAATACGAGCAGCTTTACCAGTAAGGCCACGTAAATAGAATAATTTAGCGCGACGAACTTTACCGTAGCTGTTTACTACAATTTTTTCAATGTTTGGTGAGTTTACAGGGAAAATACGTTCAACACCTACACCGTTAGAGATTTTACGAACGGTAAAAGTAGCGTTAGCACCTTCGCTGTTTAATTGGATTACTACACCTTGGTACACCTGCACACGCTCTTTATTTCCTTCGCGAATTTTATAATGAACGCTGATGGTATCTCCGGCTTTGAAAGCGGGAATTTCATTTCTTACTACCGCTTGTTCTTCTACAAATTTTACTAAATCCATGATTTCGAGTAATTATTAACGATTTATATCCTGTAAAAATCGGAATGCAATATTACGACTTATTTTTTGAATACTAAAATACTTTTTGAAAAAACTATTGACTGTTATTCAAATCGGATGCAAAGATATGAAAATGAAATGGATAATCTAAAGTTATTTTGAATATTCCTTTATAGGACTATTAGGACCTGTTTTTACGCTTGATAGTAGCACTGATCTAATCTCATAAATAAAAATATTACTCAATTAATCAGTGATTTAGTGCTAAAATTGAGTTTAGCTCTTGACAAATTGAAAAATTGATTCGATATTTGTGCCACACAAAACAAAGGTGATACCTTTTCGGGGTGTAGCGTAGCCCGGTATCGCGCCACATTTGGGATGTGGAGGTCGTAGGTTCGAATCCTGCCACCCCGACTAAAAAAGCTCTAACAAAAGTTAGGGCTTTTTTTGTTTCTAGGCAGGATGAGAACCTACGACCTATTAAGGAGTTGCTAGGTTCGATCCGGAGGAGGCTCAGGGTGGTGTTTGGGCGTTGTGTGGCTGAGCCAATCCTGCCACCCCGACTAAAAAAGCTCTAACAAAAGTTAGGGCTTTTTTTGTTTCTAGGCAGGATGAGAACCTACGACCTATTAAGGAGTTGCTAGGTTCGATCCGGAGGAGGCTCAGGGTGGTGTTTGGGCGTTGTGTGGCTGAGCCAATCCTGCCACCCCGACTAAAAAAGCTCTAACAAAAGTTAGGGCTTTTTTTGTTTCTAGGCAGGATGAGAACCTACGACCTATTAAGGAGTTGCTAGGTTCGATCCGGAGGAGGCTCAGGGTGGTGTTTGGGCGTTGTGTGGCTGAGCCAATCCTGCCACCCCGACTAAAAAAGCTCTAACGAAAGTTAGGGCTTTTTTTGTTTTAGGTAGATCGAGTACCTGCTACTTCTTAACAAGCTATAAGATTCGAACCAATGGCGGAGGGAAGTGTTTCTTGGCTCCATTATTGTATCCATCCTGTTGCCGATAGCAAGCAATAGAATAGGGAATTAGGGAAAGGAGATGGATTTTTTTCTACAATTTACCTAATTTGGTTGGAATTCTTTAGTTTTGGCTATACTAATTAGTGAAAAATTAAACTATTGTCTCCTCGGCAAAGGAAGGTTTGGAAAAACTCAAAAATACGGATGAACAATGATATTTAACGAAAGAATCGGCGACAACTACCTAAAATACCTGTTTACTGGGGTACTTTCGGCTTTGCTGGTTACAGGGTATGCGCAGGAAGTAAAGAAACAACAGAAAGAGAAGCAACAGCCACAACAAAAAGAACAGCAACAGCAGCAGCATCCCGAACAGGGGACTGCAGGGCAAGTCCAGACGATGGATTCCATTGATGTCGTACGTGACTACCGGCCGATGTTGGCCGATGCCGTCAAGGTGCGTCGGAGCCCAAATATGAAGTTGATTAACCGCGACGCGATCGAAACCGAGCTGCGCCAGATCGCCACCAGCACTTATTTGGCACAACAAAAATATAAACAGGCCTATTATCATGAGTTGATTAAACGTCATCCAAATGCTTCGCAAAGCAATATTGATAATTATCGCATCAGCTATTTGGCCTATGGAGCTGGCGAATACAAAAGAGCGAGCGGTATGCTGGAATCAATAAAATCTTCGGATGCCTTTTATCAGGGTGCGATCATGACTTTGGGCCATATTGCTCTGGAAACAGGTGACAAGCAAGCGGCACGAAATGCCTTTGTCAAAGCAACGACAATGGATCTCGACCGGCAGGTGAAAGCCGATGCGCTTTTTAACTATGCCAAAGTCCTGCTTGCCATGGACTCAACCCAAGCCGCCCAAAAGGTTCTCGAAAAATATATCGCGCAGGAAGTTAAACCTGTCGATCCAGGAGTAAAAAGACAGGAAAGTCCAGAAACACTATCGGCTGAAATCCTTCGGGGGACAACAAACTTCCATGCTGGGGTCAGCTTGCTGGAATCGTTGAAGGAGCGTGGCCGGGAAGTCGATTCTATTTATCAAAAGGTAACTTACTACCGCGGACTGGAGTTTTATAATGAGCGCGCTTTCGAAAATAGCATATCCATATTTATGCGTTCAGAAAAATTTCCGATCGACGCAGAAATGGCAGCCCTGGCTACTTACTGGAAAGCCGAAGCGATGTATGAAGTACGCAAATTCGGAGAAGCGGTGGAAAATTTCTCCCGTTTCCTGAGCTTGCCTGCGGCAAAAAACAACGAGGTCTATAATTATGCTAATTATGGTCTGGCCTATGCTGCCTATAGAAATAACCGGTTTGCACTGGCCGCCGATTACTTTGAACGCTTTCTAAAGGCCGGAGGAAATACAGTGGATGAAAATATACGATATGACGTCATCGCACGTTTGGGCGATTCGTATCTGTGTCTGCGTGATTACGGTCGGGCCAACAGTTACTATGACAGGCTGATCGATGGCAAAGCGCCTAATCAAGACTATGCATTATTCCAACGCGGTGTACTCTTTGGCCTACAGGGCGACAATGAGACCAAGCTCAATACCTTGCGGTCTGTTCTCAAACAATTTCCATCTTCGAACTATGCCGATGATGCGGCCTTTGAAATCCCCTACACCTATTTTACGACTGGAGATTATGATAACGCGCTAAAAGGGCTCCAAGGGATGATCGAAAAGTATCCACGTAGCAGCTATGTCCCACGTGCGCTAATGACCATCGGGCTTGTACAGTACAATAACGATGAACCCGAACCAGCGAAGGCTACTTTCCAACAGGTGGTGGAGAAATATGCGCGAACTGCCGAAGCAGAGCAGGCGATGCGTTTCATTGAAAACATCTACCTCGATCAGGGGGATGCGACGAGCTATATCCGCTATGCGATCGGTAGCAATGTGGGAAATCTGAGCCCAGCGGAACAAGATAACCAGGCTTTCCAGGCCGCACATTCCCTTTTTGCTAGAGGGGAATACGCCGCCGCTGTGGAAGCTATTAATGCCTATTTTGATAAATTTCCGAAACCCAAACAAGAGAAATTTGCGCGGTACATCCGTGGGGTAAGTTCGTACAAGACAGGTCACCCACAGGAGGCGCTGCACGATCTGAATATCATCCTGAACGATTGGACGAGCAAATATACGGAGAATACCCTACTGACAGTAGCAGCACTATATCTGGAGCTAAAGCAATACAATGAGGCCATTGTGCACCTCAAAAAACTGGAACTGAATAACGAATACAAAAAAAACTATGGCTATGCGGTAAGTAACTTGATGGTCTGTTATTTCGAACTTGGCGATATGGAACAGATGGCCAAATATGTGCAGTTGATAAAGGATTACGATAGCGCGACAGAAGAGGAAATTGCCAAAGCACACTTATACAGTGGCAAAGCCTTTCTGCAAGAAAAGAACATCGCCTCTGCCATGAAGGAATTCAATCTGGCGGCCCTAAAGAGCCAAACGGCACTCGGCGCAGAAGCAAGGTACCGTGTGGCACAGCTGCAGTATGATAACAAGGAATACGACAAGGCCCAGGAAACCGCTTTTGATGTCATCAACACTCGGGAGGAACATGAATATTGGGTAGCCAAGAGTTTCATATTGCTTGCTGATACCTATGCGCGTAAAGGCAATACTTTTCAGGCGAAGAGTACGTTGAAAAGTGTGATTGAAAATTATGAAAAAAAGGACGATATTGTCCCCGCAGCAAAAGAACGTTTACAGAAATTGACCAATAAGTAGCAGTAATTTTTTTTGTAAAAAAGGGGCCGTATCAAAATAGCTAGTTTGATACGGCCCCTTTTGTTTATTCCTAACAGTATATAAAACAAAAAAATCAGCAAACTACAGCGACAGTATTTCGGAAAAAACATTTACTGACTTTAGGTAGCAAATGTTATAAGAGCGGGCTTCCCACCAAGAGAAGCTAATTTCGTTCTATTTCCTGAATGACTAATGAAGGCTCAGATAAATGTTTTTTTAATTTCCTGATTGGTAGATATGTAAATACAATCGATAGTACGCCTGCAAGAATAGCGTCCAGAATAGCCATTGCAGTAGCATTTAATTTGTAATGCGTAGACAGACTATATTGTGCCAATAGCAGGCATGCCAACACAAGTAAGCCTGTTACGAAACCATGGAGGATACATAGCTTCGTCATAAATCTATTCTTGTTCAGTTCACTGTCTACTGTTAATGCGATCGACTCCTGTTCTATGGCTGTGATCACCCGCTTGATGATATCCATGGTAAGGACGATCGGTAAAAATATGGCCATGGGAAGTGTCAAACGGGCCAAACTTTGAGATCCAGCAAAAAAATGGGTATATCCAATTTCCTGAAAGCTGGCATAAGCCACCAGGAAATTGAAGAATACATTGGGAAGTATGTAATAAATCGCGCGCTTTCTTAAAAAGCGATTAAGTGTTGTCTTTTTTATTTTCTTGGTTTGAGCAAGTTTTGTCATGTATAATATTATAATGATAAGGTCAAAAAGCCGATAACCTTATCTTTTATTTTAATCGCTTCTTCTTTGGGCAGGAAATCTCCATTGGACATAAACGTAAAATCCATTTGTTGATTAAACGTTGTTGTGACCAAGGTGTTGGAATTCAACCAAGGGAAAGCTACTGTTGGACTGTAGAGGGTTTCCAAGGTGAAATTTT
This sequence comes from Sphingobacterium sp. CZ-UAM, assembly GCF_002000245.1. Classification (GTDB taxonomy): domain Bacteria; phylum Bacteroidota; class Bacteroidia; order Sphingobacteriales; family Sphingobacteriaceae; genus Sphingobacterium. Next base: position 308,731 of record NZ_MTCM01000004.1, on the reverse strand, counting down.
TGTACGCATTTGGCATTTGGATTTTACCCATATTGGAAAGTGTGATGTCATGCCCGCCTGGACTAGATTTTAGCATAGTAATCATGCGCTCCACGAGCGGATGCATCTGCTCCCCCATCCAGAGTAGCTCCTGCGCATTGACTTTTTCCATTTTCTGTGCTAGTTCTGATTTGATGGCATTCGCATTGGCCAAGATATTCTCTTTCCTCTTTTTTAGGGAAAGTTCCACCGTTGGGGCAAAAGCGAACATATGGTCCTGTTTGATCTCAGGAATAAAATGGCGTATATCAACAGGACTGATTACTTTATTTTTTGCCAACTTACCCCGTACCTCCCTAAAAGCCTGAATAAATGCTGTACATAAGACTGCGTGGACTGAAATACCTTGCATTTTACAGACTTTGGTTAAGGCTACCGTTGTTTCCGTATCTAGTTTCCAATGAATTGCATAGTTCTTCCCTGAATTTCTTTTTCTGCTCTTCCTTTGCAGGAAAAAAAAGAGCCTTGCGAACAGTAAATAGCGTTTAGCCTTACGCGATTTTTTCTGCGGCTCAAAGCCCTGCGGAAGGAAATCATTAACCGATTTAAAAAGTGGATAGGGCTGGAGTTCCTGATTAGGATCATCCAACAAACTAAGGAGCTCCCGCATCAACGTGACAATACTGGTTCCATCACAGATACAATGCGGCAATACCCAAAGCAGTTCCGATACATCTTCGCCTTTGATCCAGACCAATTGAGCCAGCGGCTTGTTGTCCGTTTTAAAGGGGCGATACCATTCCCGTTCCGACGCTGTCAGCCAATCCATATCCGTTTGACGTTGGACAATATGGAGTGGAATAGATTCCATGCCTTCCCTGACAACAAAATGGGGCTGTTTGGTATCCATCATCTCTATAACCGAGCGGAGCAAAGGATGTTTCCGTTGAATTTTTACCAGGGCATTCCGAATATGTTCTTCAGCAATCTTCCCTTGGATTTTAGCCGTAAATATACAGTTTAAAGGTGTTTCGGGATCAACATACATGATCCTTTCCACTAGCATTAATTTCCGTTCGATCATGATGCCTCCTGATAATCTAGTTGCTGTCTGATGCGATCTATGATCTCATCACAGATCGCCAAGGCTTCTGTTTCTGGTAAATAGCCTTCGCTTCCCACAAAGGAAAAGTCCATTTGTCCACGAAAGGTAGAAGTGACCATGGTCGTCGTATTGCCTAATGGCCCAATAACGGATGGACTGAAAATGGTGTCCAGGCTGAATTCCTGATATTGATCAGGGATCTGTATGCGCCCCAAGTTTGAAAACATGCAATCGTTGGATGACTTACCTCGTTTTAAAAGTCTGGTAAAGTTCTTTAGCGCATTGTGGGCAGATTCCATCACCATCATGGTGATATAAGGATTGAGCTTCGCTGTTTTGCGTTCCACTTCATCCTGCATCAACCGGAGGTTATCCAAAAAGCTCATTTTCTGCTTCGAAGACATGACAATCATTAATCCGAAAGCAAAAATATGGTCATCTTTTATCTGTGGTGCAAAACGCCTGATATCTACTGGACAGGAAACTTTATTGAATGCCGACGAGCCACGTACTTTTTTAAATGCCTCCAATACTGTTGCACCCAAAAAGGTGTTGACGGTTACTCCTGAAGACTTGCAAAAGGAAATCAGTTGCTTGCTGGTAGTTTCGTCCAGCTTCCAATGGATCAGATAATCATTCTGTCTGTCAATCGCCCTTTTACTGACCGGAATACATTTTATCGCTAAAGCTGCTAGTCTGCCAATGGCTTTTGCCTTAAATCGCTTCTTACCATTCTGTAAAATATGTTCTGGTACGACATCCTCAATACCAAGGATAGGATTTTCCAGTCCGATTTCCGCGGCCGGATTGTCCAGTACTTTTAGAAATTCATACAATAATGCCATGGCCGATCCACCATCACATAAGCAATGATGGAATACAAATAGCATGTCTGAGACTTCTTCGCCCTTAATCCAGACAAATCGGATTAAAGGTTTCGTCTGATAATCGAAGGTCAAATGCCATTCCTTTTTGGATTCCTCTTGCCAGTCGTCTTCACTTTTTCGGTTTACTAACCGTACCGGAATCGATACGGTTAGTTCCGGAACCTGAAACCAAGGTGTATTTTTCTCATCATGTTGGATAAGTGCCCGCAGCCAGGGATGTTTTTCCTGTAATCGGCTCAAGGCATATTTGATATCTTCTTCGCTGAAAACACCACGTAGCCGAAAGGGAATGACGGCGTTGAAGGGTTCAGTTCCATCCCCCAACAGCATGCGCTCACCAAATAATAGTTTTCTTTTCATCGCCTACACCTGTACCAATGTCAAACATTCTTGTTTCACAAAATCTTCCAATAGTGCTACCGCCTGGTCGTTACCGCCAGCGGTTAGAAAGGTCTTTTGTACCTCTTTGGCGGCATTTCGATACTTGGGATTTTCCAATAACTCAAACACCGTGTCCCGCAGGGCATCGATACGCATACGTTTGTATCGGATACTCACACCACAGCCGGCCTGCTCAATAAGTTTGGCTGTATGAAAATGATCATAGGCGATCGGTGTGATCAGCATGGGTAAACCATTGGTAAAGGTGTCGTTCACCGTATTGAAGCCCCCATGGCAAATAACCATGTCCATGTGTGGCATCAAAGCGGATTGGGGAACAAAGCCACTCACAATAAAATTGGAAGGCCATTCTTCAAATATTTCCGGTGGGGTAGCGGCAATAATTGTCACGGGCTGATCGGCAAAGGCCTCGATCAGTTTACCGAAAAATGCTTTTCGAATATCCACGAGTAGTGTACCTAAGGATACAAATACTTTTGGAGTAGTGCTGGCGGCCAAACGCTCCCAGTCAAAAGGGGTATTGTTTGGACGACCTTTGACCGGTCCGACAAATTTCATGTATGGCGGTACCGTTTCAAAACCGGCAAAAGCTTGTGACGTAAATATCAGGTTGAGCTGATGGGAGTGTATAAAGATTCCTTGATCATAAATTCCCACAGCCTTTTGAAGGTCTTTGATCAAATTTTGCTGCCACTCAAATATCTTAGGAGCACTCTTCTCCGTGTCGCCCATGACATCTGGCGGAACGGGCGTCGTCGTCACACAGGGGATCTGGTGTTTATGCGCGAATAACGCTCCCCCAAAAGTAATGCAGTCATTGATGATGACGTTGGGCCGCCATTGGCCAAGAAGACGTTCCAATCCGGGCATCATCATTTTCGCGATGGGGATGTAGGTTTCTTCCAGCGCCAGTTTCATGACTTCGGGGCCCGAACAGGAGGGGCCATCATCCTGACGTTTCAATAGCTGTTGGAGTTCCTCCTGAAAAGGTAGCAGATCCGCTTCAGGATAGATATAACTTCCACCTGCAGGGATATGATGATCAGCTAATGGCGTTATGCCAAACCACCGGACTTCATGCCCACGGGCAAGGAGGCTTGCACCTACACTTAACGTTGGGCTGATATGTCCAAAAAATGGTGGAACAACAAAGAGGAACTTCGCCGGTACATCCGCTCTTGAAGCGATAGGAGTGGCAGTTTGTTCCAAGAGGTCTGCAGCGGTTTTCGTGCCACCCGCATCGACAAAAGATTGACGTACGGTATGTGCAGCTTCACGATAGGTTGGATTATTCAAGATGGTATGGACACTATCTTTTAAATGATGTGCTTTAAAGCGATTGAAATTCAGTCGTTCACCGGCACCGGTACGTACTACGCGACCCGCGACATGTGACTGATCGTAAGCGATCGGGATGACCACAAGTGGCAGACCCTGTGAAAGAGTTTCGGAAACCGTATTATGGCCACCATGGCATACAACAGCATCCAGGTGTGGTAACAGATCCAATTGTGGGATTTGTGGATAAACCATGAAATTTTCAGGCCAGGCATCAAATAGCTGCGGATCTGAAACGACGACGACAGTGAGCTCCGCTCCAGCAAAAGCATCGATAACCTTTTGGAAAAATGCTTTCTTATGCTCATGGTCAAAGGTAGTACCAATACTGACCAGGATTTTTTTTCGATTGCTAGCATGCAATTTATCCCAGTCAAATACAGCCGATCCCCGACGTTCGGCCAGGACAGGTCCTGTGAACTGATAGTTTGAGCTGAGATCCATTTCGCCAAAAAAATAACGGGAGGTTAAGACTAGCGTAAGTAGATCTGAGCAATCCAACGGCTTATCACCCACAACCCCGAGTTCCTGCTGTAAGGCAACAATCTGTTTTTCTTCCCACTCGTGTACTTTCGGAAGCTCGCTGACAATTTTGATCGCGGCAGGGGCTGTAACAGTGGTTGCATAGCGGAGCCCAAGTTTCTTTGCCGCAATCGCAGCAGCAAATAATTGATGGTCACCGATGACTAGATTTGGTGCAAATGTTTCTAATAAGGTAAGGATGCCTTTATAACAATGTCTATTTAAAGGGATAAGTACATCTTCATAAAGAAACTTGATGCTATCAATACCATAGACGATCTTTTTTGAAATGATATCGAGGTACTGTTCACTTTCTTTTTTTTCTTCATCCGTCTGGTCATATTGAATAAGCAAAAGCTTTCCGCCAGCCGGAAGTTTATCGGTTAAGTTTTTGTCGAGACTGATCCAGGCCACCTCATGTCCTCTTTCCAATAGTTCAGCACCAATGCTCAACGTCGGATTGACATGACCTGTCAGTGGGGGGACAACAAACACAAATTTAGCCATGGTTTTGTAATAAAGGGTTAGATAAAAAATCAACGATAGTTTCAGCTATCTGTGTAGGTTCTTGTATGGGGATATTGTGATCTCCCGGAATGAGTTCAAGTTGAGCGCCAGATATTTTTGTTTGCAGCCATTCCCCCGTTGGTTTACAGTTTGATATATCTCCATACAACAGTAAGGTGGATGGCGGTAATGTTGCAGTATCCATTTCATGGAGGAAATATTTTTCCTTGATCATATCCGCTTTGATACTCGTCTGGTTGAATAAAAACTCGTAAAGGCGATGATTTTTTTCAAATTGTCGCTTACCCATTTTCATCTTTGTGGTATCGGTAAAATTGGCGATATAATGCTCCAGAAATTCCTTACTATACTCATCGATGATGTTGCGTGCTTTTTCATCCTGTGGATCCGGAGCCTCCATAACGACGAGTCGTTCCACACGGGTTGGGATCTGCAATGCGGTTTTCAACGCGATTAGTCCACCAAAACTGTAACCCAGCAGATGGACGTTTTGAAGTTGTAGACTATCCAACAAAGCAATCAGATCGAATGACATATTCTCAAGATCATAGCCTTCCGATACACGTTCACTCATGCCATGACTTTTGAGATCATACATAACGACGTGGAAATGCTGCGCTAGGATTGGAGCAATATTAAAATAATAAATAGAGAGGTTGCTGAACATACCATGGATCAGTACCACGGTTTGTTCAGCACCTTTGTTCAGTTCCTGTATATGAACTTTCCTATTGTTGACCGTAATTATTGGCATTCGTGGATATAATTGATGATCATGCGGAGGTCAAGATTAATCAACTGGTCCAGGTCCATCGAAGATAACCAGCCGGTGAAATCAATCTGCTCACCAAAATGCGCTTTGATTTTCTCTGAAAAAGAAACAATTTCAATACTGTCCATTTCAAGGTCCTTTGTAAAGGAACTTTCTGGTGTGATATCCATCTCTTCTACAAATTCTTCGCCGATAACTTCTGTTATAAAGCCTTTTAATAAAGCGAATAATTCTTCGTGATTTAATTTTAATGTGGTGTTTATAGTGTCCATCCGATGATATAATTTTGGTGTTTGATTGTTTTTATTTCTATTTGATTGATCCAAAGATGATCGCCTTGAATACGCTCCACTTCGTATTTTTTAGGGTTGCCTTTTAAGCCTGTACCTAAGAATTTACCATAAGCTTCTTTCGCCACCCAAAAACGGGTCGTCCATTCGGCCTGTTCCCTGTCTTTGAGCAACTCCATTTCTGCATCGGTAAAAACCAGGGGGTAAAACCCAGAACTCCGTTCCGCAATGAGTTCCATGTCAATACCTACAGGGCGATCTGTGCGGGCGATAGCTACGGCATCTTTTACCTTGTGGGCCAGCGAGACATGGATATCTTTTGTGATATCCCCCAAAAGATATGGTTTACCGACTTCATCTGAGCGGATCTCAAAGGTAATGGGATAGCAGGGGAGGTTTTTCTGACGGTTCAACAGCTGTCGCACCGCATCTTTTACGGCGACACGGCTTACCATCCAACTTTTTCGGCGGTTGGGCAGTAGCTGATGGTGGTGCTGTTTTTCCGTTTGGTTGAAATAGCGTTTCAGAATAAAGTCCCAAGAAGCAACCCGGGTGTAGGCTTGGTGAAAGAAGAAAACATCCGGTGCGATTTCCGTTGACAGACGGTTGTGCAGTGGCGACATGGACACGTTCCATAGTGCTTCATCGATTTCCAGCCGTCTGTTTTGCCAGCCACGGATCACACACCATACTTTCCCATTTCGTTCTAGCATGATGTCAGCGATGGCGAACTCATCGTTGAGCTCAGTCAACATACAAGTGCACTCAAACAAACCATCTTGATCATGCATGTTATCGAAAAACTCAATTTCTTTGATTTTAACCGGAAATGCAATGCGATCTTTGGTCAGTGTAAGCTGAAGCCACAAACCGAACAATTGTCCCGCATTATCCAATAGCGAGCCCTTTCCACCATTACCCTTGATCTTGCCAATGATCCCCTTTTGACCTACAGCCGTCACCGCCACAATACCCTGATAGGCTGTTCCATGGAACATATGCTTATCATAGATTTCTTCGGAAGTTCGCGTGATAGGTAGCCTCTCACCAATAGAAAGGTCAACTTGTGGGGGGGCAGGGTGTGCTGCAGACAGCACTACCTCCGCATTTACAAAATTTTCGATATCCAGATAGGCCAGCTGTGGGCGACGCCATTCGCCCTTAACCATTTTTTCAAATGGTTTGGCCACGTTCATCCATTGAAATACACTTACGTGCATAATCTTATGGATCTTGGTCGCAGGTTGTTCCGACTGTGCGATTTCTGCGAGCAACTCAAAGATCATAGTCATCGGAATCACCGGTTCCATGTCCGCTACTTCGGACCATCCCTTTGGCTGTCGCAGCAGGCTATGATCGATCAGGTAGGGATGACTGTCCAAATTGACCTGCAGCATTTTTTCGAAATGTCTTTCAACAGTTTTTTCTAGGATAGGTGGGGCGGCAACGGCTGTTGTAATACCAGAGGCAGCCCGGTTCTGAAAGAGTGTCAATACTTCTTCCTGCATCCGGATCATATCGGCGATATTCTCCTGAAATGCCTGAACCAATGGATGATTGCCCTTTACGGTTGTTCCCACAGTCAGTTGTGGTTGAACGGTATCAAAAGATTTTCCTAAGCTCTTGATCGCATCAAAATTACGGACGATAGGCGAACCGAGCTGTAGCTTCATGCCTTTGCTTGTCGTCTTTTTTATATGGTTATGTACCGCCAGAAAATCCAGCGCCACCGTTTTTCCTTCTACAAATAAAGCCGCAACGATACGTTGTAGCTGAGCAAGTGCTGAACGTGTTACCACACTGGATGCTAAGGTGCTGAAAGCTTTTCCCTTTAGGGTATCGTCAATAAAGCCGATCAGTCCACCAGTACCCACCTGGATGAAGAACCGGACTCCCTCGTCATAAAGCTTTTCCGTTAGCTCGCGGAAACGGACTGGTTGTACAAGGTGTTCGGCACTCAATTGACGGATGGCCTGTTGATCCGAAGGGTAGGGCTTTAATGTTGTTGCCGACCACAAAGGAATCTTTGTTTGCTGAAATTGTACTTTTTCCATACCTGCTAGGATCAGATCCAGCTTGTCTGCCACAAAAGGTGAGTGAAAACCCGACTGGAATGGCAGGATCTGATGGAATATCTGTTTCGCTTTCAACTGAGGTACCAGTTCTTCTAAAGCGGTATTGCTACCGCATAGAATGACCTGATGTGGACAGTTGTCATTTGAAACATAAATATTGGGAATTCCAGTAATCAAAGGTGTAATTTCCTGCAGCCCTGTCCCAATGGCAATAAATTTGGAGTCCTTGAGTTCAAAAGTCTGCGGGTGAAGTACATCAATCAGATCCTTGACCGAACTTGCTTCCGCCAGTTCCGAAGAATAGCCCGCCAGCCATTCTCCTAAGCTATGCCCGGCATTCATGTCCGGATATATTCCCAGTTTTTTTAGGGAATTGTCCAAAATGCTGCAAGAATTAAAAATAGCCAAGGCATCATTCAGGAGTCCTTCACCTTCGGTTTGTATAGGTGCTGATAATCCAAAATAGCGACTGACCGAGTCAATCTCTCCCTTGGCTAAGCCATCTAAACCAGGGAAGACGAAGGCAACCTTGCCTCCCTCTTGTAATAATGGGGCTGAGGTATACCAGATATCCTGCTTATTGCGCCAGGCTTTATCTTTAGAAACGATTTTGATAGCCTTTTCAATCCGTTCTGGGGTTGGATCAAATAGTGCTAGACGATAATTGCCTACACCTACTATGTTGTCGTTATTCCGTAAAGCCGATAATAATTCCGCATGAGTTGGCCGGGCTAGTAATAGCACTGGATCTTTTTTCGGCATATCATAGCCTGTCAAGACCACATGGGCGTTAATACCGCCAAAGCCAAAAGCATTTACTGCGGCCACCTTGGGCAGACCTGTCTTTGACCAGCTTTTTGCTTCCTGCACGGGAGCAAATCGCGTTGTCTGCATGTCGGCGGTCGGGTTTTCGCAATACAGCGTTGGTGGCAATGTATCATGGTATAGGGCCAGACAGGTTTTTATCAGCCCCGCGATTCCTGCAGCCGGCATGGCATGACCAATATTGGATTTGACCGAACCGATTCCAGCCACTTGAGTCGCGTCGTCTTTACCGAAAAATTGCGACAGCGTCTCCAGTTCAGTTTTATCTCCAAGAGGTGTCCCTGTACCGTGAGCTTCCAGGTAACCGATCTGTTTTTCATCCAGTTCAGCATTGATCCAGGCTTGCTGTAGCGCTTTTAATTGTCCCTTCACCGATGGACTCATGACACTTGTACCATGGCCATCACTGCTCACCCCCACACCTTTGATGACCGCATAGATTTTATCCTGGTCACGTACAGCATCTTCGAGTCGCTTTAATACAACAAAACCACAGCCTTCACCGATGAGTAAGCCATCGGCATCCATGCTGAAAGGTTTGATTTGCTGTTTGCGCGACAAGGCTCCCAATTGAGCAAAAATACTCCAAAAGGCAGCATTTTGTCCCGTATGTACTCCGCCTGCAATCATGATGTCACTACGGCCACGCTGCAGTTCCTGTACTGCATGGTCTACAGCGATCAGGGCGCTGGCACAAGCAGCATCTACAGTAAAGGCCACACCACCAAGATTGAAGCGGTTGGCCACAAGCGAAGCTACAAGATTAGGGATTAAGCCCATAGCCGTATCAGCAGCAAAGCGCCCCTTGCGTTCCTGGAATGCTTGTTTTACCTTTTCGATATCAGCCGCTGGCACCTGCGGTAAAAGTTCCTGTAAAAGGGAGGAAATCTGCTCGCCGGTACGTACGATTTCTATGGCACGGGTAGCTCCCGGGCCAGTATAATTTCCTTTCCCGATGACAATTCCCGCTTTTTCCAGTGATACCTGTTTTTGAAATACGCTAGCATCTTCCAATGCTTTCTGTACCAGATCAAGCGTTAACAGGTGATCCGGCTCGGTTCCCTCAACGGCAAGTGGTAAAATGCCAAATGCCGTTGGATCGAACACATAGTCAGAGATAAACCCACCACGTTTGCAATAGAAGCGATCTACAGTCCCCGGACCATCACTAAAATGGACCGGGTCAATGCGGTCAGCCGGAGCGACCTCCGTCGAATCGACTTTATTGATGATATTTTGCCAGAACATATTGGCATCCTGTGCCCCTGGAAAAACACAAGATAAACCAACGATGGCAACATCTGTTTTCTTCATAATCAATAGCTATGACGGTTTACCAATTGTTGCCTGACATAATTAATACTTGGCTTTCCGTACCATATCTGATCTCGTTAAGGAAAATTTCCTTTCCTTCATCCAAAGGAATAAGGGAGATACCTCGGCGTTCGTATTCCGTCTCCAGTGTCTGCGAAACCATCCCGGCACCTTTCCACGGACCCCAGTTGATCGAAATAACTTTTCCTTTCAGTCGCTTATTCAATACATTGGCATAATCATCCAATACGCTGTTTGCTGCGGCATAATCTGTCTGGCCCTTGTTGCCATAAACAGATGCTATACTGGAGAATAAAACGACAAATTGGCAATCCGAACGTAATTGTTCCGCCAATACACGTAAGGGTTTTACTTTGGTGTCAAAGACGCGTCCGAAAGAACTGGTTGTTTTCTGTTTGAAGAGTTTATCTTCCAGCAGGCCGGCACCATGGATCACACCATCGAGCTGTCCATACTGTTCATAAATCTGGTGGAGCAAGGCTGTTAATCCGGCCTCATCACAGAGATCCAGTGATTCATAAATGACGGTGTTTCCTAAACGTTCCATATCGCGGATAGTCCGTAGGATCTGATTGTTCTTATAGATACGGAGGGTCTCTTTCTCAATATGTGCTGGTGCATGGAATAGTCCTGATTGAATAAGGTGCGCCCTGATCTGCTCCTTGGAGGTCATTGTTTCCAGTTCTTTCGGGATCCGGGTGTCTTTCCTTGGATCTGCCGATCTGCCTACAAGGATGTAGGTACAAGGGTAGGAGGCTGACATATGTTTTACCAGCTCGGCGGTAATCCCCTGTCCACCGCCAAGTACAAGGACAACAGATTTTTCATCCAGTTGGATTTGGACTTCTTCGCTGCCTGTAGAAAGTGGCGAAGGTATGATATCGACCGTATGCCGCTGATCATTTTTGTAGATAACCTCTACGGTTTTATCGGTCGTCAAGATCTCTTTTAGTGCAATTTCAGCAATTTGATCTGTTTCCTGTGGTGTGCTTAGGCTGATCAATCGACAGTTGGTCTGCTCAAACTCACGGGCCAGACTTTTAAACAGGCCTGGGTACCCCTGATAGTGGCGCAATGCATGTGTATCATTTGTTTTTTCTACATGTGCTGGGATATCCGAGATCAAATAAACCCATTTGGCCCGGTCCAGATCCATCTTTTTGATCAGATCAACCTGGTCGATAATATTATGTTTGATGGTTGCTGAATAGGTATCTGTAATGATCAGCCCATCGAAGACGGCGAGATCCTGTTCTGGATTGACCAATTCGGCGATGGCACCATGTTTTTCGAGCATGGTTTTGATGGCCAGTGTCTGTTGTCCGTGATCTGGAGCAATGGCAAAACGTTTGCCCTGTAGAATTTCTGTATCTTGTGCTGAGGCTGCATCTGCTGGTGTCAAGTCAAAACGAAGTCTGGACAAGAGCCTCTGCTCAGGAGCTGTTTCACTAACTTCACTGATCCAGGAAGCAAGACCGTTAAGGGTTTTAATCGCTGCTAAGGTTTCCATTAGATCTTCGGCATGTTCGAGATCCTCCCCAAAGCCAATTTTGGTCTTCAGTTCAGCAATGATTTCCATCCGTTTGATCGAGTCTATGCTCAAATCAGCTTCCAGGTCCAAATCCAATCCTAACATTTCTTTGGGATAACCGGTTTTTTCACTGACGATATCCAATATTGCTGTTTGTAATTCCGCAAGGGAGAGCGCAGACTGATTTGATGTTGTGGGGGTAGATACTGCTGTTTGAATGCTAGTTGCTGACTCCGCTGTTGCGCCGCTGAATTCTGTTAACCAGGAAACCAGACCATTTAAGGTTTTTATGGCGGCCAATTGTTCCATGATCGTATCTTCATTGGTATGGTCGAATTTCAGTGTGCCAAGTTCCGTACGTAGGGTACCGATAATTTCCACCCGTTTGATTGAATCGATGCTGAGATCGGCCTCCAGATCCATTTCCATACCCAACATCTCATGTGGATAACCGGTCTTGTCGCTTACTACCTGTAACAATAGTGTTTTAATGTCTTTCGTTGGTGTTTGGACAGCTGTTGCGACAGTGGAATTTTCGCTGAGCGTGGGTTGAACCGTAATGGGGCTTGAAAGATCTGCAGTCACATTTGGTGTGGGGCTTGAATAAACCGGCATAGCTGCTACTTGTGGGGTTTGCCCCAAAAAGGAAAGCATGACATCACGTTGCGCCTGGATCAGCATTTTCATGCTGTTTAAATATTCTTGCAGCATACGCTCAGCAGGTTGTGCTTCTGTCGTTGCAGCTATGGGATTGTTAAGGTTACTCATTTTAATGGGGCTTATGATGGGCAATGCACCATTGACAGGTAAAGATCCGGTGGTTGGATGTGCAGCTTGCCCATTGACACGCCAGATCGTAGGGTTTTTCTTATATAAATTTGGTTGATCTAGCTGAATTTGTTGAACATGACGGCCTTCAAAAAGTTTTTCAATCGAAAAATTGCGACCTGTCCCCAAATATTGTGCGAGCATACAGAGTAGGTGCGTCAATTTGTTGCGGTTGCTGTCTTCTACGTACAGGGTGATCTGATCCTGCTCTAGACAGGATTTGGTCAGGCCGGTCAGTACTTTGCCAGGACCTACTTCGATAAATATCCGTGCGCCATCTGCATACATGGCCTGGAGTTCCTCTACAAAGCGGACAGGTTGAACCAAATGTTCCGTCAACCTTGCTTTTATTTCGGAAGCTGAAGTAGGATATAAGCTTGTTGTAGTGTTTGACCAAACTGGTAGTCGCATTTCTTGGAAAGGAACATCCTTCAACACATTTGCATAAAGTTGCTTTGACTTAGCGACTAAAGGACTATGGAAAGCACAGGCTACTTCCAGTTTTTTAGCGGAGACTCGTTCCTGTTTTAACAGTTCCATGAGTTTCCCGATAGCCGCTGTGCTGCCGGCGACAACACATTGTGTCGGTGCATTGTAGTTTACGGGATAAACGCCTTCCACACGGCCTAGGAGTATTTTTAATCGTTCCGCATCTGCATTGACCGCAACCATGGTACCCGGGTCGCCATTTTCTACTGAATCCAGGATGGATTGGGCACGCTTGCTGCTCAGTTTGACCAACTGATTTTCATCAAACACACCAGCGAAACATAAAGCTGGTAGCTCACCATAGCTGTGCCCCGCCAGCATATCTGGGACGATACCGAGTGACTGGAGGAATTTGGCCAAGGCCAGGTCAACAATACCCAAAAGTGGCTGTGCCAGACGTGTATCTTTAATGGTTTCTTTTTGTTGTTTTAAAGAGTCAGCATCAAACGTAGTTGAAGGAAAAAGCACTTTTTCCAATTCTGGATACTGCGAGATAAGCTTTCGCATTTCAGGGAATACCACAAAGAGATCACGCGCCATATTAATGCGTTGACTACCTTGTCCCGGAAATAAAAACGCTGTTTTACCATCACGTTTATTGACAATAAAAGTGTCTTTGCTTTCAATACCGGATAACACCAGTTCGATTTTCATCATCAGGTCTTCCGCTGTATCAGCAACGATGCTGAGCTGGATCGTTTTTTCAGATGCAACAGCTAAACTGTAGGCGATATCTTTTAGCGGGAGGCTATCGTTGATATCTAAAAGTGCTTTTACCTGACCCAGTTGCCCCTTTGCTTCGTCATAGCTGTCGCCACGGAAAACGAATAGTTCTGATGGCCAGGATTGCAAAGTAATTGTACTATCTTCCTGCGGATGATTCGCAATAACAGCATGGAAATTTGTTCCGCCAAAACCAAAGGCGCTGATGCCAGCATAACGTCTTTTTTCGCCCCATAAACCAGTTTCAGCATGGAAAGCGAAAGGACTTGTTCGTGCATTATAATAGGCATTCGGCTGTTGGAGGTGAAGTGTTGGTGGTTTTACACCATGAAATACTGCTAGGGAAGCTTTGATCAAGCCTGCCAATCCTGCCGCACATTTGGTGTGGCCGATCTGGGTTTTGACCGAACCTAAATGCGTTTGTGCTGGTAAGGCTCCTGAACGGCTGAATAAATTGGTCAGCGCACTCAGTTCTGTTTTATCACCAACAACTGTTCCTGTACCATGCGCTTCAACCAGACCAACAGATGCTGCACTGATACCCGCTTGATTATAGGCACGTTCCAGTGCGCGTACCTGACCGATTTTTCGGGGAGCGGTGAGGCCTAAGGCTTTACCATCACTGGATCCACCCACGCCTTTGATAACGGAGTAGATGCGGTCGCCATCGCGTACAGCATCTTCGTAGCGTTTGAGTACCAATATTGCCACCCCCTCGCCAAGGGCAATGCCGTCAGCATCACTGTCAAATGTGGCACATCGCCCTTTCCGCGAGAGCGCATGTGTGCTGGAGAACATCAGGTAATCGTTAATGCCATTATGCAGATCTGCTCCACCGGCAAGCACCATATCTGATTTACCCAGGATGAGTTCCTGGCAAGCAAGGTCAATCGCTGCGAGCGATGAGGCACAGGCAGCATCCACTGTGAAATTTCGGCCGCCAAGATCCAGTCTATTTGTGATCCGACCAGCGATAACATTGGCCAAAATACCGGGAAAAGAATCTTCTGTGGTATGAGGCAATGCCTCTTTCACTTCCTCATGAAGTTCTCCGAATACCTGTTTGTAGTATCCTCTAAAGCTATAGCTGTTGGCAAGATCATTGCCCCCTTCGGCACCGATGATCACGGAAATATTTTCGCGGTTGATTTGTTTTTCGTCATAACCGGCATCTTCCATGGCACGCTTGGCGACCAATAATGTCAACAACTGTGTTGGTTCAATCGCTGCGAGTGACTGTGGTGGAATCCCGAAAGCCAAGGGATCAAAATCAATTTTCGGAATAAAGCCACCCCATTTGGAATGGGATACATCCGGGCCATCCGAGTCGGGTTTATAGTATAATTCTTTATTCCAGCGTTCGTCCGGAACTTCGGTTACACTGTCTTTCCCAAGAATAATATTGCGCCAATATTCTTCCAGATTTTTGGCCCCTGGAAATATACAGTCCATCCCGACAATAGCAACATCCAAGGGTTTTTCGCTTGATAGAGGTTCTTCAGGTAGTAGCGCGTTCTGGATATACTGCTGGTTATCGATGCCAACATGTTGATGCAGCGCATCTAGGGAGATCACCTTGTTCTGCATGGTTGCGATCTGACCGATCATATACATGCCGAGATCCAATTGTTTACTTTTCGGGATAGCGACTAATTTGTCGCCTTGTCGGTCCACGCCTTTGGCTGCGATACGTAGGCGACCGACGTTTAATTTTTCCAATTTTTCCCAGACTTCCTTCTTATCGACACCGGCAGCCAATAATTTGGATTTTTCTAGGTTGAAGTGTTGTGCAAAGGCTGTATTCAAGCAACGGGTTTCATGTCCTGGTGCTGTCTCCAGGAGGACCGTATCTTTGGCTTGCATCGCTTGTCGCTGAAATTCTTCCTGAATTGCGCTAGTGCTGACTGCTTCCTGTGTATAGAGATACGCAGTTCCCATCAATACACCGACTTTTACGCCGCGGGCGGCTAAAGGAGCCGCCATAATGGAAACAAATGCTGATGAGAATGCATTGTGGATGCCGCCGGCAAAGAAAACACTGATCTGTTCCGGGTGATCCTCTTTTAAGATGCGTTCGATCTGTTTTTCCCAGAGCACAGTGCTCGAAAGAGGACCTACGTGGCCACCGCATTCGCGACCTTCGAAAATGAAATTTTTGGCACCCTCCTTTAGAAACATGTCGAGCAGGGCAGGAGACGGCACGTGTAGAAACGTTGTTATGCCCACTTTTTCAAATACCTTAGCCTGGGCAGGTCGACCACCGGCAATCAGGACAACGGGTGGTTTAGCTTCCAGAATGTAGGCGGTCTGTTCTTCGCGCAGTTCCTGCGGTGCAAAGCCTAAGATGCCCACTCCCCAAGCTTTGTTTCCAGCGAGTTGTTTGGTTTCCATAACCAAGGTTTTCGCTTGTTCACCAGGGAGCAGAGACAGGGCAACAAAAGGGAGTGCTCCAGCTTCCGCTACGGCATTGGCAAAAGCAGGGACATCGCTAACACGGGTCATGGGGCCCTGTGCGATCGGATAACGCAGGCCTAGTTGTTTTGCTAATACATTGTCTCGATCAATCGGCTGTAACGCTTTCGCCTGCTTTAAATGGCCGTACATGGCTTCCTTAAATCCGAAAATAAGCTTTTTCAGTGTTCTGAAATCTTCATAAAGATCGATGGCCAAGGAAATGTCTTGCCCCATTGGGATATAACTCGTAGCAGGATTCAGGTCGGTAAAATATGCCCGGAGTTCGGTCGTAACAACCTGGTCCGATAAGGCTGGCGAGTTCGGACGTACCAGTACACGGTGGTTGGCGATGATTTTAGTTTCAGTTCCGTTTAGTTTTCCACAGAGCGTTTTGAAGTCCTGGGGGACTGAGCTTTCGGGAAAAAGCGCGAGCTGACTATCCAATACAATTCCGGTAGCACCAAGTGCTTTTGCAGCAGCAGCAGTATGCAAACCTATGCCGCCCTGTACCCAAACTGGGATGGACTGAATTTCTTTGATAATCCGTTGGAAGAGTACAAACGTGGATTCATATCCAACGACACCTCCAGCTTCATTTCCTTTTATGATAATTCCTTTTGCGTTAAGCTGTTCCGCTTGTTTGGCTTCTTCCATACTGCTGACCTGATACACTATGGATAGGTGCGGAGCCGTGGGAGCTGGGCTTCCAAAAGGAAGAATGATGACACTTACTTTCTCCGGAATTTCAAGGGATAGAAGTTTATCATTTGGAAAATAAATTCCATAAGTAAATAGAGCAGTCTGATCAAGTTGATTCAGTGCTTCCTGAGCGTTGGCTAAGTTGTGTCCCAAACTTAATACGGGAAATGCACCCGCTTGATGGAGTTTGGGCATGAGATTTACGTCAGGCTTTTCAAAAGGCGTTAATCCAATAATGGTTAAATTTTTCATGCATTGATGATCTTGAAAATATAATAGCAGGAGATCCCATAACAGAAATCAAAACCGTAGTGGTGTTGACGGGAGGGCTGTTATGTTGTAATAAAAGTAATTAATTTTTATTATATTTTTAACAACAAAGGTAATTTAATAATGATTTTTTAACAAAAAAGTAGTAAACGCCTGAGTATTATTAACCATGAGGCTACAAATTTGTTGAAAATCAGTTATAGTCCGTTTTTTAAATGTATGTTTCGAAAAAAATAACTATTTATTTTATGTGTGAATAACTAAAGGAATAATTTTATCTCAAAAGGCTTTTTAATTGTGTTTTACTGTAAATAGGTTGTCATCTTATATTTTTACATTATTTGTATACACTTCTTTGAGTCTTTATAGAATGGATATGGTTACTGATGCGTGTAGTATTCTATTTCGCTTATTGGCTTATATTTAACTTTTAAGTTAAATATAGGAGCTAGCTAATATCTTTCAATAGATCAGCTGATTAGTTTTATTTTTGCATTTTTGCTTGCAAAGAATGCCTAATAAGCGTATATTTGTGCCACACAAAACAAAGGTGATACCTTTTCGGGGTGTAGCGTAGCCCGGTATCGCGCCACATTTGGGATGTGGAGGTCGTAGGTTCGAATCCTGCCACCCCGACAATAAAGCTCGACGAAAGTCGGGCTTTTTTTGTTTTCAAGCAGGAAGAGAACCTACGACTTTTAAAGAAGTTATTAGCATCGATCCAAAAGAGGCACTATCTAATAGCTTAAGGTGATCTAAATGTGGCTTTTTCTTTAGAAATTTAAAAAACTTAATAGGCTAGGGAGGTATTATTTGTCGATATCTCTGTGTGTAGATCATTTTTGTTGTTAAGCTTTCATGACCTAATAATTCTTTTACACGAATCTCACAAGGTATGAACCTTTTCCTTCCTTTTGATGTTTACTTTTGCTAACGAATTATCAAAATAAGCTGTACATTAATATCTAGTTGACAAAATAGCGGGTTAACAGCTAAATTAAAATATTGAATACATTTGGTCGCTACATGTATTTCACATTCCCTAGAAATTTGTAATTTAGTTCTTTGAAAATACATCAGTTACGTTCCTGCTAAATTGAACTTTCGTCTAATTTACCCACTACTGCGCCAATGTATTTTCGCTCGTAATCAATGCCAACGGAACCCATTGGATAAAATTTTTCTGATTGAACTAAAATGAATATTAACTTTTTTTTTACCTTATTTATTTCGTTTTTATTATTGATTTTACCAGAAATGGTCTTTTCTCAATCAACTGATTTTACCATCCAAGAGGTTAAGTTTGAAAGTCAGGGTGTTACTCTCGCGGGGTCAATTTTAAGACCTAAAAACCCATTTGCAGCGGTTGTGATTGTTCACGGGTCTGACCCGGTAAAAAGAGAAATAGAGTTTGCAAAACGTCTTGCTAAAGAAGGTATTGCTGTATTGACCTATGACAAACGTGGAGTTGGAGAATCTGGAGGTGTATATGTTGGACCATCTGTTGGTACGAATAATATAGATACAACTAACCTTAATTTATTATCTAACGATGCAAATGAAGCAGTAAAAACATTTAGAACCTATTTGAAAGGGAAAAAGATACCAATTGGTTTAGTCGGGTTTAGTCAGGCAGGATGGATAATGCCGATTACTGCAAGTAAGAATCATCAAATTGAATTTATGGTTTTATTTAGTTGTCCTACGATAACAACTCTAGAACAACTCCGATTTCAGTTTTATACGAATGGCAATAATAACTTTTGGGAACATCATACAGATGCAGATGCTCGTGAGCATACAAAAAATGACCCAGACAAATATCAATTTGTAGCGACTGACCCAAAAAATTCTTTGAATATGCTTTCAATTCCTGGACTTTGGCTTTTTGGAGAGAAGGATATACAAATTCCCGTAAAGCTGTGTATAGAACAACTAAACTCATTTAAAGTACAAGGCAAACCTTTTGAATACACGTTATTTCCAACATTAGGACATGATACTTCATCTGAAAATATTTCAGAACCCTTCGATATTTCAGTTCAATGGATAAAGCAGAAAACGTTGAGCATGAAACTGTCTAGAAAATGAAAATAGAGTATTGCCCGGCTATTCCACGAGCGGGTAATTTTACTATCTTTTTTAATGCATAATAGCCATCGGCCAAACACCCGCCCCCTTTATTATCTTCGTTATCATGATGTCATGGTTTATTGATGCAATGGTTAATGTGTCGGACCGTATTTTGCATTCTTTTGCAATCTCAATTGGTCACCCAGGTTAAAAAAGCTGTTTTTTCTTGACGCAGCGAAGTTCACGTAGTTTGGTATAATACTTGTAAGTGTACCCAAAAAAATAAATTATGAGCACATTAAAAATGACTTTTAAGAATTGGATGCTGCTATTGCTTGGAGTAATTGCGGTGGGAATGACGTCTTGTAGTAAGGAAACCGTTGATAGCATCGGAAGAGATGCCGCATTGAATATAATCCGTACCGGAAATTGGGAACGCTGGACAAAAACTGTTTCAGGAAATAGCGTTCCTGAGTTAAATGTAACCCGGGAGATGATGGAAGAGGGAGAGACACTTAATTTTGATAAAGACGGTGCTTGGCATAAGAAAAAAGATAATACTGCAGTATCTTACGACTACAGTATGCCCGATGCAAAAACGATGATTTTTGATGGTGTTGAATATAAAATCCAGGAAAATATTGTTTCTACAGTCTCCAAGCTAACATTGGTTAACCAGCAAGGGGCAATTAAAACAACGATGGTAATCAAGAGAAGTTGGTAACCTGATCCGAAGTAGATTGTCGACGGGTTTAAATTAAAGCTGTTGGCAATCTAACTTTTTCATCTATGCATATGATGTTGATGCTTGTTTTAAAATTATTTGTCAATATATCAATGTGTTAAGTTTGTTGGTGAAAATAATTTTGAAAACAAAATATTTTTAGTGTACTTTTGTGCCACACAAAACAAAGGTGATACCTTTTTCGGGGTGTAGCGTAGCCCGGTATCGCGCCACATTTGGGATGTGGAGGTCGTAGGTTCGAATCCTGCCACCCCGACAATAAAGCTCGACGACAGTCGGGCTTTTTTTGTTTTCAAGGGGGAAGAGAACCTACGATCTTATAGGGAGGCTCTTGGGTTCGACCCGAAGGGGGCTCAGGGCAGAGTCTGGGGTATGCGCGGCTGAGCCAATCCTGCCACCCCGACAATAAAGCTCGACGACAGTCGGGCTTTTTTTGTTTTCAAGGGGGAAGAGAACCTACGATCTTATAGAGAGGCTCTTGGGTTCGACCCGAAGGGGGCTCAGGGCAGAGTCTGAGGTATGCGCGGCTGAGCCAATCCTGCCACCCCGACAATAAAGCTCGACGACAGTCGGGCTTTTTTTGTTTTCAAGTGGGGAGAGAACCTACGATCTTATAGGGAGGCTATTGGGTTCGACCCGAAGGGGGATCAGGGCAGAGTCTGAGGTATGCGCGGCTGAGCCAATCCTGCCACCCCGATTAAAAAGCTCTAAAGACTAACAATATGATTACTTTGATGATCAACCTTATTTCTTAATACCAGCTCAGGTCTTTAATATTATACGTACCACTTAGGTTTAATGTAGTGATATCACTACCATGGCAACTAAAATTTTCCAGATATTCCAAGCCGACGATATTTACAGAGGTTAGGGGATTTCTAAAAGCCATAAAGGATCTTAGTTTTGGAAATTTTGTTAGGTCTAAATGGTGACTAATTCTGTTTTCATTAATCCATATCTCCTCGAGCTGAGGACAACTGTCGAATTTGAATTCCTGAATCTTATTTAAATAAGCATGAACTTTTTTAAGTTCTGTAAGCCCACTGATATCGAGACGTGTAAGCTGGTTAAACCCAATGCTAAGCTCCTTAAGTTTTTTCTGGTCCGACAGATCAAGGTGCCGTAAATTATTTTTATTGCAGCTAACGTTAAGTACATTGATGCAGCCTTTAATGTTCATATATTCTAAATGGCTGTCAAATCCATAGATGAATTTGAGGCTAGTCATTCCGGAGAGGTCAACTTCTTTAATATTGTTCTCATAGAAGCCAAGGTCTTCTACGTTGGAAAAATTTTTGATTCCCTCAAGGGAAGTGATGCCCGCGCCATTTACGTAAAGTACTTTAACTGCTTTTGCTTCCGAAAGTTGTATTTTTCCATCGTTATTGGTATCGATTCCTTGGGCTATCAGGCTTCGTGTAAAGTTGATATCTGGAATCTTGACCTCCTGGGCATTAACAAATAAACAGGCATTGAATAAAAAAAAACAGCTTGTTATTAATTTGATAGACATGGTGATAGTTTTAGAGTGTTACATTGACAGTTTGTTCCTCGGATGAAATCTCTGTAAATGATTCCAGACGGTCTACAGTCTCATATAGAAATCGGTATTTTTCCATGATGGGTCTGTCGTAGGAAGAAAGCAGATGTCCGTAACCATTTTTAGTTGTAACTGTTTCAGTTCCCACCTGTCTTTCTCCGATGCCAGATTTTGTTTCATACACCAATGTATTGATGTAATATTTTCCAGGATTTAGACCTTTAAATTCAAAAGAACCGTCGGCTTGGATTTTTGTTAAAATTCGATAGCTATAAGCTTCATTGGACATATAAATATGTTTTTTTCCTTTTTTGTCCTTTTTTTTCAATTCGTACCATTCGTAGAAATAGTCAGTACAGGGATAAAGCTCGACGACATTGACCTTATAGTTGCTATTTCTGGATACCGTGCCACGCAAAGTGGCCTTTCCGTCGCTACTGATCATACGTTTTGCTTGTACGACGTCAAAAGTTGATTTCGGAAAAATTACCTTGGGGGCTTTCTGCGCTTTGATATAGTATGGCACAGAAAATAATAGTAAAAAATTAATAAAAAAAGTTTTCATATAGCCTTATACTGATTGTCTTTAGATTTAATTCGAAACTAGCTATTTTACTGCTATCAAACGTTCCATCTTATAAGATGGTCCTCTTTTTTGAGGTAGCCGCTTTGAGAAAATGTTTATAATCAATTTGTTGCCATGGGAGCGAACCTTGTGTCGTTGAAGCAACTTGGAAACTTTTAAAGTATATTCTTGTCGTATTTAAGATTGTTGAGGTCTTAGGTGTCTAATGAATGTGATTTATACCGGCGTTTTTTTAATGTAAATCAGGTGCCATCTTATAAGCTGGGGCGACTGGGGCGAATCTAAAATATAGTTTTGTCGGTAGCAAAGTGCTATTATAAAATCACATAAATCAAATCGAATGAAAATGAAAAATTTAAAAATTTCAATTTTTAGTGTATTGTTGACGTTTTTTGCGTCGGCCCTGTTTATTGGCTGTGGTAAAGATGACAAGCCATATGACCCAACAGCTGGTTATCCCAAAGATGCTACTGTCAGATATGAAGTGAGCTCCACAACAAACAATACGGCTAGCGTAACCTACACGAACGAAACTGGTGAAGATACAAGTATTGAGAGTGTTGCCTTACCCTTTACTAAAGAAGTGAAGAAAAAAGTAGAATTTGCGGAAATTTTCACTTTATTAAGCTCCATTCCTGTTCGAAACAATGAAAGCGAAGTGTAAGAGTAAAGGTTTTTGTTGATAATAAGCTTGTTGAAGATAAGACGGCCAGTTCCAATAGTGTTAGTGTTGTCGGACAAGCGAGATATCAGTTTGGCCAATAGAATCGAAAAAATAAGGATATTTTAATACTATTTAAGGAAATTTGTTCCGACCAGCTGCAGTTTCCACTGCGGCTGGTCCGCGTTAATTGAATCGTATTGTTTGTCATCAGGAAGGAGGGTAAAGTCACTGAAAATATTGAGTACTGTTATTATATTTAATGCGCTGTCTTCGGAAGGAATTTTTTTATTGATAACTAACACCATAAAATTCCAATAAAAGGATGGGGTAAAACATGCTTCAGCAGTATGTAAATCAGCTCTTGTTTCAGTGTGCTCAAAAGTGAAATTCCAATTTGGTAGATAATAAAAAAGAAAGTATATTGCTTATCTATAATGTTTGTAAATTGACAACATCTATGAATATAGCTGAAGGAACAAAACAGCTGTTTAATGTTAAATTATTCTAACCATCTTCTATGAGTTCGATCTGGCATATTATTTATATCGGCGGAATTTTTATGACTTTGTTCCTTTTCATTTTGCTTGTCAGTAAACCTAAAAAAAATACCGCGGATAAAATTTTAAGCGTTTGGCTTTTTTTTGCTTTTTTCGATCTTATCTTAGTGGGATTGTATGGTTCAGGAGAGATCCAGAAAATGCCCACACTATTTGGTTGGGAAATGCCTTTCCCTTTTTTGCATGGTCCATTTTTGTATCTATATATATTGTTTGTAAGCGGGCAACAGCGGCATAAATGGCTTTACCTATTGCATTTTATTCCCGCAGTGATCGTATCAATTATATTGGCGTTCGTGTTACCTGTAGCAGTAGTGGAATATAAAGAAAAATATTACTTGACGCATGAGTTTGATACATTAATTATGGTTCTGGTGGTTGGCTTTATGATTTCAGGAGTTGTATATATCATCTTATCCTTTATTCTTCTACGTAAACATAAACAGAACATTATCGGTCAGTTTTCCAATACGGAGAAAATTACCCTCAATTGGATGCGCTACCTTATTTCTGGGATGGGAGCGATCTGGATTGTTGTCATATTTGATCCTAACCCTGCTGTTTTTTTTATAGTGATCACATTATTTATTTTTTTCTTTGGGTATTTTGGCATTCGACAGGTCGGAATTTTTTCCCACGTGTTGTCATCACATGAGGTGTTTCTCTTAAAGGATTTGGAAGCTGCTGAAGAAGTAAAAGAGCGCAGCCTTGTATCGGAACCAGCTGAGAAGGTGAAATATGAGAAAACGAGACTGGAAGAATCCGAGGCCGCATACTTTCATATGAAACTGAATACGATCATGAAAGAACAGAAATGCTATCAGGACCCGGAGTTAACATTGGGTGATTTAGCTAAGATACTAGATGTGCATCCTGTTATCCTTTCGCAGATCATCAATTCGAGGGAAGAAAAATCCTTTTATGATTATGTTAATACCTATCGTGTAGAAGCCTTCAAAGAGTTGTTGAGTCGGCCAGAAAGTAGACAATACACTTTATTGGGGCTGGCATTCGAATGTGGTTTCAATTCGAAGACCAGCTTTAATCGAAATTTTAAAAAAATAACCCAACTATCTCCCAGTGCCTATGCACGTCAACAGCAAGTTGTATTCAAACCTGAGGCCTAGGTCATGGATGTAAGGATAGTAATATGAGTTCCGTAAATGCTCAGCTAACTTCAGCTCCTAATAATCGAAATAGGCTTTTTTCTAGAATTGCTGTCGATAATTGTGATGCAGCTCTTAGGCTTTTTTAACATGAGATCCCTTGGATACCAGCGTCGAAACAGTTAAATTGCTGGAAATTTATTGTCAATTAGAATATAAACATAAACAATATGAAAAGAAAAGCGGCATTTCTTTTGGGGCTATTGGCTTCCGCTGCGCTACCGCAGGCAACTTTCGCTAAAGATTCAATCATCGAATCAATTGTCCAGGACCAGGAGATTGACGGAAAGGAATTGATTGGGCGATGGGATATAGAGGTTGACGTTAATGGTACGCCTGCACCTTCCTGGCTTGAGGTGAAATTGTCAGGTTACAAAACCTTAGTAGGTCACTATGTGAGTACTTCGGGGAGTGCAAGACCTGTTTCACAGGTTTTTTATGAAAATGGAAAGTTTAAATTTGCAATACCTCCACAATGGGAGAGCGGAAAGATGAATTTAAGTGTGGAAGGTGAGATTCAAAACGGAACATTACAGGGCACAATAACAGAGCCTGATGGCAAAACACACCGCTTTAAAGGTGTACGTGCACCAGAATTAAAAAGAGCAGCTGCCGTTAAATGGGGAAAACCGATTCAACTTTTTAATGGCAAGGACCTGTCGGGGTGGAAAGCTACTGGCAAAACAAACCAATGGGTTGTGAAAAATGGTATACTAACCAGCCCTCAATCAGGATCTAATCTTGTTTCAGAACAAAAGTTTGAAGATTTTAAATTGCATGTTGAGTTTAAGATCCCGGCTGGAAGTAACAGTGGTGTTTATCTAAGAGGACGTTACGAAGTACAGATTGAGGATAGCCCGAAAGAAGCGCATCCGAATGCAGTGCTGTTTGCAGGTGTATATGGTTTTCTTGCCGCAAATGAGATGGTGAACAAAGGAGCCGGAGAATGGCAGACCTATGATATCACATTGGTTGGACGTCTGGTGACAGTGGTTGCCAATGGCAAAACAGTTATTAGCAACCAAGAGATCCCTGGTATCACCGGAGGAGCTTTGGACAGTAGAGAAGCTGAACCAGGCCCGATTTATTTTCAAGGCGACCATGGACCGGTCGAGTTCCGAAAGGTAATCATTACACCGGCCGTTAAATAGGGCAATATAAATTTATTTTAGAAGAGACTATCTTTTTGATGTGCACCTTAAAAGTTGAACAAAGCTAGAATTTAACTTTTCCGGAGCATTCAATCGAGGGGTAGTCTCTTTTTAGATACCGATCACCACAACTACAATGTCTTCATTCTGGTATGAAGTATAGTACCGGTCGATCGAACCATTCTCTTTGTATTCTTGAAGCTCTTTAAATATTAGTTTTTTTAAGATACCTTTTCCTTTTCCGTGAATAAACTTGATTTCGTTCATTTCCCAATAAATAGCTGCATCCAGGTTGGATCTTAAGAAATCAATGGATTCTAGCATAAGTTCGTCAGCAGAATAGTCTTCCCAATCTTCAAGGAATGCATCTGCATGTAGATCAACTATAGCGGGTGGTTTGCGCATAATTCAATATTTTACAGTGCCGCAAATGTAAAACAAAACAATGACTTAATAGCTGAGGTCAGCTAGGAAATAGACAGCATCGGCAAATTTTTCATGCCATTTTTTGATAATGGCGGCAATTTCATATTCTTCTTCCTCGGCATGAGTAAGCATTAATAGTTCGATTGCATCCAGTAATTGTTTGTGATCCAGAAATAAACCATCATAATCGCGGTAGGCTGAGACGGTTTCCTGAATAAGCTGTAAACTATCGTATCGGATCAGCATCATCGTATGGCGGGAAGAAATACGGTCTATTAGCCATTCTTTTTTGAAATCAGATGCGATATGCCGATCACATGCTTCGTTAAATAGCATTTCGAATTCAACAATCTGACTTTTTAGACCTTGTATAGCGGATTGGAGTTCCTCAAAAGTACTGATAATCCGTTCCTGTGTCTCCATATTTCTTGATATAATTGCCATGATATTTTACTTAAAGTTTATACAGTGTTGGTTATTAATGTTTTAAATAAAAGCATGTAAGGTATATACAAATGGTTTGGAGAAATGTTTTCCTATTCATAAATAATAATAGACGACTGACCTGTAGGATGTTGCCTGATATAAGGTGGAACCTATCTGTTGGAGTTTGTTCCGGAAAAATAGTTTTTGCTTCCTCAATGTGAGAAAATAGGTAATCTGCTTTTTTTTTACGTTATTCGCATAGCATAAAATCGGATTTAAAATTGTATTGAATGAAGGAGAAAGCTATCGGAAATTATCAATTAGAAATTTGTTCCAATTCAGTTGCTTCGGCGATCGAGGCTGAAAAAGGCGGAGCAACACGTGTTGAATTTTGTCAAAACTTAGAGAACGGCGGAACAACGCCTTCTTTTGGCCAATTGAAGTTGGTACGTGAACTTGTGCATATTGGTGTTCATGTATTAATTCGGCCTCGGGGGGGAGATTTTCTATATACCGAAGAAGAGATATTAGAAATGATCGCAGATATTGAGCTATGTAAGGAATTAGGGATGGACGGAGTTGTTATCGGTGCGTTGAATGCTGATGGTACCGTGGATAAGGTCAATACAAAGCGTTTAGTTGATGCTGCACGGCCTATGCATGTGACCTTCCATCGTGCTTTTGATCGTGTCGAAGATCCCTTTGCTGCATTGGAAGATGTCATTGCCCTAGGTATAGATCGTATACTCACTTCCGGTTTGAGAAATTCAGCTTTATCGGGGGTGTCACTACTGCAACGATTGATCAGGCAGGCTGCTGGACGTATCGTGATTATGCCGGGGGCAGGGGTGGACGCATCTAATATCAGGACAATTTTGGAAGAAACCGGTGCCATTGCTATACACAGTTCAGCAAAAGAGAGCCAGCCTTCAAAGATGCAGTTTTCGCAGGATCAGGTTAAGGGAATGGATGAGCCGCAGTGGATAAGCTCAAAAGAAAAAGTCCACCAAATGGTAGACTTATTAAAAAGCCTTTAAAGTATAACTTTAAAGGCTGCTAGTTTCTTTTTGCTTATTTAGCTTCTGCAGCTAATTGATTTAAGATAGCATCGTTTTTAACGATTTGGTTGCTAGCTTTCATTTTTGATCTAGAACCTAACTCTACGTTAGTTCCTAATTTCAAGAACTGAACTTCAACACGTGAAACAGTTTTATTTCTTCTATCTTTTCTTTTTAAACGTGTAACTCCCATTTTGATAATATTTTTATTGTTTAAAATAAAACGAGGTCGGAAGCGGATTCGAACCGCTGTAGGAGGTTTTGCAGACCTCAGCCTAGCCACTCGGCCATCCGACCCTATTTTTTTCCTTTTGAAGGTCTGCAAAAATAAAACTTATAATTGGAATTAAAAAATCTTTGTGATAAAACTTTTGTGTTTTTGAGCATTATTCTGAAAACCAAGCCCGTAGTTTTTAGGAAGCCGATAGTCCAATCCTTATAAACGCCTGTTTTAAATGGATAGCGCGAGTTGAAAAACTTGAAGAGTATCCTACTTACTGTATCTTTTAAAGGACAATCAAAAAAAACGAGATTTAACTTTTTTCTTTTGTTTCGAAGTGAATATTAGTCGCTTACGTATTTTGGAATAGATATTGCAAATGGGTATGTCATAAATCTCATACAGGAAGTATATGAGAGAAAATGATAAAAAAGAATAAAGTAAATTAAATTAGGAAACATGAAAAAACTATTATTATCTGCAGCAATTTTATTTGGTTCATTGGGTGCTTTTGCACAAGGAGGATTGGGATACGGACTACGTGCGGGTGTAAATATTCCTAAATATTCAACTGAAAATGGAAGTTCAGAGTCTAACACAGGCTTTTTTGTGACAGGTTATTTAGATGCGCCTGTATCTCCATATTTCTCTATTCAGCCTGGATTGTCTTTACAAAATAAAGGTGGAAAAGAATCTGCGAGTAACGGTTCTAGCTCTGGGGAATTTAAGCAAAGTATTATGTCTTTGGATATCCCAGTCAATTTAGTGGCTAAACTCCCTACCGGTGGGTCAGGTAATTTCTTCGTCGGAGCTGGACCATATGTGGGATTTGGATTAAGTGGTAAAAATAAAGTCAAAGGTAATGTCGGAGAATTTGGGGCAGAGGGCGAAACTGATGTAAAATTTGGAAGTGGTGATGGTGATCATCTAAAACGTACGGACTTTGGTGTAAACTTCCTGGCGGGTTATCAATTAACGAATGGCTTTCAGATCAATGCCGGTTATGGTTTAGGTTTGACCAATTTAGCACCTAATGGTGGTTCAACCAAAAACCGTGTTTGGTCTGTGGGAATCGGTTTTGGACTATAAGAAATATAAGTACTTAAACTTATTATGAGGAAAGAGTCCCTGCATGTGTAGGGACTTTTTTATTTACCTAAAACTAAGTCATTCGAAATTGTTATTTTTATTCAAAAGAATATGCAATGAAAAGATTTCTCTCCCTACCATTCTATGTAAAGTTAGCCTGTATATTGATTAGTATCCTTCTCTTAGGCTATCTGGCGAAGATCGGCGATACGATACTGATTCCAATGATTTTAGGTTTGCTGTTCTCGCTGCTTTTGATACCGTTGAGCAATTTTATGGAGCGGAAGTTACGCTTTCCAAGGACATTGGCCGGAATACTCAGTGTGATTATTTTTTTTGGTGTATTGGGCTACGGTCTTTTCTTATTGGCCTCACAGCTCACGCTGTTGAAAGAAGATTTTCCAGCATTTAAAGAACAGATTATGGATGGCGCAGGCAAATTGCAAAGTTGGGTCAGCCAACAGTTTGGAATACAACATAAGGAACAAATGGAATTCATTAATAAGACGGCATCCAAATCAGTTGATTCCGGTACCCTGTTTTTAGGAACGGCATTGGTTTCACTTTCCTCTTTGTTTATTTTATTTGTTTTTACATTCCTGTACACTTTCTTCCTACTGATTTATAGAGGTCATATTGTGAAGTTCCTTTTATTTGTCAATCGTGTCGAAGACCGTCCGATTGTTGTGGATGTCGTCAGACAGATTCAATATGTGGTTAAGAAGTATTTGATCGGTCTTTTGATCCAGATGAGTTTGGTTTCACTTTTGGTTTTTATCTGCCTCTCCTTAATTGGTGTGAAGTACAGTTTACTCTTGGCTTTAATCACAGGCGTATTCAACGTACTGCCTTATGTAGGTATTTTCTCATCCATGCTGATTATCTCCATTCTTACTTTCGCTACCTCGTCATTGACCCATGTTGTGTTAGTCATTCTAGCATTGATTATTATACATATGATTGACAGCAATTTTATTGTTCCCAAAATTGTCGGATCAAAAGTAAAGGTCAATTCTCTATTTGCCATGCTTTCCATTATTATTGGCGAAATGGTTTGGGGTATTTCTGGGATGTTCCTGGCTATTCCAATATTGGCAATTCTTAAGATTGTGATGGATCGTATCAAGGAGCTTAAACCTTGGGGATTCTTATTAGGGGAGGAGGATAGTAAGGATGAGCTGTATAGGGATCTTTTTGAGTCCTTAAACCCGAGAGAGAAGAAAATTGTTGATGAGGTGAAGGAGTAATTTCATTCAAATTATTACCCCAATTGTTTGGTTTCATCACTATTTTCTACTACCAATTGAAGGAAGCAAATAGTGATGGTTTAGATTACCATACAACGCCCGCACAAGAACCTTACTAGTTTGGCACAACAAAATTGCAAGGATGGGACAAGCCTGGCACTATCACAAGACTGTCTAAGTACTGCCTATAAACAAGGATCGTACAGGAAAACCAACCTATAAAGCATAGAAAATAGCCGATTGTTGCATCAAAAAACTACGGTTGATTCGCCGCTGTGCTCCCAAGATCTGCCGCGGTGAATCTTAGGTGGCAAGAGGTACTTCGAAGCGAAAAAATAGCAATTGGTAATCACAACTGATGAATACCCTGCGAAATTAAGGCGTTTTTTACTCGTCTGTGGTTTGAAATACAGTAAGACGAGTATCATATTGCATAAAAAAAATAACAGCTCAAAAGGCTTTAAAATGCTTTGGTCATTTATTGGTGCATAGAACTAATTTTCAAAGCGCCTTTCTCCTAGATTTATTCATTTGATGTTACAAAATTACAGGTGAATTGCTGGAGGTAAAAAAGGTAGGAAACGAAAAAAGGGGCTTTTCTTACGAAAGGCCCCTTCTTTTTTCAGTGACTGAAATCTATCACACTTTGATTTCTACTTCAACACCTGAAGGTAATTCAAGTTTCATCAATGCGTCAACAGTTTTAGCGTTTGATGAATAGATATCCAACAATCTTTTGTAAGCACACAATTGGAATTGCTCACGTGCTTTTTTGTTAACGTGTGGTGAACGTAATACCGTGTAGATTTTTTTCTCAGTAGGCAATGGAATAGGACCACTAACAACTGCACCTGTAGGTTTTACTGTTTTTACGATTTTTTCAGCTGATTTGTCAACCAAATTGTAATCGTAAGATTTCAATTTAATTCTGATTCTTTGGCTCATAGTATATGATATTATTAAAAAATGACCGCTGATTAGAGCTATTAACAACCAGCGGTCGGTTTATTTTTGAGTTCTATTATTCAACAGAACCTTTGATTCTACCTTTAGATTTTGCGATTACTTCATCAGCAACGTTACGTGGAGCTTCAGCATAGTGATCAAATTCCATTGTAGATGTTGCACGACCTGAAGTGATTGTACGTAATTGAGTTACGTAACCGAACATTTCAGAAAGTGGAACCAATGCTTTGATTACTTGTGCACCGTTACGTGAATCCAAACCTTGCATTTGACCACGACGACGGTTTAAGTCACCCATTACATCACCCATGTTTTCTTCTGGAGTCAATACTTCAACTTTCATGATTGGCTCCATCAATACTGGTGAACATTTAGGTAACGCCTCACGGTATGCCATTTTAGCTGCCAATTCGAATGACAATGAATCTGAATCGACTGCGTGGAATGAACCATCAATCAAACGAACTTTCATACCAGAAAGCGGGTAACCAGCCAATACACCATTATTCAATGATGCTTCAAATCCTTTTTGAACTGAAGGGATGTATTCTTTTGGAATTGCACCACCCACGATTTCGTTTACGAATTGAAGCGCTGATTTTGAAGCATCGTAGTCTGCGTCTACCGGAGAGATAACAACTTTGATATCCGCAAATTTACCACGACCACCTGATTGTTTTTTGTATACCTCACGGTGCTCAGTAGTACCATTGATAGATTCTTTGTACGCTACTTGAGGAGCACCTTGGTTAACCTCAACTTTGAATTCACGTTTCAAACGGTCGATCAAGATCTCTAAGTGAAGCTCACCCATACCAGAGATAACTGTTTGACCAGTTTCTTCGTCAGATTTAACAACGAATGTAGGATCCTCTTCAGCTAATTTACCAAGACCAATACCTAATCTATCCACGTCAGCTTGCGTTTTAGGCTCGATCGCTAAACCAATTACTGGCTCAGGGAAAGTCATTGACTCTAATACGATAGGCGCTTTTTCGTCACAAAGTGTATCACCAGTTTTGATGTCTTTGAAACCAACAACAGCACCGATATCACCAGCCTCGATGAAAGGGATAGGGTTTTGTTTGTTCGCGTGCATTTGGAAGATACGAGAGATACGCTCTTTGTTTCCTGAACGTGTGTTCAATACATAAGAACCTGCATCTAACTTACCAGAGTAAGCACGGATGAAACATAAACGACCTACGAATGGGTCAGTCGCAATTTTGAAACCTAAAGCTGCGAAAGGCTCATTAACAGATGGTTTACGCTCAATTTCTTCACCAGTATCAGGGTTAGTACCTTTTACAGCCTCAACATCTAGAGGTGAAGGCAATAACTCCATTACTAGATCCAACATGGTTTGAACACCTTTGTTTTTGAAAGATGAACCACAAACCATAGGAACGATAGAATTATCCAATACGGCTGCACGTAATGCATTTAAGATTTCGCGCTCAGTCAATGAGTTTGGATCATCGAAGAATTTCTCCATTAATGACTCATCGTAACCAGCTACTGCTTCTAATAATTTCTCACGGTATTCAGCAACCTCATCCAACATATCATCAGGAATAGGCACTTCAGTGAAGGTCATACCTTTATCATGCTCGTTCCAAACGATACCACGGTTGTTGATCAAGTCAACCACACCTTTGAAAGTATCTTCAGCACCGATAGGCAATTGTAAAGCTACAGCCTCAGAACCCAACATATCTTTTACTTGTTTTACAACTTTCAAGAAGTCAGCTCCTGAACGGTCCATTTTGTTAACGAAACCGATACGAGGTACTTTGTAACCATCAGCTAAACGCCAGTTTGTCTCAGATTGAGGCTCAACACCATCAACTGCAGAAAACAAGAATACCAATCCATCCAATACACGTAACGAACGGTTTACCTCAACCGTGAAATCCACGTGTCCAGGTGTATCGATAACGTTTACTTGGTATTTGTTGTTACGGTAGTTCCAGAATACAGTTGTTGCAGCAGAAGTGATCGTGATACCACGCTCAGCCTCTTGCTCCATCCAGTCCATTGTTGAAGCTCCTTCGTGAACTTCACCAATTTTGTGGTTTACACCTGAGTAATAAAGGATACGCTCAGTTGTTGTAGTTTTACCAGCATCGATGTGTGCAGCGATACCGATATTTCTAGTGAATTTTAAATCTCTTGCCATAATATTTTTAAGCAGCTGGCCACAGGGGCCTTATGTGTTTAAATGTAATGTTAAATAAGTACACCGACCTTGATAAAAGAGTGTTCGTTTATCGGAGGTCGGTGTAATCATATTTTTTTGAATGTCTTCAAAATTAGAATCTGAAGTGTGAGAACGCTTTGTTAGCTTCCGCCATTTTGTGCGTATCTTCTTTCTTCTTAACAGCAGCACCTTCACCTTTAGAAGCTGAAATGATTTCTCCTGCTAATTTTTCGAACATTGTTTTTTCACCACGTTTACGAGCGTATGAAATTAACCATTTCATACCCAAAGCAATTTTACGCTCTGGACGAACTTCCATAGGAACTTGGAAGTTAGCACCACCTACACGGCGTGATTTAACTTCAACAGCAGGCATAACGTTGTTTAAAGCTTTTTTCCAAGCTTCTAAACCGCTTTCTTGTGTTTTTTGTTCTACTAATTCTACTGCATCGTAAAAAATATCATAAGCGATAGATTTTTTACCATCTACCATCATATTGTTTACGAAACGTGTTACCTGAACGTCATTAAACTTTGGATCAGGTAAAATGATTCTCTTTTTCGGTTTTGACTTTCTCATTTTTCTTTCCTCCGTTTAATTATTTCTTTTTACCTTTTGCTGGAGCTGCAGCTGCTTGTCCTGGTTTAGGACGCTTAGTTCCGTATTTAGAACGACGTTGGTTACGACCTGCTACACCTGAAGTATCTAATGCACCACGGATGATGTGGTAACGTACACCTGGTAAATCCTTAACACGACCACCACGGATCAATACGATCG
Organism: Sphingobacterium sp. CZ-UAM; assembly: GCF_002000245.1. Taxonomy (GTDB): domain Bacteria; phylum Bacteroidota; class Bacteroidia; order Sphingobacteriales; family Sphingobacteriaceae; genus Sphingobacterium. Next base: position 274,784 of record NZ_MTCM01000004.1, on the reverse strand, counting down.
AGTGCTCTTGCAAGTTGTGACCTTCTCCAGGGATGTAAGCGTTGACCTCTTTACCGTTTGTTAAACGTACACGAGCTACTTTACGCATTGCTGAGTTTGGTTTTTTAGGGGTAGTAGTATATACACGTGTACATACACCTCTTCGCTGTGGACATGAGTCCAACGCTGGTGACTTACTCTTATCAACCAGAGCTACTCTACCTTTTCTAACTAATTGTTGAATAGTAGGCATTTACCTGTTTTTGTTTATAAATTTTATACCTAAATTATTTTAAGTTCGCAAAGATACTGATTCCGTTTTGAATATTAAATAGTTAGTGTATAAAATTTAGATTATTTTTTCGAAATAGAAGCTCTCTTTTCCCTGAAGCGAAGCCATTTCCGCCTATGGGTTGACAAGTTCGCGCTCCTTCTCATGCATGCTGTCCTTGGCCAAAATGATTTCGCTGGGTGGAAGTTTCATTTTCCCGTCTGTCGAAATCGGTCCAGCACCCGTCTGTGTCATTCTTCGCAGTAACGAAATGACCAGGTTCATTGTCGAAATGATCACGCCACCTGTCTGCTCGGTTTTGTCCTTGCTGTGTATAATTTAGTCGAGCTGAATTTTTATTTGCCTACATGGAAAAATGATTCCGACGCTGGTCAGACTCAATCTGACATCGCGCAGAATCGATATTTTACTTGTCGAAATGCGGTAAACACAGTGCGAAATGTTTCCTTTTCCCGGAAAGCGCAATAATATGTAAGATTTACCGTGATAATTTTGCCCCTCGTTTAATACTTGTATAATCCAACCTTGCGCTAGCAAGTCTAACAGCTCACAGTGATTAATATGATGTTGTAAAATATGGACAATAATAGTGACGTTGTCTAGCCTTGGCGCTAAAAAATGAGATTTTATGTGTAACTCGTAAAAATCTTTATTGTCTTGAATACTAGTTGCTCTGTGTTTTTTTGTAAAAATATTCTTCTACTGGTTTCTGAGTATATTTACTTTTTTGCGTGTTTATGCTTCTTTTTGGCAAGAGGTTTGTCAAATACGAACAGATAATTAAAAGTAAAAATAAATTAAAAGAATTCAGATTATGAAAATGAAATTGATGTATGCAATCGTATTGGCGCTAGTGACCTTCGCTTTTGTGGGATGTTCTAAGGATAAAGATGAGCCTATTCAAACAGGTGGAAGTATCGATGCAGCAGTAGGTACTTATAAAGGGAGTTTGGATATCGTAGGAGTGGGGGAAAAGTTTAATAAGACTATTAAAGTAACCAAAGTGGGTGATGGTCGTATTAAAGTTGAGGTAGAAGATAGCTCTCTGAAATTACCTTCTCGGGAATTTAACGTAACAAATAATATGGATTATTCAATACAATCGGCAGCTACAGAACCCGGAGCAATGTTTTTATTTGAGGTTAAAAACAAGACAGTTACTTATTTAGCTAAACCGTTAGCTGAAGGTGAAACAACTTTTAAATTTGATGGTACAAAGCAATAAAGTTTAAGAATTGGAAAAGCCGTGTCACCAATCCTGACACGGCTTTTCCAATTCTTAAGTTTAAGACAACAACGTAAAGTCAATCTGTCGTTTATCCAGATCCACTTTCTTCACCCGGATCTGCACCTCATCGCCCAACTGAAATTTCTTTTTCTTCCGTTGGCCAATAATCGCATAGTTCTTCTCATCAAGTACATAGAAATCATCCGTGATATCGCGCAAGCGTACCATGCCCTCACACTTGTTTTCTTCAATTTCCACATACATACCCCATTCAGTTACACCCGAGACAATACCAGTGTATTCTGTACCGATCTGATCCTGTAGGTATTCTGCTTGTTTGTATTTGATGGATGCACGTTCTGCCTCAGCGGCCTTTTTCTCCATCTGCGAAGAGTGCTCCGCCATCTTTTCGTAGTGCTCGGCATTGACCTTTGTACCACCGTCCAGGTAGAACTGCAAAAGACGGTGAACCATCACATCCGGATACCGACGGATCGGGGAGGTGAAATGGGTATAATAGTCAAATGCCAAGCCATAATGGCTTGTTTTCTTAGTCGTATAGATGGCTTTGGCCATTGAACGTACGGCCAAAGAGGTCAGCATATTCTGTTCCTTACTGCCTTCGATCTTGGTCATTATCGCATTGAGGGATTTCGCTGTTTCTTTGTCTGTTTTAATGGTCAACTTATGGCCAAAACGTGCCGCAAACTGCGAAAATGTAGTCAACGTCTCAGGGTTCGGAACATCGTGGTAACGGTATACAAAGGTTAGTTTGTTTTTGCCACGCCCTTGTTTACCAATATATTCAGCTACCTTACGATTTGCCAACAACATAAAATCTTCGATCAGCTTGTGGGCATCTTTACGTATTTTGGTATACACGCCTGTAGGTTTACCGTTTTCATCTAGGGTAAATTTAACCTCTTCACTTTCAAAAGCAATTGCACCATTTTTAAACTTACGCTCGCGAAGGATATAAGCAAGTTCATTCAATTTTAGGATTTCCTGGCTGAAATCACCGGATTTGGTCTCGATGACTTCCTGCGCCTCCTCGTAGCTAAACCGTCTGTCCGAATGGATAATCGTACGGCCAAACCATTGCTCATGGATATTGGCTTTTTCATCCATTTCGAATACCGCCGAAAAACAAAGTTTATCTTCATGTGGACGCAATGAACACACGCCATTGGACAAACGCTCTGGAAGCATCGGAATAACGCGGTCAACCAGATAGACTGATGTCGCTCGGTTGAAAGCTTCTTTATCCAGCTCTGTATCCGGAATCACAAAATGAGACACATCGGCAATGTGTACACCGATCTCATAATTACCGTTCTCCAATTTTTGGAAAGATAGGGCATCGTCAAAATCTTTGGCATCTGCAGGGTCAATCGTAAATGTGGGGACGGTTCTGAAATCACGTCTTTTGGCGATCTCCTCCTTGCTGATTTTCTCCGTGATTTTATTGGCCTCAGCTTCTACTTTCTTTGGGAATTCCAATGGAAAGCCATAGTCAGCCAAGATTGCATTCATCTCAGTATTGTTTTCACCCTTGGTGCCCAGTACATGTTTGACTGTTCCCACAGGATTCTTACTGCCACTTGGCCAGTCGATGATTGAAACCACGACTTTCTCTTTATCTTTGGCACCATTTAGGTTGTCCAGTGGAATAAAGATGTCGTGCAACATCTTGCGGTCATCGGCGATAAAAAATGCGAAATTATTTGAAATGCTGATCGTTCCGGTAAAGTCGGTTTTGGCACGTTGAAGGATTTCAACAACTTCACCTTCTTTTTTGCGGCCACCTTTTCTCTTTTCAAAAGTGTGTACTTTAACAATATCTCCGTGTAGGGCCTGCCTGAGTTTTCGGGGCGCAACATAGATGTCGTTTTCAAATTCATCATCCGGAATAATATAGGCGGAACCATCTGCAGTCATATCCACCTTTCCGGTGACATACACTTTGATCTGCTTGAGGTTAAATTTTCCGCGCTCTACTTCCACAAAAAGCCCGCTTCGCACATTGTCCTGTAAAATATCAGCAATGGCAACTTTGGAATCGTTGTCCGTCAGGTTCAATTTGGAAGAAACTTGTTTATAGTTGAGCGGCTTGTTTCCTGATTTCTCGAAAATATCGATAATCAGTTGTGTTAATACCTCTTTATAGGGATTTTCTTTTCTTGTCTTCATTCGTGTTATTATTTACTCATCTGTGTTCGCAATCAGGGTCATTTGAATGATAGCTGCTGTGCTGAGCCTGCATTACGAACTAGTAGGTCCATTTTTTACTGGGATATTAAATCCTGTATATACAATAAACCGACAATTTGCGTAATCTTTATCCGCAGATTCGCTGGTTGATACAAGGTACGAAAAAAACAGCATTCGACTGTACAATAGCTGGTCGAATTGGAGCTAATCCGATTCCCATACTATAGACAGATCAAGGGAGAAATTGTTTTGAAGCTGTATGTTGCGATTTATTTTTTACAATGATTACATACGCCGAGTGCGTTTACGGCAATCGCCTCGAGACTAAACCCCTCCGGAATAGCCACTTTGGGCAATGTAATTTCATCTAGACAATAGACCGAGTTGCACACCCGACAGATGAAATGTACATGTTGGTCATGATGGTCGTGTTCAGAGCAGTTGGTGGAACACATAGCATAGGTAGCGGTTCCGTGCAGATCAAAGATCTTGTGGATAATACCTTTTTCCTCAAAACTGGCCAATACACGATACAATGTCACACGGTCGATATCCTTACCCAATAATTTCTCCAGTTCTGGCTGGGAAATGGCCGAATCTTTCGTTGAAATAATTTCGAGTACCTTTAAACGAGGTTGGGTAACTTTTAAACTATTTCGTTTCAGAATTTCTGGATATACGGTATTGGATTGTTCCATGGACTTCTTCGTTAAACCTTAGATCAACTACAAAAATAAGCAATTTATCCACATAAGAAAACCGATAAGGTTAAGATTATTGTCATCTTCCCCTTATCGGTTTGAACCTATATCTAAATATAGTCTATTTTATTTACCCGCAGCTTTCGCGTGGTCAGCTAAGAATGTTGCTAAACCGCTATCGGTCAATGGGTGTTTTAATAAGGATAAAATTGCTGATAATGGACCTGTCATTACATCCGCACCGATTTTAGCACAACCCAAGATGTGTGCGCTATGGCGTACGGAAGCAGCTAAGATCTGTGTTGGGTATTGATAATTATCATAAATCAAACGGATATCTTCGATTAATGCCAATCCGTCTGTAGAAATATCATCCAAACGGCCGATAAAAGGAGATACATAGGTCGCACCAGCTTTTGCAGCCAATAAAGCTTGGCCAGCAGAGAATACCAATGTACAGTTTGTTTTAATACCTTTTTTGCTGAAATATTTGATTGCTTTCACGCCATCTTTGATCATAGGAACTTTTACCACGATTTTGCTGTCCAGAGCAGCCAATGCTTCGCCTTCTTTGATCATTTCTTCATAAGTTGTAGAAATAACTTCAGCGCTCACATCGCCGTCAACAATTGCACAGATTGCTTTGTAGTGGTTGATTACGTTCTCATCACCGCTGATACCCTCTTTAGCCATTAAACTTGGATTGGTTGTTACACCGTCTAATACGCCTAAGTCCTGGGCTTCCTTAATTTGCTCTAGGTTCGCTGTGTCAATAAAAAATTTCATTGTGTATATTATTGAATGATAATTATTTGATTATTTTAATGTTCAAAATAATAAGCGCAAAGTTATTGATTATATTCCAGTATTACACATCTATTTCGATGAATTAAATCATTATTTTTCTAAAATAGAATCTCTTACCGTTCTTTTTTGTTATACTTTTATAGTCTATCTTTATAATATATGCAGGTTTTTAGGGCGCTCCATTATAGAAATTTCCGTTTACATGTAATAGGGCAGGCAATTTCCCTGATGGGAACTTGGATGCAGCGGATAGCAATCAGCTGGCTGGTCTATGAACTGACAGGTTCCGTCTTTTGGTTGGGTTTTGTTCAGTTTATTTCCTTATTGCCCTCCTTGGTTTTGTCTCCATTTATCGGAAGTTTTGTTGATAAGCATAAGAAGTATAAGTTGGTGTTATTGACGCAGATCGGCCTGATGATACAGGCGGGTATGCTGACCTTGGTGGTTTACCTCAAGTGGGAGACTGTGCTGTGGCTTTCAGCCCTGGGTTTGATACAAGGGGTCATCAATTCCTTTGATGTGCTCGGTAGACAGTCTTTGATGATGTATCTGGTAGGCGACCGCAAGGACCTGCCAAACGCTATTGCGCTCAATTCGACCATCTTTAACGGAGCCCGCATGCTTGGCCCCGCCATTGGCGGGATTTTACTCAGTAGCTATGGTGAATTGGTCTGTTTTGCTCTGAATTTTATCAGTTTCGTTCCTGTCATTATTACGCTGCTGATGATGCGGGTGGATGAAACCCATGTGCAGCTAAGCAAAGGGAGCAACTGGGAGGGATTGGTCGAAGGATTTCGCTATCTCAAACGTTCGCCGCATATCTCTTCTTTGATTATTATTATGACCTTTTCCAGTTTGGTCGTCATTCCTTACACTTCACTTTTGCCCGCCATCGCAAAAGAAATGTTTCATGGAGATGAGCGTATATTTTCCTGGTTTGAAAGTGCTGCCGGATTGGGGGCCATGATCGGTGCATTTAACATGGCGCGACTGAAATCAGGAACGAATCTACGCTATCAGGTGATGGGAGCTGCAGCGCTGATGGGGCTAGCGCTTCTTTTCTTAGCGCATTCAAGTATGTTACAGATGGCTTTGGTCTATGTGATGCTAGTGTCCTTTGCCATGATGATGCAAAATTCCAGTATCAATACCTATATCCAGACACACGCCATACCCATATATCGAGCCAGGGCTATTTCATATTATGTCATGGCTTTTCAGGGTATATTTCCAATAGGAACACTCATGATCGGTTCCTTAGCCAGCTACTGTGGTCTCCGGGCAACCTTATATCTAATGGGGGGGCTGGGAATAGTCATTGCTTTGCTCTATTATACCTATCTACGGATGCATATTCATAAGCGGCTTTTTCGATTTTAGTATCGAGTAGTTAGATTTTAGGAGTACGAGCCGAGGGCTTACTTACTTTTGATTTTTCGGTCCCGCAAGCGTAATGTTTGTTTTGCGTAATCAATAACAGCCCCATAATCGGCGAAAATATCACCACCCAATACGCCGATCACAGGATCCAGATCCATTTGTTGATAGGCGTAATTGATCGAACTTAGATCAAGTACCGCGGTTTTCAATTTACGGATGTGCCAGGTACCGATTGTCAAACTGGGAATTTCCATGTTAAAGCTTTCCATCGAGTTGGTCCCAAGACCTGTAGATAAGGTTTCTGAGGGTTCCAACAGCAATTGATCTTCCAAAAGATGTCCCAGTTGGGTTTTGTCAAATACGGTTTTAGACGCTCCTGTATCGATGACCATTTTAAAGCTGCGTTCGTATAGTGTCACATCTACCAGAATATGTGTTCCTTGTCCCTGAAGATCTAATATTTGAAAAGGTACTGTTGTCATATTCCCAAACATAGCCAAAAATTTAATTAAAAAAGAAGGTTAGCGGCGGCTTATCCTCCTGCAAACGTAAAATCTTTTCTACAACATGAAAAAAGGCTGTTATTACAAATAACAGCCTCTTCTCGCACTTGTTTATGTTGATTACAATACCTTTATCTCTTTCAATACATTATTCATGGCGCGCACGGCATCGGCACTTTTGCTGAACTTCTCCTTGTCTTCCTCATCCAGTTGTAAGGGAATAATGCGATCCCAACCTTTTTTGTTAATAACTACGGGCACACCGAGATTAATGTCCTCCTGACCAAATTCACCTTCGAGATATACTGAAGCGGTAAATAATTTACCTTGGTCACGGACTATACTTTCTACCACCGCGGCTGTAGCAGCACCGGGAGCATACCAAGCCGACGTACCGATCAGGCTCGTTAATGTCGCGCCACCCACCATCGTCTTTTGGACTATCTCCGCCTGCTCTTCGGCCGTAAGAAAATTACTGACCGGAATGCTGTTCCACGTGGAGTGCTTGATCAGCGGGATCATGGTTGTATCACCGTGACCACCAATGACAATGGCATTGAGATCAGCTGCCGAAGCATTTAATTTTTCACTCAATTGATATTTAAATCGGGCTGAATCCAATGTACCGCCCATTCCGATAATCCTATTTTTAGGCAAGCCGCTCGATTTGAGTGCAAGGTAGGTCATGGTATCCATCGGGTTGGAAACAATGACAATAATGATATCCGGAGAGTGTTTAACCAAATTCTCTACAACTGATTTGACAATATTTGCATTTGTCCCGATCAATTCCTCCCGCGTCATTCCCGGTTTACGCGGAATCCCCGAGGTGATAACCGCAACAGTAGAGCCGGCTGTAGATAGATAGTCATTGGTAACACCCTTTATTTTGGATTCAAAACCCAATAAAGCTGCGGTTTGGGCCATATCTTGCGCTTTCCCTTCTGCAAACCCTTCCTTGATATCCAATAACACAATCTCCTCAGCGACATTTCGACGGATTAAATTGTCAGCTGTAGTTGCGCCTACAGCTCCTGCACCAACAATAGTTACTTTCATATGTAAATTATTTGTTTATTCATGAGCTAATTTCTCCTGCTAAAACATTCATATCGCTTTCGGCAGTGTTTATGGCCGTATGGAATATCCAGTCTATTTTCACGAATGCTTGTGCTATTTTTAGACATGGATATTTCATGAGCATGTATGTGAATGAGTAAATATTGCTTGAATTTAACGAATTATTGTCAGTAAATCAATCAATTTCACTGGAATAACTTGTTTTTTTAGGAAGATAAATGCGGGGTCAGGACTGATTGTGCTATTTTCTATACTTGTTATACAAGATGGTTAATTGATAGGTATCTTGCAAGTGCAAAATTCACCTGCAAGATACCCCGGACACTTGGACCTATGCTTACTTTGCAGGAACTTCGATCTCGATTGTTCCCTCTTCCAATGACAGGATGTTTTTGCCTTGTAGGCTCCCTGTTTTCTTTAAATTTTCGAAGAATTCTTCTGTAGTTCCTGCATGGGCAACTTGGATAGTTGACTTGTCTTTTTTAAATTTTAGGTTTGCGCCTTTTACGCCTTTGCATGAAGCTATGTTGTCCTTAAATTTATCAACATCGTCATAGGATGCTATTCCTACGACATGTATGGTAGTTGCAGGAGACATGGAACTATCGGCCTCTTTTTTGTCTTTTTTCTTGAATAGACCACCAATTGTTTTAAGTGTCTTGCCAGCTCTGTTTACTGTTTCCGCTGCACCTTCAGCCGTATTTAGCGCATAGTCTACCTTGGACTGCGCTAATGCATTGTGGCCTGTGGAGATTGTGATAAATACAATTCCCAATAGTCCACAAATCTTCATGATGTTTGATTTCATAATTTTTTTGAATTTTAATTGTTATTCATTTAACATGTGTACAATATTCTTTGATCTGCTTTGAGAGATAAAGTTATGGCAACTAATGTTCAAAAGCGCTCCACCTTATAAGGTGGTCGCTTTTTGGAGATCGCTGACCGGGTTAGACTTTAAGGGGAAAAGCCGAAATGAATCTATAAAAAGAATGAGCCCGATAAAAATACCGAGCTCATTGTATTGATTATATTCTTGAAGTTGTTCACCTTATAAAAGGCTCTTCATGTCGAAAAAGCCTCTTGATCTACTGAATCTTCCGTCATAGACTGATTTTCGGGCATAGCATAGGTCGTCCGTACGGCCTGATATGGAAACTAGAATGGATAACCGATTGCCAGATTGAACATCAGGTTATCTTTGCGCCATTGCGAACTGCCAAAATCGATGTCCTTAAATACCCAGCGTTCTCCTTTAGGTAAATATGGGATACGGAATGGAATCGAAAAATCCGTTCGGATGATCAGGAAGGTAAAGTCGAAGCGCAAGCCGGCACCACCACCCACCGCGAGTTCATTCAAAAAGTTTTTGCTGAATTTAGCACCAGGTTTGTTCACATCTTCCCGTTGCAACCAAACGTTACCTGCATCAATAAATGCTGCCCAATGGACAAACCCAGCCAGTTTTGAACGATACTCTGTGTTGAACTCCAACTTGATGTCACCAGTCTGATCGGCATAGAATAGTCCATTGCTCAATTTCTCTGGTGCCACTGTCCCAGGGCCGATTGCACGGGCACCAAAGGCCCGGATACTGTTTGGCCCACCGACATAATACTGTTTCAAATAGGGTAGGGAACGCGAGTTACCATAGGAATAACTCAATCCGAGACTTACCCTAGATGCCAATTGCGAATTCTCTGAAAGCTTCATGTAATGCCTGCCATCACCGCTTAGTTTAATATATTGGGAGAAGTAGGCGTCGAATAATTTGAAAGTCTTGCCTTTATTAAAATCGGCTCCTTTGATTAAGCCAAGGATATTACCCGAAAGATCCAAATTGCCTTTGAAATAGAACGTGTTCTTCAAATGTTGCTTCATCGTATTCTGGAACGTGAAGTTATAATTGGGGCCAATCGTAAACTGAGGGTCGATCGCATGTCGTAACGCTGGAATGGTATCCATCTGCTTTTGGTAATTTTCCGAAATGCCTTTAGGCTGCACATAGGTAATTTCCAGCAAGGCAAGATCATGTTGTTTTTCTTCAGACTCTTGCCAGATATAACCATAATCCAATGCAATTGAATTCAAGGTATAGGCTTTACGACGGTTTAAGAATTCATAACGTCCTTTGACATAGGTTTTGGGAATAAAACGACGGGAAGGATCAATGCTTCCGAAAGGACTAAGGATACGTGGAAAAGTCAATGTCGCTTCTGCACCATAACGGTAATAACTCGAATTTAGATCCGCATTTCCTCCAGTCTGGGTCTCATAACCTCCAAAGACATTAAAGCTCAATTGCTCCGCACCCTTAAATGCATTGCGCAGTGTCCAGTTGACATTGACCTCCGTACCGTTGTACACAGAAGCCATTTTTCCCAGTAGCTCTACCCGGAGGGACTTTTTGGGGAGCGGTGTTAGGTAATAATAGACATCAAGTGCGTTTGGCACCTCTTTGCTATCCACAAAGTTGTTTTTGACAAATTTCCAGCTGTTCAGGTTGACCAAATGGCTGATCGTCTGGTTGTGCGCCGTACGGTTGTACGTATCTCCGGGATGAAAAAAGATATGCTTGGCAATAACAGGTTTCCGAAAAGTGCGCCTGCGGTCAATAAAATAATAACTGCTATCGTACAGCTCGGCATTTCGGGTCGATCGTTGATAACCGGAACTGGTCTCCGTGTAGTTCGGAAAAATATAGATCTTATTGATTTTTGAGGGTGTCTTCGCCTGGGCTGGTGTTTCCTTTTTTACCGTCACATACATGTCGACCCTGTTGTTTCGGTGCGAACTGTCCACTTCAACCAAAATATAATCTGGACTAAAATAGTAATACCCTTTGTTTTTAAGATCAACGTCTATGCGGTCACGCTCATTTAATATGACATCCAAACTGTAATTTTTTCCTACTTGAAGCAAACTTTTGTCGGATGATGAACGAATGTCCCGGCCCAGTTGTGTGGTGCTGTCAACATCAAACTTGACCGATCTGATCCGGTAGATCAGGTTCGGTTTGGCGGTGTAGTTTACAGTGGCTTTCTTTTCCTCAACCAGTGTATCAGATGTTACCTCCGCATTAAAAAAACCGATGTTTTCCATGCGGTTACGCAACAGGTTTTCATTGTACTCGCGGTTCACGTCACTCAGCAAGACAGGTTCCTCGCCAATTTTCTTGAAGAATTTTTTGATGATATTTTTATTGGCGGAATCACCGGCCATATTATTAAAATATAACTTAAACGGTACACCAGCCAGACGTTTATTGGGTTTAGGCATCAGTGATGACTGGAGATAGGTTGACAGTTTTTCCTTATTCTCCTTGGAAATTGTATCCGAATCTATGATCACATTACCCTTGACGTATAGACTTTCACCTTCTTTCAGATTCTTGGTGGAAGAACAGGACGCGATAATCGTCGTTAATGTCAATATTCCAATGGCAGATCTCACTTTAGCCCACATGATAACTCCTTTCCTCATCTTCATTTTTAATTGCAGTCGTTTTTATCGTATCCAAATTCGTTTTGGGACTCGGCTGTTTTGGCTGACTTTTGCTCGAATCCAATTGTTGTTTACGTTTTTCCTTTTCGCGTTCTTCAATACGTTTTCTATATTCCGGACTATGCAGCATCAAACTATCTCTGATGACAGTTCTTACGCTATCCCGATAGACCGAATCCGTTTCCATACGTTCCACATTGAAACGTTTTCTGAAGCCTTTACTATCCGTATCATAATACTCTTTGAGTTTTTTTGAACTCATCCAGATTTCTTTAAATTTATTATAATCCATATTGATGATAAAGCCGATACCAGTCTCGACATATTGTCCCTGAAGCGTTACCTGATATTGGTTTTTGCGATAGACGCGGGCAAAATAACGGCCATCTTGGGATAATTGATAATCCAGTTGGATATCACCGGCAATATTATTGGCGGTTTCACCGGGTCTCGTATTGCCCTCAACCTCAAAATTGGAGCCTACCGTAATCTTCAGGCGGTCATTCAGCAGCATTTTGGATACGCCGATATTTAAATCGGTTCGTGTTTGTCCAGCGCCGGTTGCATAATCCTGTTCAGATGTGAGGTTGAAATCCAGCTCTACACCAGTGATCAATTCCGAAGCCAAGCGGTTCAACTGTCCACTAAGGAATGAACTGATGCTATTCCGGACGATAGCCTCGGTACCACCACCGCCAGATAAACTTTCAAATGGGTTGGTCGACATAAATCTTCCCAATACAATAAGTGAGAATACTTGTTTATTGAGCTCCGATGGGTTTTCACGGAGGGTAGTCAAGGCATTGTTGACTTTGCTGACCACATCCTGGGACACAATAGAGTTATTCTCATCCAGATCAATATCAAAACCCAATTGTGGCTGGAAGAGTTTGTCGGTGATTTTTAGCAACACATTGAATGGTACGCGTTGTTTATACAGGTTCGCGTTTTCAGATCCCAATTGTGTGGCGACCAGCTCTAAGGTAGGTGCTTTGGTCGTATAGGCTGCTGTAATATTGAGCCGCGCATCCAATGGGTCCCCGTTCCATGTGATCGTACTTCCTTTTTGGAAGGTAAAATCTTTTTTAACCGGCCCAAAGCTAAAGGAGTAGCTTCCTTTGTCTACGGTAAATGTGCCGGACAAGGTAATTTTACTGCTGGCATCTATACCTGCATTTAATTCGGCCTGACCCTGGATATTCAGGGCATCCTGTGAACCCGCATCCAGGAGAATCTTAAACTTTGCTTCCTTATCTGTCTGTAGGTTCAGATCCACATCCATTCCGGTCAATTTGGTAACAGTCATCGAATCCAATTTCGCAAATACATTCGCACGCGCGGTATCACTCTTGTCAACAAATTCGACCACTCCTTTACGGTCGGCCATGCCCGGATTTTCATTTGGCATGACAAAGGTAAAATCAGTATCACCTAGGACTTTAATTGTTCCATCTACAGCTGGTTTGTCCAGATTTCCTCTGATCCTGAGGTTGGATGTCAGATACATCTTCCCATAGAACATATCATTGTCTGTCTGGGTCGAGTTCAGTACCTCAAAATTGTCCGTATTGACATTGAAATTAAAATCAAAATCAGTGTAGGTTTTGGTATCTATCGAACCCGTAACTTTGGCAATATTTCCTTTCTTATCCTCCAATGCAAATTTCGTGAAACTGATTCCGCTATTATCAAAATGCACAGTCTCATCTTTTGCTTTGAAAAGAGCATTCAACATCGCAATATTAAACTGGGCTTCTTTAAACCTGACATCGCCATCGATCAGCGGTTTGGATGGTGACCCGGTAATTTTCAGTTGACCTTCAAGGTTTCCCTTTGAATCTTTCAGATAGCCCAAACTAAATGCCTGCACCGTCTGCATCGTCAACGGCTGGATATCCAATGTGAAGTCCAGGCTCGATTCGCCTTTCGGAGGACTGATAAAATCGCCACTTAAAACGACATTATTGCCATTTTCGCTAATACTGATCTGCGCATTATAGGTGTTTTCTTTTTCATTGTTGACTTTGATATTCACATTTCCGACAGTATCTTTTCCAACATAGAATTTATCGATGACCAGATCCGAAACAAATACCGGACTGCTTTCCAGACGTGATATTGTCGCCTGTCCATTGATACCACCACCCAGATCTACGATATCACTTTCCAGCATTTTACTTAAGGTTTCGATACGGAAGTTTTTAAAGGAAATATTTACCGGTGAATTCAATACGCTGTCCTGCGAAGAGATATTCAGTTCCTGCCCCTTATTGCTCAGGACAAAATCTTTTGCCTGAATACCGGTGCTTCCAAATTTAAGTACGTTGGCAGGATTTACGTTCCACTTGTCGTAGTTTAGCATTAAGCCATCTTGATGTAGGCTGAAAACAAAAGCACCATTGTCTACCGCCATATCTCCGCCCAAATGGTACTGTTCTTTCTCTTTTTTATCTTTTATCCATAATCCAAAATCCAGATTATTCTGAATGACAGAACCACTAAATACAGTATTGACAAGCTCGATATTGTTGACCTTGATCTTATTGATCAGCGCCGAATAGTATAAGGTGCTGTCCAGGGTATTGATATCCAGTGTCACGTTATTGATCTCTGTTCCACTATAGATTATTTTTGGTGCATCCAGTTTGGCCAGTATCGTTTTGGTCTCACTATTAAACATCCCATCCAGTGTGATGTCTTTCATCTCCGTCAGTTCCGGAACAAAATCCTGGACAAATCTGGTTCGGGTCAGCTGCGCCGAAAATTCAATATTCTGGGGTTCATATTTAGGTACCTTCACAGGTTTTCCGGGTTGATAATAAACTTGCAGAATATCTTGAACAGCATTTTGTAATTCCAGAATCTTATACTTCCCGACCAAGTGGGCATTTAAAAAATCCGATTTTAACAGCAGTAAATTTCTTGCGGTATCCGCTTTTGCTATCAGTGATATACTATCCAGTGAATAATAGGCATCATTGTAGGCAATAGAAGAATTGGTAATATGCGCCTCCCCATTTAAAAAATTGGGGTCTGCTGAAGTAAAATGTCCCACCATTTTACCATGGTATTTGAAATCGTCCTCCATCAGTTTCAGATTTTTGAGATTGATGGTGTCCACCATCAATTCAAAATCCACCTGTGGATACTTAGATTTCATATTAGCGGTAGCATCCAGCTTTAATTTGATATTGGGGTCTGGACTTACAACAGAAGCTTTAATATCTCCTTTGTCTGCGGTTAGATTCATATCGATATTCTGATAACGATAACCTAAAGCGTCTACACGGTTTACTTTGCCGTCGAAATTGGCAACAAGCTTTTTGGGGTCTGTACCATGCCCTTTTAATTTTCCTTCAAATGAAAGTATACCCAAAGTACTATCCATTTTCATGATCTTACCAATATCAAAATCACGGATGCTAACAAAAGCATCGTAAGTTGTATCCCTGCCCGCCATGCTCACTTTCCCATCAAATTTGGCTGTTCCCTTTTCAGTCACCAGGGAGAGGTTCGTGTCAAAAGCGGTCATGCCACCTTTAAAGGTTCCAGTTAATCCAATAGTATTCGGTAACTGGAGGCCTGTTGGTAACATACTTTTAGCGACCAGTTTTTCAATATCCGAGCGACCTGTCGTTAATTTTTTCAGATTGAGGTCCATGGACATCTTATCTACATTGGGTAAGCCCTTTAGTCGCAGGCTTGCGACAACTCTTGTATTGGATAAGGTCTGGAAATCGATATTGGGAATATTTAGGTCATTTAATTTCCCCACCACGCGACCGTCAATATTAAACTTCTTGTCCATCAGGGGTTTCATAACCTGCATTGTATCAAGGAACGGCGCAAAATAGTAAATGTCACGCATATCGACGCGGCTCTTCTTGATTGTCGCATTGACGTAGATCAGTTCGGGTTTCTTTGTAATAATATCCAATGAAGGATAGCTCACTTTGAGGTAATCCCGAATGAGTGTACGTGGAGTCTCCGCATAGAGGTTTTTAATTTCTGCCCCTGTATTGGTATATTTAAAGTCCCCCTTGAGCTGTTTGATGACGAGGCCCGAGTGATCGGATGCGGTCAGTTCATGCAATGACCCACTGATTGAGTCCGCGCTGTAGTATAAATCCGTTAAGTTCGTTTTTATTCCGGGAATCTTGATGTTGAAATAATCAAAACCTTTCATACGGGCTTGGTTGTCATCCCGGTAGGCTAGGCTTGTGTTGTTGATCCTGATATCTTTGGCAGAGACGACCCACTTGATTTTTGTCGTATCAGCAGTCGTGTTGTCCTTTGATGGAGTTTTCTTGGCTATTTTACCAAAAAGCACATCATTGTCGGAACCATCCAGTTGGATGGTTTGAATATCCACCAATTCCTCGTTTAAATCAATCTTGTTGATGTCTGCGCGGAGATTCTTGATGTTAAACTTGGTTTTCAGTGCACTGGATTGATCCTCATAACGGACGAGGATATTGGCCAGATCGGCAATCTGTATCCCTACATCCGGCAGTAGGGTAGTTGTCTGTGCCGTTTTGTCTGTGATACCAAAATCTTTGACCGTTGGTGCCGTGCCATCCACGACTGGTCGCCACTGTTTTACAGTTGCATTTAACCCGTCTATTTTTACCTTCGGTAGATTGAAGGCCATGTTTTTGGTCAGGTCAAATTTCTTGATATTGGTGTTTAGTGTCCCCAAATAAACGTCAGCACTTGTTCCAATAACATCATCCGCATAAACGATATGAAATTTATCAAGCTTTACTTTATCGAGGTTGAACAATAGGGCAGAGGTCGTATCGGCAGTAGGCTTGCTCTCCTTTTCGGAGGCGAATGCTTTGACGATATAGTCAAAGTTAAAAGAACTGTCCGGTAGTGTTCTGCGGATTTTTGCCGTCATCCCTTTTGCTTCGATGCTCTGGATCTCTACCGTATTTTTCAATAACTTGAGCATATTGATATCGACAGCAATGCGCTGCCCTGCAACAAGGGTATCTTTGCTCTGGTCTTCCAGATAGATATCCTCTAACACTAATTTTTTGGGAAAATCAATATTGATGTAACCGATTTTCACCGGTGTGCCTATCTTTCCTTCAACATACTGAGTTACTTTACCCGCAATATAGTTCTGAACGGAGGGTATTCGGATTAAAAATACAATTAGAATAACCAGCGCTATGATTACTCCAATAATCCACAATATTGTTTTGAAAGCAATTCGGGTAAATCTGTTCAACGTATAATTTGATTTAAGTATCTATTAATAAAAATTAAAACGGAAAAAAGTTTGCAAAGTTTTTCAGATATTAACTTATATCGCCGCCATTTCAGCAAACTAAAATAAATTTGCTTGTATATGCAAGTTTAATTTGTGCAACATATGTCGACAAATTTTAAACAATTTCCCACCCATCCCTAAAAACATTGTTATTGAAGGGATAATTTATAAAACACATCAAATAATTGACCAAACCATTTTTGGAGTATAAAGTTTTTTGTTTTTTAATTTTATGCTAACAAAGCATGCGATATCGATCAATTTGTCAACGACATTATTCCATTAGTTTTTTGTATTTTCCCCAATTTTCAAAGATTACCCACAACCAAATGATGAAAAGTACAGCCCAGATAATTAATCCAGTTTGGCTATAAAAGATCATATTATGTGTGAAAATGCCGATTAGTATTGGAAAGATGACCAGTGCGCCTACTGTTCTGGTCTTCGGGAGAATGAACAACAAGCCACCGAGGATTTCAATGATTCCGACCAGCGGCATCAGCCATTTGATGGTGCCGAAAGCTTGAAATACCTTCTGCATATCCATGTCCATGGGCGGCACGGGCATATAATGAAGAAGCTTATCCAGGCCAGCATTGATAAAAAGTAGGCCAAATAAAGCACAAAGGATATTCTTAATGGTTTTCATGATCGTAAATTTTAAGGTCGAATTAATTGACAGTGATTGTTGTTGGCGGTTCTGCGGAATCATCCGGTTTTTCCTCCTCTTTCTTTTCGCTGTTTCGTTCCACCGTGATTGTACATTCAGTCAGCAAGGCCGCTACGGCACCTATGGCTGCAAATACAGGTGCTAAGATTAGACCGATTGCGCCAACAGTAACTGGAAAATTCATGATCTCTTTGCCATGTTTGTCTGAAATACTGATTTTATTCACATTACCCTCTGCAATGATTTCTTTGATCTTTTGTAAAAGGTTTTCACCATTGATTTGAAATGTCTCCTTGAATCCCATGTTGATATAATTTAAGTTCGCTCTTATAAAGTTATTCATTTTTTTTACAGGAATTCCTATAAAGTTAAAAATCGACAGTTGGCAAGGGCAAAAAATATTTATCATTCCATGGAATCACATATGGATATGAAAATGAAAAAGAGAAACCTCACAAAAGTGAATACGCACCCCTTGATATTTGGAGCGTGTATGAGAAGTATGAATAGGTTTTAATAAAATAGGGGCTGTCCTATTTTTTTTGGACAGCCCCTATGAAGAAATATCGTCTATATCTTTTAACCTAAAGTGGTTAAACTATCTTGGAGAATCTTGATTTTAGCTTCTGCATCGGCTTTCTTACTTTTTTCGTTTTCTACGATTTCAGGTTTTGCATTTTGTACAAAACGTTCATTGGAAAGTTTTTTGTCTACGGAGATTAAGAATCCCTCCAGGTAGGCCAACTCCTTGGTAATACGTTCGCGTTCCGCTTCAACATCGACATTGTTTTCTAGGAGTACGTAACATTCATCCTTACCTGCTAGGAAACTTGTTGCACCAGCTACTTTTTCTGTTACAAATGTGACTGCCTCCAGGTTGGCAATTTTCGTGATGATCGCGATGTACTGCGCAAGATCAATGTCAGACTGTTGGTTGATCGCTAAAGGTAGTGCTACCTTCGGTGAGATACCTTTCGAGTTGCGGATATTACGAACTTCAGAAATGATCTGTTGTGCTACAGCAAAATCTTTGATAATCTGCTCATTAAATGCACCCACTTTTGGAAATTCAGCAACAATGATACAGTCCATTTCCTCTTTTGTGCCGAAAAGCTCATCATGCCACAGTTCCTCTGTTAAGAAAGGCATAAAAGGATGTACAAGTGTCAATATACGTTGGAAGAAAGATTTGACCATTTCCAAAGTTTCTGAAGCTATTGGCGAACCATAAGCTGGTTTGACCAGTTCAAGGTACCAGGCACAGAAATCATCCCATACCAATTTATAGGTTGTCATCAAGGCATCTGATAAACGGTAATGCTTGAAGTTTTCTTCAATTTCAGTCAATGCTTGGTTGAATCGTGCATCAAACCATGCTGCGGATATTTTGTCCGACGCGGATGACGGCGCATCAATAACCTCTAAACCTTTTACCAAACGGAATGCATTCCAGATTTTGTTAGCAAAATTGCGCCCCTGTACACACAGTTCCACATCAAATGGTAAGTCATTTCCAGCAGGAGCTGTCAATAACATGCCCATCCGTGTGGCATCAGCACCATACTCATTCATCAAATCAATAGGGTCAGGTGAATTACCCAAAGATTTTGACATCTTGCGTCCTAACTTGTCCCGTACAATACCTGTAAAATAAACATTTTCGAAAGGGAGCTGTCCACGGAATTCATAACCCGATACAATCATACGCGCTACCCAGAAGAAAATAATATCCGGAGCAGTAACCAAATCCTGTGTAGGATAATAGTAGTTGATTTCCGCATTTTCAGGTTCATTGATGCCATTAAATACAGATATTGGCCACAACCAAGCTGAAAACCAGGTGTCAAGCACATCTTCATCCTGACGTAAATCTGCAAGCGTTAGACCCGCATTGCCCGATTTTTGCTGCGCCAGTGAAAGTGCTTCTTCGGCAGTCTGTGCAACGACAAAATCATCGTTACCATCGCCATAGAAGTAAGCCGGTATTTGGTGTCCCCACCACAATTGTCTTGAAATATTCCAATCGGTTACATTCTCCATCCAGTTGCGGTAGATGTTTTTGAATTTCGTCGGATGAAATTTAATGGTATCATCCATGACATTATCCAAAGCTGGTTTTGCCAGGTCCTCCATTTTCAAGAACCATTGGTTGGAGATCTTAGGCTCAATAACAGCACCAGTTCTTTCAGATGTTCCGACATTATTGGTATAGTTTTCGACTTTTTCCAATAGTCCTTTTTCTTCCAGTTCTTTTTCGATCTCTTTACGTACTTTGAAACGATCCATGCCAGCATAATGTAGGCCGTTGTCGTTTAACTTCGCCTCATCGGTAAAGATGTCCACAAATTCCAGATCGTGCTTTTTACCCAATGCATAGTCATTCACATCGTGGGCTGGAGTTACTTTAAGGCAGCCGGTACCGAACTCAAGATCTACATATTCATCTTCAATGATATTCACTTTACGTCCTACGATAGGTACGATCACTTGTTTTCCTTTCAACCAGGTGTAGCGTTCGTCGTTTGGATTGATACATACCGCAGTATCCCCAAAGATTGTTTCAGGACGTGTCGTCGCAACGACAATATATTTGTCCGTTCCTTCAACCTGATATTTCAGATGATATAATTTTCCGTTCTTTTCCTTGTAAACAACTTCTTCGTCAGAGATATTGGTTTTTGCTTCTGGATCCCAGTTAACCATGCGGTAACCACGATAGATTAATCCTTTATTATAAAGGTCAACAAATACACGGATCACAGATTGATATAATTCAGGATCCATGGTAAAACGGGTGCGGTCCCAATCACAGGAAGCGCCTAGTTTTTCCAGCTGCTTTAAGATAATGCCACCATATTTCTCTTTCCATTCCCAGGCATGCTTTAAAAAATCCTCACGGGATAGGGATCTTTTGTCAATCCCTTGCTCCTTTAACATAGCGACGACCTTAGCTTCAGTGGCGATGGATGCGTGATCTGTTCCCGGTACCCAACAGGCGTTTTTGCCCTGCATACGTGCGCGGCGAATCAAAACGTCTTGAATGGTATTGTTCAGCATATGGCCCATGTGCAATACACCAGTGACATTCGGTGGCGGCATTACAATCGTATAGGGTTCACGTTCATCAGGAGTGGAACGGAAAAATCCGTTCGCTTTCCAATAGCTGTACCATTTTTCTTCAGCTTCTTTTGGATTGTAAGTTTTCGCTATGCTCATTTTAAATTTTATATACAAATTTTTTAAGGAATACAAAAGTAAGGAATTCTACGTTATTTTCCTTGTTATCATTGATCTTGTTGTTGATGATAGATCAAGGACTAGTAACTAAAGATGAAAAGGGCAAACATTAGAGATGAAAGATCGAAGACAATGTCTAATGAGACAAAAAAAAAGTCGGAACCATCCGAATAAGCCGAAGGCTTGTACAAGTAGAATCTCAATACTCACTACTAACTACTCCATACTCAAACCTTAATATTTTTTTAATCTTTTCTTCATATTACGAGTTGGTTAGCTTAGTTTTAATGTAAATTAGTGTAAATTTGCCTGTTTTATTTTTACACGAAGGGATGCAACGATTTGCGAACGAACTTAGAGCGTTAACACAATATTTCTTGTTTTGGCTAATTATCTGTTTTATAGATAGATTTATTTTTATTTCTGCTTTTTTTGAGAAAATAGGAACTGCTCATTTTACCGAGATTTTTAGAATTTATTTTCATGGATTAAGTCTTGATTTTTCGGCTGTATCCTATATCTGCGCTCTTCCCTTTCTTGTTTATTGTATTCTTGGATTTTTCCCAAAGATTCATCCCAAACGGACCATCCTTGATATTTACACGATCGTTGTTTTGGTTTTATTTTTTGTGACCAGTTTTATCAATGTCAATATCTATCGGGAATGGGGGGATAAAATATCTAAGCGTGCGATAGATGCTTTTCTTGCTTCACCCTCTGGTGCAGTCGCTTCCGCGGAATCTACACCGGTCTTTTTTCCGATCATGGGGATGTTAGTGGGCATCTGCTGTGGGTATTTTCTCTACCGCTGGATGTTCAAAAAAGTATATTTTTATAATCTCAAATCACCGGTTGGAAACTTCCTGAAACTAGCCTTAGGAGTTTTTGTTCTCTTCACCTTTATCCGTGGCGGCTATGGCCGTGCGACTTTAAACCCAAGTAAGGCCTATTATTCTGAGGTTACTTTCTATAATCACGCTGCTGTGAATACCCAATGGTCGCTTCTGCGCGACTTTTTCACCAAGAGTACAAAACTAAAAAGTCCTTATGATTTTTATGGTTCGGATAAACAGGGGATTCAGGAGCTCCTCAAGCCTGCATTCCAGTGTCAACCCGATTCAGCGATTGAAGTGTTATCTACCACACGTCCCAATGTCGTCATCATTATGCTGGAAAGTTTTGTTGGAGACCTTATCCAATCGTTGGGAGGGGAGAAGGGAATTACCCCACATATGGAAGAACTGATCAAAGAAGGGATTTTATTTGATCATATCTATTCCGCAGCTGACCGTTCGGATAAGGGAATGGTCGCCATATTGAGTGGATTCCCTGCTCAGGGGCCTGAAAGTATTATTAAATACATCGACAAACACGAGAATATGCCCGCCATTGGTCAGGAATTTGACCATGCGGGGTATGAAACTTCATTTTATCATGGGGGACAAAGTGAATTTTATAATTTCAAGTCCTATATGTTGACCCATGGTATTTCCAGAGTGGTGGATAACGCCAACTTTGGCCTGGATGCGGAGCGGGCTTCCTGGGGAGTTTACGATCATGTAGTATTCAATCAGATGATCAACGATTTTAACAAGGAGAAACAACCCTTTTTCTCAACCATATTTACATTGATCAACCACGAGCCATTTGAATTAAAACATGGTTATAAATTTGGTAGTAACAACAATGCCGATAAGTTCCGAAGTACTGCGAACTACACTGACTCAGCTGTTTTTGATTTTATTGATAAAGCGAAGAAAGAAGCTTGGTATAAGAATACACTTTTTGTGATTGTAGCAGATCACGGCCATCGTTTACCATCGGAAAAATGGGAACTTTTCCATCCGAATAGATTTCATATCCCGTTGATCTTTTTCGGCGACGTGATTAAACCTGAATATCGGGGTAAAATCTTTAATCGCATCGGAAACCAGACGGATTTAGCAACGACACTGTTGACACAATTGAAACTTCCGACCAGTAGGTACCATTGGAGTCGCGATTTATTTAATCCAACGACGCCACAGATTGCTTTCTATAATTCCAAAGATGCTTTCGGTGCAGTAACACCACAGCAGTCGGTATCTTTTGATAATGTAGGCCGGATCATTAATTATAGATCCAATAAAGAATACCCCGCTGCCAAAACAGATAGTATATTGAATATTGCCAAGGCATATTATCAGCAGGTTTATAGTGAATTTCTAAAATATTAACCTGATAAAATGCCTCTTGTATGAGAACCGAAAGTATTCGGGAAATATAGGGGGCGGATGCCTTTTAAACTGCCAAAGGTAATAGGAGACGTTAAAAAGGGGAAAAATGAACTGATGAATAAATAAACTGTTTACATATGAAATTAAGAGGAATATTAGCTCCCTATTTTGCAGTCGCCATTCGCTTTATCTTTCTTTTGGTTATTTATGCCCTGCTCAGATGGGGATTTTACCTGTTGAATGCTTCATTATTTCCCAACGTAAACGCCGCAAAACTCGTTGTGATGTTTGGAGGTGGGCTACGTTTTGATATAGTTGCTTTGCTCTATCTGAATATTCTCTACATCGTTATGCAGACGGTACCCGGACCATTCATAGCTAATCCGACCTATCAACGGATTTCCAAATGGATCTTTGTGCTTGTCAATTCGCTTGGGATTGCCCTGAATCTAATTGACTATGCCTATTATCCCTTTACCTTAAAACGGACTACCGGTACGGTCTTGAGCCAGTTTTCGAATGAATCCAATCTTTTTAAATTAGCCTTTGATTTTTGTCTTGATTACTGGTATCTCCTGCTGGTGTTTGCATTATTTGTTTATGGTTTGTCGAAATCTTATCGATTGATCCAACTGGAAAAACCGAAAAGCTATTCCTGGAAATCTTTCTTTGTTCAGCTGCCGTTCTTTTTATTGACTGCTTTTCTTTTTATAGGTGGTGTTCGCGGGGGCTGGGCACACAGTACCCGTCCGATTACACTGAGCAATGCCGGTGATTATGTGGACACGCCCGAAGAAATGAATATTGTGCTCAATACACCGTTTAGTATATTGAAAACATTAAAAGCTGTCAGTCTCAAGCCCGTACATTATTACTCGGAGCAGGAACTGACAAAGCTGTATGATCCGGTCCATCTCCCACAGACCGACAAGCCTTTCAATAAAAAAAATGTTGTTGTGCTCATTCTGGAAAGTTTCGCCAAGGAACATTTCGGTGAACTGAATAAAGATATTCAAGGGGGAAAATATAAAGGATATACGCCTTTTTTAGATTCCTTGATCCGCAACGGTTATACCTTTACGGATACCTATGCCAATGGTCGCAAATCCATCGACGCCTTGCCTTCGGTGATTACGGGCATTCCTTCCATTGGCGAACCTTTTGTGCTTTCTGTGTATTCGGGCAACGAAACCACCAGCTTGGCTAAGCTTTTAGGAAAAAAAGGGTACGAAACTGCATTTTTCCATGGGGCTCCGAATGGCAGCATGGGCTTCTCTGCCTATATGAAATTGGCAGGAATCCAGCATTATTTTGGTAAGAACGAATATAATAACGATCAGGATTTTGATGGGATCTGGGGAATCTGGGATGAACCTTTTCTACAGTTTACCGCCAATAAAATCAATACCTTAAAACAACCGTTTTTTGCAAGCTTCTTTTCGCTGTCCTCGCACCATCCCTTTAAGGTACCGGAAAAGTATCAGGGTAAATTTCCGAAAGGACCACTACCGGTACAGGAACCTATTGGCTATACCGACAATGCACTTCGCGAATTTTTTGCCACAGCATCTAAAATGCCCTGGTTTAACAATACCTTATTTGTAATCTGCGCTGACCATGCTACGGTAAGCTATCTCCCCGAGTATCAGACTGCCGCGGGAGGATTTCAGATTCCGATTATATTTTATGCTCCGGGTGATAAGCTAGTGGGAAAGACGGATAAATTGGTGCAGCAGATCGATATTATGCCTACCGTCTTAAACTACCTCCATTACGATGAGCCCTACTTTGCTTTTGGGTCGGATGCATTTAAGCCGGGAAAGGATAATTTTGTTCTGAATAATAATGCAGGGAGCTATAATTTTTATT
This sequence comes from Sphingobacterium sp. CZ-UAM, assembly GCF_002000245.1. Taxonomy (GTDB): domain Bacteria; phylum Bacteroidota; class Bacteroidia; order Sphingobacteriales; family Sphingobacteriaceae; genus Sphingobacterium. The sequence continues at coordinate 249,829 of NZ_MTCM01000004.1, read as the reverse complement.
ACAAAGACTATATGATGTCTTATGATGGCATTAAACCAGTCTCCCTCTATAATATGAAACAGGACCGATTGATGAAACAGGATCTGATCAAACAGCATCCAGCGGTCTTGGACACCATGGAAACCAAGATGAAAGCTTTCATTCAACAATATAACAATCGGATGATCGACAATAAGCTGACCTATAAAAAGTAGGTCAGCTTAATTCGATTGCTGTTTTTGAAACTTGATCCGGATGCTTCTATCGATCACTAAGAGGACTAAGTCATACACGATATAATATAATGGCATGCTAACAATAAACAATAAGATAAATCCACGGGCATTATGATCAAAAATCCCATTGACCAAGTAATTAGCGACACTGGTCCAAAACCAGCACAAAATATTAAATGTGGCTGGTACGATCAGATTTCCAATTAACAAAGCATAACGGTAACCGCCTATTTTGTGTTTTTTGTAGATATACCTAATGTGTAAACAGCATAGCACAATGAATCCGATCAATGCAAGGAGTTCTGGATGGATCCAAAGGATGACGTTCGCGAGTAAGGGCGATTTTTCCCCAACTTCGATCGTAAAGCTCTCTTTTTTTTCGACAGACTCGATTTTCCAATGAATCAGCGTGTCTGTTTGCTGTTGGGCTGCGCCTAGATCCGCTGTATATATCTTTATTTTATTCCCCGTGTGTAGGTATAGGTCAATCGGACCAAAGGAAGACCAGTACTTGGAAGGAAATAGGAAATATTCAATTTTATATTTTCTGATGATATCCCGACGGTCATAGCCCATAAAAGCACGGTATTGAACTTTGATACTGTTTTCACCCTTATGAAGTTTAGCTGTAAAATAGAATCCGTCACTTAACTCAATTCGTTCCCATTCTTCTTTTCCGTAGTTGATCTCATAATAACCATTGTTGACCCGCAAAAAGGAAAACTGGGGTTTTCGCTGATCCAATGGAATAGATTTAATCTCTTTTTGGTTAACATTTACCCTTTCTAAGCGATCTAGATTGAGGGCAAGGAACACCAAAGGAAAGTCCATGTTTTCCTCCGCATGGATAATATACTCGATATTGAATTGGCTCTGGTAATCATAATCCAGCGTGTCTTGCACAAGCTGTATATCTATGCGCTCGCGAAGTACTTTCGCTTTACTTGAAGGAACCAATTGCGCTGTAATACTATGGGCGCTATAAGGATTGGCCATGTTGGCTGAGAGTGCCAATGTAGCGAGCAAAAGAATAATTGTTAGACCTATTATCTTCCTGTTCATAATTTGTTTGTTTAATAGCATCCATGCTGCCGGCAAAAAATGAATCTTGTTAGCTGTTTGACTTGCCGATAAGCCGCTCAGCAAAAAATAGCTGCAAGTGAAAGTATAAAATAAAAAGAAGAAACCATCATGATTTATTCGACGCGAGTAAACTGAACAATTGCGCGCACGGACACTTTATAATAACAGTTTAATGCACAAATGAACTCATGAATACAAAAAAAACAAATTTATATGGACAAAAAAATATGGATTTATATTCGTGGTCAGGAATTCAACAAAAGTTGTAGCAGCCGGGCTAGGCGGAGGATAATGATTATATCCAATTTATATTCGTAAAATCCTGAAAAAAAAAGGACCTGTACGATTACCGTACAGGTCCTTTTGTATAATTTGATAACAATTATACACCCAACAATAAACGAGCTGGATCTTCTAATAATTGTTTTACACGAACCAAGAAGCTTACTGACTCACGGCCGTCAATAATACGGTGATCGTAAGAAAGCGCGATATACATCATTGGACGGATCACAACCTGACCATTCTCAGCGATCGGACGTTGGATGATGTTGTGCATACCCAAAATTGCTGATTGCGGAGCGTTGATGATAGGAGTTGACATCATGGATCCAAATACACCACCGTTAGTGATTGTAAATGTACCACCAGTCATTTCGTCGATCGTTAATTTGTTGTCACGTGCTTTACCAGCCAATGTAGCAATTGCTTTTTCGATTTGCTCTAAAGACATCGATTCAGCATTACGGATTACTGGTACAACCAGACCTTTAGGTGCAGAAACAGCGATGGAAACGTCAGCGAAATCAGAATACACGATTTCATTTTCTTCGATACGGGCATTCACTGCTGGCCATTCAGCCAATGCTGTAGTTACTGCTTTTGTAAAGAAAGACATGAATCCAAGACCGATACCAAATTTCTCTTTGAACGTATCTTTATATTTAGCGCGTAGATCCATGATCGGTTGCATATTGACTTCGTTGAAAGTTGTCAACATAGCAGTTTCGTTTTTAACAGCGACCAAACGTTTTGCGATAGTTTTACGTAGCGAAGATAATTTCTCACGACGCTCATTTCTAGAACCAGCAACCGGCGCAGCAGTTGTTGTAGCGGCAGGAGCAGCAGGTTTCGCAGCTGGGGCTGCAGCTTTAGCAACAGGTTGAGCCTTTTCAGCATCTTCTTTTGTGATGCGGCCATCTTTACCTGTTCCTTTTATAGTTGAAGGATCAATTCCTTTTTCTCTCAAAATTTTTGCGGCAGCAGGAGAAGCTGTGCCAGCAGCATAGCTATCTGGATCTTCGTCTTTTGAAGCAACAGCAGCCGGAGCAGCAGTTGATGATGCCTCAGCAGCAGGCGCAGCAGCAGGCGCAGCAGCAGGCGCTGAATCGCCAGTCGGAGCTCCACCTTCTTCAATTGTACAAACGACAGCACCGATTTCTAAAGTATCGCCTTCTTGCGCAATGATTCTTAAGATACCCGCTTTTTCAGCTGGTAATTCAAACGTCGCTTTGTCTGACTCCAGTTCGGCGATGTTTTCATCCATCTCCACATAATCGCCATCTTGTTTCAACCATTGTGATAAGGTTACCTCCGTGATTGATTCACCTACGGTTGGTACTTTAATTTCTAAGCTCATATATAATGTTCTTTATTGACAATTGCGTCCTATACATAAGACGCAATTGATTTTAAATTGTTTTTATTCGAATGATTTATTTAAGATCTCTGCTTGTTGGGCAACGTGTTGTTTCATATAACCTGTTGCTGTACTTCCGCTTTCTTTACGGGCTACGAAACCTGTGAATGCAATTTCGGTGCCCATCAGTTTGCGGCAATAGTAAGACCATGCGCCCATGTTCTCATTTTCCTCCTGTACCCACACAAACTCTTTCGCTTTATTGTATTTTTTACGAATAGCCTTCAATTGCTCAGTTGGAATTGGGAACAATTGCTCGATACGAACGATGGCGACATCTTTACGTTTATCAGCTTCCTGTTTTTCCAATAAGTCATAGTAAACTTTACCCGAGCAGAACAATACGCGTTTTACATCTTTTGCCGCTACATTTGCATCATCGATGACCTCTTGGAACACACCCTCTGTGAAGTCTTTCAATGGCGAAACCACTTTAGGATGGCGCAACAATGATTTCGGTGTAAAGATCACCAATGGCTTGCGGAATTCACGTACCAATTGACGACGTAACAAGTGGAAATAGTTGGCTGGCACTGTACAGTTAGCTAAGATCATATTCTCATCTGCACATAATTCAAGGAATCTTTCGATACGCGCCGAAGAGTGCTCAGGTCCCTGTCCTTCCATACCATGTGGAAGCATCATCACCAAACCGTTTGAACGTTTCCATTTTGTTTCAGCACTTGACAAATATTGATCTACGATGATTTGAGCACCATTGTAGAAATCGCCAAATTGTGCTTCCCAAATGGTCAATGAATTAGGGTTTGAAGAAGCATAACCATATTCAAAACCTAAAACAGCATATTCGGAGAGTAAGGAGTTATAAATCGAGAATTTGTCACCACCTTTGATATTTGCCAATGGAATGTATTTTTCTTCCGAATCTTCCAATGTCAATACCGCATGACGGTGCGAGAATGTACCACGTTGTACATCCTGACCCGAGATACGAACACGGTTTCCTTGATCCAATAAAGTCGCATACGCCATCAATTCACCCATTGCCCAATCATACGAATCGTTGCTGATCATTTTTGCACGATCTTCAAATAAACGAGTGATCTTACGGAAGAATTTTTTATCCGCAGGTAATGTGGTGATTTCTTTCGCTAATTTTAAGAATAAATCCTTTGTAACTTTAGTTTTATCCGTAGTGGTAGAGACTTCCCCTTTCTTCGCTGGGCGCAATCCTTCCCAGGCACCTTTAAACATCGGAATATCTTCCGTCAATACTTCAACTGTTTTTGCTTCCTCAAGTTTGGTCTGCAATTCAGCTTTAAATACCTTTTCTATATTTTTCGAATACGCTTCATCAATACTTCCTTCGGCGATTAATTTTTTTGCGTATACTTCTTTTGGATTCGGATGTTTCTCAATGATTTTGTACAACAAAGGTTGTGTGAACTTAGGTTCATCAGCCTCATTGTGACCAAATCTTCTGTAGCATAACAAATCGATAAATACGTCTGTCTTGTATTTTTGACGGTATTCAACAGCTAAATTAATTGCATAAACGACAGCTTCTGCATCATCCCCATTGACATGGAATACAGGTGAAGAAGTGATTTTTGCCACGTCTGTACAATATGTTCCAGAACGTGCGTCTTTATAGTTCGTTGTAAATCCGATTTGGTTATTGATGACAATATGTACTGTACCACCCGTTTTATAACCATCGAGTTTGGACATCTGAGTTACCTCGTATACCACACCCTGACCAGCGATTGCTGCATCACCATGAATAATGATCGGCGCAATTTTCGATGAATCACCATCGTATTTGAAGTCAATTTTAGAACGTACCATACCTTCTACAATAGGATCTACTGTTTCCAGGTGCGAAGGGTTAGGTGCCAAACTTAAATGGACAGATTTACCATCGTTTGTTTTAACCTCAGATGAGAAACCTAAATGGTATTTTACGTCACCACCAAAATTTACTTCGGGATCGTCTGCATAAGTTTTACCTTCAAATTCCGAGAAAATGGATTTGCTAGATTTACCCATGATATTGGTCAAGACGTTCAAACGACCGCGGTGAGCCATACCGATAACAAACTCCTGGATGCCAATTTCCGCACCTTTTTCGATGACCGAATCCAATGCAGGAATTAAGCTTTCTGCACCTTCTAAAGAGAAACGTTTTTGACCTAAAAATTTAGTACCCAAAAAGTTTTCAAATACAACAGCATCATTAAGTTTGTTTAGGATTCTCTTTTTGGTGTCCAAAGAGAATTTTGGCATATTACGGTCCGCTTCCATACGGTCCTGTAACCATTTTATTTTCTCCGGATTACGGATATATTTGAATTCTGCACCAATAGAACGGCAATAGGTATCTTCAACCAGTTGACGGATATCTTTTAATGTTGCTGGACCCAAACCAACTTCAACACCTGCATTGAAAACTGTGCTCATGTCTGCCTCAGCAAGACCAAAAGTTTCCAATTCTTTACCAGGGTAGTACTTACGTCTTTCGCGAACGGGGTTTGTGTGTGTGAAGAGGTGACCGCGGTCACGGTAACCATTGATCATGTTCAGCACATTGATTTCTTTCAATACGTGCTCAGGAGTTGCTTCGCCTACTGAAGTTGTTGTTCCACCAGCATGTTGACCGAAATCAAAACCTTCAAAGAATTTTTGCCATCCGAAATCTACCGATTGAGGATCTTGCTTGTACGATTGATATAAGCCATCGACATAAGCCGAATCAGCATTACTCAAATATGTCAGATTGTCCATTTACAATTAAAACTATGAAATTTGTCAAAGTTATGAATAAAAAAAGAGTTTCTAATACTGAAATTGAATAATTTAATCAATAAATCTATCCAATTCTTAACATTTTTAGCAGGTTTTAAAAGTGCCTTGCAGTGCCCTACAAATTTCTTTTGTTTTGAAATTATTTATTTCTGCCGAAGATTTATTTAGCAAGCAATTCATCCAGTTTTGGAAGACCATTGGGGAAGTTGGTTTTGATCAATTTCTGCCAGTCCAAAGCCTTATTGTCCTTATCACTGGTGCCCACTCCAGCAACATGGGACCATTGTCCGTATAAGGTGGCCGGAGAATAGTCCAAAAGCTGTTCCTCAAACCATGACGCTCCCTTTAACCAATTGACCTGATATTCATGTACCAGATAACTTGCGGCGATCAATCCCGCCTGATAGGGAATATAACCCGTTTTTTTGAGTTGTATCATGGTACTATTGATGAAATCATCAGCTGTCTGACCCGATTTCCACTGCTCAAATAACTCTTCATTAACCGTTAGTACAGGAATATCCACGGTGCCGTTATTTTTAGCGCCCAATGGCTTAAAAAATATATTGGGGTATTTCTTGAGCATAAAACGGAAATAATCCCGCCAAAGTAAACTATCTATTATTTTCTCGAATCGTTTGTCTTTTTTTCCTTCTTCCAATTTCTTAATGTTGTTGTAAAGAAGAATCGGGGACAAAGCTCCAGCAGCGATAAAAGGACCCAATATCATCGGGTCTTGCTCTGTCTCTGGATAGGTGGACAAAACTGAGTGCATAATGCTCAATGCAGTGTCTTCACCGCCTAATATATAGATGTCATCAACAGACTTGATGTCCTCATCTGAATAGCCCAGGTCCTTTAACGTGGGGATCTTCGTGTCCTCAAGGTGCGGTGGCGTCAGGAAATTTGAGGGAAATGGAATCGGTTGACGTACCGAACTCTCGCGTTCCACCTTTTTCTTGAAAACGGAAAACGCATTTGGAATATCCTTGATCGGAAAAGGCAGATCCTCTTTATGGTAAAGTGTGTGCCCGATAAAATGACGCAGGTTGATTTTGCTGTTCCAGAGCTTACGCTCTACTTTCTCTGAAATAGAAGTCTCGCGCAATGCAACTTCACGATGGTGATAGACCTCGTTGACCTGATATTTTTGAGCAATTCGTGGGATAATGTCTTCTGGCTTACCAATATAAGTCAGCAGGTCGCTGCCATGGCTTTTTAATTTTTCTTTTAAGGCCGTGACAGCTTCGATAACAAAGGCTGCCCGCAGCACACCTGTATTTAAATTGCCAAATTGATTGCGGTCGAAATAACGGGGATCAAAACAATAGACTGGAATGATAAAGGAACTCTTTTCCGAGGCTTGATAAAATACTTCATTGTCATGAAGTCTTAAATCATTTCTAAACCAGATCATTGTAGCCCTTTTGTCCATAGAGGTGAAGATAAATACTTTTTAGTGCAGCCTATTTTCAGAAGATTTACAAATATATAAGGATATTATGTTTGTGAAAATATTTAGGCGTGAATTGACACAAAAAGGACAAAGAAGCGGTTTTGGACAAATCGTCCTATATCAAAAAAATCAGCTAGGAGTTTTATTCTCTTAATTTTATGTGTAGAAAATACCCCGATCTATTAATGTTCGCCCCTTGAGCTATGAAAACAAGTTGTTACAACAGAAAAAATAAAAATAGTGTTAAACTTATTTGAGCTTTCTCTGTTCTAAAATTAGGGAATCGTGATATGAGTTAGTCAACATATTTGAAGAGAAAACCAACATGGACTTTTGCAATCTTATAGGATAGTCAAAATGAGATCCAGTCAAAAATCATGCTGCTCATTTAAATCGCAGAAAGCAGCATTATGACTACCTAAAATAGGCAAAATAAATAGTGGGAAATAGCAGCAAAAAGCTCATTTATACCCTTAAAAGCGAATGCTCATAAATAATTATAAGAATGAAGAAGGTTTTAATTAGTGGGCTAAATACCTATTTGGGACGACGGGCGTCATGCTATTTACAGACGGAGGATTTTGATGTGACGGGTTTGGTTCGCAACTTATCTATTTTTAATAAAATTGTGAAAGAGAAAGTAACGGCAACATTATTTGAGCTTGATCTGTTGCGGAAAGGGCCGGCTTACGATAATTTTCAGATTAGAGACCTCAACTTCGCGATCTATTTTACGCAGGTTCCGACGCTGGATAACGATATACAGCTTCAGCTGGAACTACTTGGCCTGCGTAATTTCGTTGAAATCTGTAAGCGGGCAGGGAATAACCGCGTGATTTATGTAGCCCGGTTGATGGATGAGCATTTTTTAGAACCTGTCCGTAATCTATTGGAGGCCTTGCGTGTACAGTATACCATTGTTGTTAAAAGCAGTGTTATCGGAAAGGAAAGTGTCCTGAACCGGATTTTTGGCAAATTGGCCAAACGGCAAACGATATTTTATTGGAACTGGGTTGCTTCCCTGAAATTTCATCCCTTGCCCCTGCTGGATGTGTACCGTTGGCTGCGGGAAATGCCTTGGGAGGAAAATTTTATATCCGAGATTATCTACCTCGGCGGGCATGAAGAGGTGACGTTTAGAAACCTATTTTATCAATTTCTAAATTATACTTCCGGGACACAGAAACGTGAGATCGGTGTGAATAAATTTTTTGCAAAATTACTGCTGAGCCGATTAAACGATATCAATAAGGAAGATATTGATGAGTTTAGAAGAGTACTCTATTATGAAAAAAATGTAGATAATTCGACCTGGCAGAAAGTTCAGCCCTTTGAATTTACGCCACTGAAGGCCTATGTTAGCATGGATACCTGATTTTTTTCTGATTTTTTTGATTTCTATTGTCAGAAAGAACCTTCAGTTGGTTTTCATGACTGTTGGTGCTCATAAGGACATGATGTTTTTTTCTGAATTGTCTATTTTTTATCGATTCATATTCGCCTAACGCTATTCCTTAGGCAGCACTATAGTGCTGTCTTTGAGGTAGACGATAGTAAGCAGGCTTTTTAGCTTACTGACCTGATGAAATAAATTAGCTTGTCAGTGTTATTCCAATAGCGATAAACAGGGATGAATAATTATTACTTCTAAAATATTCTGTTAAATTTGTGGATTAACGCGTTGATACAGATTTAATATATGGGATACAATAGTCTAGCGGCATGTGTTGCGGATCTTGAAAAACATGGTCATTTAATCCGGATTAAAGAAGAAGTCGATCCTTACCTTGAAATGGCCGCAATTCACATGCGGGTGTTTGATGTGGCAGGGCCGGCATTGTATTTTGAAAATATCAAAGGTTCAGAATTTCCCGCTGTATCCAATCTATTTGGTACATTGGACCGTTCGAAGTTTATGTTCCGTGACTCATTGGATCATCTTAAGAAGTTAGTGGACGTCAAGATGAATCCAGGCGCTGTGCTAAAAAATCCATTTCAATATGTCGGTTCATCCATGACTGCGCTAGGTGCCCTACCTTGGAAAAGAAAGGCAGGAGCTCCGATCCTTCATGGTAAAACAAGCATTAGCAAGCTTCCCCAGATCGTTAATTGGCCTATGGATGGTGGTGCTTTTGTGACCATGCCACAGGTCTATACGGAGGATGTAAATAAGCCGGGAATTATGCATGCTAATCTGGGCATGTACCGGATTCAGCTTTCGGGCAATGACTATATCCCGGATCGGGAAATAGGATTGCACTACCAACTGCACCGCGGAATCGGTATACATCAGACCAAGGCCAATGAACTTGGTATGCCACTTAAAGTAAGTATTTTTGTGGGTGGTCCGCCTGCGCATCCCCTGTCTGCGGTCATGCCGCTGCCAGAGGGACTTTCTGAAATGATCTTTGCCGGAGCTTTAGGCAATAGACGGTTCCGCTATTTTTACGACGACGAAGGTTTTTGTATTTCTGCGGATGCGGATTTTGTGATCACGGGAACTGTGTACCCTAATGAAAATAAACCGGAGGGGCCATTTGGTGACCATATTGGCTATTACAGTCTCACTCATCCGTTTCCTTTAATGAAAGTGCATAATGTATACCATAAGAAAGACCCGATCTGGTCTTTTACCGTGGTGGGCAGACCACCGCAGGAGGATACCAGTTTTGGGGCATTGATTCACGAAATAACAGGCTCGGCCATCCCACAGGAAATCTCAGGCTTGCATGCTGTCAATGCGGTGGATGCGGCTGGAGTACATCCCTTATTATTTGCTATAGGATCAGAACGCTATACACCTTATCAACGTGTGGACCGGCCGCAGGAAATTTTAACCATCGCCAATCAGATTCTTGGAAAAAACCAACTGAGCCTGGCGAAGTATCTTTTTATTTCAGCACACGAGGATGATCCTAAATTGGATATCTATGATATTCCGGCGTTTTTTGCACATATCCTGGAACGGATTGACCCTGCACGGGACCTTCATTTTCAGACAAATACGACGATAGATACCTTAGATTATTCAGGTGATGGATTAAACGCTGGGTCGAAGGTGGTGTTTGCTGCTGCCGGGACAAAGAAAAGGGAACTGGCAAGAGCATTGCCTGCAAATTTTGATCTGCCGCGACCTTTTAACCAGGCAAAGCTGGTGATGCCGGGTGTATTGGCGATTGATGGAAAAGCCTTCACCACCTATGCAGATGAGACTGAGGTGATTCGCCAGTGGTGCCATGTGGCCGAAGGATTGGCTTGGGAAGGTTTTCCCCTGCTGGTTCTATGCGACGATGCCAGTTTTACAGCCGAGACAGTGAATAACTTCGTCTGGACAACCTTTACGCGGAGTAATCCCGCCTTTGATATCCATGGAATCAAAAGCTTTACTTCCTTCAAACATTGGGGCTGTGAAGGCCCAATGATTATTGATGCCCGAACGAAACCACATCACGCTCCGGCATTGATTAAAGATCAAGCCGTTGAAAAGCGGGTGGACCAGCTGGGGGCAAAAGGCGGCTCGCTGTATGGTATTATTTAACAATTCGGTAGGAAAGACTAAATACAAAGAACTTTAATAAACAATTAGCATAAAGCATATACAAAATCTGATGAAAATAGAAGAATTATTAGCGAAGTCAAAGGGAAGCCAACTTCAGTTTCAGGAAGTCCTGGATCATATCGCAGAACAGTATACCTATACCCCAGCATCCTTTCAAAACGGAAACCTGAAAAACTCGGCAACCGAAAACCAGGGGAGCGCAAAAGTATTGTATTTTGCCAGATTAAACAATCTTTCAGAAACGGATACCTTGGGCCTGTTTGCAGAACATTATCAGAATGTACTCGACAACCCGATAGGAGATGGTCACCAGAATATCAGACAGTTTATGGCAAATGGCTGGGATAGTGTTGCCTTTGAAGGGGATGTGCTGGCCAGTAAATAAGTAGGAACTGTTACCAACGATCCTTGTTAAAAACGAACCAGTAGTTCTTCGATACAGTTTTGCACTATCAAATATAAACGGGGCAGTCCACTGGACTGCCCCGTTTATATGCATTCCGCAGCCTTATTCATGGATTTAAATCTCAGGGCTTTTAACCCTTGCTTTCGCAATCTTCGTCTTTATTGCCTCCGAAATAGACCATCCAACAGATGCCAAACTGATCCTGAAATGAGCTGTATAATTCTGCGAAAAATGTTTCGCCCAAAGGCATTTCCACTACTTTTGCGTTGACACTAAGTGCTTCGTAAAGTGCTGTGGCTTCATCGCGATCGTCGCACATCAACATGACATAGGTATTGTTGCCCTGCGCATAGGCCTGACCAAAGCCTGGAATGACATCAGCCCCCATAAGCATACTCTCGCCATTGATGGAAATGGCCGTATGGCAGATCTTGGTTTTTGCTTCATCCGAAATGGGAGGCATGTGCGGGTCCGCTGGAATATCGCCATATCGCATATAACCTGGATTTTTTGTTTTAAAAACCTTTTCGTAAAATGTGAAAGCTTCTTCACAGTTACCGTCGAAATTTAAATAAGCGTGTAATTTTGCCATGATTTCTAATTTTTGAATATATTGATTGTTTCTTTTGGCGTGCATCTTTATCTTTTTGATGATTCCAAAAGATCCACGCAATACCTTATTTTCTCAAATTTTCTTTCCTATAGCATAGCAGCCAGGTGGGCTATCTTCGGAAGTGAAGATAAAATTAAGCGGAACCTTCGATAAAAATCTTGCCCTAAGACAAGATTTGAAAATAAACTTTCGCAACAGGAAAATCTTTAATTCCCGTGTACAATCTCTTTGCGGATACGGCTCAATGAGGTGTCCGTGATACCAAGATAAGAGGCAATATGTTTTAAGGGAGCCTGCTGGATTAGAATAGGTTTTTCTTTAATCAGACGCAGGTATCGACTGGTTGCTGGTTCGGTGATCATGGCAATTGCTCTATTTTTACTGTGCACTAGTTCCTGCGCCATCCATGAACGCCCCCATTCCCTAAATTCTGGGATGCGGTGAAACAATTCCTGATGATCTTCAAATCGTATTTTCCAAAGCTTTGTATCGGTAAGTGCCTGAATATTTTCAACTGTAGGGCTGCGCTGGAAAAAAGATGCTACCTCGATCACCACATCATGATCACTGCAAAAACCGATCGTAACTTCATTGCCTTCATAGTCGTGCAAAAAAGAACGGGTAAGTCCATATTCTATTAAATAATAAGCATTGGATACTTGCCCTTTGCTTAGTATAAAATCACCTTTTTTGATTGTAATGGCTTGATGTTTCTCTTTTATGGAATTCAGTTCGTCTGCTGTGATAGCAAGGCCCTGATAAAAAGTTCCTATTAAATCCATTGTCCTTGGTTTATTTGATTACACAGTGAATTTAAAGATAAATCTTGAATTGTGTTGTTAATCTATTGTGTGATTATTGTAAACAAATGAGGGTTTTGTTGTTAATTTTATTTGTTTGATTTGTATTTTTTAATAAAAACTCAATAAAAATTAAAAATTATTATGAATTTAGTTTTTAATTGTTTTACTTTGTGTCAAGAACATAATGTAAAAACGAAAAATTTAAAATTTTCATAATATGTGTGGAATTATTGGCGCTTTTGAATTGAAGCAACCTGCAGACTCATTGAGATCCCAAGTATTGGAAATGTCAAAACGTATTCGTCACCGTGGTCCAGATTGGTCTGGCATCTTTACGGGCGAAAAAGCTTTATTGGCCCACGAGCGACTAGCTATTGTTGATCCGAAATCAGGTAGTCAACCTTTGTACAGTCCGGATGGCAAAGTTGTATTGGCTGTAAATGGCGAAATCTATAACCACCATGAATTAAGGAATAGCCTTCCTGATTATGAGTTCGCAACACAGAGTGATTCGGAGGTTGTATTAGCATTGTATTTAGCCAAGGGCCCATCGTTTGTAGATGAGTTGAACGGTATCTTCGGTTTTGCGTTATATGATTCCCGTGATGATTCATTTTTTGTTGCACGTGACCACATGGGGATTATTCCCCTGTATTACGGAAAGGATAAGCAGGGACAACTGTTTGTCGCTTCTGAATTAAAGTCTCTGGAAGGCTTCTGTGAGACGATAGAGCAATTTCCTCCAGGACATTATTTATATAGTAAGGAAGGTACCACACCACAACGCTGGTACCAACGCGATTGGGAAAGCTATGAAGCTGTGAAAGATAACGCGACTGATATTGCTGTGCTGCGTAAAGCCTTGGAAGACGCGGTGCATCGTCAATTAATGTCAGATGTACCCTATGGTGTATTGCTTTCAGGTGGGCTTGACTCTTCGGTGATTGCAGCGGTAACGAAAAAATTTGCATCCAAACGTATCGAAACCGACGATAAAGAAGATGCCTGGTATCCACAATTGCATTCTTTTGCAGTGGGATTGAAAGGTGCTCCGGATTTGATCGCGGCACAAAAGGCTGCGGATCATATCGGGACGATCCATCATGAAATCAACTTTACGATACAGGAAGGTCTGGACGCGATCCGCGACGTGATCTATCACCTCGAAACCTATGATGTCACAACTGTGCGTGCGTCAACACCAATGTACTTATTGGCACGTGTCATCAAGTCAATGGGTATTAAAATGGTGTTATCCGGTGAAGGCTCTGATGAGCTTTTCGGTGGCTATCTGTATTTCCACAAAGCACCCAATGCACAGGAGTTTCACGAAGAGACCGTGCGTAAGCTGAAAAAACTATACCTCTACGACTGCTTGCGGGCCAATAAATCACTGGCAGCCTGGGGTGTTGAAGGAAGAGTGCCTTTCTTGGATAAAGAATTTATGGATATTGCTATGCGCATCAATCCATCGGACAAGATGATCCGTGATGGGCGGATGGAGAAATGGGTGGTGCGTAAAGCATTCGAAGATTATCTTCCCGAAAGCATTGCCTGGCGCCAAAAAGAACAGTTTTCAGATGGCGTTGGCTATAGCTGGATAGATACTTTAAAGGAGCAGGCTGAAAGTAAGGTTTCAGATCAGGAATTTGCAGCCGCTGCCGAACGTTTTCCTATCAACACGCCAAAAAATAAAGAGGAGTTCTTATATCGTACAATCTTTGAATCACATTTTCCTTCTGCCGCCGCTGCACAGACCGTTCCTTCCGTGAAATCTGTTGCTTGCAGTACACCAGAAGCCCTTGCTTGGGATGCTTCTTTCCAGAACCTGAATGATCCATCTGGAAGAGCAGTAGCTTCTGTACATCAGGAGAGCTACGAAAAATCCAAAGTAGAAGCTGTGTAGATAATCAACCAACCATATACTAATGTTGTTATAGGGGTATCTTTGGATGCCCCTATTTTTTTTGAATATGTTTTTTGAATTAAAATTAGTAATTTTCGGAAAACAAATCCTGCAGAACCTACAGGAAGAAGAACGAATTAAATCACAAATGAAACTATATACTAAACAGAGAAATTTGAAGTCTTTTGGGCTGGCATGTATGTTATTGAGCAGCTCAGCAGTTTTTGCGCAAAATAAAGATGCTGTCGTCGCTGCAATTGTCCAGGAAGCCCAGGCAAACTCACAGCTTGAGAACTACGCCTTTGAACTAGTAGATATGATCGGTCCACGTTTGGTTGGGAGCCCACAGATGCAACAGGCACACGACTGGGTGGTCAGACAGTATGTCGCACTAGGAGCAGATGCACGTAATGAACCTTATGGAGAATGGCGCTCTTGGGAGCGGGGTACCTCTCAAGCGACGATGACTTACCCACGGATTAAATCACTCGAAGGAACACAGCTGGCCTTCAGTCCGATGACGAAGGAAAAAGGTGTGGAGGCAGAAGTTGTTGCAATGCCCTTGTTTAGTTCTCAGCTCGATTTCCAATCCTGGCTAAAGACAGTAAAAGGTAAAATTGTCCTAATCGGAATGAACCCGGTCTCGGGTCGCTCTGATGCGAATTGGAAAGAATCTGCCTCGGCCAAAGGTTATGAAAAATACCAAGCCTTAAAAAATGAACAGCTCAAACAATGGGAGCTCAGTATGACCTATACCGGAAGTACAAGGCGTACGCTACCATTGGCATTAGAAACCGCTGGTGCTGTAGGTGTGATCGATTCGTATTGGACAGAACTGCCGGGGCTTACACGGATTTTTGATGCGAAATCTAAGCAGATTCCTGTTTTTAATATTACGATGGAGGACTATAGTCTCCTTTACCGCATGGCTACACGGGGAGTTAAACCGCGCATACTTTTACAGGGTAAATCCAAAGAGCTGGGTACGGCGAAAACTTATAATAGCATTGCCGAAATCAAAGGGAAAGAAAAGCCAAATGAATATGTGGTCCTGTCAGCACATTTAGATTCATGGGATGGGGCTTCTGGTGCGACAGACAATGCCACGGGGGTGATTACGATGATGGAAGCGGTTCGTATCCTGCGAAAAGTCTATCCCGAAAATAAAAGAACGATCCTGGTCGGCAACTGGGGAAGTGAGGAGCAGGGTTTGAACGGCTCGTCGGCTTTTGTGGAAGATCATCCCGATATCGCAAAAAATATTCAGGTGGTATGGAACCAGGATAATGGAACAGGACGTATTGTTCGTATTGCTGGAAGTGGTTTTGAAAAGGCCTATGAATATATCGGACGTTGGTTGCAGTATTTACCCGAGGAATTTCGTAATGAGATCCAAACGAGCTTTCCGGGAATGCCGGGGACAGGCGGTAGTGACCACTCTTCTTTTGTCCAAAAAGGAATCCCGGCCTTTGGTCTTTCCTCGACCTCCTGGGATTATGGGAAATTAACCTGGCATACCAATCGGGATACCTACGATAAAATTGTCTTCGACGAAGTCAAGCAGAATGCCATTATTGTTGCGGTATTGACTTACCTCGCTTGTGAAGAGCCTGAATTGGTGTCCAGGGAGAAGATCGTATTGCCTGTGGATAAAACCGGTAAACAAATGCAATGGCCGACGAATTTGCAGTCCAAAAGGACTAGTGGCAATTAATGATGAAACAGTAGCCCGGTTTGCTATTGAACAATTTGTGCTTACTAACACAAAGGCGCCAATCGGAAAAGAAAGGCGCCTTTGTATGATGAGCTGTTAACTATTTGTTTTTTAGATGCTGATTAAAATAATCTGCAATTTTTTCATACATATGGATGCGATCCTTGCCCATCACATTATGTTCGTGGGTAGGGTATAGGAAATAATCGACCTGTTTCCCGGCCTTAATACAGGCTTCCAAAAATTCCATGCTGTTTTGCTGCACGACCACTGGATCTTGTGCGCCATGGATGATCAACAGGCGTCCTTTTAGCTGATCCGCTTTATTCAACAGGGAGGTTAATTTGTATCCCTCAGGATTTTCCTGCGGAGTGTCCATGTAACGCTCGCCATACATCACTTCATAAAACTTCCAGTCAATTACAGGCCCTCCAGCGACTGCCGCTTTAAAAATATCATTATGATGCAGCATAAATGAAGTCGTCATAAATCCACCGAAGCTCCAGCCAAAGATGCCCATGCGTTGCTGGTCGACAAAGGGTTTTGATTTTAAGAATTCAATTCCTTTAAGCTGATCTGCCATTTCATTTTGGCCAAGATTACGGTGAGTAGCCGTATAAAAATCACGACCTCGGTAATTGGTGCCGCGATTGTCCATTGTAAAGACGATATATCCCTGTTGGGCCATATAGAGATCAAAGTAACCTGCTCCACCCAGCCATTTGTTGGAAACCAATTGGGAATGAGAACCGCCATACAGATAATACATGACCGGATATTTCTTAGCGGGGTCAAAATCATTTGGATAGATGATACGGCCGGTCAGCGGATATTTACCGTCAGCCGAAGTCAGTTGGACGAATTCTATTTTTGGATTATTAATTTTTCCGCTGAATGGATTGTCCGCTTTGACCAGGACAGTTCCCTTACCTGATTTGACCTCCTTGATCTGGATCATGTTTGGAGTCTTCAGGTCGCTATATTGATCATAGATATACTTGCCATCCGTACTCAAAGAAGCTTGGTGTATACCCGATTCATTAGTTAGTTGTACTGTTTTTCCGGATTTAAGATTTACTTGAAATAATTGACGGTCCATACCATTATTGGTGACACCGATATAACTTATGTTGTTTCCATCTGCCGAGAAATCCAATAGGTTTTCCAATACAATATCCTTGAAGCCTAATTTTTTGATCAGCTTTCCTTCCGTATTGTACAGGTAAAGTTGGTTGTAGCCCTCTTTGTCGGATTGGTAAAGAAACTGATCTGGAGCGTTTGGTAAAAAGGTTAGCGGATTTTCCGGCTCTACCCAAGTTGTTGCGCTTTCCTCAAATAATGTTTTAACCAGCGCTCCGGTTTCAGCATTGTATTTATTGAACTTGAGGTCATTTTGACCGCGGTTGAGAACACCTACGTAAATGAATTTGCCTGAAGGATCCCAGGTTACGCTGGTCAGGTATTGTTCGCTATGATCTCCGGTCTGTAAGGTTACTTTTTGTCCTGTTGTACTGTTGTAGACAACCAGTGTTACCTCCTCCGATTTTTGCCCTGTCATGGGGTATTTTATCCATTTGATTTCGGCAACTTTAGGACTCCATTGGGGGAGAGGATAGTTGGCGACCATGGTTTCATTTTTGCGGTAGTAGAGCAACTTGTCATTCTGAGCATTCCACCACATACCTTTTTTTATGCCAAATTCCTGGCGGTGTGTATAATCACTACCATTGACGATACCTTTGTCGCTGTCGTTTGTTACTACTGTTACTTTGCCGTTTTTGTCCACGATGGAAATGTTATTGTCCATCAGATAGGCAATTTTAGAAAGGTCTGTGGTCAGTTCACGGTTGGCACCCCGACTATCGTTGCCGATAAAACTTTCAATACTTTTGGATTTGAGGTTATAAACAACCGTATATGTCTTGTCCTTTCCATCTACCTGAAGTAAGAGCGAATTGCCATCATGCCATTTGTAGTCGTAAGGGAACATACGTAAACTGAACGTTTCATTCGGCATAGCGGTTTTTAAAGCAGCTTCTAGTGCTGTCTTGGATAACAAGGTAGTCTCCGTCCAGTTGTTTGCAGCACTTTTGGAGAGCAGGTTTTGATAGGATTTATCGAGATAGGCGAGGCTGTTTGATTTTGGGATCCAGGAAGCAGCTGTAATCGATGTGGGCGCATAGGTGCGCGGTCCGAATACCGTTTCTTCCAAATTAAGGTTTCGTTGGGCGTGGCTGGTTAAGGCACTTGCCAACAAGAAGAATAGCGCAATTCTTTTCATTAGAATAATTTATTTTTAATGATGCTGAGCCAATCATAGGCGTTTTGTCCCTATGATGGGGGTGGCTTCTAAATTTTATAGGGCTAAATTAGAAAAATAGCCCTATAAAACCTAGTACAGAATTGTTGCTTGCCTAACTGAAATTGCTGTCAGGCCCTATAGTTTGCGGAGCCAGATATTTCTGAATTGGACCAGATCACCATGATCTTGCAGGATAATGGGGCCAGGGCCATGAGCCACTTGTTTCGGAAGTCCGATATACTCTGTCGTACCATCAATCTGTGTGTTGTTCTGGACCACGACGCCATTGTGAAGTACCGTGACCGTACCTTTGCTGATCAGCAGGCTGTCTTTGTTAAACTGGGGAGCTTTGTAAATGATATCATATACATGCCATTTGTCCGTTGCAATGACCTGGGCTAGCGGTGGACGTTGTTTATAAAGACTTCCTGCGCCACCATTTACATAGGTCGGATTGTTGTTGTTGTCCAGGACCTGGATTTCATATAGCCCCTGTAAGAAAATACCACTATTTCCCCTGCCTTGACCCTCGCCTTTGATAAGCTCAGGACTCTTCCACTCAATATGGAGTTGGAAGTCACTGAAATGCTCCGTGGTCTCGATATTTCCGCTGCCAGGTTTTACTTCAAGCGTATTATTGGCCACTGTCCAATTTGCTTTCCCCTTTTCGCTCTTCCATTTGCTGAGGTCCTTACCGTCGAAAAGAACAATGGCATCACTTGGGATTCCCTTGTTAAATGTTACTGTTGGCGGAACAGGTTTGTAATACTCTGTATCGCTGGGTTTCATATTTGTTTGGGCATAAACTGCACTAGAACTACATAAGAGTGCTATGGCTAGTGCCGCAGGTAAAGAAAAATTCATCTGTTTGGTTTTTGGTGTATTTAAACTTAGGAAAATTTACCTTTATATACAATTTATTTTTAGAATAGCATCGATTTAAATGTCTCTCTGGATCCGGATGTTTTTTTTCGTGGGAAGTTCTGGAATTCGCTGAAACCGCAGGTTTTTTGATTTGGAACAATTTGCTTAGGTTTGTGCATGGCAACCATTTTACAGACAGTCTCACTGAAAGAAGCGCGGTTTTATGCGCCAATTGGATATTACGAGGAGGAGCAGATTCTCGGAAATGAATTTTTTGTGTCTATTGATGTCTCTTTCCCCTTTCATAATACCGAAACCGAAGATTTGCGTAATACGTTAAATTATGAAGAACTGTACCAGATCACTGCCCGGGTGATGCAGCCCAAACGGAAACTACTGGAATCTGCAGCGGCGGAAATATTGGAACAGATTCGGCTAGGGGTACCGCATGCCGAAATGATCGAAGTTGTTATTCGCAAATCAAATCCTCCGTTCGGTGGAGACCTTTCCTGTTCACAGGTTGGCTTGAAATATAGTATATAGTATTCAATAATGAGATTTTTTTGGCAGCAAGGACCTGCTCTTAAATGTTAGATTTACATTACAATATGGCTGCTAAGATTAGCTGAATACAGTGTAAAGTGTGAGTTTATGGTTTACAAAAATTTATAACCATTTTTAGTATTTGAATGAATCTATGAATATTTACGATCTAGTTATAGCTGATAAGGAAAAGATAGCATTAGAAGATGTTTTTTTAGCGGAAGATAGCAGGCAGAAACTGCAACAATTGATAAAGGAACATCGCTATATCCGAGAGCTCTCACAATATGGTCTGCCTGTCAGCAACAAGATTCTCTTGCACGGTTATTCGGGTTGCGGAAAAACAACGACCGCAAAGGCGCTGGCGACGGCTCTCGACAAACCTATCTATGTGTTGAATCTAAGTAACCTGATCTCGTCCCGGATTGGGGAGACCTCACAGCATATCAAACAGGTCTTTGACAAGGCCGGACGTGAAAAAGCAGTGCTTTTTCTGGACGAATTTGACCAGATCGGAAAAGCGCGGATCAGTGAAGAAAAAGATGTAGGTGAGATGCGTCGCTTGGTGAACACGGTTATCCAACTGATCGATTATTTTCCCAACGAAGCTGTATTAATTGCGGCAACCAACCATCCCGAGATATTGGATACAGCAATTATTCGGCGATTTCAGCTTCGGCTGGCTTTTGAATTGCCCACTCATGCGCAGCTGGATGCCTATTACGCTAAATTATTTTCCCCTTTTCCTCAATATGATGCATTGGTATCACGGATCTATGATGTTTCCTATGCGGAGGCAAAAGATTATATCTATGATGCTGTTAAGTCTTTGCTGATTAATGCACTGGAAGAAAAAGAGAAACCAGAAAAAGAAAGACTGTAGTTGAAAAGTAGAGTTTCATGGTTAATGTTTTGTCAAATTAAATCCGTCTTAAAAACTGTTTGGCTGCTGCTACGTTAATGCTATATCAGGTGTGGGATGCGTAAAGCAATACAATGATAATGCAAGCTCTTTTTGTCGGCTATTTTAATGCGTTAGTGTCAAAATGGCGCTTCGTGTTAATTAAAAATGTCATTTTGTCTTTGTTTTGCGGTTGGTACGTGAATTGAATATCCCCTACAAAAGAGTTAGAAAATAAAGCTTAACAAAAAATAAAAAAATTAGGAGGACAAAAAATGGCATTAATTAAATTCCCTACAAAAAGTTTGAACACAGACGCAGTAAATCCATTTGTAAATACTGTATTTGACAATTTATTTAACGATAATTTTATTTCAGACCGTTTGGTCTCACGTGTTCCAGCAGTAAATATTTCGGAGTCCGAAAAATCATTTAAGATCGAGATGGCTGCTCCGGGATTGGATAAATCAGATTTTAAAATCAATGTGGATAAAAATCTGATTACGATTTCAGCTGAGAAAAAAGAAGAGCAAGTAAGTGAAGAAAAGCTTTATAGCAAGAAGGAGTTCAACTATAGTTCATTTTCAAGATCATTTACCTTACCCGAAACGGTTGACTACAGCAATATCGAAGCTGCCTATGAAGGCGGGATATTGGTCTTGACGGTTGGTAAGAAAGAAGACGCTATCATTGCAAAGCGTTTGATCGAGGTAAAATAAGTTTATCCGGATCATATCTGGGTATATCGATCCTAGGATTAGCAGCTCCCGACAGCTAGTCGGCTGATGCTCAGAATAAGATAGTTTTTAGGTTAGTTTATGTTTTGATCCCTCGGAATATGTTGTATTCCGAGGGATTTTTTTATCCGATCTCTTCATAACCCGCTGCGCGCGGCACTTTGGCGAGATAGGGTTCCATTTCTTCTGGTAATTTGGTCAATTTTCGCAGTTTAAGGTCCAGCCAAGCACCGTCAACGTTAACCGTACAGCATAGGGTGCCATCTTCGCGGTAAACTTGATGGATAAAAGAAAATCGACTATTGCTCTTATTGTATTTGGTCAATTCTACTTTTACCTGAACATATTCATCCAAATGCACTTCCTTGCTGTAGATCAGTTCCTCCCGAAATAAGATCGGTCCGATCTGAAACTGGGCGAACTTGTCCAAAGAAAATCCCATTTTATTCAACATATTGCTCCGGGCCTGTGCGCAGATATCCGCATAGGCAGAATGTCGCATATGCCTATTGGCATCTATTTGCGCCCAGATGACCTGCCCCTCATAAAATATATTTTCCATAATTAATATTGTGATTTGCCTCCTTTTTATGAACAATTTACATATTTTTAAATTAAGCTGTAACACTTTGTTTGTTTGCGATACTTATTACCTGAAAAGATCTTAAAAGAAAAATTTACCATTGGCCCATTCGGAAACAGAATTTCTCCAGTTGATTGACGAAAATAAAGGAATTATCGTCAAGGTGAGCCGTATGTATATGGATGATCAGGATGGTCGGCAGGATCTTTATCAGGAAATCGTATATCAGCTCTGGAAATCTTATGCAACATTTAAGCAGCAAAGTAAATTTTCAACCTGGATGTATCGGGTTGCACTGAATACCGCGATGGTATTTTTAAAGAAAGAGAAAAAACATCGGATCTACGATAGCCTGGAAGAACGACATGACTTCGCTGAAGAATCCTATAATCCGGATAGAGACGAACAGCTAAAAATATTCTATCAGGCAGTACATGAACTGAACGCTGTAGAAAAGGCATTGATCTTTTTATTTTTGGAAGGTCAGAGCCACCGTGAAATTGCGGCGCATCTGGGTATATCTGAAGTCAATGCCCGGGTTAAATTAAATCGTACGAAAGAACGGATTCAACAAATCATTAAAAAATACAATTATGAATTTTGATGAGTTAAAAAAATCGTGGCAAGAGCAGCCTACAGATGAGGATTTACAAAATCCAAATCTCAAACACTATAAGGAGGTCGGTAATATCATGGTCAAGCTGAGACGCAATATCAAGCGGGAATTTGTATCCTGGGTGGTATGCATGTTTTTCCTGATTGCTGTGCCTATGTTGCCGGTTTATAAAATCTCAGGCTATGCAGCTTTTGCGTATTACTTTTTTCTTGTACAGATTTCGCTGTCTAGCCTGCTCTATTACCGTCGATTTTATTACCTGATCAAAAGCGCCAAGCAGATCGATCTACTGGCATCCCGCGAACATCTCCTCAAGCTCTATTACGATCTTAAATACGCAGTCGAGACCTATCGTATCGTAGCTTATGTGATGATCCCCCAGGGTTTATTCCTTTATCTCGTTATGATTGGTCAAAATAGGGCAATCGCCTGGTTTGAAAAATTATATCATTTTAAACAGACGCTCCAGCAGGATCCCAATTTTATCGCATGGATGGCACTCTCGGCGATTGTTTCCATCTTAATTATTGTCTTGATCACCGAATTTATGATCCGCGCCTATTATGGAGATTATCTCAAACAGATCAAAGAAAACCTGGATCAGATGGAAGCAGAATAGTTTATTTTGAATAACCAAAAAATCTGTAGGCAAGTGAATTTTTACTTTCAATAAACCATGGAATGAAAAAGGTAAGGTTTTTGTTCCGTATCTTGTTTTCGAAAATCCTTGTCCATGATGTACAATCCGACCAAGAAGTTACAACGGAGTTCCCAGATCTTAAGCATATTGGCAAAATATGGTTTCAAAGATGCCATCGCCCGATTGCCATGGAAAGGGCCAAGAGCAAGCTTAGAACGTAATATAGATGTTGATAAGATCAGTGTATATACGCGTATCCGTATGGCTTTGGAAGAGCTCGGGCCAGCCTTTATCAAGCTGGGACAATCGGCATCCACCCGTGAAGGACTGCTCCCCAAAGATCTTGTCGAGGAACTCAAACGGCTAGAAGATAATGTTCCGCCTTTTGAAGTTGACATCCAGGATTATCTTACCGAGGAATTGGGACTTGATGTCGCAGAACAATTTCAAAGCATTGCGTCAAAACCTTTTGCCGCCGCTTCCATTGCTCAGGTCTATCGGGCGACATTAAAAGACGGTACAAATGTTGTCTTAAAAGTGCGGCGGCCAGGAATAGATGAAGTCATGCGCGTTGATCTTGCACTCATGCGGGACATCGCCAAGATACTGACCATGTACAATGACGCATTGGAAAATCTCAACCTTTCCCTGATCGTAGAATCCTTTGCCATGACCCTGCAGGAGGAAATGTCGCTGGTCATCGAGCGCCATAATATCGAACGGTTTGCTAAAAATTTTAAAGCCAACAAACTGATCAAAGTTCCCAAAGTTTATCCCGATCTCTCCTCTGACCGTGTACTCTGTATGGAGTATCTCGATGGTTTCAAAGTAACGGATGCCGTGGAAATAAAACGACGGGGAATGGATGTGGAAACCTTGGTGAAAAATGGAATCAATCTGTATCTGGAACAAGTGATTATCCACGGTTTTTTTCATGGTGACCCACATCCCGGTAATATGATGGTAATGCCCGACGGACGCATTGCCTTTCTGGATTTTGGTAACATGGGTAAACTGCTCGGAATTGACCGTAGACAGCTCGAAGAATTTATCCAATCGGCAATTTCCGAAGATGCGGTCCGACTGGCAGATGTCATTGAAGATGTCGCCGTAGTGAGCCATATCCCTGACCGAAACCAGTTTGAACGCTCATTGTATGAGATTTTTGACATGATCGACAATGTCTCCCTAGGTGATCTGAGTCTTGATCTATTGTTCAATAAACTCTGGAAAATTATCGGTGACAACCGCTTGTATTTTCCTGAATATATCTATCAGCTCATGCGGGGTATTTCGCTGATGGAAGGCATCGGACGCCAGCTTTATCCGGACCTGAATATTATGGAGAGCATCAAGCCTTTTGCCCGAAGGATTATGATGGAACGGCTTTCGCCGGAAGCGATGTTCAAGAAAGGAAAACATAAGATCGAGTCTTTCGCACGGGATGTCGAGAAACTTCCCGAGGATATGCGTGCTTTAGTAAGGTTGTTCCGAACAGGTAATTTCACTTTAAATCATCGTCTGATCAGTGCGCGCTCCTTCAATGCCATACTCCGTAAAGGGGTCAATCGCATAGTGATCGGTATTATGTTTATGTCACTCAACTTATTGGGCGGAATGGTGATTGTCGCGCGTATTGAACCCAAATGGCTGGGAATCCCTGTTTTTGCCTGGATATGCTTGGGGTCGGCATGGGTCTTTGCTGTCTATCTGTTTATCGCCATGATTCGCGCAAAGGACAATGATTAAATCAACTGCTGGAGTTCAGCGACTTTACTATACACAATGAATAATCTGATATAAGATAAAAGCATACGAATAAAGATGGAAATCAATCTAATTGGAAAAAAAGCCTTGATTGGTGCAAGTTCCGCCGGTATCGGTGCCGGAATAGCCAAAGTTTTGGCCTCCTGCGGTGCAAGCATCACCCTGGCCTCCCGTAATGAAAATAAGCTACGAGATACGCTAGCAGACCTGGATAGCTCAAGAGGGCAGGTACACCAATATATTCTGGTGGATTACAATGATCATGAAGACTATAAAGTACAAATAGACAACTATTTTGAATCCAATAGGGTGGATATTCTAGTCAACAACTCCAATGGGCCACAGGCGGGGACAATTGATCAGAAAAATCTGGCGGATTACCAGCATGCCTTTGAACTTTTATTTCAAAATCACTGTTATACGACATCCTGTGCCTTACCCTACATGTTGGCAAACGGTTATGGACGCATTATTAATGTGTCATCTTCCACCGTGAAGGAACCTGTGTCTAACCTGGTTCTATCAAATACCATCCGCACCGCACTGATCAGCTGGAGCAAATCGCTTTCAGATGATGTTGCAAAGGAAGGTGTGACTGTCAATAGTATCTTAACGGGTTTATTTGATACTGAGAGGATTCAATCCTTAACTAATATGGATGCACAGCGATTGGGTATATCCTATGAGGAAGCGCTGCAGCTACGTTTAAAGCAGGTGCCGGCAGCCCGCTTGGGTAAGCCCGAAGAATATGGCTACCTGGTGGCTTTCATTTGCTCGGCCTATGCCAACTACCTCACCGGAACCAATATTCCGCTGGATGGTGGGATGTTGAAAGGGTTTTAAGATGGAAAATACCTGCAGTCAAATTACGGCAAAGGGTTAAAGGCGAGAAAAAGAGATTGGTTTACGGCTATAGCCGTAAAAAAAATTAGCTGCCCAAAATCTTGGGTAGCTAATTTCAGTTTGTGTGATGTAAAAAGTCGTAGCTTAGTTCAGAACCAATTCTGTATTAACAATGATATCCACATCAGAAGCAACAGCTTCTACACCTGAAGGTAATTTGTCATTGTATTTGATACCAAAATCCTGGCGGTTGATTTTTGTTTTTGCTGTAAAACCAGCGCGTGTTTTTCCCCAAGGATCAGTAATAACGCCACCATTTTGAGTGACATCAAACGTTACTTTTTTAGTTACGTCACGGATGGTCAGATCGGCTACCATGATATATTTACCTTTCGCTTTCGCATTTTTTAAGCTGACAGATTTTAAAGTCATCTTTGGAAATTTGTCTGCCGCGAAGAAATCATCTGTTTTTAAGTGGTTATCACGTGCTTCGATACGGGTGTCAATGCTATTGACATCAATGGAAAAGTTTACTTTTGCATTGTTAAAACTTGTTGCAGTTGCGGTTTCCACTGTTCCCTCCACTTTGGTAAACTGACCATCGACAAAACTTATTCCAAGGTGTTTGATGTCAAATCTCGCGTTGGTATGTCCAGGGTCAGCAGACCATTTTACTTGTGCTACAGCAACATTAACCATTAATACTGCTACTGCCAGAAATTGGAAAAATCTATTCATGTTGTTTTCTATTTGTTTATTTATCAAACGTTTAATTGCTCAAAATGTTTGTTTGAACAAGCTTCTGCAAAGGTGTGATAATCTTAAATAGAAAAAATTGATGTAGGTCAAGAATTTCGATTAGGCTTTAAAATCTGTCTTTTCAATCGGCTTAGAAACTCCTGTGTTACCCCTAGATACGACGCCAGCTGCATATTGGAGATCCGGGGGTATATTTTAGGATAACGTTTAATGAAATCCAGATAACGCTCCTGGGCTGTAAATCCTATACTTGATATAATACGGTGTTGGGAAGCAATCTGTGCCCGTTGGGCCATAATTCTGGAAAGCTTCTCATAGATCGGATGGTCTTCGTAGAGTTTATCTTTAGCTGTTTTCGATAAAGTCAGTACCACCGAATCTTCTAGGGCCTGGATATTCTGCAAGGCCGGTTCCTGATAGTTGAAGCTGGCAATATCCCCCACCCACCAGTCTTCAATCGCAAATTGTAGGATATGTTCTATACCATCAGCCGTGACATAAAATGATTTAAACAGTCCACTGAGGACATAAGCTTCATAATGACAGACCTCACCCGCCCTTAAAAAGTATTCTTTCTTCTTGATTTTTCTGACCTGATATCGTGATACAATATCATTTAATTCCTCTTCACTGACATTGATCCGCTGTTTTACAAATTCCTTGAACTGTTCCATTAGGGGGTAAAATACGAAATTTTGCGCTGTTAATTTAATCACTGGACTGATTTTTTACCAATTTTATACGCATTAAAGGGACATATGTCAACTATAATCATTTCCGCTGCGGTATTTGATATTCATTCCGCAGAAGATTTTATGGAATCATGTAATTTGCGAAACTTTGTCCCTGTCGAATTTGTGTTTCCGGTAGTGACACTTCAACCGTTTTTACCAGTTTGATCGTTTCTTGCTTATTGTCAGTAAAGTTATTGTGGATGATCATCGGATCTAAATGTAATCCTGATCGATAATTGAACATTTTGGTGTAATATTTGAATAACAGCAGGTGTTATTCAATTTGGTTTCATCAATAATTGGTATCTTTTATTAAAATTTAAAATTTGGTAAAAATCCAACGTTAAACATGTTCAAATGAAGTTTGTAGCACCGAATAAACTTGAAAATGATAAGGTCGTATTAAAGCTGATTGATCCCAGCGATTTTGATGCACTTTATCAAGTAGCAAAAGATCCGCTGATATGGGAACAGCATCCCAATAAAGACCGCTGGAAAGAGGAGGTTTTTCGCTCTTTTTTTGATGTCGCATTGGAAAGCAAAGCAGCTTATCTTATTTTGGATAAAACGACGGGCGAATGCATCGGAAGTACCCGGTATTATGGTTTGAATGAAACGGAAAAATCTATTTTTGTTGGTTTCACGTTCTATGCACGCGCCTATTGGGGGACCGGGATCAATCCTTTGGTCAAAGAAATGATGTTTGACTTTGCCTTTAATTTTGTGGATAAGATCTATTTACATGTAGGCGCAGAAAATATCCGTTCACAGAAAGCTGTTGAGCGCTTGGGGGCAAGCAAGGTAGCCGAGAAATTGGTTTCCTATGTTAATGAACCCGAGCGGAGAAATTTTGAATATGCACTGGAAAAATCTACCTGGCTGAGATCCAAAAGATAACGCGGGGTTCTCCTGCCGGGCTATCCCTTGACTCCGCTCAATATACTGCCTATAATAACAGTCAGCACAATCAACGTGATGATAACATAGAGCTTGTCTCTTTCGATGATGAAGCCAAATAGCGAGCCGATCACCCGTACGATTGGCGTGCAGATCAGGAGTAAGACCCCGAGTTGTATGATCTGGGGAATATTTTTGTTAAATGCCCCCACGATAATACCGCTGATCGTTGTATTGGCTTTTCCTTCACCGACAAAATCTTTATAATTAGGTACTGCGTCCTGTCCATGCACGGTCAAATACCAGATCCCACCAATCACCAGAATAGCGGAAGCCAGGATCACACCTGTGCGTAAGATCTGTCCCACTAGCAATGAGATATCTTTATCGCCCCAATAGATTTTTGAAAATACCTGTTTCATCTGCAAATAATTACTTGTTAAATGTCTATTGCCAATACGAGTACGTTACGTTTTTTGTTCAAATAAGCCCATTGTTCAAAAATGGATATATTGCTTATGATGCCATTGAATATCAGTTGTCTACAATGTGTTCGTCTAAAATTTATGTTGAAATCCATTGAAAATCATTTCCAGTGCAACCAAGGTGATGGCGACGGCGAAAATAATACGCAAGGTCTTGGGATTCATTCTTTTCAGGAGCTTTGAACCGGTAATCGCACCACAAAGTACACCTAAAATAACAGGGAAGGCGATTCCCGGATCCATATACCCACGTTGTAGATAGACTACGGCTGAGGCAGCTGCTGTCACCCCGATCATAAAATTACTTGTTGTAGTACTGACCTTAAAGGGGATTTTCATCATACTATCCATGGCAAGTACTTTAAGGGAGCCCGAACCGATGCCTAGTAAGCCCGATAGGATACCTGCGACACCCATTAACGAAAAACCACCGACCACATTGCTCAGTTTATAGGGCACGAGCTTGCCATCCAAAGGATATGTACTGTTTAGTTTTAACTTTTCGGCTAAAGCCGAACCACCCGAAAAAGCCTGCTCATTTTTCTTGCGTACCGTCATTGCGGCTGAAAAGATCAGTACTACGCCAAAGATAATGGCAATGGTATTGGTGGGCATATAGATCGCAATGATAGCACCGATAACAGCACCTACCGTAGTTGCAATTTCCAGAAACATCCCGAGCCGGATATTGGTAATTCCCTCCTTGACATAGGCAGTGGCGGCACCCGAAGAGGTGGCAATTGAAGCCAGCAATGCGGCGCCAATGGCATAACGGATATCGACATGAAAGAGGAGGGTCAGCAATGGAATGACGACCACTCCGCCGCCCAGGCCTGTTAGGGACCCTAAGAGGCCCGCAACAAATGCACCCAAAAGAAGGATGAGCGTAAAGGTGAGAATAGTCATATATTTTGTCTATTGATCCTGCGTGGTACGATACCCCGCAGACGATAATTTGTTGTAAACTTAAGGGCTTTTTGTTGCTTTTGAAACTTTATGGACCGAATAGATACAAATGTTACATCCATAGTTGAGCCAAAAACGAAATACTGCCTTACGCCTCATGGCGTAGGCAGAGGTGATGATTGTATTAATCTGCTACTCTCCGTTGTACTTTTTCCCCCCGATTGAAGATATCATAGATGATCGGGAATACGAGCAATGTCAGGATGGTGGCAGATATCAATCCGCCGATAATGACGATCGCCAAAGGTTTTTGCGATTCCGAACCTATACCGGTAGAGAGTGCTGCTGGCAACAAGCCAATGGAAGCCATTAATGCGGTCATCACAACAGGACGGGTACGCGATTTGACACCCTTGTAGATCGATTGATCATTGGGCAGGCCATCTTTTTTGTTCTGGTGGAATTCGGAAATCAGGATAACACCATTTTGGATACATATCCCAAATAAGGCAATCATACCCACGCCAGCGGAGATCCCGAAATTCATGCCAGTCACATGCAGTGCAATGATTCCGCCGATCAATGCAAAAGGAACATTGGCTAGAACAAGCAAGGAATCCTTGATATTGCCGAATAAAATAAACAATAAGAAGAAGATCAAAAGCAGACTGATCGGCACCACTTGCGCCAGACGATGGGTTGCCCGTTGCTGATTCTCGAACTGGCCTGTCCAGCCAATGGAATAGCCATCAGGCAATTTGATCTTGCTGACTTTCTGCTGCGCCTCGGCTATGGTACTCCCTAGGTCACGGTCGCGAATGGAAAATTTGATGCCGATATAGCGTTGGATATTATCCCGATAGATAAAGGCTGCTCCATTGTCCTTTTCTATTGTTGCGATACTTTTCAACGGGATCAACGTACCATCGCCGCAGGGCACCATCAGCTGGGCAATATCCTTCTCTGTCTTCCGGTATTCCGGGGCATACCGCAGCCGAATGTCAAACTTGCGTTCACCATCGTATAAGACTGAAGCGGTCTTGCCGCCAAAAGCCATTTCCAGTACCGCCTGTGCATCGGCTGGCAGCACGTTAAATGCAGCCATGCGTGTTCTGTCCAGGATAACACTGACTTCCGGCTGCCCAATATTCAGGATAATACCGGGCTCTTTGATTCCCTGTATATCCTTGATCTGTGCGAAGACCTCCTTCGATAGGCGGTCCAGCGTAGCAAGGTTGTCACCAAAGATCTTAATCCCGTTCTCGGCCTTAAATCCTGCGACAGCTTCCGCGACATTGTCCGAAATGGGTTGTGAATAGTTGTAGGTGATCCCTTGGTACTGCTTGAGTTTATGGTCCATTTCTTCGATCAGCTGATCCATGCTGATCTTTCGTGTCCATTCTTCCTTGGGTTTCAGCGCTACGGCAAATTGCACAAATCCAAAACCATTCGGATCCGTTCCATCATTACTTCGTCCGGTTTGTGATAATACACCGGTTACCTCCGGAAAAGATTCCAATGTCGTTTTTAACACTTTGGTGGTTTTGATGGATTCCTTTAAGGAAGTGCTCATCGGCATTTCGGCGGTTACCCAAAGTGATCCTTCGTTCAAGGTGGGCAAGAACTCTGTTCCCAGAAATTTTGCGGAAAATAATACGGTACCGAGGATGGCCAGAGCAACAATTAAACTCAGACGTTTATTTCTAAAAGTAAATCCAAAACCTTTTGCCACTACTCGGTTCCAAAACTCCACAAAAGGATTATGTCTTTCTTTGACATTTTTGTTCAACAGGATATGGGATAGGGCCGGTACCAGGGTCAATGTAAATAACAGTGCCCCCAATAAGGCAAAACCGAGTGTAAATGCCAGCGGCGAGAACATCTTGCCCTCCACCTTTTGAAAGGAAAAGATCGGGATCAAGGAGGTGATGATAATCAGTTTGGAAAAGAAAATGGCTTTCCCCAATCCGGTACCGGTTTGTTTGATCCAACCCGCTTTGGCCATTTTGTTGAATTTTTCCATGCCCAGTTTATGGGCTTTATGATCCAGCATCACAAATATACCTTCGACCATGACTACGGCACCATCGATGATAATTCCGAAATCCACCGCACCCAAAGAAAGTAGATTGGCACTCATACCCGCCAGTTTAAGGCATAAAAACGCGAATAATAGGGCGAGGGGAATAACGATGGAAACGATTACAGTCGTCCGCCAGTCCGCCATAAAAAGCAATACCATTAGGGTGACCAGAACGATACCCTCGATCAGGTTATGCATCACGGTATGTGTCGTAAAATCCATCAGATTGTCACGGTCATAGAACGTTTGCATTTTGACATCCTTGGGCAATATCTTGTCGTTGAGTTCCGCAATTTTTGCTTTTACGGCTGCCAATACCTCCCTGGGATTCTCTCCTTTGCGCATCACCACTGTACCGGCAACAACATCGTCACTTTTGCCAAAACCGGCTTGCCCTACCCGGGGCATGGAACTCTCTTTGACCTCCGCTACATTTTTGACAAATACTGGGTTGCCGCGTTCGTTGATCACGGTAATGTTTTCGATGTCATTGATCGAATTGACCAGACCGATACCGCGCACGACATAGGACTGTCCACTTTTTTCGATCACATCCCCACCGACATTGAGGTTACTTTTGCTGACCGCATCATAAACCTGTAGGGGTGTAAGGTTATATTTGTCCAATTTGATGGGGTCAGTACTGATCTCATAGACCAAATCCTGCCCACCGAACACATTGATGTCAGCCACCCCTGGAACACCCCTCAATGCCCGGTCTATAACCCAGGTTTGCAAAGTCAGCAGATCTCTTGAATTCCGTTGGTCACTATGTAGGGTATACCGGAATATTTCTCCCGTTGGACCGTATGGTGGTTGCACTTCCGGATCAATGTCTTCGGGAAGACTGACCGAGCGTAGTAAATTGTTGACCTGATTACGTGCAAAAGTATCGTCTACGCCATCATCAAAGATGATTTTAACAATGGAAAGCCCAAACATGGTGGTACTGCGGATGCTGGTCTTCTTCTGAACAGGACTCATGCCCAATTCAATGGGGGTGGTCACAAAACGTTCGACCTCTTCCGCACTACGGCCATTCCATTGGGTGATGATGGTGATCTGCGTATTGGTTACATCCGGAAATGCCTC
Organism: Sphingobacterium sp. CZ-UAM; assembly: GCF_002000245.1. Classification (GTDB taxonomy): domain Bacteria; phylum Bacteroidota; class Bacteroidia; order Sphingobacteriales; family Sphingobacteriaceae; genus Sphingobacterium. The sequence goes on along the minus strand of NZ_MTCM01000004.1, from coordinate 216,857 downwards.
AATCGGCATACTTTTGAAACTTATAAAGCCGGCAATTGCCAAAATGCCCACCCAGATAAAGGTAAAGGCTTTATTTTTTATGGAAAAGGCAATAATATTTTTAATGAATTTGTTCATGCTCGAAAAAGCTTATACAGGTTAATTATTCAATGCTCTATAAATCAGAAGCTTGTTGTTGACAATCACCTGCTCGCCTTCCTGTAAACCTGAGCTGACGTAGGTGATTTCTTCATTTTGTTTCAGCGGTTGGATCTCACGGATCTTGATGTCATTCTGTGACTTATAGATTAATACGAAATACTTGTTCTGATCAAAAATCACCGCATCTGAGGGGATGGCGAGGGCCTGTGTATTGGAATGATGGAGTAGTTTGATCGTGGCCTTGCTCTCCGGAATAAGCAGACCGTCTTTGTTGTCCAGTACAACACGCGCCTGCATGGCATTAGTCTGAGGGTCAATGATTTTAAAGATCTTGTCGATGCTGCCTTTGAATTTTTTATCGGGATAGCTTAATGTGGAAACAACGGCTGGCATACCCATACTGATCTTTTCGATATCCGTTTCATTGACATTAAGTATTGCCCACACATCTTTGGTGTTGGCTACATCAAAAATATTGTCACTGCGGTCGCTGCGCAACTGCATATCTTTATTGATGTTTTTTTGGACAATATACCCGTCAATTGGAGATACAACGGAATAAATATTGCCGGTACGGACGTTGTAGATCTGACTGACGGCTTCTGAACGGCGCAACTGCTCTTTGGCTTTGGCCAATTGCCCCTTGGCCTCAAGCATGTCCTTATCGGTACTCAATTTGCCGTTATACATATCCTCTGCAACACGGTAATTCTTTTCGGCAAGGAGCAGATCTGTTTTTGCATCGGATAAGTCTTTCTGTATCCCAGCGACCTCTGTACTTCGGATTGTGGCGAGCACCTGACCTTTACGTACATAATCCCCCAGGGATACATTGACGGATACGACATTTCCACCAACCAGTGGAAAGATGTCAATGTAATTATTCTGATCGGCCGATATCTTACCGAAGAAATTGAGTTCCTCGGTCACATTTTCTTTTTTTACGGGGACGAAACTCGTCGATTTGAGCATCGTTTCACTGATTTCAAAACCTTTGACAATCGCTGAATTGTCCGTTTCTTTATGATTTTGGCAGGCGTATAGGAATACGATGGCCACAGTGCTGAGGAGAAGTTGTTTAGTTGACATGGCTTGAATTGAATATAGGGGTTTGCGCCAAGTAGTTAAGTTGCTCGGCATTAAGAATAATTTCTTTTTTCATATCGTAAAGTTTGAGGATGGATATGCGGTAACTATCCATAAAATCACTGAACTCAACCAGGGAGATATTGCCTTTTCTGAAATTGCTGAACACACCATCATAGACTGTAGCAATATTGTGCAGGTCGTCAGCCGTGATCGCGAAATATTGCTTGTATTGATTTTCCCAGGACTGGTAGTTGGCTCGGATCTGTGATTCCAGCAGCTGTCGCTGTACCTCGATATTTTTTTTGGCTTCTTCTTCCGCATATTTGGCCTTGATGATGTTTCCTTTGTTTTGTTTCCATAACGGAAGTGGGATAGCTGCTTTGAGGTTCAGTTCATTGTGAAATGTACCTCCGTTCTGGCTGTATTCTATGCCCAGATTGATGTCCGGTGTATTCAGGGATTTTTGCCACTTGGTAAACAGCTGTGAGCTTTCGGCTGTTTTTAACGCAAACTGATAGTCCGCATTGTTTTCAAGTGCCAGGTCAAATATTTTGTCCATGCTTATTGCTGGCCTGATGGCCAGTTCCCGATCCGCTTCAGCATCTGACAGATTGGGAAGCACGTCCTCTTGATTGGAGAGCAGCACCCTTAACTGTTGTTGCATCGCAATAATGGCATTGGTGGCACTCGTTTTTTCGTTGGTTAGATCGATGGCCATGGTCTGTAGGCGAACCTGATCCCGAAGGGAAACATTTCCCTTTTTCCCTTCCTCTTTGTAGGCGGTCAATAAGCTGTTGAGGTAATCCAGTTGTACATTGATGTCGGCCAGTTTATGTTGTTCGAAATAAAGGGAATAGAATGTTGTTCTTAGTTGTGCGCGTAGACTGGCCAGCAACTGGCTGAATTGTAATTTCGAAAGTTCGACATTTGATTTGGCGAATTCAACCTCATTTTTCTTTTTTCCACCCAGATAAAGCAATTGGGATATGCTGGCATCTTTTGATCCGCCCACATGGAATGCCTTTTTATTTTGTGGATCATAGGCGTTGACGGCGACTTCCAGTTGCGGAAGCTCCCAGATCCTGGCCTGAATGACATCCGCTTCAGCCTGGCTGATATCATATTGTTGCGTCAATAAAGAGAGGTTGTTCTTACGGAAGGCTTCTTCGCATTCAAGCAGCGTCATTTTTCTGCCGGAAGACTGCGGTATTGTTTTATCAATAGTAGTTTCAGCACGAACGGTTGCATTTTCCGGATGAATAGCATTGAGCGCTACCGTCGGTTTCTGTTGTGCGAAAGCAACCGCGTTTAAAAACAGCAAAAATAGCAAGGATTTCTTTGTCATCATGATCGAATCTTATGCAACAAAGAAAGAGCACCCAGATTAAAAGCCCCTTAATAAATACTTAAAAAAAGCTTAAAATTTAATCGTTTTTCAGCTCAGTCGATCAGGGGTGGGCTGGGAATCGTCGGCTTCAGCCGTCGAACCGGAGATCGGGAATCTGAGTATAAAAATATGCGCCGAATGCCCTGTATTGGCTTTGTATTCGATGCTAGCCTGATGGGAATCCATAATGCGTTTGACGATCCGTAGTCCCAGGCCCGAACCGATGGTTTCGGAGGCATTCTCACCGCGGCTGAACGCATCAAAAATACGCTTTTGATCAGTGGCACTCAGGGCAGCCCCATGACTGGTGACCAATACGTTCAGCTGTGTCGGAGATTCATGGATAACGACACTTACCTCCGGATGATAGGAGTATAGTGCTGCGTTTTTGAATAGATTGACAAAAGCGATTTCAATTAACTGTGCCGAGCAAATGAGGGTTAATCTGGGATCTGCGACGCCTTTAATGAAAAAATCAAGTTGCAGATCGGGGAAAGCCTTTGCAACCTTTTCGTATGCCGTAAAAATGATTTCATCAATGCGTTCTTCCTGATAAGTCGTTTGGAGCGTCGCCGAATCAAACTTCGAAAGCAACATCAATGAGTTGGTGACTTCCGAAAGATGCTGTGTTTCTTTTGCAATATTGTCAAGTACATGACTGACCCCTTCCTCCAGCTGCTGTTGATGCCGGAGGTTCTCCAACTGGAATGACATTCTGGCCAGCGGTGTACGCAGCTCGTGGGAAGCACTCGAATTAAATTCCTTTTGGGATTCAAATGCCCCGGAAAGCCGTTTCAACATGGTATTGAATGCTTGGGTCAATACCGCGATTTCGTCCGTATTTCCGGCATATTTAACCGGATTGGTCAGCTTACTGGCATTGATCTGCGTGATATCCTTTTTGAGTTTGTCCAATGGTTTCAGTAAGCGGAGAATCAGGTTATAGCTAAAGATCCAGATCAATGACGTACTCAATAGGAACAAGATCGTTAATACAATAGCCAGGTGGTCCAGCTTTTCGTTGCCGGAATAATCCTGGGCCTTGACCAAAAGGTAATATGCCTGATTGTTGATCAGGTAATATTTGCCCAATATTTCATATTGATCCTGCTTATAGAAGATTCGTTTTTCATTTTCCAGGCGGTTGATGATCGCTTGGTTCCAGGTAATTGTTTTGTCTTTTACCGTGCTGAAAATAAGTTTTTTGTCCCTGTCCAGGATAATGACATCCTCATAAAAGAGCCCATCTTCAATGTCCTGAAAATAAGTTTTATAAGATTCGCGGTCAAAAGAAGGCGTATTGGCAATGTAATGTGAAATATAATCCAGTTTATCGACCAGACGCTGGCGGAATTGATCGTTTCTGAAGTCAACGCTGGCATAATAGATGATGAGCATTGCGATGCCAAATAAAATGGAGAACGCAATACTAAAACTGATCGCTATTTTCTTTTTTAAAGTCATTTATCGGCAGCGAGGTAATAGCCAAATCCAGGTCTGGTATGAATCAGTTTGTTTTCAAAATTCTTGTCTATTTTTTTGCGTAAAAAATTGATATAAACTTCGATGGTATTTTGTGTTGTCTGGAATTGATTTTGCCAAACCTCCTCCGAAATATGTTGCTTCGATAAAGTTCGCCCATTGGCCTGCGCCAAAATTAGCAACAACTGAAATTCTTTCTGCGTCAGGTTGATTTCTTCATTTGACCGGAGTACCCGGGCTTCGTCCGGGTAGATGATCAGATCATCTATAATCAGCGTTTTGGGGCTATTGTTTTCGTTATGCTGCTGCCGGCGAAGAAGTGAATTGATGCGAAGCAACAACTCATCCAGTACGAAGGGCTTGACTAGGTAATCGTCCGCAGCACGGAGAAAGGCTTCCTTTTTGTCGTCGATATCATCATAGGCCGAGAGAATCATGATCGGGGTCATGGCGTCGTGACTTCGTATTTTTTTACAGATTTCTAAACCATTGATCTTGGGTACATTAATGTCAAGCAGGTAAAAGCCATATTTTTTTTGATGCGTCTGTGCGAGAAACTCAATGCCATCAAAGGCCTGGTCACAGGAGAAACCCTGACTTAATAAAAAGGATTTAATTTCCGTAGAAAGAATCCTGTCGTCTTCGAGTAGCAAAATGTCCACCATAAATGTATGCATTGTCCTTCTGTAAAAGTAAGCAAATTTTGTAAACCCTGTCCATCGGATCCCATTTGCGATATTCCTCCCTAGGACACATTCTTCTCCATTTGTCACATTCTTCTCCTGCAAATAATTTAGTAACACAAGATTTACACGAAGAAATATGAAACAAAAAGAAATCTAAGTAGATTCAAATCGAAATTATAGATAAACATTATGGAAAGCAGAAGAGAATTTCTTCGAAAGAGCTTGTTATTTTCCGGAGCTGCCGGTATTGCCAATTTTATGCCGGCCTCTATCCAAAAGGCCTTTGCCATCGATCCAGCACCCGGCAGCAGCTTTTTGGATGCCGAGCATATCGTGATCCTGATGCAGGAAAACCGTTCCTTTGATCATACGTTGGGGAGTCTCTCCGGCGTACGTGGATTCAATGATCCCCGTGCGGTGCGCTTGCCCAATGATCTCCCGGTATGGTATCAGACAGATAAGGCAGGGAAGGTGTTTGCCCCTTTTCGGCTAAATCTCAAAGAGAGCAAGGTAACCTGGATGGGCTCACTTCCCCATAGCAGGGCAAGTCAGGTGGATGCCTACAATGACGGGAAATACGACCAATGGCTGACTGCCAAGCAATCGGGCAATAAGCAATATGCAGCGATGCCACTGACCCTTGGTTATTTCACGCGTGAGGACTTGCCTTTCCATTATGCGTTGGCCGATGCTTTTACCGTATGTGATCAAAATTTCTGTTCGGGCATGACCAGTACAACCCCCAACCGCTCCTTCTTTTGGACTGGGAAGATCACCGAAATAAAGGATGGATTGCAAAAGGTCAATATTCGGAATGATGACTTTGGTTATGGAAAAATGACCTGGCAAACCTTTCCCGAACTGTTGGAAAAGAACAATATCGATTGGCGTTTTTATCAAAATGAAACGAGCTGCGGTGGCGGACTATCGGGCGAGGAGCGTGCCTGGTTGTCCAACTTTGGCTGTAACCTATTGGAATTTTTTCAGGCCTATCAGGTCAAGTTTAAAGATACCTATGTCAGCAACCTCGAGGCGCAGGTACGTGATCTGCCGGGACAGATTTCCAGGCTTGAAGAGCGATCGCCCGAATCGGAGGAGCAGGCAGAAAAAATCCGGATTGATATCCGCAAGAAAAGTGAAGCACTTGAGCGGGCCGAAGCTGAACTAAAGGAGTTTCGTGCCGATAATTACAGTAAGCTGTCTGATTTTAGCAAATCCTTACATCAGCGAGCCTTCACGGTCAATAGGGGAGATCATAATTATCGTAAACTGGAGACCTTGCAATTTAAAGTGCAGGGAAAAAAGCGGACTTTGGAAGTGCCTAAAGGGGATGTGCTCGATCAGTTCCGAAAAGATGTCGACGGCGGTAAATTACCTGCAGTATCCTGGTTGGCCGGCCCCAAAAATTTCTCGGATCATCCCAGTGCCCCTTGGTACGGTGCCTGGTATGTGTCGGAAGTATTGGATATTTTGACCAAAAATCCGGAAGTCTGGAAAAAAACGATTTTTATCATCACTTACGATGAGAATGATGGTTATTACGACCATGTGAAACCTTTCCTCGTGCCGGATCTAATGAAAAAAGATACTGGCGCCTGTTCGGCGGGAATTGACAGTGAGGTGGAAATGGTACGCCTGGAGAATGAACTTAAACAGGGAATTCCAAAGAAACAGGCGCGTGAGGGTGCAGTGGGACTGGGGTTCCGCGTACCGATGTACATTGCATCACCCTGGTCACGGGGAGGCAAGGTCTGTTCTCAGGTATTCGACCATACCTCCACATTGCAGTTTTTGGAGTATTTCTTTAACCATAAATACAATAAGAATATCAATCTGGAGCATATCAGTGCCTGGCGGAGAACAATTTGTGGTGACCTGACAGCGGCTTTCACACCTTTTGTCCAGGCGCAGGAGCAGCTTCCATTCCTCGAACGTAACCAATATATCGAAACTATATACAACGCCCAATTTAAAGATAATCCGGGCGGTTTTATCGAAATTACGGATCTAAACCAAGCTAAGCAGCAGGTTTGGACGTCGAAATTCAATCGCGTACAGGAAAAGGGAATCCGTAAATCGACAGCATTGCCTTACGGACATGACGCTTTTGGGTATGTGCAGAATGGTCAATTTAACCTGACGATGCAGGTGGATACAGGTCTATTTGGTAAAAAGACCAGCGGTGTACCTTTCAATGTGTATAGTCCACTTGTCTATATAGACGGAGCGGGGAAAAGCGAAAGCTATCGAAACTGGAATTTTGCGGTCAAAGCCGGGGATCGCCTCGACTACCAGTGGGACCTGCGGCAGTTTGAAGGGCAGCGCTATGCCTTTGAGCTGCATGGGCCAAATGGTTTTTATCGCAAGTATGCCGGACAAAAAGATGCGCCCGCGGTGTTGGCTACGGTAGGCCCTGAACTCAAATCACTGACCCGAACAGCAACAGGCAAGCTGCAGCTGACCATACGAAATCTAGATGCCGGGCCTGTTCAGCTAGCGATAAAAAGTTTGAATTATCAGCATTATGCTGCGACAAAGGAAATCGGAGCCGGTAAAGAGCTTCTGCTGATTTTGGATATTGCCGCGCATGGCAATTGGTACGATCTTGCGATAAAGGGACTGGGTAAGGCTGATTTTGAAGTACAGCTTGCAGGACGGTTGGAGACCGGAGTGGAAACCACTACTGATCCCTTATTGGCCTAGTGTTTTGCACGCAAAGCTGTTTTCATGAGCAGTCCCGCTGCTACAGTCGGTCGGACCTTTCGTTGCAGGATTTAGGTAATACAGCAATTTGACTGGGGCAGCTTGACTAAGGTCATTTAAAACTGCGATTAGACGTTCTTCTCATCGTAAGCGATTCGCTACAATGGGAAGAACGCACGAGTTTGGGTATATTTATAAAGTGATAAATTTGGTTTCGGGAAAATACTTTTGAATATAATTGCGGAGATAACGCTGTGTTTCTGTGCTGATGGTACTGTCCTCGAGTACAGGGAACGTATTGTATATCACCGAATGCAGATTGATTCCTCGTTTGGCAATGGCTTCCAGGCTTAATAGGGTATGATTGATACTGCCCAATTTGCCGGAGGTTACAAAAAGCAAAGGATAGCCCATTTCTTTGATATAATCTATGATCAGGTAATCCTCCGTGAGTGGTACCATGAGGCCGCCGGCGCCTTCTACCAATACAGCATCATAGCGCTGGCTTAACTGGGCTGTAGCTTGCCTGATTTTTTCAAAGTCTATTTCACGTTTATCTATTTGTGCAGCCAGGTGTGGAGATGCAGGGTAGCTGAAAATTTCAGGCATGGTTATTTTCTCCTGGTCATCTTCGGTAAAGGCGATACCCATCAGTTCGCGGTGTAAGGTAATATCTTCAGAAATCGCTGTGTTTCCGGTCTGTACCAGTTTTTGAGTTATTGTACGCAGGCCGTCTGCATTCCATTGCTTTGCAAGAAGACCAGTTGCGTAACTTTTGCCTATTCCGGTATCTATGCCGGATACAAAATAAATGTTGTTTTTCATTTCTATTTTTTTTTGCTGCTTATTCGATTGCCAATTCAGTGTTACATGCTGTTGAGATTTCGCAGGGATCTGTCATCTGTCATCTGTCAGCACATTCCGGAGCAGGTTTACTACGTAACAGTTCACTTTCCTATTTGGCGCTCTTGTTTAATGCGTTCATTGTTCAATCCGAAACGGCTAAACCAGGGTTTAAAGCGCTACTTGTTGAATTGTTCATTTTTTCTTTGCGATGATATAGATGGGGTGATAAGTCAGTGGAACCCGCGTGCCCACAGCATAACGATCTACATATTCGGTACAATAGGCCTGAAGCTTGCTTTTTGTCCAGCGATGATTTTTTATGCCTGTCACTCCGGTTTCTTTCAGGTGGCTGAGCACCTGTAAGGGGCTTTCAAAGCTGAGGCTCAGGAGTTCTTCTTCTACGGAGAGAATTTCATAGCCCAATGCCAACAATTCCGCTACCAGTGCCGATTGGGTATGATAGGTTAAGCCGACTCCTGTTGTACTGCTGATCTCGCGCATATTTTCTTCGCCAAATGTGCTGAATGCTAGGATACCATGCGCATGAAGTGCGGTATGGCAGCGCGCAAAGAAGGCGCTGGGGTCTTCAAACCATTGAATAGTGGAACAGGAGGTAATGAGATCCAGTTCACCGGGTAAGTTACAGGTTTCGGCATCGGCACAGATAAAGCTGCAGTGTTGCGAACTATGCTGCGGCAAGACAATACTCTTCACACTTTTGATCATTTCCGGGCAGATATCGTTGAAGATCGTATGCTTCGGTGAGAGTTGCTGGAGCAGCAAGCGGGAAAGGAGTCCGGTTCCGCAGCCTATTTCAAGTACCCTATCTGGTCTGATGGGAACATGATTCCGGAGCAGGCGAATCATTTTTTCGGCAATTTGACCTTGCACAACCGCTGCTGAGTCATAGCTAGCGGCGGCTTTAGAAAAACGGGAGCTGATCCGTTGTTTGTCCATGATGTTAAGTATTTTAGATCTCCTGCAAAAGCTGTTTAAATAATTGTTTGGGATAGTGCGGCGTATCGACAAATGTATGGGGGCTGTGCGCCCATGCCCGCTGCTGGTTTTCCGAACTGAAGATGCGGTCATCCTTTCCGATGTAGGCCTGATCCCATTGAAAAGTTGTACCGGATTGTACTGTTGCCTGTTCTTCAATTGCAGCTAATTCTTTTCGAAGGCTCGCTATGTCCCGCCTGGGGGCTCTAGCAAGAAAATGGTTTAACGTCTCCCTTGAGCCACACATCCGTAGTCTGAATTTATCCAGCGTTTTTTCGTTTAACGTGTTCAAGGTGGCTTTGAATATCTGGACTGGAATTCCTCTGTTGTCATCAATCGGATATGGCGTGCCATTGATGGCTGTACAGGTACCGATCGGATAATGCTGCGTCTGCAGTTTCGGTAATACCTGTGAAGCTGCCCATACGCCCATAGACCAGGCAAAAACTTGGATTTCATCGTAGCCTTTTAACAGGGTTTCGTCCAGGGTTAAGGAAGAATAGTCGTAGGCGATCATCAGATTCTGTTCGGATCGGGCGTAACCCGAGAACAGCTGTTCATCCATTCCCCATCCCGCAAAGAATAGGACAAGCTTTTTGTTGGATGGTACTGGATTATTTAGTGGTACCAAATTATCTGGGTTGACCGGATGAAGTGCATGGATAATTTTTTTCAATATCATAGGCTTGCTGCAAGTTGATGAATAAGCGATGTGGTTATACCCGATGTTAGTGAGATACGTATTCTTGAAGTTCCTTCCGGTACAGTAGGTGGACGGATGGGCAGTACGTAAAACCCTTTTTGCTGCAGGTCTTCGGCTTTCCGTACTGCCGCGTTGCTGTCGCCTATTATAAGGGGTAGAATATGGCTTTGTGAGCTGCATTCGTAACCTTTTGCGATGATCTCCTGTTTGAGCAATATACTGTTTTTGCGCAATTGCTGACGTCGATCTGAAAAACTGTCCAAGCGTTCCAGAATAAATAAACTCCATAGGAGATTGATCGGCGGGAGTGCGGTTGTGAATAGCAATGTCCGCATTTTATTGATCAGGTAATCTCGAATCGGCTGTCGACAGACCAAGTAGCCACCTAAAGATGCCAGCGCTTTTCCGAAGGTTCCGGTCAGGAAGTCAATGGCAGCAATGCATCCCTGCTCTTCTGCGCAACCAAGTCCTCTTTCGCCACGTACTCCCACCGCATGGGCTTCATCCAGGTACAACATGACGTTCGGATAATGATGTTTGAGGCGAACCAGATAACCAAGGTCAGTACAGTCGCCGTCCATACTGAATATGCTTTCAGTGACGATAATAACGCGTTCGAAGCGGGAAGCATGTTTTGCTAGTAATTCTTCCAGATGGGCATAGTCGGCATGTCGATACCGGAAATACTGAGCTGTCGAAAGCCGGATGCCATCAATTAGACTGGCGTGCACCCATTTGTCAGCCAGGATTAGGGTACGCCCATGGCAGATGGCTGGAAGTATACCTGTGTTCATGTGATAACCACTGTTAAAAACCAGCGCACTTTCTGTACCGAACATCGCGCTCAACCGCTTCTCCAGTTGGGTATACAGCACATGATTTCCAGTTAAGAGACGTGAAGATGAAGCGCTGAAAAGCGCATTTTCGCTGTTGACCGATTGTAAAAATTCTTCACGCAATGTCAGGTCCGTAGCCAGATCCAGATAATCGTTTGAGGAGAGGTTGTAACCGTTTTTCTCTTCGTATTGGATGTGGTTTCCCTGCTGGATAATCAGGGGGAGTGTTCGCCTATTTCCTTGTTTTTCGAGTTTGTGAAGTTCATCCACAAAGCTATCGAGTAGATTGTTTTCCATTAGTCGATTTCTTTGACGACCTTGAGTAGAGCCTGTGTCAGTTTGTTTAACTCTTCCGTATTGATAATAAAAGGAGGCATGATATAAACCAGTTTGCCAAAAGGTCTGACCCAGACGCCTTCTTCCACAAATCGTTTTTGTATACTTACCATGTCTACTGGATTTTTCATTTCGATGACAGCAATAGCTCCCAAAATCCGGACATCTTCTACCTGGGGGAAGTCTTTTGCCGGGGAAAGTGCTTGTGTCAGCTGTGTTTCAATATATTTCACCTTTGCTTTCCAGTCCATTGACAATAATAATTTGATCGACGCAAGTGCCACGGCGCAGGCCAGCGGGTTTGCCATAAAAGTCGGACCGTGCATAAACATACCCGGATTACCATTGGAAATGGTTTCTGCAACAGCCGTAGTAGTGATTACTGCGGATAAGGTCATGTATCCACCTGTCAAGGCCTTGCCAAGGCATAGAATATCTGGCTCTACATCCGCATGTTCACAGGCAAAGAGCTTACCGGTGCGACCGAACCCGGTGGCGATTTCGTCAAAAATCAGTAAGATATTATTCTCCTTGCAGAGTCGTGCTGCCTGACGGAGATATTCGGGATGGTAGAAGCGCATTCCACCGGCACCCTGGACAATAGGTTCAAGGATCAGGCCCGCCAATTCGTCCTGATGTGTTTTGATAAGCGCTGCTAAGGGGGCAATATCGCTCGCATCCCATTGGTCACCAAACCCAATTTGAGGGGCGGCTGCGAAGTAACGGAGGGGGAGGGTGTTGCCGAAGATGCGGTGCATGCCCGTCACAGGATCACATACAGACATGGCATTCCAGGTGTCGCCATGGTAACCCGAACGAACGGTAACAAAGTTGGTCTTGTTGATCTTCTTTTGTGCCCCCCAGTACTGTACAGCCATTTTGAGTGCCGCTTCCACAGCAACGGAGCCAGAATCGGCATAAAATATTTTATTGAGTGAGGGGGGGATGATCGCAAGCAGCATTTTACCAAGGGCAATTGCAGGTTCATGTGTCAAACCACCAAACATCACATGCGACATCTTGTTGAGCTGGTCCGTTACTGCAGCATTTAATACAGGATGGTTATATCCATGGACGGTACACCACCAGGACGACATGCCGTCGATCAGCTGCTGACCGTTTTCCAGTTCAATCACACAACCATCTGCCCGTTTCACCTTGTAGGCTGGCAGTGGGGCTGTGATACTGGTATAGGGGTGCCATAGGTGCTGTCTGTCGAAATCGTCAGTCTTATACGCTGTCATGCTATTATTTTTTTCAATTCCTGATTTTCGGTCTCTGATAGGCTGTCCCCGATCTATTATTTCCCTTGCTGTTTGGCCAGGTTGCGTTGAATTTTGTGGTCAGGTCGCGACCATTGTGGTTTTTCACCCAGTGCCTGGTATTGACTATCCTCCATTGCGATAGTTTCAGGCTGGCTTTTTTTCTCAAAGGGCTGTTGTGGGATTAAGCCCAGCGTTTTGAACATATCCATATCCTCGTTTACATCCGGATTGGCGGTTGTGAGCAGTTTATCACCTGCGAAAATGGAATTTGCCCCGGCAAAAAAACAGAGGGCCTGCCCTTCGCGACTCATCTTGGTACGGCCGGCAGATAAGCGAACCTGCGTTTGTGGCAATAAAATTCGCGCGGTGGCAACCATGCGTACCATTTCCCAAATCGATACGGTCTCCATGGCTTCCATCGGTGTGCCCGCGACCGGAACCAGCGCATTGATCGGTACCGACTCGGGCTGCGGATGAAGTGATGCCAATGTAATCAGCATATCCGCCCGGTTGGCTATGCTCTCGCCCATACCAATAATGCCGCCACTGCATACCGTAATATTTGTTTTGCGTACATTTTCGATGGTCTGCAAACGGTCATTGTAACTTCGGGTCGAAATAATTTCTTCATAGTATTCAGCAGAGGAATCCAGGTTGTGATTATAGGCGTAGAGGCCTGCTTCCGATAGGCGATGAGCCTGATTTTCGGTCAGCATACCCAAGGTGCAGCAGACTTCCATATCCAGTCTGTTCAGTGTACGTACCATATCCAATACCTGGTCAAACTCGGGGCCGTCTTTGACGTTGCGCCAGGCAGCACCCATGCATATCCGCGAACTGCCGCTAGCTTTGGCTGCCAAAGCCTGCGTTTTTACCTGTTCAACGCTCATCAGCTGCTCGGCCTTAACATCGGTATGGTAACGTGCGGCCTGCGGACAGTAGGCACAATCTTCGGGACATCCACCGGTTTTTATTGAAATCAATGTAGAAACCTGTACTTTATTGGGATCATGATGGGTTCGGTGGACTGTAGCCGCTTCGTACAATAATTCCATGATCGGTTTGTTATATAAGGCAACAACTTCTGCCTGTGTCCATTTCTTTTTAGTTTGCATAACATTTGTTTTTGATCGTTTGAAAAATCAGTTTTTATTGAAAAATATGGTGTGAGCCTCAAATTTTCAGCAAGCTGTTTTTCAGCTGAATTGCAAATATTACTGTTTAAAGTTTAACTTTGGTAGTCCGAAATAAATATAATGAGTAGTCCGGTTAGTATAGCTTTTCATTCAATTATCAAGATAGATCGCTGTAAGGAAGATGCGGTGTATATACAGATCGTCTATCAATTTATCAATGCTGTCAAGCGCAACTTGCTGGAGGATGGGGATCTTCTCCCAGGAAGCCGAAAGATAGCGACGGAATTGAATGTGCATCGAAAAACAGTGGTTGCCGCACTAGCGGAACTACAGGAGCAAGGCTGGGTGGAGATCTTGCCCAATAGAGGTACTTTTGTAAAAAATCCAGAACCTCTGAGCTCAGAAGTAACCGCGATTGAGGTCTTTAGGCAGCCACCAGATCGGGCTCCATATCATTTTAGAAGGGAATTGATCCTGGATACACCGGTAATGGAAGTCCCCGAAAAATATTATTTTACAGACGGTACCCCGGACTACCGTGTTATCGATACAGAAGAACTGGTTCGTTTTTACGCTGCAATGATGAAGCGGAAAAAAAAGAGCAATGAATTTTTGGCTACCGCCGACGGAAATCTGTTTTTTAGGGATCAATTGAGCTATTATCTCAATTTGACACGGGGATTCCATCTCTCCCGAAACTTTCTATTGCCTATTGCCAGCAGGGAACAGGTCTTTTCTATTTTATCGCGCCTACTGATTCAGCGTGGAGATATTGTACTGGTCGAAAATCTTAGCTATTTTTTGCCGAACATGATCTTTAGCCAAGCCGGAGCTAAGCTGAAAACGGTTCCTGTAGATGCAATGGGAATGGATATTGATTATATCGCAGATCATTTTGCACCCGGAGCAATCAGGTGTGTTTATATCAATACGAAATGCCAATATCCCACTACAGTAAGCCTTTCTGAAAAAAGAAAAATGCAGTTGTTGCAGCTGGCCGAACAGTATAATTTTATTGTGATCGAAGATGATGTTGATTTTGAGTCTTCGCTGGTCAAAGACAAGGGGGAGTCCCTTTTTCGTAAAAATGCAGGGAATAGGGTGATCTATACAGGGACTTTCGGTCGTTTTTTGGATCCAGGTTTTCAAATGAACTTTTTGATTGCTCCTCAAGATCTTCTGGAGGAGGGCAAAAAATACCTGAATCTCTTTGGCAAACCCAATTTTATGATCGAAAAAACACTGGGTGAAATTATCCATCAAGGCGATATCTTTCGGTATCAGCGGAAGTTTCAAAAAGTCATCGCCGAACGGAAAGACTTATTTGCAGAGTTGCTGCGTACCTATTTTGAAAATAAGATCGTTTTTGAGGTTCCGGTTTCGGGATTGGCTTTTTGGGTACGGTTTAATGTTGGTTTTTCAGTGATCGCTTTACAGGCGAGAGCCAAAGGGAAGGGATTGCTGCTGCCGAGCTACTGCCTTTACCAGAATCGAACGGTGACAGCCCTGCGTTTGGGTTTTGCTCATCTCGATGAAAAAGATATGCAGGATGCGATCAGTCTGTTGCATGAAGCCTATCAAGAGACTGTCGGAGCTAAGTGAGCGGTGTGATTTTGCGGTTGGGCTTTGCTGATTTCGATGAGAAAGACAGGTGTGATGCGTCTGTAATCCGAAATCTATATGAAGGTAGGGACAGAATTAGGATCAACTATGAAAAGAATAAGCCCGGAGAGGAATCAACCGGGCTTAGAGATTATATAAGGGGAATAATACTTGCTTAAAAAAGTGAAGACCTAGTCTTCATCGGTGATAATGTCATCACCATCTAACTCGAAACCTTCACCAAGAAAGGTATACTCTAGTTCGAATAATTCTGAATCTTTAATCATTTTAATTCTTTTTTTTGTTATTCAAATTTATTACCCTTATTTAAGCTTATCGTCAATATAACATGAAGTTTTTGTTAAGACAGCAACTAGATTTTTTTTAGTGAAATATCCAGTTTTTGCGCTTGAATGATCCGGCTAAAAAACTCCTTTAGATCAAAATATTCTTCTGGCAGAAACAACGGTTTGTTAAATTGAGTTGCGCTCTCAATAAGTAGGACATTCGGATCTGAATTGCTGACTTTAAAAATATAGCGGGCAGCGCGTTCGGGTAGCGCCATACTGATGTTCTTTAATTTTGCCTCGGGGGTGTATGTATATCCTTTTGGCAATTTGATTTCCATATAGCTTTCTTCGAGTATCAGGGATCCGAAATCAATCGGATAATTCCGTTCGGTCAGATTAAAAGGGTTTTTGGTGGTTTTGCTGTCAATATAAGGATTGAAAGCAAGCTGATCATTTTGTTGGTTGGCAAAATTTTCAATCTCAATTTCAAATTCTTCGGCGAATGGTTTGTCCAAAGAATCCCGGTTGGAGACTTTAAAACTATTGATTTTGATACGGTTATTTTCCTCATCCAATTTTTCGTAAAATTCCTCTTCGGAATTGCTGCCCTGTAGACGTTCACGCATGCGTGAAGCCGTATAACCATTACGGGATGTTACCCATTTTCCTTTTAAGGTACCATTTTCCATGAGCTCACCAAAGAAGAAATTACTTTGTGAGGCGGGAAGTCTGGACTCCAGTTTTACCCAGTCGGATTCTCCGGTCAGAGGGATAGAACGACCTTGGTAGTTGACGCATTTCAAGGGAATATTGCCGAAGGGTTCGTAGGGAGAGGTTGCATCTAATAGATAGTATTCTTCGCCGATTTTCACCTGAGCGACAACATGGTTGAATTCCGATATTGCGGGTGCATACAGGCCTGCGTAGCCGTTGTCACGCGTTGATAAAATAATCGGGATGGCCTCTAACTGGGCATAACGCAAGGCATTGACCAATCCGAGATTGATGTCGGCACTATTACCGGTTCTTTTTTCAAGCGCCTCTTTGATATTTTTCGCGTATATCGAGTGCTTCTTGTTCCATTTGATCTGTTTCTGAAAATAGGCATAGAGACGGGATGCTTTTGTGATATCATTGTTTGCACCCTGCAATACAGGTTCGATAAATTCTTTTAAGGCCCCTTTGCGCTTGACCTGACCACCAAAACTTTCGTCTGCGACCAATTTTTCCCGTACATTCTCCCAGGTCATGGAGAAGTCTTTTGTAGGACCCATGGGGAAGCTATAGCGCCCAAGTTCAAAAAAGAGAATAGACCGGAAGTTTTTCGAGGAGGTCATATAATCTTCGCTGTGGAAGGCCGGAATATTCTCCATGATATAGGTCGTTTTGTTGCCCAGGACTTCGCCAATTGAACTTTCTAACCCTGTGTTATAATTATCGGTTTTGCGTTCTTTAATGGGAAATCCACCCTTTAAATTGGACTTGTAATGGCATATTTCCGGTATACGGGTGACATATTCGCTATAGATTTTGGGGAGTTCTTCCTGAAATTCCCAGGCATTGAGGTTAAAAATAAAAGGGGATTCCGTTTTGTAGCGATATTCAATAATTGTTCCCTCCTGGACCTGTGGGATGGCGGCCTTGGTCAGGGAAATGTTTTCCGAAGAATTTTCATTGAAAATATTGGCCTTTGTCATCTCTGTTTCAATGACTTTATCCCCTTCCAGGTGATAGGAAGCCCCCTTGATGTCCGTGACAACCTCGCGTTCATTGCCATTTTTGTAAAGTGGGATCGTGAAGTTCGCGTGTGCATAACCTTCCTTGTTCAGGATTTTGATCCGGACATGCTTTAAAAATTCGACAACCAGACCTTTCTGCGCAGTATAGTTGACCTGTGCGGAACCATATTCCCGAATGACAAAAGCATTGGCTGCAGTGTCCAATTTGCCAATATCGATGGCGAAATCCTCTTTTTTTACCTTACCGAATGAAAAATCCTGGGCATGAGCCCAAAAACTGCCGAGAATAAGCAGACTGGTGAAAAAGCCTTTCATAAAAAGTCACTATATGGTTAAGAATTATAGTGCTAATGTATGAAATAATCTTAGATTTTATACACTAATTTTTTTTGCTTGAATTGCGATCGAATAGCCTTTAAATAGCTACTAATACTTAAAATCAAACGTCAGCGTGACATACCGGTTGTCTCCATCTTTCCATTTTGGTCCCGAGAGTAAAATTTGCTTGGCCTGGTTGTCCAGGTACTCATTTGCACTCTGCAGGATGGTGATATTGGAAGGGAATCCATCTTTATCGATATCGAAATTCAGGCGTACGGTGCCCTCATAGCGGCTGTTAGCTGTTTTCTTTTTAACGTAATTATTAAATGACTTCCAGCCCCAGACAGGTTCTGCGCGCTTTATTTTCCGGGCTGACATGGTCGTCACCACGACTTCTTCAAGTACTGCTCCGGAAGGTTGTAATTTAATATTTAGGTTTTTGTTGCGGCGCATATTCAGCGCAACAGTATTATAACCTACTGCCATGATATCGACCAGTGAGTCTACGGTGCTTGGTTGGATGGTGGCTTTTCCCTGCGCATCAGTATTTGTCGCCAGTTTACTATTGGGCTGTATAATGGTAACTCCCGATATCGGCAAGCCGGTTTCTTTGTCACGAACAGTGACCTGTAACGGACTACCGTAGGTTTGCGGGGTTACATTGACACCGGCGACACGGCCGGCGAGCGCATTGCTTTGACTGGGTTGTTGCCCGCGGATCATAACCGTACTTCCGGTTATACTTTTTTTCGCCTGTGGCGCGTAACCAAATACCTCTACACTGTCAAGCAGTTTTGAGTCGCCCATAGTTCGCTCCCTGTGGATGCCACTATTCATTTTTTCACTCAGCGCGATTCGGATAGGGGACTCCTTATGAATCGGAGCGGTTTCTTCCGTTGTATGTCGAGGTAGGCCTGCGGGTTTATTGTTGTCCGCCAGCCTAGGGCTGTCCTGCTCTTTACTGTCCGTTGCGATGGCTGACGAAGTCGTTGTATCGTTCTGAGGTTTGGATTTTGGTACGGGCACATCAGCCGGTACAGCAACATCTGCTGTAAGTTTTGCCTCAGAAGGGCTTCTCTGTTGCTGGAAATAGAGGATACCTGCACTTAGGATAGCAACTACAGTAGCAGCAATTGCCAGTCGTTTCCAGTCGAAGACTTTTATTTTTGCTTCTTTTCTATGCTCAATGTGTTGCGCAATACCTGCGTTGAGTTCGGAAGGAACAGTACTGTTTTGATCCATTTCTATACCCATAAGAATATCCGCCAACATGGGATCACGTTGGGCCTCACGTTCAATGGCGTACATCTCTTTGGGAGAAAGTTGGCCGTTGACGTATTTCTTTAAGTATGCTATGTCGTAATTACTGTCGCTCATTCCAAGCCTCCATGCAATTTTTTAAATTCCGCTTCCCATTCTGGATATAACTTTTTACTTCATTTAAGCTATATCCCGTCGAGTCGCTGATCTCTTTGTAACATTTTTCCTCCAGAAAAAAGAGTCTGACGGACTGTTGCTGTTTGTCCGGTAATTTTTCCAGGCAGCCTTCCATCGCAGTCAATTGCTCCTCTTTTTCATCCTGTTGCTCATACTGATGCAGATCTTCGGGATATTTCACAAATTCATCCAAAGAAATTTGTGATTTGTTCTTTTGTGACCTTAGATACATCAGGCAATGGTTTTTGCCCAGCACATAGAGCCATCTCGGAAAGTCTTTGATTTCTTGCTTATTAACCTTGTAGATAAGCTCTTCAAAAATATTCATCACGGCATCCTTGCTCAGTTCTGGATCTTGAAGATACCTTAGGCAGACATAATAGACCATCTCGGTATGTCGTTGATAAAGGTTTCCCAATACCTTGAGATCTGTGGTCTCCTGATATTGCTGCAAGAGCTCCTGGTCTTGCGTGGAATCCTTCTTTGACGACTTGAATGCGAACATTTTATTTGCTAAAAATATTTTTTTTTTCTGGTTTATGGAAATTTAATATTTGATGCATCCCTTGACAAAATTTGAACGATATGAGAACAATACTTTTTTTAATGAGCATGTTGCTATCCCTTGGTGGATATGCCGGCCAGCAATACGAAGTGAAAGGGAAAGTGACCGATGCAAAGACTAAAACGGCGTTAAGTGCTGTGGTTGTCATAAATGTAGAAACTAATGCGCGTACAGCTACCGATCGTGATGGAAATTATCAGATCCAGGTAACATCCGGTAAGACCACTTTGGAGTTCAGGTCCCTTGGTTATATTACCCAAAGGGTGAAGGTAAAAGGGAACTCAACGATGGATATTCGCATGGTACAGGATAACCGTACACTGGAAGAGGTTGTCGTTGTGGGCTATGGTAAAGTTGCGAAAAGAAATACCGCATTTACGGCGAATGCCTCTACGGCCTTAGCAGGTCAGGCATCGGGAATATATATTCGTGGCGGTTATATACCGGAGCAAAGCCAGGAATCGTATCAAAAAATCAAAGAAAATAAGTTTATCAATCCAATGAAGGAACCGTTGTCGACATTTGCTGCAGATGTGGATGCCGCTTCATACAGCAATGTGCGCCGGTTTATCAATGCGGGCAGTCTACCCGATAAGGATGCTGTACGCGTTGAGGAGATGATCAATTACTTTCAGTATCAGGTAGCTGGACCAAAGAACGGTGATCCGGTGAATATCGTAACCGAATTGACCAAGGCGCCTTGGAACGATGCACATCAGTTGATGCGAGTGACCTTAAAAGCCAAAGATATCCCGAGGGACCAACTCAAAGCCTCCAACCTGGTTTTCTTGATCGACGTATCAGGATCGATGATGGGCGCGGGACGCTTGCCTTTAGTAAAATCTTCCCTGAAAATGCTGGTGGATCAGTTGCGTGATATTGATCGTGTGGCTATTGTCACCTACGCAGGTTCAGCCGGAGTGAAACTGGAAAGTACCAGCGGTAGCCAGAAAATGAAAATCAAAACAGCAATAGATGAACTGGAAGCGGGAGGAA
The DNA here is from genome assembly GCF_002000245.1 of Sphingobacterium sp. CZ-UAM. Classification (GTDB taxonomy): domain Bacteria; phylum Bacteroidota; class Bacteroidia; order Sphingobacteriales; family Sphingobacteriaceae; genus Sphingobacterium. The sequence goes on along the minus strand of NZ_MTCM01000004.1, from coordinate 196,301 downwards.
GTACTGCCGGTGCCGCCGGGATCAGAAAAGCCTATGAGATTGCCCGCCAAAACTTGGTCAAGGGTGGCAACAACCGGATTATCCTGGCCAGTGATGGTGATTTCAATGTAGGCGAGAACAGCGATGAGTCTATGGAGGAACTGATCAGTAAAGAGAGTAAGTCTGGTGTTTTTCTGACCGTGCTTGGCTATGGCATGGGAAATTTGAAAGATAGCAAAATGGAGATTTTAGCAGATAAAGGACATGGCAATTACGCTTATATCGACAATATTTCCGAAGCACGGAAAGCCATGGTGACCGAATTTGGCGGTACATTATTTACGGTGGCTAAAGATGTGAAGATTCAGGTAGAGTTCAATCCGAATTATGTGCAGGCTTATCGCTTGGTCGGCTATGAAAATCGTTTGCTTGAAGCCGAAGATTTCAATAATGATCAGAAAATGGGTGGCGACATGGGCGTAGGGCATGTGGTGACAGCGCTGTATGAAATCGTTCCTGTAGGCGTTAACTCCGAGATGGTCGGAACGGTAGATCCATTGAAATACCAGCAAAATTCAACTAAGTATATTGAGGTCAAAGGCAACGGAGAGTTGGCAACGGTCAAATTCCGTTATAAGGAACCGGATGGCGAAAAAAGTAAATTGCAGCAACATGTAGTACAAGCTAAGGTAACCGAGTTGAATAAGGTCAGTGAAGATTTACGTTTTGCAACGGCTGTGGCCGAACTGGGGCTGTTACTTCGTGAATCGGACTTTAAACAACAGGCTAATTTTGACCGTCTGATCGCACGTGCGAAGGCAGCAAAGGGAACCGATAATGAAGGTTATCGTGCTGAATTTATCCGAATGGCCGAAAATGCACGGGATTTATCGAAAGCGAAATTGTAGAAGGCTTAAAATACAAGCTAAAACGCATTAATATCCGATAGGAAATTGTGTCTGATCAGTAATAAAGTTACTGGCCAGACACAATTGAATATAATGAAGTGTTTGGGATATTTCGATATTAAATTAATTGTAACTATCTTTGAAATAGAGCTTTTACAGTAATGAGAGCCAAGGAGGGTAAAATGACACATGCTGAAAAAAATATAATAAAAACATATTCTATTCTTTTTGAAAACTTAAGTTCTATCGGGAAGCTTGAATTGTTAGAGCGCTTGGCTAAGTCATTAAAAAAAGAGAGAAAATCAAATGAAGATGAGTTTTTTAAGTCATTTGGCGCTTTTGCTTCTGAAAAATCAGCGGAAGATATTATTGCTGAAATCAAATCAAGTCGAAGATTTAAAGTTGATGATTTAAAATTGTAAAAAGGAACATCGCCTGTGAAACAATATTTACTTGATACATGTATTTGTATTTTCTTTTTGCGTGGTAAATTAAATCTCGACAGTTTAATAAAAGAAAAAGGGGTTGAGAATTGTTTCATTTCTGAAATTACTGTTTTTGAGCTAAAATATGGAGCGGAAAACAGTGAAAATCCTTAAAAATCTCATAAGGCTGTTGATGCATTTATCAAAGGACTGACCGTAATCCCAATATTGGGATCGGTGGAACAATATGCAAAAACTAAAGTGAGATTGAGAAAAGAAGGGACTCCTATGAACGATGAATTTGATTTAATAATTGCAGTAACTGCCTTAGAAAATGAGTTTGTTCTGGTTACTGATAATTTGAAAGATTTTCGTTATATAAAAAATTTAAAGCTTGAAAATTGGTTTGAAAGGAAACAGTGATCGGTTTCAACTTTTTGATTTCTTCTTAATCCTGGGTTATAACACTAATATTATCCACTTTCATTCAATAAGAATATCCATAAAATACTTTACACCCCTTTTACTTCCCATGGTTGATTACCGGCCTTTTGTTAAATTGGTTAATCGTTTTTTTATCGAATTTTCAAACAATGTATCTTTATCAAGTTTTTTTGATTCAACGAATAAATAAATTTGAGATAATAAAGAGGGGAAAGTGGAGTTTATTAATAAATTTGAAGCATGAAGAACTTCCTATTAATATGTTTTCTCTTTTTTGGAGCGCACAGTGGGTTGGAAGCCCAAAATACAACGCTCAACAAGCAGCAGACCATAGCTTACATCAATAAGCTCTACAAGATTGCCTATCGCTATAAAGAAACCAAAATTGATACGGTTACGGTGGATGGCAAAGTCCTGACCGTTTTTCTGTCTACTGGTCAGCATTATAGAAGCGATCTATCGAAATCCGAGCCACTTGCTGTGGCACGCGTAAAATCGGGCTATCAAATCCGTTATAAATCCGCCGCGAGCACCGAAGAGATCCTCTGGGCTATCCAGACCGAAGATGATGCCAAACGTTTGCAGAAAGCGCTACAGCATTTGATCGGGATATTAAAAACCGAGAAAAAGACGGATCCTTTTGAAAGCTAGGGGCAGGCTATTGTTGCATTACTAAACTCATTTGTCTTTTTTGTGTTTGGCAACATATGAACTCACCGAATATCAGCAAAAATATGGAATATGCACACAAAAGGTGTATTTCGGATAAAGAGATTAACCGAAATGCCCGCTAATATAATTACGTGTAGTTTCATGTTGCGGGTTGTTAAAAATCTGATGCGTATCCCCCTGTTCAATTATTTCTCCGAGGTACATAAAGACCGTTTTGTCGGCGACACGTTGTGCCTGTTGCATATTATGGGTGACTATAACTATCGTATATTTTTTTTTCAGATGATGAATAAGTTCCTCGATTTTCAGGGTACTCACCGGATCCAATGCCGAGCAAGGTTCATCCATCAAAATAATTTCGGGACGCAGCGCTACCGCACGGGCGATACAGAGCCTTTGTTGCTGTCCCCCAGAAAGCCGTGTGGCGGGCTTTTTTAAATCATCTTTAACCTCCTCCCAGATATAAGCTTCTTCCAATGCCTTTTGTACGGTCGCCTTATCAGCAATCAGATTGTTAATCTTAAGACCATAGCTGATATTTTCGTAAATACTCTTGGGAAAGGGATTGGCTTTTTGGAAAACCATACCGATGCGTTTGCGGAGATCGGTAACCTCTATATCTTTTTGATAGATCTCGCGGCCATCCAGCTTGATATGTCCCTCGATTCTGGCCTCCGGATAGAGGTCGTGCATGCGGTTAAAACTTCGCAAAAGGGTGCTCTTGCCACAGCCTGAGGGACCTATCAGCGCCGTAACTTTGTTTTCTTCAAATTCGATATTGATATTCTTCAATACCTGTTTGCTCCCAAACCATAGGTTGAGCTGTTCTGCGACCAATTTACTTTTCATTATTTCTAAACTTATACCGGATATAGAAAGCTGTTAAATTCATAAGGAAGACCACAATAATCAGCACCAATGCCGTTCCATAGGCGATGGGTCTGACTTCTTCGATAGACTGATGTTGTGTTGACAACATATACAGGTGATAGGGCAGCGCCATAAACTCCTGATTAAGGTTGCCAAAGGAATTGGTGATGTAGAATGCGGCTCCCGTAAAGAGTATAGGCGCTGTTTCTCCAGCGGCTCTGGACAATGTCAGGACGATACCAGTTAGTATACCGGGCAAAGAGGCGGGAAGCACCACATCTTTGATCGATTCGAATTTGGTGGCTCCCACAGCCAGTGCGGCCTCGCGCATGCTTCGTGGAATACGGAGCAGGGCCTCTTCCGTCGTTGTGATTATATAGGGAAGGGACAAGAGCCCTAGGGTCAGTCCGGCAGATAAAATCGACGTTCCGAGGTTCAAGGCCTGCACAAAAAGTGCCAGACCGAATAATCCATAGATAATGGATGGGACACCGGATAAATTGCGGATCGAGGCCCGGATTGTACGGGTCAGCCAGGTATTCTCTGCATATTCGTTGAGATAAATGGCGCAACAGATGCCAAACGGAATGGAAAATATTGCCGTGATCAAGGTCAGAAATACGGTACCGATGATCGGGGTGAGGATACCGCCCTGTGTCATGCCATTGGTGGGCAGCTCAGCGACAAATTCCCAGGACAGTACCTGGTAGCCCTTGCTGAAAATATCGTACAGGATCACGCACAAAAAGAAGCAGACAAGTCCTGTGGACAGGAGAAGTGTACCCCATTCGACGATCGGTGCCAGTTTTTTGAATTTACGCAGCATGGTATTTTCTAAAGCGGTTAATAAAATATTCACCAATCAGATTGGCCACCAAGGTCATAAAGAATAAGACAATCGCTATGGCGAACAAGGCATAATAATGCGTGGTCTGATAGGGGACTTCCCCCATTTCGATAGCGATGGTTGCGGTAATAGTTTTGACCGAATCAAAAAATCCCTTGGGAAATATCGCGGCATTACCGGTAGCCATCAGTACGGTCATGGTTTCGCCGATGGCCCTTCCGAGTCCAAGCATGACTGCTGCAATGATTCCTGGGGCCGCTGCCGGGATCGTAATCTTACGGAGAGTCTGCCAGCGCGACGCGCCAAGGCCATAGCTCGCTTCACGGTACGTTTGCGGTACCGCATGTATGGCATCTTCGGAGATGGTAATAATGGTTGGAAGAGCCATGATGGCCAATAAGATTGCACCATTTAATGCGTTCAGTCCATTGGGTAGATTGTTTAGATCTGCTATTCCCGGACCAACCAATACAATCCCCAAAAAACCGATCACCACCGAAGGGATTGCTGCAAGCATCTCTATAGCTGGTTTTAAAATCGTCTTGAGTTTGGGACTTGCATATTCGGAAATAAAAGCTGCTGTCCCCACCCCTAGTGGAACGGCAATCAGCATCGCACCGAAAGAGACAATGGAAGTACTCACAATTAAAGGTAGAATGCCGTAGACGGGTTCTGCTGCTGTGGGGTTCCATTGGCTTCCGCTGATAAAATCCAGAGGCGAAACTTCCAGAAAGAAGGCGACCGCGTTATAGAGCAACATAAAGAAAATACCACCCAGAAGCGCAAGTACCAAATATCCGGTAGACTTGAATATGATTTTGGCAATCTGATCGATGGCTATTCGTTTTTTGTACTGCATGTTATTTAATGAATAAGGTAATAACCTGAGTTTTCAATAATCTTCGTTCCTTCCCCTTTGGTTTCGAATTGGATAAACGACAGCACCTTTGGCCATGACTTTTCGGGAATAAATTGATAGAGGGGGCGTTGGAAGAAATATAACCTGTTTTTTATCGCTGCTGAATCTAAGGGCGATATCGCATTGGAATTGACATCATTTTTAATTTTCAATACCTTGATCCCCTTGTTATCTTGAATTTTTTTGGAGATATAGCCCGCACCGACATAGCCGATACCTGATTTGTCGATTTTGATGGCTTCCAGAATCTGTGCATTGCCGGTCATTTCCTTGGCCTTTTGGCTGTAGACTATTTTCAGTTTCTTGCGAATAAATGAATAGGTACCCGAACTGCTCTGTCTGCCATAAATATTGATCGGAATGTTCCTGCTGGAAACAGATTTCCAGTTTTCGATCTCCCCACTCATGATTTTTGACAGCGTTTTCACATCAATCTCCGAGATCGGATTGTCGCTATGCACCACAAAAGCGGTAGCATCTTCGGCAAAGACAACGGTTTTGAGGTCTATTTTTTTCTTTCTGAAGAGCGCCTGTTCTTCTTCGGTCAGTGGCCGTGAGGAGTTGGCGATATCTGCCTGTCCATTCAATAGGGAAGTAATGCCGAGCCCAGAGCCCCCGCCTGAAATAGCCATGCTGAAGCTTGGATCGGTCCTGTTATATGCTTCGGCAAGATTAACGGCAAGATTGACCTCCGTATCCGAACCTTTCATTTTAATGGTATGATCTGTATTGCCACAGGACCATAACAGGAGGCTGAAACTAAAAAGTATCGTATAAATAAAGCGATTCAAAGCCATATCATTCATTCTTACTAAGTTAAACAGAACAACAAGGATTTTGTGTTAGCACAATGTTATCTTATTATGAAGTAATATTCCGTAAATATATTTTTACGTTGATGTATTCGCCATATTTTTAGTTAATTTAGGTAGAGCCACTCAGCGAGGTTTTTTCTGAGGGTATAATCAAAAATAAACGAACAGTATAAGCATCGATCATTGCGAAAGCTGACCTGAGATATAAAAAATGGCTAACAGATTTCTAATTGACGAACAGACAAAAAAAGACCTGCAACTCAGCAGTACTTTTGGACGGAGTGTTCTTGACTTTTTCAGCAACACAACGACGGACGGAGGAAGTCGGGTATTGCAAAGTTTTTTTTTATCTCCGACGACTAACTTAAACCTGATTGCGGAAAGGCATAATAAGATAAAACGTATGTTACCATTCGTGGATCATTCCTTTTATTTTGATAAATCCATACTTTTGGACCTGGAAAAGTTTTTGGTCCCAACTCCCAACGCGAAGTCTTTCCTTTATGTGCTGAACGTATTCAGAGTAAGTTCTCCAACGTATTTTTATACCAAGCGATCGATGATCGAAATCGTTGATGTATTACTTAACTTTCATCGATTTTTAGCTGTGGTACTGCAGGTTAATGACGATGCGGATATTGCCGAATATTTCGAAAAATCTAAATACTGTTTAAAAAAGATATTAAAAACCGATAATTTCCGTAGCGCTAAACTTCATGTTACTCATTTTAACTTTGATATTTATAACCATATTATTCGCTGTGATTTATTGAAGGAACTTAAATCCATTTTGGGCTTTTTGTACGAAACTGACGCCTATTTAGCAATTGCAAAATCCTTCAGGGACAAAGTCCATTGTTTTCCGGTTTTTACCAAAAAGTGGGAAACGGGGAAACTCTGTATTGCGGGATTATACCATCTTTTTCACTCGAAGCCAATACCCAACGATATTTTTATGGCGCGCTCAGAGAAGGTCTGGTTTCTTACAGGAGCCAATATGGCTGGTAAATCCTCCTTAATCAAGTCGATAGCAATAGCTGTTTACTTAGCCCATATCGGTTTTCCTGTCCCCGGCCTCGCCATGGAAACGGATGTACTGGATGGATTATTCACTTCAATCAATATAAACGATAATATAGATTTGGGCTACAGTCATTTTTATAATGAAGGGATTCGGCTTAAAGAAATCGCAGATCAGCTACAGCCTAAGTCAAATGCCCTGATCATCCTGGACGAGCTGTTTAAGGGAACGAATAACGAAGATGCTTCACTGGCAATATTTGAAGTGATGAAATTCTTTACTGTAATTGATGGGCCATTCGCGATTGTATCTTCCCATATTGCAGAGTTGGCTGAAAAGCTAAAAGGGCTGAGTAACATTAGTTTTAAAAGACTGAATATTGAGAAAGACCATGCAGGCTTACCTTTTTTTACCTATAAAATCAGTGACGGGATTGCCTATGAGCGTCTGGGAATGTGGTTATTGAACAAAAGCGGCGTATTTACTTCTTTTCAGGAATTAATGAAATAATCCTGTTTATCATCAACACGCATTTGGCATAACTATTTCTTCAGTTTGATAAGGACAATATTGTCTTTATTCCAAATCATTCTTTTTCTGCAGTAATTTTGCCGACATAAACGCTGTTCATGCTACGATTGCTTCCATCTGTCGCTGCGAAACCCAGATAGACATGAAAAATTGAGCTTTCACTGATCTTAGGTAGGTCGATCAACTGGGATCGGTGTTCGATGCTATTACCCAATAGCAGTCCATTTGATTGATCCATTGAATTTTCAGGTAGTAAGAGCGCCATGGCCCTAAAGTCAATTAATTCATGGTTCAGCAGTTCCTTAGTCATTTTGGGTTCCCATTTGATTTCGAGTTTATGGTCTACGATCTCGGTGGATGTGGAAACAATAAGATCGTCCAATCCTCTACTGATCGCAAATTTTTCATAATTGATGGCAGGCCCCTGTGCCCCCATGAGGACGGCATGTTCAAGATGATAGGACATAGCCGCATTAAAAGCGGTCATGTTTTCTGCATAATGCTGAAAACCTAAGCGGAAAAATTTTGTAAACGGGGCCAGAAAAGTTTGTGTAAAGCCAAATTTACCCCTGTTTTTTTCCTCGCTGTCCGATAGTTTTCTTTTTTTTCTGACTTTAGGAAGGGAACGTACATAGGTGATATCCTTCCATTTGCAAAATACGACAGCGCCAACTTTTCCGGAGGGGGCACCGTTTGCTCCATTATTTACTCGTGCCATAATTTTTATACTTGGTTTGAAGCTGTTAACAGACAAGTGGGGGAAAGGTTTGCTTTAACTCCTAGATTCATTGTAATTTAATAGATACAAAATAGGGATGTAATAGGGAGTTTATACGCTTTTATCCGAATGAAGTCCGAATGAGGTCCCTATTATGTCCGAATAAAGTCCCTGTTAAATTACAAGAAAGTCCCCAGTTGAATCCTTGCTGTTCCCCATCTTTTGTGTGGAAGAAGCACAGGGGGCTCCTGCTGATCTCGCAAAAAAAAACAGGCATTTCGCCTGTTTTATAGGATATCGTAATAACTATTGTAGTGATTGGTTAAAATAGGAGTATGGTGAAGACTGGAATAAGTGCAATCATCGAATACATGACGGTAGTTCTCTTTTGGAGATATAGACTGATCGATAACAAGAGTTCATTATTCGCTTTACTTTCTATTGTGCCACCATTGCCCATGACAGAAGGATTGATTTCAACTAGTTCGCCCTGTTCATCTTCGATTTTCCAGGACGACAGCCACATATTACGAGTACTCCATTTGTATTTCCTGTCAACAAGACTGATGGTTGCCCCACCTGTCCAGTTGTTGTATTCGATGTCACCGATCAGTTCACCGTATTTATTTCGTATTTCGGTATATGGATTGAAAAGTCCTTTATTGATAAAGCGATATTGATCCGAGCGGATAGAAACATTGGCATCCAGTGTCCAGTCATTGGATTCCAATGAACCTATCAGGCTATCCTGTTTATATAACTTTGATTTATTTCCCAAGAAATTGTTTTTCCAGTTGTAAATAGATCTCTTTTCCATAACTGTTCAGTTTAATCTGTTTATTTTCCACATTAGTATGGTGGCAGCGAATTATGTTACAGTTTTAGTTGAAAAAAATTGATACCTAGTTTGATACCGGGTTTAGGGTCATCCTTAATTCTAAAGGGAAAGGGCAGTGATGTACGTTAAAAAAAATGTATTTTTGTATTTAAAATCACATTACATTGACACATCAAGAAAAGTCGAGTCGGATCAGAAAGGAGATCAATCTGTCCTATCAGCAGCTAAAAAGGGCGTATCCGATATTAAAACTTCAGAACAGTATTGGATTGGTTATTTTCTTAGTGGCCATTGTTGCGATCGTTGCGGTGTCGATCGGTTGGTACAAAGCCGTTGTTCCGACTTGGCTGATGATTGTTGCGAATGCATTTTTTATGGGCGTGCTGCATGAAATTGAGCATGATCTTATTCACTGGCTATATTTTAAGAAGCAGAAAACCGTACATCATTTTATGCTTTTTAGCGTTTGGATCTTACGCCCATTGACCGTAAACCCCTGGATCCGGCGTACCTTACATCACCATCATCATAAATTTTCGGGAACATTACATGATGTGGAGGAACGTAGCGTAACCAATGGTGAACGATGGACAATCAAACGGCTGTTGACAACACCGGATGTTGTTTTGGGAGGACTGTTGCGCCTGCATCGTATGTTTAGTGATATGGATCGGGAAGTGAAGAATGGAAACCTGAAAGTGGAGACATCATCCAAATTAAAACAGATTATGTTCTTGAGTATCGTTCCCGTGACGATTTTTGCACACGTTATCCTATATTTCTTTTTTGCGGACGCGCTAATGGACTGGTTAAATGGACGATCTGTGATAGATTTTAGTTTTCCACACTATGTGGATAACATGTTGATAAGTCTACATGTGATTATTTATACGATCCTGTTGCCTAATTTACTGCGGCAGTTCTGCCTACATTTTATCACCTCCAACATGCATTATTTTGGTGATGTGGAGGAAGGAAATGTGATCGAACAGACGCAGGTGCTCAATATCTGGTGGACTTATCCGATGCAATTATTCTGTTTCTTTTTTGGCTGGACACACAGTATCCACCATTTTGTCGTCAATGAAACTTTTTATGTGCGTCATATCGGCCGTAAGAAAGCACAGGCGGTGCTGCGAAAGTATGGTGTCCGGTTCAATGACCTGGGTACTTTCAAAAGGGCTAACCGTTTTCGGGAGTTTTCAAAGTAAAGTCACTTTTTCGGTACTCCTTGTAATTGCCATGTTGCTCGTATGAAAGCGTTCCTTCTTCGCAATAAGCGGATAGATAAACCGAGAACTTGTTGCTATGACTTTTATCGACGTCCAGTTTATGTAGTACTTCGGCAACACGTTTGGGCTGATGAAAGAAATCGGAGTGGTAAACCAGTTGATCCAGTTTCTTATTGATCGAAATTCTTTCTTGTACGTCCGGGGAGAGGGAATATGGGGGGCTGAACGTGATGTCGTCCTGAAAAAATTCCCTGGGTTGAATTTCAAGGCTATGGCACAATAGCAGGAAGTTGGTCATGGTGAGGTCTCTACCTTTTTCGATGCCATTTAAAGTTCCTGTTGAAATGCCTGTCAGGTTTGACACATCTCTCAAGGAATAATACAGTTCATTACGTCTTGTACGAAAGCGTAAGCCAATCCAGTCCAGTTTAAGTTTGTTATAATCCGTCATGTAACGAATTGAATAACAATTTGTGCAAAAATTTGTATATTATTTTGTTTGAAAATTTGCTATTATATTTTTTTTCTTTAAATTCGTTATGACATGGATTTAAAAGAATATTTTATATCTAAATTGTTCTTTGTGAATATTATTTAATGATATTATTTTGTATTTATCTTAATTGTAGATGTTTGTTCTTTTATTGATAGTCTATTAATGTTGTATTTTGTTTTTGTCAATATGTTTAAAAAATTGCAAAATGACCCTATCTACCTGTGCTAGGCCTGATCTAGTGCATGCCAAATGAAAAACTCGACTTGCCCAGCTTCGGTTTTCCACAAAATCCGTCAATTTCAGCCGAGGTTGTGGCAAGTTGCTTGAAAAAGTCAACAAATGTACACTATTGTTTCATAAAGACTTGCCCAGCTCCGGTTTTCCATCAAATCCGTCAATTTCAGCTGGGGCTGCGGTAAGTCACTTATTTCTCTTTTGATGGTGCTTGTAATCTCCCTGCTTGTCGTGTTCTTTCTTCACAATAGGCGCCCAGATAAACAGTGAATTATTTATTGGCAAGTATACGCTTTGCGCTATCGGAAGCAATGAGCAAGGCTGTCGCTAGCATAATAACATCTTTTATGACCAAACGACCTGCTGCTGATAGGTAGGGGAAGCCAACGTTTGGTGAGGGTAAATCACCATCTAGTTTTGGAACAAAGCTCTCAGGTGTGGTCATGAGAAAAGTTAGGGTCACAATGGACATTCCGATCGTAAATAGGGCACCCCATAAACCTATTTTTGGAAACCAGATTCCCAACAAAGTCATCGAACCAATGACGACGATTACGAAACCTAGTAGATAAGAGAAGGTATAGGTCCCATTTTGTTGATGCCAGCTCATATTTTTCTTAACCATCAGACCTTCTGGGTTTTTGAATAGCTGATATTCGGGAACTAGTTTTCCATTTTTATCCTCGGCATATTTTCCGGTGTTGTGATAAAAGAAATTCATAAAAGGGCTATTGATGACAAATGGAACAATGCCATCCGCTTCGTATTGATACGCTTTTAAACCACCTATCCAGGCCATGACGATAAATATCGCGATGCGGGCAAAATTGATCAGGCCGTTTTGGCTTGTGGCGAGTAGGTTTACTATTTTTTCCATCTTGCTTTGTTTGATTAAAGAATAAAGCAAAATTAGGTAGGATTAGATCTTCAAAACATGGACAAATAGGGTTATAACATAGACTTTTGGACAACAATAGATAGTCCGACCTGTTCGCGAAAGATTTTTGGGGATACGCCGGTCATTTTTTTGAAAAATCTACTGAAATAAAACTCATCCAGATACTGTAGTTCAGCTGCAATTTCTTTGATGCTCTTCGGGGTCAAGTGAAGAAGTCTTTTACTTTCGAGTACAATACGTTCCTGAATGAGTGTGGAGGGCGATTTACCCCATCTTTGTTTCACTTTTTTTGTAAAAGCAGCTGAACTCAGATTGTAGTATTCTGCGTAAAAAGCGACACTTTTATGGGTTCTATACTCACTTTCCAAAAGTTGCTCAAAACCATCAACAGGATCCTTACGTGATGTGGTTGTCAAGGATAGTTTATTGGTCAATATTTTCTGTTTACTTGCAATGGCAAGGATAAGCTGGAGGTAGGTCTTTGTAATAGCCTGATCAAAGGAAGCGGACGAATATTTTAGATGATCTATTTTGTCTATGATCGCAGTAATTTCCTGAAATGCGTCTTGTGTCAACGCCACATGTGGTTGCTGGTAGATGTTGTTGAATAATAAACCATTGCAAGCTACCTCATCCTTATGATACTCGATGCAATAGAAATCACCATGAAACTTTAAAACCCGAGTATGTTCAGGTAGCTTTTCTTTAATGGAAAACAGCTGAAAAGGAGACAGGAATAAAATACTTTTCGTAACAGATCGGTAAGGTACTAAATCTATTGAAAAATGAAGTTCTTGTTCCATTAATATAATGAAATAGAAAGGTTCGGTTAGTTCCGAGCTTTCAGACAGCATTTCTGGGATTCCAACTTGGATAAGTGACGATGACATAGCGGTAAAATACAAAATTTATAATGATGAGCCTCATATAATATAATCATCAATCACCTCTATTTCTATATTCTACCTCTCGCTCATAAAATAATAGATCAAATAAAATACAATCAGCACACAAACGGCAATAATAATCGTTCGTTTGATATTGCGGCCAGCAGGTGCATCGTCTTTTTCTTCAACGGCTACAGGAGGCAATTTCTCCTCCTGCTTCTCGTGGCTATGTTCCGGGGTGTTGAATTGATTTTCCATCTTTTTAAGTGTTGTCTTTACTCCTATAACAAGTTTGAGAAGCAAATCGTTTAAAATGTTCGATTTTCGGGTTCAGCGAAGGTCGTCGTTATGGCTGAGAATCGCAGCGATGTGAATAAATAAAGAAGCAAAACGTTGTGTTTTTTAACGGATTTGCATACATTGCAGCTGCACTTAACACGAATAAACCTAAACAGCCCGTAAACTAATGTTTACCATAGCTTTCGTGTTGGATAGGTCTATGAATAAATAAAACTCATGAAAAGAAGAACACTTATCGGATCTTTAATGGCGAGCTGTATGCTATTGGCCATCAATCCGACTTTTGCGCAACAAAAAGCCGCAAAAAAAGAAATTGGCCTACAGTTATACTCTGTACGTGAAGAAATCAGTAAGAACCCGAATTTCGATCAAATTCTACAAAAGATCGCTGCACTGGGGTACACAGGAGTAGAAGCTGCGGGCTATAAAGCGGGTAAATTCTACAACCTTAGCCCACAGGAATTTAAAGCGAAAGTGGAAAAGACAGGTATGAAGGTGTTGTCTTCACACGCGACAAAAACACTGTCCCCGCAGGAACTTGCATCCGGAGATTTCTCTGAATCCCTGAAATGGTGGGATGAATGTATCGCCGCCCACAAAGCTGCCGGTATGAAATATATTGTGACACCTTGGATGGATGTACCCAAGACGATCAAAGACCTTGAAACACAATGCCGCTACCTGGATGCCGTGGGTGCAAAATGCCGCCAACAGGGAATTCTGTATGGATACCACAACCACGCACATGAATTTAAAAAGGTGGAAGATCAGGTGATGTACGACTACATGTTGGAGCATACCAACCCCCAAAATGTATTTTTTGAAATGGATGTCTACTGGGCTGTCATCGGCGATGTGAGCCCTGTGGATTATTTCAACAAGTATGCAGGCAGATTTAAAGCCTTACATATCAAAGATCACCGCGAAATCGGTCAAAGTGGAATGGTCGGATTTGATGCAATCTTTAACAATACCAAAGCAGGTGGACTTGAATATCTGTTCGTTGAATTGGAAGATACACGCAATGATATTTACACAGGGCTCGAGCAAAGTATAGACTACCTCAAAAAGGCTCCCTTTGTAAAAGCCAGCTATTCAAAATAGCCCTGAATCGGGAGAAAATTGACGGTGCTGAGACAATTGTCCGGTTGATAGATTTATTATTTTTCGGTAACTTAATGGGATCATTAAGGAATTGTTTAATCGTATTAAATCGGATCATATGAAACGGATTATTGTTGCTACAGACTATGCGGAAGAGGCCGAACATGCCTTGAGTTTTATCATGGAAGTTTTTGTGGGTAAGGAATATGAGATTATCTTATTTTCCCTTCAGAATCCTTCCATCCATGCGATGAATGCACGTCTTTCTCCCGATTCTATGTTCAAAATCTTTGAACACCAAAACAGGATTCTACAACATAAAGCAGAGGCTATCACCCAACAGAAAGGGGTACCGGTCATCCCTTACCTTGCTACGGGGCTGTTCTATGATCAGATGACAAAATGTATTCAGGAAACAGGCGCCGATCTATTGGTCATGGGTATGGCAAAACGGTCATTTGACCAGGATATGCTGGGCAATACGACGACAGCAGCCATCAGTAGACTAAAAATTCCTATTCTCTCCGTACCATTGGGAGCACAATTTACCGGCCTTAAACATATTTTATTCGCCTGTGACGTTGTTCGTGGAGTTCAAAAGGAGATCCTGGAAAAAGTAAAAGATTTTGCGGCGGACTTCAACGCGGTATTGGAAGTACTCAATATCCGTAAAACCGTAGAACAGCTTAACGAAGAAAAAGGCAATGCAACCCGTGAAGCTATCAGCGATGTGATGGGAATCGTCAGCTACTACTATAAACATGTAACGTCAAATGAAGTGGTGAAGGCCATTCGTGATGAAGTCAAAGAAAGCCAGACGGACCTTTTGGTCATGATCCCTTATAAATATGGTTTCTGGAGCTCGTTGACACATCGCAGTAAAACACGCATGATGGCTTCTGGCCTCGATGTGCCCTTGTTGACAATATCCATATAACTCCGGTTGCACTATTTTTATAGCGCTTCCAAAATTGTTGTGAAAGATGCTGAAGGATAGCATTGTTTTCTGATAGCTATGCTCAAAATAAATGAAAGCCTGTCCATATATTTTGACAGGCTTTCTTTTTCTATTAAGGTATTTTATTGTGCGAGCTATAAATGTTACTCGCGATCTGTAGAGTCTATTCTTTTCCCCAATATCTTTAAACTTCGTTCCACACCATCCAGTGTAGCAATATCGGGAAGGTTCGCCCATTCCCGGAATCCCATTTTTTCAAATAGGCTGATGCTGGTTAGGTTGTGCGCAAAGATAAAACCCAATAAGGTATGTACGCCCAGGCCTGGAGCTTTCTCTATACAGTATTGGAGAATTTGCTTGCCTAATCCGCGCCCACGCTGCTGCTCATCCAGGTAGATGCTTATTTCTACCGTAGCATCGTATGCCGGACGACCGTAAAAAGATTGGAAGCTGACCCAGCCGACAATAGTATGCTGATCCTCTACCAGCCATAGCGGTCTCTTGGACGGGCTATGTTCGTCAAACCATTTCTGTCTGCTTTCCACCGTTACCGGACTGGTATCGGCAGTGACCATTCTGGAAGCAATGGTGGTATTGTATATCGCTACGATACGAGGTAAATCTTCTTGTATAGCGTCACGAAATCTTAACTGGCTCATGTTATATGCTGTTTAGAACTTAGGTCAAAAATATTGGTTTTACCTTATAGTTGCTGTATGTTGATCAAGTTTTTCTTTTGTTTTACATTTCAGGAAATAGGTGATAAAAACAAATATTACACTAATTTGAACAATTATTTCTCCTGAATATGGTAGAATTTACTCATCTTAGGGAAGGCAAATAGCTATTCTGTCTGCTGAAATTATAAACCTAAATGTAGGCGGAGCGATGTCTGCAGTTCAATAATTCCCAACCGCATTGCTCTACGGGATATTTGGGCTGTACCAATTATTTCTTTGGATTTTATCGTATCATTATGGATCAACAACAAGCTAAACAGTCCATCCGAATCCGCTCAATGGATGTCATGCGGGGTATGACGCTATTTCTGATGTTATTTGTCAACGATCTATTCGCACCTGGTGTCCCGCAATGGCTATTGCATACCAAAGCTGATGTCGATGGCATGGGGCTGGCAGACTGGGTGTTTCCGGGATTTCTTTTTATGGTCGGAATGGCTGTGCCATACGCAGTGGCTGCCCGTGAGAAGCTGGGGGAATCTACCCGGTTGATATATATGCATGTGGTTACCCGCACGGCAAGTTTAATCCTTATAGGCGTCTTGATTCTTAACGGTGGGCGTGTGGATGCTTCATTGACGGGTATGTCCAGCTTTTTGTGGTTGGGTCTCCTGTACCTTTGTGTGTTTCTGATCTGGAATAAATATCCAACAGCATTGGGCAATCAAGCTCTATTTAAAGGACTGCGTTTGCTCGGAGTCTTGGGGATCTGTTATCTGGTTTACTGCTTTAAAGCTGCTGGGGGCAAAGGCTTGGAGATCGGTTGGTGGGGAATCTTGGGATTGATCGGATGGGGCTATTTTGCTGCAGCCACGACATTTCTGTTAAGTCGGGGAAAGCTCCCTTTTGTAGTATGCTTTTGGTTATTGTTTCTCGTGCTGAATATACTGTCACAGACAGCGCTCAAATTGCATATTCCGATCATCGGAGACTACCTTGGGGTGCTGTTGTCGGGCAATGTGCCTTGTATTGTATTGGCGGGGACAATCATTGGTATTTTGATCAAACGGTATGCTGCCACACCTAAACTACTTTTACCTTGGATGCTGATTATTGGATTACTATGGTTGAGCGGTGGATTTATACTGCGCTCCTGGTTTATATTCTCCAAGATTCAAGGCACACCAAGCTGGGCATTACTCTGTTGTGGTATTAGCCTGCTTTTACTGCTTGTTATTTACTATATAATCGATATCCGGAAATACCATATAGGAATATTTGTCTTTGAAGAGGCTGGAAAAAATTCTTTGACAACTTATCTTGCACCTGATTTAATTTATTTTATCTGTTGGGGATTGCAGATTCCTTTGTTTTTCTACAAGCAAACGGGCAATATGCTACTGGCCGTCGGTGGTTCGCTGGTATGGGCTTTTGTGATGCTCTGGTATGCCATTTTATTGAAAAAGATAAATATCTATTTAAAACTTTAAACAGGAGCCAGGTCCTTACTTGTTTTTCATGTTAACTTGAACAGGGGATCCATTTATAGATTCAGAATCAGTGCTGTTTATTATCTAAATTATAATATATATGAAACCTAAAAATCTTGTAAATCCGCGCAGGTTACTACACGTTTGCTTAATGGTGATCAGCTTATGGTTAATGGCCGTCAGTCCGCAACGGAGCTGGGCGGTAGAAAAACATAATAAGGTAGTGATTGCTTATGTGACATCCTGGTCAACTGTCATGCCGGATCCCGCGTATTTGACCCATATCAACTATGCTTTTGGACATGTAAACGATAGCTTCGACGGCGTTCGTATTGATAATGAAACAAGATTAAAAAGCATCACTGACCTAAAGAAGAAACATCCGCACTTGAAAGTGCTGCTGTCCATCGGTGGCTGGGGGAGTGGTCGTTTTAGTGAAATGGCTGCCGATATCGTTCACCGGGAGAAATTTGCCAAAGACTGTGCACGGGTTGTAAAAGAGTTCAAACTTGATGGCATCGATATCGATTGGGAATACCCCACCAACTCTTCTGCGGGTATTTCCGCAGGGGAGGCGGATACGGAGCATTTCACCCTGCTGATGCGGGATATCCGGAAAACTATCGGTAAGAAAAAGCTATTGACACTTGCTTCGGTATCAAGTGGTCAATATATTGCCTTTGATCAGATTAAAAACGATGTGGATTTTGTGAATATCATGACTTATGATTCCGGAAATCCACCCTACCATCATGCAAGCTTGCATCGTTCAGCGCTATCGGGGCGTACCACCTGTGCTGAAGCTGTCAAAGCCCATATCGCTGCTGGTATGCCTGCCGAAAAACTGGTGCTCGGTATTCCGTTTTATGGGCGGGGAAATAAAACGGATATCAAGGGATTTATAGACTATAAGGATCTCCTGAATTTGCAGGGCTTTGAACAGAAATGGGATGATGTAGCGAAGGCGCATTACCTGGTCAATGCCGAGGGAACATTGGTGCTGACTTTTGAAACACCGGAATCCATTGCGCTGAAATGTGCTTATGTACATGAGCTGGGCCTGCTGGGGGCGATGTACTGGGAATATGCCGGTGATACAGAAGGGGGAGTATTACGGGATGCGGTATATCGAGGGATCATCAGATAAAAGATTCGCTAAGGATACAATGAAAAACCGGAATTACTGGTTTGTCTGTCAGGTTATTTGATTGACAAGCAGTGATTCCGGTTAGGGGAGCTTCTTAGCCGTCTATCTTATTTTGCTAGCGGTCAGAATACTGTCCATTTTTGACTGGACTGTCCTGAAGCGATCACGGTTTCGATAAATTTCATACCCCTCGTTCCATCCTCCACAGTAGGAAAATCCAATAGGGCCTCGGAGGGGGTAGTACCGTTTATTTTCGCGAGAATTGTGCCCGAAAAGTTCCGATAGATATTGGCAAATGCTTCAACATACCCTTCTGGATGTCCAGCGGGTAGACGGCTGTTGTGTTGCGCGAGCGGGCTGAGATACTGTTGTCCTGCACGGAACAGCTGGGCAGGCGCATTCAGTGGTTTCAGTAAGAGCGTGTTGGGATCCTGCTGATTCCATTCCAAACCGGCTTTTTCACCGTATATCCTGATTTTTAACGCATTTTCTTCGCCAGCAGCTACCTGTGAGGCCGAGAGCACGCCGGTTGCTTCATTTTCAAATCCCAGCAATACATTACCGTCATCTTCCAGTCGTCTCCCTGCAACAACTGTTCGGAGATCGGCGCATACCTTGGTTATTTTTAAACCTGAAATGTATTCCACTAAATGGGCTGCATGTGTGCCAATGTCTCCCATACAGCTACTTAGGCCTCCTTTTGCGGGGTCTGTGCGCCAGGCGGCCAAGGGAGATTCGTTCTCGATCAGGGTGCTGAGCCAGCCCTGTGGATATTCGACCATAATTTTGCGAATGTCACCGAGCGCGCCTTCACGCACGAGCTGACGTGCCTGTTTGACCATGGGATAGGCCGAATAGGTATAGGTAACGCAAAGCAGCAGTCCCGTTTCATTGACTTTCTGTTTTAATAACTCCGCTTCTTTCAGGCTGAATGTCATGGGCTTTTCGAGCAGCACATGAAAACCATGTTCGAGGGCGAGCATCGCTGGTTCGAAATGGGCTACATTTGGGGTTACGATACTTACAAAATGCATCCGTTGATCAGCCGGTAACTCACTTTCGCGTAGGATCATTTCCCGAAAATCCCTATAGATCCGATCTTCAGGGAGCGAAAGTAATTGACCGGATTCTTTTGCTTTGACAGGATCGGAACTTAGCGCTCCGCAACATAATTCGACCTGTCCATCTATACCTGCGGCCATACGGTGCACGGCTCCGATAAATGCATTTTTGCCGCCGCCAACCATGCCCATTCTGATTTTTCTGATTTCCATGTTACTTGTATTTTTAGGCTATTACTCCTCTGATAAACCAATCAATTTGCGGTTCAGGTTATTGTCGCTGCCGGCAGAAGCAAAATTGTCAAATGCCTGGTCACTTACCCGGATGATGTACTCCTTGATATGCTGGGCTCCCTCGCGTGCCCCATCCTCAGAATTTTTAAAGGCACATTCCCACTCCAGGACTGCCCAGCCCTGAAAGTTATATTGTGTGAGTTTGGTGAAGATTGCTTTGAAATTCACCTGCCCATCGCCAATCGAGCGAAAACGGCCGGCTCTTGCCTGCCAGTCCTGATAGCCACCATAGACCCCTTGTCGGCCAGATGGGTTGAATTCGGCATCCTTGACATGGAACATTTTGATACGTTCGTGATAGATGTCGATGAACTGTAGATAATCGAGGCATTGCAGTACAAAATGTGAAGGATCGTACAGGATATTTGCCCGCTTATGATAATTGACTTTTGCGAGGAACATGTCGAAGGTGATGCCGTCATGCAGGTCTTCCCCCGGATGGAGCTCATAGCAGAGGTCCACATCGTATTGTTCGCAGACATCCAGTATGGGAAGCCACATGTTGGCAAGCTCAGTGAACCCTGTTTCGATCAGATTCTCAGGCCGTTGTGGCCAGGGGTATACGTAGGGCCAAAGAAATGCGCCGCTGAAGGTTGCGAGGGCTTTCAAACCTAAATGATGAGAGGCTTTGATCGCATAATGGAGCTGTTGTACAGCCCATTGCTGTCGTTCTTTGGGTTTATTATGCAGCTCTTGTGGGGCGAATGCATCGAATAGTGGGTCAAAAGAAGGATTTACGGCGATCAGCTGCCCTTGGAGATGTGTGGATAGTTCGGTGATCTCCAGTCCATAGGATTGCACGGTGGCCTTAAGCTCGAGTGCATAGTCTTTGTCTTCCGCGGCTTTCTGTAGATTGATCAATCGCGCGTCCCAAGTGGGTATCTGAATTCCCTTGTAACCGATGGAGGCTGCCCATGCACAGATACTGTCCAGTGTATTGAAAGGTGCGTCGTCGCCGGCAAATTGTGCCAAAAAGATAGCCGGTCCTTTAATTGTTGTCATAAAGCTTTTTTTTGGTGAAACAGGTGACCCCGTGGGGCGACCTTATAGTTTTCTGTTCGTTGTTTAAGCCCAGGATTTATCCCCTTTTTTATAGGGTACATCGCCACTATACCAGCCCGGAGCGACATTATAGCGCCGCGCTTTGGTGTAACCGATCTGGGAAGAGAAATAGCCCAAGAGGGTCAGCTGATAAAACATCGTGAAATAGTGGGATTCTCCTTTTTTTGCGATAAAATCTTTTGCTTCTTTACTGATCGCAGTCAATAATTCAAGCCGCTGTTCGGGGCTGGCTTTCATGAAGCCCTGTTGGTGCATTTTGTTGCAGGCTTCGTCCAGTTTATTGATGCCTTCTAAAAAGGTTTGCTGATCCATAGACTCATAGCAGTCATTGACGATAACCGTCATCAAAGCGCCGACCTTGGCTGCCTTTGCACCTGGGCTCTTTTGCGTAGTGGGAAGTATGGTCTCAGCGACTTCATCTAAGAATGCTACCTGTTCCGGATCAAAAGCAAGGGGATTTTTTTGATCGGATGTTTTGCTTGAATTACAGCTAGTCAGCAGGGCATTGCCGCCGATAACTGCTCCTCCGGTAAGCAGGGCAATCATCTTTAAAAGTGTTCTTCTTTCCATTGCCTTAAATATTGTTTTTTTTCAATTCATTGACGGCGTAGTCAACGGCCCGCGCTGTCAATGCCATATAGGTCAACGAGGGGTTTTGGCATGCGGAAGAGGTCATGCAGGCCCCATCTGTGACAAATACATTGGGGCAGTCCCAAACTTGGTTCCACTTGTTGAGCACCGAAGATTTGGGATCGAGTCCCATTCTTGCCGTTCCCATTTCGTGGATGCCGTGGCCAACAGCGTGACCGCTGTCCCAGCCGGAAATATTTTTGACTCCCAGGGCTGCGAGCATTGCTTTTGTCTCTTCGAGCATGTCCTTTCGCATCCTTAGTTCATTTTCTTTCAGTTCGGCATCCATTGATAATACAGGTAAGCCCCATTTGTCCTTTTTGTTTTTATCCAATGAGATTTTATTTTCATGATAGGGAAGCATCTCGCCAAAGGCTGTGGCACCGATGGTCCATTGGCCGGGCTCACTGATGGCATCTTTGAAATCGCCACCGATATTCAGTTCGGCGATATGTCTGCCCCAGCCTTCCCTGCTTGCGCTGCCCTGATAGCCAAAACCGCGCAGGTAATCTCTTTTATCCTCACCTATATTGACGAATCGCGGGATGTAAAAGCCATTGGCCCTTTGGCCGGATACATAACGGTCTTCGAAGCCATCGATTGTTCCCGAAGCGCCGATATTGTAGTGGTGGTCCATCACATTATGGCCTAATTCTCCGCTACTGCTACCGAGACCTTCGGGCCAGATATCCGTGGCGGAGTTAAATAGAATCCAGGTGCTATTGAGGGATGATGCGCATAGAAACACCACCTTACTTTTGAACGCATAGGTTTGATTGGTCTCGGTATCTAAAACCTCAACGCCAGTGGCCTTTTTGGTATCCTTGTCGTATAATACCTGTTTAACCAAAGAGTAGGGGCGCACAGTGAGGTTACCGGTCTTCATTGCCGCAGGTAATGTAGAAGATTGCGTACTGAAATAGCCTCCATAGGGACAGCCTTCCCAGCAACGGTTTCTAAATTGACATTTTGTACGGCCGGGGATCATGGCGGTTAGATTCGCTGTTCTGCCGATAATGAGATGACGTTTTCCGCCATAGACTTGCTTGATGCGTTTAGCCACATCTTTTTCCACACAATTGAGTTCCATGGGGGGAAGGAAATGTCCATCTGGCAGATGCGGGATATTTTCTATTGAACCGCTGATTCCTGCAAATTTTTCGACATGATCATACCAGGGGGCAAGATCCCTGTAACCAATGGGCCAGGGCACTGCGATTCCGTCACGTTCATTGGCTTCAAAATCCATCTGGCTCAGTCTGTAGGATTGTCGGCCCCATAGGGTGGAGCGTCCGCCCATACGGTAGCTGCGCCACCAGGTAAATGGCTTCAATTCGGTATAGGGACAATCTTCTTCGTTGACCCAGCCATCCATTATTGCCTCAGATGCGGCCCAACCACGGTGGATAATAGGATATTTTTTTTGCTGTTCAAGCGTAGTTCTTCCCCGGTGCGGAAGATCCCAAGGATTTTTCAGGGCAGAGGTATAATCTTTAATATGTTCATAAGGACCGCCACGCTCCAGCATGAGGACTTTTAATCCTCTTTCGCAAAGCTCTTTTGCCGCCCATCCGCCACTGATACCCGAACCTACGACAATAGCGTCATACCTATTCGTTTCCATACTTGATCGTTATTGGAGTTGTGTTCATAATTAGTTATTGGGTTTATAGGGTATTGCCATACCCGCCTACAGTTTAAACCATATTTCTGTAGTGTGAGATAAATTTACTGGATCGTTCAAGCATCTTTCAACTGCTATTTGGGTGAAAAAATATGCTATCTTGCTATTTTTTAGGTTTATAATTGTATCTTATGTGTTTAGATAGCAGATGTATTCGCTAATAGCAAGTTTATCATGAAAACCCTGATCCAGAAAATACATGTTGAAGAACAGTATTCTTTTGCCTGTCGTACTTACAGAACGCCGACTTTTGAAACGGCCTGGCATCGACATCCCGAATGTGAGCTGATCCTGATCACAGAAGGTAATGGGACAGCACTTATTGGTGATTATATAGGCGATTACAAGCAAGGGGACGTGTTTTTTCTTGGGTCGGATCTGCCGCATTGGTTTCGTAAATCCAAGCCGGATGCCATGGGAAGTGCTATTGTGGTTCATTTCCTGAAAGACTTTTGGGGCGCGGGATTTCTGGCGCTGCCCGAGATGCATGTGATCGCCGGATTGCTGAAAAATGACAGCACAGGAATCCAGCTGATAGGCAATCTCTCGAAAGAAATTGATCGCATGATCCGGCAAATAGAAAATGCGGAGGGACTCCAACGGATTCAGTTATTATTGAACTGTATGGAACGGATTGGATCATCAGATGAGCAGAAGGTGATTACGATGGCTTTCGATACCATCGCCGGTAGAGAAGAAAACATGGTTATCGAAGCAATAATAGATTATTCCTTTAAGAATTTTTTAAATCCTATTTCACTGGAGGAGGTCGCCTCCGGTACGAATATGTCCGTTTCGTCATTTTGCCGCTTTTTCAAAAAGAATATCAAAAAGAGCTACTTTGATTTTATCAAGGAACTCCGGATCGGTCATGCCTGTAAACTGCTGCGCGATACAGACCGGCCTATTCTTGATATCTGTTATAATAGTGGCTATAATAGCTGGGCGCATTTTAGCAAACAATTCAAGGTGGTGACAAAGGTGTCGCCCTTAAAATATAGAAAGCAGTTTCGCGTGGGATAGCAGTTTAAGAAGAAAAGCCATACTCAATGTTGAATATGGCTTTTCTAGTGGAGCTGGAGAGATTCGAACTCTCGTCCAGTCATGGTACTGTATACGCTTTCTACATGTTTAGCTTCTCTTTGATTGTCGGGCGAGGGAAGGTGAGTCGCTTACCTATACCGTACGCCGTAGTTGCTGTTTCTCACAAGTGCTTAGCAACATCACACTTGCCAGTTCTATTGTTCGATGCCCCGAATGTTAAACCAAAGAACAGGATCTAACGGGACAAATAGCTATGTTAAGTCTAACTTAAGCAGCTAAGGCGTAGTTTTCTTCGCCAGTTATAATTCTGAAAGTTCAGATTAAAGTGCTCTACTAACAACGCACTACATGCTTACATAACCGTCTCCATCCTGTCAATTCCGGTCAACCCCAATTATGTCTTACAAAGATACGACTTTTTTGATAATAAATCAACAGAAGGTTCTTTCTAGCCGATAAATTGAGGGAAACGAGGCTGTTAAGCCTGTTTATAGGCTATAAGAAAACCCCAGCTATTTTATCTTCTGGGGTTTTATAAAAGTTGCATGCTGCTTATTTAAGTAAGCCTGCCCGTTTGAGTAGAGGCTCAACAGACGGTTCCTGTCCTCTAAAGCGCTTATAGAGCAGCATTGGATGTTCTGTGCCGCCTTTGGATAAGATGTTGTCCTGAAATTTATGGGCAATATCGGCGTTGAAAATACCGTTTTGTTTGAAATAATCAAACGCATCGGCATCCAGTACTTCGGCCCACTTGTAGCTGTAGTAGCCTGATGAATAACCGCCATTAAAAATATGGGAGAAGGCTGTACTCATCGCATTCTCTTTTACATCGGGATACAATTTTGTGGATGCGAATTGTTCATCTTCGAATGTTTTTAAATCAGCAATAGCGCTTGGGTCCTGTCCATGCCAGCCCATGTCCAATAAACCAAAGCTCAATTGGCGCATGGTGGCCATTCCTTCCAGGAAAGATGCACTTTCGCGTATTTTTTCAACCAGCTCCATGGGAATCACTTCGTCGGTTTCATAATGTTTGGCAAACAATTCCAACGCCTCTTTTTCGTAGCACCAGTTTTCCATGACCTGACTTGGCAATTCAACAAAATCCCAATAGACAGAGGTGCCGGATAAAGTTGGATAAATCGTGTCAGCTAGCATGCCATGTAGGGCATGACCGAATTCGTGAAATAGAGTTGTTACCTCCTGAAAGGTTAATAGGGAAGGCTTAGTCGCTGTTGGACGGGTGAAATTGCATACGATAGATACATGCGGACGCTCTTGTTTGCCATTTTGCACATACTGTGGCTTGAAGGATGTCATCCAGGCACCATTTCGTTTCCCTTTACGTGGAAAGAAATCGGCATAAAAGATAGCGACCAATTCGCCATTATCTTTGGTGACTTCAAAGGTCTGTACTTCTTCGTGGTAGGTTTCTATATCCTTGACTTCTTTGAAATTGATTCCAAACAGACGGTGGGCAACCTCAAACGCACCATTTAATACATTTTCGAGCTTGAAATAGGGCTTAAGCTTCTCGTCATCCAGATTAAAACGTTCTTGTTTTAGTTTTTCCGCATAGTATGCTCCATCCCATTTCTCCAGCTGTTCGATGCCGTCCAGTTTCTTAGCAAAAGCACTTAATTCAGCAAATTCACGCTGCGCGGCTGGTTTCGCCTTTGCGAGCAGATCGTTTAGAAACTCGGTTACCTTCGTCGGATTTTGTGCCATACGCTCCGCTAGCACAAAGTCTGCATGTGTTGCGTAACCTAATAATTTGGCGCGATCAAAGCGTAGTTTTACGATTTTCAATACGTTTTCAATGTTATTATATTCATTGTCCTGAAAAGCCTTGCGTCCTGCGGCCAAGGTGATTTCCCGACGCAATTCGCGGTTGTCGGCATAGGTTACGAAAGGAAGGTAACTTGGGAAATCCAGGGTAAATAACCAGCCTTCTTTTTCATTGGCTTTGGCCAATGCATAGGCAGCTTCAATGGCTCCCTCCGGAAGTCCAGCCAGATCTTTTTCCTCAGTAACCAGCAGTTGATAAGCATTGGTTTCCGCAAGGACATTCTCCCCGAATTTTAATTTTAAAAGCGATAGTTCAGCATCAATTGCACGCAACTGTTCTTTCTGCTCATCGTTCAACAACGCTCCATTACGAACAAAATCCTTGTATGATTTTTCCAATAACGTTGTTTGCTCTGCTGTAAGCGTCAGTTGATCTTTTTGATCGTAGACAGCTTTTACACGTTTGAACAGGTCAAAGTTTAAGGTAATATCATTACCTAAAGCGGATAATTTTGGGGCAACGTCCTGCGCGATCTTTTCCAGTTCATCATTAGTTTCCGCGGAATGCAGGTTGAAAAAGATACTGGACAATCTATCTAAGGTCTGTCCGGAATAAGACATCGCTGCAATGGTATTGTCAAATGTAGCTGCTTCGGGATTGTTGACGATGGCGTCAACTTCACCTTTTGTTTTTTGGATCGCTGCGTCAAATGCAGGGATATAATCTTCGTTTTTTATCTGTGAAAACGGAGCGGTATCATGCTTCGTTTTGAATTTTTCTGTTAAAATACTCATAAAGGTAAATGTAATAAATATTTATCTGAAGCACTAAAATCAATGTAAATTATGTGCTGGGGATGATATTTTCTAAAAATGGGTATCTTCGATGCATGAAATTAGAATCTTTTTATTCGTGGATATCCGCTATTGTACTTGTCTTGATAACGACTGCTGTTCAGGGGCAGCAGAACTGTGATTCCCTAAAAAAGGAGATACCTTCATTTTGTAAGCTGCTGGATGACGATGCACGGGTGGAGTTTCCAAAAGATTATGCTAAAATCGCTGCTTGCATGGAGATTGATTCCGTTGCGGAGATGCTGCTGGGCTATGATATGGTCAAGATGAAAGCCTTACAATTGCAAAAGGTAAAAAATAGGCTTTTCACTTATGGCGACTGGATGGATATGGTGGTGGAACTGAAAACAAGTAAGGAATACCGCAATGCCGTACAGATGATGGCGTTGATTCAGCACAAGATCAATCGTGCGGACTGGGATCAGATGTTGAAGTTGATGAAAAAGAGTTTGTTACCTATTCATCTCGAGGCTCTTGAGCTGGATAAGGTAGAAAAAATGCTTTTTGATCCGAAGAATAAGGGTAAGAAATTCATCGAGGTGATGGAGCATATCAAATAAAAAGACGTATTTGAATATACCGTTGTGGAAAATACAGCGGGATTGATACAGCTGGGATTGATGAAAAAATGAGCTATCCAATTTTCTTGGATAGCTCATTCAGTATGCTGTGTATTGATTAGGCTAATTTGCCTAATGCTTCTTTGATTCGCTTTAATGCTTCGATCAAACTTTCGTCTGATGCAGCATAAGATAAACGAATGTAGTTGTCATTACCAAAAGAATCACCACCTACAGTAGCGACGTGACCAACATTCAATAAATATAAAGCTAGATCAGATGAGTTTTTGATGATATTGCCATCTTGGTCTTTCTTGCCAAAGAAGGATGAAATTTCTGGGAAGAAATAGAAAGCACCTTCCGGAAGGTTAGTACGTACACCTGGGATATCACTCAATAGATCGTAAACCAATTGACGACGACGAGCAAAAGCCTCTTTCATTTTATTGACCGATTCCAATCCTTGTTCGTACGCGACGATACCCGCACGTTGCGAAATCGAGCAGGTACCTGATGTTGTCTGGCCCTGCAATTTATCATTTGCTGCCGCGATAGTTTTGTTGGCCGCAATATAACCCAAACGCCAGCCTGTCATGGCAAAAGCTTTGGAGAAACCATTGATGATAATAACGCGATCCTTGATGCTGTCAAACTGCGCGATAGATTCGTGTTTATCTACAAAGTTGATGTGCTCATAGATCTCATCAGATAGAATGAATACCTGTGGATGTTTTTCAAAAACTTTAGCCAATGCTGCTAGTTCATCTTTACTATAAACTGTTCCAGTTGGATTGTTTGGTGAAGAGAACATAAACAATTTGGTTTTTGGCGTAATGGCCGCTTCCAACTGCTCTGGGGTAATCTTAAAGTTGTTGTCGATCTCGGTATTGATAAATACTGATTTTCCCTCTGCTAACACGACCATTTCTGAATAGGACACCCAGTATGGTGTGGGAATAATCACCTCATCACCCGGATTGATCAACGTTAAGATCACATTAGACAAGGATTGTTTCGCACCTGTTGAAACAACGATCTGCGAAATATCATAATCCAGATTGTTCTCTGTCTTCAATTTATTCACGATCGCCTGACGCAATTCAGGGTATCCCGGTACTGGCGAATAACGTGTCCAGTTTTCATCCAAGGCCTTCTTTGCTGCATCTTTTACATGTTCAGGCGTGTTAAAATCAGGTTCACCTACGCTAAGGCTGATTACATTTACGCCTTTTGCTGCTAATTCGCGGCCCAACTTGGTCATTTTAAGTGTAGCCGATTCGGACAAATTATTTATCCTGTCTGATAAGTATGATGATGTGCTCATGGTAAGACAAAGATATTATATACGTTGCAAATAATGGTCTTTATTTTTGAAAATTTACAAAGAAAAAGGCTGTTTTTATTGGGGCTTTGCTAACAAAAAGCGATTGATGCGATTTAGCACATCAATATTGACACCGCTGTGAAGGTGATGTGCAAAACTAATCAAGTTGATTTGACGTTATATCTTTACCTTTGCCCCTACAAAATACAGGTCATGTCGAGACAAACAAGATTGGTTTTATTATCGCTGTTTACGGGAATAGGCTTAATGCTGATTAAGTTTGTTGCCTATTTTTTAACAGGTTCAAGCGCGATCTTTACGGATGCCGCCGAAAGTATTGTCAATGTTGTGGCCTCTGGTTTCGCTTTCTATAGCATTTATCTTGCAGCACAACCGAAAGATGAAAATCACCCGTATGGGCATGGTAAGGTGGAGTTCTTCTCTGTTTTTCTTGAAGGGGGACTGATCTTTATCGCTGGTGCGATTATTTTGGCAAAAGCTTGTTACAATATCTTTTTCCCGGCAGCAATTACGCATCTCGAACAAGGAATCTACCTGATTGGTGTCACTTCGCTGATCAACTTTGCGATAGGTTTTTATATCATGAAAAGGGGACGTGCGCTGGGATCCATTACCTTGGTGGCGGATGGTAAACACCTGCAGGTGGATGCTTACAGCACCATAGGCTTAATCTTGGGTTTGTTGCTGATGAAATTCACGGGGTTTCAATGGATTGACGTGGTGATCTCTATTATATTGGGACTTTTTATCCTGTTTAATGGTTACAAATTGTTGCGGCAGTCTATCGGTGGACTGATGGATGAATCCGATACCGAGCTTGTAAAGGATGTAGTAGCGATCTTGGAACGTAATCGTAAGGCCGAATGGATTGATGTACATAATCTTCGGGTGCAGCGTTATGGCAACGAACTGCATGTGGATTGTCACCTCACTTTACCAAATTACCTGGATTTGGTGAAAGTTCATGATGAGATTTCGGCCGTCGATAAGATTGTCAACAAGGAAATGTCCGTGCGTACCGAGTTTTTTGTCCATGCGGATCCTTGTCTCCCGCAATGCTGCCGTTATTGCCAGGTGGCGGACTGCCCAATCCGTTCGGAACAGTTTAAAGGTAAGATCGCTTGGGATATGGATAAGGTAACCCGCAATCAGAAGCATTTCTCCTATGCCGTGGCGGACTAAAAATGAAAATGCTTTCTGCTTGTGTCTCATGTGTATAGCGAAACTTTTCATTAGGCTATAGTCGACTGATGAAAAATATACTTGATTCTATAAATATGTATAAAAAAAGGTATCTTTGCCTTTTAGCAAAAGAGTTTAAAAATCCTATATGAAGCACATTCGTAATTTCTGTATTATTGCGCATATTGACCATGGCAAAAGTACTTTGGCAGATCGCCTTTTAGAGTATACCAATACCATCAGTCAGCGCGAAGCACAGGCACAATTACTTGATAATATGGATTTGGAACGTGAACGTGGTATTACGATCAAGAGTCACGCCATCCAAATGAATTATAAAAAAGATGGTCAAGAATATATCTTGAACCTGATTGATACTCCCGGACACGTTGACTTTTCATACGAGGTATCCCGTTCTATTGCCGCCTGTGAAGGGGCGCTGTTGATCGTGGATGCATCGCAGGGTATTCAGGCACAGACAATTTCAAATTTATATTTGGCGTTGGAGCATGACCTGGAGATTATCCCTATTTTAAACAAGATGGACCTCCCGGGAGCGATGCCCGAAGAGGTGAAAGACCAGATCGTTGACCTGATCGGTGGTGACCGTGATGCGATTATTCCTGCATCTGGGAAGACCGGTCTCGGAGTTCCGGATATTCTGGAAGCCATTGTTGAACGTATTCCTCATCCGGTCGGTGATGCAGATGCACCGTTACAGGCTTTGATCTTTGACTCTGTATTTAACTCTTTCCGCGGAATCATGGCTTATTTCAAAGTTGAAAATGGCGAAATCCGCAAAGGGGATCGCGTAAAATTCGTAGCGACGGGTAAAGAGTATTTTGCAGACGAAATTGGTACATTGAAACTTAATCAGGTGCCAAAAGAGGTTATTAAAACAGGGGATGTAGGCTATATTATTTCTGGTATCAAGGAAGCACGTGAAGTGAAGGTAGGGGATACCATTACCCATAAAGACCGCCCTTGTGGCGAGGCAATCCAAGGGTTTGAGGAAGTGAAACCAATGGTCTTTGCCGGTATCTACCCGGTAGATACAGAAGACTATGAGGAACTACGTGAATCTATGCACCGTCTGCAGTTGAACGACGCTTCTTTGGTCTTTGAACCAGAGTCCTCAGCGGCTTTAGGTTTTGGTTTCCGTTGTGGTTTCTTGGGAATGCTTCACATGGAAATTATTCAGGAACGTCTGGAAAGAGAGTTTGACATGACGGTAATCACTACGGTTCCCAACGTGTCCTACAAAGCGTATATGACGAAAGATAAGGAAGAAGTAATCGTACACAACCCTTCGGACTTACCTGATCCAAGCAAATTGGATTCAATTGAAGAACCTTATATCAAAGCGAATATCATTACCAAATCGGATTTCGTAGGGCCGATCATGTCCTTGTGTATTCAAAAACGTGGTACGATCATGAACCAGCATTACCTGACTTCGGATCGTGTGGAATTGGTCTTTGAAATGCCAATGGGAGAAATCGTATTTGACTTCTATGACAAGCTGAAAACTATTTCCAAAGGTTACGCTTCGTTTGACTATCACCAAATCGGTTACCGTACTTCGGATCTGGTTAAACTGGATATTCGATTGAATGATGAGCCTGTGGATGCTCTGTCTTCTTTGATCCACCGCAGCAATGCCTACGATTTTGGTAAGAAAATCTGTGAGAAACTAAAGGAACTTCTTCCACGCCAACAGTTTGAGATTCGTATACAGGCCTCTATTGGCGCAAAAATTATCGCCCGTGAGACGATCTCCGCTTTGCGTAAGGATGTAACTGCGAAATGTTATGGTGGTGATATCTCGCGTAAACGTAAATTGTTGGAAAAACAGAAAAAAGGTAAAAAACGCATGCGTCAGGTTGGGAACGTAGAAATTCCGCAATCTGCATTTATGGCGGTATTGAAATTGGATTAATAACATTTAAATTATACAAAATAAAGGAGCTCTTGGGCTCCTTTTAAATACAATCAAATCTCCTAAACATGAATCTATTAGATGGTAAACTAGTTTCCGAAAAAATTAAAGAGCAGATTGCTTTGGATGCGGCTGAATTTACAACTCAAACGGGTCGGAAACCACATTTGGTAGCTATCCTGGTCGGTAACGACGGTGGTAGCGAGACTTATGTGGCGAGCAAAATGCGTAATTGCCAATTGGTCGGCTTTGAATCGACAAACATCCGCTATGATGAGACAATCACTGAAGAGGAATTGATCGCCAAGGTTCAGGAAATCAATAAAGATGATTCTATCGATGGCCTGATCGTGCAATTGCCCTTACCCAAACACATTGATCCGGACAAAATTACCGAAGCGATAGATTACCGTAAAGATGTGGATGGATTTCACCCGGTTAACCTTGGTCGCATGCAACGTAATCTTCCATGTTTTATCCCAGCGACACCTTATGGTATTATGTTGATGTTGGATTATTACAAGATCGATACAGCGGGCAAACATGCTGTGGTCGTAGGCCGTAGTAATATTGTTGGTTCGCCGATGAGCATCTTATTGGCTCGTAACGCCACTCCTGGAAACTGTACTGTTACATTGACGCATAGCCGTACGAAAGATCTTAAAACCGAGGTATTACGTGCTGATATCGTTGTAGCTGCAATCGGTCGGAAGAATTTTGTTACCGCAGATATGGTCAAAGAGGGGGCTGTAGTGATTGACGTGGGAATCAATAGAGAAACATCTACAGAAACTAAATCTGGATTTAAATTATATGGTGACGTGGACTTTGAGCATGTAGCACCAAAGGCTTCCTGGATCACTCCGGTACCAGGTGGTGTGGGCTTGATGACCATCGTCGGATTATTGAAAAATACATTGGAAGCGGCGAAGGGAACCATTTATCCGAAACCGTAAGTTTTTCTATTTGGCATAGAAGTTGTAAATTGAAGATTAGTTAATCATATAATTACAAACTTACATAGAAAACATCATGCAGTTGATAGGCGTCGAAAATGGACAAATATAAATTCTTGATGAATTCTTGCCATTAAAAAACAATTATTCTAATGAAAAAAATCGCACTTTTAGCAGTAGTAGCAGGAGCATTGGTAATGTCTTCCTGCAATAATTCGGACAAGAAAGCGTCAGACTCGACAGATACTGCGCAAACAGTAGGTGAACATGTGGATGCAGCAATAGCAGATTTAAAGAATGCCGAAGAAAGCGCGCGTCTGAAAGCAGAGGAAGCTAAGAAAGCTTTAGATGAAGCAATCGCCAAAGGTGACAAGGCTGCCGAAGAAAAAGCACGTGCTGCTTCCGAAGAGGCTAATACAGCTTGGGAAAAAACCAAAGCAGCATTGCGTGAAGCTGGTCAGGATGTGAAAGAAGGGTTAAATGATGCGAAAGATGCTACGGTAGATGCTGCGAATACCGCTGTTGATAAAACGAAGGATGTAGCGAAAGATGTTGCTGACGGCACTAAAGAGGCTGCTAAAGATGTTGCTGATGGTACTAAAAAAGTAGGTGAAGACATCAGCCGGAAAGCCAAAAATGTTGGTGAAGCGCTGAAAAACTAATTCGCTTAGTTGAAAATAAAAAAACGGAGACTAAAACAGCTCCGTTTTTTTTATTTCCTTTGATCGGCATTGATAGACATTCATGCTTGAATTTTTACCGCTGTACCACCGAGGTGTCCTAGCGGGCTTTGATCGATATTGCAGCAGGATATTCCAGGCCATTAAGAAGTGTTTACATTGTTGAATGCAATAAACTGCATGGAAATGACAACAATAATGAGCCTCCAGGCATGCCCTCTTTTGGATACAATTTAACATTGACAAATGATATTACCGTAGTCCGGGAGATAGCAGTTAAATGCAGGCAGGCCGAAATTTTACCTGTTGAAGTAATCCCATAGTAATTTAGAGAGATCACGTGTTAACACTTCCGCTGCATTGGTTTTACCCCAGCTCTTGTCCTGGTTGTTTTTGGTGAATATACTGAATACATAGTCGCCTTTTGAGGCATTGACCAAGATGACTTCATTGCGGACATCGTCCAGGGATCCGGTTTTGGATGCCGATTTGACGGTGGCAGGAATCTGGGAAAGCCCCCTTTCGTCGTAGAACATATTCCCCAGAAAACGGTACATCCGGTCAGCGGATTTTGCTGAAACTACTTTTCCCTGACGGATCAAGGTCAGGAGATCGGCCATCTCTTTGGGCGTGGTCTGTCCCCAGCCATACTTTTCCCAATCGGCTTTTCTTCCTTCTGTCTGTGAGTTGACACGGGTATGGGTTAATTGAAGGTCGGCCATCAATCTGTTGATGGCTATTCCGCCGCCAGCGAGCTTTTGGTTCCAAATGCTGGTGACATTGTCGCTATAGGAGAGCATGAGAGCAATCAGGGTTTTAAGGTCCACCTTGCTGCTGTCCTTAAAAAATTGCATCAGTCCCGAACCACCATATTTTTGACTTTCACGATAGATATACTCTTGGTCCAATTGTAACTGCCCTTTTTCAATTTTATCGAAGACACCCACTAAAATGGGGATCTTGACAACACTTGCCGTTGGAAAGATACTGTCGGCCCCGATGTTAACTTCTTTGTGTTTCTTGAGGTCATGTACATAGATACCTACTTCGCCCTGAAAACCCTGAATAAGCTGTTTGATCTGTTTTTCAAGCTTTTTATCTGTACTTCGTTTTTGTCCAAAAGAGCATAAAGAAAGGAATAGTAACGTAAATGATAGGAAAATTTTACTCATAATCAGGCTTTTATCTGTATTAAATGTGATGAATAATCGTTATTTTTATTATTTAATGGGCTTAAGTTATGAAAATATCCGTGATTGGAAAGCACACTATAATTGAAATAGCCTGAATATTCCACATGGAACGTTAGAACCGCCGAAGGCCGCATGAAGTGAGCTCATGAAAGCCATTGCAAATGAATGCTTTTAACTATTGCCTTATTGGGAAAATGGACTAATGGATAAACAAATTTATACAGATGAAATTATTTATGATTTTGATCGGTTGTAAACCGAAAAATAGACGCACCGAACAGCACGATATTTTTTTTGGAATCGGCAATGAGCTAAAGGATTTCATAGAGCCAATTAAAGAATTTTGGCCTGACGCTGATGGCAAAATTCATATTGATGCCTATCGTGTGGTCAATAAGATTGGGGAGTATGAAATTACGGTACAGGAAAAAAATAACGCTACAGCTGTGCCAGATACGGAATTGAAATTGTTTTTTGTCAACTTGGGGGGCTATAAACCGAACGAGTTTGATGAATTCCATTATAAAGAACTGATTGTTGCCCCTAATTTGGCTAAAGCAACGGAGAAGGCCAAACGTACAGTTTTTTGGAAACACCATAGTACAGCCCATATTGATGACAAATATGGATTGGATGTAGATGATATTTATGAAATAGAAGATCTGTTGCTTGATGTGGACAAAGCGAAGTACCATATTCAGATTGTTCCAAAAGCAGGATTGAAAGAAGATGTGGTCGCAAATGGCTATTTTAAACTAAGTGCCCTCTAAGCGATGGGATAGGGGCTAGTATCAATTCAGAAAATGTATTGTCGGTATAAAAATAGCGGGCTTCATTTTTTGAAGCCCGCTATTTTTATGGAGAAATAACTATTTCTAAAGGGTGTTGTTTACCCCCTGTTATTGTATGCCTTGTTGATCCCTGTGCTGTTTACGGATAACACTATGCTTTTTACCATAAACGAAGTAGATCAATAGGCCTAAAGCCAACCATATTGCTAGACGCTCCCAGCTTTCAATAGGGAGTGAGGCCATCATGAGTACACAGACAATGATACCCATAATCGGTACAAAAGGCACTAAAGGTGTTTTGAATGGACGTTCTAAATTCGGATCGGTTTTGCGGAGCACCAATATGCCTACACAAACCAATGTAAAGGCAAATAGTGTACCTATACTAACCATATGGCCCAGATCAGAGACCGGAACGAATCCAGCGAAGATACTTACAAACACCATAAAGATCGCATTTGTTTTCCAAGGAGTCTGTCTTTTGGAAAGATCAGAAAATATTTTTGGAAGTAATCCATCTTTACTCATCGAGTAGAATACACGGCTTTGGCCGAGTAGCATGACAAGAATAACGGAAGTATAACCTGCAATAATCGTAATAATCAAAGCTGTATTCAGAAAATGATATCCCGTTTTCGCAAATGCTGTTGCTACTGGTTTGGCATCGCCTTTAAACATGGTGTAGTTTTCAATACCGGTCATGACATAGGAAAACAGTACATAAAGAAGCGTACAGATAATCAATGATCCGATGATACCAATTGGCATTCCTTTTTTCGGGTTTTTCGCTTCCTGTGCAGCAGTACTGACCGCATCAAAACCAATGAAAGCAAAAAACACAACGCCAGCTGCACGTAATACACCGCTGATTCCAAAATGGCCAAAATCATCACTCTTTAGAAAAGTCCATAAGCTTTGCTGTCCATTTTTTACCATTTCCTCCCCAGCATTTGCAGGGATAAAAGGATCGTGGTTTGCAGGATTTATAAAGCTCCATCCCAATGCAATAAAAATCAGTACAACACCCACTTTCAAAATAACCAATACGTTATTTACGGTCGAGGATTCCTGTGTTCCTCTCATCAATAGCAGGGAAAGCAAGCATACGATGATGATTGCGGGTAAATTGACCATCCCGCCTTCCCAAGGGCCCTTAAGTAATATGTCGGGCAAATGGATATGGAATATCATCAGGAGCTGATTAAAGTATTGTGACCAACTGACGGCTACGGTAGCCCCTGCTAGCGCATACTCCAGTACAAGATCCCAACCGATGATCCAGGCTACAAATTCTCCCATGGTCGCATAAGAGTAGGTGTAAGCACTTCCAGCGACCGGAATCATGGAAGCAAATTCGGCGTAACAAAGACCTGCAAAAGCACAGCCAACGGCGGCAATAATGAAAGATAGGATAACAGCGGGACCAGCGTTTTCAGCGGCAGCAATTCCGGTTAAGGAAAATAGTCCTGCGCCGATGATGGCTCCAACACCCAAGGCAATCAGGCCGGTGCTGGATAGCGTTCTCTTTAGCGTATGTTCACCATTTTCATTTGCCTCAGCGATCAGTTGAGGAATCGATTTTTTAAATAGCATAGGATTAATTCTTTACGATTATTTAGCTTCTAATTGTTTAATTAATGTCAAATATAAATGATATCAACGACAAAAGGGAAGATTGCGCTTCCCTTTTGTAATAAAATTTTGTATTAAATATAAATCAACCGATTGTATAGCCGTTAGTATGCCGCTGTAAAACGTTTGTTGATAAATTGTTTATTAGCGATCTCGTCAACAATGGCAACTGCAAGGTCCTCAACAGATAGCCTGGAACGACCTTCTTGATCAAATACAGGGTTATCCAGTCCTGTACGGTATTGGCCAGTCCGTGTACCGCCCGCATGCGAATTCATTTCGATGGCAGGGCTGATCATTGTCCAGTCAAGCTGATTTTCTTTGCGAATGGTATCGAGGTAATCTGCTGCAGCTAGGGCTCCAGGTTTAATTTCCTGAGGAAATTCAGGTGAATCGACCAAACGATTGCCGTCGATTAATAAACTTCCTGCTCCACCAACAACAATAAAACGTTTGACACCGGCATCTTTTACAGCTTGTTGAATAGCTAAGGCACCCTTTGTAAAATCCGCATAAAGGTTGGGGTTGGTCCAACCGGCATTAAAAGCTGAAATCACGACGTCCGCACCTGTTAATGCATTTACCAATTGTTCGTGGTTATTGATGTCAGCTTCTACTTTTGTGATATTGTCATTTGATGGAATGCTTTCTGTATGGCGAGCGATTGCGATAGCTTCGTAGTTTCGGTCAACCAATTCTTTGACAAGATGTGTTCCTACATATCCTGTGGATCCAATTACTGCTACTTTCATGTGTTTTTAATTAAATGTTTTACTAAAATCAGCTAACGTTATCTTCTCCAAACGTACGGCAATATCAGTGTCGACTTCCTGATAGAGATCCTGCAATTTGGCATTGATGTTTTTACCTACGACACAGGCCGGGTTCGGGTTGTTGAATTTACCCAAAAGCTCCTGTTGTTTTGTACTGAAATAAATGTCCGCAAGGGTGATACGTTCTTTTTCATCGTTTATGCGAATCCCACCGCCTTTGCCCTCTTTACTGATTAATAAGGCAGCCGTTTTAAGGGAAGCGATTTCCTTGCGAACTACAGCAGCATTTACCTGGATGCTTGAAGCGATGTATTCGGAAGAGAGCCATTGTCCGGACTCCTCCAATTGTGCTAAAACCATAATGTGTAAAGCTGTTGCAAATCTCAAGTTGTGTAACATTCCGTTGCTGATTTTTTTAATTTGATAACACAAAGGTAATAGAAAGGTTTTAAACTGAAATAAAAAATATTACAGTTTAAAACCTTCTGACAATCATATGATAAAAAGTCCTTTTTTTTATTTTTTCTCGTTAAA
Organism: Sphingobacterium sp. CZ-UAM; assembly: GCF_002000245.1. Classification (GTDB taxonomy): domain Bacteria; phylum Bacteroidota; class Bacteroidia; order Sphingobacteriales; family Sphingobacteriaceae; genus Sphingobacterium. The sequence goes on along the minus strand of NZ_MTCM01000004.1, from coordinate 157,885 downwards.
TTTTTTGTAGCTATCCATGATATAGACCCGCAATGTTTCCATGCTGCTATTTTGGATAAACTGATAAGAAGGTCTAAATCTTTCTTTAAATAGTGCTAGTTCAGCGGCATTCAATGGTGTCAGCTCTTTGATGAGATTGTCTGTAAATTTCCGGTCAACGGCTCTTTTTTCCATTTCTGCTACGAGAAGTTTATAGTTTGAGCGAGCCTGTTTTCCTTCCTTGCTAAATATACGGCTAGGAGAGATACGGATCCCCCCGCGGTTTTTACTGACATCAGAATATTTCCCAGCTTCTTTTTCCCGTTGAATTTCTGCTGCAAGTCTACTATCGGTCATCCGTTCGACGACAACTTGACTTAATTCAATAGGGGTGTTTATTCTGTTCAGATAGATTCTTCGTAGACTTGAATCATAAATAAATACCGTATCTTGTTCGTATCCGTTCGCTTTGATCAATAAGAGATCATTGATATTAGCATCAATAGCAAATGATCCATCGCGGTTGGTCTGAACTTCTACTTTGCTCCGTAAATTCTGGATCTGCGCAGCTTCTATTTTTTCTCCACTGACAAGCTCCATAATAATACCTTTGGTTTTTTCCTGTGCTAATAGTTGTCCAGAGATCAAGGTCATCAATAAGCAGCTTAGAATCGTTTGTATTACTTTCATGGGGATATAATTATATATAATAATGAGCTTGTTGCCTTTTGTTTATTGCGATGAAACCATTATGAACCGAAAAAATCGTTCATAATGGCTTCATGACGTCGCATTTCCTTATCAAAAATAACGAATAGATTTTGAATTATTGTGCTAATTTGCTTTCCATGTGTTATTGTCAGGATTCTTATCTGGCATTACATCATCAGGGTCTAACTGAACAGACTGTAAAGGTTCGTTTGTTGCGATTTTAAATTGCCATGTTTTGTTTCTTTCCCAAATTTCCACGGGTAGTTTTTTTCTTATTTTTTTGCCGGATACTGTAGTTGCCTCAACAATAGTAGGCATCGGTAATCTTTCCAGATTCTCTACTGTAACCAATGCGCCGAGCATAGGTTGATTGTTGACATAGGACACGGACTTGATCGCCTGATCCATTTGCCAGTTGTTGACAAACCAGCCCCGCCAGAACCAATTCAGGTTTTCGCCGGTTCCGTTTTCGATCGCTTTAAAGAAATCTTCTGGTGTTGGATGTTTAAATGCCCATTCCTGGATGTACTTTTTAAAAGCGTAATCGAAGCGCTCTTTGCCAATAATCTGATTGCGCAATAATTTTAGTCCATAGGCTGGTTTGTAATAAACGAGTGCACCGATATTACGTTCCTTCATATTTTGTGGGGTACTCATAATCGGCTCAAGGTTCTGCGATGTGAAAATATAGGAGCGACTCGCCTGAGCACGATAATATTCGCCATTATTAAATTCTTGTGTTGCCAGTTCATTGATAAAGGTATTGAAACCCTCATCCATCCAGCCGTGTTCACGTTCGTTGGAGGCAACAATCATCGGGAACCAGTTGTGGCCAAATTCGTGGTTGGTTACTCCCCAAAGCGAACCTGCCTTGGCTTGATTACCACAGAATGAAAGGGCCGGATATTCCATACCACCCACATTAGACGCGACATTTACGGCCACCGGGTAGGGGTATTCAAACCAGTTTTTGGAATAAATTTCGATGGCAGCCTTGGTGTATTCTGTCGAACGCTCCCAGGCATTGTTGCTGTTACTTTCCACCGGATAAGCCGAAAGGGCAAGGGCTTTTTTGCCACTGGGTAGATTGATCTTGGCACCATCCAGTATAAAGGCGGTAGAGGAAGCCCATGCAATGTCCTGTGCATTGTTGAGCTGGTATTTCCAGGTCAACGTCTTTTTGTTCGGTCTGGAATTTTTTGCGGTCACTTCTTCGGCGGAACGAATCAATACAGTTTCATCACTGCGTAAAGCGAGCTGATATCTTTTGAGCTGATCTGCAGTAAATACTTCTTGCGGATTTAAGAGTTCCCCACCAAGTACAACGATATGATTAGCCGGTGCTGTGATCTCTACCTGATAATTGCCAAATTCGCGGTAGAATTCTCCAGGGCCTGTATAAGGCAAGGTATTCCAGCCTCTGATATCGTCATATACACAGAGTCTGGGGAACCACTGGGCAATGGCATAGATTTTCCCGTTTTTAGTATCGAGTATACCGGTACGGTCAGCACCGTATTGTGGTACGGTATATTGGTAGGTAATCTTGAATGTCATTTTTCCGCCCTTGCTTTTTAGTGCGGCGGGCAGACGTAGCTGCATACGTGTATCATCGATGATGTGCTCTATGGCTTTGCCATTGGCGTCAGTGACAGACTGGATCTGGTAACCGCCGTCAAATTTTGAATTTCCATCACCATAACGGCTATTGGTTAACGGGGAAATTAATTGACCACGCCCATGTTGTGAAAACATGTTCTGGTCTAACTGAAGCCAAAGGTAATCCATATTGTCCGGGCTGTTGTTACTATAGGTAATCTCTACAGCACCGGTCACCTGATCATTTTGGTCGTTTAAAGAGGCCTGTATCTTGTAGTCTGCGGAATTCTGCCAATATCCCGGGCCTGGTTTTCCGGCCGCGGAGCGATATTCGTTTCCATTATTTTTAAAAAACAATGGAGCAAAAGCTTCAGTATAACTATAGTTGGATGTTTTTTCCTGAGAAAAGGATGGAAAAGCGTAGCTCAATGCAACAAGGCTCAACGAAGCCAATGCAAGTCTTTTCATCATAGTTGTTTGATTTAAATTATGTTTATTGGTACCAATATACAATGAAAAGTACATAAGAAAAAAAAAAGCTCCTTTTTAAAGGAGCTTGTAACAATTATTTTAAGTTGCTGTTATAATCGTCTTCACTGAATCCGAGCAAGATACCCTTACTGTGTTCGATTACAGGACGCTTGATCATGCTGGTATGTTCTTTTAAAACTTGATTGGCACTGTTTGCGTCAACGACACTTGCTTGTTGCTCTGCACTCAATTTTTTCCAGGTGGTACCTTTTTTGTTGACCAGTGACTGCCAGTCTGCTTTTTCTTCCCATTCTCTGAGTTTTTCATCACTGACACCTTCTTTTTTGAAGTCATGAAATTGATAGGCAATCTGATTGTCTTCTAACCATGTTAAGGCTTTTTTAACTGTGTTACAATTCTTGATACCGTATACCTGTAGCATAATGATTACAATATTAGTGAGATCAAATTTAAATAATCTGCGATGTATTTTAAGTGTTATTAAACCTATTTTTTTCGATGCGGTAGCGGAACGGCGATGGATTGCTACTGAGCAACGTTTCATCCAATATAGTAAAAGATCTGTCATTGTGGCCCCCGATGAAAACCAGATCCAAAGGATAGTTTGCTTTTGCAAAGCTGGATTGCTCAGGTCCTTCCAGTGGAGTGAAAGAGATTATATTCTGCTGCAGAAGGAATAGGGTAATAATTAATTGATAGTGTATTTAGTACACTATAAAAATTAGGAAGTAATAATTATTTTTAATAATTTAGTAGCTTCAAGAGTTAATAAAGATTAAAATAAATCAATAACAGTAATATGAGCCTAAAAGATTTTAAAGGTGTATTGACAGGAGATCAAGTACAAGAGTTGTTTGAAGTTGCAAAGAAACATAGGTTTGCTTTGCCTGCGGTAAACATTATCGGAACAAATTCTATCAATGCGGTAATGGAAACTGCTAAAGCAGTAAACTCTCCAGTAATTATTCAATTGTCAAATGGTGGCGCACAATTCTATGCAGGTAAAACATTAAATAATGACAACTTGCAAGCTTGTGTATTAGGAGCAGTATCTGCAGCACAACACGTGCATTTATTGGCAGAGCACTATGGTGTTGCGGTAATTTTGCACACCGATCACGCGGCCAAAAAACTTTTACCTTGGATCGACGGTTTGTTGGATGCTGGTGAGAAATTCTTCGCACAACACGGTAAGCCATTGTTCTCTTCACACATGTTGGATCTATCTGAAGAACCAATTGAGGAGAATATTGAAATTTCTGCAAAATACTTAGCGCGTATGAAACCACTAGGGATGACTGTTGAGATCGAATTGGGTGTTACAGGTGGTGAAGAAGACGGTGTTGACAACTCGGATGTTGACAGCTCCAAATTATATACACAACCGGAAGAAGTTGCTTATGCATACGAAGAATTGTCGAAAGTATCTGACAAATTTACTGTTGCTGCGGCTTTCGGTAACGTACACGGTGTTTATAAACCAGGTAACGTAAAATTACAACCAGTAATCTTACACAATTCTCAAGAATATATCCGCGAAAAATATAACCTTGCAGCTGAAAAGCCGGTGAATTTTGTATTCCATGGTGGATCTGGTTCTTCTCCAGAGGAAATTGCTGAAGCGATCTCTTACGGTGCGATCAAAATGAACATCGATACAGATATGCAATGGGCTTTCTGGGATGGTGTAAGAGGTTATGAAGCTAAAAACCACGATTATTTGCAAGGGCAGATCGGTAATCCTGAAGGCACAGATTCTCCAAACAAAAAATATTACGATCCACGTGTATGGTTACGTAAAGGTGAAGAAGCATTTGTTGCTCGCTTAAAAGAAGCTTTTGCTGATTTGAATGCAGTAGATGTAAACAGCAAATTGTAAGCTGAATAAAATATATTCTTTAGAGGTATCCTGGATCAGGATACCTTTTTTTGTCAAAATAGGTTAAAAAAGGGGAACAGCCAGGGTGATTGGCGTGTTTTTTGACATCAACAACTTGAAATAAGTTAGAATAAATATACTAACCCTATAGGCAATTACAAGTCGGTGTATCGTAGGGGAGGTATATCAAAAAGTAAAAATATAGCTAATATCATTATGAAGTTTTTAGGAATAAGTGCATTTCTTTTATTAATCACCCAAGTAAGTTTTGGACAGGCGAAGCAGAATGTAGGCGATTTCAGTTCGGTTGCCGCTACAGATAAAATACAGGTTGAATTGATCAAATCCAATGAGTCGCTGGTGACTTTTGAGGGGCAGAATTACGAGAATGTAAAGGTTGTTAATACCAATGGCTCTTTGACCTTAAAAATGAATACCCTGAATATGTTGCAGGGCGGCAATATCTCTGTTAAAGTTTATTATAAAAGCCTGAAAAATATAGAGGCTAAAAAAGGAGCTAAAGTATTTGCTACATCAAATAATACGGTGTCATCAGACCAGCTAAAACTTTATGCTGCCGAAGGGGGATTGGTGGATCTATATGTGGATACAAAAAATGCTACAGTTAAAGTGACTTCAGGAGCAACGGTCGCACTTTATGGGAAGGCAGACAGACAGGAAGTTATCTCCAATTTTGGTGGTAAATATGAGGGGAAAGATTTTAAAACGAAAACTACGATTGTTACCGTAAATGGCGGTGGAAAAGCAGAGGTCAATGCAGTAGATTCCATCGAGACACAAACGCGTGCTGGCGGTACAATAGATGTGTATGGCAAGCCTGAACAACGTGTAGAAAAGAAAATGGCGGGTGGAACAGTCATTTTTAAATAAGCAACTGTCTTGATTTTGTCAATTTTACCAGGGCAGATTTACAGGCTGTTCGGGTAAATTGCCAACGAAAGTTTAAGTTAAGAGATCAAATAAAAGGTTTTAGACGAAATATCACTTTGAGCTTGTGTTTAACCTTTTTGTTGAAAAGGTCAAATATTTTGTTTTTATAGGCTACAGCCTTCTTCATTTGTGCTTAAAATACTTATTTTTGTGAGGGAATAATAAAAATAGTATTATGGCAAAGCGTAATTATGTTTCAAATTCTACGGAATCTACGCGCATGTTCAAAAATGACTTTTTAGAGTCTTTGACGAAAGTGCATTGGAGTGTACCTCTGATTTTCTATGTACCCGTAGTGATTTTCTTTTCGTATAAAGCTCTGGTTTGGGGAGAGGTTTCCCTATTGACATATATTGGATACTTTGTTTTTGGCCTGGCATTTTGGACAGCATTTGAATATGCGCTCCACCGTTGGGTATTCCATTTCCATCCCACATCAGAATGGGGTAAACGAATCGCTTTTATTTTTCACGGCGTACATCATGATTACCCAAGGGACCGGATGCGTTTGGTCATGCCGCTATCGGCAAGTATTCCCTTGGCAGCGCTGGTTTATTTTGGATTTACATTGTTCTTTTCAAACGAGTTTATCCTAGCTAGTTTTTTCTCTGGATTTATGGTTGGATACCTAATCTATGACGAATGCCATTATGCTATGCATCATGCTAATTTTAAGAGTGGTATTTTCAAACGGATTAAACAACACCATATGTTGCATCACTATTCGGATCCTGAAAAAGGTTTTGGTGTGAGTTCGTCGCTATGGGATGAAATCCTGCGTTCGGGTTTCGAGGAAAAAGAATCCAAAAAAGAATCGTCAACGCTTAAGGAAGAAAAAGCATAACACGGAATTTTGTATATCAAAAAACATCAAACCCCGTCATTAAACAATGACGGGGTTTGATGTTTTTTGACCTGAAGATTTAGTATCGTACGGTGCATCTACTCTTAATATCTTCTCTTGTAAGGCTATATAATGGTCTGCTAAGCATGAAAATTATCGAACTGAGAATATCATCGAATAGAAACCTGGTAGAAACCGCGTTCAAAGAAAGTCGTTTGTAAAGCAAATGACTTTTTATGCCAAATCCGATTGTTCAATTTTGGGTCGTCTTTTAAAGATACAAAATTATAAGGAACGACTTGCGGCCTTAAAAAAAAAGAAAAGATATATCTTTTTTAAAGATATAAATGGTTTATTTTCGTCTCTGTGATTGATCTAAACAAAAAAGATTTTGATTGAACATTAACCAAATGAAATACCGATATGATGAAGATACCATTTTGCCAGGTAGCCGGGCTATTTTTAATCGGCACGGGCTGTCTACCGACTTTTAGTCTACAGGCGCAGCAGTCAGCTACTGTCAAGCGCTTTTATATCAGTACAAAAGGCAGTGATCAAAATTCGGGAACAGCAACACGTCCCTTTGCTACTGCTGATGCAGCCCTTCGTGCCGCAGAAAAGTACAACAAGAATAAGACTATTTCAGGCATTGAAATTATTTTTAAAGGCGGAATCTATTACCTGGATAAACCAATACAGCTCTCAGCGGAATTATCCGGTAAACCGAAGCGTCCATTAAAGATAAAATCAGAGGGAAAACACGTTATTCTTAGTGGTGGAAGACCGCTGGAGTTAAGTTGGGAACAGGGCGAAAAAAATATCTGGAAAGCCAAGGTTCCAGTAGGCATCAGTTTCCAAAGCCTTTATGTAGGTAAAACAAAACTTGTGCGGGCACGTTATCCGAATTATGATGCCACTATTCTACCCTTTCAGGGCTATGCTGCAGATGCATTGAGTCCCGAACGTGTAAGTACCTGGCAAAATCCGATCGGCGGCATTGTGCACGCGCTACACGCGGGACGTTGGGGCGGCTTCCATTACCGTATTACCGGGAAAGATGGTGCGACAAAGGTCACACTCGAAGGTGGGGAACAGAACAACCGTCCAAGCAAAATGCACGAAACCTATCGTTTTGTCGAAAATATCCTTGAAGAGTTGGATACTTTCCAGGAATGGTATTTGGATAAGCAAACAGCGACATTATATTATATGCCCGAAAAGGGGGTAAATCCCAATCAATTAAATTTCGTAGCGCCACAGCTGGAAAATATAATAAACATTTCTGGTTCAGTATCCGATCCGGTGCGGAATATTGAAGTCAGCGGCCTGCATTTTACGCATACCGCGCCAACTTTTATGAAAACAGCCGAACCGCTCTTGCGTAGCGATTGGACCATCTACCGTCAGGGTGCGATCAAAATTGAAGGCGCTGAAAATTGTGTTCTCCATGATAACGAATTTATGGAATTGGGGGGGAATGCTATTTTCGTCAGTAATTATAACCGGGATGTGAAGATCCGAAGCAATCTGATCAATCAGATCGGCGCGGGAGCCATAAATTTTGTGGGTGATCCTGAAGCTGTGCGCTCAGCTGCGTTCCGGTACGAAAAATTTGTGCCACTTAGTCAGATGGACACCGTCAGAGGTCCAAAAAACAACAACTACCCCATGGACTGCGAAGCCAGTGACAATCTGATTCATCACATTGGCTTAATAGAAAAGCAGGTTGCTGGTGTACAGGTTTCGATGGCCGAGTCCTTACGTATTTTGAACAATACCATTTATAATGTGCCCCGTGCTGGTATCAATGTGGGTGATGGTACCTGGGGAGGTCATGAAATCGCCTACAATGATGTTTTTAATACCGTATTGGAAACTAGTGATCACGGTGCTTTTAATTCCTGGGGGCGCGATCGGTTTTGGCATCCTGATCGAAAAGAAATGGATGAACTGGCAGCAGCACATCCTAATTTGATCTTGCTGGATGCGGTCAAAACAACCAAGATTCATGACAATAGATTTCGCTGTGATCATGGATGGGATATTGATCTAGATGACGGCTCTTCCAATTATGAAATTTACAATAACCTTTGCTTAAGCGGCGGTTTGAAATTGCGGGAGGGCTTTTACCGAAAAGTATATAACAATGTAATGATCAATAACGGCTTTCATCCACATGTATGGTTTCAACATAGCCACGACATATTTCGAGATAATATTGTTATGCAGGCCCACCAGGATATTCAGGTCAAATACTGGGGGGAAGAAGTGGATGATAATCTGTACAGTAGGGCAGAAGATCTGCAAAAAGATCAGGCCAAGGGCGTGGAAAAGCACGGTCGTGTTATTGTCTTGAATTTTATTGATCCTGTTCATGGCGACTTTCGTCTGAAAGACTGGAACGGACAGGGATTTAAAAATTTTGATATGCTGCATTTTGGTGTGGTCAGCAAAAAATTAAAAGCCGTTGCTGCTGAACCGGAAATACCACATTTAATGCAATCCGGTACAAAAGAGCAGGGGCAAATTTGGGACTGGAAAGGCGGTCGGTTCAAATCTATTGAAAGTCTCGGGGAGCAGTCCGCAGCTGGATTACCGTCAATTGCCGGAGCCGTGCTGATTCAGTTGGATGAAAATAGTACGCTTTATAAAAGTGGTTTGCGCGTAGGCGATGTATTATTAGATTATCAGGGGGAAAAAATCGTGAATTTAATGGCTTTACAGCAAGCCGTTAAAAAGCATGTACATGCCGACCAGCCAGCACTTATTATTTTTAGAAACCAGCAACAACTTGAATTGAAGCTACAGCTTTAGTACATGCTTACGCACATAGCCACGACTTGTTGCTTTTTATAGCGGAGAGATCGGGACTATCCACTCCGCTGGGATAGCCCGATTTTTTTGTAATTTTATAGGTACAATTAATTTCTCTTACGATAAAAAATAAAAGCCCAATCGCGAAAGGTTTCAACCATAACTTAGAAATTGCTTAATTACTTCAATCCTAGAACTGACGCTATTAGACTTTTGCGCCCGCAAGGGTATAAAAAACAAGAGATTGTTGATAAACTTAATTTTACTTTTATTCCAAATTTCGCATTTTTCGGTTGATTATTTATTTTCCTTTTTCAATGCTGAGTTTTTTTATTTATCACAGTCTTTTGTATTTTTGAATAGAAGCCACAAGAAAGTCGGACAGCAAATCGGACCTAATTGTAAAAAGTATATATATTTCGTATAAAGACAAACCAAAGATTATATTTGGATGTCATAGATTTAAAACAGCATATAGCCAGATGAAACTTAGAGGAGATTTACAATTACGCAAATTAGGCGATGACCATATTTTAGTCTTTCCAGGACAGGATCAATTGGACGTGTCCAAAGTTTATACTTTTAATGAGACTGCTGTACAGATATGGCTGGAGCTTCAGGGTAAGGAATTTAATGTCGAAAGTGTAACGGCGGTATTGTTGGATTACTATGAAGTGGAAGAAATAGAAGCTGAAAAAGATGCAGCAAAATTGGTTAAGCAATTTGAAAAGCAAGGCTTTTTAATCTAATCATACCAAAACTACATTTGATTGTGTCGGTTGCTCCGCAAATTTTTTGATTTCGTATCTTTTTAATTCCAACGTAGATTCATTATTTGACGTTTACAATCAAGGCAAACGAATTCCCAATTGGTCGTTCGGATTGTGTAAATTTTTACATTTTGTCTGGACAATTATCTTTTTTTTGTCTTCTATAAAAAGATAATTTTTATTTTAAATCTATCTTGATTAAAGCATAACAGAAAAATAGTTGGAATTAAATAGAACGTTTTTATAAGAGAACAATTATTTTTTACATAATTGAGTTCTTATGAAAATAAGGCATGATATTGGACAATAAAAATTTAAATTGTACATTCAGATGGTAATAAGTTTTTCAGTGAATGAGCTAAAAAAAGATATATCATCCTGCCAGAGCATGCATTGATTATTGCGTGATCGGTAGCTGCTTAGCATATTTTATTATGATCACAACAAAGTATTTTAATTACAAACAGATCTTTAATCTTGCCGGGGTACACCTGATCTGGTTGACAGGATGGTGTTCATTGGTGGCGGTCATTTATTATTTTTTTAACTGGCAGTGGATGATTATCCCTTGGGTTCCATTGGCACTGATTGGTACAGCGGAGGCATTTTATGTAGGTTTTAAAAATAACCAGGCGTATGATAGGTTATGGGAGGCCCGAAAGATATGGGGTGCCATCGTCAACTCCAGTCGCGCATTAGGGGCTATGTTGTATGCATTTGATACAGAGCAAGGCGATCAGCACGACCTAAATGAAAGAAGAAAGAAAATGGCCTACCGCCATATTGCATGGCTATACCAGCTTCGGGAACAGCTCCTCATTCCTACGGAATGGGAACATATCAGTCTGAAGAGACATATCGGTGCATTGAATGTGAAGCGACATAGATTGATCAAGGCAGGGTTCCCGGATTATAGCCGTACCCCCATTTTTTTACATAAGTACCTCTCAACGGAAGAGTTTGAATCTCAGTCGACATATAAAAACTTTGCGACTTACCTAATCGCGCAACAGGCCAAAGATGTCAATACATTAAAAAATGACCAGCTGATTACCGATTTCAATCAGACACAGCTCCAGAACTGTCTCAATCAGTTTTACGATTTCCAGGGGCAGGCCGAACGAATAAAAAAGTTCCCCTCACCACGGCAGTTTGCCAGTACGGCTTTTGTATTTAACGTAATTCTAATTCTACTACTACCTTTGGGATTGGTCAATGAATTTGCGAAATTGGGCGACTGGGGGATCTGGACCAGTATTCCATTTTGTGTGGTTATTGGCTGGATCTATATCGTGATGGAACTAGTAGGAGATTATACCGAAAATCCTTTCGGCGGCCTAATGTTTGATATCCCCATGCTTTCGATTTGCCGTACTATTGAAATCGACCTGCTGCAGATGGTCGGCGAGGAAAACCTGCCGGAGCCTATAGCATCCAAGAACGGTGTTTTGGTTTAGCTCATAAGGCTCCTCCTTTAATTGGGCTACAGGAGAATAGTCGGCGTATTTTTTACCTCTGAAATCATAAAGGAACTATGCGTACTGGCGATATGCTGTAGGACGGTAAGCCTGTTCAGGATAAAGCTACGGTAGTCTTCCATATCCTGTACACAGATTTTTAGAATATAATCGTAATCTCCGCTGACATGGAAACATTCGGTCACGGCTTCCAAATCCATAACCTCTCGCTCAAACTGTTGGATGAATTCTTTTTTATGCTGTGTAAGCTTCACATGGCATAATACCATAAAATCTCTGCCCACCTTTCGCTTATCGAGCAGCGCAACGTATTTAGTAATAACACCCGTGTTTTCAAGCTTGCGCACTCGTTCATAGACTGCTGTGACAGACAATCCTAATCGATGTGCCAGTTCCTTGCTGGTCTGTTTGGCGTCCTCCTGTAGAAATTGCAACAATTTTTTATCTGTTTCATCAAACTGCATAGATAATTTTTTGGTTAAAAGGCGATAAGTTTAGCTGTTTTAGATATATTTTCTTTTGTAGTTGTAAATATTAGATTTATAATCTAATATACTTAAAAATTGTTGTAATACAACTTGAAAAAATCCAATTTTATAAATAAAAAATTAGGAAGCTTCCAGTTTTATTAAAAGCAAAATTGAATGCTCAGCAAATAAATCGGATAGCTTTTATAACCCTTAAAAACCAAATTATAAGCAGATGAAAGATTTTAATGCAGCAAATGAAATACAAGATTTGCAATATTTCGGGGAATTCGGCGGGGTAAATCCATCGATTTCGGATAGCTCTACCTATACTTTTCTTTCCGCCAAAACCATGTTCGATACGTTTGAAGGAAATGCAGAGGGTTGCTATTTATACTCCCGGCATTCCTCACCGATGAATTTGTATCTTGCACAGGCGCTGGCCAAGTTGGAGAATACGGCAGCAGCCAATGTGACAGCATCTGGGATGGGAGCTATTACCACAGTCTTGCTGCAGCTATGTAAAAGTGGTGACCATATTATCTCCAGCCGAACCATCTATGGGGGAACCTATGCTTTCCTGAAGAATTTTTTGCCTCCATTTCAAATTGAAACAAGCTTTGTTGACATCAACAATTTTGAGGCGATTGAGCAGGCGATAGGTCCCAAGACCAAAGTAATCTATTGTGAAAGCGTCAGTAATCCTTTATTGGAAGTGGCGGATTTAAGAAAGTTGGGTACAATATGTAAAAAGTATAATCTGAAACTTGTTGTGGACAATACGTTTTCACCCTTGTCAATTTCACCAGCTTTATTCGGCGCGGATATCGTCATTCATAGCCTGACCAAGTTTATCAATGGGAGCAGTGATACGGTGGGTGGTGTTTACTGCGGGACACAGGATTTTATTGATGCTACTAAAAATGTAAATTCTGGTGCTTGTATGCTGCTCGGTCCCACGATGGATAGTCTGCGCTCAGCCAGTATCCTTAAAAATCTAAGGACACTCCATATCCGCGTGAAGCAACATAGTCACAATGCACATTATCTCGCCGAACGTTTTGAACAGGATGGACTAAAAGTTTCATACCCTGGATTGGCCTCTCACAGACATCATGAATTGCTGAAGAATATGATGCATTCGGAATATGGCTTTGGAGGGATACTGACACTGGACGCCGGAACGACAGAAAAGGCCAATGAACTTATGGAACTGATGCAAACGGAAAATCTTGGATACCTGGCCGTAAGCCTTGGATTTTATAAAACTTTATTTTCGTGTTCGGGAAGTTCGACTTCATCTGAAATTCCGGAAGAAGAACGTCTGAGCATGGGAATCTCAGACGGATTGATCCGTTTTTCGATCGGACTGGACCATGATATAGACCGGACTTATCAGCGGATGAAAGCATGTATGATAAAGACGGGTGTGTTGATAACAAGATAGTTCACCAGAAAATAGCTTTGTATTGCCCAACGGAGAAGTTTCTAGTTTTACCTATGATGCCACGATGGACAAACAGATCATCCGCGAATTGCTGCAACATTATATTGAGATGACAGAGATGTGGAAGGTTGACCAAGAATTAGGCAATCGCTGCCGGGATATACTAGCGAAATTAATCCCGACACAAATTAGCGCCAAAACCGGACGTGTGATGGAGTGGATAGAAGATTATGCTGAAACGGAAGTACAGCACCGGCATGTATCCCATCTCTATGGCTTATATCCGAGCAGCGAAATTTCGATGCTACAGACACCAGCGCTTGCAGAAGCGGACAAGAAAACCCTTGTGAGCCGGGGCGATGGGGCGACGGGCTGGAGCTTAGCCTGGAAGATAAATATGTGGAACAGGCTGCATGACGGCAATCATTCGTATCTGCTTTTTCAGCATCTGATCAGTGATAAGACATTACCTAATCTTTTTGACTATCATCCGCCCTTTCAGATTGATGGCAATTTTGGCGTTACAGCGGCGCTCGCGGAAATGTGCCTGCAGAGCCATGTCAGGGACAAGGAGGAAAATTATATTATAGAACTTTTGCCGGCACTGGGGGATAAAATGCCCGACGGAAAGATAAAAGGATTGAAGGCTAGGGGAAATATAGAAGTGGATATCACTTGGGGAAAAGGTCAGCTAAAGCAGGCTGTCTTAAAGCCGAAATATCATGGAAATGTTGTAGTTCGTTATCGCAATAAGACGATCCAGCTCAAATCGGATGACAAGGGTCAGATCGACATTGGACCTGAATTATTTTAATAGCCAGTTAGCTGTGACTTTTTTGTTTTTCTATTGGGACTATTTGTTCGCGGGGGCGTCTTATGAAGTAGTGTATCAAAGTTTAATGGAGGGGATACACGTATAAATTCTTATTCGTATTAATTGATGTTTTAGGCCGCACAGTACCCGATGTACTGGCGGCCTATTTGTTAGCCGGCGCATACCACCGTTTTTATTGTCCAATTGTCAGGTGTTTGAATACAGCACGGATGCTCTCTAGTAGCGGCTTAAAAGGAAATAAACTAATTTTCATTTTTTTCGGGATAAATGGCTTCCTCAACCGTCATAAATAGATACTTTTCATAAAGTAAAGGTTTTTCATAGGTTAGTGTGAGGCCGCAGCAAATTCTCCGTTTGTGCGCTTATCCTGATCCATCTTACTCCCGATAAACCTTCAATAATGTATTCTTTAAAACCACAAAAATATCTGTGGGATAGCAGCTGTACACGCACACAATTTTAATTAAATGATTTGCGATAAAACAAAGAAATAACGAAGTTTACAATAGCGTATTTTTTCTGTTTATCATTCTTAAATTGCTTATAAATAAAAGAAGCGAAGGGGGGTAAACTGGAAAGAAATAGGCTAAACAATTGAATAGCCTATTTGTTAATCAGAAATATAGCCGAAATAACGATTTTCTCTTGGAAACGTAGAGCTACCGAAAAAAACAACCATATACAACTGAACTATGAAAACTGATTTTAATGCGCCTTTCTATCTAGAGGTGCGAAAATACTGGAAGACTGTCGCCCAGCAGGGGAAAACTATTGATCCTTTAACACTTCACCAGCAGCTGGAGGTTTATAGAAAGCTGTTCAATATATTTCAGGCCGGAGATTATTATTTTTTGCTCTTCGATATTTATAATGGAGACATTGCCGAGGCGGGTCCCGAAATGAGCGCGATGCTGGGATATAGCCCCGAAGAGATGGATTTACGCCTTTTTATGGATAGTATTCATCCAGCTGACATGCCTTATTTTATGAATTTTGAACAGTACATTACCTCATTCCTCAATACTGTTCCAATGGAAAAAATAACTCATTATAAATTCCAGTATGACTTGCGAATAAAGAGAAAGGATGGTAATTATCTCCGTATTTTACTTCAATATGTGATCATCGACTACGATGAGAATAATCTTTACCATAGTTTGCATGTGCATACAGACATCACGCATTTGCAAAAGCGGGGCAAACCAACTTGTTCGATAATCGGATTATATGGAGAGCCCTCACTGTATAATATTCCCGATGCAATAGCTGTAACTTTTGGGACGAAGCTCTTCACTGAGCGCGAAACAGAGGTGCTAAAAGGAATAGTCGAGGGCATGAATAGTCAGGAGATCGCCGACCGTCTGTACCTAAGTATTCATACAATCAATACGCACCGTAAAAATATCTTAGCGAAGGCGGGGGTCAAGACGCCCTTACAGTTGATCAAAAAAACAATTGAGGAAGGTTGGGTTTAGTGTGGGAAAGCGGTAAAAGATGATAATAGGAATTTAGGAAATACCTAAGGTCTGCACCAAAAGTGATCCAAGCGGTACGAATGCAATAAATTTTGAAATGGTATGACGGTATAGCGGATTAGATGATTTTTCCGTATGTTAGCCTGGACTGGGAAACCGGAGGAACGATTGTTTCTCCGGTTTTTTTGCTTTGAGATGGGATTTCGATTTCACTTTACTTAAATCCTATTTAGTTTGAAGTAACCTCTTTTTTTGCGGGATGACCTCTAAGTACAATCCTAGCAGCTCGCTTCCCATTGTTTTCCTTTGCTTTGGAGCTGATGGTATTAGTAGAACCCACGTTTACATTCGTTATCGTATTGGGTTCGGTCGACCTAATTTCTGATACCTTTGCAGGGCCAGATGTAGCAGTTCCCGTTCTTACGATCGAAACAGTTTTAGGATTATTCACTTGAGCATTTGATTTTACTGATGTGACCATGCTCACATGTGCTGTTCCACGCATAGTTACCTGCTTAGGTTTCTGGTGTTTTCCCCTTGAATCTCCGCCGGAGTTGCCATTATCGGTAGCGTTTCCATTTCCATTTGTATTACCGTTTACATTGATTCGCTTGGGTTCTTTAATTTGTACATCTTCCAAAATCACTTCTTCTATTTTAGGAGCTTTTTCCACCTTCACTTCTTCAAGCATTGGCGGTTTATTTTTCATTATTTTCTTGCTGTTCCTACTTGTCTTTTTTGGTTCTGGAAAATGTATTGTTTCTTCTGTTTGATGTGCAGGACTTTTCTTTGGCTTCATTGCAGGAGTCATTTCTCTTTTCGGAGGATCAAGCCGTTTGGATACCGCTTTTGGGGCACCCGGTTTTTTGGATGCAGGCGGAGTCATGGCCGGTTTCGCGGGTTCAGTTTTTTCTGTTTTGGCCGGAGTTGTTTTCTGCGCTTCGACATGGGTCGAAAACAGCAGGCTGATTGCTGTCGTCAGCAAGAGGGTAAGCGCAGGCATCAGCAGGAGCTTACGGCTGTTGGTTCTTTTCTGTAACATAATTAATCTTTTTTTTGTTGTTAAATAATTAAAATTACTGGCCGGTAATGCGTTTATATCGGGGGAGGCCATGCTCCACTGGATAATCAGATGTTGGTAACTGGTACGTTCATAAACCTGTACGACGGCATCATCTGCCAGGTATTCGTGGTTTTGTCGGACGGCCCTGTCGATTAGATAAACTAAGGGATTAAACCATAGGACAACGCGTGCGAACTGCATAACCACCACGTCTATCGAATGTCGCTGGTCTACATGTGCCTGCTCGTGCGCAATAATCGAAGCCGCAATCTCTCCTTGTAAATATGCTCTACGGGGAACATAGATCCGCCTGAGAAATGAGAAGGGAGTTTTGAGGCCATGAATGCTATAAATTGAAGCATTGTCAGTTGCAGATGCGCGGTGAATATAAATTAAGAACTTTTTATAGCTCAATATATACTTAATCAAAAGTACTACCGCGATCATTAGATAAACAAGGAAAATAGCTGTGCTGGTCGATATTATCGGTTCCTGTGAGACAGCGGCAGGGGCTGTGACGACAGCCTCCATATGCTCGGGAACTACTTCTGGCTGTAGGTCATTAAAATGAAAAAAATCAGGAATAAAAGATGGTAAGGCAGTTTGCAGCAAAGGCGCAAAAAGTGCGATCGGGATGATGGTAAGCAAATAAAATCGGTTAAAGACCAGAAGTTTTTGCTGTTGCAGAAGAAAAATATATACGAGATACAATAAACCCGAACAGGCGATCAATTTTCCCAAATACATAATCATGTCGCTTTATTTTTAATTTCTGAATCAATTATTTTTTTCAGTTCCTCCAATTGCTCTTTGGTCAACTGCGATCGCTTTGTGAAAAAAGAAGCAAATTTTAATGCTGAATTATCAAAATATGTTTCAACAATATCATTGACGTGTGCAAGATAATAACTGTCTTTGTCGAACAAGGGATAATACTCACGCGAATTACCATATAATACATACGATATAGCACCTTTTTCGGTCATCCGTTTTAATAATGTCGCAATTGTCGTTGGAGCGGGCTTGGGTTCGGGATAGGCTTCCATAATATCTTTCATAAAGGCCTTTTTCATGTCCCAGATGTATCCCATCAATTGTTCTTCAGTCGCTGATAATTTATTCATACTACAAATATAGAATATATTCTACATTATGTAGAATAAAAAATGTTAAAATTTGTTATTTGAATGTATTGTTTTGATTTTTAGTTTTTGTTGCCTGTGTAGAACAAATTGTTATAAAAAAAGAGAGTGGCGACTGCGAAAATAATTATCTGTCGGATACTGAGGAGGATTTATTTGAAATGCTGATGGAAAATCACGCGAGACTGCATATTGAACCTGGAATACTAAATGTTTATATTAGCGGTTTCTTTTTAGGGTTGGCATTGAAATATTCTTTTTTAAACTGGAACATCTGTGCCATTTTCTGTGCACGCCATTTGGCTTCGTCAGCTTTTTCACCCTTATATAGACGATCGACCGTCGCTTCAAACAAAAGGAGCCATTGGTCGAAATGTTTCGCCTCAATAGGTAGGGGGATATGGGGTGGAAATGGACTACCGAAGTAAGTATGTTCATCCAGGAGGATTGTCTGCCAGAAGCGATACATTTTTTCCAGATGTACGCTCCAATTGTCCTGTATGCGCTCCTGAAAAATGGGGCCAATGAGACTATCCGCGCGAACAGTAGTGTAAAACTGATCGACTAATATTTTAATGTCCTCAATGGTTTGGATGTCCTGCTTCATCGGATTGTTTACCTATTTTTTGTGAAACAGCTACCTGATAGGAAACCGCCACAGTCTGAATAATTATATAAATCTAGGGAGAATAATGGAGAATAGAATCAAGCTGATGTAAAGATGTATGTGAAACTTTTGTATTTTTCTTTTATTGTCAGTAATTTAATTACATATTTAGGGAGAACATATGGGAAAATATATGCTTTTTATCCTGTTTATGATGGGATGCTCCATTGCGCAGGCACAGATCACCGATATTTCAGTCAATAAAGAAAACTTTCAGTCTTCAGGTTTTCCGTTTAAAGGCAAACGGGTACTGCAGGTTGAACATATTCAGACTGTAAAGGAAGATAATTACATCATTTTTTCGAAAGAGGAGCGTGGAGCAGATCCGGACAAACTGTATGCACAGCAATTTCAGCGGATAGATGGTATGTGGGTACCAATAGTAGAAGAAACTATTCAAGAAGACGGAATTATTACTTCAGTCTGGGAATCGCGAAAAGCCTTTTTTGATGCAGATAAAGATGGAAAATTGGATGCGGTGTTTATCTATTCCAGACATCCCAAAGAGAATGTCGAAAAACAATTGAGCTGTATTGCCCTGATTTTATATAAAGGACAATTTTATCGGATGCGTGCAGAAGCGGAGGATGGATATAATAAGACCTCCTATTCGGACAACTACGCTTCTCTGCCTGCGGAGGTGAAAGAAAACGTGGAGCGTTATTGGGAAAACTTAGACAAAAGGTAGTCCACCGTCATATTGAACATAAAGACAAGAGGGCCTACCCAAAAATAGAATAGCTCTCCTGTCTTTGATTCTGCTTGTATCGCTACAGTCCTGTTTCGAATATTGAATACATAGGCTTGTTGGTGTTTTACTGAATGGAAGCCAATAGCTGTTTTTCCTCTTCTTCTTGTGTTTTTCCAATGACATACCGTGTGATGTTTTGATGTTTGATCTCATCAATTGTATGGATGACATCTTTTGTCCTTGCTTCTTTGCTCGGCTTAATCAGGACGATCATATCCTTACTGTTGGGCATGGAACTGATCTTTGCTTTCAATTGCACGAGCACCTGCGGTAAGGTTTTCTCGATATCGCTTGATTTCGCTGAAAAAGCAATGGGCTTCTTGAAGTCGCCATGATACCACATAAATTTTCCATTACCAAGGATTAATGTCGCTGTCCGGTTTTCGTCAATGAGTACCTGTGGGGTAGCCTCGCCCTTTGTTTTGTCTGGCATGGCAATATCCATTGCTGCAGGCTTGTTTAAGGTTGTGGTCAGCATGAAAAAGGTGATCAAAAGAAAAGCAAGGTCTACCATCGCTGTCAGATCTACCTTTGGAGCCATTTTCCGGGTTCTAACTTTTTTCTTTCCGCTTTCTTGTGTTTTTTGGTTTAATTCTGCCATGATGCTCGGTCTTTAGGTTATAACTCTTGTTCATTCTCATTTATATGATGATCAAGAGTGGACTATTCCATAGTTTTTTTGACAATTAAAAGCGTTTTCTTTCTTTGTTTTTTTAGGCGATTCTGTTACAATAGGTTAGGGATCGTCTAGTAGAAGACGAATGATTAAGATTAACCAGTGTTAACAATGGATTTATAATGATACTATCTACTATAGTTGGCAATTTGTCTTCTCTGGTACGGTTGTCACAAAAAGTTGAGGCCATCATAAAATCATTGTGGTGGTTATATAATACAGACAGGTTGCTGTGGCTGTTTGGCTAGAAACATGTTTTCGGTACGGGAAATGAAATCAAAAAGATTAGTAACTTGCCAATAAAAAATATGGATCAGGATAAGGGACTTGTCTATACAGATATTGCATCTCCGGTAGGGAGTATAAGACTTGTGGCGACCACGCGTGGTCTTACGGCAGTACTATGGGAAGGTGAGGACTATACCCGTACAAAGCTGTACATGCCGAATAGAAATGATCAGGCGCCTATACTTTTACTCGCGCAACAGCAACTTATGGAGTATTTTAATCGCAAGCGTACTGTGTTTGATCTGCCGCTGGATATGCAGGGAACTCCCTTTCAGCTTAAGGTGTGGGAAGCTTTGCTCGCTATTCCTTATGGCCAAACAAAGACCTATGGGGATCTGGCGCGCCAGCTTGGCGATATCAAAGCTGTACGCGCAGTCGGTGGTGCATTGAACAAAAATCCGATATCCATTATTGTGCCCTGTCATCGGGTGATCGGTGGGAACGGTAAGCTGGTTGGTTTTGCAGGAGGCCTAAAAAATAAATCTATTCTTATTGATCTGGAAATGAAAGATCGGACTCCCACATTGTTTGATTAAATTCATATCTTAACCTATACCCAGCCCTCCTTTATAGCCTTGGTTATCAGGTCTACAGGTGTCTTTACTCCAGCTTTTGCAAGAATATTTTTGCGATGAGAATTCACGGTGTGAAGACTTATGCATAGTTCGTCAGCGATCGATTTGCTCATCTTGCCCTCAACAATACATTTTAAAATTTCTCGTTCTCGCCTTGTAAATATATCATAGGATTTTGTGAAT
This sequence comes from Sphingobacterium sp. CZ-UAM, assembly GCF_002000245.1. Taxonomy (GTDB): domain Bacteria; phylum Bacteroidota; class Bacteroidia; order Sphingobacteriales; family Sphingobacteriaceae; genus Sphingobacterium. The sequence continues at coordinate 136,799 of NZ_MTCM01000004.1, read as the reverse complement.
GCTTGATCAAGTTGAATATTGAAAAAAGAGGGCTCGTCATCAAGTCCAATAAGCGAGAAACAGGGCTTTCCTTCTTGTTTTATATGGGATATGTCGGTATGCAGAGAGAGGGTCCGATAGAAGTTTCTTTCGTCATAATCTATCTGAATGGCTTGATGCAGGATCCTAATATACTGCCCATCTTTTCTTTTGATCCTGATATCATACTGAACCTTATAGTTCTTTACTTTTTCATAAGGTAAACTCTTAAAAAACTCTACGACTTTATATTCAAAGTTGAGGAAATAAGGTTTGTCGTCAGGATGGATGCGTTCCATGAAGAGTGGAAGAGAAAGCTCCTCTGGTTTATATCCGAGAAGATTTTCGCTTCCTTCGCTGACAATCTCGAGATCCCCAGTATACATATTGAACACTATATAATAGAAACTACCGGCTTGAAATATATTTAATAAGCGTTTATGAAATTCGATCTGTTGTTGTAATTGATAACTATCCGCTGTTTTCTCGATGTCCACAACTGTCTTCCAGAACTTCTTTGCGGTCAGGTAATATTTGGATTGGGATGACTCCATAAAAGTTAATCGGTTAATTGCATAAAGCTACAAAAAGTACAAGAATACCTAAATGAAAAGACTCCGATTTTTTTTTAAAGGGATTTATCGCGTCCCACATCCCCGTGCAATAATCCGCAATGATAAAGTTCGAACGCCGGCCAGCGCTTCTGGTTCGAATCCTGATAGAATGCAAAAAGCCTTTCATTGCTGAAAGGCTTTTTCTGCGGAGAGTGAGGGATTCGAACCCCCGAACCTGTGACAGTTAACGGTTTTCAAGACCGCCGCATTCGACCACTCTGCCAACTCTCCGCGACAAAAGTAGAAATTCTGAACAGATTTACAAAACTTATTTTACATTTTTCTTTGTTAACGGATCCTGTCGGATGTCTTTTGAATAAAACAGTCTTGAAAACCAGTTGTTTATTGATGGTATTTTTATGAACTTTATACACTGCTTAAATAAGCAGGAGTATGGGGCTCTGCAGATAGAGTCATATCTATCTCTGAAAAGCTCCCTGCTGAGTATATACAGTGGGAAAGTATAGACTATTTTTTGTGTCATTTGGATTTACGGGATAATGCATAATCAAATTCCTATCATATGTGATTTTAGATAACTCGAAAAAATTGTTGAATCCATTACACCTCAATCCGGCCAATTGTATGGTCTTAGAGGATGATATTTACGTTTGTTTTTAATTTGAGAAAAACAGGATTATATGAAGTATAAAAATTTAAGTAGTTACTTGAATATTTTCTATTGCTTATTGATAGTCCGCAATGCTTTTTTAATAATGTAATTAGTCTCTTTTGTTCCGCTTTCTTTTTCCCAAAGCTCACAGAGTTCCTTTACAAAATCCGGACAGGTTTTACTGGCATCATTCAGCCAATTACCAACGCTGTCCTGTACATATTTTGCAGGGTCGGATTTCAACGGCTCCAAGACGGGTAAACCCAATAGAGGATTTTGTTTCAACAACTCAATATGCGTACACCATACGCCACGGGGTCTGGTTGCTTCCGTGGCGAACCGTCTTATATTTTCATCTTCGCTGGTTGTCCATTCTGCAAGAATGGCAACGCTATTTTCTAAATCCCCGTTTATTTTATTCCTAACAGCGATCCAACTGATTTCCCTTACGCCAAAATGTTTGTCTGCCGAAAAGAATCGGATTTCATTAAGGGTTTCGGTTATATTCAGATTTTCATTTTTTCCGATGGCGTAGGTCGCCCAACAACGAACGAGGTCGGCAGTATGATTTGACATAATTGCCAAAAATTCCTTATCGTCTTCTTGCGCCACTTGCTCAAAAAGCCCTGTTCCGATAGCTTCGTTTACCGTGTTTACGGTCTGCTTTTTAAGTTGACCTATTTTAGACAGAACAGATTTTAAATAACTCGTTCTTTTGTGCTGTTTCAGCAAGTTTTCAAGCAGAATTTTTTGGTCAACCGCCAACCATTCCACAAGGTTGGCGGTTTCAATCTCACCACGGTTTAGCTGTGCTAAAATATCTATCGGAATATCCTTTGCACTTCTTGCTCCTTTTCTTTTTACTCCATTCATAATTGTTCAATCAGTTCTTGAATATCTATCCTGTTCATATAGTTGGTGTCAATAAACCTGTATGTGATATTTCCATTGGTATCTATTACGAAAACTGCAGGGATAGGCAGTTCGTTTTTATCGGTCTCATTGTATTCTGATAAGTCAATTCCCAGATTACCGTAAGTCGGGATTATGAAGTCCTGAAGCCCAAACGAAATACCGAGCTGTTTGGCCAAAACATTTTCTTTGTCCGTCAATAACTCAAAACTTAAATGATGGTCGTTTTTCAATTCTTTGCTGTAGTCGGAGGTTTGGGGAGAAATTGCCACAAGTGTTGCATTTCTGTCGGTAATCTGTCTGAGGTTGTCCCGTAATGCTTTCAATTCGAGGTTGCAGTAAGGACACCAACTGCCACGAAAAAAAGCCGCAATTACTTTCCCTTTTTTTAGAAGTTCCTTTAACGCGATTGTTTCATTATTTGTATTTGGCAAGATGAAATCAGGAAATTTCTCGCCGGTTCTGATACTGCGTTCCCCTATGCCTTTTGCTTTGAAGTCTTGAATGGATTTGCCAAATACTTCTAAAACTTCTGTCGGAAGTTGTTTTGCTAAATTTCTATTTAGTTCTTCAATCTGCTGTGCTAAATTTTTCATATTTTGTTTACTATTTTTGCAAAGTTTTGAAAGTAAATTCAGAATCACAATACCGCATTTAATTACCCCTATGGGATAAAAAAGTCAATTTTATGAAAACAAAGGAACTAGCGATAGAAGAAAAGATTTGCCCATTGGAATTTGCTGTAAATGCCATTAGCGGCAAATGGAAAGTTCCGATTGTATGGCGCATAAACCAGGGTGAAAAACGTCCGAGCGAAATGTTGCGGGGTATTGCCAAAGTAGATAGACGGGTTTTAAACCAGCACCTAAAAGAGTTGGAGCAAGACGGGATTTTAAGCAAAAAAATCTTCAATGAATTACCGCCCCGTGTTGAATATTCACTTACGCCATTGGGTGAAAAATTAGTGGACGTGCTTTGGAAATTGAACGATTGGGGAAAAGTCCTATTGGAACATTCCAATGAGGAATAGTTGTATCGAAGTATTTTCATACTATACAACCATTGATTTTACTTTTGCCTAATGTCACGCGTGAATCCATTGTCGGTATTTATCACTTCCCACATCCCCTTGCTATAATCCGCGATGATAAGGGTCGAACCCCGGCCAGCGCTTCTGGTTCGAATCCGAATGCAACGAAAAAAGCCTTTCATTTCTGAAGGGCTTTTACTGCAGAAAGTGAGTGATTTATCGCGTCCCACATCCGCTTGTTATAACCCGCGATGATAAAGTTCGAACCCCGGCCAGCGCTTCTGGTTCGAATCCGAATGCAACGAAAAAAGCCTTTCATTGCTGAAAGGCTTTTTCTGCGGAGAGTGAGGGATTCGAACCCCCGAACCTGTGACAGTTAACGGTTTTCAAGACCGCCGCATTCGACCACTCTGCCAACTCTCCGCGACAAAAGTAGAAATTCTGAATAGATTTGCAAAACTTATTTTTGCGACGATGTCTTATGGTTTGAAAATGAGCTAGATTATTTTAAAAATACTACGCTGGGATAATTTCAAGGCAGTGTTTTTTGATATTCGCAGCTATTTTATCGATAGGTAGATCGTCCTGGTCTATACCAAAGGGCTCCTCTATAGATTCTCCGATCAACTCGAGTGAAGCTAACACATACAGGATAAACGGAACGGCAACAACAACAAAATATCCGATTGAAAAAACATAGCCTACGGGAAGTGTCATCGTATAGAAGATGATGAACTTCTTAATAAACGCACTATATGCTAATGGTATTGGCGTATTCTTAATCCGCTCACAGGCGCCACAAACATTGGTCATGGACACCAGCTCTTCGTTGAGTATGATCAATTGGTCTCCACTGACTATACCTTCCTTATAGAGCTGGTTTATCTTCTGAAAAATCATATTGGAAACCTGATTCGGACCATGTTTCTTGTTGTCCAATGATTTAAGTTCGGGATGCTCATTTTCATCGAGCATAAATTTGGTGTAGTCGGATCGCAAAAAATCGTACAAGGTTTCTGCGAAGAGCGGGATACTTTTTCGAAAGAAGCTACGGTTGACCTTGTCTTCTTCATCAAGAATGGCGTTGAGCTTATACGCAAAGGCCCGACTGACATTCGTCAACGTGCCCCATTGCTTGCGGGCCTCCCACCAACGGTCATAAGCTGTGTTCGTCCTAAAGACTAATAGTAAAGAGATGACGAAACCTAATAGATTATGAACAATCGTAATATTTTTGACCCAACTCCGCTCACTTAATTTGAGGTATTCCAGCTCAAGGTACGCAATACCCCATGAGTAGATAGCGATTAAAATAAGAAATGGTAACAGTTTTTTAAAAGTGTCTGATTTATGTAATTTGAAAGTTGCTGAAAGCCAGTCTTTAGGGTTGTATACGATCATATACAAAAATATAAATTGTTACGAAAATTTTGCGAGTTAATTGCGATTCCCGTAACTTCATCCTGTATGCCGCAACAGCAATCGAAACGAACGAAAACCGCTAGGAAGAAACAGCAACCTCAGGAAACCAGATGGATCTGGATGATCGTGGGAATGCTTGTGTTTTTCTTAGGGCTTGTTGCCTGGCATTATAAAGCTGGAATTATCTACTACTTCCGCGTAGCAACATCCAAAAATAAAGCGCTGGCGAAGGAGGCTAAATATGATATTCGAAACATCGAAATAATGAGTAAGCACGATGATAAGGTCTTTGGTATTGATGTTTCGACCTATCAGGAAGATATTGATTGGCAGAAAGTGAATACGATCAACGACCAATTTCCTATCGACTTTGTATTTATCCGGGCAACAATGGGGGAGAAAGGGGTAGATGATAAATTTAGTCGCAATTGGTCCAAAATACATAATCGGGCAATTTTACGGGGTGCATATCACTACTTTAGGCCTAATGAAAATTCGGTTAAACAAGCAAAGAATTTCATTCGGAAAGTAAGACTCAATCCAGGTGATCTACCTCCTGTACTAGATATCGAAGAACATCCGAAACAGCAATCCATGGATAGTTTGAAAGTGGGATTAAAACGCTGGCTCGATGAGGTGGAAGCGCATTATAAAGTTAAACCCATCCTGTACTCCGGAGATAAATTCTATAGTGATTTTTTGGAAAAGGAATTCGCGAATTATACCCTCTGGATCGCGAACTACAATTTTTGGATCGAAAATCCAAAAGACCATTGGGCATTTTGGCAGTTTTCGGAAAAAGGCACAGTAACCGGTATCCGTGGAAATGTCGATTTGAATATCTATAATGGTAAAATAACGGAATTGGAAAAATTACTTATCCCCTTTAAATAGTAAATAAAATGAACAGAATTTTAGTAGCCGCCTTGCTGGGTGCGACCTTGATATGTACCAGTGCTCTGCCAGCGAATGCAGCGTTCAATATAAAGCAGCAAGAGTCACATCACCACATAGTTGAGTTGCCCTTACTTTCTTTGAAGCAATTTAAAAAACTACGCAAACAACATTCTGTACTTGTTTTGGATACACGTTCGGGTGATGACTTCCTAAAAGGTTTTATTCCAGGGTCTGTCAATATCGGTTTTAAGGGGCCATTTGATACTTTTTTGGAACAGGTTATCCCTGATAAAAAACAAAAGCTCCTCATTGTTGCTGAGGATCAGGATCGTTTTACAGTGGCTGAGCGTTTATCGCAGTTGGGATATACCGGTGCTATGGGGGTATTGGATAGCGGGATAGATGGTTGGAAGAGACTGGAATCTACCGATTCAATCACAAATCTGAGTGCCGGAAAATTTGGAAAAAGATCAGGTTCAGGTCATATTGTGGATGTGAGGACAGTGAAAGAATTTGATAAAGGACATATTGACAATGCAATGAACATTCCGTTAATAGATTTCGCTAATTTTGGTAACACGCTAGAAAAAGATAATATGCCGCTCTATGTGCATTGCCAATCGGGATATCGTAGTGCGGTTGCGGTTTCTATTTTGCGTGCAAAGGGATTTAAAAATATATGCAATATTCAGGGTGGATATAAGGCATTGAAAGAGGAAATAAAGGAGAATTAAGTAATGGCAACTTTTGACCAGATTATTCAATCAAATTCGCTGGTTTTAGTGGATTTTTTTGCAACGTGGTGCGGTCCATGCCAAACAATGGCGCCGGTGTTACAGGAGGTAAAAGAATTTTATCAGGAGGATCTATCTATTATCAAAATAGATGTGGATAAAAATCCGAAAATAGCCTCCATTTATAAAGTGAGTGGGGTACCTACTTTTATCTTGTTTAAAAATGGACAACAGCTATGGCGTCAGAGTGGGATGATCCCAAAGATGGAATTGCATAAGTTGATCGACCAGGCAAAGTAAATCGATGGTAAAACAATAAGGCGTTCAATTTGATTGAACGCCTTATTGTTTTAATGATTCTCTGGCTTTAATAGGTAGTGTTATATGCACTAAATATTAAAATTCATCGTCATCATCGAAGTCATCTAATCCTTCAATTTCTGAGATTTCGAAATCATCGTTATCGAAATCATCATCATCGTCATCAGGTCCATTGAAAGACGCGAATTTTACTTCTTCAAGATCTTCGTTAGCTAATATTGCCGTGTTCATAAAATAATGCTTTATTGTTTTTTATTCAATGTTGTAAAATTAGAGAAGAAAACTATTTTTTAAAACTTTTTTTTAAAAAAATATCGCCCTTTATTTTTCTGTTAATCAATATGTTGAACTGTTTTTTGAAAATAAAAATTTATTTTATTTTATTTACTCATTTGTTTCACCAATTGCGTTATCTTCCGTAACGATATCTTTTAGTTGCGGAAGGTCGCGAACGCCGTTGATTCCAAAGTGATCCATAAATTGTTGGCTGGTTGCATACAGTAATGGTTTACCTATGGTATCTGCCTTTCCAGCTATTTTGATCAATTTCTTTTCCAGTAGTCTCTGAATAGAATAATCACAGCTGACCCCTCTGATCTGTTCGACCTCCAGCTTGGTAATTGGCTGCCTATAGGCGATGATGGCAAGTGTTTCTAAAGCCGATTGACTGAGCTTGCGTTTGTTGTTATGATTTTGTAATTGCTGTATCGCCTCATGATAGACCGCTTTGGTCAAAAACTGATACGAATTATTGATATACCGCAATTCCAATACATGATCTTCATCCTGATATTTGTCTTCTATCTTTTTAATCAATTCACGTAGCTCTTCTTTCGATACTTCAATAGCCAAAGCCTCCTGTAGAATCTGTTTGATGTCGGCAAGATCTATTCCTTCCGCAGAAGCAAAAATAATTGCTTCAATATTTCTAATGACGTCTTTCAATGTAGGGTATTAATAGTTAATGACCTGTTCGACCATATGAGCAGGCAGTTCTCTGAAATCATATTTTTGTGTTCTCAACTGTGGTTCAAAACCGGCTTCTAAAATAGCTTCCTGTATAGATCTGGAAGTAAACCTATGGGGCGCCCCCGCTGCCGAAACGACATTTTCTTCGATCATAATAGATCCAAAATCGTTTGCTCCAGCATGTAAACATAGCTGGGCAGTACGTTTTCCAACCGTAAGCCAAGAGGCCTGAATATTTTTGATATTCGGTAACATGATCCGGCTTAGTGCAATCATACGGATATATTCTTCACTGGTTACATCGTTGGTGATGCCGCGAAGTCTTTTTAATAATGTGCCATCATCCTGGAAAGGCCAGGGAATAAAGGCAATAAAACCATAAGAATCTTCGGGTTTTTCATCTTGCACTTCTCTGATCCATACCAGATGTTCGAAACGCTCTTCTATGGTTTCGATATGACCGAACATCATCGTGGCCGAAGTCGGCAAATTGATCTTATGCGCCGCACGCATTACATCAAGCCATTCCTTACCACCACATTTTCCTTTGGATATCAAACGTCGCACGCGATCATTAAGAATCTCAGCGCCGGCTCCAGGCAATGAATCCAGCCCCGCTTCTTTCAGCTGAGTCAGTACATCGATATGGCTCATATTTTCCAGTTTCGAAATATGGGCAATTTCCGGTGGACCGAGTGAGTGGAGTTTCAGTGTAGGGTAAAGTTCCTTTAACTGTTTGTATAGATTTTTATAGAATTCAATACCTAAATCAGGGTGGTGACCTCCTTGTAATAAAAGTTGATCGCCGCCATATTTAAAGGTCTCTTCGATCTTTTGTTTGTAACTCTCGATATCGGTGATGTAACTGTCTTCATGACCGGGGCGACGAAAAAAATTGCAGAACTTGCAGTTTGCAACACAAACATTCGTCGTATTTACATTTCTGTCGATCTGCCAGGTTACCTTGCCATGTGGTACTTGTATCTTGCGCAATTCATTGGCTACGAAAGTCAAATCAGCTGTAGGTGCATTGTGATATAAAAATACACCCTCTTCCTTGGAAAGGAACTCAAATCGGAGCGCCCGTTCTAATAAACTACTTACATTCATCAAAACAAATATAAGTACCTTTTAGCGTATTTAAATGTATTTGGCGAATATTTGACATTCATGCTTTATATACACTCAAAATAAATCACCCCAATTTGTCGAACTTTATTTTGTAACAAAAGTATTGATGGTAGGCTTAGTGTAGGAAATACAATAACCTGATTTATAGCTTTTTGCGATTTAAAGTGTAAATTTTCTTTTTTTTATATTTTTTATTCTTTACATTTATTTAACAGATTTTAACATTTCTGGAAAATAACCAAGCTGAAATTGAAAAATGATAACCAAAGTAGCTCATAGTCAGTAGCAACGCATGTTGTTTCTGGTAGGGCTAAACGACCAAAACTTAAAATAAACCAATACCAAAAATAGACAAACAAATAAATAAACATAAATTTTTTAAACCACCTATTTAAAATTATGATGAAAAAAACGGACAAAAATTGCTGTTTTGATCTCATATTGGGCCAAAAGTTCAATAAGAGGTTCTTGCTGATGAGTTCTCTTCTCATCGCAGGCGGAATGACTGCTCAGGTGTCTGCCAAAGGAGCTGTTGCTCATGGTCGAGTTGAAGTCGTTTCACTAGTGAAAACGAAAGGTTTACAGGAGATACCTATTAAGGGAGTAGTGAAAGATGCTGCGACAGGCCAGGTGATTACCGGGGTATCAGTTAAAATCAAAGGGACCAGTAAAGGAACATCAACCGATGCGGATGGGGCATTTACGATCCAGGGAAAGGTTGGTGATGTTTTGGTCGTTAGTTACATCGGTTACTCAAGCGCTGAAATTACCGTCTCAGGAAAGGCGGATTTGGCCATTTCATTAAATTCTACTGAAGGGGCATTAGAAGAGGTTGTGGTTACCGGTTATTCCGCTCAACGCAAGAAGGATCTGACAGGTGCTGTTGCGGTTGTTAGCGTAAAAGACCTTAAAACAACCCCCGCAGCCAGTGCTGTAGAATCTATGCAGGGACGGGCGACGGGCGTTCAGATTGTTGTGGATGGTGCACCGGGATCAACCCCACAGATTAAGATTCGGGGTTACAGTACGATCAACAATAATGAACCGCTTTATATTATAGATGGTGTTCCTTATGAAGGAAAATTAAGTTGGCTTAATCAAAGCGATATCGAATCCATGCAGGTGCTGAAAGATGCCTCAGCAGCCTCTATCTATGGTTCACGTGCAAATAATGGTGTGGTTATCATTACCACAAAGATCGGCAAGGAGGGAAAACCTCAATTTAACCTTGATTCTTACTATGGTGTACAAGTACCAAACAGCTCCCGTTTTCCAAAGATGTTGTCTCCGCAACAGACCTTGGATATCGAAAATTTATTAAACGGCGAAAGTAAAAAGTTGCCTGATTATCTTATAAACGGTCCGAAAGTAGGTGGGAAAGATGTGATTACAGATGCTGATATCGACATGTCGAAGTATAAATTTGACGCCAATAGCCGTGCTGACTTCTTTCAGATCACAAAAGCAAATAAGGCGGGTACAAACTGGTTTGATGCATTATCCCAAAATGCGCCCACACAATCTCATCAGTTAAGTGTGCTTGGCGGTGGAGAGAACGCTTCTTATGCCATTTCGGGAGGCTATCTGAAACAAAAGGGTACGATTATCCATACTGGCTTTGAAAAATATAATCTTCGCTCAAATACACGGTTTTCTGCATTCAATAACAAGTTGCGTTTTGGAGAAAATATGCAATATAGTTTCACAGAAGGTTTCGGGGTCGGGGTGAATACAAATACCGCAGGTGACTATATCGGTGAGGGAAGTGCCCTTGGTTTTGCTTATCGTATCCATAATATTATTCCAGTCTATGATATGGGCGGAAATTTCGCGGGATCTGTGGGTGGACAGTTTGGTAACGGTGAAAATCCTGTTGCTATTGCCTATCGCGCAAAGGATAATAAGAATAAGAGCAATATGTTCTTTGGAAATGTATTTGGGGAATATGATATCTTTTCCGGGCTAACATTCCGCAGTAGTTTTGGTATGAAGTATGAAAACTACAACGGTATATCCTATACATATCCGAATCCGGAATTTACAGAGGGAAGTTTTAACAATGGAATTAATGAATATTTTGGATTAAATAAAGAATGGACCTGGACAAATACCTTAAATTATAAAGCCACATTTAATGAAGATCACAGTTTGGCGATCTTAGCAGGTACCGAAGCTATCCAGAATAGAAATAGACAGATCAGGGGTAAAGGAAATGGATTCTTTACCATGTCGACCCTGGATTACCTTTATCTGGATGCGGCATCAACAGGCCGTGTGAGTGAAGGTGGTGGTTCTGTAGGTTCCTTATTCTCTATTTTTGGAAAAGTTGACTATTCATTCAAAGATCGTTATATCTTGAGTGCGACAGTACGTCGGGACGGTTCGTCCAATTTTGGATCGAACAACAAATATGGTACTTTTCCGGGAGCAAGTGCAGCCTGGCGTTTATCCCAAGAGGAATTTATGAAAGGTATATCTTGGCTTTCTGATCTGAAAATCCGGGCCGGCTATGGGGTTACGGGAAATCAACGTATTCCCGCCAACCAATACTTAGATCGTTATCAGGTCGCAATTAACTCCTCATCTTATCCGATCGACGGAAATCTGGCCTCAGGAATGTGGCATAATGCTTATCGCAACCCAGATGTTAAATGGGAGCAAGTCTCCGCGTTGAACCTTGGTTTGGACTTTACCTTATTGCAAGGTGATTTTGATGGATCCTTCGACTGGTATAATAAAAAAACCAAAGATATGTTGTACCTACTTCCTTTGCCGGCAGTTGCGGCAGGTCGTGCCGCATCACCGTATGTCAACATCGGTGATATGGAAAATAAAGGGATCGAACTGTCTTTAAATTATCATTATGGCAGACGTCAGGAGAGCGCCTTTACGCTGGATTTGTCAGGTACGATCTCACGGAATGTCAATAAGATTGTATCATTGGCCCCTTCTGTTAGCCAACAGGTCTATGGAAGTTTTAGAAGTATGGAAACCTCGATCCTTAAGCCAGGTGAAGCAATAGGTTCTTTCTATGGCTATAAGGTAATCGGAATCTATTCTGAGGCGGATATGGCCAACACATCGGTCGCGAAGTATGAAGATGGAAAATCCAGAGCGGGGGCACTCAAATATGAAGATGTTAATGGTGATGGAAAAATTGATGCCAATGACCGTACAATAATCGGCAGTCCTCATCCTGATTTTGTGTATTCATTAAATATCAATGCGGGGTACAAGAATTTTGATTTTATGGCTTATTTCTATGGATCAAAAGGAAATAAAAACTATGAAGCCACGCGTTATTTCACAGATTTCGGTGTATTTAGAGGACAAAAAAGTGAACGTGTACTGGATGCATGGGATGCGAAGAATAATCCTTCAAGTATGATACCATCGCAGGTGAACAATGCTTCGGCCTATGAATATGCGTCTTCAAGCTATTATGTGCAGGATGCTAGTTTTCTAAAGTTAAAGAATCTTCAGGTGGGATATAATTTTGATACCAACAAGGTATTTGGTAAAAATACCGGCATAACGAAATTAAGAGCCTATATAGGAGTCACAAATCTGTTTACCATTACGAAATATCAAGGGTTGGATCCGGAAGTCAGTGCGACACCGTCAACATATTCCGCATTGGGTGTTGACTTTGGGGTGTACCCGCAGGCTCGTCAGTACATGTTGGGTGTGAGTCTTGGATTTTAAGCATGGAATGAATTACGTTAAAATTTGATAGAAATGAAAAAAAGAAATATAATTACAGTTCTAGGTATATCATTGATGTTATTGGGCTCATGTGGTAAATCTTTTCTGGAAAGAGATCCGCAGGGCGAGCTTCCTGAAAGTCAGGTTGTCAATTCCAAAGGGATCGAAGGATCTTTAATAGGAGCTTACGGCATCATGAATGGAAATGTGAATGGAACCTGGGGAAATTACTCCTCTGCGCCGAGCCAATGGTTATTTGGTGAAGTAGGAGCCGATAATGCACATAAAGGCTCCGAAGCGACGGATCAGCCCAATATGAATATGATCGAATTCCATACGCCCAATAGCTCTAATGATAATCTGAGCACGATGTGGGAAGTGTATTATGAAGGGGTATCACGGGCAAATAATACACTACGCCTACTGAAGTTAGATCAGGCAGAAGGCAAAACAGTGCCTGAGGCGAGAGCCAAGGAAATTGAAGCCGAGGCAAAGGTGCTACGCGCACATTATTACTTCTTCCTGTGGCGGGTTTTCAAAAATTTGGCTTATGTAGACGAAAATACATCTGTTGATGATGCTAAGGTAAAACCAAATACAGACGATGTTGTCCCTAAAATTATTGATGACCTGAAATTTGGTATCGCTAACCTTCCCGAAACAAAAATAAATAAGCAGTCAGGGCGTATGGATAAACGCATTGCACAGGCCTATTTAGGTAAAGTGTATTTGTATCAAAAGAAATATGCGGAAGCATTGGTTTTATTTAAGGAGGTCATTGGCGGGAAGGATATTCGTACAATGCCATATCAAAATAATTTCGATGTGCTGACCAAAGATGGTCCTGAATCACTTTTAGTGGCAAAACACGCGATCAACCCCGACGGGAGTGGCGACAATGCCAATGTAGGCGATATGCTGTCCGGATTGAACGGAAATAATCCCGTTGGTTGTTGTGGATTTTATCAACCAACAATAGACTTGGTCAATGCTTATAAAGTTGATGCTAAAGGTTTGCCAATGTTCGATACCTATCGCAATAATCCCTATAAATCTGACTTTGGTTTATCTACAGCAGAGAAAGAAAAATACAAATTGGATGTTACCTTGCGTTTTGACCCTCGTTTGGATTATACGGTAGGTCGTAGAGGTGTACATTTCTATGATTATGGTGTAATGCCGGGAGATGCCTGGATCCGTGAAGTAGGTTCTGGAGGACCTTTTGTGGGTATCAAAACGATGATCCCAAAAAGTTTACATGGTGGCCATACAGCTGCGGGAGCAGCTTATATCACCGATCTAGATGTAAATATTATCCGCTTGGCTGACGTTATTCTGATGGCGGCCGAATGCCAGGTTGAACTGGGAGATCTGGATGGAGCACTGAAATCGGTCAATGCAATCCGAGAAAGAGCGGCTAGCTTACCGCCGAAACTGACGGGAGATAATGTTCCGGCTGCTGCATATGACGTGAAACCTTACCCATCTTTCCCGGATCAAAATTTTGCACGCAAAGCTGTCCGTTTTGAACGCCGTCTGGAATTAGCGATGGAAGGACATCGTTTTTATGATTTAGTAAGATGGGGCGAAGCCAAATCCGTTCTGGAGAGTTATGCTAATTTTGAAGGTGGTTTTATGGCTCGTTATAAAGGATTAAACTTTAAGGAACATAATGTATATCTGCCAATTCCACAGGCACAGATTGACCGAAGTGGTGGTGCTTTAAAGCAAAACCCCGGTTATTAATCGTTGATATAAAGACAGCAAAAGGAGGATGAATTTCCTCCTTTTGCCGTTTTAAATAGTTTGTATCTGAATTTTGGCAATAAGAGAAAAAGAGTTGTTGCTCTTTTTTGTATGTTTGAACTAATGAAAAATTTCTTGCGCACGATATTCCTGCTTTGGCTTATCCCATTTTCTACCCTTATTGTTAAGTCACAGGATTTTGAAGACGTCTATCGGATGCTTCAGGAATCCAAAATATTAAATGATCATTTCTACGGATTTTCACTGTATGATTTAAACGCAAATAAGTATGTACTGGATATCAATGGCAATAAACATTTTACACCAGCTTCGAATACCAAAATGTATACAACCTATGCTACACTGGAGCTGCTGGGAGATTCTATCCCAGGCCTGGAGTATGTCGAAAGGGGAGATTCCTTATTAATTTGGGGAACGGGAGACCCTACTTTCTTGCATAACAGACTCGATACCAGGGTGGTCTACAACTTTCTAAAACGGACGAACAAAACGATTTACGTTGTGCCGGGAACAATGAAAAATAAGTTCTATGCCCACGGTTGGGCAATAGAAGACTTCGAAGCATACTATCAGCCCGAAATCAGCACTTTTCCGATCTATGGCAATGTGGTCACTTTCCGTCAAAGAGGTTATAATCATTTAAATACTTCTCCTGGGGTTTTTCAGAAAGACCTAAATTTTCTACCTGAACCCAAAGTCGGCGATTTTGAGCTCTCACGCTCATTTCGAAGTAATGTTTTTTGGATGTCAAAACGACCAGTACCAAACGATTATGTCAATGAGGTGCCCTTTATTTATTCTGATAGTCTGTTTGTGAAGTTGCTGTCCGACACACTGGGCAAAAAAGTAAATCTGACGACCTATAAAAAGCCCAATGATACCAAGATATTATATTCCGGAGAAACCAAAAACCTTCTTCGGGAAATGATGCTGCCCAGCGATAATTTTATCGCTGAACAATTCTTAATGATGTGCTCATGGAAGCAGTTTGGTCAATTTGACACCTACTTGGTTCGGGACTGGATGAAAAATAAGGTTTATAAATTTTTTTCGAGCGAGGTGGCTATTTTTGATGGTTCGGGATTGTCTTCCTATAACAAAGTCACACCACAAAATAATGTTGACCTGCTGGTGCTCCTGAAAAATAAGATACCGGACGAGCGGGTACGTTTTCGACTGTTTCCCGCTGGTGGAGTGGATGGTACATTAAAAAGAACCTATAGTAAAGACCAGGGCGAAGCTTTTGTTTTTGCAAAAACAGGAACAATTACTTCTGTATATAACCAGAGCGGTTATCTAGTCACGAGGTCGGGAAGACGGCTCGCTTTCTCTTTTATGAACAATAATTATATCGACGATCGCGCAAGTGAAATTCGTAAAGAAATGGCTAAAATAATTACTTATATTCGTCAAACTTATTAAGCCAATTTAAATGGAAGCAATTGTAAAAAACAATAAAAAACTCATTCGCTCATGGGCGATGTTTGATTGGGCCAATTCCGCTTACAACCTTGTGATCACCTCAACCATATTCCCAGTATATTATACTGCAATTACTACGACAAAGGAACATGGTGATGTTGTTAATTTTTTTGGTTTGGAGATTGTCAATACTGCGCTTTCTAATTTTGCACTGGCTGTCGCTTATTTGTTGATGTCATTTTCTTTGCCCTTTATCTCATCCTATGCAGATGCAAAAGGCTTAAAGAAGCCGATCATGAAATTTTTTACCTATATGGGGGCAATTTCATGCATGTGCCTGTTTTTCTTTAAACTCGATACCCTGGAGATCGGTATTATCTGTTTTGCTTTGGCTGCAATGGGCTATATCGGGGGTGTGTTGTTCAATAACTCCTATTTACCACTGCTCGCGACCGTAGATCAACAGGACCGAGTGAGCGCCCAGGGATTTGCTTTTGGTTATATTGGTTGTGTTACTTTACAGATACTTTGTTTTATCGTGGTATTGAAACCTGACTGGTTTGGTATTACAGACCCCTCTTTACCTGCCCGCATATCGTTTTTGATGGTAGGACTCTGGTGGTTAGGGTTCTCCATGATTCCATTTAAATATTTACCTAAAATTGAAGCAACAGGTAATAATGTCGGCAAAAGTTTTGTACAGAATGTACGCGATGAGTTTAGTCATGTTATCCGGGAAATTAAAGGTATACCTGAGATAAAACAGTTTCTACCGGCCTTTTTCTTCTATGCCATCGGGGTGCAGACGCTAATGATCGTGGCCTCATCATTTGGAGAGAAAATACTCCATCTGGGCGCTGAGCGATTGATTGCGACAATTCTTTTAATTCAGCTTGTGGCGATCTTAGGGGCGTTTTTGATGTCGTACTTATCCAAGCTTTTTGGAAATATTAAGGTGCTGATCGTCGTTGTAATGATCTGGATCGCGATCTGTATCGCTGCATTCTACTTGGCTACAGCAATGCAGTTTTATATTATTGCCGCATTGGTCGGCTTGGTCATGGGCGGAATTCAATCTTTATCGAGGTCAACCTATTCCAAATTGATCCCAACGGATATCAAGGATACGACGGCTTTTTTCTCCTTTTATGATGTTACAGAAAAAGTGGCTATCGTCATTGGCTTGTTCTCCTTTGGCCTGATAGAACAGATCACACACAATATTCGCTATTCTGCACTGGTACTTTCTTTATTTTTTGTAATTGGATTGTTACTTTTAGTGCGGATATTAGTATCCAATAAATCTTAATTTTATTGATTGAATTAAATATGAAGGTAGAACTTTTTGTTCCTTGTTTTATAGATCAGCTTTATCCGGAAACGGCTTTTAACACGATTCGTTTACTGGAGAAGGTAGGTTGTGAGGTGAGTTATAATCCCAATCAGACCTGTTGTGGGCAACCGGCCTACAATGCTGGGTTTTGGGACGATGCGAAGCAGGTAGGAAAAAAGTTTTTAGAAGATTTTTCGGGAGATCACGTCATTATTTCTCCTTCGGCCTCCTGTACCGGTATGGTCAGAAACAGTTATAGCGACCTATTCGCAAATTCTGCAGATTCCCACCAATGTCATAAAATACAACAACAGGTCATGGAGATTTCCGATTTCTTGGTCAATGTATTGAAAAAGGATTATTTTGGTGCTGAATTGGAAGGCGTGGCTGTGTATCATGATTCTTGTTCAGCCCTGCGTGAGTGCAAGATCAAAGATGAACCGAGAAAGCTGCTCAGCAAAGTGCTGGGATTGGAAATGGTGGAAGTAAAAGATAGTGAAACCTGTTGCGGTTTTGGCGGAAGTTTTGCCGTTAAGTTTGAAGGGATATCTGCCGCTATGGCGGAACAAAAAGTCCGAAATGCCATGGCATTGAATGCTGACTATATAATTTCAACAGATTCGTCCTGTTTGTTGCAGCTGCAGGCATATATTGATAAACATAAATTACCCATCCAGACCATGCATCTCGTGGATGTACTGACTACCGGATGGGGAAATATATAAATAACACACTTTAAATCTAAACACATGAATTCTAGAAGAGATTTTCTTAAAAACCTTGCATTAGCTTCTGCTGGTGTAGCATTGGCGCCATCGTTGGAGAGCTTTGCTGTAGCAAAGAAAGACTGGTTTGACATTTCCCTGGCTGAATGGTCATTGCACAAAACTTTGTTTAAAGGTGATCTGAACAATTTGGATTTCCCTGTTGTAGCTGCTAAAAAATATGGTATCTATGGCGTGGAATATGTAAATCAATTCTTTAAAGATAAGGCTAATGATAACAATTACCTGACTGAATTGAACATGCGTGCAAAAGATAATGGTGTAAGGAATGTGTTAATTATGGTTGATGGTGAAGGAAATCTTGGTGACGAAGATGAGACCAAAAGAAAACAGGCTGTACAGAACCACTACAAATGGATTTCAGCAGCCAACTTTTTGGGTTGTCATGCCATCCGCGTAAACGCAGCTGGTAAAGGTACACCTGATGAAGTAAGCAAACGTGTTGTTGAGAGTTTAACTACGCTGTCGGATATCGGAAAGAAAGCAGGTATCAGTATTATCGTTGAAAATCATGGTGGTATTTCCTCGCATGGTGACTGGTTGGCTAAAACCCTGAAAGCTGTAGGAAGCAAATATTGTGGAAGCTTACCTGATTTGGGTAATTTCTATGAATATGACCGTTATCAGGGGGTAACAGATCTGATGCCTTATGCGCATGGTGTAAGTGCCAAAACACATGATTTTGATGCGAATGGTAATGAAACCCAGATTGACTACGAACGCATGTTAAAAATCGTGAAAAAGGCGAAATTCAAAGGTTATGTTGGGATTGAATACGAAGGAAGTAAACTGAGTGAAGAGGAAGGAATCTTCGCAACTAAAAAATTATTGGAGCGCTTGCGTCCCTTGATCTAATATAATGAGGATATAAACAAAGTTCTTTTCATGCTATTGGGAAGAACTTTGTTTTTAACCGAGAATTTAATCGATAGGCGATATCCTATTGAGGTAAATCTAAATTTTGTCCATATTATTTTGTCAACCGATTTGATTGCAGTATCTACGTTATCGAACTATGAACATAGGACGATCGGGTCTGGATAAACAATGGATAAATTGAAATCACACTACCTGATATTGAAAAATAACGATTAGAAAAACATGAATTTTGAAAAAGATGCTGTTCTGGAAGCTCACTTAAACCAGGTGGGCGCTGAACGAGTATTGGTGAAAGGGCATCCCGCTGGCTTATTTGTCTTGTTTTTTACCGAGATGTGGGAACGCTTTAGTTACTATGGCATGCGTGCATTATTGGTAAACTTCTTGGTTTCGACAATTGCGCAGCATGGCTGGGGCTGGACAAATTCGGAGGCGATGAAGTTGTACGGGCTTTATACGGGGATGGTCTTTTTGACACCTTTATTCGGCGGAATTATTGCAGATCGTTTGACAGGCTATAAAAAGTCCATTATGGTGGGAGCTATCATTATGACCCTAGGCCATATTGCTATGGCTATGGAGGGATTCAATAAAAACTTCTTTCTTGGGGGACTGGTGCTTATTGTTCTGGGAAATGGCCTGTTTAAACCCAATATCTCTTCGATGGTGGGGAAACTATACCCCGATAAAGGCGGTAAAAAAGATGCTGGATATACGATTTTTTACATGGGGATCAACGGTGGAGCCTTCTTGGGAATGATGTTATGTGGTTACATCGGTGAGAAAATCGGATGGCACTATGGTTTTGGACTTGCGGGTATATTTATGTTTTTAGGGATGTTGCAATTTTATTTTGCCCAACGCATCTTCGGAAAAATAGGCAATACACCAGAAAAGGAAAATATAGTTTTGGCGGAGCGGGGACAGGAAGACGAACATCCAAAGCATATCGTTCGTGACAGGCTATTGGTTATCGCGATCTTTATGTTTTCAAGTATTGTATTCCATTTGGCTTTTGAGCAGGCTGGAGGTTCGATGACCATATTTGCTAAAAACTATACCCAACGCGTATTAAGCGGCGAGGCTGCGACCATTTTCAAATGGGCAGATTCTGCGTTAACGATTGTGCCTATTGTTGTGATTACCGCCGTGTTATTTGTCTTGGCGAAAAAAATAGTCCGAAAGTATCCTATGATCATACTCTGCTCCAGTATCTCATTTGTGATGATCTGGTCTTTGTGTTTATGGAAGGTTTACCGCGAATATCATGGTATGAATTCGGAAGTGACCGTTTCTTGGTTCCCAATGCTCAATTCGTTCTTTATCATTACACTGGCCACTTCTTTCAGCAAGATCTGGGAGCGTGTATGGAATCCTTCCGGGCCGATTAAGTTTGCGATGGGCCTAACGTTGGTTGGTGTTGGCTTTGCCGCCCTGGCAATAGGGAGTGCTGAGATTCCAACGGGAGCAAAGACCGCTTCGGTCAGTATGATCTGGTTGGTTTTAGCTTACTTTTTCCATACGGTGGGAGAGTTGTGTATTGGTCCGGTAGGTTTATCGTATGTGAGTAAATTGTCGCCAAAGAAATTCCTGGGCCTGCTATTTGGCTTTTGGTTTTGTGCCAATGCCATCGCTAACTTTATTGGTGGATTTATTGGCTCTTATATAGATAGGATTACCGAATCACATTCCATGTCATTTTTCTTTGCCGTGTTTACGATCATACCTATGATAGCGGCTGTATTCCTACTGCTGGGAAATAAAAAAATAAAAAAGATGATGCATGGTATTGACTAATTCATAGAAAAATAGTGTATCTTCAAGCGATTTTTATCAAATTAAAAACAAAACCTGAGTTATAAAACAATTATTGAAATTATATGAATCAAGAAAAAGATCAAGTTCTTGTAGCACATCTGGCCAAGCAGGGGATAGATGACAAGATGGTAAATGGGCATCCTGCCGGATTATTTGTGCTATTCTTTACTGAGATGTGGGAGCGTTTCAGCTATTACGGTATGCGTGCGTTACTGACGTTGTTCTTAATCAGTACGATCGCTGACGGCGGCTGGGAATGGAGCAATGAACGCGCCATGAAATTATATGGCGCATATACAGGTTTTGTTTATTTGACTCCGTTGATCGGTGGTATGATTGCGGATAAGTTAACCGGTTTTAAAAAGGCTATTCTGATCGGTGCATTGATTATGACACTAGGTCACTTATCTATGGCATTTGAGGCTGTCAATTCAGGCTTCTTCTTCTTAGGTCTGCTTTTGATGATCTTGGGAAATGGAATGTTTAAACCGAATATTTCTTCTATGGTTGGAAACTTATACCCAGATAAAAGTGCGAAGAAAGATGCTGGTTATACCATTTTCTATATGGGTATTAATGCCGGCTCATTTCTGGGGATGCTTTTGTGCGGTTATATTGGCGAGAAGATCGGTTGGCATTATGGCTTTGGGCTAGCGGGAGTTTTTATGTTTTTTGGGATGTTACAATTCTATTTTGGTCAAAAAATATTTGGAATTATTGGCGATACACCCAAGGCTCTACAGGCGCATCACGACGCAAAGGTTAAAAATAATGAGGAAGTTGATGAGATTATCCCTAGAAATGTTGTAAGAGACCGTCTTGTTGTCGTTACAATATTCATGCTCGCTAGTATCGTATTCTTTTTGTCTTTTGAGCAGGCAGGAGGGTCCATGTCTATTTTTGCCAAAGATTATACACAACGCGTGTTATCGGGAGATTCAGCTGTTGCCTTTAAATGGATAGATACAATATTAACGATCGCTCCCATTATCATAGTAACCATTGTATTGACTGCGCTTGCGAGAAAGATTTACAAACAATTTCCTTTGACCATTTTGTTCACAGCGATTTCCTTTGGAATTATTTGGGGCTTGGGCTTGTGGAAAGTGTTTCGTGAGATTGGTATAACCGGTTCCGAAGTTGGCGCTTCTTGGTTCCAGATATTGAATGCATTTTTTATTATTTCGTTGGCCTCATCCTTCAGCAAATTCTGGGAAAAAATCTGGAATCCTTCTGGACCGGTAAAATTTGCTTTGGGCCTGATCTTGGTCGGTATTGGCTTCGCCGCGCTGGCTTATGGCGCAAGTGATATCCCACAGGGGGCGAAAACTGCCTCAGTTAGCATGATCTGGCTTGTTATCGCCTATTTTTTCCATTCAGCTGGAGAACTTTGTCTATCTCCGGTAGGACTTTCCTATGTCAGTAAACTCTCTCCAAAGAAGTTTTTAGGTTTACTTTTTGGCTGCTGGTTTTGTGCTTCAGCTATCGCTAATTTCATTGGTGGATTTTTAGGTTCGTACATCGATAAAATTACAGCAGAGCACTCGATGGCTTATTTCTTTATGATTTTTGCCATTGTTCCAGGTGTGACCGCGCTATTACTGATTGTTTTCAATCCGATTTTGAAAAAGATGATGCATGGCATCAATTAGATAGACTCATAAAAATAGTTTACACAAAGGGCCGATCAGTACTGATCGGCCCTTTGTGTATTAAATGAAATCGGATAGCATCCTTTTTATTCCTCTATTTTTAATAAAAGCTTGTCGATACGATTGCCATCCATATCCAATACTTCAAAAATCATGTTTTTGAAACGTACACGTTCGCCCTCCTCTGGGACGTGGTCTAAGAGTAAGAAAACCAATCCGCCTACAGTCGTGACATTGTTGATGTCGTCCTCGTCCTCCTCGGAAAGACCTATTTCAAATTCATCCAGAAGATCCTCGATCTGATACTGCCCATCTACGACATAATCGCCACTTTCGAGCTGACGGATTGTTGGACGTACGCTGATATCGCTTTCGGTAATATTGCCAACTAAATCGCCGACAATATCGCGCAGGGTGATAATGCCCTGAGGGGAGCCGTATTCGTCGATGACAACCGCCTGGTGTACCTGAGATGTTCGCAATGTATTCATAATGCTATAAGAAGAGCTGAATTCATTGACAAATTTGATCGGAAGCAGGAGTTTCCGAAGGTCAAAGGGTTTGTTTTCAAAACATTGTCTGAGCAAGGATTTAACATGGACGACGCCTTTGATATTGTCGAGCCCACCTTCGCAGACGGGGTAAATGGAATGATCATTGTCCAGGATAATCTGCCTGTTTTCCTCAAAACTGTCTTCCAGATCCAGAAATACAATATTCTTGCGGTGGGTCATTAGATTGATGGCTTTCTTGTCTCCCAGACTGAGGAGACGATCCACGATATCATGTTCAATACCTTCAATCACACCACTATCTACCCCCTCGTCCACCAATGCCTTGATCTCTTCTTCGGTTACACTATTTCCCGTGCTTTTGATATTGAGCAGCTTGACAATAAATTCTGTAGAAGCACTCAATAGCCAGACAAACGGCCTGACAATTTTGCTGAGTAAATTCATCGGGTAAGCAATGAGCATGGCATATTTTTCGGGAATAGCCATTCCGATGCGTTTTGGCACCAGTTCGCCGAGAACCAACGAGAAATAAGTTATGATGAATACCACCAAAATGACTGCCAACTGTTGGCTATAAGGTGCGAGTAAACTCGATTGATTAAAAATCTCAATCAGATAGGTTGAAATGCTGCCGCCTGAAAAGAAACCTGTTAAGATGCCAATTAGAGTGATGCCTATCTGTACGGTTGATAGGAAACTATTGGGTGATTCTTTGAGATGTAACGCAATCTTGGCGGCAGGATTGTCCTTGTCGCTCTCCGCCTGTAAGCGGGCTTTTCTACTGGAAACGATTGAAATTTCGGAAGCAGAAAGGATTCCATTTAAGATAATGAGTACTAAGATTATAATTGCTTCGGTGAGCATAATGTTATGGAAAAATTGTTTGTGAAAGCTAATTTAAGAAAAAGGCGGCCTAAATGGTAGAACTATTGGGATTATATTAAATAGCCTAACGAAAAAAGCTGTATCTTTTCGGGATACAGCTTCTTTGGTTTATACTTTTTTTATGATTACATGCCGCTATCGTCAAGCATGAAGGTGTTTTTCTTTGTTTTCCATTTTCCTTTTGTGAAATCCGGGAACTCTAAAGTTTTATTACCTTTTTTGATCGATTCTGTAGAAAGTGGGAATACCGCACTCATCGTTACTGAATCATAAACGTCAATTGGCGTTTGAACTTTTTGTTTTACAGCTTGGATAAATGCATTGAATACAAACCAGTCCATACCACCGTGGCCTGAACCTGTCGCTAATTCTTCGTATTTTTTCCAGATCGGGTGATCATATTTTTTAACCCATTCGTCTGCTGGATCCCAGGTATGCGGTTTTGATTTTCCTTCGATGTGGATCCCTTTAGCGACATCCATCCAAATACCTTCCGTTCCCTGTACACGGAAACCGATGGAATAGGGTCTTGGTAAATGCGTGTCGTGTGTTAACAACATGGTTTCACCATTTGCACATTGTAGCATCGTTTGAGTGATATCCCCGTTTTTATAGTTTAGCTTACTGTTTGGGTGTCCGGGCGATACTTTGTTAACATAAGCCGCTAGACCACGCGCCTTACTTGAGTAAGATGTAATATGCGTAAATCTATTGCCCTTGTTGATATCAACAAACTGCATGATAGGTCCTAAACCGTGTGTCGGATAAAGGTCACCATCTTGGTCAATGTTGAACTGTGTACGCCATTGCGCCTCAGAAAGTGCCTTAGGTCCGTATTCAACGCCATGGCCATAATAACTCTTACCATCATTGAATAAAACTTCACGTAAATCATGTTGATAACCACCTTCAAGATGTAACAATTCACCGAATAAACCTTGTCTGTGCATATTTAGTACCGCAAGTACATCACGACGGAAAGCAACATTTTCCAATGTCATGTAAGGTTTTCCGGTTTCTTCAGAAGCTTTTACGACATCCCAGTGATCTTGTACGGTTAAGCCAGCGATAACTTCACAACCTACATATAAACCTGCTTTCATGGCATCAATAGCTTGGTCTTTGTGAAATTGCCAAGGTGTTGCAATGATAACTGCATCTAATTTTTCGCTGCTTAACATTTTTTTGTAAGCATCGACGCCTCCTGTATACTCTTTTGGAAGTTTGGTGCCTTTCGCATTGAACTGTTTACGGCATTGTGCAAGAGATTCTTCTTGTGTATCACATACGGCCACAATTTCTAGATCGTCTCTGTTTAAGGCGATCTGAACGTGATTCCGTCCACGAAGACCTACCCCGATAAAGCCGATTTTGATTTTCCCGTTTGTTTGGGCGAATAAGTCAGTACTTGAAAGAACGCCGAGTCCAGCGGTAGTGATGGCAGTTGACTTAATGAAATTTCTTCTATCCATTGTTTTGAGATATGAGGAGTTTGTATATTAGTTATTTATCTTAGTGAAGAACCAGCTATTTGACTGGCTCCTATCAACAAATATATTATTTCATTTGCTATAAAAGAAAGTGCAAACGATTGTTTAAATTTATTAAATTTCATGCAAACGTTTGATTGAAATAAAAATTATCATTTATTAATTCAATTTGTGATATTGCAAGCACATTGATGATTTAAAAACATAGTTTAATGTCTGATTTTAACCAATTAGTAGTAGAGAACGCAGCAAAACAATTCACATTAGAAGGAGATATCATTTCAGTGCAGCCTTTTGGTTCTGGTCATATCAATGATACTTATCGTGTAACTACCTCCATAAATAGCGGGATATCGCATTTATTGCAACGCATCAACCATCACGTATTTCCAAATGTTGAAGGCTTGATGCATAATATTGAAATCGTAACAAAACATCTCAGTAAAAAAGTAAAAGTTGCCGAAGGCAAGCGGGTCAGTGACCATGTCCTGACGATTATTCCTACACTGGAAGGCAAGTTATATACGAAGGACAGCGAAGGGAATTACTGGCGTATGTTTATCCTGATTGAGGATACAAAGAGTTATGATATTGTGGAAACAGAAGTGCAGGCGGCAGAGGGTGGACGTGCTTTTGGACTGTTTCAGAAACAGCTTTCTGACCTGGATGCTTCCCGTATTGTTGAAGTACTGCCTAATTTTCATAACGTAGAATTCCGACTCAATAATCTTCGAAAAGCGATTGCGCAAGATGTCTGCCAACGTGTGGAACAGGTAAAGGATAAACTGGACTTTATCTTTAGCCGTGAAGACCGTATGAAGACAATCCTGGATTTGGGAAATAAAGGTGCATTGCCCTTGCGTATCACACATAACGATACAAAATTTAATAATGTATTACTTGATGTCCACGATAAAATGCAATGTGTGATTGATCTGGATACGGTTATGCCAGGGTACGTTGCCTATGATTTTGGAGATGCCATACGTACCATTATTAATCCCGTAGCCGAAGATGAAAAGGATATATCGAAAATCGTGCTGAACCTATCATTATACAAGGCCTATGCAGAAGGCTATCTGGAAGAAGCAAACGAGTTTTTGACCACAGCGGAAAAAGAAACGCTGGTTGATGGGGCGTTTTTATTACCTTATATGCAAGGCGTACGCTTCCTGACCGATTACATTGAGGGAGACCATTACTATAAAACCAAATATGACGAACATAATTTGGTACGTACCAATACGCAGCTAAAATTGGTGGAAGAGATGGAAAAGAATGAAGAATTTATGCGAAAGGTAATTTTTGATTGTATTTAACGATTTTATACCTTTAATATGTTGAGAAGCTTCCATCTAATGATGAAGCTTCTTTTTCTTAACTTTACTGTATATGAAGAAACTAACCATTCTGCCCATTGCATCAGATTTGACCGGCAGCCACAATTTTAATCAGCTTTCGGATCTTCTAAAAGATTTGGAGTGGAATACATTGGAGCAGAGTAATTGGAGCGATTCGTATCCTTATAAGCCGCAGGTGCGATTTAAAATAGGTTATACGCAAAATGAATTGCTGCTACAGTTTGATGTCGCTGAGGAGCAATTGCGCGGAAATTACGCAGAAGCAAACCAAAATGTTTGGGAGGATAGTTGCGTAGAGTTTTTCGTTTCGTTTGATGATCGCAAGCATTATTATAATATAGAGTTTAATTTGATCGGAACAGGGTTGATCGGCTACGGTACTCCTGATAAATCAGCGAGAAGCAGGCTCAGTGCGGCAGAGATTGAGACGGTGCAGGCATTCTCCATGATCGAGCGGCATAGCGGTACAGATAGACGCTGGAGCATGATCCAGGTCATTCCACTGGCTGTCTTTAAATTTAATGATACAAGTGAGCTGAAAGGGAAGAAAATACATGGGAACTTTTACAAGTGTGGTGACAACCTAAAAAATCCGCATTTTCTCTCCTGGAGTAAAGTAGATAATCCAACTCCTAATTTCCATTTACCTCAGTTTTTTGGCGAACTGATTTTTGGATAGAAGTTGGATTAATAAAATGTTGTTGCTTATTGGTAAACAGATTCTTTTTTGAATTTTTTTGCCAATAAAGCATACACCAAAACACGGTATTTATTTTTATTGGATTTACCAATAGTGGT
The DNA here is from genome assembly GCF_002000245.1 of Sphingobacterium sp. CZ-UAM. GTDB lineage: Bacteria > Bacteroidota > Bacteroidia > Sphingobacteriales > Sphingobacteriaceae > Sphingobacterium. The sequence goes on along the minus strand of NZ_MTCM01000004.1, from coordinate 109,728 downwards.
AATAACTTCTTCTAATGCTTTGTCTAAATCAGGACCATCTTTGAGCCCTAATTTTTTGATCAGAAAATTTTGCTTGACACGTTTAAGCTCTTCGGGATCTGACGCTGCAATAGTTTCTGAATCTGCATTGTAAATGGAAGGTCCCATCCCTTTTGTCACTTTTGCAATAAACGCATCATCGAGTGATAACCCTAGTTTTTTTGATTCTGCAGTATATGCAGCAATTTTTTCATCTAATTTGCTCATAATTATGTAAATGATTTAATTGTAGTAAGTTAAGTTAAGCGAAAAAAGTTGGAAAACAAAATAATTCTTGGGGGATAAATAAAGATTGTTACATTTGTAACCGTTTAAGTGCTGGTAACCGAAAGTGTGGAAAAATTCAATGAATTATTCTTTGCAATTGTTGCAAATTACATTTTTATAAATTATCTTTGCACCTCAATAATTGAATATACGTAATCATAATAATAATGAAAAAAGATTTGCATCCTTCAAATTACAGATTAGTTGTATTTAAAGATATGTCAAACGACTATGCTTTTATTACTAAATCTTGTGTTGACACGAAAGAGACTATTCAGTGGGAAGATGGTAATGAGTACCCAGTTGTAAAATTAGAGATTTCTCATACATCACACCCTTTCTATACAGGTAAAATGAAATTGGTTGATACTGCTGGACGTATCGACAAATTCCGTAGCCGTTACAACAAAAAATAATTGTAGCAGATCTGTATATTACAATATTAAGAACTCGATAAATGTTATTTGTCGGGTTTTTTTTGTTATTTTTATTTTGTGAAAATCTTTTTTGTAGATTGTTTTGATGCTATCCGATCGTTGGATACGCTCACTTTCCCGCTGACTTCTTTTGATAAAAAGAGTTTATATCCTTTTACCTTCGTTAAATCCTGTTTAGACTTGCGTGTCGGTATTCTCACTTTAAGGGAGAAATGGCATAGGTTGGCTTCCACATTCAATCTGGAGCTTGCCGAGGGGAATAGTTGTGAGGATGGAGCTGTTTGGGTGACCAAACATGTAGTTCCCTCTGCGGTGATGTTACAGGCTGTTTTGGCGATGGAGGAAGGCGATATCTTGCGACAGGATGAAATGATCATCGCCTGGCGGTATCATAAAGAGGGGGCTTTGAAGTTAAAGCATGCAGATGATACCATCTCTTTGTTGAAAGGCGTGGAAGACCTGTTTGTATTAACGGGGGCGGAAATTGTACATGATTTCAACCTGTTGGCACAAAAGACAGCCGTTGAGGCTATCTCTCCCACAAACCAGTTGCTGGGTACAGATTTTTACGTCGCTGAAAAGGTCTCGATGGAATGTGCGACACTTAACTCGACCACTGGCCCTATTTACATTGACGAGGGAGCCACGATTATGGAAGGTGCTCATCTGCGCGGGCCACTCTATCTTGGAAAAGGGGCTGTCGTAAAAATGGGTGCAACGATCTATGGCAATGTGTCTGTGGGAAAACAAAGTGTCGTCGGAGGTGAGGTCGGAAATTCCGTTATCGGGGACTTTTCCGCAAAAGGACATCATGGTTATCTTGGCTGCTCGGTCATAGGGGACTGGTGTAATCTTGGTGCCGGGACCTCCAATTCGAATCTTAAAAACAATTTAAAAACGGTATCAATTTATGATTATAGCCTCGAAGACTTTAGGGATACAGGCTTATTAAAGTGTGGTGTTTTTATAGGTGACTATACACGGACGGGGATTAACTCGTCTTTTAATACCGGAACCGTAATTGGAATTGCAAGTATGCTGGCAGATACAAGTTTTTATGCTAAATTTGTACCGTCGTTTGCCTGGCTGTTCAATGGGGATACACAGATCTATAACTTTGACAAGTTTATGGAGTACCTGGAAACGCTATATATGTCAAAAAATGAGGAACTGCCGGAAAGGCTCACAAGGGAATTGAATCAACTTAACAAAAAATATAATTAAATCGTAAAAATCATGCGTAAGAAAATCGTAGCTGGTAATTGGAAAATGAATTTAGACTATCAATCCGGATTAAGTTTATTCTCTGAAATTATCAATATGGCCAAAGATGAAGTTATTGGAAATCAGGAACTGGTTGTTTGCAGCCCTTTCATTCACTTGTCAAGTCTTGGGCAACTTTCCAAGAATGTGGCTAACGTGAATATCGGTGCACAAAATATTCATCAGGCGGAGTCTGGAGCTTACACTGGTGAAATTTCAGCAGGACAGGTAAAATCGGTCGGTGCTTCACATGTGATCTTAGGTCACTCTGAAAGACGTGCTTATTTTGGAGAAACAGACGCTTTGTTGGCTGCGAAAGTAGATATCGCGTTGAAACATGGCCTGACGCCGATATTTTGTATTGGAGAAACCAAAGAAGAGCGCGAGTCCGGTGATTTCTTTGAAATAATTAAAACACAATTGACTGCTGGATTGTTCCATCTGTCCAATGAAGCTTTCGCTACAGTGGTATTGGCCTATGAGCCAGTTTGGGCGATCGGCACGGGTCTTACGGCTAGTCCGGAGCAGGCACAGGAAGTTCATCAATTTATCCGTCAGGTCGTCGCAGAGAAATATGGTCAGGAAACAGCGGATAATACAAGTATTCTGTATGGTGGTTCTTGTAATCCGGGTAATGCAAAAGATCTGTTTGCACAAGCAGATATCGATGGTGGTTTGATTGGAGGAGCTTCTTTGAAATCGAGAGATTTTATTGATATTGCCAAAGTGTTTAACGGCTAATTTTTAGAAATGAAATACATAGAGGTTATCTTTCAAATGCTATCGGGCGAGGAATGGCAAAAAGATCTATTGGTATCTGATTTGGCAGACATCGGCTTTGATACGTTTGAAGATACCGAATCTGGATTTGCAGCTTATATTCCAGCTGCAAATCTAGATCTGCAGGCATTAGAAACATTAATGCTACATCTTGATGAAGGACTTGAAGTAAGCTATAAAGTCCAGGAAATTGAAAATCAGAATTGGAATAAGCTCTGGGAGAGTAATTTTAATCCCATTGAAGTAGGTGGACAATGCTATGTTCGTGCTACATTTCATGAGGCAAGGCCTGATTTTCCCTATGAAATAATCATCGACCCCAAAATGTCCTTCGGTACAGGGCACCATCAGACGACATCGATGATGCTACAGTATATTCTGGAAAATGATTTTGAGGGTAAACAGGTCCTGGACATGGGCTGTGGTACGGGGATCCTGGCGATCTTGGCTTCAAAAAAAGGGGCTGATGCTTTATTGGCAGTAGATTACGATGAAATCTGCGTGGACAGTGTGATCGAAAATAGCGCGCTTAATACAGTAACCAATATCGAGGCTATCTGTGGCTCTTTTGAGGTTTTAAAAGGCCGTGTTTTTGATACTATCTTAGCAAATATCAATCGGAATATTCTATTGGAACAATTGCCCCAATACGCTTTAAGTATCAATATAAATGGAGAGTTGTACTTAAGCGGATTCTATGAACAGGAAGATTTGGCCATGTTACGTGAGACAGCTGAGTCTTTAGGTTTTGAATTTATCTCCAAAAAAGTTTTAAATAATTGGTGTGCAGCCAAGTTTGTGAAACGGTAATAGAGCGATGCGTATTCATTTTATAGCGATAGGTGGTAGTGTGATGCACAACCTTGCCATTTCCTTGGCAAAGCAAGGGCACCAGATTACTGGATCTGATGATCAGATTGTGGAGCCTTCCCGTTCCCATCTTATCGAAGCTGGATTATTGCCAGATCAATTGGGATGGTTTGCCGATAAGGTGACAGAAGATATTGATGCTGTTATTTTAGGAGCACATGCGCAAGCAGATAATCCCGAATTAAAAAGGGCGCAGGAATTAGGCCTGAAAATCTATTCTTTCCCTGAGTTTATACAAGAACTTTCACAGGATAAAATCCGTGTGGTTATTGCAGGTAGCTATGGGAAAACCACGATTACGAGTATGGTCATGCACGTCATGCGCTTCTTAGGTAAAGATTTTGATTACCTGGTCGGGGCGCAATTAAGAGGCTTTGATAAACTTGTGGATATTACCAAGCATAATAAGATTATTATTATCGAGGGAGATGAATATGTTTCGTCCAAAATTGACTCCAAGTCCAAATTCTTGTATTATAAGCCCAATATTGCGCTAATCTCGGGTATCGTATGGAATGAATTCAATTCCAAAATATCTCAAGAGGAATATATTAAACAATTTGAAGATTTTATTGATTCTATACCTCCCAAAGGAACACTGATCTATAATAAAGAAGATGCCGTTCTCCAAAAGGTTTTGCAGGATACTAAAGATTGTAAGATCAACAGACATGGTTATAAAATTCCTGATTATACGATCAATAAAGGGGTTACCTATTTGAATACTGCGGATGGAGATGTTCCTTTGCAGGTATTTGGAAAACATAATCTGTCCAATATTGCAGGCGCTTATACGGTCTGTGAATGGTTGGGAATTAAAAAGAAAGATTTCTTTGACGCAATAAAGAGCTTTAATACTTCTATTCGTTATCTCGAGTTTGTGGCCAGTTCGGAAGGATCAGTGGTCTATCAGGATTACGCCTGCAATGCAGATAAAGTTCGGTCAAGTATCCATGCCGTAAAAGAACAATTTCCTAATCAGAAATTGGTCACAATTATTGAATTAAACTCATATGATAGCTTAGATTCATCCTTTTTGTTACAATATGCGGACTCCATGCGGGAATCGGATGTCTCTGTAGTCTACGTGAATATCAACTCATGCAAGGAAATGAACAAGGATATTGAACGCGTGCCTGAGAATATCAAACGGAGCTTTAATAATCCTGATTTAGAGGTTGTTGTGAGTTTGGATGGGCTGTATTCGTTTTTAGATGGGGTTAAGTCCAGAGGTTACAATTTACTACTTATGAGTTTAAATAATTATAATGGGGTTAATCTCTCGGTGCTTGCTGATCGTTTTTTTAGAGATTTTTAAAGAAAATATTATAATTTAATGTAAATTAATTTTTATTTGCTATTTTTGTTTAAAATATCTACCAGATGAATGCATTAGGAAAAAAAATTAGATTACTTAGACACCAAAAAGGGTGGAGTCAAGAGGATGTTGCAAAGCGATTGGATATCTCAATCCCAGCATTTTCTAAAATTGAAACAGGAATTACAGATGTGAATCTGTCGCGCTTGAATCAAATCTCAAAATTATTCAATTTGACAGTTGTTCAACTATTATCTACTTCGGATTCAGAAGAAGATAAAGAGTATGTCAATGAAGTCAATGCGTTAACGCAAAAGTTGCAACAACGTGATGGCGAAGTGATCGAGCTTCAGAAAAAGGTCATTGATCTTTACGAACAATTGCACAAAAGATAGGACATATTAAAAATGTTACTGAAAAGGCAATCCAAAGGGATTGTCTTTTTTTGTTTATGCAACTTTATTTTGGCCAAAAGTGATTTTGTTTTTGTTTCTTTGTAAGTATTTTATAAAAATAAGGTTGATTACTTATGGGGAGATTAAACGGGGATATAACTACTAGCCCGTCGAATGATTTTTTTAAATCAAATGTACTGGGACAGCGCTCAGGGCTGTTCGTACTTTTCTTTACGGAGATGTGGGAACGCTTTTCATTCTATGGAATGCGCGTCCTATTGATGCAATTTTTAACTGCAGCGGTCATACAGGGAAGCCCATTCTCTGGTTGGGCCTGGACAGCACAACAGGCTGGAGCCTTGTATGGGACATATGCCATGATGCTTTATCTGACTCCAATACTTGGTGGAATCATTGCCGATAAATACATTGGATCCCGAAAAGCGGTTATTATCGGTTCGGCAATCATGACATTGGGACATGCTGCAATGGCCTTTGATACAGCAATCATGTTTTTCTTGGGATTGATCTGCCTGGTGATCGGAACAGGGTTTTTCAAACCAAACATGCCTTCAATCCTTGGCGAAATGTATAAAGACCTTCCTGAAAAGAAGGATGGCGCATACACCATATTTTATATGGGCGTCAATGCGGGCGCTTTCTTCGGGATGATGCTCTGTGGTTATATTGCCGAAACCTATGGTTGGCATTGGGGATTTGGCCTGGCGGGTATTTTTATGCTGCTCGGAACATTACAATTTGTTTTCGCAAAACCGCTCATGGGTAACCTCGGTATTTTGGACAAGTCTGTTGTAGGCGAAAAGGAAGCAGTCACCGAGACCGATACAGATACCAAAAATCCATTTACGGTAAAGGACTATGTGTTGATCGGTATTGTATCGATAATAGGTTTTGTATATGCCTTTAATGATCCATTGTCGAAAAATGGGATTATCGATGTCTTTGCCGGATTGGATACATCTTTTTTGAGAGGACAGTATATTATGGTCATTATTGCATTGATCCTATTTATTTATCTCATCGTTTCGCGGATTTTGCGTTACGACAAAACCGTTAGGGACAGAATGTTTGCCGTAATGCTTTTGGCGTTTTTCCTCATCTTCTTTTTCATGAGTTTCGAGCAGGGAGCCACCTCCTTGGTGATTGTGGCACGTGATAATATCGATAGAGCACTTACAGGCACGGCATTGACAACATTTAATGTGGTCAATGGTTTATTGACGATCGTTCCTTTATCAATTATCAGCTGGGTTCTAATAAAACTGGCCAAAGTGACCTGGGACAAGATCGCTATTTCCAATATCGTATTGTTTGTCTGTTTTGGACTGATCTGGGGTGCGGCAATCTGGATGCTTTATCAGGAATTTAATAAAGAAGCTTCAGAAATTAAAGTATCCTGGTTTTCAATTCTCAACTCATTTTTTATCATTGCGCTGGCATCTACAGTATCTAAGATATGGGAATCCAAATATAATCCCTCGGCTGCATTTAAATATGGATTTGGGTTGATCTTAGTTGCGATCGGATTCCTGATTATCGGGCTGGGCTCATGGGGAGTAGCGCCGGGAGTGAAAATCTCCATGGTATTTCTTGTTTTGACTTACCTATTTCATACACTGGGGGAATTGTTTATCTCGCCAGTGGGCTTATCTTATGTTTCTAAACTAGTGCCTGCACGGATGTTGGCTTTTATGTTCGGTATCTGGTATCTGGCTATTGCTATCGCGCAGAAGGTTGCTGCGGTATTGGGAGGACAGGTGGAAACAATTCAGCAGGAATATTCATTGAGCCATTTTTTCTTTTTATTTACAGCTATTCCAGCTTTCGCGGGATTGTTAGTGATACTATTCAATCCTTTGATCAAAAGATTGATGCACGGAATTAAATAATAACTATATAAGCTTCTTTTACGAAAGAAGCTTTTTTGATTAATAATAAATACAGTATGGAGGCGAGTACACGCGAATCGTTAGAGGAGATTCAAAATTTTAAGGGAAAGTACCCAAGGCAGATCTGGAGCTTATTTTTCTCGGAAATGTGGGAACGGTTTTGCTTTTATGGCATGCGGGGCATGTTGGTGTTCTTTATGATTAACGAGTTAGACTTTGCAAAGAAAGAGGCTAATTTACAATATGGGGCTACACAGGCATTTGTCTATGCGTTTACATTTATTGGTGGACTTTTTGCCGATAAAATTTTAGGTTTTAGAAAATCACTATTTTGGGGCGGTTTATTGATGATTGTCGGAAGTCTTTTCCTCGCAGCAGATCCACATCAATATTTCTTTTTTGGCCTCTCATTTATTATTATTGGTACGGGTTTCTTTAAACCCAATATTTCTACGATGGTGGGAGAGCTTTACCGGGATGGCGATAACCGTCGTGACGGTGGTTTTTCCTTATTCTATGCCGGGATTAACCTAGGTGCATTTTTGGGGGGATATGTTTGTGTCGCCATTGGTAAAGGTTATATGCTGAGTTCGTTTATCTCCGAGCCTCACCGTTGGAATGTTGCTTTTGGTTTAGCCGCAATAGGGATGTTGGCAAGTTTGATCAATTTTCACTTTACCAAAAGACATTTGGGACCTATCGGACTTCAGCCCGGGCATCCGGATGCTATTGTAAAGACGAAAGCTCTGCCTAAATGGGTTGAATATGCTGTATATGCGCTGACCCTGATCTTTATACCTGTCATTCAGATCATGGTCTCCAAAACGCAATATACGGACTACTTTATGTATACCATAGGACCCTTGACACTCTTATATCTTTTCTATGAAATGTCAAGAGTGACCAAGGAAGAACGCAACAAATTAATTGCTGCGCTGGTATTCATCCTATTTTCCATTATCTTTTGGGGTATATATGAACAAAGCGGCGGTTCGCTGAGTATCTTCGCTGCCGAGCACCTGAATGATTCTCTACTTGGTGTAATGACGCTCGATCCTAATGGCGTGAATAATTCTGGCGGTGCATTATTTATTATTGCGTTGGCGCCATTATTCGGTCTATTCTGGATCTGGCTTGGAAGACGTAAGCTTGAACCGAATACCATTATCAAGTTTGGCCTGGGCTTTGTTTTTCTGGGCTTAGGTTATTACGTGCTTTTTGCTACACGCCTTTTTTCCCACGATGGCATGACCTCATTGGATATCTTTACGCTTGCACTGTTGGTTATTACCATTGGGGAATTGTGCCTTTCTCCAATCGGACTCTCCATTATGACGAAACTATCCCCGGCAAGGTTGCAGGGTATTATGATGGGAATGTGGTTCCTGGCAAGTGCCTATGGACAATATGTTGCAGGTTTGATCGGTGCGAGTATGGCTGAAGCAAAAGCGGGAAGCTCATTAGCGGATAACTTAATGACTTATACAGAAAGTTATAAGCAATTGGGACTGTATTCTTTAATTGCCGGTGTCGTACTTATCGCATTGTCACCAGTTGTTCGGAAATTAATGGGAAATGTAAAATAATCCCTGACACAATATTCACCGAAGACGCATCTTATAGCGCGTTTTTACAGTTTGAGCCAGCCTTTATATAAGGGCAAAAAAAAGGAGCAGATTCATCAGGAATCTGCTCCTTTTTTTAAACTTATGATTGTGCATATTTTATACTAATTGCTGTAAGCAAATTTTTCATTATGGCTTTCTGGGACTCGATATACTTTGTTGGTCACTGAGAAAAGCGATAACGACAAGTATATGAAAACATTTGGTTTCCGCCACACTGCTAGGCTACTTGTCCACAGCTGCTTCGGGACAACATCGTATCAGCTTCGAAATGCGTCCATGATGAGAGCACCATGAGTCCGTGGTGAGTCCGTGTCAAACACGGTCTCACGGTGTAGACATCCCGGCAGCATAATGCTCTTACCTGCTCTCAGGGCCGAATAAGGGGCGAATCGATCCCATTATATAGGCGAAGGATAACTGAATCTCCTATTATACTCGGACTCCGTTCTGAAAATAAATATAGATGTTTTTAATATCAGATTATATGTTATTATTTAATTTAATAATGTATTTTATTTATATATCATAAAATACATATATTTAGGTTTTATTATATAATTGTATAGAATATGTATAAATATAACTTGGCGAAATAAGTGTTCCTAAAGCAATCGTTGTAGAATACCTTTGCTTTCTGGAAGCATATCTGCTCGGAAATGTGGAATGACTAGCATTTTGCTGCATTGGAGAACGAGCCATAAAACAAAAACGCTTGACTTTTTCTGGTCAAGCGTTTTTGTTATCCGTAAATCCATTTGAATTTATATTCTTTTTCAGGAACCTTCATACGATCCGCCAATCTTGCTAGACGGTCCGGTAATTTTAGCAGATAATCTCTTGCTTTTTCACCCTGATCATTTAGTCCCGAAACCTGATCAATCTTCCATTCATTATTAAGTTCTTTCAGGATATCAACATAATCTAATGCAGTATATACGCCTAATCGCTGTGCAGCATCCGAGAAATGTGCAAAGGCTTCACCTTGGGGTTCGCCTGCTTCCCTTAAAAACTGCGCTGGCATAACAATTTTCTTGCGCATCATATCTTCAAACGCAATCATCACTTCGCTCGGATCTACGGTCATGGCTTTTGAAATGAAAGACATATATGCCTTCGCATGACGAGCTTCGTCCGAAGCAATGACTCCACACATCTTCGCCAAAAGCTTATCGCCACTTTTTTTAGAAAGTCCTGATACCCGACGGTGGGATACGTTGGTTGCAAGTTCCTGGAATGAAGTATATATAAAGTTGCGGTAGGGATCAGCTCCGGTGCCGATATCGAATCCATCTTGGATCAGATACTGTGTCGACATCTCAAACTGACGCATATCTATTCTACCTGATAGATAAAGATATTTGTTCAACAGGTCTCCGTGACGGTTTTCTTCGGCAGTCCATGCACGAACCCATTTCATCCATCCACCTTGTTCGTTTTTATCGACATCCTCAACCATGGTCAACCAGGACTCATAGGTAGGAAGGGCCTCTTCGGTGATTGTATCACCAATCAATACCGCGACCAAATCATACGATAGTTCTTTGGCACTTTCCTGTAAATCTCGTATTTCCTCAAAAAAAGTATCCCTTGAAGCGTCTGGAAGGAAATCAGCAGGTTGCCACATTTCTTCTACAGGCTTCAGGTATTCGCTCATTTCATTTAACATGAAAGGCTCCAAGTAGGCCATCACTTCTTTACGTGAGCCTTCTGGTAAATTTAGAGGTAATTCTTGCATATCAATACAAAGGTAAATAAATAGCAGCAATAAATTATAAAAGCAGAATAGAATTGTTTAAAATGGCAAAGGATGCGTAGAAAGGGACGCTTTTGTCATATTAAGTCATGTTTATTTTGGTTGATCATTAAATCCAGATGATTGATAATGACATAAAAAACAGATTGTCGGCCCTGTATTCGATAAAATACTATTAACTTTGTATAAATTATGGAGACGACTTTGGAAACATATAATATAGATAAAATACGCGCAGATTTTCCTATTCTAAAAAGACAGGTAAATGGCAAACCTTTGGTGTATCTGGATAACGGTGCGACGACACAGAAGCCGACAACGGTAATTGATGCTATCGCACACTATTATAAGGATATGAATAGCAATGTACACCGTGGGGTTCATTACCTGAGTCAGATATCGACAGATGCTTTTGAGGTAACCCGCAAAAAGCTTCAATCTTTTATCAATGCTCCTGAAGACAAGCAGGTGATTATCACCAAAGGTACGACAGACAGTATTAACTTGGTTGCTACCTGCTATGGTAGAGCATTTATCAACGCTGGAGATGAAATTATTATTTCTGCGATGGAACACCATTCGAATATTGTTCCTTGGCAGATGCTATGTGATGAAAAAGGCTGTAAGATCCGTGTTATTCCAATGAATGATAAGGGCGAGCTCGATATGGATGCCTATCGGAAACTGCTGAACGAAAGGACGAAGCTAGTTGCCGTAACTTATGTTTCCAATGCATTAGGTACGATCAATCCTGTAAAGGAGATTATCTCGATTGCACATCAAGGAGGAGCGGTGGTATTGGTGGATGCTGCGCAAGCTGTCCAACATATACAAATTGATGTGCAGGATCTTGACGTTGATTTTTTAGTTTTCTCCGGACATAAAATGTATGGCCCTACAGGTGTCGGTGTGTTGTATGGTAAGGAACAGCTCTTAAACGCAATGCCTCCTTATCAAGGTGGTGGGGATATGATCAAAGAAGTAACCTTCGAAAAGACAACCTATAATGAATTGCCTTTTAAATTTGAAGCCGGAACTCCAAATATTGAAGCTGGAATCTGCTTGAATGAGGCGATTGACTATATCAATTCGATTGGCTTAAAAAATATTGAATCCTATGAGCATGAATTACTGGAATATGCACAGGAAAAATTAGCCCAGATTCCGGGAATGAAGTTTATAGGTACCGCAGATCAGAAATGTTCTGTGATTTCATTTATCATTGAAGGTACACATCCCTATGATGTTGGGGTAATATTGGATAAATTGGGTATAGCTGTGCGTACGGGGCACCACTGTGCACAACCTGTGATGGATCGCTTTGGTATCCCTGGAACGATCCGGGCTTCATTGGCACTTTATAATACAAAGGAAGAGATCGATATTTTGGTTGCAGGTATTCAACGCGCAGTCAATATGTTGGTGTAATAAAAACGGTTATGACGATTAATGAAATACAAAATGAATTAATTGAGGATTTCGCTTTCTTTACGGATTGGATGGAAAAATACGAGTACATCATTCAGCTCGGGAAAGAGGTTCCTTTAATTGATGAGCAATATAAGACGGAAGAATATATTATTAAAGGCTGTCAGTCCAAAGTATGGCTGTACCCGGAGGTTAAAGACGGAAAGGTGTATTTTACAGCGAATAGTGACGCGATTATCACCAAGGGCTTGGTTAGCCTGATGGTTAAAGTACTTTCTGGGCATACGGCAAAAGAAATTGTTGATGCTGACCTGTATTTTGTGGATGAAATAGGTTTAAAAGAACACTTGTCGCCAACCCGTGCTAACGGCTTATTGTCGATGATCAAACAAATGAAATTATACGCATTGGCATTGCAAGTCAATGCCTAGCCTACATAAATAAAGGGGATATCATTATCCCCTTTATTTATGCCTCTAAATGAGTACCGCCATTGTTTGGCGGGCTTATCCCAATAAATCTTTAATGATGATCTTATTCATTTTCATGAGCGCTTCTCCGGCCCCTGGGTTTTGAAGGTAGCTGGAGATCTGTGCCGGTACAATTTGCCAACTTACGCCAAATTCATCTTTACACCAGCCACAGCGACTTTCTTGTCCCCTTTGGGTAATGCGGTTCCAGTAATAGTCAATTTCTGCCTGATCTTGGCAGATGATGGTGAGGGAGATGCCTTCATTGAAAGTAAAGTTTTGTGTGACTCCGCTGTCCATGGCCATTAAGGTAAACCCGTTGACAAGGAACTGGCTGTGTTGGATCTGGCCATCATATTCACCTGTCGCGTAGCGCATGATGCCATTGCTACGGAAGTCTTTAAATAATTCCTCGTAAAACTTTAGTGCGGCTTCACATTTACCCTGCTGAGGGCCGCAATACATCAGGGTGGGAACAATTGCTTGCTGATTGGTGTCACTGACTTTACCTTGGTATAATTGCCAGTTTACACCATATTTATCCGCTACCCAACCATAATAAGGGCTCCAAGGATAGTTGTCTAAAGGCATTAATATACTACCATCCGGCGAAAATACATTCCAGATACGGTCAACCTCTTCTTTGGATTCGCAGATCACCATAAAGGATATGGACGGATTTGGTTTGAACATCGGCCCGCCGTTGATGCCGATAAATTTTACGCCATTGAGCTGCGCCTCAACAACAATCGGGGAATTGCCTGTGACTTGGCTGTTCGGGAAGGTCTGGCTGTATAGATCAAAAGCTTCCTTCGCATTTTGATCAAACCAGATGGACGGTATAATTGAATTTTCCATGAGCGTCGATTTTTAAGTTAAAACTCACTTATTTATATTTATCATGTAATCCTTTTTTTGCGATAATCATGGGTTTGATTTTCTCTACCCTGGATAATTTGGTCTTTTCCTGTTTTGCTTCGTCGATATATTGGATATATTCTTTTTGCCTTCCCGGTGTGAGGGCCTTGAAGTGATCATGAAATATCGGATCTGCCTGGAGCGCTTCCAAAAGCAGTCCAGTGGGAGGTATAAGCTCGCTTTTGGCTGGTTTAATTTCTTTTCCCTCGTCAATGGTTCGGATAGATTCCTGGATGTAAGCCTCGATTTTGGCGCTATCCATTTCGCTGACATCCCTAAAACGCCATTGTCGAAGTGCTTTGGTTTTGCCTTCGGAGGCGCTGATCAGAACATTTTCTTTATCTTCTAAAAACACACCATTGTAGAACCAAAGTGAAAAGAAGTTTTTAAAACCACCCCATCCGATGACATTTTTCCCTTTGTGTGTATAGATGTCACTGCCCCATTTGAACTCTTTTTTTAATGGGATTTTGAGCATAATCTGTTGCATCAGCTCCTCGGCTTCGAGCCAATTTCCACGATTGATATGCCAATTGGGAGCTTGTTTATCTTTTAGCCTTTCGATGTTAAAGGCTACAATATCAAGAATGATTTTTTCGGGCAGGGGTTGGTCGATCGGGATCTGTATTGCGCCTTTTGAGGTTTTGAAACCTTTGAGCTCTGTAGCAAAGTGCTCGATGGCGGTTGAACCGGGGTATAGTCCGAGATGTTGTTTATTCATTGCAAAATGGATCAGATTGCCGTTGTACCGAAATGTAGGCATCTGATAGGAAATGGTCTCTGTTGCTGCAGTTGGAACTGCTCCGGCAATCAGTTGCCGGACCTGAATGAGATAAGCTTTTTTGTCGCCTTCAAATTGGTCTATATATGCGTCAATTGTTGAAATGCTACTTGTCATAATCCTGCTTCTAATCTTTGATCCTAGTGTATTTCGTTGTTATAAATTGAATGGTCTGTTGCATTAATACGATCAGACGCGCTGTATTGATATCACTCAGTTTTTTGATATAAATACAGGCTTTACCCATTTTAAATCTGCCTAGTTGTTCTATGAATGACCGATGTTCCTCAAGTCCAGTATATACATAGAGTGAAATGGCCGCTTTACGAGGACTGAATCCGATTAAAGGTGCATATCCTTCGTGTCCGCTAGGATATTTATAATAATATTGTCCAAAGCCAATAATGGATCCACCAAACATCTTTGGGGCCTCCTTTGAAACAGATTGCATCAATTGTATCAATTGGATGCTGTCTTCCCGCTTTTGTATATCAGGTATTTCCTGAATAAAGTCATCGACACTTTTTTCGTTGTAGAAGGTTTTATTCGCTGTCATTTTTTGCCGCTATCAAAACATAAAATCAAATGCGCCCTTACGAAGATTGATGTTATATTCGAGGTATGCCTTCATACAGGCTAGAAAATTTGCCCACCCTTCGGTCTGACGCATCATAATCAAAATGCCTTCCTCATCGTTGTTCATTTCATGTTCTGTAATTTTGACAACAGTGGAGCCCTCGCCGAAGGAAGATAAGCTGATTTCAACCAGTTGATTTGCTAATCCGCCACTCCAGTCAAAGGAAATATAGTCGTCTGGACGGATTGTTTTTCCGGTTACAGGAAAACTGTCGGGGAACTCAGGGAAATTCCATTCTACTGTTTTTCCGGTCTCTAGACGGCCTGTTGAGGACTTAATAAAATAGTGATTCATTTTATTGGGATCAACTATGGCTTCAAAAACTTCATTGATGGGTTTTTGAATCTGAATACTTGCTTTTGCGGTTAGCTTTTCCATATTCTGAATTTTAGACAAATATTATATAAATACCAATAGCTTGTATCAGTTTAGCATAAAAATAATCAAAACCGGTGTAGGAAGATGCGTGTAAAGATGCTGTTTTGTATTTGCTTATTGCCCCCCCGAAATGCTATCGCTGCCTGCCAGTGGGGAAACGTGGTCGGTAGGCTTATTGTTTATGTGTCCTTAAGTTTATAATATAAAATAAACATCGCAGAGACGAATAGGTTTTATTTTTTTGACTTTTGATTGTTTTTACCCCAAATTGAACAAAAAATGCACCCTATCGCTCGCTTTTTGAGCTATTTTTGATACCATTACAATTTTTCTGTTGAGCTATTGCCTTCCTTTGCATGTTAGTTCAGCTATTAAAATAACGAAATCGAAACTTATGATAAAAATCAGGTATTACCTTATTTTAATGCTTTCAATCACTGTCATGGCGGCAATGGGACAGGTTCATAATGCCAATAAGGGCAATGAAGCCGCAGATATGTTTAATGACCCGGGAACAAGGGATAGAAACGCGATCGCTGAGGCGGAATCCGGTTGGTGGAAAGCGTCATTGGCTGGTCAGGAACAGCGTATCAAAAAGTGGAAAGAAGCCGCTTTTGGCATGTTTGTCCACTGGGGCGTTTATTCGCAATATGGTAATAAATGGAAGGGCAAAAAAGGAGGTGGCTATGCCGAACACCTTATGCGTGTCATGCAGATTCCCCGTCAGGAATACCTGGACTCGGCGGCAAGATTTAATCCAGAAAAATTTGATGCGGAGGAATGGGTGCTCCTGGCGAAAAATGCAGGCATGAAATACTTTATCATCACGGCCAAACATCATGACGGTTTTGCGCTATATCCATCTCGGTATTCGAGTACTTATTCTGTCAAGAGCACGGCTTTCAAACGGGATCCATTGGCCGAACTTGCGCATGCCTGCCGTAAACATGGTTTGTTATTTGGATTTTACTATTCCCACGCTTTTGATTGGGAGCATCCTGATGCTCCCGGCAATGACTGGGATTACGCTAATCCGGGCGGAGATAAACTATTGGGAGGAGCAAACTGGTTTGACAACCATCCCGAATGGTTGCCCAAGGCACAGCGCTATGTGGACGAAAAAGCTATTCCCCAGATAAAAGAGCTGATCCACCAGTACAGGCCTGATCTGCTTTGGTTTGATACGCCGCATAAGCTGCCTTTGTCAGAAAATCTAAGGATCCTGAAAGCGATCTGGGATACTGATCCATCGATTGTTGTCAATGGGCGGTTAGCGCGGACAGCAGAAAAGAATTACGGTGATTATTTAAACACTGCTGACCGCCCTGAAGAGTTTTATCCTGTTGCTAAAGGTGCTAATTGGGAAGCGATTCCGACAACCAATGACTCATATGGGTATTCGTCAACGGATGTAAACCACAAACCAACGGCACATTTTATTCAATTGCTGGCGAAGGCGAAGGCCATGGGAGGGAATATTTTATTGAATATAGGCCCCAAAGGAGATGGTAGTATTGATGCCCCTGATGTGGCTATCTTAAGGGGAATAGGCGGATGGATGACAAAAAATAAAGCGAGTGTTATTGGCGTTGAACCTGCTCCGCTACCGCGTCAACAATGGGGGGTGATCACAAAAAGAAAGGATATATTGTATCTGCATGTATTCAATAAACCAAAAGGAGAACAATTGACTGTGGGCGGTCTTACTGCTGCGGTCAAATCCATCTCTTTATTGTCTTCAAAGAAGAGTATTAAAGCATACACTTCAGATGCCATAGGACTTCATATTCCATTGGATCAAATAGCCGCTGATTCAGCAGATGAAGTTATTGTCGTCCGGTTAAAAGAAGATAATATTGTTCCCCAAGCCAATGATCTGATTTATGTGGATGCACATAGTGCCGAAAATCGATTATTGTCTTTCTATGCAAAACAGTATGGGCAACCGATGAAGTTTGGAGACGGTAAAAGAGATCGTTACTATGTGTCCGGATGGAAAAGTAGTAATCAATATCTTGGATGGAATATCGATGTATTGGAGCCAGCGCAATTTGATGTTGTCATACGCTACGTTAAAGATGTGGAAAATACAGGTGGGGATATGGTATTGGAGATTGGTGGACAAACATTGGATTTTTCAATTGATCCCGCATCAGCTACAAGTGTACGGGGAAACTCGCTTAAGCTTGAGCGGATAAACTTGCCGTCCGGAAAACAATCCGTGCAACTGCGTGCAAAAAATATTGTAGGCGGGGAGGCGGTGAAGTTTTTGGAAGTTGTCCTAACAAATGATTAAAATAGCTTATGAGGAGGAGAGGAGAACCCTCATACCACTAAAAAGGAAAAGCTAATCGTTTGATTAGCTTTTCCTTTTGTGATCCCGCTGGGATTGGCTCAGCCGCACATTTCCCGCGCGTATCCCTGAGCCTCTATAAGGTCGAACCCGGCTGACCCTTCTTTCGAATCCTTACCTCTATAACAAAAAAAGCTAATCATTTGATTAGCTTTTCCTTTGTGATCCCGCTGGGATTCGAACCCAGGACCCATACATTAAAAGTGTATTGCTCTACCAGCTGAGCTACGGAATCCTTTCTGTTTTTGAAAGTGATGCAAAGGTATGAAAATATGTGGTTGTGTCCAAATCTTTTTGTTGTTTTTGTTTGAATAATTTATAACGGTTTATAAATTACCTGTTTATTTTTCCTGGTTGTCCGGTTTGTCCTTTGAACCATGGTGGATTCGATTGTAAATCGAGCGATTTCGATCAGTTCGTTTTTGTACTTTTTGCAATTGGAAGCCCGTTAAAATAAAAAAAGTCGGCATGGGCTGCCAACTTTTTTTATTTTGAGGAATAAAGGAGGTAACATTATTCTGTCACAACACCCATATTACTGAATTTGTCAATGCGTTCTTTGACCAATGTATCGCTGTCTTTCGCAGTCAATTCGGCTAAATCTTTCAATAATTGTTCTTTCAGATTTGCCGCAGCCTGTGCTGGATCTTGATGGGCACCACCCAATGGCTCAGGAATGATACCATCTATCAAGCCATTGCTTAACATATCGCTTGAGGTCAATTTCAATGCTTCTGCTGCTTTTTCTTTGTGATCCCAGCTTCTCCATAAGATGGAAGAACAAGATTCTGGAGAAATAACGGAATACCAGGTATGCTCCATCATATATACACGGTTACCTACTCCGATACCCAAGGCGCCACCCGAAGCACCTTCGCCGATAACCACACAGATGATCGGAACTTTAAGTACGGCCATTTCCATAAGGTTGCGTGCAATAGCTTCACCCTGACCGCGCTCTTCAGCTTCCAGCCCTGGGTAGGCCCCCATAGTGTCGATCAACGTAATGACTGGTTTATTGAACTTTTCGGCCATTTTCATTAAGCGCAATGCTTTGCGGTAACCTTCCGGATTAGCCATACCAAAATTATGGTATTGACGCTCTTTGGTATTTTTACCTTTTTGATGACCAATGATCATAACGGGATTACCATCGATGGATGCCATACCGCCCACAATTGCTTTGTCATCTTTTACAGTACGGTCACCATGCAATTCGATAAACTCATCGCAGATAGCTTCGATATAATCATAGGTCTGTGGACGATCTGGGTGACGCGACATTTGAACATTCTGCCATCCTGTTAAATTGCTGTATATTTCTTTTTCCGTAGAAGCAAGTTTTTCCTCAAGTTCACGAACGGTTGCGCTCATATCAACTTGAGTTTTTTCGGCAACCTGTGTTACCTTTTCAATCTGCAATTGCAAATCTGCAATTGGCTTTTCAAAATCAAAAGTGGTTTTCATATATCTATTTTATGAAAATATTCAGAGGGCTAATTTAGCGCATTTTTTCCGAAATTAAAATTTGCGCGTAGAATATCATTGGAAATCCTTTGTTACATTTGCGTTATAATCATTGGCGTGGCTTAGTTTTTGATTGTTAGCCTGTGAAAAAATGTTGACTTATGCTGAAAAAATACTTATACTTTCTTTTTCTATTGATTTTACCCATACTCGCCAAATCAGAAAGCTATCCCGAGGTGCTCTTTGACAATAGTATAATCAATGGAAGTTATGCGCGAAGCATGGCGCATTACAATGGGGAGTCCTGGATCCAGAATGTGAATCATAGTCTTCCAGTTTCGGACAGCTTGTTTTTTACGCCTGGAAATTCGCTTTCCCTACGTTACGTTTCTTCCCCAAATGGCACATGGGAGGCTGGTATATTATGTGATAAGCAAAAATTTCAGTATATGATCGCGAAGGATGATCATTTAACCTTTAAACTGTTTGTCCAAAGTAATACCGAAAAAGGACAGTTGCCTAAAGTTGCCCTGCAACAAAACGATGTGCGTAGCACTGCCTTGGATATTGCGCATTATATTGAAGATTTTGCCTATGATACCTGGCTTAATGTTTCTATCCCGGTGTCGAAATTTGAAGGAATTACCATTGGTAAAGCCGTATCCTCGTTACTGTTGGAACAAAATGGAACAAGCACAACTACACATCAGCTTTTTATAGATCAAATAGAGTTTCTGCCAAAAAATTACCCAAAAGTAAAACTGTCGTCAGCAGCGATTTTATCTAAAATAGGTTCGGTAGATAAACAGGTTGAACTGGTATGGCAACTGCCGTTAACTCCAAGCATCCGCTATGTGAAAATTTATAGATCAGAGGATAAACTGAATTTTCAGCCAATTGCAATTTTGCCGGTCTATGTGCAGAAGTGTCTCGACCGGGTGAATGAGTATAATAAGCATTATTATTATAAAATAGCATGGGTGGACTTCAACTATGTAGAGTCGCCATTTTCGGAAGTAAAAGAAATACAGACAAAAAAAGGGACGGATGCTGAGATGCTGAGTTTTATTCGGAATGCGCACGTCAATTATTTTATTGATAATTACGACGTAAATAGTGGTATGTATCTTCCTGACCGCGGAAATAGACAGGCTATCGTTTCAACCAATGAAACAGGCTACGCCATTTTGGGGCTACTTGTTGCCGCTGAAAATCAACTCATATCCAGACAGGCCTTATTGTCGCGGATGACACGGATGGTGAAATTCCTGGGAGCGGCGCAGAATCATCAGGGTATTTTTACTGCTTTTTATGATGGAAGACTGGGTGTGCCCTATTATCGGGATTCTGTACCAACCTACGATGTTAGAGGAACTTCACATTTGATGGAATCGTTGCTAATTGCCCGTGAATATTTTGATAAGGATGATCCGCAGGAGCAGTCCTTGCGAAAATCCATTACAAGCTTGTGGGAAAGAATCAATTGGAGCTATTTTACAGACCGAAATAATGCAGATATCCTCTGGAACAAATGGTCACCTATCGATAGTACGGCAAGATCGCGTCCATTGGGCGGGTTTAACGAGAGCCTAAGTACTTATCTGCTGGCGATGTCTTCTCCTACACATCCTTTAGCGGCGTCAGCCTATATGAATGGATTCGCAACCAAACATGCAGATGTAATGGATTTTGGAGATGAGTTGAGTCCTTTGGCTACCGAAATAAAAACGAAATTAAATGATTCGATCGCGCGATCTATAAGTAACAACCCTCTGATCGGTAGTGGCTGGGATACACCTGCCTCTATTTATTCGGATGATAAGGTGATCTTCGCGAAGAATATCGCCGGAGGCAATCTGACAGAATCACTGATTTCAGTTTATCGGCCGTTCTTAATCATGGATCCTAGAGGAAAAGTGGATAATTTTGTGGATTATAAAAAGTATCTGTCGGATTATATACTAGCCTATAAGCGAAGGGACAATGAATTGAATATCGGGACGAGGTTTACGGATATTTGGGGTGTTGAACATATAGACAATTTTGGTCAGGGATATCTTGTCAATCCGGCCATTTCAATTGCTTCTTATCCATTTGAAAGGGAGGTCGGCCTAAAGGCCTTGCGCAAATTTTACGAAGAATATGCCGATGTGCTATTTACGCAGTATGGATTCAGGGCATGGATCGACCTGAAAAACAATGATGTTTCTGAAAACTACCGAGCAAGGAATCAGGCGACAATTGCCGTAATGCTCGAAAATGCCAATTCGGGAATGATCTGGAAGTTGTACGAAAGGATTCCTGAGATTAAAAAGACATTGGATAGCGTTTATTTGAAGAAATAGATTTGTTACGATGCTGTATAAGGAAAAGAAGCTCCTTTTTGGAGTTTTTTCCTTATATTTACCATGCTTAAATCGACAATAAATACGTTAAAAACGATGCTTAGAAAAATTAATTTGGGACTACTCGCGTTGTGCGCAAGTTTATCATTATTTTCTTGTAAACAACAGGCTATTGTAGTTAATCCTGGCGCTGTTGTCACAAAAGATGGGACTGATGATGGTCTGAAAAATGTGAAAAAAGATTTTAATGATGCGAAAAGGACAGAAGAGGGGATTAAATTCAGTATTTCATCCGATCTATTGTTCCCGACAAATTCTTCCTATCTGTCTGAAAAAGCAAAAGCTGAAGTAAGTAAGCTGGCCGTAATTTTGAATGAGAATACCAATAAAATTAAAGTTGATGGTTATACGGATGCGACCGGTACAGTCGAATATAATCAATGGCTTTCAGATAAACGTGCTGCATCTGTAAAGAAGTTTCTAGTAGATTCGGGGGTAAAGGAATCTCGTATTACCGCTAAGGGTTTTGGTCAGTCAAATCCTGTGGGCGATAATAAAACCCCAGAAGGACGTCAGAAAAACAGAAGGGTGGAAGTAACCATTTTGGATAAAAAATAATATTATCAGGGCTTTTTCCTGAGGTGAAAAGCGATATGTTCGTAGAATGTATCGCTTTTTTTATTGTATAGCTATCGCGTCGGAATGTTACAGCTTATACTTTTGAGTTTGCTGTATGGGAGCTTGCTTTATCTGTTGTCATGAAACAAGAAAAGCCCATCGTGAGATGAGCTTTCTTGTACCTAGGGCGGGAATCGAACCCGCACTCCCTTAACGGGAACAGGATTTTAAGTCCTGCGTGTCTACCAGTTCCACCACCTAGGCAGGTGAGCGAAAAACGAGATTCGAACTCGCGACCCCAACCTTGGCAAGGTTGTGCTCTACCAACTGAGCTATTTTCGCATGGAATTTTTATTTCAACTTTAAAAAGAACCTCGTGTTCCTTTTTGGTGATGCAAATATAGAGCGAAAATTTAATATTGCAAAATATTTGTTTACTTTATTTTGTTGTTTTTTATAACTCCTTTGAATTCAGTATAGAAAAAATTAAATCGCTTTCAAATCCCCTGGACAAGGCAAATTGATAGACTTTGTTCCTTACGATGAATGAATCCTTACCGTTGATTTCCCGAATTTTTTTGTCAATTATATTTTCCAATATCGTCTCATATTCATCGGGGTCGATTTGCCTGAATGCAATTTTTATCAATGGTTCAGAAACTCGTTTCCCTTTTAAAGCCTGCTTGATTTTGATTTTACCCCATCCTTTCATTCGGAGCTTGCCCTGACAATAGGCTATCGCAAAACGTTCCTCATTTAAGAAGTTTTCTGCTATTAAATTTGCGATAATATTTTCGACATCGGCCTCATGGAGTCCCCAACCGTAAAGTTTGTCCCGTACTTCCTGCTGGGATCTTTCCTGGTAGGCACAATAGCTTTCGGCCTTTAACTGAGCCTGACGCGGTGTTAGGATCTTCCTGTTGTTTTTATCTTCCTCGAACATATTGTCAAAATTTCAAAAATAATATGAAATAACTAAAAAAATGTTCAGTTTTGATCCAATCAAAATATCAGGAGAATGTATAAAATATCGGAAATCGTCCAGATTTTACACCCTAATCGCACATTTATCACGGATCCCAATTCTTTAGTTCAGCACTTATTCTACGATAGCCGGAAGATCGTTCAGGCGGATAACGGTGTGTTTTTTGCGCTTCAGAAGAGCAGGGATGGCCATCATTATATAAAAGAAGCTTATGATAAGGGCGTAAGAAATTTTGTGCTTCAGATGGATGAGGAACAGGAGCTGGTATTTCCGGACGCAAATCTGATCTGGGTATCGGATAGCCTTGAAGCTATGCAGCTTTTGGCTGCTTTTCATCGGCAAAAGTTTAATTTTCCTGTTATAGGGATTACTGGTAGCAATGGAAAGACCATCGTCAAGGAATGGTTATATCAGCTGATGTCTCCTGAATATAAGATCTACCGTAGCCCCAAAAGCTACAACTCACAATTAGGTGTTGCACTTTCATTATGGGGTTTGTCAGATCAGTATAATTTGGCGATTATCGAAGCGGGCATTTCGGAGAAAGGCGAAATGGTAAAGCTTGAAAATATGATAAAACCAACGATAGGCCTGCTAACGAATATAGGCGTGGCTCACAAAGCTGGTTTTGAATCAAAGAATGAAAAGATCTATGAAAAAATAAATCTGTTTAAGGACGTTGAAACAATGATTTTTCCGAACCGTTATCTGGAAGATATTCAATTGCCTTATAGACCCCGAAAGTTTTCATGGGGATTTGATGAAGGACTTTCATTAGAGGTTTATTCGCTCAAGCAGGTCGACGATAAGTATACCGTAACGACACTTTTTTATGCCGGGCGGACATTTGCTATTGAAGTGCCTTTTGTGGATAAAGGGAATGTGGAAAATGCCATCAACTGCGTTGCGGTTATGTTACGTTTTGGCTATGAAAAAGAGGTGATCGCATCGAGAATGAAAGAACTGCAACCTGTTGCCATGCGCCTTGAGCTGAAAAAAGGAAAAAAAAATAGTTCGATTATTGATGATTCCTACAGCAACGATTTGGATGCCCTGCAGATCGCGCTTGAATTTTTAAATCAACAGGGACAGCATCCCCGAAAAATCTTGATCTTGTCCGATATACCGGGAGTGAATATAACGGACGAGAAAAGTTTGTCAAAATTGAAGCGCTTACTTTCTGAATACCGTTTGGACAAACTGATCCTGATCGGGGAGATTCTACCCCAGGTGGCCGGTCAATTTGATGTTCCGTCGGTATCTTACCCGAGCACAACGGCATTTTTGGAAGATATCAAGGCTATTCGATTTGAGGATTCAACTATTTTATTAAAAGGGGGGCGAGAATTCCACTTTGAACGAATCAGTAGCTTGTTGGTTGCCAAATCACATGATACGGTGCTCGAGATCAACCTGAATGCCATGGAAAATAATCTGAATGTCTATCGCCAGCTGTTGCCAAAACAGGTGAAATTGATGTCGATGGTCAAAGCATTTTCTTATGGCAGTGGTAGTTTTGAGATCGCGAATCTTTTACAGTTCAATAGGGTAGATTACCTGACTGTTGCATTTGCCGACGAAGGGGTCGATCTGCGGGGAGCAGGAATAACATTGCCTATCGTTGTGATGAGTCCAGATGAAAATACGTTTGAATCGATCGTTCAGCATCATCTTGAACCTGAAATTTATAGCTTCAGAGTACTGGCTTCATTTCTGAATTATCTTAAAGGGCGGGGAATTTCATCTTTTCCGGTTCATATCAAAGTAGACACGGGAATGCATCGTTTGGGATTTATGCCTGACGAAGTAGATAAGCTGATCGCAGCTTTAAAGACCGACTCGATACTGCAAGTCAAGTCCGCATTTTCCCATTTGGCCTCCGCGGGAAATAAAGAGGATAACGCTTTTACCCAACAGCAGATAGATCTTTTGGATCAATTTACCAAACGTCTTGAAGAAGGCCTTGGCTATTCATTCTTACGGCATATTGCTGCAACTTCAGGAATCGAACTATGGCCGCAGGCCTATTTTGACATGGTTCGACTGGGGATCGGTTTATATGGTATCGATATCGAACGACATGATCTTCCACTTAGGGAGGTCAGCAGCTTAAAGACCAATGTGACGCAAATAAAATACTTGCCTGCGGGAGAAACGGTAGGCTATAATCGGCACGGCATATTACATCGGGACAGCAAAATTGCGACAATAAAAATTGGCTATGCAGACGGTTATGACAGACGTTTTGGAAATGGTGTGGGTAAAATGATGATCAATGGTTGTCTTGTACCAACTGTGGGGGATATCTGTATGGACATGTGTATGCTTGACGTGACAGATATCGAAATAGCAGAAGAAGACGAAGTGATTGTCTATCCAGATATTAAGCTCGCTGCGAAATCTATCGGAACTATTCCTTATGAACTGTTAACGAGTATTTCACAGCGGGTAAAAAGAGTATATTTTTATGAATAATAAAGGATATTCTGCATTTTTGTATAAATACATTTGATTTTCTAATTCATGTTTGGCAAATTATTCAGGGGATTTATTAATTATCTAATTCGGGGTATCCTCGTTGTTGTACCTTTGGCTGGTGCAGTTTTTCTAATTGTATGGATTTTTGCATCGATAGACTCTGCGCTTAATCTGACTGAACATTTTTTGGAGGATGAAAAAGGTCATCCATTATATATTCCCGGAATTGGTATCTTGACCGTGATTCTGATCCTTGTTCTTGCAGGAGTGATATTTACTAATTTTGTGACTGATCCGATTAAAGTGTGGATCAACCATCAGATCAAAAGAATACCGCTTCTGAATACCTTATATACTTCGATCAAAGATTTTACGGAAGCATTCGTAGGTGATGCTAAAAAATTCAATGAACCTGTGTTGGTGACCGTAAATGAATACGGGTTGAAAAAAATAGGATTTCTGACACAGCATGATCTAAAGAAGATTGGGCTGGAGGACGAGGTGATGGTTTATTTTCCTTACTCTTATTCTTTTGCGGGTCAGGTTGTTATCATTAGTGCAGACAAGGTTCGAAAATTGGATATGTCACCAACCGATGCCATGAAACTTGTTGTTTCGGGTGGTGTTAGTGGAATAGAGCATTAATGGAACAGATCGTAAGCGGTCATGAATCTTTACAGAAAATAAATCGTATCCTCCCTTGAAATTGAATAGTTGAAAAAACATTGGCGGGGATAGGAGCAAAATAAAAAATAGGGTAGCTGATTTTTAGCTACCCTATTTTTATATCATTCAACCAAGGTTTATGCTGTTTTAAGCTTTCTTTTGCCCTAAAGTCGGGTTTACGGGAGGAATTGGGATGTAACCATCATCTCCGGGGACTTTAGGAAATTCATGTTGTTCCCATTTAGCCCTGGCGATTTTGAGCGTCTCAATGTCCGAAGCCACAAAGTTCCAGTCGATATAACGTTGTTCGGGGAAAGGCTCGCCGCCAAAGATGTAGACGGAGGTGCCAGCTTTGATTTCGAATTCACATAACTTGGCATCTTTAGCAACGAGGATTTGTTTCGGCCCAAATTCCTGACCTTCGGCATATACTGAACCATGAAGGATATATAGACCGCTTTCTCCGTAGAGGTGCTCGCCCAATTTAATGGTGCTGTCTTTGTCAGCTTTAATTTCAATAAGATACAAAGGACTATATACAGGAACTTCTGAACGATGATTGCTAATCTGCCCTGCGATCAGGCGATAGTTTACACCATCTTCGGTCCAATGGGGAAGCTGAGGCTCTTCAATATGAACAAAATTTGGTTCCATCTGTTCCAGATCCTTTGGTAATGCGACCCAAATCTGTAGGCCATGTAGTTGATGAGGGGTAGATCTTAGATAGTCGGGAGTTCGTTCGGAATGGGTTACACCTTTTCCGGCAGTCATCCAGTTTACCGCTCCTGGTTTTATTTCGACTTCATTTCCGAGACTATCGCGGTGCATGATACTTCCTTCAAAGAGGTAGGTCAATGTTGACAATCCAATGTGCGGATGGGGTGCAATATCCATGAACTGAGGATCGGAGATCTTTTCAGGTCCCATATGGTCAATAAATATAAACGGACCGACCATCCTTTTTTGTCTGAAAGGAAGGAGCCTTCCTACCAGGAAATTGCCTATATCTGCGGCTCTTTCTTCAATAACTATTGCGATATTTGACATAATGTTTCCTTATTTTTGTGTGTCTAATCTAGAGCAATTTAAGAAATGTCAAGTATAATTGATCGCATTCTACGTAAAAAGTCTGTAAGAAACGAGGCGGCGTTGGCTCTGTCCGATAGATTGTCATTTGGCAACAGTCAGATAGATCATTTTCTTATGGAAATGATGTTAGGCCAAGAGGCTGTACCGGAATATCGACTATTTCAGAAAAAGTTGTTGCTACTGGAGCCGGGAACCTGCCATGCAATGAAAGTCGAGCTAGACCTGTTGAACCAATATTTCGAAATTGTCAAGAGATTGATGCCCGCGGGTTTCTCCCTGAAATGGGAAAATCGTTTTCAGCCGGAAAATGATGTGACGGTACCAGCACTTCTACTTTTTCCGATGATACAAAATGCAGTTGCAAACGGATATAATAGCATGTCTTCACATCCAATCCGAATCCGGCTCTCGGGATCGTCCAAAATCATGTTATTTGAAGTGAGCCACCGCATGAATCATTATCTGGATGGCCAATTTAAGCATACTTTAATAGCGGATTTTCAGGGCCGATTGGAATATCTTTTCCCGGAACGGCATAGTTTGCTATTGAATAGCAATAGCAATACCTGTCGTGCGACACTCAGTATTCACTTCTAGAGAATACCAAAATGTTTTAAGGCATTCCATATACCATTATTATCTACATCGTCGGTGATATAATCGGCGATTTCTTTTACCTCGGGATTCGCATTTCCCATGGCAATACCAATCTGTGTATGGGCGAGCATGGTAATATCATTGCCGCCATCACCGAATGACATGGTTTCTGAAAGTTCGATGCCATAATGTTCTAAAAAAACATCGATACCTACTTTTTTGCTCTGGCCCATCGGGTTAATATCGGCAAAAATAGGCGTCCACCGGGACGCGATGGAATTGGGCATAATGTTTTCCATAAAGGCAGCTTCTTCTTCCGGATTGATAAAAACATTGATCTGCATGACCGATTCTAGATCGAAGTTATCTTCGTAATCACGTATAGGAGGCGTTTTTACATTCACCTGTTGATACATTTTTAATACCTCGGGTGTGACCTGATTTAAGGAGATTTCTTTTTCGGACATAAACGAAAAAGTAAGCTCGGGATGCTGTTTTGCATAATCAAGTAATGAGCGAATGTCCTTTTCGACGATGTTATTTTTATAAATAACCTGTTCGTCTTTGGTAACACAATAGCCACCATTAAATGTTATAAAACCGTCAAAATCAAGATAGCGGATATGTCCCAATTGATTGAAGGAACGGCCGGTTGAAACGAAGACTTTTATATTTTTTTCTTTTAGTAATCGAAATGCTTGTTGTGTGGAGTCGGGGACCTGATGCGTTTTGAAACTTAATAGTGTTCCGTCTATATCAAAAAAAATCGCTTTAATCATAGAAATTGGAGTCAGATTCAAATATAACAAATAACTGGGATAGTGTGGTTAGTACAATATTAAATAGCTGCTATTATTTTTCGCAAAAATCTGACATAATCTTCTCTAAGAATTTCGTAAATTTCAAGTTCAAATAAATGTAAATATGTTTACATTTAATCTATTGTATTAAAGAGGTTTAGAGATTTATGTATATTATTTTCGATACGGAGACGACGGGTTTGCCTAAGCGTTGGGACGCGCCAATTACAGATACGGATAATTGGCCACGTTGTATACAGCTGGCCTGGCAGATTCATGATGAGATGGGAAATTTGGTCGAACATCAGGATTTTTTGATCAAGCCTGATGGATTTGATATACCTTATGATTCTGAAAAAATACATGGCATATCCACTGCATTGGCGGAGGAGCAGGGTGTACCCTTACAAGTTGCTTTGGAGAAATTTAATACTGCATTAAACCGGGCAAAGTTTGTGGTCGGACAGAACATTGGTTTCGACCTCAATATTATGGGCTGTGAATTTTATCGTTATGGTGTGGAGTCTAAAATGGCCAGCATGCCAGTTTTGGATACCTGTACCGAGGTGACGGCAGAACTATTGAAAATTCCCGGCGGTCGTGGTGGTCGATATAAGTTGCCCAATCTGACTGAATTGCACTCCTACTTATTTGGGGTTCCATTTGCGGAGGCCCATAATGCAACTGCCGACGTTGAGGCGACAACACGCTGTTTTCTGGAGTTGGTCAGAAGAGAAGTCTTTACAGCGGAGGAACTACAGGTTGACACTGGCTATTTCGTTGATTTCAAAACGAATAATCCGGGTCCCGTCCCTACTGCCGGACTTAAACATATTAATCTAAAGGCGGCTTCTGAAGAGATCAGAAAACGGGCTGAACCGGATGACGTTCGAGTTGTCGTAGATGCAAATACGTTATCAGCGTTTAAGGAAGCAAAATTTGCCCACTTACATAACCATTCGCAATTTTCTATTCTACAGTCAACAATGTCATATGACAGGTTGGTCTCGGCAGCAGTAAAAGACAATATGCCCGCTGTTGCGCTTACCGATCATGGTAATATGATGGGGGCATTTGAATTCGTTTCGAGGGTTATAGGGCATAATAAGGAAGTGGAGGCGCAAAATGCTGAAGCTATGGCCAATGGACAGGAGCCTACAGGTCAAATTCTAAAGCCTATTGTGGGCTGTGAATTCTTTGTTTGTGAGGATCATAAAGATAAGACCAGAAAAGATAATGGGTACCAGGTTGTTTTTCTGGCTAAAAATAAACGGGGTTATCATAATTTAGCCAAGCTGGCTTCTTTTGCATATACAGCAGGTTTCTATTACGTCCCTCGTATAGATAAAAACCTTATTCTACAGTATAAGGAAGATGTGATTGTGCTTTCAGGAAATCTTCAGGGTGAGATACCTAGCAAGGTGCTGAATATCGGTGAAAATCAGGCGGAGGAAGCTTTGCAATGGTGGAAAGAGCATTTTGGACAAGATTTCTATCTGGAGTTAATGCGGCATGGACAGGAAGATGAGGACCGGGTAAATCAAACTTTATTGAAGTTTGCCCGGAAATACGATGTTAAAGTTGTTGCCACCAATAACACCTATTATGAGAAAAAAGGGGATGCCCATGCGCATGATATCCTTTTATGTGTAAAGGATGGTGAGAAGCTTTCGACGCCTAAAGGTAGGGGAAGGGGCTTTCGGTTCGGATTGCCGAATCAGGAGTATTATTTTAAATCTTCTGATGAAATGAAGGCGCTGTTCCAAGATTTACCCGAAGCGATTATTAATATACAGGAGATCGTGGATAAGGTAGAGATCTTCAAATTGAACCGGGACGTTTTGTTACCTAAATTTGATATACCAGAGGAATTTCAGGTTGCCGAGGACAATGAAGATGGCGGAAAAAGAGGGGAAAATAAATATCTTGCCCACTTGTGTTATGTTGGTGCTGAGAAACGTTACGAAGAGATAACGCCTGATATTCGTGAAAGGCTGGACTTTGAATTGGCAACGATAGAAAAAACGGGATATCCTGGATATTTTTTGATTGTACAGGATTTTATTGCTGCTGCACGTGATATGGGGGTCTCGGTCGGGCCTGGGCGGGGATCTGCAGCAGGATCTGCTGTTGCGTATTGCCTTGGTATTACGAATATTGATCCCATCAAATACGATTTGCTATTTGAGCGTTTTCTAAACCCCGATCGTGTCTCCATGCCCGATATTGATATTGACTTTGATGATGAAGGGCGTGGTCGGGTCATGCAGTATGTAATCGATAAATATGGTGCCAGTCAGGTGGCTCAGATCATTACTTATGGTACAATGGCTGCCAAGTCTTCCATTAAAGATACAGCCCGAGTGCTGGATCTGCCTTTGGGAGATGCCAATGAAATTGCCAAGTTGATCCCCAACCTGAAGCTGTCCAAAATCTTTACATTGGATGATGCGGGCTTAAAGGAGAAGTTGCGAGCAGAAGAGATAGAGGCTGTCAATCGTCTAAAGTCAATCGCTGATGGTGCTGGTCTCGAGGCCGAAACGATTCGTCAGGCGCGCGTATTGGAAGGTTCTGTCCGCAATACAGGGATTCATGCCTGTGGTGTGATAATCACCCCGGATGATATTACCAATTTCGTCCCGGTGTCTTTGGCAAAGGATTCCGATCTGTATGTGACGCAGTTTGATAACCACGTTGTTGAAAGTGCCGGTCTATTGAAAATGGACTTTTTAGGATTGAAAACCCTGACGCTTATCAAGGATACTGTTGAGAATGTTAAGTTAAGTCATGGTATAATTTTAGATCCCGATAAATTTCCAATAGACGATGTTCTGACCTACGAGCTCTTCCAGCGCGGTGAGACTATCGGTGTATTCCAGTATGAATCTCCTGGGATGCAAAAATATATGCGGGACCTAAAGCCAACTGTATTCGCCGATTTAATTGCGATGAACGCCTTATACCGTCCCGGACCAATAGAGTATATTCCAAGTTTCATCAAACGTAAACATGGGATTGATCCTATTGTCTATGACTTGGACGCCTGTGAGGAATATTTAAAGGAAACGTATGGGATTACAGTATATCAAGAGCAGGTAATGCTTTTATCGCAAAAACTGGCGGGTTTTTCCAAAGGTGATGCCGATGTTTTGCGTAAAGCAATGGGTAAGAAGCAGAAAGCCGTGCTTGATAAAATGAAGCCTAAGTTTATAGCGCAGGCAGAAGAGCGAGGTCATAATGCTAAAGTGCTGGAGAAAATCTGGACTGACTGGGAGGCTTTTGCCAGTTATGCATTCAATAAATCGCACTCCACCTGTTATGCATGGGTGGCTTATCAGACGGCTTATTTAAAGGCACATTTTCCGGCCGAATATATGGCTGCAGTACTTTCCAATAATATGAATGACATCAAGCAAGTGACATTCTTCATGGAGGAATGTAAACGCATGGGCTTGGAGGTACTGGGGCCAGATGTAAATGAATCTTACTACAAATTTACGGTCAATGAACGCGGAGCGATCCGCTTCGGTATTGGTGCCGTCAAGGGAGTCGGTGCTGGTGCGGTGGATGCTATTGTTCAAACAAGGCAATCGGGATTGTATAAATCTGTTTTTGATATGGCGAAGCGGATAGACTTACGCGCTGTCAATAAAAAAGCTTTTGAAAGTTTAGCCTATGCCGGAGGGTTTGATAGTTTTGAAAATACGCATCGCGCGCAGTATTTCCATTCCGAGGATAATTCTACGGGGATGGAGAAGGCGATCCGATTTGGACAGCGCTATAAAGAGAATGAAAACTCTGCTCAGGCCAGTTTATTTGGTGCCGGTGAAGCTGCTGAACTGCCAGAGCCTGTCCTGGCACCTTGTGCGCAGTGGGGACTGATCGAGAAGCTTAAATACGAAAAAGATGTTATCGGTATATACCTGACAAGTCATCCTTTGGATACCTATCGATTTGAGATCGAGCATTTTTGCCATAATCCGGTGTCTGATCTGTCCCTGATTAATAAAGTAAAGGCTGCTGAGGTAGATGAAGAAACATTGCTTGAATTTAACCGTATCAAAAACAAAGAACTGGTCATTGGAGGAATTATAGCGTCGGCCAGTCATCGCCTGACTAAAAATGGAAAACCATTTGCGTCTTTTATTATCGAAGATTACAGCGATTCTTACGACATGGCTGTATTTGGTGAAGAATATGTGAAGTTGAAAGGTTATTTACAGGAGGGGTATTTTGTTCAATTACGTGGATTGGTTCAGGAACGTTTTAGACAGGTCGGAAATTGGGGCTTTGAGTTGAGAAGCGTACAATTGCTTTCCGAGCTCCGTGAGAAGATGGCAAAGAGTTTTACAATTAATATCCCTTTGCCCAAGCTGAATGAGGAATTTCTGGATGGGATTAAAGATATATTGGCGCAGAATGAAATTGAAGGGGTAGTGCCAAATTGTCAATTGAAATTTAAAATCTGGGACCCTCAGGATGAAATATCTGTCGAAATGCCAGCTAAAAGTCTGAAAATAAACCTTACAAATGAGTTTTTGGATTGTATAGATAAGTTTGAGGGTATTAATTATCGATTGAACTAATTTGGATTAGATTTTGTGTAATTAAGATTACAAATACATTGACAGTTGTTACTATCTTTGTTTATTGATTTTAGCAATTAAGTAGTATCATAAATATAACTTCGGTTTATAAAATTAAAAGATTATGGCATTAGAAATTACAGATAGCAACTTTGAAGAAGTTGTTTTGAAAGCGGACAAACCCGTATTAATTGATTTTTGGGCAGAATGGTGTGGTCCTTGTCGTATGGTTGGTCCTGTTGTTGAAGAATTAGCTAAAGATTACGAAGGTAAGGCTGTGGTAGGGAAAGTAAACGTAGATGAAAATCCAGAGATTTCAGTTCGTTACGGAATCCGTAATATCCCCGCGTTATTGTTCTTCAAAAATGGAGAAATTGTTGATAAACAAATCGGAGCAGTTCCAAAGTCAGTTTTGAATGAGAAATTAGAGAAACAATTGGCTTAATTAATTGTTTTTTTTATAAAAGACCTGGAATATTCTTATTTCAGGTCTTTTTTTTGTGACTATTTTCATTTATTGTTATTTATTTTTGGTTTTTAGGCTGTATTTTCTGTTAATTATATGGATTTGGTGTTATTTTAGTGGTTATTAGATGGAATTTTGGTTTGTTTTTCACTATTTAATCTTTTTTTTAAAAATTTATTGATTTTATTTTGATATTTAGATAATTTTCACTTCTTTTGAGTATGAAAAAGGAATAAATAAATGATTTTTAAATTTAAATGTATTATTTATGTTTTTTCTGTTGATAATTTGATATATAATAAGATTTTTCCCTTTCAAATACCCTAGATTATGCCTCGCGTTGTTCTCAGCAGCGCGAGTTTTTTATTTTTGGAGGTAAGATAAGATATAAAAAAAGCGGCTATCCATTTGGATAGCCGCTTTTGTATATCGTGCTAAATAATTTTAATTACTCAGCGATTACTTCGAAAGGAACTTGAACTTTAACTTCTTTGTGTAAGTTTAAGTTAGCGATGTATTCACCTAATTCTTTAGGCTCAACCTCGAATGTAATACGACGACGATCTACGTCAAAACCTTTTGCTTTCAATGCATCAGCAATTTGGATGCTATTTACTTTACCGAAGATTTTACCAGACTCACCTGCTTTAGCGCCGATTGAAAGTTTTACAGCTTCCAATTTACCAGCTAATTCGGTAGCATCTTTTTTGATTTTCTCTTGTTTGAACTGAGCTTGTTTGATGTTCTCAGCTAAAACTTTTTTTGCAGACTCAGTCGCTTGGATAGCAAATCCTTGAGGGATTAAGTAGTTACGACCGAAACCTGGTTTTACATTAACGATATCGTTTTGCTCACCTAAGCCTTTGATATCTTGTTTTAAAATTACTTCCATTTTCTATCGTCCTCCTTATTTAATTGCATCAGCTAAGTAAGGTAACAAACCGATGTGACGAGCACGTTTAACAGCTTGAGCTACTTTACGTTGAAATTTCAAAGATGTACCAGTTAAACGACGAGGTAAGATTTTACCTTGGTCATTTACAAATTTCATTAAGAAGTTAGCATCTTTATAATCGATATATTTGATACCATTCTTTTTGAAACGACAGTATTTTTTACGGTTGTCCTCTACTTTAGGAGCAGTTACGTATTGGATATTTTCGTTAGCCATTAGTTTGCGCCCTCCTCAGTTTTAGTTTCAGCTTTTTTGTTGAATGCACCGCTACGTTTTTTCTCGTTGTAAGCTCTAGCATGTTTGTCTAAGCTTACAGTCAAGAAACGCATAATGCGCTCATCACGTTTGTATTCAACCTCTAATTTGTTAATTAATTCACCTGGAGCCTTGAATTCAGTTAAGTGATAAAATCCAGTAGTTTTTTTCTGGATTGGATACGCTAATTTTTTCAAACCCCAATTGTCTTCAGCGACAATCTCGGCTCCGCCTTCTGCTAAGATGTTTTTGAATTTTGCGATTACTTCTTTCGCAGCATCTTCAGAAAGCAACGGGGTAAGAACGATTACAGATTCGTACTGTTGCATTTGTTAATTAATTTTGTTATTTAAATTTCCACATTTGTGGAAGTGCAAAGGTAGGTATTATATTATTATATTGCAATGCCTTAAAATAAAAAAGTTTAGACCCAAACGAGATCTAAACTTTTTTATAGCAGATATATTGATCGTCTAGTTCAATTTGTGCATTTCTTCAGCTATAGCTAACTGTGTTTTTTCACTGATGCCGACCAATGGAAGACGTAAAATATCGTTACCGATACCTAATTTTTTAAGAATGTATTTGACACCGGCAGGGTTTCCTTCCACAAAACAAAGGTCAGTTATCTGAAGTAGATCGTTATGTATTGCCCGCGCTTCGGTATACTTGCCTTCGGTACATAATTTTGCCAATGTAGCAACGCGTTGCGGATAGGCATTTCCAACTACAGAAATAATACCTGCAGCACCGAGTGCCATCATGGGTAGGGTCACTGGATCATCACCGGAGATCAATAGAAAATCAGCTGGCTTATCACGTAAGATTTCGCTGAACTGGGCAAAATTGCCGGAGGCCTCTTTGATGGCTACGATATTCGCGAAATCATTGGCCAGACGTAATGTTGTTTGTGCGGTCATGTTGCTGCCAGTACGACCCGGTACATTATACAGTATAATAGGTAAAGGGGATACTTGTGCAATCGCTTTATAATGTTGATAAATTCCTTCCTGTGTCGGTTTGTTATAATAAGGCGATACGGATAAAATGGCACAGAAACCCGTTGGGTCGAAAGCTTTGATCTGTTCTACAATCTCAGCGGTATTATTGCCACCGATGCCAGCGACCAAAGGGAGTCTACCGTTCACGCGCTTGACAGTGAAATCCCAGATACGCTTTCGCTCTTCTTTAGTCAATGTGGCAACTTCTCCAGTTGTACCCAAAGAAACCAAATAATCCATACCCTCGTTAATTTGCAAGTCAATAAGTTGGCCTAATGCCTCGAAATCAACAGATTCATCTGAGTTAAAAGGAGTGACCAATGCTACTCCTGCGCCGTGAAGCTCGTTCATCTTGTTTTTGTATTTATATAAATTTAATTAAAAAATCCTATTTGGAATGAATAAGGTCTAATAGATCTTTTTCATTAATCATGGGGATGCCCAGTTTCTCTGCCTTAGCTAGTTTAGAAGGCCCCATTTTATCGCCTGCAACCAGATAGTTCAGTTTTGCGGAAATGGAAGAGAGCATCTTTCCACCGTTGCTCTCGATTAGTTCTGCAAGCTGTTCTCTGGAATAATCTGCAAATACTCCTGAAATCAAAAATGTTTTTCCGCTGAGATTTTCGCTGGCCAGAATAATCTCCCTTTCCTCAATTTCCAGATTTAAACCATAATTTTTGAGACTAATGATCTGTTGTTGGTGAATGGGATTATCCAGGTATTCTTTGACACTAACAGCAATACGGTGTCCGATATCCGGTACAGCCTCGATTTCTTCTGTCGATGCCTGGGCAAGAGCGTCAATATTCTTAAAATGCTGTGCCAGTTTTTTAGCGATTGTTTCGCCGACATGACGTATCCCCAGAGAGAATAACACTTTCTCAAAAGGTTTTTCTTTTGATTTTTCAATGCCGGCAAGCATGTTATCGATAGACTTCTGGCCAAAACGTTCCAATTGCTGTAAGTCTTCCTGATGGTTCTTTAGACCATAGATATCAACTATAGTATGTAATAATCCTTTTTTGAAAAAGGTTTCTACGGTTTCATCGCCCATCCCCTCGATGTCCATCATTTTACGGCCAATAAAATGTTGCATTTTTCCGACGATCTGTGGCGGACATCCGGTTTCATTAGGGCAATAGTGAACGGCTTCGCCTTCCTGTCTAATTAATGCTGTGCCACATTCCGGACAACTTTCCGGGTAGACAAAAGCTGTCGTATCTGCTAATCTTTTTTCAAGATTTACAGCAATGATTTTTGGAATGATCTCGCCGCCTTTTTCTACATAGACGGTATCACCTTGATGTAAATCTAATCGCGCAATTTCATTGGCATTATGCAGTGAGGCACGTTTGACCGTGGTGCCCGCCAATAGTACAGGTTGAAGGTTTGCTACAGGAGTGACCGCACCTGTACGGCCCACTTGGTAGCTAATGCTATTGAGTGTTGTTTCAACACGTTCAGCTTTGAATTTATAAGATATTGCCCACCGAGGGTTCTTGGCTGTGAAACCCAGATCTTCCTGCTGTGCATAATCATTTACTTTGATCACGATACCATCGATTTCATATCCGAGCTTATGTCTTTCGGTATCCCAATAGCCGATGAATTCGAAGACATCTGCCAGTGAACTGCATTTTCGTGTATGTTCGCAGACAGGGAATCCCCAGCTTTTCACATGCTCCAAACTATTCCAGTGATCGTGAAATAAATTAGTCCTATTATCACAGTACAAAAAGTAAAGAAAACAGTCCAATGGCCTTTTTGCAACTTCTGCTGAATCTTGAAGTTTTATTGTTCCCGAAGCAAAATTACGCGGATTAGCATAAGTCTGCTCCTCGTTCTCTTCCCGTTCTTTATTCAGGCGAAGAAAAGCGGATTTGTGCATAAATATCTCCCCCCGAATTTCAAACTGCTCGGGGTAGTCGCCGGCTTTGAGCCTGATGGGAATGGAGCGAATGGTTTTGACATTGCTTGTCACTACATCACCTTGAGTTCCATCACCACGGGTGACGGCTTTGCTCAACAGGCCGTTTTCATACGTGAGGCTAATGGAAAGACCATCAAATTTTAATTCACAGACATACTCAAACTGATCGCCAATAATCTTGCGGATGCGCTGATCAAAATCAAAGAGCTCTTCCTGGCTGTACGTATTGCCCAGTGAAAGCATGGGCCAACGATGTTTTTCTGTTTTAAATTTAGATGTGATGTCTCCTCCAATACGTTGGGTCGGTGAGTTTGGGTCAGCATATTCTGGATATTGACTTTCGAGTGCTTCGAGCTCCTTTAATTTGAGGTCAAAGTCGTAATCTGAAATAAGACTATTCGCCAATACATAGTATTGGTAGTTGTAATGATTAAGTTCTGCCGTTAAGTCTTTTATCTTTTTTTCAATATCCATTGCCAACATGTTGCAAAATTACAAATAAAAAGTACGTTTAAATAAAATAAATAAAGAATCTTGTTGTAAAGACTGTCTTATTTTTAAAATGCGTTTTTGTGCATTTTGCGAATCAAGACTTCAAATGCCTTATTTGAAATCTTTCGGATTCAATTGGGAAAATTTATGTTTATTATTCGTGTAAAAATCAATAACAATAGCCTTGCTATACTGTCCTGCCTGATTTTCTGTCGCCGTGTATTTCTTTCGTTTTCTAGCATTTTTAAAAATATTTAGGAAGAAATACTGATGCGCGCGGCTGACCGCCCAGGCATCTTTTGGTTTGCGATCTATTAGAAATTTCAGCAATGCAGCCAAATCAAACCAAAAACGTAATGAAATTATCCAAATTGCTTTACCCAAAGGTAAGTTCTTTTGCAACATAACCAGATTATTCCTGAAATTCAGGTAGGTCTTCTTCGGGTTGCTCGTGTTTAACGTGCCACCGCCTACATGATAAACCACAGATGTAGGACAGTAGCCTATAGCATAGCCCATCTTTTTCAGTCGCCAGCATAAATCAATTTCCTCCATATGAGCAAAAAAATCTTCATCTAGGCCATTGGCCTCTCTCCAGGCTTTTTGTCGGATAAAAAGCGCCGCTCCTGAGGCCCAAAAAATTTCGGATTCTTGATTGTACTGCCCCTGGTCTTCCTCGACCTCATGCAAAATCCTTCCTCTGCAAAAAGGGAAACCGAAATAGTCCAGATAGCCTCCGGCAGCGCCGGCATGCTCAAATTGCCCTTTGTTATGGTAGGATAAGATTTTGGGTTGTGCAGCTGCAATGCCGGGATTTCTTTCCATATAAGTAATCACAGGCTCTATCCAGTTTTGGCTAACTTCTACATCTGAATTTAACAGGACATAATAATCCGCATCTACGCGTTCCAGCACTTTATTATAACCACCTGCAAAACCATAATTCTTGTCGTTTTCAAGGATGGTAATGGTAGGATAGTACTGCTTGACAAACAGGATAGAATCGTCATCCGATGCATTGTCACCGATGACGAACTCGATATTTGGATAAGAACTGTTGTAGACGGAAGGTAAGAATTTCTCTAAGAAGAAACGACCATTCCAATTCAGGATGACAACAGCTACTTTTGGTAATTTACTCATTTTCTACGTTTCCTTTTCCAGCGATTATGTGACCAAAGCCAATATTCGGGATTTTCACGAATCATTTGCTCCGCAAAACGATTGTGCAAATCGGTTATTTCATGTTCAGCAAATTCGGAAGGGTCTTCCACTAGGGTGGAAAACTTACAGAAGTATTGTCCTCTTTTTGCTTCCCGTCCGATATAACAAAATACAACAGGGGCTTTACTTATTCTTGAAAGCCGCTCAGCTCCGGTATAAACCAATGTTTCCTGATTCAACCAATTGATAAAATAATCTGAATCCGAATATAGTGGGGTCTGATCCGCGACCAGCATGCTGACACTGGGCTGCCCTCTTAATTTTACAATATGCCTGAGAATTTGTTTCATTGGAATCATTTCCGCTCCAAAGCGGCCACGCATTGCATTGTATACCGTATCAATATCCTTGTTGTTTAATGGCTTGTATACAATTAATGTTGGAAAATCAGTGATCAAACTCAACCGGTGTATCCCCAATTCCCAGTTGGCATAATGTGAGGTTACCCCAATCACATTTTTTCCGGCAGCAAGATGGCGCGTGAGTTCCTCTTCATTGTCCAGCGTCATTTTCCGTTTGACTTCTTCGGCCGAAATCGTTTTTAGCTTAATGGATTCCACCAGTAAATCCGGAAAAAAGCGGTAGAATTTTTTTGCGATTACTAGTCTTTCAGCCTCTGTTTTTTCGGGAAAAGCGTTCTCTAAATTTTGAAATACAATATTCTTTCTATATCCTATAATGTAATAAAGGATATAATAAAGCCCATCGGAAATCAAATATAGAAACCAATAGGGGAGAAGAGAGATGATATAGATTAATGCGTTTAACGCTTTTTGTCTCATGCTATAGCTAAAATTCCCAGTTGTATTTTACAAATATCCTTAATTTAAGTTATTTTTGCGTCACTTATAACAAAAATCATCAGTTTTTATGGAATCGCAGTTTTTACTTCCAGCATGTTATCTTCCGCCGATCTCTTATTTTCATACCATTCAGGAGAATAATCTTCCTCTTGTTATTGAAAAATATGAACATTTTCAGAAACAGAGCTATCGTACACGGGCACGAATTGCCTCTGCCAATGGGGTACAGGACTTAATTGTTCCTATCCAACATGGAAACAAGGACCGCGTACCGATGAAAGATATCCGGATAAGTTATGAATTTGACTGGCAACGTTTGCATTGGCTAAGTATTCAGACAGCCTATAGAAGTTCTGCGTATTTTGAATTTTATGAAGATGATTTTAGTCGTTTTTATCAGGAAAAGTTCGATTATCTGTTAGATTTCAACGTCGCACAGCTGGAGCTGATACTAAAATCAATTAAGCTAAAAAGAACAGTTTCTTTTACCGAAGAATATGTGGCTAATGATTCGGATGCGATAGACTACCGGGAAATCATACACCCGAAAAAAGAGAGTAT
The DNA here is from genome assembly GCF_002000245.1 of Sphingobacterium sp. CZ-UAM. Taxonomy (GTDB): domain Bacteria; phylum Bacteroidota; class Bacteroidia; order Sphingobacteriales; family Sphingobacteriaceae; genus Sphingobacterium. The sequence goes on along the minus strand of NZ_MTCM01000004.1, from coordinate 68,785 downwards.
ATTGATAGCCCCAAAAGAATATTATCAGGTGTTCTCGGACAAAAACGGGTTTTATCCGGATCTAAGTATTATCGATCTGCTGTTTAATCAGGGACCACAGTCCAAAAGCTATCTCTAAATTATTTTAGTTACCTTGAACATTCTGCGTTTAATATTGTTTTTATATTCAATATTAAACGCTTTTAAATGAAAAGACTTTTTCTTGTTTTTATTCTCCTTCCATTTTTTAGTATTGCTAGCTATGCCCAAGGGGGTGTGGATACGATACATTATCGGAAAGTTTATTATTGGGGAACAACCGGAATGGGATTTCCCATAGGCAAAACCAAAGATATCCTTTCTCCAAAATTTTCAGGCAGTATTGGGCTGGATATTTCCCTTAAAAACTCCATGTTTTTTGTGTCGCCCACCTTGTATACCCTGTCATTCAAATATAAACAGCGCTTACCTGACCCTGATTTTGCTTACCGTATTGAAGATGCTAATACAAACTTTTATACGTTGGCTTTTTCGGGAGGAGTGCGTAAGCAGATGCGACGTTTGAATGTTTATGGTTTTATAGGGCCTGGAATAGGGCTGACCAGTGAGCCTCGTGCGAATGTGATGGCCGATCAGAAACTGGTTAAGATGGAAAGTATAAATCGTTTTAACCTGTCCAGTAAACTAGGAGCCGGAGCGGATTATAAATTCAACGGATTTTTCCTTGGGCTGGAGTTAGGTTATCTGCATAATTTCAGTAAGATACAGGATACTCCGGTCAATATTTTTACAATAATGGTCGGTCTGAAATCAGATATCACGCAAATTGGTGATAAAGTCATCGATGTGATCGGGATAGACGGATCGATTAGCGGGAAAAAAGAAAAAAAATAATCTGATTATTTTAATACTCGGATGGTATCCCCGATATGAGCTTCTGCGTCGGAGCCCATTTTCTTAACTTTTTCAGTTTGTTCAACAGCAACGGCAAAAGCGGATGGAACAATACCTGCACCAAATTTGATGGCATAGAACTTAGTGAACTCCGCCCCAAAATAAAGTATTGCGGCGGAGTAGTAAATCCACAATAACATAATAATGATAGATCCTGCTGCACCATAAAAACTGGCGGTCGAAGAGAGGTTGAGGTAAAGTGAAATACCGTACCTGCCCAACATAAAGAGTAAGCCTGTGAAGATCGCTCCACCGAGCATATCTCGGAACTTTACTTTAGCATCGGGTAAAAACGAAAAGATAAATCCGAAAAGGATAACAATGACAGAAAACGTGATCCCGGTATTCACCCAGGAAATCAACGCAATTGGAATAATGGGAAAATAAGTCATAACCAGATTGGTGACCGCAACGATAACGCCATTGATCATCAATGATGCAATTAACAGGAATCCTAAAGCGATAACGATGGAGAAAGAAATCAGTCGATTGATAATCAATTTGAGCCAGCCCTTCTTGGGTTTAGGTTTTACTTTCCAGATATTATTTATGGAATCCTGAATATCAACAAACAACGTGGTGGAGGAAATAACCAGGGTAATAATACCCACCGTAATGCCTATATTGGATTTGTTCTCAAAAGTAATTTTTTGGAGATAAGATTGAATCTGCATCGTCACATCTTGGCCAAAAAGAACCATCACTTCATTCAGTACTTCATCTTGCGCGGAGGAACCGCTTTGGAGATGTTCACCATAAAAGAAACCGATACACCATATGACGATCATCAGCAACGGACCGATCGAGAAGATTGTATAATAGGCTAATGAAGCACTTTTTTTCATGCATTTGTCATCATTAAACCCGTTAAAGGCGTCCACCATGACCTGCCCAATATTTCTCCAGTATTCGAATGTAAATAAATCCCTTAGTGTAACGTGCTTCATAATCAGATTATCCGCTCCAATAATCGTGCAAATTGTTATTCCTGACTTTGTTCTGCATATAGTTTATCGATGGCAGCTTCGTTCTCTTTTAAAATAACTTTTCTTTTTAAACTCAATTTTGGGGTCAATTGACCTTCGTTTATCGTCCATTCTTTTGGCAGAAGTATAAACTTCTTGACAATTTCCCAATGGCCAAAGTTACCTGATAATCGGTTTATTTCCTCTTGATATTTTTGAATTACCTCAGGATTTTTGATAAGTTCTCCGTTAGAACTGGCGGATATTCCCTTTTGAGCCGTCCATTTGGAAAGGATATCAAAAGCCGGTACGATTAGAGCGCTTGGAAATTTGCGGTTTTCGCCTATAACCATTACCTGACCGATCAGGGTTGATTCCATTAATTTGTTTTCAATTGACTGCGGTGCGATGTATTTTCCGCCCGCTGTTTTAAACATCTCTTTCTTTCGGTCGGTGATTTTCAGGAAACCATCCGTCGTGATTTCGCCAATATCTCCGGTTTTGAAGAAGCCGTTTTCATCGAAAGCTTCTTTCGTTGCTTCCTCGTTTTGATAATAGCCTGTTGTGATACTAGGGCCTTTTACGAGTATTTCACCATCTGAGGCAATTTTTACTTCAAGGTTTTTAAGCGGTTTGCCGACTGTCCCGAATTTTAGCCCATTGGGTAGATAAGAATTCACGGCAATAACAGGGGAAGTTTCCGTTAACCCATAGCCTTCAAGGACTTTGAGGTCAGCAGCCCAAAATATACGTGCTAAACGCTCTTGAAGAGCAGCGCCACCGGATACGATAATCTTAATATTCCCGCCCAATGCTTCCTGCCATTTTGAAAAGATTAGTTTGCGGGCAATACCCAATTTAATAGAATAAAGAAGTCCATTTTTGCCAGGTTCCTGATATTTTAGTCCTAGATCAACAGCCCAGAAGAATAGCTTCTTTTTGATTCCGGTCAGTGCTTTACCTTTTTCTATGATCTTGTCATAGACCTTTTCCAGTACACGGGGTACGGTTGTAAAGACATCTGGTTTTACATCATTAATATCGTTAACCACATTATCCAGGGTTTCTGAGAAGTAAATTTGAATACCCTTTGAATAGTACATATACACAACCATGCGTTCGAAAATATGGCATAATGGAAGAAAACTAAGTGCAGTTTTGAAATCCTCACGTATCAGATAATTGCAGGCGGTGACATTGCTATAGACATTTTTATGGGATAGGTAAACACCTTTGGGACGCCCTGTGGTGCCCGAGGTATAAATCAAGGTCAATAGATCATCTTCGGTAACGCTATCGCGATGGGTGGACAGATCAGTCGTATCTTCTTTTCCACTTGCAATTAACTCGGTTAATGGAGCATGGTTTTCAATCTGGTCAAAGGTATATACCTGCGGTTGTATGCCATGTTCTTTGATCGCCTGCTCAATGCGGGCAGTCAAATCTATATTGCTGACAAACAATACTTTGACATCCGAATCGTTGACAATGAAGGAAAGATCTTGTGTAGATAATGTCGGATAGAGCGGAACTGTTGCAAGCCCAATTTGATTGCAGGCAAAATCAACCAGGTTCCATTCCGGTCTATTGCCGGACATTATTCCGACGCGGTCCCCTTTCTTAAGCTCCAGTTTTAATAGCGCCCGACTCAAGGAATCAATTGCATCTGTATATTCTTTGGTGGAGTAAGTTTTCCAGTTGCCACTGGAATCTCTGCCCGCTACCATAATGTCCTTTGCGTATTTTTCTTTATATATGGTTATAAAGTCAAAAATTCTGCCCATATCACGTGAGTTTATTTTGGTTATCACTATTGACTTAAATATAAAAAAAAATATCAGAATAAAGTTGGAGATATTGGGAATAATGTCATAACAAATTAAACATTGTGTCGTTATAGCTGTAATTGTTACTTTTGAAAGATATAAAGTAGTATATAAAGCGTTCAATTTTTATGAGAAAAATATTTTTGGCTATCGGTGGAATGCTGATGTTTGCTGCATTATCCAATAAAGCTGTAGCTCAGTTGGATAATAAAGGCGCTATTGGTGGGCGATTTGGTTCTGCGCAAGGGATTACTTACCGTCATACGCTCAATTCAAGCCATGCGTTGGAAGGTATTATGAGTATTCAAAGCAATTCTGATTTCCGCCGGTTTCGTGTTGTGGGATTGTATGAGATTTACAAACCTTTAGCGACTGGTCTAAATTGGTACTATGGTTTTGGTGGAAGTATCGGGTCGTACAAAGAAAAAGACAAAATTATAAATGGTCAACGTCAATCGTTTGATTCGCATCTGAATTTAAGTATAGACGGCATTGTCGGAATAGAGTATAATATTCCACAAGCCCCATTTCAGATTTCATTAGATGTAAAACCTTATTTTGATTTTCTGAATGAATCCAGCATCAAGATATTTGATCCTATTGGATTTTCGGTAAGATATAAGTTTTAAGAATATCGGGCTATCAATCTGTTTTTTCTGAAGTTGATAGCCCGATATCCGATTGTTAGTCGACAATGATATAGTTGTCCGAAACTAAACTATTGTAATATGCTGAAGTAATTTTACTGATTGCATTTAGTTTACTTTTTTCTATTTCGATTTCTCCTGAGATAATCATTCGTCTAAACTCCTTTTCATCAAATTCATCATTCATCAGCTTCTCGCGTATCCTGTTGATAAGTTGTTGGAAGCTGTCGTGACAGCGTCCGTTCAGATCTAAGCCTTGTAAAAATGTCGCAACTGCGGTGGCCCCTTCTTTGCTGGGGTCAGCTGCCCAAAGCAGATTCGCCTGACTGATGATGTTCTCACAATGATGTTTGCTATATTCTTTCCATAACTGTGTGAAAATGGCATCATAGCGTTCTAAACAGGGGGAATTGGCTAAATTTGGCATTAAAGAAAGCTGTGCAAATGCTTCAGGGTATTGTTGCGTATCTTTTAATAACGCCGCTTTTGTTAGTATTCTTTCACAATTCTGCTCGTAGTAACTCAATAATTTACTGATTCCTTCCTCCATCTCGCTTTTAAAAAGCTCATTTCTAAAATTGAGTCGATCTACGGCAACTGCGAATGCTATTGGTTCAGTTTTGCCTACTCCAGCCGTTGTGACGGCAAAGCTATGGAAAATCTGATCAGCTAAAAGATCATAGAGTTCAAACTGCAAATTGTATTTTATCATAACCTGTCCTCCGGTGGTTTGAATAGCTAGCTTGGTCGGATTGATAACAAGAAGAAATCTTGTCGCTTGGTCAGAAAAGTAGGTGGACACTTTTGTTTGTGCCTTGAACTTATTTTTCAAACTATTTATCGCGCCTTCGGTAGCGACAACATCAGATGAACGAAAGGCCGGTGTAAACTTAATCTCATCTTGTCCATGAACAAGATTACCCAATGTGCTGAGGACAATGAGTAGCAAGAAATGTTGAATTGCTTTCATAATCATTATTTTTGGCCGCAGATTAATTGGACATACCCCAAACCTTTGGTTACAATTTTTGTGTCTATATTAAAAGATGACTTCAAAAAGCGCTGTATATTTCTACCAAATGACCGTGCATCCAACGCACGTTGTCCTTCATACATTGGGATGCGGACCTGATCAAAAACTAATTTGTTGTCAGTGGCTTCCGCTGTTGAGAAGCGGTTTTTTACAGATTGACTCTGAATCCAGTCTTCGATTTGAAATGACAGTTCGTCACCATTGAAATCGCTTTCAAAATTGTATACCCAATTGTTATCGCGGCGGAATTCGACTTTAATTTCTCTTCCATTGGTAAACAGATCTTCAAAATGTACCATCAATCGCGCGTTAAAATTATCAATATGTTGGAGAACGGCTTCCTCTAAAAGCAAGGCTGTCTCCGATGCTACAGATGGCTCACCGGTACCTTCAGCCCCAGCGATCTGCTTATCGGTATATGCGTCCAGGCCGCGCATGACATAAGTGATCGAACGACGTGGACCTGACTGGTTGACAACCCACTGCAGTTCGATTAAAATATCAGCTTTTGCGGTATTGCGGACCTTATCGAAGAGAGATTCTGCTAAAGCTCCTTTTCCAGCTTGCTCACGATCTAAGCCTAAAGCAAGATCCTCGGCATTTGACCGGCCGATAGAAGAAAGTGTCTGGCTCAAGTCTTTTAAAGGAAATCCTCTGTCAACAAATAATGAATTGATCTTGGAGATCACGAGAAGTAATTCAGGGTTTTCGTCAAATGCTTTTCGATAGTCCGGTTCTCTTTCTTCTGTGCCAAAGTTGTCAACCGTATTATAATAGCCCTTGGAAAAACACCATTGCCGGGAAGGGACTACCATAATCGTAGGTTTTTTTGCCTGAGCGCAAACCTCAGCGCTCAGGCAGCATAGCGTTATTAAAAAAGCTAAAATTTTCATGGTTGATCGTTTAAAAACCGTGACTAAGTGATTTGATTACTCCCGCTTGTTCCAATTCCTTGCGCAAAGAAGCTTTTTGTACGGATACTACAAATCCGATCTTTAGCATTTTTCCTACACGCATCCGGTCATCAGCGTTAATCGAACCATCAGACGAAAGGGCAACAAAACTCCTGTATTTGCCATTTTCCTTAAAGAATGCGTTAAAATAGTCCTTGTGAACTTCTATTGCAGCGGGATCTGTAGCCAGGGGCCGCTGTAGATCAGACCACGGAATTCCGGTGAAAATAACCGCTTTTACAGCATTTCTTTTTGCATTTTCCAAGCAGGACTTTTCATTTTTACCATATGAGAAAACCTTGAAAAGGATAGTTCCCTCTAAGCCAGTTCGGACAAACTGTACCTCGTATTCGTCGTCTCTAAGTTCATTTTTGTTCTTTTGTCCGTATCCATTTAAATAGAAGACAACGAAAAACAATATTAAAATAGGGTATTTCATGATGTTTATTTTTGATCTGTTATTCTTTTAAATTCTGACCTTAAACTGGACGGAGACAGCGCAATTTCAAAGGCCATTTGATAAAAGGACTCCTTCTTTTTAACGGCAGTAGCAATCTTATCGAATTTTTGTTCGCTAATTTGCAAGATACCTTCTGTGCGGAGCAATTGACCGATATAGCGAGCCTCGTCTTCGCGGAATCTGTTGGCAAAGTCACCAGCACCGATCAAAGGTTTCATTTCGGTTCCACGGTCTATACCCTCATAAATCAGCTGCTTCAATAATAGGTAACCTGCATTTATCCGACACTCTTCATTGTTAGCGCCTTTGCCAAACACAATGAAGTGGATGACTCCGTCGGCATCGGTATGGCTTTTCCGGATCGCAAGATCCGTATAACTAGCCTCTGGTTTTACCATAGAAGCTTGGTTTTGACAACCTAATGCAAGGAAGATGCTGGCGCATACAATGCTGACTAATGGATGAAGTTTCATGTCCCTTATAAATTAAATAAACGGATGCCGATGGAATATACCTTAGATTTGAATTTCGGTGTATATTCAAACGATTGCTTGGTTTCGGAACCAGAATCATCCGAAGAATTTTTGCTCTTGAGCAAGCTGTTTAAATCAAAGAATACAGGGGTCAGCGAGTTATTAAATCTAACGCCAGCACGTAATTGAATTGTTTTGGATAGATTAATGCCAAAATCTGCACCATAGGTTAAACCTAATGTAAGACCAACGTTGGTTCCATAGAGCTCGGACATATTGTCGGAATTTAGCAGTATACCGTCTGTATTGACAACGTTACCATCTGACAATCCAAGGAAAGAGAAGCTTGGTCCTGCCAAAGGGATTAAGGATACGTGGTTATAGCTAAAGCTTTGACGGAATGTAATTGCTGTCGATACCGCATAGCCTTTAAAATAGCCATCTACGGGATTACCGTCCAATTCAACTGTTTTGGTTCGCAGTTTTGGATTGAAGCCCACGTCGACTGTCCAGCTCATACCCGGTAACCAGTTTGTTAATTTTTCAAAATTGGCAAAGTAGCCACTATATAAGCTTGCTGTGTCCGTGTTGTAATTAAATGACATGCTCCAGCGACGATCTTTGTCAACAGCACTTTCCAATAGCATACCTTTTTCTATTTTCTTTGTTGCGATTCGATAGAATGTCGATGGTTCGCTATTTCCCATCTTATTGCGGACACGGTTATCACCTACCCATTGCACTCTTACGTAGCCTACTTTTCGTTCTAATGGTTGTTTGGTTTTTTCATCTAGCACCTTTTCTGTTACTTGGTAAAGTTGATTGGGACGCAAATTTTCCTTTTTACCGATCTTCGCACGCAATGGGTGAGTGGTCAGAACAGAGGATAATATACTAAAGTCGTCGCCGGCAATAACTGAACCTAAGGAAGATCGCATGATTTTATCCAATGCCTCTTCCATCATTTGTGACTCCGATTTACGGCTAACGGTATAGTTTGTGGAATTGCTGTTTGAAAGGGTATTGAAAAAAGTGGTAACACTGGCACCTACTTTGTCTGTTGAGCTCACATCACTTACTTTTACGGAGAAAGACTGTGGAGAAACTTTGAGCGGAAAGTCGTATTCCATCAATTTGTCCATCATTTGTGTATTAGGTTTGTCGAAGTAAAATTCCTTCCAAAATGAGTCCGTCATAAACGTAGAGTCAAGATCTAACTGATAGAGGTAACCTGTTCCCGTATAGGTTCGTTCATTGGATTGCAATTGTGAGTTGTAATAGCTGGTTAGACTACTCGGTTTAATAATTAAAAAATAGATGTTCTGCATCAGCTTTACGCCGGCATCTTTTAGGATATTAATTCCTCGAGCTGCATTTTGCGCCATGTGATAATCCGCGTCTGTAGCGTTGTACAATCCTCGTTCTTCGACCAGGTTAGTGGTCATGAAGCCTAGTTTCTCATCAACTAAGATGCTACGTAGAATTCGGTTGGGGATCCGGTTAGCTCTAATTTGGGCACGAATGTCCGATTCAGTGATATTTTCGGCACTTGAGAAATTTTGATTCATACCGATTGCCGTCAGGCCAATATTGTTTTCATCAAATTGTGTAGGAACGGCGAGATTGTCAAAATAATCTGACGAGATGGGCCGGTCATCATTGTATTTTATCATCATTACAGTGAGGCTCTTCCGACTAAAAGATTGAGCGTTGACAGGTTGAATAGTGGCTACACAAGTGGTGATTGTTGCCAACAGGATTTTGGTTAATGTAGACGTTTTCATAAGGTCGATGTTAGTTATTTAATAAACCAGAACTGTTATCTGTCGATTTCAAACCTTAGGTGTGGGCCCAATACTAAGGATGGAATTCTACAATTTTCTCTTTCATAGTAACAATCCGTCTCTTTAATTTAGACGATGGATACTTGGCTATTAGTATCAAAATTGTTTAGTAAAATTATTGATAACTGTTTTTCGATAAAATACCTAGTAGTAGCTATTTTTTAAATTTTTGTTTTTACCTAAAAGATTGATTTTTTTTGTTACTCTTTTGTTTTAGAGGGTTTTGTGTGTTTTTTTACGTTTATGTACTCATTCCGCGCCAAAATAGTAATTGTTAAGTGTGACGGAACTAGCCTGTTTTTAGGGGGACAGGAGCAGTTTGACTGGACAATTTTTGAGGTTAAAATAATAAAAGAAAGACAGGATAGCTGCTTGTTAGCTATCCTGTCTTTTTTACCTATTTTTCAGGCAGATTTATGGATCTTTTTTCAGTCTAAGCCATCCAGATTTTTCCTAGGAGCTCTTGCAGGAACGTTTGGTCTTTAAGTGGACGGATTTCATGGATCTTCTTGTTATTTGGTCTGATCTCAACGGGTATTTCTCGTACCAAGCCGTCTCTTGCAATCAGGAAATTCAATATTTCTCCTTCCGTAGCATGTTGGATGATAAAATCGATCTCTTTGTCTTTGGGATCCAATCTGACGTTATTTATAGCAATTAATTCATCCCTGACATTTAGCCCCGCATCGTAGGCACCCGTTCCTTTTTCAACGGTCGCAACACTGATGATACCCTCCACTTTGTTGGTGGTGATGCCCAGCGTTAAACTGTCGTTATCTTTATTGATATCAACGATTTCATAGCCTACCAAGTTAAAATACGCATTGTAATCGAGTTCGCCGTCCTGATGCGCAGCTTGGAATATATCATCCAGAGAAGTGCCCGCAATATGCTCCGCTAAGCTCTGAAATTCTTTCTCTTCAAAACCGCGGTCAAGCTTTAAGAAAAATTCTTCATAGGCAGCACGGATGATGTCGTCCAATTTGACTTTTCCCTCTGTAGCAGCAATTACTTTGATATCTAACAGTGCGGTAAGCATGGCGCCTTTGTTATAGTAGGAGATAGCCGAATTAATGGCATTTTCATCCGGTCTATAATATTTGATCCAGGTGTCAAAGCTCGAAGCAGCCGCAGACTGTATCTCATGCCCCGGACGGTTCAGTACAATATTGAAATCATTGGCCAATAATGAAAGGTATTCCTTTTCATCGTAGAAGCCACAGCGCTTGATGATTAGATTGTCATAATAAGAGGTAAAGCCCTCCATGATCCACAAGCCTGTAGTATAGTTTTCTGCGTCATAGTCAAAGGGACCTAATGCCTTGGGACGAAGCCGCTTTACATTCCACAGGTGAAAATATTCATGGGCGACCAGGCTCAGGTATGTTTTGTAACTATGTTCATTGCGATAAGCATTTCTCGAAGCTCCTAACACGGTTGAATTAAGGTGTTCAAGCCCACCACCACCGGATTGATAATTATGCGTGATGATGACGTAACGTTTATTGGGATTTGATCCCCAAATACGGGTTTCTTCTTCCACAATACGAGTAATATCCTTTGTAAGACGTTCTTTATCATAGCAACCGCCACCAACCATAGCGCATTCATGTTCTACACCAGCAGCCTGAAACTTCCAGATATCCTGGTTGCCTACTTCAATCGGGCTGTCGTATAAAACGTCAAAGTTTGGCGCATGAAAAGTATGTTGCGTCAAGCGTTCAAGTCCCGTGGATATACTCTTCCAGTTTTCTTTCGGTACAATAGCGATCGTGGAAGGGATATGAAGAGAACCTTCAAGGTATAGAAATGTTGCTGTTGGGACTATAAATGCATGATCACTGTCGAAAAAATTTGTACGGACAGAGACTTCGAAGCCATATACTGAATAGTGTACATCGATCTGATCCAAGGTATTCGTCGTCACACGCCAGGTATTCTTTGATATTTTGCTGAAAGGAACAGGATTTCCATCTGTGTCAACAGGTTTAAATCGCTCTACATTTTTTGCATATTCACGAATCAAATAGGAACCTGGTGACCAAACGGGCATTTTTAGATCAACATAAGGTTGGTTGAGTTTTTTTAGGCTCATCTTCACGTTAATGTAATGAGCTTGTACTTCTGGAAATGATACCTCAAAATTTATTGTGGGTACATTTAAATGGTCACTATCCATGAAAAATAATTTTAGTATGCGCTTACAAAATTAAAAGTATCTTATGCTTAAATCAAACAAAAAAATGTTTTGTTGGTTCTTCAATAGTTCATTAAACCCGTTGAACTTTGATTGATTCAAAAAGTTTCATTGGATTGGCCGGATGCTACATAAGAAATCCAAGATACATATTTTCTTTAAGAATCGTCATTTCAGTTTGGAGGTAATTTTTGTATATTTGATACACTAGTTTATAAGGGGAAAATAATCAAAGAATTTGTATGATCTTAGTTGTTGATAGTGGCTCGTCAAAGTCAGATTGGAAATTGGAATTGCCTGATAGTGCTCCAATTTCGTTCAGTACTAATGGACTCAATCCTTTTTTTGTTAATGAAAAAGAAATCACACGCGTTATTAAAGAAATACCTGAAATAATACCCTATGCTGATGAGGTAACGGAGCTTTATTTTTTTGGAGCGGGCTGTATTACCCCAGACCGTCGTGAAATGGTTTCAAATGCGTTGACCCCTTTATTTGAAAATGCATATATCGCAGTAGAGAATGATCTGTTTGGTAGCGCGCTAGCAACCTGTGGTAATAAGAAAGGCTATGTAGCTACACTGGGTACAGGGTCGGATCTGAGCTTTTTTGATGGAGAAGAGCTTATGCCTTCCCACAATGGAAATGGCTATGTGCTGGGAGACGAGGGTTCTGGCGCCTATTTCGGTAAAAAGCTTCTACGTTTATTTCTATACGGGCGTATGCCGAAAGATCTAAACGAGAAATTCGCCGTTAAATACCGGATAAATAAAGAGGTGGTTATAAAAAATGTCTATCAGAAAGAACGTCCGAATGCTTTTTTAGCCTCTTTTGCGCCGTTTATGTCTGATAATATTACCCATCCATTTATTATTGACCTAGTAAAAAGTGGTTTCGAAGAGTTCGTTCAGGCGTCTATTTTGACTTATGCCGATTATACACAGTATGAATGCCATTTTGTAGGTTCTATTGCGTACAGTTTTGATTTATTATTGCGTGAAGTGTGTGAAACACATCAGATCAAGGTCGGAACAATACTAAAATCACCTATTAACGAACTGTTCAATGCAGTATTGGAAAGAGAGAGTAACTCATTGTTAAGTCTATAAAATTAAATAAATATGATTGTTGCAACTATTATGGTGTATATGTCAATGTTATTTGGCAATCCCGACATTTATAATTTCACTTTTAAGACGCTGGAAGGGCAAGAGGTGAAGATGTCCGATTTTAAAGGAAAGAAGATATTGATCGTCAATACAGCTTCTAAATGTGGTTTTACGAAACAGTATAAGGATCTTGAAGAACTCCACAAGACATTTGGCGATAAATTGGTGATCATCGGCTTTCCGGCAAACAACTTTGGACAACAGGAACCGGGATCTAATACGGAGATTCAAGAATTCTGTGAACGGAACTACGGTGTAGACTTTTTAATGGCTGAAAAAGTGGAAGTCAAAGGAGATCAAATTTCCCCATTATTTAAATATCTGACCACACAGGATAATCCTGATTTTACAGGAGAAATTAAATGGAACTTTGAAAAATTCCTGATCGACGAAAATGGTAAATTGGTGCATCGTTTTCGATCGGCTACAAATCCGTTAGACCCAGCGATTGTAAACTGGGCGGGAAATAAAAAATAAATCAGTTAAGACTCAAAATATGATACCCTCAAAAAGTTCGCTACTATTTGGGGGTATTTTTATGGGTGAAAGACAGCGGGATGATTCTCATTGTGCTCCAACTGTTCTGCTTATCAAGCCTTTTTTCCTAGTTGGAAAATAAAAATTGTGAAACTTTTTTACTGAATTTTCACCTATTTTAGGTACGTGTCATATAAGGCACGGATACAGTCTTTCAATAGCGGATTAAACTCTTCACTATCAGGTATGTTGCAGCCATTTGTGATTACGACAAATCCATATTTTTTCTTCGGATTGAAAAACATTGCACTGTATAAACCATAAGCAGAACCTGTATGTCCCGTTAATGTAATTCCCGGAATGACCGTATCTTCATTCATCATGGCCAGACCATATCCTGAATCGCTGTTAACAGTTGTTTGCATAATCTTCGCATACTTTTTATCCATTATTTTCTTCCCGTTTCCCATTCCATAGTTCATATGCATGAGCATATATTTTGCAAGATCGAGTGCTGATATTTTCATTCCGCCGGTCGGGGAAAGTGTAGGCGTTGTATACCCCAACTGATAAGCTGCAAGTTCATCCCTTCTAGGGGCATAGGCATTTTGTTCCTCTATAAAATTGGCTTTATCGTCAAATGAATATAAAGGGACTAACTTGGTCTGATCCAGCGAATCAATACAATATCCGCCATAAAGATGCAATGGCTTGAGAATATTTTTGGAAATATAATTATCAAAACGCGTCTGTGTCAGCTTCTCCAATACGGCCCCTGCCATATTAAAATTTAGATTGCAATATTGATATTGGCTGCCTGGTGCATAATTGTTGTATGAATCTTTCCAGCCTGGATTTTTGGATGGGTTGATTACATCCATATTAAAATAGCCGTTTTTATCATTGATGCTGGAAGTATGGGAAAGTACCATCCGAAGGGTAATTTTTGCTTCGGGATAGTTTGGATTTCTAATTGGAAAACCGATAAGATCGCCGAAATCATCGTCTAGCGAACAGCGACCCTGTTTTAGAAGTTGCATAAAAGAGGTCGCGGTAAACGACTTCGATATGGAAGCGATTCGGAAAATATCGTTGTCCTGTAAGGTGGTTTTGTCTTTTATGTTTTTGTAACCGTAGTTATTATGAAAGTCAATCTGGTTGTTTTTGACAAGTACCACACTCAATCCTACTGCTTGATAGCGTTGCATAATTGCCAGCAATCTTTGATCGATTTCTGAAGCCTGCTGCCCAAATGATAGTATAGGGAGCAAGAATGTTAATAGGAGGAAGGAAATGAAAGTCTTTTTCATGATGTGTAAGCGAAAAAATAAACAGGGCTAGCTTTAACTTTTATTGAATTTAAGATATTCTTTTTGAATACACTGAATAAATTCCCCAAGAGCACTATTCTTGCTTTTTATATTCGAAACAAGGATAACCTCCGTTTTGCTATCGATGTCACCAAGATTCAGCATTTTCAATTTTAGATGTGGATACTGTTTAATCGTCGATGCTGGAACCACAGCCAGGCCTAATCCCTGAGCAACCAGTTCTAGGATAGAGGACATGGAATTACTTTGATGCACAATCTTGGGTTCGAACCCCATACGATTGCAGGTGTTGATCGTTAATCGATGGTATTCAGAAGCATATTTTTGATTGAATGAAATAAAATTTTCATTGAAAAAATTGATGTTGTTAAAGTCCACAGTCGTGGATCCCACAATAACCATAGGGTCTTCAAACAGGGGGGTGATAAGAAGTTCGCTTGCGTAAATAGGCGCGCGCATAATTCCGAGATCCAGTTTTCCATTTTCCAATGCTGCTTTCTGTTTTTGAGTCGATGTTTCAAACAAACTGACCCGTAGGTAAGGGAATTTTTGCTGAATCTGTTTCAATACTGTTGCCAACATCTGTTTTGGTGTGGAACTGATATAACCTAGTTTAAATTCCCCTGAAATATTGTTATGGATCTGTTTTGTGATTGTTTTGCTATGCTCTAAATTTTGAAGGATTTCGATGACCTCTTCCAAAAAGTATTTACCGGCTTCGGTCAGTTCTACTCTTTTGTTGGTCCTAAAAAATAGAATAACACCCAGCTCATCTTCAAGATCCTTGATTTGTCTGCTTAGAGGGGGTTGGGACATAAATAACCGCTCAGCAGCCCTTCCGAAATGAAGTTCCTCAGCCACTGTTTTGAAATAAATAAGATGTCGGATTTCCATTGATACTTTTTTGGTATGAATCGATGACAAAATAAATATTTTTAATGAATTTGGGTTAACCTTACCTTTAAATAATTAAAATTTATAGGCGATACTCCTGTCAGAATGCAAACAGCGCCAATGAAAATAACTTGGATACGATAGGTATCCACCGAGTGATAAAAGGTGTATTTATGCGTATTAAATAATTATTAGACTATGAATAAGGCAACATTACAGGAAATTGAAACGCGATTTGACCAGGATGTCGAACGGTTCTCCAATTTAGAAACAGGTCAAGCGACGACACTGGATGCGGTGTGGAATATGGAGCTCATAACGGATGCAATTTCATCGCTCTATCCGAATCTGGCGAATGTGTTGGATATCGGCTGTGGCGCTGGTAACTACGATGTGAAATTGCTTCAGAAGGTTAGAACCAATCCGGATGTTACTTTGGTCGATTTGAGCCTACCCATGTTAGAACGGGCTAAAACACGAGTCGGCGTGCTTACGAATGGGGCGATCAATTTGATTAAAGGTGATTTTAGAGAGGTCGATCTACCCGAAGAGAAATTTGATGTTATCATAGCGACGGCGGTTTTACATCATTTGAGAGACGATCAGGATTGGGAGAGCGCATTTCGTAAACTTTTTAAACTTCTCAAAAAAGGAGGCAGTGTATGGATTTTTGATCTGATCGAACAGAATAGTACCGCTCTCCAACACCTAATCTATCGTGAAAAATATGGCGCTTATTTAATCAGCTTGAAAGACCAGGCATATCGCGACCATGTTTTTGCCTACATCGAGCACGAGGACACACCACGGCCGCTGATCTATCAGCTTGAATTATTGTCAAAGGTCGGATTTAAAGATATAGATGTGTTACACAAGAATTTATGTTTCGCTTCTTTTGTCGCATTTAAATAGTATTCTCATGTGATAAAAACCATAAAATAAATAAGGCGATACGGGGAGTATCGCCATAAAATCACACTAACTATTAAAAAACCTATAGGACTAGGAATTTACAAATTCAATAAACCAATGTCTGTTTGATATCGCTTCCCCTTCACTTATCCCGTCTGGTCGAGATATCAAAAAAATAATAAAATGTAATTATTAAGGTCAATACTTCAAAAAAACAAAGTATTTCCATTGGTTTACGTAAAGATATATGTTTATTTTTTAAATACAAATAAAATTGACGAAAATTAAAAATTTATTATCATTTTACTGTTTTTAAAAACTCTGTCCACGCTACCTGATCAGTTTTAAACGTTAGGTCTGCTATTGTAAGTTCGTGTACCGGAACCCAACGGAAAGACTGCCGTTTATTATCTTCAACTTTCTCGTTCGGATCAAAGTCAAACGCTTTGGTCGTCGTTCTGATCTGAATGGTTGATGTATTTCTAACCTGGTAGTAAATTGATATGATCTGGCTGTCGTTGAAGCTAGATTTCTCATAAAAATCAGTTGTATAAATATGCTTAACAACAGCAATGTCAAATGCACATTCTTCTTGATATTCTCTGATTAAGGCCTCCAATAGACCTTCGCCATACTCTAGCCCTCCACCGGGGAATTTGGTAAATGAAACATTTTCCGTTCTTTCATCACTGATCAATACTTCCTGCTTTTCATTGATCAGTATCCCGTATACTCTTACGTTAAATGGAAACATTCTTTATTCTCTATTTATTATAATCAATTTTTTCTTCTACAATGGCATAAAACCATTTTCAACAGCAAACTCATCTAAACCTATATAGGAATAATGTCTTGGCAGAAACCAGCCAATTGCTTCCATGATATTCGTGAATTCTTTCTCCGTTCTAAATTGATTGGCGACGATATTAAATACCAGATCCTGAGATGCTTTTTCTTCGTCTTTATAATTACGTGCGATAAGCATAATTTTAGCATTCTTGACGCCATAATAATCCAAAAACTCACGAAGTTGTGCGCGCACCTGCTGGGGTAGGATTGTTTCCGATGGTTGACCAACTAAGATTTCTTCATCTTTACCAATTGTAGTTTGCTCGGTTTTTGGTGAAAAAATACTCTGGTCCGTGTAAAACTCTTCATTCAGAAAATAATTGACCAAATCGCCGTAGGTGAATATCCAATCTGGATTTTCATTTTGCGGATTAATAGCGATACCAAAACCTTTGGGTAGTACAAAATCCTTTAAACGGTTTTTGATAACAAAGGCCTGGAAATTTTGATCTTTGGGCACGCTTTCCAGTTGGAAATAAGGAAATCCGTCCGGGCCGATGACTACTTCGGTTTCGGCGAGTTTCAATGTACACTCAGCGATATTATTTAAGAAGGTATCGCGCCATGATTCATCCCGTTCTGCAAAAGGAACCTCCATCAGATTGTTAACGATAATGGTTTTTTCTAGGTCTCCTAACCGATTGTCGTTCGCATTGTTACTATCGTCAAATAAATGTATTGTACTCATCTTGGACTGTGATTTTGTTAATTGCAGGTAAAAGTAAAAGAATAATTATAATTTAACGACGTTTTCTTGATTTTGATTGCCCTTTTCGGCTATTGTTCTGACTGCTGGATAGCATTTTTTCCCAACTCAGTAAAAAGGGGTGTTGATCGTCTATTGGTACTTGTTTATGGAGTGATAACTGTAGCTTGATCCATTTTTGGTTATCTTCGGCGTCACAGAATGTGATAGCTGTACCGTCCGCCTGAGAACGACCCGTTCTACCAATGCGGTGTGTATATAACTCAGGCGAGTCAGGTACTTCATAGTTTATAATCGCTTCCAGGTCAGGAAAATCTACGCCTCTCGCCAGTAAATCCGTTGTAATCAATACCCTGTTTTCTTGACTTCTAAATTTGTTGATAATATCTTCACGTTGGGCCTGGGACTTATCGCCGTATAGCGCGAGAGCTGAAATGTTATTTCGACGAAGATCTGCTTCAATCCGTTCAACGGCATGTACTGTCCGTGTGAAAATAAGGACTTGTGATTTAATCCTATTTTCAAGTAGGTAACGGACTAAATTTTTCTTGTCATTTTTATCGACGTACAATACGTACTCGGTGATTTTTCCTTTTTTTAATTGATTGTCTATGGTTATTTCTATTGGGTGTTTCAGTCTTTTGTGAATGATTTTGTCCATTTCCACTGTGCGTGTTGCGGATACGAAAATAGACTGTCTCTCAGTTGGTAGCGCCTGTATGATTTTATTGATTTCGATTGTAAAGCCCAGATCAAGCAATTGATCAAACTCATCAATGACTAAAGTATCTATGGTTTTCAGATTAACAAGCTGTTGTTCCAGAAAGTCGAGTAGTCTACCAGGGGTTGCTAGGATGAATTGCGCTTTAGGATAGGTCGCGAGTTGACTCTCGTAAGTTCCGCCCCCATAAAAGCAGGCGATATCGAGACCTGTGCCCTCGATCAGTTTAGCAAGCCTGTCCTTTGTTTGGATACAGAGTTCGCGTGTTGGAAGCAGAATAAGTACAGCGGCATGTTCTCTCTGCTCTTTTTCCAATAGACGTTGTATGAGCGGGATAGCGAAAGCTTCGGTTTTTCCAGTCCCTGTGGGGGCGATAGCCAGACAATCTTTGCCTGCTAATACGGTAGGAATCACCTGCTCCTGGATAGCTGTTAATACCGAAAGCTCTTGTTTTTCCATGTTGGAAAAAAGAAGCTTATTGAGTTGAAGTGCTGAAAAATTCACAGTAAAAAAATAAAATTAAAAAGAAGATCTATCGCAATCTTGTGTTTGCTATCTGATGAGAGAAGGAAAGTATAAATTTCTGATCCCTATCGCTAGACTTTAATCCATATGTATAATAATTAAAAATCTACAAAAATTAGGAATTTTTCTCAAAAAGTACTAATTTGAGAAATTAGAATATTCTATTTCAAATACGAACCATTGATTGTCAATTTATTTGACAAACACCAATTATATAGAATAATATTTTTGTTAAATTTGTTGAAACAAAAAAGAATATGTTTGATACTGCATTTGACCAAAACAATGAATCTATTTCCACTTTGAGCTTTGACGAGTTCAAAAAGATTATTGTGAATGATTATCGAACTGCCTTGGAAAGTCGTTACGTAAGTTTATTGGGACGTAAGGAAGTGCTTACAGGTAAGGCGAAGTTTGGTATTTTTGGCGATGGAAAAGAGTTGGCACAAATTGCGATGGCTAAAGTCTTCAGGAATGGCGATTGGCGGTCGGGATATTACCGTGACCAGACATTTATATTTGCTTCGGGGATCAGTGATGTCTACCGTTTTTTTTCTCAATTGTACGCACACCCAGATGTTGAAGCGGATCCTTCTTCTGCTGGTCGGCAAATGAACTGTCATTTTTCTACACGTGTATTGGATGATCGGGGGAATTGGCTTGATCAAACGGTTCAAAAGAATTCCTTTTCAGATATTTCTACTACAGGTGGACAGATGGCCAGGGTTTTGGGGCTCGGATTAGCATCTAAATTATATAAACAAAATAGGAATTTGGATTATCTGTCCTATTTCTCAAACAGGGGCAATGAAGTTACCTTCTGTACCATAGGGAATGCTGCAACCTCAGAAGGAGTGTTTTTTGAGGTTATCAATGCGGCCGGGGTACATCAGATTCCTGCGGTTATTTCTATTTGGGATGACGGTTACGGGATTTCAGTGTCGAATGAAATACAGACCACAAAAGGCGATATTTCTGAAATTCTGAAAGGCTTTCAGAAAGAGGAACTGACAAACGGAATCGAAATTTTTAAAGTCAGAGGCTGGGATTACGCGGGCTTGTGTGAGACATACGAACAAGCTGCTAACATTGCAAGAGAAAAGCATATTCCATGTCTAATCCATGTGACCGAATTGACACAGCCTCAAGGCCACTCATCTTCAGGGTCTCATGAACGTTATAAATCTCAGGAACGCTTGCAGTGGGAATCGGAGTTTGACTGTATCGCTAAAATGAAGGAATGGTTACAAAGTTCGGGCATTGCTACAGATGAAGAGTTAGATCAGTTGGACCGTGAAGCGAAAGATTTTGTTCGTCAGGAACAAAAGCGAGCTTGGGCTGATTATATCAAAACCCTGACGCTTGAGGCAAAAGAAGCCATAGATTTATTGCTACTTATTCCAAATGAAAAAGCGGACTTTGCAGCTAAAAAACTCCAGTCAATGGTCGAACCTTCATTGAAGGAAGTGTATGGACAAGTCCGGAAGGTATTGCATGAGCTAAAAGGAAAAGACACAGAAGGCCGTCAGGAATTGTTGAATTGGTATAAGATTAAACAGGAGATTAACGAAAAACGATATAATTCAAAATTATTTACGGATGGTGTAGATTCACCGTTCAACGTGCCAACGGTAGCCACAAATTACACAGAAGATGCTAAAATTGTGGATGGAAGGGAAGTGTTGAATCTCTGTTTTGAGGAAAATTTCCGACGTGATGAGCGTTTGTTGGCTTTCGGAGAAGATGTGGGGAAGATAGGGGACGTCAACCAAGGATTTGCGGGCCTACAGGAAAAACTCGGCGCGCATCGTGTGTTTGATACCGGAATCCGGGAGAATTCCATCATAGGTAAGGGGATTGGATTGGCAATTCGTGGGTTAAAACCAATTGCTGAAATTCAATATTTAGATTATTTAATTTATGGAATTACCGTTGCCAGTGACGATTTAGCCAGTTTAAGTTACCGTACTTTTGGAGGGCAAAAAGCACCGGTTATTATCCGTACCCGCGGACATCGTCTGGAGGGGGTATGGCATTCGGGATCCCCGATGTCTGTGATATTGGGCTCATTAAGGGGATTGCATGTCTGCGTACCGCGTAACATGACGCAAGCTGCCGGAATGTATAATACACTTTTCCGTTCAGACGAACCTGCTATTGTTGTCGAATGTCTCAATGGTTATCGTCTCAAAGAACGTTTGCCGGATAATGTCGGTGAATTTACTGTGCCAATTGGCTATGCCGAGTGTATAAAGGAAGGACAGGATATCACGGTAGTTTCCTATGGTTCGACGCTACGTGTTGTTGAAGAAGCTGCAGTGGAACTGGAACGACTGGGGATATTTATTGAAATTATTGATGCGCAGACCTTACTGCCGTTTGACAAAGGTCAGTTATGTGCAGAGTCCTTGAAAAAAACAAATAAGTTACTGGTTGTAGATGAGGATGTGCCTGGGGGAGCTGCTGCGTTTATACTACAGGAAATACTTGAAAATCAAAATGGTTATTATTTACTTGATAGTCAGCCTCGAACCTTAACAGCAAAAGCACACCGTCCGCCCTATGGCTCGGATGGTGATTATTTCTCGAAACCATCTTCAGATGATGTCGTGGAAACTGTGTATGCGATCATGCATGAGGCTAATCCGGAAAAATATCCATCGATGTTTTAATAAATAGCTATTTTTAGATCATAAAAAAAATGCTATTCAAAGCGCCTCTCGATAGGGAGTGTTTTGAATAGCATTTTTTTGGGAATACTTTAGCAAGCCCGGAAACTTATCTGGGCTTGCTTTTTGTTTATTTATTAATGATAATTTTATTTTTGGAGTACTTTTTCAGTTTTGCTATCCGTATTCTAGCTGAATAAACTTGCAGCCCCAATCATAGCTGCCTTTTCTCCCAATATCGCTGTGTGGATGGTGAACCTACTGAATTCTTCACGGTCAGCAATAAAGATAGGAAGTGCTTTAGCGATATTACCGCCAATAATAAAGAGATTAGTCTGATATTTTCCTTCAAAAAAATGCATAAAATCAAAGAGATGTGTTGCGTATTCATCCTTGATTGTCGCAAATGCAGCTGTTTCTCTATGATTATCCAAAATTTCTTTTAAACCAGTGACATCTTTCCCAGTGATCTCTTTGAATCGTTTGACAAACCATCTGGTCACAAGGTATTCTTCAAAAATACTTTCTTGGTAAGGAGTATTCCATAAATCTGCATCGAAGGCTTTCTCTCCTTTATTCCAGACCGCAGAACCTAAACCTGTTCCCAGGGTAATACCTAGTATTCTCGGATTGGACTGAAGATGCTGTACAAATATTTCGCCCTGTAAGAAAGCTGCCGCATCATTGATAAAGTGAATAGCAGTAGGAGGTAAGCCTAGCTCAGCGGATAGAAGGCTTTTGATGTCTTGATCGTACAAGTTGTCGTACTTGCTTTGTCCTAACATTTTAGAGATGCCGTTTTCATAGTCAAAAGGCCCTGGCATTGCAATGCCAATAAACTGAATAGCAGTCGGTGAACTAGCAATACTGTCCCGTACTGTGGAGGCCCAGGTCTGTAAAATCGTTTTAGCATCTCCTTGAGAAAAAACGTGGTTTCTGACCACGTTCTCTAAATGTATATTCCATTGTTTGGTGTCAATGATACAGGCGGAAATATGAGTGCCTCCAATGTCAACACCTACGACATAATTATCTTGCAGCATGTTTGTAACTTTGATGTTTAAGTAGATGATCCGCAATCACAAGTGCCGCCATGGCTTCTACAATAATTACCGCTCTCGAAACAACACAAGGATCATGTCTTCCCTTACCACTTGCGATGGCAGGGTTACCATGGATATCGACTGTTTCCTGATCTCTCATGATGGTGGCAACAGGCTTAAATGCTACTTTAAAAGTAATGTCCATTCCGTTTGATATACCGCCTTGTATTCCCCCAGAGAAATTGGTATGTGTATGCACTTGATTTAAATCATGGTCATCTGCTACAAATATATCATTATGTTCGGAACCTCGCAACTCTGAACCTGCAAAACCTGATCCATATTCAAATCCGTGTACGGCATTGATGCTCATCATCGCTTTGGCGAGGTCAGCATGGAGTTTGTCAAATACAGGTTCCCCAAGTCCAACGGGTACATGTCTTATCACTGCCGAAATGCGTCCACCTACTGTATCACCTGCTTTTCTCACAGTATCTATAAATTCGACCATCTCATTGGCTGTAGCCGGATCAGCGCAGCGCGCGATATTGGATTCGCGTAGTTCAAGCAAGGCTTTAAGATCTTTGGTGTCCAAATTCGGGGCTTCGATCGTGCCTACACCGGAAACATGGGCAAAGATTTCAATGCCAAATTGTTGTAGAAAGCTCTTCGCAACAGCACCTGCAGCAACACGGGCAGCTGTCTCGCGGGCCGATGAACGGCCACCGCCGCGGTAGTCACGGATGCCATATTTCATTTGGTAGGTGAAGTCCGCATGGGAAGGTCTGAAGATATCTTTAATGTGGGTATAGTCCTTCGAACGTTGATCTTCATTTGGTATAACAATGGCAATCGGTGTTCCAGTAGACTTGCCTTCGAATACGCCTGATAATATCTGGGCCGTATCGCTTTCTTTTCGTTGCGTGGTGATCCTGGACTGTCCGGGTTTACGTCTATCTAGTTCAGACTGTATAAACTCTTCGTCTATCGTTATATTTGAGGGGCAACCATCAATAATTACACCGATCGCTTTACCGTGTGATTCGCCAAAAGTGCTGATTCTGAATAAATCGCCAAATGAGTTTCCTGCCATAAAAATTAAATTTCAATAAACTTAGATAAATTTGCCTTTAAATGCAATGAAAACACTACTGTAAAACCTAACTTTATCAAGTTGATTATTTTCAATCATGACTGCGTTTGCCTGCGGGTAGTATTTCTCTTGTTGCCATTAAAGCTATTAATAGCGCGTATATAGGTTATAAAACCTGGGAGTATAAAACTATATTCTCCCAGGTTTTTAAATATTAGTCAATGCTAAAAGATTGGGCCTGCAGATGTTTCCAGAAATCAGGATATGATTTTTCTACAACCATTGGCTCCGCTATCTTGATCTGGTCAAAAACCAATGCCAGGGGTGCAAATGCCATTGCCATACGGTGATCCTCATAGGTGTTAAAGGTCACATCTTCCGGCCGGAATACCCCTGCTGTTTTAAGATGATAGATTTCGTTATCTTCGATCAGTTCAGCGCCAAATTTAGCTATTTCAGTCTGGAGAGCTGCGATTCGGTCCGTTTCTTTGATTTTTAATGTCTCAAGACCTGTAAAAGAAACGTCACGACCTAAAGCTGCAGCGACGACGACGACAGTCTGTGCGAGATCGGGGCATTCTTTGAAATCAAATAACGTTTTTTCCGAATCTATTACTGTTTTATGAAGATGCAAGCCATCGGCTTCAAAACTGGATTGCACGCCAAAATGGGTCATGATATCGACAATTGCAATATCTCCTTGCAGACTGTCTTTTTTAAGCCCAGGCAAGACGATAGATGCTCCGTCTTCTGCCAGCGCTACAATAGCGTACCAGTAAGAAGCTGCACTCCAATCTGGCTCCACATAAATTGTGCTTTTTGAAAAAGTCTGCGGGGCAATATGTATTTCATTCGCTGTCCACTCATGCTGTATGCCGACGCTTTTTAGCATATCGAGGGTCATGGATACATAGGGTCTGGAAGTCAGTTCACCCTCGATTTCCAATGTAAGCCCTTTTTTCAATGCGGGAGCAATTAATAGCAGCGCAGAGATATATTGGCTACTGATATTTCCTTTTATCCGGACACGGTCCTTTCCTTGAAATATGCCGCCTTCTATTTTTAGGGGCGGATAGCCTGCTTTTTTTTCATAATGAATGTCGGCTCCGATTTCCTTCATGGCATCAACTAATATACCGATTGGCCGTTGTTGCATGCGTTCGGTCCCCGTAAGGATAAAGTTTCCTTGAACAAGGTTGAGGTAGGCCGTTAAAAAGCGCATTGCTGTACCCGCAGGGCCGATGTCAATCGTGTTGTAGCCAGGTTGAGGATCTGATGCGATCTGTAAGACACGGTTTAACGTAACGGTATCAGCGGCTTCAGAAAGATTAGCGATATCAACCTGCCCCTTGCTCAACGAGCGGATAATAAGAGCACGGTTGCTCTCGGATTTTGATCCTGTCAGTTGAACCGTGCCTTTTATTTTTTTTGATGGGTGCGTCAGCTTGATGACTTGTTGATTCATTATGCTTCTGCTGTTGGTTGTTCCTGTGAATTCATTACCGCATTTTGTTTACGGATAGATTCGTTGTGAATTAATTCTAGGAATTTTGTTGCAAATTCGCTGCCCAAAGAAAGCGCCTCAGCAAGTTTTGTGCGTTTTTGAACAATCTCATCCCAGCGGTTTACCTGTAGGATGGTTACATTGTTGTCGCGTTTGTATTCACCGATTTTCTCTGCAATTTTCATACGCTCACCGATTTTTTGGATAATTAAATCGTCCAATTTGTCAATGTTGCTACGCAATTCGGCTAATTTATCCTCAAATGAAGGGTTGTCAGAATCAGCTTTACGTAATGTTAAATGATTGATCAACTCTGCTAGGGCTACTGGCGTAACTTGTTGTTTGGCATCAGTCCATGCAACAGAAGGATCAATATGTGATTCGATGATCAAACCTTGCATATCCATATCCATAGCTTTTTGGGCGATGTACGGTAATAATTCGCGGTTACCACAGATGTGGCTAGGGTCATTGATGATCGGCAAATTAGGACAAGCAGTTTTTAACTGGATAGCTAAATCCCACATCGGCTCATTGCGGAATGCTGTTTTCTCGTAAGAAGAGAATCCACGGTGGATAGCACCTAATTTTTTGATGCCAGCACGGTTGATACGCTCCAAAGCACCGATCCACAACGACAAATCTGGGTTAACAGGGTTTTTTACGAAAACTGGTACATCTACTCCCTGTAGTGCATCAGCGATTTCTTGTACCGTGAATGGGTTTGCAGTGGAACGTGCACCTACCCAAAGTACATCAACACCAGCTGCCAAAGCTTCTTCGACGTGTTTTGCTGTCGCAACCTCTGTAGCTGTCAATAAACCTGTCTCTTCTTTCGCTCTCTTCAACCACTCCAAACCAATGGAACCGATACCTTCAAATTCACCTGGACGAGTACGTGGTTTCCAGATTCCTGCACGTAAAATATTTACTTTTCCAGTGTTTGCCAATAGATGAGCTGTAGATACAAGTTGTTCTTCTGTTTCTGCACTACAAGGGCCTGCGATAATTAAAGGTTTGTCTCCAGTATCCAACCATGATTTCAAAGGAGTGATTTCTAATGTATTTTTCATCGGAATAATTTTTTAAAGGTATTTGAGTCTGCTAAGCCGTTATGCTTGTTTTGTAAGTCTTTATAGCTCCAACAGATTCAGGATAAGTTGATTTTTTTAATTATTAAATTGTTGATTATAGTTTCTCGTTTTTGATGTATTCGCCCATAATATTGAAATTGATGCTATGTTTGAGTACTTTTCGGATCGCAGCCTCATAGTCTGATTGTTTTTTCCATTCAACATCAACGAAAAAGTCATATTCGTTGCGTTTTCCGATAACAGGCATAGACTGAATCTTGCTCAAGTTGATATTTTGCTCAGCAAAACACTGTAAAATTGTCGCTAAGGAACCAACTGTATTTCCCGTTTGAAACGATAAAGATGCTTTATTCGCATTTTTGTGTTCAACCACCTCATTGGATAGAACCAGGAAACGTGTTGCATTCTTTTTATTGGTTTCGATTCTTTTCTCTAGAATCTCAAGCCCATAAATTTCGGCGGCTAAAGTACCTGCAATAGCAGCTGTATCAGTCAATTTCCGTTCAGCAATCATCTTTGCTGTGGCTGCTGTGTCTGACCCTTCGGTAATACGTACACCTTCCAGTTCTGAAAGAAATTCCTCGCATTGGCGGATGGCGATCGGATGTGATTCGATGTGTTTGATGTCTTTCAGTTTAACACCAGGTAATACCATCAGATTCTGCTGAATGTTGAGATAGACTTCGCCTGTGATATGGAATTTGTAGTCCCGAAGCAGATTATAGTTTGGTAGCAGACTACCTGCAATCGAATTTTCGATCGCCATAACAATGTAATCTACTTTTCTTTGTTTTAGCAATTCACAGGTTTTTTTGAATGAATCACATTCAACAATTTCGACCTCACGCCCAAAATATTTAAATGCTGCTTCCTCGTGAAATGAAGCTTTTGCTCCTTGTATCGCAATTTTTAAACTCATTTTCTTGTTGCTATTTTGCCCTTAAACAAGAAAGAGTCCCGATCATCTAAACCGGGACTCTTTCTTGTTATATTTTAATGTATACACAATCTAATCCCGGCTCTTATTTTTAAAATAAAAGAAGTTAAAATAGAAATATGTATATGATCTGTTCATCCTTGTGTTGTTTGACATTTCAAATGTACGAATGTTTTTGAAATATCAAAGAAAAAATAATTTTTTTTCATGAAAAATCTATTGCTAATAGGTGTGATTTTGGTGTGTTTTTGATGTTTTTTTATTGATTTTTTTATGATAAAAATAAGTGTTTTTTTACAGCTTTTGTTAGAGATTTTATTTTTGTAATATTCTTTTTTATAGAGTTTTATGGTTTTTATTATCTTTTATGAATCTATTTTTTAATGATTTTTTAACATAAAAAACATATTTAAAATGGCTGCTTTTTTAGGTGTTTTTTTTTGTTGAAAATAGTGATTTTTTTTGTTGAAATATGCTGTGTTTTATACACTGTTTGCTGAAAAAGTATTTTATTACCTTTGCGCAAATTTGATTTTTATGCTAAAGCGATTTAATTTTTTGGTGAGTACCATTATCATCTGTTTCTTGTTTTTAGGTTTTTCTTATAAAGGGGAGGAACGGTATGTAAAAGTACGGCGGGTGATAGATGGAGACACCTTTGTGATTGAAAATGGTAGTAAAAAAGGCGAGCGGGTACGCTTGATTGGGATTGATGCTCCCGAAACAAGGAGAACGGCACGAAAGGAAGTTGGTTACTATGGCCTGGAGGCAAAGGAATACCTACAAGCTATGTTGACTGGAAAAAATGTAAAGCTAGTCTTTGATGTTGGTAAAAAGGATCGTTATGGAAGACTTCTTGCTTATGTGTATCTTAGGGAGAAATTTGTTAACGCGGAGCTGATCGAGCAGGGCTATGCGATGACCTACACCTTGGCCCCAAATGTTCAGTATGCTGATTTTTTTGTAAAATTAGAACGACAGGCCCGTCAGGCAAAGCGTGGCCTTTGGAAGTGATTTGTGGGCTTTGGAACTAATTTAGTAATAATAGAACAATGATTTATGTCCTTATAAGTGTTATCTGTAGTGTCACTGTAGCTGTATTGTTAAAACTGGCAAAACAGCATGGAGTAGAAACAAAACAAGTGATTGTCTGGAATTATCCTATGGCGGTTGCTTTGACCTACTTTATATTACGGCCCGAAATAAAAGAAATAAGCTGGGATGCCTTACCATTCCCGCTGTATGTGGCACTGGCCGTACTATTACCGGGGATGTTTGTATTTATTGCATTATCTATCCGTTATAGCGGTTTGGTAAAAACAGAGGTGGCTCAGCGACTGTCTTTATTTATTCCCTTACTGGCAGCGTTTTTTTTATTCCACGAAAAGCTACAGGGAAATAAACTATTGGGAATAGGGGTAGGTCTATTGGCGATAATATGTTCCATCGGTTGGCGAAAATCTCTCCCTACAGTAACCCTGTCAAATACAGGCTATAAAAATAGTGTCTACCCATTGCTTGTTTTTATTGGTATGGGGATTATTGATATCCTTTTTAAACAGGTGGCATTGCATGTGACGATACCTTATGTCAGTTCGATGTTTATTATCTTTGTTATGGCCATGCTGATTGCATTTGCTTTACTAGGCTATTTTATCTTTGTTGAAAAGCAGAACTTTTCAGGTAAAGCTGCCGTCTATGGCCTGATTTTAGGCGCTTTCAATTTTTGTAATATATTATTTTATATGAAAGCTCATCGGGCATTACCCGAGAACCCTTCCGTCGTATTTACTGGAATGAATATTGGTGTTATCTCGTTGGGCGCTTTGGTGGGTGTATTATTTTTTAAAGAAAGACTCTCATGGTTGAATTACCTGGGGATAGTCCTTTCTATTGTTTCAGTTTTAATTATCGCATATCAGTGAGTTTATTTGAAGATACTTATCGAACGATCGATGCAAACTATGAGGGAATTTTTAGAGATAAAGGGAGCAAATTTATTGCCTATGCATTTCCTTTTAAATCTGAGGAGAAATTAAAAGATGTTCTACAGGAGGTGAAATCTCTGCATCCGAAAGCAAGACACCACTGCTGGGCTTATCGGCTGACTCCGGATCGAAATGTATTTCGGATAAACGATGATGGTGAACCCTCTGGCACCGCGGGGCGTCCTATTTTAAATGCTTTGCTTTCGGCAGACATTACCAATATAATCGTCGTTGTTGTCCGTTATTTCGGCGGGACCTTGCTGGGTGTACCGGGCTTGATTAATGCTTATAAATCGGCTACACAGGATGCATTGGACCAAGCTCAGATCATCGAACGTACAGTTAACGATAGCTATGGGTTGACTTTTGATTATCTAAATATGAATGATGTTATGCGTATTATTAAGGAAGAAGGACTGGAAATCGAAAAGCAGGAATTTGATAATAATTGTTATCTGGAATTTGAGGTGCGTAAAATGCAGGTGAACCGTGTCGTAGAGCGTTTTTCGAAAATTGAAGGTTGTCAATTGAATTATTTAAGAACGATATGATAAACAATTCAGAACTCATTTTAAATTCAGATGGAAGTATTTACCATTTGAATTTATTGCCCGAAGATTTAGCCAATACTATCATTACGGTAGGAGATCCAGACCGTGTCGCCAAGGTTTCGAAATATTTTGACCGTATCGAACTCAAAAAAGGGAAGCGTGAGTTTATCACTCATACGGGATATATTGGTACTAAGCGGTTGAGTGTGATCTCTACAGGTATAGGTACAGATAATATTGATATTGTATTGAATGAGCTGGATGCATTGGTGAATATCGATTTTCAGCATAAGGAAGTAAAAAAGGAGCTGGCCTCTTTGGATATTGTGCGTATCGGTACTTCCGGGGCTGTACAGACAGATGTCGAAATGGGAACTATATTGGCCTCGGAATATGGGGTCGGTTTTGATGCGCTGATGCAGTTCTATCAAAAACCTGACGATGAGATTGAACTGAATATCCAGCAGGCGTTAATTCGTTATTTTCCGCAATTGAGTTTAAGACCCTATGTAGCACAGGCTGGTAAGTGTCTATTAGACCGTATTGCATTTGATCTACCCAAAGGGATGACCTTGACGGCGCCGGGATTCTATGCACCACAAGGGCGTTGTGTGCGGTCAGATAACACGATTCCGGATTTGATTCCCTTAGTAAATTCCTTTCGGTATGACAATTTCCGTTTGACCAATCTGGAAATGGAAACTGCTGGTATCTATGCTCTGGCGAAAATGTTTGGCCACCAGGCCTTATCCATAAATGCCATTTTAGCGAGTAGGGTAGCTGGAGAATTTTCGCCGAATCCTGAAGCGGTGGTAGAAAAAGCTATTCAATTGGTGTTGGAAAGGATCTAGAAAATTTATCCCAGTACCAAATATGCGTTAAACAACTCCTTTTCTATTGGAGTCAAATTTGAGCATAATAAAGAGTAGTATCGTGAAACTCCAGAGTGAAGACCCTCCATAGCTGACAAAAGGCAAGGGAATTCCAATAACGGGAACAATACCTATGGTCATCCCAATATTGATAAATAGGTGAAAAAACAAAATGGAGGCCACGCCATAGGCATATATTCTGGCAAAAGCCGAGCGCTGTCGTTCTGCAATGTGAATGATGCGCAAGAGTAGCGTCAGATAAATAGCGAGTAAAGTTACCGAACCGACAAAGCCCCATTCTTCTCCCACTGTACAGAAAATAAAGTCTGTACTCTGTTCGGGGACAAAGTTATATTTTGTCTGGGTTCCCTGCAGATATCCCTTCCCCCAGAATTGCCCGGATCCAATAGCAATTTTAGACTGGTTTAGATTATATCCCTTATCTTTAAGATCTTGTGTTTTACCCAGAATAATATCAATCCGATCTCGTTGATGCGGTTGCAGCACATGGTCGTAAACCAAGTCTACGCATAATATAAATGCAGAACAGGCCGCAAAAAGGATACTTAGATTAATGATATATTTTCTCTTTTTTCGGAAGCTCCACATAAAAAATCCAATAATAGCCGCTAGGACTAAAATAAGAATCCATGGATTGAATAACAGCGCTAAGACGAAAAGTAAGATACAGAGACCACCGAAGATCAATAGTTCATTGTTTACATAACCCTCACGATAAAAAACAAAAATCAGGGAAAAGAAAGCCAATGCAGAACCAGTGTCAGGCTGCAGCATCACCAGGAATACAGGGAATAGAACAATACCTGCGCCCATGGCCAGAGTCTGCATGGTAGGAGCTTTATTGCTCTGGGCACTAAGAAAGTTGGCCAGCAACAAGCAGGTGGATAGCTTGGCAAACTCAGAAGGCTGTAGCCTGAAAAATCCCAAATCAATCCAGGCCTGATTTCCGCCTACATTTCGCCCGACAACCAAAACAATAACAAGCAGGATCGCTGTTATTCCATAGAATATCGGTGAAGCGGAACTGAAAAATTTGGCATCTATAATCAAAATAGATATGCCTAGTATAATTGCCGAAATCAGATACAAGGACTGTTTTCCATAGTTGGTAGCCAAGGTAAAAAAGCTGGGCATTTCCGGATTAAATACGGCTGCTCGGATATTGAACAGACCGATCAGACAGAGTGAGAGCCAGAGTATGATTGTTAACCAATCTATTTTTCCAAAGAAACTATTTTTTTGATTATTCATATCTTCTTTTTACCTCGCTATGGTGAACAATTGTTTCTTTTGGTTTTACCAATGCCGCCAGTTGTCGTTTGGATTTAGCGGTATCTGTTTTTGATTTGATCGAATCCGCTTTCTTGACCTCTTTAGTTTTGGGATCTATTACTTTCTTTGGTGCAGGGAGAAAGTTCGCTTTATAGATCCGATCCTGAATATATTTTGGGGTTGTAATGGTATCCTTAAGGTATTTCTCGACCATCATACTGGCTATTGGGCCGGCCCATGTACCACCATAACCTGCATTTTCCACAAATACAGCAATGGCAATTTTCGGATTTTCTCTTGGGGCAAAAGCAAAAAATACGGCGTGATTTTCTCCGTGCGGGTTTTGGGCTGTACCTGTCTTTCCACACATTTCAATACTGGGAATACGATTCGCCCAAGCAGTTCCTTCGGGTGTATTCACGGCATCGCTCATTCCCTGAATGACTACAGGGTAATATTTTTCATCTACGCCAGCACTGATCTTTTCTGTAAATTCCTTTTTGGCTATTTTTTGAGCGCCGATCCCTTTGATGAGATGCGGTCTATAGTAAAAACCTTTATTGGCTACAATAGCCATGATATTGGCCATTTGTAGCGGTGTTATTCCCATCTCTCCTTGACCAATGGATAAGGAGATATTGAAACTTGAACGCCATTTGTCATTGCCATATCGTTTTGTATAAAATTCCGAGGTAGGCAATAATCCTGGTTTTTCTCCAGGCAGGTCTATACCCAATTTGTGGCCGATTCCAAACTTTGTGGTTGCATTGCGCCATAGGTCGTAGGCTTTTGGTCCTGAGAGGCCACGTCCATCAATCATTTTGGCATAGGTAAATCCATAATAGGTATTACAGGAAACTGCTACAGAACGCTGTAAAGTGGTAGAACCGTGATAGTGGGTACATCCCATCCAGCCACGTCCGCCACCATAGCTATAACCATGTGGACAGAAAAATACCGTATTTCGGTCAATGACGCCAGCTTGTTGTGCTGTAAGGGCTGAAACAACCTTAAAGACAGATCCCGGGGGGTATGATGCTTGAATAGGACGATTGAAAAGTGGTTTGGTCTCATCGTTCAGCAACTTCATGTAATTATTGCCGACTTGGCGACCTACCATAAGATTGGGGTTATAGCTCGGGCTGCTTACATAGGCTAAAATTTCTCCCGTTGCCGGTTCAATTGCAACAATAGAACCCAGCTTATTTTTCATGAGGTTTTCCCCTAATATTTGAAGATCCTTATCTAAGGAAGAGACCAGTCCCTCTCCAGCAACCGCTAGGGTGTCGTACTTGCCTTCCATAAATATACCCTTTGGACGATTCAGTGCATCCACCATTAAATTATTAACGCCTCTTTTACCACGAATCAGATCTTCGTAGGAGCGTTCGACTCCACTTCTTCCGATATAATCACCGCTTCGATAAAATCCATTGGATCGTTCGATATCTTTGTCGTTTACCTCACTGACATAACCTAAGAATTGGGCCGCGATACTATCGGGATAGCTTCTGATTGTTCGCTTTTGTACATAAAATCCACGAAACTGATATTGATATTCCTGATATTGCGCCCAAGTTCGGACGGATAATTGTTTCTCAAAAATCGATGCCCTATACGGAGAATGTGCCCGGGCTTTAGCCATGCGTTTAATAAAACCTTCTTTGTCAATATCAATTAATTTACAAAACAAAGCCGTGTCAATCTCTTTGACTTCGCGCGGTGTGACCATCAGATCATAAACCGGCTCATTTTGTACCAATACTTTTCCCTTTCGGTCCAAAATAACACCCCTTGCAGGGTAGACAATGACCTTGCGCATGACATTGCTATTGGCTGAATGTATATAGGAATCGTCGATGATCTGTAAATAAAATAAGCGGGCAACCAAAGTCAAAACTATGGCAACAAAAATTCCGGAAACGACGTACTTGCGAGCAAAAAAACTATTCATAGAAATAAATTTCTATCCACCGATCTACTACAATCGATCTTTCTTTTTGTAGAATAATATGCTAAACAACAGCATGATAATTACCGTAAATATACAACTTAAAACAATACTGAGCAGTGTGTATTGAATATGTTGGAAGGAGAAAGATTCCAGTAGATATAGGAATGTATGATGAATCAACGTGCCAAAAAAGATATAGGAAAAAAACCATCTCACATTCATCAATCCTAGCATTGGCGTAAGAAAAGAATCCCGTTCCTCAACTTCGAGTGTGATCTTCATAAAGAAAATACGGAAGGCAGCTAATGCGACACAAGCAGCGGTATTGACCCCAAGTGTATCGTAAAAAGAATCAACGGTCAGTCCTGTTAGAAAAGCGATTAGGTAAACCAAAAAATTAGGTGTTCCGGTCGGGAGCAAAAAGATAAATAAAATATAGGGGAACGCTGCAACCAAATTGTAATAGCCAATATTTTGGAACAAAAATACTTGCATTCCAATCAAGACGATAAATCGAATAAAATTAAATATTAAAATCCTAGCCATTGTCCTTTGTCGATTCCTCCAATGTTTTTAATTCATTACTTAATAAATCCTTTACGACGTATACATGTTGTAGATTAGAGAAATTGGTACTTAAAAGAATGCGCAGATCAAGGAACGCGTCACCCGAGGAGATACCGGTTTGAATCACTGTTCCCACAAAAATGCCTTTTGGAAAATGTCCCGAATATCCTGAGGTATAGACTTTGTCGCCTTTATTTACTTTGATATGATTCGGAATTTCCTTAACTGTTGCAGCCCGATAATCGATGTTGTTGCCCCAGACCAATGAGCCAAAGACTTCACTGCGGCCCAAAGTTACAGATATACGTGTGTCGGGGTGTAATAAGGATTGTACAGTTGAAAAATTAGGTGATACATTTAATACAATACCCACAACTCCATTTGGAGCGATGACGCCCATTCCTTTTTCAATACCGTCTTTACTGCCTTTATCCAATGTGATCGTATTCGCTTTTTGATGGATGCTATTGTTGATTACATTCGCAATAAGAAATTGGTAACGTCCGAATTCGCTGCTGTCGATGGCCGGTACGGGGCCGATCTTGATACTATCTGTTGACTTATAGGATTGAAGGTCTTTCCGTAATTGCGCATTCTCTTTAGCTAAAGCATCATTTGTCTCCCCGAGATGTAAGTAGCTTTTCCAGGAGTTGACTTTTGCATAGAGACTTCCGATTACGCTATTGGAAGAATTTAGGACCGAGTTGCGTTGAAATGAGTTATTCGTAATGACCAAAAATAACGAGAATCCAAAAAATAGGATAAACCAAAAGAATGCATTATATCGTCTCAGGAATAACCAAAGGTTTCTCATCTTTTATTGTGGGTATTTAATAAGCAAGCGATATAATAATTTTGCATATTATATCGCTCTTTAATAAAATCTTGTTAATTATCGAACGCTAATTATTGCATCAAGAATTTGAATCGACCAATGTTTTTAAGCGCAATACCAGTACCTCTAACAACAGCACGAAGAGGATCCTCGGCAATGTGCACCGGAAGTTTTGTTTTTGCCTGAATACGACGGTCCAAACCACGTAACAAGGCGCCACCACCAGTCAGATAGATACCGGTTTGATAGATATCAGCCGAAAGCTCAGGCGGCGTGATTTCAAGCGCTTTTAGGATTGCTTCTTCGATTTTGGAAATTGATTTATCCAGACAATGGGCGATTTCGGTATAAGAAACAGTAATCTGTTTAGGAATACCCGTCATCAGGTCACGGCCCTGTACCGCAAAATCTGCCGGTGGCTCCTGTAATTCAGGAAGTGCAGCACCTACCTCAATCTTAATCTTCTCCGCTGTACGTTCACCGATCATGATATTATGCTGTCTACGGATGTATTGAACAATATCAGAGTCAAAATTGTCACCCGCTACACGAATAGACTGGTCACATACGATACCAGATAATGCGATAACGGCAATTTCTGTCGTACCACCACCAATATCAATAATCATGTTACCCATTGGCTCTTCCACATCGATACCGATACCTACGGCAGCAGCCATGGGTTCATGGATCAGATAAACTTCTTTCGCGCCTGCAATTTCTGCAGAATCGCGCACCGCTCTCTTCTCCACCTCGGTGATGCCTGACGGGATACACACAACCATGCGCAAGGATGGGAAAAACCAACTTTTACCATTGTTGACCAATTTTACCATCCCTCTGATCAGGTGTTCAGCCGCTGTAAAATCAGCAATTACACCATCACGTAAAGGTCGTACTGTTTTTATATTATCGTGTGTTTTACCTTCCATCTGCATGGCCTGACGACCAATAGCAATCACTTTGTTTGTGGTGCGGTCAAATGCAACAATAGAAGGCTCATCCACTACTACTTTGTCATTATGAATTATCAGGGTGTTCGCAGTACCCAAGTCAATCGCAACTTCTTGCGTAAACCAATTAAATAAGCCCATTTGCTAATCCTTAAGCTATTTTAAAATAATATGCAAACCTACACAAAAAAAATTAATCTTTTTGAGGTTCTACATCAAAAAAAACTATATTCTGCAAGTAAATTCTATCTGGAAAAAACTGTCTTTAAATTTAACGAATATAATCTGCAATTGTTACGTCCAGCAGCAACTTATTTTTTATTGGATACAATACCAAGTAGGTGTTAAAAAATTGCTTTTGAGATCTTTTTTATACGTAGAAGGGCTGATAAGAATGAAATTGTAGTTTCGATAATTTTATAAAGGATGGGGAGGATGTTATGCCAGAGAATTTTTTAGAACCTGATTCCACGTGGTTTTAGGTTGGCAGGAAAAAAAGAATGCCGTTATATACTAAAATAACGGCATTCTTTTTTTGATTGAAGAAACAGGCTTCCTTGTTTCACTTAAATTATTTGTTATCAATTCTATTGAGCAGTTGTTGTTTGTTCTTCGGGCTTAGGCTCGTCATATTTATGGAAAATTAAACGAACACCACTGTTTTTGGTAAAAAACTTCAGCGACCAGTTGACAAATGTGATCAACTTATTTCTAAACCCATAAATAGACATCAGGTGAACAAACATCCAGGTCATCCATCCGAAGAAACCACTGAAGTGAATTTTGCCCATGTCAACGACGGCTTTATTACGTCCTACCGTAGCCATTGAGCCCTTGTCAAAATAGCTGAATTTTTCGGTAGGCTGGTTGGACATCGTTTGAAGGATGTGTTTGGCAACATAGCCTCCCTGTTGTTGTGCTACTGGAGCAACTCCAGGTAAACCACGAGGTAAGTCATCTGTAATAAATGCGGATACGTCGCCAATCGCGTAGACACCAGGCATGTCAATGACACGACATTGATCATCCGTTTGTATACGGTTACCGCGCTGGATAACTTCTTTTTTGAATCCATCCGGATATTGACCTGCGACACCTGCGCCCCAGATTACCGTTTTGGTTTCTATGCTCCTGCCATCGGCGAAGGTGATCGATTTACCATCATATCCGGTTACCTGTACATTCAATAGTACTTCAACACCCAAATCTTTTAAATACTTCTCGGAATTTTTTGATGCTTTCTCTGATAGGTTGGCCAGAACCTTTGGTAAGCCTTCTACCAGGTATACAGACATCTCTGATTTCTTCAATTCAGGATAGTCTTTTTCCAGCACGTTATTTTTGATTTCTGCAATAGCACCAGAAAGCTCTACCCCTGTAGGACCACCTCCAACGATCACAAAGTTCAGGTGTGGCTTACGATCTTCTGGATTCGGTATCATTACGGCTTCTTCAAGGTTTTGAAGAACATAACTTCGTATATTGAGTGCCTCCTGGATGTTTTTCATTGGCAAGGCATATTTTGTGATCTGCTGATTGCCAAAGAAATTTGTCGTGGCACCAGTGGCAACAACCAAATAATCGTAGTCAAAATCTCCAATATCAGTTTTAACTATTTTGGCCTCGTTGTCGATGCTTTTTACATCGGCAAGTCGAAAATGGAAGTTATCCTGATTTTTGAACATTTTACGGACAGGGAAGGAAATAGAGTCCGCCGAAAGCGTACCGGTAGCAACTTGGTACATGAGTGGTTGAAAGGTGTGAAAGTTGTTTCTATCTAATAAGAGAACTTCAACTTCCTTATTTTTAAGCTTTTTAGCAACTTCAATTCCTCCAAATCCAGCACCAATAATGATTACTCTTGGGAATTTTCTATTTGAACTATTGCTTGGCATATTTTTAATAGTTTGTTGTAAAAATTCGTACAATCGAATTAAGCTGCAAATATCTTAAATTTTGAACCAAAAAGCTAAAAAATATTTATTTATTATGGCAATACATTGTGAAATTTATCGTTATAAGGCCAATTCTTTTGATAAAATATTTTGTAGTGTTTTGGTTTTAAGTCTTTTATGGCCCGAAAGGGCGTTTAAAAAAAAATTACATGGATAGCTAGGTCATTGTGTATAAAATACACAATGACCTAGCTATTGCAACGAACCTTTGACCTTGATTTTCATCCCATTGTTATTTGCGTGCAAGTGGAGCTGACAAGCGAGCCGGCTTTGTCCATCTGCATCTGGCAATGTGTCCAGCATATCCAATTCCTGATCACTGGCTTCGGAAAGATTTTCCAGGCCTTCGAGAACTTCAATATGGCATGTAGCACATAACGCCATGCCACCGCAGGTGGCCAGTATATCGTATTCGGACGCTTTCAGAATTTCCATTAACGACAGATTGATATCCGTAGGTATCTCGATTGTATTTTCCGAGCCATCGCGATCGACGACAGTTAATTGTATCAAATTGTCTTCCATGACTAAAAGGTATTTATACCGTTGACGGTTGTATATTTAAATGTTAGCTTTTGATCCGGGTAAACAAATTTGAATGCACTTTGGCACATCAGTGCAGCTTCATGGTAGCCGCAGAGAATCAACTTTAGTTTGCCAGGATAGGTATTGATATCGCCAATGGCATAGATACGTTCGACGTTGGTCGAATAATCAAAAGTATTGACTTCAATTGCATTTTTATCAATATTTAATCCCCAGTCCGCGATAGGACCCAGTTTTGGTGTCAGACCATATAGCGGAATGAAATAGTCTGCTTCAATCGTAATAGTTTCCTTTTCTTTATTTACCGTCTCGACAGCTGTAAGGATACCATTTCCGTGTATGCTGCTTAGGTTATGGGACAACAGTAAATTGATTTTGCCCTGTTGAGCCAGTTTGAAGACCTTTTCCGCTGAATCGGGCGCTCCCCGAAAAGAATCACTGCGGTGAATGAGTGTAACCTGTTGTGCAATATCAGCTAAATGGTAAGTCCAATCCAGCGCTGAGTCGCCACCCCCGGCAATCACAATCCGTTTGCCAGCATATTTTGCAGGATCTTTTACCATATAATCCACGCCCTTCCCCTCAAATAGATGCAGATTTTGGATCTCTGGCTTACGCGGTTCAAAACAACCGAGCCCGCCGGCGATCACAATAACCTGTGCATGCACTTTGGTATCATCACTTGTGGCGATGATAAAGGAACCATCATCCTGTTTTTCGATCTGTTCTACACGTTCACCCAGTGTAAAAGTGGGTGCAAAAGGTTTTATTTGCTCGAGTTGATTATCGATAAGCTCCTGTGCTGTAATGCTCGGATAGCCAGGTATATCATAAATCGGTTTGTGTGGATATATTTCAGATAACTGTCCGCCCACCTGAGGTAAAACATCAATCAGATGGCATCTCATTTTTAGAAGGCCGGCTTCGAAAACAGCAAACAACCCTACTGGTCCAGCACCGATGATACAAATGTCAGTATTTATCATAGTGATTATACATTTAAATTGTTGTAAATCGTATTTAATATTCTTGTAAAATCCTCGAAATCTTTTTCCGTTAATTTCTCCCAGGCTTTCATGCGGATCTCCGCGACGAGGGGGGATAGGGAAGCAACCTTAAGCTTACCTTCTTCCGTCAAATGAAGATAGAGGCTTCGTCGATCTGTCTCATCAATAACACGTTCAGCCAAACCTTTCTTCAATAAGATATCCACGATACGGGTTAGGGTGGGTTGGTCTTTGCCGCAGCGCTTGGCTAATTCTTTCTGAGACAGTTGTTCGGTTTCATACAGTGCCTTTAAGACAGCCCATTGATCCACTGTAATGTCAAATCCCTTTTCAGAAAAAGATGATTGAGCAAATTGTTTTACCTTCCTGGCTGTTTGATCCAGGATAAAAGAATAACGGTCAAATTTTTCGTTTAGCATACAAATATTTAGTATGACAAATATATTTAAAATATTTAGTGTGACAAGTAATTTGAATGCAATAAAAAAGGCGTTCAAATTTTTGAACGCCTTTTTACGATATTTTAAAATCGATTATGGTCTTACTACTTCAGCTTTTTTTGCTGTATTACCTTCAGCTAGGTGCTTTCCTTTACGTAAGTCGTATACGGAAGGTGCTGCTAAGATAATGGAAGAATAGGTACCTACAATCACACCGATTAAGATCGCGAAAGAGAATCCACGGATTACCTCACCACCAAAGATGAACAAGACCGCAAGAACGAAAATAATCGTCAATGAAGTAATGATTGTTCTACTCAATGTTGAGTTGATTGCGTGATTAACAACTTCGCCAAGATCTTCATTATGCGCATTAGGTTTTGTTACGAACTCTCTTAAGCGGTCAAATACAACAACCGTATCATTCACCGAGTATGCGATTACCGTTAAGATGGCTGCTACAAAGTGTTGGTCAATGTCCAAGGAGAATGGTACAATACCATCTAATATAGAGAATAAACCCAATAGAATAATCGCATCGTGGATGGTTGCAATAGCTGCACCCACAGAGTATTCCCATTTGCGGAAACGGATTAAGATATAAGCCGCTACGATGATAATGGAGAAGATTGCTGAGCTAGTCGCTCTAGACTTGATGTCTGATGCGATACTAGGTCCTACTTTTTGTGACGACAGGATCTCATGTTTGTTGGAGGCATCTACCTTAGCTAGTCCTTGATTTAATTTATCCAATACTTCTTTATCGGCTGCATCGGAAGTTTCTTCAATATGATATGTGGTCGTAACGCGAAGTTGGTTTGATGCACCAAATACTTTTACTTCCGTTGTTTTTTGGAAAATATCATCCAAACTGGTACGAACAGCTTCGGGATCAACCGTTTTATCGAAACGAACAGTATAGGTACGTCCACCTTGGAAATCCACACCTAAGCTGAAACCTTTTGTGAAAATTGAGGCTGCGGAAATTAAGACCGCTACAACAGAGATTGCATAGAATACTTTACGTTTTTGAACGAATTTGAAGTTTGCATTATGCAAGGTATTTGCAGACCATGGGAAAGATACTTTGATTTTAATATCTTTTTCCAGCATCCATTCGATAATAACGCGTGTTACAAGTATTGCTGTAAACAATGATGTAATGATACCCACCATCAATGTAGTAGCAAAACCTAAGATCGGACCACTACCAAATAAGAATAAGATAATACCGATTAAGAATGTCGTAATCTGAGAATCTAAGATCGATGGTAAAGCATGTTTATAACCATCCGCAACTGCCTGACGAATTGATTTTCCTAAGCCAAGTTCCTCACGGATACGTTCATAGATCAGTACGTTGGCGTCGACGGCCGTACCCATTGTCAATACGATACCGGCAATACCAGGCAAGGTCAGTACAGCATTGAGTGAGGCTAATACCCCCATGATAATAAATACGTTCAACAATACAGCAATGTTAGCCACAATACCTGCAGTGTTGTAATATGCAATCATGAAGATCATGACCACGATAATACCGATTACCGCTGAGTTGATACCAGCATCAATCGCTGCTTGTCCCAAAGTAGGGCCTACAATCGCTTCTTCAACGATTTTAGCCGTAGTTGGAAGACGACCAGCTTTTAAAACGTTTGCTAAATCTTTTGTGTCCTCTACCGTAAATGAACCGGAGATAGATGAACTTCCGTTTGGAATTTCACCGTTAACAGAAGGGGCAGAATAAACCACATTAT
Source organism: Sphingobacterium sp. CZ-UAM (assembly GCF_002000245.1). GTDB lineage: Bacteria > Bacteroidota > Bacteroidia > Sphingobacteriales > Sphingobacteriaceae > Sphingobacterium. Next base: position 26,812 of record NZ_MTCM01000004.1, on the reverse strand, counting down.
CCAATACGATAGCAATTGCATCTCTATTTTGAGCAGCTTTTGCCGTGATTTTTTTCCACTCACGTGCACCTTCACTGTTCATTTGCATACCAACAACAGGCTGGTTTTTCTCATCAAAGTTGGAGTTAGCATCTGTGATCACATCACCGGTCAATACGGCGCCATTATCTGGGCCTACTGCTTTGATGGCATATAGAGAAAGTTGTTCTGGTGTTTTTTGCTCAGGTTTTACAGCCCATAAAAGCTTCAAGTTGCCCGGAAGAATTGATTTTACCTCTGGACGTTGCAAGTAAGCGTTTACTTTGGACGTATCTTTTAAGGCAGCATTACCAACCATAGCGCCTGGCATAAGGGCCATTTGCTGGTTTTCGCCCATATAAACTGCTGGACGTAATACTTCAAATAATGGATTTTTCTGACCTAGATTAAGTGCCGCACTGTCTTTTTTAGCTTTATTGTCCTTTTGACCACCGGTTAGGTTAGAAAGTAAATCGTCTGACTTTTTCGTTGTGTCAGCAGGAGCATTGTTGTTCGCCGCCGGAGCAGCATTTAAAGTGCTTGCTAATGTTCTGTCAATATTTTCTAATAACGGATAAACTTCTTGATTTGTGAAAGTTTCGTAAAACTCCAATTTAGCTGAACCTTGAAGAAGATTACGGACACGGCTTTCGTCTTTTACACCTGGTAACTCAATTAAGATACGGTTTGTACCTTGTTGAATCTGGATGTTCGGTGAAGCAACACCAAATTTATCAATACGTGTACGTAGTACTTTGTATGAATTTTGAATGGCGTTGTCAGCTTCTTTTTGAAGGAACGATTCAACTTTTGAATCGGAATCACCCGGTTTAATCAAAGAAGCATTGTCTTTTGTTGAAAAGAATGTCGAAAGTGGGGTAGAAGCTCCAAGGGATTTGTATTCTTCCATGAATAAAGCTACGACCGTTTTCTGACTGGTTTTGCTTTTTGCTACCGCCTGTTCCAACGCTTTGTTGAATTTCTCATCTTTTGGATTGTTGGCCAGATTACGGATCAATTCATCCAATGAGATCTCCATGGTAACGTTCATACCACCTTTCAAATCCAATCCTAAAGCCAGTTCATTTGCTTTTGCTTCCCGATAGGTGTATTTCGCAAAACCTAAATTGTACACTACTTCACCTGCCATTGAGTCTAGATAGCGTTTCTCCTTTGCCAAATCTCCTTTGGCAAAATTATCTGCATCTCGCTCCACCTTGCGGGTCACCCAAGTAAATGATAGGGAGTATAGACACGCTAATGACACCACTATCACTAAAAGTTTAATCAGCCCTTTACCTTGCATCGTCTGTTATTAATTGTATTAATTTTAATGTTAAATACTGTTTATGTAATTGATAATTAGTTCTTGTTTAATCACACTTTACCAAGAATGGCAAAGGTATAAAATTTTTGTAGAATGAAAAGCTTTATTTATGCCATTTAGGTCAAAGGCATAAAATTAGAAGAATTGCGGAAAAAAAGAAATATTTAACGCATTTATTTTATAAAAAAAAAGGCCCTGATCTAACTTGATCAGGGCCTTTTTATCTTTTTTTAATACTATCTCAATGTATATTTAATACCGAAAGAGAAAGTTGATGCGTCAAAGTCAGAACCGTGGTTTAATGTCCAGTTTGGTTTCCAGTCAGCATGAAATCCGATAGGAGCAGCTGGGATTTTAAATTCTAGACCCAATTGTGGTCTTAAACCTACGAAAGTGACGTTGTCACCTGCATCAACAAATGTCAACTGCGCACCAACACCTGCATACCAGCCCAAACCGTTTACACCACGGAATGGTCTAGCGTATTGATAATCCGCACCTACAGCTACAACGTTGTCATCAAACATCACCTGTGCCTGACCATTATTGGCGCCGCCCATAGATTGTTTGTATTGAACACCCCAAAGGTCACCGCCTGAACCATCGAAAACAACACCGATAGCAGCACGTTGCGGAGATTGAGCTTTTGCTTCTTGTGCACCAAATGCTAATGCTGCAACAGCAGCTAATGAGAGTAAGGTCTTTTTCATAATTATCTTTACTTATATTTTCAATTAATTAAAATTACTTTTCGTGTAAGCAAAAGCAAATAGCTTGCCAAAAAAAGAAGTAACGGTGGGAAATAACCTTTTGTATCAATTCATAACCGTTCTAATTTGTCTAACGATTGTAATTTGTTTATTTTATTTTTTTATATTGCTTATTTTTCTTAAATTTGCCTGGCAAATAGAAAACCCAATACATATTTGCCATGCAATTAGATCCACAAAAATTCGTAGCAGAAGGTCTCACTTACGATGACGTCTTATTAATTCCAGCTTATTCTGAAATTTTACCCCGTGACGTCGATACGAGTACCTCGCTGACAAAAAAAATCAAATTAAATATTCCATTGGTTTCTGCGGCAATGGATACAGTAACGGGTGCTGATTTAGCAATTGCGATCGCACAGGCGGGCGGTATTGGTATGTTACATAAAAACATGACTATTGCAGAGCAAGCTGCTGAGGTGCGTAAAGTAAAGCGTTCTGAAAGCGGCATGATCCAAGATCCGGTAACATTATTGGCTACTGCAACTGTTGGCGACGCCTTCAATATTATGAAAGAACATAAAATTGGGGGAATTCCAGTGGTTAACGAAAAAGGGCAGTTAGTGGGTATCGTCACCAATCGTGACCTTCGTTTTCAAAAAGATATGCGCCGTCCGATCAATGAGCTGATGACGAAAGATAATCTTGTCGTTGCCCCCGAAGGAACGGATTTGGTGAAAGCTGAAGAAATTCTCCAGAACGAAAAAATCGAGAAACTTCCTGTTGTCAATAAGGAAGGTATCCTGAAAGGTTTGATCACTTTTAAGGATATACAAAAATATAAGCACTATCCAAATGCTGCTAAAGATAGCCATGGTCGTCTATTAGTAGGTGCTGCTGTCGGTGTTACCCCAGATACATTGGACCGGGTTGAAGCTTTGGTAAAGGCAGGTGTGGACGTAGTAACCATTGATACTGCGCACGGACACTCTAAAGGTGTAATTGACAAATTGAAATTGGTGAAATCCAAGTTCCCAGAACTACAGGTGATCGTCGGAAATATTGCAACAGGAGCGGCTGCAACAGCATTAGCTGAAGCTGGCGCGGATGCTGTAAAGGTAGGTATCGGGCCAGGCTCGATCTGTACAACCCGTATTATTGCAGGTGTTGGTGTTCCCCAATTATACGCTGTTTACGAAGTCGCTAAAGCGCTAAAAGGTACTGGAGTACCATTGATCGCTGATGGGGGGATCAAACAAACCGGTGATATCGCAAAAGCGATTGCTGCAGGGGCGAGCACCATTATGGCTGGATCGCTATTTGCCGGCGTTGAGGAAGCTCCAGGAGAAACTATTATCTACGAAGGACGTAAATTTAAATCCTACCGTGGTATGGGATCTATCGAAGCAATGGAAAAAGGTTCTAAAGATCGTTACTTTCAGGATGTAGAAGATGATATCAAAAAGCTGGTTCCAGAGGGTATTGTTGGTCGTGTTCCTTATAAAGGTACATTGGCTGAGGTCGTATATCAGTATATCGGTGGGTTGCGCGCTTCAATGGGTTATTGTGGTGCCGCAACAATTGAAAAACTACAGGAAGCACAATTTGTCCGTATTACAGGTGCCGGTTTGAGAGAATCTCATCCACATAATATCTCGATTACAAAAGAAGCTCCTAACTATAATAGCAGAGGCTAAACTGGGCTTTATTTATATAAAACCTGATAATTTGCATTATCAGGTTTTTTTGTGTAAAAATATTAGCAAGATAGCTCCAGTGATCGCGGGGAAATTTGTACTTTTATACCCTATTCTCAGGTTTTAAAATTTAAGGAGTTAATTTGGATTATTTAGCGGGTTTAAACCCTTCACAACGAGGAGCCGTAGAGCAAACAGAAGGCCCTGTCATGATTGTTGCAGGAGCTGGTTCAGGAAAAACACGGGTAATTACTTATCGTGTCGCACATTTGATTCAAAAAGGAATTGATCCATTCAATATCTTGGTCTTGACATTTACGAATAAAGCAGCCAAGGAAATGCGAGCGCGTATTGTTTCTGTCGTGGGAAGCGAAGCAAAAAATATTTGGATGGGGACATTTCACTCCGTATTCGCAAAGATACTTCGCGTAGAAGCTGAACTAATTGGATATCCCCGAAATTTTACCATCTACGATACCGATGATACCAAAAGTCTGCTACGTGCGATCCTAAAGGAAATGAACCTGGATGACAAATTATATAATGTCAATCATGTTTACGGTCGGATATCCCAAGCCAAGAATAACTTGATCTCGCCACAGGAGTACAATAAGAACGAAGCTATATTAGCTGAGGATATTTCGAATGGACGTGGTCAATTGGGACAGATTTACATGACCTATGCACAGCGTTGTTACCGTGCAGGTGCCATGGATTTTGATGATCTCCTGTTCAAGACAAATGTTTTATTGAACAAACATCCTGAGGTATTGCACAAATACCAGCATCAATTCCGTTACCTCATGGTCGATGAGTATCAGGATACGAACTTTTCCCAGTACCTGATTGTAAAACGACTGGCGGCCGTCAATGAAAATATCTGCGTTGTGGGTGACGATGCACAGTCTATATATGCCTTTCGGGGAGCAAATATCCAGAATATTCTGAATTTCCAGAAAGATTATCCAGATGTGAAGATCTTTAAATTGGAACAAAATTATAGATCCACCAAAATGATCGTTAATGCAGCCAATTCGGTGATCGCTAATAATCAGAATCAGCTGGAAAAAAACGTTTTTTCGGATAATGAAGAAGGAGAGAAAATTAAGGTTTCACGCGCCTTCTCTGATAACGAAGAGGGGAAAATCGTTGCGGACCAAATCATTGAAGAGAAATCTCTGAAGGGACTCAATTACAAAGATTTTGCGATTCTTTATCGGACCAATGCGCAGTCAAGGGCGATGGAGGAGGCCCTGCGGAAGATCAATATACCTTATAAAATCTATGGCGGGACATCTTTCTACCAAAGAAAAGAGATTAAAGACCTGATTGCTTATTTCCGTCTTACTTTTAATCCCAATGATGAGGAGGCCCTGAAACGTGTCATCAATTACCCACGTCGGGGGATTGGAGATACAACCATAGAGAAGATTATGATTGCTGCAGATCAAAATCAATATCGTATATGGGATGTTGTTGCCAATTCAGCGCATTTTCTGGATGGTCGTAGTGCGACCTCAGTAGGTGGTTTTGCGCAGATGATACAGAGTTTTCAGGCATTGGCTAAAAATAACAATGCATTTGATACCGCCATGCATATCGCACAGCATTGTGGTATATTGAAAGAACTATACGAAGATAAATCTGTCGAAGGATTAGCGCGTTATGAAAATATTCAGGAGCTACTTAATGGTATTAAGGAGTTTTCGGAACGCGAGGATATTGAAGAGCGTGGTCTTGATGTATACATGCAGGATATTGCTTTGTTGACCAATGATGACAACGATAAAGATCCAAATGCAGATACGGTTTCCTTGATGACAATACACTCTTCCAAGGGACTTGAGTTTCCAATCGTATTTATTGTAGGTCTTGAAGAAAACTTGTTTCCCTCTCAGTTGTCATTGAATTCCAGATCGGAATTGGAAGAAGAAAGAAGACTTTTTTACGTTGCTGTTACCAGAGCTGAAAAAAAATTACTACTTTCGTATGCTACTTCGCGATATCGTTGGGGAACGTTGAATAATTGCGAACCCAGTCGTTTTTTGGATGAATTGAATCCTGCTTGTCTTGCATTGGATTTTAAACCACGACAAACTTCCGCCTCAGCCGGCAGTTTTCAGGGCGAACGAATTGCATGGCAACAAAAGGATAGTGACGATGTGTTTTCGAAACCTAAGCCTAAGCCAATGGTCAAAACAACGTCGATACTGCCAAAAGCCCACAAACCTACTGCGGGTTTTGCTCCTTCTGACACATCAAATCTTCAGGTCGGCATGGAAGTTGAACATGAACGCTTTGGATTTGGTAAGGTTGTCAACCTCGAAGGAAACAAAGGAGATATAAAAGCAACTATTTTCTTTAAAGAGTTGGGGCAGAAACAATTGTTGCTTAAATTTGCAAAACTTAGAATAATTCAATAATAAAATACCAAAACGAGATCTTAACCGTTTAATAGGTACTTATATTAGCTATATGAACTTTGACTACAACAGCACTAGGCCAAAATTGATCCTTGCAGAATATGGCCGCAATGTGCAAAATATGGTAGATTACATCTGTACTTTACCCACAAAGGAAGAACGAAATAAACATGCCCAAATCGTGATCGACATGATGGGGGTACTGAACCCACATTTGAGAGACGTTTCTGATTTTAAGCATAAACTTTGGGATCACCTACAGATCATCTCAGATTTTAAGCTTGATATTGACTCGCCTTATCCTATTGCTACAGCCAAAAGTGTTAAACACGAAGTCGAGCACTTAGGTTATCCTCAGCATTCGATTAAATTCAAACATTACGGATTTACAGTGGAGAAAATGATCGATAAGGCATTGAAGGTAACTGATGAATCCAAGCGGGAGCAGATGGTTATTGGTATCGCCAATTTTATGAAAATGGCGTACCTTACCTGGAACAAGGATTCCGTATCAGATGAATTGATCATTCAGGATCTGAAAGAACTGTCTGGATATCAATTAACCTTACCTGAAGGTACGGTATTGACCAAACTTGATTTTAAAACCCCGCCTCCGGGAAATCGTGTCAAAGGACCGGCAACGACCAACTCTGGTGGAAATAATAATAACAACAGCAATAATAACAATAGTTCTTCAGGTTATCAGTCAAAAGGCAGTGGTGGCAGCAAACCCCGTATGTCAAATAACAATAACAACATGAAGCGCAATAACTTTGGTAGCAATAACAATAATAACAACAATAGAAATAGAAAACCTCAAAATAATTACAATAATAAAAGAGGCTAGTTCTTTAAGTTTTTAGTTTAAGAAGCAGGCAATTGCGAAGTGATTCATAGATTTCTTTACAATTGCCTTCTTTATTTATAGCATGGATTTGTCTGTCAGCTTTGGTTTAGATATTGGATTAATAAAATCTGATGCGATCTTGATTTGTTGATCGGACAATGCCATAAAATTTTTTAGTATAATTTCGTTGATTTTAAGAATCCCGCAATGTCATTTAGTGGCATAAGCTAAATTATAAGCCGGGTTTTGGTGTAATAAGAAGATATCAGTTATATAAATGAATGCATTTGAAATAATCGGTGGAAAACCGTTAAAGGGAGAGATTATTCCTCAGGGAGCAAAAAATGAAGCTTTACAGATTCTGTCAGCAGTTTTACTGACTGAGGAACCCATGACCATCAGTAATATTCCCGATATTAAGGATGTCAATAAATTAATTGATCTATTAGGCGCGTTAGGCGTTAAGATTGATCGGATAGACAAAGATACTTACGTTTTTGAAGCGAAAGATATTAATATAGATTATTTCCAATCGCCTGAATTTAAAGAGAAAGGTGGTGGCTTGCGTGGTTCTATTATGATTGTCGGACCATTGTTGGCTAGATTTGGGAAGGCTGCCATTCCAAAACCAGGGGGTGATAAAATTGGGCGCCGACGTTTGGATACCCATTTTCTGGGCTTTGAAAAACTAGGAGCCAAATTTGTTTACGATGCTTCAACACATTTTTTTAATGTGGATGCTACTGAACTAAAAGGTAACTACATCTTATTGGACGAAGCTTCTGTTACTGGTACAGCAAATATCGTTATGGCTGCTGTATTGGCCAAAGGAACAACAACCATTTACAATGCGGCGTGCGAACCTTATTTGCAACAGCTCTGTAAGATGTTGAACCGGATGGGAGCAAAGATATCGGGTATTGGATCCAATTTATTGACCATTGAAGGTGTAGAACGCCTTGGCGGAACATCTCACCGCATGTTACCTGATATGATCGAGATCGGCTCTTTTATTGGATTAGCCGCAATGACAGGTTCTGAAATTACTATTAAAGATGTTTGTTTCCAGGAACTGGGTGTAATTCCATCGGTATTCTCTCGCTTAGGGATTCAGTTTGAACTACGCGGGGATGATATCTTTATTCCGGCTCAGGATTCTTACGAAATTGATACATTTATAGATGGTTCTATCCTGACCATATCGGATGCGCCATGGCCTGGATTCACACCGGATCTATTGAGTATTATTCTCGTAGTGGCAACACAAGCAAAGGGAAATGTTTTGATTCACCAAAAGATGTTTGAAAGTAGACTGTTCTTTGTCGACAAATTGATCGATATGGGTGCACAGATTATTTTATGTGATCCGCACCGTGCTACTGTCATTGGTTTGAACAAATCACACACACTGAAGGGTATCGAAATGACATCTCCAGATATCCGTGCAGGAGTATCCTTATTGATCGCGGCATTATCTGCAAAAGGTAAATCTGTGATTCACAATATCGAGCAGATCGAACGTGGCTATCAGGATATCGAGGAGCGTTTACGTAAGCTAGGGGCAGATATCAAACGTGTAGATGTTGAACCAAAAGGTCACTAGTATCCATTTTGGAAAAAGTAATCCATACAAGATAAATTTTTATAATTATAGCCCTGGAGAGAATCTAGGGCTTTTCTGTGAAACTAGATAGGAATAACAAAACTTGAATAAATAGAAAAGGAGTTGACTCTGTCAACTCCTTTTCTATTTATTCGCTATCCCATTATACCAAAGGAGCTGGTGCTTCTTCTTCAAATAAAGGAAACTCTTTGATAATATTGTACCAAGTGATCACTTTTTTGATATCTGATGTATATACACGGGATTCATCATGACCAGGAGCGACTTCGCGGAAGAACTCTCGCAATGTAGCAGCATCCGATTTTGTATCAGGCAAGGTCAATCCTTTTTCTTTAATGGTCTCAAATATATCCAAAAGGCGGATTTCTTCTTCGTCACCATAAATCGTGATATCTTCCAATGTTGCCATTTTTGTTGAAGATAAACTTACCACTGTCTTAATTTTTGCTTGATCAAGGGTTTCCAGAATAAAACCACCCTTATTTTGTCCAACCAATTTGAACAATCCTGGTTTACCAGTTACAGATACTAATGCTCTTAAATTCATCTTAATTTTTTTTAAACCTCCAGAATTAATCTTCGATTACTTCAATTGATAAAATGCGGTCTCCTTGTCTGATATCGTCTACTACATCAACATTCTCGATTACTTTTCCGAAACAAGTATGGTTACGGTCCAAGTGCGCTGTGTTGTTGCGGCTATGGCAAATGAAAAATTGAGAACCACCTGTATTGCGTCCGGCATGAGCCATCGACAATACACCTCTATCATGGTACTGATTTTCTCCTGTTAATTCACAGTCGATTTTATAACCGGGGCCACCAGTTCCAGGGATACCTGCAGCGCCTTCGCGTGAATTTGGACAACCACCTTGAACCACAAAATCAGGGATAACACGGTGGAAAGCCAATCCATCATAATAACCTGATTTAGCAAGTTTAATGAAATTTGCTACTGTATTTGGAGCATCAGCTGTGTAGAATTGCACAGTCATGTCGCCTTTTTCTGTTTTAATAATCGCTTTACTCATGTTCAAAAATTTTTATGAAATACAAAGATAATGTTTCAGAGTGAAATGCGAAGTAATTCGCAGATTCCATTTTTTAAAATTGCATGATTTGTCGCGGGATGACCTTTAGAATAATGTGAAATATTTTTTATATTTATGTCAGCTAGCCGGTTATAATTTAAATCATGTCAAATCTGCATAAATTAGTTATCAGGGAATGGTCCGAGGCAGATCGACCCCGCGAGAAATTAGTAAGTCAGGGAAGGAGAGCTCTTTCCGACGCGGAGCTATTGGCGATTCTGATTGGCTCGGGTTCGATGGATGAAAGTGCTGTAGCACTTTGCCGACGAATTTTAGCGGATGTCAACAATAGCTTGGATACGCTTTCAAAGATGGATGTCAACGAATTGAGTCGATATAAAGGTATTGGTGAGGCCAAAGCGATATCCATCATCGCCGCATTGGAGCTGGCACGACGTAAGAAGGAATCTCCGTCCGAGGCAAGAAAAGTTTTGAATAGCAGTAAACGTGTATATGATTTTATGAAACCTATTTTACAGGATTTACCGCATGAGGAGTTTTGGACACTCTACCTGAATACCGGATGCAAATTATTGGATCAGCAACTTATTGGTCGTGGCGGAAATGATTTCACTCCTGTCGATGTCCGCATCATTCTGAGAAATGCCCTTGCAATAAAAGCCCATTCCATCGTACTGATTCACAATCATCCCTCTGGCACTTTGCAACCCAGTAATGCTGACAGAATTCTGACGCAAAAAATTGTTGAAGCATCAAAAATTATGGATATTAGGGTAAATGATCACCTGATCTTTACTGACAATGGATATTATAGCTTCAGAGATGAAGATATAATAGATTAGCTATAGGAATCTAACATGAACAAAAATAATATTGAGCGATTTACAGATAGGGTAGTGGATTATGAGAAATTTAGACCCAATTATCCAAAAGAAATTATTCAGATTCTTAGCGAAAAGATCGGTTTCAATAAGAGATGGCTGGTTGCAGATATCGGTAGTGGTACAGGTTTATCGACACAGCTATTTTTGGAAAACGGAAATGATGTCTTTGCCGTTGAACCAAACCGGGAGATGCGCGAATCCCTTGTACATCATTTTAAAACATACCGGAATTTAATCGCATTAAATACGACCGCCGAAGATACATCCATAGAGTCGGGCTGTGTAGATCTGATTTTCGCTGGTCAATCTTTTCATTGGTTTGATCGTAACGCCTGTTATAAGGAATTTAATCGTATTCTCACGAAAAGCGGTCATATCGTACTGGTCTGGAATCAACGGGACCCGACAGATGCTTTCCAGCAGGAATATGAACAATTTTTACGTCAGCATATTCCTACTTATCAATCTGTCAGTCACAAAAATATAAGTGATGAAGATCTTCGGGATTTTTTTGTGGATAGGCCAATGACAAAAGTTTCTTTGCAGAATCAACAAGTGTTTGATCTGAAATCCTTTCTGGGAAGAGTGAGGTCATCTTCTTATTTCCCGAAAGATGGGGATGAAAATAAAACCTTATACGATGACCTCCGTTTACTATTTGAAAAGTATGCAATTTCTAAACGTATCGTGTTTAAATATATTACCGAGATCTATATCAGTTAAAATAAGCCCGGCGAATGCGTGGAAGCTCTTGGACAACAGCTGTTCTTTTTACATTGAAAACACGCCCGGTAAGGGAAAGGATGTCTTTAGTGTTGTCATATGTTTAGGAAGGCTTTTATAGGAAAGGGCATTCCTTTTTTATGGTCCCCAGTTAAATAGGATAGGAATACAGTACTGATAGTTAAAAAAATGTTAAACATACCATTGAAAAAGGGACATGGCATTTTATTTGGAAGTAGTTGAGGGATAAGTTAAAAAGATATGTTTGGAGTTGATTTAATATTCTTTAGACGGTTTTTAGTTTTATTGCCAATTTTCATGTTGGCAAGCCGGTCAAAGGGTCAACAGTTTACTTCCTTCGGTAATGGAGAAGGAAACTTTCATTTGGCTAATCGTTGGATAGATCCTTTTTTTCCTTTAAATATCCATGCTAATATGGTTGCATTAGCTCCGGTCACCAATGATAAAACTAAGAGCACAGGGGCGAAAGAAACTATCGATAAGGTAAGTGACTGGACAGCTGAGACTACCAACCCCATTGTGGAGCATAACAAACCTAAAGCAGAGATAAAATACTCTTCTTCCGGTACAAGTACATTATATCGCGTGGCACTTGATAAACAGCTCGACGAACGTTACGATGGAAAGCAAGTTTTTGTGGATGCAAAAGGGGTAAAATATATAATTGATTCGAAATACAGAAAGCAGGTCATCAAATAATAATATAGTGACGTTAAAATGTTTTTATAATATTGTTATGAAGAAATTGTGATACGTAAAAGGGACATCCATGGATGTCCCTTTTACGTATCACAATTTCTTCTACCGTAATATTTTTAGTAGATAATCCTTATCGAGGTAAAAAGTGTTTAAACTTCCTCCATATTCGAGAATAGTGCTACTGATTTCCTTCTTATGTTGTTGTAGTGTCTGGATTTTATCCTCAACGGTGTTTGGGCTGATCAGACGAACGGCAGTGACATCCTTCCGTTGACCAATACGATAAATGCGATCGATCGCTTGCTGTTCCACGGCCGGATTCCACCAGGGGTCGACCAGGTAGACAACATCTGCCGCTGTAAGGTTAAGACCTGTACCTCCGGCCTTGAGGCTGATGAGAAAAACGCGGATATTTTGATCGGATTGGAAATCGCTGACCAGCTGCCCACGGTTTCTGGACTGACCCGTCAGCGTAAGCGACGGTATCCCATTTTTATCCAATGCTTCTTTAATCAGTCGCAACATGCTCACAAATTGCGAGAATACAATGATTTTATGTTGATCTTTTTTATGTTGGATCTGTTCCACAAGCATTTCAATCTTTGCCGAATCTTCCGCCGATGTTAGGTCTTCACTTTGGAGTAATTTACTGGAATTACAGATCTGACGTAATTTGGTTAAACCTTTAAGGACATGCATGGGGCTTTTCTTGATTTCATCCCCGTCTTTGGCTGAGATAAACTCGCGGAATTCTTTTTCATAGAGATCATAGATCCTGCGTTGTGCAGTTTTCATTTCACAATAGAGCACCAATTCATTTTTTGCGGGGAGATCATCCAGGACATCTTGCTTGGTTCTCCGCAGGATAAAAGGTTTGATTTTTTCCTTCAGCATTTTTTTTCTTTTGCGATCGTGAAAAGCATCAATCGGAGTTGTATACACGTCCTTAAAATACTTTTTATTCCCCAATAGACCCGGAACAGTAAAAGAAAGCTGTGCAAATAGATCCATCGTATTATTCTCAATAGGCGTTCCTGTTAGAATAATACGGTTTCTCGACCGCAATAGATTTACCGCTTTGTACCGCTGTGAATCCGGATTTTTGATGTGCTGAGATTCATCAAGTATGACATAGTTGAATGTCAGTTTCTTTAATCTATTGATATCGGTCAATAGGTTGTGGTAAGAAATAAGCACAATATCCAGTTTTTCAAACTGATCCGCGATGTCGCTTCGGTTTGGCCCTTCAAGAATCATGGTGTTAAATGAAGGCAGAAATTGCTGAATTTCATGTTTCCAGTTAAAAATCAGTGTGGTGGGGAGAACCAATAGTGTCGGAGGCATTCCCTTTGCTTTTTGGGTCGCTAGAAAGGCGAGGATTTGGACGGTTTTGCCTAATCCCATATCATCGGCCAGGCAGGCTCCAAAATTTAGCTTGTCCAAAAAATTGAGCCATTGCAGCCCCTGCTGTTGATAAGGCCGTAAATCTCCGACAAAAATCTCCGGTAATTGTACCGGTGGATATGTTGCCAATGTGGAAAGCTGATTTTTTAAATGGCTGACCTCAGTAGATACTTTCTGATCCATGTCTTGTTTATCAAAAAGCTGGTCTATTTCATTAAACTTATACTTGGGTATCTGAATAAGTTCATCTTCTATAATTTCTGCTGCGTTAAAGTAAGCCTCAAATTTTTCTAGCCATTCCTCAGGTAAAATACCGAGTGTGCCATCATCCAGGGCGATAAATTGGGAACGGTTTCGAATTGCCTTTTCAAGTTTTTTCAATGAGACGCTCTTGGGCCCAAATTTGACCTGTACAGTGGCATTAAACCAATTTTGTCCACTTAATACCTCGATCTGTATTTTGCCTTTAAACTGGCTCAGCTTATTTCCCCTTATGGTATTGAACCCAATAATCTGGATACCATGATTACGCCATTCATCGAATGCATTCAGAAACCAGTTTTTATCCAAGAAATATTTACGGTGCAAATAAAGATGTTGAAAGCTATCGTCATCCAACTGTTCCTGAAAGTAGGCATGTTGCTTGAGTAGCAACGAGATCACTTTGGTTTCTAGTTCTTTTTTGCGTTCTACCAAAAATTGGGATCCCTTTGCATCGGTTCCAAATATGTTTCTCTTACTCAGTATAGGAACTTCAACATCCCCATAACGCATGACCGGTATAATATTTACGAAATCTTCTGATTCTTCCAGAAAAATGAGTGCCTGTATATCTTCATAGTACAGGTTTTCCTTCAGTTGCGGTTTGCTCGCTTTGGGGATATCTTTGAAATTTAATTCTACTGAATTGGCAAGAGGATCTAGAAATAATTCGTTAAACTCTTTGAACTTGTTGCGATGTATGCGCAATTGATCGCCTTTGTTCCCAAATAAACGAATCAATTTGAGATGGAGTTTATTCTCTACAAGGAAAAGCTGTTTTTTTATCAGGATGAACTGATCAAAAAGAATATTCAGATCCTGCAGGTCATAAACGATACCATGAATGGATAGTTCCCCTTTGATGCTATAGAATGCATCGTTTTGTTCCACAAATAATCTGATATTTCCTTTGTTTGAGCTGAGCTGAACCGGGGATAATGATGTAGCCGTTATATTCTCTGCTTTCTCATAATCGTGTAGGTAAAAATCTATTGCCAATGGATTTTTGGCAATGGCACGCAAACTCCTTTCAATGGTGACATCTGCTTGCTGTAAAGGTTGGGCCAGCAGGTTGATTGCCGCAAAAAACTGGGTTTCTTCGACAGAGTCAGTCTGCCAAATGCGCGTTTGACTTTCCAGGAGCGAAATGGGATTTTTTGGGGTACCCGATTTCGAAAGCGTTGACTGGCATAACAATACCTGTAATTGCTTATAGTAGCGATTGCGGGTTAATACAATAAAAGTATGTTGGTGTTCTCCGGAAGTTTTGGGTTGTTTGGTCGATGGCTCGAGTAGATCAAAATCGTCTATAGAGGTGAGCTGCTTGTCTTTTAAAACGAATTGCAGCTCAGCATTTTTGACCTGGGCTGAAAAGTAGTTTTCCAGCGAGGGTTCATTTTCCAAACCATATTGAACGGCAGCTTTTTTAAGTAGATTTCGATAACGGTTAAAGTCGAAAAAAGATAGCCAGTTTTCTTGTCCGAATAGCTTGGTTAATGTTGCTTTTTGGTGTGTACAAAAGCCTGTTTGCGCACAGTTGCAGAACAGGGAAGTGACAGGTGATTTGTAAATAACCATTACCTGAAAATTCGTGTAGCTTTCGATTACCTGAAAGGTCGCCTGATTAAATTCCATCTCCTGGACATTGATCTGGATATTTCCCAGGATGGTGTCCATCCACGGAAAATAAGAATACCGACTTACTGTCCCGAAATCTATTGTTGTTAATGTATGTTGATGGAACTCCATACTCGGTTAGATTAAAAATTAAAATTCATACCGCCATAGTAATTTCGCAATGGTGCTGGATTGAAATACCGGCCACCGAAAGCATTAATGTCATTACCTAGACTATACTTTTGGTTCAGCAGATTGTCAGCACCAGCAAAAATACCAACTTTGTACCTATGACTTATAGCTTTGCTCCAGGATATTTTGCCTTGCAAAAGGTGGTACCGTTTTGCAAATACAGTATTGGCATCGTCCAATGGTATGGCTGCGGTCAAATTGGAAAGTAGGTCCAAACGAAGCTCACAGGGGAAAAGCACATTTAAGCTGTTTACCCAAACTGTTTTTGGTACCGCAGTAAGTTTGTTGCCAGTATAATCTTTATCCCCAACCTGGTAGTTTTTAAAAGAATAGTTATTTAGGGAGAGGTTGCTTCCAACCCGTAGGCTACGGATGAGCCCAGCCGACTTGGGTGTTATCAAATAAAGTAGTATGGACGCCTCAAATCCCTTTTGATCTATTTTTCCTGCGTTCTGAAAATATTCTGCTCCGGTTTCGCGTACCTGCCGGATGATGGCATTCTCCATTTGGTAGCTGTATGCGGCCGCATCCAATATCATTCGACGGTTCCACAGATGCCAGCGTATACCGAATTCATGGTTGGTGCCGATTTCTGGTCTGAGTTCGTCATTGATCGCATTGTCTGATGAGCGCACTTCCGCAATCGTTGGTGCAGAAAATCCCTTTGAAATTGAAGCCCGGGCTGCGAATGTTGGAGCCAGCATGTAGGAGACAGCGGCCCGTGGCATCCAGGTGTTGCCAAAATCGATATGCGATTTATCTTTCTGTTCAGTCGGATAGCGTTGTTGATAGGCTATTTTATTCGTATTTAGCCCCATGGATAATTCGACCTGTAACCGCTCGGACCAGGCTAGCTGTGCACGTGCAAAGAATGTCTGCTGACTATTTTCCAGTTTGTCTTTGGCCTGTGGACTTCCGGCCTGCCCTTGGTTATTGTCATAATTATCTATATCGTACCAGCCTTTTTGAGCCTCTATACCCATTTGCAGTTCATACTTTACTTTTTTGTAGAGTTGATCTACGTAGGATAAATATAGCCGTGTTCCTAAGTTTTTCTCATCCCTTTTTTCGTAATTAGTGATAAAGGGATTTTTGATCTGGTTGGACGAGCCGAATACATTGGCAAACAAGGTTAATTTGGAACTGATACTCGTTAGGTTACTTACACCGCCAAAAATGGTTTTATCATAGATTGCCGCTTTTTGTTCCGCGGCACTTGGGTTCGGTCCGGCTTTGGGACGGGATTGGCGGCGATCGCTCTCCATCTGTGCCGCAGTAAGACCTCCGGGAGTTTGATACGCTAGATCGGTATAGAATCCCGTGAATTTGAGTTCTGAACGCTTGGCATAATGCCAGTTATAGTTCAGTTGGATGTTTTTCCTGTTTAGCGATGAATGTTGACGATAACCGTCGCTGCGTGTCCAGCTCTGATTGATAGCCAATTGTTGAGTCTGATTGATTGGAAGTACAGCATTGAGCTGCTGTTGGAATAAGCCATAGGAACCCCCTGTTAGCTGTAAGCTGACTTGGGGTTTGGCTAGGGTATTAAAACCTTTGCTGTAGAGTGAAATTACCCCGCCGGAGTTGGCGCCGTATATAGAACCATCTGGACCTTTCAAAATATTGATCTGATCGATCGCGTAAGGATCTATCAGATTCAGATAGGTATTTCCCCCTGCATCTGTAAGTGGAAAATCATCGAGATAGATCTTGACATTGCGGATGCCAAACGGAGAACGGAGCATACTGCCGCGTAATGCCAAACGATAGCTCCCCGGAGAGCGTTCTTCCATACGTATTCCGGGTACCGTATTCATTACAGCGACAAGACTCGAGGATTGCTGGGATTGGATATGCTGTTGACCTAATACAGCAGCGGATGACGTCAGCCTTAGCAAAGGTTGTTTATTGAAATAAGCTTTGATTTCGACCTGTTCAAGCCTGTTGTGCGTGCTGTCAGCTGTTTGGGCATATAATTTACCGCATAGAAAAATCGCGGCAATTAGGTGTTTTTTTTTCATTGCTATTGGTAAGATAGGCTTAGTCTGCAAATTCCTGGCTAAAATATAATTCAAAAACCGCCTTGGCCTTGTTGTATTTCAAACATTGATAATTGGCATATACCGAACTCGTCGGCATACATAAGGTATTGGACATTTTATCCGTTGAAAAATCCTTGCTTAAGCACCCACGTTTGAGATCGAATCTGTTATTGGTTGAAATATTTTCAATCGAGAATGCATTTTCATCCATCAAATAATTTGATTGACTTGAGCGTATATAATCCTCTTGATAGATCAATTCTGCTGCAATGCTGTAATCCACTGTCCCATTCGCATAATAACAATCCGATTGACGCAGTAAATTTGATACCTGTATATCCCGATACAATGTTTTAAAAAGCTTATTTTTTTGATCAAAAAATAGGATTTCAATCTGATGCTTTCCTGTTTCATAGACAATGTATGCGACATCATTCGCTTTATTTCCAAAAATATCCCCTTTTGTTTGCGCCAGAATATGAAGATACGCATGATGCTCAAAATAATCTTTTTGGTCTTCCCCTAGATCTGCACGCAGTTTTAGATCGAATTTTTCAAAGAGCCCCGCATCAGCTAGTTTGGTTAACTGTTGCCGTTGCTGACTGGCCATTTCCTCTGTCTGTGGATTCGAATAGGTAGACGTATCAAATACAGGAGTTAAGGCGTGGCGACTTTCGGTAATCTGTTGATTTTGATGATCGACAGCACTGTCTTTCGTCGAAATAACCCGAGGATTAGATTGCGTGATCTGCTGACAGGATACCAAACCCAAAAGCAAAATAGATAGAAAAGTCGTCTGTAAATTCATGTATTTATCTTCAATGGAGAATCCATCTAACGGATTTTAGACAGAGTCACAATATCGGCTAATTTAATGATTTTGTAGAAAAGAACGCTTGCTTGTTTAGGTTAAATTAAAATGCTTCGTTCAATCCAAGGAAGAAGCCACGGGATCCATATTTTCCTATAGCATAATCAAGACAAAGATTTGTTCGGGTGGCTTTGTTAAATAGGACACGTAATCCGGCACCCCCCCCCCGGCTGCCATCTTTCAAATAATTTTGTCCCCAATTCATCGCTAGCACTTTGGAGATTAAAAAATGCAGCCCCGCTTAAAAAACGATTTTTTAAAATAGGGAAACGGTATTCTGTTTCGGCATAGGCAAAAGAAAGTCCTTTGAAATAACCAACGGTATAACCACGACCAGTCCTTACTGCAGCATCTCTTCCTGTTCCCGGGAGGTCAAAATAAGGGAGGACACCGCCAAGCTTGTAAGAACCCCAATACCAAAAGGCGAGTACATGTGCCGGATCTGATTGCGATAAACTAAAGTATTTACGAAAGTCGGTTGTTAGTTGGACAGCACTTTTGCTACTGCCCAGCAATGTTGTGTTCCACCGCAGGCCAATGTCCGAATAGATCCCCTTATAAGGTCTGTTGGGATTATCACGGGTGGTATACTGCATATTCAATAAGAGGCCGTTGGAGTTGTAGCTATCTGGAGCAAATCCATGCTTTTCGGTATAAATGGTGTTTGGTGTAATATCTCCATTTGGGCCACTGCTTGTTATTTTTCGGCGCAGGTCGAATGCCAATCCGGCCCCTAAAAATAAACCATCCGCAACTTTTTTATAGACTTTTTCATTAAAAGTAAAGGCGTTGTATTTGGCTCCATATTTTTTATGTTCCGGATTGGCAAGTATTTCCTCCGCCTCATTAGTCCATTTTCCCTGTGGGGTCATACCTAAGCCAGCATCAAGCGCCACCATTTTGACCAACGCAAAAGCTCCCTGAAAGTTTAACTTATTGTTTGGAGTAAATACATTATGGCTAATGTAGAAAACCATAATATTTTTGGTGGTAATGGAGGCAGACGTTGCTGCAATCGACATGGTTGTCGTTTTTGGATCGCCCAGTACTTTTCCGGCAACGGCCTTGATTCCTATCTGTCCGCCAATCGTCGGATTATAAGCGATGTTTGGCATCAGGGTAATCGGAGAACGTTTACTCGATCTTTCCTTTTTGCGTTTGGGGTGAATAATCCGGCCAATTAGATCCGAGATGTCATATTGATTGGCCAGAATAGAGTCACGTTGTTTTTTATAGAAGGAGGTCGAATCAATTTCAGTTTCGGATTGAGCCACAAGCCTATTGGATAGCAGTAGGAAGCAAGGTAGGAAAAAACAGAACGTGAATAAATTATGACGACGTAAAAATTGCTGCATACCTTCGGGTTTATCTTCAATCTAAACGTCAAAAATATTAAAATGTTTTCTAAAGCGATAAAGCCAACCCCCACAGCATGTATCGTTGCATAGGCGAATATGCGTGGTAAGACCATTTGTCCAGATGAATTGGCATAAGCTTATGGTCAATGCTATGGTCAGGGTTATTTTCCACAGAAGGACAGAATCCGGTAATTAAACTTGGAAGTAAGCGCAAATTTATCTTAGTTTTGATTATCTAATTCGGAAATATGATCAGGAAAAATATATATTGCTGCAGTTTAGCCTTACTGCTGATCACTGGCTTTGTAGAAGCACAGGAACTCTATATGCCAAGAAATATTAAGCAGGCCATTGAAAAAGGTACGCGTACTATAACTGGTGTGCCGGGCAAAAATTACTGGCAAAACTTTGGGAAATATGATGTGAAAGTACAGTTGGATCCTGCTGCGAAAACAGTTCATGGAAGTGAGACAATTTTGTATACCAATAATAGCCCCGACACCTTAAAGCAATTGGCGATCCGATTTGTGAATAATGTGCACAAGCCTAATGCCGTAAGAGCTAATTATGCCTCTGACGACTACCTGACATCAGGGCTAAAAATAAAATCATTTAAGCTCAACGGGCAGGTTTATGAGGTGAACAGTGGGGAATGGGGGACAGTCAAGCTTGGTGATTTTGGACAGAAAATCCTTCCCGGAACGGTGGCTACCTTAGAGATTAGCTGGGAATATCCTTTATCGGTGGAGAGTGATCGAGAAGGCCTCCTCAATGCATCTACTTTTTATTGTGCTTATTCTTATCCACGTATATCTGTATATGATGATTACAATGGCTGGGACGTTTTGGAACATAACGGCAGACAGGAGTTCTATAATGGTTTCAATGATTATCAGTTTGAAATTACTGTTCCTAAAAATTTTGTTGTATGGGCTACAGGAGAGCTTCAGAATGCTGCAGAGGTTTTACAGAAACCTATTTTAGAACGTTTTGAGCAATCGAAGCAAAGTGATGTGCCTATTCATGTTGCTACAGCATCTGAGATGAAAGAGGGTAGGGTGACCGCACAGCAGGATTGGAACAAGTGGAGGTTTAAAGCGACTTATGTTCCAGATTTTTGTTTCAGTGTGAGTGACAATTACATTTGGGACGCCGGTAGTGTGGATTTAGGAACGAAACGCGTCAGTGTACAATCCAGTTACGTCGCCGGTACTCCTGATTTTGAACAGTATATTGGCTGGCAGCAATATTGCATCGACTGGTTTTCCAAAAATTGGCCCGGTGTGACCTATCCTTACCCGACGATGACTGCAGTACAAGGGTTTGCGGATATGGAATACCCGATGATGATCAATGATTCAAGTGTACCTGATAATTTTGTCGATGCACGACAAACAGCAGATCATGAGATCGCGCACACCTATTTTCCATTTTATATGGGAATTAATGAAACCCGATATGGGTATATGGACGAAGGCTGGGCTACTGCACTTGAATTTTGGATTGGTAATGCAGAAATCGGGGCCGAAAAGAACAAGGAGCTCTTTAAAGATTCACGTGTGAAACGATATATTTCTGATCCGTCCACAGAAGAGGATCAGCCTTTGATTACCATGACTTCACAGTTAAATGGTTTGGGATACGGAAATAACGCTTATATTAAAGCCGCCTTATCCTATATCGCATTGCGGGATTATTTAGGGGATGCGGTATTCAAAAAAGCCTTGCATCATTATATGGATCTTTGGCATGGTAAACATCCAACACCATGGGATTTCTTTTTCAGTATCAATGCTGGAGCTGGCCAGAATTTAAACTGGTTCTGGAAGAATTGGTATTTTACAAATAATTATATTGATTTAAAGGTGGATAGTTTCAGACAATCCGGAAATAAAAATACGCTTTCGATCACCAATGTAGGGGGATTTGCTATTCCATTTGACGTCTTGATTACCTATACGGACGGCACGGTGGAAACCAGACATCACACGCCGGCAATTTGGCAACAGCATGAAAAACAGGCAACAATCAGCTGGTCATCCGCAAAGAAAGTGAAGAAAATTACGTTGGATGGCGGTGTTTTTATGGACTATACAGCCAAAGACAATGACTGGGAAGTTGTAAAATAACGATGTATCTATGTCCATCTCCTTTCTATAGGGAGATGGATATACAAAAAACTTTAAACTTGACTGAAAACTTCAAAATTTTGCTATATAAAATTAACTGTCTGTGCTATAATTGTCGATAGTTCTGAAAGTAAGATTGATACGCGGCATAAAAACCTTTTTTGTTGGTGGCAGGCGATGTAGCCAATAAGTCTGGGTGAGATCTTTCATGACTAGCAGACTACCATTTCCCAGAATAAGATCGATCTTCTCTTTTGTTGTTTTGTGCTTGAACGCAAATTTTCTTTCGGCGCCAAAGCTCAATGAAGCAATTGCCCCATTTTTCTTTAGGTCTTTTTCTCCGTCGCTGTGCCAGGCCATGCCTTCATCGCCATTGTGATATAAATTTAATAAGCAGGAATTATAGGTTTCCTCCGTTTTCAGCTCGGCAAGTGCTTTTAGTTCAAGCAGTTCTTTTGTCCAGGGGAGGGCTTTTTTGGTGGTATTGGAATAGCTATATTCAAAAGCCTGTTCACCATACCAAGCAACTTTGCGTTTGGTGATAATTTCATTTCCAAAGATAATGGCACGATCATTTACCCATTCAATGGAATTCATTAATCGGTCAAAATAGTGATCAGCTTGTATTTGATCTAGTATTTTACCATAATAATTGACCGTCCCATCGTAGGGAAGTATGTTTTTTTTTCCATCAAAAAGATTGTCGAAGAGTTCCATGATATCCTTTGTTTTTGTGTTTTTTATATCGCGGTATGTAGGCTTTCCCAGCCGATCATTGCTGTCTTTCGCATCGGATCCCAACGATAGCCGCCGAAAATACCACTGTTTTGGATAACCCGATGGCAGGGGATCAGGTATGCGATGGGATTGCTGCCGACGGCAGTACCTACCGCGCGTGAAGCTTTGGGATTTCCGATCTGAGTAGCGATGGAACCGTAAGTACTTAAATTACCCATCGGGATCTTTAGCAGGGCTTCCCATACTTTCAATTGAAACTCCGTTCCCTTGAGGTGCAATTTCACCTGACCGATATCACCATCCTGTGGATTTAGTGCTTTGAGTGCATTTTCGTGCATCATGTCTCTTTGCTGCATAAATTTAGCGTTAGGAAAACGCCTTTGGAGTGCTTTGAATGCAAATTCTTTATCTTCTTCGTATGCAATATGACAGATACCCTTGGCGGTGGAAGCGACGATAATAGAGCCAAAAAGTGTATCATAATAATCATACGAAATGAGCAGGTTGGCGCCTTCATTCTTGTACTCGGCAGGTGTCATTCCTTCGATGTTGATAAAGAGCTCGTGCAACCTACTGCTACTTGAAAGTCCCAATTGAAATGTGGTTTCTGCAATATTGTTTTCTTTCAATAATGATTTGGCGTGATTTAAACTTATATATTGCAGGAATTTCTTCGGGCTTGTGCCTGCCCAGGCCGTAAACATGCGTTGAAAATGAGCTTCACTCATATAGACATGGGAAGCGATCTGCCCTAAGGTGGGTTGAGTTCTAAAATTTTCCTGTAAAAAATGTATAGCCTTGGCAATACGTTGAAAATCTACTTCTTGTTGGATAGTCATGATCTGTCATTTTGTTTATACAAAGTTGCTAAGAAGAAGAAGTTTATAAAATCCGATTTATGCTAAAGTGAGCGAAAGCTACGATGTTTTGTCTGAATGTCCCAATGATTTTGAGGGAGCAACAATATCGCGGATCAATTGCTTAAGCTCCTTGATCTCTGGAAATCTGCCGGCTCTCTTTCGATCAAAGATTTCTTCCCCATCGATGCGTATGGTATAGCGACCTGAAATTTCGCTCGGAATAAGCAGGACGCCATGGATATCATCGGTGAACGAGCTCAGAATTTCCTGGGACATATAGGCCGCACGCAACATCCAATTGCATTTTGGACAGTATTCGATTTCGATAACAGGTTTTGTTGCCATGATCTAAATTAAGCTATTATGCTTTCTGTAAAACAAATGTACCGATCTTGGCGCTGTCATCAAAGCGTCTGTAACAAATCATCTGCTGCTGGCAGCTAGCACGTCTTGCTCTTATTCTTCCATTAACCGATTTTTAAAGAGGTCATGGTGAGGGAACCCGCTACAGCATTGTCATTGAACAACAATATATCTTCATTTTTTTCCTGTAAAGCCAATGTATAGATTAAAGGAAGATAGTGCTCCGGTGTGGGGATTGCCAGATCAAACTCTTTTCCCTGCTGTCTGAAGTCAATTAGCGCCTGATGGTTGCCATCCAGGATAAATTTTTTCATCTTATCATTGGCAACGGTTGCCCACTCGTAAGCATATCCTGTTGTATTGAGTTTGTCCCATGCGACCATTCGGAGATTGTGAACCATATTCCCACTTCCGATAATTAGGACGCCTTTTTTGCGTAGTTCAGCCAGTTGTTGTGCAATTTCGTAATGATAGGAAGCCGGTTGGGTATAATCTATGCTCATCTGAATAATGGGCACATCAGCATGAGGATATAAATGTTTGACAACAGACCAGGAGCCATGATCCAAGCCCCATTTATCGTCGAGATGAATTTCTGTTTTTGTAACGATGCGCTGTGTTTCATGGGCTAAGGTGGGACTTCCGGGAGCAGGATATTGTACATCAAATAAAGCTTGCGGGAAACCTCCAAAGTCATGGATTGTAGCCGGATGCTCCATGGCGGTAACAAATGTTCCACGTGTCTCCCAATGCGCTGAGATCACTAAGATTGCTTTCGGTTTTTCGAATGTTTGTCCTATTTTTCTGAACCCCTGCACAAATTCATTTTCTTCAATCGCATTCATGGGGCTTCCGTGCCCTAAAAAAAGAACCGGAAATTTATCCGTAGGATTAAGTTCATTACAAAATTTACGTAATGAACTTGCGGGACCAGCGATGCCTGATAAGGGTAATGTTGCCATAATTTTTATAAACTCCTTCCTATGCATTTGGAATTAATAAGCGTTAATTTTTAATACAAAATTAGGTAGCCGAAGCCGGAGCAGGGTAGCGTTTTTTGGTCAATTGGTTGTATTATTCGGAAATCAGCCTCTGGATTTCATTTCTAAATTCAGATGGGGTCATGCCGGCTTTCTTTTTAAAAACATTGGTAAAGTAAGCTTTTTCCTGATAACCTAATTCGAAACCTATTTCCGAAATGGTCTTATTTGTTGTTAATAGCAGATTTTTGGCTTCGATCAGCTTTCTTGTTTCAATGATCTCCGAGACACTTTGTTGCAGTATACTTTGGCAAATCAGATTTAAATTGCGTGCGGACATAAAAAGTTTTTCCGCGTAATAGTTTACACCCTCCGGTCGGCGATAATTCTCTTCCAATATGGATAGAAAACTGCTGAACGTTGTGCTCTGGTTTTTTAATTGTTGTTGTGTGCCGGGAAACTGTTTTTTCCGCTCCGACTCTATCATAATAAATATTGTGCTCAACAACTGCTTGATTACAGCATAATCAACTATGACTTGTTGTGTTTCCTGTTGTATCATTTGGCAGAGGATGACCAGTCTGGAAAAACAGGGCGGCTGGAAAAAAGTTAATGTCGAATTTTCATGAAAATGCGCATAGAGCTGGAAGGTGGTTTCGGGAATGAATTCGCTTTTAAACCGGATCACCCAAAAGTCGATCTCTTGATCCAGAAGGAGAGGGGTTACCCGGTGTTTTTTGCCCTGCGCGACAAAACTGACGAAAGGAGCCTGATATGTTTTCGACTTAAAATCGATAAAATGTTCTAACTGTCCCTTGACGCCAATAATCAATTCTTCGAAATCATGTTGGTGAATTTCATTTTTCGACTCTTGGATGCGGAGTGCTTCTTTTGCATCGACTTGATATATCTTGAAAAGTTCGTTCAAAACTATTGACAACGATTAAATATTCCTTATTATCCAAACTTAGATAAATTGCTTTTTATATACAATATAATTACGTTTCCTATAAAAACAATTATTCGGTCTATTCTCTGCCACCGGGATTTTTTCTAGGGGAAATATACAGCTTTATTCCCATTTTGTGATATGCTATTCTGAATGCTTTTCTTTTAAAGAACTACGTTCCATAGAGTTAGTTCACATGTTTAGCGTTTTTTGTGTTGTTTGGCGCTGCGGTTCAGCTTTTGCCCGCTCTTGAATTGGACTTAATTTCTACACCTTTCGACTTCGCATTAGCTAGGAGACAAATCCATAAATAATAGGGACTTTATAGGGACCTCATTCGGACCTTGTCCGGACCTTATTCGGATAAAACCGTATAAAGTACCTATTAATCCCCTATCATATTAGGGTAAAGCTCCTCTTAATTTAAAAGTTGATTTAACGTTGTCCGCAAGATATTACGGCATTTCTGTGTCGCCGGACCCCGCTAGCCCCCCTGCTGGGAAAAACAATCCCCCACCGTTCCAGCCAGTTAGCAGAAAAACAAAAGAAATAAGAACAAAAAGCTTGGAAGTTTGTTATCAATCTTCCTATCTTTGCACCACTCCGCAAGGGAGGGACGGTTGCCGCGAGAGCAGGCAGCCATGAAAAAAGAAAGGTTTAAGAGAGCCTGGCAGGATTTAAAATCCCGTTCAGCTTATTTTAAACGCGGAAATCAGAAAAGAGAAAAAGAAAAAAAAACTTCAAAAGTTTTTTGGAAGTTCAAAAAAGATTTCTACCTTTGCAGTCCCAACGGAAACGGAGGGAAACAGAAAAAGATAAAGAGGGATGCAATGTCCATCGGAATAAAGCGGATACGGAAGTTGAAGCGCAAAAAGTTCTTTAAGAAAACACAATCATGTAGCGTGACGAGTAGACAAACGAAAGTCATGAACAAATTCAAGAATTAGTTCAATTCGATCCAAGATCAGAGATATAAAAAAAGAATTCTGATTATGTAAATAGTTAGAATCAAAAACTTCATTT
>NZ_MTCM01000003.1 GCF_002000245.1 Sphingobacterium sp. CZ-UAM | reverse complement strand
ATTAGACAATCGTTTAGGAGCAAGGGTAACAGCAGCCGTAAAACCAACAAAACCGTAGCGGCAATAACTGTAAAAGCAATAGTTGTAGCAGCAAGGGTGATAGCAGTCGTAAAGCCAACAAAACGGTAGCGGCAATAGCTGTAGAAGCAATGGATGTAGCAGCAAGGGTAACAGCAAGGACACCAGCAGTCGCATCAGCAACAGCGGTCCCTCCGGAGTTTTGATGGTATAACAGGGTTTGACGATCTTTGCAGATGGCTATAGGATATTGCAGATGGTCTATCCCTTGCCAATACCTTGCTGTTGGGGATAGCGCGCTGCTCATGGCGGGTATTACTATTCCTAACTTTTTTATTCTACTGTAATTACTGCCATCTTATCCGTGCTTACTAACCTAAGAATGTGACCTCGCTCAAATAAATTGTAGATAGGAATATATTAGAATACAATAAAATAGAATTGTTTTTTGAGCTTATGAGCCCTTTAGCGGATAGCTTATAAGGGATTAATAGTGAGGGGAAGAGTCTTATTGAAAGTAACATTTTTTGCGGGCGATCCGAATAAACCCTTCGGGCAAAGACGATAATTTCATTAATAGGCTAACGAAAAAGAGCCCGGCTTAAAAAACGGGCTCACTGCTGGTATCTAAAGATTAATCTTCATCTGTATAGAAATCAATTAAATAAGAAATATAGGGATCTTCCCAGCCTTCGGCAATATTTTCGTAATCTTCATCCGGGATATTGGTTTGCCTAACCTCTAATGAAGTCCCTTTTTTATGCTCATGCAACTTTAGTGTAACAATTGAAGGCTTGTCAGTTTCACCGAAATACCACTCCTGTACAATTTTTGAAGAAGGCACTAGTTCCAAGAATCGACCTGTAATTGCTCCATCCCACAAGGAAAATTCACCGTTAACTGATGCATCTATCGATACAACATCGCCGGTCCACAGACGGGCCGTAATTTCGGTTGTTAGGGCGAGATAGAGTTGTTCCGGTGTCGCCGGGATAATAGCGTATTTCTTGAGATCTTTCATAATACAAATTTACTCTTTCCTGTAATTTACGACTTATTTTGACTTCATTTTTATTTGTATTAATTTTAGCACAAACTATAGGACACATGAGTAATTTTCTGCCAAATTCATTAGTGAAAAAACTGGGTGTAAACCCTCTATTCGATACCGCTGCATTTATAAGTGTACATGAAGAGGCTAAGCGGGCAACGGCTATACGGTTAAACCCGCGAAAATTAAAAGAATGTCCGTTTTCGGATAACAGATTGGTCCCCTGGTGTGAAGGTGCCTTTTATCTCAACGAACGTCCGATATTCACGCTCGATCCCCTATTTCACGGGGGGGGCTATTATTCGCAGGACGCGTCTTCGATGTTTATAGATCACATTATCCGTAAATTGGAATTAGACACTAAGCCAGTTTATGCTTTGGATCTGTGTGCAGCTCCTGGAGGCAAGTCTACTTTGTTAAATAGTAGCTTGCATCCCGAAAGTCTACTTGTCGCCAATGAGATCATCAAGACGCGTGTAAATATCCTACAGGATAATCTAACCAAATGGGGTAATGCAAATACAGTGGTCACAAATAACGATCCCTCAGCGTTTCACCGATTACCAGGGTATTTTGATGTTATGGTCGTGGACGCACCCTGCTCTGGATCAGGAATGTTTAGAAAGGATGCAGATGCAATAGATGAGTGGTCGGAAGCTAATGTTAAACTTTGTAGCGAAAGGCAACAACGAATATTGGCAGAAAGTATCGCTACATTGAAAAAAGGGGGATACCTTCTTTACTCAACCTGTTCCTATTCTGAAGAAGAAAATGAGGATATAGCAGATTGGTTGATAGGTACTGGAGATTTTGAATCTATAGAAATTGCCATTGATGATAGCTGGGGCATTGAGTATACAAAATCTGTGGAGCATGCTGCACATGGATACCGATTTTATCCGCATAAATTAAGTGGAGAAGGTTTTTTTATCACTGTTTTAAAAAAAATAACTGAACAATCCACATTTAATAGAAAGCGGATAAAGCCCGAGAAATCGGATGTGCCGAAGGGAATTCTGGATGCTTGGATAGTAAACCACGAGGGATTTTTCCCATTTATCCACCACGAAGATGTCTATATATTTCCAAATGTATATGAAAATGATTTGAAGTACCTGCAGAATGTACTCTATCTTAAGAATGCGGGAATCAATATAGGGAAACTTAATCGAAAAGAACTTATTCCAAGCCATGCTTTGGCTTTAAGTAATGTTCTGGATCCTGATTTTCAAAATGTGGAACTTTCCCTTGAGGAAGCTCAAAACTATCTTAGAAAAGAAAATGTAATACTAGAGAATATTCCTGTTGACATGAAAGGTTGGACACTGGCGAAATATAAAGGCTTGTCATTAGGCTGGATAAAGGTCTTACCCAATAGGATCAATAATTATTATCCTAAGGAGCTAAGAATCGTAAATCTCTAAGAGGTTGGAGACATGATATACTTCTTCGGATTCCCGGAGTACGTTATTTCTTCGAGGGGATATGTTGTAAAATGATCGAACAGATATCTTTTGCGACATCTTCCTTCGATTTCAAGGGGAACACCGTACTTTCGCCTGAACGATTGATAATTGTAACTTTATTGGTATCAGTAGCAAACCCGGCGCCTTGATCCTGCATGGAGTTCAGAACGATAAAATCGAGATTCTTTCGAACTAATTTGTCTTTTGCATTTTCGAGCTCGTTGTTGGTCTCTAAAGCAAATCCGATCAGTAATTGCTCGTTCTTCTTTTTTGCCCCCAAAGTGGCGAGAATATCCGTTGTTTTCTTTAAAGCAATCGAAAATTCATTCTCTTTCTTCTTGATCTTCTGAGCGGCAACTTCGATAGGCGTATAGTCCGCAACGGCAGCACTCATGACAATTATGGATGCATCAGCAAAATGTCTTTCGCAGGCTTGAAGCATCTCGGCAGCAGAGGTGACAGGAACAACAGCTATTTGCTCAGGTTTCGGTAATGCGGTAGGTCCCGAAATTAAAGTAACATCCGCACCGAGCTCTTTTAATTGTTGGGCAATAGCATATCCCATCTTTCCACTGGAATGATTTCCAATAAAGCGGACGGGATCTATAGCCTCATACGTTGGGCCAGCAGAAACGAGGGCCTTTTGCCCTGTTAAGGGAAGTTTCCGACCAGAAAAATCTGCTAGGAAGCGAAAAAGCTCTTCTGGCTCGGCCAACCGTCCTTCGCCGATCAGCCCACTGGCTAACTCTCCTTTTTCAGGTGGGAAAATGATATTACCATAAGCAGCAAGCTTAGCAATATTTGATTGGGTGGATGGATGTTTCCACATATCTAAGTCCATTGCTGGAGCAAAGAAAACAGGACATTTTGCGGATAAATATACGGCCATCAGCAAATTATCACAATGCCCATTTGCCATTTTGGCAATGGTATTTGCTGTTGCCGGAGCTACGAGGATATAATCTGCATTTAAAGCAATTTCTACATGGTTATTCCATTCGCCTGTACCTGGTTGATAATAATCAATTAAAACAGGATTTTTAGAAAGTGTAGAAAGCGTAAGTGGGGTAATGAACGCTGTGGCGTCCGCTGACATAATCACTTGAACATGGGCATCTGCTTTCACAAGCAGACGAATTAGACTTGCAATTTTGTATGCGGCGATACTACCGCATACAGCAATTACAATATTTTTCCCAGCTAAAGCCATCGTTAATCTTTGGAATTAGTCTTGCTCTTTCGAAGGATTTCTGTAGTACACTTTATCGTGTAAAAACTCGTCGATTGCTACCAAAGTAGGTTTTGGCATGCGTTCGTAGTGTTTAGAAATCTCTATCTGTTCGCGGTTTTCGAATACCTCTTCCAAGTTATCGTTATTGCTTGCGAATTCAGCAAGTTTTCCATTTAGTTCTTCTTTAATATCTACTGCAATTTGATTCGCGCGTTTAGAGATAACTACAATGGATTCATAGATATTGTCAGTTCCTTTGTCCAATTGTCTTAAGTCACGTGTAACTGTAGAATTTGGAATTGAATTGTTATTTTTTTGACTCATCTTTTTGGGTA
Source organism: Sphingobacterium sp. CZ-UAM (assembly GCF_002000245.1). Classification (GTDB taxonomy): domain Bacteria; phylum Bacteroidota; class Bacteroidia; order Sphingobacteriales; family Sphingobacteriaceae; genus Sphingobacterium. The sequence continues at coordinate 485,556 of NZ_MTCM01000003.1, read as the reverse complement.
TTTTCTTTTTCTTTTTTCGCCTTTTGTTCTTTTATGTAAGCTTCTTGCTCAGCAAGTGCTTTGTTATATTCTTTCATGTGAGAAACGGCTGTCTTAATTCCTTTTTCGGAATCCCGACGGATAGATTCCGCCTCTTTTATATGTTTGCTATTGGGATAGTTGCTTGCAAAGCTACGATAATAGTCCAATGTCTCATCATATCTGCTTTCCTGTTTTTGCAGAATACTTTTCGAAGCAAATATGTATTGCGCCTTTAAGGTCAGGAATTCAATCTCCTCGGCATATTTTGTGTCAGGGTATTCTTTCAGTACATTTTGTAAAGCAATTACTGCAGCTCTATAATCATCATTCAGACCCATATCATAATAGAGCCTAGCATTGGCAAAAGCCTTGAGCTCTAGTTTGTCTCTTAACTTCTGAATGAGGTCTGCTGCTTCTTTGGAGCGTTCAGATTCTGGATAGAGATTGACAAAAAGCTGTAGGGCATCGATTGCCTTCTTGGTATTTGCCTGGTCCAAAGTGGAGCGGGGAGAATCCAAATAGTAACAGTAGGCATGCATAAAACGACATTCTTCCGCTCGCTGACTGTTCGGATAAACATCTGCAAAGTCCTTAAAGTGATATGCCGCTGAAGTGTAATCTTTCAGCCGGTAATTGGCAAAAGCCAAATAGTAGTAGATATTTTCTGCTTCAGCCTGTCCGCGGAATTTTGTCCGCAAGTCATCAAACAAAACTAACGCCTTTGTATATTTCTTTTTCTCATACAGCTTTACGGCCTCTTCATACTTTTGAGCGATATTATTGCTTGCGCGCAATTTCTCAAATTTACTTTTGCAGCCAGTAAACACCAATAGAAACATCATGCCGGCACAGATAGCCGCTATACGCCTATTTAAAAACATTTTACAAAGATAAGTGAATTTGTTATACTAATCAATTAAATTTTACTGCGCAATATAGTTTAATAATTATTTGATCCCAAAAACAACATTTTTTATTAACATTCTTTAACTCGTTGGATATAATCTGGGGGCAGTATTGTCATGGACTTGTTGTTTTTCCCCGACGTAAGTAGTGGAAAAATATAGATTTTAAAATATTTGATTATCTTTACATATACAATCATTGAATTTAATAAAGAGTATGACTTTAAAAGAAAAAGTGGAGCAAGCATTGGATACCTTGAGACCTTATTTGGAGACTGATGGCGGAAATGTGAGTGTTGAAGAGATTACAGCAGATAATGTCGTGCGATTAAAACTATTGGGCGCATGCGCTTCCTGTTCAATGAGCATCATGACTTTTAAAGCGGGATTGGAACAGGCTATTAAAAAAGCGGTACCAGAGGTCACAGCGGTAGAGGCAATTAACCTTACTGATCCAGACTCTCCTGATGCCACCTTGCCGTCGGCAAATTAGTTTATCTATTAACACAATTTAACGGCCAACTCCTGCTGCTTTTGTGTAAATTTGTTCTATGAAGTTGCTGATTCCTATATTATTAGTTTTATCTGTATTTTTTGATCCTTCGGCTTTAAGGGCGCAAGAACGGAAGATCATTCAATATTCTGGTATTGTAACTACTGTGGGGTCGGGCCTTCCCGTTGGTTATGCTACAGTAACTAATTTATCTTTTCGTAACGAGTCCGTCGCGGCAAATAATGAAGGTTATTTTTCCTTCGTAGCCCATGTGGGTGACACACTCCGTTTTTCCTCAGTAGGATTCGATCCACTTATTGTAACTGTACCCGAAGTCGCAGGGGATAAATACACGGCGAGTATCGTCATGCAAAATTTGGTGACTGAGTTACCAATGGTGACACCATATCCTTGGGCAAGTATTGAGGAATTTAATATTGCATTTATGAATTTAGATGTATCTGATGATCATATCGTACGGGCAAGAAAAACATTATCCCATGAGTCTTTGTCTGCAATGGCTGCTGTAGTTCCTCGCGATGGCAACGAAATGCGTTCAATCAATAACGCCCAAAGCTTCAATACGATGAATAACAAAGTCATCAACCAACGGTATGCCAACCCGCTATTAAATCCTTTTGCCTGGGGAAGTTTAATACAACAAATAACAAAGGGGAGTCAAAGCCGTTCCAAAAGTTCCCGCTATTAGTCTGTAGTTTTGAGCTTGTCAAGTTCTTTTACACTTAGTTTTGCTGAGAAATAAGAAACTAATCCCGAAATACCCGTGACAGTGATAAACACCAAGACATAGTCGCTCCATCGACTGAGCATAGGGTAACTATCCAAAATAGCATTTGCACCCTCTTCAACGCGTATGATGCCATAGGTAGATTGAATATAAGTGAATATCGCGCCTATCAATAACCCTAATATACAACCAATAATTGCAATCATTAACCCTTCGTAAAAGAAAATACGCTGAATTAAACTATTGTTGCCGCCCAAGCTTTTTAGGACTGTCATATCTTTTTGTTTATCTAATACCAACATCGTTAACGAGCCCACAATGTTAAAAATGGCGATGACACTGATCAATGTTAAAATAAAAAATACCACCCACCTCTCTACACGTACGTTCCTATACAAGGTAGGATTTTGTTCTTCCCGATTTTTAGCTAGATAATCTGCGCCTAATTTTTTTTGTAGGTCCTGTTCAAATAGCGTGATGTCAGTGCCTGCTTTAAGATAGAATTCAATAGCAGACACCCGATCATATTCACCTAGAACTTCTTTAGCAAATGAAATTGGCGTAATAACTAAATTATCGAAATCCTGTTGGTATCTGAGCACCCCTCCCGCACTGATAGATCGAATATTAAATTCCTCAGCGGGATTTGAGGTATTTTTTACGCCTTTCCTTGGTGAATATACCTGAATAAGGTCGCGTGCGTTTTGCATCGAGATACCGAGATTAGCCTGGACACTTGCACCTAGTATCGCTAGATTAGTTGAGTCACGTAAGAGTTGGTATGATCCGTCTACGAGGATACTATCCCCCATATTCTTATTCAGTGATTTGGGCTCAATTCCTTTAATGGTTGAAATGTACTGTCGGTTCGCATATTGAAGCAATACCTTCTCTTCGAGTACTTCTGTATAATGGATAACATTCGGATTACTTCTCAATTCATTAAAGACTGATTTATTGGTGGAAAAGAGTTTCCCTTTTTGAGGCTCGATTTTCAATTCTGGAGCGAATTTGCTGTACATGGATATAATAAGCTCCTCCATACCATTAAAAGAGGACAGTAATATGATTAATGCGGCACTACTTACCATAACACCTATAACACTAATCGAGGAGATTATATTAATTGCGTTGACCGATTTTTTTGAAAACAGGTATCTCTTGGCAAATAGAAAAGGCAAGTTCATATCTATCCTTGTATAAATGGATTCGAGTTCTTTTCAAAGCCTATTGTCGTTGATGGGCCGTGACCGGGGTAGACAAGTGTATCATCGGGTAGCGTATAAAGTCTTTTTTTAATATTGTCTAATAGCTGCTGATGATTTCCTCCTGGTAGGTCAGTACGGCCAATACTATTGCGAAAGAGAACATCACCACCAATTAGAAACTTTTGCGCAGCACTATAGAAACAGATGTGAGCGGGAGAATGGCCCGGTGCTAATATTACTTCCAGCTCATCATTGTCTATTTGTATTTTATTTCCATCTTTTAGAAATACTTCTCCAATAGGGGAGATATCATAACGAAATCCCATTTGCGGGGCATAATTCTGAACAGCAACCAATGTAGATAGTTCTCCTTCGTGAAATTGAGGAAGCAGACCAAACTTTTCATGAATAAAATAATTGCCTAAGACATGATCGATGTGGCAATGTGTATTCAATAGTAATTTTGGAGTAAGATTATGGAGATCGACAAAAGTTAAAAACTCTGTCTGCTCTTTTTCCCCATACATCCCCGGATCAATAATTAAGGCATTTCCCTGTTCGTTATACAACAGATAGGTGTTTTCTTGGTAGGGATTGAAAGTGAATGTTCTGATCGTTAACATAAGGTAAATTTACATTTTTTATTGCTCTCTAGCTAGAGAAAGACTAGCTATTCCAAATTTCCCAATTTTTCTCTGCCTGGAGTAGTAACATTTCATACCCATTTTTAATTCGTGCTCCTTTTTCTTTACCTTTCTTTAAAAATGTGGTCTCTTCGGGATTATAGATAAGATCGTAGAATAAGTGCTTAGCGGTGATATGTTCATAGGGAAGAGCTGGCGACTCTGCTATGTTGGGAAATGTTCCTACAGGTGAACAATTAATAATTACCGAGTATTCTGCCAGGATCGACGCATTTATTTCATCATAAGTGAAATTGTCGGTTTGCTTAGTTCGGCTGACGAGTGTGTGTTGGATACCTAATTTATCTAAAACATAAATGACGGCTTTTGCTGCACCTCCATTTCCAAGTACCAGCGCCTTTTTGTCATGTACTTCTAAAAGCGGTTTCAGTGATTCTTCAAATCCATATGCATCAGTGTTGTAACCTTTAAGGTATGGCGTGCCTTCTGCTGAATGCATAATGCGGATACAGTTTACAGCCTGTATTGCTTTAGCCTCATCTGATAGTTCGTTCAAATAATCCATGACTTCTATTTTGTATGGAATGGTCACATTCACTCCATAAAAGTCTTTGTTCGTAAATATAGACGGAAAATCTGAGATACGTTCAATCGGATATAAATCATAATCTATGTGTTGAATATTTTCTTTTTGAAATTTCTCTAAATAATATTTCTTGGAAAAGGAATGTCCTAGTGGAAATCCTATAAGACCTAGTTTTTTCATGGAATGGTTTAATGCTTCTTTGGACGGTAAGGGATGCTTAATCTAATTGAATTGTATTTTATCCCCTCAGGCCGATCCCTAAGGAGATAAATGCTTTTAACCTTAATTTTTGGGTTTTGTATATTTTTTGACAATTTCAGTGATAATCTGGTTTCCCTGCAATTGCGGGAGGTACTCAAAGAGAATGTAGTGTTTTTCAGGATTCGTCGCCAAGCCTAGTTCCAAAAAATTTAGAGCCTCATTGTATTGTCCATTTGCAAAAAGATAGGCCACAACACGATAGTATAATTCCGCTGCTTCAGGGTTCTGTGTAATCGCATCGGACATAACATCGATAGCCGCATCAATTTTACTCTGTTCAAATAAAATCGAAGAATAATCAAGCCAGGCATCGATATCGGATGGATTTAATGCAACTACCTTTTTATAAGCTTCTTCAGCTTGATCAATTTGCTGCAGCTTGTATCGGGCATCTGCGATGGCGAACCAATAATCAGGATTAGTATCTTCTAGCTCCAAAGCCTTTTTATAGAAATGGAGGGCCTCAAAATAACGTTCTTCAGAATCCAGGGTGACACCGATGCCAAACCATGCATCTGCGAGTTCGGCGTCTAACTTGACGGCTTTTTTATAGTAGTTTCGAGCTTCTTCCATTTGCTCAAGCTTCTCGTAACACTCACCGATAGCACAATAGGTATCTGCACTGGGTTGTTCGTATTCGAAGGTTTGTTTGTATACATCCAACGCCTCCTGATAACGGTCTAAGTTAACCAAGGCGTTTCCTTTGTTAAAATAAGCAGAAGAGAAGTCCTCTTTAATTAATATGGCATAGTCATATGCATCCAAAGCCTCTTCGAATTTGCTGATTTTATGATAAGAGTTACCCAGATTATACCAAGCGTAATACGAATAGGGGTCTGAGTCAATATATTTTTTATAGAAGGATATACTTTCTTCCTGCCTATCAAGTACATCATAACAATAAGCTAGCTCATAGAGTGCTTCCTGATAGTCCATATTGAGCTCTAGTGCTTTTTTTAAATAGACAATGGCTTTGTCGTAGTTCATCTGCGCCTGAAAAATCATGGCAATATGAAAATAAACCTCATCTTTATTGTCTAATAGAGGTAATGCTTTGAATAATTGATCTAGGGCTTCATCAAATTGTCCGATGCTTCCTAAAATACCACCTCTAATTAGAAATATATCACCTTCTGAAGCTTCCAGTAATTCAGCTTTGTCCAAGGCCGCCAATGCGTTCTGATACTGTTGAATTGTTGAAAACAACTGAGCTTGTTTCAGCAAAAAGGTAATATCAAAGGGATGTTGGCTTATCGCAAATTCAGTTACCTGTAAAGCTTTGACGGGATCATTTTTTTCAGCGTAGTAGTCTATTATTCCTTCGAAAGCTTTGGAATCAAAAAAATACTGATCCTCGTTTCGAAGCATTTCCTCATATCTGTCCACCGAGATTTTTCTTTCTTCGGGGTTTTCAAATTCAAAATCCTCTTCCATTCTCAAAAAATTAAAATCAGTATTCTTTCTTTAAATCAAAATACTAATTTCTTATCTAATTTGCTTGATTAAATTTTCCACAAATTGGATATCATCCACAAAGTTAAGGATAAATACCGTCAAAATAAAAAAGCCGGCTCTAGAGCCGGCTTTTAATATAATGGTATAAATTATATACGATTATTTTTTGATCTCAACACGACGGTTTTGAACACGACCTTCTTCAGTTGAGTTAGATGCAACTGGATTAGCCTCTCCGTAACCGTTAGCAGTGATGCTTGATGCAGAAACACCAGCATTTACCAAGTATTGTTTTACAGAGTTAGCACGGTCTTTAGACAAAGTCATGTTGTAAGCCTCTGTACCTTCTGCAGATGCATAACCATCTAAAGTAACAGTCGAGTTGTTGTCACGTACTTCTTTAGCCAATTTATCTAAAGTTGAGTAAGAAGAAGTTTTCAACACTGAGCTATCAAATTCAAATTGAATTGGAGCGTAGTAACCGTTAGAAGTAAGGTTCTCAGCAACTGGCTCTGGGAATTTGATAGGACATCCTGAACCATCTACTGGAGTACCAGCAGGAGTACCAGGGCATTTGTCAAATTTGTCAGATACACCGTCACCATCAGCATCAGCGCTTAATGTGTTAACTGTACCTTCTAAAGTGCTTACACGTTGTTTTAATGCTTCAACTTCGTTTCTCAATGAAGGATCTTTCAATTCATCATACATTGTAGCAACTGGGTTAGCAAAAGTTAAACTTTGTTTGTCTTTTGAACCTAAAGTGAACTCTAAACCACCGTATACATTAGCAAAACGTTGTTTTGTAGTATTGTTTCTGCCAGGTCCGTACAATAATGCCTCATCAGTGAAGTTCATTGTGTAACCTAAGTTCAAGGCAACAACTTCAGATAATTTGAATTTAGCACCAACACCTACAGGAACGTACATACCTAAACGGTAATCTCTGTCACCTTTGTATTCGCGGTCACCAAAAATAGCTTCACCAACTTTACCTTTGTTGTTGTAAACTTCTTGACCTGTAAAGTCGTTGTTCGCAAATTGAACTGGGTTGTAAGCCATTGTACCGATACCCACTTTTGCATAGAAGTTAACTGCATTTTCTCTTCTTAAGAAGTCGATTGTACCCAATTGGAATACACCGTTTAAGCTAGCAGCCCAGTTTACATCAGTTTGTGCAGATTTAGCTCCACCTTTGTTTTCTACAGCGGGGCCAGATTCAGCGTGGTTGTAAGTTTTGATCTTACCACGGTTAGCTTCAACTTCTAAACCGAAAAGGTGAGAGAATTGTTTACGTACTGTTAAACCATAGTACTCACCAACTTTGTTTTGGAAGTAACCTACTTTTTGACCAAAGTTATTGTTACCACCAATTAAAGCATTAGGCGTAGTGATACCACCTTGAACACCGATAGACCAAGTTCTGTATTGTGATCTACCACCGAATACTTGTTGAGCTTGTGCTGTATCAGCGAAACCTAAAGCGGCAACTAATGTAGCAGCAACAGCTGTTTTTTTAATTGTAGAATAGTTCATACTCTTGTTTTTAAGGTTATTATTAATTTTAATTGTTTTCAAATGTTATTATCTATATTTAATATCTGGAACAGTACAATTGCCGTGCCAAAGTCTTAAAATTATGTTAAATTTTTAAATTTCTGATATTTCGTACTAAATTAAGTATTTAATGTGAAACAACAAAACAAAAATCCGCTACGAAAGTAGCAAATTTTTGTTTTGTTTCAATAGCTTTAAGAAAAAAATTAAGAAATTCTTTCTAAAGTAAATAATGTACGATAACTAATGATAGTCCTCCGAGAATGGCAGACACGGGTATAGTCAACACCCAAGCCCATAATAAACTGATAGTAACACCCCAACGTACTGCTGAAACGCGTTTTACTACGCCGACACCTATAATGGATCCTGTAATGGTATGGGTTGTTGATGCAGGAATTCCGAAATGCTCGGTTATACCTAATGTTACAGCACCTGCAGATTCCGCACAGACACCTTCTAATGGAGTTACTTTAGTAATCTTAGTTCCCATTGTTTTAACAATTTTCCAGCCACCACTCATTGTTCCAGCCGCAATAGCTGCATAACAAGTTAAGGGGATCCATTCTGGCATATGTTCCGTATTTTGCATATAACCGCCGGCAACCATTGCCACAAGGATAATACCCATTACCTTTTGTGCGTCATTACCACCGTGCGCAAAACTTAAGCCTGCAGATGAAACTAATTGTAATACTTTAAACCATTTCTCAGCTACACTGGGGCGAGAGTTTTTCGCCAGATTAATCACAATAAGTGTAATGATGATAGAAATAGTCATACCGATGATTGGCGCCAGAACGATAAAAGCAATAATTTTTAAAGTTGCATCGATATTGATGGCATGGATTGGATCTGCACCAAGAATAAACGCATAAGCCATTCCTGATCCCGCAAAACCACCGATTAAGGTATGTGATGAACTTGAGGGTACTCCATAGTACCAAGTGAACAAGTTCCAGCCGATGGCTGCGAGCAGTCCCGCAAAGATAACCTCGAGGGTAATATATTCTTCCAATACCGTTTTGGCAATGGTGTTTGCTACTTTGTGATCTGTAAAGTAGAAATAAGCAGCAAAGTTGAATATGGCAGCCCATAATACAGCCATTGCTGGTGTGAGAACTTTTGTTGATACAATTGTCGCAATAGAGTTGGCAGCATCATGGAATCCATTGATGTAGTCAAATGCAATTGCTAAGACAATCACAACAACGAGTAATGTTGACATCATAATCTCGTAGAATTTTTATGCACTTATGATCGAATGATTATGCGTTTTTAACTAGAATACTTTCTAATACATTGGCAACATCCTCGCATTTGTCTGTTGCATCTTCCATTGCAGATAATACTTCTTTATGTTTGATCAATGCAACAGCGTCTTTTTCAAACTCAAAAAGATCAGCTACTGCTTTGTCAAAAATATAGTCTGCTTTGTTTTCCACACTGTTAATACGTACGCATGAATCCGTAATATTACGTATGTTCTTTAAGTCACGAAGTTCGTGGATTGCTTTGGAGACATGCTCTGTAGCTTCTACCAATAGATCTGCGATTTCTATCATTGGCTCTGTTGCTTTCTCCAATTTATATAGATCCATTCTGTTGGCAGCACCGTGTATAAAATCTGCTACATCGTCCAATGAACTTGCTAGAGAGTGTATATCTTCGCGGTCAAAAGGTGTAATGAAGTTTTTACCTAATTCCAGGTGAATCTGGTGTGTGATGTTGTCGCCTTTGTGCTCCAGGTCTTCCATCTTGCGTGTGAACTCTTTCTTCTTCTCTGGATTGTTTGAGTTTACAATATCTTTTAACAATTGAGACATTTCAATCAAATTGTTGCCTGCTTGTTCAAACAAAGGGAAGAATTTTTTGTCCTTTGGAACGAAGTACTGAAAAATGCTATTTAAAGACATATCTTAAATTTATTTTTGCAAAAATAATACCCTAATGTTAAGTTAATGTTAACATTGGTTTTGTTTAAACACAAAAATGTCATCAATTGTTTAGTCTCCGGTCTGAACTTTTTGCAAAGTAAAGCCAAACGTAGTCCCAATGCCCTCTGTGCTGCGTACATTTACGTTTTGTTGATGGGCTTCAATAATATGTTTTACAATAGCGAGACCTAAACCAGATCCGCCAATATCCCTTGACCTACTTTTATCCGTTCGAAAGAATCGCTCAAATACACGACTGAGGTTTTTTTCTTCAATTCCGTAACCGTCGTCGGTGATCTCTATAAGCACCTGTTCAAAAAGTGGAAAAATTTTTATTTTCGTTGTTCCGCCGGTTTTGCCGTATTTGAGCGAATTGTCTATCAAATTATAGAGTACCTGATGTATTTTGTTACGATCTGCTTTAACCCAATGGGGCGTGCCCGTTTTGGGTTTGAACTCGATCTTAATATTGTGTTGTTTGGCTTTGTCCTCCAATGAGTACGCCGTATCTTTGATCAGATCTACAATGTCAAATTTTTCAATGTTCAATACCATTTTACCTGATTCCAGTTTGGATATTTCATCTAAATCTTGAATGAGGTAATTCAATCTATCAAGGTTTCGCGCAGCTTTGTCTAAGAAATTCTTTGCCATTTCCATGTCTTCTTCTATTAGCCCATCTTGTAATGTCTCGATGTAGCCCTGCGTGGCAAAGAGGGGGGTTTTGAATTCATGGGATATATTGGAAAGAAACTCCCGGCGGAACTTTTCCTGAGATTTTAATTGTTCAATTTCATTTTTTTTATCTTTTGCCCAAGCTTTTACGTCGTTTTCAGCGTCTGTAATAGGGTCTTCACTGACATGTTCGCCAATCGCATCCTTAAGATCTTTGCCAAGTTTCAGGTTATGAATCAATTTGTACATGGTATTGAGACGGCGATAGATGTATTTCTCGAACAGGTAATTGAATAGAAGAAAACAGATGACCAGCGCCACGAAAAAGATAATTAACGCGGTCTGTAAATCATGTTTATAATAATAGCTAATGGTGGATATTGCAATGCCAACACCAGCTGAGTTTGCCAATAATAATTGTCTAAAATTCATTTGCTGAATAAAAAAGGCCCCTAATTGGGGCCTAAGTTACTTATAATGATATTAATAAATTGTTAAAATTTTCCGATAATAGTCTTGGCTCCGGTCACCTTGTCGCCAATGTTCACGTTGATTTCTGTTCCTAAAGGTAAGAATAGATCCACACGCGAACCAAATTTGATAAACCCGAACTCGTCGCCTTGAGCCACCTGATCATTTTCTTTTACGTACCAAACGATGCGACGAGCCAATGCACCGGCTATCTGACGGAAAAGAACTTCTCTTCCTTCTTTGTCTTTCACAACTACTGTCGTTCTTTCGTTATCTGTAGAGGATTTCGGATGCCAGGCAACCAAGAATTTTCCGGGATGGTATTTGAAAAATGTGACCAAGCCACTGATGGGGTTTCGGTTCACATGCACATTGACAGGGGACATAAAAATCGAGACCTGTATCCTTCTGTCATGAAAATATTCGTTTTCTTCCGTTTCCTCGATCACAACAACTTTTCCGTCCGCGGGGCATAATATGGTGCCATCTTGTGGAATGACCACTTTCTTAGGGCTTCTAAAAAATTGGACAACGGTAATGAACAGGAATGCTGAAAGGGCATAAATAAACCATTTGACATACTGTGGCGCATCATAATAATCCGCGACGGCATTGATGATAAAAATAAAAAGTACAGCAATCGCTAATGTGGTATATCCTTCTTTATGGAATTTCATATCTATTTATTTCTGCAAAGATAATTATTTACTCGAATTGTCTATTTGTCTTTCGATTTTAATTGAATGCGTATAAACTTTTCCATCGCTTCCCGTGGCGATACTTCCGGAAACTCTAATCCTATCGTCCTGTGGTTGATCTTGTTTGTAGGTAGGAAAATAAAAATCTATACTTTTAGCAATGCGATTCAAAATCGCCTGATCATTCTCATTATCGGAGTTTACATTCAATTTAAGACTTCGCAAATTGGCCAAGCCTGTTTTTTTGACTTCAACTTCATAGGAGAAATTGAGTTGAGTTGCAACTTCGAATCCGCTTTTATTGATTCTATCGGTAAATCGTTTAGCAAGGAACGCATAGAAGTTTGAAAAGTCATCAAAGCTGCAGGATTTGCTGTTTAATAATTCGGCTCGGATAAAATAATCGTAGGGTAAGACACTTAATGTCTGAAAATCTTCGCTAGGAAGTTCCCCATCATCATCGTAAGTAGCAACGATTTTTCCATCAACAAAGCGTTGTGTCATCGCGTAAATTGGCTGCTGTCCAACGTTGTAAAAATAAGTGTTCCAATTTCCTTGTGGTCTGCCGCCTTTTACTTTTCCTTTGCGCATGTAAAAATCATAGCCAAATTCGGTAAATCCTTCGAATGGAATAGCAAATTCATAGTTTCCCTCACCGTTGACAACCTCTTGTTTTCCCCGGTTATCCCAATAATCTTTAATGAAATAACCATAATCTCCATAGGTAACGGTTAATAGCGGTTTACCATCTGGGTAATAATATTTCCAATCGCCAACGGGATAATTATCTTTAAAATTGATCTCCCATTTCAAAACGCCATTCGGATGAAAAGCCTGAAAAAGGCCTTCTTTTTTTCCATCCTTATAATTGCCAACCAGCATACGGCCACCATTGGGCGCAAAGTCACGGAATTCCCCATCAAAAATCTGTTTTGTGAAATCAAATTTGCTAACACGTTCAATTGATTTGAATTCGCAGTCTTTTGCTGCCAGATAATAATATTTATCAAAATGAAAACGAATCAATCCCTGATCTAATTTTTCGTAAAATACAGGTTTACCTTCTTGTGCTTGACTAGTCGTAAAGCAGTAGGAGGATAAGAACAATAATAGATAAATGATTTTTTTAGTCATAACAAAAATTAATGTGCCTCAAGCCAATTTTTACCTTCTCCGATTTCTACAGCCAATGGGACTGTGGTTTTTATGGCATTTGTCATTTTGTCCAGAATAATAGCTTTGAATGCTTCGATTTCTTGTTTGGGAACATCGAATACGAGCTCATCGTGAACTTGCATAATCATCTTGCCTTGGAGTTTCTGTTGTTCGATCTCTTTTTGTATCGCAATCATAGCGATCTTAATCAAATCTGCTGCGGATCCTTGAATTGGTGCGTTGATCGCATTTCGTTCAGCAAATCCACGAACCGTCATGTTTGCGGAATTTATATCTCTTAAATAACGTCTACGTTTTAGAATTGTTTCAACGTAGCCCTTCTCCCTGGCAGATTCAACGGCGTCGCTCATATACTTCTTTATTCCGGTATACTGGTTGAAGTATTCATTGATGATGTCAGCAGCTTCTTTACGTGTGATACCTAAATTTTGAGACAATCCAAAGGCGGATTGACCATAAATAATACCAAAGTTTACTGCTTTCGCGTTGCGACGCTGTTCGGATGTCACCTCCTCAAAAGCCATATTATAAACTTTTGCAGCAGTGGCGCGATGAATATCATGCCCCTGATTAAAGGCTTCAAGCATATTTTGGTCTTTGCTCAACTCTGCGATCAAGCGTAATTCGATCTGTGAATAATCGGCGGATAAGATCACATGATCTTCCGAACGCGGTATAAAGGCTTTCCGCACTTCCCGGCCCCTTTCCGTTCGGATCGGAATATTTTGTAGATTGGGATTTGTGGAGCTCAAACGTCCCGTTGCGGCGACAGCTTGATTGTAGGATGTATGGATCAGTCCGGTTTCTGGATTAATCAATTCAGGCAATGAATCGACATAAGTAGATTTCAATTTCTGTAATTGCCTAAAATTTAAAATATCCTGAACAATATCTGATTTATGCGCCAGCGCCAATAAAACATCTTCACCGGTTTTATACTGTCCTGTTTTTGTTTTCTTTGCTTTCGGATCCAGTTGTAATTTGTCGAATAGGACTTCTCCTAACTGTTTTGGGGAGGCAATATTAAAGTTCACTCCGGCTTTTTCAAATATCGCATGCTCTAGATCCTTGATGTCCTGTTCCAACGTTTTCGAAAATTCGGCGAGAGCAGTGACATCCACTTTTACGCCATTGCGTTCTATTTCCGCGAGCACGTATACAAGTGGGAATTCTACATCCTGAGCCAATTTTAAGGTGTCCGTTTCTACCAAAAGGGGATGAAAAATGTTTTTGAGCTGCAAAGTAATGTCCGCATCTTCCGCTGCATATTCTTTGATTTTTTCGAAATCAACATCCCGCATATTTCCTTGTTTTTTCCCTTTTTCTCCGATGAGTTCGGTAATGGAGACTGGCGTGTAATTCAGGTAATTCTCTGCAAGTACATCCATGCCATGGCGTGTATCAGGGTCAATGAGGTAATGCGCTAGCATAGTATCGAATAAGGTTCCTTGTACCTTAACACCATATCGTGCCAAAAGAAGGATATCGTACTTGATATTTTGGCCTATCTTTTCAATTGTTGGATTTTCTAATACAGATTTAAAGATATCGACGATGCGTTGTGCCTCTTCCCGATCTGCCGGTGTAGGAATGTAGTATGCTTTTCCTGTTTCAAACGAAAAAGAAAGTCCAACGATATCGGCGAGATTCGCATCTAATCCTGTTGTTTCAGTATCAAAACAGAAGCTTTCTTTGGTGGCGAGCACTTGCGCAAGCCTTTCCTGTTCGTCTGTTGTTTCTACTAGTTTGTAGTCGTGCGTTGTATTATGGATATTATTCGATGGGGTATTATCACTGGAAATTTCGATTGTAATATCCGTTGTTGTAATCGTGGTTTGTGCAGCAAATAAATCCATTTGTCCGCCTGCAGGCGCATTTTTTTCAAGAATGGAGAAATCCTCTCCAAAAACTCTTTTCCCTAATGTCCTAAATTCCAATTCTGCAAACAGAGGTTCGAGAATGTCTTTATTCGGCTCCTCGAGTTCAAGTGCTTTTTCATCTAGCTCAATCGGCACGTCCAATAGAATTGTTGCTAATTTTTTTGAGATCAGTCCCTGTTCGGCGAAATTTTCAACATTTTCACGCATTTTCCCTTTGAGCTGAGCTGCATTGGCGATAATTCCTTCGACTGATCCAAATTCCTGAACGAGTTTCTTTGCGGTCTTTTCTCCAATGCCAGGGATTCCCGGGATATTATCTACGGCATCACCCCATAATCCCAAAATGTCAATGACTTGGCACACATCTTTCACCTCCCATTTTTCGAGAATTTCCTGCACGCCCTGTACTTCTGCGCCATTGCCCATACGTGCGGGTTTGTAGATGAAAATATTTTCAGAGACAAGCTGCCCAAAATCTTTATCCGGTGTCATACAGTAGACCTGGAAGTTTTCCTGTTCTGCTTTTTTTGCCAAGGTGCCAATGATATCATCCGCCTCATACCCATCCATTGTGATAATCGGGATATTGAATCCTTCAATTAGGCGATAGATATAGGGAATGGAGGCCGAGAGATCTTCGGGCATTTTTTCACGATGGGCCTTATAGGCTTCAAATTCAATATGGCGTGCTGTGGGGGCCGCTGTGTCGAACACTACTGCTATATGAGAAGGTTGCTGATTTTTCAATACCTCTAATAGTGTATTGGTAAATCCCATGATTGCCCCGGTATTCAACCCTGTAGAGGTGATTCGTGGGGTCTTGCTCAATGCAAAGTATGCTCTATATATCAGAGCCATTCCATCTAAAAGAAATAGTTTTTTCACAAAATTGAATTTTAGTCTTCTTACAAAGGTAAGAAATTCATCAAACGGTAAGTTTAATAAATTTTTCCGATTTTTGCGCTATGACACATTTAATGCAACAGATTCTATGAGAGGATTGGTAACAAAGTCCACAGGTAGTTGGTATCAGGTTTTGGGCGAAGATGGCGAAAGATATGATTGCCGGATTAAAGGAAAATTTCGCACCAAAGGAATTAAAACGACCAACCCAGTAGCTGTGGGCGATTGGGTGCATTTTGATCTGGAACCAGATCTCGAAAGTGCTGTCATTCGGGAGCTTGAGCCCCGCCGTAACTATATTATCCGAAAATCGGTGAACCTGTCCAAGCAAACGCAGATTATAGGAGCAAACTTAGATCAGGCTTTTTTGGTGGTTACTTTGGCTTCTCCGCCAACTTCTTTGGGCTTTATAGACCGCTTTTTGGTAACGACAGAAGCTTATGGAATACCAGCGGTACTTATTTTTAATAAACTCGATCTTTTCAGTGACGAAGGTTTGGAAATATTGGCGGACTATAAAACCGTTTATGAGCGGATAGGCTATCCATGCTATGAAGTGTCAGCCTTGACAGGAAAGAATATTGATGTTGTGAAGGAGCTTCTTCAGGATAAAATTACATTAGTGTCAGGTCATTCGGGAGTCGGTAAATCCACTTTGATTAATGCTATTGTGCCTGAATATGGGTTGAAGACAGGGGAAATTTCGGATTGGTCAGATAAAGGGAAGCACACCACAACATTTGCGGAGATGTTTGATTTACCTTTCGGTGGTAAACTGATTGATACACCAGGTATTCGTGAGTTGGGGATTGTGGATATCGAAAAGCAGGAACTGTCGCATTTTTTTCCTGAGATGCGTGCGTTGATGAACCAATGCCGATTTAATAACTGCCGGCATATCAATGAGCCCGGCTGCGTGATTATGGAAGCCGTTGAGGAGGGAGCGATTGAATCCTCCCGTTATGATAGTTATCTCAGTATGTATCATAATGAAGATAGCAGAGCTTAAATACAGAAAGGCTTCCACGAACGGAAGCCTTTCTGTATTTAAGCGCTAATAACGACTTTTATTTAATGGCTTGAGTTAGATTTATGTAGTCCTTTAAATAGGTGCATTCTTTTGAAGCTATATTGAAAAACGGTGTATCCTTATATTGAGTGTTTAGTTCCTTAAAGTACTTATTCTGTAATGAAAAACGGTAGAATGGATTTTTCAAAGGAGAATCATAATATTGCCAACGTGTTTCATCTGTATAAACAAAATCCTTCTGTTCACATTTTGCGAGCATGAATGTACATTTGGCTTTAAATTCTTTATCTGAGCTCAATGAACGGGCCTTGCTATACCATTCTTTTGCTGATTTTGTCTGCAAATAGTTCCGTTTCCAATGGACAGTTGTAGCTGCGTGACTGTCCGAAGAGGCCCAGTCGTAGGAAACCAATGACCATGCGTTCCCATAGGTACTGGTCTGATAAATTCCTGTAGCCATCTGAAAGTAATAATCCGCCTTTTTCTGATTATTTTTCTCGTTTTTTATGCCGTTTTCCAAACGGGCCATGCGTTCGGCATATTTTAGTTTGGTCGTATTCTCTTTTCCGTATTTTTTAGGATAGTCATTGACGGTAACGATGAATGGATTAGGGATAACATCATTTTCATCTTCACTGTACCAATTCTTTATTTCTTTTGTTTTATGGTTTTTAGGTAGTGCTTGCAGTGTTATCGCCGCTTTTTGGAAATCCAGCTCCCGCAAGTATGCAGTACCCAATAGCTCTGTCAGATAATCTCTATTGAAATGCTTGATATCTTCCAGTAAAAAACGGGATAATGTGTTTTGCTGATTGTTGTCGGATAGTAAAGCTCTTATTTTTAACAATGTTTTAGGTGTGAGACTATTTTCCCAAAAATGCATGGTGGACCATTGCATATTGTCTTCAAGCGAATCTTTCGCGACACCATAATTATAGAAAATATCTGCTTTTACAGCGGCTAAACTTGCCATAGCTGTATCCTGGGTGTTGAGGTAGTGTTTGACGACAAGATTCTGGAGGATATTTCTAGCAATTAAACTGTAATTGCTGTACTCAAAAGCACTATAGCTCCATTCCTTTTTGTTGCTTGAGTTTTTACCGTCCTGTTGGGCCTTTTCCTCCAGCCACGCTAATGTCTTGACCAGTTTTGGTTGATCGATCTGTTTGCTGGTTTGCCAATCGGTTAACTGCGTAAGTAACACGGTAATCTGATATTGATCTGCCAGCTTAGGGTTCAGGTCACTTTCCTTGACCAGGGCAATGTATTTTTTTGCCAGATCATTTTCTTTATTCATCCAACTTAAATAGGCGGCGGTAATCAAGCCGAGCTGCGGTTGGACGTATTTTTTGTCCTGATAAAGGTTTAAAGCAAAATCGCGAAGGGAATCCAAATGTTGTTTAACTGTGTTTTTATCCTCGTTACGGGAATAATAATTATAATTTTCGCCGTAACCAATATAAAAAGACTCATTCATGTCGCCTTCTATTTTGTTCACTTCTCTTCCTAGCAAAACAGCATTAACAGTATTGGCTGGATCAAGCTTGTAACAGGCGTTTAGATATTTCATGGTGCGGTCTCCTGTGCCGAATCCAATGATGGCGTTAATGTTGAAATTGTCTGCAGCATTAGTTGCATATTGAAAAATTTCGGTATCAGAAGCCGTGATATAATGGAAATTTGAGTAGGCCAGAACACGTCTCTCGGGACTTGCGGTGAATAACTTGGAGAAAAGGTATGCTGCTTTGGGACCATCGCCATTCTTACGGACGGCACCAGCATAGTTGGAAAGTGCCCAATTTAGAATTGCATCACTCCCTTTAATGGGCTGTAAATATTTTTCGTAGACTGCGATACTTTTAGCATACTCCTGACCAAATAGATATAAGCGGGCGGCCTGATAAGCGTAACGCACAAAAAGGAAGCTGTTTTTTTTATGTTTGTTGATCTGCGTCTCGGCGAGTTCTGCAAAGTGCACAATCTCTTTAAAATTCCGCGTGTCCGGATCCCAATAATTGTGCTGAACATTTGTAACGGGCTCTTGTTTTTTTGTGAAAACAAAGTACGCTCGCTCGGGTTCGTGTTTACCATCAATTAAGGTTTGTACAAATGTATTTCCTTTGACGGAGTCAGGAAGATTACTCCAAGCAGATTTTTTTTGATTACTAACCAACTCAGTAGTTGCTGAGTCGCTCCTGTACATGAATTGTTCGATATCTTCTGCATTTACTCCAGAACCTAAGTGTTTTGCCCATGCTTCGCTATTAACGAGACTTTCTTGGACTGGAGCTTCTTCCGTATAAAGAAACTGGTAGGGGATGTATTGAAATGCTGAAAACCCGTTATCTTCAAGATTTGGAAGATAATAGGTCGTTTGGTTGTCATAGGGATCCACTTCGGGACCACAAGCGATATTTGTCGCTATTTCTCCGAAGAAAAATGCAAGTGTGCTGCTAGAAAGCACTAATAATTTCCTGTAACTCGGCATTGCCATGATTTGCTAAAGTAGCTTGGTCTAAATGATAAAAAATAATCTGATGTTTTTTTCCTTTCAATTCCCCTCTCAAAAATTTTGCCGTTTGTAAGAGATCGTTTTGTGTTACCTTCTCAAAACGTACGATATCTCCTTTTTTGAGGTTTGCCTTAGGGAGGTCAACCTTTAAAATATATAAGCTACTGTTCGGATTAGGGGTAAATAAAGCCTTATTATTGATGTCCTGCTCGCTAATATATTTTGAAATGCCGATATAACTATTGTTTCTAAAAACCACAAACCATTGAAATAGGGGAAGTGCAATGTCCATTTCCATTGGATAATTACGTAGTGTCCCATTTAAATAAGTGTTTAGATCCTGTTGATTTAGAATTGAATTTTGGTTCCCAAACTGGCGTAGGTTGCCCATGTTGTAGCACATTAAGGTCACTTTCTTTACTGGAGGGATTCCACTTGTTAGGGTATTCTTCACTTGATGTAGCCTTAATGTTGAGCTGACAACAACATTCTTTAAATCTGGTAATTCCTGTATATAATTGAGCAAATAAAAGAATTTGTCTCGTGAGGTCTGTGTCCAGTCACAATCCAGTTGTAACTCGTTGAATTTTTCTTTACCAGCCTGCTTCACTTTCGCGGTGACAAATGGAACAATCTTACTGGCTAAGGCTCTTATCTGTAGGCTGTCCATTTCCGCGAAAATGCGTTGATTGATAAATACAACCGGTATTATCGCTTGTTCTTTAGGGACTTGCTGGGAAAAGGTGACTGGACTAATGGGAACAGCCTGAACACCCGAAGGGTCAAAATCTATATCCATAATCCGTATATAGATGGACTGCGCAGCGACTTCTTTTAGCGCCCGTTGTTCTATCGTGTCAAGTTGAAAAACCGTTTTCCAAAAATAGAAAGCTGTTTCGGGTTTTGAATTTGAACAAGAATTGAATATAAGTAGCCAAAACGGTACAAGAAATAAAAAAACGCGTGTTCGGAGCTGCATATTTGCTTTATTTAATCGTGTTTGAAAACAAAAGGGGAATTGATCTTGTTTGCTATTCAATAAATAAAGACTAAATTACAAAGAGATTGTGACTTTATGAAGCCTATTTTTAAGTGGATCATTGGAATCGTTGTGTTTATCCTTCTAGCCTTGACTGGGGGTATTATGTATTTTAGCAATAAATGGAAGCCGATGTTGGATGCTAAAATAAAACAATTGGTTTTGCAAGCTACCGACGGTCTTTACAAGGTCCACTATGACGATATACATGTTAATCTGGCGCTGGGCAATCTAACTATTGATAACCTTCATTTAATTCCAGATAGTATAGTGTATAAGAAATTGGAGCTTATGAAAAAAGCTCCGGACAACCGTTATGCTATAATCATCAACAAGCTTAAGATTAAAAGTTTTGGTATCCGTAAGGTACTGATGGATAAGGAGCTTTTCCTGCACGATATTACTGTTGATACACCTACAATACATGTTATAAACGAGCTGCATAGTTATAACGATACGGTGAGCCAAGGCCCTAAAAAACCATTATACGAAAAGATAAAAGATAACTTAAAGAAGATTCATGTTGAAGCCATCAATCTGAATGATATTGATTTTAAATATACGCAGGTACAAAAGGGGGGACATCAGGATTTTGAAATAAAAAAAGTTAAAGTGCGGATTGATGATGTTCTTATTGATTCAACCTCAGAACAGGATAAAGAGCGCTTTTATCATACCAAAATGATCGATATCGAAGTACCAGGCTTTACCTATAAAACTCCGGACGGATTTTATAAAATCAACTTTGATAAGCTCAAGATCAATAGCAAAGAAAGAAATGTCCTTTTGACTAAAGTAGCCTATCAGCCGACTTTGAACAAAGCCGCCTATTATAAGAAGAAAGGAGAAGGCGGGAGTTATGTTGTTTTTAAAATGGACACATTACAGTTGACTGAGTTTAATTTTGGACAGCTTTCAAGAGATAAAAAAGTTTATGCTCAAAAAGCATTCTTAAAAAATGGACATCTTTCTATTTATAGTGATAAACATTATAAGAGTCCTGCTACCCGGCAGATCGGAAATGCGCCACATATGAAATTGATGCAGATGTCGACCAGGTTGGGAATTGATTCGCTGATTTTGGATAATGTTGGCATTTCTTATTCGGAGATGAGCGATAAATATAGCCAAATAGGAACGATTACTTTTGACCATACCTATGGTACGATATTAAATGTAACGAACGATTCGACAAAGTTGAGCAAACAAAAGTTGATGCGCGCTAATCTGAGTACTAATTTTATGAATTCAGGCAAGCTGTTGACCAATTTTGTGTTTGACATGACCTCCAAAGTTGGGGCTTATACCTACAAGGGCAGCCTGGGACAGATGGATTTAACGGTTGTCAATAAAATGATCCGGCCTTTGCTGAATGTTGAGGTTAAATCTGGTAATTTGAGACAGATTGTATTTGATATTTGGGCTAATGATTACCGGAGTAAAGGAACCTTTAAGATGGATTATAACGACCTAAAAGTTAATATACTTTCTGAAACCGGTGACGATGGACGAAGAGAAAAGAAGGGCTTTCTTTCATTTATGGTCAATCAGGTTCTGTTCAATCCCGGAAACCCAGATCTGTATGGCAAATACACTGTCGGGCATATCAACAAACATCGGGATCCCTATCATCCATTTTTCAAGGCTATGTGGCAAAGTTTGCTGATGGGCATTAAACAATGTGTTGGTTTAGGGCCAGAGCGTGAAGCTAAATTGATGAATACCGCGGATCGTGTGGAAAAGGTTGTGAGCGGCGTGGAGAAAGCGAAGAAGTTATTTTCTGGCATATTTAAAAAGCATAAAACCGCTGAAGAGTTATTAAAAGAAGAAAAAGAAGAAGAGGCAAAAGCAGCGGCTAAAATAGAGGAAAAACGAAAAAGGGACCGGGAGAAAGCTGAAAAGGAATTAGAGAAAGAGAATCCTGGAGAGTAAGGAGGTAACGATATAAACCTGTAGATTCCGTTTCACGTGAAAATAACCTGCCTATTGGAGAGAAGATGTAGATAGGTTTTGAATAAAGGCAAATTTATCTTAGTTTGCGGTTTATAATGATAGATTCTATATTAAGTTTTGTTCGATTTGTTTTCAAATATAAAAACGGTCTAGTAGATAAGATCATGTTTTACACCAGCATGGTTTGTGCTGCGATCGTCATATTTAATGTGGGTTATGTAACAGATCCGGCCTTGGGTGTGCTACTTGGCAAGACAATCCATTACTTGTTTTTTACACTTTTTTTTATGATTGCATTACGGGAGTCGTCTTCCATCTATGCATTAAGAAAAATTGCCGTTGAGCATTATTCAGGTCTACTTATTCTCATTTATTTTATTTTTATTTTGATAGCCCGTTTTGCGGGAATTGAATCGCTTTCTGTTTTTTCCCGCGAACAATGGATTTACTTGGGTATCTATATTATTTTTATTGCTGAGCTATCCAAAAGTACCCTCTTTTTCGATAATTTTTATTTTAATCCAACTATACTTTTCGTCATTAGTTTTCTGGTCCTTATTCTGATAGGAACAGTCCTGTTGATGTTGCCACGGACAACAACGGAAGCCCCGCTCAGTTTTGTTGATGCCTTGTTTATGTCGACTAGTGCAGTCTGTATAACGGGCTTGTCTGTGGCCGATATTTCGACCAACTTTAGTATGTTTGGCCAGACGGTTATTATTGTATTGATACAGGTTGGGGGATTGGGAATTATGACCTTTACCGGATTCTTTGGCTATTTTTTCTCTGGTGGATTTTCATTTAAAAACCAGTTGATGTTTGGTGAAATATTGGGCGAGAATAAGGTGGCCTCAGTGATCAAAACCTTGCTGACCATGATATTCATTACGTTATTGTTTGAGTTTCTTGGCGCCGTATTGATTTTTAGCACGTTGGAGAGAGGTAATTTCCCTAATATGGGGAGTATGGTTTTCTTTTCAATCTTTCACTCTATTTCTTCATTTTGTAATGCCGGATTCTCCATTTTATCAGGAGGAATTACAAACGAAGCCTATAAATTCAACTATTCCTTTCAGCTTGCGCTGTCTTCATTATTCATTCTTGGTGGGTTCGGTTTCGGTATTGTGCTGAACTTCTATACTTATATAAAAGAGTTTATACTGCTTTGGTATCATCGCTTGATTACGAAGAAAAGCTACAAGCATAAAGCGTGGAGCTTTAGTTTTAATTCCAAATTGGTGTTGCTCTGTAATGCGATTATAATTGTTGCAGCAACGCTGTTTTTTTATTTTTTGGAACGGAAGAATACACTTTCTTTGGAAAGAGGTATTGACGGTGAATGGGCTACATCTTTTTTTATGGCCAATGCCGCACGCTCAGCGGGTTATAATAGCATTGACCTGAGTTTTGTTGGCGCTCCGACTATTTTCCTGATTATGGTATTGATGTGGGTGGGGGCATCTCCGGGATCTACTGGAGGCGGTGTAAAAGTAACAACGGTGGCGCTTACTTTTATGAATATCATATCCTTGGCAAAGGGAAAGGAATACATTGAAATTTTTAAGCGGAGAATTGCGAGTGAATCCGTTAATAAAGCTTTTGCGATAATCCTATTGTCATTCTTTGTGGTTGGGCTAAGTTTTTTCCTCCTTATTTTTACTGACCCAGACAAAAGTATGAAGGATTTACTTTTTGAATCCTTATCTGCATATACAACCTGTGGGTTGAGTTTAGGTGTAACTCCTTCCTTAAGTATGGGTGGAAAATTGATCATTGTAGTAACCATGCTGGTCGGCCGTGTAGGCATGTTAACTTTGTTGGTTGCATTTATTAAAAATACAACCCGAAAGAATATTATATTCCCGGAGGAAAAGATCCTGTTTTAATTGTATTCTTTATTCATACATAAATAGGGGAATGAAGAGAAAGAGGTTGATTTAATAGTATACGCTGTGATTATACTTGTAAATACAATAAATTTATCTTAGTTTGAGTTATGAAGTATATTGTTTTGGGATTAGGACATTTTGGGCGTTCATTGGGTGTTCATCTTACTGAACTCGGCCATGAAGTGATTGGAGCAGATAGAAGTTTAAATATAGTGGAACAGCTCAAAGATAAAATCACGCATACCGTATGTTTGGATACAACTGATCGGGAGGCTGTATCTTCACTGCCCTTGAAAGATGCGCATGCTGTCATTGTCGCTATTGGGGAAGATGAGGGGGCTTCTCTTATGACTGTTGCACTTTTAAAGCAATTAAAAGTAAAGCGTATAATTGGTCGTATTGTCTCCGATTTGCAAAAAACGGTTCTGGAAGCCATGGAGATCAATGAGTATATTATGCCGGAAGAAGAGGCGGCTGAGCGCTTGGCGATGCGATTGGACAATATTGATATCGTTGACTCCTTTAAGGTTTCAGATCGATATTCAATTGTCGAAACAAAGGTTCCACAGCGTTATATTGGTATGACGCTGCGTGAGGCTAATCTGACGAATCTTTATAAAATTATTGTACTGACGACAGTAAAAATTACAGAAACGAAAAAAGACGGAATCACCAAGGAACAAAAAGAAGCATCTGGTATTGCCACATCTGAAACAGTAATGGCGGAAGGGGATATTTTAGTTGTTTTTGGCGAATTATCCGATATCAATAAGTTAATTCAAAAAGGAGAATAAAATTATGTTATTAACAACAACAAGTGTTATCGAGGGACACCAGATCGATCGTTATCTAGGGATTGTTTCTTCAGAGGTCGTTTTGGGGGCGAATGCCATTAAAGATATGATGGCTGGCTTTAGAGATTTTTTTGGTGGTCGATCCAATTCCTATGAACGTGCCTTTCAGGAGACTCGTGAGGCAGCATTACGTGAGTTAGAAGATCGGGCGAAGGCTTTGGGAGCAGATGCGGTCGTTGGCGTGAGATTGGATTTCCAGACCGTTGGAACCGGGGGGATGATGATGGTAGGTGCAACAGGAACTGCCGTAAAAATGAAATAACGGAAAGTGAAAGCCCTAAATATTTAGGGCTTTTATTTTCGCTAAGAATGTATGGGACCTTGCCAAAGGTTATATTCGAGGTATTTGTGATTCGGAGCATATCCTAGATCTTGAAATTTCTATGATCGTTCCTCTCGTGATCCAGAAGTGGTACCTTGAAATAGATTGCGTATAATTATAATTGTATATAAAAACAAATTTATCTAAGTTTGGCTTTTAAGACTTTTAAACAACCTAAGAGGATAAATGAAAAATTGGTTTAAGGCGAATTCAGCACATTTGATCGTTATTGCGGTATTTATTGCGCTCGTATTTTTTTATTTCACACCTGTTTGGCAGGGAAAGACACTTGCCCAATCGGATGTAGTACAGGCGCAAGCTGGACAAAAGGAATTATTTGATTATAAAGCCAAGGATGGCAAGGCGCCTTTATGGACGAATTCCATGTTTGGAGGAATGCCGACCTATCAGATCTGGCAGGCGAACGAAAATAACATTGGTACCTATGTGCTAAAAGCTGTCAAATTTGTTTTTCCGAGCCCGATGGATACGGTATTGTTTTATCTTCTGGGCGCCTACTTTCTTTTTAGCGTATTACGCATCAAACCCTGGCTTGCAGCAGTGGGTGCGGTTGCGATCGCATTTACCTCATATAACTTTATTTATATAGAGGCAGGACATATCACGAGAGCAAATGCGATCGCCTTTATACCACCTGTTATTGCTGCGGTGGTCATGTGTTATCGGGGGAGCAGGTTGTGGGGGCCAGTGCTACTGGCGTTATTCCTTTCCCTGGAAATTCGTGTCAACCACTTACAAACGACCTATTACTTGTTAATGGCGTTGATGGTATACGTTATTTTTATCTTGGTTGATGCAGTCAAACAAAAACAATTAAAGGAGTTTTTTGTCGCGTCAGGCAGACAGGTGATTGCAGTTATCATTGCTTTGATGGTAAACGCCTCTATTTTATTACCTACCTGGGAGTACAGTAAGTTGAGTACCCGAGGGCATGCTAATATTACGAAAGTTGATAATAATAGTACAAAGGAAAAAGGGCTTGATAAGGAGTATGCCTATGAATGGAGCCAAGGTATTGGCGAGACCATGACCTTCATGATCCCTAATGCTTATGGCGGGGCCAGTGGCGGACAGTTGGGCGAAAAGTCTCATGTGGCGAAATTCTTTATGGAAAAAGGAGGGGCGTCTGAAATTCAGGCTGGACAGATGGCGCAAGGCATGCCAACCTATTGGGGAGACAAACGCTTTACATCGGGGCCATGGTATTTTGGGGCCGGTGTTTTTTTCTTGTTTATATTAGGACTTGTCATTGTTAAAAACCGTTTTAAATGGTGGATATTAACGACTACAATATTAGCATTGCTTTTGTCTTTTGGAAAGAATTTCACGTTGGTCTCTGATTTATTCTTTGATTATTTCCCAATGTACAATAAATTTAGGGCTGTTGAATCCATCCTGGTTCTTGTTTCAATCACGGTTCCAATGATGGCTATTCTGACGGTAAACGAATTGTTGACACGGGCTAAAGAAAATCCAAATCTAGAGAAGAAAGTGCTCTATACTTTTGCAGGTGTGGGCGGCGTCTGTCTATTAATCGGCGTAATGCCGGATCTGTTCTTAAACTTCAGAAATGCTGGTCATAATAATTTAATAGAGTCATTCACCCAACAGATTGGCGACAAGTCTTTTGCTACAGAGCTGGCCAACCAATTGGTTTTGGATCGTAAGGATATCGCAAGTAAAGATGCTTACCGCTCCTTTGTGATTATTTTGCTTACATTCGGACTTGTTTGGTTTTACCTTAAGAAAAAGCTTAATGAAGGTGTTTTATTGGGTACCCTGCTTATCTTGTTCTTATTCGATTTGTGGAGCGTAGATAAACGCTTTTTGAATGATAAATCCTTTATGGAGAAAGGCGCGACTGCACAGCAGGTGTTTCAGCAACGCGAAGTTGATCAATTGATCTTGATGGATAAAGATCTGAGTTATCGCGTCCTTGATTTGACGACTGATCCATTTTCTGATGCCCGCCCTTCGTATTTCCATAAATCGTTAGGAGGCTACCATGCGGCTAAATTAATGCGTTTTCAGGAAATCTTGGAGAACCAATTCAATGGAGCGCTCAATGAAGATGTGCTGGATATGTTCAATGTACGTTATTTGATCACAACAGATCCTCAGAATCAATCGCAACGTATTGTGCGACGGAGCACTGCAGCTGGAAATGCTTGGTTTGTAGACAAGGTGACTTTTGTAAAAGGAAATGCGGAGGAAATGCAAGCGATCAGCTCTTTTGATCCACGTAAAGAAGCTTTTGTGAATCAACAATACCAGAATGAAATCAAAGCAAAAACTTCGAGCGCGGCTACAACAGGGGAAATTAAACTGACATCGTATCATCCTGATAAAATGCAGTATGAATATACGGCTACCAATGACGCATTTGCGGTATTCTCTGAAGTGTTTTATGATAAAGGATGGAAGGCTTATGTCGATGGAAAGGAAATTCCAATTATCCGGGCAGATTATTTGTTGAGAGCCTTACAGTTGCCATCAGGAACACATAAAGTCGAATTTATCTTTGATCCAGAATCACATAAAATGGGTAATCTTTTGACTCTAATATCGTCGATTATCCTTGGATTAGGAGTAGCAGCAGCAGCGTATTTCTCACTACGGGAGACAAAAAAATAAACAGCTGCATAGCAAGCTGTTTATTTTAAAGGTTGAAGCTTTAGAATAATTTGAGCTGTGGATCAGTTATTCTAAAGCTTTTTCTATGGTGCGGTGTTGAACCATACTCGAGGACTGCAGTCCGATGCTTTACAGTCGGATAACCTTTATTGTTGAGCCAATCATAAGCCGGGTAATCCGAAGCAAGGTTGTCCATATATTCGTCACGGTAGGTTTTTGCCAGAATGGAAGCTGCTGCAATAGATAGATATTTTCCGTCCCCTTTGATAATGCAGGAATGCGGAATGGCCTGATAAGGAATAAATCTGTTCCCGTCCACAATGATATATTCCGCTTTTATTTGTAGCATATCCAGCGCTTTGTGCATGGCAAGATAACTGGCATTGTGAATGTTGATGCGGTCAATTTCTTCCGCTGAGACACTAGCTACCGCATAGGCAAGTGCTTCTCGTTCAATAATTGGGCGTAATGCCATCCGTTTTTTTTCGCTTAATTTTTTCGAATCGTTGAGCAGCTCATGATGGTAATCAGCAGGGAAAATTACCGCTGCGGCAAAGACTGGTCCTGCCAAACAACCTCTGCCTGCCTCGTCACATCCAGCTTCGACCTGTCGATTTTGATAATAGGATAGTAGCATCTTCTAGTTCTGTAAATGAACGAAAGTACAAATAAAATTAGAGTTATGCATTGTAACTTCTGTGTGAATAATGCCCTTTTACATTAATTAACACTAATAATATCTTCTTTTGTAAAGATTTAGGATGTGCTCGTGTGTACATGGTGAAAGCGTGGAATGGGTTAAACGAAAACGAGATCATTCGGTCAAATAATTTGTCAATTATAGAAATATAAAAATAGATGTTATGAGAGGCTATATGCTTTTTTTGTTGAGTATGTTAACTGGATGGACTGTATATGGCCAGACGAGAAGCGTACAAGGAATGTTAAAAGATGATAAAAACCGCGTTATTGCAGGAGCGACTGTTAAGTTGACTTCAAAACTGGATTCCATGGTTGCGGGTTCAAATATGGCTGGGGTTTTTATATTCGATAAGATCAAGGCGGATACGTTTAAGATTACTGTTTCTAATTTAGGATTTGAACGTTTTGAAAAGGAGTTTGGCTTTCCAAAGGGGGAGACAAAATACATTATTCCGAGCCTGACTTTACAGCAGAATTCTCAGATGCTTGAAGAGGTCGTTGTGGATGGCGTGCCGACAGTGGTCGTGAAAAGTGATACGCTGGAGTACACGATGAAGGATCTGAAGTTGCGCGAAGGATCCGTTGCGGAAGATGCATTAAAAAAATTGCAGGGCGTGGAAGTTGATAAAGATGGGAATGTTACCGCACAAGGAGAATCCGTAAAACGGGTACGTATCAATGGAAAAGATTTTTTTGGTGGCGATGTAAAAACAGCCACGCAAAATCTCCCGGCTAATATTATCCAAAAAATGCAAATCATTGACGATTATGGTGATATGGCTAATGTAACGGGGAATAAGAACGGAGATTCCGAAAAGGTTCTGAATATTCAGATTGACCCCAAATATAATCAGGGGCATATGACAACGCTTCGTGCCGGTTATGGTACTGAAGACCGTTATCAGGCAACAGGAATGTGGATGGGGATGCGTGAAGGGGAGCAGATTTCTGTGCTCGGAAATTTAAACAATACCAATGCACCCCTGTTTGATTTCAACACAACAGGCGGTGGAGCTCGTCGAGGTCAAGGCGGTGGAGGACGTCGTGGCGGTGGTATGTTTGGTGGCTCTGATGGTCTTACAAAAATAGGCTCTATTGGATTGAATTTTCGCAAAGATTTTTCAGATAAGCTGACCGCGTACGGAAGTTATAGTTATAGCCATAGCAATAACACGACGCTTTCACAAAGATATATCGTGAATGCAACACCGGGCCGATCGCAAGCCGACAGCGCGGATGCAAATTCCAATACGATTGGGGGGAACCATCGTTTTGAGGCTAACGTGGAGTGGAAACCGACTGCGAAAGACTATATTAAGATTGTGCCGCAATTTGGTTATGATGAGGGAGATAATAATGCGATAACCAATTCCATTACTTATTTAAGTAATGTTTTGGATAATAAGCAAGAACTAACAACTGGAACAAACTCCACCGCGCCAAGGTTTGGGATCAGTGGTTTATATAACCGTAAATTGAACGATAATGGACGCAATTTATTTTTCAATTTCAATTACAATAATGCCAAAACAGATAAAGACGTAAATCAGATACTCGATAGGTACATTTCTGATCCGTCCAATATCAACCAACCCATGAGTAACATTTACCAACGTACGGTTCAGGATGCGATAAATAAGAGCTGGAATGCAGGAGCTTCGGTAAATTATACTGAACCGCTATCCAAAAATGGAAAACTAGAGGTAACTTATGATTTTAACAAAAATAAATACGATAACAATATTACTCAAAAGGGATATGATAGAGATAACAATATTATTGAAAATGCATTTGAAAACGCAAAGTTAAATCTGGACTACAGCTATGATTATGCTTTTGTAACCCATAAGATTGGAGCCAACTATTTATTTAGCAATGATAAGCTGACCTACTCAGTCGGTGTGGCTGGGCAGCCCTCTCATTTAAATGGATCAGCGATTAACTCGGGAGAGATTATTCCGATTTCCCGTAATAATATGAACTGGATGCCAATTGCGCGTTTTGAATATAAATTCTCTCGTCAATCGAATCTAACAGTGAACTATTCTGGATCACCTACAGAACCCAGTGTATCGCAAATATTGCCTTATAATCTGAGTACAAGTTCGACCAATATCGTTTATGGAAACGCGAATCTAAACCCAGAATTTAATCATCAATTGAATTTAAGATTCCGTAAAAACGATTTTCAAAAGGGGAATAATTTCTTTGTATTCCTCAATGGCTCAATGGCGGATAATAAAATTGTTAGTTTAAACAAATCATACTATGGTCCTATCCAGAAGGATCCAACCACTGGAAAAATTGACTCGGCATTAATCTCAGAGACACGTTATCTGAATGAGACCGAAGATCGTCCGTATGCGATCAACTCATTTTACCATTATGGTAAATCGTGGAAGGAAAAAACGTTTAATGTCATGTTGATGGGAGGAATTTCGGTGAATAAAACCATTGGCTATTCTTCTATCGATGAGAATGATAATATCGGACAGAAAAATGTTGCCCGTAATTTTGTCCTGACCCAAGGACTAATGTTTCGTTACAACCCATCCGAGAATTTGGAAATTAATCCGGGTGTTCGTTACCAATTTACGCACACGCAAAATAGTTTATTACAGCGGAATAGCGATATTCAGACATGGACACCAACGTTGATCGGTTCATACAATATTTTGAAGAATACGATTTTTGGGGCCGATCTTTCTAAATCTTTCAATCAAGGTTATGGTCAAGGATTGTCTTCCAACCCGTTCATTATCAATACCTATGTGGAACAAAGATTTTTAAAAGATCAGCGCGGTACATTGCGCTTGCAAGCATTTGATTTATTAAACCAACAAACGAATCTGTCTCGTACTGTAGATGGCTTCTTAACGACGGATAGCCGCACCAACCGTTTGGGACGTTATTTTATGGTCTTGTTTACCTATAAATTCCAAAAATTTGCGATGGGCAATCCGCAAGGAGGGGATGATTTTCATGGTGGGATGAGAAGACCCCGGATGTAAGTAGAATAAAAGCTAACTAAAAAACGGTTATAGTGATTTCGCTATGACCGTTTTGCGTTTAAAAATCCCTAGTTTTGCTAAAATTGTAACAAGGGGTCAGTTTGACCAATAGTATAACTATACTAGGAAACTATTGTGGCAATAATGCGCGAATTGTAGCCCATATAGGATCTTTTTGCTAATTAACATAAACAGGAAAAGATTGGTCGGTCTGGGGGGTGGGAAATAAATGAGGATGAGCGATCAATGAGAGAAATTTCAAAAACTGAATGGAGTACGAAATCATCAGACTTTCAAATGGAATCCGTGCGGTATTCCAATATCAAAATTTGCCAGTGACGCATGTGTGCATGGTAATCAATGCAGGCTCCCGCGACGAATCGGAGGGCAAGTTCGGCGTTGCTCATTTTATTGAACATCTTTTATTTAAACGAACTGAGACGCGTTCAACGAAACAGATTATCGATCATCTGGAGTCTGTTGGCGGAGACCTGAATGCTTATACAACAAAAGAATATACCTGTGTCCATGCGTCTGTACTGCGACCGTATCTCAATCGAGCGCTGGATCTATTTGAGGATATTTTCTTCCATTCTACTTTTCCTGAAGTGGAGATGGATAAGGAAAAATCGGTAATTGTTGATGAAATGGCCTCTTATCTTGATAGTCCAGAAGAATCGATTGTCGATGATTTCGAAGATCTTGTGTTTAAGGGGTCGGGTTTAGGACATAATATATTGGGGCTTGAAGATCAGCTCCTGGCGTTACAGAAAAACGATATTACGGATTTTATGCGGTCCAACTATGACACACACGAGATGGTCATAGGAATCACGGGCAACTACAGTCTAAAGGAGGTTGAAAAGTTGCTACAGGAGACATTTGGAGGAATCGTGCAACATACTGTTTCTCGTTTCAGAAATGATGTAAAACCCCTTGTCGCTGAAGATATTGAAATTCCCAAACCCATTAATCAGGTGCACTATATGCTCGGATCATTGGCTTACGATTATCGTGATGAGCGTAAGACAGGGTTATTGCTCTTAAATAATATGCTAGGCGGTATGGGAATGGGGTCGGTCCTGAACCTCTCCATCCGAGAAAAATACGGAATTGCCTATACCATTGAATCCAATTACACAATCTTTTCGGATACTGGACTATTTAGCATCTATCTGGGGACCGATGAGGAAAAGGTTGAAAAGGCGAAAAAACTTGTTTTTAAAGAGCTTTACAAGATGTGTGAACAGCCACTTTCCGAAATCAAATTGAAGAAAGCTAAACAGAAATTTATTGGCCAAATTGCCCTGACAGAGGAAAATAGGATGAGTATGATTATTTCGGCGGCGAAGAATGTGATGGATTATGACCGCGTTATATTATTGGATGAGGTAATCGAGAAAATACAGCATTTAGATAACACTAGTCTTTTAGCCATTGCCCAGGATGTTTTTGACCCTCGGAAGATGCTGTCACTGAGTTTTGTCCCCGAAGATTAATATTTGATAGAATTCTATATATTTGCGGTTACGTAATTCTTAACTATGAAAACGGTCTTACGAGTTCTCATTCGCCATTAAAGAAAAAAATATAATAATGAAAACAGCATATGTATTTCCTGGTCAAGGAGCCCAATTTGTTGGGATGGGTCAAGACCTATATAATTTAAATGAAGAAACAAAAGCTTTGTTTGAGAAAGCCAACGATATTTTAGGTTTTCGTATCACGGATATTATGTTTTCCGGTACGGACGAAGAGTTGAAACAAACTAATGTAACGCAACCTGCAATTTTTCTGCATTCTGTTATTTTAGCCAAAGCTTTGGGAGACTCATTTCAGCCAGATATGGTGGCAGGACACTCCTTAGGTGAGTTTTCAGCATTGGTTGCAGCAGGAGCTTTGAGTTTCGAAGATGGATTGAAATTGGTATCCCAACGTGCGAATGCCATGCAAAAGGCCTGTGAACTGCAACCTTCAACAATGGCCGCAATTTTGGGCTTAGAAGATGCTGTTGTAGAAGAAATTTGCGCTAAAGTGGATGAAGTGGTTGTCGCGGCGAATTACAATTGTCCTGGACAATTGGTTATTTCGGGATCGATTGAAGGTGTAGATAAAGCCTGTGCCTTGTTGACCGAAGCTGGAGCAAAAAGAGCTTTAAAATTAAATGTTGGTGGTGCATTCCATTCGCCATTGATGGAATCAGCTAAAGTAGAGTTACAAGCTGCCATCGAAGCGACTGATATTTTATCTCCAAGATGTCCTATTTATCAAAATATTGATGCAAAGCCACAAACGGAACCTGCTATTATTAAACAAAATTTGATTGCGCAGTTGACAGGTGCTGTCCGTTGGACTCAAACGGTGCAGTATATGCTGGCGGATGGTGCTACTGCATTTGTGGAAGTTGGGCCGGGCAATGTTTTGCAAGGTTTAGTGAAGAAAGTCGATCGTCAGGTACAAACTTCGGCAGCTTCCGTAACAGCTTAAGAGTTATCCTAGCTAAAAGATATCAAGGGTCGATTATTCGGCCCTTTTTTATACTTAAAATTTTACCGTGTCTTCCTTACGAAATGCGAATTGAGGGCGGATAAATCTGGCCTTCTAACGGTGCTCGTTCGGTACTTCTTCGGTGATTGTACGTTGCTTGTTCGGTTGCTAGCGTGTAAAATCCGTTGTATTTCCGGCTAGTATCCATTGTTTACCCCAGTAAAGGCCAAACTTAATAGTCTATTATACCGACTATTTATCCTTAAACATGCTGTAATGATCTTTCATGACCTGTAAAACGAAATCATTAGGTGTCATTTTTTCGGGATGTTTAATTTCCATAACCGCTTCGAGACGTTGTACCAAGGCTGTCAGTATTCCTACATCTCTCCTGTCAAAAGCCGTCTGATAGACCTCTTTGATGATATTTGCATCTTTGTCGCTCAACTTAATTACCTGCGGGAATAAAATAGGATGATTTTCAAAGGTCTCTTCATAAATTGTATCACTGAGTTTCAAACTAGGTTTCAAACTGATGACGGATGTCTCTCCGGCAATGTCTCCAATCCGTTGACCATTTTTGGATAAGACAATAGCGGTAATTGCAACACCACCCATTGTCATCCATATATCTACTATTGATAATGTCCATCTTGATAGGTATTGATAAAAGTCGGCACGAGAACCATCGAGCTTCACCACTTTTATTTTCATGATCTTTTTACCGATGGTCTGTCCGCCGAAGGCTGTTTCGGCAATCAAGGTATAAAAAAACGCAGGTAAAGTCATTCCCATAATAATACCGTAGAAAAGATAGGGATCCCTACTCGTGATATCTAAGGCATCCAACAGAAACATACAGAAGAAGAAGTAACACACGATAATAAAATAGTCTATTGCAAATGCGATCATCCGCGAACCTAGACTAGCAAGATTATACTGGATTTTTACATTTTGTGCTGTGTTTATCTCAAGCTTATTCATATATTTGGTTTAGCCAGTTAAAAAAATTAATGAGAGAAGCATCATTTGTAGAACGAAATAAAGAAAAATGGACGTCAATTGAAAATAATTTGTCAACTAATATGCAGGTTGATCCAGATGAGCTGGCTTCAAATTATATTGAGTTGACAAATGATTTGGCTTACGCGCAGACATTTTATCCCGATAGTAAGGTTCGCAGTTACTTAAATGAACTAGCAGTAACAGCTCATCAGAAAATCTATAAAGACCGCAAAGCTTCTAACAATAGATTCAAATCTTTTATAAACGAAGAGATTCCGCAGGCAATTTGGTCAATCCGTCGGCCACTCCTTTATTCGCTTTTGATTTTTGTGTTCGCATCGGCGATAGGTTTTCTTTCAGCGGTGTATGATTTGGATTTCATTCGATTAATTTTAGGCGATGTTTATGTTGATTCGACGATAGAGAGCATTAAAGCTGGGGATCCTGCTGCGGTTTATGGAAAAGGAAGTAGTTTTGGCTCGGCGATCTGGATTACGATCAATAATGTTCGCGTGGCTTTTATGGCTTTTGCTTTTGGATTGTTTCTGAGTATTGGTACTGGCTATATATTGTTTAGCAATGGCATTATGTTGGGGGCGTTCCATCAAATGTTTTTCCAATATGGCGTGATGGGAAAGGCAATGTCAGCGATCTGGATCCATGGAACTATCGAGATCTCAGTGATCATTGTTGCAGGAGGTTGTGGACTGGCGATCGGAAATAGCATTTTGTTTCCCAAATCGTATACTCGGATGGCCTCTTTTGTTCAGACAGCAAAGATTGCCATGAAAGTACTGATTAGTACAATACCATTTTTTATTGTCGCGGGTACATTAGAGGGCTTTGTAACGAGATACTATGCTATTTCGATATGGCTCAGTTTATTCATCATACTTTTATCGTCGATCGCGATCTTATTCTTTTATGTTATTAACCCCTATCGATTAGCAAAACGGTTTCAATGGAAGTAGAATTTGAATTTCAGAAAGAACGAAAGATAGGCGATTTTGTCCAGAACTTTATAGACCTTTTTAAGTTGATCTATAAACATTTTGTGACAACAATATTTGGCCTATCTGCATTACCGTTAGCTGGCATAGCATTAGTATATTATTTTCTCTCTACAAAAGTTACCTTTTCTGCAAACAGTAGCTCATTCGAAGATATTGATGGGTTTACTTGGACCTCGTTACTGATTCTGGCATTAATCGGACTTGGCTTATATGTCTATGGAATTTCTATTGAATATTTTATTCTTCTGAAAGAACGTAAAAACACATTATTTACCGGCAAAGAGGTCTTGCAAAATTTTAGAGCAAATATAGGTCGGTATTTTATGTTCTTATTTGCGATGGTTTTGGCCTTGATCGTTGTTTCTATACCGCTCGCTATTGTTGCGGTCATCTCCGCTTTTATTCCTTTTATTGGGAGTTTTGCGATTGGTATATTGATGTCAATTGTGGGAATCTGGTTATTTAGCTCATTCTTATTTTATCGTGAGGGATATTCTGATCTGGGGGGCTGTTTCACTGATTCGTATGTTATGCTAAGTAAAAAGCTGATCCAATATGGGGTTGCAGCTTATATCGTCAATTTTATCTTCCAAATGGCCGTTATGATGATTTCTGTAATTCCCTTAATAATTATTTCCCTTATATCATATAATTTTTTAGGATTGGATGCAGCTTTTTTTGATTCATCCTGGGGCAAATTGTTGATGACTTTGGGTGGGATATTTATTACATTGTTTACTCTTTTCCTATATATGGCAGGTGTGTTGGCCAATGGTATAATTTATGAAACGGCAAAGGATCTTAAATTTAGCGAACGTATTTATGGTATGATTGATCGGATTGGAGGTAGTGATGAATAGAATAATAATTGTTGTTTCTTTTGTATTTATGCTATTGCTCGGTGCCTGCGACCCGAAACCGAAAGCGAAGGAATCAGAAATCGATACAGCGGACTCGGTTGCAGTTGATTCTATTTCCTCCCTGTTGGATTCTGCGAACATTGCCTTAGACTCCGCAGCGATGGATTCCGTAGCTGTAGCAAAAGCTGATAATAGTGACAGTACGCTTTGGGATCCTCAATTATTTGATTCTATTCCCAGATATAGTCATGATAGAGCGTTTAAGATGGATCCCTATCCAGAAATTATCAAGCGCTATGAACAGGACGATTTTGTTTATTCCGAGAATATTAAAGATAAAATAAGCCTATTGCAACGTATTTTATCCCGTATTTCTGAATGGTTGGGCGATATAATGCCCGATAATCGGTATAAATTTAACAAAGAATTTGGTTATGTCTTTGCTTTTTTAGCGTTAATCGCACTGGCTTTTATTCTCTATAAAGTGCTGTATAATAAAAATCAATATTTCATTAAGCATGAAAGAGAAGAAGATGCCTTAGATACATTGGCCTATGTAGAGCGAAATTTGATGAACAGCGATCTCAAAAAATATATTAAGGATGCTATTGAACAAAAAAATTATGCTTTGGGCATTCGCTATCTGCAATTATTGAATATTCAAAAGCTGGCACAAGCGGGTCACATTCAGTGGAAGCATAGTAAAACAAATGCTGAATTTGCTAATGAGATCCAGAACAATGCGCTACGCGGGGGATTTGAGGAATGTACCCGGATATTTGACTACGTCTGGTTTGGGCAATTTGAATTAAATACCTCAGATTTTAGTCAGTATGAACAACTGTTTAATCAATATCAAAATCAAATTAAATGAAGGGATCAGTAAAATTTGGATTGATATTATTGGGAGTCGTCCTGCTATTGATCGGTATCATAGACATGACGAGCAAGAAACCGATTATTTGGGATCGGACTTTCGATGCGAAAGATAAAAACCCTTTTGGGGCTTATGTGGTCAGAAATGAATTAAAACATATTATTGATCAGCATAATGAAGATATTAAGCGTCCATTGTATCAATATCTTGATAGTATGAAAGGAAGGGATAAGAACCTTTTATTTTATACTTCCTATTTTTCCTTAGGCGAAGCCGCGGAAAATAAATTACTTGACTATGTGTCCCGAGGAGGAAAAGCAATGATTATTGCTGAGGCGATTGATCATTATCTTTTGGACTCCTTGGACATTAAGGTGTTTGATTTCTACGGATATAAAAAGGGCGTTGATATTAAAAACCATTTAAGAGTCAAGCTGACTAACGATAATAGTAAAATTCATTATGCAAAATCAGATTTAAGTACTGTTTTTATTAAGCTACCCAAAAATGTGACCATTTTGGGAGGGATCAGTTATCAGGATTATTTGCTGCCTAATTTTGTTGAGGTGCAGATTGGCAAAGGCAAACTTTATTTGCACCTGACACCCGACTTGTTTGGAAATTATTATCTATTGAATTCAGCTTCTCAATATGCTTATGCCGCAAAATCATTATCTTATTTAAATGACAAACCGATTGCATGGTATGATTTTAAGGCGAATACGGCTCAGTACAGTACCCCATTACGGGTTTTGTTGACCAATGCAGGTTTAAGACAAGCGTGGTATGTACTTTTGGGGGGACTTGTTCTTTTGCTTGTGTTTAAAAGTAAAAGGGAGCAACGTGCAGTGGAAATTGCTAAACCGGAACCCAATCTTTCTAAAGAATTTTGTGAGACAATTGCAACATTATACTACGAAAATGGGACGCCAGGTAATATGGTTGATAAGAAAATAGACTATTTCTTACACGATATACGAAGCCGTTTTCATATGGACACCTTAGCGTTAAGAGAAGAAGGCTTTTCTGAAGAATTGGCAGAAAGATCGGGTGTCTCTTTGGCTGAAACACAGCAGCTGATCAGATTAATCATTCGAATGCAAGGGATACAGCAAAATAAAGTGGCCGGATTAAAACAGGTTAATGAAACAATAGAAGATTTTAAACATAAAGCAAAAATGATATGAGTGACTTCGATAAATATATATCTTTTGAAAACCGGATCGATATATCGGTTTTATATGATAAAATGGCTCAAGTAAAGTCGGAGGTAAAAAAGGTTATTGTTGGACAGGATCAATTAATTGATCTGTTACTGATTTCGATTTTAGCATCTGGACATTCGCTAATAGAAGGTTTACCTGGTGTTGCGAAGACTTTATCAGCAAAATTGATAGCCAAGACAATTAGTAGCGACTTTAAACGAATTCAGTTTACCCCAGATTTGATGCCTTCCGATGTGACGGGATCATCGATTTTGGATCTAAAAAGCAATGAATTTGAATTTCGAAAAGGGCCTATTTTTGCTAATATTGTTTTGATCGACGAGATTAATCGTGCTCCTGCAAAAACACAGGCTGCACTTTTCGAAAGTATGGCTGAACATCAGGTCTCCGTTGATGGAAATACCTATATTTTGCCGACTCCATTTATTGTATTTGCTACGCAGAACCCGATCGAACATGAAGGAACCTATCGATTGCCAGAAGCGCAGCTGGACCGTTTTCTTTTTAAGATCAATGTGAACTATCCGGAACTTGAGCAGGAGCTGGAGATCTTGAAAGAGCATCATGCGCAGAAAGCATCGAATAAAGAGGATCAAGTAAACAGTGTGGTTTCAGCGGAAGAAATTTTCTCATTTCAGCGGCTTATCAAATCAATTTTTGTACACGAAGAATTGTTAAGCTATATTGCTCAGGTGATTATAAAGACGCGTACTAATCCGAGTTTAACTTTAGGGGCGTCACCGCGGGCTTCTATTGCCTTATTGGAATCTGCCAAAGCTTCTGCAGCATTGAGTGGAAGAGATTTTGTAACGCCTGAAGATATTAGAAGGGTTGCATCCGCGGTCTTGGGGCATCGTGTGATGCTGACTCCTGAACGGGAAATGGAGGGTTTTACAACTTCTTATGTTATTGACCAAATCATTAATACGGTAGAAATTCCAAGATAATGAGGAAATTAAAGCAGCTTTTTCTAACCAATCAGTTTTTCTATTCTCTATTGGGGATAGCAACATTTTTTGCAGTTTCTTTTTTTATTAAGGGATTGTTTATTGTTGCATGGATTGTATTTTGGCTATGGTTGGCTGTGCTGATTTTTGATTTCGTTGTATTGTTTGCAGGTAAAGGGCGTATTGAAATCACTAGGATATATCCTGAGAAGTTATCCAATGGGGATGAAAATCCGATGAAGTTAATAGTCAATTCCTTCTATCCATTTCCTACTATTATTGAAATCTTAGAGGAATTTCCGATACAACTTCAAATTCGTAACAATGAATTTTCTACCCGTTTAACCGCACATCAAAGTTCTGAGATTTCTTATTTGATGCGGCCAACACAAAGGGGGGTATATCAGTTTGGACGATGTATGGCACTTGTGCAGCGGTTTGGATTTTTCAAACGGAGATTTGTGACCAATCAGGTTCAGGAAATTCCATGTTACCCTTCTTATATTCAATTAAGAAAGTATCAGCTCTTAGCAACAAGCAATAGGTTAAATGAATTGGGTATAAAACGGATCCGTCGTATTGGCTCTGCAATGGAGTTTGACCATGTTCGGGAATATGTCCAGGGCGATGATTATCGTCATATGAATTGGAAGGCTACAGCAAAAGCCAAAAAGCTAATGGTCAATCAGTATGAGGAGGAAAAGTCACAACCGGTCTATTCATTTATTGATTTGGGACGAGCAATGCGGATGCCTTTTGAAGGACTGACATTATTGGATTATGCAATCAATGCCTCCCTAGTTCTTTCAAACGCAACAATATTAAAGCAGGATCGTGCTGGATTATTGACCTTTTCGAAAGATGTGAATGTTTTTATTCCAGCTGAAAAAAGAAATAACCAGATGCTCAAAATTTCGGAAGCCTTATACCAGGTGGCTACAAAATTTGACGAGCCTGAGTTAGGCAAACTTTATAGTTATGCGAACGCACATATCAATAAACGTTCGCTTATCTTTCTTTATACAAATTTTGAAACACTGGACTCCCTGAGAAGGCAGATGAGTTATCTGTCGATGTTAAACCGGAGTCATATCATCGTTGTTATTGTCTTCAAAAATGTTGAAGTTGAAGATTTGGCTAAAAGCTCGCCTAAAAAGACTATTGAGATCTATAATCAAATTATTGCGGAGAAATTTATCTACGAGAAGCAACTTATTGTGCAGGAGCTGATCCGTAACGGATTTCAGACCATCTACACTGCACCAGAAAATTTGACAATAAATTCAATCAATAAGTATCTAGAAATAAAGGCACGTGGACTTATTTAATAATGGTTGTGTCTTTAACCATTACTTTGGTCCAAAAGTGCTTGTATTTTTCAATAGCTTTTAGATGAATTGGATGTGTTTCATAAATGCCAATATCTTTAAGATCTTTGAATGTGACAATCAATGTATAGTCAAAACTATTATCGACGACTGCTCGCTTATTTGTCGGTGCAGGAACACCATAGTTAAGTGTTTTGATTGTTTCAATTTTTCTAAGTTCTTCGAAAAATCCGACGAAATCCTTTTTATCTTTTTCACTGATATCTTCTTTCAGCCAAAAATTCACAACATGTATAATTGTGTTGGGGTGCAAGTCATGATCTGACTGCGTCGGATTTGCCCATGCGGGCGCGGTGACGAGCACCATAGGTGCAAGTAAAAAATTGCGTCTTTTCATTTATGATACGGTTTAGAGAGAGTAAGATACAAAAAAAGGGATACATTTGCTGTATCCCCATCATTATTTTGGTAGGTGAGTCCATTACAGACCAAATTCTTCTTTCACCTTCTCGATGTAATCTAACTTTTCCCAAGTGAATAACTCCACTTCGATTTGTTTCTTTTCTCCAGTAGAACTTTCGAATTCTTTAGTTACTTTTCTCGGTGTTCTTCCCATGTGACCATAAGCAGCGGTTTCAGAGTAGATAGGGTTTCTTAAACCAAGACGAGTTTCAATGCCATAAGGGGTCATATCAAACAATTGTGCTATTTTATCAGCAATCTGGCCATCTGTCAGGTTTACCTTGCTTGTTCCATAGGTATTTACATAAATTCCCATAGGGTCTTTGACACCAATTGCATAGGATATCTGAACGAGGATCTCGTCTGCCACCCCTGCAGCAACCAAGTTTTTGGCAATATGACGGGTGGCATAAGCAGCGGAACGATCCACTTTCGATGGATCTTTCCCAGAGAAAGCCCCTCCTCCATGTGCACCCTTACCTCCATAAGTATCTACGATGATCTTACGGCCGGTCAGCCCGGTATCTCCATGTGGACCACCGATAACAAATTTTCCGGTTGGATTAATATGGAATTTAATTTCATCATTAAATAACAATTGGAGTTCTGGTTTCAATTGTGCTTTAACACGTGGAATTAAAATTGTTTTTATATCCTGTGTGATTTTATCCAACATGACCGGCTCACTGTCGAAGTCATCATGCTGTGTCGAAATTACGATTGTATCAATTCTTTTTGGTTTATGATCATCACCATATTCCAACGTTACCTGTGATTTTGCATCCGGTCGTAGATACTTTATTTCGTTGTTTTCTCTACGCAACTCTGCCAGTTCATATAAAAGACGATGAGAAAGATCTAATGCCAGAGGCATGAAGTTTTCAGTTTCATTATTAGCATAGCCAAACATGATACCTTGGTCTCCAGCTCCTTGCTCTTGTCTTGTCTTGCGGTCTACACCTTGATTAATATCAGCAGATTGCTCATGGATTGCAGATAAAACACCACAGGAATTTGCTTCAAACATATATTCGGACTTGGTATAGCCAATTTTTTGGATAACAGAACGGGCTATTTTCTGGACATCTAAATATATGTTTGATTTAACCTCACCTGCGAGAACGACCTGACCAGTCGTTACTAAAGTCTCAATAGCAACACGAGAGTCTTCATCCCATGCTAAGAAATTGTCTATTAGTGCATCTGAAATTTGATCCGCAACTTTGTCTGGATGTCCTTCAGAAACAGATTCTGACGTAAATAAATAAGCCATGCTTTTACGTAATTTTAATATTGGATTTGCGCTTGAAATGAAATTACAGCAAAGTGATAAGAGCCGTGATAGCGAAGGGTTTTTAGCACTTTTTTACTGTGGTTGCAATCTCCTTGTCGTTGCTTTGTGTATGCAACAGCACGCAAATCAGTCCACATTCTATTTTTTGTTGCGACAAAGCTACGATACTTTGTGGGATATTTAAAATCAAATTTGTCTTTTAATTTTAAAAAGCGTAGAAAGCGAAGCTAAAACGGCATAAAGATTACATTATTTTAAGAAATTGGTAATTTCCGCTATCTTTGGATATGTCAGAACGTAAACAAATATTGTTTGTCATTAACCCTATTTCAGGAGGAAAACGTAAAACTTCCTTTAAAAAACAGGTATTGGATGTGCTGGATTTGCAGAAATTTGATCCTACTTTTCAGCAAACAGCGAGACCCAACCATGCCTATGAAATCGGATTGCAAGCTATTCAGGAGGGGTATGATGCGGTAATCGCCGTCGGCGGGGATGGGACGATCAATGAGTTGGGCTCTGCTTTGGTTGGTTCAGGGATACCATTGGGGATTATTCCGGAGGGCTCAGGTAATGGTCTGGCACTTTATTTAGGCATTCCAATGAATGAAGCTGCAGCTATTCGCCGTATCAATCGTTTTGAATCGATCGAAGTGGATTGTGGTGTCATTAACGACCGCCGTTTTTTTAATATCGCGGGACTGGGCTTCGATGCTTCTGTAAGTGAAAATTTTGCCAATGAAAACATCCGTGGCCCGCTGGGTTATATGAAATCAGTTTTTAATGTACTCAGTAAATATCAGCCAGCACATTATAAATTAACGATAGATGGGCAGGTGTATGAAAGACAGGCTTTTATGATCAGCGTAGCCAATTCTCCGCAGTACGGAAATAATGCTTATATCGCGCCACAAGCTTCAGTCAATGACGGTATATTGGATGTCTGCATTGTACATAAGTTCCCCTTGTATATCTTGCCTAAAATGATTTTTCATTTGTTTAATAAATCTGCGGACCAATCAAGCTATGTAGAAATTATACCTGGAAAGCATATCGAAATTGAGGTAGATTCAAGTTCACCGGTGCATGTAGACGGCGAACCTATTGAACTGGGGGATAAGCTTAATATTTCAATTATGCCGAAAGCGATAAAAATTATTTGTTAAAATCATGAGTAAAAATAAGAAACAGTCCTACGAAGGCGTTGTATATTCGACAGATGACAGTTATAACTATCAACTTGCGGATTCTTTGCAGGAAATGGAAACATTGCCCGTGAATCAGCAGAATCTTAAAGTACAACTCGACCGCAAAATGCGGAAAGGAAAGGTTGTTACTTTGGTAACTGGCTTTGTGGGACAAACGGCAGATCTTGAAGTTCTGGGTAAATTATTAAAACAAAAGTGCGGTGTAGGGGGAACGGTTAAAGATGGAGAAATTGTGATCCAAGGTGAATTTAAGCAAAAGATCTATGAGTTGTTACTTAAAGAGGGGTATCGCGTTAAATTGGTTGGTGGTTAAACAACTATATCTATACGAATCGTATTAAATCTAATGAATTGTTTATTAGGTAAATATGATCCGTAATAGAGGCGGGGAGGTTGTAAAAAACATGAGTAATCACTTACTTTTTGTCGCTTAAATTCCTCGTTTTTCTTGCATATCAAAAAAAAAATGGTTTTCATTGTAAAATAATTATTGCTACTAAGCGATTTAGCTGATAGTAATAAGGA
This sequence comes from Sphingobacterium sp. CZ-UAM, assembly GCF_002000245.1. Taxonomy (GTDB): domain Bacteria; phylum Bacteroidota; class Bacteroidia; order Sphingobacteriales; family Sphingobacteriaceae; genus Sphingobacterium. Next base: position 440,739 of record NZ_MTCM01000003.1, on the reverse strand, counting down.
TTATATAACGGGAACTGCTGAGAAAAATGACACTAGAATGGTGTATTCAGTTTGAAAAAACAAATTTGATTTTTTTTATATATTTGAGATGAATATTTTAAATTTGACATTAAATATTAAATTTGCTTTGCAAAATTGATTTCAAAAGCGAATAAGAGTGCATATAATTTAAACAACATTATATATTTAAACAACAGTAAAAAACTAAAAATTAGAAAAATGGCAAACGCACCTAAAACTGCTGCAAAACAAGAGAGCAACAACGGAGGATCTTTCTTTGCTCAAGCTGCAATCATCATCTGTTTCATCGTGGGTTTCTGTGTATGGAAATTTGTGATGGGTAATCCAACTAACTTCGTTGACAACAACCCTGAAAATGCTCCTAATCCAGGTAACTACTTAGGAATGGTTTACCATGCTGGGGCTATCGTACCTGTTTTGCTTGGTTTATTCTTAATGGTTTGGGTTTTCTCAGTAGAACGTTTAATCGTTATCAACAAAGCTTCTGGTACTGGAAATGTAGGAAACTTTGTTAGAAAAATTCAATCTTTGATTAATGGTGGAAACATCGATTCAGCTATCGCTGAGTGTGACAAACAAAAAGGTTCAGTTGCAAACGTAGTAAAAGCTGGTTTATTGAAATACAAAGCAGTATCAGCTGACACGAATGTTGACACTGAAAAAGCTACTATCGCAATTCAAAAAGAAATCGAAGAAACTACAGCATTAGAAATGCCAATGTTAGAGAAAAACTTGAACGTAATCGCAACATTAGTTTCTATCGGTACATTATGTGGTCTATTAGGTACAGTAACAGGTATGATCAAAGCTTTCTCGGCGTTGGCAACCGGTGGCGCTCCAGATTCAGCTAAATTGGCGAACGGTATCTCTGAGGCCTTGATCAATACAGCTACAGGTATCGCGACTTCAACATTCGCTATCGTATTGTATAACATCTTTACTGCAAAAATCGATAAATTAACTTACTCTATCGACGAAGCTGGTTTCTCAATCGTACAAACATACGCTGCAAACCACAAATAAGAACTGTGATGAAAATTTTTGATTTTATTTTATGGAAATCAAAAATGTAAAGCATCATAGGATAGAAGATTGAGTTTTTAATTTAAAAAGAAGAATTTAAAATGGGTAAAGCAAAAGTAAAAAGAGCCAGTACGTCAATCGACATGACAGCGATGTGTGACGTATCGTTCTTGCTGCTTACGTTCTTCGTATTAACGGCGACAGCGCGCCAACCGGAAGCATTGACGGTGGATACCCCAGCATCAACTACGAAAGATAAATTACCTGACTCTAATGTGGGTATGATTACGATCGGTGATGGTGGAAAAGTTTTCTTCGGAACGACAGATCAACAAGTTCGTGTAAAAGCTTTAGAAAGAATGTCTGCAAAATATGGCATCGGCTTTTCGCAAGAGGACTATGATCATTTCAAACTGATGGAAAATTTCGGTGTACCAATGTCTAAGTTGAAAGGGTTATTGGCTCTGGATGGCAGCAAGCGCACTGAAAAAGGTGTACAGACTGGTATTCCAATTGACAGTACAGAGAATACTTCTAACGAGTTGTATTACTGGGTACAAAACACACGTTTAGCTGCTGAAGAAGTAAATAAAGAAAAGGAGTCTGCGGATAAGAACTTTGTTCACCCAGGGCCTTTGAAAATTGCTATCAAAGCTGATGCGAATGAGAAATATCCTTCTGTAAACCAGGTGATTGAAACATTGCGTAATCAAAAGCAAAACAAATTTAGTTTCATCACTGGCATGCGTGCTGAGGAAAAATAATTGACGATTTAATAAGAACAAAAAATGGCAGAATTAAATCAGGATAGTGGTAAAAAGGGCAAAGGCGGGAAAGTTCGGTCCAAGAAAAATGGTGGTAAGGTCGACCTTACAGCCATGGTGGATTTGGCCTTCCTATTGATTACCTTTTTCATGTTGACCACATCTTTAAATAAACCACAAGCGATGGACGTGGCGATGCCAGATAAAAATAAAGTTAAGGATGAGCCTCAGCCCGATTTGTTGACAGCTGACAACCGTTCATTAACAGTTTTATTGGGATCTGATAACAAAGTCTCTGTGATTTACGGACAAGTAAAAAATCCTATCGAAGGACCAACAACTGTTGGTTACGGAGCTGATGGCATTCGCAAGGTATTGATGGAGAAAAAAGCCTATGTACCACGCGTTGCTGGCGGTAAAGACTTGATCGTTATCATTAGACCGAGTGATAAGAGCACGCAACGTAACTTAGTTGATATTCTTGACGAAATGAAAATCGTTGATATCAAGCGTTACATGATTGCTAAGATCAGTCCAGAAGAAGTGGAGGTTTTAAAACGTGACAATATCTACAATGATTAATCATTATTAGGTAGCACGATAAAGTATAAAAATATGATAGGGTCAAAATTAGATATTTTTAAGAAAGAATGGCTTGAGGTCGTTTTTCAGGGACGAAACAAGGAGTATGGAGCTTACGAGCTACGTAAACTTGCCCCTAAAGCGACTAATAGAGGATTGCTCGTCGTTATCGGCGTGGTAGTTCTTGCAAGTCTTCTTCGTCTTTTCGGAGATAAAATTTTTCCGAAGAAAGCTGTTGAAGCACCTCCAGCGGTAACTGAAGTTACTTTGGAAGACCTTGAAGAGATCAAGCCACCTGAGCCGCCAGAAGAGGAGCCACTTCCGCAAGAACCGGAAGAAAAACCTCAGCAAGTGGCAATGGACGTGCCGAAAGAGGATTTGATTCGTTTTCCTGAGCCTAAAGTAGCTCCCGCTAATAAAGTTGTAGAGGAAGTTGCTTCTCAGGAGGAGCTGAAAGATCCAAATAAAACTCCAGCACGTATCACTTTGAAGGGTAGCCCAACAGGGACTTCAGTAGCACGTGGTGAGTTCGGTTCTAAGAAACAAGATGGCGGAATCACTGGTGTTTCAAAAGGTGATCCAAACGGTGATCCAAATGGAGATAAAATCTTTACAGCAGTAGAGGTTAATCCTGAGCCAATTGGCGGGATGGCAGCTTTTATGAAGTGGGTGTCTTCAAACTATGATTATCCGCAAGCGGCACAGGAAAGTGGAGTTAATGGTGTTGTGGAAGTTTCCTTCGTTGTGGAGAGAGACGGTAGTTTGACAGATATCAATGTAAAACGTGATTTGAAATACGGTACAGGAGATGCAGCTGTTAAGTTGTTAAAGAAAGCGAAGAAATGGAAACCAGGTATTCAAAATGGTCGTCCAGTTCGTGTAGCTTACACCTTACCAATTCGTTTGAATCTTCAGACACAATAGAATGACAGATTTTAATTCGAATAATAATTCTAATTATAGACAGAAATCGCCTTTAAAGCGATTTCTGTCCATTTTAGGACTATTTATGTTTGGTTTTTATTTTGTTTTGGGCCTCCTAATTATTTTTTGGGATAATTTTCCCATAGAGATCAATCCAACTTACAAAACAGTTTTCGGCGTTGTGTTGATTCTTTATTCTTTTATGCGATTTGTGAGGCTTTGGCAAAACAATTTTAATTAACCGCCAGTAGCTTTTTAAATTTCAAACAACTCTCTTCAAAAATTAAACTATTCTTTTATTTTAGTTGTCTTATTATATGATGTATCGTATGAGAAAATATAGTGTAATTCTTGTGATGCTAGGTTTTTGTATCGGAGCATTGGTTTCCTGCAAAGATGGAGCAAAGAGCAATAGAGGGAGTGAAGATATTCTTACCGGCAAATTGCCGGTCTTGGTTGATCAGACGTTGCTGCCGATCATCAAAGAGTCTGCTGATGTTTTTGAAAGCTCATATCCGAACTCCAGTCTTGAAATCATGGCGAGACCGGAGATCAAAGCTGTTAATGCTTTATTGTCGGACTCAGCTTATGTGGTTGTCTTGACTAGAAAATTAAATAGCCAAGAGGATGAATATTTTAAGAAGCGCGGTATCCAACCTAAAATATTCCAAATGGCTTCTGACGCTGTGGTATTAATTAATAATCGTAACAGTGCCGATACTATAATGTCCCAAAAGAGCGTTAAGTCTTTGTTGGAAGGTAATTTAGCTGGCCAGCGTCTGATTTTTGACAACGCAAATTCAAGCACTTTACGTTTTTTAAAGGACTATTACAAATTGCAAAAAATTGATCCGAAGGCTATTTCCGCGATGAAAGATAACGAGGAAGTGATAAAGTACATCAGCGAAAATACTAATGTCGTGGGGGTTATCGGTTATAACTGGTACTTGAAGGCAGTTGAAAAAAATTCGCAATTATTGGATAAAATTCGTACATTGAGCATCGAAAATGTTAGTGAGGAGGCGGACAAGGCACATTTTTATAAGCCATCACAGTCAACCATAGCCGACGGATTGTATCCGTTCATAAGACCGGTTTACATCATGAATTACCAACCTAATATGGGATTGGGGCTAGGGTTTAGCGCATTTTTGACGGGAGATCGCGGACAGCGCATTGTGCTAAAAGCAGGTTTGGTGCCTGCAACCATGCCGGGACGGGAGATCATTATTAGAGATGAGAGTTATATTAAATAGATAATAAATAGTACAAAAATAGATTATGACAAACAGTAAATTATTATTTAGTCTTTTATTGGCTGGATCTGTGGGCACAGTAAGTGCGCAAAGTTTGAAAGATGCTAGAGCAGCCATCGAGGCTGAAAACTATGGTAAGGCGAAAACTATTCTTCAACAGTTAGTGACTAAGCAGCCTAAGAATGGAGATAATTATTTCTATTTGGGTCAAGTTTATTTGGTAAACGACAGAGCTGACTCTGCCGCTGCGATTTTTAACCAAGGTTTGACTAATGATCCAAAAGCGACAATTAACAATGTAGGTTTGGGTTATGTTGACTTATTGAAGAAGGATAAAGCTAGCGCTGAATCCAAGTTTGCTTTGGCGACTGCAAAATTAGGTAAAAAGGATTACGAGCCATTATTGGAAATCGGTCGTGCATATATTAACACACCGGAGCCAGATTACGCAAAAGCTCTAGAATATTTAACTCAAGCAAAAGCAAAAAATACCAAAGATATTGCTATTCCTTTGGCATTGGGCGACGCTTACCGTGGTTTGAGAGAAGGTTCATTGGCTTATACCAGCTATGGTGACGCGATGGATATTGATGCAAATTCCGTTAAGGCGAAAGTTGGCCAAGCTATTATCGTTCGTGGGGCACAAGCTTATGACGAAGCTGTAACCCAATTGGAGGCGATAGCAGCCGAGACTCCAGCATATGCACCTACTTATCGTGAGTTGGCGGAGACATACTACCAATGGTCAAGAATGCCTGGAACTAGTGACGAGAAATATGTAGAGTTGAATAAAAAAGGTGTTGCGCAATACAAGAAATACCTAGAAACAGCAGGAGATAATTCGTTGGAGGCAAAAATTCGCTATGCCGACTTCTTGGTTTATTCTCGTCAATATGATGAATTACAGACTGTTTCAGAAGAATTGGCTAAAAATCCTTCGGTAGATCCAAAAATCTATCGTTATTTAGGATACATTGCTTTCCAAAAAACAAAAGATTATCCGAAAGCATTGGAATATTTGAACCAAATGTTCAGCAAAATGGAAAAGGACCGTGTGATTCCTTTGGATTACATGTACTTGGGAATGGCACAAATTGCTGCTAATAGTCCGAAACCTGCTGCTCCAGCTGCAGGCGCGGATAGCACTGCCACTGTTGCTGCTCCTGTTTTGACTCCTGAAAATACAGCTAATATCCAAAAAGGAATTGCAGATATTAAAAAAGCAATTGATGGTGATAAGGAATTGTTAGGTGAGGTTGCTGAATTGGCATTTGCTAAATATCAAGAACAAGAATTGCAGACTGCAGCCTCTTTATTTGAGTTAGTTGGTCAATATAAGGACAATCCAACTTACTTATATGATGCAAACTATTATGCAGGTGAGGCTTATTTCCAAATCGGATCTAAAGAAGAAGCTGCTAGTAAAAATGCAGAAGGTGCTATTGTTAATCAAGCGCAAAAAGATAAAGCAATTGCAACGCTGAATAAGGCGATCGGTTTCTTGACTGTTATTGAAAACACAGATAATAAAGAGGCACAAGATAAATATCTGGTCAATGCGCTTTATTATAAAGCTTTCTCTGCCTTAACTGCGGATAATTTGGAAAATCCAAAAGGTGATTTTGTGCCAATGTTCCAAAAATTAATTGATACAATCAACCAACGTGGTAGTCAAGAAAAGAATAAGACTTATTTGGTGGATGCTTATACTTATATCGGTCTTTTCCATTATATGAAACAAGATATGGTGAAAGCAAAGCAAAATTTACAAAAAGTGCTTGAGATAGATCCAGCAAATGAAGGCGCGAAAGCGTATTTGGACGCTATTAAGTAAGCTTAACTAAAATCATTCTAAATTAGGCGCAGATCGTATGATCTGCGCCTTTTTTGTTTTGAATTTAGTCTTGGAATTTCTATATTTAGAGACAGTTACCAATATAAATTCTGATTGAGATGGAGCACGCCAATAGTATGCCGATAGACTATTTACCTATATTCATACAGCTGATTGTAGCCGTAGGATTCGGAGTAGGTACCATAATTATTACCCACCTTATAGGTCCTAAAGTTAGGACGGAAAATAAGCTCGGAGCATTTGAGTCCGGTATTGAAGTCGTAGGGAACGCTAGGCAGCCTTTTTCAATTAAATATTTTCTGGTAGCAATCTTGTTTGTCATTTTTGATGTTGAGGTTATTTTTATGTATCCATGGGCCGTCAACTTTAGAGAAATGGGCTTTCAGGGCTTGATCGAGATGTTTATTTTCATGGGGATGCTCTTGTTGGGCTTTATCTATGTCATTAAGAAAAAAGCATTAAACTGGGACTAAGTTGTCCTGTAACATTGGCGTAGTAGCCGATTGTACTTAAACCTTATAAATCGTCTTTTCATGAGTGATATAAAATTGGCAGAAGCTCCTCCGGGAGTAGAAGGCGCAGGATTCTTTGCGACTAGCTTGGATAAAGCTATAGGGCTGGCGCGCGCAAATTCGTTGTGGCCCTTGCCTTTTGCGACATCCTGTTGTGGTATTGAATTTATGGCTACGATGGGTTCTACCTACGACCTGGCTAGATTCGGCGCCGAGCGACCAAGCTTTTCTCCGCGGCAGGCGGATATGTTGCTGGTCATGGGGACCATAGCAAAGAAAATGGCTCCTGTCCTGAGGCAGGTCTATGTGCAAATGGCAGAGCCGCGTTGGGTGATTGCGGTCGGTGCCTGTGCTTCTAGTGGGGGGATCTTCGATACCTATTCTGTGTTGCAGGGTATTGATGAAGTGATTCCGGTGGATGTGTATGTCCCGGGCTGCCCTCCGCGTCCCGAGGCGATTCTAGATGGTGTTTTGCGTTTGCAGGACATCGTCAAAAACGAGTCGTTAAATAGACGAAATACACCTGAATATAAAGCGCTTTTGGAAAAATACGGTATACATACTAATAAATAGGAGATGGAGAATAGCTTTTTATTGGAGAAACTCCAGGAAAATTTTCCTGATAAGATCGTAGAAATTCCCGATGCACATCATCTCTTGACGGTCCTTGTGGATGTAGAAGATGTCATCGATATATTGCGCTTTCTGAAGGGCAGTAATGAGTTACAGTTTATTCATTTAACGGATATTACTGCTGCGCATTATCCTCATCTCGAGAAAGAATTTGCTATTGTATACCATATCCATAGTCTGGTCCACAATATCCGTATACGCGTAAAGGTGTTTTTGGATGGACCAAACCCGGAAATACCAACGGCTACAGTTGTTTGGAAAGGGGCAAATTGGATGGAACGTGAAACCTATGATTTTTTTGGAGTAAACTTTTTAGGACATCCGGATTTGAGAAGAATCCTGAATGTTGACGATATGGATGTGTTTCCGATGCGAAAGGAATATCCCTTGGAAGACCCAAACCGAGTAGATAAGAAGGATTTGTATTTCGGCCGTTAATTTTATATGATATGAGCGAGTTTATAAGCAAGATGACATCTAATCAACCTGTTTTCGATGATAATGACCCACAGGATGAGTTGATCACCCTGAATATTGGCCCCACACACCCAGCTACGCATGGTGTATTCCAGAATGTAGTGCAGATAGATGGGGAGCGTATTGTGAGTGGTGTTTCCACCATTGGCTATATTCATCGTGCTTTTGAGAAAATTGCCGAACACAGACCTTTTTATCAGATCACTCCGCTGACGGACCGTTTAAATTATTGTTCGGCGCCCATCAATAACATGGGTTGGCATATGACAGTTGAAAAACTGTTAAAAATCGAAATTCCGAAGCGCGTACAATATATGCGGGTTATTGTGATGGAACTTGCGCGTATAGCAGATCATATCATTTGTAATGGAATCCTAGGTGTTGATACAGGTGCATTTTCAGGATTCTTGTACGTGATGCAGGAACGCGAGTTTATCTATGAGATTTTCGAAGAGATCTGTGGTGCGCGTTTGACAACAAATATTGGGCGTATCGGTGGATTTGAACGAGACTTTAATGCTATTGCTTTTGAGAAAATCCGTGAATTTTTGAATCGTTATCCGCCCGTATTGAAAGAGTTTGAAGAGATGTTTGTGCGTAATCGGATTTTTATAGAACGAACTTCGGGCGTTGCTGCCGTTACTCCGGAGGAGGCATTGGATTATAGTTGGTCTGGCCCTATTTTAAGGGCTACTGGTGTAGATTATGACGTTCGGGTACAAAATCCATATTGCTCCTATGAGGAGTTTGACTTTGAAGTGCCCGTGGGTACAACAGGCGATGTATATGATCGGTTTATGGTCAGGAATGAGGAAATGTGGCAGTCCCTTCGCATTATTGAGCAGGCATTGGAAAAAATTGAGAAGGAACCTAAAGGGGTATTTCATGCCGAAGTCCCAGATTTCTATTTGCCACCAAAGGAGCAGGTCTATACTAATATGGAGGCGCTGATATATCATTTTAAAATCGTCATGGGTGAAGTGGATACGCCTAAAGCTGAAGTGTATCATGCCGTGGAAGGCGCAAATGGTGAACTTGGTTTTTATTTAATCCATGATGGAGGTCGTTCACCTTATCGTCTCCATTTTAGGCGTCCATCGTTCGTCAATTATCAGATGTTTGCGCCAATGAGTGCAGGTATGTTGATTTCTGACGCAATTATTAACATGAGTAGTCTTAACGTTATAGCAGGAGAATTAGATGCTTAGTGTAAAACAACATAATGAAAATGTAACGTTTTCTCCCGAATTGCTAGCCAAGTTTGGGGAAGTGGTAAGCCGTTATCCCGAGGGGAAGCAGAAATCAGGGCTATTGCCCATTTTGCATTTGGTTCAGGCGGAGTTTGGCTGGGTCAGTGCGGATGCAATGGATCAGGTGGCTGTTTATCTCCATATTTTACCCATTGAAGTCTATGAGGTCGCAACCTTCTATACGATGTTTTTGCTGGAACCTAAAGGAAAATATGTCTTGGAAATTTGTCGCACCGGTCCTTGTTGTCTAGTTGGGGCCGAGCGAATCATGGGGCATTTGGAACAAAAACTTGGTGTAAAGGAGGGGGAAGTGACGCAAGATGGGCTCTTCTCCTGGCGAGGTGTTGAATGTCTGGCTGCCTGTGGATTTGGCCCTGTCCTTCAGATCGGACCTGAATACACCTTCTATGAGAACTTGAATGAAGCTAAGGTGGACGAATTGATTGATCATTTAAAAGCTAAAACAGAATAATATGGCACGTAAACTTTTGTTGACACATATCGATGTCCCAGGCATCAATACCTTTGAGGTTTATCGTCAAAAAGGAGGCTATGTAGCTGTTGAAAAAGTAATAAAAAACATGTCTCCAGAGGAAGTGGTGGAGGAGGTGAAAAAATCCGGACTGCGCGGAAGAGGTGGAGCAGGTTTTCCTACAGGTATGAAGTGGTCCTTTCTGGCTAAGCCGGAGGGAGTGCCACGTTATTTGGTCTGTAATGCGGATGAGTCTGAGCCAGGTACATTCAAGGATCGTTATTTGATGACCCATATTCCGCACGCGTTGATCGAAGGAATGATTGTGTCCAGTTTCGCTCTTGGTGCAAATACATCCTATATCTATGTGCGTGGTGAGATGATGCCACAGATCAGAATCCTGGAACGTGCTATCGCTGAAGCAAAAGCGAAGGGATTTTTAGGTAAGAATATATTTGGGTCAGGTTATGATCTAGAAATCTATGTACAGCCAGGAGGCGGTGCTTATATCTGTGGCGAGGAGACCGCATTACTGGAATCTTTAGAAGGTAAGCGTGGCAATCCACGGATCAAGCCTCCTTTTCCTGCCATTGCGGGATTATATAACTGCCCTACAGTCGTAAATAATGTAGAGTCTATTGCTGCAACCGTTCCTATTATTAATCTGGGCGGGGAAGAGTATGCAAAAATCGGTGTCGAACGTAGTACGGGAACGAAATTGATTTCGGCCAGTGGTAATATCGTCAAACCTGGGGTGTATGAAATTGAACTGGGGCTACCAGTAGAAGAATTTATCTATTCGGATGAATACTGTGGTGGCATAGCTAATGGAAAACGGATGAAGGCTGTTGTGGCAGGAGGTTCGTCAGTGCCAATTTTGCCAGCAAACCTTATTCTGAAAACAGCTGCTGGAAATAGCCGTTTAATGACCTATGAGTCTTTATCGGATGGTGGTTTTCAAACAGGTACCATGCTTGGCTCGGGAGGCTTTATTGTATTTGATGAAGATCAATGTGTGGTTCGCAATACCTGGAATTTCGCCCGTTTCTATCATCATGAGAGCTGTGGACAATGTTCGCCTTGTCGTGAGGGAACCGGCTGGATGGAAAAAGTGTTACATAAGATTGAAAGTGGACATGGATCTATGTCCGATATTGACTTGCTTTGGGATGTACAACGCAAGATTGAGGGTAATACGATATGTCCTTTGGGCGATGCGGCTGCTTGGCCTGTTGCTGCAGCAATCAGGCACTTTAGAGATGAGTTTGAATGGCATATACTACATCCGGAGGAGTCACAAACAAGAAATTATGGATTAGCGCATTATGCGGATCCTTTACAACCAATTGTATCATAATAAAAGCTGTAACGATAAATTATAAATATCATGGCAGAAGCGGAAGATGTAAAGTTTAAAGTCACAATCGACGGTATACCAGTAGAGGTCGCGCCGGGGACAACCATATTGAATGCAGCACGGCAAATTGGTGGCGACATCGTTCCGCCGGCAATGTGTTATTATTCTAAACTGGAAGGAAGTGGCGGGAAGTGTCGTACTTGTTTGGTGAAGGTCTCGAAAGGCTCCGAAAAGGATCCTCGGCCGATGCCAAAACTCGTGGCATCCTGTCGGACTACGGTGATGGATGGTATGGAAGTGCAGAACATTACCTCACCAGAGGTAGTGGAGGCAAGAAAGGGCGTCGTTGAGATTCTTTTGATCAATCATCCTTTGGATTGTCCCATTTGCGACCAGGCTGGAGAATGTAAGTTACAAGATCTTGGGTATGAACATGGCAGTGCAGATACCCGTTATGAGTTTGACCGCCGTACTTTTGAACGAATCGATCTTGGGGACAAAATCCAATTGCATATGAACCGCTGTATCTTATGTTACCGTTGTGTTTATGTGGCGAATCAATTGACGGATCAACGTGTGCATGGTATTTTGGGGCGTGGAGATCATTCGGAAATATCTACTTATATCGAAAATGTAATCGACAATGATTTTTCGGGGAATGTGATTGATGTCTGTCCAGTCGGGGCTTTGACTGACAAAACTTTCCGTTTCAAAAACCGGGTCTGGTTTACAAAGCCGATAGACGCGCACCGTGATTGTCCGACATGTTCTGGCAAAGTGACTTTATGGTATAAAGGAGAAGAAGTTATCCGTGTGACTGCACGGAAAGATGAATTTGGTGAGGTAGAAGAATTTATCTGTAATACCTGTCGCTTTGATCAGAAAAAAACAAGTGATTGGATCCTGGATGAACCGACAGAAATTGATTCGCAATCTGTTATCTCGGCCAATCATTATGAACTATTTAATCCGCCAAAAGTAGTGAAGGAGAACCCGATACTCCAACAACAAAACCGGGAACAGTTGGCTAGAACAGAAAAATTGAAATAAGCACGCATCATGGAGTGGTCTTTTGTTATAGAAAAATTAATATTGGTGTCTGTGATCTTCGTGATTACCTTGGTGATTGCGATGTATTCGACACTTGCCGAGCGTAAAATAGCAGGTTTTATGCAAGATCGATACGGTCCGGACCGGGCAGGTATATTTGGAATTCTGCAGCCCTTATGTGATGGCGGAAAGTTCTTCTTTAAAGAGGAGATTATTCCAGCTGGCGCACATAAGGTCCTCTTTATTGTTGGACCGACAATTGCGATTATCACGGCCTGTATTAGTTCGGCTGTTATCCCTTGGGGGCAGGAATTACAGATTGGAGATCGTGTGGTATCGCTACAGGTGGCAGATGTCAATGTCGGTATATTATACATGTTTGGTGTGATCGCATTGGGAGTATATGGCATCATGTTGGGTGGATGGGCATCCAATAATAAATTTTCGTTAATGGGCGCAATTCGTGCGGCATCACAAAGTATCAGCTATGAAATCGCGATGGGCCTTTCCATTATCGCATTATTGATGGTGACACAAAGTCTCTCGCTTAAAGAAATTGTAGCGCAACAGTCTGGCTTCGTCAATTGGAACATCTGGGCACAGCCACTTGGATTTATTATTTTCATGGTCTGTGCCTTTGCGGAGTGTAACCGTGTTCCTTTTGATCTACCCGAATGTGAAACTGAATTGGTCGGCGGTTATCATACTGAGTACTCTTCCATGAAATTGGGACTCTATATGTTCTCCGAATATATTAATATGTTTGTTTCTTCGGCACTGATGGCATCACTTTATTTTGGAGGGTATAATTTCCCTTTTATGAATGATCTGGGGCTGTCAGCAAACTGGATCACCATTATTGGTGTCATCGTGTTTTTCCTTAAAATATTTGGATTTATCTTTTTCTTTATGTGGGTACGCTGGACTTTACCACGGTTCCGTTATGATCAATTGATGAATCTGGGTTGGAAGATGCTGATTCCATTGGCTATTGCCAATATTGTACTTACAGGCGTATTTACATTGATAAAAGATACTTATTTCTCATCATAAGAAAGGATTTTATGCAACTAAGCAATCGTAAGAAAGTAATCGAACAAAAGCCAATGACCTTTTCGGAAAGAATCTATTTTCCAGCAATTGTCAGAGGGCTGCGGATTACATTGAGGCATTTTTTTAAGAAAATCCCCACTGTTAAATATCCCGAAGAAATAAGACCTTATTCCAAAAATTTTCGGGGACAGCATTCGTTGAAGCGTGATGAGGAGGGACGCGAGCGCTGTACCGCATGTGGATTATGTGCGTTGTCATGTCCTGCGGAGGCCATTACTATGACTGCTGCTGAGCGTAAAAAAGGTGAAGAACACCTTTATCGCGAAGAAAAGTACGCATCAGTTTATGAAATTAATATGTTGCGTTGTATTTTCTGCGGTCTTTGTGAAGAAGCCTGTCCAAAAGAAGCTATTTATTTGGATGGTCCACATGTGACGGCAGATTACCTACGTAAGGATTTTATATATGGGAAGGATAAGCTGGTCGAGCCAACCTTTGATATTACCAAATTAAAGAGCTAATTCAAGAAATTATGACAGTATTTTATTTTGTAGCCTTCTTGTCTATTTTCTTTGCGCTGATGACCATCTTTACAAAGAACCCTGTGCATAGTGTATTGTACTTGGTCATTACCTTTTTCACATTCACAGTGCATTACATTTTATTGAATGCCCAGTTTTTGGCTGTGGTCAATTTTATCGTCTATATGGGGGCGATCATGGTACTCTTTTTATTTGTACTCATGTTGCTCAATTTAAATAAGGATACCGAACCGATGAAATCCAATATGGTCAAATTTATGGGAGTAATTGCCGGTTGTTGCTTATTGGTAACCTTTTTTGGAGTTTATCGTGTGTTTGAGATCTCCAACCCCTTGACTGTCGTTAATCCTGAAATTGGATTGGTGAAAAACCTAGGCAAGGTATTGTTTAACGAATTTTTGCTTCCGTTTGAATTGTCTTCTTTATTGTTATTGACGGCCATGATAGGAGCAATTTTATTAGCTAAGAAAGAACCTAAACAAATCTAATGGAAACAGTTGTTCAACAGTTGCAGGGTGTACCGATAAATCATTATTTGATTTTTTGCACTATTATTTTTGCTATTGGTGTGATCGGTGTATTGATCCGTCGTAATGTAATTATTATTATGATGTCCATCGAATTGATGCTTAACGCTGTCAATCTGCTATTAGCGGCTTTTTCGGTGCAGCATGGCGATTCATCGGGGCAGGTGTTTGTCTTCTTTATTATGGCACTTGCAGCCGCGGAAGTAGCGGTCGGTCTGGCTATTATTATTATGGTATATCGGAATACGAAGTCTGTGGATATCGATTCCTTGAATAAACTTCGTTGGTAGAACTTAAGAAATAAATACGATGAGTGAATTAATTTGGTTGATTCCCCTTTTGCCCTTAATCGGGTTTATAGTGAATGGATTGGGCAGAAATGCATTTTCCAAAGGTATGATCGGTGCTTTGGGCAGTGCCGTGGTTCTTATTTCTTTTATCTGCAGCTGCATCCTTTTTTCTGAAGTATATCAATCAAGACAGGCAGGACAAGCAGGAATTATCGAACAACATCTATTTGACTGGATTTCAGTGGGGCATCTCAAAATAAGTCTGTCCTTTTTAGTGGACCCATTAAGTGCGATTATGTTATTAATAGTCACTGGTATCGGTTTCTTGATCCATATTTATTCTATTGGGTATATGCATCATGATAATGGATTCGGTAAGTTTTTCGCCTACTTGAATCTATTTATCTTTTTCATGTTGCTCTTGGTGTTGGGTTCTAATTACCTTGTCATGTTTATTGGTTGGGAAGGTGTAGGACTCTGTTCTTACCTACTCATTGGATTTTGGTATAAAAACACGTCTTATGCAAATGCTGCGAAAAAGGCATTTGTGATGAATAGAATAGGTGATTTAGGATTTTTGTTAGCCGTATTTTTGATACTGGGGACTTTCGGATCACTTGAATTTTCCACGGTATTTGCTGGGGCAAAGAATTTTGCTGTTGGTGACATCGCTGTGGTGAGTATAACCATATTACTATTTATTGCCGCAACAGGTAAGTCCGCACAAATCCCATTATTTACCTGGTTACCGGACGCTATGGCTGGTCCTACACCTGTTTCGGCCTTGATACACGCTGCGACTATGGTGACAGCGGGGATCTATATGATCGCTCGATCCAATGTATTGTTTGTGCTCTCACCGATCACATTGCAGCTGATTTCCATTATAGCAATCTGTACTGCTTTGTTGGCCGCTGCAATCGCAATAACACAAAATGATATTAAGAAAGTACTGGCTTATTCTACAGTTTCTCAATTGGGTTATATGTTTCTTGGTCTAGGCGTGGGAGCATTTACGGGTGCATTTTTTCACGTATTGACTCATGCGTTCTTTAAAGCCTTATTATTTCTTGGTGCAGGATCAGTTATCCATGGTATGAGTGATGAGCAAGATATGCGAAAAATGGGTGGATTAAAGAAAGCAATGCCGGTTACTTATATCACTATGCTAATTGGAACGATTGCAATTGCAGGTATCCCTCCATTTTCTGGATTTTTCTCTAAAGATGAAATATTGGCCAATGCATTTGCTGCCAACCCAATCTTATGGGGCCTCGGATTTTTGGGAGCGTTAATGACAGCTTTCTATATGTTCAGAATGTTATTCATGACATTTTCCGGCTCATTTAGAGGTACTGACGAGCAAAAATATCACCTGCATGAATCACCAAAAAGTATGACAATTCCTTTAATGGTATTAGCGGTGCTTTCTGTTGTTGGTGGAGCAATCAATTTGCCTACGGTGCTAGGTGGAAACCATTGGTTGGAGAATTTTCTTGCGCCGGTATTTGCTGAGGGGAAGGCATTGATTCCTGCTGCACATCATTTGGAGCATAGCACCGAATACATGTTAATGGCGGTTTCTGTATTTGGTGTATTAATTATGGTTGGCCTTGCCTACAACGTTTATGTGAAGCGCCAACAGATGCCTGTTGAAGATGAAGCTCCACGGGGCTTTCTGGCAAATCTTTCCTACCATAAATTTTATGTGGATGAACTTTATGATGCGGTCGTTGTACGCCCGATCAACTGGTTGTCGACTTTCTTTGGTCAGGTCGTGGATCAACGCGGTATTGATGGTATTGTTAATGGGGCTGGTAAAGCAACATTCGATACCGGAAAAGTACTCCGCTTGCTTCAAAATGGAAATGTTGGGTTTTATTTATTGATGATGGTAATTGGAGTGATTGCTATTTTCGTTTATGGATTTTTGAGTCTTTAATATTTAGTATAATCGATGGATAACCTTTTCTTACTTATTTTATTGCCGTTAATCAGCGCATTGATTTTAGCTTTATTAAAGACCAATGCCGCCAAGTCAATAGCATTGATTTTATCAATCGTATCGCTCGCATTGACGATCCCATTCCTTTGTCAATTTGATCCAAATGGCGGGATGCAATTCGAAAAAAATTGGGAGTGGATTTCGGCCTTGCATATTCATTTTCATCTTGGCGTAGACGGGATTAGCTTACCGCTGATACTGTTGACCAATGGATTGATGCCTTTCATTATTGCGACAACTTTTTCTAAAGACTATAAGGGCAATTTTTATGCATTGATGGCTTTTATGCAAGCTGGATTGTTGCTTGTATTTATGGCATTGGATGCTTTTACATTCTATGTGGGTTGGGAAATCGCTTTGATCCCGATTTATTTTATCTGTGCACTCTGGGGCGAAGGTGACCGTATTCGGGTTAATCTAAAGTTCTTCATTTACACTTTTTTGGGAAGTCTTTTGATGTTGATCGGAATTCTTTATCTCTATCAACAGGTGCCAAATCACGATTTTGAATGGACTTCTTTTATCGCTTTGGAGCTGGGGGATGACACACAACGTTGGTTATTCTGGGCATTTTTTATCGCCTTTGCGATTAAGATTCCCATCTTTCCGTTTCACACTTGGCAGCCGAATACGTACACGAATTCTCCAGCTGCTGGCACGATGTTATTGGCGGGTATTATGTTGAAAATGGGGGTATATGGTTTAATGCGTTGGCTATTGCCTGTGGTTCCTACGGGAGTTGCTTTGTATGGGCAATTTGCCATGATCTTATGTGTCATTGGAATTGTTTATGCTTCTATCATTGCAATTAAGCAGGACGATGCCAAACGGTTGATCGCGTACTCTTCAATTGCGCACGTTGGATTAATCAGTGCAGGAGTCTTCTCTTGGAATACAAATGGTCTGAGTGGTGCAACAATACAAATGTTAAATCACGGTATTTCGGTCATTGGACTTTTTTATGTACTGGATATCGTGCAACAACGTACGCAAACACGTAGTCTTTCAGAACTTGGCGGAATTGCGAGCAAAGCTCCGAAATTAGCGATCTTTTTTATGATTATCTGTATGGGGGCAGTTGGACTGCCACTAACCAACGGTTTTATAGGTGAGTTTCTGTTATTGAAAGGTGTATTTCAATATGGATTCTGGTTTGCAGTTTTCGGCGGACTAACGTTAATATTAGGGGCTGTCTATACGCTTCACCTTTATCAGCAGACGATGTTGGGGGAAACTACGGACAAAACCATGCAGTTTGAAGATGTAAAAGGGGGAGAACTCGTTGTATTGAGTCTGATTTCCTTCTTGATTCTTTATATCGGTATATTCCCGAATTTCTTATTGAATCTTTCTGCGGGTTCAGTGGAGGTTTTAAGCACATTTTTAGGCAGATAAATAGATATATCAATTTGTATGGGAGCTATAATTACACTTTCAATATTAGCATTAGTTGTTCTTTATCTTGGCTTGTTCAAAGCGAAAACCTTGCTTTTGCCGGTTTCCATCCTTGGATTCTTGGCAGCGATTGGTTTTCTACTGAACGATTGGACAGTTGACAAAGGGCCTCTTTTCAGCGGGATGGTTCATTTCGATCATTATGCGATTGCATTTTCAGTCTTATGCATCGTCGTTACTTTGTGCATATTTATTATTTCAAAAGGGTATTTTGATGAGGGGGGACAGGTTGCAGAGTATTATTCATTGTTGATATTTTCACTGACTGGAGCTGTTTTGGTAAATAGTTATCACAATTTCTCCATGCTCTTTTTAGGGATAGAAATTATGTCCGTAGCGCTTTATATCCTGGTAGGTATCCGTAAGCGGGATAAGGCGTCAAATGAAGCGGCGCTGAAATATTTTTTGATGGGTGCATTTTCTACCGGATTTTTGTTATTTGGAATCGCATTATTATATGGAGCTACAGGTTCATTTGATCTGGATGAAATAAAAGCCTATGTCGTAAATAATCCGCATGCAATTTCACCTTTATTCTATGGTGGTATCCTATTACTGATTGTTGGTCTGACCTTTAAAGTTGGTGCAGCTCCATTTCACTTTTGGACTCCGGATGTGTATGATGGAGCACCTATTCTGATTACAAGTTATATGAGTACTGTCGTTAAAGTAGCTTCCTTCGCGGGACTATTACGATTATTTAGCTACAGTCTACTTCCTTTACAAGATTTTTGGGAACCGGTATTCCTGATCATCGCGATTATTACATTGTTTATCGGAAATATTTCCGCTGTCATGCAATCTTCTTTCAAACGCATGCTGGCTTACTCGAGTATTTCTCATGCAGGTTATATGCTGTTTGCCATCATAGCTGTTGGGGCAACTTCGGCAAATGGTATTTTTGCTTATGGACTTGCCTATTCACTTGCAACTATTGTTGCATTTACTGGGTTGATCCTCGTAAAGAAGACAACAGGATCAGAACATTTTGAAGCGTTTAATGGATTGGGAAAACGAAATCCCATGTTGGCATTCGCAATTACCGTAGCCATGCTTTCTCTGGCGGGTATCCCATTGACGGCTGGATTCATCGGTAAATTTATGATGTTCTCCTCGGTCATGGAGAGCTATCATATCGTATTATTGATTTTAGCAGTTATCAATGCCGCTATTGCAGTCTATTATTATTTAAAAGTGGTGGTTGCAATGTATTTTAGAGACAGCGAAGAATCCTGTGTAAATGTGCAATGGAATTACTCATTCGTCCTTTTGCTTGCTGTTGGATTGACTATCCTTATTGGGGTGTATCCGGACTGTCTATTAAAGTTAATATAAAGTTTCTGTTAAAATACTTGTTGTTTACTAAAGCATAGCGATTTCGTTATGCTTTTTTTATATTTATTGACATAACTCTTGAATACAAATTGTATATTGTAAAAAAGAAATCCTATCAGTTTGAAGATGCTGTTTAAAGTGTGTGTTAAATCTTTTTCAATAAGCTTTTTTAGTGTGTTACTATTCCTGTTGTTCGGGGGGAAAGTGATTGCGCAGGAATTTATACGTGGAAAGGTTGTCGATGCACAGACAGGGAAAGGGATTAGTCGTGTTTCCATCAACTGGGTAGGGGAAGATAGTGGTGGCGTTAGTGATACGCTGGGTTACTTTAAAATTTTGGATAAGAAGCAATACAGGCAATTGGTATTTGGGTCTGTAGCTTATGAACGAAGAACAGTTGATGTACGTCGTGAGCGTGATTCGTTGATGACCGTACGGTTGACCGCAAAAGATAATACCTTGGATATCGTCGTGATCAATCGAAAAAATAGGAAGCCCAAAGATCCTGCGATCGCGCTAATAGAACAAGTTATCGCCCATCGTCCGCAAAATCATTACAGCCGTATTCCAGAGATTCGTTTTGACGAATATGAGAAGACGCAGTTTGGGTTTGTGAATCCAGAGGATAAGGCCAAGAAATTTCCCAAGCCGTTTCGATTCCTTTTCGAAAATATAGATTCGACAGTATTTAGGGGACTTACGATTGCGCCATTCTATCTAGAGGAAAATTTTGCGAATGTTTATTCTTCATATGATCCTAATCGAAGCAAGAAGATTATTACCAGTCACAATCAAACCGAACTAAACCCACGTTTTTTCAATAATGATAATTGGCAGACCCGTTTTCAAACCATACTTCGTGATGTCGATCTTTATGAAAATACCATACAGGTTGCAAATAAGGGCATATTGAGTCCGATAGCGACAGGTGCAACAGCCTTTTACAGATATCGAATACAGGATACTGTTCAAATAGCGGGAAAAGATTATATCAAACTTCACTTTGAAGGCAAATCAAAGATCGATTTATTGTTCTACGGTGTACTTCTCATATCAGATGATACTCGCTATGCTGTTCATCAGGCAACCCTAAATATTGGAAAGGCTGCAAATATCAACTGGATCAACGATGTACAGATTGATCTGAGCTACAGCGAATTTAAAAATGGTAGTATGCTTCCGGTACTTACAGATTTGAAAATGTTGTTTGGAGGAAGTAAAACCGATGTTTTATATGGGCGGCGGGAAACGCGATATCTTGGGCATCGAACAGATTCAATCTCAAATGACAATTTTGTTGGCGTGCCGGTTGAAAAAAGATACTTGCTTCAATCCGGTGCAAAGGTTCCAATCGTTCAGGTCAGACCGACGCCATTAAGTAAAGCCGAAATGGGAGCCTATCAAAAAGTTGATTCTGTTCAGAAAATGCGGTCTTTCAACCAATTGGTTGCATTGGGCTATCTATTGGCTAAGGGGTATTATAATGCTGGGAAAGTGGAGTTTGGCCCATTAGAGTATCTCTATAGCCGGAATAATTATGAGGGCAACCGTATTCGGTTGAGTGGTCGGACAACGCGATTATTTTCTGAGAAGGTTTTTATGGAGGGATATACCGCCTATGGTGATAAGGATAAGGAAATAAAGTATTATCTGAGTACAGCATTTACATTAAATGGAGAGCGTATTGTGCAATTTCCCGCGAACTATCTCCGCTTTACAGTCCAGCATGACGTTATGGAACCCGGGCGCAATCTGGGCTTCTTAAAAGGTGACGGATTTTTCAGGTCTTTTGGAAAGAACAGACCAAATAAATGGCAATTCAACGATATATACCGCCTCGATCATTTGATTGAATTTGGTAATCACGTGAGTATTGGAACGGCATTGACACATACCCGTAGACAACCTAAGGGCGAGTTATTTTATGTTAATAGTTTACCTCATCCTGATACTATCCGTGCGGTCAATACCAATGATTTTCAGGTTCTTTTGCGCTGGGCTCCTAATGAAGATTTCACCTATCATAATCTCGATCGTGGAACAGTCGAAAATAAATATCCAATTTTTACACTTCAATATAACAAGGGTTTGAAAGGTTTTTGGGGAGCAGATTATAGTTATGATGCTTTGCGATTTAGTGTGTTCAAAAGACTGTTTTTATCTCCGGCTGGTCAGGCCGATCTTCAGTTTTCAGGTGGAAGAATCTGGGGAAAACATTTACCATATACTCTCTTGGAACTTCCTGAAGTTACGAGAGATAAATCGGGTCCTTTGGTAAATTTTGATTTGATGGCTGCTTCGGAATTTGCATCGGATCAGTTTTTAAAATTGACCTATTATCACAATTGGAACGGATTTTTCTTCAATAGAATCCCTTTATTTAGAAAACTGAAATGGCGTGAGGTGACAGGCTTCAAAGCTTTCTATGGAAAATTAAGCGATGTGAATAATCCATTTGTTACCCCTGAGAATATACAATTTGAAGCAGATAAAAATGGTATCGTTCAAACAAAAGCAGTCCGAGATAGACCTTACGTTGAAGGTTTGGTGGGCGTGGATAATATTTTTAAATTGCTTAGATTAGAGTATAAAAAGAGACTGAGCTACAAAGGTGGAGAAGGTGTACCATCGGATACCTTCACCGCATCCATACATTTTAATTTTTAGCTGTATGATCCAATATTCGAACTTAAAATATGAGGTTAAAGATAGCATAGGCTATATTATAATCGATCGTGAACCTCAAATGAATGCCCTGAATCAAGAGACGCTCGATGAATTACAGGAAATTTTTAAGCAGTTTAATGCGGATAATCATGTGCGTGGTATTATTTTGACAGGAGCTGGACACAAGGCTTTTGTCGCCGGTGCAGATATCAAGGAGTTTACCGACCTTTCTGTCGTTCAGGCACGTTGGTTGAGCGAGCGCGGTCATATTATCTTTACAGATCTTATTGAGGGGGCTCCAAAACCTGTTATTGCCGCTATCAATGGTTATGCTTTAGGAGGAGGGCTTGAAATGGCATTGGCTTGTCATATGCGTATCGCTTCTGAGAATGCAAAAATGGGACTCCCCGAAGTTTCATTGGGATTAATACCGGGTTACGGAGGTACGCAGCGTCTGCCAGCTTTGATAGGAAAGGGACCTGCAATGCAAATGATTTTGACAGGCGATATGATTGATGCGCAAAAGGCGTATGAAATCGGCCTGGTTAACGAAGTGGTCCCACAGGAAAAGCTAATCGGGAGGGCAGAAGAAATCCTCCAAAAGATATTTACACGTTCACGAGTTGCGGTAGCAAGTGCCATCGATGCTATTAATGCGGCTGGAGATAAAAGACGGGATGGTAGTAAGGTGGAGATGGATACATTTGGTCATTTGTTCGGAACAGATGACTTCAAAGAAGGAGTTTCCGCTTTTCTAGAAAAAAGAACGCCCAAATTTCCCCTTTAAAAGCAGCTTAAACTGTGGATAAGGCGAGCTGTTCGCCCTAAGAATTATTAGTTGGTCTTCTTTCGCCGAAGCGTAAACTTTAGATAGGAACCTATCTGAAATGGGCCTCCTTTTAATGGAATGCTATCAGAAATTGTTATGCCTGTTGCGTATGAGATATGGTCTTTCAAAGAAAGTCGTTTTTTGTGAAGGGGTCAACCGCTAACAGGAAGACTTGTGAAATTTAATCAATCTATTTCTGATACTTTTTACGGTAATCTTGAGGAGACATTTTCATCTCTTTAGTAAAAGCTTTGGAAAAATGAAATGGATCATAAAAGTTCAATTTGAAAGCGATCTCTTTAATTTTCAGTAACGTAAATTGTAAATAGGAGCAGGCCCTTTGCATGCGTAACTGATTGTAGTATACCATGGGCGGATAGGATGTTTTCTGCTTGAAGAGGCTAATCATGTGTGATTTTGAATAATTAAAATGTGCTGAAATTTCATCTAAACTAATGTTGCTCTCCAGATTGTCCTTCATAAACATGATGATATCCTGAATGATATTATCATGTTTAATTCGATTGCTCTCCTCGTATTGAGCTGCATATTTGATAGATGCCAAAAAATATTGGAGACAGAAGCTTGTGTATTCTAAATTTTCTGGACTATAGCCCATTTCTAAATTTTTGTAGATACTTTCGAACAGCTGAAAACGATCAGTATGTTTATTTGAGTCCGTATCATTGATATGAATGATCTGTCCGATGATGTTTTCAAAAAGGGAAGCCTCGGTACCCTGAAAGTGGATCCAATAAATACTCCAGGGATCATTAGCCTTGGATCCATAGGAGTGTGTTGTATTTTTGGGAATGATATATAAGTCGTTTCTGGAGAGATTATATAGCATTTCATCCTGTTTGATCCAGCCACGCCCTTTCTCGCAATAGATCAAAATATATTCTGTACAACCTTCCTGTCGATCGCGGTAATGCTTTTTTGCTGTCGGATAGTAGCCTATATGTGTGATGTGCAATTTTGAAGTGATATTACTCTGTGCTTGATAGTTGCACACGGAATAAGGAAGTACAATAGCCTTCTCGCCTTTGAATCCTTCTGCAATTACATCCGTATTTGGAATCATAAGTTAGGAAATTTGGTTTATGCTGTAAAAATAATAATATTTTACATGTTTATCGTGCTCACTTACATGATTCTCATGCAGTATTCCTGTACTTTTACGTCAATAAATCTAAATATGTAAATTCTTATGCAAAAGACCGCGACGACGTATTTGCTGCTAATTACTTTTGTGGCCGCTATTGGGGGGTTTCTTTTTGGCTACGATTGGGTTGTCATTGGAGGGGCGAAACCTTTCTATGAGGCATATTTTCATTTGGAATCTGACCCAGCGCTTCAAGGCTGGGCGATGTCGTCGGCGATTGTAGGCAGTTTTATCGGCGTATTGCTTTCGGGAGGCATGGCAGATCGTTATGGACGGAAGCCGCTGATTTATACAGCCGCGATTCTATTTATTATATCCGCTGTGGGAACGGGCATGGCTGCTAACCTCAATGTTTTTATTATCTATCGAGTGCTCGGAGGAATAGGTATAGGTGTAGCTTCCAATTTGGCTCCAATGTATATTGCCGAGATAGCTCCTGCGGAAAGTCGTGGAAAATTTGTCTCGATCAACCAACTGACGATTGTATTAGGTATTCTCGCAGCACAAATTGTCAACTGGCTAATTGCAAAACCTGTATTACCTGACGAGATTATAGCTACAACATGGAATGGACAGCAAGGCTGGCGATGGATGTTTTGGGCAGGAGCAATTCCAGCAGTTATTTTTTTATTACTGCTTTTTCTGATCCCAGAAAGCCCCAGATGGTTATACAACAAAGGAAAACATGAAGCGGCCAGACGTATCTTTTCGCGGATGGGGGGTGATTATTATGCAGACGAAAGTATGGCCACTATCGATGCTACCAATAAAAATAATGATAAACTAAAGAAAAGGAACCTATTTAAGGGAAAATTATTGCAGTTGTTGCTGCTCGGAAGCTTTATCGCCGTCTTTCAACAGTGGTGTGGCATCAATGTGATCTTTAACTACGCGCAAGAGATTTTTACAGCTGCAGGGTATACGGTTTCGGGGATGCTCTTCAATATTATTATAACAGGCGTTATCAATGTCATATTTACTTTCGTAGGGATGTATATGGTCGATAGGGTCGGACGTCGCGCATTAATGTTGTTTGGTGCAGCGGGACTTTTTGGTATTTATGCAGCTTTGGGCGCTTGCTACTATCTCAATTGCAGTGGAATCTTTGTACTTCTTCTGGTATTAGCCGGAATTGCGGTTTATGCAATGACATTAGCGCCGGTGACCTGGGTTATCATTGCAGAAATTTTTCCTACAGCGGTTAGGGCCCAAGCTATGGCTATAGCTACCTCGCTGTTATGGATAGCATGTTTCGTCCTTACCTATACCTTTCCGATGTTAAATCAAAGCTTAGGAGCGGCAGGGACATTTTGGTTGTACGGAATAGTCTGCTTGATCGGCTATGTCTTTTTGTGGGGACAATTGAAAGAAACCAAAGGTAAAAGTCTTGAGGAAATTGAACAGGAGTTGTCTAACGAGGCACAGCATCCTCATGTTTTAAAATAGGACTCGCTTTTATTAAATGAATCAACTTACAGTATATAACCTAATAGCTATTTAAACATGACAGAATTGACACGTTACCTGATTAAATCTACAGTCGATCAGAGCGGCATCGTAAAAGTTTGGGAAGAACCTGTGGCGATACCGACCTATGGGGTTGGTACAATGGAAAAAAATCCGATTTTTGCTGAAAAACGTGTATATCAAGGTAGCTCCGGTGTGGTATATCCTTATCCCATTATTGAAAAAATTAGTGATGAGAAACAGGATAAGATCTATCAGGCACTATTTATTGAAAATGAATATATCAAAGTGATGATTCTGCCTGAACTCGGGGGAAGGATCCATATGGCCTATGATAAAGTCAGAGAACGGCATTTTGTTTATTATAATGAGGTGATAAAGCCAGCGCTGGTAGGACTTACCGGCCCCTGGATTTCTGGCGGGATCGAATTTAACTGGCCTCAGCATCACCGGCCGACGACCTTTATGCCGACAGAATATTTAATTGAGCATAATGCAGATGGCAGTGTGACCGTATGGTGCAATGAAATCGAACGGATGTTTCGGATGAAGGCGATGCAGGGATTTACACTTTATCCCGACAAAGCCTTTATTGAAATAAAAGTGCAGGTCTACAACCGCACAGCTTTACCACAGACCTTTCTTTGGTGGGCCAATCCAGCTGTTGTCGTCAATGATGACTATTATTCTGTTTTTCCACCCGATGTAAACGCCGTGTTTGATCATGGAAAAAGAGAAGTCTCAACATTCCCGATTGCGACAGGAACTTATTATAAATACGATTATTCCGCAGGAGTCGATATTGCACAATACAAGAATATTCCTGTTCCTACATCTTATATGGCCATTCAATCAAAATATAATTTTGTGGGCGGTTACGAAGCCGGAGATACCAATGCGGGAATGTTGCATGTTGCGGATCACC
This sequence comes from Sphingobacterium sp. CZ-UAM, assembly GCF_002000245.1. Classification (GTDB taxonomy): domain Bacteria; phylum Bacteroidota; class Bacteroidia; order Sphingobacteriales; family Sphingobacteriaceae; genus Sphingobacterium. The sequence continues at coordinate 414,303 of NZ_MTCM01000003.1, read as the reverse complement.
ACATTTCTCCGGGAAAGAAACAATGGACATGGGGTAACGGTGATTTTGGTTTAGCCTGGGACCGGAATCTGACGGACGAAAATGGCCCATATATCGAATTAATGGCGGGAGTTTACACCGACAATCAACCCGATTTTGCCTGGCTACAACCCTATGAAGTGAAATCATGGTCGCAATATTTTATGCCCTACGCGGCTGTTGGTCATGTGAAGAATGCAACGAAAGATCTTGTCCTCAATATGGAGGTCCATCAGCAGCGAGCCGACATTATTCTATATGCAACAGCTGTATTTAATGGACTTAATATTGTTCTGAGAGATAAGCAAGGACGAATTTATCTGGAGGAAAAGATTGATTGTTCCCCCCGTGATATTTATAAACAAACTGTTTCCGATTTGCAGAGTGATCCATTGGAACTGATCCTTTCGGTTTATGATAATGATCAAAATGAAATGCTACATTATCAATTGGAGAAACAAAAAGATATCACAGATATTCCAGAACCGGCTCAAGCTGCGTCAATACCAGAGGACGTTCAGTCCATGGAGGAATTGTTCCTGACAGGGCAGCATCTTGAGCAATACCGGCATGCTACCTATAACCCAATGGATTACTATCTTGAGGCATTGCGACGGGATCCGAATGATGTACGATGTAATAATGCAATGGGTGCTCTTTTATTGCGGAATGGAAAGATAGCCGAATCCATCCCCTATTTCCGTACCGCTATTGTGCGACTTACCGAACGTAATCCAAATCCTTACGATGGCGAGGCCTATTATAATCTAGGCTTAGCTTTACAATTATCCGGTGAACTGGAAGTTGCCTATGCCGCTTTTTACAAGGCAACCTGGAATGCTGCCTGGCAGGATGCCGGTTATTTTGGCCTCGCACAAATAGATGCAACACGTGGACAGTGGGATGTTGCTCTGGAAAAAATAGACCGTTCAATAAACCGAAACTGGAAGCATCATAAAGCCCGGCAATTAAAAGCTTCGATTTTAAGAAAATTGGGACGGGTAGATGAAGCGCTGGGTTACATTAAAAATTCGCTGGAAATAGATCCATTTAATATGGGGTGTCAATTTGAATGGTACCTTCAGACAAAGGACGAAGTTATATTATCGCCTATTCTCGATTTATGTCAAGTCAATGTGCAGAGTGTGGTGGAATATGCGTTGGATTTTGCTCAGGCAGGTCTGTATGAAGAAGCTATCCAGTTATTGGAAAAAACAATCGATGACCCGCAAACAGTATATCCAATGATCTATTATGCGCTGGGCTATTTTAACGCTTGCATCGGGCAAAATGATCAAGCAAAAGCCTATTATGACAAAGCTCGTATCATGGACCCGACTTATTGCTTTCCAAATCGCTTGGAAGAGATCGTTATACTTCAGGATGCAATCCTGCACAATAATGACGATGCAAAAGCATATTACTACCTGGGGAATCTATGGTACGGCAAGAGACAACATCAAGATGCGGTTGACTGCTGGGAACAGGCAATACGATTGGATCAACAATTCCCTACCGTTTTTCGGAATCTGGCTCTGGCCTATTATAATCGAATGAACCGAAAGGCGGAGGCTGTTGTTTTGCTTGAAAAAGCATTTGCATTGGATGAAACAGATGCACGTTTGTTGATGGAACTTCACCAGCTCTATAAGAAACAAGGATACAATTATACGGAAAGACTGACGCTATTGGATCGCTATGCAGATCTTGTTGTCAGCCGAGATGATCTTTTCTTGGAACGGATTACACTTTTCAATCTGTTGGGGCGATACGAAGAGGCTCGACAATTACTGGCTTCGCGACAGTTTAAACCGTGGGAAGGCGGAGAAGGGAAAGTGTCCCGTCAATATACAATCTGTCATCTGGAACTGGCAAAAGAAAGATTAAAAGCCAATGATCCAAAGGGTGCCTTGGCCCTGTTAACAGCCATTGATAGCTATCCGCATAATCTTGGTGAGGGTAAACTGATTACAATGGAAGAGAACGATATTTATTATTACAAAGGTCTTGCACACCGTTCGTTGGGAAATGAGGGGGAGGCAACCGCCTATCTCATCAAAGCTACGCAGGGAACTCAGGAACCCCAACAGGCTCTTTTTTATAATGATCCACAACCCGACAAGATCTTTTTTCAGGGACTGGCTTGGTTTGAACTTAAAGAGGAAGAGAGAGCTGAGCAATGTTTCCAAAGTCTAATTGATCATGGAAAAACCTTTCTGAACAAATCTTTTAAAATCGATTATTTCGCGGTTTCATTGCCGGATATGGATATTTGGGAGGATGATCTCGATTATAAAAACAAGATTCATTGCCTATATGTAATGGGCTTAGGTTATCTAGGCAAAGGGGACCTGGAGCTCGCTAAGGGATACCTCATGCAGGTACGGGAGCTTGAACCAAACCATCAGGGCTGTTTATCCATACTGCGTTCATTTATAGCGGAAGTTACCCTAAATAATTAATTACAGTTATGCATCGTTATCTCATTTTATTACTTCTTCTCCTACAGAGCTACTATGTTTTGGCAACCGGAGAGAAAAATCAGCTTGATCTGGCTGGAGAATGGAGCGTACAGCTTGATCCAGAGGATACGGGCATGAAGAATGGATGGACTAACAGATCTTTCACAACAGCCATTAAGTTACCGGGGACAACGGACGATGCTGGACTAGGCATAGCAAATAGCTTGACACCTGCGCTCGCGAAGCCTCAACTTTCACATCTGACAAGGAAACATCGGTATGTGGGGGCAGCTTGGTATAGCAAGGATGTGTTTGTTCCGCAAGGCTGGGCGGGTAAAGAAATGATCCTGAAACTGGAGCGGATTATATGGGAGTCCAATGTCTGGGTTGACGGAATAGAAGTTCCGCAAAAACAGCGCAGTCTTGTAGGTTCACATGAATTTGATTTAAGCTCTTTTTTAAAGGCTGGAAAAAAACATCGTCTGACTATTCGCATTGATAATAGCAAGAAGTTGGCAATCAGCGTCGATAATATGGCACATGCTTACACCGACCATACCCAGATTATGTGGAACGGGATACTCGGTTCGATGTACATTGAAGCGATGGATCGAGTTCATATCAAACAAGTAAGTACTTTTCCGGTGTTGACAGCAAAACGTGTAGACCTGCAGGTAGTACTTTCGAATAAAACACAAAGAAATACCAATAGTACACTCCGGATAAGAGCCAAATTTAAGAGTGATAGCAAGTATCTTCCGACAATGGAAAAGGAGGTTTTATTAGCCCCAGGTGATTCCACCATACAATTAAGCTATGATCTGGGCGCAAATATCCGGTCATGGAGCGAATTTTCACCAAATCTCTATGATGCAGAAGTAGTGTGCCAATCGGGTGAGGGAGTCAATGTGATGAGTACATCATTTGGTATGCGTGAATTGTCAAGGGAGGGAACAGTGATGAAAATCAATGGGCAGCCTCTGTTTCTTCGGGGGACCTTGGAATGCAGCATTTTTCCATTGACAGGGCATCCCCCAATGGACAAACCTGGATGGAAGAAGGTATTTTTGACAGCAAAGCAATGGGGACTCAACCATTTGCGGTTCCACTCTTGGTGCCCTCCGGAAGCTGCTTTTGCTGTAGCTGACGAAATGGGGTTCTATCTTCAAGTCGAATTGCCTATCTGGGAAAATAATGCCGGTAAGGATGATGCGGTGCTGGGTTTTTTATATGAGGAAGCTGATAAGATGATCAGGCAATATGGCAATCATCCATCGTTTTGCTTTTGGAGTATGGGAAATGAGCTGAGTGGCGATTTCGATGCCCTTAACGCACTGGTAAAAAATCTAAAAGAGAAAGATAAGAGACATCTATATACGGCAACATCATTTACTTTTCAGCAAGGACATGGAATTGTCGGCGAACCCTTTGACGATTTTTTGATTACGCAATGGACGGCAAAGGGATGGGTGAGAGGGCAGGGGGTCTTTAATAGTGAACCTCCTGTCTTTAATAAAAATTATAGCGCTTCATTGGATGGCGTTTCGATTCCTGTGGTTACGCATGAAATTGGACAATATGCTGTTTATCCCAATTTAGAGGAGATCAAAAAGTATACAGGTGTTTTAAAGCCGTTAAACTTTATGGCTGTAGCCGAAGATCTGAGACGTAAGGGTTTATTGCATAAAGCGAAGGCATATACCATGTCTTCAGGCAAGCTGGCAGCAATTCTGTATAAAGAAGAGCTGGAACGGGCCCTAAAAACACCGGGTATCAGCGGCTATCAACTCTTGGATCTCCACGATTTCCCGGGACAGGGAACGGCTTTGGTGGGCTTGTTAGATGCTTTTTGGGATAGTAAGAATATTCTTTCGGCAGCTGAATTTAGACAGTTTTGTGCACCGGTAGTACCCTTACTCCAATTCTCGAAAGCAGTATATACCAATGACGAAGTATTTGTGGGGATGTTAGACATCAGCAATTATGGTGCTGCAACATTGAACAATCAATTGGTTGAGTGGTCTATGAAAGATGATACAAAAATTATTGCAAAAGGTCACTTTCAAACCGTCGTCCGCCAGGGATACAATGGGAATGTAGGTCGCTTTGAAGTGCCGCTGCAGGCAATACAACAGGCCAAAAAGTTGACAGTTCATATTAATCTAAAGAGTACCAGCTTTGAAAATCATTGGAATATATGGGTGTATCCAAAAGAAAATCAAATTGATTTTGCGGATGTAAGCTATACAAGAGAGCTGGACGAAGCTTTACGGCTGTTGCAGGCAGGTAAAAAGGTCCTTTTAAATCCTGACTGGAAAAAAATTACAGGTATTGAAGGCAAGTTTGTTCCAGTATTTTGGAGCCCGGTACATTTTCCGAAGCAGGCTGGGACAATGGGATTGCTCTGTAATCCAAAACACCCAGTATTTGCTGATTTTCCGACAGCAGGACATACCGACTGGCAATGGTGGGACTTACAGATCAAATCGACAACAATGTTGATGGATCAGATCAAAGGCGGCGAAACCCTTGTCGAGATGATCGATAATTTTGCAAACAATAGAAAATTAGCTTCACTATTTGAGGGGGCAGTGGGGAATGGCAAACTGATGGTAGCCTCATTTGATCTCGCGACTGATTTGGACCAGCGACCTGTCGCAAATCAGATGTTGCAATCCATACTCACTTACATGAAGAGCTCGAAATTTGCACCAAAAGTTATCGAAAATCCTGAGGTATTGCAGCAGATTTTACACTATAAAGAATTGCAAGAAAAAGCTGCTCCCGGTGCTATTTATTAGTTTGATTTTTTTAAAACCTGTATATCAATAAGTTAAATTAAAAAAAACGGGCGTTGCAGGACTTAAACGAAACCAAAAGTTTAATATACAAGCTGATGCGCATACAATTTATTTTTATGAGAATATGAAACTTTAAATGAAAAAAAAGTGCTATTGAAATCATTGCTAGATTGTTTCAATAAACTGATTTTTTACCGGAAAAGAAAAACGACCAATAATACTGAAGAGCAGGGGGCTCGGGTTATGAAAAAAGAATTTAATGAAGCGAATTTGATTCAGGGTCTTGCTATGGGAAGTGAGGCCGCTTTGCTACAGTTTTACCGGCTGTATGCAGATCGAATCTTTGATGTTTCCTTTCATTTGTTGAAAGATACCGGTTGGAGCGAGGATATCGTGCAGGAAGTGTTTGTTAAGCTGTGGACCAATCGTATGAGCATAAGACAAGATGTTGATCTTTGGCCATTTCTATATGTTTTGACCAAAAGAGAGTGCTTTAACAAACTAAGGAGTATTAAGCGCTCGCATGCTGCTTTTGAACTATTGGCATATCACATCGACAGTCAATCCGAAACCGCAGATCGGGTGGTCGAACGAAAAGAGCTGTCCGAGGAAATTGAGAGTTACCTTTCCCAATTACCGGCTCAACAAAAACTTATATTTACCTTGAGTAGGGTCGATGGAGTTCCCTGTCAACAAATAGCTGAGGAACTAAACCTTTCTAAAAACACGGTAAAAAATCATCTTGCCCGAGCGTCGAAATCCCTGAAACAGGCCCGATCTGGAAGAAACCTGTTATTATCCCTATTTTTTTATTTTTTTTAAAAAAAGAATATTTCATGTAGTCCTTTTTTGATTTTGTGGTGTACTGCCTAAAATAAACTTAGAAAGTACGAACCAATTTGACCATGCAAGAAGAAAGACTACGCTATTTGCTGACCAATTATTTCCGAAATACAATCTCGCGGACTGAGTTAAAAGAGATGTTAGATAAATTAGATGGTCTGGATGAATCCCAGTTTTCATCTCTGTTTGAAAGCTTGGAAGAGAAGATCCCCGTTCGTTCAGAACTATTTAACAAGGACAGGGTAGCTGAACAGCTTTCCCATCGTATTAAAGAAGGCAAAGAAGAATCAGCATACAGTGGAAGAGATAGAACAAACTATGTCAAGTGGGGTAGTTTAGCCGCTGCTGTTGTTATTTTTTGTTTTTCAATTGTATACTTTGTAAAGCGTGAATCGGCGCCGCTTACACATCCCAAAAAGGTTTTAACGAATGAGATCGCTCTTCCTGATGGGAGTGCACCCATAGTTACTCTGTCTACAGGTGAACAATACTCGATTTCCGCCGATAATCCCGAATCATTGGAAAAAGGCAATTTGACTATTATCAGGGACAACGATGGAACATTGTTATATCAGCTGAAACATAGTGGGCGTGGTTCTGAAAAACGGACATTTCATAGTCCCAAAGGAAATGCTTTGACCTTACAACTGATTGATGGAACAAAGGTACATTTGAATTCCGGATCCAGTCTTACTTACCCTTTACATTTTGAGACAGCCAATAGAATAGTTTTCCTAGATGGTGAGGCCTATTTTGATGTTGCGCATGACCCTGTTAAGCCCTTTATTGTGGAAACAAAGCAAACACGGATTAAAGTCCTGGGAACACAGTTTAATGTGTCATCCGATTTAACCAAGACCAAGACCCTCACGACTTTGATTAAAGGTAAAGTAGAGGTGAGCTTGGGCAGCAACCATAAAATTCTAGCCCCAGGTATGCAAGCGGAATCAGATCCGCAACAGCAGCATATCGTGTTGAAGCAGGCTGATCTAAAAGAGATCTTGGCCTGGCGTGATGGTTTTTTCCGCTTTACGGAGGATGATATAGAAACGGTGCTTCAAAAAGTAAAAGAATGGTATGATATCAAGGAGATCAAAATACAATCTACTTCAACTGACACATTTACTGCTATGATGAAAAGAACCAAGAAGCTTTCAGATTTACTCAAGCAGCTCGAAAAGACATCCAATTATAAATTTAAAATTCAGGATGGGAGGGTCCTTGTTATGTGACAATGCGATATGAGAAGCTAAATGTAATCGGAAGTGCTCGCAACACTCCCGATCGATGCTTAGCAATTAAATAGACCTAATTGAATTATAAACCATTTAACACCAAACCTATACAAATGTATAAAAGGAATAGCAAAAGTTGCTTTTTTAAACAGAAATTCTTTGTAAAAGCATTTATCAGGATGAAAGTATGTATACTAATCCTCATTATCTCCATGGTGCATGTCCATGCAGCTAGTTTTGGTCAACAAGTAACCTTGGATATAAAAAACGGACATTTGGTGGATGTCCTGGATGAGATTCAAAAACAAACGGGGTACGAATTCTTGTACAATAATAAATTAGTCAATAAACAGAAGCGGGTGACCATTAAAGTAAAGAATAGAAACTTTAAGGAAGTCCTGCACGAGTTTTTGAACGAAAGAAGCCTTACTTATGAGCTAAATCTGAATACGGTTTTGATCGTTGCAAAACCATCATCGTCTACCCTGCCACTAAATGTCGCTCGGTTACAGAAAAAAAAGATTACCGGGGTCGTTTCAGATGCAAAGGGAAATGCATTGGAGAGCGTCACCGTTGCGGTCAAGGGGACAAATGTAGCTACAAAAACCGATGCACAAGGGCGATATACCCTAGAGGTAGAAGATCAGCACAAAATACTTATATTTTCCTTGGTGGGCTACCAGTCAATTGAACATACAATAGGTAGTTCCAACCAAATCGACATTACCTTAGTGACGGCGGTAAGTGATTTGGAGGAGGCGGTAGTTGTCGCTTATGGAAAACAACGAAAACTCAGTGTAATAGGCGCAATATCCTCGGTCTCGCCAAAGCAATTGAAGACCCCAGTCGCAAAAATCAGTAGTGCTTTAGCCGGACAGATGGCTGGGGTGGTCACTGTACAGGGTTCTGGAGAACCCGGATCAGGTACATCTTTCTGGATTCGGGGAGTAGCGAGCTTCGGCGAAAGCACTGGCCCATTGATCTTAGTAGATGGTATCGAACGGCCCATGGACCTTGTGGATCCCGAAGATGTGGAGTCCTTTTCCATTCTAAAAGATGCAACAGCAACGGCCGTTTATGGGGTGCGGGGGGCAAATGGAATCGTACTTATTACAACAAAGAGAGGTAAGAAGAGCGATAAACCACTTATCAATGCACGTATCGAACGAGGTATATTGCAGCCTGGAGTTTTACCTAAATTAGCCAATGCTGCACAGTGGCTGGATTATTATAATGATATCAACTACGAAGCTTCGGGCAAAATTCAACTTTCTCAGGAGGAAATTGACAAGTATGTGAACAAAGTGGATCCAGATGTCTATCCTAATGTGGATTGGATGCAAGAGATATTCAAGAAAAGGACTTCCAACGAACGATTGAATGTAAATGTTACTGGAGGTGGTGATTTCATTAAATATTATGTGTCGGGCTCTTATATGAAGGAAAATGGTATCTTTCAGCCTAGGAGGACATCAAACTATGATCCTTCGGTAAACTTTGATCGGATCAATTTTCGTTCAAATGTAGATATTAGACTTTCTCGTTCCACAGAGGTAAATTTAAATCTTTCAAACCAGTACGAAACAAAAAATAGACTGGGGGTAGACCTTTGGCGAATGTACGAGATGGTATTACACACAACGCCAGTAGCGACTCCAATCCAATTTTCTAATGGTGCTTATGCTCAGCCTCAAGGCGGGAATAATCCATATTATGCCCTTAATACAACGGGCTTTTCAAAAGACTTTTGGAATAACGCGCAATCCTTGATCGGGGTAACACAGGACTTTTCTGAATTGATAACACCTGGACTAAAAGCGAATGTTAAATTTTCATGGGACGCTAAAAATTCTTCTACATTGGATAAAAGGAAGAGCCCGACAACCTATTATGTTGATAAGGCCAATCCCAGAGACAGTGAGGGGAACCTGATTTTAAAGGATAATGGCAATGGCAGTGATTATTTAAGTTTGGCAGATTGGCATTCGGGTGAAAGAGCGACCAACTTCGAAAGTTCGCTAATGTATGATCAGTTATATGGTGGAAAGCATAGAGTAGGCGGACTATTTCTTTTTTCTATGCGCGAACGGACGAATAACTTTCCTAGTAATGATTACATCGCCGCTTTCCCTTATCGGAATACAGGTATTGCCTCTCGTCTGACCTATTCCTATCAGGATCTTTATTTTATTGAGGGCAACTTTGGTTATAATGGTTCCGAAAATTTTGCTCCAAAGAAACGTTTTGGTTTTTTCCCTTCCTTGGCTTTAGGTTATATTCTGAGTAATGAAAATTTCTTTCAGCCCTTATTACCTGTTGTCAATTTTATGAAGTTACGGGGATCTATCGGTCGGATCGGTAGTGATAAGATTGGGGGAAGCCGTCGATTTGCTTACAATTCCGAGATGAAGTTGGAAGGAGCTTATTCTTTTGGTATTGGCGGGAAAAACTGGATTCAGGGGATCGCTACGGGTTATCCAGGGAATCCGCTTGTAGCTTGGGAAAGCGCTTTAAAACGAAATATTGGTCTGGAATTAGGACTATTCAACAAACTGACGATTCAGGCGGATTATTTTGCGGAGAAAAGAGACGGGATTTATATCGTTCAGGAAAGCGTCCCTTCGATTGTAGGTATTAATGTAAAACCTTATGTCAATATCGGTCAAATGGAAAATAAAGGTATTGAAGGCTCTTTTGAATTTAATCATCAACAAGGAGAACTGGGTATACAGGCTAGGGGTAATATTACGTATAACAGAAATAAAAAACTATTCGACGACAAACCTACTCCAAGATGGCCATATTTATCGGAGGTAGGGCAACGTTGGGGACAGCAGCGAGGCCTGATTGCTTTGGGGCTTTTTGAATCCGAAGAGGAAATTGCACATAGTCCAATTCAGCGGTATGGTGACGTTATACGCCCCGGTGATGTGAAATATAGAGATATCAATGGTGATGGAGAAATCACAGATGAAGATATGGTAGCAATCGGTGACACTGAAATGCCACAATTGAATTATGGGTTTGGGGCAAGTGTCTCCTGGAGAGGCTTTGACCTCGCTGCTTTCTTTCATGGTGTGGGTCAAATAACTCGAATTATAGCTGGAGGTCCTTTATACGGACAAACAGGAAATATTTGGGGATATGGACAAATTTATGCTGATGTGGCAGATAACCGCTGGAGTGCCGATAATCCAAATCCAAATGCAGCTTATCCGCGATTGTCATTTAATATTGCAAATAACTCAAGACCATCTACTTTATGGCAACGGAATATGAGCTTTATGCGCTTAAAGAATTTAGAATTTGGATATACTCTGCCTAGACAATGGACTCAAAAATGGAAAATGTCAGTTGTACGACTCTATGCGCAGGGAGTGAATGTGTTTACATTCAGTAAGTTCAAGATGTGGGATCCCGAACTGGAAACGGTTTCTGGAAGTAGTTACCCTCAAATGCGTGTATTTAATATTGGTTTAAGTGTAACACTTTAATAAAAGAAACGATGAAAAAATATTTATACTTCCTGTCTTGCCTTTTGCTATCAGTGTTTTTCAGTGCCTGCAGCAAATACCTTGATGTTGATTTGGAAAATCAAATGACACTCGACGAAGTCTTTAACAAACGTAAGACGACTGAACAGTACCTTGCTCAGGTATATGGCTATCTGCCCCTAGAACATGATATGTTCTATAGTGAAGGTGGAAATGTTCCGCTTAGTGATGAAGCGCTATTCTCGTGGGTCTCATGGGTACCCTGGCTTAATTTTGCTAATGGCACTTGGGGTGTAACAACAACTGATTATGCAACCTGGGAACATAACTATAAAGGGATCAACCAGGCGACTGTTTTTATCAATAATGTTGATAAAAATGTAGAATTGAGCGAATCTGTAAAAAGCACAATGAAAGCGGAGGCTCGTTTTCTAAGAGCATACTTTTATTATTTATTGCTTAGACGATATGGTCCTGTATTTGTCTGGGGAGATCGCGCTGCAGATGATAAAATTGATCCAAAGACTGTAGATCGCATGCCGTTACAGGCCAATGTAGATTTTATTCTCTCCGAATTTGACAAGGCAACGGCTGTATTACCACTGGAAATTACAGATCAGGCATGGTATGGTCGTATAACCAAAGGCGCTGTAATGGCGGCGAAGGCAGAACTTTTATTGTACATGGCTCGACCTTTATTTAATGGCGCAAAGCTATATGTTGGCTTGAAAAATAAAGACAGCGAATTTCTTTTCCCCCAGATAGCGGACGCTAATAAATGGGAACTCGCGGCAAAAGCAGCTAAGGATGTCATTGATTTGAATCTTTATTCCTTATATGTGGATACCAAAGAAAAAGATCCATTTCGTCACGCAATAAAATCGTATATGGGGATTTATTTTGATAAATGGAACTCTGAAGTAATATGGGGACGTTGGTCAGATGATGGATTTAATTATAATGTACGCACGGCTCCTCCAAAAGTGGTGACTATAGGTTACGGAGGGTATGCTCCTTCACTTAAGCTGGTTGATGCATATCCAATGGCGAGTTCAGGACGTTATCCGGTTATAGGGTATGGGGCCAATGGACAACCGGTTATTGATGAAAAATCAGGGTACAAAGAGGCTGGCTTCACGGACAATTATGTTCATCCTTTGGATAATTTTGCTGCATTTAAAGCTCATAATAGCTGTGTTGGACGGGATGCAAGATTCTATGCATCCATTCTAGCCAGTGGTATGTATTGGACAAACCCGAAGCCTCAGCCTAGACAGGTAACATTTTTTGAAGGCGGTACTTCATCTTATACAAAAACAGGAGACTGCGTAAAGTCGGGCTACCTCTGGCGGAGAATGAGCGACCCGACCAATGACATTGAAGCTGGAAATTGGGGACAATTTGCTTGGCCTTATTATCGGCTTGCAGAGATATACCTCAACTATGCAGAGGCATGTAATGAAAAGCCAAATCGGAATGAAGCCGAGGCCTTAAAATATGTCAATCTCGTTCGTCAACGTAGTGGCTTAAATAATTTAGAGGTAGCCTACCCCGAAGTATTGGGCGATAAAGAAATGCTCAGAACACTTCTTCGGAAAGAACGTATGGTGGAGCTCGCATTTGAGGGACATCGCTACTTAGACTTAAGGACTTGGATGACAGCGGAGCAGGAAATGAATGAACCTTACTATACACGTAATGTAGCTGCAACAAACTATGAATCTTCATGGGAAAGGACGAAGGATGTATTTCCTGGCAAACGGTCGTTCCAGCCTAAGCATTATTTCTTCCCGATACAACAAAAGCAGCTGAGTGAAATGATTCATATTACACAAAATTATGGATGGTAGTTATTTATTAAAACTGAAGGTGATGAGAAATTATATATTCTATTGTGTTTTTCTATTTGCACTACTTCTAATGAATGGGTGTCAGAAGGATGACCGGATGAATAATATGGTAGACGATACCATATATATCCGCGACTATAAAGAGAATAAGATAACCGTATTTGATTGGGGGAAATTTGATTACAATGTGACAATAATTAAGGCGGGTATTGGACAGAAAGCTACAACAGTAAATTTTCAGATTGACGAAGCTTATCTGGCAGATTACAATGCAAAGGAGGGGACGAATTATAAGCTGCTTCCTATGGATTGTTATACAATAGGCAATTCTGCTTTGGTATTTGGAGAAAAAGATACACAACGAGATGTACATTTTGTCTTCGACAGTCACAAGATAAAGGCCTTACAGGGAAAATATAAAGAACAATATGCGCTTCCCTGCCGCATTGCGTCGGAGGGAGATTTGTTAAAATCACTTAAACCGGAGATGGGGGCAGTTTTGCTCATACCTATTGTTAAGGATCCCTTTTTGGAGTTTATCTCGCCGGGGCTACAACTTGATCTGGTCAAATTGACACCGACAGGTGCGGAACAGGTAAAAGGGGAAGCGGTGGTTACAACAAATTATCCCAATCGATGGGATCTCGATTATGAAATCGAGGAATATCCAGCAGCTTTAGAGGCTTATAATGCCACGATAAAGGAGGAAGAAAAGGAAAAACGATTGAAATTGCTCCCAAAGACAGCCTATCAGTTATCACAGATGCCCTATAAAATTGAAGCCAAGAAAAATAAGGGAAGCTTCGAATTTACGATTATCAGGAAAGGACTTGTTAGTGGAACCACAAACTTATTTGGCGAATATGCATTGCCTTTGCGGATCAAATCTGTTTCAAAAAATAGTATTAATCCAGAGGCATCGACGATACTGGTTCCTGTTTCATTTCAACCACCAGATATTGCCCGTACAGGGTGGAAGGTTATTCAGGCTTCTTCGGAATGGATCGGCGGGGGTGAAAAAGAAAATATTCTGGATGGCAACGTGGATACCTACTGGCATAACATTTGGATGGGGGGAGAACCGCCACTACCACATTTCTTAATCATCGACCTGGGTAAAGAACACGAAATGATGGCAATTGAGCTTATAAGAAGAGCAAACAACGATCTGAAAACGGTATTATTTGAGGTCAGCACCGATAATAAGACCTATATTCCAGTTGGTAAAGTTGACTTTGGTACAAATAATCCAAAACATACACTTATGACCAATATTCCGACGACGAAAGCTCGTTATTTGAAATGTATTGTTACCGAGAGTAACCGTCCACCTTCATCCGCTATTGCTGAAGTATATGTAAAAGGTTTGTAGCGATATCTGATATTTATCGTATTATCAATAGGTAGATTATTGTAGGGTTGTTCGATTTTTTTCGAACAGCCCTATTTCTTTTAGAAAGAATATGCTGAGCAATAACCTCTATTGGTTAATCAATATCGTATGGTTACATTGAATAAATGGTTCCTGAGTCCTTATTGATTTTTATGCGTCTTGTTTAAAAGTGGAGGCGAGAATAGAAAAATGAGACACTGTAGAAGTTAAAACAAAAAATCCCGCAATTTTGATTTGCAGGATTTTTTGTTTTTTTAAGTAGCCCGTAGGGGAATCGAACCCCTGTTTCAAGAATGAAAATCTTGCGTCCTAACCCCTAGACGAACGGGCCATTTCCTTTGTGATGCTGCAAATATAGAAGCTTTTTCAATAAGCACAAAAAAAAACTGCGCTTATGTCGCTAATTCGCTGAAATTGAGAAAAATTATTTTTTTAAGTGACCTTAGCCAACAGCATATGCAAGCATATATTCATTGAATTTTTCATAATGTACCTCAAAAGTATGCCGATCGAGGTGGCTGTCGAGCTCAAGTTTTAAGACACCTTGTTTTTGGTATTCGAAAGGTTGTATGGTCATGTTGTTTAAGAAAGAAACCCCTGAATTTCCCTGAAGTTTATAGATTGCTTCTTTTGCGCACCAGCAGGCATATAACTGCTCATATCGCGTATCGCTCTGCGTAATAAAAGCAAGTTCAACGGGTTTGAGAAACTTATGTTCGATACGTTCAACTTTCGTCTTGATGATTTCCATATCTATACCTACTTCCCCTTCCGTACTTATCATTGCTGCGGCATAGTCAAAAGAGTGTGAAAGTGATATCTTCTGCGGGAAATTGGCAAGATAAGGCTTACCATTAGGATCGGAAGGACAGTCAATATAACGCGAAGTATTCAATAACGTCCGCAACAACACACGTGTAGCCAGCCAATGCAAGCGTCGCTTACCCTTGTTAAATGAGCTTAATTTGGCCTTCTCACGCTCATCCAACTGAAGTTTGGACAATAAATCCTCGTCCGATTCCTCAATCCGCCAAATGGCAAATTTGGTTTGGCTATCTATTTCACGTAAATACACTAGACTCATACCCAAATTTAAAAAACAAATCGCAAATTATTGTACACTCGATGTTGAGCAATCTGAAAAATTGATGGGTTTGTTTTTTTAATAAAAAAATAGCGTAAAAATTTGTGTGAGAACCGTATTTTTGAATTTATATAGCATGGCCTGATGCTCTTGCTATCTTGATACACATGATTTTATCGGATAAAAGAATTCTTGAAGAGATTGAAAATGGCAGTATTGTCATTCAACCATTTGATCGTAAGTGCTTAGGAACAAATTCCTACGATGTGCATTTGGGTAAATATTTGGCGACTTATGCGGATCGCGTATTGGATGCCAAAAAGCATAATGAAATTAACCATTTTGAAATCCCAGAAGAAGGTTTTGTATTGGAACCTAATACCCTATATTTAGGCGTTACGCTGGAATATACAGAAACACACAAACATGTTCCTTTTTTGGAAGGAAAATCGAGTACTGGCCGTCTGGGAATTGATATCCATGCAACAGCAGGTAAAGGTGATGTGGGCTTTTGCAATACATGGACATTGGAGATATCTGTTGCACAACCCGTCAGAGTCTATGCAGGTATGCCAATCGGTCAATTAATTTATTTTGCTGTAGAAGGCGATATAGAGACGTTTTACAATACAAAGGGTAATGCAAAATATAATGGCAAGACTATCCGTCCTGTCGAATCCATGATGTGGAAGAATAGTTTCTAAAATGAAAAACGTTGGATGGATTATTTTGGGGATGCTATTGATTGTCTTGGTCAGTGGTGTGCTCTATTATTTTTTCCATCCGATGTTTGGCGGAAGCTTTAAAGGTGCGCGATTGGAGCGGATGAAACAATCGCCTAATTTCAGAAATGGTGTATTTCATAATCTTGAGGTAACTCCATCCCTAAAGAGTGATGTAAACATTGTGTCTTTAATGTGGGACTTTCTTTTTAATAAAAAACCGGGGCTGAAGCCATTGGGGGCATTACCAGCCATGAAATGCGATCTAAAAAACCTGCCGTTACAAGATATTCTGGTTTGGTTTGGCCATTCATCCTACCTGCTGAAGATTGATGGTAAATTATTGCTTGTAGACCCTGTATTCAGCGAAAACGCCTCGCCCGTTCCGGGGAGTAACAAAGCATTTAAAATCGCTGTGGATTACACTGCAGCAGACTTCCCCCCAATAGATTATCTATTTATTTCCCATGATCACTATGATCATCTTGATTATGAGACCATAACAAAATTGCGAGAGAAAGTCGGTCAGGTTATCTGCGGCTTAGGGGTAGGTGCGCATTTCGAATCCTGGGGTTATAAACCAGAGCAGATTATCGAAGGCGACTGGTATGATCAAATACACCTTGTGCCTGATTTTAAGGTAACTTTTACTCCTGCAAGGCATTTTTCCGGCCGTAGATTCACTCGAAACAATACCCTTTGGACATCCTTTGTACTGAAGACTGCGAACTATAATTTATTTTTAGGGGGCGATAGTGGTTATGGAAAACACTTTAAGACAATCGGTGAACGGTTTGGTCCATTTGATCTGGCTATTTTGGAGAACGGGCAGTATAATGATGCATGGCATTATATCCATTCGCTGCCCGAAGAATGGGGTCTTGAAACAAAAGACCTGCAAGCAAAAGCCACACTGCCCGTTCACTCTTCAAAATTCGCCCTGGCCATGCACGGATGGAAGGAACCGATGGAGAAGTTTTACGAAACGGCTCAAAGGGAACATAGTAAACTTATTACCCCAAAGATAGGAGAACTTGTTCATCTGAATAAACTGGATACTGTATATTCCCCTTGGTGGCGGGAGCTTGAATAAATTATTGCTTGTTTTTTTCAGCAATCCATAACGACATATATTTTGTGCTCTGTACAGTGTGATGCAGGAGGATTTGGCTAATAAAATTTTGCTGCCGATGTTTACCTAGCTGTACTTTAATTAAAGATAGATTAGTCATGAAATCCGCTTGGTATTTTCGTTTTTCATAACGCTCGTTAATGATACGAGTGCCCTGGATCTGGGCTGTTTTCCAGATGTCTTTATCGTTATACAGTTCCATTGATTTTATGCAGAATGTTTCAGGGTCATCTTCGATAAAGCCATTCCAGGGTAGATTGCCCTTCATAGCTTCGGCACCAATGGACGTTGTAACAGAGGGTGTACCACTATGCATGGCATCGATAAATTTGCCTTTCACCCCTGCTCCAAATTGGATCGGAGCAATCAATAGTCTGTAATTGGACATGGTGTCCTTGGCTGACTCCGCTCGCCCCTTAATATGAAAGTTCTCTTTGGGGTTATGCAGTTGGAGCACTTTTTGCGTAGGATACGCCCCATAAATATGTAATTCTACTTTCGGAAGCATTTTTCGGAGAACCGGCCAAATTGCAGTTTTTAGATATTGTACAGTATGCCAGTTAGGCTCATGGATGAAGTTGCCAATAAACAGCAGGTCTTTTCGCTCTTCGAACGGCTTCCATGCATTAATTTCCGCAGCCGTAATTTCATTTTCAAGAAAAGGTAGGTAATAGAGTATATCCGGTGAGATACGGAACACTTCAGTTAGAATTTTCATTTCAGACTCCGAGATGATTAAGGATAAATCGCATCGTAATATCGATGCAATTTCTCTTTTTGCGGTGTCGTTAAATAATTCCTCAAAGGAAAAATTGCCCTTGTTTTTGATACAGTTTTGACGTGCCTGCCTTAAGAAATGGAGATCTTCGGTATCAAGTATCCGAAGGGAATCAGGACATTGCTGAGCCACCCGCCAACCATATTGTTCCTCCACCATAAAACGGTCAAAGACTACTATGTCAGGTTTTAGTTCTGCGATAAATCCGTCAAAGCTGTCACTGTTTAATACAATGGGTTGTTCATCAACACCGAGAGGTTTCAATGCCGCACTGTAAGGAGACTTTGCTGCAGCGGAAGCAAATGTAATTTGATAAGAACGGTCAATGAATGTCTCGATCAATTGCATCATCCGAAAACCCGCAGCCGATGATGTTGGCTCCGGCCATACCAGTCCGACGAACAAAACCCTTTTCTCTTTCATGGATGAAAATTACTGATTAATGCCAAAAGAATTGATGAAAACTTAACAATTTATCATTTTCAAACGATTAGCTTTATTTCGTGTTTATAATACGGTTGGTTATTATACAATAAACGATAATATGGGCAAGACTATTGTTCAGCACATTCAACATTTTTCGCCAAAAACCTATTGGAAAGAGCTAATAGCTGTTTTGGTCATTTTGTTAGCCTTTGTTTTTTTTAGAAATGAAAGAAAAGAGCTGGCCGCCATTATTCCGCAGTTGAAGGCAGCAGATCTGACTTGGGTTTCGATCGGTATCGGTATTACTCTCCTCTATGTCTTGTTGCAAGGATTGATGTATGTGCAGAGTTTTAAAGCTATTGGTCTTTCGATTAATTTAAAAATTGCCATAGATCTATTCTTAAAAAGAAACCTGCTCAGTGTATTCCTCCCAGCAGGTGGTATTAGTTCACTCGCCTATACCACCACGCAGTTGCGCAAGAGAAATCTAAATACGACACAGATTCATCAGGCTGGTGCCATCTATGGTTATGTGGGACTACTAACCGTTTTTCTGATCGGAGTCCCCGTGATATTATATACCATTTGGGACAATAAAAATTTTGGAGATGCTTGGATTTCATTACTGATTTTGGGAGTGCTTTTGGCCGTTGTGTTTTGGTTGGTATGGTCTTTTCGTACGCATAAAGGAATCTATCGGTGGATGGAGTTAAAGTTTCCGGCTGTTGCCTCCAATATAGACGAGATATTCTCTGGAGAGGTGAAGATGAAATATCTCTTAGGGACGGTATTGGCTTCAATCGTTGTGGAGTGCTGTGGGATAGCACATGCTTTTGTCAGTATGTATGCTTTGGGCTTGGATCATTCCTTTGAAGCTGCAGCTATCGCCTATACGGTTTCGGTGGTTTTGATGATTGTATCGCCCTTTTTGCGGGGATTGGGGGCGGTGGAACTAACCATGTTATATATCTTCAAAGCATACGGTTACGGCCAGGCCGAAGGTTTGGGTATAACCATTCTTTATCGGGTATTCGAATTCTGGCTGCCCTTATTGTTAGGATTGATTGCTTTCTCTTGGCGCGGTAGGCAACTATTAGCACGTGTAGGACCAGCCTTGCTGATCTTCTTTTTGGGTATGGTCAACATTGTTTCGGTATTGACACCTCCATTGGCAGATCGCATGAAGCTAGACCGGTTTTATTTACCTCTCGAAGCTATCCATGCATCAAAGTTTATGGTATTTGTTCTGGGAGTAGGCTTGTTGGTTACCTCAGCATATTTGATCAAAGGTTTTCGCGTGGCATTTTGGATAGCTGTTGTGTTTAGTGCGCTTTCTTTATTTGGACATGTGTTTAAAGCATTGGACTATGAGGAAGCATCAGTAGCCCTGTTGACCCTTATCTTTTTGGGGATTAGTTATAAACAGTATCCGATTAAAAGTAATATTCGCTGGGTAAGAATCGGATTCGTAACCTTTGCTGTCGGATTGATCGGGGTCTGTTTGTTTGAAATATTGAGCTTTTACTTTATTGATAAACAACATTTTGGTGTTGAGTTTACTTGGCGCCAGTCTATTTATCATACCGTAAAAAGTTTCCTGTTATTCGCTGATGATGATCTGATGCCACATACCAATTTCGGACAGGAATTCCTGCGGATTACACAAGTTTTAGGGGTTTTCTGTTGGTTTCTGCTTATCTATGCGCTGGCGCGCCCGCGTTTGATTGCCGACGAGGATTCAAGTAAGTCTGAACTAGAACGGGCACAACAGCTGTTGGAGGAATTTGGGCAGTCACCGATGGATTTTTTCAAATTGGGGAAGGACAAAGTTCTTTTTTTCTCTGAGATTTCAGAGGGTTTTACAGCGTATCGACTAGCAAATGAATTTGCAATTGTATTGGATGAGCCAGTCTGTGAACAAGGCGATAAAGAAGAACTGGTTGAGGAGTTTGATCGGTATTGTTATGCAAATGGATTAAAAGCTATTTATTATCGGGTTGATGAAAATAGTCTGGTTCATTTCTCATCGCTTCGCAAACAGAAGATAACGATCGGCCAAGAGGCTGTTTTGGAATTAGAGAGATTTACACTGGAGGGGAAAGACCGTAAATCACTGCGTAATGGACTTAATGCAATTCAGAAAAAAGGGTTTACCACAGCAGTATTGAAAGCGCCGCAGCAACTAGAGACGTTGGATGAGCTTAAGGCCATTTCTGACGAATGGTTGAAGGAATTTGATAAAAAAGAAATGGTCTTTTCCCAAGGGATGTTCAATGCCGAAACGCTCGTCGAACAGGATATTATTGTCCTTAAAAATGATAGTGACAAAATCGTGGCCTTTCTGAATATTATTCCTGACTATGCCAAGGATGAATGTACTTATGATATGATCCGAAAGTCACTGGAAGCACCGGGCGGCAGTATGGATGCGTTAATAGTTGAGATGATCAGCTACGCAAAAGCCCAAAATTATAGCTATTTGAATATGGGAATGGTTCCCATGACGGGGTTGGAAACAACAGATAGTCCGGCAGAAAAGATTATGAAATTTGCTTCCACACGGTTGGGAAACTTCAAACATTATCATAGTTTGCGCGATTTTAAAGAGAAGTATGCGACCTTTTGGGAAAACAAATATCTTATCTTTGATAATGATTTTGATCTGATACAGCTCCCTGTTGCATTAGTTAAGGTGATGAAACCTAATGATTAATATACTTTGGAGCCTTATTCAGCAAGTATTACTGATCCTATGAAGAAGTTGACCGTTTTATTTATCATTGGTTGCATGGCATTTCATGTCCTCGCCCAACAACGTTTGATCGAAATGAAATATTGGAATAATAAAGCAGTATTACCTCTGGTGCTTTACTTGAGTGGAGATGGTGGATTCAATTCTTTTTCAAATAAGGTATGTCAGTTGATTGCTGATGCGGGGTACGCTGTGGCTGCTATTGACTCCAAGAACTATTTTTGGAAGAAAAAGACCGCCAAGGATATCGCCGCGGATATTTCGAATACACTCAAAAACCTTATTTTGGCAAGACAGAACCAGCAGCTTTTTATTGTGGGCTATTCTTTTGGAGCGGATGCAGTGCCTTTTATCATAAACCGTATCGATCCCTTAGTAAAGAAAAATGTACGAAGCATCGTACTGTTGGAACCCTCAGTGTCCACAGATTTGGAGATTCATATCGCCGATATCTTGGGGCGGAGTAGTACCAAACGTAGCCTTGACGTTGTTGCCGAGATTAATCGGATAGAAGGGATTAAAACGAGCATTGTTCTGGGAGATGATGAGGCCGAATTTCCGGTAGAGAAGATTCGCTTGAAAAACTTTAACAAGAAATATCTTTCAGGCGGACACCATTTTAGTGGTAATGCAGATAAAGTGGTTCAGACAACGCTGTCTCTTTTTTAGTATTTCTTATCCTAGATCAAATAAATTGATAAAAAGACCTACTATTTTTGAATTAGTTTTTAAATAGAGAAGACATATGGAATTAGGAATAGGAATGTTTGGTGACTCCAGGATAGATCCCGCTACAGGTCAGATCCAGGCTGCACAGGATAGAATGAAAGAAATTATTGAAGAAATCAAACTGATGGATCAGGTTGGGTTGGATTTCTTTGGTATCGGCGAGCACCATCGGGAAGATTATGCTGTTGCTGCTCCCGAAATTATACTGGCGGCGGCTTCTACAGTGACCCAAAACATCAAGTTGGGTAGTGCTGTTTCGGTATTGAGCTCGGCTGATCCGGTCAAATTGTTTCAAGATTTTGCAACAGTTGATTTGTTGTCCGACGGTCGGGCAGAGCTTATGGCAGGTAGGGGCTCGTTTATTGAGTCATTTCCGCTATTTGGATATGATTTGAAGGATTATGCGGATTTGTTTGAGGAGAAATTGGAACTACTACTTCGGTTGAATAAACAGAATCCAGTAACTTGGCGTGGAAATTTTAGAGCTCCTTTGATCAATCAGGAAATTTTTCCACGACCAAAGAATGGATCTTTGCCAATTTGGGTTGCAGTAGGGGGGACCACTTCATCTGTTATCCGTGCCGGAAAATTAGGTTTACCTGTCATGTTCGCAATTATTGGGGGAATGTATGAAAGTTTTGACCATCTATTTGAGATGTATCGCCAAGCTTATGAGGATAATGGACACGATATGTCAAAATTTCAAGTTGGTGTTCACATGCATGCCTTTTTTGGTGATAACAGTGCGCAGATCGCGGACTATTATTATCCGATCTACTCAGCACAGATGAATCGCATCGGAGCAAGTCGCGGATGGCCACCCTATCAAAAGACACAATATGACTTTGGCAGATCTTCGCGGGGGCACCTTATCGTTGGTGATGCAGAATATGCCGTTGATAAAATTTTGGAGATTCACGAGAAATTTGGACTGACCCGTTTTTCTGCACATATGGATGTTGGCGCACCCGGACATAAAGAAATGTTGCGGTCTATTGAGATCTATGGCGAAAAAATCGCGCCTAAAATTAGGGCGGTACTTAATAAAGATAGCTAAAAGAGCGCATTATCATTTTTTTTAAGCAGAGATATTACCTACCTTTGTCAGGTAATTATTTTTAGATAGTAAGATGCTTGGACTTAAGTTGTTGACAGATCCGCGATGGGCAAATATCGCAGAAGGAAATTTGGAGGAGATTTTGACAGATCATGCCTGGTGTGAGCAAAAGGCTGCTTCAAATGCAATATCCTTGATCACAAACAACTCTGAGCATGAGGATTTGGTACACGAATTGACTGCCATAGCCATCGAAGAAATGGAACATTTTAAGATGGTTATCGACATCATCAAAGAGCGGGGCTATACATTGGGACGTGAACGGAAAGATGACTATGTCGGTCAGCTGATGAAATTCTCCAAAAAAGATGGTAGCCGAAATATGGCTTTTATAGACAGACTATTATTTGCTGCAATGATCGAAGCACGTAGCTGTGAGCGATTTCGGGTTTTATCACAAAACATCAAGGACGAAGAACTAGCTAAGTTCTATTATGATCTGATGGTTTCCGAAGCAAATCATTATACGACATTTTTGAATTTTGCAAGGAAATATTCCGTAGATGTCGACGTAGAAAAACGTTGGAAAGAGTGGCTGGAATTTGAGGGCAAATTGATCCAGTCTTACGGAAATAAGGAAGCCATACATGGCTAAAGGATCGCGAATCTACCTATTTTAAAACACATACATAACAGTTGTCCCGTTCTATTTTCTTTAGAACGGGATTTTTTGTCACTTAATTATTCTTATCTTTGTACCGTGATTGAAAAAAGTAAAATAATAGATATCAGGAGTTTGTCTTTGAGTCAGATCAAGGATCAACTGACCGCGTTGGGTGAGCAAGGCTTTCGTGCAAAACAGATTTACGAGTGGCTATGGGAGAAATCCTGTGTTGATTTTGATCAAATGAGTAATTTGAGCAAGCCCCTACGGGAAAAGCTGAAGGAAAATTTTACAATTAATGCTGTCAAAGTTAAGGAGTCGCAAATCAGTTCAGATAAGACGATAAAAAGCAGCTTTAGGCTTTATGATGGCAATATCATAGAAGGTGTACTTATACCTGCACCTGAACGTATGACAGCCTGTGTTAGTTCACAGGTTGGCTGTAGTCTGACCTGTAAATTTTGTGCGACGGGCTATATGGATCGAAAACGTAATCTCAATGCAGATGAAATTTATGATCAAGTGGTGCTAATCAGTAAACAGGCAGAGGAAAATTACAATCAGCCGCTAACGAATATTGTCTACATGGGCATGGGTGAGCCATTGTTGAACTATGCCAATATGATGAAGTCGGTGGAACGTATTACAGCTCCAGATGGTCTTAATATGGCTGCCAAGCGAATTACCGTATCTACTGCTGGTATTGCGAAAATGATCAAAAAATTGGGAGATGATCAGGTGCGTTTTAACCTTGCTCTTTCGTTGCATGCAGCCAATGATAAAAAGCGGAATGAGATTATGCCGATCAATGAGCAGAATTCCTTAGCTGCATTGGCGGAAGCGCTGAAATACTTTTATGCAAAGACAAAGAGCCCAATAACATTTGAATATATTGTGTTCAATAATTTCAATGACGAATTGGAGGATGCAAAGGAGCTTGCTAAATTTTGTAAGCATGTGCCTTGTAAAGTAAATTTGATTGAGTACAACCCAATTGCTCTTGCTGATTTCCTGAATGCGGAAGCTGATAAGATCGATGTATTTGCCAACTACCTCAAAAGCCAAGGAATCATTACCAATGTACGAAGAAGCCGGGGCAAAGATATTGATGCCGCTTGTGGACAATTGGCAATAAAAGATAAAGACAAGGAAACTTCTGAGGCCTAGTTTACAAGATTGTTGGTATCTTTAACTGAGGGAGTTACCTGCATGCAATTTGATCTACGAAATATTCTGGCCGATTTTGTCGCCATATTCTTTCCCAAGGAATGTGCGTGCTGCGGTTGTGCGCTTAAATATCAGGAAAAATATATCTGTATTGCCTGTGATTTCCATTTGCCTTACACCAATTTTCATACCTATCCGGATAACGATACTGCCAGGCAGCTTTGGGGGAAGGCCCCAATCGAAGAGGCTTGCTCTTTTATGCTCTTACAAAAGGGAAGCCGTGTGGAGCATTTAATTTATCAGATTAAATACAATAATCAACCCTTTTTGGCCGAATATTTTGGTTACCAGTATGGACTCAAACTGCTTGAATCGGAGCTATATCGCGGTTTATCAGCGATTGTTCCAATTCCCTTACACAAGAGTAAACTCAGGAAAAGAGGATATAACCAATCGGCATATTTTGGACGAGGTCTGTCTCGAGCAATGCATATTCCTTTGCGGGAAGATGTTCTGAAACGTGAACGGGCGACCATGACCCAAACAGGTAAAGATCGCCTAGCACGCTATGAAAATGTAGAAGATGTATTTGTCTGTACACAGCTCTCACAGCCGCTGGGTGAACATGTTTTACTTGTTGATGATGTGCTAACAACCGGTGCGACAATCGTTTCGGCTACACTTACGCTGCAGGAATCGTTAGGATGTAAGGTATCGGTGGCGACTTTGGCTCGTGCCCAATAATTTCCTTTGACAGCCCTTGATGAAGCGATGGTCGATTCTAGCGCTATAAAAAATTAACAAATGATTCTTGGTACATGAAGAAAATCTTCTAAACTCTTCTGTTTACGTAGTTCAATAGATAAGCAAATCCCGCCATACCGATGCCCACGGAATCAGCAAATAAATCCCACCAATCACCACTACGGTAAGTAAAAATATAAAGCTGAAGTAATTCCGTTAAACCAGCAAATGAAAAGCCTAGGAAAGATACAACGAAAATCGGGAGCCAACGTGTTGGTTTTCCTCTAAATTGTTGTATAACACCGTTATACAGGAGTGTACAGAAAACGAAAAACATACCTGCATGAACAAGTTTATCCATGCCGGGGTAGCTAGGCACTGTATCAAAATTATTTCCGGGGAGCGTACATAAAACAATAACTATGATGGCCCAAATAAAACACCATTTATAGTCCAGTAGGATTTTAATCATGAGGATAAATATCCAAAAATTTCCTGACAGAAATGAAATTTAAATAATTTTAAAAAATTATTATACTGATTATCAGTGTATTATTATATTTATTTTGTTTTATATGGTACTATGTATTGCATGGTACCATAAAATACATATATCTTTGTATTGTTATGATAGCTGAAAATACACAAATCCAAATGAGGAAGGGGATACTTGAATATTGTATCCTATCCATAATTTCTCGAGGAGAAATTTATGCCTCCGATATTATCAGCGAACTGAAGAAAGCTCAATTGTTGGTTGTGGAAGGAACCTTATATCCGCTTTTAACACGTCTGAAGAACAATGGCCTGTTAAGCTATATATGGAAGGAATCGACTTCAGGTCCGCCTAGAAAATATTATGAAATTACCCAAGAAGGGCTTGATGTCCTTTCCAGATTGGATGTTACCTGGAATGAATTGGTGTTTGCTGTAAACACATCATTGGTAGGTAGAAACGATGATTCAACTAAACCAGTTAAAGACAATAGCGATGAATAAGACAATAATTATCAATATAAATAGCATCGTCTTCCACATTGAGGAGGATGCCTATGAGGTACTGCGGTCGTACATGATTGATATACAGAAGCATTTCGGTCAGTCGGAAGATAGCCGTGAGATTTTAGAAGATATTGAGAACCGTATTTCTGAGATGTTTACAGAGAAGATCCAGGCAGGAAGTAAAGAGGTTCTCAATATGGAAGATGTCAATGCCGTTATTGATCAGATGGGCAGGGTGAGTGACTTCGAATCGGAGGATCAGGACGATTATGCTTCTTTCCGCCGTGAGAGGAATTCTGACGGTTTTAAGGTCGGTAAAAAACTAATGCGTGATCCTGATGACCGGGTTTTTAGTGGGGTATGTAGCGGTTTGGGACATTTTTTCGGTATTGAGGCCAAATGGGTTAGACTACTTTTTGCACTGTTTGTCATTATTGGTGGATCGGGCCTTTTGGTGTATGTAATCCTTTGGATTGTGATGCCGCCAGCGATTACTAGGGCAGATAAAATGGAAATGCGTGGTGAAGCACCCAATATTCAGAATTTTAAACGTTCTTTTGATGAGGAAATGAGCGGTGTGCGGGATACCTTTTCACGTGGACTGGATCGGACCGGAGACGGAGTGACCAAACTATTGCAAATCATAGTAAAAGCCATCGGCGTCTTTTTTGTTATCCTTGTCGGGGCAACGCTTATTGGATTGATTATCGGATTAATATTCTTTGCATTAGCCATCGTGAATGTGATTCCTGATGTAATGGATGACTCTGGTCCATTCTATTTAATGGAGCCCAGTGATGTGCCATTTGCTTTGATTGCAGGCTTTTTGTCGATATTTATTCCTCTTGCGGGCTTATTTTACTTGCTTTTACGTGTTCTTTTTGAAAAGAAGCCAATGAATAATTATCTGACAACAACGCTTTTCGTAGTGTGGTTGGCGTCTATAGGAGCGATTATCTATTATTCGACTTCAGTGGCAAAAGAATTTAGAGAGTCGAGTACCATTGTCGAAGAAAAGCCTTTGCAAAAACAGTCTGTATACTTTTTAAGTGAAAATGATATTCGGGTAATCCGTTTAAAAAATGGTGTTAAAAGTGGCCTAGGAATACAAAGTGATAACTTTTCGTCTTATCTGAAGCGTGATATTCGGATCCGTATCGAACGTATTGATTCTTTGCAGGCTCCCTATGTGCGCTATGAATATTCTGCCAAAGGAAATACGTATAAAGTGGCTACGGATAGGGCTGCCAAAATCAATTATACTCTTAAACAAGATTCAACTGCACTGATTTTTGATAATGCATTCCAGTTGAGTGAGGGTGAGCGTTATCGGGATCAAGAGGTAAATGTAACGTTGTTTTTGCCTGTAGGTACCAAACTGGTGATCAATGATAATCTGGAGGATAAGTTGCGTGACATCTCATTTTACGATTGCCGCGACCGATACAATAAAGATTTAAGGGATGTAAGAGATGTCGAATTTGTGGTGACTTCGCTCGGTGTGAAATGTGCCTTGCCAGAAAAGGAATCTGAGGAAGAAGAAACTGTTGATTCGGATAGCAATCATATTGTTATTGCTGATACATCCATTGTAATTCGTAGGGATACGATCATCAATGCGAAAAAAGACGGTGTGTCTGTTCAGATAAAAAAGAAATAAATCTTTAAAAGTCTTCCGCTCCAGTGGAGCGGAAGGCAAATTATACAAGCCAATACCATTATGAACCCTGCATGAGCTTATTTAATCTGCAAAGTCAGATGAAAATTTGCCTCATAGGAGCTTCATTGCCATAAAATTGATTATTCCAATGAAAAAGTGTTTTTACTTCTTACTGTTAAATTTGCTGTTTATTTCCTTTGTCCATGCACAGGTGAAGGTTACAGGGAAAGTGCAATCCGCGGATAATGTACCCTTACCCTTGGCAACAGCCTATCTGATGAAGGTTAATTCCGCTGTTGTCCTAAAAGCTGTCGTGACGAATGAATCTGGAGAATACCAGTTTACGGATGTGGGGCCGGGAAGTTATCTCGTTGAAGCGAAGATGGTAGGGTATACCTCAAATCGAAGCGGTTCATTTGCTATCGATAAGTCCGATCATTCACTTTCGGTGATTCAGCTGAATGCTGATAACCGAAAATTGCAGGAAGTTACTGTGGAAGGTAAACGTCCTATGGTGGAAAGTAAACCTGGAAAGCTGATCTTAAACGTGGAGAACTCCCCATTAGCGGCAGGTAACAACGCGTTGGATATTGTACAGCGGGCGCCAGGAGTTAGTCTTGACAACAATAATAATTTGCAACTGATGGGGCAATCGGGTGTAGCGGTCACTATTGATGGACGACAGACCTACATGTCTGGTGAGCAATTGCTTAATTTTCTGAAAAGTACAGATGGAAATCAAATTAAATCTGTCGAAGTCATTACAAGTAGATCAGCAAAAGACGATGCTGAAGGTGCTGTGGGAACGATCAATATTGTTCTCAAGAAGAACCGAATGGAGGGGTTTAATGGAACCTTTAACCTGACAGCTGGGCACGGTGAAAAATTCAGAGGAAACAGCTCCCTTTCGTTGAATTACAAAAAGAATAATACAACATTGTTTGGCTCGTATGCCTATTCTGATGAGAAAGCTTATCGAAAGCTTTTTATTGATCGCGTTATACAGAATGATGGCAAAAAGAAATATTTCGAGCAAAAGTCAACATTGAATGAAGACGAACGCAATCATTCTTACAGGTTTGGTGTTGAACAAAAAACATCTCCAAGAAACACTATGACGCTACAATTCAATGGGTCGAATAATACGGAATATAATGATAATGATAGTAGGACTAATATAGGAAATAGTATGTCGGTATATGACACGATATTGATGTCATCTTCCTCTTTCAAAGAACTGTTTGACCGGTATTCAGCGAATCTAAGCAATGAGTTTAAAATAGATTCCAATGGACGGAAACTGACTGTTGATCTGGACTGGAGCAAATTTAGGAGCAGTAAACGTGTTACTTATCGCAATCAATATTTTGATCCATCTATGAAGCCAATTGGTCCATTGGAGAATGAACGTAGCGGAATGCCCATCGGAATTGATATCTACGTGGCTAAATTGGATTATGAACATCCCTTATCCAAGAAGTCAAAGCTGGAGATGGGCGCTAAGTATTCGAATGTAAAGTCTGACAATGATCTGCTTTTCGAAAAACTACAAAAAGACTCTCAGCAGAAAGACGCCTGGATAAATGATACAACTCGCACAAATCATTTTATCTATAAAGAGCAAATCGTGGCGGGCTATCTGGATTATAATACCAGTATCGGTAAGTGGAGCCTGAAAGCTGGTTTACGTGGGGAGTATACCATGTCGGACGGAAACTCTTTAACGAAGGGCAAGCGCGTGAAACGTGATTATTTTCAATTTTTTCCCAACGCTAACCTGACCTATTCGCTCCACGAAAATCATATATTGTCATTAGGTTATACCCGAAAAGTGACACGTCCCAATTATCGACAGTTGAATCCATTTGATTATTATATTGACAAGTTGACTTTTGAACGTGGAAATCCATATTTAAATCCGCAATTTTCCAATGAGTTCACGTTGAACTACACCCTATTGCAGCGTTATAACATTACACTTGGTGTCAATGATGTGAAAGATGCAATTGTAGAAAGTATGGGGCAGGATTCGATCAAAGGTGAAACCTGGGTTATTCGGGAAAATTTAGGAAGGAATCTGACTTCCTATTTAAACCTTAATATTCCTGTGACGGTATCGAAAATCTGGAGCATGAATAATAACATCACTGGGATTTACTTTGATTTTGATGGTATGATTTCCGGTATTCCGGTAAAAAGAAAATCATTTCTTCTTCAGGCGAATTCTATGCATACGCTAAAATTAAATAAGAGCCTTACTGCCAATGTCAATTTACGCTATTTTTCACCTTTCAAATATAGTGTATACGATCTAGAAGGGCGATGGGATATGGAAGTCGGTGCGACCAAAACATTTAAGGACCAACGAAGTTCGTTGAAATTGGCTGTGAGCGACTTGTTCAATACTGGCAATCAAAACCTGATTACTACTTTTGGTTCATTTGATTCCAAGATCAGGCAATATCAAGATCGTAGGGTAGTACGATTGACCTACTCGTATAAATTTGGTAATCTTAAAAACAATTATCGTAAAAAAGACACGAGCAACGAAGAGAAAGATCGGGCTCAATAGAAAGCTTAATAAAATATATGGTAACAAAAAAGAGGGCAGTCCAATTAAATGGACGCCCTCTTTTGGTTTATACTAACTACTAAAAAATATACTTTGTACTCAGGAAGTTCGATTCATTTTCGCTGACAATCTCATTTAGGAGCTTTTTGTTTTCCTCGGTAAACTTGGCTGCCACCAAAGAGCGGATGGAGAAGGAGCGTAAAGCATCCACCACAGATAATGTTCCCTCGGCGCTATCTTTTCTTCCGGTAAATGGGAAGGTATCTGGACCGCGCTGACATTGGCAATTGATGTTGACACGGCTTACCTGATTGACCAATGGATCAATCAAGGAGGAGACTACAGCAGCATTATTGCTGAAAATACTTACCTGTTGTCCATGTGATGAACCGATAAGGTATTCAATAGGCTCCTCTAGGTCATCAAAGGGCACGACAGGGATAACAGGTCCAAATTGTTCTTCTCTATAAAGCTTCATCTGCGAATTCACGGGATAGACAATGGCCGGATAGAAAAATGATTCGGCAACCTGGCCGCCGTTCTCGTTCACTACTTTTGCACCATAGGCTTTCGCATCTTCGATACATTCCGTCAGATAAGCCGGCTTATTAACTTCTGGAAGCGGTGTTAAGGAAACTCCTTTTTCCCACGGCATCCCATATTTAAGTTTGCTCACTTCGGCAGAGAGGCGTTTTAAAAATTCCTGTGCTAAGCTCCGGTGTACATAGATTATCTTCAATGCTGTACAACGCTGTCCATTGAAAGATAGTGAACCCAATACGGTCTCCGAGACGGCTAAGTTTAAGTCCGCATCTTTTGTAATAATTGCTGCATTTTTGGCATCTAATCCTAATATTGCACGCAATCTATTCACCTTTGGATGTAACTTTTTAAGTTCGTCAGCTACACGGCTGGATCCTATCAAAGTTAGGACATTGATCTTGCCGGATTGCATCAAGCTGGGCACGATCTTGTTGCCGCGACCATAGATGGTATTAACTACACCTTTTGGAAAACTTGTTCTGAAGGCTTCTAATAGAGGGTAATGTAATAGCGTTCCGTGTTTAGGTGGTTTGAACAGCAGCGTATTCCCCATGATCAATGCGGGGATCAATGTCGTAAACGTTTCGTTTAACGGGTAGTTGAATGGCCCCATACATAAGACAACACCTAAAGGCGATCTTCTGATCTGTGCAATAATACCTTGTTCAATTTGAAAACGTGATGAATCACGGTCTATATCTTTTAGTGCATCGATTGTCGCATAGATATATTCTACTGTGCGGTCAAATTCCTTTACAGAGTCTGCATAAGACTTGCCGATTTCCCACATAATAAGCTTGACAACAATGTCCTTCTTGGCAATCATCTTTTGTGTGAAATTTTCAACACAGGTAATACGATCGGTAACACTCATTGTTGGCCACTCTCCACGTCCGTTGTCGTATGCTTGTACAGCAGCGTCAAGGGCTTCGATGGACTCTTTTTCTGTACAAACAGGAAAGCTGCCGATGCGCTTACGTTTCAAGCCATCCTTGGTCTTCACACAAATCGGTGAAAATACCTCGTTTACTTGACCCGTCCAAGAAATCATTTCTCCATTGGAAAGGAACTCTCTTTGATCGACCTGTTCGTCCAGTGTAAATTCTGCGGGAATGTTTTTCTCCTCATAGAAGATACCTTCTAAGTTTAAGCTCATTGTTTTTTAAAAAATGGTTTAGATTGATATTTGTAATGATATTGCTAATATACTATAAATTTTACAATATATGTTAATTTTTTATTAAAATAAGTTTAGGTACTAGTGTTTTCATTACGATCCATGCAATCAAGTAGGCAATCGCGCAAAAAGAGAAGATGATGAAATATCCCGCTTCTTCGCCTTTAAAACCCATAAAGGTCATTTGCGTTTCCTTCGCATAATCGAATAACCATCCCGATGTTTTGTTGATGATAAAAGCACCAACCCCACCTGCAAGCCCACCGATTCCGGTAACCGTTGCAATGGAACGTTTTGGGAAGGCATCTCCGATTGTCGAAAAAATATTAGCGGACCATGACTGGTGTGCCGCACCTGCAAATCCGATCAGGATCACAGGTATCCAATAGGATATATGTCCCAATGGTTGGGCAAAGAGAACCACTAATGGTACAAAAGCGAATAAAAGCATGGCTTTCATACGGCCTTCATAGGCATTCATCCCTTTTTTCTCAACGAAATAGGTCGGTAACCAGCCTCCATAAATGGAAAGCATTGTAATTGCATAGAGTACAAATATCGCCAACTGCCCTTCTGTATCGGACGATTTTATATCGTATACAGCGGAGAGATAGGCCGGCATCCAAAATAGGAAAAACCACCAAACTCCGTCTGTCATAAATTTTCCGAAGACAAAAGCCCATGTTTGCTTGTATTTCAAGCATTCGGAAATTGTGGTTCTTGGTTGTTTTACTGTTCCGGTTTGTTCTGTTTGATGTTCATGGTCATCTTGATGAATGTATGCCAATTCAGCTGCATTTACTTTCGGATTTTCGTGCGGCTTTTTATAGAGGAAGATCCAGAAACCCATCCAGACAAATCCTAGGGCCCCAATAATAATGAATGACATTTCCCAGCCCCAATGTGCAGCGATGACAGGAATGGTTAAAGGAGCTGCCAAGGCGCCTATTGTTGCACCAGAATTGAAGATACTTGTCGCTAGGGCGCGATCTTTCTTTGGGAAGTACTCGGCGGTAGCTTTGATTGCCGCGGGAAAGTTTCCTGCCTCTCCAACAGCGAGTATAAAACGGGCAAAGATAAATAAGTTGACACTGACGCTAATGACGAGACCAGCATTGTTAACATGAGAAATCGCTTCTTTTGCACCTTCAAAGCCTACAAACCATTCACCGGCGACAATGCCGGAGGTCGCGATGCCACAAAAAGCGTGCAATATGGCGCCGATAGACCAAACCCCAATAGCCCATAAAAATCCTTTTTTTGTATCCATCCAATCTACAAAGCGACCTGCAAAAAGCATACTGATGGCATAAAAAATAGAAAATAAGGCTGTAATATTGCCATAGTCTGTATTTGTCCAATGGAATTCGGGGCTAATAAAATCTTTCCAGGTCAAGGAAAGTACCTGACGGTCCAAATAATTGATCGTAGTAGCAAAAAATAGTAGGGAGCAGATTACCCAACGGTAATTTCCCTTTTTCTCCGTATTCATCATAATAGGTTTATAATTTTGTTTTTTTTAAGTTTATCGTGCTTTCGACACAAGCTCGAGCGCGAGTTTTGCGTTTTCAGCTAATTGATCCGTATTTTTTGGATCGATCAGTTTGCTGCCCATACCAACAGCACATACGCCGGATTTGAACCATGTTTTCAAATTTTCCATTTCGATTTCGACCCCACCTGTAGGCATAAACTTTTGGCCTTTAAAAAGATCACGTATAGCGGACATGAATGTTGGTCCCAAGATATTTGCCGGAAACAATTTGATGAGTGCGGCTTTTTGCTGTTGAGCAATATAAATCTCGGTCGGTGTCATACAACCCGGAATCCAAAGTTTATCTTGTTCATGTACCAGTGCTCCAACCGCAGGGTTGACCAAGGGGGCGACAATAAAATCTGCGCCGATTTGGAGAAATTGCGTTGCATCTTCGACGGATTTAATGGTGCCAATACCCAGATAAAGATCTGGCATCTCAAGATCCCTTACTGCGAGCAGGCTTTCGAAGACAGCCAGTGCTTCAGGCCCACGGTTAGTAAATTCAAAGACACGTATACCTGCCTGATATAACGTACGAAGAATATGAATGCTCTCTTCTTTATCATTATGGAAAAACAAAGGAAGCATCCCCTGTTCAATTATCTTTTCTAATACTTTCTCTTTCAAACTCATGCTATCATTCTATTTTTTATATCTTCAACAGTACTTGTTGTGGCATCGCTGGGAATAAACAGTTTGTCAAATGCTGCGAGCGTTGCAAACTCCAGAGTCTCCTTTGGCGAAAGGTTGGAATATAAGCCATAGATCAGGCCGGCCATAAAACAGTCTCCACTGCCCACTTTGTCCAAAATCTCTACCGCATTGTACTCCGTTGATTTAAATAAATTATCCCTATCAAATAAGGTTGTATAATATTTTATTCCTTTGGATTCATAGTCAAATCGGAAGGTGTTGGCCACATACTGACACAGCGGATTGTTCGCTATAATCTCCTTGCTTGTTTGCTCTGCTTGCCGTAATAATTCCTTTTCTTCGTATCCCGCAGACTGTGTGATAAACTTGCTGTCGAGCTGTGTGCCAAGCATTTGGTGTGCAGCCCAGATGTTGCCCATAATTAGATTACAGTGTTTTGAGATCTCCGGCATAATATCTTTGGGATCCTTACCATATTTCCAGAGTTTTGAACGGTAATTAAGATCTAAAGACACAAAAATCCCTTTTTCTTGAGCCACTTTAACCGCTTGCAGGCAGAGGTCGGCAATGTCTGCACTGATTGCAGGACAGATTGCAGAGAAATGGAACCATTGAACATCCGAAAATGCCTTATCCCAGTCTATACTGTCTACTTTGAGGCTAGCAAAAGAGGAGTTGGCCCGGTCATAGATTACCCCTGCGTTTTTCAGATCTTTTCCTTTAGGTAGGTAATAAATCCCTAGCCTATCTCCTGTCCATTGCATGGGAGTGGTGTCTATATTTTTTCGTTTTAAATAGCGATCAATTGCTTCACAGATTGCATTTTGAGGAATTGCTGATAAATAAGATGATGGCACGCCCCAAAGGGCCAATGCAGTAGCCACATTTAATTCTGCGCCTCCAATATAAAAAGGGAGTTGGTGCTGTTCAATCCAATCCTGCTCGATGTCTGGACAGATCCGCAGCAACAATTCTCCAAAATTTAATACTTTACCTTGCATTTTCATTAAAATTCAAAATATTCTTTTGCGTTATTATAGCTGATATCCTGTACAATTTTTCCTACCCATTCAATATCATTCGGGATTTCGCCGTTTTCGATATCCTGTCCGAAGATACTGCAGAGTAGTCTTCTAAAATATTCGTGCCGTGGAAAGGAAAGGAAGCTTCTGGAATCAGTCAACATACCAACAAATCGACTTAACAAGCCCATATTTGATAGCGCATTGATCTGTTTTGTCATACCATCTTTTTGATCCAAAAACCACCAAGCCGAACCAAACTGCATTTTTCCTTTTATGGAACCATCATTGAAATTCCCTATCATCGTCGCAAAGAGCTCGTTGTCTGCTGGATTAAGATTATATAATATTGTCTTGGTCAGTTTGTTCCCATTATCTAATTTATTCAAAAATTTTGACAAAGTCCGTCCTTGACTGAAATCCCCAATAGAGTCCCAACCTGTATCGGGGCCGATCAAACGGTGCATGCGGGCATTGTTGTTGCGCAATGGGCCAATATGATATTGCTGTACCCAACCCTTTTCATAATCCCATTCGGCAAAATAAATCAACATCGCTGACTTGAATTTGAGATTCTCGGTAGCACTGATTTCTTTTTTGCTTCTGATCTTATTGAATATACTTTTAATTTCCTGTTCCGTATATTCCTCCGCATAAATTTGCTCTAATCCATGATCGGAAACCTTACAACCATTGGCAGCGAAGAAATCATGCCTAGATTTCAATGCATCCAGGTATTCTTGCAAATCATTGATTTCCCGGTTGCTTATTTTTTCAAGTTTGTCTATATACTGATTAAGCGCAGTGATGTCGTCAGCGTTCATCGCCTTATCTGGGCGGAATGCCGGAAGCATTTTGAATGATTCCTTTTCTTGGGCAAACTGCTGGTGATATCGGAGGTTATCAATAGGGTCATCGGTTGTGCAGACGGCTTCTACATTCATCATTCGAAGCAGTCCCCGAACAGAATGGCTGTCCTGTTGCAGTTGCGCACTTGTGTCCGCATATATTTTGGCTGCGGTTTTTGGAGAAAGTACATCTGTTATGCCGAAATAGCGCTGTAGCTCAAGGTGTGTCCAATGATGAAGCGGATTCCGTAACGTATAAGGGACAGTCTCTGCCCATTTGATGAATTTTTCCTCATCAGATGCATCCCCGGTGATATAACGTTCGTTAACCCCATTTGCCCGCATGGCTCGCCATTTGTAATGATCTCCATGTAACCAGGCCTGACTGATGTTGTCAAACTTGATGTCATTGGCTATCTGCTCTGGAATCAGATGATTATGGTAATCAATGATGGGTAGGTTTTTTGAATAATAGTGGTACAGCTCTTCCGCTGTTTTGGTATTCAATAAAAAATTCTCGTCTAAAAAAGCTTTCATATTATATAATTTATAAGCTTGTCTCCATTTGCTACAATACCATTTTTACGATTACAAGAATTAAAACTTTCGCTGTTGAAGCGAAAGGAAAGAAAAATTGTAAAAGAGTTGAAAGTTTGGTCGTCCGCATTTCAAACTGTTTAATTGGTCAATGAAATTACCAATATTAAAGCCTTAGTTAAAGGAAATTGATTAAAATAAATGCGCAAACGTTATCGGGGATTGTATTTGGGATCCAATTATTTTAGATGTGCTTCCCGATTTATCTGAAATCAGGCAGAATGGTTATATTTGCTCATCAAATTTCTAAACATGGACATTCAATCGCTATATCAGATTTATAAACAGTATCCAAATATTACAACAGATACGCGTAAAATTGAGAAGGATAGTATATTCTTTGCACTGAAAGGCGCAAATTTCAACGGAAATACCTTTGCGGAGCAGGCTCTTGAAATCGGAGCGAAGTATGTTGTCATTGATGAGGAAATTTATAAAAAAGGGGAACAATATATCTTGGTAGAAGATGTGTTGACAGCACTACAAGGCTTGGCAAACCATCATCGGAAACAGCTAAATATTCCCGTTATCGGTGTAACAGGAACGAATGGAAAGACAACAACAAAGGAATTATTATATTCGGTTGTCTCTCAGAAATATAAGACTTATGCCACAAAAGGGAATCTAAATAATCATATTGGCGTTCCTTTGACCTTGTTGGCCATTGATGCAACTGTTGAAGTTGCGATTATAGAAATGGGGGCAAATCATCTCGGAGAAATAGCCTTTTTATGCGCCATTGCTGAACCAACACATGGACTGATCTCCAATGTGGGTAAGGCACATCTGGAGGGATTTGGTTCTTTTGAAGGAGTTAAAAAAACAAAAGGAGAGCTGTACGATTGGCTTCAAGATCATCAGGGGACACTCTTTTTGCAGGCTGATAACGCGCATTTAAGAGAAATGGCTGCGGCCCGTCAAATTAATGAAATTGTGACTTATGGATTTTCCGAGAGCAATGATGTCATCGGTAAATTGCTGAAAGCAAATCCATTGTTGCAGATTTCTTGGAGGACAAAAGAAGATGTACAATCCTATGTAGTCGATACGCAACTTACCGGTTCATACAATACAGAAAATTTTTTGGCGGCCATCGCAGTAGGTTTGCATTTTGATGTTTCGCCACAAGAGATCAATTTGGGCATTGAGGGCTATACCCCAACAAACAATCGCTCACAGATTATGAAGACAACCCACAATACCGTTATCTGTGACTATTATAATGCCAATGCGACCAGTATGGCTGCTGCGCTGGATAATATCCGGATTATCGAGGC
Organism: Sphingobacterium sp. CZ-UAM; assembly: GCF_002000245.1. Classification (GTDB taxonomy): domain Bacteria; phylum Bacteroidota; class Bacteroidia; order Sphingobacteriales; family Sphingobacteriaceae; genus Sphingobacterium. The sequence continues at coordinate 376,063 of NZ_MTCM01000003.1, read as the reverse complement.
GGAAAAGAAAGCTATTATCCTGGGGGATATGTTTGAACTTGGGGCTGAATCTTTTGAAGAGCATCGGAAAATCGTGGATAATGTAAGGAGTATGTTCGCTGACCGCAAGATTTTTGTTGGAAAAGCATTTTTTGAGCATAGAAATGATGATGCCGAGTTTTATGAAACGACAGTAGAAGCAAAGACTGCATTGCAAAAAAAACCGATTATCGGAGCTACAGTATTATTAAAAGCTTCCCGTGGCATGGCCTTTGAAAATCTGATAGACATACTTTAGGTTCCTTTTATTTTTCCTAGGGTAAAACCAAGGCGGCAGACTATATCTGGGCTATAGCTTCAATGTTCTCGTGCTAAATGGGCTTAAAAGGTTAGGCTTAATACAGACTTGGTGCGAACTCAAAGTGCTGTTAAACCCACACTTGTTTTAATTATACCTGAGTAATTTCCTTATTTCCCGGGAGATTTGAATTTAAAGCCGGCTCAAGTTTTGTCATGTGAGGATTAAATATTGACGAAAATGAGCAAAATAGTCTTTCGGGGAAATGTAGCTCATTTGGAAAAATGTACCTTTGTATTGCATAATGGATAAAAAACGTTTTTTTTTAGAAATAGCCTACTTTGGGCAAGCATATCATGGCTGGCAGGTTCAGAACAATGCCATTTCGGTACAGGAAGTATTGAATGGTGCTTTGGAGACCTTGTTACGTGATCCTATCGAGACTACTGGGGCTGGAAGAACGGATACCGGTGTACATGCGAAGCAATTGTATGTTCATTTTGATGCGGTTCCTGTTGGGATATTAGCAAAACCGGAGCGTTTTATTCATTCACTTAATGCCCTATTGCCTTTTGATGTAGCGGTGAAAAGGTTGATTGAAGTTGCGGACGATGCGCATGCTCGATTCGATGCGACGCATAGATCTTATGAGTACCACCTTCATTTCCATAAAGATCCGTTTATTTATCCTTATTCCTGTTTCATGCGCGACCGTCCGGATGTCGATAAAATGAACGAAGCTGCCCGGTTTTTGTTGGGTAGGCAAGATTTTGAATGTTTTAGCAAGTCTCATACCCAAGTGTTTACAAATATTTGTGATATTCGTAGAGCAGAATGGTTATGGCATAACGAGCAGGATCTCGTTTTTCATATTACCGCAGATCGTTTTTTGCGCAATATGGTTCGTGCTATTGTAGGAACTTCATTGGAGATTGGACTAAAGGGCAAACCGGCTTCCTTTATGCAAGAAGTGATTGAGAGTAAAAGTCGCGGCAAGGCAGGAGTATCTGTCCCTGCGCATGGATTGTATTTAACAGAAGTAGCGTACCCTTATATATAAAATTAACGTGAGTCAAGATAAAATAACAGGCAAAACATACGATGTCAATTTGCTGCGACGCATGAGTCGCTATATGCGACCTTATCATGTTGCATTTTGGATATCGGTCGTTTTAACGATATTATTGGCAGCTGTAGCTCCTGCGCTGCCTATGTTGATTCAGCATACACTGGACAATTATATCTTGAATTTTGATACAGGTGGCCTATCCTATATGCTGATTGTCATGCTGGCATTGGTCATTGTGCAGACCTTAATCCGTTATTATCATACCTTGATGACGAATACCCTGGGGCAGTCTGTTATCAGGGACATTCGTATCCAGGTATTTAATCATATTGTACAGTTGCGCCTTAAGTATTTTGATCGCACAGCTTTAGGAAAGTTGATTACACGGACCATATCCGATCTGGAAACACTTTCCAATATCTTCTCGGAGGGGCTGATTCAGATTATTGGCGATCTCTTGCAATTAGCGGTGATATTGGGGGTGATGTTTTATTCGGATTGGAAACTGACGTTAATCGTTCTTATTCCGATGCCTTTGATGATTGCTGCAACTTATGTATTTAAAGAGGCAATGAAAGCCGCATTTATAGATGTCCGGAAATGGGTGTCCAATTTGAATACATTTTTGCAAGAACATATTACTGGAGTCGGAATTATCCAGTATTTTGCACGTGAAAAGCAGGAGATGGATAAATTTAAAGAAATCAATGCACAGCATAGGAATGCGCATATCCGTACCAACTGGTACTTCTCCATTTTCTTTCCTGTCTTGGAAATCATTATGGCTATTTCGCTTGGACTGTTGGTTTGGTTTGGAGCCAAACAGATTATGGGCGATGTGATTTCACCAGGCGTGGTGGTGGCCTTTATCATGTATATTAACATGATCTTTAGACCTATTCGAGAGCTTATCGATAAGTTTAATACTCTACAAATGGGTATGGTTAGTGCTGAACGTATTTTTGAGGTTCTGGATACGGATGAGATGACACCCAATTTGGGGACTCTGAAGCCTGATCATATCAAAGGGGAAATTGCTTTTAAGCATGTTTGGTTTGCCTATAACGATGAGAATTGGGTGTTAAAGGATGTGAATTTCAATGTACAACCCGGTGAAACATTGGCTTTGGTTGGAGCCACGGGGGCCGGAAAATCATCAACTATTAACATCCTAAGCCGATTTTACGAAGTCAATAAGGGTCAAATTTTACTAGATGGTGTAAATATCCGCGATTATGATCTTGATTATTTAAGAAATACCATTGCAACGGTGTTACAAGATGTATTCCTTTTTTCAGATACTGTCATCAATAATATTACATTAGGAGATCCTTCAATTTCTAGGGAGCAGGTCATCGAGGCAGCGAAAGAAGTGGGCGCACATGATTTTATTATGCGACTTCCGGGTGGATACGATTATGATGTCAGGGAAAGGGGAGCTACACTGTCAGCAGGACAGGCGCAATTAATTTCCTTCATTCGGGCATTGGTGCATGATCCGAGAATTCTGGTGTTAGACGAAGCGACCTCTTCTGTAGATACCGAAACAGAGGAAATGATCCAGAGTGCGATTGACAATTTAATGCGGGGACGGACATCCATTGTCATTGCCCACCGCTTGTCCACCATTCAAAAGGCAGACAAGATCATCGTATTGGATAAAGGTGAAATTAAGGAAATCGGAACACATCAAGAGCTTTTGTCTTTTGATGGTTACTATAAAAAGCTATACGATCTACAGTTCCATTCCGCAGGAATTTAGTCGTTAAACGACACTCTCTTTGGGGATGGTTTCTTCGTCTTCAATATGTGTATTCGCTTTGATTTCTGATCCTCGACCTACGAGTACATTGGCCCCAATGGAGACGTTTGGCCCAACGTTCACAAAGTCCTCAATGATGGTGTTGCTTTCAATGACCGCCGAACCTGAGATGATACAATGATTGCCAATCTGTACATCTGGGGCTATCGTTGCTCCAGGAAGAATGATACAGCCTTCGCCGATTTCAGCTCTTTTTGAAACATAGGCTTTAGGGTGGATTAAGGATTGAAAATTCCATTCTGGATTTTCAGAGACAATTCTTTCACGGAGCCCAGGGTTTTTAACGGCAACAAAGAAATTTTCTGCAGCATCTTTAACCTGATGGTGGAGTTGGACCTCATAGTCAAATACATCCTCTATCAACAAAGATTTGTCAATAAGGCCACCGATTTCGATATCTAAATCCTCCGCAACATCTACCGCAGTTTTTGCATGTGCTGTTGCTCCATATATGTATAACATGATCTTTTAATTTTGTGCAAAGATAGTGCTTTCTGAAAAGAACTCCATGAGGTAGCTCGCATCAATAGTGGAATAGTGAATCGGGACAGGTATTGGACTCGTACACAGTATAGTGGGAATTCCGTTGCCGTAAAGAATGAGTCTGGAGTAAATACAAGTGAGATAAAGGTCATAGGACATGTTTTATCTACCAAAAGTTGCAACAAAATAGCCCTTTCGATTGTTCTGATTTCTAAATAGAAAGAAAGCTTATTATATTTGTTGATATACAAAAATTAAAATATGATTCAACGTATCCAAACTGTTTATTTATTAGTGGCAGGATTAGTTATATTCGGCTTGTTTTTATTCCCTTATGTAAATTACAGTGATTTAGTCGGTTTGGGAAAGAATGTGAAGGTGACAGGTGTTTATGGTGTTGCCGCCGGACAGCCGGTGCATGAAGGTGGTTTTGGTTATATTCTGCAGACCATCGTGACAGCCCTATTGGGATTGCTCCCGATCTTCACGATCTTTAAATTTAAACAGCGTAAGGTACAGCTTCTGCTGATATGGGTAGAGATTGTAGCGATTATCTTTTTCGCGATTTGGCTTTATTCTTCGGCAAGTACGCATCTCGCTACTGTTAATCAATTTTTGGGAGCAGGTAATATTGGGGTAGGTTTCTTTTTGCTGCCGATATCAATTATTTTTTGTGCGCTAGCATTAGGTGGAGTGCGACGGGATGAAAAATTGATCCGCTCAGCTGATCGTTTGCGTGCATAATTTTATGTAAATAGATTTTCAATATAGAAAGCCACGGTAAGCGTGGCTTTTTAAATGGTATAATATATGAGTAATTTTTTTCGTTGTGCTGCCTTACTTTTTCTTTGCCTTGTAGGCGGTGCCATACGGGCCCAGTCGGCAGATTCATTACTGGTTGTCGATGATATTCAGTTTGATTTAAAAGAGTTTCATGTAGATAAGGCAACAAATGAACTGGTTATTAATTTGTTCGCAATCTCTTATAGTAAAGATCCGCGCGAATTTAAAATGAATACGTTCTCCACACAGATTGTAGATCAAAAGAAACAACCTCACTTTTTCTCTTCGATTCAGATGGGAAATGTACAGATAAAGTTTGAGGACAAACAGAATTATTTGCATTATTTGCTCGAAGAGGATAAGCCTGTAGATATCCAGGTAATTGTGAAAGACTGGAAGAAGACGTATACACCCGTTAGCATTAAGCTTGTTTTTGAGAGTAGCGAGGAGGAAGGTAAATTTTTGGATGTCCCTATCTTGCTGAATAAATAGTTGATCGGAACAGGGTAAAATAAAAAAGCGTTGTAATCTTCATAGATCACAGCGCTTTTTTTAGTCTTTAGCAATTAGCCTCAACCTATCGGTTGTATCGGATTTGTTGTTTGTCCAGCATACCCATCTGATCTTTCATCATTTTGATCTGGTCAGCCAACAATTTATTCTTGTCAGCTTTTTTGGCTTCTTGAAGTAATTTTTCTGCTTCGCGCTTATTCCGTTTTGCCATGGCAACACCAGCTAAGCTTAATTTTGCCAATGCAATGTTGTGGTCCATATGAAGTCCAAGTGCCAATGCTTTTTTGAAATATTTTTCCGATTGCATCGGAGCACGTTGAGATTCGATCAATCCAATCAACATGTTGTAATAACCGTGTTGTTGTGGGATCAATTGTTTTTCATAATTCGTGATTTTCCTCAGCCATTTTTCGGCGCTAGCCATATCTTGTTTGCGCATATACCATTGCGCGATGAGCATGTATTCATGGAAAAATACAGTGACAAAGCCTAGGATAGTGATCAGGATGCCTAGAATTCCCCATCCCCAATTTCCGGTCCAAAATAAGGCAACTGTTCCAATCAGCAATGCACTGCAGATGATGATTCTAACGAGATTTGACATAAATCTATGTTTAAAAAATATTTGTGTTCAATTTAATTCTGCAAATATCCGTTAATTTCGTCGTTTAAGCAACTTGTTCAAGTGGTTATTTTGTAAAATTATGTTTTCCGCGTATATGACGGTTTTCAGATATCGCTTTAGGGCGAGACCGACGTATCCATTATAAGTACTTTATGAATGGACAGAATTGAATAAATTTGCCATTGCATATAACTTTATCTATGTTTGGTTTATGGAAAAACTATATGATGATTCTTGGGCTCCGATATTGAAACCTTTGTTCAGTCAGCCCTATATGAAACAATTGTCTGCCTTTGTGCAACAAGAGCGTCAGCAGGCAAAGGTATTTCCGCCTGCTGATCTGGTGATGAACGCTTTTAGGCTTACCCCGCTCCAAAATGTTAAAGTTGTTATCCTGGGGCAGGATCCCTATCATAACGATGGCCAGGCACATGGGCTATCTTTTTCTGTCCCAGAAGGAATCGTTCCGCCACCTTCCTTAAAAAATATATTTAAGGAGCTACAAGATGATATTGAAGGATTTGTGGAACCCCGATCCGGGGATCTGACAGCTTGGGCTAAACAAGGGGTTTTGTTGCTCAATGCGACATTAACTGTGCAGGCGCATTTGGCTGGTTCCCATCAAAAAAGAGGCTGGGAAATTTTCACCGATAGTATTATACATGCTATTTCGCAACAGCGTGAACATGTGGTTTTTATGCTTTGGGGGAGTTATGCGCAAAAGAAGAGTGTATTAATTGATGCACGAAAACATCTTATTTTGACATCGGTGCATCCATCACCGCTTTCTGTTTATAGGGGATTCTTTGGGAGCAAACATTTTTCAAAGGCAAATAAATATTTGGGGGAGCATGGTAAAACTCCTATAGATTGGCGTTTGTCCTAGGCATATCTATCATTCTTAGAAAAACCTTTTTCACCAATAGTCAGCACACAAATATGTTCAAGTTTAATGGTATTATTAGCTTGTAGGATATGGCTGTATAGAAAGTGACTGTCATAAGTAATCTGATAAGGGCTTTCAAAATCTATCGGTTGGAAGGCTTTTCCGAGTACTATGTATTCTAGTTTTCCTTTCGGAGTAAAGCGATGTATTATTGCCTGACTGGTGCCAATGGGTTCGATATAGAACCAGGCTCCTTCGCCAACACCGCCAAGATATTGCGCTTTGGTTGGGATGGAACCAGGTTTGTCCTTTAGTACCATTCCGCCGATTGTGATATCTTCGGGTAGGGACCCTGCGAGATCAGAACAGATATTTGTTCGTAGTTTTTTTAATAAAAATAGTAGCGATGCGTATCTGTTCATTTTTATTATTTCAAGGCCGCCTGATTCTGTATATTTATAGATCGATCTATTCGGAGAGGCATTTACCAGGTTGCTCATTGGGCTTGCTTTTATCGTTTCGGGGAAATTGATGGAATGCCAGAAATGAAATCTTCTGGAAGCGTGGAGGAGGAGTCTTGCAATAAATCGGGAGCAGTTATTGGCGTTGAGGGCTACTGCACCATAGGGGTATGAACCTCTATGGACCCATTGGTCTGCGAAAGTTTTTCCGCTGTAAAAATCTATTCCCTGGACAATAGAAAAATAAAGATCACCCACACCTTGCATGGCATCTTTTATTTCTTCAAAAAACTGGACAATTTCGAGTAGGTTTACAATGTGGTCGCCGTCAATTTGTGCTTTAGTTTTAATGGTTAACTTGGGGTCGGAATCTTTTGAGCGAGCTCTTCCGTAACCCCTCGGGGCAATGTATCGGCCAAAATCGTAAAAATGAAGTTCACCTGTATTGCGCTCAATCAGAATAATACCAGTATGACCGACCTTAAAGTTCAGGTTTTTAACAAATCCTATTTTCTTGAAAAACATCATCCATGCCTCATCACCACGGATTGTAGCATCAGGCCAAGCAAGGATCATTGCTAGATCCTGATATTGGGATGATGTTTTCATAAATTCTTGGTTTAATATTCCAAAGGAATGATTGGTTCCTTTTTACTTGTAGACATGATCATCATGGTCTGGAATGTTTTCACAAAGGGGATTTTAGCAATTTTTTCCATAATTACACCTTCATACGCTTTTATGTCTTTCACATAGACCTTAAGAATAAAATCACAATTGCCGGTAACGTGATGGCATTCGGTTACTTCGGGAATCATCTTCACGGCAGCAACAAACTCGGGAATCGCATTGTGCGTATGGAAATCCAGTGAAATCTGTATAAAGGATTTGATCCCAAGACCTAATTTCTCCTCGTCTACAAAAGCATGGTAACTCTTGATGAAACCTGAATTTTCGAGTTTTCTTACACGTTCCAATGTTGGTGCGGGGGATAGCCCAATACTTGATGCTAATTGCAAATTGGTAATGCGGCCATTCTCTTGTAATAGCTTAAGAATTTTTAAATCTGTTTTGTCTGGTGCAAACGGCATATCTTAGAGTCTTAATAATCAATAGTATTTGTAAATATACAAAATTATATTTGGAAATTTAATAATATACAAAATTATTGATGATTAATAGATTTTGATTATATATCGTTTTGTGTGTTATAATTTTAATTGATTTAAAATCATTTGACTGTCATAATCGTTTGAAATGTGCTCATTTCGACGAAATGAAGTGATAAATGTCATTTTTTTATTAAAAATACCTGTTAGAGCGGATATAAAATGTATTTTATTGGCTTTGAAATTGTAACTTTGCAGTTCGATAGTTGCGGAGGCTAGACCCCTCCCGAATTAGTTAAACCGTGAGAGCGCAATATGAGTACTAAAGACGACGATTTATTAAAAGAGCTGGAGCTCGAAGAATATAAATACGGGTTCACTACAGATATCGAAATGGAAATCGCAGCCAAAGGCCTCACTGAGGAGACGGTTCGTTTTATTTCGGCAAAAAAGAATGAACCTGAATGGTTATTGGAGTGGAGATTGAAAGCTTTTCGTCATTTCTTGACGTTAAAGATGCCTACTTGGCAAAATTTCAGAGCTCCAGAGATTGATTTTCAAGATCTATCTTATTATGCTGCCCCAAAAGCAAAGCCACAGCTGAATTCCATGGATGAAGTTGATCCGGAGTTAATTGCCACTTTTGAAAAGTTAGGTATCCCTTTGGATGAACAAAAGATCTTGGCAGGTGTAGTAGCGGTGGATGCTGTTTTTGATTCCGTTTCGGTAAAAACAACATTTCGCGAGAAGCTGAAAGAACAGGGCGTAATTTTCTGTTCGTTTGGCGAGGCGGTTCAAGAACATCCCGATTTAGTAAAGAAATATTTGGGAACAGTAGTTCCCCAAACAGATAATATCTACGCAGCATTAAACTCCGCCGTTTTTTCGGATGGATCCTTTGTTTATGTTCCAAAAGGAGTAAAATGTCCAATGGAACTTTCTACATACTTCCGGATTAATGCACAGAATACAGGTCAGTTTGAGCGTACATTAATTGTTGCGGATGAAGGGGCTTATGTTTCCTATCTGGAAGGTTGTACTGCACCTATGCGTGACGAGAATCAACTGCACGCTGCAGTGGTGGAGTTGATCGCTGAACGCGATGCTGAGATTAAGTACTCTACCGTACAGAACTGGTATCCGGGTGATAAAGATGGCAAGGGGGGGATTTTTAACTTTGTAACAAAACGTGGAATCTGTAGAGGTGATAATAGTAAAATCTCCTGGACGCAGGTTGAAACCGGATCAGCAATTACCTGGAAGTATCCAGGGGTAATCCTAAAAGGCGATAATTCGATCGGTGAGTTTTATTCTGTAGCGATGACCCGTAATTTTCAGGTTGCGGATACAGGGACGAAAATGATCCACCTAGGCAAGAACACAAAATCTAAAATTGTTTCCAAAGGGATTTCTGCCGGAAAAAGCCATAATAGTTATAGAGGCTTGGTAAAAATCGGTCCGAATGCGGATAACTCCCGAAACTTTACACAATGTGATTCTTTGTTGATCGGTGATAAATGCGGGGCACATACATTTCCATATATCGAAAACCGCAATAAGACCGCAAAATTAGAGCACGAGGCAACTACGTCAAAAATTGGTGAAGATCAAGTCTTTTATTTGAACCAACGCGGTATAGATTCTGAAAAGGCAGTTGGATTAATTGTTAATGGTTATGCCAAAGAGGTGTTAAATCAGTTGCCAATGGAATTTGCTGTAGAAGCTCAGAAATTATTGGCGATTTCTTTAGAAGGTTCAGTAGGATAGATATAAAATAGTTGAGCAAGTCAGATAATACTAGCATCTCGCTCAATACTCAATACGAATAAAATGTTAAGCATTAAAAATTTACATGCGTCTGTAGAAGACAAACAAATATTAAAAGGATTAAACCTAGAAGTTAAAGCGGGAGAAGTTCACGCTATTATGGGGCCTAATGGAGCAGGGAAAAGTACCTTAGGCAATGTATTGGCTGGCCGTGAATCGTATGAAGTCAGTGAAGGTTCGGCTTTGTTGGATGGGGTTGATTTATTGGACCTTTCCCCGGAAGACCGTGCCCGTGAAGGCTTGTTCCTTGCCTTCCAATATCCTGTTGAAATTCCGGGAGTATCGAATATCAATTTCCTAAAAACAGCGGTAAATGATATTCGCGAATATAAAGGTTTGCCTCCAATGGAAGCAAAAGAATTCTTACAAATGGTAAAAGACAAGCAAAAGCTCGTAGAATTTTCAGCGAACTTAGCTAACCGTTCATTGAATGAAGGATTCTCTGGTGGAGAGAAAAAGCGTAACGAGATTTTTCAACTGGCGATGTTGAACCCGAAATTGTCCATTTTGGATGAAACAGATTCAGGTTTGGATATCGATGCACTTCGCATTGTTGCAAATGGTGTGAACCAGTTACGTTCTAAAGACAACGCTTTCGTTGTTATCACACACTACCAGCGTTTATTGGATTATATCGTTCCAGATTTTGTTCACGTATTGTACAATGGTCGTATCGTGAAATCAGGCCCTAAAGAATTGGCTTTGGAGCTAGAAGAAAAAGGATACGATTGGTTAAAAGAATATGATACACAAAACGCCTAATCTTTACACTGATAAAATAGGAGTGGAAGAGAATTTTGGCGATTTGATTAAAAAATAACATGAGTACATTAGTTTCAGAATCATTACTTCAACAAGTGTTGGGAGCTTTTAAAGAGCAAAGTGTTTCAGACGAACCTGCTTTCTTTACAGAGGCACGTCAACAAGCATTCGAACGTTTCGAAGCAGCAGGCTTTCCCACAGTTAAGAATGAAGAATGGAAATATACAAACATCCACAGTATTGTCAATAAGCCCTATGCGCTTGATGTAGATGTGGATATCGAGGGCTTAGATTTTAGTGCGGGAGAGATCCCAAATTTGGATGCGTACCGTATTATTCTGGTTAATGGTCAGTATGTATTAGCCGTAAGTGAGCTGGAAAAGGTAAAAGGACTTGAGGTTATTCCGATGGATGACGCTGTTACTGAGCCTGCCTTTCAAACACATTTTGCTAAATATGCTGATAAATCTGATAATATCATGGTAGCGCTTAATACAGCTGCTTTTACTAATGGTGTATTCATCCATTTGAAAAAAGGGGTTGTACTTGATAAGCCTATACAGATTATTCACGTAGCGACTGGAAAAGAAGATTTCTTTGCACAAACACGGAATTTGGTTGTTGTCGAGGCGAATGCTGAGCTTGAGTTGATCGAGAGCTTTATCACAGCTGAGGGTACTGCAAGCAATGTGCTTAACAAAGTTTCAGAAATCGTGGTAAAAGAGAATGCCAAAGTGCAACATTACTACCTTCAAGTAGCTGGGGCTGTAAGCCGCTATTTTAATCATACAGAAGTATACCAGGAGAAATATAGCCTTTATAACAACTACAACTGTAATTTCCCTGGGGCATCTTTTATCCGCAATAATATTAATGTGCGTTTGGATGCTGAGAATGTAGAAAGTCATTTGTACGGTATAAACCTGACTGCAGGAGAGCAGTTGGTTGATAACCATACTGTGGTGGATCACCTTAAACCACATTGTGAGTCTTATGAGTGGTATAAAAACATTACTCAGGATAAATCTACAGCAGTTTTCAATGGAAAGATCTTTGTTCGGGAGGATGCGCAAAAAACCAATGCTTTCCAACAGAACAATAATATGTTGATGTCAGATAATTCAGCTGTTTATACCAAGCCCCAGCTGGAGATTTTTGCGGATGATGTGAAATGCTCACACGGTTGTACGATTGGCCAGTTTGACAATGAGGCGTTGTTTTATTTGAGAGCACGTGGAATTGGCGAAGAATCAGCACGTATCCTGCTTGTACATGCCTTTGCTTTTGATGTGACGACCCGTTTTTCAAATGAGGTTGTTCGGAAATATGTAGAAGAATTGGTTGAAGAAAGCTTAAGAACGAACTAAACAAATCACACAAACTATAAACATATAAGGCGTTTACCAAGTCGGTAAACGCCTTTTTTTTATAAAGTATTTTTAAGGTCCTTTAACATGATTTTAACGGACTTATTTCGCTAATTTGTGTTTTTAGTGTTTTTCTTCTATTTTTGATTTGCTATGTACATGTCAATATATACAACTTACATTTATAAACCTTGGGTCTTATAGCTCAATAGGATTTAAAATCTGAATTGAACGGAATCTGTTCAAGAAATGAATAATTTATTTTTTCTGTGCTGTTCGCAAGTTTGCTTTGGTGAACCTTATATTCAGAAAGAAATCCCTTGTATTTTCATTTATTGGTCTAGGGTGCGTCATTAACCGTTTTATTTTAATGTGTTAGTCATAGTCACCCCGACGATACACCGATTGTATTTTTTATTTAAAATTTTATGGAAAAAAATAACTGGTTTCGTACCTATAGTTATATATGGATTGGACAATTTGTTTCTTTATTATCCAGTTCTGCAGTCAACTTTTCGATTATGATTTGGCTGAGCCTGACGCACAGGTCTGCTGAAGTGTTAGCTTTTGCTGCTATCGCAGGATTATTACCGCAAGCGATCATCGGGCCATTTGCTGGTGTCTATATTGATCGATGGGATCGAAAGAAAGTGATGATCATTGCAGATGGCTTTATCGCGCTCTGTACATTAGGAATGACCTTTGTACTCAAAAGTGATGGTACAAATATGTTTCTGATTTATCTGTTAATGGCCTGTCGTTCGATTGGTTCAGCATTTCACTCGCCAGCCATGCAGGCAATTGCGCCACTTCTCGTTCCGGAAGACAAATTATTACGTGTTTCAGGTATTAATCAAATGTTACAATCAGTAAGTAGCATTGCCGGTCCTGCATTGGGAACTTTGGCTATTAGCTATTTTCCTATTTCGACTGTCTTATATCTGGATGTTATTGGCGCTGTAGTCGCGATCACCTCACTACTCTTTGTGACTATACCCCACCTGTCCCGTTCTAATGTGAAGCCTTCTATTGCTGCTGTCTTGGATGATCTAAAACAGGGGATGAGTACTATTTATCATAATAGAGGACTAAGAATATTATTCCTATATGCCATGGTGGCGACTTTTTGTATTATGCCTGTTGCCATTATGTTCCCCTTGTTGACCATCGGTCATTATGGCGGCGGTAAGTGGGAGATGAGTATTATTGAGATTGTGTGGGGAGTAGGTATGCTTATTGGAGGCAGCTTTTTGGGACTTGCTAAAGTATCCCTAACAAAAGTGGTATTAGTGAACAGCATGCACATAATATTGGGGGTAACTTTTGCACTATCGGGATGGTTTCCTTCCACCTGGTTTATTCCGTTTGTTATGATGACAAGTTTGGGCGGAGTCTCCATGTCTATTTTCTCGGCATCATTCATGACAATTATTCAAGAGCAGGTTCCAGTGGAAATGTTGGGGCGAGTTTTCTCGCTTTATTTTAGTATAGCCATTTTACCGAGTATGATAGGGCTTCTTTTTACAGGATTTATCGCTGATGCAATCGGCGTATCGACAGCTTTTATTATTGCAGGTCTTATTGTTGTGCTGGTTGGGCTATTGTCTTTTATTAATAAGTCAATCATGAGTTTAGGCCGCACGTAAAAGTAAGCAAAAACAAAAAACGCTTCCAAATTTTGGAAGCGTTTTTTGTTTGGAGCGAAAGACGAGATTCGAACTCGCGACCCCAACCTTGGCAAGGTTGTGCTCTACCAACTGAGCTACTTTCGCGTTGATGCTACAAAAGTAAGGCATTTCTTCTTATTCTGCAAGAGAAAAAACAAAAAATCTTAACTTAAATCAATTGCATCGACACAGTTAATTCCATCTATAGCGGCTGAAATAATACCGCCGGCATAACCGGCTCCCTCACCGCATGGGTAAAGTCCTTTTACCTGAGGGTGTTGCAGATTTTCTTTGTTCCGAGGTATACGCACAGGCGAAGATGTCCTTGATTCTACACCGACCAATATAGCTTCATTTGTATAATATCCTTTCATCTTTTTACCAAATATTGGAAGCGCACCACGTAACGCCTCGTGTACAAAAGCTGGTAAAACTTCCCTTAGGTCTGCCGAGGACGTCCCGGGTTTGTACGAATTGTCCGGTAAATCCATGGACACACGCCCCTCGACGAAGTCAACCATGCGCTGTGCGGGAGCAACCAGATTTCCACCGCCAACCTCGAAAGCCTTGCGTTCAATCTGCCTTTGAAAATTAAGTAGAGCGAAGGGGTCATTTAGGGAATTAGGTACGTCTTCGAGGTTGATTTGAATGACGGTGCCTGAATTGGCATGTGGATTATTACGTTTGGAAGGCGACCAACCATTGACAACAATTTCATCGAGGTCTGTTGCACAGGGAGCGATAACGCCTCCGGGGCACATACAGAAAGAGAAAACACCACGATCATTCACCTGTTCAACGAGGCTATAATAGGCTGGTGGTAAATACTCACTTCTGACCTGACAATGGTATTGTGCCTGGTCAATAATAGCCTGCGGGTGTTCTATGCGGACACCCAGCGCAAAAGCCTTTGCTTCAATCAGCCAGTTGTTGCGATGAAATAATTCGAAAATATCCCGCGCAGAGTGCCCTGTCGCTACAATAACATGATCGGCCTTGATTTCCTCCCCACTGGCTAATTTTACACCGCGGACCTGACCAAAAGACTCAAGTATATCATCCACACGTTGGTCGAAAAGGAATTCGCCTCCAAATTCAATTACGCTTTCCCGCATTGCTTCAATAATATGTGGCAGCTTGTTCGTGCCGATGTGGGGGCGGGCATTCACTAAAATGTCGTTTGTTGCTCCATGAGAAACAAACAGTTTGAGGACTTTATCTACGTCCCCCCTTTTATTAGAGCGGGTATAAAGTTTTCCGTCCGAATAAGTTCCGGCACCACCTTCTCCAAAACAGTAGTTGGATTCGGGGTTAACAATACCTTCGCGGTTCAGCTTCGCAAGGTCGCGTCTTCGGTCCTGTACTTTTTTCCCCCTTTCGATTACAATTGGTCTGAGCCCCCGTTCAATACAGCGAATTGCAGCAAATAAGCCTGCCGGACCAGCGCCGACAATGATGACTGGCTTTCCTGTAAGAACGGATCTAAAATTGTTCTCATAAATCTCTGGTAACGGGAATTCGTCGATATAGTAAATGACCCGCGCTCTATAAACCACCTGTTTGCTCCGGGCATCGATAGAACGTTTACGGATTTTATAACCTTTGACCTGTTGGGGTTTCAGACGTAGCGCTTTTACACCTTGTTGTAGGATATATTGCTCGTCTTCGATTTTTTCAGGAAGGATAGCAATCTCAATTTCTTTCTGCATAAGCTATGGGGCTGGGTTTTTATCCCAAAACCGTGACAAAGTTACAGAATATTGGCTATTTGCCGATTTGGAAATAAAAATATTCTTATCTTAGTAAGAGCTTGGTATATGCTTTGATAGTGTAACCGTAAAATTTGAATAGTATTTAATTCTTTGAACAATGAAAATGAAAAGATTTTTAGTAGCCCTATGCGGTTTGTTTGCATTAGTGTCCTTAAACTCATGTGGTTATAATACGATGGTTTCTCAAGATGAGAACGTCAAAGGGAAATGGGCACAGGTTGAAAATGCTTACCAACGTCGTGCGGATTTGGTGCCAAACTTGGTGAACACGGTGAAAGGTGCTGCAAAACATGAAGAAAGCACTTTGACTGCAGTAGTTGAAGCGAGAGCTAAGGCAACATCCGTTACCATTAATGCAGATGATTTGTCAGAAGAAAATATTGCGAAGTTCCAAAAAGTTCAAGATCAGTTCAGTGGTTCTTTAAGCCGTCTTTTGGCTTCAGTAGAGGCTTACCCAGACTTGAAGGCAAATCAAAACTTCCTGGAATTACAGGCACAATTGGAAGGTACAGAAAACCGTATCTCGACTGAACGCAGAGCATATAATGAGGCGGTACAACAATTTAATACGACGGTACGTAGCTTCCCAAATAATTTAATGGCCGGCATGTTCGGATTTAAAGCCAAGGGTACATTTACTGCCGCTCCAGGCTCAGACAAAGCGCCGACCGTATCATTCTAATAATACCTTTATTAGAAATACACGATATAATGGATGATGCGGCTTACGTATGGGCCCTTCATCCATTTTTTATACATCATTTTATAGGCAAATGTTCGCATGATGGAGTGGAGCTGATAAAGAGCTTTGCGGACTAATGAAGATATTATATTATGGCTTTAAATGCAGAAGAACAAGAAAGAGTCGTTCATGCCATCAATGTGGCAGAAAATGAGACCTCTGGGGAAATTCGGGTTGTAATAGAAAACCACTGTCCAGATGAAGTTCAGGACCGGGCAACGTATTATTTTTCCAAACTAGGCATGCATAAAACCGTGTTGAAGAATGGAGTTCTTATTTATATTGCTTTAGAAGATCATAAATTTTCTATCATTGGCGATAAAGGAATAGATCAACGTGTAGAAAGTGATTTTTGGAATTGCACCAAAGACCTTATGGTCGAAGAATTCCGTATGGATAGAATTGTTGAGGGGCTGGTGAAGGGAATTGAACATGCAGGCAAACAATTAGCGAAATTCTTTCCCAGAGAGCATGATGATATCAATGAACTTCCAAATGATATTGTTTTTGGTGATCGCTAGTCAATAAAAAATAAAACTTATGTCGAAAATATTTTCTTGGGTCCGGATTTCAGTTATGGCAATAGTGCTGTGGGCGCTGACTTTCATGACTGCAATAGGACAGGATTTTCCCGAGACCCCTGATAAGCTTGTCAATGATTATACAAATACATTGACCGCCAGTCAAAAACAGCAATTGGAGCAAAAGCTGTTGGCATTTGAAGATTCTACATCGACGCAGATTGCTGTCGTTGTCATGAACTCTACCGGAGGTTATGATATTTCTGATTATGCGGTCCGTTTGGCGAAAAAGTGGGGCGTCGGTAATAAAAAGTACAATAATGGTATTTTATTATTGGCAGCATTGGGTGACCGAGCTGTGACCATTCAAACGGGGTATGGGATTGAAGGAGCTGTTCCAGATGCAATAGCCTATCGTATTATTGAGAATGATATCAAGCCAGCATTTCGTCAGGGTGATTATTATGGTGGAGTAGATAAAGCGACGAATTCCCTGATTTCGTATGCAAAAGGAGAATATAAAGCTGATCCCAAACAACCTAGTGGTGGTGGCTCCGGATCAATTATTTTTGTCATCATTGTAGTGATATTTCTTGTTGTGATGTTTTCAAATCGAGGCGGAGGCGGAAAAGGTGGTGGTCGTGTGATGAACGGTCGCGGCTCTTCCGATATTTTCTGGTGGACCTTGCTTAACGGTCTTGGTGGTGGTAATCGTGGTGGAGACGGTTTTGGTGGCGGTTCCGGCGGTGGATTCGGTGGATTCGGCGGTGGTGATTTCGGCGGTGGCGGGGCCTCGGGGCGTTGGTAACAACTTTGCTAAATAATGTTAAATAGCGTGACAGTGCAAAGGAAATGTTTTACATTTATGGGAAGTATATAATTATGAAAAAGGGAATATTAATGGGTTTAAGCTTTTTACCAGCCTTATTGATGGCACAAGAAAGCTATACAGTGACAGGAAAAGTGAATGCTACTTCTGATAAAGCCAAGGTGTTTATGCAATACGCCAACAATGGTACCCGTCAGCTAGATTCAGCAGCTGTCCTTAAAGGTGAGTTTAAATTCAACGGTCAGGTAGCTTCTCCAACTAAAGGTGTAATGATTTATTCTCCTGATGGACTTTCTTTCGGAGAGCTAAGAGGAGCTCAGAAACAACCTGAAACAGCACAATTGTATTTATCCAAAGGGGTGATCAAGGTAGATGCAACAAAAGGATTTAAAGAAGCGACAATCACAGGTACAGCGATCAACGATGATTTTACTCAATACAAAGCTTTTGTAAAACCGTATACCGACGCATATGAGGGATTAAATCAACAATATTTTGGTGCTTCTGATGCTCAAAAACAAGACCCAAAATTCATTGAAGGATTGCAAAAACAAGCTGGTGAGATTTCTGAAAAGATGGAAAAAGCTGACGCTGAATTTATCAGTAAGAATCCAAAAAGCTGGTATACATTGGATCTATTGGCGGAAAATGTGAGCGGAGAAAATGTGAATGAATATGTAACATCCTTTGATAAGCTGTCTCCGGAATTGAAAAATTCTGAAAAAGGAAAAGAATTGGCAGAGCGCATACAAAAGTTAAAAGCGGTTGCCGTAGGCTCTATAGCTCCTGATTTTACCTTACCTGATACGACTGGCAAAAATGTTGCTTTATCTTCACTGCGTGGAAAGTATGTGTTGTTAGATTTTTGGGCGAGCTGGTGTGGACCTTGTCGTCACGAAAATCCAAACGTTGTCGCGGCCTTCAATAAATTTAAAGATAAAGGATTTACGGTGTTTGGTGTTTCCTTGGATAACCCTGGCAAAAAAGATGCTTGGATGAAAGCAATCCATGACGATAATTTACAGCAATGGCCACATGTATCCGATTTACAAGGCTGGAAATCTGCTCCTGTAAAATTGTACGAAGTGCGCGGAATTCCACAAAACTTCTTAATTGATCCTTCGGGAAAAATTGTCGCTTCAAATCTAAGAGGAGAAGCTTTGGAAGCTAAATTAGCGGAATTGTTGAAATAGTCTGATCTTACAGTCTAAGACTGCACTATACAAGGCACTTATTTAAAATCTCTATATATGGGAGATTTTGAATAAGTGTTTTTTGTTAAGGCTTAGCTTACATATCTTTTCTTTACCTTTGTTTAGGAAGTTGATTTGGATTTCCCCTCTTTGAGCGGTTGAGAATTGTATGGATGCTTTGGAAGGATCCGGTCAAGCAAGAAACAAGAGGAAGTCATCAAACCGGGTGTCGTAGTACACTTAGAAAATAATAAAATGAGAAAGAATCTGATTGTGTTGATGGCTTTGGCTATATGTGCCGTTGCCTGTAATTCGAAGAAAGAAAACGGTGTCCCAGTGGTTAACCTGGAGGCGCTCAGTGCAATTCCTTTGGATCATTCCATCGATACGCTAGCTAAGGGGACAGCGTTTATTGATGTAACATTACCAGCTAATGCGCGAATCGATGAATTGTCGCAACAGGAACTAGGCCTATTAAAGGCTGCCGCCTATCGTTTCTATCGTCATGTATCTTTAGAAGACAATCAGTATAAGGTAGATATCAAAGACCCGAAGTCCCTGCATATAGCCGATCAGGTTGTTACGGCCTATGAGCAAGCAATTACAAATACCAATCATTTTGCCGATTCAATGGCTAAGGCGGGGCAGGCGATCCAGCTGCCTGTCGTTAATGCAGAATATCTAAATAATTTGTTGAAATAGTGATCTCAATGAAGAGATTAAATTTATCATGCGGGGTATAGTATTGTAATACATACAAAAACGGCATGTCCATACTTTTTGGACATGCCGTTTCTGCTATAATTTATTCGTATCCCCCTACGATTTTTTCAAATATTCTTTCTCAGGGAAGTATCTTAACTTTTTGGGTAGGCCTCGTTTGCCTAACTCGCGATCTAGAAAACTACCTTTTATAGTGACAGTATCTCAATGATACGAAGCAGATCTTCGTTAAGTTTTACGTTATGTTTAATAGCGCTCTTGAAAGGAGTAAATCTAACGTCACTACAGATCAGCCCGGCCATTTCACCTCTACGGCCGGCAACAAGCGCTTCTACTGCCGCAACGCCAAGTCTGCTTGCCAATACACGGTCCATACATGTAGGGCTACCACCACGTTGGATGTGACCTAAAATAGAAAGTCGTACATCATAATGCGGGAAATTTTCTTTTATTTTTTCCGAAACGACCATTCCGCCTTCTTTATCACCTTCGGCAACGATGATAATACGTGAGGATTTATTCTTACGGCTCTTATCCAGCCTTTTCATGATTGCATCGTAGTCAACCTCAAACTCAGGAACCAATACAGCTTCAGCACCGGTACTTATTCCTGAACGGATGGCGATCAAACCCGAATCACGTCCCATGACCTCGATAACAAAAACCCTATCATGGGATTCTGCAGTGTCACGGATCTTATCTACTGCCTGAATAACAGTATTAATTGCTGTATCATAACCAATGGTAAAATCAGTCCCGGCCAAATCATTGTCGATCGTGCCCGGTAGACCGATGATTGGAAAGTCAAACTCATCGATGAATTTTGACGCGCCTGTAAAAGTTCCGTCACCACCGATGACAACCATCGCATCAATTTCATGGCTACGTAAATTATCATAAGCTTGTTTACGGCCTTCTATGGTCTTGAAAGCCTCACTGCGCGCAGTTTTTAGGATTGTGCCACCACGCTGTATGATATTGGCCACGGATTTGGCATCCATTGGGAAAATTTCTCCATTTACCAAACCATCATAGCCCCTGCGTACACCAAATACCTCAAGATTGTTAAAGATACCCGCTCTCACGACAGCGCGAATACCGGCATTCATTCCTGGAGCATCTCCTCCAGATGTCAAAACAGCAATTTTTTTAATGTTACTCATACGTACTCAAACTTAGCTATTTTTACGTTTATATACAATTATATTTCTGTTATAAAAAGTTCAGAATTGCTTAAATGCAATTAAATAATAGGCCTCTACTGTGTAATTAATCTAAGCGAGCAGCAAACTTCATGTAAACTTTACAATAGTCCTTTTAAGATTTAAAAACTATTATTTTGTTAACAAGTAGACTTATTTCTTAGCTTTAAAAGCATCAATTCCACTTTGTAAAAATGCCTTGTATTGTTCAATATTATAGTTTGCACCTGTTTGGGGTACTAATACCTTACCTGAGGCATCCACGATTACATATAAGGGTTGTGAATTACTATTAAATGTTGATGCTTGAAAATCACTGTTTTTATTGCCGATCGTTTTAATTTTCTTGCCGCTATACTTAGAAACAAATTGTTCGTTTGCAGGTAATTCGGTTTTATCATCAACAAACAGTTCAGCCATAACAAATTCTTCTTTTAATAGTTTGGCGACGACTGGATCAGTCCACACATTTGCTTCCATTTTTCGACAATTGACACAGTTCCAGCCTGTAAAGTCGATTAATACAGGCTTGTTTAACTCTTTCGCAGCTTCCAGAGCCTGATCATAATCATAGTATGGATCAAAACCTTTTGGTGTACCGCGCTCATGGAAGATTTCTGCATATTTTTTTACTTTACCATCACTGTGAGCTGGCGCATTTGCTACTCCAGCCGAAAGGTCGAAGTCCTGTGTGGCAGATGGAGGTAAGAATGCGGAAATAGATTTCAATGGTGCGCCCCATAGACCCGGGATCATATAGACCACAAAAGAGAATACGACGATTGCAAGTATAGTACGTGGTACAGAGAGGAATTTTAGTTCGCTATCATGTGAAAACTTGATCTTTCCAATAAGATATAAGCCCATTAGGCCGAATATGGCAATCCATAAGGATAGGAATACTTCACGATCCAGCCAGTTCCAGTGATAAGCCAAATCTACATTGGACAAAAACTTTAAGGCCAAAGCAAGCTCTAAAAATCCAAGAACTACCTTCACCGAGTTGAGCCATCCGCCAGATTTTGGCAGTGATTTTAGCATGGAAGGAAACATGGCAAATAAACCAAATGGAATTGCTAATGCAATGGAAAAACCTAACATACCTACTGCTGGGCCCAAACGTTCGCCTTTGGAAGCGGCTTCAACAAGCAGGGTGCCAATAATAGGTCCCGTACAGGAGAAGGATACCAAAGAAAGACTAAATGCCATAAAGAAAAGTCCAATAAGCCCCCCTTTATCTGATTTGGCATCCATTTTATTGACAAAAGAACTTGGTAATGTAATTTCGAAAGCGCCAAAGAATGATGCCGCAAAAACTACGAGCAATAGAAAGAATAAGAAATTAAATATTCCGTTAGTCGATAAGGCATTAAGCGCATCAGAGCCGAAAGCAATTGTAATAATCATTCCCAGCGCCACATAGATCACAATGATAAAAAGACCATACAGTAAGGCCTTGCTAATCCCATTCGCGCGGGAGCCAGATTGTTTTGTGAAGTAGCTGACTGTCAATGGCAGCATAGGGAATATACATGGCATCAAGAGTGCGGCAAAACCGCCAATTAATCCAGCAATAAAAATACTCCAAAGTGATTTTTTCCCAGTATCCGAATTATCAGAAGAAACATTTGTTGTTGCCTTATCCAATTTGCTGCTATCTTGGCTCTGGGTTGTGTCCGGGGCGTCCGAAAAAGCCAAGTCCTCCGGCACAGCCTCCGCAACGGGAGTTGTGTCAGGTGAAGATTCAAATTGAAGCCCCTCTGTACTTGTTAGACTATCTTGTTGGAAAGCAAAAGTCGCTGTTGTAAGCGAAAGGCTGAAGAAAGCAACTAAGAGTAGAATAAATGTGTTTTTTAACATGCGTATCTGTTTCTGATGTCAGCTTCAAAAATAAAAAAAGGCGATGAGAATCGCCTTATTATTTTATCCGTGTATGATCATTTTTACTATTTGATTGTCACAGCAAAAGCATATTCGTCAGGAGGTAGACATTGTGATGCATCACAAGCTTGCCATTCAACGGTACCTTTTACGGTTGCTGTACCTTTATTCAACTTTACTTTTTGTTGAAAGATCACTTCATTTGTAAAGTAACCAACGTCCATTTTAAACACTTCTTCGTGTTTAACTTTTGCTTTTGGCTCAGCTGTTTTACCAACTAATGCGTAGTCGGCAGCTTTTGCAAAATTAAAGGATGTTGGAATAGGTCCACCGTCTTTTACATTTTGAGAATAAATGTGCCAACCGTTTTGGATGGTTCCTTTCACATAGACAACCGCCTCTTTGCTGTTCAGTTTCTTGCTGGCTACAGTCCATTTTACAGGTTTGTGAATCTGAGCAAAAGCTCCTGTAACTGCAAAAATCACTGCAGTTATTAACAATACTAATTTTTTCATTTTCCTAAATAATTATTGCAGTTCGTTATACACCTTTGATACTTATGATTGGTAAAGGTTTAATTTCTCTACGTTACAAATTTAACATATTCCAAAATGGATTATCTGAATTTAGTGTAAAGATTAGGATATAAGGTGGCTTATCTCTTTGATTTCGAATTGTTGCAGTTTGTCTTCAATAAGTACTTGGAGCCGGCCATCAATCCCCACTGCTTGGATGATCCCCTGCTTTTCCTCTCCTGCGACTAAAAAAGGACGCTCCTGACCTTTCCAAAAGAGTAGCTCGTTATAATAGGCCAGTAGCTGTGACCAGGATTGGCTAAAGAGATTATTGTATTCCTGTTGGATACTTTTAAAAAGTTCGATGGCTAGGTCTTTTATGACATAATTCGTTTTTCCAGTAAGGACAGCTAGTGAGGTGATTGTTGTTGTTGTGTCAAAATTGATTTGATTAATGTTAATACCAATTCCGACAATCGACGATTCGATACTATTGCCCTTTAATTTATTTTCAATTAGGATACCTGCTATTTTTTTGTTGCCGGCATAAATATCATTGGGCCATTTTACAGCAACATCCTGCTCAGTTTTGCATTGAAGCCACTTAGCTACCGCGATTGCAATGGTTGCTGAGAGCGCAAATTGTTGGGCAATTGGCAAGAAATACGGTTTTAAGAGAATTGATGTCGTCAGATTTTTCCCTGGTTCGCTGACCCAGACGCTTCCACGCTGCCCTTTTCCCTGAAACTGTTCTTCTGCTAAAATGGCAGTGCCTTCTGCGAGTGGCGTGAATTTTGACATTAATTCTCGTAAATAATCATTTGTAGAGGCAACTTTGTCAAGATATATTGTATTTTGACCAATGATAAGTCCCGAAATATTGTTATTTTGCAAACTGAAAGTATTAAATAAATATTAAGTCAAAACTATCATATTTTTTAATGAGTAAAAATAAAAGTTCAGAATTGTCGCAACGTCTATCAGAAATTATCGTTCACGGTATGCAGGAAAAGAAAGCAAACGAGATCGTTCGCTTGGATTTAAGAGATCTTCACAGTTCTGTTTCTGATTATTTTGTGATTTGTCACGCCGACTCCAACATTCAGGTAAACGCAATTGCCAAAAGTGTTGAGGAGGAAGTCTATAAGGCTTTTGGTCAAGAACCCCAATATAAAGAAGGACAATCAAACGGAGAATGGTTGATTTTGGATTTTGTGGATGTGGTTGTACATATCTTTAAGACCGAAAAAAGAGCGCATTATGGTATCGAAGATCTGTGGGGTGATGCACAGATTCAACATTTTCAGAGTGCTTAATACTAAGCCTCAATACATTAATTTATACAGAAAATATAATTATACGATATAATGAAAAAAATCCCAAGTAGTAAGGTAAGCCCAAAACCGCCAAAATTCAATTTTGTGTGGCTAATGATTGCCATGTTTTTAGGTTTTTTTGCCTTGCAATATGTTTTTGGAGAAAACCCGGCTAAGGAAATTAGCTATAGTGATTTTGAAACACGCATGTTAAAGACCGGCGCTGTTGAGCGTCTGGAAGCATATAAGAAAAATGATCTTGTCGAGGTAGAAGTCTATCTAAAAAAGGGTTGGAAAGACAATCCCGCTTTTAAAGACGTAGCCAAGAGTAATGATCCCATTCCAAGCCTTGCAGGTCAGGAGGAAACAGGTCCACAGTATATCTTTAAAGATGCCTCAGCAGAGGTTCTAGAGAAAAAGTTAGCGGCATCGCAGGCTGAACTGGCTCCGGGTACACCTAAGGTACAATTAAAGTATGCCGATCGCTCTAATCCTTGGGCGAGCTGGTTTGTGACATTTATGTTGCCATTGTTGGTATTGGCAGCGATCTGGATTTTCTTAATGCGCCGCATGGGCGGAGGAGCTGGAGGTGGCGGCGGAGCAATATTTAATATTGGCAAATCCAAAGCTCAGTTATTCGATAAAGAATCACAAATCAATATTACTTTTAATGATGTTGCAGGTTTAGAGGAAGCAAAACAAGAGGTAATGGAAATTGTGGATTTCTTGAAAAACCCACGCAAATACACAAATCTAGGCGGTAAAATTCCTAAAGGAGCATTGCTTGTAGGTCCTCCGGGAACAGGTAAAACCTTGTTGGCAAAAGCTGTTGCTGGTGAAGCACAGGTGCCTTTCTTCTCCCTATCTGGTTCAGATTTCGTTGAGATGTTTGTCGGTGTTGGTGCCTCACGTGTGCGTGACTTGTTCAAACAAGCCAAGGAGAAAGCTCCGTGTATTATTTTTATTGATGAGATTGATGCGATCGGTCGTGCCCGTGGTAAAAATTCCATGATGGGTGGCAACGATGAACGCGAAAATACATTGAATCAATTATTGGTGGAAATGGATGGTTTTGGTACGGATTCAGGTGTTATCATCTTGGCTGCAACAAACCGTATTGATGTGTTGGATAGTGCATTGTTGCGTCCAGGACGTTTCGACCGTCAGATTTCTATTGATAAACCAGATTTGATCGGCCGTGAGCATATTTTTAAAGTGCACTTAAAACCGTTAAAGCTATCTGCAGAGGTAGATGCCAAAAAGTTATCTGCACAGACGCCAGGTTTTGCGGGAGCAGAAATCGCCAACGTTTGTAATGAAGCTGCATTGATCGCCGCACGTAAAAACAAGCCTGAGATAGATATGCAAGATTTTCAGGACGCCGTGGATCGTGTAATCGGTGGTCTTGAGAAGAAAAATAAAATCATTTCTCCCGAGGAGAAACGTATCGTTGCTTACCACGAAGCGGGGCACGCTATCGCGGGCTGGTATTTGGAGCATGCGGATCCTTTGGTGAAAGTTTCTATTGTTCCACGCGGAGTTGCGGCTTTGGGATATGCGCAATATCTCCCTCGTGAACAGTTCTTATATACGACTGAGCAGCTGATCGACAGTTTGTGTATGACCATGGGTGGACGTGTCGCTGAAGATATTACTTTCGGAAGAATTTCTACAGGTGCTCAAAATGACTTGGAACGTATCACGCAACTTTCTTATGCAATGATTGCTATTTATGGTATGAACGATAAGGTCGGAAATGTGTCTTTCCGTGACAGCTCAGAAGCTTCTTTTCAAAAACCATACTCTGACAAAACGGCAGAATTGATTGATGCCGAAGTTCGTAATCTGATTACAGATGTCTATGCACGTACAAAACAACTTTTGTTGGATAAACGTGAAGGCCTAATCAAGATTGCAGAGAAGCTGTTGGAAAAAGAAATTCTTTTCCAATCTGATCTTGAAGAAATTCTGGGTAAACGTCCTTTCGAGACCAAAACAACCTACGACGAGTTTGTTAATGGCGCCGACGGTGGCGGTGTTCCCCAGACTGATTTACCATTGGATGTTCACCCTGATGAGGCGACCTCCAAAGATGAACAACGGTTGGATAATTCGTCTAATAGTTTGAACTAATTTAGATTTTGCAGCGCTAGAATAAACTCTAGCGCTGTATTTATATTGCTATTGAGCCATGAATGTGAAGAACGCGACAGCGAAGGAGGTAATGTTAAAACGGATACGCCAAGCATTACTTCAAAAAAATGATAATCCCCACCCTAATTTCAAAGAAACAGCCCTTTACAAAGAAGAGGATGAACTGGTGGATCTTGTTTTTGTCCGTGAACTAACAGCTGCCGGTGGCAAGTTCCTTTATTGCGATGGTGAGATTGGCCTGATCGAGAATTTGATTGCTTTAACCGAGGTTAACAATATAAAAAATATCTATGCATGGGAGCAAGGTATCCAAGATCTCCTGAGCCCCTATGGATTCCCCTTTTTCAAAACGGAGAAAGACTTTGAATCTGCGAATGCGAGTATTACCTCCTGTGAGGCATTAATCGCTCGCAATGGAAGTATTATGGTCAGCAATGCCAATGCTTCCGGGCGCCGGTTGAGTATCTATCCTCCGATTCACATTGTTGTTGCTAAAGCTTCTCAGTTAGTTTGGGATGTGAAAGATGCTCTGACATACATCCAAAAGCGTTATGGACAGGAAATTCCAACTATGATCTCAACAATTACAGGTCCTTCGCGGACAGCTGATATTGAGAAAAGATTAGTTCTGGGTGCTCATGGCCCCAAAGAACTTTATGTTTTACTTTTAGAAGACCGTTTCTAGGTATGCTGACTTTATATTTACAACAGGCCCCTGTAGCAAGTGCTATTTTCTTTTTTACGTTGGTCACGAGTATCTATACTTTTTCTCATGAACAGCTCTATGGTAAGCTGATGCTCCATCCATACAGTATAGCTCGTAAACAGCGGGTATATACAATATTGACCAGTGGTTTTATCCATAAAGACTGGGGGCACCTCTTGTTCAATATGATCACTTTTTATTATTTCGCTTTTCGATTGGAAATGATTTTGGCACAGGCCAGCCCATATGGACATCTCTTCTTTGCTGTCGTTTATTTTGGTAGTCTGGTGCTGAGTGACATTCCAACGATTGTTCAGCAAAAAAATAATTATGGCTATTACAGCTTAGGAGCGTCCGGTGCTATCTGTGCTGTATTATTTAGCTATATCCTCTTTGATCCAAGAACCAAAATAGGGGTTATGTTTATCATCGGTTTGCCGGCTTATTTATTTGCATTTTTGTTTTTGGGGTATTGTATTTGGGCCTCCAAAAAGGGGCAGGACGGAATTAACCATGATGCACATTTTTTTGGTGCATTATCCGGATTGATTTTGACTATCATCTGTTTCCCCTGGGTAATAAAACACTGCCTGGCACAGTTCTAAAATTTCCCACCCCAGGTCTCCCGATCCAGACTTCTGTACTGAATTGCTTCAGCGAGATGGTGGTTCTCGATTGTAGGGCTATTTTCCATATCCGCAATGGTGCGGGCAACTTTTAATATTCGGTCATAAGCCCTGGCGGAGAGGCTTAGCCGGTCAATGGCTGTCTTTAATAATTTCTTTTGAGGTTCGCCGATCTGACAGATCTCTCTGGTCAACTTGCTACTCATGTGCGCATTACAATGAACATTTGGGTGGGATTCAAATCGTTGTTTTTGAATCTCTCTCGTCTGGATGACACGATTTCGGACCGTCAAGCTGTTTTCCGAAGGGCGAGAGGCAGTCAGTTCGTCGAATTGTACAGGTGTTACTTCAACATGTAGGTCGATCCGATCTAATAATGGACCAGATATTTTACTTAAATAACGTTGAACAGTGTTGCTGCCGCAGATGCATTCCTTTTCGGGATGATTAAAATATCCGCAAGGGCAAGGGTTCATTGCGGCAACCAACATAAAGCTGGCCGGATAGTCTATCGTTAATTTTGCGCGAGATATGGTGATACTCCGCGATTCGAGCGGTTGTCGCATAACCTCAAGGACAGTTCGTTTAAATTCTGGAAGCTCATCCAGAAATAGTACGCCATGATGCGATAGTGAAATTTCTCCGGGTTGGGGATTAGAGCCTCCGCCTACCATGGCAACATCGGAAATGGTATGATGGGGAGCGCGAAAAGGCCGGACAGTTAATAAAGCCTCTTTCGCTTTGAGATTTCCCGAAACTGAGTGAATTTTGGTCGTTTCGAGTGATTCAGTCATATTGAGCGGAGGTAGAACTGTTGGTAATCTTTTTGCTAACATGGTCTTACCAGCACCTGGAGGTCCTATTAAAATGACATTGTGCCCTCCAGCAGCGGCTATTTCTAATGCTCTTTTGATATTTTCCTGTCCCCCAACATCTGCAAAATCAACGTCATACTTATTTGCTTCGGTCTGAAAAAAAGATTGGATATCAACGGTGGTTGGGGGGATCTTTTTCGAATTATTGAGAAATTGTACCACGTCTGTAAGATTTTCGACAGCAATTATATCGATACCGGTAACAATAGCGGCTTCCTGTGCATTTTGTTTGGGAAGTATGATCCCTTTAAAGCCATCCTTTAACGCCTGTAAGGCAATCGGTAACACGCCTCGGATAGGCTTTATACTGCCGTCTAGGGATAATTCGCCTAGGATCAGATAATAGTCGAGCAATTCCGTTGTGAGCTGCCCTGAGGAAGCAAGTATGCCGATGGCGATCGATAAATCGTAGCTGGAACCTTCCTTTCTGATGTCAGCCGGTGCCAAGTTGACTACAATTTTCTGCCGTGGCATGTGAAGTTGACAGGAAGTAATGGCACTTTCAATACGTCGGAGGCTCTCTTTGACAGCATTGTCAGGAAGTCCGACTATATAATAATGCAGGCCCGTAGAAACTACGACCTCAACTGTGATGGTACATGCCTCAATACCATAGACGGCGCTACAATAGGTTTTGTTCAACATATGTTTTATAATCGGTTGATTTAAAGATACTAAATATTAAATCATAAATAATAAAGCTTTAGTGAATTATTGTAAACCGATAGAAAATTGTTGGAAAATCACTATATTGTAATTATATAGATTCTAGTAAATAATGGATAAATGCGGTATTTGGCAAACGATTTGCTTTAATAATTGTATTATTATCGAAGACTAGATTCATCGTATAATAGAATTAGAACTTTAAAACGAAAAAGAAATGAATGACACAAGTAAAGTAGCTTTGGCGTTGTTGGCAGGTCTTGCTGCAGGTGCAGCTTTAGGAGTTTTATTTGCTCCGGACAAAGGATCAGATACAAGAGATAAGATCAATGATTCATTAAGCGATTTGAGTGATGCTATTCGTGAGAGAGCTGAAGAACAATTCGATCAATTGAATGAGTTTAAAGAAAAAATTGTCTCCACTCTAAAAGGTAAATTAAACCAGGGAGAGGAAATTGTAGACGATGACATCATCGAGCATGCATAAGAAGCAAATTGTCCCTCAGGACAGTTTTGGGAGATACATAGAATTATAGGCTATTTCAAAAGGCTGAATATAAATATTCTATAGAAGTTGGTATAGACTTTTGAGATAGCCTAAATAAAATTAAGATGCATGGAAGAAGAAAAATTTTCACTTAGTGGTACTTTTCAAAAAACAAAAGAGTACATAGATTCCCAGTTTAAGCTCGTTAAATTGAAAACAATCGAGCGATCATCGCGGTTGATCGCGAGTTTGGTGGTGGACGCGACTAAATTGATATTCACTTTGTTTGTTGTCTTTTTCCTGTGTTTGGCTTTGGGATTTTGGCTAGGTGAGCTATTGGGAAGTTATTCATTGGGATTCCTGGCGACAGCAGGCATTTTTATGGTTATTATCGTAATTATACGGATTTTCGAACCTGCATTGGAATCTAAGTTTATGGATCTTTCCATACGTCGCTTTTTGGCCAAGTGGAATGATGAGATCGAAGAAGAGGAAGAAGAGTTGAGAAAAAACGAAAAATTTGATAGAGAAGGGGCTACAAATGAATAATAAGCAGACAAAAATACGCAATTTACAGGAGCTTAAAACTGAAATCGCTCGTTTAAAGGAACTCAAAAACGAACAAGAGGCTTATTTGAAAACACAATTTACGTTGTTCAACAACAAGATCGAAGCCCCAATTCGATTTTTCAATTCTTTGAAAAACAATATTCCGGGAGTCAACCTTGTTCAGCAATTATTCGCAAAAAGCAGTAACCCAGATTCAGATTGGTTGACCAAAACCTTACGTATAGGTGTTCCTTTTGTGATGAATAAGCTCTTCTTGAAAAATTCAGGCGTATTAAAAAAGGCCTTGATGTTGCTATTATCTGAACGTGCCGTCGGCCAGATCAATCAGTATAAAATCAGTGGATTAATTGGTAAACTCAGTAATTTTATCCGTCCCAAAAAGAAGAAAAAGAAAAATTCACAAATTGAAGGGGAGGCTCCTCTTAAAGATGAAGTCAATGAATATGGAATTCCTTCCTATAGTGAAACCTATTAGGAAGTTGTTTCTTCTTTTTTCAAAAAATCTTCATAAGCTAATTTAATGCCTTCGCGAAGATTAATTTTGTGTTTCCAGCCTAAAGCATGTAATTTGGATACATCCATCAATTTTCGTGGTGTTCCGTCAGGCTTGCTTGTGTCAAAAGAAATCTTCCCCTGATATCCGACCACCTCTTTAATGAGTTCAGCCAGGTCCTTTATACTCAAATCTTCACCGATGCCAATATTGACAAACTGTTTCTCATTATAGTTATTCATCAAAAATACGCAAGCATCGGCTAAATCATCTGAAAAAAGAAATTCCCTTAACGGTGTACCCGTCCCCCATATAGTTACTTCGTCCAGTTTATTGATCTTCGCTTCATGGAATCTACGGATTAGGGCCGGCAAAACATGTGAGTTTTGTGGATGATAATTATCATTGATGCCATACAGATTGGTTGGCATCACGGAAATATAATTGCAGCCATATTGATCGCGGAAAGCTTCGGTCATTTTAATGCCTGCAATCTTGGCGATGGCGTAGGGCTCATTTGTCGGTTCGAGGGTGCCTGTTAGCAATAGATCTTCGTTTAACGGTTGAGGAGCCATTTTCGGATAGATGCAGCTTGAACCTAAAAACATCAACTTCTTAACTTCATTGTCGTAAGAGGATTTAATAACGTTATTCTGTATCGCCATATTTTCGTAGATGAAATCGGCGCGATAAGTATTGTTTGCCATAATTCCACCAACTTTAGCAGCAGCTAAGAAGACATAATCAGGTTTTTCCTCTTTGAAAAAGTCAGCAACTGCTTGTTGGTTACGCAGGTCTAATTCTTGGGACGTCCGGGTCACAATGTTATTATATCCAAGTTCTATTAATTTGCGATATATTGCCGATCCAACCATTCCTCGATGGCCTGCTACATAAATTTTAGCGTCTTTTTCCACGATAAGTTATTGATTCCTGCAAATATAAGGTTATTTTTGCGGGATATTAATAAAAAAATGGGAAAGGATAAACTACGTAAATTTGCAGAAGTAGCGACTTTTGAGAATGTCATCCAGCTCGATGCGGGCAAAGAATATAAAGGAAAATGGGCTGAGAAGCAATTTGGAAATACAAACCCGGTTGTTTTGGAATTGGCCTGTGGTAAAGGGGAATATACTGTTAATTTGGCGCGATTATTCCCGGAAAAAAACTTTATCGGTATTGATTTTAAAGGCAATCGTATCTGGCGGGGTGCGAAAACGGCATTGGAAGATGGTATTAAAAATGTTGCTTTCTTGCGGATACAGATTGAAACGATTCTTGAGCATTTTGCCGAAAATGAAATTGATGAAATTTGGATTACCTTTCCGGATCCACAGCCGCAGGACAGCCGCGAAAAGAAACGTTTGACAGGGCCTAAATTTTTAGACCGCTATAAGATTGTCATGAAGCCAGAAGGTATGATGAATCTAAAGACAGATAACGACGGCTTCTACGCCTATACTCTTGAGCAAATAGAGTTACAGAACCTGAAGAAATATAAAGAGACAACAGATCTGTATCGTTCGGACTTGGTCGACGATGTTTTATCAATCAAGACATACTACGAGAAAAAGTACCTGGCCGACGATAAGAATATCAATTATGTGAAATGGAGCTTTGAGAAACGTTAACATCGGCGTTTTCATAATAAAGGGAAGCCCAGGCGAAAGTTTGGGCTTTCTTGCGTTTAATACTTATATCAATATATCTTCCATTTCGCTAACATTAATCAGTGCTTATTAGAAAGAA
This sequence comes from Sphingobacterium sp. CZ-UAM, assembly GCF_002000245.1. Classification (GTDB taxonomy): domain Bacteria; phylum Bacteroidota; class Bacteroidia; order Sphingobacteriales; family Sphingobacteriaceae; genus Sphingobacterium. Next base: position 343,392 of record NZ_MTCM01000003.1, on the reverse strand, counting down.
GTCGGCTTTCTCTAAACTGTTTTTGCCTTTGCAACCACGTTGTTTATAGCATAGTTATCATTGTCCGCTACAGGTGGGCTACTTCTTGTTAAAAATTCCTTCCTCCTAAATTGATTCTTCTTGCTACGCTTTTGCTACCAGTCTATTTTGTGCTTGCGCTCTGGTGGTGCATAAGAGGATTGAACGATAGGCTTATTGTTTCGGTTCTGTATTTTAAATAATTTCGATTTATTTCGTTTTTTAAGGAATATTAATTATTTTCGATACTATTATATTAAATAACCAAGGTGAAGGCTTGCATTTTTTTAAACCTAATGCGTGAAATTCCTATCCATAATGGATTCTTCTGCATTTTTATAATGATGTAAATCGGGCAATATGTTTCTTAAAGGAAATTGTATTCGAAACAATTGTTAACAGAAAGAAAACATTAAGTTAAAACAAACTTTTTGTTAAGAATATACTTTTGTCCCAAATTGCAAATTAACAATTTACACTAATATCTATGTTTAGTATTAACCCTATCCAAATTAATCTAAGGCACTCATCCTCGAAAGTGCTATTTGCAGCGCTGATAGTTGCCTGCAATCTGGATGTAGCTGCGGCGGCTGTTTCAATGGAAAACAGTAGCGGAGCCACACACATTTTTAATCAGGGGAAGATTAGAATTAAAGGAAAAGTTGTAGATAGCAAGACACAGGAGCCCTTGGCATCGGTATCTATCCTTGCCGGCGGGGTAGCCAAGGGAACGACTGATCGAACAGGTCATTTTGAAATAGAGGTTGAAGCCGGTGCTTCGATCCGTTTCCAGTTGATCGGCTATGAAGGGCAAACGAAGACCTTTACAACAGCACAGTCAAATGCTCAAATCGCGTTAAATGTTACATCTGAGGCATTGAATGAGGTAGTTGTTACGGCGCTAGGTATTCAGCGTGAGGAGAAAGCACTTGGTTACTCCATTAGTACCGTGAAGGGGGAGGAATTGACCAATGCGATTTCAAATAACTGGACAGATGCGTTGACAGGTAAGGTTGCTGGATTAAATTTGGTGAAATCGGGTGCTGGGCCATTGGGCTCGAATAAAGTTATCCTGCGTGGGGAAACATCCATGACGGGTGACAACGAGGCTTTGATCGTTGTGGATGGAATAATTATGGGCGGGGGAGTCAGATCGACACAAACAGGAAATTCCGCCTATTTAGACGCGGATTCACCTGTAGATTTTGGTTCTTCACTGGCCGATATTAATCCCGAGGATATTGAATCGGTTTCTGTGCTGAAAGGACCGGGCGCTGCGGCATTATATGGGTATCGTGGTGCACGTGGTGCAGTCATTATTACCACCAAAAAAGGAAGGGGAATACAAAATAGAATTGGGGTTACAGTCAATTCAAATACCGCAATCGGGACAATTAATCGGTGGCCTGATTACCAGTATGAATATGGACAGGGCGTAGTGGGCCAAGACTTGTATTATTCTTACGGACAATCGGAAGATGGTGCAAGTACGTTGAGTACTTCTTCTGCATGGGGCCCAAAATTTGATGGCCAGTATTTCTATCAATACGATCCAGCTAACTATAGACAAACGCCAGCGGAACGTACGCTTTGGCGTCCATATGAAAATAACCGAAAAGAACTGTTTCAAACGGAACTGACTTCGACTAATTCCATAAGTATTTCGGGATCTACGGAAAAGACAACGGCTCGTTTTTCATATACTAATGTAACCAATAAGTGGATTATTCCCAATATGGGATACAATCGGCACACCATTGCCATGCAGTTCAGTAATAAAATTACGGATAAATTGAGCTTGTCCACTAAGATTAATTTTAACAATAGGGGCTCGGACAATCTGCCAAACAGTGGCTACAATAACCAGAGCTACATGTACTTCGTCCGTGGTATTACGCCCAATATTGATGCAGCCTGGTTGGATCAGAACTGGATTCCGGGCAAAGAGGGCATTGAACAAATGACACCATTCTCTGGCTTATTAGATAATCCAAGAACAATATCTTATGATATGGTCAATGCACAGAATAAAAATAACCTAATCGGAAATGTGCAGTTGGATTATAAATTTACCAATGAACTGAGTTTGATGCTCCGGACAGGAATCGATATGGGCTATGATAAACGTAAACAGTCAAGACCTTTTGATACCAACAAATATGCATTCGGTTACTATCGCGAACAGTCTATCTATGCTGAAGAGCGGAATTCTGATTTCCTCTTGCAGTACAACAACCAGCGTTTGCAAGATCACCGTTTTGGTATTTCTGCAGGTGGGGCGTTACTAAACAATAAATACATCAAGGACGACGCAAAGGCCAATAGTTTACTTTATCCAAATCAGTATAACTTTGCAAATGCACGTGAAACAGTGCTTTATGACCCTTGGCGGGAGGAATACGCCATACATAGTGTATATGGTTTGGCCAATTATAGTTTCAAGGAAAAGTACTTTATTGATTTTACAGGTCGTGTAGACTGGGCAAGTACGCTAGCTTCACCAAAGCGAAATGAGGTGGCATGGTTCTTTTATCCGTCTGTGAATACAAGCTTTATCCTAAGTCAGATTTTTGAACTGCCAAAATCAATCAACTACTGGAAATTGAGGGCTTCTATTGCCGGTGTCGGTGGCGGGGGCAAAGACCCTTATGGAAACTCATACGCCTATCGGAGTGCCATCGGTTTTAATGGTGGACTTGCGAATCCGACGACAGTACCTGACGAGAATTTACAGCCCGAGCGTACCACTTCTTATGAGTTGGGGACAGATTTTCGGATGTTTAAAGACCGGATTAAGCTGGATTTTACCGTATATAGTACAGCTACTGATAAACAGCTGATCACACCTCCTGTAGATCCTTCCAGTGGATATAGATTACGATATACCAATGCCGGAGAAGTTAGAAGTAAAGGAGTTGAGCTCGCCTTATCAGGTGATATCCTGAAAAATAGCGATAAGCTGAACTGGAACATGTATGGAAACTTTACGCATTATGATTCAAAGGTGTTGTCTATTCCGGCAGCTTTTGAGGGGCAGCTTGTGCTTTCGACCTTGTTTGGCAGTCGAGGTTCTATAGTTGCTATCCCCGATCGTCGATTTGGTGATATTTGGGGTCTAGGTTATGAGAGAAATCCCGACGGGAAGATCGTTTACGAAGGCGGGGTTCCTGTATTGACTCAGGATAATATATATATCGGTAATCCTAACCCAACGACAAAATTCGGTTGGGGGAACGAATTTAAGTATAAAGGTTTCCGCTTTAACTTCTTATTTGATGGACAATTTGGCGGGGTAGGTTATTCATTAACGCATGCTGTTCTGATGGAGGAAGGAAAGTTGAAGAAAACGCTGCCCGGAAGATATAATGGAATTATAGGCGACGGTGTTGTGTTGAATCCAGATGGAAGTTATAGCAAAAATACGGTCGTTGCAGAAGCCGGTGATTACTATGCTAGACATTTCAACCGTGATAATATCGAGTCCAATACTTTTTCTACAGACTTTATTAAACTCCGGGAAGTTCGCTTAGATTATTCATTGCCGAAGTCTTTCCTAAGTCGTTACAAGATTGAGAAAGCATCTATTGGCGTGTACGGACGGGATCTTTTTGTTTTTACTAAATGGCCGGCTTTTGATCCAGAATTCGCTTCTTTGACTTCCAGTGGTATTGAAAAAGGAGCTGAAATTGCTCAATTTCCTTCGACCCGTACAATGGGCGTAAACTTATCATTTTCATTTTAACTATTGACATTATGAAGAGACATATCTATATAGCAAGTCTACTGATGCTTGGAAGTTTAACATTCCAAAGCTGTACCAAAGACTTTGTAGAAAAGAATACAAATCCTAATGCCGTTGCAGCAGCAGCACCCCAAAGCCTATTAGCCCCTGCATTGGTCAACCTGTTGAGTACCAATCTATCGCGCAATTTGCGGATTAACAATGAACTGATGCAGGTAACGGTTACCGTAAATGATAATCTGGAAATCCAGCGCTATGAAATTAGGCCATCTGAATCTGAATCGAGCTGGTCCGGTTGGTATGTGCAATTAACCAATATCCGGGATATGTATCAAAAAGCGTTTGCCGGACAACAGAAAGGTTATCAAACCTATCAGGGAATTTCCCTCATACTAGATGCTTGGGTAAGTTCCATGATCACGGACATGTATGGTGACGTGCCATATTTTGATAGTAATAAAGGTTTTTCCGAAGGTAATCTTACCCCCAAGTTTGATAAACAGGAGGATATCTATAAAGATATTTTCCGAAAACTGGAAGAAGCCAACACCTTATTGAAAGAGAATGTTGTCGTAGAATCAGCCAATACAGCGATGGATCCAATTTATAATTCAGATCCGACAAAATGGCGCAAATTTGGAAACTCCTTGTATTTGCGATTGCTATTGCGGGTTGCACATAAAACAGAAACGAATGCTGTTGCCAAGATTAAGGAAATATTGGAGACCAATGCTGCCGAATATCCGATTATGCAAAGCAATGCTGAAACGGCCGCGGTATACTATACCAATGTACAACCGTATATGAACCCCAATTTCACAATGCGGGATTTCGATTTTAACCGTTCAAAAGGCTATGCTGAATTTTTGATTAATAATCTGATGGATCTTGGAGACCCGCGTCTAAAGATATGGGCTACGGAGGCTAGCCTCGGTGTATATGGCGGTATGCAATCAGGTTATAGAAGAGGCAATGTTCCTGAGATTCAATCGACATTACAGCTTGCCTTAAAATCTGATGCGCACATGGGAAATATCATGAATTATGCTGAATTGCAATTTATCATAGCGGAATGTGCCCTGCGGAATTATGTTGAGCTTGATGCTTCTGAAGCATATACAAAGGGAATCAATGGAGCGATGGAATATTGGGGAACTACTGTTCCACAGGGCTATTTGGCAAATCCAAAAGTGATTTTTTCGGCTGAGGATTCCGAAACTCAAAAGCTAAAAAAGGTGCATCTGCAAAAGTATTTTGCAATGATGTATACGGATTTCCAACAGTGGTATGAGTATCGTCGAACACAGTTGCTGGATCTGTACAAAGGGCCAGGTTTATTAAACAATGGAAAGATGCCCGTCAGATTAAATTACCCAATTATTGTCCAATCGCTTAATAGGGAAAATTACCAAGATGCGGTCAGTCGCATGGGCGGAGATGGAATAAATGAAAAAATGTGGTGGCAACCTACAATCAACTAGTTCATGAAAAAGTTAAAGTTAGTAATATGGACTGCGTTGGCGATGTCAACGCTCCTGACAGGCTGTAAAGAAGATATCAATGAGTCAATCGGAGAATTAAATCCTGAAATATCATTGTATACATTACGTAGCCTCTATAAAAATACGGATCTACAACTCAACGAATCAAGTGCGCTTGGCGCAAAGTACTTGAAGGCACTTGTGGTTTCACGCGCTGAGAATAAGAATTTGCCCGAAAATACAATCGCTGTTCAGAATATCTGGCGCAATCAGCGTAGAGGAATATTAGTAGAGGTTACTGATGCCTCGAGTTTCAAATTTGGTGACTCTGTTCAGATCAATATCGATGGTACAAAATTGGTCAAAAAATCTGGCTTAATGGTTTTATCGTCCGTTAAAAATCAACAGGTCAATGTCTTTGCGTCAAATAAAAACGTTGCTCCATTAGCGGTTTCGGTTGCAAATCTTAAAGCGAAATTCGATGAGTTTGAATCAACTTACATTGATGTAACTGCTGATGTCGAGCCAGAGCCTGCAACAGGAACAGCCCTAAAAGGCGATAAGATCTTGATGGATGGAGATAAAAATGAGATTACCTTGCATACCGAGGACAATGCAACATTTGCGGGACAGTCTATTGCTCCCAGCGCCTCTTTCAGAGGAATAGCATTCAGAGAGGGGGATAAATTGCAAATCCGAATGCAGGACTACTCCGACATGGCTTATGCAAGTGGTAAACTATATGCTGGATGGCCGGAGACATTTGATGCTGTAGACGCGAGTGTGAAAGGAAGTTACGATATGGGCGAAAAGAACGACGTGTCTTTCCCAACTGGGCAATGGAAGTTATATCAGGCAATATTGGGTACTACTGCTGGTCGTGACCGTATTGTTTCGGGTAAAAATGCGATACGCATGCAACAGAATTTAAGTGTTGATGGTCATGTGCAGATGAATTTTGATGTACCGAATGGCGCTTCAAAAGTGACGCTTTGGTATGGCTCATATTATACGGATCGGTCATGCACGTTTAAGCTGGAATATTCTACGGATCAGGGCGCAACATGGAAGCAAACAGGTGAATCTATCGCAGATGCACACCCAACTTCGCAGAGTATGAATTCAAAACAGGCTGTATTTTTAATGAATGTCCAAGGAGCTGTCCGTTTCAGGATTACCAAGCTTGGATTGGGAACCAGCAATAATGTCATTAATAATGGAAGGCTCGGCCTGGATGATATTGCGATCTATAAGAGTTATTAGATTGAACGATTGATGATGTAATCGCCCTGTGTAGTTAACACTCCACAGGGCGTTTTGTTGTTCGTATATATTTTCTAAACTCTTCAGAAAAAATTGTTATCTTCATTATAACTATAAACGAAGACTTATGAACTTAACAGACTTAGTTACAGGCGGAGTTGGCTCTAAAGCAATAGAAGCCATTTCTAAAATGACAGGTGTCAGTGAATCCAAGGCAAAATGGATTGTGGCAGCAGCAGTACCCTTAATGATTGCGGCATTGAATTACAATGCAAAAAACAAAGGTCAAGCAGAAAACATCGACAAAGCGATCGATCAACATAGTGGTGGCGGTATCTTCGATAAGATAGGTGATTTATTTGGTCAGGGCGGATCTGATGACGGGAACAAGATTGTCAACCATATGTTTGGGCAAAATACAGAGGTGGTGACCCAGAATATAGCCGATAAAGCTGGTATCAGTTCAGCGCAGGTAACTGGTGTTTTGGCGACACTGGCGCCTATTGTCATGAGTTATCTAGGACAACAAAAACAGGCATCCAGCGGTGGTGGTATTGGTGACCTGATCGGATCTGTTTTAGGTGGCGGCGGACAGCAGAGTGCCGGCGGTGGTATGCTAGGGGGGATCCTTGGTTCATTTTTGGGTGGCGGACAGGAAGAACCTGCACAAGAAACACAACAGGCTTCCACAGGTACTAGTATGACCGATATGTTGGGAGGTTTGGCCGGCAGCTTTTTTGACAAAAGTAACGATGGCCAATCCAAAGGAAATATCCTGGACTCTATAGCGGGAATGTTTGCGAAGTAAAGCAATCTTACAACATAAAAAAAGTCGGTAATTTGATCAGTTACCGACTTTTTTTATGTTCTATTGAATTAATCTTCGACCTTCACTTTAGGTGGAAAATTCTTATGTTTTCTTTTGCTGATTTTGTCTACATTAACAGGTTGAGGAACTTTAACATAGTATCCCGTTCCATCATATTCCCGTTTATTCGGACTTTCTTTGCAGGCGACAGAGCAACAGCCTTCCATTTCCCATCCGCATTCGTCACACTGCGTGAAATGCTCATTACATACCGGGTTGGCGCAGTTGATCATCTTGGTCGTCTGTTTACCACAATTGAAACAGGTTGATACCACAGATGGGTTGACCGAGTTAACATCTACTGTGACACGGTTGTCAAAGACATAACACTGGCCTTCGAAATCTTCGCCACCTGCTTCTTTGCCATATTTAATAATTCCACCATGCAATTGGTAGACATCCTCAAAGCCTTCTTTTAATAGTAAGGCCGAAGCTTTCTCACATTTGATGCCACCTGTACAGTAGGTCAGTATTTTTTTTCCTTTATATTGCTCCAGCTCTTTGATTTTTTCTGGAAACTCGCGGAAGTTATCAATGTCCAACGTGACCGCATTTTTAAAACGGCCGACATTGTGCTCGTAGTTCGAACGGACGTCCAATACAACGACATCTTCCTGATCTTTCATTGCCAAGAAATCCTTCGGTTCCAGATGCACACCTGTTTGACGGTTTGGATCGATTTCTTTCGGGTCTCTTAATCCAGAGTGTACAATTTCAGCTTTGTAGCGGCAGTGCATTTTGATAAAAGAAGGCTCTTCAACGTTGTCGATCTTAAATTCGGTTTTGTTGAAACGGCCATCCGCGTAGACTGCATCCATATACTGTTGACATGCCTCAGTTGTACCCGAAACGGTACCATTAAGACCTTCGTCGGCAACAATAATACGGCCTACTAAGCCAAGTGATTTACAAAATTCCAGGTGATCAGCCGCAAACTGTTCGGCATTTTCGATAGGGCTGTAACAATAGTACAGCAATGTTTGATATTGTGTCATGATATTCATTGATACCGCTGCAAACGGCGTTTAATGCAAAAATAAATTCACTGCAAAGCTACAAAAAATAATAAAAGGAAGAAAATGACCTTCGTCACCTTTTCTTCAAAGGTTCCAGGAGGTACTCTAGACCATTTAGCTTGATCTCATAGAGCGTGGCCAGTTGCTGACCTAATTTGCCTTTAGGAAATCCTTTTTGATTGTACCAGACCAAATAAGGTTCTGGAAGATTGCACAAAGTATAGCCTTGATATTTGCCGAAAGGCATTTTAACTGTTACAAGTTCAGTGAGGATTTCGGGATTTAGCATTAGTCTTGGGGTTTTCCGTAATTAATGCGGTACCAGATCGCTTTTAATGCAATGATTCCATGGTTGAATAAATTGGGAATGGCACCGTAATAGTGTTTGAAGATGGCGAAGCGTTCTTTTAGCGACTCTTTATGTTTCTGTTTTGACATCCCGCCCACGAGGTAACGCGCTACATATTGATGAGCATTAACAGACTTATTTGCCTTTTTGGCACAACGAATGACCCAATCTATATCCGCACATAGCTTATAACTCAGATCATACGGTTCCGCAATAGTCCGTTTGATATAGATGGCCTGATGACAGATATTCATACCATAACGAAAGCTCTTCCAGTCAAAATTTGCCGGCACCTTATGTCTTCGTTCCCCAATAATCGCCCTGTTGTCATCTACCAATATCGTTTCACCATATAGGATATCGGCATCATCACTGAGTCTCGCTAGGTTTTCGATGCTGTTGAGATCGTATATTTCGTCACCGGAATTCAAAAAGAGAACATAGTCACCTGTAGCCAAAGCAAGGCCTTTGTTCATCGCGTCGTAAATTCCCTTGTCTTTTTCAGATAATAAGACCGCAATTTTATCCTGATATTTTTGAATAACCGCTAAGGTTCCATCAGATGATTCCCCGTCAATGACAATATATTCGATATTATCATAGGTTTGGTTAACAACAGACTTGATGGTGTGCTCAATATCCCGTACATTATTGTAAACGACAGTGATGATTGAAAATTTTGGATGAGCGGCCATAGCTATTTATTGAATTCGTTAATCTTCTTTTTGAGGAATCGGATGCCTCGTTTGAACCAAGACCCCTTCCGATGTGCATAAAAATATTTGATAGCGCCATAGGCTTGTGTATCCTCCACAATTTCTGTTGGAAAATAACACACAGGATGATCAGCCAACGTGACCTGATAGGTAGATTCGGCAGCCGTATGCGTGCCTGTGCCATCATTACCGATATTCTGTGTCATCGAATTCCTCGGATACAAAACTAGCCCATTTTTTTTGAATACCGAAGCGTACCAACGTATTGCCCAAGAGTTGATCTTACCAGCACGTAGTTCCTGTACCTGTTTCCAGAAGTTTTCTTTTCCTTCAATACTGAACTGATGAATCTCTTCCTCCGAAAAATCGGAAACAAGCTCATCTATGTTGGGGTTGAAATGTTGCCATGCACGATCCCACGTTGCCCAGCCCCAGCTATTGGCGACTCGAAAGAAAAATGTTTCGGGAAGCTCATTCAGATTTTTTACAGGATAGCCGTAGCCACTGATTTGCATGACCTGTTTGTCCTCTTTATAGCGGTCTAGTGCTTTATTAAAGTAATCGAGTGCAAATGCCGATGTTTCGAGATCGTCTTCTAACACGATAATCTGTCTATGTTCATGGACAACTTTGGTAACACCATCGATAACATTGGCAGCTAGGCCCCAATTTTTGTCCCGCTCGACTATTTTGATCTGTTTAAAAGACCATGGGTTTTTTATAATCCGACGTACCTCTTCTACAGCCTCAATCGCGCGCTCATCTTTTGCTGCATCCGAATAAATATAGAGCATGGTCTGGTCTGCGTATTTGTTTCTCTCAAGTGCAGCGAGTGTCTTGAGTGTATGCGCTGGCCGATTATACACAAAGAGTAGAACTGGAGCAAGACTGTTCATCTATCAAAAAATTTTGTTAAAAGCTTTTTTATTAGCCTGACGGGTATTCCGGACTTCTCCGGTCTTGCCCAATAGTCTAAAAGCGATATTGAGATAACTTTTTGTTTCAAAAATACGACCTTTCCCTAAAGAAGACAGCATTTTCTTTATGCTTGCTAATATAGCCATCGAAAAAGCCTTTGTAAACGTATAATTGATATTGCAATACTCCGTCAGATGATAGACGAATTCGCTCTTTAGAAAAGCTTTGTTATCCACTTGGCGTTGCTGTCTGTCGTGATAGGCCTTGGCATCTTCGGCCAACACAAAATCCAGCCCATAATATTGGATGCGATTGGCGTAGTCTTTATCTTCTCCGTAGTGGAAAAAGATCGGAGAAAAACCGCCAACTTTTTTGATTACTTCGCAGGGAATAAGCCAAAAAGCAGCATTCACGAATGTACAAGTTCGATAAGAATTCTTAAGCTGGATATGCTTCGTATAGACTGAGAACCCATGGTCGAGTTTTTCCTCCGTTCCATCGTAATGGATGGGGGAAATAATTCCAATGTTTGTGGTATCTACCTTGATCAGGTTGGCGATACAGTTCTGATCTATCCAAGCATCCTGATTGACTAAAAATGCGTAGTCATACTCTTCCTCTAGGGCGATAGTCAATCCAATGTTATTGGCTTTTCCAAAACCGAGATTTTCGGGACTTTCGATCAGTCTGACTGTGGGGTAATTTTCTTTGATGATGCGGGTGGTATGATCCTTTGAGTTATTATCTATAACAAGGATATCCGTTGGATGGCTTGATGCGAGCAGGCTGGGTAAGCACTTGTGGATCCAAGGCTCAAAATTATAAGAAACGATTATGGTGAGAATCTTGGCCATCTATTTTTTTCGGATAACTGTGGTGAAATAGTGGAACAATTCAAGTAGAATACTTGGCTTAAAGATTCTATTAACGATGATATATGCACATACAGCGATAGCAATTGTACTTGCAAACCGAAGATAGAGGTTTGCGATGGAAGTGGTCGCGTAATGTGCTGCTAGGCAGCTAAGCCCTGCTAAGATAGCATATGAAAAAACATCCCGCATCAAGTAGCTGAATGAGTAAGTCATATAAGGCTTGGCCGAAGCGTACCAGACAAATATCCATAGCGCGTTTAGTCCAGCGGTTAGTGTGATTAATATCTCAAGACCCAATGATTTGCCAAAGACCAAAATAGCAATTTGGAGTAAACCAAAAATAACAATATTTCGCATATAGATCTGGGACTTACCCTTGCTGATAATTAAGTTTGAAAAAACGTTACTTACCGAATCAAAGGCTGCTCCTATACAGAAAATCTGAAGAAAGATGGCACTTTTTTCCCACTTTTCGGTGATGGCTATTGTAATGAAATCTTGTGCGACGGTTGTTAGGCCAAATAACATTGGAAAGGCCAAAAATGCGGTAAAAGAAATGAGCTTGCGGAATACACGAAGCTGTCTGTCCCTATCATCTTCTATTTCCCGAAGAATCGGTTGTGTGACATTGTTGACCATATTGGTCAAAATATTCTGCGCCATTATACTCCATCGATTGGGATTCACGGTATATCCCAATTCTTCAGCGGAATAATGGCGACCCAACACCGCAGCATATATATTTTTATTGATATTGATAAAGATATTCGTCACCAATATCTTACTGCTAAAACCCAAAATATCCCGAATAGGTTTGAAATCAAATTCAAATGTTGGCCTAAATTTAGAAAAATACCAAAAGCCAAGCATATTGAAGCCACTATAGGATACAATTTGTATAGCATAGGCCCAGTAAGAATAATCTTTATAAGCGAGATAAACACCAAGGATATTTGAAGCGACGAGGGCGAAGGTGCCTGTAATTACCCGTTCCTTGATCTTTAAATTTCGGAAAAGATAGGCATGATGGGCAATCCCAAAGCTTCCAAGCCAAAAGGAGAGGAAGGTAAACCGACTCAGTTCGACTAGCACGGGTTGCTTGTAGTAGAGGGCAATCAGCGGAGCTGAAAAGAATAAGACAAGGTATATAAATGTCCCTATTCCGACACTTGTCCAGAATACAGCATTGTAATCCTTATGTTGAACTTCCTTTTTGTTGACGATACCGTAGACAAAACCACTTTCCTGAAATGCAGATGCGAGAACAGAGAATATGGTAATCATGGCTACCAGACCGTAGTCCTCCGCAGTTAGTTTACGATTGAGTAGGATGCCGAAGCCGAAGCTCAAAAACTGCTGGATGATACTGGCCATACCACCCCACAGCAGTCCTTTTGTTGTTTTTGATTTTAAAGAGTCATTTTCCGTTTGCGATGACATGCTAAATTAAATGAGCGGCAATATTAAAGTATTGCAATTGTATTCGCAAATTCTTTTAAGGAAACATCGCTTGGATTGATATCAGTAATCAGATAAGAAATATCACGTAGCGGCACTACTTTCATTTTCTGGACGGAATTGAGCTTCTCTGCGATACTGAGTATGGCGACTTTCTTTGAACATTTAATCATCGCGCGCTTAATCTGTACCACTTCCCAGTCAGAGTCTGTTACTCCATCTTCTACCGAAAGTGAATTGGTGCCCAGTAGACAGAGGTCTACTTTTAGATCTGCCAATTCATTGGCGACCTGTGCGCCAGATACGATATTGGTGTTCCGTGAAAGCTTTCCGCCGACCAGGATCACTTCGAGATTTGGTTTTTCGGCCAGTTCCAATGCAACTAATGGACTGATCGTAAAAAATGTACATTGAAGATGGTCAGGGATAGTCCGCGCCAGTTCAATCAGGGTTGTTCCCCCGCCGACCAATACTGTCATGCCATTGGAGATCAAAGAGCTCGCTTTCTTGGCAATTTCTTTTTTTGCCTCTTTCGCATAGACATTCCCGTCCTGGAATGGAAACTGAAAAGATTTGGAAAGTGCCCCCCCATAAACTTTTAATACCTTTCCGTTTTCTGCAAGCTCGTTCAGATCACGTCTGATGGTATCTTCGGATACATTGAGCTGCACACTTAGATCTGAAGATAAAACTTTGTTATGTAGATTGATCTGATGTATAATAAATGCTTGTCTTTCTTCCTTTAACATTGGTCTTTGGTTTTAATCGGAGTTTTTAAACTAGTTGAAAAAAATCAGTTTAAATGTAGTGAAAATTATTCTTCCTTTTTATCAATTTTTGTTAAACCAGCTTTGAAGCGAGGTTTAAAGCCTGTTGGTTTGTTTGTCGGCTGTGTTTCATTGCTCTGTTGCGGTTCGATAGGCGGATTGGAACTGTCGCCGTCCGTTAGTATCGGCGATGCTTGTGGAGCAGGGGTGCCTGTCTGCGCTTCGTTTGTATCCTTTGCCGAGGGAACTACTGTTAGTGAAGAATCAGTATTTGCTGTTTTCGTTACACCAGCTTTGAATCTTGGCTTAAAGCCTGTCGGCTTGGATGCTGCTGTTGTCGAACTGCTCGAGGCCTCCGCAGGTGAGGATGTATTTGCTGTAATTGCGTTATCCGCAGCGGCTGATGGTGTCGTCGCACCCTCTATTGAAGATTTTGCAGATTGAAGAGGTTCAGCAGTCTGCTTGTCATCAGTACCTGCTGTTTTCGTTATCCCAGCTTTAAATCTTGGCTTGAAACCTGTAGGTTTGTTTGCTGTGGTTGGATCAGTTTCGGTGATGTTCTCCTGCTGCGGTTCAACCGTCGGATTGACTGTGTTGCTGTCCGTTGGTTTTGGCGATGCTTCTGGAGCAGCTGTCTGCTTCGCGTTCAGGTCTTCTGTTGGCGGAGTCACTTCCTGTGTCGAGTCAGTACTTGCTGCTTTCGTCAGGCCTGCTTTAAATCTAGGTTTAAAGCCTGTCGGCTTCGGTGCTTGTGTTGCCGAGCTGTCTGAGGCCTCTGCAGGTGAGGATATATCCTCATTAACAGTGCTATCCGCTGCTTTCGTCACACCCGGCTTGAAACGGGGTTTAAAACCTATCTGTTTAGTCGTTTCTGGAGCCTCGTCTTTTGGCAATTCTGCAGGTACGGACGGCTCCTCGGATGAGTTCGTTGTGTTTTTAGTGATTCCTGGCTTGAAACGGGGTTTAAAACCCGTCGGTTTAGCCGTTTCTGGAGCAGCGTCTTTCGGCAATTCTGTAGGTGCGGACGGCTCCTCTGATGAATTCGCTGTGTTTTTGGTGATCCCTGGTTTAAAGCGTGGCTTAAATCCTGGGACCGAATTTGCAGCTGCTGTCGAAGGTTCTGTTTTAGGTTCCTCTTTCTGCTCAGCAGGCTCCGCTTGAGCTGTCGCTTTAAACCTAGGTTTGAAACCTGCAGGTTTTGTAACAGAAGCATCCGTTGCCGCCGGAGCCGTCTCAACAGGATCTGTCTGGATAGTTTTTTTGACGACCACCACTTCTTCTTCCGCCAGATGATAGCTCTTACGAAGCTTGTTGAACCAAAATTTCTTGCTATGATCAAAACTTTTCTCGCCCATGGCAGAATAGTGCGCTCTGAACTCTTCAAATAGAGGTTCATCCGCCGCTTTTAAAGCTTTTAAATCAATTTTCTTTTTCGCGAAAAATTCTTCAAAAGTCATCCTGTTATGAGTTTGATATAGTCTATTACAAATGTAGTAATTTTTCTGACGGTGCTGAGAGGCCTTGCTATAAAAAAAAGAGCGACAAGCGCTCTTTTTAGATATTTTGTGAGATGAACAGCTTAAGCCATGTTATGGTATACAGCTTGTACATCGTCGTCTTCTTCGATTTTATCGATCATCTTCAATACATCTGCCGCTTGTTCCTCTGTAATCTCAGCGTGTGATAGCGCAATACGCTCCAATTTTGCCGAAGTTACTTCGATACCTTTTTCTTCCAGCAGTTTTTGCATATTACCGAAATCCTCAAAAGAAGTCTGTACTACAGCAACATCATTGCCCTCTTCATCAGCTTCAACGTATAATTCTTCCAAACCACCATCGATAAGCTCCAGTTCCAATTCTTCAAGATCCAATTCATCTGTCGCTGCAAAGCGGAAGATGGATTTGCGATTGAAAATAAAATCCAATGATCCTGTTTTTCCCAAGGATCCTCCAGCTTTGGTAAAATAGCTGCGGATATTTCCTACGGTACGGTTGGTATTGTCTGTCGCTGTTTCGATCAAAACCGGAACACCATGAGGGCCATAACCCTCATATACATATTCTTCATAGCCTTTTGAATCTTTCTCTGAAGCACGTTTTATAGCCGCTTCGATACGATCTTTAGGCATGTTTACAGCCTTAGCATTATGTATTGCTGTACGAAGTCTCGAGTTGGTTTCAGGGTGCGGGCCGCTTTCTTTAACCGCCATAGCGATCTCTTTACCTAAACGTGTAAATTGCACGGCCATCTTAGCCCAGCGTTTGAATTTCCGCTCTTTTCTGAATTCGAAAGCTCTTCCCATTGTTATATTTTGTTTTTAAGATTCTCAATCATATCGACTGTCATCTTCTGGATGTCAAATTCTGGCTTCCAGTTCCAGTCTTTGCTTGCGTATGAATCATCCAGACTTGCAGGCCATGAATCGGCAATCTGCTGTCTTGGGTCATTCGCTACGTAAGAGATTGCAAAATTAGGAAGAATTTTTTTAATTTCTTGTGCGAGTTCTTTTGGAGTAAAAGTAATACCACCAAGGTTATAGGCGTGACGGATGCTCAGACTTTCCTGTGGCGCGTCCATCAGCTCAAGTGTGCCGCGGATGGCATCTTCCATATATAACATCGGTAATGCTGTATTCTCGGATAAGAAACATTCGTAAGTACCTGTTTTCAGTGCCTCATAGAATATATCAACAGCATAATCTGTCGTTCCACCTCCCGGTTCTGTCTTCCAGGAGATAATACCTGGATATCTTACGCTGCGGATATCCAATCCGCGATGTTCCTGATACCATTCGATAAGACGCTCACCTGCAAGCTTACTGATTCCATAGATCGTATTTGGATCCATAACACAGTATTGCTCCGTATTTACTTTCGGTGAGTGCGGACCGAATACAGCAATGGAACTTGGCCAGAATATTCTTGAAACTTTATACGTAACAGCTAGGTCAAGTACGTTGAGCAATCCATTCATATTAAGCTCCCATGCTTTTTCAGGATATTTTTCTCCTGTTGCTGAAAGCATGGCTGCCAATAAATATACTTGAGTAGGTTTATATTTTTGAAACAATATGTCGAGACCATTTTTGTCAAGCACATTTGCAATTTCAAAATTCTCGTCGGGGCTTTTTATTTGTGGTTCTCTGATGTCTGTGGTGACAACATTTTCTGCACCAAATTTTTTACGCAGAGCGATTGCCAATTCAGTACCGATTTGGCCGTTTGCACCAATGATAATAATGCTTTCTTTCATGATGCAAATATAACGGCTTTTCAGTATCTAGCAACTGTTTGATGCAAAGGACAGTCTTCTAAAAATGTTAATTTATAGACTCTTGGCGCTGTTTTTATGAGATTTTAAACCGTTTCAATCGTTTGTTCTGTTTTTTTGAACGAGCAGCGAAAATTTTTATTTTTTTTGAATTATTGGCACTTCAATTTTTTTAGGTCAAATCCGTGGTTCGTGAGCTATAATTTTTGATTGAGGTGGAAAAAAAACGGAGCAGTTGTGACTTTTTTAGCGGAATAAGCTATATTTTGTTATTTTAATAGTGTAATTGCTGAATATTTTTTAAATTTGAAGAATTCATTCTTCAAGAATCAACTAAAAACAAAATCAAAATAACAAATTTTATATACACAATTTAAACACAGACAAAAATGAAAGTGGCAGTAGTCGGCGCAACAGGCCTTGTAGGTACTGAGATGCTAACCGTGTTGGCGGCGCGAAATTTCCCAGTAACAGAATTGATTCCAGTAGCTTCAGAGCGTAGCAAGGGTAAGGAAATTGAATTCAAGGGAAAGAAGTATAAGGTGGTTACACCATCTGAGGCTATTGCTTTGAAACCTGATGTTGCATTGTTCTCCGCAGGAGGCGATACGTCTAAAGAATTTGCACCAAAATTTGCAGAAGCTGGAATTACAGTTATTGACAATTCTTCAGCATGGCGTATGGATCCGACAAAGAAATTGGTCGTTCCGGAAGTAAACGGCGATGTGTTATCCGCTGATGATAAAATTATTGCAAACCCAAATTGCTCAACTATTCAAATGGTAGTGGCGTTAAAACCATTACATGATAAATATAAAATTAAGCGTGTCGTAGTTTCGACTTATCAGTCCGTAACGGGTACTGGTGTTAAAGCCGTTAACCAGTTGATGGATGAACGCGCAGGTAAAGAAGGCGAAAAAGCTTATCCTTATCAGATTGATTTGAATGTCATTCCACATATCGATGTATTCCAGGGAAATGGCTACACCAAAGAGGAAATGAAAATGATTTTGGAAACAAACAAAATCATGCGTGACGATTCAATCAAGGTAACAGCAACAACTGTGCGTATCCCTGTTATGGGTGGACACTCCGAGTCATTGAATATTGAATTCGAAAATGACTTTGATTTAAATGATGTGCGTGCAGCATTAGCTGCTCAAAGTGGTTGTATCGTTGTCGATGATCCTGCTAATCTTCAATACCCGATGCCAAAAGATGCGCACGGTAGAGACGAAGTTTTTGTCGGACGTATCCGTCGTGATGACTCACAACCAAATACACTAAATATGTGGGTAGTAGCAGACAACTTGCGTAAAGGTGCAGCAACAAATGCTGTTCAAGTTGCTGAACTATTGGCAGAAAAAGGATTGATCTAACTCAAGTAGATTCCATCATATTGAGCCCCCATGAAGTAATTCATGGGGGCTCTTTTTATAGATATATTTATGATTTCAAGGAGGATAGGCGTTTTTTAAGCCGGTTCGATCAATCTGTTGCTATGGTGTCAAAGTCTTTGGCAAGATGGAAAAATCAATCTTATCATTCAATGGTACATAGCTGTCTTTTTCCTGCTCTTCCAGTCGGTCAGGAAATAATATGCCGAAGAGGTGATCCGTTTCATGCTGGAAGATTACTGCGGTAAACCCTTCAATATTTTCTTCAATAACTTTTCCCTCCTTATTGATGTACTGTAAACGGATCGCATAGCTCCGCAGAACGTCTTCTTTGCGATTGGGGATGGATAGGCAGCCTTCTGCACCCTTCCGTTTTAGCTTGGAGCGCCACAGGATTTTTGGATTTACATAAAACTCGAAAGGTTGTTCCGGTTTGTCAAACCGTTGCACCCAGATCAGGTTTTTGTTGATCCCAATTTGAGGTGCCGCTATTCCTACCCCTGGATGATTTGGATCCCGAACGGTTGCAAACATCCGTTTTGAAAGTGTTTCTAACAATGGGTCATTGTACTTAACATCACTGCTTGTCGCTTTCAATACCTTTAAATCTTTTTCATCGGTAGTTTGTAATACACGAAGAAGTGTGTTTTCATCCCCTGATAGAATAATCTTCTTGTCAGCTTCTGTAAATTCCTGTCCGGCATTCAGGTTGACCGGTCGTTCATTCTTCGCTTTATGAAAGGCTTTCTCTCCTGCCATAATTTTTGTTTCTAAAGTGTTTTCAACTGGGGGAACAGGACAACGATAACCATTGCTGTAGGCACAATAAGGATTGTAAGCCTTATTAAAGTCTATTTCAATGCTGTTGCCCTTGATGTCATCTGTGGACAAGTCTATATAGCGTCCGCCACTATAACTCTCCTGGCCGTTTGTCTGATCTAAAAATGGTAAAAATAAATGTTTTTTGTAGGCAGGATTTTGAAATAAAGCTACGCTCTGATAAATATTCAATGTTCTTTCTGCCCCATTCAGCGTAAATGTCACAATTGCATAACGCTTGTATTCGTTGCTGGTACCATCATAGGTGGGCATACGAAATACCGGTTCATCAAATAAGACCTCAATCTTAGCTTTAATTTTATAGTTTGGATTTACTGGGAAGTAATCTAAAGACGCTACTTGTTCTGCTTTCAATGGACCAAATTGCTCTTTGGCTAATTCCACAGCTTTTTCCTTGCGCTGTGCTAATATTTGTTGGTCATAATTGCTCTGGGCATGCCCGTATAAGCTAAACGCAACAAATAGACCAGCAATAACTGTTTTTCTCATTTATATTTTTAATAGTCTATCAAAGTTATAGTTTTTTTTGGTGAATTGAAGTTTAACACGGTAAAAAATAAAAAAATGATGACTCTTCATAGGTCTATTGCGTGTAGGATCAGATTCTCAATACGCTTCTCTCGATACTCAAATGTAAATTGTACTTTTGTAAAAAAAAAGATCTTCCATGAGATTAATGGCATTTGATTACGGTACAAAACGAATTGGGATTGCAGTCACCGATCCAATGCAAATTATTGCCACGGCACTGACAACAGTACATCCACAGGATATTTGGAGTTTTCTGACGGATTACCTCCAAACGGAACAGATCGAAACATTCGTTGTCGGTAAACCCAAACAACTGGACGGATCGGATTCGGAGTCAGCTTCGCATGTGGTAGGGTTTGTGCGCAAGCTGAAAAAGACCTATCCGGCTATCCCTGTTGTGGAAATTGATGAACGTTTTACTTCAAAAATGGCCTCCGCAGCCATCGCTCAAAGCGGCAAGAAGAAAAAGGACCGTCAGCAGAAAGGCCTGGTCGATACGGTGTCAGCGACAATCATCCTGCAGAGCTATATGGAGGGGCGGAACTTTTAAATACGGATTTTATCGCATGAGCCGTTCGCTTTAGATGATTCGTCTATTGATGGAGTAATATCGATTTTATGATCATAAAGTCCATTTAGCTGATGGAATCAAAACCGAGGCCAACGAGCTCATTTAATAATAATTACTGATGAAAAGCATATTATTTTTTACAGAAGACATAGATTTCAAACTAAAAGAAAAAGGTAAGATCCGTCAATGGATCGCTGATGCGATTAAAGGTGAAGGATTTAAGCGCATAGGCGAGCTGAGTTTTATCCTCTGTTCGGATGCCTATCTGTTGGAGATCAATAAGGAATATCTGAATCACGATACCTATACCGACATTGTAACTTTTGATTCATCAGAGGATGAGGATACCATTGCTGGCGATATTTTTATCAGTGTGGAACGCATTCAGGAGAATGCGCAAAAATTTAAGGTCGCTGAACGTGATGAGTTGCACCGCGTCATTATTCATGGTGTTATGCACCTTTGCGGATACCCGGATAAAAAGCCAGCCGATAAAGCGAAGATGACGGCTAAAGAAGATGAATATCTAGGGAAAAGAAATTTCTAGGTTCTTAGATCCACTATTAGGGTGTCCAATACTTTGGATGCCCTGTTTTTCTTTATTCATAGCTATGTTTAATCTTCTTGTTCGTAGGGAATTATTCACATTTCCGTGCTTTGAATAAATACTCTTTTTGCCGTCTTTTTGTGGATTTTTTTCATGCGAATGATTTATCTTTTTGGGCTCAGATCCCTGATGGAAAATAAAGCCTAAATTTAAGAAACACACCTGTATATCTGATCTGTATACCCGTATGTTTTCCTCTAAAAAAACTTGTCTTTTCGATTATATTTGTTTAGCTTCAAAAATACAAATTGTCTAAACCATTTATAGCGTGTCTCATATGAACGAATTAGAGGAATATTTCCGGAATAACAATGCGAAGCTGATCAACAAATGGATGCATTATTTCGACGTATATGATCGTCATTTTCGTCGATTTAAAGATAAAGAGATCGTTGTATTGGAAATAGGGGTCTTTCAGGGTGGAAGCTTACAGATGTGGAAGAAATATTTTGGCGACAAAGCAAAAATCTATGGGGTAGATATCAATCCCAATTGTAAGGAACTGGAAGAGGAGAACGTCGAAATATTTATCGGATCTCAGTCAGACCGAAAATTCCTTCGTAAAGTGAAAGAGTCAATCCCGCCAATAGATATCCTGATAGATGATGGCGGACATACCATGTTGCAACAGATTATTACATTTGAAGAGTTATTTGGACATGTAAAAGAAGATGGAGTCTATTTATGTGAAGACCTGCATACTTCTTACCAAGTTTTTTATGGTGGTGGGCATAAGCGGAATGGCACTTTTATCGAATACAGTAAGAATTTTATCGATTACATCAACGCCCATCATTCTGAGCAACGTGGACTAAAAGTTAATGAATTTACACGCTCGGTCAACTCCTTGCATTACTATGATAGCATATTGGTGGTTGAGAAACGAAAAATGCAGCCGCCAACACACATGAGAACGGGTAATGCTACAGTACAGGATTTTGATGCTCCGCCAACAGGCATAAGTGGATTAAAGTGGAAGATTAAGAAACCGGCGCTAACTGCGATCAATAAATTCCTCCGTTTTTTTAGGATTGGGGGATTTATGTGGCGATAGCAAATCGATCGGTTACTAAATTGCCAGCAGTCCATGTTGTGCTATATAAAAAAAGCCTTGTACACTGTACAAGGCTTTTTTTATAGCATTGCTAATGACTAAAATCTTTCAAATTGAGAGAAGAAGAAGTTACCTTCGATAGCCGCATTTTCATCAGAATCAGATCCGTGGATAGCGTTAGCATCGATAGATTTAGCATATTTATTACGGATAGTACCTTCCGCTGCATCAGCTGGATTAGTAGCGCCGATTAATGTGCGGAAATCTTCAACTGCGTTGTCTTTTTCTAAGATTGCAGCAACGATAGGACCTGAAGTCATGAATTCTACCAATTCACCGTAGAAAGGACGTTCTTTGTGCACTGCATAAAATGCGCCAGCAGTTTCTTTTGATAATTGAATGTATTTCATCGCGATGATTTTGAAACCACCAGCAATAATATCGTTTAAGATTGCACCGATGTGACCATTCGCTACTGCGTCAGGTTTAATCATCGTAAAAGTTCTGTTAGTTGCCATTATTTTAATTTTTTTGCAAACTTAGATAAATTGCTTTTTATATGCAATATAATTAGACTTATATAGGAACAATTTATTCGTCTTAGTGTGTTAATTTAATGTGCAGATGGTCATAAAAAAAGGGCTAGTTTGGTTGTGATGCACCAACAGTTTCAGTCCTCTTCACCCATTGGGCATCTTTTTGTCTTAAAAAATGTAATATGTTCATTGGTAGTTGATAATGAACCAAAATAAAAAATCAACTGTAAACAAATCTATTCAATAAATATATTCGATACGAATATGTAACTTTGTAATGTTATGGCATTAAATCTAACAGTAGACATCGATAAGGATTCCGGCTTTTGCTTTGGAGTGGTATACGCCATCGATATGGCGGAGGAGATTTTGGAAGAGGACGGTTACCTCTATTGTCTTGGTGATATCGTACACAATGATGAAGAAGTCGCGCGGTTGAAAGCCAAAGGATTGCGTATTATCGATCATGCTGCATTGCCTACACTACAAAACGAGAAGGTGCTCATCCGCGCACATGGCGAAGCTCCGGAAACCTATCGTATCGCATTAGAAAACAATATTACCCTAATTGATGCTTCTTGTCCGGTTGTCCTCAAATTGCAGAACCGGATCAAAACCTCTTTTGATCAAGAGGAAAAGATCCTGATCTTTGGAAAGCATGGCCATGCGGAGGTCATCGGTCTACAGGGACAGACAAATAACGAAGCGCTTGTATTTCAGGATATAGCTGAGCTGGACGATGCCGATTTGCCAGCTTCATTTACGCTCTATAGTCAGACAACTAAAAGTGTGGATAAATTCTATGCCATCAAAGAGGAGCTGATCAGGAGAGGGTATGAGGTTAAAGCGAATGATACCATCTGTAGACAGGTATCTAATAGATATGAGGATCTTGGTGCCTTTGCCAGACAATATGACAAAATAGTTTTTGTGTCCGGTAAGAAGTCTTCCAACGGAAAGGTGCTATTTGAAGTTTGCCAAAAGGCCAATCCTGAAAGTTACTTTATTTCCGACCCTGCCGAACTGGATGCTTCAGTCTTTAGAACCGGTGACCGTATTGGTATATGTGGAGCGACCTCAACACCTATGTGGCTGATGAAAGATGTAAAATCAGCTCTGGAAGCGTTCTAGACAATTTTACCCGTCACAGATATTTCATATTATTGCAAGTAAATCTGCGATACATGCTTTTTTGTTTATTTTTGTAGGCTATGAGCAATAAAGCCAAAAAAGGTATTCTTTTAGTACAGTTAGGTACACCCGATAGTCCAACTACTCCAGACGTAAAAAAATATTTGACCGAATTCTTAATGGATCCCCGCGTCATCGATATTCCTTATTTCCAACGGACATTATTGGTTAAAGGAATTATTGCTCGTACCCGTGCACCAAAATCAGCAAAAATTTACGAAACAATCTGGGATAAAGAAACTGGATCACCCTTGATGCATTATAGTATACTGCAGCGTGATTTGTTGCAGGAGTCGTTGGGTGAGGAGTACCATGTCGAACTGGCCATGCGTTACCAGAATCCATCCATTGAGTCGGCTCTGCGCAAGATGGAGGGAATGCTGCTCGAATCTATTCGTGTTATCCCATTGTTCCCGCAATACGCGTCAGCCACATCGGGCTCGGTAATAGACCGTGTGATGGAGCTGATCCGCAAATGGAATTATCTGCCTGAGATCAGTTTTGTAAGCAATTTTTGCACAGATGATTTAATGGCTGAGACCTTTGCAGATCATGCCCGAAAACATGACCTTTCACATTTTGACCACTTTGTGTTTAGCTACCATGGCCTTCCCGTTAGACAGCTGGGTAAAGTGGATCCAACTGGCAAACTGAAATGCCCTGAGTCCGGTTGTGATTCCTGCAAAACAAATGTCAACGCATATTGTTATGTTTCTCAGTGTTATGCCACGACGCGGACCATTGTTGAAAAACTAGGCTTGCGAAAGGAACAATACTCCCTGTGCTTCCAGTCTCGATTGGGCAAAGAACCGTGGATTCAACCCTATACGTCCGATCTGTTGCATGACCTCGCTAGTAAAGGCTATAAAAAATTATTGGTCTTCAGTCCGGCATTTGTAGCTGACTGTATAGAGACGATTGATGAAATTGGCGTGGAATATGCTAATGAATTCAAGGATTTAGGTGGAGAAGAAGTCTGTTTGGTCGAAAGTCTCAATGACGATCCCAAATGGATTGCATCTCTGAAGCAATTGGCACTCAATGCCAAAAATTAAAACGAATTAATGATGTTGTTAGTAAATGCTTGTGTTTTACTCATACTAGATTTTTATATCTTTTTTGCCCTTCGTGCTACGAAGATTAAATTTCCCAAAACAAAGATATTCACCGTATTATGGTGGTCGTATTCGGCCCTATTATTATTAGGTGTTTTTATATCCGCCAAATATAACATTCCATTGATTGTACGGTCTGTTATTTTGGTTGGGTTCTTTCTGACAGCAGCTTCAAAGATATTCTTCTTTTTGATCTTATTGCTAGATGATATCCGTCGCGGTGGAGTCTGGGTAAAACGGCTGTTCAGCAAGAAAGAGTCTGTTGAGGATGCTGAAGAACCATTACCTGAGAATCCGGTAAAAGGCATCAGCAGATCCGAATTTTTGACCAAAGCAGGTATTTTAATTGGGGCCTCACCGTTGATTCCATTAAGCTGGGGTATTATTTCTGGCGCATACGATTACCGCGTGAGACGCGTACCTTTATATTTACCTAATCTTCCGAAAGCTTTCCACGGCATGACCATCGCACAGATATCAGATGTGCATTCAGGATCCTTCTATAACAAGACCGCTGTAATGGGTGGAATAGATATGCTGCTGAAAGAAAAGGCTGATGTAACGTTCTTTACGGGAGATATTGTGAATTCTCAAGCTTCTGAAATGCGCGAATACCAAGATATTTTTGCACGGGTGAAATCGGATTTAGGTGTATTCTCAACATTGGGGAACCATGATTATGGGGATTACTATTATGGAAAAGAAGATTCTCCCGAGAAGCGAAAAAATTTAAAGGATGTGATTGATGTCCATAAAGTGATGGGCTGGGATCTGTTAATGGACGAAAACCGCAAGATTAAAGTTGATGGTGAAGAGCTCTGTATCGTAGGGGTGCAGAACTGGGGTACAGGTCGTTTTCCAAAACATGGCGATATCAAAAAGGCTTTGGCGGGAACCGAGGAACAGTCCGTTAAATTACTATTATCACACGATCCATCCCATTGGCGCGCTCAGGTATTGGATACCGATGTCGACGTGATGTTTGCGGGACATACCCATGGTATGCAGTTCGGTGTACGCGCTGAAATGTTGCAATGGAGCCCGGTACAATATATTTATAAAGAATGGGCGGGACTCTACCGTGCACAAGAAAACAAGCGTTTATATGTCAATGTCGGTTATGGATTCTTAGGATATCCCGGTCGTGTAGGTATCCTGCCTGAAATTACTATCTTCGAGTTGATCAAAGGACAAGATCCAAAATTTAAGGCTTAGCCTCCTGTATGGAGACTTTGGTCGTTCCGATCTTTGGCTTACTTAATTTGGGAGATGACTAGCTGTCACGGGAGATGTCAGTGATTCCGATATTTTTTAGCATAGCTTTAAAGGACTCATCTTTAGATAATTTTACTTTTTAATTTTAACTTTTTACTTAAAAAAGCTAATATTGTGTATTCTGTACACCAGTTATACATAACATGCAATCAACTTTAAACTTTGGGGACTCTCCTCACACACGCGTTAATATTCTTACCGGGGAAAAAGTACTTGTGTCTCCACATCGCAGCAAGCGGCCATGGCAAGGACAGGTAGAAGATCTGCCTGGTGATGATAGACCGGCTTATGATCCCAAATGCTATTTGTGCCCAACCAATAAACGGGCAGATGGGGATATCAATCCAGATTATAAAGAAAGCTTTGTTTTCGTCAACGATTTTTCGGCCCTATTGAAAGATACCAGCCAACAGGAATTTAATGAGGACGAATTGTTTATTGCAGAGACTGAAAAAGGAATCTGTAAAGTTATTGCATTTACACCACGCCATGACCTCACCTTGCCTGAAATGGAACAATCCGCTATAAAGGCTGTAGTTGATCTCTGGCAAAAGGAATTTGAGGAACTTTCCAAGGTGGAATGGATCCGTTATATCCAGATTTTTGAAAATAAGGGGGCTATCATGGGCTGTAGCAATCCACATCCACATGGGCAGATCTGGTCACAAAATCATTTACCGGTAGAAATTCAGAAAGAATGTGTTCAGCAGAAAAAGTATTTCGACAAGTATCAGCGTACCCTATTGGCCGATTATATCCAAGCTGAACTACGAAAAGAAGAGCGTATTATCGATGAGAACGATTCTTTTGTTTCTTTGGTGCCTTTTTGGGCAGCTTGGCCTTACGAAACAATGATCGTAAGCAAACGGCCTGTACAGAATATTGTTACATTTGACGAAAAAGAAAAGCAAGACTTAGCTGCGATTCTTAAGTTACTGACCACACGGTACGATAATCTTTTCAAAACATCCTTTCCATATTCTGCTGGAATGCACCAAGCGCCAGTGAATGATGGGGACCATCCGGAATGGCATTGGCATATGCATTTCTATCCTCCCTTGTTACGCTCGGCAACCGTCAAAAAG
Organism: Sphingobacterium sp. CZ-UAM; assembly: GCF_002000245.1. Lineage (GTDB taxonomy): Bacteria > Bacteroidota > Bacteroidia > Sphingobacteriales > Sphingobacteriaceae > Sphingobacterium. The sequence goes on along the minus strand of NZ_MTCM01000003.1, from coordinate 316,446 downwards.
TTTATGGTTGGCTATGAGATGCTCGCTAACCCGCAACGGGATATCACACCGGAAATAGCCGCCGAACAATTGCGGAATTGTGCTACTATACATTATAAATCGAAGTAAGAATGATCGCAAAAGAAACTATAGTAAATAAATTTAAAAGCTTATATCAGGAAGAACCCCTTGTGGTTTCCTCTCCTGGACGGATTAATATTATCGGTGAACATACCGATTACAATGATGGGTTTGTCTTGCCAGCCGCTATTGACAAGGCGATCTATGTCGCTGTCAGCAGACGTGCAGATGATAATATTGTGTTGTATGCCGAAGATTATCAAGAAAGACATGAGGTCAAATTAAGTGAAATCGCTATTTCAGAAAAGCATTGGCCGAATTATATCCTCGGTGTAGTGGATCAATACCAAAAGAGAGGTGCCGTGTTGGGTGGGTTTAACCTTTATATTGATGGTGATGTACCATTGGGTGCCGGCTTATCTTCTTCAGCAGCAGTAGAATGTGCTGTTACTTTGGCCCTTAGTGAACTGTTTGAATTAAAAGTAGAACAGATTGATATCCCGCAAATTGCACAAAAAGCCGAGCATACCTATGCCGGTGTGATGTGTGGTATTATGGATCAATTTGCGTCGGCCTTTGGTAAAGAGAAAAATGTTATTAAGCTGGATTGTCGCTCCTTGGGATTTGAATACGTGCCACTTGACCTTAAAGGTTATGAAGTGGTCCTATTGAATACAAACGTGAAACACTCCCTTGCTTCAACGGCTTACAACACACGTAGAGAGCAATGTGAGCAGGCATCATCATGGGTAAGAGCGCAATATCCTCAGGTTAAAAACCTGAGAGATGTTACAGTAGACATGCTGGATGAACTGGTTAAAGATAAAGATGCAGATATCTATGCCAAAGCAAGTTTTGTTGTCCGTGAAAATGAACGGGTAGAGAAGTCTTGTGAAGCATTACGTTCGGGCGATATTGCACAGTTGGGGCAATATATTTTCCAGAGTCATGAGGGCTTAAGCCAAGTATATGAGGTGAGTTGTCCTGAATTGGATTATCTGGTTGATTATGTCAAACAATTCCCTGAAGTCATTGGTGCCCGAATGATGGGCGGCGGCTTTGGTGGCTGCACAATCAATATTGTTAAAGAGGGTGCCGTTACATCAATTTTGCCGGCCTTGGAGAAAGAATATCAACAAAAATTTGATAAGGAACTTTCGGTCATCCAGGTAGAAATTGCGAATGGTACAAGGATTTTGTAATCCTTTTTTTATTAGAAAGTGCTCGTTTTCAGTTGTTAATATAGCCTTAATATATTTTCATACGGATGAGCGAATAAAAGTTTCTTTTATGAACTAGTAATAAATACCCGTTGAACTTCAGCGGGTATTGTTTTATTTAGTATCAATTTTCCCCAACGCCTGCTCTAAGTCGTCAATTAAATCTGCAATATTTTCAATACCAACAGAGATACGTAACATGCCCAGGGTGATTCCAGAAGCTTCCTTTTGCGCTTGTGTGTGATGGCCGCCCCACATGCTGGCTGGATGCACAATGAGCGATTCAACACCGCCTAAACTAGCTGCATTGATAAATATTTCGAGATTGTTAATCAAAGCCTGTGCATTTCTAAAGGCCTGCTCTTCGTTAGTACCATCAACTTCAATGCAGATCATACCCGAAAAGCCACGCATCTGGCGGGCTGCAAGTTCATGTTGAGGGTGGCTTGGAAGCCCCGGATAACTCACGTTCTTAATCTTAGGATGCCGATCGAGGAAGCTGGCGAGTTCTAATGCATTTGAATTAATTTGTTTGACGCGTAGATTTAGCGTTTTCAATCCGCGGAGGAGCAGCCAAGAATCCAATGGTGCCAGAGACGCCCCTAGCGCAACACTTCGTTTCCAGACTTTTGCAATATAGTCATGGCTTCCACAGACAATGCCAGCCGTTAGATCGCTATGCCCACCCAGATATTTCGTAGCACTATGGACAACGATATCAATCCCGAAGTCCCGCGGTGTCTGGTTTATAGGGGAGGCAAAGGTATTGTCAACCATACTCAAAATATTATGTTGTTTGGCTATTTCACCAACGGCCTTTAGATCCGTAATATTTAAATTCGGATTGGAAGGAGTTTCAATATAGATGAGTTTGGTGTTTTCCTGAATAGCATCGGCAAAGGCTGGGGTATCTGTTTGATCTACGGCAGTGACGGCGATGCCATAGTCGGTCAGAAATTCTTTAAAAAATATAGCTGTTCCTGAATAATGGGCAAGCTGTGCAACGATATGGTCACCTGATTTCACAATTGCTAATATGGCGGTACTGATCGCAGCCATGCCTGTCGCAAATACGATTGCATCTTCTGTTTTCTCCAGTTTAGCCACTACGGCCGCGACCTGGCTGTTTGTTGGATTACCATGCCGATGATAAAAGTATGGATGTTTGGGTTCGGTCGCTGCCTTGATGTATTCCGCGGGATCACTGTCCGCAATATAAGTTGATGTCTGAAAGATAGGAGCCGTTACAGCAGCGGTTGAATTGAAGTGTTGTCCTTCATGGACGAGTATCGTTTCGGTATTGGATGCCATGCTAATTTTATTGATAAGTGTCCTTTTAGCTTCAACAGACACATCCCATATGTCTGTTCATGATAGCCATCAAAACCTTCGATATCCTCTCACCGTACTTGGCGTAAATTGCTATAGGAAGGTTTTCTTGTGTATCAAATATAAATAAAATCTACACAATAAGTAGATTTTATTTGTAAAGGACGGCCTAGCATACTTAAGATAACATCTGTTTAAGCAGATTCAGGGCATAACTTATTGTATTTACATTACTTAGCGCAAGACGAAGTTGCCCTTTTACCTCTTTGAGATTGCTGATTTCAGGGTAGGACTGTACAAAAGACAGCACCCTGCCGAATTGATCCGATTCAAAATAGCTCGATTTTGGGTTATTCACAAAATACCCTTTTAGTGTATTCTTTTTATAGGATATCTTTTCGAAGCCAATTGTTTTTCCAAACCATTGCAGGCGTAAGGTATTGAATAGCTCGAATACTTCGTGCGGGATCGGGCCAAAGCGGTCTTCGAGTTCTTTTTCAAATGCCGCCAGCTGCTGTTCGTTCTCGAGTTTGGAAAGCTCCGTATATAGATTATAACGTTCCGTTATATTTGTTACATATTCATCCGGGATTAATACCTCAAGATCGGTATCTATTTGTGTAAAGGAAACATATTTGCGTTCTTTTTCATCTGCAAATACCTCCGAGAACTCATCGTCTTTCAGCTCCTGAATGGCTTCATCCAAGATCTTGTGGTACATTTCAAATCCTATTTCAGCAATAAAGCCGGACTGCTCACCACCCAGCAAATTTCCTGACCCCCGGATATCCAAATCCCGCATGGCGACATTAAAGCCTGAGCCCAGCTCTGAGAATTCCTCTATCGCCGAAAGCCGTTTGTATGCTTCCGGCGTCAATGTCGATAATGGCGGGCTCAATAAATAACAGAAGGCTTTCTTGTTCGAACGACCTACACGGCCCCGCATTTGGTGAAGATCACTGAGGCCAAACATGTGCGCATGGTTAATGATAATGGTATTGGCATTCGGGATATCCAGGCCTGCTTCAATAATCGTTGTTGCGATCAATACGTCAAAATCATGGTTGATGAATTTAAGCATCACATCTTCCAGTTCATCTCCTTCAAGCTGACCGTGGGCAACACCGACACGTGCTCCGGGTACCAGCTTGCGGATTAAATTCCCCAGCTGGGGAAGGTCGGCCACACGGTTGTGGATAAAGAAAACCTGTCCACCCCGATCGAGTTCATAACTGACCGCTTCACCGATCAATGATTCATTAAATACGTGAAGCTCGGTCTGTACTGGTTGACGATTGGGAGGTGGGGTAGAGATGATACTTAGATCCCGCGCTCCCATCAGGGAGAAATGCAAGGTCCTTGGGATAGGGGTCGCTGTTAAGGTCAGCGAGTCCACATTGGCGCGCATCACTTTCAGTTTTTCCTTCACCGCTACACCAAACTTCTGCTCTTCATCAATAATCATCAAACCCAGATCCTTGAATTTGACATCCTTGCTGACCAAGCGATGTGTGCCGATGATGATATCTATTTTTCCTTCCGCAAGACGCGCCAAAGTTTCTTTGATCTGTTTGGTCGTTTTAAAACGGTTGATGTAGTCGATATTGCAGGGTAGTCCTTTTAGACGCTCTGTAAATGTCCGATGATGCTGCAATGCCAAGATGGTTGTAGGAACCAATACAGCGACCTGTTTGCTATCTGCTACGGCTTTAAAGGCTGCCCGGATGGCAACTTCTGTCTTTCCAAATCCGACATCACCACAGATCAACCGGTCCATTGGATGCGGTGATTCCATATCTTTTTTTACATCTGCGGTAGCCTTTTCCTGATCCGGGGTATCTTCATAGATAAACGAAGCCTCTAGTTCATTTTGCAAATAGCTGTCCGGAGAGAAGGCATTCCCATGCTGAGCCTTCCGTTTGGCATAGAGCATAATCAGGTCACGGGCGATGTCCTTGACCTTCTTCTTGGTCGTTTTCTTTAATTTATCCCAGGTATCCGTACCGAGCTTGTTCATCTTCGGTACCGTACCCTCTTTGCCGGAATATTTTGAAATCCGGTTCAACGAGTTGATATTGACATACAGCAAATCATTGTCTGCATAGATCAGTCGGATCATCTCCTGTGATTTGCCATTGACATCCACCTTTTCAAGACCGCCATACCTGCCCACACCATGATCAATATGGGTGATGAAATCTCCAGGTTTGAGATCCCTTAGATCTTTCAGCGTAATCGCCTGCGAACGTTCGTAAGCTTTTTTGCGTTTGTATTTGTAGTATCGGTCAAATATCTGATGATCCGTATAACAGGCTAATTTCAAGCTGTCATCCCTAAAGCCTTCGCGTAGTGCTTTGTGGATAGGAATAAAAGTAGCCGCTTTGTCAATATCCTCTAATATGGTATAGATCCTTTCAACCTGTTTTGTTGAATCCGAAAAGATCAGATTCTGGATCCGATGACTCTCATTTTCCTTGAAATTATGGATCAGCAGATTAAAGTCTTTATTAAATGAAGGTTGAGGATGAATGTCAAACTTGATCGTGAGTTCCCCTTTATAGAAAAACTGTTTTCCAAATTCAATAACGGGGAAATCAAAAAATAAGGCATTAAGGTTTTTCTCATCCGTAAACTCGTGCTCAGGATCATGCCAGTCTGGATTATCTTTTTTCTGTTTGTCTGTCAAGCTCGTCCAGAGCTGTTTTGCTTTTTTCAATCCGTCCTTGACAATATCAAGCGTGAACTGGGCGTCTTTGATCCAGATGGAAGCGCCCTGATCGATATATTCCAATAAGGAAATGTGCTGCGAGGTCAGAAACTTGGCCTGCACATTCGGAACAATGGTAACCTTATGGATTTTATTGACTGAGAGCTGAGATTCAATGTCAAATGTCCGAATGCTTTCAATGTCATCGCCAAAGAATTCGATGCGGTAGGGAAGGTCGTTCGAGAAAGAAAAAATATCTACGATACCACCCCGTATTGCAAATTGTCCGGGTTCATAGACAAAATCTACACGTTCGAAATCATATTCGATCAAAAACTCATTGATAAAATCAATACTTAAAGCCGTATTTTCAGTAATCTCCAGCGTGTTTTTCTCCAGATCAGAGCGATTGATGACCTTTTCAGCAATTGCTTCCGGGTAGGTGACCACCATCTTTGGTAATTCCGAGGTATGATTGAGCGAACTTAAAGTTTCTGCTCGCTGCAGTACATTTGCCGAATCCGTCTGTGTGAAATCAAAAGCTTTTCGGTAAGAGGAGGGGAAAAAAAGCACCTGCTTGTCCAGTAAGCTTTCCAGGTCACTTAAAAAGTAGGAGGCATCTTCATGTGTTGGCAAAATAAACACCATTGGACGCTCCTGCAATTTGTAGGAGGAAACGGCAATAAATGCATCCGAAGAACCGATAAGACCTTTGAGTTGAATCTTTGGATTTTTGGATTGCATACCCTTTGTAAGCGACTGGACTGATTCGCTTTGGCTGTATTTTTCTAGTATTTCTTGAATTCCCACGAGCAAAAATTTCGAATAATTGCGAATTTAATTAAATCCTCTTAAGTATGTGGTATGTTGTGCTAAATTTTTTGGTAAAAAAATGATCAAGGGAAGAATTTTTACTGTTAGAACAAAAGGGGAATGTCCTATGAATTGTGGGCTGAAGTAGTGTGGCAGCCGACCAATTATACTATCGCTCACGGAATACTAGCCATTGAGATTCCGCAATGAACTATTTTGCTAAGTGCAATGTATAGGCGAAAGCCAATATGATCAAAAGTATCGCTAGATAAAGTAATTTATGCTGCTCATAGGCAGTGACACGATAGGATCCAATTTTAACACGGTTTTTGCTGTTTCTCATGATTAACTTAGGTCAAGCTCAATTCGCTGTTCACTAATATAGCTTTTTAATGTGGTATTACCAAAAGCATGTAGTGTGTTTTGAAAATCTTCCCGATAATCGAACTGAAAGTCTTCATGCAGTTTATCATATTTACCAACCGCATGTTTAATACGGCCTGTGATATATTTGTGCAATTTATGGGCTGCCGATTGATAGGATGAATCAAATAAACGTTCATAGTCGCCTATGACCCGCTGTAAGATATAAAAACGGAATTCAGCTTCACTGGTTTTGTCTTTGGTCACTTTCTCATGCTCGTTCACCAGGCCACTTGCCTGTTTGACCAGCTTGCTCAGCCCAATAAAATTGCTGTGATGCGGTGTATTGCCAATTTGACTTGTTCCGAGGTCAAATAATTGAGCTAATTGTTTACGCAGTTTATCAATACGTTCCTCCAGGTCATATTCATTCTCCAACAATTGAAAATGCAATTGTTTCATCAGCATTTTGTCCTTACTGATCAGACGGACAAGTAATTTGTCTTTCTCTTTTTGCGGCAGTTCAAGGACAGCTTTCTTTAACTCGGCATCTTGATGTAGAGACATAATGTTTACGTAAAATTATCTTGTTATTAAGGAAAGAGCAAAGATGAAAGACCTCTGATTATTCAGTGAACAGTCTGTTACCCTTGCTCCTTTATCTATATTTTATCAGCGACCTAAACAGGTAGACAGATGTTACCATCCTGATCCTGCACTATAGCTCAGCTGCTTGATTGTTAATACAATATTCTGAATTTGATCGTATTGTCAATCTGCTTTAATTGCTTCAATAGATCTTTATCATATTCGCCCTGAATATCAGTAACAGCATAGCCAATATCATTGCGGGTCATTAAAAACTGTGCAACGATATTGATGTTGTTTTGTGCATAGATCTTATTGATCTGCGCCATGATACCCGGTACGTTTTTATGGATATGCAGCAATCTTGTCACCTGTTTTACTTTTGGTAATACTAGATTCGGGAAATTACGGCTGAGATAAGTGTCGCCATTGTTGATAAATTCCGCCATGCGACGTGGAATAAATTCCGAATTTTTCTTTTTACCCTTCTTATCGTCAAACACAACAATTCCCTTGGCATTGCAGATATCTTTATTGATATGCCCCTTGATGTCGCCCAGATAACCGATTGTTTTTAATTTATCTGCCTGTTGAAGCTGTTCATCCGTGATATCGATATTGTCGCCTAGCAAAAGCATGCCCACATCTTTTACATATTTTTCTTCGAAAGTCTCTTTCGTACGGATCGAGAAACCATCTCTTTTCAGAATATGTGCAGCAATCTCCGGAACATCGCCGACAATAAGGCAAAGGATACGGTTTTTAGGATAGGAGATCGCACGTGGTAGATCATTTACATATAAGAATTCATCAAAGCTTGGTGTGATGAAATCCGCTTTTTCAGTGACGCTTTTACGTTGGATGTTCTCCGTAAAGGCAAAGAACTTTTCAATTAAACCCGATTCTTTCAATTGGAAATCCGAATAACCGTCACCGATACCAAAAAGTCGGCCCTCAATATTCAGTTGTTTTAAGAGCTGTACTTTGCCGCCTTCATTGGATAATGGATTTTCTTCATCAAAACCGATAATATTGCCGTCCTCATCGAACCGAAACGTATTTGCATAGATATTTTCGGTTTTGATATGATAAGGTGTCACCACGGGCGTGATAAATTCCTTAAACCCGCCGGAAACAATCCATGCCGTATCCGAATGTTTTTTGAAAAACTCGCGGTTGCGTGAGAAAGAAGTTGAAACTTTTTTCTTGAGATGAGATACCAGTTTATCCAAGTGGCTTCTGTTGGCATTCAGCAATTTTACACGACCGGCCAAGGCTTCACGGAAAGAGAGTTTTCCCTCCATGGCAAGATTGGTATATCTTTCAATTTCATTGTAGATAGATTCGCGGTCAGGATGATTTTCGAGAGAGATCCGGGCGAGCTCATCCAGCGCTTCTACTTGGGTAAATGTACTATCAAAATCAATGATGTAATAGTTTTTCATCTTAATTATTTGTTTTTTAATGGTGATGAAGCTATCATGAGGGGTACTTATTACTATCGAACTTTGACTTTGTTAACTCATGATGGTTTCATCTTAATTATTTGTTTTTAATGGCGATGAAGCTATCCTGGTCAAACTATTCAATTCCTCTGCAAGCGGCTGTGGCTTGCCGATGGTTTCTTTATTTTTAATCGTAGTTTGGTAAGCTCATGATGGGTTCAGGGTTCGGTTGTTTAATATTTTATATTGTTTTTACTGTTTGTTGTACAAATTTGCAATTTCTTTTAATGTCTGTTCCAATGGGCGGTAACTGTGGTTCAGGAGTGATTGTACCTTTGCATTGGAGTATTGTAATTTGGCACTCGATGCTGCTGCCGTTTCTTTGGTCAGCGAAGATTCTGATTTCTTGAAGACAGCGAGCATGCTGGAAACCGTGGATGCGATCTGAAGAAGTGTCTCGGAGACCTCAATCGTAGGTTCGGGCCTGTTCATCAGGACACTGGCCACACTGAGCAGATCCTTATTGGGAATGTTGAGGTGATTGATAATATAGCGTTCAGCGGTAATTTCACCTTTTTCCATTAACTGGATCATAATTGTCGCGACATCTTCAACATCAACGATACCGACACTCCCTTTCGGATAAAACTTCAATCCCTTATTGATCATCGCGAATATGGCCCCAGATCCCTTGTCTTTGGCTGCAGCTCCCAATATTACCGAAGGGTTTACGATAACGGCATCCAGCCCCTCCGTAATACCACGCCAAACCTCCATTTCAGCCTGATATTTAGACAGCGAGTAGTTGGAGGTGCTGGGGCTATGCTCCCAATGGTCTTTTTCAGATACGGGTAAGTTGTCTTTGTTGCTGCCCAATGCTGCGATCGAACTAACATGAAGTAGGCGAATGTTTTTCTCCAGGCAAAGGTTGACAATATTTGCTGTTCCTTCCACATTGACTTTAAAGAGTGATTTAGCATCTTTCTTCTGATACGAAACCAGTGCTGCACAGTGATATACCTTGGTTACGCCTTCTAGCGCGTCTTCCAGCTCAAAATAATCGTTGATGTCCGCATCAATCCATTGAATCAATGATGAGGATAACAGGGCGGGCGGAATAGTCGATTGAGCTCTCTTGGTCGCAATGACGTCAATTCCCTGATCGATCAGTTGTTTGATCAATGTAGATCCTAAAAAACCTGTTCCTCCTGTTATTAATATCACCTGATAAAGATACTGTTAAAAATAATGTTTTCAAAAGTTAGTTAATAAATGGATATTTGTGAGAGTGGCATCCCAAAAAAACAAGATGTTTTAAACAAATTATAGCTTATGTCGTCATTGTCCGTATTCTTTAGTCCGATTTCAATTGCAAGTATCTCTCCTGAGCATGGTTTCCTGAATTCCCAGCTAGGGAATGTGATTCAGGCCTATGAAACAGATTTTCCTACCTGGGAGGAAAATGAACAACCTCAATTGGCTATTATCGGTGTGCAGGAGGATCGGGCATCGGTCAATAATAATGGAACAGCTAAAGCCCCGGATGCCGTACGCAAACACCTTTATAATTTGTATCAAGGAGATTATAAGATGAACATTGTCGATCTGGGCAATATAAAAGCAGGGAATACTATCCAGGATACCTATGTAGCCTTGAAGTCGGTGGTAGAAGAATTGGTAAAAGCCAATATCCTTCCGATTATTATCGGAGGCGGACAGGACCTGACCTATGCGCAATACCTAGGCTACCAGAATTTGGAAAGGAAAATCGAATTGGCTATTGTGGATTCCCGTTTTGATCTCAATCAGGAAGAAGCTGAAAATGTCAGCCTCAATTCCCGGTCTTATGTCAATCACATTATCTTGCATCAGCCCGATTATTTGTTTAACCTGAATTCCATTGCTTATCAGACCTATCTCGTCAGCAAAGAGTCCATCAATATGTACGACAAATTGTTTTTCAATGCAACCCGCGTGGGAATGATTGCAGGTAAAATGGATCAGTCTGAACCTCTTATCCGGGCAGCTGACTTGATCAGCTTCGATATCGGTGCCATACGCGCATCAGAGGCACCGGGCAATGCCAATGCGATTCCAAATGGCTTGTACGGGGATGAAGCATGTCAGCTTGCACGCTATGCAGGTATGTCGGATAAATGTACTTCCATTGGTTTCTACGAATTGAACCCAACATTTGATCCCATGGAACAGACCGCGATGCTGGTGTCACAGATGATCTGGTGTTTTATCGACGGTTATTATAATCGCAAGCAAGATACACCTTTATACCCCAAATCGTCTTATATCATCTACCGTACCACACTTGAAAATGAAGAACATGAATTGGTTTTTGTGAAAAGTAAAAAGTCTGACCGCTGGTGGATACAAGTACCTTATTTTGGCTCAAAATCGGTCAATGAACGATACTATCTTGTGCCATGCCGCTACGAAGATTATCAACTCGCGGTTTCTGGGGAGATGCCCGATCTATGGTGGAAGACGCACCAGAAGTTGCAGTAAATAAGCTTAAAACAGCATTTTGGAGCTGACTTGATGCACTGTCCCAATTAATGCCGGGGGTGAGGAAAGCATGCTCCAATAGCGTGACATCCATTCATCAATCAATAGCGGTGTGATCGCGCAAGAAGACCATTTGTATACCGCTGTAAGTAGGCAAACTTATCATTAATGAAATTTGATCGCAGTATTCTGTCAGAAGGGATAAGAGGCTGCTGTTCGCATAAAATATAAATCATGGAAATATTTTTCTTCGCAGGAATTGTCTTGTTGCTGGTCATTTTGATCATCTTAGTGTTGAAAAGAAATGCTGCTACCACCTTGGATGTAAACCAGAATAAAGAAGTGGAAACTTTGAAAATAGAACTGGCACGTTCACAACAGCGAGAGCAAAGTTTGCTGGAAGAACGTTTAATGCTCAAAAACGAATTGGACAAGGAGCGTGAGAGTGTATTGGTTGCCGAACGTTCGCTGGAAAGCACACGGTCTTTCTATGAGGCCCAATTGGATAAATTTCAGGAGCAAAAAAATGAAATTGCCGAAATAAAAAGACAGTTTAACAATGAATTTCAGGTTATCGCCAATAAAATATTGGAAGAGAAAACCCAGAAATTTACCGAATCAAACCATCGTTCGCTCGGCCTGATCCTGGATCCTTTAAAGGAAAAAATCAAACTATTTGAAGAGAAGGTAGATAAAAATTATAATCAGGAAGCGGCTGAACGAAATTCCCTGCGGGGTGTCGTGCTACAGTTGGTCGAACAGAGTCTCAAGATTAAAGACGAAGCCAATAGCCTTACCAAAGCATTAAAAGGAGATACGAAAAAGCAGGGTAATTGGGGAGAGGTGATTTTGGAAAGAGTGCTGGAACGTTCGGGGTTGATGAAAGACCGTGAATTTAGGCTACAGGTTTCCCTGATGGATGCAGAAGGGCGGAGAATGCAGCCCGATGCGATTATTGATCTTCCCGAAGATAAACACCTTATCGTGGATTCTAAGGTCTCTTTGATCGCTTATGAGCGGTGGGTAAATGCGGAGACGGATGAAGACCGTGCGATTTTCGCGAAGCAACATGTACAGTCCGTCGAAAATCACGTGAAGGAACTCTCCGCCAAAAACTACCATGAGTTGTATGGGATAGAATCGCCGGAATTTGTCCTGTTGTTTATGCCGATTGAATCTGCATTGAGTATGTCCGTCGCAGAAAAACCAGATCTATTCAGTGATGCTTGGGATCGCAAGGTCGTTATTGTTAGCCCCTCGACCCTGTTAGCCACATTGCGTACCATCGCCAGTATATGGAAACAAGAACGTCAGACGCGCAATGTGATTGAAATTGCCAAAGAAGCAGGGAGTCTGTACGATAAATTTGTGAGCTTCCTGACGGATATGGAGCAGGTTCAGAATCAGTTGGAACGGGCATTAAAAAGTCATGAAGATGCGACGAAAAAGCTGTCGACTGGGGCAGGCAATGTTATCGGAAAAGTGGAGAAGTTGAAGCGGTTGGGCGCAAAGGCAAATAAGCAGATCGACGCTAAATTTCTGGACGAAGACGAATAATAAGAACCAGGACTTCATAAATACGACGACTTTCCGGTAACGTGATATATTTTACGATATGAAAGTGTGGTTTGTCCTGTTTAATGTGGTTCATAATGTCCGTTTATTCCTAAGTTAAAGCGATTGCCTCGAAAAGGAGAGACGGAGTAGTCAAACCTTCCTGTTCCGCAGGCATAACAATAAAACATTGAAGAGCTGATCATAAAAGCACTAGGCTTCTTGCAGATTAGCTCTTCAATCCTCAAACTAAGGCCGTAAGCTGAAGGCTTGAACTAACTAAAGTCTCACTACTAAATACTCATATCTCAATACTAACAGATAAAGCAGACTCACCTATATGACATCAGCCGAAGGCTTGACCCGACCAAAGTCTCAATACTCACTACTAACTACTCAATACTAATATCTCCCTACAGTTCTTTCATGCGTTTATTGATCGACACATCTACATATGTATCCTTTAAACGATCAACAGCCTCTTTTTCAGCAACGAGATTGGTATCTGATTCGTAATCATGTAAGGTTCTTAGATTTTGGATTTCATTGTCATAAGGATCACGTCCGGCCAACAGTTTGACAATGACGGGAAGACATTCTAAAAAGACAAAGAGTAGCGCGATAAAGAATACTGCATTCGCATTGGATTCATTGACCTTTCCATTGGCATCGTAGCGTAGGTTGCCCAGTGCAGAATTGCGATCGGCAAAACCTGCGACGTTGACAGCGCTGTCCAGTGAGGCATTTGACAGAACCTTTTGATCCAGTATTCCTTCAAATTTTTGCTTTTGACGGATTGCGTTTTGCTGTGCTGCGATCTTATTACGTAGCGTGTCCAGATATGCTTCTTTCTTTTTGAGGTCTTCTTCCTTCATTTTAGCATAAGGGCCATAGCCCATTACGCCCGAGGTTTCCGTGGTTTTATTACCATATATTTCATAGTTCAGTTTAGTGCGATCGCTCTTGATACTAGATTCCAGCGAATCACGTTCCACATTCGTCGCCTTTAATTGATTGACCTCATTGCTGTATTTTTTGTTGAACGTGCTGTTCAGGGTATCAATTTTTGCACGTTGGTCAGCGAGGTAACGTACACGTAAATTCTCCCGGATTTCCTTGTCGAAAATTTTCAGCTCCAAAGGCCTGGAAATAACTAAACCGATTAATATCGCCAAAAGAATACGGGGCAGGGCCTGCAAGAGTTGCATCCAGCCACTTTTTGATTTATTGATACTCAGTACGATATAGCGATCCATGTTGAAAATCGCCAAGCCCCAAATAATGCCAAATACGATGGCCAGCAGCCAGTCCAGTGTCCCCCCGCTAAACACAAAATACATGGCATAGCCGCCAGAAAGACTGGCAAATAATCCCGTAAAAAAAATAGTAGCACCTATGGCTGTGTACTTACTATGCTCCTCCGGATACTTTTCAAGAGTTTCTTGATGCACACCTGCACATCTCCAAAAGAAACGGTTAATAGCGCTCATTTAAATAGTTTTACCCAAATTGACAGATTATTTTTAACAAGGTTACGAATAAGTTTTTGTTTTACAATAGGATGACGGTTTTTGCTCGCTTGCTATGCAATGAAACCGGGCTCCCGTATTTGCCTAATTTTATTATCTTTGAAAAAAAATCAGGAATAATCAGACGATATGAAGAAAAGACAACTTTTGCCATTTTTAATGCTAGTGGCAACTGCGATTGTTGGTTGTGAGGAAAAAAAAATGATGACAGATAATCCTCTTTTATTAGCCTATGAAACACCCTTTAATGTTCCACCATTTGACAAGATCAAAAACGAACATTTCAGGCCCGCCTTTGAAGAGGCAATAAAAGTACATAATCTGGAGATTGACTCTATCGTCAATAACTCCGATAAGGCGACTTTCCAGAATACGATAGTAGCCCTTGAAAATGCTGGCAGCTTATTAAATAATGTGTCTACTGTATTTCATAATCTGAATAGCGCAAATACCAATGACAGTATTCAGGCGATTGCAAAAGACCTGGCCCCAATATTGTCTAGCCATTCGGATGAAATTTCGATGAACCCCAAGTTATTTGACAGAGTCAAAGAAGTTTGGAATAGCCGTAATACGCTCGGTCTGGATGCCCAGGACAACAAACTCCTCGAAGAGACCTATAAGAGCTTTGTCCGTTCTGGAGCAAATCTAAAGGATGCGGATAAAGAAAAAATGAAAAAGATCAATGCTGAACTTTCGACATTGACAACACAAATCGGAGAGAATTTATTGGCGGAGACCAATGCGTACCAATTGGTGGTTGATTCCGCGAGCCAGTTGGAAGGTCTACCTGAATCATTAAAAACTGCAGCGGCTGAGGAAGCTGTTGCCAAAGGGAAGAAGGATAAATGGGTATTTACCTTACAGAATCCTTCGATCATGCCTTTCCTGCAATATGCCAAAAACCGTGATCTGAGAAAGCAGATCTGGGAAGCCTATCAAATGCGCGGTAACAATGATAACACGAATGATAATAAAGCAATCATTCAAAAAATTGTTAATCTACGTCTTCAAAAGGCGAAACTATTGGGCTATAAATCACATGCCGCATATGTCCTTGAGGAATCGATGGCTAAGACACCTGAAAATGTCTATGCTTTATTGAATAAGTTATGGACACCTGCTTTGGCAAAAGCCAAAGGCGAGGAAGCGGATATCGCAAATGAGATTAAAGCTGAAGGTGGTACTTTCGCCGTTGCCCCATACGATTGGAGATATTATACAGAGATTATCCGCAAAAAACGCTTTGCACTGGACGAAGATGAGATCAAACCTTATTTGAGCTTGCCGACCGTACGCGAAGGCGCTTTTGCAGTAGCAAACAAACTATATGGTTTGACATTTGTCGCCCTAAATAATGTACCGACTTATCATAAAGAGGTAGAGGTGTACGAAGTGAAAGACAAAGATGGTTCACATCTGGGACTTTTATATGCAGATTTCTTTCCGCGTGAATCCAAACGTGGTGGTGCTTGGATGACATCTTACCGCGATCAATCCACAAAAGATGGCAAACGCGTTGCTCCGGTAATCTCTATTGTATGTAATTTCACAAAACCTGTTGGTAAGAACCCTGCATTGCTGACATTTGATGAAGCAACTACACTATTCCACGAATTTGGACATGCTTTACACGGACTGCTTTCCAATGTCAGATACAGATCTATGGCTGGTACTTCCGTGCCACGTGACTTTGTCGAATTGCCATCACAGATCATGGAAAACTGGGCCGCAGATCCAGAGGTGTTAAAGACCTATGCAAAACATTTTAAGACCAAAGAGGCAATGCCAGATTCATTGATCCAAAAAATGGAAAAAGCAGGAACTTTTGATCAAGGGTTTGCAACCGTGGAATACCTTTCGGCAGCATTACTGGACATGGATTACCATGCAACAACCAAAGAAATTTCAAAAGATATCAATGGCTTCGAAAAAGCAGCCATGAAGAAAATAGGGATTATCAATGCAATTATCCCACGCTATAGAAGCACTTATTTTCAGCATATCTTTGCTGGAGGTTATTCGGCTGGCTACTATGCTTATATCTGGTCCGAAGTGTTGGATTCAGATGCTTTTGCAGCATTCAAAGAAAAGTCTTTGTATGATAAAGCAACAGCGGATTCCTTCCGTAAGAATGTCCTCGAAAAAGGAGGAACAGACGATCCGGCAAAAATGTACCGTATCTTTAGAGGTGCAGACCCAGATCCGAAATATTTATTAAAAAAGAGAGGATTGAATTAATCCGCTACAAAACAAAAAAAGGAGATATATAAAAATATATCTCCTTTTTTTGTTTTAATACTTGTTATTCTAAAAACAATGCTTACATTTGAATGTTATTTATAATGAATCTAAATAAATATAGATAGTATGTGTGATACCAAGATTCTGAGTCAACGCGGAGATACCCACATTAGTGTATGCCACAAGTGTAAAACATATTATATCTGGCAGCAAAGTTTTGTGCTGACATTTACACAGAATAAGTTTTTCGATTTTCTGAACATCATTAAGAGTAATGGTGACGAACTTTTCTTCAGTTCATTCCCCGACGGTGAGTTCCGCTTGATTATGAAGACGCCTTACCCGGACATTGTTTTCTCGTTTGATGAAGAGCAATGGCAAAATTTTAGGGATGCCTTACAAGAATCGTATTACATGAATGAATTTTATGGCATGTTAAACAATTAAGATAAAAAGTCCTGTTGCTTCGCTTGTGTTTCATCTCTCTTTCCTTATGCGTTGCCAACAGGCACAAACAAAACCCTCAGAGATATCCGTATGATTGTACAGATAGCTACTGAGGGTTCTTCATTTATCTTAAAATACAGTTATTCGCCTATTGCATAATATTTAAAATCGAGCTCTTCAAGCTGTTTCCGGTTCAAGAGTTTCCGTCCATCAAAGACAAAGGCAGGTTTCTTCATCTGATCCTTGATCTTCTTCCAGTCGTAGCTTTTGAATTCATCCCATTCTGTTAATATGGCAACAGCGTGTGCGTCGTCACAGGCTTCATAAGGCGTATTGACAACTTTGACCAAGGCCCTGTTTTCTTCCGATGAACGTGTGTTCAGATAATCCAAGTCAGCGTAAATATGTTCCGCAGATACTTTTGGATCGTACACCGTAATTTCTGCCTGCTCATTTAAGAGATAGTCGGCCACATAGATCGCTGCGGATTCACGGGTATCGTTAGTATCTTTTTTAAATGCCCAGCCCAAAAAGGCAATCTTTTTTCCTGATACCGTATTGTACAATGTCTGGATGATATTGTCGGCAAAACGCTGCTTTTGATAATCATTCATTAAAATAACCTGATCCCAGTATTCAGCGACTTCTGTAAGCCCATAACTACGTGCGATATAGACGAGGTTTAGGATGTCCTTCTGAAAACACGAACCTCCGAAGCCAACTGATGCTTTTAAAAATTTAGCACCGATACGTGTATCCATGCCGATTGCTTTGGATACCTCATCGACATTGGCTCCTGTTTTCTCACAAAGCGCGGAGATCGAGTTGATGGAGGAGACCCGTTGCGCCAGAAAAGCGTTGGCGGTCAATTTAGAAAGCTCAGAAGACCATAGATTGGTCGTCAAGATTTTGTTGTGATCTACCCAATGCGCATAGATATCCACTAATGCTGCAATTGCTTCTTCATTTTCGCCCCCGATAAGTACACGGTCCGGATTGATCAAATCCTGTATTGCTGTCCCTTCGGCGAGGAATTCAGGATTGGATAGAATATGGAAATTCACACCATTACCGGTATTGTCAAGGATACTTTTCAATGCAGCGGCAGTACGTACCGGAAGAGTGGATTTTTCGACAACGATCTTGTCATTTTTGGCAACTGCAGCGATCTGACGGGCACAAAGCTCAATATATTTTAGATCCGCAGCCATTCCCTTTCCTTTTCCGTAATTCTTGGTTGGGGTATTGACCGAAATAAAAATCATATCGGCTTCATCAATAGCTTTGTTGATATCGGTTGAGAAAAACAAATTGCGGCCCCTCGCTTCAGCAACGATTTCCTGTAGCCCTGGTTCATAAACAGGAAGGTTTTCTAGGTTTTCGTCATTCCAGGCTGCGATACGCTCGGCATTCATATCAACAATGGTGATCTCAATATGCGGACATTGTTTCGCAACAACCGACATGGTTGGTCCACCCACGTAACCAGCTCCTATACAGCATATTTTCTTGATAGTTTTACTCATTTTGATTATCTTAATCAGCTATAAATTGAACAACAAATGTAAAGAATTCGAAATTGTTTTTTGTCGATAAAAGTCAATATTTCATTTCGAAAGTGTAAAAACAGGACGTTATTGAATTATAGCGCTTCATCGAAACGTTTGTTTGGCTCATTCTGAAGGTCTAGGAACGGAGATGGACCGCTTAGCTGGAGCTAAATCTCTTTTTGAGCTGTATAATTTACAGCGAAGGGTAGTATAAATAATTGGATCCGGGATAAAATCTATCAGATTTATACTAATTTTACATTAAAAATAGGAGCACGATTTTGATAAAGCAAGAGGTTATTGACAAAGTACTGGAAACGGCACGGATAGAGGAAGTGGTGGGTGACTTCGTTGATCTAAAGAAGCGTGGTACCTCCTTGATCGGAAACTGTCCATTTCACCACGAAAAGACACCTTCGTTCCACGTTTCTGTCTCCAAAGGCATCTACAAATGTTTCGGTTGCGGTGTCGGAGGAGATTCACTCAAATTTGTGATGGAACTGGAAAAGTTCTCCTATCCCGAAGCAATCCGGTATCTGGCAGATAAATATTCCATTGAGATCGAAGAAGTTGAACGGTCTCCAGCACAGCTCGCTGCGCAGGACAAAAGAGAAAGTCTGTATGTCTTGAGTGCCTGGGCCGGTAAATTTTTCGTAGAACAACTCTGGAAAAGCGAAATGGGGCAGGTCATCGGACTCAACTATTTCAAAGAGCGGGGATACCGTGAGGATATCATCAAGAAATTCGAACTGGGTTACTCACCAGAAGAGTGGACGGCACTGGTGGATAAGGCACAGGAGGCCGGCTTCCATCCGGATTACCTGGCTGCAAGTGGACTGGCGATAGAACGCGACGATAAATCGCTCTACGATCGCTTTAGAGGCCGTGTCATGTTCCCGATCCATAATTTGACCGGACGTATCATCGGTTTTGGTGGACGCACACTAAAGACCGATAAAAAGGTCGCCAAGTATGTAAACTCACCCGAGAGCGAGATCTATCATAAGTCAGATGTACTCTATGGGTTGAATTTCGCCAAGAAGGCAATCATGGAAGGGGACAACTGCTATCTCGTCGAGGGTTATGCGGATGTTCTATCTGTACATCAGGCCGGTGTCGAAAATGTGGTGTCTTCTTCGGGAACTTCCCTGACGACAGGTCAGATCAAATTGATTTCCAGATTTACCAAAAATGTAACCATACTCTATGATGGCGACGAAGCTGGAAT
Source organism: Sphingobacterium sp. CZ-UAM (assembly GCF_002000245.1). GTDB lineage: Bacteria > Bacteroidota > Bacteroidia > Sphingobacteriales > Sphingobacteriaceae > Sphingobacterium. Next base: position 296,849 of record NZ_MTCM01000003.1, on the reverse strand, counting down.
AAAGGCCTCTTTGCGTGGTACCGATATGTTGCTGGAGGAAGGGTTAAATGTAAAGGTATTGCTCTTTCCGGACGGGAATGACCCGGATTCTTATGTGCAAACTTATGGTGCCACAGCTTTTAAAGAGTATGTGAAATCCCATCAGCAGGATTTTATCTTCTATAAGACCAATATCTTACTTCGTGATGCCAACAACGATCCGATCAAAAGGGCAGCGGTAATACGTGATGTTGTTGAAAGTATCGCTTTGATCCCCGATGAGATTAAAGTCTCCGTTTTTATTCGGGAATGTAGCAGCCTATTGGATATTGAGGAGCGTATTTTGCTTGCCGAACTCAACAAGATAAGGCTGAATAAGGCAAAGAAAGCCGATAAAGATGCCTCCCGTAAGGCACAAAATACCCCGGCAAATACAGGGATGCCGCCTTTTGGGATGGATGGCCCGCCACCTGATTTCTTTATGACCGACGATGAGCGTGGGGGACTGCCAGCAATGGAAGCAACAGAGCAGCCTGCACAGCTGACCGCCGAGATCCTACAGGAACGTGAGATCGTCCGCATCCTGATCAATTACGGCGATTACCTGGCCACTTGGGAAGGTGATGGCGATATTCCGGTTGCTGGTGTCCTACTGGGTAATATCGGCGATATTGAATTTAAGGATAAGGGCGCTGCATTTATTCTAAAAGCCTATCGGGATGCTGCTGAAAATTATGAAATCCCCGATCCAAAATTATTCTATTCCCATGCGGATGCTGCTGTCTCCGAACTGGCGATCAATTGTGTGGCGACGAAGTATTCGCTCAGTGAAAATTGGAATGACGACAAACGCAAGATCTATGTCAGCCAGGAATATGAGCATCTTAAGCAATTGGTTGTGGAGGCTATCTACCGGATAAAAAAGCAAAAAATCAGTGCGGAAATGCATCATATCCGTGAAGAAATGAAACAGGAACAGGATATTGCTAATTTGGAAGTACTTCTCTTTAAGTATCAAAAACTAAAAGAAGCAGAGCGTCTTCTAGGCGGATTTTTGGGAAATACGATTGTAAAGTGATCCGGATAATATGGCGAAACATCTTGAAATAGGAATACTGGGCGAGCAGTTGGCCATGGAATACCTGATCAGGATGGGCTGTAAAATAGTGTTAAGAAATTGGCGATTTAAGAATTTAGAAGTAGATTTGATCGTCATGGACGGAGATACCCTGGTATTTGTGGAGGTCAAAACACGGTCGACGACGGCTTTTGGCGAGCCTTACGAATTTGTGGATGTGCGCAAGCAACGGCGGCTCATTCGGGCAGCACAGGCTTATATATTAAAACATGCATATAACGGCGAAGTGAGGTTTGATGTGGTAGCTGTAACGAATAACACAGATGCAGAAGTTACTTATATAAAAGATGCATTTTGGGATAGTTAGTATTGTTTTAGCAAGTAGATCGGAATCTTGGTTATATAATCACAGTTTTACCAGGTTGCCATGTTGAATCAGACTTTTATATCATAACGATGAGATGCTCATGATCTATTCAAACAGATTGTTTTTATAAAGATCGGATTGTTTCATCAGCTTTAAAAATAGATTATATAGATGAAACCCATCATGATTTATTCAAACCGGGTAAAGCGAGCTCATGAATGCCGCTTAAAACATACACCCGATGAATAAATCTGATAGCTTCATCACAATTGAAAAACAAATTTATACGGATGAAAAAAATTACGTATTTTATTGCGGTCGCAACACTTGCTTTTGCTTCCTGTAAGTCGAAAAAATCTGCATTGGAATTTGCGTCACCCGGCGCAAACCAAGCTGTTTTAAAGGGTAGCCAAGTTCAACTGAAATTGAAATTTGATGCAATTACCATGGATTCTGTTGCTTATTTCGTGGACGACAAGCATGTGGGGTCCTCAACAGATACTGTAGCAATTACGGTAGAGACCAAAGATATGGCTTATGGTACACGTAATATTTCTGCAACAGTGTACAGTGGTGGCAAGTCTGACTCCGTATCGAGCACTTTTTATATTGTTCCAGCGGCAGCAAAGAACTATGGATTCGAGATAGTCAACAAATATCCGCATGATACCAGCGCATTTACCCAGGGACTTCAGTTTGCCGATGGTGTATTGTATGAATCTAATGGACGATACGGTGAGTCTAACCTCAGAAAGGTTGACCTGACAACTGGAAAGGTACTGAAGGAAATCAAATTTGATGAGAAAACCTTTGCCGAGGGGATGACATTAGTTGGCAGTAAATTGTTTATGTTGACCTGGGAGCAGGGTGAGGGATATGTGTTTGACAAAAATTCATTTACAAAAGAAAGTTCATTTAAATACGAAAATAGTAAGGAGGGATGGGGGATTACCTATGATGGCAAGCGTTTGATCAAGTCAGATGGCTCCAATAAATTGTTTTTCCTGGATGCGGTTACTGGTAAAGAGTTAAGTTCAATTGCTGTATATGACGAGAATGGTCCTGTCGATCAACTAAATGAATTGGAATATATTGATGGAAAAGTTTACGCGAATGTCTATCAGAAGGACATTATTGCAATTATCAATCCCGAAACAGGTGCTGTAGAAGGAAAGATCAACCTGGTTGGAATCTACGAACATACTTCGGCTTATGATAACGAATTGAATGGAATTGCTTATGATCAGGCCAAAAAACGCTTGTTTGTAACAGGTAAGCTCTGGAATACCTTATATGAAATCAAAGCAATAGAAAAGTAGTATTCCACACGATATATATATATTAAATAAAAAAGGCTATCCAGTTGGATAGCCTTTTTTATGCGATTTTAAATGTATGTCCAAAACAAATTCACATATTCAATGCGCAAAGGGTTTGTTTTGATTTTCTGTACATCTTCCTTTATTTTTTACGCTGAATTTAGCTGCCTCAATACCATGCTATTCAATAAAGTGTCTGTATCGGCCATGTAAGAGGTATGATCCGCATTATCTTCTCAGGAGTCCGAAAAGTACGACGCCAATCATGACAATTACTATCGATGCATTCCGGTTTGTATCCCTGCGGAGATCTATCGAAAGCTGCTATCCATTGCTTGAAGGACCTTTGTGCAGATCCTCTTCCAAGTTTGAAATGATCGTATCCGTCTCGAAGGATTATATCCTGTATGAGCGTCTGAAACTGAGCGTGCAAACAACGATCAATATGAAGGGCATGTTATAAAAAAAGGGATGAACCAATGGTTCATCCCTTTTTTTATAATTTTATTTTGCGATTAATAAACCGGAGTGAAGCTCCAGTTATCATCAAAACGAGTTGTACCATTTAGACCTGTCGCAACATAACCTGTTGATTGGATTGCAAAACCGACAGCATCTTGTCTAGCGCCACCGTTAAAAGAAGTATTGTCATATGTCCAGCTATCTCCACTGATGTTGTATTTAACAACAGAACTGCTTGCTGTACCTTTTGATCCACCTACTAAGAAGCCATTGCTACCAATTACAAAAGCTGCAGCGTTAGAGCGGTTCACACCACGATCATTATCTAAATCAGCTAACTGTGTCCATTTGCTACCATCAAATTTGTAGAAATCTGTTGGGTAACCGCCATTGGAAACTCCACCACCAACATAAGCAGTATTACCTGATACAAATACAAAAGCACCTTTTCTCTTCGCTGCAAATGGAGCATCAGGAATTGCTTCCCATTTATTTAACTCTGGGTCATATTTGAAAAATTGATTGGTAAAGGCAGTACCATTTGCAATGGTAGTTTCTCCTGTACCCACATAAGCTTTTCCGCCGATAGTGAACGCTACTGCATTTGCTAATACAATAGGCAAGTCCGCAACTTTAGTCCATTGTTTTCCTTTTTCTGCTGAAGGATCAAATTTATAGAAATCTTTCAAGAAATTTGCGCCATCATTACCGCCACCTACATAGCCAAAATCACCGATTGCAAAAGCAATTGCACCACGACGACCGCTACGCGCATCTTTATCTGCTAAAGTATCTTTTTCGCTCCAGGTATTGGATGCTGGATCATAAGCATATGTGTTTTTTAAATGAACAGCCTTGCTACCTGCATTACTTGATTGACCAGTAGTTACATATGCGATGTTCTTTATTACAAAACTTGCTGCGGAAGATGTTTGTGGACCTTTGTAAGCTGCTTTTTGAAACCACTCGGTCGATTTTTCTTCACTAGTGTCATTGCTTTTTTTACAAGAAGAGAATGTTGTAACTGTAAATACAAAAGCTGACAATACGAGTAGCCAATTTTTCTTGTTCATAAATTATTGAAATTTAGTATAAAGGATGTTTAATTTAATTCTTGGATCATTACCATCTTTTGCCAATATCAACCGATCCGCTGTTCTTGATAGCTGAGAAGGTGTCACTACTGTAGCCCCGCTTGCAGTTCTCGTTGTTACTGGCAACGGAGGTAAAGATAGATATAATGAAGTGTTTTTATATGCTGTTGTTTTAATTTTATTTAAATAATCAATCAAATTAAAGGTGTATTTACCATTTGCATCTCCAATTTTAATCAATGGGGCAGATTGCACTGGGTTTTGCGCATCTCCTGATAATGATGCTAAGGCGCTCACCGGTGTCCCTTCGCTATTTGCGATCATAAGAACCAGATTTTCAGGTTGCGCATAGCCCTCTAGCGGGTTATTTTCTGCTTCAATGACAAGTTCCACTTTATTGATTGAAATTGTTGGATCGTTTACCAAGGATAATAACGTAGGGAACTCGATTTTCGCTACAACACCACTCGAACCTTCGAGGAATGTATTACCATCGGTTTTTTCAACATCAATCTGCGGGTTAGCAATTGTCATTGCTGCAAACTTCGTTGCCGAGCGATCTGCTTCAATTTGATTGTATTGGTATGCTTTGTTGTCGATAGCAAAAGATTGTTTGCTGCTTACCTTATTCCCCTCATTGTTCTCAAAAGAATAATGTACCTGTAGAAAAACGGTATCTGTAAATCCAATAAGCGTTGTATTGTTTTTATCCGGAACCAGCGCTAAGCCCTTAAAATACTCCTGAAAACTCGTGTTATTTTGAATCCTGTTATCCCCATTTTTTATCAACCTGAAAAGTTCATTACTGATTGAGCTATTGAATTTAAAGAATAAGGAATCCGTTGATTTTACGCGTGGGTTAAAGGAAAGTTCAGCTAAAGGGGTGCTCTCATAGGCTAATTTTTTATTGCTGAATATGCTAGGAGTAGTTACATAAAATGGTCTTTCAATCGCCGGCTGCGTCGGATCTATTGGTGTCAATGTAATATCTTCCGTGACGCGATGCACTGCAATTTTCTGAATTTTGGTTGTATCGCCGTAATAGTATTTGTTCGGGCTCAATACTAGGGAAACCGAATCCAGTACCGCATCCTCCGGAATGGCGGTGCCGTTTATTGTACCGATCCCCAAACGCAAATAAGAAGTAGATTTGACACTACCGGTGACCGCATTGCTATTTTTTCCTACCAGAACCGTACCTGTATTTGAAGTTGGAAGCGGATCCAATTGATAAGTGGAAACTTTGACGGAAACTGTATCAATTGGTACTACGCCAATCGTTTCATTTCTCGAATTATCCAAAGAAAGTGAAATGTCCTTATTACAACCGACAAAAGCTGCCAATGTAAAAAGCGGAAGTAAAAATTGTATACTACGTCTCTTAAAGTTTTTGATCATATTAATTTTTGAATAGTGCAAAAGTAATCAATGCTTACTGTTAATCAGTGTTATATTTTGTTAAATATGGTTAATTACCACAGCGATTGCAAATCTAGTAATTTAAATTTGTTTTCGTTATGGGTAGAAGATTTAAATTGCTGATCAGCTTGATCGTTTTAATAGGTACAGGAATTACCATTGTGCTTGGCGTCTGGCTTTACGGAAGTTATACCAATCGGCGGGACCTTTTTCTGTCCACGGCCGAACGGTCGCTTTTTAATGCCGTACAGGAAGTGTATCAGGCAGAAAATGGTGATCAACGATTGGATGATCCCGACACAGAGAGAAACCGGCTTCTCAGGGATATAAAAAATGAACTGCTACCCTCGTTATCCGAAGCTGAACTTGATCGGGCCTTGGAAAGGGTGCGGGCCCGACAGCCCCGTAAAGAACATATATTTCGCAGCGATCCAGATCGCAAAGGGAAAATGTATTCCAAAGATCGCGATCATCAGAATGCTATTATTCCGCCCTTCTTGTTCCGCGATTTTGAAATGAGTAAGATGAACTTGGATCAGATCGACAGGAAATTCACAGAATCACTGAACAATAAAGGTATCTCGGTGCCCTATGAGTTGAGCGTCGTTACGATTCCACGCGAGCAGGTAAAGGATGTACGTCGCGAATACCGCGAAAAAAACCTGGCCTGGACAAGACCGATGATGGTCAATCCCGTAAAGAATGAGTTTCTGGTTGTTAAGTTCCAGGAGGATTGGAAATATCTGCTTTTCAGCCTGAGCTGGCAATTGCTGATTTCGCTGCTGTTGATCGGTCTTTTGTTGGGCACTTTCTTTTACCTGATGAAAACCATTTTTAACCAGAATAAAATGGCCGAACTCCGAAAAAACTTTGTCGATAATATGACCCACGAACTGAAAACTCCAGTATCCACCGTAATGGCAGCAATTGAAGCTATACAACTGTACGGCGTGCGGAACGACAGGGAAAAGATGGACCGTTACCTTGATATTTCAAAAAAAGAACTTGAACACCTATCCGGTATGATTGAGAAAGTACTGCAGATGGATATCGATGCTTCGCGGGGAATTGTTCTACAACGGTCAGATTTTGATATTGTCGCCATGGTGGCAAGTGCGATTGAGGTGGCTCAACTCAATAAAACAAAAACAGTAGAAGTGGAGCTCCATGCCGATCCCGAGTCGATCCTGATCAAAGGCGATGAATCCCATCTGAAAAATGTCATCAATAATCTATTGGAGAATGCCATAAAATATTCGGGAACACATGTCAGCATTAAAGTTGACATTAAAGCTGCCAAAGAACATGTCCAGATCCGTATTCGGGATAATGGGAAGGGTATTGCGCCCGAATACCATCAGCGGGTTTTCGATATGTTCTTTAGAGTACCTTCGGGCAACTTGCATGATGTCAAAGGCTTTGGCCTGGGACTTGCGTATGTCAAGCAGGTTGTGAAGCGTCATGAGGGTAAGATCAGTGTCGAGAGTGAATTGGGAAAAGGAAGTACCTTTATCATCAAGTTACCATATTAGCCTATAGGAAGCTATTTTTCGATATAGCTTTGTATAGAAAAAGCATTATTATTGAACGACAGGAATTATGATTAATATTTTATACGTAGAGGATGAGCCAAGTCTGGCGATGATTGTGGCAGATAGCTTGGAAGCTAATGGCTTCCATGTTGTACACTGCAGCAATGGACAGGAAGCCCTGGAGTCTTTTAGCATAGCAAAACCAGATATCATGGTGGTGGACGTGATGATGCCTGTTATGGATGGTTTCACCTTGGCCACCAAAATTCGGGAGATGGACACCTTGCTCCCCATCATCTTTTTAACGGCCAAAGTACAGACGGAGGATGTGGTTCGGGGATTTCGTCTCGGCGGAGACGACTACGTCAAAAAGCCGTTTAAGATCGAAGAATTGGTTGTACGCATAGAGTCTTTGTTGAAAAATAATCCTAAAATGTTGTTCGGTCAGAAACTGATGATCGGTGATTATACACTGGACAGCCTGAAGCATCAACTCACCTATCAAGAAGAGGTCCTTAAATTATCCTTTCGGGAAAGCGAACTGCTACGCAAGCTGTACGAACAGAAAGATAAGGTGATCGCTAGAGAAGAGATTATGCGCGCTTATTGGAGCCACGACAAGTATTTTACAGGGCGAAGCCTAGACGTATTTATTAGCCGCATCCGTAAGTATCTGAGCCAGGATCCTCGAATCAAAATTACCAATATACGCGGCGTTGGCTATATGCTGACAGTGGATTGATAAGCTTGTTCCACGTGGAGGATGTTTATTGTTTTCGCATTCGATTAGCCTTCCCGCCCATACCCCGGATATGGTAGGTAAAACTCAAGATGGCGTAGCGGTTGATTGCATTGGATTGGGATACCCGCACCCAGAGGTCGTTGACCTGTTGATTGACATTTTTATTGTCATTAAAAATATCAAAAACCGTTAGATTGATCTCTGCATTTCTCTTTTTGAACATCTTCCTGCCGACAGAAACATTCCACAACAAACTTGTCGTGCTGGGCGCGTTTAGGATACTTCCGTTATATAAGTAATTGAACGTCGAATTTAAGGTCCAGCTTTGCCATAATGTCAATGCGATGGAATTGCTGATGCTGTGTTTATAAACAGCGTAATTGGATTTTTCAGTTGCCGAATTTTTTGAATAGGCTAAATTTCCATTATAATCCAATCCGATGATCAGCTCCCTGCTGAAAGCGGTGTTCACGCCGACACGTTGATTGATTCCGTAGGTTTTTGCATCTACTTTTTCCAGGTTCAACAAGGTGTAATTCTGGTTGAAATAGAGATTATTATTCAGGTTGATATTCAATTTCAAAGGTTCTACGCGATAACCAAGGCTATTATGCCATTTTAGATTGTATACGCCGTTAAAATTCTCGGGTTTGATATATTGCCCTCCCGGTCCCAGTATGACATCGTTCTCAATGGTAAATGCCGAATCAGTTGTAAAGATGGTGTTTGAAATCTTGTTCTGAATAAAATCCGCTGTAAAATCTGATGTAAAACTTCGGCCCGAGGCCTTATTGACAGACCTGAACTGCATGACCAGGTTATGGTCGTATTCCTGTTTTAGGTTCGGGTTGCCCGAAGTAATGCGCAGTGGGTTCTGATTATCTATAAAATCCTGTAACTGTTCAATAGCAGGTGTATTCGTTTTGGCATTATAGCGCAATTCAATACGGGTTTCTTTAGTGAAGTTATACTGGAAGTTTAAATTTGGCAGTAAACTGTTGAAGTGACTTTCTGTTTTCAATCTGTTCGGAAATAACTTGTCATTTGTCTGATTGGCGGTCTGATAATCCAATCCGACCTGAAAGCGTATGCTATCTTTTTTATTGAATAAATAAGATACCCCCGCACTGTGGTAAACAAAGTCATTGCGGAATTCGTTCGAGAGACGGTTTTTCAATTCGCCCAACTGCTCGGTTTCTGCCAGGAATTCATAGGTTTTACGGTCAGAATACCGTGCTGTATTCCGAAAAGTATAGTTTCCCTGCAAACGTGCGTATCTGCCTAACATCTCGGTATAGGCAATTTTGGTGCGAAAACCATTATTGTCACCGATGGTGTAATTGCGGTTGTTTACGGTGTCCATTCGACTGAAGTCCCCATTTTTGTAGTACGTGTTTAAAGCGTAGTTTGCGGCGTTTGCCTTGTTTGTGCTGAAAGATCCATTCATATTGACGCTGATCGTTCGTCCCGGTTTGTTTAGCCTACGCATATAGGTGAGATCCCCGCCCCAGTTGAAATTTTCGCCAAAACTGCTGTTGTTTCTGTTGGATTGGTTAAGCATTTCGCTCAGGTTTAATAAGGTACTGCCCAGCGAGCTGCTATGCCTATTATTGCTCTGATAGGAAAAATTGGGCTGAATGTCCAACTTTTGAATAGAATCTATTTTCCAGTTTGCCCGCATGGAGAAGGCGTGATTGTTTGTGTAGGTGCTACCAGATTGCTGTTGATTGTTGATCTGGTTGGCTCTATTGCCGGCAGTATATTCAGTTTTGTTTTGGCTGATGGTATTATTGTCGGTATAGTTGTAGCTGTAATTGGCGTTGAAATCCATGCGGTCTGCCAAAAAGCGGTCGAGATAATTAAATCCGGCATTGAAGCGTGTTGTGATGCCCTGTCCGGTACGGCCGCGCGTATTGCCGCGTGGTGCAAAACCATTGGGCTGGTTGACGTTATTAGTGTTGATATCTATCGAGTACTGACGCTTTGGATTCATTTTGGTGACTTGGGTATTTACAGCATATTTGTTGTCTGGGCCAGCTCCGCCGCTGATCTTGCCAAAATAAGATTTCCTTTTATCCGGCTTGGTGACAATATTGATAACCTTCATCCGTTTGCCATCGTCAAATCCGCTGAATTTCGCCTGCTCGGTTTTGTCATCAATGAGCTGGACTTTAGCAATCACATCGGCAGGTAAGTTTTTAAGGGCGACTTTTGGATCAGTGCTAAAAAATTCACGGCCATCAATAATAATCTTGCTTACGGCTTCTCCCTGCGCCTTTACATTCCCGTCTTCGTCAATTTCAACACCCGGGATCTGCTTGACCAGCTCGTCAGCATCTGCAAATTCAGGTGTGATATATTTTTTTGCATCAAATTCTAAGGTATCCCCCCTTACCTGTACACTCGTCGGTGAGATGCTGATTTCATCCAGCACGATCTCCGAGCTGTTGAGCTTAAAATTGACCTCGACGGTTTTACCAACCAATCTGATCTTTCGGATATCTGCTGTATAACCCATTGGCTGTACCGAAATCAGATAATCACCGTTGGGAAGTGCTGCACTGGCAAATTTGCCTAAGATATCCGTTGGTGTCTGCAGTTTACTGGAGTCTTTTAAGGCAATGATCGTTACATTGGCTCCCGAAATTGGTTTTGAACCGTTGCTGTCCATGAGCCTCCCAGATATATATTGCTGGGCAAAAGCATTCATCTTTAATAGCATTAAACTAAGCGAAAGGATAACAATTGTCCAGGTTTTGATTTTCATTGGTTGGGGATGTATGCGTGGTTTTAGGCTTTGTTATTGGTTGTTTTTTTTATTTGTCAAATTTATGCGACTATTTGATACGAATTACTATCATTTTAGTTACAATAATCCTAACTGAACGGAAAGATTAGATATATTTGCAGTAGAATTAGAAATCAACTGAACGGCATAGTATATGAAAGAAAGTGTTTTGAGTAGAAAAGAGCGTATTATGAAAGAAGCATTGCTGCTTTTTTCAGACCAGGGCTATACCAATACGTCTACCAAAACAATAGCACAGAACGCAGGCGTTTCTGAGGCTTTGATATTCAAACATTTTGGTAACAAAGATGCACTCTTGGTCTATCTGGTTAAATCCGGATATCGCAAGGTCCTTACCCATCACCGTGGGATGATGACCTATCGTGAACCCAAAGATTTTTTGCGTACCATGATCAACCTTCCCAATAAGTTGGTCAGTGCCGAACCCATATTCTGGAAATTGCAGGAAAGACTGTCCCATCATCCTTTTTCCAAGCAGCAGCATGAACAGTTTATGAAACCGGTACAGCCGATTATCCATCGTGCTTTTGAAGAATTAGGATATGAAAATCCTGAATTAGAAACACAGTTCCTTCTATTGATCATTGATACGCTGTGGAAAAAAGAGGCCATCGGTGAATTGGATCATGTTATGGAATTGACGCTGTTCCTCGAAAAAAAGTATAATTTGATTTAGTATCTAGTATTTAGTAATGAGTATTTAGATTCTGGTTGTTTAAGCTTACAGCTGATACTTCGTTTGTCTTTACTCTTGGGTATTTTAGGCTTGCTTAAGCTTATTGCAGCTACTTAGCTATAGCTGGCATTCATTACCAATCAAGTCCATAATCAGATTTGTCCCGAAGCCAGCTCTTAACAAAATCAACAATAGACAACAGGTATATCCGGCAGTAGTTCTCAGGTATAGGATCATTATATTTCCTTTCGTTGCGCTTGAAATGCGTCTTGTTGCGTGTTTTAATAAAATTGTTGCAAAAACAATTTCATATTATCCAAAATAATAGCGTTATTAGTATTCTATTTAAGACATTATACAAACTAATTTATGTTCAAAAAATTCAGTCTGGGCCTATTGGCATTGGTCGGTGCGTTATCCATTGCGAAAGCACAGGACAAGAAAGATTTTGTAAAATACATCAATTCCCAGCATGATTGGGTGGATGCCGTATTTAATACCTTGACACCAAAGGAAAAAGTGGCTCAGTTGTTCCTTGTACGCGCGCATACCAATCTCGGTCAGAAATATATTGATTCCGTTGCACAGGTTGTTCAGGATGAGCAACTGGGGGGGCTTGTCGTTTTTCAGGGCGGTCCCGTACGGCATGTGGATATGTTCAATCGTTATCAGTCTGTATCCAAAGTGCCCTTGTTGGTCACATTTGATGGCGAATGGGGGCTAGGTATGCGTATGCCGGATTCTACTTTATCATTCCCTTATCAGATGACACTCGGAGCTGTGCAGGACAATCAATTGATCTATCGCATGGGACGTGAGGTTGCGCTGGATTTTCACCGTATCGGTATGCATTTTAATTTTGCACCAGATGTGGATATCAATAACAACCCCAAAAATCCGGTCATCGGTATTCGTTCTTTTGGCGACAATAAATATAATGTCACCCAAAAAGCAAAAGCCTATATGGACGGTATGGTGGATGGTGGTATTTTGGCTTCCATTAAACACTTCCCGGGACACGGTGACACAGATGTCGATTCACACCATGACCTGCCTAAACTTCCGTTTGATAAAACCAGATTAGATACGTTGGAACTCTACCCTTTCAAAGAACTTATTAAAGCGGGTGCGCCAGCAGTTATGGTTGCGCATATGAATATCCCTGTCTTGGATGATACGCCCAATATGCCATCTTCGATTTCTAAAAAAGTCGTTACAGATCTTTTGCGGAATGAACTTGGTTTTAAGGGTTTAACAGTAACTGATGCCATGGATATGAAGGGTGTCAAAAAATTCTTTCCGAATGGAGAAGCCGATGTTCAGGCCATTGTGGCAGGGCATGATCTGCTTGAGGTATCCGAAAATAGCAAACGCGCTATTGACCTTATTTTGAAAGCAATTGAATCGGGTCGGATCTCGCAGGCAGATATCGATGCACGCGTGAAAAGAGTACTGGCAGCTAAACTATGGCTAGGTTTGGATAAATACCGGGCAACCCCACAACAGAATCTGTATGCTGACTTGCATCGCGCATCTGCAGTTCAGTTGATTGATCAACTATCCGATGCTGCTATTACAGCCCTTAATTCGACGGAAAAACTGAAATCGTTTAAAAAGGATCTACCTACAGCGATTATTAATGTCGGTGTTGCTGCCAATCAAACATTCCAGAACGAACTGGCAGCGGGATTGACAAATGAAACACAGTATTTTGTGCCAGACAGCTTGAGCAAAGATGATATGAAACGTCTGGTGAAGGAAATCAAGAAAAACAAACAATTCATCATCGCTGTCCACGACACGCGGTTACGTCCTCGCCCGACCATGCAGCTAAATGAAAATGTGCAGAAGCTGATGAAAAAATTTGCAAAGAAATCCATCTTGACCCTATTTACAAATGTATATGCGTTAGATGGCGTAGAAGCATCCAAGAAAGCAAAGACAATTTTGCTGGCTTATCAAAATGATGCTTTTATGCAAAAGGCTGCTGCCAAAACCTTATTGGGGCAAAATGTCCCTAAAGGAAAATTGCCTGTTACCATCAATAAAAAATTCAAATACGGACAGGGCAAATAAGATCGCCTTAAAATCACACCAATAAAAGAGCCCTTCCGGAGCAGCTTGCTGTTATCAGCATTCTGATCTGGAAGGGCTCTTCTTATGTTTTGTCAATGCCGATCGTTCAGACGAAGATTAGCTCTCCCCATCTTCCTCCCGACTGTCAGAAGGACGACTCTCATTTTTCATCCGGTCTATTGCGGTGACTACATATTTATAACGTTGATTCTGTTTGATGTCATCATCCGTATACTGGAGTTTATCGGCATCGTATGTGATAAAGATGATTTTGCCCGGATCTTTGATATTGACGCGCTCACCTACGACAAATCGATAGACAACATAGCCATAGGCCGATTGACCGTCACTGGCCACATCCGGTTTCTGCCAAAAAAGTGTATTCATTTTTCCGTTGGCGGATGATTTGACGAGCAAGCCGAAAGGAGCATTGGGCGGAATACTGTCCAACCAAGGCATTGTGGGGGGCAAAGCGGGGCTACGATACAAGTCATTTCGCATGGAATCCTGTAATCCCGCCAAATTGTCCATGAGCGATTTGGAACTGAAGTATATACTTCCTTCGACATCATGTTCTTCGCGTAGGTGACGCACCTGTCGGGGGATCTGGCTTTTGTCAGTCCACCCCGTCTTTTTCTCTGTTACGCGGTAGGCTCCATGCCCCACATAAAAATGCCGACCATAGGTATGTCGCTGCCACCAGGATACCAGCACCTCATAGGCGGCTGCACGGTTTTTAAAGGGGAAGTAAATCTGTGGATTGATATAGTCAATCCAACCCTCCTGCATCCATTTTACGCCATCCGCATAGAGTTCACGATAAGCGCTTAGCCCGCGTGTTTCCGAACCGATGCTATTGTTTTCCTTATTGTCCCATACGCCACATGGGCTGATGCCATATTTGACATAAGGTTTTATTCTTTTGATCGCGATACCAAGGTCACGTACAAGCATGTTCACATTATTGCGTCGCCAGTCTTCAATATTTTCGATGCCATTATGATACTGGGCAAAAGTCAGCTGATCCGGTACGGTTGTATTCCGGCTATCGGGGTAAGGGTAAAAGTAATCGTCAAAGTGTATCCCGTCTACATCATAGTTCTTTACAACATCCATAATGACATCGATGATATACTTACGGACATCCGGTAGTCCTGGGTTGAAAAGCTTTTTTCCGGCGTAAGTAAAGAACCATTCGGGATGACGTTTGGTAATATGATCATCGGAGAAATGTGCAGGATTGAGTGTGGTTGAGGCCCGATAGGGGTTGAACCAGGCGTGCAATTCCATTCCTCTTTTGTGTGCCTCCGCAATCGCAAATTCTAAAGGATCATAAAATGGTGCCGGAGCCAGTCCCTGCTTCCCGGTCAGGTACCTGCTCCAGGGTTCACGGCCTTTGCCGTAAAAAGCATCCGCTGCAGGGCGTACCTGTAGAATAATGGCATTTAGCCCCGCACTGCGGTGCTGGTCCAAAAGATCAATAAATTCCTGCTTTTGCTGGGCAACATTATTGCCCGCTCTGACCGAAGGCCAATCTATATTACCTATGGTTGCAACCCATACACCACGAAACTCTCGCTTGGGTATTTGTTGGGAATATGTTCTAGTCGAAAATAAACAGACAAAAAAGGCAAAAAAAGAATATAAATATGTTTTTCCTGTCATTCTATAAATAGTAGCCAACAAAGATAGGGAAGCATTTCTTACTTTTTCCCTAAAAAATGTAAGATGTTTGTTGGATACTTGTTAAAAGAATGTCAGCTTGGTTTTCAAATTGATAATAATACAAATACAGGTAACATTGTACACTTATTTGTGCTAATTTAGATGCGGTTTTCACAAAAGCTAGGAAAAGCGAGCTGACCGCAACAATAAAGATTATGAGCAAAGAACAAATATCCGTTTTTGATATGTTTAAGATTGGTATCGGACCATCCAGTTCGCATACCTTAGGACCTTGGCGTGCAGCCCAGCAATTTACCCATGTTCTCAAGACAAGAGCTGTATTGCATGAGGTGGAGCAGGTCAAGATTTTGCTTTATGGATCTTTAGCCAAGACCGGTGCCGGACACGGTACAGATATCGCTGTTCTGCTCGGACTGAGCGGCGATGATCCAGTTACCTTCGATGTAGATCAGGTGACACCAAAGGTAGCGCATATCAAAGCGGTAGGCGAACTGGAGGTTGCGGGTGAGCGTACGATCCCATTTTCCTATCCGGAAGACCTGCTGTTTTTGTACACAGAGAGTTTGCCCTTCCATCCAAATGCGGTCACTTTTCAGGCTTTCCTGTCAAATGGCAAAGCCATTACGGAGACCTATTATTCAATCGGAGGTGGATTTGTCGTTCAGGAAAATGATACTGAAAGCGTATTGTCCGAAGTAGATCTCCCTTTTCCGGTGGATACCGCACAGGAACTGCTGCACTGGACCATGAAAACCGGCTTGAAAATATCCGAACTTGTTCTTGAAAATGAATGTGCATGGCGGGAGGAAAGTGAAACTGTTGCTGGGGTCCTGAATATCTATAAAACCATTTACGAGTGTATCTATCGTGGCTGTCACACTGGCGGTACTTTACCAGGAGGCTTGAATGTGGAACGCAGAGCTGCAAAATTAAATAAGAAATTAATGCAGGGGCGTAGCTACCAAGATTATGAATCATGGGTAATGGCCATTCGTGAAGGTGGGCAGAATTTTCAATATATCCTGGACTGGGTAAGCTGCTTTGCACTTGCCGTCAACGAAGAAAATGCGTCTTTCGGGCGTGTGGTTACCGCTCCCACCAATGGTGCTTCAGGGGTTATACCCGCAGTTTTACAATATTATATTACTTTCCATGATGGGATGCGGGAAAATAAAATTGTACAGTTTATCCTGACCGCTTCGGAAATAGGTTCCATCTTTAAAAAGAATGCAACCATTTCAGCCGCTATGGGTGGCTGTCAGGCCGAAATTGGCGTCTCTTCAGCAATGGCTGCCGGTGCGTTGACAGAAGTACTGGGTGGCTCACAACGGCAGGTGCTGATGGCGGCAGAGATCGCCATGGAACATCACCTCGGATTGACCTGCGATCCGATCGGGGGACTGGTACAGATTCCTTGTATCGAACGCAATACCATGGGGGCAATAAAAGCGATTACGGCAGCTCAGCTGGCTTTGCAGTCAAATCCCGACAAAGCCAAAGTAAGTTTGGACACCGTGGTCAAAACCATGTGGGAGACCGCTTTGGATATGAATGCCAAATATAAAGAAACAGCAGATGGAGGTTTGGCGGTCAATATCCCATTGAGTTTGCCGGAATGTTAAGGTTCAACTGAGTGCTCTTGTTTTTTGTATCTTTGCTGCAGTAGAATATATATTCATAAATAGTATACGCGAATGAAATATTGTGCAATCGCCTCCGGGAGTAATGGAAACTGTTATTATATCGCCAAAGATGATTCGGCTATCTTGATTGATGCTGGCATCAACAGTAAACATATCCATCTCAGGATGTACAATCTCGGGATCATTCCGACCCAGATTAAAGCAATTTTTATTACGCACGAACACTCCGATCATATCCGAGGACTGTCTGTTTTTGCAAAAAAATACAATCTACCCGTGTATATCACAAAGGGAAGTTATGAAGGATCCAGACTACACTTGCCGCCCCACCTTGTCAATATCATTGCGTCCAATGAGGAAGTTGAAATAGGAGGGTTAAAAATTTATGGGATTCCCAAATATCATGATGCAAAAGAACCCTGTAGCTTCCTTGTCTCGGATGGCGTTCATAATATAGGTGTGCTGACCGATATCGGGCGGCCCTGTGAAAATGTGCAGCATGTGATCCAACATTCCGATATCCTATTGCTGGAATCCAATTATGATGAGGATATGTTGCGTACCGGAAGATATTCCTATTTTTTGAAGAACAGGATCAGCAGCGGATGGGGGCATCTTTCGAATCGGGTTGCGGTTGAACTATTCAACCAATATAAAACCGATCGTCTCAAACATCTGATCTTAACGCATCTTTCCGGTGAAAATAATACGGTCGATCTCGTTCATGCGACTTTTGAACCCCATTGTGGGAATATCAAACTTCATGTGGCCACGCGGTACCAGGAAACGGAATTGTTTGACATTACCCACATCTTAAAGAAACAGGTGGTTTTATCAGCTACAGCTGTCCTGGATAATTAAACTAAGCGCTGTTTCTAAAGCGCCCGTCAGCCTAAATAAAGACAATCCCTATTTTCACTTTTATTGCAGATTCCGGTCTGCTATGGTTGCTGCTAAATGACAGACTGTTCACGCTCAGCAATCTGCTACCGCTCCGATATGGGACAGCCTAGGGAAGCTGCCCGATATGTAGGCCAACTGATTTATTTGATTCGGGTTTTGTAAGTTTTGTTTTACAGCTTGATTTAACAAAAGGTCAATGAAAACCTCAAAACTGAAAAAAATAAAATATACTTGATATCCAAATAATTCCTTTTATATTTGCTTTGTTTTTAATCAGTCTAAATTATTCGAAAAAGATTTACAGGTTGGATTGAAAACAGACACCATGCAATAGACGGCAATCTATCACATGGTGTAAAAGCTAAAGACAGCGGCAACTGCCTTTAGCCGACTGAAGCAGCTCGCTGCTCCGGTTGCTTCCGATATAGGATATGGAAGAACTTGCAAGATAACGAAATTTGCGGTTTTATTCGTTAACCGGATTTTTTTTATCTGTGAGCTCCTCCATAATAAGTTGAAAAACTAGACGCATCAATCAACATATTATGAAAATTTTAACTTCGCTCTTTACATTCCTTACAGTATTGTTCTACTGTAACAGCAGTTCCGCTCACGCACTTTGGATAGAATCCGCTCCTCGCGGTACAGTCAATCAGTCGCATGAGGTAAAAGTCTATTATGGTGAATATGTGACCAATGAAAGAGATCAGATTGAAAAATGGTATTCTGATGTAAAGGATTTCACCTTGTTATTATATGTTCCGGGAAAAGCGCCTGTTCAAGTGCAATTGACCAATAAAGGCGACCATTTCAGTGGTTCATTCCAACCGACCGAACAAGGAACCTACTTTTTATCGATCGTCAAGGCACCGAAAGATCTAGGTGGCCAGACAAAATATGAGTTTTCTTCCTTAATGCCCGTTGTTATTGGCAAATCAAGCAAATTGGACTATAGTACATTAAAAAATCCCTTGCAGGTTGAGTTGCTCAATTCCGCCGATGCAAAAAAAGGAGCTAGCCTCCAGGCTAAGATAACCAGCGAAGGGAAAGTCGTTCCCAATGCCAAAGTATCTGTTTTCTCGTCCACAGGCTGGGGAAAAGAGTTTGTAGCTGACGCCAATGGTATTATTACATTTGATGCCCTCTGGTCAGGTGCTTACGTACTCGAAGCAAGCACATTTGTTGAGAAAGCAGGTGAGCATGAGGGAAAACCCTACGCATCATCTTGGCAGGGAAGTACAACCTTTCTTGAAGTAAAATAAAAATTGATACCTACAAATCAGATGGATTCATTTTAAATCTCACATTCAAAATGAATCCATTTATCACATATCTACCAGTGAAATACACATGAATAAAACTTTATCCTTTCTAGCTATTCCGATGATCAGCTCAATTTTTTCTGTGGCACAGGCGCAGAGCAAATTGAAGATTGACGGTATCCTTGTCAATGAAAAATCCGAACCTATTTCGGGTGCAACAATTAAACTATCGCCTACAGGCGTGACCACCAGTACAGATGCTGAAGGGCGCTTTATTTTCTATAAACTCGCGGCGAATACATATACCATCGAGATCAAAGCTTTTGGTTACAGCAAACAGACGATGACAGCGGTCCTCAGCGGTGAAGACAGTCATTTGGGTGAAATTAAACTCAGTGACCAGTCTGAGGCTATTGATGAAGTAGCCGTTTATGGAAAATATTATCAAAATTATAAATTTGACAGTATATCCGGATCACTGCGTCTAAAGACGCCTATCTTGGAATTGCCACAAAATATCCAGGTAGTCTCATCGGATTTGATGGCTGACCAGCAGGTTTTTGATATTGTCGACGGGATCACCCGTAATATCAGTGGCGCGACACGTCAGGGGCACTGGGACAATCAATATGCCAATATACGTATGCGCGGATCCAAGATCCCTGCCTTTCGTAATGGAATGAACATCGAAGCTTCTTGGGGGCCTACTGCTGAAGATGTCAGCATGATCGAACGTATTGAGTTTGTCAAAGGTCCGGCTGGTTTTATGTTGGCCAGCGGAGAGCCGGGAGGTTTCTACAATGTGGTAACCAAAAAGCCAACAGGTCATACCAAAGGATCGGTTACCCTTAATACCGGAAGTTTTGATCTCTACCGTGGGGCTGTGGATCTGGATGGAAAAATTACCAAAAACAATAAGTTGCTTTATCGTCTGAACGTAGCAGGGCAGAAGAAAAAGTTCTTTACAAAATACAATAATAGCAATCGTCTTGTCATCGCTCCGGTATTGACCTATAATATCGATTCGCTGACTGCTATCACGGCAGAATACACCTTTCAGGGATCTTCTTACCTGAGCAACGGAAATTATACCTTTTCGCCCAAGGGCTTTGCCGACCCAGGGATTGCCAACGACTTTTTCTACGGTGATCCGGGGATGGAGCCTGGGAAGCTTAGAGACCATAGCGCCTATCTCTATTTTGATCGAAAACTTAGCCAAAAGTGGAAATTCCACGCCCAGGCAGCTTATTTTAATTTCGACATGAAAGCAACCAGTACCTGGTTGAACTATATGACAGCGGCAGGGGATATGCCGCGCTATTATAGTACAGCTGATGAGCATGGTGAAAATAAATTTGGACAGTTCTCCTTCAATGGTGAAGAGCGGACAGGAAGTATTAGACACCGGATACTGGCAGGTGTGGATTATGGCAATAAAAAATTCTGGGGTGATTTCAGTTCATTGTTGCCAAGCATCCCCGGTGATCCTTTAAATGTTTATAATCCTGTTTATGGTATTCCGGAATCTGTCTTTCCCAAAGTTGACCGCACCTTGGACATTAAAGAACGGGCACAAGGGCAAGCCTATGTGACAAGTTCGTCCTATACATCCTTTTATGTACATGATGAGATGGCATTCCTTGCGGATCGCCTTAAATTATCTTTGGGATTACGTTTTACTTCATCCAGTGTGGTTTCAAAAACAGGGGCTGATCCCACAAAGGATAAGGTGTGGAGCCCACGTGTAGGATTAAACTATTTAGTGACTCCTTCAACAAGTGTTTACGCCCTGTTTGACCAGTCCTTTGTACCTGTACCGGGAACTGATTGGGAAGGCAATGCTTTCAAGCCTATACGCGGCAATAGTATGGAAGCAGGTGTGAAGAAGGAATGGGGTGGCGGAAAATGGATATCTACATTAAGTGCTTATCAGATCAAACGCAAGAATGCAACAGCTACAGACTTTGACCATCCGCTTCCCAATGGCGGGGGTTATTTCATGATGCAGCTGGGTGAGACAACGACCAAAGGAATTGAGTTTGATATCACGGGTGAAATTGTTAAGGGATTAAATGTCAATGCGAATTATGCATTGACTGACTCTAAAATTTCAAAAGATACTAAACCAGAAAATATAGGGAATATAACCCCTAATACCGCAAAGCATACTGCGAATGCATGGGTAACCTATCGTTTGCAAAAAGGCCCACTAAAAGGTGTTGGTTTTATTGGGAGTGTTCAGGGGATGTTTGATCGCGCTATTGGCGCCACAAAAGAGTCTAATTTTAAAAATTACTTACGCACGGATGGCGGTATTAGCTATCAACACAACCGATATAATATCTCGCTTATGGTCAACAACCTGTTGGACAACCGGAAGCTAATGACTGCCGGATCAACAACTGCGAAAAATGCTAAAATTGAGAACAGTGTTATGTACTATACTTACATCGTCGAGGCAAGACGCAACTTCCGCCTAGGTTTAACCTACAAGTTTTAATTGAGCGACTTTATTAAATTATTTATACGATGTATAGCACACTTTTAATAATCATACTTATTGGCGCTTACCTTTTTTACAACTGCAGTAAAAAAGTGAAGTTCCAGCATAGGCCCGAATGGTTAAAAAAACTTTGCGCGCAGACACATTCTGTGCGCATCTTGAGTATGGTGTTGCTGCTACTCCCATTTGGGATTATTCTTTATCTACAGGGGCTCGGCGCAGGATTCTTTGCTTTTTTTGCCTACGTCATGTGCATGATGAGCCTGGTCGTTCTATTGAACCCTTACCGTTATTTAACAGGCTACCGGGTATTCGGATTGTACGCCCTGAGTCTCTGTGTCGAATTTTTGATATGCTAAAGATTTCTTATGCCAGCAAATAAAAAATACCTGAGTTCGCCCTTTCAACGATTCCTGAAGATTACCGCCGGATTTATCGGTGGCTATGTGGTTATGCTTTCTTTTCATGTATTGCTGACCAGCTTTTTTGATAAAAAAGATGTTGTTATGACCGCCGGGATCAGTGGTTATCTCCTTTGGGCTGTGCTGATGCTCCTGGCCTTTCTTTCCAAAAGCGGATGGAAAATATGGGGGATTTATATACTCCTCGCAGCAGTGTTTTCGTTGCCTTATTTGTTAAAGATGTAATCGATCATGAACAACAGAAATTACAATATCTATTTTAATACCCATACCATAAGCGGTATTATCATCTGCGCGCTGCTGTATGTGATATTTTTCGCGGGCTCTTTTGCATTCTTTAGAAATGAAATTGCAGCCTGGCAAAATAATGCTTCGTATGCAACTTACAAGGAAGATCATCAAAGTTTTGACAAGCTTTTGGATTCCCTAAAGGGAGAAACTAACCTACACGGACGTGATATTAACTTTTATATGCACCGGGAGGCAACTTCTGCTTATGTGGGGTACACGGCTTCAAACGACACGATACTCAACAAGGAAAATTTATCCAAGATAACGCCTGAACAGAAAGCGGAGAAAAAGAAAGGCCGGAGACGGCGAGGTGGCGATGATGACTCGAAAAATTTTACCTATAATTTTGTCAATCAAAAAGTGGGGGACTATGCGCAGAACTATGATATGGGCGAGTTTTTATTCCGCTTACATTTTCTGGCCCAGCTCAATCAAGTACCTATTAGCGTAGGAATAGCCCCATTCGGGTATCTCGTCGCAGGAATTACCGCCTTTATCTTTTTATTTGCATTGATAACAGGTCTATTATTGCATTGGGATAAATTAGTATCCAACTTTTTTGTTTTTAGACCATTCAGTAAATGGAAAACTGTCTGGACGGATATGCATACTGCCCTGGGGGTGATCGGCTTTCCCTTTCAGTTTATTTTTGCTGTGACGGGAACATTTCTGATCGTCAATTCGGTTCTGGCGCTCCCCTTCAGCAAATTGCTGTACGCGGGGGATCAGCAAAAAATGTATCAGGATATTGGTGTATCCGCCAATGAGGATTATGCGTATAGTTATAAACCCCTGAATGGCGATGTGAAAATCGCTCCCTTTCTAGATATGGCGAAGACCAAGTGGCCGGAAAGCGAGTTTCATCGTATTATTGTAAAAAACTATGCGGATTCCAATATGCATGTTATCATGTTGCTCGAACCGCATTATAACAGCAGCTTTGCCGGATCCGGGATACTGACCGTGAAGGTGGCCGATAATAAAATTATTGAGGAGAAATCACCGTTGACGGGAGCAAACTATGGTGACTACGTACGAAGCATTATATATCGTCTGCATTATGGTGACTTTGGTGGATATCCACTCAAAATGGTCTATTTTATCTTAGGCGTCATGGGCTGTTTGGTTATAATTTCGGGAATTCTGATCTGGTTGGTTGCGCGGAATAAAAACAATGTCATCCCAAGGAAACGCAAATTCAATTTTTGGGCCGCAAATGTCTTTACAGCGATCTGTTTGACGATGCTGCCGGTCACAGCGATAACATTTATTGCCATTAAGATCAGTCCCAAAGTTGATCAGGATTTTATCTATAAGGTCTACTTCTATGCATGGTTGGTTCTGTCACTTTACTATATCATTCGCCGGAGTATAAGAAGGACAAACCGCGAAACGCTATTGGTCGGCAGTATCCTCGCGTTTATTATTCCTATAGCCAATGGTCTGGTCACCCATAATTGGTTTTGGAAAACATTTGTGAATGGACAACGCGACCTATTTGTTGTCGATTTTCTTTGGTTAATGATCGGTATTATTGGGCTATTGGCCTTTTATAAGACAAAAAAGTTCTTTCAGAACATTCAGTAATTAGAAGGCGTCCTTTTAGGACGCCTTCATTATTTTGGCGATTTTTTTAACCTCCTTTGCGAATTTGTACGCTAAGCTTTCGCAGGTAAATGCGGCGAAAGCTCTCAGAGCAAATTTGATTTCAGGTCATATATTGATTGTCGTTGGGAAGGTATCCATTCCGTCGTGTAAAATATATGCTTAGGGCTGCTTGAATAAAGCAGCCCCTAAGCATATCTGAGATGTGTCTAAGGCATCCGTGATATATTTTTCGCATTGCACAATGGTTGGGATGTGTTCGGACACTGTTGCAATGAGGTCCGACGGTTTAGCCAGAGCTAGCCCGAACAAGCGGTAGACAGGCAGTGGACAAATTCGCCCCAGGTTAACCCTTTATTCGGCAAAGCTTCAGCAGCTGGTCGGCATTTTGTCGAAGGTTTGTCGAAGGTTTGTCGAAGGTTTGCCGAAGCGCAGTCGAAGAACAGTCGAACAGCAGTCGAAGAATTGTCGGACAAATCCCGAAGCAGTCCCGTCTCTGTCTTCTTGCTGTTTCGAAGCGGATACGAGGCGTAGCCGAATAACAATCAAACAATCGCCGAAGCACAGTCGAATCATAACCGAATAGCTCCCGACTGTCTGATAGATATCTTTGTCAAGTGATGATAACGAGGTTAACAGGGATTCATTTAAATGACAGCTTTAAAAAATCGGCCCAATCGCATCAGGTCATGCGCGGTTTTTTCGTTCCAGTCGACGGCATAATTCAGCCGGATACAGTTTTTAAACTGATCATGTTGTGTAAACATTCGGCCTGGCGCAAAGCTCAATTTCTGTTTCAGTGCGTAATCATATAGTACAGTAGAATCAATTTTTGGATCCATTTCCAGCCAGAGCATAAATCCGCCTTCGGGCTGTGACATTTTTGTATTCTCCGGGAAATGAGCCTCGATACTTTTTCTAAAATTGATATAATTGCTATACAACTTCTTTCTAAAGGTATTCAGGTGATGGTCATAACGACCGATTTTTAGAAATTTGGCCACCGCTTCCTGATAGATAGCTGGTTGCGAGATGGTCTGGATCAACCGTTGTTTGAGGATCTTGTCTTTGTATTGTCCGGGTTCGACCCATCCGATCCGAAAACTTGGTGCTAATACCTTGGTGACAGATCCGCACCACATGACCAGGCCTTCCTCATCAAAATATTTACAGGGTTTGGGACGCGAAGAGCCGAAATAAATATTTCCGTAGAGATCGTCTTCAATCAATGGAATATGATGGAAAGCGAGCAGTTTGACAAGTTCTTTTTTATGTTCATCCGGCATCAGCGCACCCAAGGGGTTACTGAAATTGGAAACAAAGCAGCATACATCGATTTTATGGATCACCTTTTTCAGCGCGTCCAGTTCAATGCCCGTAATGGGATGGGTCGGTATCTCAATGGTTTTTAATCCCAATAACTTGAACGCCTGGATAAAGCCAAAATATAGGGGACTTTCCACGGCAATGGTGTCTCCCGGTTGGGTCACCGCACGCAGGCAGCTATAAATGGCATTCATGGCTCCGGAGGTGATAATCAGATCTTCATCACTGATCTTTCCTTCCAGTACGAGCGACCATTTGGCGATCTCTTTACGCAAATTCGGACTCCCTTGTACCTGACCATATTGATCGCCGTAATCGTGCAGCTCGTGAACCGTCTCCAGAATACATTTATTGAGTTTCTGAATCGGAAGTAACGAGGAACTGGGCAATCCGAGAGAGAATCGTGTGATCTCCTTATCCTCCAGGGAGTGAAAAACTTTATCAATCAATGTCGCAGGATCCTGTTTCTTCTCATCAGTCTTAAAAGTTGAAACGGAGGGGATAGACATCCGGCGCTGTCCTGCCAGACTGACAAAAAAGCCCGATTTAGGTCGTGACTCGATCAGGGATCTACTCTCAAGTTCCATGTAGGCATTTTTTGCCGTATTTAAGCTTACATTATACAATTTCTGTGCACTACGGACAGAAGGTAGACGATCTCCGTAGGTCAAAGAGCCATTTTTGATCTGGTTCTCTACGATGTTCGCAATTTTCTTATATAATTGTTGCTGTTCCATGTTTACACTAATTTACTGTTTCCGCTTGGATTTACCCAATCGTGAAAATAACGGATTCCCCTTTTTAGTGATTCTTCGTCGCCAAACATATTTAACAGCTGCTGTTCGAAATAAGCCTGCGCTTTGCGCTTAAATACCGTTGATAAGTCTTCGGAAACTTCGGTTCGATAAGAAATTTCAACAGTAAGGTTGTTGTTTTCGGAGACTATAGCAGAAGAAACAGCTGCTATTTCCTCGTTTTGTGCAAGCAAGAGAAAAGGCATGCGCAACAGGTTTTTGCTGCTCACTTCGGGATGAGCTTTTTTCAGTTGGGAGAGATCAGAGAGAGCAACCTGTCTGATGGAATACGATTGATGTGCTGTAGTCGACATGGCAATAAATCTTTTTGCTAATTTAGAAAGGGTACAGGTCGGATTTGAGGTACAGAATCAAATAGAAATGAGGGTACAGATGAAAAAGTGAAAAAATATGACGGGGAATGGATGGTTTTTAAGGCCCATTTAAGATATTTATAATATGGTCTGGGAAATAATAATAGTTGGAACCCTTTGGGCTTGTTATTTAATCCGAACCACGATGAAAGTTATAATAACAGGGGCCACAGGGATGGTCGGAGAAGGTGTTTTATTGGAATACCTTCAAAATTCTTCGCCCCTTCGGCAGTGTTGTCCCTGCATGAGGTGGGACGGGCGATGATTCATGCCGTGGAGCGGGATAATGTGAAAAACATATTGGAAATCAAAGATATCAGCGCTTTGGCTCAATAGCGAGGACGCTGCAGCATCTTCGAACCTATTTCCATTTCCAGTCCAGCTCCTCCTGATAGGCGATATGAAGGCGTTGGCTGAGCGCTGTCAGGAAAGCTTTAAATTCGGCGGTATCTTCGATCTGCTGTTTTGGGAAAAACAGTTGATCCGCCATTTTCAGTTTGATAAAAAAAGCGAAAGCCGTTTCGGTCATATATTCAAACTGATCGTATTGATATTTGGACTCCATTTGTTTGCTTTTGATCTGGAGATAATTATCTTCAAAGCTGATTGTGTGTAGAATACCGATTCGATTCTGGAATTCGGGGCTTTTGACATATTTGGTGAAATAGCGCTTATAGTATATCCCGAGATATTTCGGAAAGAAAAGAAAGGCGATTACGCTAACTATGATAATCAAAATTGCCAGTGGACGCTCATAGTAGAAAAATGGAATGGATAGTATCAGCATGAGCAGCATAAACATGAATCTTGATTTTTTGCGTGCTTTGACGATTTGGGGTGATTTGGACATGCTGAACAATAATGCATCCAGTTGATCTTGCTCGGAAAGGGTTAGTTGAAGTTCTTTCATAATTTAAATGTATTAAATTGGTAAGATAATCGGAATATTTCCGATTATCTGCAAATAATTTGACATGTTTTGTTTTTTGCAGCAGCGGAAAACCGATAATATTGGGTTGGGATTGCTCGCTGAACGAGCTTCTAGTGCTTGGCGAAACTTGGTAAGAATCATTCTATTCACCAAAAGTAATGCTTTTTGGTGAGTTCATTCACTAAAAAGCATTACTTTCAGTGAATGGGGTGGTAGGATTTAGATTCCGAGATTGACTAAATGTAGCTTGACGTACATAGGTATCTATTCTATTTTCTCCACCTGAATAGCGCTTGAAATTTTCCCAAAATAATCTTCCATCTCTTCGTTACATCTTTCGATAAACAGCTTTGTAAGTTCCTGTAATCTTATAATGGCGAATGGATCTCCCTTATAGTTCGCGTTATATCTAAATTCCTGTTGGGCTTTGATAATTTCTTTAAACAGTTTAACATGGTCGCTGTTGTTCAGGCAAAAGGTCGCGTGTGCTTCCGGAACAATTAATCGGCAAAGATTCATTAAAAAGGGGAGCCCAACAGTTTGAGGTTTGTATTGAAGGATTGTATTGATAACACCGAGACAGGTTTGTTCTAAAACTTGTGATAGCGAATGATATACGGCTTCAACTCCAAAAGACCAATCCTCTTCAAAAGCATAGTAAAGGCAGCGGGCGTTATTGTAGCGGTTTCGCCATTGTTGACGTGCATAATCCAGGTCAAGTTGAGGAGCGACAATAGAGTCAGGGTTGATATTTTCGATTATTGTATTTTGGAACCAGATATCACCGACTTTTATGAGGGATAAGAAGAAGGGATGGCCTTTGGAAAGTTTTTTGATAAAGTGTGCTGTCTCTTCAGTGACCAAGGTCAGTGACACATTTTTCGGCAGCAGATCCATTGTCTTTTGTTGTAGGTTGGCGAGGTCTGTATTTAGGCTGTCATAGGCAATAAAGAGGTAGTAAGCATGCGTTATCTGGTCTTCTTTATTGTTTTGGAGCGGGCTATTGTACTTATGTTGATCAGAATGATAACCGAAGCAGGCAACTAGGGAAGGGGAACAATATAACTCCAGCGTATTTAATATTAGATCGCGGTAGTTACTGTTACATTTATTTGTGTTGTAAATAACAATGTTATTTTTGGATTTTTCAATCTCCTTGTGCTGAATTTCTTTCTTGCTAAGTTTTTCTCTGATTTCTTCGAATAAAAGATTGGAGTAATCGTAGATCCAGTTTAAAGCGTTTATGGCAATTTGGTAAGCTGTTTCTAATAGACTTTTGTTGATCGTATAATCTTGATTGTAACGATAACCAACATAGGCCTCATCAATCTTTTCAAGTGCTTTTTTTCCCTCTTCGCTGTCTGTCAATTTGGCCAATTTAGAGTCAAAAGTTTTGAGATGGGCTATGGTACCTCTAAGTGAATGTGATTTCCTTTCATCGTTTAAGAGAAGCTTTTCTGCGGTTCTTAGAGAGAGCTCGATGGCCTGATGGAGCATAAAGGCTGCGTGTGCATGGTTGTTGCTATCCAGATAGAAAAAGTGTCCATCTATAAACGATCTGATTTTACTTTTCTCTTGATCGATATATGATCTGGTTCTTTCGATAACCTCAGCTGGAGCATATTTGGGTAATACAAGTGGTATTTCTTGAACAGGATTTTGATAAATGCGATTTTCTGATTGATAAATAAGATAGGTACGGCCCAATCCTTGGTCGAGTTTCTTTTGTATCTCATGGGTGAAGTGTATTTTGACGTATAGGTCTGGGTGATTCTTGATGATCTTGTTAATCGCGCCGAGAGGATCTATACATCGAATTGCTGTATTTGACAAGCGGTTAATCTGAAGTATTTGATATTTCTTGCCATCGTGGTCATACGTCCAGT
This sequence comes from Sphingobacterium sp. CZ-UAM, assembly GCF_002000245.1. Taxonomy (GTDB): domain Bacteria; phylum Bacteroidota; class Bacteroidia; order Sphingobacteriales; family Sphingobacteriaceae; genus Sphingobacterium. The sequence continues at coordinate 267,670 of NZ_MTCM01000003.1, read as the reverse complement.
GATAGATTTCATCGACGGCAATAGCGCGAAGGATAGCTTCGATGATTGGAGTGAGTTCGGTGTTCATAATCGATTGGTGTATTGTTGTTATTTGGTTAGTCTATCGCCTATTGTCCTAATTTAGGAGCAAGTCGACTTTCGGAGTGAAAGTGCTCTTAATTAGCTACAGTATCTAATATTTCAATCTCATTTTCGTATGCTAGTATATAAGCTAGTTCAACTATGTTGATCAAAATATCGTAAATAAGCAAAGTTTGATTTGAAAAGTCTTCATTGGCGTATGCTTCTTTAGATAATCCATATTCTAACCAGTCATATAAGATTTCGTCCCATTCTATTTTGGTGTATTGATTGATCAACTTGGCAATGGAAAGAAATAGATCTTCGAGTTGTTCAGTGTTTGTGTGGCTTAGATGAAATTTATCATCGTTGTTTACAACGGTAATTGTCGCTGTATCACGGATGAGTATTTGTTGATTTGGATCTTTGGCTACATAGTCGATCTTTCTTAAATCGGCTTCATTACGAAACATTTCTAGTAGGGAATAGATACAGGAATAATTGAATAATAGAGTTGATCCACCGTAGTAAGGGCTTTCTTGGCCCACAGACCAAAAGCAGTTTTCTGTGATGGCTGCTCTATGCCAGTATTTTATATGTTCCTTCCATCTATCGAGGCATCCGTGAGAAAAGAAGTCTTGAACTGCTTTTATTGAAAAAGGCTGAGGCGCTAACCAGGGCGGTAAGGTAACTTGCTTTTTTAGACTAAATATTTCGTTTTCTACTGCGTCATCGAAGGATCCCTCTTTTGTCTTTATGTTGTCGGTCTGTTCCAAAGATGTTTGGTCTTGGTTTTTCTCACTTTCAATCTCTTCTTGATTGTTTGTACTATTGTCCGGAAGCGATTTGTTCTCATATATTTTATGCAGCGATATAGCCAATCTTTGTAATAATTCCCTAGTCGCAAGGATTTCCTTGCCTACATTTCCCAGAAATTCGCCATTTCTATCGCTCATATTTATCCAAATTTCGTCTAAAACTTCGTACCATTGTCCTAACGATTGGAATGAGAAAAATCGGCTGATCTCATCTTCTGGCGATTCAATGTCATTTACACTGAGACATTCCCCTGATACGTAATTCCAATAGTCGGAATCACATTTAAAAAAGTCCAATGGATTTTTTAGCTTTTTCAAACTGCATTTTTTAAAAATAACATAGGCTATTTCAACAAACGTAATCAGTTTTTTTGTATTGTAACCCAGATTTGAATAAGGGCTATTCATTTTTGCATTTGAAGCAGCATTGACGAGCAGGTTTATATCCTTGACAAAATAGTGAACGTATGTTTCTTGTTCAAAGAATTCCTTGAGATATTTCAGTGGATCTGCAATATACTCCTTGCTTAAATAGCGAAAATGTTTCGCTTTTAGTTTCTTTTGCGTATTTTTCATGCTAGGAAATGTTTTTGGTTAAATATTGTGTTTATAATTATCATCTGTTAAGCTAATTTAAGAACTATATTTCATCAAAACAAATTTATAATATTAAAATTTTCGGAAATGAGTTCTATTTTGAAGAGAATTAAGATTGTTTCAGAAAAAGAGGGGATAAGTGTGTCCGCTTTGGAAGCATCAATCGGGGCTAGTAAGGGTGTTTTTACACGCGCACTGGCAAATAATACTGATGTTCAAGCTAAGTGGTTAGTCAATCTTGCTGAAAAATATCCCAAATATTCATCAGAATGGTTATTGAGAGGAGAGGGGGAGATGCTTAAGCCCGTTTTAGTGAAGGAAGATGAAGAAACTTATCTAACACCTGAATTGGAGAGAATCACGAATGGGGAGATTAATACGTTAAAACAATTGATCGCTTCTCAAAATATCACTATTAAATCTCAAGAGAAGACAATTATGTCTTTGGAGAGATTATTGTCATCTTTGGAGCATGAGATTGAATCGCTGCGGAAATAAATAGATTCTAACGGGAAATTTGAGTTTTCTTATTGGAGGCGGAGCTCATTGGCTATGTTTTTCATGGGAATAAGTAGTTGAATCGCTTGGGATCAATACACGTCTGTGAATCTCGTCTTTTGCGGAGATAAACCCCTTCACAAATTGGAAGTTTGGTTTGCGGTTTGGTTTAAAATAATAGCGTCTTAAAAATAGAATAATTGTGAACGTAAAAGAACGTGTATTGCTGATCGCTGAAAAAAAGGGTATCAGTAAAACTGAATTTTTTAAAGATGTGGAGCTTTCCTATGCCAATTTTAAGGGCGGTCAGAAAAATACGGCCCTCAGTTCGGATGCAATGATTGCGATATTGACCCGCCATCCGGATATTAGCCCTGCCTGGCTATTGATGGGGGAAGGTAAAATGATGCGCGCTGCGGAGACCGTTAGCCCTGAACCACAGATGGCCGCGAGCAGTTCCGAAGGTTCGTCAGTTTCCAAACAATTGGTCTCCGCACTGGAGCAGATAATCAAGGCGCAGGAAAAGACCATTTCCGCGTTGGAGGGACAGGTGGAACTGCTGAATCGCAAGTAAGAAACCGGAGAGATACTGCGTTAGCTCCGATGAGCATTCTTTTTCTTCAACGGAGATATTCTTTACCCCAAGAGCCTTTAAAACAACAATTATCTTTTTTTCCGAAGAATTAGCAGCGTGCTCAAATGAAAATACTGCTGTTGTCATCATGTTTACTTGTTAAAATTGGGATTGTGTAACTTATGCTTCGATGCAAAGATAGGAAAGCTATTTTTCGTTAGTAAAACCACTTCGTTATAGAAATCGGGACGGATAAATTCTACGTTCGCGAAATAGCTGATTATAGTGATTTCCTTGGCCTTCTTTTTGCCTATTTTTGTTAAATATCAGAAATGCTATTATTCAGCTAAAATATTGAGCTGTGCTGCTCGCTGCGATGGTTTTCAATAGGTTTAGCCGACTTTGATGGATGTCTGATCGCTATTAAAAGAAATGAAGCTATATGTTTAGAAAAGTATTATTCCTGTGCTGTATCCTATACAGTTGTTTTGTGAACCGAAGCATGGCGCAGCCAGCGGGCGAACGGCCGGTGTATACATCCAAGTGGGGTTATCTCTATCGGGAGGCTGGGGAGAACAATGATCCTTTGGGGATATTTGCCACCGAAGCGCCGATTTACCTGCTCGACTCGACCAATAGGCAGTATAAGGTGCAGGTCAGCAATGGCGATATCGGCTTTATCGACCGGCAGCCGCTAAAGACATTTATGGACGGGAAAAAATCTGCGGACGAACCTGCACAGTATTTTTATCGCGGTGTTGAAGGTCATCAGTGTCCGCATTATTATGTACAGGTATCCGAACTGCGTGTCCGTAAGGCGCCGACAACGGCTAGCGCCGCTGTGCGCCGAGCACCGCTTAATGAGTTGCTGTGCATTGATTATGTGCCTTTATATACCGACGGCTGGGTGTATATCGGCGATCATTTTCATGAGAACCCTGAGTATGTGCAATTGAAATTTTTAGGTTCCGCTCTGACTTACGATAAAGTCCTGCAGGATTATTTAGCGGTAAAAGGTAAGGATCAAGAAAAAGAACTGGTTCAGGTGGGAAGATTGCGGGAGCTGGCCTGGCGGGAAGAGAAAAACTTAAAACAGGCCTTTTCCTATTGGAAGGAATCTTATGCCGCCTATGGGGTGAATAATCCGAAAGTCGATATTGATTTTGAATTGCTGCTGGCCAGCAAGCTGGATAAAAAGCCGGATTTTGAGGCGTATGAAAAAAAGATGAGGGCGTTGAACCTGCATTTTATCTGGAAAGGGGTATCGCTCATGGACGGAGAGATCAAGGATGCGCAGATGAATCAATTAAAGATGCAACGTGTTGCCGAGATACCCAATATGCCCGAATGTGGCTGGGAACCGCGATACTATTATAAAACCCCGAATATGATCGTGGCATTTGAAGAGAATTACAAAAAGAAGGTTGTTGGAACGGTCTATAAGCTATATTTTACGGATGGTGAGATCTTGGTGATAGGCCATGAACGTATGGATGCCAATTACACTGAAAGAGATTTTATCAATCATTTTGGTGATATGGTCTCCGCAAATATGATCGAGGCACCCCATGTGTACCGTCTTCAGAATGGCGATGCAGGGCAACTGATCATCACCTTCAAAGATGGTAAACTGTATAGCTACGATTGTATGTACTATTGTTAATCGCAGCATAGGGGACTAAAGAAATAAATGGATTACTAAAGGATTTCCTATTTTTAAGGATAGCATAAACAAACAAGGACCTATATTGAGCAGGTCCTTGTTTGTTTCTATTATTTCTATTGCTAGATGACTTCCATTTCAAAAAGTCTGGCGATGTGTCCGCGAAGTTTTTCCTTCACGTCATCCATATCGACTTCCTGACCAAGTTCCCGTTTCAATGAGGTCACGTCTTTATCGTCGATACCACAGGGGATAATATTGTTGAAATAGTCCAGATCTGTATTGACGTTAAAGGCGAAGCCATGCATGGTGACCCAGCGTGAGGCGCGTACGCCCATCGCGCAGATCTTGCGGGCCGTGGGCTTGTCCGGTTCGATCCAGACGCCTGTAAATCCAGGATATCGTCCTGCTGAAACACCGTAATCGGCGCAGGTCAGGATAATGGCTTCTTCCAATGTCCTTAAATAAAGGTGAATATCGGTAAAGAAGTTGTCGAGATCCAGAATCGGATAGCCTACAATCTGACCCGGTCCATGGTAGGTGATATCACCACCGCGGTTGATCTTATAGAACTTCGCTTCTTTTTCTTCCAGGCCTTTCTCATCCAGGAGCAGGTATTCTTCGTGCCCGCTTTTTCCTAAGGTGTAGACATGGGGGTGGGCTGTGAAGATCAGGTAGTTTGGTGTGTCTGTCGTCGTCGCATTGACCCGATTGTCGTGTTTGATATCCAATACGCCCTTGAAGATGGACTCTTGTCTATCCCAGGCTTCCTGATAGTCTACAAGTCCCCAGTCTTGGAACTGCACCACTTTATTCATTGCTTATCTTTTTAAGAAGACGGATCGTCGGTAACGATCCGCCATCATGTTAGTCAAATTAATACAACAAATTGTTGTACGGGTAACGTTCATTATGCATCTTCACGATGATATCGTAAAGGGTTTGCTTGAACTCTTCGATATTTGTCTTGTTTGTTGCAGATAGGAAGATCGCCGGATCGGAATTTTTCGCCATCCATGAATTGCGGAAATCGTCCAATGTAACCTCCACCTCTTCACCGTCCTGTCCTTCTTCAACTGCCGGTTTGTACAAGTCTATCTTGTTGAACACGGTGATCACGGGCTTATCCAGCGCTTTCAGGTCTTTCAATGTCTCATTTACGGCCTGGATGTGATCTTCAAAGTTAGGGTGTGAGATATCCACCACGTGGATCAGCACATCTGCCTCTCTGACCTCATCCAAGGTAGATTTGAAACATTCCACCAGATGATGCGGTAATTTGCGGATAAATCCTACCGTGTCGGACAACAGGAAGGGAAGATTATCGATAACAACCTTGCGTACTGTTGTGTCAAGCGTTGCGAAGAGCTTGTTTTCGATCAACACGTCAGATTTGGAGATCATGTTCATGATCGTTGATTTACCGACGTTTGTATAGCCTACCAGCGCTACGCGGATCATCTCGCCACGGTTTTTGCGCTGGGTTTCATTCTGCTTGTCGATCGCGCGCAGTCTTTCCTTGAACAATGAAATTTTGTCCAGGATAATCCGTCTATCGGTTTCGATCTGCGATTCACCGGGACCACGCATACCGATCCCCCCACGCTGACGCTCCAAGTGGGTCCACAGGCGGGTCAATCGGGGTAACAGGTATTGCAGCTGCGCCAGTTCGACCTGGGTTTTTGCCTGTGCAGTTTTTGCATGTCGGGCAAAGATATCCAGGATCAGATTGGAACGGTCCAAAATCTTGCGTTTGAGTTCTTTCTCGATGTTGCGCAATTGGGAAGGGGACAACTCATCGTCAAAGACAACAATGTCAATCTCTTCAGCTTCGACATAGGCTTTGATCTCTTCAAGTTTTCCACTGCCGACAAATGTCGCTCTATCCGGAAAAGCTAATTTCTGTGTAAACATGCCTTTGGTCTCGCCACCGGCTGTCTGTACAAGAAATTCAAGTTCTTCCAGATATTCCTTTGCTTTTGCCTCAGTCACGCCCTGCGTGATCACACTGACCAAGACGGCTGTTTCGGGTTTTATTGCTGTATCGTGTATTTTAATTCTGGCCATTTTGTCCTATTAAGTATATTAAGTGAAGTAGGTAGGTCACTAAGCCGCACACTGCGATCTATTGCCTATATCTTGTTATACGTTCACTTTTAATTATTGTTTTGAAAAGGTAAATTTAAGAATTTATGCGTTTGTACACCAAACAAGATGGGCACCTAAATAGGACATAATTCTTCATTAACCAATAAGTCTCTTGTGATTTGCTTACCAGGGCAACTCAAAATAAGTAAGCGGTCGGTCGCCATCTTTTGCCTAGTAAAAGAAGGGGATATTTTCTATATCATGTTCATAATGATGCAAAAATAAATAATTTTGATTTTATATACAAGCGAATTGATGATAGATAGTCTATTAGCTGGCGGCGGCGATCTTTTTCTTGATTTTGATAAACAGGTTTCACTGGTAACGGCATGTCTTCGAACTGATTTATCCTAGTTTGTTGAAGCGTTTTCGAACAGCATTGAATGGACTCCTGAATAAAACAAGTGATGGAGGGGGGGGGAAGCTTGTTAATGGCCGGCTGGCCGATGATCAGGAGATTTTGTCCCAGGCAATGCCATCTGATTTCCGGGCCAAAAAACTCCGGAGCAAGTAGTTTTTTTCGCTTTGCAGCATAGGGTCTTCTTTGAATAGGGCAATGACGGTGTTTCTGCATTCGGTCAATAAGGCCTGGTCTGTCGCCAGATTGGCCATCTTAAGGTCGAGCACGCCGGACTGTTGTGTACCGGAAATGTCGCCGGGGCCACGTAGCTGTAAGTCAACTTCGGCAATCTCAAAACCATCATTGGTCCGCACCATGGTGTCCAATCGGAGACGCCCTTCTTTGCTGAGCTTATTTCCTGACATCAAGATACAAAAGGACTGTTCGGCGCCACGGCCCACGCGTCCCCGCAATTGATGAAGCTGGGAGAGACCAAACCGTTCGGAGTTTTCAATGACCATAACCGAGGCATTGGGCACATTGACCCCAACTTCAATTACCGTTGTTGCCACCATGATCTGCGTCTCGTGTTTCACAAAACGTTGCATCTCAAAATCCTTATCTTTCACAGGCATTTTGCCGTGTACAATACTGATCTTATACTGCGGAAGAGGGAATTCGCGCTGCAGATTCTCCAGGCCGGCCTCCAAATAGATCAGATCGAGTTTTTCACTTTCTTTGATCAAAGGATAGACCACATAGACCTGTCTGCCTTTGGCGATTTCTTCACGCATGAAGCCAAACATCCGCAGGCGGGAGCTCTCAAAGAAATGGACGGTTTTAATAGGCTTACGTCCGGCCGGAAGCTCGTCGATCACCGAAATATCGAGGTCACCATACATGGTCATCGCCAAGGTTCGGGGAATGGGCGTAGCTGTCATCACCAGCATATGTGGTGGAATAACATTCTTGCGCCAGAGCTTGGCCCGTTGTTCCACACCAAAACGGTGTTGTTCATCGATCACGACGAAGCCGAGATTTTTAAATTGAACCTTATCCTCAATGAGTGCATGGGTACCGATCAGGATATCAAGTGTCCCCTCTTCGAGGGCCTGATGGATCAACCGGCGTTCTTTTGTGCTGGTTGAGCCGGTAAGCAGCTTGATGCTGACGAGATCATCGCCGACGAGCTGTTTGAGCCCCTGGTAGTGCTGTGTAGCCAGGATCTCTGTCGGCGCCATCATACAGGCCTGAAAACCATTGTCAACGGCGAGCAGCATGCTCATCAGGGCAACCACGGTTTTGCCGGAGCCTACATCGCCCTGCACCAGACGGTTCATCTGCGCGCCGGTATTGGTATCGATACGGATTTCTTTAATAACGCGTTTCTGTGCTCCGGTCAATGGAAATGGAAGACGTTCGGTAAAAAAAGTGTTGAACTTTTCACCTACTTTGTTGAAGCGTTGCCCCCTGAATTTCTGTGTGTTCAGCTGCTTATTGTTGAGCAGTTTGAGCTGGATGAAAAACAGTTCTTCAAATTTGATCCGCTTGATCGCCTGGTTCAATTCCTTTTGGTTGCTCGGGAAATGAATGGCGGCCAAAGCCTGCTGGTGAGAAACCAGCTGATGTTTTGCGATTATTTCCTGGGGGATCGTCTCACCTATACTCCGAAACACGGTTTCCAATGCGGTCTGCTGCAGGCGCTGGATGCCCTTGGTGTCCAAATTGAATTTTTTGAGTTTTTCCGTGGAGGAATAGACCGGCTGTAGGCTCATGTTGCCCGCTTGCTTGACCTGCGGATTGTAGAGGTCCATTTCAGGATGGGTGATGGATAGCTGTCCATTAAATTCACTGGGTTTGCCGTAAATGATATAGGCCGAGCCTACTTTCAAAGACTTTTGGAGCCAGGGAATAGACTGGAACCAGACGAGCTCCATGGAACCTGTTTCGTCCTTGAATGAGCCGACGAGGCGTTTGGTCCTTTTTTCACCCACGAGTTGCAGTGAAACCAGGCGCCCCAGTACCTGCGCCGCCATCATTTCGGGATGCAGCTTTCGGATCTTGTGGAATTCTGTACGGTCGATATAACGGAAAGGGTATTGGGTCAACAGATCTCCAATGGTAAATACCTGTAACTCTTTTTTGAGTACATCTGCCTTTTGGGGACCTACACCTTTGAGGTATTCTATCGGGGTAATTAAACTTAATTCAGCCATTCTTCTCGAATGGCTAAAATACGAAAAATTTAATTTTTACGATTTATATACTTCTATATATGGCTTGCCATCCCTGCATTGAACTGGTCTTGCGCTATTTGGACAGTCGCCTTGACAGCTTGTTTTTTCCAAACTGAGTTTTCTTTCGGTGAGTCGATTGTATAGTTGGATTTTTTCTATCATCTCTGCTGATCGGATGGTTTTGTGTACTGCGATTGCTTCCATACAACATCCTGTTCGCAAAAAATGACTTTGCCAATCGTTTGGATTATCGCAGGTAATGTCTTTATAGAATTCTTGAAGCTCTTTGTATCTTTTGGGCAATTCCACGTTTACTTCTTCGAGGGAAAGATTATCTGCAAAGCGGAGTTTGGGTTTTCCGTTGTCACAGATTTTTCCTACGGGAGGATTGGGGATCGGCATGCTCAGAAGCTGTGTCTCATAAGGAATCTTACCTTCACGTTCAGCGGCTTTATAACGCTCGTCCTGAAGATGATCCAATTCCTGTTTTAATTTTTCGAATTGGCTCTTCAGTGAGGAATGTACTAGGTAATAGGTATAGTAGGGCTGTTGTATTATTTCAAACTCCTCAATATTTGTGCAGGGAACAGACTGGAGCAGCGTAGTGAGTTCCTCAGTTTTTTCAATCACTTGTTCGTCCCAGTATTCAAACGATTTAAAATTGTCTTTTGAACAGGCTAGGAATAATAAAAATCCTATAATAGGAAGCGTAAATATTATTTTTTTCATTTGTCTATAATTTGGTGCGGTTCAATTTTTGTGGCTTTCTGGAGGATGCATGGATCAGTTTTGAAGCCATGATATTTGCGATTTTAGGGGTTTTGGTATAGAATAGAGGCTTTCCCTTCCTTACAGATAACTTCAAGAGGTTTCTGATAGGGCATACAGTTGATCCTTGGCGCTATCATGGGCTGGTATATTTTCATCAGTTTATTATAATCATGGACCATATTCTGCAAGCTGGTCTTATCTACTGAACGGTGGTAAGGAATGTAACTAGTGCCACATACGGTCTGGATATCCATCATTTCCCATTCTGAGGTGTCGGAACAGTTTTTTGGGCTCGCGAATGCAACGATTTTACTGAACTTTTCAGCTGAAAGTGCTTCCAATTCCTTTTCGGTTTTTCCTTTATAGAGATTGTCAAGATGGGATTCGGATTTACAGACAACAAATAGCATAATGCATGCGAGCATGGTTGTTAAGCCTAGTGTTGACAAACTTTTCATAATTGCACATTTGGTTTGTTTTATTGAACGGTCAATCTGTACTGTTTGCTACAGTGACAATTGAAAATTTCTCGGGACTGCGATATTTTAAAACTAGGTTTTATTGACAGATGGTGAGGGGGCGGAAGGTGAAAACATGAACGGTACGCAAAAAAAAAGCGGCTTAACCTTATGATTAAGCCGCTGTGGTATAGCTGGGAATTCTACTTAGAAATTTCCTTTAGCAACATCCCACCATAGACGGGTTCCGCCATTGTCGGGGCCGCCTAAAAGTGATATCGCGTTTTGTACTTCAGCTTGGTTTGTATTGTATTCGTTTTGTGGGAACGGCAATCGACGTATCTGTATTTTGGTGTCGATGAGCCCACCGCTGTTGTTGACAACTACCGGGAATAAACGTGGATATCCGGTACGGCGGAATTCACTCCATGCCTCCTGTCCTTCAGGGAAGATGGCCAGCCATTTTTGTGTAATGATGCGTTCTAGTTTTTCCTCATTGGTTGCACCTTCGTTCCACTTGATCGTTAATGAACTTGGTGATTTTGCATTATTGTCTGCATTGAATGGATCGACATAGTCGGCCGCTTTGCTTGTATTGTCGTTTAAGTAAGTATTCGCGGCTGAGGAAACTCCCCACTGTGCGAATGAAGTCTCCACGCCCTTCTCATACAATGCCTGCGCTGTTCCGCCGGCATTGTTCCAGCCTCTTAAGGCTGCTTCGGCGCGTAAAAAGTAAACTTCTGCTGCTGTCATCAGGACCGGTGCTGTACTCGCGGTGAAGGTCGGTGTGGTACCTTCTGTATTCAATGTTGAAAGTTTTTGGTATTTGTCTTTTTCAATACCCTCTGCACCGGTACGAATACCGATGTATTGACCTGCCACTGCTTTCAACGTCGGATCATTTGAAACGGGAGACATATATTTCGAGATCCGAGGATCTTTCAGTCCGACCATGTAAGATGAAAGTGTTGCATTGATACGTGTATCGGCCCAGTTTTTGGCAATAAACCAAAGTGGATTGCTATAGGTCCCATCGGTAGGTACGGTAACTTTGAAATTATCGGAATTGCTTTCCAGAACACCACCATTGGCTGGATCCAATGCCTTTTCAGCTTGTGCTTTTGCGAGCTGAGGGGCAACTTTAACCAGGCGCATTGCCAGGCGTAAACGCAGAGAGTTGGCAATTTTTAACCAATTTTTAAATCTTACCTGATTATCTGTATTTGGGAAAACCAAATCAATCTGGTCGATTTTTGCAGCCATTGGGCTATCTGCTTTATAAGCCTTCAGTACAGTTACCGCTTCATCAAGTTCTTTGAAAAAGCTGTTGTACACATCCGACTGTTTATCGTAAGGAATTGTATTGGATGTGCCCACCTGACTGTAAGGGATAGGGCCATAGATATCAGTAACGCGGCTTGCAGCCTCCACTTTGATGACCAGCGCTGATCCCCATAATGCCGGATAAGTTTCTGCAAGACCATTTTTTTTCAATTTGTCTATCGCCTTGATAACATTGAGGTATAACACTTGGAAAGATTCGCCGTTCCAACCATTTACCATGGCATAATTGAGGTTGTTCTGGCCGCTATTGAACGGCGTTGGGGACATAAAGAAGCCTGAATAAACATCCGCATTCAGATTCTGTTGCACCTGGTATGAGTTTGGATCGCCAGCACCTGAAAAGTTATAAATGGACATTTGAGCGTTGCGAAGGAAAATGACAAGATCTTGTCCGTCTCCTTTTAAGTCCTCATCTGTAACACCGATGTTGTTTTTGTTGTACTCTTCAAAGTTTTTGGTACAGCTTGTCAAGGTGCTGCCCACAACCAAAAGTGCAAGAGAGAACTTGGATATATTTTTTATTGTAAATTTCATTGTATTTCTGTTAGAACGTTGCGTTTAATGTTAGACCATAATTACGTGTTGCTGGCATCATAAAGATATCAACACCGCTTAGTGCGTTGCCGGTAGACATGGTCACTTCGGGATCGAAAGGTGCTTTTTTCGAGATATAGAATAGGTTTCTTCCCACAGCATTGACACGCAGTTTTTTGAAGAAGCTATCTTTAATGTTAAAATCATAACCAAAGGTAAGTTCACGCAGTCTCACCACCGTTCCGTCATAGATATATTGACTGCTCACAGGTCCCATACCAGCAGTTGATGTGTACCATTGCTCCGCATCCACTTTAGTGACCGCTTTGCCATCTGGCGTGACACCATTGACAATCACACCACCATTGGCCCGGGCATCGCCAGTTACTTTCGATACGCCATAACCGTCGAGTAAAGATTGTGTCACTGACATCACTTCATAGTTGAACTTGCCGTCGATGAGGAAACTTAAATTGAAGTTTTTGTAGTTAAAACTGTTGTTCCAGCCCATTTGCCAAATTGGATTGGAATTTCCAAGCTTGGTATAGACGTTTGTTTTTTGTGGAATTCCGTCCTCAGAAATTAAGATACGGCCCTGATCATCGCGGACAAAATCCTGTCCGTAGATGTCACCAAAAGATCCCCCAACTTCCAGTTTAGAAGCAAAGTTATTTCTACCTTCTCCGGTCAGGTTAAATTCAGGTACTGCATCTGCAAGTTCGATAATCTTGTTTTTGTTGTAGGTGAAGTTGACGCTTGTGGTCCATGTAAAATTATCATTCTTGATGGCATCCAATGAAACCAAGGCTTCGACCCCCTGATTTTGAATATTTCCGGCGTTGATCGCATATTGTTTGTTCAATGAAGCGTGGCTAGCGGCTACCTTAAAGAACTGATTTGTTGTATTGGTTTTGTAGTAGGTCAGGTCGACATTCAAACGACTATCCCACATACGCCATTCCGTACCGATTTCCAATGATTTGGTCTTTTCCGGTTTTAAAGTTTTCAGGAAAGCAATATCATTAACCGTTAACACTGCATAAGGATTCACTGTATTTGTCAATAGACTCGTATAAGGTGGAAGGTCGTTCCCCACTACAGCGTAAGAACCGCGAATCTTGGCCATATTGACAAATTCAGGTAGGTTGAGCTTGTCATTCAGTACAATTCCCAGACCCGCAGAAGGATAGAAGAAGGATTTTGTACCTGTAAATGCAAGTGTACTCGACCAGTCGTTACGAGCCGTCAGGTCCAAATAGATCCAATTATCATATGCTAAATTGGCCGAGGCAAATACCGATTGTAATTGTCTGCGGTTGGCAGATAAGGTGGAAGTGACAGGAGTGGTTGTATTTTGGATAAAGAATTGATTTGGAACCTTTAGACCATCTTTTCCGGTGGTGAAATCAGTACCTTCTGTTTTCCAGTCTGTGATACTCGTACCGACCAATCCTGTAATCTGCAGCTTGTCTCCTGCGTTAAAGTTCATGTTGGCAACCACATCACCATATTGTTGTGTAATGGTGGTATTGGTGTAGCTGTACGCTCCATTCTCGCGGGCAAGAATTTTCTGCGTACCTGCATAAGCTTTTCGGTCCCAAACCTCACTCGTCCGGTCTACGCTACCGCGTGCCTGCACGCTGATCCATGGTGCGATTTTATATTTTGCGCTTCCGTTCAACAATAAGCGGTTTCTGGTTGATCGTGTCGAGTTCCGGTTTGCAATCCACCATGGATTTTGTTGTGTGGTTTCATCATCCGAAAGCGTAAACCAATTCTGCTCGTTGAGGCTGCGATTTGGATTAAATTTTTCGTAGTTCTTATAATCCGCAATATTCAGACTTCGGGGTAAAAGATAAAGACCTACTAAAGGACTATAATAGAATCCGGATGTAGGCGCATTGTCCAATTTTTGTGTAATGTAGTTTGCACTTCCTTCGACCGTTAATTTATCATCAAAGAATGTTGCACTTTCTTTGAGATTGAAGTTATGCCGCATCAGGTCATTTTCTGGAAGTATTCCTTTTGCAAGGGTATTGGCATAAGAAAAGTAGGTTTGATTTTTCTCATTACCGCCGGAGAGTGTCAGTGAATTTGTAAAATTACTTCCCGTACGGAAAAATTCGCCAACATTGTCGTAGTTTGCGCCATTGGTTTTATCACCCCAGCTAAACACGCTTGTGTTACTGTTTTTGCCTTTTGAGCCTTGGCCATATTGGTTCTGGAACTTCGGTGTCGATACTGCTTGTTCGATTTGGGCACTGGATGAAAAGTTGATGGTCGTACGTCCTTGCTTCCCCGATTTGGTGGTGATCAAAATCACACCGTTTGCGGCCTGACTACCATATAATGCTGCTGCGGAAGCTCCTTTTAGTACGGAGATATTTTCTACGTCCTCCGGATTGATCAGTGATATCGGGTCACCACCATCGCGCTGGCCACCGAAAACATTATCTGGTTGACCGGCTAAGGTTTGGTTATTGATCGGGACACCGTCGACCACATATAATACCTGGTTGTTACCGGAAGCGGACTTATTACCACGTAAAACGACTTTTGCGGAACCACCAGGACCGGAGGAACTGGAAGCAATATTGACCCCGGCTACTTTACCGTTCAGGTTATTGGCCAAATTGGTACTTTTTACCTTGTTCAGTTCATCTCCATTGACCTGTTGTGTCGAATAGGTAAGCGATTTCTGTGCGCGGCTGATACCGAGTGCCGTGACAACAACACTCTCAAGTTGTTGTGTCTGTTCATCGAGACTTATCGTCACGGTGGTTTCGCCGGGTCCAAGTGTAACGGTTTTATTTTCGTAGCCAATCGTACTGATATTCAGGACACGATTTTTGTCGTCTACATTGATCTGAAATGTTCCCTTACTGTCTGTGGAGCTTGCGGTCGAGGTACCCAATACTTTAATGGTGGCGCCGACGAGTGGAGTTTTTGTTTTTGCATCAACAACAGTTCCTTTCACCTGGTTGCTCTGTGCGTGGAGTAAAGATGCTGAAAAAAGCATTGTTGGAACAATACTCAACATCCTTAATGTAGTGTATAATTTGTTATTCATCTAGTATAAGAGTTATATTCAGTTTTTTATATACCTCTTTTCACAATAGCAGTCTTTTGCCTTGGTAATGGGCTAATTCCATTTAGCATGTGGTTAGTGAAAATGGGATTGAACTTGCCAGGAGAGCAAAATAAATGATTATCGGATGTTATTCAATACCCTATATATGATGGGAGGAGAGGGACATGTGAATTCCCTTAATTAATACTAATTTACTACTGTTGATTAAAAATCAAAAATTTTAAGAAACAAAATTGATACAAATGCTGGATTTGTGCCGCTAACTACTTGATTGTTAGCTGTGTGTTGTTTTGTAATTTTTTGCGTTATGTCAAAAATGTATCTTTTGGGGTATATTTAATGCCGGAAAGCTTCAACATTTTATTGTTGAAGCTTTCCGGTATTAAATAAAGTATGAGGAGTTTTTTAAAAATTACTATTTCGCTGCTTACTTTTTCAGATGAATCGTTGGTTTGCCGTTCTCGCAGGTAATGGATTGGACTGCTGGAGAAGGGGTGAATTTGCAATCTGGTTTTTCAAAGCTGCTTAAAGCGATCTTTAACACATTGTAGCGCCCAACAGTTTTCTTGATTTCGGTATAGTCTTTATCTCTTTGGTAAAGTAATAGGGATTCATCACAGCCTTCGAAAATCCGGGTTGCTGACCATTGCTCATTACCTGTACAAGTCAGTTTATTTTTGTAAGCGTCGATTTTATCTTTAAGGGCAGGTAGCATTTCTTTATACTCTGTCGGACTAATATCTTGTAGGTAAATCAATTTTGGGTGTTGGTTTTCAAGAACCATACGAATGGGAGAATCATTATACCAATAATTGTCATCGCAAGGTTCATAAATAACACCTTCCTTAATCCCAGCATCTATTTCATTTTTGGAGAGGTCTCTGTATTCTTGCCATAGCCTGTTAAAATCTTGTTCCATCGATTTGTGCATAGGAAAATAGCTCATTCCACACCAGTAGTGGTTCGCTTCTTTTACGTACCAGTCATCAATATTTGTTGCTGTTTTAGAATTGATTAGGAGCTGGATTTCCTCCATTTTTTTAGCCCTTAATTCCCCCCAATGATCCGATGAGAGACTTTCTTTTTTACAGGAAACAAAAATTAGGCATAAAAAAAATAGGCCGTATATTACATGATGTCTCATAATTTGTATTTAATTTATTGGTTATTTACACCATAAATACGCATATCCTATCTGCTTCGCTACATCCTAATCTAATTTTTCTTAATCTGCCGCAAATTGCTGCTGTTGAATAGAACAATCGCCAATAGTATAATACCATAAGCTACGTACTTGACAAAGGGGACTGATTCCTGAAAATAGGTCGCCGCCAGCGTGAAGGCAATGATTGGATTGATGTATAACAATACGCCTGCTGTTGTTGAGGAAATTCCGGTTAGCGCATACATGCTCAAGAAAAGCGGGATAATAGTGAATACAACAGCGATCAGTAAAATTGTACCCCAGAAGATGGGAGCGGTAGGAATATCATGGTGGTTATAGATCAGTTTGGGAATGACAAATAGGGCGCAGATGCTCAGTTGGACAACTAATTGGTTGAGTTTGTTAAAACCGGTCGAGATGCGCTGTACGATAAGGTAGAAGGCATAAAAGGTTGCAATGGTTGCGGCCCACAAAACATCATTCAATGAACCCTTGGCCAATAGACAAACACTGCCAAATGCGATGAGTAACGCCACCTTCTGAATGGGGCGCAATGCTTCTTTTAAGATAAAGTAGGCTGCTGCTGCAGTGATCAATGGACAGGTCAGGTAGGCCAGTGCCGCAGATTGGATACTGATATGATTGACGGCATAGATATACGTAAACCAATTGCCGAAAATCAGCAGGGAAGCGAGTATAGTAAGGCCGCTCTGCCGAATCTTATGGTTTCGGGGGAGGTTTCTGAATTTTTCGAGGTCTGAACGCAGAGTCTTTCTTTGGAATAACAAGAGGTAGAGCCAGAGCACAGCTAAAGCCGTTATTATCCTGAAATATAGAATATCCTCGGCGGGATATTCCCGTATCCAGCGAACCGAAATGGACATGAACCCCCAGATAAAAGGTGCCAAAAAAGCCGCGAAAAGATATTTTCCGCGGCTTACAGTTTCGTTATTATTTTCCACGGATTAATCTTTCCAGGCAATGACCGAAATTTCGACATTGACGTTTTTTGGTAATGTTTTCACGGCCACACACTCACGTGCCGGTTGTGCCTCCTTGAAATATTCGGCATACACATCATTAACAAGGCTAAAATTGCCCATGTCACTTAAAAAAATTGAGGCTTTGACAACATCCTGAAATGTATAGCCTGCATGTGTTAAGATGGCCTCCACATTTTTCAACACTTGGTGTGCTTCATCTTTTACACCTGAAGATATCAGTTCCATGGTCTCTGGTATAAGTGGAATCTGACCCGATACATAAAGGGTATTTCCTGCTTTGATAGCTTGATTATAGGGTCCGATCGCTGCAGGAGCTTTGTCTGTATTTAAGATCTCTTTTTTTGACATGATGCTTGTTTAGGATGAAAAAAATATTTTATAGATCAGCCCCAATAAAAAGACAATAATAGCCGTTGCATTAATGATATGCATGGCTCTGATACTGCCATTGCTGGGCCGGTCAGCGTTGCGCTTTCTGAAAAAGTACATGGAACTAAGTTACGACAGTAAATTAAAAAGTTAAAATTAAAAACGCAAAAACTTTGGGATAGGGCGAATACAAATCCTAACTTTAGGATCAGGAGCCTACTGTGTAAATTTTTACGGCTGAAAAATACAGGGAAACCGGAAGAAGGTATGGTAGGGGCTAAGGAAGAATTGTTGCGGCGATGTCTTAAGCTCTTCGAGCGGATAATAAGTCGATATTCTGACCCCGATATGTTTGCAAGTTGAAGCGTCCCAAAGGAAAAATGTAAAATGATTTTAATGAAGAAAATAGCATTGACTGGCGGTAAGATCTATACCGGCACAGAAGTTTTAGAAAAAAAGACATTGCTTTTAGAGAGAGCGAAGATTGTTGGTACGGTCAATGATAAAGATATCCCCGCGGATTATCATCTTCATGATGTCAAAGGCGCGAATATCTGCGCCGGATTGGTTGATCTGCAGTTATATGGTGACGGTTCGGATCTCTATTCTGCCGAGCTCAGTCAGGAGTCATTGGAGCGGATCTCTGACGGATTGATTGATAAGGGGACGACTTCCTATATGATGACTTTGGCAACGAATACTATTCCGGTGTTCAAAGAAGCTATCCGTGTCGCTGAGAGCTACCATCATGATGCTTTTCTGGGGCTGCACCTAGAAGGTCCATTTCTGAATGCAAAAAAACGGGGAGCTCATCCGGAAGAACTGATTATAAAACCGACGAAGGAAAGGATTGACGATCTGCTCCTAGGGACTAAGGTTGTTAAGATGATGACAATTGCTCCTGAATGTTTTTCGGATCAACTGCTGCGGTATCTGCAAACCTATCAGTTGCTGCTCAGTGCTGGGCACAGTGACGCTACTTTTGTCGAAGGGACACATGGTTACGATGCAGGAATCCCGACGAGTACACATCTGTTTAACGCCATGTCGCCATTGCATCATCGCGAGGTGGGTTTGGTCGGAGCTATTTTTAACCATCACAAAGCCTGTGCGAGTATTATTGTGGATGGACATCATGTCAGCTTTGAAGCCGTGAAAATTGCTAAAAAGCAAATGGGCGACCGTTTATTTATGATTACTGATGCTGTTGCCGCCTGTGATAAAGGGATTTATCAGCATGTGTTGAATGACGGTTATTACGCTTTGCCGGATGGCACGATTTCAGGAGCAGCCATTTCCCTGTTTGAAGGAATCAGAAATTGTGTAGAGCAGGTGGGAATCCCATTGGACGAAGCAATCCGGATGGCCACAAGCTATCCAGCAAACCTGTTGCAAAGAAGCGATATTGGGAATCTCAATGTAGGTAGCATGGCTAATGTCATCGTGTTTACGGATGATTTCAGTTTGGAGCAGGTTTTCTTTAAAGGGGAGCCGCGCTATTGATGAGCCTGTTGGGAAGATTATGTTATCATCAGAAATTGACTTATATGAGGAGTATTTTCATCTGATGTAAACATATTGTAAGAAGGGTGAACGAAAGCTGAATTTCTTTCCTATTGAAATTTAGCTTAGTTTTGGGAGTTATTTTGAAAAAAAACACTAGACTTTATCGCTTAATGAAACGTTCCTTATTATTTTTAGCTACGGCAGTCTTTCTTTTGTCTTCTTGTTCATCCAAGAAAAATAAAAAGGAAGAACCTGTAAATACGAATACCAATGTTGAAATTGTAAAAAAAGATCCGCCTTCGGTTCCAAAAAGAGAGCGGATGAAAAATACAATCGAGACTAAAGAGACCAAAGAACAGCCTGCTGTTGAAAAAAAGAAGGATATCGTTGTTGAACTCCCGGCTGTGCCACGCGAATTCCGTGCGGCCTGGGTGGCCTCTGTCGCCAATATCAACTGGCCGAGCAAAAATTACCTCAGTACTGCCGAGCAGCAGCAGGAAGCGATCGGTATTTTGGATTTTTTAAAGAACAATAATTTTAATGCGGTTGTCTTCCAGGTCCGTCCCTCGGCGGATGCTTTTTATAAGAGTGATCTAGAACCTTGGTCTTATTTTTTGACAGGAACTGAAGGTCAGGCGCCATCACCTTATTATGACCCACTGGAATTTTGGGTGGAGCAGGCACACAAAAGGGGAATCGAGCTTCATGTTTGGTTAAATCCTTATCGTGCGCACCATACTGCCGGAGGAACAGTGACATCATCTTCAATGGCACGCAAGATGCCTGAATCTGTTGTGAAATTAAAGCAGGGATATTACTGGTTTGACCCATCGAAACAGTCGACACAGGATCATGCAGCCCGCGTGGTCATGGATATTGTGAAGCGTTATGATATTGATGGGGTACATTTTGATGACTACTTCTATCCTTATGCGGAATACAATGGCGGACAAGACTTCCCGGATTCGGATAGCTATAACGAATTTAAACGTAATGGTGGTACCCTTTCGCGCGGTGATTTTAGGAGAAACAGTGTGAATACCTTTATTGAACGTATTTACAAAGATATTAAAAAGGAAAAGAATTTTGTGAAATTTGGGATCAGTCCTTTTGGGATCTGGAAGCCGGGATATCCTGCGGGAATACAGGGTTCAAGTCAATACGATATGTTATATGCTGATGCCAAGCTGTGGTTGAACAAAGGTTGGGTTGATTATTTTGCGCCGCAGCTTTATTGGCCAATCCAACCCGCTAGACAAAGTTATACGGCTTTATTGAAATGGTGGGAAAGTGAAAATACCATGGGCCGTCACCTTTGGCCGGGGATCAATACGGTGGGAAGACGTGGACCAGAATATGTGCAGGAAATTGTCAATCAGGTTGCCGCGGCAAGGGATCTTTTACCAAATAATCGGGAGGGTGTTATTCATTGGAGTTTGGCAGGCCTAACAAAAAATCCAGCGATGACCCAAGCGCTTGTGGATGGACCTTATCAAGCTAAGGCCTTGGTCCCAACAACGCCATGGCTGAATGCGAACCCACTATTGAAACCGTCGTTGTTGCTGACACCACAAGGAAATAATATTTTCTTGAAATGGCAGCATCAGCAAGTAGACCAGGTTGCAAAATGGGTGCTGTATCTGAACTATGGTGGGCAATGGACGTATGAGATCCTGGAACCGGGTGTAACAACGAAAGATGTGCCGACGTCGTTAAATAATAAAAAACTGCAATATGTTGCGGTTAAGGCTGTTGACCGTCTGAGCAATGAAAGCCCTTATATCGCTGAAAAAATCAAATAAAGAACTTTTGTACTATTTGAAAAAGGGGTATCTGATTATTTCGGATATCCCTTTGCTTTTTGCCTGTTATTAAGTTGCCCTATTTTTTAGGTGAGGCGCCTGTGTGCCGGCTGATGGAGTTTATTTGTCTCTTTTGATCAAAACGAGTAGGGATACTGTGATTTTGTTTTGAATTTTGATCTGTCTGGGGTAAATTTAGGGATATGGAAGAAATCTATAAAACCGTTAGTGATTCGGTGATCCGAATTTCACAGCTGATGTTACCATCCAATGCCAATTTTGGCGGGAAGATCCATGGAGGCTATATTTTGTCCCTGATGGATCAGATAGCCTTTGCGGTAGCCTCTAAGTTTTCGGCGCATTATTGTGTGACGGCTTCTGTTGGAAAGGTTGATTTTTTGAAACCTATAGAGGTAGGAGAGTTGGTTACATTGATTGCTTCGGTTAATTATGTGGGCAATTCATCGATGGAGGTGGGGATCCGGGTAGAAGCGATGAACATCCAGACAGGGGAAACTAAACATTGCAACTCCTCTTATTTTACTATGGTTGCTAAGGATGAAACCGGTAAACCGGTGCGTGTGCCACGCTTGATTCTGGAAACGGAGAAAGACCTGTTTCGATTTTACCGTTGTGTAGTAAAAATGGAGGTGGACAAAGAACGTGACCGTGCTATTCATGACCTGGAGCGGGACT
The DNA here is from genome assembly GCF_002000245.1 of Sphingobacterium sp. CZ-UAM. Taxonomy (GTDB): domain Bacteria; phylum Bacteroidota; class Bacteroidia; order Sphingobacteriales; family Sphingobacteriaceae; genus Sphingobacterium. The sequence goes on along the minus strand of NZ_MTCM01000003.1, from coordinate 245,995 downwards.
CAATGGAGCAGCAAGCGTATATCAGTGCGCATTATGATGTTAAGATTGCATTGAAAAAATAGGGGCTATCTTGTCGTGATAGCCCCTATTTTCTTAAATAGCCGGATCCGCAGGTGTATTCGGATTACCTATTCGCTCCTGATCGGGATAAGGATAGAAATTCCGGTTGCGTTCTGTTGTGTTTTGTGGCGGGGCAGGACGGCCGAACCGTCTGCTGTCCTCCAGTCGTAAACCTGACATAAATAACTCTGCGCAGCGCTGTTTATAGACTTCAAGCAACAGCTCATTTTTGTTGACGGCTCCTGCATATGCGGGAAGACTAGCATTGACGTTGAATAGATCGCCGTTGGCTTGGGTGCGAACTTCATTGATCAGATCCCGCGCCTCGGTCAATGAACCGTTGTTGCGTAATAAGGCTTCCGCTTTAATCAGTTTCATTTCGTCAGGTAAGTAAACAGGAACTTCTCCGGTCTGTGTCTCGGAGAAACCTTTAAGCTGCAGCGTTGTACCGCTAAGTTTGGTATAGAAGTCAAGACGTTTATCGCCAGTTTCAAATAGGCCTGTCGGGAGACCCAGGTTTTCCCTAACGATGTAATATTTCAAGATATTGGTCTGATTCCAAAGGGGATTAACACTTATTGCTGTATAGGTAAATGTACTTTTTTTGGTTAAATCAACAAGGTTAGCTTCGCTGTAGGCCTGTTGGTAATTGCCGGCCATGAGGTTAAAGCGAGCATTGAAGGCGTGTAGGCAATTCAGTAGGTGAATGGTCGATCCAGTTACACTTGATGTAAATTCGGATGATATGGGTGTTTGTTGAACCAGGGCAATTGCCGTGTTTAAAGATTTGATAGCCTCTGCAAGAACCGCTTGTCTATCCACGAAAGTCACTTTACCATCTTTTTGGGTATGTGTATTCGCTTTCTCAAAACTTGTTGCCAGTGCGCCAAGCGCTATTGCCCTGTATAAGTGGGCATTCGCCAATGTACCGGATAGTGTGCCGCCGGTTAAGGTACTGATGGACGCGGCATTGTTGAGCACACTTTCACTCATGCCGAGAAGTTTTTGCATACTGGACCATAGGGTCAGGATGTTTCCGTTGGCTGTCGGTAATTCAGTACCCCCTGCCTCAAGTTCTAACGTGTTGGTAAAGGTAGCAACACCCTTAAGTTCGCGTGCTGTTACGGCAGGGTAAAAATAGGTCGCGGCTACGCCATTGGTGGAATAGTACATCTGTAAACCCGCGCTAATAGCAATGATCCCTTCCCGGGTTGTTGGGACTGCACTTCCACTTGGTTGATTTATGTTGGGTACATCCATTTTACAGCTATTGAAGCTCAATGCCATCGCCGCAAGCAGGAGGAATTTATAGTTGAAAATCTTTTTCATTTGAATATTTTTTAAGGATGATCAGACAACGGAGAATGGTTTTATCCATTTAACGATCTGTGGCTGTCTAAACATCATGGTTGTGCTGGTATTGTTAAATTAAAATGTGAGATTGACTCCTGCAATGACCTGCCTTGGGAGTGGGACTTCGACGAAATCAAACCCACGGACGGCATTGCTCTGCCCTGCAGCATTAACTTCAGGATCCCAGCCGCTATAATTGTCGAAAGAGAATAAGTTGCGGCCGGCTAGGGAAAAACGGATATTTTTAATCTTAGCGTTTGGACGTACCCAATTGTAAGATGCTGAGACTTCTCTTACTTTGACGAAGGATCCCTTTTCAATCCAGTTTTCCATAATGGAGAACAATGCTGCTGAAGTACCTTTGGGAACCTCACCTCTCAGTTCTGGCTCATATCCTGCAAGGCCGCCATATAGGTCGCGGTCACCGACACGTCTCGTGAAATTAAAGACATCCTGACCGACGACGGCATCTAATTGAGCCCGGAAGGTCCATTTTGAACCGACATTGATTTCGTTAATCAAAGACCCTGTCCAATCCGGATTAGGGTCGCCAATGACTTTTTTAAGTGTGGCGCCAGTAGGAATACCATTGTTGTCTTTTCCAACTTTGGCTGTTGTCGGAAGACCAGCAGGATTGTGATAAATGGATCCGTCTTCGTTTCGTGCAAAATAAGTTGCGTAGAAGGCTCCTAAAGGGGATCCGTTGACTGCAGCCACTTGGCCGAATCCAGCGGAATACATTAATATTCCTCCTGGGACATTATTGACGACGTTTTTGTTGTGGGAGTAAACAGCCGTAATATTCCATTTGAAGTTTTCTTTTAATACTGGAATCCCACGTAATAGAAATTCCATTCCTCGGTTGGTCATTGTTCCAATGTTGGCGTATTGGGACATATAACCTGTGGAAGGTGTCAAATTGATGTTCATAAGGAGATCTTTGACATTTTTTCGATAATAGGAAAACTCCAGTCCTAAACGATCATGGAACATGCTGAGGTCTGTACCTACTTCGAACTCTTCTTGACGTTCGGGTTTTACACCTTCATTACCCATGAGGTCTGTGGGAATGATCCCATTAATGCCGCCAGTGTTTAGCGGCGAATAGTTGGTGTATCTACTGAAGGGGCTCAACGCGGTAAGGTTGCCAGACTGACCATACGAGGCCCGGATCTTAAAACTAGAGAAAACATTGTTAATGGCTGAATTCTGCCAGAATTGTTCATTGGATAGGACATAGCTACCACTTACCTTTGGATAGAATTGGCTACGATTCTCGCTTCCAAAAACAGAGGACATATCATAGCGAATAGCACCCGTTAGATACAATTTCTCTTTGATCCCGAATGTCTGTTGGAAGAAGGCACCGAAAATATTCATATCGGAGCGGAGTTCCGTCGGTACAACGACGCCATTATTGACTGTTTCGCCGCCGTATCCCATTTGTGTCGCTTTCATGTTGGTCGACATGTTTTTTTCGGTTTGAAAAGTTAGACCAGCACCGGAAGTCGATTCCAGCCAATCTCCAATCTTTGTCTGATAAGAGGCATTGAAATCATTATTAAGCATAAAGATGCTGATATCCGCACGTTGGGCGTAACCCGTTCCATAAGAAGGGGTGGTATTACCAGGTGGGATATAGGCCGTGCCCAGCGAATTGCTGTTATCAAATCCTAAGATATAGTTCAAGGTTAGGCCCTCCAGTGGTCTGGCCTGTAAGGACAGATTTCCGATAAAGCGGCTTGTGCGTTGAGCGAATTTAAAATTATTGATCGCTTCAAGTGGGTTTGTCCTTTTGACCACATTCACTGGTGTCGTGGAAGGATATTTCCCATTTTGGTCTTTTTCGGGATCAATAAAATTATTGCTGAAAATAAATCCGGTCAACGCACCATAGGCTTCATTCATGCCACCATTGGGCATTTCGTTGGAATGACTATATACATAATTCATTCCGGCACCGAGTTTTAGCCAGGAATTTAGATCTTGGTCCAGGCGTGCACGCAGTCCCGCACGGGTAAAGTCGGTACTTTTGATAATACCTTGGTTGTTTAGGTAATTGCCGCTGACATAGTATTTTGTGCCTGCCGTACCTCCCGACATAGAAATGTTATTATCAGTGCCAATACCGGTCTGGAAGATTTTGTCCTGGTAATCGTATCTTGTGACATCTGTTTGCGTGAGATCGGTGGCCGTTGTATTGACAAATGTTTTGTTGAAGGTATTATACGGAAGTTTTTTTCGTAGAGAAGAGGTTTTCAAGCTTGTGCTAAAGGTAAAAGTAGGCTTTCCCTCTTTTCCTTTTTTTGTGGTAATCAGCACAACACCGTTGCTGGCCCGGGAACCATAGATGGCGGCCGCGGCAGCACCTTTGATGATCTCAAAGTTTTCGATGTCAGCGGGGTTGATATCGACCAATCTATTCTGACTATATCCACCTAGGTCCAATAGCTCCGCAGAAGAGTTGTTGACAATAACACCATCCACGATATAGAGTGGACTGCCACTCCCAACAATGGAACTAGGACCGCGTAATTGTACGCTGATACCGCCGGCAGGGTTTCCGGAGTTTTGGGAAATTTGGGCGCCGGCGACTTTTCCCGTTAGCGCCTGGTCAATTGATGTTGCGTTACTATTGGCAATATCTTTGGCATTGACGGTCGAAACGGCATTACCTAAGACTTTACGACTTGTTCCCACCGCGTTACCGATAACAATTACCTCATTCATCCGCACTAAATCTTCCTGCAGGCTTGGAGTGAGTGTAAGCGTTGTCTGGTTTCCGAGTTCGATGGGCGTGGTGGTCGGCGCATAACCTACATTGGATAATACGAGGTCGTACTTTCCGGGATTGATGGATGTGGTTAAGGTAAACTCACCGTTAGCATTGGTGCTGACGGATTGGTTGGTTCCCTTGAGCTTAATGGTGGTGCCGGGGACAGATTGTCCGGTGCGGGAATCTGTCACTTTACCTTTGATCGTGTAATTTTTTTGCTGCGCAAACACTACGGAGCTTGTGCTTAATAGCGCTAGAAGTGCATAACAACGATAATGTAACTTGCTGTTTAGTAGATGTTTTGTCATGAATTTAGATTTATGTACAATAGGGTGACTATTGTGATCCTTGTTTAATATAAATATAGGGGTTTTAGCAGTTTGTTAATACTGTTTTGTATTTTTTTTGCTACATTTTGCGTTTTTATGTGTTTTTGATGCTTATTCAAAGGTTGTTTTGTTGTCGGGAGATGCGGTAGTTCCATTATTTTTAATTCTTTTTCAAATACTTATGCATAAACTTGCATAACTAAACTCCTTTTTATAGTATTGTATTATAATTGATGTAAACCTCGGGCTGGAACCTCCCGTTATGATCAATTATTAACAACTAACTAAATACCATGAATAAAAAATTACTCTTATTCTGTTCAGGAGTGATGCTATCTACCAGTTTATGGGCACAGACCAAAACAATTACAGGTAAGGTGACGAATGCCTCGGATGGTGGATCTATGGCTAATGTTACCGTCAGCATCAAAGGAAAACCTGTCAGCACGCAAACTAATCCAGATGGAAGTTTTACGATTAAAGCCGAGCCAGGGGATATTTTAATTTTCCGGGCTGTTGGATCGAAAGAAAAACAGCAGCTTGTGGGTTCAGATGCTACCGTTAATATTTCACTTTCTGGAAGTGAGGAAGCGTTGGAAGAGGTGGTTGTGACAGCGATGGGGATAAAGAAAGAGAAGAAAGCGTTAGGTTATGCAGTTCAAGATATCAAGGCTGATGAATTGATGAAGAATAAAACGGCTAATGTGGTTAACTCTCTAGCTGGTAAGATTGCCGGTGTTAATGTGACTCAGGCGTCGGGTTCGGCTGGTGCCGGTGCACAGATTATTCTTCGCGGCGGTACTTCTCTTGAACGGGATAACCAGCCCTTATTTGTTGTCGATGGTGTGATCTACGATAACTCCACGGTAATAGGCGGGAATAGTGCCTTCGATGGAGCACAAGCGACAGCAACCTCAAACAGCAACCGTGTCATGGATATAAACCCAGAAGATATCGATAATGTATCGGTATTAAAAGGCCCGGCTGCCGCTGCTTTATACGGATCAAGAGCTGCTGCGGGAGCCATTATTATTACGACGAAAAAGGGACAGGAGGGACGTACTGAGATTGGTTTTTCAAGTAGGTTTTCAAATAACTGGGTTAACCGGTTGCCGGAGCAACAAGGAAAATATAAACGCGGCTATTACAACAGTGCTGGTGTACTAGATGATTATACTACGCAATCCTGGGGCGAGAAGTTTGGAAGTAATGATGTTGTTTATAATAACGTGAAAGATTTCTTCCAGCATTCGACGGTATTTGACAATACCGTTAATTTGTCAGGTGGAAATAAAAATGGATCATTCTACCTGTCTGGTTCCCGCTTTGATCAAAAGGGTATTGTGCCTAATACAAGCTTTGACAAAACCACCTTCCGCTTTAACGGCGATCAGAAATTTGGTAAGTTGACGGTAGGCGCCAATGTCGGATATTCGTTGGCAAATACGGATAAAACCTTGACATCTGCTGGGCTATGGGGATCTGGTGGTACGGGTGCGATGGAATCCCTGTACAGCTGGTCGCGTAGCGATAACATGAAAAAGTACCTCAATGATGACGGGACGAAATATCGGATGTTTGAGGGGCGCCAGCCGCTGGAATCTGATATCGAAAATCCGTATTGGACCATTAACCGGAATATATTAGGGGATAATACAGAGCGTATCACGGGTAGTATCAATGCAACGATGCCTATTTTTGATTGGTGGAGCCTGACCTATCGTGTCGGGATGGATAGCTATCTGACTAAAAACTCAACGATTATCGGTGAAGGTGGTGCAATTAAGAAACCTTGGCAAAAAGGTATGATGTCGGAAAGTGATTTCAAATACAACTATTGGTCTTCCAATATCATGTCCAATTTCAATAAAAAGGTAGGTGATTTTGATCTAGGTGCTTTAGTTGGATTTTTCTCTGAGCAAACCAAGACAACAACAAACCGCCGAATGGGCTATCATTTTGAGGTTGACAATTTTTACAGTTTCGAAAATATAGCTGCGGCGAATAAACAGTTTGCAGTGAACAATACAAAAAAACGCCTATTTGGTTTGTACGGTGAGTTAAGGGCTTCCTATAAAAATATGTTGTTTTTGAATGTTACGGGAAGAAATGATTGGACCTCAACTCTGCCAGTAGACAATAGGTCCTATTTTTATCCTTCTGTTGGCGGTAGCTTTGTGTTTACCGAACTGATGAAAGACAGTCGTCCAGACTGGCTGGATTTCGGAAAGTTGAGAGCTTCCTGGGCGCGAGTGGGTAAAGATGCAAACCCGTATGTGACCAATACCTACCTTTGGAAACCTGTTGAATATTTAGGTGGAATTGTCGGTGCTGGAAATAATTGGCAGAAAGGTAATCCGTTCTTAAAACCTGAAACAACAGGTTCGTTTGAAGTCGGCGCTGAACTGCGCTTCTTTAAAGGGCGATTGGGCGTGGATTATGCCTACTACACCAATAATTCCTATAACCAGATCCTGTCACCGCGTTTGGGACAGTCGACAGGTTATATTTTCATCTCGGTCAACGGTGGAGATATCTACAATAAAGGGATGGAGTTGTCCTTAACTGGTAAGCCGATCGTGAAAAATGACTTTGTTTGGGAATCTACGTTAAATATGTCCAGAAATAAAGGGACAGTAGACAACTTGCTTGCAGGTGTCAACATTTTGTATGTCACAGATGTGCAGGTGGGAAATGCGAAAGCTGCATCCTTTAACGGAGGAAATTTTATGGGAATCTCAGGTTCGCAATGGACCCGTACGCCCGATGGAAAAGTTGTTTTGGATGCCAATACAGGTATGCCGACTAGTGACAATCAGACGACGTATAATATCGGAAACCGTGAGCCTAAGCTGACGGGTGGGTTCAATAACAGCTTGACTTATAAAAATTTTAATCTGTCTTTCCTTTTTGATTTCCGTATAGGTGGTGATATCTATAATGGTACGGATTACGCAATGACAATCAATGGTATGAGCAAGCGGACCGAGGATCGTGATCAGTTAATTTTGGATGGTGCTATCCGTAACGGCGGAACAAATGACGCTCCAGTGTACGAAAACAAAACATTCACTTTCTTGGCCGATCAGATGTATACTATTAAAGGTGTATCAACAAGTGGACGGAAAATTATCCAAGATTATTGGAGTGATTTCTATGCCCGGGAAAGCGCGAACTTTATGGTGAAGACAAACTGGTTGCGCTTGAGGAATATCTCAATGTCCTATAACTTTTCGAATGGTCTCCTGAAGAACGCTGGTGTTTCCAAAGTGGTTAAAGGTCTTACAGCTACCTTGACTGGTACTAATCTCTGGTTGTTGACCAACTACAAAGGTCTCGATCCGGAAGCTTCCGCTGCGGGATCTGGCGTCACGGGATCTAGTTCGGTCGGTATAGATTACAATGGGGTGCCAAGTACCGCTGGTGTCATGTTTGGTTTAAATTTTAGATTTTAAGATAGAAGAGTCATGAATAAATATAAGAGAATAGTCTCATTTCTGTTGGTTCTAACTTTATTTTCATCCTGTAGTAAAAAATGGTTGGATATCAATATAGATCCTAATACGCCGTCAAGTACCGTTGCTTCGGTTCAAAGTCGTCTGGCTTGGATACAACATTATTATATGTATGCACAAGGTACGGCGGGCACACGAGCGGGTTTTGTAACACAGCAACTGACATTTGTCAACAGTACTGCATCCAACAGCATGATTGCTGGCTGGAACCCCGCAGCAGGTATGTCTACCACACCCTATCAGTTTTTCTTTGTTGGCGCAGGGGCCAATTTTAAAGATATGGAAGATAAGGCTACGGCTGATAAGGCTTACCATTATCTGGGGGCGTTACATGCTATCCGCGCCATGGGTTTTATGCTAATGACGGATTGGTATGGGGAGATGCCTTATACGGAGGCCTTGGGTACCATCATAACACCTAAGTTTGATGGTGGAAAAGTAATCTTCGAAGGTTGTCTCGCTGATATTGATAAGGCAATTGAATATTTTAATATGACTCAGCCTGGCACTGCTGCGCCGTTGTCAGCGGGTGATAGCTGGAATGGCGGGGATGTAAGTAAGTGGTTGAAAATGTGTTATGGATTGAAAGCGAGGTGGTTAAATAATCTGTCGAAAAAGAGCGCTTTATACAAGCCAGATGATGTACTGGCAGCGTTAAATAAGGCGGCTACTTCGGTAGGTGAAAGCACAGTAATTGCCCATATGGATGATGCGACTGACAATATAGGGGATATCCTATTTGCGGATCCCGTAAAAACGTCCATCGTTTTTAATAATGCGGGTATGAATACCAATACATTGGTTACGAAGTGGTATGAAAATCTATTGACCAATTTTGACAATAAAGGCATAGAGGATCCGCGGGCGGATAAATTATTGCCTTGGGCAGAGTATGGTTATCCAAAAAAAATGATCCGGTCTAAGGGGGTGGATATGCAGTCTACTATCCGCATGAACTCTGGGCCGATAGCATCCTCTTATAACGATAAGGATGAAGCTATTCAGAGTAACGGCCGTACAGTAAACCCACATTCCTGGTATATTAACAGCGCCAATACGGCACGTTGGGGAGATACGGTGTATGTTTCCATTAAGAGTAGCTCTAAGGGCTATGACAGTGATGTGTCAGATACCTATAGGTGGAAAGATGGTACCGTTGCTGCTTCGGGTACATTTTATTCGCGTCCGGATGCGCCTACTCATCTAGTTGCTTACCCGGAGATGTGCTTTATTAAAGCTGAGATTTTGTTTAATAAGGGGGATAAAGCTGGCGCTTTTAATGCCTATAAAGAGGGGATCAAAGCACATATTGACTTAATGAATATAAAGCTAAACTCGTATGCGGATGCCAGTCCGAGCAAATCGCCAATGACGCAGGCGAAGATTGATAATTTCCTAAATAATGGCATTGGTACGGCTGGAAATATTACATTGGCTAAAATTATGACACAAAAATTTATCGCACTTTCGTTCTCGCAGCAAAACTGGAATGATATGCGTCGCTATGATTTTAGCAGTTCGGTATATCCAGGGTGGTCGGTCCCTTATGAATACACGGTGACCGCGGCGGCCCAAACTAAAATACCTCAAGGAAAACAGTTTAGAAGGGTTCGTCAGGTTTCGCATGAAATCAACTACAATTCCGATAACTTAAAAGCATCTCATCCAAATGCGTTGAACGATGATATTTGGTCTTTCCCTGTCTGGTGGGATACGAAGGAGTAATGCTCTCTAATATAGATAAATTAAAGGCCCGGTTTTATTTTTTTTGAACCGGGCCTTTTTTCATACCTTCGAGTATGAAGACTATCTTTTTTGTACTGTTAAATTGCCTTTGGACAATATCGCTTTTTGCACAATCACCCAAGATTGTTCAAAAACCGATCACCTGGAATCAGGAGCGTATTCAACTATCGCTGGATTATCTGAAAAATAGGCACGGCTTAAATCAATCTACGCCGGCAATACGACCGAGGATGATTGTCGTGCATTGGACCGCAAACAATAGTGTAAAAGCAACATTCAATACTTTCAATCCAGTGAAATTACCAGGGCGGCCGGAATTAACAAAAGCTAGTGCACTCAATGTCTCGTCCCAATTTGTGATCGACCGTGATGGAACGATCTATCAATTTTTGCCTGATACAATTTTCGCACGGCACACCATTGGCCTCAATTATTGTGCAATCGGTATTGAAAATATAGGTAGTCGGCAGAACCCTTTAACGGATGCCCAATTGAAAGCAAATGAAGAATTGATCCGTTATCTTAGCAAAAAATACGCTATTGAATATGTGATCGGGCACCATGAATATCAACGCTTCAAAAAAACTTCGTGGTGGAAGGAAACTGATCCAAAATATATCACAGGGAAAGATGATCCGGGAGATAAATTTATGCATTCCTTAAGAGGTCATCTAGTCGAACTAAAACTCAAACCTCTACCTTAGTTCCGTATATATTGATATGCTAACCGGTGGCATTAGCTTGCTGCCCAGCTTTTTTGTTGTCTTGAATTTTCAAAACTTTATGCTCTTGTCAATATTGCGTCTTCAAAAGGCATAAGTTCGTTTTGCATGTTTGCTTTGTTTTGCTGTATTGTTAATGAGATGTTAAATCATAGCATCGCTATTTTCTGTTTTTTGCTGGCTTTACGGTTCTCTCCTATATTCAATGCTGTTTCGGTAATTATTAGGGTTTCAAGCGCTTTTTTGTTCATTTTGTTTGTGTTGTAGTGATTGTTTTTATCGTTATTTGTAAGTAAACACTTACTTTCTTTTGCGTTTTTATAAGTTATTTTGTTTTAAAAACGAAAACTTCTACTTACTTTTATTCTGATTTTCAATTATTCATGCATAAAAATGCAATTTATGCACGAGCAAATAGTCTATTTATGATGAAATATGCCTTACTAAAATTAGCCTGTGTACTATCTCTTGTCGCCTTTTTCTCTTGCGGGAATTCACTGAAAGCAAGACGGCTAAATACAAAAAATAGCGATACGCTATCAATTAGCAAGAAAAGCACGATCGCCCCGGGGGCTGACCAGCTGTCTTTGTATCTGCCACAGTTAAAAGGTAAGAAAGTTGGAATTATGGGCAATCAGACTTCAATTGTGGGGAGTGATAAACGGCATCTGGTGGATGTTTTGCTTGAAAATAAAGTTGATCTGAAGTTTGCCTTTGCACCAGAGCACGGTTTTCGTGGTAACGTAGAGCGCGGAGAGAAATTTGGTAACGATGTCGATCAAAAAACAGGCCTGCCTTTATTTACCCTGTACGGGGGAAATAAAAAACAGGATTCGATTGTCAATTCTATTGATGTTATGATTTTTGATTTGCAGGACGTCGGAGCACGATTCTACACCTATATTACTTCTTTGCACCGGGTGATGGAATTGTGTGCAAAGCATAATAAAAAACTGGTTGTCTTGGATCGTCCCAACCCCAATGGTGATCAGGTGGATGGACCTGTGCGGCATGACGATAAATTTAAGTCTGATGTTTCCTGGCATAAAATCGCGATGATTCACGGTTTGACCATTGGCGAACTAGCACAGATGATCAATGGTGAAAAATGGCTGGAAAATGGACGTCAGGCTGATCTACAAATCGTAAAAGTTCAAAATTGGGATCATAAAAAGATGTACAACCTGCCGATCATTCCCTCGCCGAGTTTGCCAAACCAGCTTTCTGTGCGTTTGTATCTCTCCTTATGTTTGTTTGAAGGAACAGATATTTCGGTAGGGCGCGGTACAGATTGGCCTTTCCAGGTGTTGGGGTATACAAATCCTGTGTATGGCTCTTTTGTGTTTACGCCGGGTGAACGTCATGGTATGTCAAAACATGTGGAGGGGAAAGGGGCTAAAAATTATGGTATTGATCTAAGGGAGCTGAATCCTGATGATCAAAAATTTACTTTAAAATATTTGCTCGACTTTTACAACAAGACGCCGGATAAGGCGACATTTTTCGCTAGACCGGAATTTTTTGACAAGCTCGCCGGAACAGATCAATTGCGTAAGCAGATCATAGCCGGAATGTCTGAGGCCGAAATCAGGGCTTCCTGGGCGGATGATTTAAAAGCTTATAAAAGTATGCGTAAAAAATATCTGCTGTATGCTGATTTTGAATAGCTTATAATAAACAGTAGGAACGAATAACTAACAATATTAACTAGATCATTTATTTTTAAAACTCTATAATCAATGAGAAAATTTGTACTATTTTCTGTTGCTCTTGGATTGAGTTTTCCTTTGGAATCCTATTCTTTTACAAAGAAAGAAGGTTCTTTGAATAGCACTAAATTGACGGGTGCACTTCTGAACTCTTCTGCTAAAAGTATGGTGCAAAATACAGTACAAGGTACTGTAACAGATGGAAAAGGTCCAGTCTCTGATGTAAGCGTATCTGTTATTGGCGGAGAGGTGTCAACGAAAACAGATGCACAGGGACATTTCAAAATTACAGCTGCGGTGGGGAGCAAGCTGCGATTCTCATCTGTGGGCTATATCTCACAAGATATTGTCGTCAGCTCGAATTCGCTTAATGTGACTTTGGTTAGCAATGACCAGGCACTGGACGAGGTTGTTGTCGTCGGTTACGGTACCCAGCGAAAAGGGAATTTGACCGGAGCTGTTTCAACAGTTAATGTAAAAGAAAACCTGCAAAGCCGTCCGATTGCTGATGTCGGAAGAGCAATTCAGGGTACTACTCCTGGTTTTAGTGTAACCGTACCAAGTGGCGAAGTGGGATCTGACCCGACGATGCGTATCCGTGGAGCGATCTCAACTATTCAGGGAAATAGTAGTCCGTTGATTTTAGTAGATAACGTTGAAATCCCGAGTATTCAGTATGTAAATCCTGATGATGTCGAATCGATTACCGTATTGAAAGATGCGGCGTCTTCGTCCATTTATGGTGCGAAGGCTGCATTTGGTGTGGTATTGATCAAGACGAAAACAGGAGGTAGTTCGGAGAAAATTTCGGTGAATTACTCCAACAATTTCTCGTTTCAAAATCCATATAAAAAATTGGAGATGGGCCGCGTAAACGCGTTGAAATATACCATTGATGCGTTGGATCGCATCGGAGGAACGGAGACTGGCGCATTCTATAAAGTGAATAAAGAAAGTTACGAAAGAGCTGTTGAGTGGGATAAAAAATATGGTTCTTCTATCGGTAAAGATGATCCAACCGTATATGGTCGTGATTGGTATGTTGACCCAGGAGCGCCAACGAAAAAATATGGCGTCAGAACTTACGATCCTTATGATTATATGGTTCGGGAATGGGCACCCACTCAGACGCATAATCTGTCTTTGAATGGTTCGATTAAAAAAACGCAATATACGGCTTCGTTCGGTTCTTTGAACCAGAGCGGTATGTTGAAAGCGGGTGATTCGGATAAATTTAAACGATATAATGCAGCTCTACGCTTAAATACGGAACTGAATAAGTATGTAACTATTCGGGGGGGCGCTATGTTTGCGCAACGAAATAAGGTTTATCCTTATGCGACAAACTCGACCACAGCCGATCCTTGGTTGTATATGTACCGATGGAGCTCGCTTTATCCAATGGGATATGATGAAAATAACAACCCAATAAGAAGCCCATGGAGCGAAAATGAGGCTGCAAATCAAGCTTCTATGCTGCGTAATTATATTAACCTAAATGCCGGTGCTACAGTTAATATCATGAAGAATTGGAAGGTAGACATTGATTATACCTTTACAAATGAAGACTATAATTGGCGCAAAAATGGAACGCGTTATACGGCGGCAAACTCATGGGTAGCAGCCAAACAACGCTTTGACGCACAGGGAAATCCTGTTTACGTAAATAGAGAAGGTGCAGTTGTCAACAAAGGGGATGAAGGGGCAAGTTTGGCTTATGATCTTTCTAATGACATGTATACGGCTAATGGATCTGCGCAGGATCATATTTATATGCGGTCACAAAACGAGCATAAGCATACTGTGAATGCATTCACAACTTATGAGCTTGATCTGAACGAGGATCATAACTTTAAATTTATTTTAGGGTTGAACCGGGTGACAAATGATGGTTCTTACCATTGGACTCAACGTGCGGATCTATTGGATGTTAAAAATCCTCAATTTGATTTGGCTGTAGGACAGATTACAGGTAGTGGTGGTGAGTACTGGGAATCTCAGCTGGGGTATTTCGGCCGGATCAACTATGCGTATAAGAATAAATACTTGTTTGAAGGTAACCTTCGGTATGATGGAGCGTCAAAATTCCCTGGGGATTTGAAATGGCGATGGTACCCGTCTTTTTCAGCTGGTTGGGTAGTTTCGGAAGAAAAATTTATGGACTGGTCGAGATCGGCACTAAGCCAGTTGAAATTTAGAGGATCTTGGGGAGCTATCGGTAATCAAACCGTAGATTCAGACCTCTATATTGCGAATATGTCGGCGGGACAAATCAATTATATTGTGAACGGAGCTTTATTGAATGCAGTGGGTTCCCCTAAATTGAACTGGCCAGATGTTTCATGGGAAAATATTGAGACATTGGATTTTGGTGCGGATGCGCGATTCTTTAAAAATAAATTAGGATTTACGTTTGACTGGTATCAGAAAAAAACCAAAAATATGTTTGCGCCGTTAGAGGGCACTACGCATACCTTAGGGGCGCCGGCGCCGCTTGGAAATTTTGGTACATTGACGACAAAGGGGTTTGAGCTTGCCATAGATTTCAACCATCGTTTTGAAAACGGTTTAGGAATCAATTTTAGAGCTAACTTTGACGACGCGAAATCTGTATTTAGTGGATACACGCCTTCAAGGACCACTGGTGTAAATTATGATGGTAGGGTGTATGGTGATATTTGGGGATATGAGACAGACCGTTTGTACCAATATAATGATTTCGTGTTGGACGGCAACGGTAACCCGCAGCTGGTGGAGATGAATGCGGATATGAGTAAGTACGCAACTGGGAGTGCTTATCTGTTAAAAGGAGGGCCGAATGGCGAAAAGCCTGTCTATCAGCCGCGTTTCCAAAATTCAACGAATTTTTATTTTGGTCCTGGAGATGTTAAGTTCAAAGACCTAAATGGCGACGGGGAGATTGACAACGGTGATGGCACGATTGATAATCCTGGTGATATGAAAATCATTGGTAACTCTACGCCGCGTTATCAGTATGGTTTTAGGGCAGCAGCGGATTGGAAAGGTTTTGATCTGTCTATTTTCTTCCAAGGAGTAGGACAACGGAAAGTTTGGGGAGCAGGATTCCTTGCCATCCCAGGGTTCAATATTTCAGATGGTGCTATGCCAGCTAGTTTCGTGAACGATTATTGGACGAAAGATAATCAGGACGCATTCTATCCGGCGGCGTTTAATAATGGGGGAAGTGCAAATGTAAATAATATGCAGGTGCAGTCCCGTTACTTGTTAGATATGTCATATTTGAGAATTAAGAACCTGACGCTGGGGTACTCGCTCCCTCAGGACGTGATCAAACGGGCGAAGCTAAATAATTTAAGAGTGTATGTTTCCTTAGAGAATTTCTTTACTTGGGACAAGCTGAGAGGATTGCCTATCGATCCAGAGGAGGTTGAAGGGTATTCAATTTTTAATGAAACGAATTACAACAGTGGGCGTACTGGGGTAGGAACGCCAACCTTTAAAAGTGCATCATTTGGTGTTCAGTTAAACTTTTAAACGAATTTGACAGATGAAATTAAATAGAATAAAAATTGGATCTATTATCCTGACTGCAGTATTACTGAGTGTTGGGTGTAACAAGGATGTACTTGATAGGCCGGATAAAACGAAGGTCATTGATAAAGATTTTTGGCGTAATGAAGCGGATGTGCGTTTATATGCGAATGATTTTTACCTTAACTACTTTGTTGGTTACAATACATTTTATGGTACAGCATATGCGCCTTTGGTAGGCTATAACTATGCGGATGATTTTACCTCAGAGGGTACCCAGGGGGGATTTGAAACCATTGTACCAACAACTCGGGGAACGACTCCATCGGGTGGAACTCCGGCACCGGATATATTAACAACTTATTCTGGCCCAACGTGGAACTTTTACTGGGTAAGAAAGGCAAATATCATGCTCAATAGGGTGGACACAAAGGCGAAAGCAAACCTGAGCGAAACAGAGTATAAGCATTGGACTGCGGTGGCTCGTTTTTTTAGGGGTTATGAGTATGCCAGGTTAGTTTCGGTATTTGGCGATGTACCGTATTTTGATAAGGAAGTTGATCCGATGGACCAGGCGGAGATGTACAAGGAGCGGACAAAACGTGGCGAGGTCATGGATAAGGTTTATCTTGATTTTGAGTATGTGCTGGATAATATGCGTGCAGATGACGGCAAAGGGTATGTCAATAAATATGTGGCGGCGGCACTTATCTCTAATCTAATGCTTTTTGAAGGTTCTTGGGAGAAATACCATGGACTGGATCAAGATCGTGCAAAAAAATACCTTGGTCTTGCCCTAAAAGCAGCGGAAGTAGTTATGGGTAGTGGTAAATGGTCTTTTGGTAGCGATTTCAAAAGCTTGTTTGCATCAGAAGACTTGTCGAGCAATGCGGAAGTGATCTTCTTCCGAACCTATAATGATGCATTGAAAGTAACCCATGCGGTAGGCTCTTATAGTAATGGAACTGAAGGACAAAAAGGTGTTAATTTGGACTTGCTAAAATCCTTTATCTGTAATGATGGTAAGGTTTGGCAGAATTCGGCTATTGCAAACGCGTCTGATTTTTCCATGAAATCGTTGGCTGAGACAAGAGATCCTCGGTTTGAGGCGACTTTTATGAATGTGGTCAATACAGCTTCATCAACTTTGGCTTATGGTCATAAGTTTGCGGCAAGGGAAGCTCTGACTTATATTGGCAAGACATATCCAGCAAAATGGAGCAGCAATACCAATACGAATGATGCTCCTATTGCCCGTCTTGGCGAGGTTGTGCTCAATTGGATTGAGGCGAAGCAGATTCTTGCAGAGTTTTTTGGTGGAGCTGCAGTTACCCAAGCTGATTTGGATAAATCAATCAACGCGGTCCGAAATAGACCTTTGGATGCCGACGCTATAGCAAAGGGTGTTAGAAAAACAGCTCCTTTGTTGTTGAATGCTCTGCCAAATGATCCACAGCGCGATGCAGATGTTTCCCCATTGATGTGGGAAATCAGAAGGGAAAGAAGGATGGAATTTGTATATGAATATGCGAGGTTGAATGATATTCGCCGCTGGAAAAAATTGGATTATATGAATTTCTCCCGTAATACAGATTATTCGTTGGGTCCCTGGGTGAATATTAAAAAAGAACTTCCAAACCGTCTGTCAAAAGCTTATGAGGGGGTTCTTAAAGTCCGTGATGCAGCGGGCAATACGATTACTTACAATGGTACGAATGGAGATGCTATGATTGGTTACTATATGGTCCCAAAATTTGCGAACCGGGTAAGTTTTACCGATCGCGTCTATATGTCGCCGGTCGGACTGAATCAAATCCAACAATATGCTGATTTGGGTTATATTTTGGCTCAAACACCAGGTTGGTAACATTCATTACAAATACCAAAAGGCCTTTCTGGATTTTTCAGAAAGGCTTTTTAGTAAAGCTGTGTTTTATAATGTCAGAATTAACATGCATAAAAATGCGTTTAAATTTTATATTTATGCATAAAAACGCTAATTTTAAGAAAACTATATCGATGAAACCGAAGTTAATTGCTTTTTTAGGTGCGTTATTATGCATATTCAATCTATCCGTTGCGCAATCTTTTAAATTTGCCCATGTCACCGATACACATGTCGGTGGTGCAACAGGGGCGGAAGATCTGCGACAGACTGTAAAAGATCTAAATGATTTGAAAGATATTGATTTTGTTATCCTCTCGGGAGATATTACCGAATTTGGAGCTGATCATGAGCTGAAATTGGCAAAGCAGATTTTAGATAGTTTGCAGCTACCTTGGTATGTAATCCCGGGCAATCACGATGGAAATTGGTCCGAAAATGGGGCGAATACTTTTCGTACCGTCTTTGGCGGCGAAACGTTTTTCTTTCGACATAAAGGTTATCAATTTGTTGGGACAAACTCCGGACCGAATATGCGTATGAGCCCGGGGCAGATACCGCGTGAAAATCTAGTATGGATGGATTCTGTCTTCGCCGCGAACCCAGACCGACAAACGCCATTAATTTATATTAACCATTATCCACAGGACTCCTCGCTGAACAATTGGTTTGATGCATTGAAGCGGGTCAAAACACGTAATGTGCAATTGGCTCTCTGCGGCCATGGGCATGCGAATAAGGCCTACGACTGGGAGGGGCTTCCGGGTGTGATGGGAAGATCTAATCTACGGGCAAATAAACCTGTCGGCGGCTATAATATCGTTACTATCGGTGATGGTAAGGCTATCTATCAGGAGCGGAATCCGGGTATTGGTACACAGGAAAAACCTTGGTTAGAGGTGCCTTTGATTGACCACCACTATGGACAGGAAACGGCAACTTATCCGCGGCCGAGTTATGCAGTCAATGAGAAGTATGCGAATGTTGTCCGCGTGAACTGGACTTTTGAAGATGCAAGTGACATTGGCGCTGGGCTGACAATCTATAAAGACAAGGTTGTGACCTCCAATACGGCCGGTGATATCTTTGCACTGGATCTTAAATCGGGAAGAAAATTATGGTCTTATCGGACCGGAGGAAAGGTGTATTCCACACCAGCGGTTTGGAAAGGTATTGTTGTCGCCGGTTCTTCGGATCACTTTATATATGCTATCAATGCGGCGGACGGGAAACTTCTCTGGAAGCTGCAGACGGACAAGGCCGTATTGGGTTCGCCTCTGCTGCATGATGGTGTCGCTTTTATCGGTGGTTCGGATGGTAAATTCAGGGCCTTGGATATAAAGACTGGTAAATTAAGATGGAGTTTTGATCAGGTCAGGGGATTTGTGTCGACTTTGCCAACTTATTATTTAGGCAATATCATCTTCGGCTCCTGGGGAAATGGGTTTTATGCATTGGACGCCAAAACCGGAAAATTATCTTGGGAATGGAACAATGGACATGCCAATCGCATGTTTTCGGCGGCCGCCTGTAATCCTGTGGGGGTAAATAACCGTGTATTTATTGTTGCTCCGGATCGGTTTATGACTGCTTTGGATGCGGATAATGGTGCTGTAATCTGGCGGGAAAAGAAGGATACGATACGTGTGCGAGAATCGATGGGCTTGGCAGTAAATAAGAAACAGGTCTATGTGAAGACAATGGACGGCGATTTGCTGGGGATCTCTATATCAGGTGACAAAATGGAAGTAATTTGGAAAGCAAAACTAAAATTGCCCTATGAATTGACGCCG
The DNA here is from genome assembly GCF_002000245.1 of Sphingobacterium sp. CZ-UAM. GTDB lineage: Bacteria > Bacteroidota > Bacteroidia > Sphingobacteriales > Sphingobacteriaceae > Sphingobacterium. The sequence continues at coordinate 226,594 of NZ_MTCM01000003.1, read as the reverse complement.
TCGGCGATAAAAACAAACCGTAAGCTGGTGTTTGTGCCGAGTCATTCGGGTTTGCTTTCTGCTGTGGATGCAAAAACAGGCGCAGTTATGTGGCAATATAAAATTTCAAATGGCATGGTCAATCCTGTAGCGGTATCCGGTAATAATGAGGTAGTTGCCAGCACGATGGATGGGAAAATAGTTTCTTTGCGATTTTAAACAACCGATTGAGTTGATTTTATTAAAAATAAAATGCCTTATTATGATAAAAGAATGTCTAAACTTCTTAAATTTACGTCAAGCTTTTTTGCTTGTTTTTGCATGTTTTGTTTGTAACTTTGCGGAAGCACAGCAAAATGCTTGGATTCGAATCAACCAATTAGGCTATACTCCGACAGGTAAAAAGGTCGCTGTATGGGGCGGGAAATCAATCAGGCAGCTTCGTTCTTTTGAGGTTAAAGATGCAAAGACAGGTAAGACAGTGTATGTTCATCCCGTAGGGAAAGATTATGGTAGCTATGGGCCTTTTGTGCAGAGTTTTCGATTTGATTTTTCTGCTTTAAGGGATACGGGCCGTTTTTTTATCCAGGCGGGGGAGGTTAGGTCACCTTATTTTAGGGTGGCTCCGGACGTCTATGCGGGGGCAGCGGACTTTGTGTTGCGGTATATGCGCCAGCAACGGACATTATTCAACCCTTTTTTAAAAGACAGTTGTCATACACACGACGGCTTTACATTGTATGCCGGTAAAGTCGGTATAGCGGATAGTTCGCATATTGATGCGGGGGGTGGCTGGCATGATGCTTCTGATTATTTGCAATATGCGACAACCTCGGCAAATGCGACATTTCATCTGCTAGCTGCTTATCGGGACTTTCCAAAGGTATTTACTGATCAAAAGCTAGCAAATGGCTTAGATGGAAAGAATGGACGTGCCGATGTATTGGATGAAGCTAAATGGGGACTCGACTGGTTGTTGAAGATGCATCCAAAGGCGGATCAGATGTATAATCAGATTGCGGATGATCGTGATCATGCCAGTATGCGCATGCCCAAGGAGGATCCTTACTATGGCCGTGGGTTTGAACGCCCAGTGTATTTTATAGATGGGGAGCCACAACAAAGGGGCAAGTTTATGAATAACACCACAGGGACAAGCTCTACAGCGGGGAAATTTAGCAGTGCTTTCCGTTTGGGATCTGTGCTTTTTCAAAAAGAGGATAAAAAATATGCAAAATTACTGTCGCAGAAAGCTGAGACCGCTTATGCATTTGCAAATATAAAACCGGGGGTGACACAGACGGTTTCGGTCAAATCGCCCTATATCTATGCCGAAGACAATTGGGTGGATGATATGCAACTGGCGGCAGCAATGGGGTTTTCGGTAACAAAGAAAAATAAGTTTGCCGAGGAGGCGATGCAGTATGCCAGGCAGGAAAAAATAACACCTTGGATGATAACCGATACGGCTGCGCATTATCAGTGGTATCCCTTTATCAATTTGGGACATTATGAATTGGCTAAAAGATTAAAAGGGCAAGATCGCGAGGAGATTGTCTCATTTTATAAACAGGGTATTGAAGAGGTAAATAAGCGAGCTGCCGAAAATGCATTTTTAAGAGGGGTTCCTTTTATCTGGTGCAGCAATAATCTGACCGCTTCGTTCGCCATACAATGCCTTTGGTATAAAGAGCTGACAGGAGATAATCAGTTTGATGAACTGGAGCAGGCTAATTTTGACTGGCTCTTTGGTGCCAATCCCTGGGGGACAAGTATGGTGTATGGGCTTCCATCTTGGGGTGATACGCCTAAGGATCCACATTCTGCTTTTACCTATTTGGGTAAACATCCGATTGATGGTGGACTGGTGGATGGTCCGATCATGGCGTCTACTTATCGTAACCTGATCGGTATTAAGCTGAATAATCCGGATAGCTATGCTGATTTTCAGAGTGACCTTGCCGTTTATCATGACGATTATGGTGACTACAGTACCAATGAGCCTACCATGGATGGAACGGCTTCATTGATCTACTTGCTGGCGGCTAAAGAAGGGAAGGCTTTGGAGGAGCCTGCGGGAAAAAAGTAGCCCGAGATGTCTTCGGGGCTATTGTCCGCGGCGATTCTACAGTGAAAAAAGTGGCTCTGGTGTTTACGGGGCATGATTTATCGGAGGGAACGCCTACGGTTTTGAATAGCTTGAAGCAATATCATGTGAAGGGGAATTTTTTCTTAACAGGAGATTATCTAAGGAATGGAGGTTTCAAGCCTTATATCCGGCAGATGTTGAAAGATGGACATTTGGTGTCAGGACATTCCGATAAACATCTGCTGGTCAGTGATTGGGGCAGCAGGGATGAGCTGTTGGTCAGCCGGGATTCGTTCCTGCTGGATTTAAAGGCTAATGTGAAAGAGTTGGCATTTTCGGGGGTCGATATCGGTCAACTGCGTTATTATATTCCTTCTTATGAATGGTATAATGGTGAGACGGTAGCGTGGGCAGAAGAGATAGGGCTGTCTTCTATCAACTACACGCCGGGAATACGGACTGCCGCAGATTATACTTACCCAGAAATGGGAAAACGTTATTTATCTTCGGCAGAGATTTTAAAGGGGCTTTGGTCTTATGAAAGAAAATCTGGTTTAAATGGCTTCATCATATTGATCCATATGGGAACAGATGATAGACGAAAAGATAAGCTGTATCATCATTTGGATGATATAATCAACATATTAAAGAAGAAAGGATATCAGATCGTTGATATACCTGGTTTATTGAATTAAGGAATACAATATATATTATTAAGAATGGTTAATACAACGGAGAAAGATTCGAATTATCAGGATTTGGACAAGATGTCTGTTCATGAATTATTGACTAATATCAATAATGAGGATAAATCTGTGCCACTAGCTGTTGAAAGGTCTATTCCTCAGATCGAAGCATTGGTTAAGGTCACTGTGGAAAGAATGAAAGCGGGTGGTCGGACTTTCTATATCGGGGCCGGTACAAGTGGCCGACTTGGAGTCTTAGATGCATCTGAATTGCCTCCTACTTACGGTGTGCCATTTGAGTGGATTATCGGTCTAATTGCCGGCGGAGATACAGCAATCCGTAAGGCAGTCGAATTTGCAGAGGATGATCTGGAGCAGGCATGGAAAGATATGGAAGCTTATGATATTGATGAAAATGATGTGGTGATCGGTATTGCTGCCTCGGGGACAACGCCTTATGTCATTGGTGGCCTGAAGACTGCAAACGAAAAAGGATTGGTGACCGGCTGTATTGTTTGTAATAGCGGTTCTCCGATTGCTGAAATTGCACAATATCCTGTAGAAGTTATTGTTGGACCTGAATTTGTGACCGGCTCTACCCGTATGAAGTCCGGTACAGCGCAGAAGCTGGTATTAAATATGTTCAGTACTGCAGTAATGATTCAGCTGGGGCGTGTGAAGGGGAACAAAATGGTCGATATGCAATTGTCAAATCACAAATTGGTCGGCCGTGGCGTACGAATTATTATGGACCAGACCGGAGCGACAGAGGAGGACGCAGCTGCTTTGCTGGAACAATTTGGTAATGTAAGGCAGGCAATCGAAGCTTACCAGGCTACTCATTAACAATCGCATCACAATCACCTATTAAAAACAAACTATGTCACCAGTTATATTATTATCCTTTATTGTGATCTATTTTGCGGTCTTGCTCGCCGTGGCGCACTTTACCTCAAAAGGATCTTCCGACAATTCTACCTTCTTTGTTGCTAACCGAAATTCGAAATGGTATATGGTCGCCTTCGGGATGATCGGTACTGCTCTTTCTGGTGTGACCTTTATCTCTGTTCCAGGCGCTGTGGGTGCATCCGAATTCAGTTATTTTCAGTTTGTGCTCGGAAATGCAGTCGGATTCGTCATTATAGCTTATGTATTGCTTCCGCTTTACTACCGAATGAACCTGACTTCCATTTACACTTATCTGGAAGAACGTTTTGGGCATACAACGTATAAAACCGGTGCTGCCATCTTTTTGATTTCCCGTACCATAGGTTCGGCTTTTCGTTTATACCTGGTCGCCATTGTCCTGCAGCACTTTATCTTTGATGCCTGGAATGTGCCTTTTGCGATCACAGTTGTGATCTGTTTGGTACTTATCTGGATGTATACCAATAAGGGAGGCTTAAAGACAATCATTGTAACAGATACCCTACAGACCACCTTTCTAGTAACAGCTGTTATCCTTTCGATCTATTTTATGGCTAAGGGATTGGATTTCGGGATTGTGGATACATTCGAAGCAGTCAAGGAAAGCAGCTATTCCAAAATCTTTTTTTGGGATGACTTTGTGGGCAGTAAAGCAAACTTTTGGAAACAGTTCCTGGGCGGGATTTTTGTTACTATTGCCATGACAGGACTTGATCAGGATCTGATGCAAAAGAATCTGTCCATGGGGACGATCAAAGAAGCGCAAAAGAATATGATTACATTCACAAGTGTATTTGTGGTGATCAATATTTTCTTTTTAGCGGTAGGAGCGCTGTTATATATCTATGCAGCAAAAAATGGTATTGACGTATCGAAGTTGGCAACCCGCGATTACCTCTATCCCGAGATCGCACTGAATCACCTTGCCATCGTGCCGGCGATCATCTTTATGATGGGGCTGACAGCAGCAACGTTTGCGACAACGGATAGTGCACTGACAGCGTTGACGACTTCATTCTGTGTGGATTTTCTGAATTTCAATAAAAAAGAAAATCCCAATGATCCTGTTCTTGTCAAAAAGCGTAATTACGTACACTTTGGGTTTTCGATCGTTATGTTACTGGTGATACTCGTGTTTAAGCTGATCAATGATGATTCGGTGGTGAATGCGATATTTACAGCGGCGAGCTATACCTATGGTCCACTGCTGGGATTGTTTGTTTTTGGGATTTTTACAAAATCTGCTGTACGGGACAATGCCGTACCTTATATCTGTGTACTTTCACCAACCTTATTGTATTTACTCAAGACCTATGTGATCGAGGTGTATACACCTTATGTGATCGGACTGGACCTGATTATCATTAATGGTTTTATTACTTTTGTGATGCTTTTGATCAGCTCTCCAGGTAAAGCAAGTGAAAAGGCGCTTTCGCATAATTAGCTGCTATATTTGATTTGTACGTACAAAAAAATTAAGTTAAGTTTGAGATACTTAGTTTTTTTGTACGTATGTATCATAGCATAAATGAGACTACGGAATTTATCCGTAGAAAAATTGGAGATTTTACGCCAGAATTCGGTATCATCCTGGGTACTGGACTGGGTAAGCTGGTAGATGAGATTGAGATCCAATATCAGTTGATGTATTCCAATATTCCTAATTTTCCCATCTCTACAGTTGAATTTCATTCCGGTAAATTGATTTTTGGAAAATTGAATGGAAAGAATGTGGTTGCCATGCAAGGAAGGCTTCATTATTATGAGGGATATGATATGCAACAGATTACTTTTCCTATCCGGATCATGAAAGTGCTGGGGGTCAAAAAACTCTTTGTGTCAAATGCTGCCGGATCTTTGAATCCGGAGGTTCGAAATGGGGATCTAGGTATTATTGAAGATCATATCAATCTTTTGCCCGATAATCCCTTGCGCGGGCAGAACCTTGCTGAGTTTGGTCCCCGATTCCCGGATATGAGCGAACCGTATAATCGTACAATGATTGAGCAGGCGCTTGAAATCGCATCGAGGCATGGTATTAGAGCACGAAAAGTGGTGTATGTCTCCTCACCTGGACCCAATCTTGAAACAAAAGCTGAATACCGATTCATGCGAATTATTGGCGGGGATGTGGTGGGGATGAGTACAGTTCCGGAGGTGATTGTTGCCAATCATATGGCTCTTCCGGTGTTCGCGATCTCTGTTGTTACGGATGAGGGATTCCACGATAAGCTAAAACCGGTGTCATTGCAGGAAATCGTCGCTGTCGCTGAGAAAGCGGAACCTAAGATGACATTAATTTTGAAAGAATTGATAGCTTTGCAATAAATTTAGACTATATACAATTTTTAGATGAAGTTGATCGTACGCGTATTAGCCGCACTGTGTGTCTTACTTGTTTGTTCCACGAATGTTATTGCGCAAAGCAAAGAAGAGTGGAGCAGTGCATTGGATTCGGCGAGAGCCAAAGAGGACGGGAAAAAAGATTCAGTTATCCTGTCTGCAAAATATATCCGTTATGCAACATTGGATATGCTTAAAAAAGGAACTTATACGAGACAGATAGATACTTCACATCGTAATTATCAATATTATAATCCCCAAAACCTACCCTGGAATCCCAGTGTGAACCTCGGGTCATATGGTTTGGCTACAAGGGATTTATTATTTCAGCCTAAAAAGACAATCGGATTTCAGTCCGGATTCACTGCATTGGAACGTTATTTATTGAATCCTGACTCTGTGCAATATTTTAGGGCCCGTGCACGTTATTCCGAACTATCGGCTGTGGGATTCTTTTTTGATGATCAGGTTTTTAGGGCCCGGGTGTCGCAGAATATCAATTCGCAATGGAATATGAATGTTGACTTCCATTCAACGAAAACTGATGGATATTATCTTAACCAGAATTATTCTGATCTGAAAGCATCTATCGCCTCTTGGTATGAATCTAAAAATAACCGTTATAACTTATTGATCAATGCGGTTTTTAACCGCTTGGATGCAATGGAGAATGGATCTACTGTGGAGGATAGACCTTTTGCTCCCGAAAATATACAGTCTCCGGATCGGTTTCCCGTGAAATTTCAGGATGCTAGTAATACGACTGTGCCCAGATCAAAATGGTGGGACAATTCGTTGTTCCTGCGTCAGTCACTCTATGTCGGTCGGATTGATACGGTAGATAAGGGAAAGCCAACCATGCAGATCTATCCAACGAACAGTATGGCCCATAACACCCGTATAAGAAGACAGACCTACAATTTCTTCAAGAACATGAACGAGCGGGCTGTTGCGTTACCAATCACGAATAATACATTTGCACTTAATAATGATAAGACAGGTATTACAAATGTTTCCAATGAGTTTGAATATAACTTTTTTCTGCGTGGCAAGTCAATCTTTAAAAACGAGGCCAAACTGAATCTGGCTTTTCAGCATGATATGAACTGGGTGGAGCAAAGTCAGGTAGAGTCATTACGTTACTATAGCAATCAGGCCGCTTATCCTGAGCCACTTAAGAAATTGCCGGATAGTACAACATTTGACCGTTTCTACCAAAATGGAATTGTCAAAGGAGAGCTGGGTTACAAATTTTCAGATCGCTTGGACTTCAGTTTAAAAGCTAATCAGATTGTCTTTGGGCACAATATAGGCGATTTTCTCTACGAAGCAAAAGCGGATATTTCGATGGGTGATAAAATCGGAAAAGTGACTCTTTCTGCCTATTCGCAGAACAAATCTCCTGAAATGGTTTTTGAAAACCTGAATTATACTTATGGTAATTGGAATGATTTGGGGTTAAAAAAGACCAAGATTCAAAATTTGGCTTTCCAATATCGCAACCCTACATTGGGGTTCAATGGAAAGGTTGAGTATTTTTTGCTGAACAACTATACCTATTTTGAAGAACTGCCAAATCCGCAAAACGATCGCAGGAAGGACAGATGGATTAATCCAGCACAACTCGATAATGCCAATTTGTTGAAGGTGAGCGTGGGCCAGAAATTCAAACTCAACCATTTTACACTTGACAACCTGGTGGTCTATCAAAAGACGGACCAGCAGAATATATTGGCAATTCCTGAGGTTTATACCTGGCACAGTCTCTACTATAGCAATCTCTTTTATAAAGTTATCGATTATAGTATAGGTATTGACGCTAAATTTAATACACCTTATGCCAATCCAAATTATTCAATAGGTACAGGGCAGTTTTATAATGCCTATCAACAGATCGAGTTTTCTACTTATCCGATTATGGATTTATGGATCACTGCAAATATACAGCGGGTCAATATGTTTTTAAGTTATAATTTCCTAAATCAGAATTTTTATCCGAAAGGTTATTATACTGTGCGACGTTATCCAATGAATACGGCCAACTTTAGATTTGGTGTTTCTTGGAAGTTCTACGACTAATTGTCATGAAAATTATATGGGTGTTTTTTAGCTTGTTGCGGTTTTAAATGTAGAAAATCTTTGAAAATAATTTTGAGAATAGAATTTTTAAGCTATATTTGCACACGCAATTAGGGAACGGCGTTCTTTAAAAAAGTATGGAGGCTTAGCTCAGCTGGTTCAGAGCATCTGCCTTACAAGCAGAGGGTCACTGGTTCGAATCCAGTAGCCTCCACCATACAAAGTCGGAGAATTAGCTCAGCTGGTTCAGAGCATCTGCCTTACAAGCAGAGGGTCACTGGTTCGAATCCAGTATTCTCCACCAATCCAAAACGGAGGCTTAGCTCAGCTGGTTCAGAGCATCTGCCTTACAAGCAGAGGGTCACTGGTTCGAATCCAGTAGCCTCCACAAAAGCATCATCAATTGGTGCTTTTTTTTCGTTAGGGGGTTTAGCTCAGCTGGTTTAGAGCACTACCTCGACAAGGTAGGGGTCACTGGTTCGAACCCAGTAATCCCCACAATAAAAAAAGCGTTCTTAATGAACGCTTTTTTTATGCGGTACAAACGGACTTGTGTAGTGTCCGTTTCGTTTATGTTCTGTTGTCCAAAAAGTCCGGGTTCTCAGCTTGGGCTAATTGCCGGCCGGATTTGCCCGTTTTTTGCCCAATTTAAAGCCATAGCCGGTTGTCCATTCAATAAAGTCTGCTTTACCACCATGTGCTTTAATGGAGACGCCGGCAAAGAAATCTTTATATACTTTATAGCGTACGCCTGCTCTTAGATATACAGGTGTGCTTTCTCCATTGAATTTATTGCGGTGTAGGTATACCCCCACATTTCCGTTAATGTAAAGTCGCGAATTTAGGACATGGTCGATGTAAAATGCGGGACCGTAGGAAAACAATGCCCCAAAACTACCTGCTTTGTTGCCTGCAATTTTCTCATCATTGCCACTTGCCGAATAGAAAGCATCCATTCCTGCCCCTAGGCGCCATTTGTATCCGAAGTGCTTACTATAGTAGGCTCCCAGTGTCGATTTAAAATATTGGCCATCGTGATCCCGGTCAATCTGCTTGAATCCAAATGCATAATTAAAATGTAGTTCTTCTGTTTCTTCCATTGCGGGAACCGCACGTTTTCTGTAATCAAATGGTTTGCTTGTTGGGGTATAAGAAACCGATAAGCTCAATGGAAGTAGGTTTATTCCAGTGTTTGGTAGCGCCAATGCACCATTGCTGAAATGGTGAAAAGCGATTCCCGCACCGACCTGAAATTTCCGGCTTAATCTGTAATTGGCCTGCAGTCCGAAGTCGATAAATACATTGTTTTTGCTTCCGATAATAAGGTTAAGTGGGTTGTCTTCTTCATTATATGGGTTGAATCTGCCTGAAAGGCCCAGGGCAATCCGGTAATTGAAGTTCCATTTGCTGTTGACTTTGGGTTTGATGGGGATGGCTACGAAACCATAGAGCGCAAAAGGCTGACCCAAGTGTTCCTGGCCAAAAGTGCTGCTGTAGATGCCGACACCATAAATGGGGTAGTTGTAAAGCTCATTATAGATACTCTTTAATGAGTCCTGAAATTGTGTCTGGAAACCGACCCGAAAGTTAAGTCCACTGTAATAGGAGTCTTCTAAGGTCTGCTTGGTACGATCGTTAAATTTGAGTTCACCTCCACTTTCATGTTCGAGCTGAAATATTAACCTTGTTTTTGCTGGGGGGCGGTTGTTTAATGTGTCTTTCTGATTTTCTATTCTGGGGGTGACCTGCGCGTTTGTACGAAAGGAAAGGAGCGCGAAGATCACAAAAACAAGTATGCTTGATCTCATGAAATAAAACGTTAGCGTTTTTTAAAATTTTTGCAAAAATAAGAATGATAAACCATTGTAACAATATTCATTAGGCATATGGGAAATACAGATGACAAATTGCCGTATTTCAGCTACAAAGCAGAAAGTGCATGAGTAGCAGATTAAAATAAATTGTTTTTTATATGTGTGTAATTATATTGCATATCCACAGCAATTTATCTAAGTTTGAGTTGAAAAGAAAAAGGAAATATGATTAAAAACCTATTTAAAATTACTGCTGTTACGTTTGCACTAACAACAGCGGGGGGTACTTTGTTTGCCCAGAGCACCAAATTTGAATGGAAAGAATCTTCTGAGGGTGGGTACACTTATAAGTATGTGTCCAATGACCCTACCCATTCGAGATTTTACAAGCTCAAAAATGGTCTAACCGTTATTTTAAGCCCGACGAAAAAAGAACCTCGTATCCAGACTTACATTGCTACAAAAGCTGGAAGCAAAACAGATCCAAAAGATCATACAGGCTTGGCTCATTACCTGGAGCATATGCTCTTCAAGGGTACGGATAAATTTGGATCCAAAGACTGGGCCAAGGAAAAACCTTTGCTGGATCAGATTGATGCACTTTATGAAAAATATAATGTTACGACTGATGAGGTGCAACGGAAAGCGATATACAAGGAAATCGACCGGGTGTCAGGTGAGGCTGCAAAGTATGCTATTGCAAATGAGTACGACAAGCTGATGGCATCCATGGGAGCTGAGGGAACAAACGCGTTTACTTCTTTCGAGCAAACGGTATATCAAGAGCAGATCCCAAGTAATGTAATGGATAAATATCTTGCTGTGCAGGCTGAGCGTTTTAGGAATCCGGTCCTACGTCTTTTCCATACGGAGCTGGAGGCTGTGTATGAGGAAAAAAATATTGGATTGGACAAAGATAGCCGCAAGGCTGTTGAGGCGATGTTCGAAGCCGCATTCCCGAATAATAACTACGGAAAGCAGACTACGATTGGTACAGTAGAACATCTGAAAAACCCTTCCTTAAAAGCTATCAGGGAATATTTTAATACTTACTATGTGCCCAACAATATGGGGGTAATCATGTCGGGTGATTTTGATCCTACAGAGGTTGTGAAGAAGGTGGACCAAAGTTTTGCTTTTATGCAGGCCAAAGAAATACCGCCATATACTTTTGAACCGGAAAAGCCTATTTTAAGCCCAATTGTTCGGGAGGTAAAAGGGCCTGATGCTGAGTTTATGTTTATGGGATTTCGTTTCCCGGGAGCAGCGACCAAGGATGCACAGTTATTAAATCTGATGAGTCAGATATTGACGAACGGTTCGGCGGGTCTGATTGATCTGGATTTAGTGAAGAACCAAAAGTTATTGGGTGCCGGAGCATTTCCATATGTATTGAAAGATTACTCATTATTGATTCTACAGGGAAATCCAAGTCAGGGACAGAGCCTGGAAGAGGTGCAGCAGTTGCTGCTGAAAGAACTGGATAAGTTGCGCAAAGGTGAATTTTCTGATGACTTGATGGGTGCAATTGTTAATAATGCCAAAAAAGATGAGATCAAACAGCATGAAAGTTATGGTGATCGTGCTGAGGCTTTGATGGACGCTTTCACTTCGGGGCAGGACTGGGCATCCGTGGTCAGTTATTCAGATGGATTGAATAAGATTACAAAACAGGATATTGTCGATTTCGCCAATCGATATCTGAACGATAATAATTATGTTGTCGTTTATAAACGTAAAGGGGTTGATAATAATGTTGTTAAGGTTGTAAAACCGGAAATTACACCTGTCACAGTAAACCGTGACGATCAATCTGACTTTCTGAAAAAGGTAGAAGCAATGCCGGAGGATAAGATCCAGCCGGTTTGGGTAGATTACAATAAAGACGTTCAGAAAGCTACTGCGAATGGTTTGCCCGTGCTTGCGGTGAAGAATAATGATAATGAATTGTTCTCACTGTCCTATCGTTTTGATGTGGGTAAATGGAATAATAAGTTGCTGTCATTGGCTGCAGGTTACCTGGAATTTTTGGGAACAAAAGAGAAGTCCAGCGAGCAGTTCAGTAAAGACTTTTATCAATTAGCATCTGATTTTTCTGTTTCTGCTGGAAATGAAGAAACGTTGGTTTCTATTTCGGGTTTGAATTCGAACTTTACTGCTACGCAGTCTTTAATCCAGGACCTGTTGCGTAATTGTGTGACGGACCAGGAGGCATTCAAAATGTATATTGCACGCCTTAAGAAGTCAAGGGCTAACGCAAAGGAAAATAAGGGAGCTATTATGGAGGGCTTAAAATCATATGCGAAATATGGTGCTAAAAACCCGTTCAATAATGTTTTTACAGATGCGGAACTGGATGCATTGAAAGCGGAAGATCTGGTGAAAGCATTGCATAATCTGGCCAATATGAAACATACATTGCTTTATTTTGGACCGTTGAATGCCAGTGAATTTGTAGCGAAGGCAAAACCGCTGAAACAAGGTTCGGGGGACTATGTGCAAGGGGCAAAAAGTATGGTATTTACTGAGCAACCGACCAATAAAAATCAGGTATTGTTTGCCAATTTTGATATGAAACAAGCTGAAGTGTTCTGGTATAGATCATCAGGTACTTACTCCAGCTCGCTAACCCCAACAGTATCTTTGTTCAATAATTATTTTGGTGGCGGTATGGGAAGTATCGTATTCCAGACCATTCGTGAATCGAAAGCATTGGCCTACTCTACTTATGCATTCTATGGACAGCCTTATAAAAAAGAAAATCATTATACAGTAGGAGCTTATGTCGGCACGCAGGCTGATAAATTTAATGAGGCCATTAAAGGTATGAACGAGTTATTGGATGTCCTGCCAGAAAGCGCAAAAGGACTGGATATTGCTAAAGTGAGCTTGCAGAAGTCCATCGCCAGTGAGCGTGTGCTGAATGCATCTATTTTAAGCAGTTATCTGGCGGCTCAACGCTTGGGGAATACGACAGATATCCGTAAAGTAGTTTATGAGCAAGCACCTAAGTTAACTTATGCTGATTTGAATACGTTCCATAAGAAAGAGATGAGTCAAAAGCCTTATGTGTATTGCATCGTAGCGAAAGAAGATAGCCTTAAAGCAGAAGATCTTGCTAAATTGGGCGAGGTCAAAAAACTAGACTTAAAAGAGATATTTGGCTATTAGTTTTTAAATATTGGTATTATAAATAGGGATCAGAGAAGAGTTTTTAAGCCTTTGGTTATAAATCTTATTCCCTCATACTACATGAATAAAAAAGGTACTGTCCACAGTCGGACAGTACCTTTTTTTTATATTTTTTCCTCCTTGGACATTCGCTTTCAAATATTCAATTCTCCGAGGCGTTCTTGTTTTTTGAGCAGTCTTTTTTGCCTGTATTGTTTTAGCAATAGGTAGCTGTGTGCAGATCAACAAAATAGGATAACCTTTTGTAGAATCTGTGTGGGTGGCCCATTGGTTGTTTTACTAAAGGCAGTCTTCTCGCTTAAGAGCTAAACCTTGCGATTTCCTCAATCTGTTCGTTGATAAACTGAAGGGTGTCTTCTTTGAATAATTCCCCGTTCTCATTCAGTTCCTGTTGTACATTAGGAAGGAATATCTTGAGTGGAAGAACCTGCATTCTGAGGTAGTGGCATATTCCGGTAAGATGATCTATTCCGCGTAGGTTGCCATATCGTCCCGACGATAATCCTACTAGTGCAACTTTTTTGTGGTAAAAACTGATCGGGAAGGTGCAGCAGTCAATAAAAAGTTTAAGCGCCCCGGGGATGCTTCCATTGTATTCAGGAGCTATAAAAATAAACATGTCGGCTTGGCTGACCTTGTGCTGTATCGGCTCAAAAGCTGCACTTCTTTTTCCGTAAAGATCTGTTTCCAAAATGTTTGATGGTAGGTCTGATAGTGAAAAGATCTCGCTCTCAATGGATTTACGACTAAGAAGCTGCTGGTAGCATTTTGCTATTTTTAACGTCTTACTATTGGGACGGTTTGTTCCGGATATTATTAAAATCATTGTGTTGTTGATACTTATAAAAAGCACTATTTCAAAGTGGATACATATCTTGATTTTTTGTATCTTAGCATCCTGAGGATATGTGCTTTTGATCAATCAAAAGTACGAAATATGCTGAATTTGTTAAGCTAATTTAAATTTAGCGTAATTATTTGGACAAATTGATCTTCGGAAAAGTGAAATGTAGTGTAAAATGACATTTTAATTAAGAAAGGTTTTCATTCAAGATGGGAAAAGTAATCGCAATCGCAAACCAAAAGGGTGGGGTCGGAAAAACCACAACGTCAATTAACTTGGCGGCTAGTTTGGCGGTTTTAGAATATAAAACATTGTTGGTAGATGCGGATCCTCAAGCAAACTCTACTTCTGGGATTGGTTTTGACCCCCGTACGATCAATGAAAGTATATACGAATGTTTGGTCAATGATTTGAATCCAAGGGACGCTATTCAGCCAACTGAGACGCCAAATCTTGATCTTTTGCCTGCTCACATCGACTTGGTGGGTGCTGAGATTGAAATGATCAATATGCACGAAAGGGAATACAAGATGAAAAAGATCTTGGACCAGGTGAAAGATGATTATGATTTTATTATCATCGACTGTTCTCCTTCATTGGGTTTGATCACCATTAATGCGTTATCTGCATCTGATTCGGTCATTATCCCTGTTCAGTGTGAGTATTTTGCGTTAGAAGGATTGGGTAAATTGCTGAACACAATTAAAATCGTTCAAAATCGTTTAAATACTAGTTTGGAAATCGAGGGTATTTTATTGACGATGTACGATGTCCGTTTGAGACTTTCCAATCAGGTCGTCGAAGAAGTGAAGACGCATTTTACGGATTTAGTTTTTGATACCATTATTCAACGTAATACCCGTTTGAGTGAAGCTCCTAGCTTCGGTATTTCTGTAATCATGCATGATGCGTCCTGTAAAGGTGCAATCAACTACTTGAATTTGGCGCGTGAAATATTGCAGAAAAACGGACATTTTAATGAAATGAATACAACAGTAACCGCATAATATGGCAGCACATCAGCGTAAAACAGGACTGGGAAGAGGTTTAGGTGCGCTATTAAACGATAGTGTAGAAGCTCCTGCTAAAAGTAATCAGCAAGTTGAGGAGTCGCCTTTGGTGACTTCTTCTACAGTAAATACAAATAAAGAAAATGGCAATATCAGCCATGTCCGGGTAGAAGAAATATCGGTAAATCCATTTCAACCACGTACCGAATTTGATCCGGTTGCATTACAGGAATTATCGGAATCTATTATATTACAGGGTTTAATCCAACCGATTACGGTACGTAAGATTTCGGATGGTAACTACCAATTGATCTCGGGGGAACGTCGTCTTCGTGCTTCAAGACTGGCGGGTATCACGGAGATACCGGCTTATATCCGTACGGCCAATGATCAGCAGATGCTGGAAATGGCATTGATCGAAAATATCCAACGCGAGAACTTAAACGCTATTGAGGTCGCCTTGAGCTTTCAACGGATGATCGAGGAATGTAATTTAAAGCAGGAGGAGCTGGGTGAGCGTGTCAGTAAAAACCGTTCAACTGTGACCAACTATCTCCGTTTATTGAAACTTCCCCCCGTGATTCAGGCTGCTATACGGGATGGCGCTTTGACGATGGGACACGCCCGAGCGCTGATCAATATTTCGGAAGTAGATAAACAGTTATATATTTTCAAATTGATCATCGATCAAGGCTTGTCTGTTCGAAAGGCCGAAGAGCTTGTGCGTGAACTGCAAAAGGGCGGGAAGAAAAAAACTAATAAAGAGAAAACACCGATGTCGTTTCAATTGCAAAAAATTGAGGATGATCTGGCGTCGAAATTTTCGTCCCGAGTCAAATTGAATTTGAAGAGTACCAAAGGTAAAGGGGCGATTGAGATTCCTTTTGAATCGGAGGATGATCTGAGCCGTATTCTTGAACTTTTAGATTGGTAATATGACCAAATTAATGAGTCTGCTTATTGCCGTATTTGCTGTACTGACGGTGCAGGCGCAGACTGTCGATACTATTCCGAAAAAGCAGGTTCAAACTGTCAATGCGGACAGCTTGAAACCTAAATCAGCACAGGATACTGTAAAAAAGGAATCCCGGAAAGAACGTAAGAAACGAGAAAAAGAAGAAGCCAAGGCGAAGGAAAAGGTGGTGTTTAAAGATTCTACCCGGTTGGCTATTGAAGCAAAAAATAAACAGGCCTGGAAGCGCTCTTTGGTCTTACCGGGTTGGGGGCAGTATACCAATGGTGGTGTTTGGTGGATTAAAGTGCCTGTGATCTACGGTGGACTGGCAACCACAGTGCTTGTTTTTGACTTTAATAATAAATATTATAAGGAGCTCTTAGGGGTACTGCAGGATCGGGCTGAAGGTCGGCCAGTAGATCCTTTTTATGAAAGGATCCCAGATGAGTCAATTATTCGGGCAAAGGACAATGCAAGGCGAAATCGGGACCTGATGGTGTTATTGACACTCGGGGTCTATGGATTGAACGTCGCCGAAGCTTATATTGATTCTATGCTAAAATATCGCTGGAGCATCGGTGATGATAAACCCAAAAAGACTGCTTTTTTGATCGGCCCCACATTAATGGATGCGAGTCTTGCATCAGGCTCGTTTACTTTTAAACCTACAGTAGGGCTGAAATTGTCCATGAAATTCAATTAAAAATATCATGTCGAAACCTGTAACGTAGCGTCCGGTAGTCAACAAATCAAGATTCTTTAGCGGTGTTGAATACGGACGCCTTTAATAAAAAATCGTTGTTTAACTAGGTTTTGTGTCTGTTTTTCAATGGAATTTTTTAATTTTAAAAATAAACTATACTTTATTTTCTAGATATATGAACATCATTCTCTTGGGATATGGCAAAATGGGGCAGATTATCGAACGATATGCACTAAAAAGGGGCCATCAGATTTTTTTAATTGTGGATGAAAATAATCGTCCCGGCCTGACAGCTGATGATATCAAGGGAGCTGATGTGGCAATTGATTTTAGTGTGCCATCTGCTGCTTTGGATAACATGAATCTCTGTTTGGAAGCCGGTGTTCCTATTGTGGTGGGCACAACAGGTTGGTACGATCAGTTGGAAAGTGTTAAAAGTAAATGCTTGGATGTTAACGGATCAATTTTATATGGTTCTAATTTCTCGATCGGCGTGAATGTATTTTTCCATATTAACCGTATGTTGGCGAAAGCTTTGCAACCTTATAAACAATATGATGTTCAGGTTGAAGAAATCCACCATATCCACAAATTAGATGCTCCCAGTGGGACGGCAATTACGATTGCGGAAGGTATCTTGGATCACAGTGATGTGAAAACAAACTGGGTAAATACTGTTGTGGGAGAACAGGACGAAATTATTCCCAAGCCACAGGAACTTCTCATTGAGAGTCATCGGATTGAAGAGGTTCCTGGCACACATACCGTGCTGTACAGTTCTGAAGTGGATCAGATAGAATTTAAACATACTGCGCATAGCCGTGATGGTTTTGCTTTGGGGGCTGTCGTTGCCGCCGAATGGTTGAATGGTAAAAAAGGATTCTATCAGGTTACTGAAATTTTTGATTTTAATAAATAGTACTAATTAATAGATTATGTGGTTAATTATCTTTGCGGTTTTAACAGCAATAGCGGGATATGGATTGTGGCAATTGTTTGTTAAAGCTGGCAGAAAAGGCTGGGAAGCAATCGTACCTTTTTATAGTCAATATATACAGGCGAAATTAACAGGAAGACCAACATGGTGGGTGATCTTATTGTTGATTCCTATTGTCAATATTTTTGTTTTCTATAACCTTTACCTCGACTTCATCCACTGTTTTGGCAAACGTCGCTTTTGGGAAAATGCGGCTGCTGTTTTGGTGCCATTTATTGTGCTGCCCATGTGGGCTAAGGATAATAATGTGCGTTTTCTGAATGGATTATACGCTAAGAATCTGAAGGCTGCGGCACAGGAAGGTGCGGAATTGACCGAGGAAAAGCTTGCGGAAATAGAACAGGCCTCCTATAAGGAATATAAAATTAAATATCCGTATAAGAAGTCTATGGTGCGTGAATGGGCTGACGCAATCGTTTTTGCAACCGTTGCAGCATCGCTGATCAGGGGATTTTTAATTGAAGCTTATATGATTCCCACGGGATCAATGGAGCGTACTTTATTGATCGGAGATTTTTTGTTTGTAAGTAAATTGAATTATGGCCCGCGGGTACCTAATACGCCTATTGCTTTTCCTTTTGCGCACCACACGATGCCAATAACAGGTGGAAAGGCTTACTCTGAGTTGATTGAACTACCTTACAAACGATTGCCGGGATTTCAGAAGATAGAACGAAATGATGTTGTTGTCTTTAATTTCCCCGCAGGTGATACAGTAGCGTTGGAAAATCAGAATGCGAGCTACTACGATCTGGTCAGAGCGTACGGTTGGCAGACCGTTAATTCACAATTTACTATTCAGGCGCGCCCGATAGATAAACGCGAAAATTATATCAAGCGTTGCGTGGGCTTGCCGGGAGATAAAATTTCAATGAAAGATGCTAAGCTCTTTATCAATGATCAACCTGGATTTGATCCACCTGAAAGCCAGTTGAATTATTATGTGTTGACAGATGGCACGCCATTGGATATGGAACGTCTACGTGAACTACGTATCGAAGGCGGAGGATCTGATCAGCAGCCGGGCGTATATGAACTGTATATGACAGATGATGAGGTCGAACTGGTGAAATCTTGGTCAAATGTAAAGGAAATTAGAAGAAGTCCAGCGGGTGAAGGAGCTTATCCGTATGACCCTCAGTATAAATGGGATTTTGATAACTTCGGCCCTATCTTGATCCCAAAAAAAGGTTGGACGGTAGCTTTGAATGCGCAGACCTTGCCTATCTATGAACGTGCTATTCGCGTTTATGAAAACAATAAACTTGAAAAGCGCACCGATGGTATATACATCAATGATGTGAAAGCGGATAGCTATACCTTTAAAATGGACTATTTCTGGATGATGGGAGATAATCGTCACAATTCCCTGGATTCAAGAGGGTGGGGTTTTGTGTCTGAAGACCATATTGTCGGTAAAGCATTATTTACCTGGATGAGTTGGGACGAAATCGGTACAGGTCTTTCCAAAATCCGTTGGAACCGTATATTTAAAGGAATCCATTAATAAGTATACTTATAACGAAGCGTCTATTTTCTTTTGTAGACCTTTTGAACTGCTCCTATTAATTGGTTGACAGAATTTAAGCGTAAATAGAGTCCTTGTCAGGTTTACTGGCAAGGATTTTTTGTTTGGGTATTTTTTTTGATTTGGTGTTTATTAAAAAAATCCTTCCCGCGAAAGAGAAGGATTTTAGGGCTTTGGAGTAGCTAATGCGAGCCAATAGATCCAAACTGATCTATTATTTCAGGCATTAAGCCTTCGCAATATTGTCTACTTTAGACAGGCTAGATAACGTTTGATTGTTTCCTCCAGCCCGAGGTAC
Source organism: Sphingobacterium sp. CZ-UAM (assembly GCF_002000245.1). Taxonomy (GTDB): domain Bacteria; phylum Bacteroidota; class Bacteroidia; order Sphingobacteriales; family Sphingobacteriaceae; genus Sphingobacterium. The sequence goes on along the minus strand of NZ_MTCM01000003.1, from coordinate 207,150 downwards.
AAGGCATCTGAAATCAAGGCATGGCCGATGCTCACTTCTAGTAGCTCAGGGATATGCTGGTTGAAATACTGAAGGTTATTTAGGTCTAGGTCATGACCCGCATTTAAACCTAAGCCGACTTCGCGTGCCTTTAATGCGGCTTTGAAATAGGGTTGAATGGCTTTTTCTTTATCAAATCCATATTCGCTGGCAAAGCCTTCTGTATATAACTCTATGCGATCGGTCCCTGTTTCTGCTGCTGCTTCGACCATCTCCTCAAGGGGATCTACAAAGATCGATACACGTATATCCGCATCTTTGAACAATTGGCACATGTCTTTTAGGTACGCTTTGTTTTTGATGGTATCCCAGCCGTGATTGGAAGTGAGCTGTCCTTCGGCATCAGGTACAAGGGTTACCTGGGCGGGTTTGTTCGCTAATACCAGGTCGATGAATTTCTGTTCCTGACAGTTGCCTTCAATATTGAGCTCGGTCTGGATCTCGGCTTTTAAGTCAAATACATCCTGATAACGGATATGCCTTTCGTCTGGCCTTGGGTGGACAGTGATGCCCTGGGCACCGAATCGTTCACAGGCCAATGCTGCAGCTACAAGATTAGGATTATTACCGCCTCTGGAGTTTCTGAGCGTTGCAATTTTATTGATATTTACTGAAAGTCTAGTCATTTTCTTGTATGTTATATGGTAAAAATACAAATAATATCTATTTTTTTTTAACTTGCATATATGGATGGAATCGATTATAGTTTGTTTAGTGGCTTTCGCCTATTAGATGTTATCGATATTATATTGGTGGCGATTATTATCTACTATATCTATAGTCTGATCCGGGGTACTATCGCCGTAAATATCCTGATCGGAGTTGCCTTGTTTTACGGGGTTTATATTGTTGTCAAACAGATGCACATGCGTCTATTGACCGAAATATTTGGCGGATTTATATCTGTCGGATCCATTGCGCTGATTGTGGTATTCCAGCAGGAAATCAGACGCTTTTTGCTCCATGTGGGTAAAAATATATCGATGAAACGAAAGAAGGTTTTCTGGTCGTTTTTGGGGAATAAGAAAGCCATACAAAAAGACCTTACTGAGGATCTGAGACCTGTCGTGGAGGCCTGCAGAAGCATGTCGCGTACACGGACTGGAGCATTACTGGTTTTTTCAAAATATTTTGATGAGGAATATTACCAAAGCAGTGGTGAATATATTGATGCACAAATTTCAAAACGTTTAATAGAGAGTATATTTCATAAAAACAGCCCGCTACATGATGGCGCGGTAGTGATTGTCGATTTTAAGATTATGACGGCTTCTTGTGTGTTGCCGCTATCGGATAGTGAGGATTTGCCACTGCAATTTGGCCTGCGCCACCGTGCAGCAATCGGGGTTACTGAAATCTCCGATGCAATAGCGGTCATTGTTTCCGAAGAAACCGGGGAAATCTCGTTTGCAAAGGACGGTAATGTGAATATGAATGTTTCACCTGAAGAACTGGAACAATTGCTGAAAGACGAATTATAAAAATGAAGTTGGTTCAAAATAACAGAAGACCCAGCGCATTGAATATTCGATAAGAGCGGAGAGAGGCATGCGAAAGAAATGAACAAAAAAGGGGGTATCCAAAAACGCGGATCCCTCTTTTTTGTTATACAGTTTTCAATGCCTTATTTTTTTGCAGCATTGATGATTTGTGTATTCAATTTGATGTATTCGCTATTTTTACCTTCGGTAGCGACTTCTACTCCTTTCGTAGCTGTTTCAAGCGCGCCTTTTTTATCGCCAGCTTTTAATTGTGCTTTCGCTTTCCAGTATAATACATGGGCAGCCTTGGGTTGTGCTTTGGCTGCTTCGTCAAACCAGGCTAGCGCTTTTTTCTCGTCTAGATTGTTGTTGAAATAGTACTGTGCTGCGGCGAAATAAGGTTTTTTATCCCCTTTCATAGCTTCGTCAATAGAAGCAATAATTTTTGCCTGTTGATTAACTTTAAGATCAACTTTTATGGCTGTTTTATCCCATGCAAGAGTTAACACAGCGCCTGTTGTTGTCACATTATCGAAAGAGATTGTAAATGTTTCGACCGGATTGCTTAAATTCTGTGGTTTAACGCTGAAACGCAGCGCATCTTCGGACTGGTTATAGGTATAGGCTCCCCATTGCTTGGTATTTTTGCTAATAATTACCGTCCACTCGTTCTTGTTAGGGATAGTAAATAATGCGTAGGTTCCCGCAGTAAGCTTCTGTCCATTTAGGCTAACATCGCCTTCGAAGGTCAAAGTCGTGTTCGTATTGGCCCCGGTACGCCATACCTCATTATAAGGGACAAGTTCACCAAAAATCTTACGACCATTCATGCTCGGACGACTATAGTTGAGAGTTACATTTTCGATTCCCAAGCCCTGGGTAATTGTTTGGGCACTACTTGCTGCCGGTAGTTTTAACTGGGCAAAGGATTCATTTGCAGTAAACATTAGGGCTGCTGCAAAGGCAATGGCAAAGAATTTCTTTTTCATTTTGTTAGCTAATTACTTTGTGAGCTCAAGCGCTCGATTATTAATTGAATATGAATTTGCGAATTAATGGCTAAGGCTCGTTTATTTCGAATGATGCACTTTGCATTGCGGCACATACCTTGAATTCTGTCGTAAAAGCACCTAGATTCATCACTTAAAAATAGGAAGAATTTCACACAAAAGGGCATCTATTTTTTTAGATGCCCTTTGTTATAATAATATTCGTTTTGATATTAGTTTTCTTTGCCAATTTTATGTCCTTTGGCTGCAAAGAATAGGATATATAGATATGCCGGAACCATTGCATAGAGAAATGCATGCTGGAAATCAACATGTAAGGTGTCTTTTAAATAGCCATATATCAAAGGCCAGATTGCGCCCCCGGCTATACCCATAATCATAATACCCGAGCCTGTCTTTGTAAAACGACCTAATCCTTTTATTCCAAGTGGGAAAATTGCTGGCCACATCAATGAATTTGCTACACCTAATAGGGCAACAAAGATATAAGAGGTTAGTCCTGTAGAGAACGCGGAAATGGCGGTGAAAGTAATTCCCACAATTGTACAGATACGTAAAGCAGTTTGTTGCGATACAAATTTTGGAATAGAAATAATACCAATGAAATAACCAACTAACATACATACCAATGTGAAAGTTGTACCATACTTAACAAAAAATGGTGGAAGAGATAATAATCTGCCATAAGTTCCGATGATATCACCTGCCATCACTTCTACTGCTACACAGAAGAAAATAGCTAAAAACCCTAAAAATAAATGCGGAAACTGGAAGATGCTTGTCTTTTTTGTTCCTGTAATTGTCACTTCATCTGTTGTTTCTTCTTCCTTATTGACATCAACCTCTGGCATTTTTACCGCAAATACGACAATAGCAAGAATGGCTACGCCAATAGCTACACCGATATAAGGACCGTGAAGCCTTTCGGATAATTCTGCGAGTAAAGCATCATGCTCTGCTCCAGCTTTAAGTTCTTTGATTCTGCTGGAAATACTGTCGTAATCTTTTAATAGGATACTTCCCAAAACCACTGGTACAATCATGCCCGCTGTTTTATTGAAAATACCTACGATAGAAATCCGTTGGGCGGCACTTTCTATGGGCCCAATGATACTGAGGTAAGGATTAATTGCTGTCTGCAATAAGGCCATACCTGAGGCCTGAACAAAGATCGCAACAAGGAAGAGCTGATAGCTCAAGTTGGATGCCGCCGGAATAATGATAAGTGCACCAATAATAATTAAGACCAAGCTGGCTACAAGACCATTTTTAAACCCTATTTTGCCCAGGATCCATGAACTTGGCAATGCAAGGAAGAAATAGGCAATATACGATGCAAAAAGGATTAAAAATGCTTGTGTATCTGTCTCCAAATTAAATGCTAGTCGTACAAATGGAATCAACGCCCCATTAGCCCAGGTGATATACCCCAGAATAAAAAATAATGCACAGCAAATGAGCATAGGAACTATTGCTGTTTTACCCGAATTAGGATTAGTGGTCATTTTTTTAATTATATTTTAGTTAAGTTATCGTTCATGGATTGGAATCTGTCAAAAAAGTAACGTTAGACAAACGATTGCATGCTATTTTTGATGATTTTTAAATGATCCATCTTACAAGACTACTTAATTTTCTTGAATATCGGAAATAAATAAAGTGGTATTTTGATAATTATTTGGCAAAAAAAAGAAGAATAAATTGTAAAAATTATTCTTCTTTTGTTGCAAATATTGTTGATTTCGAATTACATGGGATTGATAAATCGAGTTAGCAAATCGGTGCTTATTTTGGCACGATGGCTACTGTAAGTCTTGAGATACAATTCAGTTTATTGAAGCGGTCATACATTTTTATCTCCCAGATATGGGTTGACCGACCTATATGTATCGGGCTACATTTTGCGGTGATGATTCCACTGCTCACCGGTCGGATGTGATTGGCGTTTACTTCGAGACCTACGCCACGATATTTGTCGGGGTCAACCACCAAATTAGAAGCAATACTCCCTAAAGATTCTGCGAGTACTACAGATGCACCCCCATGTAGGATGCCATGCGGCTGCTTTACATTGTCTGTAACGGGCATGGTTGCCGTAATACCATTATCATCTATTTCGGTTGCCCTGATTTCCAATAAACCTGAGAGGTATTTATTGAAAAAGACATTTATTTCCTCAATGCTGTAAGGCTGAAACCAAATTTTTGACATCGTCTGAATTTAAATAACGTTCCTGAATGATGATACGGTGATGATTGAGATGCCCTGCAATCACATATAATAATGCTTTGACACTGGTGAGTCGTTCTGAGGCCATGCCTTTGCGTTCTAATTCTACATCGTTAAAGCTTTTGAACAGCATCAGGTTGGCCTTGCGTAAATAAGTAAATTCTTTACTTAGACTTTCCAATGTCCGGTCATTGTAGCGGGAATATTGAATAAGGTAGTCTTGGTCATACCCTGCGAGCTCTTTCAGGTCATTGCGCGAAAAACGTAACGCACGGTAGGCCATGATCCGTTCATTATCGATGACATGTCCGACGACCTCTTTGATGGTCCATTTATCTTCGGCATATTTGAAATTGCCTCTTTCTTCTGGAATAGCGTCCAGAAATGCAGGAAAGGAGAGCGTCTGTTCTTCCAATGCATCTAATACGTTATCGACTACAGTCTCAATATAAGGTGCGTAGACTGCCGGATATTCGTCAGATTTGAGTGGCTTCATATTTTAAGTTGCTTTTTAAGATTATTCGAAATGTTGTTCCTTTACCTATTTCAGATTCTTTAACAAAGATTTGTCCTTGGTGATATCGTACCATTCGTTTGGTTAGGCTAAGACCAAGTCCCCAACCTCTTTTGCGTGTTGTAAAACCTGGCTGGAAGACAGATTCAAAATTTGATCTTGGAATTCCCTTGCCCGTATCACTAATGTCTATAAAAATTTCTTCTTTCGCAATATTTTGTGAAATATTAACAGTTATCTTTCCCTCTGTGCCAATAGCATTTACGCCGTTTTTCAATAAATTTTCAATGATCCAATCGAAGAGCGGAATATTGAGTTTGGCCTCCACGTGCTTATCGCCATATAATTCGAATATGATCTTGTTACTGGTCCGTATGCGGAAATAATCGATGTAATTTTTGATCACATCATAGAGATTGTGATTGGTCAGCACCGGTGTTGAGCCTATTTTTGAAAAACGATCAGCGACAATTTCCAATCTTTTAATATCATTTTCCATTTCATTGAGTGTATCGTCTTGTTCCGCGTCAAATTTGATCCTGATAAGCTCTAACCAACCCATTAAGGATGATATTGGAGTCCCCAATTGGTGAGCGGCCTCTTTGGTCAGTCCCACCCAGACTAGATTCTGCTCGGATTTTCTAATGGAATTGAAAACGGTATAAGCTATAATCAGGAAGAGGGCGATCAGTGACAATTGAACATAGGGAAATACCCGCAATTGTTGCAGAAACCAGGAATCTTTATAGTAAACATGCCATTTTTGGCCATTTTCCAATTCAAGGGTAATGGGCGGATGACTCTTTTTCATAAAGGCGAGCTGTTTCTGAAAATATGCGGGGTCGTAATCCAGTTCATTTGTAACACTATCATTCTGAATCGGCTTAATATTAGTCTTGGTTGAATCCAGATTACGCCAAAAAATAATATCGTTTTTATCGTCAGTAATAATTGCCGGCAAATTTAAACTATCTCTGACCGCGTAGATGAATGTGATGAATTCATCGTCTACGTCGGGCATAGTCATGATATTTTTGGTACTCATAGCCCATACTTCTGCCTTTGAACGTTCGGCATGGGCAAGGTTACGAACAAGATAATTGGTATAAACCAATGATGCAATGGCAATAATTGCCGCAAAGATGAGCAAAATAAATTTCCAACGCTGTTGGCTTATCTGAGAGGATTTCATGATTCTGTATGTTGTACTCTATTGCAAATTAATGAATAAATGTCTGTTTTTTGCACTTTTATTTGACCTTGAGAGTCATCCTGTTATCCAAATCAAAAATTTTGTGGTAATTTTGCCGCATGAGTTCAGAAAGAAGAGTAAGGGTGCGATTTGCACCGAGTCCTACTGGTGGTTTGCACCTTGGAGGCGTACGTACAGCATTGTTTAATTTTCTCTATGCTCGTCAGCATAAAGGAGATTTTATTTTACGTGTCGAAGACACGGACCAAACCCGTTTTGTCCCTGGGGCCGAAGAATATATCAACGAATGTTTAGCGTGGTGTGGTCTGTCTCCGGATGAAAGCCCATTACAGGGTGGTCAATATGGCCCTTACCGTCAAAGTGAACGAAAACCGTCGTACCGCAAATTTGCTGAACAGTTGATTGCAGACGGATATGCTTATTATGCGTTTGATACTGCGGAGGAACTGGAAGAGCAGCGTAAGCTACAACCTAATTTCCGTTATAGCCACGAAAACAGGCTGCAATTGCGTAATTCTTTGAGCTTGAGTGAGGCCGAAACGCAACAATTACTAGATTCCAGCACACCGCATACTATACGAATAAAGATCCCAACAGATGAAACAGTGTCTTTCACCGATATGATCCGTGGTAAAGTCGCTTTTGATACCAATCTTGTCGATGATAAGGTGCTGCTTAAAGCGGATGGAATGCCAACCTATCACTTAGCCGTGGTTGTGGATGATAAGGCGATGGAGATCTCACATGTTTTCCGTGGCGAAGAATGGTTGCCTTCAGCACCGATTCATGTGCTGTTATGGGAATACCTAGGTTGGGCTGACAGCATGCCGCAATGGGCGCATCTTCCGTTAATCCTGAAGCCGGATGGAAATGGAAAATTAAGCAAACGCGATGGTGACCGTTTAGGATTTCCTGTATATGCCATGAATTGGACAGATGCAAAATCGGGTGATACAACAAAGGGATTCCGTGAAATGGGATTCCTGCCAGAAGCTTTTGTCAATATGCTTGGTGTATTGGGTTGGAACGATGGTACAGAACAAGAGCTATTTTCTTTGGAGGAGTTGATCCAAAAATTCAGCGTTGACCGTATCAGCAAAGCTGGAGCAAAGTTTGATTTTGAGAAGGCAAAATGGTTCAATCACGAATGGATTAAACGTTCTTCAAGTGATTCTTTATTACCTCAGATCAATGATGTATTGGCTCAACATCAGATCAAAGTAGAGGATGCTTATGTGAACCGTGTTTTGGCTGCCGTCAAAGAGCGATTAACTTTTGTAGAGGATTTTTGGACTCAGGCTTCTTTCTTTTTTGTACAGCCAGCCGAATACGATCTGAATGCGGTAAAACCAAAATGGTCAACTGAAAAGACAGCATTCTTTGAAAATATAGTGACATCATTTGAAGGCTTTACAGAATGGAAAGCAGCGGAGCTTGAATCATTCTTTAAAGAAGCAATTCAAAACTCGGGGATGAAGATAGGCGAGTTGATGATGCCATTCCGGATTATGCTGGTTGGTGGAAAATTTGGTCCTGATGTTTTCCAGATTGTTGAATTACTTGGACAGCGTGAAGTCATTGAGCGCATAAAGAAAGCACTTCAGGAATTTGACGCTTAAACACTACAGTATATATATTGTAAAAAAAGCTGTTGCAACTTATTGCAACAGCTTTTTTTATAGGTATGAAATCCGCAACCGCATGAATATTGCTTTAGCTGGGGTAAATAGAAAAATGATCAGTGTGATGAATGCTCCCAATATCCCGAGATAAGTAAATATTTCCATATTACTGACCAGAGATGCTTGTTGACTAAGTGTTGCCTGTAAACTTTTGCTGGCGAGATTAGTGGCCAATTGATCGCTGGATGTTCCCAAGTATTTTTCGACCAAAGCGCTCCAATAGGCGACTGTGATTGGATTGCTCATATTTAAGTGTTGTTCGATCTGGATGAAATGTTTTTGATTTAAGGTGTAACTGATGTTCTGAATTAGCGCAAAACCAATATTGGTACTCCAGAATCTAACGGTCGTACCCATTAAACCTGCATTGCCCGCATGATGTGGAGCAACCCCTGTTATAATATAGATCACAAGTGGTGTAAAGAGCCAGCCCTGTCCGATTCCCTGAATAAATAGTGGCAGGCCTATGGCCCAAATTGTGGTATCGGGGTAGAACGTGGGAACAAACAAAAAGCAGGATGTGGTCAACAGGAGGAACCCCAGGCCGAAAATGTATTTCGGTGATACTTCACGCAGTAAGAGTACTCCTGAGCTACCTACTCCCACTATGGTCCCAAGTACATTAATGTATTGGATATCGACGATGTAATGCCAGGGCCATTTCCATACATTGGCCATGACGGTGTAGACATTGTTGAGGCTGCTTCGGATCAAATAAAATAGGAAAAATAGGATAACACCAAAAATAATGTTCTTATAGCTCAAAATTTCAAAATGAAATAGTGGTCGTTTTACGAGATGTTGTTTGATGATAAACAGTGCACCAAAAATAAGGAAAAGTGCGAGGTTAATTGATATTGCCTCATTTTCGAACCAATAATATTTTCGGCCATAAATTAATACATATGCACCACAACTTAACGAAAGTAACAGGAAGAGGCAGCTGGCTAGATCCAATTGATGAAGTGGGAATTTTCGGCTTAATCTGTTGTTATTCAAGAGTAGTAATGCAATCGCGATGACCATCAAATGCCAATAGAGTACAACATGGATCATATCTTCCCAGCCATAATCCATAATACTTTCTTTTAGAAGGGATGTTGTTATGGTGCCACCTGTCAGCATAAAAGTGTACAAGAAGAAATAAGCAATGGTTCGACTTTTGGAATGCCTGATTTGCATCATCAGCAAGGGAAGAAAACATGCCCCTTCAAGTACACAGAAAATGCCTTCAATCACTCTGAGCACAGCAATGACAAATGGGTCTCTGGTCAGGGAGATTGCTAATAGAATGAGGATGGATACTGTACAGGTCAAAAGTATATATGTCCTTACCCGAAAGAATGCAAATAGCCGGTTAAATATCAATAGTGCTACAACAATAGCACCGTACATCAATGAAAGGAAATACTGTATATCCTCCATTTCGATGGCTAATGTGGAAGCTGTAAAAGCTGTATTGGAATGAAAAAGGGACATCAACATGAGATGCGGAAACATGGCCAAAATCATCATGGGAAGTTTAATCCATTCGGGTACCCACTTATAATATAAAGATGTATTTGAACTCATGAATGATTAAGATTGATGAGCGGCATGAACTACGACGTTCATGCCAGCACGTAGTTTTGTTAAGTCCTGTTTTGGTGAGAAGATAATTTTGATCGGTATACGCTGTTCAATTTTAACGAAGTTTCCGGTTGCGTTATCCTGAGGTATGACCGAAAATCTAGACCCTGAGGCTGGAGAAAAGGAGTGGATGATACCTTTGAGATGTAAATTTGGAAAGGCATCTACTTGTATATTCACTTCGGTACCTTCGGCGAGATTCGCTAGTTGGGTCTCTCTAAAATTCGCATTTATCCATTTTTCTTCACTGACAACATTGACCAAAGTTTGTCCTTCTTTAACAAATTGTCCGGGTTGGATTGTTCTTTTCCCAACAAAACCGTTGTATGGTGCAGTCACTATCGTATAGGAAAGGAAGACCTCCGCATTGTTTTTTGCTGCTTGTTTAATATCGATATTTGCTTTGGCAGGTAGCTCGTTGGCTTTTTCTTTGCTTGTATTTAATTGTGCAGCGGTGTATTCTTCCTGTAAGGCATTGAGTTGCGCCAAAGAAATTTCATATGCTGCCTTGGCATTATCGTATTGTTGTTTGGCCACAGCATCTGCTTCAAACAAATTTTTAAATCGTCTATAATCTTGTTCCGTTTGCCATACACTCACTTTGGCAGCTTCTAATTTTGCTTTCTGGACAGAAATACTATTGGCGGTGACATTTGTGCTTTTGACAATCACTTCGGCATTCCGCTGACTACTTCGAAGTTCGGCATTCGCCATATCTACTTTGGTTTGATACTCGCTGGCATCGATGAGTAATAAGGTGTCGCCGCGATGCACATATTGATTTTCTTCAAATCTGACTTCTTTCACAAAGCCTGCTATCCGACTTGCAACTGGTGTAACATACTGTTCTATCTGAGCATCGTTTGTCGTTACGTGCTGGCTAGTAAATAGCATATGTTTACCCAAAATGCCGATCCCTACGAGCAGTAGGGTCACGGCAAATACAACTAAAACTTTATTAAATCCCTTGGTCTTATCTTTATTTTCTTCTTTAACCATTATTGTTTTTATGAATATTTAAATGCTTTTTCGTCCATTCCCCTGGTAAGGTATGGATGATTTGTGTCCCATGTTCCAATCGGCAATTTCCAAATAGGATGGTAAATTGTTCGTAAAACAAGATTGCCTGGATACGCTGTATAGGATACAACGGTAAGCAAGGAGTGAAACTGTTTACAAAGATACTGCTGTCGATGGGAGTTTAGTTTTGTATAGTCGGACGGATATTTGTTCATTTGCGCCATGTTGCGAAAAAATGTAATTTTAAATCATGGAACAGGAGCAATTGAGGGCTATTGACGACAATCAATACGACTTTTATGTGTGTCATACACATGTAGATCGGATTGATCCCCGTGAATATATACATCAGAAAGCACGATTACTTTATGCGGATGGTGGTATTATACATGTTTTTACTGTCACCAAACATTGGTATTTGCCGGGTCGGTTTTACATGTGGATTCCCGCGAATACTGCTTATCATCTGGAGAGTTCCAGTTCGCATATTCACTTGTATAGCTTTTACTTCAAAGAACTGGAGGGAGTTCATCCGGTTCTTTTGGATCCCAATATATTTTTGAGCAACGACCTGATGCGAGAGATGTTCTTGTTCGCGAAGGATTGGGAAGGTGGAATCAGCAGAAAGACCAGCTATTCAAAGTATTGTTTACTACGGGCGATGATGGCTATTGTTCCTGAGATGAGTCCGCCGATAGATGCATTCCCTATGCAACATCCTTATCCTAAAAGCGAAAAGCTTCGACGTATTGCCCGATATTTGAACATGTATATTGATCAAACCTTTACTATCGACCAAGTGGCGGCGCAATTTGGAATGAGCAGTAGATCCCTTTCCCGACTTTTTAAGGAAGACATGGGTATCAGCTATATCCGGTTTTTAAGAGCTATACGTATTGCAAAAGCTTTGGAGCTAATGGCTGAAAATACCTATTCTATTCTGGAAATTGCTATGCGGATTGGCTATAGCGAATTATCTTCTTTCAGTAACATCTTTACGCGTGTAACGGGTATTCGGCCTTCGGTTTATATGTCGAAAATTAATGAATACAAAAATTGATAGCTTTAGATTAAGCCAAAAGCTCGTGCAGATCTTCCTGAGAAAGTGATTTTATAAAACTCTCTTCTGTTGTGATAAGACTCTGTGCAATGGATTTCTTCTTATTTTGTAACGCCAATATTTTCTCTTCCACCGTATCTTTACTGATGAATTTATAGATAAATACATTCCGTGTCTGCCCAATACGGTGCGAGCGGTCTACGGCTTGTTGTTCTACGGCAGGGTTCCACCATGGATCCAATATAAAGACGTAATCTGCTTCAATCAGGTTGAGCCCTACACCACCAGCTTTGATTGATATTAAGAACAATTTGGTATTGTTGTTTTTGCGAAACTGGCTTACTGCTTCATCACGGTTTTTCGTGCCGCCATCCAGATAGGCATAGTTAGTGCCTTTCTTATCGAAATATTGCCTGAAAATATTGAGCTGTTTAACAAACTGCGAGAAGATAAGGACTTTATTTCCCCGTTGCATTACCATTTCAAGGGTTTCAATGACGGCATCAAATTTTCCTGAATCACCCAAAAAGTCCTCATCAACCATTTTGGGATGATTGGCTAGCTGGCGAAGTTTGGTCAGTCCCTGTAATAGTGCAATCTGCGTTGATTTTGGCTTGTTGTCCAATTGTCCATCAAGAATGGCATTGCGATATTCCGATTTAACTTTTTCATAGAGTTCTGATTGTTTATCGGTCATTTCACAATAGAGCACTTGTTCAGTTTTTGGCGGTAGTTCTGTTGCGACCTGATCTTTTGTTCGTCTTAAAATAAAAGGTTTGACAATCGCCTGAAGACGTTGGGCTTTTTCTTCGTCCTTTTTCTTTTCAATGGGTTGGACAAATTCCTTTTGGAAGTAGGTGTAACTTCCCAACAACCCTGGGTTGGTAAAGTGCATTTGTGCCCAAAGGTCGGATACTGAGTTTTCAACAGGGGTACCGCTTAAAGCCAGTTTATTTTTGCTTTTCAGACTCTTTATAGCCTTAAAAGATTTTGATGTGGGATTTTTAATGTTCTGGCTTTCATCGAGGATAATGTAATTGAAATAAAAGCCACTCAATATATCTTCATCAATACGTGCTATGCCATATGTAGTGATGACCAGGTCATATTTTGCAAATAATGAGGCATCTTTGATACGATTATTTCCAGTATGCAGATGAATCTTGAGTTGGGGAGCAAATTGTTGTGCTTCTTTTTGCCAATTGTAAACAAGTGATGTTGGCAATACCAGAAGTGAGGTGTGCACTTCCTGCTGATCGGCAAGCTGCTCTTTTTGTTGTTGTAACAGAGCTAAAGTCTGTATAGTTTTACCTAAACCCATATCATCTGCGAGGCAACCGCCAAACTTGTACTGTTTTAGAAAGTTAAACCAGTTATAGCCCGCTTTCTGATAAGGTCGGAGATTTCCTTTAAAATTCTTTGGTTCAGGAATATCGACAATTTCCTCGAAAGTAGCGAGGTTTTGCAGTTTTCGGTTGAAAACTAATTTCGTGTGTTCGCTGATCTCAAAGAGTAAACCGATATGCACTTTATTTAATTTAAGTTCGTGTCTATCAGTAGAAAACTGGAAGAGATGATTGTATTGTGCGAACCATTCCTCAGGAATCATAGCGATTTCACCATTTGGAAGCGTAAATTCTTTGATATTGTTTAGAATATGGTTTCGTAAGTTTATAAAGGGAATTTCATAAGGGCCGAATTTAGCGATAGCACTGATATCGAACCAGTCATTGTCCTCATCAATAGCAATGTCCAACGAGGTATGCCCGATGAAAAAGCGTTTTTGTTCACTGTTTTGTATAATCTGAAATCCCAAGGCTTTTATTTGTTCCTGGTGATTGTTCATCCAATCAAATACAGAGATGTTTTTTCCGGATTGAATAGACGGGGCAAGCAATCCCATCTGACGATCTAGCTCCTCTAGGCCCAATTCTTTCAGATGCTCCTGCTGTTGTTCCTCCCATTGTAAAGAGCGTTTTACCCGATGAAAAATATATAGGTCTTTTTCCTCATTATATTCCATTCGGACTGTCACTTTATTTTCAGCTCCAGCAGTGAAGGTATGGACCCCATATTTGAATTGCAATTGTAATTTTGAAGTGCCATCTTCCACGTAGATCAAATGGAGTAAAGGAACGGCTTGGTGCTGATGTGTCTGTATCTCGAAACCTTCAGCATAGACATGGTAGCGTTCAATTAATCCGCAGACAAAACTTTCAAAATATTTCTTTTCTGTGCTTCTTCCAACAGAAATGTATCGTTTGTTGAGAAAGGGACTTAATTTTTTCCCTTCCAGGGCCTGATCAAAATAGTATAAGGTATTGTTTAAAAGTAGCCATGCCTGCGCATTGGTCAATACAATGGCATTTTTGAACATAAACTCCAAGCGCTGATTTTCGTATTTTATCGTTGGGAAGTAGCGTGTTTCCTCTTCATTTCGGCGAAAATGGAATAAGATTGAGGCTGCTGAGGTCGCGCGTTTAATTTCCTGATCCGCTGGATAACCGTCTTTACTCATCATAAAAAGCGGTTTGTCTCCGATAGCCTCAAAAAATTGAATCATCTTTTCATCAATCTTTGGGCGCAACAAGTCATAAAGTTTTTTGTCAAAGACTTTGGAGAAAAAGTCTACGGGCCTGATCGCTTTTTTATAATACTTTTTGATAAGGTTTGTCTGTTCGATATCGTCAAGTAACCGGATGAGCTTATAGTCTACCTCATCCAACTCTGCAGCATAGGCATCTACGGTATTACTAAATATACGTTGATACCGTAGTGAGTAAGTCCCATTAGGATTGAGTTTGACCATGTGTGGCTCAATGAGATAGCCAAGATAGGGGTGCTCACAAATAGAATAAACGATTTTATATACTGGAAATGACTTAGACTGTTGCATTAAAAATAGCGGACCTTGTAAATAAAGGTATCTAATATACGATAAAATATAGTCAAAAGTGAAAATTAAAAGGTAAAAAATGAGGATTCCTAGGAATCTTCTAGTAGGTTAGATTAACGGCTCAAATCTTTTGTTCGATTTTTAAATTTTTATCCAATTCTCTTGATTAAAGCCTAAAAAAGTCCTTCAAAAACAAATTGAGCTGGACCTTTTAGGAATACTTCTGTAAAATTGTGGCCGTCTTTATGGAACGAGACATACAGTTGGCCGCCTAATACACGAATTGGGATATTGATATCACCTTGAAGCTCTGATTGTAGTGCTACGGCCATCGCTGCGGCAGTAGCCCCAGTGCCACAGGCATACGTTTCGTCTTCTACGCCACGCTCAAATGTGCGTAGGAAATAGCCCTGTTCTTCTTTTTCTATAAAATTAACATTAATACCTTCTTTGGCATATGTGGCGTTATTACGGATCGCGAAGCCGTCCTGAAATACATTTTTTTCTTTCAGGTTTGTAACGAAGGAAACATAATGGGGAGAGCCCGTTTGTAAAATATAAGCTTCGCCATCACGTCCAAATTCGCGGACATCAATCATCTGCAGGTTGACAAGATCAGCTGATAAAGAGGCATGATGTACGCCGTCTACTGCCAAAAAGGCAGTTTTGTCAGTAATAACGCCCAAATCGTGTGCAAAGGCTACGATACAACGCCCGCCATTGCCACACATGCTGCCTTCACGTCCATCGGCATTATAATAGATCATCTCAAAGTCGTAATTTTCTTTATTCTGGAGCAGCATCAGACCATCTGCGCCAATACCAAATCGGCGGTCACAAAGTCTTTTGACCAGTGCTTCATCGGTACGGTTGAATGAATTGTCGCGATTATCCACTAAAATGAAATCATTTCCCGCTCCTTGATATTTTGAAAATCTTACTTTCGATGCCATTATGTTGATTTGTAGTAACAAAAATACGTTTTTTTGTTACAAAAAAGCGGTAGAAAGTTAAGATTTGTTAAAATTATTGCATTTGTCTAGCAATTAACATTTTTTAACGTGTCGGATTTTCCGAAGGCCTTGAAATGGTATTACATTTGAACATATCCGAATAAAATCGGTAATTTTAAGAGCAAAAATTATCAGCATATATTAAGACAATAAAATATAAATAAGTTTATGAATAAAGTCGGTTTAACGCTATTAACAGCTGTTTTCGGTGGAGCAGTAGCATTAGGTGGTTACAAGCTTATTGAGAATAAGAAATTAGATGGCATGTCTTTCGAAGAGAAACAGAAAGTTTATTTTGCCAATAATCCTACAGGAGTAATGTCTTCAACAGGTAATCCTGATTTTACGCAGGCCTCGGCTGCTGTAGCTCCTGGGGTGGTGCATATTAAGACAACGTACAGCAGAAAAGGTTCACAACAATCACAGGGATCTCCTTTTGATATGTTTGAAGAATTTTTTGGTATGCCGCAGGGTGGAGGACGCCGTCAGATGCAGGCACAACCGGTGCAGGCTTCCGGCTCTGGTGTTATTATTTCGGATGACGGATATATCGTTACCAATAACCACGTGGTAGAGGATGCGGATAAGATCGAGGTGGTATTGACAGATAAACGCACTTTTGAGGCAAAATTGATCGGTCGTGATCCAAATACTGATATCGCATTATTGAAGGTCGCAGGCAAAGGACTTCCTGTTGTAAAAATGGGAAATTCAGATAATGTTAATGTGGGCGAATGGGTGTTGGCGTTTGGTTACCCGCTTGGCTTACAGTCTACCGTGACTGCGGGTATTGTCAGTGCAACAGGTCGCGATATTGGCATTTTAAGAGAGGGGCAACAGCAACGTGGTAATCCTTTTGGAGGAGGTACAGAGCAGCCATTAGCGAGCTCTGCCATTGAATCGTTTATCCAAACAGATGCGGTGATCAATAAAGGGAATAGTGGTGGTGCATTGACCAATGCGTCTGGTGAACTCATCGGCATTAACTCAGCCATAGCGTCACCAACGGGTGTATATGCTGGCTACGGTTTTGCTATTCCGGTTAATCTTGTGAAAAAGATTGCGGATGATTTTGTTGAGTTTGGTAATGTAAAACGTGGTTATATCGGTGTTAGTTATGTGCCTATAACCTCAGAATTGGCTAAAGAAAAAGGTATTACAGAGGTCAATGGTTTATATGTGGAAGAGGCCGTTGCTGGTGGTGCTGCTGAAGCTGCGGGTATTAAAAAGGGAGATATCTTAACGAAGGTGAATGGTAAGGTGATTACAGGTTCTCCAGTATTAAGTGAAACCATCGGTCGTCTACGCCCAGGTGATAAAGTGAATATTACCTATAAGCGTGACGGCAAGGAAAAACAGGTGTCTTTGACATTGAAAGGTGAGGAATCGCTAAAATCAGCTTCTGGTGCGAATGGAAAAGCATCAAAAAGTGCGACTGAAATCTACAACAAATTAGGAGCAAGCTTTATTCCTGCTTCTGCTGCGAAGAAAAAAGAATTGGGCGTAAACTCTGGGGTTGTAGTAACACAGGTAAACCGTGGCGGTATCTTTGATTACTTTGGTGTCGAAAGAGGTTTAGTAATCACAGAGGTGAATGGAAAAGCTGTTAACAGTGTTGATGATATAGAATCTGCATTAGGTGCTACTCAACGTAATATTGTACGCTTAAAAGGTGTATCTCCTCAAGGCGGTGCAGTTCAATTGAGCTTCCCGGTTGAATATTAAAAATTGAATTAAGAATTGGTTGATTAATATAGTTTAGGTGGTTCTAACCGTAAGGTTAGACCACCTTTTTTATTAAAGGATTTCGCTGGAGAAGATTGTAAGATCTTTAATTGTTTTGATGCATTTCTCTTTGAAAAATAGTCCTTACTGAGATATGGTGATAGAGATTGTTTTATATATTATCATCGTCTATTGTGTGCACTGTCATCTTTTGTATTGAATGAATGAGCACAATCTAATCGAAAAATATCTGTGATAAATATTCATCGGAATGTTCCGATCGTAACTGGAAAGTACGATTTCATCAGGGTTTTTTCTTTAATAGGTTAAGTTTAGTTATTTTGTGCAAAAATGTAGAGATAAATGTTGCATAACTATATCCGTGAAGCTTAAAGTGCTTTTGGGAGGATAGTAATGTATGATCTGTCGGAGTTTCGATAGCAATTGAAATTGCAGACTTATCGTATTTTTCTTTTGATTACATTGGTTTAAAAAAAATATTTCGATGAAAATTTTAATGGTCTGTTTGGGAAATATCTGTCGTTCGCCTTTGGCACATGGGGTATTGAAGCAAAAAGTAAAAGATAAACAATTAAACTGGGTTGTCGAGTCCGCCGGGACAGGTGATTGGCATATTGGTGAAGCCCCGGATCGCAGGGCAATTGCGATTGCGAAGAAGTATGGGGTCGATATTTCCGGACAACGGGCGAGACATTTTCAGCCTACGTTTTTTAATGAATATGATCTTATTTTTGTCATGGATCGTCAGAATTTTACGGATGTTTGTGCACAGGCAGAGAACAAAGATGACTTAGATAAGGTACAATTGTTTCTAGATGATGATATCGTTCCTGATCCGTATTTTGATGATAATTTGTTTGACCCCGTCTTTCAGATGATTGACAAGCGATGTACGGAGATGATCAAAAAGATATCCTCGTAAATGACATTGATATTATCTGAATATCGTGAATTAATTCCTAATTTTCGATGGTGAAAAAACTTTAAAGTAAGGCTTTTGGGAAGGTCATCATGTATAAAACGTCGACAGGAGCATCGGTGAATACTATTTTATAAAGGGATGATATGACAAGTCAATAAAGGTAAATTGTCTTTTCCGTTTAAAAGAAAAAAATGAAAGTAGCAGAAGTAAATAAGAAGTGGAGTATCTTACAGGAGGAAATTGCTTCTTTGTTTGATATGGAAAAACCTGACATCAAGGTGTGTTTATTCCTTATCGGTGTGCAGGAGTTAGGGAAAGGTCCGCAGACTTTTTCGAAGCGACAGAAAGAAGAACTGATGCATATCGCAACATGCCGCCTTTTCAGTGCAATGGGGTTCTATACGTTAAAAGGGTTGGATGAAGAGGGCTGGCCGCACTGGGAACTGGTAAAACCCATTCCTAACTATACTTTATTGGAACAGGAACTTATTATGAAGTCCCTAATTATTGATTATTTTGAAGAGTTAAACGTCATCTAAGGTATGAGATTTTTAAAAATTTGTTTAGTAACAATATTTTGTTTTTTGCAGGTCTTGGCATTTGCAGCTAAACCGGAGTATAAGTATGTCCAGATTATTACGGACAAGGGAACCTGTGTATTGCGTTTGTATAATGCGACACCCAAACACCGGGATAACTTTGTGAAATTAGCAAAAAGCAAATATTATGATGGTACCTTGTTCCATCGGGTTATTCAGAATTTTATGATCCAGGGTGGTGACCCAGATTCAAGAAATGCGGTTGGGGGTGCCCAGCTAGGAAATGGAGGGCCGGGTTATACTATTCACGCTGAAATTCAGGACAGTCTATTTCATAAGAAAGGCACCATAGGTGCCGCAAGGGACAATAACCCCGCGAAAGCATCTTCTGGATCACAATTTTATCTTGTTCAGGGTAAAGTATTCACTCCTGAAGATCTCAACCGTTTAGAACAGACCCGGATGAATGGGAGGAAATTTTCCGAAAGGCAACGTCAAGCGTATACAACTGTTGGTGGAGCCCCACATCTAGACTGGAATTATACAGTATTCGGTGAATTAGTGCAGGGAATAGATGTTATTGACCAGATTGCAGCTGTAAAGACTGACAAGCACGACCGACCAGAAGTAGACCAAAAAATGAGTATGCATGTGTTGACCAGACGTGAGGCACTCAACCTAGAACGCGAACTTAAAGGTTTAAAACCCCAAACGGGTTTCTTTACTAAAATAGGTGATCTGTTCTCGTCCAAAGACTATTAAAAGTGCAAAATTTCAAAATCTAATATCTAAATATTCATATTCTAAAGAAATGAAAATAGTAACCTATAATGTGAACGGTTTGCGGGCCGCTTTAAAGAAAGATTGGTTGGGTTGGCTGAAAAGTGTGAATGCTGATATCATATGTCTTCAAGAGATTAAAGCTACTCCTGATCAAATTCCGGAGGTAGTTTTGTTGGAAGAAATGGGTTATGAGCATTATTGGTATCCAGCACAGAAAAAGGGCTATAGTGGGGTGGCCATTTTCAGCAAGATTACTCCTACACATGTAGAATATGGATGCGGTCATGAAGACTATGATTTTGAAGGGCGGATCATTCGCGCCGATTTTGATAAAGTATCGGTGATGAGCACTTATTTCCCTTCGGGGACAACAGGGGATATTCGTCAGGATTTTAAATATCGTTTTCTGGAAGATTTTCAGTTATATAGCAATAAGTTGTTAGTTGAAAGGCCTAATTTGGTTGTATGTGGAGACTATAATATCTGTCATCGCGCGATTGATATCCATAATCCTAAATCGAATGCAAACTCTTCGGGATTTTTGCCAGAAGAACGGGAGTGGATGGAAAATTTTATTAATTCGGGATACATCGATTCTTTCCGTCATTTGAATCCAGAACCGCATAATTATACTTGGTGGAGTTATCGTGCTGGTGCGCGATCCAGAAACCTGGGCTGGCGTATCGATTATAATATGGTGTCAAAGCCGCTAGAGGCACAAATCAAATCTTCACAGATTTTGTCAAATGCTGTCCATTCTGATCATTGTCCAGTTTTGCTGGAACTGGATGTGTAGATAAGAATGATCCTAATAAAAAATATGCTGTCTAAAAAGTGACCAGGAAACTCCTGAGCATTCAAATATTTGAAAAAGGGCTGCAGGGGAGCATAAAATTAAAGAAAAACAGGGTTATCCGAACTTTTTTGGATAACCCTGTTTTTATAGAAGTGGCATGTTGATTAATCCATTTAAATGGAGTTCAACCAATCCGCCAAGTCTGTTTCGATAGCTGTTATCTTTAAACCTGACTTTGGATAATAGAGAGTTGTTGTGCCACCTTCTCCGCAATCGTTAAAAATGATTTTGTTACTGGATCTTCTTGATCTATTGCGACAGGGAAACCGTTGTCTCCGGCATCAGAAATCCCTTTAAGCAAAGGTATTTCACCAAGGAATGGTATTTTATATTCTTCAGCCAAACGTTTTCCGCCGCCCTTGCCAAAGATATAGTATTTGTTATCTGGCAGTTCTGCCGGTGTAAAATAAGCCATATTTTCAACAACGCCCAAGAGCGGGATATTGATACTGTCCATTAAAAACATGCCGATTCCTTTGACAGCATCTGCCAGCGCTACCTGCTGGGGTGTGGTGACAATAACTGCTCCGGCGATTGGGAAAGTCTGTGATACCGTGATATGAATGTCACCGGTTCCCGGTGGCATATCAACAACTAGATAATCCAGTTCACCCCAATTGGCATCATTGAAAAGTTGTTTGATCGCCGAAGTGGTCATGGGACCACGCCATGGAATAGGTTGATTGGGATCCGTAAAGAAACCGATTGAAAGTAGTTTTAAACCAAATTTTTCAAGTGGTTCAATTTTAACCTGGCCGTCAGGCATCTCCACAGAGCCGGGTTTGGCTCCTTCCAATCCGAACATCATCGGTAGTGATGGGCCATAGATATCGGCATCCAATAGACCTGTTTTTGCTCCTTTTGCATGGAGTGCGAGGGCCAAATTTGCAGCGACCGTTGATTTTCCAACACCGCCCTTACCTGAGGAAACCAAAATGATATTTTTGATTCCTGAGACTTGAGCCCCTTGTTTACCGACCACATTGGAAGTCATGTTGATCTGGACTTCAAGATTCTTATCAATAAAATGTGCTATGGCGTTGCGGCAAGCATGTTCTATATGGTCCTTTAAGGGACAAGCGGGGGTAGTCAATATAACATCGAAGGCAATTTTTTGGTCTTCGATCTGAATATTTTGGATCATATTCAATGTTACAAGATCCTTTTTTAGATCAGGCTCTTCAACATAGGATAATGCATTTAATATTTGTTCTTTGGTAACCATCTATTATTCATTTGAAATCATGGAATACAAAACTACTCATTGCCGACCAATTTCATGTCATTTGTTTGTTTTTAATGGAATTCGGGGTTATATATCCACTTGGTGTTGAGGAAGGATAGTTCTTCGAAGTTGTTAAATGAGCGCTGTCAATCCTATTAAAACGGGCCAAATGGAGGTGAGGTGCTTACATTTTTATGATAACTGCTTTTTTGGTGTTCGGAAATCCTGAACAATTTTGTCTCCAGTTTAATTGGAATTTTGGATCAGGGATGTTTAGGTTCGTTTATGGGTAATTATAATTGTATATAAAGGCAAATTTATCTAAGTTTGACTATTGATATGCATGGATTTGCATGAAATTGTAATTATGTCCAATCGATTTATAACATCTCTGAAGTCCCGCAAGTGGCGATGGCTTTACATTACTTTTGCTGTTTTCTTGATTTTAGTAATCGCGGTAGGCACTTACGCTTACCAAAAGAGAGACGGGATGCTCATGGGGGCCATCAATAAAGCAAAAGCTAAACTGCTGGAAAAGTATGATATGGACTTGAAAATTCAATATTATGCTTTTCAGGGAATTAATGCGGTGCAGTTTAAAAATATACAGTTGTTACCTAAAAATAGGGAGCCGCTGGCACAAATTAATGATCTGACGGTGTCCGTTAAACTATGGCCGCTTTTATTTGGCGATGTAAAGCTAGGAGAAGTTATTCTGGACAATGCAACGGTGTCTTTGGTCAAGAAAGATACCATTAGCAATTATGATTTCCTGTTTAAGAAACAAAAGAAGGATACAGTCGAGAATGATAATCCGAAACAGAATTTGGCAGCATTGGCGGACCGGCTACTAAAGAACGTATTCTTTAAAATCCCGAATGATCTAGATCTTAAAAATCTTGAGCTTTCTTATAAGGATGATAGTACTTCACAACGTATCGTCATACCTTCTGCTGTTATTGATGACGGTGATATGGAATCTAAGTTTTTGCTGAATGATCATGAGGCTGCCTGGAACTTAACAGGGACAATAGATTCAGATAATCAGGAATGTGATCTACGACTTTTTTCGGATAAGAAGGAGGTGAATCTTCCACTATTGCAGCGCAAGTTTGGTCTCGCTGTTAGTTTTGATGAGATATCCTTTCGATTGGACAAGGCCAATCGGCGCAATAAGGAGTTGCTGGAATTACATGGACAATGGGGCTTTAAAAACCTGAAGATAAATCATTGGCGTATCTCCAGTAAAGATGTTATTTTTCCTGAGGCAATCATGCAGGGGGCATTGAATATTGGCGCTTCTTCTATAGAGGTCGGCAAGGAGAGTACTGTACAGGTAAAAGATTTTGTTTTTTCTCCTTATCTAAAATATGTGCATAAGCCAGAGAAAGAGCTCTTTCTTGCCGTCCATACAGATAAAATCAAAGCACAGGACTTTTTTGATGCCATGCCGGCCGGGTTATTTCCCGGGCTGAATGGTATTCAGGTTGAAGGGCACATTCAATATGATCTAAATTTCGCTTTAGAATTAAAAAGACCTGATAAGCTTCTCTTTTCTTCTAAAATGGATGATAGGGACCTGCAAGTTGTGAAATGGGGAGAAGCGAATATTGGAATGCTGAATACACCTTTTACCTATACAGCTTATGAGGATGGTAAACCTATGCGTGAGATCGTAGTCGGTCCACAAAACCCGAATTTTACTCCATTGGATCAGATTTCCCGCTATATGCAGATTAGTCTGATCAATACCGAAGATCCTTTTTTCTTTAAGCATAAAGGCTTCGAAGAAAAGGCTTTCAAACTCTCTATTGTTACAAATATCAAAGAAAAAGGGTTTAAGCGTGGGGCGAGTACAATATCCATGCAGCTTGTTAAGAATGTATTTCTTAACCGCAACAAGACTGTCGTTCGGAAGCTGGAAGAGATCTTGTTAGTATGGTTGATGGAGCGTTCCCAACAGGTAAGTAAAAAACGTATGTATGAGGTTTATCTCAATGTGATCGAGTGGGGAAATAATGTCTATGGGATTACTGAGGCCGCCCGTTACTATTTTGGGAAAACACCGGCGCAACTCGGTCTTGGAGAAAGTATATTTCTGTCCAGTATCGTACCACGTCCGAAGAAAGGACTTAACTTTTTTGACTGGACGGGGCACCTTAAAGGCAATATGTTGCGCTATTTTAATATCTATGGTCATATCATGACCAAAACGGGACAGATAGGTGTCGATTCGACCACAGCGGCCTATGGTTTTTATGAAGTCGTATTGCAACCAAATCTTCGTGCCGCTAGACCTGCTTTTGTAGACTCGGTAGATACATTGGAAATGGGTGATGATCCATTGCTATTTGATGATTTAGGGGGGGGAGAGGCTGACAACAATCTAGAAGGTATTTCTCTTCCTAAAACGATGAAAAAAATGTCCCATCCTGAAAAACAGGCTGAGGAGATCGCGGAACCGGAGAAGCATAAACGGTCTATTTTTGATAAGATCTTGGGCAGAAACAAAGAAGAAAAGGAAAAAACAGAGACCGAGGCAACGAAAGATCCTAAAAAAACACAGAAGTAGCCTAAGTATATAAGTATAATAGTTGGTTACGGTCGATTTCGGATAGAAATCATACCTCCATATTATTGAGCACATGTTTTGGGCTGAAAATACAAAGGCATGATATTACGAAATAATAACTCGGAGAAGCAGGGTATATGGAAGTGAAAATAATTTAGTGGCACGAGAGTATCGGATTTATTCAATGAGGCAAATGAGCCTGATTGCTTAGTCAGAATTGAAGGACAAATTTAAATAAATGAAAAAAATAGAAATTGACGGATTACTTTTTGAGCCGCTTTTTGAAGAAGAACAGATTCAGAAAAGGGTTCGTTTGATGGGAATAGATATCAGTCTACGATACGAACACAAGCAGCCTGTTTTTATAGGTGTGTTGAACGGTTGTTTTATGTTTATGGCTGATCTGCTCAAACAAATTGAAGTTCCTTGTGAGATGTCTTTTATTAAATTAGCCTCCTATATAGGTACCGGCCAATCTGAATTGAATGAACTTTTAGGATTGGGTATTGATTTAGAAGGAAGGGATGTGATTATCGTGGAAGATATCGTAGATTCCGGACATTCGCTGAAGCACACCTTGGATGCTGTGAAACGGTTAAATCCAGCAAGTGTTATCGCCTGCGCACTTCTGGTCAAACCTGAAGCGCTACAATACCATTTTGAGGAGCTCACTTATGTTGGGTTTGAGATAAGTAAGGAATTTGTTGTGGGGTATGGTATGGATTTTAACGGACTATGCCGTAATCTCCCCGATATTTATAAGAATGTACCTATTTAGATTTTTGCGTTAAGATATGAAAAGGTAGAACTGGATATAGAAATTTGGGTACTACTAGGTCTACTTGCCAGCTGAAAAATAGATCAAGGGACTGGGATAAAATCTACTTACGCGCTTGTTCGTCTCTTATCTTTATCCCTTGATCCTATAACAATGTTGTTTAATATTTAAAGGAACAAGTTTCAATGTGATCATTGACCATGCCCACCGCTTGCATGTAAGCATAACAAATCGTGGAACCAAAAAATTTGAATCCTCTTTTTTTCATATCTTTTGCTATTTTATCAGAAATCTCGGTCGTTGCAGGAACATGTTGCAAACTCGGCCAATGGTTGATCAACGGTTGCTGTTCGGGCAAAAATGTATATAGGTAATTGTAAAAGCTGCCATATTCTAGTTGGATTTTTTTGAACAGCTGTGCATTTGTAATAGTCGATTCGATCTTATTTCGATGTTTAATAATACCGGAATCTTTCAGGAGTGCATCTACATGATCAGCTGTATAAAGAGCGACTTTATCAACATCAAAATTTGCGAAGGCCTCCTGATAGGCTGATCTCCGACGTAGGATCGTAATCCAGCTTAAACCTGCCTGGGCTGATTCCAGTATTAAAAATTCAAATAATGTTTTGTCGTCTTTGACTTGTCGTCCCCATTCTTTATCGTGATAGTTGACATACTGTTCATCAGATCCGCACCATTGGCAGCGTACAATTTCTTTTGACATGTTCTATAAAAGATTTTTGAAGGCAATATAACTTTTTATCCTAACTTTACGACCATAAAAGAGTTTCGAATTTAAACAGTCTGTGATTTCTTCGTCGCCGATAAGAAACAGTTTATTTCAATGAAAGTTAATAACTTTAAATATTTTATTGTATTTGTAATACTCTTTGTGTTTTCGGCTGTACAGGTGAGTGCACAACGACGGACATTGCAACGTGTTGTTCCAGATACGCTCTCCATAGCGGATAGTATAGATGTTCTAAAAGATTCGGTTTTATCACCTAATCAAGAAATTTTGGCATCTCTAAATCCAGCGCTTCAGCAGCAATATCGAATAGTCACTGTAGGGGCTGAGGGCTTGGCTGTTCATAATGTGTATGACTATGATGTGAAACAGTATTTTAAAGGTGAACAACGTAATAATGCCTTGACGAGGCAATATGGGACGCCTAAACCACACCGGGAAAATTGGATATTATTTACTGCACTCTTTTTGATATTTGGAGTTGGGTTAATTCGGGTGTTTTTTCCTTCGGATATTAAATTGGTCTTTCAGGGCTATTTTGACGATCGCGTGTTATTGTCAGTAAGTAAGGAAGATACGATCTTGACCTCTTGGCCATTTATTTTCCTGTTTGTATTGTTTTCAGGAGCAATGGCGCTGTTTGTTAGTTTATTTTATGCTTATGAACTGAACCGCTTCGACTTTATAACCTTCCCCAATTATATTAAAACGATAGGTATGGTTGGTGGACTATTTGCTTTTAAAATCGGTTTCATACGATTTTTATCTTTTGTTTTTGAAATTAGAAAGCTAGTAAAAGAATATGTGACGGTGTTATATCTGATTTATTTTAATACCCTCTTTTTGATGCTTCCCGTGCTGTTAATATTGAGCTTGGTCCCATTAAGTGCGGTAGGAGTAGTCTTACATATGGCTATTGCGGGGGCTATCTTACTTTTTCTATATAGATTTCTCAAGACGGCGGCACATATTATGTCAATGTATAAATTTTCAATTTCCTATTTAATTTTGTACCTTTGTTGCCTAGAAATAGCACCAATATTAATACTGTTAAGATTATTGAGCTAAAACTGGTTAATATGCAAACTTCAGACGTAGAAAGAGCAAAGAAGGTAAAAAGTGTACTGGTGACTTTACCAAAACCTGAAAACGATAAGTCCCCTTATTATGATTTAGCAAAGAAATACGGGTTAAAATTAGACTTTCGAGGTTTTATACACGTAGAAGGAGTTCCTGCCAAAGATGTGCGTAGGGATAAGGTTAATTTAGCAGATCACACTGCCGTAATATTTACAAGTAGAAATGCTGTAGATCATTATTTTAGGATATGTGAAGAGATGCGATTTGAAGTGTCTGCAGAAATGAAATATTTCTGCATCTCAGAGACCATAGCTCTCTATCTTCAAAAATATATTCAATATAGAAAACGTAAAATTTTCTTTGGTAAACAAACAGCTAAAGACCTGGAAGAGGTGCTGAAAAAACATAAGGCAGAAAACTTCTTATTCCCTTGTTCGGATGTTGCTAATGAAGAAACAAGCAATTGGTTACAGCAGAATGGCTATAAGTTTACCCCAGCAGTTCTTTTTAGAACTGTGGTAAGTGACTTGAGTGATCTTAAAGATGTATTTTATGATGTGATTGTATTCTTTAGTCCTTCTAGTGTTCAGTCTTTATATGACAACTTCCCGGACTTTAAACAAAACAATACCCGTATTGCTGCGTTTGGTGCATCGACACAACAGGCTCTTTTAGAACATGGATTGATTTTGGATATTCCTGCACCTACACCAAAAGCACCAAGTATGACTATGGCTGTAGAAGAGTATATCAAAAAAGTGAATAAATAATAACCTATTTAAGGTTAAAGCATATAAAGGGTTTTTATAAACCCTTTTTTTATTGACTTTCAATACTTGTAGGATTTCATGAATGACGATAATATGGAGCATTCCTGCGAGCACAAAGCTGTAAAAATATTCACTTCATTTCCATGCGGTTGATAAAGAAACCGGCGATGCATTTGATAAAGGCATACAGTTTGTAGATAATTGAACCGTTAGAACGGGAGATTCATTGCGTTTGTTAAATTCAGGTTTGTAAGGTGGAGCTGGGTTGTTGTAGGGGAAATGTAATAAAAGTGACAGATGTCATTGAGATTTTAATTATATTTCTGTTAAATTGTACCGGAATATTTGCTCCAGTTAAGAATAAGGTATAGTGGTTATTTTTAAAATTTGGCAGAAATATTTTTTATGTTTGTAATTAAGCAAAATTAGTCAGTCGTGAAGTTAAAGCAAGTTGATAAAATTTCGGGCATTCGATCAGAAGACTTTTTAAAAAACTATCTGAAACCTGGGTTTCCTGTGGTCATAACAGATTTTATTAGTGCTGATAGTCCTGCATGGAAGAAATGGAGTTATGATTACTTTAAGGAAATAGCCGGGGATATTAAGATTGATGTCTATGGAAAAGAAGAAGATTCAATGGACCGTGCGGCCAGTGCTCCAGTGGGGCAAATGACATTTGCCGAATATTTGGATCTGATTACGAAAGAACCTACCGAGTTACGATTATTTCTGTTCAATCTGCTCAAGATACGTCCCGAATTGAAGCAGGATGTTATTTATAATGATGTGACAGGGGGAAAAGTGTTGCAGTGGTTGCCATTTATGTTTTTCGGAGGTGAGGGGTCTAGTACCCGAAACCACTTTGATATCGATATGTCTCATGTGTTCATTTCGCAATTTCAGGGACTTAAAAGGATCTGGCTTTTTCCGAATGATCAATCGGATCTAATGTATAAGCTGCCCTATAACTTCCATAGTATCGCTAATCCGAAGTATAGTAATTTGGAAGAATTTCCGGGGATAGAATATTTAGATGGATATGAAGCGGTGATTCACCCGGGCGAAACGCTATATATGCCCGCGGGATGGTGGCACTATATACAATATGAGACAGAAGGATATTCGATTTCAGTAAGGGCATTGGCTAATTCGATCAGTGAGAAATTAAAAGGCGCGCGGAACCTTTTTATAACAAGACACTTCGATAATACGATGCGAAAGATCTTTAAGGATCATTGGTTTCATTACAAAATAAATACAGCCAAGCGCCGCGCAAATAATGCTATAAAGAGAAATAAACGATAAAAATAAAGGGGGCTATTTAGCCCCCTTTATCGTCAATAGCTGTTTGATCTACTGGGTGTACTTGTGCTAAGCCGATTCTTCATCTTCGGTCCATTTGCTTGCTTCTCTGTAAAATAATGTATAAGGGTCACTGGGGTAGATTGTCGCCTCCGGATTATGTCTAAATGGAATTTCAGGATTAAAAATTTCACTGAGTATACTTCTTAGAAATTTAACGAAGTTTTCTTTTTGGAAAGCCAAAAAGTCTGCTGTTAATACACCTTCTTTTCCATTGAATAGGGTTCCTTCTTCTCTCATTTTTCGGGCTACATATAGGTGTGGCTCCAGTTGCTTCCGGCCAGTCTTTTGTTCAAATACGTAGGCGTAGAAGAGTGTTTGTATAAGGGCTTTGTTCTCTGTGTTGGGGGCAAAAACCAGATCCATCTCTCTAAATATAACGGAATCACCTCCAGTTTTATAATCGACAATTCGGCTGATGATACGATCATCATGTGCGATGACTTCGTCGACACGGTCAATGATACCGTATAATGTAACCTGTTCCTCTTTACCATTGACTTCAATCGCGAAGGGAAGTGTATAGTCGGTATCGTTTTCCAGTTCTATGATACGAAAAGCCTTGTAGTTCGCTATATCGTATTCAAGATACATCTTGACATATTCACAGGCAATCTTTAACATAATGCGCTGTAGACTATTCAGGTCGCTCGTAGAATTTAATTCCACCTGATACTGAAAGCCTATTTCCCGAATGACAAATGATTCGATCTGATTGAATTGCTGTTGTAGGGCGCTCGTTGGGGTAAAATCTTTCTGATCCTTAAACGGTAGGAATATTTTTTCCATGACATTGTGGATCACAGTTCCCAATTTGTTCATCTCAAACTCCTGTGAAATAGAAGGTGGTTCTTTAATATTAGCAATATGCTTAAGGAAGAATTGCAGTGGCGATTGTAGGTATGTTGTTAGCGCCGTTGCCGATATTCTTTTTTGATCGAGGATAAAGTCCTGATACATCTTTGACCAAACCTCGCCCTGTTTTTGAATTACAATCTCTGTTGTTTTGTCGGGGAACTGGATTGTTTGCTGCTGAATTTTCCGTTGAAAATTAAACTTGCTTTCAAACTCTAGCTGTTTGATAAACCGACTTTCCTCTCCTGTTGAACTTTCGTCTACTAATCCGTTGTAGAAAATATGAATACCTTCACTATATTGAAAATGTCTATAAAACAAGTAAGCTGATAGTGCATCTTGATTTTCCAATATCGGAAGCCCGTAAGCTCTTCTTAGACTATTTGGGATAAAAGTCGGAGAATTGGATGTTTTGGGTAGCACGCCTTCATTTGCCCCTAAAATATACACGTTGTCAAAATTTAAACATCGGCTTTCCAGAAGTCCCATAATCTGGATACCTTCAAGTGGATTTCCTTCTATCGCCGAATTTATTGACAATATAGCTTTTTTGATCAATCCGATCTGAAAGCTTATGGTTAAAGGTGAAACTGTCTCAAAACCCAATAGCAATTGGTTGAGTGTCTTTTTGGTTTCTATCAGCAGGTTATTGTCAATCTGGCGGATGCGTTCGTGTGTGGAGATGCTGTGTAGCAGGTCTTCAATAACCTTGATAAGTGTCGGGATCAATTGAGAAGGGTGTCCGATCGGAACAAAAAACTGGGGTAACGCACCTTTGAAATGGAGTTGTTCCAATGGAATTTCAAATAATTGCTTGTCGGCAATCTCTTTCTGAATTTTGAGCTTGTCTGCAACAGAAACCTGTGTTAGCGGATGATTAATAAAAGTTTCAAGGGTTTGATAGGAAATCTTGTTTTTCTTTAACTGTGATATTTCTAAATGCACTTCCATCCATAAGTTCAATATACCGTAAATAGGGGACTGGGTTAGCGGGTAGCCGGTTGTAATATTGGGATTAACATCAGG
This sequence comes from Sphingobacterium sp. CZ-UAM, assembly GCF_002000245.1. Classification (GTDB taxonomy): domain Bacteria; phylum Bacteroidota; class Bacteroidia; order Sphingobacteriales; family Sphingobacteriaceae; genus Sphingobacterium. The sequence goes on along the minus strand of NZ_MTCM01000003.1, from coordinate 176,099 downwards.
TAGGCTTTGGAGTAAAGGAACCAATAGGTTTTCGTCGGCTAGCAAAATAGCTGCGGTCTGCTCCTTGTTGTTGTTTTTTTCAAGGATGTCATATAGCAACTTTGTCTGACTTATTTTGCCTGTGCTTGCATATAAGTTGACTGTCGAAGTTCTGTTACCGATAATATTTGGACTGTCGCCAAGTGCATTAGCAAGCCCGGTCTGAAAAATATTCCGACGAATGAACAGGCCAGCTTCTTGCATATTGTCTTCCAGGTAGTAAGCATCTGCATCAAAGTAAAAGAGTGCTTTTCCTTCTTCTTGCCATTTGCGGAATAATTTGGCCTCAGCTTTATTCAAAGCATTGAAACCAACAAACAAAACCTGTTGGAAGGATGCTATAAAGTCCTGATGGGCAGCTCTGCCTTCGACCAGATCACGGTAAATGGTTGGGTAATTGGTCTGTCCACCAGCTTTAAGCGTTTCTTTAAATTTCGTGTATAATATTGGAAGTCTTTTCCATAATTGTAAAAATCGCTCTTGGACACCGCTATGGCCGGCAATGGAAAAGGATTGCCAAAACTGACGGATAAACCCCTGCTGTTCTTGTGTAAGGTGTTGAAAAGCAATATCAATTTTAGTGTTATCATAAAGTTCGAGATAGATCTGATCGATGGGAACCAGATCATAGTCCAATTGCCCAAAGTCGCTCAGTACAATCTCCGCAATAGGATAAAATTCTTCTAACGTTTCAGGCTCTTTACCCTCTGCGGCCAAAAGTTCATTATGTATTTTAAAAAGCAGGAAAAACTGGCCCAAAGGGCTGGCCTCGGTATGATTGGTTGATAATTTGAAGAATTCCTGTATGGTAAAAAATTGGGGCGACCAGATTGCCTGTCCATAAACGTCGGCAAGATGTTTTTTGAGGTATGTAATCGGGCGTTTATTATTAAACACGATGGCAATCTCACTCAAATCGTTTCCAAAACGCCGTTGAATATCCGCTGCTACTAATTTTAAAAAGGCTGTCTGCATCGTGATCGTTTATTTAACTTCAATTAATTGATTTGATTTGGCATAATAGAGGTAGGCTTTGACATTGCTGTAGCCTAGGTTCTCCAAATTTTTCTTATAGTTGTCAACCTGATATTTGTGGCCAATGTAATCCGTTTGCGTGAACTTAAAGTCCAATACAATTGTCTCTTCTTCAGAAGTAAAGACTTTGTCAGGGCGGATAGTTTCACCCTTAGCGGTAATGATACTGGCTTCATTCCAGATTTTATATTTTCCTGATAGCCACTGATTGATGACGGGATGGTTCCAGATCTGATTGATTTCTTGTAGCAAGTAAGGTTCATCTTCTTTAGACAGTACACCTTCCTGAATCAATTGATGGACCAATCGGGAGATATCTTTTTTTCTAGAGATCTGAGACATAATTTCATGGGCCAATATTCCATATTGAGCCGCTTTTTCCAGCATCATGATATCATTGATCGTGCGTGTACTGGATTTTTCCAGAGCCATCTCCAGTTGTTTGGAAATAGGGTAGTGGTTGAGTGAAATGAGATTGTTTTGTTGGATTTGATGTACAGCTCGCTGTATGGTTTGATCGACCTTTATATTGGCATTTTCCAATGTAAACGGAGCAGCAGATGAATCTAAGACTTGATAGAGTATATCGCTTATATATTCATCCTTGATATCATATCCCGTAATCTCGCCAGTCTTTTTGTCCACAGACTCTTTAAATGATGGAGCAGTAATATAAAGGTGTTCAATAGCACGTGTTGTGGCTACGTAGAAGGTGTTGAGTGCATCCATATAATTGAACAGCATTTCTTCAAAATACTGTTTGAAGAAGACAGACTTTCCAACTGACGTTGTATATTTTATGGGGATTTTTCCTAATTGGGCAAAGGGCGTATCGTGAGTGTCGATCCAGAAATCACTATTGATCATCCCATCCAGATCCCAAGAGCAGAAAGGAAGCATGACAACATCATAAGCAAGTCCTTTTGATTTATGTATTGTTGTAACCTCGATTGCATTTATTTCTCCGTTAGAGGGGAGTACTGCACGATTGCCATCTTCTTCCCAAAATTCCAGGAACTGATTAATTCCACGCTCACCATTGGTTGAAAAAGCCGAAATCATATCCTTGAACGCCAACAGGTAGGGAAGGTGAATGTTATGCTCTGTTGTGAAGCCATAGATTTCGATAAGCTTTTCTACTAAATGAACCAGAGGCTGTTTCTGCCAAATTTCCCAGGAACTGATCAATGCTTGGGGAAGAAAATCCTTGAGTGCATGAATATCGTTGGAAGCAAATAGGAGCCAGGCGGCCTGATTGACTGTATTATTCTGGATAGTCTGATAGAGATAAACCATTTTTGCTTTATGTAGACTATGTTTATCCGAATTGTATACGAGTGCTTTTAATGTTTCTATCAGCAGGAGCACTGCATCGTTGCTAGCCAATGATAGCGCATCTCCTGAGATGACCTCAAAACTAAGATTCTCCTCTTTTTTGAAATCCATTAATTTTTGGATAACCAATTTCGCTTGTGCATTACTCCTAACGAGGATACCTATTTGTTTAGCCTGATATCGATCGGTATGAAACCATTCCCCTATCTTTTTGCATAAAAGTTCAAGCGATTCCTCGATAACCTGATTTCGTCTGTAGCGTCCATCTGATACAGGGATGTATGAAATTTCGATGGATCCTAATTTGTTGAGGTTCTCCTTTTTGTGTACAGGGATTTCCTGTTGACTATTTTCATAGGCTTTAATAAGCATATTATTATTCCCCGAGGCAGCCCACCAATGTTTCCCGTCTTCGTCCAGGTTTTCACCCACCTTTTCATTGAGAATGCGCTGCAAATGTTGTGGAATACTGCTAAAAAGATAATTGTTTAGCTGTATGATATTCGGAAGACTGCGAAAATTGGTGTCGAGACTACCATTTTTAATAAAACTGGTTTTGGTACGTTCATCTAGGTTAAACGCATGGCCAATTTGCTGTTCGACCTGTTGGAGTAATATGCGCCAATCTCCATTTCGCCAGCGATATATACTCTGTTTTACATCCCCAACAATGAGATGTTCACTTAATGTACCATTGGCGTCTGCAAGTGCATTGATCAATAGGGGGCTGTAGTTTTTCCATTGGATACGCGAGGTGTCCTGAAATTCGTCGAATAAAAAATAATTGAAGCGATTACCGATCTTTTCCCAGATGAATGTCGGATCGCTATTCTCATCGATCCCAAGTTTATTTAGCAGGATCTGTGAATCGGAGATTAACTGAGCACTGTTTTCTTTTCGCCATTGGGTCAATAAGTCGCTCATTTCTTTGAGCAGACGTAGGTAATAAAGGTTGTTCTGTACCGCCTGATAGGCAATGTAAGCGGCTAAATTCTCTTGTAGTGTCTGAAAAGACTGTAAGATGGGGGCAAGCGCTGACTGGAGATCGTAGCGTATATTTTTGCTGCTATCTGTAAATGCCTCCTCATTGTCTATTAGCTGAACATATTTGTCCAATATTTTGGCAATTTCTGAGGAACTTAACTTGTCTGTTTTTTTATTGGTCTTGCTCGCGGCGATAATTTTATTGCGTGATTTTCCTTTAAGCTCATTTTCGGGAATATTGAACCTCTTGAAGGTCTCACTAAACGTTTCGATCGTTAGCGAAAGTGCTTCTGTAAAAGAATTTATTTTTTGTTCGATTTCCTGATTTAGGAGGTTGAAAACTTCCCGCGGATTGGCAGAATTAATATAGCTGTCAAACTCCTGGAAATTTTCGGAAAAAATAAGGTTGGCCAGATTCATTAATTGCTGGCGATAGTTCCAATTCTCATTTTTGGCTATTTTCTTCTCCGCGTAGGCAATAATCCAATCTAGTAAGTCGGGCCGCTCATCTAGTAATTGATTGAGCATGACTGTCAGGTCATTTTTGACTTTGTTGACATTCATCTCAATCTTATAGGCTGCATCAAGATTGAGCTCATAGGTGAACGCACGGATGACTTTCTGGGAGAAACCATCGATTGTGCTGATGGTAAAATGACTGTAGTCGTGTAAGATCCGACGATAGACATTGTAGGATTTCTCCTGGATCAAATAAGCCGTCCAATCGGGTTGTTGCTGCAATAATAACTTTCTGAAATCTTCAATTTTGGGACTAAGGTCTCCAATAGCTAAACCGTGGAGCACAGAGAGAATACGTTCTTTCATCTCTGCGGTGGCTTTGTTGGTAAATGTTACAGCCAATATCTCTTTATAGCTATTTTCCTTGGATAGCAACAATGTTAGATAATGTAGTGTCAGACTAAAGGTTTTTCCGGAACCGGCCGAAGCTTTAAGTATTTTTAATGGCGCAACAGATTTCATGGAATGAAGGTAGAAAGTAAAATGTGAATTGGCAAAAATGCCGAAGATTATTTTAACTGAGAAAAATATACTTAATTTGCTTCTAATTTATTGACCAAATTATTGTTTTATGAAATATACAGTGGGTATCCTTGTATTATTATGTATTGCCTTTAATTATTCGTGTAAAAAAGATGGATCTGAAAAGGATAATACTAGGCTTATCGAATTTAAAAATACAACCTTATCAGCTTCAAATGGCGCCGAAACTAGTTATCTACTTGAATATGATGCTCAAGGGCGGGTAACAAAAGTAAATGAACAGCAGTTCCATTATGGGGCAAATGGACGAGTGGATTATTCGCGTATTGCGCTACAGGGTAAAACAGGCGGAATTGAACAGGTGAAGATCGTGCGTTTAAGCTATCATTGGGACGAGCAGAATCGTCTGAAGAGTGTATTTGTTGATAGTTTGTATAATAAGAGCGCAACGATTAAAGATGGAATAAACCGTGTAGGTGCTGAATCGCTCATTAAAGATAAATTATTAACAAGCTATTCTTATACTTCGAACATGTCTGTACCTTCCAAAATTGTCTATCGGAAACTGGAGAAATTTTATGAACAAATTGGAGATGAGCAGGAGTTGATTTTAGCCTATAATGGCGATAATATCCAAAACCTGAAAAGCTTTCTATATTTCTCACCTTTTTTCAATAATCCCGGAGACCCTAAACTTGAATTCACATTATTCTCCTTTTTTCAATATTCTACGACAATAAACCCACTTTATCCTATTTACAAACAAATGGGGTTTAATCCGATTGATATTAATCAGGTGGTATCCAGAAATTTAGAAAACGCTTTTTTCTCTGCCCTGATTCCGGGAAGGACCAATCAAGAAATGCAGCCGGATTGGACAAAGAAAACAGCTGTAAAAATTACCTTGGACGCTAGTGGCAAACCTACGGCAATCAATTATGTTGTTAAAGGGGATTTTGGAGATGCTAAAGATGTCATTCTCAGTGAAGTTTTATTAAATTATGTCTATGAATAAAAAAAAATAACTATCTTTGCATCCCCTCTAGTATGAAGCTCGGGGGATATGTTGAATACATAAAATAAAATTAAGAAATGGCAACTAAAATCAGATTGCAAAGACATGGTAAAAAAGGACGTCCTTTTTACCACGTAGTCGTAGCGGATTCTCGCGCTCCACGTGATGGTAAATTCATCGAACGTATTGGTTCTTACAACCCAAACACAAATCCTGCAACTATCGTTTTGGATTTTGAAAAAGCGTTGGATTGGATGAATAAAGGTGCTCAACCTACTGACACAGCTCGTGCTATCCTTTCTTACAAAGGTGTTCTTTACAAAAAACACTTACAAGGTGGTGTGAAAAAAGGTGCTTTTGATGAAACTGCTGCTGAAGCTAAATTCACTGCTTGGACTGAAGCTCAAGAAGCTAGAATCTCTGGTAAAAAAGATGGTTTAGCTCAATCTAAAGCTGATGCTAAGAAAGCTGCTTTAGCTGCTGAAGCGAAGAAAAAAGAAGAAAAAGCTGCTGCTGTAGCTGCTAAAAATGCTCCTGTAGCGGAAGAACCTGCTGCTGAAGAGACTGAAGCTCCTGCATCAGAAGAAACTGAAGGTTAATTCTTTCATAAAGTATTCGAGAAAGCCGGCTCAATCTTGAGCCGGCTTTTTTAATAAAAGAAGCAGGTATTGAAATTTGTTGAGGCCTGTCCTGCTTAAATAGACCGTAAGTCTAAATCCTCATCATCTCAATACAAAAAGTGAAAAAATAAAAAGGGGGTGGAATATATAGCGGAAGCTTGATGGATGACATCTCAATATAAATATCTCAAGAAAAAATACTACAAAATGACTGTCGATCAAAGTTTTTATATAGGCTATATCAGCAAGACGAGAGGTCTTAAAGGCGAAATGCAATTGTTTTTTGAATTTGAAGACTATGAGAGCTTGGATATGGATGTTGTTTTTTTGGAGATCAACAAAAAACTTGTTCCTTATTTTATCGATACGATAAAACTGCAGAAAAATAGTACAGCCTATGTGACATTCGAAGACGTAGATCACATCGACAAGGCGCAGGCGCTGGTTCGAAAAAAGGTTTATCTTCCCAACGATAAAATGCCTGAACGGGATCCGGATGATTTTAGATATACAGATTTAATTGGCTTTTTGGTGATCGATGAAAACCACGGTGAATTAGGAGAAATTACGGATGTACAGGAATTCCCACAGCAGTTCGTTGCTACCGTTGATATGGATGGAAAAGAATTGATGTTCCCGTTATCCGATGATCTCATTTTGGGTATAGACGGAGAAGAGGAAATTATTGAAGTAGAATTGCCTGAGGGGCTAGTCGACCTCTATAAAGAATAAGAGCGATTGTCCCAGAAATTCGTCTCTGATAACAAAATAAGGATCTAAATTTAGAGAGTTTTTTTTATCCTCGTGTATACGACGAAAAAGGTCTAAGTTCGTAACAGAATCTAGACCTTTTTCTGTTATAAAATTGAAGTATCCGATTGTATTTAATAGTATTGATGTGCTGAAACATTCAAGTGTATCTCGACTCTGCTGGATTTTGAGTATCTTGGCACTAGATAATCAATTTATTGACCATATTAAATGATCCGTTTTGAAGCCACTATTGATCCTTATTTCAACGATATTTTTGTCCTCTTGCGTTTTTCTGGGAAATGACAAGGAGTTTCCGGCTGGAAATTACCAGGTTATTTGCGGTTATACCAATGAGGCTTATTTGAAGGCTAAAGCCGATAATCCGCTAAATGTCGAGCCTGATATCTCTTGTGATCATCCGCTTTATCATCGTTCCTTTCTCTCGCTGCAGGATAAAGCACACTTTGTCCTTGCTATAGACGATATCCTTTTGTATGGTAAATACACATTTAAAGGAAATAAACTTGAGCTTATAGATGCTGCAAAGGGAAAACTTTCCTTGGATATTATCCAGATAAAAAAGGATTTTGTGCAGTTGAAAGGTGACTTCTCTCCATTTAATTCCGCCCATTTGCCCAATACCGAACGCCTATATATCAATTTCGGGTTGGACAAGACTCCCATTCGCGAGCAGCCTAGTAAATTTGATAGCGAAGTCAATCTCTGGCGTAATATTCCAACAAGAGCTGAGAACGAGCGAGAGATAAAGGCCCGAGCACTGAATTTTTTGGATTATTCGATTGCCTATTTTCAGCACATCTCTAATTCCGGTGTTCATAATGATTATAAAATAGATGGGGTTGAATCTCCAATTACCTATGCCCAAAATGGAATAGTATTAAAAAGATGGGAAGATGTTCCTGTCTCGTGGAAGGAGTTGTTTTACAATGAGGAAAATGCATTGTTCGCCTATAAATATTTAATGGATGGATTTAAGTACGGACAGAAGGAGAAGTATAGTGTTTCCGGTCTGTTGTTAATCACATTCTATTTAAAGAACCTACGCAAGGCTCTTTCAACTTTGGAATAATTTGGATAAAAAAAATGGGATGAAACAGCTTTGTTGCCATAATTTTTAGATTTTCAAAAAAATATTTTTGTTGTTTGGTTTTTTAAAACGATATTAGCAACGCTTATAGAGAAAGGCCGAGGGACTAGACCCAGTGAAGCCTTAGCAACCTGTATTGTTCAAGGTGCTAAATTCTACCCTGCTCCATGTGGGAAAGATAAGTTACATGCAGATAGACATATCCTCGACTTGTGCGTTTCGATGTAAGCCAACCCAAACTTAAAACAGTTTTTTAATGAAGATTACCGACCATATCCAGAACGCTAAAGGAAAAACATTGTTTTCTTTTGAGCTATTGCCACCTGCTAAGGGACAGGGCATCCAAAGTATTTTCAAAACAATGGATGAACTGATGGAATTTAAACCACCTTTTATAGATGTAACTTATCATCGTGAAGATTACATCTATAAGGAACATGCTAGCGGATTATTGGAACGTGTATCGTATCGCAAGCGCCCAGGAACAGTGGCAATATGTGCTGCTATCATGAACAAATATAAGGTGGACGCAGTCCCGCATCTGATATGCGGAGGCTTTACCAAAGAGGAAACGGAAAATGCTTTGATTGACCTGAATTTCCTGGGTATCGACAATGTTTTGGTGCTAAGAGGAGATGCGCGTAAAGGCGATGCTGATTTTATTCCAACTGAGGGCGGCCATGCTTTTGCAACGGATCTATTGGAACAGGTCACAGATATGAACAAGGGGAAGTATCTCCACGAAGATATTATTACATCTGAAAAAACTGATTTTTGTATTGGTGTTGCCGGATATCCTGAGAAACATTTTGAATCCCCTAATTTCAATACAGACTTTAAATACTTGAAGCAAAAAGTCGATATGGGTGCAGAATTTATCGTGACGCAGATGTTCTTTAATGTAGAAAAATACAAGGAATTTGTGACCAAATGCCGCGACAACGGAATTCATGTTCCTATTATTCCGGGGCTCAAACCTTTGACGACAAAAAAACAGTTGGTCACATTGCCACGAATTTTCCACTTGGATATTCCAGAGGAATTGAGTGATGCCGTTGCATCATGTAAAACCAATGCCGATGTGAGGCAAGTAGGTGAAGAATGGCTTGTACAACAATGTCAGGAACTGATTAAATTTGGTGCGCCGGTGTTGCATTTTTATACCATGAGTAATCCCGGGCCAACCAAAAAGATCGTTGAAAAATTGGCCTAAAAATATAAATAGAGCGAGGGAGGAATCCCTCGCTTTTTTATTGAACCAATAGCAGGAACACCGTTATACCTATGCGAAAGTATTCCTGTCTGTAGCATCTACCTTTCAAAAAACTATATTTCTCTTTTCATTATAGAAGCGGTTTCTTTAGAGAAATATTTTTGATTAAATAATGATGTTAAATAGTGTTAATTAACATTTTTAAATCAAGATAACTGTTTAATTTAAAGTACTAAAAGAAATAAAGATTTAGACCAATTGACCTTATGACGTACAGTAAATTAAATACTCTATTCGGTTTGACCTGTGGCCTTGTTGCTACGCTTGTGTACATTGCTACCGTCGAAAAGACCGTGAGTTGGTGGGACTGCGGTGAATTTATTGCCTGTGCCTACAAGCTAGAGGTTGCCCATCAACCTGGAGCGCCTCTATTTTTGCTTATTCAGAATGTTTTTTCCAACCTGGCATTCGGTAACACTGCGAAGATAGCCTACTGGATGAATATCGGTTCGGCGATCTGTAGCGGTATCACCGTGGCATTTTTATTCTGGACAATCACCGCAATAGGCAAGAAGATTTTGAAGAAGCCACAGCAACCTACTTTCTCCTACTACTTACAGCTTTTCGCTGCAGGGACAGTCGGGGCAATGGCTTTCAGCTTTAGCGATACATTTTGGTATTCGGCTGTGGAATCTGAAGTGTACGCGATGTCCTCGCTTTGTACAGCAGTGGTTTTTTGGGCAATTTTCAAATGGGAAGCGCGGGCGGATCAGTATGGAAGCGACCGCTGGTTGATTTTTATTGCTTTTGTTATGGGACTTTCGATCGGAGTCCACCTATTGAATCTGTTGGCTATTCCGGCCATAGCTATGGTGGTCTATTTTAAAAGGACTTCGCAAATTAATCTGAAAGGCATTTTAATTGCATTTTTATTGGGATTGGTGGTTTTGGCAGCCATTCTTTGGGGTGTCATTCAGTGGTTGGTGGCTTTTGCTTCAAAAATAGATCTGTTGTTTGTGAATTCGCTCGGACTGGGGTTTGGATCTGGAATTCTTTTCTTGTGCCTCCTTATTGGTGGCGCCATTGTATATGGTCTTTTTTATTCGCATAGAAATCGCAAGTATTCGTTAAATACAGCCTTGTTGGCTTTTTGTTTCATTCTATTTGGCTATAGTTCCTACAGCATGGTATTGATCCGTGGAAAAGCGAATCCATCCCTGAATAATAATGCGCCTGATAATGTATTTTCGTTTTTGGGCTACTTGGGACGCGAGCAGTACACACGGGAGCCTTTGGTGAAAGGGCCATATTACGATTCGAAAGCTGTAGACATAAAAAGTAAGACCGATTATCGGAAAGATGAGTCCAATTATACAGCATTTACACAAGTTGATAAATATGATTTTGATCGAGAAACATTTTTTCCGCGTATCTATAGCCAAGATGCAAACCACCAAGCTTACTATAGAAGTTATCTCAACTTAAAAGACGGCGAAAAGCCGCAGTTTTCCGATAATTTTAAGTTTTTCTTTCATTTTCAATTGGGAGAAATGTACGCACGGTATTTCTTATGGAATTTTGTTGGCAGGCAGAATGACAAGCAAGGCTATGGATCTTATACGGAGGGGAATTGGATCTCTGGAGTGAAAACGCTGGATAATTGGCGCCTTGGTGGGCAACATCATCTTTCGGAGTCACAACAACATGATCCAAGCCGAAACACGTATTTTTTCTTGCCTTTGTTATTAGGGATAGCTGGAGCGATTTGGCTATACAGACACCATAAGCCTTATACCTTGGTATTGACCTTGCTATTTGTTTTTACAGGTATAGCTATTGTCGTGTATCTTAATCAAACGCCGTTACAACCCCGTGAACGTGATTATGCTTATGCTGGGTCCTTTTATGCTTTTGCTATTTGGATCGGACTTGGTGCCATAGCATTGGTACGCTTTTTTAAGCGTTTCGTTCATACCCCTTATGCCTTGGCTACAGGGTTATCTTTTGCAGTTTTGGGCGGGCCGATTATTCTGTTACATCAAAACTGGGATGATCATAATCGTTCCGAAAAATCCTTGGCGCGGGATGTTGCACGCAACTACCTTGAAACCTGCGCACCAAATGCAATCTTATTTACCTATGGTGATCATGATACCTTTCCATTATGGTATCTGCAGGAGGTAGAAGGGGTTCGTCCGGATGTGCGGATTGTGGTGCTGAGCTATTTAACAGGAGACTGGTATATGCAACAGGTTAAGAAACCAACTTATTCAGCAGCAGGACTTCCGATTGCGATACCTGCCGAAAAAACAAAAAAGGGTATTCGCGATTATATTCCTTTTGTGGATAGACAGTTGAATGAAGCCGTGGATATCCAACAGTTATTGCAATTTGTTACCTCTGATGCCCCTGATTATAAAGTACAGCTGAATTCTGGAAATTTGGAGAATTATTTTCCGACTAAGAAGGTTAAATTGGCTATTAACAAAGCGGAGGTCTTGCAAAAGAATGCTGTGCCGGCTTATTTTCAGGATGCGGTCGTTGCAACAATGGAATGGGAGATTCCCGCTGACCACTTATCCCGATCGGACCTGACTTTGTTGTCCCTCCTTGAAAATAATCATTGGGATCGACCGATCTATTTCTCGAATATGCTACCTAGTGATATTAAGTTGGGACTGGACAAATATCTTGTCAATGAAGGATTCGCTTCAAGGCTGATGCCCGTTGCTGTGACCAATGAACAGCAGGCGTCTGCTGGCGAGATGGCAGCTTTGGTCGATGTGGAAGCCTTATATGATAATATCATGCATAAATACAATTGGGGAAATATCAAGAATGCAAAATATTTGGATACCGACTCCTTTCGCTTCTCGAGTATGTATGCGCGGGATATTTTTGGTAAGACAGCACGGTTACTGTTGGAAAACGGACAGGTCAAACGAGCTGGAGAAGTGGCCAAGAAAGCTTACGACCAATTGCCGGAGCGAGTATATGCGATGTCGGATGCGATTAATTATGCAGATATCATTGATAGCCTATACCGTTCCGGACAAGGGCACCTGGCCGGAAATATCGTAGACAGAAACTTGAATTATGTTTCACAAAATATGGACCATTTACACCAATTGGTATTAGATCAAAAAAATCTAGGTTTTGAATGGAGCGATATGCAGACGGCATTAGACTCGGTCGATCGTTATCGAGATATTTTATTGGCAGCCAATGATAGCAAGCGACTGGCGCGTGTTGAGGGGCTTAGAAAGCAGTATCAGCAATGGTATGGCATAGAATAGAAAAGTAAAATGTCGGAATTGTTTCCGACATTTTACTTTTTATGGTTTACTTATCCATTTTCTTCACTTCTTTTCCCCAAGAATCTTTTAATGTAACTGTACGATTAAAGACCAAGTGTTCGGGAGTGGAATGTGTGTCCAATGTAAAATAGCCTAAACGTATGAATTGGTACCCTTTTCCTGGGGTAGCAGTAGCTAGATCCGGTTCGATATAAGCACGTTCAATTACGTGTAAACTTTCAGGATTAATAGAATCTTTGAAGTTTTCGGCAGCAGCTGGATTTTCATCATTGAACAACCTGTCATATAATCTTACCTCAGCTTCCTTTGCATGGGGAACAGAAATCCAATGGATCGTTCCCTTAACTTTTAGTCCGGAAGTATCTTCACCTGATTTAGAATTAGGGATATAAGTACAATGTACTTCTATTACCCTTCCATTTTCATCTTTGACGAAATCATTACAGGTAACGATATAGGCATGTTTTAGACGAACCGAAAGCCCAGGACCGAGGCGGAAGAATTTTTTTGGAGCATCTTCCATAAAATCTTCACGTTCAATCCAAAGTTCTTTGGAAAAAGGTATGATTCTATGGCCTTCACCACCTTCAACTTCAGGGTTATTTTCACCGACCAAATCTTCTACTTGGCCATCTGGATAATTTGTGATCACTAATTTGATCGGATCAAGGACAGCCATTCTGCGCCAGGCAGTTTTGTTCAGATCCTCACGGATACAAAACTCCAGTAAACTGACGTCAATCATGTTTTCCCGTTTTTGAACGCCGATCTTGTCGCAGAAGTTACGAATACTCGCCGGAGTATATCCTCTTCTTCTCAAACCCGAGATTGTTGGCATCCGTGGGTCATCCCAGTTCTCAACAAATTTATCATTGACTAGTTGTAAAAGCTTACGCTTGCTCATGACAGTATATGTCATGTTTAAACGTGCAAACTCATATTGTCTGGAAGGGAAAATTTCCAATTTCTCAATACACCAGTCATACAGGGGACGATGCGGAATAAATTCTAGTGTACAGATCGAATGTGTGATCTTCTCTATAGAATCCGATTGTCCATGTGCAAAGTCATACATCGGGTAGATGCACCATTGATTGCCTGTCCGGTGATGATGAGCGTGTTTGATGCGGTACAACAAAGGGTCGCGCATATGCATATTCGGACTAGCTAAATCTATTTTTGCTCGCAGTACCTTTTCGCCATCTTTGTATTTACCAGCACGCATGTCTGCGAATAGAGCTAGATTTTCTTCAATCGACCTGTCGCGATAGCCGGTTGGAATTCCCGGTTCTGTTGGGGTGCCTTTTGCTGCTGCAATTTCTTCAGCTGTACTATCGTCAACATAAGCTAAACCTTTTTTTATGAGTTCAACTGCATAACTATATAAAGTCTCAAAGTAATCCGAAGTATATAATTCCTCTGCCCACTGGAATCCAAGCCATTGAATATCTTTCTTGATACTTTCAACATACTCAGTATCCTCAGTGACAGGGTTAGTGTCATCAAAACGTAGATTAGTCTTGCCATTATACTGCTGTGCTAATCCAAAATTCAAGCAGATAGATTTGGCGTGACCAATGTGGAGGTAACCATTTGGCTCAGGAGGAAAACGTGTCAATACACGTCCGCCATGTTTTCCTGTACGAAGATCCTCTTCGACAATTTCCTCGATAAAATTTAATGATTTTTCTTCACTCATAATACAAAGTTAATTATTAGAAGTGAGATATTAGGTAGGTGATGATAGATATTCGGCTTGGCTTGATCAGGTAATCATGTGAAAAGTTCCCGTGTTACCCTGATTATTGCTTGGCTAAGCCATGAAATAAAAAAGGGACGAATCTTCGTCCCTTTCACCGATTTGTTACTATTTGAAAGCGAATACCTTTCCAAGGGATTCGTTACTTATAAAAGTACAATTTTGATCGATCAATTGGCCTGTTCCTATATTGATTACCATACCATGTACAGCAAGAGGTTGTCCATTTTTCCAGGCATTTTGGATGATCGAAGTAGAACAAAGATTAAAAACCTGTTCTTTGACATTAAGTTCAACTAAGCGGTCTACTTTCTTTTCGTTGTCTTCGATATTATCAATCTCTGCGCTATGCAAACGGTACACATCTTTGATATGACCTAGCCAGTTATCGATGATACCGTATTGATTGCGGCTCAAAGACGCGGCAACACCACCACAGCCATAATGCCCCGCTACAATGACCTGTTTTACTTTTAATACGTTGACAGCATAATCCAGTACACTTAATAAACTCATGTCTGAGTGGATAACCATGTTAGCGATATTACGGTGCACGAATACCTCACCGGGTTTTGTACCGGTCAATTCGTTGGCAGGTACACGGCTGTCAGCACAACCAATCCAAAGAATTTCGGGATTCTGACCTTTTGCAAGTTGTTGGAAACGACCTGTGGTATCATTTTTTACAAAATCCATCCATTCTTGGTTTCCCTTAATAATATTGTCAAATCCTGCTTTTAAATCTTTATTTTCCATATTCACTATTTGCCCGGGGGCGTTTTTTCAATTTTATAATAATACAAATTTTTAACTTTGTTGTTTACGACAAACAACTTTATTTTTTATAGACTACCTGTAAAAGCTCAATCTCCTTGCCCTTACTTTTGGCATTCTGTTCAAAATCTTTGATGACTTCAATTACATCCTTGTCTATAAATTTGCTGAAAGTCCCATCGATACGGATCTTACTAACCGTCTTTGGTAAACTATACAATTTTTGCTGAATAGGAACCTTATTCAAAAATGAAACTTCCTCCGCTAATACAATGACAGCCTTATCTTCTTCGTTGTCCTTCTCAATATTATACTTAAAAGCATTTTTCATATTTGCTCTTAAAATATAGAATGTTGCTACAACGATTCCAATGCCCACTCCCATTAATAGATCTGTAAATACTACAGCAACAATTGTCACAAAGAAAGGGATAAATTGGTCCAATCCTTTTCGATACATGGAGGCAAATAAGCTTGGTTTGGCTAACTTATAACCTGTGTGGAGTAGAATTGCAGCGAGACAGGCCAAAGGGATCATATTTAATAAGGTAGGAATGGCCAATATGGCAACGATGAGCCACATACCATGCAAAATTGCTGATTGTCTGGTTTTCGCTCCTGCGTTTACATTCGCCGACGATCTGACGATGACGGATGTTAACGGCAAGCCGCCTAAAAAACCACTCGTCATATTCCCGATTCCTTGTGCTACTAATTCACGGTTAGTCGGTGTATTGCGTTTATAAGGATCTATCTTGTCAACGGCTTCAATGCTCAATAAGGTCTCCAAACTGGCTATAATGGCAATCGTAAATGCTGCTATCCAGACATCTTTGTTAATGATCTGTGTAAAGTCCGGAAAAGTAAATAGGCCAGTAAATTCAGTAAATGAACCGACTATCGGAACTAGGACGAACTGTTTGTCCAGCAGTTGAAAGGATGAGCCTTGAAAAAGATAGGCTAAAACTACTCCTAGGATAACAACAACCAGTGGTGCCGGTATCTTGTTCAATTTCGGTATTGCTGGCCAGAAGATCAAGATCGCCAATGATAGCGTACAGATGATTAATGCACCAAAGTTGATCGCTGAAGCGAGTGTATCAAAATAAGCGGCGATACCATGGCCATTGTCCAGTTCAAAAGCATGCGCTTCCACCAAACCCAATGCCAATGGAATTTGCTTCATAATAATGGTAATACCAATAGCGGCCAACATGCCGACAATAACCGCTGAAGGGAAATAATTTCCAATCATACCAGCTTTTAGAATACCTAAAATGACTTGTACGACACCTGCGATGACTACCGCAAGAAGAAAAGTCTCATAAGCGCCTAGGCTCTGGATAGCACCTAATACGATAACTGTGAGGCCAGCGGCTGGCCCACTTACACTGAGTGGTGATTTACTGATTGAAGCAACAACGATTCCACCAATAACACCAGTCAATAATCCTGCAAACAATGGCGCACCTGAGGCCATTGCAATTCCCAAACATAATGGAAGTGCCACCAAAAACACCACAACACTAGCAGGGAAATCATATTTTAAGTCTCTTTTCGAAAGTTTCAGAAAAGCCGACGTACGAGTTCCAAACATAAAATTTGTGTTTAACTGTATAATAAATCTTCATGAATTTGCCTACAGCGGTAGCTAATGGGTACTTACTGACGGTACCCAATACTGCTGCGCATTGGCATTTTTATGAGAAAATCAATAAGAAACCGCATACTGGGATTCAGCATGAGGACGATTTGGATACATCCCATAGGGATGCCTTTATTAACAGTTAGGAGGCGGCGTTGGAACCGTAGGATGGAAAGCTAAAATGCTTTTCTCGTTTTTAAGGTAATTCTTTTGTTTTCCTTGGTTCTCAACAATGATAGTCTCGAATACAATGGGGTCGTCTGATTTTGTATTGAAAAATTTTGAGGCTGTCTCAAGCGTATCCGTGCTTGCGCCATTATTGTTCTCGATTTCTATTTGTAAAACAATTTGTAAAATGGTATTCTGGTCTAAACTATTGGAAAAAATAGGCGATATAGAGATGGCCATCTTTGTGAAAAAGATGATCGCACATAGGAATGCTGCCACAAATCTAAATCTCTTATTTAACATTTTTTAGTACCTTTAATAGTGTTGTTTTACATCGTAAAAATAGCAATTCTATGTTAATTTCAAATTAAAAGTGCATACAAAATGAATTTTGGCACGAAATTGTGACGAAAAGATTATTTTTTGGAGAGTTTTCAATATCATTTATGAACTATAAATATTAAGCCTTTTCTATGGCAAATAAAGAACAATTTATCGAGAAGGTTCAGGCTTCTTATAACCCCAAGGGGGATTTTATATATTTGGGAGCGGGTATTTTGAATGGTGAGATTTTAGCGGATGCAAAGGTCAATCTGGCACTGAAAATGATGAATCGCCACGGGCTGATTGCCGGTGCGACAGGGACAGGTAAAACCAGAACGCTACAATTGATCGCCGAGCAATTATCAGATGCATCCGTACCTGTATTTATGCTGGATGTGAAAGGCGATCTTTCTGGCCTTGCCGTTCCCGGTGTAACTAATCAAGCTTTACTGGATCGCGGAAATGCGGTAGGAATACCCTTTGAACCGGCAAGTTTTCCGGTAGAATTGTATTCACTGTCGGGCAACAAAGGAATTCCGATGCGGATTACAATAGATGATTTTGGACCGGTCCTTTTGGGCAGGATTCTGGAGCTGAATGAAACACAGACCGGGGTCTTGGCGGCCATGTTTAAGTATGCGCAGGATCATCAGATGCCATTGATAGACTTTACCGATACAAAGAAATTATTAACCTATCTTTCCGACGGTCCCGGAAGTGAAGAGATCAAGAATGATTATGGTAAGATCAGTTCAGCAAGTTCGGGGACGATCTTGCGTAAGATAGTCGCTTTGGAACAACAGGGGCTAGCCCATATCTTTGGGGAAAAGGAATTTGATATCAACGATTTATTTCAGAAAGTTGACGGAAAGGGTATGATTAGCCTATTGAATATTTCCGATGTGCAGGATCAACCTGTGCTTTATTCAACATTTTTATTGAGTCTGCTTGCCCAATTGTTTAAAAACATGCCTGAAGTAGGAGATTTGGACAAGCCAAAACTGATATTTTTCTTTGATGAGGCACATCTTCTTTTCAATGGAGCGTCCAAAGCATTTCTAACGCAGGTGGATCAAATTATCCGGCTTATCCGATCCAAAGGAATTGGTGTGTTTTTCTGTACACAGTCTCCAACGGATGTTCCGGAGTCGGTATTGGCACAACTGGGAAACCGGGTACAACATGCGTTGCGGGCCTTTACGCCTAATGATGCGGAAAATCTAAAAAAAACAGTGAAAACCTACCCCAAATCGGATTTCTATGAGATTGATCAGATTTTGACCTCCTTGGGTACAGGTCAGGCCTTAATTACAGTGTTGAATGATAAGGGTATTCCTACGGAAGTGGTGGCAACCCATCTAGTACCAGCCCGTGCTGTAATGGGCCCTGCAGACGATGCGACAATCAATCTGATTATTAATCAGTCGGACTTAAAGACAAAATATCAGGAAAGACAGGAAAATCGTTCTGCCGCTGAGATGATCGATGAGAAAATGCAGGTTGTACAGCAGGAAGAACAGCGTGTAGCTGCGGAGAAAGAGGCTGCCAAAGCTGATCGACCGACTTCAAGGAGGCAGACGCCATTAGAAGCTGCGCAGCGTACGGCGACAACAACACTCGCAAGAGAAGGGGTCAAACTCTTGGGGAAATTGGCAACCGGTCTATTGAATGCATTCTTAAAAAAGAAATAACACGAATTTATTGATAATTTTCGTTCCGATACACTATTTTTAGACAGTGATCAGCACATAGCTACATTTGCTTTTAAGGGCAAATTTAGCTAAGTTTGCGGACGAAAAGAAAGTTCTATTAACGCAATTTAAATATGAGTAAACCAACCCTTTTGATTTTGGCAGCAGGAATGGCTAGCCGGTATGGTTCTTTAAAACAAGTAGATGGTTTTGGCCCACACGGCGAGACAATTATTGACTATTCAATCTATGATGCCATTCGCGCAGGATTTGGAAAAGTTGTATTCATTATTCGGGAAGAATTCCTAGAAAAGATGAAAGAAGTTTTTGATAAAAAATTGGAAGGTAAAATAGAAGTAGACTACGCTTTTCAAAATTTTGATTTAACTAAATTTGGCGTAAATCACGTCATTGAAAGAACGAAACCTTGGGGTACAGCACACGCTGTGATGAGCGCTAAGGATAAAGTGAACGAACCTTTTTGTGTGATCAATGCGGACGATTTTTATGGTTCAGATTCTTTCAACAAAATGGCGAAGTTTTTAACGACTGAGGTGTCAGACGAACAGATGTCATTGATGGGTTTTCAGGTCGGAAATACAATGTCTGATTACGGCTATGTATCACGTGGAGTATGTGAAGTTAGTCCTACAGGTCATATGGAAAGTGTTACTGAGCGTACCAACATCTATTACAAAGGTGAGGGGGACGATCGCAAGATTGTTTATGAGGAAAATGGTGTTGAAAACGATTTGGATCCGGAAACACGCGTTTCGATGAACTTTTGGGGCTTCACGCCAAAAATCTTCGAAGTAGCACAAGCGATGTTCCCAGCTTTTGTTGAAGAAAATAAAGAGAATTTGAAAGCTGAATTTTTTATTCCTTCAGTTCCGGATTATATGGTGAAACATAAAATGGCGGATTTTAAAGTCATCCCAACATCATCGAAATGGTTTGGTGTAACATATAAAGAAGATAAACCTATCGTTCAAGAATCAATTTCGAAATTGGTTGCTGATGGCGTATATCCAGAAAAGTTATTTTAAGAGCTAATAGAAATAGCTTATATTGAGCCTGTATTGTGTCAAACAATACAGGTTTTTTTTCGCCCAACAATGCAGATGTTCTAGACAGGCGTTGTGCTGTTTTCGGAGATGGAGTCATTGGAGGCAGCTAAGATTAAAAACCGACACGTTAGATTATGATAGAAAATCGAATTGGTTAAATGAAAAAGATACTTAAGGTGTTAGGATATATTATTTTAGGAATTATAGGTTTTTGCGTCTTATATATTGTTGGGGAGTATAGCCTGTCAAGACTCTCAGCATCGCGTAAACTGGTAACAACAGATCAAACGATTCAGGTATTTGTTAAATCCAATGGTGTACACACAGATATTGTTTTGCCGGTCATCGTGAAAGATATGGACTGGTCCACTGTATTTCCTTATGCCAACACGGTTGGTAAAAAAGCCGGTTATCAATATATGGGTGTAGGCTGGGGGGACAAAGGTTTTTATTTGGATACACCGGAATGGAAAGATCTTAAGGCTTCAACGGCCTTTGTGGCAGCCTTTGGGTTGGGACAGTCTGCAATACATGTGACCTACTATAATTCCATTCGAGAGACTGACTTATGTTTTGGATATAAAATAAATGAGGAGCAATATCGCGCACTGGTAAAGTATATCTATGATTCGCTGGATTTGCGTGAAGGTAAACCTATATTGGTCGATACGGATGCGCAATACGACGATGCTGATGCTTTTTATGAAGCCAAAGGGGCCTATAGCATGTTTTATTCCTGTAATACCTGGACAAACAATGCTTTGAAGAAGGCAGACATGCCAGCAGGAGTCTGGGCTACATTGGATAAAGGAATATTGAGCCATTATCGGAAATAGCTGGGTTTATTAAATTCTTCTGGGCAATTTGCGCACTATACTAAGCAGCTCTTTCGCGTTTCTAGAGGAGATGTTTCTTATAAACAAAAAAAGCTCCGGGTTATCTACCCAGAGCTTTTTATTTATCAGGAGGAGTGATTATTTCACTTCTTCGTAATCTACGTCAGTCACGTCATCACCACCTTGGTTTCCACCTTGTGTTTGACCAGCATCTCCTTGTGGTTGTTGTGCAGCACCTTGAGAAGCAGCGTACATTTCTTCAGAAGCCGCATTCCAAGCATTTTGTAATTCTTCAGAAGCCGCATCAATATCTGCGAAGTTTTTCGCATCGTACGCAGCTTTTAATTTCGTTAAGCCAGCTTCAATAGGAGCTTTCTTATCTGCCGAAATTTTGTCGCCATATTCTTTCAATTGTTTTTCAGTTGAGAAGATTAAGGCATCAGCTGCATTAACTTTGTCAGCTTCTTCTTTCATTTTTTTATCAGCATCAGCATTTGCTTCAGCTTCTTCTTTCATGCGTTTGATTTCGTCGTCAGATAGACCTGAAGATGCTTCGATACGGATGTTTTGCTCCTTACCAGTTGCTTTATCTTTTGCAGATACTTTGATGATACCATTGGCATCAATATCAAAAGTAACTTCAATTTGAGGCACGCCACGAGGTGCAGGCGGGATATCGTTCAAATGGAAGCGACCGATTGTACGGTTTTGGCTTGCCATTGGACGCTCACCTTGTAAGATATGGATTTCCACAGATGGTTGATTGTCTGAAGCTGTTGAGAATGTTTCCGATTTTTTAGTCGGGATAGTTGTATTTGCTTCAATCAATTTAGTCATTACACCACCCATTGTTTCGATACCCAATGAAAGTGGAGTTACATCCAATAATAAAACGTCTTTTACTTCACCAGTCAATACACCACCTTGGATTGCAGCACCTAAAGCAACAACCTCGTCAGGGTTTACGCCTTTAGAAGGCTCTTTTCCGAAGAAAGCTTTTACAGCGTCAACAATTGCAGGGATACGTGTAGAACCACCTACTAAGATAATTTCGTCGATATCTGACTTGCTGAAACCAGCATTTTTCAATGCAGACTCACAAGGAGCAATTGTTCTCTTGATCAAGTCAGCTGCCAAAGCCTCAAATTTAGCACGTGATAAGGTACGAACTAAGTGTTTTGGACCAGTTGCATCTGCCGTGATATAGGGTAAGTTAATTTCAGTAGAAGTTGCACTTGATAATTCAATTTTCGCTTTTTCAGCAGCTTCTTTCAAACGTTGCAAGGCCATTGGGTCTTTTTTCAAGTCAAAGCCATTGTTTTCGTTTTTGAATTCTTCATTCAACCAGTTGATGATCACATTATCGAAGTCATCACCACCTAAGTGTGTATCACCGTCAGTAGATTTTACTTCAAATACGCCATCACCTAATTCCAATACGGAAACGTCATGTGTACCACCACCACAGTCAAACACAACAATTTTCATGTCTTTGTGTGCTTTATCCAAACCGTAAGCTAAAGCAGCAGCAGTAGGCTCGTTGATGATACGTTTAACAGATAAACCAGCGATTTCACCAGCTTCTTTTGTTGCTTGACGCTGTGCATCGTTGAAGTATGCAGGTACTGTGATGACAGCTTCTGTTACTTCTTGACCTAAGAAGTCTTCAGCAGTTTTCTTCATTTTTTGAAGAATCATTGCAGAGATTTCTTGTGGAGTATATTTACGGTCGTCGATTTCCACGCGTGGTGTATTGTTATCACCTTTAACGATTTTATAAGGTACGTGTTCAGCTTCTTTTACGGCCTCATCATATGAAAGTCCCATAAAACGTTTAATAGAATAAATAGTTTTATGTGGATTAGTAATTGCTTGACGTTTAGCTGGATCACCCACTTTACGCTCACCACCTTCTACGAAAGCTACAATGGAAGGAGTGGTACGCTTACCTTCGTTATTCGTAATTACTACAGGCTCGTTACCTTCCATTACGGCAACACATGAGTTTGTAGTACCTAAGTCAATTCCTATAATTTTAGACATATCTTGTATTTTAATTTTTTACTTAAATAAATTCTATCACTCTATTATCAACCCTTATGCCAATCCGAATGTTTTGTAAAAAAATCACTATTTGTCATCAATTTGTACTTAGGTACTGCCAAACTGACATTTTCAATAGACAAGTTGCTCCAAGATCCGTTTTTTAGCTGACTCATTTTGACGATTGCGTGGCATATATCTGCCAAAGAGTGCTGTAAATTCTTCCAGTTGCATTTGTTTTGATTTTTTGTCCCGCCAATCTGTGGGAACAAGATTATTGGTATAGGCGATATTTGTTGCCCAATATTGGATATGCATCTCTGGTATGACCAGCCCCAATATCATACCCGGAAGACCATGGCTCAGGGCAGGGCCTGCAGAGACCGGTATTTCTTCGGCATAATAGGCAATCAGATAAAGGGAGTCTTTGGTAGCACCATTTACCCTTCGGCAGTTGATACCAGCAATATTGCGGAATTCCTCGGTAAAGCGCCAGGTGATGCTATCTAATGTTTCAGCAAGCAAATATTTCTCATCGATATCCAATTGAATCTCGGCCTTCCCCGTTTTCAGATCTTGGTAAAGTACTTTTCCATTTTTACTGGTTCCACCTCTGAGCATAACACGCTGGTTTCCTCCACCTCGTGAACCACCCTGATTTCTACCACCGCGGCCACTTGCCGTGATACTTGGCGCACGCATTTTGCCTCCTCCATTCGGCTTTTCGGTATTTGGGCTTTCTTCGGGCATAAGAACGGTCGCATTCTCATCAAAATATAAGTTAAATCGATCTGTATGCGAGTCTGGCATTTTATCCAGGTGCTCCATGAAGTCTATTCCCCGGCCCATCATTTTTGAGCTCATGTCATTGGACATTTGTCGCATGCGGGCCTTTGTATACGTCACCTTGTCAAAACTAATGGTACCCCTATTGCCAAAATAGACGTATTGTGCCTGCAGAGATAATCCGCTTAGACAAAATATAATAATGGTTAAATATGTTCTAATCATTGCTTTTTCCTAAATATTTATTGAAATCCCATTTGACACCAACTAAAAAATACTGTGTCAATACCTGTTGGGTGGATTCTGAATAATTGGTATCACTGCCATTCCGACGTGTATTATTAAATGTGTTAAAGAGGTCAAAGGCCTTAAGGCTGACTGTCAGACTTTCATCTTTCAATACCTTTTTTTCCAGCTCCAAATTGGTATAAAATTGATTAATTGCTTTCTTGTAAAGTTTAGTGGGGCCAGTGTAGCTATAGTAAACGTTGGTCACGATATTGAATTTCTTCGGCAGAAAATATTTGATATATCCCGAAGCTCCACCTTCAAAGTTAGTTGCGTTATATTGCGTGTTGATCGAATTTTGCTGTGCGTTAATGCCGGCATTCAATGAAATATCAAAATCAAAGCCTTCTGAATCTTGTTCATTTAAGCTTGATCCTAGGCCGAATGCGGTGTTTTTTGAATTGTTCAGGAGAAACTCCCCTTGAGATTGGCCACTTTCAAATTTTGTGTAGCTGTAACTGTTGTTGTACCGGATATTTGCACTTTTATTGAAGTTAATGCGACGATTGGCCAGGGGTTGCATATGATTGATGTTTAATCCACCATTCCAGTTTGATTTACCCGATAAATTTTCATAGCTACTGATCTGGGCCGAATTCTCCATGACTGTTGTCTTATTGACAATTGGGTTATTGACGAAAGAGAAATTTCCGTTAATATTAATGTTGGTTCCCTTTAGCAAACTGAACGCATTATAATTAGCTGAAATGTTGTTGTTGACAGCCCGTTTGAGGTCTGGATTACCGATCTGTTGAAACAGTGGGTTAGTCTGCGGTTGCAGTGGCTGTAATTGGTCAAATGAAGGAATGATATTGGAACTCTGATAGGCCAGTCGGATATTCTTACTGTTTGAAATCCGGTAATTGGCATCAAAGTTTAAATTGTTGTCCCAAAAATTCCTTGAAAGGTTTATATCCCGGTCACTATCGCTTAACTTTTGATTTTTATAGAATGTTCGGTTGGAAAGATTGACCTCAAATTTATCCTTCCGATAAGACAAATGGACATTGATTCCCTGGTTGGTATTATTGTCGATCTGATTTTTAGAGTATAAGGGATCTTTCTCTTTAGTTTGTATGTCTGTTGATACCTGTTCGTTCTTGTTGTTTGACTGATTGAAGCTGTAGCCCAAAGCTAAATTCATGGCGTCATTTAGCCTATTATTGAAATTGAATGAAGTAGAAAAGGTATTACCTTTGTTATTGCTCCATCTATTTTGGTTAATACGCGTGGTGTCATTGCTCTGATGGATAATTGTTTCTGAATTAACTTTACTTTCCGAAGTTGATTCATTATAGTTGTTGCCGACCATTAAATTTAATGAACTGCCGGCTTTGAGTCTTTTTCTATAATTCAGGCGAAAATTATTGCTTTGGCTCGAAGTGTTCGATTCATTTTTCTCATTAAAGGAGCTAACCGCCGCACCGGCGCCATCATTAGTAGCACTTTCCGACTGACTTAAACTGAAATTATTGGACCAATTTCCGTTGGCCTGTAGGTCCATATGCTGCGTTGAATCCAGTCGCATGGAGAGATTGGATCTGACACCATTGCTTCTTGCACTATTTTCGTTGTAATTTTTGCTATTTCGTTCTAAGATCGAGTTATCAGGAAGGATGTTTTTGTTGTAATTTTCCGATCGGTTTTTATTGCTGCTACTGTTATAGTTATAATTGGCATTTACTTTTAGCGCCTTTTTGAGAAACTGGTTTTCGTAGTTCGCCCCTAAAGATGTATTTAGCGGCTCTCCGGTAATCTGATTGTTCATTCGTAAAGATCCTTCATGGCTATTGGAGCTCCCCATATTATTGTGGTTGGCGGTTATACCGATGCGCTCAGTCTGGTTGAATTTGGCCGCAAATAAGTTTCCGGCATAGAGCTCCTTGGTACCACCTAATAGCTCTGCATTTCCGAAGATACCCTTTCTGGCCTTTTCTTTTAACACTACATTCACGGTCTGAATACGCACACCGTCATCTATACCCGAAAGTTCGGCCTCTTCTGATTTTTTCTCATACAATTGCACTTTGTCGACTGCATCGGCCCGCACATTGCGTATGGCAATTTTAGGGTCATAACCAAAAAATTCTTCGCCATCTATAAAGACTTTCTGTACTGATTTGCCCTGAGCGGTGATATTTCCATCTCCAGACACTGTAAAGCCCGGCAATCGGCGTAAAAGATCCTCGAGCTTGGCATTTTTTTCGGTTTCGAAGCTTCCTGCGTCATATTCGATAGTATCACCCTTGATGGTAATGGGAAGTCTGCGCGTAATGATAACCTCTTCAAGGACATTTTTCTGCGAATTGATTTTGATATCGCCAAAGTCGATATCTTGTCCCTTGAGTTCAATGGTGTCGCTATAGAGTTCAAACTTTGGATAAGTTGCTAAAAGTATATAGCTGCCAGGCTTAATATTTTTGATCTGAAACTTTCCCTCCTCATTGGCCCTATTGAAATAGCGGAGCACGGAATCGGTGTTCAGTAGAATGACAGAAGCATTTGTCAACGGCTTATTGTCAGCTTTATCTAAAATTTTCCCCTTTATGATTGTCTGGGAATAAGCTGTGCTGATAACAAAAAATACTAGGAATAATTGAATTAATCTTTTCATTTACTGGTTGTATGTGCCAAAGATAATTGAGTTAATTGTTAATAAGTGTGAAAACTCATCAGCGATTGTAAAATCTTTGGGATATAGAATTTTGACAAAGTAGGAACTAAAAATTACCTTTGCACAAAATTGATTTTATGACGTTTGAAAATTATTTGCAACAATTCGAAGATATATTGAATCATCCTGAAAATCACCCTACCTACCAGGATGACGAGTACTATCAATACACTAAAATGAACTGGACAAGGATGGGCCGTTGGTTAAAACGTTTTGAACCAACAGAGGTTTTTCAACAGTTTATTGACACGATTTCGGAACGACAACAATGGATCATTATTACAGAACCTTGGTGTGGCGATGCGGCACATTCTGTCCCAATGCTTGCTAAGATGGCGGCCCGAAACCCCAATATTACTGTCGATATCCAATTGCGTGATAGCGCACCTTTTTTAATAGATTCTTATTTAACGAATGGTGGGAAATCAATCCCGATTCTAGTGATCCGAAATGATGATGGAGTAGATCTCGCAGTTTGGGGACCAAGGCCAAAAGATTGCCAGAACTTATTCTTGAGCTTGAAGGAGCAGGGGAAAGATTTTTCGGATATTAAAGAAGAGATTCAAAAATGGTATAACACAGATAAGGGAGCGGAGATCCAAAAGGAGATTCAGGCGCTTTTGCAGAAATAGAAAGAACAGCGTCAACATTTGGCCTTGCAATAGCAGAAGTAAGATTGCTTACTTGCTGCTTTTTGCTTCCAGTATAGTGACAATTTTATTAAACCCTCTTTTTCTGGCATGCTGTAGGGGTGTTACACCTTCGTTATCAGCTATATTTTTATCGCTGTTGGCGTCCAATAATATCTGGACAATTTCCACATATTTTTGACTGCCGTCTCCGAGTATGATAGCTTCTAATAGTGCGGTCCAGCCCAGTCTATTAATATGATCTATTGGGAAACCTTTTGTATTGGCCAATAGTCTTACCGTCTCCACATGACCACGTTCGCAGGCAGGAATAAGTGCCGTGCCATTGTATCGATTAAAAATTTTGAAATCGGCTCCGTGGTCGAGGTAAAGCTTAACTAGTTCAGTAAATCCTGAAGCACCGGCGTACAGAAAGGGGCTATTTAAAATATTGTTCTGCTGATTCACCTTCGCACCATATTGAAGAAGTAATTTGGCCATAGTCAGATCGTTTTTTTCTGTGGCGATCAACAACAGCGATTTTGAATCTTTACCTTTTTGGTTTGCATCAGCTCCTTTATCCAGTAGTTCCTTTACCGCGTTAATCTGCCCTTTGGAAACTGCTTCAACAATGCTGTTTTGGGCGAGATTGTCCTGATCTGTCTTGTCCATACTTTTGCATTGTACTGAAAGTGTTGATATAATGACGAGTAGCATTAGCTTAATATTTAAATTTCTCATGTTGACGAATGGCTTAATGATGGTTCTTGTTCATTTTGGTTTCTTTATATTCGCTTTTGATATACTACAAATTTAGGGGCAAACTAAGCGCTTGTTTTGTTAGATTTATATGGATTATTGTCAAATTTATATAAATCTAATTGTTAATGATCGAAGGTGAGTGTACTTAAATTAATAAGATATGAATATTGAAGAGCTAAGAGAGTATTGCCTGTCCATTGGGCCCGTTACAGAAGAGACCCCTTTTGGGCCCGATACGTTGGTATTTAAAGTAGGAGGCAAGATATTTTTATTGGTTGGACTAGATCAGGTCGATATACTACAATTTAATGTGAAATGTGATCCAGAGAAAGCAGTGGAACTCAGGGAAAGATATGATCAGACAGTATTTCCAGGATACCATATGAACAAAAAACACTGGAATACAGTCATTGCGAACCGGGAATTGAATGATCGGGCATTAGAAGAACTTGTGTTGCACAGTTATAGTCTGATTGTTGAAAGTTTGCCGATTAAAGTGAGACAGGAAATAAAAGGTAGTTAATATTCTTCTGAAATGTAAAGAATTAGTTGCTTAGCAGGAAAAGGTGATCGAAATGACTTTTCTTGGAGGCTAGAATGGTAGCTTTGTGATCATTTCAATGCGTAATCGAATGCATTGGGAATATATTTATACTAATACTATTTTTTATGAAACAAAGACGAATTTACCTTTGGGTAATTTGTTTTATGCTACTTTTTAGTCTTGGGAGTTGCATAAAGGAAGAAGCATTAAATATGGAGGCAGATATAGTCGGGATTCAAGCAGAGGAAGATATTTTTCTTCTGAACCCAGTGATTACGAATAATCAGGTCACCGTTTATCTTCAACCGAGTATTCATGATTTGACAAAGTTGAATATGAAGTTTGATTTAACTCCAGGTGCTTCTATTGAACTGTTACAAGATTCTTTGCAAATGCCGGCTGGTGAACAGGATGTTAATAAAGTCATAATAGATCAATTATTGAAGAACGGAGTATATTACAAAGTTATTTCACAAGATAAGCAGTTTGAAAAGAATTACCTCATTAAGTTAGTTAAAACAGATGGCGGTTTTGTGCCTACGGAATATGGGTTTGAAGATGTTTCAATTGATAAAGATGAGAAGTATACTGTTTTCTTTAATAAAATAGATGGTGAGGATTTTTACAACTGGGGCTCAGGAAACCCAAGCTTTTCACTTACTTTGAGTTTCGGTGGAGGTGTAAAGGAGCCAGAATCCTATCCAACGAAAACCACAGCAGATGCTCATTCTGGGGGAAAAGCGGCCTTATTAGAAACAAAACTCACCGGATCTTTTGGGGCCATGTTTAAAAAACCTATCGCAGCGGGGAATCTATTTATAGGATCTTTCGATACAGGCCCCGTATTGACGGATCCACTGTCTGCAACGCAATTTGGTCTTCCTTTCAATCAGATTCCTTTGGCTTTAGAGGGGTATTATAAGTATACTGCAGGAGCGAATGTAACGGATGAAAATCTAAAACCTGTTAATATGAAAGATTCATGTGATATATATGCGGTATTCTACAATCGAAAGAAATTAATGGCCTCCGAACCGGATCCTAAAAAAAGAGTATCGTATTTAACAGGACATAATATTTTGACAGATCCGAGTATCGTTGCTATTGCCCGACTAGAAAATGGCGGAGCTACAGCTGGTAATAACTTTGTAAAGTTTGTTTTACCATTTAAATACTCGGCGAAGGTGACGGAATCTGATGTTACCAATTTGGATTACAGTATTGCTATTGTGATGTCGTCAAGTAAATATGGCGATAATTTTATCGGTGCTGTTGGTAGTAAGTTGATCGTAGATGATCTCAAAATTGTAACCCAGAAATAATGAAAATTAGTATATATATAGTTTTATTAGCCGTAATGGCATCTATTTCAACGCTTGTAAACGCACAGGAAATAGATAGTAAGGATGATAGATTAGGTGTTCAGGTCATGTTGGGGACCAAGATAGGGGGAGCGGCTCCATTGTCTTTGCCGAGAGAAATTCGGAAGATTAAAAGCTACAGCCCGAACGTTCCGTTTTTTGTCGGGGCGAAAGCGAACTATCATATTGATTCCAAATGGGGGCTTGCCCTAGGCCTTACTTTTGAAGGTAAAGGAATGGATACTAAAGCGACAGTAAAAGGATATAAAACAACCTTTAACGCCGTCAATGATTCTAAAGACGAATTGAGAGGGTATTACACAGGAGATATAACCACTAAAGTACATAATCTTTATCTCTCTGTACCCATTCAGGCAACCTACCAGTTTTCAAGCCATTGGAATGTTCAAGCTGGTCCATATATTTCTTTTGCAGTAAAAAAAGAGTTTTATGGGGAAGCTTATAACGGATATCTACGACATGAGCAGCCTACCGGTGACAAGATTATTGTAGATAATGCAGATTATGATTTTAAAGAAAGTGTACGGAATATTGATGTTGGACTAAGTCTGGGTACTCAATATGCGGTCAATCGTAAATTTTTTGCATTGGCTCAACTTGACTATGGTTTCAATAATATTATGAAGAATGGATTTGAAAGTATCAGTTTCGGGTTGCATAATATCTTTATGAATGTAGGAGTTGGTTACAAACTGAAATAATTTAGCATGTTATCATAAAAAAAGCCGATCGGATGATCGGCTTTTTTTATGATAACATGCAATTAAGATGAATTTTGTTTTTACATTTTTAATCCGATCTCTCTCAATCTTTCATCCAAATATTCACCTGCGGTATAGTCTTCATAGGCCTTTGGATGAGCTGCGTCGATACAAGAGTCCAACGAAGCTAAACTCATAGAAGATTTTGGATGTAAAAAGAAAGGAATCGAAAAGCGGGAAGTACCCATTTTTTCACGCGGAGGATTGACTACACGGTGAGTTGTTGACTTAAGTTTGTTATTGGTCAAACGCTGTAGCATGTCTCCCACGTTGATGACAATGTCTTCTCCTTTTGCTTTGATCGGGAACCATTCTCCATCTTTTGTCAATACTTCTAGTCCATCTGCACTAGCGCCGATTAATAACGTAATTAGATTGATGTCTTCGTGAGCACCTGCGCGTACAGCATCAGGAGCCAAGGCATCCGGATCGGTAATTGGAAAATAATGGATCGCACGCAAGATAGAATTACCATTGATAACAAACTGCTCAAAATAATTTTCTTCGAGATCTAAGTAAGTAGCAATTGCTTTTAATAATTCGCGACCTGTGTCTTCTAGTTTTTTATATACTTCAGCTGTCACACTATTAAAACGAGGTATTTCTTCCACTTGAGGATTGTCAGGGAAGTCAGCTTTCGAATATTCTTCACCAACGATGGTTTGACCACGTTGCCAGAATTCTTTTAGATCTGGTGTTTTAGCATCTTTCGCTTTTTCTCTTCCCTTAGCAGTATATCCACGTTGACCCGCAAGCTCAGGAAATTCATACTTTTCTTTTGTTTCAGTTGGTAAACTAAAGAATTCTGGAACGACCTGATATAATTCCTCAATTAATTCTTTTGATAAACCATGGTTTGCTATCGTTACAAAGCCAGTTTCATTGAAAGCCTTGCCAATATCCTGAATGAATTGATTTCGTTGTTCTTGGGTTCCTTGTGTATAATGCAACAAGTCCAAGCGAGGTATGTTTACTAAAGCCATACGAAGTTGATGTTTGTTTAGGACAAATTTAACGCAATTAATTTTGAATATTACACATGGATTGTTAATAAAAGCTTTGTGTTTTTCTTTATTTAACTGTATTTCAGTTGTTAAAAGTTTTCCACATTGATGTTTTGGTCATAAAAATGCAAGAAATACTATTCTTAAGACACAGTGAACGATAATTCGTAAAAATTACATTTTCTACCTTGCTATTCTAATTCTTATCTATTATATTTGTTATGCAAGCATAATAATAAATCGCTTGTGATTACGCTATGGACCAAAATCAGACAATCGACTATTTTTTAAAAACAGGTTGGCAAACGATTGCCAATAAATATAATCAAATTGCCTCGCAGTATGGTTTTACTCAAGCTGCCGGTTATATTTTGATCAATATCCATAAAGAGGGTACTCCTGTTTCTCAGATTGCGAATTTGACGGGGGTTAAAACAACGAGTTTGTCTCGTGTGTTGAATAATCTAGAGTCCTTGGGGTTCATCTATCGGGAGACCAGTGAGACAGACAAACGTTCTGTGAAAGTGTATCTGACAGATTTGGGTCGCGAGAAAAGAAGGATAGCCAAGGATGTGGTGCGCAATTTTAATCAGTATCTCGCTGATAATTTTTCAGAAAATGAACGTGATCAATTGATAGCTTCTTTGGCTAAGCTCAATGAACTGGCGACCAATTATAAGGAAGAAGTGATCGTATAGAAATTAAACCAAATGTACGGATGTGCATGATAAATATGTTATGATGAACAGAAATATTAGAAAAGTGGCAGTTCTCGGTTCGGGTGTTATGGGCTCGCGAATTGCTTGTCATTTTGCTAACATTGGTGTCGAGGTTTTACTGTTGGATATCGTTCCCCGCGAACTGTTGCCGACAGAAGAAGCTAAGGGTCTGACGTTAGAGAGTAAAGCCGTTCGGGACCGGATTGTTAACAGTTCGTTAGAAACTGCATTAAAGACAAATCCTTCACCAATTTACAGCAAATCGTTTGTAAAACGTATTAAAACAGGAAATTTTGATGATAACCTCCAAGATATCGCGCAAGTAGACTGGATCATCGAAGTCGTTGTAGAGCGTTTGGATATTAAAAAATCTGTTTTTGACCGTGTTGAACAGTTCCGCAAACCGGGGACATTGATTACTTCCAATACTTCTGGTATTCCTATTCATCTCATGACAGAAGGACGTAGTGAAGATTTTAAAGATCATTTCTGCGGTACACACTTCTTCAATCCGCCGCGCTACCTGCCTTTATTGGAGGTCATTCCGACGCCGCATACTAAGCCAGAGGTTGTCGATTTCGTTCTTCATTTTGGCGATAAGATGCTGGGTAAGACAGTTGTGCTATGTAAAGATACCCCAGCATTTATCGGTAACCGGATTGGCGTTTATTCGATGTTGGCAGTGACTCATCTGGTCGAACCTTTGGGTTTGACAGTGGAGGAAGTGGATAAATATACAGGTCCGGCAATGGGACATCCGAAATCGGCTACTTTCCGTACTGCGGATGTTGTTGGTCTCGATACCTTGGTGAATGTAGCCAATGGCCTGGCTCAAAATGCGCCTGAAGATGAAGCAAAAGGTGTCTTCCAGCTTCCGGCCTTTATCAGTAAAATGGTTGAAAATAAATGGCTGGGTGAAAAAACAAAAAAAGGATTTTATGAAAAGGTAAAAGCCGCCGATGGTAATTCTGAAATCCTTTCCTTGAATCTTAAAACATTAACGTTCGGTTCTCAGCAAAAAGTTAAATCTTCCACGCTAGAGTCGACCAAGCCAGTCGAAGATATCCGTAAACGGATGAAAGTCTATGAACAGGGAACAGATAAAGCGGCGGAACTGTTCCGTGCGATGCATTATCCCTTGTTTGAATATGTTTCACGCCGTGTCCCTGAAATCACAGACGATTTCTTCCGTATTGATGATGCCATGCGTGCCGGATTTGGATGGGAGTTAGGGCCTTTTGAAGTGTGGGATGCTTTAGGTGTGCGTGAGACCCTGGCTAGGATCAAAGCTGAAGAGAAACGTTTGCCAGGGCAGAATGGTGAAGTGGCGCCTTGGGTACACGAAATGCTGGATGCCGGGCATGAATCTTTCTATAAAATAGAAAATGGCGTTCGCCATTATTATGATATTGCATCCAAGTCGTATAAAGCTATTCCTGGAACAGAGGATTTGATCGTATTGGATCATATCCGTGAAAGCAAAACCATCTGGAAAAATACAGGAGTTTCTATTATTGATCTCGGTGATGGAATCATCAATTGTGAGTTTCACACCAAAATGAATACCATCGGTGGTGATGTAATTCAGGGCTTGAATAAAGCGATAGATCTTGCTGAAAAAGAATACCGTGGATTGGTTGTTTCCAATGATGGAAAGAATTTTTCTGCAGGAGCCAATATCGGAATGATTTTCATGATGGCTGTGGAGCAGGATTTTGATGAGTTAAATATGGCTGTTCGAGCCTTTCAAAACACATCCATGCGCTTGCGTTATTCATCCATTCCTGTTGTTGTAGCGCCGTTTCAGATGACCTTAGGCGGAGGCTGCGAGTTTTCGATGCATGCAGATTTTGTGCAGGCCCACGCCGAAACCTATATGGGCTTAGTGGAACTGGGGGTAGGTGTTATCCCTGGTGGTGGCGGAACTAAGGAATTTGCATTGCGTGCTTCAGAAGAATTTAAAGATGGCCAAATCGTTCAGAATACCTTAAAGGACAAATTCCTGACCATTGGCCAGGCGAAAGTCTCGACTTCTGCTTATGAGGGCTATGAACTGGGGTATCTACAAAAAGATAAGTTTGCGATTACGATGAACCGCGCGCGTTTACTTGCTGATGCAAAGGCGAAAGCACTTGAACTTGCGGACGAAGGATATGTGCAACCAGCTCCACGAAACGATATCAAAGTGTTGGGTAATCAAGGTTTAGGTATTGTGTATGTAGGTGCATCTTCGATGCGTGAAGGAAATTATATCTCCGACTATGACCGGAAGATTTCGGAAAAATTGGGTTGGGTGATGTGTGGTGGTAATCTGTCATCTCCAACGGAAGTGTCCGAACAGTACTTGTTGGATCTTGAGCGCAAGACATTCCTCGAACTCTGTGCAGAACGTAAAACACTTGAAAGAATTCAATACATGTTGACAAAAGGAAAGCCTTTACGGAATTAGGATAGACAATAGTATTTAGTACATAGTATTTAGATATGCATAATTATAAGGAATTAATACTTTGGCAAAAATCTATTACGTTGGTATCTGATGTATATAGAGCTACATCTATTTTCCCAGACCGTGAACGATTTAATCTCATTTCACAAATAAATAGAGCTGCTGTATCAATTCCTTCAAATATTGCTGAGGGAGCAGGAAGAAATTCGGATAAAGAGTTTGTTCAGTTTTTGGCAATAGCGCATGCGTCTACATATGAAGTCGAAACACAGTTAATAATATCAAAAAATTTAGGTTATTTATCAGAAGAGGATTTAGAGGGTCTTTTGGAAAAGCTGGAGGAATTACAGAAAATGAACTATATTTTTCAACAAAAGCTATTGCTTAAGGTCAAGAATCTAACTACTAATATCTAACTACTAATATCTCAAATAATGGAAGCATACATAGTAGCAGGATTTCGTACAGCAGTAGGTAAAGCGCCTCGAGGAGGATTTCGCTTTATGCGGGCTGATGATTTAGCATCAGATGTGATTAAACATCTTGTGTCCACTGTGCCAAATTTAAATAAAGAAGATATAGATGATGTCATCGTGGGTAATGCGATGCCTGAGGCTGAGCAGGGTCTTAATATGGCACGTTTTATTTCCCTGATGGGTCTAGATACAGATAAAGTGCCAGGCGTTACAGTCAATCGCTATTGTGCATCTGGATTGGAGACGATTGCTACAGCGGTAGCAAAGATCAAGGCCGGTATGGCAGATGTTATTATTGCCGGTGGTGTTGAAGTGATGTCCGGCATGCCCTTTGGCGGCTGGAAAATTGTGCCGAATCCTGTTGTTGCCAAAGAGCATCCTGACTGGTACTGGGGGATGGGACTGACTGCGGAGGCCGTTGCCAAGGATTACAATGTCTCCCGTGAAGATCAAGACGCCTTTGCGCTTAAATCCAATCAAAAAGCTGTAGCCGCTATTCAGAATGGTCATCTAAAAGATGGTATTGTGCCAATCACAGTCAAGGAGAACTATCTGAAAGATGGGAAGATCGCAACACGTGAATATGTTGTGGATACCGATGAAGGGCCTCGTGCAGATACATCCTTGGACGCTTTGGGTAAGTTGAAGCCTGTCTTTGCTGCTAATGGTTCAGTAACAGCCGGAAACTCCTCCCAAACATCTGATGGTGCCGCATTTGTGCTGGTTATGTCAGAGGCTAAAGTGAAGGAGCTGGGGATAAAACCCATCGCCAAACTGATTAGTTTTGCTGTTGCGGGCGTGCCACCACGGGTCATGGGAATCGGACCAATCTATGCGATACCTAAAGCATTGAAACAGGCAGGACTTAAAAAAGAAGATATTGATTTGTTTGAATTGAATGAAGCTTTTGCATCCCAATCTTTGGCTGTAATTCGTGAACTTGAGCTTGACGAAGAAAAAGTCAATGTCAATGGCGGGGCGATTGCTTTAGGGCATCCGCTAGGTTGTACAGGAGCGAAATTGACCGTGCAGGTTTTGCATGAATTGAAACGTCGTGGTAAAAAATATGGTATGGTGACGATGTGTGTAGGGACAGGTCAGGGTGCGGCTGGTATTTTTGAACTATTGGACTAAGGAGCAGGCCTAAAAAAATAATCGGATAAAAAATATTATTCGCGGGTCGTATAGCGAATAAAAGTATTAAAAAATAGTGTAAATCGGAGCAGTCAATAACCAGCTGTTGGATTACACCACAAATCTAAATTAACAATGAGCGAAAATAAAGCAATCAAAGGCGGTGAGTTCGTAATCAAAGAGACTCCCTATACAGCTATTTTTATCCCAGAGGAATTTGATGAAGAGGCGAAAATGATTCGCCAGACCTGTTTGGATTTCCTAGAAACGGAAGTGTTAAATAAGCTTGACCGTATTGACGCACAAGAAGAAGGATTGATGCCTAGTTTGATGGATAAAGCTGGGGAATTAGGCATGCTGGGCGTATCGATCCCGGAGGAATACGGTGGGTTTGGCAAGAATTTCAATACCTCGATGCTTGTTGCAGATGCTGTAGGTGGTGGATTCTCTTTTGCAGTAGCTTTGTCTGCACATACGGGTATCGGTACTTTACCTATTCTTTATTATGGTAATGCGGAACAAAAGGCAAAATATATTCCTAAGCTTGCAACTGGCGAATGGAAGGCTTCCTATTGTCTGACAGAACCAAATGCTGGATCAGATGCCAATTCAGGCCGTACTTCTGCAAAACTAAATGCTGAGGGAACCCATTATCTGATCAATGGCCAGAAAATGTGGATTACTAATGGCGGGTTTGCAGATATCTTTATTGTTTTTGCAAAAATCGATAACGACAAAAACCTGACCGCATTTATTGTCGAAAAAGATTTCGGCGGGATCACGATGAACCCCGAGGAACACAAGTTGGGGATTAAGGGATCTTCCACACGTCAGATTTTCTTTAATGACTGTGCCGTTCCGGTTGAAAATATGCTTTCCGAGCGTGAGAATGGATTTAAGATTGCCGTAAATATCCTGAATATCGGAAGGATCAAGTTAGGTGCTGCGACAAATGGTTCAGCTCGTATGGTCATCAATCATGCCGTCCAATATGCCAATGAACGTGTGCAGTTTAACTTGCCGATTTCTAAGTTTGGTGCTATTCGATACAAACTGGCAGAGATGGCGACACGTTTATTTGCTGTGGAGTCAGCATCCTATCGTGCCGGCCAAAATATTGATGATGCGTATGATGCATTGATTGCAGGCGGGATGGATGAAGCAAAGGCCAAATTGAAATCCGTGGAACAATTTGCGATCGAGTGCGCTATTATCAAAGTATGGTGTTCAGAGATGCTGGATTATGTAGTGGATGAAGGTGTGCAGATCTATGGCGGAATGGGATATTCAGCCGATGCGCCGATGGAGCGCGCTTACCGTGATTCACGGATCAACCGGATCTTCGAAGGTACCAATGAGGTGAATAGGTTGCTTGTCGTAGATATGCTGTTAAAACGGGCAATGAAAGGTGAACTGGATCTGATGGGACCTGCACAGGCGGTGGCAAGCGAGCTGTTGGCCATCCCTGACTTTGGAGAAGAAGATGATGTGCCATTCGCCGCTGAGAAGAAAATTATCGCCAACCTCAAGAAAGCAGGTTTACTCATTGCCGGAGCTGCGGTTCAGAAGCTGATGATGTCACTTTCAAAGGAAGAAGAGATCCTGATGAATATCGCAGATATTATCGGTTACGTATACATCGCAGAATCCGTTCTGTTACGCGCAGAGAAGCTTGTGCATAGCGGTTCCGAAAAAGCACCATATGCGACCGATATGGCGAAGATCTACTTATATGGCGCGATTGATAAAATCAATGCTGCGGGTAAAGAAGCCCTGTATTCCTTTGGTGAAGGTGATGAATTGAATATGATGCTAGTTGGGTTACGCAGATTCACCAAAGCACAGCCATTTAATATCAAAGATGCACGCCAGCGGATTGCAAAAAAATTAATAGAAGAAAATAAGTATTGTTTTTGATTGATAATGATTATTGGTTTTGGTTGTGTGGCCGAAGAGAAATCTTCGGCCATTTTTGTGTTACAATAACGAAAAGTAGCTGCAATTATATTAAATTTAGCCTTTTAATACCAACCGTTATATGACATCGTCAAGATCATTTGCATTTACAGAAGACTGGGTAGTCGTCATTTTGGGGCTCGCTACCATTTTTTTAGCACTTTCAGGTATTTTTGCGCCTGTACCTAATTTTTCCTGGGGTAATTCTTCCGAACTGGTTTCCGCAATTTTTGATCCGGCCAATCTCAACAAGATTTTTCAGCAGTTTGTCTTCGTCTTTGTGACAGGTATCCTAGGTGCATTTTTGCTCGGTAAATCCGTTAAACATCTGCTTATCGTATTTCCGGTGGTGTTTATTCTGACGGTATTCGCGCTGATATTAGCAGGTAATTCGACAGTGAAAGAATATAATCTTGAGGCGGTTATTTTTAGTTTGATTATCGGTTTGGTCATTAGCAATTGTTTTAAGCTGCCTACCTGGTTTAAGGAAGCCTTGAGTACCGAACTGTATGTCAAGATTGGATTGATTCTATTAGGTACCACCGTTATCTTTGGCGATATCCTTAAAGCGGGCTCGCTGGGTCTTATTCAGGCTTTGGCAGTTGTATTGTCAGTATGGTATTTTGCTTTTTGGCTTTGTAAAAAATTGAAGATAGACAAGGAGATGTCCCTGATGTTGTCCAGTGCAGTTTCTATTTGCGGTGTTTCAGCAGCTATCGCCACTTCAGGAGCCATTAAAGGTGATAGCAAAAAACTCTCTTATGTAATTTCCCTGGTGTTGATCACTGCAATTCCAATGATGATTTTTATGCCCTATATGGCTGAATGGATGGGCTTATCACAGGAGGTGACCGGTGCATGGTTGGGAGGTAGTATCGATACAACGGGAGCAGTTGTTGCTTCCGGTTCTCTGGTGGGGGAGGAAGCTCTCAAGATTAGTACAATTGTCAAATTCTCGCAAAATGTATTGCTGGGACTAGCGGCATTTGCGATCAGCATTTATTGGACCTATGCAAAATCCGTTGATGAGGAAACGAAAAGAGATAAACCGACACTAAAGATCATCTGGGAACGCTTCCCTAAATTTGTGCTTGGATTTGTATTTGCCTCACTATTATTTTCCTTTGTAATTTCTCCTGAAAAAATTGATGCTGTCAAAGGTAGTCTGAAAAATCTGCAGGGACTCTGGTTTACCTTAGCATTTACTTCGATCGGTCTGGAAACAAATTTCAAAGACCTTTTTGTACAAGATAATAAGAAACCCCTTTATGCATTTTTAATTGCGCAGACCTTTAATATCGTAGTGACTTTGTTGATCGCATTGCTGCTGTTCCGATAATTAATTGGTAAGTATATGGGCTGAATACTTTCGAAGCTAATAACATTCTAGAAAAAGTCTGCCACCCTTGGCGGACTTTTTCGTGTCAGATGTACGGCTGGCGGTTGAAGTAATTTGTTGTAAATAACCTATTTAGTAGCTTTAAAAGCTTGTTATTTAGCTGGTAAGAAGATTTACAGAAAAAATATTTATAAAATCTATCAAATTAGTAGTCTTTTAAAAAATATTTCTATATTTGTACTGTTATCCTGATTTACAGTGGGTCATGAAGGGATACCTGAAAAATGAATATACTTAATTATGGAAAGAATGAAACAAGATTACTTTTTAAAAACAAGCTTACAGAAGACTTCATTGGAAGTAGCTTTTATTACTTTCGGAAATAGTGGAAAACGAATGTGTTGTTAAAATTTCTCTCTTACACTCTCTTATATTAGAAAAGGGAAGCCGAGGCTTCCCTTTTTAAAACAAAGTTTTAACAATGAAACAAGTATCGATTGGCGTTGGCACTTGTTTATTTTCACTATTAAACTGAATAAATTTATGAAAAAAAATGCTATTTTTCGAATTAGCGTCATTTTTAGCTTGCTTTTAGCGGCTTCTTATCAGACTTATGCACAGGTAGAAAATCCTAAACCTATTATAAATGCTTCATTAACAGGGACTGTCGTTGATGCGGTCACAAAAGAGCCTTTACAAGGTGTAACCGTGCAGCTTGAAGCGGTTACCCATCAGGTGAAGACGGATAGCAAGGGCGTATTCCAGTTTGTTACAGGGCAAAAACTGCCTTTTACACTTATTGTGTCCATCGTAGGTTATCAAACACGGCGCGTTGTCGTGGATCAATCGCCTACCCTGATTGAACTTAGCCCACGTTTGGAAGCCTTAGATCAGGTAGTAGTGACTGCCCGTAGGCGCAAAGAGCAATTGCAGGATGTGCCAATTCCTGTTTCTATCATCCGTGGAGCAGCATTGGAAGATGCCGGAGCTTTTAACGTCAACAGGTTGAAAGAGCTTGTTCCCACAGTACAATTGTATTCTTCCAATGCTCGAAATACCACATTGAATATTCGCGGCCTCGGGTCAACTTACGGTCTTACCAATGATGGTATAGATCCAGGTGTCGGATTCTATCTTGATGGTGTTTATATTGCACGTCCCGCTGCAACTTGGTTAGACTTTATTGATATTGATCAGATCGAAGTATTGCGGGGGCCGCAAGGGACACTTTTTGGTAAAAATACCACGGCCGGCGCCTTTAATATTACTTCACGGCTGCCCCAATTTACACCTGAGGCTAATGTTGAAGTGAGTTATGGCAACCAAGGTTTTATTCAGGCAAAAACATCCATCTCTGGGCCATTGACCAAGAATCTTGCTGCTCGTGCCTCATTTTCAGGCACACAGCGGGATGGCAATCTGTTCAATGTTCATACCAATAGAAAAATCAATGATATCAATAATCTTGGATTCAGAGGACAATTGTTGTTTACGCCAACGGAAAATATCAAACTTGTGCTCTCAGGTGACGTCTCTTCTCAAAAGCCTGATGGTTACGGCTGGGCAGTTGCCGGTGTTGTCAAAACCCAACGGGCTGATTATCGGCAGTTTGATGCTATTGTCAAAGATTTAGGCTATGAGCTACCTTACAAAAGTGCTTTTGAACGTAAGATCGACCTCGATACACAATCCAAAGCGGAAAATAAATTAGGTGGTGTTGCCCTGAATGCTGATATTAAGATTGGTGAAGGTACATTGACATCAACCTCCGCCTGGCGAAAATGGACGTGGGTGCCCCTCAATGACCGGGATTATTTAGGTCTTCCTGTTTACACAGTTTCTGCTGGTAATTCGGTCCATAACCAATGGTCTCAGGAATTTAGATATTCGGGCAAAATCAGTGAAAAAGTAAGTGGTGTTGTTGGTTTATTTGGTCTGTGGCAGGATCTGGGTACTGATCCCGTACATACTGAGGAAACGGGTTCCGCATTTTGGCGTTTCCAAAAAAATTCGACCAGTGCGCTGTGGGAAACTCCAGGGTTATTTGACAATTTCGGCATTAAGACGGTTTACGGTATCAAAAGCACGAGCCTCGCTGCCTATACCCAGATTGACTGGGAGGTGACGTCAAAACTTCATATCTTACCAGGCTTACGTTATAATTACGATAAAAAGAAAGCGAACTATGACCGGCAAACCTACGGTGGGTTACAAACCTCTGACCCAGCTTTGCTTGCGCTCAAAAATGGTGTTTATACCAATCAGACTTTTGATGTAAATGCGGATGCAGATAATTTTTCGGGACAACTTTCTGCGAAATACCGTTTCAATCCCAAAATCAATGCTTATGCTACCTATTCCATCAGCTATAAGCCGATTGGAATTAATGTGGGCGGATTGCCGACGGCAAATGGTGCTGTGCTGCTGGATTTAGCAGAAGTGAAACCAGAGGCGGTACGCCATAAAGAATTGGGCGTAAAAACTAACCCAACACGCAACACGATTCTGAATCTATCGGTTTATCAGACAGATATCAAAGATTATCAAACCCAGGTACAGACACCTGAACCAGGAGTAAATCGTGGCTACTTGGCCAATGCTGAAAAAGTACGTGTCAAAGGGGTGGAGCTCGATGGGAGCATTAATGTTGGACAGTTTCTGCGTCTGAATGGTGCACTGGCCTATACGGATGCTAAATACGTAAAATTTACAAATGCGCCGGTTCCGCTCGAGGAAGTTGGTGGTCCTCAGGCCTTCAAAGATATTTCAGGCGGAGTTCTTCCGGGAGTTTCTAAGTGGTCTTGGTCTTTAGGCGGAGAAATCAATCAGAGTGGTAAATTGATTGGTATCAATGGATCCTACTTTCTAGGTACTGATCTTTTCCATCGTTCCAAATTCTCTTCAAGTTCATCCCCGTCAAAGTATCTGAATATAGATGCTTATACTTTGCTGAATGCGCGTTTGGGCTTTAGGGGATCGAATGGTGTTTCAGTTTTTGTGTGGAGCAGAAATCTGACAAACAAAGATTATTATGAGCAGCTGCTCACGGCCCCCGGTAGTTATGGTCAATATGCTGGAGTCGTAGCTGATCCCAGAACCTATGGCGTAACGGTGCGGTACAATTGGAAACAGGGGAATTAAATCCGTAATTCATAAATATATTTTCATTGGCCGTCTCTAATTTATTTAGGGACGGTTTTTTTGTGCCCGAAGCAAGTAATTTGTTTAATGGTAATTTTATTGATGATTATTTGCACCCGCTACTTGCTTTATTTATGGAAAACCGTATCTTAATTCATCATTAAGGTGAAAGATTTGCGCATGAACGAAAAAGAGCTATTACAACATTATAAAACAACAGGAGACCTGTCTGCGCTGGGGAAATTATATTCGCCTTACATGTCCCTGCTTTATGGTGTGTGCTTCAAGTATTTGCAAGATCCCGATCGTAGTCAGGATGCGGTTATGCAGATTTTTGAAGAACTCATTCAGAAGCTGCGCCATTACGAAGTTGACAATTTTAAAAGTTGGTTGCACGTATACAGTAAGAATTATTGCTTGATGCAATTGCGTAAAGATAAACGTACGACGCAAGTAGATATTGAAGATAATTTGTTTGAAAGTGAACAAAAGCTCAATAACAGTGAGGAGGCAAAATGGGAAGAAAGGGATTTTGAGCGATTAGAAGGTTGTATGGAAACCTTAAACCAGGAACAGAAAGAATGTGTACGTTTGTTTTATCTCGAACAAAAGTGCTATAAAGATATTGCAGATTTAACGGGGTATGACCTGAATAAAGTCAAGAGTGCTATCCAGAATGGGAAGCGCAATTTGAAGATCTGTATGGAAAGGAAAGAAAATGGAAAATAATTATCAATTATCGCGAATTCATAATTACATCCATGGCCTGATGAGTAAAGAGGAAATGTTTCAACTGGAAAAGGAAGCATTAGAAGATCCTTTTTTACAGGATGCCATTGATGGATATCGATTGCAGAATGGTGTGGATGCGAGACAGTTAAGTTTGTTGCAACAAAGACTTAACCGTCGGGTCGAGCATACAATAGCGACGAGACACGCGCAATATTATACCTGGCAGCGTTTGGCCGTAGGTGCGGCAGCCGGAGTTTTGTTTGTTGCATTGTTGGCACTTCTATATTTTAAACATTTTGATGGTAAGGCTGAGCGGACAACAGATGTCACATTGAGTGAACCAGAAAATAGGGTGGCTATTGAGCCACTGTTGGATGGTGGAGATGCTACACCGCTTGGTGGATGGAAAGCCTATGAGCAATATTTAAATGATCAGGTAAAGGATGCTGGAAAAGGGGGGGAGATTATTGTTAGTTTCAAGATTGGTAAAGGCGGATTGCCAGAGCAGATTCGCGCGGAAGGAACACCTGAGCAAGCGCTCGTCGACGAGGCTATACGACTTCTTCACTCTGGCGGTAAGTGGCAGGGAACAAAAGGTCGTCTGAAGATTTCTTTTCCTCTGAAGGAGCTGAAAAATTCCATCCAGTCGAATATTATCAAACCACCGCATTGTTTTGGAATAGAAAAGAAATAATTTTAAAAAAGTACGCCATTTCTATATAGAAATGGCGTGCTTTTTTAAAAGAACTTTCTCATTGCTTAAAATGCGTACCGCAAGCCGAGCTGTATTTGATAAGGATTACCATTTAAATTGGATACACCTACACCTGAGCTCATGTTGTAAATATATTGTTGATTAGTAGCATCAAAGCTTTTAATAGCATATAGATTTTGTTTGCCTAAGTTATGCCCTACACCCCAGCTTTTTTTGAGCAGGTTAGCTACATTGAAGATATCCACCGAAGCTTCAATACCATGTTTTTTGTATATTTTTACGTTTTTGGCCAAATGCAGATCGAATACACCATAGAAACCGTTGATACCACCATTCCGTTCAGCTATACGTCCTAGGTTTCCATTGATATAGTTTTTAATGCTCTGTTCCGCATTTGGATCATCCAAGATTGCTTGAATACCATTCTTGATATATTCTGGTGTATTCGAACTATTAGGATCGTAGACAAAGGCAAGATCATTGGAGTTTACAAAGTCACCGTTTACATTGCCATTTACTGCCAAGGAATAGCGGGAGCCTGCAATTCCGCTAAAGCGTAATCCCATAGATACACCCCATAGTGAAGGCATGGTTCCATAGAAAACAACCTTATGACGGAATTGATTATCTGAATATGCCATTGTAGTCAAGTCGCGCGGATCGTCTTTGACCATTAGGGAGAG
The DNA here is from genome assembly GCF_002000245.1 of Sphingobacterium sp. CZ-UAM. Lineage (GTDB taxonomy): Bacteria > Bacteroidota > Bacteroidia > Sphingobacteriales > Sphingobacteriaceae > Sphingobacterium. The sequence goes on along the minus strand of NZ_MTCM01000003.1, from coordinate 131,197 downwards.
CGTAGCGGTATTGGCAACATTACCATTATACGAGGTGTTATCTTTGGTATCATTCCAGGTATAGGACATTGTGATTTGTCCATCCTTGTAGTAACGATAGGTTCCGTCCAATACAAAAGTGTACGAATCATTTTTTCCATCACTGTTCATTTCCAATACCCGGCCTACCTGTTTGGTTTTACGGCTATTGGTCCAGTTGGCAGCACCGTTTGTTGTATTGATACTGGATGCGGGAACATATACCCCACGGTTGCCCTCGGCAGTCAACCTAAAATAAGGATCCTCCACCATGTTGCGATCTACATACATATAGTTGTTGCGGCCCCAAGTACCATAAGCACTTAAACCAACGCGTAGCGAAGGCGAGAAAAAGTGATTGACAGAAATGTTGGCTTTATATACAGTCGGTACCTTAACGTCCTTACTGTTCATATTGATTGTAACAAGCTTTTCGATCTTTGGATTGTCCAATAACTCACGCCCAGGGGCGCTATCCGGATCCTTGCGATATCCGGGGAAATTGGGTTTGGGAATTAATGTAGGATCCGTGATGTCTACCCCTGCAATTCGAGAACCATCAAACAACATATTGTTTAACATAGAATATGGGTTGAGTGCCGAACCAAATATACCAGCTCCAAAACGGATGATATTTTTCTTCTCTTCATTGATATCCCAGTTGAATTGCACACGTGGTTGTATTTGAAAAGTGTTGATCCCATTGTCGGTTGAAAGACCTAGTTCGTCATAGACCGTCTGATTGAATGTAGCTTTCTTGAGGTATTTCGTGTTGTCCATGCGTAGGCCACCGACAACATCTAAACCTCGTGCAATCTTTGCCTCCATCTGCCCATAGACTCCTATAGCCAGATTGTTAACCAACGTATTTTCCTTGTCAGTCATATAGACATCACGGGCATAACGATAAGGAGTTAGGTTATTGAAGTTTTGTAAACCAGTAAAATAAAAGCGACCGTTCATTTCACTTCCATAACGAAAATCCATGTTGGTATACATGATATCTGCACCAAAAGTATATTTGATCTTATCTGTATTATAGTATAGGTTATTGACCAACTGTAGCATATTGCCATTGAACCATTCTGGTGAAAAGCGTTGACCACCGAGTTGGATAGAATTGTTGTATTTATTTGTGCCATCTACTGATTGAATGGATTCGACGATTGCACGGGGAATACTGTGTGACTGGTCAAATCCATCAACATTATGCTGTGCTTCAGAGCGTTCATAAAAATGCTGGATCTTTAAATCATTGGTCACGCTAGAATTGATCGAGGTACGCAAAGAAGCCATAAGGCTATTGTTTATATACTTTCTGTTAGTGTACGATTCGAAAGCATTAATACCCGTATTATCCCCTTCTTGTTGGTTGTCCGAATCGTAGACAAAGTTATTACGGACAGTCAATAAGTTTTTTTCATTCAATTGCCAATCAATTCGGGCGAATGCAGCATCAGTCTTTTTCTTTTTATCAAAAGAACCAAAGAGACGGTCGGCACTAGCACCATATTTACCTATGGCAATTTGCGTAAACTCATCTAAAGTAGTCTGAGTTACTTTATAACGCGCAATATCCGCTGTTGTTTGAATGTCAGCGATATGAAGTGGACGGGTATCCATTTGGCGGTCCCAAGTGACGAAGAAATGGGCTTTATCCTTGATGATCGGCCCGCCAAGGGAGAAACCATATTGGTAAGTTGAGAATTTTTGTTTTCTCGGAGTTCCGTTCAGGTTGTATTTGCTCGAAAGCCAGCCCGCACGGGCAAAAGTGAATGCACTTCCAGTTAGCGTATTTGTTCCTGATTTGGTTACAGTGGTAATACTCCCGCCGCCACTACGACCAAAAGTAACGTCATAGTCATTGGTTACAACTTTGAATTCCCGAATAGCCTCCATGGAGATCGAATAGGCTCCACCGCTGTTTCCTCCAGCTACAGTACTTCTGGAGTTCATACCGTCTACCGTGAAATTTGTGGAAGAAGCGCGCTGTCCCGCCAGGTTCGTATTACTGCTGACAGGTGATAAGTCAATTAAAGAAGAAAAATTTCGTCCATTGACGGGCATTTTTTTGAGATCGTTGGCAGTAATAGCGGTCGATGCGCCTAGTGTTTTGATCTTGTTTTTTAAATCGCCTGCTGCCCCTTGAACGACTACTTCATCCAATTTATTCTCGGCGGAAGTTAAGGTAAAATCTACATTGAGTTCATCGCCATAGCTCAACTTATAATCGGTCTTTTTTTGTTCCGAGTAGCCAACATGGTTTACAGCTATTGTATATGGCGAGCCTAACGGTAATTGTTGGAAAGTGTAGACACCATTCTGATTGGTTAATGTTGTCTGTTTAAAGCCCGTCGATTCATTTTTAACGGACACTGACGTACCTTTCACGGGTCCATTGCTATCTGTGATCCGGCCGGTAATTGTTGCTTCAGTCCCCTGGGCCCAAGTGTTATTTGGAATTTGAAGGAATGTAATAATGGTTAAGAGCATTAACCAAATGATGTTTCTTTGCATGATAAGTTTTCGTTTTCGTTGATCAGTTGTTTGTCACAAGTATGTTGCGAAATTATCGCTGCAAGATTGTTAAATGGTTAAGATTCTGTTATTAAATATTTAAAAAAAGCTGCTGTGTTAACACAATACTATCATAAGATATCTTCAGTGGAGAAGCAAAAATTGTAAAGTGAGGAAAAGCCAATGCAGTTTTATGTATTGGAGCAGTATTACGGCAGCAAGTTCTTTATAGGGAATATAATCGCGGTTTGTTTATTTTACTGAACGATATTTGTTTATTTTGTTTAATGTGATGAACAATTTTGTCTATTTTTGTATTGTATACTAAACAAAAAACATTTTAAACAAAAAATAAACAATATGCCATGGAAGAACTAATCCAACAATTTCAACGACGTATACAGTTTGTTAATATGGATTTTGTACGAAATATAATGTACCAAATTAACTGGTCTGCTCGCTTAATTGGAATCAAAGGGGCGAGGGGAATCGGTAAGACAACGTTATTACTACAATACATTAAGCTGAATTTGTTAGATCGATTAGACGAAGTGCTTTATGTCAGTTTGGATACGGTTTGGTTTAATAATAGATCTTTGTTGGATTTAGTTTATGAATTTGATCAAAAAGGAGGAAAGTATCTGTTTTTGGATGAAGTACATAAATATGAGGGCTGGGCACAATTATTAAAAAATATTTATGATGACTACCCTGAGATGAAGATTGTCTTCACAGGGTCCTCGCTTTTAGAGATACTCAATGCACGTGCCGATCTAAGTCGTAGAGCAATCGTTTACAAGATGCAGGGATTTTCTTTTCGGGAATTTCTCTCATTGGAAACAAAAGCTACTTTTCCTGTGTTTACTTTGGATCAACTTCTGCAAGAACATAATAAGCTGGCTTATGAGATCAATGATCTGGTCAAACCTTTTCAGTATTTCGAAAAATATCTGACCTATGGTTATTATCCTTATTACCAAGAGCAGCTTGATTTATATGCGATGCGCGTAATGGAGGTCATCAGCATGATTGTGGAGATCGAATTGCCACTTTTACGTAATGTAGATATCGCCTATGTTACGAAGATTAAGCAATTACTCGTGATCATCGCTGGATCTGTCCCTTTTGTTCCTAATGTGAGTAAGCTTAGCGAAAAAATTGGAATTAGCCGGACGACTTTGTTGTCTTACCTACACTATTTGGATGAAATTGGCTTGACACATAACCTTTATAAGGTGGGTGAAGGAATAAGTCAGCTACAAAAGCCTTCAAAGATTTTTCTTGAAAACACTAATCTTTCTTTTTTATTTGCACATGAAAATGTTAACCGTGGAAATCTAAGAGAAACGTTTTTTGTCAATCAACTCGTATTCCAACACCAGGTCAACTTCACAGATCAAGGAGATTTTATTGTAGATGAAAAGTACACATTTGAGATAGGAGGGAGGAATAAACCCAATAAACAAATTCAAGGGATAGAAAATGCCTATATCGCGGCAGATGATATTGAATTTGGTCATCAAAATAAGGTTCCGTTATGGCTGTTTGGCTTTTTATATTAATGGCATATTAACATGTATATTCGATGAAAATGGGATGAAATCATGTTCAAAGTGCTTTAAACCTATGTTTTTAAGGTGAGTATACACTTACTGTTGGGATCAACGTTTTGATCAAACGCATTCAGCATTTCATCAAATGACCTAACAGATAAACCAAATGATCTTACTGTCTGTTCAAATGAGTATCCTGTTGAGCTAACGCTGAACTTGTTTGGACAAAAGCTTAATGCAGTTGGAGTATCGCTGCTATCAAATCTATAAAAGAAGATTTACTTTGAGGGAAATATAACCAAGGTCAAGACAAATGCTCTTAAGTTTGGTCCAAATGAGTATCCTGTTGAACTAAGACTAAACTTGTTTGGACAAAAGATTAATTCATTTAGGTCATCGCTGATCTTGATTACTTTGATAACAAGATCATTTGGAGTAACAGTGCTTATATTTAAGATAAATGAAGCCTAAAAACTGCTGCGGGCTCCTGATATTATACCAGATTACACACTATCTAATCTTTTTCTCTAAAGTGTAATCGAGGATTATAGTACCTGTGGTTAAAAAGAGACAAAGCGGTCCAAAGAGAATATTGAACCGCTTTGTGTGCATTTGAAGATTTACTCTTCCCAACGGATTTTTTCTTCGATAGGGGTACGCACCGGTTCGCGCGCATCCGACTCATGATGTCCTAGGTAAAATAGGCCGATACATTTTTGATTCTCTTCCAGATTAAGGAAGCTGCCCAGATGATTGATCAGACCCGGTGTAGCCCAGTAACCGCCTAAATTCAAGGAGTGTGCAGCAAGCCACATATTTTCTACAGCGGCAGCAGTACAGGCAAGTTCTTCCCATTCTGGTACTTCGCCCGTATAATTAACAATCAGCGCAATCGCAACATTTGACTGTGTTGCTTTTTTGCCCATGGTAATTTCAGTTGCTTCCGTGTATTTTTCTGCAGGTGTAACCGATTTATAGATGCGAGATAGTTCAGCTCCCAAACGTTGAAGTCCTTCTTTGCGGAAGATGACAAAACGCCAAGGCTGTGTCCGTTTATGTGTTGGAGCAGCATTGGCTGCTTCTAAAATGCTAAGGATATCCTCTTTGCTGACTTCTTCTTCGGTAAAAGAAGCTTGAAAGACCGATCTTCTGTAGTGTATTGCTTTTAAAACGTCGTTTTTCATTAAAAATATGTTGATTTTAGAATGTATTTATGCTTTTTCTTCCCATAAAGATACAACATGCAAAATTGTTTTGACCGCTTTTTCCATATCTTGTACAGATACCCATTCCTGTTTGCCATGAAACGCGTGTCCTCCCGCGAAAATATTAGGACATGGGAGACCCATAAATGAAAGACGTGAACCGTCGGTACCACCTCGGATACTTCTTCTTTCCGCGACCATACCTGCTCTTGTGATCGCTTCCATACCGATCTCCATGATTTCTGGATGTTGATCCAAGACTTCTTTCATGTTGCGGTATTGCTCTTTTACTGTGAATGTATAGGTACAATTTGGATAACGCGCAACGATAGATTTTGCTATCGCTTCCAGTTCATCTTCGTGTTTTTTGAGATTAGAAGTCAGGTGGTCGCGAACGATAAACTGAATTTCAGCCTTCTCCACGGATCCACTGATATTTACCGGATGCACAAATCCATCTTTTTTATTGGTGCTTTCAGGAGAGAGTCTGTCTTTTGGCAGGGCATCTATGACCGCACTGGCGATTTTTATCGCACTCTGCATTTTTCCTTTCGCAAAGCCAGGATGTACTGAGACGCCGTGGATGGTCAACGTTGCTCCATCTGCCGAGAATGTTTCATCTTCGATTGTGCCCGCTTTTTCACCATCCATGGTGTAGGCAAAGTCTGCTGCCAGGCGCTTTAGGTCTGCTTTATCAACACCACGGCCGATCTCTTCGTCTGGCGTGAATAAAATCTTGATATCACCATGTTTAATCTCCGGATGTTTCATCAATAGACGTGCTGCATCCATGATTTCAGCTATACCAGCCTTATCATCAGCGCCTAAAAGCGTTGTTCCGCTGGCTGTAATCACATCATTTCCGATCTGGTTGGCCAGGTCAGGATGTTCTGCATACCTGATTACTATGCTGGTATCATCCGGAAGCACCAAATCTTGTCCTTGGTAATTAGGGTGTACCAATGGTTTTACATCTTTGCCCGAAGAATCCGGAGACGTGTCCATATGCGAGCAGAAACAGATAACCGGAACTTTCTTGGAAGTATTTGAAGGAATGGTCGCATAAATGTAACCATTTTCATCCATAGCGGCATCTGAAATGCCCAATGATAAGAGTTCCTCTACCAATAATTTGCCCAGATTTTTCTGTTTTTCGGTAGATGGACATGTTGGTGAATTGACATCAGATTGCGTATCAATCTGTACGTAACGTTGAAATCTTTCCGAAACTGAAAAGTCATTTATGTTATTAATCTCAAATGTACTCATGCTAATCGCCTTAATGTGATAAGGGTGACCAAATTTACAAATTCTAATGGGCTTCGACCAAAAACAAACAAGACTTGTCAATAAACTGACAAGTCTTGTTTATAAGATCTAATGTTTAGCTCAAGTCCTGTACTTTTCTATGGACTAATAACCCTTGTTTAGTTTATTTTTTCTCATCTGCGTAGCCAAATACTTTTTGCAAAATATTTGTATTTCTACTTCCGCCGATATTGTTTCTGATTTTTGATTCCTGATCAGCTACCTTAATAAACAAACCATCGATCGCTTTTTGCGTAACATAAGCGGTGAGATTTGTTTCCACCTTATTCCCTAGAGGTAAATTATTATAGGCTGAAGTCAATTGCGTCCAATATTGGTCTACATTATTTACACCCATCGCGGATTGAATGACCGGACTGAACTTGCTCGTCAATTCGGCCGATGTATTTGTTTTGAAAAAAGTCGTTGCAGCATCTTGTTTACTGCCCAATAGAATATTGGTCGCATCAGTGATAGTCATTTTAGATAATGCGTTTACAAATACCGGAGCGGCTTCTTTTACAGCGCCTTCAGCGGCTCTGTTCATGCTCTGAATAAATTGGTCACAAAGCTTGCCCATACCCACAGCGCGGAGTGTTTTTTCTACTTTTTGTGCCTCCGCAGGCATCAAAATCCTTACCGCTGCATCACCTAAGAAACCATCTTTTTTTGCCAGCGACTCAATACTGATATTAAGACCATTGCTTAAAGCCTGTTTGATACCCAATGAAGCATCCTTGCTTGACAAGGAAGTCAATACGTTTGATTTGGTCGAACTTGAACCGGAGACTGGGGTACCGGTTGCGGGCGGATTTGTATTGCTTGTGCTGTCGGTTTGACTTTGGTTTACCTTATTCAGCGCATCGTTGATCTTTTTAAAAATTTGCGCTTCACTTTTGTTGGAACATAAAAGCCCCGAAACAAATAGGGTACAATATAGTAATGGAAATTTCATCATGATATGTTTTGCTGTCAAAATTAAGGATATCGACTGTTAATTTTTCTAAAAGTTTAAATCGTGGGCTGTTCTTCCCATTAGATTGTCCAAATCCGTAGCAGATGCGCCACAATAGCGCTTTGACCAGCACCATGTATTGTCACAATACCTTTGTTTTTTGGGATATCCCAAATTAAAAAATATCAAACAAATCTCATTTCTGATCCTGATTATTGCTAATAAAAAACACCCTAAAAGTTGATCGGGACTTATAGGGTGCAGTTCAGAAAAATATCCGCTATGGAAAAATTGTTATTTAAATACAATACCTACTATTTCCATGAAAGTGTTGTCACAACAGGAAAATGGTCGGAAGGAAACTTACTCAGATAAGTGTCTGTTAAAATACCATATTTCTTTGCTTGGAAAGGTTTGGTGATAAAGATATGGTCAATACGACCAGAAGCTCTTAGGCTCTTTCCCCAACCATTAAAAGAAGAATTGGGTTCATATTTAAGCGGAGATACTTCATGTACATCAGTGACCACATTACTTTTGGCAAGTGTAAAGTAAGCCTCATCTTTTTCGTCTACATTGAAGTCACCTGTTAAGATCAGCGGAAGATCCTTCGCAAATTCTTTTGCTTTGGCTAGGATCAACTTCGCACTTTCCGTTCTGGCGGTACGTCCGATATGGTCAAAATGTGTGTTCATAAAAATAAAGCGCTTTTTATTGGCTTTATCTTCAAAAATTCCCCAGGTACAGATGCGTGGTAAAGCCGCATCCCAACCTTTATTCGGATGTTCGGTATCTGTTGCAGAGAGCCAGAATGTGCCACTTTTTATGGCTTTGAACCGATTGGTATTGTAATAAATTGCAGAGTGCTCCCCCTCTTGTGCACCGTCATCACGACCCACACCAACATAATCGAATCCCGGAAGTAGCGTTTTTAGATCCTGAATCTGATCATGAAACGCTTCCTGAACACCGAATATATCAAAACCATGATATTTAATCAGGTTGGTCAAAGGCACTTTGCGGTCAACCCACATATTACCTGTATCTACTGTATTTCTTTGTCTGATGTTGTATGTGGCTGCAATAAAATCCTGTGCATAGGAGATATACGATAAGCATAATGCTGCTGCGAGAATAACGTATTTTTTCATCTATATTAATTATTTGTTCATCAATTATTTAGATTAAGGCATTCACGCTGCCTTTGGCGGTATAAGTGTTCATCTCATCGGTATAAATGAGCTCATTTACTTATTAAATTAGTACTTTAAAGTATTCGTGAGCTCAATCGTTCGGTTCACTCGGTGTGTTTTTTCAGTGGTGATGAAACTATCAGATTAGTCATCGAGTGTATGTGTTAAGCTGCATTGATGAGCTCGTTTTGCTCGATTATTCAATCTTTGGTATGATCGAATAAATCATGATGGTTTCATCAGAATAACTAATTCGGGAACAGCTACTTCACCAGTATGTAGATGCGCAGTATTCCGTCTTTGTCATTTAGTTCATTATTTTTTCAATACCTGAAGCAATAGTTCCGGTTCATCTGTTGTGATAAAATCGATCTTTTGTCCAATTAGATTCTTCATTTCTTCTTCGGTATTGACTGTCCATGCATTCACCTTCATATTCAGTTGATGCGCTTCCTGCAACCAGCTTGCATTCTTTTTAAAGACCGAAAAATGGTAATCTAGGCCATTGACTCCCGCAGCATTCACATCTGCAGGTGATTTATCGCCATTCAAGTATTGAATATTTGCTTTAGGTGAGAGTTCATGAATCTTTTGACAAGCCTCAAAACTGAATGCGATATAATCTGTTATTTTCTCTGCTTTCAGATTTTTCACCATTTCAACAGCTTTTGTTGCAGCCTCAAGCGTGCGTTCTACACCGAGTTTGTTTGTTTTTAACTCCAGGATCAGGCGTAGGCCTTTCAATTTTTTCCCAGCTTTGATATACTCTTCCAATGTTGGGATAGACTCTCCGTTTGGATGCTTTTTTGCTAAGAGCTCTGTGTATGTTGCTGTCGCGATGTCGATTCCATAGAAATCATTGTCGTGGTTGACAACAAGAATATTGTCTTTGGTGAGATGTACATCAAACTCAGATCCAAAGAGTTTAAGGTCATGTGCGGCTTTTAAAGAGGCAATAGAATTTTGGGGAAGATGACTGTTTTTCCATACGCCACGATGTGCAATTGCTTTGGTCTGTGCAAATAGTGTTGCCGATGAAATGACCATAGCCAAGGTCAGACAGCTAAAAATGTGTTTTTTCATATGTGTTAGTTTGAAAGCTGATTTTGCAGCATAAAAAAAGTGGTACTTTTTATCCTGATTCACAAGATCTAAAGTACCACTTTTATATGTAGTTATTGTTAACTGTAATTTATTTTTTACCATTCCACTCTGCCATGAATTCATCCAGGAATTCAAGCATATATTGGTGGCGGTGTTCCGCGATTTTTTTTGCGGCCTGTGTATTCATTTTATCTTTCAACAGGAGCAGCTTCTCATAGAAGTGGTTGATGGTCGGAGCTTCGGAATGTTTGTAGGCTTCCTTATCTTTATATTCCTGTACCGGGACGTTGGGATTGTACATTTCACGGCCTTTATTTCCGCCAAAACTGAAGGCCCGCGCAATTCCTATTGCACCGATGGCATCCAAGCGGTCGGCATCCTGTACAATTTCCATCTCTTTGGAATGGAACGAAACTTCACCAAGACTTGCTTTAAAAGACATGTTAAAGATGATTTTTTTAACATGGTCAATGATTTCAGGAGAAATTTCTAGACTGGCCAAAAACTCTCCGGCAACGCGAGGGCCAATTGTTTCGTCACCGTCATGGAATTTGCTGTCCGCGATGTCATGCAGGAGTGCTGCTAATTCACAGACCATGACATCAGCTTCTTCATCTTCTAAAATTAACTTCGTATTGTTCCATACGCGTTGAATATGCGACCAATCATGGCCTGCTTCTGCAAATTTCAAACGATCTTGCACAAATGCGACTGTGCGTTCAATAATGTTATTCATACAATACTTTTGTTTTTTCGCGAGTACCCTCGTATAATTCGTATTCTAATAATCTACAATCTAATTTGCCATTATAAAATTCTATCCGTCTGGATGCACGGAGCCCGATTTTCTTTGCGAGATCCGGATTTCCGGTAAATATATAGCCTCTATAACCTTTGCACTCCTGTTTCATAAAATCACCCATGCGTTTGTAGGTAATTTCCAACTTAGTATGCGTACCTAAACGTTCACCGTATTCTGGATTGAATAGGATGACTCCTCCCTCTGTAGGAACGTGAGTTTCCGCAAAATCGCATACTTCAAATGAAATTAATTGTTCTACGCCTGCAGTGCGGGCATTCATCTTGGAAACGTTGATCGCTTCTTCGGATATATCCGTAGCAATAATTTGGGGAGCTGCTTTCTTATTGATCTGATCCTTTAATAAGCGACGTTCCTGGAAGAAAACCGTTTCATCATAACCGATAAAATGCATGAACGAATAATTCATGCGCAATAGGCCCGGTTTTCTATTGGTGGCGATCAACGCCGCTTCAATAGCTAAAGTCCCCGATCCACACATCGGATTGATAAATGCCGATACACCGTCCCATTTTGACGCAATGATGGTTGATGCTGCTAAGGCTTCCAGCATAGGGGCCTTGCCCGGAATCTTACGATACCCATGTTTCGCTAGCGTTTCTCCAGAGGTATCCAGGAAAATTTCAGCACGGTCATCCTTCCAGTAGAGGTGAACGACAGCTTTGTTATTTTCTGGACCTGAATTCGGACGCATACCTTTTTTATCTTTAATACGATCTACAATCGCATCTTTCACTTTGACATTCGCAAATAAAGGCGTGCTAATTGTCTCATTGTCCACATTGGAACTCACCGAGAAATAACCATCGAATTGAATGAGCTCTTCCCAGGCAATCGTGCTCAGCTCTTCATACAGCTCGGTAGGATTGTTCGCTGAAAATTCCTTTAAGGAATATAGAATCTGCGAGGCGGTACGCAAGTTCAGATTGAGCTTGATCGTATCGTTTACGCTGACTTTCAATTCGACTCCAGTAGGAAATGCCCTGACAATGTCAAAACCTAACTCTTTAACTTCCTGTTGCAAATACGGCGATAAGCGTTTATTGCACGTAATGATAACTTTATTGGGGGTGTTGAAAACTTCCATCATATTTTGTACAAAGTTAATTAAACTCTTCCTCAAAAATTGCTTAATTTTACGCTTTAATATTTATTTTTTTGATTATGGAAATTAGAGGAAAAGTACACGAGATAGGAGCGACACAACAAGTGACAGAATCATTCAAAAAACGCGATATGATTGTAGCTTATGCCGAAAACCCACAATTTGTTGAGTATATCCGTTTTGAGTCAACACAAGACAGAACTTCAATTTTTGATAACCTAGCGATTGGCGAAGAGGTAGAGGTATCTTTTAATCTTCGTGGTCGTCCATGGACAAATAAAGATGGCGTAACGACATATTTCAATTCATTGGTTGCATGGCGTGTAACAAAATTAGGAAATGCTGCTCCGGCACCATCTTCTCCAGGTTATGCGGATATGCCTGCTCCTGTGGATTTGTCTGGCTCATCAGATGATGATGACTTACCATTCTAGTCTGAAATAAGACATTCAAATCCTGTCGGCATAGCCGAAACATGCATAGTATGTGTCGGATTTTGTCTTACAGTATATCATATAGACTGGACTGCCCGTTTGAGCAGTCCTTTTTATTTTGTACACATTACGCCTTGGCTTCCTCCCCTTATTTGATAACCAGCTAATTCGCTGTACGCTGTGGGCACCATCCCTTGTTTTATGACGGGGAATTTTTTGAATCACATAAATATAATTTTCTTGGCGTCGAAATTGCTTGGTATCGGATACATTTAAATAAAAATAGCATATTATGAGATCAGCAACATTACTTATTTGTCTCGCAGCACTTTCTCTGAGCGCTTGCAATCAAACAAAAAAAGAAAATCAACAAGTGGTAACAACAGATTCCTCCGATCACACAGCGATGACAGCAGATACCACCCATACCTCTCAAAATTCCCTGGATTGGCCCGGTAAATATGAAGCAACGATCCCCTGTGCGGATTGTGAAGGGATCAAAACAAATATTACCTTAAACAATGACAATACTTTTTCTATAGTAAGTGAATATATTAATAAGAACACCAAAGTTGAGGATTCGGGTAAGGTCATGTGGCATGATAACGGTTCGGTTGTACATTTGACAGGCAAAGAAACCAATATGAAATTAAAAGTAGGTGAAAATAGACTGATCGGATTGGATCAGGAAGGCAAAGAAATCGATGGCCCTAATGCAGATCGCTATATTTACAATAAGGTCGAAGGCGAAAAATAAGAGCCGATCAAATCGAATTAACCACTCACATATTTCCCCAGTGGGATCTTGCGCAGGCAATACGTCAGTAAAGCACTGGCGAGCAAGGTGAGAATCGCTGCGACCGGTATTTTCCAAAGTGTCGCTAATGGTAGCAGTGGATGAATATAGTTCAAAAACAAGATATGGCTTAAATAGATGCCAAAGCTATGGATGTCGATGAATTCCCAGAATGCATTCAACCGTTCTGGGAGTTTTAGACATTGGATAAAAACAAATAGTAAGCCTGCACTTAACGCAATATTAGGTGAAAGATAATTATATAATGTTGGGTCAAATTCCCCTTTTTCCACACTAAGATAATAAGTCCCCCAACCCGTAATCAGACAACAGCCTATAAAGAATGGGAGGCTATACCATCTTAACAGGGGGATTGGATGACTGTAGAGATAGTAACCCAAGACGAGATAACCCATGTAGCCTGTAAAGAAGGTTAGGTCAAAATTCGGAAGATAGGCATTGAACCATTTGTTGCTGAAAAACAGTGAAGCAAACCACAGGCATAAGAAAATCTCAATCTCTCTTTTTGAACAGTTCCGGATCATTTTTCTCAAAAAAGGGATTGCTAGATAGAGCCCGATAAGCATGTAGAGGTACCATAGGTGGGCGTTGCTTCCTGACTTTAAGCGAATTAACACAATGTTAATAACTTGTGGAAAACCAACATACTCAAAATCAATATAACGGATAAAATAATAGATCAGGTAAACAATGGTCCAGAAGACAAATGGCGGAATAATTTTAAACAGGCGCTTTTTGTAGAATGTGCCTGTATCTTCGTCTCGTTGTAAAAGTAATGCACCGGAAATGATCACAAATAGCGGAACGGCAAAGCGCGAAAAGCTGTTGATCCAATTGGCGTAATCCCAGTCAAAAGAATCAAAGTCGTTACTATTTAAGTAGCCTGAAGAAGAATGGATCAAGATAATCAAAAAAATTGCGATGATACGCAATACACTGATATAACTGCTTCGGGCCATTTGATTTTTTTTAGATGTTAGCTACTCTTATTGTCGTAAACCTTGAGATACAGCAAGGTCAGCAAAGCGCCGATACTTGCCATGCCCACACCTACCAGAGAGGGGGTATTGTATGCTAATCCCAAAGTGATGGGAATTCCACCCAAAAATGCGCCAAGTGTGTTGCCGAGATTAAATGCAGCCTGCCCACCCGCCGCAGCTAAAGTTGCAGCCTCTTTCGAGGCGCGGATTAACATCAACTGTGTCGGCGAACCGATAGTGAAGGATACTAAACCGGTAATGAACGCTAGAGGATAAGCTGTCCAACCCAGAGGCGAAACAAAATAGACCATAACCAAACAGAGTGCCATCGCTGAAAAACTAGCGATCGCTGCTTTTGTAGGTGATATCGTGTCCGCCAATTTCCCACCGATCAGATTTCCGAAAAACATACCAATACCTATCAAAATCATAATCAGGGGCACCCGGTCAGCTGGAACGCCGGAGACCTTGGTTGCCAATGGAGCAATATAGCTGATCCAGGCAAACAATCCACCTGTACCAATTGCGATAATCGCCATCAATAACCAAGCAATCTTTTTGTTGAAAAAGCTGAGCTGATTGAATATATTATTTCCTTTCGAAGCCTCGATTTTTGGCATCCAAGTATATATTGCGGCGAAGGTAATTAGTCCCAGTATACTGATGATGCCGTAAGTCAGTCGCCAGGAATAATGATGGCCAAGATAGGTTCCTAACGGAACTCCGGCGAGGTTTGCAATGGTCATGCCCGTAAACATGATCGAGATGGCCTGAGCTTCTTTTCCTTTGGGAGCAAGTTTAGCTGCAACGACAGATCCTACACCAAAAAATGCGCCATGTGGAAGTCCGGCCATAAAACGTGAAATACTGATCAGAAATTGTCCTGGTGCAATACTGAACAAGCCGTTGAAAATAAAAAAGAGCAACATTAAAAAGAGTAAAACCTTTTTAGGAGGATACTTGCCCGTAAATAAGACCAATGTCGGAGCGCCCACAACTACACCGAGTGCATACAGCGCAATAAGATGTGCCGCGGTAGGGATTTCGATATGCAGATCCTTCGCGATATCAGGCAGAATACCCATCATCGTAAATTCAGTCATCCCGATGGCAAGTCCCCCAAAAGCTAAGGCAATTATTCCTTTGTTCATATGGATGGTTGGAAGTTGATAGTCAAAAGTAAAAATAAAAACTGGGTTATTACATGTTGATTTTTACATCGCTGTAATAATTGCTTTAGTCAAGCCAATCGATCTAGAGCGGGGAGAAGTAGACCCGCTAAATGCCAGGCTTAGAAAACAAAGATTAAGGAGCAAGGATTAAGGACAGTGTTCGTAAGCCGCTGGCTTGAACAGGTAAAGTCTAAATACTAACATCCCAATACTAATATCTCTTCTTAGGCACGCAGGTGATATCTTTGATCTTTCTCAAGATAATAGGACGTTGATCTAATCGACTCTCCAATACAACGGAGTCCGCGGAATGATAAGCAACTTTAAAACGTGGAATATATTGCCCCGAGAGGTAACAACCTGAGATCTTCTGTTTGCCATTTTCTTTGGTATATATACCGTCTACGATAACAGAATCTCCCCGTAACACATAAATCCCTTTGGCATGCTCTGTCCAGGAACCGTTTTTATAGCAACTGTCCGGGATAGTCTGTACTTTGTTGTTCACATGCATTGTCGCATAAACCGAATCACAGGTAAACTTAAATTCAGCCAAGGTATATTGCATCATCTGCTGCTGTCCCGGGATACTGTCCTGTACCCACTCCCCCTGTAAAAACGGAGCGCCTTCACCCTGCATCTCCGAATTAAATTTGCAGGCGGTAAAAAAGAAAAACATACCTATGGCAAGAGCCCATAGGTATGTTTTCGATGATATATTTTTTATTGAAATTATTGCCACAGCTTATTTTAAACTTCCAACCATCTCTTCAGGTTTTACCCAGGCATCAAAATCTTCCGGCGTCACATAACCCAGACGTACGGCTTCTTCTTTAAGTGTCGTACCGTTTTTATGTGCCGTTTGAGCAATTTCAGCAGCTTTATAATACCCAATTTTCGTGTTTAATGCAGTTACCAACATCAACGAGTTGTCAACCAATTCTTTGATGCGTTTGTAGTTAGGCTCGATACCTGCAGCACAGTGTTCTTCAAAAGAAACACAGGCGTCACCCAGTAAACGTGCAGATTGCAAGAAGTTCGCTGCCATCAATGGTTTGAAGACGTTCAACTCATAATGCCCTTGTGTACCACCGATTGTGATCGCAACATCGTTACCCATCACCTGAGCTGCTACCATCGTTAACGCTTCACATTGTGTAGGATTCACTTTGCCCGGCATAATAGATGATCCCGGTTCGTTTTCAGGAATAAGGATTTCACCAATACCTGAGCGTGGGCCCGAAGCCAACATACGGATGTCATTCGCAATTTTATTCAACGCAACTGCCAACTGTTTCAACGCACCATGTGTTTCAACGATAGCATCATGCGCTGCTAAAGCTTCGAATTTGTTCTCCGCAGTAACAAATGGAAGACCTGTAAATTCAGCAATGTATTTGGCAACAACGACATCATAACCCTTAGGTGTATTTAAGCCAGTTCCTACTGCAGTACCACCCAATGCAACCTCAGATAGATGTGAAAGTGTATTTCTTAATGCTTTTAGGCCATGGTTTAATTGTGCCACATAGCCAGAAATTTCTTGACCTAATGTTAACGGCGTTGCATCCATCAAGTGTGTGCGGCCGATTTTAACAACATTCTTGAATTCTTCCGCTTTTTTAGCCAATGTATCACGCAGTTTCTCTACACCTGGGATAGTTACTTCGGCAACCGCTTTATAGGCTGCAATATGCATTCCGGTTGGGAACGTATCATTTGACGACTGTGATTTGTTGACATCATCGTTTGCTTTTAATACAGGTTCGCCTTCGCCAATCGTATGTCCAGCCAATACGTGGGCACGGTTTGCCACCACTTCATTCACATTCATATTCGACTGTGTTCCCGAACCAGTTTGCCAGATCACCAATGGGAATTGATCGTCCAATTTACCCGCTAGGATCTCATCACATACAGTTGCAATGGCATCACGTTTTTCGACAGGTAATACACCCAATTCGTGGTTTGCATAGGCTGCTGCTTTTTTTAGGTAGGCAAAACCTGCAATGATTTCATGTGGCATAGAAGCTGCCGGTCCGATTTTGAAGTTGTTGCGTGAACGTTCAGTTTGTGCACCCCAGTATTTATCTGCAGGTACCTGAACTTCACCCATCGTATCTTTTTCAATTCTGAATGACATATTGTTTTGTATAAATAAAACGTAAAAATTAATCAGTAGCTGTGCATAACACAGAACACATCGACCACAAAGTTAACGGATAATACAGTAAAAAGTAAAAATTAAAAGGTAAAAATCAAAAATTGAAACAATTAGTGAGCCATCGACTTGTATAACCAAGGTTTTACTTCTCACAGCTGAAAATAAAAAAAGCTAATCATCAAAAACTGGAAACAGTCAGTAAGCTATAGGCTTGTATAACCAAAATCCATATACCCATTACTCAATACTCTTTACTCATTACTCAAAAACCAAGGCGCTTACCCAAGAATTCATTCACATGATGAAATACTTGCTTTGGTTTTAATGCACGCCAAGATAATTCATTGAGTGCACCGCCAAAATTGATGTAATAATCAATATTCTGTTGTTGAAACTCCTGAATGACATGGTCCCGGAAGCCCACGCCCGCAATCCAGCCATCGTCGATATCCTGGAACCATTCCTCGTAATAGGAATCATCTGAAGTATGGAAATTCAATACATTCTCTCCAATAAGGATAAAATACTTTATACCTTGACTGACCATAACATCGATAAGCTCTCTCTTCAACAGCATAATATCGTTGTATATGGCATCATTCCATTCGCCGATCAACTCGATAATACAGTATTGTTTTTCATAATCGACAAATAATACCTTTAAATATAGCGTGAGCGAGCCAAATTCATCCCATTGCGGATGCAACAGAAAGTTATAGATCTGTTTATCGAAATCGAATTCGCTGTAGACTGTACCATAAAATGGTGATTGTTCGTCTTCGGCAGCGATATAATAGTCGCGCCAATTGTAGTAAGGTTCGATTTCGTGCATATTTTAAATTCCTTTCCAAGTTCAAACTAAGATAAATTTGTGCTTATTTCCAAGTTTCGTTGCTGCTATTTCCCATTTTTGATTAAATCCGATGACAGGAGTTTCAGCAGGTAAACAGCCAGCGACAATTTTTTGTTTTTAATGTAAAATTATACGGCTGTCTATGAGTTAAACCGAATAAACTTGTTACTTTTGAAGGGTAAATTGAGGAGCGCGCAGGCTCGGTTTATCATTTTATAAACACTGGTTTTTTCCAATGCAAAAGAGTATCAAACGAAATATTTTTGTAGCCGCTACATATGCGGCGGTATTGCTCCTTGGCTTGCTGTTGGGTCAGAATTATGCCGAAGAACAAGGAAGCAACCAAAAAACAACTTTTTCCAGTTTGGGCTCCAATAGTAATTCGGATAAATTGCAGTACCTCATCCAGCTGATCGCTGAAAATTATGTTGACAATATTAGTGTAGACACGGTGCAGGATGAAGCCATTGAACACGTAGTTTCACGTCTCGATCCTTTCTCTACATTTTTACGCCCCAATCAGGTGCTCGCTAAACAGGAGACCCTGGAAGGTTCTTTTGATGGGATAGGGGTAGAGTATTTTCGTTTGAAGGATACGCTGCTTGTGGTAGGAATGGTATCCGCTGGACCAGCGGAGAAAAGCGGCATGCGAATCGGTGACCGTATTCTAAAAATCGGCAACAAAGATCTTGCAGGGAAAAAGGTTCCTGAGGCAGAGATAGAAAAATTAATCCGTGGAAAAAAGGGAACAGCTGTACTTATTTCTATTCAACGGAATGGACAGACACTTGTTAATCCACTGAAAGTTATCCGCGATCAGGTAAATGTAAGCAGTCTGGATGCGTCCTATATGATTGCACCCAAAACTGCTTATATCAAGATCCGACGCTTTGGACATAAGACTGCGGATGAATTTAGACAATCATTGATCGATTTGCGAAAAAGCGGTGCCCAGGATCTTATCCTGGACCTCCGGAATAATGGTGGTGGATTTGTGCATACTGCCATTGATTTGGCCGGACAGTTTTTCAAAGAAAAGAGACTGTTGATGTACACCGAGGGAGCCAATGAATTACGTCAGGATTATTATTCCGAAAAACCCGGTGACTTTAGTGATGGCCGTGTTGTGGTATTGATCAACGAAAGTACAGCATCAGCAAGTGAGATCTTGAGCGGCGCTTTACAGGACTTAGATCGGGCCACTGTCGTGGGAAGACGATCCTATGGAAAAGGTTTGGTTCAGGAACAATTTGATTTCTCAGACGGTTCGGCGGTGAATTTAACCGTAGCACGTTATTATACCCCCCTTGGCAGATGTATTCAACGCAAGTATAGCCGGGCAAACTTTGATGCTGCGAAATATATGACCGGTTTTGACCTATGGACACTCGATACCGAATTTCGTCAAAAGGAAATGTTTACGACAAGTAAAGGCAAACTGGTTTTTGGTGGCGGCGGAATTTTGCCTGATGTGAATATCCCAATTGATACAAACGAAACAAGTGCGAAATATCGGGAGATCTACCACTCAAATGCAATCGAAGAATTTGTATATGATCGGTTCACCAAGCATCTCCCCGCATATTCCATTGAAAACTTTATCAGTGGATACCATTTACCCGCAGCAGAGTTTGATCTTTTTATCTCTTTTCTGAATGCACAAAAACGGATTCCTGTAACTGCGAATGAGGCAAAAAATCTACATGATCTGATTCAGTCGGATATCGAAGCGCTGGTCGGAAGATATTATTTTGGCCGTGAAGCCTATTATAAAATAAAAAACAGAAGAGATAAATTTATCGAAATAGGCCTCAAATCTTTAGGGTATCAGCTGCCTAAGGTTTAAGCCGCAGATCTGACCATACCGGATAATGGTCGGAGAGCTTCTGTTTGACAACCTGATAATTCATAACCTCAAATTTTGGACTGGCAAAGATATAGTCAATCTGAAAAATCGGCAAAAGTGCGTGATGGGTAACGCCCCATCCATTTCCCTTTTCTTTGAAGGCATTATACATGCCATCACCTATTAGATTCACCGAGTAACTCATTGGTGTATCATTAAAATCGCCGACAGCAATGTAAGGATATTGGCACTCATTCATATGCTTTTTTAGCGAATGCGCCTGTTCGCTACGGAGCTCAAAGGCATTTTTTAATTTCCTGCTCAACCGACGGGTTGCCCTGTTGTCAGCTTCATTCTTATTGGACAGATTCTGAATGAACTCTTTGTCTTCATTTTGTAGCGCAAACGATCGTAGGTGGATATTATAGATCCGAACCAAGGTATCCTGCTTTTTGACATCGACATAACATATTCTGTTGATGCCGTAATCATTGTCTCGTATAGTCCCCGAATCATAAATGGGGAAACGGGATAAAACAGCCATACCGTAAGCCTCATAGTCATTTTTGGAACTGGGCTCAAAGAAGAAGTAATCGTAGCCCAATTTGTCTTTAAACTCCTCTGAAAAAACATGTTTTCCTTTGATTTTACTGATATACTCCTGAAAGCAGATGACATCAGGTGAGATGCTATCAATGATACGCACTACGTCCGCTTTAAAGTTCTTTTTTTCATCATCGACTTTTTTGAACAGATGTGCATTAAAGGTCATGATACGCAATGTTCGTGTTTCAGGCGGAATAGGCGGGTTTTCTTTTCGGATATTCCAGTGTTTGGTTAGGAAGGGCCAGCCCAATAAAATAGCTATCAAGGAGTAGAGCGCTACCTTTCGTTTACGAAGTAACCAATAGCATATAAAACCAATATTGACCAAAAGAATGGGAAGATAGCCTAAGCCCAGAAACGCAATAGGCCAAAAAGATTTCGGGTTGATGAAGGTCGCTGAATAACTCATGAGCAACGCGATGATCGCCAGCATGTTTGCCAGGAACATGGTTTTGCTTATAAATCCCAGTTTTCTCCTTAAAAATGTCCTTCTATCCATCAACCTTGTCGCCACTATTGCTTGCCCTAAAGAGCGTCTCTTTTTCATGGTGTGTCAGACTTTCATAACCAGATACTGAAATCTTGTCCAGGATGGCATCGATTTCATCCTGATTAGGTAAGTCATAACGATGTTTCCGATTTGTCGGTATATGATTGCCTACAACAACTTTCATTTTTGCAGGCTTTTTTTGTTTCTTCTGAAAAACTGTAGACCAGTCTATCCCCGATCGTAAGGCATAGGTAAAAGCCATTCCAAAGAGAACGACAGCAAAGTAAGACACTGCAGCAGGTCGGTTGCCAATCGTGAAAAATAAGAATTCCAACGCAAAATACACGATAGCTACGACCTTTAATTTAACCGTACCAAAAAGTAAAAGCCGTAACTCATAATTCGGGACCAAAACGACAATGGCAGCAAGTACAGCGGCCAATGGGTGGGCTCCACCCATTAAGTGCAGATCTGTAGGTGGCGGAATCAGGGTGCCAAAACCAACATAAAGCATACTGCCTAAGAGCCATGAGCTAAGGTAGACAAAGAAAAATTGTCTTTTATTTAAGAAGGTAAAGAAGATTTGGCCAACCCAATACAACCATAAGCTGTCAAAAATTAAATTCAACAGCTGGACATAGACAAAATTGGACGAAATCACAGACCAAGGTTGCGCTAGGAAGGCCGAAAAATTACTAGGTAAGCTCAAATGCTTGACAATAGGCTGTAGGAAACTTTGAGAGATGAATTTTAACTCAAAGAGCAGGTCCAAGAAATAAATGAGGACAAATAAGCATACCTGAATACTGATCACAACCGGAATCGGTGAACCTGTCTTATACGTTTGTCTCCAAAAATCTTTTAAACCAATGCTATTCATGACGCGTGCTATTAATAAATTCCCTTTCTAATCCGCCAAAGTTTGAGCAGCAAATAGCCAAACAGTGCACCACCAACGTGTGCGAGATGGGCTACCGAATCACCCGGTCTGGATAAGCTCATATAGATCTCGATCAAAATATATCCTCCGATCATATATTTTGCTTTGATTGGTACAGGAATAAACAAAAATTGAAGCGGTATGTTTGGGAAAAGGTAAGCAAAAGCGAGTAATACACCATATATGGCACCAGAGGCACCCAGCATACGAGAAGTATAGACCTCTTGCACTAAGCCTGGATTAGATGTGTTTAGCGTAGACAAATCCAAACTATGGTGCAATGGGAAAAAACTTCCTGTTGCATTAAATATTTCAACACCCTGAACCCCCATTTGCAATAGCCATGCACCAATACCCGAAATCAGATAGAAATTCAAAAAACGTTTTGAACCGAGCACTTGCTCGATCATTGGGCCAAAGATGACCAAAGAAAACATGTTGAAGAAGATATGACCCAGATCAGCATGCATAAACATATGTGTAATAACCTGCCAAATTTTAAAATAAGGCGAATCTGGGTAGAAAACCGGAAGATAATTATACGCAATGGGCACAAATTGCGATCCTAAAAAGAATACAATATTTACGATCAGTAAATTCTTGATAACGGGTGTCAATTGTTGAAACATATAGTTCTATCTTCTAGTTTTTGCCAAATTTTTCTGCTAATTCCTGCAGGGTAAATGTTACGATAACCGGATTGCCATAGATGGAGATATTCGGTGATTGACAGGCAAAGAGCTTGTCGACCAATTCTGCCATAGCCGTATTGTCAAGCTGTGTGCCTGGTTTGATCGCAGCATTACGGGCAAGGCTTTTCGCCAGGTTCTCGCGTTTAGCTAATTTGTATTCGGATTGATTATTTTTATAATCTTCCAATATTTTTTCAATCATTTTGATCTCATCAAAACCTGTTCCCAAGTCAGCTGGAATTCCGTCAATAATATAGGAATTTTTTCCAAATTCACGAATCTGAAAACCTAGACCATTGATGTCGTCCAATAAGTCCTTCATGAGTTCATTATCCGCAGGGTTGAGATCGATGGTCTGTGGGAATAAACTCTGCTGGCTTAAACCTTTATGTTGATCAAGTTGTGTCAGAAACTGTTCAAACAATATACGTTCGTGGGCAGCTTGTTGGTCAATAAGAATGAAACCAGAGTGAATCTGCGAAACGATATACTTGTTGTGTAGCTGAAAAAATAATTTAGCGGAAGTTTTATCTTCTACTTGCATAGCTTGGGGCCGATCCGTTTCCAATTCGGAATCCCTATGCAAAGGCAGCTGTACAGACTCCTCCTTTTCGACGATTTCGTACAATGAATCCCAGTTGCTTGGTATTCCCCCCGTTTTTTTCGCCAAGCCCTCGGCATAATTATCCGATCTGGAATAGGATGATTTGGACTTGTCTGTGTCAAAAGGGTTGAAATCAGGATTAAAGGTCACCGTCGGCGCTATAATTTCATCCAATGATTTCTTTGTAATCAGGTTGGAAAAACTTGTTTCCTGTTCGAAATCCAAAGAAGGCATGATATTATAGCGTCCCAACGACCTTTTCACTGCCGAGCGGATGATCGCATAAATTGCTTTGTCATCCTCATATTTGATTTCAGTCTTGGTGGGGTGTACGTTAATATCGATGCGGGCTGGATCGATATCAATAAAGAGGACATAAAATGGAAACGTTTCCGCTTGCATAATATCCTCGTACGCATTCATAACCGCATGGTGTAGATAAGGATCACGTACAAATCGTTTATTGACAAAGAAAAACTGCTCGCCACGCGTTTTCTTTGCAAACTCAGGTTTACCGACAAATCCATCCACTTTAATAATGGACGTATCCTCCTCTACAGGAACCAACCGTTGATTATAGTTGTTCCCGAAGATATGGACAATTCGTTGTTTCAACGTCTCAGCAGGGAGATGATAAATTTCATTCCCATCACTATGTAAGGAGAGAAAAATCTGAGGATTGGATAAGGCAATACGTTGAAATTCGTCAATGATATGACGCATTTCAACAGAATTACTTTTTAAAAAGTTCCTGCGGGCAGGAATATTGTAAAAAAGATTTTTGACTAAAATATTGGTTCCAGCAGCAACAGCTTCTGGATATTGGTTGACAACTTTTGATCCTTCTATTTCGACGACGGTGCCAAGTTCATCTTCGACACGACGTGTTTTAAGTTCGACTTGCGCTATCGCAGCAATAGAGGCCATTGCTTCCCCACGAAAACCCATCGTGCGGATCGCAAATAAATCCTCCGCTTTGCGGATTTTTGAAGTCGCATGACGTTCAAAGCAAAGACGGGCATCCGTTACACTCATGCCACAGCCATTGTCAATGACCTGGATCAACGATTTACCTGCATCCTTAACAATAAGTTTGATTTTGTCAGCTCCAGCATCAATGGCATTCTCAATCAATTCTTTAATGGCAGACGCTGGCCGCTGCACCACTTCTCCCGCCGCAATCTGATTAGCAACATTATCTGGAAGTAATTGAATAATATCCGACATATAATACAAAGTTACGAAATATCCATATTTAGAAAGCACAAACCCAAATGAAAATCAACGGGATGTTCCATATCGGTGCTAAAACCGTCTATGGCGGGATATGTGCTTTTAAAACATAGCGTGATGAACAAACGAAAATCCCTACGAGCCGATGCTCTCAACCGGAACCGGTCAAAAGTCAGGCATTCCCCACAGTAATCTGTCGGGTTACATCTCCAATTTTAGGAATCGTGCGGTTTCGCTTTTCTTGTTTTTAATTAAATTTTCTGGGGTGCCTTCAAATAATACCTGACCACCCTCTTTCCCTCCTTCAGGACCGATATCAACCACCCAATCTGCGGATTTGACAACATCCAGGTTATGCTCGATAATTAATACCGTATTACCACGGTCTACCAGTCGGTTGATCACACCCATGAGCACATTGACGTCTTCAAAATGAAGGCCTGTTGTCGGTTCGTCGAGAATGTAAAATGTGTTTCCGGTATCTTTCTTGGAAAGTTCTGTGGCAAGTTTCACCCGCTGAGCTTCACCTCCCGACAAGGTTGTCGAAGATTGCCCCAAGGTAATATAGCCTAAACCTACATCCTGTAAGGTTTTGATTTTTCTATAAATACTTGGTACATTTTCAAAGAAATCGACAGCATCGTTGATACTCATGTCGAGTACATCCGAGATAGATTTACCCTTGTAGCGTACTTCCAAAGTTTCTCGGTTATAACGTTTTCCATGGCATGTTTCACAGGGAACCTGCACATCAGGTAGGAAGTTCATTTCAATCACCTTCAAGCCCGCACCCTGACAGGTCTCACAACGGCCACCTTTGACATTGAAAGAAAAACGACCAGGTTTATAGCCTCTGATTTTCGCTTCGGGAAGCTGCACAAAAAGTGTACGTATATCGGAGAATACACCAGTATACGTAGAAGGGTTGGAGCGTGGTGTACGGCCAATAGGACTTTGATCGATTTCAATGACTTTATCGATATGTTCCAGACCTTCGATCTTTTTGAATGGAAGCGGAGTCGCTTTTGCCCGGAAGAAATGTTTATTTAAGATCGGGTACAATGTGCCGGTAATCAAACTCGATTTACCGGATCCCGAAACACCTGATACAACAATCAGTTTACCTAATGGAAAGCTTACTGTCAGGTTTTTCAGATTATGGCCTGTAGCACCATGAATGGTCAGCGTTTTGCCATTGCCTTCACGCCGTTTCTCGGGGATCTTAACCTCTTTTTTCCCGTTAAGATACGCTGCGGTCAATGAATCCGATTTTAAGATTTCATTAGGTTGTCCTTCCGCAACGACTGTCCCCCCATGAACGCCCGCCGCTGGCCCCATATCAATCACATAATCCGCATGTAGGATCATGTCCTTATCATGTTCAACAACCAACACCGAATTGCCGATATCACGTAAGTTTTTAAGTGCATTGATGAGGCGCTCATTGTCGCGCTGATGTAATCCGATGCTTGGTTCATCCAGAATATAAAGGACGTTGACCAACTGCGAACCGATCTGGGTTGCCAAACGGATGCGTTGCGCTTCCCCACCGGATAACGTCTTGGCTGTACGATCCAGTGTCAGATAATTCAGACCCACATCCAACAGGAAGCCCAGACGGGCCCTTATTTCTTTGAGTATTTCCGTAGCAATGACCAATTGGCGTTCATCCAGTTTGCTTTCCACTTGATCGAACCATTCTTTTAACGCCGAAATATCTAATGTCGATAGCTCGTGTATATTCTTGTCTGCAATCTTAAAGTGAAGCGATTCTTTCTTCAATCGGGCTCCTTCGCAGGTAGGACAGGTCACTTTGGTTCTGAAATCATCCAATGAGGGCGCGTCGTCCGAAGATTTTCCGGAGAATTCCTCAAGCATTTTAAAGATACCTTCAAATTCCACACGGTATTCACGGGCACCATAGCTTCCGTACGATACAGTGACAACGATAGGTTCTTCTTTATTACCAAACAAAAGTTGGTCGATCTGCTCGTCATTTAGTTTCTCCAGCGGCGTTGTTACCGCAAAATCCAATTTTTTGGCTACGGCTTTAAGTACCTCAAAAGTCCAGTTTTCCCGTGTTGGACCCAAGGGAGCCAGGCCACCTTTTTGAATACTGAGTTTTTTGTCAGGAATGACAGCATTTTTATCAATTTCAAAGATATAACCTAAACCATCACATGTCGGACAGGCACCATATGGTGAATTGAACGAGAAGGTGTTCGGTTGCGGTTCATCATACGATATTCCTGATTCCGCATCCATTAGGTAACGGCTGTAAAATTGTTCCTGATTATCTTTGGTAGACACTTTGATAATGCCTTTTGCTGTCTTCATGGCTTGCATCACCGAAGTCTGCAGTCGCTTTTTATCTTCACGTTCTATTTTCAGACGGTCCACGACAATCTCGATATCGTGAATCTTATAGCGGTCAACTTGCATTTTGGGGACAAGGTCTAGTATTTCACCATCCACACGCACTTTGACATAACCCTGTTTACGAATTTGTTCGAATAGCTCCCGATAATGTCCTTTTCGTCCTTTTACAACAGGAGCGAGGATATTTAAGGCTTGCCCTTCAAACTCATCCAAGATACGGTCGATCACCTGATCGTCAGACATGCGTTCCATTTTTTTGCCAGTGACATAGGAGAACGCTTCTCCAGCACGGGCAAACAAAAGGCGCATAAAATCATAGACTTCGGTGATGGTTCCTACGGTTGATCTTGGGTTTTTGCTCGTTGTTTTCTGCTCAATGGAAATTACAGGACTCAGACCCGATATCTTATCCACATCCGGACGCTCCATACCACCCAAAAACTGACGGCTATAAGCGCTAAAAGTCTCCATATACCGGCGTTGTCCCTCCGCATAAATGGTGTCAAAAGCCAAAGAAGACTTTCCACTGCCACTTAACCCAGTGATAACGACCAATTCATTTCTTGGAAATGAAACATCAATATTTTTAAGATTGTGCGCGCGTGCGCCAAATACCTGAACTTCACTCTGTTCGCCCAAATCTGGGCTTCTTTTTACTGCCATGAAAACTCCTTAAAACCCTGTAAAGGGATAAAATGCAAAACATGCAAAATTACAGATTTTAAAGGAATTATGCGAGCTTATCTAACTTTTGGAACAAAATGTGAGATACAGGTGATGAGGAACTCTTGTGATGCTGCAATGAGTTAGGAAAGTTACGAAGCTTATTGTTATCTTGTAGTCGGCTAAGGTGATTAGGGCAACCTTGTAAGCTGTAAGTTTATACAAGAAGAGCCTCGAAAATTAAACGTTAATTTTAAAAAATAAATGAATTTGTAAATCAGCGCTATGTTTCACTAAGGTCCCAATACTCAATACCCAATACTCAATACAATAATAATGCGAAAATACGACGTCAGCAAACAGGAAAAACAGTCCATTGAAGATATTGTCCAATTTTGGAAAAAGGAGAATCTATTGGACGAACAGAAAGCCACTGAGCTGATGGATAGTCTCGACGTGAAGAGTTTTGACTGGGGCCAACTGGCTCGTTATGCTTTTTGGATCGCCCTGGCCTCACTGGTATTTGCTGTTTTTTCGCTATTTACAGATGCCTCTTTTTTGGCCTTTGTCGATACGCTTTATGAAGCGCCCAATATTTTATTCTGTTTCTTTTTTGCTGCTGTCGCCGTATTATTCTATACACTGGGTTTTCGCTACAAAAAACGCTATCCCTATAAAAATCTTTCCACCGAGACCATGATGTTGATCGGTGTGTTTGGAACAGCAGCCTGTATCGGTTTTATGGGCAAGGTTTTGGATAAAGATACCATGCATTATTCCCTCTTATTTTTACTCTCCGTTGCGATATACGGTATTCTTGCAGTAAAGCTCGATAGTAAACTGATCTGGACCTTTATGTTACTGGCACTGGGCGTCTGGTTCGCGACCGAGACAGCCTACCATAGCAATTGGGGATTTAAATTCTGGGGTATGAACTACCCTTTGCGCTTTACTATTTTTGGCGCAATGATCACAGCGGCAGCTGTTTGGCTGCAGCCACGTTTCCAGCGCCTGCAGAGCTTTCAGCCGGTCAGTTATATCATCGGATTGATTTACCTCATGGTCTCTTTATGGACACTGTCCATTTTTGGCAACTATTCGGATTTTTATGAATGGACCACGGTACGTCAATACCATATGTTTTATTGGGGTATTTTATCCACGGCAGTGTCCGCTTTTCTTGTTATTTATGGATTAAAGGCAAAAGATAATGTCACCCGCGAAGTGGGCTTCGTTTTTTTGGTGCTGAATATCTATACGCGTTATGTGGAGTATCTCTGGGATAATATCAATAGAGCTGTATTTTTCTTGATCCTAGCAGTTTCCTTTTGGTTTGTTGGGCGCTGGGCAGAAAAACTGTGGAACAGACGAAAAGAGGAGCTTGAAAGGTAATAATAAGTTTCAGAAATAAACCGTAAATCCAACACCGCGATTCGAACTGATACGGAGGGCAGGATCATGGCTTAGGTATTTGCGTATACGTGTGATAAACACATCCATGCTTCTGCCGGTAAAAAAATCGGCATTTCCCCAGACCTTTTCAAGAATATCTTCCCGGGTCACGAGCTGACCATTGTGCTGGCATAAGAACAGGAGCAAGTGTGCTTCGCGCTCTGTAAGTTTATATTTTTCCTGGGCATGGCTTAACAGCAGTTGGTCGGGGAAAAACAGATAAGAGCCAATTGAAATCGAACTTGACAGCATATGTTTTTGATGACGTTTTAAGATATTCTGTATGCGAAGCAACAATTCTTCTGGGTCACAGGGTTTGGTGATGTAATCATCAGCACCGATTTTCAGGCCGGTTAGTTTATCGATCTTCTGCTCTTTGGCCGTCAAAAAGATAAAAGGAAGGAAAGGAAAAAGCCTATTGATCTCCTTTGCCAGGGTAAAACCGCTTACCTGTGGAAGCATCACATCCAAAATAATTAAATCATACCCTGAAAGCCTCTGAAAGTCGGTAGTAAGGTCATTCGGTTGCATAATCCAATCCACATTAAAGTCTGAAAGCTCGAGGTATTGCTTCAACATAAATCCAAAATCTGGATCATCTTCTACAAGTAATAGTTTATTCTTCATTTTAATTTTGTCTAACTGGTATTTGGCTTTTGTTCTAGATCTTCATAAAGCTTGCTCTTTTCTAGATCCTGTTCAAATTTAATGGTGGAGCACTTACTTTCCTTTCACAAATGTTCGCTTTTGACATAACCCTTATTCCTCAAGGTTGGGATTTTATCACGAAGTAAATTAACGGGGCAGCAGGATGATAAAAGTTGTCCCTTGCTGCAATTTACTGATCACCTTGATCTCCCCACCGTATTTCCTGATGATATTCTTAACAAGGAACAGACCAAGACCCAAACCTTTTGTGTCATGGATATTGTCTTTTTGTATACGGTAAAACTTTTCAAAAATATAGGGTAACTCGCTCTCTGCTATGCCTTGACCATTGTCTTTAACTTGAATGGATAAATAGTTTTTCTGTGCTTCAAAACGAAGCCCCAACGCTGTGGCGCCGTATTTAACTGCATTATTCATCAAGTTGTAAAATAACGTCGTCGCATCAGTGAGGTTAAGACAGATTTGCGTGTTGAAGCTTGGCTCCACAGTAAGTTTGACCGTTGGATTGCATAGCTGAAAATCGCTAAAAATGGTCTGTAGTTCATCCACTGTTATGGGGGATAAGTTTATTGCGCTTTGATTCTCGTTTAGTGGATCTAGTGTTTGCTCCAGACGGCTTACCTGACGTTCGATAACCGCGATGATCTTGTCATCGGCAGACTTGCGGAGTGTTTTAGCGGCAATTTTTAAGGTCGCAACAGGCGTTTTTAGCTCATGCGAAATATTGTCTACGACATCATGTAATACTGCGATCTGTTTGTCCTGCCTTCGGAGATTCTTGATGGTTCGGTAAAACAGCCATATAAATGCTGTCAGAATCAATATGGTGCTCATAAATAAAGAGGTAAGCTCCTTGAATAAAATCCAGTTAAGATTGACTACTTCATAGGAAGTTTTTCGTGGAACGGAAAATACATATAATATTTCTTTGCTCTCAATACGACCTTCGATCTTATTTGTTTCAGTTTTTTCGGTGACCCATTTACTTGTGGATAATTCCATGGGATGGTTGAAGGCTCCTTGTGTGGTATAAACGGTGATCGGTCCCCTGACCAATGGTTTTACAGCATCTTTATAATAAATGCCCAATATTTCCTGTTTAAGGATGACATGCATACCGAGAGGTTTGAATACACTATCGACATATTTAGTGAGCTCGTTGGAAGTTTTCTGTGCATGTATCTGATACAGGTGTTTTAGACCATCTTCGGTGATCTCTTTCTTGACCAGTTTGATGTAATAATCTCTGGCGATATCCTTACTTAATAGGTTGTGGTCAAAAATAAGATTTGAGTCATCTATGTTGTCTAGCTTTTTTTTGACCAGGGCAAGGACCTCGCGTTGTTTGAGTTGGTAAGTGTTGTACAATTGATAACCTTGTATGCCAATAAGGACAGCAAAAAATACGATGAAAAGGGTAATATAATTTTTAGGTTTCAATTCCATATACAAATATAATGGCTTGCAAGAAAGATCATACACCTTAACATAGCATTAACTCTTCATTAACCATGCTTGGCGGCGGTAATGGGCAATTTTGGAACATGAAATACCGAAATATGAAAGGATTATTATTTTT
Organism: Sphingobacterium sp. CZ-UAM; assembly: GCF_002000245.1. Taxonomy (GTDB): domain Bacteria; phylum Bacteroidota; class Bacteroidia; order Sphingobacteriales; family Sphingobacteriaceae; genus Sphingobacterium. The sequence goes on along the minus strand of NZ_MTCM01000003.1, from coordinate 99,846 downwards.
GCTCTTAGCGCCTTTGCTTTCTACAGCACAGGTCAAACAGGTCGGAGGACATATTCAAAATGGAAATAACGAGCGACTGGCTGATGCATCTATTGTGTTATTGGATAGTACCTATCAACAGATTCGCGAAATGAAGACGGATCATTCCGGAAAGTTTGCATTAGCATTAACAGAGCATACGAAATACTACCTTAAAGCATCACATTTGAATTTTGGTACCAAGGAATTATTTTTTTATTGCGATACCATACATAGCCCACTGGTCCTGACACTGCTGCCTAAGGTAAAACAACTTGAAGAAGTGAATGTTGTAGGCCGACAACCCCGATTGATTCGCAAGTTGGATCGTCTTGAATTTAATGTGCAGCAGAGTAATCTTTCAGCACTGAATACCTGGGATATCCTTAAACGCACACCTCTGGTGATGGCAAGCGGCTCAGACTTAATGGTCAGAGGAAGCAAAAAGATTATGGTGCTGATCAATGACCGCAAGATTCTGCTCAGCGGTGAAGAGCTGAAAACCTATCTGGAGAACAGCGCTGGCAACGATGTGCAGTCCATCGAGGTAATTACCAATCCCCCTGCAAAATATGAAGCCGAAGGTAGTACGGTTATTAATATCAAGCTTACCAAATCTACCTTGTACGGGTATAGGGGTTCAGCAGTAGCTTTGGCGGAAAAAAGCACGACCTGGAAACAGATGTTCGGATTGACGCAGTATTATAAAAACGAAAAATTCAATCTACGCGCAGCATACAATTTTGGGCGCGGCACCTATGCCCGGTATGAAACAAATTATGTCTATTATCCAAAGGAACAGAATTCATGGGAAGGTACTATGGACCGTTTCGATACCAATAATAGCCAAAATAGCTATGTCCTTTCGATGGAATATACTCCGGACACCACATGGTTGATTAATATGGGCTTAACCGGTTATTATGGGCCGAGGTCCTACGGCGTCTATGAGGTACCTACAGCCATCTATAACAAAGACCGTGTGCAGGAATCCAGCTATTTTACAACAAATGATCACGAGCGGTCCAATAAAAACAATAATCTTTATCTCCAGGTGACGAAGAAACTCAGTCCCCAATGGAGTATTAATTGGGCTTCTTATTTCACGTCCAGCCAGGCGACCAACGATCAAGATGTTTTGACGGCACTGAATTTTAAAGGAGAAAGGCCATCGAATACGCGTTTTATCAGTAATAACACGAGTGAAAACCGACTTTTTTCCACACAGATAGACATGAAGGGAAAGTTAAAAGGGCTAGAGTTCGAGTTTGGGGGCAAGTTTAGTACTGTAAAAACAACAAGTGACCTGATATTTTCGGACGATGAATCAGGTGCCCTTCAATACCGGCCCGACAAGAGCAGCCTATTCGATTACAAAGAGCGTAATGCCGCCTTATATACATCGTTTAACTATAGCTGGAAAAAATGGAGCTGGAAAGCGGGCTTAAGAGGGGAGTATACCGACTTAGAAGGGAGGGTTTCCGAACCGGAGGATATGAATAAAATGGATTATTTTGTATTATTTCCCACTTTCTATATACAATATGCGCTCTCGGATCAGCAGCAGTTCGGGCTTTCCTATGGCAAACGCATCAGCCGCCCCGCTTATTCATGGCTTAATCCGGCGAAATCCTATTATAATCTGTTTTCATATTTCCAGGGAGATCCCCGCTTGAGGGCTACAATTGTGCATAACCTCAACCTGACCTGGACAAAGGATAATTGGAATGTGGATTTATTTTATCGTTTTGAAAAATGGCCTAATATGGAAATTGCTTTGCAGGATAACGTCAACCACCAGTTGATCTTTCAATATACCAATATTCGGAAAGGACAAGGGGCAGGGATAGACCTTGGGAAAAACTTTCAATTGACCGCCCTTTGGGGATTAAATCTGCAGTTGGAAGGGATGTATAATGAGAATTATTTTATGGGCGCGGATGCGGTGCTACATAAGAACGATGTTTTTATCGGTAATGGAAATATAAGCTCAAACTATGTCCTGGACAAAAACGCCGGCTGGAATCTGGAACTCGGCAATACGTTTACTTCACCGACTATTCAGGGACCATTCCGAATTACAGGCTATTCCAGCACCTATGTGATGAGCAATCGAAAGTTTTTTAATAAACGGCTGGAAGTCAACCTGGCATTTATGGATATTTTCAGGACAGAAAAAATGAGAATCTCGTCAAAATATGCCGATCAAAACAATTATTTTGACGATTATCGGGATACAAGAAAGGTAACTGTAACGTTGCGGTATCATTTTGGCAACCAGAAGGTTAAGAGCAACAATCAACCGACTAAAACCGAAGAGCAAAAAAGACTTTAGCCCCACATTATTTATATAGCCTTCTATCGTTCATATTTCAAACAAATCTGAACGATAGAAAGCTTAAAATCTTAGTTTATTTTTAGCGAATAAGTGATGTTGATGCCACCTGCTGCAAGCATGTCATGTACTGAACAATATTTTTTCACAGCAAGCTCCGCCGCTTTTGCCGCCTTTACTTCATCAATTTCCCCTTTGAGAAAAAAGTTGATATGAATATCCGTAAACACTTGGGGCACTTCTTCACGGCGCTTTCCTTCTACTTCCACCTGAACATCATCAATTTGCTGACGTTGTTTTACCAAGATGCTATGCAGGTCAAAAACGCTGCAAGAACCCAATGCCATCAATACCAATTCCATGGGGCGAACACCTTTTCCTTCACCACCGATTGCTTCAGAACCATCGATATTCACTTTGACGGAAGATAATTCGCTGCTGGCTTCGAAATGCACAGCCTGGTTGACACGGTTTAATTTGACTTTCATAATACTTTTTGTATTTATTTAAACATTGGCGCTATTCCGGTAGCCAACGTAGTACAAATATACGAAAAAGGCAGACGTATATTCGTCTGCCTTTTGTCAGTATGTTGATGCTGGTTTATTTTGTTGCAGGAGCAGTATCCGGCATTTTTACACCACGATATTTGGCCACATCTACCTGTGGAATCTTCGAACCATATTTTGAATTAATGGCGCTGATGAAAATATTAGCCATTAAAGCATTTCCTATCGGCGTGAGGTGAATCCCGTCCAATGAAAATGCATTTCCTGTGATATATTTAGCGCTGACCGCCAAACCATTGATACGGACACCGTCTTTGACATTATTTAAGAATGCATGCACATCCGCTAATGCCAGGTTTTTTGATGCCGCTGCTGCCTTAATCGCTTCGTTATACTCATTGATCCGTTGAACCACTGTTTCCGTTTCACTGACATCCAGTACATATTTGTCCTCCACAGGATTCAAAGGGTGTAGACCATAAGGAATTTGGGCTGCATTTGGCTTGCCTAATAATCCTGTTGAAGAAAATGGAAGCACAAAATAATCTTTATCGGTTGCCGCCCGAGGGCCTGATTTTGTAGCAATATAGATATTGGTTACCGGAGTTGGTGGTTTTGTCGCATTGACTGCCGCCAGTAGAGCCGTACGGGTTACCGTTGTAAAATATGGAGTTGCTGTTACGTCCGGAATAGTCGCAAGAACACCTTTTCTGTCACCCGTCGTTAATGCGGTTACGTAGTTGCCTAACAAAGTTTTGAAGAGAGCCGTTTCGGTGAGCTTAGATGTTGGTCCGTCTTCCACTCCACCATTTGTGGCCCAACCAAGTGCATCGTTATTTCCAAGCGCAAAGCTAAAGAAAGTATGGCTCTGTGCCGTCGAATAAGCAAAATAGGTCTTCATGGCGTCTGCATCGGGTAATAAACGCTCAAAATACATATTTCCTGCCTGAGAGCCCACGCCAGCTGCAAAAGCCATATCCATCCGCATTCCAGGTACACCTAGATTATTGATCGGATCGGTATATTTTGTCAATAGTTTTGGCGAGGCCGAACGATAGGCTAATTTGTCCGTTACCTGTGCAGTTACGGGTTGCCCATTGACTAATCCTGTCAGTGTAATATAGCCCGACCCATTGGCTTGCGCATCACTAAAGAATGGTGATTTAAATTCGCCGCCACCTACTTGTTTCAATTGCTCTGCAATTAGGTTGGGGTAGGCTACTTTTTGTCCTTCCAGGTAAAGACCGCCATCGGCATAACCAGCGGCCAGGGAATTACCGATAGCAACATATTTTGAGAAATTGACCGAGCCTGCCGAAGCCTGATACTCGTCTAAAGTTGGTTTACAGGAAGCGATAGATAGAAGTACTAACGCCGCACCTATATAAAATTTATTTGTTTTCATCTTAATCAAATTTGGCTGTTAATAATTACCATTTATAGCTTACGCCAATACCGGGTGCAAAAATATTTGTTGAATAGGTACCTGAAAGGTGGCTATCAATGTTGGTAGACTTGCGCGGCAAGATACGTTGATAAGCAAACGAACCGGTGATGTCAAATTTGGGCGAAGGTTTTATCGTAAGACCCCCGGAGACAAGATATCTGGTATTATCAGGAGTTTCGGGATAGACATAGGCACTCTGTTGTACCGGAGTTGCGATATATCCACCACCTACACGTAATTGTAATTTTTCAGAAGCGATGTATTCCAGACCGGCTTTGATGGAGCCTGCTTTGTCATAATTTTTAGGTGAATGTGTATCTTTTAGTACCGGAGTATTTTCTTTATAATCGAAATCCAGTGCCTTATAGATGTCATAGTTAATCATGGTTGCATCGATCGCCATTTTAAATTTCTCGGAGAGTGGGAAAGCCATGCCGACTGCGAATGTAGATGGCAATGGTAGCTCCGCACTGAATGTATTACCGGCAGGGAAATTACTGGCCACAGCTGCTGGAACTTCAAATATAGCATCACCATCTTTAAGTTTTGTGACTACTTTCGAACGATAGCTTACGGATATCGCAAATTCGTCTTCCAGGTGGTAGTGGATACCCACGTTATACCCTGTACCTGTACCTGTACCTTTTAAGGTTGCTAGACCGGCGCGGCCATCTGGATAGAAGACTGGAATGGAATTTTCCAGATCTACTGTACCTATATTATAAACAAAACCACCCCCGACACTAAAGTTTTCGGTAAGTTTGAAACTGACAGTAGGCTGAATATAGATTGCACGTAGTGCTAAACTCACCAAACTAAACTTGCCGACCCATTCTTTACCCCAGTCGACAGCTCCACCATAGGGTGTATAAACCCCGATACCAGCTTTCCACCAAGAATTTTTAGGCCCAATTGCCGCAAATAACGAAAAAGGTGTGGAAATCTGATTTCTGGTATGGTAAACAACCGTACTTCCAGTCTCCTGAAATGCAGATTTGTACATCACAGCATTTCCAGCAACCGAAATCGCATTATGATCCATCTTTGCTAAAGCACCCGGACTGTAGAAAATGGAAGATTCATCTATAAAGTAAGCAGATCCTGCTCCCCCCATTCCGACAGCTTTGGGGCTTTGTAGATTCACCTGTGATCCTTGTGCAAACAGGAGTGATGGACTTGCACAAAGTATTGAGAATAATAATTTCTTCATACTAGTGTTTATTGTTGGTTAACGTTCCTCTTTAATTTAAAATACAATGCTAACATAATAAATGTTTGGCTAATATTAATAAATGTTGTGTAATATTTTTTTTGCTCGTACCTTTAAAAGCAAAGAAACTAAAAATTAAACAATTATATATTATGGCTACAATCACTTTTAAGGGCAATCCAGTGAATACAAAAGGCAGTTTACCTCAAGTTGGTGCACAAGCGCCTGATTTTAAATTGACTGCAGGAGATCTTTCGGATAAGTCACTTGCGGATTTTAAAGGGAAAAAAATTGTGTTAAATATTTTTCCTAGTGTGGACACCGGAACCTGTGCCGCATCGGTACGTGCATTTAACAAAGAAGCGTCCCAGTTGGACAATACAGTTGTATTATGTATATCGAAAGATTTGCCGTTTGCACAGGGTCGTTTTTGCGCAGCCGAAGGTTTGAGCAATGTGGTGACCTTATCAGAATATAAAGATTCGAATTTCTCTGATGCTTATCAATTGGCAATTGCTGATGGACCATTAGCAGGACTATTGAGCCGTGTTGTGATCACCTTGGACGAGAATGGTAAAGTTTTGTACGAAGAGCAAGTTGCCGAGATTGCCGATGAGCCGAACTATGCTGCAGCTATTGCTTCATTGAACTAAATAGGGGATAACCAAAATCTCATATCTATATATTCAATACACTAAAGACCAAAAACTAAAAAAGCGTGCTTAGCACGCTTTTTTAGTTTTTGGTCTTTTCTAAAGCCTGTAAGATATCGTTGATAATATCTTCCTGGTCCTCTAAGCCAACCGACAATCGGATACTGCCCGGTTGTATACCTAAGTTCAGACGCTCATCTTCGGACAACTTGGAGTGCGTCGTGGACGCTGGATGGGTCGCAATAGATCTGGAGTCACCTAAGTTGGAAGTATATAAAATCATCTCCAAGTGGTCAACAAAAGCTTTTGCCCGTTCAAATCCACCCTTGACAACCAATGTAACAATACCACCACCTGCTTTCATCTGTTTCTTAGCCAGCTCATATTGTGGATGGCTCGGTAGAAAAGGGTATTTTACATCTTCAATCTCCGGATGATTTTCCAATGCCTGCGCCAATGCCAATGCGTTGGAACAATGACGATCCATACGGATACCCAAGGTATCCAGACTTTTGGAAATAATCCAGGCATTAAATGGTGACAATGCCGGGCCTGTATGACGGATAAAGAACATCAACTTTTCAATCAGTTCCTGTTTTCCAACCACAATACCCCCCAAAACACGTCCCTGTCCATCCATATATTTGGTCGCCGAATGGATGACTAGGTCAAATCCATACTGAATCGGTTTCTGAAGATATGGTGTTGCAAAACAGTTGTCGATCGAAAGAATAATATTCGGATATTTTTCCTTGAATTTGCCCAACCATTCTAAATCAACCAATTCCAATCCGGGATTGGACGGGGATTCCAAAAATATAATTTTCGTATTGGGTTGTATGGCCTTTTCCCACTCCTCAGGATTAGCTGCATCCACATAGGTTGTGGTAACGCCCCAACGCGGAAAAAGTTCCGTAAATAACTGATGGGTAGAGCCAAATATCGCACGTGAAGAAACAATATGGTCTCCACTTTCGATAATTGCAGCAAAGGATGCGAATACTGCAGCCATACCCGATGCGAAAGATAAGCCGGCTTCAGCACCCTCCATAATACAGACCTTGTTGATGAACTCCGACGTATTCGGATTGGCATAGCGGGAATAAATCATTGCATCTTCTTCGCCTGCAAAGACCGCCCGACCCTGTTCAGCGCTGTCGAAGATAAAACTTGATGTGAGGTATAAAGGAGTCGAATGTTCGCGAAGTGCTGAACGATCGACCTGTTCACGTATGATTTTAGATTGATCTTTTTTCATGATGTGTAAAGTTACGAGATGAAATTTTTAAATTCGTATAATTACCAATGAAATGACCCATTTTATGAAAAAAATCTGGCTATTTTTTTTCTCAGGAATTTTATTCCTTTCTTTTTCCTGTTCGAAAGATGAAAAATTACTCTCCGATCAGGGACTCAAAGAAATACCAGTGTTTTTGTTGAGCCCCGATTTTCTATCTAACTATAATTTTTATCCGCTTGATCATACGCTAAAACTGGCGTACAAAGACCACCAGCTTTCTCGAATTACCGGTGGCTTTTTGCCTATTCCCGGAGCAAATGGGACGCGTAACGATTTTACAGATATTATCTATTGGATTATTAGTATTTCTGGGGATCGGGTTAAATTGGAAAAAAAGAGCTCCGATAAGGGAGTTTCATTTGATGAAAGACATGAGTTACGCTATCAAAATAAGTTGATCACTGAAAGAAGAATCATACGGGGAGATCAACCAATTAGCATATATAAATATGAATATAAGAATAACCTCTTGAAAAAAGAATATTACTATTTAGGGGATCAATTGCCACTTGAGAAAACGTTCTATTTTAATGCGAGCAAAAATTTAGATAGCATTGTGTATAAATACCCCTATAGTGCTTCTAAAATAATTGACATATTTACTAATTATGATCGGAAACCAAATAAATTAATGGGCCTTTTGGTGTTAGAAGAATTTTTGCCAAGAGCGCTCTCGGTAAACAATTATTTGGAAATGAATAGAGTATATGTTGATGAGGAAGGGGTTCGAAGCCCTTCTGGGGACAGAAGATGGGATGCTAAGCTTTTCAATTAATGGCGAACCTAAATAAAATAGGCCGATAAATAGATCGGCCTATTCATTTAATTGGGTGTTTCCTTATTTTTTTACGAACTGCATCACGACGATATCGCCAGAAATAAATGTTAACTCATTATCTCTAACATCGAAGTTTGTTGTAGATTTTAAGCCATTCATAAATTCATTGTAAGCTGCGTTTTCACAGTGCATCATCGTAGAGACCAATTTATCACCGATTTTAATGGAATTGCCTTTTTCACTTTCGTACGTACCACCGATACCGTTACAGCCGTTGTTACCTTCTACTTTATGATCTTTGCTTGTGAAAGTCAATGTTGGGATTTTGTCTTTATACAATTCTTTAAGGGCTTTTCCTGCGGTCTCAGGTGTGGTAATGGATTTAAGTTCCCAAGTTCCTTCCAGAGAAGCGTTATCCACTACGCTTGGCTTTTGAACCGTAGTTGCGGTATCACCAGCGGCGGTTGCCTCAGATTTTTTTCCTGTTGTGTTACATGCAACAGTTGAAAATGCCATTGCAACTGCTAAAATCATTAAATTTACTTTCATAATCATTTCTAATAATATATAAACATTCCTTTTTCTGCACTACAACTTATAATTATCATGCCAATCTTGTCCCAAGAGCATAACATCACCTGCTGTAGCGCAGCTAACTTCTTTATCCTCTATTAATAACAGATCTGTGTTTTTTGTTTGTACTTCAACAAATAAATAAGTTCCTTTTGGCCGGATTATACTAAAAAATGCACAGGCATAATACCACAGAAGACCATTTGCTGTTCTAAGCAAATGTTTTAAATCAATCGATTGATATGGCTTAATAAGGCCAATTTCCGCTTTTAAAATATTTTTGGCGTTTTTCGATCATGCTTCTGTACGCAAATGTTACATAGATAAATTTATAAAACTTCTTATATTAGGGCTTTACAACCTAATTTTCTAGTACTTATTAATAAAGAATATGTTCACAATCTTGTTATCTTCCATCTTACTTTCCAGCGGTACGGTAGCCAAACCGGATACGTTAAAACCCTATGGAGCTTTGCCTACCGAACGCCAATTAAAATGGCAGGAGATGGAAACCTACTGCTTGATCCATTATACACCAACGACTTTTCAAAATAAAGAATGGGGTTATGGTGATGCGCAGCCTGCTTTGTTTAATCCCTCGGCATTTAATGCAAATCAGATTGCCAAAGCAGCGGCGGATGGAGGTTTCAGAGGTCTGATCAGTGTCGCCAAACATCATGATGGATTTTGTTTATGGCCAACCAAAACAACCTCCTATAGCATTGCTTCCTCTCCCTGGAAGAATGGCAAAGGGGATATGGTGAAGGAATTTATGGAAGCGACACATCGCAATGGAATGAAGTTTGGAGTATACCTGTCCGCTTGGGACCGTCATGATGAACATTATGGTACACCTGCTTATGCCAATGCTTATAGAGAACAGTTGACCGAATTGATGAGCAATTATGGTCCTTTGTTCACTTCCTGGCATGATGGCGCCAATGGCGGCGATGGCTACTACGGCGGGCATGAAGGGAAACGGATCATTGACCGGACCACCTATTATGAGTGGCATGAGAAAACTTGGCCAATCGTGCGTAAGCTTCAACCTAACGCGGTAATATTCTCCGATATTGGTCCTGATATGCGCTGGGTAGGTAATGAACATGGTTTTGCTGCTGAAACCTCATGGGCGACATTTACACCCATAGGACTCAATGGTAAAGTAGCGGTCCCCGGAGCGACCGAATCGCATAATGCCGAATCGGGTGACCGGAATGGGAAATATTGGATTCCCGCAGAATGTGATGTGCCTCAACGTCCGGGATGGTTCTATCACGAGGAGCAGAATAGCCGTGTAAAAACACCCAACCAATTATTCGAAATTTATCTTAAGTCTGTGGGACGTGGGGCCTGTATGAATCTTGGTCTAGCACCGATGCCTTCCGGTACGCTACATGATAATGATGTGAAATCTTTACAAGCTTTTGGTAAAAAGGTCAAGGAAACTTTCCGTACCAATCTGGCAAAAGGTGCACGCATTACTGCTTCAAATACGCGTAACAATGATTCGAAAACATATGCAACCGCACTGATTACCGATAACGACCGCTACAGTTACTGGGCTACCGATGATACAAAAACTTCGGCTACACTCGAAATTAAACTCAAGTCGACAGCAACATTCGACCTTATCCAATTGCGTGAAAATATCAAACTTGGACAACGAATTGACAGCGTTGTCGTGGAACAATGGAGCGACAATACCTGGAAACCATTGGCCAAAGCGACCAGTATCGGCGCCAATCGCTTGATCAAGCTAGAACAGCCAGTGACAACGTCGGGCTTACGCCTACATATTTATGCTCCTGTAGCAATTACGTTGAGTGACTTTGGGTTATTCAAAGAATTTGATGAATCCTTTGCCTTCGATACAAAAGAACTTAAAAAGCAAACTGGCTTTAAATTAAAAACGGGAGCATCAAATAATACAGCACATATGACTGATGGCAACCCAAATACCTTTGCAACGGTAGGTGATCAAGGCGTTTTGGTCATTGAAACAAATGGGACAGTCTCCGGTATTGGTTTTCTTCCGCGCCAAGATAAAAAGACAGACGGTATTCCGACGAAATACAAGATCTCTACCAGTGTAGATGGTAAAAAATGGACAAGCGCAAAAGAAGGCGAGTTCTCCAATATCAAAGCAAACCCAATTTTACAACAGGTATTTTTTGAAACGAATAAGAATGCCAAGTTTATCAAATTTGAACCAAAGCAATTTATTGAAGGGAATGAGCTGACAATTGCCGAGCTTGAACTTTATGAGAAATAAAATTTTAATCCTTTTCGTGGTCTGCATCTGTCAGACCACGCTTTTGTGTGCACAACAAAAACCGCTCAGTCTTTGGTATAATAAACCTGCCCAAATCTGGGAAGAAACCCTGCCGCTAGGCAATGGACTAATTGGTATGATGCCTGATGGCAATCCAACACGGGAAAAAATTGTACTGAATGAGATCAGTATGTGGTCTGGAAGTCCGGAAGATCCCAATAATTATGAGGCGCATAAAAATGTTGATGCCATACAGGCTTTATTGAAGGCAGGGAAAAATGACGAAGCCGAAAAATTGGTCAATGAAACATTTGTTACCAAAGGCAAAGGTTCTGGCTTTGGAAATGGCGCAAATGTTCCTTTTGGCTGTTATCAGGTACTGGGAGATCTGCTCTTGCAATATCAATTACCGTCTTCTTCCATTAAGGACTATACCAGGTCATTGGATTTGACTACGGCGACTGCTCAGACTTCTTTTCGTGCCGGAACCACAAAAATTCAGCGTAACTACTATACCTCCTTTGACAAAAATGTCGGGGTTATTCAATTAAATCAAAACGGAAATGCCAGGCAGACGGTCGGTATTTCTTTCGAACGGAAGGAAAATATAGACCGTTACACCCTGCTGGATGATGGTATTTCGGTTGAGGGGTCTTTACCGGACGGAAAAGGAGGCAAGAATCTAAGATTTGTCGCCTTGTTAAAAGTACAGGGCAAAAATCTCCGCGTGGACAACAAAGATCAGGTGCTGGAAGTTTCGGCCACAGGAAATCTGTCGATTTATCTGACAGCCACTACATCCTATTATGGCCCCGATCCGCTGACAACGGCCAAAGCGGCTATTGCTGGCATACAAGGCTCCAGTTTGGCCCAAATGTTCCGTAACCATGTGAGAGCTTATCAAAATATTTTTAATCGGGTTGAGCTTAATCTTTTCGGCAACCCTGCAAATACTGATATTCCGACAAACGAAAGGATAGCTAATTTTTATAAAAACCCAACACAGGATCCAGATTTAGCAACTCTCTATTATCAGTACGGCCGTTATTTGAATATTTCAAGTTCGGCGCCGAAAAATGCAAATGCGCTTCCGCCAAACTTACAGGGATTATGGGCCAATCAGATCCAGACTCCTTGGAATGGGGACTATCATCTAAATATCAATGCGCAGATGAATCACTGGGGGGTTGAGGTAAACAACCTAAGTGAGTATCATCGACCTTTTATTGAGCTGATAAAGCGGGTCGCAAAAACAGGAGAGCAAACCGCAAAAGCGTATTACAACGCGCCGGGATGGGTTGTTTATATGATGACTAATATCTGGGGCTATTCAGCACCGGGTGAACAGGCTTCCTGGGGATCCAGTACCGCCTCGGGTTGGTTATGCAACCATCTTTGGGAGCATTATCTTTTTACTGCTGACCGGGGATATCTGAAAGAAATCTACCCGATACTTAAAGGTGCTGCAGAATTTTATGACCATACCTTGGTGCAAGATCCAAAAACGGGCTGGTGGGTAACTTCCCCCTCTGTTTCACCGGAAAATTCGTTTCGGATGTCCAATGGAAAGGTAGCATCGGTGGTAATGGGCCCCACGATTGACAATCAGATTGTACGTGAATTATATCAGGCCCTGATTCAGGCAGATTCTATTTTGGCTATCAAAGATAGTTTTGTGGCTAGCTTGAAAGAAAAATTAAAGGAGATTCCACCAGCGGTGGTGATCAGTAAATCCGGACGTGTAATGGAATGGCTTGAAGATTATCAAGAGACTGATCCTAAACATCGTCATGTATCCCATTTATATGGTCTATATCCTGCGGCATTTATCTCTCCACAGACTACGCCGGACTGGGCCGACGCTGCCCGAAAGACATTGGCTGTAAGAGGAGATGAAGGGACAGGATGGTCGAGAGGCTGGAAAATATTGTTCTGGGCAAGGTTACAGGATGGTGATCATGCGCTGGAAATCCTTCGTCAATTGCTCAAACCAGCCTTTACCAGTGAAACAACCTATCAGGGCGTAGGCGCTGGTACCTATCCCAACTTATTCTGTGCACATCCACCATTTCAGATCGATGGCAACTTTGGAGGTGCTGCTGGCATTGCGGAGATGTTGATCCAAAGTCACAATGGCTATATTCACCTACTGCCAGCTTTGCCCAAAGCTTGGTCTAAAGGGCAGGTCAAAGGCTTGAAGGCCAGAGGAAATTATACGGTTGATATGAGCTGGGAGAATGGGAAAATTGTCAGACTTAAAATAAAAGGAGAAAAAGGGAATGTTCGCATATTTGAAAATGGAGCTTATAAGGACTATCAGGTCCGTTAGTTATTTTTGTTTGTTGTTTATTCTTTTGGGAGCAACTGCTTGCTCCCAGAAGACAGACAAAGCGAAAAAAGAGGCGCTGTTGAAAACCTTCGCTTATAAAATAACCGGACAGACAAGTGCCGCTGACGGAAGTGTGGTGACACTGCTCGATCCAGAGAACAAAATGCAGCAGTTTACGAAAGCAAGCGTCACCAATGGTCAGTTTACCCTGGAAGGTGAGTTGGCAATGACCGGCTTTTATGGGGTTCAGATCAACGACGGAGAACCTTATAACTTGTTTTTGGAAGGCGGAAGTGACTATGCACTAAAAGAAAATAAAGGACTTTTTACGTTGACAACAAGTTCCGCAAATGCAAGGGATTTTGTCCAGTTTACGGAACGGTATCATCAGCGCGAAAAAGAAGAAAAATCGAAGGCGGAAAAGAGATTGGGAAGAATTGCGGCATTAAACGGTCAGCTCTCAGCGATGGCTTTACGTAACGATGGGTCTTATGAGAAATCTGTTGACGAGCTACAGCGTTTGTCGGCCATTAAACCGTATAACCTCCGAAATTTATATACTGATTTTATTCTGGATAGTAGGCATCAGTCCTCTTTGGTGCTTCCTTATCTTTTTAAGTATGTTACCGTTGATCAGGACAATTTTAAAAAATTTGACATAGCCCTGCAACGTTTCGATGCGACCCTGCAAAAACATCCCTATTATAAATTTGCGCGTGATAAAGTAGACCGGGTGAAAGATTTTTATGAAAACATGCCGGTGTTTCCTGCCATTACACCAATGAATGTCCAGCGGGATTCCCTAAAACTCAGTGAATTTTCAGATGCTAAGATGTTGATCCTTGCATTTTGGAAATCAACAAGTGCCTACAGTGTATCTGATGTGACTGAATTGCACAAAAAAGAGGCACAGTTAAAAGCAATGGGAATTCGCGTGATTTACTTTTCTCTGGACAGTGATCAGGATTCCTGGATCAAAACCAGTAAGGCGCTGAGCCTTGGACCGTATAACTATTATTTGAATACAAACGATCGGGCGACATTGGAAAATGACTTTGGTATAGACCGTTCGCCGAGTTATTTATGGGTCAATCCGAAGAACTTCAAAATCTTGTCGCTCACAGGTGAGGATCCTACTTTACCCCAGTTTATTGGCAAAGTCAAGGCGTTTTTGGTGAAAAATTAACGATTATTGTCTTAAAAAATAGTATATTTGAATTAACGGTTTAATATTTGTTATTTCAAAAAACGATGAAAGTTGTTCAATTTACAGTTCCGGTAGTATATCAGGGATCTATTTGTGTGCAAGAGGATGTCTTGCCGTCCTTCTATAGCAATTACCATCGGCATAAAGAGATCCAGTTAACCTATATTTTAAAAGGTAGGGGGACCTTTATGATCGGCAACTTTACCCACAGTTTTGAGGAAGATGAAATCTATATTGTCGATGCGGATGAGCCGCATATGTTTAAAACTGCCGAAGATATTAAGGACGGCATTCATGCCATTCATATTTTCTTTGACTACGCACATTTTAAATCTTTTCTCGACTTTCCCGAATTTGACGATGTCAAATACTTTTTGGAACATATCAATGTCAGTAAAAAGCTGGATGCTGAACATGCTGTTGCGCTCAAGGATAAATTTGTACAGATCAACACAAGTGCAGGAATAGATCGGCTCTTGTCCTTTGTAAAACTGATTAATTTTTTGAGTAAAAAGGTCGATCAATGGACCTCGCTATATACTGGTATTCCCCAAAAGAAATTTTCGGATGCTGAAGGATTGCGTATCAACGAAATATTTCAATATACCTTTCAGCATTTTGGCGATAAAATATCACTTGAGGATATCGCTGCGGTGGCTCATATGACTCCCCATGCATTTTGTAAGTATTTTAAAAAACACACCCGCAAGACCTATGTCACCTTCCTGAATGAAATCAGAATCGAGCGTGCCTGCAAAATGCTGATTGATGAATCCTCCGAAAGCGTATCCAATATCGCGTTTAAAACCGGATTTAATAATGTGGTCAATTTCAATCGGGTATTTAAGAAGATCACAAAGCTTTCCCCAAGTGAATACGTGCAGGAGCATCGTATGCGTGATTAAGCCCAGTAACTAATATATCGGAGGTTATTCAGGAGGGTAAGATCCGGGGACGTTGTTACTGATCCCCGAACAGTGGACAATATCGGAGAAGCACCCGGCAATAAAATGTAACGATTAGGATTGCGAAAACCTTATTTTTGGAATCTAACGATTGTTACTCCGATGAATAAAAATTTATTTTTTGTCCTGCTTGCGTTACTTGGCTATCTGATGCCGGCAGCAGCCCAATCTCAAAATTTCAAGATTGATACCTTGCAGTATCAGGGAACAGCTAACAATATAGTGAACCTGGTTATTTTGGGCGATGGCTATACAAAGGATCAGCTAGACGATTATGCGGAAGATTCCAAGCAGTTTACAAACTATTTCTTCTCGATAGAGCCTTTCAAACAATATAGTGCTTTCTTCAATGTGTTTGCTATTCGCACTATCTCGGAGGAGTCCGGTGCTACCCATGACTGCAAGGCAAGCGATTGTGTGCATGGCGATACGGATCTTGGCAAATATCCTCGACGTTATAATAAATTCACCAGAGACCATCCAGTACCGGTAAGCCATCCTAACACTATTTTTGGAAGTAGCTTTGACAATGGCGGACTGCACCGTTTGGTCGTACCCCAAAAGAATGATCGTATTGAAGCGGTGTTAAAAACGCATATCCCTAATTATACACAAGTGGTTGTATTGGTCAATTCGCCATTTTATGGCGGATCAGGTGGAAAATGGGCTACCTCAACGGTCAACTTTAAAAGCAACGATATCGCTGTGCACGAGATTGGACATTCTTTTGCCCAGTTGGCCGATGAGTATTGGGCCGGAAATCAATATGCCATTGAATCGGTCAACCGTTCACAATCAGCTGATGTGAATGCTGTTCCCTGGAAATACTGGATCGGAAAAGGTGGTGTGGGTATCTATTCCTATGGCGGAAAAGGATCCCCTTCGACTTGGTTCCGACCACATGAATATTGCAAAATGCAATACCTTGTTGCGCCTTTTTGTCCCGTCTGTCAAGAGCAGTTCGTAGCGGCAATAAAGCAAAAATCTAACCCCTTTATTGCCGTAAAACCAGTACTTAACAATGTGCTGCAGTTGGACAGTGTTCAGAAATTTACTTTACGTTTAGCGAAACCATCGCCCAATACATTCAAGTTGATATGGTCGCTCAATAATGAGCTTATTGCCCATGATATCGATTCAATTTATCTGGATCCAGGAATGTTGCGGACAGGAACAAATGAGCTTAAAGTGCTTATTCAGGATACTACAGACCTGCTCCGCAATCCGGCTTATGTGAACCACAAGGATTCCATTATATGGAAATTTAATCAGCTTACATCCAGCGCACTGACCAAGCCAATAAATACCTGGGGTGATACGCTTGAAACCTGCTATGGCGGGGATCAGGTGATGAGCATCAAAAAGCCTATTGCTGGACTGGAATACCAATGGTATGAGACGGCAACTGGTACAGCTATTGGTACCGGAACGAACGTTTTTATCCGAAACCTTTCCAAAACTAAAAAATATCATGTCATTGCACGTTGGAAAAATAAGCAATCCCCGCAATCGGAGATCTTGCTGAAAACATTTTCAAAGGTGGAAAAACCAGGGAATATCCACGTCAAGATTGACAAAAAGAAAAATAGGCTTGAGTTGATCATAAAAGATAAAACAGATGCACGTTACAACTATATCTGGTCAGATGCCGATGGTAAACCGATCTATGAATGGGACGAATTCAATGGGGAGTATGTACGTCCGACGGACGCCAATAAAAGACTTGTCCTCAACCAGTCTGTTACTGTCCGAAAGGTGTATGTTCAAAAAGTAGACAAAGAAACGACCTGTAAGAGTGAACGTAAGGAGGTAACTTTTTAGTTACAGCTTTGGTGCGTAGTGATTTATAAGTTAATTTTAATCTGCCGGTTAGTTAACTTATAAATCATTCATAATTATGAAAAAGAGATCCCATTTTACGCTGGGAAATTTTTCGTGCTTATTCATTGTGATTTTAACAGCCGTTTCTTCCTGTAAGAAAAATGCAAAACTTCCTGATGAAAGCAACGAAACAACACATGCAGTAACTTTCAAAATCAAAGATTTTGAAACGATTGTCAGTCCCCTGAAAGCGCAGTCGTCCCAATTTAAAAGAGCTTCGACCAGCGGGAGCAGCACAGAAAGTCAACCCCTCTACCATTGGAATTTTGATAACGGTAATGCAGACCCGAGCACGGCGCTCGAGGAGGAGGCTGCGATTGATTACAACAATGGTAAAACTGACTATGGTTTTGTTGCCGGTTGGCCGAGTTCTGGTAAGGCAATCAGTTTTAAAGGAGCTAAAGAGATTCTGATTAAGATTCCTGTTTCGGGTATCGGTAGCTTGGGAAATTTGACTTTTGACGCGAATAGCTCCGGAACCGGGCCCCGCGCCGTGCTCTTGAGTTATTCGACCGATAAAGGGGCAACATTCAAAAATCTGGCGGATACCGTATATTACCCGCCCAATCTTACTACTTCGGCTAAATTGACATTGGAGCAGCCGCTCAACTCGATTAATCTGACGGCTGCCCAAGGCTGTTGGTTAAAGATCGCTTTATTTGCCGGAAACAGGGATGGTGGAAGCAACTACAACGAAAGTACCGGAACTTTTAAAATGGACAATATTAATATTCGTGGAAGGACGGACCAATCTGTTCTGCCCGATAAATTGTATTACCATGTCTTCGATGCAATTACGAAGCTATTGGTAAAGTCTGGTACGCTTAATGCAAAAGAAAAGTTTAATATCGCTTTGCCGATGGGAACTTACTACCTCAGCTTACTATCTAAAAATTCGGGGGCACCACTATTGATCCCTGCAACAGTGGCCGATGTGCGGAGCCTTTCAGTTTCCAATGCGTTCAATGAGCAGGCTGCTGTGGTATTTGCGGTACGGGATACGTTTGAGGTAAGGGAACCCATTGAAAGGGTATTGACGATGTCCCGCATCTATAGCGAAGTGAAATTCGAATGTACGGATACCGACGGACTGAATCTTGTCGACAGCATACAGATCAAACAGAAACATCAGGCCTTTTACTATTATCCCTTCGCAACGGTATCGGATGAAAAATCGGACAATACCATCCTGCGCATCGTGCCTAATTGGGCTGCCGATTCAAAAACCTTTGTATTTAATCAGTTTATGGGGGATGTTCCAGAAAATAAGATGGTCAGATACGAGCTGCGCGTTTTTAGAAAAGGCGAACTTGCACGTACATTTGAACTGGGCAGTGAAATTCGGAATAATGTACAGCTCCTATTTAAAGGTAAACTGCTCGATGGAGTAAGTGACGATCAGGGTTTTCAAGTGATTAAAAATGAAAAATGGCGTGATAAGGTAGTCGTGGAATACTGATGTTATGAAATTCAAACCAAAAGGCCAATCCTGAGCAAATAGGTGAAAAAAATAGGTGTGTCCACACAGTTCGGACACACCTATCTTTCTTTTATGTTGCTCATCCCATCAGGCCTCTTTTTAGCTATTCAGCCGCTGGGAATTCGCTTTTCGCCTTTTGAACAGCTTCTGCACTGTCTGCAGGCAAATTAATTTATAGTAATTTTTTTAGCAAAGTATTCCAACCTGCTAAATCATTTAAGATCCGTTCAAGGTCAGCGATTGCTACACGCTCTTGCTCCATGGTGTCACGGTGACGGATCGTAACCGTATTATCTTGCAGCGAATCGTAATCAACAGTAATACAGATCGGTGTGCCGATTGCATCCTGACGACGGTAGCGTTTTCCGATCGCATCTTTTTCATCGTATTGAACATTGTAATCCAATTTCAATGTATTGAGGATCTCACGCGCTTTTTCAGGTAGACCGTCTTTTTTAGTCAATGGTAATATCGCTGCTTTCACCGGAGCCAATGCTGCTGGGAACTTCAATACAACACGGGAGTCTTGTTTTTCCGGCGTAGAAAGATCTTCTGTTACCAATGAATTACATAGGACAGTTAAGAATAAACGATCCAATCCGATGGAAGTCTCGATGACATAAGGAATGTAATTTTGATTGATTTCCGGATCAAAATATTGCATTTTCTTTTTCGAATATTCCTGATGTTGTTTCAGGTCAAAATCCGTACGGGAGTGGATACCTTCCACTTCTTTGAATCCGAATGGGAAGTTAAATTCGATATCCACGGCTGCGTTGGCGTAATGCGCCAATTTATCGTGGTCATGGTAACGGTAGTTGGATGGGTCGAAACCTAAAGCCAAATGCCATTTCAAACGTGTTTCTTTCCATTTGTTGTACCATTCCAGTTCGGTGCCTGGACGGCAGAAGAATTGCATTTCCATCTGTTCAAATTCACGCATACGCATGATAAACTGACGTGCGATAACTTCATTACGGAATGCTTTTCCGATCTGGGCAATCCCAAAAGGAATTTTCATACGACCTGTCTTCTGAACGTTCAGGAAGTTAACAAAGATACCCTGTGCAGTTTCCGGGCGAAGGTAAACCTGATCAGCTCCATCTGCCATAGCACCCATTTGGGTAGCAAACATCAGGTTAAATTGACGTACTTCGGTCCAGTTCTTAGTGCCTGAAACCGGACAAACGATATTATGTTCTTCAATGATGGTTTTCAGTCCTGCAAGATCATCAGCGTTCAATGCCGTATTTAAAGCTTCCAAAAGTGCAGCTGCTTCTGCAGCTTTTCCATCTGCTTCATAACGTGCAATTTTGTCTTCGATCAACTGGTCGGCACGATAACGCTTTTTGGAATCTTTATTATCGATCATGGGGTCATTGAACCCATCCACGTGACCGGATGCTTTCCAGGTTGTGGGATGCATGAAAATAGCGGCATCAATACCGACAATGTTTTCGTGCAATTGAACCATGGATTTCCACCAATAAGTCTTTAGGTTGTTTTTAAGTTCAGAACCTAATTGACCATAATCGTAGACGGCACTTAAGCCGTCATATATTTCGCTCGATTGGAATACAAAACCGTATTCCTTCGCGTGTGATACTACACTTTTGAAAAAATCGTCTGTCTGTTTGCTCATAAGTGGCAAATATAGATATTAGTATTTAAATTTTAGTATTGAGTATCTAGACTTTAGATAGAAGACTCTGTTGTTCAAGCCTACGGCTTACGAATATTGTCTATAATCCTTGTTCCCTACTCTTTATGCAAGCCCGAGGTTTATTTAGTTACCCCTAGATCACGAATCTGCTGTGAAGCATTTTTATTGTCCACTTTTCTGATGATGTGCTGAATGATGCCTTGCTCATCAATCACAAAGGTGGTGCGTGCCGTACCCATATATTTTTTGCCGTACATGTTCTTTTCCACCCATACGCCGTACGCCTCAACAAGGTTTTTATCTTCGTCGACAAGGAGCTGGAATGGCAATTCGTGTTTAGTAATAAATTTTTTATGTGATGCTTCGTTATCCACGCTGACGCCGATGACCTCAAAACCATCCTTTTTCAGCGACTGATAGTTGTCTCTAAAATTACAGGCCTCGGTTGTACAGCCCGGTGTATTATCTTTAGGATAAAAGTAAAGGATCACTTTTTTTCCTTTAAAATCCGAGAGATGCACGGTTTCACCATGTTGATTTTTTGCACTGAAATCCGGTGCCTGTTGTCCTATTTCTAGTGTTGCCATATATAGTTCAATTTAGTCCATTAAGATACGATATTATCCGATAAAATCGATTATGGGCATAAGACTGGATCACAAAAATCCAGCGTTAAAAATCCATATTTGGAAAGCTTCCCAAGCAGATGATACTATCTGCTAAAGGAGGCTTCGTAAATTTTTAAATTTCCTTTATTGTCTTTTACCTCCAGCTTGAAACTGTGGGTACCACTGCTCAGATTGGATTCAAAGTCATGCCACAGGTGTCTTGTTTTGGGATCATATTTCATCAAAGCCCATTTGCCGTCAATGTACGCATCGAAGGTATCAATTCCTGAAAGGTTGTCACTAATGGTAAAATCTATGGAGCGCTGATTCGCAACGTTCTTGCCATCCGTTAGGTTACGTGGACTGATGTTAGGGGCGATGGTGTCCACAGCAACATAAAACCCACCAAATTCGCGCACATTGGCGACAACCCAGCCATTTTCGTATTTCCCGCCCTGTGCTCCACCGTCTGTGGAGACTATCAGCGCCTTGCTATACAGGCTTTCTGGCAGGCTGTAGTCCGGTTTGATCATCAGTTTGTAATAGCCGAATACAGGTGTATAGGAGTTGTGGATGTAATGCGCTGCTGAGTAGCCCTTGGCCGGTTTAGCACCTTGGGAATAATTAAAGTAAAGGTCATTGTACAATATATTTTTACCCATATAGACTCGCGCATTCTCCGCTTCATATTTGTTTTCATCGGCATAATGAAACATTTTGAGTCCTTGGGCCGGTTTTCGACTGATCGTTAAAGAGGGGTTGTTCTGGACTTTAAAGTTCAGTTCGCTCTTATTGCCCTGAACATCCTTGACTACATATTTTACTTCGTGTACCTCGTTATCCTTTAATTCGATCATCCCCAGGTTATCCAGATTTTTATAGATATTGATCGGATTGTTGGGATCTTTAAAACTCTTCTGTACCCGAACACCCGATTTCTTTAGATAGGGGTAGTCTATGTATGACTGAATTGCACGGGTCTGGTCAAAAGGAATCGACTCGAAAAGGACGGTACTGATATTTTTGTTGTCCAGGAATAGTTCGATGGAATAAACACCATAGGTAAATGAAATGCCACCACGTCTGTCTACCGTATTGATACCTAGGCCAAAGTTGCCGTTGACTGATATAGGGGCGCTAGAAGCCAGGCTATAATTTCCATTGCCTAAAGCCCGGATTGTCTGATGCCTGCGTGGGGTATTTTCGTCAAAGATCTCACGACCGAGATCATAAACAGTGATACCTCTGATCAACGGTTTAACACCATCCGGAAATAAGAGACCAAATAATTGCGGATTTAAGGGCAACTGGGCTTTTGTGTCACGGATTTCAAAATGCAGGTGTGGCCCGGCGGAGCCACCTGTATTTCCGGAATTGGCAATAAACTCACCCTTTTTGACGGGTACCTGATTTGGTTTAAGAAAGACATCGACATCAAAACGTTTTTGTTTGTACTGCTCGTCTTTGATAATTTTTGCCAGATCAGTGTTGAAGCTCTCCAGATGCATATAAACAGAAGTATATCCGTTCGGATGGTCAATATAGACATAATTGCCACCACCACCGATCTGGACACGGACGCGGGATACAAAACCTTCCGCAGCCGCATGTACTGGAATATTGATGCGCTGTTGGGTACGATAATCATCGCCGCCATGGAAATGTGTAGCCCGCAGTTCGCCAAATGAGCCCGATGCTTGGGGAGCAATATCCATTGGTCGGACAAAATAATTCTGCGGATAATTGCGGCTTTTGATAATATCTTGCGCCTGACCCAAGCTAAGGGCCAACGACAATACAGCCAGTAAACTTGCCTTTTTTTTCATCATATCCTTTCCCTATTTAATCTTACAGCTAAACATTTTTTGCTCTCCAATAAAGCCTTCCAACAGATCGCCGATAGCGACAGCCCCAACCCCAACCGGGGTACCTGTATAGATCAAATCACCTTTGCGCAAGGTGATAAATTTGGATGTATAGACGATTAGATCTTCAAAAGAGAAAATCATGTCCTTGGTATTGCCCCTTTGTACGGTTTGTCCATTTTGTTGCAGGGAAAAATCTATTGCGTATACATCGCTTATTTCGTCTTTGGGAATTAAATTGCTGACAACAGCGGAGTGGTCAAAGGCTTTTGCCAATTCCCAGGGAAGACTTTTAGCTTTAAGTTCTTGTTGTACATCTCTTGCGGTGAAGTCGATCCCTAAGCCTACAGCGTCGTAGTAGGTTGATGCGAATTTTGGAGTAACATGTTTGCCTTCTTTGCATATCCGAAGGACAACTTCGGTTTCGAATTGGATGTTCTGAGAGAATTCAGGATAATAGAAATCTTTATTGTCCTTCAAAACCGCAGTATCAGGCTTCAAAAATATGATGGGATTTTCAGGGACTGGATTATTGAGTTCTTTAGCGTGGTCGATGTAATTGCGACCGATTGCAATTATTTTCATTGTATAAGTCTTTTAAGGCGATGAATCTTTCAGATTTTTTCGCACGATATTCTCAGGACAATTAGTCATCATTTTAGTTTCATTGATCGATGAATTTGTTCTACGCGCGCCGAATAAATCATGACGATTTCATGTATGTGTATTTTTTGAACGATATCGAAACATTGCTCAAGAGAACGACGAATTTCTGGATTTGTATGCCCACTCGCTGCTTGAACAGACAAACTTAACAAATGTCCTAGGCTTATCCAAAAATCTCCGAATCAACCATAGTTATCATTAAGATAAAGTTATCTATTTATATAGATTTTAGTTAGGGTTTGTTTAGGTTTTAGTTAGGTTTAGTTTAGGTAATAGCTAATTAAAACCTAAACTAAAGCTAGACTAGTTCTAATTTAAATCTAAACTAATGCAAACCTTAATCCTATTTATTTGTTAAGGGAGGTACAAAGAAATTACAATTAAACTAGGCATTTAAGATGGCAATATTAGAGGATGGCCCCAATGGCGGTTTTCGGGGTAAAGTAGGATCAGTATATGGGTATAAACTCAATGGAGAATGGGTTATAAGGGGTGTACGAACACCGAGCACCAAACCACCAACAGCAGCGCAACTGCTGCATCGGGAGAAAATGAAAATAAATGGCGAGTTCTGTCAACGGATTAAGCCGATATTGACTTTTGGTTATCAATTTGAAGCGGCGAAAGATTTGAGGAGAGGAGCATTTCAGCTCGGCCAAAAGCATGTGATCAATAGTGTCATTGAACTGGATGCCGCAAGTAAACCATATCTCAATATGGAGAAGCTTCAAGTATTTGTAGGCGAACTTATGCCGCCCACGGGGATCGAGGTGCGCTTGGAAAACGACATACTTAAATTGTCCTGGATACCCAATCCGAAATATTATGATAGTATCTATAAGCTAAATTTGGCCTTGATTAATCCGAATAAACACATGGATTTTAAGATGGGTGTCGCAGATGCAGCACAGGGCGAATGCAGCATCGAAATACCGGTATTCAAGCGGGAGAAATTTGATTATCATGTTTACATCGGCTTTTGGGACATGTATAAAGGAACACTTTCCAATTCGGTGTATTGTGGTATCATTTAATAGGATTTTTCAGCCTACTTGTGTATCTTTAACACTATGAATAAACTACAAGCCGTATTGTTTGATTTGGACGGTACCTTAATTGATTCTGAATATTTCTATTTTAAAAATTGGGCACCGATCTTAAAACAGGAATTTGATCTGCAGATAGATTATGAAGATTGGATCCGGGATTTTGCAGGACACACTCTGGCACATAACGTCAAACGCCTGGTGGAAGACTATGGATACGATACGACCGAAGAATACATGTGGAAAAGGACGCGTGCGGCCTATGCGGATTCTAACATGAGTGATATTGAACTGATGCCTTTTGCGAAGGATATTTTAGTCTATCTGAAAGAAAATAACATCCGCATCGCACTAGTGACTTCAAGCTACCGAAGTACAGTGGATACTGTTCTAGGGAAACATGGACTGCTGGATTACTTTGAGTTTTTCGTGACAAGAGAATGTGTAGAGTTTCCGAAGCCTAATCCGGAACCTTATCGTCTGGCGCTTTCCAAATTGGATTTGCCCGGAGACAGATGTGTGGCGATCGAAGACACGATTACCGGTAGTAAAGCTGCCTTAGGGACTGGATTACAGTTGATCGCTGTAACAAAACAGGAGGTTGAGCGTGCCAGACTAACAGCTGTGGATAACATTGTGGAAAACTTGCAGCAGGCAAAACAGTTATTATCCGGTTGGATTGAAGATAATCAAATAATTTAATCGTTTTAGCATTTGTAATTTTATTCGGATATATGTAATATTACCGAATTGTAAAGGGAATTCAGATTATGAACCGTAGAACCGCAATAAAGCAATTTTTCATTATCGCAGGCGGACTGACAATTTTGTCATCCTGTCTGAATGATGGTGGAGCATCGATTGTATTGAATAAGCTGAAATTATCAGCGGAGGATGAGAAATTTTTAGGCGAGCTTGTGGATGTGCTTATTCCAAAATCGGATACTCCGGGGGGGAAAGAGCTGAACCTGCACCTGTTTGTGATTAAGATGGTGGATGACTGTGAGTCGCCAGAAAACCAGGAGAAATTTGTCTCCGGCTTTAATAAACTAAGAAAGCAGCTGAATCTGGCCAACGGCAAAGAGACAGAAAAGACCTTAGCCAATCTGGCAGATAAAACGGATGAAAAGACTTTTTTTGAAATCTTTAAATCCCGTGTGATCCAGGGCTATCTAAATTCAGAATATGTGATGAAGAATAAGGTGATCTATAAGCTTATTCCGGGACCGTACAATGGTGCGGTAAAAATTAATGGATAAATCCAATATGGCAAATCTAAATATTGACAGTGAAAAAAATAGGACCTACGATGCGATCGTGATAGGTTCGGGAATTAGTGGAGGCTGGTCTGCAAAAGAATTGTGTGAGAAAGGACTAAAGACTTTGGTTCTGGAGCGTGGACGTGATGTACAGCATATTAAGGATTATCCAACCACAAACATGATGCCTTGGGAGTTTGAACATCGGAATGAAATGCCTTATAAAGTGAAGCAAGAGAATCCGATTGTCAGCAAGTGTTATGCTTTTCATGAAGATGCCGCACATTTCTTTGTGAAAGATAAGGAGCACCCCTATATACAGGAAAAACCCTTTGACTGGATCCGGGGATATCAGGTCGGTGGAAAATCCTTGCTATGGGCGAGACAGACACAACGCTGGTCTGATTTCGACTTTGAAGGACCTGCACGTGATGGATTTGCGGTAGACTGGCCGATTCGCTATGCTGATTTAGCGCCTTGGTATGCTTACGTCGAGAAATTTGCTGGTATTGCCGGGGATCATGATGGGCTTCCGGAATTACCGGATGGTGAATTTTTGCCAGGTTATCCCTTAAATATCGTCGAGAAGTATTTTAAAGAAAAAGTTCAGAAAAAATTCCCGGAACGGAAGGTGATTTCCGCACGCTGTGCCCACCTTTCCAAGCCCAACCAGATTCACATCGACCAAGGTCGTGTGCAATGCCAAAACCGTGTACTCTGTCAAAGAGGATGCCCTTTTGGCGGGTATTTCAGTTCCAATGCCACGACAATTCCTTGGGCAGCTAAGACTGGAAATATGACCCTACGTCCGCATTCGGTGGTTCATTCTATCCTTTACGATGAACAGAAAGGAAAAGCAGTAGGTGTTCGCGTAATTGATACAAATACCAAAGAGGAAATTGATTTTTATGCTAAACTGATTTTTGTCAATGCAGCTGCCATCAATACCAACCTGATCTTGTTGAATTCCAAATCAAACCGCTTTCCAAATGGTTTAGGTAATGATAGTGGCGTGCTGGGGAAATATGTTGCTTTCCATAATTATAGCGCACGTATTTATGCCGAATACGAAGGACTGCTGGATTATACCGCGGAGGGAAGAAATCCTGCCGGTGGTGGATACATTCCTCGTTTCCGCAACTTACATAAACAGGAAACCGATTTCTTGCGCGGCTATGCGGCAGGTTTTGGTGCATCGCGCAGCAAAGAATCAGACCGTTCTGGCCTGGGATTAGGGCTAAAGGAGAATCTGCTGAATCCGAAATTGGGTATCTGGCAGGTTGGTTCACATATGATGGGCGAGACCATCCCAAAGGAATCAGGTATGGTGTCTCTAGACGGTAGTAAAACAGACGATTGGGGAATTCCTTTATTGAAGATTGCCGTTGATTATGACGACAACGACGAAAAAATGAAAAAAGATTACATTGCGGTCATGACCGAAATGTTTACCGATGCCGGTTTTACGAATATACGACCAGATACACATTGGCAGGCTCCGGGGCTGGATATCCACGAGATGGGGGGCGTACGTATGGGGCACGATCCAAAAACGTCGGTATTGAATAAATGGAATCAGATGCACGCTGTAAAAAATGTTTTTGTTACAGATGGCGCCTGCATGACTTCGACATCGACGCAAAATCCTTCATTGACTTACATGGCCTTCTCAGCGCGATCAGTTGATTATGCCATCAGCGAAATGAAAAAGGGAAACATATAGTTTAACGGAGAAAGATTTTGAAAATAAATCTTTCTCCGTTTGAATTTAAAATCCTAAATTACAGCCTTAATTAAGGTGTTAAAACCAAAAAAAACATAACCATATAGGAAAAGAAAAAACAGAAATTAAGCAGTATAAACCAAACGAACAAACCAAAATTTTTTTTGCAAAAAAGCAAAAGCGATTTAGCATTTTTTATATACTTATAACGATCAATAAACTGAGATAAAATTGATGTTTTAAGGGAGACGAATGTTAAATAGAAAAAATTATAATTGAAAGGTTGATGAGCGAAAGCCTTTTATTTATAATCGATTATAAGGGAAAACTAAATTAAACTAAGCGTTTCTAGCATCTTTTTGCTAAAACGTTTTTATAAACCAAATCACTATTAATATGAGCACAGTTGACGTAAAATCATTTGTGCAGCTTGGGAAAAAATCAAAATTATTTTTCTCATTGGCTGTCATTGCTGGTACATTTCAACAGGTCAATGCCGCTGTAGCAACTTCAGCACATTACGAAGGAAACTCCTTTGTAAAAGAAGTACGTAATTTACAGCAGGAATTGAAAGGAAAAGTACTGGATGCGAGCGGGAAACCTCTTGTTGGGGCCTCCGTAGCAGTTAAGGGGACTTCAAATGGTACCCAATCGGATGCACAGGGGAATTTTTCTGTGCAGGCAAAGTCTGGCGATGTACTGGTGGTTACTTCTGTCGGGTATAAATCGAAAGAGGTGACTGTTGCCGGAGCTACCATCACCATACAATTGGAAGAAGATCAAGGGCAATTGGATGAAGTCGTTGTCGTCGGTTACGGTACGATGCGCAAATCGGATGTAACCGGTTCCATTGCAATGGTCAAAGGAGCAGATATCATCAAAGATCAAAGCTTTAGCCCGCTGGATGCCTTGAGAGGTAAAGCATCGGGTGTAAATATATTCTCCAATTCGAGCCAGCCTGGCGCTTATGCGAACCGGGTGGTGATCCGTGGTGTGGCGACAATCAATTCCTCTTCAAACCCATTATATGTGGTGGATGGCGTCGTGATGGAAGATTTTCATTTGCTCAATCCAAATGACATTGAAAACATCGAAGTATTAAAGGATGCATCTTCAGCAGCAATCTACGGTGCCCGCGGTGCAAACGGCGTAATCTTAGTGACCACAAAACGTGGTAGTAAAGATGGAACACGTACCATCAGTTATCAAGGATCGGCAGGTGTAAGTTCGGTACAGCGTTATATGGATGTACTAAATGCGCAAGAATGGGTCGATGCCTTTATGACTGGTCTTGAAAATGAAAATAAATACGCAGCAAAATTTCTAAAAGATCGCGATAAGAACTGGAAACCCTGGTCGTTAGATAGAAAAGATTGGTTCAACGATCCGAATTATTTTGATGCAAACGGAAATCCTTTGTACGATACCGACTGGCAGAGAGAAGCGACAAGAACAGCTATTTCCCATAATCACCAATTAAACGTACAACAAGGTGACGAAAAGTCGTCTGTGGGGGCGTTCTTAAACTACACGGATCAGCAAGGTGTGATGAACAATACCTGGAACAAACGTGTTAACGGAAAATTGTCTTATGATGCCAAACCGACTTCTTGGTTATCTACAGCCATCAATATGACGGTTAATCATACATGGGGTAGATATACACCGGAAGATGGTGGTGGCCAGGAAGCACGTCGGACCATGATCGAAATGCTGCCTTGGTACCCTGTTTATGATCAGAATGGGAAATATACCAGTTCATCTTCCTCTACAGTCTCGGAAAAGCTAGGCTTTGAGGGAATGGCAAATCCGGTGTCCATCCTAGATCTGCAAAAACGAATGCGTTATAATACGCAGATCTTCGGAAATGCGGCATTGACATTTCACCTTGCAGATGGCTTGGATCTAAAGACACAATTGGGGGTTGATAGCCATCGGAAAAACTATAAGGGATACTCTTCCATAACGTTGAACAACATCTCGCAACCGAATGGCTGGGCCGAAATCAATAATACCAACACGCTTTATTGGCAGGAAGAGACTTACTTAACCTATAATAAACAATTCGACAAACATCGGATCAATGTCATGGGCGGTCTCTCATGGCAAGCAAGAACCTATGATAATGACCGTTCACGCACAACAGGTTTCTTTGATGATTTCTATGAGTATAATAACCTAGGCATTGGTGTGACGCCGGATCCTCCTGCATCAGGTTGGAATAGATGGGCGATGAACTCTTATTTCTTACGGGCGGCTTACTCCTATGATGACCGATATTCAGCGACCGTTACGGGACGTTACGACGGCTCGTCCAAGTTTGGAAAAAACAATAAGTATGCTTTTTTCCCATCCATAGGTTTTGCATGGAATGCATCGAATGAGGATTTCCTGAAAGGCAATGAATCCATCAGTAATTTGAAATTCCATACCAGCTTTGGTATGACTGGTAACTCGGAGATCGATCCTTACAAGTCCTTGGCGATCGTGGATGCCGGAACGATATTGCTGAACAATGTCAGAGCACCTTATTCCTTTGTCAATACCATTGCCAATCCCGATCTAAAATGGGAAAAGACTGCACAGTTTGATGTCGGTGTAGAATTGGGACTATTTCAAAACCGCTTGAATTTTGATGTCTCGTATTATCGTAAGAAAACGACTGATCTATTACTGGACGCGCCTTTACCAACTGCTTCAGGATTCAGTACCGTGATGAAAAATATCGGATCCGTCCAAAATCAGGGTATCGATCTGATGATCAATGGAACGATTGTAAATAATGAGGACTTTAATTGGAAGGCTTCTTTAAACGCCAACTACAATAAGAATAAAGTATTGCAATTGGGTGAAAACAATGCGGATATCCTGATGAATGGCTGGGTAGGCGGAGCCAATAGTATTATTCGGGTTGGTGAGAACTTAAATAGCTTTTACGGCTATCGAAGGCTAGGTGTTTATACACAGGCGGATGTGGATGCAGGGAATGCGAAACTAGAAGATATTGGCCGGGCAAAACGTACCACTACCAAAGAAATCATTGGTAAAGGTTTGCCTGATTGGACGGGAAGTTTTGTCAATAACCTACGCTACAAGAATTTTGATTTTACCCTCGATCTTCAATTTGTGAAGGGGGTGGAGATTATGCAACAGTTCTTCCACTCTACCTATGACCGTTTTGGTATTACCAATGGCCTGAAGGAGATTTTGACGGATGCCTATAATGGATCAAATCCGAATACAATGCAACAGGCGATTTATCTGACCAATGGCGGGCACCGTGGGCAGGATTCCAATGTAGATGATGCTTGGATCGCAGACGGATCTTATCTGCGTGTCAATTTAATTCAATTGGGATACACCTTTAAACCGGAAGCATTGGAACGTATTGGTATGAAAAGATTAAGGATCTATGCGAATGCTAACAATCCATTCTTATTTACCTCGAGTGATTTCAAAGGGTATGATCCGGAGAGTACCTCGCAAGGAGAGGGTAAATTTGGACAGAATATGACCTTTTTCTCGTATCCAAGAGCGAAAACTTTCTCATTGGGTGTAAATGTTACATTTTAATCTAGAACTTATCAAAAATGAAAAATAAATTATTTCTGTTGTTGCTAGCCGGCATGGCTTTGACAACATCTTGCAATAAATTTTTGGAGGAAGAGCCGAGATCCAATTTGTCATTGGAACAGTATTATGCCAATGACGGACAGGCAACCGCCACGGTGAATTCACTTTACCGTCGTGGGGCACCCCAACGCTATTCGGTTGCCGCCAGCGCCTATGTGGGGCCAACAGCTTCGATCAATACCATGCTTACCGGGTATTTTATCAATACCTATGAGGGGCAAGAGCAAATCTGCCTGTTTGCAAGGCAGCTGACCAGACAGCAAAATACGAGTGTAGTCTCAAGCACCATGAATACCATTTGGGACGAGAGCTATAAAGCCATTAATATTGCCAATGCAGGTATTAAATACATCCCTGGAATCACCATGGATGAGGCGAAGAAAAAGTCTTTACTGGCTGAGACAAAATTCTTTAGAGCCTATAATTATTTTTATCTGGTCAAAACATTCGGCGCAGTCCCATTATCGGTAAATCCGAATGAGACACTGGCGGATGATCTTTATTTGGATAGAACAGATGTTGCGAAAGTATATGAGTTGATTGAAGCGGATCTTAAAGATGCTGTTGCCAATTTACCTGCGCTTACCTTTGCAAAAAATCAACACCGTGTTACTAAGTATGCTGCGGCAATGACTTTGGCTAATGTATATTTACAACAGGGTAAGTATGCTGACGCAGCTGCAGCTGCGAAAATTGTTATTAGTTCGCCGCATAAGATGACTGAGAATACAGACTTAAAGCTGAATAGTGCATATAATAAATTACGCACAACAGATGATCTGGAGGAGGTTATTTATGCGCAGGAATACGATGCAGCAATAAATACAAGTGGATGGTGGACAACCTATGCGTTTAGTTCCTCAGCAACTTCTGTTTTTGACAAATACTCCATTTTTGAGCGTATCTATGGTCCGACTGATCAATTTTTGAATGTTTATAACGAGAAGGACTTACGTATTCAGCCAAATCAATTTTTTCATTGGAAGTATACCAATCCGGTTAACGGCAAAACCTGGACCTCAGATGTACCGGGCATTTGGTATTACTTTGATGAGCAGGCCGCTACGGTTACAGGTCGAGGAACTAAAGACTGGAATTTTTACCGTTTTCCTGAGGCTTTGTTGATTGCTGCAGAGGGGATTGCAAAATCAACCGGTGTCAGCGCTGAGGCTGCCGGTTATCTAGCGCAGGTAAAAGCTCGGGCAAATACGGAAGGAAAAACTGTGGCTGATCTGACAACAGAACTGCAAGCATTATCTGCTGTCGATTTTGTCAAAGAATGCTGGAAAGAACGCTTGCGTGAATTCCCATTGGAATTCAAAATGTGGGATGATATCCTACGGACAAAAATGTTCCCTGTAATCTCTACGACGGAAGCCGGTAAAATAGATTTTGTTCCTTTAGTTGGTGCAAAAAATGGATCCGGAGCTACGTTTAAAGAGTCGGATTTATTATGGCCGATTTCTCCTGATGAGATTCAGCGCAATAATAAATTGACTCAGAATCCAGGGTATCAATAACAGGATAGCGTGGACATCAAAAGATGTCCACGCTTATCTTGAATACATAGCGTAGATCATATGGCTTATGTAATGGAGCCGAATCTAATAAAAAAGTATTTATAGGAATGCAATGGCTATTTTTTTTGAAAAAATCCCTTTATAATTAAAGTGTTAACCCAGATCTAACAAAATAAATAGCCAAAAAGCATCTTTGCGAAAAAGGGGGATAGTATACTTTTTTTTAGAAAAATAGCAAAAACGGTTTTGCTAAATATATAGTAGCTATTACTATAAACCAATGAATTATTCAATAGATGATTCTAGGAAATTTAAAATAGTAAAACTGACCAAGCTCAAATGAAATTTAATTAAATAGTACGTTTTAACCAAACGTTTTATAAACCAAATCACTAGTATATGAGCAAAATTGATTTAAGAACATTCGCACGGCTAACGAAAAATACAAAGTTATTTTTTTCGTTGACTGTGATCGCAGGCACAATGCATCAAGCATATGCTGTCGGGTTCGTTCCGAGCAATGAATCAAAAAAGGTTTCCATCGATAAGAGCGTTAATCTTCAGGATCTGATCAAAGGAAGAGTTCAGGATACAAAAACCGGAGAAGCGATTGCTGGGGTCTCTGTAAGTGTCAAGGGATCCGAAAGGGGAACCACATCCAATAGAGAGGGTAATTTCGCAATTCAGGCAAAAGCTGGAGATATTCTGGTCATTTCATCCATTGGCTACCAGTCTAAGGAGGTGAAGGTGGTCAATAGTGCTCCGCTGAATATTCAGTTGTCGTCGGCTGAAGACCAATTGGAAGAAGTGATTGTTGTAGGCTATGGTACACAAAAGAAAAGTGAAGTGACATCGGCTGTAGCTTCAGTGAAAGAGAGGGATTTTAATCAGGGTGGGATGCGAAATCCGATGGATCTTGTACAAGGTAAAGTTGCAGGTTTAAATGTGACTAGAACGCAAGGAAGTAACCCAAATGCTGGTTCTAGCATTCAGTTGCGTGGTATGGCATCTTTAAAAGGAGGTAATAGTCCTCTGATTGTTATTGATGGAATCCCTGGTGGAAATCTTGATTTAATTAAACAGGGTGATATCGAATCTATTGATGTGTTGAAGGATGGATCGGCTGCGGCAATCTACGGTACTCGGGGGAATGGTGGTGTTATCTTGGTAACCACAAAAAAAGGAAGGTCTGGTGAACCACGATTTGAATATTATACCTATGGTCAACATGAGGCTGTGGCTAAGAAACCTGAGATGTTGAGTGCACAGCAATTTAGGGATTATGTGGTGAATGGCCAAAATAAACCTGATTTGGATTTAGGTGCTTCAACGGATCTATATGATGAATTGATCAACAAAAGTAATTTCTCAACCTTTCATAATTTCGTAGCTAGCGGTGGTGGGGAAAAATCTAATTACCGTGCTTCTGTCAATTATGAAAATGCAGAGGGTATCGCCAAACAGAATGGGCGTCAACAGTTTGGTGGACGGATTAATTTTTCGCAGACAGGTTTAAAGGACCGATTGACTTTCTCTGGTAATATTGCTGCAAATTTTAATAAAGCGGATCTACTTGGAGGGAAAACGGAATATTTCGAACAAGCAATTCAACGTAATCCAACTGCTCCATTATACAATCAAGATGGTAGTTTTTATCAAACTCAAGGATATAATAATTTTAACCCCTTGGACCGTATGGCCAACCGCGTGGATCAACGAAATCAAGAGACGTTTTCAGGAGATGCTCGTTTAAAATTGAAAATTATTGAACCATTAAGTATTTCAGCATTCGGATCCTATCTTAGGAATAATTGGAATGATCGGCAATATAGATCAATTAAAGACTGGGATCAGCGCCAAAATTCAGAATATCAAGGTATGGGATATGCCTGGAAACGTAATGAGTTAACTTGGTCAAAAACATTTGAAACAACAATTGACTATAACCAAACTTTTAATGAAAAGCACAATGTTACTGGATTATTGGGCTACAGTTTTCAATATAATGGGTATGAGCGCTTTGAGATGGCGAATAATGGATTTACAACCGATGCTTTCCAGGACTGGGATATGGGAAGTGGAACGGCGCTAACCAATACCAAATTACCAAGACCATCAATGGGCTCATTTAAAGAAGATAATAAACTAATCGCTTTTTTTGGTAGGGTAAACTATAATTATGATCAAAAATATTTTATAAGTGCAATTCTGAGAAGGGAAGGTTCTTCACGCTTCGGAGCGAATCACAAATGGGGAAATTTTCCAGCAATTTCTGGAGGTTGGACGATTAGTAATGAGGATTTTTTCACAAATAAGGATGTTGTTAATAATTTGAAACTGCGTGCCGGATATGGTATTACTGGTAATCAGGGATTTCCAAATTATAACTCTTTGATTTTATTAGGTACAGGCGGTGTTTATCCTCAGGACGGAATCTACTACCAAACCTACGGACCAACACAAAATCCAAACCCTGATTTGAAATGGGAACAGAAAGCGGAATTCAACATAGGCCTTGATTTCGGTTTATGGAACAATCGCTTGACTGGTTCCTTGGATGTATATAACCGAAAAACGAACGATTTGCTTTACGAATATAAAGCTCAGCAGCCTGCATATGTAAGTACCAAAATCTGGTATAATGTCGGAGAGGTTTCCAATAAAGGTGTAGAATTGCAATTAACCGGTATAGCCATGCAGAAGGAAGATTTCAAATGGACAATCGATTTTGCAGGAAGTTATCAAAAAAATAGATTAGTGTCTATGTCAAACGATATCTTTAAAAATGACTGGTTAACCTTTGGAGGACTCCCTTCACCTGGTAATTTGGGAGATGCCATCCGTTTGGAAGAAGGGGGAGAAATAGGTTCTTTTTATGGGAAACGTTACGCGGGATTGAATGATAAAGGAGAGTGGTTATTTTATAAGTCTGATGGAACAACTGGGACAACGAGTGAAGTGAATGATAATGACCGAGCTTATATTGGCAATGGTGTCCCCAAATTTAATGCTTCTTTAGGAAATCGTTTTGCGTATAAAGGTTTTGATCTAACTATCTTTTTCCGAGGAAAATTCAAGTATGATATCCTAAATACCGCAGACATGTTTTTTGGAAATCAAAAATGGCTCCCAAATAACGTTTTTGAAAGTGCCTTTACCAAACATGCGGCTATCAAACAAGACCCACAGTATTCCGATTACTATTTGGAAAACGGAAGTTTTGTGAAGTTGGACAATATCACGTTGGGTTATAATTTTAAATTAAAGACCGATTATATCAAGAGTTTATATGTGTATGCAACAGGAAGAAATATTGCAACATTTACAAAGTATACAGGATTAGATCCCGAATTACAAGATACAGGTTTTGAAGCTGGAATTGATTCAAGAAGTTTTTATCCACGGACACGGTCTTGGACAATTGGTTTAAATGTTGGATTTTAAAATTGGAATAACATGAAAAGAGCTAATAAATATATATGCTATGCATTGTCGTCCTTGATGCTAGGAGGAACAATTTCATCATGTACCAAACTTGATGAGAATGTATATAGCCGAATCAAAAATGAAAATTTTTATAAGAATAAACGAGAGGTAATGCAGGCCGCATTGCGTCCATTTACGCATATGCAAGCCTGGTTGGCCCCTACAGGAGGAAATGGTTTTTACTACCATTCAGAATTAAGTGCAGATCAGGTCGCTTGGCCGCAAAAAGGCCGACATGGATACGATGGTGGTGATCATATCAGACAGCATTATCACACCTGGACAAGTAATGAGGGGCGGATGCGTGGAGCTTGGGAGTTGATGTGGGGTGGAGTTGGTTATGTGAATAATGCCATTCAGGATATAGAAAAATTGGATATTACACAAATCCCTGATCTAAAAGAAGAAGAACGGGCTCAAATTATTACGCAGTTAAAGGTGATGCGAGCTTTTCATTATATCAAGATTATGGATCTTTGGGGAAATGTTCCGATTGCTACAAAAGTAGCGGATCCATTAAATCCGGAAACAAAACCACGTGCTGAAGTCTTTGCATTTATTCAAAAGGAATTGGAAGAAAATGTACCAAAATTACCTAAAACTTCCGCTGAAAATATCGGCCAAGTTTCGATGGCCGCAGGTTATGCGATGCTGGCTGAGCTTTATCTGAATGCGGAAAAATGGTCGGGAAAGGCCATGTATGACCAATGTATTTCTGTATGTAATAAGATAATCTCCGGGGAAGCAGGAGGAATAGGAGGAGCTCCTAAATTAGCTTCTGACCTAAATTCCTTATTTAGTAATACAAATTCTGAAAACCCCGAGTCATTATTCCAATTTCAGTATAGCCGGCAAGCAGGCTTTACATTTGATTGGGCAGGTTTTTATATGAGTTATGACTATATGAAAGAGGTTCTCAAGGTAGGCTACGGTGGATGGAATGCATTCGTGGTGATCCCAACAGCGTTTGATGCTTATGCTAACAATGACTTGCGGAAGAAAGAGTGGTTTCTTTTTGGACCTCAGTACAAGTTTGGAACAACTATTCCCGTTTTAGGAACAGAAGAATACTCGGGTAAGCCTTTAGTGTTTGTGAATTCTATTCGGAGGGAAAGTGAAGGGGATAAAACTTCAGAAGGTGGAATGACGAAAGGTGAGGAAAATTCAGGCGCGCGTTTCAATAAATATAAATCCGGTACCCTGGATGATCCGAATTACTGGGAAAATGATTATATCATTTATCGTCTAACAGAAATTTATTTTGATAAGGCAGAGGCACTCATGCGGAAAAATGGCGGAACAGCGACACAGGAAGCTGTAGACCTTATCAATGCATCCCGTAAACGGGCTTTCAAAGATGCGGACTGGAATGCGAATAAATATACAACTTCTACATTGACTCTGAATGAGTTGTTGGCCGAACGCGGCCGGGAATTTATTTTTGAAGGGAAAAGGAGGACCGATCTGATCCGTTTTGGTAAATACATTACCGCAACTTGGTGGGATCATAAAGCCACTAATGATAAAAACAAAGAACTCTATGCAGTTCCTATGGATCAACTGGCAATCAATCCAAATTTAAAACAAAATCCCGGTTATTAATCCTGAAAAATACGGGAGCTACGAGCTCTCGTATTTTTTATAGAAGTCGATGAAACAAATAATGAATTAACGCATCAGCTATTGACTATCGAAGTTGATATGTGAACTTATTATGATTATGTGGAGTTACAAAAGAATAAAACAACAAAGAATGAGTAGAATTTTATGACTTTGCTTCCGCATTTTATTTGCTTGAGAACAGTTGTTGCACAGAAAAATAATTTTCTGCATCGTGCTGCTCAGGTACTCCAATATATTCACCCTAAATTTCGAGAGACCAACAATCAACTTCCAACTGAAATATATTTATTTAATTTAAGTCGTTGCAGTGATCATGTGTCTTTGTAGAAATGTTTAGCTGTTTACCTAAGCCGAGATGCCTGTTAGCAACATAGCTTTTTCGATGCATGTAACATATTGGTGAGATATATTAAATAATGTTTACTTAACATAATAGATAGAATAAAGTTTTTATTTTTGATGTATCAAGTCTTTGAAAACTCAACAATTATGAAAATTAAAAATCTATTACTGTCATTCCTCCTGATAGGCCTATCTACCTATAGTCTGGTGGCACAAAGCAAAAAAATCAAACATGTCGTTTTAGTGGGATTCGATGGTTTCGGTGCTTATGCATTACCTAAAGCCGAAATGCCAAATCTCAAAAAGATGATGCAGGACGGAACTTATAGCACACATGTGCGGACTGTTTTGCCTTCTTCGAGTGCTGTAAACTGGGCATCCATGCTGATGGGAGCAGGGCCTACGACACATGGCTATACGGAATGGGATAGCAAGACTCCTGAAATTCCCTCAACGGCTAAAACTGAAAACGGGATGTTTCCTTCTTTGTTTAATGCGGTCGCTCAGAAAAACCCTAAAGCCCAATTTGCGGTGATACATAGCTGGCCTGGAATAGGATATTTGATAGATAATAAGGTGGTTCAGAAAATCATTAATACCCAGGATGATGACGAAGCTGCATTAAATACAACCGTAGATATCATCAAAAAGGAGAAACCTACAGTTACTTTTGTGCATTTTGATCAACCTGATGGTGTCGGCCATAATATTGGGCATAATACGCCGGAATACTATGCCGAACTAAAAAATGTTGACCGACGGATCGGAACGTTACAACAAGCGGTTAAAGATGCCGGTATCGCTGATGAAACGATCTTTGTTGTTACTGCGGATCATGGTGGGACAGGTAAAGGCCATGGCGGTAAATCGTTAGCAGAAGTGGAGGTTCCCTGGGTGATGACCGGACCAGGTGTGCCAAAGGGAAAAGAGATTAAAGGAACAGTCATGATTTATGATATCGCTCCGACATTAACCTGGCTGCTGGGTGCCCCACTTGATTCAGCATGGCGCGGGCAGGCAATTAAAGCTTTTCAGCGATAGTATAATAGATGTCCATTAAACCTTCTTGTTTTTGCAAACCCCAATAGCTATGAAATCAACTGAATATTCTTCTGGTCAGTAAACCGGGCGTAGCAAGCTCATTAATATCTTTGTAAAAGATAGGTGTCAATGGAAACGGACTATTCAGAAATAAAAAAATCCCCAGAAGCTTTAGTTCTTGGGGATTTTTTATTGGATCTATTGACAATCGTTATATATCAACAATAACATCCATTTTAAAGTCATCATCTTTTAGATGGACAATCTCTGTCGCTTTTTCGTAGTTTGTTGATTTCTTGGAGAAGAAGTCGTGTTGTGTCGTTTCTGTATTCAAGCCATTCAATACTATTGGGTTGACTTGTTTTACTTCGAAGATAGGATCAAAGCCTAGGTTCATTAATGCTTTGTTGGCATTATAACGAACGTATTCTTTCACCTCAGCAGTCAAACCTACTTCAGTGTAGATCTCCTCGGTATATTTCAACTCGTTTTCATACAAGTTATAGAGTAACGCTAAGAAACGTGCTTTTACCTGATCCTGATTCTTTAATTTTTTGAATTGATCCTGTGCCATCAATCCTACGAATACACCGTGAATGGATTCATCGGCGATAATTTTCTTGATGATATCGGCAGAAGCTACCATTTCACCCTGGCCACACAACCACAAGGGTAGGAAGAATCCGGAGTAGAACAGGAAGGATTCCAACAATACGGAAGCAGCCATTGCCATGTAGATCTCCTCATCAGAAGCATCTTCCTTGTCGATAGCACGGTAGTAACCATCGATCATCTGTGCTTTGTATTGTAAGTATTTGTTTTGTTGAACCCATTCAAAGATATCATTGATTTCAGCTGTCGTTGAAACCGTTGTGAAAATAGTGGAATAGGATTTTGCGTGAATGGCTTCCATCATACACATATAGGACAATACGGCTTTATTTTGCAATGTATCTATATGGTCGATGATTTTTGGCATACCCGTATGACTCTGCAAGGTATCTAACAGGGTCAAACCGCCTAATGCTTTTTTATAGGCATCTTTCATTTCTGGGCTGATACGTTTCCAACTATCGATATCTTTTGATGGAATGTATTCGGTGTCAATCCAGAATTGACGAATGTTTTGCTCCCAGAACATCAATACATAATCGTTCTCGGGGGTATTCCAATTGACAGCTTTATATGTTTTACTCATTGTTATTTTAAAGTATTAGGCATTTATTTCATGTATTTGAACTTCTGATGTTTGATTAAGCCAAAAGTTGCCGATAACTTGGCAACTTTTGACCTATTCACATTATATATCCAAATAAATTCTAAAATCTTACGATTAGGCTGAACAAGAGACACATTCGTCGATGGTCGATTTTCTTGTCCGTGTGTAATAAAGGGATTTTAATCCCAATTTATGTGCATAGATATAATATCTAGACAAATCTCTTGTGGAATCTTTCGAGTTGGTATGCAAGATTGTAGATACCCCTTGATCGATATGACGTTGAATAACCGAAATCAATTTCAATACTTTAAACTGATCCATGTCATAGGCCGATTTGAAATAGAAATAGTTGTCGTTTGTCAAATATGGCATTGGGTAGTAAGTCGTACTATCACCATATTCACGCACTTCAATAATATCCACGATTGGCATTACTGATGCTGTTGCATTCATGATATAGGAAGTCGATTGATTTGGAGCAATCGCCAAACGGTAGGCATGATAGATACCATGTTCTTTGATTTTTGCTTTTAATTCTAACCAATCTTCAACAGTTGGAATATGTATGCCTTCGAATAATTCTTGGACTTTCGCTGTTTTTGGAAGATAATCACGGTTGACATAGCTATTGAAATAAGTGCCATCTGCGTAAGCTGATTTCTCAAATCCAACAAATGTTTTACCACGTTCTTTGGCAATTTCCATAGATGCTTCCAACGAATAGTAATTCATCATCATGAAGAAGGTATTGGCAAAATCCAAGGCCTCATTAGATTCGTACATGATAAAGCTTTTTGCAAGGTAGCCATGTAGGTTCATTGCACCAAGTCCTACAGAGTGCAATTCGCGGTTGGCTTTTGCAATCGATGGTACCATATCGATATTGGTTACGTCAGTGACCACAGTTAAAGCACGCATTGCTGTTTTTACCGTTTCTTTGATGCGTTTGTTGTCCATCACCGTAGCGATATTTAACGAACCAAGGTTACAGGAAATCCCGTAACGGATTGTATCTTGTTTGCCATAGATCTCGATATCGGATACTTGTGATACCTGCATGATCTCAGTACATAGATTGGAGAATTTCACCTGACCAATTTCATTCAAAGCATGTACACGGTTGGTGTTTTCTTTGAAGAAGATATAAGGGTAGCCTGATTCTTTTTGTGTCTGTGCGATCTTAACCAACAGGTGACGTGCGTTGATTTTTTTCTTTTTGACATTTGGATTGGTGATCAACTCATCGTACATCTTGTCCATATCCATCTCATCCAAGAACTGTCCATACTCTTGCATCACCGTATGTGGGTAGATCAAATAGCAAGGCTCATCTTTCTCTGCCAGTTCCATGAACTTGTCCGGAACGATGATACCGATTGAAAGAGATTTGATACGTACTTTTTCGTCCACATTGATTTTTTTACAATCAAGGAACTCTTCAATATCCGAGTGGAAGATATTTAAGTATACTGCTCCTGCACCGGGACGTTGTCCCAATTGGTTCGCATAAGAGAAGGTATCTTCCATGATTTTCATGATCGGAAGGACACCACCTGCACGGCCCTCAACACCTTTGATCGCCTCGCCACGAGCGCGGATTTTGGAGATATTGAATGAAACGCCGCCACCGATAGACGATAATTTCATCGCTGAATCAACCGCATAACCGATCCCGTTCAGGTTGTCACCAATTTCATCCAAGAAACAGGATACCAATTCCCCCGAACGTTTTTTACCCGCATTCAAAAATGTTGGTGTCGCAGGTTGGTACTCTTGGTTGATCATGATCTCCGCATATTCAATCGCTTTTTTTACCCCTTCTTCGCGTGCTAAGAATAGGGATACCGCAACAACGCGGTCTTCATAACGCTCTAAGAATTTTTCACCGGAATCATCGCGAAGTGCATAGCTCTGGAAAAATTTAAAGGCCGCCATAAAGGATTCGAAACGAAATTTTTTGGCATACACATAATTGAATACCTCTTCCATTTCTTCAAATGTAAACCATTGATAAAAATCAATATAATAGTTGTTCTCTACCAAATAGTCTATTTTTTCTTTCAATGTATAAAAGAACACGGTGTTCTTATTTACATATTCCAGGAAATATGCGCGAACAGCTTCTTTATCTTTATGTAAGCTGAACTCGTCATCATGCTTAATCATGATTTCATTATTAAGCAATATCCAGTTTTTTGCTACTTCGTTTGCTACCATCGCAAAAGTTCTTTAAGATGTCAATAAATTGGTTTATGTCTTCCATTGTTCCGGACAGTTCAAATTTGAACGCCAGTGGAATGTCGAAATCCTGTGAAATACGATCAGCAGCCAAACCGAAATTTGGTCCCCAGTTGCGGTTGCCACTGGAGGTGACGGAATAAATATTTTTAGCTTCTCGTTTCATGAATTCTTTTGTGTTTTCGGGCACCTGTCCAAAATTTGTGGTAAATGTGACCAAATGGCCAGGCTGATTTACCTGAAGGTCAGCGCTGATTTTATGGATCTGCCAGCCAGTAATCTGTGCGACTTTATCCATAAAACGCTGTACGTTACCCGTTCTGGAATCGTAATAAATGTGTATCATGTTATTGTGTCTGTTTTAATGATACCCTCGATTTATTAAAGTGCAATGGCAGCCAATTCTTCTGGTTTAAAGCCAATGATACGGTGTTGAATTTCTTCATCTTCCAATACGATCACTGTTGGTACCGTACGGATTTTGAATTTTGCGGCCAAGTCAGGTTCATCAAAAGGATTAACCGTTTCATATTGGATACCTTTTTGATCCAAATAAGCCGATACTTGTGCACAAGGAGCACAATCGTTTTTCTCAAATTTGATAATTCTTGCCATGTGTGTATGTTTATTTTTTTAATCCGATCTTCATAGAAAAAGAAAGGTCGTTACTTCGTTGAATTGCCAATTCTTTCATTAGCTTAACAAATATCATATATTTTCTTGCGAAGCGCTAGTTTGACTTTTCCACATTTTGGGCAAAAGTTTGTCATAGGATGCGTTTACTGCTAGTTAACACTCTTAAGTTGTTCATATATAGTAATGTATGAATGTGGATAACTTTAAATAAACAAATTTTACCTGTTTTTTACGAAACAATCTAAGTTTAATTTTACTGTCATAAAACGGCTACAAAACTTGGTTTTTTTTCATAAATTTATTACCTTTTAATGCCCTAATTTGCAAAATAAATTTATGAAGAAGCTATGCTATGCTCTCCTGTTGTTATTGTCGTTGAAGACGCAGGCACAGGAGAATATCACGTTCCAAAAACCGAGTTCCGAAATTTTGGCCCTGGCTGATTTTGTCCGGCCGCCCCAAATTAAGATTTCCAGCGATAACAAGTGGATGTTATTCACCTATCGTTCGACTTATAAGAACTTGGAGGAACTGGGGCAAGAAGAAATGAAATTGGCAGGATTAAGGATCAATCCAAGGACCAATATGGAAAGTTCGACCGTCTTTTACAACAAGATCGGTTTGAAAAAAATCGGACAGCAGACCGAAGATAAAGACTTCGTAGGAATGCCTCAAAAGCCTGCTTTGTCCAATTTTGCGTTCTCCCCCGACAATAGCCTGCTGGCATTTACCAATACAAACGATATGGGAACGGCTTTGTTTGTGCTGGATTTGGCAACAAAGACAGTAAAGCAGTTAACCACTTACAATTTAAATGCGACGTTGGATGTCCCTTTTCAATGGTTGGGTAATTCAAAGCGTTTACTGATCATGGCATTGCCAAAAGAGAAAAAAGCCTTATTGGATCCGTCAAGAGACCTGCCTACAGGGCCAGTGGTATCAACAAGTGATGGAAAAGTATCCCAGTTAAGAACCTATCAGGATCTATTGAAAAATCCACAGGACGAACAGAATTTTGAAACATTAGTGCAGTCCAATCTACAGTTTGTGGATCTGGAAGGTACAATTTCCAATTTCAAAGATAAGGGGATCTATACAGGGGTATCTTTTTCTCCAAATGGGACCTACGTAATGATAACAACAATTGCAAAACCTTATTCGTATGTGGTACCCGCTTCACGTTTTCCCCAACAGACGCGGATCTATGATCTAGCTGGTAAGGAGGTTGCCCTGGTTAATGAGGTGCCTTTGACAGAGGTTATGCCCAAAGGTTTTTCTTCCACACGTCCCGGCAGAAGATCCTTACAATGGCGCGACGATCAGCCGGCCACTTTAGCTTACGTTGAAGCCCTGGATGGAGGTGATGCCAACAAACCAGCGGAATTTCGTGATGCGCTCTATACATTGGATTACCCTTATACGGGAAATGGAAAATTGATC
Organism: Sphingobacterium sp. CZ-UAM; assembly: GCF_002000245.1. Taxonomy (GTDB): domain Bacteria; phylum Bacteroidota; class Bacteroidia; order Sphingobacteriales; family Sphingobacteriaceae; genus Sphingobacterium. The sequence continues at coordinate 54,875 of NZ_MTCM01000003.1, read as the reverse complement.
TTCAAAACGAAGGATCGGTATGCTGGGGTAGTATGGGGTAACGACAAATACGCGCTGGTCTATTCGCAATGGTACGATACGCGCAATGCCAAGACTTTTGTTGTCAATCCTTCTACAGGCGAGTCTAAGTTGTTGCATGATCGGAACAGCCAGGATATCTATAACGATCCGGGTACAGTGTATCAACACAAAAATGCACTCGGAAACTACAGCATGTATATCGATAAAGACAAAGTGCTATTTGTAGGCAAGGGCTTTACCAAAGAAGGCGAATTCCCTTTTGTCGAAGAATTAGACCTGCAAACACTAAGGAAAAAACGGCTGTATACCGCAGCTGCATCTGAACTGCAGGAACGGATCAGTGAGATTATAAACCCCAAGACGGGCGAATTGTTGGTCTCACTTCAATCGGCGTCGGTGTATCCGAATTATTACCTGAAAAATATGAAATCGGGTAAACAGTTTGCCTTGACTGCATTAGAGAATCCGTTTAAATCACTTGAGAAAGTTCATAAAGAAATCCTAAATTATAAACGTAAGGATGGAGTCGAACTTTCGGGCACGCTATATCTGCCAGCAGGCTATGATATGACAAAAAAAGAAAAATTGCCCTTGTTGATGTGGGCTTATCCGAGGGAATATAAAGACAAAAATACTGCTGGCCAAAGTACGGCGAATCCTAAGGAATTTACCTTCCCGAGTTATGGTTCATTTATTTATTGGGTATCAAAAGGATATGCGGTACTGGATAATGCTGCCTTCCCGATCGTAGGTGAAGGAAAGAAGGAACCGAATGACAACTTTATTGAACAGTTGGTAGCCAATGCCGAAGCAGCAATCAATGCTGTGGATAAACTAGGCTATATTGACCGTAAAAAGGTTGCTGTAGGTGGACATTCCTATGGCGCTTTTATGACTGCGCATCTGCTTTCCAACTCAAAGCTTTTTGCTGCCGGAATCGCGCGTTCAGGAGCTTACAACCGTACCTTGACGCCATTTGGCTTTCAAAGTGAACAACGGAATTTTTGGGATGATCCAAAACTGTATATGACCATGTCTCCATTTGTCAGTGCAGATCGGATGAAGACACCATTGTTGCTTGTACACGGCGGGGCAGACAATAATCCCGGAACTTTTACCTTACAGACAGAACGTTATTTTCAAGCTTTAAAGAACTTAGGAGCACCCGTGCGTATGGTCATTTTACCACGTGAAGCCCATGGTTATGTTGCCAAGGAAAATATCTTTCACCTGCTATGGGAGCAGGATCAATTCCTGGAAAAATACTTGAAGAACTAATTATCGTATTTAAATATTAGGCTTGGGTGCTTTCGCAAACGACAACTGTCAGGGGCGATTGCTTTAAAGTTCTTCTGCTTATTAAGCAAGATACTGTGAGTTCATGGGCACCTTAATACAAAATAAGAATCCCGATAAATGGACACTTTCCGAAAAAAAATGGGCTGCCTAAAAGCAGCCTATTTTTTTGACTGATCGCTATTGGCAAAATAGAGTCCTGTCGATACTTCTTGGCTTTTTTAACTGGGGTGTAACGCATTTATAATTGGGGGAGGAAGATGATCAACATGGGGAGCAGGGACAGCAGTGTAAATTAGACTATTGTTATTGTGTGGAAATGTGTATCGACAAGAAGGGGGATTGATTATGCGTATAATTTTAGTTAAGTTTGGGTAATTTACCAAAGGGAGAAAAAATCTGATTATGAGACCTGATATATTTCGCGAAAAGTCACCGTTGTCCTCTGATGATTGCTTTGTGGTCTTTGACAGACGGAAGTCTTCTTTCACTTTTCCCGTACATATCCATCCTGAATATGAGCTCAATTATGTCGAAGGCGCATCTGGAGCACAGCGTATTATTGGTAATTCTGTAGAGACGATCGGTGAGCAGGATCTGGTACTCATAGCAAGCCCCGAGCTGGAGCATGCCTGGAAAGATGGTGAATGCCTGTCCAATGATATCCATGAAATCACGATACAGTTTCATCCATCCCTTATTGACCAATATCTGGACAAAAAACAATTTGCCAGCATACAACAGCTTTTGTCAAAGGCATCGCGGGGCGTTGTATTCGGAAAAGATACGGTAGACCGTGTGCTCCCCTTGCTTCGCATATTGACCTTGGAACGCGATGGGTTTTATTCGGTTATGAAGCTCCTCGTCCTGCTTTATGAATTGTCAAAAGGGGAGGATATCCGTGTACTTTCTACAGCGACAAATTCGATCTTGAGCAATAGCGAGCTGCTGATGGGGCGTTTACAGGAATATGTCGTTGCGAATATCAACAAAGAATTAAGTCTACCTATGGTGGCCGCGATGATGAACATGAGCAAATCGACTTTCTCCCGCTTTTTAAAATCAACGACAACATTGAACTTTACGGATTACTTGCTTGATTTTCGGATCAATATGGCTGTCAGGCTGCTAAAGGAGGAGACCCCAATCGCTGATATCGTTGAACAATGTGGTTTTAATAGTGTTTCCTATTTCTATCGTGTATTCAAGAAGAAAAAAGGGATAACACCAATTGAATACAGAAATAGTCTGCGGAAGCAGCAGATGATTATTTAGTGATCCAATTGCACCCTACCCCAATGCTCCGCCATTGTATATTCCTTTACACATAAGTAAGATAGTATTGGCCAAACAGCTATTGACCCATTTGATGGATGGGGATGTTGCGGTCTGACAAAAGAGTGCATGGAATTGCTTGAAACTGTGGAATAATTCAATAAATATGAATGCAGAGTTCAATGAATTGCTGTTGCTGTTTTTGTAAAGTATTGTTTTTCAATTTGTTGTTATTATCTCAAGATCGTCGCATATTTTCATTATTATCTTTTGTTTTTTAGATCGCGCAATCGTTTGCGTTTGTTCTGTTGAAGCTTATTTAGCCGAAATATGAAGTAAAAGTGCAATACAAATGACCTGATCTTGCTATTCTTGGCTTTTCCTTTTCTCTAATTTCGTCCTATAGACCAATAATAGTATACCCAATTAAGTATAGACATATTATATACAATCTATCTATTTATTGTAAACCTTAAATACACAAAATATGAGAAAAACAGCTTTACTGCTTTTACTTTCGGCTTATGGCACATTTGCTTGGGCGCAACAATCCCAAAAAGTAAGGGGAAAAGTTCTTGATGCAGATAATAAGCCAGTGGCAGGAGCCACCGTAAACATCAAAGGCGGTACCGGGGGAACAAAAACCGATGCGGATGGTTCGTTTACGCTTGATGTTGAGAAAGGAAAAACCTTAAAAATTACCTATGTAGGGATGAAGGAACAGGAGATCCTTGTCAATGATGCATCGACTTATAGTATTGTACTTCAATCAGGAACCGACTTGGATGAAGTTGTTGTTATCGGATATGGTACAGTGAAAAAAAGTGATTTGACAGGCGCTGTCGCTTCTGTTACAGGTAAAGATCTACAGTCTAATTTAGCGAAGAGTACAGCAGGTGCCTTGCAAGGCCGTGTGGCTGGGGTAAGTGTTTCAAATGCGGGTGGCTCTCCGGGCGCCGGAATGAACATTAATATACGGGGTATCGGTTCCATGGGAAGCACTAACCCATTGTATGTCATTGATGGCGTATTTGGTGATATTAATACGGTAGATCCCAACGATATTGCTTCGCTGGAAGTTTTGAAAGATGCTTCAGCTGCTGCGATATATGGATCTCGGGCGGCCAATGGTGTTGTTATTATTACGACAAAAGGTGGCAAGAGGGGGACAGCAGCAACCTTGGGTTTAAATGCGTATACAGGCGTGCAGAGTCTTCCAAAAAAAATGAGCTTAATGGATGGGCCACAATGGAAAAAATTTGTGGATGAAAAAGGCTATCTGCCTGCGCAGGCGAAAGACTTTAACGCAAATACCGATTGGCAGGATGAGGTTTTTCAGACTGCACCAGTGAATAAGGTCAATTTGGACATTGCCGGTGGGGGAGAGCGATCTACTTATAGTGTTTCGGGAGGATATTTGAATCAAAAAGGTATTCTGAAAACAACGGGTTATGAATCTTTCAATGTACGCAGCAAAAATACATTTAACTTTTTCAATGATCATCTTCGTGTTGGAAATACCTTTTTAGTTAAATCGGGTGACCGCCAATATGCCAACTTAGTGATTACAGATATTTTGCGTCAAAATCCATTGTTACCGGTTTATGATGCGAATGTAGTTGGGGGATATTCCACATATGCTCCTTGGATGAAAAATCTGGATAATCCTGTCGGTAATTTAAATCTGTATACGAATCATGTCTATCAGACGGATATAATGCTCAATGGATATGCAGAAGCAGATCTTTTTGTTAAAGGGTTGAAATACCGATTAAACGTTGGTATTAATCGGACCACTGGAAGGAATTATAATAAAGCTGACAGACGTCCCGATGGTACTGCTGTCTTACAGTCATCATTGAATGAGAGTGCTTTCTTCAATAACCAGTGGTTGATTGAAAATACTTTGCACTATGATCGTACATTTGACAAGCATACACTATCTGTTTTGGCTGGATATTCAGCGCAGGAAAATTCGAACAGAGGGTTTGGCGCCAAGAGACTTGATATTCCAACTGGAACAGATGCAATTGATGCGGCATCGCCGGCAGAGCAATCGACTTCAGGAAGTTTGCAGGAAGCATCCATGATATCGCAATTTGGGCGTGTGATGTATACTTATGATAATCGTTATCTATTTACGGCAACAGTCCGTCGAGATGGATCTTCTAAGTTTGATAATGGACACCAATATGGCGTTTTTCCATCGGTAGCGTTAGGATGGAACGTAATGAATGAAGGTTTCTTTGAAAAGGCAAAAAATACAGTCAATGAATTTAAGATTCGTGCAACTTATGGCCGCCTGGGTAATCAGGAGATTGCTAACTACACAACGCAAAATGTTACACGATATGGAATCAACTATATCCAAGGTGGGGTATGGTGGCAAGGAGCAATCCCTGGGACAAGCTGGGTTTCGCCATCTAATCTAACTTGGGAAGAAACCGAGACGAGCAATGTCGGTATTGATCTGGCTTTTCTGCAAAGCAAGCTAAGAATCAGTGCAGATTATTATGTCCGAAATACGAAAAATATCCTTTTATCAATTAACCAACCTCCTTCTGCTGGAAAATCAGGATCACCGGTGATGAATGCTGGTACGATCAGTAACAAAGGATTTGAGTTTCTCGCGAGCTACCGTGACGCAATCGGGGAAGTAAATTATAATATCGGAATCAATGCTTCTGCCGTTAAAAATAAAATGAAAGCTATTACGGTTGGAAATAAACAAGAATTTGAAGGTTATAATCCACAAGGCGAAGGAGTAATCAGCTGGGCTAAAGTCGGCTACCCAATTGGAGGCTTCTGGTTGATCCAAACCGATGGATTGTTCCAGTCAGATGCTGAGGTACAGGCCTATAAATCGGAGAACGGCACAGTGATCCAACCTACCGCCAAAGCTGGAGATATTAAGTTTATCGACTACAATGGCGATGGAAAGATCGACAACAATGATCGTCAATACATGGGTAGTCCTTATCCTTCGTTAGCTTATGGTATTCGAGGTGGTCTGGATTATAAAGGTGTTGATTTTGCTTTCTTCTTTGATGGCATGTATGGTAATAAGATCTATAATTATACACGTGCAAGGATAGAGAGCACAAGTGAGGTGCATAACTACTCGACCAGTCTTTTGAATTCGTGGAGCCCAACGAATACGAATACCGATATTCCACGGTATACGCGTGAGGATCCCAATGGCAACGTTCGTAGGGTAAGCGACCGTTGGTTGGAAAGTGGAGCTTTCTTCCGTTTGAAAACGATAGAACTGGGGTATACGCTGCCAAATGCTTGGTTAGACAAGGTGACTTTAAGAAATGCGCGTATTTATCTAGCAGCAGATAATCTGTTTACCGTAACGAAATACAAAGGATATAGTCCTGATTTGGGCCCGAGCAACAATGATAATGGTGTCGGTCAAACTGGGGTAATGACGGCAGGTACAGATCATGGTCGGTACCCGCTGGCACGAACAATAATGTTTGGTTTACAGGCTAATTTCTAATGGATTGCCAGAAGTTTTACGATTAAAATTTAAAATGACAAAAATGAAGATTTCAATTAAAAAATATACAGCGGCCGCTGCGCTTCTTTTATTAATGGGAAGCTGTAGTAAAGATTTTCTCAATCATATTAATCCCAATAAGCCAGTAGCGGAGATTTTTTGGTCGAATGAAAGCGAAGTACAGGCGGCTATGGCGACAGTTTATTCCCCTATCCGAGGACAGATGGAAGGATATTATGGGGCCTATACAGGGTGGCAGACGATGAATCGTGCGGATGATGTTTGGTTTCTGGCAGGGGAGGAAAGGTTTACTTGGGAATACGCTACATTTCTAAATTCTCCAGGAACTGGAGGAAGCGATTTCGGAAGTTTGTACAATGGAATTAACCGAGCCAATGTGCTTTTGTATAATATTGGTAAAGTTGCGATGGATGAAACAAAGAGAAAGCAATTGATTTCAGAGGCTACTTTCTTGCGTGGTGTTTATTACTTTTTGCTTGCCTCCAATTATGGGGATGTACCGCTATTACTGGTTCCGGCAGATGTTGACCCTGAAAACAAGCCATCAAGCCCTGAGGCTGACGTATGGAAGCAAGTGATTCTAGATTTTAAGGCTGCCAAGGAAAACTTGCCGGTGACCCGTCCCACTGCAGAAGCAGGTCGAGTAACGAAGGGGGCAGCGATTGCCTTTTTAGGAAAGGCATTGGTTTATACCAAACAATATGGAGAAGCCGAAACCGAGTTGAAAGCGCTATTAACTGCTCCATATAACTATGATCTAGTTGAAAATTTTGAAGATAATTTCAAAGATAACACAAAGCTCAATAAGGAGTCAGTTTGGGAGTTGGTATACGACGGTAAATATGGTTCAGATGGTATCTGGGGATCAGAAAACCCGAATAGTCGTCAGGGCTTTATTATCCCCAATTTTGCAGGACCTGCTGGCACGGGAGCCTGGTTTAAATTGGTACCTGGTATTTCTGTCGTTCGTGATTTTATAGCAGAAGAGCGCCCGAAAGGATCAGACACACGCTTTGATAAGCGGATGTACACCAGTTTCTACTGGAAATATTCGGATTATGAAACTGGTCTTACGGATGGAGCCTGGTTCGGAAATCTTTCTTTTGATAAGTTGTGGTCGGAATCCATGGCAAAGATTTCAGCAAATCCCGGCTTGGTATATCCGAAAATTGATAATAAGGAAGGACGTTTCCTGATTAAGAAATATACCAATTTCTTTAGAAATGTATCTGGGGGTAACAGCATGTATGATGCTGCAAATACAAACAATAACTTTCGTTTGCTGCGTTTTGCTGAGGTATTGTTGTTGCATGCAGAGGCCTGTGCTCGAAATGGAAATACTGCTGGAGCTGCCGCTAGTTTAAAACGCGTTCGCGATCGCGCAGGTTTGGCAAATAAAACTTGGGCCAATGCAGATGAATTGATGAAAGAGGTAATCAGGCAAAATGAATTGGAATTTTTCTTTGAGGGGCATCGGTTTTTCGATCTAAAACGTTGGTATGCCTATGCCGATATGAAAAAGATCTTTGTAGATAACAAAAAACAGGGTGCCGCAGAGTTTCAACCAAAACATTATTATTTGCCTTTGCCAGAGAGCGAGATAAATACCAACACAAAAATTCAGCAGCATCCGTTGTGGAGATAAATCAGGAATAGCTTACAGCTTTGTTTATGGTTACAAGCTGTAAGCTATCCAATTTACTTGGTGAGAAATTTTAATGATAAACTCAATTATAATTTTAAAAATAGTAAATTATGAATTTTTTAAAATCAATTCCACTTTTAATTTGTGCAGCAGTTAGCTCGGCCTATGCAAACTCTACTTCCGATAAGGACAAAAATGTGCAACCAGGTAAACAAACTGTTGAAAAGAACTTGGCCACTCAAGGCACCGTTAAAATTGTTGCTGGTGCGACGCTTCGCCTGAACAATAATACCGCGTACACCTTAACAGCAGGTGTGCAGTTGTGGCGCGGTAATGATGTCATTAATTTGAGTTTTCCTTCCGCACCCTGGTCTAATATTTTATACGAAAATATTCCGGAGGGCACCTATAGTATTTCAGTTTATGGGGCGGGCATGTTTGAATATGAATATTGGATTCCTCAATTGGGGGAAAAGAGAACAGGCAATTCAGATTTTTATGGTATTCAATTTTCAGCTGACAAGCCGCTGGGTATTTTTTGCAGTATAAAAAGCGGTAATTAAACAATTTTATTCCTCAAACAGCAGTAAATGATAGTACAGTACTGCACACATAAACCTAAATTTTTATCCAGTAGCAGAATTCCTGCTACTGGAATATTAGAAAAAGCGCCATTTTAACAAAATAAATGTATGATAGCAACGAGAAAAATAGGAAGTACTTTTGCAGATTTGTTCTTATATGGAGCAACCTTTCTGTTGCTGTTTGTTTCTTGTAAGAAAGATCGAGAAACGCCAGTAGAATTACCTGCCAAACAATCCTTGAATGCAAAGGTAGAGGGGGGCGAATTGCTGCTAGAAGTCACAAAGAAAACGGATGAGTATATCTTCAATTTTGAAAAAGGAAGTGTAAATGTCCCACTGCAGAACATTTCAAAAATAGACGCTGAACTAGCCCGCTGGCGAACTGAACTTACATTTAGTGATGGTTCCAAATTGGCAATTCCAACGAAAGGTACATCGCTTGATTATATCGTTGAGAACATTAAAATCAATCCTTCGGGATACAATCCCTTGGCGGCATCAGTGGATGTCGGATTACCAACATATGGTCGTGTGAAGGTAATAGTGCACGGTAAACAAGGTAAACAAGGTACGATCAGCCATCTCTGTACAAGCGAAACGCAACGTCAGCGTATTCCCATATTGGGTTTGTATGCCGATTATAATAACGTTGTCGATCTGATTTTTACCGATCGGGAAGGCAATGAAAGAGGGAAAACGACCCTACATATCCAGACTGCAGCATTGAATGTACAGGACTTTCCAAGATGGAAAATAGTAAAAGCCCAAACTGGTAAAATGGAGCCGGGAGTCAATCTGGTGCATTATCCCGGAAGAAGCGAAGCGGATGTTTCTCTTCCTTATATGGTTGATCAAGAAGGGGAATTGCGCTGGCTTCTACAGTTTAAATCATCGCCTGATTTGAAACGTCTCTCTTATTCTATTGGTCTTAAACGAACCAAAAATGGAACATTCATTGCAGGTGATCAGGCGCAGCAAAGGGTAGTGGAAATTGATATGTTCGGTAATCTCAAGCGGGAATGGGATCTCGCTAAACTGGGATTCGGATTTCATCACGAAATTACAGAGGCTGCCAACGGCAATTTTTTAATAACAGTCACAAAAACAGCCGCACGTCTGGTTAATGGTGAGCCTCGTATCAATGACTTTATCATTGAACTGAATCCCCAAACAGGGGCCTTGGTCAATGAGTGGGACCTGGCCAAACAGCTGGATACTGCCCGTTACGTAAAACCTGATGGTATTACACCGCCTGCATTTTCTCAGACAGCAAATAACTGGGCACACAACAATTCCATTGCCGAAATAGGTGATGACCTATTGGCGACATTACGTTATCAGGGAATTGTACGTTTTAACCGCGCTGGCCAAGCCCAATGGATGATTTCACCGCATAAATTCTGGGGAGCCAATTACCAGTCGTTGTTGTTGAAACCCGTCGCCGAAGATGGTACAGCGATTACTGATCCGGCTGTCATCAATGGTGATGCAAGCAGCGCAGGATTTGATTGGCCTTGGGGACCGCATACGCCAGTAGCGCTTTCCGAAGATCGTATCCTGGTCTTCGATAATGGTTATAATCGAAGCTGGATACCCAATTTTGGATCAGGTGCAAACAATTATAGCCGTGTTGTAGAATATAAAATTGATAGGACCAAAAAAACAGTCCAACAGCTTTGGTCATATGGAAAAGAAAGGGGAGGAAGTGCATTTTCTCAGGCTTTATCAGGGGTTCAATACCTGTCGCAAACGGGCAATGTGCTATTTTTCCCTGGTATGGGTGTGAAAACGAGCATAGGGACCGGAGGCCGTGTGATGGAAATTGATCCAAAAACAAAAGAAGTGCTGTTTGAACTTGAAATAGCAACTAGTAGCGGCACTGCTTTTCACCGGGTGACACGTATTCCACTTTATCCAGCGAATCTATAATAAACTATTTTTTGAACTTACGTAATTTTATGTCCGAATCCTTTAAATGCCAGCAAGCTTACATTATTGAAACACAGCGTTTATTAATCGAAAAAACAAATGTTGGATTATCCAGTGCCGGTAAAATCGTTACGCGTTATTTTAATCCTGTCGTCACCAAAGAACATATTCCGCTGACCTGGCGCTACGATTTCAACCCTTTGACAAATCCTCATTTTTTGGAGCGGATTGCCTTCAATTCGACGATGAATGCCGGAGCTTTGTATTGGAAAGGAAAGTATCTGCTATTCGTTCGTGTGGAGGGGGTAGACCGAAAATCTTTTTTTGCAATTGCCGAAAGTGACAATGGTATTGACCATTTTCGTTTTTGGGATCATCCTGTCTTACTTCCAGATTCGGAAGCTGATGAAACCAATGTCTACGATCTGCGGCTTACAACACATGAAGATGGTTGGGTTTATGGGATTTTCTGCAGTGAACGTCGTGCCTCAGATGCTGCCCCGGGAGATCTCTCCAGTGCGGTAGCTTCCGCGGGGATCATCCGGTCCAAAGATCTGATACAATGGGAGCGCCTGCCTAATTTAAAAGCAACTAGCCAACAACGGAATGTGGTACTTCACCCTGAGTTTGTGCAGGGCAAATATGCATTCTATACACGCCCGCAGGACGATTTTATTTTGGCAAAAAGTGGTGGCGGCATCGGATGGGCGCTAGTGGAGGATATCACTAAAGCTGTTATCCGGGAGGAAAAGATTATTAATAAACGTTTTTATCATACCATCAAGGAACTTAAAAATGGGGAGGGACCGGCACCACTAAAGACGGAAAAAGGTTGGTTGCATCTTGCACATGGTGTCAGGGGGACTGCAGCGGGTTTACGCTATGTGTTATATCTTTATCTCACGAGCCTAGCGGATCCAAGTGAATTAATCGCGGAACCTGCGGGCTATCTCATGGCGCCAGAAGGAGAGGAAAGGGTGGGCGATGTATCCAATGTGCTTTTTTCCAATGGCTGGATCATGGATCCGGATGGAACGGTGTACATTTATTATGCGTCTAGCGATACGCGGACACATGTTGCGGTTTCTTCTATAGCGAAATTATTGGATTATTGCCTGAATACACCGGCAGATGGACTCCGTTCAGCAGAATCACTGCGTAAAGTGGTTAATCTAATTGATGATAATATGCGGTATATAAATAATAAAAGTCGGGGGGAGGTCGGACGGCTTTCACAATAGCACTCGACCAACAAGAAATACAAAGTGTACCCGAGTTATAGTAAATGATCGTAAATTGTATGCCTAAAATAGTGTGCTTAGCACAGGTTATGCAAAGGGAGATGAAATATATGATAACAAAATGTGCAATGAAAAAAACAATGCTATGTTAAAGAATGTTTGTGCTAAAATTCTCGCTTTGATCAGTCTTTTCAGCTTGGCGTTTTCGGTGCGGGCTCAAGAATCGGAGACCTTAAAAATTATCTCCTATAATATCTGGAATGGCTTTGAGAAGCAGCAGGACCGTAAAGATAAATTTAGTGATTGGATTCGAAAAGAGCAGCCTGATATTGTTGCATTGCAGGAACTGGTCGATTTTAAGCAAACAGATCTCGCACAATTGGCCAAAACATATGGCCATCCCTATACGGTTTTATTAAAAGAGAAAGGTTACCCCGTCGGTATCTCCTCGCGTTATCCAATTACGCTGATTAAAGCGCAGGTGGATAGCTTCTGGCATGGCATGCTACATGTAAAGATCAAAAACTTAGATCTTATTGTGACCCATTTAAGTCCCTTTTCCTGGAAATATCGACTGGGAGAGGCAAGACAAATTGTAGAATATATAAAGACTAACCGTTTGGACAACTGTATCATTATGGGAGACCTGAACGCTTATTCTCCGTTGGATGCCAGCTGGTTGGAGCCGAAGTCTGCATTGAAGGCGAATCTAAGAAAATGGGATCAGGAGCATCCACAATATGGCAATATGAACGGTAGTAGATTTGATTATCGTGTATTGTCAACTTTTATGGCTGCAGGTTTTGATGATTGTATCGGACGCGCTGTGTTTCCTGAGTCCAAACGGGCTAGCTTCCCTACAGCCACGCTCTATAATTGGAAATGGGGAGACGCCCGACTGCCTGCTGTTTCCGAACGTTTGGATTATATTTTGTTATCTGAAGCTTTAGCCCCGCATGTGCAACAGGTAGAAGTTCATAATGGCGCAGCACTTGAAGGGATATCCGATCATTACCCGGTGTCGGTCGTCATTGATCAATTGGAGAAATAGAAATATAATTGTAGATTGCGGATGACCACGAAAAGAATATTCATGGAAATTTCCGTAATAGATATAGTTATCATCGTTAGTTATTTAATAGCGATGATTGTAATCGGTTTGATCCTCAAAAAACGAGCCGCTAAGAATCTCGATTCCTATTTTTTAGGCGGGAAGACCCTGCCTTATTATATGCTCGGTATTTCTGATGCGTCAGGTATGTTCGACATTTCGGGGACCATGTGGATGGTCTATCTTGCTTTTGTATATGGCTTAAAAAGTATGTGGATTCCCTGGTTATGGCCTGTTTTCAATCAGATCTTTTTGATGGTCTATTTATCTGTCTGGCTTCGACGTTCCAATGTTCTGACCGGAGCAGCGTGGATCCGTACGCGTTTTGGTCATGGTCGGGGTGCAGACGGGGCGTACACCATTGTGATTCTATACGCTATTGTTGCGGTACTCGGGTTTTTATGTTATGGTTTTATTGGTATAGGGAAATTCATGGAGGTTTTTTTTCCATGGGAGCAGGTATCCCGCTTTATTCCCTTGACGATTGACCCTGCAATGGCGCCTCAATTGTACGGCATTTTCTTTACCGCAATCACGACTTTTTACGTCATGCTTGGGGGAATGCATAGTATTGTCTGGGCGGATATAGTCAAGTTTGGCATTATGATTATTTCGGGGATTGCCATTGCTGTGATTGCCATGCAGCAGGTTAGTCCCGAGCTATTGGCGGCTAATACGCCAGAAGGTTGGGATTCGCCCTTCTTTGGTTGGCAATTGGATCTGGACTGGAGTACTTTACTTCCTTCCATCATGGACCGGATCGCCAATGATCAGTATAATCTTTTTACCGTATTTGTCATGATGATGCTGTTTAAGGGTATATTTATGAGCATGGCAGGACCGGCGGCCAACTATGATATGCAGAAGATATTGGCCTGTAGATCTCCGAGAGAGGCGGCTTTGATGAGTGGTTCGGTGTCGGTGATCCTACTTATTCCGCGTTATCTGATGATCATGGGTTTCACAGTGCTAGCACTTGTGTTTTTTAGGGATGAATTTGCGCAGATGGGCAATCAGATGGATTTTGAGATCATCTTGCCCAAAGCAATCAGCCGCTTCGGCAAAGTTGGGCTGACTGGATTATTGTTGGCAGGTCTATTGGCGGCATTTATGTCTTCATTTGCATCAACGGTGAATGCTGCACAGGCCTATCTAGTAAACGATGTGCTGTTGAAGCTTATGTACCGGTCTGCCTCTCCCAAAAAGCAGATCCGTCTAAGTTATATTGTATCGATTGCAGTGGTCGTCTGCAGCACGGTTATAGGTTTGTATGTGCAGAATATAAATTCGGTTTTGCAATGGATTGTCTCCGCTCTTTATGGTGGTTATATCGCAGCAAATGTATTGAAATGGCATTGGTGGCGTTTTAACGGCGCCGGATTTTTCTGGGGAATGTTGACCGGGATATTTGGAGCAATCCTATTACCGCAAATTTTTCCGGATACACTGCCGCTGTATTTCTTTCCTGTTTTGTTTGCCTTATCCCTATTGGGCTGTTTTGCCGGTACATGGCTATCCCAGCCTACCGAAGAGGACGTGTTAGTCGATTTTTATGTGCGTGTACGTCCTTGGGGATTCTGGAGGCCTATTCATCAAAAAGCGCTCGCAAAATATCCTGATCTCAAGAAGAATAATCATTTCAAACGGGATATGGTGAATGTAGCGGTGGGTATCTTATGGCAATGTTGTCTAACCTTGGTGCCGATGTATATTGTGATCAAACAAGGGCAGGGTTTACTTACAACAATCCTTGTATTGGGTATTACGACGCTAATCCTAAAAAAGAACTGGTACGATAAAATGAACCGTGATGAGGAGGAGTATAACGCCTTTATGGTAAAGTACGGCTTGAATAAAACAGATAAGACCGTTACTGAAAAGACGATTATTGACTAAGCATACGAATTGCTTTTTGACCATATAAAAGCTTTCCGATCCTATAACAATAGGCTACCCGTCGTACTTTGACCGGTAGCCTATTGTTATAAAACGGACTTATGGGATCCGCTAGTTGCTTGCCTTGACTTTAAAAGGGACGGCATATTCTCCCCATTCCAGGGAAATATTCCCATCTGCGGTCGCGTTTATCTTGAACTGTTCCTGCATATTGCTGCTGGTACTATTGCTAACAGAAACGCGCAGAGCATCATCTTTAGCATCATATTTTGTACCCCATTGGTTCCACACTTTGCTGAACATCAAGGTTGTCTCATGCTCTCCGGGGATGCTGTAAAGACCGTATTTCCCTGCTGCTAGCTTTTTACCCTCTACGAGTACATCTTTGTTGAACTCGATCGTGGTGGCTTCATTGGCGCCCGTACGCCAGACTTTTCCAATGGGGGCGATATCGACGCCGAGCTTGCGACCTTTCAATGAAGGACGGCTATAGTTGATGTCAATTGTCACACCGTCGGTGGTCGTTACTTTCGTATTGGCCGGAGGACTTGGACGTTTACTTTTGTCTTCCTGTGCGAAGGTAAGCTGACCGATTAAGGTCAGAATCGTTAAAATTAGTACTCTCATTTTTCTTGTAGTATTGATTAAACACTTAAATATAAGATTTTTATATCATGAAAAATAGCATAAATTTTAACCGCTATAATGGACTTGCGTGAATGGCGCAGACTGATTTTCGGAATGGTTGATAAAATGAGCCGATTTTACCCATTTTGCTCTTGTTAAGCTATTGAAATGTAATTTTCGGAAAGGGTATGCTGCACAGTTTTGACAATGGGGCTGCGTTCTTTCCTATATAAAAATGCCTCCATAAAGTTCGTTAAACTTCTGGAGGCATTTTATACCTAAATGGTGGATTTATATTTTTAGACCAGATACTCAAATAAAGTTTGATCTTTATTGATTTCAATAACATCAAATTTGTATTCTTTCATCCTTGCGATCAGTGTTTCGTAATCTTCAGGCTTGTTGAGCTCAATACCGACCAAAGCGGGACCTCTTTCCCGTTCTGTTTTTTTGATAAATTCAAACCGGGTGATATCATCTTTGGGACCGAGAACTTCGGATACAAAAAGTTTCAACGCGCCTGGTCTTTGTGGGAACCGGACAATAAAATAATGCTTGTAACCTTCATAAAGTAAAGACAGTTCTTTGATCTCACTCATGCGGTCAATATCATTATTGCCACCAGAAATAATACAGACGACTTTCTTACCTTTAATTTCGTCTTTGTGGAACTCCAATGCGGCGACCGAAAGTGCGCCCGCAGGTTCAACCACGATTGCATCCTTATTATATAGTTCCAGAATGCAGGTACAGATTTTACCTTCGGGGATGGAACGTGTATCATCCAGCAGCTGCTTGGCGATGGCGAATGTTGTGGCGCCTATTTTTTTCACAGCAGCCCCATCCACAAACTTGTTGATATGCTCGAGTTCAAAAGGGGCATCGTTTTCCAACGCGGCCTGCATCGATGGTGCTCCCTCAGGCTCGACGCCATAGCACTTGATTGCTTTGTTTTTACTTTTCAGGTAGTAGCTTGCACCCGCAGCGAGTCCACCACCACCGATCGGTATAAAGATCGCATCCATATCGGGTAGATCCTGTAATGCCTCTACCGCTACCGTGCCTTGTCCTTCCACAACTTTGAGGTCATCGAATGGCGGAATAAAAGTCATTCCATGTTCTTCCGTATAGGCCAGAGCCGCTTTTTGACAGTCATCAAATGTATCGCCGGTCAATACAATTTCAACATTGCCATTGCCCCACATTTCGGTCTGGGAGATCTTTTGGCGTGGGGTTGGTCCAGGCATAAATATGACGCCCTTAATGTCTAATTTGTTGCATGAAAAGGCTACCCCCTGAGCGTGATTACCTGCGCTGGCACAGACCACACCACGTTGTCTTTCTTCTTCTGTCAACGAGATAATTTTATTGTAGGCACCCCGCAGTTTATAGGAACGTACCACTTGTAAATCTTCTCGTTTGAGATAGACTTCCGCGCCATATTTTTCAGATAAATGTCGGTTATATTGTAAGGGCGTACGATTGACCACAGATTTGATACGCTCAAGCGTAGCTTCGGAATCGATGTTTAGGGTTGATAGATTCATAGTTAGATGATATGTCTAATGAAGGTAGTAAAGAAAACGGGGATATCCGCCGCGATGCTAGAGATGCTACCTATGTTGTGTTTAAATTTGATTTAAATTCAGTTGATTTTTATGAAAAAGATCAGGCGTACATAGTACAAAAAAGTTTATACATGTTATTGCAGAATCCTCTTAAAAATGTATTCCTGATAAAAAAAGGCTGCATGTGCAGCCTTCCTTTTTATATCTTTTCTTGGATGAGGCTTTTTAGGTCATCATCGCAAATATTTTTCTTTTCGTCGGCCAAAACCAAAAAGCGTTGATAGCAATCTGCTAGGTCATCTTTTTCAAGATGAAAGCCCAAACGCTCTAAATGGTGTTTAAGTGCATGTCTACCTGAACGCGCCGTTAAGATAATATCTGCTTCATCCAAACCCACATCTTCTGGTCTGATGATTTCGTAATTTTCGCGGTGCTTCAAAAAACCATCCTGATGGATACCTGAACTATGGGCAAAGGCATTCCGTCCAACAATTGCTTTATTGGGTTGCACAGGCATGTTCATCATTTCACTCACCTTACGGGACAGGTAGGTAAACATACGGCTATCGATATTTGACGTTAAGCTACCGAAAGCTTGGTTATGTACTTTAAGGATCATTGCTACTTCTTCCAAAGAGGTATTTCCCGCGCGTTCACCGATTCCATTGATGGTACATTCAACCTGACGGGCGCCGTTCTGTATAGCTGCGATAGAGTTCGCAGTAGCAAGGCCTAAATCATTATGGCAGTGTGCCGAGATAATTGCCTGATCAATATTGCGTACATTTTCCTTGAGATACTTGATTTTGGAACCATATTGGTCCGGTAAGCAGTAGCCGTTGGTATCTGGAATATTTACGACCGTTGCGCCGGCAGCAATGACAGATTCAACCATTTTAGCTAAAAATTCCAGATCTGCACGACCCGCATCTTCGGCATAAAACTCTACATCTTCCACATAGGATTTAGCATGTTTTACAGCTGCTACTGCACGTTCTAAAATTTCTTCACGTGTACTATTGAATTTATACTTGATATGCATATCCGAAGAGCCAATACCGGTATGGATACGCGGACGCTTGGCAAATTTCAATGCTTCTGCAGCTACATCAATATCATTCTGATTGGCACGGGTCAATGCGCATATAATAACATCATTCACCGCCTTGGATAGTTCTACTACAGATTGAAAATCTCCGGGACTGGAAACAGGAAAACCAGCTTCGATAATATCAACCCCTAGTTTTTCTAAGTCCTTTGCGATCTCAATTTTCTCTGGTGTAGTTAATTGGCATCCTGGTACCTGTTCGCCATCACGTAATGTGGTGTCGAAGATATAAAGATGATTAGGATCGTGTAACATAATTTCTTAATTCAAAAGATTTATAAAAAAACGTAAGAAGCAAAACTCCCCACGCATATCTCATTATTATTTAATAAACGCTAATACTTTTTCACCCATTTCCTGCGTACCTAAGATTTTTGATGCATCGGTGTTACTATTGGCGATGTCACCTGTTCTCCAGCCAGCTTTCAACGTTTCAGCAACAGCGTTGGTGACCGCTTTTGCTTCCTCCTGAAGACCAAAGCTAATGTCAAGCATTAGGGCTGCAGATAAAATGGAAGCAAGTGGATTCGCTTTATTCTGACCCGCAATATCGTGTGCTGAACCGTGGATAGGCTCAAAGAAACCTGTGCCATCACCCACTGAAGCGGAAGCCAACATACCCATTGAACCGGCAATTTGTGAAGCTTCATCGGTCAGGATATCACCAAAAAGATTAGCCGTTAATACAACGTCAAATTTTTTCGGATTTTTAACCAATTGCATGGCTGCATTATCGATAAACATGTGCTCCGTTTCCACATCTGGATATTCTTTGGCAATCTCTTGGACTACTTCTCTCCAAAGGCGAGAGGTTTCTAAGACATTGGCTTTATCAACCGAGCATAATCTTTTGTTACGTGTACGGGCTGCGTCAAAAGCTTTGCGTGCGATACGCTTTACTTCATAACGGTGGTAATTCATCAGATCCGAAGCGAAGGTATTGTCTTCATTACGGTTTTTCTCACCAAAATATACATCGCCTGTCAATTCACGGAAGAAAAGAATGTCGGTGCCGCGAAGAATTTCAGGTTTTAGGCTTGAAGCATCCAATAATTCATCAAACAAAAGGATTGGACGAAGGTTGGCGTAAAGTCCTAGTTCTTTGCGGATTTTCAATAAGCCCTGTTCTGGTCTTACTTTAGCTGAGGGATCATTGTCATATTTGATATGTCCAATTGCACCGAAAAGAATGGCATCGGATGCCTTTGCCTTCGCCAATGTTTCATCTGGAAGTGGGTTGCCAGTCGCTTCAATTGCAGTATGTCCCATGATGGCCTCATCAAAGTTGAATTCATGGCCATAATTTTCACCGATTTTCTCTAAAACTTTTTTACCCCAGGTTGTTACTTCTTGGCCAATGCCATCTCCAGGTATGATTAAAATATTTTTGTTCATTGTATTTTAGTATTGAGATATTAGATCTGAGTACAGAGACGCTAGCTCGTGCCTGATCTGTTATCTTTTTTATTTGTTTCTAATTAATGGGTTTTCCACAATTTTTATGTTGATAAAACCTCTTTTTTGTGGATAACTCGTTCCACGGATTTAATTTCACCTCTTTCCAGTACCATCCTGTTATCTATGCAGGTCGGCAATTGGCTCTGAAAATGACCGACATATATCAGCGTCTGCCCATTCTTGCTCAGGTCATCGATCACATCGTTGAAATATTGCGATTGCTCCTTGTCCAACCCTTGACAAGGTTCATCTAGTATAAGTAATTCGGGATGTTTTACGATTGTTCGCGCTAAGAGTACCAGTCGCTGTTGGCCTAAAGGTAAAGATCCCAAAGTTTTATGCTTTACATCTTTGAGATCAAAGAAATGGAGCACTTGATCGAGCTTCTGCTGTTGCTCGTAGCCTAATTTCTGATAAAGACTCATTGAGTCGAAAAAGCCTGAAGCGATGGTCTGGCCTACGTTGGCATTCATATCGTAGTACCAATGTAATTCGGGCGAAATAATTCCAAGGTGTTCTTTGATTTCCCAGATACTTTCTCCTGATCCCCGTTTTTTACCAAACAAGTGTATGTCATTGGCATAGGCCTGCGGATGGTCTCCATTGATCAGACTTAATAAAGTTGATTTCCCTGAGCCATTATGACCCTGCAATAGCCATTTTTCACCTGCTTTCACTTCCCAGTCAATGTTTTTTAAAACCTCCTTATCGCCATAAGAAATATGGACTTGCTTCATCTTGACCATAATCGGGGCGGAGATTTTTGGCGATTTCTGTAAAAAATAAGGTAATTCCTTTCGCTTTCGTGGTACTCCTTTCGAAATTTCGCTGCTGTTTTGGCGAATGACTATTTTCCCATCCTGGATTTCGGCAAAGCGATTGATGCAATCCGGCTGTTCATCATCATTCGTAATCAACAGTAGTGATACGCCCTTTTCTGCAAGCTGATCAAAGATTTGATTCAAATCTTTTCTAGACTGTACATCCAGCCCGGTATAAGGCTGGTCGATAATCAAGACCTGTGGTTGAAGCCATAACGCTTTGACCAACTGTAGCCTTTTGTGTTCGCCACTGGAAAGTTCGATCAGTTGTTGATCTTTGAAGTTTTCAAACCCAAAAATGCTGAGGTAGGGTGTGACATCTTCAAAGGCTAACTGTTCGTCCTTTGCATAATGCTTTAATTCCGCAAAGACCGTTAAGGTATCGTTTTTTGCAAATTTGTTGTAGCGTTGTTGATAATAGAAATTGCGATCACCCTCCAGATTGGTAAATTGAAACCAATTGGAGACGTAATGCACAATCGCTGGCAAAGGGCTTTCCCTATCAAGATGAAAGGATAGGGTACCCTCGTATTTTAGTTGTCCAGTAATTGCTTTTGCAAGCGTCGTTTTTCCCGTGCCACTTGGACCGCCAAGGATCCATTGTTCTCCGGGGAAAATTTGCCAATTTAACTCTTGCAGTATGGTATCTTTACCATGCTGAATAGTTAAATTGGCAATATGGACGACTGGGTCTACCATTTTCTTGTTGTTTCAAATGATTCAATTAGATCTTTTTGATTCAGGATAAAATCGATATCATCGTATCCATTAATCAAGCATGATTTTTTGTATGGATTGATTTCAAATTCAAATTGATCGCCAGTCTCTGTTAACATAACTGTTTGTTTTTCGAGATCAACGATAATTGCTGTGTTTGGATTTTGGTGGACCAATTCGAAGATTTTGGCTAAGAACTCATCAGAAACCTGTATCGGCAATACGCCATTGTTAAGGGCGTTACCTTTAAAAATATCTGCAAAAAACGAACTGATAACAACGTCAAAGCCATAGTCCTGGATTGCCCATGCAGCATGTTCACGGCTAGAGCCGCAGCCAAAGTTTTTACCGGCCACTAATATCTTTCCGGAATAAGTGGGGTTATTCAATACGAAATCTGCTTTAGGCTGATTTTCGCTATCAAAACGCCAGTCACGGAACAGGTTGTCTCCAAAGCCCTCGCGTGTGGTCGCTTTTAGAAAACGTGCCGGTATGATCTGATCGGTATCAATATTTTCGATAGGTAATGGAACTACCTGTGATGTTAAAGTTTCAAATTTTTTCATTTTTTTAAAAAGTCAAAATAAAAAACCAAAAGCTTTAAATATTAGCTTTCTGTTTTTTTATCTGTTTTATTTTCAGTCGAACTATAGTTGTTCAAAACCTTTTCCCGTTGTTGTTCGTACTCCTCTTTGGTGATGAGCTTGTCCTCATACATCTTTTTCAGCTCTTGTAATTTCGCTGCTATTGATGTATCTGTTGTGGTTTCTTTTTTTGTCCCTGCACCCAATGGTATTAGTTCGTATGTATGTTGGTCTTTATATTTCATTGTCCATAGAAATGGAACCAAGACAAAAATACCGCCTATAATAGCGCCGACATCAGCTTTTTCATTTCGTGAGAAACTTGTTGAGAATGGTTCATACCCCTCTTTCTCAATTTTCAGGTTAGTCGTACTACCAACGATTTTTGTGTCTTTATAAGAATATGGTGTTGTCCCCGCATATTCACCTTGAATATAAACTTTTGCACCAACTGGATTTGACTGAATCATTGTTGTGCTTGCGCAACTGGTAAAAAGTGTCGCTCCGGCTAAGATGATAGATGTGATCTTAATGTTACTTTTCATTTTTAGATTAATATATTATAGTTATTTTCTTAGATCAACTCTCTAACATCTGTTATTTTGCCAGTTACTGCTGCTGCTGCTGCGGTGAGTGGCGATACCAACATGGTACGTGCATTAGGTCCCTGACGGCCTTCGAAATTTCTATTTGAAGTTGAAACACAATATTTGCCTGCCGGGATTTTATCTTCGTTCATTCCTAAACATGCCGAGCATCCTGGTTCACGCAATTGGAATCCCGCGGCTTCAAATATTTTATCCAAACCTTCTTCTTTAGCTTGTTTTTCAACTTGTTTGGAGCCCGGTACGATCCATACTTCAACATCCTGTGCTTTTTGTTTTCCCTTCACGAAAGAAGCTACTTCACGTAAATCTTCAATACGGGAATTCGTACAGCTCCCGATAAATACATAATCAACACGGTTACCCAAGACAACGGAATCGTCTTTAAAGCCCATGTAGTCTAAGGCTTTTTGATACGAAGGTCTTTCCGATTCCGGTTGTGCACTGGTTGCTGGGATATGTTCTGCAATACCCATACCCATGCCCGGATTTGTACCATAGGTAATCATCGGAGCGATATCTGCTGCATCAAATGTCAATACCTTATCGAAGATCGCGTCTTCGTCTGAATATAATGTTTTCCAGTAGGCAAGGGCATTGTCCCAATCTTCTCCTTTTGGCGCGAATTCACGGCCTTTCACATAATCAAATGTAATCTGATCGGGTGCAATTAAACCGCCACGAGCGCCCATTTCAATACTCATGTTACAGATGGTCATCCGTGCTTCCATACTCAACGAGCGGATTGCTGAACCTGCATATTCGATAAAATAGCCTGTCCCACCTGCCGCAGAAATCTGAGCGATAATATAGAGAATAATATCTTTTGCGCCAACACCCTTTTGTAGGGTACCATTGACTTCAATTTTCATGGTTTTAGGTTTGGACTGCAATAAACATTGCGTCGCAAAGACCTGTTCAACCTGAGAGGTTCCAATACCAAATGCAATAGCTCCAAAGGCACCGTGTGTCGAGGTATGGCTATCTCCACAGACCATTGTTTTACCCGGCAGTGTGATACCTAACTCCGGACCGATCACGTGTACAATCCCTTGATAAGGATGTCCCAAACCATAGAGTTCAATGCCAAATTCAGCGCAATTTTTGGTCAGCATATCGACTTGATAGCGCGATAACTCTTCTTTGATCGGTAAATGTTGGTTGAGGGTCGGTACGTTATGGTCGGCAGTAGCTACCGTTTGCTTTGGACGAAAGACTGGAATTCCTCTTTTGCGTAAGCCATCAAAAGCTTGAGGTGAAGTAACCTCATGAATTAAGTGGGTGTCGATATACAGAATATCTGGAAACCCTTCTTCACGCTTGACGACGTGAGCATCCCAAATCTTTTCTACTAATGTTTTTGACATTTTTATTCTCTCTTATGTTATTTTTATATTAACCAAGGTGATATTGTAAATGTCTCAATATCACCTTGGTTTTAATATACTAAATTACGAAATTTTCATGATTTAAAGACACATATGTCTATTGAATTCACTTGGATATTCGTTTCGGCCGTAAAAAAACAGCTGATTTGTATGATTTTTAAACAGTTTTGATCGCTTTCATGGCAGTCATCGCTTTACGCAATTTGCGGCCAACGATTTCTACAGGATGCTCGCGTAAAATTTCATTGATGGCAACCAATTGTGCATTGTCAACAGCAGCATCTTTACCTTCGTTGAAGTTTTTACCTACTAAATCTGTATCCACAGTTTTCATGAAATCAGCCAATAACGGTTTACAAGCCTGATCGAATAAGTAACAACCGTATTCTGCTGTATCAGAAATAACACGGTTCATTTCGAACAATTTCTTACGTGCAATTGTGTTAGCGATCAAGGGTGTTTCGTGCAGTGATTCGTAGTATGCTGATTCCGGTTTGATACCAGCTTCAACCATTGTTTCAAATGCCAATTCTACCCCAGCACGAATGAAAGCGACCATCAATGTATAATTGTCGAAGTATTCT
Source organism: Sphingobacterium sp. CZ-UAM (assembly GCF_002000245.1). Lineage (GTDB taxonomy): Bacteria > Bacteroidota > Bacteroidia > Sphingobacteriales > Sphingobacteriaceae > Sphingobacterium. The sequence goes on along the minus strand of NZ_MTCM01000003.1, from coordinate 30,891 downwards.
TGCTCGTTGATTTTAACATCGGCAGCCGGAGTTTTTTCGAAGGCTGTTTCACCTGTTTCGGCTCTCCATTTCAATAAGTTTGCATCACCGTTTGCCCAATCTTCCATCATGGTCTTGCTGAAGTGACCTGACATGATATCGTCTTGGTGTTTTTGGAACAATGGACGCATGATATCCTTCAGTTCTTCAGAGATCTCAAAAGCTTTTACTTTTGCAGGATTGCTCAAACGGTCCATCATACCGCTTACGCCACCATGTTTCAAAGCTTCAGTGATCACCTCTACACCATATTGTACCAATTTGGATGCGTAACCCGCGTCGATTCCTTTTTCGACCATTTTGTCGAAAGATAAGATCGAACCTGTTTGCAACAATCCACAAAGAATCGTTTGCTCACCCATTAAATCTGATTTTACTTCTGCGACGAAGGATGATTTCAATACACCGGCTTTGTGACCACCTGTTCCCACACAATATGCTTTTGCTTCAGCCCAACCTTTTCCTTGTGGATCATTTTCTGGGTGAACGGCAATCAAAGTAGGTACACCAAATCCACGAAGGTATTCTGCACGAACTTCCGAACCCGGACATTTTGGCGCAACCATGATCACAGTGATATCTTTACGGATCTGCATTCCTTCTTCAACGATGTTGAAACCATGTGAATAAGACAATGTAGCTCCCTCTTTCATCAATGGCATCACGGCGTTGATCACTGATGTATGTTGTTTATCTGGAGTCAAGTTGATAACTAAATCCGCAGTCGGGATCAATTCTTCGTAAGTGCCTACGTTAAAGTTATTGTCTGTAGCGTTTTTCCAGGAATCTCTTTTTTGTTCAATAGCCTCTTTACGTAAAGCATAAGAAACGTCCAGTCCGCTATCTCTTAAGTTTAAACCTTGGTTCAAGCCTTGTGCACCACATCCTACGATTACGATTTTTTTACCTTTTAAAGCGTTTACACCATCCGTGAATTCGCTGTTGTCCATGAATTCAGCGTGACTTAATTGTTCTAACTGCTCTCTAAGCGGTAAGGTGTTGAAATAATTTGCCATTGTTTTACTTTCTTTCTGTTATTGGTTGTTGATTATTTATTTTAATTATTGTACTAATCTGCGTTGAGCCATTGCGTAACCGAAATGAACGTTATCATGTCCTGATGTCAGGGCAATAACTTCTTCAATTGTGTCCATTGGGTAACCGTAGGTTGCTGTTGAAAAAGAGCTGATTTCTCCGAAAACACCATTTTCATAGTCAGTGGCAATTTGCTCGATACTGCGGATTGCAATTTCTTTCAATTCATCAATTTCCGCTTGTTCGACAAAGCGGGTTGGTTTAGTATCTTTTTTATAATCTTCGTTATATTTCACCCAAGAAGTGTCGGCTTTGATTCCTGTGCGGACATAGACCAAGGTCTGTGTACTGACAACGATATGAGCAAAGTTCCAGATGATATTGTTATTAAATCCTGCTGGAATTTTGTTGAGTTGTTCTGGGGAAAGTCCATCAATTAATTCGATGAATTTCTGACGCGACTTGAGGATAAATTTAAATGTTTCTTGCATGATATTTTTAAAACTTACATCGTAAATACGTCGTCTCTTTTGTCGAGATATTCATTTTCAACGATTTCAATAGAGGGTTCCTTCGCCTCAAACTGAACGAGTTTGGAGTGGAAACCGGCGCTATCTTTAATGATTGCAATACGTGCGCCGCGTACAAATTCGATCAAGCCATATTTGGTCAGTTCTTCCGTTAACTTATCGATCTCTTCGCGGTGACCTGCAGTTTCAAAGACGATATAATCATTACGGATAACAACCACGTTGGCTCCATATTGACGTAGTAAACGCTCCACATAAACTTTTTCATTGACCACGTCCGCAGGTACCTTATATAGCGCCTGCTCTTGCCAGATCACTTCATCATTGGTGTTGTAGTAGGCTTTAAGAATGTCGATCTGTTTTTCCAACTGACGACAAAGCTTCCGTAGCACCTCTTCTGCTTCAGTAATCACAATAGTGAACCGATGTATGCCTTCTACTTCGGAAGGGGAGGTATTCAGGCTTTCGATATTGATTTTTCTTCTTGAAAAAATCGTGGAGATCCTACCGATTAGACCGATAGAATTCTCCGTGTATAGGGTAATGGTATATTCTTGTTTTTCCATTTTCAACTTTACTTTAAGCGGATCTCTGATACGGATGTTCCTTGTGCGACCATGGGGAATACATTGTTTTCTTTTCCTACCATGACTTCCAATAAATAAGCACCATCGTGTTCAAGCATGGTCTGAAGTGCAGTGCGGAGATCTTTCCGTTCTGAAATTTTCTGACCATCGATATAATATCCTTTGGCAACAGCAACAAAATCAGGACTGGTGATATTCACGAATGAATAGCGCTTGTCATGGAACAGTTGTTGCCATTGGCGTACCATTCCCAAGAACTCATTGTTAAGGATCAAAATTTTCACCTTCGCGCCAAATTGCATAATGGTTCCCAGTTCTTGAATGGTCATTTGGATACCGCCGTCACCGATAATGGCTACAACAGTTTTCTCGGGAGCACCATACCACGCGCCGATAGCTGCCGGAAGCCCGAAGCCCATTGTTCCTAAACCACCTGAGGTCACATTGGATTTGCTGTTATTGAACTTGGCATAACGACAGGATACCATTTGGTGTTGGCCTACATCTGTTGTAATGATGGCATCACCGCCTGTCAATTCATTCAACACATTGATGACCTCACCCATGGTCATAATATCGGTTTGTGGGTGAAGTTCATTTTGGATGACTTCTTTGATTTCTTCTTTTTCAAGTTCGCGGAATTGTTGAAGCCAAGCGGAGTGATCCACGGCTTTAACCAATTCTGTAAGCATTGGCAGCGATTCTTTACAGTCGCCCCATACCGGTACGGTTGTCTGTACGTTTTTGTCAATCTCTGCAGGGTCGATATCCAAATGGATTACTTTTGCCTGTTTGGCATATTTGTCTAAACGACCTGTTACACGGTCATCGAAACGCATGCCGATAGCAATTAGGACATCACATTCATTGGTCATGACATTTGGTGCATAATTTCCGTGCATTCCCAACATCCCGACATGAAGTTTATGGTCAGTAGGAAGCGCACTCAATCCCATGACAGTAGCTGCTGATGGAATTCCGGTCTTTTCGATAAAAGCTTTGAATTCTTCTTCTGCTTTACCTAGGATGACACCCTGTCCAAAAAGAACAAATGGTTTTTTTGCATTGTTGATTAACTCAGCAGCCTGTTCGACATACTCCTTACGCACTTGTGGGGCAGGTCTGTAGCTACGTACATGGTTGCATTTTTCGTAACCATAATAATCGAACAATTGCATTTGCGCATTTTTGGTGATATCAATCAATACCGGCCCCGGACGACCGGTGCTGGCAATATAAAATGCTTTTGCGAGTGCAGCTGGAATTTCAGTAGCGTCGGTGACCTGATAGTTCCATTTTGTGACCGGTGCGGTGATATTGATGACATCCGTTTCCTGAAAAGCATCTGTCCCCAATAGTGAGGCAAAGACTTGACCTGTGACACAGACAATAGGATTACTGTCGATCATGGCATCAGCCAGTCCAGTAACTAAGTTTGTCGCTCCAGGGCCACTCGTCGCGAAGACGACACCAGTACGACCTGAAGTTCTTGCATAACCTTGCGCCGCGTGGATTCCACCTTGTTCATGGCGCACTAAAATATGCTTCAGACGATCCGTATAATCATAAAGGGCATCATAGATGGGCATAATTGCGCCACCCGGATAACCAAATACGGTATCAACTCCTTCGCTCAATAAGGCTTCCAAAACAGCTTTCGATCCCGAAATTTGTGTCGGCGTTTCCTGCTTGGTAGCAGCCTTATTTTCTGTTATTTCCAGTGTACTCATATTGATTAGTATTGAGATATTAGATTTTAGATGAGAGACATTATATTTGAGATTGAACTCTTCAGCCTGTGGCTTATTAAGTGTCTCCCACTTTTAACTTTTTAATTTTGACTTTTAACTTCTACAAATCTGTTACACAGCCTTCTGAGGCGTCAGCTACAGTTTTAGCATATTTGTATAATACACCTTTGCTGACTTTCAACGCTGGTTGCACCCAGGCCGCACGACGTTGTGCGATCTCTTCATCCGAAAGAAGTACATTGATACTGTTGTTGACGGCGTCAATTTCGATGATATCGTCATCATGGACTAAGCCAATTAGTCCCCCTTTGTAAGATTCGGGCGTGATGTGACCGACGACAAAACCGTGTGTTCCTCCGGAGAAGCGGCCATCTGTAATCAAAGCCACGGATTTACCTAAGCCAGCACCGATAATCAATGAAGTAGGTTTAAGCATCTCAGGCATACCCGGAGCGCCCACAGGACCTTCATTTTTGATAACGACAACATCTCCTGGTTTGATTCTGCCGGAAGCTATTCCAGCAACTAAATCATGCTCACCGTCAAATACACGAGCAGGACCGGTAAATTTCTCGCCTTCTTTTCCAGAGATCTTCGCAACGGACCCTTTTTCAGCTAAGTTACCGTACAGGATCTGTAAGTGCCCTGTAGCTTTGATCGGGTTGCTTAATGGTTTGATAATAGGTTGCTCATATTCCATAATGGATTTAACATCCGCTAAGTTCTCTGCAACTGTCTTTCCGGTTACAGTGATACAATCACCATGTAATAAACCTTCATCCAAAAGATATTTCATCACGGCAGGCGTTCCACCAAACTGTTGAAGATCCTGCATGAGGTATTTACCAGAAGGTTTAAAATCTGCCAACACCGGGGTCTCGTCGCTCATACGTTGGAAGTCATCCTGAGAAATATCAACGCCTACAGCTTTACCGATTGCGATAAAGTGAAGTACGGCATTGGTACTTCCACCCAAGATAACGATGGTACGTAAGGCGTTTTCGAATGCCTTACGGGTCATGATATCCGAAGGTTTAATATCTTTTTCCAGTAAGATACGGATGTATTTACCCGCATCTAAACATTCATTTTTCTTTTCTTCAGAGATTGCCGGATTAGAAGAAGAATATGGCAAGCTCATTCCCAATGCCTCGATTGCTGAGGCCATCGTGTTTGCGGTATACATACCGCCACAGGCACCGGCACCGGGACAGGTATGTTTGATGATACCTTCGTAATCTTCATCGGAAAGGTTGCCACAGATACGTTGTCCTAAGGCTTCAAATGCAGAAACGATATTTAGTTCCTCGCCTTTATAATGACCGGGTGCTATCGTGCCCCCATAGACCATTAGTGAGGGGCGGTCCAAACGCGCCATAGCCATAATGGCACCGGGCATGTTTTTATCACATCCAGGAATAGAGATCAAGCCATCATAATATTGACCACCACAGATCGTTTCAATACTATCGGCGATTACATCGCGGCTGACCAGTGAGTAACGCATACCATCCGTACCGTTGCTCATCCCGTCGCTGACACCAATGGTGCCAAAGGTCAAACCGACTAAGTCATTGTTCCAAACCCCTTTTTTGACGATTTGCGCCAAATCATTAAGGTGCATATTACACGTATTACCATCATATCCCATGCTGGCAATACCGACCTGTGCCTTGTCCATATCGGCATCTGTCAGGCCGATACCGTAAAGCATGGCTTTAGCAGCAGGTTGCGTTTCGTCTTGTGTAAATGTACGGCTGTATTTGTTCATTGCATTTTCGCCGTTAGATGATGACTTCATAATTTTCGTTCTCTAATACTAAATTTTTATATCTTCTTTGGATAGATGCCCCTATGCTGTGTTCCCACTCTTCTTGATAGATCACATCATCAACTTGTTTGATTCCGATAATTTCAGCTGCTGTACCGCATAAGAATGCGCTGTCGGCAGTATAGATATCTTCTACTGTCAATGGCTTTTCAATGACTTCGAAATTCAGTTTTTTACAGATGTTTTTAACCGTCTGCCGCGTAATGCCGGGAAAAATGTTTTTCGCTGGCGGCGTATAGATTTTGAAATCTTTCTCGATAAAAATATTCTCGCTTGAAGCCTGTGCCACGAAACCTTCATGGTCAAGCATTAGTGCCTCGTCAAAACCTCTTTTGATGGCTTCTGTAGTTGCCAGAATAGAGTTTACATATTGGCCTGATATCTTCGAGTCGGTTTTGAAAGATTTTGGATTAGGTCTTTTGATGTCAGAGATACATACACGTAAAAGGTTCTGACCGAGATAAGGCCCCCATTCCCAGGCGGCAATCATCAGATTAGCCTCTGTAGAAGACGTCAGGTGCATATTCGAACCTGTGAGCACCAAAGGACGGATATAAGCTTCCCGTAAATTGTTAACGGCCAGAAGTTCATAACATTTGTCAATTAGCTCCCGGTTACTCCATTGATAAGGAATATTAACCGCTTCGCAGGATTTTTTTAATCGGTCAAAATGCTTGTCCGCTTTAAAGATGCGCGGGCCATTATGGGTGTTGTACGCACGTAAACCATCGAATACGGCGTAGCCATAATGAAGCGATTGTGCAAAGGGATTCAATGCAGCCTCGGAGGCTTTTACAAAAGCTCCATCCAAATAAATCAATGTGTTCTTGTCGTAGTATTTCATAACCCAAAATTTACCTTATATAAATAGTTCCCCTGTTTGGTTTTTTGCTGGTAAATCGCGCTATCTCAGGCTGCTGTAAAAACCTTCGATTTTCATTTCCTCAAGGTAGCAGGAATTACAATAATTGGCAATAGCTAAAGTGCTAATTTTCTATTTAGAATAAAATTCTATGTTATGTTGTTTTATAGAATTTTAAACTGTAATTATTCGGTTTTTACGGTTTTAAATTTTGTTAGTCGTATACCATATTTAAAATTGGTCTACATGGTCAAAAAATTATTTTTTGTTACAAAGGGCAAATTTCTTCCTAAAATGAAGAAATTGTCAAAAAAACTTTAAAAAAAAAGCTTCCGATATTTCTATCGGAAGCTTTTCAATATTTTAAAATCAATTGATTTAATCTCCGATAATTCCTTCAGCAAGCACGGTAATGACATTGTCTTTAGCTTCCACAACACCACCTTTAATGAACACTTCTTGTCCACCTTTACCTTGTTGAATAATTACTTTTCCATCTTCCAAAGTAGAAACAATAGCCGCGTGGTCTTTCAGAATTTGAAAGGAGCCAGCAGAGCCAGGGACAGTAACCGATGTTACTTCGCCTTCGTATACTAATTTGTCGGGAGTGATAATTGTTAATTTCATTATTCTTAGATATAAGATTTGAGATATGAGATTTGAGAACTTTAGGTTTTCAAATAGATATGAGATAATCGAAAGTCTATTATCTCATATCTATGGTCCAATATCTAAATTAAACTGCTTCTGCTAATAATTTCTTACCTTTTTCGATAGCATCGTCGATGTTACCTACCAAGTTGAAGGCAGCTTCTGGATATTCATCAACCTCACCATCAATGATCATGTTGAAACCTTTGATGGTATCTTTGATGTCTACCAATACACCTTTTAAACCTGTAAATTGTTCTGCTACGTGGAAAGGTTGGGACAAGAAACGTTGTACACGACGTGCGCGGTGTACAGTTAATTTATCTTCTTCAGATAGCTCGTCCATACCTAAGATGGCGATGATATCTTGTAATTCTTTGTAACGTTGAAGAATTTCTTTTACACGTTGTGCAGTATCGTAATGTTCAGCACCTAAAACAGCAGGAGAAAGGATACGTGATGTAGAATCCAAAGGATCCACAGCAGGGTAGATACCTAACTCAGCAATTTTACGAGACAATACTGTCGTTGCGTCCAAGTGAGCGAAAGTTGTCGCTGGAGCAGGGTCAGTTAAGTCATCGGCAGGTACATAAACCGCTTGTACTGAAGTAATAGATCCGTTTTTAGTTGACGTGATACGCTCTTGCATCAAACCCATCTCTGTTGCTAGGGTCGGTTGGTAACCTACAGCTGAAGGCATACGGCCTAATAGTGCGGATACTTCAGAACCAGCTTGTGTAAAACGGAAGATGTTATCGATAAAGAATAGGACGTCACGACCTTGACCTTCGCCATCACCATCACGGAAATATTCAGCAACTGTCAAACCTGACAAGGCAACACGTGCACGTGCACCAGGAGGCTCATTCATCTGACCGAATACGAAAGTACATTTAGAGTCTTTCATTAATTCGTGGTCAACAGTGTCCAAAGGCCATTCGCCTTTTTCCATGCCTTCCATAAAATGCTCACCATATTTGATGATACCCGATTCCAACATCTCACGCAACAAGTCATTACCTTCACGTGTACGTTCACCTACACCGGCAAATACCGAAAGACCACCGTGACCTTTAGCAATGTTGTTGATCAGCTCTTGGATTAATACGGTTTTACCTACACCGGCACCACCGAACAAACCAATTTTACCACCTTTTGCATATGGTTCTAAAAGGTCAATAACTTTGATACCAGTAAAAAGTACTTCGGATTCAGTTGATAGATCTTCGAATTTAGGAGGGACGTTGTGGATAGGACGACCATTCTCTTTATTCAAATCTTGGATACCATCAATGGCATCACCAACTACATTGAATACACGACCTTTGATTTCTTCACCAACAGGCATTTTGATAGGAGCACCAGTATCGACAACTTCCATTCCGCGAACCAAACCTTCAGTTGCGTCCATGGCAATTGTACGTACACGATCCTGACCTAAGTGTTGTTGAACTTCCAATACAACACGTTGTCCATTTTCTTTTTGAATGTACAATGCATCGTAAATTTTAGGTAGATTTTCACTGTCGGCGAAGTTGACGTCAACAACTGGGCCGATAATCTGCGCTATTTTACCAATCTTGGGCATATTATAGGGACTAAATATTTATTAATCAATTTTGTATAAGAGACATAAAAGGCCTCTTTTTTGGTCAGCAAAAATAAGGTTATTCGTTTTTAAAAACAAATAGAATTTGCAATTAAATTACATTTTTATTCATGTATGTCAAAATGTTATCTCTTGTAATTCTGTTAGTTTGGATTCCTCTTGTTGTAAATATACCTTTTCCGAGCTGTTGATCATCCTATTTTTTTGCAGCAGCACTTCTTTTTCAGATGCCCATGTGATTGGATGCGTATGGTATTTAAATGTTATCGACCTGAAGCGAGGTCAAGATTGAGCGTCGATTCAGGTCGATAAAAACAGAGAATGTATAGTCTTTGAACTAGGCTATCCTATATCTTTTTATTGAGTTCATCCTGCAATTGACGTTTCAGCAATTGTTCTTTTTCCATTGCCTTTTTACGGAATGTCGCAAATTCTTCCTGCGACTGTTCCGCTGTTTTCTGAAATTCTACCGTGTCAACCTTAGCTTTTCGATAAGAAAATAGGAAAATAAAGGTAGCAACAGCCAATACCGCAATGATCGTCCAGACAACGGTGCTATATAAACCTTTGGAGGTATTGATGCCCATGAATGAAAAACTGTCCGTTTTTTGCTGTTCCTGGGCGAGCTGATCTTTTAATAGCTGAATGGAATCCTGTAAGTTTTTCGTATTGGCAGTATAGTTACTGGAAGACGATTTTAAAGTAGTGATTTCCTTGCGCAACTTCGCAACTGTGTCGACAACATTCCTTTTTACGATTTCCAGGTTGGTTTTGCGAACCATCTTGAAGTCGTAGTTATTTTTTGATATATAATTTAGGTGATCAAATTGATTGGCCAAAGTCCCTTTTCTTAGTCCATCGGGGCTATATTTATAAGCCTCATTAGCCTGCTGAGTAGCGGTAACAGGCGCTGCTGCAGGAGTTTGAGCCTGTAATAAAGTGTACGATGAAATAAATAAAATCGTAAAGAATACAAATGCTAATCTCAATTTGCTCATGTTGTTTATTGTTATTAATAAGTTTAATCCGGATATTCCAGCCACAAAGCTAGTATATGCCTGTGATAAATATAAGGAATTATTGAAAAAACGAAAATTGAAAGTGAAATATATTTTAGTAAAGCATTAAAGGATAATAAAACCAAAATGGAATCAATACCACGCCAAGGCCATTCATTTATTATTATCCGAACATATTATTTGTAAACTTCAACTTGATCCCCAGTTGGAAATTGCTTATTGATTTAAATATTTCCTTTAATGTAGCTTTCTCAATTTTTGTCAGGTTCTCCATGGTAATGTAATTATCCGGGTTCAGCTTTGCGATCCGGATCTGATTCGTTTGATTTTTTAACCGGATGGACATCAGATAGTAATACGATTGATGGAGTTCGTTGTATTGTTCCTGGGTAAATATTCCCAGCTTTAACAGAGCCTTGAGCCTACCACCGGTATTCTCCTCGTAGATCTGATTTTTCAGCGCATATACCCGTACCAGGTCAACAATAGGTGTCATTGCTTTCTTTATATTGAATACTTCTGTCGACCCGATGGTCTGTGTTTTTATGGTTTTGAAAAAAGTCAGCGGCGGTTCGTATTGCAAGGCATTTTTCGCAATGAAAGCAAAAAAACGTTCGTTAGGTTTTTGTAATTCGGCGGTCAGAAAGGCTTTCAATTGGTCTATAATGCCCTGATCGCCATATAATCTCCGGCAGTCAAAGAAGGTGGAGAACTTTATGGCATTTTCGGGGACGCTCTCCTCGATCCACATTTTATAATTGTTTTTCCAATGGGAAAGTGAATGCGTCCACTCGGGATTGCTGGCCATATAACCGCCGGTACAATAGCTGAAGCCAATGGTATTCAGGTGATCCGAAACCTCACGCGCGAATTTTAAAAAATAATCCCGAACATATTCCCGCTGTTCATTGGCCTTGTCCTCATATATAATGGCATTGTCCTGGTCGGTCATCAGCGTCTGCTCTTTGCGGCCTTCACTTCCTGTAACCATAAAAACAAATTTGGCTGGTGGTTCACCCATTGTTTTGATCACTTTTTCGATCACTTTTATGGCAATACTGTCTGCCACGGTAGTGATGACTTGATTGGCAATTTCGGCATTTACCCCTCTGCCCAATAACTGATGGATGATTTCGGGTACATTGTTCCATTTATCCCTTAATTCTTCGAGTGTTTCGGCAAGCTTTACCGACTGGACAAAAACCAGTGGGGATTGCCCTTGTTCACTCAAGAGCCGATTGCGGCTCAGAAAGCCAACGTAATCTCCTTCTTTTTCAACAAGGAGATATCGCGATTTGGTATGGAACATTTTGAGTACGGCTTCATACAGATAGGATTGATCGGAAATACTGACGATGGGGTTGTCCATAACCGAAGCGATAGGAGTTGTGACAGCTACCTGCTGCGCGATCACATGATCTCTAAGGGTCATGTCGGTGACATAACCAATGATACGTTGCTCGTCTCTGATGAATGCGCAGCTTACTTTATGCTGGGCCATCACCCGTGCAACTTCGTAAATGGCGGTATCAGCGTCGCAGGCTACAATGTCTTTATATACAATGTGTTCGATCTTGCGGGAGTAGAGCTGGTCGGCAGCAAAATAGCTTTCTTCGAAAGACGCTGGAGACTTGACAAAATGCGAGAACTCCTCATCTAGCATCCTCTTGCCAAAGGAGCTGGTGAAAAATTGAAAGAATTCTTCATTGGCATTGCAGAGTTCGATAAAATTCTTCCGTGGTAAGCGATAGATGAGCGTTCCTTTTTTGGCAAGAACAGACTTTAGTGCTTTCGTTCGATTTAATAGCACGGAGATGCCTCCAAAACAATAGGGATTATGATGGATTTCAACCAGCCTCTTGTTATCTGAACTGTCGAGGAAAAATGTTTCATATTCACCTTCCCAAATCAGGTCTACACCTTCCATATCCGTAATATTCTGTCGATAAACTAAGCTATCTTTTGTGAAGCGGTAGGGGTACATCAGTTCGACCAGACTGATCTGAACAGTTTCGGGCAGTACCTGAAAGGGTTGGGTAGACTTGAGCAAGGAAAGGATATCTGCTGTATTTTTCATCGTCGATGTCATGATAAGATGTTATTGAATTCCCCTTGTTGTTTGCTGATATCTTGTTCACCAAGCTCCGTTCGTTGCAGCATTTCGAAATAGCATCTTGCGGTAATTTCCGCATCTATTTCGGCATTATGTATCGCCGCGGGTATTTCTGAAAACAGGGCTTCGTGTAGCAATGCCAATGGCAAGTGGACCATGTTGGGATTGCGCACATATTTTTTGCTGTGCATTAGGGTGCAAAAGTACTTCAGTCCATGGAATGGAATCGGTAAGCTGGTGCGATGGTATTCTGCACAGAGCACCTGTAGATCAAAAGAAAGAAAATGCCCGACCAGTTGAGGTTGATATTTTTTGATGTCGTGGCTGAACTTGCGAAGCACATCTTTTTTCTTGTCACCGTGTTGCATCAGAAAAGGCGGAGTAAGACCATGAATCTGTTCGGAAGCGGGACTGATCGGAATCAGTGGTTCATAGATATATTTATTGCTGCGTTTGATCTCTTGCTGTTCTTCATCAAAAATAATCCAGGCCAATTGGAGTACATGCGGCCAATTTTCACTGTCCGTATATTTTCGATCCCATTTTTTTGGTAATCCAGAGGTTTCGGTATCTAGGAATAAAAAATATTTTTTCAACAGCTGCTCAGTATTAATTCCAGCTAAACTTAGCTAAAATCCTTTTGATATGCAATGGCAGGATCGTCTTAATCCATTTGGACTAAGTGTCGCCGGGGGAGAATATTATATTGAAAATGGAAGCTCAATAGGAATAAAACGGTAACGATAGGGTTGTGGTGAGACTGGGAACCAGTGGTTAGCATGTGATTCGAATTAGATCAGAAGATTGTATAAAATTCTCGTTTTTAATTGAAACTTTGGACATTGCGACAACGTATACAACACAAAAGCCCGATTTACGATGAAATCAGGCTTTTGTGTACAATTGCTTTCCGTCATGAGCGGTAAAGCAATCTACTGTGTCGTATAGCGGGAGGGCTTTGCCCGGACCAGCTTTATTTTTTTATTGTTTTTATGGGGAACAACTCTATCACACCTTTCGCTACTTTACTGATGTTGTTGATCGCCTTTTCAGGATTATCCACATCACCTGAACCACGTGCCTGCCAGATGACCGAATTGGTTTTGCGATCGATCGCTTCGATGATTAGGTGACCGTAGCGGTAGCGTTCTTTTGCCACGGGGTAATATCCACCACCATAAAAATAAGGTGAAAACCAAGGTCGGTACCAGCCCCAAGGACCACCCCATCCATAATATCCGCCGCCTCCATAGACCAAACGGCTTTTGTTGTTGACGATGGTAATATAACGGAATAACAAATCTGGGTTATCTTTTGAATATTGGAGTCCCTTTGCCTCTAAAGCCGTATTTGCAGCATCCAAAATATTAGTTTTGGCAATGTCATTGTCAAAATAAGATTTCGAAAGTGAGTCTACCGGAGGTAGCCAGGCATATGTTTTAAAAGGAGTGAAATCCATCTTTTCTACCCGGGTGGTATTATATTGATAAGACGAACATGATGCAAGCGCGATGCAGAGCACCAAAAATAATAGTATCTTTTTCATCGTAGTAATTTGTTTATTAACTGTGATGAATCTATCATGAGTACGGATTTTCTGCGTTTAAGCAGTATACTCATGATGGTTTCATGGCCTATATGGAACTTAATTTAATTTACTTGTTTTAATTTCTTAATTATCCGCTTGTACAGTCTTCAGATTAACTGATGCCCTAGGGCAATTCGTTATTTGAGCTGTATGTACTGGATTTAATTTTTAATGTTAGACAAAAAACTGTACATATGGTTTAATCTTAAATGTAAAATTAATAGGAATATTTTGCCACCAATGGAATCTGTCTTCCAACGCCAAAAGCTTTGGCGCTAATCCGAAGGATTGGTGGTGCTTGAAAGCGTTTAAATTCAGCATTATTGACCAATTTATTTACTCTTTCTACTAACGCTTTTTCGAATCCCATTGCTACAACTTCGGAACCGCTCTTTTCGTTTTCAATCAATTCGAATAGGACCTTGTCGAGCAGATCGTACGCTGGCAGGGAATCCGAGTCTTTCTGATCGGGGCGTAATTCCGCGGAAGGAGCTTTTTCAATGGTATTGATGGGGATAATTTCACGCTCGCGATTAATGTAACGTGCCAGATCGTACGCTTTAGATTTGTAGACATCGCCAATAACGGAAATGGATCCGGCCATGTCGCCGTATAAGGTGCCATAGCCGACTGCGGCTTCACTCTTATTGGAAGTGTTTAATAGTATATGGCCAAACTTGTTCGATATCGCCATCAGGATAACGGCGCGTGCACGCGCCTGTATGTTTTCTTCGGTGGTATCAGCCTGCAGGCCTTCAAAAATCGGGGCAAGCGTATTTTCGTAGGCGGAAGCGATATCCTTTATAGGGACAATATGATGTTTGCAACCTGTATTGCTGACCAGATCCATAGCGTCTTTGATGGAATGGTCTGAAGAGTACACGGAAGGCATCAAAATGGACAGCACATTGTCGGCACCCAACGCCTCACAGGCTAAGGCTGCGACTAAGGCCGAATCCAATCCGCCAGATAAACCGAGTACCGCTTTTTTGAATCCTGATTTTTGGAAATAATCCCGTAGTCCCAGGATTAATGCATCGTGGATGAGCGCAATTTCAGTGACGGGCTCTTTGACTGACGCTGTGGTGGAGGTGATATTTTGCTGATGATAGGTAACATATTGCAGATCATCTTCAAATCGTTTTAATTCGGCAATCTTTGTTCCATCGTTGTTAAGTGCTAATGATCGGCCATCAAAGATAATATCCATATGTGCCCCCACTTGGTTGACGTAGATCAATGGACGATTTGATTTTTTGACCTGCCGGGCGAGTACCTTGACACGTTCATCAAAATGCGTATAGGAAAATGGAGAAGCAGCAATATTGATCAATAGATCGGGATTTTCTTTTCTGAGTTCGGCCATAGGGTCACCCACATAAGAATTGCCTCCCTCATCATCGTCCCATAGATCTTCACAAACTGTCAGAGCAATTTTTACCCCCTTCAACATGATACAGTTGAATCGCTTATTGGGTTCAAAGTAGCGATATTCATCAAAAACGTCGTAATCAGGTAGCAAGCCTTTTTTTACAATGTTTCGAACAGCACCCTGTTCAATAAATACAGCAGTATTGTAAAGCTCTTTCCCTTCGGGATCGCTGTTCCGAACGGGGGCACCAATGATACAGGCGATTTCTTGGCAGTGGCTTGCAATAGCATGGATAGCTTCATCACACTGTTGTTTAAATACTTTATTCCGTAATAAGTCTTTCGCAGGATAGCCACCAATAGCAAGTTCCGAAAAGATGATGAGATCTGCAGATGCGTCTTTGGCCTGCTTGATTGCCTGAATTATTGCTGTTGTATTTGCTTCAAAATTACCGATATGGTAATTCAGTTGTGCTAAAGCTATTTTCATCCGTTTTTATTTTTCTTTTTTTTAGATCCGCAATTAATATATTCCAATACGATGCTGTCTCTACCTACAAATTTATTCCTTTTTATTGAAAGTGTTTCTTTTATTACACACTGTTTTTTTGATGAGTTGACGTATCATAGCGGCTTTGTTCTGTCCATCTGCACCTAATTAGCAAGGACGATGCTGATCTTTCAATTCGCTTGCATAATGATTAAAAATATTGCATTAAAAAAAGAGGTTTAATGTTTATTGCAAAGTGCTAAAATGTTTTAACATAATTTTAACAACGTTAAATGCTGTTAAATTTCTTGACATAAAAGGGAATGTGTCTTACCTTTGATATATCAAAACAGAAAGATATATACAAAATAATATATAAAGAACTTTTCATAATTTAGGTTAATAATTGGTTAGGTAAAGCTCGGAGTTCCCCACTTCGAGCTTTTGTTTTTTTAAGCTATTTGTCTCCCTCTTAGCAGTATTGTTACGTTTATCGTTGGTTAAAAACGCTGTTGCTTTCGACCGTTTTCCGATCGCTAAAGAGATGGGATGCCGAGCTATTTGAGAACATCTATCGTTGATTAGTGTAAGGAAATATAAAAACGCCCAAAGCAAGTGCTTGCTTTGGGCGTTTTTATATTTGATAAATACTATCGAGTTTTATGCTACGAAAGCTATTTGATGTCCACGACTTCTATAACAAAATCCAAGGGAGAATTAGCCGGAATTTTTCCCATTGCACGATTTGCATAACCCCATTTGGAGGGAACCATGATATGAATCTTGGAACCCTTTTGAAGACCTTTCTCTGTTAATCCGCCCAGTTTTACATCGCCGATTTTCTTTGGTGCAAAAGCAAATGTCCAAGCGGGAATGATCGAGCTGTCGAAAGGATAATAATAACCGGTATTGGTGAGGATCTCAAAATTCGCTGTTTTATCTGCCTCGGTTTGGTCGAAAATACTGCCGTTTAAGAGTCTGCCGGTATACTTAACAGTAGGCTGAACTTTAAAGAGCTTAGCGTTTAAGGTATCCACGATTCTATATTGGTAATTTCCTTCGCCTTCAGCTAAAATTTCATACCAAATTCCCTTTTCAGAATCATACTGTGCATTAGGATATTTGCTGTCGACATAATTTTTAAGCAGGGTGGAATCCGTCTTAAATTGCGCCTCTGCGTCATACACAGGAGCATCTTCGCTTTTGCTACAGCTAACAGCCAGAAGAGCAATAGTTGCAATTCCTAAGAATAATGGCGATAATAATTTTTTCATAGTATTATTGATGTGTAAAAAAACATTTTTATTTTAAAAATGACCCTTAGCAAATGTATATTATTTTTTGTTGTCGTCTATTGTTGCTGCAATAATTAATATTTGTAAGCAGATTGAAATAATCTGTAAAATTGTATTACAATCGTTCTGCAGTACTATCAGATAAATTTGGCAAAAAATCTATCTATACGATATTATCGAAGCAATCAAAAAAAAACCATTCTCAGTATGAAAATGGTTTTCAATTAGCTTTGTTATTCTATTAATTGGAAGTTGCAGCTCCAATGGTAGTAACTTCTATTGTATACGCAACAGGCGTATCTTTAGAAACAGTCACTTTTTCACTTCCGTCTTTATATTCTTTCTGATCAAAGCCTAAATAAGAAGGTGCTACAAAGCGGATCTTGGATCCTTTCACTAGTCCTGTTGTCGTTAAACCGTTGAATTTTAATTCACGACCATCTTGACTAATTACTTTTGGGATAAAAGCATAATACCATGAACCTCCATATTTGGTAATTGCAGGTCCTAAATTACTGTAATTAGTAGGAGTGCTTTCTTTGCTTTGATCGAATACAGTTCCGTTTAATAATTGTCCTTTGAAGTTGATAGTTACTGATGGGGAGGTTATTACATAGGCTCCGTTTCCAGCCTGAGCTTTATAAGTGTAAGATGTTTTATCTCCTGGGTTTAAAATTTGATAAATAATCTTGGTGGAGTCATCTACAACGTAATTAGGTTGTCCGGCATCGTCCTTGAAGTTTTGTTTTGCATATTCTAATAGCAAAGGAGCTTGAATTTTATATAAGGAATCTTGTCTCGCTTTTTCTCTTTTGATAGCTTCTTCTTGTTGTCTGTAGTATGCATCCCAGTCAAAATTATCTTTGTTACAAGACGTGAAGATCATTCCCAGGCACAAAAATGCCATTAAAAATTTCGTGATATTTTTCATAATTTCTTAAAGTGTGTATTAATTATAAAACTCAAAACGCAGTAACGCTCGGTTTCGCTACACAAATATGTTAAATTATTCTAAAAAATCATTTAACTCTTTTGAGTTCAGGTATTTTTGTTGTATATTTTTTAATCGAAATCCGCTGTCAAACCGCAGTATACTTGGGAAAACCATTTGTTTACCTTGCAATAGCTGTAAGGCCAGCGGATGATACTGTCCGGTTCTTTTCCTGCTGGATTTTGCTTTCCAAAGGCTTTGATCAAAGCTGATTTGCTGCACAGACTCTGCATCCAGTTTGACTGCATAGTAACGTTTATTGATGGTTGTAGCAAGATCCTGTTTTGTAAATATTTCCCCTTCCATTTTTCGGCAATAGCTGCACCAGTCGGTATGGATAAAAATGAGGGTCTCGCGCGGTGCTCCTGCCAACAGGGAGTCGAGCTGTTCAAAGCTGACCCAATTTATCCGCTCTTGTCCAAAATGGAAGAGCGGATAAAGTAAGCTGACCAGCAGCAGGCTTATTTTCCTAAAATATTTCATTGTTCTCCTTTTGTTTATGGAACATTTATCCCAATACCGCTGTTCTAATGAAAATGGCCTATACGAAGACCAAAAGTATATGTTCGTGGACGGGTTGGACCATAGATGTAGTCCGAATCCCGTAATGCCCCTTTGTCAAAATCCTTTTGAAAAGCGTTGAACATATTCTGTACACCGCCAAAAAATTCAATACTAAAATCCTTGTGTACAGGTAGTGTATAGCCCAGGCGAAGATTCAATTCAACAAAATCGCGCGCGTTTTTGAGCGTCATGATATCTTGCTGTATATGGGGAACAATCATTTTGCCTGTGTATACTCCCGTCAGGTCGACAGCGAACCGCTTCGTCGCTTTCAGATTGGTATTCATATACCCGTAAACATTCGGCGTACGAACATATTTCCTTGTCCAGATGTCATGTGTGTCTTGTTCACCTTCGTAGATCAGCTGGTCTTTTTTATAACGTGACCGTTGAATTGTTCCCCCGGCCTGTAAGGATAACCAGGATGAAGGTGCAACGTTAATTTCGACATTGGAGCCATATACGCGAGCCCCTTCGCCATTTTGCATCTCCTGAATGATCAGCCCATCCTGCTGTGAAGCCATGATATTGACAAACTGATTGTTGAGGTCGGTGTAGAAACCTTCGACCAAAAAGCTTGTTTGCACATCCCCAAAATTCTTAGTGTAGCTGAACGATCCTGTATAGGCGTTGGAATATTCGGTCTTCAGGTTTTCACCGATCAGGACAAACACCTGGTTGCCGCCGATAGAAGTCACGTGCATATCTTCGTTAAATGCCTGTGGAGCTCGGAAGCCACGTGCGTAGCCCCCTCTGAACTGTAGATCTTTTGTCAGATCATAGAGGATTGTCAACCGGGGGCTGAATGTTCCGAAACGTTGATCCGAACGGCGGTTTATGCCGGCTAGGCTGTATTTGCCATCGACATAGGTATAATCGTACCGTGCACCGATCAGGGTTTTGAAAGTTGCAAAGGGCTTCCATTCATATTGAGCGTAGGTGCCCAATCCTTTATTCTGCTGATCAATTGTCCGTTTATATCCTGGGATTTCATCTTGGGTGTCATTATAAGAAAACTCAACACCTGCGGTAAATACATCTTTTTCGAAATTGTAGGTATATTGACTTCCCACAACCAGTGCAATGTCATCGGTCTTGCCATACGAATTGGAAGCAAGCGTACTGTCTGCTCTGGTTGTTCCGCCAGCAAGTCCACCATAATAGCTGTCACGAACGGTTTTCTGGACGGATCCATAGGCAGAAAGCTTATGTTTAAAGTCTTCGGAATAGTGGTCGTAGGTAATACCCCCGACGATAGAACTGGTTTGCAATTGCTCGGTGATCTGCGTTAGGTGTGGTACTTTGTCCAGTTGGTCTCCACCCCGACGAAATTCATTGACGGTACTAAAGTCTACCGTAATTTTATCCAGGTCGCTCGGTTTGTAAAATACTTTGGTACCAAAGGTGGTGTTGCGGAGTTTGGTGATCTCCGAAAATCCATCGCCGTTAGCGTCGTATGACTCCCTGTTGCGGTGCATGCCATAAAATGTTGCGCCGGTTTTTAGATCTTCTGCGACAAGGGAGGTGTTGAAGTCGACGGTGTTGTCCCAGCTTTTGCCGCCAATCAGCGAATTGGTGGTTTTTACCTGCCAGTCACTTTCGACGGGATCTTTGGTAATGATATTGATGGTTCCGGCAATGGCGTTGGCGCCAAATAGTGCCGAACCGCCGCTGCGGACGACCTCAATCCGGTCGATCATACTCGTCGGGATCTGATCCAGTCCATAGACACTGTTCAGTGCGGAAAATACAGCCCTGCTGTTGATGAGTATCTGTGAATATGGGCCTTCCAGGCCGTTGAGCCTAACCTGTGAGAAACCGCAGTTTTGACAATTGTTTTCCACGCGGACACCCGGTTGGTAATTCAGTGTCTCTGACATTGCTACGGACTGTGTGGCATTAAAAAGCTTGGGGCCGATAACATTGACGACTACCGGAGCATCTTTACGTTTTACACCATAACGTGTGGCTGAGACTACGACCTCATCTAGATTGAGGTTGTCTTCTTCAAGCTGAATCTGTAGCGGTGATTTTAAGGTGTCCAGTCCGATGGTTTTTGTGAGCGAACGATAGCCCACAGCGGATATATTTAGTGTTACTTTTGCCGTCGTAAGATTATTGAATTTAAAGTGCCCGTCAGCATCTGATGTCGTGGCTGATTTGCTGTTCTTTACCGTCAATGTGCCCGAAGCAATGGCTTCATGGTTTTTATTGAATAAATATCCCTCCAGTGTTGACTGTGCATATATTGAGGATGTTCCGGCCAACAAGGTCGCCAGTAACGTGTATTGCTTTAGCATTTTTATAGAATTGAGTATGTTGTAATTTCGTAGGAAGAGCAGTTCGCCTGTGCACAGGGCTTATCGCCTTGCTTTTTCGCATTAGACGACACATGATCTAGGGGAACCATTCTTGTTATTTAAGAAGTATACAGTTGATCCGTTTCCTTAAAATCGCTAACATGTTGCACATAGCTCATCTTTTTTTACTTTTTAATCATTAAATAGGACGATAGGGGTTTATGCCTATGGGCAATTAAACCAAAACCTTGGTTGCTATTTTGTAATGGCGAAAAATAAATAGACGAACAGATGCCGGAGGCATTGCCAGCTATAGTGTACAGTTTTAATGTTGGATTTAACGGATAAACCGTTGTTATGCAAAGCAGGGGGGGCCGCGGAGGTAATAGGATCTGATTGAGGTGGTCGCAATTTCCGGACATATCGAATAATAGTGCGTTGACTGAATCTCCCTTGGTATAGGAAGTTCTAGAACCAGGAAAGTGGCCTGAACATAGGTGTTCTGATAGATGACATTCAGATAATCAATCTGATCATCGGTCTCTTGCGGTTTTTGTTTCTTTGTAAAATCATAAGGGTGCGTGTGCATCACGATTTCCCCATTTGATTTTACCTCTTTGTGCATAAAAATAACACCCGAAATAATAATCAGCGACATCAGAGCCAATTGGAATGATGCGATAAGCTGACGCAGATTTTTTGTTATTTTTAATTGCATAAAAAAGCGCTACCTGTTAGAGTAACGCTTCAAAAATACGATTTTTATTTAGCAGTATATAGTTCTGCTAGATAAAATTATTGTTAAGTACTGTAGTAAGTACCTCAATACTATCTGATCAGATGATTGTTGTCATCAGGGAATACCAAGGCCGGCGTAAACCGTTTTGCTTCCTCAAAATCCATTGTTGCATAAGAAATAATAATAATGATATCGCCAACCTGCACTAGACGGGCAGCGGCTCCGTTTAGGCAGATCGTACCCGATCCACGTTGTCCCGGAATGACATAGGTTTCCAGGCGGGCCCCATTATTATTATTTACGATCTGAACTTTCTCGTTAGCGATGATATTTGCAGCATCCATCAAATCTTCATCTATCGTGATACTACCCACGTAATTCAATTCCGCCTGTGTGACTTTCACGCGGTGAATTTTGGATTTCATTACTTCTATTACCATGGCGCAAAGGTAGAGTTTTTTTTAGTATTGTATATAGCTGTGGCGCGTATTGGGACATTGGTACGACATTCTATGGATATCGTGCTGTTTTTTGACTTGATAACAACAAAATTATCAAGGTAAAAGCTTCTGTATCCGTAAAATGTCACCTTTAACTAGGTGAGGATCATGTTGTCAATAAGACGTACGCCTTCTACCCATGCAGTGACAAGTGCTACGTGTTGCTTGCTTGTATCAATCTGTTCGACTTCTTTGAGGGAACTGCTTTCGCAGATCGCAAAATATTCGACCGTTACGCCTGGAGTATCCGTTAAAATTGTCAGGGCCTTCTTTTTGATTTCCCGTAATCCGCTGTTGTCCGCAATATGGTCTTTCAAATATTGTAAGGCACGGGAGAGTGCAAGCGCTTTTGTTTTTCCTTCGTCGCTAAGTCGCATATTCCTTGAGCTCAAGGCCAGTCCGTGTTGATCTCTGATGATGGGGCAGATTGCCAGTTGGATCGGGAGCGCTTTGATCTCGATCATACGCTGGATGACCATGACCTGCTGAAAATCCTTTTGACCGAAGCAGGCAATATCGGGCTGTACTAGGGTAAACAATTTATAGACGACCTGTGTTACACCCTGAAAATGGCCCGGACGTTTTTCGCCTTCCCAGATCTGATCCAGTTCACCCAGGTCAATATGCCAATTTTCATTCTTGTCGGGATACATTTCTTCAACCGATGGCATAAATAAAATGTCACAATCGACAGATTCCAGCAAACTGATATCATTTTCAATCGGACGTGGATATTTCTCCAGGTCTTTGGGATCGTTAAACTGTGTAGGGTTGACAAAAATGCTGCAAACGCGGATGTCACTGATCGGTCTGGCATAATCTAATAGGGATAGATGTCCTTCATGAAGTGCTCCCATGGTGGGGATCAAGGCTATTTTTTTACCTGCCGAGCGTGCTTTTTGGAGATGTGCTTGGAGTGCTGCTTTCGTTTTGAAAATTTCCACTTTACTGAATAGTTTTTTGTTGGCAAAGTTGCGTATTATTTTGGGAATATAAAACGATGATTGATAGTAAATTGCATGGTAAGTATTTTTTTTGTACCTTTGTAGACCGATTTTACTGTTCGAAAATAATAAATAAAAATAACTGGAGATGGCAAAAACGAAGATATTGTTTATTACTCACGAGATGTCGCCTTTCCTCGAATTAACCAAAATTTCTGAAATTACACGTCAACTGCCTCAAGCGATGCAAGAGAAGGGTTTTGAAATCCGTATCTTGATGCCTCGTTTTGGGAATATCAATGAGCGTAGAAATAGATTGCATGAGGTGATTCGTCTTTCAGGCTTGAACATTATTGTGGATAATAATGATAATCCGCTAATTATTAAAGTAGCTTCACTGCCTGCAGCCCGGATGCAGGTGTATTTCTTGGATAACGAGGACTACTTTCAGCGTAAAAAAGTTTTTAGTGATGAGCATGGCGAATTCTTTGCAGACAATAATGAGCGTTCGGTGTTCTTCTGTAAAGGAGCGTTGGAAACTGTTAAAAAATTAGGCTGGTCGCCGGATGTAGTTCACTGCCATGGCTGGTTTTCTGCTTTGGTACCTGCTTACGTGAAAACAACGTATAAGGATGACCCTACATTTAAGGATGCAAAAGTGATGTATTCTTTGTTTAACGAAGAATTTAAAGGAACATTGGGATCAAAGTATGCTGAAATGGCTCCTGAAGGTGCTTTTAAAGCTGAAGATGCCCAAGTATATGGCGATGGTAGCTATGAGGCGATCTATAAAGGTGCATTGCATTTTACGGATATGGTTGTCGTGGCTGATGAAAATGTCAATACGGAGATCGTTGATTTCGCCAGATCCAAAGATATTCAGGTTTTTGAGCCTAACGGTGATCAGGACTACGACGCTTTTGGAGAGGTATACGATCAGTTTGCGCCTGAAGAGGTAGAAGCATAATTTGCTTTTCTTACGGATCTGCATAAAACAAACAGACAATAAATTATTAAAAAGGGCTATTTCCAACGAAATAGCCCTTTTGTGTTACTGCCCAATATGTTTTTGGTGTATCCTATGCTAACTAAAACATCATATCGATACTAAACTCCATTTTAGAATATCGGCACTAAAATGGTATCTTCGTAGCTGTAAAAGATCATGAGCGTAAATAGCCGCTTCGGTAAATCACCGACTTATGATAAATGTGAACTTTGGCAGATAAACAGCGTACAAAGAACTTTTTTATTACGTTGAAAAACGTATTCTCATAATATAATTGTAGTAATGAAAATTAAGGTAGGATTTGGGTTTGATGTTCATCAGATAAAAGAGGGACACCCATTTATTGTTGGTGGTGTGCAGTTGGAACATCATGCTGGAGCTTTTGGTCATTCGGATGCCGATGTGTTGGTACATGCGATCTGTGATGCTATCCTTGGCGCAGCAAACCTCGAAGATATCGGTTATCATTTTCCCAATACGGATATGCGTTGGAAGGGAATTAGTAGCTTGTTGTTGTTAAAAGAGTGCATGGGTTTGATTCAGGCCAAAGGGTACCAGCTCGGTAACATTGATGCCATGCTTTGCCTTGAGGCACCCAAGATCAAACCTTATATTCCCCAAATGAAGATTAAATTGGCTGAAGCGACCGGATTGGATATAGATGATATTTCCATTAAAGCGACGACCAACGAGACAATGGGTTTCATTGGTCGGCAAGAGGGCGTTGTAGCCTATGCTGTTTGTTTAATTGAACGGGTTTAATGCTAGATAGGTAAACATTTTCATGTTTTAATGCCTACTTTTGAATGAATTAATAATACCTTTGTTCGGAAGCATTCTTTGGCACATTATCTGATAGAGTGGACATTAAATATGACAGGCATAATGAAGCCTACTCATAGGGTAATGGGGAAATATCATGTTGAGAATAACAAACAGTTAAAAATAAGATATTTCTTATGTGCTTTTCGAAGACAGTATGCTATGCGTATGTGAATACCATTGCAGGCAAACATAAATGAATAATATTTGCATAAGAAATTTAGTTAATAGATGAAGCGAGTATCAAAAAAAAATCAACTGACTGAAGGCGATATAAAACGATATACATTCAATTTTTGGAAGATCATCATCGGCATTGTAGCCCTTGGATTTCTATTTATATTGAGTATACGTCTTGGTTTATTCGGGAAATTACCTTCGTTTAGCGATCTGGAAAATCCAAAAAGTAATTTAGCGTCCGAAGTCATTACCGATGACCACAAAGTATTGGGTACATACTATGTTCAGAACCGCTCGAATGTCAAATACAGCGAATTATCACCGTATTTGGTTAAGGCTTTGGTATCTACCGAAGATAAGCGGTTTTATGACCATTCAGGCATAGATTATTCCCGTACGTTTACGGTTATTTTCCATACCCTGATGGGTAACAAACAGGGCGGTAGTACCATTACACAGCAATTGGCGCTTAATCTTTTCTCTGATGGTCGTCAAAAAAATTTTTTAAAGCGTGTAATCCAGAAGTTTCAGGAATGGGTGACAGCTGTTCGTCTGGAAAGAAATTATACCAAGGATGAAATTGTGACCATGTATTTCAATACCGTAGATTTTGGGGCGTACAATACGTACGGAATAAAATCTGCTGCGCGTACCTATTTCAATACCACTCCGGATAAACTTACTGCCGATCAGGCTGCGCTTCTGGTCGGGATGCTGAAAGGCCCGGGGGCCTATTCTCCGGTGAGATTTCCTGAAAAATCAAAAATACGCCGTAATACGGTGTTAAATAATATGGTGGCCGCTAATTTTATTTCAGCAGAAGAAGCGTCGGATGCAAAGGCGAAACCGCTTGGGCTCGAACTTAAGATTGCAAACTATGGTGAGGGATTGGGCCCTTATTTCAGAGCTGTGTTAAAGGACCAGATTAAGAAAGAATTTGCTAACCTTAAAATCGTTAAAGCAGACGGTACACCTTATGACTTAGATCGTGATGGATTGAAGATCTATACCACAATCAATATGTCCATGCAACAGTATGCCGAAGATGCACAGAAAGAGTGGATGAAGCAGTTGCAGTCCAAATTTTCTGCGCAATGGAAAAATAGGGATCCGTTTAAAGGTGATAAAGCAAAGTTGTTGATCAGTGGAATGAAACGTTCTGACCGTTATCGTATCTTACGTGAAGAGGGCTTAAGTGAAGACGAAATCAAGAAGGCGTTCAACGTGAAAGTGCCGATGAATATCTTTACCTGGAAAGGTAGTAAAGATACCATGATGACACCAATGGATTCTATAAGGTACAACAAATTAATGTTGCGCAATGCCATGATGTCCATGGAACCAAAGACCGGGCATATCAAGGCCTGGGTCGGGGGGATCGATTTTGACCACTTCAAATATGATCAGGTTAAAATGGGGACACGGCAGGTGGGATCTACGGCCAAGCCATTTACTTATGCCGTGGCAATCGATAATGGCTATTCTCCTTGTTATAGTATTCCAAACTATCAGCAAACTTATAACGGATGGACGCCAAGGGGAAATGCGCAGGGCGGAAATCCGATTACTTTGGCAAAGGCATTGGCTTATTCCCAAAACTTTGCAACGGCCTATCTGGTGCATGAAGTGGGGGCTGCTGAGGTTGCCGCGCTGACCAAACGGATGGGGATAACGAGCGATGTTCCTAATTACCCTTCTATTTCATTGGGGGCTTACGAAGCATCTGTGTTTGATATGGTAGGCGCTTATTCTGCCTTTGTTAACCAGGGGACCTGGATTGAACCTACGGCCATCTTACGTATTGAAGATAAAAATGGAACTCCAATCTATGATAAGGCGCCGAAAGTAGTGAAAGCGCTGAACAGCGAGTCTGCTTATATTATTGTTGATATGCTGAAAAAAGTGGTATCTCAAGGTACTGCGAGACGTATTCAATGGAAATATAAACTGACGAATCCGATCGGTGGTAAAACGGGTACTACCAATGACAACTCCGATGCCTGGTTTATTGGTATCACGCCAGAACTGGTTACTGGTGTCTGGACTGGAGCCGAAGATCGCGGGATTAGTTTTGACCGGATGGAATATGGACAGGGGGCTGCGGCCGCAATGCCGGTATTCGCGTTCTTCATGCAAAAAGTCTACAAAGATTCAAAGTTAAAATATACAAAAGGTGATTTCGAACAACCTCAGGGTGGATTGACCCGTGTTATTGACTGTAATCAGTACTGGGGCGGGGGTGGCTCTGATGTAGAAGATGGATCTACAGATTCAAGCAGTAAGGATGAACCGAAATTAAAGGATGATCGTTTGGGATTTTAGCTGCCTACAAGCTGTCTTCACTTTCTTGTTTTGACTTTTTAGATTTGAACATGGACGTTAGTTATACGAGCTTGTTTTCAAAGATTAAAGGATAAGGAGATTAGTTTTACAGAGCCTGGTCTCTGTAAACGATCTCCATTTTTAATTTTTACTTTTTAATTTTAAAGTTTTGACATTTGACTATAGGGAAGAACTGAAGAAGATACCGCATCGACCGGGCGTCTATCAATATTTTGATAAACATGATGAATTGATCTATATCGGTAAGGCGAAAGACCTTCGTAACCGGGTAGGGTCTTATTTTGTCAATGAAACTCAATTGAACGGTAAGACCCGGGTTTTGGTCCGTAAGATCAACCGTATTTCTTTTACTATAGTTGATACCGAAATTGATGCATGGTTGCTTGAAAATTCGCTCATCAAGAAGCATAAACCAAAATACAATGTCATGCTTAAGGATGACAAGACCTACCCATGGATTGTCATCAAAAATGAACCCTTTCCGCGTGTTTTTTGGACACGACAATATATTAAGGATGGCTCCCGTTATTATGGGCCGTACCCTTCTGTGGGTATGATGCATATCGTGCTGGATCTGATCCGTGAATTATTCCCGCTTCGGACCTGCAACCTGGCGCTTACCCAGGAGAATATCCGAAAAGGTAAGTTTAAAATCTGTCTTGAATACCAGATCGGGAATTGTAAAGGGCCTTGTGAAGGCTATCAGTCCGAGGAAGACTATGACCAAAACCTGAGTGATATCAAGGATATTCTGAATGGTAAAATTTCCGTAGTCACCAACCGGTTAAAGGAAGGGATCGCGGCAGCGGCGGCGGCCCTGGATTTTGAACGTGCCCAATTGATAAAAGCCAAGCTGGATAAACTGGATAACTATCAGAGCAAATCTACCGTTGTTAATTCTTCCATTACGAATGTCGATGTATTTAGTATTGCCTCGGATGAGGGCTATGCATTTGTAAATTACCTCAAAGTAATGAATGGTGTCATCATTCAGACGCAGACGCTGGAAATGAAACGCCGTTTGGATGAGAGTGAGCAGGAATTACTGTCACTGGCGATACCTGAAATACGTGAGCGTTTCAAAAGCCTGTCGCGTGAGATTATTGTGCCGTTTGAACTGGATATTGAGGAAAATGAACGCATACGTTTTACAGTTCCTAAGCTGGGCGAGAAGAAAAAGTTGTTGGAGCTATCCCAAAAAAACGTGGCTTTTTTCAGAAAGGAACGCCTGTTGCAATATGAAAAGCTGAATCCGGATATCCGTACCGAACGTATTTTAAAACAGATGCAGAAAGATCTTCGCATGAATGTGTTGCCACAGCATATTGAGTGTTTTGATAACTCCAATATCCAGGGAAATTATCCTGTATCGGCCATTGTGGTGTTTAAAGATGCAAAGCCTTCCAAAAAAGATTATAGGCATTTTAATGTGAAAACAGTGGAGGGGCCGAATGATTTTGCAACCATGGAGGAGGCTGTTTTTAGACGCTACCGGAGATTATTGGATGAAGATCAACCTTTGCCGCAATTGATTATTATCGATGGTGGTAAGGGGCAGTTAGGTGCTGCATTGAAGAGTCTGCGCTTGCTGGGGATAGAACGTAAGGTAACTGTCATCGGTATTGCCAAGCGACTGGAAGAACTTTTCTATCCTGGAGATCAGTATCCGCTATATTTAGACAAGAAATCGGAAACGTTAAAGGTCATTCAGCATCTGCGTGATGAGGCCCATCGCTTTGGCATCACTTTTCACAGGAATCAACGCAGCCGGAAGACCTTTGTGTCTGAACTGGAAAATATTCCCGGTATCGGAAAGACAACTGTGGAGAAGGTTCTGACTGAGTTTAAATCGGTTAAAAGGGTAAAAGAAGCTTCGGATGAGGATCTAAAAAAAGTGCTTAATCTGAAACAGATTAAAGCACTTCGTGCATATTTTAGTGGAACGAGCTTATCAAGCTAGACTGATTTTTCCGATATCGCTATTTTGTTTTCTTTATTCATTTTTGCGATATTAAAAATGGATAAAGAAAAATAGACTGCCTGGTACAAAAACTAAAGTAACTAAGCCATAGGCTTGTACAACCAAATCTCAATACTCAATACGATCTACTCAATACTTGATTAATCGTCGTAACCAAAACGTTTAAGGTAGTTCTTTTTGCTTCTCCAATCAGGGATCACCTTCACGAATAGTTCCAGGAAAACCTTACCATCGATAAATTCTTCTATATCCTGACGGGCGTAAGTGCCTACTTTTTTGATCATCGCACCAGCTTTGCCTATAATAATGTTCTTTTGGGAATCCCGTTCAACGATAATCTCTGCAGCAATGCGTGTAATATTTGCTTCCTCTTTGTAGGAGGTAACAATGACTTCAGTGCTGTAAGGGATTTCCTTGTCATATAATTTGAATACTTTCTCGCGGATCATTTCCGAGACAAAGAAACGCATGGACTTGTCTGTCAGTTCATCTTTTTCGTAGTAAGCCTCATGGATCGGCAACTTATCTTTGATGTACTGCATGACGGCCGATACATTGTGATCTAGCTTAGCCGAAATAGCGAAGATCGTGTCCGGATTTAGTTTTTCCTGCCAAAACTCGATTTTGGCCTTTACCTCTTCTTCCGAAGATTTATCTATTTTGTTGATCAGGACAGCTACTGGAGAATTTGTCTTACGTAATTTTTCCAAGACGTCATTCTCATCGTATTTTTCGTGGATATCAGTCACAAATAAAATAATGTCCGCATCGATAAGAGACCCCTGTACAAAGTTCATCATTGATTCCTGTAGCGAATAGTTCGGTTTGATGACGCCGGGCGTGTCGGAAAACACAATTTGATGGTCTTCATCGTTTACAATACCGATAATGCGGTGTCTTGTCGTTTGCGCTTTGGGTGTGATGATAGACATCTTTTCACCCACTAAAGCGTTCATTAGGGTGGACTTACCAGCATTTGGCTTTCCGATGATACTTACGAATCCTGCTTTATGTGACATTTTTCTAAATTTTATTAGGATTACAAAGAAACAAAATATATCTTTGTACTCCAATTCGGAAGGATCATAATCTTGTTTTTTAAAAAGAAAAAAGCAATTTTGTTCAAAAATATATTGCGGGGTGGAGCAGTTGGTAGCTCGTCGGGCTCATAACCCGAAGGTCACTAGTTCGAGTCTGGTCCCCGCTACTAAAGAAGAGAGCCGGTTTGCAATGACCGGTTCTTTTTAAAGAAATCAAAAAATACATTGCGGGGTGGAGCAGTTGGTAGCTCGTCGGGCTCATAACCCGAAGGTCACTAGTTCGAGTCTGGTCCCCGCTACTAATGAAAGAGCCGGTTTGCAATGACCGGTTCTTTTTAAAGAAATCAAAAATACATTGCGGGGTGGAGCAGTTGGTAGCTCGTCGGGCTCATAACCCGAAGGTCACTAGTTCGAGTCTGGTCCCCGCTACTAAAGAAGAGAGCCGGTTTGCAATGACCGGTTCTTTTTAAAGAAATCAAAAATACATTGCGGGGTGGAGCAGTTGGTAGCTCGTCGGGCTCATAACCCGAAGGTCACTAGTTCGAGTCTGGTCCCCGCTACTAAAGAAGAGAGCCGGTTTGCAATGACCGGTTCTTTTTAAAGAAATCAAAAATACATTGCGGGGTGGAGCAGTTGGTAGCTCGTCGGGCTCATAACCCGAAGGTCACTAGTTCGAGTCTGGTCCCCGCTACTAAAGAAGAGAGCCG
>NZ_MTCM01000012.1 GCF_002000245.1 Sphingobacterium sp. CZ-UAM | reverse complement strand
ACAACAATAAAAGAATAAAAAATAGATTAAATGGAAAGAGCCCGGTGGAATACCGAGCTCTCGTACAAAAAACTTAATTTTGTTAATCCGTCCAACTTTTTGGGGTCACATCAAAAAGACAGGCATTTTTTTATGATCGTTTTTGCGTCATTAGCGTACTGTACTGCCCACTTTGATCGCAGTATCGGGTTTGACAAAATCCAGTCGGCCATCTGCATCTTCAGCCATCAAGATCATACCCTGTGAAGTAATGCCTTTGATTTCGCGAGGCTCCAGATTGACTAAAATGGAAACCTGGCGTCCAACGATTTCTTCCGGACTAAAAAATTCGGCAATACCAGATACGACGGTACGTTTGTCGATACCGGTATCTATGGTTAATTTCAGCAATTTCTTTGTTTTCGCCACTTTCTCAGCTTCTAGAATTGTTCCTACGCGGATATCCATTTTGACAAAATCGTCAAAACTGATGTTTTCTTTTGCGGGAGCAACTTGTGCATTCTCGGCGCGGTTTTTTAGTTTCGCTTCGGCAAGTTTGTTCAATTGGAATTCCACTTGCTCGTCGGTTATCTTGTCAAATAACAATTGGACTTCACCCAGTTGATGACCATCTTCAATTAAGCTTTCGTTACCTGCATCATTCCAGTTCCCTTGTGGGAAGTTGAGCATTTCAAATAATTTGATCGCTGTTTTTGGTAAAAATGGTTGCGCCAATACAGCAAGGTTGGCAACAATCTGAGCTGCTACATTTAGGATCGTTTTGACGCGTTCCTCGTCTGTTTTGATTACTTTCCAAGGCTCCTCATCTGCCAGGTACTTGTTTCCAAGACGGGCCACATTCATAAACTCGGACAGCGCTTCACGGAAACGGAATTGTTCCAGCGATGATTTGATAGATGCCGGATAGGATTTTAACTCATCCAATACCGATTGATCCACTGCTGTCAATGGAGATCCGCTCAATACTTTGCCACCAAAATATTTATGGGATAGTACCATCACGCGATTGACAAAGTTGCCAAAGATGGCTACCAGCTCGTTGTTGATCCTTGCCTGGAAATCCTTCCAGGTAAATTCAGCGTCTGAGGTCTCCGGTAAAATCGAAGTCAGCACATAGCGTAGTTCATCCTGTTTATTTGGAAATTCCTGTAAATATTCATGCAACCAAACTGCATGATTTCTGGATGTTGAAAGCTTATCGCCTTCCAGATTAAGGAATTCATTTGCAGGGATGTTTTCAGGCAGGATATAGTCTCCATGCGCATGTAGAATCGCTGGGAATATTATGCAGTGAAATACAATATTGTCTTTTCCGATAAAATGGATCAATGTGGCATCATCGGCTGGGTTCTCATGGGTTTTCCAATAATCTTCCCAATTTTTTCCCTGATCGATTGCCCACTGTTTTGTGGCGGAGATATAACCTATCGGTGCATCCAGCCATACATACAGTTTCTTCCCTTGTGCTTCTTCCAAAGGTACGTCCACTCCCCAATCCAGATCCCGCGTCATAGAACGCGGCTGCAGGCCTGATTTGAGCCAGGATTGACATTGGCCAAAAACGTTGGATTTAAGAATATTTTTCTTGCCCTCGATCAACCATTTTTCCAACCAGGGTTGGTATTTATCCAAAGGCAGGTACCAATGTTTTGTTTCTTTTAATACCGGAGTCTTTCCGCTTAATGTGGAAATGGGATTGATCAGATCTGTTGGACTGAGCGAAGTACCACATTTTTCACATTGATCGCCATAGGCACCTTCGGATTTACAGTTTGGACAGGTACCCGTAATATAGCGGTCTGCTAAAAACTGATGGTATTCTTCATCATAATACTGTTCCGAAAATTTCTCAACAAATTCACCTTTATTGTAGAGGTTCAGGAAAAAATCCTGCGAAAGTTGATGGTGGATTGGTTCGGAGGTACGGTGGTAGATATCGAAAGAAATACCAAACTCCTCAAAGCTCTCCTTGATTTGTTTGTTGTACTTATCAATGATCTGTTGTGGTGTAATCCCCTCTTTTTTGGCACGGATAGTAATGGCTGCACCATGTTCATCCGAACCACAGACATAGACCACATCTTTTTGGTTCAAACGCAAATAGCGAACAAAAATATCACCGGGAATATAAGCTCCGGCAAGGTGTCCAATATGTAAAGGACCATTGGCATAGGGTAATGCCGAAGTGATTGTATAACGTTTTTTATCTAGAATACTCAATGCTTGAAAGTATATTAAAGTTTTTACTTGTTTCTTTCACAAAGATAATTCAATTTGCGGTATAATACTAAGATAAATTTGTTCTCGCCGCATCCATTGAAAATTTTTATGGACGGAAGCCATGAGGAGCCGAGACAAAATCCTTTTGGTAAAAATAAAGTAGATTGGCTGGTGCTAGCGGCATAGCCATATAGCATCAAATTATTTATAGAAACAAAACAATATGTCTAAAATACCTGATTTTCTTAAAGAAGGCGACAAAGTCGCTATCGTTTGTCCGGCCAGTTTTATCCGGGGGAATATTGATATGGGGATCGAAACATTGAAGAATTGGGGCCTTGAAGTTGTGGTGGGGCAGACAGTAGGCACATCTTATCATCAATTTGCCGGAGATGACCAATTGCGTGCGGCGGATCTCCAATGGGCCTTGGATGATCCATCCATTAAAGCTGTATTTGCAGCCCGGGGCGGCTATGGCTGCGTTCGGATTGTTGATGAAATCGATTTTTCCGGATTCGAGCAGCATCCGAAGTGGTTGGTCGGCTTTAGCGATATTACGGTATTGCATAGCCATATCCAACGTAACTATAAGATCGCAACAATACACGGGCAGATGCCCAAATCTTTTGAATCGGGAACGAAAGCTTCCTTGGAGACCTTAAGAAATGCACTGTTTGGTGAATCTACGGACTTTACCTATGAACAATCTGTATTCCCCAATCGTCCCGGTGAGGCTGAGGGCAAACTGATCGGCGGAAATCTAGCGATTTTATTATCCGTCTTGGCTTCGGATTCAGATGTCAAGTATGCAAATAAAATCCTTTTTATCGAAGATGTGGGTGAAGCCTATTACTCGGTAGACCGCATGCTTTGGGCATTAAAACGTGCTGGTAAATTTAAAAAACTGAAAGGCCTTATTGTAGGCGGGTTTTCATCCATGAAAGACAACGATCCGGCCTTTGGACAGACCGTAGAGGAGATCATCTGGGATAAAGTCAAAGAATATGACTTTCCTGTGGCTTTTGGTTATCCGGCGGGACACATCGATGATAACCATGCGTTGGTATTGGGCCGAAAAGTGAAATTGGTGACGAGCGCCAATAAAACGGAACTTACTTACCTATAGCGATATCGACAATCAAATCGTCTCATCCCAGACAAAACTATTTGATTGTCGATATTTTTAGCTTATCCCGAATGTACAGGAATAACCATCATGGCAGCCTGGCTTTTCCAGGCCATTTTTTGTGCGATACTGGTATTGAAAATCCGGCTGAGTAATCCTTTGTCACGGTGAAATGTTACCATCATATCAATGTGGTTTTCATTGATATATTGATTAATGCCGATGGCAATATCCGAATGTAGGATATAGCTATATATCGGATGATAGGAGGCCAACAGTTCATTCATCAGGTTAATCTCCGTGCGGACGGCTTTGCTTGCGGGATCTTCCTTGGTAACGTGAACTACATAGACCTCACTTTTGCGGAGTACTTCCGCGGCATTGATCAGAAGGCGGTCCAACTTGAGTTTGACTTCTTTGAGGTTGGTTGCAATCAGCATCTTCCTGGGGATCCTGAATTCGGCCTTGGCTGGAACCACCAACAAAGGCGTATGACAATTCTCAATTAATTTTAGCGTGTTGCTCCCCAGGAGAAGCTTCTTAAATCCGCTTTTTCCTGCGGTTCCCACCACAACAATATCAATATCTTCTTCCGCACAGGTACGGTTGACGCCATAGCTCAGTTCATATTCCTCCAGCACCACTTTCCATGCTATTCCCTGGGGAAAGAGCTGCATGAGGTCTTCCTGCCATACGTTGAGGTCTTTTTGTTTGTCTTCTAATATATCCGAATTACTGATAACAACCGGCTCTGTCCCGACAGTGGGTATGACCTCATAAGTATGGTACAATACAACCCTTTCTATGCCCCAAAGCGGCGCTAATTTGGCAGCATATTGCGCGGCAGCATATGCATTGTCGGAGAAATCTGTTAACAAGAGAAGATTCTTCATAATATTTTTATAATCGGGTCTATGAGATTTAAATTACGTATTTAGTAGCATAAATGCAATATTTTTATCGCGTGCCCCGATTTTCCTGAGAATTCTTTTCTTAATTCTTCTTTCTTTCCTATGCCCAGATTAAGTTCTGCGTTGAAATTTCTTAATCTATATCAAGGAAAGGTCAGGCATTTTGTGCTATTTTCAGTATTTTAGAAACAGCTATCAGCAAGTAATATTTTAATACATTATAATTTTCTATTTATGGCAATTTGGAATTCATTGGGAAAATATAGAGATACGGGTTTATTGATCCTTCGTATCGGCTTGGGTGTCATGATGATTATGCATGGTTTGCCCAAGTTACAGGGCGGTCCTGAGCTATGGGCTGGGGTCGGAAAGGCCATGGGGAATATAGGCATTCACTTTATTCCGACATTTTGGGGCTTTATGGCTGCGGCAACGGAGACGATAGGCGGTCTTTTCCTCCTATTGGGCCTTTTCTTTAGGCCTTCGGCTTTATTGCTCGCTTTTACGATGGTCGTTGCCGGTTTGATGCACCTGTCCAAGGGTGATGGCGTCAACGGTGCGTCGCACGCCATTGAATTGTTCTTCGTTTTTTTGGGGCTCGTCTTTATTGGCCCGGGCAAACATTCTGTAGACAAGAAGTAGATGCCGGCACATCGAAATTTATAAAATAGAGAAACTTATAGGACAGAGCGGCCTCCGAGATATGAAATTTTATATCGGAGGTCGCTCTGTGCTGTTTATGATTTATCCATTGGAATTACCAATAGGTTTGCAGCACCGTTCCAGGCGATTTTTTTGGATATACTTGTTTTGAACAAACTCGCCAATAACCCTTGTTTCTTGTGAAAGGACAGGATTAGGTCGATCTGTTTCTCCTTGGCATAGGCCGCTATTCCTGTTGTAATATCGTCGTGACTGATGTAGTCATAGATGGGCTTGTACTTGTCCAGCCGTTCATGTAAATGTTTTAATTCTTGTGCCAGATCTGCTGCAGAGCCTTCCTTCTTGGCAACATTCAGAACATATAACTGCGCTGAAAATGTGTCCAGCACCTGATCTAGATTAAACAAGGCCAATTTTCTGTCTACCTCTTTAAGGTCAGTAGTGGCCAGCACATGCTTGGGGACCGCTGGATTCACCTTATGGGAGACAATCAGCATCGGTTTATTGCAGATATCCATTAAGGTGATGGCATTGCTGCCCACCAGAATCTTGGCAAAACCAGTCTGCCCCGTGATACCTAGTGCCACAAGATCGATAGCCTCGGATTCACACAGCTCATTTACACCTATCGGAAGATCCACATCCTCCATTTTGTGCGATAGTGTTACCTGTGGCGGAAAGAGCGGAGCAATCTGTTCCAGCCAGGCATTGAATTCTTTCTCTTTGGCCTCTTTTACTTCATCATTAACCACCACGATGGGCTCATTGTTTACAATTGTTACACTGTTATACGTATGGTAAACAATAACTTGTTCAGTTTTCCAGGCCTCTGCACATAGCGCAACTTGCTTAGCTGCTAAAAGTGCATTTTCTGAAAAGTCGGTTAGGAGCAGGATACGTTTCATTTTGCTATTGTTTTAAAGGTACAATCCATCATTATCCGGGCATTCAATTTATTTTTTTTGACAGCACAATGCAATGCGCTTCCTAATTTTAATGCCTTTATATATAGAACAATTAATATGACGATAAGTTACGAAGAAAAGGCGAAATTGATCATAAAGCTTTGCTATTGTGATGAGTATCATAAAAAAAGGCAACCGTTGTTACGATTGCCTTTCTTAACGGGCTGTTAGCCCTTATTATTTTTTGTTTGCAAAATTGATAATGTAATCGGTCATTACTTTTGCACTTTCATCTTTTACAAAGTCAAGGTCCATTTTTGGCTGCGGTTTTCCGTCCTCCCAGGCAGGTTTACCTTGTAATTTCAATAAAGCATTGATGCGCTCTTTATTTTTCTTGAGGTTATCGTCTTTTTCTTTTTTGAATTTGTTTAATTCCAGTGAAATTTTGACATCCTCATCTTTTTGAGCTTCTTCAATATCTTCTTTTAGATATTTATACTCCAGGGAGTTTTTAATGCGGCTCTCATGTAGTGTCTCCAGCTTTTTATCCACGCCACTCATATCCGCTACCTTTTTGAAGTTACTGGATTGGATCTGATCCCATGGAAGGGCAGATTTTTCTGAGCTTTCACCAAATTTCTCTGCAGAGAATTGGGAAGGGAATGTAATGTCAGGAGTCACCCCTTTGTGCTGTGTACTGCTGCCATTGACCCGGTAAAATTTACCCAGTGTGATGTTGATCTGTCCATATTGCGGTGCACCTTCTGGGGTGTCAGGATCCTTCTCACCCGAAGCTTTCATCAACAGACGGCTTGTTGGGCTAATCACGCGAGACATGTCGATGGCCGATTGAACAGTTCCTTTACCATAGCTCTGTGAGCCCAGGATCACGCCCCTGCCATAATCCTGAATTGCTCCGGCAAAAATTTCGGAAGCTGAAGCCGAGAAACGGTTGATCATGACGCCTAAAGGTCCGTCCCATGCTACACCAGCAGTTTTGTCTTCTTCGACATCAATATTGTTTTTGGTATCCCTTACTTGTACAACAGGCCCCTTGTCAATAAATAGCCCGGTAAGATCAATCGCTTCGGGAAGTGAACCACCGCCGTTGAAACGTAGGTCGATCAGTACCGCATCCACTTTCGCTTGTTTAAGGGTGTCTAAGATCAATCTTACATCCCGTGTTGTACTTTTATAGTTCGGATCACGTCTTCTGTAAGCCTCAAAGTCCATGTAAAATTTAGGAATATTGATTACCCCGACTTTATACATTTTTCCGTCAGCTCCTTTGATATTCAGGATCTCTTTCTTTGCAGATTCTTCCTCGACAACGATTTTTTCACGCACCAAGGAAACAATCCGTGGATGTGAGTTCATCGGTTGTCCGGCCGGAATAATTTTAAGTCGGACGATTGTTCCCTTAGGGCCTTTTATTTTGGCCACCGCAGCGTCTAATCTCCAGCCGATGATATCTTCAAATTCACCATCTTTACCTTGTGCCACAGCGATGATCTTGTCGTTCACCTGAATGGTCTTATCTTTAAAGATAGGTCCTCCCGGAATAATCTCATTGATACTTACAGCCTCGTTGTCAATGGTCAGTCTGGCACCGATACCTTCAAAAGTATTGGCCATACCCTCATTGAAAGCCTGCGCATAAGATGGGTTAAAATAAGATGTATGTGGATCTACAGCATCTGTTAGCGCCTGCATTATAATCTGAAAGGCATCATTTGCGTTGTATTTTTTGGTCTGTGAAATTAGATTCACATAACGTTTCTTCAGTGTCTCCACCTGTTTGGTTTTGGCACTGTCCGTTGATTTTCCACTGGCAGTTTCCAGGTTCAAAAGATCATATTTCACCCGTTTACGCCATTGATCGTTTGCCTCGGCGTCTGTTTTGAACCATCCTAATTTTTCACGGTTAGGCTGATAAACCTCGTCTTTGGTAAAATCGTGCTTTTTGTCGATTTCGGAAAGGGCATATTGCATTCTTTCCAAATACCTCTTTTTATAGATATTAAAGATCTGGAAGGCGGATGAAAGATCTCCTCCTTTGATATCCTGGGCGAGGTTATTCTTGTAAGCCTGAAATGCATCAATATCCGATTGCAATAGATAATTCTTGCTCTGGTCCAATCCTTTGATTAGATTATCATAGATAATTCCAGATATTGAATCATTCATTTTGACCTTTTTGTAGCTGGCATTTTCCAATAATCCGATCACTTCTTTCGCGATGATCTGATGCTGGGTGCTCGGTTTGAGCCCGCCATCATCTGGAAGTGCTACCCGCGGTTTTGAGCCACAGGACACAATAGATACCACAAAAAGTGCAAATATGAGTTTCCTAAACATATTTTCGACAGTTTTAATAATCATTTTATAAACTAAGATAAATTCTCTACTATATACAATTTTAAATTAAGCTGAATATAGAACAGATTTATCGTTCTCTTTTTTGCTACCAATAAACTTTTATTAAAGGAAATAAAAATATTCAGCTCTTATTGATAAGCGTGCTAAATTTAGTGAAATTCATAGCACATTAACATAGATTCTAAAAATTTATTTGATTTATCCTCTAATATTTACAAAAAGCTTAAAGTACGATTTATTTTTTACTTTCGATTTTTCAGTTGATATGATCTGATGAAAGTCGATTAATTGTATAATTCATTTTTCAGTTGCGTATAAGCCTTGTAGGTCTGGTCAGCCGAAGGATAATCCTTTAGGGTAAGGTATACTTCCCCCAATTTGTCCAATATAGCCAGTGACAACTGTTTATTATTCTCATTGGAGGCCAGTTCGGCCGCCTGAATAAATTCCTTGACCGCCACTTTGTAATTGCCATCCTTCTGCTTGGAAGCGGCAAGTAAATATTCGATTTCTGCCAGTTCTCCACTCAGATTTTTGGCATTTGCCAGATCCCGGGCCTGGAGCAGAAACCATTGTGCTTCGGTGTATTTGTTTTGCTTAAAATAAATCTCTGCGAGCATCTCCCAGGCGAATATTTTGCCCTCATAGGCCTTTGCCTTATTAAATAGGGGGATGGCGCTTCGGATGATGTTGTTTTCAGCCGCCTTAAAGTTTCCCTGTCCCGCGCGCGCCATTGCAAGCAACAACCAGGCATTGGCCTGCTCCACATAGCTTTTGCTTACCGTGGCATAGGTATGGTACTTTTGGGCATTTTCTTCGGCCTTGTCAAAATCCCCATGATACAGCTGAAAGTTG
This sequence comes from Sphingobacterium sp. CZ-UAM, assembly GCF_002000245.1. Lineage (GTDB taxonomy): Bacteria > Bacteroidota > Bacteroidia > Sphingobacteriales > Sphingobacteriaceae > Sphingobacterium. The sequence continues at coordinate 48,457 of NZ_MTCM01000012.1, read as the reverse complement.
CTTAGGTTCAGGTTGATCGTTGCAATATCATCTTTATTGTCGGTCCGATTCGCCAATGACAGGGCCTCATATAAAAATTTGGAAGCGCTGCTACTATCGTTATTCTTGATTGAAAATAGCCCCGCTTCGTTGGCCAGGGCATAGCCTGCAATCCAGTTCTCGGCTTTTCTCTGATTGTCAATCACCGTATTCCATGCACTGGTATTGGCGGGAACAGGACTCATCAGATATTGAAAATGGCCCATGTTATTGGTACTTTTCAATTGTAGCAGTAAGCGTTGGAATAGCAGCTGTCTCGCTATTTCCTTACTAAATCCTTTTTTATCGGTATAATTATCTTCGATAATTTCGTTTTCAGTCTTTGGAGGAGGTAGGAAATACACCTCCGGTCCTATACCTTTAAATGTGGTATCGTATTTTTTTATCGCCCCAGTATAATCCTTTGGACTTTGCTGTGCTGCTACCTTCCCGCTTATTCCAACGGTTAAGATTAGGGTAGACAGAAGTAAGGCCCGGTATCTCGTTATCCTCATAAATGATTACGTGTCAATTAACGTCTCATACAAACTTAGCTAAATTGCCTGCCAAAAGCAATTTGTCGATAGCTGCTCTGTCAAAAGCATTTTAACATATCAGAACAAATATGAAGAAAATTTATGTGAAAAAATGTTAAAAGATCCGCGTTATCGATCGCGCTGTTAATTTACTGTTAAAGCTTGCCCTTGATGTGTTTTTAACGCTAAAAATGCCTTTTTAAGGGCATTATGTGTGGTAAATACACTATAACGTTTTCGAGATTAGGACAATCGATTGCGTTTGATTGACATATCGTAGATTAAATTTTATTCCCATAATATTACATTAATTATAAGCACAGTACCTAAAAAGAACAGCGTTTAAAATTGATTATGAAACCATTTGTGTTGGAATTTCCCAGCACCTAACCAAGGTATGATGGCTTGCGCCATCTCCCTAACCATTTGAATCATTTATGAAAAAAACTGTAACCTATTGTACGTTATTTTTTCTATTGAGTTCCGGCTATTTAACTGATTTAAGAGCCGCACCCGATTTGGCACCAAAGCGCATTAATGGATACTTTGGACAGCAGGTAGACACGCTTTCAAAGGATTCTATTATATATTATTCATTGGATCCGACCAAACCCTATCTCGGTGTAGATACGGTAAATATTGCTGCAGTGAAAAAAAGACCAGATCTCACTTTACAGCAGATGCTGAAAGGCGGTAATGCCGGAGTATATGTACAGGAACCTTCAGGCGAACCCGGAACAATCAAACAGCATGTATTAATCCGTGGTTTGGCGCGACCGATTATCAGCATCGAAGATGTTAACAAAAGCAAGCCTTTGATTGTTTTGAATGGAATTCCGTTGATTGATGAAAGTACATTGAGCTATGCGATCCAGAATTATAGCCTGCAGCCGATCGGTGCGGCAACAAATATCAACAGTATTTTTAACGCGGATAATATTGAATCGATCCATATACTAAAAGATTATAGCACTGCGGCGATATTCGGACCTAGAGCTGCCAACGGGGTGATTTATATAACCACCAAAAATGCAAAGGCGGGACAGCGGAAAATAAGCGTGAACAGCCACTATGGTTATGCAACGCCATCAAACGTGACGACAATCAATGCGGATTTTGAAAAGAAATTTAGGCAGCCATTCTATACGAAGTATGCAAGTGAAAAGCAATTAGCAGCTTACCCAGCTTACCTGAGCGATTCATCCAACGTCAATTTTTACGGACCTTCCAACTGGACCGATCTTTATTATAAAGCAAAGCCAATATATGATATCAACGGAAGCTTAGAAGGGGGATCTGAACGAGCCAACTTTCGCTTCTTCGGAAATTATGCCGGGGATGCCGGAGCAGCAGACGAAACGAGCATAAATCGTTATCAAGCAGCCTTCTATCTCAATATGCTGCCCATAAAATGGTTGACCATATCAAGTATGATTCAAGGCACACGGCTCAACAGAGACCGCAATAGATCCATTATCGAACGTTTGGGCGAGACAGCTTATATTCCTGATTTGTCAACGCCATTGGCACCAAATAAAGATCTCTATGGAGTCTATCTCAATGAGTATCAGAAATCGATCGATGAAAATAATGTCACCAGTTTATTAGGTTCCTTCTCGCTCAATTTTGCAATTCTTAAAAACTTGAATTTTGCGCCCAAGTTGTATCTCGACTATAACGAAAACGTGCGCAATGTTTTTTGGCCGTCTACCTTAATGTCTGGAAATAATTACGTGTCGAATTATTATGGTTACAATGAACGAATGGTATTCGATAATACATTGAACTATAGATACACCATTAATAATAAAAGTAATGTATTTGTTGAAGCTGGATTTAACTACCAGTCTGACAAACAGAAATACAATTTTATTCAGGGATATAAAGGGCCAAACGATTTTATCAAGGTCAATGTGGTGGAAGGAGATAGCCAAAAGGAGAATTATCTGAAGGCTGTTGGTTTTATTCCATACTACTATCGGGACCGCATGGATTTTAAATTGGCTTCTGCCTATTTCCGTGGTACCTATACGCTGGATAAAACACTTAAATTGGGCGCTTTGGTCAGACGGGATGGGTCTTCTGCCGTACAGGCCGACCATCGATGGTTTACCTCCTTTGCTTTTAATGGAGAATATGACTTTAATTCGCTATTGAAAAATGATCGTTTCGGTGGATTAAAACTGCTCGCTTCATGGGGAAGGCTAGGAAATCTTCCGACCACAGATATTGAGGCGGCAGGGCCGCAGTATGTCTCCGAAGTTGGATGGGATACCAATAAGACGGTTCCTTCATTCAACGGAATCGGAACCATTACCAGACCTTATCGTTCGGGATGGATCGGATACGAATTACCTTGGTCTTATACCGATATGTTCAATGCTGGAATTGATCTCGCATGGAAAGGGGATAAAGTCACATCCCGGATTGAGTTCTACAATAAGGATAATAAGGATGTGACTTTTACGGTTCCCACGGTCGCCGAATCGGGTTATCAATACGAGCACCTAAGTGGTATGGCGATTAACAATAAGGGCGTAGATTTTACATTGAACTTCAATTTCCCAGCACCCACGGATGCTGTATCCTGGAATAGCTCGTTTAATATTGCTTACAACAGCAACCAATTGAAAGCGCTGCCCCGTGGGTTGAATGAAATTGAAATCGCTAATAGAAAACTGGCAGTGGGTAGTCGTATAGATCAATTTTGGGTTCTTAAGAATCAAGGGATCTATGCGAATGATATTGATGTACCCGTAAATACAGATCATAAGATCTTGACATATAATGGTACAGAGATGAAAGGTGGTGATCCGCGTTGGCAAGATACCAATGGCGATTTTGATATCAATAATAAAGACCGGGTTTTGATGGGAAATTATATGCCCAAGTTTACCGGTGGATTCTACAATCGTTTCGGATGGAAAAATTTTGACCTGAGTTTCCTTTTATATTTCAACCTTAAAAAAGATGCGCTAAATGCACAGGCTGCACGCTATTTTGATTTCGCAAATCAGGATGAAGGACATACCCTTAGTTCAGTTCGTGATATCACCTATTGGGAGAAAAATTTTGATGAATCGGCATATCCCCGCTATAATCCTTGGTCGCCGGTTTCACCCTACCAGGTGGAGCAGGATATGTTTTTAGAAGATGCGTCCTTCGTCAAATTACGCAACCTTACGCTTGGTTATGATTTTACATCAATGGTCAAAAAATCCGGAGCTCGTTTTTCGAAAATGTATGTCTACCTCAGCGGTAGTAATCTGCTGACGTTGACTAAGTATTCCGGCCGGGATCCTGAACTGATCAATTTCTTTGGATATGACACAGGAGAGGGCTTACGACTTCCCAAAACACTTGTATTAGGAATTAAGCTGGATTTTTAAGGAGAGTCACCTACTCAAACTCTCATTAACCATTGAAAAAAATATTAGGATGAAAACAATACAACAAAACCTGAGAAAATATAGCAAATTAAGCATGTTGCTGATCACTTTTGCGACAACCGGAACACTTCTGTCAGGGTGTAGTAAAATGTTGGAGGTTGACTCAAGACATATTGTCAACGAGGAAAATAAATGGAAAGACATTAATGATGCCAGGGGCTCCCTAATGGGAGTGTATGGGTTGTTACGCAGCGCGATGGCCCAAGATAATGGCTATTGGCTTTACGGCGAATTACGTTCTGGAGATTTTTCGTCAGTCAATAAGCGGGATTTGGATGTGATTATCAGTGGTGAACTGAATTCGTCCTATCCTTTGGTGCAAAAGTTGAGCAACTGGCGTAAATTTTATGCCGTGATCAACGCTGCGAATCTCTTTATTGAGAACTCGCCAAAAATAGTTGCAAAAGACGCTCAGTATACCGCCTTGAATAATAAAATTGACATTGCTCAAATGCGCGTGATCAAAGGATTTTGCTATTACCTGTTGGCGCGTACCTGGGGCGATGTGCCGATCTGGGATAAATCGTATGAAGGTAACTTCCCCAATATAAAGGCATCCGCAGAAAAAGAAGTTTTGGTATATGCCGAAAATCAGATTAAATCAGTCAAAGATGATTTGCCTTTTATCTATGGTAGTGACACAGATCCCGTATATCCAACCTTAAATTATCATGGCTCCAATCGTGATAAGTGGAACGGTGTACTTTTCAACCGTTTATCGGCGAATACGATTTTGGCACATATTGCGGCTTGGGCCGGCAACTATCTGGAGGCCTCCGTATACGCCGATTATGTACTGACCAATGCCGGTAAATCTGGAGCATCGTTCAATCTGTCAAGCAATATCACCAGTGCAAATGGATTCTTTTATAATTCTTCCAATTCGCAATTGGTCGCTTTCCCCTTCAAATGGAGCGAAAGTGAGGCTTCCTATGAAGGACATTTAGAACAACTGACTTTAGCGAGCCCATTGGTCTCAAAAGCAATACCAGATATCTATATCCCCAGAGATCGTATTGTTCAAATTTTTACAGAGGATAATGATGTCCGCTTTAATATTACCAAAGATGGAAGCACCCTATCCACCTATTTTTCCAATATCGGTGGCCAGTATCCTATTTTTAGTAAGATCAAGGTAATACGTGAGGGCGTTTCAGGTGCAGACGGTTCATTGCCATTGTTCAGTTCTGCAATTGTGTTCTCCCGCATGGAAGAGGTAGCATTACTTCGGGCAGAGGCTCTGGTTGTATTGGGACAAAAGGAGCTTGCCAAAGGCCTGCTGGACCAGGTGCGTAAGAGCAGGGGCTTGCAAGATTCGCCGAATGAGACCGATTTACTGGATGCCATCTTTGCCGAAAGAAGAAGAGAGCTGCTCGGCGAAGGCTGGCGCTGGTATGATCTGGTACGGTATAAAAAGCTTAAACGGAATGATACGGAGTTCAATAAATTGATTGATGGTAAAGGAATCTTCTGGCCGATCGCGCAAGATGTGCTCAACAATAATACCCAGTTAAGTCAAAATTCATTTTGGAAATAATATAAGAGATAGGAAACCACTATGATTTATCCAATTATACTGGAGAATGAATCGCATAGATTCATTACCACTAAAACCGCCGAAGGCAGCGTGAATACCTTATTCTAAAAATAATTGATGAACAAATAATTTATACAGATGAAAAAATATTGTACAGTTAGAATGCTCATGCTGCTGTTTAGCTTTATTATCATGAGCTGTAGTAAAACCGATGGTTATTATGATTTCGAGAATCAAGAAAACCTATTCGAGGGAAATACGATTGCTTATTTTGAATCAAAACCAGCGGCTTATGATTCTTTGTTGCAGGTATTATCATTTTTCCCAGAATTAAAGGACCAGCTTGCTACTGACAGTCTTACGGTATTTGCGCCTACAAACGCATCTTTTCAATCAGCGATCAGCAATTTAAATTTGGTGCGAAAGAACCAGCAGAAGTCACCTTTGTACTTAAAGGATTTAAACAGAGATCAGCTGGATACTTTAGTAAGTAAATATATTGTCAAAGGGATTGTGACAACAGAATCAATGCTTTATGTGGATGGTTTGTTTGTTAATTCCCTGAACTACGAGCAACCGATGCACGCGCAACGGATTAAACAGGAAGCATCCGGATTGGTTGACGGCGGGTTAGTGACCGTATATTATAGTGATACCAAGGGATCTAATTTTACGCAGTATTGGACACGCTCCGCAACACAAGCCGTAAATATAAAAACCAAAAACGGTGTGGTTCATATTTTGGCCAGTGGCCATGAATTTGGTTTTGGCGAATTCTTAACCCGCGTTAATCTGTAAATTATGAATAAAAAATATATTCAATTGATGCTTTTTGCGGCGATCGGAATACTGTTTTCCAGCTGTAAGAAAAATTTTCCATCCGATTTGGACGCGTTCAGCTTGGACATGAACTTTACGCAGACAGAGTTTAAACCCGTTTTGGGAAAGACCACCCAATATCAGGACATTTTTAATGCGGGCGAATCGACACTGCCCCTGAGTTTTCGGATTTCTGCCGTTCGTACCTTCGACGGAAAAGAAGCGCCCGAACTGCTCAAATTGTTTCCCGTTTCTATTTGGAAGCAACCTTATACGGGGGGCGAAAAAACACTGGCTGAGATTCAGGCCAAGCGGGATACCGTCATGCGCCCCTTATGGGAAATTGGCCAGCATTCGGGCAATCTGACGATGCATGCGGCTGCCAGTTCCATCGTATTAAAATCTTACCCTGATTCCGGTTATTATTTCGATGTTGAAGTAAGCAGCAATGGTGGACGCCGATTCTTTAAGGACATGCACCTCACGCCATTGAAAGAACAAGCCTATGAACCCTACGTGGAAAGTGGCTATTTGTACCCAAATACAGTAATCAATGTTGTGGGGGATTCCACGAGGACACTTGTCGTCCCTAGGATATGGTTTTATAAGAAAGGAGAAGGGAGTTCATTGAGTTTCAAATTCCTTGGACCGGACTTGCAGCCCATTAAATTATCCAAATTTAATAATACCGACTGGGATAATCTGATACATGGTTTTAATAAGACATTTGCGGCCGACTCCACTGCTGTCCGCTATGATGTAGCTTATCCTATCCCGTTGGTCCCAACATTGAAGACAAAGTGGACCAGTGCGGGTAGGGCATCTACAGCTTTTACTTACACACGGATTGCCGCTGGGGGGCTCCGTGATATCGGGGCTATACTGTTCAACTTTAGTATTTATGAAAAAGGCGATTGGGAGATTATATTTTTCTTCCCCGATGAGAAACCTTTGTTCGATAATGATTAACCATGAAAAACCAAATGAGAAGATACATATTAATCAGTTGCTTGATGTTGATCGTGGGGCTCGCCGTGGCACAGGAAATGGTCAATGTTACAGGTTTCGTTCAGGATCAGGGCACACGGAGCGGCGTTTCTGATGTGACGATACGGTCTACCCAGCTCAATAAACCGCTGGGCTCGACAGATAAGAGAGGTTTATTTAAGATAAGTGCCCCTAAAAATGACGTACTGATCTTTACCAGTACCGGTTATAAACGGACGACCGAATCATTGGAGGGCAAAAAGGCGTTTACGTTTACGATTTATATGACCCGGGAAGAGAATACGCTGAAAGAAGTCGTCGTGCAGGGATTCGCCACAAGGAAACGGGAGACATTGACCGGTTCGTCTATGACCATCGATGGTAAACAGCTACAGGACAATCCGGTATCGAATGTCACGGAGTTGCTACAAGGTAAAGTGGCGGGGATGAACGTGCAGGTCAATAGCGGCCAGCCGGGAGTGAGAGCCTCGGTATTGGTCCGTGGCTTATCTAATATTTCGGTGAGTGGATCCGGTCAGGATGCATTTTTAACGCCCACCTCACCGCTTTATATTGTGGATGGGGTGCCTGTGGACGACAATACGGACTTTCAATATGGATTTAACAGTGCTGGTACAGGTATCAGTCCTATCTCCTTGATCCCGCCTGAGGATATTCAGTCCATAGATGTTTTAAAAGATGCCGCTGCTACAGCCTTATATGGTTCAAGAGGGGCATATGGTGTAATTCGCATCACGACAAAAAGAGGACTTTCAAAGGTACCGATCATTCAGTACTCAACCAACCAATTTTTTAATCTGCCACCGCAGCTGAGGGATGTTCTGGGGGGTAAAAACGAACGTCTTACCCGCATTAATCAGGTATTGAATAATTCCGGTGGCTATTATAATGGCCGAGATCTGATCTTTGATAATCAAATCCTATCGGATAGTTTAAATCCTTATTTTAACAATTCGACCAATTGGCAGGATGTTTTCTATAGGCCTACCTATAGCCAATCCCACAACGTGAATGCATCGGGTGGTGATGCCACATTTAATTATAAGATCAACGGGCAGTACTACACACAAAAAGGAATTGTTCAGAATACTGGTTTTGACCGTTATACATTGACCATGAATTCGGAGTACCGACCGACTGATCGTTTTCGCATGTTTGTCAACATGGCCGGTAATATCGGACGCCAGCAAACCGGAACTGGTACCGCTGTAAGCCAGGGCGGCGTGGCCAATTCCGCATCAGCATCCTCCTTGCTCCCCTCACCGAGCTCCCCATTTGTCGACCCAACAGTGGCCGAGAGTATATTGGGACGCAATGATAACCGGACTACGGATGTTAAATCCAATGTGGAACTGGAGTATGAAATTATTCCCGGTTTGCGTGCAAAAAATAATTTCAGTTACAATTATATCAGTGACCGCACAGATAAATTTGCGCCATCTGTGTCCAATAATAATGTCTCGAAACTCTATAATTACGATTCGCAGCGTAATACGATTTATAACATGGCCCAATTGACCTATATTAAATCCTGGGGACCCGAAGATAAACATATTCTGACGACCTATGTGTTCAATGAATTGAACTTATTGAATTTTAAGGCCAAGGCCCAACAGCCAGAAGGTTTCAGCAATGATCAGCTAGAGGGCCCGATAGGGCATGGTTCTGCTAGGGGAGGGGTGCTTGACAACGCCGCAGATGTGCGTTCTGCAGGTTTTGCGGGAGCAATCAGTTATAACTACATGTCCAAGTATGTCGTGGATTTTACCTATCGTTTTGATAAATCCTCGAGTACAGGTCCTGATGTACCATGGCAAAAGAATCCTTCTATTTCGGCAAGATGGAACATGCAAAAAGAGAGTTTTCTTCAGGATGCCGCCGAAAACTGGCTGGATTATCTTTCACTGCGTGCCGGTTGGGGTAAAAATATTGTACCAACAGGTACTGTATTTGATGCCAATGGAAAGTACATTTTTACAGGCGAGTTTAACAACAATCCCACGATTGGATTTGACTGGGGACAGATGCCGAATAGTAAACTAATTCCTTCGACAACAACTTCAAGCAGTTTGGCGGTGGAAGCGGGCATATTGGGAAATCGTATTACGACTATCCAAGAGCTTTATTACAAACAGGTTGACAATACCTTGTGGGATCGTCAGCTGGCCGATCACAATGGTTTCAAAATGCTAAAAGGCAATGACGTAAGTATGGTCAATTATGGCTACGAATTCACTTTTATGTTTAGGCCTCTTCCATCAAGCAGTCAGGTCAATTGGAATATCTCTCTAAATGGTGCAGTGAATAAAGATATCTTAACGCGTCTTCCGGACAATGCGCGGCAATATGTTCTTAGAGACAAGGAGGCGAATGGTTTCGATACCTATTATCGTTTAGGACGCAATAGCATGTCCTTCCTATTATATGACTATCGGGGTGTATTTTCAACAGATGAGGCCGTGCCCGTCAATCCCGAGACAGGTGAGAGTTATAAAACTATTCGTGATGGTAAAACCTATTATTTTCAGGCAGGAGATCCTTATTGGACTGATCTAAATGGTGACTATATCTTAGATGACCGTGACCGTGTCATTGTCGGAAATGCCCAGCCTAAAGTGACAGGCGGTTTGTCCACATTCATTCAGTACAAAAACCTTAGCTTAAATGTCAATACATCCTTTACGTTAAAAAGGGACGTGATCAATGCAGCGATGGCTAGCCAGATGAATTCCTACGCGAACCCCTTGTTTGGTGATACGCGTGGACAAAAAAATTCAGCACTCCTACCGATGGATGGATATGATTTTTGGACCAATTATGGTGATAATTCATTTTTGCCCAATCCTTTTGATTATTCAAGAAGTGGTGGGGTAAGACCTTTCCGGCCCAATCAGACACTATTTTTGGAGGACGGCTCCTATTGGAAAATTAATAGCCTTACCCTTGCCTATAATTTCCCGCGCGAATGGACATCCAAATATAAGATTACCTCATTACGTATATATGGTACCGCAAACAACGTATATACATTTACCAAATATACGGGGCCAAATCCAGAAGGTGTGACGGCAATGGGCTATGACCGTTCGGACGGTTACCCTACGCCAAAAACGTATACAGTTGGTCTTAATGTTCAATTCTAATGAATCAGAAAATGAAAAAAAATAACATCCTGCATATTATACTAGGAGCATTCATCCTTATAGGCCTGGTTTCATGTAAGAAATTTTTGAATGTAGAGCCCACAGATAGCCTTTCGGGCAATAATTTTTGGCGCAATAAAGATGATGCCGAAACATTTACGCGTGAGGTATACCGCTTATTCCGTGTCGGTGTGGGGATTGATCGACCTATTCTTTTAGTAGGAGATTTTCGCAATGCACCAGTGTTGCGTACCGCTACATTTCCAAACCGACACGATATTACTTATATCTCAAGAGGGGATATCCGCACCTTGGTCAATACAGCTCGTCCCGAACCGGGTACCGATGCCGACCGGTTCTGGACATACAATGTCGAATGGGATAAAATTAGTGATTGGACCCCAATTTATAAGGTTATTCAATCTGCGAATATTCTGTATTCCCTGGTACCCAAGGTCGCAGAAAATGATCCCTCATTTTCTCAGGATGAGGTGAAAGCTTATCAGGCTGAGGCAGTTTTCATGCGTTGTATGTCTTATTTTGTGCTGCTTCGTCTCTTTGGTGATGTACCCTATTATACCGATGCTTACAATCAGGATCCGCTCCCTCGTACCAAACATGTTCAGGTGGCCAAGTCCTGTCTCGAAGATTTGGAAAAGGTAAAAGATAATCTTCCTTGGACTTATGCCGATCCGGCCAACCGTGGCGTCCGCGCCATGCGTGGATCAGCTTTGGCACTTATGATGCACCTCAATATGTGGATAGCAGGATTTGACGAAGCTAATGCAAAGCAGCATTATGAGGCCGTTGACCGCTTGGGTGACGAACTTTACAACGGCGGGGTGCTAGAAAGCAAAGCGTACGAACTGCTCCCGATCAATCGTGTCGCTGAGGTATTCAACGGACGATCCAAAGAAGGATTATTTGAGATTCCAAACAATGTGAACTATGGTGAATCTTATTCGAATACCCGAAAAACATATTTTGCACATGTGCTACATGCGCCTTATTTCATTTTGAACCAAACGACCACGAATTTAAGTGAGTTAACTTATCAGCCCTATTATATGAAAATGCTTTATCCTGACGGAGAGCAGGATGGTCGTATCAAGAATTGGTTTACCGATCCAAAAGGTAACAACTATATGTACTCTGGAACCGGAGACTTTACGTTCTTCAAATTTTTTAATCTGGCCCTTGGGGAGGGTAATACGGCGCAGTCATTGGGTAACTATCAAATTATGATGCGTTTGGCGGATGCTATATTACTGCAGGCCGAAGCCAATGCGGATCTGGGCAACGACGCCAAAGCGACACAGTTGCTTAATATGATCCGTTCGCGTGCCGAAGCTGGTCTATATCCCGCGAGCAATAATTACGATAATAACCTCAAAGACGCTATCTATTGGGAGCGTTGCAAGGAATTGATGGGCGAAGGCCATTATTATTATGATCTGGTCCGGACCGGAAAACTCTATAAAGGAGCATATAGTATGAATCCTATAACCTATAATGACTTTTTGCAGGAGGCATGGACCTGGCCGATCGATCCAAAAGCCATGAACAACAATCCATATATGACTTTAAATAACTATTGGAAATAGAAAGGAGAACGCGCACAATGAAATTAAATAGTATGATAGCATCAGTAGTCTTATTGCTGACCATTTTGTCGTCATGTAGCAATAAAGATTACTTTGAAGACAGCGGAAAACATGATCCCCGTTTTAAGGGCAATATGATGGCATACTTGGATTCCAAGGCCCAGCATCCGGAGGATCCATTTGACACCTTGGTGCAGATTATCCGATATGCGGGTATGGAAGAGCTATTCAAGAATGAAAAAATTACGTTTTTCGCTCCGCCAGATCCGACCTTTGAAAAAGCCCTGGTTAACCTGAATCTCAATTTATATACCTTGGGTAAGGATACCATACAATCTTACAAAGATGTAAAACCTGAAGTCTACCGGCGCCTATTGAGCGAATATATTGTTGAAGGAGATTTTGGACTGATCGATTTTAAACAAGTAGATACGGCTGCAAAATACGCTTTTGGAGGACAGATTTTTCAGACCTATAATGAGGAGCAGGCCATCAATGTGGGAGTGGTATTTCACGATCTTAAAAATGGCGATGCCACGATCAAATATGGTGGACCGAGACAACTTATGGTTTCCTATGTGCCCGATTTTACGAATCCCACACAGAACTGGATCAGCACATTCGTCGCATCGTCCAATATACAGCCCGATAATGGCCGGGTACATGTGCTCAACTACAGGAGACATACCTTTGGCTATATGGGTGCACGATTTACAGCGCTGGCAATGGAACTTGGAATAGATTATCATACCAAATAATAGCACAAAATAATGAACGTAATTAACTATATCTGCTCAGGAGTTTTGATGCTCGGTCTCTATTCCTGTAGTAATAAACTCGAATATGGACCAGATCCTTATGCAGGCGCGAAGGAGCCTCTTAATATCGTTTTTGGCGAGGGAACACCTTCACCTTCGCAAGCTAAACCCGGAGGCGAAGTCGTTTTTAACGTGCGTGGTTTGTTAAAATACAAAGATCAACTGAAATTTTATATCAACAATATACCTGCGCAGGTGACCGATATTAGTGATTCTACCCTGACTGGTATCGTTCCTGAAGATTGTAGTACCGGTGGTGTTAAGGTGGTGGTGGATGGGCAGATATTTGCAGGGCCGATGTTGCCTATTATTGGCAAACTTGCTGTCGATCCAACTTTCCAATCCGGTGTTGGGGCAAATGGCCCTATTTATTCCATTTTGAGAACGTCGGCCAATCAGCTATTCATCGGTGGGGCTTTTACAGATTACAACGGTAATGCGGCCTCATCTAAGATCTCTGGTATAGCGCGTATCAGCAACAATGGAGAATTTGTGCGGGGTATGCAATTTGGATTGGGGATCACAGGGGCGATTACCTCCATGAGTGAGACTGTTGATAAGGATATTTTGATTTCAGGAAATTTTACGCAATATGACACGATCAAATTGGTCCGCAATATTACCACCGTTAGTACGACTGGGGCGCTTCAGGTCAAATCCACACCTATTCTTAATTTAACCTCCGACCCTACAAAAAGTAACCTGATCGCCCCTGTCTTCAATGGCGGTACTGCCTCTCCGATTGTGAGGTCCTTCTATCAGAATAATAAGGTAACAGTTGTTGGTCAATTTGCTTATTATGTCAACAACTACTACACGAGATCTACTTACGATAATATCCTAATGGATATTTTTCCAATGGGTGGAGTGGCTCGTATGCACGCCGATGGCGCATTGGATGACAGCTATTTTGTCAATAAAAATACACTCCCCAACAAAGGATTTGATGGTGTGAATGGCATCGTCAATGACGCATTTTTGCAAGATGACGGCAAATTGATTTTGGTAGGAGCCTTCACCCGTTTTAACAATACGCAGACCGCCAACAATATTGTACGGCTCAAGGATGATGGAACCTTTGATACCGACTTTCAGATGGGCAGCGGAGCTAATGGATTTATCTATGATATTAGCTATTCCAAACAGAACAAAAAATATATCGTTATCGGAAGTTTCACCACATTCAATGGCAAAGCAGCTAAGGGAATGGCCATGCTCAACGAAGATGGTAGTCTTGACCCCAATTTCCAGAGTTTGGGCTTCGCATCAGGAGTGCCAAATAACACGGTGCAGTTATCCAATGGTATGATTATCGTAACCGGTTCTTTTACGAGATACAATGACATTATCCGGGAAGGATTTATGGTTATTGACAGCAAAGGCAAACTTGTCAAAGATTATAACAATACAGGAAGACTTGTCGGGACAATATTTGATGCTTTGGAGGGAACCAATAGCTTGGGGCAACGAACAGTTACCTTGGTTGGGGATATACAGTCCTTCAGCGGTAAAAGTAACCTGGGAAATATCATACGGTTAACCTTATTGGATTAATCTTATTCAACTATAAAATCTAAAGAAATGAGAAGAGATATAGGAAAGAAGATCCGGTTTGCAGCCTGGAGTTGCCTGTTGATGATATTATCATCTTCGTGTAACAAAAACATGGAAGGCAAACTGGAGTTTGGATCCGAACCTAAGGATCTAGGACTGACCGCCAATCAATACAAAATAGCGTATATCGTTGTTGAAGGGGCTGTCGGGACAGTTGTTGGCAATGAAGCAACCGATTATGGAAGCATGCCCAATATGGCTGCATTGAGCTTGAACGGTGTATTTAGCTGGAATTCGGTCAGTAGTGAAAACGGGACATTGGCGACGAATTACGCTGATCTTTTGACAGGCACGGAGGTCAGCAAACATCGGGTGAAGGACGATCAATTGAACGGAAATAATCTTGCTGCGTATCCGACAATATTTAAACGTATCAAGCAATATAAACCGAGCCGCACAGCCTTGTTAACATCTAATCCGCTAGTTTCTACTATAATCGAAAGCGGTAGTTTGGACCTGAATTCGGTTTTTTCCAATGATTCCGAAGTATTAAAAGCGGCAAAAGAAGAGCTAGGGAAAGAGGATGTAGGCTTTATGATGGCAACCTTCTCCAATGTACGTATTACGGGCGATCAAAGTGGTTATGGCCCCGACAATGACAAGTATATTCAGGCATTGGCCCAGTTTGACAGGCAGCTCGGCGAAATAAGGAAAACAATTATCGCACGTAAGAATTATAAAAATGAGCGTTGGCTTATTGTAGTGGCATCGACGAATGGCGGAAAATACGAACTTAATCCCGCCTTACAAGATGGAAGTGTATTTGCGATCCCTGAGCGGAATAATTTTGTCTTGATGAATAATCCCGAATTTAGCTATAAGCTGGTCGAACGTATGGAAACAGTAGACCCGGCATGGACAAGTTCGGCTGTGACCTTTGTCAGTAATAGCACAGCCTCCAATCAGATTTATGGACAGATGAGTGTAGCTGACGGTAAAGCCTTTGATATCGATAAGACAAAAGAATACACCATTGGATTTAAAATCAAAATCACGGAATTTGGAAATCTAAATACGACTTTATTGGGTAACCGTACCAGTACCTCCGGAGGGGAGGCTGGTTGGGCGTTTTTGACAGGGACCGACGCTAGCGAAAACAACCTTTCAAAAGGAAGTTTCCGTTTTAAAGTGGCCAATACCTCTATTTACTTTAGCAAAAAATTAGCGACTAATACCTGGTACGCTGTTTTCGCACGTATTTATAAAGAGGGAGACAAACAATATGCGACTATTTATGTCGACGGTGTAGCGGGTGAGACCAAAGAAATTACGAATTCGAACGGTATCGGAGCAGGACGTTTTCAGCTGGGATATGGTAATGGCTACATCGAAAAAACACAAAAACAGCTCATGGCCGATGTTCGTTTTTATAACGCAGCCCTGCCAGTGGATTATATAAAGAGCAACTATTGTACAACCATGTCGACAGCAGGATCGGATGCCTATTACAATAATTTGATAGGTTATTGGCCTGCAAATGATCGGGATAATATCATCCGCGACAAAACTGGCAATAAACGCAATTTTAACCTGATAGGTGCATTTGCCTATACCTCTTTTTCTGAGCGGGCGGGCAATTTATGTCCAACGCTACCCGATAACCTTGAACGTTATGTGGTACGTACGGTAGATGCTCCGCTGATGATCTATAATTGGATGAATATTATTGAAGTAGGACAGTTTGAATTGGATGCCCAAAGTTGGAGTCCAGCATTTTCCAATAATTAACCGGTAATACAGATGAAAAGAAATTATAACTATATTTTGGTATTGGTAGGGCTGTTAACTGTGCTGTATTCCTGCCGGAAAGATCGCCTTAGCCCGGCAGACAATGGTTATTCATCCGGTGAATACCAGGATACCGTCAATGTCAATATTGATACGAACCGTTTTAAAATTGACTATTCCAAATATACACAGGCCCGCTTGTTTCCAGGACTCATGGACCAAAAAGAACCTCGTTTAGAAAATTATCTGGTGCAGGTTGATTTAAAATATGAGGAAATCCGGTCGATGGATCTTCGTATATCAGTGGCCCCCGGAGCCTGGCAGAGCACAGGGGTATATGCCCCTGCCGGCGAACTGATTGTGATCGACGTCCCGGAGGGAATATATGGACTTAGTGCGTTGATCGGTCCACATGTGTCCACCAGCTTGGATGGGATTGATTTTCCTGCCCGGGATGCGGTTATTTCTACGTCAACCAATCTTTTCCCCGGAAAGAACTATATGCGCAACCTTTATGGTGGTTTGGTATATATCATTCCTTCACGTCCCATGGGGCGTATTGTGGATTTACGTTTTTCGGGCGTTGCAAAGGCGCCTAGTTTCAAATTGAGCGGCCCGGGAGCGACAACAAACGAAGAGTGGAAAGCTCTCGTGGCGAAATCCACGGTGCCTTGGTTTGAGTTGGAGGGCGACCGTATCGTTTTTACCATGCAAACCGAGAAACTAAAAAAATACGGGATCGAAGATCCTGCCGAACTGATGAAAACATGGGACAAAGCTATTCGTGAAGGATACTGGGATTGGACGGGCATGACAGAGGGAAATCCTGATATACGCCATCGTGCACCCTTTAACAAATGGCGGATTGTACACGACGTACTGTTTAAACCTGGCGTCGCCCAAGTATCAGGCTATCCGGTCCGCGCAGGAGCAACCGAAAACTATTTCAAGCAAGCTGTGAGCATAGATGGTGTTAAAAATTCGAATTGGGGGACGTTTCACGAACTCGGACATAATATGCAGATGGGATCGACCTGGAATTTTGATGGAAATGGTGAGGTGACCAATAACCTATTTCATTTTAAGGTCTCCAAGATTTTCGGACATCAAAGTTATAAGATTGCTGAGGTTTGGAATAGTGCGGTGCCTTATATCGCGGCGAAAAAGGCAGTTGCCGTATCAAAAGATAGCGTAAACTGGGCGAGTATGGATATAGATGGGAATGCGTACAAAAGCCGGGCCCATGATATTCGCTTGATGATGTATGCGCAGATTTTCGAAAAATATGGATATGACTTTATGACCTATATCTATGTACGTGGGCGTGAAGCGCGTTTTACTTCAGCAAATAATCAGTCTAAAATCGATTTCTTTTATGAGGCCTTATCAGAATTTACAAAGACAGATATGGAACCTTATCTAAATAAATGGGGCATATATGTTAGTGCCGTGTCTAAACGCTATGTGTCCGAAGAAAAAGGATTTCCGCTGTTAAATAGAGCAGTATGGGAATTTAATCCGGTTACCAAAACAGGGGGGGATGGGCCAATTGTGTCCGATGTCAGCACCAAGGATTGGGTGGCGACACTCTCTTCAGGTTATTCTTCGCACGCAAGTTACCCACTTTCAAATCTTTTTGATGGCAAGGATAATACCTTTTGGCATATTGGTGGTGTAAAAGTATTTCCATACAGTATTACAGTAACAAGTCCAAATGAGATCGCTGCGGATGGTTTTTATTTTCAGGGGCGTGCGGGATATTTAGGACGTTACCTAAAAGACTATAGCATCGAAGTTCGGGCAAATGCTTCGGCGACATGGCAAACGGTACCCATGGAAGGAGGTAATTCGTTGGCTATAATGAAAGATGAAGCGAACAAAGTATACGTGAAGTTTGCCGATAATGTCAGAAGGAAATTCAAAGAGTTCCGACTGAATATCAAAGACGCAACCAATCAGGATGTCGCCCTGGCCGAGCTTGGCGCTTGCATATTTGTCAATTAAATTAAAATATACAATTGAGATGAAGAAGAATAAATATATACTGGGAACCTTGTTGGTCTTGACTGCTTGTTGTTTCCTTTCATGCAAGAAATATTTTGATCCCCCCTTGGTTTTTGAAAAAGAAGAACCGCAGATGATGACCAAGGACAGAAAGGTCCTGTTGATTTCCATTGATGGATTGGCGGGGCTGGAGCTGAACAGTTATGTGCCTGCCAACATTGCTAAGCTATTGGAACATTCCAAATATACTTTTGAGAGTATAGCCGATGCCAATACGAAGGATGCTGCTACCTGGACCACCATATTAAGCGGGAAAAACAGCAACAAACATGGCGTATATAGCAATGATTTTGATGCGAACGATGAAGACGATGACGATATCCATGATCATGAAGGCAGTGGCGTGTCAACCGGATTCAT
Source organism: Sphingobacterium sp. CZ-UAM (assembly GCF_002000245.1). GTDB lineage: Bacteria > Bacteroidota > Bacteroidia > Sphingobacteriales > Sphingobacteriaceae > Sphingobacterium. Next base: position 29,759 of record NZ_MTCM01000012.1, on the reverse strand, counting down.
TAGCTTATATCAACGTTTATTGGAATCAGGCCGGAATTTCAAAACGCTTTCAGTCACCCCTTGGGAACCTTTGGATCATAATTTATTTAACCTTTCTGATGAGAATGGAGTCGTCGCTTCCGACGAAGCCGCAAAAACTAAGGCGATCGATCGGATCAAAGATGGTGAAAAGGAGCTGGCCTTTGCCGTGGTTAATTTTCGCGATCTAAATAACGCAGGGCTGACTGGAGGTTTCTCGATGGACAACCCTGATTACAAAACAACATTGGATCGTATCGATGGCTATGTAGGCCAGATTGTAAAAGCAGTTGAAGGGCGGAAAAATTATGCGGGCGAAGATTGGTTAATTGTGATTACCGCTAATCATGGTGGTGTGGATAATAGCTACGGTGGGGCTACACTCGAAGAGCGTAAGGTCCCGTTGATTTTCTATAACAAAAACTTTATAAAGGCTCAAATCCAGCTGCCGCAAATTGTAAATACATTGACAGTCAAAAAGGCAGGCAATGATATTCCGATTATGAAAGCGGATCCTAACGCTTACGAAGTTGGTAAAAGCGGTGAATTTACAATTATTTCAAAAGTTAAAGTCTCGGCATTTCCGACAACCAACTCCGTACTTTATGGAAAAACATCCCATGCGTACAGTGGTACAAAAGGTTGGCATTTGATGGTCGAGGGGAGCGGAAAGCGATTTCGTTATATTATGGGAAATGGCACACTGATTTATATCTACGCTCCTGGCCCTTTGACCATAGACCAATGGCATAACGTCGCTTTAAAGATCTATAACGAGGGTGACAAGCGAATGGCGGTGTGCTATATGGATGGCGTGCCGGGTGCTCCCGTAGATATCACCGGAAAAGATCTGACTGCTGGTAGCGCTAACCCATTCTTTATAGGAGCTGGGCCTGCTGGAAAATCTTACGGCGTTGCCACGGCAATTATCAGCAACCTTGCTTTTTATGATACCGGACTATCGGATACGGAAATCAATGCATTTACATGTAAGGACGATATTTCTTCTACCGAGGCAAATTATGTAAATCTGAAAGGATTTTGGAAGATAGACGAAGGTGCCGGTAAAGAATTGAAAAATACAATTCAGACAAGTACGAATACGAGTTTCCTGGCGGATGGGGCTTTGGATTGGAGTGTCCAATCGAAATGGAACTGTTTTAACGATGATGAATTGAAAGAAGAAGCAAAGAAGAAAATCCTTTATCAGCAAGACATCGCTTCGCAGATCTTTTACTGGTTACATGTCAAACCTGCGGATTCCTGGGGCTTGGAAGGGAAAGTGTTCCTAAGCGATTACGAGACTGAATTTATTGGAAAATAACATAACTAACCATTATGAAGAGAAAATTAGTGTATACATTAGGTCTTGCTTTCCTGGCCGTTGCCGCATGTAAGCGGGATGACTATTGGAACCAGACGACAGTTGTACCACGCGGAAGCATCAGTGGAACTTTGACCAATACGGATGATAATACAGCATTAAAGGGTGTTAAGATCCTTTTTGAGCGGCAGACAAAAGCGAATGGCGAACAGACATTTGTAGATACGGTGCCCACAGATGATAAAGGACAATTTAAGTATGCCGTTCCTTATCCCAATAAAGTGAAAGTGTCTATACGGGATACCGGACGATATCAATTGAATGAAACCTTTGTTGAACTCAGCGAACAGAAAGATTATCCGATAGCGTTGAAAAGCTTTCCGCGCTTTGGAGTTTCCCAGATTAATGTTCAAGTACTTAGCGAAGATAAACAGCCTTATGAAGGCATAAGGATAGGACTTTACGAGCGTGAAACCAGTACCGAATCATATTCGGCAGTAGACACCTTGGTTTCTGACGCGCAGGGCAAGGTATCTTTCACGGGAAGGGCATTTCCTGTACGCTATAAAGTAAAGATTACCGAACCGGATATTGCCTACAGTCCTGATTCTGTTGAAGGAGCTTTACTGACCAAGACAGCGATTGAACTGAGCCTTACAACAAGATCTTTATTTGGAAAGGGTAATCTCAAATTGATGAGTAAACAGATATTCAGTAACCGGGTTATAAAAAATGAGAAGCTTCAGTATCGTTATAAATCGGTTTTGGACAGTAAATTCTCTGCCTGGGAGGAAGGTGAATTTGGCGCCGACGGACAGTTGACACTTGTCAACAAAGTCTATCCCGGTGAGGTTGAGATTAAATACAGTGCCAATTCAAAGGTGCGATTTGAGGTACAGAATAGCACGATGACCCTGTCAGAACTCAATACAACGACTCCTTTTCCAGTGCTCATCAAAGACTTGGAACCTCGCTACAAAGAGCCAGTGTTGACAAATCTAAAAGTTTCTACCCTGGTCTTGAACAATGGACTCAAAGTGAAGGGACCTTTTGCCATAACAATGGATAATAGTCACAACCTTTATATTGCGGATGGTTATAAGAATCAGTTGTTTATGGTGGACGCCCAAGCGAATGCTAGCGTTATTGCCGGTAACGGTACCGCGGGTTCGGTTGACGGAGCTGGTACTGCCGCAGCCTTTAACGGGATGTGGGGAGTAGCGGTAGATTCCTCCGGAGTCATTTATACAACGGACGCTGCCAATGTAGCTGGGGCGCATCGAATTCGTAAGATTGTAAAAGCGCCGAACGGTGATTATACGGTGAGCACAATTGCAGGTACGGGGACAGCTGGCGCGGCTGATGGTGCGGGTTCGGCGGCCACCTTTACGAGACCTTCAGGTATTATTTTTGACAAGGCCCGAAAATGCCTGTATGTATCGGAATGGGGAGCCGGTCGTGTCCGTAAGATTGATCTTTCAACGACGGCAAATACGGTGTCTACGCTGGCAGTACCAGCTGGCGCGAGCAACCTATTTACGATGACCTTGACGCCGGACGCTGAGGATATGTATGTGTCAAGCAATAACAACAACAATATTTTCAAATACAATTTTACCTCAGGCACGATAGTACCCTATCAGAATTCAGGTGTCAATAATAGAGGATTGTTTGCGACAGCAGGCGATAAGCTGTTGGCCACATCTGGCAACAACAACTTGATCTTCTACTATGACTTGAAGACCAACACGATGACGGAGTTATCGACCAGAGTTTCCTCAGGTGATGAAACTGGCAAAGTCATCGAAAACGTACCAATCAAGGATGAAGCGGCAAGGTTCTTCCAGCCTTTCGGGATCTATTACGATGTCTGGACAGGCAACTGGTATGTAGCCAATAATACAAATAAAAATACAGAAAATGGTTTCGGGTCGGTCCGAATCATACGGTCTGATGATATTTAGATCGTAGGCTATATTACACTAGGGAATACATAATTTAATGTTGAGGATGGGACCCCGAGTCAAAAATTTTGGGGTCTCATTATTATGATCGATTAGTTATGAGTGTCTTATTTTTAAATTTTGGAATGACTGAGATACTGTTCTTGATTATTTCCATTCTGATTACTGTTTTTACCATTTACCATATTTTTTCAAACTCAAATATTCTACCCCAAAATAAAGGGATCTGGATTGTATTGGTCCTGCTCTTCAATTTTATTGGATGTCTTATATATTTTGCGGTTGGTAATAAAAGATCAGGAGAAGAATAGATCAAATGAAAAAATGTTAAAGTCCCACTCATATCTCAATACTCAAATCTAAATACTAATTTTGTGTATGGCAACACGTATTCCACTTGCAGAACGACTACGTCCACATCAATTGAGTGATTATGTGGGGCAGCAGCATATTGTCGGTCCCGATGCAGTCCTTTATCATGCGATCCAGCAAAAGAATATTCCCTCCATGATCCTATGGGGGCCTCCGGGGGTTGGGAAAACAAGTCTGGCGCTGTTGATTGCGAAAGAGCTCGATAGGCCTTTCTTTTCCCTGAGTGCCATTCAGGCCGGGGTAAAAGATATCCGTGAAGTCATTGATAAAGCTGAACGCTTGATGAATTTCAATCAGGATCAGCCCATTCTGTTTATTGATGAGATCCATCGTTTTTCCAAGTCCCAACAGGATTCGCTGCTGGGAGCGGTCGAGCGCGGTTTGGTTACCCTGATCGGTGCGACAACTGAAAACCCCTCTTTTGAGGTAATATCGGCTTTGCTATCCCGCTGTCAGGTCTATGTGCTGGAGCATCTGTCCGAAGCGGACCTGATCGGACTGGTTCAAAAGGCGCTGCATGAGGATGAATACCTCCAAAAGCATGACATTGTCGTTGAAGAATATGAGGCCCTGTTGCGCCTGTCTGGCGGTGATGCACGTAAACTATTGAATGTACTTGAACTTGTTGTCAACGCGGCACTTCTTCACAAGGAGCCGATTACCAATGCCTTTGTCCTGCGCCAGGTACAACAGAATATGGCGATCTATGACAAAGCTGGAGAACAGCATTATGATATTATTTCGGCCTTTATTAAATCGATCCGGGGATCGGATCCAAATGCAGCGGTATACTGGCTTGCGCGGATGATTGAAGGGGGAGAAGATCCCTCATTTATCGCCCGTAGATTATTGATTTTAGCTTCAGAGGATATCGGTAATGCTAACCCCAATGCACTCCTGCTGGCCAATAACTGTTTCCAGGCCGTGAATGTCATCGGTTGGCCCGAATCGCGTATTATTCTTTCACAGACCGTCATTTATCTGGCAACTTCGGTCAAGAGCAATGCATCCTATGAAGCCATCAATAAGGCTCAGGCGCTGGTGAAACAGACAGGCGATCTATCCGTTCCACTACACATCCGTAATGCCCCCACCAAACTGATGAAAGAGCTCAATTATGGGGCTGAATATAAATATGCACATGCCTATCCCGGCAATTTTGTGTTGCAGGAATTTCTGCCCAAAGAGGTTAGTGGCGTAAAACTATACGAGCCGGGACAAAATCCACAGGAGGAAAAGATCCGACAGAGCCTGCGGGACAAGTGGAAAGAGAAATACAGATATTAGTATTTAGACATTAGTAGTTAGATTGTAGTAGCCGCCGAAAAACTACAATTCTTTGATATCAAGCGTAATTATATTGCATATAAAAAGCAATTTATCTATGTTTGTTTTACAAATTGCTTCAACATATGAATATAGTGCCTCTAAAGCAAGTAGGGCGTTGGGCAGCGATAGCGCTAATCGGACTTACGGTTCTTTCCTGTAAAAAGGATCATCCCAAGCCCGAACCACCGGAGCCAAAACCAACTGACCGAACCGAAGGTCAGCTTATCAAAGACGATATTTATAAATACTATAAATTGTATTCCTTGTGGGCAGACGGTTCAGTTCCCGATTATCTGAATAATCCGGCGCAATTTACAGATCAATATAACTCTGCCACAGCTGTACTCGAGGCATTAAAAAAAATGAGTCCGGCACATGCAGCATATGCGAAATGGGGCGGGGTATTGGATCGCTTTTCTTATGTGGATGGCATTAATGGCTATGATGTTTCGGGACAGGCAAGCACCAAGATGGATAATAGCGACGGTTATGGGATTTCTGTCCAATGGTTTTCGATCGACGGTAAGGTTGCCAAACCTTATATTTCCTTTGTTGAAGGCGGCTCGCCGGCTCAAATAGCCGGATTTAAACGGGCCGACATTATTACTTCGGTCAATAATGATAAGGAGAATTATTCTGTCGAAGTCAACTGTCCCACTAGCACCTGCGAGGTGAAGGATGCAGCTGCCTATAGTCGCCTAAGAAACAATATCAATACAGCTTTAGATGCCGCGAACCTGACACTCCAGGTACAACGTGCCAATAACCAGGTTTTCAAAAAAGAAAACTTGGCCTATACATCTTATCCGATCAATCCAATTTATAAGGATACTGTCTATACCTACAGTAGTAATAATGTAGGCTACCTAGCACTTTCCTCCTTTGAAGAAATTGATAATGTCTCAAGTGGGGGGAAGACCAATAAAACAACTACTGACGCCGCATTTAACAAATTTCAGAATATGCAAATCAAAAGCCTGGTTGTTGACTTGCGTTATAATGGTGGTGGCTATGTGGATGCCGCGGTATATATTGCCGATAAGATCGGGGGGGCAAAGACCAAAGGTAAACTGATGCTGACCTATGAGATGAATAAATATATGCAGTCGGATGCCGCAAAAGGATTACGGGAGCAGTTAAATATGAACGATACCTATTTCGAGGGACTGAGCACACTCAATCTCAATAAAGTCTATTTCCTGGTGAGTGAAGAGACGGCTTCTGCGGCAGAGATGCTGATCAACGTGCTTACACCGCATCTAAGCGTAGAAATTATTGCGACCGGGACAAAAACCTATGGTAAACCTGTAGGCTTCTTTGAACAAAAAATACAGAATAAAGCCTCCTATTGGCCAGCTTCATTTATCTTAAAAAATTCACGCGGAAATTTAGGTGAGAAATATAACAATAGAACCGAGGCCAATTTACGTGATTACTGGGATGGTTTGGTTCCTGACGAGGTCAATATAGGTGATGATGTATCGTTCGATGTGGGTAATCCCCAGGAGAAAATGTTGGCGACGGCTTTAGCTGATGCGGCACCGACTAGTAAAGCACGGGCGACATTGCGCAGCCTTTCTACACGAAGTATCCGCACCGTCGAACAGGGTAAAATCCATACACGGACAGAACGTGGCATGATTAAAAGAATAAACAGATAATCTAAGGGCTCGCTATCTGATTGTAGCACTTGCACGGAGAGAAGTGAAAACGGGAATGTCCAGTCTTTTTTTGGATATTCCCGTTTTTATTTAGTTCTGCTCAGTTCCCTATAACCTGATTTCAACTATTCAGTTCAAGGCTCGCTTTCTTTATGAAGTTTATCCCCATCAGCAGCCTCATACAGCTTAGTATGCTAGCTTTCCGTATTATCAAATATAAAATCATAACAAAGCTGCGCCGCCGCCGCATCAGGTAAACACTGTAAATAACCCACAGCGACTTCGCCAATTATTTTTTCCAGGATTGTATTCATTTCCGTAAATAGATCTTTATTCCATCGGATTGCTGTGCAGCTGGGTAGTACAGCAATAAAGCCCTTGAGTCCTGGCTGCCAGGTAAAGGTATTGGCTGGAGCCTGTTGTAAGCGTACGAAGGCTTTTAGCGGCAATCGTTCATTTTTATAGCAAGCTGTCTTGCCGCTCCAAGGTGTGCCATAGATAAAAATGCCCTCAGCAGTTATCCGGACGGCAGGATTATCATCATTGAGCAATACCGTGTTAGGAATATTTGCGAGCCACAGCCTACTATGGGTACTTTTTCCGGTTCCGCTTTTCCCTAAGAAGGCAATCCCGTTACCCTGGTGATTGACCACGGAAGCGTGGATCATGATGGTATCATGCAAGAGACTGGCCTGGCCAAATATCATCATCGACATCCAGGTTATGACTGCGCTCTGTTCATCGGCAGAGCTTTCCGGGACATAAATCGTAGAAAGTTCAAAGTTACGGTTACTATATTGGTACCATGTCCCATTTCCGCGCTCATTTACGATGGTGGTAATAAACGTATCCTCCTTCTCATAAAAACGGAAGCGATCGCCCCAAGCGATAGACTCATCTGTCCGTAGCAGTCCCAAATCCGCTGTTACGGGGGCCTTTTCGAGACTAATATTGATCGTAATATCCGCTTTTTCATCCACAAGATCGATCTGAAAATCCCGAAACGAGCTGAGGATGTGATTCAATGCAATAGCTGTTGGGTGATTAAACTCCAAAATTAAGTCTGCGATGCGGTAACGGGTTTGAGACTCTGATAAATTCGTTATATTCATAATTCGGGTCCTATGTGAATAATTCCTTCAAGAGCACAGCGGCTCGTTTCTTCTTTTAATATGTTATAATGCCTATCCAGCTTGTTTTCATAGCCATTTGCGTTTAATGATTATTGGTATTCCTTTAATCCAGATAAATGCGATGCTGGCATTTATCTGCCAAATGTAAGTCGTGCGTTACAAACAGGCATATTTTATGTTTTCCATAGTCGAGCAAGCGTTGTGTCAGTGTATCCGAAGTGGTTCGGTCCAGGGCCGAGGTCACCTCATCAAAGAGCCAGATATCGCCATCGTGCATCAGTGCACGGGCAATAGCGATACGTTGGGCCTGCCCCTCCGATAGCCCCATGCCGGATTCTCCCACTAAAGTATCCACGCCATCGGGAAAGTCAAATACAAATTCTGCACAGGCCAGCCAAAGCGCTTTATGGATATCGAGCGGGCCATCTTCTTTGACATGGAGCATAAGATTCTCCCGGATGGTGCCGCTAAACAACGAATTGCCCTGCGGGATATAGGCAAAATTGATGCGGTGTTTTGCCTCCAAAAATCTTTCGCCGGTCGAATCTACCAATGTGATCGTACCTTTTTCAGCTTTAAGCAGCGATAATAACAGCCGGATCAAGGTGGTCTTTCCTTTACCGCTGGGGCCGATAATTGCGGTTGGTTCACCTGCTTTCAGCGAAAGATTTAACTGTTGCAGCACCCATTTATCTTCATAGCGAAAGGAGAGGTCAGTGATCCGCAGTTCTTTTGTACTGTTCAGGCGTTCCTGCTTTACCTGAGGCTCAATTTCACCTTCCTGCAGTTCCAGTAGTCGGTCTGCAGATACCCGAAAGCGGACGAAACCCGGGATATAGGCAATCAGCGCAAGAATGGGCGTCTGGATCCGGGCGACCAATTGCAAAAAGGCCGTCATCGTTCCAAAAGTAATCTGTCCCGATTGTAGGCGATAGACCCCCCAAATGAACGCAACCAGATAACCGGCATTCATGGCCACTTTCATGGCACCCTGTGTATAGGTTGAAAAATTGATCTGACGCATTTTCAGCAAGAAAAGCTGTTGTTGGCTTTCGGTTAATTTGGCCCGTCTTTTTGGGAAAATGCCCATTGCCCGGATAAGCAGGCGGAAACGCAGATTTTCCTGGAGCACTTTTGAAAAATTGCTCTCCTCTTCTTTGACCTCTTTGCTGAGTTTGCGCATCCGGCGGAAGTATAACTTTGAAAAGACAAACAAAGGGGAGATGGCGAGGATCATCAGGGCGAGCATTGGATCCATATACCATAGAAACCCAACGGAGGCCAGTAACTGGATAATCGTCAATACAAAGGAAATCACGGTGCTGGCAATGGTGTTGGCCACCTCCTCGCAGTCCGTCTGGATCCGTATTTGTATATCACCGGTATGCCAGTTTTTGATCAGCTTCCATACCGACAGCATCTGTGCATCCAGCATGCTCCGTTGCAACTGGAGCGTAAGCATCAATTTGATGCGCTCCAGTAAACGGCCTGAGTAGCCTTTGATCGCCACATTTAAGCTGATACTTCCAATAATGCCGATCAACAGCCATTTGAGTGGCAGCTCTCCTGGGGAAGTCGCTACATCAACTGCTTTTTTGGATAGGTATACAAAAATCAGCGAAAGACCGATACAGATCAGTTCCAATACAAAGTAGAGAAGTAATCTGCCGCGGTAGCCATCGCTGATGGACCAGGCCCAGCGCGCATGTTGTTTCAGGCTGTTGTTGTTCATTCAGATGATCAGTGGAAGCGTTATTTTTCCAATAGTCCTTGTTTCTCAAAATCCGCAAGTAAAACTTTCGCATCGGATTGCGCCTGTTGCTCGTCCACCTCATAGTTGTCACAGAGTAGCCCAACGATTGTTGTCATGTCAAACTCCTTGCCTTTCAATTGTTCCCATAACCATGCTGCTGAGCTATTTAATGTGTATACAGTTGATAAATCAACCATATCCTGACTAGGGTCAACAATTAAATGATCTGAACCAATTGTTCTCAATACTAAATCCGATCTTAATTTCATATGTGAATTATTTGTTTTTTTAATGGCCATATGCGATATCCTCCTGTTTTCATACCAGTTTGGTGTTTTCCCCACATGGATATTTCATATGTTGATTAGCTGTTTTTAATAGTCCTAATTGAATAGCCAAATGATCGCTATGCATTTGGGTACTTTATTGAATAGAACTAAATAGAATAAATAAAATCAAAATTAATAAATATTTTCTCATGCTTTCTATTTCCTGTTGCGACACGCAATTTTCGCTATTTGATCTGCTCTAAGCCGTTATTAGGCGTTTTAGTTTAGCCATAATCCGGCGTAAAAGACGGATGTGGTACCATCCCAAGCCGCGTAATCTTGCCCAGCTGTGATTTAAATTAATTTCCAGCGCTGAGTTTTTGGGAAAATGGACCGAAGCAACCGCAATAATGTCGCTGTTATTGATACACTCCCGTAGAACAAGATTGCCATCTCCGGCCAGCACGATCTGTGCATTCTTTCTCCCCACATAACGATGAAAAACATATTTTCCTTCATGCCGGGCTAATATATTACTGCCCAATGGCAACGGTTCACCGCGATAAGCCTGTAATAAAACGCTGTCACCGTCTTCAATAAATGGGCGCATGCTTCCACCTTTGATACGGATACGAACTTCTTTACCCTCGTCCAGCATACGTTGTACTTCGGCAAAATAAAGATCATTGGAGATAATGCGTGATTTATTGTCTTCCGAATGTTCGGCCATAGTGTATTAATTGGGTTGCACGAAATATTGAATCACTTGTTGTAAATACGCATCTTTCAATAGCACCTTTTTGTTTTCATCCAAGAGGTATATCGTTGGTGATGCCTTGAGGTCATACAAGTTGAAAGATAGGATCTTGCTGTCGCTATCAAAGCCATTGATCCATTTTTCGGACATCTCGGACATATAATTTTTCCATTTGCTGCGGTCTCCCCAGGGATCGATGGCTACGATCTGCAGTTGTAATTCCGAAAATGCCTGTACCAATTGGGGGGTATCACGGAGCTGATGGATGGTCTCTTTACAATGCGAGCAGTCAGGATCGTAAAAAATCAATAAGGTAAACTTGGCTTTGACCTCTGATAGCTTTTGTTTGCTTCCATTGGCAAGTTCATAGCTAAAATCCTCCGCGGGTTGACCTACTTTATTGCGCAAGACCAATTTGTAGACCGGCCGATAAGCCTCTTTCTCCAGATCCGATAGTAGATCCGTTTTGATCATATAGCGAAGCACAGACTCGTAGAGGATATCATTTCGCATCGGCGAATTGCCATCATAAAGATAACGTTCGTATAATTTAACAAAGTGGTCGAAACTGGTCCTATTGGATTTGGCTTTATCCAACATCAGGTCTACAGCCTTGTCCCTTGTGGCAGAATCCGGAGTTTTTGATAATAGCCCGAGAAAGTCAGCGAGTTGCTGCTCACCTTTGTCGGGATTCTTCACCTGAGTGCTGTCGTTCATATCGAATTTATCCCAGAAATGTAACAAACTGCTATCTGCAGCACTTATCGAGCTCGCCTTTTGCGGGATTGTTTCGTTACTTTCTTTTTTTGATTTATTATTTCCATCGCAGGCCCACAGTAGACCTACGATTATGCCTATCGACAACCAAAAACCAAGAGTTGAACTTTTCATTCTAATTTATGCTTAATGTCGCTAAGTTAATAAAACTTTCAGGATTCCCTTGATACAATCCCGGCATTATTGTGCCAAGCTGGTTTACTTAACTTATCAGCCCTTTGAATTGATGTGACTGATTTCCTGGGGAACAGGTCGTAGCAGATGGGATCCTATTTACGTTAGAAAGCTGAACAGCGCAGCATTAAGCGAGAATAAAAATGGACTTTCTGTCGTCATGTAGCTTTCTGCGTAAATTTTTTAAACGGTTTAATTAAATAGTTTTACTAATTTTGCGGCAAATGCCAATATATCGAATGAAAAAAATAGTTTTATGGTTTTGTATGATCGGATTTGTGGGCACCGTATGCGCACAGACCAATCCAGCCAATATCAAGGTAGATAATCTGACAGATGCTCAAATCGAGCAATATGTAAAACAGGCTGCCCTAATGGGTTATGACGAAAGCCAATTGGATGGCTTTGCCCGTGCTCAGGGAGTATCTGCTGTTGAAGTCCAAAAACTAAAAGAGCGTTTGGCGAGAATTAAACGTAAAAAGCAACAACCCGATCAGTCGCAGGGCAATCCGAATACCACGAGCAACGGCCGTCGGACATCGGGCCGTCAGGTAGGTGGGGCAAACAATACAGATTCCTTAAGTAATAAACGGAACGCTAATCCCGATTCTCTTCAGCAAGATGACGGGAAGTTGAAAATATTTGGTTCGGACCTCTTTAAAAATAATAGCATCACGTTTGAACCCAACCTTCGGATGGCAACGCCAAGCTCCTATATCATTGGCCCGGATGATGAGATCTTGTTGGATATCACCGGTGACAATGAAGCGTCTTATCAACTGCCTGTCAGCCCAGATGGAATGATCAAGGTGGAATATGTGGGTCAGATTAATGTGGCGGGCTTATCCATTGCTGCCGCAAAAAGCAAGATCGAACAACGCTTGAGCGGCACTTACCCGGCAATCCGTTCGGGAAGAACCAATGTCAGTGTTACCATCGGTAACATCCGGACCATCCGGGTTACTTTGACCGGTGCTGTGACAAAACCAGGAACCTATAGCCTACCGTCTTTAGCCACGGTATTTAATGCACTTTACGCTTCCGGCGGTCCCAATAAAAATGGTACTTACCGTCAGATCCAGGTGATTCGTGCCAACCGCGTCGTTAGTACGATTGACGTCTATGATTTTTTGGCGAATGGGATACAACAGGGCAATATCCGTTTACAGGATCAAGATATTATCCATATTCCTGTCTATGGAGCGCGGGTACAGTTTGAAGGTGAAGTAAAACGACCTGCTATTTTTGAGACCGTCGCTGGCGAGTCATTAGCCGATATCTTGCGGTATGCAGGCGACTTCACGGAGAATGCCTACACGTCGAAGATTAAAGTATTGCAAACAACAGGACGTGAGCGCAGTGTGCAGGATGTATATTCTGATCAATTCGCAAATTATACGCCAAAGGGCGGTGATCAATATATTGTCGAACCGATATTAGAGCGTTATGCCAATCGGGTTACTGTACTGGGGGCAGTATTCCGCCCGGGTATTTTTGGGCTTGAACCCGGATTGACATTGAAACAAGTTCTTGAAATGGCCGATGGTGTACGTGAAGATGCCTTTTTAGAACGCGGTATTATCAACCGCCTGCAGAGCGATAATACTGCCGAGCTGATTAATTTTAATGTACGCGAGGTATTGGCAGGAACAGCTGCTGATATTCCGTTAAAGCGCGAAGATAAAATTGAAATCGCCTCTATTTTTGATCTGCGCGATGAATATAAATTTACTGTTCAGGGTGAGGTCCGTTTTCCGGGGGATCTGCCTTTCGCCAGCAATGCCACGCTGGGGGATGTAATTCAAAAAGCTGGCGGGCTGACCGAAGCAGCAAAAAATGCACGTGTGGAGATTGCCCGAAGACTTAAACAGCGCAATGCGGGTGATCACAGTTCTTCGCAGACCATTTTAGTGGATATCAAAGATGGTATCCTGACTGATCCAAGCATCGCTTTACAGCCCTATGATGTGATTTCTGTATTAGGCGATGCCGGTTTCCGTACACAACGCCAGGTGACCATCGAAGGGGAAGTTTTATATCCGGGTGTTTACACGATTTCGCGCGAGGACGAACGTATTTCAGATATCGTCAAGCGCGCAGGCGGATTGACCAGTTATGCTTATACCGAAGGTGCCTCTTTAAGGCGTACGGGGATATCTAAATTGAAAGCGGCGGAGAAAAAGGAGAAAGAGCGTCTAAAAAAAGAAATGGAACAAGATAGCTTGGACGAAGAAGGTAATAATAGAAAGAAAAATACAGACAAGGAGCCCGATGAGGAAAGCGCTGACAACTCCAAAGCTAAAAATACCGCTTTGGCTAAGGTGTCGCAGCAAGGCATGTCAGCTGAGGAGGTTGAACCCAGCGACTTGGTCGGTATTGAATTGAATAAGATTTTAGCGAAACCTTACGAAAAAGGCGACTTATTGGTTTTGGATGGTGATATGATCACCGTACCAAAAGAACTGGAAACGGTGAAGGTGGTAGGTGAGGTTTTGAATCCGAATAATGTTGTTTATGTAAAGGGTAAAAACCTGAAATATTATATCAACCAAGCCGGTGGTTTTACGGATAATGCATTGAAAAAACGTGTTTTTGTTCAATATGCCAACGGAGCTGTAAAAGGTAAGTCCGGAGGATATCCTGATGTGAAACCAGGGGCGGAGATTGTTGTTCCCAAGCGTGCGCCAAGAGAACGTATGAGTGCGCAAGGTTGGGTTGGATTGGGAACAGGTATTGCCTCTTTGGCAGCTATTATTGTATCATTGTTGCGTTAGAATAATGGAAAATTCACAAAATATTCATGAAAGGCGAGCCGATGAAATTTCTATAGAAGAACTTTTCGGTAAATTTCAGTCTTGGCTAAAATACCTACTGTTTAAATGGTATATTATATTTATTGCAGGCATATTAGGAGCAGTTGCCGGTTTTTTCTATGCTAATAGACAAAAGCCTATTTATACCGCAACAACAACATTCGTTTTGGAGGGAGCTGATAAAGGAAATGGTCTCGGACAATATGCAGGCATCGCCTCAATGATGGGTGTAGATTTAGGCGGCGGTGGCGAAGGTATATTTCAAGGCGACAATTTGCTTGAATTATATAAGTCCAGAAAAATGCTCGAGGCAACATTATTACTACCTTCACCGAGTGATAGTTCATTATTATTGATCGATAGGTACCTCCATAATTCCGCGGTTAATGAAAAAAAAGCTGTGGATAAACTTATGGGAGTGAATTTTAAGTTAGAGAATTCATCTTCTTCCAAAAGGTTACGGGACAGTGTATTGCAGAAAGTAGTTGCTAATCTTAATAAGTATAATCTTAAGGTTGGTAAGCTGGATAAAAAATCGTCAATTTTCAAAATTGAAATACAATCTCCTAGTGAGATCTTTTCTAAAGAATTTAATGAGCTGTTGGTTCAGCAAGTGAATGAATTTTATGTTAGGACAAAAACAAAAAAGTCTTTAGATAATATTGCCATTTTACAACGTAAAACCGATTCGGTCAGAGCGGTAATGAATGGTGATATTGGAACTATGGCTGCAATAATAGATGCGACGCCGAATTTAAATCCCGTGCGTCAAGCGCAAAGGGTTATTCCAACACAACGCTCACAATTTTCTGCCGAGACAAATAAACTAATTTTGGGTCAGTTAGTACAGAATTTGGAATTAGCTAAAATTAGTCTTATGAAAGAAACACCACTGATTGAAGTTCTTGATGAACCTCGCTATCCAATTGATAAAAAGACTTTTTCTACGATAGCGTATTCAATTATTGGCGGAATTGTGACTAGCTTAATAATAATATTTGTTTTTTCGGTCCTATGGTGGTTGCCGAAATTATCATAATAATATTTTTCAAATATTACTTCTTGAAATTTCTTACTTAACATTATAAATTGAGACGTATTTCTGGCCTTCTGTTTTTGTTAAAACTTTTAAAAATACCGGTGTCATTATATTCTTATACTTTGATAGCGCGATATTTTGGTATTTCCATGGAGAAGGACATATGGTTATTGGCTATTTCCCTTATTCTCACCTTAGACACCGCCGTTTGGGGGCCTATTAATGATATTTTTCGAACGAAGTTTGTTACAATAAAAGAACTTGATGGTGAAAAAAAAGCAATGCTGGCGACTACATCACTTCTTTTCTACATGTTTGTGTTTTCAAGTATACTTGTACTTCTTTTGATAGTATTTACTGATTTTTTTGCGTCACTGATTTCTTCAGGATATGATTTTGAGCAACGAAAACGATTAGTTGAAATGATACGTTTAGTGGCTCCTATTTTACTTTTTAATCAAGCATCTTTAATAGGAGTATCAATATTGAACGCATATGGTTCCTTTATAATACCTGAAGTAGCAGGTTTTTTCTCTCAAATTTTCAATATCCTCATTCTGGTTTTTTTTGTCGATCAATTAGGTATATATGTTTTGTGGCTTGGGACTTTAGCAGGCTTATTATTTCTAATTTCTCTTATTATATATAAAATTAAGAATATCCGGATCAATTTATTTGGATCCGTTAGCTTAGATTTTCAATATTTTAAATCTTTTTTCTTATTTGCCTTACCTTTATTCTTGACTTATTTCCTTGGTCAATTTAATGGATTAATAGAAAAGAGATTAATTTCGTCATCTGGCCATGGAGCCGTTTCTATAATCGATTTCTCTAGGAAATTTCCTGACATGGTCAACGTTATTATTTCCAGTGTTATTTTAACTGTTTTAACACCAGCAATAACAAAGTCATTTGTAAACAAGGAAAACAAACAGTTTGATAAAAGCTTTTTAGACTCTTTTGGATTAGGACTTCTCATTATAGGTTTCTTTACAGTGTTTATGTTGGTTGCGTCTTATGATGTCATAATGTTTTTTTATAGCAAATCAACGATAGCTCCAGAATCCTTATTAAGAATTACTAAGCTCAATAAATTTTACTCTTTGACGGCTTTCGCAATCTTTCTTTATGTAATATTTGGAACATGTTTACTCGCTATCGGGCGAAATAAAATGAATGCCCTAGCAGGAGCTAGTACGCAAATAGCAGTTATTTGTATCAATGTTGGGCTAGTCAATACATTTGGTATGGACATATTTCCTGTCAGTATTTTAATAGCGCATTTCCTCGCCGCAGTTTTTATGTTTAGCTATTATCCCTATGATAAGCGACTTATTTTAAGCTTTTTCATTCGAATAGTTATCTTTCTTGCCTCTGTACTAATCGCTTTATCCTTAATTTTTCCTTACATTATGCAAATATTATCCATAGAAGCATATTTTGGACGTGTTGTAGTTACTGCTGTGTTGGAGGTGACATTATTTATAATTTTGGGATTCGTTTTCAATATAAATGAAATAGTGTCTGGAATTAACCTTTTACTAAAAAGATTCAGTTTTAAATGAGAAAATTTATCTGCGTTTTTCCTAAGGGGGAGAATGTACACCTTACCAAAGATGTAGGACTTATACCTTATTATTTGTTCAAGGAAGGGTATTTTGAGTCTACTCTCGCCTTTTATTCCAATCGAAATGAACTTCCATATCTTGATACAGCAGTCAAGGGATTAAATTATAAAAAAATAAAAAAGACATTGTCAAGTGATTATTTGAATGTGTTGTTGTTTTTAATTTTGCAAATTCGTCGTTATGATGTCGTTATGATGTTTCACCCGAATTACTTTTCACTATCTGTAGCTTATATTATTAAGAATCTATCATTTAATAGAGTTAAATTTTATTTCAAAATGGATCTCGATAGTACGTTTGATTTTGCTGGATTGAAGAAGAGATCATTGAAGAGGTCGGTTTTCAACTTTTTGATGCGAAAGATGGATCTGTTGAGCGTTGAAGCACATGAAGATTTCAAGCAATTTGAACGACTGGGTAAGTTTAGCGTAAAACATATCCCAAATGGTTTAATACCACCATTAACTCACGAATTTTCTAAAGAAAATATTCTATTAACTGTAGGACGTCTGGGTAGTTACCAAAAAGACACAGAAACTTTGCTGAAAGCTTTTGAATTGGCAAATCCCAAAAACCTCAAACTTGTTCTTATAGGTCCTTTGGATAGCGGTTTTCAAATATATGTACAGGATTATTTTAAGGTTAAACCGCACATGAAGGGCAAAGTCGAATTTAAAGGAATAATAAACGATCGGGAAGAATTAATGAACCATTATAGGAGAAGTAAATTCTTTGTAATGACTTCTAGACATGAGGGGTTTCCTTTAGCTCTGCTTGAGGCAATTGCTAACGGTTGTTTTATCCTTTCTACTGGCTTTCCTGCTGCTAAAGATGTTACGGAAAATGAGCGTTATGGTTATCTTTTTAACGTACAGGACTATGAGGCTTTAGCTAAACTTATTTTAAAATTTGATACGTGTGATTTTAGCATTCCTTCCCCGCAGGAAATATCGAAATATGCACATGAGAAATACAATTGGAATCGGATTGTTAATGATATTTATTTGAGTTTAAAATAACGGTATGGATATTTCAATTATAATTGTAAACTATAATACTTACACTTTAACTGTAAATTGTATCGAATCCATCTATAAACAGACCATTGGACCTGAATTTGAAATTATAGTTGTCGATAATAGCTCTCCTAATAGAGATATCGAACAACTTAACGATATTTTCCCTGAAGTGAAACTAGTTTTAAGTCCACATAATAAGGGTTTCGGTTCAGGGAATAATTTAGGAAGTACAATTGCCAAAGGTAAATATTTGTTGTTTTTAAATTCTGACACGTTACTTTTAAATAATGCAATCAAAGAATTTTATGAATATATGGAAAGGAATCCAAGTGTTGGAATCTGCGGAGGCAATTTATATCAAATAGATTTAAAACCAGGCGTTTCATTTGAAAGGCGTCTACCTGGTATTTTGCGAGATTTTGATAGTTTGATATTTATGTTTCTCGCCAAACTTCAATTTGGTAAAAACTTAGTATTTAATTTTGATGATCAGCCTCTTCGACTAAAAGGATACGTTTCAGGAGCAGATCTATGTATTCCCAGAGAGCTATTTATAAAAGTGGGGAGATTTGATGAGGATTTTTTTATGTATTATGAAGAAACTGAACTTACTTACAGAGTTTTTGAAGCGAAAAAGGAAGTACATGTAATACCTCAAAGCAAAATCATCCATTTGGAAGGGGGGTCGCAGGGTGATTTAAGTGACAGAAAAAAGGCTTGGATGAGAGAAAGCAAACTATTATATTTTAAAAAGACAAATACGTCTGGTTTCAAGATATCAAATATTTTAAACAAACTTGTTTGTTTCAGAGATAGCTTAATTCAAAAGTTTAAATCTTATAAGGGTTTTAAACATTGATTACTTGTAGAAAATGAAAAGAAGGATTGTATTTTATTTGCCAAAAGGTGCTCTTTTTGAGGCTACCGCTTACTATTGCGATTTAATAAAAAATGCAGTCAAAAAGATTGAAGGGGTCAGCGAGGTGCTATATATTGAATCAATTGACGAGATTGATAGTCAAGATATAGTGGTGACAATTCGGATTAATGATCCATTTATTGTTTCCCGTAAGTGTAAAAAGGTCATCCATTGGTTTCAAGGTATTGCCCCAGAAGAACGAATAATGATGGGCAAAGGGAGTTTATTTAGTCGAATGGCGGCAATTAAATATTATATTATGGAATTTATTTTGCTTAGAAAGCCATTTTTGTTCTTTTTTGTTAGTCAGGCAATGAAAGAGCATTATGCTAACAAGTACAAACAGAATTTAAATGAACGAAGCATTATCATGCCTTGTTACAATATTCCATTAAACATACAATCATTTATGGTCGAAGGCAAATATAATACGCCAAGTTTTGTGTATGCGGGCGGTATCCTGAATTGGCAATGTGTAAAAGAATCTCTTGAGCTTTACAATGCTTTCAAAAAATATTGTGTGAATGCAACATTTACCATTTTGACAAAAGATAGTGAAAAGGCTAATGCTCTTATTGAGGAGGTCGGTGCTAACGATGTCTTTGTAAAATTTGTGCCCCTCGAACTGCTACAAGAAGAACTAAGTAAATATAAATATGGGTTTATTCTGAGACGGGAGCACATTGTAAATAAAGTCTCTACTCCTACAAAGATGAATTCTTATTTGAGCGCGGGAGTAATTCCTATTTTTACTACCGCTGTGGCGGACTTTGACCGAAATATTGATCTAGGCGATTTTGAACTTAAATTTGATTCTTTTAGCCTTGATTCAATGTTGACAAGGTTATTGGAATTTGAGGAAAAATCCATTAATAGTAATCTTGTATTTCAGGCCTTTAAAAAAGTGTTTCAACTGTATTATAATGATCTCAAATATGTTGAACTGATTTGTGGAAAGTTAAAATATTATATTACTGAGTGATGAGGTTGCTTTCCGTTATTTTGCCTGTCTATAATGCAGATAAGTTCGTTTTTGAATCTATTAAGAGTATTCTGGATCAATCGTTTGTTGATTTTGAGCTAATTATTATCAACGATGGTTCAACTGACAATAGTAAAGAAATTATTAAGAAATTTAGGGACGAACGTATCATTTTTATAGATCAGCCGAACAAAGGGCTTATTGATACACTTAATCTAGGATTAAGCTTAAGTAAAGGTAAATATATCGCCCGAATGGATGCCGATGACATCGCTCATCCACGGCGATTTGAAATTCAATTAGGAGCTTTTAGGCAAGATAAAGAGCTCGTTGTGTGTTCCGGAGGAATAATAGCATTTTCTCCTGATGGGCATAAGAAAAAAAGATATTACCCAATTACTGATGCGGATATGCGAAGCGAATTATTATTCAATAGCAGTATTGTTCATCCTTTAGCAATGTTTTCTGGCGATGTCGTAAAAGAGCATAATATCAGATTTGATAGCGATTATAAATTTTGCGAAGATTATAAGTTTTTTCATGACTTATCCAAATATGGAAAGATAAAAAACATTCCGAGGTTTTTGTTGAATTATCGAGTGCTTCCGCAAAGTCAAACAAGCATTGGATCAAATAATGCCCTCGACAGATATAACAAAATTTCAAATATCCATCGTATCGTTTTAAACGATAATAAAATTGGACTAAATGAAAGGTGGTTCAAGCTGCATTATAGTTTGTCTTTATCATCTGAAATTGAAAAGCTACAAATAAGTGAGATTTTGATCGATGAATTATTAGAATATAGCCGGTTTTTAGTTCATGCCGCAAAACAGAATGATCAACTGGATCCGGTATCTCTTAAAGCCACACTTGGAGAGAAATTTTTGAAAATTATTTTTTTTCATAAGCGAAGAACTCACCTTAAAATGCTAAGGAAATTATTTTTTCATAAATTTACTTTATTAGCGGCCTTCAAACGGGTAGCCAGAATACTGAAATATGAATAATAGCGCGTCAGTAAAAGTTTGGTTTAAAATATGTAGTATAATTTTAATGTTTTTATACTTATTTCATATCTCCTTTAAACCCTTTCCATATGTCCTAAGAACGCGGTTGATAATTGCTTTAATCGGAGTATATTTTATCTTCCGGAAACGAGAACTTTTCTTTAACTATAAAATATTAAAGTTGATATTCCTAACTGTGGTAGCAATTTTTCCTATCCTTATCTCATCATTGATAAATAGGCATTTTGATTTTTGGTTTGTTCAGAATATATTTCTGACACTAATTTTTTTGCTGTCGTCTTATGGTGTTATTAAATTGCTTTTTAATTACACGGAGGGGAATCTTTCAATTGATGATGTTTTAAAAATAATTGTTTATGCTATAGCTCTGCATAATTTGATTACGGCGTTAGGTTTCATATTTCCTAACCTTGGAACTATTATTAATTCTATTCAAAATCAAGACGAAAATACGCAAGTAGTCATTAATAGTATTATGGAATTCCAGTCAAGATTTATTGGCTTAGGAATAGGTTCATTTTTTACAGGGGGTATCGTTTCTTCTTTAGGTTTATTGTGTTCTGCGGTTCTCATTATCAAGGAGTCATCTAAAAGAAAGGCTCTAGTTCAAATGGCGTTTTTTGCTTTTGTTGCTTTAACTGGTCTTTTTATAGCAAGGACGACACTAATTGGTTTTGGGCTAGCCATTTTGTATATGTACACACCCTTTGTTAGCATCTCTAGTGATAAATTAAGATATTTTAAAGGAGCACAAAATCGTATTTTTTTAGCATGCATACTTGTAATTGTTTTAATGATTCCGGTGTTTTATTTTGGAATAGCACAATTGACGGAATCAAGTGCATTCGTTCATGCTTTTGAAATATTTCTAAGTGATGGAGGAAGTACTAGTTCAACTGAACATATGAAATCAATGTATATTTTTCCAGATAACGTCAAGACATGGCTAATAGGGGATGGAAAATTTACAGACGATAATGGGTATTATATGGAAACCGATGTAGGATATCTGAGGCTGTGGTTTTACTATGGTATTTTGGGGTCAGTATTTTTTTTCTTTCAGCAATATTATAGCTTATCTGTAATAAGAAAGTTAGCTGATAATGTGTTAATTGATAAATTTTGTCTTTTTTTGGCACTATTTATTTTCATAATAAATTTCAAGGGGATAGGAGATATCAATTACTTTTTATTTTTGATTTTATGGTTTTATATAATAAAGGCACAGCAGTACTATCGACAGCATTGATTTTTTTTTTAGTTGGTTTGATATTTACATTAAAAAGGTGTAGCGCTCAGGACATCTTTAAAGTGGATGATTATGGTGCAATAGCTGATGGAAAGTTTGACAATACCGAATCAATAAATAAATGTATTGTTGCTGCTTTGCGAGTTAAAAATTCTAAAGTTGTGTTTGGTAAAGGAAAGTACCTTTGTCAAGGTCGTGTAGATATAAATTTTAAGAATGACCATAATATAATTGTTCAAGGGAATTCCGAAACAGTTATTGAATTCAATAATGTGGATTTGGATAGGGGATTTCTCATTTCAGGTGTGAAGAATCATCGAACCATTGGCTCAATTCGATTGGAAAATTTTAAAATTGTAGGCCCGCAATTAGGAAAAGGGATACATAATAGATTCTATAATACCGTGAGACATCTTTATGGAATAGGAATTAGCAATATTAAAAATGTAGCTATTAGCGGTATAGATGTAATTCGATTTTACGGTAATGGGATCGATGTATCAAACAAATTGTCGCGAGTAGATTCGTCTTTGTATAGGTTTCAAAATGTTAATATTAATAATTGCAAAGTATTGGATACATGGGGTAAATCGCCAACAGATAGTTATGGCGATGGGATTTATTTAGCGGATTGTAATACATTCCAGATTTATAAAAATATCATTAAAAATTGCTTGGAAGATAATTGTTCACCAGGTAGGGGGGGCATTGTTATAGAAGATTTTACCAGAAATGGGATTATTAAGGAAAATGTTATTGTTGGATATGATAGAGGTATTCATATAGAAAATTCCTTAGGAAATATTGAAATACATCATAACTCATTTATAGATAATCGAATAGGAGTTTATCTATGGTCGCAGGGAGGCGATAACGAAAGACCAATATCGATACTATCTAATGAGTTTAGCCTAAAAACTATTCTTAATAATTCGAAGTTGCAGTTTAGCGAGAATAATTTCATGTATATAGCCCTATTACGACAAAAAGAACTTCGAGAAAGAGATAAACTATTTGATAATGATTTTTCATTAAACAGTAGAATAAAAAATGGTAGGACTGCTGTAAATGCGGGGAAGTTCTTAAGCATACAAAAAAATAGATTTCGTACGCAATGAAAGTTTTGCATATAATAAATAATTTAACAATGGGAGGAGCAGAAAGTTTGCTTGTCTCTATGTTACCTTTAATGAGAGAGGAAATTGAAGTTGATTTATTATTATTGGATGATAAAGAAAGCCCGTTGCTAGATAAACTTAACGCATATAATATCAATATAATTAGTTGGCCGAATAGCCACTTATATAATCCGGCAATTATTTTTAAAATCATTCCGATAATAAAGAGTTATTCAGTTGTCCACGTACATCTATTTCCAGCTATGTACTATGTTGCTTTTGCTAAATTGTTAAGTTGGTCTACTGTTAAATTAGTCTTTACAGAACATAGTACTAATAATAGAAGGCTAAAGTCTTGGTTTTTTAGGTTAACGGATCGGTTGGTTTACTTAAATTACTCGAAAATAGTATGTATAACACCCGAAGTTAAAAATGTATTGTCTAAACTGGGAGTTTCCGAGAAGAAATTGTCTGTTATTTATAATGGTATTCAGTTAGAGAAGTTTCTTGAGGCGGTGCCTTATAACAGGTCCGAATTTGGATATAGCGAACATGACATTATACTCGTAATGGTAGCTGCTTTTCGGAGGGAAAAAAACCATAGCCTGGTAATAAAGGGCCTGAAGGAACTAGATCGAAAATATAAACTCTTGCTTATCGGCGATGGTTATCTAAAAGGTGAGGTCGAATCGGAAGTAAATGAGCTTGATTTGAACGACAGGGTTAAATTTCTTGGTGTTCGGGATGATGTTAATCGTTTACTAAAAACTTGCGATATTGGCATTTTGAGCTCTCATTGGGAGGGATTTGGGCTTGCAGCCGTGGAAGCAATGGCCTCAGGTCTACCTGTTGTCGCCTCTGATGTGCCAGGACTCGCCGAAGTTGTAATGGGCGGAGGATTGTTGTTTAAACCCGAGCAAATGAACGATTTTTTAGCGAAAGTAATCTCATTGGAAGAAAAGAGGTATTATCAAGATATCAAAAAGAAATGTCTTGAGAAAGCAGGCAAGTATGATTTAAAAAGGACTGTACAGGAGTTAATCTTGATGTATAACAGATTGGATAGATAAAAAAGTGAATGGAGAATAAATTTAGTCCCGAACAGTATCGGGAGAGGATTGTATTTATAATCACGGATTATGGAAGTTTTAACAATTTTTTAGGCGAATTAGCTGTTGAAATGGCCAGAAGATCAATTACTGTGAGTATAATTTGCTCGCCCGAAAAGGTAATTAAAATAGAAGATAAATATGATTATGAGAAGGAAGGAATAGAATTTTTTTATGTAGATTTTCCGAGAGGTTTTAATATCGTCAAACATATTTTCATCTCCAATCAAATAAAACGGATTCTTCATAACATATCGCCGTCATTCGTATTTATCCATTTCACTACAGGTATGTTTACGACGACATTCACTGGGAGACTTAGATATAAGACTGCCGGAATGTTCCATGGAGTAGGCTATTCTGCTGTGGATGGAGTGTTTAAACGATGGATGTATAAATTCATTGAGAAGCGATGCATTAGGCGTATAGATGACGTTTGGGTGCTAAATAAGTCGGATAAAGACTTGCTCAATATTGAATTTCCAAAGAAGAACATTAATTTACTTCGTACTGCCGGTCTGGGATGTGATCTCAACAGATTTGATCCATCCAAATTCTCTTCTGAATTTAAGAATCAGCTCCGGTCTGAACTAGATATTAATGAAAAAGACATTGTAATTGCATTTACTGGGCGATTTGTCTTTTTTAAGGGCTTTGGTAAACTCGTTAGAGCGTTTTTGCAATTGATTGAAAAAAATCACATTGATAATATCAAGCTACTTTTAATTGGAGACGAGGATAGCGCCCATAGGACGGGTCTACATCCTGACGAGGTCGCAAGGATGAAGGCTTGTAAAAATATAAAGACGTTGGGCTTCAGAAGCGATGTGGAGAATTTTTTAAGCATATCGGATCTATTTGTTTTTCCTAGTGAAAAAGAAGGTATGCCTGTCTGTATTATTGAAGCTTTAGCAATGGGAGTTCCAGTCATAACCAACAATTCTAGAGGATGTAATGATCTTGTGGAAAATCTTGTTAATGGAATCGTTCTTGAAAAAAATACTCCAGAAGATATTTCCGCAGCGATACAAAAATTGATAAATGATTCGGCATTGTATGACGCCATCAAGACTAACATTTTGCAAAATAGACTAGTATTAGCAAGAGAAAATTTTGTAAGTAATCAATTGAATTATATCTTAGAAAATTTGGCTTAAACATAAAATGCTTTGAAATCGTAAGAAATTGAACAGCTAAATCTGCATTGAAATTTAGATGTAATAAATTTGACTGATATAGGACTGTGTTTAAACGAGTAGGAGCTGTAAAAATTGAAAGAAAAAATATATTTTCTTAATGTAGCGAAAATGTTTGATATAACGTTTGTTAAATAAAACTTAATATTATTATATTTGCACAGCTTTATTTGACTGACTAAATACATTTTATGATCTATATTTTTACCCTAATATTTCTTTTCGCATTAGCGTTTCTTTATTTAAACATTGCGGATCGATTTAATATAATTGATAAACCCAATGAACGTTCTTCACATACTAAAGTGACGATTCGTGGCGCAGGGATAATTTTTTATGTCGCTGCGATGATATATTTTGTAAAAAACGATTTTGAATACCCCTGGTTTTTTCTTGGTCTTACGCTTTTGACCTATATTTCATTCTTGGATGATATTCGGGGAGTACATCCTACAGCAAGATTAACTGTCCATTTCGCCTCGGTTTTATTGATGGTTTATGAATTTGGGGTAGTCGATTATCCTTGGTATTACCTTGCTCTGGCTTTTGTGTTCAGCATTGGTGTCATCAACGCCTATAATTTTATGGACGGTATCAACGGAATGACAGCTTTTTGTACATTGGTGATGGGCGGTCTTTTACTTTACGTTAACACCAAAATAAATTATATCGAACAAGATTTTCTAATTTATACGTTATTGGGTGTTGTAGTTTTTGGATTCTTCAATTTCCGTAAAAAAGCGGCTTGTTTTGCGGGGGATGTAGGGCCTGCAGTACTCTCCTTCATGCTGTTGTTTGCGTTGGGCAAGCTGATTCTAAAAACTGGAGATTTCACTTATATTCTTTTCTTAGGCGTATACGGGATTGAAATCGGCTGGTCTGTTGCGCGTCGTGTTTATCAAGGGTATCATATTTTTCAGCCACACCGTACATTCTTGCTGCACATGTTAAGCAATGAAGTTGGCCATAGCAGTTTGTTAGTATCCACAGCTTACGGCCTTGTTCAATTGCTGCTTGGGGTATCAGTAATATATATCGTTCAATTTGATGCCTCAGTGCAATGGTCATTTGCGGTTGCCGTATTGTCTGTGTTAAGTGCATTTTATCTTGTTCTAAAACAGTATGTCTTTCATAATTATCATATCAAAGGGGAGGTAGAGCACGCTATCCGCCGCCAACGGATCCGTATGGTCAAAGCATGGAAAAACAAACGGGTACAATTAGCCCCAGAGGCAAGATTAGTTGAGGAAGTAAAAATTATTGAGATGCCCCGAAAAGAGAAACGGGAAGAATTATTGCACACGGGAGTTTGATAGTGTCTCCTTGCAGCTTTAGGTAAAATAAAAATTTAGTAATTTTACCTGGATTTTCAGAAGGAGTGAATATGCAATCAGGATTAAGTTTTACCGCAATAGATTTCGAGACAGCCACAGCTAACCAAAATTCCGCCTGTGCCATTGGCCTTGTGGTGGTTGATCAGGGTGTTATCGTCGAAGAATTTTATTCGCTGATCCAGCCTCCTCAAAACCAATATATGTGGCAGACAACACGTGTTCATGGTATTAAGCCAAGGGATACAGCAGAGGCCCCCACGTTTAAAGAATTATTCCCCCGTATTTTTCCACTGATCAATAACCGGATTATGGTTGCCCATAATGAATTATTTGACCGCGGTGTTTTGCGTAAGACCATGAATTATTATAACCTGCCTTATGATAGTTTGGGATTAATGGATAAATGGGAATGCACCTTCAAAATTTACCAGGAAAAAGGTTTTAAGCCAGCCCGATTGAATGCTTGTTGTGAAGTCTTAGGGATTGAACTGAATCACCATGAGGCGCTTTCTGATGCACGGGCTTGCGCTAATCTGTACCTGAGACATGCCGATGTCCCTTCTTTCGTGTGATTATACACTAAATTATTCCAGAACCAAAAGTAGTTTTCTGTTGTTATCATTATAAATTTTATTTTTGATAAAAGAAATAATGATTTCTTTATATTAGTTTATACATATTGCAAAATGATAAATATACCTGCCAAGAACATGCGTATTGGTATTACCTTTAGTGCATTTGATCTATTGCACGCCGGACATATCAAGATGCTTGAAGATGCCAAGCGCCAATGTGATTTTCTGATCTGCGGTTTGCAGACGGATCCGACTTTAGATCGGCCGGAGAAAAACAAACCTGCGCAGACTGTTGTGGAGCGTTATATCCAGCTCAAGGGCTGTAAATATGTAGACCAGATTGTGCCCTACGCAACCGAACAGGATCTCGAAGATATTCTTCGCTCTTTCAAAGTCGATGTACGTATCGTTGGTGACGAATATCGGGAGAAGAATTTTACTGGGCGGTCTTATTGTGAGGAGAAAGGCATTGAATTGTATTTCAATAGCAGAGACCATCGTTTTTCCAGTTCTGGCTTACGAAAGATTGTCGCGGATGCCAACTCAAGTGAAGAAACAGTTTTAAAATCTTTTTAGGTAAGATGAAACCGAGCTTGCAAGCTCTCATCAACCATTAAAAAAATAATTAGATGAAAATAGGAATTACCTTCGGTGTGTTCGATCTTTTACACGCTGGTCATATTATGATGCTGGAAGAGGCCAAAAGACATTGTGATTACCTGATTGTTGGGCTTAATACAGACCCCTCGGAGGTCTTTCCGGAGAAAGCCAAACCCACGCAGACGATAGTTGAACGCTATATCCAATTGGAAGGCTGCCGTTATGTGGATGAGATAATCCCTTATGAGACCGAGCAGGATCTGATTGACATGATCAAAGCATTACCGATTCAGATTCGTATTATAGGTGAGGAATACCGTGATACCGATTTCTCTGGTCGTTTATACTGTGTTGAAGAAAATATAGAGATTTATTACAACAAACGTACGCACCGCTTTTCAAGTTCGGGTTTGCGTAAGGTTGTTGCAGATAAAGAATCAGAAAACAAATAATTAACAATGAGCAATATTATCCATGTGGTGTTGACAGGCGGAGTTGGCAGTCGCCTTTGGCCCTTATCACGTAAAAGCTATCCCAAACAATACCTTTCTTTGTTTAAAGACGGTTCATTATTCGAGATGACCATAAAGCGCAACCAGTCGCTCTGCGGTCAGGTTATTGTCGTTGGCAATTGCGACAATCATGCGCTGAGCCGGGAAGTAATGGAAAACAACAAAGTAGATTATATCGATATCGTGGAAGCCACACCACGCAATACTGCAGCGGCCATTGCCTTTGCAGCATTTGCGGCTCAACCGGATGATATTCTTATCGTCACGCCATCGGACCATGTTATTGTGGGTGACGAGGCCTATGCAAAGGCGATTAAATCCGGCATCGAAAAAGCAAATAAAGGTTATATCGTTACGTTTGGGATACAGCCTACGAGACCCGAGACCGGTTACGGATATATCGAATACAAAGATGATAAGGTATTGTCTTTTCGCGAGAAGCCGAATCAGGATACTGCCGAAGATTTTATTGAGCGTGGCAATTTTCTATGGAATTCAGGCATGTTCTGTTTTCGGGCAGATACGTTCCTGAGCGAACTGCAGAATTTTGAGCCTAAGGTTTATGCGACTGCTTTTAATGCCTGGCAGCATCGCCACGAAGGAGAACTTGATTTACAGCTTTCCAAAGAGATTCCATCGATTTCCATTGATTATGCTGTCATGGAACGATCGAAGAAAATTC
This sequence comes from Sphingobacterium sp. CZ-UAM, assembly GCF_002000245.1. Taxonomy (GTDB): domain Bacteria; phylum Bacteroidota; class Bacteroidia; order Sphingobacteriales; family Sphingobacteriaceae; genus Sphingobacterium. The sequence continues at coordinate 422 of NZ_MTCM01000012.1, read as the reverse complement.
GCGTCGTTGCGACGAGTTTTCAATGGTCCGATCTGGGCTCTTTTGAATCCATGTACGACTATCTCAAACAAACCGGGCATCCTGTCGATGAAAATGGAAATATGGTCATCGGTACAGATGTGTATACGGCTTTTGTTGGTTTAAAAGATAGTATACTCGTCCATACGAAAGACGCCATTCTTGTTTTGCAAAAGGAAAAATCACAGGACGTCAAAAAAATATACAACACCTTAGAACGTCATCAGTCCAAACTGATTGACTAATTGCTAAAGAGATAATGGAGCCTGATTAATGTAGTGAACCCCAAAAGTTGGACAAAACTTTTGGGGTTCACTATTTATGGCAAAACACACATTTGAGGAGAAACTAGATATAGTTTCTCAAGTAAAAAACGGGAAGCCGATATTACGCATATCGCGCGA
>NZ_MTCM01000011.1 GCF_002000245.1 Sphingobacterium sp. CZ-UAM | reverse complement strand
AAATGAAGTTTTTGATTCTAACTATTTACATAATCAGAATTCTTTTTTTATATCTCTGATCTTGGATCGAATTGAACTAATTCTTGAATTTGTTCATGACTTTCGTTTGTCTACTCGTCACGCTACATGATTGTGTTTTCTTAAAGAACTTTTTGCGCTTCAACTTCCGTATCCGCTTTATTCCGATGGACATTGCATCCCTCTTTATCTTTTTCTGTTTCCCTCCGTTTCCGTTGGGACTGCAAAGGTAGAAATCTTTTTTGAACTTCCAAAAAACTTTTGAAGTTTTTTTTTCTTTTTCTCTTTTCTGATTTCCGCGTTTAAAATAAGCTGAACGGGATTTTAAATCCTGCCAGGCTCTCTTAAACCTTTCTTTTTTCATGGCTGCCTGCTCTGGCGGCAACCGTCCCTCCCTTGCGGAGTGGTGCAAAGATAGGGAGTTTTTATAATCACTTCCAAGACTTTTGTTCTTATTTCTTTTGTTTTTCTGCTAACTGGCTGGAACGGTGGGGGATTGTTTTTCCCAGCAGGGGGTCTAGTGGGGCCGTGAGGCTCCGGCGGGGGCCGACAGCGGCGAAGGGGGTGTCGGTAAAGACAGATGGTGGGTTATTACCGGATCTGCGGCGGGATTGGGGGCGGGATTGGAGTGTAATCTGACGATTGGCCACAACGGGGGTGAAAATAGCTCGCTGGCGAGGGTATCTCCATCAGAGCCGTTGCAGATCTACTAGTTACCAAAACGCAAATCGGCTCTAACCAACACAGAAACTGAAATGAACAGGAAGCCTATTCGGAACCTCGCATCCAAATGTTTATAGGCAGCATACTCTTAACTTATGAACACGTTACGACTTTATTTTGCATTCATTTAGACATCGTTTAGGTTTTGCTTAGATAAAAATTAAACGTTATTTAAATGAATAGCTAGAGCTAGCTTAAATCTAACTTATCGCTAGTTAATGAAAGATTTCATGAAAAGAAGCAGCAATAGAGTGACAGGGGGCCAAAAGTCTATTAATAAATCCCTCCACCTAGTTTGTAGCGAGAAGATTGATTATAACATTTTATTGCAAACTACAATTAAAAAGCAAAAATAAAACCATACAAAGAAATCAAAACTCTTCTATGATTTAAACATAAATAAGTATATTTAAGTATATTAAACCAATTCAATTATGAAAGTCAAATTAATAGTATTTATCTTATTGGGGATATGCATCTTTGCATGCAAAAAAAATGAAACTTATCCTTCCCAAAACTTGGAAGCAAAACCACAAAAAAAAGTAGGATCTACCTTTAGCTCACCAAAAATCGAAATTCAATTATCTAAAAACGGTACGAGTATAACAGTGAATGTGACAACCTCTGGCTACGTCAGCACAACCCCTCCTTCAGTAGAAGTTGGTATAAGCGGTTCCGACGGATTTATGACTAGTCAAACACTTGGTCCAGCAGGTGGAAGTTTTATCTTCAATGGTACTGCGGGGGTAAGTTATACGTTTACAGGACAAATGCTAATAGGAAGTGTAAAAGTAACCACAGTTCGTTTTATTTCATTATCTCCTAATAGCCCAACCACTAGTTGTACCTATCCAAGCTCGTTAGCAACTCCATCATTTCCAGAATCAATACCTTACGCATCTCCAACTGGAGAAACTTTATATCAAGGAGATGGAGAGCTTTTACTTCTTTTTCCTACGGATGCACAACTAGGCGTAAAAATTGTTTTGAGGTATAAGAAACAATATTCCGCTGAAGACTGGCGTTACACAGCACCATTTACCTGTGCAGGAACTCAATTACAAAACGGAGATATAAAAACATTTTATATCATAAACAACTTAGAATCTGGCACCACCTATACTGTTCAACCCGGCATTTTATGTAACGACAAATTCATCGAATGTCCCAATACATTCAACAGAACAACAATAGTACTCTAACCAGGTTCATATTAAGCTTAAAAAATTGTGTTTCCAAACAGTAAGGTCTTTTTTTCGGCTGTAGTTCGAGTACTGTTCAGAGTTAACCCTGAATCACTATGGAAAAATACGGATTCATTCCGAGACTGCACCCACTTTATCTTTAAATAAAGATAAAACTAAAAAATGTAAAGCTCCGAACGACAATAGTCATCCGGAGTTTTACAATTATATTATTAATTATCTCTTAGCGCAGTAAGATCTACTTTGGGTTGAGGCAAGTTCATATTCCTAATAGCCTTCTTACATTCATCAACCATTTCCTGCGTCATCGTATACGTATACTTTCCGTAATCATCATACTCCAATGTACCGACATAAAAGAAGCCATACTTATCAAAGAAATCTGTCAGATCTATTTTAGCAACCTCACACGCTGTTTTGACAAAGTTTAATTGATTAACAGCTGGATTCCGCTCCCCCATCATCCGATCGGAACTCCAATCCGAGCGTCCTCTTCTGGACGGTTTACTCTTATTCTGCTGACGAAAAGCCTCAAACAGATCGGCATAAAAATCCGGGCGCTTTCCAATTCCCTCAAAGTACAACTGCAATTGCCAGAAAGGGATCAAACGGTTAAATACATCAGGATCGGATAAGTAAGAAATTCTCTTTTCAATTATACTGGCTTTAGCTTTTTCAAAGTTATTCTGCTCAGAAACCCGTGTTTTATTACCAAATGATCGTGTTACATACAGGGAAAATAGATTGTTGCTCACTTCGCCCAGGCCACCCCAATTAAACATTGGTCGCGTCTGGTGCACATGCCCGACTTCATGACTAAAGCCCCAGCAGGGATCTCCTTTAATTACCGAAGCAGGATCAACAACCATACGCATAGCATAACCGACCTTATCCCCCATGTAAGCAACCCCATCTCCATCACGGAACATGTAATAATTATAGTTGACCCGTGCGAGAATACGATTCTTAGGAACTTTCTTATATTTTTCCAAGCCCATCAAGCGATGCTGCCTGAACAGCAGAGAATCATAATTGCGAATAAGCTCAACGCCTTTTCCATAAGCATATTTCTTCATTGCCTCAATGGGATAAACAGTTTGTATATGTTCACCTTTGGCATCCATAATCGGAAATACCGCATGATCAATCAAACTATCCCATTCTTTATTCCCCTGTGTTTTAAGATCAAAGTAACCGTTTACCTGTCCTGTCGGAAAGTGAACCGTAATCGGGTTTTCTTTTTCTGGTTCGTCTGAGAAATAATCAATATAAGCTAAGCTTCCATAATCATTGAGTTGGATAATATTTACGCCGTTGTGTAATCTAAACTCCTGTTTCTCCACCCCCCATCCTTTCGGGTCTTTTGTTGGCTCCTGCGGATTAGGAGCTTTCCGCAACCAGTTGGGCACAACAAGATTTACTTCTTTACCTGTTGCAATGCCATCTACGATGACGATATGCTTGCCTTTGGGAAGATACACACCGGTCATATTTTCATATTTACTATAACCGTCTCCAATACTTAATTGACGGCCCAAGGTGGATGGATTTAACAAGGCCGAATAAGTCGCATATCTATAGTCTTTATTGTACTTGCCTGCAAATATAGACAAGGCTACGCTGCGCAATGCTGTATCAGCCATCTGATCGATCTGTTTTTTCTTAATACCTTTTTTTAATTTTAACGCGAGCGCATCTTCGAACACGGAAAGGTCTGTATAGGTCTGTTTAACATCTTGCGCAGATTGTGCCATTAGATTTGCACTCATCAATAGGCCCAAACCAAAAGCTATAAATTTTCTTCTCATCATTAATTAATGTAAATATATTAGAGGTTATAATTCTCTGTTAGCGAAAAAAGGGGGAGTATTATTTCAAAACTCCCCCTTGCTGTATATTCAGTTATATATAGGATCTAAACAAAGCGGTTCCTACTTCGCTGTGGGATTTTTCGTCGCTTTTAAATGTAGCTCATAAATATACTTTCCGGCTTTGTAAATCTTCGTATTAAATCTTATGTTAAGTTTAACAGGTTGATCATAAGTCAAATACTTCATATCTGTTGGCGGGTTCCAGTTTTTAGTATCCGCATAGTCTATTGACTGAATCCATTTCGATTGGATTCTGTAATAGCAGTTGATACCATTCGACTGACTATCCCAATATACATCCGGGAATCTCACTTGTGCATAATCGTAGACCACAGCAGTATCTGTAACTGTTGTTTTATAAGCGAAGGTCGCTAATGTTTTAAGGAAATCATTGCCAGATGGCCTTCTGTCCAAAGCACTACCAGGAAATAATGCTCCATTTTTGTCGTAAACCTTCAAAACAATTTGATTTGGTCCATCAGCAACACGTTTAATTTTTAACGTCAAGCTAGTACTCTGCCCTTTGGTCTGATCAATCCATTGATCATCATACGGAAAGCGAATTCCAGTTTCACTATTTGCATCGACCGCAATAAAGTAAGGTACATTTTCATAAGTATATTCTTTTACTGGAGATAACTTGATAGTTGTTATATTCTTATAATCTTTTGTACCTTTTGGATTTTGGACACGTATATCAACCTCATATTCGCCCGTCGGAACATGATCTGTCGCCTGGGTGAACATAAACTGACCACTTTTCTCTAAAACCGTAAATGGTAACTTCTTCTCTATACCGCGTTTACTATTAATCAATTCAAGTGTTGTATCTGTTTTCGGATCGTATTTCTCTTTCCAAACAGTAACATCATATTCCTTAAAAAAAGTTTCTTCCCTCTTGCCTGTTGCTTTATTACGGACGTCCAATAGCGTGACAGTAAACGGCGGCGTTGAAGCGTCAGGAATAATTCCTGTTGCTATATAAAAAGTTCCCTGATCTACAGCAATCGGATTTGATCCATAACGGATATTGTCACTCAGATATCCAACTTCAATTTTCTTACAACCTGCATACATCAAGGATGTCAATACACCGATGTATGCAAATATCTTATATCTATTTTTCATATTAATACCAATTAAATTTATCTTCTAAATGCCCAAATATGCTGGTTGTTCAACACATGGATTATCCCTGTTGTGGAAATAATGCCTGATGTCTGACAGATCAGTTTCGTATCATTGAGGCTTGCTTTTCCTGAAGGGTCGGATAGTGAACCGTTTTTCATGACATCGCGTTCGCCATAGATCTTCGTCAAATAGAGCAATTTTGGCCCCTGAGAAATGATACCATCCTCCAAATAATCACCACTAGTTGATTTTTCCAATGTTACCAATAGTTTGGTCGCTGGTTCCTGTGTTTGGAACATTGTTCCAGATTCGGTTAAATTATCCCGAACGATACGATCAGAGAAAAGATAGACACTCATTGTGTCCTGGAGCATTTTTTGCGGATAGTATTTAAACAATGAATCCAGATTAAAATTAAGTCGTTCATCCTTTTTGCGCCATTCATTCTGTTTTGCTAACAGGAAATTACGAATGGAATAATTTGTAGGTACAAAAAAAGTTCCCGCACTATTCACTTTATCTTTTAATCCAGCCTTATCGATAATCATCAAGGTAGTATCGAATAAGTGCTGCGGATGCGATTTCAAGAAATCATAGGTTGTCATGTTGACATGTGGATCACTTACGCCACCATCTATTACAGCTTCTTTTTTACAACTAAAAATTGTTACCAAAGCAATAATACTTAAATATATAAATGTATTTTTCATGTTGATTCGCTTAATATTTACCCATCCAATAAGGATTCTGAGAGATTAATCGGTTTGAATTTAAAATGCTGTTCTCGATTGGGAACAAATAGCCTTTTTGTTCCATACGTGTAGCATCCATACTCCAGGAAGCCAACTGTACGAAAAGGTTATTATTTTTTGTTTTCCAGGCATTTCGAACAATATCAAAATAACAATGACCTTCGCCAATCAATTCGCGTTGTCTTTCTTTCAGTATATCCCGCTTAAGATTTGCGCCAGCGCTGCTAATCAAGGTTTTGGCACCAGCTCTACTTCTAATCGAATTTACGGCTGTCAATGCTTCAGCATCTTTTCCTAGCGCATTTAAAGCCTCCGCTTTTAATAAGACCATATCTGCCAACCTAAAAATCACTAAATTACTTTCAACCCTAGGATCTGAATTTGTCGCCGCATTCTTGTATACGATATCAGAATACTTCATCAGTGAATTATTCTCCGAATTGGTAATATTCCTGAAGAAGTCTGTTCTTCTGGTATCACCATCTTCCTCTTTGCCATACATTTCTTCCAGCTTTGTATTAGTCACATAGTATGTTGGTAGTAAATCTGGCATATTTACATAGATTGTATTGCTTACTGTAATAAAACCCACTGCTCCTGAAAATACCCCCATGCCTTCATATGAAGCAGATTCATTTTCTGCATCTTTATTTGTAAACACAAATATGTTCTCCTTCGCGTTAGCTTCCTTAAAAACGTTACGGACATTTCCTTTTGCCTGCAATGCAAAAAGATCTGGGCGACTGATGATAGAATCCGCGTATGTTACCGTCTTCGTATAGTCATTTTGCCAGGCAGTCGCATGTGTTAACAAGGCTAAAGCAGCTGCTTTATTCGCCCGACGACGGCCAAGACCATCAACTCCTTCCCAGGTCAATAAACCTGATGCTTTCTGCGCATCATTTACTATAAATTTGAGGATATCATCGGTTGACGTCCGACCAACCAATACAGCTTGATCAGCTGTTTCTGTTGGTTCAGTTTGTAAAGGCAGATCCCCCCAAACTCGTGTCATATAGAAATAGGAAAGTGCACGCATAAAATACGCTTCGCCAAGAAGGTAATTTTTCGTTCCAGCAGGGAATTTATCTTCCGAGATTTCCGGAATCCTTTTGATGATCAAGTTTGCAGCATTTATGACACGGTACCAGTTTGTCCAGTTGAGCCCGCCCCCTTCTCGATAAGGCAATTTAAAGTTACCACCTGTGTAGATATCTGAGTGCAACGTACCTTTACTGGTTGTTAAAATTCCAACAGGCGTATCTCCCCACGCGAAAAAGGCTTGATTCGTAACCATTGCTTTTCGAAATAAACTGTACATTCCCAGGGTTGCACCCGTAAAATCTTTTTCATTCTTCCAAAAAGTATCCGCATAGGTATCATTAATTAAATTATTCTCCAATTGCTTGTTACATGATCCCAGAATCACAGCGGAGAAAAGAGTTGCAACGACCCCTATCTTTTTATATGTTATTTTTAAAATTTTCATATTGCTAGCTATTAAAATTCGAATTGAACACCTAAAGTATACTTAGATGGCAATGGATACCCATCCCCGTAGTCGAAGCCTCTTGCATCAACCATTTCAGCATCTACACCAGAAAATTTCTGGAACATGTGAACGTTATCCACCGTACCATATAATCTAAGTGAATTGATTCCTAAACGATCCATCCAAGGATTTTGACCTTTATTGAAACGATAAGCTAAGTTGATATTTTTGATCCGCACGTACCATCCTGGTTCCATAAACATCGATTGACCTGCTCTCCAAGCATACAATCCCATATATGGATTTGCCGCAGGATATCTAGCCATATCGCCCTCTTGTTGCCAGAAATCATATTTGCCTAAATCTCCGATAGATGCTTTAGATAAATCTGTCGGATTTCCATAGAAAAATCCATTGGACATGCGACGTGCGAAAGTACTGTTGATAATATCTCTACCGAAGGTGAATGTTGTTAAGACTTGTAGAGAAAAACCCTTATAAGTAAAATTATTAATAAAACCGCCAGTCACTTTAGGATTGGGGTCTCCGAAAAAGGTCATATCATTTTCGCCAATGGCATCGGAAATTTTATAATCACCATTTACATCTACCCAATTTGGATAACCTGGTTTCAATGTTCCCCACTTTGTAGCTCCTACCGCTCCAGTGTATGGGTTTACGATAATATCGTTGGATGAGCTAATGGCTCCGTTCACAAGGTAACCATAAAACATATTCAAAGGTTTACCTACGACATATACCCCCTGATCATAGTACAAATCTCTGTTACCATTAGGCAATGCTGTAACAACGTTCTTATTAAATGATAAATTCAATTGCGGAATCCACTGAAACTCTTTACTTGATTCAAATACTTTTCCTTGGATATTAATTTCCACTCCAGAATTTCTCACTCCTGCAGCATTCGTAAATGTTTGCAGATAGCCCGAATACTCTGGTATCCAAATCTGCAACATCTGTCCCGTCGTTGTTCTTATATAAGTATCAAAATTGACCGTAAGTCTGCCTTTTAATAAATAGGCATCAAATCCAGCATTCCAAGTATCTGATTTCTGCCAGGTAATATTATCATTGGTTATACCCGAATAATTTGGAATTACTGCGGTACCACCGCCATAAGTATTCCCAGAATTTCCTGGATAAGATCCGTCTCCGGCCACAAAAGCATTATAGCGATCATTATCACCTATACTACTTTCGTCACCTGTACGTCCCCAGCTCGCACGCAGTTTCAATTCATCTACCCATTCTTTGGATTCCATAAAAGGTTCTTCCGAAACAATCCATCCAGCACCTACAGATGGGAAATAACCCCATTTGTTATTCTTACCGAATCTTGAAGAAGCATCCGCTCTCCATACTGCATCCAATAAATATTTACTTTTATAATCGTAGTGAAACGCACCGAGGAATGATAACTTAGCATAGGTCGATTGATCAGAATATCCATTCAGATTTTGAGAACTCACACCTTTAATTACCTGAATATTATCATTTGGAATATCCTTCCCTAACAAATACAACCCCTCATTTTTACGTGTCTCATATTCCTGAACTGCCGTAGCTGTAAAGTTATGTACGTCATTTAATGATTTTGTCCATAATAAAGAGTTCGTCAACAAATATTTTCTATACTGGGTATAGGTAGATTTAGCGTAGGCTAAACCATCAGAGTTCAAAATAGACGGTGAAGCAAAATCATTTTTTGCCGTAGAATAGTTGATAATACTACGCGTGCTTAAACGAAAATCTTTTAAGAAGGTATATCTTAACTCACCAACTCCACTTAAATCCACATTGATATTATCGTTGCGCTGATAGTCATAGGGATTCACAATACTATTGATATCGTCTTGACTCATACCCAGCAATGATGTTGGCATATCCACTGGATTAATAGCAAAAACACTGCGGTATCTATTGGTTTTTAAGAACTCCGTACTTCCTTTACCATCCATACGTCTGTTTGTCGAAGCCTTGAAATTGGTCAGAAATTCCAATTGTTTGGTGATATTAAAAATCAAATTACTTGTAAAAGAGTAGCGTTTTAGACCGGTACTTTTTACAATTCCTTTTTCATTATACATCCCCCCACTTACCCTATAGTTCAAATTCTCGGTAGCGCCAGAAACGGAAAGATCATAGTTCTGTACATATCCCGATTGATAAAATAAATCCTGATAGTCATTGTTGTTATTAAATGATGGATTCAAACTATCTGTCAATAGCTGAGGTATCGTTTGAAGTTGAGCATCATTCGCAAACTTATAGATCAATTCCAGTTTCTTTCTTCTTTCTGCAGCACCAATTAAGGTTGCAACTGTAGCTGGTTTTGTGACATATCCCTGATAAGTGTTTAAACTGAATTTAGGCCGTCCTTGCTGACCGCGTTTGGTTTTGATCAGTATCACGCCATTATTCGCTCTTGCACCATATAATGCAGCTGCAGAAGCATCCTTCAAAACGTCAACAGACTCGATGTCATTTGGATTTAGACTTGCAAGAAAGTTGGTCCCTGTAACATTAAAGCTTTTAATTTCATCTTCTGAAGTGGGAATTCCATCAATGACATACAATGGATTACTCGTCAAATTGTCGGCATCAAAATCATTATTTGATCGAGGAATATTGGTATTTCCACGAATGACTAGCGAGGTCTTCATACCAGGTTGGCCGGTGAAATTCTGCACGTTTACTCCAGGTAACTTTCCTTGAAGCAATACGTCGATACTAGCAGCAGGAAGGTTCTCAATATCTTTACTGGTAACGCTGGCAATCGAACCAGTACTTTTTTTGCGATTGATTGTTGTATATCCTGTCACAATCGCCTCTCCAAGATCATTACTCGATTCTACCAAGTTGACCGTGATATTTTGCCTTCCGCCTACGGGAACTTCTTGTGTATCAAAACCAACGCTTTTGACTACTAAAATATCATCTGATTTGGCTTGAATTTCAAATGCTCCCATCTGGTTACTTGACGTCGCTGATTTCGCATTGTTTTTAATAAAAACCGTTACTCCAGGCAGGGGTCGGTTATTGTTTAATATCTTTCCGGATATCTTCGATTGCGCAAAGGAAGATAGCTGGAAAAGCATTAGGCTAAACAGAAGTGGGATTATTCTAATCCACCTCTTTTTGGTGTAGATGTCCATTTCCATAAATTGGGTCTTGGTTTATAGTGTTCTTTTCAGCACTAAAATCTCCCAATTAATTAATATATCAAAACAGTGAATTAGTCCGAAATAGCCACTTTTTTTACGCAATCGATTGTATTTTGTTACGCAATCGATTTCGCTATTTTAAAAATGTTAAATAATCTTAAATTTATTTGTAACGGATGTAATTATTGCTATTAAGTCATGCAGACCAGTTTATGTTTTTTTTTATTAAAGTTGAGAAACATCTAATAAATACTGTTAATTCTATCTCCAAAAATAAAGGACGTGGGATAGAAGACAAAATTCAAGGGATTAGTATCGGCGGCGTTAAAAGTTCCGGCAGTAAAAATGCTTATATCTTTGGCGGACAATTAGGCTATGCATTCATTGTTAAGGACAATATCGCGATCGAACCTGCTGTTCGTTATGACCGTGGTTTAAATGACAATCCGGATGGCGTGGTCATTCTTAGCTAAAACGGGGGCTATCCAAAAAGGTTGGATAGCCCCCGTTTTTATGCGGTTTTAACTGTAATTTCTCACAGCATCATTTCGGATGTTCAATACTCAAAGGATTGAGCGGCTCTTTTGGCCATCTTCCCAGTTCGTTTTATTTTATCCCCTTAAAAATCCGGTTCCAACGGATTTTAGAAAGACCAGCTCCATCTGCATTCCAGCTCATCCAGGTAAACAAGGCTTTACCCACAATATGATCCTCAGGAACAAAGCCCCAGTCTCTGGCATCCAACGAATTATGCCTGTTGTCCCCCATCATCCAATAGTAATCCATTTTAAAAGTATAAGAATCCGTCTTGCTCCCATTTATGTATAGTCCATCGGCCTTCTTTTCCAAACTATTATGTTCATAGACCCGAATCGCGCGTTCGTAAAGCGGCAATGTCTGCGCATTTAAAATAACTTTCATCCCCTTCTTTGGAATCACAAAAGGTCCAAAATTGTCGTAGTTCCATTTGTACTGTGGATCATTTGGGAATGTATTGGCCTGGGCTTCCCCTGGTTTGCCTACATTCATTTGCATGGATTTGACATTAGACCATGACTTCACCATTTTTGCCTGCTCCGGAGTCAGGAAAACAATATAGGCTCCGGGCTGAACCAGCGTTGCCTCGATTCCCATATCTTTCAACCGTTGTTCATCCAGACCTGTTTCATCCGTCATCACGATATAATCCATCTGACTTTCCGGTGCGACAAAACCAGGTTGATCATTTACATACAGTACAGCATTCTGCATGCTAATCTTATCTCCCGGCATTCCAACACAGCGTTTGATCAAATGTTCCCTTTTATCTACAGGACGGGTTTTAATGGTAAATTGCTGATGAACGGCATTATAGCCCATTGAACGGACCAGGTCATAATAGGGCTGATCCTGGTTTTCGATCGCTACGGTATCTCCTGCTGGCGCATTAAATACGATAACGTCATTCCGCTTGATTTGCTGAAACCCCGGAAGCCGTTTGTATGGAAGCTCAATCAATTCCGAAAATGCATTTCCACCAATAACAGGCATCGTATGATGTGCGAAAGGAAAAGCGATGGGTGTATTCGGGATACGGGGCCCATAATTCAATTTACTCACAAATAGATAGTCCCCTATCAAAAGCGATTGTTGCATGGAACCCGAAGGAATCATAAAGGCTTCCAATAGGAAACCACGGATCAATGTTGCTGCAACAGTCGCAAAAACGATCGCATCTGCCCATTCACGGACCATGGATTTCTTATACGGATACTTAACTTTGAATTCGTTATAGGATTCGTGCAATAAGGCTAGCTGCTCATCTTTGGTCATTGTTTTTCCTTCACCGCCAGCCGTTTTAAGTTTTTTGGCATAAATTCCATTGAGAAACTGAACATTTTTATCCCGCCCCCATAGCGGCAACACAATAAATGGGAACAATACCGCAGCACAGTTTTCCCAAAACCTCCTTTTGCCAAAACAATGGATAAAATCGAGGTATAAGTTATAAAAGACAAAGACGTTCACAATGGGGACAATCAGCAAAGCAATATACCAGGTAGGTCTATTGGTGATCTGTCCCTGAATCCATTGGCTATACACCGGAACGATACCCTCCCAGCCACGACGTCCCGCTTTCTCGAACAAAAGCCAAAAGCCATATGCGGCAATAATGGTCAGTACACTAAAAATAATAAGCGTCATATTCTTTTTTTATCGAAATGTTAATAGATAAACAATCTGGATGAATCCAAGGGTGATTCTTTCGACCGTTGTAACTCATTGTATCTCATGATATATTTAATAAATATATCATAATTATATTTCTGTTCCTTTTCAAATTCGGCAAATAATTCAGGTTCATCATTTATCAGACGGCCCAATGTCAGTGTCCGTTTCTTCTTGCTACTACTAAACAGGCCACTCGAATTGCTGTTTATTTCAATAACCTCACCTGTTGCTTTCTTGAGCGCATAGGCATATTTTGACTTGGTAAATCCCACTCCAATCATGGGTGCAGCCCCGCCACTCCCGATCATCATTCCACCACTGCCGCCAAAATGCAGTTCAGATACATAGTAGGCCATAATCTCCCCATCAACGAGCACTTCAGCAAAAGTCGGCTCCAGGTCCGGCGTCTTACGGATCTGATAGGTCTGTGGAGAAGTTCCCGGCACAGGTTCCAGCCCATTTTCTACATAGGACGGTGCATATACTTTCTTTTTGGATTTCCAATAGGCACGGAACACCTGGTCGGGCGTAAAAGTCAGCTTCTCTTTTTGCAGACTCTCAAATTTTAGTTTACGATCCTTGACCGAAGAAATCTTTCCGTACAGCGTGTCCGCATTCATCAATACAAGATAATCTGAATTTGTCTCAGTCACCTGTGCATGAATTACAGTTGAGCTCAATAAAAAAAATGAAAAACAAACAGTCTTAAAATTTGATATCAGTCTCATAAACCACTATTTATACTTGTAAAGCTACATAAAAATACATGATTCGACTATAATTCTTCCAGCTTTAACCTTTCTTAAGGAAATCCCCGTCATTGATAATATATATCCTTCTCTACTCTTACTCTCGGTAAGTACAACCTGTGGGCAGAAAACATACGCACAGCTAGCATCGGCTTTTTCGAGTGAATATACAAGACATTCTCAAACCGTATAAAAAATTCAAATCCGAAAAGATTTGAACAGATACTAATCAAAGTCTTCCTTATTGAAAATCATATTTTTTTAAAAAAACACTTTTATTTAGATTTATTATAAACTACTTTTGTCCCCCAAACAAGAATGATTTTACAGCTCTTATGAAAAAAAGATTTCTGCTCTCTATATTAGGACTAGGTACTATAACTTTGGGTTATTCCCAGAAAATTCAGGGATACGTAAAAAATGGCGAAGGAAAGCCCATACCGGGAGCGACAATCACTTTTGCCAAAGAAAGTAAGACCCGGAGTGATGAAAACGGATTCTATACTATTTTTGTCAAACCGGGGACCTATCAAGGGCAAGCTAGTTATCTTGGCAAATCGTCCGAGTTCAGTGTATTTTCGATACAAAGCGAAGATTCAAAACAATTGGATTTTCAGATCAATGAAGGTCATCATTTGGACGAAGTCGTTGTTGTTGCCAATCGCAAACCGACTAATATCTCTGAAGTTGCCGGTACCGTTTGGCTGGTAAATTCCGAACAGATACAGCAGCAAGCCAAAAGTGGTGTCCCAATTAAAGAAATGCTGGGGTTACTGATCCCAGGCATGGACGTGGGCCCACAAGGACGGACGAACTATGGACAGAATATGCGGGGCCGTAGTATGTTGGTCATGATTGATGGTGTAAGTCTAAATAGCCTACGTGGAATAAGCCGTCAACTCGATGCCATAGATCCCTTCAATATTGAGCGGATAGAAGTCCTATCTGGAGCCAACTCAATTTATGGCGGAAATGCAACCGGAGGGATTATCAACATCATTACGAAAAAAGCTATAAAAGATGGTTGGGGAGCTTCCACAGAGGCTGGTGTACGATCAGGTCTCCGTCATGGTGGCGATGCCGATTGGCGTATTGCACAATCCGTCCAAGCAAAAGGGGAAAAAATTGATGGCAGGCTCGCTTTCGCATATCAGCAGAATGGAGCGACCTACGGCGCAGATAATAAGCAAATATTCACCGATATCTCCCAAACTGACCTCCAATACAATAGATCAATGGACCTTCAGGGAACATTCAATTATCGTATTCATCCCCAGCATAAAATTGCTGTTTTTGGCCAATACTATAATTCAAAGTTTAATGGTGACCGTAGTTTATTTCTTGGAGACAGTATCAAAGCATTCACTCCTGGTAACGGAAATCTATTGGAAATGAGAGATGGATTTAAATCTTCCGTTAACCCAGGTACCAAACGATGGATGGGAACGCTAAACTATACCGGCAATAACATTCTCGGGGGGCAGGATCTTTATGTACAAATTGCGAGTAGAGCAGAAAAAATTGATTTCTATCCCTTTCCAAATAATATCAGCCTCCAGCAGGGCAAAACCATATATACCTCCTCTTCTCGTCAAAACACCGATTACACAGGTATGAAACTTTTGCTGAGCAAAGAGTTGGGCCGCCTAAACTTATCTTATGGAGCCGATGTAGATTTCGAAAAATTTGAGGCAACCCAAGCTATTTACGATATTCCAAAGGCCTTGACATCAGGCGGTTTAGTGAATGAACAGATTTATGCTGTCGGTCGTTATCCTACCATCAAGTCAAAATCATTGGCTGGATATGTACAAGCAGAGTATCAGGTCGCGGATCCCCTGAAATTATCGGCCGGCATACGTTATCAAAACGCCGCCATTGATGTAGCAGATTTTGTAGGCAATACACAGCAGGCTTTACTTGCTTTTGGCATGGGCAAATCCGCCGATCAGATACCCGGTGGAAAAAGTAATTATGGGATGACCACGATCAATGCCAGTGCGCTTTACAAAATCAATGCACAACAACAGACCTGGATAAGTTATGCTGAAGGCGTCGCACTCGCCGATCCTGCAAAGTATTTCGGTTATGGTACCTATAAATATGATGCTAATGCAGCACATTATATATTACAGTCCAGTATCAATATTGCTGAAGCTAAACTGCAAGGTGTAAAAACGAATCAGTTTGAATTGGGCTACCGACTCAATCAGGACGGCCTAAAAGTCCAATTATCTGGATTTGTAAGTCAGTCCAACAAATCTGTGGAGAGCGACCGCAGTACCTACCAGATTTTGGTAAAAGATAATCCGATCCGTAATATCGGTATCGAGGCACAGATTGATTACAGAATCAAAAATATCCTGGTCGGAGCCAATACTTTGGTTATTAATTCAAAAAACAGAATTGAAGGTGAATGGCGAAAACAAGATATTAATTATGCCAGTTCCAATAAATTCAATGTATATGCGGGTTATACCTATGGAGAATGGTCGACCCGTTTACAGATGCTCCAGATACTGGATCTCAAAGATGCAGATGACAAAAAGTTAAAAGGATACAATGCTGTTGACTGGTTTGTCACTTATGCGACCAAATATGGCCGCTTCAATGCAGGTGTCCAAAACCTTCTAAACACCAAGTATCAATCAATCTGGAGTCAACGGGCCCAACTTCTTTATGCTGGCTACAAAGTCCCGGAAATGTTTTACTATCAGGGGCGTGGACGTACATTTACAGTCAATTACAGTATTGATTTCTAAAAAAAGAAACTGCACAAAGCGTCAATCAGATATTCGAATATCTGATTGACGCTTTGTGCAGGTGGGACTAAAATCAAGTAAAAACGGGGCTATCCAATGCTTGGATAGCCCCGTTTTCCAATTTTAGCCAGTCCCTTTACCAAGAGATTCTCTTATTCAGTACGCTGTGGACATCCTAAATTTACATCTTAATCAGCGAAAGACTGGTTTCTACCCTTTATACTTACCTTCAAATTCGGTCGATGCCTTATTTACGCCATTACTCATGCTTTCGAAGGCTTTATTGATATTATCCAGTAGTGTTGATTCTGTAGTCGCATCGGGATTTTTGCTTTTTCGCAATTCGATCAGCTTTGGATAATCCTCGGTCACGATTTTTTTGTAACCATTCAGGCCGTCGAGTACCGCTTTTTGAAAGCTGGCATCGCCTTTAAAATCGCCCAAATCTTCTACTTTCTTCATATCCGCGTTCAGGGATTTTTCCCAATCTGTGCGCACTTGCTCTGCTTTTGTATAGTCGGCTGCGTTCATGGCTGCATTCATCGCCTCAATATGCTTTTCACTGCCATTGATGACCGTGATAATTGAATTGTTGTACGTCGCAGGATCCTTTGTTCCTGAATTACAACCTGACATTGTCAGCACCGCTACGGTTAAGATACCTGTTAAGAATTGTTTCATCATTGTTGCTATATTTTAAGGTTTACTTATTCCTATATAATAAAAGTGCTTCGCACGGTAGTCGCCCCCTAGATTTTAGTCTAGGTCGGCACAGAAATCTAACTCACTTATTCAAAGATAGTTGACCCGCAATACTTTTTCTATCACTGAATTCAGGTATTTATTCTTTTAGCATAATTATGCAACATGGTTGCTTTTGATATCTTTTTACCTATATTTGTTGCAACTTAATTGCAATACATAATTTACAAAAGCTTAACTCCGTTGATGAACAAACGTACAATTTTCACACTCTTATTAACGTCTATACTGTCGGTTCCTAACTATGCACAGGAAAAAGTCACAAAAACTGTTGGACTAAAGGAGGTACTGGTCGAAGGAAAACGTTATGGACAATCAGCTGAAGGAGCAATGTCTGTAGCTATCCTGACCAATGATTCATTACAGAAATATCAGGCGGGCAGTTTGATGCAGACTTTAGATAGAGTTCCCGGAGTCAATGCCATAGGCATCGGCGCAAGTCAATCCAAACCGCAAATCCGGGGCCTCGGCTTTAACCGGGTGGCCACCGTCGAAAATGGAATCAAGCATGAAGGACAACAATGGGGACTGGATCATGGGCTGGAAATTGATCAGTTCGGCGTAGGCGCAGTCGAAATTATCAAAGGTGCGAGTTCATTTATGTACGGATCAGATGCCATTGCCGGTGTCATCCGTCTATCCTCGCCAACAGCGCCACAAGAAAATGGCTTGCAAGGTCATATCAACCTATTTACAAGATCCAATAATGCCAGCTATGGCGCTGCGTTACAACTCCAGGGCAGGAAGAACAACTGGATTTTCGGCGGTGGAGTGACCCATCTCGATTATGCCGACTACCGTGTACCTACAGATACGGTCTATGTTTACAATTATGCCGTCCGTTTAAAAAATCGGCAGGTGCGCAATACCGCGGGAAGGGAAACAAGTCTTCAATTCCGGACGGGTTATGTCTCCGAACGATTTTCTTCTATACTCTATCTAAGTAACTATCATACAAAAATCGGCTTTTTCGCCAATGCGCATGGTCTTGAACCGCGAGGTGTAGATACAGCGCTATACGACCGTTCGGACCGGGATATCCTTTATCCAAGTCAGCAGGTTAATCATTTTAAACTCATTAGCCGAAATAATATTACACAGGGTGTACATAAGATCTGGCTGGATCTTGGCTACCAAAGAAATTATCGCCAGGAATTCAACAACTACACGGCACATGGATATATGCCCCCGGTATACCCGCAGGACATGGCCATTCCGATGAACCTTGAACGGCTGTATGATAAAGAGATCTATCATATTACACTAAAGGACGAATTTAACCTGGCTTCACATCGACTGACTATAGGCGGAAATGCTGAGCAACAACTTAATCACATCGATGGTTGGAGTTTCCTTATCCCAGGCTACAGACAGAAGGCAATGGGCGTATTTATTCACGACCGCTATACGATCAACGAGCAAACCATACTCTATGGTGCCTTACGTTATGACCATAGCACTATGCACAGCTTTCCTTATCAGGACTGGTTTGCGTCGAGACTGGAAAACAATCAATCTGTCCATGTCGTCCGGGCAGATGAACTTCATCGGAGCTTCCATAGCCTCATTTGGTCCCTTGGTGCGACACGACAAATAGGTCAATGGGAAACGAAACTCAACGTGGGTAAAAGTTTTCGCGCCCCCCTTGCGCAGGAGCTTGCGGCCAATGGTGTAAATTATCATTATTTCAGTTACGAAAAGGGAAATACTTCCCTCTCTCCAGAGCAGTCCTACCAGATGGACTTATCTGTAGCCCGATCTATCGGAAGCGCCAATTTCGCATTTACGCCTTTTTTCAATTATTTCTCCAATTACATCTATCTCAATCCCACATCAGGTTATGACCAGTATTATGGGGCAGGTAATCAAATATTTGAATATGCCCAAAGTAAAGTGCAGCGTTATGGGGCCGAACTCCAAGTAGAATATCGTCCCTTAAAGGATCTAAAAATAGAATTATTGGGTGAATATGTTCGATCCAAACAACTTTCGGGGAGCAAAAAAGGCTATACATTGCCCTTCTCTCCTGCGCCCTCACTGGTATTGGATGTAAGTTGGTCTCCAAGAAGCAGCCGCTATTTTAAGGAGCCTTACCTTTCTTTAGATTCCAAATGGACCGCTAACCAGCAGCATATTGTACCGCCAGAGGAAAAAACAAAAGGCTATCAGGTACTCAATCTGCGCGCGGGGACACAGCTGCCCCTGGGCCGGTCAGCGCTCCAATTGCGTTTGCAGATCCAGAATATTTTGGACACAAAATATATGAACCACACCAGTTTCTACCGGCTAATCTCGCTACCTGAGCAAGGACGAAATATCATCCTGTCTCTCGGAATACCCTTCGGTGAGCAAAACCGAAGCTAACAAATTAATCGATGAAAAAATTCATCGCGAATTAATCATGAACAAACTACACATACATATGCAAATACGCAAGAAATACGCAGTAATGGCCCTCATGGCCGCATTCACTATCGCCTGTAAAAAAGAAAAGGAGCCTATTGACAGCGAAAAACCAACCATAGATATTCGAGCAGAGAGCGCTTTTCCAAAACAATGCAGTCAAATCAAACGCGGATCAACTGTTACATTCCGCGCACAATTATCAGACAATGTCGCCCTGGGCAGCTACAGTATTGACGTTCATCACAATTTTGACCATCATTCACACAGCACCGAGGTAGAGGAATGTACATTAGAGCCGATCAAGAAACCCGTTAAACCTTTTGTTCTGGTCAAATCTGTCAATATACCCGGACAAGTACAACAGTATGATGCCCAGCTTCAGATTGATGTCCCTGCAGATGTTGACCCCGGCAACTATCACTTTATGATCCGGGTAACGGATCAGTCCGGCTGGAGCAGCCAACGTGGAATCAGTGTGCGTATTGTTGAATAGCAGCATCCTCACAGAAAAAAACTTCAATTATTTCTATCATAACATTTAAATCAATGAACATGAAAACCAGAAACATTCACTTTTTATTACTGCTTACCGCGATTTTCTTTGGCTTCCTTTCTTCCTGTAAGAAAGACAATGCCGATGTTCCGGTTGCAACAAAACCTGAGATCGGCACCCTAGAAATCGGATCTGGCAATAATAAAACAGTAAAAGCAGGCGAAGATCTCCATCTTGAAGGTGATATTGTGGCCGAAGCACTTATCGACAAGATTGAGATCGATATCCATCAGGAAGGTGGCACTTTCAAATTTGCCAAAGTCTATACCGACGAAAAATATGTCGGCAAAAAAAATGTGACTTTTCATGAGCACATCGACATACCCTCTGAAGTTCCGGCCGGTCAATATCATTTTCACCTTACCGTAACGGATAAGGCCGGCAACACGACGAGCGTAGAATCTCCGCTGACCATTCAAGCATCAGATGTGAATGTGAAAGCAAGCTATAAGCTTATTTTTACGGAAGTTAATGGTTCAGTACATGGCGACCATTTTCATGACCTTGCCGATAAGGACAATGTAGAACCCTCATCTATCATCTTTGACAATACCGGCAAAGCAGTAGCTGGACACGCGCATCTTAAACCGGACGGAATTTATAAAATTGACTTCAAACAGTTTGACGCCACAGGCCAGGAAATACAGGGGCAATATATTAAAGATAAAGCTACAGCAACGCTATATAAAGCGTTCTTAACTGGTGGTGCTTTTATCCTAAATTCTGGCAATAACTTAACAGGCGCCATTTTCCAACCAAAAGAGTCGACTTACGGTGATGGTTCGGCAGTAACCGGCGCTATTGAGACCACCGGTATTAGGTCTTATTTTACTGCCGGAAAAGACAATGCAGGTGAAAAGGAGGTTGTATTCGTTCTACGAAAATTTAAAGATCCTGCAACCAAAGCTACTATTACCCGAGCAGACTGGAATCGTACAGATTATGCAGCCAAATATCCTGGGGAGGACATTATTCGCCTATCTTTCGAATTGCATGCCGAAGAGGGTGAAGACTAATTTCGGAAGAAAGAGCATTCAAATAAAAAACACCTTGTTAGCACTATTAACAAGGTGTTTTTTTGTGTAGGTCCGGCATGGCCTAATCTCTTCGCTTTGCTAGCACATTTCCATTCGGATCAACCACGAGTTTCCATTCCTCTGTCCGACTTTTTACTTCGAATGCATACGTAATCTTTTGCTCTTCACTGATCCTTTTTACATCCTCGATGCGATAGCCCGGAAAATCCCTTTTCATCTTTGCCATAACAGCTTTTGGCAAATCATTTTTGGCGAGCGCCTCCTTGTGACGGACAATCTTACCATTACTTTGAATCCATACCTCATGATCTGTTCCAAACAAACCTGTTTCGAATTCAGCTTCATATAGTCCCGCTTTTAGTTCCCAATCTACCCCTTTGGCTTTTGGAAACTTTTGTTGAAAACTATTTACGACCACCGCAGGCACCTGACTTTGTGGAATATCCTGGGCAAACGCTCCCATTGTTGATAGTGTGAGAAGACATGCACTTAATATTGTTTTACGATTCATGATTTTACTAATTTTAATGTACTACAAAGTAAAACCACGATTCTGTAAAGATTTGGGAATATAATTTATGCAGGGCGAAAATCTAACTTGAATAGGTGCTGACCAATCGCATACTGATAGGAAATAGAAAAGCCATATACATGACATATTGCCTGAACGATTGCTAACCCCAATCCCGTCCCTTGGGATGCAGCGTCCGATTTATAAAACCGTGAGAACAGCTGCGCCTTATCCAGCGCTGTCTGCGCACTTGTATTGGCAACTACCAGTGTATTTTCAGTAATGGTTATATTTACATCCCCGCCATCCAGGTTATGAAACAAAGCGTTACGGATCAAATTGGAGACCATGATGTTGGCGAGGGAGCCGTCTAATCGTACATTAAGTTCATCTTGTTGACTGACATTGATCTTAATATTTTTAAACGCGGCAATATCTTCCAATTCATCGGTGATATGCGTTACCAGCTCATTGATGGAGAGATCCTCATTGTGCAGAAATTGTTTATTCTCGATCTTGCTGAGCAGCAATAATGATTTATTCAGTCGCACCAGTCTTTCCGCGGTGTTCAGTACTTCGGCGAGCGTCTGCGAATGTTCAGGCTGCAGCCCTTCTGTTTCGGCCATCATTTCCAGCTTATTGATCATAATTGCAAGGGGCGTCTGCAGCTCATGTGAGGCATTGCCAATAAACTGTTTTTGCTGTTCATACGTTTCCTCATTATGATGGATCAGTGTAGTTACCGCAAGCTGTAGATCTTTAAACTCCTGAATGTTTGTCTCCATAGCGGGTCTATCGTCAGATTTTCCCAAGCGGAATCTGGTGAGCTGATCCAAAAATCGATATAAGGGGCTCCATAGCCGTTGTATTACAACTTTATTGATCGATACGATACTCACGACCAAGAGGACAAATAAAATCAGGACAGAATAAAACAGGTTTTTGATCAAATCACTTTCCTCGATCATTGAGTTGATAATCGACAGCTCATAATAGTGTCCCTTATGTTCAAAAGCTGTGGTCAGCATACGTACCGGTTCCAATTCCGGCTCTGGATCATCATCATCCTGCATATACAGCATGGTATCTCTATACACATTCTGCATTTTGATCGCCTGTTGCTCGGAAATTTCACGTACTTTATAATTGTTAATTCCAAATTCCAGATCTGGAGCTACAATCGCCTCAGAAGCCAGCTCCTGAATAATTAAGCGTTTTTGGTTCTCCAATTCCTCATCTATATTATCATGAATTACCTCCAGCATAAATAAATAAAAAATGGTTGACCATACCGCAATGACGATCAGTACCGAAATCGAGAGATATTTAAGCGTTTGATTGGCTAATTTCATTTCTCAACAAGTTTATATCCTATTCCGTAGACCGCTTCAAAATCAACTTCCGCTTTTTTCGTCAAAAATTTCTTCCGCAAGTTCTTTATCTGTGAATAGATAAAATCGAGATTATCTGCTTGATCCGTATTATCTCCCCAAACATGTTCTGCCAGTGCATTTTTGCTAACAAGACGATTTTTATTCAGCAAAAAATAATTAAGGATATCAAATTCCTTTCTATTCAGCGGTACGGGTTCACCGGCAATCGCAAGGCTACGTTCGTTTAGATCCAGTACGAGATTACCCATTTCCAATGTATTCTTGCCATCCCGTTGTTTTCTGCGCAGTACCGCTTTAATCCGCGCATTTAATTCCGCAATATGAAAGGGTTTGGTCAGGTAGTCATCCGCACCAAGTTCGAGCCCCTGGAGCTTGTCATCCAGCGAATCTTTGGCCGAGATAATAATAACATTATCCGACTTCCCTTCTTTTTTCAACCGGTCCAGCACCTGTAACCCACTTCCACCTGGGAGCATAATGTCCAATAAGATACAGTCATAATCATAGACCAAAACCTTATCCAGTGCTGATCCAAAATCAATCGCGGTCTCTACAATATAACCTTCTTTAATCAGCGAATCTTTCAAGGTTTCCCTCAAATCTGCTTCGTCTTCAATTACAAGTACTTTCATTGGACTTTGTTTTTTATTACGGAATTTCAACGTTATTCTCCCCGGATATTACTTTACCGCTACAAATGTATTTCGAATTTAGGAAACAATTGGGAAAATGGCTATTCTTAGTTGCCTATAATGGCTCACTGCTATGCCTATGTGGGTTTATTTTTACATATAGGCGAAAAAACAAAGCGCTTTTCGTATTTTAGGTTTTAGATGATCTACTATGGACAAACGTAATGCTAACATCTGGGCGCCTGTCATCGGACTGGACGGTTTTCGCAAAGCACAGACAGCCGGTCGTGAAGAGCTACTTTTCAATGAATTACATGGCGAGAGGCTAATCGAAAAGCCGCATAAGCACGACTTTTTTATTATCAATTTATTTGATAAAGCTTCCGGTGTCCATACCATTGATTCCATAGATTATCCCATTAAAGACCATCAGGTACATGTGCTGTTTCCCGGTCAGATGCACAAATGGCATATCTATGCAGGAACTATTGGCTACCAATTGATGATCGAGCGGTCGTTTTTTGAACATTTTGCACCCTTCTTTCGCTTTTCCTTTACCAATTATCAGAATCATCCGGTCATTGACCTGACCAAGGAGGCCTTCATTCAGCTACATTATGAATTTGAATCTGTCAAAAAGGAACTGGAGCGCGAGCATTCACTGATACCTTTGATTACGGCCCGCGCCGGTGTGATCGCAGCCATCGTTAGCAGAGAAGCAGAGCATGTATTCACCGAATTTAAAGTCTATCAATCTGTCCCGCGGCTTGCCAAATTTAACCTGCTTATCGACGAGTTTTTCAGGGAACAAAAATTGGTCGCTTTCTATGCGGACAAGCTGCATATTTCCCCCAATTATCTCAATATTCTATGTAAAAAGCACCTGAAAATATCTGCCACCCAGCTTATCCACCAACGAATTTGTGTTGAAGCAAAGCGCCTGCTCCAAAGCACGGAATCCTCCATCAAGGAAATTACATTTGAACTGGGCTTTGCAGACCAAGCTTATTTTTCCAATTTCTTTAAACAACAGACCGGTGTAAGTCCGAGTGATTTTAGGGAAAAGAGATAAATCACACAAGAAATGGCAGAAATTGCCCAGTGATACGAAAGCTTAGTGTATATATCTTTGTCTATAGAAATTGATCCATTTATGGATCGTTCATTTAGATTGTAACGTAAATAGGAAATAAAATGAAACCAATAGCGCTTACACGCAAGGAATTTATCCGCAACTCAGCCCTGGCACTTGCTGGAGCAACATTGATCCCCGGGATGCTATACGCAGAAGAAGCTGGTTCAATAGCCCATCAGTCCTTGTTGGACGGACATCAAGGCAAAAAAAGTTATACCTTAAAAAATGTGCTGCTGGAAACAGGTTTTGAGTATGATGGCGATGGGCAAGTGATCGCAACCAAAACCGGTCTTTTCTCCGTACAGATCGAAGCCGGAAAAATCAAAGAAATAAGTCCAAACAGTACCGATCCTAATGCCATAGACGCGAAGGGCAGATTGATGCTTCCTTCTTTTAGAGACATGCACATCCATCTGGACAAGACATTCTATGGTGATAAATGGCAAGCTGTAAGACGTGGCGCAGGCGGAGTAAAAGGAATGATTGCACTTGAACAACAGATCCTTCCGGAACTGCTTAAAAATTCAACCTATAAAGCGGAGAAACTCATCGAATTACTGCAGTCCAAAGGTACAGCCTTCGCACGGAGCCATGTCAACATTGAGCCGACCTCCAAGTTGGATTCCTTACGTCACCTACAGCGTGCACTGGAAAACAAAAAAAATAGTTTCGGTGCCGAACTCGTTGCCTTTCCGCAACATGGCGTGTATTACACCGATTCCGTACCTTACCTGAAAGAAGCAGCCAAGACCGATATTGATTTTATCGGCGGAGTAGATCCTTTTACCATCGATGGCGCCATTGAGAAAACAATGGATTTTACCGTACAGCTGGCACTGGATCACAACAAAGGGATTGATATCCATTTGCATGAGTCCGGAGAATCGGGACTAAAAACAGTGGAGTATCTGATCAAAAAAGTAAATGAAAACCCGGCGCTGAAAGGCAAAACCTACCTCAGCCACTGTTTTGTACTGGGGCGTTTGGAAAAAGCCAAACAACAGGAAATAGCTGAAAAGCTGGGAGCGGCCCAAATCGGAATTGTTTCTACCATTCCTTTTGCAGGACTCATTATGCCTATCCCTACACTGCTAGAAAATAAGGTCACCGTCATGACGGGAAATGACAGTATTGTCGATCATTGGAATACTTTTGGTACAGGAAGTGTCCTACAAAAAGCCAATATGGCGGCACAAGTCTATGGCCAGGTCACAGAGTATGGTTTATCACGCATGCTGAAACTGGCTACAGCCGGCCCGATTCCATTGGATGACAAAGGAAAACAGCAATGGCCAAAAGCCGGTGATGATGCCAATATCGTACTTATCGATGCCAGCTGTTCAGCAGAAGCCGTTTCACGGATTTCACCCGTAGGATCCCTTATCTACCAGGGCAATATTGTCTACTAGCTTGCAGACAAGCGATATCATCACGAACTAGATCTTTTAATACACCATGGGGGTCAATTGCTTACTCTAAGCATTTGATTGCCCCATTGTGACCTATAATTGCTATTAAAACAGTATTAAACATCATGTCAACTCCTTATACAGGCCCGCTAAAGGGCAACTATACCCTTAAAAACGTGCTTTTGGAAACTGGATATGTTTCCGATGATAGCGGAATAAAAGCAACTAAAACTGAACTCTTCTGTCTAGAAGTCAATGCCGGAAAAATTATCCGGATATTTCCAAATAATCCACAACATGCCACAGCGGTTGATGCTAAAGGCTATTTAATGCTGCCCGCTTTCAGCGATATGCATGTCCATCTGGACAAAACATGGTATGGGCTACCATGGCAAGCGCAATCTCCAAAAAAAAGAACCGTGCTGGAGATGATTGCTTATGAACAGGAAATTATCCCCGAATTACTCAAGACATCGACCATACGGGCAGAACAACTTATTGACCTGTTGCAAAGCTATGGTACCACCTTCGCACGGACACATTTTAATGTGGACACCACTTCTGGGCTCCGTTCTCTTGAAAATCTCCAAAAAGCACTGGACAACCGAAAGGAAAGTTTCAAGGCAGAATTGGTCGCTTTTCCGCAACATGGATTTTTTTATACCGACTCTGCGCCACTCATGAAGGATGTAGCCCAGATGCCGAGTGTGGGTTTTATTGGCGGGGTAGATCCCTACGGAATCGACAAAAATATTGAAAAAGTACTCGATTATACGGTAACATTAGCGCTTGACAATAATAAAGGGATTGACATCCATTTGCATGACGGTGGAAAAGAAGGTATACACACGATTGAATACCTTACCGAACAAGCGCT
This sequence comes from Sphingobacterium sp. CZ-UAM, assembly GCF_002000245.1. Taxonomy (GTDB): domain Bacteria; phylum Bacteroidota; class Bacteroidia; order Sphingobacteriales; family Sphingobacteriaceae; genus Sphingobacterium. The sequence goes on along the minus strand of NZ_MTCM01000011.1, from coordinate 84,647 downwards.
GCAGCATCCGAAGCTACAGGGGCGCAGTTTTGTGAGTCATGCCTTTGTACTGGCCCAGTTACCGGTAGCCGAAGTAGAGCGCATTGCCGAAAAATTAGCAGCAGCCAAAGTAGGGATTGTTTCGTCTATCCCTTTTGGTGACCTAGTCATGCCTATTCCAACGCTGTTGAAGCATGGTGTTGAAGTTTTGGTCGGTAATGATAATGTGCAAGACTATTGGAGTACATTCGGCCCCGGAAATATGTTGGCAAAGGCCAATTTAATGGCTGGCATGTACGGTTGGGGATCTGAGTTCAATCTTTCGAGAACCCTTCGTTTTGCCACCAACAATGTATTGCCATTGGATGACAAAGGCCATATGCAATGGCCTAAAGTGAATGACAGGGCGGAGTTTGTACTGATCAACGCAAGCTGTTCTGCAGAAGCTGTTTCGCGCATATCCCCAACCATGGCTCTGGCCCATGAAGGAACATTCTACTGGAAAAAATAAGCCCTACATTATACTATGAAAAATAGGAAAAAGCTCAGCATCAAATAATGTTGAGCTTTTTCCACTGTAGCCTTCTCATCCCTCGCAATCGAAGCTATCGTACTTATCCGACAACCATAATAGGGCGCATCAAGTCAATAGTATTATCGCTTAAAGAACCTCATAATACGAGGCTCTACCCAATCGCTCAGGATATAGGCAATACCCAACATCAGGAGTGTAACGGCAGAAACAAGTACATATTTATTTACGTAGTCTTGAAGTTGATTGAAAATAATAAAACCAATATGCTGATGAATAAGATATAAGGGATAGGGCAGCATCGCAATTTTGACCAATATGCTGATGAATAAGATATAAGGGATAGGGCAGCATCGCAATTTTGACAAATTTAGATGAATTGAAACGCTGCAGTCTTTTAGAGAAGACAAGTCAAGTAACATGACCATGTAAAATACAACAATGGTTGCAGCAATAATATAGGAGGAAAAATCGCTATGGAAAGTTCTCGCTAACCAATGTATTCGACCAAAAGCACCATCGATCGATAAGTACAGGCACAAGGGCAATACGATAAAATACTTCAATGCGGGCCCCTGTAAAAAATTACACTCGCGATGTACAGCCCGTATGATTAATTTTAAACCTGAGGATTCAAAATTAGATACTCTTATCTAAGTCGCTTTAGTGAGGAAAATTTACGGACAGACGGCATAATAACTACAGAGAAGAGGTCATTAGTTACTATTTTCCTCCCATGTCCCTCTTCTTTCAAAAGGAAAAACCAATTTTTCCATCAAATTCCGTTTGCAAGTTTACCGAAACCCCACTTTTATCATCAAACATATTGCCCTTGACTTGAGTTATTTTATTTTTTTCGAATTTAATGTTTTCAACGGTTCTCGTTAAAAACAGAGTATTATTATTATCATAAAAATACATTTTTAACGATTTAGGACTATTAACGCCTGTAACTCCTGAAAAAAGAGGTACTGTTATCTTAATTCCACTTTTCCCCACAGCGTTTTCTAGATTTTTATAATATTGTAATTTAGTATTTTCATTATTTTGTTGGCGAAAGAAATAGTAATCAACTGTCGAGGGGATTTCCAATAATACTCTATGCGTATTTACTGGAATAACATTTTCAAAAACTAGATCTAATTGAGAGGAAACTCTAGTTAACAATAGCTCCTTTACAACCACACCACCACTATTATTAACTTCAAAATTAAGCAATTCACTACAAAAAGCATGTTTGATTACATGGTAACCTGTCTCAATTTGGGTCATGTATAAAATCCTAAACTCCTCCAAATTAGGCATAAACATGCGGTGACCACCAAAAGGACCATTACTATAATCTGAAGCTCCCACTACTGCTATTCTATAACTTCCTATGGGAAGCTTAACTTCAACTTCGCCAAAATTTATTGTTTTTAGGGTATCCTGACTAATAGTTTGAACCATTTTCCCTTGAGAATCGAAAATAACGAAATGTAAGTGAGAAATCAATTTGCTTGACTTAGGCGATTCGTTGTTAACGCTTGCCACCTTGGGACTTCCTTCACCAAAATCTTTAATTGACTGTGTAAAGCCCACTGCTTTAAATTTTACAACATATAGATTATTTTCAGGTTCTGGCGCATGCTTAGAACAGCCTATAAACATTAAAACAATGCTTAGATTGTAAACAATCGAGATTATAAGTTTCATGTTATGATATTTTAAAATGTAAAATCTATTTGTCCATTAAAATCGGATGAAATCTTGGTTGAGAAAGGAGTCTTTGGATCATCGAAAATATTCCCTTTAACCTCAGTAATTTTATTTTTCTCAAACTTGATATTCGGGACAAATCTCGTTATAATAACAGAATTATTTTTATCATAAAGTGCAATTTTCAAGTCTTTTGGACTACTTGAGCCATCTTTTCCCGACAAAAGAGTAGTCGATACTTTAACTCCTGCTTTACCAGTTAGTCCTGTGAGATCTATCTTATTTGGCCAACTAACGTTATCCGAGTTTGGTCCAAAGAAACTATATTTTGATATTTGCGGGAACTCAAGGATCACATATTGTACATTTTCGGGAATTACATTGTCAAAAATAACATCCAATTGTGATGAAACACGTTTAATTAACAATTCCTTTTCAAGAGTGATGCCTTCGGAAACTTCAAACGGAAATAGATCGCTACAAAAAACGTGGTTCCCTCCTGCTATAATATTAAACTTGTCTAAACGTGCTATTTCTGTATCTAAATGCTCTATTTCTATAGTATGTCCAATTGATGCACCAACAATGGCTAATCTATACTTACCTATTGGTAAATTGAATTCTGCAGATCCAAAATTCGCGGACTTCACAGTATCCTGCTTGATTGTTTGGATTGCTTTACCTTGTGCATCAAAAACAACAAAATATAAATTTGAAATTAGTTTACTATCAACAACACTACTATTTGCAGCTTTGGAAAGTTTATTCCCCACATTAAAATCATCAATTGTTTGGGTAAAACCTAATGCATTAAATTTAACTAAATATTGTTTTTCGTCCAGCCCGAGCTCACCCTTTTTTGAACAAGCAGAAAACATAATAGTTACTACTAGGCTAATTATAAAAATAACTGATTTCATAATTTTTATTTCGTTAAAAAATCTCTCTATAAATATAAGTAAAATATACTTTTATTTATACAAAAATATTTATTTCAAAACATTTTCTCAAAACAGCTCTTAACGACAATATTAATTGATTATTATGAATTCTGTTTTTTCAGTTCTGTTTTTTCAGTACAGTCACAGCAAATAAAAAAAAAGAAAGGTTTTTAAATAATTAACCACTATTAAATAACCTTTTTTTGAACAACTATATCAGAATTGATCTCTAGCAATAATACACTAATTATCAAAAACACTATTTGAGTAGAATTCAATATTGCCTTTTCTTCGCAAATAGCCTCATCATACGTGGCTCTACCCAATCGCTTAAGACATAAGCAACAGCCAACATCAGGAGCGTAACAGCAGAAACAAGTACATATTTGTTTACATGTTCATGAAACCGATTGAAAATAATAAAACCAATATGCTGATGAATAAGGTATAAGGGATAAGTGAGCATCCCGATTTTGACAAATTTTGGCGAATTGAGATATTGAAGCCTTTTACAGGAAACTAATAACATAACTATATAAAATACAACGATTGTCGCAGCAATAATATAGGGAGAAAAATCACTATGGAATGTTCTTGCTAACCAGTGGATGCGACCAATAGCTCCATCGATGGACAGGTATAGGCAGCAGGGCAATACAATAAAATGCTTCAGAGCCGGGCCCTGTAGGAAAATTTGACAGAAGACAATGCCCGCAATAAAATAAGTACTCCAATCCAAAATAAAAAAATGGTGGATGGCATCGTAAATTGCTGATGGCCCGACAAACAGGTGCAAAGCTGACAACAACAACCAAAAGTAAACCAGATAGTCCAAACTGATCTGCTTAAACCGGTTTATAATAAGAAATATGGCTATAATGAGGTAAAATTTCAACTCCACATATAAGGACCAATAGGCGCCATCTATATTACCCTGACCGAGCAGTTCCTGAACCATCGTAAAATTGGCCAAAAGCTGTTTGAATGTAACCAGATAACGCGGGGCGCCAAAGAAATAAGAGATCACAAATGTTAGGATCAAGCAGATCCAATACATCGGATACAAACGTTTGAAACGTGAATAACAAAATTTGGGCAGCGAACGATGTTTTATGGAAAAGGCGATCACAAATCCGCTGATGATAAAAAAAAGATCTACACCAAGATACCCATACTTGAAATATTCCCCAATCTCATCGAACCGCAGCAAAGACATATTTCCGCCTTTATATCCCCGATATAAATAGTGATACAGTACCACTGCGGATGCAGCGATAAAGCGAAACAGATCAATTTGATAGATTCTTTTGGATTCAGCCATTTGAGCGCAAATATAGGCGGTTTGATTTATAGTTTCGGATAATGGTTCCAAAAAAGAGTACGCTAAACCTCATTATTTACTACTGTAAATTCGACTTGCAAACGCGCATACATCCTCTAATTTATAACATCATTATGTGACTATCCTGCATTGTATTTCCTTTGTATCCTGATTAACTTTACTCCTATTATATCCGTAAAACGAGGAAATTATGAAAAAGAACCTATTAATAGTCTTTATTGCCGTCGCCGCCATATGCTTCGGTTTTCAAGCAAAAGCGCAAAATCCAACCGCAACATCAGCGCCTGTCACTGTTAATATTAATCTGACAGATGCCATCTCTATTACCTTAGGGGCTGATCCAACAGTAAATTTCAATTATACCACAGCCGCCGATTATGCGGCGTCAAAAACGGTCACGAAAGCGAATCATTTTACGGTGGTCAGCAATAAGCCCTATGACCTTACGGTAACCGCTGGTGGAACATTTACACCAGCTGGTGGACCTGCACTAAATATTGTTACAGTTACTGTACCGGCTGCAACCGCCAACGGTGGAACTCCAGTTGCCAATGTACCACTTAGCACTACTGCTGCTCCTCTGGTCAATGGTTCGACGGCATCCACAGGTGCAATCTATACCGTGGATTATACGATCTCAAATCCGGCATCGTTATTAAACCTTGCAGGATCGACTTATAGCACTACAGTAACTTATACAGCGACACAACAATAAAAATCTGACTAAACAGTTTATTCGTGAGATATTATTTAGCAGTATGTGTTATCCTGATATGCAATACCCTGGTCCACGGACAGGGTATTTCCATTTCACCTTCCCGGATATTTTTTACCGGTGAAGCCGGACAGACCGTCAGTCAGGCCATTACGTTTAACAATACCTCCGCGAGCACACTTTCCTTTATCGCAAACCTGAAAGACTGGGACCGTGACTCCTTGGGCAGCAAACGGTATTATGCCATAGGGGATAATGCCGGGTCAAATGCTTCGTGGCTTACCCTATCTGAAAATACGGTACAGCTCGCTCCTGGGGAAATAAAAGTGGTCAATCTTTCCATGACAATCCCTGATCATCCGACAACAAAACAGCAGCGCCATAGCATGCTTTTCTTTACGCAGGTTAAAGAGCAAAAAGCTGCGCAGGCAAATGGACTGCAGATGAACGTCCTGATTGAAGTCGGTATTCAAGTATACCATACACCAACAGGTTTAAAAGCTGGTGATCTGGAATTTCTTGCCTATGAAGATAAAGGCGCTATTACTGTTCAGGGCGGTAACGCTGTACGCCGGATGGAAGTCAAGGTTAAAAATACAGGCCAGATCAATAAGGATGCTTATGTACGGTTTGAGCTGACCAATATAGAAACGGGAGAAGAGACACCTGTGGAGGCTGTGGCCGTAGCCATGCTTCCCGATTCCGAACAATGGGTCCGTGTAGACCTACCTGGTAAACTTGCCCCTGGTCGATATCTCGCGGTTGCGATACTTGACGCAGGCAGCCAATATGATTTAAAAATTGCGGAGAAGGAAATTACATATTAGTTTTGCTACATTGTTGATTAGTATAGGTCACTGTATATCTTTTGCTAGGGCACAAGTCACGATTAATCTGCCGCAAGCAAATATCCAAGGGCGTACGGACTATATCGAAAGTTTTACCGGTGGCCAATATTCTTTTACTTTAATCGCCCTGCTCCCAACAATCAGTACCCGGGCAATTAACAGCACGAGTTTTGTCAGTACAACAGGCGGGGGAACAGTCCCCTTAAATGTAACACACCTTAAACTAGAAAAAATTAACAACCTTTCGCTTCTCGGATCAAGTAATGATGTCACCCTATCAACTACCGATCAAGTTTTAGTCAGTTCGCTAGCCACAGTAAGTGTTTCTGCAGGACCGGTTATTCTCAACTCACGTTTTGTTACTGCAAATCAAACATGGATTGCAGGCATTTATAAAACTACGCTATCGCTTACCGCCTCAGGCATTTTAGGCGGCAGCATTACCCCCGCGAGCCAAGATTTCTCCATCAGTGTCCCCGGATTTATAAGTCCCCCGGCGAGTATCGGTACAACGAGCATTCTAATCAATGATTTGAGCTATTATCGTGCTGCGAATGGCATCAGTAGTAACAGCGTTATACCGCTATCGACCACCGTCCCTTATATACCAAGTATTAAAACTGGGAATACTCAATTTAGCTTTAGCAGCACCTCAGCCTATAATGCATTACCGGTCATTCCTGTCTCAACCGTGAATACAACCTTAACGGGTATTGCGAATGCGACATCCGGGGCTCTATCCACCACGGATCAGTCTTTGACCAATACCAGTGGTATCGCTGTTCCGACCAACAACAATCAATCCTTGACCTATTCCTATCGTATTGGAGCAAGCCAACTGAAAACAAACTTTGTACAGGCAGGCACATATACTGTTCCGCTAACCTACAGCTGGAACAAACTATCGTCAGCCTATCCCAGTGGCAGCCTACAGGCACAGGCAAACGGAAGCCTGTCTGTCGTCGTAAGCGACCTCGGCGAAATCGTTGCCAATCAACAAACCGTCAATCTTGCTTTTGCAACAGCCAATGATTATAAAAATGGTGTCAATTTAAATATGCCAGCCCATCTTAAGGTGAGTAAAACCACGCCATACAACCTTTACGTGCGCGCGACATCGACAAACTTTGCTTCAGGAGGCAATAGTATCCCATTAAATGTATTGCGCATTGGTCCGATGGCTGGTCAAAGCGGCATGAATACCATTACCCTATCCACCACAGCCCAGCAGCTTATCCAGAATGCCGACCCTGTGATAGACCGTAATCTCAACATTCTTTACAGTATCCCTGCGAGCGCGACAAGTATGCTCCTCAATAAGCCCGCCGGTGCCTATTCGGCCAATATTATTTTTAGCTTTGTCGCTCCTTAAAAGCGTTTAACACCAACTTTTCTACGCTCATCCCGATAGTTAAAATCGGGAATCACAGCATCCTTATCCGTTTTTACTTCTATCTCACAATTTTGATTTTCGATCGAGAAGGGCATTCCTTCGGTAACAACAGCTATGCGGTAGTTCCCCAATGGAAGATACAACATATACTCACCGTTTTCTGAACTTAATGTACTGTAGGTTTTCCCTTGGCGGTCTACCGCGGTTATTTTTATTCCCCCTAGCTGCGGTCTTGATTTTAGATACCTATTCTCGACAATCTTAATACGGCCTTTTAATGGCCTTGTTTTTATCAGTGGAATTTCCAACCGCTGGTTTTTAGTCATCAATACATTGATTGGCCCCTGCGAGACCCAGCCTTTGCCATTCTCCACCTGTACGCTATATGGGCCGGCCACCATATCCACAAATTTCACACGACCTTTCTCGTCTGTTAGTGCCACCTCCTTTCCAATTCGCACCAAAACGGCCTGGGCTTTGGCTTCATTACCATCGTTTATACCATTATTATTACCATCTTCAAAAAAAGTAAGTTCCAGCTTACGACCTTTCTGACCGGCACGTCGACCAAAATTCTTTTCTATACCCAGTCGAATCTGTCTGTTATTAAAAGAATATCTATTCAATGGGTTAGGATCAGGCGGGAAATTCGGATCTACAAGAAACAACGATTTTCCGCTTATTGCGGTATAGAATATATCGGCTGTCAGATTCCAATTATCTTTTATCTGCCAGCGGACATGACCATTTACCGACAGATTATTACTTCGGGAGAAACCATAATAGCTATACATGGTCGAAAACTGTACATGCAGCTGATTATTAAAGGCGTAAAATTGCGTGTTTGGCCCCAATGAATAAATGCTGTAATTCGAATTTACGCTGGTTGCCAAAAGATCACTTAAGTAGTACGGATTAATCTGGATAAATGTATTAAATCCAAAAAATGCATTCGTATAATTACCATTGATGCGGACCGAATGAAATGGCGCAATAGGTCTATTGGAGGTATTTCTGTAGGTATATCCATAATCTGTTTGCAGCGAGAACCGGTGCTTTGAGGTAAAAAAATTAAGATCGGCTACTGTACGAAGGGAATTCGACTTCCAGTTCCCCGGATTAGTTGCCATTTCCCACCAATTCTGGTATGCAGCATGTTGTGCCATAAAATAGGGCCTAAGATCAAGTTGCAACTTTCCAAGGCCAGTATGATACCCCAACTCATAAATCAGTATCCTTGAAGCATTATTAAAAAAATAGTTTCTATCCCCAGTAAGGTACTTTGGTTTATTATCCATATAGCTGATCCGGGCAGAGAGGTTTCGATCGTTGTCCAGCAACATCGTTATACGCGAATCTGTTTGGGTAAGACCTCTGCGCAGACCCACATAGTACGGTGAGCTATAATAGTTGACACTTGTAATCTGATAGTTACGAAAGGCGTTATTGTAATTTATACCCCCTGCTACGGCTAGCCTATTATTTCCGCTTTCAACCTGCTCGATGCTTGTGCCTCCTTCCAAGAAAAGGCTATTATTATTGCCTAAATCAATAGCACCTTTACCACTGAACAGACTGCTGCGCACACCACGATAGTCATTATTGCTATGTAAGTAAGCGATGCTGTTCTCCTGATTTTTGTCGGATTGAATAGCATATTTAAGGCCAACAATTTCCCCACCAGAAATTGGATTATCCATCTCCGTGAACAACATGTAATTGTTCTGGATTGCATACAAACTGAGGGAACGCCGATGATCGAATTTGTAGGTCCCTTTTATCCCTCGTCCATTGATGAACTGATCAAGATTTTCATAGATATTCCCCAGTTTCACGCCCCATTTATCGGTATCATAATCCAGGTAGGTATCGTATAAATTAAAAGTACGTTGATCCTGATAATAATCGAGATTCATGCGATAGCTCAATCTATCTTTATCGTTTATATCAATTTTACCATCCCCCTGCAACTGGTAAACTGAAATATCCTTCCCCAGATTGATATAACGTAAAGCAGCACGATTGTCAAAAGGTTGATTTTGCAAATTCATATTGGAAAAGAAACGCTTTACACTTCCCACGGTCATTACACGGATACGATCGGTGGCCAACACGCTACCACCGCCCTCGATGGCCTGAATATCAACATCAAAATCCACATTTGTATTTTTTTTCCGCAACCGGGTCGTAAAAGTCAACAAAGACTGACCTCCCGCGGCTATGGTGAATGGCATGATCTCACCAATGATCTCCAGATCAGGAGAAAGGTTAGGAAAACGCAACTGAGCCGTCAGCGGTACCAGCCCCCGATTGATCGCCCGCACTAAAAATTGTGTCTGCCCCGTGGCCTGGTCCAGGTAATATTCAGCTTGTTCAGTCTGTATGAGGAAAGACTGTTCCATAGCCAACTGTGTATAAAAAGACTGATGTTCCTGTATTTTTATTGAGGGATCATTCGATTCAAATCCGATTGTAAAGGTTTGTGTTCCCTCAGCAATGGTCTGGCGATCGGCGATATATTTTAGCGGAAACAACTTCGTTTCTTTGGGCTTTAAAGTAATCGACAGCGGCAATTTTATTAAGCCCCGAAGAGCCGCAGTGTTAACTGCTGTAGGCTTTAATTCAATTGGTCTATCTGTGCGATTACTAATATTTAATTTATTGGAGAATGTTTGTGAAGATGTAATTTGTATTGTATCACGTTCAAAATAATACGCAATATCGTACTGTTGCTGACTTTTCGCTATGGATAACAAAACAGCAAAATAAAAAAGAAACAGGAAAATCCAGCGGCTTCTTATTGGCATATCGTACGGTTCAACTATCCATAAAATTCAGGCTAAATTCGAAGAGATTGAAATATTGTCGGTCACATGTTCATGTAACAAAATATTAAGCTGTCAACTGCGCGATCAGTTCACCTTTACTGTTGATCTGTAGCTTTCTGTAAATTCGTTTGATATAGATCCGCACGGTATCCAATGAAATGCTATACTTTTGGGCGATCATCTTGTAACTTAACCCTTCGATAATTCCTTTGGCAATCTGCAATTCACGGGCGGTCAACAGATCTTCCACTTTTTTTGATTTAAAACTCTGTTCGATCAAGGCTCTATTGACACTGGGGCTCACAAATGAACCTTCATTTAGGGTAATATAAATCGCGGACACCAAAGATGGCAGGCAAGTCTGTTTCAATAGATAGCTGACCGCCCCATATCGAAAGCAGTTACGCACCGTTCTTACATCAGCCAGCTCGGTTAATACGATAATTTCAGTTTTTGGAAAGGCATTTTTTGCATGTTCAACAAGTAAAGGTTCTTGATCTGCAATATCAACAATCAATACATCTGGCGCAAGCATAGCCCGATCTATATGTCCGCTGCTTGTATCAAACAGAAGTTCGATCCTATTTTCACCCACTTCATTTTCTTGATCAAGTATTCGCTGGGTTTCCATTCTTGCGCTTTCGTCTCTATCAATAATGCCTACCGTAATCATGTGCTTGTTTATTATTCCGTCTTATAATCAGTCTTATACCCAGCTATATCGCTTTTCGGTATATTTGGCGTTTACTCGAAGATCCAAAGGGAATCTGAGCCGCTCATGCATCAATTACCTCTTTCTTAAAAACAACTATTAGAAAAGAATTGTTTTACAAAAGAAAAACACATAAATATAGTAGAAATTTTTACGCATAAATCGATTCTTGTCCATATACCCCAAACGGGGAGAAGGACAATGTGTTTATGTTGTAAAATAAGTCGAAAACATCCTGCAATTTACAGGAATAGAAACTTTTCATAGCGGATATTGTGTGTAATACGATGACTATACACAATATAGCTTTTTTGGAAGAAAAATCAAGATCTATTTTATTTTCCTTATCTCTTTATTATAAAGATCCTTTTGCGGTGTAGAAACCTACGATAATAGTTATTCATAAAATAAATCTGTTTAAAACTCAGTATTTACCAGTTTCCTCTTCACCGTAAATGGTGATTTTTCTATATATTTAATTGGTGATTTAAGTTTGATATTAATCAGACATTAATAGGTCAGATTTTGTAAACTATTTCCCATCGCTATCCCCAAGCCCCATGAAAAATTATGCGCCATCGCAGAATAATATACTATATAGAGCTTATCAATTTTGATGAAAGAAGATCTATAGATCATTTTCCCATTCCATTTATCTTTCTGATCAGGAAGTATAATTGAGGGTTTAAATTCATCCCAATTCAATCCATCCTTTGACAACGATGACATTAAAAATTTTGTATTAACCTCCTTATTCCTATTATCTGATACGTTTAGCAACATTTCGTATCCCAAGTCTGTATTCTTTACTTCAACATGCCATGCTGTTATATCTTTCGGAAGCGGAACCTTTAAATTTATAGGATTTGTCCATTTTATTCCATCAACAGCTTCTCTATATTGAACCCTAAAAGGACTCGCGGTCACTGCCCACATTTTATATTTTCCATCTTCCCATATCACGGCAGGTGACATAATCATATTCTTCGGTTGCGCATCAGTCTCTATTACCAATTCTTTCTTTGTCCACGTTATTCCATCTTTTGAAGTTTTTCTCCAAATTTGCTCCAAAGCTCCATTTTTAGAATAACGGTACCAACATTCTAGGACGTTAAGATCTTCTCTAAAAACTAAAGCACCATCTGAATAATGATATTTATTATCATTATCTTTCTTTTCGCAATAATCCAAGGGGTTTTCTAGCCCGACAGGTGTTGTCCAATTCACACCGTCATTGGAAACAGCAATACTTGGGTTTTCATAATAGTCTCTAGAAAACGGATAAGGCGTGTGCACCATCCACAATTTCCATTTGTTCCATTTTTCGGGAAAGTAAAGAACTGATGGATGTGTTGTCTGATTAGCTCCGTCATAAGTCTTCAATTTTAGAGAGGGGCCTATGAATGGAAGAAAACGAATAGAATCAGAATTTTTCTTTATAGCGCCAAAAATTCCATCTGTGGAATCTTGCACTTCAGCCTTAGGTTTTGTAGGAATATCATTATTTCCTTTTTTACAAGAAAACGTTAGCACACAAATGTATAGTGCCAAAAAGACATGGAAAATTTTCATAAAATAAAAAATATGGCTAATAGAAGGATCAATGCGAACTTCTTTGCATTTTCTCACTCGTTGATAAAGTGAATATACAGGGCTACGTTACTTTCATTTCTAACACGCTAATATATGTATAGCGAAATTATGTAAAAAAAATCATATTTCACAAATCATTCTTGAACAAATACTTGTAATGTAGAGATATTACTACAAAACATTTGAACACTCTTCAACAACTAAGTATCAAGAATATTATAAGATCTACAAAATTTGATGATTTCCTGAAATCTACAGTAAATAATAGACCTTTTACCTAGCCAAGAATTTCAGCAATTATTCATGTATGATCATATTAGGAGACACCATCAGATTAGTGATTAACTATTTATTTTTCAGATAGGTAAATCATCTTCTCAACCTTTGATTAAAAGACATTATGAGATCTAAAATCAGAACTTCCCTCACTATTAGCCATTAATAGAAAATAGCAGATAATTAAGAGCAAAAGGATTCTACACTACATTTTTTTTATCAGTGAATAAACGGGAACATCGTCAACAAGCTCCTGTTCAATCCGATTATCCAAAGCCTCATACTCCGAATTTTGAGATTTAAATTCAGGGACGATTCGTTTCATAGCCGCAACCAAGTCCATAAAATCCGGCAAGTGCTGATCCGCATCCACAATCTGCTGACAAACCGCATTGATGCGTTCCGCCTTTAAATGCAATTCATCGTGGTTTACTTTTGCAATCATAATTTTCGGATGGTGCGTTTTGACGGTGTTTTCATTATTGGCCAAAAGTTCCTCGTAGATTTTCTCTCCCGGGCGCAGGCCGACGATTTTGATATCAATATCCTCCGGATACCGGTAACCTTTTAACTTGATCATCCGTTTGGCCAAGTCCATTATTTTAACGGATTTACCCATATCAAAGACAAATATCTCGCCCCCCTTACCCATTACGCCAGCTTCCTGTACCAACTGACAGGCTTCCGGAATCGTCATAAAGAAACGTGTAATCTCGGGATGCGTCAGGGTCAATGGCCCACCACTGGCCATCTGTTTCTCAAACAGCGGAATGACCGATCCATTTGAACCGAGCACATTTCCAAACCTAGTGATGATAAAACTGGTTTCGGATCTACCGCTACAGCTACTCACATAAATTTCAGCCATGCGTTTGGTCGCTCCCATCACATTTGTCGGGTTGACTGCTTTATCCGTAGAAACCATCACCATTTTCTTGGTGCCATATTGCATACATAGATCGGCGACATTTTTACTTCCCAAAACATTTGTCTGAATGGATTCATAAGGATTCGCTTCCATCAATGGCACATGTTTATAGGCGGCAGCATGGAAGACCAGCTCAGGCTTATACTGTGCAAATATGTTTTGCATAAAGGCGTAGTTGCGCACATCGCCCACAATACAATGCAGATGTTCGGGCTGCGTTGCCTTAATTGACTGCTGGACATCATATAAAGCAGATTCCGCCTGATCCAATAAAATCAATTTACTATAATAGCGTCTGGCAATTTGACGAGCGAGCTCTGAGCCAATGGAACCCGCGGCACCAGTAACCAAAATCACCTTACCTTTCATCTCCTCTTCGATCTCCGGATGATCCAGCTTAATTGGCTTACGACCAAGTAAATCTTCGATTTTTAAGGGACGGATCTCCCGTTTGGCGCCAGAATTGAGCAAGATACGGGCCGGTGGCATAATTTTAAGTTCAAGGCCCACATTTTGAAACCAGTCCGACACATATTCCAAGCGCTCCGGATCATTATTCTCGACGGCAATAATTACCTGCGTGATTGCATGTTTATCAACATATTCCTTAGTAATTTCGGTAATGTCCTTAATTTTCAATCCCGCGAGACGTTTTCCGATGCGCGAGACTTTATCCTCTACAAAGGCAAGCACCTGGTATTTAATCCGTGGATCCTCCTTTAATAAGGAAAAGGACACGAGTCCCGGACGGGAAGCACCGAAAATCAATACATTTTCGCCTTTTCGCGCCGGCAAGAACAAATACTCAAAAATTGTTCGGTAGACCACCCTTGCGCCGACCATAATCACCAGCAAGATACAGGCCTGCATCGTTAACACTCCATAGGAAAGACGAAGGTAGTCAGCTGTCGTAGTTCCCTTTTCCACCAGAGCCTTAACAAGCAGTGTTAGGAACATCAATATTAGATAGGCAGATGCAACAGTTTTAAATATTTTTATGGTATCGCGGATACCGGTTTGTCGTACAATACCTCTATAAGTATTATAACATATGAACATGATAAAATATATGGGTAAAACAAGCACCAGTTTCTTCAACATCAGTGCTACATCGAAGACGCCCTTAAAATTATTGACCACATAATTTGAAAACACATAGCTTGCGAATACAAACCACATATCGATCAGCAAAATGACCCATCGAGGATTATCTTTCCGCAACCGTTTTCTTAAATCCCATAGAGATCCCATCATAGCTTTCTTCCCGTTTTAATTTATTTTCTACTGTCGTATTCTCCCCCTGAAGTTAACACAACGCATATGGCTTATTTCAATTTCGTAAAGATTGACCAAGATACTTGAAATTTTTTAATCATTTGGCCTTTTTACTCAAATTTCAATAACGACAATAGCATCATACGCGAGCTTTGTATCATCGTGGACTAAGCAACTATTATACCGAAAATATTACAAACAACGATAAAAGTTAAAAATTTGCCCATAAAACACCGTTAGATTTTATTATTATTCAATAAATCGTTACTTCTTTTATACGCTTCCTCTCATACCTAAACGTTAAAACTGGCATATTGTTTGTAAAACATCCTGTAAGACAGGCAAAACCATATAACTGAATATATATATTATGAATTTTTTAACCAATTTGTTTAAACAGAAAAAGCCTTCATCCATCAGACCGCTGGCTCAGCTTGAATTTTTGGAAGTGGATATGCACAACCACCTGCTCCCCGGAATAGATGATGGCAGTACTTCCGTAAAAAATTCGATTGCTTATATTCAGGAATTACAGCGTCTGGGTTTAAAGAAATTTATATGCACGCCGCATATTATGGCTGGCGTACATCCCAATACTAAGTCAAGTATTGAGGCCGCACAGACCGCCCTTGTCCAAGGGCTAAAAGACAATGGCAATGCAGCCGATATTTTTGCTGCGGCAGAGCATATGATTGATGATGGCCTCGCATCGCTTATTCAGCATGACGAACTCTGTGTCATGCCTGGGGGTTATATCCTGATCGAGATGTCCTATCTGTCTGAATCCAAAGCACTTTTTCACACGATTTTAGCCATCCAAAAACTTGGCTACAAACCTATTCTGGCACATCCTGAACGCTATAACTATTATCACGGTAATTTTAATATTTACAAACAGATCAAGGATGCAGGCTGCCTGTTGCAATTGAACTTATTGTCACTCAGTCGCTACTACGGTGTAGATAGTAAGGCGATAGCGATGACCTTGCTCAAATCGGGCATGTATGATTTTGTGGGTACAGACCTGCACCATGAGCGGCACCTTGAAGCGCTCAAAAACATCGCCGAGAAATATCCCGTTCGTGATATGCTAAAAACCTCGCCCATTTTAAATCAGACCCTACTGGACCATTTAGACAGTAGAAAATCGCAAGGAATTGCAGGCTAAAAAAACCAACTGTCCTTTTTTGTGTTCAGCAGGGATCAGTTGATCCGGCAAGCAACAATACATATGGACATAGAAAGTTTTATATAAAAAAACGCATTCCCCAAATTAGGGAATGCGTCGCCATTAAATTTATTATCCAAATAAGTTATCTCTAATAACCCCTAGTTTCTTACACAACGAATCTGGAAAGCATTGGATTTGTTATCTACACCTGATACATTATTTGGTTTATTATACCCGCCAAACTGTAAACTAGATGCAGTAGATTTATCCGCATTGTCCGCAATATTAGAAGAAGTCCAATAAGGCGATGTACCTCCTGTTATTGAGGGAAAGAACAGGTATTTTGTAGGATCTGCAGACATTGCCTGTAAATTATTTGAACCATAAAACACACCCTCTGTCCCATTATATTTATACTGCCAGTCTGTCGCCGCACCAGATGTTGCTAATAAAGAATTATAATCTTCTTTCGTTGGTGTACGCCACTCTGCACTCACCATTTTACAAGGATCCCTATCCACACTATAATCAAGCATCTCCTTATAACTAGGTACAGCTCCCACGCCAGCGGGTGTCAACCAGTTATAATACCAGTCACTACCCAATTGATTTGCTGCGGCAAAACTATATTTACCATTATTATATACAAGATTTCCCGGAGCCCAGATGTGCCCTCCCACGTTCAGTCCACCCAATGGAGCCTTCAGTTTAAATTCCAGTACATACTTTACACCCGGTTTCAGGTTCCAGCCACCTTTGCTGATATCCTTCGCTGCACTTCCGCCTATGGACAAACCTTTTAACCCTACCAGGCCATTTGCTGTAGCCGCTGTCGCTATAAAGGTAGAGTCAGAATTGATCACTCCACCCGTTGTGTTTTTCAATTTAAAAGCCACCGGGTTCACCGTACCTTTGAACGTAAGGGCGCTTGTATTCAGGTTGACATCAACAGCTGCATTAGAAGGTTCGATTGTCGCTCCAGCAATACTGCTGACTGTGCCGACAGCCGAAGCGTCAAATTTCAGGGTCACCTGTGTAAATAAGTGTTCAAGATCCGCATTCAATACATTTTGACCTTCTTTTACATCAAAAGGCACCTGATCCAGCATAAAGTCCTGATCAGCTGTAAGCCCTTCAAAATTTACCGCACTTAATTTTGTACCCGGCGCAATAGACGGTAACGTTTTATTTGAGCCTGAGGCGTAGATGACAAATGTGTATTTTCCCTTCTCGATCGCAAAATCCTGTGCAGTATTTCCCTGTGTGAAAGATTTCGTCTCTTTATAATCACCTGCTGCGTCAAAAATTGCCACATAATATACGGTTCCAGGTTTCAAGGCCTGTTGTTCACTGCCAGTAGCGACAGTTGCCGCGCGGCTTGAAGCTTTCAGACCCGGAGTAGCGGCTTCCTGAGCAGTTAAGCTCGCCACCAATGTATATTGATTATCAAAAGGTATTTCAACGGTCTGTGTTGCCGAAGCATAAGAACGGCCCGCCGAAGCGGCTTTAAACGGACCTGTTTTTGCAAAGGCTTGACCAATATTTAAACGTACTGTTGTTCCTTCAGGTACTATGGCACTGTTATTATCCTTACTACAAGAAGAGATCAATAAGGCACAGGCCAACATAGAAGCGAAACCAAATTTTATTGTAAACTTATTCATGAAAAATGATTGTTTATATCACTAATTAATTAAACACCTTATCTACTACCAATCGATTTCTTGCGTCTGTGTTTCAGTCTGCCAAGATTCGGTTACTGAACTGTTTACAGAACCAGCTGCAACACTATATTCCAATTCTACGTTTTGAGCATGCATACGAGGAGCTTCATAAGGTAAGCGGCCGTTTAGATTAGCCAAGTTTTCTTTGTTCGTTTTCATTTCCTATATTTTTAAAAATGTTCTAAAGCGATTCCCTGTTAGTGTAAATAATACACTACATTAAAAAGATTGTATATAATTCATACAAAGCCTTTTAAAACCGAATAATATGACACTTCTCTAGTTCAGAAGTTGGGCAAAAGTAGCTATTATCCGGGATTGTAGGCAGGATTTGGGGACATGTTTGTTTTTCTGTAGCTAAGCTACTACAACCCATCTCGGCGCAAGCATTTTACATGACATTCAGATGAGAAATAAAGGTGGAAAACGGTAAAGGGGAGTTGAACAAGGTAATCTGATCGTCTTTTTTGAGAAGTTTCCGACAGGCTGTCGATTTCCAGCACTTCAGTACCCGCTATTAATTGCCTAAACAATTTACTTATTAAGAAACCTAAATACTTAACCCTATAGCTGAAAAATTAAACCCAAAAAGAATAGCATGTTTTTCTAATAAAAAAATAAATAGAAAACAAAACTTAATAACACAGGTCGAAATACAGAATATATAAAATCAAATTAATCTTTCAGTAGATAGATTTCCTAATTTAAAAAAAGGAGACAATATATATCGTGTCCCTGTTATCTGTGGCAAAAAAAGGGGAGCGTAAATAATAGCAGATATAGGGGGCTGACAAAACAAACAACTGACCTAGACAAAGGCCTTCGGCATACTTGTTTAAACATATTAATTAAAAAAAAATAAATTCACAAATTAAAATATTTTAAAACCATGCAAACAAAACATAAATTAATTTGTTCCAATATCTGAGCTAAGGAGATCTCGGCCTAAAAACAGAGATTAATGTGTATTTTTTACATTATAACAAGTATAACATAATATAATAAAAGAGCTACATAGCACTTAAAGAAATTGGTTTTCCAACTTGTGAAAAATTATACAGATAAAAATTTTAATAATTTTTTTTGCACAAGTTGATATTTAGTCGTAATATTACAATTCAAACGAAGAAAAGTGTTGTGAGCCGTATATACAAGATGTACAATACAATATAAATTTAAGTAGTAAAAAAAAAGAATAAGTTAGATCAGATTCAATTGGCAAACATTGTGTTTATTGTCAACGCAGGCATATGCAATGTTAGCTGTAATGTAACGCAACATTATTAAATATTGAGCTTTTAATTTGTCCATTAAATTTAAAAATCGCGTTATTTATAACGCGGCATTATCCAAATAATAATATCATGAATAAGAACGCAAAAAAAATGTACGTTGCCCCTTCCATCAGGGAGCACGTCGTAGAACTTGAGCAAGGCATTGCTGCAGGTTCACAACCTGCAACACCAGGAGCAGGCGGAGTTACAGTTGATGACGCTGAAGGTAGCGGCGGATCAGGTTGGGATACGAGCGGTTTCTAATCATTTTATCCCTACACTAACATTTTTATTAAAATTATGAAAACATTCAACAAAAACTTCGCAAGCAAGTTTGCACTTGCTGCATACCTGGCATTGGGTACATTAGCCGTAACAAGCTGTAACAAAGACACACAAAACGGACAGGAAGTTCCCAATGGTAAGGCTCAGGTCATCGTTCGCATCGCTGGCATTAGTGATGGTGAAGAAATCAAAACAAAAGGTAGCAACCGTGGATCATCCGCTCAACACAACTTACAACTCGTTCAAAGCAATGGCTTTGACGCATTGATCGGTGTTGACAATCAACTTCCGGTTTCAGAAATCGCGACAGCGGATCAATCGGGTATTAAAGCGGCAAACGGAACGCGTGCAGCTTCACCAGTAGTTACTGGCACCAAGTATCGCTTATTCTTATACAAGAAAAACGGTACCGATTATACCTTTGAGAAATCTGTAGAATTGTCGGCAGGCACAGAAACACCTGTTAGCGTAACGGATGGTGCAACATACAAATGGGTTGCCCTTTCTTACAATTCTACTACAACGCAAGTTCCTGAAATGCAAAACATCGCCTTACCGGGAAATACGGATGTACTTCGTGCAACAAATGAATTTACGGTAAGCGGCGCCGCGGTTCCGATCAATGTTAATTTCAGCCGTGTATTTGCCCGTATCGGTATCGAATTGAATACCATGGGTATGTTTGCTCCGATTAATTCAGCAACAGTTGCCGTAACTGGGAACAACGCAAAAACAGGAACACTTGACGTAGCCACAGGTACATTTGTGGGAGCACTTACGGATGTAACTGCAGCGCTTACGTATGCTGATTTTGTGACTGCCCCAGGTTCAGACGGTCAACAAAAAATCGCTTATTATTATACAGCCGATCAGACACAACAAAGCCTGAATGTATCTGTTAGCGCGCTTAAGATTAAATTAGAAGACGGTTCTGAACGTTCTTTCGGTGCAACATTAACAAGAGGTCAAGTGATCACACCAGAACGCGGTAAAAACCACCGTTTCTTGTTGGGTATTACTGAATCCCCATTAACTTTCGGCGGTGTTCAATGGTCAAGATCTAACCTTTATTATCAAGCAGGTTATAACCCCTACCGTTTCTACCACTTCAATCAACCAACGACAGATGCGAAAAGTTTCTTCTCGTATGGCGCAGCTAAACCAGGTGTTTTAGGTACCTATGCATCTCCTAAAGACCCTTGTGCGCTGGTATACCCGGCGGGTTTATGGAAAACCCCTGCTAAAGCTGATCTAGATCCAATTAATTCCAATGGGTTGACAGGTTTATTAGGCGATCTTAATTTAAATGTATTGGGTAGTACACTAGACGCGTTAGTAGATGTTCAAAATGCATTGGCTGCCAATGTCACAGGTGCAACAGCTCCTGTCAATGCCGGTTACTCGGAATTTACTGCAACAGGTGTTAATGCCGCTTATGGCGCAGCGACTTCGGCAACCAACAAATTGCGCTTTAACTTTAACGGCTTTATGAGAGACCTATCGCTTGTAGAAGATCTTATTACACTAGATTTAGGTACAACTGGCGGTAAATATACAGCATTCTGGACGAATGACAGGTCATTACTCGATCCTCTTGAGCCAATTGCAGGCTTGGGCGTGACGCATTATTTAGGAAATAGATATGCTGGTGTGCCTCCTCTAAACTTAAATGCCGGATACAAAGGATTTAGATCAACAAATGTCTTGGGTATCACACTTCTCAATAGCGTAAATGTCATTAAATCATCCTTGATGAACGTGCGTTGCGTGCGCAATGGTGCTTGGAATCCAAATGCTGTAGGATACAACCCTAATCCGGTTCTTCCGAACTAATATTGGAAATAATATCTTTGTTTATCCCTCCGGATAATCAATCAAGGGGTGTCTAGCTTTTCTAGACACCCCTATTTTTATGTCCTCTTACGGTCTCGTTTTAAATATTCTATCCACAAAGGGTTTTATCTTACTTTGAACAGCGCCGTTTTTTTTAACAGGTTCGCCATTTGACCTATACCCTCTTATTGTCACTTTCCCGCTACATTTAAAATTTATTTGTAAAGTTTCACAAAATTTAACTATTAAATTCCCATTTATATTTTCTACATTTGGCGCGTCAAGTCATTTTTTTTGCGTTCGACTTGATAAAACTATTTGGATAATGTGGAACGGAGGCGTCCGTTCCACTATTTTATTCCACCCTATAAACCAATACATTACATCGGGAAAATAGTATTTTTCGTCCCATCGAACGTTTCCTATTTTTATCCGAATTGGACGATCAGCAATCATCCCAAAAAGTTGTCCATTTAAAGTTGATAAATCAGACGAAAAAATGAACTGATCGTCTCTTCCCTGCTTCCCACCGGAAAGCCTACCGCCATACCGATTGCCAATTTATCGCTAATTCCCAGTTTTACCTGTGGCCGAAGCGTTGTCTCCAGACAACCAGACTCGACCTGCTGATTGACCTCGAGTCCAATAAAATGATCGGTCTGCGGCAATGTATAATGGAAGGAAGTATTGATCTGCCAGTTCATCTGCGTCTTTCCAGATTTATAATGATAGGCTATTTCCGGTCCTGTATAGACCAAGGTATGCCAGTTGCTATACCAACTCTTCGCCGCCACAAAAAAGGGATTAAAAGCAGTTCCGCCCTCGACAAAATTAAAAATCTGTGTATAACCTACGGCCAATGTTGTTGCATGCTTCTTGGACACATAAAATGAATACTGTGATGACAACCTCAATCGTTCGAGTTCATTGCTGGAGGCTATGCCTGCCACTTTGCTCTTTGAATAGGCAAAATCTGTCTCCACTTCCAGCCCCAGTCGATCGATAGGTGCAAACTCGTATTCCATTAGATAACCGTACTCATCCAGCCTGCGCATCCGGGTGATATCTGCACCGATATTGAATTCCTTTTCCCCTTTTCTTGCGCCCAGGTCGCGCACAAGATCATTGTACAGGGGTTCGGCATGGTGCACCTTATCGGGTATCGTTCGGCTTTCTTGCGCCTGAGCAATCGTAGAAAATGAGAGTATCCAGGTCATCAGGAAGACTCCGGAGCATTGTATAAGGATGTTGTTGTTTTTCATACAACAAAGCTCCCCCCGAATTATGGAAACAATTGGGAATTAGCGTTCTTTCCGATCAATTTTAGCTAACAGCTCCGGACTGAGCCCATTTTTATTTAACATCAGTGTAATCGTTTTATATCTCACATAGGCTTTGCTGATATACATATAGCCTTTAAAATCATTGGCCTTACCCCAAGAATTTTTAACAAGATAGTATTCCTTGCCCGTTTGATCCCTGGCCAGTCCAACGATATGCATGGCATGATCGTCCGTGGTCGCATAATTGTCAAAAGCCGCCTGTCTTTCTTCGGCTGTAACCTTTTTCTCCGGCATTGGTTTTACGAACATTTTCTTTTTTTCTTCCTTCGTCATATCGTCAACTGATTTCTCAGGCACATAAGCAATTCCATACTGCCAGGAGAAACTTTTTTCGGACACGTCTGTCGTCCAGGCAAGCGTATACCCCTGCTGCAATGCATGGTCAATGATGTCGGTGAGTTCTTGCATAGGTACATTATAAAAGCGGTCAAAGGACCAGTTATCCGGCACCAACAGCACAAAAGGCTTATAATAAGGCTGATCGGTTACCGACGCAAAGCCGATGTAATTGTCCGGATCAATCCCGATCACCTGATCCGCAAAGGTACGCGCCGTATAAATCTTTCCCTTATAGTCGAATTTTTCGGGCAGCTCTCCAAGATGCGTATCCAGTATAGCGGTATAGGCACGCTCCCAATTAGGTACCAGTGGCCTATTCTTGACCAATACCTTAAGCATGGTATTTAACATGGGCGTCATCTCCCTGAAATCATTATAAGTGCGATTGCCCCGTAGGCCCGCATAAGCTGATCTGGGCATCGCACCATATTTGCGGAATACATTCAATACATCATGCAATTGCCCGCCTTCACCCATGGTCAGCCCACCATGGAGCCGCACAAAATTATGCGCCTTATCCAAGTAAGCCTGTCGTGCTGTGAAGACCTGGGAAATCTCAACAGGCGCTTTTCCCATCCGGATCATTTCCGACTCCAGAAATGAATTGCCCGTATAGGACCAGCAGGTATTCGATGCGCCCTGTTGTTTGACCGAAGTACAGCCCAGGTTGATGACATCTGTAAATACATACTCGGTTTTGATTCTTTTGTATTTATTTTTATTGTATATCTTCCGGCCAAAGGTGGCCAGTATTGCCCCGACAAGCAGTACAAGGAGAATAACAACAAGCTTTTTATATTTTTTTTTCATCGTTTTTTATTAACGTCCACCACTGATGATGGCTGTAAACCTAGGCCAAAACTGCCTTAATAAACTATATATGACTAAGCCCGATACAATGATTATCGTAGGGCAAGCCAGGTAGAGAAACAATAATAACCCCTCCGACTGTGGATTAAGCACCTTAAATAAAAATTTGATCACAAAGACCAAGGGTAAGCGATGGTAGGCATAAATAAAAAAGCTGCTCTCGGCCAGAAATGCATTTGTACGCCAGCTTCCCTTTTCAATGAAATGCGCAGCTACCGTCACTACAGTAATCAGTCCAATGATAATTCCGGCACAATATAAGGTGGTCCACCAAGCTGAACCCCGGAAGACAAGCTGTGCCGCTACGAGCAGGACATATAATATCAGAGCCACCGATAACATGGGCTTCATACCAAGGACGAAGTTTTTGTTGTTTATGCTAAAATAAGCACCCGCTGTAAAGAAAAAGAAAGAAACGGTACTCAATCCCGGTAAATAAAAAAAAGGATTAAAGATCCAGAGCAGTCCCAGCAGGATTACCGCATAGGCCTTCAGCTTTTTAATCAGCACATAAATCAACGGTGATGACAGCACTACAACCATTAAGTCACGAATAAACCAGAATGGCGAGTTGACCGGTAAGGTTTTCCTCGCATGTGGATTGACATGCGAAGTATCCCATAAAGACCAGAGCCAATCCGTTAGGCTATAATCCGTTATTAGTTTGTTTCTTCCGGAAACTAAAGTTCCCGAAAAAAAGGTCTGTGCAAGCAAAAGAAATACAATGACGGCCAGGTTCCAGAAAATATAAGGGACCAAAAGTGACCGTACACGCTTCTTTAGCTTTTGCAGGTAAATTTCCCAAGAGAATCCAGCTGTTTTATAGAAAAATAAAAAACCAGAGATAAAAAAGAAAAGTGGCACGCAAAGCTCAAAGATCACTTTGGAAAACAAAGAAAAGATGAAGCTGAAAATAGGATAATTCACAAAACTAATCTGTTTTACACCGCCCATGACAATATCCGAAAAATCTGTATGGATAAATACCACCCCTACAATTAAGGGAAAACGCAAAAAATCAATGGTCTTTGACTGGAGATCTTCCGCAGCCGTTTTAAAAAGATAATCTTTATCCATTAGTTAGATTTACTACATTGTTTAGCTGCCCTTAAATTACACATTTCTACCTAAATATCCATCCTGTTGTTTTGCCTTCCTGTAAACCAATATGCCGACGTTAGGTAAATCCATTGCTTAAATAAGCGGTTTAGAACAATATTCAATGTACCAAAAGCGTTACATACATAAACTAAACCGAACAAAAGAATGAGACATTATGCAGTAATCTTCACCTAAACTATCAAAACAAATATTAATAAAGGGTTAATACGTCATTCCAATTTTATTGTATACAAAATCAATCAGGTAAAAGCTTCAAATGCAATCGATCATCTCTTATTTTCTTTCCGTTTCCCTGGCCTTATCCCCTTTTATTGTCTCCGCACAGGCAACTGTATTAAGCGGTACTGTTCGAGACGCCATTACGGGAAAACCGCTTCACGGAGCAGTTATCCGTACAGTCAAAGACAGCATTGCGACCAGTTCAGACGTCTATGGGCATTACCGTATAGCACTGCCCAGGGGGACATATGACCTTCAGGTTAGTTACCTCGGTTATCAGCAGCAGACCTTGCCCATTGAGCTGCGCGAATCGCTTGAACGAAATTTTGAACTAAAGCCGATACCCAATCGCATCGCCGAAGTGACGGTATCGGCTAAAGAGCAAGGTCAAAGCATCGATGCCCCACAGATGAGCAGCACGCAGCTCAATATGAAGGACATTCAGCATCTGCCCGTATTATTTGGCGAAAAAGATATACTCAAAACCATACAGCTCTTACCGGGGGTACAAGGTGGCGGAGAAGGTTCAAGCACCTTTCATGTGCGTGGCGGGGATGGCGGACAGAACCTAATTCTGCTCGACCAGGCTACGGTCTATAGCCCTTCGCATCTGCTGGGATTTTTTTCGACCTTTAATTCGGATGCCATCAAGGATGTGCAGCTCTACAAGGGGGGAATACCCGCGCAATTTGCCGGACGGATCTCCTCTGTATTGGACATCTCCCTATTGGATGGCAACAAAAAGCAGTTTTCCGGCGAAGGTGGGCTAGGGATCATCAGTTCGCGGCTAAAACTTGAGGGACCGATTGAACAAGATAAAAGCTCTTTTCTATTCAGCGCCCGGCGTTCCTATGCGGATTCCTTTTTAAGGCTGGCGAAAAGTAAAGACATGGATCAAAATAGGCTGTATTTTTATGATCTGAATGCCAAACTCAGTTTTAACCTGGGCAAGAAAAGCACATTGTACCTATCGGGCTATCGGGGCAAGGACAAATTAAAGTACGGTGACCTTTTTAACGTTGCCTGGGGCAATACCACGGCCACGGCACGACTGAGCCACCGGTTTAATGATAAACTATCCAGCAGTAGTTCCCTTGTTTACAGCGGGTTCAATTATGCGGCCGGTGTTTCCAGCGAACAGATCGATTTTCAGGTCGCCTCCAATATCCGGAACATCCAGGCCAAACAGGATTTTTCCTACCATGCCAATGCCAATCATACCCTTCGGCTCGGTGTAGGCGTATTGGGCCAGTCCATCCGGCCGGCCAATCTTTCTGCCGGAAAAAATCAGTCCGTCAACCCGACAGCCGTTGAAAGCCAGCGCGGAGTTGATCTCGGCGGCTATATTTCCCATGAATGGAAGCCTACGGCTAACCTATCTTTATACTATGGTATCCATGTCCATGATTTTATGGTGCTGGGCAAGCGCAGCTTTTATCAATTTGACAAAAATGGGAAGCCTATTTCCGAAAAACGCGATAACAGCCGGATTGCCAAACATTACATCAATCTAGAACCCCGCCTGTCCGCCAGTCTGCTACTGGATGAACACAGCAGCTTAAAAGTTTCGTACAACCGCATCGCCCAGAACCTGCATCAACTGAGCAATAGCAGTGCTAGCCTGACCACGGACCAGTATGTACTCAGTAGTCTCCTTATCAAGCCACAACGTGTGGACCAGGCTGTTGTAGGTTACTTTCATAGCTTTTCAGCCAAGCAATATGACTTCTCAGTAGAGGCCTATTACAAACGTCTGGGCAATCAGATTGATGTACGCAATGGCGCCAGTTTACAGGCAAATGCTTACTTTGAAGGGGAGCTGCTCTTTGGTATAGGTAGAGCCTATGGCCTGGAAGGGCAGCTGCGCAAGAACAGCGGCCGGCTAAAAGGCTGGATTAGCTATACCCTATCCAAAAGCCAGCGTAGATTTAACGGGATCAATGAAGGAAACTGGTTCAATGCACGCCAGGACCGTACACATGATCTCGCCATCGTGACGAATTATTCCCTTTCAAACAGCTGGACAGTCAGCGGAACATTTGTCTTCCATACCGGAAATGCCGTTACCTTCCCGAGCGGGAAATATCTCATCAACGGCAAATCCATGTTTTACTATACCGAGCGGAACGGTTATCGCATGCCTGACTATCATCGTTTGGATTTATCCGCAACCTTTGATCCAAAGAAAAATAAACGCTTTCATTCCAGCTGGACAATCGGAATATATAATGTCTATAACCGTAAAAATGCCTATAGCATTGACTTCCGCGAAAACAAGGCCGATCCCAACCAAACAGAAGCTTATAAGATTGTGCTCTTCGGCATTATCCCATCGGTCACCTGGAACTTTAAATTTTAGACGTTATGAATGTTAGACTACCTTTTATCTTATCCAGTCTATTCCTGCTGATTTCGTCCTGTGAGGAAAAAATAGATCTTGATCTTCATCAAGCCGCAGCCCGTGTGGTCATCGACGCCCAGTTATCGGACGCCGGTCCCGTTCAGCGCATACGTATCTCACATTCCGTGGGATTTGACGACGCAGTCAATACTTCGGGCATCAAAGGCGCAACAATAAACGTCAGAGACAACCAAAATCGGAGCTATTCCTTTCAATATGACAAAGACGGCTACTATATCCACCGTAATTTTATGCCTACCGCAGGCCGGGTATATATCTTATCGGCCAATGTAAATAAGACACAATACATCGCAAGCTGTCAGATGCCGGCCTATGTTGCTGTTGACAGCACAGCTATTTCCCAAAAAAGTATCGCCGGGAAAAGCTACTTTTTTGCAGCGCTGAGCTTTAAAGATCCTGCCCGCGTTTCCAACTATTATATCTACATGCTATCAATCAATGGCGGACCGTTTCGTTTTGCCAGTGCACAGTCTGACCAGTTCAATGACGGGCTGAAGGTGACACATTATATCGCTGATCTCGAAACAGATCTTTCTCCAGGAGACCATGTCAGCGTTCGCCGCTATTGTGTGGATCAGAAAACCTATCAATACTGGAACGAATATCAAAGCAATACGATGAGTAATGCTCCCGGTAATCCCAGATCCAATATATCCAACAATGCCTTGGGTTATTTCTCGGTAGCCCCATCAAAAGAGTATAAATTACAGATCGGAAAATAATCGCTAGCTACGGTTATCACTTTCCTCCTGGCGGCCTTCGCTTATGAGTTCGTCCACTTCCGCTAGTTCACCCGGATCAAGATGTTCGATATCTTCGGCCTGCTCTTCTGAATAACGGTCAATAAAAAAGGTGCAACCCATTGGGAAATGGTCCGACCCTACCGAAGGATAGATAAACAGTTTGTCGATAAACACATTGGGACTATGGAAAAGCAAGTCCAAAGGCACCCGGAAAAACCAATAATTTGCGTGAAAGGTGGATAAAATCCCACGCCCTATACGGGCATCGATCAGCTTGCTGGTTTTCTTGAACAGTATGGAAGACCTGGCCCAGGCCACATTATTAAAGTCACCCGTAACCACTACCGGCATTTTATAATCGCGAACCCGTTTTGCCACACTAAGCAGGTCACCATCCCGTTCTTTGGAGTTTTCCTCCTCCGTCGGACTAGGCGGCGGCGGATGCACAGCAAAAAAGATAAAACGGTGCCCGTCCACTGTCTCCAACTCAGCTTCTATACTGGGGATATCATCCGCCACAAAATAGTGGACCTGACTTTTATTGACCTTGAGCTTGGTATAAAAATGCATTCCATAGGTATTATCCAAGGTCACCTTGACCGCATTTGGATAATCTGATTCCAAGATCCGCAGCGCCTCCTCCCATGCCGCATCACTTTCCATTGTCAGAAAAATCTGCGGTTTTTCTTTTCGGATCAGCTCGATGAAACGCTGGTGCTCCTCATTAAACTGCAGCACATTGCAGGAGATAATTTTAATGCTTTCCGAGGCATCTTTGCCTTTGTCGTATTTTTCCTTGCGCCAAAATTTCGTGTAACGCACCAGGATAAATATATGATAGGTGATCAATAGGGCTTGTGCGATCTGTATTCCCCAGATCCAGGGCGATCCGTCAAGCAAATAGAACCCCCAAGCCAAAGCAGGTACCTGAAAAACCAGCAGCTGCAACTTAATAAATTCGGCCACACGAAAAATCCAGTGCTGACTCTTGAAAAAGGGCAATACGCTTATGATGATCAATAAGCCCGAGAAAACAAGAAAAAAGGTTTGCATATTCATCCCAAAATTACTCCAAAGATATTGCATTCTTTCGCAGGTTCTATAGCGAATTATTATAAACTATAACCAGCAAGGCGGAAGAACGTTTACTCTATTTTGATAAACGCTTATTCTACTTAAATAATGGTTCTAAGAAACAAAGAAAACTTAGATAAGCCAGAATCTTTGGTATATTTTTTGAAATAGGGTGGACTATTGCACAATCAACACTAAATCGATGATTATCGTCGATATGATATACTATTAAATAGACAAATCCGTTTTATACAGATGAAATCAAACAAAAAAATAAAACTATCCAAGAAAAATTAAACCAAAAACATATATACAAAACTATGAGCAAGAAAAAAGACAATTCAAGATGGCTGAATGTGGCCATATCCTGGGGCGCAAGTATCGTCATCATTGGGGTGCTGTTCAAGATCCTCCATATCGGCGGCAGCACAGCCAATTATATGATCGGGATCGGGCTCGGTGTAGAGGCGCTGCTTTTCTTTCTGATGGGTTTCAATCCTCCGGCACCTGAACCCGACTGGACACGGGTGTATCCTGAACTGGATGATAATTTTAATGGCGAATTGCCTGTTCGTGGCAAAGCAGTTGTGGCACAGCCTGCAGGTCCGTCCGCAACAGCAGCACTTGACAAAATGTTTGCCGACGCCCATATCGAACCGGCAAGTATCGAAAGCCTGGGCCGTGGATTACGCGATTTCAGTGAAAAAGTATCCGCCATCAATAAACTCTCCGATGTGTCGCTGGCAACCGATGAATTTACACAGAAACTGCGCACAGCGACCTCAAAATTTGATCACTTAAGCCTTGCTTTTGAAAAAGCATCGGAAAATCTCGTGGCCATGTCCAATACCTCCGGTGATACCGCAAACTACCACGACCAGGTCAAAAACCTGACGAGCAACCTTGGTCAACTCAATGCCATGTATGAGCGCGAATTACGTGACTCTGCATCTCACCTGCAATCGATGAATAAGTTTTACGAGAACTTAAGCTATACCATGCAAAACTTCAACGAATCACTGGATGACTCCAAAGCATTTAAAGAAGAAGTGGGCAAACTGGCGAAAAATCTGAATGCATTAAATGCCATCTATGGCAATATGCTGAGTGCCATGAACCAGCCACGTGTATAATTTACCCTTGTATTACTTAAATCAGAAAAAATGGCTTTAGGAAGAGAAACGCCAAGACAGCGGATGATCGGCATCCTCTATCTGGTACTGCTTGCTTTACTGGCACTCAATGTACCGGATTCTATCTTGGACGCATTCAAAAATATCAACAATAGTCTCGAGACATCCAAGACCAATGTCAACACGGCTGTACAACAGCTGTTCGCAGCATTTGAACATACCAAATTAAAAGAAGAGCCGGCACGTGCCAAACCGATCTACGATAAGGCGAAAAAGGCACAGGCCATTATTGGCGAACTGGATAAATATATTGTTTCCCTTAAAGAAGAATTTGTCAAACAGGGCGGCGGCTATGATGAGGAGAAGGGCGATCTCGTGAAACGGGAAAATGAGGATATCTCACCCAATCTTATGATTAACGAGAAAAAAGGAACGCTCCTGAAAGACAAAATCAATGAGACCCGTACCAAATTATTGGCATTACTTACCCCTGAAGAGCAGAAATTGGTATCTTTTTCATTGGAAGCCAAAAATCCGGAGAAATCGGTGAACGGAAAAAAAACCTGGGAAGAAATCAATTTTGGCAGTGGCACGCCATTGACCGCAGCGATGACCATTCTGACCAAGATCCAGACCGACGCACAGAACGCGGAGTCTGATGTCGTCAAGATTATCCTGGGCAAAATGGATCAGGCAGTAGTCAATCTGGACAAATTTGCTGCAGTAGCTGTTGCACCTACCTCCTATTTGGTACAGGGGCAGCCCTACAAAGCTGAAGTCTTTTTGACGGCATCCGATTCAAAATCCCAGCCAGCCATTTCGGTCAACGGCTCTGCGTTACAGATCGTAGATGGCAAAGGGGTGTACAGCGTACCGACCAGCCGGGAGGGAATTTTTAGCTGGACCGGCGTGATCCGGGTCAAACAGACCGATGGCACCTTTAAAGAATACCGGACGCCACAGCAGACCTACCAGGTGGCACGGCCTTCGGCGGTGGTATCCCCGGATAAAATGAATGTACTGTATATCGGGGTCAATAATCCCATCTCCGTTTCTGCTCCGGGAACGCCTACGGATAAAATCCGGGTAAGCATGAGCGGTGGAAGCATATCCAGTGCAGGTGGCGGAAAATATAATGTGCGTGTCAGTTCACCGGGCACAGCCCGTATCTCCGTCTCGGCCGAAGTCGCACCGGGCAAAACACAGACCTTGAGTTCGACCGAATTCCGTGTCAAAAGAATCCCTGATCCGATTGCCAAATTTGCTGGCAAAACTGGCGGATCCATGGCCACTGTAGCGCTCAAGGCACAGAATGCTTTATTTGCCAAACTGGACAATTTTGACTTTGATGCTTCTTTCAGGGTGACCAAGTTTACCATGATCTTGGCCAAGCCACGTGCCGATGCGATCGTGCTGTCCACTTCGGGCGGACAGCTGAGCTCCAGCATGTCATCGGCCTTAAATGGCATCGTTCCGGGTACTCGGGTTATTTTTGACAATATCGTTGCCGTGGGACCAGATGGAACAGCAAGACAGCTCAATGCTGTCGCGCTAACAGCAAATTAGAAAAATCACCCCTACTAT
Organism: Sphingobacterium sp. CZ-UAM; assembly: GCF_002000245.1. Taxonomy (GTDB): domain Bacteria; phylum Bacteroidota; class Bacteroidia; order Sphingobacteriales; family Sphingobacteriaceae; genus Sphingobacterium. Next base: position 52,451 of record NZ_MTCM01000011.1, on the reverse strand, counting down.
ATATACATTCGGCCTGCACTTTGATTAGCGCAGGCCGTTTTTTTACCAAAAAGCCATTCCTTGATAGAAATGGCTCATAAAAAATATACTAAATGTTACTGTTATTTACGTTGACAATCAGCTGTCCAGACCTGGTCATCTTTGGTATAACCGATGGTTAATTTACCCGCATCAATACGGATCACGCCCGTACCGGCCGAGCCAATATTAATCAACACATTGTCTTTCTCTTCAAAGTCAACGCCATTGAGATTGGGAATACTATTGCCAAAAGCAAAGTTATAAGTATTGCCTGTTTTCGTTACGGTAACCGTACCGTCAGCAGAAGCTACATCCTTACTGTTGTCCTTTAGGTCGTCAAATGCGATTTTCCCTTCGTATTTACCAATAAAAAGGTTGTTGTCTGCAGGATCATCATCTTTGCTACATGAAGTAAAACCAATTACAGTTGTCAAAATAAGCATGCCTAAACCCAATGTTTGAATAAATTTTCTCATAGTTCGTGTGTATATGTTAATCTAAATTTTATTAAAACCAAGAGTTTAAATCCAAACTTTATGCCATTCCAGCATAGCGCAAATAATACCCGTATCCAGCAAGCTATAAAAAAGTATAAATACATATCCAACGTATAAATACCAATTATCCTTCAAAATGGGCACCTAAAGTAGATGCGCACTGTTCACTTTCGCCTGAAGATCCTATTCAGGACTCTACTCAATAGGAAGCTAACAAGTGTACCCATCAATGCTGTTAACGCCCCATTGAGCAGGTGCTTATAGTTGCATCAACAGTACACGCCACGCTACCCATCAGAACAGCGTCCCAGGGCGTGTCTTTTGCTTTAATAACCAATCATTACTCTTTTATGTACGATAAACTAGCTTTTACTATTGATGAACAAAGAATCAGAATCGAAATCCGAATCGGGCTGCCAACTTAGAATCAACCTATGATTACCTTTCCAATTTCCAATGTATCTGTTATTTATATCTTTTAGTTTCATGACAAGCGTTAATGATCCAAAGTTGCCTTAATGTTATTTCTGCTGCCGCATCACATTCCAAAAATTATAGTCCAGCATAGGCGCTTTCAGAACACCTACATGATGCCCTATGGTGACTATCTGACCGCGGTGATACGTTGTATGGATAATCAAATGCTGGAGGTATTCATACTTGGGAAAATTAGAAGAGAACCATTGTGATTCGATGAGATGAGGTTCATTCATCGCTTCAGTATTTTCCTTTACATAGGCAGCTAAAAGTTTGGCTTCATTAACGATGTTGTTCATTTCTGTTTCAACATCCACCGATGTAGCGATATAATCAAAGCTTGGTGTCGCCGTCCCCCTGATCATCGATGACCAATACAATTGTGTATCGCTAATGTGTTTGAGCGTTTTTGCAATACTACTGAAACTCGACGGACATTCTGTTTGTAACAATTCCTCAGGGTAGCCCCTCAGCCACGCAACTAACTGTTCGATGACCCAAATGTTATAATCAACACTGTTTGTAATAGATGTTTTTAGACTCATATTGTTTTTATTTTCTATTTAATAAATTAAAATTGGGAAATATTCAAAGATGCGTACCACACAGCAGAACGCTGCTAAACACTGGCTATTAACCAATTAAATATAGTGAATTTTATGACTTGAAGCTATACCAATAAATTGATCCCTCTTTTGCATTTTTCTATGCCTGTCCTAAGAGCTTTCTCCTTCCTGTCTTTTATTGTTTGCCGGATGGTAATTTTTTACCGAGAAATGCCCTATTATGAACATGCTTGGTAAAACTTATACCAAGGCACATTAAGACTGGTAAATTTCTTACCAGAATTGCTATACTATAAACACGGTTGGAAAAATTTATACCTAGATAGGTACTTGTAGATTTCCCATGAAAGTAGTGATTGCACCCTAATTGCATACAGCCTTTTAAACACCCACATTTAACTTCAAAAATAAATGTATATATTTATTGTAAATAATTATAGTAAATAACCAATAAAAAGTATACGATTTGAGACCTACTGAGGAAAAGACAATACAAGAAGCTTTTTCGAAAGTTCAAGAATTTTATAAGCAGCACGGCAGAACACCTATTCGTCGTGAAATGGAAAACATCAACACCATTGGACGACGCTACTTTGGGTCATGGAACAATTTTATTCTGGCGGCAGGACTTAAGCCCCGTATCAATAAAACAGCGGAAGAAATCAAAGCTGAGCTACTCGTCTTGCTAAATGACTTTTACAAAAAAAATGACCGCATTCCCATGCGCAGGGAATTTTCGGCAAAATCAACAAATGTCCGTAAATATTTTGGCACTTGGAACAAGTTTATAGCTGCAGCTGGTTTTGCCCCCAATGACCGCCGGATACCTTCTATTGGAAAGCTTAAAAACTCGCTGGTTAAATTTTATATCAAGCACCATCGTTCTCCAACTGTCGGGGATTGTGTCCATAAAAATGGCCTCTATAATTATAAGTCTTACTTTATCCATTTCAAGGTCAATACATGGGCAGATGTCCTTGAATATGCGGGCTTGCACTCTTATTTCAGAGTAACTACCATGACCGAATCCGAGGCTAAAGCAGCAGTAATCCAGCTGATCAAAAAGCATCATATTAAACACTATAAAGATTACAAACGGCTTAAACCCGAAAATTATCCTTCGGTCTGGTATCTGGTGGACAAATTTGGCTGGAACAACCTATGTTATCTCGCTGGGACCAAAATTCCGGTAACCAGGTTTAGTATCAAGGATTATTACCTCAGTCTCGCAAAAGAACTCGGCAGAACCCCGACGACGAAAGAACTGGAAGCCAAAATGGGGATAACTAGCGGAGCAATGACGTGGAAGACCGGTCAACGCTTGAACCATTTTATCCAATCTTTTGGTCAAAAGCCCGCCCATAGCACACCTGAACGATGCAAATTGAGCAAAAAGCAGCTCGTCGATCTCTATAAGCGTAAAAGTATTGAACACGGTTTTGAAAACGGCATGCCCCGATCAAAACTGTTTGAATTGACGGGATATACCAGAGATATTTACGACAATCGTTTTCACAATATCAATGGACTACGTGTGGCCTGTGGATTTAAAATCATTCCAGCAGCGTGTAAGCCCTATACAGCAGGAGAACTTAAAAATATTCTGAAAAAACCAACATATGCAAAGAAGCGTTAGGATCCGCCCGTCAATTCTTAATATATCTGAGTCCCATATGATTTCGATAAGCAGGTTTATTTTGTTCATTCAAAAGGAATGAGCAATCAATTTTAACGCTTTGTCTAAGAGTTTTTCTAACCAAATACTTAAATAATTTACAAACTTTAGCTAATTAAATATAAGCTAAGTTGATTTTTTTATATCTTTGATATTAATACGCAAATCTTTCTGTTTCAAACAGTATTATGACCAATAAACAACAGTCGAGAAAGCAATATCAGGGCGAAAAGAATAATAAAGAGCGGACCATGGGCAAGCTAATTGCTGCCGTTGGAGAAGTTCTCAAAGAAAAAGGTTACCCTGGACTTACCATCGCTAATATTTCAAAAAAGGCAGGTGTTGACCGTAAGCTTATTGGTTTATACTTTGGCACATTGGACAACCTGGTAGAAACATACATCAGGGGCAAAGACTATTGGCTTTCTGCGACCGTGAACGCCGTCGAATTTTTTGGGAATGCGCCCGAGGTCGGATCAAGAGGTTTTTTGGAATCGTTATTACTAAATCAATTTGAAGATTTTCTGACCAATACCGAAATGCAAAAGATATTAGCCTGGCAGATCTGCGAAGAGTCGATCCTTATGTCTGAGATTTCTCAGGAACGGGAAAAGATGAGCGCGCTGTTTTTCGCTTTTGCAGACAAGGAACTTCAAGGTAAGGATCTTGACCTGCGGGCAGTTGTCACAATTCTCGTTGCCGGTATTTACTATCTTGTTCTTCATTCGGTACATACAAAAAGTACCGTCTGTGAGATTGATATCTCCACGCCAGAAGGGTTAAATAGGATAAAAGATTCCATTAAGAATATTTTGGGCTGGGCTTATAACTCCGTGGAAGAACCCGCCAAATAAGTAGATTTTTAATTACAGCAGTTAATATAGGCATAAATCTAAGCTATCTATGCCACCAATAATTCCAAGTTTCCCGAAAATCTCTTGAATTCTACTCATTTTCAACGGTATCTTCGCTAACGAATTCACCTGCGGGACGATCCTCCAAGCGGGCAACGACCCTAAAGGCACGATAGATCTGATCTACCGAATAGTTGTGTTCCATTAACGTTTCAAAAAATACTTCGTTGAGTGTCTTTACCATCTTTTCAATCTGATCGTAGGACTGCAGTACAGTTATTGTAAATCTTATGCCGGAATGATTTTGGGATACGGCGGGAAATACCCCAATGTTCAGCAAAAATCCACGCTTGATCATTTTTTCCATAATACTATAAGCCAGCTCGGCTCTTGATGTTCCGACGAAGAATATACCCGAATCAAAATTCGATATTAAGGGCAATGAAGTTTCTTTAAATAAGGAATTGGCATATTTTATTCTATTCGCTAATTCGGTTTGAAGCACAGCGATTTCGTCTGTTAGATGAATCTTTGCCGAGGCTACTGCGGCACCCAAGGTCGCAGGTTGAAGCGGTCCTGAGGAGTTGAATGGTGCACCACAGGCACGCACCCGTCGCGCTATTTCCTTATTCGGAAAAACCAAAATTCCGCCCCCTGTCGCAAAAGCTTTGGCCATTGACGAAGCAACGATCATCCTTTCGTGTATCGTATGGTTGCTGAGGATGTGTCCCCTTCCATTTTTCCCCAATATACTCATACTATGTGCATCGTCTATATACGTATGGAATGAAGGATAGGCTGCCAACATATTAAAAATCTCATCGGCGGGACAGCGATCCCCAAACATGGAATAAATACCATCAGCAAAATACCAAACCCGGTTATGGCTTTTCTGGAGTATTTCGATACGTTCCTTCAATAAATCCAAACGATTATGACGGAGAACCTCAAAGTGAACTGGCCAATTTGCCCGGAATACATTGATGCCACTCAGGACCGAATTGTGGAGTTGCTGATCCGCAATAACCGCGTCACCCGCATCCAAAATCACAGGAATGGCAGACAAATGCGCGAGCGTGGTCGTAGGAGCTACAATCGTAGGAGCTTCAAAAATTTTGCTCATCAACTCTTCCAGTTCGCGGTATAAATCGATGGAAACATATGCCCTCGATTCGGAAAATTGCACCCCGTATTTTTCTACGGCATCTATTGCAGCACGTTTTAAACGTTCATCATGTTCCAGTCCAAGATAGCTACAAGAGGTAAAATTCACTAATTCTGCGTCATTAATACGGATGAGATTGTCGGTTGTTAGCTGGCCTTGTTGCGTTAAATGGAGAATACCTCTTTTGACCCCCTCAGAAATACTCCGATCAACCGCGTTCATAAAATTATCGTGGTTCATGTCTATGGTTTTTTATTAAAGTTATTGATTTCTTACTAAATAGTAGTGATATTTCTCGTTATTTGATCGTCATACTATCCCATGAAAAAAACGGATAACATTCCTGCTATCCGTTTTTCCCTATCACAAACACTTTTCTACAAATCGTCACGATAAATCATGATTCGCCATTTTGCCAATCACTACTTGTCCAAAACCGAAAAATCTGAATTCTGGGAGCGATATTCAGGCACGATATCCTTAATCAGCTGTACCAAATTCATTTTATCATCATTAGGATCCGCAGCTTTCGCAAATGCACATAATTGTTCTACCCGTGCTTTTTGCAGATGAATATCACTGGTATTGACCTTAGCAATCATAATCTTTTCATGATAGGTCTTTTCGGTATTCTCCCCGTTGGCCAAAAGCTCTTCAAAAATTTTCTCCCCAGGGCGAAGACCAACAATTTTAATATCAATATCTTCCGGATAATTATAGCCTTTGAGCCGGATCATTTGCTTAGCTAGCTCCATAATTTTGACGGGCTCGCCCATATCAAAGACAAATATTTCTCCACCTTTACCCATTACTGCAGCCTCCTGTACCAATTGGCAGGCCTCGGGTATGGTCATAAAATATCGGGTTATATTTGGATCTGTAATGGTTAACGGTCCGCCCTTGAGCATCTGCTTTTCAAATAAGGGGATCACCGAACCGTTTGAACCTAATACATTGCCAAAGCGGGTCACAATAAAATTCGTTCTAGAGTATATATTGACAGTAGATACAGCTATTTCGGCAACACGTTTGGTCGCTCCCATGACATTCGTCGGGTTGACCGCTTTATCTGTGGACACCATCACGAATTTGGAAACATTGTATTTATCGGCCAATAATGCCACGTTATAAGAGCCCCATACATTTGTTAGGATAGACTCATAGGGGTTGGCTTCCATTAGTGGCACATGCTTATAAGCTGCCGCATGGAAAACATAGGTCGGTCTATAAAATTGGAACAAGGTATCCATAAAAGCCTCATCGCGAACGTTCCCAACAACAAAGTTACAACGCGAGAAATGATCGCTGTTACTCAGTTCCTGTTGAATATCATATAAAGCAGATTCAGCCTGATCGAGCACGATAAGCTGTTTCAAATCGGTATGTGCAAGCTGCCGTACCAGTTCGCCACCAATAGAACCCGCTCCACCTGTGACCAGTACAATCTGGCCTTTCATCTCGGAAGCTATGGTAGGATTATCCAGATCAATGGCTTTCCGTCCCAGTAAATCCTCGATCCGTAAACTTCGGATTTGTCTTGTAGCCACTTCACCCGCCAATAGACGTGCCGTATCCGGAATAATTTTAACAATCAATGGAATCGGTTCGGCAAGCTTAAACACCGTGTTCAATCGCTCCGGTTTACGGTCATCCACGGCGATAATAATTTCGGAGGCATTTCCATGGCGCTGTGCAAATTCTTTGTTCAGTGTATTAATGTCGTGGATTTTAAATCCTTGGATACGATTACCGATACGATGTGGATTATCGTCCATAATCGCGACAATCCGGTATTTATTCCGCGAAGTAGTATGGATAAAGTGAAAGGTGGTATTTCCCATATTACCGGCACCAAAAAGAATCACCGGAATACGGTTATCTTTACCCCACATCAGCTCATGGTATAATGCGCGATACAGTACCCTACTGAAAGTCATGCCAAAACCGGCAATCAACGCGTGAAAAAGCAGCTGCGTATCCGAAAAAGGAAGCATATCATCATAGGATGGGTATAGCCACTCAATTACTTTACAAATCAGCGCAGTGGAAAAATAGGCCAATCCAATGGCCAGCACAATACGTTGCAATTCACGAATCCCAGTCTTATGGACAACACCTTTAAATGTGCCGAAAATACAAAACCATATTAAATATACTATCGAAACAAGTAGTGCCTGTCTGGCCATGTTGTCAAGCTCCACACCCCCTCTATGCTTAAAAATTAGCACATAACTGGCAAAAAAAGCGGCAGCTACAATAATCATATCCAATAGCAATATGATCCAACGCGGCTTGTTGATGGACAAGCCCCCTCTCCATAAATTACCCATCTAAGTATAATAAATCAACTATTCAGTAAATGACAAAACGCTCTTTTCGACGTTTTAGTATAAACGTAGTTAGAGACACGCGATACGATAATCAGGCCATTTATTGAGCCATTATTTGGCACGGCATTCTCTCTAAGCATAAGTCTATAAAGGTACTAATTTGTTTGAAGATGTTACCACTTTTCCTCTGTGCAGGTGGAATAGCCTCGAACATCGTAAGAATTTATTCCACCTACAGCTATGCTGAAACCCAAAGCTAGATATTTTTTCATTTCTTATTGACTATAGAACAGAATGCAATGGGAGATTTAGGAAAAAAGAAAGCGTTTATCACCGAGCTTTTAATAAGAGTGGATGCTCCATAATCCATTGAGGGGCATGATGCTATCGAAGATGACGTATACTGGATGATACACCATAAATAAGGCCGCGAAAATCTGGTATTTTCACGGCCTCAGCTACTATTAATAAATTAAACTGCAGCACAGCTAGCGATTCTGCAAGATGACTACCTCTTCCGCCTGGTCCGTCTGCCAAGTAACTGGCTTACGGCAAAGCTGACCAAAGTGCCCAGTGCAGCTGTCAAAAGCGTATGCAGCAGATCCCCTAAAGAGATACTCGCCCATAGCGAGCAGAGGGTACCCCCCAGCGCGCCCACGCGTATATCATTGATTTTCATCCTCCCCTCCTCTCTGCTCGTCTGGCGCCTTCTTTTCGCCGCCTTGCTCATCCGTGAGGGCCTCCATGATGCCCACGCCGATCGCCAGGTATTTTAGAATCGTCGGCACCTTGCCGGGCAATTTTACCGGAGCCAATAAGATTACCTGCAGCGCCTGGCCGATTTTATGAATTATTTTTTTCATCGCATTAAGTTCTTAACGTGATTTGATAGTTACATACACCTCCGCCGATTAAGATATGTGGAGAAATACCAGATCACCCATATCCCAAAGGCTATATACAAGCGCTTTGAGTTTAATGAGTGCCTTTTGGCTTTCTTCACCTCTCCCCTCGCCTGTGAGCGTCATTATCGGCGCGATACAGCCTTGCAGCTCCTGCTGGGCGTCATTTGCCGCATGGAACATAATCGCCTCACGGCCCAGTACATTGGTAATAGCGATCTGCTCTCCATTTTTCCGGAACTGCTGTTTTTTGAGCCTATAGGTCCCTGCCGGAATACAGCTCAGGCGCCGCAGGTTGTTACGGTCGGGCAGCTCTATGGTATGACAGATCTTTTGGTTATTGTAATATAAGGTTCCATTGGTGCCCTGAGCTCCATAAGTCCGGTGGAGCCTCAAGGTATGTTTGATTGACATTTTTTATTTTTAACACATCATTTTCCAAATAATAGGTATTTAATAGGTTCCAGCGATCAGCTAGCAAAGCACCGTAGACTTCGGGCAGCGACCCATTGTCTACGGTCTTTACCACAGGTGCCAGACCAGCATCTGTCAGTACGCTTCGCTTACCATTTATTAAGGTACATAGACCTGTTTAATGGTGAGCGCATTGTATTGTCCATTCGAGAGCGGGTAGTAAGCACCGTTCACCAACTGGAAGTATTCCATTCCCGCCAATAGTAGGACGGATTTGGCCGCATCCGCCGCCAGCGTAGCTGTCAGCCGCAGGTTCATCGGTGTCAAATCGTTCAGCTCTATATATGCTGAGCGATTGATAGCCGGTCGCTGATCGCTATTTTCACCATTGAATTCCTGTAGCACGATGGTATACCGCACATGTGTGGCCCCCTGTAGCTTGGCGATGTTTAGGTGCGGGATAAGCCCCATACATTCTAGGATTCCGTCACCACTTATTCGGTCGAAATCCAATAGGACCGGCACCAGGGATATCGAAGCTAGCTTGGTGCGGTCGTTGCATTCCAGGTCCTGCAGCATCACTAGATTTTCGGGCTTGAGTACACGTTCGCCCCGTGCACTCAGCGTATCGCTCTGCACGACTTTGAGCAGGCGGCTGGCCAGGCGAGTGCTGAATCTGCTGTCCGAATTCTGGAACAATGCATCGCGCAGCAGGTCGCGTAGCCGCTTGCCATACTGCTGTGCACGGCCAAACTCGCTGCCATTCTCCCGGGTTCGGGCAAAAGCAGGATCATTGGCGATGCGATCACCGGATACACCGGTCTTCATGCGAGCCTGAAAACCGACGGTCTTTGATTTGAAGAAAGAAAGGTCCCCGACGTTTCCTTCTAATTTGATTAAACTGACTTGTTTTGCCATGACATTATCTGATGTTGACAATACGAAGGTGCAAAAGCCTTTAATAAGACCGGGAAGAGATGGCAATAGGTGGAAAAAATGGCAAAAAATGGCTATAAATTTCAAAAAAACAGGTACCTTAAATTCCTTAACATGGCCTCTTAAAAGCCATGGAGAGGAATCAGACCCCTAGCTGCAGATCCGATCAGACTAGCCGTAAAGTATAGACCAAGCATAGATAAACCCGTAAGACAACAGGCTACAAGCGTATCGCGCCATGTACCATCTCCGGATGGGCTAAGTGTATCTTTAATGCGTCAACAGTGCACTGTTGACGCAGTCACAACACTGTATCTACGCTTAGGCAACGCTTTATAGACGCTATGTATACGCTTGATCCCCTTCTTTTTCGGTCAGATATGACTTTTGGAGCCTCCAAAAATCAAAGCAATGAAAAAACACACTCGAATGCTGATCTACCCCCGAGAGGCCGCTCCCCTATTGGGCAAATCCGAACGGCAGTGCTACCGTCTTTTTGAAGATATCCGGGCAGCCTACAATCTGCCACCTAAGACGGCTATCCCCATAAAATTTTTTGCAGCCTATTTTTATCTCGATGAGCTGCAGGTACAGGGTAGCCTGATTTAAACCATTACCCGAATCAGCTGGAGAGGGCTGATTCACTCATCAACCATCAGTCACCGCTCATCCACTATGTTTTTTTCCTCCAGCGGTAGCTGTTCAGGGGACATTGCAGCAATTTTCTTCTGGTTTATAGCGGTCTGTCCCGCAAGCCAATTTTTCCAGCCGGGCTGCTTCCTTCGATAGGATTCGCCATATTCAATCCGTTCCCTAAGGTGCAAAACAGTAAGTAAAGGTGTGTTTCTCCGTAGCATCTCATATTTTACGATGGCCTGTCCGGAGATCAGGTAGTTGCGCGAGATATGCTTGAGTGTAGGGAATATCCTGAGCAGATCACTCAAAGATTTTAAAGCCGGATGATATTTGGTTCCGTCCATCAGCACGATTTCCTGGAAAGAATCCTCACCTTTGCGGTGATGACCATAGCAATAGGCGATATCCTGTTCGAAAATAGCAATTTCAGCGCCGTTTACCTTAAAGTGAAATACAACATCCGATTGCCCCCCATGACTTATCCCAGCATTGCTATTTTGGTGGGGCGATGCTCTGCATTCAGCAATCTCCAACAGGAGCTGCTGACTGCGCGTCTCAGCTTGGATACGTGCCTGGATCTCAACGTTTCTTTCGTCCTCCAACTGTTGTACACGTTTCAGCTGGCGGCTGTTTTCCATCCGTAATTCGTGCAGCTCCAAAGTGAGTATATTTTTACCTTCGATGAGGCCATTGACCGTTTTATCGGTCCTGGCCGCCAGCAGTTCATATTGCTGGGCATCGTTTTTATAATGCGCTATTTCAGTCCTCAAAAATTCGATCTGCTGCAGCAAACGATCTCTGTCGCTGATCAGCTTCTGTTTGCTATCCGCACTGCTATCGAGTTGGTACCGAAGCATTCGGTTGGCCAGCCAATAGTTTAATATAACCAAGAGCAGTAGCATAAAAAGGATATCCCATTGAAAGCGGTGATCGTCGACGATGGTAGCCGGATAAACGAGCAGAATTAATCCAAAGGCGATGGTAGCAGGCAAGGCCACACCGCCAAGTGCATGGATCAGTATGGCCCTACCGACCGCACGCTGCCAAAAGCCCGAAATAAAAATCTGATAGCCAACCCAAAACTCAAGACTTAGGATGATCACACCGATCCCCAAAGTATTGCCTATTACTGCCAGCACATTCGGTTTAATAAGATAAGCAAAGGACATATTGTCGAAGGGAAAGAGCGCCACCGCAGCAGAAGCGATCAGCAACAGACCACACCACCACAAAATAGGAAAAACTTGTAAATAAGACTTAAGAGTAGGCGCCATGAAAATACAAACGATTTGGTTATATGGAATACACGTTAATCTATTATCACTCAAACGAACACAATATAACTATAAATATTATTTTCTCCAAAAGTCGATTGGATATCTCATTGAGGGGGTTGGATGAAAAAAAATCGGGTTTGGATTTTTTAACGAACAAAAACATCTCTTAAACCGAGTCTTAGGCTGTATATTGGCCATTTTAATTTGATATGATATGAAAAATCAACAATTCAGTTTTGATGGACCGGGTGTCCAGCTTTGGCAAAATTATCTTTATGCGCAAGGTTCTATCGTGATCGAAGAAGAAAGAGTCTTTATTAAGACCAAGCTATTGGAATGGCTTTCCGAGCGTTTTCAGTTGACCCCAGCACAGCTGCAGTATGCAGTCGACTTAGGAATCGCTGCACAGGACTATTTCGCTTCGCAGGTCGCTGATGCCATTGCATTGCGTACCCCAATTCTACTGGAACGCGAGGTTCCCCAAGAAGGTGCTGGCAACAGCAAGACCGGTAGCGTTACACAGCGCTTTACCCCCATGGGCGGAGATCCCGCTATCTATAACAGATTATTAATCACACAGTTCAATTACAGTTAATGCCATGGATAACCTAACTTATGAAAATCAATTCTATGCCATTTTAGAACAGTCCGGGCCTGTAGGGCCGGCCCTTCGTCATGAGCTCAAAAGCATAATACAGCCACAATTTATCAAGAAAGGAAAAATCCTGTTGGCGCAGCCTTATGATATGCATATCCTACTCGTGGGGATGGTCATCAAACGTCGCGATTATGCTGAAGGCATGTATATCCGGTCGGAAGTGCTGGATTTTATCGGGGCAAATGAGGCGATTTATCATATGCCTACCGAAGCAGATAGCTATTTTCAGGCCGAACTGGACAGCGTAGCCATGCTGATCCGTCAGCCCGATATTGTCGGCATTATCCAACGTCACCCGCGGTTTTCCGAGCAGCTCAATGCCATTCTCTCACACCTGCTTTTGGAACGCACCTTTCGGGGGAGGTTAATCAATATGAGTTCCAAAGAAAAAAAAGAAGCGTTCAGGCGCCATTATCCCCTGGCCACCCGCTATTGCCGTATCAAAGATATCTGCTCTTTTTTGGGGATCAACCCCAATACCTATTCGGGTTTGTAGGAAGCAAGTAGGGGAATAAAAGCTTGGGGGGATAGGAGAATGGAGGTTGAACACGATGAGATCCACAGAAATATGAGGTTATTTTCTCATAAATACGAAATTTAAACAGCTGCTTCGTCCGCTAACTTTACGTTAGCTGATCGGACGGACGGTTACCGATGTCTCCTCTCCCATCCGTAAGCAGATGACCGATCAGCAAAAAAGCTTTATAAAATCAGGCAATTGTGCGGGACAGTACAGTTAAAAAAGAGCGCTCCACAGCTACCTGGTACAAAGCAAGAGGAACGAAACAAAAATGGCAAGCATGAAGCAGTCACAGACAAATGGCAAAGGACAAGGATACGGGCATCGCCTGACGGGATGCTCCGGCTGCTCGGTTGTGGGCAAGCAGCTATGGGGCTATGCAGCCTTGCTGCGGGAGGCTAGGCCTTACCTTGCGGGGGATCGGATGATCCTGCCAGCAGCCTGTCGCTGTGCCGGCCTTACCATCAGGTGGTACAGGCGTAAATTTGCCGTATTCCCGCCTGGCGGTAGCGAAATCATTGGTCTGACAGAATAAGGAGTCCCACCGCCAGACCAAAGGGACCGCTACGGGCGGTCCCGGGGCCAATGTGCTGTCCACCTTTTGACCGATAAGGGCAACGGCATTGTGATCAATTCGTAAATCTATTTAGGCAATTTAAATCATACGATTATGGCATGGTTTTCATTTACGGGTACAAACCCATCAAATCCTACCCATTATTCAGCGCCATCCTCAACGCCGCCATCTTGTACCAGTCCAACGGAGCAGATGTGTGCATTGCAGGCAAATGATAATGGCAGTAATCAGCCTGTTATTACTGATGCGCTGAAAAATGAAATCATCAATTCCCTGCAAAATCAGGTTGACGGACCCAATGTCCGTCTAAAAACCAGATAGCAGGTTCTGAATTGGAAGACATCAGCGTTCGCTAAACTTTAGGATAGGGTATGGATGACCATACCCTATATTCTTATGTTGTGATCTGCTATTTATCCTCTTCAATGACCAGAACTTCGAGCTCGCCTGGTCCCACCTCTGCCCTGATGCCATAGACAACGAGCTGTTCGTTCAGCTCCGCCAGATTGTCATAGGCTCCCAACGTAATTTTATCCTTGCTTTTGACCAAATCCAGGACAGGTGGAAATACACCTGATAGATCTGTCATTACCGCTATTGCCCCAGTCCCTTCATACAGCATACCATCAAGGGGCCTTTGCCCTGTGTATGATTTCTTGGGACAGGGCCTCAGCACAAGGCAGGGTATTTCTTTCATGGCTTTATAACTGCGGATACCCAGAAAGCTGTGCAGGTCATTCAGTACCAGCATAGCCTGTGCCGAGTCCGTCCGGCGGATGGAATCCAGGCGCTCGTATGAAATTGCATATTCGGTATACCATATATTTCCTGTGTTGGAAATATCCTTATACCGGTTTTGATCTTTCACTTGCAGTACCAATCGCTCAGGCCGCGGGATATAGTCCGACTTTTTTATTTTGGCCCAAGCTGACATCACAGCACTATAGATCGAAACATTATAAAAGGAAGTGCGCTGTAGGCCGGTTACCGAATCTTTTTGAAAGCGCAACGATTCGAAAGGCACGCCATGCTGATATCCCGAAAGTGTTACGGCACCTTTAAGCTGCATTTCCTGGCGCTCCGACCCGATCAGTTTTCCCTTTCCGAAATCATCTTTTAACGGTAGATCAATCTTTCCATTACGGAATAGCTCCAAAATATGCTCTTCGGTGATCAGCTTACTGCCCGTGACCGCCTGTACTTTTCCTTTAAATAAAAAGACCACATGGGGCACAGTCTGATGTGGGAACCGCTCTTTGAGGTAGACATCCGCGTAGATCACAGGGAGATTTACCTTATTTTCTTTTAGAAATTCATTCCGATCAAAAAATTTTTCCAAAGTAGCCTTATCCTGCCAGCCGACGGTAATAATCTGGAGTTTATTTTTAAGCTTGTCCTGCAGCTTCTGCAGCCTGGGCATCGCCTGTATGCAGGTGCCGCAAAAAGTATCAAAGAAATCCAGAATAACCACTTTATCTTCTAATTTCTGTAGATCTATTTCCTTACCATCACCGCGCATCTGCTGGATGGCTGCTGGGGGCACAAAGGTATCCCCCACTTTAATCGCTTTGCTTAAGTCAATATTTCCCACATGCTGTGCATTCAGATATCCAATAATCATCAGTAGGATGTAAGTCAGTACAATTATTTTTAAAGCTTTCATTTCTATTTGTTTTGTCGTTAACGTTTGTTTTGTGGGATCTTCCCATTATTGACCACGATTTCAGGCAGCCGAAAAGCATATTTAGGGCTGTTTGGTTCCAAGCTGTAGACCGTGCCATGCACCTCCCGCTGGAGTATTTTTTCGAACCGGGGTTCCAGGTTCAATCTTTTGAGGTCAGACCAGCGGCGACCACGGAATATCAGCTCCCGCTGTCTTTCCTTTAAAATCAATGGTAGCAGCAATGCGGGATCCCGCTCGGCAACGGGTACAAATTGCCCCCTGACAAACCTCTTTTCCCCCAGGGCATTCAGCGCTGTCAATGCAGCATCAATTTTTCCGGTCCGCACCCCTGCCTCCGCTTTGATCAGGTATACCTCGCTTGTGGTGAGCCCCACAAACAGGTTTGCCATCGCATTGTCATAGCTACCTTTGTAACCATACGTATCTGCCGGGAATGCATTGGCTCTAAAAAACACCTGCTTTCTCAAGTCTTGCGACGAGTAGCTCTTGTGCAGATCACTATCCACCAGACCGTTGTCGAGACTCATGGCGGTAGCTGTAGCAGACACAGCAGCAAAAAGCACCTCACTATTGAATTTTGGTATCGGTAGATCTTTAGTTGCATCGAGCTCATTAAAATCCATCAACTCCGGTCTCAGCTGTAAGCAAGAGTCGGCATAGGCGTAGGCTTCCTCATATCTACCCATGACCAGATAGGTTCTTGCCAGGCCAGCATAGGCCGCAGGACGTGCAGGCCGTCCCTTGATCCCCTCTTGTACAGGCAGGAAAAGGGAAGCCGCCTGATAATCCCGAATAATCTGATCGTAGGTTTCCTGCACTGATGCACGCACCGAACTCCCGTCGATATCCGGACTCAAGCGCAAGGGTATCCCCATTTCAGTCGGGGCCGTAGCTGCCAGGTAAGCCGGAGAAAAGACTTCGGCCAGTTGCTGAAAAGCAAATGCGCGAAAAAAATATGCGATACCACGCAGATTTTTCTTTTTTTCAGTATCCGCATGTCCTTCAGTGTTTGCATCCCCAATAATCTCCAGGGCCTGATTGGCATTATATACGGCTTTATAGGGTCTTTGCCATTGGCTCACATCATCATATAGGACATCCTGCCAGGTATAGATGCTTCGGCCATGGAAGTCCAGCATTCCATCGAATGTTTCTGTGGACAGGCTATATTCATCCGCAGAAAGCTCACCATATACCGGATAGCCGGTATTCATGGCCGAATAATCATTGAGCAGTAGCTCCGCATCTTGCAAGCTCTTTGGGATCACCATTTTTATATCCGGCTTTTCCTCCAGAAATTTGCTGCAGCAGCAGCATGACAGCAGCGTAAAGAGGCAGCATAGTGAAAGATATATTTTCATGATTGTATGAATTAAAGATTAAAACTTAGACCTAATGAGGTCATGATCGGCTCGGGTATATTAAAGCCATACTCGCTATCGATCCCTCTTTTATTGGCCCTCCAGATTGTCCCTACATGCTGCATATACGCATAGACCTTGCAATTTTTCAGTTTAAAACGAGCGGCAGAGGGAATGTCCACTGTCAGCCGGATATCCCGCAATTTGATCTGGCCCCCATTCTCCAGCAGGGCGGAAGAGCGCATGAACACCTGGCTCCCCAGATCGGCCGGATAGCTAAATGCCGGTACATCCGTGGTCAGCTCATCCCCCGGTTTTTGCCAGCGCAGCGCATAGTCCTTATGGCCAATATCACTGTTCAGAAAAAGATTGTTGTCAAATGAGTTCCGCAGGAATTTATGTCCCAGCTGATAAGAAATATTCCAGGACAGCTCCACCGTCTTATAGCCGATGCTATTGCGCCAGCTTCCCATATACAAGGGCACAGTACTTCCCAGATTTTCGAGATCGTGCACATTCATTGCTAAAATGGCATTGTAATCTTTGGAGACCTTGCCGTTCAGGTATGCCCTGGCCTCCCCTGTTTCCGGGTCCAGTCCTGCCCATTTATAGGCCAGCAGACTATACATATCCATTCCAGAGATTGGGGTAGCTACGCTGGATTGCCCCGCACCGATAAAATCCTTCCCGTTCTCATTTTCAATGTATGAATGGCGTACTTTGGTACGGGCATAGGAAAAGACCAGATTGCTGTTCCATGTCCAGTACCTGTGCCGCAGTGGAATTGCATGGATCGAAATATCCCAGCCTCTGGTCCGGATATTCCCACTATTGACCATTAGGGTGGTAAATCCCGTACTTGGATCAACACGATCCGGAGCGATCAGATCTTTTGCATTTTTGACGTAGTACTCCACAGTTCCCGATAGCCTGTTTCCTTTTAGGCCAAAGTCAAGACCAAAGTTGGTAATCCCCACCCGTTCCCAGCGCAGCCCCGGATTTGGAGGGTTGGTGATCATCCCATAATTCTGATTGGTGATATAATGCGCTTCATTTTGGATAGAAATGATCGGGTATGCCGAGACACTGTTATTGACATTGCCATTATACCCATAGGTACCGCGCAGTTTTAACAGTTCAAAAGGACTTTGTTGCATAAAAGCCTCTTTGGACAGTATCCAGGCGCCACCGATGGACCAGAATGGCTGGCCACGGTCGTTACTCCGGACACCAAACAGGTTCGAAGCATCTTTCCTATACGATCCGCTCAGCAGATATCTCTCCAGGTAGCTGTATCCGATATTCGCAAAATACGAACGGAAGTTATTCCGATAAAGTTGATACCGGTTGGGGTCATCAATGGTGCCTACGCCAGCTATACCATTTAATTTGGGCAGCAATACGCCATAGGGAACGGATTTAAAGGATCCAGTTTCCGGATCATAGCCATGGTATTGGCTGGAGGTCACATTTTTCTGAATCTTTCGCACCTCGACACCGGTAAATAAGGTCAGTTCATGCTGATCGTTCCATTTTTTTGCATATTCTGCCGTCGCCCTACCCTGATGCGTCTGGTTATTCCAGTGTTCTATGGTCCGATAATCCCCTACCGGGACATTCCAGGTTACCGCAGCAGCATCCCAGTTTGCGAACAGATTGATGTAATCGCGCTGTGCCATGGAACCAATTCCACGCCATGCCTCCAACGCCGTGGAAGCGCGTTGATAAGCGTATAAAAAGTTCAGCTTCAATCCAAAATCTAAACTATAACTGGCATTGGTCGTGGCAAAAAGTTCCCTGATATGCTGTGTTTCTTTGGTATCGTCCAGTTCATCCAGAGGCCTGTACGCCCAGTCCAACAGACGCCCACCTGCAACGGTATCCCTGAAAACAGGATTATATCCACCCACATTTACCTCCAGCGGATTTCCATTTTTATCTGCCAGCTCCATATAGGGATAATTTTGCAGGCCCTTGCCCAACCTGTTGTAAGCAGTCCCCAAAAGGGATTCCTGATTTTTTATTTCGCTATAATGCAGGCCCATATCCAGCATCAGATTTTTGACCGGCCTGAATTGGGAATTCGATTTTAGGTTCACCCTGCTGAACGATGAGGTAATCAGTTCATTCAGGTTTTTGTCATATCCGGCAGAAAATACCGTATTGACTTTTTCGCCCCCGCTCTGGAGCCGGGCATGGTACTGCTGATTCAGGGCATTGCGGTAGATATACCGCAGAAAATCATCCCTTACATCTAGCTGTTTCAACCTGTTGATCTCTTCGTTAAACTCAGATTCCGACAGGTCACCATTCCTTCTATTGTACATTAACCAGAGCACAGGCTGCGGATTGCGGAGCCGATTTCTAAACCAGCTATTGTATTTCCCTTTGTCAAACAGGTATTGCTGGGCATCGATGTAATCGGCAGTGTTCATCTGCGGATAGTAATACAGGTCAGGCTTTGCTTTGATACTGCTATTGGCATTGACATCCAGCTGTACCGGCTGGTTAAATTTTCCCCGTTTTGTGGTAACCACGATCACACCGTTACCCGACTGTGCTCCCCAGATGGAAGAAGCCGCTGCATCTTTCAGTACGGTAATACTTTCGATATCGTTGGGATTGATATTATTGAAAGCCCCTTTGCCAAAGTCAGCGCCCTTATTATCATAGGGTACACCATCGATAACGACCAAGGGCCACCGCTCAGAACGCAGCGTACTCACGCCGCGCACATTTATATTCAACAGGTTTCCTTTGTTGTCGGGATACAATTTGGATGACGAAATCCCCGGCACGACATCCTCCAGTCTACTGACAAAATCAGTAGACACCTTACGATTCAACAGCTTGTTGTCTACAAACTCGAAGCTTCCTGTCGCCCTTTCTTTTGGGATCTTCTGATAGCCAGTGGAGACCACTTCTACCTCCGCCAGCTGGTTGTCTTTGGTCTGCAGGCGGATATGCAACGGTATCCCGATTGTATAGTTCGCCTCTAGAGGAATATATCCCACATAGGTAAATTTCACTTTACCGTTTCGGTTCTTTACCTGCAGCACAAAGGCGCCATCTCTGTCCGTTGATGTGCGCAAGTTTTGAGCATCAATACGCACCGACACGCCCTGTAGCGGCTTACCGTCCGTTGTCAGCACAGTCCCTAAGAGCATTAGGGGCCCATCGGCCCCGCTGTCCTTGCGGGGCGGCTGAGCCGATAAACTAAACATAGAAAACCATAGGATAGCTAGTAGGGCACTACACAGTTTCATAGTCTTCACATTGGGCAAGAGCTCTCCTACCCTAAAAAAATATCTCATTTTTTTAAGTCTTAATGGAGTGGCTTCAGGAAGAGAATTCCTGTCCGATCGGAATCAGCAATTTTGTCCCAGGGTCTAGCCTGAGTCACTCCGGTAAATAAATAGAACTATTAATAGGTTCCCAGATACGGTGCTGGACAGTTACATGTGAATACATATGGACGATACCGCATCCGTCAGGAAATAAAATCCGGTCTTTAATTATAGAAAATCTATATTAAACGATTCAAGATCTTTGCTTATCAAAGTAAAATCCGTATTTTTAAAGTGCAAGTTTAAAAGAATAGGATACAACAGTGCGCATTGACCTAAAAGGTCCAGCCCGGCAAAACCTACAATAGCAATGTGATAAGATTAGCCATATGGCCTTTTCTTATTTACAGGACCAATACCCAGAGGTATGGGGCTTTGTAGGCTTTAAATATTGTTTGGCTGCTATTCCGGTGGACAGTACTTGTTCTTGATCAACAAGATGACTGCATGTTTGCGACAATGATCCTTGATATGCCGTTGTGATGATGAATGTATTCGTGACTCTCGTTGTTTCATAATTTAATAGCATTGGAGTTATTAAAAGGAGTCTCGTTGAGAAAAAGAAAGGGAAAGCTCTAAATATAAAGAGGCAAGCCCCACTATCTTCCACCAAATATCAAGCACGGCAAAGAGCTCAGACGCAGTTTCCAATAGGGGAGCTTGCCCCTCCTTGTTGTAAAGATACAAAAAGCATGGGGGTTCGCAAACCCTACGTCTCGCATCATTTGAAATTTGCCGTTTCGATATTTGAGACTAAATCAGATAAACCGATTACGAATCAAATATACGTAAATAAAACTTAACAACAAAATATTTTGTCAAAACAACAAATAAATAAGTATGAATATTGGAGAGAAAATAAAAGAGATTGCCGACAAAAAAAATTTTTCACAAAAAATGATTGGAGACTTAATCAATGAAAGCCAACAAAGTGTTGGTAACGATTATAAAAAGTCATCTCTTTCAATTGATAAACTACTGGCCTATTCCGGTGTTTTAAATCATAATTTCATCCAATACTATTATAACGAAGAGCCATTTAAAACATATCGAGAAGAAGAAAGCAAAGATTACCAAGATGAGATTGACTCCTTAAGATTGCAATTGAGTCAAACTAATCAAAACATAATAATTCAAGAGGAAACAATACAAACACAGAAGGAGCTTATCGCTACTCAAAAAGTATTAATTGAATCGCTATCAAATAAAAAATAGCACTCGTTTTAATCAAGCAACTTTCATATCAGCTATCACCCAAACTGATTGGGGATTGGCTTATGCGATTAGCATATTTTCATCCACAAGCAAAATGTTGTCAATAAAAAATGGGAAGCAATTGCTTCCCATTTTTTATTCCAAGAAATTCGTTTTTTATTGAACAGAAAAACAAGCTATTATTGTGTTGCTATTGTTTAATGCATTGGGGTTAGACACAAGAATTCCGTATTCACCGTGCTCCATACGGTTTATGCTCAATTTATAGGAACTGTCTTTAAATTTTTTTGCTTGGTAGGCGACGAAATCTTCGTTACCGGTTGATCCCCCTGAAAATGTTCCGACCTCAGCTATCTGAAATTTACGTTCTTTTTTAGTGGTTTCAAATTTAACAACGCTCACAATCGAAAGCGGATCAGACTTATTATCAAAACTCTTAACGATAAAAGTCACAGGTTCATTCGATGGAATTACTACCGGAGAAGTTGCACCTTTGATGACCATTTTTGATTTGACTTTACCTATACCGATAATGTACATGGAAGCATTCGCTTTACTTTTGATTTGCACACTTTGCTTTTCAAGCGGAAGAGATATTCCGTCGTTTTTTACATATACCGCCTCCCCGATATATTCAGGTTCGTCGATATGGTCAAAATTTTGCTGGCTGAACCCTTGTAAAGCAAATGTCAATAGGCTAATAATTAATATAATTCTTTTCATTTCATAATTAATAATTCGGTGTAAATATAGAAAAAGAAATAACATCTATCCAAATATTCAAAAAGGAAAGAGCCGCTTTAATCTAACTTATAAAAAGGATCATAAGTTCAAACCGTCCAATGTTTCAAAAAAACAGAGTTCTGCGAGCAATATTACGAGGTGTCTATTTTAATTTAACCTTTACAACTTCACCTTCTTTTTTCACTTCAACAAAAGTTTCTAAAAATTCATTAAAACTTTACTGTAGGAATCCGGCGCATAATAGTCTATTCTGCCATAGCCATTGTAACCGCTTCCGGTGTATTTATTATAGTTATAATTCAGCGTATAATCTAAACTTCCATAGGAGTACGCTTGAAAATCATTATCTTTGGATAAATTGTTTTTGCTGCACATTTAAATGAACAACCAACTAAAGGGTATATTTTTTCAATTGTTACGGATCGGTTTATGGGGAGAGGAAACCTTATCTTTAGATCAGCCACTGACTATTGACGACTGGAATAAAGTATACCGATACGCGACCAATCACACAATAGAAGGGTTAATATACGACAGCTTTTCTTTTTTAGAAGAAAGTCAACTTCCACCAGCCTCGCTACGCTTAAAATGGGCAGTACGGGTAGATCAAATTGAACGCCACAACGCAAAAATGAATAGCGTAATCGCAGAACAATTTACTGCTTTCAGTGTCCATGGTATCCGCCCCATCTTGCAAAAAGGTCAAGGCGTAGCCTCCTATTATCGCGTGTCCAATCATCGTATCAGTGGCGATGTTGATTTCTGTTTTGAGGAAGACGGTTATGCAAAAGCACGAAATTTTCTAAAAGAGAACCAAATAAAATTCCAGGATACCGCTGGTTTCAGCTTAGATTATGACTGGAAGGGCATTCATATCGAACATCATAAAAAGACATTTGACTTTCGTAGTCCCCTAAAGAAAATATATCTCAATAGACTTTTGACAGAATATAAGGGAAAGCAACAAACCATACTAATAAATGATGTACCAGTCAGGGTATTAGCAGCAGAGCTACAGTTGCTTCAAGTCAATATTCATATCTTAAAGCATCTGATTACTTATGGTATAGGTCTACGACAATTTTGTGATTCCGCAAGACTTTACTATGCAACCGCTTCTCAGATCGATCATGAAGCACTGCAACAGATTTATGAAAAAACCGGCATTCTGAAATGGATCCAACTTTTGCATAAAATCTTGGTTGAAAACCTGGGTCTCCCTAAAAGTAAACTTCCTTTTCCGTATCCAGAAAACCTTGAAACCGACTGGATGCTTGATGAAGTATGGTATTCCGGCAATTTCGGATTTAATGATGAACGATTTGAAACAGGCAAGACTCCAGTATTTTTTGCACGGCCAGATTCTCCAAAGCGTCTGTGGCAGAATTTCAAACGTTATGTGAAATATGCTCCACAGGAAGCCATCGCCTTTCCGTTAATACATACCTATTCGAAATTCCTGGGGAAGGATAGTGATTAACATATATCAAGAAGACGTATCTCCCATCAATAAGCAGATACGTCTTCTTTTAAAACTAACTTATTTTAGAAATCCAGGTAAATACTCTCGTCGACCAGCTTCTTTACCGGCCACAATCGTCTAGGATAATGACGAGCATCGATCAACTGTTGGATACTTTTTTGCACCTGATCTTTATCTTCCTTATAGGTTACACCAAACCATTTCGCATCTGTAGGAAGCACCACGAACTTCGCCAAACCTTGTTTTACCATATAGTCCGGCAGATCGGGTATGAAAAATTCAGCTTTGGGATTTTCATAATTCTGTTCGACGAAATCGGGAAACAGTGCGCGGGCAACCTCAAATATTTTAGGTGTAAATCCCCAGAAGTTCATCGAAACTCTTGTATTATCGGGCAGCATTGTTTCATTCTCATGTTGCGCATACACAATATTTTCGCCCTTACGATAAATATTGGTTCGTTCGGTTACGCCCTGTAAATGATCCGCATCATTGACGTCGCATACCCCTCGGGATACATAACCAAAATCAGACAATGTATTTCCTATTTCAAATCCAACCAGGGCCATCTCCTGATCAGTTGCTCTTTCCCTTAAAAAGTCAGCCATCTTTTGAAATGCATCATAGCCATAAAAATCATCGGCATTGATTACACAGAACGGACGGTCTACTGCATGCTCAGCACTCATGACTGCATGTCCTGTGCCCCAGGGTTTTTGTCGCTCAACAATACGATCTACGCCAAACTTGCTTAAGTCAAAGTCCTGAAAGACATATTCTACTTCAACAGAATCAGGAAGTTTATCGCCAACATTGTCCTTCATGACCTGCAGAAACTCTTCGCGAATGACAAAAACCACTTTACCGAAACCTGCGCGTATGGCATCGTAAATAGAATAATCAATAATTTTTTCGCCAAATGGGCCAAAACTTTCTACTTGTTTTGCTGAACCGTAACGGCTTGCCATCCCGGCAGCCAAAATGACCAAAATTGGGTTTTGGCCTTTTTGAATTTCTTTCATTTTTTCTGTTCGTTCAAAGTGATTTTTTAATTAAAAAGAATTATCCCTCTATCTAGTGTAATACATAGGCAATATCTATACCAATCACATCCGTAGGATCTTTAATAAATCATGAAATTAAAATGAAGAAAGCGAATTGTTCGATAGAAATGAAACAACTCGCTTTCAACAGCTTATTTCTTCAACTTATAGTTTTTCCTCTGTTTTCTGGTTGTTCTCTGGACTTTCAGATTTACTTTCCTCCTGCTCTTCCAACTGAGTCTGTTTTTGCCCGGTCTCCGTTTGATGGGACTGGTTCCCTTCTAGTTCCTCCGCCTTCACCCCTTTTGGATTACTCCACAGTTTCTTTTTATAGGCATCCAATTTCTCTTCCACTTTTCGACCATCCAATAATTGCGTTCCATTTTCAGATTCCTTTACGTTCTGTAACATCCCAGGTGAAGATTCGCGTACAATCGTACTTGCAAATTTGTTCTGTACAAAGAAGTCGTCCATCGTCATATCGTAGAGACCCTTATCCGGATCCGAGATATCCACCTGCACCAAACTATACCGTAATTGTGGGAAATAGAGCCAAAAAGCAGGTGTTGCACCGACAGATTCCGCCAATTCAGCAGAAGTCGTAATATTCATTAAGGGGGCTACACCAATAATACGTGTCTCCAACCGGCTCCGTTGCTTATCGAAAAAGATATCTTCTTTCACCCGAAATTTCGTTACCCGACTCGGGTCAAATTCGTTAAGCGCCATTTTTGAGTCGATTTGATTCCCCTCACCGTCAAAGATCGGAACCAATACGCTATCTGCAAAACGTGCCATACCTTCCTGGGCACTTAAACGGCCTTTGAATGAATCATCATCAGGGCTGTACAAGGATAGCTTTCCTTTTTCAATCGCCTTCATCACGACTTCGATCAAGGAGTTTCCCGGGATAGCCAAGATATAATTCTTTTCATCTTTTAGGTCGATATCGCGCCATACCCGTTTGTAGAAACGAATATTCTTCTTGTTCACCTCAGGATAAGCAAATGGCACCGCATCTTCCATACTATTTGCCTGATAAAATCCATCGGTTGTCGGAATCGTATCCGGGTTAACCTCGCCTGGGGCAGTTGGGATAGCTGAAATTACATTATTTAACGTATCCTGTGTTCTAGCAACCGTGTCTATTGTTGTCTCTTGTTGAGCGAACAATGATCCATTGACCAGTATCATCGCAACTGTCATTATTGTTTTCGTGTTCATCATTATCGATTTTATAATTTACAGCCTGAATTAATACTTACGTGTTTTACTTTGCACGGTTGGCATTTCGAATGCAGACATTACACAACGGAAACCGATGTAAGAATGCGGTTCGTAATCGACTGAATAATTCCGTGTCTCGCTATTCAACTGTTCGCCGTTGTCTTTCCAGGAACCGCCACGTACGACTTTTCTTTTCAACGCATCGCCATCCTTTGCATCGGCGTCGTATAATAATGCCGGGTTAAGGTCATTGACAAATACGACCGCTGAAGGACTATAGGCATCCAATGTCCATTCGGAAACATTACCAGCCATATTATAGACACCAAAGGCGTTAGGCATATAGGATTTAACAGGTAATGTGAAGGTTGCTCCGTCACGGGAGTAAGTACCTTCGCCCTGTTTAAAGTTGACCGCCAATTTCTTTTTGCCTTCTGTTCCATCAATCGTGTACCGTGAGCCAGCAATTGTATCCTGTGGATCTAATTTACCGGATGCGGCATATTGCCACTGTGCTTCTGTCGGCAGACTCAGGCTTAACTGATAGCCATTCAGGTAAGAATTTTTCAATACTGTTGCAGCCATTTCGCTCGCGCGCCAGTCGGTAAATGCACGCGCTTGCCGCCATGTTACGCCCACAACAGGATAATAATCAAAAGAAGGATGTGTGAAATAATTCGCATCCAAAGAAGCTAATTGTGCATTTGGAAAATCTTTTGTCCAAATGTCCTCCACTGGCATAACAGCAACTGAGTCCGTTACATAGGCTTTTTTCATATTGCCTTTGGATTGTAAATAGGAGAAGCGATATTTAATGACCTCCGGATTAAGTGCCCGTCTATTCCCGCGCATTTCCAACATTGGTGCAAGACGCTCCTGGATACTGGGATCATTGCTTTTCCACAAAGGCGAAACCTTCTTGACTTTTGCCCAATTAATCCTGCGTTGTCCCACTTGTTCGCCCGCAATCTCTAAAAAGTACTGGTCGTCCTGCAGGTAATCGGTAACAGCGACCGAATCCGCTACCCAATTCACAAATTCGCGATACTGTTTATTAGTCACTTCAGCTTCGTCGATAAAAAAAGCACTTACGCTTACATTTTTTCCTACGTTGCCACTATCCAGAGAGCCTTTAAAAAGAATTGTTCCGGAGGGAATATAAACCATTCCTGGAGGCGCGGGCAACTTACCGCCGCGGAAGGCATTCACCTTGGGCGCTTTATACATTGCTGAGTTCGATTTACATGCAGAGAAACCGATCAAAAGTGCAAAAGCACCAAAGCCCAACAGACGATTTTTATAGAGCTGTTTAATTATCGTTATCATCATATAGTTATTAAATTAGGTTGTTTGATTCGCTTATTTACGGTTGAAAAGAGCATATTTCAAGCCTAAAGACACGAAACCATATTGATCGTTTTTTTTATTCTTTATGCCGTCGAGGTTATCATTGGTTGTTAAGGTATGCTGATAGTTGACGTTGATTGCCCATTGTGGTCCATATAAGGTACGACCGAAGGGGATATCCACCCCAACATTTATCGGTACTACAAAATGGATTTCTCCTAAATCCTCGGCTAGTTCACCACCTTGATTAGCGATAGCTTCTACATAAAGGGGATCAATCTGGCGCTTTATACGATTTTTAACCAACCCCGCACCTGCACCTACGTAAACATTCGAAAGGATACGCTCAAATGTATTTGCCTGCAAGGTATAATAGCTGTAATTGCGTGCCTGTCCCATAAATTGGCCTAAACGTACTTTCCCATTGATGTTCCCTGCGAAGTATCGATTTTCAAACTCACTATTATGGCCATTCCCACTTAATGTACCTTTCTCTCCGTGCAAGCCAACTGATATAAAAGGATTAATTAAATAATCAGCTTCGCCATAAAAAGCGAATTTAGCCTCTACATTCGCTAAGTCTGTTAAATTATAGGCAACCCCCGCACCTGCTCCCACACTAACGGGCCGTGAAAATTGTGCTGATACGGATCCTATCATAAAGCCTAACATCCCTATTGTTGTACATAATAGTTTTTTTTTCATCGTGTGTTGATTAGTATTAAAATTTTTACAATCATAACGGATTGTATCGCTAATTATTATAAAGTAAAACCCCAAGTCGAGGATTCGACTTGGGGTTTTACAACAATAAGGCCAAAATTAATTCCAATTGGAATCTATTTTATATTTAATCGATCTTTTAAATCCTGCCAAATCTTTGCGACACCTGTTTTCTTCTTCTTACCTTTATCCCCATAACCGTAACCATAGCCATAGCCGTAACCGTAGCCGCGGGCAAAGTCAACATCATTGACTACAGCAGCAAGATTTTTCAATTTGCCATCTACATAAAGCTCACGCGGCACTTGTAATAAACGTTTGTCAAGATAATTAACACGAGAAACATACAGAGTCAAGTCGGCATTATGTGCAATTAATAGCGTATCGGTAACCAAACTGACTGGTGCAGTATCCACTAAAATATAATCATAATGTTCACGGGTATATTTGATTACATCATCGAAGTGGCCATTCATCAACAACTCGGCAGGGTTTGGTGCAATATATCCTGAATAGATCACATCAAAATCATAATTTCCCGGCTTTTTGATAATAATATTATCCACATTCATTTCCGGATTAATTAAGAATTGTGTAATTCCCACATTGGTATGTTGCAAATGAGAAAGACCTAAATAATCTAAAACCTTAGGACTACGAATATCGGCACCAATTAGCACAACTTTTTTTCCAGACATGGATAAGATCTGTGCCAGGTTTGTGGTGACAAATGATTTACCTTCACCAGAAATTGTTGAGGTTACAAAGACAACTTTTGAAGATTCCTTTTGATCTGCCCCGAACATAAAGTTCATATTGGTACGTAAAATACGGAAGGCCTCTGCCAAAGAAGAGCGGTCATTAAGATGCACAATGGTATCCTCCGCCGTTGGAATCTCTCCCAGAACCGGTACTTTGACAATATCTTCAATATCTTTACGCGAATGTATCTTATTGTCCAATAAAAACTTCAGATAAAGAATAGCTAACGGAATAAGTAAACCGATAATTATGGCTCCTAAGAGAACGATTCCTTTTTTGGGTGAAACTGGTATCCCATTTCCATACGCTGCGTCTATAATCTTCAGATTATCTGGTGTTGCAGCCGCCTTTACTTCGCTTTCTTCTCGCTTTTGCAACAATAGCAAATATAAGGATTCCACAATTTGTTGTTGCCTAGAAATCTTCTTAAATCCCTGTTCTTGAGATGGGATTGAACTTATTCTTCCTTTAATTTCATTCGACTTACGCTCAATACTATTTAAAGCGAGCTGAGTCACTTTCTGATAATTCTGTAGTGAACGCTTGATATTATTACTGCTCTCAGCAATATTCTCATTTAGAGCAATAACAGTAGGGTTCTGCTCTGATGCCGACTTTAAAAGATCATCGCGTTCCAAGACTAATTTATTATATGCTTCAATTGCCGAACCGATTGAAGCATCCTGCAAGCCGATATTTGATGGTAATAATTTACCAACTTCCTGCCCTCTAAGATAGTCGTTCATATGATCCACGAGTTGCAGCTGAGTACGATATTCCAACACTTTTTTATCGTTGTCAGAAGCCGTGTTAAGGAACACTCCTGCTTCAGTCGCCATATCAACCATTGAATTGGAAGATTTAAAATTAGCAGCTTCTTCATCCGCGCCTGATAAATCTTTTGAAATGAGCATTAATCTTTTATTTATAAAATCAGATGTTGCCCTTGTCATCCGCATTTTATCATTGGTTAGATCAGCATTATAAACATCTATTAATGTGTTCAATATTAGCTCGGCTTTACTCCCTAACACTGATACCATCGAAAAATTCACAATATAAGACTGTGTTTCTTTACTTGGTGTGATACTCATTGCCGCTAAGTTAGCATCCACAGCCCAGTCTTTTGGGACGACTGTTACTGTATAATCAGCATTACGGTCTAAATTATAATTACTATTCTTTCGACTGATTGAATTATTTTTTCGAAAAATAACGGGGACAGTTCCAATTTTTACTGCTGTATCAAAATTGCATTTTAATTTATCACCTGTAGCGAGATTGGTGACATGGATTTCTTTATCCCCTTTTAATTGCGCCTTTATTCTCAGTCGTGTTGTATCTTGGTCACCCAAGGGCACCAAATTAAAAGGCATTTCGTTCTCTAAAACTTCCGAGGAACGAATTTTCCCTTTGATCGAATAGATTACGTTTAAATGAAATTGATCGACTACTTTTCGCATCAACCTACGAGAAGAAAGTACCTCAATTTGGTCAGTTACAAAGGCAGCCTTCGCACTTCCTAATCCCATAGAACTCGTAAGCTCTGTAATTCCCGCTAGCTCGCCAGCAGATCCGCTTCTTTCATCTTTTAATAAAATCTTAGCAGTAGTATTATATGTCTTTTGTGCATATCTAAGATATACGATTGAAATACCGATCGAGAGAATCAGCGCAAGTACAAACCATTTCCAATAAAAAGCATATTGTTCAAATAATTGCCTAACATTGATTTCCTCTTCTTTATTATCGTTGTTATGTAAAGGTTTTTGTTCCATGAAATTTGTTAACGAGTCAATACTGAAATAACGGTAATTAATAAGCTGGCGATAGAAATAATAATATTTGTATTTGCGCCGAGTTTTGAATTATTAATTTGTGATTTATTTGGCTCAACATAAATAACGTCATTTTGAGCCAAATAATAATAAGGCGAATTTAAAGTTCCTTGTTGAGTTAAATCTAAACGGTGCATCGTCTTTTGACCATCGACTTCTCTTATTAACATGACATTCTCTCTCACGCCTCGAATCGTAAGATCGCCTGCCATGCCTAAAGCTTCAAGAACAGTAACACGTTCTGTAGGCATAATAAATGAGCCGGGACGAGTAACCTCACCCAAGACAGAAATCCTAAAATTATTAAAATTGATATTTACTCCTGGATCTTTGATATATTGACTTAGTTCATTTCGAATTTTTTCAATCGCTTGTACACGAGTTAATCCTGCAACATGAACTTTCCCCAACATAGGCAAAGTTAGATCTCCAGCATCATCCACAGTATACGTGGGACGTAGTGCCATATCCGTTTGTTGGGTTAGATTGCCATTTGCCATGCTACTAATTGGATTAAAGGGCGTTGTGACCTTTGGATCCGCAGCTGTAACCACAACCGTTAATATATCATTAGTTTGAATTTTAGGAACATATTGTTCATATAATGTATTAATCTGGGTTGAATCAGGTTGAAGGTAAACCATATTCTTACGTGAACCGCAGGAAGAAAACATTGTTAATATTACTGCACATAGTACCAATATTAACCCACTCTTTGAAATTAACCGCATTTGCTATTTTAAATTATAATTTGATTTGCCTCTTTGAAGACACAAATATTTTTTTCCTTGAACCATGCTTAAAAATACCAATTTAAAATGGCAAATTTAGCTGAATGATCCAATCAAAATTTATGCCTAAAAAATGAAAATCAGATTTTATATAATAAGCCTCTTTTAAATAATAGATTGTACCAATCTTTAAATACTAAAAACTTTTTCAACCTTTACCTTAATACGCTCCTTTTCTGCTTCTGTCAAATTAGAACCAGAAGGCAAGCAAAGACCATTTTCAAACAATCTTTCACCAATATTTTCACCATAATAAGAAGCATCGGCAAATACAGGTTGCAAATGCATTGGTTTCCATAATGGCCTGGATTCGATATTATCTTCCAATAAAGCCAGTCTAAGATCTTCACGAGTTTGCCCCACTTTATTCGCTTCAATTGTGATTGCCGCTAACCAATGGTTAGAATAGAAATCTGCTGAAGGCTCTGTAAAAACATTTACACCTTCAATATTAGCAAATAACTCAATATAAAATTGAGTCATTTCACGACGTGCCTGAATACGATCTTTTAGAACTTCCATTTGCCCCCGACCAATACCTGCACAGATATTAGACATTCTATAATTATAACCAATATGAGAATGTTGATAGTGTGGAGCATTATCACGGGCTTGCGTAGATAAAAACACAGCTTTATCTTTATCTTCCTGTGTATGGCAGACTAATGCGCCACCACCCGATGTAGTTATAATTTTATTTCCATTAAAGCTTAATACGCCAAATCTTCCGAATGTCCCGCATGATTTTCCTTTATAAGAAGATCCTAAAGCTTCTGCAGCATCTTCAATCACAGGAATATCAAACTCTTTTGCTACCGCAAGAATCTCATCCATTTTTGCCGGCATTCCATAGAGATGAACGACAATAATAGCCTTGGGTTTCTTGCCTTTTGCAAAACGATCGCGAATAGCCTCTCTCAAAGCTACTGGACACATATTCCAAGTGTCTATTTCAGAGTCAACAAACACTGGTATAGCCCCTTGATACGCTATTGGATTGGCAGAAGCAGAGAATGTCATTGATTGACAGATCACCTCATCTCCGTAGCCGACACCGCATTCAATTAATGCTAAATGCAATGCAGCTGTTCCAGCAGATAATGCCGCAACCTTAACATCTGTATTTAAAAATTTCTCCAAATCCTGCTCAAACCCATTAACATTGGGACCTAGAGGGGCAACCCAATTATTATCAAACGCATCATGAATATATTTCAATTCATTTCCTCCCATATGTGGGGAAGAAAGCCATATTTTATCTGACATAACAGTAAAAATTTATCTTTATTTTCTTATTATTCTTCCTGGATTACCGACAACCGTACAACCATCCGGTACATCTTTAATAATTACTGTACCCGCGCCAACTGTACACCATCTACCTACTTTTATTCCTTGAATTACACATGCCCCTATCCCGATATGGGTGCCTTCTCCTATTGAAACTGTCCCTGCTAGAGCTACATTTGGTGATAAGTGCACAAAATCCTCAATGATACAATCATGATCAATTGAAGCATTTGTGTTAACAATACAATGTTTGCCAACTCTGACATCCGTATTTATAGATGCTCCGGCCATTACTACTGTTCCTTCGCCTATTAAAGCACGGTTCGAAATCTGTGTTTTTGGGTGAACTAAAGTAACAAAAGTATTTTTAAGAACGCCTGCTAATCTTTTACGAACTGCATTATTTCCAATCGCCAGTACACATTCTTCCCCATCATCAATTTTTGATACAACGGGATAATTCCATATCTGACTTTTACTTGGTTGATCTTCACAAAAAAACAGTTCTGCATAGTGATTAAGTTCAGCAAGCTCAGCAATCACCTTGGCATGTCCGCCGGCACCATATAAAACTAATTTATTCATTATTATTACCTTTGAAAGCTTCCATAGTGGCCTGCCCCTCTGCTGAAATCCCCTCTCTTACAAATACCTTTTTAATTGTTAAAAAGAAAATCTTCAAATCCAATAAAAAGGACACATGGTTGACATACCATACGTCATATTTAAATTTCTGATCCCAAGAAATAGCATTTCGACCGTTAACCTGCGCCCAGCCCGTTATTCCCGGGCGAACCTCATGTCTGCGTTTTTGAAATTCGTTGTATAGAGGCAAATATTGCACCAATAATGGGCGGGGACCAATCAGTGACATATCTCCTTTCAGCACATTGATCAGCTGAGGTATTTCGTCAAGCGATGTTTTTCGCACGAATGCGCCAATTGGTGTCAACCGCTCTGCATCGGACAATAGATTGCCTTGTACGTCTTTCTTGTCATTCATTGTCTTAAACTTTATAATTTTAAAGACTCGGCCATCTTTGCCAGGGCGCGATTGAAAGAAGAAAGGTTTACCGTTATTTGCAAAATATAACCCAACGACAACAATAATGAATATCGGAGATAATATGAGTATTCCAATCAAAGCAATAATGAAGTCTCCTGCACGTTTAATTAAATTTTTATACATGAGCAATTCTTTGGATTTCTACAAGATAACGTTCTGCCAATACTTTTCTGTCAAAGTTTTCCTTTGCATAAATATACCCATTTTGTCCTTCACGCAATAAACGTGCAGGGTCAGCGAGATAAGCCCTAATAATCCGATTATATTCAGAAGCATTCTCTGGTTCAACATAAGTTCCGGCTTGAGCTTGTTCTACCAATTCCCTGGATACGCCATCAATAGCCATCAGTATGGGTTTTTGGCAAGAGAAATAATCGAATGTTTTATTTGAATAAACGGTTTTGAATGTGTCCACCTTTTTTAAAACTGATGCGCCCATTTCAGATGCCAATATAAATTTGAAAACATCACGTTTTGGAACCGGGTCGTGAAAACGTACATTAGTTACTTGCATATCATCCGCTTTTTTTATCAATCGTTCCTTTTCCATTCCCTGCCCGATAAGTAAAAAAAGTATATTCGTGTCCTCCAGTAATTTTCCGGCTTCCAACAATTGATCCAAATGGTTTGCTACTCCATGCGCACCGACATAAGTGATAACAAATTTATCTTCCAAGCCATTTTCCTTCCGAAAGCTAGATCGGTCAAAAGTTTGGACAATATCTTCAGATAATGAAAAATCAGCCGCATTGGGTATCATGATCAACTTATCCGTTGCTATTCCTTTCTTGTCTCTTAATGTATTGAAGAAAGCCGGCGTCAATACATTAATTAATCTTGCTTTTTTATAAATAAAACGCTCTACTGCATAAGCTAGTTTGATAATCCACTTATTGGTCAATACGCCTGTATCGATTGCCGATTCGGGCCAGAGGTCCCGTATCTCGAACACCATAGGTAGACGTTTAAACAAAGCGATTAGATAACCAGAAATCCCCACAAATAATGGCGGCGAGGTCACAATAACCACATCGTATTTGCCTTTTACTTTGAATAATCCAGTCCATAAAGAGGAAAACATAAACGAAAAATATCCCCAAAGCCTCCCTAAAAATCCGCTGTTATAAGATTCAGATACATGGGCTCTATAGACATCAACCTTCCCTTGCTTTTTCTTAACAAAATATTTCCCTTTATATTCTTCTCGCTTGGCATTTCCATTATAATGCATCATTCCGCCAATTACCGCAACTTCATGGCCAAGATCAGTCCACGTTTTTGTGATTTCATTCCAACGGGATCCACCGGGATCATCTTCCTCCAAGAAATATTGGTGTAACAGTAAAATTTTCATTATATATTAAAAGTAATTATTGATGATATTTTGTTATGAAATTCAAAAAATATTGATTTTTCTTTTGTATAACTACCGTAATAATCAGAATTATAAGAGCTGAATTCTGACTTAGCGCATTCAGCCTCAATTTTTAACCGCGGATCAGCAGGATGCCACACCTGTTTCATCTTATAATTTTCAAGATTCCTTAGTTCATCCTCAATGATCCAATTTAAAGATTTTTTAGAAATATAAATTTTCCTTCTATGGGTAGCATTTTTGTTTAAAAATTGAAATGCTTTAATCTCCCCTGAAAAGATATAATCATTATTAGTTTCACTCCACCCAGCATGTAGTTTTTGTGTCCAATAATACCAAATAAATCGGCCTCCTTTTAACATTTGAGATTCTTCGTTCACAACAACTACATTGTGAGAAAGCGAGCCCATAAAATATCTTAACTTTTCACTATCTGTATTATATTTGTACGTTCCCGAATCTCTAAGAATATTTTTTCCTTGATACCAAATATCAAGATGTAAATTATCCGCTTGTGCGGGACGATCCTTATGATCCCCACACCTAATAAACGTAAAAAAGCCATTATCTCTACAGACAAAATATCCTCCAATATCAAAGGATTGTACCCCCTGCTGTTTCCTCAATGGAGGAAAGACATTAATACATGATATTTTTCCATTCCAATTTAAATCTTCCAAAATCTCCCTTTCTTCAAACAGAGCTTTATTAGTCAATATGTAATGTAGTGTATTCAATTGAGGCCGATAATCTCTATAATCCGCATCAGCTAATGGAAAAAATAAAGCTCCATCATTTGATCCATAGTTAGGAAGCTTTCCATTCTCGTCTTGCATACACTGATAGAGAAAATTAAGTGATCGATATGCTTTATTATAGATAAACTTAGGAAAGTTACGATTGTTTTTATGAAAAACAGAAATCCCCAACGATAATAATTGAATCACTACACGATGATAATTCATTGAAAATTGAAGGAATGTTCCATCGTCATAAATCTGGTAATTAATTTCGTCTTCAAACCATTTCAACCCTTTTTTCGACCAATCTTTAGTTTCTGGAATAAAGGGGAACAAAATGTTTGATAATGTCAGAAATAGGGTCTCGGTAATCGCATGATTGTTACGCACCGCTATTCGCGAAAAGTCTATATGGTGATAAACATGATGAATAGACGCATAAACAACATTCTGTATTTTTTGCCATCGCTCTTCTGTTAATGCATCAGAATTTTGATAATAATATATTGCGAAACACCAATTGAGAATACGTAAGGAAATCTCTTGGCTACATCTCCAATTTGGTCCTTGATTAATTGGATTTGAATCTATCCAATCCTCTATTTCAGAAAATATAAATTCGCTTAAGTCTTTATCAAAATGGTAATCATATCGAATTAGAGTCAATAGATAGGAAAAACGTGATTTTTCCCAGACAAATTTGATATCCCCCGCGTCCTCTGAAATATCAGGAATTTGAGACCAATGGGTAGTGATGTCATATTGATAACCTGTTGAAGGATTAGTGATCCAATTATAGTCTTTCCCCAAGGATCTCCATTCCGAACTAAAAAACTGTATCTCACCTGCCAAAATCCTTTCAGCCTTTTCTCTCAAAGGCTCAAAATGTTCCTTTGGTATCAATAAAGCTTCCTTCGGCTCAATTACATACGGATTATGGGAGGCTTTCCAATCGGAAATAGTAATCGGTACTTTAAATGAGAGGTTAACAGGATGTTTCTTCTTTAAGTAGCCTATCTTTTTTTCCAATTCATGCCGTATTCGATATATGGTATATCGAGTCCCCATATTTTGAAAAAGCTGTATAAATAAGTTAAGTTTCAATTTAATTGTTGTTAAAAATCAAGTTTAATTACTTTCCACCTGCCTGGTTTTCCAGATTCAGTACATTCCCAGCCAATAATCTTATCAGAGTTATCAATCGTTGCTTTATTACGCTTTTTAACAACGAAATCACCTTTAACAAAAGTTCCCTGACTGGGAAAAGTTGAACTAAACGTCAAAGATGAGTTGTTATTGGTCAAACTTGACATTTTTGTAGAGGCAGTGACTGCATTCAATCTATTTCCATTAATTCTGACATTTTGGGCACTCGCGACCAAAATTCGCTTGGTTTGATCTCTCTGGGAACCATCAATATCATAACAAATATTATTTAAAGCAGAAACTGTAGAGATTTGCATTCCTTTGAGAGGAACTATAGTTATATTATTTGTACCGGCATTTGCACATATATTACCATCCAACAAAATATTATTTCCTCCTGCAATCCTAATATTATCCAGTCTGCTCTCTATTATCAGATTTCTTGAAACTTTTAAATTATCTGAATTTGATATTAAAATTCCTTGAGTTTTAGAATTTTTAATTTGATTATCAGTTATTACATGTCCGCCTCCATTCTTGTCACATCTAATCCCTACAGACTCTTCTCCTTTTGCGAGAATTTTATTTCCACTAATAACACAATCTGATGCATCTTTCCCAATTAGAATTCCATGGGAAAACGACTCTATTAGGTTGTTTTTGACAATAATGTTTATGCCATTCGCTTTGATCCCATAAAAGATCTTATAGTCACTACCGCTATAAAGATTTTTAATTTTGTTATTCGAAATCGTTATATTACGACTTGTCAAATACCGTCCGCCGTTATTTTCATGAGTTTCCGTTTTAAACCCAGCAGCAGCGCCATCTACGCTATTATTCAAAATTTTTACATTTTCAGATCCCCCACTTGCGTCGACCGCCATTCCACTTCCATAACCAGAGCTAAGCATTTTCATTAATCCAACTCTTCGAAAGCTACTATTTTTGACAGTCATATTATTAATTAATCCTACACCTATTCCATGACAACCAATACTTCTAAACACGCAGTTATTCACAAACACGTTTTTTGTTTTGTATTTTGGTCCGGGATCTGCCGGCCTAGTATATGTATGTATGGCATCAAAAAAAGAGTTCGACAATTCCAACCTTTCAAAATAAATATTTGAAACAGCGAAATCAGATTTAGGCTTAATGAAAAACAAATGATATGCTCCATCGACGTCCCAAGTTTGATTTTTTCTATCATCTAATATTATTTGATTATAATTACTGGCACCACCATCGATGTGGAAACTTTTAAAAGTTACATTCGACGCCTCTGTCAACAAAAAACCATAAAGGAGTTTTTTAGTAATACTAAATTTGGGCCATCTATATTGGAGTCTAGTTTTACTTCCCTTTCCAACTATTGTAATATTTGACTTAACATTTAATGTGCGTTTGATTAGATAAATGCCTTCTGGAATTAGCAAAACACCACCTTTTTTCAAACTATTAATTGCAGTCTGAAATGAATTCCCGTCATCATCAATCCCATTTCCTTTCGCGCCAAAATCTTTTACATTAATTGTATCAGAAATAGCAACTTTTAATTCGGATGGTGCCTCAGCCTTGTTAGAATACTTAATATCCGAAGTTGAGTCGTCCTTATTAAAAAGGAATTTGTTGACCGAATTTTCTTTAGGTTTTGGCTCAATCTCTGAATTGTTTGAAACTTTAGAGCTTTCACTATCTATACAAGATAAAATAGTCAAGAAAAGACATATACCTGCACAGAAACAGACTATTTTTTTCATATCCAAAAATTTTAACCTTTTTTTCCTTTTTACAAATGTACTTAATTTGCTATCCTTAAATCAAACATTCAAATACTCCAAACTTAAATGATTATAACATTCGGAGGTTATAAAACATCGACCCAACTATTTCGCTTCAAACTCTCGATAGCAGCAAAAGAAGCTCTTGTAGTGTTAATAATCTCATCTAAAGAAATAAGGCAGTCTCCACCCATTTTAGTTTTACCTATTAATTGCTGAAATTGGGCTTTATGTCCTTTGTCCAAACTTGTTTTCAATGTAGAAAAACCTTTTACACCGAAGGCCTCAGTTCTTCTAAAATTATCCATAATAAATGTTCTTTCTTGTGAAAAGACCTCTACCCTTTCTTTTGAATAAGCTTTAGAGCCATTAGCAAAATAGTTAATTACTCCTGTAGATCCATTTTCGTATCTGAGCAGAATACTGGCGTTATCTGTATTTTCTTCGGGATTTAAACCTAAGGAATTCATACACACAGATTTAACTCTGCTTCCAGTCAAAAATGTAATTAAATCAATATAGTGACAGGCTTCTCCAATGATTCGTCCTCCTCCCACTTTCATATCATGAACCCAAACATTCGAAGGTATTGTACCAGCATTCATCGTAGCAATAACATTCATCGGTGCATCCCCAACAAACTGCTTAATTTTAACTATATGTGGAGAAAACCTTCTATTAAATCCTACAGTAATATTTTTAGCCGATCTTTGCTGTGCTTCAATCACCCTTTCCAATTCTTCCTGATTTAGTGCCAAGGGCTTTTCCACAAAAACGTTCTTTCCTGCGTTCAAGGCCTCAATAACCATTGAAGCATGTAAATTATGACGTGTTGTGATTAAAACTAAATCAACGTCCGAATCCCTAAGTATCTCATGGTAATCTGTCGTTGAATTTGCAATATTATATTTTTGGGCTAAAGCAGTTCCTGTTACACCTCCGTTACTAGCTATATATTTATAAATCGCCCCGCTATCTTTAAGCGCAGGCATTAAAGTCATTTTTGTAAAATTACCCGCACCGACGATACCAATTACGCCTTTTGAAGCTGAAAAGTCTGCATCTATTAATTTCACATTATGGCTGGGGGATAATTGCACTTTTTCATCGTATTGCAAAATGGAGGCTATAGAGTTTCGGCTTCCAATTTCACCGTAAATTTTAATATAGTCATTTATTGGAACAACCTCGGTGATCATCTCTTCCACATGAATTCGGCTAGAACTTATAGCTTGTAATATTGTTTCAAAATTTCTCTTCTCTGTCCAACGCACAAATGCCAATGGATAATCAATACCCTTCTGCTCATAATCTTCATCATATCTTCCCGGACCATATGAACAAGAGACCTGAAAGGTCAGCTCTTTCTCATAAAACTCAGCGCGACTTATATCCAGCCCGATCACACCAACCAAAACAATCCGCCCTCTTTTTCTACTCATTCTAGCAGCTTGAGAAATAATACTGTTGTTTTTCGAAGAAGCTGTAATAATCACTCCATCGGTACCAATGCCATCTGTGAGATCTTCAACAAATTTAACCACATCCCCTTTAATAGGATTAAATGGAATCACCCCCCACTTCTTTGCTAGTTCCAATTTTGATTCATCAATATCCACACCAATAACTCGACAGCCATTCGCGATTAGAAGTTGAGCTGTTAACAACCCGATCAAACCTAATCCCACTACGACTACTGTTTCACCAATTGTCGGGTTCAATAGACGAATACCTTGAAGTCCTATGGATCCTATTACAGTGAAGGTTGCCTGTTCATCTGTAACATTCTCTGGAATATGAGCAACTAAGTTTTTGGGCACACATACAAATTCAGCATGTTGACCATTCGATGTTACACGGTCACCAATTTTAAAATCATTGACTCCTTCTCCAACCGCGATAACACGTCCAACGTTACAGTAACCTAAAGGCAGAGGTTCGCCCAATTTATTAAAGACTGTTTCTATGGTTGGAAGCAACCCATCCGTTTTAATCTTATCTAGGACCTGCTTTACCTTATCAGGCTGTTGTCTAGCTTTTTGAATCAAATTAGACTTTCCAAACTCGACTAACATTCTTTCTGTTCCCAATGATACCAATGATCGGGTGGTTTGAATTAAAACACAACCTCTTCTAACTTGCGGCGCAGGCACTTCTTCAAGTATAGTATCTCCTGTCTTAAAGGATTGAATAATTTGTTTCATTACTGTATCTCTTTATAAATTTTTATTAATTGATTAATAACTAATGATTCAGTTTCCGCCCCATCTTTATCTGCAGTTCCCAAATCAAAGTTGTATTCTCCTCGCTTATATAATCTTGTACCTGATGGCCTAGAAACGATATCGGTAGCAAAGGTTACCCTTTTTAAATGGAGAGACTCTCTCAATGAAATAGAGTCGCCATCTGTTGAGGTATTTCTTATACTTGCGTCTGCATGTTTTAACAGTTCATAAAATGAGTGGTGTTCATTGATAAAAAAAATGTTATCATTAGTTTTTATTTTATTTTCCACAATATAATTTAAATATTGAGAAGAGGGATCAGAGACCACCAAAGCATCATCGGCTTTATTATTAAAATGGTTAATTAAATCGAATATTCCATAAATTTCATTGTTATACTTATCGTATGTCAATCCATAGGCATTGGTAACATACAAACGTTTATATTTTTCCTTTATGGAATAAATTAACTTTTTGATTGCCCCACTTAACTCTTCCGTTTCAAACGGGGGAATAAAAGACGAAATTTTAATTGTATTAGTATTAAGGTCCTTCGCTATATCAAAACTTCCTTTATTTAAAACAATTGGAATATCTATGGTTTTTAAAACTTTCTCAACTTTTTTTAAGTCCTTTTCCGCAAATCTATTTAAATCTCCATGAAAGGTTATTATACATTTTGTTGAAGTAATTTTACACAGTACACTAATATATCTCTGAACGATAATACTCGATGTATGCAGGTGTAATACACTATAACGAGGCAAAATAAAACATAATGTTAATAATTTTATTGGCGTTAGCGGCAAATACCTAAAATTAAAGCCGTTAACCTTTAAACCATCTAACAATCTCTTAACATGTATTGTAACCCCGCCTATTGGCGGAGGTGTTTTCCCGATAATCAACAATTTATTAGCCACTCTAGTATTTTTTATTTGTAATTCTAATAAAATCCTCTCTTTTATACTTATCGATTGTCTTCACATTTTTATAGATATCTTTCCACATTAAATTAACCTTTTTGATGGAAAAAAATTGCTCTTTTTTTAATATGCGTATTGTACTTAAGTAGTGAGCTGCCATTGTCAAATACCATACTATTGTTGGTAAGTTATCCTTAAGGTTGGACATTCTCATAGAATAATGGTAGACCATGTTACCCATTTTTTCTTCCGAAATTTTAGACCTAGAAGCTCCCACTTTATGATAAATAATTGCTGGATATAAGCAGAATATTTTGGTGTTCATTTTTTTTAATCGAAAAGCGAACTCCATATCTTCTTCTCCTAAAAAAAACTTTTCGGAAAGTACTCCGGTTTTATTAATATTCATCATTAAAGCACAGCCCGTACCATAATCGACACGC
This sequence comes from Sphingobacterium sp. CZ-UAM, assembly GCF_002000245.1. GTDB lineage: Bacteria > Bacteroidota > Bacteroidia > Sphingobacteriales > Sphingobacteriaceae > Sphingobacterium. The sequence continues at coordinate 10,386 of NZ_MTCM01000011.1, read as the reverse complement.
TTTGCCCCTTGTTGAGGAACTTTATCAATATTATCAAATGCATAATCATATTTACGTACACCCAACCAATTGATACTTCCACCACAATTCCAAATTATATTATTGGGGTTGTAATAACGAATCTGTGGGATAACAGCAACAACATCCTTTTTTTCATTATCCAATAAAAACTGATACATTTTATCAAGAGCTTCGTGCTCTATCTCAGTATCATTATTCAATAAAATGGCATAGTGTTCATTAATGTTTTTCAAGAATTGTAGAGCTACATTATTACCTGCTGCAAAACCAAGATTTTCATTATTTTTTATAATCAAAATCCTATCTTGAGACCGGTGAGAATGGAAGTCATTTAGTATCTCTACCGATGAATTCAGAAAATATTCTTTATTCTCAGATATTACACATTTAAAATTCTCCCCACAATAAGATTCAATTTCCCTAACCTCATCCATAGAAGATCCGTTGTCTACTAAAACTATTGAGTATCTATTGGAAGATGTTCTATTCAGAATGCTGTCTATACAAAGTCGAGTATCATGCCAACCATTCCAATTCAAAATCACAATATAATAATTATTCATACTTTGCCTTTCTTATTAATAAAAAGTTAAAAATCACAGCAAAAAAGATAGACTCGTAGAATGCTACAGAATTCATATAAAAATCAAACCATCCAAAGCATAATAGTGCTAAAACATAGCAACTTAAAACCAAAAAAATAAAATTATTTTTCCTTTTGCTCAATTTAAAAATTATGTTACTGATTATTGAAAATATTATTACAGAAATTATCCCAATGGTTAGTCCACCGTATAAATAAATTGTACCAAAAAAGGTTTTTACATTAATAACTGTACCATTACCGATATCAGTCCATTCATTAGAAATTACTGTTTTAATTTCACCAGAGTTTCCTGTTAACATATAAAAGATATTATTGAGCGTTCTAAACAACATATCTGGTTCTATACCAACTGGGTTTTGCGCTGAAAAATAAGCGTTCATACTTGCCGTCCCTGAGACATAATATAACAACATATGATTCCAAATAAAGTCTATAGGAGCTAAATAACCAAAAACTAAGCTATATGATGCAAAAAAGATCCCAAATCCCAATCCCAAAGCCAAAAGTATATGTGTAATTCTAATAGTTTTATTAAAAAAGAATATCCATGAAAGGAAATAGCTCATTAAGAGAATCAACACTCCGCTTTTTGTAGCATACATTATAGATAGGCCTATGGCAACAAACACTACATATATATTTTTAAGTTTAAATAATCGATTTCCATCACCAAATAACGCTAAGAAAGAGATAATTGAGAGCAACTTGAAAACAATAACTAGGTGCGCTTGAATACCAACACCTAAGAATTTCTCAACGGCCTCTCCACCCTGGGTTATGTAGAGATTGTATGAAGTGATTAAAAAATAAGTTAATATTAAAGCGATTAAAAAGCTGAAATTTACAAGTTTCCTACTATAATTTTTTATATCGTTCTTTTTTTCGCTCAAGCTTGTCTTAATAACTTTTATTGGAATCAAAACGTTTGTGACTGTACCAGCTACCCAAAATATAATTAGGCCAAAAAACCAGATATACAAAACATCGTAATCCAAAGGTTTAAATCCCAAATTTTCCGAATTTAGGTCATACAAAATACAGATTATCAAAAATGGTACAGATAAAATAATGCTCGGCGTATAATATGTTTTATGATACCTCTTATCAAAAACTAATATAATAGCAATCAGTAAAATTAAAAGAAATAATGCCATCCTTTATTTTTTTAAGCACCTAATAATTAAGCCCAATAAGACAATCTCTGCTATTGCCATAGCAATAGCAGCTCCAATATCCTTGAAAAGATATGAAAGGATGAAGCTTGCTGAAATTCCTACAACGCCACTAACCCAAACCAGCCTATTAAATAGTGACTCTTTATTAAAATTAACCAGTCCCACTATTCCATAATAGTAATTAAGTCCACCAAATAATATCACTAAGCTCAAAACTTTAAAATCTATAATTGTCGAAGTATACCCTTTTCCAATATAGGCATTAATTATATAAGGAGACAGAATGATCATAAGAATTGTTCCAAAAAAGAATATTATAGTCAATAATTTTCCGATTTTTTGAAAGCTTACATACCCCTGAGATTCGTTTCCATTCATCTTCTTACTAAAATGCGGATATAATGCTGTCACAATAATATTAGTAAATGATTGTATGCCCTTGATTAATTTTTCAGCAGGAGAATATAAACCAACTGTAGAGTAACCAGCTACGATACCCAAAATTACAACATTGGACTCTCGATAAAGATTCATTCCTATTGTCGACAGAAATAAACTCCAGCCCTCGTTTAAATTCTCCTTTATAGATTTAATATTTGGCGAAGTAAAATTAATATTCAATTGGTATTTGACCAGAAACAAAGAAGCAACGCCCCCCAATACAAAGCTTAACGTTTGAATAAACATCAAAAAATTTACATCTGAGGGTGTCTGAATCATTAATATTATTAATATAAATGCCAAAAGCCTTACGAGTGTATTCACAGCTGTAATATATTTCATCTTTTCCAATCCTTGAAAAAGCCAAACTGGAATTAACCCCTGTCCAAAAAATATTCCAATGCCCATTATATACATTAGGAACTGATCCCTAATAAAAAAACCAGACAATAAAAGACCTATAGTAATTATTATCGAAAAACAAATTCGAATCAGCGTTACCGATGTATAAACGCCAGAAATCAAAGATTTATTTTCTTGATTTTTTGCCACTTTATTAGTTGCTGAAAAATTAAATCCATATTGAACGATCAAATTAAGATAATTTAGAATAGTGAATGCAAAAATATATTTTCCATAAACCTCTAATCCCAAACGTTTAATCAAAATTGGAATAATAATAAGAGGAAAAACATAATTAACAACATTTAATATCACTAAAGAAACAAAGTTGTTAATGATCTTTGAGTTGTTTCTTATTATATTTTTAAAATTCACAGGTGTCGTTTTATTATTGGCAAAGTATGGAAAAAAACACGATTACTTTTTATTAATCCGAATCAAATACTCTCCATATCCGCTTTTACGTAATGGTTCTGCAATTAAATGAAGTTGCTTTTTATCAATAAAACCCATTCTGTATGCTACTTCTTCAATAGCACCTATTTTCATTCCTTGCCTTTCTTCGATTACTTGGACAAACTGCCCCGCTTGCATTAGCGATTGAATTGTACCCGTATCCAACCAGGCGGTCCCACGGTCAAAAACACCAACTTGAAGTTTACCTCTTTTTAAGTATTCTTTATTAATATCCGTAATTTCCAGTTCTCCCCGAGCAGACGGCTGGATATTCTTCGCAATTTCAACAACATCGTTATCATAAAAATATAATCCAGGAACGGCATAGCTTGATTTAGGAGCTACGGGCTTCTCTTCTATAGAAACAACCTGTTTATTTTCATCAAACTCAACTACCCCATATCTTTCTGGATCATGGACAGGATATGCAAAGACTACTCCTCCATCAGGATCAGCACAAGATTGCAATAACTTTGACATTCCCGAACCATAAAAGATATTGTCTCCTAATATAAGCGCAACCTTGTCATTTCCGATAAATTCTGCTCCTAATATAAATGCTTGCGCAAGTCCGTCCGGGCTTGGCTGTTCAATATATTCAAATCGACATCCTATTTGCGAACCATCACCCAATAATTTCTTAAAATTCGGCAGATCTTGTGGTGTTGAAATGATTAAAATCTCATTAATTCCCGCCAACATCAATGTCGATAAAGGATAGTATATCATAGGTTTATCATACACAGGCATAAGTTGCTTGGAAACAGCTAATGTCAATGGATGAAGTCTAGTACCGGATCCTCCTGCTAAAATGATTCCTTTCATGTATAACGATTTTAATAACTTTAAATTTTATTTAACATTTCAATTAAACTATCTCTCCAATATGGAACGGAAATTTTAAATGTTCCCTTAACCTTCGTTTTATCTAATAACGAATAATGTGGGCGTCTTGCTGGGGTTGGATACGCGGCCGTAGGAATCGGATTAATCTGACAATCAATATGTTTAATATCACGAATTGCCAAAGCAAAATCGTACCATGATGTCTTACCTTCATTGCTATAATGATATACTCCCCCAACCCAACAATTACCATTAATAATATCGATAATAGCCTGCGCCAAATCTCGCGCATAAGTAGGTGAACCAATCTGGTCATTAATTACAGCAATCTCATCTCTTTCTGTCATTAAACGTACCATTGTTTTTACGAAATTATTGCCGTAAGTAGAATAAACCCAAGATGTACGAATAATAATACTTTCAGGCAACCACTTTTGAATCGCTTGTTCTCCTCTTAACTTAGAAAGGCCATAGGTATTGATTGGATCTACGTCAGCAGTTTCTTTTAAAGGTTTACTGGAGGTTCCATCAAAAACATAGTCAGTGGATATAGCAATCAACCGGACGTCATTAAGTCTGCAATATTGTGCAATTTCTTCTGTTGCCAGATGATTCACTGCATCTGCTAAATCCTGCTCAGACTCCGCTTTATCAACAGCAGTATACGCTCCTGCATGAATAATAAGATCAGGATGGTACATAGCAAGTATATCTTGAATGATACCAACTTGATCTAAAGGCAACTGCTTACGATCCAAAAAGAAGCACTCTTTAGTCGCATCTAATTTTAAGATATCTTGCAGTTCGGACCCTAATTGTCCGTTAGCCCCTGTAATTACAATTTTCATATTCCAAAAACTTCCTTAAAGCTCAATGCTTCCTTATCTTTATCCGACAAAATCATTTCCTCTATTGGAATTGCCCAATCCACAACCAGATCTTCATCTAATGGATTTACCCCACATTCTGCTTCTTTGTTATAAAAATTATCACATTTATAAAAAAAAGTTGCTGTTTCACTCAATACAACAAATCCATGCAAGAAACCTCTTGGGATAAAAAGTTGTAAGTTATTCTCGTCAGAAAGTTCCACCGCTACATATTCACCAAACGTCGGTGAATTAGGCCGAACATCAACGGCTACATCAAGTACTTTACCTTGAAGCACTCGGACCAATTTAGCTTGAGCATGCTCTCCTGCTTGAGCATGTAACCCACGTAGTACACCTTTCGTTGAGAAAGACTGATTATCCTGAACAAAATGTGTATTAGTATTTGTCAAAGTATTAAATGTTTTTTCATTAAAACTTTCAAAAAAATACCCCCGACTATCACCATACTTTGCTGGCTCTAAAATAAAACAGCCTTGTAGCTTTGTTTCCGTGGCTTTCATATTATCCTTGATATTGCTTTTTGTAGTAATTTTGATATTCTCCTGACGTTACCTGATCTAACCAATCCTGATTATTCAAATACCAATCAATCGTTTTAGACAGGCCTTCTTCGAAAGTTACAGATGGTTGATAGCCTAACTCTTGATTAATCTTACTAGCATCAATAGCATAACGCAGATCATGCCCAGGGCGATCTTTAACAAAGGTAATCAATGCGGCGGCCGTTCCCTGCGGTCTGTCTAACTTCTCATCAACTTGTTTACACAATTCTCTTACCAAATCAATATTTTGCCACTCGTTAAAACCACCAACATTATAAGAATCCCCATTTTTACCATTATGAAAAACTAAATCTATGGCACGCGCATGGTCTATTACAAACAACCAATCTCGTGTAAATTTTCCGTCTCCATAAATAGGCAGAGGCTTATTATTTAAAATATTATGAATACATAATGGGATAAGCTTCTCAGGAAAATGATTTGGACCATAATTATTAGAGCAATTTGTCAAAACAACTGGCAGACCGTAAGTGTCATGGTAAGCGCGCACAAAATGGTCTGATGATGCTTTAGAAGCCGAATATGGAGAATGCGGGTCATATGATGTTTGCTCAGTAAATAACCCCGTTTCACCCAGTGTCCCATAAACCTCATCGGTAGACACATGATGGAAACGTTTGCCATCGAAGTTGTCTTTCCAAATTCCTCTCGCTGCATTTAATAAATTTACCGTACCAATCACGTTGGTCATAACAAATGCTAAAGGATCTACAATAGAGCGATCAACATGAGACTCTGCCGCAAGATGAATTACGCCATCAGGGTTATATTGCTCGAAAATTTCTAAAATATGTTTTGCATCAGTAATATCCGCTTTAATAAACGAGTAATTAGCATGATGTTCGATATCTTTTAAATTCGCTAGATTCCCTGCGTAGGTTAAAGCATCCAGATTAATAATATTATAATTGGGATATTTTAAAACGAATTCACGCACAACATGTGACCCAATAAATCCCGCACCTCCTGTTATGATTATTGTTTTCATTTGTTATTTATTTGTAACTCCACAGAAATCCAACACTACTTTACCTGATTCAATATGGAGGGTCTTAAATTCATTATGCGCCACTAAGAAAACGATAATATCCGCTTTTGTTATCGCGTCCTTGTAATCGGTTAGCTTAAATACTTTATGTTCGTGTACATTTGGTTCAACAATAAACATATCTGCATCTCCCGAATCTTGTAGTACACGTTCTGCAATATGGATCGCTGGCGATTCTCTCAAATCATCGATATTTGGTTTAAAAGCCAATCCCATAATCGCAATAGATGGCTGACGACCATTTTTAATTTCAAATTCTAAACGTGCCGTTTTGACTTTCTCTGCACACCAGAAAGACTTATAATTATTGGTTTCTCTAGCTTGCGCGATCATACGTGACTCCATTGGGAAATCTGCTGTCAAAAAGTATGGATCAACAGCGATACAATGTCCACCTACCCCACAACCTGGCTGTAAAATATTCACACGAGGATGTTTATTCGCTAAACGAATTAGATCCCATACATTAATGTCTGCTTTATCACAGATCAATGAAAGTTCGTTCGCAAAAGCAATCTGAGAATCTCTGGAAGCATTTTCGGTTAACTTACACATCTCAGCTGTACGCGCATTTGTCGGATGCAATTCTCCTGTTACAAATTGACCATAAAATGCCAACGCTTTTTGCGTAGATGCTTCGTTCACCCCACCAATTACACGATCATTATGAACTAATTCGTACATTACATTTCCTGGAAGAACACGCTCTGGACAGTATGCCAAGGAAATTTTTCCTTCCAGCTCAGGACGTTTTGAAAAAATCAAAGCCATCATCTTTTCCGTCGTTCCAACAGGTGAAGTCGATTCGATTACATATAAATCACCTTCTTTAAGCAAAGGGATAATTCCCTCTGTCGCCGCTTGCACATAGGAGATGTCTGGCTGGTGATCACCCTTAAATGGAGTAGGAACAACAATTAAATAGGTATCAGCTTCAACAGGTTTTGTATCTGCCTTCAAGAAGCCTTCTGCCACAGCCTTCGCTACAGCTTTATCTAAATCCGGCTCAACTATATGAATTTTCCCTGCATTGATTGTGTCGACCACATGTTGTGAGATATCCACACCATGAACAGCGATACCGCTATTTGCGATTAATGCCGAGGTAGGTAATCCAATATATCCTAGACCAACGGTTACTACTTTTGCTTGCATTGATATGATTTATTTTAAGTTCTTAATAAAGTTAACAATTCTTTCACAGGCTTTACCATCTCCATACGGATTATGTAGCCCACTCATTTGCTGATACCTATTATTATTAGTCAACAAATCTTGTGCTTCTCTTACTATTTTCTCTTTATCTGTACCCACAAGGATAACTGTCCCAGCATCTACCGCTTCAGGTCTTTCGGTTGTGTCACGCATCACCAATACTGGTTTTCCAAGGCTTGGCGCCTCTTCTTGTACGCCCCCCGAATCGGTAATAATCAAGTAGGATTGATTCATCAACCATACAAAAGCTGGATAAGCCAAAGGATCAATTAAGTGAATATTGTGTACATCCGACAATATCTCATAGACAGGTTTCTTCACATTGGGATTTAAATGAACAGGATAGATAATCTGCACGTCGGCATTGGACAATGCGATTTCTTTTAAAGCCTGACAGATATTAATAAAACCCTGTCCGTGGTTTTCACGTCTATGGCCAGTCACCAAGATTAATTTCTTCGCAGGATCGACCAGTTCCTTTAGACGGCTAATTTCTTCATTATCTAGGTCTTTTACTCGGTCTGAGCTCTCAAACAAAGCATCAATAACTGTATTTCCTGTAACAAGCACATCTACATCTTGCACATTTTCGCGTAATAGATTTTGTCGCGAAGCCTCCGTAGGCGCAAAATGAAAATCACAGATGCGCCCTGCAACCTGCCGATTAATCTCTTCGGGAAAAGGTGAACGTTTATTATGGGTACGAAGTCCTGCTTCAACATGACACACCTGCGCACCGGCATAGAAAGCAGCAATACTTGAAGCCATCGTTGTGGTGGTATCACCATGCACATAGACATAATCTGGCTTAAAATCTTCCAGTACGGCCTTCATTTCAGTGATAATATCGGCCGTCAGGGAATATAAATTTTGATTTGGCTTCATTAAGTTCAAATCGTAATCAGGTTTAATATCGAAAAATTCCAATACCTGATCTAACATTTCACGATGCTGTGCCGTCACACATACTTTTGTTTCAAAAGATTTATCTTTTTGGAACTCTTTTACCAAGGGAGCCATCTTAATAGCCTCTGGCCTGGTTCCGAATACAATTAAATTCTTCTTCATATATTATTAGTCAAATCACAAGTTTTGCTCGTTGAAAATGTGCAATAATTTAATTCAAAATTTTGCTTAAGCTTTTAGCTTTGCAACACTTTCAAAAAGTATTATTTTGCGTTGTGTATTCAAATTTTTGAAATGGATCTTAATGTTTTTCCCTAATTTTTTTTCAACCTTGTCCGCTAACTGCAATAAATATGCCTGATTTATATTTTCGCCCAAAATTAACACTTCTATTCTTCCCGAATCCAGGCCCTCAGCATAGTCCCCGATCAAGCTAACCTCCTGAATATCTCCCGCTTTTTGTAGTATTTGTACGACAATTTCATCAATACCTAAATACGTATGAATTAATTTCTGAAGTGGCTTAAATAGCGAATGACTCGTATTGGCTCGGTATAATATTTTATTCTTTAATGTACTTTTTTCCAAATATCCCGCTTCCGAGAGCTGATTGAGTTCTTTACGGATCGCATTGGTCGATTCCTGAAACTCATCGGCCAGTCCTCTTAAATGCCCTTGATTACTCGCAGAAACAAAAAACTTAATCAACAATTTGAGCCGGGTCTTAGAAGTAATCAACGAATCCAACATCGGTTTAGTATTAATGAGTAACAAAAGTACTCAACACAAATCAGCTATGCAAATGAATAAATTGTTAAATCATGATTTACATCGTTAATAATTTGTCCAGATTTTATTAAATCACTTACTTACAAGGTTAAAAACTTAAAATTCACGTGGAACATTGGATTGGAATGAACACAAAATTTAGGCTCCCTGTAACAAGGAGCCTAAAAAAATGATAACAAGAGTTATTTGAGCTGATCTAAGCCTCCGTTTTTTGATAGAGATTCGAAATGGGTAAAGTTACCGTGAATGATTCAGGTTTACTTTCTTCAAAATTCAGCACACCAGAAATACTTACCCGGCCACCTGTCAAATCTCCGACCTTCGCATTCCGCCTATTGACCTTAAATCGCACAGAAACATCCGACCTGGCATTTCCCTTCCGTTCAAATGGAATAACCAAAATCTGCTCGAGATTGACATCCAAGTCAGCATGCAAGGGTTTTACTTTTCGAATAACAATATTTTTTAGCCGATCGTCGCTCCTTTCTGCCTGAAAAACAAATACCCCACCTTTAGCGTTTCTATCGCCACTATATTGCCCCGGGCGCTCCTGGAACATATAGCTGACCGTCATGCCAACGCTTCTATTGAACCGTTGTTTCTGTCGCTGTGTACGCCAAAAAAAATATCCTCCTAAAAATAAAAAAACAAGTAAGACTATGGTCATCATATCAATATGTTGGTTAAAATTAAATGACTAAAATGTTGCACACAGAGGCGCTATCAAACAAAACCAAATATCTCATATTGTTATTAATTCAACATTAAATAAGTAGGGACAAATCAGGGACAATTGCGAACGAGCGGACAAACAGCAGCTTATGCACATTATTTTTGTGTTAACAGTCCGCTGTAGGGAGGCCATATTGAATAGCGCCGATAATCTCCAAACAAAAAAGCCTGATCATTAATGATGTGACCCCAAAAAGTTGGACGGATTAACAAAATTAAGTTTTTTGTACGAGAGCTCGGTATTCCACCGGGCTCTTTCCATTTAATCTATTTTTTATTCTTTTATTGTTGT
>NZ_MTCM01000002.1 GCF_002000245.1 Sphingobacterium sp. CZ-UAM | reverse complement strand
TTATGCGGTGTTAATCTCTCTTTCGAGAGGCTATCCCCCTGATAGAGGTAGGTTGCTCACGCGTTACGCACCCGTGCGCCACTCTCACCAGTGGTAGCAAGCTACCACTGGATCCCGTCCGACTTGCATGTATTAGGCCTGCCGCTAGCGTTCATCCTGAGCCAGGATCAAACTCTCCATTGTAAAATGAAGTTTTTGATTCTAACTATTTACATAATCAGAATTCTTTTTTTATATCTCTGATCTTGGATCGAATTGAACTAATTCTTGAATTTGTTCATGACTTTCGTTTGTCTACTCGTCACGCTACATGATTGTGTTTTCTTAAAGAACTTTTTGCGCTTCAACTTCCGTATCCGCTTTATTCCGATGGACATTGCATCCCTCTTTATCTTTTTCTGTTTCCCTCCGTTTCCGTTGGGACTGCAAAGGTAGAAATCTTTTTTGAACTTCCAAAAAACTTTTGAAGTTTTTTTTTCTTTTTCTCTTTTCTGATTTCCGCGTTTAAAATAAGCTGAACGGGATTTTAAATCCTGCCAGGCTCTCTTAAACCTTTCTTTTTTCATGGCTGCCTGCTCTGGCGGCAACCGTCCCTCCCTTGCGGAGTGGTGCAAAGATAGGGAGTTTTTATAATCACTTCCAAGCTTTTTGTTCTTATTTCTTTTATTTTTCTGCTAACTGGCTGGAACGGTGGGGGATTGTTTTTCCCAGCAGGGGGGGCTAGTGGGGCCGTGAGGCTCCGGCGGGGGCCGACAGCGGCGAAGGGGGTGTCGGTAAAGACAGATGGTGGGTTAGTACCGGATCTGCGGCGGGATTGGGGGCGGGATTGGAGACGGCGCTCCGGAGGAAAGGCTCCGGAAGGGGGAGGATAGTACCGGGAATACGGTACGGGCAGGGATACCACGGACCGCAAAGGGGCTTTCGCCGGGTCCCCTAGCGCAATGGCGAACCGAAGGGCGGCGGGTTCGGCCTTTCTCCGTCACCTGTCCGTACCTGCTTCGCCCTTCCTTCGGCTTCCACCTATCTTTTACCTATCGTTTCCCTATCCATTCCCTATCATTTAGATAGGTGGACGATAGGGAAACGATAGAGAATGGATAGGGAATTTCCGAACAGGGGGCGAAGCGGGGGCGAACGAGACCCGAACCGGAGTAGAAAAAAGCCGATTTTGTCTTATACTGAAATAGGTTTACATCTACCGAACAGATTACTATATAGATTTTACATCCTATTTTTTCTACTGGATATGTTTGTCATTGTCCGTTTTCTTACTGTTATCGTTTGTCCTTTCCCAGACCACAGTTTCCCTAGTTTTGCTGCGGGACTTTTTAGCTTCAGGGCTACGTCTTTGAAACACCTTCGGAACTTTATGGTTCTGCCATTGCTGATGTGCCTGCTGTGGAGATATCATGTCGCAGGCCATATGTGGTCTAAAATGATTGTATATTTAAACTGCTTTGACCAGCTGTGCAAGTGCCGTTTTGTAGTTCGGAAAAGTTTCAGATATTCGATATTCGCTTTTTAGGATACCATTCAGCCTTTCTGCCACAGCATTGTCGTATATGATCAAGTATGCGCAGAGATTTAAATTCATTACGAAAGACAAATGACTAGAATAATGGTAAACAGTAAAAAGACATCTGGTATAAAAAACGATGACTCTCATCTTACTTAGGATATTAAATTGATCTAGATCAAAAAATTACGAAAAGGAGGGAGTACATATACTAGATATTAAAGATATTGAATACTTTTATTCTAAATAAAATACCCTACTGGTCATGATAGATTATAACGAACTTCTAAAACAAGTCGAAGAATATTCTAACACTTATATTATACAGAATATCTCATCCTGCCATTGTTTTCACAACAGTCTGCATACGCATTCGGTAGTTCAGGCGGCCGAAGAGATTTCATCTTATTATAAGTTAAATGATGAAGATCATTTTATTGTGATCAGTGCGGCCTATTTTCATGACTTAGGTTATGTAAAATCTGACAATGCAATCGGTCATGAGAAAAAAAGCGTAGAGATCGCCATGGATTTCCTAGCGGATAAAGGCATATCCGAAGAAGCGAAAGAAAAAATAAAAGGTTGTATTCTGGCGACAAGAATGCCTCAGGATCCAAATAATCTATTAGAACAGATTCTTTGTGATGCTGATCTGTTTCATTTCGGGAATGATGATTTTGAGAACAGGAATAAGCTCATGAAGGCCGAAGCTGAAGCCGTTTTAGGTAAAGAAATTGACAAGGATGTTTGGCGTGCTGGCACAATAAAACTCTTGTCAAGCCATCATTACCACACAGCCTATGCACAGCAGAAGCTCAATGCGAAGAAAGAAGAAAACTTAAAAGAACTTGAACGTAAGCAGGAAAAATCCAAGGACAAAAAAAAAGAAGACAAGAAAGAAATAAAAAAAGAGAAAGACAAAAGCGTGAAACCGGAACGCGGTATAGAAACCATGTTTCGTATAACATCGTCCAACAATCAGCGGCTGAGCGACATGGCAGACAATAAGGCTAATATATTATTAACGGTCAACTCCATTATCCTATCTGTCGTTATCGCGGTCTTATTTAGAAAATTAGATAGTAACGAACATCTGATCTTCCCGACAATTATTCTAACGGTAATTGTCGTGGCAACCATGGTCATGGCCATATTATCGACTATTCCGAAAATACCATCCGGGAAATTTTCAAAACAGGAAATTGAGAATAAAACCGTCAACCTATTATTTTTTGGGAATTTCTATAAAATGAAACTCGATGACTACAATGAGGGGATGCAAAAAGTAATGACTGACTCCGAATTCTTATATGGTATGCTTACAAAAGATGTTTATTCCCAAGGCGTGGTTTTAGGCAGAAAATACAAGTTGCTACGGTATGCCTACGGTATTTTTATGTTTGGCCTGGTCATTTCTGTTATTTCTTTTGTGATCGCAACCCTATTATAAAATAGTGAAAGCATCGCTAACCTTATTGCTTCTTAGATTATTTTGCAGATGAAAAAAAAAGACTTATATATCAATAGAGATATCAGTTGGCTATCGTTTAATGACAGGGTACTCGACGAAGCGGGGCGTCAGGAGGTTCCACTGTTGGAGAAATTACAGTTCCTCGCCATTTTTTCATCAAATCTAGATGAGTTTTACCGTGTACGGATGCCGGTATTGATGGCATGGAAGAAAATTAAAAAGAAGAGCAGTGATCAAGAGGTTCCGAATCTCGATATTGGAACCTATAAAAAGGCTACTAAAATTATTGATAAACAGCAGGAAAAATTTGGCCTATTTTTAACTGATATCATTCATCAGCTAGCTAACGAAAAGATTATACTGATCTATAACCAGGAAATCCCATTAGCGATAAAATCGCTTGTAGCTAATTATTTTTTTAGTACGATTGCTTCTTATCTGCAAATAATTCGCATAGACGAAGAATTTTCCTTTTTTCCGATCAACAACTGCCTGTATTTTGCCCTGACCGACAATAATACAACAGATTTATTCATTGTCAATATACCTTCAGATCGTATCAATCGTTTCTTTACATGTCAGTTCGATGCTAGTACGTACGTTGTCTTTATCGACGATATCATTAAGCTATTTCTGCCTGACTTAATAAAGAATAGCAATTTAAATTTCTATTCTTTTAAAATTACCCGTGACGCTGAACTCAATCTACAAGATGAGTTCGATGGCGATATCGCACAGAAAATAGAAGCAGAGGTCAATAAAAGGGACCTTGGCTATGCCACCCGATTTTTACATCAGCCTGGTTTTCCAGATTCGCTCATTGAAAAGCTTGCCGTTCTTTTCGACCTTCGAAAAAGTAGTATTGTTGCAGGGGGGTATTACCATAATCTGAAAGATTTTTTCTCCTTCCCCATAAAACGGAACGAACTGTCTTTTCCGAAACAGCAGCAGCTAGCAGCACATCAGGATTTTGAGCGCTCCATTTTTGAACAGCTCGATCAGCATGATATGCTAATCTCTACGCCTTATGAGTCCTTTGATCCCATCCTTCGTTTTTTTAACGAGGCCGCAATAGATCCTGATGTAGCCGAAATTCATACTACACTCTATCGAATTGCCAGCGATTCACTTATCGCCCAAGCACTGGCTACCGCAGCAAAGAATGGCAAGAAGGTACATGTATTTGTTGAATTGAAAGCTCGTTTTGATGAGGCCAATAATATGCGTTGGTCAAGAATTATGAAAGAGCAGGGGGTAAAGATCAGTTACAGTATTCCAAATCTTAAAGTGCATGCTAAAATTGCACTTGTCAAACGAAAAGACGGAAAAGAGAGCGCATTATTCGGGACAGGCAACTTAAATGAAAAAACAGCCAAGGTATATACCGATTACTTCTTAATGACATCCAATCGTCTATTAACAGCAGAGTTAAGCCTGTTATTTGAGTTTCTGCCCAACAGAAAGAAACCGGACAAGCCGACAGATATCCCATTTCAACAGCTTCTGATCGCTCAATTCAATCTAAAACAGACTTTTGTTACTTTGATCGATGAAACCATTGCTCAGGTAAAAATGGGCATCCCCGCATCTGTAAAAATTAAGTTAAACAATTTAGAGGAAGAATCGTTAATCAATAAACTATACGAAGCCAGTCGGGCAGGGGTGAAGGTACAATTATTGGTCAGAGGCATCTGCAGGCTAAAACCCCAGGTCAAGGAGCTAAGTGAAAACATTGAAATAAAACGGATCGTAGGTCGCTATTTAGAGCACGGGAGAATCTTTATATTCCAATATGGAGCGCAGACAAAGGTGTATTTAGGTTCCTCAGACTGGATGAATCGCAATATCTACCGTCGGATAGAAACCTGCTTCCCGATTATGGACCCTGCATTGGCCAACAGGATTCAGCAACTCTTTGAAATTCAGTTTGCCGATGATGTTGAAGCAACTCTCCTTGATGAGATGGGCCGTAATATACCTGTCGAACATTCGATTGGCAATAAATCGCAACAACAAATTGTTGACTACTTAAAAAAATGAACTGATGAAAGACGCTACACGACTAACAGCTCTTGCTTTCGGAATGATTTCCACTGCATTACTGGCTTGCAACCCCAGTAATGGAAATAAAGAACGTACAGCTAATGTAACCAACGTTACAGCTGATAAACAGCAGCAACCGACAATTCCGTATAAATTATCATCCGGAAAAAAGATAAACTTGCCCGATGAACTGCTCGAAATATCAGGAATCGCATTTCTCGAAGGACAGGATGAAGATATTTATGCCATTCAAGATGAACAGGGGCTGCTTTTTAAATACCATTTATCCAACCAGAAGCTTACATATAGTCCCTTTGGAAAGGACGGTGATTACGAAGATATCGGCATTAGTAAAACCCACTTCTTTATTTTGAAGAGCAATGGATCTGTGTATTCCTTTCCCATAACGGAAAAAGATAACATACAGACGGTCGTTGAGCAAAAAGATATTTTGCCGAAAGGTGAATATGAGGGACTTTTTGTGGACAAAACAAGTAACCTGGCCTATGTCCTCTGTAAAGAATGCCGGGTAGACAAAAAACAATCACAAACAACCGGATATATTTTCGCCATTGAGCGTGACGGCAAATTTACCCCGAAAGGTGAATTTGCGATTCAGATTCATGAACTGAAGCAATTTGATCCAAAAATCAAAAAAACATTCAAACCTTCGGCCCTTGCAAAGAAAACCGACAGCAACGAGTGGTATATTTTATCCTCGATTGATAGGGCTCTTGTGGTAACGGATGAGAGTTTCCGTGTCAAATCCATAACATCCTTAGATCCAAAGCTATTCCCTCAACCAGAAGGGATCAACTTTGATTCAAAATCCAACCTTTACATCAGCAGTGAATCTGGTAATCAGGATAAGGGAATCATTTATAAATTTGAAAAATAACAAGTATGCAACTGGTTTTACCATTCGTTTTACTTTTTCTCGCGATACAGACGTCCGCCCAGCAGAAGAACAAGTCCAATCCTGCGGCTGATGCCCACAAAAACGAGGCTCTCCCACAGGCTTTGATCAAAGACAGCACGACTGTCGTAGCAAATGCGAAGTACGGGCAGGCGAGCAGATTTAAGAAATCTTTTCTTGGGGAAAATTACCGTAAAGAATGGGCGGCCGAAACGACATTGCCACTGCTGCAGCTCTCTACATTATTTGGCGGTCTAACACCGCTCAAACAGGGTGGCGGGATGCAGTCTGTATCCCTCAGGCTGGCTGATCCGACAGGAAGGGAATGGGCGCTTCGCTCGGTCAATAAACGGACAGAATCTTTGATTCCGGTAGAATTACACGGCACTTTTGTACAAGATGTGCTGGACGATGCGACGAGCGCACAACACCCTTATTCCGCATTGATGATTCCTGCGCTGGCCAATGCGGTCAATGTGCCACATGCACACCCGATTATTGGCGTAGTTGCTCCAGACACAATCTTGGGTGAATACGCACCATTATTCGAAAATACGGTTGCCCTTTTGGAAGAACGGGAGCCTTTAGGCGACTCGGACAATAGCCTAAAAGCGGTACGCAAACTGCAGGAGGACAATGACGATAATTTTAAACCGAAGGCTTACCTTAGAGCTCGTATGCTAGACGTTATTGTAAGTGACTGGGATCGTCATGAAGATCAATGGCGCTGGTATAATGAAAATCAAGACACGGACGATAAAGACAAAGACTATATCCCAATTCCACGCGACCGTGATCAAGCCTTGCGCGTGACCCAGGGTTTTTTGATGAAGGACATTTACCAACGTTTTGTGAATCCGGTTATGCAGGGGTTTACGACAGGTATACCAAATATTCGATATTCGCTTTTTAAATCCAGATTTTTAAACGCACATCCCAGTAACCAACTCTCCCATAAAGAATGGACAAAAGAGGTCGAACAGTTTGTCGCCCGCTTGACAGACTCGGTACTCCGACAGTCTGTCAACAGTCTACCCCAATCGTCCATTGCCATTCGCGGGGAACAGATTTTCCGTACCCTTCAGAGCAGGCGTGATGCTTTGCCCGCTGCAATGGAAGAATATTATCGTTTTATCAATAATATTGTCGATATCCATTTCAGTGATAAAAACGAAAAGGTAGCGATTGCCAACACCAAAGATGAGGGCTTAAAAATCATTGTCTCCAAAATCAACAAAGATGGGAAGGTGACCAAAACCCTGATGGATAAAACTTATGAAAAGAACCTAACAAAAGAAATCCGGCTATACCTTTCTGAAGGTCAGGACTCGATATCCATAAATAACGTAAATTCGCCTATAAAACTGCGTATTATTGGCGATAGCCTGCCAAAGACCTATATAGTCAACAAGAGCAGATCAAAGATAAAGCTCTATGAGAACACGCGTAACTCTACATTTTTAGGAGAAAAAAGCAGGATCAGGCTTCATCAGGGTAAAGATAGCCTGAATACACAGTTCGTTCCCGTGAATTTATACAATTCCTGGTTACCCTTATTAACGGCGGGCTATAATGCTGATGATGGCTTTTCTCTCGGACTTGGTGCCGCATATACACATCAGCGGGGATTTAGAAAAGTACCTTTTACCTATAAACAGCAGGTTACTGTAGCTGCGGCATTCCGAACAGGGGCCTATAAAATTCATTATCGTGGCGAATGGGAAGATGTTATCGGCAATGCAGACTTCGTCATTGATGCATTGGCAAAAGCGCCTGACAATACACAGAACTTCTTTGGTGTAGGTAATGGTTCGCAATTTTTAAAAGATCAGTATGGCGCGAAATACTACCGTAGCCGGTTCAATATTTTCAATGTCAATCCGCTACTGCGGTGGCATCCATCATCTACACTGAATTATGCTATCGGCCCCCATATCCAGTTCTATCACCTCGATCCAGCTGAAAATCAAGGTCGTTTTATCTTAAATCCACAGGCACTGCACTCTTATGATAGTGTTTCTATTACCAATGACAAAGCTTTTGTCGGGTTAAATGCTTTTCTGACACAGGATACACGTAACCGCAAGATCAATCCAAGTAAAGGAGTATTTATTAAGGCAGCATTACATTCTTTCTTGGGCCTAAATAAATATTCAAGAAATTCAGGGCAACTAAGTGCAGAAATGACAGGCTATTTTAGTGCTCTAAATGAAGGTATTGTATTCGCTAATAGAGTAGGCGGTGGAACCGTGGTGGGTAACCCTACATTCTATCAATATCTATTTTTAGGTGGTCATGAAAACCTTCGTGGTTTTCGTCAATATCGGTTTGCTGGCGAACAAATGGTATACAATAACCTAGAAGCCCGCGTCAAGATTCATGAGGTAAAAAGCTACGTTCTACCGGGAGAATTAGGAATCATGGGAATGTATGATATCGGGAAAGTGTGGGCAAAAGACCACAACAGTAAGACAGTCCATCAAGGATTCGGTGGCGGACTTTATTATATCGTCGCCAATGCATTGCCGCTTCATTTTGTAATGGCCAAATCCAATGAAGGTTGGTACCCCTATTTTAGTACCGGATTCCGCTTTTAAAAGTGTTCGATACATGGAAATCAAAAAAGTACAACTGACTAAAGTCAAGACCACATTGTATAACTCGGATAAAAAACTTCTATTTGAGCCTTTTTTTCGGTACCTGGAATCCTTTACTGGAAGCGCTGTATCTTCTGATGACATGATCCCACTAGTTGCACTAGAACGGGTAAGAGAAATTGAACAGGTTAGTGGCAAACTCTGCGATCGCAATCTTAATGCCTATAAAGATATTTTGCAGCTCATTTATAGTCTTTCGGTGTCCCTGATCGATACTGATCCCAAGCAATATTGGGCCCTGGGAACAGCACTCGCTGAAGAAACATTTTATGGAACAGAGGCTTTTTTCAAACTCTGGAAAAATAAACTGGTGGAACAAGAGATACAGGATCAAATGCAAGATGAAGGAATTCTGAACAATCAGGAAAAGCTGCTGTATACACTGATCTTCGAGCGGCTGTACGGTCTCCCCACTAAAGAAAATAACACAATTGTCTACCATCACCTAAATGAACAGGGCGAAATCATTGACTATTACGATCTAAATATAGATTTCAAATTTGTTGACATTAAGCCCAAAAAAGAACTCCCGAAATTTGATGTAAGGAGTTTGACCAAGAACACCAACGATGTTTCTTTACTTGATTGGAATAATATTGTCAACGCCATTAAGATCGAAGATTTTGAATTGTCGGGTTTCACCATCCTTACCGCCCAAAAGAGTAGTCTAGCACATACCCGCACGAGAATACAATCTATCTTATTGGATCTTGCAACCTATAACTATCATCTTTTTTTATCAGATCTGGAAAAGATTATTGCTCCGATCCTCAAGGGGAAAGATACAATTTTCAGTCTGTTTCCGTTGTTCCAGCTCAACGGCCTGCCTTTTTTTGATTATTCCATTACAAATAAAAGTATTTTAATTTCCGAACCCTACACCAGCAACAGGTATACGAATATCAATCCAGCAATCGCTAATTATTTAAAACATCCGCACTTTATCTTTTACAATACCCTTGATACGATTAAAAATACCACATCTATTTTTGACGAACGCATCAAGGCCTCGGGTGTCAAAACTTACCTGTGCATCCCACTGGTACATAACCATGCATTATCTGGTATCCTAGAAATATACAGTCATCAGCTCGATCAGCTCGATAATGAGACGATACACTCTCTCCGTGAGCTTGTGCCTTTATTATCCCAGCTTTCACATGATATCACAACAGAGTTCAAAAAACGTATCGACGAGATTATCATCAACCGATTTACCACCATACAACCTGCAGTTCAGTGGAAGTTTAATCATGTTGCGGCTCAATATATCCAGGAATTCGAACAAGATGAGCAGAATGTACATATCAGACCCGTTATTTTCGAAGAAGTTTATCCGCTCTATGGGGCCATAGATGTAAAAGATTCTACCATCATCCGCAATGCGTCAATTTTAAAGGATTTTAGTTTCAAAGTGAAACAATTGGCGCTTCTTATTGACGAATTGTCATTGGACGGCAGGCATCAACTCATTGTTGATTTTTCAAAACGGGTCGATCAGATTACCGCGTCGCTGGATCAAATCTCCTTTGACGAGTCTATGGTCAGGATCATTGAATTCTTCCGGAAAGATGTACAACCTTTTCTCGATGCGGCGAGAAAGCAGTTCCCTACAAAACATGCGATTATCGAGCATTATGCGCGTCACTTTTTTACCAATCGAGAAACGGGGGAGTTCTATCGGAATGAATTTGAGACTTCATTACGCCGGGTAAATCATATTATTAGTAAGGAGCTCAATCATTTCAACAGCTTTATCCAGGGAAATTATCCATCCTATTTCCAAAAATTCAGAACTGATGGTATCGAATACGATATCTATATTGGCGAATCTATTACACCGCAGCAAACATTCAGCAAAGAATTCATCAATGTCTTTCGGCGGCAACAGATTATCTCCATGGCCCGGATTGCACTGAAAACATATCATGCGAAGCAAGATTTACCACTTTCCCTGGAGACAACACAGCTCATCTTCATCAATCCACATAGCATTGATATCAGTTTTAGGGAAGACGAGCGGCGATTTGATGTAGAGGGATCATTGAATATCCGTTACGAAATCATCAAAAAAAGAATAGACAAGATAAGGATAAAACGCACAAAGGAAAGGCTCACACAGGTCAACAAAATTGCCATTGTCTATCTTTCGGATGAAATCTTAGAAGACCTAAATCTGAGTATACAGGCGATTTATGATATGGGAATTATTGAAAATAGTGTTGAACATCTAAAACTAGAGGATGTACAAGGAATTGTAGGATTAAAAGCCATTCGTCTTACAGTGAACTTAAACTACAGAGATTTCTCCTAAATTTGTCGGAATCTTGCATAGATAGATTAAAGAAATAGGGAAAATATTTTTAAATACGTATTTACAATGATAACAGATGCCAACTACTTTTATTTGAGCGATTTGCTTGGCACCTTATTTTTTGCGATATCGGGCACCTTGTCCGCGAAACGTAAGGATATTGACATCTTTGGGGCCGCATTCCTCGGTTTTGTGACCGCTATTGGCGGCGGATCCATGCGTGATGTATTTTTAAACTTGCGTCCAGTATGGGTAAATGACAGCAATTATCTCATTGCCATTTTTCTGGGTATCTTGATTGCCATTATTTTCAATCGGCAGCTGTATAGTTACTATCGTACACTAACCCTCTTTGATGCTATAGGAATCAGTTTTTTTACCATCTTAGGCGTACAAAAATCGTTAAATTATGAAAGTAACGTCTATGCGGCCATCATCTTTGGAATGTTTACTGCCGTATGTGGTGGCATGACACGTGATATACTCCTGAATGAGACGCCTTTGATTTTTAAAAAGGAGGTATATGCAACAGCCTGTCTAGCCGGCGGATTAATTTATATCTTGCTTGTTCATCTTGACCTTGATCTATCCTGGGCAGCTTTTATTGCTGCCGGAGTAGTCTTCCTGATCCGAATGACCGCTGTTAAGTACAGGCTATATCTACCGCGGTTGGATTGAGCGGGGAAATCTGAACGAAATCCTTGTCGATAAAATAAAAAAAGCGTTAGTTTGGACTAACGCTTTTTCTTTTGCTGTGGGAATTTCATTTTGTAACCCACCCGGATATTGCCTTTGGCAATCGCATCCAATCTACCCTTCAGCATCGTTTTCTTCAGGGTGCTCAATTTATCCGTAAACAACTTCCCTTCAAGGTGATCATATTCGTGTTGTACAACACGTGCCGCCAATCCCGTCAGATCCACTTCGTGCTCTTCAAAATTCTCGTCCAAATAATTGATACGGATATTTTTATGGCGAAGTACATCTTCATTAATATCAGGGATACTCAGACAACCTTCACCAAAGGCCCATTTTTCCCCAGATTCTTCAACCATTATCGGATTGATAAACACCTTTTTGAAGGACTTCAGCATTTCTTTATTATCTTCATCATCTTCCGCAAAAGGTGTTGCATCAATAACGAAGATACGTATTGGCAGGCCCACTTGTGGTGCTGCTATCCCAACACCATGCGCCGCATACATGGTATCGAACATATCGTCAATCAGTTTTTTTAAATCTGGATAGTCTTCATCTATTTCTTCAGCAACCTTTCTTAGTACTGGGTCGCCATACGCCACTATCGGAAGTTTCATATGTAAATAATTATTTTATAAGTGTCGATGTTCACTATTATATATGAACTCTTACACTCGGTTTGTTTTTTTAAAGTCCTATGGAATATCCCCTTATCTTATCTAGCACAAGTGTCTCTCAATACCCTCTATCCCGCTTCATGTCCCTCTCTGTATATATCTTCAAAACTCGGTATTTCAAGGTGCTATTATATTTTGCACAAAGATACGGATAATTATTAAAAGCGAATATTTCGTCGGAACTTCCCTAAAAGTTACTTTTGTTTTATGAATGCATCCTTTAAAGATCTCGTTATTCGGCTTAAAAACGAACTCGGGCGACAACTCGAGCTGGGACTAACCCTGCTCGAAGGAGATGGATTTATACAAATTGAATCTTCTGAATCAACAAAAAAAATCTTTCTTTACCCCAATGAGCGACGTCTTCGCTTCCTAAGCATTGATTCTGGTATCCATATAGATGAAGATCAATTGGAACAAAAATTCGATCTTATTGTCCAACGTATCGTTGCTCAATCGATAAACAACCGTCGTATTTATGCACGAAAGACTGTTGTTGCCCGACTTGATAAAAAAGTAAGTCAGCAGTTTCTCCTGGAACATCATCTGCAAACACCAATCTTGGGAAAATATCGATATGGGCTGTATGAACAAGGTGAATTAGTTTCCATTGCTATCTTTTCCGGAGGGCGACGTATGAATGATAAAGACGATGCCTATCGCTCCTTTGAATTATTGCGTTTTTGCAATAAATCCGGTTACAATGTAATCGGCGGATTGAGCAAATTGATCAAAGCTTTTGTGAAAGACTTCTCGCCGGGGGATATCATGACCTATACAGACCGCGACTGGAATCAGGATTCCTCGTTGGAAAAAATCGGCTTTATAGCGAAAGAAATTACGGCGCCCATCCACTTCTGGGTAACAGGAGCAAACAGGTACGCATATCGTACCGAAGATGAGCTGAAAGCATTGATAGCTCAGGTTCCAATCGGCTTTCCTAAGGAAAACTTGGGGAGCATCAAGATGATTTTATATATAAAATAAGCTAAATTGTGTATATTGTACACTGTAAAAATTTGAAAAATAAATAATCAAAAATAATAACGTTATGAAGAGAAAACTTCGCATGGGTATGGTCGGAGGCGGAAATGACGCCTTTATTGGAGCTGTACACCGCATCGCTGCTTTTATGGATGGCAAGATTGAGTTGGTTTGTGGTGCATTTAGCATCGATCCCCAGATTTCAAAACAATCTGGGGAGGACTTATTTGTCGCTCCAGAGCGCGTTTATTTAAGCTACGAAGAGATGATCGAGAAAGAATCTCTGCTTCCCGAGGGTGAACGCATGGATTTTGTAACGATTGTTACGCCCAACTTCCTACATTTTGCTCCAGCAAAATTGGCCATGGAAAAAGGTTTCGATGTTGTGGTTGAAAAACCAATGACTGTATCTGTTGAGGAAGCAAAAGAATTGCAGGAGATTGTAGAGCGTACAGGCCGTACATTATGTCTGACACATACTTATTCAGGCTATCCAATGGTCAAACAGGCCAAAGCGATGATAAAAGAAGGGCACTTCGGTAAAATAAGAAAAATTGTTGTTGAATACCCACAAGGCTGGTTGAGCCGTTTAACCGAGCGTGAAGGCAATGCTGGTGCAGCATGGCGCGCAGACCCTAAACGTTCGGGTAAATCATTGGTGATGGGCGATATCGGTACCCATGCGGCCCATCTTGCGGAATATGTTTCGGGATTAAAAATTGAAGAGTTATGTGCTGATTTGACAACATTTGTTGAAGGCCGACTATTGGATGATGATGGTTCGGTATTGTTGCGTTTCGAAAATGGTGCAAAAGGGGTATTAATGGCATCACAGATCTCAGCAGGAGAGGAGAACGCTGTCCGTATCCGTATTTACGGGGAAAAAGGAGGGTTAGAGTGGGCCAACGAAGATCCGAACAACCTGATCATCAAAATGCTTGATCAGCCACGTCAATTGTACCGTACCGGAAATGCATATGCAGCTCCATATACATTGAGTTCTTTCGCTACGCATAATACACGTATTCCTGCTGGTCATCCAGAAGGTTTATTGGAATCCTTTGCAAACATTTACCGCAACTTTACATTGACGGTCACTGCAAAACGAGAGGGCAGAACCCCGACCGCTGAAGAACAAGATTTTCCAACTGTATACGATGGTGTAAGAGGTATGACTTTTATTGACACCGTTGTAAAAAATAACGAAGGAACAGAAAAATGGACTAAATTTGTCGTGTGATAGACAGATTAAGACATATACTTTCTCTTTTGGAACAGGAAAACGTTCCAAAAGAGAAAGTTATCGTTATACTGGGGCCTACAGCCTCCGGAAAAACCAAACTGGCCGTTCAACTTGCCCAACGAATTGATGCCGAAATCATCAGTGCGGATTCCCGTCAAATTTACAGACGCATGGATATCGGTACCGGAAAAGACCTTAGTGAATATCGAGATATTCCTTATCATCTCATTGATATACAAGAACCCGGAACAAAATACAATCTTGGAAATTTCATTATAGATTTCAATCAGGCGTATCAATCCGTTTTGAAAAAGGATAAATATACAATTCTGTGCGGAGGTACGGGCTTATATCTGCAGAGCGTTATCCAACAGAAGCCTTATGCACTGATTCCTAGTATAACAGGATTCAAAGAAGCGCTTGTGGGCCAGACAAGGCCTGCGTTAATGGACCGGCTAAAGACCTACACCTGTCCCTTAGACTTACAGATAGACTGCTCAACAGATAAACGCATTATACGGGCCATCGAAATATTGGAGTTTCTCCAACAAAACCCGGACTTCAAACCCCAGCAGCAAGCGCCAGAAGTGTTCGTTATTGGTCTAAATCCACCTTTAGAGAAAAGGCGAACAGGCATCAGCAAACGACTGAAAGAGCGCATAGAAAACGGTTTTTTGCAAGAAGTCGAACAATTACTGGCCGGAGGGCTTACCCATGAACAGTTGCAATACTACGGTTTGGAGTACAAATATGCCTCACTCTATCTTCTTGGAGAAATGGATTACAGCATTTTCTTCACCAAGTTAGAAACAGAAATACACAGATATGCCAAACGCCAGATGACTTACTTCCGAAAAATGGAAAAAGATGGGATCAACATCCATTGGATATAAACAAAAAAGGGTTAGTATCACTACTAACCCTTTTCGTTAATCTCTTTCTATTATAACTTGATTTCTTCATCCTTCGCATTGAAGAAATGGAATTCCGTTAGATAATACGAGGTCATGGGATTTACTTTTATCCATTTTCCGTACTTCATAAACCATTTCATTCTTTTAGAAATCAGACCAGACTTAATGTAGGCGTCTATGTAAGGGTGAACACACAAGGTCACCTTCTTTTCGTTTTGTTCTTGAAGAATAAAGCTCAAATTATTTTCAATATCATCCATTAGGACAATACTTGATCGGATTTCACCTGTACCATCACAAGCCGGACATTTCTCGTTTGTGACAATATTCATCTCAGGTCTTACACGTTGACGGGTGATCTGTACCAGGCCAAATTTACTTGGCGGCAGGATCGTATGTCTCGCTCTATCCGACACCATACATTCTTTTAAGAACGTATACAACTCTTTTCGATGATTGGGCTTATGCATATCAATGAAATCAATGACTACAATTCCCCCCATATCACGCAAGCGCAGTTGTCGCGCAATTTCCTTTGCTGCTTCCATATTGACCAGCAATGCATTATCCTCCTGATTCTCCTTATTTGCAGAACGGTTACCACTATTGACATCGATTACATGCAGGGCCTCGGTATGCTCGATAACGAGATACGCGCCGCCGGGCAAAGTAACAGTTTTGCCAAAAGCTGCCTTGATTTGCTTTTCAACTCCGAAATGGTCGAAAATTGGTTCTTTATGTTTGTAAAGTTTTACAATTTTCTCCAGATCAGGAGATATATCGTGTATATATGATTTTGTTTCTTCGAAGATCGAAGGATCATTAACATAAATATGCGAAAACTCATCCGTCAGGATATCCCGTAGAATAGTGGATGCACGATCCATTTCGCCGAGAACCTTTTGTGGTGGTTCAGCATTACGAAGACGTTTGGTAAATAGCTCCCATTTTGAGATCAGGTCCAATAAGTCACGTTGTAGTTCCTCGACACCTTTACCTTCGGAGACTGTACGGATAATTACACCAAAATTAGCGGGTTTAATACCTTCGACAATCTTTTTGAGGCGGTTACGTTCGTTACTACCTTTGATACGTTTGGAAATGGAAACAGTACTTGAGAAAGGTACCAAAACGACAAAACGACCTGCAATTGAAAGGTCTGAGCTCAGACGAGGTCCCTTTGTTGAGATGGGTTCTTTGGCGATTTGTACTGGCACGAGCATGTTTTTGCTCAAGACATCAGAGATCTTACCAGCTTTATCGATATCCTTTTCAAGTTTTAAACTATTGAGCAGTTTCTCTTGATAACTGCCATTCTTTACGATACGCGTAAGCTTTAGCAAAGATTGAACCTGAGGACCCAAATCCAGGTAATGTAGAAATGCATCCTTTTCGTAGCCTACATCTACGAAAGCCGCATTTAGCCCCGGCATTATCCGCTTGATTCGTCCAAGATAAATATCCCCGACAGCGAAATTGTTATTTGCGGGCTCGCGGTTAAGTTCAACAAGCTGCTTATCTTGTAGTAAAGCAATAGTTACCCCTTTATCAGGAGTTGAATCGATAATTAATTCCTTTACCAAAAGCTACTCATTTTTGATACCTATGCAATATCCTATCGCAATTTTTGGTATCTGATTAAACATTTAAAGAACGTTGTTACGAAAAAAACAATCTACATATCCTTTAAAAGACATGTAGATCATTTCGTAAAGCTATCTCAGCAAAATGGGCCAAGATGTTTAAAAGCTCATCACAAGACTATTTTTTCTTGTGTCTATTTTTTCTTAAACGTTTTTTACGTTTGTGAGTAGCCATCTTGTGTCTTTTTCTTTTTTTTCCGCTTGGCATAGCTAAATTTTTTAATGATTATAAAATAATAAATTAATTACTTGCTCAATTCCCCGATCTTGCGGTCGATGAATTGTGATAGGGATGGATCAGCAGCCAGCTCCTTGCTTTTTTGAAAAGCAGCTACAGCTTCCTTTTTCATCCCAATATTTTCATAGCCTGTGGCTAAGTAAAAGTATGACTCTGCATCGGGCTTCTGATCGATAACGGTCTTAAAGCGCTCGATAGCTTTGTCAAACTGACGGGACTGTAACGAAAACAATCCCAAAGTTTTATTTGCTTCTAAATTTTTCGGATCAGCAGCAACAACTTCACGCAATAAAGCAATACCTGCCATTGGGTTGTTTGTGCCAGATACCATTGCGGCACCTAACCCTGTTTTTGCATCAAGACTACTTGAATTTGCTTTTAATGCCGCCTCATACGCATGAATCGCATTCTGGTTAAGCGCTTGGGCTAAAGTAGAATCTTGCAAGTTTGTGTAAGCTGCACGATACGCATTACCCGCTTTCAACCAATACTCAAATTGAGGAGAAACCTTTGCCATTTCCTCATACACAAATGCCTGAGGGGCTGGTTTTGCGACATCGTCCCACTTATCTGCCAACTGTTGCAACAGCTTTATCTTATCTTCACCAGAAGCTTTTGCAACTTGGGCCTCAATATCGGAAATTTCTTTGACTAAACTAGCATCTAAACCTTGTTTTGTCATCGAAGAGATATTTTCCAAATTTACTTCATTGGAAGGTTTCGATTCAGATGCTGCAGCAGTTTGTTTTTCTTTGTCCACCAAACCTTTAATAGGCTGCGCAAATAGCACAGCAACTAAGGCTACTACTGCTCCTATGACTATTATCTGTTTGGTTTTTGCCATTTTAATCTATTTTAAAGATTATTTATTGCCGTTTTTTACTTTCTCAACGAAAATCTTAGCTGGCTTGAAGCTAGGAACAAAGTGCTCTGGAATAATGATCGCTGTATTTTTTGAAATGTTTCTTGCAGTCTTCTCAGCTCTTTTTTTGACTACGAAGCTACCAAAACCTCTTACATATACATTTTCTCCTCCGATCATTGCGTTTTTGACAACTTTGAAGAACGCCTCTACGGTCTCTTGAACATCTACCTTCTCTAAGCCAGTTTTGTTAGAGATTTCTGCAATAATTTCTGCTTTAGTCATATCTATTTTACTGTAATTATTTATTTTTCAACCCTTAAGCCAACTAATGTTTGGGGATGCAAAAGTATTGTTTTAAAATGAGGAATGGAAATTATTTAAATACTTTTTTGATAAATAAGCTTCCAAAAGCCAAACATTTACAATCAATTAACGAGATTACACAACGCGCAAACCGCTAAATAAATTCCAAAATTAACAACAATTTCCTAATTTACAACAAGTTGATTCATTGGATGTCATAAAAAAATCAAGATACGCCAATTGCATGGCTAATACGTTTTAAATCTTCCAAGGTATGATGTGCATTGACAACAATTCTATTCAATAATGGGTCTGTAGCAAGCGGATAAGGAAAACTTGACACCACTATACCTGCCTCCATCAGCCTTGCATAGAGACCGCTATCTGCGGAAGAGAAGACCGGGAAATTAGCGGTGGCATTTAAATGTCCGTGGGCAAGTGATCCGAAATACTGGATGTTCGCCTGTAACTTTTCAAATTGCCGGCGATAGAGGTGCTCCCCATTTACAAAAGCATAAAGACTCGCGGGTGAACTCGGGGAGGCTCCAGTATAAAAATTTGATTTTTTAAGCTGTGCTATCCGTTTCTGGCTGGCCAAAATCAGGCCCGCGTCTGTCGCTAAGCCCTTTGCCAAGGAGGCCACGACAATCAGCTCGATATTGTCTCTCAGAAAACCACGATCAGCTAAGGAAATGCCATTGTCATACAATACGCCTATACCATGGGAATCGTCCAATACCAAAGTCACTTGCTTATTCGCTGCAATTGTATCAAATATTGAAAAATCATACTGCTCCGGCTTCATATTATCCAGGCTATTGCTAACGATAACAAATGAATTTGTTTTGGACTGATTGATATAATCGACTGTACGTGCACTCCAAGACTTAAAATCACCGCCTATATCCGGATTCATATCAAGCCACAGAGAAGGATGAGTCGCTGGTGCATAAAGCATTTCACCTTCCTTTGATAACGTTTTAACAACAAATTGGGTTGCCAAGTAACCGCTTGACAGCAATAACCCTGCATCAAATCCAAATCGCTGGGCCGCATATTCTTCCGCTTGGTCAAATATAGCCTGCTGTACATTATTGTTTCGGGAAGTCCCGTTGTTAATCCCATAACGTTGTACTCCCTCAATAAAAAGTTCGGCATAAGCTTTATCCGTTGCCAAGCCCAGATAGGATGTTCCTCCAAAAAAGAGGTATTCCTTTTCATCCAGGTATATCGAACGCCCCGTAGGCTGATCAAGTTTTGTGAAATTTCTCATTTAAACTCTTAGGCGGCTGTCCTCTAAAAGGAAAGACAGCCCATTTTTCTTTCATACTGCTCGTGTCCTCAAACACCCTTCTTTAAATTTTTCAATTACCGAGGGGAGCGCTTTTCCTTTTGGACAGTTTGATTTCAATCAATAATACACATTTGGTTTGACATCTATCCCATTGCGGCGGGACATTTATTCCCTAATCTTTTGATCTACTCATAAACAAAGGGTAGCGTTTCAAGTTACAATTTCCTAGATTACGAACCAACTGTCAATAGACATTCCCATCAGTCCTTCAAAACCTCTGGGTTGGCGATATGTTGTGGTGTACCTTTCTCAAAAGCAACAATATTTTCAAAAGCTAACTTAAACAGCTGTTCATAGCCATTCTCTTCCACGTAGCCCAAATGCGGGGTGCAGATCACATTTGGCATCTGGAGCAAGGAATAATTGGGATCCACGATCGGTTCTGACTCGTAAACGTCAACCGCAGCTGCACCTGGAACCCCACTTTTCAATGCGTCCAAAAGTGCACCTTGTTCAAGCAATTCCGCACGCGAAGTATTTACGAATAGCGCTGATGTTTTCATGGAACGTAGATCTTCCAACTTTACGATACCTCTGGTTTCTGGCACCAACCTTAGGTGCAGTGTTACCACATCCGCAAAATGAAAGAAATCCGACTTACTGGACGCGGCTAAGAACCCATCTTTTACAGCCTCTTCCCGAGAATTCTCGCTACCCCATACAATCACCTCCGCGCCAAAGGCCTTGGCATACTGGGCAACACGGCGCCCAATCTTTCCGTAGCTCCATATCCCTATCGTTTTCCCCGCCACAGACTGCCCTATATTCGTCTGCCATTGCCCTGCTTTCATTGCTGCAATCGCTTGTGGCAGTCGGCGCAGACCGTTCATAATTAACAGCCAAGTCAATTCTGCAGGCGCAACAGGGGAGCCTATGCTTTCTGCCACAGCGACCTGATAAGCACTGCAGGTCGCCAGATCAAGGTGGTTGGAAATTTTACCGGTTTGGCTGATGAGCCGGAGATCTGGGAGCCTGCTGAGCAGATCTGCCGTGATTTTCGTCCGTTCCCTGATCAGTACCAATGCCTCCGTATTTTTTAGCTTTTCTGCCAATTCAAGGGGATCTGAATAGGATTGTTTCAATATCTGAACATCATGACCATCAAGTATTTTGAAACAATCCAACTTTCGGACAGCATCTTGATAGTCATCTAAAATGGTAATTCGCATCTTTCCGTGACTTAATTTAACCGTCCATTAAGATGACCGGCTTCATTTTAGACATTAATTTAAAGCATAAAATCGGAATACCACATTTCATCATGATATTTTGACATTTCATCCACTCTTTTTCGGGGAAGCAGTTGCTGCATTCCATTTTTGGGTAAAAATCAACAAAATGAAGCTTCTATTAACCTTACTATTTTTAAGTACTTCCACTATTTTCGCACAGTCTATTCTCAAAGGCAGGGTAGTAGCGAAAAATGGTAAACCTATCTATTTAGCTAATGTTTATATAGAAGGTACCTACGATGGGAGTACAACAGACTCGCTCGGAAATTTTACTTTTGAAACCAATGAGCGGGGTGCCAAGACAATCAAAGCGTCCGTTGTAGGTCGTCCACTGTATAGCAAACCTATTGAATTACCATATAAGGAACTTTTGATCATTCAATTGCAGGGTAGTGAGAATCGATTGCAAGAGGTCAGTATTCAGGCAGGGGCCCTTCAAGCCAACAGCTCAGGCAAAAACACGGTGATGAGCCCCTTGGACATCGTCACGACAGCAGGAAGCATGGGCAACATCATTAGTGCTTTGTCAACATTACCGGGCGCACAAGTTGCGGGAGAAAACGGCCGTCTCATGGTTCACGGCGGAGATGCCTCCGAAACACAGACTTACATTAATGGAATACGGGTAGCGCAACCCTATACCGCAACCCCAAATGAAGTTCCTGTCAGGGGTCGGTTTTCGCCAATGCTCTTTAAGGGCGTCAATTTTTCTACCGGAGGTTATTCCGCGGAATTTGGCAATGCCTTATCCAGCATTTTGGCCCTTAGTACAGAAAACACCATTGAACAACCCGAGACAGAAGTTTCCTTATCATCTGTAGGCCTTGGTCTTGGGCATACATTACAATGGGGTAAAAATTCACTGACATTCAACAGCAGCTATACAAACTTAAAGCCCTATTCAAAAATCATTACCCCTGATATCAGATGGACCAAGCCCTATGAAAACGCTTCCGGAGAACTGATCTATCGCCATCAGTTTAAAAAAGGTTTTCTAAATATTTATGGGGCGTACAATTTTGAGAATATGGGGCTTTATCAATCCGACATCAATTACGAAGAGCCTATCCCATTGAAAAAGAAGTCAAACAATAACTACGCCAACATCACCTATAGTCAAGACCTAGGAAATCGCTGGGCATTCCATTCAGGTGTTGGAATAGGCTATCTGAGAGACAAGCTCCATTACAGTGATATTTACCTGCCCAACGACGAAAAGAGCCTCCATTTAAAAGGAACCATAAGGAAAACCTGGAAAAACAGTATAAAAAGCATTTGGGGAATAGAATATTTTGACAACAATTACAAAGAAGAATACCATCGCCAAGAACTCGCCTACAGCTATGGATACCATAGCAAAATGACTGCACTGTTTACCGAAACCACTTTTGGCCTATTACCTAACCTTATTGGAAAGATCGGACTACGGGGAACTACCTCCAATTTACAAAGCAAAAAAACAATAGAGCCAAGGGCATCCTTGGGCTACGCTTTGAACAAGTACACTCAGCTCTCGCTGGCCTATGGAACGTTTCATCAACAAGCCCCCAGTTCACTTTTAAAATATGATCCTCAGCTGGGTTGGCTAGCCGCCAAACATTATATCGCAAATTACTTTTACGAGAAAAGTGGACACCTGTTGCGTCTGGAAGCCTACCATAAGACATACGACAACCTGATAAAATATAACAGCCAAACAGCAGGGTACGACAGTCAATATGACAACAATGGCAACGGCAAAGTCAAAGGCTTTGATGTATTTTACAAAAACACCGGTAGCGT
The DNA here is from genome assembly GCF_002000245.1 of Sphingobacterium sp. CZ-UAM. GTDB lineage: Bacteria > Bacteroidota > Bacteroidia > Sphingobacteriales > Sphingobacteriaceae > Sphingobacterium. The sequence goes on along the minus strand of NZ_MTCM01000002.1, from coordinate 889,393 downwards.
AAAGAATCTACAATACTGGATTTCATACTCCTACACGGATAGCAAAAGAGATGAAGCGAACTATCCCCATACAGTTACTCCCTCTTATGTTTATAAGCATAGCCTTTTTATTGTTGGAAAATACTGGTTTACAAGCCTCCGTTCACAGCTCAGTTTGACAAATTCGATTGTTTCAGGAAGAAATTACAACGATCCTAACCAAACCACTTTTATGAATGGTCACACCAAAGGATATAATAATCTATCTATGAGTTGGTCATTCCTCTACAGTCAGCAAAAAATTATCCATTTCTCTGTCAGTAATGTGCTCGGAGCTTCACCAATCTATGGATATCAATATGCAGACCGACCGAATACTCAGGACATTTATGACCGGAGACCTATTGTGCCTACAGCTAAACGCTTTGTCTTTTTGGGCTATTTCTGGACAATAAGTAAAAATGAAAAAAACAATCAACTGGATAATCTATAACAATCAACAACTCATCATCAAAATATGTCGGTTCATCCAAAATTATTCCCGATTGCCGGCAACTATTGGCAACTTCACTGGAGTTCAACAAAATATGAACCCGCTATCGAAGAATCAAAATGTTAACTACTAAACGAAAAATCATGAAATCAATTATTATCGCCATTATCTGCTTCATAAGCAGCACCGCATTTGCACAAAGCAACTATGAAAAAAGTATGAGGCAAGCCATGGGCCTATGGCAGTCTGGAGAGATACAGAAAGCGTCTGCACTCCTGGAACGAATCAGCCAAGCCGAAAAAGACAATTGGATTCCGATCTATTATCAGGCAATGATCCTAACGACAGCCGCCTTTAGGGAAAAGAACAAAGAAACGCAAGCAAAATACATACAATCTGCCGAAGACATCCTGAATAACAGTACGCAGGACAACAACTCGGAATGGCTTGTGTTGCGGGCAATGAATAAAACCGCATTAATGGTAACCGATCCCATGACAAAAGCCAAGGAGCTATCACCGACCATCATTGGTTTGTATAAAAAAGCATTGGCAATCACGCCAAATAATCCACGGGCGATGTTAGGGCTAGCTGAATTCCGGATGAACGCCAAAAAATATTTCAATCAGGACAGCAGTAAAGAATGCGAGGATGTCAAGAAAGCCCTATCTTTATTCAATGAAGAAAAAGTGACTGCTCCATTTTCCCCTTCTTGGGGTAAAGACCGGGCAGAACAAATACTGAAAGAGTGCAAATAATATTGCTGTGAAAAGATTCCCATTTAAAGCCATTATTCAGGCCATATTAGCAAGTGTGGTTGTCTCCATCTATTTTGTAGTTGTAGCCAAACTCGATCATAAAGATGTCCCTTTGTTATCGATCATCTTGCACCCTAATATGGTCAGAGGTATATTGTATGGTTTTTTTCTCTTTCTGAGTCATGGCTATCTATCAAAATGGGTGGCGGATAAGTACCCAAACAGTAAAGACTTTGGAAAAAAAATGGTTGTTTTTTATAGCATCAGCTTTATCTTGACCATATTTGTCGTTTTTTTAGTGAATGCTTTTCTTTCGGGTCTTTTTATCCCGACTGGTTCCAAAGACTTTCTCCAGCGCTTCAATCATTTCATTAATCAGCAGCGTGTTGCTTACTACTTTCAACTTGCGATTATTTCCTGGTTTATTTCAATGCTGTTTTTTGGATTCTATTTTTATAAAAGGTTCAAAGACTATCAGATTAAAGAATCTGAACGGGAAAAACAACAGATCACGGCGCAGTTCGAATCTTTAAAAAACCAATTGGATCCACACTTTCTGTTCAACAGCTTAAATGTGCTGAATGGACTGATTGAAGAAGATCCCAAAAAGGCTAGCCTTTTTACCACAGACCTATCCAAGATATACCGCTATGTACTGGATCACAAAGACAAGAGTCTTGTTTCTTTACAGGAAGAGATTACGTTTTCAAAAGCTTATTTGAATCTTTTGAGTCTACGGTTTGAAGCAGGTATCCAGATTGATCTACATATTCATGAAAACGAGATCAATGGTTTTATTTTACCGCTTTCGCTTCAATTGCTCATCGAAAATGTAGTCAAGCACAATGTTATTTCGTTAAAGAGTCCACTGATGCTAAAGATTTATCGTAAAAAGGACTATTTATATGTTGAGAACAATTTACAGAAAAAGAAAGTGCTCAACGGCAATTCCGGAATCGGTTTGAAAAATATTCAGGAGCGTTATGCATTACTGTCCGATCAACCAGTTTACATTGAGGAAAGCGCGGATTTCTTCTCTGTCGGGCTGCCGATTATTGCCGAAACAGTAGCATGAAAACCAGCGAATTCAAACATAAGTCAATGCAGTAACATTTGACGACAAGGATCAATCCGGTCCAAGAGGCCATTAAATAAAACAAAGAAAATACCAGTAGCAATTAAATGTCATAAGCGGGCAGGTATGACCTGAATGCGAAATAAATAAACCACTCAGGGATCAGACGATCAATGAGAACGAAAATATGCAATGAAAATATTAATTATAGAAGACGAACTTCCTTCTGCGAGACTGCTCCGAAGAAAATTGGAGCGGCTCGGTTATACGGTGTCAGCCACACTACAGACCGTAGAAGAATCGATTGAATGGTTTAGATCAAACGACGAGCCTGATCTACTTTTTATGGACATTCAACTTGCTGATGGCATATCGTTTGAGATCCTCGAGCAGATAAAACCTAGTTCGGCCATTATTTTCACGACAGCGTATGATGAATATATGTTACGGGCATTTAAACAAAACAGCATCGACTACCTGTTAAAGCCAATTGAAGATGAAGAACTGGAAAACGCGATTGAAAAGTTTCTGCAGTTTAGGCGTCCAGTCTCTCCATTTGATCTAGCAACTTTTAAGGCATTATTTAAAAATACCACTCAAACATTTAAGGAGCGTTTTACCATCAGGATCGGCCAGAGCCTCAAGGTTGTGACCACCCGACAGATCGAGTGCATTTACAGCGAAAACAAAGGCACCTATTTATATACCAATGAAAATGGGAATTATCTGTTTGACCAAACACTGGATGCCTTAACCCCACAATTATCACCCAAAGAATTCTTTCGGATCAACCGAAGTGCTATCGTGCAATTTGATGCCATCAAAAACATTGCAGTACATTCCAATGCGAGATTAAAAATATACCTCAAGCATTATGAATCTGACGAGCTGATCGTTTCGAGGGAGAAAGTCGCTGCTTTCAGAAATTGGCTTGATAAATAACCTAGGATTGAACACCCGATTTACTATTCGTGAAGCTGTTAAATCACATCCAATGATCCAGGCTCAAGTCATCGAACGAGCACTTAACGGCAAGGAAAAGAAGAATATAGTGGGAGGGGTTACATATTGAGCCTATAATTCAGTGGAATACTGAATCTAAGGGACACGGCAAATCCTTTCATCGGCCGATAATCTTTTTTGTCATTGATGGAAAAGCCATATCCAAAATCGAGATCTAAAAGTGTTGCCAGGCTGGCACCGATTTTCGGGGTAAAAGTATAAGGCGTCACTTCCGCACGTACAAATGGAGTCAGCACATAGGTTTGGGGATAATAGGTTAAAGCCGCTTCCGGGATAACCGCAAATTTCTTTTGAGTCCAGGTGAAGTTGGCTGTTGCATCTGCCCGCAAGATGTTATCACCTACAAATGGAAATGCAAAATAAGCTCCGGTTTTGATGATACTCCCTTTTTGGAACTGATAACTCAGGGTCGGACCGATCAAATGGTCCTGTGCTGCTGCCTTTTTTCCAAAAGCAAGCAAAATAACCATACAACCTAACCAAAGTATATTTTTATTTTGCATGACTCATCATTTAATAGAGATGAAAATTCAATGGTATATTCACTCCTACAGATACGGTAAGACCATCTATTGGCTTGAAATTTTTCTTCGTATTGTAATCAAAGCCATAACCTATACCCAGATCGACAATGGAAAATAAACTTGCGCCAACTTTAGGCGTAATCGTATAAGGAGTAAGCTCAGCCTTAACAAATGGGAACAGGACAAAGTCATTCAAATAATAGGTGAAGCCCACTTCCGGAATGACAGTTGTTTTGTTATCCATCCAACTGAAATTTGCACCAGCGTCTATTTTCATGTACTGAAAGTCGTTGGGTGCAAACAGCCCCCAACCGGAAACTTTTAGAAAATTGCCGCTTTGGTACTGATATCCCACAGAAGGGCCCCATATCCATCTGTTATGCTCCTTCCAAGATTTATCTTGAGCCTTCAAGAAGAAGGATGAACAACATAGTGCGACAAATAACAGTAGGGTTTTTAATTTCATCCAGCTAAATTACAAACTATAATCTATTTTATGGAATACAACAGGCGCACTCCAGAATAGTTTTACTTAAAACCGAAAATAGTACCTATACGGGTTCGATACCTATAAATTTGTTGCGATAAGATTCCTATTTAGAAATACTATTTTAAGGTTCTAGCAACTTTATTCTGATAAATTGAGAGCGTTCGCTTAAAGAACCGTCTTCACCCCAGTAACCATTTACATGATTGGCCGCCGCATAGATATGTCCATCTTTTCCCCAAAATAATAATTCCTCTTTCCAACTTGGCATCCATTCTTTAAAACTTACTGAAATCAGTGGGCTCACTTTCCCTTGTTTCACGTGGAAGAGTTGCAGGTCACCCGTCGATTCATAGGGATCAGCATGCAAAGTCATCAGATATTTTTTGTCCACGGAAAAGAAAGGATAATCGCCACATTCCACAATAAGATGCCCGTCCTTTCGGTCAAAAAGCCGTACATCAGCACTTTCCCAATAGTTTCCCGCAACGACAAAGGCATTCAGGAAATCGTAATGCCCCATGTAAGAATAGCGAGCTTCCGATTCATTGTCTATATCTTTATCTGTAAACGTCAATGTCTTCCCGTTTGTCAGTGGTAACTCCAAAACGTCCCCGTTTTTGCTATAAGACAATGTATCCTTAATCAGATAATTTTTTGCCGTACTTCGGGCGGCTAGAAAAGCCTGCTCATCGATCAATTCCACAAAAAGATACTTTTCCAATGGATGCCCTTTTTCGTAATAGCTTTCCTTTCCGTTCACCGTCTGCGAGACAATGATATTTAGATCCTTAGGTGAGATTGTAATTTTATCCTGTTTGCCCAGTTTAGATTTTTCCACATATACTTTTTCCCATTGTGTTACATCAATGGCTTCGCCGTTAGCCCCTTTATAATCCCGTTGAATACGATCCATCACAGCAATCCACCCGCCCTCCTCACCGATTACATCCAGTTTGGTACCATAAGGATACTTTCCAAGTGCCGGAGCACTTTCATCAGCGCCCTGACGTAACACCACACCAGCACGGTCGACCACATAGAGGTTTTTCAAGACCTTTGTCTGATCATAGTTGATCGGCAATGGAGGAAATTTCTCCGTTACAGCAGTATCCTTGACTGCAAAAGAATCCATTTGAATAGAATCTCCCTTTTTGGCCGTCTTTTCCGATCTATCACCACAGCCTAACATTCCGATGGAAATAGTCCCGCCGACTAGCATACACAGGGGTAAAAATAACAGTCTTTTCATAAGGGTGAAGATAGCGATTCCCCTGCCGAAAAAAAATACTGGTATTCAGGGGTTCTTACCTCCCGGTATAAATATGAAAAAGCCAACAGGTTTGGTTCATCGCTATTTTGAGTAACGGCCACCGCAATTATTGTCTTTTTCATTCACAATAATTTTAGCTTTTTCGCCAAAGCGTCTTACGATTCACCTGAAGACCGTTGTGCATTCTTTTTGCCTTAATTACTGTCCATGTGATAACGATCGCGATCGTCAAAAAGCGGAAGATATTCGCGTACCAGTTTCCGGCGGCAGTATCATCGACATCAAAGAGCATCCAAGCCAGATTCATCAGGATATGTAAAGCAATGGGAACCCAGATATTAAACTTCCATTCGGTATACAACCAGCCAAACAATACCGATCCTAAAAATGTTGTCGTGAAAATGAGCGCCAATTCCATCGGATCCTGACTTTGATATAAATGTAATAACGCAAATACGAAAGACGTCGCCAGAATAGCGGGTATAAAACCCAAGCGTGTATAACGGTAAACAAGACCAAAAAAATAAGCCCTAAGATAAGCTCTTCAAAAAATCCAGCAGATACAGTATTAATCATCAAAGAATTGAAATCAGGTTCTTTGATCAAGGAAAACTTAAATGCATACCCGATAAACATCGGGAGTGTTGCCAACACACCGATAGCTAGCCCCGATATTAATGATCCATTCAAACCAAATTTAGAAATCAGGCTGTCTTGATCTTTTGGACGAAGTAAAAGCGCTCCTACAAGCAGAGGGAGTAAGCTAAGTCCATAGGTTGATATATGCCCCAAGGTTCTGTTGTGAAAGATGCTGGTCATTTTGGAATGGACAGAAGCAAAGAATAATTGATCCAAACCAAAGTAAACCCCGAAAAACAAAAACAAAACAAATAAATTCAAATTTGTGCGATTCATAACTTTTTGGGACAAAACTAAAGGACAATCTCAGGATTGACAAAAGTAAGTGGCGGATAGCAAAGATTAGGGACGAATGGCAAACAGCAGCTTAGAACTAATTAAGCAAGATTATTTCACTAAGTAGGACTTTACCGAAAGAAGCATCGAACGGGACACAAAGGCATTCTCCTCCATACCCTCGAAACGCAATAGAAATCCTTGCGCATTGCCCTCTTTGCTCAATATCCTATCGAAGTTAACCAGATATGATCTATGGCAACGGTGGATATTTGCATCTGTCAGCAACGCGGCTAGCTTCCCTAGTGTAATACGGACGATCTCTTTTTTTACCCTATTATCTTCGTACAAATAGACTATGCAATAATTATCCATGGATTTGGCAAATATAAAATCCTGTCGACCAAAATATAAATGCTGGCTTCCATTGGCAACACAAACAATAGCATTGGTACCAGAAATAAGAGCATGCTGATCCGTTAAACCTATCCGTATTGGAGAAGCAGGCTTCTGAAAGATGGCGTTCGATATATGCAGTTCAGGTAAGTTCGCCTGTATCGGCAAAACAGCGTCTAGAGAAACAGGATCTGGAGAAACAGAGGAGAGAGAGACAGAGTTTGACAGATGCTCATCAAGTAAGCTTTTCGGCACCAGAGAGGCCGGTCTCTGAGGCGCAGAGCTCGATACCGACGTAGTCGGCTTAGCCCGATTTATATGTAAACTTGCTAAAAAATAGATCAGCCCAATGGGCACATAGAGAGATAGGGTATAAAGCCCCATATATACGAGGTTAATCCATTGCATGGGGACTTGACTAACAATCAAACTATTATACAGAAAATTCAATATTGAAGCTGATACATATACCAATAGCATGCGTACCAATTCCTTTCGTATGGTCCATTCACTCCCCCAGGATAATACAAAAGAAGCCAATAGATAAGAAAAAGCGAAAATAGCCCCATAACCGGCCAATAGTAGGTACTTGCTGGAATCTTCGAAATTGTAAGTGCCAAAAGGCTGAAAAATAATTAAAAAAAGATAACAGGATACCCCCAACAAAGAAGCATACCCCAGCGAAGTCCGGAAAGAAAATATCACCGTGACCATCAATTGTCTATACCTTATCCATGGTGTTGTATTGATCATAATCAGCGACAATTTACTAAAATTTTATCGTTTCATATCGTACTTTTCGGTCGCACAGAGACTTTCAAGCCAATTATAGTGATTACAACGCATAAGCTGACAGAGCATATATACCGAAAAACCCAACTCCATCGAAGATCTGCCATGGCGGACTTACTCGCTGTTTATGGTAATCCACCTAAAGAGCTAGGGCTGCTCGGTAGCCCCCTCCAAAAATTCCTTACTCAACTGTCAAAGACAGAACCTACCCATAACAATAGTTTACAAAACGTTGATATAGCAATCATAGACCCGTTTAAGTCACCTCTTGGATGGTTTCTCTCTGAAATATGGTATTTTGTAAAAGAGAGATCATAAATCGGATTATTTGAAGGGCCGATAAACAGCTTTGCTTTTTATTGATTAGTTTTGTGTTTCAACGATAAATTAGCATTTCGGTGGCATTATTATTCAACGAAGGACGTCCGGTAGTTAGACTAAGAGCATTTCGTGCTATCGACGATCCCAAAACCTGTGAACGTTTTATAGAAGGGCATGCCCATGTCTTGACAGCAATCGGTGTCAAGAAAGTTACTTCATCCAAAAATGACTGGATGTATAATCCTGCATCTTTCGTACTTATTGTAGAGTCACTTGATGGCGAGAAAGTATATGGCGGAGTCCGGATACATGCCGCTGGAGGGAGTGAGCCGCTACCGATAGAACAGGCTACAGGCGCTATGGATGCACGTATCTACGATTTAGTATACGACTACGCCCTTCACGGTACCGGAGAGGGCTGTGGTCTATGGAACTCCCGTGAGATTGCAGGTTATGGCATCGGCAGTATCTTCCTCACAAGGGCCGGAGCAGCAATCAGTACACAGATCGGGATCAAGTCACTGTTTGCTTTATGCGCTCCGTATACGGTAAAACTAGCTGAGAGTGTAGGCTATCGAATAGATACCAGCGTCGGTAACAACGGGACTTTTTACTATCCCAAGTTGGATCTATTGGCAACAGTTATGATTATGAGAAATCTGGACACATTGACCGAAGCGGATCAGGAAAACAGGGCGGCAATATTTTCACTCCGAAACAACTCCAATATCGTCCGGATTGAAACCCTGCGAAATAAAGAGATTGAAATTCACTATCAAATCGACATTCCCCACCTAGACCGTTGGGATCTTGATGAAGTCATAAAAAATTTGCAACACACATCTGCTGATCTCAAAGTAGATCATCGTAATCTAAATATTTTGTAATGGATACTAAACACTATGGTGCCGGTTATTTACAGGACACCGGAGACTTTCTTAAGCAACTAAAAATACATTCCTATAGCCCTTTCCACACCATCAAAGAGGGACTCGTCGCCGATCTTGGATGTGGTACCGGGATGGACGCTATTAACCTTGCAAACATGTTAGGAAGTGCTGTACAGATCGTTGGCGTGGACCACGACGCTGCGCTGATAGAGCATGCTAAGTCAGTCAGTAAAGATATCCCCAATGTTCGTTTTGTACAAGGGGAGGTATACCAGCTCGATTTTGAGGATGAAAGTGTATCGGGCGTACGGATGGAACGCCTTGTTCAGCATCTGACGGCTCCGCAGGACATGTTTCGCGAGGTTTATCGCATCTTGCGTAAAGCTCAGCCCTTGGTTATCGTAGAGACCATCTGGAATAGTCTGACTTTTTACACACAACATGTAAATATAGAAGCCAAGATATGTCATTATCTGACCGAAGAGAAAGTCAACAACGGCTGGGCAGGGAATAAGCTTACCGCTGATCTCCTTGCCAATGGATTTCAGCAGGTTCAATTGCAAACATTCAATATGGTTGCACGTTCTAGGGAAGAAGCTAACCGTTATTTATTTTTGGACAGAATACTATTGGAAATGTTCGAAAAAGGTAAATTAAGTCAAGCTGAATATGACGCTTTTCAGTTAACACTGAATCAATTGGATGAATCGGGCTGTTTTTTGGTTTCCATGAATTTAGTAATCGCGCAAGCAGAAAAATAGTGTACTAGAGATGAAGTTCTGGTTTCTACTGTTCTATTTATTTATAGGTGCATGTCTACCCGCACATGCCCAGCTGACTGTCGACGATCCTGGGCAACGGCTGCTGGTCGGACATTCGCTTGCACGCTATACTGGCCCCGAAAACTCAGACTTTTCGATAGTTTCATCTTCTTCAGCCTTTCAATCCTTGAATAGGGATGTCCCTAATCTCGGGACATCACCAAATGCCATTTGGTTACGCCTCCCGATCAAAAATAATAATCAACAAGATTTAGATTTTCTTTTAGAAATTGCCTACCCCTTATTGGATGAGATTGAATTATACAGTCCTTCCGAAAATGGCGCTTATCAATCCATAAAGTTAGGAGAACATCAAAATTTTTCCAGCCGGAAATATAAGGTCGCCAATTATGTCTTTGATATCCATCTGCCCAGAAAATCTGAAAAGGTATTCTTTCTTCGTATTAAAAGCACTGAGCAGGTTATCTTACCCATTTATCTGAGCAGCAAGCGCCAATTTGTGAGACAGATGAATAGTGATAGTCTCCTGAGTGGTATTTATATCGGGATTGTATTCATTATGGCGATCTACAACCTTTTTCTGTTCTTTTCCGTACGGGAGAGAGGTTACCTTTATTACGTATTATATGTCGCCTGCGCCGGGATCACCCAAATGGGTATCAAAGGTTACAGTTTTCAATATTTATGGCCTTCCTGGCCCTACTTTGCAACCAAAGGCCCCATTATTTTCGGTTGTCTGTCCGGGCTTTTCGCGTTGCTCTTTGCTGGTTCATTTCTTCAGTTATCAAAGAATGCTCCTCGATCAAGGCCTATCATCGCCATTTTTATAGCGTTCTTTGTATTGGGTACAATTCTGGCATTGACCGGTCAGACACAACTAGCATTTTTCGTGATGCAAGTGACTACTGGAGCCGGCTCACTGTTTGTCCTTTATCTATCTTACCGCATCATGATAAGCGGCTATAAACCGGCCAAATACTTTGTCTATGGCTGGACAGTGCTCCTCCTTGGATCTGTTGTATTTTTGTTAAAGGATTATGGCATACTAGATTATAACAACTTTACAAGCAATGCGGTACAGATTGCTTCCGTGATCGAAATGGCTTTACTTTCGTTTGGTCTGGCTTACAGTATCAATATACTGAAACAGGAAAATGAAGAGGCCTATAACCGGGAATTGGCGATTTCTCAAGAAAATGCGCGACTTATCAGTGAACAGAATGTAATATTGGAACAGAAGGTCGGGGAACGGACGCGGGAACTAACAGAATCCAATACCTCATTGCAGACCACACTGGAGCACCTCAAGGAAGCCCAGTCGCAACTTGTCGAAGCTGAAAAAATGGCTTCCCTAGGACAGCTGACCGCGGGAGTTGCGCACGAGATCAATAACCCAATAAACTTTGTCACGGCTAATATTACCCCGCTCAAACGTGATATCAACATGATCTGGGCAACGTTGGACGAAGTCGAACGTATTGCATTTAACCCGGATATTTCCGATAACGAAAAACAAGTACAGATCAAAAAATTTAAAGATGATCTAGATATTGACTATCTAAAGACCGAGGTAGATTTTCTATTGCAAGGAATGGGTGACGGGGCTCATCGCACAGCAGAAATTGTAAAAAGTTTACGTATCTTTTCCCGTGTCGACGAAGACACCTTAAAATTTGCCGATATCAATGAAGGGCTGGCCTCTACCTTGGTGATCCTGAACAGTTTGATCAACAATTCGATCGAAGTGGAAAAGAACTATGGTAATCTACCAAGGGTAGAATGCTACGCAGGAAAATTGAATCAGGTATTTATGAATATTATCACTAATGCCGTGTATGCCATAAATAAAAAATTCGCTGATGACAGCGGCGGAAAATTAAGTATCGAAACGGGAGTTACAGCGGATGAATCCGGTATTTTTGTTAAAATTGCAGACAATGGTATCGGCATTCCGGAAAACATTCGGGATCGAATTTTTGAACCTTTTTTCACGACCAAAGATGTCGGCGAAGGAACAGGCTTAGGCATGTCCATTGCTTATAATACCATTGCTAAACATCATGGTAAGATTATTGTGGAATCGGAAGTGGGGGAGGGTACAACTTTTACATTGCACATTCCTATACAACAAAGGGATTGGCACCAAAATAATCCCGAATAGTTCGATAAATTATCATTAATTTCGTTCATTTTTGGGAAGATAAACCAGATAATAAAATTATGCAGCAGGAGCTTGAAATATTATATATTGATGATGAGGCTAATAACTTGGTTGGTTTTAAAGCAAATTTTAGATACGATTATGTCATTCATACCGCATCGAATACTGCCGAAGCCGAAAAAATACTTCTTTCCAATCCGAATATCCGTGTGATCTTTTGCGATCAGCGCATGCCGGGAGAACTGGGAATAGATTTTCTCCACCGCATCAAAAAGGATTATCCGAAGCCAATCCGCATTTTATTGACAGCCTATGCTGACATGAATACGGTTATCGATGCGATCAATAAGGGGCATATATTCCGATTTGTTCGCAAACCTTGGATGGAGGAAGAAATTATCTCAGCGATCGAAGAAGCCAACAAATTTTATGTTGCAAATTCGCTATTGGAAACGAGGAACCAAGAACTGCAGAAAGCATACGACGAACTGGATAAGTTTGCCTATAGCGTGAGTCATGATTTACGCGATCCACTGACAGGTGTTCTATCCGCTGTCAAACTCGGGCTGGAATTTGACAATATAGACCGGATCCATGAGTTGCTTAGCCTAATGGACAGTTCACTGGTCAGCCTAGATGCCTACATCGATAGCCTACGGGACTACTATCTCTTGCGAAGAGGCGAACTGATGTTATCTGAAATTAATTTTGACGAGCTTTTCGCCAATGTTAGACAGTTCTATAATATGTATACACAAAATAAGGAGGTAACATTCGATATTCATGTGGAACAGAAAGAACCCTTCTATTGCGATAAAGCCATACTGGAATTGATTTTACATAACCTGCTATCTAACGCGTTCAAATATCAGCAAAAGGAGCATACGAATCCTTTCGTCAAATTATCCGTTGATGTCTCAGACCAACAGGCGACTATTATCGTGAGTGATAATGGTATTGGAATTTCGCCTGAACATATTAGCGATATTTTCAAACTATTTTTTAGAGGCAGCGATCAGGCCAAGGGAATGGGATTTGGCTTATACAATGTACAAAATGCACTAATCAAGCTACAAGGGACGATCGATGTACAATCACCGGCAAATACAGGCACAACATTTACGGTTAGAATACCTAGCAAATAAGAACTGCTATCCTAAAATACAATTTTTAGGATAGCAATTTTTGACGTAGCATAAACTCCAATTGATCATTAGACGTTTCGAGCTGCGCATTTGTTTCTATTATTTTTTGTCGTTCTGTATACACTTCATAGGCACGTTGAATCGTTTGATCGAGTTCCGTCTCGCTCCAGGGTTTATTGAGGTAATGAAATATCTTTCCCTTATTGACAGCATCGACTACCGCCGCCATATCAGCATAACCTGTTAAAAGTATACGCATTGGTGCGGCGTCAATTTTTATGATTTCTTCCAAAAACTCCACGCCCGTCATTTCAGGCATCCGCTGATCCGTGATAATAATATCAATGGGATTGCTTTTGACAAGTTCTATCGCTTTAGCACCACTGATAGCGGTAAACACGTTATATTTTAATCGAAATGTCGCTTTAAAGGAAAATAGATTATTTTCCTCATCGTCGACATACAATATCGAAATCTTCTTGTTTTCCATAAGCTTATTGTCTCCGATGCAAATTTACGGAATAAATTTTCTGATTAAGTAACGGGAAAGTAGTTTTTACAGCCTTGCTCTTGCCTTGCCATACCTTCTCATTAAAACGAAAAATCCTACAACGTATTTGCGAATTTTTTCTGAAAAAATTTTTAAGCAATGAGATAACCCATACGGAAGTATAAGGCTTTGTAATAGATTTGAAAATAATTTGTAACATTTTATCGCTTCCTGTATTTATCTCTTATAATGGAATTTGAATATCTATATAAAAATTATTCAAGCAAAATATTTAGAGTTTGCTTGGGGTATTTTAATGATGTTGAAAAGGCAAAAGATGTGATGCAAGATACATTTATTACAGTATTCACGCACATGGATGAACTGACACATCATGAGAATATCCCGGGTTGGATATATAGAATTGCAAGCAATAAATGCCTGAGACAAATAGAAAACGAAAAGAAAAAAGAACTTATTAAAGATTATGGATTTTTAAGATCCAACGAAGTAGATCCCTATATGGAGGAGAAAACCTTTGTTAAACTCCATCAATGTATAGCTGATCTGCCCGAATTGGATAGACTTATCATAGGCTTTTTTCTAGAGGACCTGAAACAGGAAAAGATTGCTGAAATATTGGGAATTACGCATTCTAACGTCCGGGTGAGGATCCATAGGATAAAAGAAGTTTTGTCAAAAAAAATGAAAGATGATGAATAATGACCTAACAGCCTTAAAGAAAGTTTGGCAGACAGCCGAAACAGATACGGATAAAAATCTCAAAGAATTCCACCAGGAATTGCGTCGCTGGAGAAAAAAAAAGAAAAGGGCAGTATTCTTCTGGAGTATTTCAGCTATCCTATTTTCCAGTATTTCCCTCGGCTACATCATCTATACGGATGAATTGAACAGCATTTCTAAAAGTATCTCCGAAATAATTGTACTCTTGATCTCAGTTTATCTTTTCAGTTACTCCTGGCTAAAGATCAATAAGGAACGAAAGGAGTATTTGTCAAACAGTAGTGATTTTATAAGGACTTTATCAGCTATCCACTGGGAGCAGAAGCGCACAGAGCTGAATATATTCACAATTGGAATGACTCTTTTTTTCATTGCGATTTTTCTCTATTGCTTAGACTCCTTAAATCATTCATCAGCTCTGATAATATTTGCACTATCAGCTCTGCTAATTCTTACCCTCACTATATGGCTGATAATTAAGCCTCTCCTTTGGAAAAGGGCAAAAATCAAGAACCAGACATTGTCGGCCAAAATAGCTCAAGTCCTTAAGCATGATTAAAAAATTTTATGCATACGTTCGATTATCACCCAATGACGGAGGATGTCAGACTAGGTCCCTTCGGTTTAAAAACTCACCTCTTTTTATCGGATATGAAAGTTTTCTTACTTACTATATTTATTTCCCTGTCTTTATTTGTCATTGGCCAGCCCATACAAAATAAGATAGACCATCTTCTGAAAAAAGAAGCGCTAACAGGAGCCGTTTTTTCGGTTGTGAACAATGGTCATATTACATGCTATAGTTCCGGGTTAAAAAATATGGAGACCCACGAACCTATGCTTAAAAATACCAAGATACATGTAGGTTCAATAACCAAAACTTTTCTTGCGATGGGCGTTTTGCGACTGGCCACGGAAAACCGGCTCGATCTGGATGATCCAATCAAGAAATATCTGAAAGATTTACCCATGAACAACCCCTGGGAGAGCTCACATCCTGTCACAATTAAACATTTACTTAATCATACCGCTGGTCTTTCCGACATTCGGCTGTGGCATTTTTTTAGCACAGAAGTTAGTCCCCAAACACCATTAAAAGAATTTTACAGAAGAAATCCCCAGGTATTGGATATACATATTTTACCAGGAACGTTGTTCTCCTATTCTAATATGGGATACACTCTATTGGGAATGCTGATAGAAAGTGTTGTGAAGGAACCTTACGAAAACTATCTTGACAAGAATCTCCTGCAGCCTATTGGACTACACAACAGTACATTTCACTTCACTTCCCAAAAGGAAGATAAAGAACTAGCGATGGGACATTTGGATAATGGCCGGCCCGCCTTTGCCATGCCGATCTATGTGCGTCCGGCAGGTCAATTCACAACTACTGCTCAGGATATGGGAACTTTTTTGGAATTTGTTCTCAACGAGGGGCGGTTAGATGGTAAAGAATTTATCAGAAGCGAATTTATTAAACAATTTGGACACCCCGAACAGACCATTGCCGCAAAGAACGGGCTGAAGCTCGGTTACGCCTTTGGCGCTTTATCCAGAGATCGCCATGCTGTAATTGGAATTGTTCATTCGGGGAATACAATCGGCTTTCGGGCAATGTATTACATTTTCCCAAAGGAGAAAAAAGCTTTCTTTATAGCCCATAATATGGACAGTGAAACAGCAGACTATGAGGTGTTTAACCAAGCCTTGATCGATAATTTGCATATACATCCGATGCGGGCAACCGTTCCTTCAAAAAAAGAAACAGCCCCCACTCTGTGGGACTCGGACCGAAACGGATACTATGTGCCCGTAATTACAAAGATTTATCCCATGGAACTTTTGGATATCATCAGCTCTTATACCTTGGTAGAAAATCACAAAACGCCTATTTCGATAAAACCCTTCCTTAAGAAAGAAACACTCATAACAGCCGACGATAGTCAGCTCTATATTGCCCAAAATAAGACAGAAGCTTCGCATTTATTCTATCGGGATGAACATGGGGAGTCATATCTTACGACAGGCATAATGACTTTAAAAAAAGTGAACGGTTGGAAAATCGTATTACTGGCACTTTCTATTACGCTTGGAGCGCTGGCAGCTTCCGTCCTGTTGTTACTTTTCATGTTTAATATGTATAAAAAGAAGTGTAACCATTTCAGATCAGCAGAAGTTCCCTGTTCAATTGCTTTATTATTACTTGTGTTTTCGGGGCTTATCGTATTCAGCAATGATATTACCCAGATAGGGAATAAATCTTTTTCAGCGATCCTGTTGTACGGTGCAACAATTTTATTTCCTGTGGGAACTTTCACATCCATTATACAATACGGATTGAACCTAAAAAAAAGCATTAAACGCTTTGATTTTTGGCTAGTTGTCCTGGTTGCCCAATGCCTGATAACACTTTGGTGTTATCATGTAATCCCTTTTGCAACATGGGAATAATGGTCTTTAGATACGGATAAAACAAGTCCCGTTTTGTAAGGTGGGACTTTTATGGACAGCTGTTTCTTTAGTTTTGAATCTCTAATTAAAAATAGAATAAAATGAAAAAGACAAATTTAAAAGTTAGGTTTAGTAGTGCTTTGATCATTATTTTTGCGTTGATATCTTTCGTTGGTTGCAGCAAAGATAAGGATGACAACCCTGGTTCAGATAGTGGCTCCATCGATGTGGCAATAGGTACATATAAGGGTACCTATAGTATTGGAACTGTCAATCATTTTAATGCTGTTCTGATTGTTACGAAAGTAGATAATAATCGACTTAAATTTGTAGCCAAATCGGGGGAGCCGTATTCAAATGTTGCAACTAAAACAATCCAAGCAAAAGCAGATGTACCGGGATTGGTGGATGGGCATGATTCACAAGGGCAATTTACTTACAAAACAGCAGAAAAAGACCTAACTTTAGTTGCAAATGCAACATCGTCATCAGAATTTGCTTATAGTTTTGAAGGACAAAAACAATAGCTTACAATCTGAAGTGCAGATCTATCTTACTAAAGAATTTGTTGTGTAATATATTTTACGCAGCAAATTCTTTTTTCCAGTTAATTTCAAACCATTTAAATTAATTTTGTAGAGATGTCTGGATTTATGGAGTACATTGATTTAAAGTTAACCGGACAATTAGCTTTTAACGAGTAATTTGTTAAAAAACAGCAATTATTTCTGCTTATTTATATCCCGTTATGAACTTAGCTTGGCTATTTATTTATTTTTTTGGCGTTAGCATCTCGTTATTTCTTTTTCTGTTACTCCTGACCAAAAAACGGAAAAATGTTGCAGACAAAATTTTAGCATCTTGGCTTTTTTTTGCTTTTTTTGACCTTATTCTCATAGGGCTTTATGGCTCGGGCGAAATACAAAAAATACCAAAGCTAATTGGCTGGGAATTGCCATTTCCATATCTACATGGCCCATTTTTGTACTTATATATTGTTTTTGTAAGTGGTCAACAGAAATGTACATGGCACTATTTGTTTCATTTTATTCCTGCTGTTGTAATAGCTATGGCGTTAGTTTTTTTATTGCCCGTTGCAATTGTTACCACAAAAGGATACCACCATGTTGCGCCTGAATTTGATCTTGTGTTTTTGATTATGGAGTCTGGTCTTATGATTTCTGGAGCTACATATATTATTTTATCCACGATCCTTTTATATCGACACAAGCGAAACATTAAAGCACAGTTTTCCAATACCAACAAAATTACGCTGAACTGGATGCAATATCTTGTTTTCGGAATGGGGGTTATCTGGGCAATTGTAATAACGGTACAGATCCCGCCGGTCTTATTTATAGGGATAACACTATTTATTTTTTTTATCGGATACTTCGGTATCCGACAGGTAGGTATCTTTTCAAATGCATTGTCAACACATGAAGTACTTCTTCCCAAAGAGATTGAACGAACGATAAATCCACTGTATACCGCAGCTGTTGGTAAAGAGGAAAAATCTGATAAAATTAAATATGAAAAAACAAGGTTAGAAGATACCGAGAGGAACAGAATTTACGCTGAGCTTACCCAGTTGATGGAAGATAAGAAATGTTACCAAAATCCAGATTTGACATTAGGTGATCTGGCAATCCTCCTGACTATTCCACCCGGTTCACTTTCTCAGGTCATAAATTCGATAGAAGGCAAGAATTTCTATGACTACGTCAATTCATTTAGGGTGGAGACATTCAAACAAATAGTCCTAATACCAGAAAATCGAAAATATAATTTAGTGTCATTGGCATTTGAATGTGGATTCAGTTCCAAAACAAGTTTTTATCGGAACTTTAAAAAGGTTACGAATATGTCACCAAGTGATTATCTACGGCAAAACAATATCATTGTTACGATTTAAATAATTTGAATAGGCTTTTGAAGCAACTATACTATAACGATCTTCAATAATACAAGTAGCTGGAATAATAACACTTGCCGTTGAAAAAGATCGAGCGGCCAATTTGCTAGGAGATTTTTGGTCTGATTATCCGACATCTACAAGGAGATTTCAGCGAGAAAAACTAAGAATGTTACAACTCTTTTCCATAATTATGTAATAGCACAAGGCACTAGTATACTGACCTTTACTGCATATAATTTGAACAACATAATTTCCAATAGGCAAAAATGGCTAAATTATTCAATTATAAATCAGGTATTACTAAAAGGAACCAGGAACGAAACTGCACAACGCTGCCTTAGTATTTATTTTTATTACCATCACGATCGACGCTATTGGTTTTGGGTTAATCATGCCTATTATGCCCAGACTCATTTCGGAGCTAAGAAACGTTTCCATTGGTCAGGCAAGTATTTGGGGTGGCTATCTACTTACGGTATATGCCATTATGCAATTTATCTTTTCGCCGTTGGTAGGAAATCTGAGCGACAAGTATGGAAGGCGACCGGTAATACTTATTTCATTACTTGTTTTTTTTGCCGACTATTTATTGCTTGCTTTGGCACACACGTACACGCTGCTAGTTATTGGAAGGGTGCTCTCCGGCATTACCGGAGCCAGTTTTACAGTGGCTACCGCTTACGTAGCCGACATAAGCACGGATGAAAATCGCACAAAAAATTTTGGCGTGATAGGGGCCGCTTTTGGTTTGGGTTTTGTTGTAGGACCTGCTCTTGGCGGATTGCTTTCCGTATGGGGATTACGTGCGCCTTTTTATGCTGCGGCCTTACTTTGTTTTTTAAATTTCCTACTCGGTTATTTTGTTCTTCCCGAATCCTTAAAACCCGAAAATCGCCGACCTTTTGATTGGAAAAATGCCAATCCCATTGGTTCGCTAAAGCTGTTTGTAAAATATCCTGCAATCTTTGGATTAGTAGTTTGCTTTTTCGTTTTTAATATAGCCGGTTATGCCGGGCAAAGCACTTGGAGCTTTTTTGTCATGGATCAATTTGACTGGACAGAAGTGCAAGTAGGTATTTCGTTAGCCATACTAGGTGGTATGATAGGTTTGGTACAGGGGGTGCTTATTCGTTACACGACCCCTCGATTGGGGAATGAAAAAAGTGTGTACCTCGGTTTGCTTTTGTATGCCATAGGTATGGTACTTTTTGCCGTTGCCACCCAGGGTTGGATGCTTTATGTGTTTTTAATACCTTACTGTCTTGGAGGCATAGCCTATCCCGCTTTGCAATCGCTCATCACGGCACAAGTGCCATCCAATGAACAAGGTGCACTACAAGGCGGAATAAATAGTGTATTGAGCCTTACCGCAATCTTTGGTCCTTTGCTAATGACCCAAACTTTCTATTATTTCAGCCACAAAAAAGCACCCATATATTTTCCCGGTTCAGCCTTTATCCTTGGCGCTTTGTTGATGTTGTTCAGTCTGTTATTGGCATATTATTATTTGCATTATAGAAAAAGAAGGCGATAATTTCTCCATGAACAAAAAGCCGTCCTACTTATGTAAAACGGTTTTTCTATAAGTGACCGCTATTTTCCGATTTTTTTATTGCTTGTAGTTCAACTGTTAAAGAGACTGAGGCTCTTTACAACACGGTTGAAAATTTTAGAAGTTGATCACAAGACGGATGGAAGTATCACCAATGATACATTGATATTTAAGAAGGCTGAATACTTTATTGAAAAAGGAGGCTTAGAAATAGCAAAAGCCCTTTTTATTCAGGTATGGTAATGCAAGAACGGAATAAATACGATTCAACTATGACGTATTAAAGAGAAGCTTAATCTTATGTAATAAAAATGATGCAAGGGCCTTCTCAGAAAGGAAAAACTGAAAGCGACGGTAACCGGACCTTACACGCTTATAAATAATTTTTATAACTCTTGTAATAATTCTTGAAACTATATCGGTCCCGATTCTTCCTAATTTTGAAAATGTTAATAGTAAGTATTGATCTTGCAAGCAGGATTCAAAGATCTTAATCACTGAAATGTATATGTTGACGGAGGAAACATGTTTGACTGTCATTCTATAAAATAGGAATTATTCTTCTAAGCAAACACCTTTTTGGCAAATTACATTGTTTAGATGGCTTGTTAATCCTAAAAAATTACTAACATAAAAAATAACGGTCATGGTAAAGAATCAAGAAAGAAAAAAGCTCTATTTAACCCCTAAAATTGAAATTACAATAATTGCAATGGAAGAAGGCATAGCTGCTGGATCTGCAAACATACAGCCTGGGGATAATACAGGTTCGGTCAAAAGCGAATGGGAAACTGCCGACGATAACAACAGCAATATGGGCTGGTAAGTCTTGTAAGCTGACTTTTTATTAAATCAATATGAAATTGTATGTTAAAAAATAGTATAAAATATTCAAGTTTGTTACTGGCATTTGTAATCAGTTTAGGTGCCTGTAAAAATGAGCAGGGTGATACGTTACCGGAAGGTAAAGCAGCTATTCGTGTAAATTTATCGGGTGCCGAGTTTGATCAAGGTGGCGTGATTGGCTCCAAAGCTTCTACAGGTAGTACTGCATCTAGTTTGCAGCGTCAGGTGGTTGCGATTAATAAGGATCTAAGCATAGTCTCTGAGCTTATCCCTGTCACTCAAGAGGCTACATTAGGTAAAAACGCTTCATTAGGCGGTAAGCGTGCCGCCGTAGTACGGGAAGATTTGCCGGAAAATGTTAAATATAAAGTGGCGGTCTATGATGCCAGTGAAAACTATGTGACTGAGCGTGATTATACACGTGGTCAAGAAAGCAGTACTGAGGCCCTGATCCTGAACGGTGGTGAAAACTATACGTTTATTGCTTATTCGGTAGGAAGTACTTCTGTATTACCTGCTATCACTTTTTCAGATGCGAACAATAAGACCTTGGCCGGGTCTAGTGTAATGGATGTGAATGCGGACTCGACTGATCTCATGTATTTCCGAAAGGATATGCAATTGGTGAGTAATGCGGACAATAACCTAGAAGTGATACTGAAACATCAGTTTAGCGAGATTACCACAAAAGTAGATGCCACGGCTACAGGTTATAATATCGTTGATATCCGGGGAGGAATTTATGACCATTATGCGCAGGCAGACATTGCTTTACAGGACGCTGCGATTACGCGAAAAGGTACTGTAGGCGAAGCAGGGCTTGATTTTTCAGGTCTAAATACCATGGTCGTGAATGCTGCTCCCCGAAAACTCAATGCCAACACGACGACCGGAATGTTACACTTTTCAGGTTTCGCCATCGGTGAGATTAGAGTAACAAATTTGACAGCTTTGGCGAATCTGAACATTACCCCTGGGGTGAAATATAACCTCAATCTCACCATTGTTCCCAATGATATTTATCTGACCTATCAGGGACAATCTGCAGCCCGCATCAATGGCAAGATCTGGATGCGCCATAATTTGGGTGCGAATACAGATGTTAATCCAGACCTGGATCCTGTGATTTCCTCCTTGGGGGGGAATTTTTACCAATTTGGACGTTCGGCCGTGGTTGCAAATGCAAGTAGTTCCGAAAATGCGATTTCAAACTGGAATACGACAGCTGCACCGGCCAACGCTTGGAACAGCGGCACAACAACGGCACCGCAGAAGACAGCCAATGATCCCTGCCCAAGCGGTTACCGTATCCCAAGTAAGAATGAATATGACCAATTGCTTCAGGATATGAGCGTAAGCAACAATAGTGGTACCTGGGGAACAACAGCAACAAACGTAGCTTATGGACCTGCAAAAATACTAACCAGCAAGCGGAACCGATCGGTTATACTCACTTTTCCGGCTTCCGGCTTTCGTGACAGCAGAGATGGTAAATGGGCGTGGCGCGGAGGAAGCGGACCGTTCTGGACATCGGAGCTTACGACGGTGGATCAGGTTTACAGATTATCAATCCTTCGGGACATCGCCACAGTGCGTAACACAGCGAATGTTGGACATACAGCCGTCTCGGGATATTCGGTACGCTGTATTGCCGAATAAGAGAGGAATTTTGGAACACTGGAATTAAATGCCCTAGCAGCCAATGAATGTGATATGCAGGACGGAATTTTCAGGATACCGGAATTCTATACCCCTCTTGCTAAGGATGTTAAACAGTCCTAATGTTATAGCTTCTCAAAAGACAATAAAGTCATTTTGAAGTATTATATTCATATCGTTGATTTTTATTTACTACCTGTATATTGGTTTGCAATATGCAGGTAGTTATTCTTCAACAATTAGCTATAGCTCGAACGCTATCAGGTATATTAAAGCAGTCTTTTGGGTCCTATTACTTATACTTTGTGACGGTTTTACGTGAAGTTCAACAAAAAACTATGCAAAACACACCGTTTTGAGGGATTTCAAAACGCATGGGGTATAATTCCCTAAACTACCCTAAAAACGAAAAAAGCCATCCTACTACGTAAAACGGCTTTTTTAAAAAGTGACCCCGCTGAGGCTCGAACTCAGGACCCACAGATTAAGAGTCTGTTGCTCTACCAACTGAGCTACGAAGTCATTCGATAAATCAAATGTAAGATTCAGCGGAGAGAAAGTCAAGTGGAAAAGAATATTTTTTTGACTTTTATGACATTCAAGGGAGATTTTTGGCCATTTAGCAAATAGATATAGCCTATTGATTGGTTAATTCGTTACACGACTCTTATAATAATTACCTATACATAGAGATAGTTTAAATAGATGTAATTTATTGGGAGAACAGTGCGAGAACAACTATAATGATCAAAGCACAAATTTCAATATCCACTACCGACGACCTAACGAAACGCTCATACATCTATATCAAAATTGGAGATAAAAAATACAAAGAATATACGGGCATCAAACTAGGGCTAGACATACAGCCCAATTCGTCCATAACTATTAAGGAGCGCACAGAACAATTAAGACTTCTAGAGTATGAATTTAGAAAGGCTATCGAATTTGGTAAATACCCTGTCAACCAATCGAAGCTAAGGATCAAAACAACAGAAAATACTCCCCTAAAAGACTTATTAGATATTGCAATAAACAATAAAAGAAAAGCAAATCTATCACCTAAATATGTTTATCATCTAGAAAAGCTCACTGAAAAATTGAAGCAATTTCTCTCACCCGAAGAATTGAACGGAAACATCAACAACTTACAACGATCGAGAATTCAAGAATACATGAACCAATTCAATTCAAGTGCTTCTAACTATATGATTTCTAGGCGCCATATAAAAGCGATCTTTGCCGAAATTGATAAAGATTTCGAGTTTAACACCTCAATAATTAATAGAACAGATAAGAGAAAGGCTACACCAAAGCTACATCAAATATATTCCGACAACCAAATTAAAGAGGTATTGTCATTTCTCAAGACTAATCACAAAGACCTCTATCTTTGCTGTTTAATGAGTTATGGATGTTTATTACGTCCACATAATGAAATCAGATTGCTTAAACGTTACCATTTCAAAAATAACGTCACCGAGATACATCTTTCAGGAGATGAAAATAAAGGAAAGAAAATTAGAACGGTCCCAATACCTCATTATGTTAGAGAACTAATAATAGAAAGACTAGAAGGTCTATCATACGACGACAATCTATTTACAAGAAAGCCTGAAATTCATAACCCTTATTACTTTAGCACCGCATGGACAAGGATGTTTAAGTTAATGGAGAAAGAAGGTATTATTGAGAAGAACCAAACAATCTATTCGTTCCGCCATACAGCTTCTGTAAACGTCTATAAGAAGACAAAAGACCTTCATATACTCCAACAACTGTTGGGGCATTCTGATATGATTGTAACGCTTAAATACCTTCGTGGATTAGGTGTTCATAATGCGGATGAATTGAAGCATGTTATGCCTGAACTTTAAAGTGAGACACGAAAAATAATATTTATACCCCCTTGTAAAAAATCATGTCTCAATATTTTTGGGAAAGCCTATTGTTAATTTGATAGGCTTTTCCAATTTTTGGTAAAAAACATACCTAATGCCAAAAAAGATATCCATCACCTATACTATTGATCCAAAAAGCTTGGAAACATACTATCAATACGAGCCTGAATTCTCCAGCGTAAATAGTGAAAATGTAAAAGAACTAAATATAAATATAGAAAGATATGTTGAGGGGGAGGACTGGAATATTCCCTATTTCATTCAATTGTATTTTCAGCCAATAGAATTTAGAGATTTTCGAGACGAAGAAATTTTGGTCATCACTCGCCTATTTGAAGAAATAACAGCTATTACATATTTATTCGCTAAATATGAATGGAATACATATTATAGACATCTTTATGAATCCTATGATGCATATTCTGAAACTTCTAAAAGCAGAAATATTTCTAACGAAGTCGAACAACTAAAAGAAATCATAAATATCCTTCTCATGAAGGAACATCTTGATAGGAGTGATGCAACTTTTCGGTTGAAAGCTGAAAACAAAGACGTCATCAAGGAGAATACCCTCAAAATTGGCTTGGAAGAAAGGGATCTTGTTTTAACTCTATTGTTAGAGCGGAGAATAGAAGAATGGTTTTCAAAGCATCTTTCTGAAGAAGATGTGAAATTTTTCATTCGATCATTGAATAAAAAACATACCTATTCAAAAAATCTTCCTATTGTCCAAGTAATAAAAAAAATGAATAGCACGACTTCGCAAGCTATCATGAAGATATTTCAAGATGAGGAATTATACCCCAAAATTGAGCTGAACTATTTAAATAAACTACATTCAGAGATAATGGAAAATTGGCGATGGGACGAACGTGCATCACCTTTAAATAAATTCAATAGTTTGATTGCAAAAACACTGGATAGATATCTATCAGATAAATCAAATGAATTAAATGCAGTATTTAGAATAGGCATGAGAAAACAGAAAGAACATATTATTTTTTCATGTCTTCGATTTTTTGGCTTTGTTCCACAGAATCCAAAATTGAATTTTGACCAGCCCTCGGATTTAAAAGAAGATTATATCAAAGATCTTTTGAAAAAATAAAAAAATACTATATATCTCATTTTCAACAGGGGGTATTCTTTATCAAAGAAAAAAAATACCATACGGGGCATTTTCTCAAAATTTGTACTGTCCGAAAGGGATAACACTTGAACAATAAGGCGCCAAAGTTCAAGTGGTAAAACGAACTGGGATGACAGAGAAAAATCAATTTAAAAGAATTTTGAAGATGAATATCATTCAATTACAATTAAACAAACGCTCTCAAGAGCAAAAACAATTACTTACTAGCACAACAAAACGTGCTAGTGCAAAGAGCGCTAAGTATACACTTTCAAATAAAAATTTCTTTATTGAAAACCATAAATATTTTGGAGTGGTTTCAAAAAAATATTTCATAGAATACTATAGATCGCTTAACAACGAACAGCGATTAGGTCTATGGTTATTATTGAACAATCTTTCGAATGGAAAAAAAATGGATATATCCGAGGTTCGGTTCAATGAGGATAATGTTTCTTACGTCCAAGTCGAAACTAAATTTAATAAAAAGCAAATTAAATTTGATCTATACTACATGAGAGGCTTGTTTAAGCTGTTGGATTTTGCGTCGTATACCAAATACGACCTTGACCTCAAGGAATTGCTGAAAATAGCAAATCAAAAATAAATCGTCACAAGCTGGGGGGATCTCCCCAGCCTATTTTAAAAATCATATTAAAATATAACATCACACATTGTGTGAATAGATACTTATTTTCCAATGAAAAAGAAAACTATAAAATTAAAAAGTCAATTTCTAACCGACGCCATTCCGTCCAATACAATATTTTGTAAAAATCAGACTGGAATAGGAGCAACATATTTCGAATTGAATGTTGCCAATAGAAATTCTCTTATCATCGCACCCAATGTCCCTGTTATCATCGGGAAAACAAAAGGGCGTCACGATATATTGGGCGTATATGAAGGTGTGACAAAATCTCAGATAGAGAGTTATTTACGAAGCGGAACAGAGCATAAAAAGATTATTACTACCCCAGAATCTCTAAGAAAGGTTATTGCTGTTTTCCAAACAATGGAAATAGATTACCTAAATACTTATTTCATGCTCATTGATGAATGCGATAAATTGACGAAAGATATTGATTACAGAGCATCTATTACATTGTCTCTTGACTATTTTTTCGGGTTCAAAAATAAAGCATTTGTGAGTGCTACAGCATTAATTCCTAGTGACCCTCGATTTAGGGAAAATGGTTTTTCAATCCATAATATAATTCCAACATATAAAATAGATCGAGATATCAATGTAATTACGACAAACCATTCTCTATCTTCTTTAAATAAGATACTTCAACAATCGAAAGCGGACAAAGTATTTATCTTTTTAAATAGTGTCGTCGGATCAGCCAGTATTATCAAATCTTTGAAAATTGATGCTTTATCCTCTATCTTTACTTCCTCAGATGGAGTGAAGAGCTTTAAGTTAGATATAAAAGACGTTAACCCAAATCATATTTCAGACGAACTGGACAATGAAAAATTTAGCAAATATAATTTTCTAACGAGCCGATATTTTTCAGCTGTCGATATTGATATCGAAGAAAGCGTTGATATTGTCATTATATCAGATATTGAGAGCTTCCCTCACAGTCTTATCGATCCGAACGCAGATATTATACAGATAGTCGGACGCCTACGTAAGAAGCAATATGTTGGATCAATCAATTTTATCGCAAAAATATCCCGTGATATCGAATATGTGTCTGAGAAATCAATAAAAGACATTTTTGATTTTGGAAGGAAGTTGAGGGATTTCTTGGAAATAGCATTTATCTCTACACAAAATGAGGAATTGAAAACATATATCAAGCAACTTGTTAATATAAATTCTGATCGTGCGTTCTTTAATAATGATTTTACACCCAATTATTTTATGATGGATAATTATAGACTGGAAAATAAAGCCTTGTCCTTTTATAGAAAAGAGGATAAGCTTATTCGAGCAATTAGAAACCTTACTATCAGAGGCACAGATATTAGATATTTTAATGTTAATCATATCAATGAATCATACGATTCTTCCAATCCCACAATAAAATTAATATCAGCAAGAAAACAATTTAAAGATAAGTTTGAAGATCTGATCGCTAGTATGGAAAGTATACAGAAATCCAAAAGAGAAAAATCTGAAAATATCTTTCTAATTGATAAAAGCGAAGAACTAGAAAGTTATATTGTTAGGGAGTATTTTGAAATGTACGAGGTGTTTTTAAACGAGGGATCAGCAAAAGTTCGTGAGATTGGCGCAAGTCAGAAAGCTATAAAAGATTATTACTATCTAAATCATGATAATGAACATCTAAAAAATACTCCTTTGCTCCAAGAGTTGTATAGTAAATTTCGGATAGGAAAAAAATATGAGCAGGGTGAATTTCTAGACTCGTTTATGGCAATCTACTCAAACTATGATCTCAAGGCTAGAAAAGAAGTTTATATTATTGAGAAATTCTATAAAATAAAACGGTCAAGAGAAAGACACAATGGCCGTCAAAAAAGAATGATCTTATTAGAGGATACGAAATTTGAAGTATCCAAAGAAGCTAAAAACTAAAACTTATGGGAATGACACACCATTTCTAACATTATATACCCCTTGTAAATTTTGGTGTCTCACCATATTTGTTATTTGATAAAAAAAGACAGTATTCTATAGTATAGTTGCTGTCTTTATCCGTTATGGACATTGGCTACCTTCCTTTAGAAACCCATCAATTCCAATACGTCCAAAAAACTTCATCATTTTAGACCTTATATTTAAGCTCGATCCGAACAAATAGTTTAATTAACTATTATTCAGTGTCTTATATCTAACCAAGCGATTGAACCGAAGACAAGTCTCTAAAAGCCAGCAAAATGACCACCAATTTTCCCAATCCGTTATATTGATTTTAACATATAGCTTTTCCTTTTAAAAACCCAATCGCTTGAAAAATTATGTATCTCCCGCTCACTAAGGGTATTCATTTACAACCCCCACCTTGATTTTAGGCGAAAGTCATTTATTTAAACACTATCACGTTATGAAAAATCTACTCAATGTTTCAGAAATTCGGGTCGAGTTCGTTCCTGAATTTAAAATTTCAGAATGTCCATTAATTACCAATTCACAGCAAGCCTACAAAATATTGATGGAGGTCTGGGACAGGTCAGTTATGAGCTTTTTAGAAGAGTTTAAGGTTATCTTACTAAACAATGCTAACAAAGTACTAGGAATTATAGACCTAGCAAGAGGGGGCAAGGATTTCGTTCCTGTGGATATGAAAGTTATCTTTTCCATTGCACTAAAAGCATCAGCATCTAAAATAATACTGGCACACAATCATCCATCAGAACAACTTCAACCGAGTTCCGCAGACAGAGCAATTACAAAGAAAGCAATTGAAGCAGGTAAGTTCTTAGATATTGAAGTTTGCGACCATCTAATAGTAACGCATGATAAATACCTCAGTTTAAAAGATGAAGGATATTTTGATATTGGTAATCAATAATTATTTATCTTTGCATTGTATTAAAATATTGAAGAAATAAAGCGTTAGCTTGAAGTTCTTGTGAAAGAGAAAACCTAGGAAATTTTCAATTGCACAACAAGAGCGGATAAGGTGACGTTCTACGCTATATATAAGCGTGGGACGTGCCTATCTGTTTTGTTTGTGCAGGGTTCTCCTAGGTACCTCTCTCAGCAATCAGCTCTAGGTTACGTCCCACGCTTTTCCATTTATTAACCACCGTTAAGGGACTCACCGGTTATCAATTTATTGACAAATGAAATTCAAATCTTTTTTTATTGCTCTTTTTATGGGCACATTATTTCTAGGCTCTTGTGCATCTGGAGTTATTTGGAGCAGGATCGGTATGACTGAAACAGAATTCCTAAACACCAAGAAAAATCGTAAGCGTGTGCATCTAGTTCAGGAGAGCATGACTAAATCTATTTACAAGGCAAATGATTTCAATTTTTTCTTTTATTTCCAAGACAAAATTTTAGTTGAAAAAAATGAGGGTCAAAGACAATCTGACTTTATTCTCGAAAATAGAAACAGGTAAAATTATAAAGCAAAATTTAGAAGCACACAGTTTTAGCAATCATTATATTTTTGGCAGTGCTTTTTTGGTTTAATTCACAAGGTGTCTTACATAAATCCAAAAATATTACATTCCTCATTATTCTAGGGTTATGCGTCATCGTAAGCTTTCTTAATACAATTTTTATAAAATAATTATTATGGCCATAACTTATAAAACACGAGATGGAGGTAATTACAGAGGCTGGGACTACGATATTTCATCAGACTGGAAAGATGATTTAGTTATTTCTATTTCACCTGCTTTGGTATACAATAGTGCCGAAAATTTTTCCAACAAGCTTTTTGAAATTCGTGCAAAAAACACGTATACCTTTGTAAAGAAATTCCGTTTTCTAGGAATTTTTTCTTCTCCTATACCTCAAATTCATAAAGGACATGCTGTTGCTAAAGAATATATAGACGAAAAACTAGGGGATTGCAATTACAAAGAGATTTTTAAATCTATCCTGTAATAAGATATAGCCTCTTCGATGAGAAGAGGCTTTCCAACCTTATAAAATTTATTTCAAATGATACGACTTTATCTAGCAATATTCGCTGTCATTCTAATTGGCTTAACATTGAGCGAAATACAAAATGGTGAATCTATCGTGGTTATTATCATTTTAGGCACCCTAGCCTTGATTGTTTGCTCCTACTTAGTGTATAGTATTTTTCACGATGTCTTCTTTCTAAAAAGGGTCAAACGTGCATTTGAGAGGTTATCATTTGAGAGTCTTTTACAGGGCAACAATCAAACTTATATAGTCGAAAGCTTAATGTTTGATTGTTGCCCTACATCACCTGTCACCACTGTTGAATTTACAATTTCAGCCCAAAAGGAAAATGAAACTGAGGGTTTCCTTCATATAATCGACCATTTAGAGAACAAAAGCTATAACCTATATATATTTAATATTCAAATATCAAAAGACGTTCACATTTTTAATGGAAAATACAAGGATCAGATACAATTCAATCTATATGACCCACTTGTTAAAGCTAGGGGTAAAAAGAATTTGTTGTCGGTCAAATTCGACCGAGAATATAAATCGGGGAAGTTGCGTTTTTCCTATACAGTGGAAGTACCATCTAAAAAGATCGGGGAATCTGAATACTGTATTGATTCAAATTGGGGGTATCTAAAAGGGTTGAAATTTTAATAAAAGGTCTTATTTAATTCGTAAACTCTACATCTTACCTATAATCATCCCACTCACTTGAAACTTGGAGGGTTTCGTGAGTGGGATTCTTCTATAAGGACTTTTTTAATTTCAAAAATACCACACAACAACGAATAACGATCCAATGCTAGATCCTTCGACAATAACATATTTCCATTTAGAATCAATATTAGGTTCAGCAAAAAGATTACTTAATATAGTGGTTCGGTTCCTTTTATTTTTTCAATAATTTCCAGAATTGTTTGAACGACAAAAATTTGGTTCCCTACATAACTCACCTGAGTTTTCGATCCATCCTTTGAATCCTTCAACTCAGTAAGATAAATAATATTATCTACGTTGAAGACAACTTTTTTACCACTAGCGGTATTTAAATGTATAAATTTTACCATAACATATTTTTGATAAATAATTCTGTATCTCTTAAGCTCGAACGAACAGAGCTATTCTGTTAATCATCTGCTTCATTTGGTTTAATTTCAGCAAGGAAATACTTATTATGACTCTCATTAAATGACAACACCTTAACTTTTATTATATCTCCCTTTTCTGAGTTTATTTCAAACTCACTATCAGATATATTTTCTTTGGGAAGGTATCCGACGTATTTAGAATCCTTAAATGTCACAAAAATCCCGATAGAAGTCAATCCATTTATAGTACCTTCAACTTCCTCTCCGTCTTTAAATTCTCTTAGCGCTATTTTCGAATGTATAAACTTATAATTGTCTAAAGAATTTATAAACTCATCATAGTTCAATGGGAAACCAATATAATCAGAGTCAACGATTTCTGAATAACTCTCATAATATCTTAAATGGTAATCTTTCAAATACTCTACGAGAATTTTAGCATGTGATACTATCGATTCTAAAGTTAAATGTGAATAACCAGCCTTATTTAATAAGTTATCCCTAATTTCCACCGCAATTTCTTTATTATCATAATAGGTATCCTCGCTACAAGCGCTCAAATAATCTATATTCTTTAATAAATCTAAATGT
Source organism: Sphingobacterium sp. CZ-UAM (assembly GCF_002000245.1). GTDB lineage: Bacteria > Bacteroidota > Bacteroidia > Sphingobacteriales > Sphingobacteriaceae > Sphingobacterium. The sequence continues at coordinate 857,431 of NZ_MTCM01000002.1, read as the reverse complement.
GTTTTTCCAGAGGTACTGATTGATACTAAATCTGATAAATTCAATGAGTTTACATCCTGCGTTTCAGATACTATAAGTTTGCTACGCAGTAAATTCTCCATTTCTGCTTTAATATTCGCAGAGTCAAAGCCAATTGCACTCAGATCCTTCTGAATTGATGAAGCTGTATGAAATCCACTGACGCCACTAGGCCCTTTTATCTTATAATTATTATTCAACCATTGCAAAATTTTCAAACGTGTAAACGGATTAGGAACCTTATCATCCGGATCAGAATTAAACAGATTCTTTATTCTTGAGACATCGTCTTTATAATATAATCTATCTCCTCTAAAAAATACTTTACTAATTATATGGGTCGGCAGTTTGTGTTCGCCTTTACTGTGTCTAATCTTAAAAATCTCAGTATCAGTAATATGTCCACTTTTACAAAAATCCAAGAATATTTCAATCCCTAATCTGACATCACTACCTGCTAAGCCGGTCATTAATATCTTAAAAAGGTGATTTTGGAATAAAGATGTTAAAATACTTTTGATATAATATGTCTCTTCATTCTTCGGATAATCCACTTTCATCCCGTTTTCTAAAGTATAAAAGCTCTCCGCATCTTCCTTATCTTTGATTAATCTATTCGCATATTTTAATCTACTATAAAGTACCTTTTCAAGAGAAGGGGGAATAATTCTAAATGTCAGATCCTTTATGACAGTATCCAACGGTTTTTCATATCTATGAAGATCATACGTCGTATCTCTCAAAGGTAAAAACACTATACATTTAATAGTTTCTTTAATCCAGTTAGCAACTTCGAACATTAATAACTGTTCTTCTAGATTTCTTTTATCACAATTATCAAGAACAACTATTAGACTTTTATTTCTCGATATAATTTGCGTATGTATAAGCCCCTCAATCAATTTATCATGATTGCCCTTCAATTCAATCAAAATATCAAATAATTTTTCATTAAATTTTTCGATAGGTAACAACTGAGCAAGTTCATTTAACGGTCTTAATTCCTTTTGGAATATTTCCTTCAAAATCTCTAATGACTCAAAATTAATTTGATTAAACCATAGTTTTATCTGAGTTATTAAATTTGTTTTGATCCATTGATAAATTTCATGACGGTTTACAGGAGCATTATTCAGGTCAAGCGTAACCCAGACTAATTTTTCCTTAATATCTTCACCTAATGCTACCTCGCGTAAATAGGTCATAAACGTTGATTTTCCTGAACCAACACCACCGATAAGCAGTAAAACTTCATTGGTATAAGATTGAGAAATTTCAAGCTTTGAAATTATCTCCTTAGGGAACTCACTATTTTCAATCAAACTCGAATTAGCACTTGAAGGTGTAATTTTTTTTCTGATTAATCTATCAATGGGATTGATATGGGACTCATGTTTATTAACATTGATATAAGCGTTCCTAACTATCTCTATTTTTTCGACTTCTTTGCTAGGATTGAAGATATGCTTATACTGTATTGATATTTTTTCTCCAAATGTATTATTTATTTGTTTGTTTTGAATAAACTTCCCCCCAAGCATTTTTACTGGCTTTACAAAGACTCTTTTCTTTCTTATTTTAGCATTTAATTTTGTTGCCTCATTATCAAGAGCTTTCTTTGAAAAAAGTTCTATAAAAGATTCAAACGAGGAACTTAAACTTTTAACTTCACTTATAAGAAATTCATCGCTATGGGAGGTATCCCAATATCCATATCTAACGGTGTAACCATCACAAACTAGAATATAATTACATGGATTTAATCCATTTTCATACCATTTGTTTATCTCACCCGCGTACAAACAGGCTTCTCTATACGCTTCTTCTAAATCTTCATATGGACGCTTTGCTTCAACAATCATTAAAGGTAAGCCCTTAAGAGAAATTAAAAAGTCTGGAATATAATGCTTCTGTTTTAGCCCTTTTTCAATTTTAATTCTCTTTAAATTCGGCTTAGTTTGGATCTCTATCTCATCATAATCTAATCCAAAAGGTAATTTTCCGGTTAATAGTGGATAAATCACTTTTTGCTCAACATCGCTTTCCGTATTTAAGTTATTTAACATAGAAAATTGAATTAAATGGCTCCGCTTCTTAAATTATAGCATTAAGATACACCAAACTTTAGAATTATGGAACCTTATTACATAAAAATTCAGTTTTGTATATATAACTAATTTCCCCTAACTTTTCTATTCTTTCGCAATAATTTTCTATTCTGTCTATTCTCCTTGAATTTGTCTAACAGAGTATAAATCCTACCGAGAATAAAATACTGGAAGAAACTTAGCGGAACAATCTTTTCTTGATCTCCATGAAGAAGTTCTTTTGACTTCTTAATTTCACTTTCAAAGTCTATTACAATAATTTTCTTCCAATCTAAGACTTTCTTTTTTCTTTGCTCATTAAAAAAGTTCCTTACTTCCTTAGTATTCATATTCAGACAATCGCCTATATTTAAATCTTTAAAATTGTATAATTGGGTCTTAGTATTCATTATAGGAACAACATAATTTTCGCCGTTTCTAAACTCTAAGTCTACCAAATATTTGACATTTGATCCATAGGATTTCCCCTTATAATTCAAACGGATAGGCCGAATTATTGCCAAATAAAAATTATCAAAAAACTGTGATGTTGCACTCCATAACTTGCGATTAGATTTGGGATAAACTTTGCCTTCAGAAGTCGCAAGAACTATCCTCATTCTATCACGTAATTTATTTGATTCCAATATGGAATTTAATTTGACCTCCCGTACCCCACAGTCGTAATATATTATTGGATCATAGCTTTTGGAATAAATGGAATATGGATCCAATACTAAAGGATTGCCTTCAAAATTGTCTAATTCCATCAAGATATTGTGTCCAATTTGAAGATAAATTTGAAATATAACAGAAGATTTATCTTTTAAATTTTCAATAGTTATGTTTGAAATATAGCAGTCTTGACTTTCTACTGTAGATGTTCTAGAAAATGTGTACCGTAAAAACTGTCCTCGTTTTAAATGGAAAGTTGTTACTGTGTAATACAGAGCTATAATAGAAATTATTAAGGCTACGACTGCTATTATTAATTCGATTAAATCTTTTAAACTTAAAGAATCCATTAGATAATAGGTTATATGGCATTCCGTTTCGGAATCACTAGCATAAAGATATGCCAAACCAAGTTAAAAAAGAAATCGGATTGCATCCCAATTCTTTTTTAATGCTACGCAGTTTGTCATACTTGATGCCTTAGTAATCCCTCCACTTCATAAAAGCACCTAAATCTTTTTAATAAGTGCTGCGCACCCATTAAAAATCTTCAAGCTTTTAGAGTTTGGCTCGCCTGCTGTTCTCTCAGGCTTCGCTCTTGTCACTATTTTTGATAAGCCCAGGTCACAAGCCCCTTTTTTCAAAAATACCGCCAAGATGCTTCGTCTATTTCATAGATATCGTTGAATCGTCCTTACGGACTTTTCTTCAACGACCTTCGTTCAACTCGCAGGACGGCGAGCAATAAAATAAAATTTTTAGAGTTGAGTGAGACACCGAAAATTACTTTATATACCCCATGAAAATTTTCGTGTCTCAATAAAGCACATTATTAGTGCCTATCGGTATAACTTCAAAAATCAAAAAATCCTCCTTAACTTTATAAAAAGAGAAAGGAGGATTTTCATATAAATTAGAGAGAACAAATGCGAGAACAGAGGCCTAATTCAGGCTGTAAAAACAGTGTTAATTAACAATATTTTTAAATTACTGCTCTAACAATAAATACATCTAATATCTTTTAAATCAGGAAATTGAAAGGAAAAATTAAGCTTTAAATGATTAATTAAGAGTCTGTTGCTCTACCAACTGAGCTACGAAGTCATTCGATAAATCAAATGTAAGATTCACCGAAGAGAAAGTCAAGTTTAGAAGTAAGTTTTTATTCTTTGTCTTTCATTTTCTGCTCCATCGCCTCGATTGCTTCAAATGTGCGTTCATACATGGGGTCTGAAAAGCCTGATGCTAGCACATCCCATTTCGGGACCAAAACGGGGATTATGAGCGCTATTCCAAACTTGCAGGGCTCCAAAAAAATTAGACATCCGCTTTCACAGCATCCTCGCAGAATGGCGCTCAAGCAATTCGGTAACTGCAATACATCATAGACTAATATTTATTCATCGTAGGAATATGCTCTTGCTTCATTGGAGCAGCTATCTTTCCCATGATCATCGGCCGAACTTCCATCTCTATCGGTTTGTTTATTATTGTTTTACCCCCCTTTTTTAATGGGATGACAACTGTTCGATAGCCGATCATTTCTGCCCGAAGTTCCTGATTCTTGTTCAGGAGGGATTGTGGCACCCAAAGTTCAAAATTACCCTTTTCATCAGCCTGTGTATGGTAGTTTCCTATGGTCACATTCGTCCCCATCATATTGTCCCCACCAGAAGCGCAGACAATTTTTCCGGTAATCTTTACTTTACTGCTATCCTGATTTGATGATACTTGACTGTTGTTACCTCGAAGGTTTGAACTTGTTTTTTTTCCATCAGATTTACTTGTTCCATCTCCTTTCGATTGTACCACAATCACTTCTCCTGTAGTCGTATTATTGACAGGATGGTCTGGATTTATTTGTTTCCCAGCGGGTTTTACACCTTTTTCTTTTGATTGTACGGTCGTTCCTTGTTCAGTTGTCACAGCCCATCCCTGAGCTTGTACCATAGGAAAACTCAATGAACCGATCAACATCAGTCCTGCAGCAATACCACTCCATCGATTGAGCCATAGCGGATTTTTTGCAAAGGAAACGCTGGCATCCAGTTCACGTAGCAGCTGGTCTTCATAAAACCGGCCACAAAGCCCTCTACTGGATTTTTTGATCTGATCGATAATTTCCTGATCGCTCATCTCCGAGAAGTCAACGACCACCTTTTCACACTTGCCACAAAAGCGGCCCTGTTCCTGTGCTGTCATTTTACCCCAATCTGCTGTGCAGGATTCTTTTACTTGTAATATGATCTTTTCCATGTCTATGTCTTTATGTTTGGTGAGGGATGCAGAAAAATTCAAGATTCCACAAGTGCGGAATAAAATAATTTTAAAACCTGTAAAGAGGGAATAGAGGAATACAAGTAAAAATAAAAAACAGGCTGTGTCCAAAAAATGCTCGGACACAGCCTGTTCACCATCTTCAATATCGCTTTCAAATCAAATTCGGAAGCTATTTTTCGAAATAGACTTTAGATATGGTAAAGCCATAGCTGTAGGGAATCCGCCAGCTTATAGCCATTTATTCATGTTACCGCACTATTTGAGATCAGCTAATATTTCCTTCACTGCACGCTCCAGTTGCGGATCTTTGTTTTCCATACGGTCCTGCACCGTATTTTTGACAAAGATATCCGGCGCCACACCAGTCTGCTCTAAATCCTGACCATCGAGGGTATAACATCCCCAGGAAGGTAAGCGGTAAAAAGAACCATCTACCAATCCTTTGCCAGAGGTAAAGATGATCCAGCGATAAGTTTCATTACCGATGATCTTGCCCAGTTTTAGCGCTTTGAATCCCGCTGCGGTCATTTCGGCATCACTCAACGATTGCTCATTGATCAACAGCACGATCGGTTTGGCTGCGGGTGCAAAATTACTTTGGGGTGCACGCTTTCCGCCACGATATTGCCATTGTAGATAAGGACGCTGCGACAAAAAGCGTAACACCTCATCATGTACATTTCCACCGGTATTGTAACGTAAGTCCAGGATAATCCCCTGTTTGTTATTTTCCTGCTCAGCCATGTCGATGAGAAAGCGTTGCAACTCTCCACCCGACATATTCTTCATATGCGAATAGGCAATTTTATTGTCACTTAGCCTATCAACACGGCCGCGGTTATCCTTGATCCATTCATCATAAATCAATTCCCTAAAAGCTGAACCGGAAATTGGTCGCACATGGGTATGGATTTCTTTACCATTACGGTTTAAAGTCAGCTGCACTTCCTCTTCCAATGATGGCCAGGTAAAATAACTATCCCGGTCTGCCGCAGTATTTAATTTAACACCATTGACAGCGACCAGTACGTCACCGGATTTAATATCCACTTCTTTCTTTGCAGCCGGCCCATTGGTCACAATGCGACTGATTTTATAAGGATTTTGACTATCGTATTCCACGCCGATTTCATTGGTCACGAAGCCAAATGGTTTGCGTTCTTCTGCGCCCATGGAACTAAAGCCAAGGTGAGAGGAATTCAGCTCCCCTAACATATCGTTCAGGAGAATACGCAAGTCATTGCGGTCATTGATTCCGGGCAGATATTTCTCATATTTCTTTTTGGTTGCTGTCCAGTCTACACCATGGAAATTGTGGTCATAAAAGTTCTCTTCCAGATTGGCCCAGGTCTCATAAAACATCTGGTTAAACTCTTTCTCAAGATCTCTATTGAATTTATAGCTCATGGTTATCGCATCGAGCTTATTCGCCTCCAGATTATACTTCTGTATGATACCTCGATGCAGCACAAAGTACTTACCGGCAGATTCCTGCACCAGGCCCATACCGCCTTCGATAACCTTCTCTGTTTTGGGAGCCGTGAATGGTTCATAAACCGTACGGTAGGCGCTGAACTTGCCCTCATGGTCAGACCCATAGAAAACATAGGTCTTGTCTGCCTTTTGGATCACCAAAGGGTTATATTGTGTCCCAAATGCAGGGCTGACCTGCTCAATACGATCCCGCAACCCCTCAAGATCAAGCTGCACCAAGACGGTTTTCTTGGGTTCCGGACTAGAAGCTGCCGGTTTATTCTTATCCGCATTGACCTTGCTCTTATCCTTGGCATCATTTTCTTTTTTAGGCGCTGTTGGCTTATTTGCGACCGAATCTTTTTTTACTGTTGGCTGAGCAAATAATTCGTCAAACTTCGTACTGCGATAAGGTTGGTCAAAATTGGTCAGCGCCATACGGAAGATGCTCGAATTTTGCATTCCGGTAGGGTATGAGGGCTTTGTTCTATTACTTGCAAAATAAATATACTTGCCGTCTGGCGACCAATAGGGGCTGGTCTCGGAGACACCGGTATTGGTCAGGTTGGTCGTTTGTCCACTCTTGAGGTTATGGACAAAGATGTCCTGCTCAAAATTACGCATTGCGGTAAATAGCAAATAATTGCCGTCTGGCGAAAATGAGGGCGAAGAATTTTGGAATCCCCAGATTTCGTCTTTGACTATGGTCTGGCTCTTGAGACTAACGAGATCCAAAGTACGCACCTCATCACGGCCACTTAGGTATACCGCTTTAGTACGATCAGTATTAAAGCTAATATCACGGTTGTTTCGAAGATCCTGGGTCAGCTGTTTCACTTCACCTTTGCCATCCGCCGTGCGGGAAAACCAATTTTGATAGCCCTGGAATGTCTGGCTATAGAGTAGGGTTTTGCTATCCTTAAGCCATTTGACCTCCATGACGCGCTCACCCTGCCCCGACATCTGACGGACAAACTTGCCCTCGCTATCGGAGACAAAAAGCTCGCCTCTGGATACAAAAGCAATTTTTTTGCCGTCTGGGGAAACATCAAAATTGCTGATATTCCCCGTGATATTGAACTCTTTCAACTTGCCAAGTACCTGATTGCGGTTCAAGGCAATATTAGGCTGCAAGGTTTTCTTTCCATTGACATCGTAAATATAGAGCTGATAACCCTTTTCAAATACGATCTTCTCGCCGTTTGCTGACACAAAGGGCCGTTTAATAGATTCCGGAAAGCTTGTCAACGCTGTTTTGGCCTTTCCGTTGAGCTGATACAGGTTGTATTCGCCGTTGTTTTCATCCGAAACGTAATATATCGTTCCTTTTTGGTCTATCGTAGGCCATAGGTCTTTTCCGACGTAGTCTGTATACTGTTGAAAGGTTTTTGTTTTGGGATTATAGGAACGGATATCCGGGTTGAATGCTCCTTTATAGCGCTTGCGGTTTGCCGAACTATATCCTTCCCAGCTATCGTTGAATAGGAGCTCTCCTGATGGGGTAGGAACAATACCGCTGATGTAATTAAAAAAATGTGGAAATAGGCGTGTTGCCGTACCGCCATCTACTGAGACCTGATAACCACCCATACGATTATAACGTGTCGAAGTAAAATAGAGTGTTTTACTGTCCCAGCTCCAACTATCCACTTCATCCGCGGCATCATGTGCGGTCAACTGACGGATGTCCCCGCCCGCCAAGGGCATGACATAGACGTCCATATTCCCATTTTGATTGGCCGAGAATGCTAACCATTTGCCATCTGGGGAGATTCGGGGATTGATCTCATTACCTTCCATCCCGGTAAGCCGGACAGCAACCCCACCTTGGCTTGCCACTTTCCAAAGATCACCTTCATAACTGAATACCATCTCCTTCCCATCGGGCGTCAATGCAGGATGAGAGAGGAATGTCGGTTGCTGCGCAACAACATAAGCAGTTCCACCATAGGCGAGAACTGCACTTAAAAGCAGTTTTTTTATCATTATATCTAGGCGGCTAATAATTGTTTGCCTTTAACAAAAATAGAATAGCTTATTGAAAAACCGTTGAAGTATTGCGAATTTTACAATTTTATTGAATTTAGCTGGATGTTAGAGGTATTGATTGAACATCTTCGTATATTTAATGTAAAATACGGGATATATATTCAACATCTGGCCGCTGAACATAGCAGCAATCAGCAAGGGCTAACCAGAAACAGGAAACATATAGGTCACTGATAATAAACTATTTAAAATCAAACTAATTTATCCAACAAAGAGACGAAGATAATTATCACAACCACTATATTTGATCAACTAAACAGAAGACGATAATTAGAGCGCGTTTTGACGATAATTATCACTTGGCTTTAATTGCTTATTGCTCGCTCGCTCAATTTAACGATCATTTTTTCTGTTAGGACCGGACTGCCAAATTTCTTTACTGATCCTATCGTAAAATGAAATACTTATCCGTAACTTTGCACGCTCAAATCGAATACTATGGACGCAACGTTAACTCTCTCAGAGGAAGAACTTTACAACAAGCGCAATCGCATACGGATTGCGGTATCACTTTTCTTTTTTTGTCAGGGCATTGCTTTCGCATCCTGGGCCAGTCGAATTCCTGTTATCAAGGAGCGCCTCCATTTGAGCGAAGGACAACTGGGAACAATTCTATTGATGCTTCCTGTAGGACAACTGGCGACAATGGCTCTTTCGGGCAAGTTGGTTACCAAATATGGCAGCGCCAAAGTCCTACGTATCGTACCGATTGCTTACGCATTGGTTCTGTGCGCTATCGCCTTTGCTCAAAATGCCTGGCAACTGGGTGCTATTCTATTTCTTTTTGGCGTCACAGGTAATATGTGCAACATCTCGGTCAATACACAAGGGGTCGCTACAGAGCAGATCTATAAAAAGTCTATTATGACTTCTTTTCACGGAGCCTGGAGTATCGCTGGTTTTACCGGAGCGTTAGTTGGACTGCTGACCATGAACCTTGGCCTGGATACACTGCCCCATTTCTTGATCATACTGGCTTTCGTCACGGGCAATACCTTGATTAATCAGCGGTATCTGGTTCCGGGAAAATCGCCACAGAAAGAAAAGCGGAGTTTCTTTTCCAAACCGGAGGGAAGCCTTTTACAACTGGGTATCATTGGCTTTTTTAGTATGGCAACCGAGGGAGCCATGTTTGACTGGAGCGGGGTATACTTTAAGGAAATTGTACATGCTCCCGAAAAATTCGTAGTCATGGGCTATGCGTCTTTTATGATCATGATGGCTATAGGCCGTTTTGTGGGTGATGGTGTAATTCGTAAATTGGGAAGAAAAAGAACCTTACAATATAGCGGGCTCCTGATGTTTGTGGGCATGATGACCTCGGTCGTTTTCCCCCAGTTTATTGTATGCACCCTTGCTTTTATGCTTGTGGGGATCGGTGTTGCCTGTAATGTACCGTCTATCTATAGTATCGCTGGCCAAAACAAAAATGTACCATCAGGCGTGGCATTGGCTATGGTTTCCAGTATTAGTTATCTCGGTTTTCTAATGGGGCCGCCGCTGATCGGTTATATCGCAGAGGTTCTTAGTCTCCGATATTCATATGGTGTTTTCGCCTGCTTCGGCCTGCTTATGTTCGGCATGGTTGGAAGGTTATCCCTATTTAGGGAACCGCAGCCAAATTCGTAACAGTATTCGCTTTAATAATATCTTCTTAGTATACTTAGTTGTTTTTGATCTGCGCTATTTTATTGATGTCTTACCACTGTTCCCTGCGATATTTTCGGCGGTCTCGGTTTACCATGTTTACTCTGGCCTGAAGATCATCCTTATTTAAGAAAAACCAGTCCAATTAGCAGCGTTATTGGAAGAATAGCTATAGAGAGAATAGCAAAGATGATGGTATCCTAAAATAAACAGGAGAAGTACCTTTTATGGTATTTCTCCTGCAATCGAAAAGCGACATTGCTGACGTCACTTCTTTCTATGTAGCCCCGAGCAGAATCGAACTGCTATCAAATGTTTAGGAAACATCTATTCTATCCGTTGAACTACGGGGCCATTTCAAAAGCCAAACTTAGGTTTATTTTATAAATAAGTCAATAGCTACATGAAAATCCGCACTATATTTTTTTTGGCTCTATTACAAGAAAAAAATATTCGATAATATTCAACAATGCCTCAACTACCGCCACATGACTATATACATCCAATAACGGAAGTAGCTAAGGATTAATCTGGAGTAGCCCCAGACACCCCTGCGACAGTCCACTCATAAATATAGACGCAACAGCCCAAAGCAGCTACCTTAAACAGATTGCCCTCTTTGCAATGTGTTCATCTATTTGGCAGGAAATTTAAAGTGACTTTTATAAAGGGAAAAAATGTGGAGGGAGAAGGATTCGAACCTTCGAAGCCGAAGCAACGGATTTACAGTCCGTCCCATTTGACCGCTCTGGAACCCCTCCAGCATTGCGCTATTTTGAAATAGAACGTCGCAAAAGTAGGTTTTGCGCAGCAGATGTGCAACTATTTTGACGCATTAATCTGTAACTACCCCAGTATGAATTGTTTTATTTTTATCGAAATGTCCCCGATCCCATATAAACGCATCATCAAGGCCATATTAATATAATAAAAACTTATTGTTATATTCCAGTCATAATAGATTTTGATGATAGTGTATTGGTAAAATCAATTCGCTTTTTGATCGGAGTTGCCTTATCTTTGTGCCAACAAAAAAGAAAGATATATTATGAGTTTCACAGGTAAAAGTTTTCCAAGCATTACAGTAGATGCAATCGATTATTTAGGCGACAATTTGCAGATCAACATTTTCGAAAAAGCAGTTAAAGAAGGTAAAAAAGTACTTTTGTTCTGGTATCCAAAAGATTTCACTTTTGTATGTCCTACAGAGTTACATGCTTTCCAAGAAGCTGCTGCTGAATTTGAAAAACGCAACACGATCTTAATCGGTGCTTCTTGCGACACAAACGAAGTTCACTTTGCTTGGTTAAACACTGCAAAAGATAATGGCGGTATCGAAGGTGTTGAATATCCTATTTTAGCTGACACTAACCGCAACTTGTCTAGCGTATTGGGTATCTTGGACGTTCAGGAAGTTGAGCACCCTGAGTACGGAACATTAGCACAAGGATCTGCTGTTACTTACAGAGCTACTTATTTGATCGACGAAACTGGCCGTGTATTCCACGAGTCTGTAAACGATATGCCTTTGGGTCGTAACGTAAAAGAATATTTACGTCTTATCGACGCTTATGCTCACGTACAAAAATTTGGCGAAGTATGTCCTGCAAACTGGGAAGAAGGTAAAGATGCAATGAATGCAGACAGAAAAGGTGTAGCTGACTATTTAGCTAAGCACTAACAATAAAAGACCCTAGGTCTTATCAACAGGGGCCTTTATCCCGGCTCCTGTTGATTTCTCCATCAATCACCTTAATAATAAAATCATGTTACAAGAATTAGAAAACGATAATTTACAAGAAATTGTAAACAATAACGATATTGTGATGGTTCAGTATGCCGCTACCTGGTGTGGTAACTGCAAAATCATGAAACCAAAATTCAAGAAATTGTCCGGCGAAAATGAGGATGTTCCTTTTATCATCGCTGATGCGGAGAAATTTCCGGAATCACGCAAATTGGCTAACGTCAATAACCTACCTACATTTGCTGCATTTAAAAACGGTAAATTGGTGAATCAAGTACAAACAAATAAGTTGGACGCATTAGTAGAATTATTCAATGAAGCTGCCGGTAATTAAACATCTTACAGAATTCATCGAACAGAACGATGTCGACTATGTACTGGAGACCATCGAGACATTGGAAGCGCTTACCGAAGCTCCATTGAAAGATGAGGAACTCGACGTGATCGGTGAATTAATTTCTAACCTATACGGAGCTGTAGAGGTTGATAAATTGATAAAAGAAGGCAATTCGAAAAAAGATGCTTTAAATATGTTTATGAAACGTGTTTTAGGAGCTATTGACAAATAATTTTGCTTGATCAAACACCCTAAAGTGAAACTTTCTTTTTCATATTTTTAGTTGCCCAAAAGCTAAATTGTTGACAAAATTTAGCAATGTGGAAAACTAATTGAAGGAATCTGACAGAACTAAATATTTTCTACATATATTTACTATGTTAAAGGTTGCCACTTGGAGCGAAGCGACAAAATAACTATTCTCTAAAAATTCGTTTCAGGAAAAAATATTTTAATTGTTAAACGGAAATTTCAACTTGGTTGGAATTTCCGTTTTTTATTTAAGATGAATATGAGCTAACTTGTTTATTTTCGTGCGGTTTCATCTACTTTATAGCGAATAATATACATTAAAATTACAATGCACAACGATGCGGTTTTGGATGAAATCTTTATCTTTAAACATGCGAAAACCCTTTCTTTCTGTCCTTATTCTATTGGCGAGTATCTTGTCAAAATCAACTGCACAAGCACAAAATCCACAGTGGAATGCCGCCGAGATCAAGCTTAACCTAGAAAAACTGAATGTTTTAGGCTCTGTTTTGTACTTTGCAGCGCATCCAGATGACGAAAACACCCGTCTGATCGCCTGGTTGGCCCAGGAGAAAAAATATCGAACAGGCTATTTATCCCTGACACGTGGTGACGGGGGGCAAAATCTCATCGGTACCGAACAGGGCATCGAACTGGGACTCATCCGTACGCAGGAACTTCTTGCCGCACGAAAGATTGATAAAGGGGAACAATTTTTCTCCTCAGCCTATGACTTTGGGTTTTCCAAAACACCCGAAGAAACGTTTGCCTTCTGGGACAAACAACGGGTGCTCGCCGAAGCAGTATGGTTGATCCGCAAATTCAGGCCTGATGTCATCATAACAAGGTTTCCCCCCGATGCCAGGGGCGGACATGGCCACCACCAGGCCTCAGCGATGTTGGCACACGAAGCTTTTAAGGCCGCAGCGGATCCCAAACAGTTTCCCGAACAGCTCCAATACGTAAAAACCTGGCAGGCGAAACGCCTCCTTTGGAATACATTTAATTTCGGCGGACAGGACAATACAAGTGAAGATCAGCTGAAGGTGGATATCGGCAACTATAATGCGCTTATAGGGGCTTCCTATGGTGAAATTGCCGCACATAGCCGTTCCTCACACAAAAGCCAGGGCTTCGGATCGGCCGCTCAACGCGGTTCTTCCATCGAGTATTTTGAATATGTCGACGGGACTCCCGCCAAAGCTTCCCCGTTGGAAGGAATAGATACTTCCTGGAAAAGGATCGCAAATAGCGAAACAGTACAGGCACTGATCACAAAAATTAACCAGAACTATCGGATAGATAGACCAGAATCCTCTTTACCTGACCTGATCCAGCTCTATAAAGCCCTTGATCTGATCAATGATACATACTGGAAAAATGAGAAGAAAAAGGAGGTAGAGAAATTAATCTTAGCCTGTGCCGGAATTTGGTTTGAAAGTATCGCAAAAAATCCTGAATATGCTGTAGGTGATCAGATCAATGTCGACAACGCCATTATTGCACGACGTCCGGATGTTACCGTACAATTAGCTAAGCTAAATGGCAAAGAGGTGCATAAAAACCTTGTCAACAACCTTCTTTTAAAAGATGCTGCTACCGTTAGCGCAACAAATTCAACACAGCCTTATTGGCTAAATGAACGTCACGCCAAAGGAAAATTTAATGTCAGTGATTTCAATCTAACCGGTTATCCCGAAAACCCCAATAATCCAAAAGTACGGTTTGAATTATTGATCAATGGGACCGCAATTGCGTTTGACCAGCATATACAATATAAATATACGGATCCCGTTCGCGGCGAAATCTACAATCCGATAGTTGTCCTTCCACAACTTACTGCAAAGAGCTCCAGCCCGCTGGCGCTCACTCAAAATGCCCAATCCGTTAAAGTAAACCTCATGTTCAAAAAAAACGGACAGGATCAGACACAATCATTCAATGTAAAGGCTATCGGTGCAAAAGGCTGGAAGATATCACCGGCTTCGTTTGAACTCCAGTTTGCCTCAGATGTCAGCAATCTCTCCAAAGAGATCACCATAAGCCCCTTAGATGCCACTGTTTCGTCTATTGATACCCTACTTTTCCAAGTCGATCAAAAGGATAGGCTAAAAGAGATAAAATCAATAGGTTATAACCATATTCCGGAGATCGTTTACTTTCCTGATGCCGCTGTCAGGATGAGCAATATCCATCTGAACAACGAAATTAAGAAAGTAGCTTATATCCATGGCGCTGGGGACCTCATTCCGGAGTCGCTCAACGCTATTGGTATTTATGTAGATGTCCTAACGGGCGAGCAGCTTTTAAAAAGCGACCTTTCAGGTTATGATGCGGTTATCCTGGGCGTAAGGATCTTTAATGTCAACAAAGATATCATTCAGATTCAAGATAGACTGATGGACTATGTCAGTAAGGGTGGAACTGTTCTTGAACAATACAATGTCAGCAATGGCTTGGTTTCGAAAAATTTTGGTCCCTATGCGTTTAGCCTTGGAAGGAGCCGGGTTACTGATGAACTTGCTACTGTTCATTTTGACGAAAAAGATCCTGTTTTCAATTATCCCAATAAAATTACAAAAGCTGACTTTGACAATTGGGTACAGGAGCGGGGATTGTACTTTGCTGAAAATATTGACAAAAGATACCGTACACCGATCAGCATGCAGGATCCGGGCGAGCCTTTGCATAAAGGATCTCTTTTGATTGCTGACTACGGGAAAGGGAAATTTGTGTATACATCCTTATCTTTTTTTAGACAATTACCTGCGGGAATTCCCGGAGCTTACAGATTATTTGTAAATTTGTTATCAAAATCAAAATAGAATATCATAATGGAAAATCAGATTGACAACAACTGTACAACAATAGATGCAGGAAAAGCTAAAGGAATTATCCTTTTAGTTGCTGTAGTATTTGGTGCATTAATTGGCTTCACTGCAAATGAGACATTTTTAAGTATCATTGGCGGTGCTGTTATCGGATTGATTATCGCTGCATTTTTTAACAGTGTTATCTATCCTCAAAAAGCCTCAGATAGATAAAAAACAACATGAATAGCTGGAAACGTTACTATTGGATAGTCGTTATCTGGCTATTTATATTTATCCTTTTTCTGTACTTTTTTACGAAACATTATTCATGAGTACGGTAGATTGGATCGTTCTATTGCTAACACTTTTGTCGATTGTCGTCTATGGCATCTATAAAAGTCGAGGGATAAAAAATATTGATGGTTATCTTTTGGGCAATCGTTCTTTGCCTTGGTACCATGTCGGGCTTTCGGTAATGGCCACTCAGGCGAGTGCCATTACTTTTTTGTCTGCTCCCGGATTAGCATACTCCTCTGGGATGAGTTTTGTACAGTTTTATTTTGGTCTCCCTTTGGCCATTATTGTACTCTGTATTACCTTTATCCCAATATTTCACAGACTTAAAGTCTTCACTGCCTACGAATTTCTGGAGAAACGATTCGATGTCAGGACCCGTGGGCTCACCGCATTGCTATTTTTGATCCAGCGTGGTATTTCAACGGGTATCACTATTTTTGCCCCATCGTTGATCATTTCGGCTATTCTCCACATAGACCTGACACTAACAACGCTGATTATCGGAAGTTTTGTGGTTATCTACACCACCTATGGGGGCACTAAAGCTGTATCTCACACGCAATTGCTCCAAATGAGCATTATATTTGGGTCACTTCTTATTGCTGGTGTGCTCGTCATCCATTTGCTCCCGGCAGATGTTGGCCTTTCTAAAGCGTTGCACATTGCCGGCAAATCAGGTAAAACCAATGCCCTTGACTTCACTTTTGACCTCAACAACAACTATACGCTGTGGACAGGGTTGATCGGTGGTTTTTTTCTGCAGTTATCTTATTTCGGAACAGATCAAAGCCAGGTAGGCCGTTATCTAACCGGATCGTCCATAAAGGAAAGCAGAATGGGATTAATTATGAATGCCCTTTTAAAGATCCCCATGCAATTTGCCATCCTATTGATCGGTGTCCTCGTATTTACTTACTACCAATACCACCAACCGCCTATCTTCTTCAACCAGGTCGAAGTACAGAAGTTGAAAGAAAGTCAATATGCCGCTTCCTATCAAGAACTGGAACAAACACATACTCAGTTATTTCAGCAGCGTGAATCTATCGTCAATGATCTCAATACAGCGCTAGATAAGAATGATGAGGAGAACATTGAGACTTCCCGTTCGGCATTGCATCAACTGAATGCACAAATGCAGCAAGTGAAAGACAGCACACTGACACTTATCAAGAAAAACAATCCGGCAGCCGAGACAAACGATAATAACTATGTATTCCTGTCCTTTGTCACCAAAGCCTTTCCCAAGGGGCTGATCGGCCTGCTGATCGCCGTTATTTTTCTGGCCTCCATGGGTTCTACCGCCAGTGCAATTAATTCGCTGGCTTCAACAACAACGATAGATATTTACAAACGTTTTATAAACCGCAATGCTACTGAAAGACAGGATCTCCTTTGGTCGCGTATATTTACCTTAGCCTGGGGTGTCTTTACAGTTGTCATCGCCCTATATGCAAACAGACTGGGCAATCTTTTGGAAGCGGTAAACATCTTAGGTTCTTTATTCTACGGTACGATCCTAGGCATATTTATCGTTGCCTTCTATCTAAAAAAAATTCAGGGAAAGGCTGTTTTCATCGCCGCGATTCTCTCTGAAATCATGGTCATTGGTATTTGGTACCTGGACAAGATTCCTTTTCTATGGCTGAATCTCATTGGCTGTGTGGCGGTAATGATTATCGCTTATTTGATACAGCTTTCGCTCAAAAGAGATGCGACTATATCCGACATAAGCAAGACACAATAGCAACAATCCGGAAGAAATAGGATAATAGCCCCCATACAAAGGCGCTGATTACGAATCGGAATTTAATTTAGAGAGGCTTCTTAATGTCCGCGAACATAAAAAAGTCCGGATTCATAGCAACCCCGGACTTTTCGTTTTATAGACCGAGATACCAACGTCTTATTTGGTATCAGTGATCAGGATTCGCCTTTTGACAGCTTATTAGTATTTCTTGTAAATATTATAAAGTACACTTTTATCATAAACCGTCAACTCGGGCGTTGTATCGCGTACGATAAATTTACGTTTAAAGGCAACGATCGCGGCTTTTAGATTAGATGTATCATACCCAATGATCTTAAGCGCGTCAATGGCATTAAAACTATCGGGAGGGGCAACGAGCTGACCTTCATCATACCAGATGCCAAATCCTTTTTCCGCCAGCTTCTTCCAGGGAAAGAAAACACTGGGATCATTTTTACGTGCCGGAGCGATATCCGCATGACCGATAAAATTATTGTCAGGAATCAGATAACGTGATTTTAATGTATCCAAAACAGTGATCAGTGAATTGATCTGCGCATCGGGAAAGGGTTCCCTGCCATTATTGTCCAATTCAATTCCGATAGAACAAGAGTTCATGTCCACAATAGTTCCCCATTTAGCTACACCGGCATGCCACGAACGCACGTAGTCATTCAACATCTGGATAATCTCACCGTTGCGGCCGATCACATAATGTGAACTCACTTTGGTGCGCGGGATCTGGAATGTCTTGATCGTCTGGCCTACACTATCCTGTGCCGTATGGTGGATAATCACAAAATTTGGTTTGCGGACATCATAGTGTATAGCTTCAGCCTGCCGCCAGTAGGGGTGTTCACCTGTCTTCTGTAAGAAGATCACTTTTCTTTCCTGCGGTGTCAATTGATTTGTATCGGGCTTGACCACAACCTTCTCCTCCAATGCTGCACCAGGGAGGAAAGAAGCAACCAATGGTTTGGCCATAGCAGCAGCTTGTCCCTTGGATTTACAGCTCGCCAAGGACATCAACACAGCAAATACAATCCCAACTGACACTGGTCTAAACATTATTTTGGTAAACTATAGACAATTCCCATAGCCAATGACTGGCTCAATTGCACTCTTGAAATCACATCTGGATCATAGATCATAATTCCATTCAGATTGACGTTGATTACCCGGGTCACTTTTGCTGTTACGGTTACATCAAGGCGATGGGTAGGATCCGAAATCTTCTCATAGTCCGCAAATAAATTGTAACGTGCTTTTACATTCAATTTATCTGTAAAATTCTTATCTAAGTTGCCCGTAAGCTGGAATGCCAGCGCATTGGCAAAAGAACGGTCTTCTTTCACCCCAAATCTCTCCCCAGTACCTACCGTAGGATTGGCAGGATCTCTATAATAGCCGTACTTTTGATAAAATCCTTCTCCAGAACGAGGTTTTACACGCTCATCCAAAATAAAGGTCTGCCGTGCGGTACCCGTACCAAAACGCAACGAAAACTCATTGCTCGGCTTATACTCAAGACCGAATGATTCTGTTAAATAGGCCGGCGCCATAAACGCATTTTCAATATAATCAATCGTGTCCTTACCATTTACAGCTTTATATTTATAACCCGCATCAAATTGTGACTCGAAGGTTACCGATGTAAACAAGGCCCAGTTTGCCGACAATTTATAAGATAACTTGTTATCCCAAAATATACGGTCATTATTCTTTTTTGCGATATTATTTGTATTCTTGATCTTACCATAACGGAGATCAACTTCGGTCACAAAATTAAAGTTGTCACGGGTATAATCTGATTTGTGATTGGCATTGAGACCAATAGCGATAGATCCGACACCGCCCCCCTTCCAATTATCGTTAAAGGAAGCCTGGTTTAAGTTGATACCAAATTTAGTCCAATGTTTCCAGTAATCGACTTCAAGATTGAGTTGGGGTACAACCGGACGAATGGTTTTTATATTTAAAGGTAGCTCTTCTTGTACAGAAATTACGGTATCTGGTTTTGCTCTAAGATCCTTCAGATCCTGCGCCTTTATACTTGTAAAAGAAAGGCAAAGCAAAGCCATGCCGACAAAATTGAATAACTTCATTCTGAAAACTCTATTTTTTGTTTACGGTACTAATTTATAATTAATTGTTGGAAAAGGCTCAATAAAATATTGCGAAGGATTCATTCGGTAACGTGAATAGCAATCTTTGATGTAATTTGTGACTTCGTAATCGCTTGCCGCCAGGATAAAAAAATAGGATGGTCTAAATATTCTTCTAAACCGTTCTGACTCCTCAACATTGAGCCCCGTAACCTTACTGATAAGTTCTTTCGTAAATTTGTAGTCGATCACATTTTCCTTATAATCGTTTTCTATAGTCTTCGTCAGTCTACGCGCTCTCTTGGCTTCTTTACTAAATAGACTATAAATGGAGTTGATACTCAATCCTGCCCCGCTAGGTCCCACTGAAAATACATCGCCATATCCCGCCAAGCGGTAGGCTTTCTCATAATCTTCTTTAGCCTTTTTCAGAATTTCCTCGGGGTTCTTTCGTGCGGACACCTGAACCTCATCAATATAGATAGACTCCCTTCTCAAATGAAACAACAACAACCCTTTATTGTCAACAGCAAGGGTATCTGAAAAATATTCCTTGCTCATGGCAACAATCTGATCACCTATCCGGGCCAGAAAATCGAATTCACCTTTAGTATTATTATAGAATACCTCGCCTGTCCTTAAATTGGCAAGTTTCACATTTCCGATACGTTGTTTGGTTTTTTTGTCAAATACAATTCCTTCAACTTTCTTTTCCTGACAAAAAAGTAGGGGAGAACTGCCCAATATGGCTACGAACAGAAAAATATAACGCATTAGTTTCACTTTCGTAAAACTACTATATCGCCATACAAAACTGAAATATTTAACATCTTTTAAAGCGTAACTATTTAGATATAACCAATAGCTGTCCTAGGGACAATGCTTCATCTGTAAGACCATTTAAAGATTTGATTTGCTCCACAGAGACATTATAGAGTTTGCTCAGTGAATAGAGGGTTTCCTGCGCTTTCACTTCATGAATACGCATTGCTACTGGGCTTTTGATCTCTTCCGTTTTCACAACAGCGGGAGGTGTTTCCTCAACATTATGGACAATCTCCTCTTTCACGACCTCTTCACGCATGACCTTTTGTGTCGGCGTCTCTTTCCGGTCGTATTGGTCAAGATGATAGCGTTCGATCATTTCGATCAATAAATCCGGATAGCGGGGATTGGTCGCATATCCTGCAGCCTTAAGCCCTTTTGCCCAACCTTTGTAATCATCCTTGTCCAATTTGAACAAGGCCGAATAGCGGGGACGTAATAAAAACTCCGAATGATCCCTAAACGACTGTTGAGGATTGTCGTATACACGGAAGCAATCGTTAATATTATCATCAGGACGGGTCACGGATTTGCCTTTCCATACGCCACCACACTTGATACCGAAATGATTATTTGCTTCACGAGCCAGGAAGCTATTACCATTGCCGGATTCTAGCAAGGCCTGAGCGAGTTTAATACTGGCCGGAATACCATATTTGTTCATTTCTGCAATGGCAATGTCTTTATAATGCGCAATGTAGTCATTCCCAGCCATGGTGGGTCGGCCTGTTGAAGATGAAGAAGTTTTTGAATTGGATCCGGATTTAGAGGATGATAAGGTGCCTCTCCGGCTTGAACATGATGTAATCAACATCATGAATACAATCATGCCATAAAAAAACTTCTTCATGCAATACTGTCGTGCTTATTTTTTAGTAGACGAGAACTTATTTTGCTTGGAATCGTTATCAAACATATCAAGGTGATAGAGTTTGATCGTTTTAAGTACTTTCGCTGTCCAGTCTCTACTCGTGGAGTAACCTGAACGAGCTATTGCCTTTACCCAAGCTTCATATTTTTCCCCTGGATGTTTTTCAAAAAGGCTTTGGGTAGTCTTCTTTCTCTTTACTATTCCTACAAAGTCATCATACGAGTCCAATACAGACCGATAACCTTTGTAAGCTGATCGAATAACAGTGCTGTTATTCTTTCCTTTGACACCAAAATGGTTATTCAAATTTTTTGCTATCCTGCTACCACCATTTCCGCTTTCATGCATAGCGATGGCTAAGATAACCGATGCTGGAACACCGTGTTCCTCCATCATTTCTTTTGCTATTGGACTGTACTTATCGACATATGCCGCACTTTGAGCTGAAACTTTTGAAATTCCAAAAGTTGCTAAAGCCAGTACCAGTACAAAGCTTTTTAATTGTTTTAAATTCATGAAGAATGTTTTAGTTCACAAATTACTTCTTGCGCAACGCAAAAAGTCCGTCTCGAATCGGTAATATTACCTTCTCTACGCGCTTGTCCTGAGCTAAACGTGCATTCAAATCAATGATCTGCTTTGTTTGGTTGTCTGGTTTTGAATCTAACACCTTACCTTTCCATAAGACGTTGTCAATCAAAATGAGTCCCCCAGACGGAACTTGATTTATTATTGTTTCGAAATAATATAAATTTCTCTTTTTATCAGCATCAATAAATACCAGATCAAATGTTTCATTTAATGTAGGTATGATCTCCGCTGCATCGCCAATATGATATCGGATCTTATCTGCGAATTCAGACGCATCAAAATATCCTTGGACCCGTTCTTGTTGCTCTTCATTGATATCAATGGTGTGTAAAACTCCATCTTGCTGAAGCCCTTCTGCGAGACATAATGTTGCATATCCCGTAAAAGTTCCGATCTCCAAAATACGTTTTGGAGCAACCAATTTACTCAATAAAGAAAGAACTCTTCCCTGGTAATGACCAGATAACATATGGGGCATTGTTTCCTTCAAATATGTCTCCCGATTTACCCTTTTCAGTAACGAATTTTCATCGTCTGTAGTATGTTCCAAATAGGACTCCAAATCGTTGGCAACAATTTCCATAACCACAAAGGTACCAAAAAACATATTTATGATAAAAATATTTTTTTATAAAACACTGAAAAACAGCTATATATAATTATTGGTTTGTAAAGGAATTTTGTAACGAGTCGCCTTAAAAGCTCAAAAACGCAATATCCTCATTTTTCGAATTTTGTGTTTTTTTCAAGATTTCATCAAAAAATACGCCCTCGAGAAGAGGTTCTTCTCGAGGGCGTATTTTTATTATTTAACAACAAAAATATTAAGCTAAATCTGCTGTGATCAAGCGTAAAAATTCAGATCGGGTCACGTCGTTTTGAAATGCACCTGTAAATGCGGAGGTTGTTGTAACGGAATTCTGTTTTTGCACACCGCGCATGGCCATACACATATGTTTGCACTCCATAACAACTGCAACACCACGGGCACCTAACGTTTCCTGAATACAATCCCGAATCTCGTTGGTAAGACGTTCCTGTACCTGCAAACGACGGGCAAAGATATCCACTACACGCGGAATTTTACTCAAACCTACAATATGTCCGTTCGGAATATAAGCAATATGGGCCTTTCCAAAGAAAGGTAACATATGGTGCTCACATAAAGAATACACTTCGATATCCTTAACAACTACCATCTGGCTATAATCTTCCTCAAACATGGCTCCTCTGAGTACTTCAGCAGCATCGATATCATATCCATGTGTCAAAAACTGCAGTGCTTTGGCCACGCGCTCGGGGGTCTTTACCAAGCCTTCACGCTTGGGATCCTCTCCTAGGCATTCCAAAATATCTGTATAATGAGAAGCGATGCGATCTACTTTTTCAGTATTGTATTTGTCGATCTTAATATATCCATCCAACTCTTCGCTGTCAAATGAGTGTTGACCCATAGTTTCTACTATTTAAATGTATTAAAGATTAATCGCCAAAATATTCGACGTAGTTATTTTCGGTTTCGTGTAAACGAACACTATGCAAGGCCACACCCTGTGCTTCAAACTGTGGTTTCAGGATCTTAAATATCTCTATAGCGATATTTTCGGTAGAAGCCATGACACCCTTCATAAACTCAACATCCAGATTGAAATTACGATGATCCACTTTATCAATGATACTGTGATTGATAATTTCCTTCATGATCTTTAAGTCGATCAAAAAACCAGTTTCGGGATTTACCTCCCCCTTGACTGTGACAAAAAGGTCATAATTGTGCCCATGCCAATTTGGATTAGAACAGAGCCCGAAAACTTGTTCGTTTTGTTCATTGCTCCAATCTTCACGATACAGCTTATGTGCTGCACAAAAACGTTCACGACGAGTTATAAATATCATAATAATACAAAGATACGGCTTTGAGCCCAATTTTAACATTTCTATTTTAGGAATGCCGTCAGAATATGGTAATATAATTGAGAGCTAAAGATCACGCGCCGATTTTTATTTTAATGTGCTAAAGACCTCCGCGATAATTCGTAATTTTCGCATACTATTAAAAGAAGTCTGTCATGAAGATATTAATCGTTGCCGCTACGCAATTCGAAATTCAGCCTTTTCTGGAAGTTGCCGCCAATTACCCCAATTGTGACACGCTGATCACTGGCGTAGGCATGGTTGCGACAGCATTTGAATTAGGAAGAGTACTACACGAAAACAAATATGATCTCCTTATCAATATAGGCATTGGGGGCTGCTTTGACCGCAACTTGAAAATAGGTACGGTGGTGCAGGTCATTGCGGAATCGTTGGTAGAATTGGGGGCAGAAGATGACCTAGAGTTTATCCCGATCGAACAGTTGGGCTATGGAAAGTCAACATTTGAGTCTTCTTTGCTTCATGGTAAACAGCTATCGCTTCCTTTTTTAACCCAGGGATATGGCATTACAGTAAATAAAGTACATGGGAATGCCGACAGTATTGCAAATGTACAGCAGCTACAGCCCAACAGCTGTATCGAAAGCATGGAAGGTGCAGCAGTTTTCTTTGCTGCTGACAAAATGGATCTTCCGGTGATCGAACTTCGTGGAATCTCCAATTATGTCGAAAAAAGAAACCGTGCCACGTGGAACATTCCGCTGGCGATAATGAATAGTAATAAGGCACTTATACAAACCCTGGATTTCTTGCCAGACTTATTTTCCAAAATTTAATACAAAAGTCATTTACTTATTAAAAAATGACATAAAACTATACAATTAAGCTAGTCAAATCTTCAAAATATCAATTTTAAATAGTAGATTTGTGATCTAAAAATTGATACTATTTTACAACTGATGAGAGAAATACAATTCAGAGAAGCACTTCGTGAAGCAATGAACGAAGAAATGCGTAAAGACGACAAAATATTTTTATTAGGTGAAGAAGTTGCTGAGTATAACGGTGCTTATAAAGTAAGCCAAGGTATGCTTGATGAATTCGGTGCAAAACGTATCATTGATACACCTATTGCTGAACTAGGTTTTGCTGGTATCGCTGTTGGTGCAGCAATGAACGGTTTAAAACCAATTGTTGAATTCATGACATTCAACTTTTCACTTGTTGCAATTGACCAGGTGATCAATGCTGCTGCAAAAATCCACTCCATGAGCGGTGGGCAGTTTTCTATTCCGATGGTTTTCCGTGGCCCAACAGGAAATGCAGGTCAGCTAGCTGCACAGCACTCTCAAAACTTTGAAAACTGGTTTGCAAATACTCCAGGATTAAAAGTGGTTGTTCCTTCGAATCCTTACGAAGCTAAAGGTTTATTGAAATCTGCTATCATTGATCCAGATCCGGTGATCTTCATGGAATCTGAGGTTATGTACGGTGATAAAGGTGAAGTCCCTGAAGAGGAGTACTACCTAGAAATCGGAAAAGCAAACATCATTCAGGAAGGTACTGATGTTACTGTTGTTTCTTTCGGTAAAATGCTTCCTCGTGTTGTAATCCCTGCAGTTGAAGAACTTAAAAAAGAAGGTATCAGTGTAGAATTGATCGATTTGCGTTCTGTACGTCCTATTGATTACCCTACGCTTATTGAATCTGTAAAGAAAACAAACCGTCTGGTTATCGTAGAAGAAGCTTGGCCATTGGCATCTATCTCTACTGACCTAGCATTTAATGTACAGCGCAATGCATTTGATTATTTGGACGCTCCGGTAATCCGTGTGAATTGTGCTGATGTACCTCTTCCTTATGCACCAACTTTGATCGAAGCTGCGTTACCTAGCGTAGAAAAAGTAGTGAAAGCTGTAAAAGAAGTATCTTACATCAAAAAATAACTGAATTCTTTTTGAATCAAATAACAATCCCTTTTACTGACGTAAAAGGGATTTTTTTTTATATTTACCTGTCCTGTTATTAACAACAAAAAATCCAATAGATGAAAAAACTGAAAACAATGGCCTCAACTGCTTTATTTGCATTGATCGCCCTATCTGTATCGGCTCAAAAGAAATATACCCTTCGGGTGAACCCCGAGGAGGGCAAGAAAGTAGCGCAAAACGTTATCATGGCCATGGATATCGAAACTAGCGGACAAAAGATTGTGACAGATTTAACGATGG
The DNA here is from genome assembly GCF_002000245.1 of Sphingobacterium sp. CZ-UAM. Taxonomy (GTDB): domain Bacteria; phylum Bacteroidota; class Bacteroidia; order Sphingobacteriales; family Sphingobacteriaceae; genus Sphingobacterium. The sequence goes on along the minus strand of NZ_MTCM01000002.1, from coordinate 831,508 downwards.
GATTTGATATTACAAATACCACAAAGAAAGATAACTCTTTTTTATTTGAACTTAAATATACCGGTATCAATATGAAAATGAGTGGCGAAGCCATGGAAATGACTTACGACTCCAAAAATCCAGAAGCAAATGAATTTTCGAAGCAGATGCATGCTACAGTAGGAAAATTGGTAGATAGTAAGATCAGCTTCTCTATAGATCAATTGGGAAAATCCTCAAATATTACACTGCCCGAGGGGGTCAACCTTCCATTTGATCGGAGCATGTTTGAAAATATCAGCACAGTATTACCAGAGAACCCCATTGGCATCGGGGAATCATGGACTTCAAAAGCCGAATCGGAAGAGTCGGGTCTATTAATCGAAAACAAAATGACACTTGCAGAAGTAAATGAGCAAGGCTATAAAGTAAATGTGGAGGGGAAGATGTTTGGATCTGATGCAAAGCAAGTAGGTAACATGCAGGGATTCTATGTATTGGATAAAAAGACTTGTCTGACTAAAATAACGGAGATGACAAGTGATATCGATATGCCCGAAGCAAAGATTAAAACGGTCATAAAATGCCAGTAGATGGCAGCGACTGAAGGTTCGTTACGGCCGATATGCCGACCGCGGCGAGTGAATTGGTCATTTCGTAAAAAAATACGAATCAATAAAAATAAATGCTTTTAACAAAAAAGACGGGGGTAATTATAAAAATTACCCCCGTCTTTTTTTATCACGCTGATATTATGCGTTGATTTCTTCTTTGTATTGATCTGCAGATAGTAATGCATCCACATCTGCTGCATTATTCAATTTGACACGGACAATCCAGCCTTCACCGTAAGGATCAGAATTCACCAGTTCAGGAGAAGCATCAATTGCATCATTAACCGATAAAATTGTAGCTGCTACAGGTAAAAACAAATCAGAAACTGTTTTTACAGCTTCGATCGTACCGAAAACTTCATTTGCGGCAACTTCCTCACCTACAGTATTAATGTCAACAAAAACGATGTCACCCAATTCACGTTGAGCGAAATCAGTAATCCCTACAACTGCTTCATCACCTTCAACACGAATCCATTCGTGATCTTTGGTGTATTTCAATTCTGCTGGAAAATTCATTGTATCTAATTTTTTGATTTTTAATGCCGTGAAGTTACAAAATATCTTCAATTGTCAAAAATGATATTCATTATAACATTTTTGTGTTTATTTTTAGATTATGAATCCGCAAATCGAAAAACTTTATCAGATCGCACTAAAAAAGGAGCGTTTTATTATTGGCTTAATGTCCGGGACCTCCTTAGATGGACTAGATGTCGCATTATGTCGTATTGAAAACGCGGGAAAGGCCACCAGGATAAGTTTAGAAAAGTTTATTACAATGGACTATGAAGATATTTTTAGAACCAAAGTCCGTGAAATATTCGCCAAAAGGACCATCGACCAGCAGTTACTTTCGGGACTTAATGCATACGTAGGTATCACCCACGCGAACCTGATCAATCAAGCAATAGCTAGCTGGAACATCTCAGCTGATCAGATAGATTGTATTGCTAGCCATGGACAAACGGTCTACCATGCCCCCCAATCGTTAACGAAAGATCTGAATTGGCCCAATAGTACGCTACAAATCGGCGACGGAGACCATATTGCGATACATACGGGAATAATTACATTATCGGATTTTAGACAAAAGCACATTGCCGCAGGAGGAGAGGGCGCACCTTTGGCAGCCTATGGGGACTACCTCCTTTTTTCCCATCCTACTGAAAACAGATTTTTACTGAATATAGGAGGTATTTCCAATTTCACTTTTATACCAAGTCATCAAAATAATCTGGAAGCCTATGCGACAGATCTAGGGCCGGGAAATACAATGATGAACCAGTATATGAAAGCTCATTTTGATCAGGAGATGGACAGAGATGCTATCGTTGCAAAAAAAGGTACAGTTAATGCCCCGTTATTAGAGCAGCTCCTTGCCGAAGAATTTCTAAATCTAGCGTTTCCTAAAACAACAGGACCGGAATTATTTAACCTGGATTACCTGAATGAGGCTCAAAGGCGTTCAGATACTTTAGGTTTATCAGCAGAAGATGTCATGGCCACGCTCAATCGCTTTTCAGCGCAGGCCATGATCGATGGCATCTGTAAACAGGCCAAAGGTTTATCCAATGTTTCGGTATACATCAGTGGCGGCGGGTTACATAATCCTTTGCTTTTTGACTACATCAAAGCAAATCTACCGGACATCAAGGTGGACAGTTTCGCCTCCCTGGGTATTGACCCTGATGCGAAAGAAGCCGTTCTTTTTGCCCTATTGGCCAATGAAACTCTTGCAGGAAAAAAATCCAATGTCACGCATATAAAAGATTCTCCAGCGGTCTGTATGGGTAAAATCAGCCTACCACAGTAGACTATTCGCTGTCGATCGCCTCTTGTAAAAACTCCTTGAACGGTAACATCTTTTTGTAAGAGGCGATGATATTATCCAATGCACTTTTGTCGGACAAATCTTTGATCGTCAGGGACTGATCCAGAACAAAACTTTTTAGCTTGATAAAATCAATATAAGGGTTATCCTCCGCGTAACCGGCGGGAGCACGTTTAAGTAGATCTTCTTTAAACAATGTTATTTTTCCATCATCCAATGTACGATTGAGAATTGTCGCTATTTGTTCACCGTTATAGTCAATCTCCTGCCTAATCGCTTCCAGATGCAGTTTTTCTGGCCTCCAATAACCACAGGCTATAAATGAATTTTCGGCGCCGATATGAATATAATATTCGGGGCCATGCAACTTTCTTCCGTCAACAGATATTCCGGCTCCGAACCAAGTCTTATAGGGAGTTTTGTCATTTGAAAACCGTGTATCTCTATAGATACGGAATAAACATTTATTAGCTTGAATAGAGGTATTTATTTTTGGATCAAATTCACTGAGTGCAGCGATCAAGTCAGTTATAAAACTCCGTACATCCGCCAGTGCAGATTCATACTTTTCCCGGTTCTCCGCAAACCACTCCCTTGAATTATTTTCCTTTAATTCTACCAAAAAATCAAAGGTAGATTTCTGAATATGACTCATAATTCTTTTAACTGATTAAAATTAAGAAAACATAAACCATCGGTGCTGCCAATAACAAGCCATCAAAACGATCGAGAAAACCGCCGTGTCCGGGCAGAATGTTACCCGAATCCTTTACATGTAAGCTCCGCTTTAACATCGATTCAACCAGATCTCCCAATGTACCAACAATACTAATGATCATGGCCACGATAATCCATTGCCACAAGGGTAAACTTCCAAAATATTTTTCAAGATTTATAGCGACAACAACGGCCAAAATAAAGCCCCCAAAGAATCCCTCCCAGGTCTTTTTTGGAGAGATCCGCTCAAACAGTTTATGCTTTCCAAAACTCCGCCCTGCAAGATATGCGCCAGTATCATTCGTCCAAAGCAATATTAAAAACCCAAGCGGAATATAATGATTGAAAACGCCACTGATAAAGCCCAGTTGCGCAAAAAGGAAGAAAGGTAAGGTCACATAACAGATTCCCAAAAATGTATAGGCTATATCATTAAAAGGAAAACTTCTTTTTTGAAAAAGTGAAATAATATAGGTCAAACTGACCAATGGTGTGATAAGCCATAGGAATTTAGGCGCCAAATCACCTATAGCTACCATAGATCCTAGGACAAATAGTGCCACGGCTAAGAGAATTCCGAGTGGCTTATTGGGCGCTCGTTCTTCCGATGATACGATACCATAAAATTCATACAGGCACCATGCACTCAACAGCGTAAAAAAAACACTGTATAAATATGGCCCGAATAAGGTAGATGCCACCATGACAGCTACAAAAATGGCTCCGGTTATCGCTCTTGTCTTCATTCTAATTTTCTCCCGCTGCTTCTTCCATCAGTCTTTCGGCAGTTTCAACCGAATTTTCACTCACATACAGCTCTATTTTTCCAAACAGATAAGAAGAATCCTGTTTATTCAATACCACAGTAGGAATACCGTTCTCCTCCAGCATCTGTTTTACTATTTCAGCCTGAATAGCATTTGTGTATGTTTTAATTTTCTTCCAGTCGTTCTCCATGGTTTTCTTTTTGTGTTGAGAGATAAAATAAGAATACAAAAATAGCAGTAAAAATGAAGCCTACAACATATATCCACCAAGATTGCACTTCAAATGCATTGATTTCATCATAGCTTTTACCATTTCTGGTATAATAAAATGCCATGATTGTAGCCCCTGCATTGTTGACGAAATGGCCGAAAATAGGTAACCAGATATTTTTGCCCCACAGATAGAGGTAACCAAAAAATGCTCCCAATAACATCCGTGGTATAAAGCCAAAAAACTGCAGATGTATGGCACTAAAAACAAAAGCTACAATCCAGATGACTACGTGGGGATTAGATATCCATCTTCCGACAATATTTTGAAGGATACCACGAAATAATAGCTCTTCGCCTATTGCTGGTATCAAAGCCAAAACAACCAAGTTAAACAGAAATCCTATAAAACTTGTTTCTACGATAATCCCCTCTATCAGATCGCCCGATTCCCGCTCACTACGTTCCATCCAAACCTGTACGGATCGCATATTGTCCGGCAGCTGTAACGATTCATTCCAATGTCCGATTAAACTCATCAGTGGCATAAAAGCGAGCATAGCGAAAAAGATATAAGCGAACTGCTTTGCCCGCGGCTGATATTCCTGCTTAAAATAACGGATTCCATACCCCTCGCGGGTATTCATCAGATAAGCTGGTACAACAAATGAGCCCAGACTACTCAACAATAACAAAAAACGCATTTCATTTGGAGAACCTTGCATAAGTATGGCCAATGAGAATACCTGTCCTGTAAATTTGTAGTAGAAAAAGAGGATAAGGATACCGATAACCTGTGAGATAAAGGTAAATCCGATGACCAACAGGACCAGACGCAATAAAGATTGAAATGGGGATGTAGTTTGCTCGGGGTACATAAATTTTAAATATGCTTTAAAGATAACAATAAAAGCATGTTACTTTATAAAGTAGCCACAATTCAATCAAGCTTTCCGGATCTTAGCTACTGAACACGAAGCAACAAACGCCCTAAAACTGCTTTAAACAAAGGAATATTTATTTAAACACCATAAAAAAGCACTATATAAAAGGAAACCTTTTCTTAGTAAGATAGGGGTCGACAGTACGATATAAAAATTTGGCTACCAGCTCAAGATGACTTTTTGAGAATGAAAAACGGGCAATTTTCGATCTGAAAATTGCCCGTTTTAGTAAACCAATCATTTGCTCAAAACTTAAATTTGCAAAGATTTACCAAAATCGACTTTATAAATACAGCCTTTTCTCTATCGATATTGACTTATTAATTTACCCGTATTGGATCTGCTGGTTTCTGTAGATTTTTGTAAGGATAAGTTTTCATTTCTTCCAATAAAATCTTCACCGTTCTTTCCAATTGAGGATCGCGTCCCTCTAACAAATCTTTCGGTAATTGCTCAACAAAGATATCCGGAGCAACACCCTCATTTTCTATAATCCAGTTTCCTTTCAGATCATATACGCCAAAGTTAGGTGAGGTAATACGTCCACCATCCAACAACGGCGGATATCCACTGATACCGACCAGAATACCCATTGTTGTGCGGCCAACCAGCTTACCAAGACCTTTAAAACGGAACATATAAGGCATCATATCACCGCCCGAACCCGCATTTTCATTGATGATCATTGCTTTTGGACCGTAAATACCATTGCCCGGCGTCGTAAAACCTCTACCATCACGGATGCCCCAGCCGGAAATCAATTCCCGGGATAGCAAATCAATGACATAATCGGCTACCCAACCACCACCATTGTTTCTTTCGTCCATCAGAAGGGCCTTTTTATCCATCTGAGAGAAATAATATCGGTTGAAGTAGGTATAACCCTCCGGTCCGGTATTTGGCATGTATACGTAAGCTATTTGTCCATTACTTAACTGATCAACCTTCTTGCGGTTGCGCTCCACCCATTCCATGCTGCGCAAGCTCATCTCGTCCGCAAAAGAAATCGGTTTTACAACAACTTCGCGGGCGCCAACCAGCGACGGTTTGGAATTAATTTTTAACGTTACCTGTTTGCCTACAGTGTTATCAAATAAACTATAGATATCCTTTTCTTCGGTTAATTCTATACCGTTTACAGCAACGATATAATCCCCTTCTCTGATATTCAAACCCGGCTCTGCCAGCGGCGCTTTAAACGAAGGATTCCATTCTAAACGTGTAAATAACTTCCCAATCTGATAATAACCATTTTTGATTGTATAGTCAGCACCCAATACACCTACCGAAACCGACGGAGTGGAAGGTTGATCCCCCGGATAAATATAGTTATGTCCAACAACCATTTCACCCATCATTTCGTTCAGTAAATAACCTAAATCCGAACGGTGATTAACAAATGGAAGGAATTTTTCATATTTGGCTTTCATCGCTTTCCAGTCAGCACCATGCATGTTTTCTACATAGAAATAGTCTTTCTGCATAGCCCAAACTTCGTTGAAGACCTGTTTCCATTCTGCGACAGGGTCTACCAGCTGTTGGATCCCATCCAATTTTATTGCGCCCGCAGTCGGAGATGCGACTTTCTGTCCAGCCGTCACGATATTATAACCATTTCCTGTCTGATATAACATTTTCTTGCCGTCGGCACTAATCACAAAACTCCGTGCGTTTTCAACCAATGTCTTATTTTCCAGATCTTTAAAATCGTAAGCACCGATAGTGCCACCGCGTTGGTAAGTCAGCTGGTTTGGAACCAGGCCATTCAGATTCCAATAGGTACCTACCGGCAAAGGCAGAGCCACGATACGGTTCTCGATACGATCAAAATCTACCTGAATGGATTTATCTTCAGGCTTGCTTGCCGGAGTTTCCTCCTTTTTATCATTTTTCGGTGCTTTTTTATCGTTCTCTTTTACGCGTGCTGTTTTGTTGCTCTCTTTTTCTGCAGGTTTGTCTGCCTTTTCTTCGCGAATCTGTTCTTCATCACTTTCGTTCTTAAAGAAAGAAGGGGTTTTGCTGGATAGAATAAAAGCATATACTGCGTAATCGACATTACGTTGCGTAGCCGACATATGCAGACCGGAATTGGTTAATCCGGTATTGGTACTTGCTGTAAAGAAAAGGTATTTACCATCCTGTGAAAAAGCAGTGCTACGAACAGAACTCATACCATCTGTAATCTGCTGCGTTTTCTTTGAATCCAAATTGTACATAAATACCGCCGGTACCCCATTTTCTAAAGTACGTGTAAATGAAATCCATTTTGAGTCTGGAGACCAGCTTGGCTGGAAATGGTTGGATACTCTACCGGTTTGCCCACTCAGTTTATCATCAGCAACCTTCACAATAGCCTTCGATGCAATATCAATGTAGTATAGATTGAGGTGGGCATCGTTATAAAATAATTTTTTCGAATCCGGAGACCAGGTAGGTTCAAAATAAAAATTCGTTTCGCCCAGATTGAAATACAAAGGCTGGTCTTTTCCAAACTGATCCACTAAAACTAGCTGGTAAGCACCATTTTTATCCGAGATATAAGAAACCCATTTTCCATTTGGTGACCAATCTGGAAAACGTTCGTGTGAGCCCGGAGAATTCGACAAATTACGGGCTTCACCTTTTTCCTTAGGTACAGTGAAAATCTCTCCTCGCGACTCAAACAGGGCACGTTGACCGGTAGGAGACAGTGCCACATAGCGAATGTCTTCCTTGATATTTTTGTAGAAAGGACGCTTAAACATGGCATCCGTATTTACACTAATGTGTAAGGCAGTTATCTTATTATTGTTATTCAGGCTTAATGTATTCAAAATGCCTGCGTATTCAAAAATCAATTCATTGCCATTTCCATTTAGCGAGCGAACATCATAATCTTTGAAATCAGTTAGCTTTTCAACTTTCTTTGACTTGGTATCATAACTGAAAATATTGACTATTTTATCGCGATCTGATAGGAAATATACCTTGTTACCTAACCATAGGGGTTTGACATCGTTGCTTTTTACCTGTGGAATGGCTTCTATTTCCTTGGTTTTTGTATCAAAGATCCAAATGGTAGGTGTACCTCCACCACGGTAGCGTTTGAACGCCACGCGATCGCGCTCCGTTGGATCGGTATTTTTGATATAAGCCCAATAGCGCCCATCTGCGGAAGGGCTGCCTTGCGTTGCTTCGGGCATCAATAAAGCCTTATCCATTCCCAGTCGCTGAATATTAGAACTGTATAACCGTGGACTTAGCGCATAGGTGAAATCACGTGATGTGGTATAATATACTTCATCATTATTCAACCAGCCACGTAATACATCTGAAGAAGGATGATAGGTAATACGTTGAGGCTCTCCTCCTTCAATAGGAAGGACATACACATCGGTGTTACCATCGTAATTGCCCGTAAAAGCAATTTTCTTCCCATCAGGGGAGAACATCGGATTTTGTTCGACACCAGGATTTGTGGTCAGACGTCTCGGGTTTCCACCATTCTTGTCTGCTAACCAGATATCTCCACCGTACACAAAAGCGATATTACTGGCACTGATACTTGGATTTCGGAGTAATAAAGTCTCTTGCCCTTTGACCTGTAGAAATGAAGTACCGATCAAAAGTGCCGCAATAAACTTAAAATGAGTTTTATTCATAAATTTTCAATGGTTAAAATTAATATGCAAAACTACTGTTTTATAGTACCTGCGATTCGCATACCAACTTCATAAAAATATAAAGGTTAAAATTACAATACAAAGCTACTATTTTGTCCAATAAATCACTTCGTATATCAACAAAGTTGCATAAAAAATATCTTAAAAAAAAAGCCCTGCTCAAAAAGCAGGGCTTTATTCTGTTATTAACGATTAGAAACCGTATTCTTGTTCAATTTCCAATACGATACCTTCGTCTACCAAAACGCGACCACAATGTTCGCAGATAATGATTTTTTTACGTTGACGAATCTCCGATTGCATCTGAGCAGGGATTTTATTGTGACATCCTGAACAGCTATCACGATCGATAGAAACGACCGCCAAACCATTTTTGAAAGAATTACGCAAACGGTAATAAACTTTTACCAAACGCTCTTCTATATTAGCTTCCGCTTCAGCAGCTTTAGCCAATAACGCATCTTCTTCCTTTTGGGTTTCAGAAGTAATTGTTTCCAATTCTTTCTTTTTACCCTCAAGTTCGTTTTTGCTATATTCCAGGTTACCTACGGTAGCATCGTAGTTTTCTGTTTTATTGCGAATCTCGAATTCTGCTTCTTTGATTCTTTTTTCACAAACCTGAATCTCAAGACCTTGGATTTCAATTTCTTTCGAAATAGCGTCATATTCACGATTATTTTTTACCTCATTTAACTGCGACTCATATTTCTTGATAGCAGCCTGGGCATCTTTAATCATGTTTTTACGCTTAACGATTGAATCTTCTAAATCGTCCAAGTCTGTTCTGATCTTCTCAATACGAGTTTCTAAACCCGCAATCTCATCTTCAAGATCTGCAACTTCCATAGGCAATTCACCACGAACCTGGCGAATCTTGTCTATTTTAGTATGTATGGCTTGCAAAAGCCATAATGCTTTCAATTTTTGTTCTACGGTTTGTTCCATCAACTGTAGTATTTTATAGGATTTGTATCTATTTCTGTTGTTAAGGTTGCAAAGTTAGGAAATTTTTTCGTAATAATGTCGTACAATAATTCTTGCGTAAATTGTTCGCTCTCAAAATGTCCCGTATCTGCTATGACAATCTCACCTTCTGCATCAAAAAACTCATGATATTTATAATCTGCTGTGACAAAAAAATCAGCACCAGAACGCTTTGCCGCCCCCAATAGGAAGCCACCTGCACCACCGCAAACTGCAACTCTACTCACCTTCTTTCCCAGAAGGGCTGTATGGCGAATTACATTTAGCTTGAGATTCTCTTTCAAATAAGCCAAAAATTCCAATTCATCCATGGGCTCGGATAAATTACCAATCATTCCAGCTCCAATTTCTCCAGCTGTATTCTGTAAATCGAAAAGATCATAAGCAACTTCTTCGTAAGGATGTGCTTCATAGAGAGCCAAAAGAAGTTTTCTTTCAATAGAACGTTTATAAATCACTTCAATGCGTGTCTCTTCGACACGTTCCTGTGTTCCTATTTCGCCAATAGCGGGTTCAGCCCCCGCCAAAGGCCTAAAACTTCCATAACCGGCAGTATTAAAACTGCATTGATCATAATGTTTTCCAATTTGACCCGCTCCGGCATCAAACAAGGCTTGCCGGACTTCTTCTACATGACTCCTGGGCACAAATACCACCATTTTGCGCAGTACATTTGGCTTGGATTCCAATATAGCCTGGTTAACCAGTCCCAGTTTATCAGCTATTTTGGAATTGACCCCACCGGTGACATTGTCCAGATTGGTATGTATCGCATAGAGCGCAATGCCATTTTCTATTGCCTTTATGACCGTACGTTCTACATAGTTCTTTCCATTGAATTTTTTTAATCCTTTGAAAACAATGGGATGATGTGAAATAATTAAATTACATCCCTTTTCGATCGCTTCCTGTACCACCTCCTCCGTACAATCCAACGAAATCAATACTTTGGTAATCTCCTGATCTGCATTGCCGACAATCAATCCGGCATTATCATAAGTTTCCTGCAAATCCAATGGAGCCAAATGCTCCAGATGTTGAATAACCGCTTTAATTTTCATCGTTTATAATAACCTCCTTTTCTCGAAATTTATCATGTTCTTCCAAAATTCTACGATTTGCGCTGATATTAAACCAATAGTTAGCCAAGGTGACAAAATGCATGATAACCAGCAGGCCTGAAATAGGAATCGGCAACGGAATATTTGTCGCCAGATAAATCCAGGCATATAATGATCCTTTCCGAAAGGTCGGATTTTCCTCAACCGCGATCTTGCGGTCGTAAAACTCATTGATAAGGGAATCTTTCAAACGGGAAGCGACTTGAAAATTCCAATAAATATTGACTAAAGGAATGGCTACCAGCCAAGATTGATTGGGTGTCATCAATCTATTTTCTACCGCTATCAGGTTTAATGTCCTACGAATGGTATTCGCAAATAACAACCAAATAATAATGCGTATAACAACGAGGCCTAACGCCGCGTATAATACTTCAGGTCTACTTAACTCTTTTATTAATTCTTCTTGTGACATTGAAATCTTACTCTTATTTATCGTTCCTGTAATAACAAATCTACTAATTCTTTCAGCTTTTTTATTTGCGGGTTGTGATCACCGATCAATTCAATAGTTTTGAAATGCTTCTTTTTTGCTTTCGCATAAAATTGAAAAAAATCATCTTTTTCCATGGGCTGATCTCCCTCGTAGGTCAGGATATAAGTTGCCGGAATTTTCTCCCTTTCCGGATTATTCAAATTGATTCCATCGCTCATCGTCTTCAAAGGGTGGGGGACATCCCGCGGAAACTTCATATCGTCTTTTACCCAAAATGGGATAATAAAACCTTCTTTTCCATATTTTAAAAGTCCATTGTTGCCATCCGCCTTACCCATCAAAGTCAGAACGGACTCCTGATCCTCCGGAAGAATGGCATCTAAATATACCAACTTTTTTATCCGATCTGGAAGGCTATCCGCAACTCCGGTTATAACCATTCCACCATAGCTGTGGCCAACCAGTACAATATCCCGCAAATCTTCAAATAATATCGTATTGATAACATCATTGATATGGGTCTGTAAACGAATGGAAGTATCTGCTAAGTGATAACGTTCACCTAGCCCTGTTAGTGTGGGTCTATAAACTTTATGACCTTTTTTCTCCAATTCATTTGCTGTCTTTTTAAATTGCCAGGCGCCACCCCAGGCACCATGTACAATAACATAAGTAGTTTGCTGTGCATAAGCAGATTTTAAGCCTACAACTAATGAAAAAAACAATATAAAATAACCTAATTTATTAAATTTCACTACATTATGTTTAGTAAAATTGACACATCACTCCTCCTAAATCTACTCAACAATTTGCTATGTTCCAATAAGCATTTTCCATTTTGCAGTCGAAAATGACGTATGTGAGTAATTACTCAGAAAACCACACCTAGCTTTATCCTTATTTAAAGAGAGATTTCATATTAAAACTGCCCCAACAGCTAAAGCAGGGTAGGGGAGGAACTCAACATAACTTGTTAGACATACAGCAAAAATATTGTCGGTTTTTTATGGTAATCCGCTTTCTGTTTTTTCCATTCAGCAACAGTCAGACTTTTTATAGATTCGTCTGCCGAAGTCACATTACACGCGACACAAAGTTGCGTACTGGATTTACAGGTTTTGAGAAGATCCTCCAAAAGATGATTGTTTCGAAAAGGTGTTTCAATAAAAATCTGAGTTTGTTTCTCACGCATGGATTGCAGTTCCAGATCTTTGATCTTTTTTGTACGCTCGTTTTTATCGATAGGTAAATAACCGTGGAAAGCAAATTTCTGCCCACTAAATCCCGAAGCCATAAGTGCAAGCAAGATGGAGCTGGGACCAACCAATGGTACCACTTTAATTCCAAGCTGATGAGCATGAGCAACAATAGAAGCGCCAGGATCGGCTACCCCCGGACAACCAGCCTCGGACATCAAACCGACATTTCGACCTTGTTTAAGACCATCAAAAAAGTCATTAATATTTCCTTTGTCCCGAGCATGTTTCCCATAATCGTGTATCTTCAATGCATTTTGGGGAATTTTAAGTCCTGCTAACTTCAGAAACTTTCTTGCCGTCTTCTCATTTTCCACGATATACTCATCCAGCGTATTTATTGTCTCTACCAAATAAGGAGTAAAAGACTGCAATGCTGCGTCATCGCTCAAAGGAACGGGAATTAAATATAATATACCTTTTGCCATATACAAACCTACTAATTTAAGGATCACTTGACTACAGTAATTTTAAACTTAGCATAATTTAACCTTTAAAAATGATTAAGTTTGCGAATTTTAAACTCATTATTAGTATTTTAGCATAAGTATTTGTTGCAACAATAAACATCATCCAAATGATCACACAAATTACAGAAGGCGTAAAAATCTCGGTTGAAACCATCTATCAATCGGAGTATTCGAATCCCGACCGTGAACATTTTATGTTTGCTTATCACATTAGCATAGAAAATTTGAGCGATTACACGGTTCAATTGATCAGTCGTTATTGGAAAATATTCGATGCTAAGGGCGACTATAGGGAAGTATCCGGTGAAGGTGTTGTAGGTGAACAACCGATAATTGAACCGGGCAAGGTACATCAATATACTTCGGGATGTAATCTTAACAGTGAATTTGGTTTCATGGAAGGCCATTACAACATGATCCGTTCTTTGGATAATAGTAGTTTTCAGGTTGAAATACCACGCTTCAATCTGATTGCTGATTATGCATTGAATTAAATTTATCAAGGTAATATCATTATTGCCGTTTTATCACACAACGAAGCTTTTTTCGCATCGAATAAGAAACTATTTCTTTATTTTTGCGTGCATTCTAAATCAACTTGTTACTGAGATTACGCTAAACAGGATTTCCGGCTTAGCTTCTGATTTACTCCATTAACATGATAGAAAGCCCCATTAAGATTTAATTAGTCAGCAATCAAAAGATTATTGATTCACTATATAAATAATTGAAAATCGAATAAAAAAATAGTATATAATTGATTTTCAATGTGTTAAATAAAAATTTTAAGAATAAAGGATTCTTGAAAGGGATTTTTATTGTATAAAAACGACTAAGATTAATTTAGGGTGATATAACGTGAGTATTTTAGCTACAGAACAAGTAAGCCATTCCTTCCATGATAGATGGCTTTTTAGAGACTTACACTTCGGACTCCAAAAAGGGGAGCGGGTGGCTTTGGTTGGCATAAATGGTACAGGCAAATCAACGTTGCTTTCTATTTTGGCAGAGCGTACCTTACCAACTTCGGGAAAAGTTGTAAAAGAAAAAGGAATAAAAATAGGTTTCCTTGAACAAGATCCTGATTTCACAGGATTAAAATCGATCAATGATTTTATTTATAGTGCCGACAACGACCAGCAGCGTCTCATAAGAGAATATGAAGAACTTCTTGAAAATAGTGATATTGATCAAAAAAAATTAGAAGACCTCACCGAAAAAATAAGTTCACTGAATGCCTGGGAGTATGAACATAATATAAAGACGATTTTAAATCGTTTAAACATTATGGATTTTAAACAAGATATTAAAAGTCTATCCGGTGGTCAACGTAAAAGATTAGCTTTGGCTAAACTATTGATTGACGAACCAGACGTATATATTCTTGATGAGCCAACCAACCACCTGGATATTGAGACCATCGAATGGCTCGAAAAGTTACTCACTACCGGGAATAAAACAGTACTTTTAGTCACTCACGACCGATACTTTCTTGACAATATCTGTACGGAAATTCGAGAACTGGATAGGGGAAACCTTTTTATTTACAAAGGTAACTATGCCTACTTTTTGGAGAAAAAATCAGACCGTGAAGCAATTGATGCCGTCATGGTTGAGAAGAGTAGAAATTTACTTCGTAAAGAGTTAGAATGGATGCGTCGGCAACCTCAGGCACGAGGAACCAAATCAAAATCTCGTATAGAGGCTTTTTATGATCTAGAAGAAAAATCGAAATCAATTAAAGGAAATGACTCTGTACAGTTGAGCGTAAAGGTAAGCAGGCAGGGATCAAAAATTCTTGAACTGGAACATATCGCTAAGCATTATGGAGCAAAAGAAATTATAACTGATTTTTCTTACATATTCAAAAAAGGAGACCGTATAGGGCTAGCGGGTAGAAACGGAACGGGTAAATCGACTTTTCTAAATCTGATTACAAAAGAAGAAAATCCGGACAGCGGGACGATCGCAATAGGAGATACAACGGTATATGGATACTATAAACAAGGCGGGCTTGAAGTAAGCGAAAACGACCGTGTACTTGATGTTGTGAAAAACATTGCGGAATATATCGAGATGGCAAATGGAGAAGTAATTACAGCATCCCAATTGCTCACGCACTTTCTATTCCCCCCTGAAAAGCAGTTTGGTTTTGTAAACAAGCTTAGCGGTGGAGAGCGGAAACGCCTCCAGCTTATGCGCGTGTTAATGAAGAACCCTAATTTTCTTATACTGGATGAACCTTCTAACGACTTGGACATTGATACACTAAATGTATTAGAAGAATTCCTTGATAACTATAATGGCGTACTTATATTGGTCTCTCACGACAGATATTTATTGGATAAGTTGACAGATCAACTTTTCATTTTTGAGGGTGAAGGTAAGATCCGTATTTACAACGGCAACTACGCAGACTTCAAAATAGTGCAAGAAGAACTTCAAAAATTAGAAAAGGAAAAGCAAAAAAAGACTATTCAGGAAATTGCAAAACCTCAGGTAAAAGAAGAAAAGAAAAAACTCTCCTATAAGGAACAGCTTGAATATAACAAACTCGAATCAGAAATAGAAAATCTAGAATTACTGCTAAAAGCGAAAACGGGAGAACTAAATCAACTGACAGATCATATCAAACTATCAGCAGTATCAGAAGAGATAAAAACGATACAGGAACAAATAGACCAAAAATCAGAAAGGTGGTTATATCTAGCTGAATTTATGTAAAATTTTCTATTGCGTTTCACGTGGAACGTAAAGAAAAGAGTAAATTTGTAAACAAATAAAAAGCCACGTTTCACGTGGAACAAGAATTAAAAGATGTTTAAAAAATATAATGTAATTGTAGTAGGTGCCGGACATGCCGGATGTGAAGCAGCGGCAGCAGCGGCTAATCTGGGGTCGTCCACTTTACTTATTACAATGAATATGGGTGTGATAGCTCAGATGAGTTGCAACCCAGCTATAGGTGGTGTGGCCAAAGGACAAATCGTAAGAGAGATTGATGCGATGGGGGGATATACCGGGATCATCGCAGATAAATCAACTATTCAATTTCGCATGCTTAACCTTTCGAAAGGCCCAGCCATGTGGAGTCCGCGTACACAGAATGATCGCATGCGATTTGCAGAAGAATGGAGGTTACAACTAGAATCTCTTCCAAACTTAGACATGTGGCAGGACACCGTAAAGGAAGTCATCGTCAAAAATGGAAAAGCATGCGGAGTAATTACCTCCATGGGAATAGAAATCGAATCTGATGCCGTTGTACTAACAAATGGAACATTCCTAAATGGGGTGATCCATATCGGTGATAAAAAATTCGGTGGTGGCAGGACAGGAGAGAAGGCCGCTACCGGACTAACTGAACAGCTGGTTTCGCTGGGCTTCGAATCCGGCAGAATGAAAACAGGCACGCCACCGCGGATAGATGGACGTAGTCTTAACTATTCGCTCATGGAAGAGCAGTGGGGTGACGAAAAGAAAGGCCGTTTTTCTTATACTGATGTCGAGATGCCAACAGAACAACGTTGCTGTTGGATCACATATACCAATGATAAAGTACACGAAATGCTCCGAACAGGGTTCGAAAAATCACCTATGTTTACTGGTCGGATTAAGGGATTAGGCCCGCGCTATTGTCCTTCAATAGAAGACAAAATAAATCGTTTTGCAGAACGTGAACGACACCAAATTTTCGTAGAACCAGAAGGTTTCAAAACTGTAGAAATTTACGTAAATGGCTTCTCGACCTCACTTCCAGAAGATGTACAGCTAAAAGCATTGCAACTGATTCCGGGTTTTGAAAATGCAAAGATGTACCGTCCTGGATACGCCATAGAATATGATTACTTCCCGCCAATGCAACTTGATCTCACATTGGAAACTCAGCTGGTAAAACATCTTTTCTTCGCTGGACAGATCAATGGAACTACAGGCTATGAAGAAGCAGCGGCGCAAGGTTTCCTTGCCGGTATAAATGCACATCAACGTGTCAATGACGATAAAGAACTTATTCTAAAAAGATCAGAGTCTTATATTGGAGTATTAGTCGATGACCTAGTCACAAAAGGAACTGAAGAACCATATCGCATGTTTACGTCAAGAGCAGAGCATCGTTTATTATTACGCCAGGATAATGCAGACATCCGTCTGACACCACTAGCTTATAAACTAGGATTAGTGGGAGAGGAAAGATTAAAGAAAGTTCAGGATAAGATCCAAAATTCAAACAGCATTATTGAATACCTCAAACAGAATTCCACAAATCTGGAAAAGATGAATATCGTTCTGTCAGAAGTAGGATCGAGCGCACTTGCTCAGAAAACACGTTTAAGCAACGTGCTTGCCAGACCGCAGGTTAATATACAGGACATCGTAAAAGGCGACGAAGGCTTTGCAGCGTATGTTTCGCAATTTGACAATGAAACCATAGAGCAGGCCGAGATTAATCTGAAATACGAAAGCTACTTTGAAAAAGAAATCGATATTGTCAACCGCATGAAGAAGATGGAAGATCGAGAAATTAATCCGGATTTCGATTATAGTTTGCTAACTTCACTCTCAATAGAAGCTAGACAGAAATTGGCAAAGGTAAAACCTAGAACATTAGGTCAAGCGTCCAGGATTTCGGGTGTATCACCGTCGGATATCAGTGTTTTAATGGTACACATGAGTTAATATATTGATTATCAAGTTTTTACAAATAAAAATAAACAAGCTTAAAATAAGCGATTTACGACAATATTTTATTTTTTATGACAACTTCCTTAGAAAGCAATAAAAGTAGCTCAGAAAGGCTAAAAAATAGCTTAAAAGCGAGATTACTTATTTTAAGCATGTTTATAATGCTCATTGGCTTGTCTATACAATGCGCGAGTATACAACAACCAACGGGAGGACCAAAAGATTCCATTCCACCAAAGATTCTACAGGAAAGTCCTGCAAACTTTTCAAAGAATTTTACCGATAAAAAGATTGTCATCACATTTGATGAGTATGTCAAATTGGCTAATCAACAAAAGGAATTCAGCATCACCCCGGATATGGGGAGCAATCCCGATTTCAAAATCAAGAAAAAAAATCTGGAAATCACATTACCGGATTCTCTTGAAAAAAACACGACCTATAGCATCTATTTCGGTAAAGGTCTTGTAGATTATAACGCAGGAAATGCATTGGTAAATTATGCCTATGTATTTGCAACAGGTGATAAAATAGACTCGCTTAGTATATCGGGAAATGTAAAGAGTGCTATAACAAAAGAGGTCTTAAAAGAGGTTAAAGTTCTCTTAATTCCCACAAGCCAGGATTCTATTTTCGGAAAAAAGAAAGCAAATATCTTTACAATCACAGATACAGCCGGAAATTACAAGCTTAATAACCTACGTGAAGGGACATATCGCATCTATGCGCTCCAGGAAAAGAACAATGACCGAATCTATAATGCACCCGATGAAGAAATAGGTTTTCTGAAAGATTCAATTGTATTGGAACATGATTTAACAAATATCGATCTCGAAGTATTCAAAGCAATTCCAAAGAAATTCCGTACCCAAGAAAAGAAATTTGAAAAAAATGGAAGTGTACTGCTTGTCTTCAATAGAAGGATAGATAAACCAAAACTGAGTATACTGAATGATGAATTAAATAACAAGGATAAAATAGTCCGCTTTTCAAAATCTTCAGACTCCGCGTCGCTATTTCTTCCGAATCTAAAAATAGATTCGCTAAAATTAGTGCTAACGGAAAATGAAAACCCGCTGGATACGATCCTTGTCAGAAAGGGAAATGTAAAAATAGAGCAGGTAATTGATCCTCAATTCACACCCAATAATGGAAAAGTAGATCGGATCAACCATTTACAGGTATCGGCTTTTACACCAATAAAAAATATAGATAAAGCGAAGCTCAAATTCAAAGAAGATTCTCTCGTAAGAACAAATTATCAATTGGCAGTGGACACAAATGACGCCAATATCTACCATATCCGCTATAACTGGAGAAAGGATAAAAAATATCAAATTGAATTTACCGAAGGTGCTATAACAGGGTATTTCGGAGAGCATAATAAAGAGAAAAAATTTGATCTTACCTATGATGATAGTGAGAACTATGGGGATCTAACATTTGATTTTACGGATCTGGATAGTAATACAACCTATCTGGTCGAGCTTATCAGTGAGAAAAAAGATAAGATCTATAGGATAGACAAAATCAATAGCAATACTCCCTCGGTAGCCTATAAACAGTTTCCAGGAGGTAAGTATACCCTACGTGTCATTCGGGATAACAATAATAATGGAATATGGGATACCGGCGATGTTGAAAAGAAGACTTTCCCTGAACCTGTTGTCTACTTAAATAAAGTTTTTACCATACGGGCGAACTGGGAACAAAAAGATAGCTTTTCATTAAGTGGACTCAAAAAGGAATAAAATTCAGTTTTAAAAAATATAACGAAAAGCTATTGCTAATACGTTTAAGCTAAAACCAGGAGCTATATAATACATAATTATGTGGCAACTGTTGCAAAAGCGCCTTCTGTTCGTCAGTTAGCGCTTTTATCTTTTTGGCTGGAACCCCGGCATACAAAAATCCGGACTCACATCGTGTATTCTCCAAAACGACGGCACCGGCAGCGATAATGACATTAGATTCTATCACGGCATTATCCATCACTATCGCCCCCATTCCAATCAACACATAATCCTCCACTATACAACCGTGTACCATTGCCTGATGGCCTATGTTAACATAATTACCAATGGTTGTACCGCTTTTTTTATACGTGCAATGAATAACAGCACCGTCCTGTACATTCGTATAATGACCAATACGGATATAATTGACATCGCCACGTACTACGGCGTTAAACCATATCGAGCAATGGTGCCCAATCTCCACATCCCCTACAATAGTCGAATTCGGTGCTAGAAAGCATTCTTCTGCAATCATAGGAGATTTGTCCAGAACAGGTAAAATAAGTGCCATGTTTATTAGAATATAGTATCTTGTAATACGGTTGAATGCTGAGGATAGTCGGTTGTATAATGCAGACCTCTACTCTCTTTTCTTAACATAGCGGACTTGGTCACAATATAGGCGACCTGGATCACATTACGCAGTTCGCAAAGCTTTACAGATAGCCTAGTATTACGATAAAAATCCTCCGTTTCCTCATATAATAGATGTAGGCGTTTTAGCGCCCGTTCTAACCTAAAATCTGATCGTACAATGCCCACATAATCACTCATTATTTTCTGGCACTCCCGTAGATTGTGACTCACCAAAATATCCTCGTTAGAAAGTGAAGTCTTGGAGTCATCCCAATCAGGAACGTTGGCAACATATTGCATTGATCCAATAGTTTTGGTAGCGTCCAAAAATATCCTATGGGCATATACAAGAGCTTCGAGCAGTGAATTAGACGCTAAGCGGTTTGCTCCATGCAATCCAGTTGACGAGCACTCGCCACAAGCGTATAAATTGCGTATAATACTTCTTCCGAAATCATCCACATAAATGCCCCCACATAAATAATGCGCGGCCGGAGTAACAGGTATAAAGTCTGTAGCCATATCCAGCCCTATAGAAAGGCATTTTTCATAAATATTCGGAAAGTGTTTGATGATGTCCTCTTTATTCCTATGGGTAATATCCAGATATACGTAATCCATACCCGACTTTTTCATTTCCGCATCGATTGCCCTTGCGACAATGTCCCTAGGAGCCAATGAAGCTCGTTCGTCATATTCCTCCATAAAAGACTCACCATTTAAACGTCTTAGGATCCCTCCAAATCCACGAACAGCTTCAGAAACCAAAAATGCCGGAGAATCTTTAGGATTATATAAAGAGGTTGGATGGAATTGCATAAACTCCATATTACGTACCTTTCCCTTAGCACGATAAACCATTGCTATACCATCACCGGTCGCGATTGTCGGATTAGTGGTACTTGAGTATACATGTCCAGCTCCACCGGAGGCCATAACGGTTACTTTACTTAAAATTTTGTCCACCAGGTGTGAGGAAGTATTGAACGCATAAATTCCATAGCAGGTAATATCATCCCTGTTCTTATCCACATACTCCCCCATATGATGCTGGGTAATTAGATCAATAGCAAAATAATGTGTCACAATATCTATATTGGGATCATTATGTGCTTGTTCCAATAAAGCTCTTTCTATTTCATAACCGGTTATATCTTTATAATGAAGAATCCGATGAGCGGAGTGCCCCCCTTCTTTAGCAAGGTCATATACGCCGGATTCCTCCTTGTCAAAGGAAGTTCCATAGGCGATAAGTTCAGCAATCCGATCTGGCGCCTCCCGAACTACGTTTTCCACAATTTCCACATCGCATAATCCGTCTCCAGCTATCTGAGTATCAACGATATGCTTTTCAAAGCTATCAGACTTATCCACAACGGCAGCCACTCCCCCCTGTGCATATTTCGTATTAGACTCATCCTCATTGGACTTGGTGACTATCAATACTTTACCAAATTTAGAAGCTTTTAACGCAAAACTTAATCCGGCAATACCTGATCCAATGACCAAAAAATCTACCTTTCTATCTGCCATATATTTTAAAATTCACAAATTATCCCAAAAGTGACGGTTCAAATTAACGAAAAATGTGGAAAACGTGTAAATAAAAGGTTAAATAAAAATGAAAAGTATTTAACAATCCACAAATCCCCTACTCTGGCCAGGAATTGTCATTATTTTTCCGCACAAAATTTGACAGATTTCCACATTTTTTAGACATGAACTATTCAACAAAAAAATATTGAAAATAAAAAACGTCAAAAATTAGAATTTTAAAAATCAGCTCTTTAATCCATAAATTCTGTTGAAAAATTGTTGAAAACTCTGTAAAAACCTAAAATCAAAATTCACAGAGATCAATTTATACCACTTTTCCACACCCTAATAAACAATAAGAGAATCTCTATTTTAAAAAATTAGTATTTATTGAAAAAAAAGATTGTGGAATACGTTCGAAAATCTTTGTTTAGTTTTGTCAACATCGAAACAAACCTATTCAGAATGGAATATTTGGTTGGGGATAAACTCTCCTATTTAAATATTCCATTCTGAACGAGTTTATTTTGAAAATTTAGATTTTAAAGGTTTTTTTAACCTTTTTAGAGTTAGATATTTTTTTAAAAACTTTTTAAATAACTTTTTATGAAATTATAAAAGAGCTTGTATTGGGATTTCTGTAGATTTTAAAATAAAAATTGATTTTTTGCTCCTTTTAGAGCAAGTTATTTGGCCGCATTTGGTTTCAATTTCATTTTATGAGAAGCTCAAGCGGTTTAAAATTTTTTGATATAGAAATTTTTGTGAATTAAATCGCTTAGATTGGCATATTTTTATTTTTTTCCGAATTTTTTACGGTGATTTTAATGTGAAAGCGTTTTTCCGAGTGTTTTCCAGAAATAAGTAGATCCGAAATTGGGATGTAATTGATTTTTATGCAGCCTGAAGTCGTTTAGATTTTGGAATTGGACTTTAAAATATTTTTTTTTCATTTTACCGTAATCTAAGGGCCTCTTTGTAATAAAGTACATAGCCGTCAACGTTTTGAAGGCTTATTTCTTTGGGATATATAATTCTTCGCAAAATTTATTTGTATTTAGCGTATTCTGGAACATTTTGATATAAATTTTTGAAAAAATAAACTCGATTACAATTGAATATATGTTTTTGAGATGTTCTCTTAATTTTTTATTGGATTTTAATACAGTTTGAAAGTATATGGGGAAGGAAAAGCACCTTGCAAATCGTTTAGGTATTGGATGATATCTAATTATTATTAGAAATTTCATTGTTGAACAAACATTCTTACTATATTTGCGAGCCAAAGTCATTTTTTGATTTTGAGTGTTATAATTTAAAGTCTTTTAGATTTCGATAAAAGCTCTGATCGGATACAATGTACGTTTTATCCTATTCTCAGCGAGCTTGTTTCAGAATTAACCGGCTCAGCATGCTGTAAATTTTTATTGTTGATATGCCATTTGATTTACCAGATTCTAGCGGCCTTTTTTCATCGAACTAGAAATAATTTTTTTAATATTTTTAGTTATAATATAAAATTATAACTTTATATTATAAAAATTATATATATTATTTAGAATGCATAGTTTATCTTTTCTAAATCTCCAGTTTCCAATCTATTTAAATTAAGAAGCCTGGCTAGGACTATTAGTTTAAAGCCATTGAGGTTTTGATTTAGAAAAATTTATATTCTTTTTGCATAAATATCAAATTGTATAGCTGTTTACTTATGATATACCGGTAAAGGCTAGTTAGAAGCGCTGAGTGTACGCTATTTTCTCCCGCTTTTGTAGATAAAAATTCTAGCATATTCTAAGGAGCTTTGGACCAAGAAATTTGTCATCTTTTTGCATTATGGATGAGCCTGTGTGGAGCTACTGCTTTGGCTACCCTGATAAACATAACTGTTCCGATGGCTCGACCTGAGAGTTTGGTTTGCACGTACAACAAGAATTTTTTCTGTTTATAGCCCCTGAGAATGCTTTATAATACATCATATCACAGCAGATTAAAAATATCCGATTCTCATCGACCTTAATTAAGAATGGATTGTAAAAAATACCTTTATTGAATTTTACTTTGATTATTATCGATTTAAAGAATAAATTTGAATGAAATAAAGGTCATGAGATTTTGTTAAAAACCTTCCTTCCTACTATCCTACCTAAATATTGTATTCTAAAAGACTTTATTTCCTAGATTTTTAGATTCTATTTGGCTGATATCACCCCGAAAATGATCTGAAGTGATTGTATCGAATACTACGGTCGCTCGATGTATTTTATTTCCAGCTTCGACGTCTTTAGATTTCTATAAACCTTACTGTTTCCCAATTCTTATTTGATTTTGGATTCTACTGGGTAGACGATCCTTTACTATGAAAATGTTAAAAAATAAAGCTTCCGTTTGTGCTATATTTTTACTTGCTTTGTATTATGCCTAAGAACGTTCAATGAGCAAGAAAATGGGAGAAAGTGATTTTCTTGGTTTGAAAGAGTTTGAAACAAAGTCTTTGAGCTTGCGATAATGCGGAGGCTGTTTGGTATTTTTCCGAATATTCGACTCTAAAAGGGTTTAAATCGAGATATATTTTTAATTATTTCTTTTAATTATACTTTTTTAACTTAAAATATCTTATATATAGCTATTTGTTCCAACGACCGATTTGATTAATTTGCTTTTTATTGACTTTTATATTTATAACAATGTGTATTTTTGTTGTTCATAAACTGTTGAAAGTACCCGCATGGAAATTGTAAATTATGAGCTTCAGGCAAAAGGATATAATGATGCTCCGATTGATCCTTCATTGGATTTAGTAGCTGAAATCCAACGATTAAAGAAAGAAAAGAATGCTGTAATTTTGGCACATTACTATCAGGAATCTGAAATTCAAGATATTGCAGATTATATTGGGGATAGTCTAGGTTTATCCCAGGAAGCTGCAAAAACGGATGCTGATTTAATAGTCTTTGCCGGAGTGCATTTTATGGCGGAGACGGCAAAGATACTATCTCCATTAAAGAAAGTAATCCTGCCAGACGCTAAAGCTGGCTGTTCGCTGTCAGATTCCTGTCCACCACACCTGTTTGCTAAGTTTAAGGAGCAATATCCAGATCACTTGGTAATTACTTATGTAAACTGTACGGCCGAATTAAAAGCCTTATCAGATATTGTATGCACATCAAGTAACGCTGTCCAGATTGTTGAGAGCCTCCCTATAGATCAGAAGATCATCTTTGGACCCGATCGTAACCTTGGTGCCTATGTAAAGAAAAAAACTGGACGTGATTTAGTGCTTTGGAATGGTGCTTGTATGGTTCATGAAATTTTTTCACAGGATAAGATCGATCGCTTAAAGAGTGAATATCCGGAAGCTAAATTTATTGCGCATCCTGAATGTGAGGATCATATTTTGGCTAAAGCAGATTATGTAGGCTCTACTGCAGGAATGCTTAAGTTTACGCAGACAGATAGCGCGCAAGCTTATATAGTTGCGACAGAATCTGGTATTCTATACCAGATGCAAAAAGCTAGTCCTGAAAAGACTTTTATTCCTGCACCACCAAATAATGCCTGCGCATGTAATGACTGTCCTCACATGAAGCTTAATACGCTTGAGAAGCTTTATAATTGTTTGAAATATGAATCACCTGAAATTCTGCTTCTTGAAGATGTTATACTTCGCGCACAACGCCCGATTGAGCGCATGTTAGAGATATCAGCAAGTTTAGGACTTTAGTAATTTGCATATTATTTGATAATAATCGATATGATAACAGATTGTTTTTCATATCGATATATTTTGTATTGCTGTTAGCTGTCCAATCCATCCGGGTTATGGCAATATTCGTAATGGCATTATGATATTTTGAAATTTAAAATTTTTTGACATGTTTGATTTTGATAATACTGAGCGTACCAATTTGGAAGAAATGGGTGAGTTTGGTTTAATTGATTATATAAGTAAGGCGGTAGAGCTGACTGAAAAATCTACCATTAAAGGAATTGGTGACGACGCGGCCGTATTGGATTTTCAGGGAAAGAAAACTTTGATCTCCACTGATTTGCTCCTGGAGGGTATTCATTTTGATCTGCGATATGTACCTCTAAAACATTTGGGATATAAGGCAGTACAGGTAAACTTGAGTGATATCTATGCGATGAACGGAATTGCTTCCCAAATTACTTTTTCTATTGGGTTATCTTCCAAATTTCCACTAGAGGCAGTAGAAGAGATCTATCAGGGTGCTTTGATAGCTTGCAAAAAGTATAATGTTGATTTGGTCGGCGGAGATACTTCGGCTTCGGCTCAGGGCCTCGTAATTTCTGTAACTAGCATAGGCTATGCCGAGGCAGACAAGATTGTTTATCGTAATGGAGCAAAGGAAGGTGACCTATTGTGTGTATCTGGGGATTTGGGAGCTGCCTACATGGGATTGCAGCTATTGGAAAGAGAAAAGAACATTTATCTGGAAAATCCAAATGTGCAACCAGATCTTGAAGGCAAAGACTATATTGTTGAACGTCAGCTAAAACCGGAAGCAAGAAAAGATATTGTTGAATTATTTGCAAAATTAGCGATTATACCCACTTCGATGATGGATATTTCGGATGGTTTGGCTTCTGAAATACTTCATATCTGCCGGCAATCGGACAAAGGATGTAGATTGTATGAGGAAAAAATTCCATTGGACCAGATGACCTACGATACGGGACGTGAGTTCGGTATCGACCCGACCGTAGCAGCACTTAATGGAGGTGAGGATTATGAGCTCCTATTTACAATTGCTCAATCGGATCATGATAAGATCAAGAATCTACCTGACATTAGTATTATAGGCTATATGACTGCGGCTTCAGAAGGCTGCGAAATGATTTCTAAATCCGGAAATCTCTATCCAATTACTGCACAGGGCTGGAATGCTTTCAAAAAAAAGGATTAAACTAAAATGCCTATAGGAAACAGCGGATTTTTCAATGAGTGGTATTGAAGTATTTTGATGTTGAAATGTTTACGCAATAATAAAAACGGTTGTCCAGCTTATTGAACAACCGTTTTTTATTGTTCTAATTCTTCTTCGAGTACTAAATCCTCTTGTTTGGGATCCCGTTCTTCGACATTGAAATTGTTATATCCCAATCCTACTTCAATCTGCAGAAGTCGTTGCTGCAGCATTTCTAAAATTGCTAGGAAGTTATAGACGAATTGAACCTTGTTTTCAGAGTTTTTCAGCAGTTCCTGAAAATCTAATTTTTTATTGATTTCAATAAGTTCGGCTATTGCCTTTTTCTGTTGTTCAATGGTATAGGGATACTTCACCACAGTGTGTGTTACCTCGGCCGGTCTATTGCGAAATTGATACATCATCTGCTCATAGATCATCATCAGACCATACAGATCAAAACTGTCCAGATTTTCACCTGTTGCATCCAATTGAAGGCGTTGACGTATGTCATACTGAATATTACCTCTACTATACAATTGAAGCCGGTTTTCCTCCATTTCTCTTAGGGACTCACATATGTCTTTAAATTGCTTATAGAGAATAAGTTTCTGAACAAGATCTTCTCTCAGATCTATTTCGTTCTCATTTTCGTCCAGCTCCGGTCTAGGAAGCAGCATTTTCGCTTTTATACGCATCAATGTAGAGGCTACAAAGATAAATTCGCTGGCCATCTCCATATTGAGTGCCTGCATTTGACTTACATAAGACAAAAAATCATCGGTAATTTTCGAAATGGGAATATCATGAATATTCAGTTCATCCCGCTCGATAAAAAATAGTAATAAATCAAAAGGTCCCTCAAATTGAGGAAGCCTGATTTCGTAACCTTCTTCTACTTGCATATCTTATACAAATTTACGTAATAAAATCTTTTGGAATCGTTCACATAGAAACTATTGCTGTTTTTATTTGTTGTAGTTCAATATACAAGTGCGATTTATTTTAAAGATTAAATAAAATTGTCGTTACTTTGTGTAAACATTTAATGTAAAATAGCGGTACTATGCAATTTGAGGCTGGAGAACTATTAAGTAAAATAAACGATCCATCTGATCTTAAAAAGCTAAAGGAGGACCAATTAGAACAACTAAGCCAGGAATTACGTCAATTTATTATTGATCAGGTTTCGGTGAACGGTGGTCACTTTGCAGCAAGTTTGGGAGTCGTTGAGTTAACGGTGGCATTACATTACGTAATGAATACTCCCTATGATCAATTGATATGGGATGTAGGACATCAGGCTTATGGTCATAAAATTCTGACCGGACGTCGTGAGATATTTCATACAAATCGTATTGAGAATGGTATTTCGGGTTTTCCGAACCGTTCTGAATCCCAGTATGACGCATTTGGTGTAGGACATTCTTCTACTTCAATTTCTGCTGCTTTGGGTATGGCTGTGGCCTCCCAAATTAAAGGAGAAAAAGACCGTCAGCATATTGCAGTTATTGGAGACGGCGCTCTGACCGGTGGAATGTCATTTGAGGCATTGAACCATGCAGGGATCGCTAAATCTAATTTATTGGTGATTCTAAACGATAATTGCATGTCTATAGATCCCAATGTTGGAGCCCTCAAAGAATATTTGACTAGTATTACAACATCAAAACGATACAATAGATTTCGGGATGATATCGCAGCTGTGCTGACCAAAATTTCTGAAGTAGGTCCAAATGCGCTCGGTATCGTTAAAAAATTAGAGAAAAGTATCAAAGGGACCTTATTAAAGAATGCTAACCTTTTTGAGTCATTAAACTTTAGATATTTTGGTCCCGTTGACGGACATGATGTAAAGAAATTGGCTAAGACTCTTGAAGATCTCAAACATATACCTGGTCCCAAACTATTGCACGTGGTCACAGTTAAGGGAAAAGGGTTTGCATTAGCTGAAAAAGATCAGACGAAGTGGCATGCACCGGGCTTATTTGATAAAATTACTGGAGAGATAAAAAAATCTTCGAGTGAAAAACCAGTGGCACCAAAATATCAGGACGTTTTTGGACATACTATGGTCGAACTTGCAGAGGCGAATGAAAAAATAGTTGGTATAACACCAGCGATGCCTTCAGGTTCTTCAATGAACATCATGATGAACGCAATGCCGGACCGGGCATTTGATGTTGGTATTGCCGAACAACATGCTGTCACTTTTAGTGCTGGCTTGGCGACACAGGGACTATTACCTTTCTGTAATATCTATTCATCGTTTATGCAACGTGCCTATGATCAGGTCATACATGACGTTGCTTTACAAAATTTAAATGTAGTATTTTGTTTGGATCGCGCAGGTGTAGTAGGTGCGGATGGAGCTACACATCATGGTGCTTACGATATCGCTTTTATGCGTTGTGTTCCGAATATGACTGTTTCTGCTCCGATGAATGAAGAAGAGCTCAGAAACTTAATGTATACGGCGCAATTGCCTAACAAGGGGCCTTTTGTCATTCGTTATCCAAGAGGAAATGGTGTAATGCCGGATTGGCGCCGTCCATTTGTAGAAATTGAAATTGGTAAAGGAAGGGTGATTACTGAAGGGGAAGAACTTGCTATTCTAAGTTTTGGAGCTATTGGAAATGAAGCTGTCAAGGCTGTACAACAATTGAACGAATTGGGAATACATCCTGCACATTATGATTTGCGATTTGTGAAACCTTTAGACGAATCTTTATTGCATCAGGTCTTTAAAAAGTTCAAAAAAATAATTACAGTTGAAGATGGCTGCCTTCAAGGCGGAATTGGTTCAGCTGTGTTGGAATTTATGGCTGACCACGGATACAATAGTCAGGTTGTACGATTGGGAATCCCTGATCGTATTGTTGAGCATGCTGAACAGAATGCACAGTGGAAAAGTTCTCATTATGACGCAGCTGCCATTGTGGAAGAGGGAAAGAAAATGTGCGATGGAAAATTTACCCATACGATGGTGGGCTAAATTCTGCTATATATTTTCAAAAAAAGGAAATCCTACTATGGATTTCCTTTTTTTTTGAATTAAATTGGATTCTATCTTGTTACAGAAATAACTGTTGTACAGCTTCGAATCGACCGTCTTTTTTGATTTGATAAAGCCTTAAGAGGCGATAAAGAGAAGCTCAGTAAGGTTGTTAAGCCTACTTTAAATTCTTATAAATTTAATATTAAAAATATATGAACTAAAGGTTGTATTTCGCTTTTATTTTGGTTAATTTAGGACTATACGTTTAAGACTGAACCGTAGTATGTTTACTACTTTTTTTGTTCTTTTTTTTGAAATAAATTTGGAATGTTAATAATTATTTTTAGAGATCAATTTTAGCTCGAGTTTTCCACAATTTTACAAGGTAACTGACTGATTTATAGAATTTTGATATTTTTTTTATATTTTAGTTTTTTAGCTGATTTTTTTTTGTCATCTTCGTTCTCAGAGAAAGTTATCAACATATTTTTTGTCGCGTATTGTAAATCAACTTATTAACAATTTTAGAATGGAAAAAACGTATTCAAGTGTCTGGAATAATTGTCTTTCGATTATCAAAGATAATATCCCAGCGCAAAGTTTCAAGACCTGGTTTGAACCTGTGAAAGCAGTCCGTTTGGAGGGTGACGTTTTAACTATTCAAGTACCTAGCTTATTTTTTTACGAGTGGTTGGAGGAGCACTATGTGGGTATCCTTCGCAAGACCGTAAAGAAGTTTCTAGGAGAGCAAGGTAGATTGGAATACAATATTGTAGTTGAGAAGTCATCGGCTTCTCATCCCTATACGACTAATCTTCCATCGAATGGCAATGGGGCAGAGGGTAAGAGACAATCTATTCCTGTACCGGTATCTTTGAACAGAGATATCAAAAATCCGTTTGTTATTCCTGGATTAAAGAAATTGCAGGTTGACCCGCAATTGAATCAAAACTACACATTTGAGAATTTTATTGAAGGTGAATGTAACCGTCTTGCTCGTTCTGCAGGCTATGCAGTAGCAAACAAACCGGGAGGTACATCATTCAACCCTTTAATGATTTATGGTGATGTAGGTTTGGGAAAGACACACCTTGCCCAAGCTATCGGTAATGAAATTAAAAGAAATCTTCCCGATAAGTTGGTCATTTATGTGTCCTGTGAGAAATTCTGTCAACAGTTCGTCGATTCATTGAAAAACAATACGATCAATGATTTCGTCAATTTTTATCAAGCAATGGATGTCATTATCATGGATGATGTGCACAACTTTGCTGGTAAAGAGAAAACACAGGATATCTTCTTCCATATATTCAATCATTTGCATCAATCTGGAAAGCAAATTATTTTGACTTCTGATAAAGCACCGAAGGATTTGGCTGGCTTAGAAGAACGTTTGCTTAGTCGTTTTAAATGGGGATTATCTGCAGATATTCAAATTCCAGATCTCGAAACAAGAATGGCGATTTTGAAGAAGAAGATGTACTCTGATGGCATTGAATTACCTGAAAATGTCGTGGAATATGTTGCAACACAGATCGATAACAGTGTTAGGGAGTTAGAGGGAGCAATGGTTTCTTTATTGGCTCAATCAACATTGAACAAAAAGGAAATTGATCTGGGATTGGCAAAATCGATGTTGAAGAATTTTGTGAAAAATACACATAAGGAAATTTCAATGGATTTTATTCAAAAATTAGTTTGCGAATACTTTGAGGTTCCTGTGGATATGGTAAAGTCAAAGGTCCGAAAGCGTGAAATCGTGCAGGCCAGGCAAATTTCGATGTATTTAGCGAAAAGCCACACAAAATCTTCACTTAAATCGATTGGTGCATTCTTTGGAGGAAGAGATCATTCAACTGTCATCTATGCATGTCAAACCGTTGAGGATTTAATTGAAACTGACAAGAAATTTAAAACTTATGTCAGTGACATTATGAAAAAGTTGAAATCATAGTGTCGCCTGATATTGAGTTAAAGGAAAGGGGCTATCCAAAATGGGTAGCCCCTTTTTATGCTATTTTATACGTTCTTTTAAAGCATTATTTAAGCTATTAAATTATCAAGTGTTAACTTATTTTTTGGGATATCCGCTGTTATCGCATAAATAATGGTTTAAAAAAAACTCCGAATATGCCAAAGCATATCCGGAGTTTTAATAATTCCATCAAACGGAATTATTATTGTTGTTGTTGATTGCTGTTTTCGTTCGTATTTTCCTTTTGTTCCGTTGGTGTCGGTGTTGTAGGAATGCTTACTGGAGGCCGCTCTTCGATATATTTTTGAAAAGCTGCTTTCTGTTCATCTGTCAATAGCTGAGCAATCTTGTTATCTGATTCGCCTTGGAGTTTTGCAATACTCTCTTTTTTCACATCCGGAGTAGTTGTAGAATCCTGTATTAGAGCTGCTACTGCTTTTTCTTGGTCCAGTACAATTGTTGATACAGCAGTTTTCTGTTCGTCATTCAGCGTAAGCTTCGTGACCAATTCGGTTACAACTTTAGTGGCATTTTCCTCTGGAGTTGCTTGTTGAGCGAAGGTAAGGCTCATCGCTAGGAAGAAACCTATACCGGTTAAAAATAACTTTTTCATGATGTTTAATTTTAAATGAATTATTCAATGAATCTATAAATGTCTTTTATTGTTAAATACCAATATTTTGTTAGTTTGAACTGGATTCTGTTTTAGAAGGTTCGGTCGTTGTCGGAACAGCTTTTGCCGGACGTTCGGCAATTACCTTCTGATAAATAGTTTTTTGATCTTCTGTCAGTAATTGACTGACTTTTGTATCTACTTCTGTTTGAAGTTTATTCAGAGTTTCTCCTTTCGCAGCAGCCGTGGAAGTGCTGTCTTTTAGAATCGTTTCTTCTGCTTTTGCTTGATCCAATAGAATAGAGGATACAGCAGTTTTCTGTTCATCATTCAGATTCAGCTTTTGTACCAGTTCGGTAGTAGCTTTCGC
The DNA here is from genome assembly GCF_002000245.1 of Sphingobacterium sp. CZ-UAM. Classification (GTDB taxonomy): domain Bacteria; phylum Bacteroidota; class Bacteroidia; order Sphingobacteriales; family Sphingobacteriaceae; genus Sphingobacterium. The sequence goes on along the minus strand of NZ_MTCM01000002.1, from coordinate 799,039 downwards.
AGCGGTTTCTTCAGGTGTAACCTGTTGGGCGAATGTCAGGCTAAGTGCCAGACACAATCCTATACTTGTTAAAATTAGCTTTTTCATATCTATTGTATTTAAAAAGTTACAACTATGATCTCTTGATATAAAAACTATTAATGTGGGGGTTATATTGTATCAAGTATGTTACTTTAACAAATTTTTAACGCTACATGTTTGTGTATCTTGTTTATTATCAATGGTATATGTGTTTTTTCTGCAAGATACAATAGATAACGATTGTTTTGTTTTAAATAAAGGGTGGGAATCGCTTTTGATATAAAAGAAAGGATAAGCTTACTTGGAAGGATAAATGGTCTTAAAAGACCTAATAATGGTATTACAAGGCTTTATAAGTCCTATGTTATAGAGAAGTATACTTCTATTATTTGGAGCTAACCATAGATTAAATCATAAAAAAGGTCGATAAATAATCGACCTTCTCCATTAAATTAGTTTTCAGAACGTTTTTTCATTCTCTCCTTCATTTTTTCTTGCTGTTCATCGAATAGCTTTACCTGATCCGGAGTGAGCCAGGATTTTATTTTAGTTGCCTGCGCTTCTTGAAGCTGTTTAAACTTTTCCATATTTGCTTTGCGGTCTCCACCATCACTTTTTATTGCCGCTCGCTGTTGGGCTTGGCTTAATGTAAGATTATAGATGGAATCTTTTTGCACTTGATTAAGTGTGAGTAGTTTGTCAAGATGTTCCACACGCATCTTTGCCTGCTCTTCGGGACTACGTTGTTGGCGCTGTTGCGCAAAAGAAACTGTTGTCGCCAGAAGTAGGCCGCTTATTACCATTAAAGTTTTCTTTTTCATCGCTTTATATTTTAAGTTTACTTTCTTTTTGAATATAAATTTGACTAAAAAGTTTACTAAAATGTTAGCCCTTAACAAAATTTAAGGTTGATTAACACTTAATGCGACTGTTTCACTTATAATATTACAAAAGTGATCTCTTTGCTCTGGATCATTAAATTTAAGTCCAATTGGTAAATAGATGAGTTCTATCGTATCGAAACGATCTTTATATGGCTTTAGCCGTTGATAGTCCTTTTCCGTGGTTAATACTATTTTATTGCTGCTATTTAGCGATTGGAAAGCTTTTATGATTTGGTCAATATCGGAGTCGTTAAATGTATGGTGATCTCCAAAAGAAATATGATTGACAGCGTTCGCTTTTTTCTTGACGTGATCTAGCAACGGCTGTGGCCTGGCAATACCAGTCACTAATATGATATCCTTATCTCGGATATCAATTGGTCTCCCATCAGCACTAACAGGCTCAAAATAGTCTATATGACTAAATGCGATCAAGGCCTCTCTATTATAACGACGGAGTTTTTCTTCTATGTGTATCTTTTCCTCACTAGAAATGTTAGGCGGACATTTTGTAACGACTATGATTTGCGCTCGTTTAGATTCAGTAAGTAAGTCTCTGAAATTTCCTGCAGGAAAAACAAACATCGGTTGAGAAAAAGATCTAAAATCGAATAAGAGGATATTAAATGATGCTGATAATTTTCGATGTTGAAAGGCATCATCCAAGATAATAAGCTGATGATCCGACTGAAGTTTTTCTATTCCAGTACAACGATCTTCACATACCGCTACTGTGACATTTGGAAGCTTGTTTTTGAATTGCAATGGTTCATCGCCTACATCAGTTGCCAAAGAATCTATTTGTACTGTCCGGAATCCTTTGGTCTTCCGGCCATATCCTCTGCTGAGGATAGCTACCTTGTAGTTACTACTGAGATAGGAGACAACAAATTCGGTCATGGGGCTCTTACCGGTACCACCAATAGCTAAATTACCAATTACGATGGTAGGAATTTGAAAAGATTGGGCTGGTAGCAAATGGAAATCATATAGCCGATTTCTTAACCATACGACTAATCCAAAAATAATGGAAAAAGGAAGAAGCAGATATCGTAGGAAAGTCCACATTATTTAGGTATTACGGTTAATCCAATATCTGTAATTTCTTGCAAGGGGTTTTCCCGCATATTCTGTTCAATGGATATCGTATATAATCCGGTGTCCGGAAATATATAATCTTTATGCAGGATAGCCTGTTGATTGTAGAGGCTACCGGATGATTTTCCCGCCCATCTTCCATCTGATTTTGCCAATTTAATTTCCTTGCGGAAGGTATGTGTTTTTTTATCAGGATTTTGCTGATAAATCAAAACAAAAAGATTAGAGAAAGCATATTCTGGAGTATGGCGTACATCCATTAATACATCATATTTCTTCGTATTGTCGCTAATATGAAATTGAAAACGAGGATGTGAAGTATGTAACCAAGTCTTATTTTCGATAGGTTTATTTTCATTTAAAATGGCAGTTTGGTCACAAGATGTCCATACACCAATACATAAAATTCCAAAAAGAAAAGCCTTTAGTTTCATTTTAAATCTATATAAATAGAATATGCCTAATATTTTTAATTAGGCATATCCGTTTTATTCTGTTTTTGAGGCAGTGTTGTTATTGTTGCCTTTGTTTTTATTTCTATGACGATTAAAGCGTTTTTTTGGTCGATTATTTTGACCTTCTTTATTCTCTTTGCCCGTCGGTGCCGTGTTTGCATTATCCGTATTGCTCTGCTGTTTTGCTACCACCTGCTTTGGAGAGTTTTGTTCAGCTTTATCGTTTTTCTGGCTATTTTTATTTTCCGGTTTGGCATTATTGCTTTTCGTTTTCCGTTTTTTCTTCCTTTTATTGCGATCATCCAGACGTGTCAAACTATCTTGACCGACTACATTCTCGTAATCGTAATTGACAATCTTTTCCTCTCGGATTTCTTCGGTATCTATTACACTTGATATAGCCTCAGGTTTAATTCCCTGCTTGTTCATTTCAACAAGTTCTTTGACCTGTTGAACTGGCATAGCAATCCAGTTTTCTGCTCCTGGGAAAGAAAACCACATCATTTTTTTGAAGATATCAGTTTTCTGGAGATAAGCGACACCTTTTTGTGTCTCAATACGATCTATATTATTTGGAATGTCTTTCAATGCATCCATATAACTATCCAATTCATAATTGAGACAGCATTTCAATTTGCCACATTGCCCGGCCAGCTTTAACGTATTTAATGATAAGTTCTGATAACGGGCGGCTGAAGTCGATACCGTTTTAAAGTCTGTCAGCCAAGTAGAGCAGCATAGCTCGCGGCCACAGGATCCGATACCGCCAAGACGGCTTGCTTCCTGTCGCATACCGATCTGTCGCATTTCAATCCGTATACGGAATGCTTCGGCCATTTTCTTGATCAATTCACGAAAATCCACACGACCTTCTGCTGTATAATAAAACGTTGCTTTCGTTTTATCCCCCTGATAGTCTACGTCGGAAATCTTCATCGATAAGCCTAAGTCTAAAGCAAGTTTACGCGCTTTATGCATGGTTTCCCATTCAAGATCTTTTGCCGCATTATACTTTTCTACATCCACTTCATTCGGTTTCCGATAGATTTTTTTTGTTACCATCTCCGGGGTAACATTATTCTTTTTTAACTGTAATCTAACCAATTCACCAGTCAAAGAAATGTGGCCTACATCATATCCACCTGTTGAGGGCTCTACAATGACCATTTCGCCCATTTCAAGGTAAAGGTTGTCTACATTAATAAAGAAATCTTTTCGAGATCCTTTGAACCGTACTTCTACGATATTGAAGGGTTTATAGTTTGATGGCATATCCATATCGGAAAGCCAGTCATATACATCTAATTTATTACATCCGCTGGTCATGCAAGAGCCATTATTTTGGCATCCCGCCGGTGTACCATTTACTGTGGTAGTACCGCAACCTCCGCCGGATGAGCAACTGCCACATCCCATAGTTTTCTATTTATATATATTGAGTTCCTTTCGGAAACGTTTTGTATTTGTACATTAATGTTAATTGCAAAGATAAATCTAAAAATAATATTTTGGGATTCGCATTTCTTTCGACAAAATAGTGCGTTTCCTCAAATAGATTTATTGTTGCTTCAATTTGTTCTATATCATAATGAACTGCAAATTTTTGAACAAAGTCCAATTCTTTCGCAGGTAAAAATACCAAACTGGATAGCCCCTCTTTGATCAAAATAATCTGTCGCATTATATTGATCGCATAAAAAAGAAAGCTTTTTTGATTTTCACGCCCCATTTTAGACAATTCCTCTTCTACCAAAGAGATCATATTTGTACCAGCATCCGATACAATAAATCGTAACCAGTTGACCAGAATACCGAAATGATTATTGGTCTGTGTGTTGAGTTGATTCAATGCTTCCTGTATGTTTCCGTCCGCTATAAAAGCTATCTCGGATGCTTCTTGATCGGAAAGATGATGCATTGTTTTCAAGTAATCAACGACTTCGGTATGACCCAGTTTTTTTATTTTTACCAGCTGTGTCCGTGAAATAATGGTATTTAAAATTTTATCTTGATTTTCTGCAACAAGAATAAATAACGTTTTTTCGGGCGGCTCTTCAATCAATTTTAATAATGCGTTGCCTTGGGTATCCAAGTATTCGGGCAACCACATAATCAAAACTTTATATTCAGCTTCGAATGCTTTAAGACTTAATTTCTTGATGATACCATGTGCTTCGGCAATATTAATATTGACCTGTTTATTATCTGCATCCAACAGGTTTCGCCAGTATTCCAACCCCATGTAAGGATTGGTTAAAAAGGATTTTCGCCAGTTTTCAGCATAATCTGTCGCTGTATCTTCCTTGTGCTTGGCAATAAACGGATAAGACATGTGCAAATCTGGATGGATCAGTTTGCTGTATTTTCGGCAGGAAGGGCATTCGCCACAACTATCGGTCGTTTGTTTATTCTCACAGTTTAAAAACTGAGCATAAGCATAGGCTAGCGCAAGGCTTCCGGATCCCTCTGGGCCAAGAAATAATTGCGCATGACTCACACGGTTTTCATGAACCGTACGAACAAGATGTTCTTTGATGTCTCTATGCCCAATGATATCTTTAAACTGCATACACTATTGCTATTATACAAATGTAATAAATATTGTGATTTATAAGGGTGTATTTGCTTTCTATACTTTTGGAAGTGTGCTTATTAATTGAAATACAATCGCTTATTTACGTGTAATAAATCTTCGTATGTGGAAAGAAAGGCAGTTACAAAACCGAAAAATATTGATTAATTTGTGTATTATTGCACATAATAATTAGTAATTAGGAAATGAGATTCATTGTATCAACATCAATTTTATTAAAGCAGTTACAAGCTATCAATGGAGCATCTAGTACAAGTACTGTTTTACCAATATTGGAAAACTTTCTTTTTGAAATAAAAGACAATAACTTGACTATTTCTGCTACCGATCTGCAGACAAGTATGGTTACTTCTTTACAGATTGAAGCAAAAGAAGAAGGAAGGGTAGCAATGCCTTCAAAGATTTTGATAGAAACATTAAAAACTCTCCCTGATCAACCCGTTGCTTTTTCAGTAGACATGAATACATTGGCTATTGAAATTAGTGCTGGTGACGGTAAATATAAATTGAGCGGAGAAAATGCAGATGATTTTCCTAAAATTCCGTCTATTGATAACGGATCTATTATCCAAATGCCTGCTCCGGTTCTTTCAGAAGCTATCAGTAAAACCATCTTTGCGGTGAGCAATGACGAATTAAGACCGGCAATGTCTGGGGTTTTGGTACAATTGGCCGAGAAAAATGTAACTTTCGTTTCTACAGATGCACATAAATTGGTACGTTACACCAGATCGGATATCAGTGCTGAAAAACCTGCTTCACTTATTTTACCTAAGAAAGCACTTTCTCTGCTTAAGTCTTCACTACCTTCGGATGATACAACAGTATCTATCGAATATAATCAGACAAATGCATTTTTTAGCTTTGGCAATATCAATTTGATCTGTCGTTTGATTGATGAGCGCTATCCTGACTATGCTGCAGTGATTCCGCAGGTTAATCCAAATAAGCTAACTGTTGATAGACTACTTTTCTTAAATACATTAAGAAGGGTTGTAATTTTTGCGAATAAAACAACACACCAGGTACGTTTGAAGATCTCAGGTAGCGAATTGAATATCTCAGCTGAAGATCTGGATTTCTCTAATGAGGCACATGAACGTTTGTCATGTCAATTTGAAGGCGATGATATGGAAATAGGTTTTAATGCCAAGTTTTTGGTGGAGATGTTAAACAACCTTGAAAGCGAAGAAGTGGTTATCGAAATGAGCACACCAAATCGTGCCGGTTTGTTGATTCCTGCTACATCCGAAGATCATGAGGATATTTTAATGTTGGTTATGCCAGTAATGTTGAATAACGCTTAATCTCCTGATCGGTTTTGGAAATAATTACACATCTTATTGACTTTATTCTCCATATTGATAAGCATTTGGTTGAAATCGTCAACGACTATCAGCTATGGACATACCTTATTTTGTTTCTCATTATTTTTGTTGAAACAGGTGTTGTTGTCATGCCTTTCTTGCCCGGAGATTCCCTATTGTTTGCTGCCGGAATGCTTGCTGCACAACCAAATGACCTTAATGTGTGGTTAATGATCTTGATTTTGTTGATAGCAGCGGTAACTGGAGATTCGCTGAATTACTCCATAGGAAAGCACTTCGGGATGCGATTAACAAAAATCAAACTTTTTGGCAAACAGGTTGTCAAGGATGAGCAGATTGCCAAAACACATGCTTTCTATGACAAATATGGTAGTAAAACAATTGTAATTGCCCGTTTTGTCCCTATTGTACGTACGCTAGCACCATTTGTTGGCGGAATCGGAAAAATGAATTACGGCACTTTTATCACTTATAACGTTGTTGGGGCGGTATTGTGGGTCGGCGGTATAACGTTAGCTGGCTATTTTTTGGGTAATATTCCAATTATTCGAGATAACTTTTCGAAAGTGGTACTACTGATCATTTTTATTTCAGTACTGCCTATTATATTTGAGTTGGTCAAAGAAAAAATAAAAACTAAAAAGGGAGTTCAATAGGGCTCCCTTTTTTTATTTATCAAATATGGAGATTGTTTCTCAGCTGGTCGATTTTATCCTACATATTGATCAACACCTGTTGCAGATTGTCAATACCTATGCTGGATGGACTTATTTCATTCTATTCTTGATTATATTTGCTGAAACAGGATTTGTGGTTACACCATTCCTTCCGGGAGATTCAGTATTATTTGCATTGGGAACCATTATTGCCCGACCAGAAAGCAATCTTTCACTGTCACTTTTCCTATTTATTCTAATATGTGCGGCTATTTCTGGCGATTTTGTGAATTATGAGATAGGTAAATATTTTGGAATTCGAGTTTTTAAACCAGATTCAAAAATTTTTAAACCATCCTATCTTCAAAAAACACAAGATTTCTATGCAAAATATGGTACTAAAACCATTGTTTATGCTCGTTTTGTACCTATTGTCCGAACTTTTGCCCCTTTTGTAGCTGGTATTGGCAAAATGCCATACCGCATTTTTGGCAAATACAATATAGCAGGTGGTATATTATGGGTATCGTTATTTATTCTAGCGGGTTACTTTTTTGGGCAGATTCCTTTTTTCAAGCAGAATTTTTCCTTGGTTGTATTAGCTATCATATTTATTAGCCTAATACCCATGTTGATACAGTTTTTAGTGGTTAAAAGGTCAAAAAAAGATTAAACGTTAAATACTAAAGTCAGTCTTTTAAGGTTAAAGGATTGATATGAAATACTTCATTTTAGCATTTACCTTATTTGTCACACAGCTTGCTTTGGGGCAACGTGTCTCTGTCGATCGTCACCAAGCGAAAGAAGCCTACGATCTCTTGAATAAAATCCGAACAAATCCTGAGAGATATAAAAAGGAACTGAAGCTTTTTAATTTGCATAAGGTTACCCGAACAAAGCTTAATTGGAACAAACAACTTGCCGAAGTGGCAGAATATCGTGCTAAGGATATGGCCAAACGGTCTTATTTTGATCATGTCTCTCCTGAGGGTTATGGCCCCAATTATTTTATCGAAGAAGCCGGATACCCGCTCAATCAGGCTTGGTTAAAAAAAAGGAATGCCAATAATTTTGAATCCATTGCTGCTAATCGTGCCAGTGCGACCGATGCGATTAAAGCATTGATCATCGGTAGAGAGGCACCCGGTTATCATCACCGTACACATCTGTTAGGTATGGATCAGTGGAATGGCTCGCTATATGATATCGGAATCGGCTATGTAAAGTGTAAGGGGGCCAGACCTTACGAAAGCTATCTCGTTGTTATTATTGCTAAGCATGACTGGTAAATAAAATATCCTATTTGAAGGTAATTTGAGGAGTATCAGCAATTAATCTATGTTGCGTCTTCAACTTTTATTCGAAAAGTCATACCTTTGCATATGATAAAATCCATGACAGGATATGGCACGGCTTCCAAAGAAAACGGTAAAGTCAAGTATAGTGTCGAAATAAAGTCCTTAAATTCAAAATTCCTTGAATTAAATCTTCGTCTGCCCAAAGTAGTTTCGGACAAAGAATTGACCTTGCGCACAGAGTGCAGTAAACTTATTGAACGCGGAAAAGTTAATCTGAACGTGACCGTAGAATATACTGATCAAACAGCCAAGGCTTCATCCATCAACGCTGATTTACTGAAAAAATATTATGGTCAATTGCAGCAGATTGCAAATGAACTAAATGATAACCAAGTTAATCTATTTGAATTGGCGTTGAATATGCCGGAAGTTGTCACCAATAACGATGATACAGTTGATGATGAAGAATCCAGCGTATTGATGGATGCTTTTTACGATGCGGTCAGACATTTCAATACATTCCGTGAGGACGAGGGAAATGTACTGGCCCAAGATCTAAAAAAGAGAGCTGAACTTATCTTGACTTATCTGGGTGAGGTGGAAGGTTTGGAAGTTGAGCGTATCCCATTGATCAGACAACGTATAGAGCAATTTCTAAATGACAGCGTGGGCAAAGAGAACGTAGATCAAAATCGTTTTGAACAGGAACTTGTTTATTATATCGATAAATTGGATGTCACTGAAGAGAAAGTTAGATTGCGTTCCCATTGTAACTATTTTCTGAAAGCCTTTGATTCTGCTGACTCCAATGGTAAGAAACTAGGTTTTATCTCTCAAGAAATGGGCCGTGAAATCAATACCTTAGGGTCCAAAGCTAATCATGCCGGTATTCAGCAAATCGTGGTCAGAATGAAAGAAGAATTAGAAAAAATAAAGGAGCAATTGCTCAACGTATTATAAGGATGAGCGGTAAATTAATTATTTTCTCAGCACCGTCAGGGGCGGGAAAAACAACTATAGTAAGAGACCTATTAAGTAAACATGGTGATAAAATAGAATTTTCTATTTCTGCGAGTACCCGCGATCCCAGGGGACAGGAAGTCGATGGAAAAGACTACTACTTTATGTCCAAGGAAGAATTTTTGCATAAAGTGGCCAAACAAGAGTTTATCGAATTTGAAGAGGTATATTCGGGTACATTCTATGGCACTTTGCGTTCAGAAATCGAACGCATCTGGAAAGAGGGTAAAAATGTTATTTTCGATATCGATGTTGTTGGTGGGTTGCGCCTGAAATCTAAATTCCCAGAACAGGCTATCTCCATATTTGTACAGCCACCTTCCTTGGAAGTGCTTAAAGAACGTCTGACCGGACGCGGCACAGATTCGGAGGAAAAGCTGCAAGAGCGATTTGCTAAAGCTGAATTGGAACTTACCTATGCGAATAAGTTTGATGTGATCCTGAAGAATTATGATCTGGCGACGGCCTGTGCTGAAGCAGAAGAAATTGTCATGGGTTTTATCAATAAATAAAGCGCTAGATGAAAAAGATTGGTTTGTTTTTTGGTTCTTTTAATCCGGTGCATGTTGGGCATTTGATTATAGCAAATTACATGGCCAATTTTACCGGGCTGGATGAAGTTTGGTTTGTAGTATCGCCACAGAACCCCTTTAAGAAGAAATCAACCTTAGCAGATCCCTATGACCGTTTGGAAATGCTAAATCTTGCGGTTGAAGATTGTGAACATTTACGCGTAAGTGACATCGAATTCCATTTGCCGGTACCATCCTACACCATAGATACATTAACCTATCTAAAGGAAAAATATCCGACTAGAGAATTCGTGCTTTTAATGGGTGAGGATATCTTAGAATCATTGGAGAAATGGAAGAATGCTGAGATTATTTTGCGTGATTATCATATTTATGTGTATCCCCGGCCAGGCTATCATGGTGGGAAGCTAAAGGATCATCCTTCCATAACCATGACTGATACACCCTTAATGGAACTTTCCTCTACCTTTCTGCGAAAGGCAATTAAAGAGCATAAGAATATTCAGTTTTTCACGCCGCAAAAAGTGATTGATTTTATAGATAAAAAAGGGCTTTATTCATAAGGATTGCAAAATATACAAAGTGAATCCCCGGACTTGCTAAAAGGTCCGGGGATTTTTGTTTTCTATGTCCTTTGAAAACTAATGGAGCAGCGCATAGCTTTGGAAAATGTAGATATATCGAAAGTAATGCCATTAGGGATCAGAAGTAGATAAAGTTTATGATATTGGATTTGAGAAATGGAATTGTTTTTGGTAGGAATAATTTTATTACTTTTAAATAGCATTAATTATATTTTATGAGAGGTTTATTTTTAATACTTATTTGTCTAAGTAGCCTGACCCGTGTTTTTGCGCAGACAGAAAACGAAGCGGGAAGTGATTATATCATGGATCCCGCTGCTATTGAATTCAGAACGAAGATGACAATACCACCCTATGGATTGGCTAAAGTCAAAGCAATGATAGCAAAATTATCCCCAGTAGCGGATAAAGATGGTACAGATACTGGAGTATTGGCTCTCTCCGCAGTTGATTTTAAGAATCTTAGTTTACGTGAAAAATTTACGTATACGATGATCCACGCTGAAGTATATGCTCAAAATTGCGATATACCCGAAAACCAAAAGGCCATCGATAAGAAGATATTTGGCAAGTTGCTCGATGGTTTTAATGAAGCGTGGTGGTCGGAGAGGCAGACAGATTTTCTACAGGAAAATAGGGATTCAGTCATGAGGCTCATCCAGGAGTCTGTTACAAGAAGTAAACGGATGGGGGTGAATTATAAAGAAACTATTGAACAGATCAATGGCTGGCAAATGATTCCATTTATCATTGAATATGCAAAGAATACCCCTAAAGATAAGGATGCATTGACTTTATTGTTATTACTGATGAAACGTGGCGAGTATAGCGAATTCATGAAGTCAACTTCATTCAAAAAGCTATATGGCGATACGAGTAACTACTATTCCTATTTAGACTATAATAAGGAGAATGAAGCATTAATCTATCGTAGAGCAATGGGGTATTACAATGAAAAAAAAGGTAAATAAAATATGGGCTTGTTGGCTGATTTTGCTTGGCTTTATCAGCAGTCCGAGTTTTGGTCAAGAATATAAAGATGCCGCCTGGGATGAACCGCGATCAAAAGATTCACTTTATTATGCTATGCGGGAAAGGGCAAGCATACCCCCTTTTGGTCTCAAGAAGGTTCAGGACCTAGTTAAACAACGACTGAAGAGTCTGCCAGATGAGGCATTGGTAGACTATGATGCTGGAATTTCGCGCACCAACTTTGACAAGTTGAGCTTCGAAGAAAAGTTTACTTATACCATGATCTATCCGGAAATCTATAGTCAGGCTTGTGCCGAGCGAATGTTTGTATTCGAACCCCAGAAGAAGATATTTGGGCATTTACTTTTTGTTTATAATGGTGTCTTCTGGAGTGAACGGCAACTCCGGTTTATGAAAGATAATAAAAAAAGAATAATCGATTTGATTAGGAATCAAGCGAGCCGAAATCGTTCCCTTGGATTAAACTATAAAACTGCTTTGATAGAGATTGATGGATGGGAAAGTATTCCTTTTTTGATCAGTTTTTATAAAAAAAATCCGAAGGATAAGGATATATTGACCACTTTGCTCCAGTTATTAAAGAAATCAGATTTGGAAGGGTTTGAACAATCTAAAATATACAATACGTTATACGGAGCAGATACACATTATGATAGTTGCATAAATTTTTCGAGCGCCAACGAAGCGTATATTATTGAATCCGCTAAAACCCTCTACAACAAACGTCAAAACCAGTGAGATTAGCAATATTGATATGGGCCATATTTCTCCTAAACTGTCTATCATTAATGGGGCAGGAGAAGGGATATGTTTTAATTCCTGGGGGAGATTATCAATTGGGGGATACGATGAGTCTGGATAATCCGAAAAGAACAGTACACGTTGAACCTTTTTGGATTGCCCAATACGAACTGACCAATGCCGAATTTGAAAAATTTATACAGGCGACGGGCTATCAGACTTTGGCAGAACGATATCATAATGCGATGGTATTTGAGCCTGGGCTTGCGGAATTCCGGTGGCTGCAGGATAGTACTGCTTATTGGCGTTTTCCAAATGGGATAAGCCGGGGTGGTATAATGGACAAAATGGATCATCCTGTTACTTGTATATCTTTTAAAGACGCATTGGCTTTTTGCGCTTGGGCTAATTGCCGCTTACCCACTTTTGAGGAGTGGGAGGTCGCTGCGCGAGCGGGAAATGATGGACGTTATTTTGATGGGGTGAATAAGGAAAATATAGGTCAATATGCCAATATATGGCATGGTAGGGATCACCTTAAAGCTGACTTATCCGACGGTTATATGTATACTTCTCCGGTAGGGGCATTCAGACCGAATCCATGGGGACTTTATGATGTATTTGGTAATGTATTTGAATTTTGTTGGGGCAAGCTAAATAGGGATGGGGAGCGTTATGTGGCTCATGCAAGAGGAGGGTCATGGTGGTGCAGTAGAAATAGCTGTTCGGCATTCAATACAGTCTATATTGGTTCTGTTAGCCCGAATGCCTCATTCAGTAATCTCGGATTTAGGATCGTAAAAAAAGTCTTTACCCCGAAGGACAAAGACTTTTAAAACGAAAAATCCTAAAAGGTTGATTTTTTATCTTCCCATCCAGCCACCATCGACAGTAAGGATGGTGCCATGTACGTAATTTGCTGCTTTTGAAGCAAGGAATACCGCTGGGCCTTTAAAGTCTTCCGGCGTACCCCAGCGTCCAGCAGGTATACGGTCCAGGATAGATTTAGAACGCTCTGGATCGTCTCTCAATGCTTCCGTATTATCCGTTGCAATATAACCTGGAGCAAAACCATTTACATTTACTCCCTTAGCGGCCCATTCATTTGCAAAAGCCTTTACCAATGACCCTATTGCACCTTTGGAGGCTGCATATCCAGGAACGTTTATGCCGCCTTGAAAAGTCAATAACGATGCCGTGAATACAATTTTTCCAGTTCCACGTGAAATCATATCTTTTCCAATTTCCCTTGTCAGGATGAATTGTGCATTTTGATTGATTTCAATGATTTCATCCCAGTACTCATCGGGATGTTCAGCTGCTGGTTTACGTAGGATATTTCCGGCGTTGTTGAAAAGGATGTCTATGGTTGGATGCTCCGATTTTACTTTTTCAATAAATTGATAGAGTTCGGTTCTTTTTGAAAAATCACATTGATAAGCATAAAAATTCCTTCCTAATGCTTGGATGGATCTTTCTACCGCCGACCCTGTTGTCTCCAGCGATGCTGAAACACCAATGATATCTGCCCCAGCTTCCGCTAATGCTTCGGCTATAGCTTTACCTATGCCTCTTTTACAGCCAGTTACCAAAGCGACCTTCCCGGTCAAATCAAAAGATTGCAGTATGGACATTATTTCGAGTATTTTATCGTTAATGGTTGATTTAAGTTATTTCTGAATTCTCTGATATAGGATTGCCATTGATCAAAACTGGTTATTTTTCCCGCTTTGTTGAATGCAGCTCCAGCAAAATAGGTCAAAGGGCTGTTGTTTGTGACCGTAGTTGCCAATAAAAACTGTTTTGGGCTATCCTTAAATATATATTTTACTTTGTTAGGCAAGATCACGGCGGTCCCAGTGATTTTATCCCCCTCTGCAGGCTCCCAATAAGCTAAAATACCATTTTTGGTGTCATTTAAGAGCTGAGGTTTATCCTCTTTTCGTTTGGCAAGACCAACGACTACAGGGGTGCTGCTTGAAGTCGTATTTTTGATTGCATAACGTATTTTGTTCAGTTGGCTTCCCGCGTCCAGCGAGACTGTTTTTTCAACTTGTATATTTTGACCCTTGACATTTTCTGGTTCATAGATAAGCTTAAACGTCGTGCGTAAGGGACCATTATCTAAGACTTCATATTGACGATAATGTTTGTGATAGACGACCTGCTGATCAATAAATGGAGTTGCGTCGCCTACTCCTAGAGTTTGACCCACAGAATAGTAATCTAAGCCTTTACCATGATCGGCATGATAATCCCCTGTTTTATACCATTCGTCAATAATAAGGTCATTTGTTCTCTTAGCCCAAAAATCAAATCCTTGGGCATCTTCAGAGCTACCCTCTAATGCTTTTCCATAGGCCCTGAATGCAGCAATGTCATTTTCCCAGGCAAAGTCATCCTTACGTTCGGGGACATAACGTGCAAATGTTTTGGTCGCAACGGTTTTTGGATTATTTCCAGTTACACCAAAAGTCAAAGCACTTCGAGGCGCAATAGATACTTGTATCAGTACATTTTGAGGGGTTGACTGTCCTAGCTTTTCCAATTGGTAAGCCAGTTCCGCTTTATCCTTGCTATCAACAATCGTAAAGACATTTTTCTTCAACTCGAAATGTTTTTCGAATGTTGCATAAGGAATACTGATCAGCTCTGTTCTAGATACTGCTGAAGGATTTTTAACCGTAATCGTCTTATTGTTTTGGGCAAAAGCGATACTCGAAAGCCCTAGCGTTAAACTTAATATGAATGTTCTCTTCATTTGATAAAGGATTAAAGAAAAAAGATTAAAGACAGTGTTTGTAAGCGGGATGCTTGACCAGCCAAGATCTCAAATCTATTATCTAAATACTACTTAAGTTCGGTAATAGCACATTTATCCATATCATCGTAGTCGAGGTTTTCGCCCGCCATACCCCAGATAAATGTATAGTTGGATGTTCCAGCTCCTGAGTGAATTGACCAAGGTGGAGAAATGACAGCCTGATCATTATGCATCCAGATATGACGTGTTTCGTCTATCGGTCCCATAAAATGAGATACAGCCTGACCTTCTGGCAATTCAAAGTAAAAATAAACCTCCATACGACGGTCATGCGTATGCGATGGCATCGTATTCCATACGGATCCTGGCTTTAGCTCTGTCATTCCCATTTGTAGCTGACAGGTCTGTACAACTTTATTCAGCAACATCTGATTGATGGTACGGTGGTTGGCTGTTTCCAGAGATCCTAATTCTATTTTATTGGCATCTTCCTTAGTGACCTTTTTGGTAGGATAACTCTGGTGCGCTGGAGTTGAGTTTAAATAAAACTTTGCCGGATTCGCACTGTCTTGGCTTGAAAAATAGATATCTTTTGCGCCTTGTCCGATATAGAGCGCTTCTTTGGTTTTAAGTTCATACAATGTTCCATCTACCTCTACCTGCCCATTACCGCCGACATTGATAATACCCAATTCTCTTCTAGAGAGAAAGTAAGGTTCTTTTAATAATTCAGGGATTGTTTCTAATTTAATTTTAGAATTTACAGGCATTGCCCCACCGGCCATGTAACGATCATAGTGTGTATACACAAAGTTAATTTTATCCGTTTCAAAAACTTTTTCAATGAGAAAATTATCTCTTAATCCTTGTGTATCTAACGTTTTGTATTCTTTAGGCCCGATTGCATAACGGGATTCAAAATTAATGCTCATAACTGAATGATTTTTCTTTATTTGAAAGCTAAATTTAGGGCTAATATTTTTCAAAAACGATACAATCTTACGCAATCGATGTCGTATTGATTTGCTATAAATTTTTTGTCCTTATTTTAACTACTTGAGCCGGGTTATTTTAGTAAATTTCTGGTTTTTTCCACGATAGCACCTGTACATTGTTTCGGATGATATCTTCATCAGCACCATAGATTAGATGAGGGTTCGCTGTTTGAGGGCTGACCAACTCAGCAAAGTATTTTAAATTTTATTGTCTTTAATTTTGAGATATCTTGAAACTAATTTTGAAATATCTGATGTTAAACTTTGAAATTTCATAAAGTAAACTTTGAAAAATCTGTCGTAAAACGATTAAATAATCTTATTGATTTCAAGATTCAGGATAGCAGTAATATTCGATCTGTTACAGCCCTGGGAGAAATTTCCGGTTTATAGGTCGTAACAAAATTATGGCCTGTTTTGTTGTTACACATAAAGTCATTAAATTTAATGTAAGACACCAATTATTTGCATGCTCAAGCAGAATTTTGTTCAATCACTATATACACGATCAAATACCAATAGAAAATACGATGGTTATTTGGCTTTTTTGCCAGAGTCTGAGGAGGGGCAACTACTGTTGCCAATAGCAATAGCAAACCAACGCATATTCCAGACCGCTGACTTCGCGTGGATTGAATGCAAGCAGGAAAGCATTGATAAGCCATTTTCTGTTCCTATAAAAACGGATGATTATTCCTTTTGGATCCATCTTCATTTCGTTGGCAATGGAAAACTTAAATTGACAGCGCCATTAGTGATTTCATCGGGACAGGCTCATTGCTATCAACTGAAAGAACAGTCGCCCGAATTAGTACTTCATGAAGGAAAGTCATGGTTTCTGACATTGGGGATCGCGGGAAAACATTTGGACGGTTTAATGATCGAGTATCCCAAACTGAAGACTTTAATAACCGGTAGTAATCAACAAACTGAATTTTATTTTGGCCATACCCCGATCCAGAGCAAGCTATATGCTATTTTAGCGTCGTTGCAACGTTTTGAATTTCGCTCTTTTGGTACAGGCTTTCAGCTAGCAAATTGGAACTTGCGGTTATTCCAGCAACTGTTTCAGGACTTAAAGCCAGCTCAACCTGCTGCTGATAACAGCGATGCAATGCTTTATCATAACGCTGTTCGTTATATCCGTCAACATTTTAGTGACGAGGATATCTCGGTCACCAAGATCGCCGATGCAATGAATGTAAGCGTGCGTAAACTCTCACGTAGCTTTGAAGGGAAATCCTTTACCGTCGTCGGTATGATCCTCGAATATCGATTGTTGGATGCAAAAGAATATCTGCTGCACACCGATGATACATTAGCTTCCATCGCATTCTCGCTTAATTTTGCTTGTGCAAAGAACTTTTCCCGACAATTTAAAAAGCGATTTGGAATAGGTCCCAATGAATTTAGAGCTCAAAGACGTAAAAAAGAGCCTTTTGTTAAGAAATCAATTCGTTCACTGGGATAAAATTATGCCTCATCCTATTCGAACAAGACCTGGTTTCTCTAATCCCATAGTCCATTTGTGTCAAAAGCAAGCAAGCTCGCTTCAAATGAGGATGCTGTTGTTGTAAACGAGATCAGTGATGACCGAGATGAGTTCATCTTTTGTTCAAATGAGTTTAACGTCAGCTCAACACTGCCTTCATTTGAGCAAACAGTAAGATCGTTTCTCTTATCCTTGATTACATTTCCTCTAAAACAGCTCTGCTTTGGTCCATTCGAGATCAGCGATCATCCAAATGGATTAACTTTTTGATCAAACGAGATCAAAATATTGTCAAGTCTGAACTCATTTGGTTCATCGCTGATATCATTTGGTTCATCACTGGTATCATTTGATGAAAAGCTGAATGCATTTAACCAAAAGCAGGATCCCAACAGTAAGTGTTTGCTTACCACTAAAATGTGACTTTAAGGGGGAGCTGGTTATGATTTTTAGTCTATTTTTCAATGGAGGGGGCAAAATCGGCAACAGAAAGTCCTGTTTCGCCGAAAAGTTGGCCGATTTTGCCCCCATTTTCGCCAGGAGGCTGTCGTAGATTTGAGCCATTAACAAATTTATTTACATTTTAAATTATTACAATTATGGCAAAGCCAACAGTATCAAATCAAACTAACACTGAAGCAAAACTGCTTAAGTATGCTGAAAATGTTTTCAAAAAATCTACTGAAAACGCAAGTCTTTTCCCCGAAGCCACGACACTTCTGGCGGATCTGGGTGTAGTTCTCGAGCTTTTCCGAGATGGTATTACCGAAGCGAATTATCGCGATAAGCGTCAAGTCGTTATCAAAAATCAGCACGGAGCTAGGCTGAAACAGGCTTTGTACCATCTTTCATTACATGTAGAGCTTGTCGCAAACGGAGATGCCAACCTAATTCTGGCAGCGGGATTTATTCCGTCAAAGGACAAAGCAAACGCAGGCTACGTCGGTATTTCTCCGAAGCCAACCAGATTGACCGTACAATTGGGGGCACAAGGCTTGCTGATGGCTGAGCTGGGAGTCAAATCATGGCAATCAGCGCGCTTCTACCAATTTGAGTACCGTGCGGTCGGTGCAAATGCCTGGACAACAGTCATTAGTCCAAAATCGAAGGTTTCAATCAGAGACCTCGAACATTTGCAGGAATACGAGTTTCGTGTAACTTATTTGGGACCCGATCCTACACCTGTTTACAGTGATTCCGTACGATGTTATATCGTGTAACGGTTAATAGTGGTAATTTCCCTTAGGCATAGCAGAGGGAAATTGCCACTTTTTTACCGAATATATTTTTTCTTTGTTAGCTTTAAATAAGCGATTGCCAATTTAGAATAAACAATAACCATGGATATGAGAAATATCACGATCAACCATCCGTTAAGAACGATAAATTACCTGACAGAGGATATTGGCTCCCCTAGCCAATTGGAAGAAGGAGCATTATTGGCGTATAGAAAATCACATGATCAAGCCTGGTTCATGAAAACTCGCTTCGTAGAGGAAAGAGGGAATACCCTATTGGAGTCCATCGCGCTGGCAGATCTTGATGCAGAAATTGCCGACTTGACAGATATGCTGGAATGGTACAAGGAGACAGGAGAGCTAAATCAGGAGCAGCCGCTGGCTGATGTGGATATCAAATTACAGATCGAACTGCGTGACTGTTACCTAAAAATTGAAGAAGCGCATCGGCGTACGGTGAGATTCTATGATCGTATTGCCCTGCGTGAGCAAGTATACAATGATATTGTAGATAAGTATTACAGATATGAAAAACCATTAGATCCTTTAAAATTCAAGGTACTGGATGAGGTATTTGAGTTTGCCAGCGATATGAATGTCGATGTTGAATCGTTGAGCACTGACCTAGAGGATTTCCTGTCCGTATTATTACAGGTATATGATCTGCTGGAAGATTATTTTGTAGCTTATCATGATCTTTACAAAGGCTATGGCGACACCGTACATAAAATGGCATCGTTGACCAAATCGGCGCAGATCCTCCGCCCGTTTTGGCAAGCTCAAAGTTAATCCTTTTGGGTTCTAATTCCTAGAAAACGAGACCAATCCTGTACTCAATAGCCCCAATGAGCGTTTCTATGAATTAAAATTGTCCTTATTATTTACATCTCGGTTTCAGATTTGCTAACTTCGTATATGGTAAAGAAGAAACCGAATATTTTAGTTGTTAACGACGATGGTATCACAGCTCCGGGGATTAAGGTGTTGTTGGAAGAAATGCAAAAGATTGGCAATGTGGTTGTCGTCGCACCGGATTCAGCACAATCGGGGATGGGACATGCGATCACGCTCGGTCGGCCGCTGCGATTGGATAAAATCAATCTCTACGAAGGAGTGGAGATGTATCAATGTTCAGGAACACCCGTTGATTGTGTCAAGCTTGCGGTGAATAAAGTCTTCAAAGGGCAGAAGCCGGATATCTGCGTGTCCGGGATTAACCATGGACTCAACAATTCCATCAATGTGCTGTATTCAGGAACAATGTCCGCTGCGGTGGAGGGGGCGATCGAAGGAATACCGTCTGTCGGTTTTTCGTTGGATAATTTTTCTCATGATGCAGACTTTAGCTACTGTAGGCCATATGTAATTTCCATAACAGAACAGGTCTTGGCCAACGGCCTACCTAAAAACACCTTGCTGAATGTTAATTTTCCGCAAACGCAAGGGTTCAAGGGGATTAAAATCTGTAGACAGGCTGGAGGACATTGGGTGGAGGAATTTGATGAGCGTATAGACCCCCACAACCGTGATTATTATTGGACCACGGGAAAATTTGTTTTGCAGGATCGGGGGGAAGATACGGATAGCTATGCGCTGGCAAATGGCTATGTATCGGTTGTTCCTACGCAGTTTGATATGACTGCACATCATGCCATACCCGAACTGAATTCATGGAGTTTTGACCATTTGGAAGGTACAACAAAACATAGCAAAGGTGAAAAATAATCTTTGGGTAGGCTCGGGCATAGGAATTGCTTTTCCCTTGCTGGCATTTTTGTTGGTGCGTTTCACCGATATCGAACTTCATTTTCTGCCCGAGAAGCCAATGGCAACCTATACCATTGCCGTATTGATCAATTTGATTTTCTTAAGGTTTGCATACCGTTCAGGTAATGATCAAATAGGAAAAGGAATTATTCTCATGACATTTTTAGCCATGATATTATATTTAATTACACATAAAGTGACGGTATAAAACAACATGTAAATAAGTGGCAGCACAGTACTTGTTTACGAAATTTTTATCTGTCCATATTTTAAGAAGAATAAGATGAAATTAACATTGGGGTTTTCTCCCTGTCCAAACGATACATTTATATTTGACGCCTTGATTCATCATAAGATCGATACAAGAGGGCTGGAGTTTGAAGTAGCGTATCAAGACGTTGAGACATTAAATTTAAAGGCCTTCCAAGGAGATCTTGATATCACCAAACTGAGTTATCATGCTTTTGCTTATGCCGTTGAAGACTATGAACTCTTGGATGCAGGTAGCGCTCTGGGCTTTGGTGTAGGGCCAATGCTTATTGCTAAGGATGCCGACTTGGCAAAAAAACTTCAGGATAAACTGCAGAATGGTGAAGGTTTAGGCGAATTTGATAAGTTGAAGGTCGGATATCCGGGTAAGTTTACAACGGCGAATTTCCTGTTAGGCCTGGCATTTCCGGAATTAACCAATAAAATAGAGCTGGTTTTTTCCGATATTGAGGGTGCATTATTGGATGGTTCAATTGATTTGGGACTTATTATTCATGAAAATCGGTTTACTTACGCAGAAAAAGGATTGTATAAGGTGGTTGATCTCGGCGAATATTGGGAAAGTACGACAAAATTTCCGATTCCCCTGGGAGGTATCGTCGTGAAGAGGTCGTTGCCAAAGGATGTGAAAGATACGCTTAACACAATTTTAAAAGAGAGTGTAGAGTTTGCTTTTTCAAATCCAAAGTCCGGCTTGGAGTTTATCCGTAGCCATGCGCAGGAAATGAGCGAGGAGGTGATGTATAAGCATATTGAGCTTTATGTCAATAAGTATTCGGTCGAACTGGGGGCTGAAGGGCGTAATGCCATTACTAAAATGTTTGAAAAAGCACAGGAAATGGGCTTTATCCCGCATTCGGATAAAAAACTTTTTCTTTCATAGTATTGCCCAACTTTATTTAGCCCTTGTATACTTTAATCGTCTGTACGGAAAGGATCAGCCATGTTTTTAAGTATTGCTATTTTTGATCTGGATAGAAAACGATAGGGATAATTATAGCAAGAAAACATAGAGAGTGGGATAATTAGCGAAAAGGAGAATAGGCTGCATATCCGGCGGAAAAAAATAACGCAAAAAAAATAAGGGTAAGCTGTTAGATATCATATCTAATAACTAAATTTGCCCGATTAGTGTCAAATTGTCTGCAATTTTACTTTGGAGTCATTATTGTACAAAATCTTTAGTTGAGATAGAAAAAAAATTATGTTAAAGTTTTTAAGTAAATTATTTGGAAGTAAATCCGAAAGAGATATCAAGGGGATTCAGCCAGTTGTAGAGCAAATCAAAGCTGAATATGATAAACTTTCAAATCTAACCAATGACGAGTTACGTGCCAAGACCGCTGACTTCAAAGAAAGAATTAAGAATTACCTCGCAGATATTGACCAGGAGATAGATACGCTAAAAGCAGAGGCGGATCAAGACGAGGAAGATATGGCAAAGAAAACTTCGATTTACGAACAAGTGGACAAATTGTCCAAAGACCGTGATAAGAAGTTGGAAGAGGTATTGAAGGACATTTTACCAGAGGCCTTTGCCGTGGTGAAAGAAACCTCAAGACGTTTGACTGAAAATGAAGAACTGGAAGTTACTGCCAGCGATTTTGACAGAGAATTGGCTGTCTACAAGCCGAATGTTATCATCAATGGAGATAAAGCCATTTGGAAAAACAAATGGATGGCTGCAGGGACTGAGGTTACCTGGAACATGGTACATTATGATGTACAGTTGATCGGTGGTATCGTACTACATAGCGGGAAAATTGCCGAGATGGCTACGGGTGAGGGTAAGACATTAGTTGGAACCCTGCCAACTTACCTGAACGCGCTTTCTGGACAAGGGGTACATATCGTGACTGTGAATGACTATCTTGCACGCCGTGACTCTGAATGGAACGCTCCGCTATTTGAATTCCACGGTTTATCGGTAGATTGTATTGATAAACACCAACCAAACTCTCCTCAACGTCGTAAAGCTTACCAAGCTGATATCGTATATGGAACGAACAACGAATTTGGCTTCGACTATTTGCGTGATAACATGGTGCAGACGCCAGATGCATTGGTGCAGGGAAAATTGCATTTTGCGATGGTCGATGAGGTTGACTCGGTATTAATTGACGATGCCCGTACACCTTTGATTATTTCCGGACCGATCCCTCGTGGTGATCAGCATGAGTTCTATCAATTGAAACCACGTATCGAGCGTTTGGTACATGTTCAGAAAGCCTACATCAATACCGTATTAAATGATGCCAAAAAAGCTTTGGCTGCAGGTGATTCTGATGTAGAAGGCGGAGGTCTGGCTTTATTAAGAGCTTATAGAGGTTTACCTAAAAATAAAGCATTAATCAAATTCTTAAGTGAAGGTGCGAACCGTTCTATTTTGCAAAAAGTAGAGAACTACTATATGCAAGAGCAAAATAAAAATATGCCTAAAGTTGATGCAGAACTTTATTTTGTCATTGATGAGAAGAATAATCAGGTTGAACTGACAGAAAAAGGGATTGAATTGATCACAGCGACAGGCGAGGATCCTTCATTCTTTATTTTACCTGATGTGGGTACTGAGATTGCGGAAATTGAAAAGTCTTCGTTGACTTTGGAAGAAAAAGCAGCTCAGAAAGAGGACTTATTGCGCGATTATTCGATTAAGGCTGACCGTATTCACTCAATCAACCAGTTATTGAAAGCATATACTTTGTTTGAGAATGATGTGGAATATATCGTGGACGAGGGTAAAGTAAAAATTGTCGATGAGCAAACTGGCCGTATCATGGATGGGCGTCGTTACTCAGACGGTTTGCACCAGGCTATCGAAGCGAAAGAAAATGTAAAGGTCGAAGATGCGACACAAACGTACGCGACGATTACTTTACAGAATTACTTCCGTATGTACCACAAACTTTCGGGGATGACTGGTACTGCTTCAACAGAAGCTGGCGAGCTTTGGGAAATCTATAAATTGGATGTTGTTGAAATCCCTACAAATCGTGGTATCCAACGTGAGGACCGTCAAGATTTGATTTACCGTACTGCGCGCGAAAAATACAATGCGGTAGCAGAAGAAATTCAACGATTGACAGAACAAGGTCGCCCGGTGTTGGTTGGTACAACATCAGTTGAAATTTCCGAGTTGTTGAGTCGTATGCTTCAGTTACGTAAAATCAAACATAACGTATTGAATGCAAAATTGCACCAAAAAGAGGCTGATATTGTAGCCGAAGCAGGTCGCCCCGGACAAGTAACTATTGCCACAAATATGGCTGGTCGTGGTACGGATATTAAATTGGCCGAAGCTGTGAAAAACGCGGGAGGTCTTGCCATTATCGGTACTGAAAGACATGAATCCCGTCGTGTTGACCGTCAGTTACGTGGTCGTGCAGGTCGTCAGGGAGATCCGGGATCATCACAATTCTTCGTTTCGTTGGAAGATAACTTAATGCGCTTATTTGCTTCTGAAAGAATCTCCAATATCATGGTGAAAATGGGTGTTGAAGAAGGTGAAGTGATGCAACACAGTATGTTGACCAAATCTATCGAGCGTGCACAGCGTAAAGTCGAGGAGAACAACTTTGGAATTCGTAAACGTCTATTGGAATATGATGACGTCATGAACTCCCAACGTACAGTAATCTATTCAAAACGTAAAAATGCTTTGTTTGGCGAGCGTTTGGATGTGGATTTGAATAACATGATTTTTGATGTTGCTGAAGAGATCGTTGCCGAAGCAAAAGAGCAAGGTAACTACGAAGACTTCCAAATTGAGGTTATCCGTATCTTTGCTATTACACCAGAAATCACTGCTGAAGAATTTGCGCAAGGAAAGATCGAAGGGTTGACAGACCGTCTTTTTGACCAGGCAATTAGGGCATATCACCATAAAATAGATGCTATTGGTGCATTGACAGTTCCTGTATTAAACAATGTATACGCAGAACGCGGTCAAATTGTTGAGAATGTCGTTATTCCATTTACAGATGGTGTACGTGGTATCCAGGTTTCTGCTAATCTGAAAAAAGCGATCGACACCAATGGTAAAGAGGTTTTCAAATCTTTTGAAAAAGGTATCGTCCTAGCATTGATCGACGAAGCATGGAAAGAGCATTTACGTGAAATGGATGATCTAAAACAATCCGTTCAAAATGCTGTTTATGAACAAAAGGATCCAATCATTATCTATAAAATGGAAGCCTTTAACTTGTTCAAGTCTATGTTGGCTTCTATGAACAAGGATGTCGTGAGCTTTATTTTCAAAGGTGAGATCCCAGGACAGGAAACAACTTCATTACAGGCTAGACAAGTAACTCAAGCTCCTGTAAAGACGGTTGAAACAAAAGCAGAGCTGGTTTCCCCTACAGGCGTTAGTGAAGAGGATGTGAATGATGGCCCGAAAGAGCCTGTCCGTAATGAGAATACAGTAGGACGCAATGACGAATGTCCTTGTGGTTCTGGAAAAAAATATAAAAATTGCCACGGCGCAAATAACTAATCGATAAGAAAGGTTAAACTATGCTGAAGAGAGGATTGATTTTCATACATGCACTTGTGCTATTTACGATTGTTCATGTAAAAGCACAGGAAAAGGGCGGAGTTATTGTAACCAAAGATTCTTTGATTACACAACTTCAAAATTTTAGGGCAATAATGGGAATCAATCCTATCGAAAGCAAAACCACCACAGTCCCTTCTAAACCTGTTGTTCGTTCTGCTGCAACACGCGTCAAGGTACGGGGTTTTCGTGTGCAGATTTTCGCTGGATCCAGCCGAAATCAAGCTTTTTCAGAACAAACTCGTTTCCGGGGAATGTATAAAGATGTTGACACCTATATCACCTATGATGAACCTAATTACCGGGTGAAGGTGGGCGACTTTAGAAGTCGTTCCGAAGCAAATGCGTTTATGCGTGAGCTGCGTCAATATTTTAGTAACGTTTTCGTCTTTTCAGAAAGCGTTTTTGTCTATCAATAAATCAAACAACCTCATGGCAAGTACGAAAGAAAAAGTCCTGGCCTTAGCCCATCAATATTTTGAAGATACAGTCGCTAACCGTAGACATCTTCATCAAAACCCTGAACTTTCCTTTGAAGAATATAATACTTCGGCATTTGTAAAGACACAGTTGGATCAACTAGGCATTCCTTACGAGGCCAAAGCAGATACGGGTATTGTTGCACTAATTCGTGGCGAACTTCCTTCTGACGAAGTTATCGCTTTACGTGCGGATATGGATGCATTGCCCATTCAGGAAATCGAAGGAAGACCTTATGGGTCCAATAACCCAGGTGTCATGCATGCTTGCGGCCATGATGTTCATACATCCTCGCTTTTGGGGACCGCGAAGATATTACATCGTTTGAAAGCTGAATTTGGTGGTACAGTGAAATTAATCTTTCAGCCAGGCGAGGAACGTTTGCCCGGAGGAGCATCCATTATGATCAAGGAAGGCGCGTTACAAAATCCTGCACCTTCCGCTATAATAGGTCAACATGTAATGCCCTTTATCGAGGTAGGCAAAGTCGGATTTCGTGAAGGGAAGTATATGGCTTCCTGTGATGAGCTGTTTATGACGGTAAAAGGAAGGGGTGGACACGGTGCACATCCCCATCAGAATATCGATCCTATTGTTATCACAGCACATATAATTACCGCTTTACAACAGGTTGCGAGCCGCTTTGCGGACCCCCGCACTCCGACGGTGTTGTCTTTTGGTAAAATCATTGCGAATGGTGCGACAAATATTGTACCTGATCAAGTGTATCTCGAAGGTACATTCCGAACATTCGATGAGCGCTGGCGTGCTGAAGCACATGAAAAGATGGTGAAAATGGCTGTCGGAATCGCTGAAAGTATGGGTGCTACCTGTGATTTTGAAGTTCGAAAAGGCTATCCATTTTTAATCAATGAGCCTGAACTGACGAAGAGTGCGCGTACTTTTGCGGAGGAATATCTTGGAAAAGAGAATGTCGTGGATTTAGATCTTTGGCCAGCTGCGGAAGATTTTTCCTACTACTCACAAGAAATCAATGCTTGTTTCTACCGACTGGGTACAGGAAATAAATCGAAAGGAATAACTTCTGCGGTGCATACACCGACCTTCGATGTTGACGAGTCCTCGTTGGAGATCAGCACAGGGTTAATGGCGTATATCACCTTGCGCAGATTAGGTTATTAGATCTTTCGAAATGTCATCACATCATATTGTCCGAGAGAACCAGGAACCCGCTCTGCTGATTGAAGACCTTTTTCTGATCGAAGAAGAAGATTTGGGACAACTGTTGGAATGGAGCCCTACTATTGCTATCGAAAATAATCTCGTTGATCCACTGGATGCCAGGGGATATAAGTTTGACATTGTTTTTGCGAAAAGGCTTGCCGATCCAATTCAGGAAAATTCAAAAGTCATCCCCTATCGTGATAATTTTTTACAATCGGCCATTGAATACCTTATTAAACATCAATATAAGGCAGTTAATATTATTACAGATCAAATAGATCATACACCCTATCAGCCCTATTTGGACCAGATCAATATTGTATTATTGGCCCGGGGCATGCGTTATTATTTTGTCACAACCGGTTTTACAAAATGGAAAATGGGCGGTGAACAACTAAGAATAGACTCCCGGGGAGAAGAAATCACAACAGCAGGCCTTCGGAAAATAGGAGCTGACCTGTATGAAACTGAAAGGGATGGTTTATTTAAGCTTGAGTTTTCGAAATCAAAATATATTTTAATAGGAGAGACAATCTCATGATAACAATAGAATTAGCAGAACAGACAGATATCCGTAGCATTTCCAATATGGCCCACATTATATGGCCTGACGCCTATGGAGAAATACTTTCGAAAGAGCAGATTGATTTCATGTTGGAGAAAAGTTATACCGTCGAGGGCTTAGCTGAGGGAATGGTAAATGGACAGTTTTTTTATATATTAAAGGAAGATGGTATCGGCCAGGGCTTTGTTGCACTAAAGACTTTTGAAGATAAACTCCGTATCGAAAAACTTTATTTGATGCCTCATGTGCAGGGAAAAGGTTTTGGGAAGGCATTAATTGATTTTGCTGTTGAAAAAGCAAAAACCAAAGGCAAAGATATATTGGAACTCAATGTCAATAGAAATAACCCTGCTTATCATTTCTATCTAAAGCAGGGTTTCCAGGTTGTCGAAACTGTCGATATTCCGTATTATGATTATGTATTGAATGATTATGTGATGCAGCGGACAATAGACCGCACCGCCTATTAATCCTTTAATTTTTCTACACGTGAAGGCGTTTGTTTGCCTTCTACAATGCCTGATGTACCGATCGCGATTGCTTCTATACTGGAAATAATATTTTGAACGTTTAAGGTGCTGACTTCGTCCTTTACCGTATGGTAATACTCATCTTTGTCCATTTGGGAGGTAGAAAACGAATGTGCGGGAACACCTTTTGCCGCTAACACGGCATTATCACTGCGATAGAATAAATTTTGTTTTGTATAAGGATCTGGGTAAAATTTGAAAGCCGTGTTTTTTAGGTTTTCCTGCATCAATTTACCCAAGTCAGATTGATCATAGCCTGTTATATATACTGTATTAGGACCAAATTTTGAATCTTTTCCGATCATCTCCATATTGATCATAGCTACGACCTGATCGGCATTGATGTGGTTGGAAAAATATTTTGAGCCATACATTCCGAGTTCTTCGGCTGTAAAGGCCACAAAAATAAGCGTCCTTTCATTGTTATTTTTCTTCTTGTAATAATCTGCAAGGGTGAGCATCGCTGTTACTCCCGAAGCATCGTCATCTGCTCCATTGGCTATCGAATCCTGTCCAACAGCAGGTAATATACCAATATGATCATAATGGCCAGAGAAGATTACATATTCATTTGGCTTACTCTTTCCGGGAATAATTCCGGCAACATTAAAAAGTGGGAAGTGCTGAAGATCACGTTGGATATGAATATCAAATGTTTTCGGTTTTTCTGAGCTTAGCAGATAAACTATGGACGGTTTTTGTATGTTCGGATCCTCCACAAATTTAGGCTTGTTGAGCATCTGGCCAAAACGAACAAAAGAGGCTTCAAACGAAGGGTCTACCAGCACGAGCGTATTTTCCTTTGATAAGGACTGTTCCCGAAAGGCTTGAGAGAAATCAGCCCCAGAAGCGATATGGGTGATCCTTACAGGACTTTTTTCGTTCCATTTGAGGTCAACATGGCTGCCCAGTGATATGATATGCTCAGCAGCAATCGCTTTTTCATTGATCGCGGCCACATTGCTTTTGGGCGAGAGTTTGTCCAGTTGGAATGTCTGTCTGAAAGATTCTTCCGCATAAGGTTTGAGCCCTATTTTTTTCATTTCTCCGGCGATAAAATCTGCCGCCGGCTCAATGTCTTTTGTCAGGGCCGATCGTCCACGCATATCATCCGATGCCAAAGTATTTAAGATACGGCTCACGCCCTGACGTTGTTGTTCGGAAATCACTTGCTGTCCAAATGTCATGGAGCATAGGGCGATTAGCGAAAATACTAAAGATATTTTAGGTGCTGAATTCATAAAATTAGTTATGTTCGGATGAAGATAATGATTTCGGCTGTAATTTTTGTAGAAATTCGTGCTAGCAAACCCATAATGGGTAAATACCGTTACCCTCAAAACTGTAAAGTTTAAATGAAGGATCTTGTTGGCCCTTCAGGAATGAAATGCATTCAATAAAATTTCGTCGTTCTATTATTAGCGACAAGCATGAATGTTCCTGATGGCTTTTGAAGAAAGACAATTCAGAAAAAAATGTAGTATATTTGATTATAAATTATTTGACAATGAAAGAAGTATCTGTACAAGAATTAAAGAATAAGATCGATAACAATGAAGATTTTCAATTGATTGATGTGCGTGAGTCATTTGAATATGAAGTTTCAAATCTGAACGGTTTGAATATCCCCCTATCAGGAATCCTGATTGAAGCAGATAAGATTGCGAAGGATAAACCCGTTATCGTTCAGTGTCGTTCCGGAAAACGTTCAGCACAGGCAATTATGTTGTTGGAGCAACAAGGATTTGATAATCTAGCAAATTTAAAAGGCGGTATCTTGGCCTGGAAAGAGGAAATCGATCCAGAGTTAGACGTTTATTAATATGAAAAACTTGGAGCATCAGACTAAACAAGCTTTCTTGTTTAGTCTTGCTTTTTATATCGTAGCCCTATTAACTCGGCTCTTAAACTTAGGGATCTTCCCTGTATTAAGTAGCCTCTCTATTTTATTGTCCCTCTTATGGGTGATATTGGCCTTGCGGGAAATTATGCTTTCCAGGACTATTTCCAATGCTGAGCGGATGTTGATGGCACTTGCTATTGTACTGTTTAATATTATCGGCGGAATTTTCTATTTCTTTGTGTGGCGACCACGTGTATTGGGATTAACAAAAAAGTAATATGACAAAATATTTTATACTGAATATTGTATTGAACTTGGCCATTGTATTTTTGGCGTATTGTGGATTTGAAGGGTATAAAGCCGGAAATATGTTGGTGACAGGATTGTCTATCGCATTTTTGGTTGTTCTGATTTACCTTAAGGTCGTCTTAAGCAAGCGGATAAAAGTCGTTATCCAAGAAAAGGATCGTGAAAAAAAGCAGGCATATGCTGCTAAGCAAGCGAAAGGAAAAAATAAATAAGAGTGGAGTTTCTTACTTATAACATACAAAAAGAGCAGAAAACGATCGTCTTCTGCTCTTTTTGTATTGTCTACATTTGTTTTTATTTGACAAATGGAGGTTTCGTTACTTTAGCTTTAACTTTTTGATTACGGATATGGATAAAGATATCTGTACCGTCTTTTGCGAACGCAGTATCTACGTAACCCAAACCTACCGATTTTTTCAATGTCGGAGATTGCGTTCCCGAAGTAACCCGACCGATTACATTGCCATCAGCATCTACGATCTCATAATCATGACGCGGAATACCTCTGTCGATCATTTCAAAACCAACTAGTTTCTTTTTAAGTCCAGC
Organism: Sphingobacterium sp. CZ-UAM; assembly: GCF_002000245.1. Lineage (GTDB taxonomy): Bacteria > Bacteroidota > Bacteroidia > Sphingobacteriales > Sphingobacteriaceae > Sphingobacterium. Next base: position 768,296 of record NZ_MTCM01000002.1, on the reverse strand, counting down.
TTCTTTTTCAGCTTTAAGTGCGGCCGAATTCACAAAGTCCTTTGTAAACTTTGTTACCCAACCTAAGCCAGCCTCTAAAGGAGATGTATTGTCGTCGATATCATTTCCATAAAGGCAGAAACCCATTTCTAGACGTAATGTATCACGAGCGCCCAATCCGATAGGTTTAATTCCGTAAGCTTTTCCGGCTTCAAAAATAGCATCCCAAACTTTTTGTGCATCTTCATTGGCTACATAAATTTCGAAACCACCTGCGCCAGTATAGCCGGTGGCTGATACCAATACGTTTTCTACACCAGCAAAAGTACCTTTGGCAAAAGTATAGTATTCCATTGGGGCAAGCTCGATATCTGTCAGCGATTGTAAAGCATCCGCTGCTTTAGGTCCTTGAACAGCAAATAAAGAAGTCTGGTCAGAAATGTTTTTCATTTCTACACCATCGGTATTGTATTTGGAAATCCAGTTCCAGTCTTTTTCGATATTGGAAGCATTGACAACCAGAAAATAGGTCTTATCGTCTATACGATATGTTAGAAAATCGTCTACAACACCACCTGTTTCGTTCGGAATATAAGCATATTGAACTTTGCCGTCATATAATTTCGATACATCGTTGGAAGAGATTTTTTGAAGAAGATCCAGTGCTTTTTCACCTTTAAGGATGAATTCGCCCATGTGGCTTACATCAAAAACTCCTACACCTGTACGAACTGTTTCGTGCTCATCATTGATACCAGTATATTGCACTGGCATGTTGAAGCCTGCGAAGGGAACCATCTTTGCTCCTAAAGCAATGTGTGTCTCCGAAAGGGCAGTATTTTTTAACATAAAAATTAAGTTTTAATCAGTTGCAAATTTAATAAAATATACGTGATTCCTAGCTTTGAATCTATTTTAGAACAAACGATTTAATTCGTTACTTTCAACGAATAAACCGTCAGTTCAGCATCTTCTGTATCAGCATCTTCGCAGAGTAAGAAAATTAAACCGTTGTCGGTTTTCTCCTTGAGGGTGATTCCCTCAAACTTGTGATTTTCGGGTATTTGAAATACTTCCAGTTTGGAAGACAGATTTGCTGATATCTTACCAAGTAAAGATCCAGCGATCTCGCCATCGAGATAGGTCGATTTTGCATCTTCTGCAGTTGCGATAAAATAAATGTCATCACCGACAACTGTCGCGTCGGAAAAACCAGTACTGATCCCATTTAACTTGGGTAACTCGATTGGAATACAGCGCGATTTCTCTTCAGCTTTACTGTTGTATTCTAAAATCGCATTGATACCTTTTGGGCCATTTCCTCTGTTGAAAAACAAGATACGGTCGTCAATATGCAGCACTCCCTCGATGTTGAAGTCCGATTTACTGATCTTAAATTTCCTCATTAAACGCGCATAGATTTCGCTATAGTCTTCCTTCACGACTTTGTTTCCGTCCCAAATAAACCGGTTGTTTCTCTTTTCAGTTGACCCTGAGCCATATAGGTAGTAGCGCTTGCCATCGAAAGTAATGGATTCAAGATCCATTTTGTTCGCTTTACTGATATTTTCCATGGGTTCAGCTTCCAATAGAGCCGTTTTGGATAGGCGTTGCTGAGCAAGGTTATAGCTATATAGATAATTGCTGTTATCTGATACAATATGGAGTTCATCATTATTATAGACGATCCCAGATGCCGCGGCGATGCCTGATATGCTGATAAATGCTTCGAGAATTAATTTTAACATCGTTCATTTATATTTAAGATTCCAAGTACTTTCCGGAATTCGGATTGGATTGCTGCTTTTATATGAATAGTTTCGCCTGACTGGGGATGTCTGAAGGTTAATTCAGAGGCATGCAGTAGCATTGTATCCATCTGATAATTCTCTTTCCAGAATTTATTTTGCTTATTACAGCCATGCGGACGATCACCGATAATGGGATAAAAGATGTGCGCAAAGTGACGCCGCAGTTGATGCATGCGGCCAGTAAGTGGGTTGGCTTCAACAAGACTGTAACGCGAGGTTGGGAATTTTCCGAAAGGAATATCCAATTCACTTTTGGCGAGTAGCCTGAACGATGTCTGGGCTTCCTGTATGGTGCCATTTTCTTTTTTCAATGGATAGTCAATCAGACCTTCCTCAGGAGCGAAGCCTCTCAGTAAGGCCAGGTACTTTTTGTCTATCTGATGTTCCTGAAAACTTTTTTGGAGATATTGGTCCGTTTCTTTGTTTAGTGAGAACAAAAGCACCCCGCCGGTTTTACGGTCAAGGCGATGAGCAGGATATACCGTTTTCCCGAGCTGATCACGTAGTATTTGAAGGGCAAATTCGGAGGTGTCACGCGCAATCGAAGAGCGATGCACCAAAAGGCCATGCGGTTTATTGATGGCTACGATGGATTCGTCTTCGTAAAGAATTTCTAAAGACATATTAGATTTTTTTCAATGCGGCAATGATTTCATCCGCTTTTTCATCAATCTTGGGACTCAACCAAACCTGTTTAAATGCGCCACCACCGATAATCTGTTCCGTGCCTTGCCATTTTATCTTGGTGAGAGAAAAGAGGTAATAATTGTCTACAACGATCGAATTCTGGACAAAATTGTCCACTAAATTATTTCCGAAAAGTTGCATCCCCAAGCCGAAAAAGGCTTGATCTTTTGCATGAAGCTGATTTTTTAATAATTGCTCAGCTTTTGCACGGACAATTTTTTCGTGCTCTTCCTTACTCGGGTTTGTTAGAATGGCCGCAAGCATGATGGCAACCAGAAGTAGGGCAAATATTCTTTTTTTGCTCATTTTTTAATGCTAAAATTAGTGTTGGGAGATCGCCTCACTACGGGATCTACTGCTATCAAAATTATTAAATAGATATTAGATATGCACAATTGTTTTTATATCCAAGCTGTACTGCAAGGGGAAGTGATATAAAAAGGGCTTGATCTTAGAAAGAAATCCCGTTTAGCAGCGAAAATGCCCATGAAAAGAAAACCCAGATCAGATAACAGGTGACAGCGATTAAAATAAAAAGGATCAATACGATCGTTAAGATAATCCCGATGCCTGAACCTTTATGTCGGCCCTCATAATAGTGCTCACGTAGAAGCCGGATATTCTTCTCGTTGGCCTTGCTGTAAAAATCGAAAATATTACCCAAGAAAGGAATACTTCCCAAGATAGCGTCGAGGCTGATATTGAGCAGCATACGGATGACTAATTTTGGACTAGCTCCATTTCGCCACATGGCAATGACTAGGACTAATGACGTGCCAAATCCGGCAATAGCACCCCCTAAGGGAATCAGATTCAAGATCGGATCCAATCCGAACCGGAAATTGCCAATCTTGAACTGATTATCCATTAACCAGGATATTCGGTTGATCCAACCGAAATCATGGTCTAATCGTTTCTTTTTATCTTCTGGAGATAATTCTCTATGCATGATTACAATAGTTCGAAAGATGCGCTGATTTCGCTGGTCACTTTCATTGGCCTGATATTTAAGTCAAGGCCATTTTCACCAGCAGCGTCTGCCGCTTCAGCCATGGCGCCTTTGTACATTGCATTGCGCATCATCGGTTGGACACCAAAGATAATTTGTTGCGGTGTTTCCGAAAGGACGATCGCTTTACCGATTTTCTGTCCTGCTGCTTCGGCAAGAATCTGCGCATTCGCTTTCGCATCCAACACAGCTTTCGTTTTTAAGGTTTTTTCAAGCTCTTTTTTCTTAGAATAATCATATTCACTGATGTAAGTGCTTTGAATGCCTGCTTTATCAACTCCATCCAATAACTGATCTAAGTTGTTTAAGTTCGTTACTTTAATTCGGTATTGTCTCGAAAGTAGTATATCCGTGTCCTTTTTCTTTTTTTCAGGGGTATTATAGCTCCAGATATTCTGTATCGTAAAATCTTCTTTTTTAACACCTGCTTTTGTTGCAGAGTCAAAAAGATCTTTTTCCAACTTGTCTATTGCAACCTTTTTCTTCGTGTTTCCATTATCATAAAACTCTTTTAGTGTAACATCTATATAGATGATGTCCGGAGTCACTTCTTCTTCTGCGCGACCCACTGTAGATACAAATTCTTTATTTACCATTTGTTGAGCGTTTAGTTTTGTCATCAAACCTAAAAAAGCCAGTCCTAATAATATTTTTTTCATGTTTTACGATCTTAAAGTTTTATAATAATACGATTGCTATTATCGCATTGCTACAAGATTGGAGCCAAAGTTGACAAAAAAGTTTAACGGATAAAAAAAATAAAAACGTTAAGATTTTTGATTTTATTTCTATACCTTTAGGGAAATTAATAAAATAGTGCCATGCAAGAAGGTAAAGTAAAATTCTTTAATGAGACCAAAGGTTTCGGTTTCATCATCCCTAATTCAGGCGAGAGCGAAATTTTTGTTCACGTTTCAGGATTAGTTGACAAAGTTCGTGAGAATGATAATGTATCTTACGAAGTTGAACAAGGCCGTAAAGGTCTTAATGCGGTAAATGTAAGAGTTATCTAATTAGATTCAAGATATATTTATTGTGAAAAAGCCTATGCCATCCGCATGGGCTTTTTTATTGGATAATAATTTGGACTGATAATTGCATAGATCTATTTACAAATAGATAGTTTAACATGAAACGTACGTTATTATTGATTTTTGCTGCTGTCATGACTATTTCGATGTCGGCGTGTTATTCCACACATCATGGACATGCGCATGGACATAGACACAAGCATAAATCAAAAGGTATGCCTCCCGGTCAGGCAAAAAAATATTATGGAGAGCAATCTGCAAGAGATTTTGCTCCTGGGCAACAAAAGAAAAAGCATAGACATTGATCGCAGAGGTCTTTTGCTGAAAATTCAGCATTTACTAAAAAGAATACATAAAAAGAGCGTTCATTTAATAAATGAACGCTCTTTTTATGTATTCTGCTTGATCTACTATGCGAATGGATCTCTATCAGCGGGCGGAGTTGAAGGTGAATCAGGTGCCTGTGAGCTACCAAACGGATCTCTTGATTGTGAAGAACCAAATGGATCTTGTGCTTGATTGAAGGGGTGATTTGCTCCATTTTCCTCTGCCTTAGGATCGGGACCATACTGATTTGGACCTTTGTCGCCTTCAATAACCATCAGGTAAATCAAGTATAAGTTGACCAATGGGATAAGTGCCAATAGTAAAAACCAGCCCGATTTATTCGTATCATGTAATCGACGTACTGCAACAGCAATGCCTGGAATAAGTAGAGCTAAGCTTATTAGATAAGAAATGTAAGAAAATACACTTGCAATTTGCCCGAGTATTCCAAAGACTACTCCAATGAGAACATTTGCCAGAAAAAACATCCAGTACTCTTTACGACGAGCACGTCCATTAAAGTTTGCATAATTGTCCCTTACAACTTTTAAAAACCAATCTTTAATTTCCATATAATTTTGAGATTTTAGGTGAAAAATATGTGTTAGTAAATCATTTGTTAATGTGATTCTGTTACAATAAATGTACCAAGAATTTATCTGATTAAACAATTATTAGGGGGGATGATGAGGGGCAATTAATGATAATTTAAAATAGCACTTTCCTGTTGTGTATTTATACGCTATTGTGTGTATTTTTTGTGCCAGAAATATATTGTCGTTGGGGAGATCTATTTAAAATAATTGCTGCCGCGTGCTATCGGAAGATTTCCTCTAGGATATACAGTGATTTTATTTCTCTGAAATTTGTGCGGTGGATTCTATAAAAGTCCAGTAACTTTTCCAATAAAAATTGTCGATCTGTACTAGACATTTTAATATGGTCACTAGTCGAGTATTCGGATTCGATTAAGCTGCGGAAAATGGAAGTGTGTGGCTCCTGAAGTACCAGCGGGTGTTCTGGGAGACTATTTGAGAAAGTTGCCTCATGTAAGTTAAAATAAGGCAGCGATTGCTTGGTTGTGGTTGGATAAAAACCAAGAAAGCGTGTCAGTTTTATTAAAAATACCAAATGGAAATTGGCCAGATTTAAATGTGTTTCATCCAGCCAACGGATCGACTGATGGATAAATTCAAATAAATAAGGATCGCTTTCCTGTTCTTTCAATACTTTATATAAGATTTCATTTAAGAAAAGTGCGAGCGAGCTTTTTACAATATCATAAGGAATTTCCTGCAATACCGGCGTTTGCCGGGCTTCCGAAATACGTTGTAGTGAACCATTATCCTTATGTGTTGCGATGATTTCGAGAAGATGTAAAGGCTGTAAGATGTTGGCTTTGATTTTTGCTTTGGGCTTACGTGCGCCAGCAATGAGGTAAGATTGCATACCAAATGACTCGGTATATATTTGTGCGACAAGGCTGCTTTCCGAATAATTGGTTGTTTTTAGGACAATACCCCTAGTTTTGTTCAGCATCTCCTTCTTTATCTTTTTTATGAATATCTTCCTTATGGGCCTCTTCCCGCATCTCAATAATTGCATTGCGGTCTACTTTTCGAATCATTCTATAGATTAATGTCAGAAAGCCGATACTGAAGGTAATCACTCCGATGAGCATAGCTAACTTATACCAATTGGACCGTTGTTCCATCAGGTAGTAACCAAGGATAACCAATAATACACCAATGATTATTTCTCTTAAGCCCTTGCGAAGATATTTGTTCATAAATGTGAATTGTTGAAAACTATTTTTCTTTACAGAGCAAATATAATACAATAAAATGCTTTATTTTTGCCCATACCATTCCTGTGTAGAACTATTTTTAAAAATAATTCCCATAATGTTGTTGCTTATCTAAAAAAAAATATAGATATTTGCAAACTCTTTGCAGAGAGTGCAAAGGATTAATATATTGTAATAAAGACAACAAAAAAGATAATATCATGTCAAGAATTTGTGATTTAACAGGCAAAGCAGCGTTAACAGGAAATAACGTTTCTCACTCAAACGTTAAAACTAAACGTAAATTCTATCCAAATTTACAAACTAAACGTTTTTACATTCCAGAAGAAGATCGTTGGATTACGTTGAAAGTATCTACTTCTGCTATCAAAACTATCAACAAGAACGGTATTACAGCTGCGATCAATAAATTTATCGTTAAAGGATCAATTTAATATTGATTTATCGCCTGTTACATTAAGATTATTCATGAATTTCAATCCTAGCATTAGGATTCAAAATAAAGTAAAACAATGGCTAAAAAAGGAAATAGAGTACAAGTTATCTTAGAATGTACTGAACACAAAGAAAGTGGTCTTCCGGGAATGTCTCGTTACATCACTACTAAAAACAAAAAGAACACAACTGAGCGTTTAGAGTTGAAAAAATTCAACCCAGTATTGAGAAAAGTTACTGTTCATAAAGAAATTAAGTAATTCACCCATCTTAGCACTTGCAATAGAGGGCTGAGTAAAAATATTTAAAATACCATGGCAAAGAAAGCAGTTGCATCGTTACAAAAAGGTGGCGGTAAAGAATTTACAAAGGTTATTGTTACTACTAAATCTGCAAAAACTGGCGCGTATACTTTCAAAGAAGGTATGGTTCACAACGATAAAGTGAAAGACGTAGTTGCAGAAGCTCAAAAAAATAACTAGTAGCATTTTCCTTTTTTAAAGTTTTTCTTTAAAAAGAATTCGATAAAAATAGCCGTTTTGGTATCCTACCGAAAGGGCTTTTTTTGTTGAGGACATTTGTTTATATTTGGACATCAATTTTCACTAAACACTCCATGGGATTATTTGATTTTTTTAAGAAAAAGCCACAAACACAAGAAGAAGAACAGGCCTTAGACAAAGGCTTGGAAAAAACCAAAGAAGGATTTCTTTCCAAGATAACGAAAGCGGTAGTTGGTAAATCTACCGTGGATGATGATGTCCTTGATAATCTGGAAGAGGTTTTGGTTACTTCTGATGTCGGAGTTACAACCACTTTAAAAATCATCGACCGTATCCAGGCGCGTGTTGCCAGAGATAAATATGTCTCCACTTCAGAATTGAACAATTTATTGAAAGAGGAGATTCAGACCTTACTCGCTGAAAATAATAGCTCAGATTTTGAAAACTTTAATTATGGGGATCATAAGCCTTATGTTATTATGGTCGTCGGCGTCAATGGTGTGGGGAAGACAACCACAATTGGTAAGCTTGCGCATCAGCTTAAACAGGCAGGAAGTAAGGTGGTTTTAGGAGCTGCAGATACCTTTAGGGCTGCTGCAGTTGATCAGCTTAAACTGTGGGGTGAGCGTGTTGGTGTACGAGTTGTGGCACAAGCAATGGGTTCTGATCCCGCTTCGGTAGCTTATGATACGGTTAAATCTGCTGTAGCGAATGGAGAAGATGTTTGTATTATTGATACCGCCGGCCGACTGCACAATAAGGTTGGCTTGATGAATGAATTGACCAAAATTAAAAATGTCATGCAAAAAGTCGTTCCCGGCGCTCCGCATGAAATTTTATTGGTCTTAGATGCTTCTACAGGTCAGAATGCCATAGAGCAATGTACCCAATTTACACAGGCTACGGATGTAAATGCACTGGCACTGACGAAATTGGACGGAACCGCAAAAGGAGGCGTTGTCATTGGGATATCCGATCAGTTCAAAATCCCAGTGAAATATATCGGCGTCGGTGAAAAAATTGGTGACCTCCAATTATTTAATAAAAAGGAATTTGTAGACTCCCTTTTCAAATAGAATACTAAAATAATTGTCAGAAATAAGGCTTTCAGTCATTTTTGGGAATGGTTAATAATCAGATTAAGGATCTAGTGAACATGTTTAATCCCTTGTTTTCTTAGTCAAGAATTCCCTTTGTTTCTAGACAAACCCTTCTAATCATATGAAGACAAAATATACGAAACCTGCCCCATCGATCAATAAACCCCGTGTCAACGTGGTTACTTTGGGCTGTTCGAAAAATATTCACGATAGTGAAGTGCTGATGGGCCAGTTGAAAGGTAATCAGATGGAGGTGGTCCATGAAGCATCAAATATACAGGAGAATGATATTGTTGTCATCAATACTTGCGGTTTCATTGACAATGCCAAACAAGAATCTATTGATGCAATTTTGCAATATTCCGAATTAAAGGACCAGGGTAAGATTAACAAAGTGATTGTCACCGGATGTCTTTCCGAACGTTATAAGCCCGAATTGCAAGCTGAAATACCAAGTGTGGACGCTTATTTCGGGACAAATGATCTGCCTGATTTGCTTTCTTCTATCGGAGCAGACTATCGCCATGAATTACTGGGCGAACGCTTATTGACCACTCCTTCCCACTTTTCTTATTTTAAGATCGCAGAAGGTTGTAACCGCCCATGTTCATTCTGTGCAATACCCTTGATGCGTGGTAAGCACGTTTCCAAATCAATTGACGATCTAGTTAAAGAAGCTAAATTCTTGGCGTCAAACGGAACCAAGGAATTGATTTTAATTGCACAGGATTTAACTTATTATGGATTGGATATCTATGGTAAACGTAATCTTTCCGATTTGATGCGTCATTTGTCTGATGTGGATGGTATTGAGTGGATCCGTTTACAGTATGCTTATCCTTCCGGGTTTCCCATGGATATTTTGGATGCAATGAATGAGCGTTCAAATATCTGCAATTACCTGGATATGCCATTACAGCATATCTCAGACCCCATGTTGAAATCCATGCGCAGAGGAACTACTAAACAAAAGCAGATTGATCTGGTTAATGCTATTCGCGATAAAGTACCCGATATTGCATTGCGTACGACATTGATCTGTGGATACCCGGGGGAAACTGAACAGGATTTTCAGGAAATGTTGGAATGGGTAGAGGAAACCCGTTTTGATCGTTTGGGCTGTTTTACCTATTCTCATGAAGAGAAGACGCATGCCCATACCCTAGAAGATAATGTCCCGCAAGAAGTAAAAGAGGAGCGTGTTGAGGCTATTATGGAAGTTCAACAGGGTATTTCTTATGAGATCAATCAATCGAAAGTGGGTCATACCTATAAAGTGCTGGTTGATCGTGTGGACGGCGATTATTTTATCGGACGTACAGAATATGATTCGCCAGAAGTGGATAATGAGGTATTAATTTCAGCAGCTGATTCCTATGCGCGCATTGGTGATTTTGTGCAGGTAAAAATCGACCGTGCGGAGGATTTCGATCTCTATGGTGGAATCGTCAAAAGATAATACCGGACTGATCGATACAGATCATGAATAAAATATATGGAAGGAGCTGCCCAAAACGGGTGGCTCCTTCTGTCTTTTTTTATTTATGTACTACAGCGCGGTTCGAAAATGTCCAATTCTCAGACAACTGATCTACTTTTTTAAACGGCAATTTTTTTAGAAAGTGTCTGCTTTTGATTGAGTCGTTTTTTCTATTAAGGCATTAACAAAATCTACACCTTGGTTTAATGACGAAAAGCTTCCCTGTCGATTTTCATAACGCGTACTGCCTATGAAAGTCTCCGGATTTTATTTGGACATTTGTCAATAGAATGATATAATTTAAAAGTGCAACGGGCTTTTTATTAAAAATCAGTATTTTGTCTGCCTAAACTAAATACATTTGTATATCGTACAATAAGCATATATGAAAGCAACTTATATCGAATACAGTGAGACAAACAGTTTCTCCAAAACATTGTTGGCCTATTTGGCTCATGATGAGGCGCTGAAACCCTTTGTTGGACATTGGCCTACATTTGATGGATTTGAGAAACAGGTGCAAGAAAAGAAACCATTTGCTCACCGTGCTATCCTCGTAGAGCGCCTAAAAGAGCAATATGCGACCTTGTTGCGAGATTCTCCTGTTGTGGCCAAAAATATAGATTTGTTGTTGCTGGATAATACCTACACTATTACTACTGGTCACCAATTGAATATCTTTACGGGTCCATTATACTTTATATTTAAGATCATGACAGCGATACGTCTGTCAGAAGACCTGCGGAGTAAACATCCGGACAAAAACTTTATACCCGTTTATTGGATGGCAACTGAGGATCATGATTTTGAAGAAATTAATCATACCAAAGTGTATGGGAAGAAAATTGTTTGGGATACTCCCACGGTGGCGGCCACGGGACGAATGGATACAGGATCGATTGCCGATGCGGTAAAACAATATACCAATATTCTTGGTCTCTCGGAGAATTCCGCTAAACTTACACATATTGTCGAACAGGCCTATCTGAAGCATAGTAAGCTGGCCGATGCGACCCGTTATATGGTGAATGAGCTTTTTAAATCTTACGGTCTCCTGGTTATTGATGCTGACGATAAAGAGCTGAAAGAATTATTTAAGCCGATTATTAAAACGGATATTTTATCCGAAAATAGCTTTAAAGCCATTACGGAGCGATCGAAAGAACTCGAGTCAAAAGGCTTTTCGACACAGGTGCATGCCCGTGAGATTAATTTCTTCTACCTTACAGATGAGTTTCGGGAACGCTTGGTGCTAAATGCTGATGGTCGATATGAGGTGCTGCATCAAAATATATATTTTACCAAGGAAGAGCTGGAAAGAGAAATAGATGCTCATCCCGAACGCTTTAGTCCAAATGTGGTAATGCGCCCCATGTATCAGGAAATTATCCTTCCTAATTTGGCTTATATTGGTGGTGGTGCTGAGATGGTCTATTGGATGCAGCTGAAATCTAATTTTGATCAGTACCAAATAGATTTCCCCATCTTGATCCCGCGAAATTCAGCCATGATTACTGAGGATAACGTTGCAGCAAAGCTTTTCCGTGTCGATCTAACTTTTAAAAGTATCTTCCGCCCTGCGGAGGTTTTGAAGAAAGAATATGTGCGTCGCCATACGAAGGAAAGATTGAATCTTAATGATGAGTGGATGGAACTGAATGCGATCTTTGGAAAGATAAGGTTACGTACACACAAAATTGATCCTAGTCTAGGACCCAGCACCGAGGCGATAAAAGCTCGTTTGAAAAAGGCGATGAACAATTTGGAGAAAAAGTTGATGAAAGCCGAAAAACGAAACCATCAGCATGCATTGGCAGATATCGACAATGTAAAAGAAAAACTCTTTCCCGGAGGAGGACTACAAGAGCGATCTGAAAATTTTGCGTTGCTGTACGTAAAATATGGTGATAACCTTTTTAGAGATCTATACAAATACTTTAACCCCCTGGATTTCAAATTCACAATCTTATATTAAAAGCCGGTATTTTACTGGCTTTTTTTATTTTCAAATGGTAGCCTATTGTGCTACTAGCATTGTGGTTGCTGTCATGCTCGTAGAATTCTCGAGTAATTGACAGACTATTTTTGGCCGCGTTGTACAAGTCTGCATTTTTACAAAATATTTTAGAAAGTTTTGTTTATAATTTCATAATATTTCGTTTAGCTTCTGTTAATACGATGGAAGTAGTTTTGTTGCCGTATTACAACCAACAACTAAATGAAAGAAATATTACTTACGACTTGTGCCATTGCGATAGGAACAGGTTTGTATGCGCAAACAACCCAGGCAGGATTTTCCGGAAAGATTACGGACGAGAATAACAAAGGGGTTCATGGAGCTTCAGTGGAGGTTCGTAATGAATCTACGGGTTTTACCACCAAAACATCGACCAACGCTAATGGCGATTTCAATTTCAAGGAGCTTCCATTAGGAGGTCCGTACATCATTAAAGTTACCTATATCGGCTATGGAGAGCAGATTCGTTCGGGCTTTACACTAAACCAGGGCGATATGATTCGCTTGAATATTCCGATTCAAAATGCATCTAACATATTGGAAACGGTTGAGCTCACAGGTGTAAGTACATTGAAAAATAAAATTGAGAACCTTGGTGCTGCAACTGCGGTGACGGCCCGGGATATTGCGAAACTACCGGTAAATGGTCGTAATTTTACTTCTTTAATGGATCTATCTCCATTGAGCAAGGGTGATAATATCGGTGGTCAACTTGGGTCTTCTACTAATTTTACCATTGATGGGATGAACGCAAAAAACCCGACTTCTGCCGGCTCGACAACAAGTCGGAGTGGCGCTCCTTTCTCGATCTCTATTGAAGCGGTACGGGAGTTTAAAGTCGTGACTAACCAATATGATGTCACCTACGGAAGAGCTGGGGGGGGAACAGTCAGTGCGGTGACTAAACAGGGTACAAATAAAACGCAAGGTAGTGTCTGGTTATATTCCCGAGCAGACTGGTTGTCCAGCCCATACGATATTCGAGGAAACAAACGAAGCAATGATTTCTCCACTTATCAATATGGCTTTACTTTGGGTGGTCCCATTATAAAAGACAAACTTCATTACTTTGTTGCATGGGATCATCAACAAGACTCCCGCCCTTTGATTATCGCTGATATCAACTCTGAAGCCGATGAAAAAAGATTTAATGTTACAAACGCGACATTGGATGAATTTGTCAATATCGGGCGGAAAAAGTACGGATTGGGGAACGAACGCCAATATGGCGCTTTTGATAAAAAAAGAGGCTCTGACGCGATTTTTGGCCGTATTGACTGGCAGATTAATGATAAAAACTTATTGACAGTCCGTAACAACTTTACAAGTGATAACAATAAGCTGGGGTTGCAGGACAACAAGCCAATTACTTTATATGAATCTTACGGGAATGATAAAAATATTGACAATAGCCTATTGGCTACTTTGCGTACCACCGTTTCCCCTAAGGTAACCAATGAGCTAAAAGTACAACATCTCTATACCTATCAGAAAAGTAGTCCGGGAGACCTTTTGCCTGGTCAGAATATTCCACGTGCCATTGTTGAAGATGCGGTTTCCAAAATTGCTGGGGAAGATAAAAAGACCACATTACAATTGGGAGGGCATCGTTTTGCACAGGAATCTTTTAAAAATAACGTATTTCAGCTTGTTGATAATATCTATTACAGCACTGATAATATCAATTACACCTTTGGTGTAGACCTGATGTATACCCATGCAAATTCCATTTACGGAAGTGAGGTCAATGGCCGCTTCCACTTTCGACCAAGTGACGGAAAGACGGCTATGCAGAACTTTGAGGATATGAAACCATATGCTTACTATCGTGAAGTTCCTTTGATGAGTGATCCTGCAGTGGTCGGTAAGATATTCAATGCCGGTGTGTATGGACAATTGCAAACGAAGCTAGCGCAGGGACTGGACTTAGTCGCCGGCTTACGATTGGATTACGGCCATTATCCTACCTCTCCTCTGAATGAGGAATTGTTAAGAGAAGTCGGTGTCCGTACAGATCATAAACTCAAGTCTTTTGTCGTGCAACCACGTTTCCAAATGACCTGGGATGTGAACGAAGAAAGAAAGGATTTCTTTCGAGTGGGAGGCGGGATATTTGCATCGGATATCAATAATTATATGACGATCAATAACCTTACTTTTGATGGGAAGCATTTTGCTACTGTTGATGTTCGCGGTGCGGATGTGCCCACACCAAATTTTGTCGACTATAGAAAAGACCCATCATCCACACCTACTTTGGCTCAGTTTCAGGTGCCTACCATCAATACTTATGGTCCAGATGCTAAAATCCCGGTTGTGTACAAGGCTAATTTATCTTATACGCACTTTTTCACAGAAAAGTTGAAGGCAAGCCTTTCGGGATATATGAATTTGGGACGCAATAATTATATGTATGTAGATCGTAATATGGTGAAAGACCCTTTCTTTAGACTTGCAAATGAGGATAATAGAGGTGTATTCGTTCCTGCAGCATCCATCGTCGATGGAGCTCCGGACTGGAAAAAAGGACGGATTTCAGATAAGTTCGGCCGAGTTCTAGAATTGAATTCTGAGGGTAAAGTCAACCAATTTGCTGTCGTATTTGATGCAAGTTATCAGTATTACAAAGATGGAACGATTTCGCTTAGCTATACTTGGAATGATGCGAAAGACAATACTTCATTCAATGGGAATGTGGCCAATACGGCGACCTTATCCTTAGCGGTAAAAGATGATCCTCGCGATTTGAGCAAGATGAGCTATTCGAACAACCAATTCCGTAATAAAATTGTTATTTACGGAACTTTGCCAACATTTTATGGTGTCAGTGTGGGTGTTCGCTACTCGGGTATCGGAGGTACACGATATAGTTTGCTCGCCGGCGGAAATATCAATGGAGACTTTGTCGCCGGAGACAATGATCTGGCCTATATTTTTGACCCGAATAATTCCAATACTTCAAAACAGTTGGTCACGGGGTTAAATAATCTGTTGAATAACCCGGAAGCGAGTCAGAGTCTTAAAGATTATATCAAGAAATATCAGGGTAAAATAGCGGAACGTAATGGTGGGGTGAATGGTTTTTATGGTGTGATTGACTTACGAATTGCTAAAAAATTCAATTTATATAAGAACCATGCGCTGGAAATATCAGGGGATCTTTTCAACGTTGCCAACTTGTTCAAGAAAACTTGGGGCATAAATGAGTCTCTAGGCAATCAAAATCTATATGCTTTAGGTGGGAAAAATGCTGCCGGGGAAAAGCTGATCCCTTTTGATCCTGCAAAGCAGCAGTTTAATTACAATGTAAACAATTCCGGTATCGTTACCCCTTCTGGTAACCCATACCAATTCCAACTGGGATTACGTTATTCTTTTTAATCTGTTTTAAAAAAAAGACAAAGAGCTGTATTAAAAATCGATTTTGGCAAATCGCTCTAAATAAAATTTTAAAACTTCATTAAATCAAAAGAGAAAGGACCAAAATTCATTAAGACTTTGGTCCTTTCTCTTTTGATTATCTATAGAAGTGATGAATGCCTAGGCATTCATCATTTTTTCTTTTGGAAGGAATACTTCTGCCATCATATGGCGCACACTACCACCACCGCAGGTTTCAATAACGTGTAAATCTTGATGGATGATTTTACCATGTTTTTCCAATTGCGCTGTTTGGTACAGTGTTAATGATGACAACGCTTTATCACTTAGGACAATAAAACGGTTCCCATATTTATTTCTCACCTGGAGACAATTTGCTGCAAAATTTTCCAGTTGGTTTTCGTTGATCTCGATGATTTCTTTTCCGGTCTCTTTTAGTTTTTTTATTAATGTATCGCGCTCCGATTGATGATCAATTGCGGTGGGACATAAGATGGCAAAATCTTCTCCTACGGCTAATACCACATTGGTATGATAAATGGGTCTGCGTTCGCCATTGACTGTCTGAAATGCGTGGAAGACAATAGGAGTATAGTTTTCTGTTCTACAATATTCGTCTAACATTGCCCGGTCCGCCCGTTCAGATAGTGCACAATAGGCAATACGATGTGTGCGGTCGAGTACCAGAGCGCCTGTTCCTTCTAAATATTGTCTGTTATTTTCGGCCTCGCTGAGGTCTTTGATTAGCTTTACATAGTAACCATTTTGTTTCAATGGACCCTCAAAGTCCAATAAATGTTCTTTTCTGCGGTTGGGCGCAAACATCGGATAAAAGATAATCTTCCCGTCCTGATGGAAAGAGACAATATTGTTCGGAAAAATACTGTCTGGGCTTTCGGATTTTTCATCATCCTGGATGACCGTTACTAGGATACCGTGTGATTTTAATTCATTGACAAGGGCGTCAAATTCCCCCTGTGCTTCTCTATTTACTTCTTCGCCGCTTAGATTTTCAATGTCCTTTTGGAAAAAATTATTGACTGCGGTCTGTTCATTTTTGCGGAAGACAGAGGGTCTTACGAGGAGTACACTGTCTGTTACCTGTTTTCTCATGATTTATAATCGTTACTTCGCTGGTTTATATTTGTTAAAAAAGAAATGATATTCTTACCGTTATGAGCCCTACTGTAGGAAAGAGAAAATACCTGTTTTTCGATATTTTTGAGTGAATCAGCGTATTTTGGAATATGCGTGACATTTGTTTTGAATAATTTCGTTCTGTCAGCAATCACTTTTACAATTGGTACTTATACTAATGTATTGAAAAATCAGCTCGATTGCAAAAAGAATATCTCTAAAAAGAAAAAAGGTGGGTGGAAAATTAATAGCATAATCTTTTGTTTTTTGTCATTATGTCAAGCTATCTTTGGATTGATTGGTATATTTTTAATGTGAGTTGCTGTTGGTTATCTTTATTTGAATTTTAATATGGAGAGGGCAATCGATTGCGCATTCGTTTGTACTTAAAACTGACTTTTTATCCACTTTTTTGCTTCGTTTTCAGTCATTTATTTTGCTATCTTTGCTCATCCAAAAAACGACTGTTTATAAGAGAGTTAATTACCTAATTGTTATGTCGCTAACTGTCTATAAGCGTTAACTTTTTGCACACATGAGCAATATACACTTCCAAGAAAAATTCGAAAATCGCCACAATGGCCCAAGTCCAGTTGAAGCGAATGAAATGTTGGCCAAATTGGGCGTAACGTCAATTGACCAGCTAATCGACCAAACGGTCCCTTCTCAAATCCGCGCTCCAAAACCTTTAAATCTTCCAAAAGCATTGTCTGAGGTTGCTTATTTAAAGCGCATAGCGGAAATCGCAGAGAAAAATAAAGTTTTTAAATCTTTTATTGGTCAAGGATATTATGACGTGATCCTTCCGGGTGTAATTCAACGTAATGTGTTTGAAAATCCGGGATGGTATACACAATATACTCCTTACCAAGCAGAAATTGCACAAGGTCGTTTACAGGCACTGTTAAACTTCCAGACTGTTATTTCTGATTTTACTGGATTGGAAATTGCAAACGCTTCATTATTGGATGAAGCTACAGCTGCTGCTGAAGCGATGTTTATGCTTTACTCAGCACGTAAAAACAAAGATGCGAATGTATTTTTGGTTTCTGAAAATGCTTATCCACAGACGATTGACGTATTAAAGACGCGCGCGCTTTCTTTCGGTATCGAACTTAAAATCACAGCTATTCAAGAGTCCGAATTGACAGATGATGTTTTTGCTGCATTTGTACAATACCCGGCAGCAGACGGATCGATCGTTGACTACAAATCATTTGCTGAAGCTGCTCACAGTAAAAATATTACAGTATGTGCTGCTGCGGATCTGATGAGTTTAGCCTTATTGACTCCTCCAGGAGAATGGGGTGCAGATGTTGTTGTCGGTAACTCCCAACGTTTTGGTGTCCCTATGGGATTCGGTGGTCCTCATGCGGCATTCTTCGCTACACGTGATAGTTTCAAACGTAATATTCCAGGACGTATCATTGGTGTAACTTCTGATTCGAATGGAAAATACGCTTTACGTATGGCTTTACAAACTCGTGAGCAACATATCCGTCGTGATAAAGCATCTTCGAATATCTGTACAGCACAGGCTTTATTGGCTATTATGGCTTCTTTCTACGCTGTTTACCATGGCCCAGAAGGAATCAAAAATATTGCATCCCGTATCAATGCATTAGCCAATCTATTGGATCAGGCTTTACAGTCTTTGGGGTATACTCAATTGAATAACGCTTACTTTGATACACTACGTGTAGATTTAGGCGCGCATGCGGGGGCATTAAAATCCGAAGCGTTGAATAATGAGTTGAACTTCTACTACAATGGTTCACAAGTTTCTATCGCTATCGATGAAACAACAACATACGAGGATATCAAAACAATCGTAAAAGTGTTTGCAAAAATTCAGGGCAAAACATTGAACGATGTAGATTTTGATACATTAGAAGAAAATGTTGGCTCCTCAATCCCTGCTGAACTGGTCCGTACCTCAGCTTACTTAACGCATCCAAACTTTAATAGCTACCATTCAGAACATGAGATGTTACGCTATATTAAATCGTTGGAAGCGAAAGATTTGTCGTTGTGTCATTCGATGATCCCATTGGGTTCATGTACAATGAAATTGAATGCGACAGCTGAAATGACCCCTGTTACCTGGGCGAGGTTTGGTGGATTACATCCATTTGCGCCAGCTGACCAAACTTCCGGCTATATGCAGATGATCGGTGAATTGAATGATTGGTTATCAGAGATCACAGGTTTTGCTAAAATGAGCTTCCAGCCTAATTCAGGAGCACAAGGCGAATATGCCGGTCTAATGGTTATCCGTGCGTATCATGAGAGCCGTGGCGATCATGGCCGTAACATCTGTTTGATTCCAGCTTCTGCACATGGTACAAACCCTGCATCGGCTTCAATGGCTGGTCTGAAAGTGGTGGTCGTGAAATGTGACGAACTTGGAAACATTGATATCCCAGATTTGAGAGCTAAAGCGGAAGAGCATGCTGCTCATCTGAACTCATTAATGGTGACTTATCCATCTACACATGGTGTATTTGAAGAATCTATCATTGAAGTGTGTGAAATCATTCACGCCAATGGTGGTCAGGTATATATGGATGGTGCTAACATGAATGCTCAGGTAGGCTTGACTAGCCCAGGTCATATTGGTGCTGACGTTTGTCACTTAAACTTGCACAAAACGTTCTGTATTCCACATGGTGGTGGTGGTCCAGGTATGGGGCCGATCGGTGTTGCTAAACACTTGGTGCCTTTCTTGCCAAACCATCAAGTTGTTTCTACTTCAGGAGAAGAAGGAATTACAGCTGTTTCGGCGGCCCCATTTGGCTCAGCATCAATCTTAATTATCTCCCACGCTTATATTTCGATGATGGGTGGTGAAGGCTTGACTAATGCTACACGTACAGCAATATTGAATGCAAACTATATTAAAGCGCGTTTGGAGAATGCTTACCCAGTACTTTATTCTGGTAGCAACGGACGTTGTGCGCATGAGATGATCTTAGATTGCCGCGGTTTCAAAAATGTAGGTATCGAAGTTGCTGATATCGCAAAACGTTTGATGGACTACGGTTTCCATGCACCGACAGTTTCTTTCCCTGTGGCTGGTACATTGATGGTTGAACCAACGGAGTCGGAATCGAAAGCTGAATTGGATCGTTTCTGTGATGCATTAGTTGCAATTCGTCAGGAAATTGCTGCGGTTGAATCGGGCGAAGCAGAACAAGCAAATAACGTATTGAAGCATGCTCCGCATACAGCAGCAGTAGTTACTGCAGATGAGTGGGATAGACCTTACAGTCGTCAGACTGCGGCTTATCCTTTGGAGTACGTAAGAGAGCGTAAGTTCTGGCCGTCTGTAGGTCGCGTAAACGACTCTCAGGGAGATCGTACATTGATCTGCTCATGTCCTTCGATCGAAGAATATGCTGAGGCGTAACAACCTTGGAAAATAATATTACAATAGAGCCTCCGTATTACGGGGGCTTTTTTTTTTACTTAGAATTTGGAAAAGGTAAACGAAAAGAATAGATGCGAAAAAGGACGTAAGCATGATGGCCTCATAGCTTATTAGATCGGTTCTGATAGGTTCGGGAAAAACAAGTGGGACTATTTTACGGCTATATTTTAAATAGTTGCGCCTGTAAAATCATTTTTTTATCTTTCTGACGTTTTATCTAAAAAACTGATAATCATGAAAAGACAATTGAGTTTAATGTCCCTCTTATTGAGCGCGGCTATTTTGATCGCAGGTTGCGGTAACCGTAACGAATCCCAGGATGGTGCGGCGGATGATAATGAAACGAGTGCAGGGATCTCCGATGTGGTTAAAGGAGTATCTAATCTGGATAACCTGACTGATGGAGCAAAGAAAATGGAAGAACTCCAGACTAAACTAAAAGCTGAAAAACCATTGAGTTCGGAGGAATTAAAAGCATTTCTTCCGGAAAGTTTAGACGGTTTGAAAAGAACATCTTATTCTGCGGGCTCTATGTACGGTGTCAGTGTCATTTCTGGCGAGGCAACGTATACCGTGGATGATCAAAAGGACATTAAAATCAACATTATTGACGGTGCAGGTGAGAACGCTTCGGCTATTGTAAGTCTCGCTCAGATGGGTTTTATGGTCGATTCTGAAAATATTACGGACACAGAAGTAGAGAAAACAGGTGATTTTGAAGGAAAGCGTGCAAAAACAATGGACAATAAAGGCGTGGAAGGTTCGACACCAAAGAGCTCCGAAATAAGCTATCTCGAAAAAGACCGTTATTTGATCACATTAAGAGGTAATGGCTATAGTTTGGATGAGCTGAAAGCATTCATGGGTAAATTGAACGTAAGCGCTTTAAAATAAAATATCAATACGTTACATCGTTCTCAAAAAGTCCAGATACTCCATCTGGACTTTTTTGATGATCAGCTACTCGTGTGCAGTAGACCAATCAGGAACATTTGGCATTTCCCTGTTTTGCTTTAGAAAAAGAAGATTATTGTATCATTTTAGCGTATAATCACATTCATATCCTATTTTGGAGGTATATTTGTACAGAAACATTTCGATATGAGGATAACATCACGATTCAATCTTTTTATTATTGCAGCATTGATTACATCTTGTGCAGGCAATAAATATGCTAAAACGGAGAAAGTATATAAGAAACAGGCAAAAGAGTTCGCTAATTTGTATCGGCAATCTCCGGTATCCGGACAGCTGGAAAAAGTAAATGTGAAAGATCAACAATGGATTGCCTCTATCAATTTCGGTATCCGGAAGCCTAATTTTGTGGTCATTCACCATACAGCGCAAGATTCTCTGGGACAGACAATCCGTACCTTTCACTCTGCGAAAGCCGGTGTAAGTTCACATTATGTTGTGGGACGGGATGGTAAGGTGGTGCAGATGGTAAATGATCTATACCGGGCTCATCATGCAGGTCTGGGTAAATGGGGGAATGATACTGATCTGAACTCCGCATCGATAGGTATTGAACTGGATAATAATGGGACGACCGACCCCTGGACGGATGCACAGATAAATGCGTTGATTCAGCTGCTGAACTATTTGAAAAATACCTATAAGATTCCACAGGCAAATTTCATCGGGCATATGGATCTGGCACCTTCACGTAAAAATGATCCCTCACGGTTCCCTTGGAAAAAGTTGGCCGATCAGGGATTTGGTTATTGGTATGAGGAATTTTTAGAAACACCGCCTGTTGACTTTAACCCCAAAATGGCATTGCGTATCATTGGATACGATGTCAGTAACCTCGATGCGGCAATAAAGGCGTTTAAGATCCACTATATTCAGCAGGATGTGAATACCGCATTTTTGAGTGAAAACGATCTAAAAATTATGTATTCCATCTATAAGAAATATCTATAGTTGGCTACTCGAGGGTATAAAAAGAGAGGAGCATTTGTGATAGAATTGCTCCTTTTTATTTGTAGGGCTAGCGGCCCCTAGAGCTTCTATTATGGTGCTATTCATGGAGTTTGGCCATTACAAGGAGGACGTCGCTGTGCTTTTATCGCTACATGGCTTTTGGGATACCTTACTTCTTGTATTTGTCCAAATAGGTCTCAAATACACGTTGATAGATCATTTTGAACCAAGGGGTAAATTTCTCTGGAAAGTGCGTGATCTCATCTTTAATCTGTTGTTGATCCAAATATTGTATAGCAGCTACTTCTGCAACATTAAAATCAGATTCACCGTTGAATTTGCCAATAAGTACATGATCAAACTCATGCTCTGTAAGGCCATTGTCAAACTCGGCTTTGTATACAAATGAAAATGAATCATATAGGTCTGATGCTTCTATACGAAGCTCCTCCATCAGGCGCCGTGTGGCAGCTTCCAAATTACTTTCGCCAAGCCGTTGATGGGAACAGCAGCTGTTGGTCCATAATCCACCACAGTGATATTTGTCTAAGGCCCTTTGCTGTAAGAGCAGCTGACCCATGTCATTGAATAAAAAGACACTGAACGCCCGATGCAGCAAGCCCTTTTCGTGAGCTTCGTATTTCTCCATACCCCCAATGACAGTGTCATTGGAATCGACTAGTATTACATGTTCTTGCTTCATAAGGCTCAGATATAAATATAGTCCAATTTAACGAAATTGGACTATAAATTATAGCAAAGATTTGCACTATACGGTTTTTACAAACTTCTCGTCGTAATTTTCAATATCAATGATATAACCGTTTTTAATTAAGAATTCAAATAGCGGTTTGGCTTCTTCGGAGACGGGCATATTTTGCGTCGTGATGATTTTATTTTCCTTTTTCAATAGATATGGATAAGCATAAAGCTTTACATTTTTATTGAACATACCGGATATGTAGGATAATAACTCGTTGGTATAAAGCTCTTTGTTATAGTTGTCCGAATTGAAGATGTTTTTTAAGTTATAAACGTTTGTTGCAATTCCGATATTTTTGGGTTTAAAGTTACTAATAAACTCAGCGAGATGGTTATTTCTACGGAAGTTGCTGACAATAATATTATTGCCTGTAGCGCATAATTCATCTGCTCTCGATGCAAATTCCTGTAGATCTTCATCTGTGATTTCATGTGTATCCTCCAGTACATTTCCCATTAATACCTCGATCAATACGATGGTATCCTTGTCTGTTGCTCCCGTATTTTTCTTAAACTGCTCTACAGCAAGATTAAATAGGTCAAAGTTAGGAAGTGATTTCTGACGGTATTTTGTACGTAGCAAGATGATATTCTTTTTGTACAAATAATCCTTGATCTGTACTGCTTTTCCATCTGGTTGGAAAATAGCGGCTTTCGCAAACCCTTTGGCAATTAGGTATAAGTTGATCAGCCGTTGATTGACATTTTCAAACAAAGGGCCATTTAACTTAACAAGATCAATTTCTACTGATCCGACAGATAGATTGTCGACCAGGGATTCAATCATGGTCTGTACATTTTCCGTATAGTAGTAAGCCGCAAATAACAAGTTTACGCCAATAATACCCAATACTTTTTGTTGCAGCTGATTGTCGCTGTCCAAAAGCCTGACATGGACGATGATATCATTGGTGGGGCCACCGACTTCGTGCTGAAAACGGAGACCAATCCAGCCATGAGGCTCATTGGTTTTGGTGAAGTTCAGCGTAGTAACAGTATCTGCAAAGGCAAAGAACTTTTTGTTGCAATACTTATCACCATGTAGTCGTTGCGTCAGCAAATCAAATTCATGAGAAAGCATTTTTTGTAAGCGGGTTCTGCTGACATATCTGCCATCCTCTTCCTCGCCGTAAATCGCATCACTGAATGCCATGTCATACGCTGACATTGTTTTTGCAATTGTGCCGGAAGCAGCCCCTGCATTGAAAAAATTACGTGCGACTTCCTGTCCAGCACCGATCTCAGCGAAGGTTCCGTAAATCTCAGGATTTAGATTTATTTTCAGGGCCTTTCGCTTGGTTTCAAAAATTTCTCTTGCCATAGCACAAAGGTACAAAAATCAAAAGTCTAGTGAAAATTAAAGTATGAAAGGAAAAAACAGAATAAAATTAGGCTTGTTTTATAACAAGCCTAATTTATTAAAAGCATAGAATAAAGCGCTACTATGTAGTGCTTGGCTAAATTTATTCTCCAGCAGCATTGTTTTTGCTTCTTCAAGTGGGATAAGGAATACTTCGATTTCCTCGTGTTCATCCAGTTCCTGTTCCTGCACTTTACGTCCACCTGTCATCAGATAGGTATATGTAACGTTGCCACTTGTTGCGGGGTTGGCATAAAGGCTCGCAATCTCTTCAATGTTATCGAACTGATATCCCGTTTCTTCGAGCATTTCCCGGATTGCGGCATCTTTTGGATTTTCTCCCGGTTCCATTGTCCCGGCCGGAATTTCCAATGAAATCATACCGGCACCATGACGGTATTGTTGGATCACCAATAGCTCATTTTTCTCGGTAATGCCGACCATATTAACCCAATCCGGATATTCTAGTACATAATAATGGTCATTGATGCGTCCGTCGGGGAGCTCGCAGGTATCTCTGCGTAACGTTGCCCATGGCTCCTTACAGATATATTCAGATGATAATTGTTTCCACTTCTCCATTTAACCAACAATATCTTTCATCATACGGTCTACCTTTTCTTCCAATATTTTTTGAAGGCTTAGGTAATCACTTTTATCTTGAAGCGTTCCCTTAACCGAACAATAGAATTTGATCTTGGGCTCTGTACCCGAAGGTCTGGCTGAAATCACATCACCATCTACCGTGATAAACTGTAAGACATCCGATTTTGGAAGGGTAATTTCACTTTTACTGCCTGTTTTCATATCAGTCGTTTGTGAAAGCTCATAGTCCCGAATTTCTTTAACTTCGATTCCTCCGAGTTTGGCTGGTAGATTTTGGCGTAGACCGGCCATCATGGCCTGAATTTCTTCGGCTCCTGCTTTTCCTTTTTTTGTTAAGGAAATCAGTTTTTCCTGATAGCAGCCAAATTTCTGGTAGATATCTAATAAAACTTCGTAAACAGTCTTGCCTTTTGACTTAAAATATGCGGTCATTTCTGCTAGGAAGGCACAAGCATTCGGGGCGTCTTTATCGCGGACCAAATCACCGACTAAGTAGCCATAGCTTTCTTCCCCACCGGCAAGATATTGAGCTGAATCACCTAATTTTGTCATCAATTCACCGATGTATTTAAACCCGGTCAGTGTTTCATAATGCGTAACTTTGTAATGATCTGCAATATCAGACTGGAGGTTGCTGGTTACAATGGTTTTCACAATATAAGGATTGTTGCCCAATTGTTTTAAATCACTTTTTGCACTTAGTACATAATAGATTAACAAACTGCCGATCTGATTACCATTGAGTAATTGAAATTGGCCCTGACTATTTTTAATAGCAATACCTACACGGTCCGCATCAGGGTCGGTGGCCAAAACAAGGTCCGCATCAATCTCTTCACCTTTTTTCTTTGCTAAGGCCATAGCATCTTCTTCCTCAGGATTGGGGTAAACCACAGTGGGGAAGTTTCCGTCTGGAGTTGCCTGTTCTGTGACAATAGTAACGTTTTCAAAGCCCCAGGAAGCAAGCATTTTGGGAACGATTGTAATTCCGGTACCATGGATCGGAGAATAAACAATTTTTAGATCCTTCTGCGCATGTACAGCCTCTGGATGAATACGCAATGCTTTATTTGCCTCAATATAAATTGGATCGATTTCCTCGCCAACCGGAATAATATTTTGGGTATTCCCTTCAAATCGGATGTCGTTTACGCTGGCAATTGCATTGACTTCATCGATCACGTTTTTATCATGGGGAGCCGTCAATTGACACCCATCGTTCCAATAAGCTTTATAGCCGTTGTATTCTTTGGGATTATGTGAAGCTGTTAACATGACCCCGCTTTTGCAGCCAAAATGACGGATAGCAAAAGAGAGCATCGGAGTAGGGCGTAGTTCATTGAAAAGATAAACCTTTATACCATTTGCGGCAAATACTTGGGCAACAAGCTGACCAAAGGATTGTGAGTTATTGCGGCTATCGTAGGATACAGCTACTTTTATTTCCTCGTTGGGAAACTGTTTTTTTAGATAGTTTGATAATCCCTGGGTCGCTTTCCCAATCGTGTACTTATTCATACGGTTGGATCCTACACCCATAATCCCTCTTAAACCTCCTGTTCCAAATTCAAGATCCTTGTAGAATGAATCAATAAGTTCTGTCTCTGCCTGATCATCTATTAATTTCTGGACGGAGGTTCTTGTTTCCTCATCATAATTGGAGGTTAACCAATCGTCGATTTTCTTTTGTATGTCTTTATCTAAATTTCCCATGCTCTTAAAAATGGCTAAATGTAAAAAATCTTTTTATGCATCACAACCTGCATACGCGCGGTCTATAACTGTAATATACCATTTTTCTCCTTCTTTTGTTACATGAAAAACAAAAGGCTCTTCGCTTTCATTGGACGTCATGATCGCACGATAGCTTCTGGCTTCTATATTTCTCAGCCGCTGCAATTCGGTCCGATTAATTTTTGCATCTAAAATCTCGTTCATGAATTTAGCCGTTTGTGACAGTTCATTCGGACGGGACTTCTTATCATAAAAAAAGCCTAACTTATCCCATTTCATTGTTCCACAGTCAAAAGCAGGGAGCTTTCCTGCTTTTAACGGTCCTTTGTAACTCAGTTTTTCATACGAATGATATTCTGGGACCGGTTTGGAAAAATTAAAACTATTTTGATGCACATACGAATCCAATGCTCCCGGACGATAGATGATATAGATCCCTAATTTTGGATGTATATAGTTATTGATCGTTTTACTGTCTTGTTCAGTATATGCTTTGGCAATTTTTTCCAGTACTTCTTCCAGCGTTTCCGTATCCTCTTTCTTTATTTCTTTCTCGACCGTGTCCGGTTTACTTATCGTATCCAATGGAATAGAGTCCTGGGCAATTTTGACTGCCTTGTCTTCCTTTTTATTGTTTCTACAGGAAACCACACCTATGGAGAGACAGATAAGAACAAAGAAAAAGAGATTTCTCATGTTATTTTCGTTTATTAAATATTATTTTTTTGAAGTCAAATTTTCGATGATCGACTTTAATATAGACCGTGTTGACGGTAGCCACCATTGTTCGAGAATAGCCTGAATCGTCTCTTCTCTATTTTCACGCAATTTAAGAATTATTTCTTTTCGGAAGTTTAGTTTAGAAGTTTGCCAGGTTTTTTGATTAAACTGTGCGATCTGTTTTATTTTCTTCGATGCGGTATTAAATAGTATATCTGCCGGTACAACTTCGTCGACCAAGCCCTGTGATTTTGCTTCAAGCGGCGAGAGCAGTTTTCCTTCGAGCAGATTCTGATAAGCATGTCTTTTCCCGATCCAGAAAGCATAAAGTTGGAAGATACTTTCAGGTACGATAAGCCCCACTGGTATTTCATTGAGTCCTATCACGAAATTCCCTTCAGCCATAATCCTATAATCGCAGCATAGGGCGAATACACAACCTCCAGCCGGACTATGGCCCGATATGGCGGCGACTATCGGTTTCGGGAAAGATGCCAGTAGGGAAGTGGCCTCCAAAAAAAGATTCCAGAATTCCCGGATTTGATCCTCATCATAATCAATTAAGGTGATCAGGTCAAGACCTGCGCTAAAAAAGTTCTCCTTACCGATAAGAATCGCTCCGCGCACAGCATCGTTAGCCTGATTAGATTCGAGGGTCTCTATCAGCTCTTTTAATAACTGTGTATCGATGGCGTTGGACTTTCCCCGATCCAAAAAAATACTTAAAATATGGTCTTCTATTTTGGTTTTGATATGCTGCATAACGAATTTATTTAAATTTATAACGGTTTGTTCGGATTGCTATTGTGATTTTACTTCTATTAAATATTCAAGATGGGCAATTTTGCCTTCCATGTCAACGCCTTCGACTGTAATCTTATAGGTTCCGGGTTCATCGGAAGTAAAAAAATCAAATTTGGTTTTCCCATTTTTCTCGGTCACTAGATTAGGTTCCCAGGCGATGGTTGTTCTTAGGTCACGTTTAAGTTCCTGTTTTTGTGTAGTGTTATATTGTGGTTTGAAAAAGATGCGATTTACATGCAGTCCTTTAGGCACAATGGTGACGATCCCTGTAGGTGTATAGGAGGCTGACATTGCATCTCCGGATTTACTTGTAATGACCAATACACCGTTTCCGCCATACATACCATAGATTGCGGTGTTGCCGATGCTCCTCAGTACCTCGATACTGGCAATGTCCTGAACATTGATCATGTTGAGCTGATCCGCCTCGATGTACATCCCATCTAAAACAACCTGCATGGGATTACCACCGTTCATTCCCATCGAGCGGGTACTGTAAGGAACTCCATTTCGGAAGATAACGCCCACTAGTCTTCCTGCTAGACATTGCTCCAGGGTTGCGCAAGTAGATAGATCTTCCGCTGATATGACCTGATCGGCATGGCCCGGACCATTGAGATTTCTTGAATTTTTGTCCGCTTTATTGGTCCGCACCCTGTTAACCTGTACTTCCTCCAGTTTAATACTTTTTTGAATAATGCCGGCAGCTTCCAGTTCAGTCAAAAATTGCTGGCTACCTTTGAGCTGATCGATCAGTTTGCTGTTGACATCATTCACGATCAATGGCTGGTCTTTGCTTTCAGTAACAGCAGGAGCTGCGATCTCGTCAATAAGTATGTCAACCCTGTTCTTTTCCTTTTGACCATTCCCGGTTACGATAAATTTGATGCTATCGGCGAATAGTAGGTCATCAAAAATAAATCGACCATCATTATTTGTGGTTGTGTCTATACTCAGCATCATATTGCTGGTTGGTACTAAAGTCACTTTAGCATTGGGAACAACTGCTTTTCGTCCGGTTTTCTTGACGGTCCCGGAGATTGTGAGGCCTTTTTCCGGTCGATAAAGATTATTCGTTGCGCTCAGATAATTCTTCCAGTCCAGTTTACGCCAACCTTGGATCAACATGAGGTTGTCAAGTTCATTAAATCGGATGTTATCCAAATCATCAAAATAGTAATTGGGGCGCTCTACAAAACCACGGAGATCAGATTTTAGGAGAAGCTCAGAGACAATCGAAGAATAATATTGATCTGTCGTGGAATCAACTTTACTGCGGTTGACTACAGCGGCTGAGAGCGCCGCTATTTTTGAGGTATCGCTACTACCATCTTTAATGGAGAGGCTTGCGATGACTTGCTCTCTCGTAGCAAAGGAGGACTTGTTTAATTGGAGGGTTATTGGGAACAGTGTTTTAGGAGCATTGTAATTAAAGACAAGTCTTTCTATGATGGGAGTCATCTCCTCATTCAGTACGGAAAGTTGAATCACTCCCGAAGGAAGATCCTTTTTGGGAATGTTGAACAGGAGCTCCGGTCCATTTAACTTTTGCTTTACAGCATGTAGTACGATTCCATTGTATTGGGCAATTAGATAAACATCTTTTCGGCTGACCAGATCGTTAGTGGCGGATAATTGGGCTGCGATCTTGTCTTTTAAACCGGCATTGACGGTGAGCACATAACCAGATACTGCTACTGGAGGGAGTGCTGTACTCACAGAACTCCCGTCCGAAAAGACTGCAGTGACCATGTATTTTTTTTCGGAGCTTAGAATCAGTGGGATACTTCCCATGCCCAGCACATTGGTTTCAAATTCGATAAAGGGAGCTTGGTTTTCTTCTGCGATTTGGATTTTTGATTGAATACCCAAGCCCGAAGGGCTTAGTACTTTGACGCCGGTTTTGCTTAGGATATTATTTACAAATTCGCCGCTTTCAGGAAAAATCTGGATACTGTTTTGCTGATTTGGATTCGGGATAGTAAAGCTCTTTAGCACACGTCTTTTGTCTAAGGAGAGGAATTGCAATGTTAGCAGGCCTCCTTTAAAGTTATCTTTGAGTTCAAGTGCTATTGTTCCATTTTCATTGGATTTTAACCGGCCTGTTTTTTCCTTTTGGCCATTTTGTTGGAGCGTGTAGCTTATACTGCTGTTTATTAGAGGCGCTCCCTGAATTGTCTTTAGATCGATCTGGAAGAAATTTTCATTTCCATTTTTAAGCAATGTGCTTTGGGTTATGACATTATCTGCTCTCCCGTTGGTAATAGGGATAATACGCTCATAGAAATTGGATATGGAATCATTTTGCATCCAGCGGGTGTATGCTCTGATTCTATATGTGCCTTCTACTAGTGTGTCGGACAGGCTGAGATCGCCAATGCCGAGACCCAATGTGAGTGGGATCTTGATACTTTTAACGACGTCATTTGTTGGAGAGATCAATTCGATATTGGCGATTTTACTGATGTTGCTCAAGTAATTGAAGGGCGCCGTGGTACAATACATTTTGAACCAAATACTTTCACCAGCTGAATAGTCATTTTTGTCTAGATGTAGATAAATTTTTTCTGTGACATGATTTTCACGGTAGGTCTCCAGTTTCTGTAATGTTTGATCGATTTGAGAAAAGGCCCATAACGGAAGAAATAGGCAATTGACTAACAACAATATTCTAGCGTACATATGACCAATGTTTCTTGAAAATTAGAAAATATTTTTCCTTTAATCAACTTATAAATCAAAATATTATCTAGGTAGAGTTGCTAAACGATCTGTATGGATGCTTCGATCTTCATTTGTGCTGAAAAATAAATTTAAAATCTGTTTTTGAACCATCTTTTGCCTGAAAATTAGCATAAAAAAAATATCTTTGTGCTATGAATATCCTAATAATCGGTTCAGGAGGTCGGGAATCTGCCTTCGCCTATAAGTTGTCGAAAAGTCCACGTTTAGGTCAATTGTTTATAGCTCCAGGCAACGCTGGTACAGGAGCGTACGGCCAAAATGTCAATATTAAAGTTACTGATTTTGAAGCTATCGCTTCCTTTGTCTTGGAAAATGCCATACAAATGGTTGTCGTAGGTCCCGAAGAGCCTTTGGTAAAAGGTATTCATGATTATTTTTTAAACCGTACAGATTTAAAAGATATTCCGGTAATCGGCCCACAACAGGAAGGAGCTCAATTAGAAGGCTCAAAAGATTTTTCAAAACAGTTTATGGATAGACACGGTGTACCTACTGCTGCATCGCGTTCTTTTGATGTGGACTCTTTGGAGGAAGGACTGGTTTATCTAGAAAGTCAAAAGCTACCGATCGTGCTTAAAGCCGATGGTCTGGCTGCTGGAAAAGGTGTTTTGATCTGTGAAACGCTTGATGATGCTAAAGCCGAACTAAAAGCGATGATTGCGGATTCCAAATTTGGTGAGGCAAGCCGAGTTGTCGTCGTTGAGGAATTTTTAAAAGGAATTGAGCTATCGGTATTCGTATTGACTGATGGTAACTCGTATAAGGTATTGCCTTCTGCGAAGGATTATAAACGCATAGGAGAGGGAGATACGGGTTTAAATACAGGTGGAATGGGATCCATTTCTCCGGTACCTTTTGCTGATGAGACATTTTTGAATAAGGTAGAAGAACGTATCATCAAACCAACTGTTGAGGGATTGAAGAAAGATGGTATTCCATATAAAGGCTTTATTTTTATCGGTTTGATGAATGTCGATGGCGAGCCATATGTCATTGAATATAATGTTCGTATGGGCGATCCTGAAACAGAATCTGTATTACCGCGTATTGAGTCTGATCTCTTGGATCTGCTAGAAGGTGTTGCACAGGGAAATTTAGACCAACGTTCTTATACCGTCTCGCCAAAAACAGCAGTTACGGTGATGTTAGTGGCAGGAGGTTACCCTGGTACCTATGAATCCGGAAAGGAAATTGTGAATATGGAGAATGTCAAGGAATCTATTGTATTTCAGGCAGGCACCAAGGAGTTGGATGGTAAGGTTGTCACCGCTGGTGGTCGCGTGATTGCTGTTACCACGTTACAAGACTCTCTTTTTGAGGCTCTTCAACAGGCAACAGCAGATGCTGGAAGGATCTATTTTGAAGGAAAGTATTTCCGCCGCGATATCGGTTTTGATCTCATCTAAAAAATATTTAAAATTATTTTTGTAAAAATAATTTTAAGATCTATATTTGCAACTCCAAAAAACAAGAAAGCTTTTGGAGTTGCATTAAAAAATGGCCCGTTCGTCTAGGGGTTAGGACGCAAGATTTTCATTCTTGAAACAGGGGTTCGATTCCCCTACGGGCTACAAAAGAAAAACCTGCAAAATATCAAATTTGCAGGCTTTTTTGTTTTAGGAGGTAGATTGCCAAAATTTGAAGTATAAAGTGCTTCGTTGTACTTAAAGCTTCTTTTTCAATTTCTCCAAACTCAAACTTTGCATGGATAGAATGGAATGGTAATCATAAGCTCCATTGGGCTCAAGCAAAATATAGGAAGGAAAGCCTGTTTTGTCAAAAGTATTCATTACTTCAGTTATAACCTTAGAGTCGACAAAAACATGTGTTCCAGGCTGATCTAGTTCCAGGACTTTATTCCGCCATTTTTGTTCATCTGTTCCTGAGGAGCTACATAGATATACAAATTCTATGGGAAGTCCTGCATCGTGAATCTCCAGCTGGAGTTTTTTCCCAAAAGGCATCGCTTGAATACAGGGCATACACCATGTAGCCCATATATCAATTACAACTAGCTTGTTTTTAAAAGTGGATTTTAAAGCTGTTAGGAGTTCTTTACCAGACTTATGTTCGTTTAAATATAACTTAGAATTGGACTTGGTTTTTAGTATTGATTTGCCAAGGGAAGAATTTTCTTTATCTATGGATGATTTTACGTTTATGGAGTCAATTGCTTTGATTTTTTTTGCTAAGTCCGTCATTTGCGAATTCAGGTAATCTTTCGACCAATTATAACGCATGGTGGGCTTTAAGAGCTCGTATAGCTGAAATTTCTCTTTTAAATCACTATCGTCAAATTGCAGCTTCCCAAGATCAGCGTAAGTAGGAGGAAGCGTCTCGTCGTAATATTTAGCCAAGTTTGTAACACTAAATTTTTCCTTAGTCCCTTTGAAACCAACTGAAGCCATATATCTGTTCAGAAATTGAAGATATTCATGAGAATTATTTGAGATAGCATAAACTGGAATGAGTAGTTCGTTTATTGAATGAACAGGTTTAGCATTTCGATATAAATAGTTTAATTTTTTTGCATAATATGCCATATTTGTCTCCCCGTCAATCAATGTCTGCTGCGTATGGTCATAGGCCATGTAAAAGTCTTGGTTAACTTTTTGTTGAAAAGCAAATAAGCTATCCAGTATAGTCATATAATTGGAGTCTTCGGTTGCTAATACATTGATTTTATTTGAGAAATTTGCGTTATATTTTTTATTAAATAATATGTAATCATTCATAATTCGATTTTTGTCTCCATCTTTTCCTGCGAAGGTTACTCCCTCGCCATTGAAGTAAACAGCGTTTTTCTTCAATTTATTGAGATCAAAGGTGAGTACAAGTTCGTCATCACTGTAGAGGCAGATATAGGCATAGCTCCCAAATGATAACCAAATCTGACGATTTGGAAGCTTTTCGGGTAGTATAATCAGGAATGATCCATCTTGTTCAAGAGCGATTTCGTAAGTAGATTGTATCGGATTTCCAATGTTGACAACAGCGTACTTTACAATGATATCTTTTAGATCTGTCGAATTTCCATTGATAACCCATCCCTTAATTTTTGAATGGTTTTTTTGGGGATATTGCTGTGCGTACTCGGCATGCGTGATAGGTTGTTCCGATTTATTTTGCCCTAAAACAATTAAAGGGAAGATGCTTGTGATAAAATAAAAGAGGTAGGCTTTCATGATTTATTGTGTTTGTTTAAAATCTGATATACATATTCTTTTTTTTGACGAGCAATAGGTATTCGTGTGCCATTGTTCATCATGAGATAGGCCCCTTGGCCTTTAGTTACCGATACAACATGTTCGGGGTTGACAAGATGACTTTGATGAGAGCGGATGAAACCATAAATAGCTAACATGTCGTCGTACTCTTTTAACGTTTTACCAATAACGATTGATTTGTTATCTGTAAAATATATTTTAGTGTAATTATTGTCCGCTTGGCAATGAACGATATTAATAATGGGTATATATTGGGTTTCCCTTCCGGTCGCAAGTGCGATTTTATGTGTACTGCGTTGTTCATTGTTTAGATTCTGTATTAGGTTTTCAAGATTAGCATTGTGTTTTTTACGCTTAATCTTTTCGGAGGCTTTATATAGTGCGGCTTCTAATTCGATAAGATTAATTGGTTTTAGTAAGTAATCCAGCGCTGAAAACTTGATCGCCTGAATACCAAACTTATCGTATGCTGTAACGAAGATGACTTCGAAGTTTCTTTTGCCAAGTTCTTGGAGCAGGTCGAAGCCGCTTTTATCGGGCATTTGAATATCCAAAAACACCAATTCGGGCTGTTGCTGCTTAATCAATAGAAGCGCTTCGTCCGCATTGCCGGCTGTGCCGACAGGTTTTAAGAGGTCAGTATAATTATCCAAATAACTCTTTAGGATTTCGATGTTATTAATTTCATCGTCTACAATTATATAATTTATCATAATATTAGGGTTTGGCTATCCAGTCGGATATAATAATGCAGATTTTAGTAATTCCTGAGTTTGATGTTCTATGGATCTGAAAAGTGTTTTCGGGATAAAGCTTGCCCAGCAAGATTAATCGTTCCTCAGTAAGCCTTAGTCCATATCCACTGGTGGGTTTTGTCATCTTCACATTAAATCCCTTCCCATTATCGGAAACGCAGAGAAATAAATCTTGCTCTACTTGCTGGGCGGATAAGGTTATCATTCCTTGGGAGCCTATTGCCGCAATGCCATGTTTTACTGCATTTTCTACTATTGGTTGAAGTAACAAGCTTGGGATTTCGATCAAATCACCATGTACTTCTAAGTTGTTTAGTATTTCATATTTGAATCCAAACCTTAATTGTTCCATTTGTAAGTAATCGTCCAATAATTGAAACTCGTGATTTAAGGTGTTCATCTCTCTTTCAGCATTTTCTAGAGTGGCCCTGGTCAATGAGGAGAATTTGCTCAGATAATAATTGGTTCTTTCCTGGTCAGTTTTTTGAATAAGGTTTTGTATAGAGTTGATTGCATTGAATATAAAGTGAGGATTTAATTGGGACTGGATATTCCGTATCTGAAGCATCAGCGCTTGTCTTTGTTGTTCAAGCTTTTTTAAGCGTTTGCGGCTTCTATATCGGACAAGAATAAATATAGTGATGATAATTACGATGCTGACACAGAGTATTGGAAATAAGGTCGACCAAAAAAATGTCGCTGAAAATTGCTTAGGAGCGGGTGTAACGCGATAAGGGATCCTCAGAACCTCATCCGGACCGTATTTGCCGATATTCCCTGTTTTATGGATCAATAACTCATATTCTCCAATTTCATTTAAATATTGGTTTGAAACTTCAAATTGTTTGGATTGAGTCCACCATTCTAGTAGGATCGTGTCAACTATATTTTTTGTTTTTTTGATCAAATTGATGGAATAGGGGATCGTTTCGTGATTTTGAAATTCAAGGTTCAGAGAAGAGATGCTGTCTTTATTAAAAGTCAAATCTAAGGGTACTCCGGTAAGCTTATCATATTGTTGGATGTAGGATTTATTCAAAGTACGGTCCAATAGATTAAAATAGCCGTATTGACCAGCTCCACGGGCGATAATTTGATCTAAAATGGGACGTACATTTTTCCGCCAATCTAAAATATAACCATCTCTTATATTGTATACTTTCCGATGTTTGACTTCCACTAAGATCAGTTTATTTGGAAAGTTAAAAGTTCCAATATCACCATAGGGTTCTTTGGCTCCATAACTCATTGATAAGGCCGGTATCGGTGACCAGGGAACAAGTTCAATGCTATCATTTTCGATAACGCGGTACATAAAATCCTGATGGTTATTTTTATTGATCCCCATAGCGATTATTGTTGCATCGGAACTATCCGGGATAAAATAACTATTATATTTTTTTGAAAAATTTTGAACTTCAGGCGAGATAAAATTCTTCAATTTTGGATTTAGTTTTATACCCAGGATTATTGGTGAGTTGGGAGTCGCAGATAAGCCTTTCCCAGGTAGCTTTTTTGTGTTATCGAAGCTGTCGAAAATATGCCAGATATATTTTGCAGAAGTAATGTACCCCACTTTAGTTCTCACCATTGTCTGGGCATCAGTAGAGTAACCGCTAAAATGGAAATTGTCTCCAAAATAATAGTCGTTCCCTTGGGAATCTTGTGCCGAAATTGCAAAAAATTGAAATAGTAGAAATAATAAAATTGCCGTTCTCATCCTTTAAAGTTTACAGATCGAAAATGCCTAAAATAAATTGAAACAACGAAAAGGAATGAGTAATCGGATCGATGTAATTAGTATTTGGAAATACGATTAACAGATTTAGCTATTTAATAGCACTGGTTTTCCTGTTTGATACAAACAAGCAGATTATTGAGATAATTCGATAGTCTCAAAAATTTTACGTTAGCTACTTTTGAGTAATCAATTATAGAATATAATACCCTAGGGAAGCACCTAGAAACACAGATTAGAGATATACCCATTAAATTTTTGCTGAAAGAACGAATGCTATTGTGCTAGTAATAGATATCGCTTACATGTAGCGACCATTTGAACGAATGAAGAGAGTTATACTAAGAATTGCGGGGAGTATAATGCTTGGAATTTAAAAACGGAAATAGAAAGTATTAGAAAAGTAATTTAAATAAATTAGGAAGACTTTGAAGCTATTGCAATAAAGTCTTTTTTAGCTGTCAAAAGCTAATACCATTTAGCTTTTAATTTTAATTAATCAATTATGTGTAAACTTTTAAAAGGAGTTCGCCCTCCAAATGGGCGGGCATCGATTCGTTCGTCCTAAAATTTCCGACGTAATGAAAACCAGTTAAGTCCCTGACATGCTTTCAACGATATAAGCCTAAAGAAAAAATATCCGGAAGCGGTCCCACTGGGATACTAAAAAAAGTATTTGAAATAAATTTTAACCAATTAATAACTTATGAGAACAAAACAAGTAGCGAGTAGAGCCTTGTGCCGATTTGGTAGACTCTGGGTCTTTATGATTCTCACCTTTGGTCTTTGTGCCTGCAAGAACGATACAACGGCAATTATTGGAGAATCTAAGCCTTTTGATCCTACAAAACCAGTCATCGTGTCTGATTTCAGCCCAAAATCGGGTGGCATGGGGCAGCGTCTAATTATTTATGGGCAAAATTTTGGAAATGATCCCAAGAATGTTACCGTGTTGATAGGTGGACAACAAGCAGTCGTTATCAATGCTTTGGGCGAGTCATTGTATTGCCTTGTTCCCAAACAGGCTTTCGAAGGCGATATCGAAGTGCGTGTTGGCGGAGTCGAGAAACCTGTCATCGGACGGGCTGAAGCAAAGTTTGATTATAAACGTAAGCTAGTGGTGTCCACACTAGCCGGTTACAGGAACGCCCGCGGTGACGAACCTTGGAAAGACGGTAAGTTTAAAGATGCTGACCAAAACAAAATGGCCAGTGGCTTTTGGCTTTCCTCTTTTATGAAGTTTGATCCCACAAATCCCAAACACCTGTGGGTGACATTTGATGACAATAATGGCCTCTATCTGATTAATTTTGAGGATAGCACGATTACCAAAAAACGTTCCGATTTTAGCCGTCCACGTAGTGTAGATTTTTCGATAGATGGGAAATATATGATCGTAGCACAAGACCGGGGCGGAGAGAATGATGAGTCAACGTTATTGTTTTCCCGAGCAAGGAGCTTTCTCGATAAAGAAGTGCTGACCAAAAGCAGACAGTGTAATGGAGCCTCTATTCACCCTGTTAACGGAGAAATGTATTTTAACAGTTATGCAAAAGGAGAGTTCTTCCGTTTTGATCTCAATCAGTATTTCACGGATAAAACGGTAAAAGCGGAGCAGTTATATGTGATTCAGGATCCGGAATGGGAATATCGGGCTTTGATTCATCCAACAGGAAACTACGCGTATATTTTGGTGATCAACCAAGGTTATATTATGCGTGCGGATTACAATTGGGATAAAAAGCGGTTTAACCAACCCTATTTAGTTTGCGGGAAAGTCCGTGAATCGGGTTATAAAGATGGGGTAGGGTCCTCAGCCCGTGTCAATCAGCCTTATCAAGGGGTATTTGTCAAAAACCAGGCTTATGTGGAAGCCGGTAAACCCGATATCTACGATTTTTATTTTACCGACCTTATGAATCATGCCATTCGTATGCTTACGCCCGAAGGTGCCGTAACAACTTTTGCCGGCCGAGGGAGTTCGAGCCTGAATACGAATCCTTACGGCTATGTTAATGGAGATCTGAGGGCAGACGCTCGTTTTGATCGGCCATCAGGTATCGCCTATAACGAAAAAGAACAGGCTTTTTATATTGGAGACCGTGAAAATAGGCGGATTCGTAAGATCGCACTGGAGGAAATGGATGAAAATGACCAAGATTAACCTGTGATAAGATGATGAATAAAATAGTACTAACATGTATAGCGCTTCTCAGTTTCTGCTGGACTGTGTTTGCACAAGAAACTGTTGAGGTAAGGGGTGTCATTGTCGATACCCAAAGGTTGCCGCTTGTCGGTGTCAGCATCTCGGTGAAAGATGCTCCCGGCTTGGGGACGAGCTCGGATAGCAAGGGAAATTATAAGATAAAAGTAGAGCGTTACAAAACACTCGTATTCTCTTCTGTGGGATACCAAAAGAAAGAAGTACTTGTAAAAGATTCACAAATCATTGATGTGAGTTTGAAAGAATCGGAGACCAGTGTATTGGATGAAGTGGTAGTAACAGGTACTGGTACTCAAAAGAAGCTGACATTGACTGGGGCCGCAAGTGGAGTGGATGTGGAGACAATGAAAGCTAATCCGACATCAAGCATAACAAATGCACTTGCCGGTAATGTGCCCGGTGTCATGGCGATGATGCAGTCCGGGCAGCCCGGTAGAAATATCTCCGAGTTTTGGATACGTGGTATCTCTACCTTCGGTGGTGGTAGTGCCGCTTTAGTTTTGGTAGATAATGTCGAGCGCGATATTAATGATATAAATATCGAAGATATTGAAACGTTTACCGTGCTTAAAGATGCAGCCTTGACAGCAATTTATGGCTCTAGAGGAGCAAACGGCGTTATCCTGATCACAACAAAACGTGGTAAAGAGGGTAAAATCAATATCAATTTTAAAGACGAGACCATTTATAACACACGTACAATTACGCCTGAATTTGAGGATGGCGTAACCTATGCTAACCTACTAAATGAGGCCCGGATCACGCGAAATTTTGAACCGATTTATCGTCCGGAAGAGTTGGAGATCTTGCGCTTGGGATTGGACCCAGATCTTTACCCCAATGTCAACTGGAAAGACCTGTTATTGAAAGATGGTGCCATGACGTACCGGGCAAACCTTAACATGACCGGAGGTGGGGCTACAACGCGTTATTTCGTGTCGGGAAGCTATGTAGATGAAGGTGGTATGTATAAAACGGATGAAACACTGCGCAACGATTATAACACAAATGCGAATTACAAACGTTGGAATTATCGTCTGAATGCGGATATCAATGTGACCAAAAGCACCGTATTGAAAGTTGGTGTCGCGGGATCACTAGACAAACGGAATAGCCCAGGCCTGGGCGATCAGGATCTATGGGGTTCTTTTTTTGGATATTCTCCGATCAGTACACCAGTACTGTATTCCAACGGCCGTGTGCCAACGATAGGAGATGGCAATAAGATCAATCCATGGGTCATGTCAACACAGTCGGGATTCAATGAAAATTGGCAAAACAAAGTACAGACCGACGTTACAATTGAACAGAACTTTGATTTTATCACCAAAGGTTTAAAACTCAGAGGGATTGTCGGCTTTGATACCTATAATAATAACAATATCACGCGTATTAAATTGCCTGAATTATGGCATGCCGAACGCGCACGTGATGAGAATGGGAATCTGATTTTTACGCATAAGGCTAATCCCAGGGAAATGGAACAGGGCGGGTATTCCGAAGGAAATAGACGGGAGTTTTATGATGTTATGATTAATTATGACCGTAAAATTGGAGATCATAATTTGGGTGCAGTAGCACGTTTTACCCGGGATGCTTTTACCAAAACAGTTGATTTGGGCAATGACATCAAAAATGGGGTATCCAGACGTAACCAGGCATTAGCGGGAAGATTAACCTATAATTGGAAGTCACGTTATGTTGCTGATTTCAATTTTGGTTATACGGGTTCGGAAAACTTTGCCATAGGGCAACAATATGGTTTTTTCCCCGCTGTAGCAGCAGCATGGAATATCTCCGAGGAGCCTTTTGTAAAGAATAATGTTCCTTGGCTGAATTTGCTTAAAGTACGTTACTCCTGGGGTAAGGTGGGAAATGACCAACTTAAAATAGGCGATAACAACGAACGTTTCCCGTACTTATATACGATTGAGGAAATCTGGCGTAGAGATGATAGGGGTAACCTGATTCTGGATAGTGATGGTCAACGGATTCCCGTAGGGGGGTATCAATGGGCAGA
The DNA here is from genome assembly GCF_002000245.1 of Sphingobacterium sp. CZ-UAM. GTDB lineage: Bacteria > Bacteroidota > Bacteroidia > Sphingobacteriales > Sphingobacteriaceae > Sphingobacterium. The sequence continues at coordinate 727,541 of NZ_MTCM01000002.1, read as the reverse complement.
TTACGGTCTAGATCGTTCCTATGGCGGTATTCGGTATAGCCAGGTGGCTTCGCCCTATGTTACATGGGAAATGGCGACCAAAAATAACCTGGGTTTGGATATCGCTTTATTGCGGGATAAAATTGTCGCCAACTTCGATTTCTTTGATGAGAAACGTACCGGCATTTATATGGAACGAAGATTTTTGCCAAGCATGGTTGGCCTGGAAAGTATTCCAAGAGCGAATGTGGGTGGAGTAAAATCACGTGGTTTTGACGGGCGCCTCGAATATAAGCAGAAGATCGGCGAATTAAACCTTACGGCACGTAGCAATATCACCTATAGTAAGAACGAAATTACGGCAATCGACGAGGAAAATAACGTATACGGTTATCAAAATCAAAAAGGTTATCGTGTCGACCAGTCTATAGGATTGATCGCTTTAGGCCTGTTTAAAGATTACGATGATATTCGCAATAGCCCGAAACAACAGTTTGATAATAATCCGCCAAATTATCAGCCCGGAGATATAAAATATAAAGATGTCAATGGAGATGGGATAGTGGATGATGGTGACCGGGTGGCCATAGGCGCAACACGGCGGCCTAATTTGGTTTACGGTCTAGGTACTTCGCTGAGCTGGCGGGGATTTGACCTTAGTGTCCATTTCCAGGGATCGGGGAAGTCTACTTTTTCGATTTATGGAAAAACGGTACAGGCTTTTCGTGAGGGTGAATGGGGGCAGGTGATGAAAGGCGTCATGGGCGATAATCGTTGGATTTCAGCCGAGATATCGGGTGATCCGTCAACCGAAAATCCCAATGCATCTTATCCACGTTTAAGCTTTGGAGACAATATTAATAATTTCAGAGAGTCAACATTTTGGTTGAAAAACGGACAATATCTTCGTTTGAAAACCTTGGATATTGGTTATACATTGCCAAAACAGCTTACCAATCGGATTAAGGCCAATAGCATTCGCTTCTTCCTCGTTGGCTCAAATTTATTGACCTGGTCAAAATTCAAACTTTGGGATCCGGAGCTGGCCACCCCAAGGGGCGAAGATTATCCCCTGCCCAAGTCCTTTACATTTGGCATCAATATTAACCTGTAAAATTAGAAAAAGATGCAAAGAAAGACATTATATCTTGCACTTATGCTCGCTTTGGGCATGAATGTGATCTCATCCTGTAAAAAGGATTATTTAAAGTCCGACCAATATTTTAAAGATCGGATCACCTTGGAAAAAACATTTAAAAGCAAACTGTATTCGGAGAAATGGCTGGCTCATGTATTTGAAGAATTCAAAGGTGAAAATGCCGATGTCGCCAGTAAAGGCCTGACACCGCATTGTTTCGCGGATGATATGTATTATGGTGATCGGGACAAGGATTACGATCCATCAAAAAATGAGCTGTCCTATAATATGTTTAAAATGGGTTTGTATACCGAAACGGATAAACAGGGGACATGGACTCAATCGTATCGCGGGATTCGGAATGCTTCGACCTTTATCCATAATATCTACATGAATACGGAGATGTCCGAGGCCGAAATCGTAGATTATCGGGGGCAAGCGCGTTTTGCGCGGGCTTACCTCTACTGGTTATTGCTCCGTAAATATGGGCCTATTCCGATTCTGCCCGATGAAGGCCTGGATTATACAGATAGTTATGAAGAACTGGCTATTGCGCGAAATACTTATGATGAGTGTGCTGAATTCATCAGCAACGAACTATTAAAGGCTGCGAAAGAGATGGAAGCCCTTGGGATGAGGCGCGGACAGGATGGCTCTGCCCGCCCTTCTGTAGGTGCAGCATTGGCAGCGAGGGCTAAAGTGCTTCTGTATGCGGCAAGCCCCTTGGCCAATGGGAATAATTCCGCTTATGCTGCGCGCTTGGTAGACAAACAGATGAAACGCCTGTTGTCTGCCGATTATAAAGAAGAGAAATGGGCAAAGGCCGCGGCAGCGGCACGCGATGTTATCGAATTGGGGGTATATCGGCTTTACACGGCCCCTTTACAGGAAACAGGTGATGATGCAACAGTCAGACCGCCACAGGATCATAATTTTTCGGAAAAAAGCTGGCCAGCAGGTTGGGCCGACATCGATCCTGCCAAATCCTATGCAGAGGTCTTTAATGGGACATTGACTGCTTCGGGTAATCCGGAGTTAATATTTACCCGGGGTAACAACCAACCGAATGAGGGCATAGACCAAATGGTCATCCACCAACTGCCGCGTTCGGCAACAGGATGGAATACGCATGGGCTGACTCAGAAACTGGTTGATGCTTATTATATGAATGATGGTACGGATGTGCCAGGTAAGGATAAGGAAATCGGCCGTGGTAATGGTTCAGATCGTGTCAGTGGATTTGTGACACAGGAGGATTATGACAATAAAAAATACAGACCATTGCGTCCCGGCGTGTCGTTGCAATATGCAAACCGCGAACCGAGGTTCTACGCTTCGGTGGCTTATAGTGGAAGTTTTTGGACATTGCTTAATGAAACAAAAGAGGAAAACCGCAACAAACAAATCTTCTATTATAGCGCTGACCCGAAAGGAAACGGCTTTAATTCAGCGAATGGGTACTGGTTGCGGACGGGGTTCGGCGTTAAGAAGTTTGTTCATCCCAGTGATACTTACGAAGGTGGAGTTGGCTCACGTATTATTCCCAAGGCCGAACCCGCCATCCGTTATGCAGATGTATTGCTGATGTATGCCGAGGCGCTGAATGAGCTGAGCGGTTCGTATACGATTCCGTCTTGGCGCGGAGCAAGTTATACCATTAGCCGTGACATTGCCGAAATGAAAAAGGGTATCCATCCCGTACGCATCCGCGCGGGTGTGCCGGATTACGCTGCCAGTGTATATGGCAATAAGAATGAGCTACGTAAAGCATTGAAACGGGAGCGTTTTATTGAGCTTATGGGCGAAGGTCAACGCTATTATGATCTACGCCGCTGGATGGATGCACCTGTTGAAGAAGCATTGCCTGTGTATGGCTGTAACGTATTGATGAATGTAGCGGAACGCGACCTTTTTTACCAGCCCGTCGCGATATGGACCTTGAAGACAACCTTTGCCGACAAAATGTGGTTTTGGCCGATTAGCCATACCGAACTTAAGCGCAATAAGAATCTGACTCAAAATCCCGGATGGACTTACAATGATTAACCAAATATGCATTTTATGAACAAGTCATATATACAATTGTTGTTCCTCACTTTACTTGCTCTCTGCGGCTCTTGTAATGATGAATGGAAAGAGGAACAATTCGAACATTACATTTCTTTTAAAGCTCCCCTGGAAAGTGAAGGGGTCGCGAATATCTATGTTCGTTATAAGGATGGACAAAAGACCACCTTCATGCAACCCTTGGAAGTAAGCGGATCGACAACCAACGATAATAATCTTTCGGTCAAGGTTGGAGTGGATGCGGATACATTGGGCGTGCTAAATTACGAGCGGTTCCAGACGAGGACGGATTTTTATTACAAACAGCTCCGTACGGACTATTTTTCGATTCCATCAGCGGTGGATATCAAGTCTGGAGAAAATACCGGATTAATGGCCATAGATTTTACACTGAAAGGTATTGATATGACCGAAAAATGGGTCCTTCCCCTGACTATTTTGGATGACCCGGGAGCTAAATATAAGGTCAATCCCCGGAAGCATTATAAAAAGGCACTATTACGCATCAACCCTTTTAACAATTACTCTGGGACCTATAGCGGGACGGCATTGAAGGTTGTTATGGAAGGGCATGAAAATGAAACCCCGATCGTAAAAAGTCAGATCAAGAGCTATGTTGTCGATGAGAATACGATCTTCTTTTACGCGGGAAATATAGATGAAGAGCGAAAGGACCGGAAGAATTATCAAGTTTTTGCAACATTCAATGACAAGGGCGGTGTTACCTTTCGTGCCGCAAATCCAAATATGAAGTTCGTTGTGAAAAAAGATGCAAGTTATACCATTTCAGAACAGATGGACGCCGTCCGGCCCTATTTATTGCATCGTTATATCACGATCAATAACGTGGATTACGAGTTTACGGATTATACCCTTGTTGCGACTACGGCGATCAAATTCAAGGTTTCTGGTTCATTGATTTTGGAGCGTCAACTCAATACACAGATTCCAGATGAAGATCAGGCCATTGAATGGTAAACTTTATCAAACGATTCGGCGAGCTATTGGTTATATCATAAGGTATAAAAAATTTGTTATGATTGGTTTAGTAGGCGGCCTTGGCCCTTATGCAGGCTTGGATATAGCCAAGAAAATTATAGATGAGACAGTGGCAGGTTCCGATCAGGAACATTTGCCACTGTTATTGTTTTCCTGTCCCAATTTGATTCCGGATCGTTCCGCATATTTATTGGATAGATCAAAGGAGAATCCGGGAAAGGCAATAGCATTGATTTTAAAACAACTGGAACAGGCAGGGGCAACTATTGCGGCAATTCCGTCGAATACAGCGCATGCGGAGCCGATTTTTTCGGTGATTCAAGATGAGATGGCTCGCTTGGGGACAGAACTGAAGTTGCTCCATATTGTCCATGAGGCGGTACGCTTCATCCAAGAAAATTATCCGGATAGTACGATAGGCGTGCTGTCGACTGCGGGAGAACAGGCTTATAGTCAGTATCGGGAAGCTTTTATGAAAAAAGGGTTTCCTATTGTTGAGCCTGAAGGGACTCAGAAAGAGAAGGTAAACAATGCGATTTATGATAAAGATTACGGTATTAAGGCGCAACCAGCGCCCATCGCCAATAAAGCAAGGGAAGACCTTTTATTGGCGATGGATGATTTGAAAAAACAAGGTGCTCAAGCGATTATTTTGGGCTGTGCCGAACTGCCATTGGCTATTCCTGAGAAAGATCACAATGGAATGGTCGTAATTGATCCCAATCGTATCCTTGCAAGGGCACTTATCCATGCAGTTGCTCCTGATAAACTCAAAGCGCTCTAGCATTGTAGTTTTTGTCAAATTGGCAGGTTTTTTTACGGAAAGGCTTGTTGGTATGAGTTTTGTCCTCTGATTATTAGTTATTTATATAACATGGAGGAACAGATGCAAAAGATCATTCACCGGGAAAACGATCGTGGTCATGTGGACTTTGGTTGGCTTAAAAGCGCCTATTCGTTCAGTTTTGGGCAATATTTTGACCCAGAAAAAGTAAACTTCGGAGCTTTACGCGTATTGAACGATGACCAAGTTGAAGGGGGGCAGGGTTTCGGTCGTCATGCACATGACAATATGGAAATCGTGAGCATACCTTTGGAGGGAATCCTTTCCCATCAAGATAGTATGGGCAATGTCCGTAATATTGAAACAGGAGAAGTGCAGATAATGTCTGCAGGTAAAGGCGTGACGCATTCGGAGTTTAACGGAGACCAAAAAGATCCTGTTAAATTTCTGCAAATTTGGGTATTACCCAATGAACAGAATATAACACCGACTTACGAACAGAAGTCTTACCTTCATTTGGACCGTCATAATAAGTTTGTAACCATTGTGTCCCCTGATATATCGAATCCAGATGCAGTTCATATTCATCAGGATGCATACTTCAATATTGCGGACCTGGAGGAAGGGAACACAATTTCGTATACTGTTCATTCGGAAAGAAACGGGATATACCTTTTTGTCCTCGAAGGAAAGGTATCCGTAGCCAATGAAACATTAGAACGGAGAGATGGCATTGGAATCTATGATTCGGCTAAAATAGATATTGAGGCGACGTATAATGCTAAATTGCTGCTGATCGAAGTGCCCATGTTCTGATAGGGCTAATATGTTCTTTTCACGATTTAGTATGACGAATATGTATCATAGCCTACATTGTTGCCTATCAATACTCGGACTGCACACACGTATGATGCTATAGGCTGGTCAAGAGTATTTTCATTTCCTTATTCTTCATCTAAATCCTGAACCGGAGAGATCTTTTGCAACAACTGGTTTACCTCGTCTTCGGTTGCGGTCAATTTTGCCCGACAGACCTCAATGAGATCAGATGCTCGTTTGATTTTCTCCGCAAGTTCATCAATATTGGTTGTTCCATTTTCAATTTCTTTTACAATCGTTTGTAATTCATTGAAGGCATCGGTATACGTATATTTTTCTTCCATTGTCTTTTTATCGCTTTAAATTTTTCAGTTTCAAATAATATTACTGTTAGCTGCCGTCTAATCTGTCGCTCAGCGATTTCTTGTCGGTCACCGTACTGGTAATTTCCCCATCTTCCAGCATCGTCTGGATAAGGTCTCCCGGGGATAGCTGATCTACAGATTGCAATAATTTGCCATTGACTTTTGTGATGGAAAATCCTTGTTTGAGCAATCGCCGTGGGTCAGAGAGTTGGATAATCCGCTCCGTATGTGCCAAAGCCGTTTTATGTTCATAAAAACGCAGTTTAACCAATGCATTCAGCTCGTGTTGCATGTGCTGAATATTGGTGCGCGCAGTTTGAAGTTCTCTTTTCCCGATCCATTGAATATGCGTTGCCATTTGAGTCAAAGTATTCCGTTCTTCCTTAAATCGAGTAAATATCAGCTGTTGAATTCCTTCCGTGGCCTTTTCGATCGGAACAGAAAAATTATGAAATTTTTGAATGAGGAAATCAGCCAGCTCGCTGGGGGTGATTGCATTTTTATAGGCCACCATCTCGCTCACAGTATAGTTGGTCGAATGACCTATTCCCGTCAATACAGGAATAGGGAAGATTGCTATGGCCCTTGCCAACAGATAATTATTGTAGCTCGATAGGCCAACCTCACCGCCACCGCCACGAATAATGGCAACCACATCAAATTCAGCTATTTTATCGGCGATGATCGCGAGTTGATTGATGATTGAAGGGATGGATTTATCTCCCTGTAAGAGCGCTGGAAATAAGGTGCATTCCAACCGGTAGCCCCAGGGGTTTTGATTGATAATCTTGTAGAAATCAGAAAGTCCCTTGCTTGTCTCTACGGAAATAATTGCCAGTCTTTTTGGAAGCATGGGGAAGGGTACCAATTTATTGGCCTCGTAAATGCCCTCTTCCTTGAGCTTTTTAATGCTATCCAGCTTTTCTTTCTCCAGTTCACCTAGGGTAAAAGTCGGATCAATATCAACAATCCTCAAGCTCAAACCATACATCGGATCATAGGAAATACCTGCCTGAAATAACATTGTGATGCCCTCCCGCAGCGGTTCCTGTGCAATTTTCAGAAAATTGTTGTTGATCCGGTTGAAGTCCGCCTTCCATAAAGTAGACCTGATCTCAGCGACGATTTTGCCATCCTGTTTTTCAACGAGCTCAGGGTAACAATGTCCGGAATGCGTATAATGGTTCAGTTTATTCATCTCCGCCTTGATCCAATATAAGCTCTTGTAACGCTCAGCAAGCGTTTTTTGGATACTTTTGCTCACCTCTAGGAGGGAAAATATTGTTTTATCTTGAATCAATTCCGGCATTAATCAAACTTACAGAAAAAAAAAGATTTCAGCTTGCTCATCTGAAAAATCCCTAACTAGAAGCCCATTCCCGTAACAAAATTGATTTTTTACTGATGCTGAGCTTTGTTTTTTTATTTTATTCGTATTTTTATTTGATAGAACCTAAAAAACGATAAAATCAGAATGAAAAAAGGATTTTTTGGGGTGTTATTTGCAGGTTTCTTCTGTATTCCCCCCCTGTTCGCTCAATATAAATCGACCATAAAGAACGAAACCATACTTTATAATAATATCGATCAGTTACTGCCACTTACTGGACTGGATCAGTTGCGCATCGCAGTTGTTGTGCCGCATGCGGACAAATATGCACCGTTTACAAACCAGCTGGCACGGTATACAAATATAACAGTATTGGATTTTAGTAAATTTGATGAAGATATCAAATATTACAATACGATTATTGTCGCAGGGAAGGAAGATGATTTGGATGCGGATTGTTTGGCGCAGCTCAAGCAGGCTGTACTGAACAATAAGAAGGTTGTGCTCTGCCACTTCTTTGAACATGAGCGTGGCAAAAAGGCTGTTTCTGAGCATCTGCAGTCTGATTTAATCGAACTTTTGGCGCCTTTTACTACCGCTGGCCAATACAATGCTGCGATGTCTATCTTTGGCGGTGCAGCCATTACCGAAGGAAATGTTACGACGACTCAAACGCGTCTGCAATACAGTTCCGGGAAAAACTCAAACCTGAACTTGGGTAAACTGACCAAAAAGATTGATGCCATTGCACAGGAAGCGATCGATAAGCAGGCTACTCCCGGCGCAGTGGTGATGATTGTAAAAGATGGGCAGGTGCTATTGGAAAAATCGTATGGCTATCATACCTATACGAAAGCTATCCCAACGAAAGTAAGTGATATTTTTGATCTCGCCTCCGTCAGCAAAATTGCGGGTACTACACCCGTGATTATGCGCCTGACCGAGCGTAATATTATTAATTTGGATAGCACAATGGGCCATTACCTATGGCAGGCAAAGTATACGAATAAAAAAGATATCAAATTGCGCTCTGTGATGCTACATGAAGCAGGTTTTACGCCATTTATCCCATTTTATAAATATCTGAAAGCCGGAGATGTTGTTGGCAGCCCCGACCAGCAGCATCAGGTTAAGATGGCTGACAATAGTTATATTCTCAATCATTACTACCGGGATGTGATGTGGCCCGAAATGTTAAAGTCCCCGGTTAAGCCAACGGGAAATTATGTGTATAGCGACATAAGTATGTATGTGATGAAGGAAGTTGCGGAACATCAGACTGCAGTACCCATGCAAGATTATGTTCAGGAAAATTTCTATCGACCTTTGGGGATGACCCATGCAGGTTATCTTCCAAGGGAACGATTTGCCAAAGAGCAGATTGTGCCTACCGAACAGGATACGTCATTCCGTAGAACCCTTTTGGAAGGTTATGTGCATGATCAGGGTGCCGCGATGGCTGGAGGTATTGCCGGGCATGCCGGTTTATTTGCTACAGCCAATGATCTGGCAATATATGGACAGCTTTTGTTGAACCGCGGTGAATATGGCGGCGAGCGTTATTTTAAGACAGAAACAATAGATCAGTTTACCAGTAAACAGTCCATATCAAGTCGAAGGGGACTCGGATTTGACCGCTGGGATCCTAATCCGAAAAACGAATATCCATCTAAATTGGCCAATAGTACTGTTTTTGGACATACCGGATACACAGGCACATGTATCTGGGTGGATCCACAAAATCAATTGATTTATATCTTCCTATCCAATCGCGTGCACCCGCAGGTCAGTACCAAATTGTTGGATCTCAATATCCGTAGCCGGATTCAGGATGCCATTTATGAAACAATTAATGAGGCGAAAAAATGATAAAGAATCTATTGTTTACGGGCTTGTGTCTTTTAACCCTGAATCGCATGACCTATAGCCAGGAGTATAAGCAAATTCATGCCGATATGATTGTTGTAGATGGGCATAATGATGTGATTTATGAATCAATTTTTGGAGGAAAGGATATTGGTCAGCGACTGAGTACGGGTGCTACGGATTTACCAAGGTTAAAAGAAGGCGGAGTGGATGTGCAAGTCTTCGCTGTTTGGTCCGATGATGCAAAATGGAAGACCGGAGCCTTTGAGCATGCCAATGCGCAAATAGATGCACTGGAAAAAATGATTGCTACAAATGCGGAGGATATTGCCTTGGCGAAATCAGCGGCAGATATCGATGGCATTCTAAAAACGGGTAAAATTGCTGCGATTATTGGTGTGGAGGGAGGTAATATGATCGAGGGTAGCATAGACAAGCTCATCAAACTTCATCAACGTGGTGCGAAATATTTAACCTTGACCTGGAACTATAATGTGCCATGGGCGAGTTGTGCCGCAATGGAGTCTGGCGCGATGGATTCCAAGGCGAAGGGATTAACTGACCATGGGAAAGCGATCATTCGGAAAATGAATGAGCTTGGCATGCTGGTGGATCTCTCCCACGGTGGTGAGCAGACCTTTTATGATGTCCTTGCGGTTTCCAGTAAACCGATATTGGTGTCACACAGCAATGCTTATCGTTTATGTCCACATTTCCGCAACCTGAAAGACGAACAATTGGAGGCTCTGAAGAAAAATGGCGGCGTGATCGGTGTCAACTTTTACTCTGGTTTTTTAGATCCGACCTATGAAACGCGGTTAAAGAAGATCTACAAAAAACAAGTTGGAAAGGATGCCGATATGACGAAAAGCACCTGGAGTATGTATGATCAGTTATCCAAGGAGGCGAAATACGAAGTTGATGCTCCTTTATCCAAACTATTGGATCATATCGATTACCTTGTCCGTAAAGTTGGGATTGATCATGTAGCGATTGGATCAGATTTTGATGGTATCGAATCTGCTCCTCAGGGCTTGGAAGATGTTTCCAAGTTCCCTTTATTGACAAAGGGCCTTTTGGAAAGAGGCTATAAGAAAGGAGATATCGCTAAAATCATGGGCCAGAATTTTTTGCGGATTTTAAAAGAAAATGAAAGGTAAGGTAACGGATAGAAATTTGTAATTTCGTAGATGGCAAAAACAAAATCGGCATATTTCTGTCAAAACTGCGGCTATGAATCTCCCAAATGGATGGGACAGTGTCCTTCGTGCAAACAATGGAATAGTTTCGTTGAGGAGGTGGTCGAAAAGTCAAGCTCAAAAGTTCCTGAATGGCGAAGCACGACAACAACAGGAAATGCAAAGCGGGCAAACAAAGCAGCCATTATTCACGAGATTGTATACCAGGACGAATCGCGTATCCTGACTCCGGATCAAGAGTTTAACCGGGTGTTGGGCGGCGGAATCGTTCCAGGTTCGCTGGTGCTGATCGGAGGTGAACCCGGCATTGGAAAGTCTACTTTGATGCTCCAGCTGGCTTTGTCCATTCCACAGGTCAAGACCCTCTATATTTCCGGAGAGGAGAGCGAGCAGCAGATCAAGATGCGGGCTGAGCGCTTATCGCAATCATCTAAAGCGAACTGCTATATTCTGACGGAAACATCCACACAAAATATTTTTAAGCAGATTGAAACTGTACAACCCAATGTCATAGTCATTGATTCGATCCAAACACTGCATTCATCACAGATTGAATCAGCACCGGGCTCTGTTTCTCAGGTACGGGAATGCACGGCCGAATTACTACGGTTTGCCAAAGAAACCAGTACACCCGTATTTATTGTAGGCCATATCACCAAAGATGGTTCCATCGCTGGACCAAAGGTATTGGAACATATGGTTGATACCGTACTCCAGTTTGAAGGTGACCGCCATCATGTCTACCGCATTTTGCGCGCTGTCAAAAATAGGTTTGGCTCTGCTTCTGAATTAGGTATATATGAAATGCAGGGTTCGGGTTTACGGGAAGTGTCAAATCCGTCCGAAATTATGATTTCACAACGCGATGAGCCCGTGAGTGGAGTTTCCATTGCAGCTATGCTCGAGGGCATGCGGCCCATGATGATTGAAGTTCAGGCCTTAGTAAGCAACTCCGCATTCGGTACGGCTCAGCGCTCATCCACAGGCTATGATACAAAAAGGTTGAATATGCTGTTAGCAGTTTTGGAAAAGCGATTTGGTTTTCGTTTAAGTGCGCAGGATGTATTTTTAAACATTGCCGGAGGATTGCGGGTCGAAGATCCGGCCATTGATCTGGCGGTTATCGTAGCGATTATCTCATCACAGCAGGATATTCCTATCCAAAGCAATCTGACTTTTGCCGGAGAGGTGGGATTGTCAGGGGAAATCAGAGCTGTAAACCGGATTGAACAACGCATTCAGGAAGCAGAGAAGTTGGGCTTTGATGGAATTTTTATTTCCAAGTTCAATACCAAAGGTTTAGATGCAAAGAAGTATAATATTGCCATTCGGCCTGTGGCTAAGCTGGAAGATATTTTTAGCGCTTTATTTGGCTAATGGATCATAAATTTATATAAAAAAATAGGTGCCCGATTTTCGGGCACCTATTTTTTTATACTATCGCTGCTTTTCCAAGGGGATTTTTACTGACCTTCGATTGAGGGCGATCACCTTCATACTTAGCGGCTTTTGCGCCATCAGAAATAAGTTTCTGAAGCGCATTTAGGAATTCACAGTTTTAAATTCCTACTTTAATACTTCCCTTAATTTTGCACGTAAAGCATCCCCATGCAAATTCTTTGCAATGATTTTTCCATTGGGGTCAATCAGTACATTTTGAGGGATAGATTTCACCGCATAAAGCGTACCTACGTCGTTTTGCCAGCGTTTTAAGTCAGAGACATGTCTCCAATGAAGTTTATCTGCATGGATAGCCTTGATCCAGGAGTTGCGGTCTTTGTCAAAAGATATACCGAGGATTTCAAACTTGTCTCCTTTAAACTGTTCGTAAGTTTTTACAAGATCCGGGCTTTCAACGCGGCAATCGGGACACCAGGAAGCCCAAAAATCAAGTAACACATATTTGCCTTTGAAATCGGACAGCTGTACAGGATTGCCTGTTGTATCATTTTGCGTAAAAGCGGGTGCAACTTTTCCGATCTGAACAGTCTCCAATGCGTTTAAATATTCCTGGAATTCTTTTCCTTCATTAGAATTTTTGACATTGTTGCTCAGTGTATTATAAAGCGCCTGCAGTTCTGTATAGACAGGGTCATAGCCACCTACACGACGCAAGTCAACTAAAGTTGAGATGGAATCCGGTGCCGCTTTCACACGGGCGATATATTCCTGTTTGGTCAATTCTTTCTTCTGTGCGAAGCCGAAAAATGGGAGAACCAAAAAAAGTACTGTGATGTATTTTATCATGTTGCTATTCTTGTATATATTTACAAATATAAGAAAATCCACTAATTTAGTAGATTAATAAAATGTCAAAAAATGAACTTCGACCTAATACCTAAACTTCCACATGTCGGAACATCGATCTTTACCAAGATGACCATGCTTGCCAATCAGGAGCAGGCACTGAATCTGTCCCAGGGTTTTCCGGACTTTGAGACAGATCCCAAGCTTATACAATTGGTATCAGCAGCAATGGAAAAAGGGCATAACCAATATGCGCCGATGATCGGTGCGCAAAGCTTGCGTGAGGCCATCGTCGAAAAATACAAGAACGTATATACGGTGGACATCGATCCATTGGAAGAGCTTACTATTACAGCCGGAGGCACTCAGGCGCTCTTTACTGCGATTGCAACAGTTGTTGGCCACGGAGATGAAGTCATTATATTCGAACCTGCATACGATAGTTATGCCCCAACGATCGAATTGTTTGGTGGTAAAGTTGTGCCCGTTCGCTTATTGGCACCTGATTTTCAGATTGACTGGGATTACGTGGCGACATTGATCAACGAGAAAACTCGTTTAGTGATAATCAACAATCCGAACAACCCCACCGGAAAAGTGCTTCAAAAAGAAGAATTAAATAAACTTAGCAAGCTTTTGGAAGGGACCAATAGCCTATTGCTCAGTGATGAAGTTTATGAACATCTTGTCTTTGATGGAGTAGCTCCACAATCGGTGATAAGTATACCCGGTCTGCGTGAACGGAGTTTTGTTGTTGCCTCTTTTGGAAAACTGCTGCATACCACCGGGTGGAAGATCGGTTACTGTGTGGCTCCGACCCTCTTAATGCGTGAATTCCGAAAAATCCATCAGTTTAATGTATTCAGTGTGAATACCCCAATGCAGCTAGCGATAGCTGAATATTTAAAAGATATGGCTTATGTGGAGAGCCTGTCCGGTTTTTTTGAGAAAAAGAGAGACCTGCTCAAAAACGGATTAACGCAATCCCGCTTTAAGATTCTTCCTTGTCAAGGGACCTACTTTCTCAATCTTGATTATAGTGCCATTAGTCGGGAGAAGGAGTTTGATTTTGCCTGCCATCTGACCAAGCAGCACAAAATAGCGACAATTCCACTGTCAGCATTCTATAAACAAGCTACAGATCAGCAGGTTTTGCGCGTTTGTTTTGCTAAGCAAGATGTCACTTTGCTGAAAGCTGTGGCTATTTTGAATGAAATATAGCCGGTTTTCTGTGCTAAAATAAAGGCTAAAAGGATTTATTTAAAATATTGTTAAGAATAAGCCACTTTATTAAAATTTTACTTCAACTTAACTCACTAATTTCATAAATTTGTAATTCACGTTTATCAATATATCCATAAAATGGCTAGATTAAATTTATTGGAAGAAACACGCTTCGAAAAAGTCCCCGTAAGCGTCTATCCAGATCAAAATTCAGCTTCGAAAAACGTTGCAAATCGTATTGCTGAAATTATTCGTGCAAAGCAGGAGAAAGGTGAAAAAGCTGTTCTGGGTCTTGCTACTGGTGCTACGCCAGTGAAAGTCTATCAAGAACTGATTCGCTTGCACAAAGAAGAAGGTTTAAGCTTTAAGAACGTGATTACCTTCAATCTTGACGAATATTACCCTATGCAACCTGATGCCGATCAGAGCTATGTGACCTTTATGAACAAGAATTTGTTTGATCACGTAGATATTGACAAGGCGAACGTAAATATTCCTGATGGTACCCTGGCTCCAGATCAAGTCAATGCTTTTTGTGAGGCATACGAGCAAAAGATCACGGCCGCCGGTGGATTAGATATTCAATTATTAGGTATTGGCCGTACAGGCCATATCGGTTTTAATGAGCCGGGTTCTGCTCCAAACTCTGGTACCCGTATTGTCACCCTGGACGACTTGACTCGTCGGGATGCATCACGCGCCTTTGGTGGTAAAGAAAATGTGCCAAGAAAAGCGATTACTATGGGTGTCGGTACAATTTTCAAAGCTCGCGAGATCATCTTGATGGCCTGGACCGAAACCAAAGCGGAGATCATTAAGAAAGCTGTTGAGGGCGAGATCTCGTCAGAGATTCCTGCAACTTATCTTCAGCTATCGGATAATGTCGAATTCATCCTGGATGAAGCAGCGGCATCCCTGTTGACGCGTTTTGACCTCCCATGGTTGGCCGAAGATGTGACCTGGACACCAACTTTGATCAAAAAAGCTGTCGTTTGGTTAGCACTGGAAATCAATAAGCCGATTTTAAAACTTACAGATGAAGATTATAATGCGCATGGTATGGCCAAGCTGGTCACAGAAACTGGCCCTGCTTATAACATTAATATCCGCATCTTTAATGAGCTTCAACATACAATTACCGGATGGCCAGGAGGTAAGCCGAACGTAGACGATTCACAACGTCCTGAGCGTGCGAATCCGGCTAAGAAAAACGTGATCGTATTTTCTCCACACCCAGATGATGATGTAATCTCTATGGGTGGAACATTTATCCGTTTGGCAGATCAAGGACACAATGTACATGTTGCTTACCAGACTTGTGGTAATACTGCCGTATGGGATGATGATGTAGTCCGTTACTTGGAGTTTGCTGAGGACCTAGCAAACCAAATCGGTGCGAAGACAGAGGCCGCTCAGATCAGTCAGATTTATGATGAAGAAAGAGCAATCTTTGCGACTAAAAAACCAAATCAGATCGATACCGAACTCGTTCGAAAAATAAAGGCATTGATCCGTAAAGGAGAAGCTATTGCCGGTGCACGTTTGGTAGGTTTGCCGGATGAAAATATCCATTTCCAGGATTTACCATTCTACGACAGACAAAAATTTGCGAAGGATGTATCCTTTGAAGACGATATCCAACAAACGATGGAATTGTTGCGTCAGGTAAAACCGCACCAAGTATTTGCTGCAGGAGATTTTGCCGATCCACATGGTACGCATAAAGTATGTTTTGATATTTTGTTTGAAGCACTAAGAAGGTTGAGCAAAACGGATGAGTGGACAAAAGACTGTTGGTTGTGGCTGTACAGAGGTGCTTGGCATGAATACCCGATCCATGAGATCGAAATGGCGGTTCCATTATCTCCACAAGAGGTATATCGCAAACGTTTGGCGATCTTCAAACACCAGTCTCAAAAAGATTTACCGGTATTCCCGGGTGATGATCCACGTGAATTCTGGGTGCGTGCAGAAGACCGTACGAGCGATACCGCAGCATTGTACGATAGATTAGGCCTTGCCAACTATGAAGCGATAGAAGCTTTTGTACGCTGGAAGTTTGACTAAAACAGGCTGAGTTAATATAGGAAAGCTCTGAATCAGAAGTGGTTCAGAGCTTTTTTGTTTTTAATTGTTCTAACAAAGGAAATTTTTATACCTTTGTCGTGTTATTTAGATTAATTAAAAATAATTACCCAAGATTATTAACATGAACAAACACTTACTTGCACTTGCCTCTACATTTTTAATCGGAAGCGCTGTATATGGCCAAACTTCAGGAATCGTAAAAGGAAAGGTTGTTGATGCAAACAATAACCCATTAAGCTCAGTAACCGTTTCAATCGGTGATAAAACGGTCCGTACAGACCATAAAGGTCATTTTAGACTTCAGGGTGTCGCTCAGGATGCCGTCATTCGTTTTACTTATTTAGGTTATCAGACGACATCAATTGATTATGTGTTTAGTTCTACTAGCCCTGAGGTGGTACTAAAACCTGTGGTGCTGGTCGGCAATGAACAGGCCATCGATGAGGTGGAAGTATTTGGCGAGCGTAATAAGAAGCCGAAGGGACTTGAAATGATTACCCGTATGCCGCTAAAACCCTCCGATCAGATCCAGAGTATATCTGTTATATCCAACAAAGTCATCCAAGATCAAGGTATCCTGACGTTGACTGATGCGGTTAGAAATATTCCAGGGGTGACCTTATTCGGCTCATATGGTGGTGTCAAAGAATCACTATCGACTCGGGGATTCAGAGGTATACCGGTATTGAAAAATGGCGTACGTATGGATTCCCAGTTCCAGACCGCTTCGGGTGTCGTTGATATGCAAGGGGTGGAGTCTATCCAGATGATCAAAGGTTCTGCTGCGGTGACGCAAGGTGTGATTACCGACCTTGGCAATGCCGGTGGGGTAATTAACGTCGTGACGAAAACCCCTAATTTTACCAATTCAGGCGAGGTTGGGGTACGTGTGGGAAGCTGGGGACAGTTTCGGCCAACATTCGATTTCCAGACCGTATTAGATAAAAAGGAGACTGTTGCTTTTCGTATGGACGGTGCTTATGAAAGGAATGATAGTTTCAGAAAAGGACTTTCTGCTAATCGTGTTTATCTGAACCCATCTTTGGCCTGGAAGCCTACAGAGAAGACAACGATCACATTAGAAGGAGATTATTTCAACGATAACCGTACACCTGTCAATTCGGCCGTTAACCTAAATCCCTCACAGAGTATTAATGCTTTGTATGTGATACCCAACAATAAATTCTTGGGTATGAATTCTGATAACGTCAATACCGAGATGAAGAGTTTTATGGGGCAGATCAATCATGAATTGACCGATCGTTGGAGTATTCGGGCTTCAATAGCGACTTCTTCCTATCAGGTCGATAACCTCACGACTTCGGCTTCGCTGGTTAACGATGCGGACAAAAAGTTCAATACCTTTTCACGGAAGATGAGCAAGAGTTTGCGTGACGATAAAAATAAGACCTTCCAATTTGATTTGATCGGAAAGGATTTGTATACAGGCAAAGTAAAGCATTTGGTCCAAGCTGGTGTAGATTATCGTATTGCGGATGCAACAACAACTTCGTTTGGTACCAAATTGAGTTTGTTGGACAGTAAAATTCCATTGTCAAAGCCTGATCAGGCAGCTTTAGCTGCCGGGGTAATTGATGTTATTGATATTCATGGCGACTGGGCTAATGATTTGGATCAAGTATCTTATGTGGATTCGTTGGGAAATAAACGGACAGGTAAGAAGGTGGCTTTTGAGGCCAAAACACCTGTTCGGAATTATTATTCCTCTATTGGCTTTATGGCACAGGATGTCATTGAATTTAATAAATATATTAAAGCTGTTTTAGGCTTGCGTTACTCTGAAATTACTACGAAGGACTTTACCTCAAACGGAAATAAAAGGGAATCAGCCTGGAATCCGATGGCAGGGATTATCGTTACGCCTTTCGAGAATTTTAATGTATTCGGATCTTATACGAACTCAACCAGTCTCAGAAGTGCAGCCAATCCAATGGTTGATGGGACCAAGGCCGGTGCTTCAACTACGGAACAATTCGAAGGGGGGATTAAATCAGATTGGTTGGATAATAGACTGCGTTTCAATTTGACGTATTTCCATATTTATACATCTGACTTAACGAATGCGGAATATAATGATGCAAATCAGCCGACGGGTCTTTATTTTAAAGCGGGTGATTTAGTCCGGGATGGTATCGAAGCGGAATTAAACGGTCGTGTGTTGGAAAATCTAACGGTTATGTTGGGCTATGCATATTTAGATGCCCGATATAAAAACTCTCCATCCTATATGAATGGCTCAGCACCAATGAATGCGCCAAAACATACGGCCAATGCCTGGGTGCAATATGTGTTTAACCAAGGTGCCTTAAGAAATCTGAGTTTGAGTGCCGGAGTTTATTATGTAGGCGACCGTCCGGTGAATGAATATAGCCTAACGCCGCAGGGCCATGGCGAATATTATGGCGAAAAACCATTCAATATGCCTGCCTATACAACGTTAAATGCGCAGGTAGGCTATAAGTGGCGTAAGTTTGATGCCAAAGTCTTTGTGAACAATATTACCAATGAGATTGGCTTGAACTCGTATTTCCGTGGTGGTTTTATTAATCAGATCGACCCGCGAAATGCGGCTGTCTCATTGAGCTATAAGTTCTAAGCGGCTCGTATTTCATACTAAAGACAAGCAAAAAGGGATGATTTTCGAATAGAAATCATCCCTTTTTCGGTTTTAGAACTGCAATCAGCCTATGCTATTTCGTTGGCGAGCTTGAACAGCTTGGATGACGTTATTTTATTGTCATAATCCAGTTTAGTTTTTAATATGCAATAACCTCTCCGGATCTACCTTTGGCATCAAAGACTTTGAATAGATATTTCTTACCCATTTGATAAGGAATTGCACCACTTGCTTCTTTTGATTTCAACGTCGGTGTGCTTCCATTGTCCGTATAATATATTTTGAATCCGGGATAATCGGTGTTGATAAGGAGTTGGTTGCCCTCTTTTTTAATTCCAAGCTTTGGAAGGCGATAGGTATAACCACCGTCAATAATATCGAGTTTCTTCAATTCATCTTCGCCTAATTTTTTAATAAAGGCTGTGTACGATTTACGATAGCTTGCTTCATCATACGAGTTCCCTTTTTCCCAGTCTTGTTCTTGCGCCCAGGCACGATCGGCAATGGCGATTAAGCGCGGGAATATCATCTCTTCAAGACGTTGATCGGTGGATACTTTTTCAGCCCATAGCGCACCCTTGATGCCGAGTAGATTTTTCTTTCCTTCAGCAGTGAGCTGCTCTTTGTTGGTATAAGCTTCTTTTACGAGATCTTTTCCCGTGTCATCCTTACGAAGATTGATAAAGAAGTTTTCCGGAGAGAAAGAGTAAGTCCTGTTCAGGTTTACAGTACCCACCCAGCTATGGCCCGGATCTGCAAAGTCGCGGTCCCATGACATATCCAGGTAGTTGTTTGCTGCGCTGGTATAGACAACTTTATAGCCAACATTTGCTAAGCGGTAAGCGAGATCTTCCTGTCCTTGTCCAGGAAGGTTATTCCATACATTGAGATGGATGCCAGATTTGCCCAATTCAGCATTAACTTCCATTCCTTTCCCTTTATTACGCATGCCCATCTCTTCCCATCCAGACATCGTCAACCCCTTATCCTGAACAAGTTTGTTGATTTTGGCGATATATATCGGCCATACATCAAGTACATTACTGATATTATTTTCCTTCATGAAAGCAATGATCTTTGGCGATTTTTCCCAAACACCATTCGGCGTTTCATCGCCACCCAAATCGATAATTTTCAACGGCACTCCAGCTTTATCGTGGATCGCTTTAATTTCATCGACCACCTTGCTCAGGAAATGGTAGGTCGAAGGGAGGGCAGGGTTCATTACATTGTCGTTCCAGTTCTGTGCAGAGTTATAGACCGATTTATCATCCGCATCATCCAACAAGAATTCCTCCGCTTTTTGCTTGTCGCCAGCCTTCGTAAAATGTGCAAAGCGTGCACGCATCGCTTTGATCGCTGCACGGGCATGCCCTGGGGTTTCTACCTCTGGTATTACATCAATATGCCTTGCTTTTGCATATTGTAAGATTTCGATATAATCGGCTACGGTGTAGAATTGATTTGTTTTTGCAGTTGCACCAGATCCATAAGCTGGTTGAATTCCTTTGCCGTCTTCAAAACTCGCTGTGCGGTTAGCACCCACAGCAGTAAGTTCTGGTAAGGATGGGATCTCTAATCGCCAACCTTCATCGTCAATAAAGTGGAAATGGAACTTATTTAATTTGTAGGCAGCCATCAGATCCAATATCCGTAACACTTCTGCTTTGCTGTGGAAATTGCGGGCAGCATCCAACATAAATCCACGGTAGCCATAACGCGGACTATCTGCTACTTTCGCGTAAGGTAGGCCTATTGATTTTGCGGTTTTATTCCATTGTCGATGATTGATCAAGGATTTCAAAGACTGTATGGCATAAAATGCGCCTGCCTTATCTGCAGCTTCGATTCGGATACCTTTTGCATCGATGTTTAGGCGATAAGATTCAGGTTTCAGATCGTTTGCTTTGATAATCACAACACCATCCTGTTTTTCTGAGCTAGTTGACAGCTTAATCCCTGTGTATTGGTTTAGAAAGTCTGTCAGGAAGCCTCCTTCGGAGGCAAATTCGTCAGTAATGTATACTTTTGTACCTGTTGTTATATTGAATTTTGCAGTATTGTTGATACTAATGCTGGCAGGTAGGGGGATAATGGCCTGAGCGTCTATACCTTCAGTAAGTTTATTTTGGTCATATTTATAAGACCAAAAATCTGCTTTGTCAGTATCGGATTGAGGAGCTGTTTTTACAGCGGTATAGTTGCGAACATCTGTTGAAAGCCCGGTTTTGCTATTTTTTATGTACAAACCGATTGGTCCATCGGTATAATTGACGAGTCCTGTTGTGATAAAATCAATATGGATTGTATCCTGTGCTTTTAGCAAAAAATTGTTTTTCTTAAAGCTTACCTGAAATAGGTCACCATTTCTGTGGTCAATGGCAAATCTTTTATCTACTTTATTGGGATCGATAGACCGGATAAAGTTAAACCACAGACTCCAATCATTAAGCTGTATAGCGCTTTTGCCCTTGTTTTTCAGAATAATTGTTGAGATAGGGTTTTTCCGGATGTTCTGACCTTCCTTTACCTGCCAGGTGACTTGCAGCTGATCGGCGATTGAGCTCGATTTTTGAGCGTATGCAGCCTGGCCAAAAAATGCCATGCCAAGGCCAGCATAGAGCAAATGGTTTTTAATTTTTTTAAAATTAGTCATGTTGGTTACTTTTTCAATGAGTCTAAATATAGCTATTTTAGAGGGCTTTGCGATCTATTTTAAAAAAAATGAATAAAATTTTCATAAAAATTTGGTGAAGTTTAGAAATCTTTCTATATTTGCACACCGAAACAGAAAACGGCCCGTTCGTCTAGGGGTTAGGACGCAAGATTTTCATTCTTGAAACAGGGGTTCGATTCCCCTACGGGCTACAGATCTAAAAGTCAAAACATACAAAAGCCTGCAAATTAAACGTTTGCAGGCTTTTTTGTTTTTCAGTATCTACAAAGCCTATATTGATTCCCGAGAAAAAAGTGAGTCATTCAGTGAGTCATTTTCGCTCATGTATCTACTCACTGAAATGATGATAACATACTTATAGTCAAGTTGTTCTAAAATTAAACATCTTGATCCGTTTTAGCTGCAAGGCTAAATTTGTTTCACTTAAATCATGTTGTCATGAGTACAAATTATTCCTTGCTCTTCTACTTGAAGAAATCAAAAAATTACAGCGGCGGTGCTAAGCCAATCTACATGCGGATTACCGTCAGTGGCCTGCCAAAAGAGGTCTCCACGGGACGTGAATGCGAGCCGTCGAAATGGAATTCCAAAGCTAACCGCGTAAAAGGTACAACAGAAACTATAAAGACCTTGAACAGTTACCTTGATACACTCGTAACTAAAGTCAGCACGATCCATACCACTATGGTAGCGGCAGGGGAAGAAATTACAGCGGAGTCCATTAAACTGCGGTTTCAGGGAAAGGATATCAAACGCAAAAACTTTTTAGATGTATTCATGGAGCATAACTTACAGATGGAAGAGCTTTTGGGCAATGGATTTAAGCCCAATACCCTCAAAGGTTATAAAACCTCTTTTTCCCATGTTGGTGGATATCTGGAAAAAGAATACAGGTCGAAGGATATTGACACAAGAAAGATTGACCATGCTTTCGTTACCGGATACGAGTTTTTTCTGCGTTCTAGAATGGGTTGTTCGGCTGTATCGGCGGCAAAATACATGAAACATCTGCGCAAGATCATCAAGATCTGTATTGCACACCGTTGGATCACATATGATCCATTTGCATTCTACAAGATCAAAGCGAAGGCTAAAGAAAAGGAGTTTCTAACAGATGCGGAACTTCGTCGGATAGAAGAAAAGGAATTCAAGATACCAAGATTAGCGCATGTGCGTGATATCTTTGTCTTTTGCTGCTACACAGGACTTTCCTATGCGGATGTGAAGAAATTAAAATGGGTCGATATTGCCGAGGGTATGGACGGAAAACTATGGATCTTCACAAGCAGGGAAAAAACAGAAACATCATCAAATATTCCGCTATTGGCAAAGGCACTTGAAATTATTGAAAGATACCGCGATTATTCGCCCTGCATAGCGAAAGATATGGTATTGCCTGTTCTCAGCAATCAGAAAATGAACAGCTATTTAAAGGAAATAGCGGACCTGTGCGAGATCACCAAAGAGCTGACCTTCCATAAATCACGCCATACGTTCGCGACTTCTGTTACACTGGCCAATAGTGTACCTATCGAAACTGTTTCCAAGATGCTTGGACATACGGACATTAAGACTACGCAGCATTATGCAAAATTATTGGACAACCGGGTAGCTGCCGATATGGAAAAACTGGAAAGAAAGATGAAAGGTAAACCCTCACCAAGGAAAGAAGCTGTTGTGAAGGTACTATGTAATCCACAGCCCTTTACTTTTATCGGTGCCGGCTAGAGCAGGCAACTTGATATCAATAAAAATTGGGTAGTGATATCCCATATATCGCCACCCAATTTAATGCATACATGCCTACCATAATTACATCAACAACTATTCCCAATAGAGATGTATGACGCGTTTTAAAAAGCAAATAAGTTGAGATCGTTCAGCAATATCTACATAAAGAGATTTCTATACCTATAATGAATCTGTTGGTATTGCACATATAATAGCTACTACTATTACAATCTAAATGTGGATTTAGGTTCCTATTTCTTTAATTTATAATGTTTTTTAATCAAAGGAATAATTTGACCGTTTTGATTCTGACCATCATTTGCGCTATCCAAACCAGCTTTTACAATTGCCTTTAATGGGGGCTTGGTGGTCTTTTGTGCTAGTTTCATCGTGAAGTCGTTTAATATTGCTGTGAGAAATGTTTCTGTTCTATCCGTTGGAGAGTCAGGTGATACAGAAATATCTGGTTTCATCCCATCAAAGTAAGCAGACCAACCATCTGCGTTACGGAGTAGAAAGCTTATCATATTTACCTTGAATTTATCGATATTGATTGGAAAAAAAACCACAGGTTTGCCATAGGTTCTTTGGCCAACCAGCCTAATCGGGATGTGGGGCTTAAAGCAACTGATCAGCAGTTCACTAGCAGATGCCGTTTGGTTGTTTACAATAAAATATATTTTTTTAATTGTTTCCAATTTACCTTCTTTCTTAAATTTCGTAGTATTTTCTTCCTCTGAGAAGTCAATATCAGCTAAAGTAGCAAATCGATCCTTGTATTTCACTGGTTTACCTTCTTCTAGATAAGGTTGATTTTTTAATATCTTGGCATTTCCTGAGCGCAGTATCGGATTACACAGTTCTGAAAACATAATTTTTCCATTGATCGTACTGGGAGCAATCAGGTTCGCTAGATATTCTACAGTTTCTACATGCCCACCTCGATTATTGCGCAGATCAATGATTAACGTTTCGATGTTATTTACAGCATAACCACTAAACATGTTATCTAATCTTGGTTTTATATCATCGAGATCTACAAACGCGTCAATGTCTAAATAACTGACTTTTCCCAAATCTATAGAGGCTGCCTGCAATTGATCTTGAGATTGCTTAGTTGCAGTAATAGAAGCCACAACTGCAGAAGAAGTATTACTCAGTCCGATCGAGGAATAACGAGGATATTCTCCCAAAAGAGATTTTTCGTAAGGTATTCCATTTGCATTTAACTTATACTGTGTGATATCATAGAGCTCTTTTTGAAATGCGGCCAGATCTGAAAATATACCAGCATACCTAGTCCTAGGGCTAAAAGTAGCATAATCTGGTAGAGCATCTTGCCATAAATAGATTTCCTTTGCATACAAAAATATAGAATCTAAAGTAAATTCGGTACGAGTTCCCGTTGTTGGAGATATATTAGGTGATATACTTTCGTCATTACTTTTCTTACAAGCCGAGAGACACCAAATTGGAAATATGATAAAACTACTTTTGATTATCCATTTGGACTTTAGTTGTTTAATTAGCATGATACACCTTTTTAACTGTAGCGGACTATTATTTTCTATCTCCAATTATGACGGTTAGAATATCAATTTGTCCCAAAATTTGTATCATAATTTATCTATAAGCTATCTAATCAAAATAAAAACAAGCCTTCCATTGCTAGAATATTTAGAAAAAGTACTTTCAGAAACTTTGGGACAATTTAAAGTTTCAACCGTCTTATATCCGATGTTAAGTTAGACTAAGATCAACTTTGACCTAAGTTAATTACTAGCAGTTAAACATAATTATTAACAACAAAATGAAACAGAGAACCAATCTCAGAAGTACTTTTAAAACATTTGTAGTAATTTCTACTGCATTTCTATTCGTGTTCAATAGTTGTCAAAAAGATGACCAGGCACAACAAAAACCTAAAGTTAAGAAATTAGCATGCTGGCCAGGTTATCCTTTTGTTGACGAGTATGGTAGACCAATTGAATATGATGGCGATACTCCAAGTGAGTTTGATTGTCCTTCCGGTACAAAAGTTGGAGGCACTTTACCAGAAGTTCAAGTATACGGATCTACAACACCTTGGACACTTATGGATCCCTGGCAAAGTAATATACCATTATTTTACGATTTCGATCAATACAGTTCCGATGGAGGAACAACCGGAACGGGGGCAGGGGGCGGTACAGGAGTTGAAGGTTACGAGGAAGGGGGAATCAGTGTTGAATACAACGGAGAGAGAGATCCGGATCTAAAGTCAAACTGTGCCAGTTTTGCATATGAACCTGTTGCAGGTGGTGATTACCAGGTCTGTGGCGTAACAGATTTAAGATTTGATTTTACTACAGAATGGGTAAATTTGAAGGGGCAGGTTCAGGTAGATTATTTTCGCGCAACATTCGATAGAACCGTGTACTTTGAGTTCCCTAGAATGCGTGACAATGATGACATGATTACTGCCAGAGCAGCAGCAATTTTAACGGCAGAACTAAAAGACCGAGCTGAAAATGCGCTGGAAAGTCAGATAGAAAACTCGCCACCTCCAAAAAATGGTGTTGAACTGGAATTATTGTTCAAAAGATTTATGGGCATCCTGAATTATGAAATGAAAACTGTTGGAGGTAGAGTAACATTTAAGAATAATTACAACACAACATCAATTAGAGAATACAGCAAGTCAATATTTGGTGCAGGAGGGTGTTAATCTTATGGAAAATAATGAACATTTTTTAACTCTTTTAGAGGGCCATCCCTTATTTAGATCGATAATAAAAAACCAGGATTTCAGTGGAGTTAATCTGAAAGATCAGGTATATACCGAAGAACTTGGAAATATATACAATTTCAAAAGTATGCAGGTCGGAAAACATATTTTTAAAAATGTACAGGTTTCAATTTCACCTCAGATCACGATGGTTACCATAGTTACTGACGAAACCATATTTTTCGATGAGCCCGTCCGCTATTTTAACCAGGAAGGGTATATACAGGAAGCGGAGCCTTATCTGGTAGATTCTGTTCCAGTTATTGAGCTCAGAAGAAAATTGAGAACTTTTCAAATGCTCGGTAGGACTACAAGATTATCTGTATATAAATGTATTGTTTATGGGTGCATGATAAAATTCTCCTTTCCCAATGAGTCTAAAATTAAGGAGATTATGGATAATTTCGACTTTTAAGATTTTAAAGTGCAGATCAATAAGAATCTGCACTTTGAGTTATCCTGTAGAGGTTACAGACATCGAAGTCCGGGAAATAACGTTTCTAAATTATCTCACAGACGCACAATGGAGTTAAATCATGAAACATTTTGATTTTAAGTATATTCCATCCTATCTGTTATATGAGCAAAAAATTGTTCCGCATGTCATTTATTTGCTAAAATTGAACAGTCTTGTTTTATCTGAGTTTATTTCTCAGAATCTTTACTTTATCTCTTTCGAGCTGGAGTAGCCGTTCATAGAGCTCGATTACCTTGTCAAAGGCATTGTGCTGACAATTTAAATTGTTTGTGTAGACTGTTGAAATGCTAAACATGTTTTCTATTTGCAGTATTAGCTTGTCCTGACTGAAACTTTCAATGATATCTTCAGATAGGTTCAATGCATGAGCTATCCTTGCGAACTTCTCTTGTCTAATGTTTTTGGCGCGTTCCATTTTGGATATAGCCTGCTTACTGACACCTAATCTTCGCCCAAGCTCTGTCTGGCTCATGCCCATTAACTTTCTGATCTGTTCGATCCTTTCTCCATTAGAAATAGTTCTTACACCTCTCGTAGTTTCCATTACTTTAATCTTTGTTCATGAATCGTTTCTTTTCCCTTTCGCTTTCCAAAAGGCGCTCGTAGAGTTCGATAACCTTGTCCAGAGGGTTGTAACTGGATTTAAAATTATAGGTGCGTGCCATCATATTATCATACATACACTGGATATGGAACACGAGTGCTTCTTCGCTGAAATTGATGATTGCCTTTGCACTGACGTCCAATACCTCTGCTATACGCTGTAGCTTGTTCTCATCGATGTACTCACTCTGCTCGATAACTGATATTGCCGACTGGCTTATGCCAAGTTCATTGGCCAATACTTCTTGTTTGATCCCCCTTAGCTCTCTGGCCCGTCTGATCTTACTTCCGATATGAATTATTTGCTCCATGTGTTCGTTTAATGTTCTGTAATAGCACAAATACTTAACAAGTATTTCTCTTATAAATTCCCGATTTAAAAAAGTAATTTATTAATTATTAGAATGGTCATAAACCAGTCTGTATATGGTCGAAAAATCACTGGAGCAAAATGGTATAAAGTTTCCGTTCTGCGTTTTCCAGAGAATTTTTCGATGGAAAATTGGTTTGTTCTGGCTTATAACTATAAAAATAATCGTCCCTGTCCCTTGGAAAATTTGTGAAGGATTCGGCCGGGATAGAAGGGACGGTATATAGGTATCCGTAGGGTTATTCCGGTGGACAGATTAAATTTTGAAGTAATTGTTTTTTGTAATTCATGGCTCATCAAGTTTTGAGCCATTTCAGCACCGATCAAAAAAAACGTTAGGTCGGGGCATATTGAATTGTCCAAGCTCCCATGTAGGAATGGGGAGTGACCCGAAGATCACTCTAGACGCAACCAATAAGTGCCCCGACCCAACGCAAATGCCTTGGTGTCGGGTGTCCACTTACCCCTCGCGTCCTTGAAATTTCCTACATTGCTTGGACGAGGCTCTTTATTGTGAACACCCTCTATAGAGTGCAAATATAATATTTCTTTTTTTGCTACTTTTTAATATTTCATTTATTCAATATATTTTTAAAAAGAATTTTACCTTTTATAAAGGTCGGAATTTGCATTTCAAAATTACGCCTACTTTTAGTATCTTTAAGGATACTTTTAGTGTCTATTTAGATAAATAAGTAAGAAATATGGGAGCTATACAATCAAAAATTAAACGGTTCAGAGAGGCTGAGGGTATGACGCAACAAGAGATGGCGGACAACCTCCATATCCATGTGAAAACTTGGCAGAAAATTGAAAATGGAATTACGCGTCTAGATTTGGATAGATTAAAACAAATTGCTAATGTTTATGATATACCAGTTGAAGATTTAATTAATACAGATGATAGCATTTATATTAGTGAAATAAAGGACAATAAAGTAGGTTTCAATAATTCACATGTGACCATAAATGATAAATCGGAAAATGAAATCAAATTATATGAAAAATTACTTGAGGAAAAGGATCGTACGATAGAGATTCAATCCAAACTTATCGCAGAATTGGAGGAAAAATTAAGAAGTAAATAGATCCATATATTTAAATTAAAGGCTGAGAACTTGGTCTCTATCCCTTGGGGTGGGGGCCTTTTTTATTTCAATTTTAGATAAAAGACGATATTAAGGTCTAGAGTTACCCTGTAAATATTTTTCAAGAAATGACGGTTCTCTTAAGATTTACAATTGAATGCAGGCAGAGGAGGCTATTGGTCTAATAGGCTATTATCCAAATAAGCTATTGGGCAATCGTGCTTATAGGCTATTAGGCTTGCCCCACAGCCTATCGAATCTCGTTGTTATTCAACCGGAGATTCGTTCATGCAACAAAACCTACTCATGTTTTGTTACCTGCAAGTTGTGTTTTCGGGTACCCCGAAAACCATCTTGCCTTTAGCCAGCGACATCCCGTTTGGGGAGTCGCTGGCTAAAGGGAGAAAAATCTTCGCAACTCGGTTTTTCTTTCCAATGCTGAGAATAGCCCAATAGAGTGCTTGAAAATGCTAAAATATGGAATTTTGGTCCATATCTTTATCACCTGTTACACTCTCTCCTCAGGACTTAATGTAATGAGAAATTAACGTCTGGGGCTACTACCCCTGTCCTGTCCATCGTCATCCTGCTCCCATGGCTTTCGGTTCGGGGTAGCAATCTGAAGAATATATCCGTCGTCCTCCCTGAAAGCGTTACTCGCTTCAAGCACATGCTGCATGGCAGACAGGTCTTCTCCCTTAATCGTTTCGCTGAACAACTGTGCTCTCTGCAACATCCGTATAAAGGTATCCGGCTGCTGTCTGCGTGTCAATTGTCTGAGTGCGCCAAGGTAATCTTCGCGGAAAACGGTTGGAATAATGATCTTGGTCTGTCCCTGGCTGGTCAGTTCAGCATTCATCATCACTCTTGCCAATCTTCCATTTCCATCCAAAAAAGGATGTACCTCGCTGATCATAAACATCATGAATGCGGCTCTGGCAAATGGGTGCCTCAATGCTCTGTAGAAATTAAACCCCTGTACCAATGTACCTCCGACAAGCTCATGGTCGACAAATTCAGTATCACCGGCCCGGTTATTACGGTCCTTGAACTCGCCGGGATTTTTGTCCGGTCTGGCAGTCAGCATGGTCTTATGTCGATAACGAAGGATATGAACGAGCTCATCAGAATTCTTGGGGACAACCTGCATTTCCCCGCGATTACTGACCATTTGGTAAGTTCCCAGTATATCATGAGAATCTTCACCCCTTGCAGGCAATGGCCTTCCGCTATCAATGATCCTCAGAGCCTCCTCTACCTCAAAACGGGTCCCCTCGATGAAGTTAGAGAAATAGGCTTCGTAGAAAGCAAAATTACGGAATGCCCGGGGCGTTTGGTTTGCGTCATATATATCTGCAAACTCACGCTGCTGCAATTCCACAAAGAGTTTTTCGAAGAGTTCCAACCGTGCCGGATCATAGGGATGCCCAAACGCCCGGGCAATGGCCACCGAAGATTTCAAGATGCTCGAGGGCTTGGTCGACAACATTGCACCGACCAATCGGTTCAGCTTTTCGAACTCCTTATCCATGCCCAGCCTGGCACTGATTTCCCTTGCCCTATCCCGAAATTCATTTAGCCCCTGTTCACCTTTGACCCGTACAATCTGATCCAATTTTTCTTCTATCTGAGGAATTGTCCATGTTTTGGACTCCCCGCCAACTTTACGCGATTCCTGTAGGTTCTCCAATAATGCACGTTCCTGTCCTGAGACATAGAGTCCATCGGAAAACAGTAAATCTTCCGGGAGCGGCTCTTGTCCCTGCATTAAATTCAATGTAAGTCCCGGGAGCTTGACCTTCCTATCATAGGTATAAGTTAGGAACATATCACCGGTATCTGTGGGTTTAAATTCCAGCGCGGAGCGGTGACTGAGCAGAATACCGGGATATAGATGTCCGATGATCTTGAACCTATTCCGAAACACAATAGCCTCCGGCTCTTCCTGCAGATTCGGGGTATATATCTTCGGTGCGATCTTCCTCAGTTTTCCTTCTTTGACAAGTTTGCCAATGGTTCTGCTTATGTTGGAATCGCTGGAAGAAAATACTATTTCCTGTAGGTGTAATGGGATATCCTTGTCCATGATCTTTACAAATTTTTGGAATTAATTATAGCCAATCATTTTGTCGGTATAAATTTTTCAGACTAACAACGTGTCTTTTCGCAAATTTTTCCAACTAATTTAAACAAAAATAAAGATTTTTCAGATTTCCATTGAAAAACTATGGTTACTATTTTTCAAAAATTTCTGATTAAGCTCTTCAAAAAGGCCTCGGCCTACAAATTTTTCAAATTAAACATATAGGTTTGTACAAATTATTTTTGTTAATGAGCACTTGACCCGTCTACCAGAGGATACATAGGAACCAAGGCGGGAACCGCTTCTTGTTTTCGGATAAATGAAAGTATACGGTTCGCTACTGGAAAGTACCTTTTTCAGAACCTCGTCATTCAGTTCTGCAGGATCCTTCTTGCTCCTGTAGAAATAATCGACCATCTGCATGACCAGTAGACGCTTTGTCCGACCCAGCTTACGGGAAATATGCTCAAGCCTGCAGCCCACTTCCATAGGGAAGCGGGAGTACCTTGCGTTTTCATTTGGTCTAACCATTGCTACCAGGATTATTGTTAGCGATAAACCTAAATCTGCTGGCCCTGGTAGGATGCCAGGAAGGGATGTACTCAAGATAGCCATACCGCACAAGTTCGGAGAGACATCTGTGATAGGTAGCGATGGAACGTATCCGTGAAAAATGCATCAGCTTCCTGCGGCTGGAATGGAAGAAATCCAGAGGATCGTTCTTCCCCTGATAATAGAAAAGTGCCATGACCAGCCCGATGTGTGACGGAAGGAGTCTATTATCCTGTGCGATATGTTCAAAGTAACGGCTAAAGTTATAATCACCTATATTGTTATCCATTACCTTCACCTCCTTCCATCATCTTATCCACATCGCTGGCACGATAATACATGCTACCGCCGATTTTCTTGAATGGGAGGGTGCCCGTGATCCGTAGGTTCTGTAGTGTACCCGGAGATATTTTCAGTTTTTTTCTTACCTCACGGCTGCGGAGCCACTCCCTGTTCTCGTTAGTTTTTTCTTTTGTCAGGATCTGTCTGATTTCTTCG
The DNA here is from genome assembly GCF_002000245.1 of Sphingobacterium sp. CZ-UAM. Taxonomy (GTDB): domain Bacteria; phylum Bacteroidota; class Bacteroidia; order Sphingobacteriales; family Sphingobacteriaceae; genus Sphingobacterium. The sequence goes on along the minus strand of NZ_MTCM01000002.1, from coordinate 695,951 downwards.
AGCAGTTCTTTCTTGAACTGCGACAGGTCTTCTTTTGTCAGGATGTCTAATAGCATGCTATACCAATTTTGTTGAACAATATAAGCCCCTGTTATTACCGGGTCAATGCTACAAAATTGGGTTATTGTGAGGAGGTTTGGATGACCAACTCGGCACGATGGTCATGTTCAGGGATCAAACAGGATGGGATCAATCCTTCTTTTTAGGCAAGATGACGAACAGCTGCCGATCTTCTGGAATTTTTACTTCTTTCTGTGAATCATCTTTACCTACAAAATAATTCTTAGCAGTGTCTATACTGATCTTCTTTTTGTTGTTGCTAAAATAATTGGACACAATTTTATAATAGGGGCTGAGCATATCCTTACGTAACAGGGGAGCGCCGTTAGGAAGCTTTAATTTTTGCATCTGTTGAAACAGATCAATTACTGTGGTATGGTAGTCATCGTATATTTCGATCTTGCGTTTAATAGTGAAATCGGATAACTTTTTATTCTCCTCCCGTAGTTTTGCGATCAGTTCATCTTTTTCTTTGAGAAGAATATCATTTGGACGAATATTCCACCTGTCCTTTGGTGAAAGGAAATCCAGAAATCCGTTCAGCTTTTTGATATTGGAAACGTAAAGTGGATGTTTCTTGGAAAATGGATCCTGGTTATTGAAGTAATCTATCCTGGTAGAAACGATGTACCAAAGGTGGGAAAAGAACTCCTTTTCTGTTCGGTCTGTATCCGAGAGATAATATTTCAGGTGGTAACGATAATAATCATCAAAAGATTCCTCTTTCATACTGTATATCTTCAGTAGGAAATGATTGTCTTCATACCCCCTTTTGAGTCCCATGATAGTTCCCAGTTCAAATGGATGGGGATTGAAATCGAAAGCTCTTCTGGGTTTAAAGTAGTGTAATGCCATAGCCCTAATTTAACGAAAAAATATTTTTCCCATAGATAGATGGATATGATCTGTTTAGTATAAGAAATTATTTTTGGCAAATGTGTCTGACGTTTTCATTTTTTTTGTATATTAAAGTAACAAAGGATGCCAAGACATTTCACCTTCTTTTAACGAATTCTTTCATATTTAGGTTTATAATGACACTCCTGCTTCAATCTCCCAATGACAGGCAGGAGTTTTTTATGCAATCCTCTTTTTACCTCCCCCAAATTTAATATAGTTATCTGGCCTATTGTTAAGGAATTGAATATGATTTAAAGTATATTGCTCAATATACCAAAAATGAGCCTTATGATAGGGTATTATACGTGTATAGCTTTGCAGTTTTGATTAAAAACGTAAACAGAAATGAAAAAGCTTTTTCACGATTTGAATTCGAAGAAGAATTTAAAGAGAAATTAGTAGAGCTGGTGCTCTATAAAAATGTGTCAGTAGAACAAACTGCAAAAAATACGGACTACCCAATATGACGATCTTAATCAATTGGATTAGCAATAATAAACGCAAATTAGAAAAGGGAGCCGTAACATTAATAGAAAAGCCAGGAACAAAAGACGTTACTGTTCTAAAAAAACGGATCAAGGATCTGAAGAAAGCTTTAGAAAAAGCCAATGGACTAATTTACGGTCTTAACTTTATGATTGACTATGCTGAAAAGGAGAATAAAATTGAGATCCGAAAAAGCGTGGTACCAAATAATAAAGCTAATCAAAGAAAATCATGTAACAAGGATGTGGGTGGGGCCACTTTGTAAATTGTTTGGTAAAAGCCGACAAGCTTATTATGATCATATTTGGCATCTTCACGACAATACGGATCAGGAAAATCTGGCTGTAGAAATGGTTCGCTTGGTTCGCCGTGAACTACCTGGGTTAGGTGGCCACAAGCTTTATAAATGTCTATATACTCCTTTCCGAAATAATGAATAAATATTGGACAAGACAAGTTATATAAAGTTCTCAAAAAGCATAGATTGTTGATAGATAGGAAGACACAATTTATAGGGCTGTTATAAATTAATTTTCATGTCTCCTAACAGATTTTAACAACACGCTTTAAATTATTTTCACTTATATCGGGACAATTTCATTTCTCACCCGTCCTGTTAATGAATTAACTTAATTTATTAACGTATGAAGACAATATTTGTCAAAATCTTAGTTGTGCTCAGTCTGTTTGGAATTATTTACGCCTGTAAAAAAGACTTACAAATCGAACAACCTCCAGCGATCTCTGAAGAAATCAATGCACTCTCCGAATGGTACAACAGGCAAATCATGCCCAACGAAAACCCGCAGGCATTTGCCAATATGAATAAACCGGATTGGAGGGGAACTGTTGTCAAGAAAAAGGGAGATTCAACATTGTTTACAACGCTCTTATTGAAAGACGGACAAATTGTACGTGAGCTCCAGGTTATTTATTATGATGAATCCTACACTGGACTTGTGCGTCAGTATGAATATGCACGAAAGGATTCAACCGCTGTCGGCAGTTTTACTATTAATGGAAGGATGCTTGATATTGGATATTTTGATGCAAATAACAAATACACACTGAAAGCTGTTACTGGCAAACGCAATATTGTGTTGATGGGAACTGAACTGCCAATTGTGGATGTTTATCCACCGGGAACTGGTGGTACCGGGTCAGGTGGAACGGGAACCGGTGGTACAGTAACTCCGCCAACTGGAACTTTTCCTATTGGAACTGGCGGTTCAAGCTCTAGCACTTACTTCTCGGAAAGCGAATTTGACAACGTTTTAGCAAATTTAAAAAACGGATTGAATGGTGATCCTATTGAATTTTATCTCATTGCAAGTTATAAAAATAGTAAGTTACTCAACTCTTCAACTTATTCTGTAGGTGCCAATAGTATAAAAGTGGGTGATTATACCTTAACACCGCATTATGATTCCAAAGGCGTATTAAAATTCTATTCAGCTTCTCGGAATACGACTTTCGGTATTGAATACATTGTTCGTGCGGATGCCCTAAGTAAGTTTCAAAACAATTATACATTGTACAGTGCAGCGGCAAATGCTTTCTATTTTAATGGCATTCCTTCCCACTCCCAGATACAAATGGCATCAGGAGACTTTTTCGCTGGCCTTACCGGTTCATGGGCCAGTGCTATACAGGATCCTGCATATTATGCATATTTAACACATGTATTGTATGGTATCGGTGTCAATACTTTTGAATTACAACCTTCAGGTTTGGGTTCAACAGGTAGGACGACAGCTAATAACTTAGATGAACTATTGGCTATGAAGGAGATAATGTCAGATCCCACTCGAGGCACTATTGCAATGACTGGAATGGGAGATCCCCGTTGGTTGGGTTGGGACAAAATGCAATATATTCATTATAGACCGGATGGAACCAAAATTACAATACATTATGTTGGCAAACACGTGAATAGAGTTTTAATAGCAATTGATGATTTTAAATTTGTAAATTAATAGTTTTAAGAATTATATGATAATACGTTGTATAAATAATACAGGATCCAGTTTGCGCATTTTTGAGTATAGTGAAATATATAATCAAGATATATTTGGAAGATTTGGCGCTTCTGCTAAATCAAACTATCCAATAGTCGTTGGCAAGGAATATTTAGTAATGGGATTGATCGTTTACAAAGACCATCAGGGCTATTTAATTGACGACGAGGGGTTTATTGCATGCTGTCCTTGTCAGCTATTCGAAATTATTGTGCCAAAAGTAAATCTTAATTGGCATTTTAGGTTAGTAGAAAAAGATGAAAACATTTATCCATTTGTGCAGGCAATCTTTGGTTATCCTGAACTGTGCTCTGATAAACATGCCTATGAAAATCTAATCGTAGATATAGATCACGACACACAGCGCACTTATTTCCGAAGAAAGATCGAACTCGAAAAGGAACTTGAAGATTAGAGACAATTAGAATAACTTAATCAACATTTAATCCCGCTCACCAAACCCTTCAAGTTTCAAGTGAGTGGGATTTTTAGGTGACCTCCCCAATGCTGCTTCCCAAAAATTTAAGCACCTCCAGCAAAAGATTTTTAGAGAATAAAAGTTGAGAATCAAGGCAAAATAAATTCATTACGAAGAAGTGGTATAATTAATATTGAAACGCTACTATCCTTAATACTTTCTACATTTCACAGTGCTGTAGGAGTAAATGAACCGTTAGTAGCAATGGCGGATTCGGCAAAACAAATCGTGCGTTATTCTGAACCAAAAAAGAAGGATTTAGCCGCTTCTTAATTTGTTTAAAAATTATTTTAAATTTTTTCGGGACAATCTTAAGGTTCAACCGTCTTATCATCTGATGACAGGATTGATTTGAAAAGGCTATTGTAGAAAGATATTATACAGGCCAAATGTCAAATTAAACAATTGAAACCAATTATTGAACTAAAATGAAAAGAAACTTAAAGTACGTTCTGTCAGCAGTATTTTTACTGTGGCTGGTCTATGCCTGCCGTAAAGATGAAAGGATCCCTGAAACCAGGCTTCCTGAAGATGTGGCCGAAATGGCCAAATGGTATGGGCGCCAGCTTCTGCCCAACGACAACCCGCAGGCCTTTGCAAACATGAACAAACCCGACTGGAACGGGACGGTTGTCAAAAAAAAGGGAGATTCGACCCTTTATACCACCTTGATATTAACTGATGCAAAGAGCACACGGGAGTTACAGGTAACCTATTACGACGGATCGTACATAGGACTAGTGCGTCAATATGAATATGTCCGAAAGGATTCAATAGCTGTGGGAACATTTACCATAAATGGCAGAATGCTGGACATAGGCTATTTTGACGAAAGTAACAAATACACACTGAAAGCTGTTACGGGCAAACGTAATATTGTGTTGATGGGTACTGAGCTGCCAGTAGTGGATGTTTATCCTCCTGGAACTGGTGGTACCGGGACAGGTGGTACTGGGACAGGTGGAACGGGAACCGGTGGTACAGGAACTCCCCCAACTGGAACTTTTCCTATTGGAACAGGCGGTTCAGTAGGCCCCTCTTCCTTCAATTCGAGCAATCTTGTCAATACATTGGGAAATAAACCCCTAAAAGAATTTCGTGATAAATGTACCGGATTACAATTTATGTGGAATAATTACCCTAACAATGAAACTTTTGGGTATTTAACTGCCGATAACCAGCTCATCATGACTGATGTTTTGGCGCTTGACGGCGGCCAAGCCAGCGGCACATATAAATATGTCAATCCGGATGGAACAACTTCCTATTATTTTACTTATCCCGATACACAAGGTGCACCAGCGGGTACGTATACAGGCATTATACATTCAGCCGGGAAATATTTTATACCGATCACCGCTTCCATTCACACACATACACCATGTCGACAAGACGGCACTAACGGTGTATCTCATAATGTTGGTGCTGACGATAAGGCTTTTGCTACTAGTGCCCCTGGATTAAAACATTGGGTAATCGGTTGTGGTGCAATTGGTCAGTTTAATTCAACATCGACAAACTTTTTTAATATATTGGTGGGTGATCTGTCAACCAATTGTTCTAAAATAAACTAAAAGATGGTATGAAATATCTATTGATAGCAATATTTTTCCTGTGCTTTGACAAAGGAAATTGTCAGATGAAAGATTCAAAAGCTAGCGAATTTATTATTACAGAGATTCAGCTCAAAGATCTGACGTTAAGAGACAGTATAGCTTCTTTTATTTCCCAAGAAATAGAAAAAGATTCTATTTTTAAAAATATTGGCTATGTGAAATTAACACTGAATACCGTATCATCTAAGTATAAAAATGATGCTCTTTTTACCTATTTATACAATAGAAGTTATGATGAGTTTACCGGAGACATTCCATATCCACAATTTTATACTATGATTGCTAATAAATTAGTCGTCATCACTGACCATTCTATCACTACAAACTTTAATCTTCGATATAACAAAAATAATATTAAACAATTTAAGAAGATCGTTGAGACTTATCTGCCAAAAAGAACAAAAATTAGATTTAAAGGCAAAACGGTGCCGTATAGAGAATCTATCGTTGTAATAGATGGGGGAAAACGATTTTATAGATTGCGGGACGGCTCCGTTGTCGTTGAGAATAACACCTATTTTTAAGGATACCATATGGGGAAAAAGCCAATAAAAATGAAGGTTTTTGTCTCTTTTAAACTTATGTAAAATTATTTTCATTTTTTTCGGGACATTCTTGTTGTTCAACCGTCTTATCACCTGTTGATAAGATTCATTTGACAGGGCTATTGTAGAAAGATATTTTACAGGCTAGATGTCAGATTAAACAATTGAAACCAATTATTGAACGAAAATGAAAAGAAACTTAAAGTACGTTCTGTCAGCAGTATTTTTACTGTGTCTGGTCTATGCCTGCCGAAAAGATGAAAGGATCCTTGAGACCAGGCTTCCTGAAGATGTGGCCGAAATGGCTGAATGGTATGGGCGCCAGCTTCTGCCCAATGAAAACCCACAGGCCTTTGCAAACATGAACAAGCCCGACTGGAACGGGACGGTCGTCAAAAAAAAGGGGGATTCTACCCTTTATACCACCTTGATATTAACTGATGCAAAGAGCACACGGGAGTTGCAGGTAACTTATTACGACGGCTCGTACACAGGGCTAGTGCGTCAATATGACTTTGCCCGAGAGGATTCAACAGCTGTGGGAACATTTACCATAAATGGCAGGATGCTGGACATAGGCTATTTTGATGGTAAAAATAGATATGTGCTCAAAGCGGTTACGAACAAACGTAATATCGTCCTGATGGGTACCGAAATGGGAGGGGAATTACCTGAAGTTGTGGTCACACGTCCATGGCCGGGTACCCCGGGAACTGGAACCATTATCGGAACCCCGACATTGCCTACCTTCCCTCCAATTATCGGGGGCGGCACATACCCGGGAACACCGGAACCGACACCCATTGAGATTATTTTTAAATGTGGCGGGGACAATAAACAGTTTGTTGACCTGGTTACCAAAGCGCTGAACGAGCTAAAAAGTGGAATCATGTCTAACTATACGGTAAGCCCCTGTTTTATGGCTGCTTTCTTTAAGAACCTACAGCAGAAACAGAACGGAAATCCGCTGAATATCTGTCTGAAAGAGTCCCCTACGGGAGCCAATGGCACCTATTCAAATAACACAGTGGGATTTATAGCTGGAGATTATGTTTCCAATGAAGTCTTCTTCCACGAACTGATCCATTACTATCAGAATATCAGCGGTTTGTACCCTAACTTTAGTTCGATGGGGGGCAATTCAAAAGGCTTTGCAAATATCGAGTTTGAAACCCAGTTGATGACAGATCTTGTTGAAGGCATTGGTGATGGTTATTTAAACCAGTTGGATAGAACCTTATTTACCACTGCGGAGTTTGATGTCTTGGATGAGTCATACCGAAACTGGTTTAAAAAGTTCTATGACAGCAATGGCAACTTTAAAGGGGCTGAGGTATTCAATGAAACCGGTGTCATGGATGGCTATTACAATTATCTAAAAATTTATGCGACCAAATCAAAATATTACAAATCGGAGATCTTTGACACGCTTAAGCCACTGGCCTTAATAAATATGTTATCAACAGCAGGTATCAACTGTAAATAAAATTCTGTTATGAAAAATATGATAAAACTATTATATGGCATCATTATATTAATGATCCTGAATATAAATACGACGGAAGCTCAAGAGGGCAGGCTGTCAAATGGAATCTTTAAAGTCGGAAATGTAAACTATTCCGTTAGGATTATGGGATCACAGGAATCTGACTCCAATATCTTTATCAGCAGCGAGGGCAATTCTGAAAAAATATTGAAGATTGAAAAAGATCATAAGGAAGCAAGGGAATCTATTCCAAGATGGTTTTTAACCATCAATAACGATGAAATCCTGAAGGTCAAAAGAAGCATTTTGGGTGATTCAGCCCGTATACAGATCACATTCTATTTTGATAAAAACGCTAAATTATTTGATCTGAGATACATGTTTGCAAAAGCTGACAACATCACTGTCGAACAATTTAAGGAACTTGACCAGCAGGTACGCAAAACAGCACGGGGTTCAATATCAATCCCCAGAAGTTTCAATAAGGACTACTATCCGTATGTGATGAGATCCTTTAATTTCAAATAATGGTAGAAATTGTTCAATACGCTAGCTTGTGGCGTTGAGTTAATGATTGGCTAAAACACCTGATTACACTGTAATCGGATGTTTTAGCCAATCTACAATCTTAATGAGGGGATAATAACAAGGTTTACCGAGGTGGAACAGGGAACCTTTAATCCCGATCTATCCAACGAACCGAAAAGCATGAGATGAGAAAAATTAACCCAAGCCCATCTGGTTTTGCAAATGACAGCTTACATTGTTTACCAATTTTTCTTATCGGTATGGCTTCCTGTACCGGCTACCTGAACCGTGGAGCATCCTTCTGGGCCGGGGAATTGGGCTTGCCCGCCGTTTTAGCCCTGACAGCAACCAGCTGTTTTGGCCTGTACAAAAGATTATTTTTGACAATAAGCGGTATAGATAGATTATTTCTGCTCTACCTGGCTTATCTCTTGGTCAATGCCGCGGCGCAATCATACCCTTTTCCACCGACCGACCGGATCCTGCTGCCGGTCATAAACCTGCTGTTCTACCTATTGATACGCAATATTTCGGTACAGGGCTCTCGTAAACTAATTTCAGGTCTAACGAACGGAGTGATCGGAATCGCATTGTTCCAGTCCATTATCGGCCTGCTGCAATATATAGGTGTATTGTCCCCATTCCACCCGGACTATAAGTCCGTGGGACTTTTTATCAATCCGGGGATCTATGGCTGTTTTGTTGCCATCGGTTTTTGCATGGCCGCCATCATGCTGATCGAGCGATGGCATAAAAATGGGTTCCTGTACGGATCGGCGCTATTGCTGTGCGGATGCGCACTGGTACTTTCCCGCTCCCTTACGGCCTGCATATCCGCCATAGCGGGCATTGGCTGTTATTTAGCCATGAGCCGGCCAGCTATCCCTGATCTGTTAAGGCAATGGCGAAGATTGGCCGTTTTTACGGTACTGATCGTTATAGCCAGCTGTTGTGTACTCCTGTCACAGACCGATTTCAGTTCTTTTCAGGGACGTCTGCTGATCTGGAAAATAAGCCTCAATATGGTACTGGATTCCCCCCTGTTCGGTCAGGGCTACGGTAGTTTCTACAATTCCTATCCGGATTATCAGGCCGGTTATTTTATGGCCGGAAAAGGTTCCGCAGAAGAAATACAGCTGGCTTCCGTCAATTATTATGCCTTTAACGAACCTTTGCGGATACTCATCGAGGGCGGCATCGTTGGATTTCTGTTTTTGGGAGCAATTTTAACAGCTATTTCCCTCGTCCTTAAAAAGAATAGTTCTTCAAAGACCGGAATGCTATTGTTTTGCCTGTTATTGGTCATTTTCATTTTCGGTCTTTTTTCCTATCCTTTATCCGATATCTCACTGTCGCTCCTTGCAACATTTTCCATCGCCGCAATCGCTTCCATGCCGGGTTTGGCAGGTGGCATAAAACTTATCGTCATAAAGCCACTATTTAGGTTTATATGCCTTGGGGCACTATTGGTGCTGACCGGTGGAGCAATGCTCCGGATTTATGCCGTATGCTGCTGGAAGGAAGCAAAACAGCATCTCGCCGAACAGGAAGGCGATTCGATGAGAACCTATGCAAGGATATATCCACTCCTTTCCAATAATGCATCCTTTCTCTATAATTACGGAAGTGAACTGGCCGAACTGGGGCAAATTGAGGCGGGTCTGGCTGTATTGGAGCGTTCATTGCGGTACGGGAACAGTATTGAACATCATCTGGCCATCGGCGATATGGAAAAATCGCTGGGCAATCTGAAGACGGCAGAACAGGCCTATAGATATGCAGCCTATATGGATCCAAAACGTTTTGTCCCGTTTTATAAGCTGCTGCAATTTTACCGGGAAACACGGCAGGAGCAAAAAGCAAAAAAAATTGCGGCCATGCTCTGTGCCAAACCCGTCAAAGTTCAGTCACCTATCATAGACCGCATAAAACAAGAAACCTGTACATATGAAAAAGATAACTAGTTATGTATGTATGTTGCTGGCTATGGCCAGCCTGATGACCGCCTGTCGGAAAGATGATCCCCTTCCACCGCCGGATCCGCCATCCCCAAAAGGGCTTTGCGGGGAGATCGGCCTATTGGAGCGCGATACGGTATTTAGCAACAGGCTCACTGCCTTGATCCGGGACACGCAGACAAAAAATTACGAGACGGGGTACATGCTGCTGCCCAATGGTGGAAAAACATTCCGTTACCAGCCGATAAATGGGGTGCCGGGACAGGCATCCATTCAGTTCAGCCCCCAGGGACAGGTCGATGGTTTTATCCACAGTCATTATGGCGGACTGTACCCCAATTTTTCCGGATCGGATATCCGGGCCGTCTATTTTGCCCTGGTAGATGAGAAAATAAATGATACCGGACGGTTCATCACCACTGTCGTCTCGGACAATGGCATCGCCTATCTGCTGATGATCGAGGATGTGAAGAAATTTCTTGCCTTCGGTGAACGGTATTTCGATGATCCGGCGGCCTTTACCCGGTTTGAACTTACCTACAGCAGGATGCAGATGGAATCGCTCAACAGAGCAGGGCTGACCGGCTCCTTTGAAATTGCACTGCTCGAAATGCTCAGCGGTTCGGGGCTGGCTCTGTTTAAAGGTACGGGTACATTCAATGTATGGCTCCGAATGCAAACGCAGGGGGATGGAAAAGTTAGTTTAAATAGATGTTTCTGAAAAAACAATAGGTATGAAAGCAACCCTTCTGACAATATTTTTTTTATTATCGCTATCTGGCCTGATCTCTTACGGGCAGCAGCGGACAGTCCCGGAGCAGCAGCTCCTCTCGCTATCACTGGATTTTGCAGGAAAAAATAAGAGCAATCTCCAGCAGGTGCTCGACCATTATTCGAAAGCTCCGGGAGACAGCCTCAAACTGAGGGCTGCCCGTTTTTTGATCGCCAATATGACGGGCCATTTTTCCTATGCCGGCTATCTGCAAAAAGGGATGTCCGACCTGATCGATCACGTTAAACATCTGGAGGATAGCTTAGATCGTAAGATGTGGCGGTTTTATGCCGATCCGTTGGTCGACCGTGCATGGGATTCTGTCATTAACAAATCGAAGGCCGTCAATCCATCCCCCTCGCAGGTTTTTGACAATAAAGTTATCAATGCGCAGTTGCTTATTGAAAATATCGACCATGCCTTTGAAGCCTGGAATTACCCCTGGAGCAAGCACCTGACATTTGACGAATTTTGTGATTATATCCTGCCGTACAGATTTTACGATGAACCGCTGGAATCCTGGCGGCCGCTTTATAGGGAAAAGTTCAGCTGGTTGGTTCAGGCTATGGAGAAAATCGGGAGTACGGATCCAGTTGATGCCTGCCGGCTGATCAATGACAGCCTGCGCTACAAGTTCACCTTTAATCCGGCGATGTTTTCCTATCCTGCGGCTTTAGGGCCGTTGGAAGTTTTGAAAGGTGGCATGGGAAAATGCCTGGATCAGGCGGGATTTGCCAATTATGCCATGCGAGCAATGGGGATCCCCGTCATTCTGGAGCAGATCCCCCATTGGGCCGACCGCAGTATGGGCCATGAATTCTGTTCGGTCAGGAAGAAAGATGGTTCCTTTGCCAGTTTTCTGGGGGCGGAGCTTCCTCCCGGTAAAAATGAGATCCGCAATGTTGCCCCTAAGATATACCGTACTTTTTATAGGATTCAGGATGACCGTTATCTGGTGGATGAAGTGAGTCTGGGGGATGTATCAGCACTTTTTGACCGTTATCAGCTGGATGTGACAAAAGAGCATATTCCGGTCAGGGATATTGTCCTAAAACTCCCAGATCATAGCTGTGTTCCGGGAGAAACAATTTATATCTGCGTCTTTGATAACGAAAAGTGGATCCCGTTTTCATCCACCGAAACCGCAGATGGTAAAAATGCCGTCTTCAAAGATATCGGGCTGGGAGCTGTCTATCTGCCAATGGCAATAAAAAGTCAGATGCTGCCATTGTCTGCTCCCCTACTGCTGAAGAAAGATGGTGGGCTGAGCGAGATCCGCCCCACTGGCAGCGAGGTTGAAAAAGTGGTGCTCTCCCGCAAATACCCCCTTGGGGAAAAACAGCGGGCCTGGTTGGAGCTCGTAAGGGGCGGATTATTTCAGGGGGCTGGTAGCGCCGATTTTTCGGATGCACAGGAGATCATTAAGATCAGCTGGAGTGAGATGGCGATGAACAAATATTATTATGGCAACAATGGATCGTTTCGATATATACGGTATGTTTTCCCTGACAGCAGTTTTGGTTCGTTGGCAGAGCTCGCTGTCTACGCAGACAGCCTTTTTCAGATCCCATTGAAAGGAAAGCCGGTCGCTTCTGCTAAAGTAAAACCAGAAGATGTAAAGATCGCTTTTGACGGTCGGCTGGATAATTTTATTTATACCGAGGCAGCTGATACCTATAAAGGGGAATGGATAGGGCTGGACCTGGGGGAAAGGACAAAGATCACGGCAGTTGGCCTCAGTCCCCGGAATGATACCAATGGTATTATGCAGGGCATGAACTACGAACTTTTTTACTGGAAGGACAAGTGGGTGTCGCTCGGTGCAGGGACGCTGGATAGTCAGCTGCGCCTGAATTACGGGCGTGTTCCCAAAGGAGCGCTTCTGCTCCTGCGCAATCATACCGAAGGGAAAGAGGAACGTATATTTACCTACGAAAATGGGAAGCAGGTCTGGTGGTGATAAAACGTTCTGATCAGCAATAAATTTTCTATCCAAGGAAAATTGGGCTGTTTGCATTGCATTTGTTTGAATTTAGGTAGGTTAAAGTTATTTTCACTTCTATCGTTACGCGCAGCTCTATCGCTAACCGACAAAGTGCCAAAACCAACAGTGTAACATTATCACCTTTCTTCTTTATTTAATCTTTGCTTTAGCTCCAGATTCGGAGAATGCTTTCCCAGCTTTGAATTTTGGTATTTTCCTGGCCTTTATTTTTATGGTGTCGCCTGTCTGTGGATTACGACCGTTACGGGCTGCTCGCTCTGTTACTGAAAAGGTACCGAAACCACCAAGCGTTACATTATCACATTTTTTAACGGAGGAAACCACAGCATTTGTAAAACTGTCCAGGGCTTTGTCAGCCTGCACTTTTGTAAGACCTGCACCAGTGGCGATCTCGTTAATAAGTTCTGCTTCGTTCATAATTTTTAGTCATATTATAAGCGAAAGATGCCGCTATATTACAATATTGTAAGAAACAAACCAAAAAATTGATTATCATTAACTTGTTGAAAAGCTAAAAGCCATAGATTTTAACTGATATCACCATCTGGCTGGCCCACATAATATTGTACAATATCACCTCATAGCCCTGCTTCCCATACAGCTCATTATAGGGAGAGCCTTTTATATAATGCCAGCCCGCAACCGTGGCCCCAGCGAAAATGCCACAGATAGCCGGGAACCGATAATTTCTGATTCGATCTTTATTACCTGCTCATGAGGCGCATTATAGCTTTGGTTATCATTCAATCCCTGAACAACTTGCTCCAGGTGTTTAAAAAAAAACATAGCCCTTGTGCTCATCTGCTCTTATAAGTAAACCTTATTAACGTGAGTTCGGGATAAGGAAAACGTTAAAACAGAGTGTTTTAAAAAATAAAAAAGGTTTGATTTTTGTATATAATTAGTTGTAAATAAGATTAATACAATATAAAATCAAGCCTTATGCTTAGAGATAAAGCTATAGAAATATTTGTAAAAGTTGATATTTTGCAAAGAAATTCAGCCAGTTATGGAGGAAAAGCTAATCGAAGACAGAAAATTAGGTAAGCGAAATCGTAAGGCTGGTCTTTGTGAAAGCGAGCTTATGAGTTTGATGATCCTGTTCCACGCTGGTCAGTTTAATAATCTAAAGTCCTTCTATACGTATTATGCATTGCCACATCTGACAGACTTGTTTCCGGGGCTGCCATCGTATAACCGCTTTGTGGAATTACAGCCTCGATGTGCGGTGCTATTCATGCTATTTGTTAAAATGTGTTGTTTGGGCAAGAGCGAAGGAATTAATTTCATCGATTCTACCCACTCAAAGTTTGTCATACAAGGGGATTCACCAGCACAGGGTCTTTAAGGATACCGCCGAAAGAGGCCAGTGTTCCATTGGTTGGTTTTATGGTTTCAAACTACACCTGATTATCAACGATAAAGGGAAATACTTTCATTTTATCTCACCAAAGGTAATGTTGATGACAGGAACCTGCGGCATATGATGGATATGACAAAGGATATTTTTGGAAAACTCTATGGAGATAAAGGCTATATCTCAAAAGCAATGGCAGACATCCTTTGGGGAAATGGAATACAGATGTTAACAAAGCCCCGGAAAAATATGAAAGGCATGAACCTAAGTCAGACCGATAAAATTATGCTCAGAAAAAGAGTCATAATAGAATCTGAGAACGACGAACTAAAAAATATATGCAAGATACAGCATACTAGAGATCGGTCAGTGAACAACTTTTTATTGAATATTTTAGGAGCGTTTGCAACATATGCGTTTTTTCCTAAAAAACCATCATTAAATATTCAGTTTGAACAACAAGTAAATCAATTATTCCTTGCTGCTTAAACCGAACTCACGTTAGTTACTTTTTGGGAGAAACCTTAGACTTGGATCTTTATAACGAAAAGTAGGTTTACAGCTGTGTGAATTAACCAAAGGGATCGAGCAGGATAAAAATTATCAGTACATGGTGGGTATTATGTTTTAAATACAAGTTCGTGTTAAGAAATTATGAAATCTGCTACTTTGCTCATATAATGGTGATAGGCTTTGTATTTTTGTCTGGTGAACTTATTGGAACAACTTAATATTCAATTTGGATTGTAGGGTTCTTACTAATTTTGTAGATTTATCTGTAAAAGGTAAAAGACCTTAACCAATTATGAGTTAGCTTTTAGACATCGTTTGTCTGATTTGAATAAAAATCGTTATGAAGAAGGAGTACTTCAAAGACCTATTTAATAGATACCATAAGAAAGTATTTTTATTCGTTCAATACTATATTGAATCCCAGGATGATGCTGCAGATGTAGTACAGGAAGTTTTTATTCACCTGTGGCGTTATGTTCATAAGCTATATGGGGTATCCAATCCAGAAGCAATAATTTTTAAAACCTCCAAACAGGAAATTGCCAATTTTTATAGAAAACAAAAGGTTCAATTTACTTCCCTTGATAGCGCTTATGAGTTAACAGAAATCGAAGAGAGGTTTGACGAATCTGCCTATCAGATTAAAGTAGACAAACTGAATTTATTATTGTCAGCTTTGCCAGAACGTCGAAAAATAATGGTACTTGATAGTGTTGTGGATGAGTTAAGTTACAGTGAGATTGCTCATAAATTCAAAATATCCAAAACAGCCGTTGCTAAGCAGATCAACAAAGCCATGGCTTTTCTTCGCGCTAATTTTTAATTTTTTTCCAAATAGGGGGTGTACGATATAGGGGTATAGACGTAATAATTTATAGATACCATCTATACGATATGGCGAAAGGAAAAAAAGATCCGAAAGAAATCTGGGATGCAATTTCTGAGGACCCCTCCGTGAAACAGGAGACGTCTGAATCCTTATGGGAAAACATTGATCAACGTATCCAGAAAAAGGAACGGGCTAAAAGAAAAAAGAGGAAAAGTATGCTACTTATTCTTCCCGTATTGCTGTTAGGAGCGTGGTTTATATTCCAGCCCAAAAATGTAGCAGAACACTACACTTTTGTGACAATGAACAATCGTGATACTGTATACCTTAAAGATGGTAGCCATATCATCATGGAACCCTTTAGTGAGCTGACTATATCTACCGAATTTGGGAGTAGTTTACGAAAAGTAGCTTTCAGAGGGAAGGGATATTTTGATATCGCTAAGGACAAAAATAAACCTTTTCAGATTGATGCAATGGATTTTGATGTTGAGGTGCTGGGTACAAAGTTTGACCTCATTCAAACGGATATCGACCATCGGGTACAACTATTTGAGGGAAAAGTTAAGATCAATAAAGATGGGAATATAACCTATTTAATGCCCGAAGAGGCCTGGTGCTTTAAAGCGGGATCGACACAAAAGCATTATATGCTACCATCCGCTAAGAGAACTTTTAAGTTTGACCACACTGAGCTAGCTATCGTGTTACAACAACTGGAAGAATCTTACCAGATGAAAATAGCTTATCCAGATAGCCTAAAGGACAAAGTTGTTAGTGGTGCTTTCAGTGGTAATTTTGAGGATATCCTACAGATTATATCTTTCCCACTAAACCTAAAACCGATCCGAATTAATGAACAACAATATAGCTTAAAATAAAAAACACCGGTAACAGCCATTACCGGTGAATAAATCAATTCAAACAATTAGAATCAATTTTCAAATCATTTCAAATTTATGAAAAAAAACAGTTTTATAGCCTCTGCTATACTTTTTTCATTGTTTTGGTCCGCATTTCCTGAATCGACAGATGCGGCCCCTTACACTCTTGGTCAGCAGGCCAAGTTAAAATCACTGTCCTTACGCTCCGCGATCAACAACCTGGGGAAGCAGTTTGGATACCAAGTGTACTATGTAGAAAGTGACCTGCAGGGGCTTTATGTGGAGGAAACAGCCCTTCAGTTCAAGACGATGAACGAATCCATAGATTTCCTCAAAAGGAATTTTCCGCTGGATTTCTTTGTTAAGGATAAGGTTGTTACGGTCAAACGTTTGATGAAGACAGCTAAACAACAACAGGTTCTTGCTGGTGTTATCCGTGATCAAGACAACAAACCAGTTAGCGGTGTTACGATAGAATTTCTGAATAGCAGCGTTAAAACATTGTCTCAAGCAGATGGGAGTTATCGACTAGCTGTGCCCAATGTGCCAGAAAAAGTTTTGATGGTTTCTCATGTGGGCTATGATACCTTCCGTACCACAATAGAGGGCCAAGATCAGCTTGACATTAAATTAAATACCAAAAATAGATTGTTGGATGAAATCGTGGTGATTGGGTATGGCGAGCAATCTCGGGCAAAAATCGTAGGTGCTGTCAGTAAGATTGACGCCAAAAGCCTAGAAAAGACTGCAGCGGCCAGTTTTGAGCAACAATTGGCAGGGAAGGTTTCTGGTGTTGTGATTAATCAGGCTGATGGCCAACCGGGAGCGAGCGCTCAAATTGTCATTCGGGGACGAGGCACATTGACTGCTGGGGCGAGTCCTTTGATTGTAGTTGATGGTTTCCCGCTATCCGAAGGAAATACATTAAACTCGATCAATCCTTCGGATATAGCAAGTATCAATATTCTAAAAGATGCTGCATCCGCAGCAATTTACGGTTCACGCGCTGCCAATGGTGTTATCCTGGTGACGACCAAGGAGGGAAAGATGGGGGCCGAAAAGACCAAAGTAGGCTTTGATGCCTATTACGGTTTCCAGCAGCAGACATCAGGCGTAAAACTTGTGGACGGTTATCAGTTGGCTCAATTCCTGTCTGAAGCTCGAGATTGGGGTTATGTATCCAAAGATCCAATGAATCGAAGTGCTTCTGATCCAAATTCGGTACGTGTTACGAAAAAAATCAATGGCAAGAACATTGATGGGAGAGAGCTTTCCCTGGATTATCTAAGACCTTATCTTGACGGTCAGCAAGGTTTAACAAATACAGATTGGATGGATTTAGCGTTTCGAACAGCACCAATGTCCAATTACAATGTTAATATCAGCGGCGGCGGATCACAGTCAAAGTTCTACACCTCACTCGGGTATTTTAACCAAAAAGGAGTCGTCATTGGGTCTGATATGCAGCGCTATTCTGCTGCCGTTAATTTGGAAACCAAAATATCAAGTAAACTTGATTTCGGGATCCATCTCAAACCGAGTTATACTCACCAAAATGCACGAGATCAATCGAGCAGAAGTGACGGCGCCCTGGGATTAATACCACTGTCTTTCCCATTTTATAGCCCTTATAAGACTGATGGTAGTTTGAATATCAGTGACCAACTGGTACAAGAACAGCGTATTCTTGAAGGGGTTGCAATTAACGGTACTCCTGTAGAAAATTTGCTAGCGACATCAACATTGGTCAAAAACCTTAACCAGCGGTTTAAAACATTTGGTAATATCTTTCTCAATTATGAGATTATTAAAGGGCTTAAATACCGTTTTAGCCTAGGTGGTGATTACGATTCCTATTTAGCGGATTTCTATTACCCTTTAAGTGTAGGGGCATACCGGATTCCTGCGCCAAGACCAGACGCAGATGGAACACAAACTCGGATATCAACTTATAATTATCTCGTAGAGAATACCTTGAATTATGACTTCCGGATTCAAAAGCACTCATTTAATGTGTTAATAGGTCATACTTTTCAGAAAGAACGGATCAATTTAAATAAAATTACGGGGACAGGGTATGCTGATGACAATATCCAGAACATTGCAGGAGCGAGTACAACAAGATCAGTTCCTAAGATTGATATGTGGACATTAGAATCCTTTCTTTCCCGTATTCAATATGATTATGATGCGAAGTATCTTGTCTCTTTAGCGCTACGCCGTGATGGTTCCTCCCGGTTTGGTGAAAACAATCGATGGGGAAACTTCCCATCAGCATCGGTGGGATGGGTTATGAGCAAAGAGAATTTCTTTCCTGAAAATGACTTCCTAAATTTTGCCAAATTGGCTTTAAGTTGGGGAAAGACGGGAAATAACCAAATTGGCAACTATAGTTCTTACGCGCTGGTTACCAATTTGAATGACTATACCAAATACAACTATGATTATCTCAATGGATCAACGGTCGCACCGGGGTATATTACGAGTACATCTTCGAATCCTAACCTTGGTTGGGAAATTGCCAATGCACAAAATATAGGCTTAGATCTAGGATTTTTAAAAAATAGGTTAAATCTCTCACTAGCATATTACAAAACCAATACCAAAGGATTATTGCTCAAAGTACCCGTCCCGGCTCAATCAGGTTATAGTGAAGCGCTGGCAAATGTTGGTGAAATGGAGAATAAAGGTTTTGAAGCACAATTATCCGGTAATAATTTTATGATTGGTAAGGTCGCTATTGGTTTTAATGCTAATGCCACGCGTAATAGCAACAAAGTGTTGGCCTTAGGGCCGGGGCAAACCAAGGTAGCCACTGGTGTTGATCAAAATTTCGTAACTAAAGTAGGTGGTTCTATTGCGGAGATCTACGCCTATACCGTTGAGGGGGTGTATAAAACGCAGGCAGAGATAGATAATTCGCCACATCTCGATGGAACGCTGACAGGCGATTACCGCGTCATCGATGTCAACAACGACGGCAAGATCAATGAAGAGGATAAAACCTCAAAAGGTTCATATGCACCAAAATGGACTTATGGTTTTGGCTCAGATATCACGTATAAGCGGTTTAACTTTAGTTTTGATTTCGCCGGCATTTATGGACGGACATTGCTGGACGGTGATATGTCTTCACTGACTGAATCCGGCGAAGGCTTCGCTGTTCCCTCGCAGTACTATTTTGAAAACAGATATCATCCCGAAAACAATCCTGGAGGGTTTCTGGGGCAGCCCAATTTTGGTAACTTTTCCAATAGCCGAAAGCTGGTGCGCAGTTCTGTTGTTGTGCAACGCAATAATGGCGACTACTTTCGGTTACGAAATGTGCGCCTCGCCTATACCTTTGATTCAAGCTTGTTGAAAAAGATAAAATTAAGTGATCTGCAGCTTTATGTTTCTGGTACAAATTTATTTACAAAAACCAAGTTTAGGGGCTGGAATCCCGATGGTACCACCATGGGAAATATCCTGACGTCAGGATACAATACAGGAGGAAACTATCCAATTGCGAGGACAATAACTTTTGGACTCAAAGCAACTTATTAAAGATAACCATGACAACATCGTTTAGACGAAATGTCAATAGAGAAATTAATTATACGAACGGAGTTTATTGAGATGAAAAAAATAATCTACATATTTTTGATTGGTTCGGCCACTATGCTGAGCTGTACAAAGGAACTTAAGATCTATCCTGAAACAGAGAAGGTTGCGCAACGGTTTTACCGAAATGAAAAAGAAATCGAAGAAGCGATAAATGCGACCTATGGTTCTTTACAGTTTAAAGGAATCTATAACTTGGGCATGCTCGCCATCGGTGAAATCCCCGGTGAGGACGCTTATGATGAAACTCCTGCCAATGATAATGGCGAGTATGGCATGTTGGACAACTTTACCAATATACCACAAAGCGGCCTCATTGAGGCCGTTTGGAGAGATCACTATATGGCTATCCAGAATGCAAATATTGTACTCAACAGAATTAAGGAGATTTCGTTCAACAAAGAAGAATTGAAATCAAATAGGATCGGTGAAATGAAGTTTATCCGCGCCCTGCTTTATTTTAATTTGGTACGCTGTTTCGGGGATGTGCCACTTGTGGTTGATGAGATTAAAGATCCACAGGAACTATTTGGTCAGGGCCGTACAGAAAAGGCAAAGGTTTACGACCAGATCAAAACAGATCTTAAAGAGGCTATTGTTTCGCTGCCGACACGTACAGAGTCCAATAAAGGCCGCGCGACAAAATCGGCTGCGCAAACCTTAATGGGGAAAGTCGAGCTAACCTTAGGTAATTTCCAAAATGCCAAAACCTTTTTGGATGAAGTGATTAGTCCTGCCTCAGGGCAAGGGTTGCTTGATGATATCACACAGGTCTTTCCAGTGGCCAATGAATTAAATAAGGAGATTATTTTTGCTGTTCAGTTCGCTTCAGGTGTTAATTCCAACAGCGAAGGGACAGACGCTTATCGGATGTTTAATCCAACCGGACGCGTGGAAGGAAAGATGACTGGCACCAAAGGTCATGGTGTGCTGAGTAGCAAGTTCTATGGTCTATTTACAGATCAGGACAAACGTAAAGGAAGCTATGTCAAAAGGTTAGCTTCAGGTTTGGCCTATAGCAATAAAATCGCAGTTCCAGTGACTGTCGTTGAAGATGCCGGCAGTGATTTTGTTGTCTTGCGTTATGCGGACGTATTGCTGATGCTAGCTGAGATTGAAAATGAATTGGGCAGTACCACATCGGCCTTGAAATACCTTGATCAAATCCGGAAGCGCGCAGGTATAGGCCCTTATGGAGGAGCTTTGACAAAACAAGCTATTTTTGAGGAAATTGATATGCAGCGTCGCAAAGAACTCGTTTTTGAAGGCCACCGCTGGTTTGATATTATCCGTCGGGGACGTGCTGCGCTGCTTTTGGGATTGACAGACAACAATAAGTTGTTGCTTCCTATTCCTGCAAGCCAGACCGCGACTGATCAACGTATCGTACAAAATCCAGGTTATACTAAATAATTAGAAAATTAAGGCTTTTAAATCCATAAAGATAACTATCAGGCTATGTTATTTCTATCTGCTGCTACTTTTTGTACAGCAGATATCAGCACAGGAGAGGGCTGCCAGCCCAACGAACATCGAGCGGACAACAGCGCAACTGCGGGATTCACCCCGCGAAAAAGTTTGGGTCATCGCGCATCGCGGCGATTGGCGCAATGCGCCCGAAAACTCCGTTCAGGCAATCAAAAACTGTATTTCAATGGGGGTGGATATGGTCGAGATCGATGTACAACTGACCAAAGACGGAAAAGCGGTATTAATGCACGACTCCACTATTGACCGTACAACTACCGGAAAGGGAAGGGTTGGAGACTGGACGTTGGATAGTCTAAAGAACCTATTTCTCAAAGACGGACTCGGTATAGCCACTTCACATCGTATCCCAACCTTAGAAGAAGCATTGTTAACCTGCAAAGGGCACATTCTTGTTAATATTGACAAGGGCTTTGAGCTGTTTCCTATCTGTTATGCGATAGCTAAATCTACAGGGACGCTGGATCAGATCGTACTTAAAGCCAATAAATCGTATGAGGAAATCAAAGAAAAACTGGGTGAAGGCTTTGAAGAGGTAAGTTTCATGCCAATTATTAATATGAACAGTTCCAATGCGATGGTTTTATTGGATAACCATCTTCGAAATTATAAACCCATCGCGGTAGAATTCTCGATCAACAAGGGCCAGGAGGACGTATTGAAAAGATTTCAAGAATTACGGCAACAGGGGATCAATATCTGGGTTAATTCACTCTGGGCCAAGCAGAATGCTGGGCATGATGACGAAAGAGCTGTAGCTGACCCATCCATTTATGATTGGTTTCTGGAGAATCATGTAAACATGATCCAAACCGACCGTCCAGCGCTTTTGATAAATTATTTAAAGAGCAAAACCCATGAAGATGATTAGAAGACTAGGAATGTTAGTGTTATTGTTCGCATTAGAAGTTCCATTACTGTTGGCACAGCTATCCCCAGTCAAGCATGAACCTTCAGCGCAACAGAAATTTCCGTTTTGGAAAAAAGGGTACATGGATATACATCACATTAATACAGGAGAGGGAAATTGCACCTTTATGATGATGCCTGATGGGACGCGTATCTTATTGGATGCTGGAACAGTGGATAAAAAGGGTTTTGAGAAAAATAATGCGCCATTGAAAGCCATCGATTCCCGTTACGCATCGACTCGTTCCATTCAGGATGCGCTGATTGATTATATAGGGTGGGCCACTGAGAGTCAACGAGGTCCGCTCGTGCTGGATTATGCTATTATCAGTCATTTCCATAGTGACCATTATGGTGCCGTAATGGATCTGCTGCCGAGACTGGATGTTAAAACTATCATTGACCGTAATTATCCAAATTACGACTTTCCTTTGGATCTAAGAGTTAAATTGAAGGATGATAAGTTATTTCAGCAATATCTCCAATTGGTTGATAGTCGTTTGTATACCATTCAATCTTTGCAAGTTGGACGTCAAGATCAGATCGTATTGACAAAAGATCCTAACGCTTTTCCAATGGTACATATTCTGAATATCAAAAATAATGCGCAGGTATGGAATCCACAAAGCAATGAAAGGACAGAACTTTTTTCGCCTAAAGATATGCTCGACTTTTACAAAGGGGGATATAATGAAAATCCTTTGAGTATGGCCTTAAAGTTTCGTTATGGCAAGTTTGACTACTATGCTGGTGCTGACAATACCGGTTTGCACGACGGCTCAGTACCGTCTTGGTTTGATGTAGAAACTTCTATTGCCAAAGCTGTCGGACGAGTCGATGCGATGGTATTGGATCATCATGGAAATCGCGATGCCAACAACGCAAACCTTATAGCGACGCTGGATCCAAAAATTGCCATTCAACAAGTCTATAGTTCAGACCAGCCCGGACAAGAGGTTTACTATAGGCTGCGGAATTTGGGGAAGCGAAAAGATAGATTGCTATTTTCAACCAATATGCATGATGAAACTTTGGTTACTTATGGTCCATGGTTCCAGAAGGGATATCAGTCATTTCGTGGACACGTTATTCTTCGTGTATTTGAAGGTGGCCAAGGTTACAAGGTATATGTATTGGACGAGTTCAACCGTGCTGTTAAATGGGAAAGCGGACTTCTAAGTGCTGATGACTAGAGAACCTTGCCGATTGTAACAGAACGAATATGAATTTATTGATAATTAGGCCACTTTGGACAATCTCAAAGTGGCCTTTCTTTTTATTGGTGGTATCTCGGAGGTTGAAAATGGTAAATAAAAGGAATATCGATAATTACAAGAATAGATTTACTAATATTAAATTGTAGCAGACGAATATTACCGCAAACTCTCCTTTTTCGTTTGTACTTGTTCCAATATTGGTCCCTTATACTCCCACACTAACCCTATATAAAGGATCGCCTTTGCCATCCAGCACTCTTCCCCGAATTATTTGCTGCCTATTATTGAGAAACTGGCTTGTTTTTTCATTTATTGTTCCTTTGGGAATCGCAGCAGGATCTATGTCAAGCCTATTTGCCACTAGATCTTGCTGAAAGAGCAAAATAAATGACAACGTAGTCAACTTCATCGGCAATAAATTATTCTCGAAGTTATACCAACGCCCAGATTTTGTAAAGTAATTAAAAATCACATACTTACATTTATGGTTTATATTAATGTTTCTCAAACCGTGAAATGTTGATCCATTTCAGCTGCTTGTTTGTTTTTCTCTGTACTTACCTAAAAAAAAGATCTGCATCACTTTACGGCGAATTTTAACACTGTTTTATTAAAAAATCTGAGAGTAAGTGATCAATTTGTGTTGGCTAAATATTTATTCAATTCCGCTGCTACCATCAAAAAACCTCCAGTAGAATAACCTCTTGTTGATTCCTTCTCAACTACTCCTGGCTTCTCAGCAACAAGTTGTGTCCAGCCAACTCTGCCTGTTGGGTCAACAGCATTGACAAGTGCTTTCCAGCCTCTTTGTACAACAGGTAAATATGTATCGGCCGGTAATATCCCCTGATTAATACCATACATCAAAGCATAAGTAAACAGACTTGTACCACTTGTTTCGGGCATTGGGTAGATATCTTTATTCAATAAGCTACTCCGCCAATATCCATCTCTATGCTGAAGACTTGCTATTTTTGCACTCATTTCTAGAAATAACTTCTCGTAAAATGGACGATATTTTTTATCCTGTTCTGGTAGGTTCTTCAACATCTCGACAAGCCCTGCTAGTACCCAACCATTTCCGCGGCTCCAAAACACTTTAGTACCATCAGCATCTTTCGTCCTTAAATATCTACCATCACGGAAAAACAAGTGTTCATCACGATCATACAAATGATGATAAGCGGCAAGGAATTCATGATGTGCAAAAGTGAGATACTTAGTCTCACCTGTTATTTTCCCAAGCCTAGCAAATACAGATGGCCCCATATACAGCGCATCACACCACCACCAACGTTCACTTTTCCCTTTCGTGATATCGATATTATTGGAAGGTGGATTGGCAATGATCCAATCAATCCTAGCCTTGGCTGGGGTCATCATTTCTTTTTTTTCCTTCTTCAAATACATATCGAGATAAACTTGCGCCACACATAAATCATCTGCATGATACATGCGATTACCGACCTGCCAATAAAAGCGGGCCAAGATTTTATTTAGAAAATCAAAATAAAATTTACTGTTTGTACTTTCTGCCCAATCAAACAAGCCATTGTATAAAACACCGCTTACCCAGCCCTGGTCCAAACTACGCTCATTTTTTTGATAGCTTTTTATCTGCCAGTCAAAGACTGCATTAGCGACCTTCGTGACACTGTCCTTATTCCATGTTGGCTCAAAGCCTGCTGCATGAGTATGATAGGAAGCAACAGTACATATCTTTGCCGAAGCATGTCCCAGGTACGGATCTAAAGTCATAATCGATGTAGGACTCGCCGTATGGGGTATAGAAATCTCTAGTGCCAAGACTTCATTCTGAATAATGAATATAGACAGGTAAAATAGGCTAATCAAGCCCTTGTAAATCTTGGCCTTTCTCTTTTTGGTCAGGTACATAAGTAATTTTTGTTTATCTCCCTTTAATCTGTTAAAATGTATTTTTTTCAATTTTTTATCATTCATCCCCTCTATAGAGAGGGGGGAAATACACTTTTTATTTTCCTGTGCCACTTTTCTATCCTTATTATCCAAAGAGAATTTCTTCTGGCAGCCAAGCACCGGTAAAATAGCGCATAGTGACAGTGAAAGAAAGTATAGAATCCCTTTCTTCCTAATTTTAAACAAGACGATTGAAAAAGTAAATTGTCCCGAAATATTTTCATATTAAAAAAAGAATAGCTTCTGCATGGGGTCAGAATTTGCGGAACCTTTCATTTTTAGAGCTTTTGATTCAATTTTATGCTTTTCATCCTGTTTTACTGAGGATTTTTGGCACTGTTTTTTATGCTCTATTTTTTTGTTAGTTTCAAATGTCCAGAGACTTTATAAACTTCCAACTTTTTAAGGTAATTGTATATAAAATCATCCTTATCATATAGGTACCTACAGTTATGGTAAATGGCGGCCTATATTCTATGGTTCGCTGACGAGAAAAGGTCGGTTTATTTTCAAAAATATGTGAACTGATATCCTCTATCGGGGTGGATATTATGATAATAAAGGAAAATTCAATTTAAAAAGTAATGTATTTTTATTGGAAAAAGACGGAAACTTAAAACTGTCAATAATGAAAACCTATATTCCGAACCATTCCCGATCGGCATCAGACTGGAGAAAAATAATTATGGTGAAGACGCATGGTTAAAGCGAAAAAATCTTACAGGCTGATTGCGCTAAATCACAAAGACGATTGGGATACAATTTCGTCCCGCACTCCGGTACAGGACTCTCTGATCACTTTTTCTGAATTTAAATCAATGTGCCAGATTCTTGCATTGATGGAAAACGAGGCCGAACTTAGATTGGAGAGCCCCTTTTACATGGTAAAAGATTCGGTTGTATGGTATTAAGATCTGATTATATCTAACATCATAGTGATTCTGTTTTTCCTGCCCGACGTCCCCCATACTTCGGATGTTTCAATTTCCCACAAACTTAAAAATCTAAAAATCACTAGTTCCAGAGAAATTTTAGTTCTTAATTTCGATTTTAATAGAGTGCAAATACCGATAAATGCTATTTTCCCATTTGCCTCAGGGAGATGCAATGAAATGTCCCTGACATCTGTATATTCAAGCGTAACATCTATCTAATGGTTATTTTGCAGTTCAAAAATAGTAAATTGGATATTTAGATTTAAAAGAGGCACAATACAGCTTTCGCAAGCATTGGATTTCTTAAAAGTCCACCTGAACGCCTTAGACACTTTATGCTCACGAATAGATCCCTGTCCTTTCTTGTGGCGAAATTTCTGAATGTCGCTGTCCCATGATACAGCAGTGCTATGTCCAGCGTTTCTGCCTCCATAAAATGGGTTAGAGAATTCGTGTGTGAATTGCGCAAACTATGGCAGCAGGAAGAGGAGAATGCCGAGCTAAAAAAGCTTGTTCCTGATTTAAGTTTGGACAAGCAGATGTTACAGGATGTGAAAAAAAAAAGTTGTGAAGCCGGCCCACAAAAAGGAGATGGCCTAGGAGGAAAACTCTATGAAATTATTAATCAACAAATTCCAATAATTGGGGTTGCCAAGAATTCATTTCATGCTAATCATACTACAGTCAAAGAAGTATATCGTGATGAGAGGTCAAAACCATTATATGTATCTGCGATAGGAATTGATTTAGATGAAGTAATAGAATCAATCGAAGGTATGAAAGGTAGATTTAGAATACCCGATATACTGGAAATATTGGATAGTTATACCAAGAGTTGATAATTCTTTTTAGCACGAGGCGGTTTGTTTCGGGCTTTTTTATACCTACTTGGTTCCAATAGGCGATCTAATCAAGCCTATCGAAGCAACCGGAAATTACGCTGAATTGTGTCCTATTGACTAAAAGAAGCCTGTTAAAATAACGTTGGAGGATATTCTAGAACTCCCGAAAGACTTATTCATCCAAATTCATCATCTATATATAATAAATCAAAATTTCATTGAAAAAATAGAAACGAATAAATTGATAGTATCTAATATTGAATTGCCAATCGGTACTTCCTTCTTTTTCGAATCTTGAATACTATCCATGAAATTTAGCATTTTGAAACTAGTTACTAGGAAAATGGAGAAACTATTGATATAGACATTCTATAGAAGACCTTTTTGTCCATCTTCATTTGTATTTATTACTTCAATCTCTTATCTTTAAAATATAAGAGTACTTGCAGCTAAAACGAATGTCAAACCAGTGAGTTATTCGGTGAACTGGAAAAGGATAGGTTTGTAAATTACTGATAAATAGACTAATGCAGGAGGGGTTCGATTCCCCTACGGGCTACAGGGTAGGCAAATCAAGTAAAAACTTGATTTGCCTTTTTTTTGTCCTCTTCCGCTACTTTGTCCGCATATCCAGATCAAGCTCTCCTCCGCCCTTATTCCCTACATTTTTCAAAAATGAATTAAAATATTGGAAATCGATTTCAAAAAATTATTTTTGCTCTGAATAACTGAATATTAAGGGCAAACGAATCTTACTCCAGTAGCAGTGTGTGCAAAATTTAGGATAGCAGCTTCGAGAATAAGTAGGATTGCTTTAAGCGCGAGTTCGCTCGAGCATATTGAATAGAATATTGGTTTGACACATACCCACATACCTAAAAGTTTTTGGCATCATCTATAGCAGGGAAATTTGATTAGCGAGGAAGGTTTAAATAGGACATTTGGCTTTTAGTATATGATTAAGTGTCAATAAGACGGTAAATTATGAAAACTCTAATCTGTACAGGACCACAAAAACTAGAATACAAAGACGGCACCATGCCAAAAGCTAAGGCTGATTTTGCAATTATAAAAATACATCGCATCGGGGTTTGCGGTACCGATTTACACGCATTTGAAGGAACGCAACCCTTTTTTACTTATCCCCGCATTTTGGGGCACGAGATCTCTGGTGAACTGATCGATACTGGCGGTAATCAAAACTTTGAAGTGGGGGAGTCTGTGACATTTATCCCTTACATCAATTGCGAAAACTGCATTGCCTGCTTAAGTAAAAAGCCTAATTGTTGCGTAAATATAAAAGTCTGCGGAGTGCATACAGATGGAGGCATGGCGGAGTTTATACAGATTCCTGCACGTTTGTTGGTAAAGGGATGTGGCTTGAGTTTTGATGAACTGGCTTTGATAGAACCTTTGGCTATAGGTGCCCATAGCCTGCGTAGAGCCCAGATACAACCAGGTGAGTTCGTCCTTGTGGTCGGAGCGGGTCCAATAGGACTTGGTATTATAGAACTCGCCAGAATTGCTGGCGCTCAAGTAATTGCCTTGGACATCAACAGCAACCGTTTAAACTTCTGTAGTGAAAAATTAAATCTAAGACACATCATAAATGCAGGCAATGAAAATGTAGCCGATAGATTAGCTGAAATTACAGGTGGTGATATGCCTACACTGGTGATAGATGCTACCGGTAATCAAAAAGCGATTAACAATTCTTTTTATTACATGGCACACGGCGGCAGATATGTATTGGTTGGCTTACAAAAAGGTGAATTGATTGTGAGTCATCCGGAATTCCATAAACGCGAAGGCACGCTCATGAGCAGTCGGAATGCAACTATCGAAGATTTTGATCACGTAATAAACTGTATGAAAAGGCGATTGATCAACCCCGAATATTATATTACACACCGGGTATTTTTTGATGAAGTAAAAACTGAGTTTAAAAGTTGGCTTGATCCATCATCATCGGTAATAAAAGCGATGATATCCATCCGTTGATATAAGTCAATCACAATTTAGGCCCGATAAAATACCTCATAGTATACATTAAAGCTCTTTATCTAAATTAATATGCTATTGAAAACATTGAATAGCCCAAAGAGATAATCAGCACGATCAAAGTAAAGAGTTTTGATGAAAATAAAGGGATAACTGTACGCAAACATGACATTCAAAATAGCGTGTACAATTTGAATAATAACCATTTCGGTGAGGACCAAGTATCAGGTAAAAAGAAAACAAAAGCTTTTGGTATTAAAGAAATAGCATGATGAATTTAGATAAACAACATTTGGCGGGTATTAACCATCAGGAAATTGAAGTTCCCATGGAGTCAATATTTAATATGCCGGAACGGGTCATCCAATTTGGAACAGGAGCACTCTTACGTGGCCTGCCTGATGATTATATCCATCAGGCCAATCAAAAAGGAATATTTAATGGCCGTATAGTTGTTGTCAAATCAACACGCACTGGAAATACAAGTGCATTTGACAATCAAAATGGGCTCTATACTTTAATTACGAGGGGGATGGAGAAAGGAAAGATTAAAGAACTGAAATGTATTAATGCTTCCATCTCCAGGGTGTTGTCTGCCCATGATTCGTGGGAGGAAATACTAACGACAGCGACTTCTCCTTTGATCAGCATTCTGATTTCAAATACAACTGAAGCTGGACTGTTGGAATTGGGAGGAACTATTGATGACAGTCCCCCGACAAGCTTTGCGGCAAAGGTAACAGCTTATTTATATCATCGATTTTCCCATTTTAATGGCGATAACGCTAAAGGTCTTGTCATCATTCCTACGGAGTTAGTTTCAGATAATGCGAAGGTACTTAAGCATAACATCGTCTGGATTGCTGAACAGCAAAAATTAAGCAAGGATTTTATTGATTGGATTGACAAGGCCAATTACTTTTGCAATTCACTGGTAGATCGTATTGTTCCCGGTAAGGTCTCTGAAGAGGACCTTTCCTATAGAGATCAACTTGCAATTATGGCCGAACCGTATAAGTTATGGGCTATTGAATCAGATAATCAGGATGTTAAGAATATTTTGAGTTTTGCATTGGTTGACAGTACCGTGAAGATAGTTCCCAGCATAGCGCAATATAGAGAATTGAAACTGCGTCTGCTTAATGCTCCGCATATTTTATGTTGTGGTATTGCGCTCTTGTCCAATACAGAATTTGTTAAGGGCTTCTTTAATAATGAGATCTTAGACCGTTATATTCAATATTTACTTTTTAAAGAGATAAGTCCAATAGTTGAGCAATCGGGTATCAGTCATGAACTTATTCAACCATTTGGTGAGGCAGTTATTGATCGTTTTAAGAACCCATTTTTATTACACAAATGGCAGTCCATCGCATTTCAGTATACGGCCAAACTTAACATGCGGGTGTGTCCTTTAATTGAACAATGGTATAGCAAAAAACCTGAACCACCGGTTGGTATTGCTATTGGCCTAGCTGCATACATACTTGTCATACGCCATCAAATCACAACAGAACCTTCATTTCAAGATGACGCTACTTTAATAATATCAAGACACCAGGAGTACCCCAATTTAACAACAAGAATATTATCCGATCCTGAGATATGGGATAAACCACTTCATAATTATCCAGGTCTCATTTCTTTAGTTCATACAATAGTTAATCATATAGAGCGGCAAGGTATATTGGCAACCATAAATCATTTTTTATAGACTAATCAACAGTGTTTTTTATTTCAGGATAGATTACAGATTATTTGATCAATTTTTTCATGGATATTGCGGAAGGTCGTTTAATTGACAAATAAACAAGACTCCCGAATTTAGGCGTTTCCCCGATTCGAGAGTCTTGCAGACGCTATTGTCTATTATAGTTTAAAGCAGGACACATTTCCTGCAAAATCAGCCGTGTAAATAAAATCGCCATCTGCTGTGATTTCCGAAAAAATAGGAGCGCCCAGGTTAAATTTGGAAAGTAGCTTTCCTTGTTTATTAAGCATATAGATGTAACCGTCCGAAGCACCAAAAAACAGCTTCCCTTTTACTTCAGTTACAGAGGATTCTACGGTTCCGACCGGTTTATGCTGATCGGGGCTGCTGTAAGGGGAGGTATAGACAAGAGCCTCACCGGTGTTAAAATGCCATTTTTCCGTTAAGGTCTGCAGGTCGTATGCCTTGATGCCATTTGTGGATGTTGGCATGACCAACAGATCCTCGACAATGCCCGGAAAAGCCATGACTTTAAAGTCATCGGTTTTGATGCTCTTTTGTGCGACCTCGCCCGTCTTTAAATTTAGCTTAAATAGTCCATTGAGGCCTGTTGTATAGAGGTAGCCGTCTTTTGCCGTGACACCCCCGCTTCGAAAACGGAGACCATCCTCTTGGCGTTTCCAAAGAAGCTTTCCTGTCTGGGTATCGTACGCACAGAGGGCATTCCAGTTGTATCCCGCTAATAAGGTTTGATCCACTACGGATAGCTCTGCAGGGGTTGCTTCGCCGCCCGAGGGATCTACACCTTCCCAAAGTACTTTTCCTGTTTTGATATCAATCGCCGACATGCGCTTGCCAAGTCCGGCATAATAAACCCCTTGCTCAAGTACTGGACCTGACACAAATGTCGGAAGGCCCGGATTGGAGGTTTTTTTAGTCCAGCGTATTTTGCCAGTATTCGCATCGATGGCATATACATTGGTTTCGATATCGGTTGCAAGCAATATTCCGTCGCTGTAGCGCAGTTTATGTTTGATTGAATTGACGGTGGGCACTGACCATAGCATTTTACCCGTGCGTTTGTCCAGCGCGGTAATAGCATGGTTGGTTCCGATACCATCGTCCATAGTAGCAACAAAAAGTTTATCCCCAACGATTAATGGACTGGTTTTCCAGATATTTCCTTTTATAGCAGTAGACCATTGAAGTTTCATGTCGCTTTCTGCGCGGTCCACCAAATTAAAAGACTGTTTTTTTAATGCTTGTTCACCATTTTCATACTGGATGGTAATAAGGGCTTCATATTGGCCTTTTTGTTTTCCGAATGGTATGTTTGCTTGCCACAACCAATCGCCAGAGGGAGACAGTTGAACACTGCTCAGACGTTTGCCATTTTCATGGGCATAGACTTCCATGGTCACCCTTTGTATTTTTCGCTCACTGTCGTAAGCACTGACTACGACAGGCAAGGCTTCTTTTGCTGTCACTTGTTGATCAGCGCTTGGCTGTACCAGTTGGACCTGATCGCGTCGGTTGGTATAAATGGGCTGAATACCTTTGATGCCTTGTTTGTCGATATCGACGACGACAAACTGTGCAGCCGAATTGTCAATCCCCCCTTTATTTGGTGCGTTTGAACAGACAACATAGACTCCTTTTTGTTTAAAGACAAAATTGTTGTGCCAGTGCCCATAAAACCAGGCTTTGAGGTTATATCGCGTCAGGTCGATCTGTTCTTTTTCCCCTTTTAGGATAAAGTCAGGCCCGGCGAAAAAATCGTGATTGATAAAGATCAAAGGTTTTGACCTGTCCATCGCAGCAAGGTCTTTCTTGAGCCAGGAAATGATCTGATCGGCGGTGTAACTAGGTTTGTAGTCTCCATTAGGCATGGGGGTTACGACAAAATGGGCCGGGCCGGCATCAAAAGAGTAATACGTCGGACCAAAGAGGTCTTCAAATAGTTGCTCCCCATATTCCCCTTTTACAAGGTCATGGTTACCGACGGTATAATATGTGGGTCTGCCCATGAGATCGGAGTTCACCTGCTTGGCATGAAAAAGCATACCCGGTTCATAACAGATATCGCCTGTATGCATGATCAGGCTCGCCTTTTGATTTTGGGCATAATTTCGCACGTTATCTATCCATGGGCCATAAAGTGGAGTTTCGGTGTCCGTAATTTGGATAAAACGTAAAAAATCATTTTGCTGTACCGTGTCTTTGGTTAAGGCGAAATCTAAATTTTTAACCTCACCGCGCAGTGGGATATAGTGCGTTTTTGTTGCTTTATATCCGCTCGGAATGGTAACTGACAGAAAGCGGGCGTTTGGGTTGTGCGGTAAGCTGTATGTCCCGGTCTTGTCCGTTTTTACAACATCATAACCATCGGAGACAACGATGTTGGCAAGTTGTTTTTCGTCCTGTTCGAACTGATTGTTCGCATTTTGATCTTCAAAAACCCGTCCCGTCCGCTGTTGTGCCAATAAGGGCGAGATCGGGAGTAGGAGGCATGTGATTAGTTTCGTTAATTTCATCATAGTTTTATAAAGTAGAGCCAGCTGCTCCCTGAGGAGAGCTGGCTCGTTTTGCTGGTTTCGCTGCTTATTAAGCGTAGTCATGACCTAGGCTTATTTACCGAGGTTATGAATCTTGCTTTTTTACAGGTCAAATTCTTCCCAACCTTTCGGCTGTTTCAGCTTATTGTTGAGAACAGTTTGCTCAATCGGTATAGGAAAGTAATAATATCTTTGCTCATTAAAACTCCTTGGACGGGTTGTTTTGTCATCGATGAACATGATTCTTCCTGAATTGTCGTTTTCCAGATAAAATATGCCATCATTGACATAGAATTTAGGGATCTTTTTAAGATCGTCTTCAGGAATACCGGCTATCGGACTGTTATCTCCTTTTTTTAGGATGATAATATCCCCAACACCATCGCCGCTCACATCAATAAGTCCCAGCTTAGGGATGTACATGCCACTTGGAGCCTTGGCGAGTATGTTGCCCGATTTCCAGCGGTAAAGATCATCAAAACGGAATCCTTCACAGGCGAGTTCTACACGGCGTTCGCGACGGATTTCTAATAACACGCCTTTATTGGCACCTGTTACTAAAGCGTATTGATTTGCAAGATAGGCATCTGGCGTTGCGTTGGCGGCTGCGAGATTTAATGCAGGCATTCCTACACGTGCGCGAATCTTGTTCACAGTAGCATCAATATCAGTTTGCGTCAATTTTCCCAGTTCCGCCTTTGCCTCGGCATTGATGAGTAAGACTTCTGCGTAACGCATAATAGGAAGATCCGTATAATTCAGTTCCCAGCCACCCCGTAGAGCGGGGTCACGCGGATAGAATTTGACCTGAAGCAATCCCCCAAAATCCGGACGTGTTATATACGGCGTCCCAGCAGCATTATTGCTGAATCCCGCAGGCATAATTGTTTCGGCAAGACGCGGATCACGGTCTTTGAATAGATCCACAAAGGCTTTCTTTTTGTAATCAGCTTTGGATGTAAATGTTGTTCCGTCTTTCATCAGGAATTCATCGGCCAGTTCGGCACTCAATGCCCATTGCCAGTCCAATACCGTGTGTGTATTGTTGGCAACCCCTAGATCGCGGCCGTTTTTCTGTACGAAAATCACCTCTTTGTTGCCAGCAAGTGTATTGCTCGAAAAGAGTGCACGATAGTCCGTAGCAGAGCTACCTGATATAGAGAACCCACCGTTATTGATGATTTCCTGCGAGGCCGATGCAGCTCTTTCCAAAAATGTTGCTGCCGTGTTCTGTAGATTTAATTCCGTGTGGTATTTACGGAAGGTACCTTCATGAAGGGCTACACGTGACAATAACGTCAAAGCACTCCATTTGGTGAAATAACTATTATCTCCACCCGGACGGACATTTGCTGCCGCAAATTCAAGATCCTTCATGAGGGAGTCGACAACTGCAGTACGGGGATCTTTTGCCTTGTAAAGATCTTCGGATGATGTACCCATTACATGGGAGTACCAAGGGACATCACCATATTTCTTCACCATTTTAAAGTAGAAGTTTGCGCGAAGCAAACGGGCAACACCAATATAATGGTTAATAACAGCTTGGTCTCCCGTGACCTTGCCCACGTTGTCCAGCATGTAATTGACGTCACGTAAAGGAGCCCAGGTATCTTTATCCCATCCGGAGACGGTAGAGGGTGTCAGCGTGCCGGCCAATAGTGTTCTGACTTCCGCGTTTTGGTCGTTGTTGCTCAAGGCAATGTTGTCCGAATAAAGATCTGTATATTGGGCCCGCATTTGCTTGTATAGACCATTTGTATAGATTGCCAGATCTTCGGTTGTATTAAAAAAGACCTCTTTGGTTATCGCCGATCCCGAGGTGCGATCCAGAAAATCTTTTTTACAGGATGTCCCCAGTGCGATAAGGGAGGCCAGTGCGATATAATTGATACGTTTCATTTTTTTAGATTTAGAGATTAAAGATTTACATTCAGACCAAATGTATACGTCCGCTGGAATGGATATGCAGCTTGCGCCCTGTTACCTGATCCTATCGATTCCGGATCCAATTTCACCTTAATATGAGAGATCTCAAAAACGTTTTCTGCACTGAAGAAGAAACGTACTTTTCGCAATTTGATACGTTGTAATACAGATTCTGGTAGCGTATAGCCAA
The DNA here is from genome assembly GCF_002000245.1 of Sphingobacterium sp. CZ-UAM. Taxonomy (GTDB): domain Bacteria; phylum Bacteroidota; class Bacteroidia; order Sphingobacteriales; family Sphingobacteriaceae; genus Sphingobacterium. The sequence goes on along the minus strand of NZ_MTCM01000002.1, from coordinate 660,198 downwards.
GCGTAAGATTTTTTACCCGCATATAAGCACCATTCTGCATATAACGTTTGTTTGGAATACCGAGCTGTTGATAATTATCTTCGGCAGAGTAAGCACGCACAGCAGGGAAGTAGCCAATTTCGTCTTTAGATTTCCAATGATCGCCATTTTGTACCGTTGGATTTGTCCAAGGTTGAGCATAGACACCCCAGAAGTAGATGTTGGAAGCTCCCGGATACCAGTCACGCTTACCTATACCCTGTAAGAATACGCGTAAATCAAAGCCTTTCCATCCTGTGGAGAGATCCAAACTATAAGGTAGCCTTGCACTGTTATTACCAACAATATGCATATCGCCGGCGTCATCCACCGTCTTTTTGCCCATATCCACTTTGCCATCTCCATTTAGGTCAGCAAAGACAGGATCACCGGCATAGAACTTATAAGATTGATCATCCGTTCCCATAGCAGACTGTTTGGAGGCAGCTGCGGCAGCATCATCTTCAAAAAAACCAACGATGTCCGCACCCCAGATTTCACCAATTTCCTTCCCTACATAATGTCTGTCCCATTGATCGCCTAAGGATTTTGTCGGATTATCAAAACGGGTTATCCATGAACGGCTATCCGCCAGTGTAAAGGCGACATTATACCAGAATGGAGAACCGCTTAGTTCCTTGCTGTCACGCCAGCTCAAACGCAACTCCCAGCCTTTTGTTTTTAAGTCACCGGCATTTTGTACGGGAATCTTTGCCCCAAATGGTCCCGGCAATTCTTTGCCCGGTACCAACATATCCTTGGTATAACGGGTATATTTATCAAAGTTGACGCCGAGCTTGTTATTGAAAAATCCCATATCAATACCCGCATTGACCGTTTGGATTGTCTCCCAAGTGAAATTATCCGAAACAGCCCGCGGAGCATAGACAGCCGGTGGTTTACCATTCCCCAGGATGTAGTCGGCTAGTTTATTGTCCATAATTGGCATATATGGATAGGCATCGTAATAAGGGAAATCAGCATCATATCTGAACAATTGGTTGCCCAAAGATCCATAAGAACCCCTGATTTTTAGGAAATCCATTGCCAGCGTATTTTTCACCGGTTCGAAAAAATTCTCCTTGGAGATTACCCATCCAGCAGAGGCCGAAGGAAAGAAACCCCATCTGTTATTCTTCGGAAAACGGGACGAACCATCAAATCGACCATTGAATTCTGCCAGATATTTATCTTTATAACTATAGCTGACGCGGGCAAATATACCCTGTACTGCCCAGTCTTTAATACGTTCATCTTTTGAGATATTTCCCGTCGCACTTCCGATGGAAGGCACCGTTGTGGAGATGAGATTTAATGCCTGTATGTAATTGTAGTTGTTGTAGTTGTACTCCTGGTTATAACCTGCAAGTGCCTGTAAATAATGATCCCCAAAATTTTTATGAAAATCAGTGTAGATATTATAGACATTATATCGGGTGAGATCATTCTCATTTCTTGCATAGGTATTCGAAAATGTTGGCGTTAGAATAGCCTCTGGTCCCGTTTTGTACTTCGAGGGAACATCATATGATCTTTTTAATCCTGAGCTGCGTCTGAAAGTAGCATCGGCATTTAAGTCCCAGATCCCTTTGATCAACGCGGCCTTTGCGGAGAATGTGGTTACAAATTCGTTGATACGATTATCATTACGCCCACCTTCTTGTAATGAACCTAATACCTGTGCACCAGCTCTTGTCCAGCTACCATCCGGATTTCGGGGTACATCGAGCGAGTTGGTTCGGTTTACTCTCCAGAAAAAGCTGTCGCCCGCATCCAAAACTACAGGGGTATCATAGTTCATGCTGGTAAGCAATGTATTATTAGATACCTGTAGCCAGTCGGTAACATCAAAATCTACCTTACCTCTGACATTGTAACGCTTGTAAACATCATTTCCATATTTTAAAAGCCCATCTTGTCTATAGTAATCACTGGAGAGGTAATAGCCGATTTTATCCGACTTTTTGGCAATACTTAAGTTGGCATTATAGGTTGGAGCAGTTTTATTGTAGGCCTCTTTCAGCCAATCCGTGCTTCCCGTATATACCCAGTCCTGACCATTATCGGATAGTGTTACCGCAGGTAAAGAAGGGTCCAACGAACGTTTTTTTGCATATTCACGAGCAGATTCCGGATACGAGTTGTATAAAGGTTTTCCGGCTTCGTGTTTAATGGCCATTACTTCGTAAGGGTCAGTAATGAATTCAGGGAGCTTGCCTAAAGTTCTATAGCCAACATTGGTGCTGAAATTCACATCAAGCTGACCGCTCTTCGCTTTTTTTGTGGTGATTAATACCACCCCAAAACCACCACGGGCACCATAAATCGCGGCTGAAGCAGCATCTTTCAATACCGACACGGATTCGACATCATTTGGGTTGATACGTGCAACTTCATCCGGAGAGTAGGGGATATTATCGACCAAAATTAACGGTGCTCCACCATTTAGACTGGTAAATCCGCGTACGTTAAATTCAGGATTTGTGGAAGCACGGCCATTGGAAGTGGTAATATTTAAGTTGGGGATTAATCCTTGAAGTCCAGCGCCAAGATTTGCAATCGGACGGCTTTCCAGTTGTTTTGAAGAGATCATATCAACAGCCCCCGTTAGGTTCACTTTTCGCTGCGTACCGTAGCCGACAACAACAACCTCATCCAACTGTGAGTTGCTCGCCTGTAGGGTCATGTTGACTGTACGTTGACTGCCTATCTGCACACGCGCTGTGGTATATCCCATATATTGAAATACCAATACAGCGTTTTCCGGTACACGGAGTTTAAACTGGCCATTGGCATCAGTTTTCGTCGAAAGTGTAGTATGTCCCTCCACAGATACGGTAACACCGGCCAGGGCAGATTCTGTACTACGTACAGTACCTGTTATTTCGATATCTGTGCGTTGTTTTTCTGAAATGACGATCGTGTTGTTAAGAATCTGATAGGTCAGGTTCTGACCTTTAAGAACCTTGGATAGGGCCTGTTGTATAGGGCCGTGATCCATTTGGATACTCACAGGCTGCAAACTGTTCAATAGTTTTTCGTCATAGAAAAAGCGGAGGTCAGTTTGTTTTGAAATTTCTTGCAAAACTTTCTCTATCCGTACTTTTTTCAAAGAAAGATTGACAGTCTGTGCTGTTCCCGAAGCATGGGCTCCAAGTGCGAGGGAAAGCAAGGAAAGGGTGCTTAACTTTATCATACATAAAGTTTTAAAGGCTGGAGGGATACGGAATCCCCGATCTTTCTCCTGCCTTTTTAATGGAGAAAAAAAATTCATAAATTAGAATGATTTTTAAGGTTTTAAAATTTCTGTTGGTAATCAGTAAAATAAGCCTTGAATTTAACCGGGGATGCGTCAACATCCCCTTTTTTGTTAATCGCAAGGCGCTAAAGTTGATGTCTATACCATAGGCCGTTTAATATTTGGGTAATTAATCTCATTGTATTATAACCTTTCGTCCGATAATGTCAAATTTGCGCCCCGTGGCCAGAGCCAGGATCTGCAATACCTCTGAAAGTCTACTATTTCTGCTGATAGAGCCTTTGTAAGTCGAATTTGTGCCAATTGTTTCCAAATTTTCAAATTCAACATTATACCATCGGGCGATCTGAAGAGAAATATCGCTAAAATTGCTGCCATCGAAATAAAATTCATCCCGTTGCCAGGCTGTATTTTTAGCCAGGTCTGTGGTGGTGACTTTGATATCGTTTGTCAGCGATGTGGTTGCCTGTTGACCGGGCTTGATAATCATTTGCTTACCTTCCTTCAGGACTTTCACGCTACCCTCCACTAATGATGTAGCGACCTCCTCGTGATAGGCATTGACATTAAAAGTTGTCCCGAGGACTTCAATTGTGGTACCGTTGGCATTGATCCGGAAAGGTCTGTTTGCATCTTTTGCTACCTCAAAATACGCTTCTCCCGTTAAAGCAACTTGACGTTGATCGGACTCGAAATGTGTAGGATACGACAATTTTGTGGAAGCATTCAACCATACTTTTGTGCCATCTTCAAGAATAACCATATAAGAACCAGCTTTAGGAACATCAACAAGAAAATTCTTTCCCTGTTGATCGGATGATTGTTCAAGCCGCTGAATGAACGGGTCGGCTAGTGTATGTTCTTCCCCTTTTGCTGTGATGATTTTGGCATAATGCCCTCCGGGTAGGATATCGTTGTGAAAGGTCTTGTCATGTGAAGGCACCTCCGCGGCCAGTTCCTGCAGCCTGTGATCCGACGGGGACAAGCTGTTATACATCCACAGACCAAAGCCTGAAACGGCCACCAGCATTGCCGCTACCATCCATTTGGAACGAAACCAGAGGGGGCGGCTGACGGTAGGGGTAGATTCACCAAATAGTTGTTCCTCCAGTCTGGTATTGATACGTGGTGCTAACCCCGCGCGGTATTCCTTTGTTAACGGCTCCTCCTCGGGATGATCCTGCGCATAAAACCAGTGAAGAACCTGTTGTTCTTCTTCTGGCGTACACTGACCTTCCAGATATTTTTTGAGCAAAGCTTTAGCTTGATCTGACGATTCTTGTTCCTTCATACAGACCTATAATCTGTATAGGGGAATAATAGTACCGAAGAAAATTACGGTAATTTTGTAATCCGCTGTAAATGAGTGTTATATTTTTTATGCTCCGTTATTTAAAACGAAGTTTAAGCCATCCGAGGGCTAACGAAATATTGTTTTTGACGGTTTGCTCGGATAGGGCTAGTTCCGAAGCAATATCTTTGATGGACATCGCTTCCTTTCGGCTGAGTGAAAATGCTGATTTCATTGTTGTTGGCATTTTTTCTATTTCTGTGTCGATCAATTGGGCTAATTCTTTTGCCAGTAGTTCCTCCTCAGAGGTTGGAGAAGTCGATTCTTCTTGGAAATTTGCCAATAGTTTTTCGGCACGGACAATTTTCTTTTGTTCATTTATTGTCCAGTCGATAATCTTATACTTAGCGGTTTGAAATAGATACGGATATAGCGAGTAGGCTATTGTAATATGAAGACGCTGATTCCAGAGTGAAACAAATACTTCCTGCAAAATATCTTCGCTGTCTTCAATACAGGAAACACGGCGCTGAATGAAACGGAAAAGAATGTCTGAATAGCGATTGACTAATTCAGAAAAAGCATAACGGTCATCCGCTTGAATTCTAGTGAATAGCTCGGTGTCGTCTAACTGTTCCATAGGTACCGCAATTTGTGCTAAATATCTCTTAGTTTAATGAGGTCAAATTTATAATTGTGGTGTTAAGTTAATATTAAAAACAAAAGATTTGATGCTATTTTTTAAAACAAACGATTGCATAACCTGCATTTATAACAAAAACAGTCAGTTTTCTCGTTACTTAAAGAGAAAACTGACTGTTTAGAAGAATGTTGTCAGAAATATGCTAAAAATATACGGTGCTACAAGCGAGCGTCTACTAAGTTTCGATCCAGTATTCCTTTGATATCGAATACAACCGATGGATTCTTTTTTAAATTTTTGAGGTCAAGCTGTAAAAATTCCCGATGTCCAACAGCAAGGATGATACTATCATAATCGCCTGTCTGGGGGAGAGTTTTTAGTAAATCCAGACCAAAATGTTTTTTTAATTCATCGGTGTTTACCCACGGGTCATAAATATCAACCTCCAGACCAAATTCTTTCAAATCCTGAATCATGTCAACCACCTTACTATTGCGGATATCAGGACAGTTTTCTTTAAAGGTAACACCCAATACCAAAGCTTTGGCGCCATCAAATTTGATGTTCTTCTGAATCATCAATTTGACGACCTTTGAGGCAATAAAAGAAGCGACCTGGTCATTGACTTCCCGCCCCGATAGAATGACATGGGGATGATAGCCTAATTGTGTTGCCTTTTGAGCCAGATAATAGGGATCTACCGAAATACAATGCCCACCAACCAAACCGGGTTTGAAACGGAGGAAATTATACTTTGTACCGGCAGCATCGAGCACATCCTGTGTATCTATGCCCACGCGGTCAAAGATCAGGGCCAGCTCATTCATAAAAGAGATATTGACATCGCGCTGTGCATTCTCAATCACTTTTGCTGCTTCGGCGACTTTGATTGACGGTGCCAGGTGCGTACCCGCGTGAATAATTTTTTTATAAAGACCATCCACCACAAATCCTGCGGCAGCAGTACTGCCTGAAGTTACTTTCATCACTTTTTGCAACGAATTCACCTTATCGCCAGGATTTATACGCTCAGGGGAATATCCAACAAAGAAGTCCTGATTAAATTTTAATCCTGAGTTCTTTTCTAAAACCGGAATACACTCTTCTTCAGTACAACCGGGGTATACGGTGGATTCATAAATAACCAGATCACCCGCTTTTAGGAGTTCTCCGATCATTTTGGAAGCCGCCAACAGTGGCGACAGGTCCGGTGAGTTATAACGATCTATGGGTGTCGGTACAGTGACAATATATACATTGGCATCAGCGATATCTTGAACGTTTGCACTTGCATCATACCCTTTGCGCTGTTCCGATGTTGTAAATAAGTTCCGAGCACGCATCAGCTCATCTTCGGGAGTCTCCAATGTACGGTCTACACCCGCCTTAAGTTCGTCAATACGTGTTTTGTTGATATCGAAGCCGATCACTGGAAAGAATTCAGAGAAAGCTATCGCTAAAGGCAATCCCACATAACCCTGACCAATGATGGCAATTTTTTTTATCTGAAAGTCTGTCATATTTATATTTAAAGTAAAGATACATTCTTTACATCGAAATTACCCCCTTGTCAACCAACCTCTACGTCCAGCAGTAGCGATGGCGTACGGAGTGATCCAAAATAAACTAAATGCGTAGAATATACTGTAGCTATATGCCCAGAATGCCTCTTTTGCGTTGGAGTTTTTAGATGCAAAGAAATAAGCCTGAATGCTTGAAAAAATAAGGATTCCTACCAAAGTCGAACTTAAAAACATCAACGGATAGTGAAATACCGTCCAAAGCATCAGCAACATCATGGGGTAGGAAAGTAGTACTTTCTGCCATTGCATGATCAATAGGATACGTGCGCCCCATTTTGGTCCTTGACGGAAGTTTTTAAAGGCAAACTGGCTCATCATAATGTTTTCACGCACATTGCTTCGTTCCCAACGGATAAACATTTTATATAAATTCCTATAGCGTACAGGTGTATCAGTGTACACTAATGCGTTGGACTGAAACAATACATGATATCCCTGTTTCAAGATCATATTGGTCATGGCACGATCTTCACCAATATCTGACGGCTGTCCCATAAACGTTTGGTTAACCCAATCTTCAAGACAGTTCAGCACAGCTTCCCGGCGGTATCCGGATAATGCGCCTGGGGTACACATCACGGTGCCCAACATGCTCTGAGCCGAACGTACAAATTCAAAGCTGAACACGAAGCTCACATTCAACATACGTGGTATAATAGCCTTTTTATTGTTCAGTACCCGCACGTTACCCGCTACAGCTCCACATTCCTGATTGGTTACAAAAGGGCTGGCCATGTTACGAATAGTATCTTTATTGACCACAGAGTCACTATCCACTGTGATAAATACCTCTCCCGTACCTAATTTAAAACCACGGTATAATGCATGGCGTTTACCCATATTTTTGGGTTGTTGGTAGATCTCTATACGATCTCCTAACTCCATTTTAGCACGTTGTATCCACGCGAAGGTGTTATCCTTACTTCCGTCATCAATGGCGATAATCTGCAGTTTCTTTTCCGGATAATCGCTACTTGCCAAGCTATGCAAGGTATCGTAAACCAATTGTCCTTCATTATAAGCCGGCACGATGATCGTACAGGTCGGCAGTTCCTCATCTGAGACCGAGGCAATCGGCTTATATTTGCGATGGAGTACAACTAAAAATAGTAAAAAGCTAATTGCGACAACCGCTAAAAATATACCCAAGCCAATTAAAAATGTCCCCCAAATACTGTCTAAACGTTGAAAACGTAAGGCGTCAAAATCTGGCTGGAGCATATATACACCAAAGACTGATGCAAATAGTGTAAAAAATGTCGCTCCAAAAATTAAGTATTCTTTTGTTCCAAAATTGCTTTCTTCGACTTTATCTACTGCCGTCTCAGATTGCTGCTGTTCTTCATTTACGTCGTACATGGCAGGTTTCCATTGTTTAGTCATCTGCGCCGATACGATTGAGTTTTCTTTCATGTAATTCATAGCCGTTCTATTTTTAGATATGCATTCTTCTTTTTTATTTTTTAGCGGACTCAAGCGAGGAGCCTTTTGTAATGAAAATATTACGAATCCATAAACGCAAAATACATGCCTTTATTTTGTGCCAAAAATTGAGGTAACCAGCTATTTGTAACGTTCTTGATACATTACGTTGTTTTGTAATTCGTTGATATTCAACTTGTTTTATGTGTGATAGTTTTCGATTAACCAAAAAAATAGTAGGCTATGCCGCAGGTGGACATTTAAGATTTTTTAACGTTTTCAGGGATTTTGTTAAGAGAACTTGACAGTGTAGTGCCAAGAATGTATCCGAAAAAAGGCAGTGATTTGCATGAAAAAGGGGGGATCAGACCTGACTGATACCCCCTTTAACTTGATGGATTTTTCGCGATGGGTTAACCGCCAAATTCCATTAAATAATTTTTTAAGAAATCATTGAGGTCCCCATCCAACACGGCTTGGGTATTTGATGTTTCGTAATTTGTGCGTAAATCCTTGATCAATTTGTAAGGGTGTAAGACATAGTTACGAATTTGCGATCCCCATTCTATTTTCTTCTTATTTCCTTCAATTGCTGCAGTGGCTTCTTGCCTTTTGCGCATTTCGATCTCGTATAATTGCGATTTCAATAGGCGTAAGGCATTTTCCTTATTTTGCAATTGCGACCTTGTTTCCTGATTTTTTATAATAATTCCCGTGGGTTTATGATGCAGTCGGACCGCCGTTTCTACTTTGTTTACATTTTGGCCGCCCGCACCGCCCGAACGGAAAGTATCCCATTCAATCTCTGAGTCTTTGACGTCTATTTCGATATTGTCGTCAATCAGCGGATAAACATAAACTGAGGCAAAAGAGGTATGTCGTTTTGCATTGGAGTCAAAAGGCGAAATGCGAACCAGTCGATGTACACCGTTTTCACCTTTCAGGTAGCCGTAGGCAAAATCTCCGGAAAGCTGCAGCGTTACACTTTTGATTCCCGCAACATCTCCCTCCTGAGAATCCTGCTCGGTGACTTTATACCCATTTTTTTCGCCCCACATGATATACATGCGCATCAACATGGCAGCCCAGTCACAGCTTTCTGTACCTCCCGCTCCCGCGGTGATCTGTAAGATCGCATCCAGCTGATCCTCCTCTGCACTGAGCATATTTTTGAATTCCAGTTCTTCGACCTCTGCCAATGCAAGCTTATACTGATCGTCCAGTTCCTTTTCGCTTGCATCTCCGGACTGAAAAAACTCGTACATCACATAGGTATCTTCAACCGCAGCGGCTACCGCGTCAAAATGATCTGTCCATACTTTCTGGTTTTTGATGGCCTGCAGTATTTTTTCTGCAGCTTTGGAGTCATCCCAGAAGGTCGCCTCTAAGGTAAGCGCTTGATCTCTTTCTATTTCTTCTTTGCGGACATCAATGTCAAAGATGCCTCCTCAGGGAAGTAACACGATCCCTCAAGTCTTGAATTTGTTCTTTTGTCATATCTGCTAATGTATAAATTTTTTAGTAATAAATTCGTCGTCCTGGCTAAAATTCGCTGTGGTATTTAATAAGCTTATTGATCGCTATACGGACAAATGCTAAGATAAAAAGGGAAGGAACTAAGATTACGGAATTTTGTAAAGTTCCCAGCGCAATTGGATAGCAATAAAGTTAGATAATCTTGTTGGACAAGTCGAAGGTAGAGAACCACGGGTAAAAGACCGGTGGAAAGCGAGTCTAGTACGCAATACTGGCTAACTTATACAAATATTTGACCTTTTTTTTTTAGTTTTGGTATCATCAATTGTATCAACCTTCACTGAACGATCTGTGCCGGGGGGAATGAAAAAATACCGAAGGTTTTTATTCGCATTTTAAAACAAATAATTTCAACAAAAACAGTATGTTTCCAAAAATTAATTTTACGACAACCAAAGCCTACCAATATCTGGTAGATCATTATATTGATATCAATCAGCAGGACCTACGAGAGCTTTTTGCAGCAGATCCACAACGATTTGAGAAATTTTCAATTCTTTTTGAGGATATTCTCTTAGACTATTCTAAAAATCGTGTAAACGAGGAGACAATGGCACTGCTGATCCAGTTGGCCAAGGAGTGTCAACTAGATGAAGCAATAGCAGCCATGTTTGCCGGCGAAAGGATCAATGTGACTGAAAACAGGCCCGTTCTGCATACGGCATTAAGAAATCAATCGGATCAACCTGTCTTCGTCGACGGGAAAGATGTGATGCCTGCTGTTAAAAACGTGTTGGCTCAAGTGAAAGCTTTCACAGAAAAGATTCTCTCCGGCGAATGGAAAGGGTATACAGGCAAGGAGATCACAGATGTGGTCAATATTGGCATTGGGGGTTCTGATTTGGGACCCGTCATGGTCACTGAAGCTTTAAAAGCTTACAAAACTAGACTGAATGTGCACTTTGTCTCCAATGTGGATGGAACACATATTGCCGAAACCCTAAAAGCAGTCGATCCAGAGACAACCTTGTTTCTGATTGCATCCAAAACATTTACCACCCAAGAGACCATGGCCAATGCGCACACAGCCAAGGATTGGTTCTTGGGCGGCGGGGCAGGCCAGGAAGATGTTGCTAAACACTTTGCCGCATTGAGCACCAATACGGAGGCCGTGAAGGCTTTTGGAATAGACCCGCAAAATATGTTCGAATTTTGGGATTGGGTTGGCGGACGTTATTCCCTATGGTCTGCAATTGGACTTTCCATTAGCTTAGCGATCGGCTTTGATAATTTTGAAGAGCTTCTCAAAGGCGCATATGATGCCGATGAGCATTTCAGGACCAGCGCCTTCGAGGAAAATATTCCGGTAATATTGGCTTTGCTTGGTATATGGTATAATAATTTCTTTGAAGCGGAGAGCCATGCAATCCTTCCTTATGATCAGTACTTGCATCGTTTTGCGGCTTATTTCCAACAAGGAGATATGGAGAGCAACGGAAAATATATAGACCGGAATGGAGAGCGTGTAGATTATCAGACTGGACCGATCATTTGGGGTGAGCCTGGGACAAACGGACAACATGCCTTTTACCAATTGATCCACCAAGGCACAAAACTGATCCCATGTGATTTTATCGCACCAGCGAATAGCCTGAATCCGATCGGTAATCATCATCAGCTTTTATTATCTAATTTCTTTGCACAGACTGAGGCCCTGATGAATGGTAAAACTGAGGCAGAGGTTGTTGCGGAACTGCAAAAAGCAGGTAAGTCGAAAGAAGAGGTGGAAGAATTGAAAGCCTATAAGGTATTTGAAGGCAATCGGCCGACAAATTCTATTTTATTGAAAAAAATGACACCACGTACATTAGGCCGACTTATTGCATTGTACGAACACAAAATTTTTGTGCAGGGTGTGATCTGGAATATCTACAGTTTTGACCAATGGGGTGTTGAACTTGGTAAACAGCTTGCCAACAAGATTTTGCCTGAATTGGGTGACAATAATCCCATCAGTAGCCATGATTCTTCTACCAATGGCCTGATCAATACCTATAAATCTTGGCGCGATTAGGACGAACGAAGCATACCTGACATTTAACAATAGGGATATCCTTACATAACAACAAGCGGCTGATTTTTCAATGTCAGCCGCTTGTTGTTTATCCATTCTCTTGTAGAACCATTTCTTTATACCGTTTTATTTTGGATACGGATTGCATTTAGGATCGCCAGGAGTGCCACCCCAACATCGGCAATAACAGCCTCCCAGAGTGTCGCAACCCCTCCGGCGCCCAAGATCAAAACAATTATTTTTATACCCATCGCCAGGATCACGTTTTGCCAGACAATATTGCGGGTAATCTTACCGATTTTGATCGCAGATAAAATTTTATGGGGCTCATCATTCTGTATCACGACATCCGCCGTTTCAATGGTTGCATCTGCGCCTAATCCGCCCATTGCTATACCTACCTGCGCTAGCGCGACGACAGGAGCATCATTGACGCCATCCCCGGCGAAAGCAACATTTCGCCCTTCGTTGATCAGTCCCTGTACATGCTTCACTTTGTCTTCTGGTAAAAGGTCACCATAAGCTTGGTCAACCCCCAGCTCCTTTGCAATCTCGTTTACTACAGCCTGCTTATCGCCGGACAACATGACTGTGTATAGGCCCTGTGTCCGCATAGCGGAAATAACCTCTTTTGCCCCTGGCTTATTTCGATCGGCAACAGTAATGTAGCCCACATATTGATTCTCTATTGCTATGACTACAATGGAATAAACAATTTGCTTTATTTCTTCCGGATACGGAATGCCAAACTTGTCCATCAGCTTCGTATTGCCCGCTAGGACAAGCTTATTGTTGACCTTGGCTTTGAGGCCATGTCCCGCGATTTCTTCTATCTCTTCCGTTGTAAAGGAAGCATTTCCGGGATGGTAGTTGGCAATTGCCTTGGCAATAGGATGGGTAGAATTTGACTCAATGGCTGTGGCGTAATCCAGCAATGTTGCCGTTTGCCCATTGACGGCTTTGACCTCTTTTACTTCAAAGACTCCTTCGGTGAGGGTACCCGTTTTGTCCATAACGATGGTGTCAACAGCAGTGATGGCATCGAGGAAATTACCCCCCTTGAACAATATGCCATTTCTCGAGGCCAATCCTATTCCGCCGAAGTAACCTAAGGGGATCGAAACGACTAATGCACAAGGGCAACTGATGACCAAAAAGACCAAGCTGCGGTAAAACCAGTCTCGAAAGCTATAGTCATTAACAACAAATAGGGGGATGATAAGTACCAGAAGCGCCAGCGCGAAGATAATCGGAACATAGATTTTTGCAAACTTTGAGATAAATAGCTGTGTTTTGGATTTTCGCGCAGTAGCATCCTGCACCATCTCCAATATTTTGCTCAATTTGCTATCCTGAAACGAGCTACTTACAGCGATTTGGGAAACGGTCTCCAGATTTATCATGCCGGCAAAAACAGCCTCGCCCTTATATTTGGTGTCTGGTTTGCTTTCCCCTGTAAGCGCTGCGGTATTGAATGCGGCCCTCTCATTGACCAGTTTGCCATCCAAAGCCACTTTTTCACCGGCTTTGACGAGAATGACTTCACCAATTCCGACCGTCTTCGGATTGACGTCTATTTGTTCCCCATCACGCAGCACAGTGACCTTATCTGGGCGGATATCCAGCAATGATTTGATGGATTTTTTTGCATTGTCTACCGCCGTGTCCTGAAACCATTCACCGATCTGATAGAATACCATTACTGCGACCCCTTCTTCAAATTCGCCTATGGCAAAAGCGCCTAGCGTCGCGACACTCATCAGAAAGAACTCATTAAAAAAATCGCCACGTTTGGCCTTTCGAAAAGCCATTTGGAGAACTGGAATGCCGGCTAATAAGTAAGCAATCCCGTTTAGAAGGAGCGAAGCATAAAATGGAGGACTGATCTTAAATGCGTATTTGAGTATCAGCAGGCTGATCAATAGGAGAAGTGCAATAAGGAGTTTGCGTTGCGAAATCCACCAGGGGGTCTCTTTTTCTGTATGGCTATGCTCGTGATTGTGTTCGCACATATATTGAGGGATCTATTTAAATACTATAAATTTAGCGATTTTAAGCTTAAAAAGCGAGGCGGACTTTAATAAAAAGCACTCTCCGTGGATTCCCCGAACGCTCAAACAAAAACGGCTGTTTTTCAAATCGAAAAACAGCCGTTTCTATATGCGGTAAATCTAATTTTAGTCTTTTGAAGTGCTGCCGATGATCATTTCCAATATAGCAACAACGATGGCAAATAAGGCCGCAGTCCAGAATCCATCCACATTAAACTTGTCTCCAAGCAGTGAATCTGAAAGTAAGACCATAAGGACAGTGATAATAAAAGAAACCAGACCCAGTGTTAGCCAGTTCAGAGGAAAGGTGAACAGCCTCAAGATGGAACCTACAGTAGCGTTGACAAATCCAATGACCAATCCTGTGACGATAGCCCAGCCAAAACCGGCAACTTGGGCTCCCGGTATGAGCCAGCAAGCGACTGCGACGACAACTCCGGTGAGTAAAAGACTAATAATAAATTTCATAATATGCGCTAATTTATAAACTGTGAATAAAGTAATAATATAAAAACTATCGTGCAAACGCGATGCCAAAATTTAATAGATGCTTGTTGATAAATAGGTCTTCGTGTACTCGCTGTTCAGATTTTTGTTAGATCTAGTTCATTAAACCAACAATGAATCTAAGCGTCTATTTAAATAAATCGAAAACACGACAAATAAATATATGCGAGCATAGTAAATATTTTGTATATTTATTCATGTTAATAAATGAGATAGCAGCGATCATTTTTAGTTATCACTTATAATTAGTTATCACTTATAAATAGTAAACCAATGAAGAAAATTATGATGTCATTCATCATGTTACTAGCTACAGTAACATTGTTTGCACAAACAGATCCGATTATCGGAAAATGGGAAAACCCAAGTGGCGAGGGGCGTGTGGAAATTTATAAAAAAGGGGATAAATTTTTCGGTAAACTCTATTGGCTTAAATTTCCGAACAATGAATCGGGCCAGCCCAAGAAAGACGTAAAAAATCCGGATAAAGCACTTCAGGCTAGAGCTGTCCAGGGCTTGGAGATCCTGACCAATTTTGCAAAAGATGGAAATACCTATGAAGATGGAAAAATCTATGATCCAAAAACAGGAAAGACCTACAGCTGTAAAATGACGTTAAAAGGCGATAAACTTGATATACGCGGTTACGTTGGCGTCAGCTTATTGGGCCGGACTGAAACCTGGAAAAGGATCAAATGACAGACAAATGGATAGCGAAAGCGATTCATATCAAAAGCTATAGCAGATCAATACAAACCTTCTTGATGGCAATGATCTGTTATAAAAAGGCAATTTATTCCATTAGGATAAATTGCCTTTTGGTTTTGTGCAGGAATAACAGTATTTTCATCTGCAAATTATAAAAATCGCCGTATGTCCGTAAAAATGTCTTATGTTGAAAATGTCAAACTTGCGCTGCAATCTATCGTAGGCAATAAGTTGCGGACATTTTTAACGGCATTGATCATTGCGATAGGGATGATGGCTTTGATTGGTGTATTGACATCTATTGATGCCATGAAAAATTCGCTGACGGATTCCTTTTCTTCGATGGGCTCCAATTCATTCAATATCCGCAACCGGGGACTGAATGTACAGATCGGTACCGGCGGCACCCGGTCGAAAGTATTTGCCAATATTACCTATGCGCAGGCGGCAAGGTTCAAGCAGAACTTTCATTTTAACGCAACGACCTCCATCAGTGCCAATGTAACCTGGAATTCAACGGTAAAATTTCAATCCAAAAAGACCAATCCCAATATTGGCCTCATCGGGACCGACGAAAATTATCTTCAGACATCAGGTTATGTGGTCAGCGAAGGACGCAACTTTTCTGCTCGAGATGTAGCGACGGGTGGCGCAGTGATTATTATTGGTAGCGAGGTCAGTAAAACACTTTTTGGAGAAATCATAGATCCGGTCGGGCAGTTTATTACGGTCAATAATATCCGATACCAAGTAATCGGAGTGCTAAAAAGCAAGGGTTCTTCTGCAGGGATGGGTGGGGATAGAGCTTGCTTTATACCCTTGGTGAAAGCCCGGTCAGTGATGCAAGTGGTGGAGCCATCCTATGTGATCACCGTCTCTTCTAATGATCCAATGCGCTTGGAAGCAGCAATTGGAGAGGCCTCCATTGTTTTTCGAAATATTCGTGGTCTATCCGCCAGACAGACCAACGATTTTGAGATTACCAAATCCGATGCTGTCGCACAGATGCTGATGCAGAATATGGCCATGGTAACCCTGGGAGCTGTCGTGATTGCTTTTATTACCCTTGTTGGCGCATCCATCGGGTTGATGAATATCATGTTGGTATCGGTTACCGAGCGGACGCGGGAAATTGGTATCCGCAAGGCGATCGGGGCGACACCAAGTGTGATCCGCAAGCAATTTCTGATGGAGGCCATCGTCATCTGTATGATGGGCGGTGTCGCAGGTATATTTATCGGAATCCTGATCGGTAATTTATTGGCGCTACAACTGGGGACATCTTTTATTATCCCCTGGGCAGCCATTATTCTCGGATTTGCAGTTTGCGGTCTGGTGGGAATGCTATCCGGTTATTATCCGGCTTCCAAAGCGTCGAAATTGGATCCTGTCGACGCACTTCGTTACGAATAGACAAAACCGGCATTTATCCACCATATAATTCACCCAAGAAGAGAACAAAAGTTCAAACCTAACAGGTCAGGGGCGGGGCTTTCCTCAGCTGCGCATAATTCCGGGCTAGGCCCATACTTTTAAGTTGTCGCGTTGCAAACAGATTGTTTTTATGCTGCCAATGATCCAATGCAGTTTGCTCGTTATCCCCGCATAATAGTTCATTTTTCGTTGCGAAAGGAAAGAAATCAATGCAGGATGTAAATTTGTGCAAACGGTTTAATGTTATCAAAACATTGATTTGAGGTGAATTCTCAATAAACAGGCTGTTTCCACCAAAGAAAAACTGTAATATTGTATAAAAAAATAAAATCAAATTATGTACAATACATTACAACCAGTTTTAGAAAAGGAATTGGAAGCAATCAAAGAAGCGGGATTGTATAAACAAGAACGGGTGATCGTTACTCCTCAAGGAGCAGACATCAAAGTAAGCACAGGACAGGAAGTTGTCAATTTTTGTGCGAACAATTACTTGGGCCTGTCTTCACACCCCAAAGTAATCGAAGCTGCAAAGAAAGCGATTGATACACACGGATATGGCATGTCATCTGTACGTTTTATCTGTGGTACCCAAGATGTGCATAAAGAATTAGAAGCAAAAATTTCCCAGTTCTTAGGAACAGAAGATACAATTTTATATGCAGCGGCATTCGATGCCAATGGTGGAGTTTTCGAACCTTTGTTTGGTGCTGAGGATGCAATTATTTCCGATGAATTGAACCACGCTTCGATCATTGATGGGGTACGTTTATGTAAAGCACAACGTTTCCGTTATAAAAATGCGGATATGGCAGACCTGGAAGCACAGCTGCAGGCAGCATCGGGAGCAAGACACAAAATCATCGTGACCGATGGAGCTTTCTCCATGGACGGATCAGTAGCGCCATTGGACAAGATCTGTGACCTGGCCGACAAATACCAAGCTTTGGTGATGATCGACGAATCACATTGTACGGGCTTCATTGGAGCTACCGGTCGCGGGACACATGAACTTTTCAACGTGATCGATCGTGTAGATATTATCACTGGAACTTTAGGTAAAGCCCTTGGTGGTGCCTCCGGTGGTTTCACTTCGGGTAAAAAAGAGATCATTGATTTGTTACGTCAGCGTTCACGCCCTTATTTATTTTCAAATACATTGGCTCCGGCAATCGCAGGTGCTTCTGTTGCGGTATTGGATATGTTGAGCGAGACAACAGCGTTGCGTGATAAACTGGAATCCAATACAAAATATTTCCGTGAAAAAATGACAGCGGCAGGATTTGATATCAAGCCAGGTTTCCACCCGATCGTCCCTGTGATGCTTTATGATGCAAAACTTGCACAAGAGTTTGCTGCCAAGATGCTGGACGAAGGTATTTATGTGATCGGCTTCTACTATCCTGTTGTACCTCAGGGAAAAGCCCGTATCCGTGTTCAGATTTCTGCAGGACATGAGCTTGCGCACCTGGATAAAGCGATCGCCGCCTTCACCAAAGTAGGTAAGGAATTAGGTGTAATTAAATAAAATACACATAGTTATAAATTTTATGGTGCAAAATGATTATCTTTGCACCCTAAAATTTTATAAAAATATTCTTGCTCAATGCAAAACATTAGAAACATTGCGATCATCGCTCACGTCGACCACGGTAAAACTACGCTTGTAGACAAAATTTTATATTTTACCAATCAATTCAGAGAAAATGAAAATGCTGGTGAATTAATCCTAGACAATAATGATTTAGAGCGTGAGCGCGGAATCACTATTGTATCTAAGAACGTATCAGTAACATATAAAGGTGTTAAAATCAATATCATTGATACTCCTGGTCACGCCGACTTTGGTGGTGAAGTGGAGCGTGTATTGAAGATGGCCGATGGTGTTGTATTACTTGTAGATGCTTTTGAAGGTCCAATGCCTCAAACGCGTTTCGTTACAGGTAAGGCACTTGGATTAGGTATCAAACCTATCGTTGTTGTCAATAAAGTCGATAAAGAAAACTGTCGTCCAGAAGAAGTATACGAAAATGTTTTCGATTTATTCTTCAACTTGGGTGCTACCGAAGAACAATTGGATTTCCCAGTATTGTACGGTTCTTCAAAACAAGGATGGATGTCTACAGACTGGAAAAACCGTACCGAAGACTTCACGGATCTGTTAGAAGCAATCATCAAATATATCCCTGCTCCAGTGGTTACTGAAGGTACTTTGCAGATGCAGGTAACATCTTTGGATTACTCTACCTTCGTAGGGCGTATCGCTATCGGTCGTATCGCTCGGGGTACAATCAAAGAAAACCAGCCCGTATCATTGGTAAAACGTGACGGAAAAGTGGTTAAATCACGCGTGAAAGAACTTCAGGTTTTTGAAGGTTTAGGCCGTATCAAAGTGCCAGAAGTACATGCAGGTGATATCTGTGCCGTCGTTGGTATCGAAGGTTTCGATATCGGTGATACCATCGCAGATTTTGAAAATCCAGAGCAATTGGAAGTTATCAGCATTGATGAGCCAACAATGAACATGTTGTTTACAATCAACAACTCTCCGTTCTTTGGTAAAGAAGGTAAATTGGTAACATCGCGTAATATCTATGATCGTTTACAAAAAGAATTAGAGAAGAACTTGGCATTGCGTGTCGTTCCTACCGAATCTCCTGATGCTTGGTTGGTATATGGACGTGGTATCCTTCACTTATCTGTATTGATCGAAACAATGCGTCGTGAAGGTTATGAATTACAGGTAGGACAACCTCAGGTTATCGTGAAAGAAATCGACGGTCAAAAATGCGAGCCTATCGAAGAGCTTGTTGTTGATGTTCCTTCTGATGTTTCCGGGAAAGTAATTGAACTGGTCACACAACGTAAAGGTGAATTGTTGATCATGGAAGCTAGAGGAGATATGCAACATCTTGAATTCTCTATTCCTTCTCGTGGTATCATTGGCCTACGTAACAACGTATTGACTGCAACCGCTGGTGAAGCTGTAATGGCGCACCGTCTGAAAGGTTACGAGCCTTGGAAAGGTACAATCCCTGGTCGTTTGGCGGGTGTATTGATCTCTTTGGATACAGGTTCAACTACAGCATACTCGATAGATAAATTGCAAGACCGTGGTCGTTTCTTCGTAGATCCAGGAGTGGAAGTATACGAGGGTCAAATCTTGGGTGAGCACATCCGTGATAACGATTTAACAATCAACGTGACCAAAGGAAAGCAATTGACAAATATGCGTGCTTCCGGTTCTGATGATAATACACGTATTGCTCCGGCAATCAAATTCTCTTTAGAGGAATGTATGGAGTACATCCAGGCAGATGAGTATATTGAGGTAACACCGCAATCGATGCGTCTACGTAAGATCTATTTGACGGAAAATGAGCGTAAACAAAATGCGAAAAAATTCCAATAATCATTAGATAAGGATAATAAGATAAAAGCCATCGAAATATTATTTCGATGGCTTTTTTATTAGTTTTTGGTTTTGCGTCGAAAGCAGATCTATGCCGCCAATTTTCGATGGCATACTACTTCCAAAGCAAAATGTGTGGAATTAATACCTGTCCTTTTTAATTTTTTCTTCTTTGCATGCTTCAATCAAGCAGAGCAAGTAATCCTATCTATTATTTAATAGACCATATCACATCATTTTGCGTATCCGATCCGTTAAACTGACGTTGCAAAGCCTCCTTTAAATGACTTTCGTTTGTGCTATATTCGTTTTTCGGATAGGCCCAACGTTTAGGAATCTGGTTGTTGTTGGCGTTTGCCGGACCTACATTGAACTCCGGGATACCGGTACGTCGTTGCTCAAAAAAGGCCTGTTTGCCCGAATTCTCAAAAAAAGCGACATATTTCTGGATAAGGATCTGTTTCAAACCTTCCGGATTATTCCCTTTGTAAGGATAAGCCCTTAAAAAGGCTTCAATCTTCTCTGGGGAAATACCATAGGACTGCATGGACTGTGTTATACCCGCTTCAAATCTGGATTTTGCATCAGCATTGCTCCAGCCGCGGTTGATCCCTTCGGCAAGCGCAAACTGTACTTCAGCCGCTCCAAGTTGAATGGAGGGTAAACCCGAAGGCGAGGCGAGCCAATAATCAAAATTGATCATGGATAGCAGACCTTCAGTAGCCTGTTTCAAAAGTGTACTTTGTAAATCACCTGTTTTACCGCCTTGATAAGCTTCGAAAGGTTTGGCCGGATCAAATGGCAAAGCAGTCGCTGGTAATGCCTGAACGAGCAATCGTGGATCTCGGGTTGCCTTTAGAATGTCCAGATAAGTTGCCCCCAGGGTGTTCCGCACATCTTTTTTGATAATCACTCCGTCAGTAGGCCAGAGCGGATAGGTATTGATCGAATTGTATTGCAGTTGAAAATTGTCCCGATTGTCAAGAATCAGCGGGAATTTTGACGGATTGGCCAACATCTCCGCAAATCGCTCTTTAATACGTAGTGCTGGACTGTCATCGGCGCGTTTACTCAGGCTTAACAGGATACGCAACTTCAGGGAGTTGACCAATTTCTGCCATTGTTCCGTTTTTCCGTTGTAAAAGAAATCACCCTCCAGTAGGGTGCCTTTCGCTTTGAAATCAGCCAGTTCGATATTGGCCTCCTCCAGCCAGGAGAGCACCTGTAGATAGACTTCCTGCTGCGTATTGTACCGTGGGGCAAAGTTGTTGTTGGTCTCCCCCTGGAGGGCATCTGCCATTGGGATATCACCGAACATTTCGGTTGTCCGCGTAAAAAAATAGGCTTTGAAGAACTTGGCCAGCGTGAGGTAAACAGCTCCTAATTCGGGTGTTTTCGCCGCTTCGATTTCCATCCGATAGACATCCCGCAGCACGCCATAAGGTGTATCAAAGGAGCCTGTAGTCCAGCTGTAGGGTTGTCCGGTATAATAGGCCTCATTTTGGGTCATGAACTGATTGTACCGATGGTCTTCGCTCCAGGGTGCGTCATGAGCGCGCATTAATATTCCGGTAAACAGCAGCTTCGGTGCTGGATCATAGACGGCAGCAGGATCCTTTTGCAAGTCCTCGATTTTTTTACAGGAGCTCAGTGTACCCCCCAAGACTAATAAAAGTAGAATTGATTTAAAGCATTTCATAGTGGAAAATATCTTGATGTGTTAAAACCTTTAAAAAGTAGCATTAATATTTAGGCCAAAGCTTTTTACCGATGGCGTTTGGTAATCCGAACTGGCTGCGGTAAATTGATCCAGATCCATGTTTTGCGTCCCTTTACCGGTAAAGTATAGCAGATTCCGGCCAACGATAGAGACGCTTGCGCTGCGTAAAAAACCAGTGTTTTTCAGTAAACTGACCGGAAGGTTGTAGCTGAGGACAATTTCCCGCAATTTGACAAATGTCCTGTCTTTTGCACTGATCGGTCCGGATTGGTAGTAATTGGTGGCCCAGTTTTGCCATAAAACGGGGATGTCATTGCTTGCAAACTCCCGTGTGTCGGAGATTATTTTACCATCTTGATCAGTGCTCAATTGGCCTTTGACAATCTTTAATCCCTCGGTCATTATCGAGCCCTTGTAATCTTTGCTGTCTCTGTTTTGCCAGTCTTTTAGGCGATAGACGCTGGCCGATTCAGGGTGCGTGCCAGATCCCCATTGTTTGGCATCCTGTACGTTTTTGATCAACCCGCCAAAGCGGCCGTCGACAAGAAAACTCAGGTTGAAATCACGGTAGCGGAAGCTGTTGCTGATGCTGGCCGTGAACTTATTGTCACTGTATCCGATCTTGCTGACATAGGGATTGTAGGCCGGTAGACCGTTGGTCCCCACGATTAAATTTCCTTTTTCATCACGTTGAAAATCATTTACATAGAAGCCGTCCCAGCGTTCTCCGATGCGAACATTGCCGGAGCGGGTCTGCTGGCCATCTATAGCATGCAGCCAAGCATGGTTGGTCGATGTATTGACTACTACATTCCAGCTGAACTGCTCACGTTGGATTGCCGTGGCGTCTATACTCAATTCAATTCCTTTTCGCAGCAAAGTCAACCCGTTAGTTTGTCTTGCCTTGACGCCCGAAGTGACAGAAGTAGCCAGTTCGATAATTCGGGGACCTTCCAGGTTTCGGAATACGGCGACATCCAGGCCGAGACGGTTATTAAAAAGACGGGTTTCTAAGCCGATCTCCGCTGTCTTTACACGTTCTGCTACGAGATCCGGATTGGGTAATACATCTGTATAGGTAACGCCAGTCATGGAGTTTGCCCAACGACCGTAATTGGTATAGGCTGGCAGCAGCTTGTAAATATCGTATTGTGCTGTTTCATTAACGAAATCACTGGCAACATTGGCATAGGCACCACGTACTTTAAGCGAAGAGATCACTTGTGGTAGAGCAACCATCTGTGATATGACCGCACTTAAGGATGCAGATGGATAAAAATAGGTGTTATTTTTTACTGGCATGGTCGACGATTTATCGAATCGGCCGGTTAGGTTCAAGAACAGCATATTTTTGTAGTCAAGATCCACAAAACCATAAGCGCTTCCGACCTGACGGAGCGCACGGTCGTTGGTCGATACAGTTGGCATGACCGAATTGCTCAGATCATAAACACCAGGGACAGTCAACCCTCGATCCGTACGGGCAAACAAGGATTTTGCGCTAACAGTTCGTAAGTTTCCAAATAGGGAACCGCTGAAGCCTAGGTCTTCTGAAATACGATTTTGATATTTTAAAGAGATCTCGGTGTTATTTTCCCAGAAAGTATCGTAAGTTTCCTGATAACCGCCGACACGGCTTCCGCCGATATTGTAGTTGTATAAATTGGCAGATATTGGAATTTTGATGGTTCGGTTCCTGTTCCAGGTGCTCGCGCTGCTGCGCGCGTTCAAAGAAAGATGGCTGTTCCATTTATAATTTGCCGAAACATAGCCGTAAATATCATCTTTGTCATAGGTACGCAGGTTTTCATAAGCTGTCATCCATGGGTTGTCATATATCGTGTATTCGCGATTATACTGTTGTACATTTTCTTTCCCCGGTTGCCAATAGTTTCTCAGATCATTGATGTCATAATCGGCGCCACCCCACAGTGTTAGAATATAAATGGGACTGTTTGGTCCATAAGCGATATTGGGATAGTTT
Source organism: Sphingobacterium sp. CZ-UAM (assembly GCF_002000245.1). GTDB lineage: Bacteria > Bacteroidota > Bacteroidia > Sphingobacteriales > Sphingobacteriaceae > Sphingobacterium. Next base: position 636,616 of record NZ_MTCM01000002.1, on the reverse strand, counting down.
GGCGAATATTGCTTATTGTAATTGATGCTTGCGTCTATCCTCAATTTGCTTCCGGCATTAATACCACCTGTTAAATTGATATTTGTGCCCCCTAGTTTTGTATTGGGTGTTGTGCCGCGTTGAAATAGCTGCGAAGCCGAAAGGCGAATGTCCCCACGCTCCGTTTTACTCGAAATAGCGATATTGTTGGTGCTCAACAATCCATTTTGAAGAAATTCCTTTAAATTATCTTTTCCACGGGCTTCCCAGGGAAGCGGTACCAAAGATCCGGTTTTGGGGTCTATAGGACTATTGTACTGAGGGATAAGCTGGCCTTCGAATCGGGGTCCCCAGATATTATAGTCGTTATCGTTTATTCCGCCACCGCGTCCATCTTTGAATGCATATTGAAAATTTGAACCGGGACCATACTCCGTCTGAATCTTAGGGATCGCATTGTAGCCGGTTTGGAGTTGGGTGCTCGAGTTAAACTCTACTTGAAAACCCTTTTCCTCAGTCTTGGCTCGCTTGGTTGTAATGACAATAGCACCATTTTGTCCACGATTTCCGTATAGTGCTGCAGCATTTGCTCCTTTCAATACAGAATAAGATTCAATATCATCGGGACTCAGGTTCCAGGAATCTGTATTGATCGGCATACCGTCTACGACAATAAGAATATTGCTTCTCCCACGCAAAGTGATACCGGGATCTCCGAATAGATTTGTGCTCGGGGTAATTGTCAGGCCCGATACACGCCCCGCAAGACTGGATATTGCATTTGGTTCGCGGGCCTTGACCAGATCTTTGCCTTTAATCTCCTGTACGGAATAACCGATGGCCTGTTTTTCTTTCTTTATACCCAGGGCAGTGACCACTACTTCATTGAGTGATTGTTGATTAGGCGATAAGGAAATCAATAGCGGGCCCTGATTGGAGATAATAAAGTTTTTAGGCAGGTAACCCATAAAGGCTATACGCAGGGTATCTCCGATTTGCGCCTGGATGGAGAATTTTCCTGTTGGGTCTGATGAAACTAATTTACCCCAATGGGAATTTCGAATGGTTGCTCCATGAATAGCGTCCTGACTCAGGGAATCAATCAGCTTTCCCTCAAATATGGGGGATTGGGCAACAACCTTTGCAGATAACGTCGTTAAGATACACGTGAGCACTGCAATTTTTGATAGATGTGATGAAGGTCGATTAAACATGATCATTTATATACTTATGTCTGAAAACGTAAGCAATATTAAACTTTGTGTATTAATACTAAACCAATGCAATGTTAAGTTTTTGGTATGAAGATTTTTTTATATTGCTACAATGCTTTGTTAATCATGTTGTTGAGGCTGGTATTTTCGCGGGATTTTGAAGAGATCAGCGTGTTTTTCTGTTCGATGGCTACAAAAAAGGAAAAGCCTCCAATTTTTATTGAAGGCTTTTCATTATCAGCTTTGTTTGTTGTTTTTGGGCCAACTAAACAGAATGTAGTGGCTATTATTTTTTCTTTTCCCTGACTTCAGCAGCCCGATAGGTATCTCCATCTGTCGAATAGATTTTGAATTGCGCTTCATAACCTTCAGGAACATAAATAACAATAGGCATTCGACCATTGTAACGTACCGTTTCAGGTTGGGCACTTACAAAAAGATTTCTCTTGGCTTTATCCGGGCAGGCCATCATGGTACTTGCTACATTCCCGTTGGTTTTGAATACATAGTAATCATAACCCCAGCCCTGAAGATCTTTCTTCTCAAGGGAACCGGCTAAGTTAAAATTGTTGCAACCGTCCACTTCCATCCATTTACCTACAGCGAATTCGATTTTTTTATTCTTATCGTTGTCCGAATGTGGAACTTCGATCACCATTTTTTTGTATCCCTTTTCTGCCGCTGGAAAAATACTTAAGTCTATTTTATCAATTACCATTTGTGCTTTACTTACTGTTGTGGATGCTGCGAAGACGAACAGCATCATGACCATTACTTTAAATAGATTTTTTCTCATAACCATTTTTTATTTTATTATTAAAACGCAATTTCTATTGGTATTGCTACATTGTTATCAAAACTATATTTTTAAGACTAGCAAAAATTAAGAAGGATTAATTGTTAATTGATATATATTCAAAATAATTGTTTGAAACATCAGGTGGCAATGTGAAAAAGTGTCATTAGACAAGACCTGCTCAATGTCGGATATACAGTGGTTATTTTGTAACAAAATTATGGGATTTTCCTAGAGTATTTGTTGCAATGCTGTTATTTACAGTATATTACCTTTTCAAATATGACCTAAATATACGCATGAGCAAGGAAAATCATTTTGATGCCATAGTGATCGGTTCGGGCATCTCCGGTGGATGGGCCGCCAAAGAATTTTGCGAGAAAGGATTAAAAACCCTTGTTTTGGAACGGGGTAAAGATGCCAAACATATTCAGGATTACCCGACAGCATATACGGACCCTTGGGAGTTTAAGTATGGGGGGCAGGTGGATCTGCAGACCAGAAATGAGAATCCCATTGCTTCAAAATGTTATGTCTACCGCGAAGATGCCAAACACTTTTTTTTGCCCGATGCTGTACAGCCATATATCCAGGAAAAGCCATTTGACTGGATTCGGGCCGATCAGGTTGGGGGCAAATCGCTTCTTTGGGCCCGTCAGACCCAGCGATGGTCGCAGTACGATTTCGAAGGCCCGGCAAGGGATGGTTTTGCCGTGGATTGGCCTATTCGTTATGACGATATTGCGCCATGGTATTCCTACGTTGAGCACTTTGCTGGCATTTCGGGTAATAAGGATGGAATTGAGGCCATGCCAGATGGAGATTTTCTTCCGGCATGGGAGATGAATGTTGTCGAAAAAACGATACAACAACGTATTCAGTCGCAGTACAAAGATCGCCCGGTGATCCAGGGGCGCTGTGCTCACTTGACCCAGCCCCGGCAGATCCATATTGATCAGGGGCGTAGCCAGTGTCAGGCACGTAGCTTGTGTCATCGTGGATGTCCTTTTGGTGGATATTTCAGCTCCAATGCATCCACTTTACCCTGGGCGGCGAAAACAGGAAAGCTGACCGTTCGTCCGCAGGCAATTGTCGAATCTATACTTTATGACGATCGTTTACAAAAAGCAGTCGGTGTCCGGATTGTGGATACCCTGACTAAGACCAGTCAGGAATTTTTTGCGAAAGTCATCTTTGTGAATGCCTCAGCACTGGCAACAAATTTGATTCTGTTGAATTCCACTTCCGCCCGCTTTCCAAATGGCCTGGGGAATGATAGTGGGCTATTGGGAAAATACGTGGCCTTTCATAATTATTTGGGGACAATAAGCGGTACAATGGAGGGCTACGAAGATAAATATTACTATGGGCGTAGGCCCACCCAACCGATTATTCCCAATTTTAGAAATGTACATCGACAGGAAACCGATTTTTTACGGGGCTATGCATCATTCTTTGGAGCTTACCGTTCAAGAGGCGGGAGTTTTGATGGCCAGTCTGTTGGCGGAGCATACAAAGATAGTTTATCTGAGCTGGGAGGCTGGGGAGTCACCATGATGATGCAGGGGGAGACGATTCCACAGGAAAGCAATCATGTGCGTTTGAGTCCTGATAAGAAAGATCCTTATGGCATCCCACAATTGATTACTGCCGTTGGTTACGGGGAGAATGATTACAAATCCCGCGACGACTTCTTTCAGCAGGGGCAGGAGATGCTCGAGGTAGCAGGGGTCAAGAATCTCAACGTCAGTGACAGCGGGCAAAATCCGGGGCTGGATATCCACGAAATGGGCGGCGTACGCATGGGATTGGATCCAAAAACGTCCTTACTGAATAGGTGGAACCAGCTACACTTGGTAAAAAATGTATTTGTTACCGATGGCGCCTGTATGACCTCAACCGGAACACAAAATCCATCGCTGACCTATATGGCATTAACGGCGAGAGCCGTCGATTATGCCGTTGGTGAAATGAAAAAAGGTAACCTTTAACGCACAGTACGATACGATGATCACTACGATGTTTTTTCGCGCGAGCTTTTAATTCATTGGGACTATAATCAGCTAAGATTGCGTAACTTTGTGGGAGATAAGGATTATTATGAGTCAAAAAGTGGAGCATACTCCAAAAGAATATATTCAGATAAAAGGGGCCAGGGTCAATAATCTAAAGAATATTGATGTTGATATCCCCAAAAATAAATTAGTTGTCATTACCGGAATGTCGGGCTCGGGAAAATCCTCCCTCGCTTTCGACACCCTCTATGCTGAGGGGCAGCGGCGCTATGTGGAGAGTCTTTCTTCCTATGCACGGCAGTTTATGGGCCGGATGAACAAACCCGAGGTGGATTACATCAAAGGTATTGCCCCAGCAATTGCCATTGAGCAGCGTGTTATTACCAGTAATCCCCGGTCTACAGTAGGGACTTCTACCGAAATATATGACTACCTGAAATTACTCTATGCAAGGATCGGTAAGACGATTTCTCCTGTCTCGGGCAGGGAGGTGACCAAAGACAGTGTGAGTTCGGTGGTAGATTTTGCCCTGAAATTGGACGCGGGCGAATCCGTGACACTGTTGGCTCCCTTGGTACCTTCCCATGGGCGAAAGCTCAAGGAAGAGTTGTCCCTTTTGCTGCAAAAGGGATTTGTCCGTGTCGTCTATCAGGATAAAATGCAAAAAATCGAAAGCATTATTGACGATAAGGGCATGGCCAACGAAACCATTCAGGATGGCGAGGTATTGATCGTCGTGGACCGGATACGTATTGAACAGGATGATGATACCATGAATCGATTATCCGATTCCATTCAAACGGGGTTTTTTGAGGGTAAAGGGGAGCTATATATCGAAGAAAACGGTAAAAGACACCATTTTTCACATAAGTTTGAACTCGATGGAATTACCTTCGAAGAACCCAGTCCCAACTTCTTCAGTTTCAATAATCCCTATGGTGCCTGTCGTCGATGCGAAGGCTATGGGAAGATCATTGGTATAGATCCGGATCTTGTTATTCCGGACAAAAGCCGCTCTGTCTATGATGGGGCTATTGCTCCCTGGCGTGGGGAGAAAATGGGCGAATGGTTACAGGTGTTGGTAAAAAACTCTCTAAAGTTTGATTTTCCGATACACCGTGCTTATTCCGATCTGACTGCAGCGCAAAAGGAACTTCTGTGGACAGGAAATAGCTATTTTACTGGACTTAACAAGTTCTTTGAAGAACTCGAAGAGCAGACCTATAAAATTCAATACCGGGTGATGTTGTCCCGTTACCGTGGCAAGACGGACTGTCCGGATTGTCGGGGAACGAGGTTGCGCAAAGATGCGACTTATGTCAAAGTAGGGGGTAAGTCCATCACCGATATCGTATTGATGCCGCTTGAAGAGGCCCTGTCATTTTTTACGGATTTATCGTTGACAGGAAATGAAAAGGTGATCGCCAAACGTTTATTGGCCGAAATTAATAACCGCCTACAATTTTTATGTGATGTTGGTTTAAGTTATCTTACCCTAAACCGCCTGTCGAATACACTATCCGGCGGAGAATCGCAACGGATCAATTTGGCAACTTCACTTGGAAGTTCCCTGGTCGGCTCTATTTACGTGTTGGATGAGCCTAGTATTGGATTGCATCCGCGTGATACACAGCGCCTGATTTCGGTACTGAAATCCCTGCGTGATGTAGGCAATACGGTTGTCGTGGTCGAGCATGAGCAGGAAATGATGGAAGCCGCAGATTACCTGATTGATATCGGTCCCGAAGCCGGGATCAATGGCGGGGAAATGGTATTTGCAGGAACATACGGCGAGATCTTAAAGGACAGCAAGAGTTTGACCGGGCAATACCTGAGTGGCAAAAGCCAGATTGAAGTGCCCAAGAAAAGACGTAAGTGGTCCCATAGCATTACCGTGAAGGGCGCGCATGAGAATAACCTTCAAGGGATCGATGTACAGTTCCCTTTAAATACATTTACTGTTGTATCTGGGGTATCGGGCTCTGGAAAGACCTCCCTGGTAAAACGGATTCTTTATCCGGCATTGCAGAAGTCAATTGGCAATTATTCCGGTGAACAAACGGGCGTATATGATTCCATCGAAGGTGATATAGCACAGGTGGAGCAGATCGAAATGGTGGACCAGAATCCAATCGGTCGTTCTTCGCGGTCCAATCCCGTGACCTATGTGAAAGCCTGGGACGAAATCCGGGCATTGTATGCCAATCAGGCTGCTTCCAAAGCTGCTGGATTGAAACCTGCAGCATTTTCTTTTAATGTAGAGGGTGGCCGTTGTGATGTCTGTCAGGGTGAAGGAGAAGTGAAAATCGAAATGCAATTTATGGCCGATATTGTACTGCCCTGTGAGGCCTGTGGCGGAAAACGTTTCAAACAGTTTGTCCTTGATGTGCAGTATAAAGGTAAATCCGTAGCGGATATACTTGAGCTGAGCGTGGATGAAGCCATTGTATTCTTTGGCGATCAGCCTAAGATATTGGCTAAGTTACAGCCCCTACAGGACGTAGGTCTGGGCTATGTGAAGCTCGGGCAGTCTTCCAGTACACTTTCTGGCGGAGAGGCACAGCGGATTAAACTTGCTTCTTTCCTTATCAAAGGCAATAACAGCAAGAAAACCTTATTTATTTTTGACGAACCGACTACAGGTTTACATTTTCAGGATATCAAAAAGCTCTTAAAATCATTTGATGCGCTGATCGCTCTTGGGAATAGTATTTTGGTCATCGAACATAATATGGACATGATCAAGTCGGCCGATTGGGTGATTGATATTGGGCCTGAAGGAGGTAATAAAGGCGGTAAGTTGGTCTTTGCAGGACTTCCAGAAGATCTGGTACATTGTAAAGATTCTTATACAGGACAATTTTTAAAGGCACATTTAAAAGATTAAGTCCTACATTAGCATGCGTTATTAATGCGATATGCCCGTACTTTGGATAGCAACTAAAATTAAAGAGCAAGGAATGAAAGATCATGTTAGTAAACCAAAGGTTTGCCAAAACTAAAATCTAAATACTCAATACTAAATACTCAATACTATTATGATTAAAAGATTTTTTTTAAGTGTCGTATTTGGAATAGCAGCACTCTCCACCATGGCACAACAACCGGAAAGACCTAAATTGGTCGTCGGTCTGATGGTGGATCAGATGCGTTGGGATTATCTATACCGTTTTGCGGATCGATATGGAAATGATGGTTTCAAGCGACTTTTGAAAGAAGGCTTCTCCTGTGAGAATACCCTGATCAATTATATTCCGACCTATACCGCTATCGGGCACAGTTCGGTATATACCGGTTCTGTCCCGTCGATTCACGGTATTGCAGGGAATGATTGGATCGAAGAACTTACCGGCAAGAATATGTATTGTACCCAGGATGATAATGTTGTCGGCGTAGGTACAACAGAAAAGGAAGGACAACAATCCCCTCGGAATTTGCTGGCTTCTACCGTAACAGATCAATTGAAACTTGCTTCTAATTTCAAATCTAAGGTCATTGGTATTGCCATTAAGGATAGGGGCGGAATATTACCTGCGGGTCATTTTGCGGATGCTGCTTATTGGTTTGAAGCGAAGTCCGGAAATTGGATTACCTCTAATTTCTATATGGACCAATTGCCAAAATGGGTAGTTGACTTCAATAAGAAAAAATTAGCTGAAAAGTATCTTAAGGCAGACTGGAAGCCGATGTACGATGTAAGCACCTATGCAACCAACAGTATTGCGGATGATAATATCTATGAAGGGAAATACCCCGGTGAAGATAAACCGACCTTGCCGCGTGCGACATCTAAGCTGATGAAAGATGAAGGACTTGAATTGATCAAGACAACACCCATGGGCAACCAGTTTACCCTGGATCTGGCAATGGAAGCCATCAAGAATGAGCAGATGGGAAACAATCCGACTAAAAATACCGATTTCCTTTGTGTCAGTCTTTCCGCTACTGATTATGTGGGACACCGTTATTCCTTGACAGCAGTTGAAATTGAAGATATTTATCTGCAATTGGATAAACAGCTGGCAAATTTCTTCACCTACCTGGATAACACAGTTGGTAAAGGCAACTATACTTTCTTCCTGACAGCTGACCATGGTGCTTCTTACAATTCCCGATTCTACATGGACATGAAAGGAAATGGAGGCTATTTCTATTCCCGTCAGATTATCTCCGACCTTAATAAAAAGTTGAAGGAGAAATTTGGGCAGGAAAAAATTGTCAAGAGCATGATGAATTACCAGGTACATTTGAATAATCAACTAATTGATTCCCTTCAATTGGATCGCGATAAAATCAAAGAGACAATTATCCGCGAATTGCGCCACACCGAAGGTGTTGCCTATGTTGCAGATATGGAAAAGAGCGAAGGTCTGATGATTCCACAGCCTGTCCGTGAAAAAATGATCAATGGTTACAATTACAAACGAAGCGGTGCAATCCAGATTGTTTGTGAACCGCAGTGGTATGATGGTACCCCACGTTCTACAGGTACGACCCACGGTACCTGGTCGGGTTATGACTCCCATATTCCATTGGTATTTATGGGCTGGGGTATTAAGCCCGGCGTATCCAATACCGAGGTACACATTGTTGATATCGCACCTACAATTTCATCGCTATTGCATATTACCGAACCGAATGGCAGTATAGGCAAACCCATTACCGCAGTACTGGGCCAATAGCAATTAGGTTTTAAATCATATTCGCCCTTAGCACAAGGATATCCCGGCGATAAATTGTGCTAAGGGCTCTTCTTTTACAGGGCAGGTTTATGTGTTTTATTCTATTGAATAAAAAACGTAAATTTGCAATTCAACAGGGGGTTAACAAATTATGCTTTCCAAAAAGACAAAATATGCAATAAAGGCACTTATGGTGCTCGGTCGTAATTACGGAAATGAACCTATGCAGATCGTTAAGATCGCACAGGAAGAAAATATTCCAAAAAAATTCTTGGAACAGATTCTCCTTGAAATGCGCAACGCAGGGATTCTCTATAGTAAAAAAGGTGCCGGTGGTGGCTATAGTCTAAATAAAGCGCCCGAAGATGTATTTTTATCGCAGGTAATGCGTCTGATCGATGGGCCGATTGCCTTATTGCCTTGTGTCAGTCTAAATTTCTACCGTTCCTGTGAAGAGTGTACCGAGGAACATGCCTGTGGCATCCGTGATACCTTTGTGGAAGTGCGGAATGCGATGCTGCAAATTTTGAATGACACCAGCATTGCACATTTAATTAATAAAGAAAAAGAGTTGAATCTAAATGTAGACGACACCAAATAACATACTTGATTAGGAGCGGGGCTGTCCATTTTTTGGATAGCCCCGTTTTTTATGCAATGTTACATGTTATGCAATTTTATAGTTCGTCCCCGTAACCCCATTTTAGATACTCAATACTCAAAAGGATTTGATTTGACTTTTTGGCGGCCTTTTTTCTGTTTTATCCAAAAGAAAAAAATAGCGAAACTATATTTCTTTCTAAGTTAACAAAGCTGTTTTGTCGGGAAATGAAAGCCCCGCTAAGGCATGTTTTACTTCGTTATATTTTTCAATAAATTTTAATTATCTGTATTTTAGGTGTTTATCGTATATTTTTTAATTTGCCAATTATTTAACATTATTTTACGAATTTTCCGTAGCAACATTAATATCTTTATTGCGACAATATATAAACGGAAATTTTATGAAATTAGCCTATTCCTTAGTTCTGTTGCTTGTGCTTTCGGCTCTAAGTTCTATTTCCTATGCCCAGCATAGGCTTATAGGTACTGTCGTGGATGCCAAAGACCAAGCCAAGCTCCATCAAGCGTCTGTTGCTTTACTTAACCCAAAAGATTCTATTTTAATTAAATTTGATCGATCAAAAGAAAATGGAACTTTCCAAATTGCCAATCTGGATACAGGCAGGTATAAAATGGTCGTGTCCTATCCGCAATATGCCGACCTCGTGAAGGATATCCATATTACCTCGCAGGGGCTTGATCTTGGACCAATAGCGCTGTCAAAGGCGGCATTGCTTTTGGAAGAGGTACAGGTGAACGGAAGAATTCCGGTTGTTATCAAAGGGGATACCATAGAATACGATGCCGGGAGTTTTAAGGTCGAGAAAGATGCCAAAGTTGAGGATTTGCTCAAAGTGCTTCCGGGTATAACCATCGACGGGACGGGAAAGATCACAGCGCAGGGCAAAGAAGTGAAAAAGGTACTGCTTGATGGCGAGGAGTTTTTTGGGGACGATCCAACCCTGATCACCAAGAATATCCGGTCGGATATGGTGAGCAAGGTGCAGGTCTACGAGAAGAAGTCGGACCTGGCCGTGCGGACGGGCGTGGACGATGGCGAGCGCACACAGACCATTGATATCAAGCTGAAAGAAGATAAAAAGAAAGGAATGTTTGGTCAGGCCATTGCCGGTGCCGGAACCGATAGCTACTACGGCGGAAAAGCCATGCTCAATAAGTTTAAAGGTTCCCAAAAAATTGCCGCCTACGGTATTCTGGCCAATGATGGCATGGTAGGATTGGGCTTTGAAGATAGCCAGAAATATGGTGTGGGTGGGAGCAGCAATATCCAGGTGATGGATGGTGGCGGTATTATGATTTCTTCCAGTGGTGACGACACTGATGGCGGATGGGATGGACAATACAGGGGTGGAGGTATACCTAAAGCGCTGAATATGGGGGTGAGTTATTCCGATAAATCCAAAAATGACAAGCATAAAATTAATGTCAATTACAAACGGAGTCAGATCAATGTGGATAATACCAGTACCTATAATGCACAGAATAACCTGCCTGAGCGGGCACAAATAGATAGTAACATCACCCGGACGGAAAATGAAAACCGAACAAATGTCGCCAATTTGAGGTACGATTCTAAATTGGATTCATTGGCTGATTTGACCATTAATATGGGCTTTAATAAATCCAGCAGGGATAATAGCTCCGAAGCGGAAGCTTATCAGAAAACCCTGAATGGGGATCCGATTACAAGCACCAATTCACGGACTGATCGGGAGAGCGATCAGGATAAATTCAATGTGAATGCTATCCTAACGCGACGGTTTAAAAAAGAACGTCGCTCCATCACATTCAATGTCAACGCCAATACGGACCGGAACCTTTCGAATACACGGTATTTTTCGGAAAATTATTTTGAAAATAGCCGGCGTACCGACACCATCGATCAATTTAAAAAAGATGAATTCAGAAATAATACGTATGGCGCTTCGGTAACCTTTACAGAACCCCTTTCTAAAAAAATTACAGGATCAGTCGGCTACGCCTTTTCCAGCAATAAATCAGAGACGCTCAATCAATCCTTCAATCGAGATTCGATCACAGGCGAATACACGGTATTGGATCAGCGTATATTAAATGATTTTAACTTTTCCAGCTTAAAAAATAATATCAACACTTCACTGAATTATAAGAGCAATGCCTTGACAATCAATGTAAGCAATCAGACTGAGTTTGAGGCGGTAAAGAGAACGTATAATAATTTGAATACCGTATTGCAACGCGATCAGATCTCTTTAAGACCATCACTTTCGGTCAATTATAAAATCTCTAAAAGCAAGAGCTTATGGCTGAATTATAGCGGGCGCACCACTCAACCTTCATTGACGCAGATTGAGCCGCTCAAACAAAATGCCCAGCCCTTAGTGGAATATCTGGACAACCCGGACCTGAAGGCTGGATTTAACAACTATTATTCGATCAATTACAACTCATATAAGCAGCTCAAAGACCAAAGCTTCTATTTTTACGCTAGTGCCGATCAGGGGCGACGCAGCATCAATAATAGTATCCGTTACAATCTCGAAGATGGTACCCGACAAATTTCCTTCGTAAATATTGATAAAGACAATTGGCGTCTGTTTGCAAGTGGATCCTATGGCTTTATGTTGCAAAAAAAATGGGGATTAAGGATGAACATGGGTATGAATGCAAGCTATAATAGCCAATATAGCTACTTATCGTTGTTGAATGAGGAACCCAAGCTCAACCGGAATCAAAGTTGGAACCTTAATCCTCAGATTGGCTTTAGCAGGTATAAGGCCAATAAATTGGATTTTAATATCAATTTAAGCCCCGGTTTAGAAAAAATGGATTCCTATTTACAGCCCGAGCTGAATCAAACCACCTTTAAATTCGGTTCCTATTCGCAAGTCACTTATTACTTTCCCAAAGACTTTAAAATTTCGCTATCCATGCAACAGAATTATCAGGCAGCAACAAAGACATTGCAATCCATTAACATGATGAACATGAATGGTTATATCTCTAAAAAGTTCCTGAAGGATAAATCCTTGGAAGCACAACTATTTGTCAACGATATATTAAATAAAAATATTGGAGTGCGTCGCTACCAGGATGGTACTGCATTTATCCAGACAAGCAACGATGTATTGCGTCGTTACGGGATGTTAAAAGTGATCTATAATTTTACAACAATGAACCGTCCATGATTAAATTATCAATTTTATTGTCCAAGATTAAGGTGAATTTTAATCATGGTAAGCTCCATCTGGCCGATGGAAGAAAAAATTATTTACAGATGAAAGGAGATGCCAAATGAAAAAGCAAATACTAGTAATGATCGTGCTTTTATGCTTGTCCATCACAGCGATACAGGCACAGCACGCATACTTTCCGAGCAGTGGTACGGTTACTTTTGAACGAAAATTCCATGTGCAGAACTACTTGAAACGAAATTTTCTGAACAAACCCGATCTGGATACTTGGGACAAACTGAGTGTGGAAAATGCGGTCAAAAATGGGCCTGTTGAGGTGATCACACATCATACGTTGAAGTTTTACGATACCGAGACTTTATTTGAAACCGTGCAGGAAGACTATCCCGCTAATTATCGCAATGTTTCATGGTATAATCCAGCAGTGGCCGATTCAAAAACATATATGGATTTTAAGAATAAAGAATTCATCAAATTATTGCCTTTTGGCGACGAACAACTGCTGATGAAGGACTCGCTGCCTACAGTGAAATGGAAATATACAGATGAATATCGCAATATTGCAGGCTATGATTGCCGGCGTGCAAATGGCATTATACAAGATTCGATCTATGTTGTCGCATTTTTTGCCGGGCAGATCCCGATATCGGGTGGGCCCGAATTAATCCATGGCCTGCCAGGGCTGATCCTTGGCATTTCTGTTCCCGTTTTGAATATCAATATGTTTGCGACGAAGGTCGAGATCACGAATACGCCTGTGTCCAATGTGCTTACCAAAAAGAAAAAAGTTGTCGCCGAATCTAAAGCAGAGATTATCAAAAAGCTAAAAGATACCGTCTATGATTGGATGGATGAGAAAGATTTTAAAAAGCGGCTGCAAAGCGTCTTATTCTAACGCTTTACCCGCGTATATGTCGCTAAAATTACCCCAAAAGGAAATATCGCTACGGCAATCCCATGGAAACAAAAATGCCTGTCCAAATGTAGTGAACCCCAAAAGTTGGACAAAACTTTTGGGGTTCACTATTTATGGCAAAACACACATTTGAGGAGAAACTAGATATAGTTTCTCAAGTAAAAAACGGGAAGCCGATATTACGCATATCGCGCGAACGCCATATAGGCGAACGGATGATCTTGGATTGGGTTCGGAAGTATAATCTTTATGGTGAAAATGGGCTACTCAAGCGCCCTAATACCAGGACTACAACTGATTTCAGAGAAGAAATGGTAAGGACTGTTATAGAAAAAAAAGTATCTTTAGGACAAGTTGTTTTGCAATATGGCGTAAGCAGAACCGCTTTAGAGCGCTGGGTAAAATCAGTACGAATTGAGGGGTATGGTGCACTACACCAACAAAAAAAACGTGGACGACCACCTAAAGATATGAGTAGATCAAAGAAGCACGAGCCTGAAACAGAATTAGAAAAACTCCAGGCAGAGAATGCCCGTTTGCGAGCCGAGAACGCACTATTAAAAAAAGTCACGGCCTTAGTCAAGGAAAGAGAAGCCCGCGAACGAATGAGTGGGCGAAAGCCATCGAAGAGCTAAGGCCTGCACATGATGTTGCAATTCTATTGGATTGCAAACAGATGGCTCGTTCGGTATTTTATTATCATCTCAAACGCCTGAATAATAGAGATAAATACAAGAATGAAAAGGAAGAGATTATACGCATATATCACTTGCATAAGGGCAGATATGGGTATCGACGGGTAACGGCCGAAATGAAGAACTTGGGTTATCATATAAATCATAAGACTGTTCAAAGATTAATGGGAACATTGAACCTAAAATGTAATATCAGGAAAGTTCGCTATCGCTCATACAAAGGCGAAGTTGGTAGAATTGCCCCCAATGTACTTGAAAGGAATTTCAAGGCAAGTTTGCCTAATCAGAAATGGGCTACGGATGTCACTCAGGTAAACATCAAAGGTGAGAAGATCTACCTATCTCCAATACTTGACCTATTCAATGGAGAAGTTATCTCCTATAGTATCTCTAAAAGTCCGAATATGCAGATGATAGACGAAATGTTACATAAGGCTTTTGATAAAGTAAAGGACACAAAAGGGCTTATTTTTCATTCTGATCAAGGCTGGCAATATCAACATTATGGATATAGAGAGACTTTAGAGAAACAAGGAATTATACAGAGCATGTCCAGGAAGGGGAATTGCTTAGACAATGCAGTGGCTGAAAACTTTTTTGGAATCTTAAAGACAGAATTACTATACTCGCAAAGATTTGAGACAGCAGAAGAGTTTATCCTTTCCCTGGAAGAATACATTCACTACTACAACAATAAAAGAATAAAAAATAGATTAAATGGAAAGAGCCCGGTGGAATACCGAGCTCTCGTACAAAAAACTTAATTTTGTTAATCCGTCCAACTTTTTGGGGTCACATCAATCATGTACAGGCCTTCCTATTATTAATCGCTTGTCAGGCGCCGCTACTGTGCTTTGCGATTACATTAGCGAGCGGTGCTCCGTCCAGTTATCTGTGTAAATCAAAACGATCCAACTCCATCACTTTATTCCAGGCAGCGACAAAATCCTTAGCGAATTTCTCTTTCGCATCAGCACTACCATAGATTTCAGCAACAGCCCTTAATTCGGCGTTAGAACCAAATACCAGATCTGCGCGTCCAGCAACCCATTTCTTTGCGCCCGTTTTACGGTCTGTCCCTTCAAAGAGTTCCCGATCCTGCGAAATGGCTGCCCAAGCTGTTCCCATGTCCAATAGGTTCACAAAAAAGTCATTGGTCAACTGTCCAGGACGTTCGGTCAGCACACCCGTCTGAGAACCATCAAAATTAGCTTGTAGTACACGCATACCACCGATTAAAACTGTCAATTCCGGAACAGATAGAGTCAATAATTGCGCTTTATCAATCAATAATGATTCTGTGGAAACTGTGTAGGAACCCTTTCGGTAGTTTCTAAAGCCATCAGCAATAGGTTCGAGATAACCCATTGATTCTACATCCGTCTGTTCTTGGGAAGCATCCATACGTCCCGGATTAAACGGAACCTTTAGCGTGTGTCCACCAGCTCTTGCCCCCTGTTCGATCGCTGCTGCTCCGGCAAGGACAATTAAATCGGCTAGAGATATTTTTTTACCCCCCTGTTGCTTACCATTAAAGTCCTGTTGGATCTGTTCGAGCACAGTTAGCACTTTTTGTAATTGCGTTGGATTATTAACCTGCCAATAACGTTGTGGCGCTAACCGAATTCGAGCTCCATTTGCTCCACCACGCATATCAGATCCCCGGAATGTTGAAGCCGAAGCCCATGCCGTCGTCACCAACTCAGCGATACTAAGCCCTGAAGCCAAAATAGTGGTTTTTAAATCTTCGACATCGTGTTCGTCGACCAATACATGATCTACGGCTGGAATGGGGTCTTGCCATAACAATTCTTCGCTAGGTACTTCAGCTCCAAGATAACGTTCACGCGGACCTAGATCACGGTGTGTCAATTTGAACCATGCACGGGCGAAAGCATCGGCGAAAGCATCCTGATCCTCATAGAATTTACGCGAAATCTTCTCGTAAACAGGATCAAAGCGCAGTGACAGATCTGTTGTCAACATCGTCGGTCTACGTTTTTTATTTGGGTCAAAAGGATCGGGAACAGTGGCTTCCACTCCCTTGGCTACCCATTGATGTGCGCCAGCGGGACTTTTTGTAAGCTCCCATTCATTTTCAAAAAGATTTTTAAAGAAAAGGTTCGTCCATTCTGTGGGTTTCTGGGTCCAGATAACTTCCAGACCACTGGTAATGGCATCTGTACCGACCCCAGTACCGTAACTGCTTTTCCATCCGAGCCCTTGCTGTTCAATCCCAGCAGCTTCAGGTTCCTTACCAACATTATCGGCTGGTCCGGCACCATGTGTTTTTCCAAAAGTATGTCCTCCGGCTATTAGCGCAACAGTTTCCTCATCATCCATCGCCATACGACCAAATGTATCCCTGATATCCTTTGCCGCTGCAATAGGATCAGGATTTCCATCCGGTCCTTCTGGATTCACATAGATCAATCCCATCTGGACGGCTGCCAAAGGTTTTTCGAGATTGCGGGAATGTTGTTTGCCATCTGCGTCATCATCGGCCGATAAAACACCATGCGATTCAACCACACCTTCAGAGCCATGTGCATAACGGATATCACCACCTAACCAGGTCTTTTCTGATCCCCAGTATACATCCAATTCCGGTTCAAAAGCATCCACACGTCCCCCCGAAAAACCAAAGGTTTTAAATCCCATTGATTCGAGTGCAACATTTCCCGTTAGGATCAATAAGTCTGCCCAGGAAATATTCTTACCATATTTTTGTTTGATCGGCCACAATAGTCGACGTGCCTTATCCAAGCTCACATTGTCTGGCCAACTATTTAAAGGAGCAAAACGCTGCTGTCCGGTACTAGCACCACCACGGCCATCGCTTACACGATAGGTTCCTGCGCTGTGCCAGGCCATCCGAATAAATAAGGGGCCATAATGTCCAAAATCTGCGGGCCACCAATCCTGTGAATCTGTCATCAATGTATGCAAATCTCTCTTAACGGCTTCCAGATCCAACTGCTTGAAAGCTTCAGCATAATCAAAACCTTCATCCATTGGATTTGATTTTGTCGCATGTTGTCTCAAAAGATCCACACGAAGTCTATTTGGCCACCAATCTTGATTTTGGGTTCCCCCTCCCGCAACGGAGTTGCGCATCGTTCCATTGTGAAATGGGCATTTGCTAATGTCTTTTTCGTTGTTGTCCATATGAAAAGAAAGTTTATTTATATAATACCTTAAATCATCAAATTGTTTGACTTTTACTTTCATAAAATTAAACAAATACAGTATCCACTGCTCATCGAATGATTCGATACAATATAATCAAAATCTATAAATAGAGCTAAACATTATAAAAAACAAACATTTACAACGCACACGAGACGCCATCTATTCCGACCGTTCACAATAATTTTAAAAACAAAAAACACTCTTTTTTTATTCTACTAATAGATAGAACTAAGCATCCATTTGTCATGGGGGAATTATCCACATATCTGGTCAGTGCATTTATTGGCATTAGTCTGGCTGCGGCAACAGGTTTCCGAATTTTTATGCCCTTGTTTTTGCTCAGCCTGGGCTGTCGTCTGGAATTATTTCAGGTGGGTAATGAATGGGCTTGGGCAGGTTCCAACTTGGTACTGATCACCACAAGCATCGCGATGGTTATCGAAGTTGCCGCTTACTACATACCCGTTGTTGACAATATTCTGGATACCATTTCCATTCCTTTGGCAACGATTGCGGGAACATTGCTGTTTGCGGTGCAGTTTACAGATATTTCCCCATTTTTCCGCTGGTCAGCGGCCATTATCGCCGGAGGGGGAACTGCAGCGACGATCAGTACAGTGCTAGCTGGTACAAGAGCCGCTTCGTCCATCGGTACCGCGGGTCTTGGCAATTTTATTATTTCGACCATGGAGACCATTGGTTCCTCCGTCTTAACAATTCTAGCCATATTCGTTCCTTTTATGGCTGTTTTGGTCGTTTTCGCCTTATTCTATTTCTTCGGGAAGTTTGGAAGAAAACAACTGCAAAAGAAGCTCAGAAAGACCTAAGATCGAACTATATGCAAAAGGTCGTGTTTCTTGGCAAATCGGACCTTACTTGCGGCCGTTATCAGCCCGTTACACCATATTCATTCACCTAGTCAATGATAACTTCTTGTGGTCTTTTTACCTTGTCAGGTTTCTGTTTTGAATGCAGATCTCATTAATTCTTGTTCAGCTCTCGAAATACCTATTTCTTTCGCTAAAACTTCCCATTTTTTTACAGAAGCTAATACTTCTGCTATGATATTATTCATTTGACTTTCATTCAGCCTAAAATGTTCACCGACAGTCTTCGCTAGATCATAATCTAAAGCATTATTATGCATATCGATATTCAAAGCTAATCCATCTTTATCAATAGAAGGATTAAGATCATAAGCTGGAGATAATTTCCATCCTTCTTTATCCAAAATAAATCCGTGATTACGAAGATGGTCATCGGTATTCGAAACTGCGATATTAAATATCATTCTTCGCCACAATTGTGCTAGATTTTCATCAACCTGAAATCCGTTATCCTGTATGAATTCGACGATGTCTAAATAGCTCGCTGGATTGTCCTTTATTGTATCTTCATTATTTCCTGTCATGGTCATGGCTGATGAAAAATGAATTCGATCAGCTCCAACTCTATCAAAACGCTTAGTAAAAAATGTATGATAATGACCATTAACATTCTCCAATCGACATTCAGCCATTTCTATACCTGCATTAATGGCTAATTTATAGGTTAAATATTCCCATGCAGCCTTATCAATGGTATCATTCTTAGAAGGAACCTTCGCTATCCATAATTCATTGTTTTCATCCAAAATATTAGCTTTTGGTCTTGCTCCTCCTAGAGAAGAGCCTGGGGCAATAAGTAATTTCAACCATTTATTAATAGCTTCATCATCCTTATCGTTCTCATAATGAACAACGGCTTGTTGTAATTCACGGATAGTCGACCATGGAGGAGTTGATTTTTCTATATTGTTATCCAAAAAATCCCCATTAATATTAAGTTTGAATCGAAAAGCCCCCATTCTGGTTTCATCAAACACACCTAATAAGAAATCAATATCGTATAAGGTTTTGGCTTTTGTCCCACTAGTTTTGGCAAGGTGGGCTTCTCTACGTTTCATCAGTGTACGTCCCCAAGTATCAGGCATACTATCTAAAAAAACACCAAAATTCTCTTTATTATTTGGGAATTGTTGTCCAGAATAAAACTGAATATCAGGATCGATTAAACGTTGTTCCTTAGTCTTCAACCATTCTTTATTATATTCAAAGCTAAAAGCTTTACGACCCTTTGCTTGATGGGCAGATAATATACCGATAAAAGTTGGCTGTGGTAAACCAAACCAATCGGCATAAACATATATATCAATTTTATTAACCGCCATCCTACAATAAATCTAAATCTTGAAGCTTACGTCCAAAAACGTCATCTGATGCTAATTTCAAGAAATCATCCTGCAAACCTAGGACCCGTAGCACATTAAAATATGCTCCCATTGCGACACTAGCATCACCTTTTTCAACGAGGTATAAAGTAGAGCGAGCAATACCAGCACGTTCAGCCACCTGTACAGCTGTTAGTTTTCTCCTTTTACGAGCAAGTTTAATATTCTCTCCCATTTGTTCCAATAACATCTGGAACTTAGGTAAAACAGATTGCTTTTTCATATAACGTCTGTTATTTCAAACAAAAATAATAAATATGTATGAAATAACGAACATAATTACCTAATACACATTTCACCCTTCCCATTATCTATCTTTCCAAGTACCAAAATCTTTATCAGCTAGAATTTGGAAGAAAACAACTGCAAAAGAAGCTCAAAAAAACATAAAAAAGAAAAGCCTCCAAAAAGAAAAGCCCCCCCTTAGCATTGAAACTATGGGGAGGGCGCGAGCTATAACCGCACTGCAATCCGTCAAACCTAGTCTATAATAACTTCTTGTGGTCTTTTTACCTTGTCAAGGTCCTTGGGAAGAATGACGGTTAGTACACCATCTTCAAAACTGGCATGTACGTTATCTGTAAGCACTTGTTCGCTTAATTGAAACTCACGCTCAAATGCAGTACCCAAATGCTCCTTATAGATATAGGCTGTCGCATCGTTTGTATTTTCTGTACAGGAAATCGTTAAGATTCCTTCATTTATACTCACCTGAAATTGCTCTTTCTTTCGGCCGGCAGCAAATACCTGCACTTCGTAGAACTCAGAATTTTCAGAAATATTTACAGGAACAAATTGCTGTCCCTCTCCGCGCTGTCCTGCTTCGCCTTCAAAAAAATGCTGTTGAAATTTTTCAAAGCGGTCTTTGAAATGTTGACCGCAAAATCTATTTTGATTTGAATGTCCGTTGGAATAATGATCTCTTTTAAACATGTCTTTATTTTTTTAGTAATGAATATTGTGTATTGCGCAATGAGCAGTCCAAGGGACTTCACTATTGCCGCTATTTATGTTATTTGGTTTTCTACCAAGTCCTGCTATTAATATACCGGAACAATTGTTGCATTCTTAACCCGTTGTTGTTTGTGTAAAGGAACGATTGCACTATTCGTCCTCGAAGCACTGTACATTCCGGGATGGTCCGGAGCCTTGTCCATTTTAAATGAACGCATTTCTCTCCTGCGCATTTTGGACATTGCAAAGCTTCCTATTCCGAATAAGATCGTTGCAACCAACAACAGCTTAAAGATCGCTCCCATAATCAAGCTGGCTAAACCCACTATTACCGTCAATGCGATCAAGCGGGGTAATATAAATCGAATTTTATTTTTCATTTTTTCTTTAATTAAATTGTTCTTCAAAACCAAAATCTGTCAATCCACTTATTGGTAATCCTATTCGATATACTTTTTTCGTTGTCAATTTCTCAACCCATATAATTGTTGTATATCGCTAGTAACAGATCATCGCGTCCTGTCATTCCCTTTACAGTGTTTCTTCAGCTCTTGGCATAAAAAAAGGCGCCTTTATAGAAGAAGACGCCTGTATCAGGTTTTTACTTTATTTTTTTTAAAAAATTTCTGATTTAAAAATAGTTTTGCATAAATGTTTACCATCCTTTTCCGACTCTGCACAAATTTAAGGGGTATGAAACGTCCGTCTCTTTGAAGATTTGTACGTTAAAAAATGAGGATTTTTTTTTGCTATCATCGTTATACAAGCAATACCTAAGGAAATGAATTTTGAAAAATTAGCTTTCTGTATACAACAAACCAACGAGCTTTTACAACAAAATGCTGTAAAAGCTGTAAACATACATATCACATTAAGAAATTGGCTTACGGGGTTTTATCACACCTACCCTCAGATTTTTGGGTTGATAACCCAAGAATTTAAAACAATAGCTACTTAAAATGAAGTGGTAATCACATATTTTTACTTTTTTTTCAGAATCCGCATCGTCCACTGAAACGACGTTTCCATTCCTCACGCAAACGCTCCCTTTCCTCCTCTGAAAGATCTTCATGGCGGCCCATATCAGGGGGAAAATTTTTGCGGAACCCGCCTCTTCCCGGCTTACCAAACCCACGTCCAAATAGAATACGTGATAGCACAAACAGTCCAAACGCCTGCCAATACGTGATTGCCTTCAAACTGAAAATATCACACATCAATGTATTCCACAGATATTGCAACAAGGCTACCAGCAAGAAAACTCCAATGATAATAGCAACAAACACAAAAGCAAATTTACCTTTTCCCTGTCTTCTCATTCTTCTATTCATAGCTATATTTTTAAAATTTTAATTCTTCATACAAGTTCCGCAAACGTAAACGCAGATGTTTTACAGCATAGCCCTTTCTGCTTATGATCGTTTTCAGATTTTCATTTTCCATGTCGGCAATCTCCTGCAAGGTTTTATCTTCAATTTCATTGAGCATAAAAACCCGACGTTGTTTTTCGGGCAATTCTTCGAGGGCTTTCATCAATTCATCCCAAAAAATGTCTTTGAATAATTTAAGTTCAGGATTGTTCGAATCATCGGCCAGTAGAAACTGACGTATCGGAAAGGCTGTATCAACTTCCTCTCCATCCGCCATTAAATCATCAAGTGACTCATCTTTCTTTTTTCGATAACTATCCGTAATCTTGTTTCGCGTAACAGCATACAACCATGCCCCAGCATTTTCCAGTTCGTCCATATTGGTCAAACGACTGAATTGATACCAGACTTCCTGCAAGATATCCTCGGCATCTTCCGTCTTTTTGACCTTTCCTTTTACAAAACGCAGCAATTGACTCCCATAGGTCTTGACGATGTCTGTAAATGATCTGGAGTTTTTTTCTGCCATATGATTTTGGTATGCAATGTCCATAATTACATAGACGAACCAACAACGCTTTTACTCTAAATTATTTGCATCTGCCTAATTTTTTATTCATGAATCAATTTTCTCCTTAAGGCCTTCATGCTACTTATGGCGGTTGCATCTGTAATGCAGCTATCTGATTTATTCATCTGTTGTAAGTTTTAAACCACATTCATGGGTCGTTCGGTTCATCCAGCGTAAAGAAATCATGCTGGTTACATAAACATACAGGTTGTTGTTTAATAGGATTACTTGCGTTTATCCCGGACAACCTTTCCTTTGTCTGTAATAAAGATAAAACGATATTTTGGGAAATTACGGATTAATTTCTTTCCTTCTTTTTCCCCCAGCACCATAATGGAAGTGCTCAGTGCATTAGCTATTTCTGCCGACGGTCCATAGATTGTTACCGAAGTCAGTCCCGTAGCTGGATATCCGGTGATGGGATTAATAATATGGGAATAACGTTTTCCATTGATTTCGGCATATTTTTCATAGCTGCCTGAGGTAGCGACAGCCATTTCATTCAAGCGAAGAACCCGAACCATCTGATGTGATTTGAAGGGGTTATTCACCCCAATCTTCCAGGGGTCACCATCTGGTTGGCTACCCCAGGTAGATAGATCCCCGGAAGCATTGACGATTCCAGCAGTGATTCCACGGGCTTTCATGATTTCCCTTCCCCGATCGGCGGCATAGCCCTTCCCGATCGAGCCAAAGCCAATTTTCATGCCCGGAAGTTCCAAGAAAATAGTCGAAGCAGCACTATCCAAAACAATATGTTTATAGCCAACTTTGGCAACCGAATTCCGGATCGCATCGGCAGAAGGCATTGTATCCATACTGCCATCAAACTTCCATATTTTATCTAAAGCGACAATGCTAATATCAAAGGCTCCTTCTGAATTCCGGCTATATTGAATTGCCCTTTTGGTCAGGTCAAATACTTCGCGGTCAACTTGAACAGGTTTAATCCCTGCATTGCGGTTGACCTCCGAAATCTGCGTATATGGACGCCACTCCGAAATCAGGTTTTCGATACGTTCAATCTCTGCAATGACTTCGACAATATGCTGGTTAGCCTGTACGCTATCCTGATCAACCAGGGTGATCTCAAAAACAGAGCCCATAAGGGTCACCTGTTTTTTTAGCAATACCTGTGAAAAACCGTTAGCGACGGCTATCAACCAAAATATTGAAATCAGTAGATACTGCTTATAATAATTCATCACACATTGTCAAAATAAATGATAGCATAAGATCGTCGTGTTTAATAACAATCTGTCAGGATCTGACCATTTTCTTTGTAGATGCTGATCGATTTACCTGTACTTACCAGCAGTATCTCGTTTAAGGTTGCTTCGACATCCTGTTGCATTCGGAGTGAACCACACAATAAGATACAGCCCTGTTGTTCGAGCAATTCAACAAAGTACGTACCATCCTGACGGATCAGATCCATCACATACTGCCCCTGCTGTTCCCGTGAAAAAGCCAGCTGTACATCGTTCAGTTGTCCCAGTTTTTTTTGTTCATCGGTAAATTCCAAATATTGTGCCGTCATCTCATTGTTCTTGCGGAAGCCTGCATAGAGTTTGACAGGTATTTTATGCTGATTTTCTGCAATCATACCCAAAAACGGTGCAATACCGGTTCCATTTGCAATCAAGGCCACAGCAGGTGCTGCCTTTGGAAAATGAAAACTTGGATTGGCCATGACACGTGCCTCCAGAACCTGATCAGCTTTTAGTTGGTATAGAAATCCCGAGCCAAAACCATCAGGAAATAGCTTGACGACCAATTGAACCATTCCATCTTTGCATCCAATGGAATAGAAACGTTCCCGTTGATCCTGCGCCGGATAGATGGCCAACAAATCTCCGGACTGTACTTTCATTTTTCCAAGTGGTTTCAATAAAAGTGTAAAGGTGCTGTTGCTCTCTGAAACAGTTGATCTGGCCATCACTTTAAATTTCTTCAATCCAACAACTTTGGAACTGTATATCGCTGGAGCAGAAGCCAAGGCAATATTGGTATGTTCACTCCAATGATGTACCCATGAAATCAGATCATCAACACTTTTGTCATTTACCGTATGTGGGTCTATCAGTCGGGAGGCCCATGCTTGCTCACTGAGCAACTTGTCTATCGCATACGCATAAGCACAAAAATCAGGGTATGCTTTCGATCCAAAACCGAGAACAGAGAAATTAATCAACTGCTGCTGTGGATAGGCCAACAGCTTTTTCTCAAACTGAGTCGCATTGGAAGGCGCTGTTCCCAGACCGTAGGTGGACGTAAACAGCAAAAGATGTTTTGCTTTTGGAAAATACTGATAGTGGTTCATGCCAAGCAAAAGTGATTTTTTACCGTCCGCCAACAGCTGTTTGTGAATCTGATTGGCAAAAAACAAGGTACTTCCATTTTCAGTACCTACCAGAATAACAATTTCGGCATCGGCTGCCTTATACTTATTCCTGATCTTTGTTCGCGTACGTTTGAAGGTAATGACAAAACCTGTATAAATAAAAAACACAATATTCAATGATGCAAGCCCCAAAATGATGGCCCATATCATATTGGTTTTACCGGTGTGAAGATCGAGTGAAAATTGCTCTGCAAGTGCAGTAAAGGGATACTTGACTTCTTTATGTACGGCACCGTTCAATTGATTTACTGTCAACTCACGGTCTTTCAGTTTGAGGACATAATATTCGTCAGGATCTCCTTCCATAAAAGGAAACTCCACCTTCACGACATCGTTAAGCTTCGTTTTTTTGAAGATCGAAAAATCCGCTATCGTCCGTTCCTCGGTCTCATTTTCTTTCACTGGATATTCAACCGTTTGGTTTGTCTTCTTCAACAGTTCGATTCGGACCATAAATAAATAGGTCCCCGTCAAAGCCAAAATTAAAATGGGTATCAGAAACAAGCGCCCTGAAACAACATGAAAATATTGTGCGAAGAAATCCCGATTGATCTTGGCAAAGAAATGTCGAACGCCTTGTTGACGTTTGATAATCAGCACCAAACCTGAAATTGTAATCAAAAATAGTAGAAAAGAAGCGATGCCAATAATAATTCGGCCTGTCACCTTTAAGAATAGGGAACGATGCAGGGCCGTAGTCCATTGAACAAACTGTGTTTTGTTCTTTTGCGCACCCAGATATTTGCCGGTTTGCGGGTCAATATATCCTTTTACAGTATTTCCCTCAGCATCTATGGCATCAATGCTCACAAATTCATTGTGGTCAACCGAAATTTCAATAATTTCGGGATAAACCTTTCGCAGACCAGTAATAGTCTGCGAAAGATTCAAAGAATCTATATTTTCTATTCGATAGGGTGGTATTTTTTCATTGACGGCGTCAATGGCTAAAATTACTCCGGTGACCGATAATAATAGTAAAAAAACAGAAGAAACAAGAGCTAAGGCTAAATGTGCATACCTCCAGACAGATACCAACATTTTTTCTTATTGTACTTTATTTAATTTGACAAGCTTAATGTATCCCTTACCATTTGCTTTTTCAGTGATAGCCTCTTTTGTTAATGGGATTTCTACATCTGCAGTATGATATTTCTGTTCTTCGACAGCGGATTCAAAGCGAAGTTTATACCCTTTGTTGAATTTAGACTCATCTATTTCCAATGTACGCATCGCACGGTCACCTCCACCAACGGAAGCACCGGTCACTGCACTCAGCTTTTCTTTGGTTTTAGCCTGAAATTTATACCATTCTTTCAATGTATTATACCATTGTTTATCCGGCCCCAATACAGCAAGTGTTTTTTCGTATGCTCCCTTCGGGTTTATGAGTGAAATAACAACATAAGCTCCCTCCCCTTGATAAGCATTCATTTGGATCATACATTTATACTTACCCGTTTGGGCAAATGTGCTAACAGAAATTGCAGAAAACAAAAGTGTGATTAGCGCGATCTTAATTATAGTATTCATCTTATTATTTTAAAAAGTCCAACTGTACATTTCCTTTTGACAAAAAGTCATTTTCTTTTGCCAAATCGTATGCGGTTTCATCAAATTCGGTTTTCAGTTCTTTTTTTGCGCCCAAAGCAAGCAGTGTTTTCAATAAAGAATCGTTTTTGGCAATCAAAGCGGCTTTATGTAATGCAGTAGTGCCCTCTTTATCCTGAGCATTGATATCTACTCCCAGTTCACTTGCTTTCTGAATGAGGTTTGTGCTTTCTTTAGCAACGGCAAGATGATAGAGTGTGCTACCGTTTTTCTGTGGTGCGACCACATCCAGTCCACCCGCTTTAAGCACAGCTAATTTTTCTTTAAAATCATCTACCTGTGGGCTATTAGATTGCGTAGCCTGTTGCGGACGTCCACCCTGCGGAGCCTCCCTAAAAGAATTGAACCAGTAAACAGCTAAGTTGTTACCATCCTTGTCCAATAATTTGGCATCCGCACCGTTTTTAATCAAGAGTGCTGCGATCTCAGCTGTACCATTACCCACCGCCTTGGTCATTGCAGATTCACCTTTTTCATTCACAGCATTCACATTCTTTGCTTTGGAAAGTAGCAATTCCACTAATTTTACGTCTTTGCCATTCGCCGCAACCATAAGCGCTGTATTGCCTTCATTATCCGCTTTTGCAACATCAACTCCCTTATTTAAAAAGTAATCGATCACCGCCATATCTGGACGGCGTACAAGCGCATGTAATAAAGTCGCACCGTCTTTATTGATATATTTAGGGTCCAATTTAAGTTTCTCCACCAAATAGGTATAAGTCTCCAGTCCATTTGATGCTTGTCTAGATCCTTGTGTAGCAAAAAACAAGGCATTATTTGTCGGTTTTACACCACGGGCGATAAATTTTTCGACCAACGGCATGTTACCTAATTTCGCTGCATAATCCGTAACGACACGGCCGTACTCATCTTTATCTTGAATAGAAAGTCCCTTCTTGATAAAGTAATCAGTCAATGCAAGATCTTTATCCGCAGAAGCCGCCAGCATCATTAACGTAGCTCCACCTTCATATTTTTGTTTTGGGTCTACTCCAGCTTTAAATAAAGCATCATAAACAGCAGTATTGGTATTTCCTGTCGACGCAGCATAGGCAATGATCGGGTAGCCATGGCTATCTTGGTAGTTGACATCTGAACCTTTTGCAATGAGATAATCCACCAACTCAACATTACCACTTGAAGCAGCCCAGTGTAGATAGCTCCGGCTATGGTGTGTTTTCTTCGTTACACTGTTCCCTTCCTGTTCAATCATGAATTTGACAACATCTGTCGGAGCTCCATTTAGGATTGCCATCGTTACGGGATCAAAAGATGCCGCATTGGGTTGTGAAGGGCTATTTCCTTTTGTAATTTCCTCCTTAACGGTAGCCAAAGTAGGTTTACCTTTCCAAAACTCACCATTCATCAATGAGTTTGTTTGTGCTTGGGCATAAGATGCCGCTAAAAGTAAAGCTGCTAAAAGTGTCTTTTTCATTAGAACGTATTTTTTATTGATAATGAAGTCATCGTGAACGATCGCTATTCTTGCTAGCTGTTTGTGAATATCGTATGGCTCTTGCTAACCTCAGCTGAATACAAATATTAAACCGAAGAACTAATTGCTTATTTAAATTAATTCTAAATTACTGCAAATCTAAAAAATATTCTGATACTAAAAAATTAATACGGACTAAATTTGCTCATTATACCCCTCTTTAGAATTTTTTATCCAAACCCCACAAGCCCGGCTTGCAAATCCAACAAAATTATCTTAGTTTACACTAATACTAAGGAAGCGGCATAATGAATACGGTATCGTCCAATCTTTTTCCAATAAATTCTTTTGAAGGTAAACCAGCCCATAAACTCTTCTACACTATATTTAAACCTGTGAACCAAAAGGTATTAGCGACAATATTGATTGTTCATGGCATGCAGGAACATAGTGGCCGGTATCAAATGCTTGCCAATCATCTGGCTGACCGTGGTTTTGCTGTACTCAGCTATGATCAGTTGGGACATGGGAAGACGGCCGTTAATACAGATGGATTAGGGTATTTTCAACAATCTGATCCAGCGGAACAATTGGTACAGGATGCCTTAACAATGAGCTCTGTCTTGCAACAAGGCTATCCCGATCAACCCCATTTTATCTTAGGACATTCAATGGGATCTTTTGTTACCCGTTGTGCTTTACAACAGGCAGGAGATCGTTTTAAAGGGGCAATAATCATTGGTACGGGCGCACGGCAAAAAGGATCCACCGCTTTTCGTATGCTATTGGCTGTGCTCAACTCCTTTGCACCTAAAAAACGAAGCCGATTGATTAACAGCATATTTGATCAGCGTAATAATGCCGGATTTAAAAATGAACCCAATCAAAATAATAGCAATTGGCTGAGTGTCAACAAAGCCAACCGCATTGCTTTTATCGAAGATCCTTTATGTGGTGGTTTATTTACAAACAATGGATTTTATACCGTATTGAGTTTATCGCTACGCGCGACAGATAAAGAACTCACAAAACGCATTCCGAAAGGTTTACCGCTATTATTTATTAGTGGACAAGATGACCCCATCGGAGACTTCGGGAAGGGAGTGGAAGATACTGCCGCCCAATTACGTATGCAGGGACAGGCCGATATTACTGTAAAACTGTACGAAGGCATGCGTCACGAAATACTCAACGAAGATTGCAAGGAAGAAGTCTTTCAGTTCATTGATCATTGGCTTGACGAGCATTTAAGCTAATCGTCGACCAAAGTATCTGCGTATTGGTCCATCGACATATTTTAGCAGCAAATACGAAAAAATAATCAGGTTAACAATATCCTTGCATTTGATTCAGCATGTATATTTTCTGAGGGAAACTGCAATGGGGACGAAGTCTTTGCCCAATTACGGTTATAAGGTTAATCAACTATTACTTTAAGATCTATTTAAATATCGGAGCCTTTTTCGCGATGACACTGCTTGTCTCGCCTTCAATCATCGGCCAATCTTCTTTCCAAATTACCTGATCCAATAATAGCATGCGACGATTACCCCCTGTTGAAACGCGTGGTCGTTTAGGGTCCATAGCATGATACAGCAACCAGTCATTCCCCTTATCATCGGTTATAATCCTGGAGGTATGCCCTGTCCCAACAAACTTATCATTTCCCTTGAGCAATAAGGTTCCATTTCCTCTCTGGCCTAAATCACGGCCTTCCCGATCCAAATAAGGTCCCGTTAATTGTTTCGATCGGCCAACGAGTACGTGGTAACTACTTTTTTCACCTTCGCAACAGGAGCCCTTCGAACCGATAAAGTAATAATAGTTTTTTCTTTTATGGATCACCACAGCTTCAAAATCGCCAGCCGCAACTTTAAATTTCTTATTCAAATCTGGTACTTGCGTTCCATCGTTATCCAGAGGTACTCCATAAGTTCCTTGTGTAGCGGCATCGCTAAAACTTCCCCAGAAGAGGTAGTTATGGTTCTTTTCCCTAAAAAAATAGGGATCGATCGAATTAGGCACATCGATCGATTTACTATCGAACAGTTTGCCCCTATCTATAAATGGACCTTCGGGTTTGTCCGCTACAGCTACTCCGATACCTGGATTAGGATCACCCCAGGTGGAGTACGCATAGTACATTACATATTTTCCATTCAATAATACCACATCAGGTGCCCAGATCCCACCTGCTGGCTTCCAGTTTGGTTTGGCCGAAAATGCTGTCCCGATCCAGGTCCAATGCGCCAAATCTTTGGATTGCAAAATAGAAACTAGACGCTGCCCTTTGCCATCACCCCAGTTGTCCGCTGTTCCATAAGCATAAAATAATTTATTCTGCGGATTACATACCACCGTGGGATCTGCAAGTATCGGTTCAAAAACAGGATTTATGTAGGTTGTCTTCTCTACGGATGCCCCTGTAGTCTTTACAGCTTGTGCACCTGAACCTGAAGAACTTCTGCAGGAGTTCAACAGGCACAGGCACAAAACTCCACTCCAATATTTTAGCAACATTGACTGCAACATTTTATTATTTTTATTTTAACCTGATACTTCCACACATTGTATCCAGAAAATTATTTCTAAGCCGCTACAGTCTCCATTAATGGAATTGATGGAGTACAAGCATTGACTGACTTACTTCGTTGGCGCTTGATATAAGGCCTGATGGGCAGTATTTAATTCCGCTTCGGGCATTTTTACCACCTTACGATCATAAGTCATTAAACCATTGGTCTCCACTTCCACATCTGTCGTCTGTGTATAAACTGCAGCTGACAGTCCCATTGGAATAAGTCGTGTCAGATCACGGATGAGTTGCTTATATCGTTCGAGAAGTTCTTTTTTATTTTTAAAGCTCTGGTAGCCCCAGTTATCTTTTTGCTGCCAGGAATGGCCATCGATCGGCAGCCCCAGTCCACCAAATTCACCCAGTGCCAACACCTGGTTTGCACCAAATATTTTTGGATCCGGCATCGCTGCATCCGGGTAATTGTGTATATCCAGTATATGACCTGTTTCCATAAAATTACCACCACTGGCACTGTTTACCAATCGGGAAGGATCATTGGCCATTGTCCATTCGGTAATCTCCTTTGTCTTAAACTGACCCCAGGCTTCATTAAAAGGTACCCAGATCACAATGCTCGGGTAATTGTGCAGCACGTCCATAATGGTCTTCCATTCTTTTCTGTAGTATCCTTCTGACTCCTGCGAACGTGTTTTATCCCGATTTCCACCTGATATTTTTCCAGGTTGCATATCCCAATGATTTCCTCCCAGGTCACCACTTGGCATATCCTGCCACACAAGCATACCGATACTATCACAATAGCGATACCAGCGTGCAGGCTCAACCTTGATATGCTTACGGATCATATTGAAACCCATTTCCTTTGTCTTGATCACATCAAATTTTAAAGCTTCATCCGTAGGAGCAGTATGCAGGCCATCAGGCCACCAGCCCTGATCAAGTGGCCCATATTGAAAGGTAAACTTGTTGTTCAACAGCATACGCTGTATCCCATTTTCGTCTTTTTCCATTGAAATCTTTCGCATGGCAAAATAGCTTTTTGCCTGATCAATGACCTTACCCTTACGAAGTAACTGAATTTCCAGGTCATAAAGTTTTGGATTACTTGGTGACCAGGCTTCTAAATTGGGGACAGAAAGTTCAAAATCTGCATTTGGTTGGCCCACTTGCTCTTTAATCACTTGCGTTCCATTTAATGCGCGAACTTTAATTTCATCACCCGCTTGACTACCTGCTACTGTGGCCTGAAAAGCAAGTACACCTTCATCTAATTTTGGCGTCTGTTTTGTTTTCACAATGTAAGCCTTCGGTACGCTTTCTAACCATACCGTTTGCCATATCCCTGTAACCGGTGTATACCAGATACCATTGGGACGGTTAACCTGTTTACCGCGTGGTTGTGGCCCATCATCGGTAGGATCCCATACGCGAAGGGCAATTTCCTGCTTGGCTCCTTTTTTGAGATAAGAGGTCACATCCATCGTAAAAGGATCGAAACCACCTTCATGTCTTCCGACCAGTTGATTATTTACGTAGACATCACATTGCCAATCCACCGCGCCAAAATGGAGCAACACATTGTTTTTGTTGACAGACTTGTCCAAGGTAATCGTATTCGTATACCAAAGGGCCTTATCCTTGCCAACTTCTTTACCTACCCCAGAAAGCGCCGATTCTATGGCATAAGGAACCAGGATACTTCCATCCCACTGCTGAGGAATTTCTTTTGTATTTACTGGGGTAATGGCATATTTCCATAAGCCATTTAAATTTTGCCAGTTATTGCTTCTCACCAGCTGTGGTCTTGGGTATTCTGGATGGGGCTTTTCAGCTGTTACTTTTTCACCCCAAGGCGTCAGAATGCGCGAACCAACAGGTTTCCACTCCTGCGCAAAATTCAGTTGAGCAGCCATCATCAGACTGGTAAAAAATAAGGTTTTCTTCATCATAAAAATCGTTATGTCATTTATATCTTTAATTACTTTACTGTTGGAAACGCCGCAATACGTAAACGGGCGGCACCCATAGGAATCAATTCTACTTCCTGTACCGCAGCTTGACTCGCTACAGGGCTCAATGGCAATACCCCTGTCAATCCATTTTCATCTATTTTCCAACCATCAATTTTTTTTGCTTTGACCATAATGGAAATCGGTACTGCGTCCGCTTCGAACGGGAAGGCATCTTTAGGCCAAGCCCGCTTGACCACCTTCAATTGATCCGGTGCTGTTAACTGATTTTGAACAAGACCATAATTCCAATCACTTGCCGGAAGGATCTCATAGGAAGGCCATTTTGTCGGATCAGCTGTTTCCTGCCATTTTGAGTCTCCAATGGCAGAAGCTTTACTATCCTTCTGCACATAATTCTCCTTGATTTTCAAAGCGTAGGTCAATGGTCCCCTCTGGATACTCACCGCATTTTTATTCGCTGTCCAGTTATTCAATACAATGGACATCGGCAGCGAAAGTTCAACCTGATCGTTATCTTTCCATTTTCGATCAATCCGGATATACTTTGCCCCCGATTCAACCTTTTCTATCTTTCCATTAATTTTGATCTGCGCCTGTTTTGCCCAAGCCGGAATCCGTAAGTAAAATGGGAAATCGATTGTCTTTCCATTTGTTCCGATGACAAAACGAATAGACTCTTCAAATGGGTAATTAGAGCTTTGTTGAATTCGGATCTTCTGATTATTTCCGACCTTAACATCCGCGTTGGATGCAGCATATAATACCGCGGCAACACCATTATCGTTTGTTGCCATATAGAGATGCTCCGCATAATACGGCCACCCCTGACTATGGTTGTGCTGGCAACAACGTGAACTAAAGGGATTCATCATCAAAAATGGACCATTGTTATCAATGCCCGGAGCATGATTATGACTATCGCTAATGCTCATATTGGGGCTGGTGATATAGCGTAGAGCCTTAAAATCTGCCGTTACGGCTGCTGGATATGTATTGAAGGCCACATCTTCGGCATGATCCGCCCAAAAAGGGTCTCCTGTTATTTCTAGCAGGATCTCATTGGAAGCCATTTGTTCAACCATACCACAGGTTTCGACACCCTGCCGTGGATCGGTATACCC
The DNA here is from genome assembly GCF_002000245.1 of Sphingobacterium sp. CZ-UAM. Lineage (GTDB taxonomy): Bacteria > Bacteroidota > Bacteroidia > Sphingobacteriales > Sphingobacteriaceae > Sphingobacterium. Next base: position 603,080 of record NZ_MTCM01000002.1, on the reverse strand, counting down.
TGGGCGGGCATTTTCATCAGCACCAAACATGCCTCCCGGCACCTGGCCGAATACCTGTCTGACAAATTGAAAATTAGCGTAGGTCGCCTTCAGGTCGTCACTTGATTGGCTCTTAAGATAGTAGGTAGCCGGCTCCCTGAAACACTGTGCGATATTGACATTGTGCCAATTGGGTAAATCATCCTTCTGTCGCCAATTTGCTGTATTGCGATGGATTTTATCGGCCAAATCCATCAACCATTCATTCCCTTGCGTTCTATTATAAAGCCAATAGACTGACAATAAATTGTCTCCACCACGACTGTTCTCCCAATAATCTTTTAGAAAAAAACTATCCGGTAAACTTGCCTGCCACTTGAAATAATTGGTCATTAAGGTCAGGACACGCGGATCAGCGCTATATTCGTAATACGATTGCAGACACCAAAGCATAATCATATTACCCCATAAATCCGGTTTATTGTTGCGCAAGATCAGGGGGCCAAAGTAGCCATCCGGCCGCTGGCTTTTAATTGCTGCTTCCAACCATATTTTTGATTCAGCTATTATTTTAGGATCTTTCAGAATATAGCCTAGGTTTGCATAACCTTTCAACCAATAGGGAACTTCCTCCCAGCCATAGTCTCCTTTTCCATCTGAACTCAACCAAGCATTATTTTTTTTGGATAACCAGGCGCTAATCTCTCCCAAATGTCCCGTAAGGCCATTTTTCTGTAATTCCAAATATTTCCCCAACCAACCTTGAGGAACAATGCTACCGACAGGCAGTTTCAGCAGCGCATTCTGTTTTAGCGGTAAACGGTTATTAATATAATTTAGATTCTTCCCTTCAACCGGCAACTGATCAACAGCGATTACAGCATTGTTTTGTGCCGAACTCAGAAAACAAATTCCAATTAAATAAGATAATAGACCTATTTTTTTTGTCATTATTGGCTTGATTAGTTTTATAACTGATTATCCAAATTTAAGTTTTAATCAATGAGTTGGATGATTGATTTTTCTCAAAACACTGCCTATTTGTATCAATAGAAGAAAGCACATCCCTATCGAGATGTACTTCCAAAACCAATCATTATTAATATGTATTATTTTACCGAAAAACGATACAGGGATTTCGTTTGATAAACCTGTCCGGGACTTACAACTGTTGTTGGAAAGCTGGATTGATTTGGTGCATCTGGAAAATGCTGTGGTTCGAGACAGAAAGCTGTTCGGAATGAATCCTTTTTCCCATTTTTCAACTGCACTTGCTCGTTCATAAAATTGCCACTATAAAATTGGATCCCCGGTTCACTCGTCAAAATATCCATGACAATACCGGACTTATCGCCTACAACATGTGCGGCTTTATACCATTCACCCTCTTTGTCTTTGTTCAATACAAAATTATGGTCATAACCTTTTCCATAACTGAGTTGCTGATCATTGGTATTGATATCTTTTCCGATCGCCTTGGGCGCAGTAAAATCGAAAGGAGTCCCTTTCACTGCTACCAATTGGCCAGTAGGTATCAATGTACTGTCAACAGGTGTATATTGATTGGCAAACAATTGAAGTTGATGGTCGAGTATTGTACCGCTTCCCTCACCATTCAGATTAAAGTAAGCGTGATTTGTTAAGTTAATGACTGTTTTTTTATCGGTTTCGGCACGATAAGCAATCATCAATTCATTATTGTCATTCAGCGAATAGGTCACTTCCATCTGAATATTACCCGGAAACCCTTCTTGACCATCCGGCAATGTATAGGTGAAAGTAAGGGATGACTGATCGGCCTTCTTTAAGATCCAATGCGCAAAATGTACGCCCTTAAAACCGCCATGTAATGTATTCGGACCATTATTCACAGCCAATGTATAGCTCTTGTCGTCCAATTTAAATTTTCCTTTTGCAATCCGATTCCCAAAAGGCCCTACAATTGTTCCAAAAAATGGTTCTTTCGGATTATTATAATCGCTGGCTTTCGAGAACCCCAAAACCACATCACACAATTTCCCCTTGTTATCGGGCACCCAAAGACCAACTAGACGCGCTCCATAATTCGTAAAATAGGCCTGTACACCATTCTTATTGGTCAATTCGTATAAATAGACTTTTTTCGTGTCAATCGTTGTGCGAAATGATGAAGTGTCCATCAAGGCTGCGACAGTGTCGTTTGGGCTGGTTTTTGAACTATTCGTTTGCTGACAAGACAGGCAACAATAGCTAAGTATACCAGAAATACCCAGCAACATCAATTTTCCTTTCATTTGTTATGGTTTAATAGTTTATAATCTTTATTGAATGACAACCCTGTTGTTTTCTATATTTTTTATAATTTTATTGGTTACAATACAAATACTAAAATCCTATTTTTTTTATTTTTTTGGGGATTAAATTGTTTCAATTTTAAGCTATTTTGTATCAATAACCAAATGATCATGATCAACCTAAAGCCGGTCCGTTTTATATTTTTCTTGTTGCTGTTTCCTTTTCTGATCCAGGCACAGCCCTATTACTTCAACCATTATCAGATTAATGAAGGGCTTTCAAATAATGCAGTGATCTGTAGTATGCAAGATAGCTATGGTTTTCTCTGGTTTGGCACAAAGGACGGCCTAAATCGCTTTGATGGAAATAGTTTCAAACATTTTGATGCCTCGGTCTCTGGCAAGAATAGTTTAGGAGGCAATAATATCATCTCCCTGAAAGAGGATTTCAAAAAAAGAATCTGGATTGGCACCGATCAGGGGATCTATTGTTACAATCCTGTCGACGAACAGTTTAAGTTATTAGACAAACAGTTTGAGCATGCAGATGTACCCGTTATCATTACGGACCAAAGAAAAAGGATCTGGTTTATATCCAATGGGATGCTCTACTACCACAATCTGATCAACAATGAAATCAAACAGATTACCACATCTGATCTTTATATTACTGCTGTAAGCTGCACAAAAAATGGAACCATCTTCTATGGTACTCCAGAAGGTAAAATCTTTCAGATCAATCGTGCGGACAAGTCCTCACTCCTATTGGATTTTCAGGTAAAATATGGTTCAAAAGATTGGTTCAGCATAGAAAAAATCACGGAGAACCGTAAGGGGGAGCTCATGATCGGCACCTCCAAATCTGGCGTTTACGTTTACGATTTTAAGGGAAAAACTTTAAAATCTATGCTAGGTCCGGACCGACTCAAGCAATTTCTTTATGTCCGCGATATCCTCCAACCGAATGATACTGAATATTGGTTTGCGACCGAATCAGGATTATTTATTTACCAAATTGCTGACCAGAGCTTTATCAATATTCAAAAAGAACAGGAAAATCCATGGGGTATTTCCGACAACGCGGTTTACAATATCCTGCAGGACAAAGATCAAGGAATCTGGATCGGCACGTACTTTGGTGGAGTCAACTACTATCACAAGAACAACAGCATTATCGAAAAGTTTTTACCTCAGGACAAACCCGGTAGCTTAAAAGGTTCTGTTGTACGTATCATTACCAAAGATCCGACAGGCAAGATCTGGATCGGAACCGAAAACGGTGGTTTGTCCAAGCTAGATCCCAGTTCGGGACAGATTCAAAATTTCTCTGAGAAAAAGGGAAATCTGGCAAACAATAATATTCATGGCATCCTACCCTTTGACAATAAATTATTGGTCGGTACTTTCGTCAATGGCTTAGATATTTTCGATCCGATACAGGAAAAAGTTGTTTACCATATCGATCGAAATAGTTCTCCGAATCCCGATCTACAGAGTAATTTTCTCTTTTACCTGTATAAAACTACAAAGGGCGAAATTCTGGCAGCTTCCACCCGAGGTTTATATCGTTTTGATTTCGCCAATAAATCCTTTCATTTGATACGGAACGTTCCGGAATATATGTTTTATACGACCGTGCTTGAAGATAAACAGGGAAATATCTGGCTGGGTACCTGGCGAGATGGCTTATATTGCTATAATCCCAATAATGGAGATCTCAAGCATTATACGCATCAAAAGGACAATCCGAGCTCTCTACCCAACAACCGCATCAATAGTCTATTTGAAGATTCTAAAAAACAGATCTGGATTGCCACAGAAGGAGGTATGGCAAAAAAACTTCCCACAGGTGAAGGTTTTGAAAAGATTGGTATAAAAGAAGGAATGCCCAGTAATGTGATCTTGGCGATTCTAGAAGACCAGCAAAACAATCTTTGGGTAAGTACTTCCAAAGGGCTCGTCCGTTATCATTTATCGAATGGAAAAAAAAGGATTTTCAACCTGGAATCTGGCCTACCTTCCATTCAATTTAATTACAATTCTGCATTTGACGATGGCGAAGGTCGTTTTTACTTTGGCACAATCAATGGTTTGATCCGTTTCGATCCAAAAAAACTCAATCAGATCAATTACAATACCCGGATCCCGATCTATGTCACCAACCTTTACATCAATAACAGAGCAATCAATCAGTATACAGACGGGCATATCCTTTCGAAATCCATTTTATTTACGGATAAGATTCAATTGAAACATGATGAATCGTCGTTTAGTCTCGATGTGGCGGCACTTCATTATCAGGCCCCCCATTCTGTCCATTACAGCTATAAGATGGAAGGTCTTGATAACAATTGGGTTGATATCACCGGTAATCAACGGGTGTATTTCACTAAGCTTGCACCGGGAAGTTATGTTTTTACCGTCAAAGCTGAAGATCCCAATGGAAATGTCATCCCCACTGCTGCAAGTCTTAAAATTGTTATTCTGCCGCCTATCTGGGCAAGCATACCAGCGTATATCTGTTATGCGCTCATTCTCATTGGCCTGATTATATTTATTATTTATCATTTTAATGAAAAGATAAAACAACGTAACCGACAACATTTGCTCACGGTGCAGAATCTTCGGGAACAGGAGCTCTATCGAGCGAAAATCAATTTTTATACGGATGTAGTCCATGAGATACGTACACCATTAACATTGATTAAAGCACCTTTGGAAAAACTCATGGACAAAGTCGAACACAATCCGGTAACAGATAAGCTGCTTTTGACCATGCAGAACAATACGGAAAAACTAATTGCACTCAGTAATGAGTTACTGGATTTTAGACAGGTCGAAACCGAAGGTTTTAAATTACATTTTGAGCTGGCAAATATTAGCCAGACGGTGCAAAAAATCAGCAACGATTTTGGCGTCACCATTCAGGCGCAAGGAAAAAGTATGCAGGTTTTCATTACTCCTGACATCATTGGATCCGTTGCGATAGATGCTTTCGAAAAGATCTGTTATAACCTGTTCAATAACGCCCTAAAATACTCATCACAGGTCATTGAAGTGAATTTAGAGCTGGATAAACAGAAAAATATTGCTATATTGACGGTGAAAAACGACGGTGGATTAATTCCTTCGGAGGAAAGGGAAAGAATTTTCGAACCATTCAATCGCTTAAAACAAAACAAGAACATTCCAGGAAGTGGTTTAGGCCTGGCGTTAACAAGATCCCTGGTCTTAAAACATCAGGGTAGTTTAGTGTATGATGTTGAAAATTTTCAATGGAATGTATTCCGCCTAACTTTACCGCTAAACCACAACTCAAACCAATAATTATGAATGCAAAAGCCAATTTATTAGTGGTAGATGACCATGCTGAATTACTTGAATTTATTGCAGACGACCTCAATGAAGATTACCATATCACCACCAGTACAAATGGAAATGAGGCCTTGGATCTACTTGCATCTGAATACTTTGATTTGATCATAAGCGACGTGATGATGCCCGAGATGGATGGCTATGAACTCTGCCAAAAAATTAAAGAAAATATCGCTTACGCACATATTCCTGTTATTCTATTAACAGCAAAAAACAGCATCGAATCAAAGATTCAAGGATTAGAATATGGCGCTGATGCGTACATCGAAAAACCCTTTTCGCCTGCATTTTTACGGGCACAAATTGCCAGCTTGCTAAAAAACAGGATTAAAGTCAAGGAATTTTTCATCAAGAATCCGATGTCTCAAATCCAGCAAATCGGACAGAACCAAAACGATCAGGATTTCCTGCTCAAGATAGAGGAAATCATTATGCAACATTTGGACGACCCGCAATTTAATGTCGATAGAATGGCGGATATACTCTGCATGAGTAGACCAACACTGTATCGAAAAATCAATATGGTGTCGAGCCTTTCGCCAAATGAGCTAATCAATCTTACCCGGCTCCGCAAAGCGGCGGAACTGCTTAGTTTACGACAATACAAGGTCTACGAAATTTCCAATTTATTAGGCTATAGCTCGGCGACACATTTTTCCCGAAATTTCCAAAAACAATTTGGACTAAGCCCAACAGAATTCCAGGAATCGCAATCGAAATAATATTCTTTTCGGATGATAGCTCCGGTTAGAATCTCGATTTCCGTTAAAGATGTACTCTCCTTCGAACTTAAAATTTTAACCGCGGATCATTGTAGCTATCTGATTGAAACAATCGCAAAGAACCTGCCTTGAAAAAGGTTCAGACTGGTATTCTGAATTCAGTTGTTCACAAAAAAACCAGATTAGAGTGAATCTGGTTTTTTTGAAATCTAATATGGGAACTAAGGCTTATTTCGTCCCAAGTTTACCGCATCGCGTTTTATATCCTCCTTTTTAAATGGACAGCACACGCTCTTTCATCATACTAAAATTCAAGCGATCTAACATGCTACCATTTGATATCCACGTATACACCCTCGGGGCTATTTTCAAATTCCAGCAGATAGGTTTTTGTTTTCGTATCCCAATTTGCTTCTGCAAAAACTTCCTTTTTATCCACGACAAGACTCTTGGGTTTGCCGGGTAATAATATCCGCGAAATGTTTGTAGTATTGATGGGGCTTTTGGCTGTAAATGAGTATTGATGGCCGCTCGATTTTTCATCGTAAATACGACTTGCCGATGCCAATACCTGCGGTTTTTGTTTATTTGCAACACGATCTATATTGACAAACAGGCACTGTTCATTCGGTTGGATATTTTTGGAAGTAACAATCGGTAGAGTCGGATCAAAAAGATCGATTAAATTCCCCTTTACCTGATAAGGCTGATTGCTTACACTCTCATCCAATACAGCGATCAGGTCATAAATACCTCTTGTCAACGTAAAATAGTTTTTAAATTGAAGTTTCCCGGAGTTGCCCTTAGCTTCGTAAAGACTTTTAGTCAGGTTCAACAGCTTCTGACTGTTGCTCGGCTTGACAACAAATTCTTTGGGATCTGAACGCAAAACATAGAAAGTGCCTTTCCCGTAGTTATATTGCCCCTCCTTAGCCATTCCGTCCCGCAAGCCCATTTTTTCAAATAAATGATCTGATGGTCTTTGATATTGGTTGCGATTTGTATTCCACCATTCCTGTACAGATTGAAAGGGATCGAGATCCGTCGCACAATATATAAGTACGCCCCCATTTTTTACCCAATCCGCAAGATACTGATGGGCCTCGGGAGCCAAGGGCTTCATGTTAGAATACGACATCAACAGCACCTTTGTCTCAGCTAAGGCATTTTTGACAGCCAAATTCTCCAGGTGAACTGTTTTAACGGGAACACCACGTTTTAAGAAAGGAAGAGCAAGTCCGTAAAAATTGGCCAATTGTGGATCGTCGTATCCGGCATGTGTCGGGAAACGCTGGAACATCAGTGAATTTGCCAACAGGACACTTATCCCTGTCGACCCAGACACTTTACTGGTCGTTTTGGGCATGCTGTTCAGACTATTGATCATCACCTGCATCTGGGTCGAATAATGTCGTGGTATTTTTTCTTTTTGGTCACTCTTGGCACTTGTTTTATACAATCCCTCATAGATACGTTCCGGCCAGGGCATGACTTCATAATCGGCAATATTCGGATATAAAAGCTGCGCGGTAAAAGTCGCTTGGTAATTTTTCTTGTAATCTGCCCAGTCACGAGGCCAATCTTCGATCGGATCCGTCAGAAAAAACATCTTTCTTCCGGTCGGTGCGGTCATGGATTCCATTGCGCCGTACTCTAAAAATGCCGTTTCGAAAACACGTTCTTTCGCCACACCATTAAAATAATTGGGTTCACGTGAAGTCCCCGTCCATACCTGTGCGATATATCCATCGACACAGGGTAGCGAGGCCAAGCTTGCCTCAGGACTGACAATCATCCATTGTGAATAATTGATCAACGAGTGTGTGGGCACATAACATTTTACATCCATCCCTTTGGTTTTCCCATAGGCTTTGGCGTAAGTAAAGACTTCATTCAGTGCATTGAGGTACAAAGCGTACTTTAATTTATTGGATAAGTAGGTATTCTCAGGCGATTCGTGCTGTGGGCGCCAATCAAAACCGTAATACTTTTTCCATTCCTTCTTAAATGATTCGCTATAACCTGCCCTTGCCCAGAATTCGGGTTCCTCCATAAAAATGGCATCAATTCCCGCATCAATAACACGTTTGACATGCATCTCCTTGATGTATTTCAAATAATTTTCAGTCGGGACAATATAGGGAACCATGTGACCATGCCAGATGGTATCACCTTTTACATCAACTTGTCCCTCATCCAGGTGCATTTTTCCATCCCATTTTCCCGTAAAATAATCCTGATACTCCCCCCAGGCAATACCCGTCATAAAATGTGTAATATATCCCCTATCACGCCAGGATTTTACCCGTTCCTCAAACGGAATTTTTCGGGATTTGTCGGAAGGGTTTCCCCCTGTTCCATATATCATGACAGCATCTGCACGGTTGTCAATTGTCGGACGCCATTCTCGGGAGCTCTGAAAGGTCGTCTTTACAGGATCTCCTTTTTGGGCGGTCGCTGTGAACGTTGCCAGCAACAATAAAGCGAGTATATTCGTTTTTATCATAATCTATTGTTTATTTTTCACCTAGAAATAATTATTGATTGAGCATCCGTAATTGTTATTTTAAATAAGCGGATTGGTTCCTTTTATGATTTGCTCAAATGGAGCCGTCCTTGTTTAAGATTCATTTTCATCCATGAGGCCTTAAACAGGACGGTTCAACATGTGTATTGATTCTCTTATGGGATATCCACCCGTTTGGCTGCATTGTAGTTCCACCTACGATTGCCCGTTCCACGCGGAGTATCATAGTTGATACGGGAGGCTGCACGAACAAAGACCGTACGTCCTTTCGGAATTTCGCCAGTGGACACAATATCAATAACCTGCCCTAACTTAGTCTTAAAGCTGTCGCCATTGTATTCGATTTTGCTTGACCAGCGTTCATCTCGTGCGCGATACCCAACCGTAGCGGAATAGCTAACAAAGAGCTGTATATCTGTAACATTTAAAAAATCTGGATTGTAATTTCCCAGTGGCTCGATCTTATCGCGGAAAAACTGCTCAGTTACGGCACGGGTAACCTTGACTTTCGCTTTTATCTTTCCATTTTCAACCACTGGATCACCCACCCATTCCACTTTAAGAAAAGGGTGAACTTCCATTTTTATGTCATGTGAACCATTCAGCTCCATATTTTTGCTATCGTCTGACAGTACCTTACCGTCTCCGTCTGTGCGTACCAAAGGAATAAATGGACCATCTACGGTGATATTATAATTCCCCTTAAACAATTTTGTATTTTGGAATGTTCCATCGGGCATGCAATAGAAGTCAGGATTGTGCTCCACATTATCTCCCCAACTAAGCTCGGTCAATCGAACACGGATACCTTCACTTCCCTGATCTGTCAATACAGGTTCGCCCGTTTGCGCGTTGACTACTATACCCTTCAATTCAACAGAGGGGGCTTCGTAGTTATCTGCCTCAAAAAGACTACACGAACTCAACATACTTAGTATGCCCAGTGCGCTTAAAATGCTATTTTTCATTTATTATACGTTTAGTGGTGGCCCGGACTTTTGGGATTTATTTCCACCTCCGATACTTTCGTTTTTTCCACCAGTTATTGTTTTATTAAATTTCACTCCTTCCCGACAAGCTGTGCTGGGACATTAATATGCTCAGCACAATTTCTTGTCTATCGATTAGGCTGCTGATCTATTACCTGACTTTTAGCCACTTCGTCGCCTGGTATTTCAAAATAATAGTCTACAGGTGTGTATCGAAATGTTTTGGTACTTACCCATTGGAAGCGTGCATCAAAGAAGTATTTCCCTGTTGCTGTGGAAAAAAACGGATACAGTCCCCTGAACCTAAAGTTCTCGTTGTTACTATATAGATTTTTATCCTTTTGTGTTCCCCAGAAACCGTCGCGTCCTTCAAAATGCAGTACGCGCCAACGGCGCAAATCCCATTTCGCTTTATGTTCAAATGCTAGTTCCTTGCGACGTTCTTTTCGAACAATATCTCGGCCTGTATTATCTCCTGAAATCGTACCTACCAAAAGATCTGCTCCTGCACGAGTACGAATTTCATTGACCGCAGTCGTCGCTGTTTGCAGCAGGTCGCTTCCATCTGCCGGACTAGCGCCCAACATTTTGAGTTCAACGGCTGCTTCGGCGGCATTCAATAATACCTCCGCGTAACGCATCAAAATAAAAGGTTGGTCAGATTTTCCTTCTCCAACTTCTTTGGCTGGATTTGTATTGAGCCATTTACGTACATAAAAGCCTGTTAAGGTTGCTTCACCATTATCAAAGAATGGTCCTTCGTTGCCAGCGGCATTCATTTTTTGTCCATTGTAATCCACTGTTTGTTGTCCGCTACCATCTCTTGGGCTCAGATACAAGTTTTTTGGTGATCCTGTGTAGGCCCCCAACTGTTGATAGCGCGTGTCAGCTGTTGCATAAGAATAATCTGTAAACAGAGGCTTTATAGGAGTTTGACCAGTATAAACCCCTGCTCGTATATCCATTTTTCTTTGCTTGAAGATATCATCCGGGAAAATAACATAGGCACGTAATCTAGGCTCCGCATTTTTAAAGAAATCCATTGGTTTGTCATACAGCTTATATTCCCCTTCCCTGTTGCTTTGTCCAGTAGTCACTTTGACTGTTCCATCCGGATACTTGTCAAATCCATCAAACAACTCCATAAAATCTACGGTAGGACAGGTACCCGCAGAAAGTGGAGATCTGAATGTGAAAGGTGAGCTAAAGGCATCAAAACTATGTGTCAACGTTGGATAGACATATTCTTTGACGTAGATATTTTCAGGACTACTGAGATCACTAAACATATCCACCATATTTTGATATTGTGCTTCTTTATCGTTCGCTGCCCATTTCTTTTTATAAAGTGAATAGCCCCCTGCTGTCATCACCTGCCGTGCAGCCGAATAAGCTTCTGCAAAATACTTTTGCGAAGCTGTTTTTGCTCTAGCGGCATCGAAACCGATAACCCGTACACCAGTTTTTCTTCCGAGGCCTGTCAAGCGACCAGAAACAGTTTCGTTGTATTTGGCCACACTTCCTGCGTAGAGCATAGCTTCGGATTTAAAAGAAAGGGCTACGAACTTATTGGAATATCCTGTTTTGGGACTCTTTGCCATGAGTAACTTAATGGCTTCATCATAATCTTTCAAGATCTGATTCCAGGTGTCTTCCTCACTGGAACGAGGTATTTCCAGATTATCCAAGGTATTCGGATATTGTAGTTCTTTCGTCACCAAAGGTATCCCTCCAAAACGTCGCGCCATGGCGTAAAATACTGTTGCCCGAACGTAATATCCTTCGCCCAGATAATGATTATAAAGTTCTTCTGAAAATTTATCCTTGTAATTGGGCAGGGTTTCAATTAGATGATTTGCATCGCGAAGTAATTCGAATGCTCTTCCCCAATAAGCAGTCCTTTCACCTGTAAAAGATGTACTAATGCCATCCCTGGTCACAGCTTCTCCCGTTCCTTCAATGCCAATGGCAGCCAGCCAGCCGTTGAATTCAATCCCCCATTGTGCCATGTATTTGAAATCTTCAAAAGGCATTAAACTGTACATCCTGGCCATATAAATATCCATACCTGCTGGTGTATTCAATAGGTCTTGATCCGTTACAATATTTTTAGGTGTAATATCTAGATCAGCGCAACCTGTAAATCCGATTGAGCCAACTAATGATAGTATAATGAGTATTTTTTTCATTGTAATAGTTTTTAATGAATGCTAAAAAGTAAGTGATAAACCCAGTGAATAAGTCTTATTCAATGGATACATACGACCTAGGTTATCATCCGGATGCTCCGGGTCTACAAATCGCACACCTGTAATCGTGAATAAATTATAGGCATTGGCATAAACACGGAGACGCATGGATGACGAAGGTTTTAAATTTGAAAAGGTATAGCCCAATTCGATACTTTTTAAGCGCAAATACGCTGTACTGACGCGATTGAATTCAGAATTTGATTTTGGATATCTACCCGTAAATCCATAGTAGCCTTTCACCCATTCTGTCGCTGGATCATAAGGATCAGCCATGGGATTTACAGGATGCCAACGATCAAGGTACTGCTCTAAGGTTCCGCCACCATTGGATCCCCAGATCGCATAAAGCGGTTCTTTGTATTCCATCGAACCCAAAGCCGATCCCTGAAACAATATATTCATATCGAAATTCTTATAAGCTGTTTCGAGATTCATGCTATAGTTAAGCCATGGAGTCTGATCAAAGGCAAAAGGATGTTCATCTTGACCATTTATTTCGCCATCACCATTCCAGTCCAGGTATTTATAGTCTCCGGGTAACACATCACGTTCCTTATAAATCGGATAGCTCCAGATATCTTCCCAATTCTCAAATCTTCCAGCCGATTCATAACCAAATTGAATCCCTTGATATCTATTGTTGAAATTGTCATTGCGCCAACGGTCGTACGAATTTCTATAGGGGCCATTTTGAACAGCAGTCAAGTACTTATTTCTGGTCACAGTAGCTATAGCTCGAACATTATATGAGAAATCATTGATTTTATTGCGATGTTTCAATTCCAATTCCAATCCCATGTGGCGATCACTATTGGCATTTTCCATCGGAGCCGTAGCGCCAATTACGGTTGGAAATTCACTCGTACGACGTTGAAATAGTCCCGATCGCGTGCGTTCAAAATAATCCAATGTAAAACCAAACAGTCCATTCCATCCTTCGAAATCTAAACCAACATTGAAGGTTTTCGCTTTATACCAAGTAATTAATTCATTGGCAATGGCTTTTCGACTTACCCCGGTAATGTATTTATCCCCGAAAATGTATCCTGGCGCATATTGATTATTGTAGCCATTTTCAGCATTTCCGCTCGTCGCAGGATAAACATAGCCGGGTACCCAACCAAAATCCCAAGAAGAGGATAAGTCATCCCCTAGCACACCATAGCTACCTCGAAATTTTAGTTGATTGACAAAGGAAAGCGCCTCAATAGATTTGAAAAATGGTTCCTCGGATATCCGCCACCCCAAAGAAGCCGAGGGAAAAAATCCCCATTGGTGCCCTTTAGCAAAACGGGAGGAGCCGTCATATCTAAATTGGAATTCGGCAATATATCTGCCTGCAAAATCATAATTAACCCGTCCGAATAGCGCTGACTTGGCTTCATTGTAATAGTCACTGATACCACCATACATGGAAGTCATCTGACCATCTTCTACACCAGCGAGCAATTGATCGGAACCGAAGGCAAGATTTTTCAGCCCATAAAAGTTATCGCCATCGTTCTTTTGTGATTCCCATCCCACAAGTCCTGATACTTTATGCTGATCGCCAAAGGTGCGATCGTAATTCAATATCAATTGACCTAAAACCTGTTGTTTATCAAAAAACTCCCGTTTCATTTGATTTGGGCTACTCAAATTATAGAGTTTCTGATCATATTTATTGGTCGTTTTATTGAAGGCATATTGATAATATTCCTTTCTGAACATGGAATTGTTATCTGCACGGTAATCATAACCAATCAATGCCTTTGCCGAAAACCCTTGAAGAATCGGAGATAAATTACTCAGGTCATAATTCAATGCAGCTGAGGACTGAAAGGTTTTCTTTTTGAATTTGCGATAACCAGAAATATCCGCGTCCATCATCGCTACGGTATTTTGCTCCAAATCCAACCCTTCATAATTTAACAGGGTATTTTCGGGATCAGCATACGCGGCAAACAACATGCCCTGTTTCCAATAGTTTCTAATAATGTCAACCGAACTTGTGTAAGGGCTATTTTGCTGATCGGCCATCCCACTGATGTTCAGATCCAATTTCAATCCCTTGGCCAATTCTGCTGAGATATTCGAACGCAAATTGTATTTATTGTAGTTGAGATCACCCGATTTAAAGAAGCCTTGTTGATAGGAATAGCCACCACCAATGTAGTACTGCACCTTATTGCTTCCCCCCGAAAAACTGACGTCATGTTGTGTCTGCGGCGCATATTTTGAAAAGACCAATGAGGTCCAATCCGACGAGCGTCTTGTTCCATTTCTAAAATCTTCAAAATCTTTTTCGGTATACACGGGACTTCCTCCATTAATGTTGTTCATGGATTTCTCATTGTAAATCGTCATAGCACTAATCGCATCGGCCAATACCGGCATACCGGAAGGCTTTTGGAAAGTATAGGAGCCATTATAGCTGACTGTGGTCTTCCCTTCTTTTCCCTTTTTGGTTGTAACCAATACCACACCATTTGCGGATCGTACACCATAGATGGCAGCTGAAGCATCTTTTAATACCGAAACATCTTCAATATCGCTGGGATTCAGGCGCTGAAAATCTTCGCTTGTCCGTGGTACGCCGTCGATCACGACCAATGGAGCGCCAAGCCCACGAATGTCGAAATTTGCACTATAGGTACCTGGTTCTGCACTTTTCTGCCATACGCGTACACCAGCCACACGGCCAGTCAGCATATTTTGTGGATTTTCATTCTTTGTCTGCCTCATTTCAGTTCCCTTTACGGATGCAATAGCACCAGTCAGCGATTGCTTCCGCTGTGTACCGTAACCGACGACAACAACAGTCTCCAATTGTGTATCATCGTTTTCAAGAACAACATTAATTGTGGTTTTCCCATCTGTAATCTCTTCCTTCGCACTAAAACCTAACGATTTAAATAAAAGCTTCTTCCCTTCCGGAACTACGATCGTATAACTACCATCTGCGTTGGTTGTGGTTTCTATACGTGTGCCCGCATTCTGAACAGAAACCGTCACCCCAGCGATAGGCTTATTGTTACTATCCAGCACTTTTCCGCTGACATTTTTCTGCTGCGCCCAACTTATGGACGGAATACCCAGCGCCATCAGCACAAGCAGTGTGCTCAGTCGCCGCCTTGATTTCCCTAAATCCTTTTTCATCTTTATAATTTGGTTTTAAATAGTGATTAAGCTATCTGATGTATTTTTTAGGCTCGCAAGCCTGGTTTTATTGGTATTTTTTTTGGTATCACAATTGTTGACGTCGATCTCGCTATTTTTCGATCTGGTATTGGGACAACATTGCATACTGTGCCGCATAAGTGAACATGAACATTCCCTCCAGGTTATTTTTGTCTTTGTCTATATGCCATCCACCAAGAAGATCTGGCGGCAATAAACCGGAACGTAAAAAATGGGCATATCCGTAATCCAAATTCTGCTGGAATGAGTCCATATAATGTCCAGCTTTGTCGAAGACTGGAGAAATCTGAAAAAATCCTCTTAGTAATACGCCGTTAAACCAATTATTGAACCCATCGGAAGCATAAGTGTAATGTGCCGGTACCTGTGAACCTAATTTGGCAAAGTATTGAAAACTGGCATCGCTCAGCTTCTTTCCATCCTCCAAATAGACCTTAGATCGGGTCGCCCGGTACAGATCAGCGGCGCCAGAAATCATGGTTCCACTGTTATAGGAAAATGAGGTTCCAACGGCTTTCTTTAATTGGGTATTTTTGCGATACTTTATACCATTGACGATTTCATAGACAATACTGCAATCGGGATAACAGTCCCCCATCATATCATCGTAAACACCTTTACTGTTCAATAAATGATCTTTTTGCCAATCATAAATCCTTTTAGCAAAATCCAAATAAAAATCAGCTTTTTGCAGCATTTTAGAACGACGCGACTGCCTATCTCCGGCATCAATATAGTTGTATGTGATCTGATCGTTCTTTTTCTTATAGATTTCATGTAGCCACACCAATGAACTGATCATGGGCGCATTGCTACAGGCATGTTTGGTCACGTAGCCTGGTCCCCAGGGAATTCCACCATTTTCATTGCCCTGATCATCTAGTGTGCAGTCCCAGCCATCCAATACATAGGTGGTTAGGTATTCTGCCTCCTTTAAATAGCGCTCTTTTCCTGTCAGGTGATAGGCTTCAATCAGTTCCCGAATTAGCCACATTTGATCGTCATAAACATTTAATACCCCAGTTACATTTGCGGCCCCCTTTGCCTTAGCACGATCCACAGCATAAACTGTCCAGTCTCTGGTCTGTGTAAAAGAAACAAGATTAAATGTTCCTAAATAATAAGCGGCATTTTCGTGAAGCTGGACCAATAAATCTGCGTAACGCTTGTAATGTTTGTCAAATAGGTTATGATTTCCTCTTTCCTTTTGAGCTTTAAGTCCATGTAAGATTGCATTGACAGCCTCTATCGAAGCAGAGTACATCCACACACTTGCCTTTTCCTCCGAGCGCACCTCCGTATCGGGATTGTAGAAACGATGCATAGACTTTCCGTCTGCGGAGAAATAAACTTCCATTGACCGGTCCAAGAGCGCCATCGCACGCACCAGGTTTTGCACCTGCAGAGCTTGATCGCTTTTGATATTGTCAACGGAAAAAGGAATTTGGGTTTCAGCTTGAACCTGCCGTACCATTACCATGGTTACGGAAGCAACAAAAATAAATTGCAGCTTTTTAAAGACTTTCATAAGTAAGATTTCGATTTATAATTAGTTCGAATCTCTACCGAAAATATCGGCAGGAATTCTAACGCAAGGTAAAGCTGACTGATTAATTTTTGGGTTAAAATTGGGTTAAAATGCAAAAATAAAACGATAACCCGCTACTTTATTTCCTCAGTTCCCATTGTTTGTGAAATCAATACAGACAGCAATTGTAACACAGCTTTTATTTTACTGAGCGCTTTTTTTTGCATACTTTTAAGTCCTGTAAGATATTTGATAAGGGATATACTAACCGTTACTATATTTCATAAAAAGCCGGCAGCTGACAAATTATTGTGAATAGGTCTTTGTCGATAACTATTGGTTTAAGTTTTTTGATTGCGCTATGCGACCCTGTATATTATATATTATTTTTTTGCTTTTAATTCCTCGACTTTCCCAATCCCAGGGTCTCAAATTTAGAGGTGGACATGAGCCTATAGACAAACGCAGCTCCTACGAGTTATTTGACAAAAGGGCAATTTCGTTTGAACAGGAGTTTACGCTAAAATTTCAGCTTTCTATTTATTCATCAAATTCGTTAGGCAATATTTTCCGTGTCAAGAATAAAGACAATAACACAGTTTACAATTTATTTTACGATGAGGAGGCCGGTAATTGTATTTTCCGTCTGAATGAAGAAGGTAAAAGCAGTCTAATCATCGCAAAAATAAATCAACAGCAATTATTCAAGGAGGAATGGATCACGATTCAGTTGACTTTTGACCTGCAAAAGGAATTATTTAAGCTTCAGATACAAAACCAGATTTTTCAATCGCCAAAAGTGAAACTGCCCTCTCAGTATAGTCCTCAAGTGATTTTTGGAAAAAGTGACTATCTGATCGATGTTCCGGCCATGTCTATCAAAAATGTACAGATTGGAAATACAGCTAAAAGCTATTTATTCCCATTAAAAGAAAGCAAAGGTAATGTCGTACATGATGAAAATGGGGTTGCTTATGGTTCCGCTACAAACCCTAACTGGCTCATTGTGGATTCTTACAAATGGAAAAATCTCTTTGCAAGCAGTTCCTTCTCACAAGCTGGTTCCAACTACAATCAACAGACCAAAGAGATCTATTATTTCAATCAGGATTCCATAACCATATACAACATAAAGACGAATCAGACAAACAAACGAGCATTTCAGAAACCATGTCCCGTAAAATTGGTTTTAGCAAACAATTTTATAGACGCTACGACAAATAAACTGTATGTCTATGAACTTTTCTATACCCAGCCCTATCAAGGTCCTACGGTAGCCAGCCTTGATCTGGAAACTTTCGAATGGACGGTGGAAAGTGACGAGCTGATGAAGAAAGAACTGAATCATCACGGTTCTTTTTATGATGCACAACAGCGACAACTCTATATTTTCGGTGGCTATGGAAACATGGCCTATAGTGGGCAGTTTAATAGATACGATTTAGATTCCGGCAAATGGCAAATCGTTGACGGATGGAAAGGCGATAAAATTTTGCCACGCTATTTTCTTTCGGCTGGCCAAGGGAGCAATAATCGAATCGCTTATATCTTTGGAGGTATGGGAAATGAATCCGGGGAGCATATTGTAGGCCGAAAATACCTCTATGATTTCTACCAGATAAATTTGGACACCAAGGAAATTACAAAAAAATGGGATGTTCTTTGGAAGGATAAGCATATCGTACCTGCCCGTGGTTTGGTGTTCGCCGATAGCAGCCACTTTTACGCCTTATGTTATCCGGAATATCTAACCAAGTCCAATATTCAATTGTATCGCTTTTCTGTCAAAGATGGAAGTTTTGATATCCTAGGGGACTCTGTTCCGATCTATTCAGATAAAATAAGTACCCATGCCCAACTTTATTATGATCAACAATTAGGTAGGCTTCTGGTACTGGTACAAGAATCAAAGGATGATATACAGTCGACATTAAAGGTTTATTCCTTAAATATGATACCAGTAAGTTCTGATGATTTAAATAGCTTCCCTTCATCCGGACCAAACCGCAGACTATTATTTATACTATTGGCATCTGCTACCTGTGGAATCGGTATATATTTCTTTTGGCAGCGAGGCAGGCAAAAGCGAAAAATAGCAAGCATAACTGAAAAAGGAGCCCTCGAGGTTCCAGCGATAGCAGATACTGGAATCCTACAAACAATACAAAAAGACGAGTTTGTACATGCCAACGCTATTTTTCTATTTGGTGAATTCCGCGCTTTTGACCGCAACAAACGTGATATCTCCCATTTGTTCAGTACAAAACTGAAACAGGCATTTTGTCTTATTCTGTCGAACAGTGCCGGTATTAGTTCACCATATTTCAGTCAGATCATGTGGCCCGACAAATCAGAAGATAAGGTAAAGAACTCAAGAGGTGTCACTATCAATCATTTACGAAAAGTATTGAGTGAATTTGCTGGAATTGAACTCGTATACAAGCAGGGAAGATTCCTTATTGAACATAGCGATGAATTTTATTGTGATTATGTAGATTATATACAGTTGCTGGCAAACCCTTCGACTGCTTATGAAAGTAGGTTAATTCAGATTATTCAAAGGGGTAAATTCTTACAGGGGCTGGATCTGCCTGTGTTTGATACATTGAAGACTGAGGTTGAACAGAATTTATTACCCATTTTACTGACGGAACTTCATAAGGCTGACCTCTTACACCTGCATAAAAAAAGCATTGAGATCGCGCATACGATATTCTTATTGGATCCGCTGAATGAGCAAGCATTATTCTCCGAAATGAGAGCGATGTTTGCTTTAAATCTGCACAACGAAGCCCGCATTAAATTTCAGCAGTTTTGTCTGAACTATAGACAGCTGATGGACGAGGACTTCCCCTACAACCTGGATAAAATGATATAAATAAGCCCCACCATAACAGCGTATGGTGGGGCTTGTTTTATTATCGTCAAGAGAGTTAGGCAACCAACTCCTCGCGATGACGTTTTACAAATTGTTTTTTAAGCAGATATAGTTTATAATGATCATATAAACCTATGATAAGCAAAACAAAACAAACTACATAAAATGTTTTATTAGACAAGTAATTAAAGGATATTCCACTGAGTAGTCCTCCCATTAAATAACTTGTGACAATGGTCAGTAACAAATGAAACTTATCCACTAAATCTTTATTGCTTCTATTGGCTTCTTTTGTGAACATGGATATTAGTATCGCTAGATCGGTCGTCAATCCAGTCAAATGGGTGGTTTTCACAACAGAATTGGATATACTTGCAGTAAGTCCATTTTGTAAGCCCATCGCAAATAATAATGCCCCAACCAATATTTCAGTCTCCTTAAGTGAATCTTCGTAGAACACGTCGAGATATATCCCGACAAACAAAATACTTAATATCTCCAGCACCAAGGGTATAGAATGGGTCAGGTATGCGCTGAACTTTCCCTTACCATGAATGATAATCAGGTTGGAAAACATGCTTCCAATGAGGAACAACAATATCCAAAACAAAACGACAGCACCTTGATACCAGTTTCCTTTCGCGATCTCCTGTGCAAAAACAGCATAATATCCTGTTACATTAGATGTAAAGGAAAAAAATACAATAACTGAAGCGACGTTGACCATACCGGCAGAAAATGCCGTTAGTCCGCCTAGTTTTATATTGTCTTGAATTGTCCTATGATTGCTATATTTTCTTAGCATATTCTTCCTTTCCTCCTTTTTTCAGTACGATACGTGCTATTCCCTTGGTCTGCATATCCAGATTGAGATGTAGAACCAGCTGATTTTTGTTCAGTTTCTGTATAACAAAACTTTCCACGAGTTCATTATTTTTTCGCAGCTCAAGGATATGTCCCCTTCCTTTCAAAAACCAGTTATACTGCTTATCCTTGTGGTGGGCCACCAAATTCTTTTGGCCCAATTTTTCAAAATGCCATAGGCCATCCTGTAATGGCGGCAAATGCGCGATGGCGGCATCTTTGATCCCTTCATGGATAATCGCCTGTTTTTTAAAGGTTGGCGATTTCTCCACCTTTTCAAAGTACCAGCCCTGTTCTTCCCACTCTCCTTCCAAAAGTCGTTCGGGGTTTTCATAAAACATGACCATCGCTGATGCCCCAAAAAGCAACAATGCTAAAAAGACAAAGTTGAATCTTGCCAGTATTTTTCTTTTAATAGTTAACATCCCATTGTTTGTTAAAAAATAAATCCGCTAAGACATTTCCTCCTGTTTTGTGCGTTGCCGGTTTTTCAACAATGGCTACATGCCTACGTTTACTTTCGTTGAGGTCCAACAAAGCCTGTCCAACATCAAAAAAATGTCTTGTTCTTTTTTCAAATTGATAATCTGTTGGAATCTTGACCTCGTCAATTCGCGCTCCACGCAGATAATGATGTAAATAATTGGGATTGTCGGCACCGATAATATCTGCATAGATATTCAGTTTACGGTTTTCATATCGGTGGCAGATCATTTGGCAAGCTTTCAAAAAATCCTCTGACTGAAGGTCATTGAGTTGATCCTCTAGTGTGATTCCCAATAATTCACTGATTGAAGTGCTACTTTTATTTCCATAAACCAAAATGACGTCAAGCTGCTCAGCTGTTGATTGCTCAATACTATGGATTACAAAAAAAAGTGAATCAATTGTAAAATCACTTGGAATCAATATTCGTGTCGCTTTTGCCATGCCCAATTATTTTTTTAACAAAGTTAATGGGCACACATGGCAAAGGAATGAAGCTAGAATTAGCTTTTCATTAGAATTTTAAGAGACTTATTAAAATGGGATTAAAAATAACAAGGAAATTAAAATGGGATTAAAACCGAATGTAGGTTGGCAATTCAATCTCTACCGTTGTGCCTTCCCCAACGACGGAATTGACTTTCAATGTCCCACCGTGGAGCTTAATAATATTTCTTGCTAAGGGCAGGCCAATGCCGTATCCATCTATTCCATTGGTATTGGAGGCTCGAAAATAAGGATCATAAATATATCCCAATTCTTTTGACGGGATCCCAATACCTTTATCTTTTATAAGGATAAACACTTTATTGTTTAATGCGCCCAAGGCAATATATGCAGTCCTATTGGAGGAATACTTACAGGCATTACTAATAATGTTGGATAATGCAAGCTGGAGTAAAATAGCATTTCCATTGACTTTGAGTCGCATACTGTCATCGGGCAGCAAACTAAAATCTGTCGTAATTTTAAATTTGTCATTGATGGCTTTAACAGTCAACTCAGCATCCATAACAATCTGGTCTATACGAACAGGATTAAATGTTGTCGAATTACTTACAAAACCAGTTCGGGCCAACATCAAAAGCGCCTTGGTCTTTTTTTCTAAATGTTCCGCAGATTCTATAATTTTACATAAGGTACGTTGATATTCCTCAACTGTTCTTTCTTTGGACAGCGCTAAATCAGCCTGTCCTATAATTGAGGTCAGGGGAGTATTCAATTCGTGTGAAGCATTGCTGATAAAATTTTTCTGGGTTTCAAAAGAGGTTTCTAAACGTGTCAACATGCTGTTGAATGTAAACGCAAGATCATGAAGTTCACCCTTATATTTTTCTTCATCCAGGCGTTTATCGAGATTCTCAGAACCAATCTGTTGAACCTCCTTCATCATGGTCAGAATAGGTTTTAGAAATGAACGTTTCATAAAGACAGAAACCACCAAAATAAAAAGAATACCCAAAATCAGACTAATAATAAGCAGATTACGCAAATAGGCCAGATGATGGGTATAGAAATAATTTTCCGCCGATGCACCGACGATATAATGCTTGTTGTTTTTTGTAAAATACTTTGTCGAATAAAATTGGTGACCTGCTTTAAAATTTGATGTTCCGGTCTTGTTTATTTTATCCCACAATTCAGTATAGAACCCCTGGCTCTGAACAATTTTTCCATTCTTATCAAATTCAACCAAAAATTCATGCTGATTGTTCAGATTTTCTATAAAATCCAGGCTCCATTGATCTGTTTGCGAAGCAGATTTGCTATTAAGGAACTTTTCTGCTGCAATATTTCTTCGCAGATCCAGCCGTTTATAAAAATCGGTGAATGCAAAGTTTGTGATGGAGTAAAAGATAAAGCCTACGAAACAGCTGACATATATTACTAAAATTGTTATGAGATAGATGAGCTTCCTATTGTAATTATTCATTTTAACCTATTCAGTATTCTTAATCTATTCAATCTTCGATTTTTAACACATAACCCATTCCAATAACGGTATGAATGGCTTTTTTGCTCGTTACCTTCTCGATCTTCTTCCGCAGGTAATTAACATATACATCAACGACATTTGATCCGATATCAAAATTAATTCCCCATATTTTATCCAATAATTCACTGCGCTCAAATACTTTCTTGGGGCTTTGGATAAATAATAAAAGTAACCGATACTCCGTGCTGGTCAGGTTAAGTTCCTCACCTTCACAATAGGCAACTTTCTTATAATCATCAATGGCTAGAAATCCATAACTGAATGTATCTTTTGGAGGTTGTGCTTCACGTTGGGCCGCCTGAACAATGGATTGCTGTCTACGGATCAATGAACGTATTCTGGCTTTGAGTTCGATTAATTTAAATGGTTTAGAAAGGTAATCATCAGCGCCATTGTCAAGACCAAGAACAACGTTTTCAGGGGTTCCGAGTGCAGTAAGCATCATAACAGGTAGATCAGTATAGCCCCATTGTCTGATCTGTTTACAGATGTCTAGTCCATTGGTCCCGGGCAAAAGAATATCCAAAAGAACAAGCGCTACATCTTGTTTGGCCAATAGTTGCTCAAGTCCTTCGGCACGCCCCAAATGAATGACCTTATAACCCTCTTCGCCCAATCCCTGTAAGATCAAATCCGCAACGTCTTGCTCATCTTCAACCAGAATAATTTTATGCTCCTCCATATTCATCATAATGTGTATTTCCCGTTATCGCGCATCGCCAAAGCATAAAAATACTGTTTTGATCCTACAGACACAAATCTCCGGTCTACGATAAACAGAATATATGCCAGATAAATCCGGATATCATAGGGGTCATGCAGGTCGGATAAACTAGCTGTATGTCTTTTTTAATTTACTTGGTGGAAATCCAAATTTCCGCCTAAAAGCATCTGAAAAATGACGCTGATTTTTATACCCAATGGCATCAGAGACTTCACCAATGGTCATGTTTTTGTCTAAAATGAGTTTTTTGGCATGTTCCATTTTTGCATCATTCCAAAAACCGAAAACTGTCGTACCAAACAACTCCTTAAAACCCTTCTTTAATGTAAACTCATTTGTTCCGACCAGATGGGCCAGGTTGACAAGCGTATTGTTTGAATCCATATTATCCAATAAAAATTCACGGACCGCATAGATTTTATCAACATCAGGCTTTCTGAGGGTCGTGTTCGAAACGCTATTGTCAGCTAACTGCTCCAACTGAAGCAGCAATAACTCCATGATCTTGGCTTCAAGATATATTTTTTTAAAAACACCCTTCCGTTCACAATGCATGATACTATCAATAAGAGCATACATTTCGGGGGTAATTCTTCTATTACTTTCCGCCATTAGGCCAGATTTCCCCTTTTCAATACTATTTCTAAAGTCATTAAATAAGATGAAATTATCGGGTAGAAATTTCTTAAAAAAATCTGGTGATAAATTGATCTCACATAACTGGAATTCTTCACGTTCCCATTGCATCTGGCCACAGATCGAATTGCCATAAAGGATATTGTGCTGGCAAGTTTCAAAATCTATGGTAGCGGCTAATGTCTCCCCAGCTGCCCGGCTTCTACCCTTCAATGCAAAATGCATTTCGACCGTCTCAAAGTCACTTTCAAAACGAAACAGTATCCGTTCATACAGATTTGCATGACCAAAGCCAATATGAATTCCATCAAAAAAGATCTCTTTGTAATAGCCATCACCAAATGGAGCACCCAACTGTGTGACACATTCCTGGATACCGGCATCGATTGAAAAGAAAGTCTGTGGATAGTTTTTTTCCAACAATAAACTAGCCGAATCAATATCATAAAGTCTTAATCCCATTCCATATTTCTTTAAGGTTCAACTATTCCTTTTCACGGACTTTTTACTCCTTATTACATACCCAACAATGGCACGATAGCTATTATCTTTGGCTAAATTACAAATTTATTTAGAATGATTCTTAATTATTTAAATAAGCACATGCAAAAGAAAAAAACTGAAACCAAGCTGTCATTAATTCAGGATATAGACAGCCACTTGCTCCCAGATAGCATTTATAATAATATCAAAATGGGCAATCCCCTCGCCAGTAAGTTGGATATTATACTCGCCGCAGAGAAAGCCATGGTACTGGACTTTGCTTGGGAGTTTCCGCATGGTATGGACACCTTTGTTCATGATGAGCGTTACCCACTTTCGGACGATCAAAAGCAACGTATCAATTTGGCCCGCATAATTTTAAGAAATATACGAAACACGACATCTGAAGCTAATATTTCGAGTTCTGATGTATTGCAGTGATCTAGCCGTTAGGAATCGAAAAGGATCTTACAACAAAACTAAACAGACTGGTTTTAGACCGTGGTTTGGGTTTCCTATAAATTAAAAAAAGCACATAAACGCAAGCACATTCAAACTCGTATAAAAGCCTCCTTATATGCCATTATTATACTCATAAAGCACATTTCGTTTTGTAACAAATTAGTACTTTATCTGTGCTTTATCTGTACTTAGCTCGTACTATATCTGTACTGGGGAATTGCTTCGTCAAACAGGGAATAATTTGATAACTTAGAAAATATTACAATAACTATAAGAACTATTTTTTTACCAAAATAGAACAGCAAAATTTAGCCCTATTTGAAAAGTCAAATGGGGTTAAATAAACCCTTTAAAGCTCAGGTCTATTCGGAGATTTTTAGCGGGAAGCGACGGCCAACCTACGACGACAGTCCATCTTATGATTCTTAATTACATTAAGCGCCTGTAGGCACTACCGAGGCAGGCTTTCGGGACGGCGCATTCGAAAAGATGTCGCTGTGATGGCATGTAAAAATGCTTCGATATCTTTTATTTCCTCTTTACTAAGATTCAAAGGGCGCATTAATGGATCTGTAACTGGATAAAGTGGATCTTTGGCCTTCTGATCTGGCTTCGCAGAGTTCATTTGCATCCCACTGTTATACATGTTCAACAATCCCGTCATATTCCAGAATAATCCATTGTGCATCCACGGATCGGTATTCATTACGTCCCGCAGTGATGGCGTCCTAAAACGTCCTACGTCAGCTGGATCTTTGGTAACCTCATACCTACCCAGATCTTGATATTTACGCTTGTAATAAGTCAGTCCGATGTTATGATACGCATCATCCGTAAAAAACTGGCCATTGTGACAATTCATACATCTCGCTTTTGTACGGAAGAGATGCAGTCCGCGTACCTCCTGCTCGGACAACACCTTATAATTACCATCCAAAAACTCGTCAAAGCGGCTACGTCTACTTGTCAAAGTCCGTTGGAAAGCACCTAAAGCCTTTAAAACTTCCGGCATGGAATAGTCTTCCTCACCAAAGGCTGCTAAAAACAGCTTGTTATAGGCCGGGATAGCTTTCAATTTTGGAATCAATTTGGTCAGCTCCATATTCATTTCATGATGTGCTTCAATAGGACCGAGCGCCTGCTCTTCCAGCGACTTGGATCTTCCATCCCAGAACAATTCTTTCCGCGCATACACATTCAGTAGTGATGGTGTATTACGCGTCCCCTCCAAATGATCATTGCCAACCGGAACCGTCAATTTATCAGCCCATGATGTTTGGGGATTGTGACAGCTGCTACAGGAAATCTGATTACTACCTGACAGTATCGGATCAAAGAAAAGATATTTTCCCAACTTGACATCCGGCTTTTCCATCAAAGAAAAATAACTTGAGTCAACCTTGGGCAGTGACTTAAATTCCTTCCAGCTGACACCAGCATCAATCGTCGGTTTAGGCCACTCGCTTATCGGTCTTCGATAAAGCAACTGCAGTTCTTCATACAATGCTTTTTGTTGATCTTTCATAGATAATAAACCAACAAGTCCAATGATACTGACCAATACTGCAAAATGTTTTTTCATGATTATACAACCTTAAATATGCTCAAAAAATGCCTGCTGTTCCTTCACTTGGGGGTATGATTGCATCAGAAAATATACGCAACACCCAATTTGCCTAGAAACCTATCTTTACCGGGTAAGGCAGACAAGTCATAATTCAATGACATCAGATCGCCCCGGTGCTGATAATCCAACTGAAACTGTACACTCCAGTCTGTTTTGTCCCGATGGGTCATCCATACCCATGATGTTGTCCAAGTGCTGCTTGAAGCGCTCTCATAAAGGTAATCCCGATAAAGAATCTGCTTCGCAAAATTACCTGTATTCAAATCCGATACACTTAAATCGTTCGCGGGAGACCATTGCCTGAGATAATAGACAGAACCCAATAGATCAGATCGCTCATTTATCCGTAATCTGCGGTTTAGACCAATCCCTGCTTTGATCTGATCGACATCCATTGCATTGCCCGTCACTCCATCTTTTTTTCCAATATTTCGTAGCGCTATACTCCCTTCGGTCTGAAACTGACGAAAACCAAACAAGCCCTTGATTTGCATCTGATTTTGCTGATAGGTATAATTATTGGATAAATAGGTATAGTTAAAATCTTTCCCTTCTTCAATCCGCCCCGTTAATGCCAGTTTCAATGATTTTTGGTTCTGCATCTGACGGCTCCATAAAAAATCTATTGAGCTGATATCCTTTGTATAATCATTTAGCAATAAATAAGTCTGTTTAGAATTATCATTTCTTCTGAAAGATTGCTTTTCATTTATATAGCGTCCGTTTAGGTAGATCTTATCCGCTCCATTAGGTTTTAGCAGCAGATGTCCGCCAATTCCAGTCCGATTGATGATATCATTGTAGTTGATCTCGCTTATCCTTTCGTGAGCATTTCCAAAACCGTTCATTATCCAATTGACATACAATGGATCTTCGGTATTTTTGGTATATTTTTCATTTTTATAGCCTACATTTACCCGTTCAGAACCGTAGCCCCAAATACCCGAAAGATGATAAGAAATCTTTGAGAGATTGTGTCCTACACTCAGTTCAAACTGTAAATTCATGTCTTTAACATCACCCCTCGGATCATTATTGGAGTAATGAGAACCTAACCTATAATCAATCGCCAAGGAAATGGGTAGCCGATTATTTAAGAATGGATGCTGAATCCCGGCATCCAATTTATATGTTTCCCGATTATATTTGTTTTTTTTCAGGGAGCCAAAATAAACCGGAGCGTCTTCATTCCATCGGGATTGATGACGCATGGCAGTGCTATCCTCCGAACTCCGGTCGTAGGAAAATCGTCCCCAAAAATTAGTCTTTTGCCATTGTGTTTTCCCTTCTGTATAAATGCCGGTCTGTTTTAGTTCATTGGCGCCCTGAGCAGGCTGAAAACTTCCTTTAGCAACCATCTGTTGAATCCCCAGTATAGAAGACTTATTCTTCATTTCCTCAGAAATCCACACCCTATTTCGGGCGGCCATATCATGAGATAGAATAGATGAAGGTTGGTACCAGTAAAGTGTCGCTGTCAATGAATCCACCGCTGCACTTGATTTCATCTGTCCTTGCACAGCAAAGGAGCTAAGGAAAAATACGATAGCGGAAGTAATAGTTTGAATACTTTTCATCTATTTCATTGTTTTATTGATGACCTTTTCAAGCTATAAGTGAGCGTTTAGATGGAAAATCATCTGGAACGGTCATCAGCTATTAGTTCAAATTCCATCCGCTTGACAGTAAGCAGATGGAATAGAATTGCATCGCACATTTTAATCCCCAAATCCGAATGGGTTTGCTTTTATGACAACAAAATCCGCTGTAGAATTATTCGTATCCTTCAACTTTCGAACGCCATTAGTGGTTTTATCGGTTTTTCGAATCACGGATTGTGATGAGTAACCGCCGAGTGTTACGAATGTAAAGCCTGCATCTAAAGCTGGTGGTAGTTTTTTAGGGATTCTTTCATCTGTCGTATTGGGTTGCACATCCACAGCATCCATAATCCAATTGACAGGCAACTGTCTATATTTTTTTACTGTAGCACCTGGTGGATTTATGGACGGTTCAGGGTAGCTAGGAAGATTCGTTA
Organism: Sphingobacterium sp. CZ-UAM; assembly: GCF_002000245.1. Taxonomy (GTDB): domain Bacteria; phylum Bacteroidota; class Bacteroidia; order Sphingobacteriales; family Sphingobacteriaceae; genus Sphingobacterium. The sequence goes on along the minus strand of NZ_MTCM01000002.1, from coordinate 574,061 downwards.
CTGCGGCGCGATCAGCATGTTTAAATATCACGTAAGCATCCCGTCCTAAATTATCTAAAATCCAATCGTTGCCCACATAATCTAAAATTTGCACATTAGGGACCTTTAGGTTGTCAATATCAGACGCGAATGGTTTATTCCCTGGAATATCACCATAATATACTTCGAAGCTTGCGTTGCTCAGATCAACTGTCAGTTCAGGTCTTTTAATGGTCACTTCTTTTCCGTTATTTCCGACAAACGGTACTTTATGGTTTAAAGCATTCTGCGCAATCACAATACTTTTACCAGGTTCTACAGGATAACTTTTCCCATTTCCCGGAATCATAAACAGATCTCTTAAATAGACATAGTCTGTATTCGCGGTTTCGCCGACAGTCATCCCCATTGATTTACTCCAATCCAATTGTCCATTGTTCTGATAGTAAACAGCTTCGTTTGTATTCCGTTGTCTTCCCCACAGACGGCCAAAATAAAGGCTATCAGCATATAAAACCCGGTCGGTATTATTATAAACTTCAAAAAACTGATCTCTATAAAGAGCACCATCTTTATTGTCTGATCCGGCATAATAGATCTGTTTTATAACAAAATTGCCCAGAAGGCCGGCAATTAGTTCAAGATCCAAACTCGAGGAGCTGGTTAGGTTCACTTTTTTTATCGCCGCATTAAATGTGACATCCTCAAAAATTGCTTCCCCCGTTGAGTTAAAATATTGGTCTTTTGGGATTGTAATGGAAGCATCTATATCGTATTCGCCTGGCATAATGGATACCAGATTAACCACCCCTTGGGTCGGCGAATAGGTCATACTGGTCTTTGTCGACAGATTGGTCACTTTAACAACCACCTTGCTCAGATCTAACTTGCCATTTAGTTCCGCTGATGCGTATTTTAAATTTAATTTAATATCTAAGGGTTGTACACCGGGTGTATTATCTTTTTTACAAGATATAAAAGGCAAAAATAAAAGAGGAATCAAATAACGTGTTTTCATATTGTTTAGTTTTTGAGTTTAGAATTTATAGGTAACCTGCGCGCCATAGTTCGGCGACGAATTGGGGGCCTTTACTCCGGTCGCCCCTTCTCTGTAAAACCTCGGCTGATAATCCAGGAAATTATACACATTAAAAGAGAGATAGATATTCTTGCCTATCTCCTTGGCCATATTGAGATTAAAGTTCCAATACACATAATTATTATCGGCATTGACACGATCCGCGTCGACTTTTCTTTTCTCATAGAGTTCGAAATGTTTTGGATTCGTTATATCAAATTGATCAATCACATGATATTCATAGTCGCGGGTATAATATCCTACGGGTATAATATCCCTATAGGCAGTTTTGCTATAATTATACAATTCACAGTCGGCACTCAATTCGATAATCAATCGCAGCGCCGGAAAATGCGTTGAGCTCCGGAGCTGCGCTCTGCTCAAATAACTTTTAGTAGATGTAGCCGGAAAAAAACCGATTACAATATCATCCAATGCTGTGCTTTCGGAATTAAACGGTACACTGTTTAATGTCGAAGAACTTGCATTCGCAAACGTAAATGCAGCTGTTGCCGAAAAAGTTGTCATGAGAGATGAAATGCGAGGAGTTGAATACATGACCTCAGCACCAAAGTTGGATGAACTATTCCTATTGTCAAAGTATAAATTGGACAACAGATACCGCTTTGTCCCGGTCTCCCTGATAATTGGTTTAGCGCCCGGAACCGGGGTTGCCGAATATGCAGGTAAGTCTTTCACTTCATATTCAGTAGCGGTATTGATACTACGTGCATTTTTTTTATAGAAAAGATTAGTTCGTAAATAATGTCCATTTTTGTTCCAGGACAAGGAAGACTCTAAGGTCTGTCCCATACTGCTTTTCAAGTTGCTATTATCTTTTTCATACCGTCTCAGATAAATCAAAGCGGTACTCTCATCCTCCCTTCCATTATAAGCATTCAACAGAACAATCTCATCAAATGTAGGTCCGGGATACAATTGAGCTAATCCAGGAGATTTAAAAGACAGACCATAAGCCAGTCCAATGTGCGTGGATTTGGAAAGCGCGTAATTGATATTCGTTCGGGGGGAAAATGAAGAATGCCCATTCATTAGGTCCCAGCGAAGCCCCGCTCTTATGGTTAGCTCTTTATCAAATAATTTCGTGCGTGTAGCATCCTCAGCATAGAAACCGAAATTTTGTAGGGCATGCAACAACGAGAAGTCGTAATATCGATCTGATCTGCTTCCTAGGTCCTTTTTTGGCATAGAAGGATCCGCCAGACGCCCCCTGCCCCGATTAATATCGTAGCTATAATTTGCCCCAAAATTTATTTTGTGTGTCATATGCCCTGTGATTGCAAAAGCATTCGCTTCGAGCCTCCCATTTAAATTTAAAGGTCTATTGTCCACAGCATCTACTGCAGTGTATTGCCCTGGTGCATATTGTCCTTCCACAATTCCTGTTCGGACAGAATCGGTATAGAGCACAATGGCATCATTATAATAATGTTCCCTATAGGTGTTCTGTTGGCTGGAACTTATGCCTGCATTAAAATTGATGTTTTTGAGAAATCCATCATCCAATTTGTAACTTGTACGGCTAGCTGCATTCCATCCCCAACCACCAAATGAAATTGCATTGGACTGTGGATCATCCGGATCTTTGTTCACCCGGTCAATCACTTTATTGTAAGATCCTGAAAAAGTTTGTTTTAACCTTTTTTCGGTCCCAAAGTAATTTGTCCAGATCAATGTCCCATTCACACGGTCATATTGCTTCAACTTATCCCTATTATCCGCATAGGATTTGACATAACCTATATCCGTATTGATCGTCCCCAAGTTCTTCCCGAGGCTCATACCTTTGGATAATCCATAGGAGGTGGCATTACTACGAACCTGAAGCCGGAAAAAAGCAGGGGTCTTTCCTGCCTGCCTTTCAATGATTACAGCTCCGTTGGATAAATCACCATAACGTGCCGGTGCGACCCCCGATATTACCTCTAGGCGCTCGATATTTTCTACAGGGATCTGACGTAGGTCCACACCGCCAAAAACATTCTCACCGGAATAAGATTTTGTCGTTCCCGGACGCCCTGTCAATCCATAATCTGAAGGTTTGATCGAATTGGTTGCTCCTGACATTCCAAATATACCGGGGTTACGTCCTTGTATATTTCCATTATTTCCAAGGGTAATATCATCCATAACGATTGCAACTCCAAAAGCATTATTGAGTTCATCTGCATTCCGTGTGCCGCCAATAGTTTCTTTAAAGGCACCACGCAAAGTCAGCATTTGCATGTCCTGTACGGAAGGTGCTGTGTTTTTGCGGTTAGGAAGGCGGTTTAATAAATCATTTACACTTAAGGCGGGATACCTTTCGATCATTTCGCGGTCAAATACTAAGGAAGAATTACTTAGTTCCCCCTTTTTCGCCTGTACAGCCACCTCATCGAGCGCAAGGCTCATGTCTTGCAAGACAAAATTCTCAACCTTTTTTACTGAGTCCAATAAAATTGTCCGCTCTATCCCCTTTTTCCCTAAATAAGAGACCGATAAAATAATCGATTTCCCAAACTGCTCGGTTGGAATTTTTAGACTATATTCGCCTCGATTATTAGTTATGCTAGACAGATCCAGTTGATTCAACATTACGGTGCTTCCCGATAATAGACTTTTCCTACTATCGGTAACTTTTCCCTGAATTAAAACGGATTGCCCATACACATCCATAACAAGACAAAGCGAGGCAAAAAGAGTCCAATATTCCTTTTTCATAAGCACGAACAAAAACGCATTCAAAAATACGCTTGTTTAAAATCGTTCTAAACAGATGCAAATATATGCTATTTAAACGCACTTATTCAAATTATTTTTAATAAATCTAAATTACATAACACAATTTAAACCACAAACAAATACAAAAACGCATAAAAACGAACACACCAGCTGAACTATTCACTAATAGTTTATAAATGGATAATCGAAGGGAAATTAACGGGGGAGATTCAGTATTAAAGAAAGTCTTTTTGATGACAAAAGCAATCCGAAAACTTTGGCAAGAAAAAAATACCATTAAAAACGGGGACATCACAGGAAAAACACGATATACTTATCATCAAGTTAAAAAATAGGGTTGCTGATCAGCAACCCTAAAATATGGATATTCTTAATTCCCCCAGCCTGGGTTCTGCTTTAAGTTTGTATTCAATTGAAGTTCCTGTACAGGTATCGGATATAAATAGTCCTTATTTTCATCAAATACCTTTTTAATCAGCGGGTTGACAATCACATTTCCGCTATTTCCAAATTCCAGCGAAATCTCTGACCCAAGTTTCAGCAATTGTACTCCCGGAGCAGTAGGCTTTTCCCCTTCATAGATCCAGATATCATCTTTGCCATCATTATCCAAATCAAATTTGCCTGTCCCCGGAAAGTACATTCCTTTAAACTGCCTTGTCACTAATTTTCCGCTTTTCCAACGTAAGATATCATCCCAACGAAAAGATTCCATGACCAATTCTATACGGCGTTCCCTTCTTATTTCAAGTATCACACCTTTCAGATTACCACTTACATTTTTGTAATCTTCTTCCAAAAATGGGTCCGGTTTTAAATTAGCCTGTTCCATGTTCATGTTAGGCATACCCACCCGGTCACGTAGCAACTTGATTGACATATCTAAGTCGCTTTGGTTCAATTTCCCCAGTTCCGCTTTAGCTTCAGCATAGTTTAACAGCACCTCTGCATATCGAAATATAGGCATATCGTTTTCAGACCGGTTAAAATTATCGTATTTGACATCCCCTACAAATTTAATCAGTTGATAACCCGTAACCGAATTTCCAAAACTAGGTGCGACTGGTGCCGCACCACCGATACGTTTATATCCCGGAGTACGTATAGTCTGGCTCAAACGAGGATCGCGATTTTGCACTTCCTCTTTAAAGGTCATCGTCCGATAATTTGGTTTATCGGTGAATCTACTTCCATCATTCATCAGATAGGAATCCACTAAATTTTTATCTAGTCCCGGCTTTCCATAGGAAGCAGTAATCGTATAATAGTTGACATTATGCCAAATCTGCAAAGCATCCGAAAACTTTCGAGCAAGGATGATTTCGCTGGGAATACTATTCACACTATTGAACAGTGCGCCATAAGAATTCGTACCGGCACCATTATAAATACTATATTGTCCGCTTTTTATCACCTCCAATGCGGCATCTGCAGCTATTTCCAGTAATCCATTCGCCCCGGGCAAATTAAATTCAGTATGGTATTTTCTAAAGGTACCTTCAAAAAGAGCTACCCGGGATTTTAATGCCAGCGCAGTCCACTTCGTTGCCCGTTCCGTATTTGAATCTTTCTTTTCAAAGGGTAAATATTTAATAGCGTAGTCTAAATCTGCAATAATATTGTCAACGATCAGTGCCCGGGGATCACGGGGTTTCTTGAGTTGTTCCTCATCATCTTTATCTATGACCTTATCATACCAGGGTACATCACCAAAACGCTTCAATTTATCGAAATAGAAATAAGCCCGAAAAAACCTAGCTTCTGCGGCATAAGGCGCTGCAGCAGCCTCAGGAACAGTATTAAAACAGTTTTCCAAAAAATAATTAATGTTGCGAAGATTAGTCCAGGTCCATCCGCCGCCACTGATAGGTACCTGCCTTTTTCCTGTCAATTCGTCGTCCAATGTTGTTTTAACAATATTATCAACCGACTCATTATAAACCCCTTCGGCCGATGGCAGTGCATCGTAAAATGATTTTGTAAATAATGCCAGATCTTTTTCTGTTTTAAACGAATCTTCGGGCCGCACAGCAGACTCGGGTAAACGTTGCAGATAATCTTTCGTACAGGCTGTCATGCCTATACCCAACAAGATGTATATAAAAAATATTTTTTTCATGATATTAAAAAGTTAAATCTAGACCAAAAGAAAATGTTTTAGAGACAGGATAGGATCTGCCATTTGCTTCCTGTGCAGACTGTTCAGGATCTATGTATTTGGAGCGAAGCTTAGTTGCAGTCCAGATATTTTCACCCGAGACATAGATTCGTGCGTTGGCTAATTTCACACGTTTCAACCAAGCTTGGGGTACGGTATACCCTACTGTTAAGTTCTTGAGACGGATATAAGCCAAATCCTGCAAGTAGCGATCTGATTTTACATTTAGAGAGCCGCGATCATTCAAAGCGATATAACCCCTTAACAATGGAAAGTACGCATCCGTATTCTCAGGCGTCCATACATCATTTTCAAAGTCTTTAGGCACAAAAGAGTAATAAGGCCTAGAATAGGGTCCCCAGAATTTGTCTGCATTGGCACCAGGCCACCAATGCTGCCTGCCGATTCCCTGAAAGAATGCCGACACATCAAAACCCTGCCAATTTGCTCCCAGATTAAAACCAAAATTATAACGTGCCCTGCTGTTACCTATGATCACCTGATCCCCTGGATTCATCAGGGTGTTGTCACCTGCATCCACTTTGCCATCCGGAACACCGTCTTTACCCGAGATATCCAAAAACCTCAGGTCCCCGGGATGTAATTTCACCCAGTCTCCCGGTGCTGCTAACCTTTGTTTATCAACGTAGTCTTGATTGACCTTCCAACTATCAATTTCTGATTGGGACTGGAAGAAACCATCTGTTTTATAGCCCCAAATATCACCCAATGTCTGACCAACATAATAATTGCTCAATAGCATTTCTTTATTATCAAAGCGTGTGATCTTTGCTTTGGAATCAGACAGACCGATTCCGATATTATATCCAAAAGGTTTACCATCCAGTTCAACCTGATCTCGCCAGGCCACGGCCAGCTCCCAGCCCTTATTCCTTAAATCTCCGGCATTTGTTTTTGGCGACGCGGAACCATACACCGCAGGCAACGTTTTGCCCGGAATTAACATATCCAATGTATTTCGGATAAAATAATCCGCAGAAACCGTCAGCTTACTTTTAAAGAACTCTAGATCGGTACCGAAATTCAATGTATTTGTTCGCTCCCATGTCAAATCTGGCGAGATCGGCGTAGGCGCACTCAGATACTGTGTTTTCGTACCATTGGTTATATAATTGGATAGCCCTGAATTCAACAACAAGATGTAACCATATTCTGCTGCCTCCTGCGCATTTCCAAGCGCTCCATAGGATACCCTAAATTTTGCTTCGTTCAAAACCGGCTTCAAACCCTCCATAAAACTCTCTTCTGACAAACGCCAACCGCCGGAAAAAGATGGAAAAAATCCGTAACGCTGATTCGAAGGAAATTTAGAGGTACCATCATAACGACCATTAACCTCCAGTAGATACTTTCCTTTATAATTATAATTTAACCGTCCAAAAAAACCACGTAATGCCCATGTATTTGCTCCGCCGAGTAATTGCATTTGCCCGGTTCCCAGCGCGAAATCATTCAAATCTTCCAAAAGCAAATTATTGTGCGTCCCACCAATGCGTTTATAACCGGTAGTCTCCTGATTAAAGCCCAATGTAGCACCCAACTGATGATCGCCCAATTGTTTATTATAATTGGCAAAAAGATTCAGCGAATGTTTGGGCTTGTTTATTATGGTTTCGGTATATGTATCATTACCCAAGTAATCAATTTTGCCGGGAAAAATTGACCATGGTGCCACTGTTCTTCTATTCCAATTATGAATGGGATTGTGGGTGAAGGTGTAGTTTCCGGTGACTGTCAAATCCCTTGTCAGCTGAAATACGGCTTCAAACATGTTGATAAACTCATATTTATCCTCTCCCCCTTTTGATTTCCCATGCAATAAGTCTGCATATATTCCATCACCGATATTATAATTATTCAACTCGGTCCGGTACGTTGCTGTACCATCCGGATTCATCGGCACATAGGATGGCAGCGCATGCACCGTCGTTGAAATAAAATTATTGTTATTATCCGGATTAGTAGCCCAGCCTGGATAAGTATAATTTTGATAATTAAGCTGTGTATTGGCACTGACCTTTAACCAAGGTGTAACTTGTGCATTTATTCTCGACCGCACGTTGTAGGCATCAAATTTATCCTGATTTATTTTCATCAGCCCACCTTTTTCATAGAGTCGTCCGGAAATGTAATAATCAATTTTTTCAGTACCGCCTGAGAAGTTTAACGAATGCTCCATCGACGCCTGTGTCTTACGGTACATCTCGTTCCACCAGTCTGTATTTCCGTAGTATACATATTGATCTTTGCCCTTTCTGTTCTGAATCACAACAGAAGGCAAGGATGGATCGGTTTTCCTCTTTAACAGTTCTGCATAATCCTCTTCGGTATATCCAGTATAGCTATTACCTGTAGCCCGGATGAAAGCCTCGTCATTTAATCTGGCAGCGTCGTATCCACTAGTGATAAAATCGGTCCTGACAGTAAGTCCCGACCAACCGAAATTATTGCTATAATTGATATTCATTTTCCCAGCCTTTCCTCTTTTCGTTGTCACCAGCATGACACCGAATGCGCCTCTTGCACCGTAAATTGCCGCTGCGGACGCATCCTTTAAGACGGAAATTGATTCGATGTCCCTGGGATTGATGGTGTTGATGTTACCCGGCACTCCATCAATAAGAATAAGTGGCTGTGCATTCGCCGAATTGATCGAAGCGAAACCACGGATATTTACATTTCCTTCACCACCAGGTCTTCCGTTCGTAAATGTAATGTTCAAATTCGGAATTGCCCCCTGCAAGGCTTGCGTTGCATTCGCAACAGGTCGATTTTCAAGTATCTTTGAATCAATTTGTGTCACAGCACCCGTGAGGTTGACTTTCTTCTGTCTACCGTAGCCCACAACGATCACTTCGTCTAGCGATTGATCCGTCGATACCATTTTTATCGTCAATGCCGTTGATTCGATTTTCAGTTGCTGCGTTTCAAATCCGACGATTGATACTTTTAAAAGTTGTCCAATTTTTCCTTGAATTATAAAGGCACCACTAGCGTCTGTCTGGGTAGATTTTCCCGTAGACGTGTTCAATATTGAAGCTCCAGCGATAGGTTCGCCCGCTCCATTTTGTACAAGTCCACGGATAGACTCTTGAAATTTAGTGGGAATTTCGGCCGGAGGAAAAGCTGTCAGGAGGAGAGGCCTGCTCTTCGCCCATCCACTCAAAGACATTCCGATCATTACCGGAAGTAATAAATGTTTCGTTTTCATGGTTTTGGTTTTGTTTTTCTTCGGTTACAAAGAAAGGTTATTTAATATTTGTAAATTATTAATAAAGTATTACTAAACAATTAAATGACAACTGGTTATGTAAATGTTAAGATAATATATTTTTAACACAAAAAAGAGTACTACTTTTTATTTATCTCGATAAAATTTACCTAAAACAGTTAATAAAAAATATAATCACCTTAAAAACAGACACATAATTAAAATAGAATTCACAACTTAATAGCCGATTGATTCAAAATAAAATGTAACATATTTGACACAAAAAGAAATAAATACAAATAAAAAACAAACAAACCCGAAGCTATTAAAAATATTAAACAGGAAATTTAATAACATATTTATTTATTAACTTAGAATAGATAATCAAATTATGGACAAGTTCTTATTTGTGTTTACTCTCCCGCTTCTTGCAATCAGCAATAATTATGGCCAAAATATTCGGTTAAAATTTAAAGTTTATGCGGATACCTTACCCACATATAGTTACCTATTGATGGATGAGGATGTCTTCAAAACGGGAATTAAAAATGAAACTGGCGAGTTTGTAATAAACAAGATTCTTGATGAAAGGCATTACAATTCTGCACAATTAGCTCCTTCGCACAGCAGTACGATCCAATTTTCAGATTGATCAACTGCGTGCTATCTTAAATACGTTGTAGCTATAGTTATAGGAAACAGTAAAAAATGGAAAGCAAACTATAATAAAGTAGATTATCAAAACAGACTATCCCGTAATCCATATTGCAAACACAGCGATTTAGCTTTTTCTGCAAAAGCTTGCCGATAATAGTCCGGTAAATGGCCATCTGCGCCAAATAGTCGCTGATATTTTGGCAATAAATGTGGATAATGCCTTTCAATTGCCCGCATGACCAAGGCTCTGTTGTCCACCGGATCACTTCCGTACAATGAAAGGGTGGCCGGAAAGATATAGCTGGCACCGATAGTCTGAAAAGTCTGAAATAGCAGTTCCAGGTTCGCTCCGGTATCCGATATATAGGGCAACAGTGGCATCAGACTAACTCCGCTATGGAGCCCCTGTTCACGTGCTTGCGCTAATGCTTTCAATCGCAGGGAGGGCGATGGAGCTCCAGGTTCAAAAATTCGCGCGACATGATCGTCTATTGTGGAAAATGAAAAGGTGACAAAGGTCTTATGTGTTAATTTTGAATGGAGATCTTCAGGAAGTATTGCTTCTGTATCAATCCGTTTCAACAAATCAAAATCTCGGGTAACTAAATCCGATTTCGTAATAATATGTACTGGGAAACGATAATATAGGATTACTTCCAATAATTGCCTGGTGAGCAATTCAGTACGTTCCATTTGGAGATAAGGATCTGTTACAGAAGAAAGAACAATAATGCCATACTGCTTTTTTCGCCCACGCAATGCGAGCTGTTTTTCCAGCAATTCGACAGCATTGCTCTTCATACTTAGCTTTTCAGCCATGTTGATCCCATACTTGCTTCCCCTGATATAGCAATATAAACAATTAAAAGAGCAACCACTATAAGGATTCAACGTATAATCGTCAAGAAACCAAGGATCTCTTCGTTTGGTCTTATTGAGGATTGATTTCGTAATTATACGGTGCATAATAGCCTATTCATTTTAAAACTTTCTACCCATACCTCTCGATGCGGGCCACACTTCTTTAAAACCATATTGCGCATAGAGCTTGAAAGCCGGACCATCAGCAATCAAACTGACAAAACAACTATCTGGCAGGTTCGAATTCATGTATTCATCAAGTTTCTGCATAATCAGTTTTCCAAGCCCCTTTTTCTGATGTTTGGGGAGCACACAGATGTCAACAACCTGACAATGGCAAGCCCCATCGCCAACAATCCTACCCATACCTACTATTTCATTATCGTTGTCCTCATCCAAAATAGCCACACAGCATAGGGAATTTTCCATTCCTAGACGTGCAGCTTCCTCCGTTTTTGGAGATAACCCTGACTGTTCTCTTAAAAATTGATAGCGTTTATAATCTATCTTCTGATATACGGCTTGATAAGGCATAGTAGAATGATGAGTTTATTTGTTATGAAATTATTCATAATAATACATTTTTCAAAACCACATTGATGATACACTAACAAAAGACACATACATAGCTTTTGTAAAACTCGAATTCCAGTCAGGGATCAACAAGCTATTTGTCCATAAATCAATCAATTGACTTGTTTTGCTGTATTCTAACCGCCAGAAAATCATTTTAGATGAGCTAATGCCCTAAAAAATCTCTTTATTCATCGGATAATCGCAAATATTTAATTTTCAATGCCTAATAAATATTTTTAATTCACTACCTTTATAACATTGAAACAAAACTCAACATCAGCCATGTTTATCGGCGCTGTCAAATGGTTCGACAATAACAAAGGATTTGGTACCCTTGCGTTACCTTCCGGAGAAGAACTCTTTGTGCATATACGCAGGTTTAAAATTCCTCCAGAGCATATTATCCAGCCCGGTGAGGTTATAGTCGGAGACAAGAAACCAGATCCCAAACGGAATGGTTACTTAGCCCATAACTGTAAAATCCTCAAAAGGCCTGAAGACTGGAAATTTGTCATCTCCCTTCTTGAACAGGATCATATCATACTCATCCCCGATAGCCACGGGCACGAACAAAAACACAACCTCACCTCATTAGCAGCAAGACAATTACTACGAACCCAAGGCAGAGACAACGTAGTTTCTATGTTGACTTCTCACTTTGATTTCCGATTCAACTGTTCCGTATTCATGGCTTACGCCGAATTACTTGACAAAAGCATTTCAGGTACCTTCGAAAAAGAAACAGCAGCTGTGCTTCTTTCTCAAGTATATAAATACTTCGGAGACCACGTCTCCCATCAGATTCTATTTCAGGTATGGAAGGAAAGAATGTTTAGATATATAGGCTATCCAGCTGATGGTGACTATGAGATCCCAGAAGAAGTGTTGAACCTGAATGCAACAGAAATCAACTATGATGATTTAGCACGAATCAAAGACTACAGTTTTGGTAAATCCTTCTGTAACGAATTTGTCGAAGCATTATTTGATGATTTAGAAACAATGGACAAAGAAGATATTGAGCCGCTGATTCCTTATATTGATTTTCTGGAAAACGAAGACTCTATTGAGAAGATCAATCTGATCTTGCAATAATAAAATTGAATTAAAGCAGCAATAATACGGCTATTCTAGCTGGCATTGGCCTAGGGTTTATTTTTTGGTACAGACTTAGGTTTACTTACCTTTAAAAACCATGGCTGGACTAATCCGGTCTTCGACGAGTAAGTACCGAAAGTAATACCCATCTCCGCCCTCTTCCTATTCTACATATTTAAACCGAAGCGCAGTCAGGCTCGCCTTATCACCATTGCCTTCGATCAACGAAACAGTTATTTTATATCTTCCAGCCTTCTCAAATTTCATCCAGCCCCAGGGATACCAGTTATAGACATGGGCCGACTCTTGTTGGTTTTGAACAAGCTCGCCCGCAGAATTTTCAATACGCCATACCATCCTTCCTTCGCCTGCATAATTCATGTCTACTTGATAATAGCCAGGCTTTTTGACAGCTATTTCATAGGAGAACTTACTTTTTTCTGTCCAATTACTGACCTGAACAACATGTTTCCATTCACCAAATTTCTCCATCCACGATTTTCCATCTTTATTACAGCCCTCCACCTCTCCAAAATCAACAGGGATAACGGTTTCCAGTGCTGGATCAACCCCCAGCATTTTTTCGACCTGAGGCGTACCGTTTAACTTAACCTCGATGACAGATACCATCTTTTCGGGGGCAATTTTCGGAATATCAATTTTAAGCCAGTCCTTTTCAAGTGTATAATTCAATTTTCCTTGCTCTTTCGAACCCCGGAGTTTAATCGACTGAACCCCTTTGGTCAAGCCCGGAACGTATAAGGTTCCATCTGCAGGCCAATGATAGACCAGTAAGGAAATGCGATCCCCTTGTATGGTAGCATCTCCCCAAGGCAAAGCATGCTTCCATGGTGAGGCTTGCGCACCATAAACCGTTTCGGGATAACGCTTGATCCAAGCACCTGCATTGCGCAGAGCCAAACCTGCCTGATCCGGAATAGAACCATCCGGCTTAGGTCCCACATTCAGCATATATGTTCCCCCACGTGCAACAGTTGACAGTGTGCGTTGCAGTATCTCCTGGCTACTCTTCCAATTGTTGTCATACCAGGCGTAGCCCCAGGAATCATTGGTCACATCAACAGTTTCCCAAATGCCATCCACATTCTCCCGAGGTACTTCCATGTCCCCGAGTGTAGAATAATCTCCCAACCCATGCCCTACCCTTCCAGATACATATGCTCCCGGTTGATTTTTATGCACCAGTTCAACAAGCTTCTGTGCATATTTTTTATCCATTCCACCCGGCGTATCAAACCATACCAGTTCGATAGGACCATAGCCTGTTGTAATTTGCTGTACCTCAGGATAGCATTTCTCCCAAAAGTAATCGTCAAAAGATTTCGCTTTACCCTGTGCATCAACCTTTGGCCCACCGTTTCCACCGGGATAAGTCCAATCCTGGTTTTGAGAATAATAAAATCCAAAACCGATGCCGCCTTCTTTACAAGCTTGCGCCAATTCAATCATTGGATCGCGTTTAAAATCCGTCGCATCGACAATATTGAAGGGGTTTACTTTCGAATGAAACATCGAAAATCCGTCATGGTGTTTACTGGTAATAACGATATAACGCATTCCGGCATCTTTTGCCAGCTTTACGACCGCTTTGGCATCAAAGTGATCCGGATGAAAGGAAGATGCTGCCAACTTATATTCTGTAGGTGGAATATTTGCCATGCTCTTGTTCATAAGCCATTCTCCGATTCCATAAAAGGTTTTTCCCTGCCATTTATTTGCTAATTGGGAATAGATCCCCCAATGAATAAATAGGGCATATTTTCCCTCTCGAAATAGCTTTCCCCTATTTTGTGAAACAGCACTTTTCCCGCCAGCACCATCCCACATCTCTTCCATGCCTTGCGCAAGGGCCTCATGCGCGCATAGCGCACTTATCACAGCCCCCAATACGACCGTTTTAAAACTCATTTATAAAAGCTTTTGATACATCCTGTTATGAGGTTACACTTTAGGCATGCTATACCCATTTTGATAACTTTTAGCCAGATAGCTGTCGGCATCCCTATCGTTGAAAGTTCGCTTATTTTTATCCCAGAATAATTTCTTCTTGCTGCGATAAGCTATATTACCCATTTGGGAGAAAATGGCAATGTGGGCACCTGCTTCGATCGGCGCGTGCAGCCCTTCACTGGATTTATTTCGAACTGCCGTTATAAAATTGACCATATGCTTATCGAGCCCATTATCTTTTGAAGGTTGGAAAGCAACAGCTTCCATACGTCCTTTTTCAGGAATGACCTCCCAACCTTCACGATTAACGACTAATGTACCGTTATTACCGATAAAAGCGACACCATGTGTTTTTTGATAGGGACCTAGATCTATTCCTGTTGCCTGCTCCCATTGCACATTGAATCCATCAAACTCATACACTGTGGTTAAACTATCCGGTGTTTCGGCTGCATCATCGGGATAAGCAAACTTTCCTCCGGCAGCCATAATGGATACCGGATCAGAAACCTTCATCCCGATCAAGGCATAATCCAACATATGGACTCCCCAATCTGTCATCAAGCCACCTGCGTAGTCCCAGTACCACCTAAAATTGAAATGAAAACGATTGGGATTGAAAGACCGCTTTGGTGCAGGTCCGAGCCACTTATCATAATGAACACCTGCAGGCACCGCAGCATCTGCCAACACAGGAATACTCTTCATCCAACCTTGATAAGCCCAAGCTTTGACCAAACGGATTTTACCCAGTTTTCCACCATGTACAAATGCCATTGCATCTCTGAAATGCTGTTGACTACGTTGCCATTGCCCCACCTGTACAACACGATTATATTTTTTCGCAGCGGCAACCATGACTTCACATTCCCGAATGGAGTTTCCAATAGGTTTTTCAACATATACGTCCTTGCCTGCTGCAACAGCATCTACCATCTGCAAGCAATGCCAATGGTCGGGTGTGGCTATGATCACAACATCCACATCATTCGCCCGGAGTAAATCTTTGTAATCAATATAGGTTTTGACTGTAATATTTCGTTTTTTTAATTCCTCCACTCGGTTGCTGAGTATATTTTCATCTACGTCACAAAGTGCTGTACATTGGACACCGGGGACTTTCAATATCGCATTTAGATTGGACCAGCCCATACCGTTTACACCAATCAGTCCAACACGGATAAGTTCAGATTGAAAACCGAAAACACGTGTATTGGCAAATAATGTTGAGGCAGTAAGAATCCCTGCATTACGGATAAAATCTTTTCTTTTCATTGCTTAGTTTGGTTTATTTTGATTTTGCTCTATTATCTTTTTAGTAAAGACGATTCATGCAGCACTTTCCCTAGAAATAACTAATATAAGATTTAATCTTGAAGATTAGGCAAAATAACGACAATCCTTGTTTCATCGTTAAGGTTTTGACGGCATTAACGAGAAACTACTGGGTTATGGGCGATTGGCTTTACCAGCAATATGTCTCCCCGCTTTCATGCCCGAAAAAATGCAACCACCTAAAAATGTCCCTTCCAGTGCTCTGTACCCGTGCATACCACCGCCTCCAAAACCTGCTACCTCGCCTACAGCATACAATCCCTTGATAGGATTGTCATCGACTGTCAAAACCTGCGCGTCAAGATTGGTTTTAAGTCCGCCTAACGTTTTACGCGTCAGCACATGGAGCCGTACGGCAATCAATGGTCCATTTTTCGGATCCAATATTTTGTGCGGAGCTGAAACCCGTCCGAGTCTATCGCCAAGATATTTCCGCGTACTACGGATATAATTGACCTGCGTATCTTTAGAGAATTTGTTATCCAATTCACTATCTCTCGCTACGATCTGTGATTCAATAGATTCATAATTTAACAGATCGTCACCGGAGAGGAGGTTCATCTTGCGTATCAATTCCGATAATGTGTCAGAAACGATAAAATCCACACCATTCTCCTTGAAGGCTTCAACTGGGCCTGGCGCCTTTTTACCAAAAATTCGTTTGAGGAAGAGTTTATAATCTCTATTGGTGATATCTGGGTTTTGTTCGGAGCCAGAAAGTGCAAATTCTTTTTTAATGATTTTTTGCGTCAGAATAAACCAAGAATAGGAATATCCACTATCTTGGATATGCTTTAGGGTACCTAATGTGTCAAACCCAGGTAAGAATGGTGCTGGAAGTCTATTTCCTTTTGCGTCAAACCAAAGTGAGGACGGCCCAGGCAGGATACGGATACCATGATTCGGCCAAATCGGATTCCAGTTCTCAATCCCCTCTGTATAATGCCACATCCGGTCTTTATTGATCATATGTGCACCGACTTCTTCGGCTATACCGATCATCTTTCCATCCACATAGGCTGGCACGCCTGAAATCATATGTGCGGGTGCTTTCCCCAATCGTTCCGGCCAGTTCTTCCGAACTAGCTCGTGATTGGCTCCAAGTCCGCCCGAAGCAATGATAACATCTGGAGCACGGTACTCAAATGTGTTGACCACATTTCTATTGGTCGCTGCTCCACGTTCCTGATCATCATCTTCGAGAATATCACCAGACACTCCTGTTACAGTGTTATTTTCCGTTATTAGCTTCATAACACGATGCCTGAATTTAAACTGTAATAGCCCTTTTTTTTCTGCTGCATAAGCCTTTTCTATAAATGGTTTAACAACACCTGTACCTGTTCCCCAACTGACATGAAATCTAGGCACCGAATTACCATGGCCATGAGCAGTACCATCTCCTCGCTCAGCCCAGCCAACCATAAACATGAATTTAATACCCAACCTGGTTACATAGGCGTATTTCTCATCAGCCGCGAATTTCAAATAGGCTTCTGCCCATTGACGGGGCCAATAGTCTTCGGTTCGATCGAATTCAGCAGTGCCAAACCAATCTTGTTGCGCCAACTCCAAAGAATCTTTGATTCCCATACGACGTTGTTGCGGTGAATTGATGAGAAATAAACCGCCAAAGGACCAGAATGCCTGTCCTCCGATATTTTTTTCAGTCTCTTGATCCAATAGAAGTACCTTTTTTCCAGCATTGGTAATTTCCATTGCCGCAGTTAACCCTGCCAGACCAGTCCCGATAATGATGGCATCAGGTTTAAATTCTTCTTCTATCCACATAATTTATTTAACAATGGGTTCGATTTTTCTTTACTGCTTCTTGTGCCTAAGTTCACTTTTGGTCCCTTTAATTTACCTTTTATCTTCTGATATACAAAGGGAAATAAAATTCAAGCTAAGAAAAAGGAGTGTAAACTATAATAATTATTATACATAAATGCAATTTAACTTATTTTAATAATAGAAAGAACACTTCTACCTTTGTTGCAATCATTCAAATCATTGGATTGGGGAAGTCACTCCTTTTTATTTTTATAAAATATGCGGAGGATAAACCAAAAATTAAAATAATAAGAAATGGAATACAGAAAATTAGGAAAAACAGATTTAGAATTATCAGCAATTACTTATGGCGCTTTTGCCATTGGTGGAAATATGTGGGGTGGCAATGAGAAAAAAGACTCTATCGAGTCGGTACGAGCTTCCATAGATCATGGTGTTACCACGCTCGATACAGCTCCTTTCTACGGTTTCGGTTTAAGTGAGGAGATGATAGGCGAAGCGATAAAGGGTTACGATCGTTCTAAAATTCAGTTGCTAACCAAATTCGGACTGGTATGGGACGGAAGTAATCAAGGTAAAGGTGAATTTTTCTTTGATGCTGAGGAAAATGGAAAAACGATCCCTATTTACAAGTATGCATCCAAAGCGAGCGTGATCAAGGAAGTGGAAGACAGTCTAAGACGGCTACAAACAGACTATATTGATCTATTACAAATCCATTGGCCAGACAATACTACAGCTATTTCTGAAACAATGGAGGCATTAGATCTCCTTTTACAACAGGGGAAAATTCGTGCTGCAGGTGTGAGCAACTACAGTGTTGAACAGGTTTCGGAAGCTCAGCATTCAATCCAAATCGCAAGCAATCAGGTCGGTTACAGCATGCTAAACCGTGGCATTGAGCAAGATCTTGTGCCTTATGCACAACAGCATGATTTAGGCATTATTGTGTATAGCCCAATGGAACGTGGCCTGCTTACAGGTAAATACTTTAGTGAAGGTAAATTGAAAGAAAATGATCATCGCAATGGCTATTTCCAGCAATTTGATCTCGCCAAAGTAAAAACATTCTTAGATACCATTAGCCCTATTGCTGTCGACAAAGGTGTCACTCTTTCACAGCTTGTATTACGATGGACTAGCCTGCAGCCAGCAATTACCGTTGTATTGGCCGGTGCCAGAAACGCAGAACAGGCCATAGCAAATGCACAGGCTGCAGCAATCGATCTGGCTCCAAATGAATTGTCATTGATCAACGACGCCCTATCAAAAATCTAAAAAACAAGATGAAAAAAATAAATCAGATCACAGCATTCCTTTTAGGAATGCTGTCCATAGCAGCCTTGCAAGGCAAAGCTCAAAAACGCTCACTTCTCATAGACCCCAATGATCATAGTTGGTATGAATCTTTCTATGGCAAAAGCGATGAAATAGGTGCGGCAAATTTAATAAGCAACGCTTCCGTTCTTCAAGCGGTTAAACTTGTTAAAAAAGGGATTACAGTACCTCTAGCTGTACCTGTTAGTAAACAACTACCCGCTTTTCGTCACCGTAGTTTCAATTTGTACAATATACAACCCGGAGAGCAGGCCGGCACGACATTGGGCCGCAATAAATTCAGTTTTAATGATGAATTGGTTAATGCCTGGACGGGAGTAGGAACCCAGCTAAACGGCATCGGACATATCGGTATCGACAATGTTTACTACAATGGAAATAAGGCCCAGGATTTTGTTTCAGTGG
This sequence comes from Sphingobacterium sp. CZ-UAM, assembly GCF_002000245.1. Lineage (GTDB taxonomy): Bacteria > Bacteroidota > Bacteroidia > Sphingobacteriales > Sphingobacteriaceae > Sphingobacterium. The sequence goes on along the minus strand of NZ_MTCM01000002.1, from coordinate 554,834 downwards.
AAGGAGTGAAAAAACTAGGCATAGAAAAAGTTCCACCATTGGTGGCCCGCGCAGTTGTATTGGATATGACAACCTATTATGGACAGAAAATTGTGCCGGGTGGTACGGAATTTACAGTTTCTGATATTCAGGCCGTATTAAAAAAACAGGGAATCCGTATCGAAAGAGGTGATGTTGTGCTGTTCAATACAGGCTGGCTCGAACTCATCGGACATGACAATAAACAATTTTTGGAAACTGAACCGGGTATTGGCATGGAGGCAGCAAAATGGTTAGCGGATCAAGGCATAATAGCATTCGGCGGAGACACTTGGACATCGGAAGTATATCCTAACCCAAAAACCAATGAAGAATTTCCAATCAATCAATTCTTATTGGCCAAGTGCGGAATATACAATCTCGAGCTGATCGATACGAGGGCATTGGTAAAAGAAGGCGTATGGGAATTTCTATTTGTTTTGGGTCAGCCTCTTTATGTTGGTTCTACACAGGTAAACGTAAATCCCGTAGCCATCTATTAATTGTATCCTTGCATTTATTTGCGCGTATGAAATGGCTTAATTTCTTTCTTTGAGAAACAATCCATTATTTCCATTAGGGTCAAAGCCTCCTCCATTGAGGCAGGGTTTGGCCCTTTACCCTCAAAAAAGGCAACTGTACTTGCGATCATTGGATATTGGATATGATCAGGATGGTCAAATACGAATTCTTTTTCTCCCTGATCAGATCTTAACAAAATAGAATTGCCAAATATCGAAAAGGTGATTTTTCCCTCGCTACCCACAATTTCACAGCGATCTATGTTGTCTTCTGATCGGACATTAAAACACCAGCTCCCATTAAAGATGATCTGATTCTCAAACAAGATGGTTCCAGTCGTGTGATCAACAACATCACTTGCCCCGTCCTGAACTTGGCTAAATCCATCATAAGAAAGCGGGGTACCAAAGAAATACAGCATCAGATCCAATTGATGTGGAGCAAGATCAAAAAAATATCCGCCTCCAGAGATAGTTGGATCTGTACGCCAATCTGCTGCGCCTGTAGTCACCAGTTCTGGTGATCGGCTCTGCCATAGTCGAAGCTGAACAGTTCGGATCGCTCCAATCTGTCCGACCTTCAGCAATTCTTTTACTTTGAGAAACATGGGCAATTGTCTGCGGTAATGCGCAACAACGAGTTTGCCATTTGTTTTTCTAACAGCCTCCAATAGCAATCTAGCTTCCTCCGCATTTAATGTAACGGGTTTCTCAACATAGACATTTTTCCCAGCTTTTAGCGCCTTCAATGCATAGTCAAAATGCGAAGATGGTGGGGTCGCAACATAAATGGCATTCAACGATGGATTGTCCAACAAGTCTTCGACCTTCGAGTACCAATCAGGAACCTGATGCCTCTGGGCATAATCGGCGGCTTTAGCGGCGTCTCTGCGCATGACAGCAAGCAATTGACTATCTTTAACTTTATTGAACGCAGGTCCACTCTTTTTTTCTGTAACATCCCCACAGCCAATGATTCCCCATCTTACCTTTGCTTTTTCCATTTTATTTTTGTTGATCCAATCTTCCAATAAATTCTTTTTATCAAGGTTTTTCACGCCCAATAAATCTGTTGTTACCAAGCAAAAATCCGATTGCCTTTTCAATATTTTTACGTCGGCTGTCATCGGTCTTTAAAAAAGAAATATAACGGATAATCTCTTTTCTTTTAGATGGTGCCAAACGGTCAAAGACTGTTTTAGCTTCTTCATTTTCTACTAATGCCTGCTCTAGTTTGGGATGCGGAAGCAGACTTCGGTCTTCCGGATCAAAAACAACAGATAACTCCAAGATTTCACCGATTCGTTTAGGTGAATTTGGCAATATCTCCGTATTGATATACAATCGCCAAGCTCCCTGATAACGCAATAAAGTCTGTTTGTAATCTTTTCCATTTACTGTTCCTTTAATAGGGATATATCCCTTGTCGACCCCAGCTTCTTCAAAGAGCAGATGCAATACATCATCGGGGACAAAAACAAAAGGATTGATTCCTATTAGCTCCAGTTTAGCTTTAAACACCGACATACACGTTGAAATTTACCATCCATCAAAAAAAATTAAGTTGTAGTAAGAATAGCTTCTATCCGCTTAAGCTCCTCCGGACTAAAGCTCAAATTGTCGAGCGACTTTAATGAATCAGTCAACTGTTCACTGTTTCGTGCTCCAACCAGAACCGAAGTCAGGCGTTTATCCTTCAATAACCATGCAATTGCCATTTGAGCCAGCGATTGTCCGCGTTGCAATGCCAGTTCGTTCAAAGCAGACAATTTTGTTATCAGATCCGACGTAATTGCAGTACTCTTTAAAAAGTGTTCTTTTGAGGCCCGGGAATCGGTTGGAATATTACCTTGCAAATATTTATTGGTCAGTAATCCCTGTGCCAAAGGAGAGAAAGCAATCATGCCTACCCCTTCCTCGTCCAGCACGTCCAACAGGCCCTCTTCTGGGTTACGCACCAACATCGAGTACTTTGGTTGATGGATCAGACAAGGGCATCTAAGATCCTGCAATATAGCAATTGCCTTCTTTGCTAAATCCGCAGGATAGTTTGATAAACCGACATACAGGGCTTTCCCCTGCCGTACAATATCACTTAATGCACTCATCGTTTCTTCAAGTGCTGTATGTGGGTCAGGTCGATGATGATAGAAAATATCAATATAGTCAAGTTTTAGACGTTTTAAGCTCTGATGAAGGCTTGCCATCAAATATTTACGGCTTCCCCAATCGCCATAAGGACCATCCCACATGGTGTATCCCGCTTTGGTCGACAGCAAAAGTTCGTCGCGATGTCCAACAAAATCTGAGCTCAGTATAGCGCCAAAATTTCGCTCCGCACTACCGGGAGGTGGACCATAATTATTGGCGAGGTCAAAATGCGTGATACCATTGTCAAAAGCCGTACGTAGGGTCTGCCTAAACACTTCTGTTTGATCGATATCGCCAAAATTTTGCCATAATCCTAAGGAAATAGCCGGTAATAGGATCCCACTTTTCCCACATCGCCTATAAGGCATTATCGTATATCGGTTTGGATTGAATTTCACCTTATCAAGTTTATGTATGCAAAATACAAAACTATTTTGAAGAGTCTACACAAACGCAATAATCAATGTCCCTAAATATTTCGAGACATAACAATTTAAACTAAAATTTATACCATTCCCTGCCATCGATATCGTATTACTATCGCAAATATTTTTATACTTTTGATTACATTCCAATAATAGCACAAATTGAAGAGCGCATCATGATCAGTAAATTCTTAAGAAAATTCTATTTACACCTAGTGATATGGACCATCCTGCTATTACTCCCTTTTATTACTTATCTCTATCAGCCCGATAAAATTGCAGATTTCAAAATCTACTCAGCGCTATCACATCTCAGCAATATCGTCTTCCTCGCAAGCAACTTTTATCTGCATTGTTATGTTGTTGCACCGAAGTACTTCTTTGGTCACCGAAAGATTTTTATCCTATTCATCGCACTAGGTTTTGTGGCCTACGTCATGCTCAATTATGCCATCGTTTATTTCAACCCAAACGGAGAATTAGCACATTTTAAAAAAGAGAATATCCTATTTGTGCGACTTGTAGTAGGTCCAGGTATTATCTACTCTCTGTGTATGATCACTTCGTCCATGATCTTCCTTTATAATGAACAAGCTAGACAGAAGGAACTTAATAAGCAAATTGCATTAGAAAAGACAACAGCTGAACTGACTATTTTGAAACTCCAAATTAGTCCACATTTTTTATTCAACACGCTCAACAATATCCGCTGGCTGATCCGCAAACAATCTCCCGATTCCGAGGGCACAATCGTCAAATTATCCGAAATGCTGCGCTATATTCTTTATGAAGTTGATGGGCCAAAAATCGAACTATTCAAAGAAATTGACCACATGCACAACTTCATTGCCTTGCAGACATTAAGGCTTCCTATTGCTGGTGAAGTTGACCTGCAAACCGAAAGTACCCTTAAGAATAGAATGATCCCGCCTTTATTATTTATTCATTTTGTAGAAAATGCGTTCAAATATGGTGTGAATAGTAAAGATGCACCCTATATAAAGTTTCAATTCATCGATATTCAAGGTGGACTAGTTTTTAAATCGGTTAATAAAATATTACAGCATTCCAAGCCTCCAACCAATGAAGGTATTGGATTGGCAAACGTAAAACGACGTTTACAGCTGCTTTATCCCAATCGTCATGATCTCTCCATTAATAGGACAGCGGATGATTATTTTGAAGTTGCACTCAGACTAATGACAGATGAAGATTAGATGTATACTTATTGATGACGAACCATTCGCGCTTAATTTGCTGGAGGACGATCTATTGAGTTTTGATCAAATTGAAATTCTAAAGAAATTTAATGCCCCTGTGGATGTTGCTGACTACCTAAAAAATCATTCGGTCGATCTCATTTTTCTGGACATCCAGATGCCAGAACAACTAGGAACACAATTTGTCAGGGAGCTGAAAAACCCGCCTTTAATCATATTTACAACTGCCTACCATCAATATGCTGTTGAGGGGTTTGAATTAAATGCAGTAGATTATCTTTTGAAGCCTATTTCAAAAGAACGGCTCACGGCTGCGGTTCGAAAAGTAGAGGATATGATGACGCTACGAAACAAACACCATATCGAAAAAGACCATATTGTTGTGCATGTAGAGTATAAAAAAACCAAGATCTTTCTCCAGGAAATCAGTTATATCGAAGGTCTAAAAGATTACGTAAAAATCTATTTGATTGACCGGCCGGCTCCATTGTTAACCCGAAGCAATTTACGTGGCATGGAAAAATTGTTGCCAACGGGAAATTTCCTCCGAATACACAATTCCTTTATCGTCAACAAAAATAGGATCGAGCATTGCACAGTTGCAAAACTTATATTACCTGAAGTAGAACTGCCGATTGGCAAAAAATATGTCAAAAATATGGAGCAATTTCAGACAAAAGGGCCTGTGGGCAAAGATAACAGCATTCGATAACAGCCATTCGTCTACACATTAGGCCCGTCGGTCTACAGATAATTGTGTAGAATAAAAATCATTTACAAATTTGCTTGGGGTCAATTTGTCCAACACCAGCTATTGATCCGCATAGCAAAGAAAAAATGAAAAAAATTATATCAGCACTCTTATTGGCAACCGCTGTTGCCTCATTACATGCCCAAACAGCTCCCGGTGGCCGTCCCGGCAGTTTCTCCGTTGCAGAAGGTAAACTCTCAGGTCAACTGATAGACCTTCAGGGCAAACCAATCGCACAGGCTTCTGTCAATCTGCTACGGGTAATCCCGGAACAATCTACGGGCAAAGAGCGGGAAATCTTATTCAAAAGCACGAGTTCACTTGAAAATGGAAAATTTAGTTTTACCGCACTTTCCCCCAAAGACAAATGGAAATTAAAAATAAGCTCAGTAGGTTACACCCCTAAAGATATTGTGGTCGAGTATGGATCTGATAGCAAAGTGCTGGATAAGAACCTTGGCACAATCACCTTGGAGAATGATAATCGAAAGCTAGACGAAGTCACGGTCACTGGTCGTAAAGCTTTACTTGAAATGGATATCGACAAAAAAGTCTACAATGTAGAAAAGAATATTGTAGCAGCAGGTGGTACTGCTATCGATGTCATGCGCAATATGCCTTCTGTACAAGTTGATATAGATGGGAATGTCAAGCTCCGGAATGCCGCACCGACTATTTTTGTCGATGGCAAACCGACCACACTAACGCCAGACCAAATACCTACTGACGTGATCGAAAAGATCGAAATTATCACCAACCCTTCCGCTAAATACGATGCCTCGGGGAGTATGGCCGGAATTTTAAACATTATCCTGAAAAAGAATAAAAAAACAGGTTACAATGGTATGCTTACCCTTGGAGCGGATCGTTTTGGCGGAACCAATTTTATGGGAAGTCTAAATTTGCGTCAAAACAAATTCAACATATCCCTAACGGGAATGAATATGCGCATGCGGACGAATACCGAAGGTGATAGCTATCGGGAAAGCACAATTGATGGCGTTAAATCTACCGTTAATCAGGATATCGAAGGTAAAACAAAAGGAATGATCAGCTTCGGTAGGCTCGGGGTAGACTATGACCTTAGTCCCCGTACAACTGTGTCTGTTGCTGGTGTCCTAGTTCAGGGCAAATTTCGCCCCAATGAAAACACCATGATAAAGACGGAATCACAAGGCAATAGCAATAGAATTTCAGAATCCGAACGTAGTTTCAAACCTAGAGGTTTACAGGCGGGCCTTGTTCAGAAATTCAAAACCGAAGGTGAAGAGTTGACCGTAGACTTTAATTATTTCGGTGGAACAAACAAATCTAACGGAACCTACACGACTAATTATTTAGAAGATAATAATGGAATCATTGGTTCTCAGATCCAAAAGAACGTTGGATCTGGCGACAATAAATTTATGACCGTACAGGCTGATTATGTTAAACCATTCAAAAATGGGATGAAACTTGAGACGGGAGTTCGTGCACAGATCAACAAGCTCAAAAATCTGAATAGCAACACGCTTAAAGCCCGCGATGAAGATGAGTATAAAGATATCAGTGCTGCGTCAGCCAATTACGATAATAAAAATACGGTCTATGCCGCTTATGCCTCAATTGGTGGCGACCTCAAGGACTGGGTATCTTATAAAGTCGGTTTACGTGTAGAAAATTCCACCTATGACGGTGAGCTAATCAATACAAAGCAAAAATTTCATAATAAATACCCACTTAGTCTCTTTCCATCCCTATTCCTGAGTAAGAAACTGACGGAGAAAGATCAGCTACAGATGAGTGTAACACGTCGTGTCAATCGTCCTAACTTCTTTCAGCTAATTCCATTTGTTGATTATACTGACAGCTTAAATATTACACGTGGTAATCCTGACCTCGTTCCAGAGTTTACAACCTCGGGCGAATTGTCTTATAGCCGGACACAGGGCAAAGGCACCTTCTTAGCCTCAGTCTATTACAAAAAAACCACTAATCTGATCACCCGGTACCTGACACAGGAACTCAATCCCATTACAGATAAAATGGATTTCATCAACACCTATATTAATGCAAATTCTAGCAGGAACTATGGGGCTGAGTTTACCTATACCAATAATTTAAAAACATGGTGGGATCTGACAGCAGATCTCAATTTCTACAATTCAAAAATTGAAATCGACGACAAGACAGCAACAGAAGGTATGTGGACCGTATTTGGGAAATTGAATAATACGTTCAATCTCAAAAAGAACTGGAACCTCCAACTCGCTTTTGAATACCAAGGAAAAACAAATATGCCGGTCACACAAAATCAAACCTTTGGTCCACCGATGAATCAGGCCCAAAGTTCCTCTCAGGGGTACATTAAGCCTTTTTATGGAATCGATTTTGCCATCAAGAAAAGTTTCTTGAAAAACCAGGCCGCTTCCGTGACATTGGCAGTAAACGATATCTTTAGAACCCGTGGAAATACCATAATCTCTTCGGGCGATGGTTTCTACCAAGAGTATTACCGTCTCTCCAATCCGCAGCTTGTCAAATTGAACCTATCTTATCGTTTTGGCAAAATGGATATGAATATGTTCAAGAAAAATAAAAACCAGAATTCCATGGAAGGTATACAAATGCAATAGATGATCAAATTTGGATCGATCTATTGAAGCAGAAAGAGACCGGTTATCCGGTCTCTTTCTGCTTTATTTCATTTTATCCTTTCTTCATTTCCTTAAACCACCTGACTTGAGATATTGTATTTTTCTATAATGGGTACAATTTCCAATAGATCATCTATGATGTAATCCGGATTAGCTGACTTTAGCTGATCGGCATGATGGGCTCCTGTCGTAATACCGATACTTAAAGCACAACCAGCATTCTGGCCTTCCTTTATATCAATAATCGAGTCTCCTATTTTCACCACACCTGGGGAGTCTGCCATTGCAAAATTTGCTCTTGCAAGATCAATCATATCCGGATATGGTCTATTTTTAGGCACATCGGATGCCGTAATCAATGCATCAATATCTCGTCCGACAACCCAATTAAGCTTTTTCAAAAGGGATTCCGCTGTTTTGCGATCATATCCCGTGTTTAATACCCGAAGTATATTCATTTCCTTCAAAATCGCAAAAAGTTCATTGGCATTTGAATTCGGATAAATGTCTGCTACCTCATAGGCGTTTTCAAGTGCTTGCAAAAATGATTGGAACATCTGCTCCGCCAATCGGTCGTCAACAATATTGAGGCAATTTTTTAGAACGGTTTTAATGGCCTGTAATTTCTCTTTACCTGCCCCATGCTCCAACACTTCAGTCAATGTAAGTTGATAGCCACCGACCTTATTTATCGCCTGCTGAAGGGTTTTATAAACTATATTATCCTCATTTACAGTAGTACCTGCCATATCAAATACCACCATCTTAATCGCTTCTCTCATTATTCACCTTTAAATGTTTAGCAAAAATAAAACATTGTTAAATAAAACTAAACATTCTAATATTAATTTATTGCTATCTTTAGGTTAAGAGTAGCGTAAATTAACGTAAAACAAAATAACAAGTCCAGCCGATCAATAGCAATTGAAAAGGAATCCTAAACCATAGATAAGCCGGACCTCTCCCATCAAAAGTTGCAGTTTCATAGTTCAGGTGCCTCATAGTCGCATATATATTTGTCGGTAGTATCAATATAAAAAAGACAATTAAAAGCATCCCCGTAAGACGACTTAAAGATGGTATAAATAAACCGAAAGCTGCCATGACCTCCAATAATCCGGTCGCATAGATTAATTCCTTCTTTAACGGGATGAAATCAGGGAGCATCAACACCATACCCTTTGTGTAGATGAGGTGTCCAAGGGAAGTAAACAGCAATGTTATGGCAAGGGCTATTTTTCCAGCCAAATGGTAATCCATATCGCCCTTAGACTGTCGTATAGCGAAATTGCTGATGAGAAATACTGTAAGTAAAACAAAAAGTGGTTTCATAATCTTTTTTATTTAAAGTTATGAGCCTTTCTATTCCCTATCAATGAACAATTGTTAAGAAATTTCCTTCCTGATTCTACTCAGCGATTGTGGTCTGATTCCAATATATGAGGCGAGGTATTTTAATGGAATATTTTTAATCAGTTCAGGCTGCTCCCGCATTAGATTGAGATATCTTGTTTTAGCGGAATCCTCCAATAAGGTAAATTCGCGTTTCATTTTTTTCAAAAAGATATCTTCGATTGCCTTCCGCCCGATAAAATTTCCCACCTGTGTCGTTTTATATACCGTATCCAGGTCATCAAATGAAATCCGCCATAAAACACAATCTGTAATCGCTTCAAGATTATAAGACGACGCCGTTTGGGTAAGGAATGAATCATAGGCACTCACAAAAGAGTTCTCAAAAGCGAAGCCAAAGGTAAAATCGTAATCCAATTTGGGAATATTGAACCGCACAATACCACGTTCAATAAAAGACAGATAACGCTCTGTTTTACCCATTTCTAAAATTAATGAACGTTTTGGAAAAGCGACTTTGGTAAGTTTTGAAGAAAAAATATCCCAGTCCTTCTCCTCCATCGCAATAAGCGAAGCGAAGTACGTCTTGATTTTATCCATGCTGTTCATATTTCAAAAAAAGACAAAAATTTCCGACGAGGCAAGAAAAACAACTTAGAAATAGCCGTTCAAATTACAACTCATCAAATCAGGAATTCAAACTTTGATAATAATCAACTTTTTTATAGTACTAAAGTTAGAAAAAATAGTACAAAAGATGTTTTCTCATTTTTGTTATTCAACTTTTTCATATACTTGAACAACACATAACCATATTTAACCTCAAAAAAATGTTTGATAAAGATATCACCAGAAAAATTGGAGGTCCACGAAAGGATAACGAAACCTGCTATACTGAATGGGAGGGTTTATGCCATAGTACGAAAAAGCTCCAGAGCAATGACTTTATTATCACGCTGTCCAAATCAAAAGGCGGTGTTCACTGGATTGATTCGAATGAATATTTCATGCGGGGACATCAACTACATCTAGTTTTTCCGGGACAGCAAAGTCATTTCAGCATTTTGGACTATACCGTTATCTATCAACTAAGAATTTCCAAAATAAATTTTGACAAGATTTGTTCCGCCTTGCGTTTTAGACAACATTTTTACAGAAAACACCCCATACAAGACCTGACACCGACGGAATTTGAAATATTTCGTTATGAGCTATCAACTATTGGGAATGAATTAGGGATGGATCGACCGCTACTTGAAATTATTTGCTCAAGAGCAAGAATTATTTTACAGGAAATCAGTAGGATTTTAGAAAAACGTATTGAGGATATGAGCGTATTTAGAGTACTATCTGTTTTAGCTGATTTTTTGCGACTGGTAGAACTCAATTACAATCAGGAGCATACTGTTACTTACTATGCAAAAAAATTAAATGTATCTTCAGATTATCTCGCTATTCTGACGCGATACCATTTAAATATAACGCCAAAACAAATAATCAGAGATCACATATTGGTAGAATCCATGCGCCTACTGGCTGTTGTTCCCATGACAATCAAACAAGCCACCTACCAACTTGGATTTCAAGATCAGGTCGCCTTTACTCATTTCTTTAAAAGCTTGACAGGCATGTCTCCGGGTCAGTTTCAAAAGAGGCAATAACATTTTAACAAAAAAAGGCCCCTGTAGCGATTTCTATTCATCTACAGGAGCCTTTCGTTACTACCCAGTATATAAGCCACTGTCGCTCCTATTTTCTCTTTAAGGTAATATTGTCTAAATATGTCATCTCTTTACCTATGTTTGTAAAGGCGATTCGCAGTATTTTTTTATTCGGTTTGATTTCCTGACCGGTCACAAAGCTTATTTCGTGCTTTTTACCCTGCTTACCTAAATACTGGCTCTCTCGCTTTAGAGTTGACAGTTTCCCAGTCACTACTGTCACATCGTCCACTGCTACCGCTATACGATCACCTTTCCCCCAATAGGAAAGGTTAAATTGTTGCTGTGGATCTAGATAAACATATTGTTCTATCTTTTTTCCCGGAGCGAGCACGAGCGCCTTACTTCCCTTTTCACCTAAGCTGTCTCCAATCGTCCCTTCACCTTCCCAGGGTATAATACCAGATTTTCCTTCAAAATCCGGGTTCGGAAGTTCATTCCCTTCTCGCAAAGGCCAGTTATAGGCACGAATATAATCGACCTCCATATTCACTCCACCTTCCGATCCATATGCACCCAAAAACACATTCATAAAGTGATTGGGTGAGTAAATCTGGTTTTTATTGTTGTATTCTTTAATTAAATCACCATTGATATAATGCTTAATACTCGTTGGAGTCCACAGCACCCCATGGGTCACCCACTGACCGACATGTTCATAGCCCTCAGCAATATGAGTGGCCAGATTCCGTTGAAATACACCTTTCGCATCAACATGACCATGAATGACAAATTGTGCCGTGATATATTCAAACACATCTATTTCAAACAGTTGCCCTTTTGGACGTATTCCTTTTATTCCATCCACCTCAGTCCCTTCCTGCAGATAGTAACGAATATCAGGTCCTGGCGAGTCAAACCAAAATGCAGTATTTGTTCCTTTCGGATTGCCCTGACGATTGCGTCGCACTTTTACCTCAAAATAACCACCTTTACTATTGTCCAACAGATTTTCATTCGTTTTCCAATCATAAGTCTGAATAGACGAAATCTTTTGATTTCCACCTTCCGTAAAAATTCGCTTTGGAATGGTATCGTTTACGTAAAGATTAATTGCAGATCCATTGAGCGTATAGGCAGGTTGAGGTAATTTATCCTGCAACATCTCCTGCTTTGATTTATCATTTAAATAGTTAAGCGATGAAAAGTAATTGGTAGTCCATTTATTCCTGTTCAGCAACTGGTCATTAAACTCATCCTGCCAAAAAATTTCCATGCCAGGAGGAACAACGCCTGAACTTGGATTTCTTTTTACTTCTTGGAGTTCAGCCTCATCTAATACCCAGCTTTTGGAGGTATATGACTTTCCTTGAGCCAAAGGCTTCCCTGCTGCAGATTCTACCCAAACATAATAGGTTGTCTCAGGATCCACATGCTGTATATAATAACGCTCAACAACGTCGCTTACGACCTCATTGGCTACTGCAGGCTTTTTATTAGTTTTTGACCAAAAAATCCTCGCTCCCGCAAGACCCTTGTCTCCATCTTTCATATCAACCCGGATCCAACTTCTTGTACCCAACAATTGTAGGGATACATCAGATTTGGTCGTTTGTGCCGGCAATAATAGAACAGACAGCATTTGAGCCGCCGCAATTGATATATATCTTTTCACAGTTTATCTTATTTAATTACTCATTTACTATAGTATACGATAATAATGAGAATTATTAGCATTGACAACTCTGATCAAAACGCAACCGTTTGTTCAATTTATCACTCCATACATGTTTGCCCTTGTTTCAAAAGTAGGTTTGATTTTCATGCTTTTCGCCTTTATTGGGTCGCAACAGTATACTTTTATTCAAGGAAAATAGTTACTGTTGTAGGCTCATTGTCTACTTTCACCTGCTTTTCCACCGTTCCTTGTTTATTATTATATTTAAGCGTATATATTTTGTTTTTTTCCACTGCAAACTGCAACCTGTCGTTTGCATCTTGTCTTGCATCTTTGGTTGAACCTCCCCCTACTTGATCCTTTCCTTGAAAAATATCGACATTACACTTTTTCCTATCTTCCGGTGTCGTTTTGTCCTTACTCTCATAAGCTATAACATAAATTGCCGTATGCTTATTATCTATGTTGATTTGTTGTTGTTGCTCCTTATACAAAGCTTTATAAGTAGGTGTTACATTTACTCCATTCACATATTTCAATTTTGTATCCCAAGCTAATGGAAAGTACGTTTCTGCCGCTTTGAAAGAAGAGGCATAAATAGCATGCTCGCGGTTACTTGCATCCGCTTTACCAGCATCTGCCAAGAACCAAGAACGATTCAACTCTTTATCGGGGTAATATTCTGTAAAATACCATTTCCCATCTATCCAGACCTCACACCAGTTGTGGTTTCCACGATTGTCAAACCAATTTAGAGTTCCAGCCACCCGGGAAGGGATACCGACCGCGCGAAACGCGTCAGTCAACAGAATTGACAGGCCGCTACAGGAAGCCATTCCTTGGTCAATGGATTCGGAAGGAGATTGATCGGGTCGTTTTCTTTGCGTATTATAATCCACCCTGACTTCGTCCCGAATATTTTTATTAACAGCGGCAATAGCCTCACGGAGCGTCTTACAAGACTCCACATACTTCGAAAACCTATTAAAGAGTTCTTCACGCCATTCATCCCGGTTTTCGTTAAGTACAGCATACGGTAATACCTCATTTAAAAAAATCGAATCCGGCAGTTGTTTTGTCCAGGGGAACTTCTCCTTTGCCCGATAAGCGAATTCGATATTACGCAATAAGAAATCACTACTCAAGGATTCCAAATCGCGTTGTGGCATATAGGAAATTAAGAAGACTGCACCTTCCTTCATATTTTCGGGCACGTCTTTGAGCACTTTTTCCAAGGAAGCCCTATTTTTCCCCGCTTTGGAAAGGGCTATTTCAAGAGGTTTGTCATCCTGTTTAGCATAGTCACGCGTATCTGCAGGCTGGGCTAGACATAAGTTAAACAGCGATACCGATAAGGCAAAAAATAAAGCGCGTAGTTTCATCATGATTCAAAAAAATAAAGCTACTAATTTTTACGGAGCTATAGTAATTCACAAACGTTTTAAAAATGGAGCGAAATCTAAGTACGTTGTTGTCAACATCATAGGGAGGTAGTTCAGTATAACCAAGGAACGAAGACAGCAAAGCGGTCCAATAAATTATAAAAAAAACGATTCAGAAAAACAAGTAGAAGTACTCCAAATCAAAAGGATAACATTATGGGAAACTGGGCAAAATAAAATTTTTGGACTTCGCTTTACTAATTGCCTTTTTCCTCACGAACAAGAAAATCATAGGAATACCAAAATTTCAAAAGTGAAAAATCCGTTAAACTTCTGAGCGAATAGCTAATTGGGAAATCAAATGAATTACTTTGTTTTTCAAACTCTTTTTTAAATTCTGCTATCAGATTCGTTATTCCTTGCAGCCCACTTTCGCGTCTGATAAAACTTTCCCTTTTACCACCACGGAGGTAGATAAGCAGATCCGAGGCGCTCAAGATAGATTCTTCTTTTTCAGTCAATGGTTTACCGTCCAACAATTTATCGATCGCATTCTTGAAATCGATCCGAGGATAATCGCTTTCTCCCATCATAATCAAATGTGTACCGTAATTCACGATATTGGTATAATAGGGTTTAAACCCAGTTTGTTTTAGCTGCGCCAAATCTTTGCCATCAAAGGCAGAAGAAAACTCATTGAATTGTGCAGTTAATGAAAATGCTATATCTTCACTACGCATCAAACAGCTATATGTCCTTTTGATTGTTGTTGAATCATGATGTTCAACAAGCTTTAAAACACTATCTACGTCCGAGCTATTATTGAGATGATAACGGATAGATTCATAATCAAAGAAATCAGTTATGGAAAAACCTGACATCGTGCGTTCAGTACTTTTATTTTTACGGGCATACGAACGAATACCGTCAAAACTTGGAAGGATCTTCGTATTTGATACTGTGGAAGTAGTCGGTACAATTGTAATTTTAAACGGTCTATAATGCTTACGTAACGACATTAGTTGCACGGTAGGTAAAGTATCTTTTAATCCCCATACTGTCCCTAGATAAAAACTTTTGTCTATAGTTTGATCCACATAGATCTGATTGACCGAAAAACCTACGGAACGACCAATAAATTGAAACTTCTTCGCTGCTGCAGTACCATCCATCTCCAAAGCATCTGGATCAGCTTCTTCCTTGTCACAACTGGACAATAAGAGTAGACCGAGCAATAGTGCAAAAAGATATTTCATAATTCAAAAATTACCCGTTCCCCAAAAGTTGATATCTCCAAGTTAATGGTGGAAGGCTAAAGGCTTTTGGTTCTATATCAAAGATAAAGAAAAATACTTTTCCAACCTATATAAAATTCAGAATAACAACGCAATAAAATAAGATGATCATTATTGGAGCATCGGGGCAGTACTGGTACTGCGTGCTCGGTAATAAAAAGGTTGATTTGCTTATTAATTGATAAAAAGCAAAAGCCGTTGGAATGGGGAATTCCTAACGGCTTTCTTCTAACCTAATGAAAAACAGCTATAGCCTGATGGGTACATGTGTTGATCTCCTAATTCCAAATATATTAAGTCAATTTCTTCAGTATATCATCCATTTACAATCCGTACTTATAATTTACGATTCGTGAAGATATATAAAGCTGTAAAGGACCTAACGATACGCCCAAAATAACGTCATCTTGCAGTGACCTTAGTTCAACAAGGATTATATAAAAATTAAGGTGTTATTTTTTATTTTAAATGAGTCTAAATAACTGAAAATAATTGTATGTTTGCAGCGACAAATAATTTAGACTAATTCAATATTAACAATGAAAAGATCTTTTCTGGGACTTATTTTAAGTCTGGGATTGGTGGGAGCTACACATTTAGATGTTTCAGCTCAAAACAATGGGGTATATGGTCGTGTCAAAACCAAAGATGGCGCTGCAATCGAGTCAGCTACAGTAACGATTCCTACACTAGGTAGATCTACGTCAACTTCCCACGATGGCAGTTTTCATTTCTCCAATCTTCCCGATGGGACCTATACCATTCGAATCAAAAGCATAGGCAACGCTGTTGAAGAACAAACAATAACTGTTAAAGATGGTAAAGCGCAAACAGTTATCGTAGCGATGAATATTTCAGAGTCGCAATTGGAGCAGGTTGAAGTATTTGGGTATAATTCCCATAATAATAAAACAGTCAATGTTGGCAAAGCTGGCATTATAGATAAAGACTTGCCACAAAGCGTACAAATTATTAATAAACAGATTATCACAGATCAACAAGTCAACAGATTGAGCGATGCACTCAAAAATGCGAACGGTGTGGCGATGGGCGCAAATCGTGGTGGTGTAAATGAAAACTTCTATGCGAGAGGTTACAGCTTGGGGGCAAACAATATTTTTAAGAATGGTGCACGCACAAACAATGGCGGTTCTATAGAAGCAAGTACCTTGGAATCCGTTGAAATTCTTAAAGGAAGTGCTGCTTTACTATATGGTGGTGTATCCGGCGGTGCGGTAGTTAATCTGGTTACTAAAAAGCCAAAGTTCTACTACGGTGGAGAAGCTTCAATGCGTGTAGGCAGCTATGACTTCTACAAACCTACAGTCGATGTTTATGGACCGATTTCAAATAAAGTTGCATTTCGCATGATAGGCACTTATGAAAAAGCTGGAAGCTTTAGAGATCAGGTAAAGTCAAAACGAACCTATGTAAACCCATCGGTATTGTACAAAATTTCTGAGCAAACAGATCTAAACTTCACATTTGATTACCTGAAAAGTGATTTTACGCCAGACTTTGGAATAGGCACCGTAGATGGCAAATTAAATCAATCTGTCGGAAGAAATACATTCTTAAATGTACCTTGGGCTTATAATAATACAAATACTTCAAATGGGCAGGTCAATTTCAACCATAGATTTAACGAATCCTGGAATTTAAATGCGATCGCAAGTTATCAAACCTATGATCGTGACTATTACGGATCCGATCGGATCCAGGCTGACAAAAATGGTATTGCGCCAAGAAATTTGACAAGATCCAAATCAAACGAATTTACGGCCAACCAGCAGTTAAATCTAACAGGCACCGTAAAAACCGGTGCTATTAAACACAAGATTCTAGTCGGTGCCGATGCTGACCAATCACATGCAAATGCGTACGCATTTTTTATGGAAGGGATCAATTATTACGATAACAAAAATGTCTTAAAGGCGAATGCCTATGATTCGATTTACGTTTTCAATCCGGGCCAAACAGCACAGCATATGCCAACGGGCAAGGGATTGAGAACTGATATCCCTGAAGCTAATTTGTTGACAAAAACCACGACAGATATTTATCGGTACGGCGTGTTTTTGCAGGATTTAATTGAACTGAATGAGAAGTTTAAAGTTTTGGCCGGAATACGCTATTCGTACCAACGTACACCTAATTCAGAGCGGTTGACTTACGCGGAAAATAAAACCGAAGAAGTTATTACAAAAGATGGTCAAGGGAATCCAATGGCAGCCAAAGTTGATAAAGCATGGTCACCGAAATTCGGCTTGATTTATCAACCGATACCTTCATCCAGCATATACATAACTTATGCGAATAATTTTACCTCAAACGCCGGTTACGATAGCAACTATCAACCTTTGGCGCCGTCCATCATCGATCAATATGAAGCCGGTATAAAGAATGATTTTTTCAATGGTCGTCTATCAGCAAATCTTGCCTGGTATAGAATCAATAACAATAAATTCGCTCAGCAGCTGCTATTGAAACCCGACGGCAGCGAAAACGGTGATGCCAACATGAAGGAGTTCTCCGGAAAAACAGCTTCTGATGGTGTCGAAGCTGAGCTAACAGGAACTTTATTACCTGGCCTGAATGTGACAGCTGGTTATTCGTATAACTATATGCGCTATACACATACAAATCCCATTTCAAGCTATACAACAACAACTGGAAATGAAACAAAAGTTGTTGAAATTTCAGGAAATGAGGAAAACGTACGCTTGGTGGGAACCACTGCACATACCGCAAATGGAACAGTATTTTATACCTTTCAACATGGAACTGTCAAAGGATTAAAACTAGGCTTCTCTTCTTTTTACACAGGCAGACGTAACGCAGGATGGAACAATAGCAAAATTAATGTTCGAGACGGTGTAAATCGTCTGATTTCCGTCAGTCCATTTACCACAATTGACTTTTCGGCTGGATACAGCTATAAAAATTGGAGCATACTTGGAAAATTGTCCAATATCAACAATGCATTTAATTACTATATCCATGAAAACTATAGTGTAAACCCTATCCCACCCCGCAGTTTTATGGCAACGCTTTCGTATAAATTCGAAAAAAGATAAGGTGAATTGTCCTATTTACACCAAAAAAGGGAGCTTTTGGATAAGAAAGCTCCCTTTTTCGCTCCTTCTAAAACGGTCTAATTTACATCTATTTTGTATTACGCTTCATTTTTTCTATTTTTCGTCAGATCCCCCGATAGTAAAGCGGTAATAGTTGCTGCAATTAATGCCGAAATCCCCATATTCATCGTGCTAATTAACAGGTTATCAGCAAGGGAATGCTTGATGCTATAATAAGTAATCACGTAAGTAAGCAGATAAGTGATAAATGTTTTAATAATTTCCATAAATTAATACGTGGGATACAGCTAAAATAATTTCTATATACAAATATAAAGTACCGCTTATAGCTGTCTTTCTACCTCTTACAATTCGTCACAACTGATTTATGATTCGTTGTTCTATCAGTATTTATTGCATATAATTTTAACCATTCGAGTAAATAATATAAAATATAATACCTATTTTCAACTTAAATTAGAAACAAAACGATGACGTCATTCAAACAATATTCTCTTTTGTTACTGCTGCTAGCATTTGGTATGACAGCACTTTCTCAGAGCCGTTAGAGACAGGCCTATTTGTTGGCTGGCCAGAGAAAAAGGCAGGGAAATAAATTAATGAAAATGATAAGAAAAAAGTTACTTCTGCTTGCGCTGATATCATTGACAACTTTCTGCTATTGTCAACGACAGCTTGAAGATGGGGGATTAGATGTGGAAAAGGTAAATTTTAATAGCTTTAACACAAAAAGTTTTTATGGAACTGCCTTAAAAGCCGAATGGTCGGATTATCATAAAAAGAGAAATGCCGGTGTAAAACCGATTTATTTTTTTAGGGCGGAAACGGATACCATAGACCGGACAGGACAAAACTTTAACATTGACACGGCATTTGCTATTCAATATCGGCAAACTGGTGTTGGAAGAAATGAGTGGGAAAAGGATTATACTGTGGGTTTTTTCCGAAATTTAAAGTTCAAGGAAATAAATGCCATTACAGACCTCGACAATAAGCTGCTGCTTTTGTCCGGGACAACAGACAGGATAGAACCCGAAAAATTGAACAGCTTTATCGTCGAATTAAATAAAGCATTTGGAAACGCATATTTAACAGATTTGTCAAAGGGCCTTTCTTCCTATCAACTACGAAAATGGGAACTTGGAGATCGCATCATCGTATTGGCCTCTGCTGGTGTAATAGATTACAAAGGGCTTGTCTTAACAGAGAAAGAGAAGGCATTTATAAAAAGTATCGAAAATGACAACTTACTATCCGCTACCCTTTTCAGCTGTAGAAAAGATGTCTACGATACTTTCAAACAGATGAGTATGCGTACTGGATTTATGACTTCCTTTGAAAAATGAAGAAGATTAGCAAATACGTCTTTTATATTTTCGTTTGATCGTTTTGATAAAAAGACTTTAGGGATAAAATACCAAAGATAGCCATCTTAAGAGATGGCTATCTTTGGTATTGGGAGATTTAGGGAAAGCCCCCTTTCAATCGACTTTATTAGAAAAGGAAAATTATGCGAAAGCCAGAATATCTTCCCATGCAATATCTAATTGCATCTCAGAATAAAAATAAGTTCAACAAGATTATCAGATCAGTACTTCTCCTTCTATTCTTTTGGTCTGGGCTTATCTACGGGCAACAATCCTCAAAAATCACCATCAATCCCCTAGCGCTCGAGTACCGTTTCATGCCAGAAAGTCCAAGCCGACGTGAAGCAGCAGACCCTGTCGTCCAACTCTATAAAGGTCAATACTATCTATTTGCTTCCAAATCTGGTGGATATTGGCGCTCTTCAGACCTAAAAGACTGGATTTACATTTCATGTAAAACTATCAAAAGCATAGAAGCTTATGCACCAACGGTACTGAGTTATGATGGTGCGCTTTACTTTCTTGCGTCAGGAGGAAAACCTCAGATCTATAAAACAGTCAATCCGGATGAGGATCAATGGGAACCTGTACCCACCAAATTTACCATAGGAATGACTGACCCCGCCTTTTTCATGGATGACAACCAAAAAGTCTATCTATACTGGGGATGTTCCAACGTAGATCCCATTATGGGTGTGGAGGTCGATCCAAAAGATGGGTTCAAACCCATTGGTGAGCCAAAAGTATTGATCCAACATCATGAAAAACAATATGGATGGGAAGTACAGGGGGAGCATAACGAACTAGGGACTCCAGGCTGGAATGAAGGTCCCTCTGTAATTAAATACAAAGGCATATACTATCTCCAATATGCATCTCCTGGGACTCAATTCAGGAGTTATGCCGATGGTGTCTATACATCGACATCACCCTTAGGACCTTTTCGCTACGAAACGAATAGTCCCTTCTCCTATAAACCGGGGGGATTTATTGCTGGAGCAGGTCACGGTCATACATTTCAAGACAAACTTGGCAATTTTTGGCACGTTGCAACCATGAAAATTTCGGTACGGGACTGGTTCGAACGGCGTATCGGTCTTTTTCCGGCATTTTTTGACAAGGAAGGTAAACTTTACGCACAAACAGTATATACTGATCTCCCCTTTCAGATTCCCAATACTAAAGTTAATCTCGAAAAGAAGGACCTTTCTCTTCCGTATAACCTGTTATCTCGCAATAAGCCCATTATCGTATCCAGTGCATTAAGTAAATTTCCACAAGGCAATGCGAATGATGAGCGTGTAGAGAGTTGGTGGTCAGCAAGATCAGGAGCCATCGGTGAGTACCTTCAAATCGACCTCGAGAAGAAAATGGCCATCAACGCCCTTCAGGTTAATTTTGCCGATCAGGACTTCGAACTTAAAGCTCCACAATCTTATAGTTATCAATATTTGATCGAATACTCCCTAGATGGAAAAAAATGGTCTCCCCTCATTGACCAGCGAAAAAACACACAAGATCACCCACATGAATTGTTCTGCTTGGATCACAAAATTCTTGCACGTTACGTACGTATCACCAATAAGAAAAAGATCCCCGGAAAATTTTCACTCTATGATTTCCGCATTTTTGGCAATGGCCTTGGACAAAAACCAACAGCGATCAATGGCTTAGAAGGACAACGGGATACAAAGGATCCTCGTCGGATAACCTTACAATGGCAAGCAAGCCCAAATGCTAAAGGCTATATCCTACGTTGGGGCGTTACTGCCGAAAAATTATATAATGCCACCGTGATCTACGACAACAGATTTGAAGGACGTATTTTCAATAGCGCTCAGGACTACTATTTTTCAGTCGAGGCTTTCAATGAAAATGGGCATTCAAAGCAGAGTAAAAAATTGCTCCATATTGAATAACATATAGACCAAAATATCCCATTAAGTAGACGTCAAAAGAAATCCGAGAAGATAGGTGCTGGAATCTTTTCAATCATGCACAGGTACACAACAAGCAGCAAATAAGGCTGGGGGCAAAACAGGGAGTCTTCTCACCAGCATGACGAGAAGACTCCTTAAAAATTAAAATCTCGATCCGAGACCTTTACCAGACGGCTTACTTAATCACAAGCCAAGTTTGACTCTTCACCGGTATATGACCTCAAAATTGCTTCTGATGTGGCATTTAATGCTACTGTCCTACTATTTTGATCCTGTTCCAGCACTTCCACATTTCCTTTCGGGCTGCTATAGTATAAGTTGGGCTTGATTTTTCACTTTATCTGTCCTACCATCGGCTAGGCACAGGAAATAGATCTTCTTTTTAAGTATTTTGTCTTTTTATTTTGACAATACATTTACGGACGCGACTTTCAACCCCTTGCTTGATGCCTTGATCCGGATTGCACCCTGCTCTCCTTTTTTTGCCTTTACGATGACCAATGCCATTCCATTATATGCTTTACGCGAATGACTTTGGAACGAAGTAAAATCAATCGCATTCCCATTATCGGTAGAAACAATTTCACCCGCACCTTCGACCGAAAAATCAATCAACGCGTCCGATTGAGGCACTAAGGTTCCTTTTTTATCAGTCACTTTTACCGAGACAAAAACTAGCTCCGACCGTCCGCCATCGATTGTAGCACGATCCGCTTCCATCTGGAGCTTTTCGGCCTTTCCAGCGGTTTGAATTTCTGCTTTGGACCATTCCTTGCCGTCCTTATAAGCAATTACCTTTACCGTTCCCGGTTCGTAGCGCACACTATCCCATTGCAATCGAAAATCCTGTCCCGCAACCTTCTTCTTACGTCCTTGACTTTTTCCATTGACGAACAGTTCTGCTTCCGTACCCGAAGTATACACATGCACCGGTGTAATCTCCCCTTTTCTGCTTGCCCAGGTCCAATGTGGCAGGATATGCGTCACTGGCAATTCAGGTCGCCAATGGGATTGATATAGGTAGAACCGATCTTTTGGAAAACCGGCAAGGTCGATAATACCAAAATAGCTGCTTCTTGAAGGCGGATTCTTCTTCTTCAATTCTTCCAATGCAGCTTCCAGTTCAGCACGTTTTGCGGGATCCGTTCTAAAATTCAACAAATTGGTCTCCGCTGAATTATACGGTGTCGGTTCGCCCAGATAATCAAAACCTGTCCAAACGTATTCTCCCAGCAGATTTGGATATTGAGCCAATATCCGAAACTGTACATCCGGTGAGCAGCCCCATCCCGGAGCAGCACGATCGTAAGAGGTGACCTGCCAGCCATCGTAATCGGTTCCAAAAAAATATTCTCCACGGGAAGAAACACAGGAAGAAGTTTCGCTACCAATCGTCGGCATGTTCCGATAACGCGCATCTTTATCCCAACGACCTTGTTGACTGAAGAAATAATTTACACCCATGATATCCAAAGCAGTTGCAGCCCCCGATTCGCGGCCGCCATCCGGGTCATTATAACCATTGGAAACTGGTCGTGTTGGATCTGCCCGGCGAATAATATCGGCCAGATGCCGAGTCATGTTGACATCCTGTTGTTCAAGCACCTCATTACCAATGGACCAAATGAATACCGACGGATGATTTCGGTCGCGATGCACCATAGCCAATAGATCGCGCTCATGCCACTCATCGTATAATTTATTGTAATCTTTTGCGCGCTTACCTGTTTGCCAAGCGTCAAAAGCCTCGTCCCAAATCAAAATCCCCATTTTATCAGCCAATTCCAATAGTTCCGGTGCTGGTGGATTATGTGATGTACGCAGGGAATTCATCCCCATGGTCTGTAACATTTTGAGCTGACGTTCCAAGGCTGTTTTATTAAAAGCAGCCCCTAATGATCCTAAATCATGATGGTTACATACCCCCTTTATGTCTACACGACGGCCGTTTAACTTGAAGCCCTCGTTCGCTGTAAACTCGATTGTACGAACACCGAAAGGACTATAATAAGTATCGCTAAGTTGACCGTCAACGATGACTTCAATTTTTTCTACATAACGGTTGGGCGATAGAATATCCCAGTGCTTCGGTTGATTGATACGCGTTTCAAGATTGAGTTTGCCACTTGCATTGGCGTGCAGATCAACAAATCCACGGGCAGTAGCCACCTGTTTTCCAGGCTTATCTTGCGCATCCACCTCGAAATAAGTAGCTTTAACCTCAGCGTGTACCGGAAGAAAACGGAAGTTATCCAATGTTACTTCATTCTTAATCGTTGCGTATTGGTCGTTGATCACCGGAGTTGTAATCGAGGTTCCCCAATGTGCGACATGTACTGCAGAAGTACGAACCATCCATACATGACGATAAATTCCGGCTCCGCTATACCATCTTGATTCCCAATTTTCCGTATCCAAACGTACCGCCAAAACATTCTCAGCATCTTTTTTTAGATGGGGCGTCAAGTCCATACGAAAGGAACTATACCCATATGGCCAAGTGCCCACATAGCGGCCATTTAACCAAATTTTGGCATTCGCCATGGCGCCATCAAAATCCAGATAAACCCGTTCTCCGGCTTGAAGATTTTCCAGTTTAAAATGCTTTCTATACCAACCTATCCCTTTATAGGGCAGCTTTCCAGATTCACTGGCCAATTCAATACGGAATGGTCCCTCAATAGCCCAATCATGCGGCAGATCTAATTTACGCCAGGAATCATCAGTAAACTCGGTCTTATACACGTCATTCGGTTCAGCCAATTGATTACCGTCCGCTTGCAAACCAAAGCGGAAAAACTTCCAATCCCGATCAAAAAGTTCAACACGCGCATTTCCCATGCGTGTAATTTCCTGCTGTTGTCCAAATAAAGAGAGGGATAACATGGCTAGGATCATTCCAAAAAGTACTTTCATTTAGTATTGTTTATTCGTTGATTAAATAAAGTTATGAATCTATACAAGCCTTTTTCTATTTTGTCTTAATAAGGTCGATACGCTGTTCCATGCATTGTAATTTCACGCTCGACACCCACAGATTTCCCTGGCTGACCACCACCAACATATATTTTGACAGTCCCACCTTTTTGTATCAGCTCCCCCTTTTCACTCACTAGGGCAAGATCTTCAGGTGTCAGTGTAAAAGTTATCTTTTGAGAACGTCCTTTTTTAAAAAATACACGCTGAAAACCTTTTAATGCACTATTAGGCACCTTATAGTTTCCTTCTTTTGGATGAACAACATACAATTGAACGACCTCATCACCATCACGCTCGCCGCTATTTGTCACCTGTACCGTGACCTCAAAGTCAGTGCCTGTTTCGACGGTCGTAGGTGCCTGCAATTGTTTATATTCAAAATTTGTATAGCTTAGTCCATAACCAAATGGATAACGTACCTCACCCGTAAAATAACGATAAGTCCGGTTTGCCATGGAGTAATCCTCAAAATCGGGTAAGTCTGCATCCCGTTTATACGTTGTCAACGGCATACGTCCTGCAGGATTATAGCGACCAAATAGCACATCTGTAATAGCATCTCCAGCCGCCTGTCCGCCATACCATGCCTGTAATAGGGCATCTACATGCTGGGATTCCCAGTCGAAACTCATCACCGACCCCGACATATTGATCAAAACAAGTGGTTTCCCTACTTTTTTCAACTCTTTCAGCAATGCGGTCTGTACTTCCGGAGAGGCCATCGTCGAACGGTCGCCATTGACAAACGCACCATAACCTGCCGCTCCGGCATCGCCCGCTTC
This sequence comes from Sphingobacterium sp. CZ-UAM, assembly GCF_002000245.1. GTDB lineage: Bacteria > Bacteroidota > Bacteroidia > Sphingobacteriales > Sphingobacteriaceae > Sphingobacterium. The sequence continues at coordinate 529,577 of NZ_MTCM01000002.1, read as the reverse complement.
ACCTTCGTAGTCTGCCGTTATCCCACCAACGAAAACAATAACATCTGCTACCGCAGCCTTTTTAACAATTTCTTCAAATGAAGGGCCGCCATCAATTTTTTTCATGATTTCTGTTCCCGGAAGATAGTCTATCGCGATTTGCTTTCCATAACGCTTTTGCAGACTACTCAGCGGTGTGACAATTTCTGAGGGCGTACCAAAATAATTTGCTAACTGCGCATGTCCATTATTGGCATTGGGGCCGATCAACGCAATTCTTTTTATTTTATTGGGATCCAGGGGCAGAATGGCATGCTCATTTTTCAACAGCACCATAGATTCCTGCGCCATTTTATAAGCATGGGCCTTATGCGATTTACTTTCGATCACTTCGCGACCTATCTTTGCATAAGGTACCAGTTCTTGTGGATCGAACATGCCCAATTGAAACCAGATTTGCAAAAGTCGGGCTAGCGAAACATCTATTTCCTTTTCGGATAATGTCCCTTGTTTTACCCCCTGTTCCAGCAATTGATAGAGATTACCACATTCCAGATCTGTTCCGGCCAAAACTGCCGCACCGACGGCCGCTGTATTATCCGGATGTGTATTATGTCCGCTAGCAAAATCATTGATACCCCCGCAGTCCGAAGTTACATAGCCTTTAAACCCCCATTGCTGCCTCAAAATATTATTAAGTAGCACATTATTCCCACAACATGGCATCCCTTCCAAACGGTTGTAGGCACACATGATCCCATGCACTTTAGCCTTGGTTACCAATTGCCGAAATGCAGGGAGATAGGTATCCCAAAGGTCATAAGCTGATACTTCCGCGTTAAAAGAATGTCGATTATGCTCGGGACCACTGTGCACAGCGTAGTGCTTGGCTGCTGCTACTGCTTTCAAATACTGCGGATCACCACCTTCTAGTCCGCGTACGATAGCTGTTCCAATCTGACCTGTCAAATAAGGGTCTTCACCATAAGTCTCCTGCCCCCTTCCCCAACGTGGATCGCGAAAGATATTGACATTCGGAGTCCAATAGGTCAGGCCCCGGTAACGTTTACCTGTTTTTCCAGCTTTGAGATCTTCATTGAATAATGCGCGACCTTCTGTTGCCGTGAAGTCCCCCATCTGTCTGACCGCAGCCGTATTAAAAGTAGCCGCCATTCCTATTGCCTGTGGATATACCGTGACTTTTTCTTCTGTCCTTGCAACACCATGCAGCGCTTCATTCCACCAATCGTATGCCGGAATGCCCAATCGTGGAATGCCCTTAAACTCGTGCTTCATCATCTGCACTTTCTCCGATAAGGTCAATCGCGCAATCAAATCTTGAATACGTTCTTCCCGGCTTCTTTTCACATCGCGAAAAGCGTAATCTTTATTTTGAGCTGTCCCCTGTTTTCCTCCACAAACAAACAGCAGAAGAAGAACATTCAGCCTCAAAAAACATCGGTTAACTTTCATTTCTATATTTATTTTTATCAGGTATATTTTCTATATCCAAACTTCATCTTGGCCAATAGCCTGTTATAATCTTTTAAACGCCAGCAACCAAGTAAACACGGTCGCCCTTTGTTGTCTTGATATGCAGACGATTTCCCTGCATTGTTTCCTTCATTTTACCATTCTTACGACAAGATACCTTTTGTCCAGGCCAAGGATTATCCAAGATCAAATTGCGGCCCTGTTCGCTTAAAATTTCAACATAAGCAACAGCTCCATTTTCAAGTTTTGAGGAGACTAAAAAAGCACCATCTACACGCAGATTGGCGAATTGTGCAGCTTGCTGTTTGTTCCATACCGGAAATAATTTTATCACCTGATGATGGACACCACACAGCATCTGGTTGATGGTTGTCGGTACAGTACTACAATTTTCTATACCATGTGGGTTATTCAGTTGAAATCCATTCGGGTAAGTATGCCGACTATATTGGTTCAAATGATACAAAATACTATCTACGTTATAACCTACGCGAACCGCTGCCGGGAAAAAACTATTGGTACCATTATTATCAGTCCAGCGCCCCATTTGACTGATCGTATTACGCGCAATGTCAATCCAATATTGGTCACTGCCGAGGTCAAGCTGCATCGCCGGAAAGATATGTTGTATACCCAGTGAATTATCGTTCCACCAAGCAGGCCCCTTTTCAGTATAACGGAAGACTGGTTGACCATCTCTTTCCTGAACCGGAAAAGTGGCAAGATTCTCCTTTACCTGTATCCAATTCGCCGCCAACTGACGGTCCAAATCCAAATAGTCACTCAAATCGGCAGCCAGCTGCAGTGTCTGCCTTACCAGTCCAAGACTTAGAATTGGATTACTATCCCCAACAGTACCTTCATGAATTGCATCGTTAAAAATCACATAACGCCCTTTTGCGTCTTTCTTTACATAATTGCTCCAAAACACAGCTGCGCCGCGCACATAAGGGTATATTTTTTGTGCATAATTGCGATCATAAGTCGTGTAAAACGCCGTTGCCATATTGGTTACACCATAAGACACATTACTTTTTTGACCAAAGAACAAACCTTTATGCTCCACCTGTCCTCCTTGGATATAACCACCAAATGCACTTTCCATGATGGCATTTTGACGGGTTGTTTCCATTCCTTTCGGACCTATTCCCACTGGATACAGCAATCCATCCGAAATCCCAGTTATTTCTTTTGAATAGAACTTTCCGCGTTCCATGAAATCGAGCAAAGGTTGCTCATACGAACCTGCTGCACCAAGATGATTGGAAGAGTAAAGTCCATAGTAAGGTGCCATATAGTTATAATTCAAATGATAATCACCATTCCAATTGGGAATCTCCTGGGTAATCCATGTTCCAAAAATGGGTGGGGCAAATTGCGGATCGCGGCTACAGGATCCCATCACATAGTGAGACAGGTAATATTGTTTTTCGATCACTTTATCAGGAATTTCAATATAAGACTCGGCCCAAAAATCTGCCCACCATTTTTTATGTTCGCGTTCGAGCAGTTTTACATTTTTTAGATCTAAACTAGCTATGGTCTTAAGCACCTTTTCTACACAATCTTTATTTTTGAAATTGGAAGATAAAGCACATACATAGGTTAGCGATTCGCCTGCATCTAAGTTGAAAGCAGGTTGCTGCTGTGTGATTATTTTTCCAGCGGCAGCAGCCTTTGTCGGAATATCTACCAACTCCTCAAAGCCCCTACTGATCAATATTGTTCCATTTCCTCTCGTCTCCTGCTGAGTGACAGCTGGAAACAGTGATTCAGCTGGTGGATTATTTTTAAATTGTTCATCGGCTGGGAGAAGCAGATTTATCTGCCCACTGATTTGTTGCTTCCCTTTGTTTTGAAATTGTAAAATCAAGCAGTCATCTTTCTCGGAAACAAATGATCGGATCTCCAGCGCCTTATCTCCCGTCTGAAAGGTTGAGGTTGCAACTGCTGTATAGAGATCTAAATCAACCTTGTAACTAGCCGTCTTTAACATTGGAATGGCGACTTCCACCTTACCCAATACAGCAGGATAAGATTCATTAAATCCAGATTTTAAACGCCAAAAATCATTTCTTGCCAGGTAGTAGGTCTGCCTATCGGAAGTACCACCAATGGCAACTCCTGTACTGCCGTTCCCCAACAAAGGGGCATCCACAGCTACTTGGGATGGTATCCGTACCGCTGGTCGATCGAATTTAGCAACATATTGCGACACAATAGCTTTACTTTTTTGCAATAATACTTGTTGTACGGCGTTTTGCTGAGCCTGACCTGGTAAATAAGAACTAAAACCAAGGAAACAGGTAAAAAAAACTAGCTTAAGATTTGGCGATTTCATCATGATGCTTTTATTAAAAGACGACTCACTACCACCGTTCCCTAGAACAATTGTAAGAAAATGATTCGGCCAGCTTTTTAGAAGAAATAAAAGTAATTCGGCTTAATCTACTACTGCACAACAGTTATTTTTTTGTTACATAAACGCAGTTCCTCCCTATTTCTCTTTTTAATTTTTAGTGGCAGCAAATTGAAATCAAAGAATAACTAAATTCGTTTTCTTGACATTACTTATTCAGTGCTCGTTCAGTGCTTGTTCAGTGATGACTCAGTAACAACTGAATAACTAGTGACTGATTACTGTCTAATAATTGATTGAATATTGTAATTAGATCAAAATTGGTATTAGGATGTTTCCCTTTTAATGTTTATCTTGATTATTTGTTATCTTCTGTTGGCCTATCTAACTGTCTTGCCCATATCCTGACAAAACGCAAAAAAGGATGCTCAACAGCATCCCACACGACTTTAATTGTATTATTAGATTTCTATTCATAAATCAACCTTATTTTTTTATTCTTTTTCCCAGTATATTCAAACGGACCTGGCGACGGATTGGATTTTTTTCGAGCATGACCGAAATAGTCCCGGTCAATCCGGAAAGGTTGCCCATTTCGATCTTCAAATGGCAGACTTGGTATAGCAGTAGCTTGCAATGATCGTGATGTCACCAAATCTCTACTATGTTGCAACCAATTTGCTTGAAACGGAAAGTCCAAATAGACCTTACCTAGCTTTTCCACTAAATTGACCAGAATAGCCTGGTTCGTATCAATCAATGCTTGTTGTTCCACCGCTCCTTTCACGACATAGGCTTTCATACGCTGTTCGGCATCGGCATGTACCTCGCCCATACGCGCATTCTCCTTGTGTGCTGAAATGCCGACACTACCTTTTAAGTAAACATTGCCATTCAACAATACCGGTAAATAGGCCTTACTATAATCACTAACATCCCCCCCTTTTGCAAAAATATTATTGATAAACTGTACATCTCCACCCGGATTATCCTTTAATGCCGTAATCCTCGTTCCATGCGGTTTCAAATAGGGTGTCAATCGGCTATCGTAGGCAACCACATCTATTTTTCCGGCAAAAAGGTTATGGGCAAAAGCAGCCCCCTGCGCGTTCATTAACAAACTTTTAGGAGAAAGCATAATATTATTGGCAACGAATGCCGGCCCATGTGTCACTTCAAGAAATACATCAAGATCGTTCTGATACAATAAGTTGCCCATAACCTCTGCTCCCTGAGCCATCCAGTCCAACCAGATTGCCTTATCTGTGCGAAAGATTCGATTATTTCGAATGCTAACATCTACAGCGCCATGAAATTTAATCCCTGCCATTTCCGCTCCTGTAAACAGGCGATCGATATGGATATCATGGATGGTATTCTTGTCTATCGTACTGAAAGAACAGCCCATACTGCCCACAATACCAGCCTGCTCACAATAAGCAACCTTATTGTTGCCCACATAATGACTACCGACGCTGTCCTTGTTCCATCCGAAAGCCAAGGCTCTTTTTATCGTACCGACATAACCTTCAGCCGACTCGGTATCTTTATTATCATAGGCATCACCATATTTTCCTAGCGCAATCCCGACACATTTGGAATATTGTATGGTATTATTAATAATCCGCCAGCCCTTACTCCAATGTGTACCGATAAGACCTTCCTGTTCGGCAGTGGGTGGTGCCCAATTGGTAGCGGCCTGTTCCATGACGAAACCATCGACCGTGATAAAATTGACAAATGGACGATCGGGATAGAAAACCCTGCGCCGTACATTGATTTCGACATTTTCCTGATTGGGGTTGACCTGTGGGAATCGCGCCCATATAACGGTATTTTCTTTGTCTACCGAAGCCCACCACCCTCCTTTTGGGGAACGGTCGGCCAACAACTGCTCTTTAGATGCAGCTTCCATTAGCCAATGACCATTTAGATAGACCGCGCCACGATGATATTTCCTTTCTTTAGGAGTCGGCCAAAACCAATCCCCACGGATCTCCTCAGCATAGGGATTAAATGTACCAAAAAATGTATTGGGTAAGTCCAATTGCCAAATATCGTCATGCACTAACTTCCAGCCCCTCACTTCTTCGGAGCCTTTAATAATTACTTTCTCACCCTTTGCTGCACGATAGGTAATGGGCTGTTTTACCGAAACGCCACCGCGTGGCGGAACAACACTTTCCCGGTATACCCCCTCATGGACTGTAATAATATCACCGGGCATCGCAAGCTTTGCTGCAGCCATAATGCTGCGGAGTGGTTTTGCTGGAGTGCCGGCCTGCGTATCACTTCCAGTGATCGCAACATGGTATTCCCTAGGCTTCGATTTAATCTGTGCCGACAAGGTTCCAAATCCCAAAAAGAAAATACAGGTTAGAAAAAAAGTAATTTTCATTTTAATCAATTTAATGCCATAAAAACTATATCCGGCCTAAATGGGCCGGATATAGTTTTTAATATTCTTTTGCTCTTGTCAATTTTGTTAATAGTTGCTTACCCGAACCATCTTTGTTGATCCGATAAAGATTCCAATGATCTTTATCCAATTCTTCGAGTCTAAAACTCTGCGTAGGATCCACTAGATTTTCTTTCACCCATCGCGGGAATGCATTTGCCGCACGGGCGTTCTCCCAAGTGCGAATTGCCTTAAAAATAGCATCTTTCTGCGGACAGCTTTCCACCTGTTTTTGATTCAGTTTTAAACTGTAGGTCGATCCCGTACCCACGGACATGGCCTGGATATGCTCATATTCTTCTACAGTAGACTTTTCTGTAATAGGGAAATTCCCACCCATTCCTACAGGAAAGAAATTGGCTTGGCACACATCCCTTAGATCCTTCCCTTGACTTGTTGTACTACCCCATTCTCTTGTTTGCGCATCATATAAATTTTTTCCCCCACCTACATTCCAGATACTTTGATAATGCCATGACCCCTCGGACAAAGTAGCCCCTGTAAATCGAATGTCAGCTAGGCCATGCTGCTTCGCGCGATCAAACATCCTGCGGAAAAAGCGTTTGGCCGAATAGTAACCATGACCATTATTGAACAAGAATTCCTGACCGTCAAAATCATAGTAGCCCAAACCATTGATTGCGCACACATCGGCATAATATTCGGCTATTTTATCCTGCAGCTGAATATTCGGAATCAGACCATCATAACCATAGTCAATGGTAACCTGTAGTTTGTACAAGGTATCCTGTGCTTTATGCGCAGTAGCTGTTGTTTTCCAGTAGCCTCGTTTCACATTGAGTAAACGATAAGGTTTGGTATCGCTCACACCTAAATAATGGATAAGCTCTTTCCCGATTTTAATAATATTCAGGCTTTTAACGTGTCCTTCCCAACTGCCTATTTCATCCAAATGCGTCGGATCATCCACATAGATGAGTGTATCTGTAGCACTAATAGCCTTTGCTAGCGGACGTTTTTGTTGATACCAGATACTATCGCTTGGAACCGGACTTGCATCTTTCGTGCCCGGAGCCAGGGCATTCGTTATCGGAGTACGACCGATAACAAGATTGTGCTTGGCTGCCAGGACCGCATATTCCTTATGAGAAAGTGCTTTCCCATCGGAGAATTTCAGCGGCTTATGCTCAAAGTTTTTACCGTCAATATAGCCTGCATTTCCGCGATCAGGCCGTAAAAATCCTTGGTCATACAAGCTGATAGCCTTAAATCCCAACCGGTCAGCATATCCTATCATATTGTCATATTGTCCACCCTCGGTCAATACATCTGGTACAAAGGCTGCTGGATCTTTGATCCATTTTCCATTGACGGTCGGATATGGCAAGCCCTCTTTTAGGACAATATCTTGAATCACATCCATCAAAGCCGTACTATCGGGACTTCCCCAAAGGGCTATCGACGAACCGATATAATCGATACCGGGCAAGGGTTGAACCTGCAAATGGTTGGGCTTGTTTGAAGGCATATTGGGAATCAACGAATAATACACCTCACGCGGACTTCTACGGTCCCGAGATTGGTAGGTAATGGATATCCGTCCATTTTTATCCACCTCAGCTGCATTGCCGTACATAATCCGATAATAAGGTTCTTTGTGCGCATAGAAGGCAACATCGCTGATACCATTTCCACCTAAAGTAAATATTTGACCTTCATGCAGGTCATTTGGCAATGGAAAACGCGCAGCGTCCGGTGAATGGATAATATACTGAAATGGTGCTGCATCGCCTTGAATATCTGCTGTTCCGCCCAATGTATTGTCATTGAGTGCCAGCATACCAATCGCGTAGTTGACTGCCTTGCTCGTATCCCGGCTGACACCAATAATCTCGCCCAGTAAATTGGTTATATTGGTATGATATGATCCCCATTGTATAGCCTCAATTTCTTTCGAGTTTGTCAAAGAAAGAAGTTTCATCTTGAAGTACTTCGACTGCGGTAAGATGCTGATGCGTGCGGTGGAACCGTTAGGATAAGCCAGAGTCATGATTTTATCGCTTGCAGAGTAGTTCGCCCGATTTGGATAGGTATAAAGCCTTTTCTTCGCATTATATAGTACCATCAACGGGGATGGTTTATCAGCGGGACTAAATTCCGGACTCGATTTTTTTGTAATGTTCTGCATGCTCGTGATGTAACCTTTTTGGTCGATCACAATTTTAAAATAATTGGTCTTTAATGTCGTTTGGCCATACCCCATCGTTGACAAGGCAGTCAATCCGAGACATAGCAGTTTAGCTTTTAGAAATTTCATTCCCTTTAATTTTAAACGTATCGTATTTAGTTCTCATTTATAGGTCAACAGCCAGGGATTCTCCAGCTTTTATGTTGACTTTGTTCTTCCAATCCCAAAAAGCATTCTCTCCCAGAGGCCGAGCCGCTTGGGCAGCATCTTCTGCCAATATTGTGATATGAGCGTCGTAGGCTGTTGGATTGTGAAGTGTCAAAGACAAGCCCCGAGCTGTTTTCTTTATCGTCTTGATAACAATATGATCAAAGGCATAAGCTGCCCCTTTGTCCTTGCGGACGTAAAGTCCTGGTATCTCTAGCGCCATCAATGCGCCATTGGTTTCATTCCATCCTGTTTTACCACCATCGCCACGTGATCCCCGACTATCTGCATCACAGTAGGTTAGACGTTCGGTGATCTTACCATTGGGTTGTACACCTTCGGCATGCGCATGGATAACGTCACGCATCAGGTCAGCATACAAGCTTACGCCGGTTTCCCGGAACAACTTGAAGAGGACATCGCCAGACTGCGTACAGAATCCCGGAGCACCATGTTTGTTTTGTGTACTCGCCCAAACTGCCCCTGTGAGGTTGGCACCCAATTTTGCCAAGGCTGTATTTTCAGGCAGCCGATACGGAAAAGAGACTGTCCAGGACGCCGTATAATTCGCTAGATTTCTAGCCTGTTCCAAGTATTCGCGTTGGCCTGTTTGTTCAAAAAGTGTCATTAACGAAGTCGTCAATGCAATTGCAGTTTCGGAATCTGCATTCTGCAAAATATCGCCACAGGCTCCCGAAGTAAATCCGACAAGCGCAAACTCATCGTAATATTTTTTTGCAGCCTGCTTTGCAATTGCTAGATAATTATCATTATGAAAATAGGAAGCGGCCAATGTCAAACCAGCAACAGCCATCGCTCCGCCTGTTGTATTATAAGCTGCAACTTTACCAGATTCAACAGCCAAATAATTACCCCAGGTTCCTTCTTCTTGCCAAGTCTTTACAAATGCATCCGCAAGTTGCCGGGTTGAGTTTCCCCATTCTTGGGAAATCAAAGAAGATTTGCCCTGTTTTTTCAATAACATAAACTGTTTCACCATCCAGTACAGTACATCAGCATTTTTACGCGTCAATCCGATCCCTGGATTTAGTTTGGCACCATCACGGTAAATAACCTGGCCATCTGCTCCCAATACATCATAGTAGTATCCGCTTGCTCCGCGCCCCTGTGGCAAAGCAAAGTTAAACGTATGACTTACGCGATTGAAATGGGCAGTATCTGCCAAAGCCAACATAGGATAGGTATTGATCAATCCGCCTACCCAACCATAAGACATCCAATCGGCATTTTCAGGACAGTAAAACCCAACCCCATCTTTTGCATAATAGCGTTCATCAATATTTTTTGCCATACGCTTAAAAACCTCGCTCATGGGCATCAGATTACGCGGAGTTGTTTCCATGACATGCGATTTTCGTTCTTGCATAAAACGTGCGTACAACTGTGAAACATCATCTGCTTGAAACTCAATTCTTGTCACTCGAATCTGTAATTCATCCCCCCTAGCTACAGATATCCCCCGATCGGGACTTTCACTAAAGCCAATAAACTCGGGCTTACGTGACCTTACTCCGGGAGCGCTAATGACAAAGCTTGCAAGACTCCGATCTCTGCTCTCTTCAATAATGAGTGCATGATCTTTCACTTCATTCTTCCATTTAATCCCTTGATCGGTAAAAAGAAAAACTCCCTTTTGTTGCTTCCGATCCAAATAGGCCATCAGTGGTGTGCTGGTATTACTGATGTTTACTTCTAATCGAGAATTAGCACCAAATTCCGGAGAAAGCTGTGGTATGGGGTTAGAGGTAAGGGCCAGATCTTTGCGGTAATAATCTGTTTTGTCCAAACCCGTTGCATATTCCCGATTAACGATCCGTTGGCGATTGCCATTATAAACAACCGCAGGAATCATCACGAAATTGTCGCTCGACCAATCATAAGCATCAAACGCAACCGCCGCCCCCACATCTTTCATGGCCTTTTTCGCCTTAAAGGTAAATCGGTAGGTCACCTCATTGGTCCCCTTCTTTTTTAGGATCTCCTGCTTAACATCCCAATTGTCCGAATACGCTCCTATAGCTGAACTCCGTACCAATTTCGCGCCCTCGTATTGGCAATCCAACAGACGGAATAGAGATTTCCTATCCCGACGCTCTGGGAGCCAATCCTGCGAAAAGCTATTCAAAGCCAGTACACAAAGTAGAAAACTTCCTACTATTTTTTTCATTCCTTTTATTTATTTTAGTTTGACAAACGATTCTTTTTTTTAAAAACTCAAAAAAATCTGTTCTCAAATATTATACTTACCCCTGTCCTTCAAATGTAATTACTTTATATAGCAAAAGAGTTGGACTGGCTATGCAGTCCAACTAAAAAACATTAATGGATACACCTAAACCACGCTATGTTAATTTTCAAATTGTAGTTATTTTAAAGGGTCAAAAGTTCCACCCCATTCTATATTTTGTTCAATTTTTGAGTTTCTATCTATAACTTCTTTATGGATTGGATAAAACCAATGCTGTAGATCCACCTTAAATTGATACTGGTTATCACCATCTAAATTTTCGACATATTCGAAACGGAATAGCTTACGCACCGCTGGATCATACATATCTTTGGTCCAATCGAAACCTACTAAACTGCTTTCATTTTTAATCACAGCATTTAATCCTGAGCGATATTTCAGATTATTCAAAATATCATACCGCTTCCACCGACGTAAATCTGCGAACCGCTTCCCCTCGTAAGCGAATTCAATAAAACGTTCATCCATATAGGCTTGACGAATATTTGCCTGCGAGCTGGCTGTTATACCATAATTTCCGCTGCCTGCTTCGATTCCGGCCCTTTTACGGATATCATACAGAACACCCAGCGCTTCCGCTGACTTTCCTGTTTCATTGGCACATTCACCATAATTCATTAGCACCTCCGCAAAACGAATTTCAATCCAGTCGGTTTTCCCTTCATAAACTGTAGGAATTGTCAAATCTCTATCCACTCCTTTTAATTGAAAATAACCTGATGAACTGCCGCCAACACCTTTTCCAAGCTCATTAAAGATCAAGGTTGAATACTTAAATCCAGTAGGTGAAGTTGGGTCTGCTATTTTTTTCCAGGCATTCCAATATTTCATTCCACCAGTCAATACATCTTTTGCGGGATATGCGGTACCTGGACTAAAAATAGTTGCGTAGAACCGTGGATCACGTCCAACGTAAAAATCAGTCATAAATTGCTCATTATATACTGGATCATTAACCAAGCGATTGAGATCCAATTTTAACGGCGTTCCGTCCTTTTTAGGATAGGCCATTAACAGAGGAAAAATCGTTTGATTATCATTTGCACCATCCTTCGTCAGTGGTTCGGGACGAATGTTTTTTTGATCAAGCTTATGATCAGGCATATAATATTGGTTTAGCATAATCACTTCTTTATTGCGTTCATTATACCAAATATCTTCAAATTTACCTTCATACAAGCCCTTACCCATTCTCTTTAAGAAATCAACAGCATCCTTATTCGCCTTATAGGCGGCTTCCCATCTCTTTTGATCGTTATTCGGGTTGAACAAAGGACTGGCATAACGTAATAGTACCCTGCCCTTAAATGCCATTGCCGTCCCTTTATCTATGCGACCATAGTCATTTCCCGTCCAAACATCAGGAAGATTTGCGATGGCATCATCAAGGTCCTTCAAAATCTGTGTCATACATTCCGTTGTTGAATTACGGCTTACAAATAACGAGGGTACATTCGTTACATCCTGAAAATGTAGAATTAAAGGAACTCCCCCTACGTTCCAAACCTTACCCCAATAATCCCAGGCTCGCCAAAAGAGGGCCTGACCGACCATTTGCTTCTTTTCAGCATCGGAAAGTACGCTTACAGTTTCCATTTTATCCAAGAAAAAGTTGATCCGGTCTATATTGGCATAATCCAATTTTTGTCCCTGGTTATCGACAGTAATCAATCCGCGTGCAAAATCGCCCATACTTGTCGGTCCGTTCATACCTTCGTCGGTACCGTTGGCCGAAGGAGACCATCCAGGCATCATTTTTCCGTAAACATCTGTCAAATAAGAATTAATCATGGTTTTATCCATCCAGACATTGTCCGGGTTGATTGCACCTGTATTTTTATAATCTAAACTACAGCTGGTCAAAAATGCCAGACAGAGTCCGTATATTAGTTTTTTAGATTTCATTTCTCAAACATTTAAAATTTAACATCGATACCAAAATTGTAGGAGCGCAGCACAGGGAATGCATTTCCACCCCCAATCTCCGGATCATAGTATTTATTAAAGGGACTGATCACAAAAAGATTCGTTCCCGTTGCGAAGACCCTTACGTTATCAAAAACTTTGCTGTAAAATTTTCCCTTCGGTAAATCATAACTCAAAGTCAAGTACTTCATCCGCATAAAGCTGCCATTTTTCAACCAGTATGAACTATTTGTTTGATAGGTATTAGAATTATTGGCACTTACGCGTTTTGGCAATGTCGCATTCGGATTCTCTGGTGTCCAGCTGTCCGAATACCATTGATCCCACATGCGGTTCCACTCTACCCCACCAGCAAGATCGTTCATCCATTTTTTCTCGCCTAAACGCCCGGAAAGCATCATGTCCAGATGAAATCCCTTCCAACTTCCGCCTAAATTAAGTCCATAGACGATGGGATAATTATTTGGTTTTAACATTACACGGTCCCAATCATCGATATTTCCATCAGGTTTGCCATTGGGTCCACTTAAATCCTTATAAACCATCATCCCCAATGCGGGTGATAATCCATTGTGTTTATAATTCGGATTGGCCCCAACAAACGCATCCACATCAGCCTGGGTACGCAAAATACGATCGAATTCCCAACCTTTGATTGTGCTTAGCGTCTTGCCCACCGGAATATCGATCCATTGCGCATTTTGCGCATAATCTTGTGTAATTACTTTATTCCAACCATAGGACATCGTTAAATTAGCATGATAAGAAAAGTCCGGCCGATCTTTACGGTACCCTAACTGCAGATCGAAACCTTGGGCCTTAACTTTTGCATAGTTTTCGGCTGGCATAGACAAACTAAATGTTGATGGCAAAGTCGTTTGACGATTCCTTAAAATATCATAGGAGTTGCGGTACCAATAATCCAGTGAAATATTCCAATTTTTCAAAAAGTTCATATCTACCCCCGCATTGTAGCTTAATGCTTTTTCCCAGGTCAGATTAGGATTAACTACGCTACCATAGCCAAGTCCAACGAATTGTGAAGGACTTGTGCCAAAATAAGCCGAACTTCCAGCTTGATAAGATTCTTGCCATTGCCAACCGCCAACGGCATCATTACCTGTTAAACCGACTGACCCCCTAAATTTTAAAAATTGGATCAATGATTTATTGAAGAATTTTTCTTCTGACGCTACCCAGCCCACTGATCCAGCAGGGAAGAATCCCCATCGCTTGTCGGGAGCAAAATTCATCGAACCATCTTCACGGAACGAGAAATTAAATAAGTATTTATTTGCATATGTGTAGTTAAACTGTCCAATATAAGACATCCGACCACTGACCCAATCAGTATCTCCATTGGCCCATCCATCGGCACGCGCGCTGCTGGCTGCCCAGAACTGGTCGGTTAAGTAAACTGGAAAAGTTTCTCTTCCTCCAGTAATACCAGATCCCGCGCCTTCATACCATTCTGTCACCAAAGCCCCAGAGACGCTATGCACATCATTAAATACATGGTCATAATTTAACTGGACATTGAATTGTTTGTCATCACTATAGGTTGATTTTCGCTCAATATAATCCTTCCCAACCCAGCTCGACTTTCTCATGCTAATGATGTCCGCGTCCGCTGTAGAAATAATACGGTTATTCGGACCGCTTCTTTTCATTGAAAACACGGGGTAATTCTTGTAAAACTTCCTATTTAGTTCGTTCGCCCAACTTCTTGCATAAGATACTTTAGCTTTTAATCCTTCCAAAAATGGAGCTTTATAGGTTCCGCTCAAGATTAATTGTGGTTTCAACATTTGAGATCTATTGTAACCTGCTGTACCGTCCACACTCGCTCCCATATTAGCGATCCATCCATAATCCACATATTGACCGTTATCTGTATACACTGGCTGATCGGGCTGCCAAACTCTCAACTTACCATAATTAGCCTGAGCATCTTCAAAGACAGCATTGCCCGTAAAATTATTGTATAATGCAAACCCCGAAAAGATTTCCAGATCTTTGGTAATATCTGCAGTTACGTTCATCCGAATATTATACTTATCGTACTTCAACGGATCCAAAAATCCCGTTTGCTTAACATAGGATGCCGCACCGAAATACCGAACCTTATCGCTACCACCATTTACACTGAGGTTATGTGTCTGTGTGGATGGATTACGCCAGACTGTTTCCAGTTGATCGTACCCCCAGCCATTATTAATCGTTTTATAATGATCTAACTCCTCCTGTGACCATGCCCACCCAGCAGGGTCAGCTGCCCCATTAATACGATTATAAAGTTCACCGGCCTGTACAGCACTCGTCAGGTTTACATTTTTAGTTCGCGTATCAACGCTATAGCCGGTAGAGTAATTAAATACTGGTTTGCCTTGATTCCCCTTTTTTGTAGTTACCAGGATTACCCCTCCAGCAGAACGTGAACCGTAGATCGCTGCCGATGCAGCATCCTTTAATACCGAGATCTCATCAATTTCATTTGGACTTAGGTTATTAAAATCGCCTGCACCTCGAACGACGCCATCAATCACATAAGTAACATTCTGGTCATTGAGTGAGGACCTAGTACGAATGCTAATACTTGGTTGTGATCCCGGAATAGCATTTACTGTACTCACATTCACTCCTGGCAATCTACCGATAAGAAGATTTCCAGCAGAAGTTGTTGGAATAGCATTCATCCGCTCATCGACCTTCATTGTCGAAATCGCCCCTGTGAGCAGTGATTTTTTCTGCGTGGTATATCCGACTACTACAACCTCATTCAGATCGCTCCTTCCTTCTTTCATTGAAACATCGTGCGTCCGTTGTCCTCCAACAGCTCGCTCCACTGTTTCATGTCCAACATAGGTAAAAACCAATACTCCGGATGAAGATACTTTGATCTGATAACGACCATTTTTATCCGTAGTCTGTTGATTTCGCTTCCCTTTTTCAGAAACGGATACACCGATCATAGGTTGTCCATCCTTGTCAACTACGCGACCATTTACAATGATGTCTTCTTGAGCATGATCAGATGCAACTATTTCCTGATGCTCACCCTCCATTAAAATTGCTCTTGCTTCCGCTTCCATGGGACTGGAGGCGACAGCCAAAGCACAAAAGAGCACGGCATTCTTTGTGCTTTTGTGCCAATTTTGAAACTGTGTTAATTTCGCTTTTTTCATAATTATCTGTATTCAGGGTCCCCTAGTCTCAAAAGAAAAGACAATAGTGAACTTGGTTATTTATAAGTCTTTATTTTTCATAATTGATGACAGGAATAAATCTCAGGATAATAAATAGCGAGAACCACCAGTAATTTGCTCTTTTGTAATGTTTTTTTGCATTAAACATTTTACATACAAGATGCGCTAATTTTATACTTTCATATTTTTTTTTCTTACCTTTAACTACATTATGCAACCGGTTGCTACAAATTATGATTTTTAAACCTATTTAAGGCTTTTATTATGATGCAGCATATTTATGAAAACTTTACTTTCCCCCCGGATCAGTCGTTTACTGTCCGTAGTGAAGAACTGGAAATCAAAAAATACACTTCATTAAAGTCGCATCTCAACTTTGAGATTGTCTTACTGGGCAACTGTATGGGGAAACGGTTTATAGGCGATCACATTGAGGATTTTGAAGGTGATGAATTGGTATTGTTAGGAAGCTATCTTCCGCATTGCTGGCAATATTACAATACAATCGATAAGGATAAACCCGCTACGGCATCCATCGTGCATTTTTATCCTGATTTTTTGGGTAAAGATTTTCTGACCAAGCCCGAAGCAATTCTTCTGAATCAATTGTTTATCAATGCTGCAAAAGGAGTGCTATTTTCTGGACCAATAGTTAGACAGGCAAAAGATATTCTCAATGAGATGTTGGTTGCCACAGGGCTGTCCCGCGCAGTATTGATGCTACAGCTCCTAGACAAACTTGCCTTATCCAATTCCTATAAGACATTATCTTCACCATCTTTCAATATCATTGAAAATTCGACAGATGCCAATCGTATTAACCGGGTTTTCGACTATATATTCAAGCATTTTAGAGAGGATATAACGCTACAAGATGTAGCCTCTATAGTGCCCATGTCTTCCTCAGCCTTTTGTAGGTTCTTCAAAATGCAAACCAACAGGACCTTAGTGGATTTTATCAAAGAGATACGCATTGGTCATGCGGCAAAATTATTGATGGAAGGAAAGTACAATATTACAGAGACCTGCTACAAAAGTGGTTACAATAATATTTCAAATTTCAACAAACATTTTAAAGATGTTAAGGGGAGTTCACCCCGGGATTTTCTAAAGCAATATCGCACACCGGAAGCTATTTATGTTTAAATTCATAAAATAGATTCGTTTCGGCCCATTTTTGTCCGGCTGCGGTACCGCTGACACCTTGTTGATAGGTATCCATCAACACGTTCCATTCGGCGCATTTAGGACTGTAGGATTCGGCAAGCTTACCCATCTGATCAAGGTTGGCACCCACTGGGACACGAACTGTCATGACAATGAGCTTATCGAAACGATATAATGCGATCCGTTCATAGCCTGCTTTCTTAAAACCTGCCTCTACTTCTGGCCAAACATGACTGTGGTAAGTCAGATATTCCTTTAATTTTTCTGAATTGTCGACAATATTGACAACAAAGACATGCTCTTCATATTGCGGCGGTACATTGAGTTTTGACCCCTCCCCTTTGCACCTAACAAATGCCATTGAAGTGCATAATATAATTAAGCGAACCAACATTTTCATCTTCACTTTCGTTTAATATTTTTACTAAATGAGCTTTCTTCCATTCAATCTTTACTTCGCCATGTTATTCATTGGCTAGTGATATTTTCCACGAATAAGGTCAATTAAAATAAATATAAATCATGATCATGACGAAGGCCAGTCCAGCCCAAGTCAACCAAACTGAGCGAGATTGACCAGACTCTTTTGCATTCGATCCATCGAATAAGGTCGGCAGCTCCGAATTTACAGTGGATTTGGTCAAGAAAGATACCACCACAATGATCAGACTCAAAGCTACAAAAATATAAAAAGAAAGCATCAGAAAATGTGGCCAGAAGCCTCGGTATGGATAATTTAGGACATGACAAACACCCAGAATCAAACAAATTAGACCACCTCCGTATAAGACAACTTCGGCTGCTGTCCCGTTAATTCCACGCCAGATCACTCCCCATAAAAAAACGACGGCCAAGGGTGGTGCCAAAATGGAAACCAAACCTTGCGTTAAGTCAAAAAAACCTTTTCCAGAATAAGAAAATAGCATCGCTATGCCAATTCCCACCAGCGCAACTAGGACCGTCACCCATTTTCCCATACGCCGCTGCTGATTATTATCTAACACTTTAAATTGCGGAACAACATCTAACGTAAACACGGTACAAAATGAATTCAGGCTTGATGATACCGTATCGACTAAAGACGCAATCAGCGCGGCTATGCTCAATCCCAAAAGACCATGTGGCATCAATTGTTTGATCATAGTAATGTAGGCATTATCCGGAGCAGTATCCTTAAATAATACGAAACACATGATACCAGGCAAAATAAATATAATCGGCATGATTATCTTAAGTGCGCCGATAAATAAAGCGCCATATTGCCCCTCTTTTAAATCTTTCGCAGCTAAAACCTTCTGTACGATCGTCTGGTCAGCACACCAATAATATATGGCAACGACAGGATAGCCCAAAACGATGCCAACCCATGAATATTCGGGATTTGAAGCAGGTAGAAATAATTTCCAATACGATGCCGGAGTTTGGTTGATCAACGCATCGAGATGACCAATCTTCTGAAAACCAAGGAAGGTCAAAATAATCGACGATACAATAATGATAATGGACTGGAAGACACCAGTACGGACAACAGCTTTCAATCCACCTATCGCAGTAAAACTTGTTGCGACAATACCAATAATGACGATTGCCGTAAATAACTGACATCCGAAAATACCTGAGATAAGCAGCCCTCCAGCATACAGGGCGCTGCCCAGCCACACGACTAAAATGGAAATCAGGCTATAGACGATCAGAAAATTATAAGACCTTTTGCCAAAACGAATCAGCAAAAACTGCGGTATGGTACTAATCTTGGTTTTTAGATAATAAGGCAAGAAAACCATGGCCAATAACATCAGAAAGATCCAAGCCAATAATTCAAAGTTACTCGCAACAATTCCATGCGAAAAACCAATGCTGGCAAATCCGATCAACATCGTTGGTCCGGCATTAGCTCCAAAAATAGAGAATCCAATCTGCCACCATTTTAAGGAACGCCCCCCCAGAAATATATCCTGTTGATTTTTCTCTTTTCTTGAAAAACGAAAACCTACATATAAAAGAACTAAAGCATATATTGTTAAAACCAGGTAATCAATATAATTAAATGTTAAATTCATAATCAGGTTCGCTTTTTATTGTATTACATACTGACCAAAGGATTGTATCCCGGGACATCCTGCTTTAACCAGACCTGCTCCCTAAGCACCTTATTTTCCTTTAGGCAATAATCCCAATTGATACGTACGGGCAATCCATCCGATTCTGGTAAATGGAACTGTCCATTTTCCAATGATGGTCGAATCAAAAAATACTTTTCCAAGCCATACATCAGTGAATACAGGTATTCTATCATGCCAGTTTCTTTGGCTGTAGTCATTAAAAAGCTCGAATATAAGGAATAACCGCCAGAAGATAACTGCAAATTGCGATCCGCACATAAATCCCTAACTTCCATCCATTCTTTTATTCCACCAAATTGGGTCGGAACGGGCTGTAAATGTTTAATGCCGCAATTGGCCAGCATCGGAAATATTTTAGAGGTCCGCTCAGATTCGCCATAAGCTACGGGAACTGACGTACGCTTGCAAAGCTCTTCAATCTGATCATAGGCCGCTGAATGTAACGGTTCTTCGAGCCAAGCCAATTCATCCTCACCAATAGCATCCAAAAATCTAAATACCTCTTTGCAAGACCATATCTGATTGACATCCACCGCTACCCGCATGTCTTTTCCCGCCATTTTGCGCACATGTTTTACACGTTCGATGTCAGCCGCCAAATTTGTACCGAAGTCCTTTCCAATCTTCATCTTATAGCAATCCACTCCAGCATCCAAAAAGAGCGCAACTTCCTTTTCCAGTTCCTGTAATGTATAGTTAGTTCCACCACCACTTCCATAGATTTTTACGCGGTTCCGATTGCCACCAATATAACGATATAATGGTAGATCACGACGCCTGGCTGCCAAATCATATAAAGCCATATCCACCTGTCCTAAAAGAGCTGATGCCGCACCTTTAAACCCTTCATTTCGAATAGACCAGTACAACTTAGGAAAGAATTCTGCATAGGTTAAACCCTCACAATGGAACAATATGGGAAATAGGCAGGTTTCCAAGATATTGGTATAACTATTATAAACAGGTGCTTCTCCTACAAATCCCTCAGCATCTTCGATGCGAATAACGGATATGCCAAAACTTGGAAACGGCCCCATCGTCGCATCCTGAAAAGGAGTTATGTTGGCAACAGGTTCCAAAACTCGAATACTGACTTTTTGGATATTAAAAATCTCCTGATCTATTCTATTCATTTATTATCATTAAACGTTTGAAGGATTTCGTTATAAATATTGACTGGCAGCACGCCTTGTTTGATTGCGTCTAAAGAATTCTGCAGTTGTTGCCTGTTAGCTGCCCCCAGGACTATTTTGAATACAGCATTCATATTCAATAAAAACCGTAATGCGAGCACTTCCAATGATAAATTATGCCGTTCTGCAATAGCCTGAATTCGTCGCGCTTGCTCAACCGTCCCAACGTCGAGCCATTCAGGTATGCGCTGTGAAAACTCCTGAAACTTACAGCCTAAAAGCCCCATATTCAGCGGACTCGCCGCATAATATTCCGTTTGGGTCTGTCCGCATATCGGTATACTATTTTGGAGCGCCTCTATACTACATGCGTTCAGCTTATTATACTCCATCAGAATATCAAATCGACCTTCTTTCAGAAATGGTAGGAACCAATTAGGGGGATTTCCGCCGATGCCAATTTTTTTGGTCAATCCTTGTTCTTTAAAATGCTCTATAGCTGAAATTACCCTTTCAGCGTTATCTACCGTCAATACCGCAGGTTCATGTAAAAAAAGCACATCAACAGTTGATACCCCAAGTGTCTTTAAACTTTCGTCAACACTACGCTGCATGCCAGCAGTGGAGTAATCGTATTTGGCTTCGGTAGCGACATAACTTTTTAATCGGCCAACTTTTGTGCTAATTAAAGGTCTTTCACCGGTCCATAGTTCCAGAGCCTGCCCAACTATGGACTCCGCATCTCCATAAGCCGGCGCAGTATCCAAAGCACGTATACCATGAGATAATGCTTCATGAATTGCCTGTATAGATTCTTCAGGATCTACGCCCCCCCATACACCACCCAATCCCGCTGTCCCTAATATTACTTTATCTATTCCCAGATTACCCATCGCATTTTAGTTGAATTATAAGATCTAAATTACTAAGAAGCAACCATATAATCTTTAAGATTTACAGTGAGCACTTTTAGTGCTTTCGTAATATGATATTCCACCCCTTTTAGCGAAATTCCCATTTGTCGAGCAATATCTTTACCACTGATGTATTGATGCCGGCTCAGTTCAAAGACTTCCCGGGTCTTAATAGGCATTGTGTCCAACGCCTGCTCCGTTATTTTCTTAATTTCTTTCAGAAAAATTCGCTCTTCATTTATTTCATTGAGATTATCGATCTGCAATTGCAGCTCCCATTCGTTCCAACTATCTAATGGTTCTATCAGTTGACGATGGATTCGTTGGTGTTTCAAATAGTCTAAGGCCTTATTTTTTATAACTTTTAACAAGAAACATCTCGGAGACAACAATGTTTCTTCTTGCATACGTTCCCATGTTGCCATTAAGGCATCAGCTGTAATATCTTCCGCAACAGCATCAATGCGAACAAAAGATTTGGCAAACAAAAAGGATCGTTGATGATACTCTTTAAATAATTGATCAAAATGCTGTACTATCTGTTTCATTACATAATTAGGTAATAGGAAAAGTCAAATCATTTCCCATCTATTTTTATGTAAAGTTTAAAATCTACCAGCGACACAACTAGTTCAAATTTGACCATTATCGGTGTTTTATTTGCAAGGCTATTCTTCCATACGACTTTCGATGAACAATACTCCTCCTACAAATATCACATTCATTCCAAAGAATAGGTAATGAAACAAAAACAGCTGCGAACAATAAAGTCCACAGCTGTTTTACATTGTTAAAGGTTGTAAGTTCTTATTTTATCTTATCCAGAATCAATACAGCACCTGCATTAGGCTCTAATGTTGTTGTAAAAACCTTGGACTTAAATCTAAATTCTTTCAAATCGACTACATTTTTTGCAAGTCCTTGTGCATCCTGACCCCACAACTGCGCTTTGAAACGATCAGCTGTCTCAATAAAGGAAAGGTCTATCTTGATATCCTGTTTTACTTTTGCCCCAAGCATGGCAATATACCAGCGATTACCCGATCGACGTGCAATAACACCGCATTCACCAATGTCCGATTTTAGTACCTTTGTTTCGTCCCAAGTGACAGGTAGACCACGATAGAATGCTGCCGCATTTTCAGACTCATCGATGAGCGTTTCGTGCTCTCCACCCGCTCCTCCGGCTTTATGTGGTGCATCCGCCGGACGATCGTACCAATAAATAAACTGCCATGGACTGTACAACATCACTGCTTTAGCCATTTGGGCAGCCTTCCCTCCCATTTTGGTATTTACACGAACGGCATGATAACAGTTGGTATAATCACCAGCACCTGCAATGGCACGTGTAAACATTGTGATCAGACTCTGTTCAGAGCTCGGCGATTCCTCATCGCCACGAATGCCCTCCTGTGTAATCAGATTTGGAAAGGTACGGGAATACCCCGTAGGCCGATATTCATCATGCACATCAACCATCAATTTATATTTAGCGGCCTTACGAACTGCCTCATGAAGCCATACTGTCGCTTGTTGGCTACCCACATTAACAAAACCAAATTTAAGCCCTTTGACGCCCCATTTCTGATAAATGGGTAGAATTTCATCCAACTGCTTTTCCAAGGCCTTTTTATTGACATAAAGTAAGATACCTACATTTTTTTTATTCGCATAATCAATAATATATTGCAGCTCCAAAGGCCCTTTGGAACGTGCAGGATCAACGTTTACCCGAGAGGCATCCGAAGTGGTCGACTCTTCAGGTCCATACCAGCCTGCATCAAATTCTACATAAGCAATCTGATTACGTGCTGCAAAATCAACTGCTGCAATCCCACCATCAGTGGTTAACGTCACCTCACGTAGCACTTTGCCGGGCTTTATCCATGAGGTATCTTTAATTGTGTTAGGCGTATTGAGGTTAAGAATAAAATAATTATTCTCAACCAACTTACCCGCGGACTTCCCCACCATAACATAACGCCAAGGGCTTTCATATCCAGCTTTGTCCAAATCAACCGTTCCGGATAGTGCGGATTGAATGACATGGCTTTGCTTTTCTGCCTGATAAGTAAATTTCATACGGGCATAATCCACCAAAGCTGCCTCCCCAATCGCCATAAATAAATTTGGTGCTGGATTAACCACTAAAGGTCTTTCAAACTCTCCTTTAAGCTGGCTTAATGTCGTTTTTGTGTAAGCGCTTTGCGCTGCGCCAGCGATCCAAGTTGTGGCGTCACTGCCAAATTGGAAAGCCGTTTGTTCAGAATTGATAACGGATCCAGCAAAATCATCGGCGTCAAAGCCGTATCTTAATGCAATTCCTTCGTCGTACAAGCGAATATAGAGCTGCATTTTTTTATGATTTCCACTGGACTGTAATTGTAACTCAAGTTCATTATAGTTGTCTTTGATAGCGTTGCGTTCACCAAAAAAAGGTTTCCATTGATGACTTACAGTCCGTTTATCGCTCTTGATGAGCTGCCAGTTACCTTGAACTATATCTTCGTTCCAGTCAAAATTTAAGATCTTGATGTCCGTCAACCTTTGAGAGACTGAAGATAAATGTATCTT
Source organism: Sphingobacterium sp. CZ-UAM (assembly GCF_002000245.1). Classification (GTDB taxonomy): domain Bacteria; phylum Bacteroidota; class Bacteroidia; order Sphingobacteriales; family Sphingobacteriaceae; genus Sphingobacterium. The sequence continues at coordinate 505,616 of NZ_MTCM01000002.1, read as the reverse complement.
ATTGTTACCCAAAGCAAGATAGACCTCAGCCGATAGAACCTTATTCGGGCTTTCCAATCTTAATTTTTGACCTTGTACAATTATAGTACAAGATATAAATAAGGTTATTAAAATAAATCTAAACATACAATAGCATTGAATATATTGATGTACATTTCTAATAATAAAAGATTCTTCGTGTTAAGACATATTTACTTATTGGTAAATCTAAACCAATTAAAATCAGCATAACCATCTACTCCTTCTGCCGTTTTACTATAGTTGAACAATGCAAAACGATTTGCTGTCCAAGGTAGTCCTAACTGCATCTTTAAATCATTTCCAATAGCATAAAAGTTCTCTCCATCGGTGCTATAATAGAATTTTGCTATAAACCCCTTATCAGTAACACGTGCCCTTACCCACAGCTTATCACCTTCAAAGTTCTCTTTACTCTCGATAATCCTATCATCATTACTCATGATAATTTTACGTTTACCGTTGACCTGCTCCACAGCCACAAAAGCATATGGGAATTCAAAAACACCAAATCCAGCCACATTGCCATTTTTTAATCCTTTCAAATCGATTTCAACAGTGCCTTCGGAACTTGGTCCCTGCACCCGTTGTGACAAGGTATTGCGGGCAGTTTTTAAAGAATCTGCTCGAGAAGCGTGTAAACGCATATACCCTTTCCGTTCCTGAAGGGACCACTTGCTATTGTCAGGGTTGTGGTTCCATTGCCATTGTAAGCCCAGTTTTGTCCCATTGAACTCATCAGTCGTAGCCGGAGTTTTTATTGGGTAAGTCTTTCCGACATTTGGTTTCTTGTAGGTAATCACGTCCTTATTACCGGTTCCCAGCATTGGCCATCCATCCTCCCACTTGACAGGCAAAAGATGGGGAACCCGACCTATCGCACCACGATCTTGCATAATAATAAACCACCAGTCCCCGTTTTTCAGCTGTACCATACCACCCTGATGTAGACCGTTGTCAGGATAGGAACTGTTATCATTGAGAATCAATTTATGCTCATAAGGTCCATAGATATTATCTGAGCGCAAGCAGATCTGCCAGCCCTGTGTTCCACCCGCCGGACAGGTGATATAGTACTTGCCGTTGATCTTGTACATATGCGCTCCTTCCATTCCAAAATGACCACCAAGCTCGTTCGCATTCTTGAAGCTACCTTGCCAGATTTTGACTTTATCACTCTTGACCGATTTAACATCTGCATTCAGCTCTGTTAGGTATAATGTACCTTGACCATGTACCACATAAACTTTACCGTTATCATCAAAGAACAAACCCGGGTCATACAGATATTCAGGAAAGATTGTCCGCTTCCATGGCCCCTCAGGTTTATCCGCTTCGCAGATCGAGAAATTCCCCTTTTCACGTCCCCAACCATACGGCGTACAGAATCCAGCATAGAATTTCCGATTGTGATGCTTTAAAGTTGCAGCCCAAGAGCCATTCAAATACAATGTTCCGCCTTCCATATTGTAACGGGGGTCTTCCTCATAATGATCCACGGCATAGCCTACCATTTCCCAATTGACTAAATCTTTGGATTTCACAATCGGAGCTCCAGGCACATAATGCATACTCGTCGAGATCATATAAAAATCGTCCCCTACACGGATCACATCGGGATCCGGCCAATCACCCCAAAGCAAAGGGTTGGTAAATGTTCCATTGCCATTGTCAGGGCTCCATACCTGCTGTGCCGACACTTGTCCAAAAAGTGATAGTTGTCAAAGCCAAAGCAAGCCCCAGCTTCGTGGACGGCTTACCATAGCGTTTCGTTATAATCGTATTCATCTTAGAGTTATTCGCTTTTATCAAGTACAAAGCAACTTCAGTAATCTATACCATACTGCAATGCTCGCTATATTCATGATAACTATTTGTATTTTTATTTTTTAACTAAATTCAATGTTTCCCCTTTCATACGCGTATTATATCGCACAATAACTTCGGGTTTTTCATCGCTATTTGTGTCACAAGAAAATGCAACTGCAGAGCCACCTTTTGGTAAAACCGCCGTTCCCTCCACAGATAAAGCAGCTATTAAACGATAATTTTTATCCGTCAAAGTTGCTTTTCCCTTATGATCTAATAAGATGTATTGATCCTTTTCCAGTTTACCCAGGATTTTGACAATTCCCTTATCCGTTTTAAAAGATGGATTTTCAATGGTACCATCTCCTTCAATTTTCATACGTAAGGCAAAAGTGCTTTCTTCTGGCGACTCCCATGACCAATCTGCTCCCCCCGGTTGTCCCGGCTGCATCGAAGATAGGTCACAATGGTATTTTTTAGAGACAAATAATGGATATAACATAAATTTCGTCTCGTCAATCTTCTCCAAATGCCATTCGGTCTTTGGATCCTTCAACCTGAGTTTTTGTTCAGCCGTAAAAACATCGGCAAGCCGCAATTGATCCCAATTCTTCATGCTTTCTAATAACAGGTCTATCTGTCCATGTTGTTGCAAAGTCTTAATATCAATACTCATGGCGTATCCTGAGTCAAAACCTGCAGATTCGGAGAGTGCCCATTCGAGATCCTCGAGGGAAGTTGCCTCAAATTTACGATCCGCTAAACGTACCAAAAACCAACCCAGCATTCGCGGAAACAGATTCCGCTGAAAGTAATCCTGATTCTTGATTCGATTTTCCACCTGCCCTGCGCGCATTTCTTCTCCCCATGGCTCCCCCCAGTTCATTCGCGTATGAATATGCCATAGGTAATGATCGAGACGACTGGCATCGTTGATCAGATCAGCCTTGTTATCAAGTCCTCTATAAAAATCAGAAACAAATTTCCCCGTTGCATAGTAGTCCTGCCCCGTATACATACAACCTTCAAGACCATCAAACGAAATCTGTTTAATACCCGTTTTATTGAAAATAGCGGCTAATCGTTTAGCGTATTCATCTTGAAGCGTCAAATCAGGGAATAAAGTCTTATAGGGATAGTCCCATAATTTATAGACTATATTCTCCAGTCCATGACTCGCCCTTTGTGTGCCAAAAGCCCCACGCACACAGTTTGTCAATACCCATTGTTCCCCCTTTTTCTCGGCCTTATCATATGTAATCAGTTCGTCTTCAATCTGAAGCGTGTTGAGTGTAAGCGGTAGGGAAAATAATTCACTTTGCTGAACCGCAATTTCTTGTTGATTCGCATCCAATGCCCCAACAAGTTTCAATTCACCTTGTTTTAGCAAATGCTTACTCGGGATCGGTGTCACATAAGGATCGTTTGTTGTCGTAAAATTTGACAAAGTATGGATACCGATATTGATGCCCTGTTGCCCAGCCCTATCCACCAGCTTCTTCATACCTGCATCAGCCTCGGCACTCAATTCTTTGCGCCATTCGAAATGTCCCCAGTTAAGGAAAGGATCGGGGTGATATAGATTTTTAAATCCGGCACGTTTTGTTTTTTCCAATGCAAAATCCAGATTGGCAGCTGAGAAATTGGTGATCAAATACGAACGCATGGCATTACGAGATACCTTGGCCCATTCACCGGCAATCATTGGATGAGGTAAACCCTGCTCAACTTCTACTCTTCCTATACGTGTTAAGATCTGGCTTCTTTTATCTCCGAAAAGCGCCACTTTGGCCCCTGCGATCAACCCATCGGCACCTTCGACAGGCAAAGTTACCATATGATTTAGGCCTTTGACATTTTGCACTTCTTTGGTATTTCGGTTCTTGGCCGACAGCTGAAACACTGCTCCGTTCCCGGCATCCACAGCAGCAAAATGACCAAAAGAAATACTAGCTACCGAAAGATTACTATTTTGCCCTTGATAATTGAATGCTTTACTATATGCTCCAATATAATCCTCCGGTATACCCGCAACAGTCTTTACATGCAGCGCCTGCATACCAAATGCGAGATCCTCTCCCTGCGCGACACCCACCACTTCACCCACTACCTCATGAAGTTTGATCTTAACCGGTCCAAACACCAACAACTTATAGGCAGGAGACAACTTTAGGACTTCATATGTAATTGCTTCCTTCTTCTGGCCAACTCTCAGTTCCACAGCCTGGCCATCCTCCATCGTCAATGAAAAATGGTCCCCATTCACTTTTAATGCTTTCGGTTGTATAATTTTTTGCTCCTTATAGACTGATACGATGGGATATCGGCCCGATTCCAACAGCTCTTTGCCATCTACTTTGATCGAGGTATAAAAGCCTTGTTGATCAAAGCGCACTTGTGTTAAACTCGTTTTTAGATCCTGTGCCCATGTAGGGTTTCCAAATCCCGACATCAATAGGCCTACTATACAGGCAATAGTTTTCATTGGGTATAATTTGATTGTATTTAAATTGCTATTCATTTAATTTCGATTGGATGTATACTATCCTTTTACTTGATCTTTCTATGGAATCAACTCAACATCAAACCGATAGGTCACTGCACCACCAAACCACATGCTAAAGTTTGTTCCCCAAACATTGTTATATAGACAAAAATGCAGGCCTTCACGAAAATCAGGTTGATCTGTGGAATAATTCAACAAATCCCGTTTGCCGATTGCTACCAGCAGCGCATCTTTGCTACGGATACGAATTTTACCTGCGTTTGTCACAATATCCACATAGTGATCCAAGCCATGCAGCTGTCGATTACCACCTTCAACCACATCCAACACCCGAACGGGCTGCCCCAGCTTCTCAACAAGTATGTCCACAACCTGCTCCGGATAGAAACTTAACCAATAGGCTTCCGGAAGACGATTGGCCGGTTTATCCACCAAGGTATAACTTAACTGAATATGATTCGTTTTTTCATTAACGTGATAAGTGCTATAGACCTGTTTGGGTAGTACTGCCTGTTCAATCTTCCCTAGAGCAGTTAAGTCTAGCTGGCTATGGATTTCATTTTTGCTTTTAATATATTTAGACTTTTCAAGAGAGGCCACTAGCGTACGACTTTCGGACATTTGGGGTGTTAAACCAGGTTTACCAAAATCCCGAATTGCCCAGTCCACTTTTTGAGTGATATAGGAATCCCTAAAACGTTCAAAATCTGCTGTCGAAAAGCTTTGATAACTAAGTTCTCCCATTTTCATTCGAAAACCCTTTTTATTCAGTTGGAATGTCCCATCTTTACCAAGTTGTTGCGCAGCATCCACCCCTTCAAAATTAGGTTTAGGAATCGATGCCAATTGTTGTAAAACGTGCTCGGCCTCAGTACGAAGGTCTTTAGGCAGAAACTTTAACGATTCATTTATATGGGCTTCTTTTTCGGCCCATGACGCTTCTATTTTTTTAAATTCAGGTAAATTGAGGGCTTGATTGAAATCAGCAAAGCGATAAGTATCCCAATGTTGGAGGTGAGTTTTCACGTCCAGCCCCCAGGTATGTTCTGCCACCAGACCAAGATTAATGGCAAATCGAATAGCAGCATCGCTATTGGGATTGATACGTCCATCCTTAACCCAGGTTTCGTAACATCTAGACAACGCTCTAAAACGAGCCATCATCAAGGGTGAACTTCCAAAGCCATGAATCCATGTATCGCCAATTTCCTGTGTCATCAAAGGAAGTTTGTCCCTCATTGGACGCAATACATTAGCAACATCACTCAGGGTAGAAGCATGTAATGTAGCATTTGGATAACGCTTCTGAATCGATGCATAAATTTCCTTAACTTGTTGTACAGTATGTGGCCCATGATTATCTCCAGTAAAGGCAATGACCATGGCAGTCTTTCCGTCGGGCAGGATCATATCGCTACCATAATCTTTTTGGTACATTAATGTCACTTCACTGCCATCGGGACTCTTCCAACGACATAGTGCAGGGACATTCGGAACCTTACTTGCGGGGTTCACACCGACCTGTAAAAAATCGATGCCATTTTTTTGTAGTAAGGGAACGATTCCTCTAGTATGTCCCGGAACATCAGTCATCTTCGCGGCCTTGGTTTGTTTACCAAACTGACGATCCAATTTTCGCGACAGCTGTAGCATGGTTCCAAAAAGAGCTTTGTTTAAAGATTCCGATTCAACAGTGTAAGGGATTGCATTCCACACAATATCTCCACGGCGGATTGCAGCTTCCAATTTCATCTTATTTTCTGGACTCGCTCGCTCCAGATAGGTGGCGATCAACCAAGAGCCCGTTGTCCAGACATAACGTTCTTTGGCTCCTGAATTTCGAAGCTCCTCAGCAACTGCAATGGCCTTTGGAATAAATTCGTGGATATAACGTTGTTCCACAACGGAACTCAGTTCGGTAAATCCAATATCCAAGTGCGTTTTAAAGATCAGGTGTACCTTTTGGATAGCATCATTCTGTGTCTGTCCAATGGCAAAAAATGCGGTAAATACAAATAGACAAGAACAATAAAATTTTCTATGTTTCATGGATAATAGTAGGTTTATCTTCTGTCAAAAATCGTTTATTCTCCAATAATGACGATTGAAATGAAGTAATCCCTAGCGGGAAATCGAGATTAATAGAAAAAATATTCCTCTATCGAGAAGTACATAGCCGGCTTACATCAAATGAGGATAGAAAATAAAAAATCTTAATAAAAAAAAACACCCGATAGCATGGGGTACTCCGGGTGTTTTAGCCATATTATTAACCTATTTTATGAAAAGTGCCCTTGAATGGGCAACACTAAAATAGAAAATAATTTCATATAAACAAAATAAAAAATAAAAAAATCAGTTTTTTCCTTTAAGCTAAACCGGTTAAACATTGATTTATATGTACTACCTTTTAAACACTACTGGCTCTGCTAAGTACAGGTTATGACCTTATTCGCGTCAGCTCCTACATTAATAGGGAAATTACAGGGAGTTAACAGGGGGTTGACAGGAGTATAACAGGGGTAAATCCCTATTATACCCTTGTTAATACGGGGTAAAAATAGTCTTATATCAGTTTTAACGTAAAGGATGGTATTGACTTGGCCCTAAGATGGTCAATAGCGCTATTAACGAGACGAAAAAACTTTATTCATATAAACTGCACCAAAAAAAAATCCCTATGTTCAGTTATAAATGGATTTTCCTTAATTTTAGTCCATTAAATAAAGTAAACTATGACTGGTCGCGAAATTCTCAGGCAACATATTCATCAAACCGTTCAGTTGAATGATGAACAATTTGATTATTTCTTTTCCTTTTTCAGACCGGTATCTTTTAAAAAGAAACAATCGATTATCACTGTTGGTGATACCGTAGACTGCGAATATTTTGTCCTCAATGGTTGCTTAAAAACTTTTGTGGTAAACGATGAACAAAAAATGCATATCCTGCAGTTTGCGACTCAGACCTGGTGGGCATCTGATTATAATGCCTTACACAACAATACGAAAGCAACGGTCAACCTGGACTGTGTCAGCGACGCTGATGTATTCTGTCTATTTGGGGAAGATCGTGAACGTGTATGTAAGGAAATCCACGCGGTTGAAACATTTTTAAGATGGCGTTCGAATAGAGGTTATATCGGTTTACAGAAACGAATTCTCTCTCTGCTCAACAATGATGCCCGCAGTCGTTATGAGGAACTGATGCGGCAATATCCCCAACTTTATAATCTTGTTCCCAAACATTTGATCGCGGCTTACCTTGGGGTCTCCAGGGAAACGCTCAGCCGGCTTTATCACAGCAAATAATGTGACCTATATCACCAAAACAAACCATTCCTTAAAATGTGATGTATATCACATAGGGATCTTACGAATTATCCCCTACTTTGTACTATCGTGTTAAATGGTTAATTTTTTAATAGATGGAACTGATTGATGAAATAGCTTCATCGCCGCTTAGAACAAGTTAAGATATGAAAAAAGACAAATTAAAAGTGTTGGTTGTACTTACATCACATGATCAATTGGGAGATACAGGAGAAAAAACTGGCTTTTGGGTGGAGGAATTTGCTGCGCCCTACTACGTTTTGCATGACGCCGGAATCGAAGTAACAATCGCATCCCCAAAAGGTGGCCAACCACCTATAGATCCCAAAAGCGCACTTCCTGATTTCCAGACAGCAGCCACAAGACGTTTCGACGCAGATATGGAACTTCAGAACAAGCTTGCAAACAGCCTGGCCCTAAGCAACGTTAAAGAGCAAGATTATGATGCGATATTCTACCCCGGTGGCCATGGCCCACTTTGGGATCTTGCCAATGACAAAACTTCGATTGCCTTGATCGAATCATTCTGGAAACATGATAAGCCTGTAGCTGCCGTATGTCACGCACCAGGTGTTTTCCGGTTTGTCAAGGATACCGATGGCAGTCCATTGGTACAGGGCAAAAGGGTAACGGGCTTTTCAAATTCGGAGGAAGAAGCTGTACAGCTGACCGACGTGGTCCCTTTCCTAGTGGAAGATGAACTGGTCAAACTTGGTGGACACTACAGTAAAGGTGTAGATTGGAGCAGTCATGTGGTCAAAGATGGTAAATTGATCACCGGTCAAAATCCCGGTTCATCCGAAGAGACCGCAAAAGAACTGCTGGCTTTATTGGAACAATAGAGCACTGACAATTAAAACGATATTCCTTTTTGAGAGATACAAAGCTGCGTCAGGCTATAGCTGATACAGGCGACCTATTTGAAAATCCCATTTTTTTAGCTATTATGATAACTAAAAAATGGGATTTTTTAGTTATTGTGTTCCATCTCTCTCCCGACCAACGGTTAATACAATGGCTAAAATGCCTTAAAGACCATAAGGTTTGCTATTGTGGCACAACCTTTGTAATGGCAGAATTATATAAAGTATATGTAATAAGTTACTAACTATGAAATCAAATTCTATTTTTGTTGCTTTGGCAGCCATAGGGCTACTAGGCAGCTGCAGTAAAGACGACAATCAGTCTACACAAACAACCCCTGTAACTATCAAAATGACCGATGCCCCAGGTTATTATGATGCCATCCATCTAAATATTGATGAGATTGAAATTCGCACAAGCTCAGGTGTTGAGAGCCTGGACGTTGATGGCGACCCCTTTAACATTCTTGAATATACGATGGGAAAAGATACGGTGATTGCGGGGGATGATGTTCCTTCAGGTAGGATTCAGGAAATTAGACTGAAACTTGAAGATGAAGGAAATGAAATTTGGGTTGATGGCGTCCGTCATTCACTCAAAACACCGAGTGGTCAATCTTCGGGTGTGAAAATCAAGGTACAAGATGAGTTGATTCCGAATGTTGCCTACACCCTATTACTTGATTTTGATGCATCGAAATCGATTGTACAAACCGGTAATGGCCAATATTTACTTAAACCAGTTATTCGTGCAATTCCGGTAGCAACCTCAGGCGCAATTACAGGTACAGTTACCCCAGCAGCCTCATTGGCTCATGTATTCGCCATCAATGGCGTGGATACCGTTGGAACGTTGGCAAATTCCGTTGGAAAATTCTATTTCCCAGGTATGTCTGAAGGTACTTATAAAATACTTGTTCAACCTTCGGTTGCGGGTTACATGGAAAAAACCGTTGAAGACGTTCAGGTTGTAAAAGGAAGCGTTAAAGACGTGGGTTCCATCTCCGTACAATAACGATCTTTGGTAAAAGAAGGAGCATATTAGTAGACTGCCCCCAGAAAGTGTCTAACTTTTTTGAGGGCACTGCATGAGTATGCTTCTTTTTCATACCATCTTAAAGGTTGCGCACAGGCTCGCTATACCGAAATCTCAGATCCTCCTATTGAAAGCATATTGGCAAAAAGACGATAGGCACCAGACACCCCAGCAGGAAGCTGTCTGAACAAGGAGAGACTACTGTAAATGTAATATCCGTTTCCCTTTCTACGGACAAGCAATAAGCCATCTTCATCTCCTCTGTCGAAATTTTGGGTACGTAAGATGGGTTTAAATTCACTATTCCAGGCTTTAGGTAAAAACAGCGCACGATCCTGCACCCAATTAGCAAAATCATGCTGCCCTATTTTATTTGGATAATTCAAGATCCTATGATCGGGCTCTAGAAAGCTAACAGCAGATTCAACATCCGTAATCCGTTCGCCACTTACCGTTAAAGGATAAGCACCCAGCTCGTCTACGGATAGATCATAGGGTGTATTATATTGGCCGATAACGACCCCACCCGCTTCAATGTAATTACGCAATTGTGTATGGAAATTCACCAGTTGTGGATCAGTATTGTAAATCCGGATGCCCAATACCACAGCATCAAAAGTCAAAAGATCTGTATCTTTCAAGGCCGATACAGTTATAAGTTCGAGCTCATCCACCATCTGCTCCAGTCCAGCTACCAATTCATCCTTTTTATTGGCGATATAGGCAATTTTTCTGGCGGTGTTGACAACCGAACTATTTAAAACCCTTAAAACGGCTTTAGGAAAATATAAGATATCTTCAATATGGGGATAACTAAGTGATTTTGAACACCACTGTTGCATACCATAAGAACTTTCTATCTCAAAGCTAATCTGTTGTATTTGTTCAACGGGTCCTACGGATGTTAACTGAAAATGGATTTTTTCAGAAGCATTGCCCTGCAAAGTCAATGACTGTACTTCGGGAAATAGCTTTAATCCATCTGACCCCTTGATTCTGACGCTAATAGTCTCGGCAGAAGCCACATGGGATTGTAGGTCAACCGAGACGAGACGGCTGGAAGAATCAGTCAGAACAATAATGTCGGTATGAAAGGCTCCTGTAATAGCTGGAGAAATAGTAACCGGCCTATTGTTATTCAATACAGGTACATCGATCGCAAAGGATAAACCTCCAAACTGCAGTTGTAACTGTGCTCGGATGGGATTATCTTTTTGGGCAAGTACAATATCGCTGAATGATTGTGGGGAATAACTACCCGAGTCTCCTTCCTCCTTTAACCAGGCAGGAAATGAGGGTTCAATAGCCGGACTGAGCCGACCGGTAATCGCTATACGTTCTGTATGTGACACTTGATGCGCTTGCTGATATACTGTTTCAAAAAAGGGAATCGACACATGAGTCAATACCAGATCCGAATCCTGCGGTATATTTGCCTGCAAAAATAAGTGCACATCAGTACCTGGTACCCAACGATCGACCAGTGAATTGATTTCAAAGGATACGTCAAGCGAGCGAAGCAAAAGAAGTTCAAGATAGGCACGTTTCCCATGTATTATGCTACTTGTCGGCACCGTCCTCATCCAGATCAAAACTGTCGCGATCGCCAATGAAAATTCACGGCTCCCCCCTTGCGCCTGTCTCAGAAGCAAACCGTCAACAAGTTTCTTAAAAACAGGAATATACAGATCTTCGGTTTCAGACGAAGTATATAGCAGATCGGCAGTTTTGAGGTCAACAGGTTTTCCCTTCAATAATTCAAAATATTCAGGCGTAAGTCTATGTTGTGTTAAACTGGCCATCGCCTGGGATCGGTGTTTATTACGGCTTTCAGCTGCAATCTCACCATGATGTAAGCCCGAATAACGATTATATGTGGGGATATTTACCGAAAAATGATGCGGCAAAGGCCTTACTTGGCCACCGATATCTTTGACACCACTCTCCTGATAAACATTCCAAAACAGACGCTGTACCTGCCAAACAGCTAATTCCTCCAGCTGTTCAGGATAAGCCTGTGGATCTGCAGCGAGATCATAAGCCTTTTGTGCCAGGATTGCCGAACTCTGGTGATGTCCATGAAGATCGGGAATATCGGGTGAAAACCGCGTGATCATAATATCCGGACGAAAGTATCGGATGGCCCATACAATATCCCCAAGCACTGCCTGCTCATCCCAACGGAGCATAGTTTCAGTTGCAGACTCCACAAATCCAAAGTCTTTGGCGCGTGTAAAAAATTGTTTTGTTCCCTCCGTCTTCCGGGCAGATAAGGATTCCTGCACACGAAGGACACCCAAATCGGCACCTTTTTCTGTACCTATAAAATTCTGTCCCCCTTCACCCCGCGTAAGCGACAAATAAGCGGTATCAATAAGCCGATCCTGAGCAAAAAAGGTCAGTAGCTTATTGTTCTCATCATCCGGATGTGCACCTACGTACAAAATCCTGCCAAACACCTTCAGCTTGCATAGTTCACGCATGAAACCATTGTAATTTTTTTGCGAAGAGATGCCATTTATGGGTTGTGGTCGGGATGATTGTGCGAGAAATTCTAATGCCATATCCTTTATTTTTATATCCGTAACGGTCAAATATAGCAATAATATTTTAAAGACTACTAATTCTATAGATATTATTATAAGAATACTAATATTGACTTCACAATATTTCAGGCCGGCTAATATTCATCTGGAACGAACAGTTAAAGAGTCGAATCACTATTTCGTTACTTTGACTTTCTTGGGCAGCTTAGTCATAGCAGCAAAAGACTTGGAATATATGTTAAACTTTTGGAATTAACACTTTTTAACCGATATATACCGTAGCTTAGCACTTTATCAACAATTAGATCAACCCACAGAATGCCCTTTTTAGATCATGTACTCCAAAAACCCAGCTATGGCTGGAAAGACGACAATGGAGACCTTATTAAACCTAGCCCAAAACAAATATTAGGTGAATTTTTCAAAAGATTGAATGTTTTTAAGGACCAGCGCAACTGGTTACCTTTTTTTAGCTGGCTGAAAGTAGCTTGTCTTATTCCATTTTTCTTTGTCTTTCTCTTTGCTCACCTGAGCTGGTGGACAGTACTGGCAGCCTTTATCTATAGTATGATCATTATGGGGACGCATGGAACGATCTGGCACCATCGTTTTTCCACTCATGGGGCCTTTAAGTTCAGCAATCCCTTTTGGCGTTTTTTCACGCAAAACCTGACCATCAATGTAATACCGGAAGAGATATATGTCATTTCGCATCATGTACACCATGCAAAATCCGATCAGCCGGGAGATCCTTATAACGCGCAGGCTGGATTTCTATATTGTTTTTTGGCCGATGTCAACCATCAACCGATCGCCAAAGATCTGAATGAAAACTCTTATAACCGCGTTAAGTTACTCATGAAGCACACCGGCGTTACAGCCAATACCTATGCACAATATCAAAAATGGGGTTCTTATGTCAATCCGACCCATGCCATCCTATCCTGGGTATTGAACTGGTCATTTTGGTATGTTGTATTCTTTCTGATCGGTGGTCATGCCCTAGCCTGCTGCCTATTTGGTGCGGCTGGTTTCTGGGCCATCGGTGTACGTACCTTTAACTATGAAGGCCATGCCAAGGGTGAAGATAAACAACGGGAAGGAATAGATTTTAATGAAAAAGATAAATCCATCAATCAACTATGGCCGGGTATTGTCGCCGGAGAATGGCACAACAACCACCATCTCTACCCCAAAAGTGCGCGAAGTGGTTTCAAACCCTATCAGATCGACCTCGCCTGGTGTTACATCAAAATGATGCATCGATTAGGCGCTGTCAGCAGTTATCGCGATGATAAAAAACGCTTTAATGAACAATACCATAAGCCTTATCTTGATGCTAAAAAATAAATCTGATTATAAATATCAGATCCATTGGATTTACAAAAAACGCTCTTCGGGCGTTTTTTTTTGAGACGAGCTATTTTTAGCTGAGTTTTCAAAAGGAACAGCCTTCTTTTGGAGCTTTAAATAGTAAAAATTCGACAGCAAATACGATATAATTCACCTATTGTTACTATTAAGTAGAAGAATATAACAAATATTTTCTTTGCATATTATGCAACAATAGGCAAATCTAAATATGAAAACTGGTAATACCATCAATCAAATAATGGCATCTTGACAGTGCCAATCATATTCCAATTTACGTAAAAATGCGGCAAATTGGGTATTACTTCGGTCAACCTTAAGTCTATTCGTTCGGTTCTATCTAAAAATTCAATGGTATGAAAACACGCAACAAACACAAAGATTTACGGTCCAGAATACTTCTCTTCGTTATTACCGCTATTCCCAATCCAGATCCACGAGAACCGAGTCCCGATCTTACCAGATCGGATGAGGATTCCTTTTCCGCTGATGAAGACGATCGACCATTGGATACGGATCAGGATAATGAAGATCCCAATACGGACCTCTCAGGTATTAAAGATGACCGTACCCATGATGTTGAAGAAGCGCAGGCTGAGCAGCGAAAAAAAGACGATGATAAACCCGACCTCTCAGGTGAAATTAATGTTTAACACAGCTGCTTAGGGCCTAAATAACATTATCGAATTCTGAATAGTGGTTTGCAATTTTAAAGTCCCGCGGCATTTCAATTGGTAAAAATACGCAACGCGGATTAAATACCTAAATCACATTTTTTGTAAACGAAGCAATCCAACGGAATGTTTCTTTTTAGAAAACAAATCAAATTTAATATGGAACATAACATCAATGACCCCGCAGTTATCAATGACATTATCAAAATCAATAACGATAGAATCGAAGGCTATCAAAAAGCTATCGAACTTGCACACAACCACGGCCTGCATGAATTGGAAGCGGATTTTAGAAAATATATTGAACAATCCGAATCCTTCATTACCGAATTGACCCCTTACCTGAAATTGGAGGGAGAAGAGCCCACAGACAGCACCATGCTTAGTGGTAAACTATTTCGAGCATGGATGGGCATCAAGGTAAATGTCACCGGCAACGATAAAAAGAGTCTGCTGGAAAGCTGTGAGAAAGGTGAAGATGCTTTTAAAGCTACCTATAAAAAGATTTTGGAGGACGATATTGATACACTCTCGCCCAGTGTTAAAAATGTTTTAACCATTCAACTTAACAAACAGTTGGAAGCGCATGATACTATAAAAATGCTGCGCGACAATGCTTAATATAAGCGCAAATCATACTCCATTGGCATGTAGATTCTTGATGATTTCAAAACCGGGCGCTTTCGGGTTCCCGGTTTTGTTTTCAAGGAGCAAAAGCTATTTTTCGTTCAGATTTCTGGATTTCAACTCGTTGTCCAGCGCTTCATCCGATTTCCTCCAGCGAATAAAGGCCCAAGCGCCCATAACAATAAGCATAAACGTAAAAATAGTAATCCCCTTATTTACGACACCATAAACAATAACACCGGCACAAAATCCGACAAGTATGGCATTGATCAATTTGCTACTTTTTTGCTGCTTTTTTCTATCCAACAGTTCCTGATCGGTTAACTCGGTTAGTTCCTTTTCTTTCATAGTTTTAATGTTTTGGCCAATATTATCTGAATCAAAATTAGACAATTTGCTTTTTATAAGCAATTTAATTATGTACCATACAAAAACAATTTGCCGATCTCTCCTCAGCCATTGAATACTTTTCATATACAAACTGAAAAAGTAACTCGTCCGCCAGAAGGGGAAATGCATGTTGAAAACGATTGGCTATATAATCATGGCGATTTTAATAAAACATAGCAGCTACTTTAGCCCGTTCAAACATATTTTTGGGATCGAACGAACCGGAATTCATATACTTAAGCAATGATTTTTTCATCTGTTTTATTTCCAGCCGATTTGCCGAATCATGAAGCAGGTCTGCAGTTGAAATAATCAGTTTTCCAGCACCGACTCTGCCCTCTACAATTAATCCAAGTGACCTATTGCTAAACCAGTCATCTATTACACGTACAATAGGTTGTATATTTTCTCCAAGTTCATCCATTAACATCACGTTCGCATGAGAGACCAATCCCCACCATTGAAAATCTGAATGATAATCCGTAGGGAACAATGAAAACGCAGGATGTTTTGGATCGACCATGACACCCATCACATGGGGGGCTAACTTTTTCGTCCATGCCGTATTCCAGAAGATCGGCGAATACCCCATTACGATTTCACCACCTTTTTCCGGTTTGATAGTCCCTTTACGGGGTGAAAAGAGTACTTTTCCACCTTTCTCCAAGACCAGATGAGCTTTGCTATCCAAGGTATCGGTTATGTAAACATCTCCAGGATCAACTTCAGCCGTATGTGGATATACCCAAATCTTCCATTGATTACTATACTGGCCAACCTTTACAGTCAACAACAAAGCTTCAGGCTCGCTAATGTCAGCCAGATCATACTGAATGTTGCCAAGCATGGTTCCATTACCCAAAGGTATGGCTGTCCGCTCCAATACGCCACGACCAATCAAACTACCGTCATCTTTGGTGATTTCCCATACTGGTAAAATATCCTTTATTTCTTCCCGGCCAAAATGTGCAATTTCTACAGTGGCATTCAAAACCTCGGTGTTTTCGTAAACCATTTTCGGAAGCCTCACCAAGGGCACCGTCCCACCAGAGAAAGATTTAAATTCGTCAGGAGAAATATATCCCTTTTCTTCCCAGAATGCGTCAAGTACACCTACTAATGCTGTCCCTTGCCCTGGAAAATCACTCAGCCCCAACAGTTGAAACCCAGCGAATCCTGGCGTTCGTAAGGCAGCTTCGATATCGGCTTTGTAGGTCAGTGCCTGGTGCCGTCCACTTGCCATCAGAAAGTCATCCGCGAGATCCCCTAATTTAGCGTCTTGTAGTGTTTCCTGAAAAACTTCAAAATTATGCGCCTTCAAAACACCATCATACTTACGGATTTCCTTGAAATTGGGATAGGCACACCATTGCCCCACTTCATGAGAAATATACGGCACTTTATATTTGCCGATAATTTTAGCCCAATCGAAATCTGTTGATGGCGGATTTGCGTTGTTGTGACTTTTCAAGCCATCCCCCCACACATATAAGCGCGGATACATCGCATCATAGAATTCATTGGCTTTTATATCTGGCCAGCCTGCCCCCGCTGTGTAAAGATGCCTATTATCATATTTCTTCAAATAGTCGGTCAAACGACCAAGAAATTCACCTTGGCGATCACCATCAGGCTCATTACCATAGGTATATAAAATAAAAGAAGGATGATTGCCATAAGTATCTAAAATTAGCTCCGATTCCTGATAGATCCATTTATCAAATCTATTTCCCTCCCCAACCTTTGTCCATCCACCACCTTCTACCTGCAGATAGACACCCAATTCATCTGCTGCCTCAAAGGCTGCTTTTGGCGGACACCAGGAATGAAATCGAACATGGTTCAGACCATGATTTTTAACAACTTGAAAAATACGTTTCCACTCCCCGATAGCTGTCGGAGGATAGCCCGTTTTAGGAAACACAGCACAGTCCAATGTCCCGCGGAGAAAAGTCAAACGATCATTGATCTCAAATTGCGTCCCTTTAACTGATAACTTTCTCATTCCAAAAGTCGCATCATAGGATTTTTTGTCTTTTCCATCAACTGTACTTATTGTTAGATTATACAAAAAGGGTGTAAACTCGTCCCATTTATAGAAAGTCTCCCCCATTGGATAAATCAATTCTAATCGGCCTTTGCCAACAGGAACAGGATGTTTTTCATGTATTGGTTTGATTTGATGAACTTTCGGTGCTAATTTGGAAGAAGCATTTAGCATAAAGTTTATATTTTTTTGTGTTTCAGTCCTATTGTTAGTCTTCATGACCACGCGGATCTGCTTGTTGTCGACGTCCGGATAAACAGCAATATGCTCGATCGAAACTAGCGGAACAGCCCTCAACCCCATTTGGCCGATAAT
The DNA here is from genome assembly GCF_002000245.1 of Sphingobacterium sp. CZ-UAM. Classification (GTDB taxonomy): domain Bacteria; phylum Bacteroidota; class Bacteroidia; order Sphingobacteriales; family Sphingobacteriaceae; genus Sphingobacterium. The sequence continues at coordinate 488,082 of NZ_MTCM01000002.1, read as the reverse complement.
ACCATTCCAATTCGTTTGTGTATGGTCAGAAACACTATGTGCATTGGCACCAACATCAATATCTTTAATTCGGTTATCTACCCGGATTGTAATCCGATGTGTACCTGATTTGAGCCGCCCGATAGCATATTCATGGGCAGTAGCCAAAGAATTTCGCATACCTATTTTCCTGCCATCAATCCAAACGGTCGTTTCCCAATGTGGTCTTTCCAAAGTAAGTAGCATCTGCTCGGTGCTCATGGACTGAGTGATCGTGAATTTACGGCTATACCATGCCGAACCAACAAAATTTTTATTAGGTTGCAGCCAAAAAATTGTCTTATAATTATCCGCTGTACGAAATTTGGCATAACGCTCGGACTTGAACCAGGTAGAATCAACGATGGCTCCAGTCCATTTGGTATGTGCGCCTATCCGATAGCCCTGATTGTTAGAAGCTAAAGATCCCGGCAAGGTTAATGACTCCTTAAAATCACTCAGCTGCCAATTGTTTTTTTCCCCTTCGTCTTCCGGATCCAACCTAAATTGCCAACGGCCCCGTAAGTCAATTTCCTGTGCATAAATAGGGCACAGACAAAAACTAAACATGACAAAAAACAATATTCTATTCATTGGGATTCTGTTTTATTTGTGTATGAAATCTGGTAGATATAGAATCAACGGGTTATAACCAATAACCCTGAAAACCGACAATCCGCAACAGTTTACAATTGTAGCTTTACGTGACATCATTAACAAAAAAACAAATATTTACTCAATTAGGCATGTAGAAAACTATTAAAACCATGTAAATAACAACTCGCTGAAAACAAAACGAGGTGTCCATTTTTTTTGGACACCTCTATTTCTCTTTGACTGTATCAATCGCCTTCGATCACCTTTCAAATATTCGATTCTTAGCGGATTTACTGATACATTTTTATAGCCTTTGTTTCAATCTATACGGTCATACCCTAGCTTGGCTATCTTCCTCAACTTCCTCTTTAGTCAGCTGCCCGTTTAAAGATTTAAGTCACCTTCCTTGCCAATATCTTCGGTATTTCCTGTTATCGTAGCTTTCAGCATTTGAAAAAGATTGACAATCATATTCGAATTCGAATCCCAATAATGAGCATCCCTGGGACTTACCCGCAATAATCTAATGTTAGGATCTTCTTTCCCTTTTTCAAACCAGCCTTCCATCATTTTGTTCCAGTAGCGATCTATTCTATCCTGATCTCTAGATAAGCTAGCCGTACCATTGATACTTAAGAAAGTATAATTTTTGGGATCAGCGTAAAAAACCGAAACTTTTGGATCCTTCTCAATATTCTTATATGTCTCGCTCTCCGCAGAGCAGATATACCAGATATTCCCCTCATTGTCCACCTCCTGCCTACTCATCGGCACACCATGTGGGTACGGTGATTCCTGACTAAAAGAACAAATTGTACCAATGTCGATCTGATCAACGATCGACTTTAACTTATCTAATGCTTCTTGGTTGTGCATATTTTTCTCTGCCATAATCTATTGTTTACTACTAAACAACTGTTCTTTTCAAATAGTTCAATTGAGTTTACATTTTGGCTGGATTCCTTGCAAGCATGTAATGGGTAACGGTTATAACGACAGTTTCACTGTATTACTTAAGTATTGTTAGTCGCTCGGCAGACATGATCGCGCTAAATCTTGTCAAGTGCCAGCATAAGCGCTTTGAGATCCTGCTTCATAAGTGTAATGCTGGATTCCAGCTGATCATACATATCCGCCCGGTTCTCCAGTTCGTCCGTTGAGTACTTGCCTCCTTCACCAAAAAAGAGTGGTGCAGAAGACTTCTTGGGATCCAGGTTGATCTGCCCCAGGTTGGTCCATTTTTCTACAATCTGTTCTCTTAGCGATTTATCCTGCCCGATAGACGGATTCTTGTATTTGAGGTAATACCAGACCAGCGGCGGAAAGATTGCCGAAGTCTCCACATTGTCCCATACATCTTTTAAGGCATTTCGTTTGTGATAAAATTCGACAGATTCCTTATTAAAAAGCATCATCAAACCCAGGCCTGCCTCACCAATACCCGCGGTAATACCAATGGTATTGCTTACCCCTTCATTTTTAATCGCGCCACCGGCAAGGATAGCACCCAAAGCCCCGACGACAATGGCTCCTTTTGTCAATTTGGACTCGCGATCCCCCTGTCTTCCTTTGAGGTAGTTAGCGACCTGACTCACTCTTTCCTCTTCACAGTCCATCTCCGAAGAGACGGCAGAAATCTCGATTGAGGCCGCATTTATCCGATGGTCGATATCCTGCTTGAGCTCTAACATACGGACCCGGGCATCCATACTGGTACTGTCTCCCCTGGTTCGCAGCTGCATATATTTATCCATCAGATCCAATATACCTATGGCATTGGCCATATTAAGCGTATTGTGATCAAATTTTTCCGTCAAACGCTTTGACAGCTGCTGCTGATGCAGTGCTACCGGAAGCTGATCAGCGGTATAGCTATAGAGGTTTCGTTGATTGCAAGTGCTATTGTATAGTGCATCCCGTATACCGGGATCTTTGATAGTCCGACAGGAGCTCATCAAAACCGCTCCGACCAGCAATATCCAACTGACCGATTTATGGTCTATAGCCAGAAAGTTAAAATAGTCCCGATGAAGTACCTTGTTCATATATTTAAGTTATCATGGTATAAAATTAGCCTGGCTTACTTTTGCAGTGCCAAACTGATCCCTGTCATCTAATTTATGAAAAAATATGGTTGTCCTGACATAAATTCAACACATTATCCAGGAGACTTTGGATAAAAACAATTTCGCTCAGATCGTATTATTTTTAGCAATATTTACTAAGAAAAATAGTAATTTTACACAAATTACTAAGATATTGATCATGATTGGATTTGATGATAAGTTGAAGATCTTAGCTGATGCAGCAAAATATGACGTCAGCTGTAGCTCAAGTGGCGGAAAACGAAAAAATACGCATGGCATTGGTGATGCATCAGCGAGTGGGATTTGCCATACCTATACAGAAGATGGTCGATGTGTCTCTTTGCTAAAAATTTTAATGACCAACTATTGCATCTATGATTGTTCATTTTGTGTCAGCAGACGCAGCAATGATGTTCAACGAGCGGCATTTTCAGTGAAGGAAGTCGTTGATCTAACGATGAACTTTTATCGCCGTAATTATATCGAAGGTTTATTTTTAAGTTCCGGGATTTTTAAATCCGCAGATTATACGATGGAAAGGTTGATGCTCGTCGTAAAAAAGCTTCGCACCGAAGAAAGATTTAATGGCTATATTCATTTAAAAGCTATCCCCGGGGCCAGCGAGTCGCTATTAAAGCAAGCCGGCCTATACGTTGATAGGATGAGTGTCAATCTGGAGATCCCTACGGAGCAAGGCTTAAAACTTGTTGCACCAGAAAAAGACCATCAATCCGTCCGCGAACCTTTGGCGATTATCAAAAATGAAATCCTTAACGTTCAGCAGCATAAAAAGATTGTTAAAAACGTTCCGCTCTTTGTCCCCGCAGGCCAAAGTACACAGATGGTCATTGGAGCCACACCGGAGACAGACCTACAGATTATGCAGACCGCTCATGAATTTTACAAAGATTATAAGCTCAAGCGCGTTTACTATTCAGGTTACATTCCCATAAACGCCACCGATAGCATGCTTCCACAAATCGGTACCACTCCACCTCTTGTGCGTGAAAATAGACTTTATCAAACAGACTGGTTATTGCGGTTCTACGGGTTCTCCCTGCATGAAATCCTAAATACACAACATCAACAGCTTGAACTGGATATAGACCCCAAACTCGCCTGGGCTTTACGTAATCCTCAGTTCTTTCCGATCGATATCAATACAGCGGATTACAATTCAATTATTCGAATTCCCGGGATTGGTAGACAGTCCGCAAACAAAATCGTGCAGGCACGTCAATACGGAAAATTAAAGGAATACCAATTGCGTAAGCTGGGAATCGCATTTAACAGGGCAAAATACTTTATGATTTGCCAAGATACCGTCATCAGTGCCGGATTCCATTATCCGGAACAGATTCGGAAATCTCTTCTTGGACATCAGTCCAGCACCAACTCGAACAGCATTCAAACGCAGTTAACATTATTCTGATGAACTATATTTTCGACGGGAGTTATCAGGGTTATTTATGTTGCGTTTTCGAAGCCTTTGAACGAAAAGAATTTGACGCTATTCCAACAACTGCACAGCAGCTGGAAATCAATATATTTTCGCAGAAACGTCAGATCCATACGAATGAACTTAAAGCCATACGTATTCTGACCGCGATGAATAAGTTAATTGGATTACAAAATACCAAGATCTTTTACCACAATTTTCTCAGCGACAGTCCATCCGAATGGACCAACGGATTCCGGCTGATCGTGGAACTTTTCAAATCCGGAAAGATGGATATGCAGAATTATGGGCGGCCGGATCTGTTGCGTATACATCAGACGATAAAGAAAGTGAGCCGGGAAAGACACCGGATGAAAGCCTTTATACGCTTTGTTAAATCCGATAATGGTCTGTATACAGCTATTGTGGAGCCCGATTTTAATGTTCTGCCATTGGTCATTGATTTTTTTAAGAATCGCTTTACTGACCAACAGTGGCTGATCTATGATATACGACGAAATTACGGGTTTTATTATAATTGCCACCACGTAGAGGAAGTAGCTAGCTGTGCTGAAAATGAAATTCAGACCCCTAATCGTTTGGAAATAGATCTGGATCCAAAGGAAAGAGAATTCCAGCATCTCTGGAAAACCTATTTTAAAAGCACGACGATCGAATCCCGGAAGAATTTAAAACTTCACTTGCGACATGTTCCCAAGCGATATTGGAAATACTTGACCGAAAAACAATAGGTGATCAATACCATGGCTCATCTTCATGTTTACTTTCGTCACCGCCAGTATACCGTTCGTCAAAGACTTTTCTGTATCAGCGCCGGCCTTCGTTTTTTTGTGCATATCAAAACAATAAAAATGAACAGAAAAGCAATTTTATCATGCGTTGTACTCTTCGCGATGATGTTAAGTAAAATGGTATTTGCACAGGAGCAGCCCCTTATTCAGATCGGTATCAAAGGTGGAAGCAGCATCAACAAGCTCAACACCGAATTGGCAGACCTGGACGACAAATATGCACTGGGGCTCCACTTGGGCGGTATGGCACGTTTCAACCTCGGAAGAGCGTACATTCAGGGCGAGGCACTTTTCAGTAAACGTAAAGCAGCACTTAAACCACAGGGACAGACCGAAACCAAACTCAAATGGAATGCAATTGATATTCCTGTGATGGTCGGTTATAAAATCTACCAACAACAGGACATGAACTTTCGGGTATTTGCCGGTGCGGTGTATAATTATACACTGAATGACAACTTATCACCTTTAAAGGCCATCAAAGAGGGAGTCAAACATTTCGATAAGTCCAATGTACAATTTACAGGTGGTCTTGGGGTCGATATCCAAAAATTCAGTATCGATGTTCGCTATGAAAGAGGTTTTTCGGATATGTCCAAATCTTTTAAATCCAAGCCACAGGCGTTTTCCATCGGCGTAGGTTACTTTATATTCTAATACAGCCCTTAACGCAAAAAACCTTTGAAGGCAATCCCGTATTCGCTTTCAAAGGTTTTGTTATATATTTGATTATTTTTGTTCCATGTTTCTCAAAAAAAACTATGTCCATCGGCACCTTTTTCTCACACTCTTCTGGCTTGTCCTCTGGTTTGCCGTGTGGATACAGGTGAAACAGGATTCGGACTCCTATAGCGCATTGGCCCATACTTCATTGGTCATGATTTGTTCCATCGTTATCTCGCAATTCCTGAGTGACAGCATTTTACCCAAAGCCATTAAGACACAAAAAATGAAGCCCTTTGTCCTCAAAGCTATCTTTTTCGTGCTTATTTTAGCGCTCCTGATCAGCGCAGTGGATGTTTATTTTATTCTGCATAGTCAAGTGCTAACGAAGGAAGATCGGGCCACACTTTTATTTGTTCAATGCTATAAATCTATCCCCTCTTCGCTGCTGATCAATGGCACAGCTTGTGGTATCCGGTTTTATCAGGAACATGCCAATATTCAGCAGGACCATAGCCAGCTGCAGCAAAACTTTCTGGAAAGCCAGCTCAAAGTTTTACAGGATCAGGTCAATCCGCACTTTATGTTCAATGTATTGAACCACATCCATATCCTGATGAAAAAAGATGTCGATATGGCTGATTTTTTATTGCTGAAATTTTCCGATATCCTACGTTACCAACTCTATGAATGCAACCAATCCTTTGTGCTGTTAAGCCGTGAACTTCAATATTTACAAAATTTTATCACAATTGAACAGATGCGCTGGGGTGATGAACTGGAGGTGGACTGTACCTGGTCCCAGGCAACAGAAGATTTACATATTGCACCACTTATGTTGATCTGCTTTGTGGAAAATGCCTTCAAACATGTGGATAGGCTTCCGGACCAAAAAGGTAAGATTAGTGTCAACTGCACCGAAAAAGACGGCTATTTTCAGTTTCATATCAGAAACAGCTATCGGAACTATCCCCTGCAAGTTTCGAACAAACATTCCGGCATTGGACTGGAAAATGTCAAAAAGCGCTTGGAGCTACAATATGAAAATCAGTATTCACTGAAAATCGACAAGCAGGACACCAGCTTCTGCGTCGATCTGACAATCAATCTTAACTGCTAAACATTTATGGAACAGACAAAGATGAAATGTATCATCGTAGACGATGAACCGCTGTTACGGCAGCATATTGCCGAGATGACCGAACAGGTCGATTTTCTGGATCTCGTGGCGACTTTTCCGTCAGCATTAGCGGCAACCTCCAGATTGCAACAAGGCGATATTGATCTTATTTTTTTAGATATCAATATGCCCTATCTCAATGGTATCGATTTTTTGGAATCACTGGAAAACCCTCCCTTATGCATTTTCATTACAGCTTATTCGGAGTATGCCCTGGAAGGATTCCGTCTCCAGGCGGTGGATTATCTGCTAAAACCTATCGTATTCCCGCGTTTTTTTCAGGCCGCAACCAAAGCCTTCCAGCAATTTGTACAGCGTAATAAATCGACACAGGAACCCAGTAGCAATGATACCATGCTTTTTGTTCGACAGGGGGACGCTTTCGTCAAAATCTCCTGGACGGATCTGCTCTATGCCGAAAGTATGCAAAATTATACGAAACTTCATTTTAAAGAACGGATTCTCACCATTCACCAGACCATGCTTGCGCTGGAAATAGCTTTACCGGATAGCCATTTTTTTCGTATCCACAAATCCTATCTGGTCAACGTCAATCACATCGATATGATCTCGGGAGGAAGAGTATATATTGCAGCGCAAGAATTGCCCATATCACGGACAAAAAGAGAAGAGCTTCTTCAAAACGTGGTTTTTAAGAAGCTCCTGAGCCGCTAGTAGGGCATATTCCATTTAAACGCTACTGATGTATAGAAGGTCGGTGAAAAGCGCGGGTCGGCCTGTTTCTTATCTTTGAAGAGACTCTTTAAGGATCGATCGTTTTCCACATACATCCTTGCGAGTGTGCTTCCGCCTGTCAACTGTAATTTAAGATTTTTACCGAGGTTAAATTGGGGCTGGAGACCGGCCGTCAACAACATAAATCCACCGAGCGTGGACTTGCCGTCCTTTTCCCTTTCAGCCGTCATACCATCCAGATTGACAACTGCACGGAGGTCCATGAACTTGTTGACCTGATAAGCAGCTGCAAGGCCTTGTGGGAAGTTTACATTGAATTTGACTTTTCCATTGGTCTTCCAGTCAAAATACAATCCCGGCAGGATCATAGGCACACCAAAACTATTGCTCAATACTGGTCCAAAGCCGAAAGCCAGATTTGGTTTAAACCGTTTGATAAAAAGTGCTCCCCCCTGCCCCAGCACATCCTTACCGTTGACTCTGACCAGATCCGAATAGATACCGACCGAAGCAAAAGTCAGCAGCGACCAGTTTTTCTTCAAGGAGGTCAAATATTGTAAACCGACCTCGGCGTTCAACATCTCAGTCGGAAAAAGCTGTTGTTCATAACCGCGGTTTTGCATCTTGGCATAAGCAGCTCCCATTTTCCAGGACCAGCGTTTGATATTACCCGTGGAATCCACTTTGGTTGATAAAGGTATTTCAAGATTGAATTGTATCCTTTTGAAATCACTTTTAGCCCCAGTCTTTACACTGTCTTCAGGCCGGATATAATTTGACAGGGGGACGTAATCGACAACAACCTGTCCGGATACTGCATTTTGGGCTTGTACCGTCAGCGTTGCTAAGCTACTGAGCAACATTGCACATAAAACTTGTTTCTTCATGTTTTTTCTGCAAAGGAAGCCCTTGGTTTCCTCAAACAGCAAACATTTTGACGTACCGCTGCTTTCCATTGACCAAATGCAAAGCTATTGCGATCTCAAAAAATCGGGACAACTTTTCTTCGGATTATAAAACATCTTAGGCGGATTGTAAATAGGCCTATTTTTCTTTATTTAATGAGTAATTTAGCGGTCTATTACGCTATCCAGCTGAAATTGACTCGATTGCATTGCTCGACTTCACCAATTGCGTAATCCCTTGTTCGCAAGAAATAGTCTCATGCTCTGTAACTACGGCTGCAGTTCCGACGGTGCCAGCCCTGAGTTGTGCCCTATTACTGTTCGATTGCGCTCCGCACGAGAAAAGTGCTAATTTGCACGGGGATCTCTAATGCTGATCGGCAATACGTTTAAAAAATGTTGTTGCTACATTGCCTTTTTGCACAACATTTCCGTCGTTATCCCAAGTAATCCGTCTCGCCCTTAAATTCAATTTTCCCTTGATGATTTCCAGTTCTATCTCGTCATTAATCCCCTGCTTAGCCGGAATAAACAATACCTTTCCTTTCACCTGTGCCTGAAAAGTTCGTGCTGGAGCTTCTCCGCTGCCGATGTCTTTAAAACTTGCATAATCTTTACCAGGTTCAAACCAAATGACGACAGTATTGGTTTGAAAGCGAGTCTTATACCCCCAGGTCCCAGTAAAAGTAGATTTGATACGATCCGGGATCTCCTGGACCTGCGCTTCCGAATGTCCGATGAAGAGCAGGAATATGATAAATAAAATCGGTCTCATGTCTTGTTGCAGGCTAATTTAGTTTTCTTTAGTTATATGGTATCTCTACCGCAAGATCAATTTGATACTGACCTTGGCTGCTGTGTAATCTTATGGCGCATACGCCCCCTTTGATTTCGTAATCCGCATTACCTTAACAAAATTTTTGCCAAAAAAAGACAGCTTACAAACTATCGAATGTTCCGGCTCCCTACCGATCCCAGCAAGACCCTTGCAAGGTATGTACGGACAAATTCGTTCACGCTTTTTATTTTTCTGAACAGATTTTTACAATACGTTCTACTAGCTTTGGAAAGGATAACAATGCATGTGTTGTCACCGGGACATTTGAAAACTTTCCAACAGCATGATTTGGTTCATGGATGATCCCTCCATATTTAGGTTCCCATACAGTTACCTGTATATTATGTCTGATTGAAAATTTTACACTGGTATTTGGATATTCAAAATTATCATCGTAATATTGCAATATAATATTACATCAATATGGGACTTACAAAGACAGAAATTTTCGCCGATGAACAGAATAAGCTTGCTGTAGCATTTAAAGTGCTAGGACATCCTGCCCGCATAGCTATCCTTCAATATATCATCGACAAGAAGGCATGTATTTGCAATGACCTGGTTGATGAATTGGGTCTTGCACAGGCGACCATTTCCCAACACCTCAAGGAACTAAAAAATACAGGGATCATCCAGGGTACCATTGAAGGCAAATCCGTCTGTTACTGCATTAATGAAATGGTCTGGAAACAAATGCAACAGGAATTTAATGCATTTTTCAATCAGGATGTAAACATATCGAGTTGTTGTAAGTAGTTTTTTTTACACATACCAATCGTAATATTGCAATATATAGTTACATACAAATAATAAAAATTAGTTTTTTATGAAATTATCAGAAATCAAAGAAATTTTAGCAACACTGGATCGTGTTGAGTTTCAATTGGAGAATGGTATATCTGTTCCCGAGCACTTTCATGTCACTGAGGTAGGTCAGATCTCAAAAAGTTTCATTGACTGCGGCGGGGTGATCCGGCACGAGAAAGTCGTCAACTTTCAGCTCTGGAATGCCGATGACCATGAACACAGACTAAAACCGGGCAAGCTATTACATATCATTAATTTGTCCGAAGAGAAATTGGGCATAGAAGACGGGGAAATAGAAGTGGAATATCAAAGCAATACAATCGGCAAATATGAGCTAGATTTTAATGGTAAGACCTTTGTATTGAAAAACAAGACCACGGCTTGCCTTGCTCAGGATGCCTGTGGAATACCATCCCAAAAACCGAAGATCAATCTGTCAACATTGCCAGTCAACGGATCCTCTTGTTGTACCCCGGGTTCTGGATGCTGCTAATCATTTAAGATCAATACCATGTATCAAAAAATAAAAGAAATATTCAGCGCGATTACCAATGAACAGGATTTGACGGAGGAACGTAAGACGCTATTGCTACCGCTGATTCAATTTATTCAGGATAAGGTAGACCGTGGTCAGGCGGTGAACCTCAATTTTATCTGTACGCACAATTCCCGAAGAAGCCATTTAGCCCAGATTTGGGCTCAGGTGGCAGCATCCTACCACAAGACTCCAGCAGTGAACTGTTACTCAGGGGGTACAGAAGAGACTGCTTTGTTCCCCAAGGTAGCCGAAACACTGGCTGCACAGGGATTTGATATTTTTAAAATCGCAGATACTGCCAATCCCATCTATGCGATCAAATATGGCGACAATATCACCCCGCTTATCGGTTTTTCAAAAAAATACGATAGCCCATTCAATCCAACCTCGGAATTTGCTGCCGTGATGACCTGCTCCCAGGCCGATAGCGGATGTCCTTTTATTTCCGGTGCTGAAAAAAGAATACCACTTCCTTTTGAGGATCCCAAGATTACAGATGGTAGCGCCCAACAGACAAGGGTATATAACGAACGTAGTTTAGAAATCGCAGCAGAAATGTTTTATGTTTTTTCACATATTAAGAAATAGCACATGCAATCGAAATTAAAATTTCTCGACCGCTACCTCACTTTATGGATATTTCTGGCAATGGTTCTTGGTATCTCTTTCGGCAATTTCTTTCCTTCTTCTGCAATTTGGATCAATAGCTATAGCAGCGGTACAACAAATATACCGCTTGCTGTCGGGTTGATTCTCATGATGTATCCACCATTGGCCAAGGTACGGTATGAACAGATTGGAAAGGTTTTCCGAAATTTAAAAGTTCTCGGCACCTCCTTAGTCCTCAACTGGATCATAGGCCCAATTTTAATGTTTGTTCTGGCGCTTTTATTTCTGAACGGTTACCCTGAATATATGACCGGATTGATCTTGATTGGACTTGCCCGCTGCATTGCAATGGTAGTTGTATGGAATGAACTCGCCGACGGCAATAGAGAATATGCGGCCGGGTTAATCGCATTGAACAGTATCTTTCAAGTGCTACTGTACAGTGTTTACGCCTATATTTTTATCACAGTATTACCGCCCCTTTTTGGTGTAACCGGACTTTCGGTAAACATTTCCATTGCTGAGATCGCAAAAAGTGTAGCTATTTATCTAGGCATTCCTTTCCTTGCCGGGGTACTGAGCAGATATGGACTAACCGCGTTAATGGGTGAAAGCTGGTTTCAGAACCGTTTTATACCTTTGATCTCCCCGCTGACTTTGATAGCGCTACTCTTTACCATTACGGTGATGTTCAGTCTCAAGGGCGAAATGATCCTGCAATTGCCTATGGATGTATTACGTATAGCAGTTCCTTTGGTTATCTATTTCGCATTGATGTTCATTGTCAGCTTTTTTGCAGGCAAACGCGTTGGTGCAGACTATACGCAAAGTACGGCCATTGCTTTTACTGCGGCAGGCAATAATTTTGAACTTGCGATCGCTGTTGCGATAGGTGTATTCGGCATCAATAGTGGACAGGCTTTTGTTGGAGTGATCGGCCCCTTGGTTGAGGTACCCGCACTGATCGCACTGGTCAATCTGGCATTCTGGATTAGAAAAAAATATTACCTAAAAGAACTTTCAGCTTCAATGTAGCTTGACAAGTAGTGCAAAAAGCCATGTTAAACAGCATGGCTTTTTGCATATCCGACAGATTCACACGAAAAATAGCTGCCGCCACAATTCTTCTTAATAATTTCCAAGCAGATCCAATGCCCTTTCTTGGCTATATTTAGCTTGTCACCGATCAGTACAGATCTTACGTTCAAAATATCCCTCCACTTTTCATCATTGAAGGAGCAAATTTACTAGCTCGAGGTCCGAGCCGATCCCCGGCAGCGGCCCAAACCCTGTATTCGGTGCTGTTCGGCTCCACATTTGATAGAAACACTAACCTCTCATTTTGATAATCCACCTTATCAAAATGAGAGGTTATTTGGTTCCCAGCCACATGAATAAAATAAGAAAAACACTTAAAATCAATCAATTACAATCTTAAAAAAGCTATTGGAATACATTTTGGCATATCGGGTATAAAATAAATAAACATGAGCAAGACAGCTTTTAAATCGCAACAGGAACAAGAGACACGATCCTTTCCAAAATGGTTAAAGCCCTATCACCTATTGTTCTTTGCAACAACGGTGGTATTGATTTTCGGTGCAATGATAAAACACTTTAGTACAATCTAATACATAGGAAAATGGTAACATTCATATTAACACTGGCCGGCGTAGCCTGCTTTGGCCTATTCATCAAATCAATAGACTTTTTTGATAAAATCTGATCGCAATGAATAAAATAAATGAACAGTCGGCAAGTCAATATCTTGCCGGTCATTATGGTGAAATAAAAGAAGAAATCAACGAGCTATCATCGCGAAGAAATTTTGCCGGAATCTTTCAGGCTATTGTAAATCACATCAATTATTTGCTTTCCAATGGTCAGGTCGAAAAAATCGGCAGCCGATTAAAATATATGGGATGGCTTTACAGAAGGGGAAATGAACAGGTACGCAATATTATTGAAAATCTCTTTGTACGTTCCTTTCGGGGAATGAAAAGAAGATGCACCTCCGAAGAATGGATCTATATGTATCAGCAGATTCCTAAAAATCTTAAACAGATTTATCTGTTACAGAGCAACAATTATATCACTCAACAATCCTTTATATGACAGCACTATTTGTGGTAGCAATCGGTGTATTTATTTACATCTGCTACGTACTGCTAAAACCCGAGAAATTTTAAATCACTAGAGTCGATGAAAGATATTCCGACCTATAGAGCAAGGAGGATTTCATCAGACGGTTTTTAGAGACATTAAGTAATAATCAACAGAAATGAATACAGAAATTTTAGGAATAATCGTAATGTTCGTCTTAACAGTATTGCTTGCAATACCCTTGGGCAAATACATTGCAAAAGTCTATGGCGGTGAAAAAACACTGCTTGATCCGATATTTAATCCCCTGGAACGGATCTTTTATAAAGTCAGCGGTATCAATCCACAGACGGAAATGAACTGGAAGCAACAGATGGTAGCGATGATCAGTATCAATATGATCTGGTTTTTGCTGGGCATGCTCATTCTAATGACACAGGGTAGCCTGCCCTTGAACCCCGACAACAATCCGAGTATGTCGGCAGACCTTGCATTCAACACGGTCATTTCATTTGTCGTTAACTGTAACCTACAACACTATTCTGGTGAGACCGGGCTCAGTTACCTGGGACAATATTGGCTGATGTTCCTACAATTTGTAAGTGCAGGTATCGGTATGGCCGCCGCTGTACTTGTATTCAGGGCATTCCGCGATCGTACAGCAAACACATTGGGAAATTTTTACAACTATTTTGTAAAATCATGTACACGTATTTTGCTTCCCCTTTCCTTGGTGGTGGCCATTATCCTTGCTTTCGAGGGGACACCAATGACCTTCGAAGGAAAAGATACCCTTACAACATTGCAAGGTGATACTGTGGCTGTGTCACGGGGCCCTGCAGCGGCCTTTGTAGCGATCAAACATATCGGAACAAATGGGGGTGGATTTTTTGGTGCAAATTCTGTCCACCCTTTTGAAAATCCTTCCTATCTATCCAACATGGTCGAAATGGTCGCACAGATGATCATCCCCATAGCCATGATCTTCGCGCTTGGTATTTTTATTAAGCGGCGCAAGCTCTCATGGATGATATTTGGTGTCATGACAGCCGGTTTCCTTTTGCTCGTTATCCCTAATATTATAATGGAAACAAAAGGTAATCCTGCGATCACAGCAATGGGAGTTGACCATACGCTCGGAGCGATGGAAGGAAAAGAAATCCGCTTCGGAGCAGCTGCATCCGGTTTTTGGAGCATCGTGACCACGGTGATTTCAACAGGTTCGATCAATGCCATGCACGACAGTACCATGCCCCTATCGGGTATGAACGAATTGCTTGCCATGATGATAAATGCCTTCTATGGGGGCTGTGGTGTCGGTATATTGAACTTCTTTATCTTCATCATCCTCGCCGTATTCATCAGTGGACTTATGGTCGGCCGTACACCCGAATTTTTAGGAAAGAAAGTCGAAGCCAGAGAAATGAAAATTGCCATGATCATCGCGCTGCTACATCCTTTTCTCATCCTTGTGGGAACAGCGTTGGCAGCAGCAGTTCCGCAATATACAAGCGCTACACTCAACAATCCCGGATTTCACGGCTTTACTGAAATGCTTTACGAATACACTTCATCGGCAGCAAATAATGGTAGCGGTTTTGAAGGCTTAGGAGACAACACCATATGGTGGAATATCAGCACCGGTTTCGTGCTCATACTGTCCCGATTCCTACCGATTATTGGCCCTGTGGCCATAGCAGGCCTGCTCGCAGAAAAGAAATATATTCCAGAGGGAGATGGAACGTTGAAAACAGATACCGCAACTTTCGGCCTTATGGTATTTGCCGTGATCGCCATAGTAGCCGCATTATCTTTTTTCCCGGCACTGGCTCTGGGTCCTATTGCAGAATACTTTTCCCTTTATTAAACATTGATTAAAGACATTAGAAATGAATAAAAATACATCACTGTTTCAAAAAGACATGGTACAGGAAGCACTGAAACAGTCTTTTGTGAAACTAAACCCGAAAACAATGTTCCGCAATCCGGTGATGTTTACCGTCTGGATCGGAACCATGGTCATGCTCATCGTCAGTTTATGGACCTTGGCTGGGGCAAAAGGACAGGGAAGTTTTGCCTATAATTTCGTTGTATTCGTTATACTATTGCTCACCCTGTTGTTTGCCAACTTTGCTGAGGCTATTGCCGAAGCAAGGGGAAAAGCGCAGGCGGATAGCCTCCGCAAAACAAGAGAAGAAACTCCGGCCAAACTTAAAACTGGCCAGACCATCTCTTCGGCCCAGTTAAAAAAGGGCGATATTTTCGTCTGCGAAGCCGGCGACATTATCCCTTCAGATGGTGAAATCGTGGAAGGACTTGCTACAATTGATGAAAGTGCCATCACCGGCGAATCGGCCCCCGTCATTCGGGAAGCAGGAGGTGACAAAAGCTCCGTGACGGGTGGTACCAAGGTACTTTCCGACAAAATTGTTGTGCAGGTCACCACACAACCCGGTGAGAGTTTTCTCGATAAAATGATTGCGCTAGTCGAAGGTGCTTCAAGACAAAAGACCCCAAATGAAATCGCGCTAACCATCTTACTGGCCGGCTTTACATTGGTATTTATTATTGTCTGTGTGACATTAAAACCATTTGCAGATCATGCCAATGTCGGTATCACCATAGCGTCCTTTATTTCTCTCTTTGTCTGCCTCATCCCGACCACCATTGGTGGATTGCTTTCAGCAATAGGCATCGCCGGTATGGATCGCGCTCTACGTGCAAACGTCATTACCAAAAGTGGTAAAGCCGTAGAAACCGCAGGCGATATAGATGTATTGTTATTGGATAAAACAGGGACAATAACGATAGGTAACCGAAAGGCTACCCAGTTTCACCCTGCACATGGTATTGATGAACAAAAATTAATAAAAGCTGCCGTACTGAGCTCCATGGCTGATGAAACGCCAGAAGGGAAATCTATTATAGAACTGGCCGGTGTCAACCCGATGAGCTATGAAGTAAAGAATCCCGAATTCATCAAGTTCACCGCAGAAACACGAAGTTCAGGTATAGATTATGACAACGTGCGTATTCGAAAAGGCGCCACTGATGCGATTAAAAATCTTGTTACAGGAGCGGGTAACAGATTTCCGGAAGAAGTCGAAGAAAGTGTTAAGGCCATCTCCCAAAACGGAGGAACCCCCTTAGTGGTTTCTGAAAATGATATTGCACTGGGTGTAATCGAACTTCAGGACATCATCAAACCCGGTATCCATGAACGTTTTGAACGTCTTCGCAAAATGGGGATCAAAACAGTGATGGTAACGGGCGACAATCCCCTGACCGCCAAATTTATTGCTGATAAAGCTGGTGTAGATGATTTTATCGCTGAAGCCAAACCCGAAGATAAAATGAATTATATCAAAAAAGAGCAATCCGAAGGCCGTTTGGTAGCCATGATGGGAGACGGAACAAATGATGCTCCGGCTTTAGCCCAAGCCGATGTGGGAGTCGCCATGAATTCAGGTACACAGGCTGCAAAAGAAGCGGGAAATATGGTGGATCTGGATAATGATCCGACAAAATTGATCGAGGTGGTTGAAATCGGTAAGCAATTATTAATGACCAGAGGAACATTGACAACCTTTAGTATCGCCAACGACGTCGCTAAATATTTTGCGATTATTCCGGCTCTTTTTATCAGTGCTATCCCAGCATTACAGGGGCTCAATATCATGAAATTGCACAGCCCGGAAAGTGCTATTCTATCAGCCGTAATTTTCAATGCCATCATAATTCCAATGCTGATTCCGTTGGCACTCAAAGGTGTGGCCTATAAACCGATCGGAGCAAGTGCTTTGCTGCGCCGAAATCTATTCATATTTGGATTAGGTGGAGTTGTCGTTCCTTTCTTAGGTATCAAGGTAATCGACATGTTCGTTGCTATATTCTTTTAATCCATAAATCAAAGGCACTGGAATTCGGTGGAACTTATTTTCGCCCGATTTTATCGCCATAAAATATAAATAAAATGAAAAAACACATTCTGCCAGCAATAAAGCTGACGCTCATCCTTATTCTGTTCTTTACGGTTATCTATCCATTAACTGTCTGGGGACTAGCCCAATTTTCCGCCAACGCGGGGAAGGGAAAAATAGTTGCGTATAATGGTAAAAAATACTACGCAAATATCGGTCAGGCATTTACGGCCGACAAATATTTTTGGTCGAGGCCCTCTGCTGTAAATTACAATGCGGCCGGTTCGGGAGGCAGCAATAAAGGACCTTCAAACGAAGAATACCTGAGCCAGGTGCAGGCGCGTATTGATACTTTTTTGGTCCACAACCCCGGTATCAAAAAGTCTGAAATACCTGTCGATTTGATTACAGCAAGCGGAAGCGGATTAGATCCAAATTTTTCTGTACAGGCGGCCAAAGTTCAGGTCAAACGTATAGCAGCGGCGCGGAGTCTCGAAGAACAGAAAATAAATCAATTGATCGAAGACAATACCGAAGGCCCTTTATGGGGAATTTTTGGTCCTCAAAAAATCAATGTATTAAAACTCAACATCGCTCTGGACAAGATGTCTAGCAAATAAAAGTGTCAGCTATCAAGTACTGTTTAAGGGCTATTTTGACTTAACAGAGCGAATAGATAATAATTCCCCTTGGCAATTTGTTTAAGGGGAATTTGTAAGTTTATAAAAGTTATCACATATTATGGATGAAAGAAAAAGTGCAGAACATTTTTTAAAGCTGATTCAGAAATCCCGGAGAGGTAAATTTAAGCTTTATATCGGGATGAGTGCCGGAGTGGGTAAGACATTCCGGATGCTTCAGGAGGCACATGCGCTTTTAAATAGTGGTATCGATGTCAAGATCGGCTATATCGAAACCCATCAGCGTATCGACACCCATGCCTTGTTGGCTGGCCTGCCTCTTATCCCCAGGAGAACTTTGTTTTATAAAGGCAAGGAGCTTGAAGAAATGGATGTACAGGCCATTTTAAATCTTAGTCCAGAAGTGGTTATTGTCGATGAACTGGCCCATACAAATATCGAAGGTAGCAAAAACGAAAAAAGGTGGCAGGATGTAATGGATATCCTTGATGCTGGCATCAATGTGATCAGCGCAGTAAATATCCAACATATTGAGAGCCTCAATGATGAAGTCAGCGCTATCACGGGTATTGATGTGCAGGAACGTGTTCCGGACAGCGTGCTGGCCCAAGCCGATGAAGTGGTCAATATAGACTTGACGGCAGAAGAACTCATCAATAGACTAAAAGAAGGTAAGATTTACGAACGCTCAAAAGTAGCTGCCGCCCTCAACAATTTCTTCAAAAGCGAACATATTCTGCAGCTACGGGAACTCGCGTTAAAGGAAGTGGCCTCGCAGGTGCAAAGAAAGGTCGAAACGGAAGTTGTCCTCAGTCGGAATGTGCGAAAAGAACGTTTCCTGGCCTGTATCAGTTCAAACGAACAAACGGCCAGAAATGTCATCCGGAAAACCGCCCGGCTGGCCAACTATTATAACAGCAAGTGGTATGTCATGTATGTACAGGTTCCCAAAGAAAGTGTAGACCGGATCGCCCTGGACAAACAGCGGCATCTCATCAATAACTTTAAACTGGCCACTGAGCTGGGGGCTGAAATTATTAAAGTGAAAGCCAAGAACACCACCAAAGCCATTATTAAAGAGTGTGAAGAACGTATGATCACAACAGTTTGTATCGGTAAACCACATATCAATCTAATAAAAATCATACTCGCAACGGATACATTCAATACCTTGTTGAATAAATTGTCCCGGGAAAATATTGATCTCGTAATATTGTCATAAAATGAAAATCAAAGCAAAATTAACATTTGGTGTGGGGCTCCTATTTATCTTGATAGTTGCCTTAGCTGTTATCAGCGGGTGGTATGTTAATCAGCTCAAAAGAGACACGAATAATATACTTGTCGCAAATTACAACACCCTGCTCTATTCACGGAATATGTTGCTCGCACTCGAAGATATCGGCAAGGATGCTGCGGCAATTGATACCTTTCAGCATAATTTGACATTGCAAATGGGCAACGTCACTGAAATCGGCGAGATCGAAACGACAAACCTGATTGTCAAACACTTCGGTTCACTTAAAAATAAACCCGATGATGCCCAGCTAAGCTCATCCATCCGTAGAGATATCACCGAATTGATGCGGTTAAATATGGATGCGATCAGCAGAAAAAGTAATATTGCGGATGATACCGCCCGCAGGGCAATACTCATTATCTCCTTTACAGGAGCATTGTGTTTTCTGATCGCCGTCATTTTGCTGATCAATCTGCCATCCAATATTGCCAACCCCATCCGCGAACTGACCGATAGTATCAAGGAAATTGCCAGTCAAAATTATTCAAAACGTGTCAACTTCGGTGGCCACAATGAATTTGGGGATCTGGCCCGATCATTTAATACCATGGCAGAGAAGCTGGAAGAATATTCGGATAGCAAATTAGAAAAAATCCTCAAAGGGAAAAAGCGGATCGAGACCTTGATCGATAACATGCATGACCCCGTTATCGGAATCGATGAAAATAAAAAGATACTGTTTGCTAACGACGAAGCCCTGAACATCTCAGGACTAAGAAAAGAGGATTTCATTGGAAAAGCTGTTCAGGATATCGCAGTAACCAATGATCTGATTCGGGATATTATCAAAGACATTTTTCTACCGCAGACAAAAACGAACAAAGCAGAACAGCTAAAAATCTATGCCGATGGCAAAGAAAGTTATTTTGAAAAGGAAGTCATCGACATTAATATCGTCCCCACCGGCGAAACAGCAACAAAATTTATTGGTCAGGTGATCCTATTGCGTAATATCACTCCTTTCAAAGAACTTGATCTCGCCAAAACAAATTTCATGGGGACGGTATCCCACGAATTTAAAACACCTATTTCATCCATTCAGATGGGGGTACAACTCTTAGAAAATGAAAAGCTAGGGCTGTTGAATGGGGAACAAAAAGAATTGGTCAATGGGATAAAAGATGACACACAGCGCTTACTGAAAATAACGGGCGAACTGCTCAACATTACACAGGTCGAAAGCGGCTCCATACAGATCAATCTGCTGCCTGCTGCCATCAAACCGATCATCGAATATGCGGTCAACGCCAATAAGTCTGCCGCTGACAATAAAAATATACAGATCGAGATTGAAATGTCCGATGAAGCTTTAACTGCTGTGACCGACAGCGAAAAATCAGCCTGGGTATTGACCAACCTCATTTCCAATGCCATACGTTATTCCTATGAGCATGCTAAAATACAGATCAAAACAGAACAGGAGAATAATAGGGTCAAATTTTCAGTTTCGGATACCGGACAGGGAATACAACCCCAATATCTAAAAAAGATTTTTGAACGATATTTTCGCATTCCGGGCACAAAGAAGGAAGGTACAGGCTTAGGCCTGAGTATCAGTAAAGAATTCATTGAAGCACAAGGCGGAGAAATTTGGGTCGAAAGCGAATACGGAGCCGGAAGTACCTTCTACTTTACACTTAATATGGATAAAAAAACGGTATAATCATACAAATCCGCCTTTGCACGACCTGTAACAGCAGTCTTATGTTAGATAAACGGGGCAGTCCAATCTTTTTGAACCGCCCCGTTTATCATTTATCTTGTTTGTCTCCCGGGCCACTCATTTTAGCTTAGCGATATACCTCGCAGGGGTTCACTCCTGTCTTTCACAAGCTTTATTTTGTGCTTGCCTGCTATTGAAGTTTTTTAGATCGGCCTACTTATTCCTCGATAAGCGTTATTCCCGTTAAATTTGCTTCGTTATTCTTCAGGAAAGCATAGGTTAGTCTATCTACTTTACAGTCGGAGAACTCCACTTTTTTAAATTTTCTATTGTATTTAAAAAAGGTATTCAAGATGATGGCGCCCTGAAATTTGACTTTATAAAAACCGCAGCCCTCAAAATGACAGTCTTCGATCCTGCCTTCAAAGATGACGTCACTGATCCCAGTATTTTTAAATGAGGTGCGTTTTAGCACGGTATTGGTCATCTCATTGCTCTCAAAACAGCCGGTATCAAATCTGGCACCTGTAAAATCCGCACCAGAGAAATTACACTTTCCGATATTGCTTCTCGAAAAATCAGTATCGATAAACGAGCAATGGTCAAATTGGTTTTTGAGTAGATTCGAAGACTGTATCCTACTGCTTTTCAGGTCTGAATAGGAGAAGTCACATAATTCAATATTGTTTTTACCAAGTATCAGCCCCGATAGATCTGCGTTTGTAAACTTGCAATTTTTGATATTGGAAGAACTGAACTGCTCACTCAGATTCTTTAAACCGGAGAAATCAGCATTTTCCCAATTGCCTTTTGACATATCCCAGCTGCGGCCAGCCTGATTTTCGGACTTCGGCTCCCTATCTGCCGGATAGGCTTGTCCATCGGCTTCGACTGACTCATACAGCATAGTATCAACAGTCCCCCGCTGAAAACTTTCAGAAAAATAATTGAGATCTACGGCGAGTATTTCCGCAAGCCTGTTTAAGGTCATGATATCCGGCAGGGATTCGCCCCGCTCCCATTTACCTACCGCCTGTGGACTGATGGAAACCTGCTGGGCAAGTTCGGCCTGTGAAAGATTTGTTTTCTTTCTTGCTTCAGCAATTTTATTGCCGATCGATTTAGAATTTAGCATCATGTTTTTATATTTTTTTTGATACCACAAAGTTATTTTGAAGGCCCACTTCGCTGCAAATAAACCGCGCTACCCCTAGTTGTATTTCCACTACTTATTGTTGTATTTGACAACAGCTGGTTGTATTTCATTATTTTAATATAATACACGTCCTATTTTCCTGAAATACTGCCCCTGCAGATCAGCGATGCTGTGTTTAATTGTCTGCATTTGAAATGTACAGATATGATTATCGTTGTCTTATGCTACCCGATACCCTAGCGAATAATAAGCCATGAGCCACGGATAATGAACCAGCTGATACGGATAACAAGTCACTATTTAACGAATTAAAACTGTCCGCTATTTTTACTGGCATACAATAACAGCATGCTTCAAAAACATGCTATGGTTTAACACAAAATAATAAAAAAACAATGAAAAAATTAATGATGAGTCTGGTAGCACTGGCGGTGCTAACTACTGCAGCTTCTGCTAAGACAACGGAAAATGCATCCCACAAAAATGCAACAGTCAAAACGTCCACTTACCGTTTGGCCAAAACAAACACCACCGTAAAGATTACCGAAGAGGTAACAGAAATGCAGGGTGGACTTACCCGCTGTGTTTTTGTGCTGACTTTTTTAAGTTCTGACGATCTACACGTTGTGGGTACGCATACTTCAGAGACCTATACCAATGGTAGCTGTGGTGAATTCTTCAGAGCTTGCCGTCAGTGGTGGGGTGTTTAACGGTGGTTTTAAGGTGTAATCAGTGTTGATAAACAGCAACTGAAGCGGAGGCCAGTCCTCCGCTTCTCCAAAACAAAATAACATGCATAAAAATTATATATTCTTTCTGTTTTTGTTCCTTTCAGGATCTTCTTTTGCGCAACGGCTTCATGCGGTATATGAATATATACCATCGGCTATGGCTACTTTTAAGGAACAGGTTTATTATGACGGAACGGTAAAGATAGCGGTCCGTGATTCGCTGCCCAAACGCAATCAGGATATCAACCAGGATATCGATGGTGAGGTTGCATCTACATTTTCGATGACTATTGGTTCGGGCAAGCTCTATAACAAAGTTGTGATACAACAAAATAATGCTGCGCAGCAACTCGAGACCGGCTCTATCGAAGGGGTCAATTACCTGATAACGGACAAATTTCCACCACTGGTCTGGAATACCGACTACAATGATGTTGATACCTTGGGCAAATATGTGTGTCACAAAGCGACAGCAGCTTACCGCGGCACCACCTTAATTGCTTATTATACCAACGATATTCCTGTGCCGGTGGGACCATCAAAATTTGGTGGATTGCCTGGACTTATCGTGATGCTTTACAACGAAAGTGCCAACCCCAACTACTGGTACCTGAAAGAGGTAAACTATCCATACGCAGGCAATTCACCCATCAATGACACCTATATCCATTCCCTGCCCAAACTTACACTGGAGGAATTTATCAAGAAAAATGACCGTATTACCGAAGAGCAAATGCGCGTTTTATATAGCAAAATACCGGTGATGGAAGGTGTGCATGTAGAAGGGAAAAAAGTCCGCGGTAGTGTAGAACAAGTGTATGAATGGGAACATCAATAAGCGGATACTAACCCTGTTGGGGTTCTGTCTGCTCTGTATAGCTGCTCAGGCACAGGTTGCGGTCCATGGAAAAGTCAGCTCAAATGGAAAAGCATTGGGCGGTGTGCGGATTGAATTGCAGCGCGATGCCGATGCCAAAATGCTGGCCTATACCTTTAGCGATGGCGAAGGAAAATATCGTTTGCAAACAGCGCAGGGAGGCAGATTTACCTTATTGTACAAAGCACTCAGCTTTGAGCCGGTCTCCCTGCCGCTGACAGCTACACAGACCGATACCCTGATCAATGTACAATTGATGGCTGGTGGTGTCGAACGATTGCAGGAAGTCATTGTCCATTCCAAACAGCCCTACCGTCGCGGTAGAGACACCATTGAATTGAGCGTGAAATCCTTTTTACAAGGCGACGAGCGCTCGGTAGAAGATCTGCTCCGCAAGATTCCCGGCATCAATGTCGGTACTGACGGGAGCATCAAAATAGGCGATAAGGAAGTCGAAAAGGTCATGGTGGAAGGAGATGATTTTTTCGAAAAAGGTTATCGATTACTGACGCAGAATATGTCTGTTCAGCCCCTGGAAAAAATTCAAGTACTGCAACGCTATTCCAACAACAAACAATTGAAAGGCATCGAAAACTCAAACAAGGTCGCCCTAAATCTGCAATTGAAGGAAGACAGCAAAGCACAGTGGCTAGGCTCGGTCGATCTACAGGGCTCTCCCGTAGGTGGCAACAAATATTATCAGGCCAATGCCAACCTCATGAATTTCGGAAAGAAAAACAAATATTATCTATTGGGAAGCGCCAATAACAATGGGCTTGACGCCGTTAGCAGCATCAATCACCTAATCCAGTCCGGTTCAGCGGATGAGCCCGGACAGATTGGAGTGGGAATAAGCACCCCCAAATTGATTGACAATACCCCGAGCCTGCCCGGATTTGACTACAGGAGGACAAACTTCAATAACGACAAATTACTGTCTCTCAACAGCATTTTAAATCCAACTTCAACATTTAAAATCAAATGGCTGGGTTTTGCGAATCCAACAAAAAAATCATTCTACCGCAATACAATACAAAACTATCAGCTGCAGGATATTCAATTTACGAATACCGAAGACTATCATTTTACCCGCAGTATTGATAATTATTTCACGAAATTGGAATTGCAGTTCGAACCTGATACGTACAACACACTGAGCTATACCGGGACATTGGGTTCACTTGGGCAAAATGACCTAGGTAGCTTACTCTTTAATGGTGACCGGAGTCAGGAGCTGGCCAAAAGCAAGGGCCGCCTGACCAACCACAACCTCAGCTATAGCCGTAAATTTTCGGAGCGGGAGGCGCTGGTCAGTTCCATCCGTTGGATAGATCAACAGTCCCCGGTAGACTACAGTATCGACCGGTACTATTACGAAGATCTGTTCGGGAAGAAAGATTTCGCAGCCGTAAAACAGCATATCGAAAATGATCTACGCTACCTCGGTGCTACAACCCATTATCTAAACCGGCAAAAAAATGGTAATTATTTTGAGCTCGCCCTGACGGCGGCCTATCAACAGCAGCAACTGAACAGTCGATTGATGCTACAGGCCGAGCAAGGAAAGACTGGGGAAAGGGACAGCTATCCTGAGAAATTTGCCAATGAAATGGACCTCTCGGTATTCCAGACCAATCTTATTTCCAAATATACTTTTAAGGGGAAGAAATGGGAATGGACACCCCGCTTGCAGATCGGTGTTGTTCAAAACAGGCTAACAGATTTTGGCAAACGCAGCCGCAAAAACAGCCTGCAGTTTTCTCCGGGTCTAATAGGCAGATGGGCCGTGCACCGTAAGGGACGCATCGAAACGGAACTTTACTTTCAGCAACAGAATGCTACACTCACCGAACTTGTCCCCCATTATTATAGCACAGGTATTCGAAATTTCATTAAAGGAATGGCGGATATGGCCACTTTAAACAGTTCTGGCGCAACGCTGACATACACCTATGGCAGTATGACGGACCGTTTTTTTGCCAACCTCTATATCGGACATCAGATTCTATTCGATTATGTAGGCATGGAGAGCAGTCCAAATCCTAATTTCAATCTCGCGCAGCAGGTATTGCTTAAAAACAAAAAAAGCAGCTTTTATAAAACCGACCTGAATTATTACCTGAAAGTAGTCAGCGGAAATTTCCGGCTGGACCTAGCTGCAAATAGCGCGGATTATGAAACGGTCGTGACCGGATTGGGCAACCGACAGATCCATACAGACACCTACGATTATGGATTGTCGTTCCGGAGTGCGTGGAAATCCCGGTTAAATATTTATACCGGATATACAATACAGTCGGTTACTTACCGCTCAGAAAACAAGAATACCCTAAAAAATAGCCGTGGATTTCTGAATATATTTGTGAACATGGGCCAAAATCTACAGTGCAATCTAAAGAACGAGTCTTATCGCTTTGGCAGTTTTCTGGGGCAAGATTCCAGGACCTATTATTTTTCGGATTTCTCCCTCTTTTATGAACTTCAAAAGCAACGTATGAGATTTAACATGACTACAAAAAATATATTTAATACCCGTTTTTTCAGAAATACTGAACTGACTGACCTTTACAATAGCAGTACGGAATACAAATTGTTGCCAGGTTACGTCAGCTTTGGAGTAGATTATAGCTTCTAGGATTTTCTCCAGAGGCTATATCATTTTTTTCACTTTCCGACCACAGGATGCAATCTATCGTTTTTACACCGCTTGTTTCCGGAACTGAATAAAATCTTTCGGATAAAATCCGGATTCTCTTTTGAAAAAATTTGAGAAATTTGCTGTATTTGCAAACCCCAGATAGAACGCAATTTCTTTGATAGACTGATCCGTTCCCAGAAGTTGGCGTTTGGCCTCAGCAATTATTTTGTTTTTTATAAACTGTTTTGCATTCACTTTAAAGGTCCTTTTACAAAGCTTATTGAGATAATTCGGTGACACATGTATCGCATTTGCATAATACACAACTGCTTTTTCGTGTCGATAGGAATCTTCCAAAATCTGGATAAATTTTTTGAGAAATGGACTTTTGATATCATCAGCGTGATATCTTCGCATAGTCATACATCTGGATTTTAAGATCAGATAGATGGTTCTGAAACGGTTTGAGACAATCTCTGTTCCTTCTTGCTCATAATTTTTCAGCAGCTTTTTGATTTCCAGAAATTCCTGAAGTAAGGAATAAAAATTACTTTCATTCAATTTGAAGGCTGTAATGGGTTTGGATCTTCCGATAGGAATGCTGCTGGCTGAAGCCATGGCTTCATATAATTCGCGTGTACACGAGACATAATGTCCCAATGTTGTTTTCTTTAAATGACAGATGACAATCTGCCCGGGAAAGACCACAATGGCCATCCGCCTGCTCAGTCTATGACGTTCATCATCAATCTTGATATAACCATTTGCTTGCTCAAACAAGATAATACTAAAAGACGCTGCAGTTTTGGGACTTGTGATTTCAATTGGACAGGTAAGCGGACTATATTGGATTTCACGGATTTTTTTGTTCTTTATAACGTCATCGAGCAAAAACAGATTAGTTATTTTCACCTCACAGTCCCGAAGATTGAATTTATGCATGTGATTTGATTTTCAAAGTTGTCAGTCCCTATTCACAGAACTTTATATCAGCACTGTTACCACCTAGGTTGCTAAGATTCTTTAGGAACCCAGGGTAATAATTTTCGCAAATAATAATGGATCGAACAGTATCTAGACCCAGAGATAATAACTAAAAATTATCTTGCTAAAGATAAGCTCCCTTTACAAATCCGAGGTTACTAAAATCATTAAAACGGTTGTTAAAATCGTGACAAAACTGTATGTTTCATTCATTATTCCGGACCAATCAGTTCAAGGGAGGCGAGAAGCAAAGGTCAATAAATTTCCTCGGTGTTAATCCCGTTTTTTCCCTAAAAAATCGTGTAAAATAAGATACATCGTCAAAACCTAAAGAGGATCCAACCTCTTTGATCGACATATTTCCAATACTAAATTTACGCTTTGCTTCCTGGATAACACGGTCCTGGATCACCTGAGTTGCAGTACAGGAAAGATATTTTTTACAGCATACATTCAGATAATTGACCGTTACATTCAGAATTTTCGCGTAGAAGGCAACCTGCTTATGTTCAGCGAAATAGTTATCGACCAGCTTCACATATTCCGACAGACGGTGATTCCTTACTTTTTCTTCCACCCGAAAATATCTAAATACCTCCCGATTAATGATTTCACCAATGATCATCAGGTGGAGTTTAAGAATTTCGGGATTAAGTTCAACTAAAATCAGTTCGTTTTTAATTCCATGAATCTCGTGCAGCATATTTCCGTAACCCCGTACGCTCAATTTGATGACCGGATAATTCTGATATAGTAAAAAAGTAAATTTAAAATGATCGGTAAACGAATTGAATAATGTATTATTTACATATAAGGTATAAACCCGAGCATCTTGCTCCAAAACGACTTCATGTTGCTGACGCGGAAATACCAGATGCAGATTTCCGGCCATGATCGGATATTTAATGGATTCGATCGTATGAATACCCCCTCCAGCGATAACAAGCATAATAATAAAAAAGTCCACTTTATGGACCCCGACTCCATCTTCGCCAAACAAATCGTAGCCTTCATCAAAAAGTACGGGTTTTGTGGGGGTATCGACGATTTGTTTAGGCGTGTAAACGGGAAAATCTGCTTTCATTTGCTTTGAATACTAATTTAGATCTCTCAAGCTTTTATCCGTTTTTATCTTCCAATAAATTGAGTTTAAAAGCACTTTCTTCATACGAATATATTATATCAAAAACATTTTTACTAACCTGCAAACGAAGCCATTTTTGCTCCAAAAAGCAAAATAAAAAGACGAAAAATAAATATAAAATATTGACAAACAACTACATAATTAAAGAATAAATTTGATACACGAAGTTTACCCCTAACGATAATAGTCATGAATTTTGTAATAAATATCCCGTATTTAACAACAATTTTAAATTGGTGAAATTGGATTATGTTACAGAAATTCTTGGATATCCGGAGACTTTCCTTCCACTTCTATTTGATAAAAACCGACCTTCATCCAAGCCACAAGCCAGATTCATTATGCACGATTATGAAAAAAAATACATCAAGCATCAGGAACAGGCTATTTGATAACGAGAAGTAATGCTTATACCGGAAATAATACCAACTATGTTCTTTTTGCACAGGTTGATAACGGAACAATCGGCAACACTTCAGTGCCCACTCGCGCACATAACGAAGGTCTTCCAATCCGCTGTGTGAGAAATATTAACAATAATTAATATTCTAATAAAACAGAGGGCAGGCCAAATAGCCTGCCCTCTGTTTTATTAGAATATATAAAGGCTATGGGCGCATCCTCCCGACGATAATAGATCTTCAATCCTCGCATAGCAATTTATTCCTAGCCGATGAGCTAGGCTTGTTCTGACGTATCGACCAGTCCACGCATCCAATTATTGAAGTCCGCATCCGAAGGGATATCAAACTTCTTACGCAACCTGTTTTTGCGGACCTGTACCGCCCTGACGGTCACAAAGGTATATTCAGCAATATTTTTTGTTGAAAAGTTGAGAAAGGCCATCGCGCAAAACTCCAGTTCGGTGCTTCTGAGATTTGAATCACGTGATTTTAAGGCTTGGATAAACTGTGGATACAGTTCGGTAAATAATGTCAGGAATTCCGGATTATTGCTTTTGGCCAGCTCCACTAGCGTATTGAATTTATTTTCACCAATTTGCTCAGTCAGTTCCCTATTCACGGATTCTGTCTCCTGCAAAGCCTCTTCTTTCTGCAACAAAGCCTTACGATTATGTCTGGTCCGCCATATAAAAAATGAGATCGCACCCACCAACAATACCAACACCAGAATTGCGATTGTAGCTACTTTTGAAACCTTAGTCTCGGATTCCTGGTCTTTTAGTTGCAAAATCTGATTGAGCACCTGATCCACAACCTGGCGATTTTCATTCTCCAAGGAATCATTGAGTCGACTAAAGGCCATTTCATAGTGATCAGCCCTGGCTTTATCCAGGTTGTTCTTCCGGTAAAAATCAGCCAACTCGCGGTATGAACTCTTTATTCCAATTCTGCTACCCGCCACCCGCTTTTTTTTGAGACTTTCTTCATAAAAGGCCGCCGCCTTTTTAAGATTACCCCGCTTCTCCTCCAATGATCCTAATACTCCATAGGTATTCAGCACAATAGGAATCTTATATTTTTCAATCAGCGCTAAAGATTTGTCAAGGTATAGCTGCGCTTTTGCTAACTCGCCTTTCTGGACATATAACTTGCCTAAATTTTCATAAACAATCTGATAGCGCATAGCTGCATCTTTTTCTGCAAACACTTTCAGATTGTCCAATTGTAGTTCAGTATATTTTTGCATCGAATCCAGTTGCCCCAGACGCTGAAACACAACGGCTAAATTCTCATAGTTAAACTGGTAGGATTTTATTTGTTTTTCACCGGTCAGCTTTCTGATCAGTCCCTGCTGCATACGTAACTCCCGAAGGGCCTGTTGATAAAGCATAAGCCCTCCATAAGCTCTTCCCCGCAACCGATGCACTTCGGATTGCATGAAAATTTCATTCTTATAAAAGTCTGTGGTTTCAATACGATCCAGCTGCTTCAATCCTTCCTTAAATAACCCTACAGTAATAAGACCTTCAGCTATATAAGAGCCGGATTTCGCCTTTCCTACATCATAGTTGACCGCACTAGCCAAATTAAGCGCTTTTATCGCCATCTCGATATAGGTGACCAGATCTCCTTTACCACCGAATTCCATCGACTTCGCTAAAAGTGAATCCACCTCCTGCTTCCGTCCATCGCCAGCAACTGCTTTAAGCGTAAATAATATTAAAATTAAAAAAAGAAGTTGTTTTTTCATTTAGTAGGTTATCATTTATTATAAATCGTTATATGGAACGAGAATTTAAGGCATTTTTTGGACCCAAATCCGCGCTGCAAAACTAACAATTTTAAATCATTATATAGATATAAAAATCATTTCCAAGGGATAGCTTCTTGTCAAATAATTTCTTTTGGCAGGACAACAATATATCAGATAACAAGATCTCTATCAATATGTTCCAGCATCCAAAACACGATTCACAACAGCTAATAGTTCATTTATCTCGAAAGGTTTAGGGAGGAAATAGTCGGCACCCGCACGGATTGCGATATCTTTACCCCCATAGAAAGCAGAAATGCATAGGATAAAGAGGTTATCTAATTCTTTATGCGAACGAACCTGTTTGATAAGGCCTTCACCATTTAGTTCGGGCATCTGCAAATCACAGATAAAAATATCAGGCTTTTCATTTATAATGTAGAATAGGGCTTTAGAACTTTTGCTTTCACTGACAACCTTCGCATCGGTCATACTCAGTATCATTTCTAAAGCCTCCAAAATGACCAGATTGTCATCACATAAAAAAATCTTTTTATTCATATAACCTAAAATCTAATGCAAAAGTCTATCAAAGATTTTTTCTGCTATTCTGCGCATCAAAACATATCTCTTCTCTCCAAAGACCACTTGAACTTTCTTGAATATCCAATATTATGAATATGTAGATAAAGTGAAACAGCAACGCTTTATCCTTAGGTAATTTTATTTGGGCTTTGCTCCTGTTC
Organism: Sphingobacterium sp. CZ-UAM; assembly: GCF_002000245.1. Lineage (GTDB taxonomy): Bacteria > Bacteroidota > Bacteroidia > Sphingobacteriales > Sphingobacteriaceae > Sphingobacterium. The sequence goes on along the minus strand of NZ_MTCM01000002.1, from coordinate 456,834 downwards.
AACTGGTGGTTTTCGTTGTATCTGTTCGCGCATCCAATTGTTAAAATCGATGTCGGAAGCGATATTCAGTTTTTTGCGCAATCTATTTTTACGTACTTGTACAGCACGCACCGTTACAAAGGTGTATTGAGCAATATTTTTGGTCGAAAAATTCAGAAAGGTCATCGCACAAAATTCCAGTTCGCTGCTCCGGATTTTAGGATTTATTGTCTTCAATGAGGTGACAAACTCGGGATAAATTTCATTGAACAAAGCCAAAAATTCAGCATTATTATTCTTCGCTAAAGCTATTAAATGATTAAAGTCATTCCTTTCCATTGTACATCGTATTTCAATAAGTTTTATTCTTATATTCCGTTCCTTGAGCGAAATATTTTCACCCAAAAGCCGACAATTATTTTCGTTTTCCAGAGGAAATAGGCCGTCTTAATAATTTAAACTCGACAGGGCTCCATCTGCCCTATCGAGTAAATCCAAATATATTATCACGGACTTTCACGCATTAATCCGAGCGATAATTCAATACGGCCAAAAGTTAAAGGTGGTAAGACTGCAGATTTGTGCTGTACTTTTATCTGGTAGCTTCGCTGCTGGAATGTCCGACCTAATTCTGTTTGACAAATATTTACATTAAAAGAAAGAAACAAAAAAAAGCACCTTTCACATTGATATCACACTTTATAAAAAACTGAAAAACAAGACATTAGTATTACAAAAAAACACCTTAACTGAAAACCTACGAAGGGGACACAATTCATGCGCACTTAAAATAAAAGACAATATTGTAGAAAAAGATCGCTTATTTTTCTGTTTTCAATCGATGGTACCTCTAATCTGAAAGGAATCTATGTCACATGCTGCGTGCAAACTCTTCCTCAGAACGTATATTGTTTCCCTTGCTTAGGAAAGTGAAATCTATAATTTAACTCCTGTATCCAGTAAAGTAATCGATGCCACAAAAAACCCGACAGGAATAATTTAAACCTGTCGGGCGAACTCAGATGAATCAACCAATTTTGAACTGGAGGGATTACCAATTGATTAAACGGTTGTCATCATCGGCATTATCCCAGGATTCCTGTGGGTCATTACTAATCGTATTTCCAGGAGCAGCAGAACCTGCTGCAATACCTTGCTCCAATTCGACATTCATCGCCTCTATCTTTGGGCTGACATATATATTTTTTGACTGATTTGTTTTCATATCTTATATTCTTATTAAATACGATTGTTATGCATTTAAAATTTGGTGCTGACTATTGCGTACAGGCAACTTTCTTTCTACCGCTTCCGGCGCCCACCATTTTGGTTGCACCTTGAACCACTTGTGTAATTTTGACATTATTGGTTGTAGAGCTCCAAGGCACCGTGTTGAAAGAACCTTGCGTCAATACTAAAGGATACAATTCACCACCATTGGCTTTGCTACCATACATAGACACTTCACCTGAGCGGCTAATCACTACACGAATTACTGGGTTTGCTGAAGTACCGGTCAAACTGTAAACCTGAGGAACGGTGCCACCTTCTGTATTGGTTCCACCATAGAGACTGCCGTCCGCAAATTGAACGTTTCGTGGCGCGATGGCAATGCCTGCTTCAAACTGAATCTCCTGCGTTGCCAATTTAACGCCGTTTACCTCCATGTTAAAGGAGTTGTCCAGTTGTTGGATATCAAACACGAATCCATAGTCAGCTCCCGGAGCAGTAAGATCTTTGGTTACGACATATCCTGCCGGCCGGGTCACTCCATCAACAACAGCGCCGGATCCTGAAGCAGGATAGCTCCAGTTTAGATCTGCTCCACCTGTTACAGGTTGTGTACAGGTTTTGAAGTTCAGGTTGAGGTTGTAACGTTGTCCAGGGACGATCTTTAAGCCTGCTACAGATACATTGTTCTTGGTTTCGCCGTCAATCGTAATTGATCCAAAGCTAAATACCCCATTTGTTGCACCCGGATGGATCAATAGCGTCGGATTACTTGAAACCGTACGTAAACCTGCACCCAAAGCTGGGAATTGCACCGCAGTACTTGTGGTATTGCCATTATACGTTATTGTACCATCCGCCAGTTTTAGATTTGCACTGGCATGCGTCGGATCAATGGAGGTCGTACCCAGATTGGTAATCGCTCCTGTCATCTCAGTTGCCATGCTCAGATTAGTGGTCACTTCACTATACTGATGTTTTAATACCACAGCCAAATTGTTGTCCCCCGACTGAACCGCTAAATCCTTCTTAAAATACATCAGATCCGCGCTGATATTATCTAGGCTGGCATTTGCGATATCAGCTTGTGCTGTTACTGCAGGCACTGTTGAAGTACTATTGACCGAATAAGCGACAAACGTATAAGTCTGTCCCGCATCCAATGCGATTGCCACACTATTGTCAACCGTATTGGTATAAGTTTTTTCGGTTACATAATCACCGTCGGCATTGTACACCACGATTTTATACTTGATGTTCGCTGCCAATGGCGTTCTTTCTTCGGTCACCGCAGCACGGCTTCCGGACGAGGCCCGTAACTGGTTGCCACTCGTTACGGACGGCTCGTTCGTTAATGTCGCTTCAAAAGAACTTGAGTTTGTCAAAGGAACCACTACAGTCTGGGCTACGCCAGTAGCATTACCGCCCTTACCTGCTTTCTTTGTGGTCACGATTGGATTTTCTACCCCCAATAGCTGAATATTCACACTTGCCTTACCGCTCGCAGCTACACTGTCTTTGCTTTCCTTACAGGAATACAACGATCCACACACTAAAGCTGATAGAACGAATGCTCTCCAGCTTACCTTTGTCTGTGTTTGTAAAATCATTTTTTTAATTGTTTTTGTGATGATTAATAAACATTTTAATTAATTCGCTGCAAATATTGAAATATTTTCCTGAAAAGAAACAATAAGTATATATCACACATATATCACATATTAAAATCCCTTTCAAAATCTTATAATGTATTAAAGTGAAATATATTATCATTATAGAACAACAATGTTACAACACACAAAAACAACCTAGATGGCGGCAGTTTATTTGGCTAATAATTTTGACAAACACTCAAAAAAAATAACGCAAGAAACTGTTTACCAGAAAATTAAAAATAAAAGTGAAATATAAGTGATACTTGTGTGATAGATATGTGGTATAGCTATTCTTTTTTTCTCAATTATCTTTGAAGCAACAATTAGGATCTATTTCGATGGATCAAGCTATATATCCTGAAATGAAAGTCTTTGTTCAGCTAATTATTTAAATGAAGAGAAATTACATAAACAACAATAATACATCAAATAGACATTAACAGTACTAGCAATTGAAATCCGACTAACAAAAAGCATTTATCAACTGTAGGCAGCTGCTTCTATCCATGATTTAACCTGCCTTGTACAATAAGTGCTAAGCATAAACCAAATAATAAATAAGATAACATGAAAAAGAGAACTGAAAAAAAGATTTACGTGCAACCCGTAATCGAGCAGTTACAGGTGGTTATGGAGGAAGGGATAGCTGCAGGATCGGTTGGATCAGGCCAGCCCGGAGGCGGAAGTGGCGTCAACGAAAATGAATGGAATAATGGTGGAACAGAAACCAAAGATCCAGATGGCGGAGAATGGTGGAACTAGCAACAATCAAAATTTATTTATGACAATGATGAAAAAAATAACACAGATCACAACGATAAAACTAGCCCTGATTGTTCTTGTATCCTTCGTCGCTTCCTGTAGTAAGGAGAAGGCTGAACTTATTACTGAAGCAAATCGAGGTGGTGTAAAACTGGCTTTAACAGAAGCCCAATTTAGTGGAGATGACATTACTACAGCGAAAGCCTCTACAAAGGCCAGCGCGGCTCAACCCCTTACGTTAACGCAGGAAGTTCAGGCCGGACCATTTACCGTTACAGCAGAACTGACTGAAAATACAGCAGGTGGTACCGGGCTTAAAGCATCCAGCAGCAAAAAGGCAACCTCAAAATTGCTCTCATTGAGAGGTGCTGTAACTTATCGGGTAGTCGCTTATGAAACAGATGGTACTTATATTGACCAAGCTGTCGGTGACGCTGCTGATTCGACCCAAGTATTTTTTGGGGATAAATTGATTGCAGGCAATAAATATACCTTTGTCATCTATTCCTTGGGGTCTACGACTACTGCCCCTCCTGCTGCGCCAACAACGAACCTATACACGGCAGGTACAGTTAATTTCGCTTTTACCAGCTTTGCAGAGAATGGCGGAGACCTGATGTACGTCATCGAAAAAGATGTCACGATCCTGGGCAACAATACACCAACTCCATTGACGGCTCCCTTGCAGCATCTGTTTACCCGTGTGACGCTTCAAGTCGACAATAGTGATGCGACAGGAACCTTTGGTACAGCGAACTATAAAAAGGGCGGCTATCTTTCAGAGGTTCCGGTACAGGCAGAATGGGTTTCAGCTTTCGCTAACGCCACTGTTGACCTGAGCACTGGTGCGACTGTATCCTCCAGCAATGTAACGAATGTTCCACCGGTTTCGAACCTCAATGCGACTGGCCAGACCTTTATTGTCAACCAGAATCAGTCGTCTACTTTTTCAATTGCCTTAACTATACCAAGCGGCCAGATCAAAATCGGCCACGACGTCAATGCGCAAGCGGTTAACTTTAATTTCTCCAATGCGGGCTTAGGTTTAAAACCGGGCTATTCCTATACGATGAAATTGCGTTTTAACAGTGACCGTTATGTCAACGCATCGAATGTAACCCGAAGCAGTTCTGATGCAGATGCACGCTATGCGGTCATTTCTGGTCACCGTTGGGACCGTTATAATCTTGGTGTAACCAATGTAAACCCTGCGAGCAATAATCCGGATGCCAATCCTTCGGTACAGGCGCTATATGGTAATTACTACCAATGGGGCCGTCAATTGCCTGTCGCAAATGCTTATAGCGGCGATGGCGCGATCGCTGGCTGGAACACAACGCCTGCTGCAGATGGATCCTGGAATAACGGTACTGCGACAGCGCCTATAAAAGCAGCATTGGATCCATGTGGTACGGGAGACCGGGTACCTAGCCAAGCTGAATTCAACCGTTTGGGCAACGCTACCCGCCATACATCGATTGGAAACTGGATTCCGTTTTCCGGAAATGGAACAGGACCTGGATTATCAGATTTTACGGCTGCACATATTATGACCAGTAAAAAAAGCAGCGATATTAAATTAAGCTTTCCGGCTGCAGCGCACAGAAGCTCGACCAATGGAGCACAGCTTATTCGACAAAGTTCGGCCATTTATTGGTTAAATACGGCAGTAGGTGGTAACGACAGAGCTTATCAGGGCCGTGGATTTGAAAACGGTGGTTGGGATACCTCGAATTATTTTAAAAGAGCTGGTTATCCCGTACGTTGTATCCAGGATAAATAGCTGATAACGTATACTTTTATTTTATAGTTTTTATAAGTATCCCTACTTACTTAACAACACCTATAGAAAATAATAGGTATCTAAAGCTCGGCATGATTTCCATCGCCGGGCTTTTTCACCCTCCCATCAATTCGGATAGTATTGCCCGATCGGGATGAGGTTCGATTCTTCACACGCCACATCCTGGATAAATAAGACAGCATCCACTAAAACAATATCAGCCTCAGCATAAATCCCCCCATAAGGTATGAAACCAGAAAACCGTGCCGCTCAGATCACCAATCAATATTTATTGTTTTTGGACCGACACATTGAGGATGTAGTACAAGGCCGTACGATGGCGTTTATGGAGATCAACCTGATCGCCAGTGAACTGGCCATCTCACACAAACATCTTATTTATGCCGTCCGAAAGGAAAAAGGAAACCATCCCAGTTATTTTTACAACCAGAAAATCATCGCCAGAGCAAAAGAACTCATGGCCTATTCATCCCTGTCCATCGCAAAAATTGCATTTCTGCTGACCTATGATGCTTCCAATTTCGCCAAGTTCTTTAAAAAATGGACGGGAGATACACCGGGAAACTTTAGAAAGAAAATAAAAAAAGACTAATCTCACGACTAGTCTTTTTATTTCAGGAGGTCCTTTCTGTCCCTTTACAGAACAGCGCTATTCCCATTATCCACCAAATAGTTCCGCCAGCTTCTTGTCCAATGCGGTGTCATCTTCAGCACCACTGCCATATCTGCCCACAATAATGCCCTCCGGGTTGATCAGGATCTTGGTCGGTAAGGTACTGATCCCAAAGTGGACAGAGATGGATTTGGACCGATCAAATTCGCCATTTTCATATTTCAGTCCGTTCAGTACATGTCTCCAGATACCGATTTTATCCTGGTCCACAGCTTTGCGCCAGGCCGCTTCACTCCGGTCGTCGTCCGCAACGCCGATAATTTCGAAACCCTTATTTTTATATTTACCGTATAAGTCGATCAGATGCGGATTCCCTTTACGGCAGGGCACACACCAGCTTGCCCAGAAATCCAGCAGCACATATTTACCTTTGAATGCCGCGAGTTCAAGCGGTGTACCGTTGATGTCAGCCGACTGAAATTCAAATGCTTTGCTGCCGGGCGAACCGTTTTTTAAGCCCTGGATCTTTTCCGCGATTTCCCGGCCATAGCCGCTGTTCTTGATCCGCTCAGATAAACCATTGTATAGTCCTTCAATTTGATTCAGGTCGCCTCCGGTTGTCATAAATTGCATTAGATAAGAACTTGCATATGAATCTGGATTTTTCTTGATAAATTCCACATCCAATTTGCTCATACGATCATTAAATGGTGTAAAATTTTCACGGTAATCATAGGCTTCTTCTTTCAGCTTTTTTACTTTGGCTTCCAACAGTTTCAGTTCGGCATCCGCATCCATGTAGCCCTTATTTAAACGGCTATATTCTTCCAGTACAGGTTCCATTTCTTTACGAATATTTTTTTTCTCCACATCGAGCTTTGCCCATTCGTCCTGCGTCTTTGATCCTTTGATCAGGGCATCTTTAAATTTATCCTTTTCGAGACGGATGCTCATATTCTTGGGCTCGAGATATAAACTCAGTGAATTCGGATCATCCACGCTCCTGCTTTTTCGGTCCAGATACAGATAGGCCATCACCGGCTCCTCGATTTTCCCCTTAAAAACAAACCTGTTATTTTCAATTTTTGCACTGTCCAGGATAGATTTACCTGCACCCTGGCTGCGATAAGCCAGGTAGACATGGGACGATGTGACGTTTACGGTTTCCCCCTTCAGTACAAAAGGCTGCTGCGCCAGGGCAAGCGATGATAAACCGGTCAACAAGACGATGCTTAAAATATATTTTTTCATTTGCTATTCAATTTTAGAAAGATTAAAACCTCTATTTATTAGCTTAATTCTGAACCAGGTTAGGATTTGCTATGATCTCTTCCTCTGGTATCTGCATGATTATTTTTTTGTCGTTCGGGCTGATATTCAATTCGGCAGAACTACCTGATTTATAATTTCGGATCATCGGTAGCCCGTTTCGGAATTCGTCGTAACTGGCATGTCCTTCAAAGGCCAATTCCAGCTTGCGCTGTTTGAGGATTTCATCCATTAGCGCCTTACCTACCAATCCCGATAAGGCAGTCAAACCCGCACGCTGGCGGATCACATTGATATCACTTAATGCTTCAGCGTCCTTATTAAGCTTGGCATAAGCCTCTGCCCGGTTGAGGTACATCTCGGCCAGACGCAGGTAGCGGAAAGGTGAAAAACCATAAAGTGACTGATAACCGATCATGTATTTTGAAACCGCCCGGGTATCGTCCGGATATCCTGGCGTTACATTGTTGAAATAGAAGCTATTTCGCTTATCATCGGCCTCCAACAAATTGAGAAGATAGGGCGATGGACGATATAACCCCCCGGTGTAGTTGATCTGTGCGGGCATCACAAAATAATTGCTGATCAGCCCCTGCGAATAGTCCGTATTCACCGCAAAGATATCCTCTTTGTTGTTGATATTGTTGGTCTTATAATAATCAAGATAGGCTTGATCCCGTAACAGCTGATAACCGCCTTCTTTGATCACTTTGTCCGCGTATTCCGCAGCCTTCTGATTGAAATTTGCTACCGGGTTTTCCACTGTGCCACCCATATACAGGTACACCCGCGACAGCAATGCATAAGCGGCGTATTTGCTGCCATAGCTATTCGATTTCTTTTGCGTAAATAGTGGCGCTGCTGTCTCCAGATCCTTTAAGATCTGTGCATACACCTCCTGTACAGTGGCTCTCTTCGGAGCCAGTTCAGGGCTGACTTTATCATCCAGCACAAGCATTACCCCCAGCGATTCGCCCGGAGATTGATGGTAGGGTTTACTGTACAGACGTACCAGGTTAAAATAGACGTAAGCCCGCAGAAATAGGGCTTCAGCTTTTGCCTGCAAGATTTCAGCATTCGTTTCGCCCGCTTTCACATGGCCCAATATCTTGTTGAGGTGCAGCAATACCGTGTAGCTGCCCCGCCAAAACTCGTAGGTATGGGAGCGGTCTTTGGTACTGGAATTGATATAATTAAATACATCCGTATTCTTGTTGACCTCTGCATCCAGCGCCCTAATGGTGTTGCCTTTTGCCTCTGAGAGGAAGATTAGCATATCGTTATAATTAAAGGAAGATGCTACCGCACCGCCGGCGACCAGGTTATAGGTACCTACCACCGCTTTGCTATAGCCTTCGGGACGGTCAAACTGGATATCTTCAAAAATAACATTATGCGGACGAAGCTCATCCAGCTGCTTATTGCAGCTGCTTGTCAATCCCGCGACAAGCATAGTCGCTAGAAAATAAAGACTTCTACTACTATGATATCGGTATATAGATCTGATTTTCATATGTAAATAATTAAAACGTAACTTGAATGCCCATTAAAAAACGTCGCGGATTGGCGAACCCAGTGCCTACACCGCCATAGGAAGTGGCACCGAGTACAGCCCCCTCCGGATCTGCACCAACAAAATCCTTGTCTTTAATGAGCAGCAGGTTGTCGCCACTGATATAGACCGCCGCATTTGCCAGTTTTACGGTTTTGAGGATGTGCTCTGGTAATTTATAGGCCAATCGCACATTACGCAGGCGGGCATGACTGCCATTTCCCCATAACCTGGATGAGCGGTAACTTAATGCAGACCAGGCATTGGGATCCGTACTGAATACATCCGGATAGTTTGCCTCCGTATCGCCCGGTCCTTTCCAGACATGCTGGTTCTCGCCAAACACGATATTGTTACGGCCCAGTCTTGGTAAAGTCGGACTCTGGAAATTATTGACAATACTCATCATCAGATAATTGCCATACTGAAACCACCATTCGGCACTGAGCGTAAAGGCCTTGTATTGAAACGTATTGGTAAAACCGCCAAAAAACTTCGGTGTTGCCGAACCAACGGTCTGCCAGTTGCGCAGATCACTTGTGGTTCCGAGCCCTTCAACGATTGTTTTTTCACCATTGACAAAGTTGTAATGCTGCATATTACCATTATCCGGATTGATACCAGCGTATTCCACCGCCTTGATGACGTTAATATCCTCACCGATCTTGCGGTAATAGGCACCTGAATAGCTATCCAATAGCGAATCCTGATACAGCTTGGTGAGCCTATTTTTATTAAAGCTAAAATTAAGGCTGCTATGCCAGTTAAAATCTTTTGATTTGATTACATGCGCGTTGAGGATCAATTCCAGCCCTTTGTTGATAATCTGCCCTACATTCTGATATTGGGCCAGAGATCCCTGAGCAGAGGGCAAAAGTACATTCTGTAGCAGTCCATCGCTCCGCTTATGATAGATATCAAAGGTAATTCCCAGACGGCTAAATAATAGGGCATCCACTCCTATATTGGTATTGTATAACGTTTCCCAGGAGATCAGGGGATTTGCCAGTTGCGAAATGCGGACCCCAGTATTGCCCTCCTGTTCGTAACGGAAGAGCCCCGCTGGGGTTCCTGTCGCATAGAAGGTTGTATTCAAATAGCCATCGCCCAGATCGCGCCCCGATGTTCCATACGAAGCGCGCAATTTAAGAGAATTGATCGCTTTGACATCTTTTAGAAAATCTTCCGATGACAGCAGCCAGCCTGCGCTCAGGGAATAGAAGGTACCATAGCGTTTGTCGCGCCCGAAATTGGTGGTCGCATCCGTACGCACCGAAGCCGAAGCCAGGTATTTCTGCCGATAATTATAATCGGCCTGCCCAAATACCGAAAATGTGGCTCTTTCCTGATAGCCTCCCGTTGGCGAATAGGGCTGCGAATATGCTAAATTTATTGCCGTGCCAAACCTTTTTGCCGCTCCCATGTTCCGTTCGCCGGCCAGCATATCGTTCAGGCTGACACTGGATATCTCCGTGGTCCGTTTGCCCCACTCCTGTCCAACCAGCACCGACAGGTTGTGCGCTCCAAAGTTTTTCCGGTAGTTCAATGTATTGGAAGTCAGATAATCGACCATTTTCCTATCGTCCAGGTCCAGGGTTCCATTGGGTACTGGCATCCCCGGCCGGAATAAATATGGGAAGCCGCCATACCGCCCCGAAAATGATCTTGGATCATAATAGGAATTGATATTGGTGCCCATATAATTGATTGAATTGGTACTCTGAATACTCAATTCCGGCAAGATATCATAACGAAGGCGCAGGTTACCAAGGTGATTTTGCACATTCGTCAGGCGCGTGTTGTCATAGTCCGTTTCGGCCAGGAAATTTTGCGTCCAGCTTATCGTAGCAGGGCCATAATTGTTGGATTGCCGCACTTGCAGACTGTCCAGCAAATTGCCGTTATCATCATAAGGAAACATAAAAGGCTGGATCATATACAGTTCGGGAATACCGTTACGTTTGGAGGTTCGGTCCACGATTGTACTGAGGCTTAGGCTCGTATGAAATTTACGCGATACCGCATGATCAATATTCACCCGTAGGCTCTTCCGGTCGAAGGAATTGTCGTATAAGGCACCGTTCTCTTTAAACCAGCCTATGCCGGCATAGAATTTTGTCTTATCGTTGCCGTTGCGGACACTGACCTCCGTATTCCGCAGATTACCCTTGCTATAAATTGCATCTTCCCAGTTAAAATTGCGCGAACGGTCTGCATCGGTATAGATTCGGCGTTCTTTGATAAAGTCGTTCACGTCCGGAAATGTCTTGCGGACAGATTCTGTCTGTTCCCAATAGCGTCGCATCTGCTGATCCATAAAACCAATCAGCTCGGTGGTATTCATAAAGCGCAAATCACGTTTGGGCTGGATAATCCCATATTGGATATGCGCGTCTACAGCACTTTTGCCTGATACTCCCCGCTTGGTCGTAATGACGATCACCCCTTGCGCCGCACGTGAACCATATATGGCCGTTGAGGAAGCGTCTTTCAAAATGGAAATATTTTCGACATCAGCCGGATTGACGGCATCCTGCACGGCCTGATAATTGGTTATCACCCCGTCCACCACAATCAGCGGCCCCAGATAGTTGTTGGTAGGCGTAGTCATCGACGACTGCCCCCGCTCGACCACCTGCCCTTTGGCACCCGACTCGCCCGATGTCTCGGTAATATACAGGCCCGCGGTTTTACCTTTTAACATGGACAGGACATTGGACGAGGTGACACTGCTGCGCAGAACATCCCCGCTGACCTGCTGTACAGCACCCGTTACTTCCGAAGCTTTCTTATTTAGATAGCCCACCACGACAAGCTCATCCAGGTATTGACTCTGCTGCCGCAAGCGCAGCGTTCCAATATTTTCGGCTGCTTTAATCCGTTGGGGCAGATAGCCCAGCAAAGAAAATTCCAGATAACTCTGCTCGGGTACATGCTCGATGTAAATATCCCCGTTGCCGTTGCTGCTGGCGTATTTCAGCATTTTCAGATCCGCCGAAAGCACTTTAACGGTCACCCCCAAAAGACCATTATTCAACGAATCGGTCACCCGTCCCCTAACGGTAATGCCCTCCTGCACCAGCACAGTTTTTTGACCGGCTGCGACCGGCTGTTCTTTAATAATGATCAACTTGTCCTCAAGTTCATAAGTCAGCGGCAATCCCTTTATAATGGATTGTATAGCTTCGCGGAGTGGTTGATTTTTAATGTTGACGGTGATGCTCCTGTTACTTTCCACCTTCTCCGCAGACCAGATATAGTGGTAGCCGGTCTGCTTGTTGATGTCTCTAAAAGCGTCTTTGAGCGTAATTTTTGTTTGCCTGAGCGTCACCATCTGCGCCACGGTCCTCGCGCTGATATGGACCAAAAACAGACTGCAAATCATAGCGGTAATTGCTGTTTTCATAATACACGTTCTGGTTAGGTTAGGTAACCAATGTACATCTTTCCTGTTTATTTTATACATTTGTGTTGGTTGGTTAGGTATTAAAATGTGTTGTTCAAGAGCGTTTTGATCACGACTGACAATTGGATCGGGGGCGCCGCAAACGCCCCTGATTATTGCCTTTTTTCGTTCTCGCATCATTTTTCTGCTGTCGTTTTATTTCATAGGCCAGTTGTTTTTTAAGGTTTCTTTTCTATTTGGGTTTATTTTTTCCTGACATGCAGCAGTTTTCCCTGGAGCTCAAACCTGACCGCACCAGTCTTTTCCAAAATTTTCAACAACGATTCCAGCCGCTCATACCGGGGAATAATGCCCTCAAATTTCAACTTCTTCAGACGAGGTTCTTCAAAGTCAACCTCAATATCGTACCAGCGTGCGGCCTCGTTCAGGATCAACTCAAGCGATTCATCCGAAAAATTAAATGTTCCATCTTTCCAGGAGACGTAAGCCGCGCTTTCGACATCCGCGATGCTGATCGCTCCCCCGCTGACGAGGGCCTGTTGATTCGGTTTCAGGTACTGCCTGTTTGATCCGTCAGGGAGAGACAGTTCGACCCGCCCCTCGATCAGCGTAGTCCGGTCCGGCTCGCCTTTATAAGCCGTTACGTTAAATGAGGTACCCAATACCTTTATGATCTGATCGGCAGTATGTACCACAAAGGGCTGCCGCATTTTTTCCTTACCTTTGGTAATATAGCGATGTGCTACCTCGAAATAAGCCTCTCCTTCCAGTTTTAGGTTTCTCGCTTCATCAGCCAGGCTCAAGTTATACCGCAGGCGCGAATCGGCGTTTAACCAGACCCTCGTGCCATCGGGAAGCGCGACTTTGTAGGTTCCGCCTTTAGGAACATCAATAGCCAGCTCTTGACCGTCCACATTTCCGAGCGCCAATCCCCGCACCGGCGAACCGTCCCCATAGGCGATATGCTGTCCCAGTACGATTTCCGATTGACTTTCGCTCAGATCTACGACCGTGCCATCCCCCAGCCTGATCGTTGCCTTATTTCCGCCCGGCATAATACGGGCCTGTTTCGCTGCCCGTCCATCTTCATTGGCGAGATAACGTACCGAAAGTACCAATCCCACCAGAAGGACAGCTACCGCCGCTATGCGGATCCATTTATTGTACAGGATCACGCGCGCCCTGGCTTTCGGTTTCCGAATGGTCTGCAATACTTTTTTCTCCAGTTCCGGCAAATCGCCGTCCAGGCCATCAAGCTGCTGTGCGGCCGTAGCCAGGCTTGACAACTCCAGCCCGATCAGCTGCCGTAGACCCGCGTCGTTTTTTTCATCCGCCATCAAGGTCTCTAGCTCCAACATCTCCTTTGGAGTCAGTTTATTCGTCAGATAGCCTTCAAACAATTCGGAAAAACGGGAAGATTGCATAGCTCTTTTTATTAGTAATACGAACGCAATGAAAAAACCAATGAAGCGATCTGAAAAAAAAGTAAAAAAAATTAAAACACCACGCTTAGGAAGTGGCTGGGGGCCGATGAGCCTATTCTAAAAAAGATTAGGCCATTAGAAAATAAAATTAAAACGGGGAAGCCGCGAAAGTATCCGGACTGATATTCGCGAATAAAAATGTGAGCAGGACCATTGAGGCCAGCTCAGGGTGCTGTCTGAAATAAGCTTTGATAGAAGCGTTAGCGTTGGTGATATGGGAATTGACTGTTGCGACCGAAATGGACAAGAGCTGGCTGACCTCTTCGTAGCTCCTACCTTCTATTTTGCAGAGCTCAAACACCCTTCGGCGCTGTTCGGGCAATTGTTGGATACCCCGTTGCAGCACATCGAGTATCTCCTTTCCAAAGATTCCCTCTTCAATATGGGAATAGGCTTCTATAATATGGGTGAAATAGTCTACCGACAGCCTTTTTTCGCGTGCAGCTTTGCGCAATCGGTCGTAAACCAAATTTTCAGCAATCTTATACATATAGGCCAGGTAACGTTCGGTATCGAGGTTGGCCCTATTTTTCCAGATCCGCAAAAATAATTCCTGTAGCAGCTCTTCGATATCCTCGCGCGACTTGATCAAACGCGACATGGAGAGAGCCAAGGGACCTTTATATTTCCTCATCAGCTGCTCCAAAGCCAGTTCATCACCTGCTTTTAGGCGAATCAGTAGTTCTGATTCTGTTGTATAATATGCGTTTTTCAAGTAAATGATCAAGTTACAATTGCCTGCCCTAAAGTTAGCAATAACAAGTTGAAACGCAAAGCCTAACCCTGGATCTTAAAAGCCTAGCTTCGGATCTTAAACCTGCCGCTCAGATAGACCACACAAACGCCAACATACCTGGATATTGTTACACACACTCCAATGAGTAGCTACAAGAAGTGTTTAATAGATGGTCTAAAGATCCCAATCCGGGACATAATCTATTTTTTTAGTGGCATTCGTTTCGCCAAAGTTTTTAGTGCCCCTTTGTAAGAGTCTAAACTTCCAAAAAACGGTGATCGCGAGTCCGAAAACAATTGACGTCCAGTATTATCATAGATCGTCAAATGTACCTTTGTATCGTAATTTATTACGGTATACGAATTATTTGAAGTCACCGCTGTACCTTTTTCTTTATCTCCTTTTTGTTTTGCATCGTACGTCGAAACTGAAGATCCATAGGTTGAAGCACCTTTATTCTCGATGTCGTAAACGCCCATGACGACGTAATCGACATTTAAGATCTTGGCTAAATCATCTGGCGTGTGATGCTCAATATCTGAAAAGTTTATTCCATTTTTCGCCAAGATGGCATTTGTCGTACGCGGATCCTGCAACTGCACTGCCAGTTTTTGGCCCTGAATTGCTTCCACACAGGATTCTTGTATTTTTTTTCGCATTGCATCGGTCATAATGCTTTGGTCATTACTCGCAATTTCAAATGGAATGACTGCCAAGGTATTACCGCTTGGACTTAGCGATGTATTTGAAGTCGTACTTTCTGAAGTGGCAATCTGTTCAAATACCTCCTCGCGACCATTTGCAAATACAATTTTGTTAATTTTATCTTTCTTTAACTCATATAAGACGCTTTCACCCGGATAGGAAAACTTGATTAGATCATCAGCAATCGTTACGATTTTTCCTTTTTTTTGTTGTCCATCCCTGAGATAGATAATATCATCTTTTTGCTGCGCGGATAGCACGTTCTTCCCGCCCCATAAAAAGAGCTGTACAAGTAGTAAAAATTTAATTAAATTCATCGCTAGTATATTTAAGTTTAATATTATGTGTCTGCTGCATTTTAATACATCCTCTATTTATAAGCGGTTCATTTGGCCAGAAACAGCAATCTGCTATCTATAGCTATAGTCCCTCATTATCAAGTTTAACTTCCTGAATGGGCATGGCTAATTCAATCTTTTCATTTCGAAATACGGCATGGATGCTGGAAAAAATGTCGCTCTTTACTTGGGCACCATCCACTCCTGACCTTAGCCAAAAATAAATGTCTACGGCGACAGCTTGCGAACTCACCGATGCATACTGTATTACGACGCCGGGCGAATGTAATATGCTGTTATTTTGTTCAAATACCTCCTTTACCACGCTGGACATGTTGTCCAAATCAGTACCATACCTTACCTCGAGTCGCATACTGAATCGCTTTCGTGAAGCGCCAGAACTCCAATTGATGACATGCGCATTGAGAAGATCGCCATTTGGCATAATCAAATCAGCACCCTCTGCAGTACCAATGACGCTGCTGCGGAACCCAATGGATTTAACTTTTCCGGTTTTACCCCCTATTTCGATCAGATCATCCACGTTAACCGGTTTCTCAAAAGCGAGAATTAGGCCACTGACCAGGTTGTTGACCAAGGTCTGTAAGCCGAAGCCGATACCGACACCTAAGGCGCCTATCACCAAACCGATTTGCTCAACGGGGATGCCAAGTGCCGAAAAAGCCAAAAAGAATCCAATAACAACAATTGCAATACGGATCAAAAGAATCCAGCTTCCCAGCCGAAACTGCTTTTCCTGCGAATTGTCTTTTTTCACCCACTGCGAATCCGCAGCAAAAAAAGATACGATTTTAGACAGCACCGTAGCACAGCTAATGATGATAAAAAAAAGAATCAGATTAAAAACAGAAAATTGATATGTCCCAAGGCGATAGTTGCTATTCAGAAATTCATTCAGCGGGTCCGACAAAAAACGGAATTCATAAAAGTTTCGACCAAATATCACAAACCATCCCAGCACCAATAAAGCATAAAAAAATAATGGTGCGCGTTGTCCGACCCGATTGTAATTTAAGTAAAAAAGTCTCCGCTCTTTATTCTTATAATAAGCCGAAGCACATTGCAAGCCTTCGTTGACCAATCGAACCACCCATAAAAATAATATACACACCACCACATTGACCAGACCGGCAATCATAAAGACTTTACTAAAGTTAAATCGGCCAAAGGAATTGAGCACAATGGACAGTATTTCGAGCAAGACCATAAATCCGATGGGATATAAAATCCATTTTTCTTTAAGATCTGATTTCGGTTTTTTATGGATCAGTGCAGTTATACCAGCTGTTGCTGCTAGGCATGCGATAACAATCATTGCCCAGCGCTCTATCCGTGAAGGCTGTAGAATAAGATTGTCCAAACCGGCAAATATAAAAAGGATGAAAAACGTTAGCCAAATGCCCATCCAATAGGCAGTAATATATCCTCGCATCACCACTGAAAGAAATATACCACTGGCTATCAAAAATAGATAAGTCAAGATGAAAGGTGGCGCAGGAAACAGGAATTGCGAGATACATAGGGCGATCAACAACCCGCTAAAAACAGGACGTTTTAATAATAAAAAAGAGGAAGCTATGGTTTTGTCCTCAATTTTCTTTTGAAGCGAATTGATGTAAGTTAAAATAACTACGGTTAGCACTAAAAACAGAAATATGGCTACCCAATGGCCTTTCAAATAATAAGATAGCAGAAGTTTAGCCTTAACCGCTGAAAAATATAAAATGGTCTGTATTGATCTGTCGAACTTCCTTGGTTCCCAAATATTGACAAAATTACGCTGGCTGGACTGAATAGACAATTCCTTTTGATAAAACTCTATCTCAGCTTTGTCGGCAGCTATCTTCAGCATTTCCATATTGATGTTATTCTGGATTTCCTGAATGTAATTTATCGCTTCTTCTAATTGTAACGTTAAAGGGGATATCTCAACGGCCACGACCCGAAGCTTTTTCATATAGTGCGCAACTTCAGCAGAATCACGGGAGAAAACAAAAAGCGAGGGATCATTGCTCAACGAGTCCAGTTCAAGCCTATACTTGCGCAGCCTGTCCTGATAATTGTCGATGTTTTTTTTATTCGCTAGCAATTCGACAGATAATGCATTTAAAATGTTGTAAGTAACGGTAAGGTTTCTGGACGATTGGGCAGATCCTTTATGACTAAAAACGCCATCTTTTGCAATATTGTGCAAAACGATCAACTTATCCAATTCCTTGTTAACACGTGCAGAATCATAGCCCTTTTTCAAAAAAGTATGCGATTGACTCGCCAACAGTTTGATCTCTTCCAACACTTTATTCTGTCGGATAGCAGCCCTATCTACTTTCAAATCCTGTATACTCTGCTTTTCTGATTCCTTAAAAAAACGTTCCATTTTTGCCATATAGCTCTCCTGGACCGAATCCGCCTGCTGGGCAAATACCGTGTTGGAAAATAACAGCAAAAAAAACAGCGACAGGTTTTGGATCATAGATTTAATATATACCATATAGCTAACAATATCGATTAGAATTAGTTTACCAAAAATACATATTATTGGAATGGAAAGAACATTTATTGTTAGCCCTCAGGTTACTCGTGTATCGGCCTTCTCCTATCAAAATACGCGCTATTCAAAATTCCCAATCTACCCTAAAAGGAAAGATAGGATGCTTCCCATCCTTTGGAAGATCCTATCTTTACCTTTACTGTCAAAAAAAATCGACCAATTACCAGAAATTTGTCTGCACCAATTTGCTGCCATCCAGTACCATTTGGCTATTGGCGACCGGATAATAGTAATATTTAGGTTTTTCAAATGTCTTCTTCTTGTCTCGTGCTACGGTAAACATGATATGTCCACTATTTCCATTTTCAAGATAGATGGACGTATTGTTACCATTGGCATCCTTTAAATAATACAGGGAAATATTCTTCTTTTCCTCTTCGGTCAGATCTTTGATCGGGGCGGTATCTTTTGCGGATTCGAGTATGGCGATATCCACTTTTCCGTCGCCTGTCACGTCCATTGCTCCCAGCGCTTTTACATACATTCCTTGCTGTTGATCAGCTAGGCGTTCGCCCACTTCCCAGCGAAAGACATCTCTATATCGCTGGCCTTCACAAGCCAGTTCGACACGTCTTTCTCTACGGATCTCGAGGATAAGTCCCACATTGCCACCTTTTACATTTGGGTAGTAAGCTTGCAATACCGGATCAACATTGGCATTCGCCTCTCCGAGCTGCATGGCCGGCATCCCCACGCGTGCCCGCAGGAGGTTGATTGATTTGTCGAGATCTGCCTGGCTCGTGAGTGTCCCAAGCTCAGCTTTGGCCTCCGCAAAGATTAACAGGATTTCGGCATAACGGAATACAAAAGCATCTGTATAGGCAGCTTCCCAGCTGATCATATCCGCTATTTCAGGGTAAAACTTGATCTGATTGTATCCCCCCAGTGTTGGTTTAAGACGCTGCGGAGCTGATGCATTAACCGGCTGAAATCCGGGTTTCATAAAAGTCTGTTCAAGACGCGGATCGCGGTCAACGAATACCTGGTCAATATTTTTCGTTTTATAACCCGCCTGTGCTGTAAAACGCTTTCCGTCTTTCATCAGATAACTTTCCATCAGCGTTTGGCTAAGCGCCCATTCATAGTCCAATACCGTATGCGCATTACGTCTTCGGCCTAAATCCTTATCATAATCTATAAACAAGATGGTCTCGGGATTGCTCTGCAGATTGAGGCTGATAAATAGATCCCGATAGGCACGGTTGACACCGCCCGCAGTACTGATCGAAAATTTGGACGATTTCATAATTTCTTCGGCAGCAGAAACAGCACGCTGAAGAAATGTATTGGCCGATCCGCTTAGGTTCAAATACGTATGATATTTACGGAACGTTCCCTCCTGCAAGGCGAACTGCGCCAATTGGGCTAAAGCTCCCCACTTGGTGACTGTCGATTTGTGGCCGTCAGCTTTGATGTTGGCCGCAGCAAATTCGAGATCAGCCATAATGGAATCTACCACAAGCGTGCGGCTATCCTGCTTTTTGTGCAGCAGCTCGATATCCGAAGTTCCCATAGTCTGACCATACCAAGGCACATCACTATACTGATTGACCTTATCCATGTAAAATCGGGCACGAAAGAACCTGGCGATACCGATATAGTGGTTTACATCGGTGGCGCTAGCGCCTTTCACACGACCTGCATTTTCTAGAAAGAAATTGATATTTCGCAGGGTAGACCAGCTCCATACCGCTGCATTCTGAGGATTTACACCGCCACGCATAATCTCATCAATCGTACTTCCCGAATTGTGATGTGCCAGATTATCTGTTCCGATATCCGCTATCGGTGCACTCAAACTACCATAAAAACCATCTGTATATGTTTTCAGATCGTTGATATTGCTAAAAAACACTTCCGGTGTAACCGATGTAGTGGGATACCGCTCCATGAAATCATCGTTGCAGCTCATGATAAGAAATAAGATCCCCAACAACGCTCCAATCTTGCCAATTTGTCTTTTTATATTTTGCATGATAATAGTCATTTTAGAAATTAAAGTTTAAGCCAAACGAATAGGTCCTTTGGAAAGGATATGCCGTCCGGTCGCCGACAATTTCAGGATCGAGATAATCCATGAGTTTAGTAAACTCAAAGAGGTTTTCACCGCTGACGAACAGTCGTAACCGGTCTATTCCCCATCTATCGGTGATCAGTTTTGGAAGGGTGTAACCCAGGGTCACATTCTTTACCCTTAAATAACCTGCGTTCTGCAGATATTTTGTCTGTGTCGCAGCCAGTTCGATACCGCTCTGTTCGGCCACATAAGATTTTGGCCTTGGCAAATAGGCATTTGGATTCTCGGGTGTCCAATGGTCCAGATTGAACTTGGTCAAGCTCGCCCATGGCTGTGCATAGATACCCCAAAAATAATGGTCGCCACCCGGAGGGTAGTAATTTCTTTTTGCGACGCCTTGCAGGAATACGCGCAGATCAATGCCGTTCCAGCTCGAATTCAGATCTATCCCGTAGCTGTAACGCTGTCTGGAGTTACCGATAATCTTGTAATCCCCATGATTGTCCAGGGTCCAGTCGCCACGGTTGATTTTTCCGTCGCCATTGATATCGGCAAACTTGAGGTCACCCGGTTCCAAGCCTCTCGTGCCGGGATACGAAGTAACATCATTTTGATTGGCGTGAGCCTTGATTTCTTCCTGCGACTGGAAGAATCCCAAGGTCGTCAGTCCCCACATTTCGCCCAATTCCTGGCCAACATAATAGTCGTTTAAGTTGTTTTTAGGATTACTGTATTTGGTAATATAGGCCCTACTATCGGCTAGATTGACTCTTGCGGAGAATGAAAATGGCTTACTGGCTACCATAAATTCTTTATTATAGCCGAGTGTCAGCTCCCAGCCATTGGTTTTCAGGTTGGCTGCATTTTCCAGTGGTACACCTGTACCAAGTACAATTGGCAAAGTACGGCCAGCGGTTAGCATATCTTTTGTATCGCGGCGATAGATGTCAAATGAACCAAAAAACTGATTTTTAAACAAACCGATATCCACCCCAAAATTGGACTGTGTAATGGTCTCCCAGGTCAGGGTCGAGGACACTAAACCCGGACTGCCTACAATGGGAACGATCTTTCCATCCAGGATCGCCCCGCTGCCCTTGGACATATTGGCAATGTAAGGGTAATAGTTGTCCCTTAAATCCTGGTTTGCCAATGAGCCGTACGATCCCCGTAGTTTAAAATTGGATACTGTTTCCTTCAGCGGCTGAAAGAAGTTTTCCTGCGAAACTACCCAGGCAGCGGATACCGAAGGATTGAATGCGAATCTATCTTTTTTAGGGAATCTTGAGGATCCGTCGTAGCGGAGGTTAGACTCAAGAATATACCTATCTTTATACGAATAATTCAATCTGGCGAAAGCCCCCCGTACAGACCAGGCATAGTCAGATGCCCCTACAGAAGGTGTTTGACCTGTCGCGAGTCCTATTGTTGGCAGCGAATTGGAAATCAACTGATCCCGGGATGCCGAAAAAGACTCATAGATCCGTTCTTCCTGGTTGAAGCCCAGCATCACTGAAAAATAATGATCGTTAAGTGTCCGTTGATATTGCGAGTAGATGTTGTACACATTATAACGTGTTTCGTTACTCCCATTGGAGGCATAACTATTAAAGTTTTGCTTGTTCATCACATTTGGACCTGTACTATAGGCAAGTGGCAGCTGAAAGAAATGCGATTTTCCAGAAACCCTTCTGAAGGTTGCATCTCCGTTTAAGGTCCATACATTTTTGATGAAGTCGATCTTTGCGCCGAAGCTCGTCTGAAAATCGTTATTTCGGCTGATGCTGCGGCCACCTTCGGCAACAGCGCCGATCATGTTTACCCCGGCTTCGGTATAGGTACCGTCAGGATTATAAACTGTATTTAGTGAAGGCTGGCGGTTGACATTATGCCAATAGAGGTAGCCCTGATCGATTGCCGAAGGCTGATCATATTTATTATTTGTAAAAGTGGTGTTATTGGACAGGGTAAACCAGTCCGTGATTTTATAATCACCCTTTACCCTAAAGTTATAGCGGTCATAAGTATCCGGACTAATGCGCAGCATACCATTTTGTCTATAATATTCGCCCGAGAGATAAAACGAGGAACGTTCATTCTTTTGTGAAATGCTGATATTGTTGGTATACGAAGGCTGTATATCTTTATAAACTTCCTTAAACCAATCCGTAGATCCCAGATAGATATACGCATTTGGATTTTGTGGATCGACAATCACACGCGGCAATGATGGATTTTCACTCAGCTGTTTGCCATATTCGAGCATTTTCTCATCATAAAGGTTGTACCAGGGAGCGGACATGATATTTCTGTATTTCATGACCTGATAAGGATCGTCCTCGATTTCTACTGTTCGTGTGATAGCCTTGGCACCAAAAATCGAGTTGGCAGTCACCTTGATATCTTTTGTTGTACCCGATTTGGTGGTTACCAATACAACACCAAAAGCGGCGCGGCTGCCGTAAATAGCTGCCGAAGCGGCATCTTTTAGCACCGTCACACTGGCAATATCCATGGGGTTCATCCGGTTAAGTTCATCGTTGGTCGCTGGCACCCCATCGATTACGATAAGCGGCCCGCCACCCGATAGTGAGGTATAACCACGCACATTGATTCCCGGCGAGCTGTTCGCTCTTCCTGATGTCGGTGTAATGTTCAGATTCGCCATGGCTCCCTGCAAAGCCGTCCCTACATTTGTAATGGGTCTGCTTTCTAAAAACTTTTCTCCGATTTGGTCTACAGCACCCGAGAGATTGATCTTCTTCTGTGTACCGTAGCCGACCACGATAACCTCCTCCAGGTGAGACTCCGCGGTTTCCATCAGTACATCAGCCCTATTTTTGTCGGAGACATTGACTTCAGCATCCTTATACCCCATAAAACGAAACAGTAGGATGGCCTTATCCGGAACACGAATGCTGTACCGCCCATCCCGATCTGTCCTTGTGGATATTCCAGCTACCCCCAATACAGTCACATTCACTCCCGCCATTGGTCCGGTAGCATCCCTGACAATACCTGTGATCTCCCGGTCTGTCTGCTTCTTTTCTTTAATGACAATGGTACTTCCCATGATATCAAAGACCAGATTGCGCCCGCGCAATGTTTTTGCCAAGGCAGCCCGTACATCGGATCCAGCCACGGAAATATCTACGCGCGAAGCATTTTCAAATAATCTTTCGTCGTAAAACAGACGTAACCTTGTTTGATTGGAAATCTCCTTAAGAACAGTTTCAATCGTAGCATTTTTCAAGGATAGATTTACTTGTTGCGCATATCCTGATGCTCTAGCACCAATTGTAAATGCCAGCAGCAGTACACAAATCAACTTCATAGTCAATACGACTTTAATGCTTAGGGTATAAGAATGACTTCTCCGGTCCCCCCATGCTATTAATGGAGAAAAAAATTTCATAACTTTGAATTGTTAAGGGTTTAATAATCTATAGAATTCGCACTTCAATAAATTTGGCTCTTTACAACAGGGGATGCGTCAACATCCCCTTTACTATTGTATTGGACCTTTTGGTTAATTCGTCTGGTTATATCATATTTTATAAATTTTAATTGGTAAAAAATTAAGTGTATTAATGAATGACGATACGCCGTCCATCGATCTCAAACTTTCGGTTTGTTGTGTACGACAGAATTTTCAAGACCTCCGAAAGTCTGGATTCCCTACTGAGTGTTCCATTAAACCGATTGTCCAGGCTAATGCTCTCGGCATTGACAAAATCCACATTATACCATCGCGAAATCTGGTTGATAATCTCTTCGAAGCTACTTCCATCCAATAAAAATTCACCACGTTGCCAGGCCGTGTTCTTTTGTATATCAGCAGGCTGTACCCGTATTTTATCGACACTGATGATCGCTTCATTTCCTGGAGAAAGATAAGCCTCGTGCCCTTGGCTCATAATTTTCACCTTACCTTCCACCAAGGAGGTACTGATTTCCTTTTGGTAAGCATTTACATTAAAGCTGGTACCGAGTACTTCGATAACGGATTTTTCGACTTCGATGCGGAAAGGTCTGCTGGCATCTTTGGCCACCTGGAAAAAGGCCTCACCTACCAGCTTCACCCTGCGTTCGTCACCAACAAATTGATCCGGATATTCTAATTTAGAAGCAGCGTTCAACCAAACTGTTGTTCCATCGCTCAGCACGACACTATAAGTGCCTGCAGCCGGAACTTCCAATGTGAGATTACCTTTAAATAAGTCGGGTTTTACATTTTCGGGTTGAGTTTCCTTTCCCAATAACTGCGTTTCTCCACGTTCATTGGATAGTTTAGCAAAGCGCTCCCCCGGGAGGATATCATTCTTAAACATGCCTGAAGTATCTGCGGTAATTGCGGCAAGCTGTGGTACAGTGCTTTTCTGTTTTTGATGCAGCAGTAAAAACGTTGTCGTTAATGCAAAAAGAACTGAAGCAGCTATGGCTATCCGTTTAAGGGTAAACACATTGCTTTTGGGTTTTACCTTATTTATCTCACCTTCAAATTTGTGCATCAGCACATTTTTGGCGCGTGCCAATGCCGCCTCCTTTTCCATGGCTGGAACTGCAGGTTCTTCATCAAGTGAAAAGAACCATTCGCTTACCATCCTTTCTTCATCCGGATTACATTCTCCGTTGAGATATTTTTTCAGTAATTTTTGAGCCTGCTCTCTTTGATTATCTTCTGTCATATATTTATATAACCCCAGATAAACTTTAGAAGTACCGAAAAAAAATGATTTTTATTTTGTTTTCAGCTTTAAGCGACTTAAAGCCAGGGAGATATTATTTTTGACAGTCTGCTCAGAGATGGATAGACGGAAAGCGATTTCCTTAATGCTCAGGCCTTCCACACGGCTGAGATTGAATGCCGACTGCATGGTTGTAGGCATTTTGGCGATTTCATGATCCAGCATCAATGATAGTTCCTGCACCATGAGTTTCTCATCGCTATTGCTTTCGCCGAGGGGTTCATTTTCCAATGGAAGCACAAGTCGCTCGAAATGCGTGATCCGCTTTTGATCCTTGATCATCCAGTCAATTACCTCATATTTAGCCGCTTTGAAAAGGTAAGGATAGATTGAATCCTCAATTTCGATTTTATGGCGCCGGTTCCACAAAGAGGCAAAAACGTCCTGAAGGATATCTTCCGCATCTGTAATTGAGCCAATCCGTTTTAAGATAAAGCTTAGCAATGTATTTCCATGGCGATCAAACAACACCGAAAATGCCTGGGTATTGTTATCTTTTACAATATCAAACAGTTCCTTATCAGACAGTTCTTTCATGACGCATTGATTATATGTACGCGATATCGGATTTCCAAAGGATTTTTGCAAAGTTATAATTGTGATGTTAATATAACATTAAATTGTACATCGTGCAAGATCAAGGAAAAATCTATTTTTCCACAGGACAGGGCTTTTAACAAAACCTTCGGGTTGCATGGCATTGAATTGAATGCGCAGTTATATCCGTTGATCAAGTCCGACGTTGAGAGTACAGTTCACGAAACAGCCTTCGTATGCAATAGAAAAAGGCCGGAGCAATTTTGCTCCGGCCTCCAAAAAAACTATCCTTTAATTAACCTACGAATTCTTATCCATCTTTATATCTATTCAATCTACGAACAAGGCTGATCGGAAAATAGTTTTAATTATTTTTCTCCGGATAATATTCCAGTCGCAAGTTCTTCAGTTGGCCTACCAGCACTTTCAAAACGCTCCAACTCAAAATCAAGGCTTGAAAAAATCAAACTCCGCTATGGCTAAGGATTTACCGTTTCCGGCAATCACCGTAGATGCTATTTTTACAAAACGTGCATTTTTTACACTTTTAAACCGGTATGTGCGTGTAGACGGATCATTGATCAAATTACCAAACTCGAAGCTCTCTGTATCTTCCCAATGCGTACCATCCCGGCTAACCGATATCGCTCCCGATTGCATCATACCTTCGGCATTTTTGCGTTGCGGTGTATAGCTAAATGCAGCTATGGAATAATCAGCCCCCAAATCGACCACCAGTTCTTGTGAGGGGCCAGTCGCGTTTGACAGCCAATAGGTATCGTCCTGCTCGTCAAAGGCTTCACGACCGTTCTTGCCATCCATTGTACTACTTACCGACTGCAGTTGCCAAGCTAGTTTGGGAATCCCAAGTTCTTTCTGTGCAATTGCTCCTTTTTCTCCATCCTTATCAATTGCGACAGCTTTAATTAGATGACCATTGCTTTCAAATTCAGCCATATATTTATGCGAAGCTGCTGAAGGCACCGTACCATCCTCTGTATAGTAAATCTCAAAGGTGCTATTGAGGTTTTTGAGAACGTCCTCATGATGTGGTTTCCAGCCAAATTCACTTTTCGCAGGTGTTATAGCTATTTTGCCTGCCTTATTCCTTGCGATGTGCAGTTCGGGCGGTCGTGTAGGCACATAATAAGCCCCTAGACTGCCCAACACTGGATTGGCGCGGCTCCCTAGCACGCGGAGTCGGATCCGACTTGTCTCTTGTGTCGGAAACCGCAAAATTCGTTTATATCCGACATTCGTGGCCGTCACGATCTGCTGCCAATGACCATCTTGCCAGATATCAAGCGCATGCTGTTCTATCCGTTCGCCACTGCTATGTACAGCCTCTTGAATCACAAACCGATTCAATTTAATTTGATGTGGCAACGAAATTATAAGCTCCCCAGTCGCCGCATGAAATATTTTATTTGTTTTATCGTTATTATCCAAAAGAGATTTGTCGAGGTCGCTCCCCCGGAGCAAGTTGTCTTTATAGCTCGATTGAATTCGCTCGCCCACGGCTTTCAATACGTTTACATCTTCATCCGAGAAACGTCCCTCACGATTGGGTGGAATATTTAGGAGAAAAGTCGAATTGCCACCTACCGAACGTTCATAGATATCAAATACATCATCTGCCGATCGTACTTTCTGAAAAACATCATCGCGATAAAACCACCCCTCTCGGATCGATGTATTGGTTTCGGCTTGTTGGTAATGTAAAAACTTCGCGTCAAACAATTTTTCCCTACTGCCCAGATCCTCCTCTGTCAGATCACGAAAACCTTCCATTTTAATGGGGTCTGCATCAAATGGAATCACATTCCATTCGGTACTTCGCGTTTTACCGGATTCATTGCCACACCAACGAATATCTTCTTTACCAAAAACAACCGCTTTAGGTGCCAAATTGGAAATCAAATCTCGCCAAGCCGCATAATTATATTGTTGACCACCCTTTGTTTTTGGATGCGCACCATCAAACCAGACTTCATGAATAGGTCCATATTCAGTTAATAATTCAAAGAGTTGATTCAGAAAATAAGCATTATAATCGTCCGCCTTATAGCGAAATGTTCGCTTGTCTTTAAAGGGCCTGCCCGCTACCGGAGTTGGAAAAGTACGCTCCGTATAAGCACTTTGATTACCATAGAGCCCTTTCGCATCTTCAATCTGATAAAGATCGGCAGGAGAAAGATATACGCCCAGTTTAAGCCCATATTTTTTGCATGATTGTGAAAGCTCCCTTAAAATATCACCCCTACCATGCTGAAATCCCGTAGACATAATA
This sequence comes from Sphingobacterium sp. CZ-UAM, assembly GCF_002000245.1. Lineage (GTDB taxonomy): Bacteria > Bacteroidota > Bacteroidia > Sphingobacteriales > Sphingobacteriaceae > Sphingobacterium. The sequence goes on along the minus strand of NZ_MTCM01000002.1, from coordinate 429,137 downwards.
CCGTGCTTTGTATAGCGGCTTTGCCAAAGAACAAATCCATCATGGTGCTTAGCTGTGAAGATCACTTTCTTCATGCCAGCAGATTTCATAGCAGCGCACCATTGATCCGTATCCAGATTTTTGAGATCAAATATCTTGGGATCTTCCTTTCCACTCCCCCATTCCATTTTCGTAAATGTATTGGGGCCAAAATGTATGAAGGCGATAAATTCATCTTTCAACGCCTCATATTGTTTATCCGTCGGCACAATATGCACCGCCTTGGCGATAATATCGTTGGGACCATCATGGGGATTTATAGCATAAGTATTTTTAAACACTAGCGCAGGCGATTCGACTTGTTTCTGTGCGAAGACAGGTGTAAGAAAGCTACTTACACAAATTGCAAACATCAATTTCTCTTTCATAATTCAGTAATTAAATCATATCATCTTCAAAAACAACCAATTGCCTATTGAAAAACCATAAAGTAGTCAATATTTTAAAGATTACTATATGTTTAAAATAAATAAACTTTTGTTTACAGCTATACTAATTGGCGTAAAAATTTAGGTGTAGCACAAAAAGAGAATTAGCGACTAATAATTGAACATTATCAACATTTATTAGACTATTTCCCCTCGCTTAAATTAAAATGAAATACTTTTCCACTGTCAGGAAAGGATTCCAATTGTTCGTTAGTCAGCCCCTCTCTAGCCGTGCTTATAAACACATCGCTACCTGTAGGGCCGCCAAAACAACAGGAAGTCACATGAGGTGCATCCACCTCTATTTTATTCAGCAATTCGCCCGTCTCAATATGCCATTTGCAGACTGCGAAACCGCCCCAATGCGCTACCCAAAGATGTCCATCAGGGCCTATACACATGCCATCCGGCATGCCTAACTCCTCGGGCACCCGTAGTAAGGTGCTGAATGTGTTGCCGGCTTTCCTAATCGTGTCAAGTGCGGCAGGCCGAGCATAACGACGTATTTCTCGCGTATAGGTATCTATAAAGTAAAAATAAGGGCTATTGTTGGGCCATACGATGCCGTTGGGAATCGTAACTTCCGGAATAACAGTCTCCAAGATACCGTTGCGGAAACGCATCAGTTTTCCCTGACCGGACAGCGCTTGCATATGCATCGTTCCGAACCAAAAATTGCCCTCGGGATCTATTCCACCGTCGTTGGTACGAATTTGACCGTCCCTTGAATCCAGCTCGGCTACGACTGTCAAATCTTGCGTTTCCTTTGTCCAAACAGCCAGTCCCCGCTGCATGGCCACAAGAAACTTACCCGATCCGTCCGGCCAGGGTACAATCTTACTCACATAACTGGGCAAATCCCAACAGGCCGACTCTTTACTTTTCAAATGATAAGAATGGATGCGCTTGTCCAAAATATCCACCCAATACAAACATCTTTCCCTCTTACTCCACATCATTCCTTCTCCCAGCTGGCAGGGAATATCCAATAAGACCCGTGCTTCTTTTAAATTCTTTTCCATCACCATTCTATTATGCCTGACCTGATCGGCAATTTCTTCTTGAGGTTTATCTTCTTATATCAAAGTATCGCCCACCATTTATAAGATCGGCGAGTTCACTTGGAGTTAATCTTCCTGCATCAATGCACTTCGTCCACCATCAATTAAATAGGTAGTTCCATTTGCAAAGGAAGCATAGGTACTGGAAAGGAAAACACACCAGCCGCCAATCTCCTCGGGCGTTCCGAGTCTCTTGACGGGATGTCTACCCACCGTCTTTTGTCTTTCGACATCAGCATCAGGAAAGCTGTCAAACCATTTTTGATTGCCGGGAGTGTCTATAAAGCCCGGCGCAAGCCCTACGGTACGAATAGTTGGGGCCCATTCGATCGCCATAGCCCTAACAAGTGAAAGGAGCGCTCCTTTGGTTACGTTATAAGGAAAACAACCTGGGATGGAGGCGTAAGCATGGTTGGAAGCCATGACAATAATCACTCCCGGTGAAGCTTGTGCCAGTAACGGTTTTAGCGCTCTCGCCAACAACCAATGAGATGCAAGGTTCAAACTGCTGTTCTGGTTCCAATCCGCTAGCGTGCAATTATCCAGGCCCTTAAAGATATTCTGTCCGGCATTCGATACCAGTATATCCAAACGGTCGTGCTCCTGTTGAAGGAGCACGACCAGTTCTTTAAGAGTTGTCTCGTTGGACACATCGGCTTTATAATAAAATGTACGTTGCCGATAAGGTTCCATTGCCGAAACAAATGAAACCACAGCCTGATCATCTGACGCCAATTCAGCACAGGCTATGACGGTCGCACCTGCCGCTGCAAATTGCAGGCTCGCCCCCAGCCCAATGCCCGAAATCCCACCTGTGATCAGGACAACCTTGCCTGTTAAATCAATTGTAAATGCCATTTAACATTAAATTTACACATAAAACCCCGGTCTATGTTCCAATACTCCAGGATGTTTTAACATTTCTTCTTCGATCAAATCTACCCCCAATCCCGGTCTTTCGCTCAAGACCAGATGGCCATTTTTCACCATATCTTTAATCGAATGATCAATGACTTCATCGCGCCAGGGCACATCATTGAACATAAATTCCTGTCTGAAGAAATTTGGTACTGAAGCACAGACATGCGCACTGGCCAAGGTGGAAAGTGGCCCATTGGGGTTATGTGGTGCCAATAATACATTATATGCTTCCATCATTGTTGCCATACGCTTCATTTCCGAAGGCCCACCGCAACGCGTAATATCAGGCATCATAATGTCACAGATATTTTTTTCCAATACCGGCCTAATCCCATGGCGGGTATAATGTCTTTCTCCTACGCAAATTGACACATTCGAGGGAATACGCTCCCTCATGGCGCGCAAGTTATCGGCATTTTCGGGTCCTGCTGGTTCCTCATACCAGGTAATATTCAGCTCCGAGAGGCGCTGCGCCATTTGTACAGCGACACGGTAATTTAACATGGCATGTGTCTCGATCATAATGTCAAAATTGGGGCCTACCCCCTCGCGAACAGCTTTACTCACTTCAAAAGCGAGATCTTGCTGTTCGGCAGTCAGGGTCAGATTTGCTGCCAGATCTTCCCCATAAAGGTAGTTTGTATGCGCAAAAGGATCAAATTTTAATCCTGTAAAACCGGCTTCTTTGACTGCTCGTGCTTGTCGCGCATAGTCTTCGGGATTATGTCCACCACCAGTAAACCAATAGTTGGCATACAACAAAATCTCTTTACGGAAAGCGCCCCCTAACAGTTCGTAACAAGGTACCCCAAGCACCTTACCTTTCAAATCCAATAAGGCCATGTCAATACCCGAAATGGCACACATACTTGCACCATAGGGTCCGATCCAATTGAGATCGCGGTAGAGTTTGGTCCAGATAAAATCTGTTTTCATCGGATCCAAGCCTATAATCCGCTGCCCCACATGTTTGGCCGCTTCATAAACTATTGGACTACCAGGCCAGTTGGTCGCTTCACCAACACCAGTATGCCCTGTATCGGTATAAATCTTTACTAAAGTCCAATTGTATTTTACGCCTTCAACCAACCAGACTTTAACGTCTATAATCTTCATTGCTCTACTATTTTATTTTATCTTAAGAATAATCTGTCCGCTTAACTTGTCGCCTTTTTTTAGCTTTTTACGTCCATAACTGTGCGGTGAGCCATAAAAAGGCTCTGAGCCATTATTCGAATAATCAGCTATCAACCATTGAATATGCTGATCCTGCTTCCAGGCCCGTGTATGCTGATGTCCATTAGATATCACTTTGATCTCTGCCATAGGGCTTTTCAAACTTGCCCAGTAAATATTGATTTTAGTCGACCTAAAGTCGTTTGAACCCAATATATTGGCATCATCTTTCCAATCTTTCGCCTGAGGCTTGCCGTGCTCTTCCACTTCATACAGCGCTGCTGCGTGCAATGTCGCTTCGCCTTCATTACGTCCGATATGGTTGGCAGGATAGGTCGAAAATGTTCCATTCCGAGCCCAGGCGAGATTACCGTAAGATAAAGGCAGTTCCATCATCAATCCGGATTGATATAGATCCATTTCTTTCCCCTGTTGATAGTTCATCTCATATTCCACCCGTAAAAGGCCATTTTTAAGGAAAATAAATTTTTGCTTTCCTGTTCCATTTTGGTAGGTTAGATCCACAACAACACTTACACTGTCGCCTGCCTGTTTGGCCTCTATGGCATTCGCAAATAATGTATATTGCTCATATTGTTTCAATGGGGCTATGTTATTTTGATACGTTTCCCCCGCCACGTTTGGTTTACCACCATCCTCGGCATTGGATTCAATAAGTGCAACCGAAGGCCCTTTTGTCAGAATCAGCTCCCCATTTTTTCGGACAGCGAGCAATTTGCCATAGGTTCGGCTGAATGTATAATCTACCATACCTTGCTTGACATAAATATACGCCGAATCTTGTTTGAGCTGTAGTTCCGTAGCCGAAAACTTTTCCTGACATTTAGCAACTTTCTCAAATAGCTCATTTTCAACCTCATTTTGCTGATTGTCCATAGCAATAATCCGCAATGAACTATAATCAGCTTGAATCGGTAATATTACCTCTCCACTTGTTCGCGGTTTGATTGGGGCCTTAAAAGGAATCTGTTTGCCATCCACGATGGCAAACAGATTGAGCTGATCAAGCGAAAGAAAATCGTATCTGTTTTCAATAGCGACCACTACTTTCCCATCCTTCAGTTTCGGCGTGCTGATCTTGACGGGCGAAAAGGCCTTTTTCATGCCAAAATATTCAGGTTTAGGTCTACGCCAACCATCGATTGGACCCCAAGGGCCATACCCAACAATACGTCCGTCGGGAAGGTGAAAGCTATCATCAATACCGCTCCATATTGCGCCACCCAAGTTGGCCGAATGTTTATAGATTGAATCAACAAAAGTGACCAGGGGTGCATTATAAGCCTCACGGATACCGGGGTCGGTCAGCAGTTCACGCCTGTTGTAAGTGGACAAATGAGCGTATTCACCAAATAAAGTCGGTCTTGTCATGGTATCTGTCGCCTTAGGTCCGTTAATGCCGGGATAGTGGTAATTGGCGATATCAGCTTTACTCCCACCATTGTTAAATCCGCCCCAAGTCTGGTCATGAAAACTCGTCGGACGCGTTGGATCTAAGGCTTTCACACGCGCATTGACTTCCGCCCATAATGGGCTCCAATGCGATTCATTGCCCAAAGACCAAAATAATATCGAGGGATGATTGCGGTTGCCCAGCACATTATCGATATTTGCGCCAAGCATGACAGGCAAGAAACGCTTGTCTTTATAATCCCATTTGCGCCAGATTGGTGAGGCATGATGCTGGATCCAGCTCAAAGCCGCCTCACTCTCCACATACATACCTAACTCGTCCGCTGCATTCAAAAACTCTTCCGATGGTGGATAGTGCGAGGTGCGGATATAGTTGACATTGGCTTGTTTAAATAAAACAACATCCTGCCGATCAATTGCTGGATCAGAAGCCCTACCGTTCAACGGATGTACAGCATGCCTATTCACTCCTTTCAATTTGACAGGTTTACCATTCACCATCAACTGATTTTTGAGCACTTCAATTTCCCGAAATCCAACTTTTTGTATGTTGATCTGTACGGTCTTGCCATCCACCATCAGCGCTGTTTCCAACACATAGAGGTAAGGCGTTTCGGCCGACCAGTGCATCGGCTTTTTCACCGTCAATAGACTTTCGATCTGCTTATGACTCCCTCCCCCAAGCTGAATCTGGTCGGATGATTTTTCAACAACTATTTTTCCATTGCTATCTTTAAGCACATAACGCAGTGAAACCTGTTGCTTCTGGTTAGAACTGTTTTGAACCAAGCCTGCAAGTTTGAGCGTTGCATGAATATATTTTGAGTCAAAATCTGTGACGGCCTGCGCATCCGAAATATGCACCTTAGGCACGGTAAACAAAGTCGCTTTGCGCAAAATTCCACCCACAGTATGTGCCGCATACTGAGATACACAGGAGAGAATATCACTGATAGTATTGGCCTGAATTTCTACAGTCAGTTTATTTTTACCCTTCTTAACTTTTCCGGTCAGATCGACCTGAAAAGCTACAAATCCCCCTTCATGTTCACCGACCAGCTGATCGTTAACTTTCACAAGCGCATGTGAACTGACACCGTCAAAGCGGATATATACTGGATTGCCTTCCCAATCATCAGGCATGTCAAATGAGCGTTCATACACTGCGGTTTCGCCCGGAGCAACATGTTGGCCTTGCATTTCCCATTCTCCAGGTACTTGAATGGCCACGGGTTTAGCGTCGGCCACCTTAAAATTCCATTGTCCATTCAAAGGAATGCGGCTGGTTTTAGTCATAACCAATTGATCAGGCAAGGGCGTCAAAAATTGTCCACCTTGTTGCGCAGATAGATTTCCTAAGCTGGAACAGGCCAACAACAGCGCCAACCAGCTTCCTTTGGATAATTTGACCTTACATAATTCCATATTTTTCAAATGCTTCTTTGGCACCCATGCCTTCCATAACCTTGTTCAATACTACTTTTTCAGCTCTGGCTTTTTCAAATGCCCGAGCGAAAACCTCCTGTTCATATTCGCGCGGTACTACGCAGACACCATCAATATCGCCGATCAGCATATCGCCATCCTTGATCAGGACATTTCCAAATCGGATTGGTACACGCCAGTCAATAACCTTGCCTCTCGGTGCCTGATCCTGCGCATAACAGCCCATGGAAAAACAAGGAAAATCCAACGCCAAGATCCCGACGGTGTCTCTTGAGTAGCCATTGACAATCGCGCCATGCGCACCCAATGCTTTTGCTCTTGCACTCATGATTTCACCCCAAAGCGCATAGTCCGGCGAAGAGCCGCTGCAAATGTAAACCTCGCCCGGGCGCAGATCATCCAAGGCTTCAAGCATAAATCCAAATGATTTTGACAGCACCGGATTTTTCGATTGCTCTTCAGCATTCCCGCAGACATCAGCTTCCAATACCGTCATTGCTCTGCCTATTAAAAACAGATCGGATTTTAGCGGTCTTATACTCGGTGGTAGAAATTGATGGAACAATCCCATTTTATCCATGACGTCCCCAATGACAGCTGTAAAAAGTTCCTTACGGATCAGCTCAAAGAGCTCCTCATCATTTGCCCATTCCACCAGATAGTTTTCTTTCATTTTTTATATCAATTAAATCATGTTACCACAAAAAGACATACAGGGCTACCAATACGCCCAGGATGAATAAACTCACTAATTTGAAACCACTGGAGGTCACAAAAAGATTTCTATTCACGATTACTGTATCATTACGATAGTTTCGATTGCCCAGCAGGCTGACCAATACCATCGTTGCTATGGTACATATAAACACCACAAGAATGCGATTCATAAAGGGACTTTGATCTAACCAGAAATTTTTAAAGAGCAAAGAATAGGCAAATGTAGAAATGGCACCAGCAAATGCTGCGTTAGGTGTTGTCCAAGTTGTAAAGATACCCATCAGAAAAATCGCCAATACGCCCGGTGTGATAAAACCTGTAAACTCCTGAATAAACTGAAAGCCCTGATCCAGATGCTGCAATAGCGGAGCCAAGGAGGCACCAATGACCAAGGCAATCAGTACAGTTACTTTGCCCAGCTTCACCAAAGCTGTATCGCTCACGGCATCGCCTTTTATATTTTTATAAATATCCAAAGACACAATCGTTGCGATACTATTAACCTTTCCAGCCAGCGAGGCCACGATAGCAGCCGTTAAAGCTGCAAAAGCCAATCCTTTGAAGCCCGTCGGTAAAATCGAGAGTAGCAGCGGATAAGCTTTATCGGGCTTCACGGTACTGTCTTCAAGCATTCCCTGGGCAAAATTCAAATTTGAGCCTTCTTTGTATAAATAATAAGCGGCAATGCCGGGCAGCACCACAATTAAGGGCATAAACAGCTTCATCACGGCTGCAAACAACATCCCATTTTGGGCTGTTTTTAGATTTTTGGCTCCCAGTGCACGCTGGGTAATATATTGATTACATCCCCAATACGATAGATTGATCACCCACATGCCACCCAATAGAACCGACCATCCGGGCAGATCCATATAAGCATCGGTACCATCGGGTTTTATCATCTGTCCTTTTTCGATAAAGAGATGAAAATGCTGTGGCACCTCCGTTTTCAAGATAAGGAGTCCGTCCATCCAATGTCCCATGCCCTTTGTATGCGCCACGAGATCGAGGGCGATATAGGTCGTCGTGAGCCCGCCTATAATCAACAAGACCACCTGAATCACGTCGGTGTAGCCAATTACCTTCATCCCGCCCAGGGCGATGATCAAGGCCAATACCGCCAGTGACCAAACCGCTATAACCATGGGAATCCCCGCAATCGACTGAATGGCCAAACCACCCAGATAAAGTATCGAGGTCAAATTGACAAACACATAGACCAAGACCCAGAATACAGCCATCACCATACTCACCCGTGGATCGAAACGCTTACGCAGAAACCCAGGCATGGTAAAAATCTTATTCTTCAGATAAATGGGTAAAAACACGACCGCCACAATAATTAGTCCGATAGCAGCCATCCATTCATAGGATGCAATGGCCAGTCCCAGCGCAAAACCCGAGCCCGACATCCCTATAAATTGCTCCGCAGAGATATTCGAAGCAATAATAGAAGCCCCGATTGCCCACCAGCTTAAGGAACTTTCCGCCAGAAAATAGTCGTGCGTTAGTGAACCCGAACTCTGTTTGCGTCGATAAATGTAATAGCCATAGCCGCCGACAACAATAAAATACAGCAGATAAATGATTTGATCAATCCAAGCCAACATAGCGATATCATTAGAATTTTAATGTGATAGCTCCCTGACAGGGTGAAGCTTCCAAGGTCTTGCAATAATTGCCCCAGGCAATTTCCGGATAATCCCATTTGTTGTTTACATACAAAACCAACTGTTCATTTTCCAGGCGATCCATACGACAAGCATTGTCGCCCAATGGAGAAACCACATGCATGAGGTCCTTTGTCCCTCTACCCAAGGAGTAGTAGTATATATTCTCTTTCATTCCCTTTGCTTGCTGCGTTAGTGGATGCTGACTGCGTGCACCTTTATCTGCCCAATAATAATAGTTGTGCGTATCCATGTACCATGGCTGCTTAGGCTCTTGGCCATACTGTGCGTTACCTACATAAGACAAGCTAGCCGCCCCTTCATTGCCCGCAAATGATTCTTGGGGATAATCGTTCCAATAACCATTTCTGCTCCAGGTAATACGATCGAGTTCATTGCTGAGATAATACTTAATTCCGATCTCGCGCAGGTAGCCATTGGGCTCCCCCTGGGTATGATATAAAGTCTTCATTTCTCCTTTACCATCTATAGTTAGATCGAACTGGATGGATAAACTGCCATTTTTTCCCGTAATCGAGACCAGGGCCAAATTGTCTTTGATGCGTACATCCAACTTGCTCAATTGCCAATTTTTATCTTCGAGCAGGTATTTGCTTGCACTTTTGCGGACTTCAGCACCAGTCAGATGATTGAGGTTAATATCCATGTTTAAGAAAGGACCTTTTTGTATAACTACTTTACCGCCAATTGTTGCATTTTCAATCAAACCTGTTGTTTTTGAAATCGGGAAGTTAAAATCCTCGCCTTTAATCAGATAATGACCAGAATCTTCAATAAGCTGAATACCTCCATTCTGAGTCGATTCAGGCATTTTAATAGTACGCTCTCCCAAATGATAACGGTAGCTATCCAGTATCATCCCTTTGCTATCCACAAAGCGCAAAGCCAGTTGTTCCCCCCGTTGCCAAGCTAAACCAGGTAGTTGAATATATCCTTTCTCATGCGGTGCGATATTGGGTAATCCTAGGGTATAGGTCTTTCCGTCATAGGTGTATTCCAATTTAATTTCCTCGAGCGAAGTATGATCAAATCGATTGTATACGGGAATCGTCAGTGGCTGAAAGCGGGCAAAATCAGGTATTATCTTTCCTTTCAACGTGACCAATACAGGAGACTGCGCTTTTTTTGTGGACCAAAATTCAGGTTTCTTGCGCCGCCAAACATCGACGATCCCCCATTCACCGTAACCTACCGCCTGTCCCTGAAAATCTTCAGGTTTGGCGGTACGGGAAAATTCCTTCCAAAAAGCAGTCCCCTTCTTCAGCTGCTGTGGAATCATAAATACCTCATCCACATAGCCCCATATTGCACCACCAAGGCCCCCTTGCTTCGGAAACAACCCACCCCACATCATGTCCATGGAGATTCCCCAAAATTCACGGATATTCGGATCATCCTGTAAGGTTTTATACGTGTAACAGGCCGGATGAGCCCATTCATCGAATAAAGCCGGGATGCCATGTCCCTCAAAGTTACGCGTGGTCTTGCCATACTGTGTCAAGTTACCATACACGTCCTGATAATGCATGCTCAGAAGTTCATAAATCTTAGGTTCGGTGGTTTGAGAGCCCGGATAACTCCAGATAAGGGGTCTTGTCGGATCCATGCGCTTCACCAAGTCGTGACTTTGCTTAAAGTTGTCGCCGTAGATTGATTCATTGCCGATGGACCAGAAAAGTACAGCTGGATGGCTTTTAAAGGTATTGACCATCTCACGCGATTGACTTAGGTATTGATCCGTCTTTTTCGGATCGTTTTGTGAGGCGCCGGGTGCATAATTTTTTTGCCTATAAGTATCCACAAAACAGATCGCAGTCTCTACTTCCACATAGATACCGTACTGGTTGCAATATTCGACGAAACGTTCTGTGGGCGGATAATGCGAGGTACGGATAAAATTAATATTGGCTTCTTTAAACAATTGAACGTCTAAGCTATCGTAATAGGCCGAAGCACTGCGTCCTAAGGTCGGGTGCATATCGTGCCTATTGGCGCCACGTAGCTTGACAGGTTTGCCGTTTACCATAAGCTGGTCTTTAACCACTTTTACTTCGCGGAACCCAACCGATTTATGAAAGGCATACGTAGACCTCCCCTGCTCTTTCACTTCCACATCCAACCGATAAAGATTTGGATGCTCGGCATCCCATTTTAGCGGTGCAGCTACACGGAACACATGGCTGTTGGCCCCCGCTACAATTGGTTTTTCAGGATTATCCAAGATAATACTTTTGCCGTTCGGATCAGTCAATGTATACGTAATCGTAGCCCCTTTGGCCACAAAACCGCCAAAATCCAATTTTAGCTGCGCGTCGGTATACGACGCGTCAAAGGCTGTTTCGATGTTAAAGTCGGTCACAGGATGTGCCGCTGTTGCAAATAAAGTCACATCCCGCAAGATCCCACCTATCGGATGGTGTGCATAGCCCGATGCATAAGAAATATCATCCAGTTGATCCTGTACTTCAAGCTCAATTTCATTCTGCTTTCCGAAAATCACATAAGGTGTAATATCTACTTCCCAACGTGTAAATCCACCATGATGACTTGTCACCGCTTTACCATTGATGCTCAGTTTGGTAAAGCTATACACACCATCAAAACGAATGATCGTCTTTTTTCCCTCATACTGGCTGGGTACTAAAAATTTGCGTCTATAAAAAATAGATTGGTCGTGTTGAATACCATAGCCCTGCATGACAGCTTCCCCGGGAACCTGAATATTTTCCCAAGCCGAACCGCGATCAAATTTGAAATTCCATTGGCCATTTAAGGATTGTACAGGAGCTTTCAGACCAGTCACTTTGGCCGGCAACTGATAAGCCGCCTGCTGCGCCATTGCCCAGCTCCCCATTACCCCCCACAAAGCCAACACCACCAGTTTTTTTAGTTTTTTCATATCATAATAGGTTGTAATTCCACCCGATTAGAATGCAATACAACGTTGTTACATTCTTTGTCAAAGATAGCTGCTCTCACACGGCAATACTACAACTGGTTATACAAAAACTAAAACTATTTACACACTATTGATAACATACTTCATATTATTAAGCGAATATTGTTTGAAATACCAGTAAATACCGTATTTTTGCATTAACCAATGTAGCTATGTATGAACAAATTATCCAAACCTCAATTTATTGAACTTACGCCACCCAGCGAAAAGACAATCCATGTCAAATTGGTCGATCAGGAATTTTTGAGCAATCCGCTGCACTTTCACGAGCTCTGTGAGTTGGTGCTGATCGTGGAAAGTTTCGGCAAGCGCATAGTCGGCAACAACGTAGCAACGTTTACAGAAGGTGATCTTGTACTGATGGGACCAAATATTCCACATATCTGGCGTAATGATGATTCATTTCTACAACAGGGAAATCAGTTACGTGCCCGTGCAATTGTTGTCTATTTTCCTGCCGATTTTTTACTTCGATTGACCGATGAACATCAGACAATTCAGGCTATGCAGCATTTTATCCGCAAGGCTCAACGTGGACTTCGTTTTTATGGTGAAACACTCGATAAGGCACAGCGCTTAATGGAAAAACTCAGTGATAAAGAAGGATTTCCAAAAATCATCGAATTTCTCAGCCTTATTCAGTTGCTACAGGAAACAGCTGAATTTGAAAGTTTAGCTTCCGACGGTTATCGCCCAACCTTTGGAGAACAGGAGACCCAACGCATTAATAAGGTTTACCTTTATGTGATAAGCAACTTTAAAGAGGAAGTTAATCTTCAAGTTGCCAGCGATATGCTCAATATGACGCCCAATGCCTTCTGTCGTTTTTTCAAACGTCATACCCAGAAAACATTTTCTCGCTTTGTCAATGAGATGCGCATTGGCCATGCCTGTAAACTGCTCATGGACCGGACGCTTAGCATATCGGAGATTTGCTACGAATGTGGTTATCAAAATCTGACCAACTTCAATAAGTTTTTTAAATCCATTATGAACAAAACACCACGCGAGTTTCGAAAAGAAATGGATCTGTAGCCACAACTAACAAGAGAGGCTGTAACAAAGTACAGCCCACTCCTACCAATTTAGTGAAACTAACACCTATTTAAAACCCCTTTATTGTTCTTAAAGTATAATCTTGGGCGTCACCATTCGCTGCTGTCACCCGATACATTCTATCCTGTGAAAAATCGCCCGGTTTACCTAATACTGGAGCTCCATTGAGCGGCGAAACCACCGAAACGTCCGACACAGTGATCGTAACCCACAGGTTAGCAAGTTGGTCTTTTTGAATCCGTTTTTTAAACTCATCAAATAACATCTGCTTGGTGACGGATCCCAAAGGTCCCGCCTTCTTAACTGAGTTGATATCGTACGAAATCGTAGACGTATATCCTTTTTGTCCATTCGTATCAAAAGCTACCGCCGTATTCTTAAAAACGACCTCACAGACCCGGTCAAGCTCAATCTCCTGCATGGGAGTTCCTTTTTGTATGGTATCATTATATAGAAAGCGGTATGAATAACTTACTGCAGTCAGTTTGTTGTCTGGCGAATTTGGCAGCTCTTCATAGCCCTTTTTTAAACAGCTCCCCATTGCAATGAGCGTTAGTGGGCCGAGCAAAATACGCCCTATTTTGTGATTTATTCTATGCATAATCAATTTCATTATATCTGTATTCCAATTTTTATTCCCATCCCGGATTTTGCTTCACGCCTGATTTCAAGCGGAAAGATTCGTTGATTGGCATCAAGTACCTTTTGGCAGAGAATCGAGCTTCCCCAACGACATTATTGTCTTCAAAAAAAGAATAAGATTTACCATCTCTCGAAATTCGAATTCCCCGTAAGCTGCCCTGCAATTCAGGAATAACAAATCCTGATCCTACATAAGCTCCATCGCGCAGACCACCCGATGTGCGCATGCCCCAGCGTAACAGCGACCAATACCGATCGTTATTTTCGTAAACCATCTCCACATTCCGTTCTCTTTTATAAGCTTCAAAAAGTGAGTTTCCCCAGTTGTTGCCCGAAAGTGTATTTAGATATTGGTTGACGATACTTTCAGAAAAACCACCATGACGTACCATGGTCGGCAGCATGTATTTTTTTGCATTGGCAAAGTCCCCCTTCATGAGATAAGCCTCAGCCATATTGAGATAAGCCTCCCCATAACGGAGCACCGAAAATACATAGTCCAATTTTTGGTCAGATGGTGAAGGCAGGCTTACAATATTATCATAAAAATACTTCACCATCGCATAGCCCGTACTGGAATTATAATTTTCGGTATTTCCTGACTGGTACCCATATTCCTGTACCGAACCTTCGTTAATCTTGCTATTGGCATTGCTCACATTTCCGTCCCTTCTAAAAAACACACGTACCTGATTATTGAAATACATACAGCTATCATAGAGTATCGTTGCATAAAAGCGTTGGTCTCTTTTCTTGCTGTTGGAGAAATACATTTTCTCGTCCACATTTTTACCTGTCGTGACATAACTGGCATTATTCCAGGTTTTCAACTGTCCATCTACATCCGAGACCAAATAGTCATCGACCAAGTCTTGCGTCGGCCATGAACCGCCATCCATTCCCCAAAAATTCATCGTGACATTGATTGGAAAGTTAGCTTTCGCAAAGGCCGAAAACTTACCTGTGGACCAAAGTCCCTGATATTGCATAGGCACATCATAGAGGGAAGTATTTGTTTTGTTACGCTCACGGGTGAGAATAAACTCAGTGGCCGCAACTGCAGTTTCATAGGATCTAAACATGTTGTAGTAAGGACTTAGTTGCGTTCCACCATTATTGAGTCCCAATGCCTCACCCGACTGAATTACTTTGTCGTAATATCCGCTATTTGCAGCCCCTCCATCCACATAGGCCGCAGCCTGCAACCCTACGCGCATGATCATAGCATTTGCAGCTTTGGCGGTAGCCCGTCCCCTTTCGGCAGTTGCCGGAAGAACCGTTGCGGCTTTTTGAAGATCGGCCAGCATAAAATCGTAAGTTTCCTTGGCTGAACTTCTCGGAATCTGAAGATCATCATCCAGTGTCAACACTTTGTCAATCAGTTGCAGTCCTCCATACAGTTTGGCATACACGAAGTAGTGTGCAGCTCTTAAAAAATATAACTCCCCTAAACTCCTGTTCTTAAATTCACTCGAAAAAGTCGTGCTCGTTTCAATATTGGCAATTGCCGAATTAATACGCCATAAAAGTGAATAATTTAACCAGCCATAATTATCTGATTTTAGCATGAGCTCGGCTCTTTCTTTTGTCCAAAAGGCACCGTTCAGCGTACCCACCATCACATTTTTAGTGGTTCCTTCCGACCTTGCCGAATAAGGATGTGCATATCCCGACATCCAGGCATCGGTACCCAATACATCAGCATATACCTGGTAAATATAGGCTGTTGTCAAATTTTCACTATTCCAGGTCTGCTCACCAGTAATCTTATCGTATGGTGTCGTTTCTAAAAACTTTTTACAGGAAGAAAAGAACATCACCGTCATGCCCAGCATTCCTATTATCAAACGTTTTTTCATAAATTTTCTTTGTTAATTAAAATCCCAATAAAAATCCCGCGGAGTAGGTTCGCATCATTGGATATGCGTAACCATCAAAAGTATTGGATTCTGGATCAGCATATTTGACTGATGGCCCAAATGCCAACAAGTTTACACCCGACACAAAAAGGGTCAAGTTGTTCATCCATTGCTGCGACTTCATGATCGAATGTTTAAAATCATATGATAGCGTTAAGGATTTCAATCGAACATAATAGGTATTGCGGGCCCAGAAGTCTGAGGACGAATAGTTATTGTTATTGTTCAAACTCGCGTTGCCCGGTCTTGGCATCGTCGCATTAGGATTAGATGGCGACCAATTGTCGTTCTGAAACTGAAAGTCCAGGCGTCGTTCGCCTTCGGAGCCCATGGCCACATTGGAAAAGTAATTTTGTTTCATCCCTGTTCCCTGTATGGTAGATTGTACACTGAAGCCTTTGTAGCTTGCACCCAAGTCTACGCCATAAACAAATGTCGGGCTCGAATTATGTCCATAGCGCACTTGATCCTGCCCATCAATCTTACCGTCACCATTGACATCCTGGTACCAGAGATCTCCAGGTCTGAGGTCTGTAGAAGTTTCTCGTTTGGGATTATTCAGAATATCCTGTGGATTCGTATAGAACTGAGCCCCCACATAACCAGTACCCACGTAGCCATAGTAATTACCCTGTTGACGAATCCGCGGATTAGCCAGAGTGACACTGTCTTCATTGGTTTTAAAGGCAAACGATTTATAGTAGGTAAAGTTAAAACCAGCATTAAAATCGACGTTGCCAATCTTGTCTTTGTATTTGATAAAACCATCAAGTCCTTCTTTCCGGTCCTCGGCATCGGTCACCACCAGCGGAAGCGTATACCCGATGGGATCTGTATAGCGATAGGAATTATGGGCGGCGAGATAACCTTTGGTCTTTTCAAAGAAATAGTCCAATGCTCCATCGACCTTATTTCCAAATAGGGCAAAATCTGCTCCTATATTGTATTTCGAACGCGTATACCAGGTCATATTGATACTTGGCTGTGCACCAGGAGTAACCGTATTGACCAACTTCCCGTCCACCACATAACCATTTGTATTGTAGTTGTAGGTGGCGAGATAAGCATATGCCCAGTGATCCGCATCATTGAGACCAATTTGCCCGTAAGAGCCCCTTAGTTTCAAATAAGTCAAGACATTTTTGGCCTTTATATCTTTAAAGAAGTTTTCCTCAGACAAAGCCCAACCGGCAGAGAATGAAGGGAAGAAGCCCCATCTTTTGGTTGATATAAAATTGTCTGAGCCGTCATAACGTCCTGCAAAATCAAAAATATAACGCTGTTTATAGTCATAATGAAACTTACCCACATAACCCATCCATGCCTGTTTGCCTTCGGTATTGCTCGCTGTAATCAACTCCGCATCACCTTTTTGGATCTGCTTGATCGCTGTGGTGTAAAAGCCCCGAGAGCCCGCATTCAGGGCATTACTATAATACTGACGCATGTTTTGAACCAGGGTTGCTTCCACATTGTGGCCATCACCAAATGTCCGCCGATAATCGGCTCTGAAATTGACGTCAAAGTTTTGTGTCATGTAAGAAGAACGTCCGACACTTATGTTTGTAGGATCTTCTTTTGTTGCATTTCCCTGTTCATCGTAATAGGTAGCCGTTTCGACCCAGTCTACACGATCCTGAGATTCGATGTTAAAATTCCCATTAAATCCGAGGCTCAATCCTTCGACCCATGGCACGTTCCAATTGAGTGCCCCCGATAGTTGATTATACACCGTCTTTAACTTGATATAACCCGGGCTCAGCAAGGCCAATGCAGGGTTGTCAAACTGGTTTGATATCTGGCCGCTGGATGTAAAAGGTTTTTCAAATGGATTACGATCGCGCAGCCTACTATAGATCGTATAGGCACTTGCCGGTGGATAATCCTCATTTCGGATGTAGCCATTGACATTGAAATCTAGTTTCAGTCCGATTTTATCGAAGTTGCTCGACACATTGCTCCGATAGGTATACCGGTGATAATTCAGTGATTTGGCTTTATAAATACCCTCTTGACTAAATGCATTCAGGCTACCAAAGAAACGCAGTTTTTCACTCCCCCCGTTCAGTGAAAGCGTATGGTCCTGTTGCGGCACAAACCTACGGGTCAACTCTTTTTCCCAGTTGGTAAAGTTACTGAGATTGTTTTTGATATCCTCCATTTCTTCAGTCGTCTTGAAGGAGTTAATTCCCATTCCCAAAGCCTGGTTAAGGTTGTTGATCGCTGTGGCATACTGATCGGCATCCATGCGCTTGGTTTGGTATGAAGGCGTATTAAAGCCAAAGTTTGCCTGATAGTTGACATTGAGTTTACCCGAATCGCCCTGTTTGGTGGTAATCAGCACAACTCCGTTTCCGGCATTCATCCCATACACCGCAGTTGAAGCCGCATCTTTCAAAATCGTCATCGATTTGATATCCGCTTTATTGAGGCTAAAAAACTGCTGTTGTGTAGAGATAAACCCATCAATGACATAAAGCGGTGTGCCATTGCCACGAATGGAAATACTGGCGCCATTTTGCCCCGGTTCGGCCGAGCCTTGCTGCACGATCACTCCGGGAATTCTTCCCTGCAAAGCTGACCCCATGTCTCCAAAGGGCAAATTTTCAATTGTTTTCGCATCAAAAGAAGCGATGGCAGTAGAGTTTTTCTTCACACTGGTCGTACCAAAACCAACCACAACGACCTGATCCAAGGCGATATCATTATCATCCAGAACAATTTCTACGTTCTTTTGCGTCCCATGGACAGTGAATTCCTGATTTCTATAATTTACATGGCGAACAATCAAGGTCGAATGGTCAGCCACCTGGATGGAAAAATGGCCCTCATCGTCAGTCTTTGTTCCGATTTTACTATCCTCTTTGGACAATATCGTTACGCTGGCTAGTCGCTCACCTTTTTTATTCCGAACGGTTCCTTCGATCAGGACCGGTTCCGCCTTTTGTGTTTTGCTATTAAGTCCGCCTTTGTAAGACCATTGGATGGTAAACATCTTTTCACTTTCGGGCCGCCCCTTGGCAAATGAATCCTGTCCATAGCAAATAGACATGGCAAGTATCCCTACTCCCATTCCAGCCTTCAACAGGTCAAAATTGCCCATACGATCCCTAGGCTTTTTATTGGTCAACAGTTCTTTCATAAATAATAATAAGTTAGTTTATAATTCAGCATCCGTAAACGACGGCACCATGGATTCGCCTCTGTCTACAGCGCTATTATTAACCAAAATTATTACAGATCGAATCGAGAAACTAAAACTTGGAAATCAATTATTAAAACTATTTTATCCTATTTAAGATTCAGGTATCCAATAAAATACAGCAACAAAAAGCCACATCAACAGAGCTTGATGTGGCTTTTTGTTTAGCCAAAGGAAGCGATGACTCTAGCCGCTATTTACTGTTTGCTTTCAGTATAAAATCTATAATCGGACTAGGATCTACCAGACAATGCGGATGATGTCCGACCTCGGGTTTATGGATGATCTCAATGCTCCCACCCGCGCGACGAATCTCCTCCGCAAATGGCAAGGTGTTTTCGGCGATAGGAACTACATCGTCCTTATCCCCGACAACATGGAGCAATGGTATCTTGAAACTGGCAATGATTTTGGCTTTATCAATAGGTGCATCTGCAAATGCCCAAGCCTGCGTTTCGGTCAATCCGTAGTCTTTCTTAAAAGTTTCCCAATCAGATTTGCTTCCTTTTCCTGTTGTTTTGCCACCAGGCCAACTTTTAAAATCCAGCACGGGAGCATCGGCATATATGGCATTTATCCGATCAGGATAACGCAGGCACCAATTGTAGATATAGACACCTCCCCTGCTCATTCCTTCCATAGCCGATTTTTTGTTGAGCCCACCATCCTGTAACTTTCGGTAAAATCCATCCCAGATTGTCAATGCTTCTTCATTTCCAAAAAGCTCGGCGACATCACAGTATACCACGTGGTAGCCATGCTCGAGCAGACCTATGTCTACCTGCGGTTCATGGCCCCAAAAGCGGGCGCGCCATACCCAGGGGTGGCCAATTGCTGTGACTTTTGGACGGATAATCTTGGCCTCACGTCCATGAAACGAAAAACTATAGCCCTCAAATCCGTGAAAATCTAAGTTTGAAGCACCCAATTTCATATTTTGAGCTAGGTTAAAATCACTAGCTCCATTTTTTTCCAAGGTGCCCCGGTCGGTACTCGCTTTGCGCTGCCCCATACCTGGCCCAGCGATAGTCGATAATAAGATTAATAAGCCGTACTGTAGGATACAGCTTAGGTAAGAAATTTTATATTTCATTTTTTTTCCAGGCTTATTTTAGGTTCCTAAAAAGTTCAATACCGTTAATTCCCTAAATTTAATTAAATTTGAGCGTTATCGATCCGTTCACCTGATCATTTCTTTTAAGCGGCCTATAATCTAATTCGGTATGCAAACTCAAAAAACCTTCTCTACCTGCAAGAACATGATCGGCAACCAAGCGTTTATTGGCGTCCGCATGGACATCCAGCCATGTACGAAGATGCTATTAGATGTCAAGGGCTAGCATTTTTTAGAACTTCAACACATAACTTTTCCCCACTTGTGTACGGACTGTTTTCACTTGATCCTTATACTTGAGTTTGCAGGTTCCTCCTTTCCGGGCAAACAGTTTTACCTCTTTTAACTGCCCCTTGTCCCAAGTAAAGTCAAGCACAAAATTACCTCGTGCCACAAATCCTTTGACTGCACCTATCTTCCATTCCTCAGAAAGTGCCGGCAACAGTTCAATATAACCCTGATGACTTTGAAGTAACATCTCAGAGATACCTGCTCCGCCACCAAAATTTCCGTCAATCTGGAAAGGTGGATGTGCACCAAATAAATTAGCATAAACGCCCCCACCCCCGTATTTAATGGCGGCATCTTTACCAACAAAGCGCATCAGCTTTTTAACAGCATCATAAGCACGTTCGCTATTCTGCATCCTCGCCCACAAATTAATTCTCCAGGTGATTGCCCAGCCCGTTCCTTCGTTGGTCCTTAATTCAAGGGATTTACGTACCGCATCGGCTAACTTAGGCGTTTCCGCTGTTGTCCCTTACATTAAACTGTTATTCATGTTAAAATTAAAATATGCTTTCCTAACAGCCTCCTTAGGAATTTTTGTAAGTTGCGGTAATGTCAATAAATCAGATGTTCAACAAAACTGAGATAGCAAGCGCGACTCCGGTCCAACCGATTCGACAAACTCGATTTCTTCAAAACCGCAGGATACCGCCTATCTGAAGGAGACAAGCAATGCCATATCTGCCAAAAATTTAGCAGCTGTTTTACAGTCCTACCTTAAAGATGACATCAAAACTTTGCAAGCAGCTGACCGCAGCTTTTCATTCTATGAAATTGACCTCAATGGCGACAAGCAGAATGAGTATTTGATCAAGCTTCCGGATAAGTAACTTAACCACCGATCTACGTTGGCACAGCTGGCGATAGCGGCTGGAAAACACTGATTCTAAAAGGGAAGAACGCAAATAAATTTATTCTATCCAACCCATCCTTGTGGCGGAAAGTAATGAAGCTCCTACCCGAGATGCCTATATTATGTGGCAAGATGTAAAAAAGCTTTATGACGCTCATCCCGCCCATATTCTTCACAAAAACTTAATACCAAAAAAATATAGTATAAATAAACTTTGTTTAGTATTGTAAAACAAATGTATATTTATATCTGATGAAAAAGCTGGCAACATACTATGTATTTAACAGTGCTAATACTCCGCTGACTAAAGTGGATAAACTTCTCCCTGCATTAGGTGAAGGTGAAATTTTGGTAAACATCCGCTACACCACATTATGCGGTAGCGACCTTCATACATACTGTGGTTTACGTAACGAACCTTGTCCCACCATTCTTGGCCATGAAATTGTAGGTACAATTGAAGAAATATCCCCTAGTCATTGCGGCTTGGATGCGCAGGGCAACGAACTTCGTATTGGAGATCTGGTTACTTGGACCGTGTTTTCAAGCGATCCAAGTACTCCAAGCTATCAGCCTGAAACTCCACAAAAAAACGAGCGGCTATACAAATACGGACATCGGAAGATTACAGCGCAGGACGACTTTCACGGTGGTTTGGCCACACATATTATCCTGCGTCCACATACATGTATCCGCATACTTCCAAAGAATATTTCCTTAGCCGTAGCAGCGACAATCAATTGTGCGGTTGCGACCTCGGCAGGTGCGCTTCGGCTTGCGGAAACGATAACAGCTAAAAATGTTCACATCGCAGGTATCGGACTATTGGGCCTAGTAACCATTGCGATGTGCCGCGAATTAGGTGCCAAGGACATTATTGCATCAGATATCAATCCCATACGTTTGCAATTGGCGAAGAGCTTCGGAGCAACACATGTACTCAACCTTCGCGAGACCAAAAAGAATACTTTGCTCCAAGATATCGTAATCGACAGATTCATCGATATGAGCGGCTCACCCGAAGCGATGGAACTTGGCATCGAGACTTTGGGGTTGCATGGACACGCTGTCCTTGTAGGCGCAGTATTTAATCAGCGCCTTACGGGTATAGATGCAGAAAAAGTGATCCGTAAAATGCTCTCTATAAAAGGGCTCCACAATTACAACTATACAGACTTTTCGACCGCTGTAGATTTTATCATTACCAATTGGCAGAAATATCCTTTCGAATCCTTGATTGAATATGAATTTCCACTGGATGAAGTAAATACAGCAATAGACTACGCTGTTGCCCAGAAACCTATCCGGGCAGGTCTTTATACACACCCCCCAATGCAATAGGTTCATGGAAAAACAATTCAGAAGAGATCAGTGGAAGATGTTGTTTGTCACCATGTTTTGCTACCTATTTTTTTACACGGGTCGTCACAATTTTGGGTGGGCTGCAAGGGGAATCGCTACCGAACTTGGTATTAGTTTTCAGCAGGTAGGCTGGATTAGTTTTGCCATGTTGATGGGCTATGCCATCGGTCAGCTGATCAACGGAAACCTTGCAGATCGTTGGAGCCCCAAAATGATGATTGTCACCGGCGGCGGATTTTCTATTTTATGTAATCTATCTATCAGCTTTGCGAATTCCTATATCGCTATTCTTGTCCTTTGGACATTAAACGGTTATTTTCAATCCATGGCCTGGGGCTCTGGCGGCAAGCTGATTGCCAACTGGTGGAACAGTTCTGAACGCGGTAAAGCCTTTGGATTTTATACCATGGCCGCAGGGAGCTCTTCGGTCTTAACCTTTTTCATGGCGTTGATCCTCGTCCAACAGGAGCAAAGCTGGCGTACACTATTCAGATATCCCATTTTATTTCTCGCCTTCGCCTTGCTGATTTTTCTGCTTGTTGCCTATAGCTCACCAGTAAAAAAAGGGTATGCAAACCAGGATGAGGAGGTATCTCCCCAAAAACAAAATAACTGGAAAAAATCCTATCAACAGGTCTTTCAGAACCGCAACTTTATGATCGCGTCTTTTGCCATCGGATTCCAAAGCATGGCACGTTATGGTCTGATCTTTTGGGTACCCATCCACTTTCTAGGCAACAACTACAAAGACTCTGCTGGCAATATGTGGCTTACGCTCCTTATTCCAATAGGTATGGCTTTGGGTGCGGTTTCTTTTGGCTACATCTCCGATCTCCTTTTCAATAAAAACAGAAGTAAGTCCATTGCCACAGGTATGATCACCAGTAGCTTTATTGCCATCCTAATCTATTGCATACCTATTCATAACCATCTTTTGATTGGTGTACTCATGTTTATTTCAGGTTTCGTTGTGTATGGTCCGCAAGCCAATTTCTGGACTTTATGTCCAGACCTATTGGGAACAAAACTCGTGGGAACAGGCATTGGCGTGATGAATATGTTTGCTTATGTATTTGCAGCCATCGGCGAACCCCTATTCGGTAAACTAATCGATTACACCGGCAATACAGCCAATATATTTCTATTTGTTGCCTTGATATGCGCCATATGTGCAACAATCATAAGCTTTGTCAAAACAAACAATCCTATAATTAATTGTAATGAGTAAAATTAAATTAGCCATTTTCGATATGGCCGGGACAACCGTCCAAGATAACGGTGAAGTTGAAAAGTGTTTTTACGAAGCAATAGTCGCCACCAACCTAAGTATTTCTTCAGAGAAGATCAATAGTATGATGGGCTGGTCCAAAATATTGGTATTCGAAACGATCTGGAAAGAAGAAATTGGCGAAAGCCATCCTTATTATCAAAATAAAGTGCAAGAGTCTTATCAATATTTCTGCAAGATATTAGAGGACCATTATCGTGCGTATGGAGCCAAACCTTACGAAGGTGTATTGGATGTTTTTGAATTTTGTAGATCAAATGATATCAAAGTAGCGCTGACAACAGGCTTTTATCGCAAAGTAACGGATATCATCCTCCATAAACTGGGTTGGGATAATGGACTAAACAGCGATTATGTCAATCTGGATAAAACAGGAAACCATATCATCAACTGCTCTGTAACAAGTTCAGATGTTATCAACGGCCGTCCATCACCGGAAATGATTCATCTCGCCATGCAAAAGTGTGGTATCTCGGACTCTAAAGAGGTAATCAATTTAGGGGATACCCCTTCTGATCTGCAATCGGGGTACAGCGCAAATGTGTATTGCAACGTCGGGTCATTATATGGTTCACACAATGAACAGGAATTGAGCGTATTGCCGCACGACAAATTGATCAAAGAGCCGAAAGAAATTATCGAAATTATCCAACATATCAATTTATAAAAATTAAATAACAAAGCTACTGATCCTACGCAGATATAGTCTTCGACTAGGCTATATGTATGCATGGGTTTCAACAAAAAAATCAACTTAAACTATCCATTGAAATATTAAAAACAAACATTTAATAACCTAAAAATGATAAAACTAAAATCTCTACTCTCGCTATTCTTGCTCGCTGTATGCTTGCATGTAAACGCCCAACGTATTATTGTCATCGGTTTGGATGGTTTCAGTACAGAAGGGTTTAATGGATCCAAACATCCCAATATTGATAGGCTTTTTGAAAAGGGACTGATCACCCTCAGCAGTAGACCTGTGATCCCCTCAGTGACCTTGCCCAACTGGACAAGTCATCTTACGGGACAAGGTCCCGAAGAGCATGGAATCACAGCCAACAATTGGACCTTGACGAAGCATCCCCTCAAAGCAATAGAAACAGACGTCAATGGTTATACCCCTTCGATATTTAAGGTACTGAAAGATAAACAGCCAAAAGCCAAGACTGCATTCTATTACAATTGGGCAGAACTCATCAATCCAATTAACAAAAAATATCTTGACGAAGTTTCCTTTGAAGAAAATGACAAATATCAAAGCAACTACGCAAAAGCATTAAAATTTATCAGCGACAATAAGAATGATCCCACTTTGGTATTCTTATACAGTGTTCACGTCGACCACGCTGGCCACCAGCATGGTTGGATGTCACCGCAATACATTGCCGCGATAGAAGAAGTTGATGTCGAAATTGGTCGTTTTGTCCAACAGCTAAAAGACGATGATCTGTATGAGGACAGTTATTTCCTCTTGCTTTCAGATCATGGCGGTATTGCCAAAGGCCACGGCGGAGTGACTATGAACGAGATGCAAGTCCCTTTTGGTATCACTGGCAAAAAGATAAAAAACCTGGGCAATACAGCTGCTTTTTTTAACAGTAACCGAAATACCTCGTGGATCTTAGCTAAAATCTTTGGCCTTAAAAATATCCCTAAATCATGGACTGGTATCGCCCCTCCTGAAATTTTCAAATAAAAATAGCGCGAACAAATTGTTGTCGTACATATTTTTAATATTTCTACCGTTGCTGTGAACGGTAGAAATATTAAATTCTTGCCAGATCTATATATTTTCTTAATCTACTTCCTCCGTCAAGGCTATCTTCGAAATCATTGTATTGGGTCCTTTTAAGGTACTCACTTTTAACTTTAATACCCCATCATTGGAGTCTTCACGCATCACATGCAATTTGATCCACTGACCATCTTTGTCGTGTCGGCCTAAGGTATACGGCCGTCCTTCAAATTCAATATCTGCCTGACGTCCCAAGTTATTCCAGTCATGGAAAAAGACGTAAAAAGTACCGATCATGCCTTGTGGCACATGCATGGTCACTTCCATTTGTTTGCCCTGCCATGCTGAAGAAACCTCGTCTTTCCACACACCTTCTGCTTTTACGCTATAAGTCGCCGATTTATTCGCTTCATTCAAATCCACGACAGAGGACCAATCGACATTTCGGTCAGTAGCTTGGGATTTTTTGCCGGCTTCGACATACAGCAATGAATTTTTAAAGACTTTTGGTACAACACTTTTTAGAGGCTCCACGAAGACAAACATTTTTCGTAATGAATCCAAATTTGGTTGGTAATCGGGATCGAAGTCATCAGAAACCATATACTTTTGGAGACTTGCTTTCAACTGCTGGCTTACTGGATTTTTCTCATCTTGTATGTTAAAACCAGTCACTAATAACTTGCCTTTTCCAACCTTTAATTCAAAAATAGAAGCCAGCTTGTTGTTGCGATGAAAATCGTCTATTGGCTGTGCTATGGGCCTATAGACCGCCGGAAAATTATTAATATAAAAGCCTTTTGCACCTTTGTAGATTGCTTGCCATTGCCAGTTGCTGTATGCATCTGTTGGAAATTCCTTAAATGCCGGATGTTTGTCGCGCAGTAATAGGCCTATCGTATTGATTCCCTGCCCCGGAAAAAAAGTAAGTGACCAATACAGTGGGTAAAAGCTGATCACATCTGCCGTTTTCACATTGCCCAGATCAGAAGCATCCAACAAGACCTTTCCGCCGGCATTTAAAACTTGCTCTGCCTTAGCGTCAAACCGCTCTGTTACATACACCTCTTTTTCATGAACATTGACTGGTGGATATACCCAGATCTCCCAGCGATTTTTATTGGGTCGATCTTTCAATCCAACCTCCACGGTTAGCTTTGTAGCTCTTTTGACCTTGGAAAAATCACTGGTAAAGGATCCTATAATTTCTGAGCTCCCGGCCTGAAAAGTTTGGTTCGTAAAATCACCAGCGGAGAGCACTGTTGCTGTTTCATCATAAATCTTCCAGTACACCCCATCTTGGATATCAGCCTTACCGTAATGGGCAACCTGCACTTTGGCCTGGAAAGGCTCTTCTGTTTTCCATACAAATTTTGGAAGACGTAACAGCATCACTGTGGTATCATGGTGCATCTTGAATTTTTCCGGGGTAGTAATCCCTTTGCTATCATAAAAAGCATCCAGCCAACCTATTAGCGCTTCCCCTTGCCCTTGATAGTCCTGCATGCTTAACAGTTGTATGCCTGCTGCTGAAGGTGTTCGAAGAAAGGATTCTATCTCATTTTTATACATCAGCTGGTTGAGTGCGCCAGAAGCCTGCACGAAAGCTTCATTTTGTGATTCGAGCTTGTTTTTTCTGGCTTGTTCGCGAAAAAGTTCAAGGTTTCTGGCTTTCAGTACGCCAGTGTATTTTTTTATTTCATCCCATCTTGGGTATACGGGCCATTGCCCAATTTCATGTGCGATAACGGGGATATTGGATTGACTATACACCTTTTCAAAATCCCAATCCGTTGTCGCACCACGTAGCCCTCTGGTCCCTCCTAATTTGTCAATATAATGTGTTGCGATAAACTGATCCAGCGCTGTTATCTTCCGTGCTGAAGAAACAGCATATAATCTTCTTGAATCTTTTGCTTTATAAGGTTTTAGCCAGGATTCCATGACGTCAAAGTCTGAATTCCCCAATTCATTGCCGATGGCCATTGTTATAAAAGAAGCATGGTTTCCATAACTGGCCAACATGGTAGCAATCTCTTTTTGTGCAAATGAATCCGCCGACGCATTGTGACCTAGCCCCTTCGGCCTGCCCTTTGTGTTCATTTCTTCACGTCCCGGATTGTCAACTGCCATCCACCAATCCAGCCAGATGACTTCAGGCTGTAGATAAAGCCCTATTCGATCTGCGGCAACAAATGCCGCTTCCGGTGGACACCAGGAATGAAAGCGCACATGGTTTAACCCATAAGCTTTATAGATACGGAAGATCCGTTCCCATTCTTCAACATCCATCGCCGGATAACCGGTTAATGGAAAATGGACGCAATCCAAATTTCCACGTAGAAAAACGGGGCGTTTGTTTACTAAAATCTTCGATTTGGAAGCGCTGATTTCACGAAAACCTATTTCCATCTCCTTCACTTCCAATTCGCGATCCTTATCATCCAGTAACCTCAGCGTCAATGTATATAGATTCGGATTGATATCGTCCCACAATTGAACTAAATCAGGTACATTTTCAGTAATATCAATAGGTTGTTTTGCTGATAATACAGTAAACTTCCGCTTTCCAAGAAACAGCTCGTTCCCACTCTTACGTTCCCGTAAGGAATAGGCTAGCGTTACGGAGATTTTCTTGCCACTATTATTCAATAAAGTATCTTTGAGCTGAAAAGCCTTGGGTGCAATTGATGTGAAAACTTGTGGATTAAAAAAATGGATTGGATTCTTTGCTATGAGTTCAATTTTGCCGACTATACCATTCCAGATACTCTGAGTGTACTCTGTGTAAGCATGACCTTTGTCACCAATGTTGTAGATCATGTCATTGTTAATACGGATTGTCAGCCGATGTTTGCCCGGACTAAGCGTCCCAAGTGCATACAGATGTGGCGAGTTTAATGCATCCTGCGGCGTAAATTGTCGACCATCCACGAAAAGCATAGATTGCCACATCACCCGTTCCAGGTTCAGAAAAATCTGTTTACCTTTCCAGTTGGTTGGCACCGTAATTTCCCGCTGGTACCAAGCAGGCCCATAATATTTATATGCTCGGGTTAGGATACCAAAGTCAGATCCATTTGTTTTTGTCCCGTATCTGGCTTCATCTGTCGTCCCCGGTAATTGGATTGTTTGGGCAAGATCACGTTCAAACCACTTTTCTTTCAGTCCCCGGTTTTTCTCGTCCAGACTAAAGCGCCAGGTTCCGTCTAACATATGTTTGTTCTGTGCAAATGAATAAGTTGAGATAATCCAAAAGAAAACTCCGATAGAAAAGGATAACAGCTTCATAAATAATGTGGTATTAAAGTGTTATTCAAAGAAACTCTTATTAACGGTATCCAAGATGTAGAAAAATAGTAAAAACATGTAAAATATGCCTTTTTGCTTTAACAAAAACAGGAGAACCCAACGTTCGCAAGAGCTATCTGTTTAGTTAGCGGCATTTTTTTGCAACAGCACTATTGCGGGTAATAGTGCTGCTGTATTGCCTTTAGCTGATCGACGATCAGCATTGAGCTTCTCTCATTGGCAATGGTCAGCATTTTCTGAAAGAAAAGCTGCGTCGGGCGAAATTCGTATCCCAGCTCGGCCGAAACTCTATCAAAATGCTGGCGAATGGCTGCTGGATCTTTTAGGGCATCCCGAAAGTTCCAGCGATAAGCTCCAAAGATAAAGCGCAGGCCGTCGTTGTTGCCCGGCAGCGGCACGGTACCGTGGTCATCCTCTTCGTAGAAAGCATATTTCCATTGGAGATTTTTGAGCTGTTCATTTTCCAACAAGGTTCTGAATTTGGCAATCGCGATTTCATGTTCATCATCGCTCACATTTCGAAGGCGGGCGTTATTGGCCTGCGCCAGAAAGAGGCGGATGTCCTTAAAGTCCCGTCCTGACGCTTCGCCTTTTTTGATCAGCAGTTCATTATCCCACCAGAGGCTGGGATCATTGGCAATGTAGGCATTAAACAAAGGATTTGTCAATAAGTTATTGATGGCAGTCAGCCCGCCAAAGGAATGGCCTACCAGCACTTTGTAGCCATTGGAACGATAGTTTTTTTCGATATAGGGAAACAGCTCCTTGCCGATAAAATCCATAAAAGCAGCATTTCCACCTGATCGTTCAAAGCCCCGGGTGCGTTTCCCGGAGAGCGCTTTCGGTCCCGAAACTGCGGTCGGAGTCAGGTCCCGCGTACGGTCCGTATTGGCAATGCCCACCAAAATAGCGGGTGGCAGAATACCCGAGGGTTCACGGCTCAGATAATGATATAGGCTGGCAAGGTACTTAAAATTGGTCTCCCCATCCAATATATAGATGACGGGATAACTGGTTTTGGAATAGGTTTGGTAACCTTCGGGCACCGATATCAAGATGGAACGGTCCTCGTTGACAATCTGCGATCTGATACTGGCCTCGACTCCGATAGTTACTTGTTGACCCGCAACTGGGCCAATTGATAATAGCAACAATAAACAAACGATAAATGGATTAAATTTCATGTGATGAGCTAATAAATGATTAAGAACAGTAAATACCTTTCAACGCGCTATTAAGTTCGCTGTCAAAGATACTATTATTTATATTAATTCTAAATAATAAACACCTGAATTCTGTACTTCGAAGGCATGTGAACCGTTTATTAATAGTATCAAAACATTAAAATATAGTACAGAATACAACGGGTAACACCCGACACCAAGCCGAAGCGTCCCGATCTGAAACCGCACAAACACAAACCTGAGGATTCGAAGTAAAAGAATAAGGGCTCAGTTATCAAATATAACTGAGCTCTTATATATCGATATGAACCTTCCTTGAGCAAGATTTCAAGAATTTGATCGAAGCTCTATTACATTAAACTTCAATTAAAATTATGTTATTTAAATATTTGCTGAAGTGCATTGATAAAAGAAAATACACCAAACAAACATGAATAAAGCAGTAAATATTTGATTTTCATTTTTTTTTCGATAGTAATTTATTATCTAAGTTAGCTCTCATACGGTGTCAATTCAACTACTGTTATCCGATTACCATATAAATCGGCACAATGAAAATATTTACTTCCTGTTGTCGTTTCTATCGGCTCAAGGATAGTCACATGATTTAATCGAACATGCTCATACAGTGCATAACAATCATCATTATAAATCACCAACAATGGCTGCCCCCCTGTCTGTTTACCGACCAGTGTTTGCTGCGCCTCTGTCTTGGCTTCTAAAAACCAAATTCCGTTATTATGATCTCCATTAAATTTAATATGCAAGAAACGGAGACTATCATATACTTTTTCGTCATAAAGCTTTTCGCAATAAAAATTTTTCTCATAAAAAGCGAATGCTTCATCATAATCGTCTACCTAAACGATACTTCTTCCTAAGCTGATTTTCATAATTGATTGAATTAGATCACTGATTTAAAACTCCATTAATGTCCTCCCAATGCTGCCGCCGTCGGAGAAACAACGGAAAGATGCCGTGAAGAATAGAGCCCAAAAAGCGCAATCACGATATAACAACATGTAGGCAACAAAAATGAGGACTGTACTCCTACTCTATCTGCGATATATCCCTGCAAGACTGGAACCAAAGCCCCCCCGAGTATTGCCATGACGACCAGCGAAGAACCTTGGCTTGTATATTTCCCTAAGCCTGAAATAGATAATGTATAAATATTTGAGAACATAATCGAATTAAAAATTCCTATCCCCAATATGCTATACATCGCCATAAAGCCCTGATTTAGAATAGCCGATAGTAATAAAAGAATATTTACCGTAGCAAATATCATCAATGTACGAGCCGGCAATGACTGCCCAATAAAAAAAGCCACAAAGTTTAACAATACAAATAATAAGAAAAAACTTATCTGTGAAAAATTTAAGTCGACTACCGCATATATTACCCCAAATACCGCTATGGCTGTAATGAACATATATACAAATCGTCTATTTGTTGGAATTTTAGTACTGAGTGAGATCGAACCTAAAAAACGTCCCATCATTGCACCTCCCCAATAAAGGGCTAGATAATTTTTGGCAGCTGCTTCCGATAAGCCCACAATGGAGGGCAATTCCAAAAAGCTAATGATGAAGCTGCCTACTGCAACTTCCCCGCCGACATAACAAAACATTGTGAGCATGCCATATCGTAAGTTCGGAAACTTTAACGCTGTCAGGCCGCGAACGGGTTCAGAACCTGATTCTGCATTAAAAGAAGGGAGCTTAACCCTTGAAATAAATATAGCCACTAGAATCAGAACTACACCAAAGGCCACATAGGGTACGCGTGTGGATAATGCACTAAAAGAACCATCCGCGGTTGAAAAAAGCTCAAAGATAAGATGTCCCCCTAGGATAGGCGCTATTGTAGTACCGAAAGCATTAAAAGCCTGTGTCATATTCAGCCTGCTGGAAGCTGACTCCTGACTGCCCAATAACGAGACATAGGCATTTGCCGTAATCTGTAAGACAGTGAACCCCAAACCAAGGATAAAAAGCGCCGCTAAAAATAGAGGGTAAGAAGAAATGGTCGCCGCTGGATAGAATAAAAAACAGCCCAATGCAGCAATCATAATTCCTGCAATAATTCCTTTTTTGTAGCCTATTTTATGAATAGGATCACCCATTGTTGCTGAATAAATGAAATAAAGCAAAGAACCGATAAAATAAGCTCCAAAGAAACAGAACTGGACCAACATAGCCTCGAAGAATTTCAGATTAAAGAGCTGTTTCAAATAGGGAATTAGGATATCGTTCATGCAGGTTATAAACCCCCACATAAAAAATAGGACTGTAATAGTGATGAGGGAAAATGTGTAGTTGGATTTAGGTTGGTTTTTCATAAAATTGATATTGCTAATAGACAGGATTAAGGCTTCTTTTTAAAAAAGAAGCCTTATTTTAATCCATTAAATGGCCTTTATTTTTCAATTGGAACAATCGAAATGGCATATCCGCCAGCTGCAGCACAGAATTGCGCCAAATTGTCTTTGTGGGTTACCTTCATTTTTTTAACCGTATAAGCTTGCGGTTTTGTTTTAAAGTTAGCATCTGGTGCATCGGCATAAATAGTAGCCAAATAGGTCTTTCCTACTTCCAGAAAATCAAATTTTATATGGGATGTTCTACTATCATTTCCATTGACACTTCCCAGAAACCATTTGTTAGTATTTTTTTCTTTGCGTGCCACCGTAATATACTGCCCCGGCTCCGCTTCCAAATATTTACTGTCATCCCAATCGATCCCCACATCTTTAATAAATTGAAAAGCATCCGGAAAACGATCGTAGTTTTCTGGAAAATCTGCCGCCATTTGCAGTGGGCTATACATCGTCACATACAAGGCTAATTGATTTGCCAAGGTACTATTTACATGGGCACCATTCGGTAAATTCATTTCAAAAATACCTGGTGTATAATCCATCGGCCCACCGATTAATCTCGTGAAAGGCAGGATAGTGACATGATTAAGTGCATTACCGCCAAAGGCTTGATATTCTGTTCCACGAGCGGACTCGTTACCGATCATATTGGGCCAGGTACGGGCAATACCAGTAGGACGAACCGCTTCATGAGCATTGACCATAATGTGGTATCCAGCAGCTTTTTCGATCACAAATTGATAGTGATTATTGGTTGATTGACTATAATGATGATCTCCTAGGGGTAATATCTGACCAACATATCCGCTTTTAACAGCATTATAACCATATTGTTTCATCAATTTAAACGCAGTATCAATATGACGTTCGTAATTACGAACCGCCCCTGATGTCTCATGATGCATGATAAGTTTTACCCCTTTTGAATGCGCATATTCATTCAAGTCTTTCAGATTAAAATCCGGATAGGGTGTTACAAAATCAAACACATAATCCTTACCATGGCCAAACCAATCTTCCCACCCTACATTCCATCCTTCTACCAGTACGCCATCAAATCCATGCTTGGCGGCAAAATCGATATATTTCTTGACATTGTCTGTCGTAGCACCATGTGTACCATTAGGTTTTGATTTTGTAAAATCAGTTTTTCCTAGCTGTACTGAAGGGAAATCATTGGTATATGACCAGCTATTTTTACCTGTAATCATCTCCCACCATACACCAACATATTTGGTGGGCTTGATCCAAGACGTATTTTTAATCTTGTTAGGTTCATTCAGATTGTAGGTCATTTTTGAAGCTAGTATCTCACGTGCATCATCACTAACAATAATTGTTCTCCAGGGCGATGTACAAGGTGCCTGCAAACGTCCTTTATCACCGTGCGCATCAGGTGTTAACCATGATTGAAAAGTGAAATTTTTGTCATCCAAATTCAAATGCATAGTAGGATAATCTATACAAGCTGCTTCGTGAAGGTTGATATAGAGTCCTTCTTTGCTTTTTAACATCAACGAGGTTTGAACTCCAGTCGGCGAAAATAACGTTTGAGAAACATTACCCTCTTCGTAAGCACTTTTCATCAAACCTTTTATCTCCGAAAGTTTTGATGTTGTATAATTATACTCCTGTGTATCGTAATCACCTGGAATCCAATAAGCCGTATGATCTCCTGTCATTGCAAATTGGGAATACTCCTCCTGAATGGTGAAATAAATCAGATTTTTCTGTTGTGGAAATTCGTAGCGAAAACCTAATCCATCATCAAAAAGGCGAAACCGAATCTTCATGGTCCGATCTGTTGCTTTTTGATTTAATGTAATCTCTAATTCATTATAATGATTCCTGACCCGTTTAGTCTCGCCCCAAACCGGGTGCCAAGTCTCATCAAAAGTAGTTCTTTCCATTCCTACCACTTCAAAACCGCTGGATAATGACTCATATTGTTTTTTCTTTGCTACACTATCTGGTCCGCTAAACGTAGCGGTAGTATTCATGTCAGTTTTTAACGCAAGTCCCAATCGGCTGGGATTAATCACACTTTTACCTTTGTATCGCAGTTCATAGCTTGGTTCACCTTTTGGGGTCAACACAAAATCCATTATAAAATTACCATTTGGAGATCGTAGCTGCTGGGCATTTACTTGAATACCTAAACAAGCTAGAAAAACAAAGAATAAGAAATTTATTTTTTTCATTAGCTGTATGTTTGTACTATTTTAAAATTCGAATTGATTGGTGAAATCAGTTGAATGATCGAAGCAAGATAAAATGGGATATCCATTCCAGCCGTTTGGCGCAGCATCTCCTACCACCAAAGTATGATGCATACGCCAGACAAACCGGACTACTTGCATATCTTAAATTATCAATGCTTGATATTCTCAACTAATTGGTCATTCTTTAAGCGTCTTGAACATTTCCAAATCTAGAGAAACATTCATATAAGGGAAAGACTACTAAGACAAAATATAAATAAGAAAATCATTCAACAAGCTGACAAACAAAACATTAACCAAACACCCGACATCGAAAAATATAAACACCTTTCGGGAATTTATTAAAGAAAACGAGTCATTCAGAAGCTAATCGCGTCAGAAAATCTGCTACGTCACTATGATAAAATCTTCCAATAGGCAATTGTTTATCTCGGATATTTATATGTTTGGCACCGAAACTTGTAATTTTCTTTATAGCTACTGAGAATGAACGATGGATTCTAAGGAATGTACCCTCTGGCAGACGGTCTTGTATGTCAGTAATAGATTGATAAATTTTATAAGGGCCATTTGATGTATAGATTATAACATAGTTACCCTGAGATTCTAGGTATTCTATTTCATCTAAAAAAAATTTCATCATTTTCCGATCACATTTTACAAAAATAAAAGCGCGATCTTCCACATAGTTAACTGGAACCGTTATCGTGGAACTTATCTGCTTGGTCTTACTGTATTTATTCACGGCTTTTGTAAAGCGTTCTAAAGAAATAGGTTTTAAGATATAATCGATGGCATCCAGTTCAAATCCTTCAACAGCATAATTAGGGTAAGCCGTTGTGAAAATAATGGCTATTTCTTTGGAAAGACTCTTGGCAAATTCAATTCCGGACTTCCCTGGTAGATTTATATCTAAAAAGAGAAGGTCTATTTTCTCGGTAGCCAATAGCTGTTGTAATCCGACAATGTGCGTGTACTTACCTTTTAAATCCAAGAAATCGAACTTGGAAATATGAAGTTCAAGTAAATCCGAAGCTGGCAATTCGTCTTCAACAATAGCACACTTAATTTTTATCATCTTTGATCTTCAATTTTAATGAGACAAAAAAACTCGAGTCATCCCGTTTGATCTGCAGCACATGTCGATGCGGATAAAGTAACTCCAATCTACGCTTTACATTTGCCAAACCAATTCCTTCTGCATTCTTTATTTTAGAAGCAGTCCTGCCGGAAAGACTGTTTTCAATCTTTACAACTAACCACTCTTCATTGACTGTAATTGCAATGGTGATCCAACCTTTATTGGTCTCATTTAGGCAATGTTTATAACTATTCTCTATAAATGGTAAAATCAAAAACGGTTCGATAACAGCATCCTTATTTTCGCCATACATACTAAAGCTGATCTGCAAATCATGACCAAAGCGCAGACGCTGTAACGCGATATAATTAGTAAGATGGTCAATTTCGCTTGAAAGAGGAATATTTTTGCGATCTGCCTCATACAAGGAAAAACGAAGCAGATCCGATATTTTTAGAACAATCTCAGCTGAATCATTAGATTGATTCAATATCTTACTATACAATCCATTTAATACATTAAATAAAAAATGCGGGTGAAATTGATTGCGAAGAGCAGACAATTCAGCTTGCAATTTCTCAGACATGATTGCCTGCACTTTACTCTTTTCTTCTGCTAAATAATAAAAAAGCCGACATGCTACGGGGATACTGACCACAAATTGTAGTTTACTGATATTGTACAAATAGACTGGAACTGAAAAGAGGGATTCGGCCTTCCAAAAAGTTAGATAATAACGTATGATAATATAATTATCGATTATCCGCTGCACAAAAGCAAAAAACAGAATCATCCCGATGTAGCCAAAAGCAAAGACGACATATTTTTTTTTGAATAATAATCGAGGCATCATCAACTCCACAACAATCGTTACAAATATAATTTTAGGAAGAAGGCTATAAAACTCGTTGCGTAATACGGTAATAAAATCGCCAGTAGGTATACTCTGGATAACGCTAAATAGTAAAATATAGCCCAGCCAATATAAACTATACATTTTTATCAGCAGCAATTTATTTTGCCTATTGGAATTTCTTATGTGCATAATGTGTTTCTAGGTTTATAAAAATAAGGCTATTCTTTCAAACGCAAGTTGTTGTTTATAATATAAATAATGTCGTCTGCATAAGTTGTTTTTTAAGCATCCCTGAGAAGGGTATATTCGATTTTACGATCAATTAAACATCAATTCACATGAGAAAAACAATCTTATTGTATGTTGCTTTACTTTGCAGCATATGTACCGTCAATGCCCAAAATATTGACATTTACCCAACCAACTGGTGGGTCAACATGAAAACGAATACAGTGCAACTTCTAATTCGAAGCACAGGAGAATCATTTTCATCCGATAGCATACGTATAAACTACCCAGGAGTTACGTTGGTAAAAACACACCGATTTTCTAATAAAAGATATCTTGCTGCTGATATCTCTATCGCATCGCAGGCCCAACCCGGCAATGTCACCATCGAGGTCTTTCAAAATGGGAAGAAAAGGAAGATCTACTGGCCACTAAATCGCCGCAGATCGGGCAATGGCAGTACTTACGCACAAGGGGTGAATTCATCCGATTTTATCGATTTGATTATGGTAGACCGATTCAGTAATGGTGATCCCGATAACGATCAAGTTAAAGGAATGAAAGATCAGTCCTTAGATAGAAATGATATGTATGCACGCCATGGCGGAGACTTCCAGGGTATTATCAATAACCTGGATTATTTGCAAGGACTGGGTATTACTGCCCTATGGTTTACTCCCGTAATGGAAAATGATATGCCCAACAGAACTGAACACGGTTACGCTATTACCAACCATTATAAAATCGATAAGAGATACGGTGGTGATGAGTTATACAAGAAATTAAGTGATGAACTCCACAAAAGAGGAATGAAACTGATATTTGATGCCGTGTATAACCATTTTGGTTTATACCATTTTTTAGAACAGGATCCCCCAGAAAACAACTGGGTACATCGCTGGTCGGAATATACCCAGACCTCTTTTCGGGAACAGCCCCTATTTGATCCTTATGCTTCAAAATCGGATCGGAAGAAAATGAGTGATGGCTGGTTTGATAGCACTATGCCTGATATTAATCAGGATAATCCCTATATGGCTAATTTCTTAATTCAGAACTGCATATGGCATATCGAGACATTTGGTATTGACGGTGTCCGTTTGGATACATATACTTACAACGATTTAGACTTTGCCAACCGTTGCAACCAAGCAATCTTAAATGAATTTCCTCAAATTACGGCTTTTGGAGAAATTATGGTTCATGGTGTAGCCAATCAGACGTATTTCGAACAGAACAACATCGCGACACCTTTTAAAAGTAACTTACCTTCGGTGGTCGATTTTCAAAGTTTATACTATGGCATTATTCCCGCACTGACGGAGCCTTTAAGCTGGACATCTGGAGTAAATAAACTCTATTATACCGCGAGTACAGATTTCTTGAGCAAAAACCCCATGCAAAAGGTATTGCTATTGGACAACCACGATGAACCTAGATTTTTCTCTTTAGTAGGTGAAGATGCCGAGAAGCAGAAGATTGGCTATCAGTGGCTCCTGACCTACCGAGGAATTCCGCAATTATATTATGGTTCAGAAGTGCTCTTGAAAGGTCTTAAGGCACCTGATGGTCTCCTTCGGTCAGATTTTCCAGGTGGCTGGAAAACAGACAAAAAAAATGCTTTCACAGGGAAAGGGCTCAGCGAAGATGAAAAGTCCACACAGGACCTTGTTCGTAAATTGGCAAATTTCAGAAAAACGTCATCAGCGATTACGACAGGTAAAATGATGCATTATGTTCCTGTAGAAGGGTTATATGTATACTTCAGATACGATGGCAATCAAACAATTATGTGTGCTATGAATACAAGTGATACCGAGAAGGAAATTGACTTCAAAAAATATGAGGAGCGTACCTCGGACTTTAAATTAGCACAGAATGTGCTTACCGAAGAGGTCTATTCAACAAAAAGCAAGACAACAATTCCACCTATGAAAATGTGGATACTAGAACTAAAAAAATAAGTTAAATCAATACTATATATCCTCTCTTAATAAATCAAAGGCCCGGCATAACTGCCGGGCCTTTTAATTTTAAACTTGAAGCGTGATGAGCTACTTTTCGTTTTTTTGCAGGCTGACCTTGATTGCAGTAGGATTTCCCTGCGCATCTGTTTTGGTTACGTTCAACTTCACTGTATAGTTGCCTGCTGCGACAGCAACATTTCCACCGTTCAGGACAAAATCATTGATGCTACCACCAAAATTTATGCCCCAGTCGTGTCCATATCTTATTTTAATATCTCCAGCAGCTAGATCTTGTGTTAAAGTAAATGTACCTGTACCGTCGTTTACAAATTTTAGATCCGTATCCCCATCCCAGCCTTTAGGAGTTGCACTACCGATCAGGGACCATATCTTGGCATCAGAAATCTCCCATTTCATTTTGTTCATATCAATCATGACTTTCTTCGCTCCTGGCGTGAGCACATTAAAATTATCGCCTCCCAATCGAAACGTGCCACTACCGGCATCTCCATAATTTATGGTCCAGTTCTTTTTGGGTGTAATTTTAAAATCTAGCTTACCTACAGGAAAATTAATAATGCCCTCATAAATGCCGTTACTTGTTGAAGAGAGGAGGCTATCTGCAGTTTCTGGAGACCAATTTTGATACGCTCCAGGCATATAGATCCAACTTGAAGCCTTGAACGGTCTACCTGTCAATAAGATTATGTTCGAATAACTCACTGCATTAGCAGCAGGTTCGGATTTCAGCCGGACTTCAAGCTGCCCTTGCTCACCAATTTTCATTCCCAATTTCAACATAAGTTCATTCATTTGATTGACAGTGGGCGAAAAAGTATAGGCCTTTTGAACAAATTCCAGCGGATTCGCAAAATTGTTTCCCTTGACATCAAATTGGATAGTCGAAGTAACTGGAATTTCGGTTTCCGTTACCTCCACCTTCGAAAACGAGAGAGTTAACGCTGGCTTCTCCCCATCCGCTAAAGATAATTTCAGATCCGTCGTGGAAGTATTCAATGTCCCGACGGGACCTATATGTGCAATCATTTGATTTTCTGATTTGTTGCAACTAGCGAGGCCAAGACTAAGTAGGCCGATCAGACTCCCCTTAATGATTAAATTTCTCATTGTTAAGCTTATTTATCGTGTTAGTAACCTTTATTTTGAACTAAGTTTGTATTTGAAATAATGTCTGCTGTCGGCAACGGAAACAACCTTCGGCTCCCATCAACACCAGCACCGGACTTAACACCGCCTTTATATGGCCAGACATAAGTTGATTCTGTGAACTTATTGTACCGAATCAGATCCGTACGTCTGAATCCTTCCCAATACAACTCCCTAACACGCTCATCAAGAAAAAAATCAAGGTTGATATTCGGAACATTTCCCGAGGTATTACCATAGGCGCGTTTACGCAACTCATTTACATAAGTAATAGCTTGACTGACAGAACCACCGCTTCCACCACGTAATACAGCCTCCCCATAAATCAGATATTGTTCGGCCAAACGGAAGATAGCAAAATCCAAAGAGCAAAAGGTACCACTGTTAATATCTAATGAAGGTACACCTTGAGAGCTCACGTTACGAAATTTAATAGCTTTAAGACCGTCTCCAAACTCGGACATGTTATCATTCTGTATTTTATTACCAAAAAACATGGCTCTTTTATCGGTAGCACCACTATAGTCTCCGAAAATCGCCGGAATAGTGCTTCTTACCCTGTTACCGGACCATCCTCCATTGGGAATACCAAAAGACGCTGGTTGCATCGTACCGGGATCCACAGCAGCATTGATTATATAAGTTGTTCCTCCATTATTCTGCGTTTTATTCGCGTCGTAATTGATGGTCAATATCATTTCGTCTTTACTCGTCACATTGTTATCTGTTAAAAAAAGATTTTTATATTCGGCGGCCAATTTATAACCCGCGTTAATGACTTTTTGAGAGTAAGTAATAGCCTCTGTGTATCTCGCTGTACCTGTATAAACTTCCGCATTTAAATATAATCTAGAAAGTAATGCCCAGGCTGCACCTTTATCGGCGCGGCCATATTCGTTTGTCCGTGGTTCCATTAGGTCATCGTTAATAGCTATTAACTCGGCTTCCACATACTTGAATAATTCTGATCGCTGAATCTGTTTAGGTGCTTGTTTCCCAATAGCGTCCTGTTCCGTTACAAAAGGCGGGTTACCAAAAGCATCCAACAAGACCCAATATTGATACGCACGTAGAAAGCGTGCTTCAGCACGGAAGTGCTTAATCTCTTCTGCTGCTGAAATATTTCTAGCAGCTAATTTTTCGGGTGAACTTTCCCGCAAAAACTCATTACAGATGGTAATCTGATAGAGTGCGCGAGAGTATAATCCCCTAAGAAATTGATTATCAGCGGTCCATTTCATCTGAACCAAATCTGGAACTCCTGTATCTCCCCAACCGCATATCGCTTCATCTGTTGTTAATTCCTGCGACATCCAGAACAAACGCAAGAAATCCGCGAAACTGACGTTAAGCCCGCCTATATCACTGGATGCTGTAGCGCCACTGGAATGAACGAGACCAAAGCTGGCATACATTTTTACCAGTCCTGCTTTATAAGCCTCTAACGAAGTATACACTGTTGCGCCAACCTTATCATTGGTCGGATAAAGGTTTAAGTCTGATTGTTTGCACGACGAACAATAAATCGACAAAAGAATCAGAAAGGATAATATTCTATAAAGATTTTTCATTTTTTATTTCTTATTTTAAAAACCAACACTAAAGCCTAAGTTATAGATACGCGGACGCGGGTAAAGGTTGAAATCTATTCCTGAAAAGACTTCTGGATCAAGCCCTTTATATTTTGTGATGACAAACACATTTTGGCAGCCAGCTGATATTCTCAAATTATTACTTTGCCCCTTAATTATTTTGCCAGCGTCAAATACCAGCGTCAGATTGTCCATCTTTAAGAATGAAGCGTTTTTTATATAATAATCGCTTAGATATTGATTGCTTATAAACTGCGTATTAAAAATATCACGGCTGGCATTATTGACAAATCCCTGGCTGCTCATGATGCTATTCTGCACGGCAAAGTTGGAAGAAACATTATCATAGACATAATTGCCTATATTTGACCGCATCACCGTTGATACGGTCCATCTTCTAAAGTTAAACGACGTGCTGAAACCTAAGGTAAAAGCGGGATCAGGAGACTTATAGAAGTATTGATCATCCGTATTAACTACGCCATCGTGGTTAATATCTGCATAGACATTTTCAAGAGGTTTACCATTTTGGTCATAGATCTGTTTATACACAAAGAATGATTGGGGTGTTTTTCCAATGCCATTATATTTGATGTTTACCCCTGTCCCTCCAGTGATTGTTCCAGCACTGATCTTGAATCTCGGATCAGGATTTAACGACAGATTCGTTACTTCTCTTTTATTATAGGAAGCATTAAAACCGATGGTCCAATGAAGTTCTTTCCTTTGAAGCAGATCGAGATTGATATTCAATTCGCCCCCTTTAACTTTCATATTTCCAACATTTGTCAACAGAATGTTATTGAAATTCGTACCGGAAGGAATATCTATTGCCGATAATAGGTTTTTGGTCTTTTTGTTGTAAACATCTAACGATCCGCTGATCTTTCCTCCAAAAAAGCCAAAATCCAATCCCGCATTATAGGTAGTTGTTGACTCCCAGGTCAAATCTGGATCGTAATCCGAAGGCGAATAGTAATCATAGAAATGATCACCAATTTGATACTGTCCTGCTGGAGCATTTAAGTAATATTTTGCCAGATAGTTATAATTACCAATACCATCTTGATTCCCCGTTTGTCCATAACTTAATCTGATCTTTAGATCCGACAGATAATCGCTTTTTTTAAGGAAACACTCTTCCTTCAACCGCCAAGTGAAACCCACCGAAGGAAAGTATCCCCATCGATTTGTCTCTGAAAACCGGGAAGAAGCATCAGCACGCATGGTACTCGATAAAATATATTTATCCGCAAAAGTATAAACAAATCGTCCATAATAGGACATCAATTTATTTCTCGGAATATCAAATGGAAAAGCTGGTATAAACTGTGCTGTAGTCCCATCGGCGTTATAATTCTCAAAATTATAATTAGTAGCCTTATTGTCGTAATATCCATACCCAGTAGTCACATCAAGCTTACTTTCTATGGACTGAAGATTCGTTGCATAATTTAAATAGAATTCAGCAACTTTGTTATTCTGAGTCGAGTGTGACTGCGTCTGGAAACCTCCCGAGGCAAAATTAAGCGCTGCATTTGCCGGAACAAAAATATTACCCCTTCCAGTGGACACATCGTAACCTAGATTTAAATTCGCATGCAGTTCCGGCAGAAAATGAAAAGAATAATCGAGCTGCACATTACCGAAGCTACGTTTTGTTTTTCCATTGTTGTCTTGCATCAAGATCATTGCTACAGGATTCCGGGCCGCATTCCGATTAA
This sequence comes from Sphingobacterium sp. CZ-UAM, assembly GCF_002000245.1. GTDB lineage: Bacteria > Bacteroidota > Bacteroidia > Sphingobacteriales > Sphingobacteriaceae > Sphingobacterium. The sequence continues at coordinate 386,087 of NZ_MTCM01000002.1, read as the reverse complement.
GCACCTCACCAGCTATCCATTCAAAATATCCGCCATATTCGTCGTTTTCAGTTCTAACGGGCTGTGTTGGATCAAATTGTATTGCGTTGGCTATTGCGCCCTGGTTGGCAAAATGGGCCTTTGTAAGCGTACCTTTGAGGTTTAAATCTATTTTTAGGTGGCCATCGAACAATCTTGGCTGTACGGTAAAACCTCCAGTAGCCCGTTTAAAACGGTCTGTAATCAACATACCTTTTTGATCCAAATAGCCTCCTGACAGACGATAAGGTGTTCCCTTAAATGCACCTGAAAAGGTTAAATTATTATCCGTTGAAAATGCATTTTCATAAATTTCATCCTGCCAATCGGTATTTGCATCTCCCAATAGGTTTTTGAAAGGGGCATTGGCATAAGTAGCGTTAGGATGAGCATCAAAGTACGTACGAATTTCATCTGCAGAAAGCACATCTACTTTTTTAGCAATCGTCGAATATGAATTATTGGTATTGAATTCGATTAACGGTTTCCCTGTCCCGCCTCTTTTTGTTGTAATCAGAATTACACCATTTGATGCCCTAGAACCATAGATTGCTGTAGCATTAGCATCTTTCAACACTGTAAAGGTTGCGATATCTGCTGGATTGATTAATGCTAATGGGTTGGGTGCGTTATTGATTCCATTGCCACTAAAAGGCACCCCATCAATGACAATCAAGGGGTCGTTACTGGCATTCAATGATGCTCCACCTCGAATACGGATCATACTGCCCCCGCCGGGCTGTCCTCCATTGGATACGATATTGACTCCGGCAACCTTTCCCTGTATAAGCTGCTCCGGTGTCGTGATCGTTCCTTTTTGAAAGTCCTTTGTCGTAACTGTGGTTATAGCCCCCGTAAGATCTTGCTTCTTCTGCGTTCCATATCCAATAACAACAACTTCATTTAAAACCTCTTCGGCACGTTGCAATTGAAAATTTATCACTGTAGCTTCCTGACTCAGGTTGACGGTATTTTTCTGTGAACCGTAACCTACGAAACTAACGACAAGCGTAATCTGACCTTTCTTGATCCCATTGAGAGCGTACTTTCCATCGGAGCCTGTCCGACTTGCCTGTTTTGTTCCCTCTATCCGAATGACTGCTCCAGCAATCGGATGATTGATTTCGTCTACTACGAGACCATTGATGCTACCTAACTGTGCATAAGCCGAAAATATTCCGACAAAGCAAAGCATGAGTAGCATGCTACTTCTTAAATAAAGGATTTTCATTGTATTTATTTTGGTTAATGATTATGTAAAGTCAAAGCGTATAACCGACCATTCGCCGTATTTAAATAAAGGATATGATCTTGAATAATGGGTTTTCCAATAATGGGATCCAATTGCTGTACAAGCTTTAAGATGTCAACAGTTGTTGCATATAAAGATGGATCTCTTTTGTCGACCAAATATTGAAATTCAAGAATACCGTCCGGGTTGAGCAATCGTTTTTTATTTTCTTTTCGGCCATCTGTTTCAAAAAATGTCATGCAATTGCCAGTAATACTGTTCAGGACATGCAGTTTACCTGTAAAATCACCGATGTATAATTTATCTTCGTCGATTAAAACAGATGAAAAATTGTATCCTTTTGTCTGATATTTTAATTTTTCTGTTCCTGTGGCAGCATCCAGACCAATGAGTAATCGAGAATCTGAGCTTGTTAGAAATATGTTACCCTTTCTATCAGCCGATGTGGTTGTAATCCAAGATGGCCAGGTACTGTATTGCCAGGCTAACTCTCCTTTTTTGGCATCCAAAGCGTAGAGGTACCCGTCTCGCGATCCTATAAATACCATTCCGTTTGCGGCAGATATCGATGCTTGTATCCCTTCCAATAAATGATTTTCGTCATCGGACTTCGTCTTAAATTTCCAATGCAGATTTCCTGATTGCGCATCAATTGCGTAAACGTATTGATTCCAGCTCCCAATATAAATATTACCCTCATACAGCAACGGTGTGGTTCTTATAGCTGCACCAGTAAGATACTTCCACCTCAGGTTTCCATTATCTGCATCCAATGCATAGAGATTACCATCACTACTTCCGAAATAAATAGTTTTCGACACTCCATCATCTTGTGCGATTGGAGAAGATATGAAGAAATCAAAGGGATCTTCCATATAAAACATATAAGGTTGCATACCCCATAATCCATTTCTTCCGATCTTATGTTCTCCCCCAGTTTTGTATTTCCAAATGAGCTTACCTGTTTGAGCATCAAGTGCATAATAATAGCCATCCATACTACCAAAATAGATCCGTTGACCAAATACAATAGGTGAAGAATTTACAGCGCCAGCAGTTTTAAATTTCCACGCTATTTTTCCAGTTTCGAGATAAATAGCATAAAGGAAATGATCCTCGCTTCCGACGTATATTTTATCCTGAAATATTACCGGTGAAGAATAGCTTTCCGCTTTACCCTCAAATTTCCATTTGAGTCCATCAATCCGTAGGCTATCCATCTCTCTTGCCGAAGCAGATCCTATGATCATTAAGTAGCTTAAATGGATAATCATTCTAATGATGCTGCTCAAAAATTGCGTCCTGAAAATTTGGCGCACACATACGAAATAATATACATAAGGTGATATCATATTCTGGCTTTTTAAGTTGAAAATCTAATTGGTTTATAGTTTTCAAATGTAAAGCACAAACGAATTAAAATATCCTATCCAAAATCAAATTGTAAACCAAAAAACAATACAACAATCTAAAAAACAACAACTTAACACACAGACAAAAGGAGTAAATTGTAGAAATGGATAGATAATTGGAAGGAAAATATCAGCGAAACAGACTAAATCCGCTCATTGTAATTCGTAGACATGAATCCCCTAAATAAAAATCCAGCTTAAAATTTTCCAAGCATAGGAATAAAGAAAAAAATATTATTTGTCGTCAACCGGAATTCAAGGAAAAATGGTATAAATAGTCTAGTAGCGTTTTGAGAATACAAGGTCAATACAATCCAAGTGAGTGTATGCTGAATGTTGCACACTCGAGCAAAATGAGCAAGTATTAAGTTGTTATGGGAGGTGATTAATACGTATTGGCGAAAGTTCCTATTTCAAGGACAAACTGATCGAATTCGCCTCTAGGAACAGCAGCTTTATTTCTGATCTTCGTCCGATAATTATAAACGGTACTCATCGAACAGCGTAAAAAATTTGCGATTTTACCGGTGTCGTATATCCCTAATCGTATCAAGGCAAAGATTCGCAGCTCGGTATTTAATTCCCCCGGCTTTATTAAAAATTGCTCTCCATCAACTAATAATTTATTAAACTCTTCAACAAAATCGGGATATAAATGGAGGAAGATATTGTCGAAATTTTTATAAAGTTGTTTGAGCTCTTCATCGACCAAACGACCAGAACGCAACATTTTCAATAATTCTTCCATCTTACCGGAAGAAGCCGTTTTATTGAGTGTTTTCCTATAGTCCTCCAATTTATTTATATAATCGGAGCAGAGATCCAAGAAATTACCGATATACTCCTCTTTGATCCGGTTAGCCTCGACCAATTTATTATTGACCCCGATGACCTTTTCATTCCCAACCTTTAAATCAAAATTGAGCTTTTCTAAAAGTTCGTTTGCTTTGCCGATTTCAATTCGTCCCTGTTGCAATTTTTTCATCTGCCGGAGTACATATATTACTGCAATTGCCAAACAAACCGAAAGAACACTAATAACAATAAGATAGAACCACAATTGTTCACGTTGTTTATTTATTTTTGCTTGATGGGCAGCATCAATAATTGGAAACATTTTAGAAATTATCAATGTACGTAAAGGCGCATTACAAAAAATAGCATCATCCATAGAATATTTGATATAGCTATAGGCATGATCTAAATCCCCTCTCTGATAAAGTGCTATAGCTAAAGCCTGAAGAGATGTATTTTCCTTAACAGCATTTTCAATATCTGAAATCGCCGAAAGTGCAAAGTATATACATTCCTTTTCGGTATTACCTTCGTACCGATATACGTTTCCTATCGCGGAGGTTACCATTGCATGTTCATGACTTCTGGCAGTCACACTTTCCAGTTGTTTTAACAAAATCTGACGCGCTTCGGAAAATCGCCCCATTAGTCCTAGTTTTTCAGCATAAATAGCTTGGTAGCGCTTCGAATGTTTGTCGAGTATACTTAATAAAGAATCTCTATATAAACCACTCAATTGCACATATTTGCCTGTCAATGATCTGTTGTAGGTTGATATATTATTATAGAGATCTTTTCCAAGTTGATAGTAATCTGTTTTTAGACGATAATTAAGTGTATTACTGGGAATGGATTTAAGCATCTTTTCAGCTTCAAGATACATTCCAGAAATTGCGTGTAGAGAAATCCGCTGTAATTTTGTTTCTGTAATCATTTCTGTATCTCCTATCGAATCTGCGATTCTCATATTGTGTTCAACATAACGTACAGCGGAATCGGTTTTATATGATCGATATTCATCACACAAAGCTTTATTAACTTCATACACATCTTGTATACGCTGGTCCTGACTTATCAAGCGAGCTTTTAGCTGATTAATCTTCCGCTCTTTACGGTCCAGGTACAATTTATTATTTTGTATGGTCTGATCAAGTTTCTTTACTAATGACTTCAACTCTGACTGCGCAAAAACACACATAGACAGACTCGAGAATAAGAGAAGAAGAAGAGATTTAATCATTTTTAGTCAATTTAAACAGCAGCACCGATAATCTCCATTATCATTGTACCAAAATTGTATGAATGTGACCAAATAATTTGGCAAAATAATTTGATAACGAACAAATTTCCCAATTGGTTAATTTACCTGAACAAGCTATAATATAACTATGTTCTTGTGGCCTACTTAATCCAAATATATCATTGATTATAATTAAATAAAAACTACCTTTAAAAAAAAGTAGTCAAACAGAAGCGCAATTGATTGATTAAAAACATATTACACAAATAAAAAACAGTAAAATTGTAGTTAGTTTGATTCTGCACACGTGTAGTGTAATGCTTATAAAACAGCATTCCTACTTTGTCAACAAATAGCAATAGTCAAAGGAACTGCAAACCCGATATGGAACATATCGCGATTGGGATCTTAACAAGACAAGACAACGATCATAAATAACGGTCGAATATCTTTACTAAAAGATCGACAATACCGCCAGTTCTTTTGTTAAAAAATCTTCTTCGGACTTGGACAATAGGAATGTTCCCTGAAAACGAGTCAGCAATATTTCGGCTCGGACAATTTTCCTTTGCTCATTTACAATCCATTCTATAACCTTGATTTTGGCTATTTTAAATAAGTAGCGGTATAGTGGTAATTCAAGCGTAATTTTTTGCCGTTGATTCCATACATAAACAAATATTTCTTGTAAAATATTCTCACTTTCTTCCACACAAGAAACCCGACGGTGAACAAATTGAAAAAGTATCTCCGAATAGCTATTGACCAATTCAGAAAATGCATTTCGGTCACCTGCTTGAATTCTGTTCCATAGCTCGATGTCACCTAAATGTTTCATAGGAATAAATAGAAAGACCGAAAAAAGTGCAATATGCTAGAAATTATCTAATATTAAGGTAGGATGATTAGTTTATTCCCTTCTATCCGATATCTTACTTTGGTATCAGCAAGACCTTTCATAACCTGAGTTAAAGTCAAGTTTCTGTCAATTTCACCCGAAAACAAATCCTTAGGATATCCCTCATAGATCACTTCAATATCATACCATCTTGATAACTCCTTCATCAGTCCTTTTATATCAACGCCATCAAACGAGAAGAATCCATTTTTCCATGCCACTGCTGCAGCCAAATCAATATTTGATAACATCTTAATATTCCCATTTGAAACCTGAGCTTGTTGTCCTGGCTTTATAAGCTGTCTTTTCCCTGCAACAGAAACTTTAATACTACCTTGCAATAAGGTAGTATTAATACTGCCCTGATCTCCATAGCTGTTAATGTTAAAATGTGTTCCCAACACCTGCACATTCATCCCATTCACAGTTACCATAAATGGTTTTTTCGAATCATGTGCCACTTCAAAATAAGCTTCACCTGTCATGTTTATTTTCCTTTCCGCACCAACAAAAGCAGTAGGAAAAGTAATAGAGCTAGCTGCATTCAACCAGACTTTGGTTCCATCGCCTAGTATTAAGGAAAATTGTCTTCCTTTTGGTGTCGTCATGGTGTTCAATTCGACCTTTCTTTCACTACCATCAACATAGGAAACTTGGTTATGATCCTTTACCGCAACATCGGTCAATTTTCCGTCCTGCTCATCATCCAAAAAAATTTTCTTTCCATTTCCTAAAGTCAAAATCGCACCATCGTGTCCGGGGGCCACAGCTGTTCTGGAATTAACATTCGCACTGGGTACAGGACTTGCTTTATCCTTTAACATATTAATAGTTAATGTAATGACACTGAACCCTATAACTACGGCAGCGGCGATCCAGCCCCATGATCGCTTGTACCTGTTTATGGGAACTACCTTATTTTCATTCGCTAACTGCATAAAAAACTCTTTTTTTGCAGCCTCTTTTTTGTCTTTTTCGATGCTGTAAAAAGCGCGGACCTTGCTTTGAAGCACATCTTTGTTTGTTAATTCATCAAACAGTATTTTGTTTTTATCGTCTTCGTCTAGCCACTGTTGTAATAACCTTTCTTCGTCAGGACTTATTTCGTTCTTTAGAAACTTTAGTATCAAATCCTCTATGCCTTGAAATTGTGCCATCTTATGATTTTTGTTTGTTATTAGCTATAGTAAGTATGAATTGTGTTATATATATCTAAACGACACCCGACTTCTGGATGTCAAAAGAAAATGAAAATATCTTTTGTAAAGAGCTAAGTTTTTACATTTAGGGTTAAAAGAAAAAAATAAAGAAGCAGATTATTCTTATCTAAAAGAGCTATTTTAAGCAATTGTATAGCTCTGGTTCTTTGGCTGGTTACATTAGAAATGGATATATTGAGCCGCTCCGCGATTTCACCGGAGGTCAACCCTTCCATATAAGTTAGTTCAAATACGGCCCTACATTTATCAGGAAGATTAGCCGTTTCCTCGTAAATTTTTCTCAACAACTCCGATTCAATCTGCCTTATTTCAAAGTCCGCTTCAAATTTCTCTGCCAGCATTGAAAAACTATATTCGTGTGCCAAACGACGGTCGTTGGCTTTCAGAAGATCCAAGCACGAATTCTTTGTAGCAAGATATAGCCATGACTTAATATGTTCCTCCGTATGAAAATTCTCCCTGTTTTTCCAAAGTTTATTAAAGGTTACCAGAACAATGTCTTTAGCATCATCGCTGTCCTGAACGAAATGGAGGGCGAAATGACATAAAGGTGTAAAATATTGGTCAAATAAGATGCTAAGGGAGCGGGTTTCTCCCTGCCGCAAACCACTAACTATATCTATATGCTCCGATGGGTTTGACATTGCAAGAATTTAAAATATAATAAACATACAAATATACATCATTGCACCAATTCATGGAATGAGCCTGATTACAAGGCTTCCTAAGGCACTCCGATTAAAGAATAACAACTTTTTCGTTCTTTGATCCGAACCGGGCTAAATCTATACAAATAACGAAGCTTACCGAATTCGCTGTTGCGAAACTTTCGGTAAGCCTTTCATTGTGTAGAAAACAGAAACTCGTAAACTACATCGTATTTAATTAACTCACTATAGTCAACTAATAAATTGGATGACTAACAGATACTAGTAGTTTACCTAAGTCATTAGACCTTCTTATTTATGATGTCTCTCTTTCCATTTTCGAGCTTCTTGATTATTCGGTCTTTGTTTTTGATAACCGTTTTATTAAATAATGTGATGGTTTCGTCCAATAATTCCAATGCTCTTTTTTTATCACCGGTCCTGTTTATCAGGATGGCCGCGTCTACTACTAATTCGGACTGTAATGGGTTGAGCTCTCCAGCAAAAAATGCCCAGTTAGAAACGAGTTGTTTTGTCTTTTTATCGGACGGGGAGTTTTTCCAGAAATAATCTACCCAATCGATAGTACTCTTCATAGCGATATCTTTATGACCTTTGAAGAGCATATACAACATGTCATTGAAACCGCCTTTTTGATCAGGACGATTCAAAAGGGTATTCAGCTTTTTGTTTGCGCTATACGAGCTAGAATCCTGCATTAAACGATCCATGTAAGGTACTAGCATCTGTGTAAACATCGCCGGATTATCATCGTTGACAAACATATACTGGAGTTTCAGAAAGTCCGAAGATGCAAATCCGATCCCTCTGCCATTTTGTAGGTTGGCATCGCCGTCCCGATTTTTATAAGCGTGATTTGGCCATTTTTCCTGATAAGTCACCAGATCCTCAAACAATTGTTTATTAGGTTTTGAAATTGCGGCATTTAAGAAGTCGCGTATTTTCAGTTGAACACTAAATACAACTCCCAGACTATAACTTTTAGAGATTTTCATGCCACCGTCAACACGTTTTCCAAGTTCTTCTGCATAATGGTAAAAAAACTTTTTATCAAACATATTCACAACATCAAGCATATCACTGATATTGGCAATAGTCTTCTCATTCTCCTGGTCAAAAAGCTGATTGTCAGGCAAACTATTCAGATATTGAAGGGCAACTTTAGCCCTCATTGGATCCTTTTCAGGCAACATATTGTAAAAGTTCAACAAGAAAACAGGATCGCTCGCCCCATTTCTAAATTGCTGCGTCATTGCTTCCAGCCCACCAAATTCCGAGGATTTATCAATACGCTCAATTTCCTTCAGGAAGTCAGCTTCATTTCTATACCCGACAACGGTATAAGCAATTTTGCCATCTGGGTTTAACCAGAACATCGTAGGGTAACCGCTTACCTTGTATTTTTTAGCGAGCTCGATCCCCTCTCCTTTTTCCGCATTTACTTTAATTGCGACAAAACGGTCATTGAATATTGATGTGATTGAAGGAAGTGTGAAAACTTCAGCAGCCATTCTTTTACAGGGTGCACACCAGTCTGTATAAAAATCGACAAACAGCAACTTATTTTCGGTTTTGGCTTTCGTTAAGGCCTCGGAAAATGTACCGTGCTCAAATGAAATGTTCTGCGCACGCAATGTGCCGGTCATCACAAAAATAAGCGCAATGAAGAAAAAGACTTTTTTCATGTTAATTAAATTATATTGCATTGTATATTAAATTGATATATCATTTTGTTATGGCTGAAGGGTTTTTCCAAGCCTGCCTTCCCGGCGCATTTTCCAGGACCCAGTTGATCCGTGCTGTCTGTTGCAGGCTTATGGATGTGCAATTCGAACTTACCTCCATAATATTAGAAGAGGTATAAACTTGCGGACTACCGGTGATCTGGCCATACTTGAGCGTCGGGCTGCCCGAACCTACTGGCTCAAATCCACCATTTTCAACTGTTGCATACCACAGGTTATACTGCCAAGTATCCGCACATAAATCGTCATACCATTTACGGACCGATCCTGTCGGTGGCAAAAGATAATTGGCTGTGGACAATAGCGGTGCGTTCGGTATTAGTCCAAGGAATGCGCCCATCGGCTGAACCACATTGACACGATCCTTGATTGTCAAAAGAGAAGAATCAAACAATAATCCAACTTGCTCAAGCTCACCAGTACCCGCTGTCCCTCCAGGATTTAGTTTCCATGCATTTAGTTCTGTAGCGTTAAGCTGCTTTACAGCTCCCTGATAATCGGATGGCAAAGGAAACACAGCATTACTCCAAACGCCTTGAGGAAAAACAAGCGGCATTGATTTTTTAATATAGTTTTGCCACACCGTTGTTGGAAGTTTGGAAGAATTGTAGGATATCCAAACGTTCAGATACCGATCACAGTCCCAGTAAAAAGTGCTTGTATTGGACCATATATGGGATAGCGGCGAAGCTTCAAATGTAGTCACTTGCGCGTCTGTCAAGATCACTTTATGAATACCAGGTTTATCAAGTAATCTTCCAGCGGGGTCTTTTATCGCAGGAACAAATTCAATATTTGGATTCCCCCCATTGGGTGACCGATCGTTTTTACGGCCAAATACATTGTTCCACTGATTAATCATATCGTAGAGAACAGCCTCATCCAAACGTTGATAAGCATCCTCGTAGCGCTTTGGATTAATTACATGAAATATGACCGGTATCTTTTTGACAGTCCCGACCGCAAGGGGCTCTTTGACTGTTACGTCAAAAAATGAGGGTTCATTTTGTGGCGCTATTGGTGTAACCTTACTGCCAAAAGGTGGAAACTCACTCAGATATGCGGCTACAGATTTTGTGGAACGCATACCGTCAACAGTTGCATAAAACTGTAACTTATTCACTGCAGCGGTCGCAATTTTGAATGGGGGAACAACCGGCGTTCCATCGGCAAGAAAAAATTTGATATCGTGATCTCTCCATCGTTCCTTTGGAACTTCTTTATAAGCGGTACGCTCCACAGAATTGATATCCGTATAGGTTCCGTTTTCTATATAGAGCTTTACATTTAAATCTAATTCTGATATTCTATCAGCAACTAAAATAGGACTGCTCGCCTGACAAGTGACCTTTGCCAAACTGTAATCGTTCAACTTGTAGTCAAATGGCTTTTCTTTCTTGCATGAGCAAAACGAAAGAGCAATGATCACCGACATGAATAATTTTATATATCTCATTTCAATTGACTTAAAATTTATTGAATAATAATAACATCGCTCCAACCCGGATTCTGCTTGATTCCAGGGTTTTTCTCAGTCTCAGAATCTGGGATCATAAACTGGTATCTCCAATCATTGCCTTCTAATTTGGATTGATTTCCTTGAACGGTTCTTATTTCCGAAGTGTGGGAACGTTTCATATCCAGCCAAAGAATGTCTCCTTCCAAGATAAATTCTCTTTTGCGTTCTTTTAAAACTTCAGCAACCAACTCCTGCGCCGTTCCAGGGCTGTAATAACCATTGGCATCACCACTATAACGTCGAGACTGCCATACTTTCAAAATCTCTTTTGCCTTATCAAGGTTAGTATGGGCCAACGCTTCGATCCATATCAGATATTGCTCCGAAAGACGAAATGCCGGGAATTTGCGATAAGGCCCCAAAGCAGCCAGCTTATTGGATATGGGATTTATGTCAGCTGGAGTAAGATCAGCAATAGGCGTTGTTTGTTTATTAGCGGAGAGAAACCAAGCTCTCTTACGCAGATCATTATCATGATATAAAGAATTCCATAAGTCAAATTTATACCCATAATTGGTATAACTTGCAGTAATCTCATTCATGTTAAAAATAGACTCTGGGTAACCTTCAGTACCTATAGCCCCGGTCACAACAGAACCCGTGAAACAAAGACGTTTCAAATTTGGCAGATCCAATGGCAATGCCCCAGCAGCAGCTTTTTGATCATTAATAGCCAGATCGGCATATTTCTCAGCCTGTGTCCAATATTCAGTAGATCCCGAGACACTTGCATACCAGTGATACACTTGCGCCAACAAGCGATATATAACATTATAATTATAAAATATATTATAGGAAGCTCTAGGCGAAGTTTTATTGATCCGCGCCTCGGCATCAGTCAGATCACTGATAATCCGGTCGAATACTTCTTTTTGTGATTTCCTTGATAAATCGAGATCTTTGTAATTTGCATCAATGCTCGTATTCAATGGAATACCCAATGCAGGATCATCAACGGGGCTATAATATTGCAACAACTTGAATAAAGAATATCCCCTGTGCACCAAAGCCTCTCCCACCACATAATTCTTCATTTCTTCATTATCCGTGGTTTTTAAGCCCTCGGCGATGATAAGGTTCATGAAACCGACTATAGCATAGTGGGACGCCCATTCAGGGTTATTTAGCTTTGTTCGATCAACAAGCCTTTTCTCAACCTCGGTTAATGCAGATGGTTTTGTATCTAAATTATAAAAAGACCAAACATCAGCATATTCAAGATATGTGGTACTATAATAGCAGTCCCGTAACCAAGGTCCTGGTGCATCCCCTAGAAATTTTGCATTACGCTGGAAATTATACAAGTAAGATGCAAGCGTTTGTTTTATGGATTGCATATCAATCAGAAACCTTGTATCAGCAGGGGTATATTGCAAGTATTTTTTACAACCCTGTGTTAAAGAGGTTGCAAGTAATACCATGGTGATTAGTATGTATCTTTTCATCTTAAAATGATAATAGCAGGTTTAATAAATACATTTTCGTTCTGGGATAGCCAAAAGCATTACGTGTCGTGACATCCACAGCTTCCGCTCCGGTTAGCACAAATAAGTTTTGCGCCTGTAATCCGATCTGCGCAGATTGAGCGCCAATCTTTCGCACAAAAGATTTATTCAGATTGTACGTAAGGGCTATTTCTCTTAGATCAAGATAATCACCTTTCTGAAATTTGTCAGATGTCAAATAATAAGTATAAGCATCCTCATTGGTCGTAATCGCAGGAACATTGGTGATATCCCCTGGTACAAGCCATCGGTTGAGCACATCCATCCGTCTGTTTAAACGCGATGTATATATCCCAGCTGCTTGACCCGGGCTATTGGAAATCGTAAAATCTCTTTCATCAAATTTCCGGATCAAATGTCCCACAGCGTAAGAAAAGCTCGTGCGCAATTCAAGTTTCTTCCAGTTGAATGTTGATGTAAAACCTCCAGTATAACTAGGAGAAGAAGAGCCCAATTTCACCATTGAACGGTTCAGCCATTGGGTCCGGTAATCTGTAAAACCTCCAGGATTCACATTCAGACCCCATACTGTTGGGACTTCATCAATAGGTATATTCTTTACTTCGGCATACATATTCCGTGATTCCTCTGACAAGACGACTTCTACATTGCCAGTCGAAGGATTTACACCGGCGTACTGATAGCCGAATATGGTACCGAGAGGATACCCCTGGATATTCGTCGCACTTGGGATACCCCCAAAAATATTACGGGTAGAATTGGAGGGGTCATTCCAGTCTAACGGTGAAGGGTAAGGACCGCTCAAAATACGATTGGTGTTTCTTGCAGCATTAAATGAGGCAATCCACAACAAATCTTTTTTGAATTTGACACGAAAATTTAAATTCAACTCCACACCTTCATTTTTGATGGAATGTATGTTCATCGCTAGATGTGGAACGCCATATGAATTTGGTAAGTTAAACACATCACCGAGTACATCATGGGTAACATTATTATAGTAGTTGATCATACCACCAAACCTATTACGGAAGAATGAAAAATCAAGTCCTACCGACCGTTCCTCTTTTTTCTCCCATTTTATGCTTGGATTGGGATAGCTGACCATCCCTGCGGTATACTCGTTATCATAAGATCGGTTAGTTAACCTGATATACGCATAGGGTAATGCTGATTTATTGATATTGCCCGTAAAGCCATATACTCCACGAAAAGCAAATTCAGATACAAAATCAGGAATCCAGTTTTTTATAAATTTTTCGTTGTGAAGATTCCATCGACCACTAACAGACCATAATGGTACAAACCTATTTTTGGGGTCAATTGTAGAACTTCCATCAAAACGCAGATTCGCATTTATTACATACCTATCGTCATAAGTATATGAAAAAGCGCCAAAGAGACTTCCGGTACGATCCTGTCCACCATACAAATAACTAGAAAGCGAACCAATATTTTGAGTCAGTCCGGAATTCAGGATCGGATTCCATGGAAAATCCGGAAAACCACCAAGGTTGTTGTTAAAATCATACATTGGTAACTTGAACGAAGAATTCCAGTTTCTTTTGTCTGTAATTTCAGCTCCTAAGTAGACATCAAAGAAGTGAAGATTACTGATATCTTTTTTATAGTCAAAGCCTGCTCTTAATGAATAAGCGGGGGAACGTCCAAACCCTGATTTCAGATAACCTTTATTATACTCGGCCGGCACTTCATATGGTGGAGCAAATGCGGTAGCGAAAGGAAAATTTATATACGACGCATAGGTATTTGGCGAAGCCCCGGTCTCGTTATTTAATGTAGAATACGTGAAACTCCCATATACTTCTCCTTTAAGCTCGGGGGTGATCCGCCAGGTTAAATCCAACTGGGAACTCAGATCAGAAGCAATATCTTTTTTATAGCTTTCTTTTAACTCCCTGATGATGTTGAAGGTATTGTACTCGTTGCTATTATGGTTTAAATGACTTTTGTTCAAAGACAACCAGGTCTGATCCCATGCGTAAGAACCATCGTCGTTGTACGCTTTTTCATAAGGATTGGCAAATACTGCATATTTAAATGGATCAACTTCCGACGAATGGTTTTTTGACTCTCGATAAGACCCACGAATGGTAAAGTTCACAGTGACATTCTTATGCGGACGATAGCCTATTTTTGATGAGATATTGTACTGATTATATTGGTTTGAAATTAACGCACCTTTTTGATTTGTTATTCCCATAGAACCATAGAACGATAATTTATCACTGCCACCTCTCAATGAAAGATTGTGATTTTGATTAAAACCTACCCGGTATATTTCATCAAACCAGTTTGTATTTACATTCTTTAGTTCCTGTATCCTAGCCCGGTAGTCTTCTGTCGAAATAAGTCCTTTCTTCCAGTCGCTCCTTAGCCATGCTGGTTGTCCAAGCTCACTTGAAAGATTGAATTGCTCCGCCAGAGCAAGCTCGTGATCCACCTTCTGCTCGGCATTCATAAAATTAAATGCTTTCATCTTAGGTGCTGAACTCACAGCAAAATTACCTTGGTAGTTAACCACTACTTTTCCAGCAGTGCCGGATTTCGTTTTGATAACAATCACACCATTTGCGGCACGCGAACCATAGATAGCGGTAGATGCCGCATCGCGAAGGACAGTAATGGATTCGATATCCGTAGGAGCTAATGCACCTATACCATGATCCAGTATGGATTGCTGGATATTACCAGAATTGATCCCCTGGATAGACATTACCCCACTTTGCAAAGGTAACCCATCAACCACCCATAAAGGCTCTAAATTTCCGGAGATGGAATTACTCCCCCTGATACGAATATCGGCAGCGGCCCCTGGCGCACCATTTGTCGTGATCGCGTCCATACCAGCTACCTTTCCAGCAAGCATTGACGTAATACTTGTAAAAGGAGTTTTATCAACATCTTTTATGGTCGTTGCTGATCCCCCGGTTCTGTCTTTGATAAGCTCCTGATACCCGGTTGAGACAACTGCAACCTGGACTTCATCCAAACTATTGATTTTTGTTTTCACCCCCACAATAGACAAATTCTTTTGCCCATTTACCTTGACCTCCAACGTTTCGATATTACCTGCTGAAATTACCAATGTGGCATCATCATCTACACCCTGCAATGTAAAATAACCATCCTTGTTGGTAGGCGTCCCTTTTTTTGTACCCTTTACCACAACACTGGCCAAAACAGGTTCACCGGCTTCATTGGTTATACGGCCCTTGGTATCGATGAAAAGCGAAGAATTAAGCCCTTTCGTTTCTTTAGGCTTTTCATTGGCCTCTTTGCTTTTTTCCTTAATAAATACCGTCCGGCCATTAATGCTAAATGTTAGATTCTGGTCTTTCAATACTATTTTCAAGGCCTCCTCCAAGGGAATGTTCTTTAGATCAACAGACGCTAACAGCTTGTTTTCCAAATCGCTCAGATTGTAGAAAAAAGACATTCCCGACTGTTTCTTAATTTCCCTAAAGACTGTTTCGAGTTTTACCTTTTTCCCCGAATAGGTGACTTTGCTCTGAGCTATGCCCTGTGCATTTACTTCTAAAAACACAACCGTTAAAAGCGCAAAAGTCAACTTCGAAACTTTCCATGTATGCGATGTGGATTTCCTCCTACCGCAGTTAATTAATTTCATAATTTTACTTAATTTTTGGTTATGATAATGCCTTGTGAGTGGAAGGCCTGCATTTAGTTTGTCTTTTCTTCATAGATTCATGTCTGCAATCATTTCTCTTCGTTAGGATTTATTTTTTTCTCTACAACTCCTCTATCAGATCCCCTAAATCTGCTAATACAAGTTGTAATATGTATATATACGACGCTCAAGAATGTAATGTCAAAAAGAAATTGAAAATATTTTTGTGACCTCTATTTTTTGTCCTTTTTAAGGTTAAAGTATATAAAAAAAAGAAGCCTTATCGACTTCCTTTTTGTTTTTGAAATTATTTTACTTTATGTTGTATTGCCTTGTACAGGTATTTTCGAAATTCTTGTTCCACTTCAAAAAACTGGGAGGCTCGGGCATGGCCAATAATCTTTGCAAATTTTAGCCGATATTCCTTTTTTATCTGAAGTTCCCTGGCGTCATATTTTAATATATCCCTGGAACTGCCTCTTACACCTTTCCGCGGTATACCACTCAATTTTTCTTTCCGGATATCCCAAAGCATTTCGTTATATTCATTATACAATGGGAGAAACCGCTGTACTTCCGTATGAGTCAAATGCAATTCATTAGTAATATAAGTTATCTTTTCATTTTCGATTGCCTGAAATCTATTTTTGTCCTGAGCGACACATAGGGCAATAGAAATTATACTAAAAAACAATGTTATCCATATATTTTTTTTGTTGAACATCTTTTGTAATGGTATAGTTAAAAAAATATTTTAGCTGCTTTTAAATATTTTACTATTAAAAGCTCATGTTGAAGTTTTGTTTCATCCATATTTAGGGGATATGGACTATGTTATACATTAGATAAGATCAACCTCGTCAGTATATTTAAATCATGTGAATTGCGCTAAACTTCTTATCATTAAAGAAGGATTTTTACGCAACACTTTAAAATTCTGACTAAATTTAAGCTCACAATGGTACATGACATTTTCCTTCATAGCGCTTTTTTGAATATACTTTTGTGAAAAGGTTTAATCTTGATTGTAAAATTAAGATTCTCTTTACTTTCAAATAGAGGACCGTTACAGTCAAAATTTATAAATATATCTTTTCAGATTTTTTTATTGAAATTTCTTCGCCAGCAGTGCAAGTCATTCATGAGCACACCGGGATTATAGTCTACCCGATTAAGGTGGAATATCTGGTTGAAGGTGAGAAAACAATATTTAATTGTGTCTGTACCTCTGCCTTGATCAATGAAGATAGCCACTGGGTATGTGCCATGCATACAGAGACAGAATCGAAAATATAAGTTGACAACCGATCTTTGACCGGTTATAAATGCGATATTGGAGTGACGGGACTAAAATTTGAAACCTTCAGCCTCCGAAGTTTTGACGGATTTCCCCTTTCTTTTCCGACGCTGACCTAGGGCAATAAAATTATACACAAAAGCAGACAAATCTCAATTTTAAAAGAGTTGCCTGCTAAAGTGCCTAGGAGCGGGACCAAAAATCATTTGCCTACCCCCTTCTTTCAATGGGTTTTTAGAGGAACCGACGGGTTCTGCTCCATCTCCAGAGGAACAGCAAGACCAGGACAACGCCTACCAGCCAGAGTTTAGTAGCAAATGGTTGCTTTTTGCTACTCCGTTCACGCTCGGTTTCCTTTAGCTTTCCCTGTTCATTTTTGCGGGTAAGGTTTTGCATATGCCTGCTCGTGCTGCCTGTCGACTGATGTCCTAGTAAGCGTCCTGACTGTGCGAACAGTCCACTGTCCGCATGAAAGCGAAAAACGGTGTCCGTCCAAAAGTACCATGAGCGGGAAAGTGTATCCTGCCGAAAGGTATATAGCCGCTGTCGCTGTTCAAGATTCTGCCATTGTAATTCTGCTACCTTCTGTCTGTCGCGCTTTTTATTTTCATAGATCTTACAAGAAGAGATCGTGAGCAAGACAATGTGTATAGACAAAATATGAGTTCTTTTTATTTCCATAACCTCCCTCCCCTCAGTCCAGCCAATTTGAAAAAGCATAAATAGTAGCCAACGGACGACGCTTGCACAATACCCGATTGTGTACATTTCCTTCCACCGTAAATACCCAGCGGTTGTTGCTCTCGCGAACGATCCCCACGTGGTCTATCCGCCCCAGCCTCTGGTTATAAATGGCAAAAAGATCTGCCTTTTGGACGCCGCCCTGTCTGATCTGCTGCTGCGTATACCGTCTAACCAGCGGAAAAAGCGCCGTACTCCAGGCATTCCGCGGCGCAGTAAGCCCAGCCTGTCCGTAACACCAAGACAC
Organism: Sphingobacterium sp. CZ-UAM; assembly: GCF_002000245.1. Taxonomy (GTDB): domain Bacteria; phylum Bacteroidota; class Bacteroidia; order Sphingobacteriales; family Sphingobacteriaceae; genus Sphingobacterium. The sequence goes on along the minus strand of NZ_MTCM01000002.1, from coordinate 367,917 downwards.
AAAAGCTGCACACCAGGCATGTCCCTTACCAAGGCCCGTGTAGGCCAGATATTCTTCGACACGAGCACCATCGTTTTTGCCTGCTGCTTCCCTGACACCGATCTCCTGTACAGCAATCTGGACAATACGTTTGCGAAGAGCGATCCTGCGATCCTGATGCCCAGGTCTGGCCCCAATAGCCATAGACCTGGGCTGAACTTCTGCTATTTCTCGCTCTATAGCACAATGGCCAACACTGCCAAGAAAGAGAACAGCGACAAAAAGAACACCGAGAAGTAAATAATGCATTGTTGCCATGATGTCAATTGATTAAAGTGATAACTAAATTGCTGATGAAAGATTTTAAAAGGTTGCCAGAGTATTTCCTGCAACCAGCAGCAGCAGTATATAGCGAGCAAACCGGCCAGTATTGCAAAGACCAATACCGAAAGTATACCGATATCCAGTACGCCAGCTGTGGGATCTATCGCCTGGAGCAGAAGACCTGCTGAAATAAATAATATGCAAAGACAGGCTAGCACAATTCCGAGCAGCTGCCGATTTGTTAAAGGCCAATAGATATCCTCGATATCCGAGACCAGTTGTTTTTGTAATGTTTTCATTTTTTTGCTATAAAAATTAATTAATCTGATAGGTACCCAAATACTGACTCCGGGCATACTTTATACCATCTCTTTCATTGCAGAGCATATACAGCAGGAGCTCTTTCCCGATCAGCGATTCAGGTATGTCAAGGAAAACTTGCTTTTCACTCCGCAAAGCGAGGGACTGACTCCGTATAGCCACACCTTCCTTTACCTGATAAGCGATGAGCTTGACATGGTCATCCCATGCGCAAAAAGAAGCAAAGCTAGTATAGGATACACATATCCTACTTCCTTCTATTATCACGTCCAAGACCAGCAGCCCAGGTAGATTACCATCGGCGAGCCAAGCTTTCTCCGGATCCAGACTGGGTACACCTGATTGGTCGGAAATCGCAACCTTCAAAACCTGTGACATGGCTAGATTAAATGGATAGACAAACCGTTTCTTACGTTTGGCTACAAATCTGAAACCCTCGTCGATGATCTCTTTCAATGGTCTCAAAAAACTGACTGCCAGTGCAAATCGTTTTTGCTGTGCCAATTGCGCAGGTGTTTTTTTATTTTTTCTATTTTTCTTCATGATGTATTTTGATAAGAATGGAATACCGTCCCTAACGGACGGCATTCCAACATTAAAACCTAGCTGAGCTGTATCAGTCCTAAATAACTGCTTTTGGATACTCGCTTTTTCTTGCGGTCAGCCATAAATATCCACATATGCAGCTCGCCTCCGAGCAGGTGGGCCGGCACACCAAAGGTGACCGTTCCCGCACTTCGTGTCGGGACTGAAGCCGGTGCCAAAAATTCATCCTGCTCCGGATGATAACAGATGATGTAGACACCGTCATCATCTGCGGTCTTGTAGACATCATTGTTGGTCATCTCCCAACTTACGGTAAGCTCCTCATCAGCGTAGACCGGCGCTTGCGGCGGCCCTAAATAGAAAGCACCGTCCGCAATACGTATTTTACTGTAGTCCAGTGTAAAACTTGGATAAGCACCCTGGATTACCAGCGGCAGATTAAACTGAAATGCCGCATTGAGTGGCGTCAGCCGATCGGCCTTTTTCTGACCGAATCCCACCTGTAAATAGGAGGTGATCGGTAATAAAAATCGCATCACCAGCTTGAATTTCGCCTGCGTGATCAGCTGCTCTTCGGTAGCTGGTTTGTTGCTCTTTTTGTAGAGCCCTTTGAGGTAGTTGATACTCTTCCAGCTTGACCCTATCACGGAGCCGGTTTTACCACTTATTCCCCCATTTATTCCATTTACAATTGTTCCCATTTTTTTTCTTTTTTTTAAAATTTAACCATCGTCAAGGGCTAAGACATACCGGTATTTAAGCCTGACAACACAAACGTAAAAACTTAAAAATCAAAAATATACACACAAAATCAGCTTGACAGAGTATTGGCAGGACGACTTCGACAGATTAGCAGGAGTATGGCAGGGCATCCAGAAACAACTGCCTAAATCACAGCATGACCTGACCAAGACCAGTCCAATTCCTGCCGCTTTACCAGGCCGCGACAGTCGTGCCATAAGATGGTTTCGGGTCTAGCCTGAACAGCAGTATTGACTCACCCGAAGAGCCCCGAAGGAACAGTAAAAGAAAGGCAGGTAATAGGCAAAAAATAGGAAGGTATTGGTCAGGTATTGATGCAAATAAAAAAGGCCCTTCAAAAACGAAAGACCCCTAATGCTATAATCTCAATTTTACGGGGAACTCACAGGTTCCAGTAAGCACGTTTAAAACGTTCGACCGCTGTGGCGAGAAAAAGACGTTTTCCATTGTGCTTCCTTACGGTTCCCAGCATCCCCTTATGCTGATAGCGATACAATGTCCGTTCACTGACACCCACATAATCCTGCACATGGGCAGCGTCCCACCAGACCGCTTCTGTGTCCCCCGCTTCGCTCTGGTTATGTTTCATGTTATGCAGCTGCTTGTAGAGCATATGCAACGCAAATAAAATAGCTCCTTCATTCCCCCTGCGGATGCTATTTCTGGTTTTGTTTAAAATAATCCTCATAAATCAGTTTTAATCCGTTAATTATTTTTATTTTTTCTCACCTGCCCTCGCTATCACGGACAATACCATGCCTGCTGTGTTTGCCTGTGATTGTGTTTTGTTCGATCCACTCATCAAAATAGGTATACTTCCCTTTTTCACCTCTTTTTATTTCTATCCCTGATAGGATCACAAGCTTGGGCGTAATCGCGGTAATATGCTTGAGTGACACTGCAAAACTCCTATGTACCTGAGCAAAGCTGGCCTTAGGTAAGCACAAGACCATATCACCAAAACTTTCGTTGACTTCGATATAGGTTTTGTCTTCGATCCAGATCCGGGTCTGATCATTTTTAGCTTCGATATAGATGATATCATCATAATTGAGCCGTTGTTTTTCCGTCCCCCGGGTCCCATAAAAAAAACACTTATTCTCCTGGTCAAGGTCATTCAGTCCACGTCCCTGAATTTTGTCTTTTGCTTTGGCTATCGCTTTATAATAGCGCTCCTGTTCAAAAGGTTTAAGAAAGTAATCGGTCACCCCATAATGGAACATTTTATCGCCCACCTCTCTATTGGTACTACAGACGATGACCTGAAGATTGGCAATTCCCGGATTGATACGCTGCAAACTTTCCAGCTGGCCCAACACATCCAACCCACTCACGATAGGCATCTCAATGTCCAGAAATAAGATATCCAATTTGAGACGTCGCAAGGCTACCAGCGCTTCTTTCGGATTGGTCGTTGCATAGGCACATTCGACGCCGTCCGTTAGATCTACGTATCTTTTTAATTCTGCGACAATGTCAGGGTCGTCATCTACTATGGCGATGCGGATTTTTCGCAGCCGCCCCTCCTGTTTTAATATTTTCTTTATCGTATCCATGTTTAAAAATTTATTTCCAGATTCAAATAAAATATGCCTTCATTCGTCTTTTGGACCAACGAGAATGCCTCACCATATTCGAGACGAAGCAATTGCATCAATTTTTCCAATCCTGTACCGCCATCCTCAAAGATCCATGCCGATTCGGCGGCCACTTTATTTGTGCAACTAATTAATACCTTATCTGTATCGCTAATTACACTAATAATACCCAGCTGTGCAAGATCACTAAAATCACCATGTTTGATCATATTTTTATACAGACTCAGGAGCATAATGGGAATAATTGGCTTATTCAATTCTCGAATGTCGGTAATAAGCTCAATCCCTCGCTCGTCATACAAACGCATAAGCTGTTGAAGGTAAAATAGCTCATCTTCCAGCTTCCCCAGCATGCTTTTCCCAAAATTTAGCTTACGCATCGCATAAGCCTGTATGCCAAAAAACAGATCGATTCGAATCAATGCTGCACTTCTTTTCCTTGCCAGCCGGGTGAAGCTCTGTGTCAGATTGCCCATAAAATGAACAGCCCAGTCGCGAAAGAGCTGCGTTTTTCGATTTTCTGCCGATTGTCCCCTCAACAAGCCCAAATGCCGGAATAGGCCAATTGTCAAATTATACCCGACTTCCATGGCCACGATGATCAGCCCTTTAAGCGCAAATGAAATATAAAAGGTCAGCACATCAATGACAAAATCAACAGACTTGAAAAGATGAGGATTCTTTAGTACCCGCCGGCTCAATTCCGTTGGGAACTGATAAAGCAATAAAAATACAGCCAGCGCCGTTACCAAAAAATAACTGAGCAGGGTTAATATGGTACTTATCGAAAACTTCCTGAATAGCATACGTCTTAGCCAAGCCCGATTGAGATAGCTAATAATCAACATGACCAGCCCTACTGGAAACATGAGTGGCAGATGTCCCCATCCATATTTGTAAACGTTCACTGTGCTGATCCAGATAAAGTAAATTGTCCAGCAAATCGCATGAATACGGTACGGTAATGGTTTTAGAATATTGCCCTTGGTCATCATTGGATTAGGTTACAAGTCAAACAAATCTTAATTTAAACAGATTTAAAATTATTTAAAAAGACAATTTATAAATTAAAAGGGATTTCCACAAAACTGTAACAAGACTGGGACATTAAGTAATGACCCCGATTTCCTTAAATTTCTGGCAGGCAATTTCGAATTCCTTTGGCCCGATACTCGCCGAAAATCCAGTGGCTATATCAAAGAGCATCCCTGTATCACCAGCCAGAAATGGTAGCCAGATCGCATCCCTGAGTTTCATTTCGGCTGGATCAGCCTGTCCTTCAAAAATTGCCGGTAAGCACTCCCATTGGAGCAGTTCCTCCACATCTAAGTCCCGCAGCAACTCAATTATATATTGCATGGCTACGGAATAATCTGCCTTACTTTTCACACAAAAATCTTCGGTAATCCGCAGCTTGATTTGTCCGGCTATCGTAGTCACTATAAGTGGTCTAATGGGCATACCCGTCCAATGGGCTAAAGCAGTGACACCCTCACGTAGCAGTAAATCAGTGTCATGCAGTTTTATCCTGGCCCATCCCCTACTAAGATCACCAATACGCAGTTGCCCGTCAATGAATATGATTACATCATAGCCCCTACGGAGAGCTTCCCGGAGTTTTAACAATGGATTGCCGCGATCGGCTTTAATAAACAGCAGTTCAGCTGCAGTAGCTTCACGGCCAAAGGACAGTTTGTATTGCTGCCGATAGATCTGACCCTGTTTTTCATAGACATCTTCACGGAGCAGTATAGCCAACTTTCGGCCCAGTACCATGAGCGCTCTGGCAACCATCCCATATGGGCCAATATGCATGCAGGACCAGATACGAGGCTGCCGATCGAGCAGCGGCAAGGAACTGGTCAACTGATCCAATAAAGTGTCATCTGTCCGATAATGCTGTTGCGCCAGCCAACTTTGCTGCATCTGCAGTAGTCTGATCAGATTATCTTTGCTATGGATCAATTCCCAGCGGTATAAAAGAGAAATGCTTTTGAGGATCCGGTACCATCGATCGGTACGAAGGAATAATTTTTCGCTTGTTATTTCAGGACTTTTTTCCTGCTGTTTAGATATAGTATTCATGGTTGTTCGAATAAATTGGTTATTAAAAAGAGGGTGTCCGGATCACCCAGTATTTTTTTTGCTGAAGCGTTATAAGTAGTATAAACTACATTTTTCTTCCGCAGATTCGATCATGAGCTTTACCGTTTCCGAATTGGAAAATGTATAAAGTGCCTGATCAGCCAAAAGCTGCATTTTCATAAAAAGCTCTTCCATAGCTATTGCATCTCTTTTTATCCATACTTAGCACCAAACTTGCCTTGTTCGGTCACTTTGCTTCCGGGCCAGAAAAGCGAGGTGATCACTTGGCTAATTTGGCAGAAATGCAAGAGTTAAGGATCATTTTTGGATGCATAGGTGCTGCGAACCTGTGAATCCTAAATTTGGCTAACCGTCAAATTCCACCGTATCTCACAACCGGTTCAACAGCTCTCCAGTACCATGCACAGTTTTTTTTGGTCGTATTCCCTGTTTTTATTAGAATCTATGATTCAGGCCATTACCAACAGTAAACCAAACAGTTAAGAAAACGTATGTTAAAACCGATCATTTTATGGAAAGAAGTTATGACTTTAACCTACCCGAGGAATATCAGCTCGTCGAGCTGCAAAAGTATGAATTGAGTTATCCCATTCGCCACGCTCAAGAGCGGCATTGGATATCGCCCGACAATTGCATCAGCGAACAGACCTTTGACGGTCGCTATGGCTATCTCTATTACTATGAGTTTTGGATAGAAAAAGAAGCAACTATCCCAGTGTACATTACATTGGGTGACCTACATCTTAGCTATTCACTACAAAGCAGCAAGCCGATCCGACAGCATCACGACATCGATAATTTTGTGATGGATTTTATCGAAGGGCAAGGCGCTTATCTCTATCTGGCCAAAGGCGAATATAAGGTTAGCTTACCACAAGGTCATCATATCTTAGTCGGTTTTATATTAGATGCAGGGCTGTTCAGACCACCTGCCAACCGGCATTTTAATTTTTTACAACATCTCGTCAATGCCAAAAAGGAGCAGTCCATCCGATCGGATAAAAGTGTTACATTTCGTGTAGGCGAGGTGACCAAGCGTCAATTGCAATTACTTTTTAGCAAGATCAATCCCCACATTCTTGATAATGAATATATGCTCTTAAAGCACCTGATCTTTCTGATCCAGCTGAGCAGGTTTAAGATAAGCGAGGATGGTGAGGAACAACTGATTGACCAAGCACGTAATTTATTACAGATTATGATTTTGCATCAAGGGGCTAAAGTCAGGTTATCGGATGTTGCCGCAGTGCTTTTAAAGTCCAGAGATCGTATCAACGAAGAACATAAAAAACAGTATGCTTATACATTTCATGACTACCGCAATCAGTTGCTCCTGGACTATATTGCTTCCATTATTGTGGGCAATGAAAAATTAGCTACCACTGCTGAGGAATGTGGCTTCAGCAGTATCAATGAGCTTCATAAATTTATCAAAAACCAGACTGGACTTACTCCACTGACCTTTAAGCAACAGCAGGAAAATGTGGGCAATGACCCATCGTCTAAAAATGATCTTCAAGAACCGCCCTCCTAGCCAACCCTATTTTCTACCAATCGACAGCTTGTTTTCTGCTTAACGCTCGGCCTTTTATCATTGTAATTTAGCCTAATAAAAGGTAGTAAGAGATTGAACAAAACAAAAGATGAAACAACACGAAAAATACAATCAAAACGATGGGATTGGGGCAGAAGCTAGAGCGCCAAATAATACCCGAAGAAATAGATGGGAAACATTTATAGAAGTCTACATCCTATTTGCATTAGTGATGTTTATCTTATTGTTTTTCGTGACAGGGCTAGGTAAAGTGTTTAATCATTTGGTTTTTGTAAGTCAGCTGAATAAGCAGCCTCTTCCTGACTGGTCAACAGCCATTTTAAGTTATCTATTGCCGATACTGGAACTGGGAACAGTAGCATTGTTATGTATTCCCAAATTAAGATTTTGGGGATTGGGACTTGCTATTTTGCTGATGACAGCATATACAGTTTATGCATATTTAGCTTTCATCGAAATCTATGGTTATGTTCCCTGTGCCTGCGGTAAAGTATTTGAAAAGATGAGCTGGAAGCAGCATTTCTTTTTCAATCTGGGCATTACATTACTAGGCTCTCCAGCATTCTTGATGGAGTATAAATTAAAAAGGAGATTAAAAAAACTATGCATAGTGAACTCTGACGGGAGTTCAACCAACAGGACACTGGTCAATAACTGATCTAGATCTTCGCTCGGGATTGCGACAATTCAGATATATCATAAGCATAACCTAAGGCAAGTCACCGGGACAAGATTTGGAATAATTAGAAACCAATGATCTGTATTTATAAACATTAAAATATTATCAACATGAAAAGAGTAAAATTATTTGTTCCAATTTTGGGAGCAATCTTAGGAATGGGTGTCTATGTTGGACACGCCAATGAAATGAGTAAAAAAGCAGCTAGTACTGCCGAACAATCATGGGAAGTTATTGATCCTACAGGAGATTTGACTGATCCTAACAACTATCAATCGTATTCGGGCGATATCGCAGATTTATGTCCGGAGGATGATGTTTTTTGTGGCATCAAAGCTGAAAATAATGCTGGCAAACCACAAATGACTCCACAATTGGAAGCTGAAATCAATAGTGGAGTGCCGACATCACATGTATTTTATCGAGGTGAATAGGGGCGATTAAGAAAAGAGAGGGCATTTTGCCCTCTCCTCTTACTATGGATTTTGCAGCAGATCGCCTTCGACAATAATCGTTGGCGGAATCCACATGGCAAAACGTTTATCATTCGGCTCCAGCACATACTCTTTTCCATCGACAATCCGTTTTATGCTTATGCCAGCATCATAAAGCTTATTCAATCGCTTAATATCAGCCCATCTGATCCCAAATCGAAAAGCCAGTTCTTTTTCACGTTCACCCAATATAAAATTGGTCAGTCCAGATTTATCTTTGGGTATGATAGGTAGCTTACCTGATTCAAAGCGTACTTTCAATAAATCCGTCATGGTATTGTTTGCATCAAGCAACTTATTTGATCTCGCTTCACATTCCGCTTTTATCAGATAAATTTCATCTGTGGCCAGGCCCGCAAACTCAGCCGTTCCTGTTGGTCCGCCATAGCTTCCCTTGAAATTAAAGAATCCATTTGTACTCTTTTTAAAGTATAGTGATTTCCTCAGATCGCCCTCAGGGTAACTTTCGAACAATAGCGTGTCAACATAAGATTTTGTTCCACCAAATATTTTGTCTGAAGCGGCCAAGCTACAGTGGAAGATCACTTCGCTATTCATGAGTTCAAAAGGTGTCGCAGCATTCGGCGGGATAAGATTATAGTTGATCAGATCAGGTTGGATCTGCAGGCAAAGGGTCGCGTACTTTAAAGCTTCATCCAAATTCCCCATATAGAGCAGTGTCCTTGCCAAAAGAGCGTAGACCGCAGCTTTGGAAGGTCTTGTTTTTTTGAGCGGCAAATCGGGAAGCAATGAAATTGCTTCTTTCAGATCGCTGATGATCTGTACAAATGTTTGTTCTAAGGTGGCCCGCTGGAAACTGACATTGATATCCGATGTATTACGAAGTGGTATCCCTAGTTCAAGCTTTGCTGTACCACCGTCATAAGCAGGTGAAAACTGCTGTACAAGCCAAAAGAAATTCCAGCTGCGATGAAACAATGCCGTTCCTTTTGTCAAGTTTTTATCTGCAACCGTTAATCCATCAAGCGCGGCCCTGTCAATATTGTCAAGGACAATATTGGCATACATAATCTTTTTATAACTTTCAGACCAGTCAGAAAGTTTCGTCTCTTTATTGTTCAATAAGTATATGTCGCTGAGCTCGCTCCCTAGGCTTTTCACATCATTATCATTCATGAAATAATAGTCAGCGGCCACATCCATCCCAACGGGAAAACTACGAATGGTATACAGTTCATAGTCCATTAGAGCCTGCAAGTCTTTGACCGTTTTGGGAATTGCCAAAGAGGTCTTGGATTTCTCCTCCAAAAATTTATTACATCCAGCCGTAGCTACCAACATGCAGCCTAAGATCAGCCAAGTTAAATATCTGTTCATAATTTTAAAATTGAGCGTTAAGACCTAAGGAAAATTGTGCTGGAATGCGTATCGTGATGCCATTGGGGTCCAGGTCCGTCATTGTCGCTTTCCATATAATACCAAGATTACGGGCATAGGCCTGCAGTGAAATACGTTTAAAATAAGTCGACTTGGCAGGAATCGAATAACTCAAACTTACATCCTGAAGCGCAATGTTATCCCCCTTTTCGACCAGGATATCCGAATTGGTGTAAAACTGATCCCTATTCGAGTTCAACGGATAGATAAATGCAGGCACATTGGTCGCGGCTTCGTCCCCCGATTTTTGCCAGCGTTTGTAATAATCACTATGCAGCGGCGTATTGGATGACAGAGACGAATAGTTGACCGATTCCCTTCTGAAAAAATAGTTGAAGCGATAGGCAATGTTTACACCTAGCTCCCAGGCTCCATAAGTAAAAATATTCCTTAGGTTGCCAAACTGCTCCGGTACTGCCTGACCATGAAATACCAGGTCTTCGAGCGTTACCTTTGATTTTAGGTTCGCATAGTTCATATAAGGCTCACCGCCCACGCTAAATTGTGGACTGCCAGTATCCGAAGTGAGCCCCATAAAGCGATAACTGACGAGATTATAAGCTGAGTACCCCTCTATTGGCGACAGGTTTTGTCCCGAAGCCACCAAATTGGCGATCACATTCGATTTATAGCTATACTTGGTAATCTTTGTTTTATTAGATGAAAGCAAAAGGCTTGTTCGCCACTTCAGAGCCGCATCAATATTCAGGGAATTGAGCTGGAGTTCCCAGCCCTGTGTTCGCAAACTCGCTGCATTTCTATTGAGCAAATCGACACCTAGGGTCGGGTCCACATTGACAATAGCAATTAAATCTGTTGCATTTTTTCTGAAATAAGAAAACGATCCCGTTATACGATTCTTGAAAGCTGCAAAATCCAATGCGCTATTTAGTTGGCTCACGTTTTCCCAACGCAGATCAGGATTGGGAGGATTATTCACATAAGCGTTGGTAAACCCTCCCAATGAGCTCGCGCCGGAACTGTATGTTATAGTCGTCTGGGCAGGAATGGTATTATTGACATTTCCGCTTTTTCCATAGGTAGCCCGCAGAGAAAGGCGCGGCATCCATGTCCAGCTATAAAAACTTTCCCGGTCAATATTCCAAAGACCACCGACTGACCAGAGCGGTTTCCATCTATTATTGGTATTCACCCCAAATAAGTTGGACGCATCCCGGCGGGCACTTGCAGAAATTGTATATTTCTTTAATAGATTATACGAGCCGTTAAAATAGACAGATACAAAACGGTCGACATTACGTTCATTATTGAAATTATACCAAATCCGCCCCCTTCCCAGCCCGGCATAATAATCATAAATGTTTCCATAATCAACAGGCTGGGATATTTCAAGATCCGGGTCATAACCATATTGCCGATAGGTATTCCCAAGTCCTCTATTATCCCTAATCTCCATACCAACCAGCATGTTGATATCTCCGAGGTGAGCCTGCTTATCGTAAGAAAGCTGCGCCCTTACATTGTGTCCATATTGCCGGCTCGAAGTTCGATCCATGATATCACCCAGTGGAATGGGACGTTCGGGTAAATTTCCCTTCAATTGCGTGTATTTATTGACCAGGTCCCGTACATAAAATGAATTCCGATCCATGCGGTCCTGGTCGAGTCCATTTGACGTAAAATATTGATACCGCCACTCCGAGCGAAGTCCTTTACCCCATTCATATTGTGCCGCAAAGTCAAATTTGAGCACATTTGAATTATTGACTTTATCCAAAAGCCTCTGATCCACCAACGGATAATAAGACCAGTCCAAGAGTTTACCTGTACCCAATGTATCCAGAAACCGACTTCTATAGTTCTGTTCCACACGGTTTGGATTCCCCTCCGTGTCTACTAGACGTGTATAAGGATATGCTGCACCAACGCTTCCGATCCGAACGGAAGTAATTCCATTGTCTGAGGTTTTATTCGCATTGAATTGTAAGCCACCGGTCAGCAACAGTCGTGGTACCGGTCGCCACGTCTGTTGCGTGCGCAGCGTAAAACGGCTATTGCCATTTCCTACGATATTGCTTCGTACCTGATCAAAGCCCAGCGACCATATGGATGCCAGCTTCTCGTTTCCGCTACTCAGCTGCATATTATACTGCTGGTTGATTCCTTTTTGACGGAGGTATCTTGAGATGTCTCCCCGCAGATCACCCTGAGCAATTGAATTAAGCTTCGCATTAAGAGACGCATCATCTATGAAATTATTGCGGTGATCATTTAGCAGCTCCACGACGGGACTGATTACTGGATAATTGTTCCGGTTATTGAGCAGATTGTTGTAATAGCCCTGATCGAATAAAAAACGCTCTGTATTGATATAGGTCATATTGTCAACCTGTGAACGATAGTAAGGATCTTCTTTACTGACTACGGATAAATTGCTGGTCACCGAAAGGCGTATCGGCACATTAAATTTTCCTCTTTTTAGCGTAATGACTACTACCCCATTCCCCGCTTTGGCTCCCCAGATAGAGGTAGCTGCAGCATCTTTGAGTACCGTAATATTTTCGACGTCATTTGGATTGATATCATTGATATCGCCTTCGTAGGGGAAATTGTCTACCACGATCAGCGGTCCCTTGATCGCAGCTGTAACAGTACTCAGCCCTCTGACCATAAAATCATTCTGCGCATTCCCTCGCTTTTCAAATAATATCGCATTACTTAAGCCATCGAGCCTACCTAGGATATTCGTGCCTATCTGTCTATCGAGTTCCTTCTGCGCGATCACATCAAAAGCACCTGTTGCCCGTTCTTTTGGAACGGTCTGATAACCCGTTGAGACCTGTACCTCTTCCAGCTCATTCACTTTAGGACTTAGGTACACTAACCATTTGTATTGCTTTAAAAGTTCCAAAGACAGGGTATCAGGTAAATAACCCAGCCTGTGAAAAGTAAGACAGGTGACCTCTCCTTTGATGGACAGCTCCCCTTGTGCATCTGTAGCACCCAGCAGCTTGCCGCCACAGTCTTTTATTGACACAGCAGCTAGCGGTAATCTTGTATCAGTATCTTGAATTCGGATGACTTCTCCCTGCGCCCATGTTTTTAAGTAGGTAAGGACACAGCTGATTATTATGAGCAGAAAACTTTTCATCGTGCCCCCTCCTTTCCCTGAACTGTGACATAACCCTGCTCTGTCAGTTGCAGTACAGTGCTGTCGCCCCGATATCCATCTTCTCTAAGTACCAGCATGACCAGATCTCGGTTTTCAAGCGACAAGGTCATTCCCCGGGCAGCAAATGCTTGTTTTAATTGCTCCAGGTCATTGATATTATCCGGCAATGTGATACTGACCTGATCGCTGAGCCCCGTCTCATCAATCATAAACGGCAATGTGGCAATCTTCCTTCGGTTGAAAAGGTTGGGGATATGCTTGACCGCAATACCTATAATGGCGTTTTTTACCTGCTTGTAATCATTCTCCGCTTTTTGCAAAAATTTTCCGTTTGCAGTGCCGTCACTCTCCACCAAGCCATTTAAGATCACTTTTGGAGATTGAGTGGATTCCTTGTTTATGATCAGCTTCCTAGGGTCTGCAACACGTATCACCAGGCAGTTTACATTCCGCTTCTGATATGATGCTGTCATGCCCAGATAGAAATTAAGGTCACGTTCCATTTTCCTATAAATCGCTTTATCCTCATAAGTGATCGGGCTCACAGACTCGTAGGTATACTCCCAAAAATGCTGAATAGTGCTCAGCTTATTGACTATACTATCGGGATCACTCACTTCCAATATACATCTGGAAGGAACCCTGGCTATACCCGGACTATAATTCGAGCTATACTGAAGGGCGACTGCATATTGCTTAAAAACATTGAGATTAGGTACGACCAATTGTTTATAACCCTGTAGGGAATCCACATTAAACACAGAAGCCTGGGAAATTCCCCTACCGTAAGGCAAAAGTGTACTGTAATAATAATTGTGGATTTTATTATCATAATATGGGCCAAGCAGCGGTCTCTTAAATTCGATGACCTGGGCTGCTACCGGTACAGCATTAGTATCCCGGATCATTTGCCGCAGCGCAGGAGCATTCAGCTCACTGGGCTCCGACAAAGAGCGTACTACCCCCCTATTATCAATACATACTGTGAATGGGATACCACTCTTCTCAAAATATTTGGTCAACAGCTTATCACTTACGACAGAGGAAAATGTGTTTTTCAGCCCCTGCGACCGAATAAATTCACTTTTATTGATGAATTTTCCGATCGCTGCACGATCCTGATAAGTAACTGAAAGTACTTTTACCTGATCACCAAGATCATTCTGCAACCTATAAAGGCCTGGAAACGCAGCTATACAGCTCGAGCACCAAGTGGCCCAGAAATCAAGGATGATTAACTTTTTACTACCATAATCACGCAGTGTCATCTGCTTTGCTCCAGCCGGGTGTCCTACGACATCAAGTTTCAAATCCCAAAGGGCCTGAGGGATGGTATCGCCTATTTTGAGATATTTGCTTGAAAGCCCATCGGCCCCGCTGTCCTTGCGGGGCGTCTGAGCCGATAAACTAAACATAGAAACTAGAAGGTATAAGATCACAAGTACCGTAATTTTTAGTATTTGAATATATAGTAGTGCGCTGCTATTGGATTGTAGTTTTAATTTTTTCATCATTTTAGGAGTTGGTATTGGATGGGGGTACACGATTAAAGAAATCGGAGATTGCTTTAGAAGTATCTATCGCTTCTTTGTTTACCTCTAGTGAAATAGATACCTTACCAAGATCCAATTGAGTCGTGTGAATCATAAAATAGGCTATCAATATACGGAGAAGATCAACTGAGAATTCTGTCAATTGTTGATTACCCTTTTCCTTATCACTCGTATCTGAGTGTAAAACAACAATATAGTCTTGAATTGCGCTTAAGAGATACTTATCCCAAAAATCTTGAACATTCTTAACAGGATCATATCCTGATCGATGTGTCTCACAAATCACCAAATCCAATAGGATTAAGTGAGCATAATTAGATCTCATTTTTTTAATTTTTAATCGCAAGCTTAGGGCATAGCTATCCCAGTCCGACTGAATCAGCTACTTTTTCAGGCCATAAGCCAATTTGTAATAAAATTGGTTAATTGGGATAGCTAGAATTCTTTTTTGAATGGGTATGACTCGGTATATAATTGGGCATCTCGAATTCCATAGCTGATGTGACCAGATCATTGCTGGCCGAATCGCACCGAGCTACTCGGGAGACTTAAAGATGTTTTTTGTGGTTTGTTTTTTTGTCATAATTCTATTGTTTATTTCTTTGAGGAGAAACTGGCAGAAACAATAGAATTATAATAGATCACCCTATTGCTTGCTCTGCCGAGAAGGCGTAGGACAGCCACCGTCTTTCGACGGCCGAACACAGAGCAAGCAGGGTGACCAAGTCTTATGACTATGCAAAGATAGCATAAGACAAAGGTCTTTCCTACTCCTTGTGTTCGAATGTCCTACTTTTCTCCACAAGATCTTCGGATAAAACATCCTTATCTTTTCACATCGTTCCCAGAAGGGAAACTAATTACCACAAATTTATACATTATGTATCAATAATAAAACAAAATGTATAAAAAATAATTGTAGAAATACTTTTGAGATAAACCAATATCTCTCAAAATGCAAAAAAACACTAAACAGAAAAAGCAATTAACACCATTCGGAGAATATCTTGCAAAACGCTCTGTAAATAAGTCTGAAGTATGTAGAAAGGTTGGAATAAGTATTACTAGACTAAATCGGCTCTGTTATAACAGTAATAATTTCTTGAGATGTTATGAATTACAGCTCATTTCGTTAGCTATCAATGAAGATGCCTGCAAAATGCAACAAGAACTATATGGCAAGCTTCAATTACAGGAGGAGTTTACTTATTCTGAACAGATAATCAATAATTTTTCAAGAGTACTGAACGATAAAGGCCTAATAACAACATATGAGATTACGCAAAAAGACATAGAACGAATAGCCTCGATTCTTCCTTTTTGTGTAGAGGCGAAAAGTGAAACTGAGATATTAGAATTAATAGGTCTCAAACGTAGAAGTTCTAAATTAGTTGCATCGATCAAAGCATGCGTTGAAGCCGGCTTATTGAGTTTACATATGAAAAATTTAGAGGGAAACATTGTTTCTGAGTATATACTAACTGATCTCGGAAAACAGATTATTGAGGTTGATCTAAAATAAATTCTGATATTTTAAAATGATTTGGCAATATAAATTATTATCCTTAGATTAGTATTGCCGGTTAGATAACTAGCATTTAGCCAAGCGCTCTAATTTAATTAGAGCGCTTTATTTTTAATCTTTTTTCAGAATATTTAATGATATAGTTAGAAATTCCCATTTAAATCAAAAAAATAATTAGATTAAAAAAATAGAGTTTCGAAGACATGGATTTTATGAAATAAGGTTTTAATACAAAATATATCCGTAAATTAAAATTAAAGTAACTTTTATGTATCTCGCAACGATAAATATAAAAAATTACAAAGGGATCTCCTCGCTCTCTATAAGTTTTGATCCAAAATTAAATATTATCATTGGGGAGAATGGATGCCATAAAACCGCCGTTATAGATGCTATCAGATTAATGTATAGCTTAGGAAATCATAAAAGGGAATTATATGTTAATCACGAAGATTTTTTCTTCGATACCAAAACATCCAGCCAAAGTAAAAGAATTGAACTCCAATATATTTTTAAAGGACTCTCATCAGCCGAAAAAGGAGCGCTTTATGAATATTTGGTTATAAGTCCATCTAATTCTTTAGAGGAGCTTGCGCAAATAACATTAATTTATGAGCTACAAAACAAGAGTTATCCAAAATTTTCTTATTTCACTGGAGCCACGGAAGAACAAAAGGCGGACCAAGGAACTTTTGACATCTTTCAACATTACTATTTAGGCGCTTTACGTGACAGTACTACAGATTTATTAAACGTCAAAACTAATATGCTTGGGTCAGTAATTAAACGATTAGTTGAACGAGCGAGTTCCGAAGAACATTTCAAAGAAATAATTCAAACAGCCAATTCCAGCCTGTTAAGTAGACCAGAAGTAAAAAATACTAGACAAAGTATCAATATACATCTAAATGAAATTTTTAAAATTTCGAATGACAACTCGATTGGATTAAGAATAGAAGAATCGTCAAGAATTGAAAGCATTGTCAATGTGATTAAACCATATTTACCTCATGATAAAAGCTCATTAATTGATGAAGGTTTTAATCTTTGGCAAAATAGTTTAGGATTTAATAATTTGATATATATTGCCATTATCTTGGGGGATATCAAAGAAAGGATCTCGGACAATCCAAATCAACATTTCACCTTGTTAATAGAAGAACCCGAAGCACATCTTCATCCCCAATTGCAACTCAACCTTTATAATTTCTTAAGATCTGCAAGCGCGCCAAATAACTGTCAACTATTTATTACCTCGCATTCACCAACTTTAACGTCAAAAGCTAAGTTGGACAATTTAATTATTCTAAAAGACAGTGCAATAAATATAAGTAACTGTTTTCGAGATAGAGATATTGAAAACATTGTCGAGCAATCGGTTAAAAAAAGGGTAATGACCAGCGACGACTTCTTACTGAGAAAAAAACAACTAGAACGTTATCTCGATGTGACTAAGAGTCAACTATTTTTTGCTCGTGGAATTTTATTTATTGAGGGCATATCTGAAAAATTATTGATTAGGGTTTTTGCTGACTATGTTAACTTAAATCTTGAAGATCGTCGAATAGAATTAATAAGTGTTGAGGGCGTATCTTTTTATGCCTTTTTACATCTCTTTAATTCATCTAACCCCGAAAAAAAATTAGGACACCCATCAGCAGTGATTACTGATGATGATCGCTATGCAAAACAAGACAGAACTTTTAGAAATTTAACTGTAAAGAACTTTAAAGCGTTAAATGACTTCCATAACGGCTTATATAATTCTAGCCCTAACAATCGTCATAAAAATATATCTTCGGTTATACAATCAGGAACCAATATTAAACTATTACTCGCATTTAAAACATTAGAGTATGAAATTTCATTAGCCAATATAGAAGTACGTAAGGCGGATTTTTCAAAAAATTTTCTAATTCAATATCTTTCATTAAATGTTACAGATAAATATCTGATAATTGAAAAATACTTAAACACTCTACCCTATGAACAACTTTCATTGGTTGATAGACAGAAGCTAGCAATTTTAGTATGGAAAGCATTACCTCAAAAAGCTGTTTTTGCTCAAGATTTTTCATATGCTTTAGAAACGGAGATACAGAACGGAAATTCTATCATTTTCCATGTACCGGAATATATATTAAAGGCGATAAAATATGTTACTAAAGAAAAATGATATTTGAGATAACTGATGATAATCGACCATATCTTGAAGCAAGGGGTCGAATAATCCTTAATGCGTGTCCAGGCAGCGGTAAAACAAGTGCTATAGCGTATAAGCTAACCAAATTAACAGAGGAATGTATAAGAGCTCATGACAATTATTCTGGTGTAGCATGTCTCTCTTTCACAAACGTCGCCAAAGAAGAAATTTTAAACAAGTTTGAAAACATTTCAAATAGAAGACTTACATACCCTCATCTTAATTCGACAATAGATAGTTTTATAAATCAATATATTACTTTACCGTTCTATTATCTATTCAATGTTAGCTCACGTCGTCCGACGATCTTAAATACAGTCAACTTTCTAGATAATATGCATCTTGGCTGGTTTAAAAATAAAAAAGGACAACCTTTGTCCGTTTCATATCCTCCATCAAAATTGAAACTTGAGTTTGATGGAACAATTAGCTGGAATGGAAGTAGACCTAATAGTTCAATAGTTGATCCAACAGAATTTACTAAGTATTCAAGAAAATTTAAGGAATGGCAATTTGACAATGGTTATCTCAATAATGATGACTCAACATATTTTGCATACAAACTTTTAGAAAAATTCCCTCAAATTGCGAAAAGTTTAGTGATGCGTTTCCCCTATATTATTGTAGATGAAGCTCAAGACACATCAGCCTTACAGTATAAGATTTTTGACAAACTCTTAGAGGCAGGATTAAAAAACTTTGAACTCGTTGGTGACCCCTACCAGAGTCTATATGAATTTCGCGAAGCGCAACCCAAATTATTTATGAGCAGATTTGAAGATTCATTAAACTGGCAAGCATTAAGATTTAATAATTGCCGACGCTCTTCCCAAAAAATTATAAATGCATATAGCTTATTTAGAAATTCTAAGGAGTCATTGGTTATTGCTTCGGAACATCACGAAACCAACCATAACATAAAAGTAATTCGATATGAAGACAATAATTTATCTACCTTGATTGAAAAGTATAGCTCAATAGTTAAAGAAGGTAAAGAAAATTACATCCTCGTACGTGGAAGTACACACTTAGAATTGTTTGGTGCCAAAGCTATATCCGAAGCTCCATGGAAAAATGGTTTATCGAAAATGTTAATCGATGCTCAGCTAAATTTCAAAGCAGGAAAAACTAAAATCTGCATTGATATATTAAGAAAATTTTTTGTAGAAATTACCAATGAAGCTACTGATCACAAAGCGAAAAATGATGAGGTCAATAGACTGAAAGAAAACATAGACCTTAATATTTTCTTTTTTGATTTTATCTCAGGATTACCGTCAATAGATGATACAATAGCAGATTGGACAATAAATTGCACTGAATATATTAAGACAAAATTTGATAGAGATGTAGATTTAGAATTAAAGCAAAAAGGAAAAAAATATCTTTCGCAAAATTTGCAGGATTTGCTTTATCCTTCTGTTGATTTACCCTACCCGATTTCAACAATACATAAAGTAAAAGGGATGACTTTTGACTCAATTATGATAATATTAAGTAAGGATAGTAAAGGAGCGAATTTTTCCTTACAGGATTTCACAAAGCCAAAACATTTACCAAACGAAAAGCAAAGAATGTTATATGTTGCTCTATCTCGCCCTAGAAATCTGGCATGTATAGCAATACCTAGTAGTTTTACAGAAGAACAAATTAGAGCCCATCTTGGACTTGACATCGAGTTTATATAGAGATAGTTTGAAATAATAAAAGAGTAATTAAATTATAAAAACCTAGTACAGAAAAAACTAATTCGTTATTATGGGACATATTAACTTTCCTCTACGAGAATTTTATAATGGTGCCGCTGAACTAGTAGCAATTAAATCTGGAATCATACTTAACAGATTTAAAATTGGAGATTATCTAAGAGAAAAATTCGACGAAGATTATTTACAAATTGATCAGCTTGATAAAAATATTCGGATCGCCTCAAGCACCATGACAGACATGGTAATTTATTTACGACAGAGATTAGGAAATCTTCCTCCTCAATTACCTATAATGAATGATTATCACATTCTCAATGAATATACAATTAGAGAAAAAGATATCTTGATCACAGGCATCCCTTCTATTGCTTATCACTTAATTAAAAGTTCACAAGACGAAAATAAGGAGGGAATAATTGAACAATTGATGGTGCAAGAAAATATAGATAAAAAACTTGCCACGGCATGTTTTAACATCGGGGCACACACGCTAGATACTTCAATTAGTATAGACTCAGGGAAAGTGTGGGATAACGCAACACCTTTATCAGAACTTTTTAAAATAGAAATAAAACCCAAAAATAACGAGGACTTTATTGAACAAAAATTTATTGATTATTTGGCTCTGAACGGACACGAAATCGAAATTATTCATTGGCGAAATTTTGAACGACTGTGTGCAGAATATTTTAGAAGGTTAGGTTATCATGCTGTTCTTGGACCAGGCACAAATGATGGTGGTGTTGACATTCGTGTTTACCCTAATTCTGATAATCTAGCCACAGCACTTTTATTAATTCAATGCAAAAGATATTCTGGTGAACATAAAGTAACAATCGAAACTGTGAAATCCTTCTATACTGATGTTTTTTTTGAAGGTGCTAAAGAAGGGATAATTGCAACCACTGGATATATCGCTGAAGGAGGAAAAAAAATAGTAAAAGCGAGAAAGTATAATATAAAATTTAGTGAGAAAGAAAATGTAAAACAGTGGACGAACCAAATGAAATCTTGGAAAACATAAAAAAGCACTGAATATTCAGTGCTTTTCCGACACCGTCTCATAAAGTGTGTAAGTTATAAAAATGCGGAGTTGGAAAGGACTTCGCATTTTTTATTTACTTAACTTTATAAGAGTATGATTGACAAAGAGTCACTATTAAACGCAAGGAGTTCTTAAAGAGTTTTAAGGACGGTGTAGAGCTGCAATCATTTTTCCGGGAATTACAGGCACGTGCAGTATCACAGATGCTTGAAGGAGAAATGGACGGCCACCTTGGCTATGAAAAGCATGAGCGCAGTGGTCAGGGCAATTCCCGAAACGGACATACGAGCAAAAAGGTCCGTGGGGATCAGGGAGATCTGGAAATTCAGGTCCCCCGGGATCGCGATGGTACATTTAATCCCATTATCGTTCCCAAGCGCAAGAACATGATTGACGGAGTTGAGAACGTGATCGTTTCGCTATATGCCAAAGGCATGAGTGTTTCGGATATAGAAAATATGATGCGCGATGTGTACGGATTTGATCTTTCTGAATCGACGATTTCCCGGATTACTGATCGTGTGGCGGGCGATGTGATTGCCTGGCAAAACCGTCCCCTGGACAACGTGTATCTGATTGTCTGGATGGATGGCATTGTCTTTAAGGTCAGAGAGAACTCCAAAGTGGTCAATAAGACCATTTATCTTGCTGTTGGCCTGAACAGGGATGGTTATAAAGAAGTTTTGGGCATGTGGCTGGGCAAGAATGAAAGCGCGAGTTTTTGGATGGGAATCCTGACAGACCTGAAGTCCCGGGGCGTAGAGGATATGCTGATTACAGCGACCGATAATCTCAACGGTTTCTCCGCTACCATACGGAGTGTATTTCCTGAATGTAGTACCCAGGTCTATGTTGTCCATCAGATCCGAAATGCCTGCAGATATGTTGTATGGAAGGATAAAAAGGCGTTTACAACAGATATGAGACCTATCTATGATGCTCCCAATAAACAGGCTGCACAGGTCGCACTGGCAGATTTTGCCGATAGATGGGAATCCAAATATCCCTATGCCATCAGATCATGGCGGGAGAACTGGGACGAACTGACCGTCTTTTACGACTTCCCACTTGAGATCCGACGAATTATCTATACGACAAATATCATCGAAAACATGAATGGGAAGATCCGTAAATACACCAAGAATAAACTGTCATTTCCCAGCGATGATGCTGTACTGAAATCTGTATATTTGGCTTTGAGAGAAATCTCTAAAAAGTGGACGATGCCTATTCAGAATTGGGGTATTATCCTAAATCAGTTCTTAACTTTATTTGAAAAAAGAGTCCAGTTATAAGGAACATAACTGAACTCCGTATTTTATTTACACACTTAGTGGGACAGTCCCATAAATTTGAAGCGAGGAATGAAGACAATTAGTTATTACAATTTTAATTGCTGTCTTTGTTGATTTCTAAATATAATAGCAACCTGCCTTTCCTCCGAAGTATTTTTTTTAGTTGCGAGCAAAAGGTCTTCGACATGATCTATAGCAACCTGTCCGTATGACAATATAACATCACCCTGCCTCAGTCCATTTTTATAAAGACTACTTTGCTCATCTATTTGCACAACTATTACACCTTTCGTTTCAGACAGACCACTTGCTGATTGTTCTCCCAAAGTCTCTATAGATTTAATTTGCGTCCCGTTCCATTCAACAGGTTTACTAAGCTGAAAACCTTCCTTTTGAATATGTATATGTGGTATTGGAACCTTATCAGCAATCGCTCTCAGCCTTGTATTGATAATTCCAAAATGTAACATTTTAAAATTTTTAAAACCTGCATTATTCCAGTTTTTTAAACGAAAATCAGCATTTAACATATCCATAAAATTTAAATCGACAACCTTGCCATGCACCTCCACTCCTTTTGCCTGATCTATAATCAAATCAACCTTATTTCCATAAATATTATAGTCGACCTCGTCACCCCAGTTTGTAATATTAATATCTTGGTGCGCCATCATAACAATATTATCACGAAAAACATCATGGCTATTTTCAAACCAAACATGAGGATGGAAACCGTTATTAATGATCACGTTATTATAAACCTTCCTATAAAAACCTTCTCGAAGCTTCAATCCGCCATTTAAACATACATTATTGTAAATTTCATAATTAGATGATCCGTCGTCCAAATCGATATCCCAGCCATGATCGCATCGAAAACGATTATCGTGTATTTTGGTTGTTTTTAAAGCATCAAGCAAAATAAGATTGGTATGATGAGCTGTTAGTTTATCCATTTCATTTCTGTTAGGATGCCAAAACCGATCTCTTCCCCAAGAATTAAAAGCACCATGGTCTCCCGTCTCCAACACCGTATTGAAAACATCATTGAAGGCAATTTCATGACCTCCCCAAGTACCATCTCCTATATTTATTCCTGCACGCGGTACATTATAAATTGTATTGTGCAATATACGTAAAGATTGAGCCATGGATATCTGTATTCCTGCAACCTGTTTTTCAATCAAACCAATAGCATTGATTAAATTGTCATTGGCTTCACAATCAGCCGGATAATCGTTAGTTTTTGGTCCAGTAATAGTATCCATCTCATGAAAAGGGACAAACTTATCGTATTGGAACGATGGTGAACGTACCGCATCTGGGTTACCGACAAAGTTAATTGCTCCGCCACCTATTTGCTGGATAAGGTTCCCTTTAATCTTTATATTACGGTTATAATTACTTACAAATATTGCATTTCCTCCAAGTTCAGTTAGATCATTTTCTTGTATCAAACAATCTGTCGCGCCTTCAATCTTTAAGGCTCCCTGACGGTAAATCGTCCAATCACTCCGAAGCAGCGGTTCCTTAGTTTTCATAAAAGTCGGAGCCGTATGTATAAATTGAATTCCACGGATCTCTACCTGACGCACAGGGAGGTCTTCACTTCCAGCAATAGTCACTAAATTCTCTAAGATCGGCGCAATGAATTCCACGCCCCGGGGAGTTTTACCCTCCTCGGGTATATAATATAAGGTATTGGTCTGCTCATTTAAGAACCATTCCTGTGGCGCATTTAGCTCTTCAAAAATGTTTTCAACAAAACGATAAGTTTCATGCATTTCACTAGGTCTATTATTCTGTTCCCCGCCCTTCAGTATTAGCCTGTTATCTTGATCCTTCGCAACAATTTCATAATGAAATCCTCCCCATCGCCCACTATGTAACGCATGAATGATTCCTCCTTTGGGATTTTTCCAGCCTGAGATACGCTCAGGGCTGACAACATCTACTGCATAGCCATTAAAAGGTAATATAGATGAATTATAATCAGGGTAACGCGCTCTAATAAGTTTTTTATTATTTGCATATAAACTTTGGAAAGTGAGCCCTTTCGGTACCTTTGCTTGCCATACTCCAGACTTACCCCTAGTCCACTTTAAATCGAGTACCTTTCCCCCACTGATTGTTACCTTCTCTCCTTTAGCGGCTTTAATCCGAAAGGGATACTTCCCTGTCCCTGAAATTGTTTGATCAATCACTAAAGGATGATCTAAAAAATACCGCCCAGCCTTTACTATCAGTTCAACTTCACCCTGATTACTTGCCTTCTTCCATTCCTTCACACAGTTAATGCCTCTGTCAAGCGTTCTATATGGACTCGCAAGCGTCCCGCTATTATTGTCATTGCCATCTTTACTTACAAATATTCTTTTTATGACAGCAGTATTCCTTTGTGCAATTGACTTTGGCAAACCCATCATATACATTGCAATTAAAGGGATTATAATGAGTAATGTAGCCTTTATTTTCACGTTAATAATATTTATTGAGTTATATAAATTTCTTGGCAATCTATTGTGTTGAATCTGAATTATTTTACTGTATTTCTATACCATCAACTATCTTGATTTTTAACTTTATCATACTCTTTCACGTAATCCGGATTTTCAGTACCCATTAATCGATCCCAAATCCGAAAATATAACCCGTAATTTCCTTTAAACTTACTATGATGCATATTATGGTGTACAGAAGTATTTATAACCTCAAACAACCAGGTATGACGAAACCACTTCGGTGCAATTTCGTATCCCAAATGCCCGTAAACATTAATCAAAAATGCCAATATGGTGAATAAAAAAATCGTAATTGGATGTATTGGTAGCATAAAAACGATAGGGATGAGAACCAATCCCTCAATGACCGCTTCAAAAAAATGAAAACTATAGGAAGTCCAAGGGGAAGGATTCGTGCTTTTATAATGCACTAAATGTGTGAATTTAAAAATCGTTTTGTTATGCAACAATCGATGCATCCAGTAAAAATATGTATCGTGTATAATTAGGCTCATGATTAAACCAAAAGCAATAAACCATACCGGGTACTGGGCGATGTCGTTATAAATTAGTGTATATTGCTTTAATGGACTAACCTGTATAGCGACGGCGATTACAGTAAACACGAGTATACTCTGCATGGAATATCCTATCTCTCGTCTAAAATCTTTTTGAGATGCCAATTTCTGCTGGATTTTGTACTTCCCAAATTTTACCGGAAGTAATATGTAAAAAAGAACAAATGGGATCCCCGCAAGAAGAAAATAGCGGATAGTAGAAATACTTAGAATTTCGATTGATACTTCGATTAACTTTTTCATAAATTAACAAACATTTACCTCAAAGATAAAAAGCCCGTAGGGTCGAACTACTTTACAAAAGATAATTTCGAACCTTAACATATGATAATTTTTAGAAGGATTTCTGTTTTACATACATTCTTTTTCGAATACGGCTTAGCGATACAGGAGTGATACCCAACATAGAAGCGATGTATTTTCCTGGAACGCGATTAACGACATTAAAACGTTCAGCGAGTAGTTCGCGATAACGTTCTTCTGGGGATTGCATCACAAAAGATTCCATCATCTGCAATGTTTCTGCAAGCATACGCATTAAGAAAAAATTGCGTAGAGGTTCGTATTCAGGATAGGTTTTTAATATCGACTCCAATATGTCATAATCCATTTCCAGGAGTATGACCGGTTCTAATGTGCGATAAATAAATCGTGAAGGTTTACGATGAATGATCGTATCATGCGACGCAATAAACTGCCCTTCCCAACGTAAAAATAGCGTTGCGTCATCCCCATTATCTTTTATTGAATAGGAACGCATAATACCTTTTTCGATAAAAGCAAGCTTACGATTGGTATCACCTCTTCGAATATAAACCTCGTTGGCATCTAATGATACCATTTTTGTCATATTAAACAAAGGTTGGGTATCATCAGGTAATATACCAGACAATTCAAAAAGCAATTGCTGCAATATGTTAATTGAAGCTTCCATATGATTAAATAACAACGGCCTCATATAGACGCCTCAATTTAGAGATCTATTTAGTTCGCCTAACGCTCCTGTAACCTTTTTCTGGTTCACGAAGCTACTGTTTAGAAAGGACATGAATTGTCCGCCCATTAATTTTGAAATCTACAGTATCCAAGCTTGTTTTTAAGTATGTCAATATCGTTTGTATGTCATCTGGCTGATCAATATCGATCGTAAATCGTAAGTTCTTCGTAGACGGGTGATCAAAAACAAACTGATAATCGTATGTCCTTCCCAATCGCTCGGTAATCTCAAACAAATTTACATCATCAAAGTATAATATATGATCCTTCCAGGCAACCCATGGTCTCACTTCATCATTCGATAGAAATAATTTCGTCGAAGAGGTGCTATATTGACCAACTTCTCCTGCTGCCAATCGCTGTGTTTGTTTGTTGGCCTGTAGCTCCACACTGCCGCGTACAAGGGCAGTTTTGATTTCACCGCTAAATGTATTCACACCAAAAGCAGTACCTAACACTTTGATTTGTAGATCTCCACTATGGACTATAAAAGTTTTATTAGCGTTGTGGGCCACATCAAAATAAGCCTCACCCTCCAAATAAACTTCTCTTGTATCAGCTGTAAACACAACTGGAAACTTAATGGAAGTTCCAGCATTTAACCAAACTTGTGTTCCGTCTGATAATTCAATTTTAGTACGCTCCCCAGACGGCACAACAAGCTTATCCATGACGAGCTCATCGCCTTTAATCGCAATTTTATCTTTGCTGATATATCGGATAGAATTGTCAGTGAATTGAATTTCACTTCCTTGCTCCGAAATATTTTCATGATGTGTGCCCATAGGTATCTCCTCTCCGTTTCCGCGGTAAAGCACAATTCCCTTCTGCTTCTCACTTTCTAACGAAGCGAGTTTTCCGTCTACCTCTGGGTATTGATATAGAATAGCAATCCAAATTCCAATACCCACCACCGCCAATATTGCCGCAGCATAACTTATCATCCGTTTAAGCCGAAGCTTTTTCTTCCGATAAGCAAATTCCCGCATGCCTTCTGATAAGGAAAATTGTGCGTCGAATTTTGCGCCATGCAACTTTCCCTGGACCTGTTCTGCAAATAGTAGCATGTCTATTTCTTCTTCCGACATGTCCTCTATATTCTTCTTATCACTCGGATCGAGACGAGCTAATATCTTATCCCAGTCCATTGGATCTTTGTTCATATCCCTTCTATTTAATTAAAAACAAAAACACTATAATACCTATCAGCAATTGACATTCTTTTCGTAAAAAGATATACGCTAATTTAATCTGTGTTTTAACAGTATTGACTGAAATATCAAGATTTTCCGCGATCTGATGATAAGTCAATCCCTCTTTCTGACTTAGCAGAAAAATGGTCTTTCGCTTATCAGGCAATTGGTTTATGGCATTCCAAAGCCCATTCTCACGTTCATTTTCCAATATTTTCCGGTCAGCATCGGTCTGATACGCTAAGCTTTCAGATGCCTCTGAGATATAGTCACTATCATAATTTACTTTATCAGTCCTTTTAAGATGGTTTATGGATAAATTTTTTATAGATCGATAAGCATAACTTTTGAAACTCCCCTGAATTCGTATACTATTCTTTTTTTCCCAACAGGATAGAAAGAAACTCTGCACAATATCTTTTGCTGCCTCCGGATCTTTAACGACTCTTACGGCTATATGACAGAGAAAACAATAATGATCTCTAAATAATTCGTCCAGCAAGTGTTCCGTCAGCAATAAACTCACCGGAACAGGCTCCTCCCAATTCTCTTTTACAAAAGCGTTATGCATATCACGAATTTCGATAGGTTTTACCACCTCAATATACGAAGAAATCATAGTAACACAATAATAATCAGTTGATCCACTTTTTTGTTTTTTAATTACATGTATTTACCACGGACCCATTCATCAGTTCCAGAATACGTTCATTCCGAATAATCATCATTCCCTGCCGATCTTCAGTGATACCTTCTTGTAGACGATATGTGTAACGTGGAATACTATTTTCCAATACTGTTGGCATATAACGGAACTGAATATTGCCGACTGACTGAAGTGCCTCTCCTACTTCGATAATATGCGTAGAAACCACAAACAGACATGCTTCATATTCTGCAAACTCGCTTGTCACCGCCAAAGTACCGTCATAGGCATCTTTTACGTTGGTACCCTTAAACAATTCATCAAAAATCAACATCAATCTAGCGCCACTGGCGGCTGCTACAGCTGCTTCTTTGACACGCATGACTTCGGCATAGAAATGACTGTAGCCTAAACCGATGTTGTCCGCGACATTGATCGAAGAATATAATCCATCCCGGACCGAAAACTCAAAACTGTCAGCAGCCAGTGGAAATCCCATATGTGCTAAATAAAGAGCAATTCCTAAGGATTTCATCCATGTCGATTTTCCAGCCATATTAGCTCCAGTAAGGAAAAGTACATTATTGGATTCTTGCAACAATAGATCGTTTCCTACGGCTTTACTAATACTAGGGTGTTTCAAGTTTTTACATGCTAGTCTATTTTCTGTTGCAGGTAAAGCTGTGGCATATTGAAATCCTTTCACTCGCGCAATCTGAGCCACAGCATGATAAACGTCTACCTCATAAACAAAACGTAACAGAGATTCCATATCTGCGAGGAACTTACCCTTTAGCAAATGCTCATAAAATGCTAAGGTACTTAAAGGCAACGCGCGATAAATATCGGTTCGTTGGAGTTTA
Organism: Sphingobacterium sp. CZ-UAM; assembly: GCF_002000245.1. Taxonomy (GTDB): domain Bacteria; phylum Bacteroidota; class Bacteroidia; order Sphingobacteriales; family Sphingobacteriaceae; genus Sphingobacterium. The sequence continues at coordinate 338,915 of NZ_MTCM01000002.1, read as the reverse complement.
ATTAAAAGTGGATTCAACATAATCGCTTTTATCTCATCGACACGTACTTGAAATTGTGGTACAGCAGATACAAAAACATCCAACATTTTTTGCACTGTATTCAACAACTGGATGACAGCTTGTAGTCCCTGTACATTTTTTTTGTACCGATCATCGCGGGCCAAACTTGACAAAAATTTATGCAATACCGTTGTACCATACACCAATGTCTTACTACGATAAGAAGTTGTATCCAAATATTCCCGCATGGTCGCTACGAGTTGTTTATCGAAGTCAAATCCAAAATTTTGCTGTTGAAAATAATTAAATATGGAACTACGATCATTAATAGCATGCATATCAGTTAAGGGATTGTTAAACATTTCGTCCAACAGCTGCTCCCCCCCGCGTGTACATACATTGTTAAATAGGTTATAGATAGTACCCGTTTTAAATTTACCTAACAGATTTAGCTCCTCTAGCGTCTGTTTATCGATTTTGAATTTTTCCATTTCGTTAACTGATTTGTTCCAAGCGTATCCCATTGATTTTTTTTTTGCCGTTTTTAAGGATTTCCAAAATCCCCTCATTTTGGATGATCAGCATACCGTGGCGGTCATTAGTCACACCTTTTTCTAAAACATAGGTATACACTGGTTTTGGTCCTACCATCTGTGTTGGTAAATACCAAAAATCGACAGCTTTTACTTGGCTCAATTGCTTGGCCGCTTCCACAATATGTGAAGAAATAATAAACCGACTAGTCTCTTTCGCTGCAAAAGCTCGAGCGACTTCTACCGTCGCTTCATGTGCATCTTTCACATTGGTTCCACGAAAAAGCTCATCAAAGATGATAAACAAAGATTTTCCTTTGCCCAGTTCCACCGCTATTTTTTTGACCCTTAGGACTTCGGCGTAGAAATGGCTGGCGCCAATCCCTAGGTTGTCGGGTAAATTAATTGTGGTATAAATGCCATCCATTACAGCAAAATCCATTGCTGTTGCTGCAATTGGAAATCCCATATGGGCTAGAAAAACTGCTGTTCCGATCGACCGAAGAAAGGTACTTTTGCCCGCCATATTCGCACCAGTCAATAGGGTCAGACTAATCGTACCTTCCATAGTCACATCATTGGCTATTGGTCGGTCGAGTTCGGGATGATACAGCCCCTTGATATGTAACACTTTACTACCTTTAGGGTGTGGGACGGGATAAACAAAATTGCGCCCTCGTGCGATAGCAGCAATAGCTAAATAGACATCTAATAAATAGATATGGTTCAACAAAGACTCGATCCTTGCATTTATTTTTGTTCTAAAAAGCAAATCATAAGCTGTCACGGCAGAGAAGGACACTTTTTCTTCCTGATGTTCCTTAAACACAGGTGCGAAAGCTTCCTCATCCAAAATCTCGTTGATGGCATCACGTTGCGCCCGATAGGCTACTGCGTGAACGATTACATCTGTATTTATAAACGTGCGAATGCCCTTTAAGAATTGGATTATGGCTGATACACCATTCTGAATATCCTTTTCTCCTAGTCCCTGGCTGGTGGACATCGTCGAAGTGCTACGATTGTGAATATATTTTTCCGTCATATCAAAAACGACGGAGTCAAACGGAAAACTGACCTCATTCGCGGTAAAATAGCTCAAAATAGCCACCCGGTCGGCGATTGCCTTTTCGTCGGCCAAAGGCTGGCGAAACAAGTCGCGGAGGAGGTTTTCTCCCCCTCGGGTCCGGGTTTTATTATAGATTTCAAAAATCCCTGTTTGCTCTCTTTTGCCAAAGATCCGAAGATCATCGAGCGTCTGTGCATCTGTTTCTAATAGTATCATCTTATTTACGTTTACGTCTAATTAATACAATTACTCCGATCAACAATAGCAACACCGGTACAATATAAACCAAGCTGAAGCGTATTATCTCTGCGGTTTTGTTGGAGATGGTAAAAAGAATATCGATCGGATCTGCTGGAACGACATAAATTGGTAGGCGGTTATTATCTAACCAGCTAAACATCGCTACTGAAAAACCGCCGGCTCCCTTTCTGATTGTAGAAAGGAAATCTGCATCACCAGCAACTAAAATCCGTTGTTCTTGTCCGTTTTTCTTCCGAGACAAACCCAACATCGCAGTATAACTTGCTTTACGGGTATCTCCCTTTGTCGGTGTGAAAACCGGCGGAACAGAATCTACGACTAAGGCGCTCACGGTATTATAGGCATGGCGTAATGAATCTGTTTTTAGAATTTCAAATGGTTTGAAATCGTTTTGCGCTGTCCGCTCCACTTCAACCATACCCTTCATCGATAAAGAGCCCTGTGTCACTGGTTTCCTTGCAGCTAACCTTCTTCGTTCCAATAGAAATTGATCACTCAAGTTGAATCCTTCCTTGGTGATCATAGGTTTGATCATATCAGGCGATTCATTTGGGGTTACTTCAACTATTTCTCCAGCAGCTAGCTGCACACCTAATCTCGACAACAACGGATTTAACATTTGTTGTTTTCCTGGTTCGCCAAGAAATACCGCTCGTCCTCCTTTCTCAATATATTCCCCAATTTTTTGTTGTTTTACCGGACTTAGCATTGTCTTAGGATCGGCTACAACAAGGCATGCTATATCAGAAGAAATATGTTGATGATCTAAGTTGATCGTATCGCTGTCAAACCCCATATTGATCAGCGCAGCCCGATTCGTTATATCGTTTGTGAAATAATTAAACTCCCGCTCCCCAGTTTTATAAATACTTCGCTCCAGATTTCCACTGGTAAATAGAATTTTAGGAAGATTATTTTCTTGCAGACGTTTAAATGCTGCAGCTATATTCATCTGGTCTGGCCAAAACAGTCCGTCGTCAAACGTACGTAAGAATGTTTTCTTTCCTTTGTACTCCAGTTGCATAACCAAACGTTTATTTTCTGGAGTCAGATCAATACGTTTTCTGAGTTCTTCCGGTGATATAAAGCGGTCGGGGTCTACCCTATGTATCTTAGCCACTAATCCTGCAATCTCTTTTAACGACTTCTTTGGAAATTGTTTATACAGCGTGCTATCTCCTGGCATGACATCGTAGAAATAGACGTAGTCAAATTGGATATCGGGTTTGAAGCGAACAAAACCTTCCCATAAGTACATCTCATATTGTTTCCGTTGCTCGGGCAATCCACCACGGGCAATGCTGTTGTCCAACAAATTGATATATAAAGTCACTTTTAAGGGTGATTTTCGATCAAATTTATGCAAGAGGGACTGAATATTAGGGTGAATGGTATTGACATCATTTCTTGTTACATCCCAATAGCCAATCAGAGCTGGTCTGGATGAGGCATATCCCAAGGTGAGTACGACGAGTACGACAGCTATGTACTGCGCAAAAGACTTCGTCCATTTCTTTGACTCCATAGCCCCTTTCACCTTAAAATATGTAAAACAAAGGAACATACCGATAATCAGCAAAAAATACAGTACATCGCTCGTGGTAATCAATCCTTTTAACATACGTTCAGTTCTACCAGATATGGATAAGAAATAGGTTAATTCCCGAACGAAATCGTATTGCTGCCAAAGGTTACCCACCGCAGACAAAGCAAAAATAACGATAAACGTCGCTACGCCCGATACAATCTGATAGGTACTGAGGCAGCTCATAAAAATCCCGATTGCCGCATACGTACTGATTAATAAAAACAACGATAGTAAAGCTGAAAGTACAATTCCGCCGTCAACATTGACAATAGTCAGTAGGCTGATAACTAAAAAGATAGATAAAATCCCCAAAAGGCAGACACAATAAAACACAATCGCCAGATATTTACCGAGCACAATATGAGCCGGTTTGACAGGTGATGAATAGAGTAGTTTGATGGTGCCATTGTTCAGCTCACGGCTAATTAAACCCATGGTTAATAAAGGCAAAAAGAAATATAAGTTACCGATGACACCACTAAACAGCCCACCACGCAATAAAATAATTTCAGTTAAGGAAGTCTGCACAAACCCCTCAAAGGCGGGATTATTTTGAATGCTGATATCCTGAAAGTTGGTCATTTGTGATAGGCTCCCCGTAAAAATAAAAGCACAAAGTAACCAGAAGGCGATTCCCAGAAACCAGGCAACGGGTGAATAAAAAAGATTACGAATCTCGTTTAACGCAATCTTGTAGATAAGTTTCATTTGATTAGCTTTAGAGTAAGTAAAATATGTATCAATCTGATTTTTAAGCCCTATTGGCTTGGGTAGAGAGTTGCTTAAATACGTCTTCCATCACACCTTTTTCCAAATTTATTTCTCTAAGCCGCCAACCATGCGCCACACTCGCTGAAATAAGACGTTCGGCAATATCTTCGCCCTGTTCGAAATATATTCGAACTTGTTTCTCCGATAAAAAGTCAACCTTAGTGACACCATCTATGATTTGTAGGCTATTTGATACTGGTGGATTTTCCAAATGCATCAATAGGCTCTGCGGTTGTAAATAATTATTGAACGCATCTATGGAATCCGAAAAAATGACCCGACCACCTTCAATCATAATAATGTCTCGGCATAAGGCGTGAATTTCACTCATTACATGCGAGGACAGTAACACTGTACGATCTTGAGCGATTTCACGGATTAGTTTGCGAACTTCGATGAGCTGATTGGGATCCAAACCGTTTGTGGGTTCGTCCATGACCACCAAACTAGGCTTATGTATGATGGATTGTGCAATTCCAACACGCTGCTTATATCCTCCAGATAGGTTTTTAATCAACCTATTGCTAAAGTGGCTGATCTGGCATTTTTCTTTCACTTCTTCAACAGCCGCCCCAATTTTCTTCTTATCTAACAGACGTAGTTCCGCCGCATAGCGCAGGTACTCATCCACCGTGAGATCTGTATAAAGTGGTAAAATCTGAGGTAAAAAACCGATTTCCTGTTTCGCACGAAGAGGATCTCGTCTCAGATCTATTTCATTGATCGAAACGGTCCCTTCGCTTTGTGTCAAAGCCCCACAGATAATATTCATCGTCGTTGACTTGCCGGCACCATTTGATCCCAATAGCCCTACGATTCCTGTTTCGTTGATTTCGATATTAATATCCCTGATAGCCCAATTCATGGAGTACCGGTGAGATAAGTTACTTACTTTTAATATACTCATGTTTATCAGCTTTTATTAGTCAATAAATATTAATGTAAATTGGCATCGCCTATTGCTTGCAGATCTAAGTTATACTTCGTTTTGTAGTAAGCTAATAAGGCCTCATATCTTCTACGGTATACTCCTGTTGGATCAAAGTCAGCGTTTAGGTATTCTGCTTCAAACGCTTCTTTGGTATGCGAGGTAATCCGACTCACGTAATCGAAAATATCATCAGCAGCAACGGAGGTAGGGTTGAACATACCAAATGATTTATAATTCCAAGAGCCCACATATGAATAATTAATTCCTTCAATAAACGCTGGGGCTTGTTCCATTTTCCCTCTCGCCACAGCCGAAGACCATAATACGCCATGAAGCTGGCCTCTAGCTTTTATTTTCCTCGCCGCCGAAAAGCTGTCCCATCCCGCATCTACGTTACTGAATGCAATATGCGTTTGGGTACTGGCCACATCGCTATACACTGGGGTTTCCTCGGTATTCATTGTGTATTCAATTTTTTTGCACAACAATATTTTATAGGGAAGCATAGTCTTTAAAAGCTCTGGAGAATAGTAGGCAAACAACTCTTTATCGAAAAAATTTAGGGCCGTCTCCACATGGGCTGGATCAGCCTGTTGGGCGACGTATGAGATGTTACCGTTGAAGTTCCAGCGGAAATCGGCATCAGTAAACTGATATAGGATAAAGGTCTTATACGTTTGATAAAAATTAACAATACGTGAATCATACGCATGATTTCCCTGTGGTAAACTATACTCTAACTTGATCACGGAAGGTTCCAGTACGGCCTCTTTTTTACAGCTTACGAGTAATCCGATAAGGGTAATTACGTAAAAACATATTTTTAGATAATTTTTCATAAAATTACAATTATTGAGGTTGTCGAATTTCGGCTAATGGATTTTGGACGATCTTGGGATTTAAACCGATCACACGAAGGGGTATTGGCCACACATAACTCGGATCCCGTTCTTGAAGCACAAATTTTTGAGCTTGAGATGCAGAAGAGAAACTAAGGTGTGTGATCTTGGGCATACCATAACGGCGTAGGTCAAACCAACGTCCACCTTCGCTATAAAACTCTCGACGGCGTTCCTCATGAATATGGCGCAGGAGGTCATTGCCAACAGTCTGCAATGTCCAAGGTACATATTTGTCTTCTTTGAGACGTTTTTCACGTAAAGCATTTAAGAGATCGAGACATTTTTGACCGGCCGCGACATTACCTTGTTTATATAACTGTGCAAAGGCCTCTGCGCGGTTCAGATAGACTTCGGATAAGCGGAATGACTGCGCTGGAGCAGCCCCTATATCGGCCGTCGACAACTTACGCGTAATTCCATTAGACCAATAAATACCCTTTCGTAAATCACCATCTTCATAACTAGACATTAATTCCGAAGACATCCTATAGACTAAACTATCGGCAACGATCACATCCCCAACTGTTCCAAATGCCCAAATGGTTTCTGGGTTGTTTATACTGATCACAGGCTTTTCTAACGGTTTTACCTCCCCCCAATTGCGCAAATCCATTAATTTATACGCTCCGGCCATCAAGTTTTCAGTATGCTGAATTACTTCATTCCATTTATCCATGTACAAGTATATCCTTGAGGCAAGCAAATGCCCTGCTTCGCTACCCATACGATATTTACTATACACCTGTCCGCTGCCTTCAATTAGTCGAATCCCTTCTTTAAGATCTGTTTCAATTTGTGCATACACTTCAGCAACAGTATTGCGGGATTTATAATCAGACTCCACACCGCCACTAATTAAAAGTGGAACAGCAAGATTTTTGTTTGGATCCGTCTGTGGATCATTATAAGGCATCCCATAAAGGTTTACCAGGTTGAAGTAATAAAAGGCCCGTAATAAATAAGCCTGTCCGCCCACATAATCTTTAAAGCGTTGTTCACCCGTCATTTTAGGCAGATAGTCTAGGGTGGTATTACAGGCCTGAATTGCAGCGTAGCAGGATCTCCACGAAGACACCGTCACAAGGCCACCGATTTTTTCAGGCATATCTGGTTGCCAAGTGTAAGCAGGATACATTAATTCGTTTTGCTTATAAGCGATCATCTGGATATCGTCATTGAGAAAAGGTTCTTCCGGATGGAGTGCAAAATCGTTTGGATATGCGTCACCCATCATATACTCATTCAACGATTCTGCCGAGCGAGGTACCACTTCGGACTGCGTAGACTCTTCCAAGAATTTTGAGCAGGAGCTCGTAACACCTATCAGGCCCACTGCGATAAAATACATATAACGTCTCATCATTTATCAATTAAAAGGATACATTTAAACCTAAATTATAGGTGGGTACCTGAGGAAGTGCGGAAGTACCTGACCCTGGTAATTCTGGATCCTGACCTTTCCAATCTTTGCTCACTACCCTGAAAACATTCGTCATCGAAAAAGACACATTTGCACTCATTAGATGCAACTGTCGAATAAAAGATTCGGGAATTCTATAACCAATTTGAATACTACGACATTTTACATAGTCGGCTTTGGCCAGTTGGGCTGTAGAGTGATCATACATCCAGTATCGGCTTTCAATATTGTTACCAAAATCAGCCGTCTGAATAATGTTGCCATCTACAAAGCCCGGAATATCTGTTTTTAATTCATCGCCAGGTTGTTTCCAGCGATCGATCATCCAGCGGGGCATATTTTGGTCGGGTTTGGGTACAGTTTGACTACTAGTTCCATTAAATAGTGCATTGCGCAGTTTATGAGCGCCAAAACCGAAGCTGAATTGCGTGGATAAACTAAAATTTCGATACCGAAGTTTACTCGCTAATCCTCCCGTGAACGGGTAGTGGTTTACACCGGCCTTAATGAAATATTGGTCCATGCCAAGTATATGCGGATCATCTACATCATCAATCTCCTTAAATAATGGCATTCCGTTTTGCGGATTTAAACCTTTAAAATCAAACACATAAAAGGTTCCCAAGGGCTGACCAGGAACTTGGGCGGAGCCAGCGGCATATTGTCTAAACGTATAGCTGACCACATCGGAGCCCTGATTTAGCTTATTCTTGTTGAACGAACTGTTTGCACTAAGGGACCATTCCCAATTTTGTTTCCGTAGAAAGTTGAAATTAATGTTTACCTCAAGGCCTTTATTGATTAATGTCCCCCCATTTATAATCATCTCTTGTATCCCATATTCTAATGGCAGGCTAAGGCGAGTCAAAGCATCTTTGGTTTTCCGATAGTAAAATTCGGTAGTGAGATTAACAAAGGATTGAAATAGACCTATGTTGATTCCTAGATTACTTACTCCTGTCTTTTCCCAACGCAAATCCGGATACGCAAGAGAACGCATTGTTAATTGATACTCGTTGGTTCTTGGATTTAAAGCACCTGCCAATCCAGATTCTTTATTTTTTAGTATCAAATCCGGTCCCACATCTTGCACTGCATTCCCTTGATAACCATATGATCCTTTCACGCTTAGATCACTTAACACTTGGTTATTACGTAACCAAGATTCATCCGATATATTCCACCGCCCAGATATACTCCACATCGGAAGGAAACGACTATTTGTGTATTGTCCAAAGCGATTTGATGCATCATAACGAAGGTTCGCATCAATGATATATCTTTGATCAAACGCATAACTTACATCCGCAAAACCAGAAAACAGATTATCTATCTTATTAACTCTATTTTGGATCATCCAGAAATAGTAGTTATCTTTTTTTGCAAAACTTTCGCCTCGGTCTTTAAGATAACCATATTGGAATTGGCTATTGCCAAGGCGTTTACTACTATTTATTTCCTGTCCGATTAAAAAAGTAAGTTGGTCCCGACCATTAAAAAGCAACTTTCTATAATTTAAGACATTTCGCCAGGAGTATTTGTACAGATTGGTATAGTTCTGGTCGAAGATACCACCAAAGGGTAAAGGCGAATTCAACTCGTCCATGCTCCCAGGGACCACAGTTCCATAATCATAACCTCTAACGGTAGCCACATCAAAACTCCTTTCGGTCGAATATTGTTCATTGTTTATTGTTGAAAGTGTCCCGCCGAAGGTTGATGTGAATTTCAAATCGTTTAAAATCTGATAACTTATATTTAATGCGCCGGAAAATTGACTGTTTACAGTTGTATTTCCAGTTTGGTCAATCTCATTGAAGATATTGAAATGCAGTGGGTAAGAAGTTTCATTCGGATTCGTTCCAAACATGGGTCTCTTAGATTCGTAAAATTGGGTCGATGGAATTGTTCTACTGGTGGTCAGTGCGTAGGTCATCGGATTATTGAGTTTAAGATTATACCCTGTACCCTTATTATAGCTACCATCTAACTTGAAATCGATTTGCCATTTGTTTCCAAGTTTCGTATTCATACCTATACTTCCACTAATGCTGCTCAATGCATCTTTCCTTGCCGATCCTTTGTTGTTGCTATAGTTCAAAGAAGAATAAAATGAACTTTTTTCACTTCCGCCACTCAGGCTGAGGGAATGGGATTGATTAAAGCTATTTTGAAACAAAAGATCAAACCAGTCGGTATTTTCTGTTTCCATCTGATTTACCCGGGCTTCAAATTCCGACTGCGTGATACGTCTATTCACCAAATCCAAATAGGCGGCTTCGTAACCCACGTCGAGGGGGGCACCTTGAAGAAGTAATCCCTGTTTGATCAATTCGGCCGACAATTGAATCCGCTCTTTCGAATTCATCAATTTCATATTGCCATAGGAAGGTTTTTGTACAAATCCAAGACTCGTGCTATAACTCAAAACGTTAGGACCAGCCTTTCCCTTCTTCGTTGTTATAACGATTACTCCATTAGCAGCACGTGTACCATACAGCGCTGTTGCGGCAGCATCCTTCAAAAAACCGATACTCTCAATATCATTGACATTAATCCCTGCTACGGAATTGCCCATTAAATCGGTATTGGCAACACTAGTACCACTACGTACCCACGAATCCAAAAAAGATGGATCTATCCCCAACGGATTATCGGGATTTATATCACTCGAATTTTCACGAACAATACCGTCGACTACCCAAATGGGGGTTGCATTTCCGATCAGGGTGGAGGTACCACGCATCCTTAACCGCGGAACAGAATTGGGACTACCGGAGAGTGTCTCTACAGATAATCCGGGCACCTTGCCTTGCAACATGGATGCGATATTGGGTACATTCGGTTCAGCGACGTCCTTTCCCTTTAGGGAAAAAATTGATCCTGTTGATAATTTTTTATCGATGGTTTGATATCCTGTCAAAACGACTTCATCTAGTGTCGAATCCTGAGGATTGAGCACAATTTGCAAATCCTTTAAATTGCGTATGGTAACCTTCAAAGGTGCAAAGCCAACGTGACTAAATTGAATTTGGTCACCTTTATTGGCTGGAATTGAAAAATTACCATGCTGGTCTGATAGTGTCTGAATACCTGTTGTACCATTGATGACTGTGACGAGCGCTTTCGGTTGATTATCGGCAAGTACGACCTTGCCATTTACAAAATTATTAAGTACCGCGCTTATACTTACAGCTATTGCAGATGTATTTGGGATATCAGCCTTACTGGCTTCTTTAATAATGACAACATCATTCTGGATGACGTAATAAAGCCCGGTACCTTTTAGAATTCGGTTTAATAGGTCTGTTAACTTTTCGTTTTTAGCTTCAACAGTTTGTACCGCGACTCGGTCCACCACTTGTTCACTGAAAACAATGCGGATTGAAGATTTATCCCGAATTGACCTTAAAATCTTTCCGAGTTTAGCTTTTTTAACGGAAAGCGTCACAGGTTTGTTGATCATTGTTTGTGCATAGGCCATCGTCCCCCCAAGCGACAGCCAAAACGATGACAACATAAGAACACGAGCAAAGCGATTTATTGCCATAATTCGTTAAATTTAGGTTAGCGATTAATGTTAGGTCGATTATTTCAACACATCTCCAAGTTGTTTATTAATATTTTCGCCATACAGACCAAAAGCAATTATTTTTCCAGTAGGATCAATTAAAAAATTCATTGGAATAAAAGCGACATTGTATAACGTTGAAACTTGTTGATTCGAGTCGTCTAAAAGTTGTTTCCAAGGCATTTTTTCATCGGTTAGCGCCTTACGCCATTTTTCGGGCTCTGTATCGATAGACACACTCAAGATAGTAAATTTTGGAGAGTTATATTTCTCAAAAGCAGCTTTCACAAAAGGCATCTCCTTACGGCAAGGTGCGCACCAACTTGCCCAAAAATCCAATAAAACATATTTACCTTTAAAATCCGATAATTTCACAGCAACACCTTTCTCATCGTTCAATGTAAAATCAGGTGCCTGCTGATTAAGCAAATTAGAGGACAGCTTTGGCTCTTCTAACGTTAACATTAGATGTGCTAACTTTGATCTTTGAGCATTTGCCCCCAGCCCTTTCACTAGAGCTTTTACTTCATTCAGCGGTATTTTATTTAATAAAAATGCATTGATCACATAAGCACTAATGGATTCATCTGGATATTTGGCGATCCAATCTTTTGCAGCACTCTTTCCTTTTTCCACATAAAGCAAAAAATCTTTTTGCAAGTTTTCCAGTGCTTGACCGTCCCCAATAGCCTGTGCTTGGGCCATTTTCTGAGCCAATTCATTCGGATAATTAATGCCACCACCACAACGATTCAACATAAATGCGTCCAATTCTTTCCATCGATCGACAAAGGAACTCCCAGTAATGGCAACATCCTTAAATGAACTGCCCTTGCCAGATATATTAACTTGGCCCGCTCCCATATCCATGAAAAAAAACTCATTTTCCTTGGGCTGCAATCCCAGCTGCACAATATAAATAGTACTTGAATCAGCGTTGGCCATAAACTGAAACTTATTATTGGCGACACTTGTAGAGTCAACGCGTTTGGTGATAAAATCCGTCAAATAAACTTTTTGACCATCGTTCAGTGTTTCGAACTCCGCATTTATTTTCAGTTGTTGTTGTGCCATCAATTGGACTGAAGACAATGCAAGCAGGCCTGTCCAGAGGCTTCTATTAATTTTCATATTCATAGTTGATTTAAAGATGTTTTCTCAAATATTCGTCTATTTCGTTATTTAGATTACCAATTGTACGCATCACGACCTTACCTTCTCTATCCAATAAGATTTTGGTAGGAAACGCAGTTATTCCATAAGCCTGAAGCACATTAATTTTTTGATTCCCCTCTTCGGCGAGTACATGAATCCAAGGAATATCATCTTTTCGAATCGCCTCCTTCCAAACTTTTTCACGATCCTGCATGGTTTTACTATGGCTTTCATCTGCTATTGCAAGGATTTCAAAGCCTTTATCTTTATATTGATGATAAAGTTCCTTCATGTGCGGGTGCGCCTGACGACAAACCACACACCAGCTACCCCAAAAGTCAAGCAAAACATATTTACCACGAAGATTACTCAACTTCACTAGGTTACCATTTTGGTCGGTACGTTGAAAATCAATTGCTTCGGCACCAGTGGTGGTCACTTTAAGACGCGAAATTTCCTTTTTTATCGATTCGGCTGCATTCAACACTTTAAGAGCCGGAGACAAAGACTCAAATGCCAATGAATACCCTTCGGCGGTATATGCATTGAATTCCTCTGCTAAAAGATAGAGACTAACGTAAGAATTAGGGTGTTGCCTAACAAAATCCTGTTTCGATAACTGTATGGATCGGGTGATATTAGTCCCCTCCTTGTTTATTATTTCCATTACATCCACCGAATCTTTCATTCGTGTAAGCTGTTTTTTCAATCTATAAATATCAGCATTAGTATTAAGGTTGACATTCAATTCATTGATATCATCTAGATAACATTCATCCCGAACGTTATCTCTCTCAAAAAAATGACGTAAGGTCGTCACTTCTAAAGCGTAGGTAGTTTGGAGAGCATCATTTTCCGCGCTCCAATTAGACAACAATGCACAGGCCTCAGCAACATAAACATCGTTTTTTGCGTTTTCTAGCCAATCAATGTACCATTTTTCACCTGCTGCAGATCTATCACTTTCAGATACTACATCAATCTGTTCATCCCGTGGTACCTTCAGAAGAGTTTTAAGGTAAGCTTTCCTTTCCTTTTTCTTGTCTTCCTGTTGTTGATAAGCTTTAAGGTTCAATGCAATTGGTTCCTTATCCGCTTTCGCTATTAATTTCGCTAAACTATCGATTTGTTTAAATATATATCCATAACGCAATTGTTTGGCCCATGCTTCAATTTGATCCTTAGCGAAGGAATTGGATAGCTGAAAGTTTGTTGTAGGGATAGGAACATTTGGAAGCGCCGAATTGTAATCCTTTTCCAACTCACTTACATAAGCACTAGGACTAGGGAGCAGAATATCCGGCTTTACACCAGTTTTTTGTGTTGTTTGACCTGTCGCCCGATAAAACATAAAAGATGTCAATGTCAACGAACCTAAACTTACTGCCGGAATATTCTTGCTTTCATCTCCCATTTTTCCAATTGGCCAAACGTCCTGTGCGGATCCTTTTCCATACGATGTCGGTCCTCCGATAATGACCCCTCTCTGATAATCCTGTATAGCCGCTGCAAATATTTCCGATGCCGACGCACTTCTTTCGTTTATCATAACCGCTAATGGCCCCTTGTAAATCTGTTCCAAATCGGCCTGCATCACCTGAACTCCAGCACGACCTCTAATCTGCGCTTTGGGTCCTTTGCCCGTCAATGCTCCAGCTAATCTAACTACTTCATTCAAAGATCCACCAGGGTTATTACGCAAATCAATAATCAGACTAGTCATCCCTTGTTTTTTTAACGATTGTATATGTTTCATTACATCCAAAGATGCGTGAGCACCATTCGGATTGGCTACATCATCATAAAAATCAGGCAAATAAACGATCCCTATTTTTTCTTTTCCTTTTTTAAATAGAGCACTTCGAGCCAATTGTGATTCGTTTTTAAGTTCTGTACGTTTTAAACTGACTATTTCTTGGATTGAGTTCCTTTTAATACGCAAACGGACAACCGTCCCACTTGCACCGCGGATCATATCGATGACATCCTCAGCTGGCAGAGAAAATACATCTTGCATTTCACCTTTCTCATTTTCAATCTGAAGTATTTGATCACCGACATGGATCAACCCCGTATTATTAGCCTCTCCTCCTGGCTGGACTCCATCTACAAAGTATTCACCTTCATCTTCTTTCATAGATATTCCAATTCCAAAGTAGCGTTTGGCTATATTTTCCTGCTTTTGTTTAGTTTCCTTGGGTAGGTTATATATCGTATGCGGATCCACCTCAAAAAGAATGGCGTTCATGAAATAGCTAAAATTTATATCCTCAGCTTCGGGTTTGGTCATACGATCGAAAAAGGCGTCCATCCACCTCTTTACTGCCGCTCTACTTTCCTTTTCTATCTCCCTATCTTTTTTACCATTATTCTTATCCTTTATCAAATTAAATTTACGTAACACACTAAATTTTAACGACTTTCGCCACCTTTCCCTCTGTTCCTTCAGCGAGCCAGCATATTCGTTTCCATCTCGAAAGGATTCATTAATTGTAAATACAAAAGGCTTGGCTAGGATTTCATTACAGATAGCACGTAATTCCTTTAAGCGTTGCAAATAGATTGTATTACTTTTTTCGAAAAATTCAATAGAATTCGCCTGAATATCTTCGTCCAGCCTACTTTTATACAATCTTAACTGCCGAATGTCTTCTTGCAAAAAGATCTTATGGTTTATATCTAAGTAACTAAAATATTTATCCCACACTTTTGAAGAGAATTCATCATTCAGCTCCATTGGATATACATGTTTCTGTGCAATATAATACATAGTCGTTTTTAAAATAAGCTTCTGCCTTTCCACTCGCGGTAAATTTTCAGTTGCTTCTACAATTGTTCCTCCTATCAAAAGAGACGAGAGCAGGATAGCTTTTATTCTCCAACGTGTTTTAGGAATTCTGATCATGGTTAGTCAATCGTGTTTTTATAAGATACTATAAACAAAGACAACCAGAACTAATGATAGGGTGAATCCAATATGATTTTTTTTTTATTTTTTTTTAAACGCACTGTTACCACTTGTCATTGGAAAGATCAAGTTGACATTCTTATTTTGCTTTTTAGCATTTTGTATTTAAGTTTGAATTGTTTTAACTACCGACTATAAACATCCCCTGATTATGGATTACACCGTTTACTCTGATAAACAAATTTTTGAATTAGTTTGTAAAGGCGATGAACGGGCCCTTCAACACTTTATGTCACGGTTTTGGCAATCGTTATATAAAACAGCTTTTCATACATTTCAAGATGCTGAGGTATGCCAGGAACTGGTACAAAATGTATTTATTAAAATCTGGAGAAACAGAGAAAAAATCAAATTAAAGTATTCAATTCATACTTATCTATTCAGTTGTGTTCGTTATGAAGTCTTAACAGCATCCAATTTTTGATTAATAAACTATGATCGCTCCTTCAATGATCATAGGATCGGAGGAATGTTGCTCTATAATATGAGAAATCGTTTGGTCAGTCTGTCCGGTTCAGTGATCGGTGCTATTCCTTATCGTAATCAGAGTTTAGCGGGCGGATTACCTATGGCTTCCGGGATAAATATCTTGTAGAGGTCAATGCAGGCTATACAGGGTCTGAGAATTTTGAGAAAGGCAAGAAATTTGGCCTATTCCCTTCCATTTCGGGTGGTTAGATCGCTTCTAATGAGGAATTCTTCGCTCCGCTAAAAAACACCTTCAGTTTATTAAAAATCAGAGGTTCTTACGGTGTCGTTGGTATCGATAACATTGATGGAGGGCGGTTTCTTTACTTAACGCAGATCGGTGATGGAGGCAGCACGGGTTTTGGACTCAACGGAAGTTGGGTACCAGGAAAACCCGAATACGTACTAGGTGTAGAGAACCTCACATGGGAGAAATCCTATAAAAGTGATATCGGTCTAGAAATTGGTCTCTGGAACAAGCTCAACATTGTACTGAGCAGATACCATGAAAACCGAAAGAATATTCTCATCCGTAGGCGATCCATCTCCTCTATTGCTGGTTATAACAATATGAATGTATTCGCGAATCTTGGCGAAATGAACAATACAGGAATGGATGCCAATCTGGAATATAATGATAAGTTCGGAAATGTAGGCCTGCGTTTATTCGGAAACATAACTTATAGTAAAAACAAGATTATCTACGCTGATGCCCCCCTGCGGAAATACGTTTATCAAGCTGAAACAGGCAAACGTTTTGGCGAATATAAAAGCTACGTAGCCACAGGTTACTTTGTCGGTAACGAGGAAATCGCAAATCCCCCGGAACAAAAGTTCAATCCGGTCTTTCCAGGCGACGTCCGGCACAAAAATCTGAATGCCACGGATGATAAAGTCATCGATGTTTTCGATGAAACCTATCTCGGAAAATCATGGTTCCCGAGATGGCTGTATGGTGCGGGATTTGGATTATCCTATAAAAACTTTGACCTTTCCATATTCTTTCAAGGTGTTGGTGATGTTGGTATTATGGCCAATGGTTCAGGCATCGACTGGCCTGGAGCAGGTTCCCGGGGGGCAGGAGTAATTCCGTTTTCAGGTTTTGGGCTTTACCCGAATAACACAATGTCTATTGTCGAAGATCGCTGGACTCCTGAAAATCCACGTCAGGATACATATTACCCACGCCTGACGATGGCAAACAGCTCGGACAACAATTATCTAAATAGTACCCACGGGCTAAAAGATGGCGCTTACACGCGTTTAAAACAGGCTTCAATCAGATATAACATGAAGACACCAAAGGTTTAGACAAACTCGGATTTACCTCACGTTACGTATACTCTTCGGGACAAAACTTACTGACGTTCAGCAAATTTAAAATTTGGGATCCAGATTTAGGAGATAATGGGGCAAAATATCCATTGAACCGTATGCCTGTCGGTTCATTTTTTACTTCAAGACACTATATAATTTTTCGCCGCTGTCTCTAAAAATTGTTGTGTTTTTTTCTAATAAATGATTAACAAAGTAATGGTTAAACTCGTGAAGTAAGGTGGGTAAATAGCTCTGTAACGGAAATTGTACCATACCAAGACTATCCATACTCCATGTCCCCATAATTGCGTATACTTCCTTATAGCCCCTGGATTTTTAATGGCTACCCCATAGTTACCACCACCATTCTCCACACTGTTCACAATCAAAAATTTCTCGGAGGGTTTCTTACCGTAGAATTTAGGATACCAGCCTAATTCAATATGTTCATAAATTGGAAGAAAGCGCTTTTGTACCTCATTATACAGTGCCTGGTTAGCCTGAAAGAACCGTTTACTATTACTGTCTTTGTAAAACTTCTGTAATAGTGTTGCAAACTGAACCGCATTATCCCTACCCCATCTTTTGTCTAGTGTTTCTTCGACATTTTTTTGCTTAAGATTGAACTTGTCATCCAGATGTATGGCCATACTCATCACGGCGTCGTAGCCTATACCATACTCCTGTTTAATCTTTTTGGCAAAGGTTATGGGAATACATATCCGCCGAAACACTTAAATGTGGATTTATTATTTTTCCTAAGCCTGATGTGGAGATTTTGATATCATTGGCCATAGATCAGGCGATAGCGGCTTCAATTTCTCCCGTCGCCAATAGCATATTTTCGTCCTTAAGCCCAGGTAACATCGTACCCTCGGTCTTGAAGACCTCCACATCTGATATCCCGATAAATCCAAAGAAAGTGCGAAGATACATTTCCATATTATCCACGATTCCATTGTCATAGATACCGCCCACCGCAAAGTTAAGATAGACCTTTTTATTTTTAAGAAGTCCTTTTACATGACCATCAGCATAGGAAAACGTCTTTCCAGCAATCGAAATATGGTCAATCCAGGATTTCAATGTCGAAGGGATACTAAAATTATAAAAAGGGACACCGATAACGATGATATCAGCATCTTGAATTTCCCTTATTGCTTGATCCGAAAATCTAGACAGTTCTTTTTGCGCATCAGTCTTTTCCGCATCGCTAACATTGAATGCGCTAAAATGCTCAAGTTCCATATGGGGAATCGGTTCCGTAGCGAGGTTGCGAACAACGACTTTACTAAACGGTTCTTTTTCCAGTAATCGATCAATTACAACCTGTGATAGTTTACTGCTGACAGAGTGTTCGCCACTAATACTTGTTTTGATATTTAAGATATTTGCCATTTTTATTGTTTTTGTTATTGATAGGAACAAAATTATTGTAAATTCACATTCTAAAGTATAGCAGTTACCTAAAGGATAGTGAAATGGGAAAACATCATGATCATCAGGATTGCCTACAAGCCCTGAGGCCAATTCGCGATACGCTGGACGTCATCAGCGGAACGTGGAAATTGCAGATTATTATTTCTGTGAATGCGGGAAACAGGCGTTTTACTGAAATACAGCGAAGTATTCCAAAATTGACACCGAAGGTGCTAGCGAAGGAATTAAAAGAACTGGAACAGAATGGGCTGATTGAACGTACCATAACGGAAGGTTATCCTATTCTTATTGAATATTTCCCCACAGATTATGCGCATACCTTGGATCAGGTAGTTGAATCACTGCAATATTGGGGCGAAAATCATCGACGGCATATTTTTGGGAAAGACTCGAAAAAAGAGAAGGAGACGAAATAATGCCCGTAATTTTTTAATCAGAATATATTACTCCACCCAGATTTCATCACAGGCAATAGAGACCTTTCGTGTAGGATGATAGCGCCATTCCGGCAGGGAGGAAAATGGTAAGGCATAAACACGAATTATTTTAACATCATCCGCTACCGAAGCTTTAAATTTGACTTTCTGCACCGTATAGTCCTCGTCTATTTCTTTAATATTAGATAAAAGTAACTCCTTAAAATTTTTGCCATCTTTTGAAGCCGTAATACGAATCTCTTTTGGAGGAAAAATCCAATGCCTTGCATCCTGAAGGAAACTGAGTTCAATAGTATCCACTTTTTCTGCCTTTTCGAAGTTGAACGCAATCTCCATCGGTTCTCCCGTCCATAAGAGCCAATTATAGCTATAATCGAGATAGCCAGGGACACGATCAGTCAGGGTCTGCATACCGTTGGCAGGGAATGAAGGGTCAAATGGGTATGTGATCGTCATTTTTGCTTCTGCCGCTTTATTCGCACGTACTCCTGCACTAAATATCTCACTCCATTCTTTCGCATAATGATCGGGCGAGGCACCGCCCTCGGCGAGTTCAACCACGCCGAGTTTTTTCGCATCTTCAACAAACTGTTGCAGCTTGCGTTGTACGCTTGACCTTACGTGCCATTTTCCATCCTCGTTGCTAAATATTCCATGTTGTCGTGGTCCATAAAACCGCGCCTGTTGTAAATAGGTATAATCTAGCCCTAAGCCCAATCGTCTAATACGTTGTTCCAATTGTGGGTTACCCTCACTCAGTATTTCAGCTTTTTCCAATAAGGTACTATAGTGATCCATTTGCTCCGGACTTAAATAATCCTTTCTATTATCAATGGGATTTCCATAAATTGATAAAGCGGATGAGGCAGCAGGCAAAGCCTCTCGCCGGACATTGAGATATGCTTTGACTGGCTCGCCCGCCTTGCCATAATAACCATGTAAAAATTCGTCCGTAAGCTGATCTTCGGAGACCGTACTGTCCCAGAGCCGATGAGCTAAAATATAAGCATTTAGTTCGGCCATGTCGCTGTAGCTCGCGCCCCCACCCTGCAAAAATACGCCCTCAACACCTTGCTGTTTTAAGTAGTCCAGACTTTTCTGCAAAGTTCCCTGAATAGGGAAAGGAACCAGATAATTTGTAAACTGCGTTAAGTAATCCCATACAAAGATATGTGCTGCTTTGGATTTCCAATCACGCAGCTGCCTGCGGAATGTAGCCGCAGAAGGTTCATTGCCAATATCACCTCTACGAAAAGCGTCAATATTGCTTAATATCACCGAAACATTGTCTGCCACGCGCAAATGCGCAGGGGCATTGGCCGTCTGTAGGTAAGCGAGTGTTGTAAATTGCTTATCCGGAAATTTAGCGGCTACCTTATTCACAAAGTGGATCAATGACCCCTGGGCTCCGCCTTCGCGTTTATCAATAGCTTGGCAGCGATCACAGGTGCAGCTTCCAATGTCGTCATTTTGCGCTATCGACCAGTATTTAGCTTGCGGATTTTCGAGCATTCTTTGTCTGAAATATGCAACGGTATGTTCAAAAACAGCTTCGTTGGAAAGGCAGAGCTGGGTAGCTTGTCTTTTCCCATGATACAGCGAGTAATATTCGGGATGTTCTTTAAAATAAATGGATGGCGGTAATATCTTGTTGAAGGTATGCCCCCAGTCGCCCCATTTTTCTTCTAAATTATGTAGACCATACCAGTCCAAATATTCCTGATCCAGTTCGACCGGGAAATATACTTCGCGAAACTGGAAGTTGGGTTTTGCGAAAACGTGAAAATCAGCATCAACCACGAGCGAAGATAACTTTGGAATGAAGGTATTCTCCCTGCCGGTATACCATTTTCTGGCGCCGATAACATCTCTCACATAACGGTAAGCACCATAAAGAACTCCTTTCCCGCTACCTTTAATATACATATTCGCCCCATTAAACTGGATCGAATAACTGTCTTCCGGATATGTTTTGTCTATTGGCACCTGCTCCAATATGATTGCTGGCTGGGCCTGTCCCTGGGCCTGCAAGTTAAAGCCCGTCCCCGTGCTCAATAAGGTAAATTCGTTGATTACCGCTGCTGCTTTCAGCAGGGTTGCATTGTTTTGGTCAGTGCGGATAACATAATTGGTCACACCTTCATTCACCAATGTAATCCGTTCTTTAGCCTGGGCGATTGTTGTGACAAAAAGCAGCGCTAACATATACTTCCACATATTAAAAATATTTCCTTAATGAGAGATTTAGATCATATTGATTCATAAACCTATTTTCAGCAACCTTGTAATAACTCCAACCGCCCATAAGCGTAAATCCCCAGCTTTCGATACGATGTTGCCATCCGGCATTGACTGATCGCGACAAAAATCCAAATCTGTTGTTCAAAAACTGATACCGGGAAGGGTCGTCCGGAGATGTGCCGATATTGCCAATGATAGTGACATAAGAATTAGGCTTTTCGCTATTGTAATAATGTCTTACAGCCAGTGAGTAGGCTTGATTCCAACGCTGTTCATCATGCAATAAAAATCCCCGGAGGTAGATAAAGGTCGGCCCAAAATAGCGGCCAGCGGAGGCCACCATGCCATAGTTGTTGGTATGGTCTGCTGACCGAACATAACGCCCACCTAGATCAAAGAGCCAAGGCCCTGCCTCCCGATAAAGACTATATGCGGCCCGCCAGGTCGGAAATACTGTTCCATCAGCCCAGGCAAGATGATGATAGGCATATATTTTTTCGCTATAATTCAGCCAGGCCTCTAATCCCACCTGATACCCTTTTTCGCCCCTTCTGTTTCCATAGTTAAATTGACCTATGACCATATCCTTTGCACCCACTTTTTTTCCATACTCCACCCCGGAAATAAAGAAGTGCCCATTGGGTCTATCTTGTGCGCTTTGGGTATGATTGAACCCTACATAGTAACGATAGGGTAAATTTTCCCGGTATACCTTTGCCTGTTGACGATAGCGCTCCACTTGCGGTGATTGCTGTTGCAGCTGTTCGGTATAGGACAAAGCGGTCCGATAATCTTTATTTACAGCAGCGATATTAGCTAACTGCTCACGAATAAACAGCGTAGTATCCCCTTTATCCCAAAGCATCTCATAGCCACTTTTGGCTTTATTATAGTCCTTACCGGCCATATAAGCACTGGTGCGGAGGTATAAATAACGCTTATCGCTAGCATCTGCCTGCTGCATGCTGTCCGAAATCGAAATGGCGTTTTGCAGCTCTCCTCGTTCAATACATTTGAGGCCTTCTTTGTACCAATTGTCGAGGTTACGGTTAACGGCATTCCGTATACTCCTGGCTTCAAATTCCCGATAAGCTGCTGCCAGCTCCATATCATCAGGAAATCGCGTTCGTGCCAGCTGCCAAACCTTAGTAGCTTTGTCTATATCGCCTTTCGCTTCATACGATAGTGCCAAGGCTGAGTAGCTGTCTTTATACTTCGCATCATTTGCTATTACAGTTTCGAAATAGGGAATAGCCCATTCTACCCGTCCCATCTTTTGATAACTCAATCCCAGGATATAGTTAAAATCAGTGTACTGCGGGTATTTTGCCAATACCGTCCGGCTCAGCATAATCGACTGGTCAAGCTTCCCCTGATGCAGATAGCGGATTGCCTGCGGCACTAAACTATCCACATCGTATTTTTTATTTTGCCAGACCACCTGTGCTAAAATGGTATCCGCTAACAAGGACTGACAGAAAACGACTATTAATATCAATAATTTTTTCATTGCTCTATTTTTTAGCTCCATTTGGTGATAAGGGTGTTAAGGTCCCTTTGCGTTTCATTTCTCCCCAAGCATGTTTTTTACCAAAGAGCTCCTGTATATATCCTTTGATTGAACTGTACACAATGATCGGGTGATAGATAAAAGGTTCTAAAAATGCGGTGAGGCATAAGCGGACAATATCCTGCCTACGTTTGTAATATTTATAGACATAATTGTCCAATAAGATCGAAAAGCTGGTTAAAAAAACCGAAAACATATATACGAAAACCAGCAGCAGGATGGCCATCTGCCAATTGATGCCGTTTGTCAGGATCAGGTAGATATAAAAGAAAATACCCAGAATTTCCATAATCGGTGCAAAGAATTCAAAAATAGCATTGTAGGGAAATACGACCAGCCCAAACCTTTTATAGCTGGGATTGAAGAAAGCCTTGCGGTGGGTACGCATGATCTGCATCAAGCCCCTAGCCCATCGGATACGCTGCCGGGTTAACATTTTGAGGCTATCTGGTCCCTCAGTCCAGCATAATGTTTGGGGAATATATTTGACCTCATATTTTTCGTTATTGTCGCACATCTTCATACACATCCTAGTGACCATCTCCATATCCTCCCCCAGCGATTTTGGATCATATCCACCGGCCGCAATAAGAATTTCCTTGTCAAACAAACCAAGACCACCAGATACATTGGGAATACAATTCAGATAATTCCATCCCATTTTACCGAGAAGGTATGACCGGATGTACTCCATCTCCTGAAACCGCGCCAGGATGGGTTTAGGTAAGGCCGCCTCAACCAACATCCCTGAGTCCACATAACTCGAGTTTGACATCCGTAAAGTGGCCCCCACAGCGATGACACGTTCCTTAGCGTCCAATACAGCCTCCATCAGATACACCAACGTATCATTGGCAAGTACGCAGTCAACATCTGTATTCAATATGTACGGAAAAGCCGCAACGTTTATCCCTGCATTGACCGCATCAGCCTTGCTTCCGCCGTTTATCTTGTCAACGACAGTCAGGTGTTTATGGGAAATATCACGCGATTTATAAATCCCTTTAATTTCCTTGCAGGGCACCAGGTAATCAACCAAAAAATCGACCGCCACCAGATCAAATTCTTTGATCAGTTTTGGCAAAGTATCATCTTTACTTCCGTCATTAACGATCACGACCTCATACCGTGGATAAAACAGCGTCATCAATGAACGCACATTATTTACGATAGTCACTGACTCATTGTAAGCAGGTGCGACGATACTAACTCCTGGCGCAATCTCGGATTCCAATAATGTTTGGATCCGTCTTGAGCCGCGCTGTCGGAGATTCCTGCGAATCGAAAGCGATGACATGCGAAACAGCATCACATACACAGCTAAGAGTAACAAACAGTACAATCCAAAAATAAACTCTACCGAAGAAATAAAATGTGTCATATCAAACCTTTCATCTAAATGTAGTGGACCATCGGATGATTAATAGAACGAACGAGTTTGCGCTCTTCGCCATCCACCTGCTCCTCAATTTTTCGCAACAGCGCTGAACTATAAGGTTTTTGGGCGACCAATGAGCGATAAGCATGCTTTCGCAGGCTCAAGGGCAAATTGGCGTCCATAAACAATCCGTTCAGAAAATCAATTGACTTTCCTTGGCCAACACGTCCGAGCGCCTTCAGTATTTCCAATTTAGCTGCCAGGCTGCTTTCCTCCGTATATAATGCCTGCAGTCGCTCCTCACTATCCTTAGCGAGTAGCTTTCCCAAAGAGTTAATCGCTTTTAACGCCGTTTTTGATTCTTTGTCGGCTGTAATTAATGTCCAGAGCTGCGCTTCGTTTAACTCTTGATAGTAGACCATCAGGTCCATGAACAAGCTATTGACAGCAAAGGACTTTGATACCTCCAACCACTGTGAAAATGCGTAATCGCCATAATAGTTTCCCTGAACAACTGTCTGAAAGATATCAAGCGCATGAAGCTGACTGATCCCGTATAGCCCGTCAAACACTTTATCAAAGGCCTGTTCGCCTTCTACCTGCAATAAGTATTTAGATGCTGCGACACGGATTTCAGCCTGAGGACTTTTCTGCAACCGATCCAGAATAGTGTCCTGAATCGACACCTTCATCAAGGCTAGATTGGCCAAGGACCTAACAGTGGTTACGATATTTGTCGCGGAATGCCTAATTTCATATTGCGATTCTTTGTCAAAACCCAGCTCATTGAAAAGATGGCGCATGCTTTGGCCCTTCTCCCCGCCGATTGTAAAGATAAAATCGTGCAAGATATGGCGTACAACCTTACTTACAAGCTTATTATCCAGATCCAGTCCCAATTTATCCACCGGAAAATGGCTTGTACGGTTCTCCACCAAAATATATTCATAGATAAAATCCCTTAATGCCGGATAAATCCGAGAATAGGCTCTACGATATCGATAATCCCGGTAATAAAAAAAGGCGATTCCAATAAGACAAGCAGTCCAAAAAAACACGCTCAAAACGAGGGCAACGATAACAAATACCGGCCAGCCGTTACCTTCAAAAAAGGCGCGAATATCATGGATGATATATCCCAATGTGCTAAGCATGGCCGATTCTTAAACGTACGCGTGAAATCAGTTCAGAAGGAGATATTGGCTTTTTGATATAATCATTTGCCCCCACTTCAAAACCCTCTACAATACTGTTGTCATCACGATATCCTGAAATAATAATAACCGGTACCTGATTATTGGTATTGCTCTTTCTGATCCGGTCTATAATTTCAAAGCCATTGGCAAAAGGTAGTGCCAGATCAGTAATGATCAGATCAATTGATTCGTCCGAGACCAGAGAAAGCGCTTCCTTGCCGGATTTGGCAAGGAGTAGATCGTACCCTTCCCGTGAAAGAACAAATTGCATGATGCCTAACAGAATCTCATTATCTTCGACAACAAGGATTCTCTTTTTTTTGTCCCACATAGTGTGATTATTTAGTTTTTCATAGTGAAACAAAATTTGATAAAAAAAAGATAAATCTCTGTAGTACAACCACTACAGGTCTTTCTAATGCATTTAAAAGCAATAATTAAGCAAAACAACCGATAAAATGACATTAAAAAGACAAAAAAAACGACAATTGTAAATAGCAATACTTGAGTTATTATGTAAAATTTAAACTTTTAGGATCAGTTCACTTATCGATGCTAAAGATGGAGATTTTTTCATTTCTGATTGATTTTGGAACAGAAACACCGTTGAATATCGGGTATTTGGGAAAGCATTTATACCGCCGTTGCTAATTATGGCGCATTCGCCATAATTGGAAGTCAGGCCAGACTTAACAGTTATAACATCAGTGATTTGGTTGAGAAGAAAAATGCCATTGGCTTATGTTATTATTTCTTATCCTATGGAAAGTTGATCAAAGAACAAATCTTTTAAATTTGTAAGACTGTAAATGATCAAAATGTAGATAGAATGGAATAGAAGTGTATCAGTTGTAGCCGGTACTAAAAAAAAATAACCAAAAAATATAAAGCTATGCAAAAGATAATTCCAAACCTTTGGTTTGACAACAACGCACTGGAAGCCGCAGAATATTACCTATCGGTTTTCAACGATGGCAAGATCATCAATATTACTTATTACCCGAATTCAGCAGCCGAAGGACTGGCAGATTTCCAGAAGGATTTTGCTGGCAAAGTGCTTACCGTAGAGTTTGAGATTCTGGGAATGCGTTTCATCGGGATCAATGCTGGACCGGAATTCAAATTTAACGAGGCTATTTCGCTGATGATCCCCTGTAAAGACCAGGCTGAAATTGACTACTACTGGGAAGCGCTTACATCGGATGGAGGACAAGAGAGCGTTTGCGGATGGCTGAAAGACAAATACGGATTAAGCTGGCAGGTATGTCCGGAAAATTGGGCGGAACTAAACAAAAAACCCGGCGCATTCAAAAAAATGATGGGAATGAAAAAAATTATTATTGCTGATTTCTAAAACTAGTACTGATAAAGTCCAACATTCCTATATTTAAAGAATTGGTCTGTCAACATAACGATTCATAAATCTCATCTCGCGAATTGTAAATCCATTATAAAACAATTCTAAACCGCTATATATTTGAGATTAAATTAAAGATGACCATGTTGAGTAAATACCAATTCAGTAAAAATCCACTACATTATATTTATGCCCTGATCTGGTTGGGTGTATTCGCAACCTTTGCTTTTTATCTTTTCACAGGGGCGATGTTCAGGCCGGAAAACGGCAAGATCCATATTGTCGCAATTCTTATCGCTTGGGTGGTGGAATATCTTGGTCTTACACTGACTTGTCTCATCATCTTATGTTTAGGGATATACAAAGCATTTCGAACTGTTTTAGATAAGAAAGAAACTGAATCTTAGTAATTCCTTTAGTTGTGCTACAAGTTCTGGCGTGAACAAATGGCTGCTGGGCTTAACAATGAAGAAAAATTGCTGCTTTCATATGCCTTATCCTATCTATTTCGTTTCTCCCTGACTTGCCAGTCTGAATGAAAGTTCATCATGTGCAGTCAGATCCAGCCGCAAGGGGGTAATGGAGACCAGCTTATTTTCTACGGCCCAGCGATCTGTGCCTTCTTCTGCTGGCTCAAGGGGTACAACCGTAATCCAATAGTTTTTTCTTCCCATAGGATCCTTGTCCGGAACGACATTTCCATCATAGAGCCGTACCGATTGCCTTGTCCATGAAATTCCTTGAGGTTTTGGGGGGAAATTCACATTATACAATGCCGGGCCCTTATCGTTAAGCAAGATTTTCAGTACATCGGCTGTCCATTGGGCTAGACCTTTAAAATCCGGTTCTGTCTTTCCAACAGGCGTACTCAGTGCGATACCGGTAGCCCCAAGTAGCATAGCCTGTTTGGCCGCAGCAAGGGTACCCGAGTGCCACATGGAATTACCAAGATTGGGGCCCATATTGATTCCGGATAGCACCACCTGGGTACCGGGAAACATATGCAGGCCTAAAGCCACACAATCTGCCGGTGTCCCGTTGACCCGAAAGGCTTCAATACCTTCAAAAGTAATGGGAGAACGTCGATAATTTAGTGGACGGGAATGGGTAATAGCATGTCCCATGGACGACTGTTCAACATCTGGCGCAACGATCCTAACCGTACCAAACTGCCTCGCGGTTTCTGCCAGCGCTGCTATTCCTGGTGAATAGATACCATCATCATTGGTGATAAGTATGTTCATATTTATACGTTTTATATAAAAACCAATCTCACCCACGCTTTGTTCAGCTGATATGAAAGAATATGGCAAAAGAGTAAGGCTGGTCCATAATCCCGCCGCCGGAGATAATAATAATGATGGTAAAGATGAGCTCTGTCAGCTGATTGAAGAGCTGGGGCATCAATGTACAGTGGTTTCAAAAAACGATGCTGTCAAAAAGATTGATCCATCCACCAATCTCATTGCCGTAGCTGGGGGTGACGGTACCATCAGAAAAACTATTATGGCTTTACTGGAAAAAAAAATACGGTTTAAAAGGCCAATTGCAATCTTGCCTCAGGGTACTGCAAATAATATTGCCCTTTCACTTGGTATTCCGTTGGACCCTGAAAAAGCAATTAGCCAATGGAAAAATTTTTATCCCAAAAAAATCGATATCGGCATGGTGACAGGTTTAGGACGAAGGCCCTTGCATTTTATCGAGTCCATTGGTTTTGGTTTATTTCCAGTACTGATGAAAAAAATGGACACAAAAAATACCGAAACACTTCCTGCTGAGGAGGAAATTAAATGTGCGCTGATGCAGCTCCGCAAACTGGCCCTGACATTCCCGCCAAAACGGCTAAAACTTGTTACTCCAGCAGGTAAAATTGAAAAAGAATGTATTATGGTCGAAATCATGAATATCTCCAGTATGGGCCCCCGGCTAGTCCTCGCTGCTGATGCCGATCCCGGAGATGGAGAGTTTGATATCATCATCGTAACCGCAGAGCAGCGTCAAGATCTGATTGCCTATATAGATGGACTATTGGCGGGGAAAAATAAGCCATTTAAAATAAAACCAATCAGAGCCAGCCGCTTATCCATGGAATGGCAGGGTGATGGGCTACATATTGATGACGAGCACAAAGACTACCGTGGACAGCGACTGAAGATCTCCCTACTCGATAGTCTATTGGAGATTGTTGTAGGGGACGCAAAAAACTAAAATGACATTATTATAGCCAATTCTTCCTCTTGAACCACAGGTAAATCACCACAGTGACAACAATCATGGCTACCATTACTGCCGGATACCCAAATATCCATTTCAATTCCGGCATATAATCGAAATTCATTCCGTAGATCCCCACTATAAAGGTTAAAGGCATAAAAAATACAGAGAAAATGGTTAATATACGCATCGTCTCATTAGTCCGCTGAGATGTTGTTGAAAAATAGATATTCAATAAATTGTGGCTATTCTCAGAGAGATAGGACGACAAGTTTTTGAGTCTTATAAAAAGATCTTTTGTATCTCTTGTATACACATTTCCCGACTTAGAATCTAAAGCATCAATTATTTCCTGAGAAAGCTCAACCATCCTTTTTATCAGGTCAACTTTCCGTTTCATATGGTAGAGTCCCTTAAGTAAGGGTATATTTTTGGGGCGAAGAAATATTACAGACTCATAATAATCAATCTCTGCAGATAACTTAGATAACGCAGGCTGATAGGTATCCAAACATTCAGCAACAAGAGAATTGACGAGCATCATTACACTTTTGTAGGGCTTATTCTCTCCCATGGCAATAATACGGTCGACTAATGGCTGTTTATGACGGTGGATTGTAATAACAAATGTTTCGCTATAAAATATGGCAACCTTGTGCGTTAACTCTTGCACGGTGTCAACGTTTTTTGGATTACTTTCGCTGTGCACCCTAAAAATAATAAAGGAGTAGTTTTCCATCACTTCATGTTTAGGTAAGTGATCAGGCTGAAGGCAATCCTTTATAAGCACCGGGTGTATCTTATATCTTTCGGCAACTTCCTGCAGTTCCTCACTCTCAGGAGCATATACATCCAGCCATGTGAAACCTGGCGTTATCTGCCCATTAACTTCGATTGTCATAATTATCCTTTTTTAATTTATAGGTTCTAAAATAGAGAAAATTATACTTTTTTCCCGACCCATTGTGAAGCGGACAATAGCAAATAAAACAAAAGATCCTATTATTTTTCGATTGATGATAGTACCGGGATTTAGTTCAATTTCGTCAACAAATAGATCTGACATCATACGAGAGAGATTTTATAAAAATCCAAACATTCTGTGTACGACTTTGCTTATAGATATAATATGTATGGAAAATAACGGCACCAAAAAGCCTTATTCTTTGGAATTGGCATCGAGCTATCTTAAACACAGCTCAACTCAAGAACTTCCGATGAAATGGGGAATTGATCAAGCCAAAGACGAAGGCAAGAATGCAATAATGATTTGCCCTAAAAGGCAAATCGACTACTTTTTTTGAAATTAACAAAATAAAAAATCACCGACTATGGAATGGATTACTGACCCGCAAATTTGGATCTCATTTTTTACTTTAACTGTGCTGGAAATTGTTCTGGGCATTGACAACATCGTATTTATTTCAATACAAAGCAGTAAGCTTCCGCTCGAACAACAGAAAAAGGCCCGTCAATTGGGTCTTGCATTAGCATTGGTAATGCGCGTAGCGCTCTTATTTTCGATTAAATGGGTCATGGGCCTAACAGCTACAATCTTGGATATTGCGGGCTGGTTCAATACGGATAATCCGGCAATCATCAGATACCTTTCGCTTTCAGGCCGGGATCTTATATTATTTTTTGGAGGGATGTTCCTGATTTATAAATCCACAACCGAAATCCACCATCGTGTCGAAGGGCATATCGAAACAGGCACAACAAAACTTAAAAAGGTAACTTTCTCTAACATTATTATCCAAATACTTATCCTCGACCTTGTATTCTCCCTCGATTCGGTAATCACAGCAGTAGGAATGGTCGACCGAATCGGTGTAATGATCGCCGCAGTAATCGTAGCGGTAGCAATTATGATGTTCTCGGCAGAACCTATTAGCAGATTTGTAAATAACCATCCATCCGTTAAAATGCTGGCTTTAGCATTTCTATTGCTTATAGGTGTTTCTTTAACAGCAGAAGCATTCGACCAGCATATTCCAAAAGGGTACATCTATTTTGCCATGGCATTTTCTGTCCTGGTTGAATTTTTAAATATACGATCGGAAAATAAGGCGTTAAAAAAACTTTCGGATTCAAACCCTACTGGCGTATAAATCCGATATTATTGTTTGTATCTTATATAATTCCAAAAAATTGTGGATTGAAACCACTACGTTAAAAATTGCTAAATAATAGCGGGACAAGGCAATTGGTTTTATAATTTTAATTATATTGTAAATTCATTAATATTCGAAAAATATGAAATGTCCAAACTGTAACGAAACACTACTGATGACGGAACGTCACCGAATTGAAATAGATTACTGCCCAAACTGCAGAGGAATATGGCTGGATAAAGGAGAACTGGATAAATTACTGGAACAAGCCAGCAATAATATCGACAGCAGCCAACCTCAGCATAAAGATGTTAGCGATTTCAATAAGTACGAAAGAGAAAATTATCAATCAAAGCAACACTACCGTGATAGTGACGGCTATACGGACAATCACAAATATCCACATGGGCGAAAGAAGAAATCTTTCCTCTCCGATCTCTTTGATTTTGACTAAAAAGAATTCTAAACCTGTCGAATTCGATGGGTTTAGAAAACAAGCTGGTAGCAATAGCTTGATAATGGAGCTCATTGGATTGTCAATAAATTAAATAGGTCTCTGAATACGATTCAAAGACCTATGCAAAAGTTGAAGTGAAGAACCTCATCTTTCATTTTTATTGGCGATTACAATCGGTAGGAAACTGTCGCCACGAAGTTTCTGCGTTGCTGCGGATTAACAGACCAGTAACCGATATAATATTGCTTGTTGTTGATATTATTGAGGTTGAAATTCACGCGGAATTTGTTGAAGCTATAGTATACCGTTCCATTCAAAAGAGCATAACTTGGAAGCTCAAATACACCGGTTACGCTATTGTCGATGACCTTATACTTGCCGCCATAGTTACCGCCGAGGCCAATGCCCAGATTTTTTAGTTTACCGTTCTGAATCTGGTAAGATCCCCAAACATTGGCCAATGTACTCGGTCCCTGTCCACCTGGAGCCCGCCCCTCTTCGTTGTAGAAATCATTTCCATTACCGGCGATGACCGCAATATGGTTGTAACTGAATCCGGCTTTGACCGAGAAACCTGCATATGGTATCGCTTCGATGTCAAAATCAAATCCCTTGCTCTCAACCTTTCCGCCCTGTATCTTGCCTGTCGGTGTGCTATACACCCGATTGGCCACCGTGATATCGTAGAGGGCCAAGGTGGTCCATAGCTTGTCCTTAATCAGGCTCGCCTTGGTACCCAGCTCCCACTGGTTGGCCCGCTCCGGCTTAAAAGACTGTACGCCGGTCTTGACATTATCAGCATTGTATTGAATAGTTGGCGCGACATTGTAAAATGCATTCATATAATTGGCGAACAGTGAAACGCGATCCTTGACTATCTGATAGACCAAGCCCAACTTTGGAGAAAGTGCCCACTGGCTATAATTGTCATCCGCATCGGAAACCTCGCCCTTTGAATCAAAGTAATCCGCCCGTAAACTCGCCATCAGCGAAAGCCGGTCGGTCAGATCCAATAGATCCGAAGCATAGACGCTGAAAGAGCTGTTCTTGATATGTGATGGATCGCCCGCCTCAGTACCTGCCAGCAGCTGGTCGATCGCCTGCCTGGTCAGTGGAACCGCCGGCAACTCATCCTTATTTTCATTCAGCGGTCCCTTGATCAGTCCCTGCGGATTTACCCGGCGTCCCAGACCCCAGCCCGAGCCATTTTCCTTGACATCGCGCACAAAATAGTCCACACCGACCAGAAGCCTGTTTCTCAAACCCGCTAGTTTAAAGTCGCCGTTAAAATTCTGCTGTATGTCAAAGGTTCTGGTCTTCTGATTCTCATTGTGAAAATACTGGTCAAAAAAACTGTCACCGGGTTGATTTCCCCAGATATAGCTGTAGATCCCATCAGATTTCACATTGCCCATGGAGACAACGGTCTGTGAGTTCCACTGCTCATTGATCTTATAGAGCACCTCTCCCTGCACGTTAGTGCGCGGATTTTTGATGGCCAGATCGTTGCTGGTAAAGGACAGTTTGGGATTGAGGTTCAGTTCGGCGATATTTTTAAAGGTTAGGGGAGCCACGCGGTCCGAATGGAAGAAAACTGGCGCGACGGCCCTTTTCATATCGAGGAGCTCAGCCATCAGGTTGACCGTCAGCCTGTCATTGACCTTATAGGTCAGCGAAGGCGCAAAGTAGAAGGAGTTTTTAAAACCCGCATCCTGAAAACTATGCTCGCGGTGAAAGGCCGAGTTGACCCGGAGGGCGACAGTCTTACTTTTATTCAAAGGTGAGTTGAGATCGACCGTTGCACGGTGCAGATCATTGCTGCCATAGTTGTAGGTAACTTCACCGCCGAAATCAAAGTAAGGCTTTTTGG
Organism: Sphingobacterium sp. CZ-UAM; assembly: GCF_002000245.1. Lineage (GTDB taxonomy): Bacteria > Bacteroidota > Bacteroidia > Sphingobacteriales > Sphingobacteriaceae > Sphingobacterium. The sequence goes on along the minus strand of NZ_MTCM01000002.1, from coordinate 305,684 downwards.
TGATGGTATTGATCACCCCGCCATAACCGTAAAAGCTCGCTCCGAAAAGCGTACCCGAAGGCCCTTTGAGCACCTGTATCTCCTCTACGCCGGCCGGATCCAAGATACCACTCGACAAACCCGGAAGCCCATTGACGAGATTGCTCTGCGCCTCGAAACCGCGTAGCGAGAAATAGGCTCCCCCATCGCCGGCCCTACCGGTCGATTCCCAGGTGCGGCTGATACCCGAGACATTGCGCAGCAAAGCATCATCAAAATTTGTGATTGCCTGTTGTTTCATTATTGCATGGGAGACTGTCGTATACACCTGCGGGTTCTCTAGATTGCTCAGCGGCATTTTGGCGACAGAGCTAACCGTCCGGTTGGATTTTAAGGCAGATACCAGTACCTCCTGCAACTGTGCATAGTTTTCATCGAGTACAAAGTCAAGTACGGTAGGTTTATTCCCCTCGAGGGTTACTGGTTTCTCAATAGAATTTAAACCCGTAAAACTCGTGATGAGTTGGTAGCTCCCCGGCTTTAGGCGATCAAATTTGTAATGACCATTTTTATCTGTCTGTGTCCTTCTATTCGTTCCCTTAATGGTTAGGTTGACTGATTCCGCCGGATTCCCATCCTGCGTCGTAATCTTTCCAAAGATACTGGCCGTCTGCGCATTGGCGGCACCAGTAAGCGACAGCATCGCTACAGCAATATGTATAGATTTCATTCCCATAAAAAATTTATGGAACCGAATATAGTACTATTTCATGTTTAATTGAAATTAATTAGACTAATTATAAATAATTAATTATTCGAAGCTAACCTGATGGTTAAATAATCTAGGGATCAGCGTGCTTTATCGCTTCTCGGCAATTCAGGAGGGCTATTCGCTGCGAAAAAAAACATATCAAAAAGCGTTACCCAAAAAAGATAACTAACCCTATCGATATAAATTATTTTCAACGTCCTGTAACGGCAGATTATAGGCACTGCAGTCGCACCATTTACCGCGTGGTAAGCGCACAAAAAAAGCCAAATTTCACAAACCAGGATTCTTCGTTATGTCTGGGCAGTTTACAATTTGCTACCGTTAATTTGTTTTATTTGCCATACGGTCTCGCAAAATTTTCTCGCGACCAGCATCCCAGTATTTACAATCTAATTCAATAAAAATTGAGCTGTACGGTACCAAAGATTCCGTTTTCAATACAATAACCTGAAAAAGGGAGGCTGCTTGATCCATTTTGCGAAAAACATCCTCATGTATCAATGGCTGTGGTATAATGTGCTTAAATATGGTATCCAAGCTAGTTTTATAATCTTTTAGGCCTGGTGCAATATTTTCATCTAAGTATTGCAATTCTTTATCAGCATAGAAAATAGGTCTGATATGAGCTTGCTGATTGATCAATCCGACGACCCCTCCCAGGACTTCCGCCATTGGTTTTTCTGTGTCAATGACAATAATATTTTCTCCTGCCGGGGCCGGGTAGGCTTTGTCGACAACCAACACCCAATTGCGGTGGCCCAGCAAGGGCAGCTTTTGCGAAAATGCTTCATGCCAGCCTTGCTTTGGAACCGGATCCCCTAAATGACGCGGAGATGAGTTACAGCCAATAAGCACGCAGAAAGAAAAAATCAACAATAAATTGCTTAGCCTTATTTTCATAACCATTGTATTTTTAATTTATCGCCTTTATTAATAGTCAGCTTATCCTTGAAAACAACGACCAGACGTTCGTTTGTACGTTTTAACTCGGCAACTGCGATGGGCTTTTCGTTCTGCAAAACCCTTACCTTTTTCTTATCAGTAGCGAGATCAGTGGAATTTCCCAAATGGAATTCGTTGAGGACCAACTGTCCATAATGTAGTGTCAACTGACACTCACATTTTCCTGCCTGCTTTTGTTGCGAATAAGTTCCCCAACCCATGGCTGTTGTAAAAGGTGCTTTAAAGTCAGCTGCCCCAATTTTGGGTGCAAAACCAATCCGCCCTTTGGGGCCATGGTAAATGAAACCACAGGCATTGATAAATGTACCATAACTTGCCATGGCACGTGCATAATGATCACTGCATTCTATTTCATTAAATGGATTTCGTTTTGCTGCATGATAACGATCATGTATTACTCTAGTAAGTATTAGACTTTCATCGGTCATACCCTCCGCCATCATATGTGCTGCAACCTGATGTTCAAATCCACTCATGCATTCATGAAAATAGCCCAGTTGCCAAGTGGTATTATCACCATAGGCTTTATCTTCGTTTTTAGGGTTGGTATTCAACACCATTCCTCCCTCCCCAGCTAGCGCATAAGGTCTGCCACCAACATGTGTCTTAATATATGGACCTACGTCTATTGTAAAATTATATTTCCATAACGCTTTCAATGCGGAGATTGTTTTTTCCTTATTATTGATGCGTGGCATATCGACCTGAAAGCACCAGGCCTGCCCATATACCTGATCGATGTGACAGGTATTATACGATCCTAATTTCTTCCTTCCGAGCACAGCGTCCGGACGATGGATATAGTACTCGCCATTAAAGAGCTCCTTATCCATATTTTCTGCTCCCTTTTTGACATAATCCAAACAGGTCTGCTCAAATTTTTTATCGCCTACTTCATTGGCCATATACGCCGCGGACTGCACGGCTGCAAGACATAGGCCCACAATCCAGGCAATTTCACCTTCCCAAACCGCATCCAATGTATTTTCCATTGGTGTATCGGTCATTCCATCAGCATTTTTATCCTGGTTAAGAATAAATTGGACGGCCTGCTTCAGTTTCGGCCAGTTTCGTTGTAAAAACGTACTGTCCTTGCTGGTCTGATGGTCCCGATAAAAACGCAGGATAACACCTGCCTGCCCATCGATGGCGGGCCTTTTTTCGTATTCTGCCCGGAAGATAATTGCACCGGTTTCGGGCTGAAATCCCACCCCCAGGTCGGTAACCTCCCGTAAATTGCGCTCAATATCAGGGAATAGGCGTCCCATAGACTGTCCATACTGCCAAACATGGGTACAGGTCCCCGCGCAAGATCCGACACCCTCCCAACCCCAAAACCTTCCGGAGGCGAAACGCATGGTATTTGCCGTAGCCAACGTGCCGATATTGACAAATGTCCGATCCATAAACCAATGGGGCAGTGTTGTATTATTCCAGGTTTGTTGCCAAGCCCAGGTTTCTGCATCAAGTTTTTCCTTATTTGTCAGATAATATGCTATCACCGACGTTGCATCTTTAAATTTTGTACCATACCAATAGCCATCTTTAGCATCTTTGATATGCTGCTGCAACTTTGGATGAGGGTTATTAAAATGCCAGGAAATGGCAAAAGAACTATGACTATTTTCTTTCACTTTAAGTGTACGCCGTACGGTAAAAGCACCTACCTGAAATTCGGAAAAATCTACTACCGAATCATTAGTGTCAGGTTGTACGTTTTGCGGCACAATTGGCCAGTCCTTAAGTCTCGTCACGGCTTCCGCCTTAGGGTCTATACAGGTAAAGGCCATTGTCCCATAATCCCCGGCCTGTTTGGCGATATCAGGCACTTGATCGCAACTGTAGCTAAGCGTTTTGAAACCAGATCTTTCTACGACTTGTGACACCTTTTTTACCGCCTTAAAATCTTTACGCCCTTTGTGTACCCCATTTTCCATCCATCCCGTAAGGACTACTTCAATGGCTGTCTCCACTTTGTTGCGCAGTTCGATGTGCAAAGTTGTCAGGGGTAAGGAAGAATTGTCTTGATCCAGAGGAATAAACGGCGAATAAGCAGTGAGCACTACATCCACGGGGAAATCAGTACTCACATAGGTTATACGACAAGTCGGATAAGTGGGCTCAAAAAGAACTTCGTCCCAATGATTTTCTCGCAGTTCCTTGACGACATGTTTACCGTTCAAAAAAACGGAAACAGCAAACCCTTGTTCCATACTACGGAGATTATCCGCAATAGCTGGCTCAACATAGGCCGAACCATCGCGTGGGCGAACATGTACAAGCTCCATACCGTTATTCCACCGCACATTTTTGGGTTCTATTCCCTCCTGTTCACCGTCATAAGCTGTATTAAATATCTGCCACAACCATAAACGCCCATCGCCGCCGATATAAACTGTGCCTGCATGCAGACCACCTATCGGCATACCAATATAACGTAATTCGTTCTTGCTCTTGCTGTAGACAATCTTATCGCCTCTTTCATATAAAGAGGCGATCCATTGTTTGTCAATATTTTTTTCCTCCGGAATGTTATGTATGGGATTATCCCAGGCAAACATGGAGTTTGACCATACCGGAAACCTACTCGCTATCACAGCTAAGCCCAGTAAGCCGTTTTTTTTAAAAAAGCTTCTTCTATCCATTCGTTTCATTGAATTACCATCCGGGATTTTGCGGAAGTAAATTTTTGTTTCTGTCTATTGCATTCTGTGGAATTGGCCACAGTTAGCCCGATTTTTCCATATCATATAAAAGACATCCTGCGTAATATCAGAAGCGTCTTCTTCGGTCGGGAGTTTTTGTAATGCTGTTCGGTACACTTTTTCCCAATACGTATCAAACAGCTTTTTAAAGGCAATGGGATCCGCATTATTGATCGCTTCAATCAGTTCAACATCGTCTCGGTTCAAAGCTATGTTTCTCGTAAAAGGTACTTGATTAGAATTTATAATTTCCCAAGTATAGAAAAAAAAGTTTAGAAAGCAATTCTCAAAGCCTCATTTTTAGACAATTGATCCTGTTGAATTTTTCTATTCATTTATATTATGTGGTATGATATCCCACACCTCAGGGTATAAATCACCAAATCGAATAAAGTCTGTTTTTACGGAATCTGGAGGCAAGATTTTGACCTGATTTATGGAGATCATCTGTTACTATCACATCATAATATTACTTTGATTAACAATCGTCTGAGCAGGTTTCGCATCTCCCCATATATCTCTTATCTCATTCTCAATATGATCGCACATGTGAGAAATCGGGATATCATTGGGACTGCCTTCAAAAGGATTTTCAGTACTCTCTCCCACTTGATCTAATGAGGTATAAACCCAGGATATTATGATGCTAAATGGTATGACAAGCCACACCATGTGGCCTTTCATCCATCCAGTTGTAAATTCATTAAATGAATTAAATTCCTTTAACATAGCAAAAGGCAACAGAAGACAAAAAAGCCAAACAAATATCCGATTGACAGTTGCATATTGTCTGGGATAAGGAAAATTTTTTATTTTTTCACTTCTGGCTTGTAGCGTAGAAAATTCACGCAAATATTTATGTAGTTCGAAAAAACGGGCATTGTCAAGCTCAGCACGATCAAACAAGCTCACCAGTGCGGCGCTCTGTAGACTCATGAGCTGTGTCAGGGGATTACTGGCAGAAATCACTTTTTCAAGTTCATCATTACTCATATATTTTTGTAGCACTGTTGGCAAGGCTATTTCCCGTTCTGGAATCGTATAGAAGCTAGCGTATTCGCGATTATAAGACTTATCAATATTTTCCCAAGCCCGCTTGGAGCGTAACTCATACCGCAGCAATGTGAGCCATGCCAAATGGCGAAATGCAATCTCCCGCGCAATATAGCGGTCTTTGATAAAATCGCGGCACATTATTGCCCAAGCCCTGCTCATGCCGATCTTGAGTCCCCAAATGTCACGTGCCTCCCACGTCCTATTATACGTCTGCTGGTTTTTAAATCCGACGACAAAGGCTGTTGCTGTTCCTAAAAACGCTACTATTGGCCAGGGTACTACCAGCCATTGAAGGCCCAATAATTCATACAACACAACTGGAACAATACTGATCAAGAGCAACAAAAACAGGTTCCGTCGCGTCCAGAAAAGAAATTCGGTTATTTTATAGGTTCTTCCAATATACATCGTTCAATATCTTATAAAAAATGATAATCAATCAGGTAAAATACTCGCTCTTTCGAATATTTAGTTTTTTCATTTTTGAATGTAGGGTGTTGCCGGGAATCTGCAGAATTTCTGATGCACTACCCGGACCCGAAATCTTCCCCGCACAACGCTTTAAAACCTGGATAATATAATTGCGTTCCAATTCATCGAGTGAATAATTTAAATACGGCAGTTCTTCCTGTCCAGACTCGGCATGCACCTTAGGGAGATAAACATAATCAATCTCTGCAGTTGTGGTCAAAAGAATTGTCCTTTCAATCAAATGTTCGAGTTCGCGCACATTTCCGGGCCAGCTATAGCTACGCAATTGCTGAATTACTTTTGATCCTATCTTCTTCATTTTACGCCCTGTATTGCGACTATATTTCTGCATAAAAAAGTCGGTAAGCTGGGGGATATCTTCCACTCGCTCACGTAGCGGCGGTAGGTGTATAGGAAATACATTGAGCCTGAAATACAGGTCGGCCCGAAAACGTCCTGCCTTTACCTCTTCTTCCAAATTACGGTTGGTCGCCGCAATAAGCCGGACGTCAATCTTTATGGTCTGCTGCCCACCGATCCTTTCCAATTCGCGTTCCTGAATAATCCGCAACAATTTTGATTGCGCTTCTAAGGGAAGTTCTCCGATCTCATCCAAAAAAAGTGTACTTTGATGTGCCAGTTCAAATTTACCGATACGGCGTTCCACGGCGCCTGTAAATGCGCCTTTTTCGTGTCCGAATAATTCGCTTTCGATCAGATGGGCTGGCAAAGCCGCGCAATTTACCTTTACCATGACTTTATCTTTTCGATCCGAGGATATATGTATACCCCGGGCGACCAACTCCTTTCCAGTCCCGGTTTCCCCCGTTATCAAGACGGTAGTGCCGGTACCTGCAACGAGCGACATCAGGTGATATACCTGCTGCATAGCTTCTCCACTTCCGATGATTTCAGAAAAATTGTAAATAGTTTTGATCTGCTCTTTTAGGTAATCATTTTCTATTTCCAGGTTCTTTTTATAGGCCAATAGTTGCTCATTAGCACGGATATTATCAATAGCGATTGAAATCTGTGAACAGATGCCTTTAATTAGCATTTTATTAAGCTGATCCGCCAACAACCATATCGTACCGATATTTTTTTCACCGATGCGCAAAGGCAGGCCATACATATTCCTTCGCCCTGTGGTCTTCCATAATCGGGCATAGTCGTTTCCTTTTTTAATTTCCTCCTCAACATTGAATACCAGCCCTTCCTTGCTGGCCAATATTTGCGCAGTATATAGTTCATTAATTGTAATCGGGTTGCTTGCCAATTTATCAAAATCGGATTTTGCATCGGCAAACAGTGTGGCATCATACATAAAAGGAGATAAGTGGATACCATCGGCTTCGATCACACGAATCATGGACAACCGGGTGGACAGGGTTTTGTCCAAAACGCGACTGATAGCTGACTGAAGATCTTGCTTTGTCCGCAGTTGGGTAATATCATTGCTGAAATCTAATAAAAAAGATTGCTCTTCCTGCTTTTTAACAAGTTGTTCATTCGCTAGCGTATTGGAAATAGCTGTTGAGATCTGCGCACAAATGCTCTGGAGTAAGGGGATGTTAATTTCGGCTGTCTCCAATAACAACAGACCTAAATTTGTCTCACCATTCCGCAAACGTATCCCCGTAAATGTCGCTATCCCCAAAGACTTCCAATACTGGAGATAACCTGAGGAAATACCACGCTGCACTTCCCGGTCTACACTAAATAACAAAGGTATGGCACTCGTTAAAATGCGATTCTGTAAACCATCATTGAGGGGTAATTGTTGAAACCAATTCACTCTGTTTTTCGGTACGGGATGCGTTCCGAAGTCATAAATATAGGGTTCTGTAAAAGATTTCGTATCACCACAGATTCGCCGAACGACAAAACTTCCTGTCGGGCTAAGTTGCTTCAAGACATCGCGAACAGTCTCCGTTAACTCTTCCTTGGTCCGAACAGCGGCCATTCGGCTACTGAATTCGAGCAGAAAAGTCTTCTCCTTTTCCCTTTTTAGCAGCTCTTCGTTTTTTATAATATTGGAAACCGCACTCGATATCTGTGGAATAATACCAATGATGACATCTCTGAAATTCTGGCTAAAGCCATTTATTTTATCGGTATAAATATGAAGGAAGCCGATAGCGTGTCCCTCACGCATCAATTTGGCCATTAAAATTTCACGTACACCTTTTTCATAATTGACGCGCAGAAATTTTGGACTTCTGGGATCATCCATGATATCCGATAATACGAATGAAACTGGCTCGCATGAATTCAATACACGCTGAATAAATGGTTCATTAAGGGGAAAACGGGCTTTTATCATTTCTGCATAACGTGGATGATCCCGAATCGGGGACCCATCATTGTCAACAAGAAAGGGGCTGTAGGTGTCGTCTTTGTAATCGATGGTCGTAACAATGGTATGGGTAATAAAGTATAAGCCTTTTATACCTTCCTTAAAAAGCCGAATGAGATCATTTTTATCTCGAACTTTAGTTAGATCATTGCCCAATGCTAATAGTATCTCGCGTTCTTTTTGGTAATATGCGATGTTGGGCTTGGACACTTCATTTTTAGGACTGGTTGTTTTATTTGCTTTCATGATATACAGAAGTGCGGTACGACGGTACCCTTACATTTTTACTGATGTGTTTATGCAGTTGGCTATAGTTCGAATATACGCAATTCTGTTTAATCAATTTATCCACTTAAAATAAATCGACAGTGGCATCAAGAATAATACAAGCGGCACAATTACCGAAAAGCTCGTCCCCATCCATTTTATAAAACGGTTGTACCGCCGATGCGATAGTCCAAGCGAAGTAAAAGCACTGGTAAAACCATGCAAGAGGTGCCAGAACAGGGAGACACAACCAAATAAATAAACCAATACTTCCAGCGGGTTGCTAAACTTCTCCAGCATCATTTCATAAAGTGGCAGTTCCTCATCATAACGAAACTGGTGAATACGATTTGGTATCCAAAAGTTGGACGTGTGTATAACTAAAAACAGAAGCAAAAGTGTCCCCAGCAAGGTCATACTCTTACTATACCATTTTATTTTAGGCGTAGCCAATGGATAGGCATATTTGATGGGGCGCGCGTCCCTATTTTTTTTCCACAATAGAAGACCTTGCACGATATGGAGAACAAATCCAACAATAAGAACGATTTCCAAGGTCCTGATCACGGGATTTGTGGCCATAAAATGTGCACCAATTGTAAACGTTGCTCCACCATCATTATAAAATATGAGTGCATTGACCGACATATGCACCAGCAAAAAACTGATAAGGAACAGTCCGCTCAATGCCATTGTAAATTTTCGGCCCAACGAGCTCGTAAAGGTGTTATAAAAACTCTTCATTGTTATAATCTTGTTAAGATGGGATAGATAGGCTTCAAAATCCAAGGACATTGCCTGCCCTTGGATCAGAATATATTTATTTTTGAGCAATAAGGCGAAACCATTCTTCAAAGGTCAGCTTACCCAATTTTGCATCCACAGAAGGCACTAAGGTTAATTCTTCCAAGGGCGCACCAAAATATAAGGCATCTTTACTTCCAACAACTTTTTTGGGGTTTTGTGTTTTGAGCAAATATTGTTGCACCAGGCCCGCAAGTTCAAATTGTTCGGGGCCACCAATTTCGACGATGCCATTCATAGGTTGGCCAAGTGCGAATTCGGTCACAAAAGAAGAAACGTCTTCGGCTGCGATCGGTTGTATTTTAGCAGTCGACAGATTGATCACATCGCCATCCTGTGCAGAAGCAACGATGCCCCCTAAAAATTCCAAAAATTGCGTGGAATGAATAATCGTGTAGGGAATGCCCGATTTGACAATAAGATCCTCTTGTACTTGCTTTGCCCTAAAATATCCACTTGCCTGGAGGCGGCCCGTACCGACAACAGACAATGCAATATGATGTTTAACTCCAGCATTAATTTCGGCCGCCAGCAAATTTTTTCCAGAAGTCTCAAAAAACTCCATCACATCCTTATCTGCAAATGATGGTGAATTGGCTAGGTCAATCACAACTTCGGCTCCGTTCACAGCCTCTGCTAAGCCTTCGCCCGTAATCGTATTTATACCGGTATTCGGGGATGCTGCAATGACTTCATGCCCCAGTGTTCTCAACTTAGCAACAGTTTTTGTTCCAATCAATCCTGTGCCTCCAATAACTAAAATCTTCATTTTTTTTAAATTTAAAATTTATCAATTCTTTGTATATGGTGACTGGAACAACAGTGAGTCCAAAAGAAACAACTGTCAAATAATCAGACTTTTAAAAAATGCATCAATTTAATAGTTCATGAAATAAAGCGATTTCATCTTAGTTTTCACTATATATAGTGAAAACCATGAAATGTCATTTAAATAGCATACATTTTTGCCCCTTATGGAATAGACATATTCTCGCTTACCATTTTAAATCACTATTGAAATCCTAAAAATCCGTTTCGAAAATAAGGGCTGGGATCCTAAAGTTTGCCAAACTGTTATTAGGCTATCCTTTCAACGGATGCTGCAAATAAATAATGATAAGATTCAGCAAAAGAAATGGTAATTCTATTGCCATGCCTTTTAGATCTCTATCAAGCAGGTGAAGGCATATGATCATTAAAATACCTGCTGCCATTAAGAAATTTCCCCAAATAAAGGTTTTTGGAAAAATAATAAGCAGTGCGCTTAGCATAGTTGTAGCCCCGATAACCATCAAGCCTGTTTTACCGATGTTCCATTTGCCAAACATTGCTATCATTTCTGATTTGCCCGAAAGCATTGCCCATCCTTGTTTAAGGCCCATAAATATGGCAATGATCATTAGTGCAGCATTAATAATTTTTAGTGTCATATTGTGTTTTCTAAATGGTTAATTTTATGGTTATAACATTAAAGGGCCATAATCCAACAGATTAGTTTGCATACCAATAATACCGTAGTATCAATAGCGAAATAAAAAAACCAGCGGTATTTTTATAAACAGCTGGTTTTTCATTGACTATCTAGTGGTATAACCACCGTTTGCAAAAATTGTTTGTCCTGTGATCCACCAACCATCAGTAACCAAAAATTCGACTAGTGGGGCGATATCTTCTATTTTTGTCAATCCACCAAGCGCCGACGCTGATTTGTGATAGGCTACAGCATCTGGAGTTTCCTGGCCATAGAAGAAAGGAGTATCCATGGGACCAGGGGCAACAGCCGTAACAGAAATTCCCCTTGACCCAAATTCTTTAGATGCAGCTCTTGTAAAATGTTCAACAGGAGCTTTGGCTCCCGCATAGGTAGAATATAATCCCGTATATGCAGCCAATAAAGATGTAACTATCGTACAAATCTTTCCATTGTCATTCAATTTTTTCCCAGCTTCTTGAAGGAAAAAATAGGCTGATTTTGAATTGATTCCAAACATGATATCATATTCTTCTTCCGTAGTTTCAGTAAACGGCTTTTTTAGCACCATCCCAACAGTATTGATAGCGATATCAATTCCTCCAAATTTAGCTATTGCTTCGTCGAAAAAACGGCTTACATTTTCAACTTTCGTTAAATCGCCCTGATACAAAAATGCCTCTGCGCCTAAACTTTGGACTTCTGCCAAAGTTTTTTCGCTTTCCACCTTTGAGCTTTCGCTGTTATAATGTATTGCAAGCTTTGCTCCTTTTGAAGCAAAATCTCTACTTAATAGTCCACCAAGGTTCTTACCGCCACCGGCGATCAAAACAACCTTTCCTTTTAAATCATGTGTTGCCATAGTATAATTTTAAGATTACAATACAAAATTCAATATTCGGAATTATATCTATATGGTGAACTTTTCGGAAGATTAGCTTTCCAAAAAATTTTGCCTAAAATGCCCTGGAGTAACGCCAGTCCATTTTTTGAAGAATTTGGAGAAATTAGAGGGGTCATATGTTAATGCCGCGGCAATTTTCGCAATGGGCAACTGACTATGGACAAGCATTTCTTTTGCCCTATCAATGATCTTTAAATCGTAGAAGTAACATGGATGATTTCCCATCTCCAGTTTTACCACATCTGTCAAGTGGGTATGTGATATTGCCAATTCTGAAGCAATCTCATTGATTTCTAAAAATTCCATTTTACGACCGGCTATCACATCGTCTATGTGATTGTCCAAGAAGATCAAGTAGTTTTTACAGATTTCCTTGCTTCGTGTTATATTATCTTCCGTATACATAAATCTCCTATATTAATAGACTTAAAAGTACAAATAATATTTTTCTTTAATCTAGCCATAAATGCAAAATAACCCATTAAACATTAATAAAATAATATATAATGATAAAAACTTTACACCCAATACTACAAGAATAGCTTTTAAGTTTGATATTTTTATCGATACAAGTTTGGGAAGTTGTCCTTCATTTGTTATTTTAAATCTTTACCTATAGCAATTTATATATGATATTGACGCAACAGGGTGTTGACTTTCGTTTTTTATTTTTGAAAACAATGTCCTAAATTAGCTTTACAAACTAGTATCAATCAACAGCCAGGTGCAATACGATTACCACAATTTAAAAGAAGAAACACTCTTCCAACTTGTCAAGAATAACGACGCGTTAGCCTACAAGGAATTGTTTGATCGTTATAAAGAACTGCTGTTTCGCCATGCCTACCGAATGACACAGGACTACGAGCTAAGCCAGGATATTGTTCAGGACGTTTTCCTTGTCCTCTGGAATAAAAGGGCAATTATAGAAATCAGCCAATCGCTCGAACCGTATTTGATCAAATCCATCCGCAATAAAATACTGGACTATTTTAGCCATCAGGAATTGGTAGAAAAATACCGGGAGGATGTTTTATCCTTTGTCGAGGAGGGTATCCGTTATACCGACGATTTCCTGCTGGAAAAAGAACTTGCTGCTATGATCGAACACGAAAAGAGCAAACTGTCGCCCCGTACAAGGGAAGTTTTTGAACTCAATCGCGAGCAGGGCCATAGTTATAAAGAAATCAGCGCACTCTTATCCACTTCCGAAAAAACAATTAAAAAACAGGTCCATAACGCCTTACGCATATTGCGCACGAAATTTGGATCCTTCTTTTTTTTCTAATCATTTTTTTATTTTTTTTATACTCCCTTTTCCCTATTCGACCGTCATTATTATTAGATAGCCTTCTTATGGCTATCAGCCTAAAGAATGGAGAAAGACACAATACAGGAACTATTCCAAAAATATAAAGCGGGGACAGCGTCTCCAGAAGAACTGCGGATCATTCACAGCTTCTATCTGCATAAAGCAAAGCGTTCATCCACGGAGCTGGACGATCAATTTATTCAGGAGCAGCTCGATGCAATGGATCGGAATTTATTTCCACGAAAAGCCAACTATATTTCGATATGGAAATATGCTGCGGCAGCGATCGTCATTTTCAGCGCAGCATTTGGACTCTATCAGTATACACAGCAGCAGCGTGCTGAAAAGGAAGCTCAACAGGCGACCGAACTGTTTGCTGCCATAAAACCAGGGCATGACCAGGCTACACTTCGCCTGCCCAATGGCGAAGTCATCGCATTGGGTCAACAGGACAAACTGATCAATAAGAATGGCGTCGTGCAGCTGAATACAGGCAATATCGATCTCAGCAAAGCTGGGGGTAATCAACTGATCACGCTGGAAACACCGCGTGGTGGACAATTTCAGGTACAGCTCGAAGACGGCACCAAAGTATGGCTGAACGCCGGTTCGACCATCAGCTATCCGGCCAAATTTAATGGAAACGACCGATCGGTCGTTTTAAAGGGTGAAGCTTATTTTGAAGTCGCGCACAACGCGAAAAAACCTTTTAAAGTTAACGTCGGAAACGATGAAATCCAAGTGCTGGGTACCGGGTTTAACATTCAAAGTTACGCAGACAACGCCACGCCAATCACCACGTTGGTCCATGGAAAGGTAAAAGTGACCCGCAAAAATAACCAGCAGCAATCACTGATCTTACAGCCTGGACAGCAAACCTTAGCACAAACAAATCTACAAAAGACAAATACGGATATAAGCGGTATTACTGCCTGGAAAAATGGACTTTTCAGCTTCAGACGGAGTTCGGTAAAAAATATTGTCCGCGAATTGGAACGCTGGTATAATATTGATTTTGTCGTTGATCAAACCGCAGCCGAAAATCGCCTGATCACAGGAGAAATCCCTAGAAATGTCAATCTTGACGATGTCATGCAGATCCTTTCTTATTTTGACATCCAAGGCCACATGAAAAACAATAAAGTGTATTTAACCATCAAAAACAATAGCATAAACAGATAACTTAACCCAACACCTATATGAAACAATCCTATTCGCCCAGGCTGAACAAAAAAGCCAGGGCCGTGCTACTCTATGGCTTTACAGTACTGTGCAGCTCCTACAGTTTTGGCCAGATTAACATCCAGGCCAATAACGAATCAGCGCTTGCAGTGATGAAACAGATCGAAAAACAATCGACCTATCATTTTGTCTATGACGAGACTCAGCTGACGATTCCCAAAGTTAAACTTCGCCTCAGCGATGTCTCGCTCAAGGAAGCGCTGGATGCGATATTTACTGCCAATAACATCCAGTACAAGATTGTCAAAAACACCATTTTGCTGAAAAATGCACCAACCGGAAGGTCCACTTCCACGACGCCCTCAACGCCCAGCCAACAATACAAATTGCATGGCAAGATTTCCGATGCCGAGGGGAAGGCATTGAACGGTGCCACCATCACAATTAAAAACAGTGGAATCTCCACAAAGTCCGATCAAAATGGACAATTTGAATTGACTTCACCCACGCGTAGCGCCGTACTGAACGTTTCCTTCTTGGGGTACGAGTCCCTTGAATTTAATGCCAATGACGAACCGGCTGTCATTGTACTCCAGCCAAGTATGACCAGCCTTGCGGAAGTTGATGTGACCATCAATACGGGTTATCAGACCATTGCCAAGGAACGCGCTACCGGCGCATTCGCTAGCCTGCCCAAAAACAGCCTGCAACAACAGCGCCTCAACAACTTAGGAAGTCTGCTGGAAGGCCGCATTGCGGGATATCATGATGGCTTGCTTCGCGGGACAACCTCCATGAGGGGCGTCACCTCTCCTTTATACGTGATCGATGGTTTCCCCGTAGATAACGCAACCATGGATGTCAATGGCCGTGTAGTCGAGAATCTTCCAGATCTCAACCTGGAAGATATTGAGTCTGTTACTGTCCTAAAAGATGCGGCGGCAGCCTCCATTTATGGAGCCCGGGCAGCCAATGGAGTTGTCGTTATAGTCACCAAAAAAGGAAAAAATAAAGGCACTGAAATCAATGTATCAGCGACTTTGACGCATACACCTTATTATTTTAACACCGACCGCTTAGCATCGGCCGCGGACATGATCGCCATCGAACGCGAATGGGCAGCGAAAAACCCTAATTTGAAAACAATGACAGCCGAGCAGGCAAAAAGTACTTTAAACGATATGTCTTACCAAAGTCTTGGTATCCGCAGCATCCTTAAAAAATATGCCGGTCTGATCAATGAATCTCAAATGAATGCCGAGCTGGACCGCCTCTCCCAACAAGGCTATCGTTTTTATGACGATATCGCCAAGTATGCCAAGCGCAATCCTCTTTCGCAACAGTACAACCTGAACCTTTCCAACGGTACGGAAAAAAGCAAATACTACTTTTCGACGACCTATAAAAAGGATCTACTGGAAGACCGTTTCAGTAAAAACCAGAATCTCGGCATCAACCTCCGCAATATCACCCAGATCAACAAATGGTTAACAGTCGAGATGAGCTCATTTCTCAATTATGCCGATAATGACAGGCAAACCTATGATGTGCTAAAACCCGGTTTTTCTTTTCTGCCTTACAATAGGTTAAAAAATGACGACGGCAGTAATTATACCGCTTACATGGCCGATTATATGAGCCTGGCAAATATCAACAGCATTAAACAGTATGGCCTAAATACACTGGACATCACGCCAGTGGATGAGATAAAAAACAATATCGAACAGTCAAATGGCTTTTCAAATCGAAGTTTCCTCAAACTGAATGCAACGATTGCAGAGTGGCTCAGCTATTCAGCGTCTTTTCAGTATGAAATCAGCAACAGAAAGATCGAGCTTCTCTATGGTAAAAACTCGTATTATACACGATCGAGAGTCAATCAATTTGCATTAATAGCCGATGGAAAAGCGAAACTGATGATGCCCAATGGGAATATCAACAAAACAACGGATCTCAAGAATAATGCATTCAATTTTAGGCAACAGATCAATATTGACAAAGATTTTGGCGAAAAACATAGCCTAAATGCGATATTGGGCAGCGAGCTCAGAAACAACCGCATGCGTTCTCAGCTTCAAAATCTCTATAACTTTGATCCCGATGCGCTTACCTATACCATGCTGGATCCGGCCATAGGTACCGTGGGTTCTTTCAACCAAACTTATGATAATGCCAACCAATACGAATCCACCAACCGCTTTATTTCCTTTTATGGGAATGTCGGCTATACCTATTCGAAAAAATACCTTCTTACAGGAAGTTTGCGCTGGGATAGGTCTAATTTATGGGGGACAAGTTCAAAATACCAGAACAAACCAATCTGGTCTATCGGTGCCGGCTGGAATCTTCATGAGGAAAATTTCGTGCAGCTGGACTGGTTAGATCAACTTAAGCTAAGAACCTCGTATGGTATCGGTGGCAATATATTGCAGAATGTCGCGCCATTTATGACGGCCTATTATAATACGAACTCCCATGTGGGAGGAACTCAAGGTTCAGTCTCAGACCGTCCCAACCCATCACTTTCGTGGGAAAAAACAACAACCACGAATATCGGATTGGATTTTGGTTTGTTCAGAAACCGTCTTTCGGGCAGCTTGGATTACTATAGGAAACAAGGAAAAGACCTCTTCGCCTCCACCATGGGCGTACCTACCGAAGGCTTCGGCTATTCCACCTACGCCATCAACAACGGAGAGATGACCAACCACGGACTGGAACTTACCCTGAACGCCAATATCCTGCAGAAAAATGATTTTAGCTGGAACAGCAGTGTCCTATATGCCTATAATAAAAACAAAGTTACGTATGTCAATGTCAAGGCGCCATTCTATATCTTACAATTGGACTACCCTGACGCTTATCCCCGCATAGGAAATCCATACCAGGCGATATATGCCTACAAATGGGCTGGACTCGACCAGCAAGGCATACCACAGGTATATGATGAAAATGGAAATAAAAGCTCACAAACGCCAACCACATTGGAGTCTATTGTATATGCGGGTACGAAAGTGCCTACGCACACCCTTTCATGGACAAATAGCCTCTCCTACAAAAACTTTGATTTTTCGATGATGTTCACATACGAAGGCGGAAATAAAATCAGAAATACGGATCTCCCCTATATGGGTATCGGCAATTATCTGACATTCACTACCCTCGCTCCGATGAACAAAGATATCCGCAATCGTTGGCAACAGGAAGGCGATGAATCAAGAACCAATATTCCCCGTCTGGTGTTTCCCGAAGAGACAGATCTTTACAACTCAGCAAGCGGGACGGTCTACCAATACGCCGATATCAATGTGCTCGATGCGCGCAATGTACGCATTCGCAATATCAGTCTTGCCTACCGGCTACCGGCCGACTGGGTAAAAAAGATGCGCCTAGCGCAAGCCCGATTGCAGTTCAATGCTGAAAATGTCGCCATGTTTACCAAATCCAGCAATGCAAAATTTATGCTGGAAGGCTATCGTGCACCGAATTATGTTTTTGGTGCCTACCTAACTTTTTAATTTAAAATTCTTATGAAAAAATTATTATTACTACTTGCGATCACACCCTTACTATTTTTCGCATCCTGCAATAAATATTTGGACATATTGCCTAAAGGCAAGAAAATTCCACAGACTTATGCGGATTTCGAGGCGCTTTTGCGCGATGAAGCAACTGTTCATCAGGTTCCTATTCCGCAGGCCATTATTTTGGCCAACGATCGTTTCGTCTCTCCGGCCAATCTTAATTATTATAAATTATGGGATATTAACTATAACTGGAAGGAACAAGAAGACCGCAAGATTTACAATAACTCCGATGAAAGCACCTATTACAATGCCTATTCGAGCATATCTGTCTGCAATCTGATCTTGGAGCATGGGCCGGCAATGACCGAGGCCACGGCCCAACAGCGGGATCAATTGATGGCTACCGCCAAGGTACTCCGGGCCATCAGTTATTTTACCTTAGCAAATTATTATGCGGCGGATTATGACCCTAAAACGGCAGGCCAATTGCTATCGGTTCCATGGATTGAAAGTGCTGATATCGGTGCCCCTTCAAAGCAGGTTACGATTGCCGAAATATATGATTATATGATCAAGGATATCAAAGACGCACTCCCAAACCTGCCTACGACAGGACTAACTATCCTGCATCCGGGCAAAGGAGCAGCTCATGCACTATTGGCACGTATCTACCTCCAAATGGATAACTATCCGGATGCATTGGAAAATAGTGAAAAAGCACTGGGATACAACGATAAACTATACGACTGGACGGCCTATTATACGGCCAATAAATCACAGATCGAAGATCCGAATAATTATACCCTGAAGAAGACGCCTATGGATTTTACCTATGTCGAAAACTACTACTTCAGACATGGTCAATCGCCAAACTACACTGCTGCGGAATTATCCCTACAGGTAGAACGTGCTGCCCGATTTGAAAAAGGGGACAGTAAATTCGCCTCACGCTGGAAGTTGCGTACCGTCGTGCCCAACACCTATTTTGCGAGCACGATGACCGGATTCTATAATACCCAGGGCTTGACAACTGTCGAAGCCTATCTGATTGCTGCAGAATGCCATGCACGACAGGGAAATATCCAAAAGGCAATGGATCTCGTTAACAAAGTCCGTAAGACTAGGATCCTAGCGGCAGACTATGCCGACCTGACCGCACAAAATGCCACAGACGCCATCAAAAAAATACAACAGCTTAAACAGAATGAGCTGATTCATTCCATCGTCCCTTTTGCAGATTACAAACGCCTCAACCAAGAAGGTGCTTTTGCGAAAACACTGACGAAGACGGTCGATGGCAAAACGGTTCAGCTGAGCCCAACATCACACCTATGGATTATGCCTTTTCCATTAGGAGCAACCGAGAATCCTGGCAACGGATCCATTAAACAAAATGTTGAAAAATAAAAATAAAATACATGAAAGGAAAAGCTTTAACACTAGCACTGCTACTGGCAACAACAGTCGGTTATGCGCAGCAGCAAACCGCGAATAAATACCAACAATACCTTCCAATTATTGAGAAGGGCACATTAATACAAAAAGATTCGTTGGCCAAAGCATTACTCACAGAAGTAAAAACTTACAAAACGGAAGCGGACTATCGTACAGCCATCAATATTCTCCGTTCACTGGACAAACAAGAGGAAATGACCAGTGTTGAAAATATCGCCAAGAAAAAGTACCCCAAGGGAGCAATAACACGGGATGCTTTTATTACAGATGTTTTCTACAATGCAGAAACGTCGATGGCGAAAGAAAAGGCCTATACTGAACTTATCAAAAAATGGCCAGTCAAAAATTTCAGTGACGAGCCACTGACTTATGATTACGTTTTGGGAAATTTGGCGCAGAGTTTTGCCAATGATGGCAATGCCCAAAAGGCTGTTCATTACCTGGGCGCAATGAAAGAACGGTTCTGGCGCGGCAATGGCTATATTCCAGTTGGCCAGATCCTATTGAGGACAGGCGATACGACGACTGCGGCACCACTACTGAAGACTGCCATGGATGACAGTTATTATTATCTGACGCTGCCGGAAGATCAAAAAGACAATAAAGCCCGATTTGCATCAATGGGCTATGCAAGTTCAATGTCGGCTTATGTAAATATCCTTGTCGCACAAAAAAAATATACTGAGGCGATTAGCTATATCGAGAATGCCCTGAAAGCAGCACCTGAACAAGCGGATGGCCTTGCAATGGTTTACTATAAATCGCTGATTGGAACTGGCAGAAAGCTTGAAGCCTACAATATATTGACAAAATTATATGCTAAGGGGCAGTTTGCGATCGAAGAAGATCTGAAAAGATTATACACAGAATTGAATGGTTCAGCTCAGGGTTACGAGACCTTCAATGCTTCATTAAAAACGGAGTTAACCCAAAACATCCGCAATCACATCAAGGATATGGCAACCTTTAAACCAGCACCCAACTTTGAATTATTCAACCTCAAGGGTGAAAAAGTATCTTTGGCCAGTTTAAAAGGAAAAGTTGTTGTCCTGGATTTCTGGGCTACCTGGTGCCAACCTTGTGTACGTTCATTCCCGGGAATGAAAGCCGCACAGGAATCTTATGCAAACGATAAAGACGTCCAATTCTTGTTTATGAATACTTGGGAGCGGGATAAAAACTATAAAGAAAATGTCGTATCCTTTCTCACCAAGAACAACTATCCTTTTGAAGTGCTGTACGACGATCAAAAAGATCCGCAAACCGGAGAAGTTATGGCAGCCAAATATGGTGTAAAAGGTATCCCGGCAAAATTTGTCATTGACAAGGAAGGAAATATCCGCTATTTTCTAACTGGCTCCTCATCAAATGTAGACTATATCAAATTAGAAATGAAAGAGCTGATAGAAGCCGCTAAAAAACCTTATAAAGGCTAACGGTATTCATAAATGCTACTATGTCTGCCTCGATTTAGAGGCAGACATAGTTTCCTATCTTTCGCTATAGCACTTGCTTTACCTAGTTACAGTCCTGTAGCTGGTGGGCCGGATGAGTTTATTGCAGCCACATTTGTCAGCTTTACTTCTACCTCAAATGTTCCCTCCATCAATACCCGAAACCCAAAAACAGGATTGATATTGTGATTGGGGTGTCCATCCATTGCTGCAAAACGCATCGGTATACGGTAATAAATATTGTAGTCCCAATTTGTCTTCCCATCATTAAATTTTGTTAGGGGAAAGGGAGCCACTTCATAATCACATACCAATGCTGTGCTTGTGGCGACGACCGGATTGAAACGGACGTGTGATTCAAAGGTCGGGCGATCACCCCTTTTGATCACCTGCCCTGCTTTGGGATCCCATGGCCGGCCATTTTTGTCGACAATTTTCAGGATCACACGCGCCCCCTCATCAGAAACTTTGGTACAGGTCAGTTTGATATTACTATTATACGCCGGTGTAAAAGTCTCAGCAGCATTCGACCCGGTCAATGAAGCATAGGTCAACTCAAAGACATCCTCCAAAAAAGGTTCGATGACATGGATCTCCGCAAATGAGGGATAGATTTTTGTCCCCTTGCGGTTTGTTGCCTGCAAATCAAAGGTATAGATTCCCAGTGGCAAATTTGCAGATGCCCGATTAAAGCTAATCTGACCACTGACCGAGTTAAACTCCATGGGTGTCACCTGCTTGGTTTCGCGCTTTGCTTTCAGCAGCGCGACCGTTGTGTCTGTTGCCGCATTGAAAGTCATACCTTCCTTAAAAACTTCAATTTCATACATCTTTGTGAATTCCTCAGGTGCAGGCTCGCCTGTCAGCTTATTCCGCAGGTTTAACATCTTAAATTCAAATGGCGGAGTCGATCCATCTGCATTTATCCGATCCGAAAGGGTGAGTGTCATCCCACGTTTACAATAGATTACACTGTCACGATAACGAATGGTATCACTTAAAAAACCTTGCTCTATTTTCTCACAGGAGGATAGGATTACACCGATCATTATTCCTAATAGGACGGTATATCTGGTTATAGTTTTCATTTTCATTAGCCTATATTTTTAACCTCTATCAATTAGAAGCCATTTTTTCTTTATTAAAAAATAAACGATGATCACCGTGCAGCACATGTATAACACCTGTAGTGGTGATAATTCCTGAGGTCTGTACGTCTACCCGTACATCCCGCTCTGCTTCCGGGATCGCATTTTGGTTTGGTTCTTCCGAATCAAGCGTTCCATTGACTTTCGTGTAATATAAATAATCAACATAATCGACGTAGGAACTATAATCTCTCGTCCGTCTCAGCCCCAATTGAAATCGAACCCCAGGGATAGTGCCAAACAAATTGTTATAGTATGCCCCATTTAGATCCAGCTTGTCACGCTCCACCTTTCCTTTGAACATATATATCTTTAACGAATCCAGTCTTTTCGGATCAATATCATCAATGTCAAAGGATATATTTTCGTCACCCACCTCCGCAATACGCTGTTGTTTTTTGGCACTCACATAATCCGCAACGCCCCAATTTGTTGTCGCATAAAAGGTGATATCACTGTTCACCAGCTCTTTTAAATTAGCACGATCAATGATCCGCACCAAAGAATCAAATTTTGGATGCGATGCCAGATAATCATAGGTCGTCATATTTACTTTTGCTTGATGAACGCCGCCATCGTTGATATAATCGTTTTTCGAGCATGAGCTCAGTACCTGAAAAAACAACAGGGCAAAGAATGGATATACACAGGTCTTTTTTATGATTGTAGTCATTATTTCTAAAGAATTTAAGTTGCTAACGTTATCATTAAATCTTTCCACGCCAGTATTCGGTTTGAACTAAAAGTCTATTCTCACTAAATAAACGCGGATCTACCGGCCAGAAAAAGCCACCTTGCTTAAACCGCGCCTCGCTCAGCCAAGCGATATGATCCGAATACGTGCGTGTGCGGATCATGTCAAAAAACAGATGGCCTTCCAGATAGAGTTCTTTTCCGCGTTCGATCATATATTCTTTCATCACTTCTGTTTTGGCCAAGCCCGGCTTTAACAGACTTGAAGGATCGGCACCATAGCGCGTCCTTGATGCATTAATGATGCTGATTGCACGATCGGGATTATTTTGGTAGAGGGCGATTTCGGCCTGCAATAGTTTGATATCGCTCAACCGAAACAAAATCAAATTATTGCTATTATAAGGTTCAAGCTGCTGACCTGGATTCCGAAAGACGATGTTACTATATTTAATACATACGGGTTTATCCGAAGTATAATTGACAAAATTATTTTTGAATCGTACGTCCAATGTATCAAGTCCCCGGGTTTGCACTGTTTCCCAGACCCATTGCCTGATATCTTCATGCCAGACCCAATCCTCTTTCTCTTCGATCTTGTAAAAGTGACTACTTAGGTAAGCCGGTTTGGTAAAAAAGTCAGCTGTTGCGGCATAGGTTGGAATATAGCTACTATTCAAAAATTTCATTCCAATATGAGCACTTGATCCTTCTAAAGTATTTTCACTGACATTTAATTCAAAAATCCCCTCGCTCGATCTTCCTTTAAAAACATCCGCATATTTGGCGGTATCTGCCAGTGTATAGCCTCCTTGTGCGAGTAAGGTATTGATTGTCGTGTCAGCACGCATGATATCATCCATGATCGGTGTATTTGTGGTTAGGTCCGTAGTCGTTCCCCGCCATAGGTACAGGTGTGCCAAGAGCGCATAGGCCGATCCTCTGTTGGCTGTGACAGCGCGTTCTGCAACTGTTTTATACCCCCAACTCAATAAGTTTATCGCATGTTGGCAATCCTCCTCGATCTGTTTCATGACCGCAATGCGGGAGGTGCGTCCCAGATGAGGCGCATTAATCGGATCATCATAGGCCTCGGTAACGAGGGGCACATCACCCCAGATTTTGGTCAGCATGAAATAAGAGAAAGCCCGAATAAAATAGGCTTGTCCCATAATTTTTTTACGAAAAGCCTCGGGATCTGTCTGTTCTAACACCAAGATATCATTCGGCACTAATGGCATTTCTTTGAGAATGATATTGGACATCGCTATTGTTTTATAAAATACGGTCCAATTGCCATAAGACTGCGCAAAATAATTGCTGGTCCAATTTCCTTTTCCAATTTCCGGATGACTGTAGCTATCCCTATTGATCCCGATATAAATATCCGGCGTCATGTCCCCATAAATGTAATAGCGGTTTCCAACGCCATAAAAACCGTCCATCAGGGCATTCCTCAGCAGCGCATAATTACCTGCAATAGCACTTTCTCCGGCTTTGGGATCTTTCCAATAGACCTCTTTATAGGTGGAATTTCGAGGTTCCTCTTCCAAAAATTTGTTGCACGACGTGGTACCCATGCCGATAGCCAAAAGAAGTACCAACTTCCAATAATTGATTATAAATAATGTTTTCATGACGCGCTAATTAAAATTGTAATTCAACACCAAACGTGAACTTTCTGGGGATCGGATAACCATTCCCCTCATATTCACCATAATAATTTACTGCCTCAGCATCTGGTAATCTTTTCGAACGCTGGAACATCAGTAGATTATCCACGATACCATACATACGAATGCTTTTCATCCCCCAGCCTGTTACCAGGCGGTTGGGCAAACTGTAAGAGAGACTCACACTTTTCACCCGGAAATAATCCCCCTGATCCAAGAAAAATGTTTGACCAGCAACGGTATAGTAGCGCCAAGAACCCAAAGGATAAGCCGGATAATCGGCACGGTCACCAGGTTGGCGCCAGATATTGATCTTACTAAAATCGGGCGTCGCATACTGCGCAAATCCACTGGTTGAATTAGTCGCAGCACCATTTTCGAAGAGATCGGATTGATACAGATTGAGCACATCCCTGTCGAACAAAAAGGTGAAGAGTACACCCAGATTGAAATTCCTCCAGGTCACATTATTTGTCCAGCCCCCCGTGAATTTGGGATTTGGATCGCCGATCGGCAGTTTGTCCGGATTGATACCATCATTGAATGGATCGATCATGTAATCTCCGTCCACATCCCTAATCCACATATCTCCCGGCGCATAAGGACTTCCTCCAGCATTGTAGCGGTCGCCTGTCAGGGGATTAATCGGAATATCGTTCAGTGTTGAATAGATGCCTAACGTTTGGTATAAATAGAATGTATTGATCGGACTTCCCACCGATAGAATATGGGCTTTATCGAAACGGGAACCAGCGACCACCAAATCGCGACCGGAGTTCGGGAGATTCATAATTTTATTCCGCACATAGGAGACATTCAGACGGCTAAACCACTGCACAGGGCTTGTCCTTGAAAGAGGATTGGCCATTAATACCACCTCGGCGCCATAGTTACGTACTCCCACTGAATTGGTCAATGCCCGATCATATCCGGTTGTCACAGGCAAAGCCACGTCAAATAAAGATTGCTTATTTTCCTTATTAAAAACGTCAAAAGCAAAAGAAAAACGACCGTTGGCTACCTCACCATCCAGACCAATATTCCATTGCATCGAACGCTCCCAGCTGATATTCGGTTGCGCCACCCCATCGACCAAATTGGGGGTTATGGCTGTGACACCATTGTACGAAGTGGCATTGTCATTTCCCCAAAAATTACCGGCATTGACCCTGTAAAGATTATACTGTAGATAATTATTTCCCGGCAATCCACCGGTTGTGCCTAAACTCGCCCGAAGTTTTAACATAGAGAACGGGGACTGTCCATCTTTCATAAATGATTCTTCCGAAACGAGCCATGCCACTGATGCGGCAGGAAAATAGCCCCATTTATTGCCTACCCCAAAACGAGAGGA
Source organism: Sphingobacterium sp. CZ-UAM (assembly GCF_002000245.1). GTDB lineage: Bacteria > Bacteroidota > Bacteroidia > Sphingobacteriales > Sphingobacteriaceae > Sphingobacterium. The sequence continues at coordinate 280,138 of NZ_MTCM01000002.1, read as the reverse complement.
ACCATCCCCACGTATGCTGGCTGATATCAGGTACCTGGAATCATAATCATAGGCCAACCGCGAATAAAAAGAGGCCATACTGTAAGCCTGATAATCGGAAAAAGCAGTTAGATAACGTTGCTGAAATCCTTGTATAACTTTGATTTGGTCCGAAGCACCATTCGAAGCACCTGCGCCTACGGACCGATATTGATTATATTCCAGATCGCTTCCCAAGATCATGCTCAGATTATGTTTATTAAATTCTTTATTATAACTGAAATAATTAGAAGACAACACGTTAACCTGGTTATCTGAAAAAACATCTTGTCTGTTACCGGTAAAATTAGCCACCGAAGAAGGTGTGCTCACATCGCGTCTGCTGTTTGAATAGATATAAGAAGTCTGGGATGTAAATTTCAACGCTTTTGAAAAATCATACCCTAGATTCAGGTTGAAAGTAAATTGATTTCCCGTATTCACATCCGAATCATCGTTATACATCCCAAGAAGATAATTTTTCCGTGTCTCGCTCAGGTTGAAATAAGATGCCGGTGTATATCTCGCCGTCACCCCGACTCCCCCACCGCCAGCCCGGGTACGTTCCGTACGCGAATAAGCTACAATCGGATTAATCATCAAACGTTCCTTCAGCGCTTTTGACATGAGGTTCAGCCGTGTTGAATAGCGCTTGAAGCCCGTTGCTTTGACAATTCCCTGCTCATCATATAATCCCGCACTGAAACGATAATTGGATCCGCCCGGGCCTCCACCACTCAGGCTCAGGTCCGCATTGTTCACCATACCTTTGCGGTAGTACATGTCCTGCCAATCGGTTGATCCATTAAAAGCCGGATTTAAACTGTCGGTCAGCAAAAAAGATATATTTCTATTTTCAATATCAGGACGATACTGCTGTAATTCTTCCAAGATACGCATTTTCTGCCTGCGCTCTTCGGCGCCCAAGGCTACGTCGCGCAACTCCGGGCGTTGTGTCAAACCCGTATAGGCCGAAACCATCACCTGTGGCTCCCGGCTGATCCCTTTCTTGGTCGTGATGAGGATCACACCACTGGAAGCTCTTGATCCATAGATGGCAGCCGCAGAAGCGTCTTTCAATACATCAATGCTTTCGATGTCCTGCGGATTTATTCCAGCAATAAAATTTGTACCCGTTCCCGTTACTGGCGAAGTGTATTGTTGTGGTGGTTGCGGAACGCCATCAACAACATACAAGGGGGCGTTTCCGACACTAAATTCATCGTACTCCCGATTTAAGCTTGTATTTCCACGTACTTGAACAGTGGGTGTTGCCCCAGGTTCCCCGGTGAAGTTCTGTACATTGACTCCGGATAAACGTCCTTGCAGGAGCTGATCAAAACTTGCCGCTGGCAGGTTCGCCAGTTCTTTTCCTGAAATACTAGAAATCGCTGCGGTGGCTTTCTTTCGGGAGACTTTTTGATAGCCAATGACAACGGTTTCGTCCAACGTGGAAAATGTGGCGTTCAATTGAAAAGTTAGCCCTGATTCCGAACTGACCGTGAGCCGCTTTGATTGATAACCAAGCAAGCTTGCTTCGATAACGTCGCCTGATTTTGCTGCCATCGTAAACTCACCTTTACCATTCGTTTGCGCACTTATCTGTGTAGACAAATTTCGCAGGGTAGCTCCTACCATTGCACTTCCCGAACCATCCCGTACTACGCCTGTTACCTGTTGCGCAAATAAATCAAATGAAAGGAGAACAACTAGGACTATTAAAAGACCTGCGTTTTTCATAACTGATTAATTTGGTTAATTGATATTAGTTGTTAATAGATAATCGAAGTTAGCTTAGAATCAGGTCTGATTTCAATCCGAATTTAACCAATCGCGCTTCGATTATGACCAAAACCCGGCGTTGGAAGAAAATAATAAAGGGATACTCTGCTTGACAAAGTACCCCTTTAATTGTTCGTTTATCTGGATGTTACTTTAAGGTAACATCCAGATAAACGGAGTGTCGCCCGTAGGTATCATAAAATGGTTTAAAATCAACCCCATCAATTTTGAAAGCTAACTGCCGCGGATCACCTGTGATAGATTTGCTGATATCTTGCGCGTCAAGCGTCACTTTACGCCAGTCTTTTCTAGCCTCAGGCTCTTGAGCAGCCAATAAGATCGGTCCATAAAATAAACTGGCAATATTTTGTTGATCCATGACCGGATCCAGGTGAAACTGAAATGGCATTTTGAGCCTAATACGATCGCCATTCTTCCAATTGCGACTCAGTTTCAAATACGTACCGGGCTGCGCCTGTACCTGCTGGTCTTTCCCATTAATAGTCACATAAAATCCTTTGGTTGCCCAGCTGGGCACGCGAACATACAGATCAAATTTGCCATTCCCCTGTATGGTCAGCTCCGTCTCGTCTTGCTTTGGAAAGCTAGTAGTCTGCTGCACAGTCAGCTTACGTTCTGTCCATTCCAAAGTTGAGGGAATAAATAGATTGACGTATAAAGCCTGATCATCCCGGCTTTTAAAATAAATACTATGCTGCAATTTGGTGCTACTCTCGATTGCGGTACCGTTACAACAGGTAAAGCCAGTCATATTGGGATTTCCAAATTGCTTTATTGCTCCCGGCCGCAGTGGCACGTGGTAGGTATTAGCCGGCGTATTTTCAGCTACCGAAGCTAAAATATGATTATACAAACCGCGTTCGTAGTAATCCATATATTCGGTGCGTTGATCAAAAAGAAACAGGTTGCTTGTTAATTTCAGCATATTGTAAGTTGCACAAGTTTCATTCTGTCCACCTTCAGAAAAACCATTTTCATATAGGGTCGCTGGTTCTGCCGTAAAAACCTCTGCATTGGCGGGATTGCGTGCCCCCGCTACACCGCCAATGCTATACATGTAATCATTGACTGCTTTATACCAGAAATTGTCTGCCACCCGGTAGTATTCCGGCAGATTGGAAACCTGGTAGAGCTCGATGCTGCCCACAACCTGTGGAATATGCTGATTGGCATGCAATCCACGAAATGTATCGACATTCTTGGCCAATCCATGTTCATGATTCGCATTACCAAAGAACATATCGATGTTATCAAACAACTGTGCGGTTTTCAAATAATGTTCCTTACGGGTGATGCGGTAGAGATGTGCCATCGCCTCATTCATTCCGCCAAATTCGCCAGCAATATATGTGTTCCACATTTGTATCAGCGTTTCCTTGGGCAGCCGGCTAAGGCGTGCATGCACCCAGTCTGCCATCCCTGTGGCTACCTGTAACGCCTTTTGATTACCGCTCACTTCGTAAATATCAATTAATCCGGCCAAAATTTTATGCAAGGTATAATAAGGCGCCCAAACCTGGGTTTTCTGTCCACCATACTTCGCTCCTTTTTCCAGCATAATAAATTGATCTGGCGGATAAGCGCTGATATAACCGACACCCCAATTCCAATAATCCGTCCGGATCCCTTCGCGGCTCAGATCCGAGTCATAAGCTGATTTGCCGGGCCCATAAGGTACGGCAGTTGGATCAGCTGTAGCCACAGCACTTGCTTGCTGCGGTTTACCCGACAATTGAGCCAGTTCGTACAAGGTATTGACCATGTAGGTCATTTTCTCGGCAAAATTAGCCTGCAACGTTTTATCATAGCTTGTACTCGCATAAGCCTGCGCGATCGCAGTCAGATAATGCCCCGTTGCGTGGCCCCGGAGCTTGGTATCCTGACTATCCCATACCCCCAAAGGCTGGGCCCCTTCGGGCTGCGGTTTCCCAAATGCATCGCGAAACATATATAGAAACGAGTTGGGGTCAGTCTTTGCTAAGGTGTTGATAAACTTATCGCGATTTTCAATAAATTTTGTTTGCTGGTTATCTGCGTCTGCTTGTAAGGAGACCTGATTCAGTGCAAAAGCCGCCAACTTCAGCGTCGGTGCCGAGGGGGCCTTGCTGGCCTTTACAGTCACGATTGCTTTAGGCTGTATAGCTGTTCCCGGCACCCGGCCTATAATCGTATATCGTCCAGCTTCCAGGACGGTACTGTTATCGTGGGGCGAAGGCCACAATACCCGCACTTTGGGGCCAATGATACCTTCTTGATATACTCCTGGCACATAACTTGGTAAGCGCGGTAAATCACCTAGAGCCGTTTCCACCTGCACATCTGGCACCGCAACCAGATAGGCATTATAAAGTTGCGCCCGGGTAATTGGAAACTCCGGCAAATTGTCCTCCATCTTGCTTACATTTACAGCCCGATTACTAACGCCGCGCTGTGAATTGCTGTAAATTCCGGTAACCTGATTTTTAGTCAAAGGAACACGGTAGATCCGAAAATCATGCAACATGCCATCCAAGGTCGGCGATCCCGTCAGCAGCGATTTTCCGATATATAATTTGTTCTTTTCACCAGCAGTTCCAAAAACCTCAGTCAACTCGCGCGGGATCTGCTGCGACTCCGCGACAGGTATAGCATCTACATAAGTCCGCATCGTTTTAGCCGGAATATCCACCACAATGGTCAGATAAACCCACTTATTCAATTGCAATGCTGGAGCAACAGCTCCTTTTTGATTATTTTTACCTGTAGTCATTAAACTTTGGAAGCCAGCCTGCGTGCTCGTCCCGAAAGGAGCGGCAAAGAAATGTTTATGCCCATCCTTTCCAAAGTCAAAAAAAACCTGATCCTTTTTTTCCGAACGCAGGTAAATCCAGCCCGATATACTCAAGGATTCCATATCGGTCAATGCATCAGCAGGTATCTGAACAAAATCATTTTTTTCACCCGATAATGACAATACTTTGCCAAAGCGCTTATCGTTGATAAATGTCGCATTTTGGCCAGCTGTAGCGTGCAGGTTGTTGCGCGACCAATCTTTCAGATCGCCATTAAAGACATATCGCGCGATCATGCCCGTCTCGCCGATTCCATCCAATATTTGATCCCCGCTTTGTGCCTGTAACTGGCTCAGCCCCTTCGTTAGGACCATGGCCATGAGGATAATACGTAAAAGAACTCTGTAACTTTTCATCTCTATCTCTTTATGAGCTCAAAAGCTCGATTTTTGTTCGTTAATAAGCATTCCATGCTGGTGGTTCGACACCAAGTAGGTGTTTGACAAAATAATCGCGACGTTTCTTTTCTCCGAAATCACCACCGGAAGCATGTCCCATACCCGGAACCATAATAAAGTCGTGATCTTTGCCATGCTTGATCAGCTGATTGACAAATTGATAGGTCGAAGCAGGATCCACATTATCATCCAGCTCCCCCACGATCAACAGCAGCTTGCCTTCCAGTCGATATGCGTTTTCGATGTTAGAACAGGCAGCATATTCAGGCCCGATCGGCCAGCCCATCCATTGTTCATTCCACCATATTTTGTCCATCCGGTTATCATGACAGCCACAGGAGGAAACTCCGACCTTATAAAATTCGGGATGGAACAACAGGGCTCCGGCAGCGGACTGTCCACCCGCAGAAGTCCCGAATATGCCAACTTTTTTAATGTCCATATAGGGATATTGAAGTGCTGCAGCCTTCATCCAGGCAATACGGTCTGGAAAACCAGCATCTTTTAGGTTTTTCCAGGCGACATCCTGAAATGCCTTCGAGCGGTTGGACGTGCCCATTCCGTCAATCTGAACGACGATAAAACCCAGTTCAGCCAGCTCGGCAAGCCCGGCCGGATTAGCAGAAAATGATTTCGGGACAAAGGCGCTATGCGGACCGGCATAGATATACTCAATTACCGGATATGTTTTGTTCGGGTCAAAATTTCTAGGCCGCACAATGATGCCCCAAATATCGGTTTTACCATCCCTACCCAGCGACTTAAACACCTCAGGCTTGCGCCATCCGCTAGCTTCCAGATCCGAGATATCCGCCTGTTCCAGCTTCATGATGATCTGTCCATCTGTCACCCGACGTAATACCGCCTGTGGAGCTTGGTCCACACGAGAGTAGAGATCGACAAATAAGGAATGATCCGAATTGAATGTTGCCTGGTGATTGGCTGCTTCCGGAGTAATTTCTTTCAAGCCCTTTCCATCAAAACCAATCGTATAATAATGAACTAGATAGGGGTCCTCGTCCCTATGCATGCCACTGGCTTCAAAAATAATATTTTTGTTATCCTCATTCACATGGACGACCTTACGCACCACCCAATTCCCCTTTGTAATCTGACGCTTCAAAGCGCCGGTTTTGGCATCGAACAGATACAGGTGATTCCATCCATCGCGTTCCGAAGCCCAGATAATATCCGCCGATTTTTTAAGATCATAGCGATATTTTTTTCCACTATAATCAATAAATGTGGCGCTTCGCTCGGAGATAATTGCTTGTGTTTTGCCGTCTATGGCACTGAGTTCCATAACGTCGTAACGTTGGTGACCACGCTGATTATATTCAAAGGTGATCCCGCTATTGTCCGATTTCCAGACGGGTCCAGACAGTGAAAACTGATTGGCGACCTGGGCAGGATCTACCGACATCAGCCGGCCATCGACTACATCAATAATAGTTGGATAATATTGAGACAATGCATCGCCCGGTTTATTATAATCCCGAGTTTGTAACTTAGGCTGTAATTGATCGGTTGGCGAAGATTCCAATAATGTCAACTGTCTGATTTCAGCCTTTCTCACTTTTGACACCGCCAATTTCTTTGAATCATTGGACCATAAGATACGTGCACTATAATACTCTCCGGGGCTTCCATCAAAGGTCAACTGCCGCTCAGTTTTTGCATCCGATTTTTTACTGCTGTATACATTATTATTTTTGATATAGGCTGTATAGACTTTATCGGGCGACTCTACCGGTTCACCTTTACTATCATCCCAGCGCGCTCCCCAATAGCCCCCCGATCTACGGTCTGTGCCCGTTGAAGGAATATCCCGCAATTTGCTCAACTTATTTTCCACAGTATTCCACTTCCAGACCGCTTTCTCTTCCGTGAATTCCACTTCGTTCGCCGTCAGGACTTTCAAATCCCTTCCCCACAAAACTCCCAATTCTACCGCTTTGCCTGACAGATCTGACAGCTGCTTTTCAATAGCAGCAACATCAGTTTCTATTGTTTTCTTCGTCGCTACATCCACTAGATATAAGCTTCGTTTCCCATCTTTGCGATTCACGCGATACGAAAAGCGATCTCCTTTTTCAGACCAGATCACCTGTTGTGGCACCTGATACACCTTAGCAAACGAACTTCTGATCTCTTTGGCACGTTTATAATCCTCCACTGTCCCCTGCGCCATCCCTGTAAGCTGCAATAGCAGTAATAAAACAGCCGTAAATGTTGACTTCATATGTATTGTTTTTTATATCGTATATATTAATCTGCCGTTCATCGCACCCAGGCAGCATTGAAAATCAGCGAGCTTACGTCTTCAGGTTTTTCTGTTTCACAACATAATAGAGTGGTATCCCCAATAGCGTGATGATAATACCGGGCCAGGTAAACTGCGGTTTATAGATCACCAACAAAATAATAAACGAGATGCCCATCACAATATAGATGGCCGGAATAAAGGGATAGCCAAAAGCCCGATAAGGCCGCGGTACATCCGGACGTTTATGTCTTAACCAAAAGATGCCGATGATACAGAGCACATAGAACATCACCACCACACAGGTAATCATATCCAGCAGGTCACCGTATTTACCGGTCAGACACCATATCGATGCAACGACTGCCTGCAACCACAGGGCGTAAGCTGGTACCGCATGCTTATTTAACCTTGCTGTTTTCTTAAAAAACAAGCCGTCCTTAGCCATGGAATAATAGATCCTTGCACCAGCGAGGATCAGTCCGTTATTGCAGCCAAAAGTGCTGACCATAATCATAATCGCTAAGACGGCTATGCCCAGGGGACCAAAAATTTCCTGCGCTACCAGCATGGCCACGCGGTCTTTTGGTGCGCTGGCCATCTGCTCGATTGTTAATACACCCGTATACATCAGATTGGTCAAAATATAGATCACTGTTACAACCAGTGTACCCAGCGCCAGGCTCAATCCAATGTTGCGTTGCGGATTCTTGATCTCGCCTGCTACCGCAGCAGAGGAATGCCAGGAGTCACTGCTGAACAATGCCCCGACCAATGCAGCAGATACGGCGCCAAATGCACCAAAAGTGGCATAAGCGGCTGTCGATCCGTCCACATTTAAATGCTGTAGATCCCATCTGTTCGATGTGGACCAATTTTGGTTCCATACCTCCAGATCGAAAGCCGCAAAACCGAATATGACCAATAAAACTAAACTTAATATTTTGATCAATGTCAGCACCGTCTGAATTGTTTTACCATGCTTTACACCGCCGGTGTTGATACGGGTGAGCAGTAAAATAACAGCGATAGCCAACAGCTGCGCCGATGAAATATGATAGTCACCGATGAGCAACAGGTAAACATCCTCATCAAGTACAGGAAACAAATAAGCTGTAAACTTGGCAAAAGCTACTCCCACAGCTGCAATCGTCGCCGTCTGGATGACCGCAAAAAAAGTCCATCCAAACGTAAAACTGACCACTGGACCGTAGGCTTCTTTGAGATAAATATACTGCCCACCGGCTTTCGGAAACATGGCACTGAGTTCGCCATAACTCAAGGCTGCAGCTAGGGTCATAAATCCGCAGATCACCCATACCAACATCAGCCAGCCGGCAGAGCCCGTATTTCTGGCGATATCCGACGATACAATAAAGATTCCCGAGCCGATCATACTGCCGGCAACGAGCATTGTGGCATCCAACAGTCCCAATGACTTTTTGAATTCCTGCCTATTTTGTTGACTACGCATAATTTAGGGTTAGGTTGCGCTTACTTAAAATTGTAGAATTTCCAAGTTGCCTGATGGTTAGGTTCGAGCTTTTGGTCTGTTAAGATGGCCCTTAGCATCTCCATGGGCAAGTAATTTTCCTTGATGACCCGGTCATGAAATTCGCTGTAGGACATTTTACCCGATCCCACCAATTCATCACTGATACTCAGTAACTGCAAACCGCCGATCAAATAAGCCAATTGATATAAGGGGTCGTAAGCACCTTCGAAAGACCGCTTCACTTCACCATGTGCGTTTGCAGGCTCATGGCCGACCTGATCAACTAGATAATCAATACATTGCTGGGGTGTCCATTCACCCAAATGAAATTTGATACTGAAGGTGATCCGCGCACAACGGTGCATCCTCCAAAATAACATCCCGATACGTTCTTCGGCTGTCTTTGCAAATCCCATCCGATAGAGCAGCAATTCCCAATATAAGGTCCAGCCTTCGGTCCAGAATGGCGTATTGAAATTTTGCTCGCGGTAAGGCTTGTAGCGTTTGTTCATAAAGTACTGCAGATGATGCCCCGGATTGAGTTCGTGCTGCACTGTACCTAACGAAAAATGCGGATTATTCCCTCGCATACTCATCATCTTCTGCTCATAGGTCATCGTGTTGGTCGGATAGGAAATACTGATCTCACGTCCGCCCGTAAAAAAAGGATTGACTAATTGCCGTTCAGGCGTCATCATGATCATTCCCCAGGTTTCATCCGCCAGTTCCGGAATATCGATCAGATCATGCTGTTTGATGAATGTCTGGGCCCGGTCATATAATGCATTGATCAGAGCGGGCTGCTGACCTTCGGGTACATAGGTATTTTTAACTTTTTCCTGCGCTGCTTTCCAATCGTTGCCAAACCCCATCTCATGGGAAGCTTTTAACAGCTCCGACAGACACCATGCCCACTCCTTGTCAGCAATGCGCAATAACTCATCCGCATCATAAGCGATCATTTCCTCGCGCAATTTTTTATTGAGCGCCGCTTTTCCAATCGGCTGCCCACCAATATTACTACCATCATTAAACACTTTCCAGTTGCTCTTTGCCTGCAATACGTCTTTGTATTGGATCAACTTTTCGTTTAAATGTTCATAAGATTTGGGCACCCACCAGGTAAACAAGGGGTCATAGCCATTATAAAAATCGTACGCGCTTTCCAGACGTAACCGCAATGACTCCACCATATTGACCAGGAAATTGACATCCGTTGATTCGATCGAGGCCATATTGGCTAACTTTTGGATTGCCACATCCACCTGCCCTGCCGTTTTCTCGAGTATGATAGCAACATCCTTTCCCACAACAGTGGCACCTCTACGACGTTGCTGTTCAAATTGAAAGATATTATCGGCGAAGGGCAAGTAGAATTTTAGCCGATTGTAAGAAGCTAATGTTTCTTTGAGTTCATCCTGATGTCGTCGCACTTTTTGGTTGAGCAGAATGTAATCGACCTGGCCATTGGTATTTAAACCTGTATAGTCAAATTTTTTGAGTTTGGCTAGGTAGCCATCGTCTATCTTAATTAGCCTATTGATCTGCTCGGGCGAGGCAGCCGACTGCTGAAATCCCCAGTTTTTAGGCATCGGGCCGTAAAAATAATTGACCGCTTCCAAGTCTTGGCGATATTGGATGATATAAGGTTCAATAGGTGTTGTGTGTTGATACAAATCCATATTTTGGGCATCTGTTAGCGAAGAAGCCGTACAAAGTACGCCAATGACTATAAATTTCTTTACGTTAGGGTCAGTGTTGTTTCTCTTCATCTTTTCGATTTATTGTTTACTATTGAAACCAATCTGTACTAAATGCCGAGATATTTGCTGTTCAAATCCATTTCACTCCTTACGCTACAATACCGGATGCTGCCAATCGGGTAAAATGACTCCGCACGATCATTCCTACATTGTCATAGGAACAATTGTTCTGTCTGTCAGCCTGCTCTGAAATCTGAACTTCCCGGCCATCCTGTAAGAGGTAATACGTGCTGCAATAGTTGGTCTTCAATTGAGTAATTTATAATTTTCTTATTCAAAGAAAGCAACTCTACAAACAGCAAACTAACCAGCTTTTAATCATTACTTACTGGATATTGACATTTACAATTATTCGTAAAGTAAATGCCTGTAATTAGCGATATACATCTTGGGTGAGATGCCGAGAATGCTTCTAAAAACCCGGTTAAAATTAGTGACACTATTAAATCCCGAACTATAAGCAACTCTTGAAATACTATCATAATCTTCCTTGCCCAATAAGCGACAGGCTTCTCTTACCCGCAATTCGTTTACATACGAAACGAAAGTTTTACCGGTACTTTTCTTGAAATATCGGCAGAATGCCTGGGGGGTAAGATTAGCCTTTTCGGCGATTTCATTTAAACTAATATGCTCCTTATAGTTGTTATCCAGAAAATCACATAACGATGTTATCCTAAAGGAGCTTCCAGTTCCAAAATCAGCAGTCGCCACTCCTGTAAGAGGTTTAAGTTTGAACGAAAGCCGGTTTAACGATTTCAACAGGTAAAAGAAACTTACGAGCTGACCTAAACTATCCGCATTCTTCAGCGATTCTATCCTCCGGCTTACCTGAGCCAGATATGTTTTAGGAACCTGAAAACCACGACCATTTTTATCGATAAAATCCAGTAGCATACTTAATTCAGGCAAATTTAAAATCCCCGATAAAGTGCCTTTTAAATTGAAGAAGACAGAAACAGATTGTACAAACCTATCCATAGAATCATTTTTAAAGACGTGAGCCTGATTCGAACCTAATAAGAAAATATCGCCATGTTCAAAACAATGCACATTATCATCGACCAATAGCTGCCCTGAGCCCTCCTTAATCCAAATCAACTGATATTCCTCGTGACGATGCATATAAGGATAAAATTTATCCAACAAATCCTCCTGAATAAAAACAGTCCTATCCTTAGGAATAGGAACTTGGTATTGAATTGGTTTCATAAATTAGAATCGTTAAGTTGAAATGATTTTCAATAAAGTGTCATTTATACATTAAATTTACTATTTAGCTATTTACAAAACAATCCGTTCATGTAAAATATCAAAAATGTATTAGCTTAGGTTAAAATCTGGCAATTAATAGAGATCCTAATCAATCAAATTTGTAGTAATTCACTTTATAGTCCTATTATAGAATTATAAATTGCTAAACCTGACAATATGAATTTAAAAAATAGTTACTATATCCTCATTACCTTACTTTATATCCTACTGACCAATGCTGCATTTAGCCAACAGGAGGAGCACCCCGTATGGAAAGCTACTAAAAACCAGCCGGCGACTTTGGGTATTGATCAAGGAACTAAAAGCTTCACTTTAGCGCAGCTGAAAATAAAGGTATTCAATCACTCACAGACGCTATCAGCCTTTCAACAGGTCGATGGCGATGCTGCTTTCGACTATACACCGGTGGAAATGTTAGCCAAGCGCGACCGTAACGGTTTCTTTCATATCGGTGACATCAACATCAGTTTGAGACGTCGCGGAGAAATGCAATGGTCGAGTTATTCTTCGGCTAAAGACCGCAAAAAGGTCATCGCATTGCCTCAGTCCAAAACGATCTTGGCTGCTGCTGACATCAGTCCAACATTAGGGAACATTCCCTTACAGGTCAAGCGCAGTTGGGAGAATGTAGGGGGTGATCTTGTCCTGAAATTTCAACTCAGTAATCCGACCGATCAAGCGATTGAAATCGGGGCTTTGGGAATTCCACTTCCATTCAATAATAATATGGACCGGAAGGATCTGAATCAGGCACATGCACAAAATGTATTTTTCGATCCCTATATCGGAAAAGATGCGGGCTATCTCCAAGTAAACCATCTGCATGGAAACGGACCAAGCTTATTGGTAATCCCTTACAGCAATGCCGGATTTGAAGCCTACAACCCTTTACTTGATGACCCTACGCCCAGAAGTATTACTTTCGAAGGCTTCCATGAGTGGATGATCCATAGCAAAGCACTTGCCGAAACGTCCTGGAAGGGCATAGAACAGTGGAATATCCCGACCTCGACGCTCTTACAACCAAAACAATCCAAAACTTTTGCCCTCAAGTTTGTCTTGGCTCCGGGCATTAAAGAAATTGAGCGTACCCTGTTAAAGAATCATAGACCTGTGGCCATTGGTGCTCCCGGCTATGTCGTTCCCTTAGATAATCCGGTTAAATTGTTTATAAAACATAACAAGGCTATTAAAAACATTGCGGTCTATCCGGAAGGCGCTCTAAGCGTTAGCAAGCTAAAAGACAGCCCACAGCAATGGCATCACTTTGAGATCAAAGGTCAGCGGTGGGGACGTGCACGTCTGACTATTACCTATCAGGATGGCATCGAACAAAGCATTCATTACAAAGTCATTAAGTCCGAAAAAGATGTGGTCAATGATCTTGGACATTTCTTGACGACTACCCAATGGTTCGAAAATGACAAGGACCTGTTTGGCAGGTCACCCGCTGTGATTAGCTACGATTATGAAGAAAAGAAATTAGTCACCCAAGAGCCACGCGCTTGGTATGCCGGTTTGAGCGATGAAGCCGGGGCTGCCAGCTGGCTAGCAGCCATCATGAAGCAGATCTTGCAGCCCAATCGCACCGAGATCGCAAAATTGAAACGCTTTGTGCATGAAACGATGTATGGCCGAATCCAGCACAAGAAAGGTGATCAAAAATACGGCGTTGTCAAAAGCTTATTTTATTACGAGCCTGATTCCATGCCGGCAGGCACCTACCAAACAGACATCAACTGGAAGACCTGGTCGGCATGGCCTAAAAAAGAGGCGGATAACATCGGTCGTTCGTATAACTATCCACATGTCGCTGCTGCCCATTGGGTCATGTACCGACTCGCCCGCGATTATCAGGATCTTATCCGGGAAGAGCGATGGAATGTTTATCTAGACCGTGCTTTTCAAACCAGTATGGCGATGATCGAGAAAGCACCTTATTATGCACAATTTGGCCAAATGGAAGGCAGCATTTTTTTGCTTATCCTCCATGATTTGCGCCGTGAGGGAATGACAGCTGAAGCGAATCAATTGGAAGCAGTGATGCGCAAACGGGCCGAACATTGGAAAAGCCTCGCTTATCCCTTTGGAAGTGAAATGCCCTGGGACTCTACTGGACAAGAAGAAGTCTATTTATGGTCCCGGTATTTTGGTTTTGACGACAAAACCCGGGTTACCTTAAATGCCATCCTCGCCTATATGCCTACCGTCCCCCATTGGGGATACAATGGTAGTGCCCGCCGCTACTGGGATTTTGTCTATGGCGGAAAATTATCCCGGATCGAGCGTCAGCTGCATCATTATGGTTCAGCCTTAAACGCAATCCCGGTATTGACGGAATACCGTGACCATCCAGATGATTTCTATCTGCTTCGTGTAGGCCACGCTGGTATGATGGGCGCATTAGCCAATGTGACTGCAGACGGCTTTGGCCCGGCTGCCTTCCATTCTTACCCATCTACCCTAGCCAACGATGGTATTTCGGGCGACTACGGCACTGGATTTTATGGATATGCTGTCAATTCAGGCACCTATATCGTCGACCATCCAGAATTTGGCTGGTTGGCATTTAGTGGAAATCTTAAAGAAAATCGGGATACCATCGAAGTGGATATAAAAACAGCTTCTAAAGGCCGTATTTTCTTAGCAAAAGAAAATTTGTGGCTGACCACGGATGCCGGAGAAATCGAAACCCTGACCTACAATCAAAAGGATAAAAGCATAGTCTTACAATTTAATCAATCCGTACTCGTACCCCATATATTGCTCAATATCAATCCAGAGAGTGGGTATATCGTTGAAGGCCTCGAAAACAAAGACAGATTCAACCGATATGAAGTTCCATCTTCCACAAGCAGTCTAATCCTTAGAAAAACAAAATAACGTATACTTCTTGTGATTCCTACTTCCTCATCTTTAAAAATGCCCTTCTGGTCGAACAAAACCCATATCGCGGAGCATATCAGCTACCGTAGGATCCAAAGGGCATTACCATTGTCTCCATGTTAAAGACATTGGCATTCAACGTGCGCTCTAATTCAGTCGGATAGACTAAGTCCAAACTGCTGCAGTTCAGAACTAAACTCCTCCAGCTCGGATAATTAGGATTACAGCCAAACATTAACGTGATAGACCGTAAGGCATCGAAGGAGGAATTACTTATTCGAGTTGGCACTTAAACTATTTTCACTTAGCTACTTTGGTAATTGCTCCCTGTGAATATCGGTCAGTACCTGATAAAGATCCTCAGGTTTAACAGGTTTTAATAACCATTGCTTAATTTCCAATGACTCACAAACAGCGACAACATTGCTCTCCTGTGGATCAAATATGGGAATAATAGGCTGTATATATTTTTCATTAAAAATCTTTTCCCGAATCTTCTTTATCGTGTCTATGCCACTCATAATAGGCAAGTCGTTCATCATGAGGATTGCTCCATAGCGGCTGCCGCGCATCAAAAGTTGCAAGACTTCGAACCCATTCTTTGCCTGTAGCACAGCGATATTTTTTTTTGTCAATAGCTGGACCAAGCTTTCCCGTTCCCATTCATCATCGGCAACGACCAGGACAGTGTCAATAGATGCCAGCTCTTTCCAATCTTCTGTTTCCCAAATAGAACGTAAGTCAAGGTCGAAAAAGAAATGGCTTCCGACAGCAACCGTACTTTCCAACTGCAGTTCACTGCCCATCATTTTTAGCAAGCGATTGGATATCGTGAGCCCAAGGCCTGTACCCCCATAGCGTTTGGTCATTGAAGTATCCTCCTGCGAAAAGGCTTCAAAGATCTTTGCCTGCTTATCTTCGGGTATACCTATGCCGGTGTCCCGAACGCTGAAACGCAGAAGAGCAGTTTCGGCCTCACGGGACAGAACGGAGATTTTAAATGTAATGTTTCCTTTCGCGGTAAATTTGATGGCATTGCTCATTAGGTTCATCAGCACTTGTTTGATACGAAGTGCGTCTGTCCAAATATAACTTGGCACCTCGGGTGCGATATCTAAATAGAATTCCAGGCCTTTGCCTGCGATCTGAACATTAAAAAGTTTATTCAGCTGATTGATAAGTTCATTAAGGTCGGTTTGCTCAATTTCCAATTCCATTTTACCGGCTTCAATTTTGGAGAAATCCAGTATATCATTGATAATGCCTAACAATAATCCGATCGACTGTTCGACCATCCCTAAATACTCGCGCTGTGTCGCATCGAGATTGGTTCTGGTCAATAAATCGGTAAAGCCTACTATTCCATTCAGGGGAGTCCGTATTTCGTGGCTCATATTGGCCAAAAACTCGGACTTTGCCATACTTGCCTGCTCAGCAAGTCCTTTTGCCCTTTCAAGCTCTTTATGTTGTTGAATAATTTTGCTGATATCTGTAGCTACACCAAGATATCCGATGACCTTCTCCTCGATGTTCCTGATAATGGTCACGGCTAAAGAAACAAACAATTGAGAGCCGTCTTTGCGGATGTAAGTCCATTCACGTTGCTCCGAACCATACAGTTCAGCTTTTTCCACAAAAACCCTGAATCCTTTGACAGGGTATCCCAGCTCTGTGGATAGCTCAGTTTCCCTTGATGCTAACTCGCTCTGCAAATGAAAATGTACCGGACTTAATTTACCGATTATTTCTTCGCTGGCATAGCCCAAAAGATTTTCGGCACCTTTATTAAACAACGTTATTGTGCCTTCGATATCTGTGGCGATAATGGCAACCGCAGAAGTGGCCTCGAGGATATCCTCAAATAGTTTTTTTGAATTTGACGACTCCGCTTCCATTCTTTTACGTCTGTCAATATCCTGGAAGGTACCATAAAGCCGTACACAGACACCATTTTCAAAATCAGCATTGCCCAATGCACGGATCCAAAGTGCATGCCCTTTAAAGGTGATAATTTCCAGTTCAAGATCCCAGGGCTCTCCAGTGGAAATAGCCTGCTCAATGGCCTGCTGGATTTTATTCCGGTGCACTCCTTCCTTGTAAAAATTCAGCGAGCTTGCAAGATCAGGCTCATAATCCTTTTCGACTTCATGGATCTCTTTGGTAATCTCGGACCAGATAATTTTTCCATTCTTCAGATTGTACTCCCAGCCACCGACCCGGGCAACCCGACCAGTCCTTGTCAACATTGCTTGGGTATGTTTTAGATCCTTCTCCAAATAATGCTGCTCAGTGATATCAACCGCATTACCAATTACATAAGCCTTCTTATTTCCGTTGGCCTGGAGAATATTATTAAACATCCAAATACGGATGCCCCCAGCACGTGTGACCGTACGCATTTCGCCTTTGACAATTCCTTTTTTTACAATTTCAACCAGGTAATCCCTAAGATTTAAATGGCCTTCCGCTGGCACAATATCAAAAAGCGAAAGCTTTTCTATTTCCTCTTTTTCATAGCCTAACAATCTGGCTCCAGCCTCATTCACGGTAATAAAATTGCCCTCGAGATCATGAGTACACATGAGACTCTGCGAGTGATCAAAAAAAGCTTTCAGCTTCTGCTCATTTTCTTTATATTTCTCCTTTTCTCGTCGATTGGTAATAAGCGTAACCACCTCATCCCGTAGCAGGGATAGGATGTGTTTCTGGTTTTCGTCGAGTTGCCTGGGCACCCTGTCAATAACGCATAACGCACCCAAAGAAAATCCATTGGCATCAACCAAGGGTAATCCAGCGTAGTACCGGATATGAGGATCCGCCGTTACGAGCGAATTGAACTTAAACCACTCATCTTCAGCAGCGTCCCGAACCTCCAATAATCGATCTTCTGTAAACGTATATTGACAAAAAGATAAATCGCGTGGCGTCTCTTCCACGTCGAGTCCAACGCGTGATTTAAACCATTGCCTTTCTTTGTCTACCAATGAAATTAAAGAGATAGGCATATCACAAACGCGTGAGGCGATCTCCGTGATACGATCGAATTCTGCTTCCGCAGCAGTGTCCAGAATTTCATATTCGTGCAGTGCCTGAATCCGTTGCGACTCATTCTTTGTCGGTGATTTTCCATCCATAAAATCACAAATAAAATTTATAAAAACAAGTTAAATTTCTACACCTTCATAACAAAAACACCAACAATCCTCCTCTCCCATCGGCAATTTACAATAACAGACAGTATAGACTAAACTCTAAACTAATATCGATTAATATATATAATATAGTGACTAACAAATGGTAGATAAAAATAGTTTATTAAAAAATAATGTTTCTTGAAACATAAGAACTAAGTAACGCAAAATGGACACTCGCTAAAACAAAAAAGTTTTCATTAAAACACATTTTTAACTACTTAAAAAATACAAGCTAAAGACGATTGATCATATAAAAATTACTTATTCCATTATAAATATAAAATTATGAAACGATCTGGGTCTATTTATTGTTGTTCAACATAATTGCTATCAACAAGAATATTATAAGAGATTTATTGAACATAATCACAATCTTATTTAATACACATTTGGGTAATTAGCATTCGTCATCATAACCATCAGGTAGCGTAAGCGCTTGTCGAACAAATAAAACAACACAAGAAATGACATTCCAGAATAAGGTAAATCAAGGGAACAAAAAATATAATGACATGGGCGGGATTAATCCTAACCAAAGAATTCTGGAAACGATGTGTAGTCATATCCAAATGAGGTATGGGTTGATACGCAAAAAAAAAGGTAATAAATGGGATAATTATTGTTTTTATGACTACCAGGCTCAACAGATCATCGTTCAGGATAGTAACACCTATGTAAAAATATATCGGGAAATAAGAAAAGGTTTTGAACCAATTTATATTGACAATATAGACCGATGTACAAAACAGCAATGGGGCGAGCTTCTTCAGGAATTTGGATTAAAAAGCTATATTTCCTATCCCATACTTAATAAAAACAACACTATTATTGGCCACTTAAGTTTTATGAATGATGAACCGGTTAAGTTTGACCAGCCTAAATTGGAAACGCTATTCCCATTCTGCAGTGATCTTATTGCTACTGACTTTAGCACAACAACTGAAACGCTGCATCTCCAAAATATACTCGAGCAGGAACGCATTTATTCCAAAAACAGAGATCTTATTTTATTTTCTTTGGCCCATGACTTAAACAATCCAGTTAGTATAATTAAGCTGTTATCTCAATATCTAGGACAGAGTCTAAATGGAGCGCAACAAGTTCTGGCAAAAAAAATAGAAAATGCTTCTAGCCGGATGAAGGGTGTAATCGATGATATTTTAGATTTTAGCAATACCCGGTTTGGACGTGAGGCTGAAAGTTATACAGACCTTGTGAATATGGAGCCGTTAATCAAACAGGTTTTGTCCGAATTTGAAGTGATACATGACAGAAAAGTCTTAACACATATGAGGCTTCCCCTCAATGTGCATTGCGACAAAGCCAAAATGGGAAGAGCCTTTGTTAACCTGATCAGTAATGCGATAAAGCATGGGGAACCGCATCAAGAAATTGAAATAAATGCTTTTATAGAAAAGGACAATTTTATATTCAGTGTAACAAATCAGCTCTCTGCTGCCCATCTATTAAATACTTCGGATCTATTTAAGCCATTTGTTCGTGGCTCGGGTAGCAAGGGGCTCGGTCTGGGACTGTATGTGACCAAAGAAATAGCGAAGTCCCATCAAGGGGATATTGAAGTAGTAATAGAAGACAGGAAAATTACGTTCAAACTCTTGATACCTATAAACTAGTATATTTCTTTTTAATGTTGCTCCAGTAGTACTGAATGTTGATTCAGAAAGTTCACTTTCCTTATCATAGATATCCTCGCTCCTGCCTGCTTGTGAGCCGAGTCCTGATTTCATAAAAGAGCAAGAAAACGGCACATCGACCGAAGAAAATGAAGATTCAAATACGGACTTATCACGTATAAAGAATGACGGTCCAGACGACACGGAAGAAGGACAGGCTAACGTGAAGAAAGATGTTGAGGATGAAATAACTATTATGCTTTTGGTACCGGTGCATTCGCTGCAATTAATTTTTCATGCTTTAATTCTTCCCAAAAATCAGCGGGAATTTTAGCCTTGAGAGACTCGGCATTTTGTACCGCCTGCGCGACCGTATGTGCTCCGGGTATAACCCCTGAAACTTCACTTGGTGCAGCAGCAAATTGTAATGCTGCTGTCCGTAGGTCTACGGCATGATCGTCTGCCACTCTTTGTAAAGCATTTAATTTTTCTTTAACCCCAGCAGGAAACTTGCCATCATACAGATAGCGGTCTTTGCCTGACAGAAATCCAGCACACAGGGGTGCACCTACAACAATGGACAAGCCTCTTTCAGCGATTTTTGGGAATACCTTATTCAGATCATCATCATGTTTGATTAATGAATATTGGCAGGCTGAGAGAAAAATATCGGGATCCGCCACATCCAATGTTTGCAATATCGGTTCGATGGTATTGACACCTAGCCCCCACCCTTTTATTATCCCCTCCTGCCTCATTTTAGTCAGCTCAGGCATGGCTCCTTTCGCCGCTTGCTCGAAATAACTAGCATAGCTATCTTTCATATCGCCATTGTCGGGTGAAAGATCATGGATATATACGATATCTATGGATGATACACCCAGGCGCTGTAAGCTATCCTCTACGCTTTTTCTGACACCGGCAGCACTGTAATCATATCGATAACTAAAATTCATTTTACCCTTCCATAACAACTGCTCCATTGTAAAACCCTCTTTAGGTGACAAGAGTCGTCCTACTTTAGTCGAGAGCGTAAAACTGTCCCGTGGCTGATCTTTTAAAAATAAGCCCATCCTACGTTCGCTGATGCCCAATCCGTACCATGGAGAAGTATCAAATAATCGTACCCCTGCATTCCAAGCCGCTTCCACTGCTTGGAGGCATTCAAGATCTGAGTGTTGCTGAAAACCGTTTCCTAATGCCACACCGCCAAAGCCGGCTTTTTCATTGGGACGAAACCTCTTATGTTGATCTAAATTTTCAGGTTTTACCATCTTATGTTCTTTAATTGTTGTTGTCAAAATATCTGGTGCTGCTGCGCTCAAGATTAACCCCGATCCTGCAAGGCCTGTCTGCACTAAAAATTTTCTTCTTTTCATACGTTCAACCTTATCTAAATTCCCTTGCCTGTGATAAAGTTTTTTTGTTACGGCCAGCTAGATCAAAAATTTAGCGTGAACAGTACCATCAGGAATCTTGCATAAAAAACCAATCTCAAACCTACTTTGTTTTAAAAGATCAGTAGTGGAACAGCAAGCGCTTCAGCTATTACCCGAATTCGATCCTATCCGCCATACTTGATGCTATATTTTGGTCGAAAATGGCGAATCGGGTCACGGCGAAGAGAAAGTGTATGCCCCTAATCATATCTCAGGTGAGCGTTAATGATAGACAGTCCAACTTAGTCTAAGGCGGGTTCATATTCAATGCCATTTATTCCATCAAGAACACCATAATTGATTTTGGCAGTAATCGTGCAAATTTCGTTAAATCTATTTTTCACTTGTAGATCAATGTATACCTTGGTCAGAAAACGCCCATTGACATCCCTAAAACTCCAATAATCCTTCAACCAGTGTTTTCTATGTTCAAAATTGCCTAATGACCGGTTTAAAACCTGATGTGCTAACAACTCGAGCTTTTGCTGTTCTAAATCAAAGCTTATGTATTCGTCCATCGCAATACGAACAATTTTCTTTCGCTGAAAATGGCCGTAAACCGACCAAGTCCCTGCTGTAATAGCCAAGAAAAAAACTAATATGTCCATAATCCGTCGTATAGATGATAGGACGAAAGGTAGCAAATTGTATGATAGAAAAAGAAAACACTGGTTTTATTTTTTGAAAGTGTATTTCTGGTTCGAACATCTATATTATAAAAAAATCTTATTTTTAATCTGTATTTTTCTAATGATAAGAAAACAAAAAATATAATCTAAATCTATAAAACTAAATGTTAAACATGATCAAGCCTATGAATCCGGGACAGTGGATGTTAATTCTGTTGATTTTTATAAGTAGTCAATCCAGCAGTTTTGCCCACGCAGCAACCACTTATTTTCAATTAAAAGTTTATCACTTCCAAACCACAGAACAAGAACAGGTGATCGATCGTTTTCTTGAAAAAGCCTATTTGCCGGCAATGCATAAATTAGGATTTAAAGAGATTGCCGTATTCAAACCGATTGACAATAAGGATAAAGCGGATAAATTGGTTTACGTCTTCAGTTCATCAACTAAACTTGAAAAATATGCAAGTCTTGATGTCGATATCTTAAAAGATAAACGGTATTTAGAATCGGGAAAGGAATACCTCGATGCCGCACATACCCATCCGCCTTACTCAAGGATTGAAACGATTTTAATGAAAGCCTTTGAGGGTATGCCATTTCTTACTCTCCCCAAATTAAACGGGGATAAAAGTGAACGCGTTTACGAATTGAGAAGCTATGAAGCTCCAACCGAAAAGTTATCTGCAAATAAAATCTCCATGTTCAACAATGGTGAGATCGATATCTTCAACAAGTTAAATTTTAATGCCGTTTTCTATGGTCAGGTTATTGCAGGCAGCACGATGCCTAATTTGATTTATCTTACGACCTTCGAAAACATGAACGAACGGGACGCGCATTGGAAAGCGTTTGGCCCTTTATATAAACCAATGGCGGAGCTGCCCCAATACCAAAATAATGTTTCTAAAAACGTAACTACCCTTTGTCGGCCAACACAGTATTCAGATATTTAATCAAATTGAGTCCCACTGAGATTTTTTATTCAGATTAAAGATTTCATTTTTTTTTCATAATCGGCGTTTAGCTTTGATTAACAAATTATAAAAAATGAAAATTTTGGGATTATTAGCCATCGGCTTGTTGCTAGGTACAACAGGGATGGCACAGGAAACAAAATCTAAAGTTCATTCATCGCAAAGCGCAGAAACTACCTTGCAGAACAATAAATCAAAAAAAACTGCAACGTTGAAAGCGGAAGGAAATGGGGTGGTCGAACAAGAAATCAGGGGCAAACAAGAAGTTGCTCAATCAATAGATGCTGCTGAATCAAAAGGCAAAACAGCGGTAAGCCAATTGACAAAAACGGTATCCGGAGCTGAAACAGGCAAAGCTGTCAGCGAATTAGCCACAGCTGGTAAAATAGATGCAAAAACCGAGCATCCGGATAATCATGGTGCTGCTGTAAGCACTGTCGCTAAATCAGATATTGCATCAGATGTTAAAGGAAGTACAGTAAGCACTGTCGCCTCTTCCGTAGGGCAGGCTCACGCTGCAGTAAAAACAGTGGATGTTGCTACACAAGCGGCGGTCAAAAGTACCCCCAATGTAAAGGCAAACGTCAATGCCAAAACAAAAATTGACGTAAACTCAACCAATGTGCGTACAAATACGAAAATTCGTACCGGAGTGGGTATTAAATAAGCAGATAAAATCTAACTTTGAGCTGAAGTCATTAGTTCAAAGTTAGATTGATCAGAATGAGCAGTATGTTTCACAAGGCATGGTTTACAGCTTTACTAATTTTCGCTATACGGATCGGCGTCGCTACAGCAGCTATCCCACAGGATACTATTGCACAGTCGGCATCCTCAAAACAAAAGCACGAGGAAGCTAACCGGCCAGCCAGTCAGGCCAAAGAAACTGTTAGCCAAACGAAAGAAAAAGTAATAAAATCTGTACCCAAGGCTCGCAATCAACAGATCCCCCGCCCTGTAATACCTCGAATTAATTCGGTGAACCCTGATGTTCGGGTAAAAGTGAAAACAAAGATCAACACAAAAATTAGGATAAAACTTTAAGCATCTATTTCCATGAAAACGCTATATTTTTTGATAGCAGCATTAGCCGTTACTCAACTATTCGGCAGCGTAGCTTGTTTTGCCCAAGAGCCTGACAGTACAGCCCGGAAAACGACGTTTACCTGGACTACATTACTGAGCAACAATGCCAATTACTATGGACAAACCGCATCGGAGAAACTTCCCTTTGCCTATACAGATCTACGCATGCTGACGACTTCGGGATGGCATATTTCCGCGGGTGGCTACCAGCTGCTGAAAGAAAACTCCGCTCCTTCCGAGCTTCATGTGGGAACGGGATTTGAATTTAAACTGAACAAAGCCTTGTCCCTGAACATTGGTTATACGCGTTCTTTTTATCAGAAAGAATCTCCCCTGTTGCAGGCCTCCAATCCAAACAATGTTTCAGCTGAACTGGGATTCAGCCATATCTTTCAGACCGATCTGGAAGGTGATTACAATTTTGGTAAAGAAAACGATGTATTCGTAACGCTGACCAATAGCAAAATCGTGAATATCCATAGTTTTACGTCAAAAGATCTCCTCTATATCAAACCGAATATCGCCTTGACCACCGGTACACAACGTTATTATACGACATATCTGGAGGAGAAAGAAAGGAGGCTTGGTCTTCCAGGATTTTTGGATGACAAATTACCACCTGTCAATCAAAAGCCGGAATATGAGGAAACGACTGTTGAGTCAACCGGGTTCAAAATGCTGTCTTATAATTTTCAGCTTCCCTTGATCTGGCAATATGGCAATGGTGCATTCTTACTCTCCTATCAACTCTCGGTACTGGGAAAGAATGCCGCGGCGGAGCAAAAACATAATTCGTTTTTTAATGTGGGATATTTTTATCAATTTTAATTGAAGCTATTTGCAAAGGGTATGAAGGTACTTATCGTAGAGGACGAACCGGAATTGGCCCGGGAAATTACCGATTTTCTCCGGCTTGAACAATACGATTGTCAGGTTTGCTCAACCCTAGCAGATGCGATACGCGTACTTAGGGATCGTTTCTTTGATGCCATAGTCCTTGATCTAAGCCTGCCGGATGGAGATGGCATGAACCTATTGGATATGATCAGAACGGATCACCCGGATAGCGCTGTCGTGATTGCCTCCGCGCGTGGTGCTCTTGAAGACCGCATACTGGGATTAAAAAATGGTGCAGACGACTACCTTCCCAAACCTTTCTCCTTGGCCGAACTGCACATACGCCTATTCGCTATCTATCGACGCCGTTTGGGCCATACCGCTCAGCCACTACAGGTGGGTGAATTTAGTATTGATATTGAAAACAGGGCTGTTTATTACCAGGATCAAGAAATCGTCCTCTTCAAAAAGGAATTTGATATCCTGACCTATCTTCTACTAAACAAGAATCGCCCCTTGAGCCGCTCGCAATTGTACGAGCATGTGTGGGGAGACCTGAGCTTTCCGAATACGGACTCAAATTACATTGATGTCCATATCAAAAATATCAGGAAAAAAATGTCGGTGTTTGCACCTGTCCCCTGGCTACAGTCGGTTCGGGGAATCGGCTATAAAATTGTATTGCCGTGAAACTGAACACTAAATTTACGCTCTATTTTGCTTTTTCGAAACTGCTGATCTTTGGCTTTTTCTTATGCATCTTGCCGATAGTCTTCAGTTGGTATACGCAATACTCCATCGATAGATTCCTACATGGCCAAGAGACCAAAGTATTTGACAAGATCCGTGAAAACGGCATGGAATACTATCTGCAAGGGGAACAGAACTACGGCAGTTATACCATGCTCAAAGAAGATTATATTGCCATTCAGACGGCCAGGGCTGACTCTTCCGATTTAGGCCCGTCACATATAGACAATCAGCGGCGCATTGTGGAAAGCGACACCTTAAACTACCGGATTTTGCATCGCTTTTTTGAAGCGGATGGAAAAATGTACTTATTGGAAATTGGTAGATCGCAACATAGCATCTCACTTTATGCGGCTATCCTGCAACAGGTCGCACTCGTTATTTTAATGGTATTGTTTTTACTGACCATCTCCGTGGATTATTTTTATGGACGCCATCTGTTGAGCCCGTTACAACGAATTATTCGCTATCGGCTTTCCGAACAACAGTTTCCATTTGACCTGGAATTTAAAGCAATCCCAACGACGACAACAGACTTCCGCCTGCTGGATGAACACCTTTGCGACCTTATGCAAAGGGCTACACACGCCTATACACGCGAAAAGGATTTTACCGCCAATGCTTCCCACGAACTGCTGACACCAATCAGCATCCTGCGAGGTAAGATAGAAAATATGCTAATCCAGCCAGATCTTAACCTGGAATTGCAAGAAAAGCTCCTTTCATCGTTACAAACACTCGATCGTCTGAACGGGATCGTTAAAACACTGCTCTTCCTGGCACGCGTCGATAGCGGCCAGTACCAGCGTACACACAAGGTTTTAATCAGACCATTGCTAACAAGGGTAACCGAAGAGCTTGAACCACTCATGGCTGAAAAACAGATTTATCTGTCTATTGAGGTTCCTAAAGATATTGCCTTAAGCCATCAACACGAAGAGCTTCTCTTCCATCTGTTCCATAATTTGATCAATAATGCAATCATATATAACCGTCCACAAGGTTGGATCAACATTACCCATAATTTTGATGGAACAAATCATCAAATAATAATTTCGGATAGCGGAGTGGGAATGACTGCGACCGAATTAGAGAACCTTTTCGAACGTTTCAGGAGTAAATATTCAAAAGGGAATGGGCTGGGTATGTCGATCGTAAAAAGCATTGCGGATTTTTTGCAGATCAACATACAAATAAATTCTAAACCCCAAAAAGGTACAACAGTCTATCTTTACTTTCCTTCAAAGGAACCAATCGATTAAATTTCCTCAATAACAAACTTATCCGCGCCCGGAAAATCATCATTTTTGTCCTGATCCACTGGAATGCAAACCTTATTGGCTATATAGCGGTAAAAAAATAATCATGCTTTTTATATATTCAACCAATAGGAGTAAATACTAAGCCAGGCTATGACGATCCATCACAATTTACAAAAGTCTAAATCGGTTTATGGTGAGTCTGTACAGAAAAATGGATATTAAAACAAGATCAGATACAACGAAAATACCTAGTGCTAGGTATTTTTTTTTGATCAAGGCCTAGATAAATTTGCTTTATCAATACGAAGCTATAAGAAAGGGTTTGTGCCAATCTCGAGAATATACAAATTCATCATACGTTAACCCTAAAAAATTAATCCTATGAAAAAAGTATTATATCTATCGTTAGTAGCTATCTTAGGAGTGGTAGCGATATATGCTTGCACACGCGAGGACGTAGTGGAAGAAAACAATACAGGAACGGTATCCTTTTTTACAAAGAGCGATCTGGGTAATATAGATATATTTATCGAAGGGAAAAAAGTAGGTACCATCAGACATTATCACGCTGGAGGTGTTACCTGTGGGCAAGCCGATGTAAACGTCAAAGAGTATGAAGGTACCCATTCTTTTACGGCTAGTTCTACAAATGGAACTACTTGGGCAAGCAGCGTAACATTTACTGCCGGTGTTTGTAACACCATGGAACTCACCGGCAGCAATGGAGGCGGCGGTGGTGGTGGAGGCAACAGCAATTGCAAACAATATAGTCTGGTAGGCAAATGGCTAAGAACTAATTCATCTACACACCCACCCTGTGTTAGAAATGAAGTGATTACCTTTAATGGCTCAACGGGTACAGTCACATCGTCAATCGGCTGTTGCTTCCCCGTTGGGGATGTAAAATGGAAAGGCTATAACCAAAATAATTGCACTATTTACACCTTGAATAGAGGTACAAATGATTGTTCAATTGGCGATTACAGCTCGGTATCCGTTATTTTTTCAGGCAATAATTATGTCGCTATCGGAAACGTTGGTTATACAAGAGTACCATAAGAAACGAGGAATGAAAAATGAAAGAAATTGGGGCCGTATCAAAACACCTATTTTGACACGGCCCCTTAACTAGCGTTTATCCACCTTACTGGTTAACGGGAAAATAGGACTTTCAACATGTGCCTGTTCAATCAAACGACCCAATTCCTTTACTTTTCCTGGATTAGCTTCCGCAATATTATGCTGCTCTTTTGGATCTCGTTTAAGATTATACAACTCTGTTGTAGGGGATCCGCTCCTAACTTTCTGCAAAATAAGTTTCCAGTCTCCTCTACGAACAGCCTGACGTCCACCATCCTCATGGAATTCCCAATAGAGATAATCATGTTGTTTTTGCTTTTTATTTTTGCCTAACAGGGTCGGAACAAAGGAAATTCCATCTGTATATCTTGGCTTATCAGCCTTTGCCAGTTCGACCATCGTTGGCATGATATCCCAAAAAGCGCCCAGATAACTGGATGTTTTACCTCCGGTGATCTTACCCGGCCAGTACGCGATGAACGGAGTCTTTATCCCCCCTTCATAAAGGTCACGTTTTGTCCCTCGCAATCCGCCCGAACTATTGAAAAAGCCGGGATCTGCTCCGCCTTCCTTATGCGCCCCATTATCGCTGGTAAATATAATAATGGTATTATCGAGCAAGTTATTTTGTCGTAATCGCTCGACAATCTGACCGACATACGCATCCATCCGACTTACCATACTGGCGTACATCGCGTGGGGCTTTTCGACACTGGCGTACCCGGGAACTGTTGCCCGAGGACCGTAATCGTTCCCCCGATAAGGTTTTTCATCAAACTTGTGGGCATATTGTTTGTAATACTCATCCTCCGGTCCAGCGAGTTCAGCATGTGGTAGTACCGTGGGGACAAAAAGAAAGAAGGGTTTATCTTTGTGGGCATCGATAAACGCAAGGGTTTTCTCCTGAATCAATGCCGGAGCATACTGGCCCCGCGCCATCAATCCATTACCATCAAGTTCTATCTTTTCCTTATTATGCCAAAGGTGTGTAGGATAATAACGATGGGATTGACGCTGACAATTGTATCCATAAAATTCGTCAAATCCCTTTTGGTCGGGCGCACCTGTCGTATGAACCATGCCCAGTCCCCATTTGCCAAATGCGCCGGTGGTATAGCCAGCCTTCTGCAACAGCATCGCGATAGTCTGTACTGAATCGGCTAATGGTTCTTGCCCCTCGGGTTCGATTTCTTTATTGCCTCTGACGTGGGTGTGTCCTGTATGCTGTCCTGTCATCAGTGATGAACGTGATGGTGCGCATACAGAAGTACCTGCATAAAAGTTATCAAACTTCATACCCGCACGAGCCAATGAATCTATATGCTTGGTTTCAATCTTGGTCTGTCCATAAGCGCCCAAATCCCCATAACCAAGGTCATCGGCCATAATAAAGACAATATTCGGTCTTTTATTCCCACTCTGGGCAAAAATGCTCGTTGTTGCGAATAGAAGAGCAGCCAAGACTGCTCGTTTTAGTACGATCAATTGTGATGCTTTCATATGTTCTAAATTACTGCTAAAATAGGAAGGTTAGTACGATGTGACTACCATCCTTCATTCTGTTTTAAGTTTTTATTCTGTACCAATTCTGCCGCTGGTATTGGATATAAATAATAATATTCAGGAAACGGAGATGGTGCTTTGCCTTCGTAAGCAATATAACCTTTTGCCTGTCCATTTTCGACCGGTATAGGGGCATTCGAAGGAACGTCTACGCCCTTGGTAATATACCGACCTAATTTCTGAGCGACAGCATAATCCATTTTTTTCCATCTTCTGAGGTCGTCAAACCGGAATCCTTCGCCCATCAATTCAATAGTACGTTCCCGACGAATTTCCCATAGCGCCGGGCTTACAGCCTGATCACGGGTAGGATCCTGCGGGATAGCGGTCAGCTGCAGCGGAGCCACTCCGCCGCGTGCTCTCAATCTATTTACCGTTTGATCTATAATTTGTTGGTTGATTTCCCCAAGTTCATATTTTGCTTCTGCATATCCCACCAACATTTCCCCAAGTCTGAATATCGGAGCATCGTTAATATCCACATTTTGGATCCGATTGATCTTATTGCTGAATTTGTAAAACCTGTAGCCTGTATAGCTCACACTAAAAGGTTGTCCATTGGTGAAATCTACATAATGTGGTTCCTCTTTCAATATCAGACCTTCCCAGTTCATCCACGGTAAAGTTTTATGTTTCTCATCTGAAAGTGTAGCCATCAGATCGATATATTCCCGATCCTTGGGCTCATCCGTAAACTCCCAAAGCATATTTGTTTTTCCCATTTTAACTTTATAGGGCGGGGGAATCGTAAAATATAAACGGGTATCCCGATTCCGGAATTCATCGTATGCATTTTGATCTCCATCAAATGTCGAACTTATCCAACGCGTTTTTCCATCTTTCATCAGGTACATATCCACAGCTTTCTTTGTGAGATCCCATCTGCCGGATGAATTACGCGCCAGAGATGCTAAACTATGGGTAATCTGATTCAATTCATACTGTTTGTAAAGAAAAACTTCGGCGACATTCGCCAATGATTCACTGTTGAACAATAAGTCATAATTACTCAATAACGGTATCGTACTGGATAGAATTTTTTCGGCCGCTGCTGTTGACAATCTTAGGTATTTTTCGGCGTCTTTAAGTTGGTGATATTTTCGCCATGTCCCCTCCCGCAAGCCAAACCGAGCGGTCAGCGCCAAGACGACTTTACGATTTATGGTATTGGGGCCGTCACCGTTTTCCTTGATATTTTCTCCGGCATAGCTGAGCATTTCTGTGATGTGTGTAGCGATCTCGTCACGGCTTGCCGGAGTGCCGTACAAAATATCAGTGTCACCGTCGTTAATGGTGCGTTCTACCCAGATCGCCTGACCAAATTTGTTCAGGAGATCCATATATTGGTAGGCCTTAAAAAAGTAGCCAATACTACGGATATGCTTCTTTTCCGGCTCAGACAATTGACCTGCCTGCTCAATATTATCCAAAAGTACATTGATAGCGCGTATCTGCACAAATGGATTGCTGTAATCGCTACTTGTTGAGGGAACTACCATCCGCTGCCAAGCCCAGTCAGAAGTGGCGTTTGCCTGCGCTTTGGCAAATAGGTCGCTGTGAACCTCAGCATCCGGCACAGCATTGCTGTAGCCCGGAAACGTACCATAGAATTGCCAAGCATAGGAAATAAAGTTATTATAGTTTGTGAACGTACTTTGTTCGGTCAATGTGCCTTCCGGATCGAGATCCAGTAAATTGCTGCAGCCTGTTAGCGATGTGGCTAGCCCTAGGCAAAGGATATAGTGTATAAATTTCTTTTTCATGATATTCTGCGGTTTTTGAAGATTTAAAACGTGACATTAACGCCGAAACTGTATTTTTTCAGGAACGGATAAATACCTCCCGACCCTATGTTTTCACCATCGGCTTCCATCCCTCTCGGCATATGATCAGCTTTAAATAAATTCTCACCCGAAACAAATACCTTGATGTTGTCAATCACTTTGCTCCGTAAGGTTTTATTGTCAACAGTATACCCCAATGTAATGTTCCGTACCCGAAGATACGAGCCATCAGAAAGATATTTGGTCTGTGTTCTTCGATTTGAGGCGGTATTTAAGCTTGCGTTGGCATATACCCTTGCGTAAGTAGCATCCGTATTGTCTGGAGTCCAGTAGTCCAGATTATTCTTATAGATCGTACCAAATTCGTTATTATACGGCCACATCAAGAAATTGCTCAACCATAGATCCCGCTTTCCCACGCCTTGGATAAATACGCTCAAGTCAATATTCTTATACGAGAAATTACTATTCAGACCAAACTGAAACCGTCTATTACTATTGCCTATAACCTTCATATCGCCAGGATCGGATACGGTACCCGTGCCACTGAAAATAATACCGTCAGCATTTAAATCAGCATATTTAATATCTCCTGGATTCTGCGCTACACCTTTAAAATACGGAATTCCCTCTTTTAGCTTCCCGTTTTGCAAATTGGGATTTAAAGTATTTTCCTGAAAATCATCCATCTTATAATAACGGTCTGTGACATATCCCCATATTTCGCCGAGTTCTTTTCCTTTGTAAAAACCATCGATCAACCCAGCACTATTATTGATTTTGGTAATGAAACCTCTATTATCTGAAAGATTGAATGTAAATGAATATTTAAAATCTTTGATCTTGTCTCTCCAGGAAAGTTCCAGCTCCCATCCTTTTGATTCAAGATCCGTAATATTCTGGAATGGAGGTTGAGCACCCAGAACAGCTGGTAAGTCAGCGCCCTGGTAGAGCATCCCTACGGTCTGCCGTCTGAACCAATCAAAACTTCCGTTCAATTTGCTATTGAACAATGCGATGTCAACTCCAATATTTAAAGTACGCGCTTTCTCCCAGGAAAAAGTAGAACTGATTAAATTAGGCGGATTGATTGTCAGATAGCGGATACCAGTATTCGGATCAATCCAATTGGCATTTCCCGCCCCCATTTGAGGTATTGCAGGAAAATAAACTTGATTTTTATTGGTATCAAATACGACCTGATTACCGATTTCCCCGTAAGATCCCCTGAATTTCAATAATGGAATACTGTTTTTTAGCCCCTCCATAAAATGCTCCTCGGTGATATTCCAACCAGCGGAAACTGATGGAAAAAAGCCAAACCTGCTCCCCTTGAGGAATCGGGAGGAACCGTCTAGCCGACCATTCAACTCCAATAGATAACGGTTCTTATAATCATAGTTAATCCTGCCGAAATAACCTAAAATAGCGTATTGACTAAAACTGTCGGATGTATTTTGTGTTCCTGTACTTGTGCCCAGAGAAGGTGAACCCGGACTTAAAATTCCATATCTTGTTGCTGAAAATGATTCTGTATAACTTTTTTCATAATTTGTTCCCACGAGCATTTTTAGATTATGATCATCCAATGCCCGACTGTAACTTGTATACAGGTTTAAAGCATTATAGTCGGTTAGGGAATTTGATCGGGTATAAAAATCTTGATTGAACAGGTATTCGGTATTAAAGTTATTCGGATTCATATACCGATTTCTGTTCTGTGCATTTTTATTGTTTAGATTATTCTTACTAAAGGTATATTCTGCAGTAATATTCCAGCCCGGTAAAGGATTATATTCCAATTTTCCAAAGAGCCTCAGATTTTCCTCATACCTGCGTGAAGCATCTTCATATTTCAGATAATTGTTTGGCGTGCCGTAAGGAATGGATTTTCCGTCGCTATCCGTAGTTTCCCCGGGATTAAGGTATGAACCGAAGGTTAGTGCCCGATAAAACATCTCACCCATATTGGCGGGAGTCAAACGATTATCTTTTTTATAAAAGACATTGACACTCGCATTAAAGTTCTTGAACAATTCGGCATTCACATAGGCATTGAAATTATATCTACTATAGCTATCTTTTTTGGTAATCATAATACCATCTTCATTGCTATACATACCAGAAAGTCGATAGGCTATTTTTTCCGAACCACCTCTGATGGAAAGATTATGCAAGTGCTCAAATCCGGTCTGGAATACCTCATTATATAAATCGTATTCTTTAAGAGGATATTTGGTATTATTGACTTCAGCTATTCCATCGGCATACTTAGCCGGATCCGTCTGGTAGTCTTTTAATAAATCAAGCCAGGTATCCACATTTTGTCCTGCCCAATTTGAGGTATTGCCGAAGTCTTTTAATGCCTGTACAAACTCGAGAGGGCTCGCCTTCTCGGGAAGTGTAGATGGCCGGCTCCAAGTCAAATTACTGGAATAATTGATGCTGGTCGGTTGATTTCGGGATCCTTTTTTTGTGGTAATTAGGATAACACCAAATGCTGCTCTGGCACCGTATATAGAAGAGGCCGCAGCATCTTTCAGTACAGTGACATTTAAGATATCTTTGGGATTGATATCGTCCATATTCATAGGGACGTTGTCTACCAATACCAACGGGCCGCCGCCATTGATGGAAGTGGCTCCACGAATGTTAAGTTCGGTGGAGGTTCCGGGACGCCCACCCCCAAATGTTACCTGTAAACCAGGCAAAGCCCCCTGCAAGGCCTGGGAGCTACTGCTTACAGGTCGATCTCCCAATACTTTCTCCATATCAACGGAGGCAACGGATCCGGTAAGGTTTGCCTTTCGCTGTGTACCGTAACCAACAACGACGACTTCTTCTAGGGAAGTCAGATCCTCCTGTAGGATCACATTCATAAAGGTTTGACTAACCGGAATCTCCTGACTGATAAATCCCACATTACTGACAAGTAAAATCGCATTTGGACTGCTTACTTTCAAAGTAAACTCGCCTTTATCATTTGTACTTGTACCACGATCCTTATCCTTTTCAACCACCGTGACTCCTGACAAAGGTAAACCCTGGCGGTCTAACACCCTTCCCTTAATATCAAGCCCTTGAACTTCTTTGTTATTCACGGTGATTACATAGGTGTTTCCATTCATATTTTCCATCCTGAGTTGAAATCTATTCAGCAATGGAACTAGGGCATTGTTCCAGTTTTGATTTTCAACAGAAATATAAGGAAGGCTTTTATTGGCTATTACATTGTCAAAATAGATGAATTTGACTTTTGTCTGCTTTTCAATCGTCTTTAAAATGGTCTTAAGATCGGTATTTTTTATTTTTAGTGATACCTTCTCCTGTGCTTTGGTACTTATTCCGAAGACCTTAACGGTAAATGCAAAAGTGAGCGCTAGGGTTAATTTTGTCATTAATGCATATTTAATGGTACCTGATTTTCGTGCAAAAAATACCTGACCATGTAAATTTTTTTTCATAGTTTTAAATTGATTATGGAACCATAGAGTGCTTTATCTTTCTCAGGGACTTCGCACTCTTATTTCATGAACTTGAAGGATACATCAGTAGGTGTATCCTTTTTTGGAATTTTAGGTATAGTCTTTCATCATCGTTTTAAGGTTAATATAAAATAATTGATTCGTTTTCTTCTCTGATATGTAGCGTAGGATTAGCTGTCAAAATGGTCTTTAAAGCCATCTCCAGGCTGTAATTCTCCATTGTCCCCGTAAAGGTGATTTTCTCCAATTCGGTATTATCGATTACGACATTTCTGTTATACCATTTACTAATTTTGGAAGCAACAATACTCATTGGATCAGCTTCAAAAGCAAGTTTGTTCTCCATCCATAACGCTTCGGAGGGCATTTTTTCTCCAGTCTGTACGGTAAGAGCTGTACGTTTTACCATAATTCTACCGATCTTGTCTTTCGCTGGGTGGACTATTCCGTTGCTTGCTATAGTGAGCTTCTCTCCAGGTACCATCCGATAGGTTTCGCCATTCTTTTTGCTTTTCAGTTCAATAGCACCCTCCACAAGTGAGGTTTGTGTTTTGTTCTCGTCCTGATACGCTCTGATATTGAATTTAGTACCCAATACCTTTACCTCTGAATCATTATACGATACGATAAATGGATGTTGTTTATTTTTAGCGACAGCAAAGAATCCCTCCCCCACTAATTTGACCCTACGCTCCTTTTTATTAAAATCTGCTGCCAAATAGAGTTTACTGTCTCCGTTTAACCACACGGTACTACCATCGGGTAAATTGAGGATACGTTTCTCCCCTTTACCACTACTGTATTGTATTTTATATTCAATACTACTCTCGCGGGATGAATACCACCATATGCCTGCAAGAAAGAAAATCATCAGACTGGCAGCTAGTAAATAAAGGTGATAGCGGCCCTTAATGGCGTCTCTTTTTGGGACAGGACCTGAAGCATCTGTATCTTCTAGCTTATGCCATAGCTGATCAAATGCCTTATCGGCTTTTTCGTTGGTAGATGGCTGAGTTCGATACTTATTTCTGATAAAATGATAAAGGACTCCGTTATCAGGATTGTCAGTGGTCAACCGCTCCAAAAGTAACCTCTCTTCGGCGGTCAGTGTTCCCTGAATCTCTTTATTTAATAATTTTAGAAATTGATCTTGATCCATCTTAATTTTGAGTCTTTAAAATAAGAGCCAAAAACCGACAAATATCACCAATGGAAAGCAGAGATAAAAAACAATAAACTGATTACTAGTTATTTATTTTTTTTAGAATTATAGAATCTCTCAAACGTCGGAGGGCCAATTGTATATGTCGGTCGACAGTATTTGTAGAAATCTCCATAATGGCAGCTGTTTCATGATAGGTACAGCCTAATTCCTTTACTAAAGTAAAAGCCATCTTACATTTGGAAGGTAATTCCTCAATTACCTGCTGAATCATCTTTAGTTTTTCACTAGAAATGTATTCTTGTTCTACGCTAGGATATTGATAGTTAAAGTCAATAATTTCTGAAATATCAACATGGGCATGTTGCCTTTCAAGATATTTTATGGCATTATTTCTCACAGACCTAAAAAGATAGGTCTTAATATTCTCTATTTCCATTAACTTATCTTCCAATAACCACAATTTCATAAAAATCTCGGAGATAATATCTTCCACAGGTTCGGCCGACTTAATAATTGCGTAGCCAAATTCATATAAATCGGAGTAAAATGTTTTGAACAAAGTTTTAAATGCCAGCTGGTCCCGATTGAATACAATTGCGTAGCGCAATTCAATCCATAAAAAGGGTTCTTGATCCAACTTTTGCATTTATATAAATCTATGAAATGGTCTATTAGAAATAAAGATATCAATTTTTGCAAAAATATAAGAATTTTAAAAATCGCATTACGACCCGAGCCTGTGTCGCTTGCTTTGAAATTTTTTAAAAAAGTAAAGAACCAGCAGAAATTGTGTATATCCGTAAACTGCATCTTCCACTGGAATCGTAAGTATCCTGATTCCCATAAATTCAGTTGGATTGTAGTTGACTATCGCTGACTCCAATCCTGTACCGGTGAGTAAACCATTGACAGGCAAAAACCCTAACATAAGCAAGGTAAAGACTAAAGAGGCCTGCGTAATCCATTGTACCCGGAGAAAAAAGTGGAACAGCACGAGTGTCACGATGGTCACCGTTGCGGTGAGGACTGTATAGATTCTGTCCGCATAGCGAAGTGCTACCACAGCACATACGATGATACTCACAAAGACTACGATATTGTTAAAAGCGGAAAGAGACTGTAATCTGAAAAATTTATCGATACAGAAGTAAGTAAATATACAGGAAAAAGGGATGAAGAAAAAGAACAGCCACTCTTCCAATGGCAATCCTGCCACAAGCAGCCCCAAAGTATATCGTGTATCAAACCACCATACCCCCTTACTCGTAAACCAGACATCCCAGGCGATAAAAAATAGGGCAACAAGCGCCGCTGCCTTTAAGAAAGGAACAAACTCACGGTCGAATCGTAGCCGCTTGTCGAAGGATGCGACAAAACAGATTATGACCGTAAAAAATAAGATAAGCGAATAAGTATATTGCATCATTTTTTGTCATTGTTATTATACATTTTAAAATACTTCATCGGAACATATAAAAAGCCGAAACATTCGCCCTCGTCCTTGCCCAAATGTTTATGATGTTGTTTGTGGGCACGGCGAAGCGCCAAAAAATAACGATTATTTGTTTTGCTCAGCAATTTGAACCGCTGGTGAATAAATATATCATGTACAAAAAAATAGGCCATGCCATAAAGCATAATCCCTAAACCAATGTAAAACAAATAATTGTAATCCCTTAACGAGCCGAAATACATCAACGCAATGGTGGGTAGGGCAAAAATGACGAAAAAGTAATCGTTCTTTTCCAAAAATCCCTCGTTACTATGATCATGGTGATCTCTATGCAAGATCCAAAGGAAGCCATGCATAATATATTTATGAATCAGCCAGGTAGCGCCTTCCATGGCGATAAATGTAAACAGTATAATAATTAAGTTCATATCATGTAAAGCTGAGCAAGTTATAGATAAGCTGTTTTATAGCGCAGATAGCTTTTAAATGCGACATAAGCTTTCTGGATATTGGGTATTCTGATCCTATTTTCCAGAATTTCCTTGGAAGATTTCTTCCGGATCTGTTCAAACAGGGAGAGGTAATATTTATACGCTAAATAAACGCCAAACTTAGCCGATGCTGGTAACTTTTTGATGCCCAGCAATGCTTCCCTAAATTCGTCATGAATTTCATCTTCAATCCGGCGTTTCATTGTATTATCAAAGCGGGTCATATCCAGGTTTGGAAAATAAGTACGTCCAAGTACCTGATAATCGTCTTTAAGGTCCCGCAAAAAGTTGATTTTTTGAAAAGCTGAACCGAGTTTCATCGCATAGGGCTTTAACTCTTCATAACGCTGACGGTTGCCTTCGGTAAACACCTGTAAACACATCAAGCCCACGACCTCTGCGGAACCATAGATATATTCTTTATAGCGTTCAGAATCGTACTCAATCTTATTGAGGTCCATTTCCATGCTATGAAGAAATTGATTAATAAGAGCAAGGTCGATATGATATTTATGTACGGTTTCCTGAAAGGCCTGCAAGATCGGATTTAATGAGATACCTTCTTCTAATGCACTGTTGGTTTCCAGGTAGAGACGCCCCAATAACCGTTGCCTATCATAGCCGTGAAAACTATCTACAATTTCATCAGCCAGCCGCACATAGCCGTAGATCGCATAAATACTGGCCCGAATGCTGGGCTTGAGCGCTAAAATACCGAGCGAAAAACTTGTACTATACTTTTCAGTTGTTTTTTTGCTTACTTCATAAGCGAGTTCATCAAATAGCTTTTTCATGGTCTTATGTTTTACGATGTAATTCAATGGCTTCTTTGGCAACAATTTTACCCGATATGATGGATGGCGGCACACCTGGACCAGGTACGGTCAGCTGCCCCGAATAAAAAAGATTAGGAATTTTCTTGTTTCTGATCTTGGGTTTCAATACCGCTGTTTGTTTTAAAGTATTTGCTAATCCATAAGCATTTCCTCCATAGGCATTATAATCGCTAATAAAGTCGCGCACGCAGTAACTTCTTTTGTATGCAATCTGTTCGTATAGATTTTGTGTACCGGTATGCTTTTCCAGACGTTTTAACATGTGGATCAGATATGCCTCACGTGTTTCTTCATCATCCGCAAGACCTGTTGCCAAGGGCATCAACAGAAAAAGATTCTCACCGTCTGGAGGAGCTACCTGAGCATCGGTTTTGGATGGACAACAGGCATAAAACAAGGGATTTTGCGGCCATTTTTTTTCACCATAGATACAGTCAATATGATCGTCCAGTGAGTGCTCAAAGAACAGCGAATGATGTGTCAGATTAGGAACGGGTGATTTCATACCTAGATAATATATCAAACTGGAGGGAGCAAAGGTCCTGCTCTTCCAATAGTCTTCGTCGTAGTTTCGCAACTCCGGAGCTAATAATGTTTCGATATGGTGATAGTCGGCTGATGCGACAACAAGATCAAATGCATGATATGCTCCATTAATGTACAGCGAGGTGATTCTATTATTTTCGATCTTTAACGCATCGACATTATGATCAAAATGGAAAGTGGCCCCTTGCTTCTCGGCAACCTGCTGCATAGCCAGCACCAATTGATAAAATCCTCCTTTCGGATAATGGGTACCCAATGCATAACCGCCATAGTTCATCAGGCTATATAATGCAGGAATATCTTTGGGTGAAGCGCCCAAGAATATAACGGGAAACTCCATCAGTGTCCGTAACCTTTGATCCTTAAAGTATTTTGAAACATAGGATCTGAAGTTAGAAAGTAAATCTAATTTAAAAGCGCTAAATGCAATCTTTGGAGAAAGAAATTCACTCCAATTGTGACAGGGTTTATTGACAAAATCGCGCATACCAACTTCATACTTGAATTTTGCTGCTTCCATAAACCGATCCAGTTGTTTACCAGCCCCGGCTTCGATCTGTTCGAATAATTGTTTCAATTCCTGATAGGATTCAGGTATACAGATCCTTTCGGAATTAAATATCATTTCGAATTGTGGATTGAGCGAAACGAGCTCAAAAAAATCGGCTGTACTGCATCCAAAATCCACGAAAAATGACTCAATAATGTCAGGCATCCAGTACCAACTCGGCCCCATATCAAATTTAAATCCCTCGGTTGTGGTAAACTGCCTCGCCCTCCCTCCGGGCTGCGCATGTTTTTCAAAAACATGTACATCATATCCTGCCTGCGCGAGATAGGCCGCCGCTGAAAGCCCCGAAAAACCTGCACCAATAACCGCTACCTTTTTTTTCATTTTTGTTGATTTAGCTACTTCTATATGAGTAATCCTACGATGTATTTATCCTGACGTTTTCCCGTCTGCTCTTTCCTTACGGCATTGTGCTGAAATCCATTTTTACAGATCAGGTTGAACATCTAGGGCTAGGCTACATCTAGCCAAGTTCAAAATATGGCCACACAATTGATCATCAGATTTCGCCAATACAGTCAATCCACAAAGCTGTTTTCTTTTACCCAATTGTGTCAATTATAATTTAACTTCCGCCAACAATTTATCCGGTGTGACATTTCTATCATAGATTGCCTGATGAAATTTGCTTAATTTATCCAATAGACCGATCAGTGTTATTTTTTCACTGTAGGTCAGATCACCCGAAACAATCTGTGTAGCATGCCGTATTTTACCCATCTGCCGATCCAATGCCAATAAGCCTTTTTCGGTAATATAAAGCACCTTACTTCGCCGATCCGATTTTGAACCTTGTTGACCGATCCATCCTTGTTTGATTAAACGGTTTATAATAGCCATTCCGGCTGGCTTTTCATGAATATTCCTTCTGATCAATTCCATTTTTGTCATCTCACCAAATGACCGTAGTGTAATAAGATAGATAAACTCCTCTTGTGTGGAAAAATCAGATTCCCAAATAGCAGCTTTTGAATAACTTTTTGCAAACCTATTCATATGCACTATTAAAGTGCTGATGACACTCTCCGCACTACGACCATTCTCCTTGCCTTCCCAGGAAGGTTCAACGCAACTGCCGGTTTCCTTTGTTACTATCCAACGTTTAAATCCATCGACGTCCGCACTATGGCTACCGCCCAGGTTATCCCGCTCATACTGCTCCAGCAATCCGATGACTTCTTTTAAAAGCTCATACTTCATATTTCTAAATTAGAACATAAATATACCATATAAAGTTTTATTTATTTTAAAAAAGGATAAATTTAGTATAAAAATAAATCATAAAAAGGATTAACATTACTATTTAGCCTATGCAAACTTGAATCAATTGTACAGCAGTTAGTATTTTACTTGACCTTCAGTAGAGCTCACTGACATAGAACTATTTCATTCACTTCAATGTACCATCTTTACTACAATCAAATAATTTAACTAACCATTAGTTTGTCTGCCATTACCAGGATTTATTTTATTTTTACTTCTCTAAAGTACTTACATGGACAGCAAAACAATCGCATTAAAGAATAAACTCGAGCCAAAGAAATTGTTAAAGGTCGCGGCATTTGACAATTCAAAAGCTGTAACCAAACCGCATCGACACAATGGATACCTTGAGCTTGTATTTTTGTCGGATACATCTGGAAAGCACGTAATTGATGGTAATGAAAGTCCTGTCAGAACGCCATGTGTTCTGATCATTCGAAAGGATTCTGTACATCATTGGGAATTGGCTGTCCCCATAGCGGGATTTGTCCTCCTAGTCAAAAAATCATTTATAGATCAGAGCTTAGATCTTGAAATCGCCAGGATGATCGATGAGATCAGTAAATCAGATACCATATATTTACAAGAGAATGGGATAATACCAGTCCTCCTCGAGCTATTGGCTCAAGAAGAAAACAAAATATGTCAGGAGGGATTGTTTAGATCATTATTGGCGAAGATACTCGAAAATACAGATAAGATGGAGCAATCCTCCTCGATATCCAATGACCTATATTTCCGATTTATCGAATTGTTAAACACAGAATCAAAAATCGTAAATAATGTCGCTTACTATGCAAATCTGCTACATACGAGCCCTCAAAATTTGAGTGCAGCCTGCAAGAGAAACGCTAATAATACAGCCTCTCAGATACTGGCTGCCTATATTATAAAAGAAGCGAAAAGACTTATTTTCTATACCAACAGCTCGATCGCTGAAATTGCTTTTTCATTGGGTTTTTCCGATAAATCGAATTTTTCCAGATACTTTAAACGGTATACAGCCTTCACCCCTTCTGAATTCAAGAAGCAACAGGGCTAAAATTCCTTCTCGCCAAACTCACTCTTAGGTAGTTTAGAAGATTGATTTAGCTTGTGCATATTAAAATTGAGGTTGAGCATCAATACATTTTTTTCGTAAATATAGTTGGTCGTTGTAAAAAAGTCAGTTGCTGATGTCGTAATACGCTGCTCATTGACTCCCCAATTACCAAGTTCGATAAACTGCCATTGAAGCTGCGCTTTG
This sequence comes from Sphingobacterium sp. CZ-UAM, assembly GCF_002000245.1. Taxonomy (GTDB): domain Bacteria; phylum Bacteroidota; class Bacteroidia; order Sphingobacteriales; family Sphingobacteriaceae; genus Sphingobacterium. The sequence goes on along the minus strand of NZ_MTCM01000002.1, from coordinate 238,115 downwards.
ATCGCTCCTTTCAAAAAGCTCTTACTCAAATTGAAATGAGGGGTTACAAAGCGGGAATCCTTCCCTTGTACAGTAGGCCTTGCAGAGAGGTAGTTTACCTGTAAACCCGTACTCCAATCTCTGGCGAAATCGGCCTGAATCCCAGCGTTCAGGGAATAGACCCAATCGCTGTTTGTATTTGTTTCTTCATATGTCAATACCTGTCCTGATATTTTATAACGATACAGGTTCAGTCCACCATTCATTTTTAGCCAAGGGAGGATCTTCCCTTCCCCACCTATTTCGCTCCCCCATCGAGTTGCATAATCTGCATTGGTGAATACCCGATTGAGGATAGTATCTGCATATACTGAATTAACGCGTTGAATCGGGTTTTTAAGATGTTGGTAATAGCTATTAAAAAATACACTTCCCTTGTTGAACTTCTTCACAAAACCGGTCTCGATATTGGTTGTAAACTCTGGTAATAAGGTTGGGTCTCCCTGTTCCAAGGTCTCTGAGTGCTCTCGCTCGGGTATAGGATTTAGCTCAAAGTTATTATTTCGTTGAACCCGCCGGGAAGCAGCGAACTTCCAGGACCAGTCCTCGCTCAGCTGATGCATCAAATTGAATGTAGGATACAATTGATGAACCGAGTATGGATATTCTACTCCAGTATTGAGCAAAAGGACATCCCGTTGATAATATTCGTAACGAAGCCCAAGTGAAAATTGGGTTCGTTCAAGTTTATGATCATATTGGCTAAAAATAGCATGCACCGTATTATTTGCATTTAACTTTCCTGTAAATTCGGGAATAAGTTTCATCGCTTCACCCGGCTTCTCGGTGGCGAAATATTCAAAGTTGCCTTTCTGCCGGTCATTTCTCAATTGGTAACCGCTCAACAGCTCGCCCTGTGGCAATTTCCATTGGTGTTGGACCGAAATCCGTAGTCCACGTAAGGGGTTGGTATAATTATTATTTGTCCATTGAACAGTATCGGTCCCTCGTTCGATATTCGCATTTTTGGTCGATCCATATATATTGGCATATTCATAAATTGCAGCAGCCTGCAATAAATGCGCTTCGCTGAGCTTATATTGATAATTGAAATCGATAAGATAGAATTCCCCTTGCTTATTCTGAAGATTAGAGTTAAAATAATTTATTGCTGAAAGCTCCCTGCCTGACGAAGGCTGGATCGTGCGGTTTGTATAATAGATATCCGCTAGACGGTCTTGAAATTTCCGCGACGCCAGCAGCCCCAAATTAATCTGCTGTTTCTTTGACAGTGCATAAGCACCGTTCAATCTGATCCCAAAATTGTACTTGTCGAAACTCCTTTCGCCTTTGGATGGAAAGAACGTCTGCCGGTCTCCAATAATGGTATAGACATCACCTTCCCGAAATCCTGCATTGTCATTACGCAGATAATTGGCCGAGCCGTTCAATTCAAGTTTATTTTTTTTGAGCTGGAAAGAAATATCTCCACCAAACCGCTTTTGACTCTTATGATTTCCATAATCATCTATACTGGGCAATCCTCCCTGAAGATTGAGTATCCATGCAAAACCATCCGATACAGCTTTTTTTGTCCTGAGATTGATAATTCCCCCTTTACCATCAGGATCGTATTGGGCCGAAGGGCTGGTAATATACTCGACGTCGGTCACATCGTTCGCTGCAATCTGGCTTAAAATTGTCGCAGGGTCTAAAAAGGAAGGCTTTCCGTTAATAAGTACTATAATGCCTGTATTTCCCCGCATACTAATATTACCATTTCCATCAACAGAAGCTGAAGGTAGATTTTTCACAATATCCAAAGCGGTACCACCGACCGCATTCCTATACTGACTTGCTTGATAACGCTGCCTGTCACCACTATGTTTCTGTGCCGAGGGCTCTCCGGTTACCGCCACCTCATTCAACCGCTGATCCGTGCTCACAAGCGCAATTTCAGCTAGATTGATCTGACTTCTGCCATCGAAATCCACGTCAACCTTTTTTTGGCGATAACCGATAAATTTAACCACAAGAGAATAGCGCCCTTTTTTCAGATCGAAAAAACGAAAACTACCGACCGAATCTGCAACCATACCATCGATAACACCACCCTGCGGATTGAGGATAGCAACGCTCGCAAAAGAGATCGGTGAACCTGTAATGGAATCTTTTATACTTCCAAAAATTGCGGATTTTTGCGCATGCAGCGTTGTTAATATAAATAAAAGGTAGAGTAGGGTAAATAGTCTTTTCACTAGGATCTAAGTTTATCCAAAAATAGCAAAGTTAATTGCTATCCCATATTTACATTGAAATTATACCACAGTATTTTCAAATCGACCATTATAGATTCATCTATTCTTTTGCAGTATACATCCGCTAAGTATTGGCCATATCCGTGTTGATACCAAATCTAAATAATCAACATGTCTTCAAATAACAATGAAGAATGTTTACAAAAATTTCTGTAATTTCATCGATAGAAGGCAAGCCGCCCCCTACTCTTTACACTTTTCTTAATCCGAACTCACATAAATAAAAAATTGAATGAGCTTAAAAACAATTGATATATCATCGGCAACAGCATCCGAAATACAGGGTTATCTACATGCCGCCATTGCGCCACGACCGATATGTTTTGCATCCACGATCGATAAAAACGGAACAGTCAATTTAAGTCCATTTAGTTTTTTTAATGTGGTCAGTGTCAATCCACCGATATGTGTTTTTTCGCCCACAACCAGAGCACAGGATAACAGCACGAAACATACGCTTGAAAACGTCCTGGAAATACCTGAATGTGTAATTAATATCATTAGCTATGAGATGGTTCAACAAGCATATTTGACAAGCGCAGATTATCCAAAAGAAGTAAACGAGTTCTCGAAAGGCGGATTTACTGAATTGGCATCGGAGACGATAAGACCACCTCGGGTAGCGGAATCGCGCATTCAATTGGAATGTGTAGTAAATGACGTAATATCACTGGGAAAAAACGGTGGAGCTGGAAATTTGATTATAGCAGAAGTGAAACGGATGCATATCAATGAAGCTATTTTGGATAACAATGGCAAAATAGATCCGCATAAACTAGATCTAGTGGCACGTCTGGGTGGCGACTGGTACTGCAGGGTGACGAGTGATAATTTATTTAAGATTGCCAAACCAGCAGAGAAGTCTGGAATAGGTATCGGTATAGACGCTTTTCCTGGTGAGGTCAGACATTCCACTATATTAACCGGAAATAATCTAGGACTATTGGCTCTTGTTCATGCGCTACCCTCCAATGAAGAAATAGAAGCCTTTCGTAATACTGAAGAGATAAAAGAACTTCTTGATCCAAGAATCGAAAACCGCATTACGCAACTGCATTTAAAAGCAAAGGATCTGTTAGAACATGGCCGCGTGATGGATGCATGGAAGGTGCTGTTGATGTAGCTTGCCAGTAGTTGCCTTTCTTAAATTGGACATTTAAGAAAGGCAACCCGCAAAAAAACTGTTTAATGTCGGCTTCGCGAGTCTGTCCTATCGGATAAGAGAAATATACTAATCCATAGCAAACAACATGATACTGTTGCCATGATAGTTAATTTAAGTATTAACCCCGGAATAATCAGTGTACTCCAGCCAGAAAGAACAAGATTCGGAAAAGAGACATACAGTCAGACTATTACTAGTATCAGCATTAATAATGGAATAAAAAATCGCTTTGTTAACTTCGACTTCATATCTTGATTTCTATATCTTAAATATAAATACTTCAGTATAATTTAGCAAATAGCACCACCCTATACCATTCATTATCTGAAGAATAGCTTTCATTTGATAAAGCGAGATACTGTCTTGATTGGGGCTAGCTTTCAAAAAAGAATTTATAAAATTAACGTCAACCAATAATGATTTATTATTTTTAAAGTAAATGTTATTCATAATAAAATCAGAAAATGAACAAAATCACTAAAGAAGACGTCGCCGAAGCGGAAAATCAACTTTTCCTTGCCCAGAAGGCAAGCGATGTGGATACACTTGACCAACTTTTGTATGATAACCTCATAGCGCTTACCCCGACAGGAGAAATGCTAACGAAAGAAATGGATTTAAATGCACATCGATCGAAATCAATGATTATAGAAGAAGCTTCAACGGAAATTGATGAGATAAATATTATTGGAGATACTGCAATTTCTATTGTTACGATGACTGCAAAAGGCAAAATTATGGGCGCACCGTTGGCGGGAAAATTTAGGTATTTTAGGGTATGGAAGCATGTTAACGGTTCATTACAAGTAATTGGTGCAAGTTTTATGCAATTGCCTGAATAAAAAACAAAGACTTACAAACTGGGAGTTGCTAGTAGACTTTACTTATATATTCCCACATATCGTCCTTTGTATGATGATATACGTTTATAATTTAATCCGTCTTATTAAGTACATAGGATGTGGTCAAAGCTGCCTCACTGGGTTCCGAGAAATGTTACTCATTACGGTGATCAATAAAAGTTAAAATAAACCGGTATTGTACATACGCTTCTCACAGGTTTATTATCTTTTTTTGCTGGAGTCCAATTTGGCATTTTTTGAATGATCCGCATAACCTCTTTGTCACATTCCTTATGAAGTGATTTGATAATTTTTATATGAGATAGTTCACCCGTTGGTTCTACAACAAATTCTGCTACAACCTTACCTTTAATCCCCAGTTCAATTACCTCCTTCGGATACTCCAAATTGTTGCTGGTAAATTTTTGAAGAGCCGCAGCACCACCCATAAATTCTGCGGGGATGTCAGGTGTAACAAATGTCGTGTCTGCAAACGATAGCTGTGGGATAGATTTGGCCGTATTGTCTAGCAAGTTGCCCCCCACTTTTTGAGATTGCCCATTCACCATAAGAACAGCAAACAATAAAATAGCAAAAATCCTATTTAGCCCTATCATAAATTTAATAATTTCATATATCTAATTTAAGAAATAAATAGATTAAATCTTTCAAAGTAAATAATGCCGTTTTATATACTAACAGTTAGTATACCTTTATTTCTCATTTATAAAAATTTATCATCGGTAATACCATAAATTGATCGAGATATTAGATCCATTTAGCCGTGCATAAGACTTTATTAGATCGTACTAGATATCAATTTAATTAAATAGTCGAATAGTTATTGTTTCAATCATTGAAAAATAATATTTTTGGCAAAAACCTAATTATGAAAAAGTTTTTCAAGTTTCTTAAGTTCACATTTGTTTCCATATCAGCCATTCTTGCGCTTGCTTTTTTTTATATCATCATTTCCAATAAGACTTTCATCGGAACGGTAAACAAAAAAAATACAGATTACTTAAGCCTCCACAAGGCAGATGTAACGGACAGCATTCCAAGTACATTATTCGACGATAATTTCTTTAATTCGGATATTTTTTTGTTTGGAGAAATCCACGGTTATGCTGATAACCAAAAACTGGATAAGGAGCTCTTTTTATATTTAAATAAAAAACTGAATATTAAGTACTATATCGCGGAGATGGATAGTATAAATGCGGACAAATTAAATCTTTTTCTTTCAAAATCCATCAAAGATGAGACATTACTAAAAGAGGTTGTTATCGCCATACGCAAGCGTATCCCCCAACAATCCAGTATCGAATTATATCGTAAATGGGCTGAAATACATGATTATAATCAAAGACTAGCAGACACTGCAAAAATCAAAGTTATTGGCATTGACAAAAGCTTTGTCAGTGATAAATCGACTATATCCAGAGATTCGGCAATGGTGCAAAATCTAGCGAAATATATCAAAATACATCATCTGAAAGGTGAAAAATTTTATGGGTTATTTGGCTTTTTCCATGTTTTACAACAGGGAAAAGATACTTCTAGCACTCCCTTCGCTGCAAAATTAAAGAACTCTGGCCTCAAAATAACAAGTTTGATAAGCTATCCTATTGATAGCGAAATGTATCTTCCGAAGAATCCGCAATTCCCAACTCCATCGGATGAAAAAGTAAATTGGATAAATGCAGATGGGCCACTTATGTTAGTAAAAGGAATTAACGATCTCAAGAAACTGAGTCAGCCAAATAGCATTTCATTATTTAAGCTAAATGGGCAGAAGTCACCCTATTTCGCATCCCAAGACCTAATCACAGTAAAGTCAAGGATATTTGGTGAGAATATTACCCCGAGCAATACGACTTTTACGACAGATTATTTTCAATATGTATTTTTACTCAGAAATTCAAAAGCGCTTTCAAAATTGAACTAGAATATAGCGGCAAAGGATTGTCTAAAATTTTAAAAAGCTATTTCAATTTAAACTGATCTATTAAACTTTAGGTATTTTTAAATGAAAACTAAAGCTAACACAATGAATTTAAAAATCTTATCGTCAACCGGATTTGTACTCATATTTAATACGATCAATTTATTATTTAGTACAACGCCCCTCTCTGCGCAGCAACGATTCGAAATAGTAGGTGTTGGCAAGGCCATGTCAGATAATGATATCATCTATCTCACCTACAAGGAAAATGGGAAGCTTATCATAGATTCAGCAAAGGTAAAGCACAACACCTTCCGATTTAAGGGTGAAATCGGGAATTATCCGCTATCTGCGTCATTGTCTAGAAATCAGAATCCTACACATAATTATGATTTCATAAATGACTATAGGAGCATTTTCCTTGAATCCGGGAAAATAATATTAAGAAGCAATGATACACTCGGCAATTCTATTCTATCAGGCAGTGAGTTAAACCAAACGCTTCAATTGAAAGACGAAAGGCTATTCCGTATCTCAGATGAACGCAAACGCATAAAGGAACCTTGCTTTTTTAGTGCGGAGGAATTGAAAGATACTCTTCTGGTCAAAGTGAATCAACGGATTTTAGATTCGTTATTTTAAAATCCCCACTAATTCCTGAGTAGCATATTGTACGTAGCTGAATAATAATCATCAATCAACTGCAAAATCAAATTATCTTTTTTGCTGTCTATAGCAAAACCTACCCATTTTTTGGTCGGGAGGTACTTACTTCGGATCCATTGAACTGGCAGCTCTCCTTGTTTTTCGGTGCGCAACCACTCCAATCCGCTCTCGTTAAAATAAATCTTTTCGTTGGATAGATCCATAACGATAAATGGTCTTCTCTTAAAATAAAAAATACTCATATCGAGATCAGCGAACTCATTGATGCTGATATATTTTTTTAGATGCATATATGCATTGATTTCAGTTAACATAATGGTCTGTTTGTCTCTATTGGTTCTTAAAATCATCCGAAGATTTCCATCAGCGATCACATCTGATTGATTGGTTGATCAGCTCAAATTAACCGCTGCTTACTTTCTCGGAATTTGGTTTATTTTAGTTATGAGTCAAATCTACTAGAATATGCGCTCGAGGTTGGGGTAAATTTTGGTCTATTAGGTGGAAAAATAGTTATTCTATTCAATTAATTAATATCAAGTATAAAGCGCGAACTGGATTTTTGATTAAAATGGTGATATTCTTTAATTCAATTTTTCAGGATTAAAAAAAATATAAATTTCCGCAATCCAAGCAATCGAAAAAGTCGTAAATGCTTATAAGTACAGAAAAATTATAAACTAAAAAATTTTTGTTATGAAAAAGATAACATCAAAAACCGCCTTAACATCAATCTCCGATAGCGAAATTGAAAAAAAGGATTTCAGACGAAGAGACTTTCTGAAATTAACAGGTGCTAGCATAGCATCAATTGCCATACTTGGTATGACAAGCTGTAAAAAAGACCATGATAATGACATGGACAATAGTGGTAAAGGCATGTATTTTGGCAGTGGAGATATTGCCATATTAAATTATGCATATGCATTGGAACAACTTGAAGCTGCATTTTACATCCACTTAGTCAATAATCCTTATTCCGGTATTTCGGAAATGGAAAAAGCTTTCTTTACAGATCTCCGCGATCACGAGATTGCTCATCGCGAGTTTTTTAAAATGGCCTTAGGGGCGAAAGCTATATCTAGTCTTGAATTCAACTTATCAGGTATTAATTTTAGCAGTCGAGCGTCAGTCTTGGCCACCGCCAAAACATTTGAAGACCTGGGTGTTTCAGCCTATAACGGTGCGGGATGGTTAATTAAAGATCCAAACTATCTGTTGTTGGCGGGCAAAATCGTTTCGGTCGAAGCCCGGCACGCCGCCTGGGTCAGGGATATGATCGACAATGGTAGTTTTGCGAATCAGGAAGTTGTCGATTCCAATGGACTAGATCTAGCCAAGAGCCCAAGCGTTGTTTTGAGTGCTGCGGCACCATTTATTAAATCAAAAATAGATGTTAAGGATCTACCAACTTATTAATTCACCTAAAATCTGACAATCATGAATCTTTTAAACGTTTTTGAACAAATAAATACTGTAGATCCTGAATTTAGCGATCGAATCAGTCCTCGTCGTGAAGCTATTAAAAATCTTGCTTCTATAAGCAAAAAAATCACTTTCGCGACGCTCCCTTTTTTTGTTAGCGAGCTCTTTAAAAAGGCTTACGGTGCTACTGCACCCACTGACGTCAATGGCGTGTTAAATTACGCGTTGACGTTGGAATATCTCGAAGCGGAATACTATACAATGGGGGTAGCTAAAGCGGGCCTTATTCCATCAGGAAAGCCCCTTGGTGCCATCACCAACATTCGAGACCACGAAATTGCCCATGTCAATTTCCTCAAACAGGTGCTCGGTAATAAAGCCGTCTCTAAACCCACATTTGATTTTACTGCTGGTGGCACTTTTGGTAATGTCTTTAGTAATTACGACACGTTTTTAGCTGTAGCGCAAGCATTTGAAGATACTGGCGTGCGGGCATACAAAGGACAGGCTGGAATACTCCTTGGCAATCGGGTCGTACTTACAGCAGCCTTACAGATTCATTCGGTCGAAGCGAGACATGCCTCACACATCCGTCAGATGCGACGTGCCCGCGGAGGCGCCGCAGCTGATCAAAAACCGTGGATCACAGGAAGCAACGACACCGGTATTGGTGCAGTTGTAGACCCTATATATGCTGGTGAAAACAATATTATCCAAGCTGGAGTGGATATCACAAGCCTCTCTGGTCATATGGGAAAAATTTCATCAAATGCCGCTACTCAAGCATTTGACGAACCACTTGCTGCAGAAGCTGTACTTAATATTGCAGGTTTATTTATTAAAGCATAACAAAAAAACGTAGTTTATCTGTTTAGCATGTCCTGATTTGTTTATCGAATCAGGGCATTTTTTTAGATCCCGCCCATGACACAAAGTTCACTAAGCGTAGGCACATCTTTGCCACCTTCATCCTCGAGTGTAATCGCAAAAGCTTGCGCTTTGGGGATGTCTAGCATTTTGCTTGCACCATCTGTTTTTGCATCCAATGGAAATACACCAGCATTCACCGGCTTACCGTCTACCATCGCCCACAATTGATATTGCTTACCTTTTGGTGCGGTAGGCATCTGCTCAAGACTTAGGTAAACTGTTTTGGAGACCTGGTCCCAAAATACCAATGCTTGGAGATTAGGTTTATTTTCGACTCCTTTTAGCGGGATTGTTTTGATGGCAGGATTTTGTACTAGACGCCATTTATCCTGTAAGATAGCTAAGTTTGCTTGCTGTTGGTCAAACGACAAATTTGTTTGAGTCAATTGGTCCTTCACCTCATTAGTTTGCCGATAAAACAGTACATTCACACCAACACTGAGCACAAGTAATACACTTGCAGCGATTGCCCATCTATAGGACTTCAAATGTAATGTTTTATTTCCCTGTGCATTGCTGACCAGCCGTTCAGTGTTATTGTCCAATCCGTTTTCCTGTCCCTCTGAAGAACCATCGGGAGCAACTAGATTTTCTGCATTTAGCCTATTCCAGATATCCTGTTTTAAAGATGCAGGCATAGTCATCGCTTGGATATCAGCCAAATCTTCAAGCGTTTTCTCCGCTTCGGCGATGGCCTGTTCCACTTCGACATTATTTTTTCGAATACAGTTCAAGATGCTCACTTCCTCTTCCGATGCAAGCCCCAAAACATATGATTCAATAATCCCTGACGATATGTATGCTTTAATATCCAAAACTAACGATACTCCTTTAATAATTGTTGTAACTGCAAAAATGCAGCTCTGGTACGTGTTTTGACCGTTCCTAAAGGGACGTCAAGCTGTTCGGCAATTTCCTGTTGCGTATAGCCTTCATAGTATGCCATTTCAATTAAGATACGCCATTCAGGCCTTAATTTATCCAAAATATTTCTGAATCCAATAAAATCTGCTTTGACATTTTGTTCGATTTGAGTCTGATCCAGTTCTTCCTTACTATTTACGATATTTGAAAGCGGTTGGTTTTTCTGTTCGTTTAGCACAGCCTTGGATTTTCGGTAGTCTAATGCAGTATTTCGGGCGATATTGATCATCCAGGTATAGAGCCTACCTTTTTCAGCATCAAAAAGATCAACGTGTTTCCAAACCTTTACAAATACATCCTGTATGACTTCCTCCGCATGTTCAGCCGAAGTTACAATACGGCACACAACTCCATAGAGTGCTTCTGAATAGTTATCATAAAGATAACTAAAAGCCTGTTGGTTCTTTTTTTTCAATAAAAGAATCAGTGTCTCTTCGGGAAGGTTATGTAATGGACTCAAATTTTACGTTTATAACTTAATAAAGATGGAAATTATAAGTTTAAAAATCAAGCGATTCAGATAAAACAAGTTAAAATACCTGATGAGCCAAATAAATACCTAATCCATGTCCTGCTTTTAAGATTTATTGATCTCCGATTGGGCAGTGTGTACGACGAATACTTTTCAAAATATTATTTAAAATCGCCTTATTTGAATAATAATTACTCAACTTTGTATAAGTTGAATTCAAAAAAGAAAATGATGTTACATAAAATTCTTATTTTGAGCTTAGGAATCTACAGTCTGATAAGTTGTACTTCGCAAAAGAATATTAAAACAAATGATAAAGCTGCCGAGCGTATAGAGCTATCTGAAGGCCAACAAAAAATGTTGAAAGGATATCCTTTGCAAGTTAAGTTCAATGGTATTTTAGAAGAAAGCCGTTGCCCTAAAGGGGTAGACTGTATATGAGCAGGTGTTGCAGTTGCCGAAATTGAAATATCGGAAAAGGCTACCAAGCCTGTAATCCTGAGTCTTGCGACAACAGATATGCAAGCCAGAGGATACCAGAAGGAGACTAACGTCAACGGGCATACCGTTGCATTACAAAATGTATCTCCTTACCCTACAGCAAAACATGGAGCAAAAGAACTGAAAGGGAATTATAAGATTGTTATCACAGTACAAAAAAAGTAAAAAAGACGTGTTTCACACCATATGGTGAATCAACTAGTTCTATATTTCTTAAGAGTTCACTGATAAGCATCCTTCTAAGGGATATACATCCTGCGATCATTGGAATACATGATTGATAAACTCATCCAGCAGATGGAGATCACTTCCTCGCTGATCCGGGCAGTTCTTTGATCCAGATATTCCGAAAGTCTACTGGTTGGCCTTCGCTCTGTAAGGCGATAAAGCCACTGCTCAACAACTTACCGTCAATTTTCATTTTAGGGTCGTAACCGTTCGCAACCCCGCCTCCGATTTGCGGTTTTGAATATTCAAGAACAGTGTCACCATTAATGATGTGTTTGATCAGTGAATCGCCCAATACAATTAATTCGCCTTTAACCCACTGATCACCATCATAAGTTTTGGAAGTCGAATTTAAACAATGTGAGGCGGCTATCTTACCTTGATAAACAACATTTGTCCCAGGCGAACACATATTACCCGTAGGTCGAGGCTGGCCATCACCCAATCCACCCAAAAGTTGCATTTCTACAGAGATGGGCCAATCTTGTTCTTTCAGCATCGTTCGGGGATCTTGTGAATGAAACATAATACCACTATTGCGTAGCGTGTAGGAAGGAGCTCCCTTATGAAGGTCTCCTACAAACCTATACTCAAATTTTAAGTGATAATACGAAAAGGGCGTTTTATAATATAAATGACCAAACTGATCATTGAAATCATCGTATTGATCGTACCTGATCTTGATAATCCCATCTTCAACCCTAAAAGTATTACCAAAGTTAACACCTACTTCATGGTGATGAATTTTGACAAACCAATCTTTAATATCCTTACCATCGAATAATGGTTTCCAACCTTCGTTACTATCCCGATTCCCTTTTATTCCTATGCAGCCCTCCAATAACAGAATAACTGCTGAGATTATATAGATCAGTCTTCTCATTTAATACTTATTTGGTTTAAATTGTATAGCAAGATACGATATATTCCATTAAGCTTCATCGTTCAATTGTTAATTACTATGAGCAATAGCACAGAAAACTTCGAATGCCATTTTCATTCGGGAAAGTCTTTTTATAAAAAGCAGTGATAGTCTCATAATTTAGAACAATGCTGTAGCTGAGCACCTGTCAGGATCATCGCTGTTCGATCAACCGATTAGGTCGCTTCAATTTAACAAAGATTGTAAATCTAGAAGGCTCCTTGAAACATTGAAAGAATTCGCTGCAGAATATTTTCTACATAAAAATGCTCCCGAGATTATAATCCCGGGAGTTTTTTGCATTAATAGGCGACCAATCTTTCTTCGATCTCTTTGACAGCTTTCACAGTTTTCATAAAGGAATCGGGGGTAACGGAAATTGAATCTATCCCTTCTTCGACCAGAAACTGGGCAAAATCTGGATAATCGGATGGGCCTTGACCGCAGATGCCTACCTTGACTCCTTGCCTCTTTGCCGTGCGAATAAGGGTCGCAATCATGATTTTTACTGCAGCATTGCGTTCATTATATAGACCGGAAACCAAGGCTGAATCGCGATCCAACCCAAGTACCAGCTGGGTAAGGTCATTCGACCCGATGGAGAAACCGTCAATATGACGAGCAAACTCTTCAGCGAGGATAATGTTTGAAGGAACCTCCGCCATCAGATATACTTCCAGTCCGTTTTGCCCCCGTCTGAGACCATGTTCCTCCATCACCTGATAGACCCGTAGCAAATCATCTACCGTACGGCAAAATGGTATCATAACCACCACATTGTCGAGTCCCATTTTTTCCCGCACTTTTTTTATCGCTTTACACTCCATCCCAAAGGCCTCTCTATAGGCCGCTGAGTAATATCTCGAAGCTCCCCTCCAACCGATCATCGGATTTTCCTCTCCGGGTTCAAAGTACTTTCCACCGGGCATATTATAATACTCGTTGGTTTTAAAATCTGAGAAACGAACGATTACCTTATTCGGATAATATGCGGAAGCGATTTTTCCTATTCCATAGGATAGTTTTTCAATAAAATATTGTTCTTCGTCCCCGTAACCGGCAATAAGCGAACTAATGTAGTTGCTCAATTCCATATCATTCAGTTCCCGATGTTTTAAGAGCGCCATCGGATGAATCTTGATATAGTTGTTGATAATAAATTCTTCCCGCGCCAAACCTACTCCTTTTGCAGGATACTCTGCATATCGAAAGGCAATGTCCGGTGATCCGATATTCATCATTATTGGCGTACCCACATCCGGTAAGTCCGAGAGATCATGCTCATGTCTACTAAATGGAATTATTCCTTGGTAAACTATCCCGGTATCACCTTCGGCACATGAAACAGTTATTTCCTGTCCTGTAAGCAATGTTTCGGTCGCTCTATCACAGCCCACGATAGCCGGCACCCCCAATTCACGGGCTACAATGGCCGCATGACATGTCCGCCCACCTTTGTTGGTAATTATTGCAGCTGCCTTTTTCATAATCGGTTCCCAATCGGGATCGGTTATCTCTGCAACCATAATATCACCTGTATTAAAGTTGATCTCTTGTATATTTTGTTTATCGATACCTTTGAAATTATGAACTCTCCCCGAAGCAACCTTGTCTCCCACCGCGGTACCCTTAAGTAGAATCTGAGATGATCTGTTTTTTGCATTGATCCTATATTCTGTGATGCAGCTGGATCTTTTTAATGAATGAATAGTTTCAGGTCTGGCCTGAACGATGTATAGATCACCTTTCAGACCGTCAAGGGCCCATTCTATATCCATAGGACACCATTTTCCTTTGAGTGCTGTATAATACTCTTCAATTATACACACCCATTTGGATAACAGAAGAATCTGCGCATCACTTAGACAAAACCGTTTTGCGCTTTCCTCTGGCGTATCGATCACTTTCACCTTCTCCCCTTGCGAAGTACTGTAGATCATCTGTAACTGTTTTCCTCCCAGTTTCTTTTCTACAATCGATGCATAACCTCTTTTCAGCAAGGGTTTATATACAATAAATTCATCCGGATTCACTACGCCCTGAACAAGGAGTTCTCCCAAGCCATAAGATCCATTTATAATCACGGCTTCTTTGAAACCACTTTCTGTATCAATAGAAAAAGCGACTCCCGAACTCCCCAAGTCGGAGCGCACCATCTGTTGTATGCATACAGAGAGACCTATATTAAAATGGCCAAAGTTAAATGCTTCCCGATAACTGATCGCCCTGTCAGTGAATAGCGATGCAAAACAATTTTTAATCGCCATCAACAGATCTTGTTGCCCCCTAATGTTTAAGTAGGTATCCTGTTGGCCAGCAAATGAGGCGTCAGGCAGATCTTCTGCGGTGGCAGACGAACGCACTGCGACACCGAAGTCGTATTCATTCTCTAAGCCGATAAGCTTTTCGTAAGCTGCCAGAATTTCCTTTTCCATTGCTATCGAGAAAACACCTTGCTGAATCAATGTTCTTATCCTCTCCCCACAACTGGTCAGCTCACGTAGGTTTGTACTGTCAACACCCTGCAGTATGTCCTTGATCTTCTGATCGAGTTGATTTTCCGTGATAAATTGAAAGTAGGCCTTACTGGTCACAATAAATCCATCCGGAATATTTACCCCTAAAGGTTTCAAATGCTGTAACATTTCGCCTAGAGAAGCACTCTTCCCTCCTACCAGATCAATATCCCCTATAGAGGCTTCAATCAGGCGCATTGTAAATCTGTTGTCGTTCATTATACAATAATTTTACACGAAGTTAGGCCTCATTTTTTGAAGTCATTTGTTAAATATTAAGACAAACTGATATTATTTTAATAATTTTATTTACAACACAATCATATTCGTATTTATATTATATAAATGGAAAACTACTTCGGACAGACAATCCTAACGAAAAACTCAATCTTCACCTTTGCAACCGCCGATGTTTATCATGCTTCTAACAGCTTCCATAGCCATCGGGAACTTGAGCTGATTTATATCGTCTCCGGACAGGGAACTTTTTCGATAGGTCAGTCTTCCAAAAGAATTGCTAGTGGAACAATAATCCTCATTGGGGCTAATACGCCGCATATGTTCAAATTCGAAACGAACCGCTATTATGATTATGCCATGAAGCACGGCAGAACGCCAGTTCCTCTCAAACTATTAACCTTACATTTTGATCCTTACAAATTAGGGCAAGATTTTCTCAATCTTCCTGAAAACAACCCGCTCAGTAAGTTGCTAACAGCTTCAAAGGTTGGATTACAGTTAGAAGGGCGAACAAAAACAAGCGCGATAAGGAAGCTCAAACGGTTAGAAAGCTGCGAAAGCTACGAACAGCTCCCCTTGTTGCTATTGCTCATCAATGAAATCAGTGCCAGCCAGAATATACCCCACAGTGATGCAAGTGATGATATTAAACCTTTTAAGAAAATAGACGAGACACGCCTGAGCAGAATCTATCTGTACACAATGGACAATTTTTACAAAGACATCAAATTAAGTGACATCGCGGGCATTGTCTATATGGTTCCGAATGCATTTTGCCATTATTTCAAATCGCGTACTGGACGAAGTTACTTCGATTTTCTTATTGAAGTCAGAATTGAGCATGCCTGCAAGCTCCTACGGGACGGAAATGAAACTGTCTCCGCTATCTGCTCAAGCTCAGGGTTCAATAATATCTCGAATTTCAACCGCTACTTTAAACAGTTAACAGGAAAATCCCCGATCGTCTATCGGCAGGAACACAGGCCTTCCGATTCGTCTAGCTTTTACCCATTAAATGGATAAAAGGAGCTATTTTGAAAATATCTAGCTCATAATGTGCCCCGTACAACGAATATCGACAGAATATTTGCAAGATAACGGTTAGGTTTATATATTTGCGACATCAAAAGAAATCCTAATGCGGAAGTGGCGTAATTGGTAGCCGCACCAGACTTAGGATCTGGCGCCGCGAGGCGTGGGGGTTCGAGTCCCTTCTTCCGCACTGAGATCCTCCTGAGCTTAAAATCGCAGGAGGATTTTTTATATCCCCATTAAACGAGCATTTCGAATGACAAAAAGGAAAGGATAAATTATTCAGTAATGCTTAGTCAATTATATACGCTAATCTTTATCACCAACAAATAGTTTCACAAATAACAAAAAACATCTTTTGCTAGCCGTTGTTTTCCTTTTGAAGGTTATAGGCTTCATATAGCAGCTGACCGAGACGAAAAGGCCACAAGCATGTTGATCATAACTATTTTAGAGCTATTGACAGACAGCTGTCATCGTCGAATTTATCTTTGGGGTATTCAACTAAAATTATATAATTATGGCACTATTGCACGCGTATCTAAATTTCAATGGTAACTGCGAAGAAGCATTTGACTTCTACAAAACAGTTTTTAACACGCCACTAATCGGCGTTCATCGTTTCGGCGACATGCCTGCGGATCCCGAACATCCTATTGCAGAAGCTGATAAGGATAAAATTATGCATACTGCACTCAATATTAACAATTCGGTTATGCTAATGGGCTCAGACTGTCTGGAGAGTTTCGGCCAGAAAGCGACCTTTGGAACTGGCAGTTATCTGATGTTGGATGCACAATCTGCGACAGAGGCCACAGAACTTTACAATAAGCTTTCAGTGGGCGCCCAAAATATAGAAATGCCTTTGGGCGAACAGTTTTTTGCTGAATTATTTGCATCCTTTCAGGATAAATTTGGCATTGCATGGATGATCCATTTTGAAGGCAATAAAAAAATGAAAGGGTAACATCCGCTCCGCTTACAGGAAACGATGGAACAGCTATTTTACACATGCAGTGGGATGAAAGCCCTTTTCGGATATTGATATGCAGACGGAATAAATCTTGAAACGGGTCTTGGCACTTCGCAAAAAAGGTCAGCACGGATCTTCCATGCTGACCTTTTTTGTAGCGATTAACAAATTCGAGATTGCTGTATCACCTAAACCGACCAATCAAATGGTTTGGTACAGGGATCGCACTCAAATTTTAATACCTTGCCTAAACTTTTTGCTTTATTGCCTTTTTTCACAAACACATAGGCTAGATCTAAATATTCTTCGACATCCTTTCCATTTTCATCTCTACCCTTTAATATGACAGAATAATATTTCCCATCATTATCTTTTTTAAAAAACACCTCGTTAACAGTGACTTTTTTGGGAGTCTCATTATCACAACAGCTGCACCATAAAATAACAACCGCTTCTTTTTTAAGATACCCAACGGCTTTCTCTGCCTGTGCCTGAGTTAGCGCTTGGAGCTGATCTGCTTTTGAAAAAAAAGCTGTACAGAGCAATACAAAAAGTAAAATAACCTTTTTCATCTATTTAAATTTGTTTTTTAATTGTTCAGAACTATTCAATTTTTAAAGATTACGTTCAGCAAATACTATGCCTTTTGATTGCGTTTCCCATACCTCCTGCAACAAATTAAAAAATACTGTTCCAATCACGGACCTATTGACTCGCCATCTCCCACTCTAAATCCTCCGCATTTACCCACTTACTTTTCCCAAACCAAAGCACTCGCTCCAAGAATAGCGGCATCCGCTTCTTCCAGTTCACTGAAAACCAGTTTTACCTTATTTCTGAATAATGGAAAGAGATTTCTTTCCATATGTAATTTCGCAGGTTTTAAAATGAAATCACCCGCCTTTATTACCCCTCCAAAGAGGAGAATAGCTTCGGGAGAAGAGAACATGACAAAATTTGCCAATGCCTCACCTAATTTTTGTCCTGTATAACGAAAAACTTCAATAGCTATCGGATCACCCTGTACCGCACATTCATGAACAGTTTTTGAATTAATGGCATCTTCGGGATACTGATTTAGCATCGATTCAGGAAATTCAGCTCTCATTTTTTTTGCTGTAATTGTGATCCCTGTCGCAGAAGCATATGCTTCCAAACTTCCCTCCGAACCTGTACTCCAATGTTTCCTTCCTCCAGGTTTAACAATCGTATGGCCTAATTCCCCAGCAAACCCATCATGTCCATAAATGAGTTTTCCACCGGCGACAATACCACTTCCTACACCTGTTCCCAGAGTGATCATAATAAAATCCTTCATTCCACGTGCTGCGCCAAAAAGCATCTCACCATAAGCCGCCGCATTCGCATCGTTGGTAATGGTACAAGGAATATTAAACTTAGTAGTCATTAAATCACTAAAGTAAATCACACCTTTCCATGGAAGATTGGGAGCGTGATCTATTGTTCCCGTATAGTAATTTGCATCGGGAGCTCCCACACCGATTCCATCAAAGTTCTCTTCACCACCAAACCTTCTGATCAAAGGATAAGCTTTTTCATGCAAAGCATCAATGAAATCTTCAACATGCTCATAATCATCTGTTCTTAAACTTCCTTTTTCAAGCACCTCACCCCGATGATTGACCACTCCAAATTTCGTATTGGTACCCCCAATATCTATTCCTAGCGCTACGCGTTTTGATAAATCTATTAATGACATTGTTATCCCTTGTTTCTAATTTTTAAAAAATATAAAAAAGATAGTGTTTTATAAGGAATTAAACAAGGATTTTGCCTATAAGTTTCGATATTGATGGCCAAACGATCCGATACAAACATGGTCTTTTTAAACGGATATTACGATCACATACTGCCGAATATATGTGTTGGTTCGATTACATAAGGTCATAAGTTACATATCTAATCCGCGAACTTCGACGGGTTAAATATGGAACTTATGTGAAGATCATGTTTAATGTCGCTAATTCGTATTTTCGGCGTAGTATAAATCTGAAAAAATCTTTGCTAATTTCGAGGGATCTTCGCTCCAGGCCTTGTACATCCCCTGTCCCATTACATCAGGAACAATATCAAGCATACCCTCCGATACATATCCCAAAATTTTCAGAACTGTGTTATCCGCATCCGGCATATCCCAATCACTTCCTTTGTTCATATCCGTATCAATTGCACCTGGATTCACTGCATAAACAGCAACTCCATCTTTAGCCAGTTCTATTCGAACAGATTGTGTTGCAGAAAAAAGTGCTGCCTTTGAAGCTGCATATCCGGCGATAGAGGGTAAAGGTGAATAAGCTGCAATTGAAACAATATTAATCAATTTTGACGGTTTATTTTTTTTCAGAATAGGTTTAAACGCGCGCATCATTTTTATTGTTCCAAAATAATTTACATGCATATCATTCTCCATTCCTGTCAGGTCCCCCTCCAAAATATTTCCCGCGCTTAAAGCTCCCGCATTATTGATCAATATTTCAGTGTCCTGCGCGATCGACGCAATCATTGAGATCTGCTTGTCGTCGGTAATATCAAGAGGCAAAATAACGACTCTATTGTCATCAAATGTGGGTATCGTATTCAAATTTCTACAGGTAGCATAGATTTTTTTTGCACCATTGTTCAATAGAGCTTTTACAAATGCTTGGCCTATACCTCTATTGGCACCCGTAATGAGGATGACTTTATCTTTAAAAATCTGCATATCGCTTAATGTTTTAGTTAACACAAAGCTATCTGAAGAGAGGAAAAGATAAAATCCGAAACTTGCTACATTTGTCACTCTTTATTTGAGGTCATAGAAATTTTCCCAAGAAAAATCGAGCATTAAAGATCACGGCACCTGTATTGTTATCAGCATTTTGCGTCCCTATTTTTTAAAGGTCCATACCTGTGTTTTTGTATCGTATTGTCCCGCTTTATCATTTTGCCTCAATTCCTTTAGTTTATAGTCTCTACAGGGATCACTTTCGTCGATTTTTGCTGTATAGCTTATTCTATCAATCACATCTGATTTGAGCCGTATATAGAATGTTCCATTTTCCATTTTTTCTAAATTAACAGCAATAAATTTTTGCGAGCTGTTTATTGTAAAAGAAAGCGGAATATGTTGGTCATTTGGCGCTATTTTATATATTTCGATTCCTTCCACCGGATAAAGTGGATTGTCACTAAATATCAAATCCTTTCCATTTTCATTTACATAATTTATATTACTTACCATTGGAATATAAATCTCGGCACAAAACACATTATCATCGTTGCTTTTACAGGCTCCAACAGCAATAAAAATAACGGAAAGGGCAAATAATTTAAAGTAATTTATCATAATCTACCTATTTGATTAGCATAACATTAAACGGAAGTCCCATTTGATTCGCTACAACATCAAACGGGGGATGGATTTGCACGGTCAATAGAAATGTTCGAAATAAAGTTGATAGGAAAGACATCTTAGAAGACGAAGTCGGTTGGGTCTATTAACTTCGCAGATAAAACAACAGAACTGTAACTTAGTAGCTATTTGCTTCCAATCCCATATGTAAGATCGGATATTCTTTACCCTGTCCGTCCAATGGGGACCTTTTAAGCACTTTAAATCCGATATGCTTGTAGAAATCCACAGCTTGGATATTTTGTTCATTTACATCTACATTAGTCACTTTCAAATATTTTATAGCATGGTAAATAAGTTGTTTTCCAATTCCTTTACCACGATAATCATTGTGAATGAATAACATCTCAAGGTTTTCTCCAGAAATTCCCATAAACGCTACTAATACGCCATTTTCCTCATAGCCCAACAACACCACATGTTCAAAATAGGTTGGAATTTGCTCCTTATAATAATTAAAATCCGCCTCTTTCAGAAAATCGTGCGTGTTCAATACGGAACTCTCCCATATTAGAATCAGATTTTGATAATCGCTCGTCTCAATTTTTCTAATCATTGCCGTAAATTTTAAAAGACAAAAGTCTGATTTTATTTGCACATTATATTGCACAAGTAAAAAAATCAACCAGTTTGTCGAATTGTAAAAGGGTTACCACGGATTGTAAATACAAAGGATTTAATCTTACAGTAGTCATTAATTTTAGATGTATAAAGGCTGATGTTATTTGTTCAGCCCCTTAGACCTTAGACAAAATGACAACAGCAAACAACGTTCAGACAATTGCAGAAAAAGTTAAATCTTTCGCGATGGGATTTATTGGCGCATTTTTTTTGGCTCTTGGAGTCAGTTATTTCAGTGAACAATCATCTTATAGGGTCCCAAGGATATTACTTCCTGTCTATGAATTTTTAGGAAATATAGGTTTAGCGATCGGTTTGCTTATATTGGGAGGTATACTTTTATATTATGCTTACATCAAATTTAAAAAATATGGTGGTAGACCAGTTATTATGCTGATTGTTCTACCCTTGTTTACACTACTAGCTTTTGGCATAAATACATTGTTCAACAATAATCAGTCTGGCAAAAGTGCGCAAAATAGACAAGCGACAGAACAGGTTGGAAATGCAAATCGTCCCGAGTTAAACAACGAGAAAGCTGAAAAATATTTGGATAAACTGGAAAACCTATTCGCTGAAATGACCAAGGCTAAAGAGCGTGCTGATGAAAATAGGTTTAAGCTTCTTGAAACACAGTTTTTAGATTTGGGAACTGAATTAGCCATTATTATCCCAGAATTGGCTAAAACAGATCAATATCCAAGTTTCATAGAGTATAACGCCTATGTTTCCAACAAAATCCAAAAAATGCGAATGAACTAACAGACTCCAACATAACAATCGAAACGGATAGTCTTCCCAACAAGGGTCCTAGCGCTTTCAGTTGAAGAATAACATTTCCCTATGCTCCCGAAAAGGATAAGAGAAATGTGCTACACATCGCATTCATTTCTGTTCTTATTATAAATAAAAAGGCCTTACATTAAAATTAGAGCCAGCGTAGGATTTTTTTCGCTAAATAGAATTGAAAGAAAAGTAGACAATGAAATTGATTATTAAGCAAACAGTACATAAACAAAAAAGGTTTTCAAACGGGGAGGATGAAAACCTTTAAATAACCAATTATAAACCTAAATTATGATAGGACAAATATAAACATTTAAAAGTATAAAAGCAAAAATATCTACCAAAATAATAGACTTTTTTTACTTTATTTCTGCACATGTCAATTTTGAACAGCCGCGCTGCTCAGGCTTTCATAGATATCCTTCCCAAATACGTCCATAGCTCACGTTATTTTTAACCCGACGATAGAAGCTCAACCCCGCTCCCGATAGGATGGTTCAGCTGTAAACATGAACAGCTTGATACTCGATCGGTATATACTGATCTTATTATAAACTCAATCCCAGTGTAACTGCCACACCTTTTGATTGTAGGTTCACATTCCCATAACCTATTCCTGTCAGTGGTATCTTAATAAAGGGCTTTACCCCGATATTGACCTTGTCGCTGATTTTCTTTTCAACTGATATTGAAAAATCTGCTACACCAAAAATATGCTGGTTCTCTCCCTTGACCTCATAGGTTACACTTTTTTTATCTCCATAACTTCCTTTGGGTTCATAGACTGCCCCCTTTTTGCCACCATAGCTGCTTTCGGCTTCATAGTCAAACGTATATTTTTCTTTCAGCATAAAATAACTGGACAGACCAGCGCTGACATTAAACTTTATTCTTTTATTTTTCAAAACCGCATAATTGGCTGTCAATGGGACATCGATCACATCACATACGGCGCTGACCTGGCTAGGCAACTGCGTCATTTGCGGGGGATTCGAAGGAGCATAAAAGCTGTATGCTGACTTATAATTCTTCTTGGCATAGATCGCACCAACAGAGACACTCAACCCTTTAGTCAGTGGATAGGAATAAGCCAAACCAACGTTCTGACTTAAGGAAGATTTACCGGCACCTTTTACACTCGTTAGGTCGGGTCCTGCCAAAAGTGTTAACACCGACGGCTCTCTTTTTGCCGCACTAGGCTCCTCAATTCGCTTCTGATTATACAAGGCGGCCAACCGATCTCCTGTTGTTTCAACCGGATCCACGGATAAGTTAAAACGTGGTAGTTGCCCAGCTTTAAATTTCATCTTCGGAACTGTAAAATCGGTTTTAGTTTCAATCCGACTGAGGATACCATTATTTGCTTCTGGAAACGCTGCTAACGCATTATTTTGTATCAGCTCTTCACCAGTTTTTTCCACTAGACCAAAATCAACATCTGATTTCAACCCAGATTTTATATTTTCCGTTTTTCCTTGAGGCGTTATATGTGAAAAATCATGCTGAATAATCGTATCCCCAACCTGCTGCTCAGATCTATTTACAACAGTGGATTGACTAGCGTTATCCATTTTTTTGCTTTCTACCCATGCGTCCTCATTCCAAATAAAAAAAAGAGTGAGAACCGCAGCTGCTGCTATAGATAGTGCCGTAAGGAAATACAATGTTGACTTTCTTTTATTCCGGTCATTGTTCAATCTAGACTCCATCTTCTCCCAATCCGATTCATTAAAGTCAAAATTGGCATTATCGAGACCTTCTCTAAAGATCTCATCAATCTTGTTCTTGTCCTTTTCCATCATGTATTCTCCCCAGTTTTACCTTTTGTCTCCTCTTGGGTTTTCACCATTTCAGCTAGTCGTACTCGGGCTTTATGCAGGTTGGATTTTGAAGTTCCAACTGCAATACCCAGCATATCACTGATCTCTTCATGTCCATAGCCATCAATCGCATAAAGATTAAACACTGTACGATAGGCCGGTGGAAGCCGATGTATCATCCCTAACAGATCTTCGTAATTCAATTTTTGAGTTATCGTATCATGATCGGCAATAGCGTGTTCAACTACAGCAATATCAACCAAGTTACCCTGTCTAATTTTCGCGCGATAGAAATCTATTGCTGTGTTCGTCATGATTTTTTTTATCCAGGTAGATAAAGGCTTCTGATAATCGTATTTGATTATATTTTTAAATACTTTAAAAAATCCCTCGTTTAAAATACCTATTGCATCTTCTTTATTATCGGCATATCGTAAACATATGCCCAGTGCCAGTGCATAATATGTGGCATAAAGATCTTTTTGAGATCTACGGTCCTCATTTATGCATCCCTTAATAATATGGATAGATTTTTCGTCAACTTCTGTTATCGCCACTCGATATTGTCGCTTTTCTTTTGATAAATATAGTATAAAATGTAGTACGATGAGATAACAAAAAAGGTTGCCTGCCATGAAAAAAATATTTTTTTCATGGCAGGCAACCTTTTCCTCAATATGATCGTAATGGATAGTATCAACAATTAAAACTTAGTATTATGGAACTCAACAAAAAAAATGTAAAAACAGCCTTAATGGCCTTCGTCATGTTAGCCCTGTTTATATCTTGTTCTAAAGATGACGATAAAGCTCCTGAAGATAAAAAGAAAGGAATCCAAATAGCATCAACTGTTCAATTCGGTGCGATCCTAACGGATGCTAATGGAAGAACGCTCTATTTCTTCTCGAATGATACAAAAGGTGCGTCTACATGTACGGGAAATTGTTTAGCAACCTGGCCGATTTATCATAACAATGAGACTAGTTCCGATATGAAGATCGATAAAAGTCTTCTGGGTGAAATTACGAGAGCCGATGGTAGCAAACAGAGTACCTACAAAGGTTGGCCCTTATATTATTATGCCGGAGACAGCCAATCTGATCCTGTAAAAGGAGATGCCGTAAATAAAATTTGGTATGTGGCGAAGCCCGATTATCTACTGATGGTTGCCAATGCACAACTTGTCGGGCATGATGGGAAAAACTATTTGGGAGATTACACAGAAGGTACGGGCAGCACCTTGTATTTAACCGACGATAAAGGCCGAACACTTTATGCCTTTAACCCCGACAAATTCAATAAAAATACGTTTACTAAACCCGATTTCAGCAATGATAACGTTTGGCCGATCTATCAAATGGACAAAGGAGCCTTACCATCCCTCGTAAAATCGGCGGATATTTCGGTGATCGATGTTTTTGGTAAAAAACAATTGACCTTCAAAGGATGGCCTATGTACTATTTTGGTCAGGATCAACAACGTGGTGACAACAAAGGAATTAGCTTCCCTCGCCCTGGTGTTTGGCCAATCTTGAACGACAAAACAGCTACCGCACCTACCAGCTAAATTATCGTTTAGGAAGCTATCGTGACTTATTCCCATACACGACCCACTGCAACCTGAAACTTTTAAACCAGGTCCCGATCAGTGATCATTAATAAAAATGTGCAAAAATAAAGCTGATAGCTTCATCCACTTCGAGAAAAAATAATACAGATGAAAAAACTAAAAATAGCTAGACCGCTCATCCCGAACAATAAGTTCATGTTGACTATAGCGACTATTGCGATTGCACTTACAGGATGTACAAAAAAACAAGCAGCGGAACTATCTCCTGAACCTTCGGGGCCAGAAGAAGTTACCGTAAAAAATGTATCCTATACAAATTTTGCAAAAGCACTTTTTGAAACCAAATGCAGTTCATGCCATACCGCTGGACGACCTGCCAGTGCGCGCTGGGAATTTAACGGATATAACTCTGTCAAAAATCATATAACAAGAATTAACAACGTCGTATTGGTGACCAAGACGATGCCCATCGGGGGCACGCTGACAGCGAAAGAAATTGAATTGTTGGATGCCTGGATCAAACGCAATACGCCGGAAAACTAATGCAAAACTCATATGAATAAGATACATATCTATAGTATACTCCTGTTATTGCTCGGGAGTAAAGCGACGTTCGCTCAACAGACAAATTCTTTAGTCTCCAAAGCTGCAAGCATTTCTTTTTTCAGCAGCGCCCCTTTGGAAGATATAGAAGCAAAAAGCAGCTTAGCAGGGTCTGCCCTAAATCTCAAAACAGGAGAGATTATCTTTCGGGTAAAAATTACCTCATTCCAATTTGATAAAAAACTGATGCAGGAGCATTTTAATGAAAACTATATGGAGAGCGATAAATATCCACTTTCTGAATTTAAAGGTAAGATCGAAGACTGTGAAAAACTAACCAAAGATGGTACCTACAAATTGAATGTTTCAGGTACTTTACAAATCCACGGTGTCGGTAAACCCTATTCTACTGCTGCAACTTTCAATGTAAAAAATGGTATAATAAAAGCTATAGCAGCATTTGACGTCAGACTTGCAGACCATAAAATCAGTATCCCCTCAATCGTCGGAAAGAAAATTGCGGAGGTCGTGAAAGTAAAAATAGAAGCTGCTTATAACTAATAATTATTCAATTATGAAAAGTATACTAGGCATAATGCTATCTATTATTTCGCTGAAAGTAGCTGCACAGGAAGGTCTCGATAAAATGATCAAGCTTGATGGGCCAAAGAACGAAAAAGTTACGGCGACATTTAAATCAGGCAACTTGATCAATCTCAAAACCACCGAAACCATTCATCGAAATGAAATGGACTTCAGGGTGGATCACAGGTTTGGTGATATTGGAGGAAGTGCCGGTGGAGCAAAAAATTTCTTCGGTCTTGACAATTCGACAGATATCAGGATCGGTTTTGATTATGGTTTAACGGATAATATCAACATTGGAATCGCTAGAGCGAAAGGTGCCACAGAAGTCAGACAACTCTATGAAGGTAATATCAAATACCGCTTTGTTGAACAAACAATAGACAACAGTGTACCTGTTTCGATCGCCTTTTTTGGAAGCACAGTCGTGTCGGCAATGAAGGCTTCGGAAGAAAAACATTCAGCGGCAAGTTTCGAAGGGTTCAGCGACCGTCTGACCTATGTGACACAATTGATTATTGCCAGAAAATTCAGTTCGAGTTTTTCTCTTACTGTTGTCCCTTCCTATCTTCACCGTAATTATACAGCCTATAATGACCAGAATAACATGTTTGCTATCGGTATTGGTGGTAGGGCGAAAGTCAGTAAAAGGATAGCACTCGTTGCCGACTATTTCCTTCCCTTCCGTCAATCCTCGAAAAAGAAATACCGCGAAGAGCTAACTGGCCAGCGCTACTACAATGCGCTGGGAGTTGGTTTGGAAATGGATACCGGTGGGCATATATTTCATCTCAATTTTACAAATGCAACAGCGATACAAGAATCACAGTTTATCAGTGAGACCAACAGTTCATGGGGAAAAGGGCAATTTAGATGGGGATTCAGTATTGCAAGACGTTTTAATTTTAACAAAAAAGATAAAGGATAAAATCAGTAAACACACAGTGCTTATTGGTTTGCTATCAATGATACAAATCGTTTAAAGCTGAACTATTATCCCCTCACCGATAAAGGTGAGGGAGATAATAGTATCTTTTCTAATGCACATGAGAGGCATTTTTTCAAACAGCTACTTAAATATTCTTAACTGTGGTGTACCACTGGTAGCCACCATTTAGTCTGATTTTTATTTTCTCCGGCTTCGCGGAGCGTATGGTATATTTGATCAATTTACCATCTTTCCATTTCATGTCGACCGTATAATTTCCCCTCGCTTTGAGGCCTTTCACCTCGCCATTCTTCCATGCGTCAGGTAAAGCAGGTAACAGATCTATACAGCCATCGTGGCTCTGTAAGAGCATTTCCGCGATACCCGCTGTAGCACCGAAATTGCCATCGATCTGAAATGGAGGATGTGCGGAAAATAGATTCGGATAAACACCGCCACCACCGCCCATATTATTGGGATCAGCTACCGGTTTCAACATTTCCCGGATCAATTTGAACGCTCTGTTTCCATTATGAAGTCTTGCCCAAAACAAAGTTTTATAAGCGATAGACCAACTCGTACTATTATCTCCCCTCACTTCAAGTGTCTTCTTTGCAGCTTCCGCAAGGTCGGGAGTAGATAAAGGTGTGATTAATGGAGCCGGATAAACCCCATATAAATGAGAAACGTGACGGTGGGTAGGTTCGATTTCTTTATAATCTTCCAACCATTCCTGTATACGTCCATCTTTGCTGATCACTCCAGCCGGAGGTATCGTTTGCAGCAAATGCTCCAAATCCTGTCTAAATGCGTTATCAATTCTCAGCTTTTTGGAGGCGGTGATCACATTCGTAAACAGCTCCCGCACAATCTGATTATCGATGGTAGGTCCCATACAGATACTCGCGGTCTTTCCGTTAGCCATAAAGAACGTATTCTCCGGCGAAACTGAGGGGGAAGTAACCATCCAGCCTGTTTTAGGGTCTTTCACTAATACGCTTTTATAAAATTCAGCCGAACCTTTCAGCACAGGATAGATATCCTTTAGATAGTTTAAATCATTGGTAAAAGCATAATGATCCCATAAATTGCTACAGAGCCATCCAGAGCCCGCATTTGATGCTCCCCATGATGCATTCTCGCCGGGCTCCGTAAATCCCCAGACATTGGTAATGACATGCGCAATCCAACCATCAGCATTATAGTAAGCCTTAGCCGTTTTCGTTCCCGGTTCAACAAGACTTTTCACCAATTCCGCAAGTGGCAGATTCAGTTCAGATAGATTGACCACCTCCAAAGGCCAATGATTCATCTGTACATTCACATCCAGGTGATAATCCCCATTCCAGGGTGTGTTGATCTCCTGCGCCCAAAGGCCCTGCAAATTTGGAGGCAACAGTCCTACCCGTGTGCTGCTGATGCTCAGGTATCGCCCATACTGAAAAAACAACGTAGCGAGTGACGGATCGTTATTGAAATTATTGTAGAAATTGGCGATCCGGCGGTCTGTTGGTAAATCTGCTGCTGTCCCTTCTCCAAGATCAATATAAGCACGTTTAAAGAGCTTGCTGAATGCAGCTATATGATTGCGCTTTTGCAGATCATAACTTTTTTTCATCGCCGCAGACAACAATTGACCTGTCTTTTCTTCAAAGTCAAAGCCCCTGAAATCAGTTCCAGCAGAAACGTAAATCAACACCTCAGTAGCATCCTCAATAACCAGATTATTATTTTCCGGACGGATAGTCCCATCCTTCAATTTCGCCTGTACCCGAGCCAGATATTTCATGCCCTTACCATCGGTACCGTTATTGAGTTGGCCAGACATCTGCAGTTCGTTGCCCACCGTATTAACCTGATAACGCTCAGGCCGATTCATCGCAATACGACAATTGAGCTGCCCCGGCCTGTCTGCTGTCAGCCGAATGACATCGACATCATCGTCAAAACTTGTAAAATACTCCCGTTTATAATTTACACCATTACGTGTAAATGTACAGTTCGCGATGGCTTGGTCCAATAGGAGCTCGCGACGGTAATTTTCAACTTTTTGCCCCTCTCCTTGATCCCCCTTATAGGTAAAATCGATCTGCAATGCACCCATTGTCTGAAATTTACCCCATCTTTCTCCCGCTGATCCTTCGCCTTTACAGACAAAGTTGCTGTTTACCAAGGCTTGCGCTTCATCATTTTTACCCTGTAAAATAAGTTGCCGGATAGCTGGAAGGCTTTTATAAGCCTCATAGTTGTTGGCATCCTGTGGACTTCCGGACCATAAAGTAATATCGTTCAGGACAATGCGCTCCTTTAAGATACCACCATCGGGTGTCATTCCCAATCGGCCATTGCCCAGCGGTAATGTGGCTTCCCAAATTTCCGCTGGTTTATCATACCACAATTTTAAGGGCTTTTGCTGGGCATATACAGTTGTAAGAGCGAAGCAGCAAAAATAAAATACAGTTAACAGTTTCTTCATGATATATCGTGTTTCAAATCCCTCATTTTGTTGTGGAAAGCTAGTTAATCTCCATAAACCTTAAATTCATAGATATTGGCAATAGTCTTATCTTTTGCAGGTAACACTGTCAATCGTACCCATCTTGCGTTGGCATTGCCCTCATCAGCAAAACATGGAATTGATATTTTAGCGTTGTTGGTTTTATCTGCAAAAACAGACCATTTTACATTGTCGGCGGAATACTCAATTTTGTATTGTGCTCCTTTATCCACAAAATCCGTAAAGGTTTCACATCTTTTGATTTTCTGTACAGAACCAAGATCCACGACCAGATGCTGTTCGGTACCATCAGCTTTTGGACTCCACTTGGAAAGGCTATTTCCATCAAATGCACCAATCAAGCTATGTCCCACGGGATCAGCTGGAGAGGTAGCTGGTTTCCATGCGGACAGCAATTGACCTGAAGCTGGCGTGTAGTTAAGGACAAGATTGTCGAATCCAGCAAAATTAAAGCCCGATACGTAACCGGCTGCGCCAATTGAATAGGTATCATCCTGTACATCGACAACGAGGCGACCATCTATATAACCTTTGATATTGTTTCCTTTTCCGGTCAACTTTAGTTTATGCCATTTACTGGCATCCACATTTCCACTTGCAAGTATATTTTTCTTTGTCTGAAGTTTCCATGTACCATCTTTATAGATATTAAAGCGATAGCCGAAAGGAATATTTGATTGATTGGCTTTATCATAGGCGCCTCTCAAAATTAGTCCGGCATAGCCAACTCCATTAAAGGCATCGTTTTCGACAAAAACATCAGAAGAAATCTCGCCCTGCTCCCATTCTGTATTTTGCGCAACGAAAGTATATGCACATTCATCCGGAATCCAGTGGGTGATATCGTTTACGAGCAATTGTCTTAAGTATTTATTATTCCCTTCGGATTGTGCTAATTCAAAAGCTCCCGAGTTGTCATAAAAATATTTTGGCGAAAGCGGCGCTCTTTCTAAGGAGTAATTATCAAAATTATCACTGTATTTTGTTGGGAAGGCTTTTTCTTTAGGAATAGTATGCGCTCCCTTTTGCTGGCCTGTCGTTGTCGTAATCGTATAAATACTCTCCGGATCAACAGCTAATGTAACTTCTCCGTTGACTACAGAAACATCTTCCTGTTGTACAAATTGGCTTTTACTGTCCGACTTCCACACATGCAACTTATCTTTAGGAAGATCAGCGATATTGAATGTTAATTTCTGCCCCTCTGAACCACTGACCACCACAATACTATAATCATTGCTGCCATCCATGTTTTTATAAGTACAGTAAGCACCGTCACCACTGAATTCCCCACAGCCACTATCGAGGTACTTCCACCCCGGTTTGGCAAACTGGTTAAAATGCGCTACCGCCCAGATCGTTGGCCACACCTCATAATATCCCGACCAGGGCGTAGTCCCTTTCATCAAGCCTACATTAGAAAAACAAGAAATATCAGGCATTGAAGCAATCGGACACCACATGTTTACTTTCACTATTTTCCATTTGATGTAACACTTTAGAATGTTCTTGGCTAGATAGGTCGTGTTTCTCCAGGATGCTCCAGGCAATGAAAAATCCTCACCAGACCATAGAGGTAATTCTGTCAAAACAGAATTTGGGTTTGGTTCTTCACCTCTATATCCCCACATATAGGAGTCCGGATAATGATAGCTGATCGAAGAAATTGTATTTCTGAACACAGAGTCCTTAACCAGCAAATCACTGATTTCCCACGCCTTACCAGCACCTTCGGGCGCATTTATTTTAATATCTTTAAAGCCATTTCGATCGAGTGTAGGTCTTAAAACATTGACAATCCAATCTCTGTTATAATCGCGTTCATTCCAACAACCTGAAATATACTTCATCTTGAGTCCCCAGTGTTTTGCACCCTCAATAAACTTGACCAGGTAGTCGGCATTATCCTGTGACCATACCCCTTTAAACCATCCGGGCATGCTCCATTCCAAGGCATCGAGTTCTATATTCGGATTTCTATTTGCAGCTTCACGCATCAGCCAGTACTCAAATCCACGATTGTAATGGGGTTTTTCCATTTCGGCCCTTGTTCTTGCAAAACTTGGCTCCGAACCACAGGTAGTATTACCATCCCCCCCAATTTCAGTCTTAAGGTAAGTAAAGCCAGCACCAAAGTTCGGTTTGAACAGGTAATCTAAAATATCGCTTCTGGATTTATCGGCATAATCTATTAATAATCTTGATGAAGAGCCAGCACTCACAGCGCCGACCCCGTCAAAAAGCCGTCCGCTACCATTTCCGTCGATCTT
Organism: Sphingobacterium sp. CZ-UAM; assembly: GCF_002000245.1. Classification (GTDB taxonomy): domain Bacteria; phylum Bacteroidota; class Bacteroidia; order Sphingobacteriales; family Sphingobacteriaceae; genus Sphingobacterium. The sequence goes on along the minus strand of NZ_MTCM01000002.1, from coordinate 205,984 downwards.
AATTAGTTTAGATGAACCAGCATTTGTCTGCGCGAAAGCCGCACTGACTGCAAGAGCTAAGTAAAGTGTTGTAATTGTGTTTTTAAACATAGTTGATTTCATTATATATACCTGTTTGAATTTTGCATAAATTTCAGGGTAAAAATCAGACGGTTTTACCCTGAATATTCTTTGTATTAGCGGATACCAAAATGGTTTTTATTTTACGATCCGATCACTTGTCCAGAAAGTCAGTTCTCCCATGGTGATAAATGTACCTCCACCCCAAGTTTCCAGCACTTTAACTCGGATATACCTCGTTTTAGGCGTTCCCGGAGGAAGTACAAATTCTTCGCCCGCTTTTGCGTAGTTGATGTCTGCGTCTGTTGTTTGTCCGACCGGTAATCCCGAAGGTTTTATGGACTGACATTCGGCCAATTTTGTCCAGCTTGCCCAAGAACCATCTGGAGCCGGATTATTACTGCCCCAGATTTCGAATTTCTTCACATTCTCAGCTTTAAAGATACGGTCAGCAGCCTGCCAGGTTTTAAACCTGCTAATAGAAACAGATTCCCCCATATCAAAAGTAAACCATTGCGAAGACCCTTCAGTGGAAGCAAAGCCTTTGCCGTCATAATCTTTATTCCAAAGATATTCCATCAGCCAACCCCAATTATCCCGAACATCTGTTGGAAGCGAATATACCTTAAAGTTTGCCTTATCCACTTCGCGCTCGAATGCTGGAAGTGCGACCTCACTCGGTGCTACTGAGAACTCATCTATGGCCTTGGGTTCAGGTAAAAATATAGATTTGTAAATAAGCTTAGTACTGCTCTTAAAGCCCGAAATCTCCGTTTTCAAACTTCCACCGGGAACCACTATGGTTTGGGTAGTACCAGTTTCAGTAGTATATTTTAATTCGATGGACTTTTCACCCTCCAATGGAGAATTCCAGTCAATAAAGAGCTTGCTTCCATCCAATGAGTAAGTTAAAGTCTTCACCGTACGGTTAGATAATACCTTTAGATAATTATCCCCATACACCATACCAGTTCCTTGTTTTACTATTGATTTAGCTTTAGACCCGGTATACGTATATACATCAAAAGAATAGGTGCCTTGAGAAAGATTATTGATTAGCATATCAACAGTATCTCTGCCAGTTGTTTTTACAACGTCAACTTCGGCTGAGTCAGCATAATTATTCCAAAATGCCTTAACTTTGGTTATCAATGGATCGTTTCCCAAAACAACCTGTAATTTAATTCTATTATTACCACCATGGACGAATACTGTATCCGCTCGACCTGGGTAATAAATTTCGCCATCCTTTGTTATTTTTTTATACTCATCTTCTTTGGTACAGGAATTCATATATAATCCTACGGTGACAAGGAAGAAACAGGTCAGATATTTAGTCATTTTCATATTTTCACTATTAATTATCATTATAATAAATTCCTATTGTGGGTTTCCCCACACAGCTAATTCAGTGAAATTCACATAAACTCCATCTGACCAATTGCGCAATGTTTTAAATCGGATATACCTTACTGCGGGAGCATCCACGGGGATATTTACGGTCTCTCCTTCTAACGCCGCTTCAATATCAGCATTAGAATTTTGCCCTGGAGGCAACCCCGATGGTTTAATCTGCTCGTGTTCGGCCAATAATATCCAATTAGTGAAACTACCGTCCGGGCTCGGATTGTTTGAACCCCATATTTCCACTTTTCTCGGATTATGAAGATGAAAATACCACCCTTGCCTCATAAACCAGACTAAACGGCTCAACTTAGCAGTTTGCCCCATATCAAAGGTAAACCATTGGGGCATACTTACCGGATCAATGGTATGATAAGCTGTTTTATTACTTACATCACCATCAAAAAGATATTCCACTTCATTTCCAGGATAATTCTTCGCATCTGTACCATTTATATTTATTCCTTTCATTTTTGTTCTATCCAATTGTGCTTCAAAGAAAGGCTTTAAAGTCACATAAGTAGTATCAGATAAATTACCCCAGCGATCCCGTACCATCAGTCCAAATCGGGTTTCTACTGAAGCGAGATTTCTTGCACCGAAAGTCCCCGTTTTTAGCTTGGTATTCAGCGTTTTCAATGGCACAAAATTGCCAAGTTTATCATTTGCTAAAATAACTATGGCGACATCCGATTCAGTTACATTCTGATAACCAACATCCAACCCGCCAAAAGCGGCACTAGCGACTAGCTTTTGTTTAACAAGCTCAAAAGGCGGTGTTTTGGGTTGTACTTTGACTACTAATGGGACAGAAACATTTTCACTTTTATCCACAGCATATAGCCTTGCCTCGTAAACATCTGTATCGGCAAAACCCTGTAAAACAACACTATCCAAATACCTACTAACCTTTGTGTTCCTAACGACCCCTTGTTTCGTGGTATACTCAGCCCTTATATACAATAAGTCATCATCTTGTGGTAAGCTATAGGTTATTTTGGCGGCTCCATTTAAATTCTCAACCTTGGCATTGCTCACAGGTCCCGGAGCCTGCGTATCACTTTTGTCTATTGTCCCTACCTCCGTTTTACGACAGGAACCGATTGTTCCGACGAACAACAGTCCTACATACAACATATATATTAATCGTTTCATTTTTGTTCTTTTCTAATGATTGATTTTGAATACTAAGTTTTATCTAGCTTTTTACCAGCCTCCATTTTGAACCAGATTCGGATTTACTAAGATATTATCGTCTTTTATCGGCCAAAAATAATCCCTCGGACTGTTAAAACTTTGATTGAATAATAATATCCTTCGGTTATAATCGACATATTCTGACCGAATCACATCCCAGCCATAAATAGGCTGATTCAGGATCTCTCCAGCTTTTTTCCAGCGTCTGAGATCCCAAAAACGGCTGCCTTCAAAGGCCATTTCAATTAAACGTTCCTGCTGTATAATCTCTCTTAAACCATTTTTATCGGTATATTTATTTGGATTCTTAGAAAAGTTAGCCCACGAAGACTCAACGGATTTAAGCCCTGCCCGATCTCTTACCTTATTCACATATTCCAATGCAAGAGTCTTATTATCCGTTTCGTTTAATGCTTCTGCATACAGCAAATAAAGATCTCCTAGTCGCACCACAGGCCAAGGGTAGCGCTCAACAACTACATTTATCGGTGTTGCGACCATTTTCCAGTTCACCAGTTTCTTGGTATAGTAACCTGTTACTGAATATATACGAGTTTGCTTTTTCCCGGAATGCTGTCCCGATTTGGCTTTAATGTTAAAATTCCCATTTTCCATATACCATGTCGACCCATCAAATGCCATATCCGCATAGAAGCGCGGCTCTCTGTCAAAGTGCAGTCCAACTGACTGATAGCCATTCTGTATCCCATGATCCGCAGCTGTTGCAGTCCGCAGCTGAAATCTATTGACATAGTCCCAAGTTTTATCCTCTGTAATGGGAACACCATTTTTTGTATAGAATAATTCAGCCATTTTCAAGGTAGGTGCCAGCTGCCCCTTTAAGCTTGGATTGGCTACATTCGGATCAAGCTGTGGGCTAGCATAAAGTTGCAAGGTCCAGGTGTCGTCCGGCTTGGTGGTTGTCCCCCAGATCAGCTCTGTATTCCATTTTTCACATACGGCATTTCGGATGCTCATTTCCGTTTTCGTGAAATCATCAACGGGGTTCCCTGGTGAATTAAAGCGATACAAACCGATATTGGCTTTTTCGGCGGCAGTGATGGCTAGTTTACATGCCTCTAAGGCTCTATCCCATTTTTTTTGATCATAGGTTGCATTAAATAGTGTTTTTCCATCGCGGTTCTTAATATTTGCAAAATCCGGATTTCCATTGAACAAGGGACTTGCTGCAGTAACCAGTATTCTGGCCTTAATTGCCAAAGCAATCGGTTTGGTTATTCTCCCAAGCTCTGTACTTTGGTCCAATATTTTTTCTGGTAGCCCAACACTTCCCTCACCGGCAGCGGCCTCATCGAGTAGACCAACGATATAATTTACAACGTCATCGGTAGACTGACGACTTACCTTTACTTCGTCAGGCGAGGCATTAATTGGCAAATTTTTATCAACAACAGGTATAGGGCCATACATTCTGAATAAATACCAATGAAAATAAGCCTTCAAAAATTTTGCTTCAGCAATCCAACGATCTTTCATATAAGGTTCAACATCTTTGACTCGATCGATATTTTCAAGGAATATATTACAGTTCCGAATTCCATTCCACATAGACTTCCCGTCAAAACTATCCCAATAATTCATTTCTGGCTGGTTTCTATTTTGAAGTCCCCTGGCAATATTATACGGAGATAGGGTCGAATAATCTTCACTGCTATGCATTGGCCAATAAATCCAAAACTCATCGCCCGTGTTCATACCCGGATTCATCTCCGGATGTCCCTCTCTCGGCAAGCCGTCATAACAGGTAAACAAAAACTTCTCGGCTTCATTCCGGTTTGAAAAAGCATGGTCGATGGTAGAGACATTGTCCGGAACCACATCTAGAAAATTTTTCTTACAGGAATTCATCATAAATAGCAGCAAGGCCGCCGAAAGGGTCAAACGAATCGTATATCTTTTCATATTGAATTTCTTTTTTGTATTAGAATTGGACATTTAATCCGAAATTGTAGACTTTTTGAAGCGGGTATCTGAGGCCATTACCGCCCATCTCCGGATCCCAGAGATTAAAGCTACTTTTAACGAACAGGTTACTGGCATTTAAATAAAGTCTGATTGGCCCTACCCCCATTTTATCAAGCATTTTGCTCGAGAGGTTATAGCCCAATTCCACTGTTTTTAACCGTAAAAATGAGCCGTTACGCATCCACCAACTGGAAGATTCAAGATTATTCCGGTTCAGATTCGGACTCAAGCGAGGCCAGAACGCATAAATGTTCCCGTTCTCTTCTGACCAATGATCGTCGGCAATGGCTTGTAGTAAACCATGCTGATAGGGGCCATTCATAACAAAAGGACTTGTTTTATCCGGGTCAATCCAGAATGATGACCTGCCAGAGCCCTGAAAGAATCCACTAAGATCAAATTGCTTATAACCGACAGATAGTCCAAAACCGTAGATAATTTCAGGTACTGTAGGCAGCCCCAACGGAACATAATCCTGTGATGTAATTACGCCATCTCCATTCATATCTCGATATTTAATATCACCTCCCATGACCTCCCCAAAATTCTGAACCGGAGAGTTTTTCACCTCTTCATTATCGACAAATAGCCGTTCGGCGATCAGTCCATAGCCCTGACTAAGCGAACGACCGATTCTGGAAAGGTATGCTAAATTGGATGGGTAATTAGGTTCTTCATTGACAAGTAATTTACTCGTCGCGTAGGTAAACGTTCCTCTTGCCTGGATCCACATATCGCCAAAATTCTTATTATAATCTACGGAGAGGTCTACACCTTTTCCTTCGGCCTCGCCCACATTAGCCCGTATACCAGCTGATAAGCCCATTGTTGTAGGAATATAAGACCGGTTCATTAGAATATTTTTTCTATGCGTTTTATATGCATCCAGAATAATATTGACACTATTAAACAGGCTAAGATCCATCCCCAGATTGACAGTCGATGCTTGTTCCCAGGTAATCGCTTCATTTGCATATCTAGAAATCGTCACCCCAGGTTTGCTGTAGATATAATTGGTACCAAAAGACGATCCGTGAGCACCATCTTTCAGATTTACATCCGATAAATAAAAGAAACGGTCATTGCGATCACCTATCTGGTCATTACCGATCAATCCATAAGTTGCTCTGAATTTTAGCTTTGTTATTGCCTGTCTTAATGGTCTAAAAAACTCCTCATTGGAAGCATTCCAGGCCACACCGATCGAAGGGAAGAAGCCATAACGATGATTTTTCGCAAAACGTTCAGAGCCATTTAATCCAAAATTTGCTTCGAGCAGATATCTACCGTCATAACCATAAGTAAACCTTCCCGAAAGTCCCTGATTTCTATAAGGCAGCGAATTTTGAAGCTTATCTGCATCACCTGATACAAAACTCCGCAGTTGGGTAACTAACAAACCACCGACACTATGTTTTTCTGAGAAAGTGTGATTATAGTTAACCGCGGCCTCTAGATAGGAAACTGTATTTGCAACCTTCGTTCCAGGCTTAAAATCCAAATACTCTGTTGCATCTTTCTCATTCAACAACTCCAAAGTATATTTATCACCCTCCGTGCTGGTTGCGTTTGCACGATAATAAAAAGGAGTATATCTCCTACGCACATCAAAATAAGAATAGCGTTGTGTATAAGCCATAACTCTTGCACTCAGGCCCTCTGTCAGGAATTTAAAATCCTGCTTAACTTCGAGCTGTACATTTAATGTCGAGGAATTTGATTGCTGAAATCCTGAAACCATCTCCGCATAGGGATTGAAATACATCGCCTCTGTCTGTCCGTTAATTCTGGCGTTTCCAAATAAAGGATGTTCAGCAAAAGGCATATCAGATGCCGGAAAAACAGCTGGAAAATTAACAGGATTTGCCGCTATTGCGCCCTGAAAGATATTCCCCCCACCGCCAATTGGTCCTTGATAATCATCAAAACTCCCCGAAGTTCTCACAATCCCTTCTGTTGTAGGTGTCAGTTTAACATTGACATTCGAACGGATCTGATAGCTTTTCAGGTTAATATTGTTATCGAACTTGTTTTTATGGTCGGACTTTAACACTCCATTATCTACATTATAGGTTCCCGCAATATAAAACTGTGCATTTTTCCCGCCCCCGCTCATATTCATATTAAATCGCTGATTGATCGTATAATCTTTGATCAACAAATCGATCCAATCATTATTAGGATAAAGAAAAGGGTTATCTCCTGCTATAGTACGATCAATCTTATTCTGACTGTAAGGTAAGTCTTCAAGCGCATTTCTAGTCAGTACAGCTTCATTCGCCAATTTCATATACGTAATGTTATCGGCCAATTTGAAATTTTGTGTATTCGATGAAATCGAATTCTCTGCACGTACATTGAACTTTGTTTTGCCTGTTACGCCGGATTTTGTGGTCACTAATACGACTCCATTCGCCCCCCTGGCTCCATAAAGCGAGGATGCCGCCGCATCTTTTAAGACGGAAAAACCGGAGATATCATCAGGTTGCAACCTTGCCAAATCGTTAGATGTGGATTCCATTCCATCAATCAAAATCAATGGATCTACCTTCCCACTTCCAAATGTTGTGATCCCACGGATAAAAAACTGTGCATTATCGGCGCCAGGTTCACCACTCCGCTGAAAGGCAACGACCCCAGAAAGTCTTCCTGCAAGCATCGTCGTCAGATTGCTGGTCGGCCCCTTCAATTCTTTCGGATTGATTGTTGTAATGGAACTGACCATACTCTCTTTTTTCTGCTGTCCATAAGCGACAACGACCACCTCATCCAATTCGCTCTTATCCTCCGTTAATTGTACATCTATCTGTTGAAGCCCATCAATCGGCACTTCTTTTCTCGCATAACCAACAATAGAAAAGATAAGAACTCCCCTAGGGTTGGATACTTTGATACTATAATTTCCATCAACATCTGTTGTCGTTCCATTGCTTGTCCCTTTTTCCACAACAGATACACCCTGTAATTTTTTATCTCCTTCTCCGGAAACTGTACCTTTAATCGAATGTTGAATGATCCGGTTCTCTTTTCTTTTGGAGATGATAATCATTCTATCTTCTATCGCATACGCTAGACCTAAATTAGTTGTAACTTCCTTCAAGGCATCCTCAAGTGTAGCATTCTTCACTCGAAAATTTGTCTTTTTCAAGGGGCTGATCAGATCGATATTATAGAACATATCGTAGCCCGATTGTTTCTTGATCTCTTTCAGCACAGATTCTACCGCTGCATTTTTCAACTCGATATTGATACGTTGGCCATAGCCTTCCGCAAATGCCGAAATTGAACATAAAAATGTAATTACAAATGTTAGCTTCATTATGATTAGATGCTTGCGAGTACATATTGCAGGCCAAAATAGGCGCTGTAATAAACAATACAAATGCTTGTATTGAACTTTTAAATTCATACTTTTGTGATGTTAGGTTTTTAGAAAATTTTGTATTACCCTAATGTGTGCCGACGGTATGGCAGTACTGTCGGCTTCTTTGCTTAAGTTTTTTTCCCCATCTATTTTTCAAATTTTAGTGTAGTTCCAATTCGGTTAATCTTGATATTTGCTGTTCGCGCAATAACATTCAGCGCTCTGTCCAGTTCATAATTTCTAGGTATAGTTCCACTAAATGTAAGTGCTGGAAGGGATTCCAGATCCACCTCAATGCTATACCATCTAGCAAAATCCCGCATAATCTCTTTTAATGTCGCATTATCATAAACAAACACGCCATTTTTCCATCCCAATACCTGCTCCTCGTTTTCAGTCTTATCTTGTTTTAAAGCTTTGGATTTTTTATCGAGGACAATCTGTTCACCCGGTTTAAGGATGTACTCCTTCTGCGGAGTGGATCCGATCAGATTCTGCACAGACACTTTACCGTGAAATAATGTGGTTTTGGTTGTCTGTTCATTTTCATAATTATTTACATTAAACTTGGTTCCGTATACTTTGATACGTTGATCGTGCGTTTTAACGATAAAGGGCTTATGTTTGTTAGATTCCACGTCGAAAAATCCTTCTCCCTGAAGTTCGACCTCCCGTTGACCTTCAGCATAGAAAAGTGGGAATTTGAGCTGTGAATCAGAATTTAAAACCACAGCACTACCGTCGGTAAGATAAATACGTGACTGTCTGCCCTTGGCTGTCCGGATGGTTTGATAATTGATTTGACGTTTAAGACCTGATAGACTATCCAGTGTTTTAACATGGATATCTCCTAAACTATCCTGTAAAATCACTGCACCATTTTCCCGCAATAATTCAATGTTGGAGGTACCATCAAGCTTTATCTCTTTACCATTACTTGTTATCAGCGTGCTTTGATTTTCCGTTATTCCCACAGGCTCAGATTCATTATCACCATGAGTGTACCATAATACCGAAATTGCACAGATTATTGAAGCTGCAGCTGCGATTGATAGCCACGGGAATAATCTCCTACTACTCTTTTTCCGATTCTGATGAAAATATTCACGATCGAAATATTCATCAAGCCGCTGAATAGCCATTCTGGCATCTTCATCTAACTCGATTTCATCTTCAAGCTGCAAATCTTCTAAGATCAGTTCCTTGAAAAGCTTTGTATGCTCCTTTTGTCGCATATAATGCATGAGCAGATGGATCTCCTCATCTGTACATTGTTTAGCGATGTATCTTCTATATAAGCTTATTAATTTGGTTTGTTCCACAGTATAATTGGTCTTACTTTACCTCTTATACGTAAGCAAAAAAAATATCAACTATGCCGAATCGAAAAAAAATAATAATTATCTGCAAACACATGAGCTGTTGGGCTCTCTCCTGAATTATTAAAGCATATTTTATTGAGTTGAATAGTATGAAGGGCAGAATCACTTTCATGACCTAAATAAAAATATCGAGTGGTATTCTTTAAAAAAAATCGCAAGAAAAACAGCGACGATTAAAGCGCTAGGTAAGAAATATCGGATGATAATCTGCAAACAACATCATAAGAAAGCAACAGTAATTCCAATTCCAATGTGATTTAATAATACTCGACGCTTTAACCATATGATTGTTGATGGTTGCTGTAGAAATATTCAAAAGTTTGGACACCTCGTCATAGCTCCTGCCCTCGAGTTTGCAGAGTACATAGACTTCCCGGCATCGCTCGGGAATAATATCCAATATATCATTGAGGTATTTCTCCATTTCTTTATAAGAGACTCCATCTTCAATATTATTTGAACATGTGCCCCTCGATAGAATCATCAATTGATCGCATTTAGCTTGGTCTGAAGCTATTTTCCGAAAATAATCGTAGACTGTACTTTGTGCAATTGTATAGAGATAGGATTTAAAATTTTTTGAAACATCTATCTGCGCTCTATTCTGCCAGACCTTTACAAATACATCCTGAACGATATCCTGCGCAAACTCCACCGATCTGACCTGCTTTAATATTCTGCCAAAAATCTGAGTTCTATAGTTATAATAGAGCTTTTCGAATGCCTTTTGATTCCCCTCAGCCAATTGTAAGAGCAATATTGCGTTGTCCTCTAGACTCATAATTCTATTTCTATCGAAGTTCAATAATCCATGGTTTTTCAATTGCATTACGATGTGCGGGAAAATAACTACTTTCTGCACATCTGCTTTTCTAGGTACTTGACGAGTTGAAAAAGCAGCAAAATTTCCTTAGGCCGCCTGACAGTCGCTTGACAATTGATCTTTAAACAAAAGAAATAATATAAATTAGATCCGAGATGTATAAAACGCGTAAAAACATGTAAAATATTACGATGTAATCGATACGAGCATATTTAAAAGGGAAATCTCAGACCATTGGTTTCACAACCAAAAAAACAGGATCATTTGCTCCTACGAGGAGGGGAGACTTTTGGAGTAGCATCATACAGGCAGGCGAGTTAGGGAGCGGGCTGCTCAAAATGACGACATAAAAAATTCAAAACTGGCAGCACCACAATGGTCAATAAAGATCATGTGAAATCGACATACTAAACCACCATATCATAATTTATTACTAGGACAGATAAGGATGTTGCCAGGGCATTCGATAAGGTCTTTTCAACAACTTGGTTGCTTCGGGATCATCTGTGCATATTTTTTTCAATGGATCATATCGCAATGGTCTATTTAATTGCATAGCAATATTGGCAAGTATACAACAGGCTGTCGATATATAGCCCTCTTCGATATCAGCTACAGGCAATCGATCATGTTCTATTGCAGACAATAGATCCAATAGATGTTGCCGTGTAGCAGGAGCGGTGTGCAGTTCAATCCTAGGCTCCTCCAGATCAGCCGGAAATTTTTCCTTTTCATAAACCACGTCTTTTTTAATCGGAGTACCTTTACCTACTGGAATAAACTCATATTTCATCACACTTCCTTTTAGCGTTCCTTTATCTCCATAGATAATAAACGCCCAGGGATATTCTGGATCCACAGGATTACCCCACGTACGGTGTTGCCATATACAATTAAGTTCATCATATTCAAATACAGCTGTCTGTGTATCCGCAATAGTCGACTTTCCCTCTTTTTGCACATAGATTCCACCCGTTGCACTAATTTTCGTTGGCCATTTGAGTTGTAATAACCAACGGACAGTGTCAAACATATGCATACCCATATCACCTGTGATACCATTTCCATATTCCATGAAAGTTCGCCACCAGCCCCCGTGAGGTAAGCCGTCGTAAGGTCGTAAAGGAGCTGGTCCAGTCCATAGTTCATAATCAAGAAAGTCCGGGACAGGCTCCGATGCCGGATTACCGTTCCTTCTCATATGATAATAACAGCACATTTCCACATGCGATATCTTACCAAGTAAACCTTGGTCTATAATCTGCTTCTTTGCATCAATCAAATGTGCTGTACTCCGCCTTTGTGTTCCTACCTGTACTTTTTTATTATATTTTCGTGCATATCGTAGTATTGCTTCCCCTTCAAGTACATCAACACTAACAGGTTTTTGCAAATAGATATGTGCTCCCGAACGTATCGCATCTATGGCCTGTCTCGCATGCCAATGATCAGGCGTGCCAATCAGAATGAGATCGAATTGATGATCGGCAAGCATCTTCCTATAATCTTTGTAAAGCTTTGGAATCTGCCCTGAGCGTTGGCGTTCTCCGACCAATCGCCCGGCCTCCTCCAAATGACGGCTATCCACATCGCAAATCGCCACTACATTGACATCGCAGACCTGCATTAGCCTAAATAGATCGCTTTTTCCATACCAACCCGCCCCGATCAGTCCGACCTTGATAGTTTTCGCTAGAGGTTCAAGGGACAATCCTTTAGCTTCTAAAGCGGATAAAGTAACAAAAGCACTTGCACCCAGAAGGAAGTTTCTTCGGTTTAGCATATAATCACCCATAATTTACTGGCCTATTGTTTAGTTTGTTATAAGACAAAACAATAAACTCTAGATAATGTTTTCCACACAAACATTATGGAGAAAACAGATCATCAATATGCTCATTACGTCTTCTCGGATAAAAATACGATGTGATCAACGATATGGATGACACCATTATCCGGAACTAAATTAGATGTGCGGATTTGCCATTGGTTGTTGGTCCCTTCATTGATCAGCCCCACATAAGTACTGGTATGAGACAAGTACATCGTTTGACCTTTTTCAGTCGTATAAGCAATTGGTTTGTTACTCGGAGCCAAGGCAGGATCGCTAAAATTCACGACCGCCTTTACAATATGGTAACGCAAAATATCCTTTAATATCGGTACCGGAATAGCGGCAATATTGTCGTATTTATTTTCTTTTAGATATGCCGTAAAAGCTTGATTCGTGGGCAGAATAAAGGTCGCTTTTTCCTTACGTTCATACAATGCTTCATCCTTACATTGCAAGATAGCTTGTTTCAGTAAGGATAATGAATCCTGCCCCTGAATATATGTCCATGCTGACATATTCAGTTTACTATTGTCTTCTGCGTAGTCATATTCGAAGCTTTCCTGTATTTCGCAACTAGAAAACAATGACAGTGTACCAAAACCGCATAGAAAAAAAATAACAATATATTTTATCTTCTTCATAAGATTATCTATAAAATTCATTTTGTTGCAAATTTGGGTTTTTAAGAAGTTCACCTTCATGTATTGGCCACAGCAAATTTCGTTTATCGGAGAGACCATTGATCGGTTTCATTGTCGAAATAGCAATTTCATTTCGCAGGAGATCAAACCAACGGTGTCCCTCAAAACAAAGTTCTACAGATCTTTCATGCAAAATACTGCCAACTAAACTTCCGAATTGGCTTTGCGCCTTATTTTGATCCAAAACTGGAAGTCCCGCACGAGTACGGATACGGTTCAGTAGGCCCAATGCTTCAACAGGCTGATTTAAATTGGCATGTGCCTCAGCCTTTAGCAGAAGGATATCAGCTAATCGCGTTAATACAATATTGCCTGCGGAAGGTTCTGGACTCTCGTCATTAAATCCTTGCCCAAAAAACTTCCATATCTTACGGGGCTGAACTTGGGACACATCGTAAATACGAGGTTTGCGAAGATCGTGAGGTTCGATTGATGCGATAAAACCCGCACTTGGGACATAATCACTATCCGATCCATTAGCATACCATACACGAAGATTATTGGGTTGCACTTCATTGTACCCGACCTCAAAAATACTCTCGGTACTGCTTCCTTTTACAAAGATGTTATTCCAATCCTCAATGGGCACCAAGGCATACTGCGGGTCCGCAAGTACTTTTTCAGCCATTTCTAGCGCTTGTGCATACTTTTTTTGCCACATATAGAGCTGTGTCAGAAAAGCATAAGCCGCCCCTTTGGTAATCATCACGCGGTTTCTGGCACCTGAATAACTTGAAGCACAATTCTCCGTCGCCAAGATTAGATCTGCTTCCACCTTAGTCAATACCTCCGCCTCAGTGTTCTTCTTGACAAACAGATCTTGATCCAATCCCTCGTATGGTTCCGTAACCAAGGGTACTTGCCCCCATATCCGAACCAAGTAAAAATAAGCTAATGCTCTTAACGCATGAGCCTGCCCAAGTAATTGCCTTTTTTGTTCGCTATCTTCGGTTCCAAATGCCTGTGGAATATATTTGATCGCATAATTGGCACGGGATATAACTGTATAAAAATTATCCCAGCGCGCCGAATTGATAACCGGAGTCAATGTGTTCTGTTGCAGCGCAGCAGGATCACCGGCATGGCGGGTCACAATATTATCAGCCCGCCCCTCGCCCCAGTAAGCAAAGTTCTGACGGAATAGAGCTTGAAGACCATTATAGATCCCATTAACGCCAGCCTGAGCATCACTGGGCTTTTTATAGTAGCCCTGTCCAGAAACATTGCTAATAGGCTCCTTATCCAGTAACGAGTTCGAACAACCGCAAACGGATAAAAATAAAAGAGAATAAAAGGTATATTTTAACAAATTTTTCATCACGATTTATTAAAGACCAAGGATTAAACCAAGCATAAATGTGCGGCTCTGTGGGTAAGAGCCCTCATCCAACCCCACTCGGAGACCAGAATAGGAATTGACATCGGGATCAAAACCTGTATACTTTGTCCAGGTAATCAGATTTGTAGCCGTAACAAAAGCATCGAGCTTACGTAGACCAATACGTTTGCTCCAGCTGGGATCAAAAGAATATCTTAAATTGACATTTTTTAATTTCAGATAAGATCCATCTTCAACCCATCTACTCTGCACCCGACTATCCGACTGTTTGGGATCATCTCGAATCAACCGCGGGAAGTCCGTCTGATCTCCCTGTTCCCGCCAGCGATTGAGCGCGTCCGTGGACAGATTATTGTAACGAACAATTGAATTGCGCTGATGATTCAATTCGCTATAAATCTGATTACCAAAAGAATATTGGAAAAACACATTCAAATGGAAGTTCATATAGCTAAAATCATTGGAGATTCCTCCAAAATACTTTGGCTCCGCGTAGCCAATAATCTCGCGATCGTTTTGATCGATCATATTATCATTGTTGATATCCTTCCAAATGGGATCTCCACCAACGAATGCAGGACCGTTTGCTCCATTTGTTAGCCCACTTGTATTGTCTTCATCACGTGCATACACACCAAGGAAACGCCAACCATAAAATACACCGATAGGCAAGCCTTCCTGTAGAATGTGGAAAGCCCCATTTTGAATATGACCGCCAGTCAGGAGATTCTTAGGCAAGGACGTAACCTTATTTCTATTTAAACTAACGTTTATATTTGTGTTCCAGCTAAAAGCCCCCTCCAGATTACGGGTCTGTAGGCTAAACTCTAATCCTCGATTCTCAATTGACCCTATATTTTGTGTAATAAATTCAAATCCCGTGGTTCCGGGAATAGGTACGTTGTAAAGCAGATCTTTCGTTTTCTTCAGGTAAGCATCGGTAGAAAACAGGATTCTGTTTTTAAAAAAGCCAAGCTCCAGACCAAGGTTATATTGACGTGTTGTTTCCCAGGTAAGGCTTGGGTTGGGCATTACTGTTGGTGCCGCTCCCGAAAAATCCAGATAATTCGTTCCTAAAGTAAACTCACCTCTTGAGGTATAGTCGCCGATCGCCTCGTTTCCGGTACTTCCAAGACTAAAACGCAGCTTACCATCACTTAGCCAGCCCAAGTCCTTGATCCCTTTTTCCTCAACAAAACGCCAACCCGCCGACGCTGATGGAAAGAATCCGAACCGTCGGTTACGACCAAAACGGGAAGAGCCGTCCGTACGAAGGTTGAATTCCAACAAATATTTACCTAAATAATCATAGGTTACCCGACCGAAATAAGAAAGCATGGCATGTTCGGAAGCAATATTAACACCTTGATTTGAAATGATAGATGCTCCATTCAATGTACGGATATCATCACTTGGAAAGTATTCACCATCCAGGCCTGTCCGGTCATAACGCCATTTTTGAAAACTCATTCCCAATACCGCCCCAATATTGTGCGCATTAGCTATATTTTTAGCATAGGTAAAATAACTCTCATTACCCCAGGTAAGGTTTCCAGAAGATCGTACAGCCCCTTTATTATACCCCTCACGGTAATCCAATATGGATGGCATAAATTCGTCTTCTTTCATTGAAATATAATCCAAATTTACATTACTTCGGAACTTAAGATCCTTATATAAATCTATTTCCACGTACTGGCTTCCAACGATCCGGTTACTCTTGTTCAAATTGGTCGAAAACAATGCCATCCCAACGGGATTTCGCTGCCCGATCATGTAACCATTCAATGATCCATTGGGTAGATACATCGACATAATAGGCGGCCGTATCAATAAACTCCGGATAATACTTAGGTTCCCTGAGCCCGCCGCATTTGTCCGGTTGTTCACTGCATTTGTATAAGAAATACTCTGACCTATCCTGATACGGTCCGAAATCGTAAAGTCGACATTCAATCGGGAGGTAAATCGCTTGTAATTGGAGTTTAATATCACACCATCCTGATCCAAATAAGATGAACTCCAAGCATATTTTGTCCCTTGGTTCCCGCCTCGTACAGAGAGATCCAGCTTATATTGCTTTGCTGAACGCATCAACTCATCCTGCCAGTCCACATCGCCGCTGTTCATGGGGTTGAGCGAATCTATAATTGTATAAAACGGTTCCTCAGGTTTGGCCATCCCTCGATAGGAATCCAAAACTGCTTCCCGGTATTGCCTTGCGTTCAAAACACTAAGTTTGCGAGTCAGGGAACTCACTCCCGTAGTGGCATTTAATATCACTTCGGGTCTCCCTTCAGCACCTCGTTTCGTTGTAATCATCACAACTCCATTGGCAGCTCTAGACCCATAAATCGCAGTAGAGGCCGCATCTTTAAGAATCTCAATTGAAGCGATATCATTTGGATTGATATCCGTCATCGGGTTTAGCCCAGAATTTTCGGTACCGTTTAAAGAAGAAATGGAATTGGATTCGAGCGGAATACCATCTACAACAAAAAGTGGATTATTACCCGAGTTCAATGAGGAACTCCCCCGGACACGAATACTCATCTCACCACCTGGTGCTCCAGAATTGGACGAAACCTGCACGCCCGCAGCCCTTCCCTGCAAAATTGAAATGGGATCCTGCAATGTTGTTTTGGCAATTTCTGAAGCACCTACCGAAACGATAGATCCTGTTAGGTTCCGTTTTTTCTGACGCCCGTATCCTACCACAACAGTCTCTTCCATCAGATTGGAAACGGCAACTAGTGCGATCGTATAGCTTGAGCGTGAATCTATTTTTATCGTCTGAGTCGAATAGCCCACAAATGAAAAAGTAATGGATTGCCCTATTGTTACATCGTCCAATACAAAGCCTCCCCTTTGATCCGTACTCACTGTCACATTTTTTGTGTCGCTAAGCTTTACGGTGACTCCAAGTAAAGGCGACTTGGTGGTCGCGTCAATCACCCTACCGGTGACGGTCTTTTGCTGGGCGACCACTATTGCGGGAAAAATTAAATTGCTGCACAAAAAAAATAAGGATAGAACATAATACAGTCCTTTAAGGTTACATTGGTTAGCACTAGATTTCATATGAAAACTTTAAGTATATATCACCTATTAACTATCGATAATGATTAATAAAAAATATTTTAATGAAAACATTTACATTAAAACGTTAAGCATTACCAAATAATTAACGTTTTAAAAAAAATAATAGTATGCACGAAGTTAATTTTAGTAACATTTATGTGACGTAACCACTTTCAAGAAACATTATATTGCCGCACTATCTATTTCATAAAAACTGTTTTCTTTTCCAACCTAATCAATAAAAACTCCCAATGTGCTCTTCGAAAATTGGATATACTCCCAACCTGCGAACCACCTTGCTCGCAGAAATTATTAATCTCGAATAGAAGGCAAAAAAAATAGGTCATAAAAAAGCCCTAGAGCGGGGAACTCTAGGGTCTTAGCCATATATTAACCTATTTTATGAAAAGTATTTGCATTATTAACGCAGTATTGTGCAACTTATTTTGTGCTATATTGAAAAAAATTAATAATTATAAAAAATCCCATCTATAACGCTATAAATGGGATTTTTACGGGATAAAAAAATATATTTTGTTATTTGATCGTTACTGCAAAAGCATATTCATCCGGCGGAAGACATTGTGATGCATCACATGCCTGCCATTCCACGCTACCTTTTACAGTTGCTGTTCCTTTTTTCAACGTTACCTTTTGTTGGAAGATCACCTCATTTGTAAAATATCCCACATCCATTTTAAAAACCTCTTCGTGTTTTACTTTCGGTTTTGGCTCAGCAGTCTTTCCTGCCAATACATAATCGGTCGCATTAGCAAATGTGAATGAAGTCGGAATAGGTCCGCCATCCTTTACGTTTTGCGAATAAATATGCCAGCCGTTTTGAATGGTCGCTTTTACATAGACGATTGCCTCTTTGTTGTTCAGCTTTTTGCTAGCTACAGTCCATTTTACCGGTTTGTGAATCTGAGCAAAGGCGGCAGTTATCATAAAAATAACCGCAGTCATTAACAATACTAGTTTTTTCATTTTTTTATATTTATTTTGGTTTATTACACAATATTCATCCTCCTACCTTCATATCATCCCCTTCTTTTTGTCAGTATGACGATATGGAAAGACAAAAAACGCTACAACAATATTCGCCATAAACAATATAAAACACAACAACAGGTTGATAAAACCATAAATTTTATTGAAAACAACATCAAAAACAATATTATTCACATTTAGCAGTGCTTTTTCATTGCTCTCGCCTTATTTTTTTGCGTCTTAATAATGAAAAGCAAAGCGATATCACGCTGACTATATCACCCAAAGTCTGCCCGTTATCCACTTAAACCAAAAACAATAGATTTGTTACGTTACGGCACCTGTCAAAAATGATCTTTGGCACAGAAATCGCATGATATAAAACTCATAATTTAGGTTAATAATTGGTTAGGTTAGACCGCTTGAAGTTCCCTGCTTCAAGCGGTTTTTTTGTAAAAATCTCTTTCCTCCGAATCCATACTGACATATAGCTGTCAATATCCAAACCTATCTTTGACCTAGCATACAAAAAACAGAATGACTGATTCTTTGTTTAAAAGGATGGAAAAAAACAAGATGAATACATCTAAAATTAAACTAATATATTCCAAAACAAGATGAACACACTTCAACAACTAAAATCTGAACTTGAAAATGAGTACCAGATCACCAAAAATTTTATTGAACTTTTTCCAGAAGGCAAAAATGACTATGCCCCACATGAAAAAAGCATGAAAATAATGCCCTTAGCTACGCATTTAGTGGAGGTGTTTGAATGGCCAAGTACAATTTTAAAAACAACTGAACTCGACTTTGCTGATGGAGGTTATACACCCACTATCCTATCAACGCGTGAAGAATTGCTCCAGAAATTAGACCAAGACTATGAAGCGGGCAAAATAGCCTTGGAAAATGCAGTCGAAGATGATTTAAATCCAAGTTGGACGATCAAGAATGCGGGGCAAAAACTGGCAAGCTGGACAAAATATGAGGCAATCCGTCACTCTTTAAATCAGATCACACATCACAGGGCACAACTAGGTGTCTACTATAGGCTGAATAATATTCCTTTACCATCAAGTTACGGCCCTTCTGCCGATTCACAGAATTTTTAGACTATACGATCATTTTTTTAATAAATGTGCATACAAACAGTCCCATGGTCAACCATCGCTTATGATCTAAGACTGTTTTTATGCAGTTTCGTAATGCCTCCTATCCCCACCTGCAACATGCTTCAGTCGTGACAGCCGCAGGATGAATCCCTGGTGTTTCCGGAGTGAGTCCGTGCTGAGTCCGTGTTATACTTATTAAAACCACGTTCACATCCTAGCCAGATCACCCTCACAATTGCCCTCGGGCATGTTTAAAGAGCGATTCAGGTAGGAATGGTTCTCGAATGGTTACCGAAAATAGGCTAAATACTCGGACTCACTTATCGGAAACGCAGTTTTTTGATGAATAACCTTTCTGCATCCATCAAGCGCACTGAGCGTCAATATCATGGCATAATATTTGAAAAAAATTATCGACAAGCCAATTAAATGGTATACAAAATGGGCTAAAGAACCCGTAAGCCAAAATATAGCGTATATTTAAACCTTGAATCTGATTATTTTCGGAAGCGCGGGCAGAAGTGACCAAAATAAAAGATGACAATCGGACATCAACGATCGAAAGAAAATAGAACTGGAGCTTATGGACAAATCCGTTCCCAAATGAAAAGACATCTTATTCTTGCAGGACTTATCCTGCTAAAGTTTATTATTCAATATCAATTGATAAGTCCAATATATGATTTACATCGGGATGAGTTTTTACATTTAGATCAGGCCAATCACTTGGCTTGGGGATATTTGTCCGTTCCGCCGTTGACCTCATGGTTTTCCTACCTCATTAAGATTTTAGGAAACTCAGTATTCTGGATCAAATTTTTCCCTGCACTGTTCGGAGCGCTAACCATTCTAGTCGTCTGGAAAACCATTGAAGAACTCAAAGGAAATCTCTTTGCCTTGCTATTTGGTACATGTTGTGTTAGTTTTTCGGTCTTATTTCGTTTAAACACGCTGTATCAACCCAATTCATTTGATGTTCTGTCATGGACATTGATCTATTATTTTATCATAAAGTATCTCAACAGCGAACATCCTAAATGGCTATACTTTATTGCGGTAGCCTTTGGCCTGGGATTTTTAAACAAATATAATATCGCCTTTTTGATCCTAGGGCTTATACCAGCCATTATAGCTGTTCCAGAACGTAAAATATTATGCAATAGCAAACTTTATTATAGTATGCTAATTGCTTTTTTGATCATCCTCCCTAATTTAATCTGGCAATACATGAACAATTTCCCTGTTTTTTATCATTTCAAAGAACTTGCGGAAACCCAGCTCATCAATGTCAACAGATGGAGCTTTCTCCGATCTCAATTTCTATTTTTTTTCGGAACTTTTCCTGTTATTGGCTTTGGATTATATGCTTTATTATGTTATCCCGCATTTCGAAAATATCGGCTATTCTTTTTGTCTTTTTTTATTACAATTGGTATTTTTCTATTTTTAAAAGCCAAAGATTATTACGCAATCGGTATATATCCCATTTATTTTGCTTTTGGTGCAGTCTATATCTCAACACTTTTAGAGAATAAGGCTGGAAGAATTTTAAGCCCCCTTTTAATTGCACTACCTCCTGTTTTCTTTATTCCTGCTTATTTGCTGACATTCCCCAACAAGAGCCCACAATATATTGCGAACCATCCCGAAAAATACCGCAAAATTGGCATGTTGACCTGGGAGGATGGTAAAGACCATCAACTTCCGCAAGATTTTGCGGATATGCTGGGCTGGCAGGAGCTCGCCAAAAAAGTCGATGACATTTATAGCAAAATTCCCAATCCACAAAATACGCTCATACTTTGTGATAACTATGGTCAGGCGGGCGCTATAAATTATTATTCCAAACTTGGAATCCGTGCAGTTACCTTCAACGCTGATTATATCAATTGGTTTGATTTCAGCCATGAATTTCGCAACTTGATTCGCATAAAAAATTCATGGGAAAACCAATCTGAAAT
The DNA here is from genome assembly GCF_002000245.1 of Sphingobacterium sp. CZ-UAM. Classification (GTDB taxonomy): domain Bacteria; phylum Bacteroidota; class Bacteroidia; order Sphingobacteriales; family Sphingobacteriaceae; genus Sphingobacterium. Next base: position 184,747 of record NZ_MTCM01000002.1, on the reverse strand, counting down.
GAACGAAACCGCGCCTTATTTTGTACAATCTATACGGTCAGACTCCATTACAAACAAGTATGCAAGAGAATATGGAGCTGTGATTTTCACATTCATCAATGCAAAAATCAATATCAACCAACGAGTCCGGAAGGAAGTCGAACAAGAACAACGTCAACATATGTTGCCTGTTAAATAATTACTTAATATAGCGATCAGATGAAAACAATATTATGGCGAGGAGTTGCTTTCAACTCCCTGGAATATTTCAACATACAGGAAAAGCAGGATCATCATATCGTGGTCTCAAGAATTATAGGTTACTATCAGGAAAAAATTTATTCAGCAACTTATCAACTGACTATAAACAAACAGTGGGAGATCGAGGAGTTTTTTATTGATTCCGAGGTCGATATGATCAAAAATACCCTAACTGGGAAAAAAACAGGTATCAATTGGGAAATCAATCATTTCGATAATCCTAGCTTCAAAGGTTTTCTATATATAGATATCTCTTTAACTCCCTTTACAAACACGCTACCAATAAACAATCTACAGCTTAAAATTGGTGATTCAAAAGAAATAGATATCATCTATATCGATCTGATCAATAACCAAATCACACCTGTTCGACAACGTTATACAAGGACAGATTTCAACGAATATCTATACGAAAATATCGTCAGTGATTTTACAGCTCATATTCAGGTGGATGAGAATGGACTGGTCCTAAACTATCCCGGTTTATTTGAAAAGATAGCTGGAAATTAGTTTCAATTTTCCCGAAATAAAACCAGCTTAAATCCCACCCTCCCCCTTGCCCTAATAATGCCTTCCGATCCAAAAAATAAATCAACATGCGTATAGGTTTTATAACGATGTCATTAGATAACAGTATTTCTAGCATATATCTTTTGTTACCTCCGTTTACATAAAATATTTCTATATTGGTTCCGAGTTTTTCATGCTAAACCGACAAATTCTATTTGGTAAGATCACAAACACGTAATTATTAAGAAATCACAAAAAACTTTATGTCTAAAGCTATTTCACTGCTCCTGCTATTATCCGCTTTCTATTGGCCTAGTACAAGTTATGCGCAAGAAAAAAATCATCCTCCCCAGCTGATCCCTTTTCCCCAACAACTGGAATCATCTACGGGTTTCTTTCAAATAGCCAAGGGAGAACTCTCTTATACCATTGATCCCGACATCTCCTCAAACGCCTTAGATCAATGGATACGTCAAGCGTTATTTGGAAATATTTCCAAAAAGAAGGTGACACATGCTAGTGCAACGTTACGATTGATTAAAAAAATGGCCTTTCCAAGGAAGGTTATGAATTAACAATTGACAAAAAAGGAATACAAATTTCAGCGTCCTCGGATCAGGGGATATTTTATGGATTACAAACCGTACAGCAGGTTTATCTCCTAGCTAAATCCAGTGGTATTATTCGTTTGCCCTATCTGTCAATTAAAGATCAGCCAGCATTTCAATGGCGTGGTGTAGAACTAGATGTAGCGCGACACTTCTTCTCAAAAGACTATTTGTACAAGTTTATCGATCTCTTATCGTCCTATAAATTCAACAAGCTTCACTTGCATCTCACAGATGATCAAGGCTGGCGTATCGAGATAAAAAAATACCCAAAACTTACTTCAGAAGGTGCGTGGAGAACCTATAATAACCAAGATTCAGCATGTCTTGCCAAAGCAAAAGACAACCCCGATTTCAATCTTCCCAGCGAACACAAGCGCATCCATAATGGACAAGAGGAGTATGGTGGATTTTACACGCAACAGGATATCAGGGATATCGTCGCCTATGCATCGAGCAGACAAATCGAGATTATACCTGAGATCGATATGCCCGGTCACATGATGGTCGCTACCAAAGCTTACCCCGAGCTACTCCTGGATAGCGAGACTGCAGGCTGGGGAAAACAGTTCTCCGTACCAATCAGTCCCTGGAAGGAAAGCAGTTATACGTTCATAGAAAACGTACTTAGCGAGGTTATCGAGCTTTTCCCTTCCACTTATATTCATATTGGTGCTGACGAAGTCGAAAAAGATTCCTGGTCAAATTCAGCTATAGCCAAAGCATTTATGAAGGAGAAAGGCATAGCAAATTTACATGACCTACAGAGCTATTTTGTAAAACGGGTTAATAACTTCATACGTTCGAAAAACAAACGCAGCATTGGTTGGGATGAAATACTTGATGGTGGTTCGGATACATCGATGACAGTGATGTATTGGCGGGGGTGGGTAAAAAACGCTCCTCGTGAGGCAGTTAACCGTGGTCATCAACTCATCATGACACCTACCAACCCCTTGTATTTTGACTACCTTCCCAATAGTAGCAGTTTGGATGCGGTATATAATATGTCTGTCATACCTTCTGATATTCTAAGCAACAAATCAAATTTAGTTCAGGGCGCACAGGCAAATATATGGACAGAAATGATTCCATCGACAGCCCGGTTAGAATTTATGATTCTGCCAAGATTGAGCGCTTTGGCAGAACGGGTCTGGACCAATAAACCACTATATGAGAGCTATAGAAATAGATTAATCGCTCACTTTGGGCTCTGGAACAAAATGGGACTGCGTTACCGGATGCCGGATTTAAATGGTTTTGCCGATAATCAGGTTATCATTGATGGACGATCCATGCTAAAAATTGAGAATGAACTTCCAGAAAATGCAATTCATTATACCACTGATGGTAGTCTACCAACGCAGAAAAGCCCGGTGCTAAGCGATTCACTTATTGTCAAAGACGAAGGAACCATACGTTTCGCAACGATATCTTCTTCAGGAGCGAAAAGCGAATTGTACCAAGTGAATTTCAAGAAAGACACCTGGAAAAAAAGTGTTACCGAAGATGTGAAGAATATGCAGCCGGGATTGACCGCAACGCTATTTAATGGAACGTTTGCAAACACAACTGCAATAAAAGGTGAAGCGGTACGCCAGGAGATTATTAAGAATATCCATTTGAGCGATACAATTAAAATGCCTTCATTTGGTGCAAAAATTAAGGGTTATCTATACGTAAAAGAAAAGGGGATCTATAATTTCTATTTCACTTGCGATGACGGCGGAGTTTTGCGCATACATGATCAGGTGGTCGTAGACAACGACGGACAGCATGCCCCAATTATGAAAAGCGGACAGATCGCTTTAGAAAAAGGATATCATCCGATTAGCATCGATTTTATAGAAGCGGGGGGTGGTTTTACCTTGAAACTTCAATATCGTGTTAACGGTTCTAAAATGACCGACATACCCGAAGAAAATCTATTCCGAAAAAATTAGACGTAATGGCTGTCTCTTCTATAAAAAAGAGACAGCCTACATCATACCTTTCGTTCCATTATTCTCCCTATTCTCCCTTCTATAGAAATTGAAAAAGATTCAGCTTCGGATCCGCATCAAAATCTTTGGATATTATCTATCGTAGCCCTGTTGCACAATCAAAACTTTTACTATCTTTATTTTACTTAGCCAGAGTTATGATAACGACAAATAAAAAGCCATCTGGCTGAACCAGATGCAACCAAGATAATTTGTTAAGATCGGCTCAAAAATATATTAACACAATATGAGCTTTTTAAATTTCTTAAAAGGACAACATAAATTGAAGCAGATTGATGTGAGTGAAGACCAGGACTTTGTAGATCTGCAACTAACGATAACCAAAAACTGGAATGATGAAAACCTAAATCATATTATCCAGGCAAAGGGTCTTTGGGGGAAAGAAACTGTAGGTATAGAGCTCTCATTTCGACGCGATATGAAATTAGGTATCGTCAATACAGAAGTAGACAAGAAAAGATTTTATCGAGAAGGAGTCAACTTCTATTCCATAGGGGAATTGAGTGATAATTTCGCTAAGGCTGTAAGTACCTTGTTTAAAACTGAGGCCAGCTCTTTCAAGATGCTCGACACCATAAGCTCCACAGCATTTGTACTTAGTGGCCAACCAGAGTATTTTGACGAAGAGTATATAAAAACCAAAATTTTCTTTGATGATACAAACGAAAAGGATCGTTATTCAGAATGGTATGTGAATATTGACCTCAAAAATAGAATTCTTGAATTAAGGGAAAAAGATCAGGAGTATCGAAAAAACATCATTAATGTGTTGACAAATAACTAGTTTTTCGATAATTTAGCGATTACTACATGTGTTTTCAACCTTTAAAACTTGATTCTGCCCCCTATTCTATTCGTCAGTTATTGGAAAGCGAATTTGAATATTATAAATCAATTCGTCTGGAAGCAATTCAGACGGAGCCCACCTTATTTCGATGGAGCGATCCGGCAGAAAGCGATCTCTCTGATTTAGACTGGCAAGAGCGTATAAAATATCCGCGGATTGTCTTTGGACTTTTCAAAAAAGACGAACTAATCGGTATGACCAGCATGCTATTATTAAACGATTCTGAAGCCTATTTTGGGCAATCTTTTATTCGTCCTAAATATCGCGGACAAGGGCTTTCAAATCTTTTATACAAAATTAGAATGGCCTGGGTCGATGCACAACAGATCAAACGGCTCGTCATCAGTCATCGGGAAATCAACACGGTTTCAAAAAAGGCGATCCATCGCGCAGGTTTCGAATATAGTCACCGGGAGCTTGTGTATTGGCTTGATGGCACAACTGGTTACTCATTGTACTACCGCTTAGAACTTTAACACACATTTGATCTGATTTCGAAAATAAGCATCACAGTAATCATTTCACCCAAGTGAAAACCTATTGTAAATTAAAGAACAAACCACCTATATAGCAGCTGGACTAGTCTCGTTTTTTTGATAAAGTGTGCTTCTGTAAGTAATACCCCATTTAGCTATTTCATCAATAATAGGCCCTAAAGTTTTACCGCAATCAGTAAGCTCATACTCCACAGTAAGTGGCTTGGTATTCAAGACGGTTCTTCTGATAAGACGGTTCATTTCCAGATCTTGCAGCTCTTTGGACAGCATTTTTGCCCCAATCCCATCAACTTCTCTTAACAATTCCATAAACCGTAACTTTTCAAACAACATTAATGTCCCAATAATGTGGAATTTCCATTTACCTGCCAAAATCTCCATGCTATCATTTATCGCCAATATCCGCGTTTTACAAGCAGTGGAGGAACTTGATAGTGCTTCCTTTTTCATTTTACTTGATCTCCTTCTATTGAGTACAAAAATACTGAATTACAGCTACACAGCCCACTATCTTTTTGGAAAGTAGTTTCTTTAAGGAAACTAATACCAAAAATAAACTATCTATAATCTACCTTTGTAATCATAAATTAAAATGGCATGATTGATGCCAACGTTACAGAACAATACAAACATCTTATTAAAAAATAAAACGATAAAAAAATGAAAAAACAATTAATCTCAGGTTTAGCACTTATTCTGTTATTCGCTTCTTGTCAGAATACAGGTGGAGACAAAGCAAAAACAACATCAGCACAAGAGGTGACTGAACAAAAAGGACAGACCTATACTGTAGAGGCAGACAAAAGCACAGTAAAATGGACTGGTTACCACAAAGGTGGTTTGAATCCAAGATACGGTGTATTAAAAAGTGAGGGTACACTTTCGGCTGAAAACAATGCTGTTACTGGTGGATCGTTTACTATTGATATCAATTCAATTGTAACAGATAGCGCTTCTGTAGACCCTACTACCGCAGGTGGCAAAAAATCAACAGATTTGGATGCACACTTAAAAAGTGCTGATTTCTTCGATACGGCTAAATATCCAACAGCGAAGTTTGAAATCACCAAAGTTGCTCCATTTGATGCTGCGCAAGGAAAAAGTGTTGTTGCCGATGCTACAAACACAGTCAGTGGAAACTTGACAATCAAAGACAAAACAGTAAATGTGACATTTCCTGCTAAAATCACTTTCAATGGTGAAGAGGTTACATTCTATTCTAAATTTACGATCCAAAGACAAGATTGGGGACTTACTTATGGTACAGAAGGTAATCCACAAGATTGGATGATCGCACAAAATGTCGACATTGAACTTAATGTTACAGCGAAAAACGCAAAATAGATTTCTAATGGCTGATACAGCCTCCTAGATTTCCAGCTATAATCAAGTTGGCTTACAGAAGAGCCAACTTGATTATTCTTTATCCTAATCGCATCCTTAACCTACCAAATCCCTATTATTTCCCATCCTGACCAGGTACATATCGTTAAATTAGTACGGATTCATTTTAATCACCCACTTCCATCTTTTTCTTTAGACGTTGTTTTGCTTTTTTTATTGCTTCATTAGACACGCAGAGGAGCTCACTCATACTGCTGTTGTTAAGTTCCAATTTTTGCAATGCAAGTATGCGCAGGTCGTTATCTGTAATTTTTGAATAATTTTGTTTCATTTGTGATAAATAACCTGGATACACTTTATCAAAAACATGCCTGAACTTTAACCATCGTTCATCAGTCATAATATGTGTCTGCAACATGGCATTTAAAGTATCAGAAACTTGGGCCATATACGCTGGGCTTTGTTCGGATACCTTCACAATCTCCTGCCGAAGCTCTTGAATAGTTGTATCATTTTGTTTGATTGTATCGGTAAATTCGCTAAGAGAATCTTTTAAGATCAAAAGCTCCTGATCGAGTAATTGCCGCTCGTAACCTAGCTTGAGCTGGTCTTTTTCAAGAAGAGTATTTCTCATTTTGATTTTTGCTTTGGACCTGTTGATTAAGAGCAATACGATCGCAAACACTAAAATCAAACAGAGCCCTATAAATTGATAGATCCGTTTGGTATGGAGTCTTTTTTCCTCGGCAGATTGAATCGCTCGATGATATCGTTCGGTTTCCCTTTGCCAAAGGGCCCTTTGTATCTCTTTATCATTTATCCTTTTTTCTAATGAGTCTTTTAAAAGCAGATAGACATGTAAATATTTAAGTTCATCTCCTTTTTGATTTAATCCCTGGGCAATAGCAGACAATAATTTTGAGGCTTCCATCTTATATTGCAGAAAATAGGGTTTTTCTTCCATTAGGTTCATGCTGGTTACAACATGCTGTCGGGCCAGTGCCCACTTTTTTAGGACGATATACCAATTAGCCAAATTGAGATTTGCCCGCATGGCATCTTTTCGCTCATTAAATTGCATAGAAAGCGCTATGTTCTTTTGAATTAAAGCAATTGCTTTTTGTTTATTGCCAGCTTTCCATGCCTGATCAGCTAGATTCCCAGAAATAATGCCAATCCACACGGAATCTTTGGCCAATTTTGCTTCCGACATCGCGCGGTTGAAATAAGTAACAGCTTGATGATTAAGCGAATCCTTCGTTAGATAAACCGCAATGGCATTGATAAGGTCAACACGTTCTCTTGATGCTGCTTTCGAAAAAGGTAATGCCTCCTGCAAGTAATCAACGGCGATACTATGATCTCCAATATAACTATAAAAATTTGCGATGAATTGGTAGTGCTTAACGACCAATGGTATTTTTTTGATGTCAATTCTGGATTTTAAATCATTTGCACGCAAGAAGAATGGAAATGCTTCCTTTACTTTTCGATAGACAAAGTTATAGTAGCCCTGCCTCGCATAGCCTATCATTTCCAATTCAATACTAGGATACTTTTGAAGCAATTGCTCCGCAAGCCGATAGTACTGATCAGAAACAGCATTAGTCCGATCAAACGCAATCGAATATCCATCTGCCATACGCATATAGTATCCCCATTTCAGTATATTATTATGTTTCCTATCGGCGAACGTTAGAACAGGAGCCAACGTATTTTTTAATGCAACAGTATCCTTCCCAAAGTTAGCTGGAAATTGGAGGATAGCTTCCAATTGACGAACCGGATCTTCAATATGTGTTATTTTTTCTATAGATTGTCCAAGGGCTATACTCGTAGTTTTTATTGTCAGAATAGCTAAGAACAACATACAAAATAAATAAACTTTCATTTTTAAAAAGGTCAAATTTTTATTAAAATGGCTAATGGTAACAGGTCAACTCGTAATAGATTTAATTTCCAGATCTGCCCTCTTAAAATCAGACATTCCCCATAAACAGTTGGATTCCCCAATAGTATTGGAATGACTTTTTTAATTATTTAGCAAAATGGTTAATATAGACTAATAAAACGAGGGTAAAGGCCCTGATTCGTTGTCGTAAATATACAATTTATCCAACTAAGAAATCAGTCTCTTTTGTTAAAAAATTGTTAGCTCGAGCAGCAAAAGACTTTTTAACACCGACGCGTCCACCCGAAGATCAAAACTTCTCGCCATATGCTATGATTTGGGTTTCCATCAGCAAAAGCTCATGTTCAGCATTTTTTAATCGGGCAGTCGCCCTGCCATTTTGGGTATCTACGCTAATTTCCATCTCAGCTTTTATATTTTTATCGCGATCAAAAAAAGCTTTGAATTTGTTAAAAATATCCGTTTCATCAAATTCAAAATTTACAGCACAACGGTTTTGATTTTTATCATACCATTTGACATATATATGCTGTGGGATTCTCCTTTTTTCAGCAACTATATTTTGTGCCCTTTCGTCGAAAGCAAAACGTTCAGCATTAAAATACCGAAAAATAGCATCATACGTTTTTATTTCTGGAGCGACCACAAACTTTGGGTTCCAGGTGTAAGCTGCGCCCAGTTTTTTCCAATAATCATTAGGAATAGGCTGATTTTTTTTTGCCATTTGTATGGCCAAAGGAATAATCATCGTATCTGTCAAGACCTTATTGCGCCACTCCTGATTAAATAAATCGCCATACACCATCTCCTTACTGTCAGAAACCTTCCGACCAATATCGATTTTCTTCGCTTGATACTGACCTATTTCAACTTGGCGATACCCAGATCCTCCAGCCCATACCACGAGTCCTCCACCGGGAGCAAACCCGAAAATAATCTTGTTATAATGTTCCTCAACATCACTGTTTATTCTTCTTTCGATATAAGGCTGCTTAAAAAGTGTAAGCAATTTGTTGTAATCTATTGTGTCATGGAATTGATAGAAAGTATTCTCTGAAAACGAATACCAAGTTACATCAATTGCCTTTGGCAATGACATTATACGTTTATAGGTTTCAGCACCTGCCTCTCCCCATTTCGCGTGATAATTCACAGTATTTCCTTCACTAAATGTAAACTCATAATTCTTATCTTTCGGGAAGATGAATGTCCCTTTGTAGAGTTGTACCGGATAACCTGCTGGATTACTCATTGCGGCAGCCCATTCAAATCGACCCTCTTTTAAATTATCTGCCTGATCTTGCCGCTCCCGTTCAGCTTCCCGAACCTCACGGCCAACAGTCGAAAAAATAGAGACAAGTACAGTGAATAAAATACAGGCCAAAAACGTCAGTATCAATGCTGTCCAAGATTTTAGGCCCCAAACAAAGGTAATGCTACTAAATAAACTCAAAAAAATACTCAAAATTAAAATCAGCGGGAACATCTCAGAAATTACTCCCCCCAGATCAGCGTATATCTTGTGCTCATATGCGTCACCTAGTGTACCGACAAAAAGCAACACCGGTAACAATGTGGAAAATATAAAATAATATAAAAAACTGTAAATACCCTCAAAGACAATACTGGGCTTCTCAAAGACATTACATCGTTTCCGAAGCTTATTAAAATGAAAGTAAATAAGGGTAATTACAAGAAAATAAGGCGAAACACAAAATGCACCATAAACCAAGTCCATATCAGCATCTTGTGTTAACAACATTGCCAATAATCCCAAAACAGTCACAATGAAGGCCGAAACCGTAGCTTTAAGAACCATATATAGGTTTTATTATTTATTGATACAACTTTACCCAAAAGTAATAAGAAATGGATGCATTGGGATACAACAATTCATATTCAGTGCAATTCGTTATATATTCGTTCTATTTATTCACCCCACTTAAGAAACCAATATCGCAACATTTAAAAGAAAACAGATCATTTTATTAACTTAGCTCCTATACAGCAAATACGAATTATGCATTTGACGATTAGACCAGCACAACAAGATGATGCCGCCGTTGTACCTGAAATCATGTTACAGGCGATGGAAGATATTATCTTTCGTTTTATACAAAAAGAGGACAAAAAAGAAGCAGTATATTTTTTAACAGATCTTTTTCAGCAAAGCAAAAATCTATATAGTCATGAAAATACTTTTGTTGCTGTAGATCCCGAAGGCAATATTATGGGATCATTGACTGGATATGATGCCGATCATTTTATTGCACTACGACAACCGATACTGGAGGTCATGCAAAAACAATACGCCAATGATCTAATCCCTGAACCTGAGACAACAGGCCAGGAATTTTATATAGATTCTGTTGCGGTATCCCCTGCTGCAAGAGGTAAGGGCGTAGGCACTGAATTATTGAGACATGCGATCAAACATGCCAAAACAGACGGTTTTAAACAAATAGGTTTATTGGTTGACCTAGATAATCCTAATGCCAAGAAGCTTTATGAACGGCTTGGCTTCACATTAGGGAACAAAATGCCTTTCATCGGTGGCGAATACTATCATATGTATATTCGACTTGTTTAGGTGAAATTATAACGTCAAATTCGTGAAAAACCTTAACTTTCCTATTCAAATGTTCTTTTTCAGAACTAAAATCGTTAACTCCATAAATTCGTTAAAATAGAATTTAGGACAACATATTGTCTAGCTTATTTATAAATACCACAAAAATTGATATAAAAGATATAAAAATGAAATCTTAAAAATCCCTATTTTTGCGCAGATCAACATGAAAAATCAACTTCATCGGCAACTCCGCATTTACAGATATGTTATCTATCGGGAAACATTAATTGATCCCTGGGAACATTTTTGGTCTTTTATCGGTGCATTTGTGGGTATATTTATTATCGCTTTTATTCAATCACTTCATTTTCCTCCCTTGGAGAATATATTCCTGATCGGATCATTTGGAGCTTCCTCTGTTCTTGTTTATGGAGCCATACAAAGCCCGCTTGCACAACCTCGAAACTTAATCGGAGGTCATGTGGTTTCAGCAATAGCTGGAGTTACCGTAGCACAGCTACTTCCCGATATCATCTGGCTCACTGCCCCCTTTGCAGTAGCCTTGTCTATTGTATGCATGCAACATACCCGCACATTACACCCTCCAGGGGGAGCGACGGCGCTAATTGCTGTCAGTAGTGGAACCAAAATTTCTTCCTTAGGGTATTGGTATGTATTGAGTCCCGTACTCTCCGGCTGCCTGATTTTATTTGTAGTAGCACTTATTTTTAATAATATTACCAAAAACCGGCATTACCCTGTCAAAAGATCACGTTTACGGCGTTCACGGCGACAACATCTAAAATCACGATTTCAACGAACCAAAGCGACATCCGCCTAATTTGATCATTCGATCTACTTCACTATCATAGCAAAAACTTATATAAACGTAAAATCGTATACTTCAATGCTCATTCCTAGATAACAATCGAAGCATACGATCTACAAAATTTTGAATCTTATCATGCAATTTCCGTAGTATAAAGCCTATTAAGCACCTGGAAATTTACTCATATCCATATAAAATATTTCCCAGGTATGACCATCATAGTCTTCCAACTTTCTTAACTGCATAAAACCATGATCCATCATTGGCATTGGTTCAGTTCCTCCCGCAGCCAGCCCCTTATCAACAATTTCATTTACGCGATCCAGACTTTCCACAGAGAGGGCAAATAGCCCAGCAATATGATTTTTGGTATCGGCTAGAGGTTTATTCGTAAAGGATTTAAATTTATCATGTGTCATGATCATAACAAATATATGCTCACTCCAGACCATACATTTAGCATCATCATCACAAAATTGTAGATTTACTTCAAAACCCAATTGAGTATAAAAATCCATCGATTTGTTTACATCCGCCACTGCGAGATTAATAAATACCTGTTTCATCTTTTAAATTTTTAATTGCTATTGATAATACAAACTTGCGCATTTGGATTTAAAAAAATCTTGGCCTATGCCAAGATTTAAAGGTTTCTGTGAATATGTTCCGCGTTGAATCTTCGCTTTAATACTTTTCTAATTTAAGTGTAATAAATTGTTCCCAATTACCATCTTCCGAAAGCAAATACAAATATATTACGAGGCACCTCCGCTAACTTATATCTGCTTATTTGGAAAGTTCGGCAAGTTCTTTCTGCGAGAATATATGCTCCCCCTTAAGATAGCTATTTGCCTCCTTCAGGTAGACATAAATTATTTTTCTAGCTTCGGGATTAGGCAACTTGTACAGGTTCTGCACCAAAAATTTTTTATCCCGCAATCGGTCTTTACTGTAATTCAAAAACGATGGTGCATGTGTCTGCACACTCCAACGGATAAAACGTAAATCAATATTATCCGGATATTTGATAATAACCGATTCCAATAATTTCTTACCTTTTTTAAACTGGCCCAACTTCGAAAAGGGATTTCCCATATGCTTTGCCCAAAGAATCTCATAAGCAGCAAGATATCCTTTCTCTGTCGCTGTATTTGCCGCTGCTTCCAAAGTCTTTAAATTGGCTTCACATAGTTTTTTATCTTTAACAGCTGCGGCATAATCGGCTCGCATTTTGTCTACATTGACTTGACCAAAACAATAAATTGTACTTAATATAAAAGAGAAACAAACAAAAAATCGTACTACCATCCCAAATTTAATTAATGTAATTATCCGCGGACTATACCCAGTCCTATTCTAGTTCATATAACAATAGATCAAGTGCAAGAGTTTTCTATTTCTATCGTTTATGATTCGCGAAAGACTGAATATAAAAATGGACGGTCAGTATCGAAAATTGAATGGAACAGCGCAAATTCTAAAAGAATTAGATTTTTTTTACTCACAATTATTATTTTTACCGAACAGAAAAGTCAAAAAATGATAACAGTAGCGATAATAGAAGATGAACCCGCTGTCCGTAAGGAAATCAGTTACCTCATACAAGAGGAAACCGACACAGCACTAATTGGCTGGAGCGACAGTGTCAGAACTGCTGCAAAATTAATTGAAGAAAAGAAACCGGACGTAATCCTAATGGATATTCAACTTAAGGATGGTACAGCCTTCGATCTTCTAAAAAAACTCAACGTTATCCCACAAAACGTCATATTTATCACCGCCTATAATCATTTTGCCATCAAGGCAATCAAGTATGGTGCTCTGGACTACTTGTTAAAACCTGTTGACCAAACGGAGTTAAAAGAGGCATTAGAGCGCTACCGTCGTCGGAGTGATAATAATCCGCAATGGATGCAGCAGCTAAATATGGCGCATGGTGCCATGCAACATGGCGATTTACCAGAAAGTATTGCTTTGACATCCATTCATAATGTACGTATCGTTGCTGTTCACGACATTGTTTACTGTAAAGGTGATGGTCCATATACTTTTTTCTTTCTGAGTGATGGTTCCAAGGAGCTTATATCCAAACCACTGAAATATTATGAGGAATTGTTGCCCGCCCCATACTTCCTACGCACCCATCAATCCTATCTGGTCAACCGTAAGTACATAACCGGTGTCAACCGTTCGGAGTATATCGTATTGAAAAACAAGGAAGAAATCCCCATTTCATCGCGGCGGAAGAACATCATTTTAACCCAGCTTTTCCCAGAGAAATGAGACATCTATTACACAGTGTTTTCGTTTTGCTGCTTATTTTACATATTGTAGCTTGCGGCGAAAGACCGACTTTTTCCGCTCAGGGTAATGAGGCTATTTTAAAGCAGATAAAGGAGCTCGAAGATACGAGGTTAACCCGCACGAACGGTGACTCGCTCAAGAAAGCCTGGCGGCAACTTGGCGAAAATCCTGATGTAAGAAAAGACACCGTGTTCTTTGCAAAAGTTAAATACAATACCGCCCGCTTATATGCCATGCTTCAGCAGGATTCTGCTGGCTTTTTTGTGGAGCAGGCACTCGAATTGATCGAACCCACAAGCGGTAATCTAAAATACAAAGCGCTTATCTACAATGGCATTGGCAATATCCGAAGTGTCGAAGCAAAAGAACGTGAAGCCGGCTATTACTACAACAAAGCAGCTGCGATCGTTCTCTCGGACAGCACTGCAGGACTTTCTGCCGAAGCGAAATCGGCCATATTGCTCTCCGCAGCACAAAATAACCTAAGTTCGTTTCAGTACAATCTTGCCGAAAAGATGAACCGGGCGGCACTCCCACTTTCAGATTCGCTTCCAGCAGGACATATCAATCGCCAGCGGGTATTCGTACAAATGATTCAGGTGTTAAATGCATTGCAGAAACCTGCAAAAGAAATCCTTCCTTATCTCCAAAAACTAGAAGATCTACACCGTACATTTCCTGATAAATATAACATCAGTTTTTTATACGATTCGAAAATACAGTACTTTGAAACAACAAAACAGCAAGATTCTTTATTACATTATCAATTGCTTAAAATAAAAATTGATGAAAGCTCGGGTAATATCAAAGAGTCTACGGTATTGATGAATAATCTGTTTGTAAATTACTGCAATGTTGCAGCAATTTATGTATTATTTAAAAATCCGAAACAGGCAGTACATTATATAGTTAAAGCAAAAGAGCTTAGAACACAATTTCCTAAATTGATCTTTCCCCATAATGAAATACTCTTTCAAAAGAGCTTAGCCGAGCTGTACCGTCTACAAGGTAAAAAAGAAGAAGCCATAGCTGTCCTAAATCATATTGTGCAATTACAGAAAAATGTCTACCATTCGGAAAACACACAAGCTATTGCCGAAATGAATGCCTTGTATCAACTACAAGCCAAGGACCAGTCCATTCGAACCTTGAATGAAAGCATTAAGATCAATAAATTACAGTTACAGCAAAATCGCCTGTGGCTGATAATATCCTCTTTGGGTCTTATCTTATTGATCATTATATTGTTCTTTCTATACTATAGTTTCCGTCAGCGACGCCTAAGTCAGGAAAAAGAAAAAGTCCTGCTGCAGCAACAATTACTACGCACACAGATGGAACCACATTTTATCTTCAATACCTTAGCAGCGGTACAGAGTTTTGTGCGATTAGATAAGAAAGAAAGTGCCATCAAGTATCTCAATCGCTTTAGTCGTTTGTTGCGGAGCAATCTGGAGTTAAGCCGGGAGAATCTGGTCCCTCTAAATGAAGAGATCGAAACACTGGAAAACTATCTGAACTTACAACAAATGCGTTTTGAAGATGCTTTTACCTATCAGATCATACAGCCAGACGAGCAGGATCTTAGTGCCATCATGTTACCTCCAATGTTGATACAGCCTTATGTCGAGAATGCCCTACTACATGGTATTGACCTCGAAACCTGTAAAGGCAATGTGGACATTCATTTCCAATTGGATGGAGATATTTTATCGGTTGAAATCCTTGATAGTGGCAAGTCTGAGTCAAATGTCCAAGAAACCCCTCATCGCTCATTATCTGGAACCATCAGTCACGAACGGATGCAACTCCTGGGCAGGAAAGCGAGTATAAAAATCACGAGAAATCCTGCAGGAGGGACACTTGTCAAATTGCAAATACCTGTGACATCCTGACTGATATTTGCGAATCGTAAAAACTATTTACGATTCGTAAATATCACTGCTGTGGTAAGTATTCCTTTCTTAGCTTTGACAAATCGGTAATGATATGTTTATGAAAAATACATTCTTTAATAACGTAGGCATTAGGCGAATCATAATAAGTTTCGCTGTCCTTATTGTTATAAGTAGAAATATTATGGCACAAGAAATTATTCATTATATCGCTACTGGCAAAGATAGAGTCAAGACGATCAGCGGGCAGTACGGTAATCTCAGTGGCATTAGTCTCTTTGAAGACGGCAAATTCATGTTATATGGTTATGCTACCATGGTTTTTGGATCCTATGTCTTCGAAAAAGATTACCTTCTTTTTTATCCAGACCAGTTACCACAATTTCTACTATATGCAAATCATAACCCCACTTTAGGAGATAACGTATCTGTCAATTTTAGAGGTTTCGAAGAGGGAAAGACTTTTGTACAGCTTGGAGATGACAATATGCAACCAGTTTTCAACGATGGGGCCAATTGCTTTGATTTCCCCTATATCTATGAGCAATCACAACCGATATCACAGTTGAAATTCGCTGTACAAAAAGAAGATTTTGATGCTGGACCAGCATACCATACATTCCACTATCAAAATGACCAGCGCTTCAATGACTTCATTGCAATCTATAATAAACCACAAAGAGCGCGAGCGAATTTCGCTGCCTATCTGTATTTAACTGAAGATAAAAAGCTTGCCATTAGTCTTTCTAATTATGGCGGCAGGGAGGGCTTTTTAAGAGAAAATCAAGTAGACTCTACTCAAGCGCGCTGGCTTGAAATACTCGCAATGAAAAAAGAATATGAAAGGGCTGGAAGCATTGAGCTAACGGCAATATTTTCCAATGCGGCGTATAGCATTTCTTATCCCGACCTGGAGGAATATAATTTTGACAAAGCAACAAATCGATACATCAGCAAGTCCACGGAAGATAATAACGAAGAGGTTGATCAGGATGATCGTTACCTGCGTCAATATACCAAAGAGCTATTAGTATCCAAACAAGACAAGTTTGATACCAAAACTGCCACCGTCCCAAGCTTGTTTTTTTCCAGCTGTAGCCAATCTGACGAATCGTATAATCACATCAAAAGAGGAAGAGAAAAACATCAAAAGAAGAAAAGAAAAGATTAAATGATCAAACAACGTTTATACCTTCAGATGTCGAGAATGTCCACGTTCAATTTCATTGCTACTTTGGGAGTCAATAACCGTTGGACACATAGGCCAAAAATCTCTTTCCATACAAATTGTTCGATTAACGCCACTTACCAAGACAAAATATTTCTTAGTAATTTCAATTAAATTCCTTAATTTAGCATGTAGACCAAACGACTACGTTTTGAACACAATTCTTAAATTTATAGTTGCTTAATTAGCCTCACAAACCACAGGCTAATCATTCTTTTATTTGGATAATCCTATCCAAACAGGTTTTCACTTGATTTTATTATTCACCCTATTGCAGTAGCAAATATTTCTTTTTTGCTATGCAAGCTACCTATACGCTCGTGTTGCGATAATAGAGACATCGTGAATAATATCAAAAAAATTAATAAAGAATATTAAGCACGACTATAAATAATGCAAAAGGAATATACATGGGCTGTCAGCCCAAACAATACACCGTTACTAAAAAAATCATGTAGCCACTGCGATAGTAAACAATTTTATTGCAGTGAAAAATTCAGAATAAATGCACAGAAAAAAAACGTTGACGTATGGTTGATTTATCGATGTGTTAAATGCGATAGCACATACAATTTGACTATATTTTCACGTACTCGACCAACTGCAATAGATAGTATATTGTTCAACAAATTTCAAAACAACGATACAGAGCTGGCTTGGAAATATGCGTTTTCCGAAGAAACGAGAAGAAAGAATAAGGTAGAAGCCGATTTAGCTACAGTAAACTATGCTTTGCAATATAACCAGATTTCAAGCGATGAATTGCTGTCTTCGAATGACAGGATCTTAAGATTTAAGGTGGACTATCCCTTTGACTTTCAACTTAGGATATCATCCCTTATTCGCACCTGTCTCAATCTTTCCTCAAGGCAGCTCGATCACCTGATCACGCAAAAAGCAATTACGGTAGCTGGAAAATACCTACAGAAAAAACATAAGGCAAAAGACAGAGACCGCATTGAAATTGATTGTCAAAAACTTAAAAGTATACTGTGTGACAAGATCCATAATACACAGTAACGGATTGATCTAATCCTCGATTATCTGAAAACCGATAACCTCAATTTCTGTTGCTGTTTTTTATTAGAAAGCTATAGTCTATCAAAAAAAGGGAACCCTTGGTTCCCTTAATTTTTTATATCAAACTGAATTACTTTTTAAAAGCTATTCATCTCCCTATTTTTGCTGAAGTTTATCCGATAGCATCTTCATATAAAAACCACCTACAACACTACGCGCTTTAAAATTCTCACGTATCCCCGTATTCGCATCGTAAAAATCATTTAGTGGAACACGTGATTCTGTTTGGATCGCATGGTTGTACACCGGATGCACCAATGCTTCGAATTCATCCCGTGTTGGTGCAAATGTTGCTGTCCACAAAATCCAGTCATTTTTGGTATATGCTTTTCGGCTATCTAATGGAATTCCAAATCTACTTTGCTTAGTAAGGTAATACTTGATCTCCGTGTCATAGACTTTCTGTGGAAACAGATTTAGTCCCAGCACCTTGTCCCAAATCAGGTTATATTTTTGGCTCCAGGTATTTTTATCGTCAAATGTCAACGCGTAATGGTCTCCGGCATCTGCCATTTCCATCCATTTTGGCACCATCTCCTCCGCAATGGCACGATATTTCTTCGCCGTCTCAGTTTCGCCGATCGCTTCAGCCATTTGCGCATAACAGGCAATCCCCACAATAGCCTTTACCGATAAGTTTACGTTACGGGCAAGATGGCCCGCAAAATCATCTGTACATAATTGCGTTTTAGGGTCGAAACCATCCTTTACAAGATAGTCTACCCAAGTGGTGAGCGTCTTCCAGTGCTTGCGTGCATAGCTTGCATCCCCCTGTACTTTTGAAATCGCAGCGGTCAAGATAATCATATTCCCAGACTCTTCGACCGGCATTGGTTCGCCGTAAGTCTGTCCATTGGCCAATGGATATGTACCCAGATCATGGGCTGCCCAAGGGTGAGGGTATTTGCCACTTTCACTAAAGTAAAAGATACCTGTCAACATGCCTTTCAACAATTCCGGATTATAGATCAAGTATAAGGGTGCTGAGGGATAAGTAACATCAACCGTATTAATAAAACCGCCACTGTTGTTCTCTTTGGACAACCAGAGCAATTCATTCTGTGGACTTTTCACCAAGGTATGCGCAGCAATACTCTGACGATAAGCCAGTGTTGTTAAATGTGCGTATTCCTCTCCTCCTGATTTCAAAGCATCGGCATAAACTTGTTTGTCGAAAGCAACACACTTATCCATTACGGAGCGATAGTCATTGGCCGCTAAGGTAAGCTGATTTTCAATGGTTTCCTTACCAGAATTATTCCACCAAGGACGTAGGTTATTTTTGAAATATTGGATCGCATAAATCTCATCATAGCCAAGTTCAACAAAACGTTCTATTTCCTTGTTGCCCACCGTCCCAAAAGGAATAATTGTATTCAAGGATAATGCTGTTCCCCTTGTACTAGTTGATTTTGTATTCCCTTTTCTAAAGTCATCCACAGCCGTTGCCATTGGACTTACAAACTGCTGCGACTGATCTTTTTTGGGTGCGGCAACATAAAAATAGCCCCAGTCAATACGCATATCATCGGCTCCTTTTTGCAACATAGGTTGTTCGACTGTTCCTGTTTTCAAAATAGCTAATTTGTCAGTCTCATATTTTTTAGCAACGACCTCCTGTGATGGTTTATAAACCGCAATGTTGGATGCCGCACTTAAAAAGACTTTTACAGCATGTTGTTTTCCATCATTTGCTTTTACCTGATAAGTAATATAAGATACAGGACGAGCCAATAGATTAAGATCATCCATCAACAGCGGCGATGTAAATGTGAGCTTCAGATCGACTTTGCCTGCCTGGAAGTTATATATGGTACGTGTGGCTGTTATCTCCACATCTTTCTGTATGGCAGTTTGTATTTTAGGTCCCCCCTCTTTAAGCCTATCTACTAGTCCAAAGTCAAGAAAACGGCCTCCGGCAGTATTGCGCAGATGAATAGCGATCTGATTTTGACCCGCCTTTAGGTCCGACTTATTTATCGGCAAATACTGGAAGCTGTTTGTCCAGCCCGCCTTTTCATAAACCTTTTTCCCATTTAAAAACACCACGACATTATCATCATGGTTTAATTTTAAGAAGAGTTCGTTGATGCCTTGCGGATCGGTCACATTAAAGGCACGACGTACCCAGATATCATCCGATTTCCACAAAGTCTTGACATGTTTTTGATCGTCTCCTAGCGGGGCAGCACCTGATTTCCAGCCACTGGCTTTATAAGAAGAGGACTGCCAATCTCCTTCGGGTTTAGACTCGGTATATTGTACAGTAAAAGACTGATCTTCCGTAGTGGGAAGAATCGTTTTATAATTGGGTTCCTCCTTACCAAGAAAACGATAAATATTGCCGTCGACATTGATCAGTCCCAATAGTGAATGATCTGCTTCGGTCCAATGTTTGGTGGTTGATGCATTCAACTGATCCGTCATTGACCAGATACTAAAGTTTGGATTGTGGGTAATCAATGGGTAAGCTGGAGCTTTTCTCTGTTGCGCCTGTGCATCAAAAAAGCTCGATATACAAGCTAACAAGCAACAAATACTCACTTTTCCGAGTTTGTTCATCTTAAAAATAGGTTTTTTAAAGGGTTTAATCATATATTTTGATAAAATTAGCGGCTTAGCTGTTTTCAGGCATAAAAAAGAATCATTAAAAATGCCTAAAGAAAAATATAAGCTTCACAACAAATAACGTTGGAATAACTGACATTCAGCAGCCTCTTCGTATCATTTTATATGCAATTTATATCATATTGCAGCAGGTCCCCCCATAGATTAGCGGATAAAAAAGATAATCGAAAAAAGATTAGAACATCCGATAACTGGGTTCAACAAAAAACATTATTATCTTTGGCTATCCGATCAGGATCAGCTAAGTTAAGCTGATCGATTGGAGTCAATTTTACCTTGGAGAATATGAGAAGATTTTACATTTTTTTCTTTACGATTATACTATGCTTCTGTTCAACAATCGTTGGGCTTTATGCGCAGGAAAACGATTCAATCAATAAAAAAGAACTTGGTTTAAGCACTTTATTAAATGATATCCGACAACAACAGATCAACGATTCACTCGAACGTCAGAAATTACAGCATGAAATCGCTAATCTTAAAAGTCAGAATAGTCCCAAGAAAGAAAATCTAAAACAGCAACTCAATGACTTTGACGAAGAAAACAACTTGCGCAAGCAGCAGTTAAAAATCAAAGTTGACTCGATCAAAAAAAACACTAAGCGTTATGCCGTCGCACCATTTAATGACACCCTTTTTTATATCTATAACAAATTAGGCTCATCCCTGGCCAAAGATCGCGCCTACAATGTGGTCAACAGAATTGAGAATCTCTATGAAGATGATTTTGTAAAAGTAGATTCCTTCAAAATCGAAAACAACGAAATCAGCGCCGATATTGTTTTCAAAGATCTGATCATTACTTCCATCACAGAACTTGATGCCCTACTGGAAGGGAAAAGCAAAGAAGAGATTGCCACACAATACCTCAAGCGTATCCAACAGGCTATCAGTCAGGAAAGAGCGGACAATAGCATTACCAAAGTGCTGATCCGTACAGGACTTGTTCTCCTTATCCTTGTGGTCTTTTCGATTTTGGTGTATTTTATCAATAGACTAAAAAGATATGGCACGAATCGTCTATTGGCCGAACGTACAGAGCGGATCAAAGATGTTAAGATCAAAAATTACGTGTTCCTAACCTCTGTTCAGAAAACCCGTACCAAATCTGATCACCGTTTTTGTCATTCTCTTTGTCATGCGTTATGCCGTACGGTTTGTGAAATATATTTTCAACGAAATTGATAAAGGAAAATTAGAGATCAATGGCTTTCACCGGGAGTTTGCCATGCCTACCTTTACCATTGTCCGGTTTCTGCTACAGGCCTTTACATTGGTACTCGTATTTCCCTATCTTCCGGGAGCAAACTCTGATATCTTCAAAGGAATATCTGTTTTTATCGGAGTACTATTCTCTTTGGGATCATCCTCTGCTATTTCAAATATTATTGCGGGTCTTGTCATTACCTATATGCGCCCTTTCCGTATCGGTGACCGGATCACAATTGCGGATAAGACAGGTGTTGTCATTGAAAAATCACCCCTGGTAACCCGGTTAAGGACAATTAAAAATGAGGAAATCACCATTCCAAATTCCTCCATCCTATCGGGCAATACGGTTAACTATTCGACCTTTTCAGAAGAAGGAATATGTTTTCAGGTTGAACTCACCGTGGGCTATGAAGAGCCTTGGCAACGGATACACGAATTGCTCTTAAATATTCCCTCACGTATAGCACGTGTCAATCAACTTCCGGCACCATTTGTCTTACAAAAAAAACTAGATGATTTTTATGTTCTCTACGAGCTGAATGTTTATATTTCCAAATCAGGTGAAATTGAACTGGCCAAATCCGAAATTTATCAACATATTCTCAATGATTTCCTGGCTGCAGGCATTGATATGAATGGCCCACACCTATTTGCAAAAGTGGATCATGTACCCCAATATCAGCCTAAAAACATGGATAAATAATATTAAAGCCTGAGCTCGACTTCTGGATCAGTTTTATTGGCATGGTGCATCATTTTGGCTAGAGTTCCCAACTGTACCAGTGCAAAACGGAGTTCATCCGTCCAGGGTAGTCCTAAGCAGAGGCGCATGCAATTTTGAAATTGATTTTGCAGGGTGAACATTCTCCCCGGAGCGATACTTATTTTCTTTTTTAATGCGTAGTTGTAAAGCTTTGTCGTGTCTATGCTTTTTGGCAGCTCAACCCAGAGTGCTAACCCTCCCTGTGGTCTACTTATCCGCGTTCCTTCCGGAAAAGATTCCGCAATCACATGGGCGAACCGTTGATAGTTTTCCAGCAACGTTTTCCGTAACTGACGAAGATGATGTTCGTATCGCCCTGTTTTCAGAAAATTCCCCACTGCCTCGTGAATCAATGTTGTGGACGACAGCGCATGGATTAATTTCAAACGGAGAATTTGATCCTTATATTTCCCCGCAGCCACCCAGCCCACCCGGTAACCAGGGGCCAATGTTTTTGAGACCGAGCCACACCATAACACATTGTCCTCTTCGTCAAAGGCTTTACAACAAGTGGGACGTTCGCTGCCAAAATAGATATCACCATAAGTATCATCCTCAATCAGGGGAATAGCGTGCTTAGCAAGTAACCTGACCACTTCCATTTTATTTCTATCGGGCATACAATAGCCTAATGGCGTATTGAAATTCGGCACCAGCAGGCACACATTGATTTCTGGCAACAAATCTTCCAACAACTGTACATCAATTCCCAAGATCGGATCGCAGGTCAATTCAATAACCTTCAAACCCAAACTCAGAACCAGCTGCAAAATACCGGGGTAGCAGGGACTCTCTAATGCTATCGTGTCTCCGGGCTTGGTCAATGCCATCAGACAGAGCGATAAAGCATGCATACAGCCATTCGTCGTAATGACATCATCCGCTGTCAATCGGCCATCCCAGCTCAGGGAACGGGCCGCTACCATCCTACGCAATTTCAAATTCCCCTGTAGAGGTTCATATTCAGCACCACCAGCATCCAATTCCCGGCTTGCGAGTAAGATTTCCTTTTTTAATTTCGCCAAAGGCAGTAAATCTCCTGAAGGGACACCGATGGAAAACAACGTGAGATCCTTTCTTCCCATATTGGCGTAAACACTACTGATCAGCTCATTTGGTTCAACACTATCCTCCACAAGCCGTATCTGGCCAGTTTCGGGCAGTTGTAATCTGAATTGAGTCAACGCGTTCACAAAATACCCTGACTGTGGTATCGAATAAATTAGTGATTGCGCTTCCAATGCGAGGAATACCCGCTTAGCGGTATTCATGCTAATGCCATGTTCTTTACTCAACATGCGCACCGACGGTAGCCGTTCATTGGGCCTGAGAACACCATTTTTTATTTTACTCGCTATATTTTGAGCCAAAATACTGTATAGAAAGTCTTTTCCCATGTTGTAAATATAACTGTATCCATTAATTAAACAAAAACTGTAACTGTGCTCAATATTAACTATTCGCGAGATTTGTATCAAAATATAGATCATCTGACAATGAGCAGAAATACAGAAGTAACGAAATCATCCAATGCTTGGCTAAACGGTTTACTGGGCGTCATTATATTTAGTGGATCATTGCCCGCAACACGGATCGCAGTCTTAGATTTAGATCCATTTTTTGTGACCGTAGCCCGTGCTACGATCGCAGGCATACTCGCCCTTATCGTATTATTGATCAACAAGGAAAAATTCCCTCAAAAGACACAGTTTTTATCCCTTGGCATTATAGCCTTGGGCGTAGTCATTGGTTTCCCCTTATTAAGTGCCTTGGCCCTACGCTATGTGACCTCCGCGCATTCCATTGTCTTTGTAGGTATACTTCCCGTATCAACTGCTGTTTTTGGTATCATTCGTGGTGGCGAGCGTCCCCGCCCGGTGTTCTGGATCTTTTCGATATTGGGCAGTCTTTTTGTTGTAGGCTATGCGCTTATGCAGGGCATATCTTCCTCTCCTGTTGGTGATATACTCATGCTGCTGTCTGTTATTCTTTGTGGACTGGGTTATGCCGAAGGGGGCAAGCTTTCAAAGACATTGGGCGGCTGGCAAGTAATTTCCTGGGCATTGGTATTTTCATTGCCGGTAGCTCTGCCCCTGACTTATATCTTTCTTCCAACCACGATAGCACATGTAGGCATTGGGGCTTGGACAAGTCTTGCTTACGTTTCCTTCTTTAGCATGTTTATTGGCTTTATCTTTTGGTATAAAGGGTTGGCCCAGGGTGGCATTGCCTCTGTTGGACAGCTACAGCTTCTTCAACCCTTCTTTGGTCTCATCTTAGCGGCCAGCCTACTTCGCGAAGAAGTAAGTATTGGCATGCTATTCGTTACCATTGCTGTCATACTTTGCGTAGGGGGTGCTAAAAAATTCGCCAGTTAACAAGAAACGAAATACAACAGACCTCGTTGGCTGATCATTATAAAACCAACACATACATTAGTTCAGCTGCGACAGTACCATCCGGCCACTCAACCTCGCGGGAATGTGTATAGGTAAAATTAAAGGCTTGATTAGCTGCCTTTGAAGATTCATTCCCAGCGCGATGTGATACGGTGATCCGTGCGCAACCTTTCTCGCGGGCCCATGCAATACGTGCCCGGTAAAATAATTTTGACAGTCCTTTTCCGCGATGAGGTTCGCGAACAAAAGAAGCAATCAGAATAGCATTTGAGGCATCATTACGATCCATCACCACACCAGTCAGTCCGACGATATCGTCTTGATCGTATAGTCCAAACATCGCACAATTTTCATTCTCAAGTAGTGCTACCCAATCCTGCTGGCTGTATGCCGCCTCTCGTTGGTAATTACTTCCAAATACCCCGGGATCTGTATGCAACGCCTCCAGCCTAATCTTCTTATAATCTTCCCATTGTACTGGAGCCAAGCGCCGCAATACGTAATTCTCTTTCGCCATTTCTCCTGTTACTATCATCAAGGTAAATATAACCAACAATCTCAATTATACCCACTAAAATTATCACTGGACTATCCACTTTATTGGATTTGGACCATTTATTCCCTTCACTTTAACCTTATTTTTGATATGATCAAAAAATACGCATGGCATGTACGTACCCAAACATTTTCAATTTAAAGACTATACTGAACAGATCGCATTTATGAAACAATATAGTTTTGCAACGATTGTATCCATTAAGGACAATACTCCTATAGCGACACAACTTCCCTTCCAGATCAAAGAGCAAGCAGATAAGTTATTTTTAAGTTCACATTTTGCTGTAGCAAATGAGCAGGCCAGCTATATCGTAGAAAACACTTCGTTGGTTATTTTTTCAGAACCACATGCTTATATATCCCCTATGCATTATGACAAAGAAGAAAGCGTTCCCACCTGGGACTATATTGCTGTACATGCCTACGGGACAGCACGGATTATAAATAATGAGGACGAAAAAACAGAAGTGCTTGAACAGATGATCAAGTCTTATGACAGTGACTATTTGACCCAATGGCAAGGACTCTCGGACCGTTTTAAAAAAGGCATGATGCGTGGCATCGTCGCCTTCGAATTGGAAGTAACGGATCTACAAGGGCAAAAAAAGATCAGTCAGAACAAAACTGCTGCAGAGAGAGAACGTATAGCCGCCTATTTAGAAAAAGGGGACAATCCTGTCGAAAAGAGCATCGCTAAATCAATCAGGAACTTGCAGTCTTAATTTATTACATACAGACAAATGGACAAAAATTCAATAAACATAAAAATTCTAAAAGTGAAAATGACAGATATTGATCTATTGAAGAGTATCGCTCAGCAGACCTTCATCGAGACATTTTCCGAAGTCAATACAGCAGCTAATATGGCCAAATACATCGCGGAGAAATTTTCAAATGAAACCCTATTGGCTGAATTGAGCAATCAAGGATCGGAGTTTTATTTTGCACAACTCGGTAATAGGATCATTGGCTACCTCAAAATAAACAGTAAACAGGCGCAAACAGAATTACAAGATGAGCATGCACTGGAAATAGAACGTATCTATGTATTACAAGAATTTCATGGAAAAAAAGTAGCGCAGCTTCTTTATGAAAAAGCATTGGATATCGCTAGGTTAAAAAATGTTAGGTTTATTTGGCTGGGTGTATGGGAGGAAAATCATCGTGCAATCAGTTTTTATCATAAAAATGGCTTTGTAGCCTTTGATAAACATATTTTCAGATTAGGTGATGATGAACAAACCGATATTATGATGAAAAAAAGCGTCATTAACAATTAATTTCAAACTATGAACGCGACTATCAGTGACAATATAAAAACGATACTTCATCGTATCGAAAAGGCTTGCCAGAATAGTGGTCGAGATCCACAAGAAGTAACATTATTGCTCGCAACAAAAACTGTAACAGCGGATCGTATTAAAATCGCCTTACAAGCCGGACAGACCTTGATTGCCGAAAACAAAGTGCAGGAGTTAAAGGATAAATACGAAGACCTAAAGGAAATTCCACATCATAATCATTTTATCGGGCACTTACAAACCAATAAAATCAAAGACATCCTTAGATATGATGTCTCCTGTGTGCATTCTGTAGACCGCTTCGATTTAGCTCAAAAGCTCCATCAGCGACTCACTGCCGAAAATAAAACCATTGATATACTCATCCAGGTCAATACATCTTACGAAGAAAGTAAATATGGTGCTGACCCAGCTCAGGTCATTGACCTCGTCAGGCAGATCGCCCCTCTGAACAGCTTACACATAAAAGGATTGATGACGATCGGCCTCCTGAGTGCCGAAGCTGATCAAGTCCGTAAGTGTTTCCAGTTGCTCAAACAGATTCAACAACAAATCATTATGCTCGATATTCCGAATGTATCGATGCAAGAATTATCCATGGGAATGAGCGGGGATCTGGAAATAGCAATTGCCGAAGGCGCAACTATTGTACGGGTAGGTACGGCAATATTCGGACAACGAAATACCCCCGATAGCTATTATTGGAACGAGAATTTGATTTAAAAATAGAGCTTATGAATGTGCATTTTATACAACATGAAGATTTCGAAGCCCCTGGAGCCTATTTACAATGGGCATTAGCACGACACCATAAAACGAGTTTCTCCAAGGTATATCAATATGAGGCGCTACCACAAGACGGCACGATGATAGACTTATTGATTATTATGGGTGGTCCCCAAAATCCAGATTCGTCTCAACAAGAATATCCCTATTATGATGCGCACGCTGAAATCGCATTGATCAGGCAATGTATCTATGCTGGAAAAGCCGTTGTTGGGGTCTGTTTGGGAGCACAATTAATTGGCGAAGCCCTGGAGGCAGCATACGAACCGAGTCCAGAGAAAGAAATAGGCGTCTTTGGGATCCAACTTACTCAAGACGGTTTAGCAGATCCGAAAGTTGGGCATTTTGGCGAATTTCTACCTGTCGGTCACTGGCATAATGATATGCCGGGACTCAGTCCAGCAAGTCAAGTTCTTGCGGTTAGTACAGGTTGCCCTCGACAGATCGTAAGATATACCGACCTAGTTTATGGCTTCCAATGCCATATGGAACTCAATGCGGAGGTTGTCGAACTGTTAATTCAGGCAGAGAAAGATCTTCTGCGCAAAAGCAAACAGGATAAATTTGTGCAGACTCCAGATCAAATCCGTGGTTACGACTATACCGAAATGAACAATAAGTTATTTCAGTTCCTCGATCACCTTGAAGTTGCCTATCGACATACAAAAACCAACTTTTAGAACAGATCACATCAATTCAAATCAGGTTCATCAAACATAGACATCAATCCCACATTACAGTGCATCTACAACAGCATGAAAATAACCGACAGCACAGTATCTGTACTAGATTTAGCAGATTTTAAGAGGGAGGTATGAAATAAGTACAAAAAAATAAATTGTGAACGAATAATATCACTGGGAATGAATACCCGAGCAAAACGAGCTCATGAATGCCATTGACTATAAATACTTATGAATAATACCTTAAAGAGAAAATCGAATAATGAATAAAAAATTCATATCGATGAAAAAAAACTGTAGATTTAATTACAAAACAAACGTTGATGGATTTTACACTTAAGCATTTTTTTAAATCAGCCACGCTATTAATCTTCGGTCTATTGTTATTTTCATGTTCGGTCAAAACGAATGATGAAAATCTAATTTGGTATGAAAACCAGGTGATTGAACAGGCAGTGCCCGAACAAGACTCGGTTTACAGAATACAGATTGGTATGATGGCTTCTTCTTTCTGGCTGGATAACAAAGGTAACGAGCGGAAAGATCAGTTATCTCTTTTACAAGAGAGTCTGAAGCAACGGAATCCCCTTACTCTTGGCGTTGAAAAAGGAACCAATAAAATCATTCGTGTTACTAAATAGCAATAAACGATCTGCACTCCGTAACGCTAACACGAATGATTTCAACAGTTTTTAATACCCAACATATCCCAGTTTAGATTATAAATTTTGTTCGCCCAGTCAAAATGGAATTAGGCTATTTTTTCCATTAAGTAAATCTGTGGTGCCTCTTGTAGCTTCTCTTCTGCCATTTCCCCAAATGCCTGAATATAGGGTTGCTGATTATGTGCATCCAGTCCGGTCCGGTTTTCCCAGATTTCATAAAAAATAAACTGATTCTCATCCGCATCCACCTGATGCAGGTCGTATTGAATACAAGCAGCTTCCTTTCGGCTCTCCTCGACCATACGCTGCAATGCAACAATGACTTCCTCCCGAAATGCTGGATTCGCCTTTAAAATAGCGGTTATATAGATCTTCATGATAACTGAGTTTCAAAATAAAATACCTCTTCCAAATATGCCTTATATTCCTTTTCATAGTTATCCACACGCTCCTGCGTTGCACCTTTCTCCATATCGTGGAAATGGAAACTTCCAATACTTTCCAGTCCTGCAAATTGATTCATCTTATGAAAGCCAAACAGAACCCCTTCATCAACAGAATGTTGGTCAAAAAACTCACCTTCCAACGTAAAGGCGGTATCCGGCGCATTCCAACTTGAGGTTACAAAATATTTTTTCCCATGCATCAATCCACCGGTACCGTAATTGATTGCTGGGTTCTTACGTGAACGGCCATCACTCCGATAGATTCCATTATTGTGCCCGGCTGTAAACACTTCATCTATATAAAGCTTTAGACGGTTAGGCACCTGAAACCACCATACCGGGAAGTGATAAACAATGATATCCGCCCATTTGAAATTTTCAACTTCGACCATTGCGTCAAACGCATCATTTACATTGGTTACACGGATTTTAAATCCATTTTTAACTAAAGTCTGCTCCGTCCAATTTGTAATTGTGGTATTAAAAGAACCACCGGAGTGTGCGAACTCCTGTCCGCCATTGATAATAAATATATTCATCTCTATTATTTTTATTATTGATAACACAAATTTCTATCATTTTTATAGATAATACAAATAATTTAAATTGTATATTTGTATCATTAAAATAATAGATATGAAATGGAACTTAGAATGGCTTCGTACATTTAAGGCGATTTATGAGACAGGCACACTGTCAGCAGCCGCACAGGAATTATTTATTTCGCAACCTGGTGTGAGTCTACACCTCAATTCGTTGGAAGCCTTTACAGGGCACAAGCTTTTCGATCGGTCAGCACGTCGTATGGTACCTACAGAGAAGGGAAAAATTTTATATAATTATATTATAGATCCGCTTAAAAAGCTGGAAATAGGCGAGCAACATTTTCACAATCGGGCACTGGATGAGCGTATTACTATCAGCGTTGGTATGTGTTTTGAAACCTTTCAATACACACTTGAAGAGCATATTGCCCAGCTTCCCTTTAACCTCATTATTAAATTCGGCGAATATCCTCAGATGCAACAGGATCTGGATAATGGGCTACTCGATCTAATTATTACACCGCAAAAAGGCAATCAGCAGAATTTAGTCTATCAGCCCTTTTCAAAAGAGCGCATCGTACTGATCGCAGGCTGCCAAACAGATACAACAGCGCTCGAAGCTTTATTGCACGACAACAAGATTAAGGAAGCTTCTGAGCTCTTAAAAAAACAGCTATGGTACAGTACCGCAGCGGATATGGATCACCTCAGGAATTTCTGGTCAACACATTTTGGCGAACATCCTGATTTCAGCCCCAATTACATTGTACCAAATATCAGTTCCATTATACGTTGTCTGAGCAATAACAAAGGCTTTTCTATTGTTCCTGATTTTTTATGTGCGGAAGCTATTGCCTCCGGCAAAATTAAACTGGTTTGGGAAGGTCAATCTCCGGTTGAGAATACCCTTTATTTCGGCACACGCAAGAAAACGATGTACCAAGAGGAAATCAGCAAGCTGGAAGCATTGCTACAGGAAAAATGGTAGATTTCGCTTATTGATTCAGCATCTTACTTAAGAATTCGGGGGTCACGCCAATATAGGCGGCCACTTGCTTTTGCGGAAGACAGGCGATCAAGCTAGGATAGCGTGTACAAAATCGTTCATAGCGCTCCCTTGCTGTCAAACGGAGGTTTTCCATGGCACGGCTTTGGTAATATACCAAGGCATTTTCCGCTAGTACCCTAAAATAGATGTTCAATTTTGGGATCTCTACATATAACCTATTCAGGTCCGTTTTTGCGATCATAGCGATTTCGGAATCAAATATAGCATCTACGGCAAGATAGCCTGGTTTACCCGTGACAAGGCTATACATATCCCCTATCCACCAACCTTCGGGTGCAAACTGCTGAATATATTGATACCCAGTTTCATCCACGCAATAACTGCGCAGACAGCCCGAAACGACAAATAACGCATAACGGCTCACATCCCCCTCCAACAACAAAAATTGTTTTTTCTTGACCTTTTTCAATTTGACACTTGAAAAGAAAAGCTCCAGCTCCTCCGCATTAAGATCAATCTGATTCAGGATGCTCTCCGCCAATATATGTTGATCCATATAATCATGCTGATTGGTATATAACAAATATAGTCTATCCGTATCGTCGAACCAAGGATTCCGGCAATTTCACCCCCTGCTCTACGATCGGCTATTTAATAAATCTTTGGTCCCTTCTTGGGCCAAATGCGCAACCAGCGGTTCACAAGGGACGGGAAGCGCTATAATCCTTACAGGTCTCTATATATTTGTTTTCAACACTTACTCAGACCAGCACTTTCTGGACATTTAGAATATACACAAAAAAATATTTCGGATATTTTATAACTTCACATGGAATAAACGATAAATACATCATTTCTCGATGAAAGAACATCAATATAAAGCGACCGTCGAATGGACGGGCAATCTAGGAAGTGGTACAGATCATTATAAAAATTATGAACGAAGCCACCAGGTCAGCATAAAAGACAAAGTGATTATCCAGGGCTCTTCTGATCCTGCCTTTCGTGGCGATCCAAACAAACACAATCCCGAAGACCTTTTACTTGCGTCCTTGTCTTCCTGCCATATGTTATGGTATCTCCATTTCTGTTCGGTCAACAATGTTATCGTGGAATCGTATATTGACCATGCCACAGCAACAATGATGGAGGAAGAAAGTGGCATGGGCTTCTTTAAAGAGGTTGTTCTTAGTCCCTCGATCCGTGTACAGCAACCCGAAATGATCGCCAAAGCAATAGCTCTCCACCAAAAAGCCAATGAATATTGTTTTATCGCAAATTCAGTGAATTTCCCGGTACGACATCTTCCTCAGGTAAGCGCCGGAGAGTAAGCTTATCTATTCCCTAAACGTTCCTGTAGTTCCCTTCTAAAGGTGATCCCAACAGGTAAGCGTTTATCATTGATGTGAACCACACCATGTTCATACTTGCTGACCTTATTGATGGGGGCAATATACGATTTATGGATGCGGATAAATTTGGACGCAGGCACCTGCGTTAAAATCTGTTGGGTGGTACTGGCAGTAAGGTAAGTCTGCGCCGGTGTCACGATTTTTACGTAGTTACCAAAACTCTGGATAAAATCGATCTGAGAAAGCTTCACCTCAATCAACCGTCCATCCATACGGATACTAATTGTTTTTGGTTCCTCCTCCTGTGGTATTGTACTTTGGTTAAAAGATAGAAAGCGCTGTACAGCCTTAATAAAACGGGGAAAAGATATTGGTTTCAACAAATAGTCCACCACCCCATAGTCATAGCTTTCCAATGCGTACTCCGAATAAGCTGTTGTCAAGATCGTTTTGGGAGGATTGTCCAACATTTTCAAAAATTCCATTCCGGTAATCTCGGGCATATCAATATCCAGAAAGATCAGGTCAACCCGGTTATTGCGCAGATATTCCAGTGCT
Source organism: Sphingobacterium sp. CZ-UAM (assembly GCF_002000245.1). GTDB lineage: Bacteria > Bacteroidota > Bacteroidia > Sphingobacteriales > Sphingobacteriaceae > Sphingobacterium. The sequence continues at coordinate 151,973 of NZ_MTCM01000002.1, read as the reverse complement.
TCAAAGGCATTATAGCATTGAGCAACCAATTCCAGATCAGCACTTCTTTCAATATAATTTACCAATACATAATGTGCTGCTGGTTCGTCGTCAACCACAATACAGCGATTTTTCTCCATGGCTAAAGATTTATAACTAAAGACACCTCAAACTCCTCTTTACTTGCATTTGTATTTAACTGATAGCGGTTGGGATAGAGCAATTTCAATCGGGCTATCGTATTTTCCAGACCTATTTTTGCTGAAAAAACATTCCGCTTTTTCACTGGAACCGAATTTCGTACATGCAAATATAAGTTACCTTGTTCAATCCTGATCGAAATTGCTACGTAACAATCTTCTATACTACAGGTACCATGCTTAAAGGCATTCTCTACAAATGTGATCAAAAGCATCGGTGCAATCTGATACTTGATTCCCTCTTCCCGTTGAAAATCAAAGTCAATCTTGGTTCGATAGCCCAGACGTTCGCGTTCCAATTCAATATAACTCGATATAAAGTCAATCTCATCATCTATTGAAACAAACTCCCGGTCGCTACTTTCCATCTGATAACGCAATAGTTGCGATACCTTTATAATCAGTTCGGAGGTACGTTCTGGGAATTTAAGGCTGATACCATGGATGGTATTTAAGGTATTAAACAAAAAATGTGGATTCAGCTGTTTTTTCAGATTAGACAATTGCGTCTGATTGGAGAGCAGTTCCCGTCGTGTTTTCAACCGCTGGAAACGATAGAATTCAATAAATTGGATACTCCCCAAAATACAGATCAACGAACCTAATAATACACCTAACTGATAGTGAAATGTTTTCTGCGCAATACTCTTATATAGAAAACAGTTCTTATAGATAAAATTCTCGGTTATTTCTTTTAAAACCAAGGCAAATACCAGCAATATGGCTATAGAGGATAGCGCATATAGTATGGCTTTATTCTTTTTGAGCAGAAGCGGCAGCAGAAAAAAACGATTCACCTGCGCATGAATATATAAGATCAAAAAATAGATCACCCCCATGAAGAAGCCTTTCCAGCTCAAAATCAGAATCCAATCATTCAATGTAAAGAGGATAAACGAGAAAACCAGTAAGAAGGTTTCCTGTATGATCTTATTTTCCAGAACTTTTCTCATACTCCCTTATTTTGTTAAAAATCTGTTACAAAGTAAAAGTATTAAGTTTATAACAACCGAAAAATAAATGACGAATTACATTGGTCACTTTTAAATGCCATAGATCATTTTAAACCGACTATACAACGAGCTTCAGTCCTATCTTCGTTTCCATAAAATGATATATAACCTATGCTGAAATTGAATTTAGTGTTGTCATTGGCTGTATCACTTGCGACCTCAACCTCATTTGCACAAAAGCTTACCATCCGTGATGCTGTAGACCAAGGTCTTGCAAATTATGGAATTATTAAGGCAAAGGCGTATTATGTCCAGTCAGCACTACAGACCAACGAACAGGTAAAACGCGACTTCTGGCCTAATTTGACCGTTGCAGCCCAACAAGATTATGGAACCATCAACGGACAGAATGGTCCCTTGTATGGATTTGGAGGGCTTGGCGTCGCTTCTTCGGGTGCGGCACTTCCGGAGCAAAATTGGAATTCCGCTTTTGGAGCGCTTTATCTTGCCAACATCAATTGGGATATCTACACCTTTGGCCGCAGAAAAGAGCGCATCGAATTGAGTAAAGCGGACAGCAAACGATTGGAAATTGACCTCCAGCAAGAACAATTCCAACATAAGATCAAGATTGCTGCAGCCTACCTGAATCTTCTGGCAAGCCAGCGCCTTCAAAAAAATCAACAGAAAAACCTGGAGCGTGCGCTGGTATTCTTCAACATTGCGGCCACCAAAGCCAAGAATGGGATTTTGCCCGGTGTCGATTCAACCTTGGCCTCGGCAGAAGTATCCCGCGCGAAGATCAGCTTGAATCAGGCCGGAGAGAATGTGAAGGAGCAAAACAACAAATTAACGGTACTGATGGGGATCAACGCTACAGACCTTCAGATTGACACTGCACTGGTCACAAAAACACCCACTCAGCTACTGACGACCGACCCGACGTTGGTGGACAATAACCCCGTGCTTCAATATTACAAAAGCCGGATTGAAGTTGGTGAACAACAGCTGCGACTGTCAAACAAGGAATATCTGCCCACCATATCGGCCTTCGGTGTTTTCCAGGCAAGAGGCTCTGGCTTCAAAAGCGATTACACGACAGACCTCCATGCCTTTACAAGAAACTACTGGGATGGTATCCGCCCCAACCGACAAAACTACCTTTTGGGCCTAGGGATCAACTGGAATTTAACCACGATCGCCCGAATCAACAAAAAAATCAGCGCACAACGCTATACTAACGATGCTTTACGGGAGGAATATCAAACCACCGCAGCACAATTTGTTGCCCAGCTGGATGCCGCCGACGTTAAGATCAGACTAGCACAACAGAGCGATATCGAAGCCCCGCGACAGGTATCAGCGGCCCAACAGGCCTACAATCAAAAGATGGCTATGTACAAAAACGGTCTGGCGACACTTGTGGATGTCACCCAGACCCTATATACACTTAATCGAGCCGAGACAGATCGCGAAATCGTCCATATCAACCTCTGGCAATCACTTTTGCTGAAAGCCGCAGCAGCTGGAGATTTCGATATTTTCAACAAAGAACTATAAATAACACCGCATGAATTTAATCCGTTTTGCCTTACGTAAGCCAATCTCCATCCTTGTGTTGGTCATGGGACTTATTGTATTTGGAATAGGCGCAGTACGCACGATCAAGGTAGACATTTTACCCAAAATGAACCTTCCTGTTATTTATATTGCGCACCCCTTTGGAGGTTATTCTCCAGATCAGATGGAGTCTTATTTTGCTAAAAACTACGTCAATATCCTGCTCTTTGCCAACGGAGTCAAATCCATAGAGACCAAAAACATTCAGGGGCTGACCTTAATGAAGATCTCCTACTACGAAGACACCAACATGGCTCAGGCTGCCGCCGAATTGAGCGCATTGGCCAATCGTATCCAGGCCTCCTTCCCCCCGGGATCGCAACCACCCTTTATTATCCGGTTTGACGCCTCTTCGCTCCCTGTAGGACAACTGGTACTCAGCAGTGATAAACGCTCCAACAACGAACTACAGGATCTAGCCAATGTCTATGTACGGGCTTCTTTTACCTCCATACCGGGATTACTTTCCCCGCCACCATTTGGAGGTAGTCCACGTACAATCGAAGTCAATGTCGATCCTGATCTGATGCGCAGTCACAATATGACCCCCGATCAGGTCGTCGAGGCTTTAAAACTCAACAACCAGACCGCGCCTGCCGGAAATGTCCGTATAAAAGATAAAAACTACATTACACCCACCAACAACACCATTCGTGATGTGAAGGAGTTTGAGAAAATCCCGCTATTTAAAGGCGGCGTACAAAATCTCTATCTGGGTGATATAGCTACAGTAAAAGATGGTGCCGATGTTACGGCAGGTTATGCATTGGTTAATGGTAAACGATCAGTCTACGTCAGCATTGCCAAAGCTGGCGATGCCTCCACCTGGGAAGTCGTACAAAATCTGAAGGCCGCACTTCCAAAAATACAGAATACCCTGCCCGAAGATGTCAAATTATCCTATGAATTTGACCAATCCGTCTATGTCATCAACTCCGTCAAAAGCTTGATTACCGAAGGCGCTATCGGAGCAATACTCACTGGCCTAATGGTCTTATTATTTTTGGGCGACCGTAGAGCAGCTTTAATCGTTATCCTAACAATCCCAATCTCTGTTATTTCGGGCGTACTCTTCCTGAAACTATTTGGACAGACGATCAATCTAATGTCACTGAGTGGATTGGCACTGGCAATCGGTATCCTCGTTGACGAGAGTACGGTGACGATAGAGAATATACACCAGCACCTCGATATGGGCAAACCCAAAGCATTGGCAATCTGGGATGCCTGTAAGGAAATTGCCCTGCCAAAGCTGTTGATTTTATTGTGTATCCTAGCCGTATTTGCGCCTGCATTTACAATGACAGGTATTCCGGGATCCCTATTCTTACCCTTAGCCCTATCCATTGGATTCTCCATGATCATCTCATTCCTGTTGTCACAAACATTTGTACCGATCATGGCCAACTGGTTGATGAAAGATCATCACAAGACCGGTCCACATAAAATAAATCCAAAAGGACTGAATGCAGATGAAGTAAAATTTGCCGAAACGGGTCTATCCGTTGAATCCGAACAAGATACCCTGAATCAGAAGAAACTTCTTGTCGAACGGGAAGATTTTAACAATGATGGCAAGATCAGCCTGTTTGAACGTTTCAGAAATCGGTTTATGAAAATGATCGACAGACTGTTCAAACAGAAGAAAATTATCACCGTCGTCTACCTAGCCGGAGCCATAAGCCTGGTACTCGTTTTGCTCAATACGATTGGACAGGACGTATTTCCAAAGGTCAATTCAAGTCAATTTCAGATGCGGCTGCGTGCTGTTGAAGGAACCCGCATCGAACGTACTGAGGAGAAAGCCAAACGCGCATTGGCCGAACTTGAAAAACTTGTTGGAAAAGAACATATAGGAATCTCCTCCGTGTACATTGGTCAGCACCCCGGGCAGTTCTCCGTATCGCCGATCTACCTATTTATGGCCGGGCCTCATGAGGCAGTTTTTCAAATCGCTCTTAAAGATTACGAGCACGATATGGACAGCTTCCGCGATGAATACAGAAAGCGACTCAAGGCCGCTCTTCCAGATGTGCAAGTTTCCTTTGAACCCATCGAACTCACCGATAAAGTCCTGAGCCAAGGTTCACCGACACCGATCGAGGTGCGAATTGCCGGCAAGAACAAAAAGAACAATGAGAAATATGCCGGTAAATTAATCGAAGAGCTGAAAGCTATTTCCTATTTCAGGGATGTACAGCTGGCGCAATCCATCAAATACCCGTCCTATGATATCAATATTGACCGGGTACGTGCCGCTCAGCTCGGTATTGACCTTGCTGAAGTGACCCGATCATTGATCGCGGCCACATCCTCCTCCCGTTATACAGAAAAAAATACCTGGATTGATGAAAAAGCAGGGTTGTCCTACAACGTGCAAGTACAGGTTCCCATTGATAAAATGAAAGATGAGCAAGAGATCGGTGAAATTCCATTGTTAAAAAACTCGTCAAGGCCGATACTGAGCGATATTGCAACCATTACGCCATCCTATACTTATGGTGAGAACGACAACTTAGGTGCCATGCCCTACATTTCTGTCACGGCTAATATCGATCATACCGATCTAAAAACCGCCTCCAATGATGTACAACGTAGTATCAAAGCTTTGGGCGAACTTCCACGCGGTCTTTCGGTGGAGCAAATCGGATTGGGAAAAGTATTAAATGAAACCATGGACAGCCTACAGGCAGGTCTGGCTGTAGCAATTATTGTGATATTTCTGATGCTCTCGGCCAACTTTCAGTCGTTCAAAGTATCCATGGTTGTTCTCACTACCGTGCCAGCAGTTGTCCTTGGGTCCTTGCTGATGCTCATATTGACCGGTTCAACGCTTAATCTGCAATCCTATATGGGTATTATTATGTCTGTGGGTGTATCCATCGCCAATGCGGTACTATTGATCACCAATGCCGAGCATATCCGCAAACACAATCAAAATGCACTGGCAGCAGCACGCGAAGCAGCCTCGCTGCGTCTACGTCCTATTATTATGACCAGTTTGGCCATGATTGTCGGGATGTTGCCGATGGCCATCGGTCATGGTGATGGCGGTGAACAGGTAGCTCCATTGGGACGAGCCGTTATCGGCGGTTTACTCTTTTCCACCTTTGCCGTACTGGTGATTTTACCTTTAATATTTGCCTGGGCACAAGAGAAAAGTAGCACTCAATCGATCTCCTTAGATCCCGAAGACAAAGAAAGTAAACATTATATCGCAGCATTAAAACCTTTATCATGAAACACAATCTCCTAAAAATATTATCCGCAGTAGGCTTGCTCGCCTACTTAACCGGATGTCAGTCCGCTGCCGAGGAAAACAGCACTAAAGTAGCAGCAGTAACGGCAAGTCCAGCAATGGAAACATTTGCGCCGTCCAAACAGAAACTAACGAATAAAATGCAGATACCGGGCGAGATCAGCGGATTTCAGCAGGTGGAAATTTATGCCAAAGTGAGCAGTTATGTACGGGCATTAAAAGTTGATATTGGCAGTCGGGTTCATGCTGGGCAGCTGTTAGCTGTACTTGAGGCACCGGAATTGAGTTCACAGTTGTCGGCTGCAAAATCAAGGTTAAAGTCGCAGGAAGCGATTTACATGGCCACCAAAAGTACCTACGATAGACTGTTCGAAACCAGTAAAGTCGAAGGTACTGTAGCCCGACTGGATCTTGAGGTCGCCGAAGCGAAAAAGAATGCTGATTTTGCCCAATTTCAGGCGGCAAAATCAGCCTATGCAGAGGTCCAGAATCTATTGAACTACCTCGAAATACGTGCTCCATTTGATGGTGTTATCGCGACACGTAATGTCAATCAGGGTGCCTATGTCGGACCAGCGGGCAGAGGTTCGGAGATGCCCATCATGACCATCCAGCAACAGAGCAAGCTCCGCTTGGCTGTTGCCGTACCCGAACAATATGCCGGCTTCCTGGCAGCGGATCAACCGCTGCAGTTTACTGTAAAGTCCTTACCGGGCCAACAGTTTTCAGGTAAGATCGCACGCAAGTCAGGGGCGCTGGATAGCAGATTCAGATCCGAACGGGTTGAAATCGACATTACCAATACCAACAACAAACTCCTCCCGGGTATGGTCGCTGAGGTCGAGTTGCCCCTGACTTCTCAGGATAGCACCTTTGTTGTCCCCAAAACAGCGGTTTTTACCTCAGGTGAAGGAAGTTTTGTCATCGCCGTTGTGGACAACAAAACAAGTCGTGTCCCCGTGCAAAAAGGACGTAGCATTGACGGACAGGTAGAAATCTTTGGCAACCTTAATCCGACCATGCGGCTAGTGAGTAAAGCCGATGAAGAAATCGCCGATGGTACCGCTGTTAAATAAAAGTAAGGAAGCTGTCCTAAAAATAAAAACGAAGCCCAGGCGCACTTAAGGGTGAAAAGAGGCTCTCGAGAATACAAGTAAATTAAAAGCCAATAGGCTGTCCAAAAATATCGGACATCCTATTGGCTTTTATTATTTTCACAGGACTATATGCCCATAAATTTAAAGGCGTTGGCAGATTTAAATAGTCCATTTGAGATGCCATTAATTGCTACACCCTGTTTTAAATCCAGTTTCATTACAGGGGAGCCTTTCTTCAAATCAAATTTAGTAAGATCCACCCATAAAGTTCCCGGAGTCAGCACATTCTCAAAATAATAAACTTTATTCTTTTGATCTGCGACTGACCGCCATCGGGTAGAGGAAATATTAGGTTCAGTTTCCGAACTGATACCAAATGGGACAGAGCAATTACGAATAACACTAAATACACTCGCAACAGCGGTTCGTGTATCCTCCGTTTGCGGGATGGCATTGATATAATACGAAGCACGCACAAAACGATCTGCAGCCCGATTGGTACCCGGAAGCATAATTGTCCCCGGGATTCCCTGCCAATATCTGTTTAAAGCCAGCTGATCCTCAAATACGGGTGAATTTGTCATCACCGTATATGCTGCATTATGGTGAATAACCAATTTTCCATTGATGTATTCAAAGATGGCATTGTCACCCGTTGCATCCGAAAGGGATAGGTGTACGGTTGTAAACTTTTCGGTTCCCGGAATATAGTCACTCACAATTACAAAAGGCTCGTCCTGTAACACCTTCACCGCCTCAGCTACCGTCGCAAAATTGTCAAGTACATATTGTGCCCAGGCTGAGATCGCTACCCCTTTTTTTGTTCCGGCGGGATCAAATTTAGGATAAGTAGACTCGACCAGCCAAAGGACATTGGCGACCAGTCCCTTTTCATTCAGTCCATCCACGGTCGCAATATCCCATGCGCTAGCAATCACACTACCATATTGTGATGTCCAGGTCAGCGATTGTGGCCCAACTTCGCCACTTCTTTGCATACCCCGCGGAAATACCCAAATATTAGCAGCAATGTCATCCTTCCAGTCCATGCTACGTGCTGTAATAACCGTTTGACCGGGTCCTTTGTAAACCACCCTGGTGCAGGCATTCGTCTCTCCATACAGGAGGACTACAATTAAGATCATTGAAAAAAGATACTTCATAAAATAGTTGTTTGATATATTAACAAATACTTAATGATTTTGTTTAGACAAAACTATTAAACAAAAAAAACACCATTAAAAGCAAGTCCCCCAGACAGTTTAACATCTTATCCGCTGAAAGATCCCGTTTTCAAACTCAGATCATTTTTTGTAGCTTGAGTCTTTTAGTTTTTAACCTTATTTTTTGCTATTTTCAAAATAGGTCGCTACAACGACAGTGAATCATTTAACTAAAAAATCAATTGCTAATATCCCCGTATTCGAGCGCATCTCCCAGCTGATAACCTTCCACGAGCCATTCAATCAAAAAGAAGTTTGTTTTATCGTCAAAGCAAATTATATTTACGGCACACTAAACCAATCAAATGAAAGAGAAATTTATTGACAGAAAAGACCAACAGGCAAATAAAATATTTGAAAGACGAACATTAGCAAACGACTATCGGACCATTCTTCCACTGTTAAAACCCGGTTTAGCCATCCTCGATGTAGGCTGTGGTACTGGAACATTGACAAATGAAGTTGCCTCACTAATCGCGGACGGAACAGTAACCGGTTTGGACAACACGCAGTCGTTTATTGATATAGGGAATCAACAATACGGTGACAGCGCCAATCTTAGCCTGGTCTGTGATAATATTTTCAGTTATGAGCCACCACATCAGTTTGATCTGATTATGACTGCAAGAACAGTGCAATGGCTAAGTGATATTCCTACGGCCTTACAACGGTTCAAATCCTGGTTGAAACCCGGAGGGCAGCTTTCGATCCTGGATTATAACCATACAGCAATTGAATGGAATCCAGCACCACCGGCCAGTATGTTGGAGTTTTATCATACATTTCTGAAATGGCGTGCCGATGCGGGGATGAACAACCGTGTCGCAGATGAAATCGCCACTTTACTCCAACAACAGGGATTTACAGGCATTGAGACAATCAACGCCGATCAGACCTATACCAAGGGCGACGATCATTTTCAGACAAATCTTGGAATCTGGATCAAAGTGGCCCAGTCACAACAAATGGTAATAGAAGGATATATTACAGATGAACTGCGTTTAAAAGCCATTGCAGATTACAGCAACTGGATCGAAACTGAAGCCCTATCAATGACACTCAAAATGAACGACGTAAGAGGAAAAGCATAGATTACAATTTTATTTGTAGCTTAGTATTATTGTCAATGTCCAATCAACACAATATTTTATGAACAATCAAGCACAGAATGTTATCGATTCACCCAGCAACAATACCGTTTTTATGGTATGGAATTTTCAGGAAAATAAAGAGCTGAAACCTGTTTTTGAACGGATCTGTGCCCTGGTCGTCAATCTGAATAATTCGGCTCAGGTACGTTCGACCGGTATAAAAGCAAGTATTGTCATGGGGATCAGTTATCATGCCTGGAAAAAATTAGGATTACAGGAGCCATTACCAAAAGAATTGGTTCCTTTTGAGCCCATCGTAGGTCAAAAACATGTCGCTGTTGCTACCCCGGGTGACCTCCATTTTCATATTCGCGCTGAAGAGCAAAGCTATTGTATTGACATGGCAGCCGAAATTTCCGATGTACTGGCAGCAGTTGCTGACTGCAAGGAAGAAATCCACGGCTTTCGTTATTGGGATGGGAGAAGCATTCTAGGTTTTGTCGACGGCACCGAAAACCCGACAGGTGAAGACCGTGCTTTCTTTGGTATTATTGGCTATGAAGATCAAGCCTATAAAGGTGGCAGCTATCTTTTTGTTCAAAAATACATTCACGACATGAACAGCTGGCGGGCCTTACCGGTTTCCGAACAGGAAAAAGTTATTGGGCGAAGTAAAACCAATGATATTGAAATGTCGGATGAGGTAAAACCGGCCAATTCGCATTCGGCCCTAGCCAATGTAGGCGATGATCTCAAAATCGTTAGGGATAATATGCCCTTTGGTCATATCGCCAATAATCAAATGGGCACCTATTTTATTGCTTATGCCAGCAGATTTAGCACCGTGAACCAAATGCTAAGGCGAATGTTTATCGGTGAGCCTGAAGGTAACTATGACCGTATCCTGGACTTTAGTACAGCGCAGAGTGGCACATTATATTTCTGCCCCTATATTGATATGCTGAAAGATTTTGCCGGATAAGGCAATCGTTACAAACTAAAGACTTCATTAATCTTAAAGACTTCACTAATACTACATATCATACAACTATGCAAATCGACCTTATCCAAGTAAACGATAGAAATATCGCTGAAGTAAAAGACACTGATATCCTCATCAACAATCTCGATGATGGTTTACAGATCATGGTAGACTGTGCTGCACAGGAAGCATACAAAGCAATCTTATACCAAGAAAATATTTCGGCTGATTTTTTTGAACTCAAAACTAAGTTGGCGGGGGAAATTCTTCAAAAATATACGCAGTACGATTTTGACGTTGCCATTGTTGGTGACTTTTCCATCTATAATAGCAAAAGTTTGAATGATTTTATCTATGAAAGTAATAAAGGCCGTAAGATCAACTTTGTTGCTACACGGGACGAAGCTATTACTAGACTATCAAAAGGTTAACGACGACGCTCGATCCATTCAAGGCAGTCTTTACCTTGCCTAATAATACGCACGTAACTTAAATGCAAAATCGTAATGCTTTCTAGGCATAAAAATGCCCAAAAAAGTTAGACAGTTTTTTGGGCATGCTAAAATAGCCGCTTATTTTTATGAAAGCTGCAACCAATCCTCGTAAGACATTACTCCCAACTCTGGCCTCCCCTCGCCTTCCAATAGCGCAATAAATTCCAATTGATTGCCATCTGGATCATTAAAATAAATAGCCAGTGCCGGCATCCAGGCAAATACCATTGGTTTTTCTACGCCATTTTTCAAAAAATTGTAAGGTTGCAAATCCCTCTCTTTGAGATAGTCTACCGCGTAATTCAAGATATCTTCTTTACTGGCTTTAAAAGCAAAATGCCGCGGTTGAAAATTTGCTTCCTCCTGCCAGAGTCCCAACATATACTCCTTTCCTGTACCTACCCACAAAAAGACAATAGGTCGATTGGGATCACGGTGTGCAATCCGCAGACCAAGCACCTTTGTATAAAAATTGACCGACTCCTCCAGATTACGTACCTGGATATGCGTTTCATATATTCCTGCTATCTCCATTATTACAATTGTTAAATGTGATTTTCCGTCCATCATTCCAAACCTTTGTTGGCATAAACGGATGTATTTATTCTCCACGACAATTTAAGTTAAATCCGCATCTATTAAACGACAAAATCATAAATAAGACAGAAAAATGATTATTTGGAGTCTAACTTTTGATTTAGTAAAAAAACAACCTTATCTTGTGTAGAAGACACATGAGCCATGTACAACACACTAGAATTAAAAAAATATATAACTGAAGATTTTCCCCTTTTTAGAGAACTTACCAAGGACGACGAGATCATGAAATATATTTCCGGCAAGGGATTGACAGCCGAGCAGGCCGAGAAAAAATTCGCTTCTATTCTCGAAATCAATACAGATCCATTATTGGGTTATTTTAAGGTGATCGATTCCGAGAGTCAGTTATTTTTAGGCGACTGCAAATTGGTCAACTATAGAAAAGATCCAACCGTCTTTGAGATCGGTTATTTACTTAAAAAGGAGTTTTGGCGTAGAGGTCTCGGTACCAAAATCTGCGAATCGCTACTGGCCATGGCCCAAAACATCGACGCCAATAAGGATGTGATCGGCATCATTTACCCAGATAATGCTGCCTCCAGACAATTACTGACAAAGTTTGGGTTTCAAAGCTACTTTGTTGGTACAGAAGATGACATTGCTACAGAAAAGCTTATTTTGAAACGCACATAATCCTATTTTATCCGCTGCAAGAATAAAGTCAATTGCAGGCGACAATACGCTGTTATGAAGTTTAGCATCAAGATCAATCCAAACACACACGACAGTCTACAAGACACTTTATCTTTTTTTGGTGTAGATTGCAATCGCCCTTATTACATCTCATCGGGCAATCCCCTTTTCGAGTACCCCAGAAATTCCTTCCGTATTGATTTTTACGCCATTTGCATTTGTACGGCCGGAACGATTACGGTGGAAATTGATAATCAAGAATATACACTAGCACAGCATAGCTTACTTGTTTCAGCTCCTTCCACCGTCATCAAATTTACAGCGGTCAGCAGGGATTTCAGAATGAAACTACTTTTCTTCGACAAGTTGTTTCTACTTAAAAACATTGCTAACCCATTTTTTATAGAAAAACTGGGAATATTCAACAACGCGACATTCGCAATTATACCCGAGGCAGAAAATCTCACCGGAAAATTATTAAAGCTCCTTGAATATTTAAGCGAGGTGACCCTCAGGGCGACGCGTTTTACTCCCGACATTATCCGCACCATTATATTTAACCTGCTGCTAGAAATAGCCGATGTGCTCGCTGTGGAGGACCAACATGCAGTTGAAACAATTCAGGAGGCCAATAGCCTCTACTTTAAGTTTACAGATCTGGTACAGCAACACTGCAGCCAGTCCAAAGATGTGAAATATTACGCCGATCGGTTATTTATTTCAAACAAATACCTGATTAGTATTGTTAAGAAGGCATCTGGAAAGACGCCACATGAAATCATAGACGAAAATTTGCTCAAAGAAGCGTATGCGCTACTCGGAAATCCGGAGAAGACCATTTCCGACATAGCCTACGCCATAGGCTTCAATTCGATCTCTGCATTTGGCCGTTTTTTCAAAAAGTACGCCATGTTATCGCCTTCTGAATATCGAAAAAGACAAAATATGTAAAAAAAGGAAATTCGGTAGAACAATAGCGAATTTGAGGGCATAAATGATCGAAGGAGTATGGCTAACTTTACTCAAGAATTAAAAACAATAAGAATCATGAAAGAAATCACCTCAAAATTCGACAAAGTATTAAATGCATCTGCTGAATATGGAAATGTAAATCATGAACCGGATTCAAGCACAGAACAACAACGTAACACGCCTAAAAAGGCAATGCCTTTTTCAGATCAGATAGGAAATTACCAACGCAATAAAGGTATACCGAACAAATCCTACAAAGACAGTAAAATCTATATTGTCGGTAGCGGGATCGCAGGTATGTCCGCAGCATACTATTTCATCCGTGATGGACATGTACCTGCGGAAAATATCACCTTCCTGGAGCAGTTACATATCGAAGGCGGATCCCTGGATGGTGCCGGTAATGCCAAAGATGGTTATGTCATCCGTGGTGGACGTGAAATGGACATGACTTATGAAAATCTATGGGATATGTTTCAGGATATTCCAGCCTTGGAAATGCCAGCCCCCTACAGTGTACTTGACGAATATAGATTGATCAACGACAACGATTCCAACTATTCTAAAGCACGGCTTATCCATAATCTTGGCGAAATCAAAGATTTTAGCAAATTTGGATTGGCCAAAAAAGATCAACTTGCAATTATCAAACTCCTGTTGAAAAAGAAAGAAGAACTAGATGACCTGACAATTGAAGATTATTTCAGCGAATCTTTCCTAAGCAGTAATTTCTGGACCTTTTGGCGTACCATGTTTGCTTTTGAAAACTGGCATAGCTTATTGGAGTTGAAACTGTACATGCATCGCTTCCTTCATGCAATTGATGGATTAAACGACCTTTCTTCCCTTGTATTTCCTAAATACAATCAATACGATACCTTTGTCACCCCATTACGCAAAGTGTTACAAGACAAAGGTGTTAAGATCCAGTTTAATGTACTGGTCAAAGATCTTGACATACAAAGCAACACCGAGGGAAAAACCGTGGAAGGAATAATTACCGAACAAAGTGGTAAAGAAGTACGTATCCCACTGGGGCCAAATGACTTTGTGATTGTCACCACTGGATCAATGACCGAAGACACTTTCTATGGTGACAATACCAAAGCACCGATCATCGGTATTGACAATAGTACAAGTGGACAAAGTGCTGGTTGGAAACTCTGGAAAAACCTGGCCGCCAAATCCGATATCTTCGGTAAACCCGAAAAATTCTGCAGCAACATTGAAAAATCGGCCTGGGAATCTGCGACCCTGACCTGTAAACCCTCGGCTTTGATTGAAAAATTAAAGGGCTATTCGGTCAATGATCCCTATTCAGGAAAAACAGTCACCGGCGGTATTATTACAATTACAGACTCCAACTGGTTGATGAGCTTTACCTGTAACAGACAGCCACACTTCCCTGGCCAGCCCGATGATGTCCTTGTACTTTGGGTCTATGCCCTGTTTATGGACAAACAAGGAAATTATGTTAAAAAGACTATGCCCGAATGTACCGGAGATGAAATTTTGGCTGAACTATGTCACCATCTGGGAATCATTGATCAGTTGGATGACGTCACCAAAAATACGATCGTCCGCACGACTTTTATGCCTTATATCACATCGATGTTTATGCCTCGTGCTAAAGGCGATCGCCCAAGAGTCGTTCCAAATGGCTGTAAAAATCTAGGTCTCGTTGGACAGTTCGTCGAAACCAACAACGATGTGGTATTTACCATGGAGAGCTCAGTCAGAACTGCGCGTATAGCTGTGTACGAGCTCTTGAATCTCAACAAGCAAGTGCCTGATATCAATCCTTTGCAATATGATATCCGTCATTTGTTGAAAGCCGCCAGGACGCTCAATGACGATAAGCCGTTCATAGGCGAAGGACTATTGCGTAAAATCCTGAAAGGATCTTATTTTGAACATATTCTTCCGGGAGGAGATGAAGAAAGTGAAGATCATGAATCATTTTTGGCCGAACAGTTCGGTAAATTCAGAGATTGGTTAAAAGGAATTAAGGGTTAATTCTAATCCCCACGCCAAATCGCCTATGTCTTTTCTAAAGACATAGGCGATTTTATTTTCAATCAGCAGACATGCTAATTCGCATAGACTGCATTTAGCCAGCCAAAAACAGATTTGTTTTGGGCACTTGGATTCATGGGCTTAGGCAGTTTAAGTACAGCAAGCAGCGCGTCAAATGCATCCGCAATCAAGAGGTCATCACGATTGCTAAATAAAGTGATAACAAGGTCTCTCTGTTGATCTAAATAAACAATATTATGGAAGCCCGTTGATTCTCCCGAATGGAAGAATAGCCTATTTCGCTCCAAAGGATAGATAAACCAGCCTAAATTGTAGGAAACACCATCTTTTACCGGAAGGCGCTCTGTTTCCAGAAAATCCTGTATAACAGCTTCGGGAAAACGCTTATCAAGCAAATAATTGGCCCATTGATGGTACTCCAAAGCCGATAGATAAACTCCGCCATCACCTTGAGTCGCACTGGTCAC
Organism: Sphingobacterium sp. CZ-UAM; assembly: GCF_002000245.1. GTDB lineage: Bacteria > Bacteroidota > Bacteroidia > Sphingobacteriales > Sphingobacteriaceae > Sphingobacterium. The sequence goes on along the minus strand of NZ_MTCM01000002.1, from coordinate 136,366 downwards.
GCTCTGATCAGCAAACACAAAGGTATCCCCCTTAGGATGATAACCGAAAGCCCGATTGGGGATATTTGAATCAACAGTATAGACGATTCCATCGCGGATACCATTCGGCAGAAACAAATGCTTTTTTACAAATGCCGCAAAAGGCTCCTTTGCCACCTGCTCCACAATCAAAGCCAACAGGCAATAGCCTGTATTGCTGTACCTGAATTGACTCCCCGACGGAAAATAAACCGTATCGGTCTGCCGGATATAATCCAGCACATCTTTATCCGAAACCTGTGCTGTCCGATCACTTGGTATCAATGCCTCATAATCCATGATTCCTGAACGATGTTGAAGTAATTGAGCGACGGTAACACCCTGCAAAGCCAAGGGCAAATCGTCAAAGAAAAGTCCCAATTGATCCGTTGGTTTTAGCTTCCCCTGAGCAAATAAACTGCAAATAGCTTGCGCTGTCACCTGCTTACTGACGGAGGCCATCCGAAAATGGGTCTTTTCTGTGATCTTTTGTTTCGTTTTTAGATCTGCTATTCCGACTGCATATTGGTAACGGACCTGTCCATGCTGACTAATCGCAACAGCTATCCCAGGCTCATTTCCATTGGGATAATAGCTGGAAAGTGTTTTATCCAATACAGATTTTTCAATCTTCTGCCCCATTGCAAAGTTAGTTACGCATATAAAAAGTAAAATAAGTTTTAGGCTTCTGGCGCTATGGTGTTGCATGTCTATTGTTTTTATATCAAAAACATTGTTTTTAACCGCCCTCAATTTACCCATTTTTTGGACAATACTCAAATCTCCATTGTTACGCCTATGCTTTTTCATCTTTTATGTTTTTCGCGTTCAGGCTGGTTAAAAAATCAACTAGATTGTGCTGATGTTACATGGATGCAAGGTTCGAAACAAGCTTAAACACAGGACATTTTTTGGTCTCTCTCTGAAATTACAGCATTTTTTTTAGCTCCCGATTGAGGCTTCTGACCGAAATGCCGAGGTAAGCAGCCATATCCTCTTTCTTTATCGCAATATCCTGCTGGGATTGGATTTCCAATAAACGATGTAAACTATGTTCCAGACTGTATAACTGCTGGTAAGATGCCCGGCTCGAGGTATGCACAATACGTTGTGCCATCACATCCAGCAACATATTGCTCCATGTGATATCTCTTTCCAATAGCTCCCTAAAATACGTTTTGGAAAATGCATAGACCATCACATCGGTCATGGCCTGTATACTACACAGACTGGGAATATGACGGATGCTTTCGATCTCCCCAACGATTTCCCCGACCGAAAGAAATTCAACGATATACTCCTTATCATTGGCCTCGGTAAAATAACACTTGGCAATCCCTTCACTGATAACCATAACCTTGGTGGATGCTGTTCCCTGATCATATAAGTTTTGCCCCTTGGTATACTTTCTGACCACGATATCCTCCTGACGCTGCTGCTGAGCGTAAAGTGTTATCGTACGATCCAAAAATGATTGATTTGTTCTTAACATAACGATCCGGGACAAATGTCCTTTTAATAATGATTTCCTTTTGAGAAATTAGCTTTATAAAATTACAAAAGTAGATTTAAAAACAGCATGATTTATTCAAGACGGGGCTTGCGAGTGGGTTTGTTAAACATGACCAACTGAGCGCAGCGAGTTCATAAACACAAATTACGGATGAATACCTCATCAGTTGAATAGGCCGAATCCAAACAGTCGAATGAACCCTTAAACACGATACCGCCGTAGGCAGCGTGAACCGAACGATTGAGCCCACGGATACCTGAAAATACGAATTTAATGAGTAAGCGATCTTATGAAGATCATTGAAAATAATTGATGAACAACGAATGATACAAATGAAAAATAAGATAACTACCATCGCTTTTGATGCTGATGATACCCTCTGGGCCAATGAATCTTACTTCCAGGAAGCAGAAAAACAATTTTGCATGCTTTTGGAAAACTACCTTCCCCAACATACCGTCTCGCAAGAGCTCTTCGCTACCGAAATGCAGAATCTGCACCTGTATGGTTATGGGATCAAAGGCTTTATGCTATGTATGATTGAGACCGCAAACCGGATCTCCGAAAATACAGTCCCTATTCAGGTTATCAATCAAATAATAGCGATCGGACATGAGCTCTTGCAGAAACCCATCGAATTACTTCCCGGTGTAACCGAAACCCTGAAACACCTAAAGGGTAATTACAGACTGGTCGTAGCAACCAAGGGTGACCTCCTCGATCAGGAACGGAAATTAAAAAATTCGGGACTGGAAGACTATTTTCATCACATCGAAATCATGAGCGATAAAAAAGAAAAAGACTATCGTAAATTACTCAAGCATTTGGATTGCGCGCCTGATCGCTTTATGATGCTGGGCAATTCCCTCAAATCCGATATTCTACCTGTCCTCGAACTTGGTGGCTTTGCTGTTCATATCCCCTATCATGTGACATGGACGCATGAACAGCATGAGGTTAATTTAGAACATGAACGCTTTATTGCCCTCCAACAAATCGATGAGATCCTGATCCATTTGGGTTAAGGACATTTGAACAGCATAAGCCAGCACATTGCCTACAGGGTGCTAACTTATGCTGTTTGACGCTTAATAGGTTATCTGCTCGTCCACTTCATATTTCATACCCGGATAACCGAGTATACGCCGCATCAATGCCATCTGTCCACAGAGATAATCCTGCCTTCCGATGCACATCCCCACAAAGTTGAGCTTATTCTCCTCAACAAAGGGAATGTTCATATCAATTTTGAAAATCTCTGCCAGTTCTGCATCGTCTACTTCCAGCAGCCGCTGATAGACTTTGGGTGAAATGGCATAGAAACTATCTTTCAATTCTTTTATGGTCGGATATTTAAACTGTTCATCCAAGGTTTTACCCATAAAAAATAAGTCATGATAGGGATCTTCTTCCTGAAGTCCCAAGACGTATGCAATTCCATAACGTACATTAACAAAATTACCTGCCATCCACACAATATGGTTGCTCTGCCCATTGATGCGCTGACGTGCATGTTCCTCCGAAATCCCATCCAGCACATTGATAAAGCTCTGACTGTGCATCCGGTACGCAGGAATAACGATTTCTAGTTTTGCTGATTTTGGTTTATCCATTGCTCATTGATCTATAGGTGACGGGCACCTGGTTACACATCAAAGTTACCTGATATAGAGCACAGTACACTTGTCGTATGACAAGAATATGAACTTATCGAAAAGAGCAGACACTCAGCTGACCTATGATGAAGCACGCTACAATTGTACGGTCGCATTGATGGAATTACAACGTGCTGCAGCCATTTGGGATATTGATCAATTGTGACATCGTTATACTGGTGAAATCTGATTCTTTTTAAGCTTCTTATACATGCTTTTCAAGGAAGGGGAAAGCAGTATCAGCAGCAAGAGGCTGATACTGATTATGGACATCAATTCATAGTAGTCCATGCCATACCGGACGAAAGATTGTATGTTAACCCGCTCGCTGATGAGCTTCAATCCCGCGGCATGCTCTTTGTACCGCAACCCATGTTGCAGTATCCTCTGAGACTCCCGCTGTAGATAATCTTCAAATATCAGATTGCTTGATTGCAGCTGATCCCGAAAAACCTCCCGGTGCTGGGCATGTTCAAATAATTTAAAGAAATTCTGCAGACCGATACTACTGGTATAGCCCAGATAACGGACTGCCAAACAAGCTGCCGCCGCTGAAGCCCCCAAATGAGGACGTACACTGGCAATCACAAATAGGATTGTCGGCACCATAATCAGACCAACCCCCAGCCCATGCAATACCAAAGGCAACCAGAAGTGCTCCTCATTGCCCTCACTTTCAAATGAAAAAAACATGTATTGATGAAAGGCTAGCAAGCAACAGTAGCCAACAATCCATATCCATTTCACTGTACGTCGTTTTAATAGCCAGTAGAAGGATAGCATGACACCACATACAATCCCGAGGATATTAAACCATTGGATATAGGACAGGTGAATGGGATCCAGACGGATGACCTGTAGAAAATACTGATTGGAGATCGCCAGCGAAAACCGTTCGATATACATCATATACAAGACTAAGATTCCGAACAGGAATTTCCGGTTTCCAAAGATGGACAGCTCGATATAAACACGTTTTATTGCTTTCTGCCGCAGAATAAACAGGCCCAGGCATAAAATCCCACCCATCAGTACGGTTAGCATGGAGGTATCCGAAAACCAATAAAGTTCCTGTCCGTAGACCATCAGATAACCGAAACTTATAACAATGAAACTGTAGAGGATAAAGCTGGCCCAATCCAATGAAAATAAAGGGTACGGTCGATTATGCCGGATGGGTTTCATTGTGACGATAATCAATAATAGCCCAGGTACAAAAGATAAGGCAGCATACAGGTAAAGTTCATCAAAGTTGAATGAGTCAATAAATTCCGCTGTAACAAAGGTATTGAAAGGCGAGCTACAGAGCAGCATACCAAAAAATATGGCATAACTTCCCTCCTTTGCACGTTCCGTTTTCAGTCGGGAAAATATCATGGATATAGAGAGGTTGACAGCCGATGCGAACAGCATACCCTGAAAAAAGCGTAAGCCATATATCCAACTGATCTCGTTGATACGATACATCAGGTAACAATTGAGCAACTGCAGCAGGTTAAAAATTATATAGTACTGCTTGACCGGGAAATACTGAAAAAAGCGACGTTCCAGGACGTAGAATCCGACGAATCCCGCGTAGAAAAGAATAATGAGGAACTGTACATCACTGGGCTGTGCACCGTAGAACCCCGCGGTGACATTAACATTGGCACCGGGCAGAAAAAACAAGACCATGCTTGGCATCAACCCGCTGAATAATATCAGCTTAATCAACCATTCGGGTACCCAGTCTTTGAAGATCCCTTTCACTGTTATTGATTTTTTGAGACCGAAACATTGACATTCATTCCTGAGAGTAATTTTGCAGCTCCCTTACTCCGATCCAGTTCGATACGAACAGGAACCCGCTGTACGATCTTCACAAAATTACCGGTCGCATTGTCCGGTGGAAGCAATGAAAAAGAAGATCCTGTTGCTGGCGAAATAGAAATTATCTTTCCATAGAATGTTTCATCTGGGTAGGCATCCGCAACAACCTCTACCCGCCCACCAAGGGAGAGATAACGTAATTGCGTTTCCTTAAAATTAGCCGTCACCCAAGTTGGTGTCTCTGCATTGACAATAAATCCCAGCACCTCACCCGGATTTACCATCTGTCCTTTTTCAATGCTACGTTTCCCTACCCGGCCATCATAGGGAGCCCGGATTACGGTATATCCCACATCAAGATGCTTTCGGTTTGCAGCAGCTGACAAGCGTGCTTTCTCCGCATTGATTACCCCTTTTTTCACATCAACATCATTCACCCGATCCCTTGAGGCTTCCAGCTTATGCTGTAATGCGGCGAATTCACTTTTGTACACCTCCAGTGTGGCTTTTATATCCTCCAATTGCTGTGCCGTAGCAGATTTTTCATCAAACAAAAACTTGTAGCGGTCGTATTCAAGTTGCTGTTTCGTCACCCGCGCTTCAGCCGCTGCAATGGATTGTTCCAATGATTCATGTTCGGCCTGCAATATTTCTTTTTGACTGCCCAGCACACTGATTTCCGCATTTTCTTTGTTTATCGAAGCTGAAGCCTGATCAGCTTCATATTTGTATTCCCGGTTGTCGATCAGCAGTAAGGTATCGCCACGCCTGACCGATTGATGATCTTTATAATGAGCCGAAACAATGTAACCGCCCACGCGGGAGATGATAGGATTAATATACTGGGTCACTTGTGCATCATTGGTATAAGTATACCGGAAGCGTAGCCAGAGTATCCTCCCGCCCCATAGTAAAAGTGCCAACAAAGCAATCCCAGCCAACCAATTGGTGATTCTGGTCAATTGTACTTCGGTCATTAACCGGCCTGATTTAGGTTTCATTAGATCGTACCCTTCAAAAATTCAATAAAATAATAATGTTTTTGTATCGCGATCCGGGCGGATTCCAGATCAAAGTTTATCTTGAGGCATTGCATATCTGCATCCAACAGATCCGTGATCAATGCCGAAGACTTGAAATACCTATTTTTTATAATACGAGCGTTTTCGTTGGCAAGGGCCAGATTTTTTTGACAGACTTCCCGTTGTTCCAGTGCGAGGTTATAATCCAAGTAGGCCTGTAACAGTTCATTTTCTACCGTTTCCTCTTCATGATGGTGTTTTACCTCTTCCCGCTTCAAAGCAAGCTGGGCACCCCGAACAATATTTTTATTAAGGTACAGGGCGGATATCGGGATGTTCAATTTAAGTCCTACGATATTTAAATTGTACCAGCTCGCATTATATGGATATAAAAATACCTGTGGATTCGCAAAAGTAAATGTATTGGTTAGGCCCAGTTCGGGCAGGTAGTTTGATTTCGCCTGTTTGATACTCATTTTTTTTAGCGCAACTTCCTGTTCCGATTTCAGCAGTACAAAAGCCTGTTGTTTGGCAACGGCTACAATCTCGGCATAATTCAGCGGATGAATGTCCATCGTGGTACACATCGGGATAATTTCCTGTCGTATATCAGCGATCAGCTGCAATTTTTGGTTGAATGCTTTGATATCATTTGTGATCTGTACCAAAAGCAGTTCGCGCTTGGATAATTCGAGTGAAATCCGTAACACATCACTGTGCAGCACAACACCCGCGGTATAACGGTGTTCGATCTCTTTCAATTGCGTCCGTTGATCTTTGATATCCTGCTCGATCAGCAATTTGTTGCGATAGGCTAAATCCAGATCCAGAAACAAGTTACAGATCTCCAGCTTGATCTGTGCTGTGGTGCTTTTCCACTCAATATTGGCCAGTTCCATTTCGAGTTTTTTTGATTCTATTTTCATAAGGTCCCGATGGCCATTGTAAAGGTTCAGGTAGAAATCGAGTCCAGTGTCATATAAATAATGGATAACCTCATGTTGTGATGGTTTGGCAAATATCCCCCGATCGTAGACCGGCATATTGCTCGCATAACTGGCGGAAGCCCTGACAGTGATTTTCGGCAGCAATTCCATCCGTTGCTGCTGTACGGCGACCGCTTTTTCCTGTAACTGCAAATGCGATTGTTCAATGTACTTACTGTTTTGCAGCGATTTACTGATCAGATCAGCAAGCGAGATGCGCAGCGAGCCTTGAGCCTGCGTTTCTAAAACCGAGCATAGGAGCACCGCTACTGTGCTTATTGCTTTTGTCCAATACGACGAAAAAAAATTCAATGTCTTTCTGTTATTTTTTGCGTTGCAAACTTAGATACTAATTGGAAAATGCATTTCTTCACAAATGCCAATATGTTACGAAAAAAAGACATTTTTCAATCAATTATCAATAAAAGAGTGAAATCTGCCAAAAACAGGAGCCAGATGGAAAACAATACGACGGCTTTGCCTATTATACTTATATATACTATCCACAGTAGCTATTAGGTTGATATCATTTACATATTAGTTGATCATGAAAAAAGCCATCTTATTATTCCCATTAATCCTGATACAAATGAGCCCGGCGCAAGAATTTCTATCTGCGGCAGATTCCGATCCCAATAAATTGGGGTGGATGCAGGGATTTCCGCCACCGCAAGACCGAATTATTTCGGCGTTGGACGGTACATTTTTTAAGTTTCCAGCGCTACGTTACAGTGTTTGCCATATGCGTGAATTCTTTCCCTCGAAACTAGTTCCTGCGCCCCTGATCAATCGTTATTCTTTTTCCACCGCCCAAGATTCGGCCATTGATAGCCTAAGCTTTCGACCTCTTGGGGATGAAAAGTCTATCAGCTGGGCAGAATCTCTTTTAAAAAATTATACTGATGGCATCCTTATTCTTCATAAAGGGCGTATTATTTACGAAAAATATTTTGGTGCATTGACTCAAGAAGGCATACACGCGGCGATGTCCGTTAGCAAAACATTCACCGGTACCCTGGCTGCGCAACTCATTGCAGAAGGTCTCTTGGTTGAAAACAAGTACTGTCGGGATTACGTTCCTGAACTTGCACATTCTGCTTTTGGCGATGCTACGGTACGTCAGGTGCTGGACATGACCACAGGCCTGGAGTTCAGTGAAGACTATGCTGATCCGAATGCGGAAATATGGGCCTTCTCCAAAGCCGGAGATCCCTTCCACTTCCAGCGAAGTAGCGATGAACCGGCAAACTACTTTGATTACTTAAAGACGGTAAAGAAAAAAGGTCAGCATGGTGACGCATTCGGCTATAAAACGGTCAATACGGATGTGATGGGCTGGATAATTTCGCGGGTATTGAACAAGCCCCTGTCGCAAGTTCTCTCCGAAAAGATCTGGCAACCACTGGGAGCTAATTTTGATGCCTATTATCTGATCGACGGCGCGGGTATATGCTTTGCGGGCGGAGGACTTAGCGCCAATCTTCGTGATATGGCCATGTTCGGTGAGATGGTGCGCAACAAGGGCTATTTTAACGGTAAACAGATCCTCGCGAAGGAAGTGGTTGAATCCATCCGCTCTGGCGGAAGCCAGCCGGCTTTTGCAAAAGCCGGCTATACTAATCTCAAACAGTGGAGTTATAAAAATATGTGGTGGGTAAGCCATAATGCGGATGGAGCTTTCTGTGCACGTGGCGTCCATGGACAGACGATCTATATAGATCCCAAAGCAGAAATGGTGATCGTCCGATTTGCCTCACATCCCATAGCTTCCAATTCAGCCAACGATGCGTATTCCCTGCCTGCTTATCAGGCCGTGGCGGACTATTTATTGAAAAAATGAAATTAAGATTTTCACAAATATTTCCGCAACCGGACTAACGGTATAAAACCTTACCAAAAAAAAATAAAACAACTATAAATCAGGCAGTTTCAGTTTATCAACTTATTTTTCAGTTTTAAAACTGAAAAATAAGTTGATAAACTGAAAAATAAGTTATAGCTTTAAACTATGGAAGAATTAACAAAAAAAGAAGAAGAGGTTATGCACGCAATATGGAAATTAAAGCAGGCCTTTGTCAAAGATATTATTGAATATATGGATCCGACCCAAACAACACCCTATAATACGATATCATCCATTGTACGGATTTTGGAGAAAAAAGGATACGTGGGTTTCAATGCCTATGGAAAGACGTACCAATATTATCCATTGATCTCCAAGATGCAATACCGAAAGTTTTTCTTTTCGCGTGTAATGAACAAATATTTTGATGATTCTGTCGAAAACCTGGTGTCATTCATTGTCAAGGAACAAAAGATCAGCGAAACGGACATCGAGAAAATCAAGGAAATTATCAATAAAAATAAAGAAGATGAATAACCTGTTTTCCTATAGTATAGAGGCCAATATCAGTTTACTTATTTTAGTCTCGCTCTTTATCCTGGCTTTTCGGCAGCTTTCATTTTTCGGCTTGAACCGATATTTGCTTATTGCCCTGGTTAGCTTTTGTACCCTGGTTCCCTTTCTTAAATTTAAGACCGATTCTGTCGAATTAATCGATTCGAAAACAAAGCCAAATCCGGAAATACTACAGCAAGAGCAGTTAGATTATTCCAATGCCCACCTTTCGATCGAATCCGAAGAGCAGCCCAATCTATGGGATCGGATGGAGTTTAAAAAAATACTCGCGTATGCTTATTTAGTGATTGCCGCCTTCTTTCTGACCCGATTAGTTTATCGCAGCTTAAAACTCGTATTTTATTTAAAGAAGATGGATTTTCAGAAGCATCAGGGAATTAAAGTGATCGCGCCATTCAATCGCTTCAATAATTGCTCGATCTTTCATTATATCTTGATGGATAAAAACAAACTTGAAAGTCCCGAAGGTAAGCTCATCTTTGCCCATGAGGCGCAGCATATTCTAAAAGGACATGCCTGGGACAAATTATTTATCGAACTGATGTGCTGCTTCTTCTGGATAAACCCGGCCATTTATTGGGTCAGGAAAGAATTGCATCGTCTGCATGAATTTCAGGTCGACCGTGCGGTGGGAGAATGCTATGGAAAGACCGATTATGCGAGCTTCCTACTGAACCTGACACAACAACATCAACAATTAGATTATATGCAAAGTAGAATTTTAAAAAACCAAAATGAACTGGTAGAACGTGTCGACAGACTGATGCGAAATCTATCACCACGCACGAAAGGTTATCAGTATCTGCTGTTAGTTCCTTGTATATGCGTATTAATTGTCTCTTTTTCTTTTATTAATCCCCCGAAAGAAAAAATTACCGTTTCCAGAGCTGTTAAAAACGGTGCAAAGACCATTGTGCTGGATCCGGGCCATGGCGGCAAAGATAGTGGAGGCACCAATAGCAAAGGGCTCAAAGAGAAAGATCTCACTTTACAGGCTTGTAAAATGATTCAAAATGAACTCGAAAAAGAAGGTTTTCAGGTTGTATTGACCCATTCGAAAGACGAATTTATGATGCTCAAAGACCGTGCAGCCTTTACTGGCGATGCCTTAATTTCGATCCATTTTGATGTTGACCCTTCCAATGCCAAACGGCCAATCGGCCTGCTGTATCCAAAGGCGGTTGAACTGCCCAAGATACAGGATCAAAGCCGCGAGCTCGCGTTCCGTCTCACACAAAATTTACAAAAGCATGGATTGAACACGCAAAAACCAGCTGAAAGCCATAGCCACGCGATCTTACGGGGAGCGAAAATACCGGCACTCATTGTCAGCTTGGGAAATATGAATACCTTTTCCAATACCTTGGATCCAGAATTTATCAGCGCTTTTGCCCAAGCCTTAAAAACTTCGCTGTCGGAATAATTTTCTGTAAAATTACCAGACCGATCCTTTTTACAGAGATGTCAAACAATAGAAGGTTCCCTACAGGGAATCTTCTATTGCGTTCCAGAGTTCAATACGCTTTTTAAGCGCCTCTTTACTGACTATTTTCATTTCCTCCCACTTTTCATCATCGTCTTTGGCCAGATCGCCGATCATCTGCATGGCCAAGGGACCATGTTCATCACCGTCCAGATCAATATGACGTTGGAAATAGTAGATAAAATTATCTAAGCTTGATTCAGGAAAGTTGGACTTCAATTCCTGTAAGATGGAAGTAAACATTCCCGGGATAAGGTCTTCACGACCGAATGTAAAGGCAGCAGCAATTTTATGTACCTCGCCTTCTTCGATCAGTTCAAATGTAAAATTCAGAAAATCTTTGATCCTTTTATCCAAGGTTGTCACTGCGATGGCATCAAAAATACTTTTAGATTGCTTAGCATGGGTTATAAACTTATTGACAAGGTGAAGATCAGCTCCCATTTCATTCATTGCGTCCAAATACATTTCAAAATGGCTCAAACGGCGACCATCAATATATTCGTCGGACTCCTCCGCTAAAACAATTTCATTGATCAGATAACGTGTTGATGGATGTTCACTTGCAAACCAAGGCAATGTTGTACAGGTCAATTTAATCTGTAAAGCTTTTAATAAAGACATAAAATCCCATACAGCATACACATGCCCTTCTGTAAAAGAACGTAGATTCTTGATCGTTTTGATTTTACGATACAAAGGGTGTTGCAATAATACCTCGCGTTCGGCAGCAATGTATTCGTTAATTTCCGCAATTCTATTCATGCCGCAAAAGTATTGTCTTATCGCTGTTTTTTAAAGTATTTTCGACGAGATTACAGTATCATGATAAATTATCAGTCACCTATCCACTTCATAACCAAATCAAAGCTGAATGACTAACCTCACTTTTGTATGTCTTATCTTCATAACTACAACCAATTACTGCTAAAAACAAAAATATTTTTAATTATAAAAAATAATCTACTATATTTGTAGAGTATTCAGAATTGCATGATGCAATACCAACCGAGTGTAGACACCGCGGTGGTAAATTAATACGGGTTTCGACCAAAATAAACGTTAAACAACGCTTATTTTCCCAACAAGATCTGGATACAGTTTATGGTTTAATCCTTTAAATTTTTAAATTGTATGGCTACAACAACAAATCTTTACCAACACTTACTGGAAAAATTCAACTACTATTCCACCGACGAACTGATTCAGCTCAACAACGACACAATCTTAGGCCAAGGCTGGGGCTCGGCCAAAGCAACTTTTAGAACCGCTTTAATCAGCACGTTCTCCAAAAGAGGACTGGATCTTTCTAATATTATTTCTAAGGAAGATGGGTTTACCTCAGTGAAGCAGGTACCAGTGCGTTTGGAACACAATGTATTGATTCCACTGCAATCCTAATTTCTAGCTACATCATCTCAATTTTTCGTCTGCTCTTCTGATAGCCAAGCATACATTATGCGATTTATACTGTTGGAAGAGCGGATAAAAAAGTTGTCACAAGGAGTAGAATCGAAAAAGGTAGGCCTAGCCTACCCTTTTGTCAATGAGTGGTGATATTTTAAGGTATGATTGAGCGAATATGCAGTCTGCCGGGCATCGTCCTGATAAGACGATAGATCTTCACAATTCCGAATATCTGCAACATCTACTTTTTTTCTTACTTTGCTGATGACTTGATTTAACTCGGTTCTCCAGTTGCCCGGATCGCCAAAATCGTCCATCCAATTTTTACTGATAAACTTCTTGTAGTTCAAAAGCAAAATATACAATTCCTCACCACTACCAGCGCGATTAATTGATGTACGCCAGTTCTCTAATTTTTCTTTAAAACTCATAACCAGCAATATACAAAAAAATAGGGACATTCCAAAATCACCTTAGTTGAATTGGATGAATATTATATACTTTTCCTTTCTCCGCGATAATTTTTAGGTGTAGCAAACGGAGAACAGGTAGTGACCAAATTATACCTTTTAACGGTACTTGTTCAGTGCTCGTTCAGTCATTGTTCAGTGATTACTCAGTACGGACTGAATAAACAGAGACTGACTACTGTCTAAAAACTGATTGAAATTTGTCTTTAGGTATAATTTGATATCAACATGTTTCCGTTTTAATATCTATCCGGATTATCTATAGCCTCACCAGGCTATTGCTTTGGAACTGCCGAACCTCATTTCATAAATTTTAGTATCTTTCATCTTCCTACTGGAAACCCGCCCGATCATGGAGTTCGGAAATATAGACTGACAACATCAAAATTATATGCGATAAAAAAAGCGGAGAATAAACAGTTTATTCTCCGCATAAAATAATGTTTAGGATCACTTACGGATTAATAACCAAGCTGCTCCCCAATCCGGTCATAAATCCCGGACCTATATTTTGTGCTTTCAGCAAATCCCGATGTTTGGCATCCAATTTTGGAGCGCCAGCATCCGCTGCGGCCGCAAAAGGATAGTTACCCACAAAGGCACCCAACACCGGACTAGTACTGGTCGGCTCATAGATTCCGTCGGTTGTCAGTGTATATTGTGGGTTCTGACGTATAAATCCAGCTGGAAGCTGTTGGCTTGTTGGCACATCAAATACAATATTTCCCATATAAGTAAAATTAACAGGTTGATCTGTAAAAGTCAGCATGGTTGAAGTAGCAGCTTGTGACACCACATTATTGGCGATATGTCCGTCTGTCGGTGGCAAAGTACGACCGTTTCCCCCTTTCCCTGAACCAATATCAAATGACTGTTTACATTTAATCATCGTATTGGCCACTACCTTCACACGTTTTACCTGAAAATAGCCGCTTAATGGTGAGTTAGGTACACCGTCCATGATGGCCAGGGGAGCTTTCTGTCCTGTTCCTGCCATATTCTGGAAGTAATTATTGTAGACAATATGGTCCTCTCCGATTATCCGGATACCACCCGCTGCACTATTGCCGTTACCGACAAAATAGTTTCCATAAACAGCAGAACCATTACCATGTCTTAAGCATAGCGTTCCCTGGCTCTCATGGAAGAAATTATTGCGGATGGTATCGGCTCCCATTTTATTCGAGATAATTTCCGTTTCGCCGTTACAGCGTTGAAAGATATTATCTTCAATCGTCGTGTATGCATTGGTCATGGACCAGTCGCTTGTTCCGATACGGATTGTTTCGCCACCATTATCAGGTAACGCAGCCCGTTCGCCAAAGAAATTGTGATCAATCCGATGCTTCATCGTTTTACTTGTTCCCCAAACAACCATTGTAGGTCCTTGATGTAATTTCCCCTTGAGATAACAATGATCAATACGATGGTTGGATCCGTTAATGGAAACCCATCTATAGTCAGTAGTCGCAGCAGGTGGATTATAATCCACAATAGCGGTGTTTGTTAACCTACAGTTGGATGAAGAAGAGGTAAAATCAACCACATTCTTTCCAGAAGTATAGCCCTCCTGAAAGACCAGACCATTGACAACAAGCCATTTACCTGTAATGCTAATGGAGGAAGTACCCGTCATGGTCACAGTGCCGGGTTGCTCAGCCATTAGTACAATAGGTTGCTGGCTGGTACCTTGGGCATTAAATGTCAATTCCTGATTTGTCCATTGTCCCGATTTCATGATCACCGTGTCGCCTGGCTGTAGACTTAAGGCCTGAAGGTCGGCAGCCGATTGAATGGTATGGCACTGCACACAGGCGATACCATTTAGTTGCAATTTTACCGCAGCTGGTTTTTCACAACTACTCCCCATCACCAATAACAGTGATAAAGCGGATAATACTGAAAAGTTTCTCATCATATTTATATTTGTTTATAAGGTTCTTTTTGCAAGGTTCACCTAAAATGGATACACCGTGGTATTTCCCTTAGATCCAAAAACATGGACTACGCCATTCGTTGTCACATAACCGCCAGACCTATTCGTTGTTTTATCGTTGATCTGAATCGGCGCCAGATCATTGTTATTGACCAGTTTTAGATACATCACCCCCTCCTGGTTGAAACCTTTGCCCTCATTCATGTACCCTAACAGCGAGCTTTTACTTGCCACGGTATTTTCGGGTAGCAATGTCTTGGCTTTTACATTGGAAATAGTCAATTTATCAAAGTTGTAATTTCCCTGTAAAATGAGATAAAGAAAATAGTTCCGGACATCATCCCGGTTATAATCTTCCCATTTTGTAGCCGGGCGGGTAATGGGTTTACCTGTACCATCAACACCGGTCACAATGGGGACATCGAAGAAGAGGCCCGCAGTTACCTTCTTCGTTTTGGCATCCCAGGTCTTTATCGCCTCATTATGTAAAAAGATAAAGGTGCGGTCCGTCTTATCCAGTTCCTCAAGACCGATACCAGCATAGTCCAGCCCCTTACGCATCCATTTAAAGACCGTATCCGACGGGTTCTCGAGGGTCTCATAGGAACGATTTTCCAAAAATTTACGGGCACTGATCCCAATATTGGGATCCAGTGTTTTATGCTTATAATCATAGTTTTCCTGCAATTCCATATCAAAAAGGGAACAGCCCGTTGTCAGTAAAGTCAGGAGCACTACTCCTACTTGTATCCACTTGATGTTAAAATTTCTTTTCATGATTTCCTTTTCTAAATTCCCGCATTAATCTGTATACCCCGGATTTTGAACCAACAAACTATTGGAGTTCAAAACATTTCTATTCAGCGGCCAGTAAGCTCGATTTTTAGGATCTAAGAATCCCGGCATTTCCAGATTTCCGGCATCCTCTTGCCTACGTTTCAGAATAGGGTCCATCACGGCCTTAACACGATTTGTCCTTACCAGGTCGAACCACCTTTTCCCTTCTCCGAAAAGCTCCAACTGCCGTTCGTTCAGGATTGCCGTTTCCAGTGCGTAGGGGCTTCCCACTTCAGCTGCATTCACATCGTACAATGGTAGTTGAGCTCGTTTGCGCACAAAATTCAAATATTTAATGGCTTTTTCCCTGTCGCCCCTGGCATTCAGGGCTTCGGCATATAATAGATAGATGTCACTCAGACGGTACATGGTTAGATAGACCGGAAGCAATTGATTTGTTGCTGGCCAAGGGTCAGCCTTAGTTGGATTTGCTTCTGTCGGATACCACTTAATAAATCGATCACGCTTATTGCTTGGCATACCGAAATAAACATCCAACGTCTGTTTTGGTCGAATATCCGGACTTGGGGTATTCGTTGTCTGCGGTAGAAACCAACTGGCCCAGATCCCCTCGTCCACAATCACCTGTTTGTTATTTGAGGTCCAGGAAGTTTGCATGCATGCACAGCCATTTTTCAGATAATCCCAGTGGATACTCCAGATCGTCTCTTTACTAGAAGATGGGTTTGTAAAGATGGTCTTCCAGGTCGCTGCATCCTGTAGATTGGTTTCATTTAAACCGGCATAAGTGACATTGGTCGGCGACTTTGCCAAGAATAATTTCTCGATCCACTTTATCGCATTTTCATGATCCCCTTGCCACATATATACGTCGGCCATGATCGCGCATATCCCAGCCTCGCCAATTGTCCACAAGGGGCTTTTGGCATCTTTTATAATCAACGAATAGGCTTTTTCCAGATCAGGAATGATGACGTCTTTTATGAGCTTCTCTTTCGGCTCTCGTGCTCTTTCAGCGGGTTGCTGCACATCTTCGTATGGCTCTAACCAGATCGGTGCATCACCCCAGACACGGACAATATAAAAGTAAGACATGGCACGAAGCGCATAACTCTGTGCTAAATAATCGTTCTGCATGGCCATGGTTATGCGACTATCCAATTGTGCAGCCTGCGGAATATATTTGATGTTATTATTCGCCCGCCCGATCGTTGTATATAGGCCGCTCCAATCTGAAAAATCATTGGAAGGAGTGATACTGTTCAATACAATTTCATCGACATAGTCCTTGGTATAGCTAATAAAGCGATCAAAATTATCGGATCGATATTCTCCCCAGTAAAGATATTTCTCGGTATACTGTTCTTTTCCGACCATTTCAAGCTGAAAAGCACTATACATGCCAGCCATTGCAGCCCGTACATCATACATATTTTTATAGTGCTGCTCCAATGTTCCATCTGCAAGGGGTTTTTCGTCAAGGAATTTTTTACAGCCACCCAAGGTGCCTAAAAAAAGTAATGCTGCTAATATTTTTATTTTGTACATAACTGAAATCTTCTAAAAATTAACATTTACACCGAAACCAAACTCTCTCCTTCTTGGATAACGACCATCGTCCTCCCCCGGTGTCAACGGATTCGATGTACTGAATTCAGGGTCATAGCCCGTATAGTTCGTCCAGGTCAATAGATTTGTTCCATAGATATAGGCAGTAAGCCCTTTCATTTTCAATTTATTAGCCAAATTTGGACTAAATGTATAGGCGAGACGTGCACTGGCAAGCCGAATAAACGAAGCATCTTCGATATAAAGACTGTTTTGGTTCGTCTTCATGTTTCCGCGGTTATTTCTTTCAGGATAGTAGGGATACTTGGCCTCATCGCCTGGTTTACGCCATACATTGTATACCATATCCGGTGACCCAGCTCCAGTATTTGAAGGATAATTCTGGCGTTGTAGCAAAGCGTTATACACTTCCCCGCCGATTGCACCGTTGAACAAAACATTTAAAGAAAAGCGTTTGTAGGTAAATGTCTGCATAAAACCAAAATAGAAATCAGGGGTAGGATTTCCCAGAATCATACGGTCATCATCGTTGATCAAGCTATCGCGTTTGTTGTTGAGCCACTCAGCATCCCCGCCTTTCAGCTTGCCGTCCGGAGCATACAGATGATGTACCGTACCCTCGTAATTTTGACCATTTGATGTATACACTGGTTTACCGTCACGGTACAATGGCTTACCTTGGTCATCGAGCACCAGTGTCAGCTTATCCCAGTTGTCGTTATAGGCATTGGATTCATCCCAAGCATATACACCGAGATTACGCCATCCGTAAAAATTACCGATGCGTCCACCTTCTTCGAGATACCATTTATTACCCGGAAAGAAAGGAATACCGTCGGCCAGTTTTACCACTTTGCCACGCTCAAAGGAGATATTTCCATTGATTTCCCAGCTGAAATTTGATTTAACAATCGGTCTGGCACTAACAACAAACTCCATTCCTCGGGTTCGGATTGATCCCACATTTACCTGAAGTTTGGTATACCCGGTTTCTTTTGGCAGTTCCCTTGGATATAATAGATCCGTGGTTGTTTTCACATAGTAGTCCGCAGTAAAGCCCAACCTTCCATTGAGAAATGTAAGATCCAAGCCCACATTATTCTGCGTAGTCATTTCCCATTTGATCAAATAATTACCTAATGTCGGCGTCATCGCAGCTCCCCCTACACCATTATAATTTCCGCCAAATGCTACTTTGGCATACGATTCGTAATCCCCAATTTTATCATTTCCGAGCTGTCCAAAACTATATCTGAGTTTAGCATCCTGTAATGCCGGTTTAGCCCATTTCATAAAATTTTCGTCAGAGAATCGCCAAGCGGCTGACCCCGAGAAAAAATTCCCCCATTTGTTACTAGGTCCAAACCTTGAAGACCCATCTCTCCGATAGGAAGCCTGCAGGAGGTAACGGCTTTTATAATTGTAGCCGATCCTGCTGAATAAGGAAGCTGTCGCATTTGCAGTCGCCGATGTATAGGTCTTTGATGAAGTCAGGTAATCTGGAAATGTAACCAGAACCTCCTCGTTGACGCTGTTCAGATATTCAGAGTGGAAACGATCGAAACGTCTACGATCTGCACTGAATCCCAATAGGGCATATACATTATGGTCCTGTGCGAATGTTTTGTTATAATTGGCAAATGCCTGGAATTCCCAGGAAAATGTCTTGGTAAATTCATTCGAACCACTGTTCTGATCTTTATTGGCCGAAAGAAAACGAGGCGAAAAACCCGTATTTTGCAAGTTGTCCAACCGCGCATTAAACAACGTTGTCAGCTTCAGATCATTTGTTAATTGATAGTCCAATTGGTTATTAAATTGCCCTGAATAGGTTTCGTCAATGTTTTGTTCATACAATGCATTGGCGATGGGATTTCGTTTAGATCCAACATAACTCGTTAATGATCCGTCAGGATAATAGATTAATGAATATGCCGGCCTGTCCATAACGACGCGCACCGTATTGGCGATTGGAATAGTATTGCCTTTTTGCCAGGAAAAGGAGATATTGTTTGAGTATCTCAGTTTCGATGAAGCTTGATACTCCACGTTGATCCGCGACTGCAAACGCTTTGCGTAGCTATTCAGGATAATGGACTTATCATCCAAATAGTTTAAACTGCTGTAATAACGAAGATTTTTTTGACCACCTCCTACACTTAACTTGATCTCCTTCTTTTGGGCAAGATTGCCGAGAAGCAATCGCTGAAGATCATTATCTGCATTAAAGCTTGGATTTAGGGAGTCGATATTGCTATTTTGTCCCTGTATATTTCTAAACTCGCGGACTTCAGCCGAATTGCTCACCGGAATATAATGTGCCAGACGGCCAAAGAGATGATTATAATTAACATTAATCAGAGGTTTCCCTTCGGCACCACGCTTGGTTGTGATCAAAATAACACCATTCGCTGCGCGCGATCCATAGATTGAGGCAGATGCAGCATCTTTTAATACTTCGATGTTTTCGATATCCGTAGGATTAATATTTGCGCCATCCGGATTGATAACACCATCGACCAGATATAAAGGCCCGTTACCGCCATTCAAAGTTGAGGTTCCCCGTACCTGTATAGAGCCCGTTGCCCCCGGAGCACCACCGCCATCATTAACAATCAGTACACCAGCTGCTTGTCCCTGTAAGGCATCAAATAGATTAACGGGTTGTCTTTCCTGGATTTTTTTTGCGCCGACAGAAGATATTGCCCCGGTTAAGTCCCGTTTTTTGGCCACGCTGCCATAACCTGTTACAACAATCTCATCCAATGCATTGTCATTTTCGACCAGCTGTACATCAATTTGTCGCTGTGCACCGACCGTTCGTTCCTCTACCTTCATACCCACTTGGCTAAAAACTAGCGTACTTGAGGGAATAGCCTCAATCTGATACTTACCAGCTGCATCTGTGCTTGTCCCTTGGTTCTTTCCTTTTACCCGGACGCTTACCCCCTGCAGTGCCTCACCTTTGCTATTGCTCACCTTGCCGGAAAGCCTAACATTTTGCTGTGCAAAGATCGGTAAACCCATACTTCCCATCATTAAAAATAGGCAGAGTACAAAGCACCCCATTTTTGTGATACTTTTCATCATAAGTTAGATATTTATTAATTGGTTATTTATTATGCTAAGGTATGCTTGGCTCCCATAGCCACATTCCGTCACAGCTTCCATATAGATCGAAGCTCATGACAAAACTATCCGTATTCCTTTTTTGGTTATTTTTTATAATTCGTTATTACCCCAAATATCGCGTACTTACGCTCGTCGGAGGGTGTAAATTCTGTTCTTTTTAGCGGTAAAAAATGATCAATTGACCTCAAATATTTATTTATTTGATCAATAGGAATCAGTTATTCTGTTTTTTTCAATTTTGACATAAATTCAAATTGAACCCTTCCGTACGTGTTTGGTTTTCCGGCCTGCGTTCCGGATATTTCTCCGAAAAGCTGCCCTTTTGCATTTTTTTTGATCAGCACCCGGCGCCATGAATACATTCCTTTTTCATAGTCAAAGCTCACACCATCATCATCGTAGAGCTGATAATTTCCCTCCTTCTCCCCGTAGTGACGAATGGTCAGATCAACTTTCTCATTGGGGAGCGGTGTATGTAAACGACTGCCCATCATGGGTATAATTCCACCATCTTTGACGTAAACAGGTATACGGTCCATGCCCGGATCAGCAAGGATCTCTTCGCCATTGCCCACATATTTTCCGGTATAGAAGTCATACCAGTTGCCTTTGGGCAACAATACCTTTCGGGATGACTCTCCAGCAAATAAGGGCGCGACCAGGATATATTCGCCACACATATATTGATCCTTTACTTCCCTATTGACAGCTTCCAGGTAAGGATTGGTTTCCAGATCCTGATTGCCCAAGACAGCCTTAGCCTGCCCCTGAAACCCTTCTTCCAATACCATTGCCCTGAAAGGCGGTGTGCCCTCAAAATGATACTTTGCAAATTCGGAATATAAATACGGCATCAGCTCCATCCTTAATTGTGCATAGTATTTCACCTGATCAGCGACTTCGGGAAAAGACCAAGGTTTTGTCCCGCTGGACCAGGCATTGATCATAGCCATTGGCGAAAAGACAACGGACTGAAAACGACGTAACCATTCCTGTCCTGTTTTCGATCCCCGCACTTCCGGCGTCCATAGTACACCGCAAAATCCACTATTGACCAGTGCTGTGATAAAATCTTGATGACTATAATAGTCGTTATAGATGACATAGGGCAAATTATTGGCTCCCGCATTCGATGCGCGCACCAGCCCATAGGTTCGCGTATTCTTGCTCCGGTATAAACTATCTGTCAGTTTCTGCGCCAGCACACCATAGGTTTGCCGCATCTGGATCCCACTGATACCCGAGGGAAATTTGGCCATATCGGGCCAAAGGTAATAATCGTAGCCATCGACTTCATCCATTTTATAACCACTGACGCCAATATTGAGCTGCGCATCCATGAATTGTTTAGCGAGGATCTTTCTGGCCTCAGGATGATTTAAATCTGGTACCGTACCGCTCCATACCGTATGGGAGCACGTATAAGGTTCGATAGCCTTACTGATCCCCGCTTCGGGTGAAATATATGGGTTCGTCCAGAGATTTAGACGGATTGCTTTTGTGGCCAACTTCTTGATCAGGGAAGCAGGATCTGGAAAACGTCCTTTATCCCATTCAAAGGTACAAGGGTAAGCGCGCGATTGCCATCCGGGCTCAAGGCCAATGAAATCAAGTGGGAAACCATGTTTTTCAAACTGGTCGGCTTCGTTGAGCACCTCTTCAGCAGTGTAGAGTTTCTGCACCCGTTGTGTAAATCCTAGCCCCCATCGCGGTGGCAATGTACCACCACCACAGAAAAGATTGTATCTTTTGATGGCGTCCAGGGGGTTGATGCCTGCGAAGACATAAATTTCCACGCCTGCAGCCGGGATATAAATCTCCATCGCATCTGAGTAAGGACGCGAGTTCCAGCTTTTATCGGTATTACGATCCTTGGCTTCCGCTGGTTCCTTTGCATCTTTACGAACACCGGTACCAACATAGTAAGTCAGGTACTGGGCAGAATTTACAAGCACACCATAGCCCCTGGAAGAAACATAAAAAGGAACAGGAGCATGTGTACGACCGTTATCTTTACCTCCATAATGGTCAACATGCAGGTTGAGGATCTTACCACGTTGGTGAACAGTCTGGAAATTCAGGCCTAAACCATAGATCTGTTCATTTTTTGTCAATGGCATCCGTACATAGGTTTTCCCGTCAATCAGTTCCGCATGAACCTCCATTTTTGGTAATGGAAAATCAGTTGACTGTAGCTGTTCAAGTGTTGCGGCCCGCGGTTTAATAGCAGCAGCACCTAGCAGCGTGTATTTCTCGGGTTGACCGAAAGTACCTTTCCATACACCCGGATACTGCTCCTTCCACTGAATAGGTTGTGCTTTTGCCTGACTACAGAGCAACAGCATAAGAATCATTAGTATTCTTTCCATTGCAGTTATTTTTTTAACAGGGCATATACACACCAAAGTATGGGAGCCTGTCCATGCATATCACCCGTTTTTTGTTTTCGGTCTAGATAATATTGATAATCATTTTTTCGGTTGGTACCCTCACAGACATTGGCGATATCTCCTTGTTCGTTAATGTAACCAACGAGAGCCAACCAAGCCTTGCGAGCGATCTGTGCATATTCCTTTTCATCCAGCCAACCATTTCGCACTCCCGTAATCAAGGCATAAGTAAACATGGCTGACCCGGAAGTTTCCACCCAGGATTCCGGTTTATCAATCAGCTGTCCCCATAGACCGTCTCCCCGCTGATACTTTTTGAGACTTGCCATCATTTTTTTGTAAGCGGCTAATATTGCAGGTCTATTGGGATTATCGGTTGGTAAGGAAGACAACAGTTCACTCATCCCTGCCGCCATCCAGCCATTTCCCCTTCCCCAAAAGAAAGGTGCATCCGGCGCATGATAGAATAGACCATTCTCCTTTTGGATGGTATCGAGGTAGACCAGCATTTCATGGGCGGCTCTATCGATATATTTACGTTCCCCCGTCACCTGAAATGCCTTGGACTGCACCATTGTGATCATATACATATCGTCTATCCAATAACGTGTCTGCCAGGTCAATCCCTTATCCAAAAACTTTTGGTAGTTATCCTTCACCGCTTGAGGTGAATCAATTGGGATAGTCCATTGCGCATCAGCGAAACGCATCCCCATCTCCCGAAAGGTTTTGTTTTTTGTCTGCTGATAGAGTTCCAAGGGAACGGTTCCAAATACGGCAAAATCCACATGCCAGGGCCGTGGCACCAAATGTTTTTCCGTATCAAAAAAAGGCATAAAGCGTTTGGTAAGCTGCTCAAGTAAGACCTTATCCTGATTGATATCAGCAAACTTCAGGGCACCATACCAGGTACAGACTTCGGGGTAAGTAATAGATCGGGGGGGCGCCGGTGGTTTAAAGCTGTTATGTGGACTTTCGACAAAACGCTGCGTGACCAAACGGCCCACGGTTACAGGATTGGCCTTCTCGGGCCAGTTTTTTAAATCGATGCTTTGTGCCTGGCCATATAGTGCCACGAACACAGCAATACCCGAGAGTATTGACCTCAAAACATTCATCATTAGCTTGGTTTATATTCAGTTATTACACCAAATATCGCTATGTAGCAGCTTTTTTGAGGGGTAATTTTCGGTCATTTAGGTGGAAATATTGGCAGCTTCGATCGAATACAGAAAAAAATTACAGATCCAGAATTACGCTGATACTCATAAAAGCCATTAAGACAACAATCGTCGCACCGGCCAGGGTCAGCAGTATCGGTTGTTTATAAACTCCTACAATAGCAGGCTTATAGGCCGCGATCAGCATCACTGTCAGTGAGACCGGCAATATAATACCATTCACAGCACCCGCGATAATCAATAGATGGACAGGCTTACCTACAAAAACAAATATGAGCGTGGAAATAAATATAAAAGCAATAATAATCCAATTTTCATTTTTAGCAATCTGTGTATTGAATGTTTTTATAAAGGAGACGGAGGTATAAGCCGAACCGATAATCGAGGTAATCGAAGCCGCGAACATCACTAGGCCAAACAGGCGATAGCCAAAATTGCCCGCGGCAAGCTGGAAAACTGATGCTGTAGGATTAGCGTCGTCGATCATTAAGCCTTGGCTCAGCACACCAAGCGCAGCCAAAAATAGACAGACCCTAACCAGCGAAGCAACAGAGATCCCCATGACAGCACTTCTATTCACGGTAGGCAGCGCATCAAATCCTTTTACTCCAGCATCAATCAGACGATGGCCACCCGCAAAAGTGATATAACCACCGACCGTACCACCTACCAATGTAATGATCGATACAAAATCAATCTTTACAGGGGCGACCGTCCGCAGCGCGGCCTCCCCCATTGGTGGCGAAGAGATCCATGTAATGTAGATAAATGCTAAAATCATGATTGCTCCCATGAGTTGCGTAAAACGGTCCATGGCTTTACCGATCTGTCTGTTTATAAAAACAGCAATGGCGATTAAAGCTGAAATACAGGCCCCAGTCACAACATGCACACCAAAGAGTGCCTCCAACCCTAGTCCCGCTCCAGCGACATTACCGATATTGAACGCCAGACCACCGAGAATAATAAGCAGCGAGATAAAACCGCCTAGACCAGGCAACAGTTTATTGGCAATATCCTGCGCCCTCATTTCGGAGACAGCGATCACGCGCCAGATATTTAACTGCACACCTATATCAATCAGGATGGATACGAGAATAACGAATCCAAAGCTAGCTCCCAGCGACTTTGTAAAAAATGTTGTTTGAGTCAGGAAGCCTGGGCCAATTGCCGATGTGGCCATTAACAAGGCCGCGCCAAACAGGGCTGATGTATTTTTTTGTTTCATCGGATCAGTATATCGTGATCTTTTAATATTTGATTGATTGTCCTCGCAAACTGTACAGCTTCGGGATTATCTCCATGTAGACAAACGGTATCGGCTTGGATGTCCACTTCCGCACCTTGCAGGGAAATCACTTTTCCGGTTTTGATCATATGTACGACCTGTTTGGCAGCCTGTTCAGCGTTATGGATATGTGCATTTTTATCCGTCCTTGCTGTCAATGTGCCATCCTGTTGGTAAGTGCGGTCGGCAAAGACCTCACTATATACCTTCAACCCCTTATTCCTACCTGCTTTGATCAGTTCGCTTCCCGAAAGACCATATAGGATGAGGTTTGGATCGATCGCGTAGACCGCTGCCGCGATGGCATCGGCCAATTCAGGTTTGCGCGCCGCCATATTATAGAGCGCTCCATGCGGCTTCACATGTTGCAATCTTGTCTGTTGTACCTGGGCACATGCTGCAAGTGCACCAACCTGATAGACGACCAGTTCATAAACTTCCCGAGCTGTAGCCTGAATCTCCCGTCTTCCAAAACCTGCCAGATCCTGAAAACCGGGATGAGCGCCTATTTTGACATTATATTTTAGAGCTAGCTGAATGGTTTTCATCATTGTCGAAGGATCTCCGGCGTGAAAACCACAGGCAATATTGACAGCGGAAACATGAGGCATTATCGCCTCATCATTGCCCATTGTCCAAGCGCCAAAGCTCTCGCCCATATCACAATTTAAATCTATCGTCAGTTGCTTATTCATATTTCAATGCGATTGCTCTTTTTAGTATAATTAATTGTATGTATCGCTGTTTCAATAAGTTTTGGGCTTCATCCAGTTCGATCCGTTCAAAACGGATGCTTTCCTGGGCTCCCTTTTGCGCCAAGAGCGGAAGGTCTACGGTAGCCACCTGTGCAATGACGGGATACCCGCCTGTCGTCGGATGGTCGGCCATTAGGATAATCGGGTTGCCATCGGGAGGTACCTGTATACTACCAAAGGTGACGGCCGTTGACAACAATTCTTTTCGTTTGCTTAGCTGCAGTGGCCTTAACTGTAAGCGATATCCCATGCGGTCCGAGTTTTTGCTAATGGTAAATACATCCGCAAAGAAACTTTGCAATGAGTCGCTTTCAAACTGATCCCACTGTGGGCCATCCATCACCCGAATGACTCCCGCAGAAAGGTCGGGATACAGCGCAGGGTCAATACGCCAAGGAAATTGCGTTTGTTCCCCATCATAGGGATTATTGAAAGCAATCCGATCCTGTTCTTTGAGCGCCCGACCTTGAAAGCCACCTATTTGTCCTTTGCTATAAGTCGATCTACTGCCCAGTACTTCAGGGATATCAAGTCCGCCGCGGAAACAGATATAAGCCCGACAGCCCGAATTTGGTCGCCCGAAGGAGAGCAAGGAGCCAGCCTCAATCAGGACAGGTTTCCACATCGGTAAGGGCTGACCGTCAACCTTGGGCGACAGGTCCGCTCCTGTCACTGCGATAAGCTGTGGCTGCTCGAAATAAATTGTTGGGCCAAGGAGCGTACATTCTATTGCAGCTTCGTTGTCTGCATTTCCCAGGATACTATTACCCAGAAGTAAAGCATAGCTATCCATAGCTCCACTGACTGCCATACCGTAACGCTGTAGACCGTAACGCCCTAAGTCCTGTATCGTGCTCAACAAACCCGCCTTGATGATTTTAATACCCATTGGCTTCTGTTTTTAGTTGCATAAACTCCTCATAACCAATAGGCGCAAAGCATACAAGATCCCCTACATCGAGTAATGAGGGATTTTCACGGTTGAGGTTAAACAATTGTAGTGGTGTATGACCAATAATCTGCCAGCCTCCGGGGGTTGACATGGGATATACCCCAGTCTGCTGACCAGCAATCCCCACCGCACCGGCTTCGATCCTCAAACGAGGAACTTCTTTACGTGGTGTCGCGATCCGGTTGTCCATTCCGCCCAAATACGGAAATCCAGGGACAAAACCGATCATGTACACCCGATATTCCGGGGCACAATGTATGCGGATAACTTCCTCCTCAGTCAAACCATTGTATTGAGCGACATAAGCGAGGTCATCTCCATTGTAGTAAACCGGGATTTCTTTTTTCGCACTTCTATAGTTAAAATCATCCGATATATTTTGTAAGGTTATTTGAAGCGCAGCTAATAGTTCCTGATAGCTAACAATTAACGGATCGTAATAAATCGTGATTGTCGTGTAGGCGGGGACATATTCTATTACACCGGCCTGTGGCCAGTTTTCAAGACAGGTTATAACCTTACGAACCCGTATATGAATAGCTTCGGAAATTACGTCACCAAAAGAAAGGACAATTGCCTGATCTCCCAGGGGATAATGCCGAATGGAATTGGGCAAGTCTATACCTAAAGACTGCTTGTGGGAACCTCCCATAATTTGTATGTTATAATCTATACAAAGATTATAAATACCAAACGATAATCAAATAACAGAATTTAAAAAGCAAGTTCCCGTAATCGCTCAGTATTTTTTTGCAAAAACACGAAGAAAACTACGGGAAGCTTACACTTGCTCTAACCACTCTGTCTGCCTTAATCAGAGTAGAGAGAGTCAATCATTGTCCATAATAACCTGGACAATTCTATATATTAATAAGTCTCGAGTAAATTTACCCCTATCAATCGGAATTTGAAAGAAAAATAAATTGCTAATTTCAACTATAATGTTGCTATTTTCGATTCAAATGCACTAATTTTTCTGTAACAAAACATGCCGTAGTTGGTCCGCTATCAAATTAAATGGAGACCATTGATTAAAATATAGTGACGTATAGTCTACTACTAAAATAAAACAGGAAAGGTCAAGTGATAATCTTGACCTTTCTGGCATTGATCTTAAATAGAATTACGACCTATTGGCTTATTGAATTATCTAACTTTTAATATCAATGGGATTTGCCTTTATTTTAAATGACTTAACTATTTTAGTTCGAGAGGAGCCATTATTGGGCACCACATCAAAGCTTATCCGAAGAAAAAATCCAGTCATTAATTGTTCATTTGAATCCCAAGGACTCGGACTTGCAGGTTGGGGTATATATCCTCCATTTCCGTCCCAACCAATATTACCAACGGTAATTCTATAATGGCTCGAAAACTCATAATTAATCGGAAAAACATTAATTAAATTGCCATCTTTTTCTCGCTGAACAAGCTCTTGCTTTAGATTTTCAACTCTTGCTCCATCAGGGCTTGTATTTATGATATCTGGATTAAACAGGATATTATAGGAATTCTGGACCAGTCTATAGTCTGAGGGATTGTAAATAGAAAACCTCTCGTCACGGTCGCCAGGCATACCTCTTTCAGTATACCATTCTTCCTTCGCTGTTGCGTTCACAATTGGCGTTTTATCTAAAGTGAAAACGCCGAGCACTTTGTTGTAAAGTGGCAAAATACCCAATGAGTTGCTGGAATTACTGGCACCTGGAGGAACTAACACTGGTGCAGCAATCAAATAGCTATCATTAACAGATCCCGAAAGCTTATAACTTGTTGTACTTTTTAAATTAATTACCTGGCTGGTTGTAGTGGACGAGCCTCCAAAAATTGCACTTAATACTTTCCCGGCGGCGGCGGCATAACCTCCAGAAGCAAGAGAAGAAGCAAAGTTGAGCAAATATTCTGATTTTATTAATTTATTTTCGTTTATCTCTTTGAGCATACTGTCTCCTAAATGTTTACCATACAACATAACAGTTCCTTTTAATGAGCTGTTTAAAATGTTCTCGGGCCCCGCAACGCTTTGTGTCATTGTTCCTTTAATTGTTCCTTCTGAAGTTCCATTAATGGTAATTTGCGAGATGTTAGTAGAGTTAACGTCCCATTGTAACAAACTACCTTGCGCGGGCATATTGCGAATTGCTGGTGTATAATTGATTTCAAATTCCGCAGCATACCAACAGCCTGTAGCACTAGTTCGATAGGGCTGAACCTGAGAAATTTCTTTTGCATTTTTAACTAATGAAGCTATCTCATCTGAGCCATAGTTTAAAACGGGTATGGATGCATTATCCTTCAATTTTAAACTATGTGTGACATAGGTACTAGGAATTGGGCTTATAGGATCTAGATAAAAAAAAGCCCTTAGTAAACCTCTAAATTTATTGTAAATTATAAAAAATTTAGGATTAACAGTTTCGGTAGTGCTAAAAGAATTGTAAACTAATTCCCAACCATTTGATTTAAACCTATCCTCAATAAAAAATGCAGGAAAGGCAATATTTGCTCCCGATGACCAGGGTGATAAAATTGTTGGGTGATTAATTGGAACCGGCATTCTCTCCACGTTTTCCCAGTTGAAAGTAGTAGAAGCCACTGCCATTGACTTCAATTTAATGTTTTTTTCTTCGTTTATAGTTTGTAACTCGTTTTTGTTGCAAGATACGAGAATCAAAGAAATTGAAGCAGTTAATAACGATCGTCTAAATATTTTCATAATTCATCCTATTTATTTATATAAAAATAATTTAAATAATCCAAAATAAAAACTAGCTCATATAAAATTAATAAAAATTTAAAATAGCGTTAATTAGCCTCTATTTTACATAAAAAATAAACCACGAGAAATATTCAATTCTTTTATAATTTAAATAATGAACGTAGATCGCTTGGGAAAAACAGCTATTCTTGTGTATTTTCAAATTCCCCATTCATATTTTCGATCACATTCACGTACTACACACTTTGTTCTTGCTTTTCATTGCTAATATGGTCGTCGATTTTCCTCAAGCATCTGCAATATTGCTCGTACTTTCAATTTGGAAAAAACGATTACTGTTCTAAACTATCCCTAAAATTCTTAATAGCTTTCTTGGTTAATCGTAAGCTATAAATCAAGAAACCATAGGAAAAAAAATGCGAAGCTCTTTTCGAGCTCCGCATTCCTATAACCTACACACTAGATGTGAAAGTGTTTTAATTGAAGATATAACGAATACCTAATTGCATTTGATATCTAGAATCTATACCTGTATTATTTCTAAATGTCTTCTCTTTAAGATTCTGGCTCACAGTATACGTAGGTTTATTATCAACTACACCTTGATATTGCATAAAGTTGGTAATATTATGAGTTTTTGTATCCCCCATTTGCTACTCAATAGGTTACCAACGTTGGTAATATCAAAAGAAACTTGCAATCTGTGATTATCTTTTGTTTTCAATACTTTAGATAATTATATTGAATATAATTCAGGCCCTTATGGTACCGATCCTTACACATGGGCTGAAGGGTTGATGGCAATACACTAAAAACAAACAATTTACAGATCAACCCAGCAATTGGTTTAACACTTAAATCCATCAGAATCAAGGCAAGCTCTTCGCCAGGAGGCGGAGATGGTTACGGTTATTTTGTACCGTTAACAAACACTTTTCAATATAACGATTCTACAAGAGAGGGATTTATGATGGGTAATAGCGAAAACTTTAAAATTGGATTGGAACTAATTTTCAAAAGAAATGACGATCCGGATCCATCAAAAGATTTAATTTTCATGAAGGATTTCGAAACGGCGACTGACATTTATGTGGATTACATTTATTACAACTAGACATCGCTAATCGATTTTTGTTAAGTAATAAATCAAAAAGACCGTCCTAAAATTCAGGACGGTCTTTTTAAGATATATTCTTCAGATTAGTTGAAGATATAGCGAATACCAATTTGTGCAGACCATCTTGATGGAATATCCGAGACAAAATAAGGATTATTTTTGTTTAGGTCCCCTAATTTGTATTGAGGAATTTTAGTATCCTTAACAAAACTATCAAACGCTATTGCACGGAAGGAATTGTCCCAGAAACTTCCCCCTCCTGAATATTGTTCTCCCCATTTTTTATTTATTAAAGCACCAACATTCATAATATCCAACGAAATTTGAATTTTATTTTTTGTATTACCAATGTTGGTAAATACATCTTGTAATATTTTCAAATCGAATCTATGAGAGAACGGTGCTTTATCGCCATTTCTTTCAGCGTATTTACCTCTCCTATTTTTTAAATAAGGATTAGCTTCAATAAATTGATTAAAAGCATTCCATTGATCATCGGGTGTTTGATCCCCATTTTGAACAAATCGGATTTCGCTCTTATCACGAGGAATATACATCAATGAAAATTGATCACTAGCACTTCCCGCTGAGTACCTTCCTGGATCACCAGTAATTAAATATGAAAATCTCGCGCCGGATTGACCATTATAAACCAATGATAAAGTAGTTCCTAAGTGACCTAAATATTCTTTTGTGTAAGATGCAAAACCGATAATTCTACTTCCAGTACTAAATGGATTATGTCCTAAAGTGACACTATTTGACCCATTTACTGTCGCCGTTCTAAAGAAATTTGATTGATTTTGGGAAGAAGAGCCTGAAAACAAATCTTTCGATTCAGTATAAGTGTAGGCTAATGAACCGAAAAATCCGCTTGCAAATGATTTCGATAATTGGGCTGTTGCCGACCAAGAATATCCTTGATTAACATTATTAATATAAATAACCTGAGTATAATTTGGCAAAACACGTTTTTCTGCGTTTGTCGCCCCATACAACAATCTATTATCAGCACCTTCCAATTGGCCAATAGGATCTTTCATGTTCAAATCTGTAAATTTAAAAGAACTTAAATTTTTAGAATACATAAACTCAGCTGTTCCCTGAATATCCCAAGGTAGTCTATAATCAAATCCTAGGGAAGTTCTAGCAATTTGAGGTAACCTTAGGTTTTTATCTAATACGGATATATTTCCCGAAGGCTTAACTTCTTGATTACTTTTAGGTTGGGCATTTGGATCTGCAATAAACTTAATATTTGGCGCGTTTCCAGAACCAGCATTTAATTGGTTCCCTCCTAACAATGCACCACTTTGTGTATAAGCACCTGCTGACCAAACAAATGGGAATCTTGAAGTAAAGATACCAAGTCCCCCTCGTAGAATAGCAGATCTATCGCCTCTGATATCCCAATTAAAACCGAGTCGAGGAGACCACATGAATGTAGTTTGTGGCATTCTATTGGTCATAACGTCATAACGCTTTGCCAAGATTGAGTTGTTAAAGTCTGTATTCTCCATTGGATCTGTCAAATACATTGGAATATCTACTCGAATACCACCTGTTAATTTAAAATTAGTTGCTAGCTGGTAATCATCTTGAATATAAAAACCTAACTGCATTGCTTTAAAATCAGCCCCTTGTCTTGGATCATCTGTATTACTATAATTATACTGAAAACTACTTGCCAAACCACGGTCAAAGTTCTCGATAGCAGTATAAGATTTTCCAGTGGCTGGATTTATATCAGTCGCGGGAGAATTACTAAAAGTATAATTTCCAAAGGCACTTCCAATAAATCCGTTGTACATTTTGTAAAACTCATTATGAGTACCAAAAGTAAATCTATGATTACCCTTATATACAGTCAGATTATCGGTAAGTGTAAACACATCTTGATCCAATTGATTTACTGTTGAGAATGGTTCCGTGCCTAAATTTACATTTCTATCACCTAGCTGCAAAGTTACCCGAGGGAAAGGGTTACCAGGAGCCGACCTTGGTTCACTTACTTTTGTGTAGCCAATAACTAAATTATTAGATAATGTGTTAGAAAAACGGCTATTTAACTCCAATACTGCTGAATTTGTAGTACTTTCTCTTAAAATGGCACCATTCGAAAAAGTCAATGCCGTTTGCGAACGGCTTAAATCTGTTGCAGTTCCTTTAACGTAACTATATCGAGCCGATAGTTTGTGCTTTTCATTGATATTATAATCGAACCTAGTAAAGATTTTGTCAGATTTATTGCTACTTTCTTGATCTAAAAAACTACCAGCATCATATCCTAAAGCCTTAGCACGATTAGCTATTTGTTCTAGCTCAGCTACTGTAAATTTCGAACCATCAACACCCGGAGCAAATCCTAGAGGGGTATTATTCTCTGTTTTTTCATAGTTCAGGAAAAAAAACAATTTATCCTTAATAATTGGTCCTCCAACACGAACGCCATATTGCTTTTCGCTGAAATTATCTAACTTCTTTCTCTCTTGGTCTCCAGAAATCAAAGAATAAGGAGTTTTACCCGTAAGATTTTGGTTTCTGGTAAAATAATAAACTGAAGCTTGTGGTTTGTTAGTACCAGAACGCGTTACAGCTGAGATTCCTCCACCAGCAAAACCGCCAGCTCGAACATCAAATGGGGCAATCTGTACAGTCATCTCCTCTATTGCATCCAAAGAAATTGGAGAAACACCTGTACTCGCGCCATTAGTACCACCACTACTCAAACCGAAGACATCATTACTAACAGCTCCATCAATAGTTAATTGGTTAAATCTATTATTCATACCACCAATGGATAAAGCATCTCCTTTAATATCTGCCTGAGGAGTTAAGCGTGTAAAATCATTTAGTCCTCTTGAAATAGTCGGTAAAGTTTGCAATTGACGGTTTGAAATGCTTGTGGAAGCACCAGTTTTAAGGTTTTGTCCCTTTTTTGTTCTAGTGACTGTAACCTCATCAATAACAGTTGCACTTTCTCCAAATACTGGATTTAGTTCTAAATCGCGGCCCAATTGCAAATAAACATTCTCATAAACAACTGGATTCTGTCCAACATAAGTTACCTCAACTCGATAGGGCCCTCCTACACGCATACCTGGCAAACTGAACCTGCCGGCTTCATTTGACGAACTTGAATATACAGTCCCTGAAGGTACGTGCACTGCTTTAATAGTTGCACCAGTTGTTTTTATACCATTAGTTTGAGTTACTACCCCCGTCATGCTACTTGTCGTAACCTGAGCTTGTACAGCACCGTAACTGGCCATGACAAGAGCGAAAAAGAGTAAAGATCTTTTCATATAATGTGATTTGTTAAAAAATGTTAAGCAAAATTACTAAGAGATTTTAAATAACAAAGGACTTAATATAAACTTAACATACTACAGCACATTCACTTCCTATCCCACCCACCAAAATAACTATGTTAGAACACAATTTTTTTTATAATAAAACGTTATAACATCTTTTAAACCACCATTCCCAGCAAACTCTCTATATACAAAATAGTTTTCCACAGTCAACATATTCGATGGATTTGTAACAACATTCTTCCATTCCTGACCTAAACTTTTTAAAAAAAATTCATTAACTTTCTTCCAACCGAGCGTTTTATTAATCAACTCGTTTCTGTAGCCATTGCGCTACGCGCCTTATATTTATTTAAAAACTGTAAACTATTGTCTTTGCGAACTGGTTTTCTTTAAAAATCTGCTTTTAAAAACGGAGAACTTTTTAGAAATTCGCACACCTTTATAACTCATTTTTCATGGAAGTCGGTATTCAAAATTCTTCTTTTCAGGAGCCCGAAGACATTAAATTGTCTCCAGCAGGGCTTTCTTTCTTAGCTTCAGCTGCTAAATGGGCCAATTTTTTGGCTATTATCTGTTTTATTTTTATCGGACTGTCGGCTATAACCATGATCAGCCTGATCTTTGGAGCAAGTGCCTTATCCTTAGGTCAGGGCGAATATGTTTCAGCAGGTACCATATCAACCTTCGGTATACTTTACCTGCTAATGATGGCTTTCGCCTGTCTCCCGATCTATTTCCTCTATAATTTTGGATCAAAAGCAAAAAAAGCTATCGAAAACCGCGATAGCATCCAGCTTGAACTCTGCCTCGAAGCCCTAAAAAAACATTATAAGTTTATCGGAATAATAGTCATTATTACCATCGGATTTAATTTTATGGGTCTGCTCATAGGAATTGTATTAGGTATTCACGACGCGTTTGCTGCTGTATAAGCCAGACACGCTGAAAATCCCTTAGTCAACACATCCAAAGACTGCAACGGAGTAGCACTGCTATTCCGTTGCCTATCGATATCCTCCTCTTCTCTCTCCTTTCTACACAAACCCTAACATTTCGGTCCCAGAAACAATCACTTTTGAAGTATTATGTACTGAAATACGCCCTAATTCCACTTCTTGATCAAGTAATTATTTTGAAAAACAATAAAAACAAACCGCAAATAATTAAACAGCAGAAAACTAAACTTCCAACAACAAATATATTTTTCATTTAATTTAATTTTTTCCAAACAATATCCTGCTTAAATCGTTATAGCAATAGTGAAAGGAAAAATAAGATCAATAGTTTTTTCGCTTTCACTTGAAAACAACCAATTTGTATAATCTAAAACCTAACCTTTATGCAAAAACAAAGAATACATTGACTGTTGTTCCTGGCTCCTGCAAGAAGACCATGAGGGAAATAGGTAGTCAGGGCGATACCGAAAATCTGAATAGGGAGAAATAACCAAATTATTTAAAAACCAACTTAAACCATTTATTTTTTAGGGCAACTCCTGTATTGGGGGCTCCTTGTCTTTAAAAAGGAAGAATTGATAAATCATGCCTACTCTTCCCAAAGTAAATCAACCAATTAATTTATCTAATTACCTATCAATTATGCAAAAACGAAAAGAAAAACTGTTTCTTTTCCTATTGCTCTTTACCTTACCCATGCTGTCTTTTGCGCAAAAGCAGCTAACAGGTATTGTGAAAGACGCATCAAATGGAGAGAAAATTGAAGGCGTTACCATCCTCAAAAATAGGGTTCCGGTAACGAAGTCCGATGCTAATGGAGAGTTTCAGCTCTCCGGCGTTCTAGGCGACAGCCTGCTCTTTAAATTTGTTGGAAAGAAAGATGAAAAGCGTGTCATCGGTCCACAAAACATTATTGAAGTATTAATGTATGACGATGGAAAGAGCCTGGATGAAGTTACTGTAGTCGCTTTCGGAACACAGAAAAAGGCAACCGTAGTCGGCGCTATCACCACCGTAAAAGCCTCAGACCTAAAAATTCCGGCTACCAACCTGACCAGTGCCTTTGCGGGACGTATACCTGGTGTGATTTCCTTTCAAAACTCAGGCGAACCTGGTGCCGACAATGCCCAGTTCTTCGTCCGCGGCGTGACAACATTCGGCTATCAGGCTTCCCCACTGATACTGATTGACGGTTTTGAATCCACCACAGACAACCTTGCCCGGATACAGCCCGACGATATCGAAAGCTTTTCGATATTAAAAGATGCCTCAGCAACCGTGCTCTACGGTGCGCGCGGCGCCAATGGTATTATCATGGTCACCACCAAAGCGGGACGAGAAGGTCCCGTTGCATTGAATGCCCGTGTGGATGTCAATACCGCATCTCCAACCCGAATAATCAAAATGGTCGATGGCATTGAATATATGAAACTCTATAATGAGGCCCGTATGACCAGGTTTCCTATTCTCGGCCCTTATTATTCCCAGCAGAAAATACAGTCGACAATGGATAACGAAAATCCGATGATCTTCCCAAATATTGACTGGTATAACACCCTGCTCAAAAACTATACGGTCAATACAAAAGCCAATGTCAACCTGAGTGGCGGTGGACAGGTGGCAACATACTATGTATCGGGCGGTTTTGACAAAGAGTCTGGTCTACTGAAAGTAGATGACCGAAACAATTTCAATAACAACATCAATATCAACCGCTTTTTCATTCGCTCAAATGTCATCTTTAAGCTGACAAAAACAACCACCTTAGACACCCGGATCCAAGGTCGGTTTGAACGTTATAACGGGCCATTCAAATCGGCAAGCGATATCTTCCGGATGGTGATGAACAGCAATCCTGTTGATTTTCCGGCAGTATTTTCTCCTGACGCCAAAAACGAATTCACCCAGCATACCTTATTTGGAAATACCTTTGTCACAGGGTCGCTAAAAGATAATCCCTACGCGGAGATGGTGCGCGGCTATGAAGACCGCAATGAAAATACCATCACCGCACAGGCCACTTTGATGCAAGATCTGGATTTTCTGACACCGGGCTTGAAAGTTCAGGGTCGGGCTTCGGTAACAACCTGGAGCAAATATGCCGGCGTCAGGAGCTATGATCCATTTTACTACGATTTGGAGAATTACAATCAGATTACAGGCGAGTACAGTCTGTACGCGCTCAACCCGACAACAGGTCGGGCTACGCTCGGCGATGTGGATCCAAAAAGGGATGCCAGCTCCAATTATTATTTCGAAGCCAGGTTTAACTGGAACCGTAGTTTCGGCAGCCACAACTTAGGCGCTATGACCGTGGGGATGATTGAGGAAAAATTACTGACATCCGGAAATAGCAACTCCATCTACGAAACCCTACCCGAACGAAATATGGGCAACTCGGGACGCCTGACCTATGATTTCGACAATAAATACTTTGCAGAATTTGCCTATGGTTTAAATGGTTCAGAAAAATTCATGGGGCAAAAACGGTTTGGTTTCTTCCCCTCTTTGGGTGGGGGCTGGATGATTTCGAGTGAACGCTTTTTCGAACCTCTTAAATCCGTTGTCAGTACATTAAAACTGCGCGGTACCTGGGGACGTGTCGGAAATGACGCTATTGCCGAACGAAGAGATCGCTTCTTTTACCTATCGGATATTTCAAGAGGTAGTGAGGCGATGTATCGTTGGGGAACCGATTTTATGAATGCTTATAATGGATTTAATGTAAACCGCTACGCTAATCCAAATATCACCTGGGAAGAGTCCGAAAAATGGAATGTTGGTGTGGAAGCGAATTTCTTTAATGAGTCGCTTAAATTGCAGGGTGACTTTTTTAAAGATGTGCGGAGCAAAATCTATATGCGACGGGAAAACTTCCCCGCCTCTGCTGGATTGGAGGCCGCCATCAGTGGTAATGTGGGCAAAGTCAGTTCACAGGGATTTGATGGCTCATTGACCTATCAAAAATTCTTCGAAACAGATCTCTGGCTTTCGGCCCGTGCCAATTTCACCTATGCGACCAATAAATATCTTGCACTGGACGAGAAAAACTATTCAGATACCTACCTCAAAAAACTTGGACATAATTTGAGGCAAGAATGGGGATTGCTTGCCGAACGGCTATTTGTCGATCAGTATGAAATTGATAATTCACCAAAGCAGGATTTCGGGGAATATATGGCTGGCGATATCAAATATAAGGATATCAATGGTGATGGCATTATCAATGATAACGACAGGATCCCAATGGGCTATCCTACTGTTCCGGAGATCCAATATGGTTTTGGTATGTCTGCTGGTTATAAAGCTTTTGATTTTTCCTTCTTCTTTCAGGGGAATAAAAATGTCTCTTTCTTTATTAACTCTACTGCTGAATCCAACCCAAATACCGGATCTTATGGAATAGCTCCCTTCGCTAACCGAAGAAACGCTTTGGCTATTATTGCTGAAGATTATTGGAGCGAGACCAATCCAAATACGCACGCATTCTGGCCACGACTTTCCACAGACCCCATTAATAATAATATACAACAATCTTCCTGGTGGTTGCGCGATGGTTCCTTTATCCGGTTAAAATCACTTGAAATCGGTTACAGCCCGCGGAATTTAGAACGTTTTGGCTTTGGCAAAGGCAGCCGCATCTATATCAGTGGTGAAAACCTGGCTGTATTCAGCCCTTTTAAACTCTGGGATCCCGAAACAGGACGAAATGGACTTGGTTATCCGCCAAACCGCCGGTTTAATGTCGGTATTCAATTATCATTTTAACACATAACGGACTTATACATGAAAACAATAAAATATATCGCAATTGCAACAGCTTTCTTTTTGGGTTCCTGCTCCAAGTACCTTGATGTGGTACCCGATAATACCCTAAAATTGGAGGATATATTCAACATCAAAGTTGAGGCTTACAATGCACTGGCAAAAGTATACAGTTACCTGCCCAATGATGATCAAACGCATGCAACCTCCTGGTCGCTGGGGGACGAATGGCTCGGCCGGTTAGATCTAAACCCCAATACGGGCAATCTGCGGGCAATCCGTATTATGCGGGGTTTACAATCGCAGACCTCGCCACAACTCGGACTTTGGTCTGGCACCGAAGGTGGTAAGCCGCTCTATCAGGGTATACGTCAATGTGAGGTTTTTCTCGCTAATATTGATAAAGTACGTGACATGACCGAAGGAGAGAAAGCAGAGTGGAAAGCGCAAGTCAAATTTCTAAAAGGTTATTTTGCTTTTCTCCTGATTCAGCGTTATGGTCCCATCGTCCTACCTACAGGTCTTGCATCGCCAACATCCACACCGGAGGAATTGTTTTTGAGCCGTTCTAAAGTAGAGGACTGCTTTAATTATGTATTAAACCTCATGAACGAGGCTATTCCAAACCTGACTGAACGTGTATCATCAAACAACCTCGGACAGATTGACCAAGTGGCGGCCAAAGCAATCAAAGCAAGGGTACTACTGTTCAGAGCAAGCCCATTTTTCAACGGCAACCGAGAATATTTTGGCGATTTTATGGACAGCGACGGGCAGCCTTTCTTTCCGCAGGCGGAGGATAAAGAGAAATGGAAGACAGCCATTGATGCCCTTAACGAATCAATTGCATTGTGTGAGGCAAATGGGTTGGGTCTCTATCATTTTGCCAAAGAACCTTTTATTTACGATCGTCCTGCGTTCACGGCCAATCCCGAAAGAATGCAAACACTATATGACCTACGAATGCTTATCGTGGATCCATGGAATAAAGAACTGGTTTGGGGCAATTCAAACCTCAATTACTATAACCAAGGTGAATTGGCTCATTCCTCCAATATACGCTTGCCTGAAGGCTATGGCGACGGGGTTGTGAACGAACCTTCGTATTCTTGGCAATGGATGGGTGCTACTTACCAAATGGCTGAACGTTACTACACCGAAAATGGATTGCCTATTGATGAGGATCTGACCTATGATTTCACCAACAAATATGAAATCATCAAGACACCAGCGTCCAGTGAAAGCAGCTATACACACTGGAATGGTTACATGCAGCCCAATACCGAAACTATTAAATTATACATGAACCGAGAACCTCGATTCTATGCCAACTTGGGTATTACAGCAGGTTATTGGCGGGCACATACCGTTCGTATCAATACCATGTTTTATGGAAATTCACATGGAGGCTATAACTCCTCGCAGCATACCACAGACTTTTTTGCGACAGGTATCGGCACACAGAAAATGGTTCACCCGGAGTCACAGTCCGGCGCCTGGCAGCGTACGATAAAATTCCCTTATCCCATTATCCGAATGGCTGATCTGTACCTGATGAAAGCGGAAGCTTTAAATGAATATTCGGGGCCATCAGCGGAAGTTTATGCCCTCCTGGACCGTGTTCGTGACCGTGCCGGAATCCCTTCTGTGGAAAAAGCCTGGTCTGATGCTTCTCTTGCCAAGACCGTCAATAAGCACAGGACAAAAGAAGGCTTACGTGATATTATTCTACAGGAACGCAGTATTGAGTTTGCATTTGAAGGCATCCACTTTTGGGATATGATGCGCCACAAACGAGCGACATCGGCATTTTCAATGCCCATATGGGGCTGGAATCATACCGGTACTTCAGGCTCTTCATTCTTTGTGCTTGATGTCAAACAGGAACGACGCTTCACCATCCGGGACTGCTTGTGGCCAATTGATCTCAATGAGATGAATACAAATGGTAAACTTATCCAGAATCCAGGCTGGTAATGCTAAATTCTTATGATAACAATTAATAAAAGAATAACATGATCAAATTAAATTTCAAATATATCTATATCGCATTTAGTCTCCTGTTGCTTTTTATTGCCTGTAAAGAGATTGAGCGATTTTCTCCGGCTGCGGACGATAGTACGCCCCCCGGAAAGGTAGAACTGCGCCGCTATACGCCGCTATATGGTGGAGCACGTTTTTTTTACAATATACCAAAAGATGAAGACCTCATGAGTATCGATGCCGTTTATACCAATCCCAATGGCAAGTCCTTTACCTTCTCCGCATCCTATTTTGTGGATTCCCTGGATGTGTATGGATTACCCAGCACAGATGAATATACCATAAAACTATATGCTGTGGACCGTACAGGCAACAGATCCGAACCACTGGATGTCAAGGTGCAGTCATTGGAACCTGCTTTTACCCGGGTGGCCAGCTCCATTCAGGTCAAACCCGGTTTCAGCTCCTTCTTCCTTGATTGGGAGAATGAACTCAAACAGGACGTCAATGTGTATGTCGACTTTACTTTTAACCAAAATGGCACCAGCCGTAGCCTCACCTCGGTCTTTTCCTCCAATCTGCCGACCGACCGCAGGTTTATCAATGATCTCGTGCTCCCTCCGACAGAAAAAGTAAGTGTAAAAGTCCGCGTCGAGGATAGCTACGGAAATACCACAGCGACTATCGACAAAGGAAATATATCCCTGCTCGAAGACACGAAAATATCCAAAAAAGACTGGGTGTTACCCAAAGCAGCCGATTCTATTGGTGGTATACCCATGGCCTTTGGCGACGGACTAGAGGGGCGATCACGTTATGTAATAGACGATATCATCGACCGCGGCGACAACCTCAACTTTATGCATACGCACGGAAGAGGACGGACGGGAAAAACAGCAGATGGCAATATGCCGTGGAACTTTATCATTGACCTGGGTGCTTATTATGAGCTGAGCCGGATTATTACCGTACAACGGCACTCGGGAGGATTAGCCAATATTTCTAGAGGGCAATACTATCGCAGCGAAAATGTCGGAAGGTTCAAAATGTATATCTGGGATGATGATAAACGGGATTGGGAACCTGTTTCAGAGCACTTTATTCCGGTACCTTTTGGGATCAGTGAACTGGAATATGTAAAAAAAGGGGAAGCTGGCGATATGGCTTATATGTATCCCGATAATCCGAAGTATACCAAAAAGACAAGATGGTTTAGGTATGAAGCTTTAAAGGGTTTCACATCTGATTACACGTTAGAGGATGCGAACTGTCTTTCCGAAATCACGCTTTACGGACGCAAAAGCAATTAAACTGGAACAATAAAGACATAAAGTATGAAAACGAAAAATAAGTTCAGAAAAATAGCTGGTTTTTTAGTTGTCTTGACATTAATTGCTTTTAGCTTTTCCTGCAAGAAAATGTACGATAATATAAAACCTTACGCGGAGGAAACCGTGTATCCCCAACGCTATGACACTATTGCTGCCAAAATCGGTTATGAACGGGTGGAAATTGATCTGATAAAGGCCGGACGGATTCCCTCCAGTCAGATCCGGATGGGAAAATCCAAAAAAACGATTGTTGAATATGACAATCAGAAAATTGTCATTGATTCATTGGTTTCCTGGTTGAATATCAAAGGCCTCAAGCAGTCCAAACTGTACCGGTTCAAAGTCTATACCATAGACGAATTTGAAAATAAATCGGTGCCACAGCAAATCGCTGTCATCCCATTTACCGAAAGTGACGTGAAAAATCTGGTCATCGCTTCCCCTCGGATTATGGCCTCGCCCAATGCGATGGTTATTGACTGGACGAGCTCGTTATCTTCGATCCTATTGACTTATAAAAGTCTTTCTTTTGAATATAAAGATAAGACCGGAAAAGTAATTACAGGCACCCGAGGGGCCTCACCGCGTATTTTTGCAGCAAATCTCAACCCCGGATCAACCGTAGCAATGAAACTAGCCTATAACGTCGTCCCCAAAATAGGTGGACAGGAAATAGCTGACTCCATTACTTATACACAGACGCTCGACATTACGCTGCCAACCGGAGAGACAACCTTCAATCCGACAGAACGGGATATTCTCGTCGCTAACGGAATTACCACCTTCAATGCGAATGTCGCTGCGGGGATTAAGAAATTGACCTTTCCAATTCACACCAACAGTTTACAGGATTTATTCTATTTTTCCAATGTAACCGAGTTGGATCTGACCGGCGGTGAGCTGTTTAATCTTAAAACCCTTGATTACAACAGAAATGGTGTAGTCAAAACGATCGGTGGTGGCAAGTTTCAACCTTTTATACGTCATGTGTCAGCCATATCAAATGCGAATGCACAAGCGATGTTAGATCTTCTGGATCTGGGGATAATCAAAAAAATTAAATATATCCCCAATTCACTAGGAATAGATGAGTTACTGAAACGCTATGAGGACAAAAACATTGTCGAATGGGTAACACCTCCAGATGAAAGTTTAATTCCGATGAATTTCTTCCTAGACGGAAAGATTCAGGACAATGCCTGGGCAACGGATATTGTCAATCCGGCGACCGACTATCCGGCAGGAGCAAATATTTTAAATCCTCTAAAAGTCACGCTAAAAGCCTCAAGTGCTTCCTTTGTATTTACGCTTCCGAAGGAATACCGATTTAACATCGCAACCTACAAGTATCTTAAATTTAAAGTCTATGCGCCCGACAAATCTAAATTTACCGGCAGTTATAGCGCATTTCAAAAATTGTGGCCTAGATTTATGAACTATATGTGGGCATTTTCCAGTGAAAGTACTTTTGGTCAGGAATACTGGGATCTGGACAGAAATGCTACCCCGATTCCAGACAGCGATCTAATGAAATGGAAGGATGTGACCATTGATTTGTCTTCGGCAAAAGATAAACACAATAGAGTAATTGTTATTAACATCGGTGGCGAACCCGGTGGAACTTTCAGTCCTCCGGCAGATATCGTATACTACTTTGCTAATTTCAGATTTTCGAAATAATGCAAAGAAATATTCCCTCAAAAAGCCTCCTTGCTCGGAATAATTGAAAGAGGCGTTAAAAAAATGAAATAAAAACGGGAGTGTCCAAAGGTGGACACTCCCGTTTTTGTTCGATATGAGCATATAAGCTATGCTTGTATTTTTTTGCTATTTTTTATAATACCGCATCGCATTAGGAATCTGCTTCTCGATATCAGCAATACGTCTTGCATCACTTGGGTGGGTACTCAAGAATTCTGGTTGCCCTTTTTGACTGCCTGAGGCCATACGTTTCCAAAAACCAATGGCTTCGTTTGGATCATAGCCAGCCAATGCCATAATGATCAATCCAGCCGCATCTGCCGAGGATTCATCGCTGCGCGAGAATTTCAACTGAGCCAAACTACCACCTAAGCCATACAGGTTGTTAAAAATCCCTAGGGAAGTACTCCCTGTCATACCTGCTGCTGAGCCCAATATCTGTCCCCCCATTTGTAGGGCCATCTGATTGGAAGCCTGTGCCACCGAATGCTCCTCGATAGCGTGGGCAATTTCATGGCCCATTACTGTTGCCATACCAGCTTCTGTACGTGTTACCGGTAGGATTCCTGTATATACAGCGACCTTACCACCAGGCATACACCAAGCGTTCACATCATCACTCTTGACAAGGTTAAATTCCCAGTTGAAATTATATTTATTGGCTATCCCCTTGCTCTGCAGGTACTGGTTGACCGCTGTCGCCAATCGGTTACCCACACGTTTCACCATCGCCGCATCTGCCGTACCGGTAATTACTTTTGCACTATTTTTAGACAAAAAATCCTTATAAGCTAATGCTGCTTGCTGGTTGACCTGGTCTGCACTAACCAGCTTCAAATATTTTTTCCCGGTAACAGCTGAAGTCGCACAACCTGACAACCCCGATGCCAGTGCAACACAGGCCATTACCATTGCCGAATACTTAAACATCCCTTTCATATGTATTTTATTATTCATCTGTGTTAATTTCAATTGCATTTACGAGCGCGTCGGCCCATTTATTTTTTCAATGGTGATATGCAACATCCAGATTATCCTCAGCAGGGTGCCTGCTTCATAATGGATATTTTAACATAATCTATTAAATACTTTGTTAAGATGCAATTATTGTGCCT
The DNA here is from genome assembly GCF_002000245.1 of Sphingobacterium sp. CZ-UAM. Taxonomy (GTDB): domain Bacteria; phylum Bacteroidota; class Bacteroidia; order Sphingobacteriales; family Sphingobacteriaceae; genus Sphingobacterium. Next base: position 91,579 of record NZ_MTCM01000002.1, on the reverse strand, counting down.
ATTCCTTTGCCTTCGCTTTTTTCTTGAATAGATAAATCTTGGATTCATGTCCTTTCAGCAAACGCTCAATATTTTTTTGATGGGTAATTAACAACAGCGCACAGATGGCAATGCCATAAAGTAATACCGAGGGAATCGTGGTTTTAAAAATAAATGCCAAGCTAAATGGAAAGGCAAATCCAGCAGATATCGAACTTAAAGACACGTAGTGAGTAGTCAATAGGATAATCACAAATACAGATACACAGACCAATGCTGCGGGTGTATGTATGGCTAGGATCATCCCGCACAGGGTTGCCACCCCTTTTCCACCCCGGAAGCCCGCAAAAACAGGGAATAGGTGTCCAATTACGGCAATCACCCCCAAAGCTAACTGAAAATTAACAAACTGAACGTCACTCGTATTCTGTCCCAATTCGATCAGATAGGCGAGATTTGTCGCGGTCCAGCCCTTGAAAATATCCACAAACATCACAATGGAACCCGCCCGCGGTCCTAATACGCGAAAAGTGTTAGTCGCTCCAGCATTACCACTCCCATACTCCCGAACATCTACGCCATAAAATGCCTGACCCAACCAAACTGCCGTAGGTATTGAACCAAACAAATAAGCTAGTAATACTGCAATTACTAAATAAATCGATATCATTAAATTAAATCAGTTCTTATAATAATTTGGCTTTCAGACTAAGATCCAAACTCTTGACACTGTGTGTCAAAGCGCCCACCGAGATATAGTCTACTCCAGCCTCTGCGTAGGCCCGAATGGTTTCAAATGTTATTCCCCCAGAGGCTTCTGTCTTAAATCGATGATCGATAATCTGAACAGCTTTGGCCACATCCGCAGGTGAAAAATTATCCAACATGATTCGGTCCACTTCGCCAAAGTTAAGAACTTCGTCAAGTTCCGCAAAATTTCGGACCTCAATTTCTATTTCTATTGGTTTATTTAATTTCTTTCGATAGTCGTTTGCGCGAGTCAAGGCCGGTATAATGCCACCGCTATAATCCACATGATTGTCCTTAATCAAAATCATGTCGAACAATCCAAAACGGTGATTGCTGCCCCCACCGATTTTAACGGCTTCCTTTTCCAACACACGTAGTAAAGGTGTTGTTTTACGGGTATCCAATATCTTTGTATCCGTACCTTTTAATAGTTCCACATATTTTCGGGTTGTCGTCGCTATGCCACTCATACGTTGCATCACATTCAACACCAAACGCTCCGCCAATAGGATACTCTGGATATTTCCGCGAACGTAAAAAGCAATATCACCAACTTTTACCTGACTCCCATCTTGGATAAACACCTCACAGGTCAAGGTTTCGTCAACGTAACTCATAATCGCCTGGGCAACTTCTACACCGGCCAAAATGCCATCGTCCTTCACAATTAGTTTCGCCTCTCCCTGCGCCCCTGTCGCTATCGTGGACAACGAAGTATGATCGCCATCGCCAAGATCCTCTGCAACAGATTGTTTTACAAATTGCGCCAAATAATCCTTGATTTCCTTCTCCATAAATACAATTTATTGGGCTAAGATGTGGAATAATTTTTTAATCGAAAAATAGAATGATAAAAAAGTATGGACTGGCCTAACTTTTATCGATCCGGAGTTCTTCTATTGTCTGGTTATTGGATCCGGCTCCGATCTTGATAAATACACGATAATTAGCCTGTTCGCTAGCTAATGAAAAGGTGAAATATTGATAACCATTGTTCGCATTGCTGGCCTGGGTCAGCTTGACGGTCTTGGGCTTATGCTGGTTAAAAAAAGAACCCAGCATAATCTCAGACTGATATTTGGTATACACGCCGTTTTCACCCAAGAGGGATAAGGTCAGATTGGAACCAAAATATTTGGCTATATTCTTTGCATTCCCTTCCCGTAGATAGGTTTTAAGTTCTTCGGAAATACTTCCCAAGGACATGATCTCAACCTGTATACCAGGTTGTGATGATTCGCTTAAATCTTTTGAAATATGCCCCGCGGCGTTAGTATGTATAAAAAGACTACAAACAAATACAAGTACGCAATAGCTTAAAAGTTTCATATAGCTCAATATAAGATAGAACAGTTTCCACAATAGATGTATCAATCATTAGGTAGCATAGTTTACACCAAACATAAACTATGCCACAAACCTATAAAATTATTGCGGATAAACAAGGGAAGATTTTAAAGATACATTGATAGATTCTAAAATTAAGGTTATCTTTGTTATACGATGAATAAGAAAAAAGTTGCACTCCTTATCCTGGATGGACTAGGATATGGAAAACATGATAAATCAAATGCAGTTGAAGCTGCAAATACCCCATTTTTAGATCACTTATTGGACACATACCCAAATTCAACGCTGGAAGCTTCGGGCGAAGCTGTAGGCCTTCCAGAGGGACAGATGGGAAATTCTGAAGTTGGTCACATGAATCTTGGTGCCGGAAGAATTGTCTATCAAGAATTAGGACGTATTCACAAAGCTGTAAATGACGGTGTATTCAATACAGATATCGTTATCCAGGATGCCTTTAAATATGCACTTGAAAACCATAAAAAAGTACACTTTATCGGCTTACTTTCCGATGGTGGCGTACATGCACATACCAAACACCTGAAAGGCCTTTGTGATGCCGCAAAACATGCCGGGTTAAACAGTGACCAGGTATTTATCCATGCCTTCCTAGACGGTCGTGATACAGACCCCAATTCAGGCATCGGCTATGTCAAAGATCTACAGGAATATCTAAAAACTACCTCAGGCACCTTCGCTTCGGCCATCGGCAGATATTATGCAATGGACCGGGACAACAGATGGGAACGCGTTAAGTTAGCTTACGACCTATTGGTGAAAGCCGAAGGTGAAAAATCCAGTGACCTCGTTGCTGCTATCCAGAAATCATACGATGAGGGCGTGACGGACGAATTTGTTAAACCAATTGCATTAGTTGATGCTGAGGGTAAAGCTGTAGCGACCATTCAGGACGGTGATGTTGTGTTCTGCTATAATTTCAGGACGGACCGTGGCCGTGAAATTACCATTGCACTGACTCAAAAAGCTTTCCCTGAGTATGATCTTGCTCCATTAAATCTATACTATGTCACCATGACAGCGTATGATGAAACCTTCAAAAATGTACGTGTTGTTTTCCAAAAAGATAATCTAACAAATACACTCGGTGAAGTTTTGGAAGCAAATCATAAAACGCAGACCCGTATTGCCGAAACAGAAAAGTATCCGCACGTGACATTCTTCTTTTCAGGTGGCCGTGAGCAACAATTCGAAGGTGAAAACCGACTTTTGGTGCCTTCACCAAAGGTAGCAACTTACGATCTTCAACCAGAGATGTCGGCCAACGGAATTACCGAAGCGATCGTCAATGATATGGAAACGCTGCAACCTGACTTTATCTGTCTCAATTTCGCCAATCCAGATATGGTAGGCCATACCGGTGTATTTGAGGCTGTCGTAAAAGCAGTAGAGACAGTGGATCAATGCACAAAAACTGTAGTGGAAACAGGATTGAAAAATGGCTACTCCTTTATCATTTTGGCCGATCACGGTAATTCAGAATTTATGATCAACGAGGATGGCTCACCAAATACAGCACATACAACAAATTTGGTTCCCTGCATCTTGATTGATGAGCAGTACAAAAAAATAGCAGATGGTAAATTGGGAGATATTGCCCCAACCGTCCTCAAACTTTTGGGCGTAGATATCCCCGTTGAAATGACAGGAAATGTATTGGTATCAGAATAAGAATTTATATAAAACATTAGGCAGCGCACTTCCCCTATTAGTGGGTGGTGCGCTACTTTTTTGGAGCTGCAGTTCCCCCTCAGGCCCAAAAAAAGCTAAAAAGACGACGGATATCTTTTCGGTAGACTCTTTTTTCAGCGCCGAAGCACAACGCCTGCAGCAGATCAACCCCTTGGTGTTAAAATCTGTCAACAAAGACGGCGAAAAGGAACAACGTGAACTCAAGATCGAAAACTGGCAAAATGAACTTTCGGCTTTCCAGTCCGCGGATATCAGCAAGAATTTTGATCCCACGCTTTATGAGGTCAAAGCCATAGATTGCGTAACGGAATTTACCGCCAAAAAGAAAGAATTGCAGATACAGAAACTCCGCATCGAGTTTGATCGTAAAAATGAGCGCGTGAAACATATACATATCGATAAAAAAATAGCGAACTCCCTTTATGATAGCAATGAAAAACTGGATTATTATATCGATTCATTGTACAGTATCATAAAACTCCAAGACGTACAAGGGCTTGACGCCAATCAATATGAAATTATTGGACGATTTGTACAGTCCAAAAAATAATACTGAAACCAAAAAAGTTTCAATAAAAAAGGACCAATCCCAAAATGCTGTCCCTAAAACCGTCTAGCTTTTTGGGGCTGCTACAGCACGGCTTTTGGTTCTTTTTTTAATAATAGATGCAACATGATTGCTTTATTTATAATTTTCCTTATATTTGCGGTATTGATTGTCTGCAGAGACATCGTATAAGAAGAATAAGGTGCGCGGTATTCCATTGAACAAATTAGCAGCGTTTACGCTTTTGATGGCCTTTTTAATCGGTCAGTTCATTGTCTATACCCATTCCCACGAGCCGATAGCCTTGAGTACGGTGGACTGTAGCGCGAAAAAACATCATGCAGACCATCCAAAATGTTCCATTTGTGATCAGAATGCACACCCACAGTTGCTCTTTCAGTTTAGCCAAAATGAAATTCTGCTTCCCGAACTGGAAATAGCATTTGGCTTCTTTGTACCAAACGACCAGATGATCAACGCGCTGCTATCTGGTAATCGCGGCCCTCCTCATTGTTAAATTTCATCCAATATGCTACGACAAAGTTATCCATGAAAACTTTGTTCACTATGATTACAATACACTTCAAGCCAGACTTTCTAGCAATTGCTGCGGACGTAATCATAATGGATTTCCCTTAATTTAACAATCAGCGATTCATTTGATGAATCCATCCCTATTGACAGCTATTTTCATAACTGATGGAAATACAGATCCAATAAGGTCGGTTATCAGGTGAATAGGCGCCATCTACTGATGGTATAAACTAGTTACAGATGAAACTCAAAATCAAAGGCAGCATATGTTTGCTTGTCTTCTATTTCTTGCTATTTTCTGTTCAGGCCGCGACCATTTCGGGCAAAGTGACGGATTCAAAAACAAATCAACCAATAGCGGGGGCAACCATATCTTTGCTCCAGCTGCGCTCAAGTACCTCTTCGGACCAACAGGGTCATTACACATTCAAATCACTTCCTTCACGCGGACGTTATCTCGTTGAAGTGCGTTTTATTGGTTACCAATCACTGATCAAAACAATAGAGCTGACATCGGAGGACGTCTCGGTAGACTTTTCGTTGACTGAAAGTATTATCGAGACAAACGAAGTGGTAGTAACGGGCACACTCGTTACAGCGCAAAGCCGTCGAAATAGCACTTCGGTTTCCGTTGTATCCAAAGAAGAACTACAAGGTGCTGGGACAAATCTCATTGACGCACTAGCTCGCCAGGTTCCTGGACTGAGCCAGGTAACAACGGGACAGGGCATTTCCAAACCAGTCATCCGCGGCCTTGGCTACAACCGGGTTGTCACTGTCAACGATGGGGTAAAACAAATGGGCCAGCAATGGGGAGACGAACATGGTATTGAGATCGACCAAAATCAACCCGACCGAGTAGAAGTTCTGCGGGGAGCAGCTTCACTGATGTATGGCTCAGATGCCATCGGTGGTGTCATCAATATCCTCGAACCAAGTGTCCCTACTGCGGGGGAAATAAAAGGAGAACTGCTGTCCAGCTATTCGACCAACAATGGCCTGACCAATACTTCATTGATGCTTACAGGAAACGAAAATGGCTTCGTATGGCGGGGACGTGGATCTTATCAGAATGCCCATGCCTACAATACACCTGCTGGACACTATATCAATAGTGGTTTTAATAACACCAACCTTAGTGGAATGCTGGGGTTAAATAAACAATGGGGATATTCACATCTAAATTTCTCTTACCTCAAAAATAACATCGGTTTTTATGATGCCGAGCCTGGAGATCCTCTATACAACAACTCCAAAAGCCGTACCCTGGATTTTCCGAAACAGGATATCCGTCATTATAAACTCGCACTCAATAATAATTTTGTGATCGGCTCGGGAAATTTAAAACTGGATTTGGGCTTCCAAAAAAATCAGCGTCGCGAACTTGAAAGCGCAAGTCCTTCCTTATTTTTTGATTTAAACACCTACTCGCTTGATGCGAAGTATCACCTGGCTGAAAGGAATGGCTGGCAGCATGTCTTTGGTATCAGTGCTAGTCAGGAACATAGCATCAACAAGGGAGTCGAATTTTTGATCCCTGCTTATGATCAGATCGAGCTAGGAGCTTTTGCTTACGCCAAGAAAACCTGGGGAGAGAATACCTTCAACATGGGACTTCGTTATGATTACGTCAATAGCAAGGGCAAACAGCTTTTTGTTGAAGATGAGGAGCAATTTCCAGGATTTAAAAACAGGTTCAGCAATCTTAGCGGTGCCCTTGGGTATACACATAGCTTCAGTGAAGATTTCAATTTCAAAGCCAATGCAGGGTCAGCCTTTAGGGCACCTAATCCTGCGGAACTTGGCTCAAACGGTGTGCACGAAGGAACTTCCCGCTACGAAATCGGGAACGAGAACCTGAAAGCGGAGCGTAGTTTTCAGGCAGACGCAACCCTTGAATTTGGACATAGTATAGTAACGGGCAGCATCGGTATTTATGAAAATTATATTCATAATTTTATCTATGCCTCAGCAAAAAAAGGCGATACGAAAACAATCCTCGATGAGGATAATAATGAACAGACCTATGATGTCTATCGTTATGGCCAAGTAAATGCCAATCTTTTTGGTTTCGAAGGGAGCCTAAACTTCCATCCGCTCAACTGGGTACATCTAGATAACACATTTACCTATACCCATGCGCAAAACAAGACCTTCGACAGGCCGCTGGCATTGATTCCTGCAGGTGTCTTACATAATACCCTGCGCCTCGAACCCAAGATAAATGGCCTACATGCGTTTTACGTATCCGTAGGTTTAGACAATTATTTTAAACAAAACCGTATTGACGAAACTTTCGAAACGGCTGCAGATTCATATTCATTGATCAATGCCGGAATAGGTACTACCTTACATTTAGGAAAACAACCAGTGAAGGTATATGCAACTGCATCTAACCTTACCAACAAACGCTATTATGACGCCCTGAGCAGGTTACGCCCAGGAAGGTTATCGCAGGAGGACCCAAGCTACGGGGTTTACAATATGGGAAGGAATATTACTTTCGGCGTCTACCTCCCACTCAGCATAAAAAAATAAAACGCCCTATAAAAAATCAGGGATCCAAAAGGATCCCTGATTTCTTTTGAGGCCTATCCCCGTCCATTCAAATGATCCAAGAGTAGGCTACTTGACATTATTTGGGGTCATCGGCCGTTGCCTCACGGGCCAAAGGCACATCGTCGGGCATCCGCTCTAAGGACGAATCCAATGCAAAAAGCGACTCATCCGAAGCCCGGTCCCCGCCCGCTATCTTCAATTTATCAATTAATTCAAGAGCAAGTTTTTCCTCTTCGATCTGTTCTTTGACAAACCATTGGGCAAAGTTCCATGTCGCCCAGTCTTTCTGTTCCATAGCGAGATTGACAATACGATAAATAGCTTCGGTGTTGTCCACCTCGTGTTTAAATACCCGTTGGAAACATTCAGTTAGGCTTTGGGGATCAGCCGGTGGGGAAGCAATGGCCTGAATTCGGGGACGCCCGCCGCGCTCGAGGATGTAACCCATAATTTTTGTCATATGATTGCGTTCCTCCTGCGCATGCCGATATAGAAAATTGGCAATTCCACCGTAGCCCTGATCATCGGCCCATACACCCAACGCCAAATAAATTTGCGCTGCTTCAGCTTCTTTTGTCATCTGACTGATTAAAATGTCCTGCATTTCTGCTGACAATCGATTCGTTTCCATATACTAAATTCCTGTTGATTCAAGTATAGAACAGAATTTCCCTACTTTTCGTTTGTAAATTTATCAAATGCAACATACAGCAGCTGGATCAGATCGAAGATACAGAGGGCAGAATTGACTGCGAGAATAACTGGGAAATATCTGAGTCAATTGAGCACATAAAAAGGGGAACTCAATGAGCTCCCCCTTTTTATGTTATAGTTTGATAAGCTTATTTCAAGTTATCTCTATACACTTTTGCTTTTTTGACTTCTGTTTGGATATCTTTTTTAGAAGAATCAAAACTCAATACCTTTTCGTAATCCTTGATCGCATTATTATAAGCATCGGTCGCCATTGCTTTGTTGTAATTAGGTGTACCCGCTGTTCCAATCAAAATACCCAAATCGCGGTTTGCGATCGCTCTATTTTGATAGAATTTGGAATCCGTAGGGGTGATTTGAATTGCTTTTGAATAATCTTCAATTGCTACGCGTAATAACTGCTCTTTGTTAGCTGCAGACACTTTGTTTGACTGAACAGCAAGCGTGTTGTTCGCTTTCGCTTTGAAGTACAATGCATTTGCATTTTTAGGACTCAATGCAACAACCTTTCCGAAAGTTTCAGCTGACTTTTTATAATCACCATTTTGAAATTGGGAGTAACCCAACATATACAAGACATCCGGATCTTTGCCCTCCTGAGGTAAAGCTTTTGTCAAGTATGACTCTGCATTTTTGAAGTCACCATCCAAAAGAGCTTTTTGCCCCATTCTCACATTGGCATTGCTATGCTCAGCTTGTTTTTGTTGTGCATTGGCACTAAGTGCGACCAAAGCAAAAACTCCTGTGAACAAACCTAATTTAAGTGATTTTAAGTTCATATCTAAATAGTTACGTTGTTTCTATGTACGTTATTAATGATCATTACTGACCGTTTATTATCCTAAGAAAAAATAGTCCTAAAGCTTTATCTCTCGCAAAAATCTGCCATCGTCTATTCTTTCACATTCCAATATTACAATTATTATGCCTATTTCTCCAACAAATGGCAGATAAATTTTATTTAACCTGCCTTTTTTGCATATTCTAGAAAATAGATTTGTAATTTTGCTACCTTTTAGCAATTGGCACTTCCCTTGCAATATAGGGGAAACAACATTTGAAGTTTAAAATTTGAACGTCTACCGACAACATGTCAGCGACTGCCAAATACACAAAATAAACACTATGAGCAAATTCGAAACTTTTGATTTCAGTCAGGCTATTCCAATCGTTACGGAAGATACAGAATTTTTCCCCCTTTTGACACAGCAGGATGAAGACGATATGGCAAATGCTGAAATTCCAGAAGCATTATCTATTTTGCCTTTGCGCAATACCGTTTTATTTCCCGGTGTTGTCATTCCGATTACTGTAGGGCGGGATAAATCTATCAAATTGGTAAAAGAAGCCTATAAAGGGAACAAAACAATTGGTGTAGTCTCGCAAAAGGATATGACCGTCGAGGACCCTGGCTTTGAAGAACTGAATAAAGTGGGTACGGTTGCTCACATTATCAAAGTGCTCCAGATGCCGGATGGAAACACGACGGTTATCATTCAGGGAAAACAACGTTTTAACCTGGTAGAGATTGTAGAAACCGAACCTTATCTGAAGGCACGCGTAGAAAAATTCAGTGAGGCAAAACCAAAGATGACCAAACATTTTAAGGCGACAATCTCCACCTTGAAAGAAATGGCATTGCAGATCATTCAGCTTTCACCGAATCTTCCCAGCGAAGCCGGTATAGCGATCAAAAATATCGAAAGCCCCTCTTTTCTGATCAACTTTATTTCGTCCAACATCAATGTCGAAATGATCAAAAAACAAGAGCTACTTCAAATCCCAAAAGTTGAAAACCGTGCAAAACTTTTGTTGGAACTGTTGACCACCGAAATCCAGATGCTGGAACTGAAACATCAGATCCAGAATAAGGTTCGTGTAGACCTGGACAAGCAACAACGGGATTATTTCCTCAACCAACAATTGAAAACCATCCAAGAGGAACTCGGTGGAAATACACCTGATCTTGAACTCGAAGAACTCAAAAAACGCGGTAAGACAAAAAAATGGAGTCTCGATGTCGAAAAGCATTTCAACAAGGAGCTCGAAAAGCTTTCACGTATCAATCCGGCGGCAGCAGATTATTCTGTGCAACTAAATTATCTTGAACTGCTTCTTGATTTGCCTTGGAATGAAACAACCAAAGACAATTTTGACTTGAATAAAGCACAAAAAGTGCTGGACAAGGATCATTATGGATTGGAAAAAGTCAAAAAACGTATCATCGAATACCTTGCGGTATTAAAATTAAAAAATGATATGAAAGCCCCAATCCTCTGTTTGGTCGGCCCTCCTGGAGTCGGAAAAACATCTTTAGGAAGATCTATCGCTAAAGCATTGGGACGTAAATATACCCGCATGGCGCTGGGTGGTGTGCGTGACGAAGCTGAAATCAGAGGCCACCGTAAAACGTACATCGGCGCAATGCCAGGTCGTATTATCCAATCGCTGAAAAAAGCAGGCGCTGCCAATCCGGTCTTTATCCTGGATGAGATCGATAAAATGAGCGCAGATTTCAAAGGAGATCCTTCTTCTGCCCTACTTGAGGTATTGGATCCGGAGCAAAACACACATTTCTACGATCATTACGTGGAAATGGAGTTTGACCTATCCAAAGTGATGTTTATTGCAACCGCCAATTCGCTAAGTGCCATCCAGCCCGCTTTATTGGACCGTATGGAAATCATCGAAGTCAACGGATATACCATTGAGGAAAAGATTGAGATAGCAAAAAAACACCTGCTTCCGAAACAACGTGAAATGCACGGTATGGCATCCAAAGACGTCGCCCTGAAAGGTAAAATCATTGAAAAAATCATCGAAGACTATACCCGCGAATCAGGCGTACGTGGACTGGAGAAGAAAATAGGTTCTATCGTCCGTGGTATTGCGACACGTATTGTCATGGAAAAGGATTATAATCCAAGTATCAACGATCAGGATGTTGTGGATATCCTGGGCGCTCCGATCTTTGATAAAGATATCTACGAAAACAACAATGTTGCCGGTGTAGTGACAGGCCTGGCCTGGACTTCCGTGGGTGGTGATATTCTGTTTATCGAATCATCCCTAAGTCCCGGTAAAGGACGCTTGAGCCTGACAGGTAATCTTGGTGATGTCATGAAAGAATCTGCCTCTATTGCATTGGCCTACTTAAAAGCTCATGCGGCTGATTTCGGTATTGACTATCGAGTATTTGACCATTGGGATATTCATATCCACGTTCCTGCAGGTGCTATTCCTAAGGATGGTCCATCCGCCGGAGTAACGATGTTAACGGCACTGACCTCCTTATTTACACAACATAAGGTTAAAGAGAAACTGGCTATGACCGGGGAAATTACGCTGCGGGGAAAAGTATTACCGGTAGGTGGTATCAAAGAAAAGATCCTTGCGGCCAAACGTGCAAATATCAAAGAGATTATCCTTTGCAAATCCAACGAAAAAGATATCCTTGAAATCAAGGAAGACTATATTAAAGATATGCAGTTCCATTATGTCACCGAGATGGCACAAGTGATCAAACTTGCACTTCTTAAAGAAAAAGTAGCTGGTGCCTTGGATCTAACCCAAGGTATTGAAAATCCGAAAAAAGAAGCTTAATTTCTTACTAAGGGATCAGACAAATTATTCAGAAAACGGGGCGTCCAAAAAGGCTTGGCGCCCCGTTTTTTTTATGCTATTTGTATCCTGTACTGTTTTAGGTTAACCTTTTCATTATCCTCACTATCTTGCTTCAACTCGTCAATACAAAAACAGCTCTGATCTTTCTTTTTGAACTAACTATTCCTGCAAAAACAGATACCATTGGGTAGAATGATCAAGCTAACCTCCGTGTTCATCTGAGGCAGTATCAGCCAAGTTTCTCCTGGAGCACTTCCTCGTCCAAGCTATTTTCGTATTTGGAAATCACGAGTGTTGCAGCCGAATTGCCAATCAGATTGGTGATGGCGCGCGCTTCACTCATAAACCGGTCCACTCCAAATACCAATGCCACAGACTCCACAGGCACATGCCCGACAACTGGTAAGGTCAGCGCCAAAGTCACAAAACCACTTCCTGTGACACCCGCAGCCCCCTTGGAAGTTAGCAATAGGACCAACAACAGGGTAATTTCCTGCTGTAAGCTCAGGTGCATATTCAGTGCCTGCGAAATAAACACCGCTGCCATCGTTAGGTAGATACTCGTTCCGTCGAGATTAAAAGAATACCCGGTTGGGATCACCAATCCAACGACAGACTTCGCACAACCCGCATCCTCCATTTTTTGCATAATGCCCGGCAATGCGGACTCCGAAGAAGATGTTCCCAATACAATCAGAATCTCGTCTTTGATGTATTTCAGAAATTTGAAAATATTAACCTTAAGATAGAAATATAATACCGCACCGATGACAATGACAATAAAGATAAAACAGGTCAGATAGAAACTTAACATTAACATACCCAGTTTGGTCAAAGCCTGAATTCCAAACTTACCTATGGTAAATCCCATCGCTCCCATGGCCCCCAATGGCGCCAGGTACATCACCATTTTAATAATGGAGAAAAGTACCTTTAGAAAAGACTGCAACACATTGATAACGGGTTCAGCGGCTTTGTGGCCGATCTTGGTCATCCCTATGCCAAAGAGCACCGCAAAAACCAATACCTGCAATATATTGTCTGACGCAACTGATGCAATAACATTCTCCGGAATAATATCCATGATAAAATCCATGAAACTATGGGGTTTCTTGGACTCGGCGATATAATGTGATACAGAAGAGATATCTAGACTTGCCAGATCAGCATTCATACCCTTACCGGGCTGAATTACATTCACAAAAACCAAACCGATGATCAAGGCAATGGTAGTCATCACTTCAAAATAGATTATCGACGTCAGTCCGATCTTGCCTACTTTTTTCACGTCCTGCATCCCGGCGATACCAATCACGATAGAACTAAAGATCAGTGGCGCTATCACCATCTTGATCAACTTGATAAAGACATCACCCAGCGGCTTTAGCTTAACGGCAAAGTCCGGGAAATAGACCCCACAGAAAATACCGATCAATATACCGACAATAACCTGAAAATAGAGACTCTTAAAAATATGCTTCATTGTGCTAACGATTAACGGCAATACCCTCTGCTTTCAACATCGTTTTAAATTTGGGGTTTCGGATGTATTTATTAAAATCATGGCTTTTCATACCTGTAAAATCCGTATACTTCATAATCGGATAATATTTTACCAATTCATCGCATACATTGGATTTATAGCCTAGATCAGTCGCTCTTAGTTTATTCGACAAAAATCCAACAAATTTCTTTAACATCACATCTGTATTATTGACCGTGATATGGATCCGCTTGACCTGTTTGCTTAGGCTGCAGAATGAATCTGTTCCTGTCGTGAGATCCTTGATCTTAAAATCATCAAGGCCTATGGCTGGCGCAAGCATTATACAGGTAATCTCATTCCCGTTTTCAGCTAGCTTTTTTGCTGCATCAACGTCTACATTATGGTTCACTAAGGTTCCTTTGGCAAAACTTTCACTAAAGGTCGCATTGCTCAATGCACTTAGTACAACCGATGCTCCACGACTATGTGAAATGAGGAAAATCTTTTTGTTGCTGATGCTGTTCAACAGGTTACGCAACCCAAACTCACCCGCCATCTGGCTAAAAGAGGTCGCCGAAAACCAAACCTTCGCCCCGCCAAAGGGATTGGTCGTATGCAAACCATCCCAGTAGAATTTAACAACCTCATCTTTATTGGTATTGAGTTTTAGTAATTTGCGCATATACTCATAACTCTCGTTGACCTCATTTGATGGTGCATTGAAACCATGTACAAATATAAACACACGGTCTTTTGCCTTTACTTTACTGCTTATTGCCAACATCCGGGTCTTTTCAAAACCTTTCAGCTGGTTTTCTATCCCCTTCTCCGTTGCGATTTTCATTAGCGAATAGGCATTGATATCACCGCTCTTGGGTGGCTCACCATAAGTCTTTCGCCAATTGTCGGGATAAAAGTTCCCATTCTGATCCACAAATGAATTCACAATATTCGGTTTGTCAAACGAATTGGGATAAGGCCCCTTGGGCACATTATGGCTTATCCCACAGGAAACCATCGAAAAAAGAAGAAAAAGATAGTAAAGTTGTCCTCTCATGGAGCTATTTATTTACACTGTTAAAAACCATAATTTCGTTAAGGTAAAAGGTCGACTGAATCATCAAAGTATATATTGGCAAAATACAGCAATTAAATTCTGATGCACTGCATCTTAATAATCAATTCGTATTACGAATATATAAAAAAAAGAAACTGTACAAAATGCAAAAGCAATCTCAGGGATGTGAATACTAAAAAAGAGGTTGAAAAGAATACGAGATATCCAAAAATAAATAGGGAGCCCATTGGCCTTGAAGGTAAAAAAGACTTCGTGCTTAAATAAAATAAGATGGAAGAAAAAAAAGGGGGCATTCTATATATAGAACGCCCCCTTCTCTTGATATCTTTAAACTTAGCTACTGAAGTATGCACGTACATTTTTACCTTCAATCCAGTTCATATAGGCTTTATTAACAACCTTGTTTCCACCTGGAGTAGGATAATTACCAGAGAAGTACCAATCTCCGCTATGAGCCGGACATGCTTTATGTAGGTTGTCCAATGTCTGATACACCACCTCTAGCTCAGCTTTCAAATGATGCGGTCTGACGATACGGCCAATTTCTTCAGAAATCTCCTCGTCTGTAAATGGCGCATAAATGGCTTTCACATGGTTTTCGATTTCATTGACATCTTGGGTCATCGACAAGAGACATTTTTGATACACCTCATCAATAATATGTGCCATACCACGTTGCTTCA
The DNA here is from genome assembly GCF_002000245.1 of Sphingobacterium sp. CZ-UAM. Lineage (GTDB taxonomy): Bacteria > Bacteroidota > Bacteroidia > Sphingobacteriales > Sphingobacteriaceae > Sphingobacterium. The sequence continues at coordinate 76,568 of NZ_MTCM01000002.1, read as the reverse complement.
ACAGATTGATCGCTGCTTCGAATGCAACGAATTCACCCATACGCGACATATCGATACCGTAACAATCCGGATAACGGATTTGAGGCGCCGAGGAAACGATCACAATTTTCTTCGGATTCAAACGATCCAAGATCGTGAGGATACTTTGCTTCAACGTTGTTCCCCGTACAATGGAGTCATCGATTGCAACGATGGTATCTTCATGATCCTTAACAATACCATAAGTGGTATCATACACATGTTGTACCATATCTGTACGATCCGCATCTTGCGTAATGAAAGTACGCAATTTGGCATCTTTTACGTTCAGCTTTTCAAAGCGTGGTTTGATGCTTAGGATTTCGTCCAACTCCTCGTCAGAAATTTTATCAGCCCGTTTTAATAAGGTCTCTTTCTGGAAATCCCTAACGTAGGTATTGATACCATCCATCAAACCGTAGTACGATACTTCGGCTGTATTAGGGATAAAGGAAAATACCGTATTCTTAATATTACTTTTGACAGATTCCAATACCTGCGGTACCAATAATCTACCCAGTTCTTTACGTTCTTTATAGATATCAGCATCCGATCCACGGGAGAAATAGATACGTTCAAAAGAGCAAGAACGTTGTTCAACAGGTTGTCTGAACATCTCCTGCGATACAGTTCCGTCTTTTTTCGCGATCAAGGCATGTCCCGGTTTAATTTCTTTAACGGCACCAATAGGCACATTGAAAGCAGTTTGGATAACAGGCCTTTCCGAAGCTACAACCAAAATTTCTTCATCTTGGTAATAGAATGCCGGACGGATACCTGCAGGGTCACGCATCACGAATGCATCCCCGTGCCCAAAGATACCGGCAATGGTATAACCACCGTCCCAGGTCTTAGCGGAACGCTTAAGGATCTTGGAAACATCAATATTTTTGGCAATCAATGAACTGATCTCAACGTTGGAATATCCTTCTTTTTTGAACTGATCGAAAAGATCCTGGTTTTCATCATCTAAGAAATGTCCAATTTTTTCCAAAACGGTTACAGTATCCGCTTTTTCCTTTGGATGTTGTCCCAACTCATACAGTTGTTGCAAGAGTTCATCCACATTGGTCATGTTGAAGTTACCCGCAACAACAAGATTGCGTGACATCCAGTTGTTTTGTCTTAAAAATGGGTGACAGCTTTCGATACTGTTCTTTCCATGCGTTCCATAACGCAAATGTCCTAAAAGTACTTCCCCTGTAAAACTGACATTATCCTTTAACCATTGGGTATCCTTTGATTCATCCGGAAATGCCTTCTGAACAGAAGCAAATTTTTTCTGTACATATTCGAATATATCTGCCACAGCAGAGGAGCCCATAGCTCTGTAACGCGAAATGTAACGATTTCCAGGTTTAACATCAAATTTAATGGTTGCAATTCCAGCCCCGTCTTGTCCACGGTTGTGCTGTTTTTCCATTAATAGGTACAATTTGTTGATGCCATAGAATGGCGTACCATATTTTTCCTGATAATAAGATAAGGGTTTTAACAGGCGAATTAGTGCGATTCCGCACTCGTGTTTAATAGCGTCGCTCATATCTTGATTTGATGACGCAAAAATAAGAATTATTTAGAACTTACCGATCCCTCCCCACACTTTTTCCATAATAAAATTACAGTGAATCGACACTGTCTCTTCGGGATAGGTTTCTATGCCCTATTGTGCGATAAAAACCGGAACTTTCACAGCATGGCGCAACTTGTTTACTGTCTCTCCAAACACAAAATCTTTGACGCCGGTGTGACCGTGGCTTCCCACAACCAAGAGATCTGCATGGTATTTTTCACAAACTTCGGCAATACTTTTGATCCGGTTGTTGTAACCAAGTTCATATTCCGTCTGATGTCCTTTGGACAATAAAAAGTCTGCATATAGTTTCAGCCGTTCCATATCTTGTCGCGACTCAAAATCATCGGTAGACTCTCCTGTATATTTAACAGAGGCACTTTCGACAATATGGACAACGACAAAACTGGTATCAGCATGCGACAGCTGCAAAGCATACTGAATCACTTTCTGATCTGAGCCGGAGAAATCCAACGCGACCACCACCTTCTTGAAAGAACCCCTGTCCTCAAAATGTAAGGCCTCAAATGGTGGATGAATTTCCAATTCAATCGGTTTTGATTTACGCATAATAGGAATTAATACCGTCATAATCAGCAAAAATAACAGCCCAAGGGCTCCTAGAACAAGTAACACTGTGACCAAAGGATTGTTTGCTTCAATGATCCAGCCGCTGACCTCATCGTACACCAGCTTAAAATTCAACACCGCAATCACTGCAGCAATCAGCCATGCAAATGTTTTAGTCAATGGTTTAATGGCGAAAATGCCCATCTTGGCTTTATCACTGACAAAATGAATCAAGGGAATGACCGCAAAGGCCAGCTGCATACTCAGGATGACCTGACTGAAGATCAACAACTGTCCTACCCGCCCTTCGCCAGAGATCAAGATCACCAAAACAGCAGGTATAATTGCCAAAAGCCGTGTAATAATGCGACGAAGTGTTGGACTGATACGCAGTCTTAGATAGCCTTCCATTACAATCTGACCAGCCAAGGTACCGGTTACCGTGGAACTCTGTCCGGCCAGAATCAATGCCACAGCAAATAACTTCGATGCCCATTCAGTGCCAAGTAAATTGCCCAATAGATGATAAGCGTCTTCAAGTTCGGCGACATCGTGCATACCGTTCTTATGAAAGACCGATGCTGCAAGAATAAGAATTGCAGCATTGACCAGAAATGCCAGATTTAAGGCAATGGCACTATCCCAAAAATTATACTTTAGCGATTTTTGTATGGAGACTTCATTACGGTCAATCTTTCGGGTCTGTACCAGAGCGGAATGCAGATAGAGATTGTGTGGCATGACAGTAGCACCGATAATACCAATTGCAATATAGAGCGCAGCGCTATTGGGAATACTCGGGATAAAACCTGTGGCCACCTCCGCAAAATCAGGTTTGGCCAGAAACATCTCCACCAAAAAACACATACCGATCAGGGAAATTAAGCCGATAATGAACAGTTCCATCTTGCGCATTCCGAGCTTCTGCAAGTAGAGCAACAGAAAGGTATCGGCAAAACTGATCAATACCCCCCAGAGCAAATCAATACCAAATAAGAGGTTAAGACCAATAGCCATTCCCAATACTTCGGCCAGATCACAGGCGGCTATGGCAATTTCAGCCAAAATATATAGCACAAAATTCATCCGCTTGGGGTAGGTCTCGCGATTACATTGCGCCAGATCCTTACCCCGCACAATCCCCAAACGGGCACAAAGATTTTGAAGCAATAAGGCCATAATATTACTCATCAGTAAGACCCAGATCAGCGCATAGCCAAACTGACTTCCTCCAGCGAGGTCCGTCGCCCAGTTGCCCGGGTCCATATAGCCTACACTGATCAGATAGGCGGGACCAAAAAAACTGAGTATCTTTTTGAACTTGGATTTTCCTTTATTGACATCGACACTTTCGTGGATATCGGATAATGATTTATGATGGGAGTCGTCGTGATGCATAGCTTACATGAGGACAATATATTTTATTGCTAGGGCTAAAGATAAAAAGCTTTACAATATTAGGCAATTAAACAGCCATATAATTAGAATTTAATTGTAAGTTGGCCCGAGCTTTCTTTAGATTGGTTTCCGAATTTAACAAAATCAACAGGCTCGTACTGCCCCATATCGGGATTGAAGCCGCGGATATGCACTCCGGCACACATAAAACTCAGATCAACCGAACGTAATAGTTTTTTTGCGATTTCCAGTCGCTGCGGTTCCAGCCTACGCCCGATAGATATATGAGGTTCATCACTGATCTCGATCAGATCAAACGAGCTTAAAGTATTTACAACTTTTCGGGCTCGATCCTTGAGGTAACTTCGCGCATGTACTGTGGGGGCAATATAAAAGGCCCCTTCTGCAAAAGAAGAAAAATGATCAAAATAAACATACTGACTACGTTCATATAACAGCGCCTGCTGCAGAACTTCAGTAGCCCGTATCAACGTATCCTCATTTCCTGTAAAAGCACAAATTGTCACATGAGCTTTGGAATTACAACTATGGTACCAGCCCTTGTCTTTGTCTGGAAATTCCGCCGCCAATGCTGCTCTCAACTGCTGCTTTAATCCATCGACCAATACCAAACCCGCCTCATCAGGCTGAAAAACAAACGAATATTTATTGACACTACCCTCCATAACAAAAAGTCACCTTTTGATCAGTAGGTAAGATACCAAATCCGATGGAGATAACAAAACGATGCGACGCTAATGCTACCATCCAATTCCATAATCCTCCCCATTGTTACTGCTGCCGCCCCAGAGTGTACCATGCTGTTGATCAAAGTAGATCGCGTTGATCGGGCCACTGTTACGTTCACCGAACTGGATATTATAGCCCATTTTCTGCAATTTTTCGGCAACTTCCTTCGGAGTGCGTTTATCGAGCAGTAAACTTCCGGCACGAGGTTTTCGGTCTTCGATTTTGGTCCCGCCCAAAGATAACCACAACTGATTACTATTGATATTTGGAGCCTCGCTGGCCTGCTGCGGCGTCATGCCAAACTCTACTGTATTCAGAAAGAATTGCAACAGGTTCTGATCTTGTGTGTCACCACCTTGTACAGCAAAAGAAAGATAGGGTTTCCCTTCTTTTAGCGCCAAAGCTGGAGTAAGCGTCACACGGGGTCTTTTGCCCGGGGCCACCACGTTAAAAGGATTGATCAGGGAGTCGAGAACAAAACTTTGTAAACGTTGACTCATCCCTACCCCGGTATTTCCAGCGATACAGGCGGGCAACCAACCCCCACTTGGTGTGATAGAAACAACCCAGCCTTCCGCATCCGCGGCCTCCACACTGGTCGTTCCTCGCAATAGCCGATCCATATAGACACTATCTGTTGCCAGCGAGGCCCAAAGGGCTGTATCCGGCAGGGATAACAAGGATGATGTTGAATTGGCATCATGCTTGGGAACAAAATCTTTTTTTGACTCCGTATCCGGAGTAAATTGTTTACTACGTTGTTGAAGTAGCTTGGCAAATGGATTCTTTTTCCCTTCATACGGATAAGGATCGCCCGGAAGCACCTGTGGATTGTTCTGCTGCGGATCAATCGTAGCGGCCCGTGCCTTGGCATAAGACTCACTCAATAGTCCCTGAATAGGTGCCTTAGGTTTGAAATAGGGATCCCCATAATAAAAATCTCGGTCTGCAAAGGCAAGATTCATGACCTGATATATCGTATGTATATAGGGTGCTGAGTTATAGCCCATGGCTTTTAGATCAAAATTTTTCAGCAGCTGCAAGCTCTGCAGCATGGCGGGTCCCTGCGTCCACTCCTGTAGTTTATAGACATCTATACCTTTATAATTAACATGCAAAGGCACCTCTTCAATGGGTTTCCAGTTGGCAAGGTCTTCTTTGGTAATCAAGCCCCCCTGCTCTTTACTGCCACGGACAAATTCATCCGCAATATCTCCTTTATAGAAGCGGTCGAAGGCAGCCATGATGGCTTCTTTTCGATCCTTGCCGGCTGCAAGGGCTTTCTTTTCCGCTTCAACAAGTTTGGTTAAGGTCTGCTGCAGATCCTGCTGTACAAAAATTTCCCCGGCTTCCGGTGCTTCTCTTTCTTGGCCTTCATGGACAAGGAAAACCTTTTTGCTATAAGGCCATTCTTTGATGCGAGCTTTACCCCGTTCGATACTATTGGCCGTCTGCGAGTCGATGGGATAACCAGCCGCCATTTCAAGCGCCGGAGCAAGTACCTCTGCAAGGCTTTTGGTACCGTACTGAGCCAACATATAACATAATCCACCCGGTGTACCCGGTGTGACTGCAGCGAGAGGTCCGTATTCTGGTGGAAATTCATACCCCTTTGAGCGAAAGAAATCAACCGTTGCCCCTGTCGGTGCCACACCGAGGGCATTGATAGCGATCACTTTTTTTAGTTTCGGATGATAGATCAACGCCTGTGTTTCTCCACCCCAGCTGAGCACATCCCACATGGTACAGGTGGCAGCAAGCATGGCACAGGCTGCATCCACCGCATTACCGCCTTGATGAAATAACTGTGCCCCGGCCGTTGCTGCCAAAGGTTTTCCGGTAATTGCCATCCAATGTTTGCCGTGCAAAGGTGGCTTCTCCGTACGTTGTGTCTGTCCTTGAGCTGGCGCAAATGTTGTCATCATTCCAACAAAAGCAGTGAATAGCATATATCTTCTTTTCATCCTTATTATTGTTATAGTGCCCAAAGTCCGCCCCTTTCGGTTTCCTCTTTTTTGGCTCCCTCTTTTTGCTGAACAGGGATATCGGCCGGCTTAGCGCATCGCAGTACATGTATTTTTTATGGAAGACAAGATAGCAAATTTTTAAAAATCCATCAGATCCAGTGGTTAAACTGGAGATACAACCTATTTAAAGGGAAATAGAGCTCGCAAAAACAACGTGCCCATACCAACCGGAGTTGCTATGGGCACGCTATTGGATCTGCTTGATGATCGGATTACCAATAAATGGAATATAATGCTGTCACTAATAAAGCAACAATCAATGTACCGATCAAGAATGCTTTATGTGGTTTAAACATGGTTGTATCTACTTCCAGGCCGGCTGGTACTACCCCACGTTTGTTGTCAATCAAACTGATAATGATCATACCGATGATACAGATTGCAAAGACAAAACCCATCCGGTCCAAAAACGGAATTTCGTAAATTCCCGTTGTCGGATTTGGGATAGAGAAACCGGTCGAAGCCAAGAAAGAAAGATCTGCCCAATCCGGTAATTTTTTGAAGATAATGGATAGAATAAATCCACCTATCGTCGCAAATAATGCCGCATTTGATGTTGTTTTTTTCCAGAAAAATCCCAAGATAAACATGGCAAAAATACCCGGCGATACAAATCCGGTATACTCCTGGATGTATTGAAATCCACCCTTTTTGTCGATTCCCAAATGTGGTGCGATGATCACGGCCAAAATCATGGCAACAACAACCGTCACCTTACCTATATTAACCAACTTCTTGTCGGAAGCATCCGTATTAAATACCTTTTTGTAAATATCCAATGAGAAGATCGTGGCAATACTATTTGCTTTACCTGCCAATGAGGCAACTACCGCAGCAGTCAGCGCCGCAAATGAAAGTCCTTTTAGACCAGCAGGTAATAGATTCAATAAGACTGGGTAAGCATGATCCGGATTGACCTCGCCATGTTGCATCATTTCATTTTGAAATAAACCATCTTTCCACATAACATACGCGGCAATACCAGGCAATACGACGATAATCGGCATCAACAGTTTCAAGAATGCGGCAAACAAAATCCCGTTACGTGCAGTCTTCAAATCAGCGCCCAATGCCCGCTGTGTGATATATTGGTTACAGCCCCAGTAGTTCAGATTGACAATCCACATACCACCGATCAGAACAGTCAGTCCCGGTAAGTCAAGGTAATTCTCGTTTTTACGGTCCAGAACCATATGGAAGTGGTCGGAAGCCTTTTCGGTCATCAATTGATAGCCCTGCAAGATACCTGAACCACCATAGTGTTCGGAAACAAGGTTTAATGCCAGATAGGTTGTTGCCAAACCACCCAATACCAAAAAGAATACTTGAATAATATCCGTATATCCGATCACCTTCATACCTCCCAATGTGATGATAACAGCAAAAATGGCAATAGCATACATACAAGCTTCCAGACTTATTCCGGAAATGCTGCTCACCGCAATAGCGCCCAAGTAAAGAATCGAAGTCAGATTGACAACCACATACAATAGTAACCAAAAGACTGCCATAATCATGGCTACAGTACCATTATACCGCTTGTGCAGAAACTGCGGCATTGTAAAGATCTTATTCTTGAGGTATACCGGTATAAAAAACACCGCTACAACAATCAGGGTAATTGCTGCCATCCACTCGTACGTGGCAATGGCAAGTCCCATTTTGAAGCCCGACCCACTCATGCCGATAAATTGTTCCGCAGAAATATTGGATGCAATCAGGGAGGCTCCAATCGCCCACCAGGTCAACGATCCTTCGGCAAGGAAATAATCCTTGGAGCCTACAGACTCAGACTTTTTGCGATAATACACCCATAATCCGTAACCTGCAACAATGACAAAGTATATCAGGAAAACGATGTAATCTTTTGTACTTAAATAATTATTCATGTATTGGTAATTGGTTTAATTTGATCGCCTAATATATAAATATTTTGATTAACTATATATATCTATTGATCAAATTTTCTAAATACTCTTGCCTTCCGCTGATCGTTTGTGGTTCACCAGATTCTACCGCTAAATCTCTCAAATATTCCAGTGTCAGCTTACCCTGCTCAAAAGAAGCCCCATGACCACTATCGAAGGATGCATAACGGTCGGTTCTTATTTTACGGTATTCACCATCTTGCAAGATACGTTCTGCCGTAAGCAAAGCCCGTGCGAAAAGATCCATTCCGCCGATATGTGCGTAGAATAAATCCTGAGGATCAGTCGAGTTGCGACGAATTTTGGCATCAAAATTAACACCACCGCCCTGGAAGCCCCCCCCTTCTAAAATGATCAACATCGATTCGGTCAGTTCATTGATATCATTGGGAAATTGGTCAGTATCCCAGCCATTTTGATAATCACCGCGATTGGCGTCAATGGATCCCAGTTTTCCGGCATCAATAGCAACCTGCAATTCGTGTTGGAAGGTATGCCCTGCTAAGGTTGCATGATTCACTTCAAGATTGAGTTTGAAATCGTCCAATAGGTCATACTGTCTCAAAAATCCCAATACGGTGGCCGCATCATAGTCATATTGATGTTTAGTCGGTTCACATGGTTTGGGCTCGATAAAGAAAGTGCCTTTGAACCCATTTTTACGCGCATAATCCTTGGCTAAATGTAGAAACTGGGCAAGATGTTCCTGTTCCCGCTTCATATTGGTATTCAACAGGCTCATATAACCTTCCCTTCCACCCCAGAACACGTAGTTTTCACCACCGAGCGCAATGGTGGCATCCAACGCTGCTTTCACCTGTGCAGCACCATGCGTCAATACCTGAAAATCCGGATTCGTCGCAGCGCCATTCATATAACGTCTGTGGCTAAAGAGGTTGGCTGTGCCCCAGAGAAGCTTGATACCACTCGCCTGCTGTTTTTCTTTCGCATAGTCCACGATCGTTGCCAGTCTTTTTTCGTTTTCCAGCACATTATCCGTGTAATCCACCAAATCCACATCATGAAAACAGTAGTAGGGAATATTCATTTTGCTGATAAACTCAAAAGCAGCATCCATCTTATCTTTTGCACGTGTAATCGGGTCACTGCTTTCATCCCAGGGAAATCTGTGGGTTGGCCCGCCGAACGGATCAGATCCATCACCATTGAAAGAATGCCAATACGAACAGGCGAACTTAAAATATTCTTCCATGGTCTTACCTGCAACCACTTGTTTTGGATTGTAATAACGAAAAGCAAATGGATTTTTGCTTTCCTGTCCTTCAAATTCGATCTGTCCAATCCCTTTGAAAAACTCCTTTTGTTCTTTGATAATGTTCATTTTATTTAGTATTGATTTTTGTTTCTAAAATTTCTCTCCACTGTTGATAATTTTCTTCATACTGATCAACCCCCTTAGGTTCCACAGTATAAACCGGTTTTAAGCTGTCAAAAGCCTCTACGAAACTGGCATAATAGCCACTACCGATTCCAGCACCTAAAGCAGCGCCCACACTGCCATCATGATCATATACTTCCACAGGGACATTAGTCGCACCCACAAACGAGTCACGAAATACAGGGCTCAAAAATAGATTGGCATTGCCGGCACGGATCATCTGAGGAAATAATCCATTTTCGCGCATAATATCCAGTCCATAGCGAAAAGCAAAAGCGATTCCTTCCTGAATGGCTCGCAGGATATCAGCAGATTCATGTCTATTGAGGTCGATTGATGTTATCGATGCCCCCACCAATTGATTATTTAACATACGCTCCGCACCATTTCCAAAAGGGATAACCTGTAAACCTTTACTACCGATGGGCGAAGTCGCGGCCATACTATTTATCTGATCGTAGGACAAATCCTTTCCCAGAAGCTTCCGACCCCAACTGTTCATAATACCAGTACCGTTAATGCAGAGCAATACACCCGTCCGGATCTCATCCGGCCCATAGTTGACATGGGCGAATGTATTGACACGAGACTCACGATCCGCTATCAACTGGTCACTCACACCATAGATAACACCCGAAGTGCCCGCCGTGGCAGCGACTTCACCCGGTTGGAGTACATTCAGGGAAAGCGCATTATTCGGCTGATCTCCGGCCTTATAGTTGATTGTTACTTTCGGTGATAGCCCCAATTCATCGGCTACGGTTGGCTTAATCTGACCGTGTTCCGCAAAAACGGGCAATATGGACGGTATTAAATCCGTATCGAAACCATAATAGTCCATCAGTGCCGTAGACAGTTCATTGCGCTGAAAATCCCAGAATACCCCCTCCGATAATGCCGAGATAGAGGTGCTGATAGTTCCTGAAAGTTTCATGGCTATAAAATCCCCGGGAAGCATGATCTTATCGATTTTCTGATAGATTTCCGGTTCATTGGCTTTGACCCACGCCAATTTGGAAGCGGTAAAATTGCCCGGTGAATTGAGGTGATGTTTTAAATTGAATTCCTTCCCAATCTCCTCAAAAGCTTTGTTTCCCAATGCGACAGCCCGGCTATCACACCAAATAATCGCATTGCGCAATACCTGTTGCTCCTGATCGACAACAACAAGCCCATGCATCTGATAGGCTATACCGATTGCCGTAATCTGCTTGGGATCATAAAGCCCCGAAGCGTTTGCCTGGGATAAAGCCCGTTTGAAATAGGTCCACCAGTCCTGGGGATCCTGCTCCGCCCAATTGGGCTGCGGCGAAATAATAAGAGCCTCTTCAGCGGGATATTGCGCCGAACAGACCTTACGTTGGGAGGATGCTTCAACAATGGAAACCTTGACCGAAGAAGTACCAATATCTATACCTAAAAAATACATGCCTAATCGTATAACTGGTTATTTAAATTATATCCGGCAACAAAATTGCAACCGGTTGCATAAAAGTAGGATATGTTTCCGAATTTTCCAAAATATTCAATAAAATTATTTACTTTGGGGTGTGAAAAGAAAAACAACGATTTATGATATTGCGCGGGCGCTTGGAATCACGGTTTCAACGGTTTCACGTGCCCTGAATAATATACCCACCATTAGTGAGGCTACACGGCAGTTGGTCCTGGACAAAGCAAAAGAACTCAATTATAGTGTCAATAAAATTGCATCCTCACTCTCTTCGGGCCGGTCCAATACCATTGGAGTTATCGTACCAACGATGCAAATCCATTTTTTTGCAGAAGCAGTTCACAGCATTGAAAAAGAATTAAAAAAGCACAACTATAGCTTACTGCTTTATCAATCGAATGAATCCTATTCGGATGAAGTAAACGGAGTCAAAACTTTGTTGGAAGCACAGGTGGACGGCATCATAGCCTCACTTTCCTTGGAAACCCAGCAAATAGCACATTTCCAGGAAGTCATCAAGCAAGGCAAAAGTCTGATTATCTTTGACCGTACCCACCAGGACATTGCAGCACCTGTAGTTAAATTGAATGATTTTGAAGCGGGCTACCTTGCAACCACACATCTGATCGAACAAGGATATAAAAAAATTGGTTTTATCACCACGAATAAAGAAATTGCTATCTTTCAGGATCGTTTTAGCGGTTTTGAAGCAGCCTTAAAAGAAGCAGGTCTTCCACAGCTGGATGAACTTATAGTCCGCGGGGAACTCTCTATTGAAGCAGGGATCAAAGGCACCGAGCAGATCCTGCAATCTTCCGTTCAACCGGATGCGATCATTGGAGGTGACGACTTTACCGCTGTGGGCATTATCCAGGCGCTCAAAGCTGCTCAGATTGACATTCCAGCAACAGGCGTTATCGGCTTTGCGAACCAGACGTTCTCTTCGTTTATTACACCGACTTTATCGAGTATCGATCAACAGGCCAACAAAATGGGCGAGGAATGTGCTAAACTCTTTATGAAGATGGTTAAACAAAAGGATCCTTATGAAGATATCGAACAAGTTGTTCTCGATCCAATACTGGTAAAAAGAAAATCCACCTGTAGAACAGACAACTAATTGATAACATGATGAGGATATCCAACAGTTTATACGCGATTCAATCCTGATAAAAAGAAAATCTACCTGTGGAATAGACAAATAATTGATAACTTTGCCGAAATTTGAAATCAATGCAAGCCAGGCAGAAGTTTAGAATTTTAAGTATTTGCTTATTATTTGTTATCCAGGCGCTCTTTTTAGTCGCCATTTTTGTTGAAAATACCAACTCATATATTGTACTGTCATTCATCGGATTACTTTCCTTATTTATCTTATATAGCTACCTCAAATCGCCGATACACCACCACATCCATGAATATGAGTCAATCAAAATAGCGGCATGGGTGCCAGTAGGTGCCATCATCTCCTATTACTTCAATCAGATCTTTGGGCTCGGACCTGTCATGGGCGCTGCACTGACTGGTACATTAGCTTCATTTATCCCCAATATCAATAAGAAGTCAAGTTACCTCCCTCATCTTCCTGCAGCCATCTATTGTGGTGCGTTTGTGGGTATGTCAAGTTCCCAGGTCGCTCATGGTTTTTCTTTTATATTGACAGCGGGTGTCTTTACCGCAGTCTTTCTGGTGATTTCAAAAAGCTTACTGAATGGTGTCGGTGGCAAATTGGGCACACTGGCTTTCCTCGGTGTTTCGTTGACCTATTTACTACTTTATCTTTTCAAATAACATGGAAACATTCATTCTATATCTTGTCGGAATTATCGGAAGTACAGCGACATATTATGTAAACACAAAATACAGACAGGGCGCTGTACGCTCCTCTGCATTGCTAACGTTGATCGTATCCGCTTTCCTATATTTCTTCCCCCATCTACTCTCCACCTATCTCACTCAGTATATTCCGGCCGTATTTATCGGCGCTTCTTTTATCGGTATGGTATCCAAGACACAGCTGTCTACTTATTTTGGACTTTCCTTGGCAGGTGTTATATTCACCACCATCCTGCTCAATACCAGTAAGTTTTTCAATGGATATGGTGGCGCATTGGGGACATCGGCCTGTATATCCTTGCTCGTCATATTGAGTATCCCTTATTTTAAATCGCCAAGAAAAATGACAGTTGGCTTGCTCCTGTTGAGGAAAACGATAATGAAAAAAGGACGTAAAGCATCCCGCAGAAGTGTAGATTTGTCTAAATAATATGCGTAGATTTACCGTAACAATGCGAATGGATTTACAGCAAAAAGTACAATTGAATTTAACGTAAATAGATCTACTGCAATTATATTACTGCATTTAGTGCAAATGAATTTACCACAGTAATACGAACAGATCTCCCGCAACAATACATTTAAGTTTAACGTCATTATACACTGAATTTATTGCAATAACTAGTATAACCACATGAAACCACTATTTTTTTTCTTTCTCGTCCAGGTCTTTCTTATCGAAAGTCTATCTGCACAAAAAAACACAATTAGGCTGTTGAATCAAGAACGCAATAGCAGTTATCGGGGACTAAGTGTTGTCGATGATCAGACACTATGGGTCAGCGGAAACAACGGTACAGTGGGTTTGAGTACCGATGCTGGAAAAAATTGGCAGTGGGTCAATCCCATCGGTTACGAAAAGATAGACTTTAGGGATATCGAGGCTTTCGATGAAAATCAGGCCCTGATTATTTCAGCAGGTTCCCCGGCCTTAATATTACTAACCAATGATGCGGGCAGAAGCTGGAAAGAGGTTTTTAAAGATACACGTCCCGAAATATTTTATGATGGTTTTGCTTTTACACCAAAAGGTGTGGGTATCGCTTTCGGCGATGCTATCCAAGGACAGATGCCCCTCTTAAAAACAACAGATTTTGGGCAGACCTGGAAAGATATATCCTCCAACCTTAGCTATACCATTGCCGAAGGTGAGGCCGGTTTTGCAGCCAGTGGTACCTCCATCTTTAGTCTTGCCACGGGCGACTTTTGGATCGCAACCGGCGGAACGGTTTCCAATATCTACACGAGCAAAGATCAGGGAGATACCTGGCAGCGTTACAGATGTCCCATTACGCAGGGGCAAAATAGCACTGGCCCTTTTTCCATTGCATTCAGTTCGCCTAAATCGGGGATTGTCGTTGGTGGGGATTACCGAAATGATAAAAATAAGGATAAAGCCTGCTTTTTGAGCAATGATGGTGGTAAAACTTGGCAAGCTTCCCATCAGCCAGTATCGGGTTTTAAATCGGCTGTTATCTATCTCTCGAACAAACAACTTATCTGTACCGGAACATCAGGAACAGATCTGTCAGCGGACAAAGGAAAAACATGGTATAATATCTCGCCAGATAGCTACAATGCCGTGCAGAAGGCGAAAAAGGGTAAAGCTGTTTTCTTAGCTGGTGATAAAGGAAAAATAGCCAGGTTGGTCCAATAGGTTAACCCGGCTATTTTTGAATCTCTAGGGCTCAGTCCTCCTTATTTGCGTGTCAGGCGCGACTCTTCTAAGTCCAATGAATATTCTAAATCTTTGATGACGTCACTGTCGTACTCTTTGCTCTCCTTCATTTTCGCTAATCCTTCCCGACGTACCGCCAGAATTTCGAGCATAATTTTATTATATAATCCCCTGACAGCCGATAACTGCGCCCGGGTGTCCTCTTCTTTGGCTCGTTCAGATGCATTTATGCTTCGGATAAGCTGCTCTTTTACCCTTGCGATTGTTTCGTATTCCATCATCTCTTTGGCATAATGCTTATCGAGATAAGCGATGGAGTCCTTACCTAGCCGAACACGGATTTCATCAATTTGCTCTTCCATCGGTACCTGTTCATCAACCTCCTCGATCTTGATCAATTTTATCAGCAGGGGCAGTGTAAGTCCCTGAAACACCAGAGTCACCAGAATAACGACAAAAGTGATAAACAAAATAAGATTACGATGCGGGAAAGCTGTTCCGTCATATAATGTCATCGGGATAGCCAAGGCTGAGGCAAGCGAAACAACGCCCCGCATACCGGCCCAGCCGACGATCAACGGCAGCTTCCAACCCGGGCCTTTTTCTTTGACACGAACTCTTTTAAACAATAAACGTGGAACATAGGCAGAAAGATAAACCGCAACCAAGCGCAATACAATGACAATAACACAGATGGCCAGAGAAAAATCAATTGCTTCTTCCATCGAATATTCCCCCAGCCCATTGATGATCACTGGCAGTTCAAGTCCAATCAAGATAAAAACAAAACCATTCAATAAAAATCCAATTGTTGCCCAAACTTCCTTGGTTTGTATCCGGGTATGATAGTTCAGATAATCACCCGCCCGGAAAGAAAGGAACAAGCCGCCACTGACCACAGCCAGAACACCTGACCATTCAAAATGTTCGGCAACGATATACATCAGGTAAGGAGCGATCAACGTAATTGGCGTCGATATACTGGAGGATTTAGCTACATAACGCAAGAAGAAATACAAGATATGGCCGATCACAAGTCCGACAACAACACCCATTACGGAGAGTACAAGAAATTGTGTTGTTGCAGTACCCATCGCAAACTGCCCCGTTAGGATAGCGATGGAAGCAAACCGAAATACAGTCAAAGAAGCCGCATCGTTGACGAGACTCTCCCCTTCCAAGATCGTGATACCCCGTTTAGGTATACTCACGCCTTTTAATACCGAACTGGCAGCAACTGCGTCCGGAGGAGAAATAATCCCGCCCAGCAAAAAGCCCAAAGCCAAGGTGAACCCTGGAATAATACTCACCGAAAAATATGCGATTGCCAAGGAAGTAAAAAAGACCAGCCCAAAACCCATGATGAAAATAGATCGCCGCCATTTCAAAAAATTGTTCCAGTTGGTATACCAGGCCGCTTCAAACAGCAAGGGTGGTAAAAATACCAAAAAGACAATATCCGGATCTATACTAATCACTGGCGCTCCGGGAATAAGGGAAATCCCTAGACCACCTATAACCAATAAGATGGGATAGGATATTTTTAGTCGTTGACTCAGCACAAACAGCATGGCCATAAAGAAAAACAGCACCATGACCAGCAACAGGTTATTATGCACATTGTGTCCCAGCTTTCCACCAATGGCCGACTTGACCTCCTGATAAGGCGTAAGCATGGACAGGTTATATTGCCTGATCTTCCAATCATTATCGATCTTGCTCAGCACACCTGTACCCCGAAAATACTTGGTGTTTATCTTAAAAGTCTCATCAAACCAAGCCGTTGTACTATCGGTATTAAAATGGATATATCTGTTTTGATAAGTATAGTTCCAAGCATATTGGGCGTTAAAATATTGCTCAGAGAATGTACTACTATGGTTTTTATCCCAGCGTTCCTGCCGGTCGGCTCCCAAGATAACGGCATCTGCTGCCAGCGCGTTTAGAAAAGGCCCAAATTTGACTTCGCCCGAAGATTTATGCCAGGTATCCAAAGTCGCATTGACTGCATCAACAGGCTTCTGAGCCATCAGCGGAACTGCATATAAAAATAGACTCAAAAAACAATAAATCGCTATAAGGGTCTTCTTCATCATAAATTATGCTTACGTATTTTATTTGTGGAAATATATTGCCGTGTAGATCATAAAACAAAAAGCTGCGGATGCAGCTTTTTGTTTTTATTTAATTATTTCTTCGATCTCGCGAATGATTTTTTGCGCGATCTGCTCCGCGGCCTCCGGTGTTGGCCCTTCGGAGTAGATCCGAATGATAGGCTCCGTATTGGATTTACGCAAATGCACCCACTCATTTTCAAAGTCTATTTTCAGTCCATCGATGGTACTGTGTTCTTCATTTTTATACTTTTCTTCCATTTTCGCCAAAAGATTGTCGATATCCAGTTCTGGTGTCAACGTGATCTTATTCTTGGACATAAAATATTGTGGCAGTGAAGCGCGGTACTCCGAAGCTTTCTTACCCAACTTAGCCAAATGCGTCAGGAAAATAGCCACACCTACCAGAGCATCACGACCATAGTGTGAGGCTGGATAGATTACCCCACCATTACCTTCGCCACCGATCACAGCATCTACTTCTTTCATTTTGGTGACCACATTAACTTCGCCTACAGCAGCAGCATAATATTCACCACCGTGAGCTTTGGTTACATCACGTAGGGCACGTGTCGACGATAAATTGGAGACTGTATTCCCTTTTTTGTGCTGCAAAAGATAATCTGCAACAGCAACAAGTGTATACTCCTCACCAAATAACTCCCCGTCTTCCATCATGAATACCAAACGGTCCACGTCAGGATCGACAGCAATTCCCAAGTCAGCTTTATTTTCGATCACGGCAGCAGATAAATCTGTGAGATGTTCCTTTAGAGGCTCGGGGTTATGCGGGAAATTGCCATTCGGCTCACAGTGAATTTTATAAATTGTCTGTACACCCAGCGCATCCAGTAAGGCAGGAATAAATGTTCCACCCGTACTATTCACCGCATCCAAAGCAACTTTAAAGTTCGCCGCTTTGATCGCTTCCTTATCTACATATTCCAATGCCAATACAGCATCAACATGTTTTTGTAGATAAGAATAATCTTTGTGTACCGAACCTAGTTGCTCGACAGCAGAAAAATCAAAATCCAGGGATTCACCAAGGGCTAAAACTTCCTGACCTTCCGCGTCGGATATAAATTCGCCTTTTGCATTCAACAGTTTTAGCGCATTCCATTGTCCCGGATTATGCGAAGCTGTCAGGATAATCCCTCCGGCCGCTTTTTCCATGGGAACAGCAATCTCCACTGTAGGCGTTGTCGATAATCCCAAATCAATGACGTCAACACCGATACTTTGCAGGGTTCCGATAACAAGGTTACTGACCATTTCGCCAGAAACACGGGCATCTCTTCCAACTACAATTTTCTTTATTCCGGTTTGCTTTACAATAATAGTTCCGTAAGCAGCTGTAAATTTAACAATATCTATTGGCGTAAGTCCTTCTCCTGCACGACCGCCTATCGTACCGCGTATTCCTGAGATTGATTTAATTAAAGTCATTTCCTTTGAATTGATTAACGTGTAAATTTAGCATTATGGCAATAAAATATCGAATTAAAATTATAATTATTGAATATTTAACGTATCTTTGTTGCAACAAAGTTGTTTTTAAAAGAAACAATCGTTTGCAATGAAATTATTTTTACTTTTGAAAAGCGAGTTTTTAAAAGTTTGGGAATTTCATTGTAATCAACAACATTTATGATTCAACAATTAGTACACATCGACCAGGAAATTTTTCTTGCCATCAATCAAGGTTTAAGTAACCCTGTATTTGACTGGCTGTTGCCTATTTTACGTAATCCATACACATGGGCTCCACTGTATCTATTTCTGGTTATTTTTTTCATAAAAACTTATGGAAAAATGGGTATACTGATTGTGGCAATGACATTGGTTACTTTTGGTATTTCTGATGGGATCTCATCGCATTTGATCAAAAAGACTGTCAAAAGAATCAGGCCCTGCAATGATGTGGAGTTTAAGGAAAATGTCAATATTCGGGTACGCTGTGGCTCCGGATTTAGCTTTACCTCCTCCCATGCGGCCAATCACTTTTCCCTGGCCTTCTTCTGGATTGTGCTTTTCCGACGAAGATGGAAATATGTGCTTTGGCTTTGTATTGCCTGGGCATTCCTGATTTCGGTCTCTCAAATCTATGTTGGTGTTCATTACCCCTTTGATATACTCTGTGGCTCCGCACTTGGAATCCTGGTCGGATTGGCTACAGGCTATCTATTTAAGCGGTTTGTACCTAGCTTTTTTAAAACTGAACAAGTATAATGAATTCAATTTTATTGATTTTAATTTTATTCGTACCTGCATTTGCAAGTGGTATCGCTGTTTTTTTCGTCCAGAAAAAAGGAACAAATTTTCTAAAATTGATCCTTTCTTTTAGTGGGGCTTATCTATTCTCCATTACTGTACTGCATTTAATTCCACATGTATACCAGTCGACGAATACCTCACCCGAAATATTGGGCATCTATGTACTCGGTGGCTTTTTATTCCAGTTGTTTCTTGAGCAATTTTCTCAGGGAATTGAACACGGACATATCCATACCGAGAATGGGCATGGCCATCACAGCCACAGCTTTCCAATCGGTATCATGTTTAGCTTATGTCTACACGCCTTCCTTGAGGGAATGCCATTGGCAGCGACACATCAGACCGAGCTAGCCTTGGGGATCTCGATCCACCATATTCCTGCGGCATTCGCCTTAGGTAGCATACTTATCAGCACACACCTGAAAAAAAACACGATTATCATTACACTGGCACTATTCGCGGCCATGACCCCTTTCGGCTTCCTATTGAGTAAAGCGATTAGCGCTGGCGAGGTTGGTCATATTCAACAATATTTTGATAAGATCATGGCCGTGGTAATTGGTATATTTCTACATATATCGACAACCATATTGTTCGAGTCCGGATCTATAGACCATCATAAATTTAACAAAAAGAAAATGATTGCGGTAATCGCCGGAGTGGCCATTGCCTTAGCAAGTTTTGCTTTCGCTGGCGAGCATGATCATGCTCACGACCACGGACAGGGCAAGCAAGAAGAGCTGCATGATCATGATCATCATGACCATGACCATGCACATTAATTAGCCTCTCAGCTTGTCCAATAAAGCGCTGAGCTGGGTTGCTTCTTTGGGAGTAATCCTATCGGACAAAATATCTTTCATTAACATTGGTTCCTCCAGGTTCTTAAGGATCTCCAGCCCCTTATCGGTGATAACCAGATCAACTGCCCGCTTATCACCGCCGGATTGACAACGGGAAACAAGTCCTTTCGTTACCATTCTATCTATCATTCGGGAGATATCAGGTGTCGTACTTAACATCCTTGATTTGATCAGGCTATTGGTTGCAGGTTTTGGGTATTGTCCCCGGAGAATGCGTAAGACATTAAATTGTTTCAAAGTGATCCGCTCTTTGGCTGCCCTTTGCTCAAGTTCGTTGTTAAGCCAATTGTACGTGTATAGGATATTTACGGTACAACGATGCCATTCATTACTGAATTTACTTACTTTGATTTCGTCCTCGATTTTCATTTTGGTTGATAATTAATCCCTTTTTACCCGTAAAGATAGCTGTTTTTTGCGCTAAATACATAACTATGACATTAGAATCATTCTAAATGGTAGAAAATCTGTATATTTGGAGGATACAAAAAAACAGGTAGATGCGTAATAAAACTAGCTTAGACAAGCTAAAAAAAGGGGAAAAAGCGGTAATTATTGATTTTGATTCGCACGATATTCCAGCTAAATTTTTCGAATTGGGTTTTGTACCCGGTACAGAAGTAGAAGTGAAACATATCGCACCTTTAAATGGTCCTATATGTTTAAATATTATTGCTAATAACGCCTTGATTGCCATTCGCAAATCAGAAGCTAAAGTCATCCTTATTGATCAAAAATAATGAATAACCCGATTATTGCACTTTTGGGTAATCCAAATGTGGGTAAAACCTCTTTGTTTAACCGGATTACAAAATTAAATCAGAAAGTAGGAAACTATCCTGGTATCACGGTAGAGAAACGTGAGGGACAAGTTAAAGCCAACAACAAGACCTATCGTGTCATCGATCTTCCCGGAACCTATACATTGTTCCCAAGCTCAATGGATGAAGAAGTCGTCTTTAATACACTGGTCAACAAAGAAAACAGTTTTAGGCCCAATCTCGTTGTTGTCGTTGCCGAACCGACAAACCTAAAAAGGTCTGTCATCCTCTATCAACAAGCGCGCGAACTCGGTCTTCCGGCCATCTTCGTCATCAATATGATCGATGAGGCCAAAGAAAAAGGAATCAGTATAGATATCCCAAAACTCGAACAGCTACTCAATACAAAAGTATACGAAACAAATGCACGCACAGGGCAAGGCATAGATCAGCTGATCAAAAACTTCGATGCAGTACCGCCGATGTATATCAGCAAGTTTCAATTGCCAGCCATAGCGAATGAAGCATTGGAAGAGACCAAAAGACTGTTCCCTTTGGATACCGAATACCATACCTGGCAATATTTGGCCAAAGGTGAAGTATCTTTTTTATCCAAAGAAAAAAATCAGGCAATTCAACAAATCCGTGAAAAGCATCAATTAAAAGCGGAGAAATTGCAAAAAGAAGAAGCCATCCTGCGGAGCAAATCCTTAGATGGCAACTTAGCTGAAATCTATACCAAGGACGATGCGTCCAACAAAAATAAGACAAACGCGATCGACAAGGTATTGCTCCATCCGATCTTTGGCTATCTGATCTTTTTTGGTATTCTTTTCCTGATTTTCCAGGCCATATATACCTGGTCAGGTCCGGCTATGGACTTTATAGATGGCCTTTTTGGCGATTTCGCAGCCTACATTCAAGCAACCCTACCTGCGGGTCCATTAACAGATCTGTTGAGCAACGGTATTATCAAAGGTATCGGAGGTATCGTCATCTTTATTCCACAGATCGTTATTTTATACATTTTTATTTCGATTATGGAAGAGACCGGCTATATGAGCCGTGTGGTTTTCCTGATGGACCGCTGGCTCAGACCTTTTGGCTTAAATGGAAAATCGGTCATCCCACTGATCTCTGGCGTGGCATGTGCCGTACCTGCCGTCATGTCTGCACGTAATATTGAAAATGCAAAGGAAAGATTAGTCACCATATTGGTTACGCCATTCATGACCTGTTCTGCACGTCTCCCTATCTACATCGTACTGATCGGATTGGTGATCCCCAATACCAAATACGCCGGATTTCAACTGCAGGGGATGGTTTTGTTTGTCATGTATATCCTCGGGATATTTGCCGCATTATTTTCAGCAATTCTTCTGACAAAAATCATTAAGTCCAAACACAAGTCTTTCCTCATCTTTGAGCTTCCGACTTATAAGTCTCCGGACTGGAAAAATGTCGCTCTAAATGTGTGGGAGAAAACATCAAGTTTTGTCTTCGGTGCGGGTAAGATCATCTTGGCAATCTCGGTCATCCTTTGGGCCTTGGGCAGCTTTGGACCTAACGACAAATTCAGTAATGCAAAAGAATATGTGATACAAAACAATCCTAATCTCTCGGGCGAAGACCTAGACCATGAGATCTCTTCTTACCGTCTGGAACATTCTTTCCTCGGTTATCTTGGCATGGCAATTGAACCGGTTGTAGAGCCACTAGGTTACGACTGGAAGATGGGAATTGGCCTGATCTCTTCTTTTGCTGCAAGAGAGGTTTTCGTCGGAACCATGGCGACGGTATACAGTCTAGGCGACGAGGTTGATATTGAAGATGAAGCAACGAAAACAACCGTATTAAGCAAAATGCGGACGGAGATCAACCGTAACACAGGCTTACCAGCCTACAATTTTGCTTCGGGAATATCGCTTCTCTTATTTTATGCGTTTGCCATGCAATGTATGAGTACCATAGCAGCGGTTAAAAGAGAAACAGGTTCGTGGAAATGGACATTAATTCAGGTTGGTTTTATGACAGGTCTGGCGTATTTCAGTGCCTTGATTGCTTACCAGCTTTTAAAATAGATTAACGTGTTGTGCGAGTTCGCTCAGTAGCGACTTTTACAGCCCTTAAAAATAATAGGTCATGGATAATATAACAGTACAATATCTCATCGTTGGAGTTTTGGTATTAGCGGCTGTATGGTATGTCGTTAGAAATGTCCGTAAATCACTCAAAGGTAAATCAGCTTGCTCCAAAGGTTGCGGATGTAGTTGCGGAACAGCGGAAAAACCACAAAAAGCAAATTAATTTATCTTTTATTGTATCATTTACAAACAAAATTTCGTTCTAAGGTGGAGTGGCCAAAAATCACACTAGCTACGAACAAAAGAAACGCTACCATTCTCATGGTAGCGTTTTCCATTAAAAAGCTGTCTTTCAGCAGCATTAATCAAGATTACTTTCCGGTTCAGCAAAAAGCGAAGCCCAAGTTGTATAAAATACCTAAGTGTTTTACTAACTTTATGCGCTTAGGTAAACATGCTGTAGTAGCAAATTAAATAATTTGTAGTACTTTGCAGATAAACCGATTTCATCTCAATCCTACGTTGGAAAAGAGACGAGTAGAATATTCAGGATCAAGACTGATCGACATTAAATAAGTAACCGTATTAACCATACAAATGGAGAAACAGAATAACAAGGATTCGAAACAATTAAAAAGAGGACTTCAAAATAGACATATTCAGCTGATCGCACTTGGTGGCGCCATCGGAACCGGATTGTTTCTTGGGATAGGAAAAGCTGCCACACTAGCGGGACCGGCAGTGATACTTGGTTATGCCTTTGCAGGGATAATTGCATTTTTTATTATGCGTCAATTGGGGGAAATGGTGGTTGAGGAACCCGTATCTGGTAGCTTTAGTTACTTCGCCAATAAATATTGGGGGTCTTTTGCCGGCTATGCCTCTGGCTGGAACTACTGGGTGCTCTATATTTTAGTGAGCATGGCCGAACTAACAGCTATTGGAGTATATGTTCAATTCTGGTGGCCGGAAATCCCACTCTGGGGATCCAGCTTATTTTTCTTCTTCGCTATCAATGCCCTTAATCTTGCTTCGGTAAAAATTTATGGCGAGACAGAATTTTGGTTTTCAATCATTAAGGTTGTCGCTATTATTGCCATGATTGTCTTTGGTGTCTATCTCCTGGTTAGTGGTACCGGAGGTGAACAGGCGAGCCTGGGCAACCTGACTTCGCATGGGGGGTTCTTTCCAAAAGGCTGGTTTAACCAAGCTGGAGATGGCAGCTATGAAGGTCTGCTATCCGCCATGGCACTGATCATGTTTTCTTTTGGTGGACTCGAATTGGTGGGTATTACTGCTGCCGAAGCCGAGCATCCCGAGAAAAATATACCAAAAGCTACCAATCAGGTTATCTACCGCATACTAATCTTTTATGTGGGTGCTCTGATTATCTTGTTTTCCCTCACACCTTGGACAAATATCACCGCGGATACGAGTCCTTTTGTATTGGTCTTTGACAAACTTAATGGTTTTGAATTTACCCTATTCGGAAAAACATTCTATTTCACAAAAATTATCGCAAACGCACTCAACCTGATCGTGCTCACCGCGGCCTTATCTGTATACAATAGCAGTGTTTACAGTAATAGCAGAATGCTCTTTGGGCTCGCTGAACAAGGTAATGCACCCAAGTTTTTGTCCAAGCTTAACAAAAATCATGCGCCTATAAATGCTATTCTGGTTTCAGCAGTGTTTGCCGCGATTTGTGTCTTTATCAATTATGTTGCACCAAAAAATGCATTGGAGATCCTGATGTCGCTGGTTGTTTCTTCATTGATCATCAACTGGCTAATGATTTCAATCACGCATTTATACTTTAGAAAAAACAAAATCGATGCGCATGTAAAAACGAAATTTCCTTCGTTTCTCTATCCATTGAGCAATTATATCTGTCTGATCTTTCTGATTGCTGTGCTGGGTATCATGTGGGTAACTGGCATGAAATTACCGGTTGAATTGATTCCGGTGTGGTTATTACTATTATATATCAGTTACGTATTGATCAATAGAAAAAAATAAGAATTTGAGCATCAATTTATGACTCCGTGCTTTCGGAAGCCGTATTCTGCTCAGAACAAAGGCCAGACTCTCAAATGAATCTGGCCTTTGTTGTATTAAAATAATCCCAGTTGCACACCCGCATCCGGCAAGCGGAAAAGATCCCTTCTCAGAGGCGGAAGCACCCCATTATTCATATATTTCTTCACAGAAAGTTTAAATAAATGCTGCAGGCTCTCTGCCATATTGCCATCCCCTTTTATACGCCGTCCGAAATCAGTATCATTAATTTTTCCGCCATGACAAGCCTCGATCCAATGCAATACCTTTTCGGCGCGATCGGGATAATTCTGATACAACCAATCTTTAAATATACCACCGATCTGCCCGTTAAGTCTAACAATGGTATAAGAGGCGGTAATTGCGCCCGCATCTGCTCCCGAACGGATCAAATCTGAAATCTCGTCGCTGTTGATCCCGGGAACAATGGGCGCTATCATTAGCATCACAGGCACACCTATCCCCGCCAATCCCTCAATGAGTTTTAAACGGGCCGAGGCAGTAGCCGTCCTGGGTTCCATCTTTTGCCGAACCTCCTCCCTTAGGGAATTAATGGTCACGGCAACGGATACCAGATTCAGTGCTGCAAGCTCACGCAAGAGGTCAAAATCCCTTCGCATCAATACATTCTTGCTGATGATGGAAACTGGATTTCGATATTTTAGCATCAATTCTAAAAGCGATCGTGTGATCCCCAATTTCCGTTCGATAGGTTGGTAGCAATCGGTATTGCCTGAGAGCATAATCAAATCAGGCTGGTAACTGGACTTGCGGAATTCATGCTCCAGAAGTTGAGCAGCATTGTGTTTGACCAGGATTTTGCGCTCGAAGTCTAATCCGGCACTAAAGCCCCAGTATTCATGTGAATTGCGGGCATAGCAGTAAATACAGCCATGCTCACAGCCCTGATAGGGATTGATTGATCGTTCAAATCGCAGGTCTGGGCTATTGGATTTGGAGATAATGGACTTCGGATGTGTCGGAATAAATTGCGTTTTTTCGGCCCCAAGAAATTCCTCATCCAAGCCTTCAATGTGCTCCTGCACATACTGGTTGGAAAAAAATTTGTTATTGGGGTTGATCTGTGCCCCTCTGCCCTTAAAATATTCTGACTGATTCATAAGTTAAAATTACTAAAATTATTAGTAATTTTAACAAAATTATGTCATCTTATTTTCCCTTTTGAATGAAGTTCATGAAAGAAATCGCTCAAAAAAAAAGCAATTTCAATCGATTATTGCTTTTTTTTTGAGCAATCCAACATCCTCCTCTCTATTATCAATCTCTTATTACGAGCCTAGCATACTAAAAAACCATTATGGTGTAATCTCCGCGGGAAATAGTCATAAAGCGTAAGTTTTGCAAATGGCATCGCTATTCTTTTTCTTCTAGTAGAACCAGGTGAAATAAATAGGCTAGTTCAATAAACTTAGCACAATTCGTTTTTAAGCTCTCTATAACTATAATATTGAGAGATGAGCTTCCTTTTCCAACAGAAACTTCAAAACAGTCTGTTAGCACAGACCTCAAATACCCTATTTCTCTTTGGTATTCAGAAAAAATCCAATTAAGAGCAAATAATGGTTCTGATCTTTCCTTTATCTCCAAATAATTAGTTTGATAATTTAATGATTCAAAAGAAGAAGTGTAAAAGGCATTTTCATCGCTATCATCATCTTTCAATCCAATGCGCGGCCTCTTATGCGGCTTAAATATCCAACAAAATTCCACAATCTTTAAAACGGATGTGTAAACAGTATAGACGCGCTTAAAATCACTAATCTCTTGTCCGTTTAAAATAGAATCCAACCACCAAAACATTTCATTAAGAATTGTATCAATAGTAGATTTTCCAAATATCTTAAGCAGCACTGTTTGTGGACTTATAATTTCGTCTATCGTTAAATTTGACGGATATTCACCGAATTCTGAATATAAAAATGCCCTTGAATCTGGAATATAATCTTCATAGCGATTTATCAAATAAGCCATTTCTGTTAATTTCTGAAAAAGAACATACGTATCATAAACTTCTCCACCATCAATCTCTTGACAAATACTTGTTGATAAGAAAGTATATTCTCCCCATTTAGCAAGCAATTGAATCCAATCGAGATGTGTCCTATTTTCAAAAATAGACCTATAAAACATATAAGGATTTTCAATTTCGTCCAACGACAACCAACGAACCTTCCCCTTAAAGCGGTAAACCACTTCCATATAATCATCTTCGCGTCTAAATGGTTTATATTGTTCATCAAATTTAATGTGTAAACACGAATAATCATCAAAGTAGTATGTGCTATTATTGACATAACAAAACTCTGGCCGGTATCTTTTTGAATCATCAACAATACGAAACTCACACCCCCCTCCAACATTTTCTTTATAAGTCAGATACAGCCATGCTAAATCTATCAATCTCCTATTTAACTCTAATCGATATGTCGCGTTTGCAAGATATAAATCAGGATAAATTTCGTTCGACATCACAGTTCTTAAAAGCTTATCATTGGCAAGCAAATGACTTTCGTAGTCAGTCGCGTCAAAAAACTGCCAATATAATGTAAGCATACTTTTGTAAGATATATCGTGTTTACTTGTCTCTAGATCAATTATTCCGATCGGTTTTAGTATATCCATAATTTAAAATTAATTACCATTCTGTTTGTACACGGCTCAACATAATGAGATAGAGAACTTCCAACAACTCCTCTAACCCTTGAAACAAAGAAATCACACGAGTATAATTATCTGTAAATTCGTCTTCGGGGCCAACTAAAAGCAACATAAATTCATGAAGATTTCGATGAAGTAAGTCATATTTAATGCCTTTTAACTTAGTGACCAAGTAATCTAAGTCCATTTTTGGTAAATGATGAAAGGGAGGGTTATCATAATCCGTCCAAAAATTCTCAAACTCCGAAACTTCATGCATTATAAAGTGTTTTACATCCCCAAAAAAGCTTTCATTGTTCAATGATAGCTGGTGAGCAAGATCTATCAATTTGTGAAAGGTATGGGCTATACCCCCCCTATCCCCCATAATTCCTTCTTCAAGACCTCCATGGGATTCCATTGTATAAAATAATTTTCGAAGAAATTCCTTTAAATCTTCATATTCCCATTTATTAAATATTCTCATTATTGTCTTTACGGGCTGCCTCCCTTCCTCCAAAGAAAGATAGCTACTGCAGGCATACACATTTTGTGACTCTCTCATTTTTTGTGACTCTTTCATTCCATTACTTCTATAAATAAAATTCATTATTTCGACCATTAGGGTAAGTCGCCTAAACTCAGGAATTTCACTTCCCACATTACATCGGTCACCGACATCCAGATGCCGCCAGCCCACTCCCATCTCCCACCAATGCCGCAATACATTCATGAATCCCTGAAGCCCTTCTTCTTGATCAAAAGTTGTAGTAATCACTGACTTCAAGCTATTATTCGACTCAGTAAAAAACGAACAATAATTATTGTCCTTGAATTCTTGGAAAGCAAGGTTATCGCTGGCAACTAAAAGTTGAGCACAACCAAACTCCTTGTCGATTAACCAGCCTACATTAAGGAGCTTTTGTATTTTACCCATGAAGTGATAAAGCGTATGTATACCATTGCCAAACGAAAAGAGATAGGGTCGGTAGTGGCAATGCTTCCATTCCCATAATAGATATTGACAATCAACCAAAGAATAATTTGAAAACACATCTTCAAGCGCAATTATTGGATTTTGCAATTCATTAGTATCTAATGAATAAGGATAGTCTTCGTCCCAGATCCAGACCGACTGCCTTTTTATTGGCTGTTCTTCTACCATAATTATATTAGTATAGTTTATAAATACAAAAATAAAGTATTTACAAACAAATAAAAATAAATTGTAAATATTTTCTATACACATAGAAATAACTATAATACATACGTATACTAAACCGTTCAAAAAAAATGTCCTTAAAAAACGAAAAACAGAAAACGCATTGTATATTTACAAGAGATCAGGTTTATCTCATTTCACCCACAGGGAACAAACATAACAGACGAACATCCTAAACCACCTTATTCCGGGCTGAGTCCGTGTTCACTCCGTGTTGACACCGAGTTTACCTCGCACGCAAACTGATATAATCTCAGAAGCACCTCCCACACAATACCTTTCTTAATCGGATGTAAAAGCTATCTTAGCTAAGTCAGTAGCGAACCATAGTGCTATCTGTTAGCAATTTCATTATCTTGAAGTACCACTAATTTCAAAATTCGTAAAGCCCCTTACTTCACGATTTTAAATTTCGCAAAAGTTACGATAAATTACCTAAAAGAAATTTAAAAGCGTATCTTTAGGTATGGCTATAATTGAAAATGGATATCTGAGAGGTCAAATTAGAAATTTGGTCAATCGTAAAGTTGGAGACAAAAATGTCGTGCAGTCCAAGTCATTGGACAAAATACGCCAAACAAGGTGGACTGAAGCTGCTGCTTCCGATTTCGGAACCGCGAGCGCAGCGGGTGCAACAATCCGCCGGGCTTTCAATGCTGTGCATCAAAACATACATGACAGCGGCATGCACAACAGACTGGTTAGACGTATGCAACGTGTACTGCTTGGTAATGGAAAATACGACCCCGGAGAACAAAGAATCGCTCGAGGAAATATCCAGGGACTGGTCGGCTTTCAATTCAATAAGAATTGCCACATCTATGATTATCTTTATTTCGATACCAATGTGACTTTTGCTGCTACGGGAACCACCTCAGTACAACTGCCCGAATTGAACACACAACAAAATTTCTATTGGCCTAAGGCATGTAACCTTATCATCCTAAAAATTGAAATTGTAGCCTTATCTTTTGATCAAAAATATGCGCTAACAATTGGCTCCCACGAAATCGAATTAACACGATATGATAATCAAAAGCATGAGGCCACAACACTCACCTTTGATTCACCTGATAAAAATTACGATACCATCTTGGTATCGCTTTCGACTCTCTATCTTGAAAAAAGAAGTAGTTATGCCCTACTTCTCAATTCGGTTGACTTAAATCCTGCCGGCATAATAGCAGCACACAACCTTAGAAATCCCGAATAAAAATAGAATAGCAAGAACGTTACACCCCTTATAAAATAAAAATCCCTATACTGTATTTACAGTATAGGGATTAGAATTCTTATGCTGAATTTCAGATCAGCTTTTATTATTTCATCAAGAAACCACCACCTAAAAGGTCATTTCCTTCGTAGAATACGGCTGATTGTCCCGGCGCGATACCTTTTACATTATGCACAAAGTCTATACGTACCTTATCACCCTCTTGCGAAATCGTCGACAAAGCTCCTGAATCTTTATAACGTACTTTTGAAATTGCCTCCATTGGCTGGTCAAGACCCGCATATTTGACAAAATTCACATTACGCACATAGGCATGTGATTTTTCAAGCTCATGCTCCTCCCCCAATACCACCGTATTGCTTTCAGGGAGAATTTCGATCACAAACATGGGTTTACCCAAAGCAATGCCTAAACCTTTACGTTGGCCGATGGTAAAATACGGGTACCCAATATGTTTACCGACAACTGTTCCGTCTGAAAGGATAAAATTACCCGGACCGATCTGCTGATCTAATGTAGGTACTTTATGTCTCAGAAACGCACGGTAGTCATTGTCTGGCACAAAACAGATTTCGTAGCTTTCCGATTTATTGGCAAGCTCCTTCTGTCCCATATCGAGCGCCATTTGACGGATCTCCTTTTTCGTGAAAGATCCTAACGGAAACTGTGTACGAGCTAGGTTCTCCTGCGATACGCCCCATAAGACGTAAGACTGATCTTTATTTTCATCCTTACCCTTTGATATGACATAACGGCCATTGTCGTGCATACGGATATTGGCGTAGTGTCCCGTAGCGATAAATTCACAATCCAATTTATCAGCACGTTTCATCAACGCTTCCCATTTGATGTGGGTATTACAAAGAACACATGGATTGGGTGTACGCCCAGCAATATATTCCTCAACAAAATTATCTATTACAAAGTCTCCAAACTCATCGCGTATATCTAATATATAATGCGGGAAACCATAGTTTACGGCTAATGTACGAGCATCATTGATACTGTCGAGGCTACAACATCCCGTCTCCTTGGATGAACCACCTGCAGATGCATAATCCCAGGTCTTCATCGTGATACCTATGACCTCATATCCTTGTTCGTGGAGCATGACAGAAGCAACGGAGCTATCGACCCCTCCACTCATTGCAACTAAAACTCTTCCTCTTTTACTCATCGCTATTTATTGAAATGCAAAGATACAGCTTATTCCTTTTCCTCTATGTTAGTTTCTTGTAATTTTATCTCGATCAAAATCAACACTTTCGAAAAAAGAGCGAAAATAATCTCCATAAAAATTTTAGAATTCAAATTATCACACTATATTTGCATCGCAATAGGGGAACAAACCCATAGCAAAAAAGCGGTGCCATAGCTCAGCTGGTAGAGCAAAGGACTGAAAATCCTTGTGTCCCTGGTTCGAACCCAGGTGGCACCACGCTTCAATCTGATGATCACAGATTTAAATAAAAGGTCAACTGGTGCCATAGCTCAGCTGGTAGAGCAAAGGACTGAAAATCCTTGTGTCCCTGGTTCGAACCCAGGTGGCACCACAAAAAAAGCCTGTTCTTCTGAACAGGCTTTTTTTGTTTAATTGCCCCCTCCTTAATTAAGTTGACACCTAATAAGACTTATAAACGAAAACATCTAAAACACCCAAATAGGTGCCCCCAACGGAACGACCTATTCATTCGCCTGTCCCGTCCTGACATAAATTAACCGCAAATAAAAACTAGCAATAAAAAATCCTTGTCCGCGTACCGAACAAGGACTATTTAAGCTTAAATTCTTTTCCAATGACTCCCTTCTCCTGGTAAGCATTCTTTTTAGCTATTGCGAAATACTACCTTTTTCCAGCAGAATTTTAACGACAAGTGGACAGATAAAGATCGATTATTGCTCATTGATGATCGAACGGTCCAAATGCACATAACCGCCGTCGACGTGGATCAATTGGCCCGTTGTATGGCTTGACTTGTCAGACAATAAGAATACGGTTGTATTTGCTATTTCTTCCGCTGTCGTCATTCGATGCTCGAATGGAATGCGGTCCGTAATTTTCTTCAATGTTTCCTCCGGATTCGGCAAAGTCTGGATCCAGGTATCGTATTGTGGTGTAGCGCATTCAGCAACAATAATCGCGTTGACACGAATTGAATAAGGCAATAGTTCTACCGCCCATTCGCGTGTCAATGCATTTCGTCCGCCATTGGAAGCAGCATAGGCAGATGTATTACCTTGCCCTGTTTCCCCTGTTTTGGAAGATATATTGACAATACTTCCTTTAGATGTTTTCAATGCATCCAATGCATGATGCGCCATTAAATAATAATGGATCAGGTTTTTATGCAATGAAGCCACAAATTTTTCGTAATTGCCCGAAGCTAGGCCTACTCCATCGTTTTGCCCGGCATTGTTTACCAAACCATCTATACGGCCATAAACCTCGAGTGTCTTTTGTACTGCTCTAGCACAATCTTCCGGTTTGGACAATTCAGCTTCGATACACAAAGCATCAATACCAAACTGTTTCACTTCTTCCCTGACTTTCTCATTGTCGGCCTGCTTACGTCCCACAATAACAGGAATAGCCTGTTCCTTGGCCAAGGCATGCACTACAGCGCGCCCTATCCCTTTTGCACCACCTGTAACAATAACTACTTTATCTTTTAAATGAAGATCCATAATAATTTTATTGAATTGTATGATTCATTGATGAGCGTCTGTTTTCTACATCAACGAACTTGTTTCACTGGTTATTGATTAAAGCTTATTCCAATGGCAGCGAGCTGATTAGACTCAATTTATCTGCCATGAAAAGACTTCAGTATACATTCCTTCCCTTTCATGCATACTGAAGTCTTTTTTATAGATTATATACACGTATGGCATTCTCAGCCCAAAACGCATTTTTTTCCTTTTCTGTAAACTCGCCCAACTTGTCTTCAACGATAGCGATACTTTCCTCATAGGAGGCCGCTAACAGGCATACAGGCCAGTCCGATCCAAACATAATCCTTTGTTTTCCAAAACGTAGGAAAATATGGTCAAGATATTGTTTGAAGTCATCCAACTTCCAACCCGACCAATCTGCCTCTGTAGCCAATCCCGAAACTTTACACACCACATTTGAAAAGGCAGCAAGTTTATCGATAAACGCAGCCCACTCATCAAACTCCCTTGATTTAATCGGAGGTTTGGCAATATGGTCCAGTACAAATTGAAGATTTGGATTTTGCTGAACACATTGTAATGTAGCCTCATAATGACGCGGACGGATCAGTAAATCGTAGGTATAACCAAATTTGGCCAATGCTTTTAACCCATTCAACACTGCGGGGCGAATCAGAAAATCCGGATCCAATTCTCCCTCAACAATGTGTCGGAAGCCTTTGATCACCGGTAGTTCTTTGTAACTTTTCAACTGCTGTTCAATATCTTCGGCCTGGAGGTCAATCCATCCGACCACACCTTTGATAAAGGGGTGGCTTTTGGACAGCTGAACCAAATAATTCGTTTCCGCGTCAGATTGATCAGCCTGAACGGCCACACTACCTGCAAATCCATTTCGTTCCAATACAAACTGAATATCCAATGGCGTGAAATCCCGTTTGATAACGCTCATTTCGTCTGTAATCCAATTGTCTCTCACAGGATCGAATTGCCAAAAATGCTGATGGGTATCTATGCGCATAATAAAACCTAAAATAGGAGATAAATTAATTTTTTGAATAAGCAACCACCGTCTGACGTGATTCGCCAAGTCCATCTGCGCCCAATTCAATCACATCACCAGGTTTTAAGTAAATAGGAGGATTAAATCCAAGACCTACACCCGCAGGAGTTCCTGTTGAAATCACATCTCCCGGTAATAGGGTCATAAATCTAGAAACATAGGAAACAACATGCGCAATTGAAAATATTAAATCTTTGGTATTTCCGTCCTGATAAGTTTTACCATTAACTTTCAACCAGATACGTACATTGTTAATATCCTTGATTTCCTCTTTCGTGGCCATGAATGGTCCCATAGGCGCAAATGTATCACAGCCTTTTCCTTTATCCCAGGTTCCGCCGCGTTCCAGTTGATACTCACGTTCAGATACGTCATTGTGAAGTACATACCCTGCAACATAATCCAAAGCCTCATTTTCTTCTACATAAGAGGCTTTTTTACCAATTACAATACAAAATTCCACTTCCCAATCCGTCTTTACAGAGTCTTTAGGAATCATCACATTATCGTATGGTCCTATTAATGAAGTAGTGGATTTCATAAAAATAATAGGCTCAGCAGGAATCGGTGCATTTGTTTCCTTGGCATGATCCATATAATTCAGTCCGATACAAACTATTTTAGATGGACGGGCAAAAGGTGCCCCGATACGCTCACCTTGTGGGATTTCAGTCAGTTTACCTGTATTAGCCTTGACAAATTCCTCTAAACGAGCCAAGCCATCTTCCGCAAAAAATTGCTCATTGTAATCACCACCAAATGCACTTACATCGTAGTTTACTCCGTCAACCTGAACTCCAATCTTCTCTCTGCCAAAGGCTCCAAAACGTATTAATTTCATATTTTTTTATATTTGAGATATGAGAATCTAATGCCTCAAATCTAACACTTAGTTATTCAATTTAATAAAACCACCGTCAATAGGATAGTCATTCCCTGTAATAAATCCTGCGTCGTCGCTACAAAGGAAAAGTGCCAATTTCGCAATTTCCTCGGGTTGTGCCATACGCCCTATTGGTTGACTTGCAGACAACTTTTCAAACATTTCAGCCTCTTGACCGGGATAGTTCTTTGCGATAAAACCATCCACAAAAGGGGTATGTACACGCGCTGGAGAGATGCTGTTGCAACGGATACCAAAAGCCATGTAATCACGCGCTACCGACAAAGACATCGCATAGATCGCACCTTTACTCATCGAATAGGCAAAACGATCCGTAATTCCTACCCAAGCTGCAA
This sequence comes from Sphingobacterium sp. CZ-UAM, assembly GCF_002000245.1. GTDB lineage: Bacteria > Bacteroidota > Bacteroidia > Sphingobacteriales > Sphingobacteriaceae > Sphingobacterium. Next base: position 41,692 of record NZ_MTCM01000002.1, on the reverse strand, counting down.
TCGAAGCGAGATTAAGAATAGCTCCTGAACCTTGTGCTTTCATGATCGGCACGATAGCATATAACGCATTGTAGGCACCTTTCACATTCACATTAAACACGCGTTCAAAGTCTTCGGATTTACAATTTTCCAAATTGCCGACATGAGCAATTCCAGCATTATTCACTAAAATATCAATTTTCCCGATATGTTGAGCGATGCCGATAATTTCCTCTTGGTCGGTTACGTTACAACGATTGAACACTGCCTGCCCACCTAGAGCCAAAATTTCTGCTACTACAGCATTCCCACCTTCTTCATTTAAATCCAGAATGTGGACTTTCGCTCCCTCTGTAGCAAATTGCACACTGATAGCACGACCAATCCCACTACCACCGCCTGTAACAACAGCTACTTTCTGTTCTAATTTTCCCATTGTTATTTAATTGTTAGTGTTAAAACTAGATTTGCCTCTTCAGTCGCTGCCGGCAAATCCAGTCGTAAACTATTATCTTTATTACTAAATTTAATGTCCTTATTGCCGATAAATGTCTTTACTTTTTTCACCTGATAGGGAAGCTTGGCAATATACAATTCCTTCTTTTCAGGTTTAAGGATATGCAGGTACACCTGATTTCCTTTTCGCGTCAACGCGTAATCGTCTGTAGGTGGTACCCCTCCGGCTTCAGTTCCATAGATAGTCTCACCATAAACAGCCAGCCATTTACCGAGATCTTTTAGGCGATCTTGTTGATAATCCTGAATCTCCCCGTTAGGCATCGGTCCTACATTGAGTAACAGGTTTGAACCATGGCCTGCAGCTTTAACCAAGTAAGTCAATACCTCTCTGAACGATTTACGGGTCCGGTCTTTCAATTCAAAACCCCAAGATCCAGCGATGGTACCACAAACCTCTTTGGGCAATTTACCCACATCATGTGCGCTTGTTCCAAATCCTGTGGTATTTTCTCCGGGTAAATCGCGTTCAAACATCTGAAAGTCCTCGCCCTCAAAAGGAGCTAAATGATGATTATTGCCCACCAAACATTGCGGCTGCAACTTATGGATCAACTCATAGATTTCTTTAAAATGCCAATCTTCTTTAGGTTTGTCCCAATGACCATCAAACCAAATTCCATCAACTTGACCATAACTTGTAAGAAGCTCAGTCAACTGACTCTTCATAAATTGGACATAATGATTCCAATCACCTTTTGTAGAATCACGCCCAGCGATGCCTCCTCCCGTTTTACCTGCAGGTAGATAATCATCGCGCTTCCAGTCAAGCAATGAATAATAAAACATGACTTTTATCCCCTCGGCATGACATGCTGCAACCAACTCTTTTACAATATCGCGTTTGAATGGCGATTTTTTCACGATATTATAATCCGAAGTTTGGCTATTCCACATGGCGAAACCATCGTGGTGCCTTGTCGTGAATGTAATATATTTTGCCCCAGCTTGTTTAAATAATTTAGCCCATTCTTTTGCATCAAAAGAAATGGGATTAAAAAATTTGGGCAAGAGTGCATACTCATCCAGGCTGATGTTCTGATTATTCATGACCCACTCACCATCCCCCAACACACTATAGACACCCCAATGGATAAAGACCCCGAATCGAGATTGTTCAAACCATTCCCTATTTTTTAAATTTTCAGGACTTGGCTGGTACTGTTGTTGACTATAACCAGAGGAGAGTGATCCGATGAGCAAAGCCAAGCTGCAGATGACATGTTTTAATTTCATTATGTTCGATTTATTGGTTTTTTACAAAGAAACGCCCCTTCGCCAAGGAATAAAATCATCCTGTCCCAACAGTACTGCTTTAGGCTTAACCTCGCCTGAAGCAACTTCAATTACATAATCAAGGATACGATGCGCCGCCTGTTCAATGGTCTCTGTACCTTCGATAATGGTACCACAATTAAGATCGATGATATCAGGCATTTTTTCAAAAGTCTTCGTATTCGTCGATAGTTTTACAACGGGCGTAATCGGATTTCCCGTAGGTGTCCCTAAACCAGTCGTAAATAAGACAATATTAGCACCTGCGGCAACCTCTGCTGTGGTACTCTCCACGTCATTACCCGGCGTACACAGCAAATTCAAACCCGGCCCATTGGCCAATTCCGGATAGTCAATTACCGCAGCCACAGGTGACGTCCCACCCTTTTTTGCCGCTCCTGCCGATTTAATCGCATCCGTAATAAGACCATCACGGATATTACCTGGTGATGGGTTCATATAGAAACCCGATCCATCTGCTTCTGCTTTCGCATTATAGGTACGCATCAAGCTCATAAATTTCTCGGCAGTAGGCTCATCGATACAACGGTCACTGAGTTCTTGTTCCACCCCACATAACTCCGGAAATTCAGCTAAAATAACAGAACCACCCAAAGCCACTAGAATATCGGAAACAAAACCAAGTGCCGGATTGGCCGAAATACCCGAAAAACCATCTGATCCACCACACTCTAAGCCGATACATAGCTTATCTAGCGTGGCTGGTTTACGTTCATTTTGGTCAGCTTGCATCATGCCTGCAAAGGTTGCTTTGATAGCCTTTTGCATCAATTCTTTTTCGGTCCCCTCCTTTTGCTGCTCAAAAATATATAAAGGACGGTCAAACCCGGGATCCCTTTTCTCGATTTCCGCTTTTAAAATGGAGGCTTGGGCATGTTGGCAACCTAAGCTCAATACCGTCGCACCTGCCACATTTGGATGTGTGATATATCCTGCCAACAAACCGCATAGCGCATCAGAGTCCATGCGTGTACCACCACAGCCCATTTCATGGTTCAAAAACTTAATGCCATCCACGTTTTTAAACAAACGTTCCTGCTCGTTTGACGCCGAATTAGCCAATAAATCCTGTCCCAAAATTTGGTTTACATCCGCACCGGATTTATATAATCCGATCAAGTCTTCTACTTCGGAGATGTAATTATTGGCTTTGACCTTATAACCAAGTTTCTCCTCGAAAGCAGCTTTTAATGTCAATACATTCCGGTTCTCGCAAAATACCAGCGGAATAACCAACCAATAGTTGGCCGTTCCGACCGTACCATTCGAACGGTGGAAACCATTGAATGTTTTATCTTTAAATGCAGCAACATCCGGTTTGATCCAGGCGGTCTTGCGATCCCCCATCCTAAAATCTTCGGAAGCATGACGTAGATTTTCTGTTGTAATCAACTCTCCAGCTTCCAAATCAACATTCAGCTTCCCAACCAAAACACCGTACATCAATATTTCGGCGTCTTGCTTCATGGGCTGAATCGTAAACTTATGTTTGGCCGCAACGGCTTGTTTCAAGGTAAACTCTTTATGCTCGAAAACAATTGTTGTTCCTTCAGCCAAGTCCTGTAATGCAACCAGGACATTATCCATTGGATGGATCTGTAAATAGCGTTGTATGGCCATAACTTATACTAATTCAAATATTTTATTCATCATTACCCACTTTTCACCTGGTTTGGACCCCGGAATAGCGGCCTGATATTTCCACATCAGCTGCTCCCATTCCTGAACTTTTTCATTGGCGGCATCCATAGCAGATTTGCGCTCAAATGAAAAATCTTCATCAACCTCCATATTCATAAACAATCTATTCTCAAAACGATAGATCTCCATTTGAGTTACCCCAGCATCCAGAATCGATTGTTTAATTTCTGGCCATACCGCACGGTGGTAATCCTCATATTCTTTGATCAATTGTGGATCATTGACAAGATCCAGCGCCATGACATATTTTTTCATTGCAATCTATTAATGTGATTTAAGATTTTCTGTTTCGGCGATGCTCACGTTCCTATTCTGAAAGGCAAAAGCCAATACTACAATGAAACATACGAGCGGTACGAAATAGCCATATTGAAAGTGACCTGTTTCATCCGATATTAAACCCAAAAGTGGCGGCAAAAAAGCACCGCCGACGATTGACATTACAATCAGACTGGAAGCAGATTTGGTGTCCGCACCGATCCCCTGAACACCAAAGGCAAAAATAGTTGGAAACATGATGGACATAAAAAATGCGATTCCGATCAAGGCATATAATGTTTGTACACCTGTTCCAAAAATAACGAACAGTGATAATGCAATCGTCACAAATGAATATATGATCAACAGTTTAGATGCTGAAACAAAACGCATAAAGAAGGTTCCAATAAATCGGCCTAACATAAATGCTAATCCTGCAAAACCAGCATAGTCCGCACCATCTTTCCCTGATATCCCCGCTACTTCTGTCGCGTATAGCACCAGAAAGCTTAAGATACAGACCTGAGCACCAACATAAAAAAACTGGGCAATGACCGCCCATCTTACATTTTTATGTCTCAAGGCATGGAAAAAGCCCGCTTTACCCTCTTCCTCATCATCTTTGATGTCAGGCAGCTTGGTAAAGAAGAACAAAGCTGCAATCAACAGGATCAATACGCCCAAAACAAGGTAAGGCATTTTTACAGAAGCTGTTTCCGATTGGATGTAGGCCTGTTTTGCCTGTTCAGCCATTTGTGCAAGCTCTTCCTGTGATTTCGGTTCGTGTGACAAAATAAATTTACCACCAAATATAGGAGCCAAAAAAGCCGCCAGACCATTGAATGACTGCGCAAAATTAAGTCGTTGAGCAGATGTTGCAGGATCTCCCAATATCGCCACATATGGGTTAGCCGCCGTTTCCAGTATAGTCAAACCACATGCAACCACAAACAAAGCACCCAAAAAGAAAGCGTAACTGATGGTATTCGCTGCCGGAACAAACATAAAACAGCCCAGCGCAAAAAATAACAGCCCGATCAGAATACCGGCCTTATAGCCATAACGTTTCATAATAATTCCTGCAGGGATTGCCATCACGAAATAAGCGATAAATACCGCTGAATCGACCAAAGAAGCCTGGAAATGTGATAAACTAAAAGCATTCCGCAAATGTGGAATCAAGATCGGGTCAAGGTTATGGATAAATCCCCAGAAGAAGAACAAGGAGGTCACCAAAATCAAGGCAAATGTGTAACTCTTTTTGTTAGTCATATATTCAAATGGTTATAAAGTAGTTATTTTATGTAAAATAAGCCTAAAAATCCTAGACAATATTCAAGTATATTATCAATTTATTAAGCTATATTACCATACCTTAACAAGAATACGTAACTTTAATGCATATATTTCATAGTTATGAAAGCACAGTTACTGCATTTAAACAACAATCACACACATTCATTCAATGCGCGAAGAGATAATACACCACAATACCACAACATTTGGCATTATCACGAAGAACTTGAGTTGATTTATTTTGCAGAAGGCTCGGGCACACAATTTATTGGCGACAGCGTTCGTCGTTTTGAATCTGGAGATATTACACTGGTAGGTTCTAATCTCCCGCATTATTGGCTGTTTGATGAAATCTACCTAAAAGAGGAAAATCCACGGGCGGCAGATATACGGGTACTGCATTTTAAAGAAAATTTCTGGGGAAATGAATTCATCAATCTGCCCGAAAACAAACACATCAAAGACTTGATACGGATTTCGAAACGGGGTATCGCACTTTCCCGATCAATCCGGGCTGAGACCATAACACATATTGATGCAATACTTAATATGTCCGGTACAGCAAGAATCATCCATCTGCTGCAAATCTTAACTTGCATTGCAGCGGATGAGCACCCTGATCTATTAACCAGCAAAGGCTTTACAATCCAGTCCCAGGATCAGGACGCAGATCGCATGCGCATAGCCATGCACTACATCGGTGAAAATTATCGGGATCAGATCCGCTTACAGGAACTAGCCTCATTGACAGGAATGACTCCCAATTCATTTTGCCGTTATTTTAAATCACAGATCGGTAAGACACTTTTTCAGTTTCTAATTGAGATGCGTGTAAAGACAGCCTGTAATTTATTACTCGAAAATAAACAAACGATCAAGCAGATCTGCTTTGAATCCGGATTCCAAAACTTCTCAAGCTTTCATAAATATTTCAAGAATATCACGGGAACGACGCCGCTTAACTATCAAAAATCAAAAACTTAATACAATCTTTCCCAACAGATTCGAATCCTCCATGAGTTGATGTGCCTTTGCGGCTTCATGATAAGGCAATACACGAAACAGCCTGGGTTTAAAATCACCTGAAATGATCTTAGGCCATACCTCATCCCAGATCTCATTACGTAATGTTTCTTTAAATTGACGATCTCTTGCTCTTAATGTACTTCCGGTAAGTATAATCCGCTTTTGCATCAATTTGAGCAGATTGATTTCTGCTTTAGCTCCTTCCATGGCGTTGATATAGACCAAGCGACCATCGGGATTTAGGAGATTGATGTTTTTCTCGAAATAGGCACCACCTATACTGTCTAAAATCACATCAACTCCCAAGTCGGCCAATACCTGTTGGAAGTCCCCCGTTTTATAGTTTATTACTTTTGATGCACCTAGTGATTGGCAAAAAAGACCTTTCTCTTCCGAACTAACAGTTGTATAAACTTCCGCACCGAATAATACCCCTAATTGAATAGCTGTACTACCGATTCCGCCGGCTCCACCATGCACCAGGAAGTGTTCCCCCGATTGTAGTTTTCCCCTGCGAAAGACATTGTCCCACACGGTGAATACTGTCTCAGGGAGTGCCGCCGCTTCTTCAAAACTCAGATTGGCCGGAATAGGGAGACAATGTCCCTGGTAAACAGAAACATAACTCGCATACCCACCACCGGCAACCAGCGCACATACACGGTCACCTATATTCCAGTCAACGACCGACGGTCCTTTTTCCACAATAACGCCAGCTACCTCCAGTCCAGGAATACGCGGATCAACCCCAGCAGGCGCAGGATAATTTCCTTTTCGCTGAAAAACATCAGGTCTATTCACACCTGCGGCCCTGACCTCGATCAACACATCCATGTCTCCAATCTTTGGACGTTCCAACTCTTCAACCCTGAGTACCTCAGGACCTCCTGCCCTGCTTATTACAACTGCTTTCATCTTTAAATAATTATTTCTCTCGTTTTAAGATCAATAGTAGATAGCATCCTACGATGCCAGCCCCAACTTATCCGATCAGCCTCCTGCACTCCAATATGTTATAGGGCATATTTAAAATTGACACCTTATTAATGGAGACCTCTTTAGGATTTCTTCGGATATTTCTGTAAACGGACATTGAGTGATAGCATAAAATAACGGGCCAGACGATTATTTTGAACGTCCAATATATCATTCCCTACAACAGCACGGGATATTCCCGTATTCTGGTTCATTAAATCAAAGCCCTGAAACCGCAACATGCCCAGATTATTCCGTCCGAAAGTATATTCCATGTAAGCATTGATGATCGTTGGACTAATATTACTCCATGAACTTGAATACCCCGCATTAAACTTTTGAGATAGCTCCAGCCCCATCGTAAAATGCTTTCCCAAATAAGCCTTGGAACCGAGTCCGACAATTCCGGAATGCGCTGTGATATTATCCCGTACTGGCCAGTCAAAAGTTGCCCGGTTCAACGAGTAATTACCATTTAATTCCGCCTCAAAAATATCATTCCAGGCATAACGAAATTGAATGGCCTGTGTAATTAGAATATGTCCACCAAAGCTCTTCTTATCATTCATAAAGGAGATATTGTTATAATAGTCCCCATTTCCATTGAGACTCATCTGCAAATTATCCGAGAACAGGGAAGCCGTAAAAAGGTAATAGCTTTTGATATCAAAATAACCGTCCGTATTCCGATATGTTGTTTTTTGTATGGTTGAATTAGGCTCTATGGTACGGTCAGCAACAATTTTATCGTTGACCAGATTATAGGCAAAACTCGCTTCAAAGTACTGGCCTTTGCCTGTCATTGACTTGCGGTATTTTGAAACAATTGTATTTGCAAACTCTGACCTTAAATCTATATTACCAATAATAATATTTTGCGTATTTGTATTATCGACCACCGGTTGTATCTGGTAGAAACTAGGTTGGTTATTACGTCCATAATAATCTATCGAGAGATCTTCCTCCTTGGTAAATCTCCATTTCAATCCAGCTGAGGGTACAAAGTTTACATTCGGATAGGAGGTTGGATCGGACTGACCTGCTAGCTCTCCCTTCAACTCTGAAGCTTGAACGGCAAAGCCAAAATTCACCTTAATGTTTTTACCCATATCCTGCCGATAAACCATCCCAACCTTATTACTGGCAAAAGAATAATTATATTTCAGGCTGAGCGAATCGATCAATATAGGTTCCTTATCAGGATCCTTGCGGTCAAAAGTTGAGCGGCTGGCATCTATTTTCGTGTAATCCAGGTCATAGTTGATCTCCAATACACCGCCCAGATCCACCGGTTCGACAAGGGATAGCCGGCTCTGAATATTTTTGCTCTCGTTATCCGTTCGGGTCGTTTGATTCACAAAGGTCTCGGTGATCTTAGGTGGTGCCATCGTACTGTCTATCCCCCTATTGTTATCACGCAGTACTTCGTCCTTATCCAACGCATTGAAATCGCTGTGAAATGTATATAAAATCTTTCGGCCTGGCTTATCAAAACTCCTCGTATAGAAAAGGTCAAGGGCTGCTGCCGGACTTTCCGTACTATTCGCAGACTCATAATGACCGGTACTGCTTAATCTATTGTTCTTTATCCGTCGATCTTTTAATGTTCGGCTTGTCGAATTGGTCCAGGAGAGTTTGGGAGAGAGCTTCAATTGATCTTTAGGCGATAGTTTCATATCAAAATCCCAGTCCATCTTATGTGTCCGGTCCACAGATTTTATCCGATAGTCTTCATAATTACTGATTGAAGTATTCACTCCTTTTCCAGATCCGTAGATAGATTGTAAAAACGAATTCCCTACGGTATAATTGTTACGCTGTGTGAAGGAATATTTTCCACTCGCATTGACATTCTTTGATAATGGGCTGGAAAAACTGGCGCCAATAGAACCTATTTTATTGACACCGTCTGTAGGATCGGCAAAATCTGCCAGCTCGCCCATTTCCCGCTCCCGCTCGCCCCCATTGGGAGAACCAAAAGAAAACAGATTGGTATTGGTATTATTTATGGAGGATACAATAGAATATTCCTTCCCATTATCAAATCTATTTATGCCGACACTTCCAAGGTAGCGGTCAGCAGTACCTCCGCCCAATGTTGCCTGTCCAAAAGTGATTTTTTTCTTATCCTCCCGAAGTACAATATTCAATATCTTTTCGGATTCGGTGCTTTTGATCCCTTTGGCCGTGGCTTCGTCGCCATAAAAATCAATAACCTGCACACTTTTCACAAAATCGGCAGGTAAATTTCGTGTAGCCGTCAGGACATCTCCACCAAAAAAACGCTTTCCATCAACTTTTACAGAAGAAATAGCCTTTCCGAAAGCGTAAACAGATCCATCCCGAGATACCTGTACATTTGGCAAGGCTTTAAGCGCCTCTTCCAAAAGAGCACGTCTATCAAATTGAAAGGCATCTAAGTTAAACTGTACAGTATCTTGCTTATAGACAATAGGTTTATATTTTTGAATAACAATCTCCTTTAACAAAGAAACATGTGGAAACATGGTCAATTTTCCCACATCCAGTTTAGCCGTACTGCTATTGTAAAGTGGATAGCTACGCTCTAGGATACTCAGGCCTATCTGACTGCAGCTTATCCGGATATCGTTACCTAAAACGCGTGCAAAATGAAAATATCCGGTCTCTGAAGTGGATGAAAACAACGTATCCCGGGAACTTGTTAAATGTACATTGACACCTTTGAGAGGCTTGCCAGCTGTATCTATAACAATTCCATAAACTTCTTTTTTTGTCGCCTGACCAAACGAATTACTTGGCAGAAAAAACAAGCTTATAATAGATAACAAAAGTATAAACCGGATGATATTCCCGCCCCTTAGTTTCATCAAACAGACTTTGCAATAATACAATTCAATATAAGAATTCTTAAGCTATTAACGTAAAAACTTGTGATTTTGTATAAAAAAAAAACGAGCTGTCAGGAAAACAACTCGTTTTTTCAACTAATTTTTTTATAATTTGTTACTCGCCTGCGAAGCTAACCTTAACAAGATGCTTGTCAATTTCCCAACGGCCAGTACCATCTTCACCAATTACATCAAATAATTCCAGGATACGTCTTGCAACAAATTCCTCCTCTACTTGCTCTTCCAAGAACCATTGTACAAAGTTAAATGTCACATAATCTTTAGCTTTTGCACATTTGTCTGCAATATTATTGAATTGCTCTGTTACAAACATTTCTTGCTCCAACGTTTGCTCAAATACGCCACGGAAGGATTCGAAATCCTGTGGAATTCCCGTAATTTCCGGAGAGATTGCACGGCCGCCACGATTATTGATATAGTTGAACAGTTTCAACATATGCTCACGTTCTTCATTGGACTGTTTTGCAAAAAAATCAGCAGCATTTTCCAAACCTTGGTCATCACACCATGAAGACATTGCTAAATATAATGCTGAAGAATGTGCTTCAACTTTAATCTGTGCATTCAGTATATTTTCGATCTCTTCTTTCAAAGAAGATTTTAATTTCAATAAATCTTTCATATTTACCTTAAGTTTAATTTCTAAAACAAGATCAGGTGATACACCTTATCATCTGATTACATTACAAAGATACATCGCATTTCGAAAATCTGTATACATTATATGCAATACAAATTCAGTCTAAATTAGACAATTAAACCACAACTTGTTTAGAATCAATACAATTACAAATACCGATCATCGACACTTTCAATAACCCATAAATTTAAATTATAGGCGCATAATTAGGTCTAGCAAATACTGAATCACAATAAATACACAAATGGCACCCTAGCGTACTTATTTAATTTTAATTTAAATAAGTACTTGGCATAATAGAAAAAGCGGTGTATATCTACTAGGATATACACCGCTTTTTCGAAAATAGGATATTAAGAACTCCTCCTTACGCTGACACAGCAAAGGGCGAGACCTGTAAACAGGTTCTGATAACCGAATTTAATTCCATCATAAATTTAGCCCCATCCAGCAATTCGCGAAGCTGAAGCACATCTTCTACAGCAAGAATAAAACATCTTTCCGTACGAAAAGGCATAATAATTTCAAAATCAGACGAACGTGTAGTATCATGAATCATACGTTCAATATCGATCATATCCACACGTTTCTTGAATTTCAAAAAGTCTGAAACCGAAAATGATGTAGTCTCATTGTTATATTCTAACCAGAAGCAATTTTTACGACTACATTGATAAACTTTACCCGCTGCAGTGGCAAACACTTCTTCAACATGCGCTAATGGACAAACCAATTCTGACATCTTTATTACCCTTATCTTTTAAACTGCTCAAAAATAAATATTATTTATAATCAATCCAAGTAAAACAAGTGATTATTTTGATTTAATATAAATAAGCAGTTTTAGTGCTTATACTAGCGAACAAACTGCCCCTTGCCATATGATTAATTGCTAAAAGTTAGCGATCGCCCTGACCGGCTAAACAGCGCTATAAAAATAAACCGAATTGTCAACGCATAAAAATCTATAGCAATTCATACGGCAAGACACCTTCAAAAAAAAGGAGGTCAATTTAGATTGACCTCCTCCGTTACAATGTATATATTATATCTTAATCGTATTCTTCCTCTTCTTCTTCCTCTACAGCAAGTACTTCTTTGCGGTTGCTAACGATTGTATTTTTTGTCTTTGTTTTATGTTTGTTAATCTGTCTACGCAAGGACTCCACCGCGATATCCGTCGCCTCCTCAAAACTCTTCGCCTGCCCTTTTGCGAAAAGCTGGCTCCCCGGAATATTCAGTTTGATTTCTGAAATCTTATTTGCCTCGTCATCGACATTTTCCAATCGCAGGTAGCATTCACCACCGATGATTGAATCCAAAAACTGCTCTAATTTTCCCGTTTTCTTTTTAATGAATTCGATAAGCTTTTGATCTGCATTAAATCGAATGGATTGCACAGTAATGTTCATTTTTCCTCCTTTTTTTAAGCTTTTGGATGAGCTTGTTTATAAATAGACTTCAATCGTTCTGCTGAGTTATGCGTGTACACTTGCGTTGCGGCAAGTCCGGCATGTCCCAACAGTTCTTTAATTGCATTTAAATCCGCACCATTATCCAATAGAGCGGTGGCGTATGTATGCCTCAGAATATGAGGACTGCGCTTACCTTGTGTGGAAATCAGGGTCAGATGCCGATGCACAATATCATAGATAAGCTTGGCATAAGCTGGTTTACCCTCTTTTGTAACAATCAGTAAGCTGTTATTAGTATCAACAAATTGCGCCGCTTTTTGTTGCAAATAGTTTTTCAATTCTTTTACCAAAAGATCATTTATCGGAACAAGGCGTTCCTTGCTCCTTTTACCTAATATAAGAATATTTTTATTAAAAAAATCAATATCCTGCTCCTTAATTTTCAACAATTCAGCCAAGCGAATACCTGTCCCAAAAAGCAATTCCATCACCAGGTAATTCCGACAGGATTCAAAGTCTTCTTGCTCTTGTCCCAGATGATCCAGCAACTGAACCAATTTTTCCTTTTCCACAACAACAGGTAGCTTTTTCGCAGTTTTCAACGCCTTGATCAGTGCCATCGGATTTTTAGCTAGACATCCTTCGCGTTGCAGAAATTTAAAATAGGTACGCAACGAAGACATGCTTCGATTGACCGAACTTGCATTTTTACCTGATTCCATCATCTGAGCAAAGTAATGACGTAGATCCCGATAAACAACATCCGGTACCGCCAAGCCTTCTACGGTCAAAAAGGATTGAAACATTTCAAGTTCATGCCGATACGCAATAACCGTATGTTCTGAATATCTCTTTTCAATCTGCAAATACCGGATAAATTCCTTTTCCAACATAAATTCCCTCGCTATACTATCCTTAAATTACAAACTTAAAAGCACAAAAAAAAGGGAAAAGCAATGCTTTTCCCTTTATATTTTTAAATTCTCAACGAATCAATTAGTTAGCCACATCTTGATTCAAAGATTGTTTGTAAATCGCTTTTTTCACTTGAATGCGACGAGTTACAGATCTCTTTTCATAAGCTTGACGTGAACGCAGCTCTCTTAAAACACCAGTTTTCTCGAATTTCTTCTTGAAACGTTTCAATGCTCTATCTAAAGATTCTCCTTCTTTTACATTTACGATAATCATGCGTTGTATATACCTCCTTTCGTCGCTTTTAAAATTTAAAGTGGGACAAAGGTACAATATTTCCACGAATATGAAAAGAAAAATAATTTTTATAATAATCCGAACTCCTCCAGTATCAATTGCAATGGTTTTTCCTTGGTACACAGCGCTGTATGCCAGCCCAATTGTTTTGCGGTAGCCAAATGCTGGGGACTATCGTCAACAAACAACGTCTCCTCTGGCTTCAACTGCTGCTCCGCCATCAGCAGTTCGAAAATCTCCGCGTCAGGCTTACGCATGCCAACCAAATGCGAATAATAGGTTTTTTCAAAAAATCCCGAATTGTCAGCAACAGCATATTTTTCTTGAATAGCTTTCATACAATAAGCATAATGGATCGCATTATTATTACTCAACAAAAAAGTGCGATACTTATCTCTCAATGACAATAATAACTCGTGATATCCTTCAGGAACCCCGATCAGCAAACTGTTCCAGGCCGTATCAATCTGCGTATCGGTCAAGGCATGGTTTTTAGTGATTTCCCGAATTCCATCCCGAAATTGCCTAGCATCAATTTTTCCCTTGTCAAAATCATCAAAAAGCGCACTTTGACCATGATGCCCAAAAACTTCGTCAACATTCGCTATACCTAACTGAGTAAAAGCACCTTTCAACTTTATAAAGTCGATCATGAAGATTACATTCCCATAATCAAGAACAATATTTTTAATTTTTTCCATCGAATTATTTTGAAATACCGATGCAAATATCGATAATTGCATCGTCAAAACAGTATTAACAAAACTAAAATTGACAATACAAACGACCTGCTCCTATAGCTCAGTCGGTTAGAGTAGAAGACTCATAATCTTTTGGTCCCTGGTTCGAGCCCAGGTGGGAGCACAAAAAAAATCGCTTATCTGAACAAGAAAGCGATTTTTTTGTTTCTACGCATCAGTTTTCATTGATGAAAAGTATTTTTATCCACTTGATTTTTTATTTATATCCTGCCAGCCATAATAGCCAGAAAATTTCACATTGCTATTTGTTTATCATAATAGCTACCAAGTCTCCTAAATATATTCTTACATCGAGATCCCGATATAATGTTATTTATACTTGTACGTTGTTTTTGTTACCAACTCACTTGACCCAAAATATCCGCGTTGTATCAATGATAGCGGATAACCATAGTCATCGTAAACATATTCATTCTTAAAAATAGATAGTATTGCGCCAGTTTTAGTGTCTATACTTGTAATTTTTCTCGAATTGTGACGTGGAAGGTTATTGAACACAATATATGGATGGTTCATGGACAAGGGCAAAATATTAATTTTATTGTCGTATTCTTTATAATAAGTCTCACGCCATGGTACAAAGTTCTTCGAGCCCGGATGCAAAATAGCAGCCATGACCACTGTAAGATTTCCGTTTTGATCATAATTATAAGAGTTTTTAATAAAAGTTCCCTCATTGTCTCCCAAATGTAGACGGTCTATAATCTCTTTCAAAAATCCTTTCATATCATAATGATAAGAGTGCGTAACCACAACACGCCCTTTGTGGTCAAATTCTTCGGTATGTTCAATCACACCCGGGCTTTCATAATAAAACTTCAATTTATAGACCTCATTACTATTTATTTCTGAAATAAAATTATCATCATTATATTTAATTGTAACAAGGGATTTAGAAGTATTTTCCGGCAAAGTGACTGTAGTTGTATAACCGACCAGTCTATCATTCCTATCATAGGTCAACATAATCTTACTTTCCGAACTACTTGTTTTACTGTTGATTTCAGAAAGTACCTTTTTACCATACTGACCAACAACAACTTCATTATATTTTCTGCAACCGCTTAAGACAATCAGCAAAAAAAAACCACTAATAATTCCTATATTCATTGCATTTTCAATTATTTATCAATAAATAAAAGTCATTTCTATCTTCTAAAATATGAGCTACAACAATCTCAACGAAATTAGAAAAATCAATTGTGGCTTCTATCACATGCTCATGTGATTTTTAATACCCGTATTCCTCCTTTCATAAAACGGCTAGCGAATATAGATTACTACTGTTAAGGCATGATTATTAAATTAACAATAACCTTTTTGTATCTAGCTATTAAATTCAATCTCATTCACCATAAACTTTGTAACATGACCATATTTGATAATTGAAAAATATTTTAATGATTTGCTTTTGCAAGACAGAACCAACATTCTAGCATCTAGTAATGTGGTACCGATAAAAAAACTCATAATCTTTTGCTCCCTGGTTCGAGCCCAGGTGGGAGCACAAAAGCAAAAATCATTTTTTTAGTTTATTCGCTTTGGGATAAACCCAGTAGAGTTGCCGGTTTATGCTACACAAAAGAGTATCCTTGTTGTTTTTAGGAAAATACAAGGGCGAAGGAAAAGCATCTGTCTTATTCTTGTACCTAAAGTTGAAATACCTGTCTCCAAATTTAACACTAAAGTATTCGATCTCATGTTGTCTGAAAGAAATATTGAGGTAATGCGAATGGATGAAATTGCTTTCTATGGTTGGTTTCGCCGCCATTTCATAAGGTCGAACGCCATACTCAATAATTTTAGGCCTTATACTTTCATTATAACCTACCCTTGTCTTTCCGACAGTATATAATTTTCCTTTTGCATCGGTATAGAATTCTGTCTCCGTATCATTTCCGATTCCTATTTTGGTTACAGGATAAAGTGTTCGGTAAAAATCGATCTCCGTTGTTTTTTCTTTTATATAGGCAGCATCTAGCCTTTCTTTTTCTTCATCAGTCGGATTGCTCGTTTGAGGATAGTTTTTCCTTTTCAAAAATTCCGACTGTGTCTCCTCCAGGATAAAATCCGCTGGAACCAGGTCTTCCTCTTTATGATAATCAGAAAAACGGATACCTATCAGTTGCTTTTTAAAGAGTGTATCGTTTTTAAAAATCTCTTTAGAAAAGATAAATCGCTGATTCAGTGAATCAATATAGAAATCTTTTGTTTTGGCAATTTCCCTTATCTTCCTGCCTTTTTCAGTGGCTAAAGTCGCTTGAATAACATCGTCAATTTTTACTAATAGAATATCATTTTTTGAATTGTCCACCTGAAACACCCTATCCGCTTCCATGCCCGTTTTTTCGATTTCAAAAAATGGATCATTATTTTGGGGCATAAAAATCCAATCCCGGTGTTTAGACCATTCCGGAATCCGATATCCCATAGAAAACGCAATTGCGGCCGTAATAACAATTGCAATGATCAAAAGATAGATTTTCTTATTTCTCATATTTTCATCTTTCCAAACATTTGCATAAAATAGATGCTACCAGATTATATTATCCTAAGTACATGCCCAAACACCCCGATAAAGACCGCAGCCAGCAAAATAAAACATTCAACTATTGAATGCTCCGTAGAAAGCCTTGGCCTTTCTCTTTTCTTCCAATAGATTGTAGATAACCTCGACCGTATAGTGTTGATCAAAATAAAACACCATCATTCTCTTATTACTTTGGATTGGAAAAAAAAGTAAAACCGAACCAATAGCGGTATCATATACTATTTCAAACCTTCTTACCTCAGTAAACAGAAATCGTTTATATCGTGGAAAAATATATAATCTATAAATTACATCCAATGCATTACTCGTAGATTCGGCGTATGACAGATCCATATCGATACAGCGAAAGCCATCTTGATCAATCTCAAGCAATACTGCTTTCCTTCTATTTATAAAAATACGCACTGCAAACAAAAAAGCAATACCACCAAAAAGTAAAAAGAAAATAGGGGCCAGTTCAAAACGATTAAAATCAACCAGCTGAAGACCAATAAAGGAAATTAGAACACCTACAAACCCCAAAGCAAACAAAATCATAGTTGACTTTTCCTTCGGTGCATAGAAAACGATTTTATCCGTTACGATACTATTTTTGGGAGTAAGGGAGCCCATATCCGATCCCCTACCTATCGGCGTATCCGGATAATATTCGGGAGCCGGATTTCCTAGCTGCTCACCAAGGGGCTTTCCACTTAGCTCAAAAAATGCTGCTATACCCTCATATTCGGTCTTCATCGCTTTTGCAAATCCAAATGAAGATAAGAGCGCCGCAATTCCACCTGCCGCATATTGACCGATACCGATTGCCATACAAATGACAAGTAAAGCACTCATACCGCCACTAAATTTGATAAATGTATGCAACCTAAGTCCATCGTAAATACCAATACAGGCTAAATATGGTAAAAAGATCATCACATTGAGAATGAATAATATTGCTCCGCCTGCCAAGAGGCTACTTGAAGTAATATATGTAGTGAATACGGTTTCAAAGACTACCAAACTCATCATCAATGAGGCAAATATTAAAAAAAAGACCAAAAGCCTGATCGAGAAAATCTTGAATAAAATAGATTTAAATGGAGTCGAATCAACTCGTTTTACAGTGATTAGTTTTTCTTGAGACCATAAAAATAAAAACAATAGCAACGAAATAAAGCCAACAATACCATACAGAAAATTTTTGTCCGCTTGGATACGTTTCTCCCCATACAGCTCATGCATTGGCACAAGTGCTTCATTTACCTCAAACAATTTGTTGTACTTAAATTGGAAAACTGCCTCGACAATCGGATCCACAGTAAATAGAAGTGAAGTGATAATTACCAGGACAAGTATGCGATATATATTTTTAGCCATTTGATTATATTTCACTGTTGGACAGCTTTAAACAAATAAACCTCTTATTATCCATATCCTCAGAACACGTTTACAATCTGTTATGATTATTTTACAATTCGTCAATACAATGAGCGAGACCATAATACTTAGCAGGAGTACAAAAAAAGGTTGAATAGCTCACAAATCAAGATATGTAAGCTATTCAACCAGAAAAAAGGACCTTCGTATTGCTATGCTTTCATTGCCCTGGCCGCACTAAATATCTTTTCTATTATCATCCGAGTCTATGTCAATCAGTTTGTTGTATGGGTCGATACCGACCTGAATGGGCTGCCGATCGACGATCAGCGTCAGCTTATTATTAATCTGGTCAATACGATGTTTCTTCAGATAAAGCTCCTGCGGTTTCCCGTTTTTCTTATCTGTTGACTTGGAAAAAACTCCCACCTCGATATAATCCCTAAGGGGTAAAGATTTCAATGTCACCCGGTCGGATTTTTTAAACACTATCGGTTGTCCCCCCTGATCATGATAGCTCTTTTTCCCATTGGCATCTACACGATATTTGGCGACTTCAAATTGGATATCGACCTGGTATTTTCCATTATTCAGTTTTTTAGTACGCACCTGCTCCACCCTATTATTATATAAGGTAATCGTTTCAAACATATCTTTGATCAGATAACGCAATGAATCTGGCGTGGCACTACGAAATGCATCCACAAACTCCACGGATGTTGTATAAGGTGGATTTTGGAAAGCGGTATTTTTCAAATATGTTTTCGCCGTATGGTTGAAAACCGCTTCTCCCAGATAATCGCTCAGTGCGTACAAAACCAATGAACCTTTCTGATAATGTATGTATGTCTGATTTTCATTGTACATCAATGGCCTTTCACCAAATGACTCTGCCCCTCTTCCTTTTAAATACTCATCCAGCGCATCTTTGAGAAACTTGCGCATCTGCCCTTTTCCATAACGCTTTTCCAGTACTTTCAAAGAGGAATATTCAGACATACTTTCTGACATCAATGTAGCTCCCTGCGTATTGGCGCCTACCACCTGATGTGCCCACCACTGGTGCGCTATTTCATGCGCAGTGACAGCATAGGGATAATCCACCGCATCATCTTTTTTTTCGTCCACATCGGCAATAAAACCTATAGCCTCAGAAAATGGAATAGTATTGGCAAAGGATTGTGCAAAAGTTCCGGCTGTTCGGGGAAATTCAACAATACGCAACTGTCGATGTTGATAAGGACTATACTCGCTAGTATAATAGGCTAACGAAGCCTTACTCGAAGCCATCATCCGGTCCAGATTGTAGGTATGTCCTTTGTGGTAATATATCTCTAAGTTGACTCCATTCCATTTGTCCTTTTTAATTTCATATCGAGCGGAGTTAAAAGCGAAGAAATTCAATATAGCAGCATCCATTTTATACTGATAGTATTTCCGCCCATCTTTCTCCCATTGTTTGGTCAGATATCCCGGCGCAATGGCCAGCTGGTCTGGATCCGTGCTCACAGTGGCCTCAAAGCGGATCCAGTCTGCATCATTGGAAATGTAATTATCCTTTCGCGCATTGGAATCACTGGGTGGAGCCATACGGTCCCGATGGGGCAAGCCATATTTTTTTCGGATATCATTATCCACCAGCTCCCCCCGATCCAGGTAGCCGATATTCGGAAACAGCATATTGTTAATAAAAGTTCCATTGCCTTTAACGGGTGATTTCTCGTTCACCCAAGTGTTAGCCGGACTAAGTGTACTGAAATTTAAGATAATGGAATCCCCTGGAGCCATTGGTTTGGCCAACTTATAGATATTGAAATTGTAAATATCATCAGCCGAGATCAGCTTATGGGGAACATTGAAAGAAAAGGTATAGTCGTAATCATTATAATTGACAAATATGGAATCTATGGCAACTGCAGTTTTATTCTTCAATACATAAGATGCCTGAGCTTTAAAGCTGCGTGTGGAAGGATAGATATCCATATTGAACTTGATATCAACAACACGTGGTTGGGGCCGAAGCTCGTATTTTTTATACTTCTTCTCCCATTCCACAGACTGTTTTTCATGATCAAGACTGGTGTAATAAGGGTTTTTAATATGGTTTTCATAATATATACCCGCACCAATGCCCACAAAACCAAGAAAACTGACCAGAAGCACAGTTATACTCGTCGGACTTGAGTTTGTCTTTAATATTGCCCAGCGTTCCTTCGTTCCGGAGAAGCCGCCTCTACGCCATAACAAGAGAGCTACCGTAAGAAAAAACACCGCGAACAACAGCCAATATACCCGATAGGTTAAAAAAGGTATGATATAGCCAAAACCATCCATATCTGAATACTCGAGATCTGGCCCCTGGTTAAATTGATAAATCGTCTGCTCCACGCCTACCAAGGATAAAAATGGCAATCCGATAAACAGGGTTAGCAGAATAAAAAAACCGGCCAGATAATTCTTAAAGAGCGTATGCACAAAAATGGATACAAATAGCCATACGATATTTCCCAACATACCATATAGCATGAGATGCATAACGTACTGCCCTATTTCGAAATTATAGTAACGATGGTAAACCTGAAATGCCATACAGGTGAGCATTACCACCGTAAGCAAGGTTAATTGCATTAAGATAATTGCGATTATTTTGGACCCCATAAGCGTCCAATTTGGGACGGGTGTTGCATCCAATAAACCACCCATGCGTGTAATCGTACCACGATGGACCAGTAAACCTGTAAAAAGAAAAGTCAGGATCAACAAAAAGAATTTAAAGGTCGTTCCCGGTATCATCAGCATCTTCCAAGTAACCGGATAAGTCGACGTACCAAAAATTGCACCGATTGTACTGGCCATTAATATAATAAACAAAACACCGACAAGCGTTAAAATCAAAAAGACCGGATTTTTAACAATATACCGATAGTCATATCGCGCCAATGTCCAGGTCGTTTTCAAATAATGAACAAACGAAAAGTCGTAGCTAACTATAGGTAGGTTAAGCCGAAAAACACTATCGAAGTTATTTTTTGTCAATCTTTTCCCCCTCTTACCTGTTTTGACTGAAATGGACTCCTGGGAGAAAGAAAATAAAAGGTAAAATCCACCAATAAATAATGCCGCTACTGCGAGCCATATCAGACGATTATAAATAATCGCTCCTAGAAAAGGAAGATTATTTGTATTCTTTTCTTCAGGCGACCAGTACTGGGTGTAATAAGAAATAGCACTATCACCAAAGGGATCGATCAATGCCCCAAGATAACGCTGATCAGCATTTGTTGTCAGATTTTGGACAAGCACCTGTAGAATAATAAGTACCAGTACCGCAACAAAACCGACATATACATTACGCGTAAAAGTGACCAACACAAAAATAATAGCACTAAGGATAATCAGGTTGGGGATGACCTGAATGAGATAGGTCTGGAAATAAGCTAAAACATGTACCGGCCCCAACAAATCTGGATTAATCCCTGGGACAAACTGTGCAACAACAATACCCAAGGTCGACGCCAGTACGATAACGAGTACCACTGCGATCGATCCGAAAAACTTACCCAGCAGATAGTCCGTTTTGGTAAAAGGATAACTAAAGAGAATGGTATGTACATTATATTGAAAATCCCGATAAACACTGGCACCCACAATCGAAGGAATTAAGAAATAGATAATCGAAGACATTCCGTTTATCATCTCATTAATAGCCCAAGGGGAATTTCTGACCGTATTGGATGAAGTAGTCGCTGTGACCCCATCAAATATACCCAGTGAGGACAACATGATGAATAACGACAGGACAAAGAATAAAGCCATATAAATATAGACGGCGACACTCTTAAACCAGCGCGTAAATTCAAAATTAAAAATCGGACTAAACATGGCGCTGGTCATTTTTTAGTGCGACAAAATAAACGTCTTCCAGTTGGCCCTGTGCATTGACAAAGGATTCATCTGGTCGTACATCACTATAAACCCGGATGTTGAGTGTGTTGTCCTGATTGTAGTTGGTGGAAATAACATTATACGTTTGTGTATACTGATCCAATTGATCACGGCTAATGATACGTACCCAGATCTTGCCTTCCAATTTTTCTATAGTCTCTTTTGGTGTGCCACGCAATAATATTTTACCGCCATTGAGGATAGCCAGTTCATGACATAATTCGCGGACATCATCCACAATATGTGTCGAAAAAATAACGGTATGATTGGTTCCGATCTCCCGTAGTACATTTAAAAAACGATGTCTTTCGGCTGGATCCAATCCGGCCGTAGGTTCATCAACAATAATTAGTTTAGGATCGTTAAGCAATAATTGGGCAATGCCAAAGCGTTGTTTCATCCCGCCTGAATAGCCACTGACACTTTTGTTGCGTACGTCCCAAAGGTTGGTTACTTCAAGAACACGCTTGATAATGGCCTGCCGGTCAGCTCCTGTCTTAATCCCCTTGAGTTTTGCGAAATACTGTAATAAATCTGTCGCTGAAAGATTCGGATAAACACCAAATTCCTGCGGCAAATAGCCTAAAACTTTACGCAGCTCCATCTGCTTACCAAGGACATCGATATCCCCAAAAGTAATGCGGCCATGATCAGGCTTCTGAAGTGTGGCTATGGTACGCATCAGGGAGGATTTTCCCGCTCCATTTGGTCCAAGAAGACCAAACATACCCGGTTTTATTTCAAGATTTACTTCGTCAAGGGCTTTTACACCATTCGGATAGGTTTTACTGAGACTTTCAATTGATAAATTCATAAATAAGTTTAACTGTTAATAATTCGTTAGTATACCCAAACGACAATTTGTTACAACAATATAACAAAATTTCGCAAAAAACAGGCAGATCGACCTATTTTTCAGGGCAATATCAACAAAAAAACAGTTACTGATTACACAGCTTCCACATCTCAAAAAAACGGTGTAAACAAATTGGCTTGATTAAAGCGCTCAAAGTTTTATCTCAAACAAACTTACGGTAGCATTGTCATAATGTGCCGGTAAGCCTGCTGTATTACGAAGCTTCTTTAATCCCAAAAAATCAAAACCACATTTCGTGTAGTGGTCAATCAATCCGCTATTCTCACCCACTGTGTCCAATCGAACAAACTTCTTATTATTTGCAATCGCATATTCAATCGACCAATTCACAATATTGTTAACAAGATTCTTACCTCTAAAATTAGGATTCGTTGCGATGCGATGGATGTAAACTGCCGGATCGTCATTTCTCTCCTCCCAAATATCAGGGTCGTCGAATGTTGTCGCCCAGACACAGGCGATATCCTGATCCGCAATCATTTTCCATTGCCTATTCTCCTCGAGCTCCTGTTCGATAAGCTTCCGATCAAACTCAGGCCAGGAAACCATGGACTTCGCTTTTTGAAAATCTGTTGCAAGCTTATAAAACTTAAAAATTGTTTCGATGTCGTTTAGGCTGCTATTCGCTATCTGTAGTTCCATGCGCGTTACTAAACTAAATTACCATTGATTAAAGTGTGCCCGAAGCACACACGAAGTTACACTTCATCAGAAAATATTTAAGGGTACAGATCAAAGCGCGCACATGGTACCAGAAAAGGTGAGACAATAATAATTCGCTTCCTTCTGTAATGGATCTGGATTAAAATCATTCATTTAAAATCGCCTTACTAACGGTTGCGTGCTACAACGGAATGAGCCACCAAAACTTCTGCTAATCTGGAAATCAACATATTCTACATGGATCCTGTAGAGAGCTAGCTTATCGCCCACGGATTTGAATACGGGATCGGTAACATATACATTCGGATTGATCGGCAGACCATTGGTCGCCACTGATTTTGTCCCAACTAGACAAAAAATAAGTGTAAAAACGTTATTGTATGCCCAATATCCACCTTACATCAAATATATCGGTCACCTCTATCAGCGGGTCCGTCTCGTTGTTTCCTTGTACAGCATGTCGTCCAGATGTCAATTTGGAAACAAGCTCACCACGATCAATCACATTTGTACAAGACAAAAATACCGAAAGATAATTGCCAATTTTTCGCCCATCATCGTGTACCAGATCCGAACCATAGATAACCACATTTGGGGAAATAAGTGAAGCACTTACAATAGGTAGCTCTGCATATCCATTTATCTTTTTATCCAGTATATCAAACTCCAAACTTCCCCCAAAACATGACTGATAAAACGTAAGTGCCTTTCTACAATTTCCCGAAAATGTGATAAAAACTCCACTTCTTAACCCTTCCATATCCCAAACAAATTGAATTAAACTATGCGTCTGGTATGACAGGCTCCACAAGTTTTTTCATTTTTTCCAGAGATTCCTGCCATCCCAGGTAACACATTTCTGCAGGAATAACCTCAGGAATGCCTGTTTGTTCAATTTTAAGTTCGGTACCGCAGCTGACTGCACGTAAGGAAACCGTCGTCGTCATCTCTCCGGGTAAGTTGGGATCATCAAAGCGGTCGACATACTTGATAAATTCATTGTTCGTAATTTCGAGATACTCGCCACCAAAAGAATGTCCATTACCTGTACCGAAATTGATAAACGTCATCTTGAATTGACCGCCTACCTTAAAATCCATCTGCTGTACGGTACAGACAAAACCATAAGGAGGTAGCCAGGTAGCATGCGCTACAGGATCTGCGAAAGCGCGGAAGACTTTTTCAGGACTTGCCTGAATAACCCGATGTAAAGAAACTGAATTTGTTTTCATCTTGATTGATTGTTTATAATGTAAATAGATAATACTATATTTTTGTTCTGTCTAATAAATTTTCAATAAACCTATCCTTTCGGACGGGAACACTGTCATACCACTAATATTAAGATAGCGCCGATGCGCCAGTATACACATTTTGCTGCGAGGCAGAATTTGCACCAGCTAGCTTTGAACGATAGACATAAGATAACATCAGAATAGCCAGTACGATAAGTGGCAATAACATGTAGGTTATATTTTTGTCCACACAAGCATGACTGATAAAGGCAAATAACAAACTGAATGTTAATCCTGCATAAGCCCATTCTTTTAATTTAGCCGGAACCTGTGGAATGGCAATGGCAATGACGCCAAGAACTTTACAGATAATAAGTGCATAGGCAAAATAATCCGGGTAGCCCAAAGGTTTTGTCCCCGCATTGATATATTGCGGTGCAAATAGTAGTGTACCTAATGGCATAATGCCTTCCCAGATAACAATAAATACTGTTGCGATCCAGAAAATAATTCGATTCTTTTTCATGGTGTTGATATTTTATGCTGATTAATTTGTTGATTCAACATGTTTTACAAAGTTGTTCAGAATGGATTGCCAACCTTGCTTCTGAAATTCAGGATCATTCATCTGCTCCGCATCAAATGTGGTGATCATGACTGTTTCTCCATCCGTCTCAGAAAATAGTGTACTCACTGTCCGACCGTCGGCCATGGTATAGGCAATTTCCTGATATAACTCGACCTTATCGTACGTTCCCTCAAAATCGAACCCAAAACTTCCATCCTTGGCTTCCATGCGATTCTTGAATGTGCCATTTACACGCAGATCATTTTCGCTGCTTGGACAATGCCAGCTTGGATCCGCAGCATTCCACTGCATAATATCTGCTGGTGTATTCCATTGCTGCCATACTTTTGCCACTGGAGCTTTTACAGTTGCTTCTACCTTGATTTTTGTTTGTGTTTTCATGATTTATTTTTATTTGTTTATAATGATATAGCAAAGATGCAAAGGATTTTAAAGGTCGGCACATTGTAAAACCGACAACTTTAGGGGTGGATTACGACAAAAACAATTTGTACCTTTATCACATAAACCCAAAAGATATGCAGATCTCTGTTTTTGTTCCCCAATATGGTACAATTGAAGGTATCACACCGGCATTTAGGACCTTCCACACAGCCAATGAATTTCTATTGGCATTTGGAAAGAAACCGATATTCGAGGTTGAGTATGTCGGTCTTAGTGAATATGTACCGGCCAATAGCGGTGAGTATACGATAAAAACAAATCGCTTACTGCAAGATGTCGACCGTACCGATCTACTGATTATACCGCCGACTTTTGGTGATATTGACACCGGAATAAGGGACAACGCCGAAGCAATACCTTATTTTAGAAAACTTCACTTAAGGGGTACCCGTTTGGCTAGCTTATGCGTCGGTGCTTTTCTATTGGCTGAAACTGGGTTGTTAAATGGTAAGAAATGCTCTACTCACTGGGCCTATATCAGCGAATTTCAGGAAAAATACCCCGAGATAGAAGTCGAAGATGGCGCCGTTATCACCGAAAACGATAATATCTACAGTAGCGGTGGGGCCAGCAGCCTATGGAATTTAATTCTGTACCTCGTCGAAAAATTTTCTGATCGCGAAACAGCTGTTATGATCGCTAAATATTTTGCACTGGATATCAGTAGGGACAGTCAGTCTCAGTTTGCAATATTCCGGGGACAGCGAAATCACGATGACGTTGATATCCAAAAAGCACAAGACTACATTGAGCTGAAATACGAGGAAAAAATTACGGTAGAAGATTTAGCCAATTTTGTTAATATTGGCCGTCGAACTTTCGAACGCAGATTCAAAGAAGCAACAAATAATACGCCCGTGGAATATATCCAGCGTGTACGCATTGAGGCCGCAAAGAAATTTTTTGAGGCATCAAGGAAAAATGTCTCCCAGGTAATGTATGATGTAGGCTACACGGACACCAAAGCATTTCGGGATATCTTCAAAAAAATAACAGGCCTGACCCCAATAGAGTATCGGAACAGGTTTGCTAAAGTCGCTTAAAAGAGAAAACTTAACCGCTATAACGTCTCAATCAAGCTTGTTACAAAAATAAAAAGCCACCCGGTGTGTGTACTGCCCCAAATAGTGTATAACTTTTTTGGGGCAGTGCATGTCAGGTGGCTTTCCAATACGGTTTCTTATACCTATTTTTTCAGCATCATTTCCCGGATATATTTTACGGGCGAATTGCCAAAACTTAAAAATTTCTCATTGAAGTTTTTGAGCTTAAATTTGGCACCTTCCTCTTTTTTCACAGCTTCTCTTAAATCATAGATTTCTTTATATCCTGTAAAATAAGAAGTCAGCTGCACGCTGCTTACGGATACCCTTTTCCATTTCCCAGCGGCTTCTGCCTGTTGTTGAAATGCTTCGTCAACCAAGAGATGCATAGCATCCTTTTCACTCATATTCTTTACGTGTACGCTATAATCCAGGATCGCATTACATACGGTACGTAAATGCCATTTGTACCACATCAACCACATTTCAGGTGCATTGTCACCATAGCCATTTTCAAGCATCATCTGCTCCGTATATACAGCCCATCCTTCGATCATGGCCCCATTTCCTAAAATGCTCTTGATTAAGCTCGGGGACTGATTGGCATATACCAATTGCGTATAATGGCCTGGGATAGCTTCGTGAATATTCAGAATCTGCAAAATATAGTGATTATACTCCCGTAGATAGCTTTCTGAAGCCTCTTTTGTCCATCCTGCGAGACTACCAACGTTGTAATAGGTATTTCCGCCTTTATCATAGGGACCGGGCGCGCTGATAGAAGCACCGGCCACCCCGGCCATGTATGCAGGTTCTTTCCGTACAACGAGTGGTTTACTGTCATCAATGTATAAGAGATCTTTCTTTTTCACAAATTCAACCAGTTTTGGGATCTGTGCCTCAATAGCAGACTGAAAATCTTCCGCTTTGACGTGGTTAACAGATAAAGTATCGATCATCTTACGGATCAGCACCAAACTATCTGCGGGCTGCGCAGTCTTTCCAAAATATTTTGGCCATAGCTCCTTACTGATTTTATACATTTCCGCATGCAGATAGCGCTTACGTGCTATGGCGGCATCGTAGATCTCCGCCGCAGTAGATCCTGACTGGATGTCATACTTAAACTTTTGATCGTATAGTTCCTGCCCCAGTCTAAAGCTCCGCGGTGATGGGTTCGGATTAGTTTTTAAAAATGCTACAAATCCATTTATTGCTTTTATGGCCTGATCGGCTTTAACTTGAATAGCTGCTTTTTCAGCTGCCGGAAGATTAGATTTTTTTAAAGAATCACGTAGATCCGTTTCAAATACCGATAACCCACCTAAATTCTGTTGTATCGCCAGATCCGTCAATACGATTGCTGGATTTTTAATTTGTGCTTTAGCGGCTTCGTAATAGGCAGGGATTTTCGCCATACGCTGTTCAATAGCGTGAAGACGGTCGTGCAGTGGGGCGTAGTTCTCGGCCAGCATAAAGGCAATGGTACCGCTCACATTATAGGCAGAGGGATTCCATTCGTAAGCTTTTTCCTTTTCGATCGACCATACATTGGATTCCAGGTAATTCTGGATTAGGTGATAATCTGTCTGCTGTGAGAGGTTCAGATCGTCCAGGTCAAAGCTTTTTAACTGATTGAGATGCTGTTTCGAAAATTCCAAACGTAAAGACCTGCTTTTGGCGTCAGGGATCGTTAGCAATGAGTCGTATCGATGAAAACCTACCTGTGTGGCCCATTCAGGATTTTCTTTCCAAAGCTGTTCGATGAACCGATCTTCGTAAGCTTTAAAGCTTGCATTGGAGGCAGTATCCGCAAGAGCTTTTTTTGTATTGGATCCCGACCCGCAGGATGCCAGGATGCCAAATCCCAGTATTGTAAACGTATATGTTATTAATTTCATTGAAGTAATTTGATTAAAATTAACAATTGTTGTCAACTTTTAATCACATTACGCCAAGGATGTTACAATTCAACCGCTGCATTATTCCGATCTAAAGCTAATACACATAGCTCATTCATCCTTTCTGCAAAGGTCAATCGTTGTTCTCAAAATGACGGAAATAATTATAAAAAATGATTTGAATTTCATATTCGAAAATCAAATTAAAGCGCTAAAAATCAAAAACTTAAAAAGAAATAAAAAAATATTACAGGCCTTATGTCCAATTTCTTTAACTTCAATCATTATTGTAGTGTAAAACAGTTACACTTAAAACAATAATAAAATGAAACAACGAATCAATTTTTTCGCAAAAGGCCAAAATGCTATGAAAGCAATGTTTGGATTGGGTGCTTATTTAGCTAAATGTACGATTGAACAAGAGCTTTTACATCTCATTTATTTTAGAGTGTCACAGATCAACGGCTGTGCCTATTGTCTGGATATGCATTCTAAAGATCTACTAGCAACCGGTGAAAATCCACAACGCCTGTTTTTATTGGACGCTTGGCGTGAAGCACCACTATACAGTGCACGTGAACGCGCGGCCTTGGCCTGGGCAGAAGCAGTAACGAAGATAACCAATGGGGATGTACCGGACGAAGTGTACGCCATAGCGAATCAGGAATTTTCTGAGGAAGAGCTGATTGACCTGACGCTTGCTATAACCACGATCAATGCATACAACCGTTTTAACATTTCTTTCCGTACTGAAGCCGGTGGGTACAAAGTCGGTCAGCATAAAGTGCAGACAGCATAGCATAAACTAAAACGAGATACATCAATTTATTTAACAAATTAAACGCTAAGCATGAAGGATTTCATCTTATTATTTCGGCAGGCAGGCAATGAGCAGCCTCTTTTGAATGATGAAGAAATTGCCAAGATAAATAAAAAATGGCATGATTGGATCGCTGGTATTGAAGCGCAGGGAAAACTTTCCGACCATGGGTCACGACTTGAAAAAAGTGGAAAAGTGTTAAAACCCGGCGGAGTCATCACCGATGGCCCATTTGTGGAGATCCGAGAAAGTCTTGGCGGGTTTATTGTCATCTCAGCAGAGAATCTTGAGGAAGCGACAACTTTGGCCCATGGTTGTCCTATTTTGGAATCCAATGGTAGTGTTGAGATCAGGGCACTATTAGTTTAAAAAGCTTTAGGGGCAATTGTAAAATATGCAATTGCCCTATTCTATATGATGGAATCTAATTTTCTTAAACAGCTCTTTCAACAGGAATTCAGTAAGATTGTCGCAGTAATTTCAAAAGGTTTCGGTCTACAGTATATTGAAATTGCAGAAGATATCGTCAGTGAGACATTTTTGCTGGCTACGGAATCGTGGCAGACAAAAGGCTTGCCTCCAAATCCAACGGCATGGCTTTACACGGTAGCCAAGCAGAAAACCTTAAGTCACTTTAGACGGAATAAGATTTTCGAAAGCAAGGTAATGCCAGAAATACATCAAAAACAAGTCCTTGTGGAAGATACTGATGAATTTAGCTTTACGCAGGAGAATATCAAGGATAGCCAGTTAAAGATGCTATTCGCCATCTGTACACCTGCAATTGCCAGTGAGGCCCAGATCGGACTCGCTTTGCGGATTCTATGCGGTTTTGGTATTGAAGAAATTGCCGAAGCCTTTCTCTCCAATAAGGAAACCATCAACAAGCGCTTGTTCCGGGCAAAAGAAAAGCTCCGCACAGAGAAGATCCAACTTGAGTTGCCCTCCGAAAAGGAAATCGTCCAAAGACTGGACAACGTACTGCATATTATCTACCTCTTATTCAATGAAGGATATTATTCCAAAACACAGAACCAGATTCTAAGAAAAGAACTGTGCATAGAAGCTTTACGTCTCGCGTTAATGTTAGCTACTTATGAGAAGACCAATGTTCCAAAAACAAATGCACTCATCGCCTTAATCTGTTTTCATGCTTCACGTTTCGAAGCCCGGCACAGTACCGATGGTGAATTTATCCTATATGAGCAACAGAACGAGAAACTTTGGAATCAAGAGTTAATCAATCAGGGAATTTATTTTTTGAATCAATCCACCAATGGTGATCAACTGACATCTTATCATATTGAAGCAAAAATAGCACAATGGCATTGCACAAAAGCAGATACCACAGAAAAGTGGAGCGAAATCCTTGAGCTTTACGACCGTTTACTAATGGTCAATTATTCACCTGGCGCAGTACTCAATAGAACATTTGCCTTATATAAGGCAAAAGGAGCAAAAATGGCATTAGTTGAAGCAAAAAAACTAAATCTGTCGGACAATCATTTTTATTTTGTGCTTTTGGGAGAACTTTATAAAAGCATAGACCGCCAAAAAGCAATCGCGAACTTTCAGCGTGCGCAAGCATTGGCAAAAACCTCCCTGGAGCAGGAGACTATCCAACGCAAGATCGATATGCTATAAAGTTCGCGATCCGTTATACAGTGTTAACGTATGCACGCTTATTCATGTACGCTGCTAATTACTGTCCTTTACTGTATCCCCGACTCTGTTTTTCGAATGCTGCCAATAACTCATAAATAATTCGTAAAGTTCGGTCGATTCGATGGCTATCACCGAAGCAGAATACATGATATTTAATTCTTGTGTAGCTTCATAATAAGCCATTTTCCATAACATGGAGGAAAGAGGCGTTAGTTTCCCGATCCATCTTAGTTACCCCAGTTCACATTAAGATTGTGTTTTTCTGCATAGGCTTTTCCTAAAGCATATACTTCGTCAAATACTTTGTCGATCTCGGGCATATGATCTTTTTGAATCTTTTCAAGCAATTTCTGTTTTTCTTCAGCGGATCCCTTTGTATCGCAAAGTTTGGCATAGGCGGTATACTCGTTTTTATAAACCGGAAGTACCTTCTCAAATAAGCTGATAGACTTTTCCTTTAATGCCTTTGCATCCTCATCCGAAACATGGAGCTCATTGATATCTTTCAATGCTTTTTCAACAGTTTGAATTTTTATTTCTACGGATTTTTGGGCTTCATCACCCGATTTCTTACTGGAAGGGATATCGGCAAATTCGACAGTTTCCTGTTCTAAACGTTTACCAAAACGCTCAGGAGCGAAATCAGCGATAAGGTTTGTATTTAAAACAACTTTCCCGAAAAAATTTTCCGGACTTGGAGATTGGCAAGCCGTGAAGAATAAACTTGCCGACATGAAAATAATAAATAGTAAGTGCTTCATATAAATTTTATTTTGCTCCAAAGTACCTAATATTACTTAAAACCACAAACCAGCAGATATCCTACCTCTTTCGATCCGAAATAGTCAGCAAATCGTTATATTGAATTCGGCAAAAAATGATCTTTTGTATAATACTTGTCCAACACGTTAATTTTTAATATTTTAGTAAATAAAAAACAACAGATAAAAAACCGCTGATTATGGGCTTTGACATTAGTTACCATCCAATTTCTGAAGAGCAGATTAATACCTGGTATTTTGAGGTGATTACAAATCCGGAAAAAATCGAGTCCTTGGCTTCCGAGCACCAAATTGATGATTTCTATAAAACAAAATACCAGGATACTATAAATGCAGGTCGGGAAACAGATCAAAATGACTATTTCGACAAGACACATGGTTTCTTCATCGCCGTTGTTCAAGGATTTTTTGAAACCTATTTCTATGTCCGCGGCGGTGGATTATCCTTTTCAGAAAATACGCTGTTAGATTCCTACTATAAAAAATGGGAGGAATTTATCCCCAAGGAGTTACTGACGAAAAAAGTTGAAAATAGGCTTATTGAAAATTATTGCTCGGGTGTATATATTTCTGCGGATCAGGTCGTACGTTTATTAGACGATTATCACCATAATCTGGAGATTAAATCGGAATTGGATCAACTATTTTCAGATGGGCGCATTAGCATTTTCCTAAAGGCTTTGAATTTTGCCAAAGAGCGCGGATTGGGTCTCTTGGAGGCCACAGAAGTTGTAGAGCCACAGCCCCTTGATTTGAATGAATCCAAAAGTTACTCCAACCTATTTAACTGTGATAAAGAAGGCCCACTGCTCTATCAAGCTGTGGCATTCGAACAGATCAAAGACATCGAACAACGCAATGGTCTCCCTGAAAATGAGATCCTGCACAATGTCAAAGTGGAAACCGTGCATGTAGAGCCAACAAATACAACAGCCGGAACAGAGAAAACCAATGCCCCTGCCCAAAAGAAAGGTTTCTGGAAGCGACTATTTGGTTAATATATGCACAATTGAGACAAATGGCCAAATCCTCTTTCATACGTTCAACGGACAACGAAATCGTCAGTTCGAGAATCCTAAATGCCACAATAGCACAAGTCTTTGAAGCTTGCGCCAATCCTTCACATTTAAAAAATTGGTGGGGGCCTGCTGGGTTTACCAATACATTCGAAGAATTTGACTTTAGACCCGGAGGACGATGGAAGTTTATCATGCATGGTCCAGATAAAGGTAATTATCAAAATGAATGCATTTTTTCCGAAATAATTTACCCCAAATTAATTACCTGGGACAGACTGTCCAAGCCACTTTTCCGAATGGAGCTATCGCTGACGGATATTGCTCCCGGCAAAACAAAATTCGGTTTTCGGATGATATTTAGTACAGCTGAGGAATGCAACAAAATCAAAAGCGTTGTCATGGATAAAAATGAAGAAAACTTTGATCGCCTTGAACATGAATTAGAAACAATGATTTGATTACATTCGCTTAATAATTTTATTTGAAGCCATGGACATCGTACTTATTGTAATCGTCACTTTATTTGCTGGATTAATATATCTGTTACGTTCTGCAATTAAAAGACAGAATAAAAAGATTTCATCTATTGAATATGCTGTTATTATTGGCTACATCCTATCCTTAGCCATCTCCGGAGTTGGTCTGTTGACTCATTCCAGTCAGTATCATGAGGCTGTCGATCCTGTTGATGGCGCATGTTACTTACCTTTTGGTGGGAAACATGCCCTTTCATTGTTTCTTTATTTTATTGCTTTCAACTGTGCTGTAATGGCTATTTGGATAAAAGGCCGAAAAATACCACCTATCCCCCTTGTCCTCGCCCTCATTATTTTGATGCTGGGGTCTATAATCAGCCTTTTTGTGCTGACACAGGTAAGCTATCACGATACATCGACCCTTAGTATCTACGTTGGTAATGAAGGAACATTTTACTTTATTTTCACCCCTATTTTCTGCTTTTGTTTTGGCGTAGGTTTTATCTGGAAGGTCATCCAGGAGGAGCGGGAAACATCATTCCTCAGAACTTATCGTAATCCGACACTGAATAGGATCAATAAACTGCTTTCCTCCAAATTTGATTACCCGGTATGGGCACTCATCTTGCTTGTTCCTTTTTTTCTGGTGATGACCGCGGTTCTTATTCTGTTTGGTCAGGATAGCGATTCAATGGCCAAAGTATTTACAGAGACTAGCACTTGGGCTTTCTCCCAAAAAATGCACCCACCTATTTTAGACCACAAGGGACATTATCTTTGTACGGTAGCAGCCAAAGGAGACCCGGCAGTCGTGAAACCACTACGGTTAGGTAAACGGCATGGAAATACGATCATTGTTAACCGTCAACTACTGATAGCCAACGCTTTTGAGGAAATCTTAAGTGATCTATCTCCGATCATTCATCGCTATATACGATCCTTTTATGACAGGTACGGATATAATATCTCCGTCAAAATTAACACAGTCAGCGCATCGAATCTGACCTACAGGATAATGAAACCGCTGGAGTATATTTTTCTTTTCTTCCTGTATTTATTTTATGTGGAACCAGAAAAGAAAATCGCCAGGCAATACACATAACTATTTTAATCTTTACACAATCTTCTCCTTCAAATAGATACGCTTGAAGTATATTGGAGAAGCATTGCATTTTTTTTCATATGGATCAGACAACTTATTTTATTATCCTCACCGGCGGCCCCGGTGTAGGTAAAACCACATTACTAAAAAAACTACAGCAACAGGGCTATCGAACTGTGCCGGAAGATGCACGGAGAATTATTCAGGAACAATTGGTAAACAATGGCAATGGTTTGCCCTGGAAGGATAAGCAATATTATGCCACATTGATGTTGGTTGCATCCAATGCCAGTTTCCTTGATGAAGTAAAAGAGAACTCCACACATCCGGGCTATGTATTTTTTGACCGTGGCATTCCAGATACACTCGCCTACATCGAAATGGAAAATTTAACTATCGGAGAGTCCCTGCTTGAAAAAGCCAAAGCAAACCGTTATCACAAAAAGGTATTTATCCTACCCCCATGGCAGGATATTTATGAAACCGATCATGAGCGCAAACAGACCTGGGAGGAAGCCGAGGCCACATTCCATTGGATGAAAGATGTCTACCAGCGGCTTGGCTATGAAGTCATCGAAGTGCCAAAAACAACAGTCGAAGGACGTTATCAATTTATACTTGAGGCGCTCGGATTAGCCAGCCATTAAGGCTTTGTCAACCATCCGCTCATATGCTGTGCGAATTGACCCCATAATTTTACCGTAAAGAGCCGCTCTAGCGTAATCCTATTATCAAGAATCAGTTACACGGCATCGAGCAGCACCTGCAGTTCCTGTAAAATTGAAAAACCTACAAGTGATCCCAATCAGGAAGTTCTAAGTCTTTCATATTTCTTGAACTACATCAATGGAATTGAATCAAATGGACTTTAATTTTGTTGTATCAGAATTAAAGAAACAAAGCGTATGAAATATATTTTAGAACATCCTGTCAGTGGCCATATTGGTCAGCAAAAATATAAAACAACCATCTTATGGCGTAATGGTGAATTTATTACTGATGAACCGCAAAAATTAGGTGGAGAAGATTTAGGTCCTGACCCCTATACCCTACTGGTATCTTCTCTTGTTTCCTGTACATTGGCCACCCTACGGATGTATATTGACAAAAAGGAACTTCATATCGATGAGATTCAGGTCACAGCCAATATGTATTTACGTATTGAGAAAGAACAAGTGGTCACCTATTTTGATCGAGAAATTTCATTCGGACAAGCTGTTGCAGAAGACCTTGTGGTACGACTCCAGCAAATTGCAGATGAATGTCCGATTTCTAAAATATTGAAAGGGAATGCTATCGTCAATACAATTATGAAAACCAACCTGTAAATGAAAAACTTAGTCATTATTGTATTCGGAAAAAACGAGGAAATTCTCCATACGTTAAAGCGAATCATAGAAAGTACCCAGGGCTGGCAGGCCATCATTCAGCAGGATCTTTCCACTTGCAAGACCTATTTGTCTGCTAATCCTGGCGACATATTATTGCTGAGTTCCGGTCTATCGACGCAGGAAGAGACTGAAATCACAGACCATTTATTGCGTTTAAACCACACTATAGGTTTAATAAAACATTACGGTGGAGGAAGCGGTCTGCTAAAAAATGAAATTTACAGCTTATTCCCCGATTTGATTCCCGGAAATTAAGGAATGTGCTTTAGCGAATTTTTCGAACGTAAACAATCTCCACACTCGAGCTTTTATGTCAATTTTCTGAAAGCTACAATTTTGATTACAAAGCTTTTATTAAACTAGTTCAATGCAAATTAATTTTCGGCAGATTAATTTTGGATATATAAATACAAAGATCATGAATAAACAGAATTTTATAAAAAAAGGACTTTTGGGTTCCGGAATATTCACAGCAAATGCTGTTTCAGCAGGTATTATGAAGAATGACATAGACGAAATAGAACCTTTGGAAGCACTGGATGCCGATGCCGTCCATTATGATTCGGCTCAATTGGAAAATCATAGTGTACTCCATAAGTCAACAAGCCGAGGTCATGCAAACCATGGTTGGTTGCAGAGTAATCATACTTTTAGCTTTGCAAATTACCATAATCCCGAACGCATGCACTTTGGTGTACTCCGTGTACTTAATGATGATATCGTTGCCGCAGGGAGAGGGTTTGGGTTACATCCGCACGATAATATGGAAATCATCAGCATACCTTTAGAAGGAGATCTCGAACATGAAGACAGTATGGGCAATCAGGCCATTATCCGAAAAGGAGATATTCAGGTAATGAGCGCAGGAACCGGGATCATGCATAGTGAATACAATAAAAATAACGATCGGGAAGTGAAGTTTTTACAGATCTGGGTCTATCCGAATCAACGCAATGTGGCACCTCGGTACGATCAGATTACACTGGATAGATCACAAAGGCACAATAAGTTTCAACAAATCCTTTCACCCGATCCCGCTGACGAGGGTGTATGGATACATCAAGATGCCTGGTTTCACCTGGGGCATTTCGACGCTGGTATCACAGAAAACTATAAAGTCAAACAAGCTGGAAATGGTGTCTATATTTTCGTCATCAGCGGAACTGCCAATGTAGAAGGGCAAGAATTGGAGACAAGAGATGGCTTTGGAATCTGGGATATTTCGGAAATTAAGATCACAGCGACTTCGGCAGATACCGAAATTCTTCTGATGGATCTCAACATGATACTAAACTAAGAAAGTATGATAATGACAATACTGCTATTATTCTGGGGGTAAGATCTCTTTATAGCACGATCTCCTTATTCCTATTCGAATCATAATTGTATAAAAAAGGGGAACTTTAACATTCCCCTTTCTCTTTCGACTATTATTATATAATATTAAAAACTGATTGAATTGAGTTTTTTATCAACTAGTATACCGTCAATGGCTTTTAAATTGAAGTTAACGTTACGTTTGGCCTTCAATTTAATTTTAAATAACACTTCAGAACCGTTCAGCGTATCCTTGTTGCCCAGATTTACAAAAGTAGGGTATAGTGCTTTGCTACCGTTTGTATGAAGACGGTCATTGGTATAGTTGTTCATTTCCTTCAGGTGAAGCGGTTCGACGCCCACAAACTCAAAGTCACCCTGATTATACGGTAAGGCAAAACTAAGTGCATTGACTGCTTTAAGATTTTGACCACTTACGGCAATTTCGACAATATCACCAGATTTCAAGGCCGTTTTGGATGCTGTTAATTTAAGCCTACCAGCGACTTTTTCTTCTTTGGTTGGTTTGGCTCCCCCTTCGATCGATACGGCAACATTTGAAATATCATAAGCATCGATCAGGTTATTTTTGTTGACATCACCATTACTCACATAACCCTCGAAATCACCATCCCCCATTCTTAATCCGGTATAGTTAATATAAGAGGTCAAATCATTCTGATCGATCAAGCGGTCGTTATTGATATCTCCTGGCAAATAGCTCGCTGATCCTGGTACTTTGAAGACATAGAGTTCACGACCAGAGCCGAATCCACCAACAGCTTCCGAAACTGAGATCTTAATAAATCGTGCGACAGGACGCTGGCCAAAACTAAAGCCTTTCTTTTCACCATCACGTTTCCAGTCAAAGCTTCCAGCCTCAGACCAAGTCTCTTTATCGTTGCTATAAAATACTTTACCCTTCAAAATGATGCCATTTCCGCCATCTGTGCGCGGAAGATACTCAAACTTATCCAGTTGATTGACCGATTTTAGATCCAACGTGACATCAAATGGAACGGCAGTTTGTCCCCACTTGGTATGCCACATATCTCCTTCGTCATAGTTGAACAGTTTATTGATACCATTGCCACCCTGATTGTCTACAGAGGTTTCTGCTTTAATACCTTCAATCGCAAACTCCAACGGATTGGCTTTTGTTTTTGCACTAAATGTACTCCAATTAGAAGCACCAGCTTTATTCACAGATCTAATCTTAAAACTATAATCAGTCTCGGCTTCCAGACCTTCGAAGAGTAATTGATTGTCTTTAATGGTTGAGTAGGTCAGATCATTGAAAGCAATCTCATAATAGTCCGCATTGGCAACTTTCTCCCATGTCGGTGTTAATGTATAAGCCTGCGTATTACTATCCGTTATCTGGGCGGTAGGAGCTGTCAGGGAACCCGTCTGTACCAAATACGAATCATTTGGCGCAAACTTGAACCCATCAACTTGAATTTCAACTGCTGATGAAGATACATCCTGCTTTCCGATACGTATCAATAGCATCGGATTTTTGATCAGGCTAACCTTTTCAAATGCTGCTCCCTTTGTTGCAAACTGATTCAAATTGGGATGGGCATCGTAGAAGTAGGCATTTTCCAAATTCTTAAATTCTGCTATTGAGTGTGCCGCCTGAAGTTTAATTCCTTTTTTGTTCACTTTAACAGTCACCTTCTTTGGAGCAGCAGTCACATTGAAACGGACCTCCGTTGTTTTCTCTTTTTCGAAGCCTTCAAATTCACCTGTTGACGGCGCTATTGTGAACAGCACTTTATCGCCCTTCTGTATGGAAGAAATCTTTGTATTGACGCCTTTGCCATAACGATATGCTTCTGTTTTTCCGTCATCATCATATTCCGTGAATTCTGAGTTCCCGAATGGATATACTTCGTAAATGCGTTGATCTTTTTTGATTTCCTGCACATTATTATTCGGGTTAGTTACCGGAATAATGGCTCCATTCTTTACAAAAACCGGTAGCTTCCAAATTGGCACATCAAAATTATTGAGGATACGGCCACCTTTATATTTTTCGCCAGTAAAGTAATCTATCCACTCTCCATCAGGCAAATAGATACCGTTGCGGATGTCATTACCCTTTTCATCTGCACGTGTTTCCTGGTAGATGGGTGCCACCAAAAAGTTCGGGCCGTACAAATATTGGTATTGTGTTGCCTTCCCATGCGTATACTGATTTGCCTGCTCCAAAAACATCGCACGAATTATGGGCAGACCATCGACTGCCTGTTTAGCGATACTATAGCTATAAGGAACTAACTGAGATTTAAGCTTCAGGTAAAGACGGTTGATAGAAGTAGCAGGTTCGCCCAAAGCATGCGGATACTTTTCATTGGATCCCCAACCATCCATATTCAGTTCCATCGGTGTCCAGGTCTTCCATTGAAAGTCCCTGATATTAACCTTAAAGTTTTTACCACCAAAGATTCCATCCATATCCGAGGTAATATTTGGCTGTCCGGAAAGACCTGAACCGATATATGTCGGAATATGGAACCGAATATATTCCCAAACCCCACCTGTCTGATCGCCCGACCAAATACCAGCATAGCGTTGCGTTCCTGCCCAGCCGTCCAATGAAATAATAAACGGTCGCGCATTATTTCCATAATAAGGCATGATATGTCCCACATCAGCAACACCGTTTAAGCCAAAGGAATATCCCGGACCTACCCAGGCAACATCCGTCTTTAGTACCCTGACACCAGCATCGCGTACTTCCTTCACAATATCCCTTTGCAATAATGCACTGATGCTGTCTTTGGGATGTAGGTCAGACTGTGTCCATAGGCCAATTTCCACTCCATTTTTACGGGCATAATCACCAAATTCTTTAAGGTTATTGATATTTCCATCTAAAGTTTCGGTCTGACCATACCCAGCGCCGTAACCATCGTTTGGTAGTATCCAGCCCAACGGCATATCATGTTTTTTATAACGGTCTATAACAGCACGGGCGGAAAATTGATAATTCCCTTTTTCACCATTCAGAGACTCTTTGGTGCCGCCATTTTCCTTTTGGCTTTCTTTGTAGCGTTTTCCATCTTCAAACAAAATCCCCTTTTCATCTTCTTTCCAAAAATCCCTATTGTATGCATTTAGGTGGCCCTCGTACAAGCCGAATTTTGGCAGGAGAATAGGATTACCGGTCAACTGGTAAAAGTCATTCAACAAAGGTACCGTACCATCATTGATCATAAAAAAGACATCCAGATAATCAGTGTCATGCGATAACTTCACGGTACCTTTTGTCTTTGCCCCAAAGGCGTAACTCCCTTTTTTGAATGTGTGCCACAAAAAGCCATAGCCATTCGTCGACCAAAAATAAGGTGTAGGCGATGCAACTCCCCCGTCGGTCCAGCTATTTTGATTTTCAATCGCAATGATTTTCCCCTTATGGGAGAACCGACCATTTTGTACACCACCACCGAAAAAGTACTCATCCTTATGTTCTTTTAATTCCAAGGACACTTGTTTAGGTTCAAAAGCGATGGGTTTTAAACTCTCGACAACAACTTTATTTGTAATACGATTTAGGATACTAAATTGAGAAGTCTGTTTATCTATGGAGAATACAATATCTTTTGTTGTGATCGTAGCTTTACTGCCATCGTCTTTTACTTCCAGCTCATTCACCGCCTTACGTGGTTGTTCGACAAGGATCTTCGCTTCGGGTTTTGCCTCTGGATCACGGATAATACCGCCCTTTATGTCCTGAAACATTCTGAAAATATGATTTCCGTAAAAATCCAATGTCAGTCTTTGGTTGTTTTCATATACAATCTCCACCGTCGTTGGATTAATTTTCTGTATGGCAATGATCTTGCTAACAGTTGCAGTTTGTTCGATCTTATAATCAATTGTCAGATGAGTCATCGCACTGACCCTATTCGATTGAAAAATAAATGGAGAAGCCAATCCCAACAATAAACTAACTTGCGCTTTTGTACTCCAAAAAGAAATCTTCATGTGTAGAATTTATAATGTTAAATCGCCTTGCTATGTTTCTATCCTTGTGATAGCTGCGAATGCTGTTAAATTAACATAACAATAATACAATAGTAAATCCAAGTAAAAAAGAGCTTGCGAAATGCAAACGATTGTCCAATAATAATGTTGCAGGAATAATGTAACTATGGGGGACGTCCCATCCAGCCCGGCTGGCCGTCTGCAGAAAAGAGGAGAAGAGAAAACTCCCGAGGGACTGCTGTTGCTGATGCGACTGCTGGTGTCCTTGCTGTTACGCTTGCTGCTAAACTATTGCTGCTACAGCTATTACTGCTACGGTTTTGTAGGTTTTACGGCTGCTGTTACGCTTGCTGCTAAACTATTGTCCAATAAAATCCTGTTGCAGGAATAAAGGGACTGTACGGAACTTCCCATCCAGCCCTGTTGGCTGCCCCCAGAAAAGCAAGAGAAGAGTAAAGTATACAAACGAAAGAAGCCCTTGACTGTTTCCAGCAAGGGCTTCCGTGTAAAAAAAGGCACCGACCTACTCTCCCACCTGTTACGGCAATACCATC
>NZ_MTCM01000001.1 GCF_002000245.1 Sphingobacterium sp. CZ-UAM | reverse complement strand
TCGCGCGATATGCGTAATATCGGCTTCCCGTTTTTTACTTGAGAAACTATATCTAGTTTCTCCTCAAATGTGTGTTTTGCCATAAATAGTGAACCCCAAAAGTTTTGTCCAACTTTTGGGGTTCACTACAGATCAGTCGTACAGGCTTTTTTGTGCTGTATACAAAATTAAAGGGTGATAGTAGGGGTAAAATTCCGCCAAAATCCAGGATGTACGAAAAACTTTTTGGCGGAATTTTACCCTATTTTTTTATTGAATTACAATTTGTTTTTTGCTAAAAACTTAGTCTATTGTCTTTAATCCCATAATTTGTTGCTCAGCTTTCTCAAGCCTAGATTTCGGGTAAAAACAAATTCCCCTCGGGGTATGGAAGATTCACCGAAGGGAAAAGTAAATCATCCTCGGGGGATGCAGGATTCTCCGAAGGGAAAAGCAAATCATCCTCGGGGTATGGAAGATTCCCCGAAGGGAAAAGCAAATCATCCTCGGGGGATGCAGGATTCTCCGAAGGGAAAAGTAAATCATCCTCGGGGTATGGAAGATTCTCCGAAGGGAAAAGTAAATCAT
Organism: Sphingobacterium sp. CZ-UAM; assembly: GCF_002000245.1. Taxonomy (GTDB): domain Bacteria; phylum Bacteroidota; class Bacteroidia; order Sphingobacteriales; family Sphingobacteriaceae; genus Sphingobacterium. The sequence continues at coordinate 2,379,172 of NZ_MTCM01000001.1, read as the reverse complement.
CTACGGGGAATACAGGATTCTCCGAAGGGAAAAGTAAATCACCCACGGGGGACGGAAGATTCTCCGAGGGGAAAAGTAAATTCCCCTCGGGGTACGGAGGATTCCCCAAAGGGAAAAGTAAATTCCCCTCGGGGTACGGAAGATTCCCCTAGGGTAAAAACAAATTCCCCTCGGGGTATGGAAGATTCCCCGAAGGGAGAAGTAAATCATCTATAGGGTACGCAAGATTCCCCGAAGGAAAAAACAAATTCCCCTCGGGGTACGGAAGATTCCCTAAAGGGAAAGTATAGTTCTCTCCTGGGGCTTTGTATTTCGGCACACTGATTTGCTCAGAAAACCTGAATGTCGGTATTATTGTTATCGTTGGTGGGGCTTGATTGTTACCGCATTCCAGGCCAGCACCTGTACACCTGGAGAGTAGTGTATCAGCGCAATATTTTCATTATGGAGATGAATATCACCAACTGTATAGTTCAACTGGTATTCTTGCAACTGCACTGAAAACAAGGGCCATTCCGGATGATGGATGTCGAAACAATATATCCCAGCGGGTTTGTCCAGGTAAAGGCAATAGCGTTCGGTAAGCCAGGTATCAAGGCTGGATTTTAATGTAATCTCATCGTTTACCTCAAAGATCGTTTTCAACCTAAACTCCCTTTCTTGATTGAGATTGTGATACCCTTGCGCATCCCTCAGTATGGCGGACTTTTCGTAAGGTAGTCCCGACAATTTTTTTGCGACTAGGGCGGATAAGTATTTACTTGCTTCAATATTGATAAAATAGACTCCCTTTTTACCGTCCTGATCAATATAGGTACGTACATTGATCTCATAAAAGTTCGAGAGGGGTGGGAATGCAGGCAAATTTTTGGGGCGTATATTTTTCATCTTGAATGCTACCAAAGAGATATAACAGCTTCCTTGGTGCTGATCAATATGCAATCCGGCGGGAACCAATGGACGGAGCAAATCATAATCGACCTGAAAATGTAAAAAAAGGAGATCAAGCCATTCCTGATAGTACTGCCATGGGCTGGTTGGTAGCGGCCAGGGACGATGATTATCATCGCTTAAAATTGTTTTAATCTTTTGTGCCAAAATCGTCAATTTATGCCTCTAAGATCATTTTAATCTTGCTTTAACCAAATTTTAATTTAATATATGAAGAATTATGGAATTTTCTTTGGGCTTTTCCTATTTTGTGAAATAAAATTCAAGATTTGTGCTACTTTTTGTTGTTTGATCGGTAGTAACTTTGTGTTGTTTTCAAAGGGAAACTTGTTACTTTGTTAGTTTGCAGCTATGTGGAAGCACTTTATTTTTCTAATTACAGTTCTGTTTGTTTCATTTAAAAGTTTAAATGCAAACAGTATTGTACCGAAAAGTGATAGTTTTCACCGCAAGATATCTTTCCTAAAAACTGAACCAAATAAAGCGGACTTTTCGCTTTCTACCCCTCTAAAATTAGACAATCCAGATTTAGATCCTTTATATCCATCGGTGCAATCTATCGCCGAATTGGACGTCGAAAATAATCAGGATTGGTTAACAGACCGTTGGGTAGTTGTCGTCGATTTGCTCTGGCATGAATTACTGCCTTCGGCTTTGCAGAACGACTACCGTTATCTGCATATTTTGGATATTGAACCGATTCCCATCGCGCGGTTCCTGCTTTTTGAGCAAATAAAAATCCCCTTTTAGCGATTTAGAGCTTTCATTCTTGAAGAGAGCTGAAAGAAAATCGTAATTTCTATTCTAAATTTATTTTATTGATTTCTTAAAATATACCAATGCACGAGCTAAGTATAGTAAAGGATATCTTCGATACCCTGACCTCGCATTACGAGACCAGAGTGGATGATATCCAGAAAATTCAGGTGACAGCCGGACTATTGTCCAATGTGCAGCCTGTGCTGATCCAAAATGCTTTTGACGCATTTATCACCGAAAATACCCATTACCGCGATATGGAAATGGAGGTTGTGGTAAATGATATCATTGCCTATTGTGAGCACTGTCAGAAGAATTTTCCTGTTCATTTTCACCGATTTGTCTGCGATTGTGGGCAGCCTTCGAGTACAATTGTTCAAGGAAATGAACTCTATATTTCCAAAGTAATTTTTAAACACGATTAAAAAATCATTTATCATGTCAGACAATACTCAAAATCCTAAAAGTTTAGGTAACCGCGTCGGTTCCGTCCAATGTGAAAATACAACCCTACATTTATTAAAGGCAAATGATTTTGTCGCCAAAAGTATCCGCGACAGGCTGAAAGATGTATGTGTGATCAATGTATGCTCTTCTCCGGGTTCTGGTAAAACAACCTTGATGCAAGAGACTGGAAAGCGTCTCTCAAAAGATCTAAACATTGCTGTGTTGGTGGGAGATCCTGAAACGGAACGTGATGCGATCCGTATGCGCGATGTTGGAATCAATGCGTTGCAGATTGTTACCGGCGGTATGTGTCATATCGAAGCTCAAATGATTCTGCAGGCCCTGGATCACATTGATATCGAAGGTATTGACCTTTTGTTTATCGAGAATGTCGGAAACTTACTGTGTCCTTCCGCTTTTGATCTTGGTGAAGACTATCGGGTCACTTTATTGGCGACAACTGAGGGTGATGATAAACCCAAAAAATACCCACGTATGTTTTTGACCAGCGAATTGATGCTTGTTTCAAAAGCAGACTTGTTACCTTATGTGCCTTTCTCTGTAGATGCCGTGACAAAAGATGCGCGTGAAGTCAATCCAAACCTGGAAGTGATCACGATCAGTACCTTGAACGGAGATGGCCTAGATAGCTGGTGTGACTGGTTGAAAGAGAAAGTTCAATTAAAAAAAGGACAACAGCAAATAGCTGCGGCGAAATAGTAAATGCGCGAAGGTGATCAACGATCAGATGGAACGATGGTTGATCACAGCGCAAAGTTTGAATGATATACCCTAATATAACAATGAATAGATTGCCTGTAACGATAGATACCATTGTGCCCCGGTACCAAGCCATCACTGATCAGGTAGATCGGGTATACATCGAATGGTTCGAAATTAATAAACGCCGTTTGACCAGAAATACCTTGTCTGGAAATACGATCTTGATGCAGTTGGAGCAGGGGCAGGAGTGGCATCATGGAGATGCGCTGTACCACAATGGGGAACTGCAGGCAATCGTCACTGTTAAGCCGACCTTGGCGATCAGGTTTAATCCTTCGGATTTAGTTCAACTGGCAGATTTTGGTTATTTCGTCGGTAACCGGCATCTACCGATATTCCAGGTCGATCAGCTCCAGTCTCTCCATTTGCCGTATGATGGTCGACTCTATGAGCAAATTGCGGCGAAATATGGTGCATCTGTTCAATTGGAGGAAGCGATATTGCTGTCTGAAAATCGGATTCGCCAGCAGCTAAAGAATAGCAGAAAGCATGAAAATTAGAATATATATAGTGCTGTTGCCAATGATCTTGCTTGTATGCTTACAAGCCTGCCAAAACCAACAGTCCAATGCAAGTAAAGATGGGGTGAAGGCCATGGATAGCCGCGGCAAGGAAATCTCATTGGAGCGACCGGCCCAACGTGTTGTTGTCCTGTATCCCTCTCTTGTGGATGAGGTTTATATGCTACAGGCCAGTGACCGATTGGTCGGCATTCCTGAGCAAGTCTATCAAATGGAAGATACCTATGCTTTTTTATCGAAATTAGACCCACGTATCGTTCAGAAAAGTATCGCTACACCAACTTTTGGTGGTCAGGCCAACAATGTAGAAAGCATCGTAAGCCTGAACCCCGATCTTGTTCTGACATTCAATACCGATCAGGATAATATCACTCAGCTCGAAAATTTGGGTATTCCTGTCTTCACTTTTTCATCGAAAGATGAAACCAGTATCTTTAACGAATTGATCGGAATGGGAACGCTTTTGGACAAGAAAGCACGGGCTGAGGAAATTGTGAAATTTGTTGGAGATGAGGTCAAAAAGATGGCCGCTCCGCTCGATCAACCGCAAAAGAAGGTCTATTATGCCTGGTCCAAAGGACGTGTACTTTCGACCTCGGGAAGAGGTAGTCTCATCGATATGGCCATCCGCTTATCAGGGGCGGCTAATGCCTGTCCTTTGGAAATGGAAGCGCCAAACGTAGGTGCTGAAACGATCTACAAGTGGAATCCCGATCTCATGATTCTATGGAATTCCAAAAGTTCTGATGTTTACAACCTGAAAGAATTGGCCGCACTGCCTGCTGTAAAAAATAAACAGGTATTTGTGATGTCACCGTCCTTTCCTTTTGATCCACATACCGTGAAATTTATGCTCTTCGCCAAACAGGTGCGGCATTGGTGTTTCCCAAGTTATACCAAGGAGCAACTCGATCAGGATATGACAATGGCTTTTGAAAAATTATACGGTAAAGCGGGGCTTCTGCAATGATACTTCAATTAAAAAAGCTTTTATTGCTGGTGATATTGCCATTAGTGCTGCTCCTGCTTTCATTATTGATCGGCTCAAGTCAGCATATTGGTTTTATTGAACTCTGCCAACGTATCGGATTGGAATTAGGGCTTTATAAAGGAAATGATACGACGGTATTGATGGGGAGTATGGATACCATTTTGTGGCAAGTACGTTTACCGCGGATTTTATTGACCTTTATGGTCGGTGCCGCCCTTGCCTCATCTGGAGGGACCTTACAAGCGATTTTTCGGAATCCTATTGTTGATCCGTTTACTTTGGGGATATCTTCTGGTGCTGCTTTCGGTGCCGCCTTAGCCATGCTGTTTCCACTTTTGTCCGTCAATGTTTCGGCATTTCTTTTTGGTGTCTGTGCTGTGGCCTTGACTTACTTTGTATCCAATGCCGGTTTAAAAACATCCATTATTGGGATGGTTTTGGCAGGAATGGTTATTTCAGGGGTATTTACGGCGATGCTTACCCTGTTACAATATATCAGTGATCCTTATAAATTACAGGCTATTGTGCAGTGGACGATGGGAAATCTCCATACTGCCTCCTGGTCAAAAGTGCAAAACGCCTTTTTACCGATAGTGATCGGATTGATCATATTGATCTTATTGCGTTGGAAATTGAATTTGTTGGCATTGGGAGATCAGGAAGCGATTGCTGTGGGGGTGAATCCAAAACTCCTGAAATTGCTGATGATCGGGGTTGCGACCATGATCACCGCATCAGCTGTTGCTGCAGTAGGCGTGATTAGCTTATTTGGACTCATTGTCCCACATATCAGCCGTATGATTTTTGGCCCCAACAATAATATTGTCGTATGGGCGAATATCAGTATCGGTGGGACATTCCTGTTATTGATTGACGATTTTTCCCGTGCAGTCATGCCTTTCGAAATTCCGATAGGGGTATTTACAATGATTATTGGCGCTCCACTCTTTATCTACCTGATGCGCCGGAACGAAATTAACTGGAACTCATGAGCAAATCCATCCATATCAAAAACCTATCCTTTGCCTACGGTAAGGATACTATTTTGCGGGACGTCAATGTGTCCTTTCCGGAAGGAAAGCTTTCGGTTATTCTGGGCCGGAACGGTAGCGGTAAGTCGACCTTGTTCAATGTTATTGCCGGATTGGAGAAACATTATCAAGGATCGGTATTGATCGGTGAAACGGAACGTAGAAACTGGAGGGTCGGTAAATCAAATGCGCTTAAACTGGGTTTCTTAAATCAGTTTCATCAGACAACTTTCCCTTTTAAGGTGGTGGATGTTATTTTAACAGGACGTGCATCATTCTCCCGCTTTTCACCACGCCGTGAAGATTTTGAGGCTGTGGATACAATTCTTGAGAAATTTAATCTCGCACATTTAAAGCATAAATCATATACATCCCTGTCAGGAGGGGAGCGGCAGCTGGTCTTGCTTTGTCGGGTATTGGTGCAACAGCCTGATCTATTGCTTTTGGATGAACCGACAAACCATCTTGACCTGAACTATCAGATTGCCGTTTTGCAGACCGCTAAAGAATTGGTCAAGGAGGGAACAACAGTGCTCTGTGTGATGCACGACCCCAATATGGCCTATCTTTTTGGCGACCACTTTTATTTGATGCAGGACAATACACTGGTGGATCTACAAGGGATGAACAGAGAGCAGGTTCGGGAAGTATTGGAACAGACCTATGAGTTGCCATTGATCAGTTTGGAAAACCAAGGGAAATGGATGTTTGTACCCATGCTTCATGCACATGACTGGGCTCCGATAAAATCCCTTGAACTGGAAGACGTAAATAATAAGCTATAAAGGCTGTAAACAATGTGCGAACAAGGTAAAAGATCCTAGTGGCGGCATGGACGCTAAAAACGAAAATAGTATGAATAAAATAGGTATGCAAAGGACAGATTCAATCAGAAATATTGCGATAAGTACAGTCACTGTTCAGGATCTGGAAACGGTGTTACCTTATGTTATTGAATTTCGGAAACAGCTGTTTCCCATGCTTGATCCGCAAAAGATTCCTGGAGATTTGCTGGACTTTAAACAGCTGTATCTGGATGAACAAGCTGGAACATTTCTACAGGCAAGGGACAAGAGCGGAAAACTGGTCGGTGTGATCGGCATGCTCGCTTATGACTATCGATTTCCGCATCTCGGGTTAGACACCCGAAAGACTGTTGAGGTCGCGCGTCTTTTTGTCGATCCCGATTACCGTCGTTCTGGACTTGGAACAGCACTTTTCCGCCAATTGACAAAGGTGGCCAAAGAGAAAGCGGTCGAAAGACTTTACTTGCACACCCATCCTTTTCTGGAGGGAGCCCATGAATTCTGGTTAAAACAGGGATTCCATCTCAAAGAGTTTTGTGATGAATCGGGCTTTCCGACAATTCACATGGAACTACTGCTGGGGCAGCCCAGTAAACGGAAATGTTTAGTGGAACTGGAATTGTCAAAATAAGGCTATCCAGTTTTGTGAAGAGAATTCGCACAGAATGCAAGAAATAAAATAAATCAGCAATAGCTAACAAAATAATTCCAGATGAACTGTGCCTGTTTAGCATCTTATTTTAATAGGATCACCATAGGTGAGTTTTAAACAGGATATGTGTCATCTGACTAATGAACAATATACGGATGAAAAACACAATGAAAGCACTCGCTTTCGCATTATTGGCAAGTGCTGTCACCCCAGTGGCTGTTTACGCCCAACAGAGCTTTATGATTTTTGGGAAGATACAGGATGATAACGGAAATCCAATTCCAGGAGTGACTTTGACACTTGAAAACCAAGGACAAAAGATCAGTACTGCCACGAATGGCGAATTTGCTTTTACTACCGCGACAACCCTTCCGGTACAATTGCGCGCCGAAGCGATCGGCTATAAATCACAACTTATTCGTATTGATGAGACTACATGGAATCCGAAAAAAGGAATTCGACTCATGATGGAAGAGGGAGGGCGGACCTTGGATGAAGTATTGGTTACCGGCCGTCGTAATAATTCCTATTTGACCAACAACATGGAGTTGGGCGGTAAGTTCGCTGGAAAGCTGAAAGACCTACCACAATCTGTGGCTGTACTGAGTAAGGAATTTATTGAAGATAAGCAAGCATTTACAACAGGGGCACTGGTGCAGGACCTTGCAGGTGTCACTGAGGCTTCATCTTATGATGACGTGGTGATCCGTGGTTTTAAAAGCGGTTATGAAACTGGAGTCCGTTTAGTGAACGGTCTACGTTCGGGCTATGGTTACGGCAATAGTTATTATAATTCCCCACTAACAATCAATCTCGAAAACCTTGAGGTGCTGAAAGGCCCTGGAGCTTCTCTATTTGGCGACATTGTACCCGGTGGTACCATCAATATGACGACGAAAAAGCCTTTGGAAGATTTTAAAGGTCATGTCAGTTTTGCTGCCGGAAGCTTTGAAACGATGCGCACCACAGTGGATTTGGGCGGTCCATTGGATAATGCAAAACGAATTCTCTATCGCTTTAATGCTGGCTATGAAGATACCAAAACCTTTCGCGATGTGAACCGTCAAAAACGGATGATGCTGGCACCTTCATTTACATTTAAGCCCGCTGCAGGGACAACCGTAGACATCGATGTGGTATACAATCAGTTCAACGGTTATCTGGATCGGGGAATGGGGATAAAGGAGAATAACTTTTATGCCTTGCCACGTTCGTTTACTTTAAGTCAGCCTTCTGATTTCTATAATTCCAAGACTTTTTCATTGAGTGGACGATTGGCGCAAAGGCTGGCAGAAAATGTGAGCCTGAACCTGAGCTATATGAAATCCATCTATCAGGAAGATGTCAACGAGCACCGTACGCTAAATACTTTTGCGGATGCCCCACATAACACCATCATGAATATGCGTTTCTTTGACCGTCATGGCCGTGATTATACCGACAATGTCGTCGGATATATCAAATGGGATCTGCTCGGGGATAAAATTGACCACCATATCGTTGCGGGGATTGACTTCGCACAGTATCGTGGTGACAAAGAAAATCAGTTACGGGAAGCCAGACAGCAAACTGTGGATGGCAAAGTGGTGCCGTTGACTTTTGACCTGAACAACCCGACCTATACCACCCATGATCTGACCAACTACGTCTGGCGGACACAGGTCGCTTATCCTTTTTTGAGTCCCTATAAAACGACCGGTAAATACATACAGGATCAGATCAGCATTGCGGATCGTCTGAAATTAATTGTGGGGCTGAGGCATGAACATTATTCTTCGGAAACTATTGATGGACAGAATCGCTTTCATGCTACACAAAATGCCTTGTTGCCCCGTTTCGGTCTGACTTATGGAATCAACAAGCAGATTAATTACTTTGCAAGCTACTCGCAGGGTTTTGTACCGGTAGGCGCTAATTTTATCCAGAATTATAAAGACTATGGTGCAGATAAAGCTTTTGAAGCTGAACGCAGTTTTCAAATTGAAACAGGGCTGAAAACGGGCTTTTTTAAAGATCAGCTGCAAATGGATCTTTCCTTGTTTCAGATCGAGCGTAGAAATATGCTTATTGCAACAGGAACAATCAATGACTCGGGATTACCGGAGTATAGACAATCTGGAAAAGCATTGTCACGGGGAGTGGAGCTGGATGTTCGCGGGCAGCTGACCAAAGAATTCCAGGTGATGGCAAATTATACGTTTAACCATACCGAAGTGAAGGCCTCTTCTGTTGCCTCTGAAGTCGGGCAGGCGCTACCGGGAGCACCTAAAAATATGGCCAGCGCCTGGTTAAAATATGTATTCTCCAATACTTCCTTAAAAGGACTTGGCTTTGGTGCCGGTGTTTATTATGTTGATAGCAAACGTATGGACAATAGCATTGGGAAGGATAGCGAAGGAAATGCTCTTTGGGGACAATGGCCTTCCTATACGACAGTTAATGCGGCGGCTTATTATCATATCGGTGCCATGAAAATGGCGCTTAACCTAAACAATGTATTTGATAAATACTATTTTTTAGGGGGATTTGACTATACACGGGCCTTCGCAGGGGCACCAAGAAACATTATGGTTTCAATTGGTTATTCATTTTAATTAAAAAAAACAATCAAAGCAGGTTTTTCGACAAATTTAGACTATTTAATTCAAGATTTGTACTAGTGATTGGCCTGCTTTGGTTGTAAATTTGGGCAACAAATAATAGGATTGTGAATACAATGATTAGGCATAGTTTAGTTTTTTTAGTTTTTCTTTTGAGCGTCCTGCTCCTGAAAGGAATGACTATTTCTGAACAGCTTAAAATTCATAATTCCTCGGGTACCTCTCTCGGTGTGTCAAGCACCCATAAACAAATTGACAAAAGTGCCGATCAACCCGAACGGGAAAATATAGTTGCCGCTGTACACGATCATGACCTTTATGATGTCAGTGAACAGGTCGACTTAAAAGATGAATGGAGTAAGCTCCTTGGTCTGAGTGTATTGTATATTTGTCTTTTTATATTTTGCTATCCTGTATGTCTCAACATGCGGAATAACAGAACACCTTACATGGATCGATTGGTCCTACCACCAAAATACATTCTTTTCCAAAGTTTAAAGATCCCATTTCAGGGATAATCCTTTCCTTTTCTTACAACGCTGAGAACTGAAACGCTATGCCGTAAGCTTTTGCTATGGGCTTCGTTTATCAGGTTTTTTGAACGATTTTTTAAAGTCGTCGGGGCTTGTACTGACTTGTTTTCGACTGAAATAACAACAATTTAAATAATATTTTATATGCATTTATTACCTAGAGAGACAGAGAAGCTATTGCTTCATCTTGCCGGTGAACTAGCGAAAAAACGTAGAGCTAGAGGACTTAAACTAAATTATCCGGAGTCTATTGCATTGATCAGCAGTGAGCTTCTGGAAGCCGCACGTGATGGCCGTACTGTGGCTGATTTAATGCAGTATGGTGCGACATTATTGACACGTGAAGATGTCATGGAAGGTGTGCCCGAAATGATTCACGACGTGCAGATTGAAGCGACTTTTCCGGATGGTACCAAATTGGTTACCGTTCATAATCCGATTCGATAATTGTTAAAAATAGAATTTATGATTCCAGGAGAATTTTTTATAGCGGATGGCCATGTCATCTGTAATGAAGGTAGAGAAGTTACGACGATTACCGTAACAAACACAGGAGACAGACCAATTCAGGTAGGTTCGCATTTTCACTTCTTTGAAGTGAACAAGATGATGGAATTTGACCGTGCAAAAGCTTTTGGCAAGCGATTGAATATTATCGCAAGTACAGCGGTGCGTTTTGAACCGGGAGAATCCAAAGATGTAGAATTGGTTCCTTATGCAGGTGCCAGAAGAATCTACGGGCACAACGACTTGGTAAACGGTGATACCGAAACCGAAGTTGCGAAAGAAAATGCAATGAAAAAAGTGAAAGAACAAGGCTTTAAAAACAAAGTATCATGAGTTTAAAAGTTAGCAAAGTAAATTATAGCGCCATCTTTGGTCCGACAAGTGGCGATAAAATCCGTTTAGGCGATACCGATATCATTATCGAAGTTGAAAAGGACTACGCTTATTATGGAGATGAAGCAAAATTTGGTGGTGGTAAGACCGTACGTGACGGTATGTGTCAATCTTCCGTTCACACACGTGATGAAGGCACCTTGGATATGGTGATCACCGATGCTATCGTGATTGACCACTGGGGAATTGTGAAAGGTGATATCGGTATCAAGGATGGTAAGATTGTCGGTGTCGGCCGTGCTGGAAATCCGGATACAATGGATAACATTACGCCAAATATGATTATTGGCGCTTCTACCGAAGTGCATGGCGGATCTGGCTATATCTTAACACCGGGTGGTATAGATACCCATATTCACTATATCAGCCCTACACAGGTCGAAACAGCCTTATACAGTGGTATTACCACCATGATTGGGGGTGGTACCGGTCCAGCGGACGGAACAAACGCAACCACCGTAACTCCAGGAAAGTGGAATATCCGTCGCATGATGCAAGCGGTGGAAGATCTACCGATGAACTTTGGCTTCTTTGGAAAAGGAAATGTGGGAACTGAACAACCCATTGTTGAACAGATTGAAGCCGGAGCTTTGGGGGTTAAAATTCACGAAGACTGGGGAGCAACACCCGCAACAATTGATAGGGCATTGACGGTAGCTGATAAATACGATGTACAGGTTGCCATTCATACCGATACCTTAAATGAAGCGGGTTTCTTAGAAGATACGATTCAGGCGATCAACGGTCGTGTAATCCATACCTTCCATACGGAAGGTGCCGGTGGTGGTCATGCTCCGGATATTATCAAATCGGCCATGTATCCAAATGTATTGCCAGCTTCCACAAATCCGACACGTCCATTTACAAAAAATACGATTGATGAGCACTTGGATATGTTGATGGTCTGTCACCACCTGAGTAAAGAAATTCCTGAGGATGTGGCTTTCGCCGATTCACGTATCCGTCCGGAGACAATCGCAGCTGAGGATGTATTGCAAGATCGTGGCGTATTCAGTATCATGAGTTCAGATTCACAGGCAATGGGCCGTGTAGGTGAGGTGATCACACGTACCTGGCAGACAGCGGATAAAATGAGAAAACAAGTAGGTCCGCTACCTGAAGACGAAGGAAAAAACAACGATAACTTCCGTGCACGTCGTTATGTCGCAAAATATACAATCAACCCCGCGATTGCACATGGTATCTCAAAATACGTAGGTTCTATCGAACCGGGTAAAATCGCGGATATGGTTATCTGGCGCCCAGCCTTGTTTGGTGCTAAACCGGAAATGATTATCAAAGGTGGTATGATCATCGCGTCCAAAATGGGAGATGCCAACGCATCCATTCCTACACCACAACCAATTATCTTACGTACAATGTTCGGCGGATTGGGAAAAGCTGTTCATAGCACCTGTTTCAACTTTGTTTCCAAAATTTCATTCGAAAACGGCATTAAAGAGGAATACGGTTTAGCAAAAGGGGTACTTCCTGTAGAAAACTGTCGGAATATCTCCAAAAAAGATATGATCCACAACGACGCTACACCCGAAATTATCGTTAATCCGGAGAACTATGAAGTAAGTCTGGATGGAGAAATTTTGCGTTCTCAGCCGATTGATACCGTTTCTTTAGGACAGTTGTATTTCTTGTTTTAATCTGAATGGAGACTACCATGGCTTGATCTTGCATCAGGCCATTATAAATGAAAAACACATGAATAAAGCGGTCATGAGCCAAACGTAGCGCTGATGATCAATGGGCAAAGGAAGGCCCATGATCGTTTTATTACCCTTAAAACAACGATATAGTAATGAAAAATTTAAAAATATTTTTGGGATGTTGCCTGGCAATAGCATGCTTTTCGATACAATCGGCTTCTGCTCAAAAAGGTGGAATCATGCTGTATGGTTCGCTCAATTACCATGAAACCACCGCTGGCCACCAATTTAGTGCAGCACCACTGGGCGTAGGTTATTTTTTTAATGACAACATGAATGTGGGGATAAATTATGGGTTCAACAACGCCTATACGAAGGCGCTCGACTTTACAGATCATTCCCATGAAGTTGGTCCATTCTACAGCAACACCTGGCCTTTAGGTGAACATTTTATGTTGATCGGGCAGGTAGACGCGCATTACATCTGGGGTGACCAGCATGTTGTTAATGCATCCGGAGGCATGGTGGATGGAAGCTACAATGGTTTCCTGTTCAGAGTGTATCCATTGGTGGGTATTAACCTTGGAAAAGGCTGGGCTTTGAAAGCAAAAGTCGCGGAGCTTTCTTACAAGAAGAAGCATGGCAAGGATGCTGTTATTCCAGATGATCACGAAGTGATTACAGGGATCAATGGATCAACTGTGGGATTGGGATTGTCAAAAAATCTATTTTTTTAAAGCACGAAAATGATTATCACAGAAATCACAAGGAATATCAATCGCGAGCAGAACAATAAGCGTCATGATCTGCTGTCGATTGAATGGTATGAATCCACCAAACGTATTCAACGTCTTCGTACAACGGAGGGGATGGATATTGCTGTAAAATTATTGGGCAATACTTCCTGCTTGCAGGACGGCGATATCCTGTATGAAGATGAAGAAAAAATAGTTGTGGTTACGATCAGAGCCTGTGAAGTTATCAAAGTGATGGCAATTGATTTCCTTCAGATTGCTTTTGTCAGCAGTGAAATCGGAAACAAACATTTGCCTCTATTCGTAGAGGCAAATGAATTGCTGATGCCTTACGAACGCTCCATGTACGAGTGGTTGACCAAAAATGGATTTGACCCTGTGTGCTGTATGCAGCAGCTGCTGAATCCACTCCACGCAAACGTAGACCCAAAGCATCATCAAAAGTTGAAATTTTCGACAAAAAATATTCCGCTGTTCATTCAGGAGCAAGAGGATACTGGTATTGCGTCGACGGTCGCATCAACAATAATGAATAAATAATTTATGTCAATGAAAAATACTTTTCTGGGCAAGTTGCTCCATCTCGCAGATCCGACGCTACCGATCGGTGGATTTACCCATTCAAATGGGCTGGAAACCTATGTGCAGCAGGGTTTAGTCTGTGATAAAGCAACTACTGACAAATATGTGCGCCATAATTTATGGTACAATCTAAAGTATAACGATGCTGCCCTGATGAAATTGGCCTACGAGGCCACCACATCTAAGGATTTAAATGCACTGATCGCTTTGGATCAGGAGTGTACAGCATTGAAGAGTCCAAAAGAGATCCGGGAAGCAAGTAAAAAACTGGGCGTACGCATTTACAAAATATTTAGCCGTTATCAACAACAGGATTTTGTTGTTGCCTGGGGCAAATTAATTCAGAAAAAGGAAGTAGATAGCCACTATTGCTTGATGTATGGTATGCTGGCTTCGTTATTGGAAATTCCTTTGGAGGAAGCATTACATGGCTTTTATTACAATGCATCCATCACCATGGTGACAAATGCCGTGAAACTCGTGCCGCTCGGACAGCTCGATGGTCAGGATGTTCTTTTTGGCCTACACGATGATATACTTGGGCTTTGTCACGAGACTTTAGCAGTTGAACGAAATTTAGTGGGGCTGTGCAATATCGGATTTGATATCCGCTGCATGCAACACGAACGATTATATTCTAGAGTTTATATCTCTTAAAATCAAATAAAATGGAAAATAGAAAATATGTTAAGATCGGTGTCGGCGGTCCTGTGGGTTCCGGCAAAACAGCGTTATTGGAAAGATTGAGCAGACGTCTGGCAAATGAGTTAGATCTGGCGGTTATTACAAATGATATCTACACCAAAGAAGATGCGGAGTATATGGCAAAAAATAGCTTATTACCCCGCGAACGTATTATCGGTGTTGAAACAGGAGGTTGTCCACATACCGCGATACGTGAAGATGCGAGTATGAATCTGGAAGCTGTAGACGAACTGGCTAGCCGTTTTCCTGATCTCGAACTTATTTTGATCGAAAGTGGGGGCGACAACCTAACTTCAACCTATAGCCCAGATTTGGCAGATATCACCATTTTCGTCATTGATGTCGCTGAGGGTGAAAAAATGCCACGTAAAGGTGGTCCTGCGATTACACGTTCGGATCTGTTATTAATCAACAAGAAAGACTTGGCGCCTTATGTGGGTGCGAGCCTGGAGGTCATGGAACATGATGCCCGTATGATGCGCAAAGGTGCGCCATTTTTGTTCTCCAATTTGAAAACTGGCGACGGTCTGGAAGAGATTGTGGGCTGGATCAAGAAATATGCATTGCTTCAAGATATTGAAGAACCTAATTTACTTCGTTAATTATGATTTGTTCTTTAGCCGTCAAAATAGCACATCGTGAAGGGAAATCCTTTATGAAGGATGCTTATGTCACTCAACCTTTTCGCATTGTCCCTGTCGGTCAATATCAAAAAGACAATGCCGCTTATTTGATGATCATGAGTTCCTCACCGGGATTATTGGATGGTGATGATCATCAGATCAAAATTGATATTGCGCCGGGAGCAAAATTACAGTTGCAGACGCAGGCTTATCAGCGTCTGTTTCACATGAAGGGGCATTCTTCGCAGACAATGCAGGTGACTTTGGCCGAAGATTCTGTGTTTTCCTATGTGCCTCACCCCGTAGTACCTCAACATTCCTCTCATTTTTTGAGTCACAACATTGTCCATCTTGCTTCCAATTGCCATCTACTACTAAGTGAAATCGTGACCTGTGGAAGGAAAATGTCCGGGGAGGAATTTCAATACAATCATTTTCAGAACCTGACGGAATGTTATGTGAATGGTCGACTGGTTGTAAAAGATAATGTGCTGTTACAACCGGATCGTATGCCCATTCAGGGATTGGGCATTCTGGAAGGATATACACACCAAGGGACGCTGATCTATCTGAATAGTGCCGGGGTCAGTCCAGATGAATGGATCGAAGCATTCTATGCGAAATATGGGGAAACCAAGGATGTTGCCTTTGGTATCAGTGCTTTGCAACATGATGGTTTTATGGTGCGTGTGCTGGGCTATGGTGCCGAGCAACTTTACCTTCTTTTTAAAGAGATGCAAAGTGCTTTATGGGAAAAATTATTCCTGAATTAAATAACGGGGACTGAATACAATTTTTAAATAACAAATTATTCTAATGAAAAATAACATCCTGGCTTTTGTTAA
The DNA here is from genome assembly GCF_002000245.1 of Sphingobacterium sp. CZ-UAM. Classification (GTDB taxonomy): domain Bacteria; phylum Bacteroidota; class Bacteroidia; order Sphingobacteriales; family Sphingobacteriaceae; genus Sphingobacterium. Next base: position 2,363,027 of record NZ_MTCM01000001.1, on the reverse strand, counting down.
AGCTGTTTTTAAGGGATTTGGACAGATTATGTTACAGGGTAACATCTGGACTGGAGTCCTGTTTATTGGGGCTATTATTTATGATTCTGCACTCATGGGATTTGCCGGGATACTGGCGAATCTTGTTGGGGTAATCACAGCGAAATTGATGAAGTTTGACGAAGACCATATCAATGATGGGCTCTTTGGATTTAATGCCACATTATATGGGATTGCACTGGTCTTTTATTTTCAGGCTAATATCTGGGTATGGGCCTCCTTGATCATCGGTTCTGCATTGACCACGATTTTAATGGGCTTTGCACTGAAGAAAAATATTCCTGTGTTTACGTTTCCTTTTATCATGATCACCTGGATTGCGCTATATGTATTGAGTATTCCAGAATTGGCTTTACGGACCGTTCCAGAGCACTTTGTGGATATTGAAGAAATGGACGATTTCCTTATTGAAGGACATGCCTTTGGTCAGGTTATTTTTCAGGGTAGCTTAATTGCGGGACTGATCTTTTTTATTGGCGTCTTTATCAGTAAGCCGATCGCGGCATTATATGCTTCCGCCGCTGTCATTATTAGCGTTTATATCTCGCATCATGGGCATGAATCAACCGATATGACCAACAACGGGATCTTTAGTTTCAACGCGGTTTTATGTGGAATTGCGTTAAGTGGCCAACGCGTCAGAGATGGTATCTATGTACTCATTGCGGTTATAATAGCGACCTATTTTGATCATTGCATGATCCACAATGGTTGGACGACGCTAACCTTTCCTTTTGTGGTCGCAATGTGGGCAATGGAGCCTGTCAAACGACTGGACAATTGGTTGGTGGCTAAATTTTCTGCGACAGCGGAGACTTCCTAATCTTTTTTTTATTAAAATTTTATCTGATGTTGAAATTTCGTTTCATAAATCTATTCCCAATAATACTCTTATTGGGAATTCATATAAACACCGTATATGGGCAGGTAAGTCCGCCTGGGCTTGGTAAAGCCAAAACGGCCTCCTGGTCGGTGTTGGGCCTGCGACGCAAGCTGGACAGTGCCGGAACAAAGGAAGCACTGACCTATATCGGCCTTGGAACCAAAAGTACACCCGAGGACGCCAATCCTTTTCATAAGCAGGCCATCTGGGTGTTGAATCATGAGGTCTATCACAAATTTGCGCCGAATCAGCAATATAGCTATGCGCTGAGCTACAGGCGTCAAAATGTATATGATGGAAAAGCGCCCTACCACAATGAAGGAGTGGAACAGGAATTCCGGTTGTATGGACGTTATGCGTATACTTTTAAACTGGCTGAGCGCTGGAAATGGAAAAATACACTACGGCAGGAGTTCCGGAAATTTTTTACAGCGGACTTTCACAAAGCAGAAGAGAATTTCCAGTTTAGAACCCGGCTGAAGTCGCAGTTGAATTTTAAAATATCCGATAAAAATAAACAGGAACTGGCTTTGAGTGCCGAAGGTCTTTTTGCGATCACTAAACTGAACGAACCGGATGCCTGGTCGAGCTTTGGGTACAAGGAAACACGTTTGGGCTTTTACTACATGACAGATATTCCAAAAACGCCTTTACGATTAGATGTTGGCTATATGAATGATCTGATCAAGGGCTATGATCAAGTGGATTTCGGAGTTCATTACCTGGCAGTTGACCTCATCTGGAACCTGCCTTACCATAAACATTAGTCTGCCATAAACTTATGTTTTCGATAATCACTGGGTGAATACCCGGTGATTTTTTTAAATAGCCTGGTGAAATAGGAGGGCGATTGGAACTTCAATTCGAAAGCTATTCCCGCAATATCTCTCGTGGCGTCCTGCAAGAGGATCTGGCTATGCAAGATGCTGATTTCTGTAATCCATTGCTTGGGTGGCTTATTGGTTGCCTCCTTCACACATTTGTTCAGGTAGTTTTCGGAGATATGCAATAGATTGGCGTAAAACAATACATTTTTATGGTCAATATGGAATTTTTGCACATATTCCCGAAAGCGAAATGCAATATCCAGCTGCCTGCTCATTGGTGCCTTGGTTTCAATATCCGATTTGATGACCTTCAATAAGATGCACTGCATCATCGAGATGCATACCTCCATCACGCGACCTTCAGTAAAAAGCTCTTCCTCCAAAAGAATCAACATTTGCTGAATCCAATTAGCGACATGCGGCTTTAATGTCGTGAAGGGATGGGAATTGAAAAATTTGATGTCATTGATCCCAAGTTCGATATCAGTGACAATTTCGTTTTCATAAACGACAAAAAAGCCTTCGACATCTTCCGATATTGCTAATGTTGCGGTGATATTCCCTTGCTTGATATTGATGACCTGATTTTCAGTCAGCGTATAGGAGGCTGATTCCAGGTGTTGTGTCAGGGAACCTTTCGTTACGAAAATTAGAAAATTGAAGGTAGTACGATAAGGAATGACGGGCATTAAGATGCTCCGGAGATAATTTTCAATTCGATAAACCTGAATTTTATTTTCGTTAAATAAATTATGCTCAGAAACATCAGGTAAGAATAACTTTTTATACTCGTAATTGTTGATGATCTTAATCGAATTTTTCATTCATAAATAATTATAAATTATCCGCCTACTCGCAATTGGATCAATGAGCTCTCTACACCTGTTATTTAATTACAACCTAAACAAGCTAATTCCCGCAGGATTGAATCGTAAAGGAATTAGTAACGGTAGATCACACAAATATAATCAATTCTTTCCTAAAGGAAACTTAAAATAATACCTTGCATGTAACGTTTTAAAGGATTTGTAGTATTTGGTGCAATTGAAAAATTAAGACGAAAACGCTGCCCAATTGTGGATTGGACAGCGCTAGTCAATCGCTATATGTTATACTTTTTGCCTTGACTGAATTTTTCCTGGTTAAAATCTGCAGATTTTCCCTTTGGAATAGATAGTGAAGTCCATTGCTCATCCTGGCACATTTTTCCGATGTAGACAATCTGGCCTACGTGATAGGGGTAGTGGGCAAGTTGGCGATGAATGGCTGCCAATACGGTATGTCCTTCTCCGCGGATATAGATTGTTTTGGTAAGGTCTTGCTCATTTAAAGATTCTAGTGCATGAAATAAACAATCCCAGCCTTCGTTCCACAGTGCGATCAGTTGTGCTCTACTCATTTCGGTATGTATGAATTCCATATCGCGGTCTCTTCCCTCTTTTTCGCCGTCCGAGTGCAGAAAGTCTGTCCAACGCGAAAGCATGTTCCCATGGAGGTGTTTCACAATAATGGCAATACTGTTGCTGGAAGGGTTGAATTGCCAGAATAATTGCTCATCCGTCAATTGAGCGAAGGTTTTGTCTCCCAGAGATTTGAACTCCCGAAATTGCTTGAGGCTACTTGCTAAAAAATTATCCATTGGATTCTGTGTTATGTGTGCTTGTGTTTCTTAACACAAGGTACGAAAATATCAGCTTATATCTGGTGAATTGGTTCCTCTCAATAGGCTGTTGGAGGGGCATTCTAGTCCAGTTTTTTATCGATGCGGGTAGGGCAGGCAGGAAAAAAAAGGTGGCACTGGGGAGGGTACCACCTTTAGCTAACTAAACATTAAACATAAATAAACAGTCTTTTTAAAAACCTAAACTAGCATTAGATAACGACCCGGCCGCTCGTCGATTTGTCAACTTGGACATTCCGTGGCTGATTTTTTAAGGAGATTTTCGCTGAGGTAGAAACTTTACCGCGCAGATTATCCTTAACACTTAAGGTAACACCCGCCGATGTGCTGGCATTGACCTCCGCGTTGGTTGTTGTAAAAGCGGCCATGTCAACTGAAGTAGAGGAGTTGGCATTTAAATTCAGGTTCCTCGAACTTCCTGCAATTTCTTGTTTTGAAGAACTTGTCGAATTCACCGTGAGATTCTTTGCACTTACGTCGGCCGTTAATCTGCTTGACGAAGTTGTCGAAAGTACGATATCGTCGGCAATTAATTTTTTTATTGTAATTCTGGCCGATGAAGAAACGTTGACGGAAATTTTGTTTGCCTTGATGGTTTCGTTGGTGAAAATCGAGCCACTGGATGAGGCCGAAAAACTTGTCGGAATTTTACTTGAATATACCGTTACACGGTTGTTCCTCGCATTTCTGATCTGTGAATTCCGTTTATATTGTACATGTAATACGCCATCTTTTACATTGGTTTCGATCAGCGAAAGATGCTCTGCATTGTCCGCTTCAACAACAACTTCATTGCGGTTGGAGTGAACATAGTCAACACGTAGCGAAGTGGCTGCCGAAATGCCGTCGGGAGCTGAAATCTTACGGGTTTCACGTTCTTGGGCCTGAGCTACATATAAAAATGAAATAAAGGCGATAGTTAAAATTCTTTTCATGGTTTTGTCTATTAGTAGTTTTTAATTTTATGCTATGATAATTTTTGTTTTTATTTCTGAAAACAGCCTCATTTCCTTGCTTACTTATATAATAGTGGTGCCAAAATTTAAAAACCATGTAAATCGTTTATAAATAGCTCTTTTTGCTTTTAGACGTTTTTTTCTATTGCCCATTTTTGAACAACTGCTGTTCGTTATCGAACAATTTAACCGTTGTTTTTGTGGTTACCACATGCTCTTGTCGTAAGCTGCCTGCCAGAAATGATATTCCAATCGGGAAGCTGTTATAAATACTTGTCGCATTTTCTCCCGATTTGTTGCAGTAGTTTGTTCAGAAATTTGATCGACATAATTTTTGGCTTTGTTCACACCCTCGGCGAAGTCCTCACCACTATAGGTATCGATCCATTTGGAATAGGGATTTTGGTCGCCACTGGTGATGGAAACGATGTGGTCGCCAACTTCTTTATAAATCCAAAAACAGGGTAAAGTTGCAGCCATAGCGACTTCAATAGGTTCAAAGGCAGCTACACTTTTTAAAAAATGCACGTAATGGTGACAAACGGGTTCTATCTTGTTGTCGTCTTCCGGATCCAGACCAAATTCTTTAAAATAGTTTTCATGGAGCGCTTTTTCGACGATAAGCGCATTGCGCCCGAATTCAAAATAATCCAGGGCTTGCTGATTATCTGCACTCTTTGCACCGATAAAAGCTAAAACACGTCCAAATTCCTCCAGATAGAAAGCATCCTGACGCATATAGAATTGAAATTTGTCCAGCGGTAGACTGCCATTGCTCAGTTCAGAAATAAAAGGCATGGCTAGGATATCAGCATAAATTGGTCTTATAGCATCCCAGGCTTTATCGCTCCATTTCATGAAAAATAAGTTTAATAGGGTTGTGGAAATGATTAAGTGGCCCATTTCCTTTGCCGATAACGAGATCTTTGCTTCCTTTGATTGCCTCATGGACATAATCTAAAGCGGTAGCGACGGCCTCAGCAAGGGGGAATTGCTGCGCTAACTGGCTCGCTATTGCTGAAGAAAGAGAGCAGCCGGATCCATGTGTATTTTTGCTGTCAATTTTTTGTGATTTAAATACCAATGCCGATGCGTTTTGCTGAAAGAGGAGAGAGGTAAGCTCGTTACTTTGAAGGTGTCCGCCTTTAATAAGGACTGACTGACAACCTTTTTCAAGAAGTTCAATGCCTGCTTTTTCCATTTCTTGGACCTCAGCTATGGTTCTTCCGACAAGTACACTGACTTCATCCAGGTTGGGCGTGATAACCGAGGCTTTTGGAAAAAGTAGATCAACACAAGCTTGAATTGTATCATCATGGATTAACTTGTGACCACTTGTCGACACCATCACGGGGTCAAAGACAATTGTTCCACAATATTCCTTCAAATAGCTGCTGATCAGTTCGACAAGTTCAACCGTGTGAACCATCCCGATTTTGATCGCATCGGGATAAATATCATCGAAGATCGCATCCAATTGCTCACGTACTGCTTGGGTCGGTATCTCGTAAATATTTCGTACCCCTTGCGTGTTCTGCACGGGTAATGCCGTTAAGACGTTCATGGCATAACATCCAAGGGCTGATATAGTTTTCGTATCGGCTTGGATACCGGCTCCGCCACTGCCATCAAACCCCGCTATACTCAGGATGGTGGGCACTGTATATTTTTTCGTTGTGTTCATGTTATTAATTCCTTTAATTGAGCGCTACGCTCTCTTGGATTTTTACTTTGGCAAATTGCTGATACGACCGCAATGGAATCTGCGCCAGCCAGCCAGGCACTTGCACTGGTATCCAGGCTCATGCCTCCGATGGCGATCAAGGGCTTTTCAGTTAGATTGCGTAACTCAGCCAGTCCACTGATTCCCCAGGTTGTAACGGTGTCTGTTTTTGTTTTTGTTGGAAAAATTGGGCTTATACCAAGGTGGTCTACAGCGGCCATCTGTTTGCTATTAAGTTGTGTCCGAACTTCCAGCGACCAGCCAATTTGAAGACGATTTCCGTATTTTTCCCTTATTGCTAGAGGCTGACGATCGTTTTGTCCGACATGCACCCCCCATGCCTCGATTTCAACTGCAATATCCACGGCATCATTGATGATTAAAGGGATTCCGTAACGATCGGTAAGCTGTTTTAGCTTCTTGGCTTTTTCCAGAAAGCCTGTCGGCGTTTCGTTCTTTTCGCGTAACTGAATAATATCCACACCGCCGATTATGGCTTCTTCGGCAACATGGAGCCAAGGGTTTGGGTAGCAGTCCCGTTCGGAGATCACCAGGTACAAGGGGTAAGGAAATAGGGGATTAATTGCCATAATGCTTCAAGTTGAGATGCATACGGATACGCTCTTCATTCAGTAGATAGAGCTCATCATAGAGATGCATCTGTAAGGAACCCGGACCAGCGGATCGCGTTGTTGCCAGTTCACCTGCTAAGCTCAAAAGGGAGACACCGGCGGTCGCGGCTTCAAAAGGATGGTCTGAGACGGCTAAAAATGCACCGATGAGTGCCGTCGCGCTACAACCGAGTCCGGTAACCTGGGTCATCAAGGGGTGCCCATTGTGTACCTCAGCGGTATGCTGTTCGGACAGGATATAGTCTACCTTTCCGGAAATGCAGATGATAGATCCCAATTGTTCTTGTAAAGCCTTACCAAAGCCGATAGCGGCCTTGCTGTCAGCAGTGCTGTCTACACCTTTGGTATTGACTTGATTGAAATTGTAGAGGCTCATGATTTCCGATGCATTTCCCCGTATCACAGTTGGCTTTAACTCCAGGAGATTTGCCAATAAGTCATTGCGAAAAGCTGATATTCCCGCACCCACAGGATCCAATACCCAGGGGCGGCCAATGTTATTGGCATGTTCTGCTGCCACAAGCATGGACTCGGCCGTAAGTTCACTCAATGTGCCAATGTTAAGGACCAACGACTGGGCAAGGTCAACAACCTCGCGTACTTCGGATGGACTGTGTACCATGACTGGGGAAGCCCCAAGAGCAAGGAGCGCATTGGCGGTGCTATTCATCACCACCAAATTTGTAATATTATGTACAAGTGGTTTTTGTCGTCTGACCTGTGTTAACAGATCGATAATTAAATCTTCCATTCCTTTTTGTTCGCTATGTTTGTACGTGGCTTTGACAGGAAGAAATGAGACAGATGGGCTGTCCGGTATATCGTAATATACCTAAGCGGTTGCTTTTCCCTACGCCGGTATAAACCGAATCAGGTTCGAAGGGACTATCTCAATTCTATACAGAATACCCCCAAAGCCATATCAAATTTAGACAAAAAAAAGGACTTTTTATACCCCCTGTTTTATTCGGTCCCGGAATAGTAAAATGACTGCGAGCGATTTGACCGACATTTTAAGTATTAGTAGGGAAATAGATTGAGCCGAAAACGAGTAGAGGATGATGTCAAAATGATCTTTCGTAGCTAGCTTAATTGCTAGAAACTTTTATCATCTTCAGTCGGCAATTCCGTGTAGTCGGGTGGGGTATAAGTGACGCGGGCAAAATTTTTCGTCAGGAGCTCCGTATCAACAACCTTTCCACCCTGAAATTTCAGGAATTTTTCCCGCCAGATTTCATTTTTTCGATAGAATTGATCACCTATTTTAAGGAATTGATGCTCTTTTTCAATCACGTGATAGGCAAAATCGAGCTCCTGATCGATCCGGAGCTCACCTTCAAGACATTTTTCGGTAAACCAAAGATTAATCTGAAACGTATAGGGTGTATTGTTGGTAAATTGATAGTCCCGATAATTGTAAAACACTGTTGCACCGCTTCCGAAAGGTAATACACGCCCATCATCGGGAAACGGATCAAAAGAATGGTGATAACGCTCCGTGACTGTCAGTGGGCTATGGATAACAAGCCAATGGATCAGGTTGGAGATCTGGCAGATTCCACCACCTATACCTGCCCGTGCCTCACCGAAAGACAATTCCATCCCTGGAAGATAGCCCTTTTTTCGTGTGGGTTGACCGACTAGTTTACAGAATGAAAAAGTTTCGCCGGGGTGGATCAGTACACCATTGATCTGCTTTGCTGCAATCTTTAGATTGGTCACTTTATTGATCTGCAGCTGCATATTGTTTTCCCCCAGCTTTTTTAATAAAACAGACTGGTGTTTTTTGATGCGATACTGCAGCGCTGTTGTAGATTTGGTTTTTGTGTACTTTTTATTATCCAATAACCAAATGGCTTTTCTTTGTGTCCTTCTCGCCCAAACAGCGAGAAAATACAGTAAAGGGTGACGTTGACTTATTAATTTCCGTTCTTTCACTAATGACGAATAATGTGTATTGCTTCCTCCTATTTCAGTTTGCGCGTTTAAATTATTGAAAATTGGAGGAACTTTCCTTTGTTTGTATTGTTTTAGAGATAATTTTATCCTGTTTGTCAAATACGGTGCTCTCGTATTGGTGGTCGCCCAGGTCTTTTGATACTATTTTCAATTCCAATGTACCATCACGATAAAACAGGTAGGTGCTTTCGTTGCCTTGCACAGCTATTTTGGATTCGGCAGTGAGCTTCCCTGTTGGGTCAAATGCCTGCCACGAAGAGAAATTGTCTGCTTTTGGGGTATCATAATAATACAGTGTACGTTTTTCGGTAGCGCCATTTAGCCCTGAAACTTCCTCAACAAGCTGCCCGTTTTCATTGTAACGGTGGTCGACCCAATGCATCCGTTGGTAAACGAAGTGGATGGACTCCTCCCTGATCACTTGATATTGATCATTTAAATGATGGATGGAGGCGGTTCGCCGTTCAGGATCGGTAATGAGAATAGCGCGCGGTAAGTATTGATAAATTGTACTAGAGCACCATTTGCTGTTTTGAAGCTGTTGTATCGAATCGATTAATCCCCATTTGCTGTAAAAATATTTGGTGTAAAAATTGATCCCATTAGACAAATTGTTTGCCGAGAGTTCTTTGCCTTGCTGATAAACGGTTGTTATAATGCCGCTGGGTTTTTCGAGGTTCTCCCCTGTAAAGGTCTGCGAAATATAAGTTCCGTCATATTTGCCTTTTTTCTGAGTGGAGTAGATCGGAAGATTGGACCGCGAAATGATGGCGGCAGCATATTGCCTGGAGGGTTTAAACGGAATAGCAGCGATGGAATCGAAGAATAGTTTCCCATCGTATTTATGCATTTTTTGGGGTGTATTTGTCTGCCTATTATTTGTCAATATAGGCTTTGCGGCCTGGAGATAGCTTTGACTGTCATAGATCACTTTCGGTCGGCTCTGACCATCAAACAGGATCATGGCATTTCGTTGTTTGAAGGTCGGTACATCAACTGTCCACTTACGCTTGTTGACAACAAAAGTAAATTTTTGGGCATCTGTTTTTGAGACCAGGAGTTTGGTGGTACTATAGGGTACCTGTCTAATAATTTCATTTGCCTTTTGATCATGTAGACGCATCGCGAAATCCGTTGATTTATCGGATTCATTGGTAACGAACAGGATCGCTTGGGTAGGCGCCCCGATTTCCATTGATTTTATCGTTTGAGATCGTGCCACAGTCGTACACAACAGAAATACTAATAACTGAAAAATAATCGGATGAGGCGCTATTGATCTGGAATGACAGTTCATTTGAATAGGGGAAGCTTCGGCTTTATATGTCTTAGTTTAGTACTTCTTTTAGGAATAGTAAAGTATGCTCCCAGGCACGTTTGGCCATAATAGGATTATATTCTGGTGATTCCGGATTGGTAAAGGTATGGCCAGAATTGGCATAGGTAATGATCTGCCAGTCCGCTTTTCCTTCATTAAGTTCCTTAACTAACCCGTCATAATCTTCTTTTGATACACTTTTGTCAGCGGCGGGATGTTCAACCAATACTTTCACATTGATCGCTGCATTAGTTCTGTCGGCTGATTTGGAGAGTCCACCATGAATACTGACCACCCCTGCCACAGGAAAACCAGCGCGTGCTGTTTCCAGTGCCCCGGTTCCGCCAAAGCAGTAACCAATTACTGCAATTTTTTCGGGATCAGCTCCAGCTTCCTTCAATTGTTTTAACGCAGCCGCAATGCGCTGCTGATAGGCCTTGTAGTCTGCTTTATAATGGCCGGCGATTTTCGAAGCCGCCGTATTGTCTGTGGGGATATTTCCTTCACCATAGATATCGGCAATGAAAGCGATATAACCTTCTTTTTCAAGTTGCAATGCAGCTTGTTTCGCCTCGTTATCTATGCCTTTCCATGCGGGTAAAATAAGGACAGCGGGTCCTTTTTTGTTAGCGTTGGACGTGATAAGTCCGTTCAGTTGCTGTGTTCCGTCTTTGTAGGATACTTGTTTTAACTCCTGTGCTTTCATACCCATGGTAACCATAGTTAATAGAAAAAATGTCAAAGCTGTTTTCATCTGTTCTTAATTTTATTAGCCGTCAGATGGGCTGTGTGATTAAAGATACCTTTATGTCCTGTGAAAGTCCTTATTGCGCTTGATAAGCAAAATTGTGTCAGATAAACAAACTTAGACTCCGGATGGTTTTATTGATTCAATAATTCCGATCACATCTAATTGTCCCAAACCTTTGTCATGTGCCTTTTGATAGGTTTCGAGCAAGGTGTCCAGTAGGGGATAGGCTGCTCCCGCTTGCTGTGCCAGGCGGATATCTTTTAACATCAGATCCAGTGCAAATGCTGCGGTATAATTTCCTTCCACGAGCAAAGGTGTTTTTACTTTTGTTGCTCCGCTACCACTGGCACTTTCGTTGATAATCGCTAACATTTCACTGCGTTCAATCCCTAATTGATCGGAGAATAAGATGGTTTCGGCCAGACCCTGATAAAGGATTGATAGGAAGTAATTAATGGCTAGTTTTGCGGCAATACCTTTGCCATTTTCACCAAGGTGTTTAATGGATTTTCCCATCTTTTCAAGGTACGGTCTGGCACGTTCAAGGTCGGTCTGTTCTCCACCGACCATAATGATCAATGTTCCTTCTGCAGCAGGTTTGGTGCTTCCAGCGACCGGAGCATCCAGAAATGCAGCGCCTTTTGCTTTTACCTTATTGGCAAGATTGATACTCACATCTTGAGCGATGGTACTCATATCCACAAATAATTTTCCGCTGATAGGCTGTTCGAGAATTTTACCATAAACTTCTTCGACAGCTTCGTCGTTTGTCAGCATGGTGAAAACAACATCACTGGCCTCTATCAGATCCGTGACTTCACTATAAACAGTTGATTGTGCTGCAAAGTCTGTCGTTCTGGCGATGTTTCTGTTGTAAACGGCAAGCGGAAAACCTGCTTTTTCAAGATTTTTTGCCATGGGATTTCCCATGTTTCCTAATCCTATAAATCCTATGTTTTCTATTTTCATTTTAAATTGTGTCATGTGAATCGAACATTCAGCTCAGAATAAAGGTACAAATGTTTTTGGATCCATGGGGTACAAAGCTAAGACAACAGCACAGGTATTGAAATCTGTCTCTGTAGACTTTATATCCGCTGGATAAGAATTTATTTTTGTTGCTAAATCAATACCCTGATCTCATTCCTCAGCAATACGATTTTGTCTTCATTCTCCAGTTTTTTTAAGATCCGGGAAACGACAACGCGGGAAGTATTCAGATCGGAAGCAATATCCTGATGAGTAAGGGTAAGGATTCGGTCGTTGGTAAGATTGACTTTAGCTTTCAGGTAATTGAGGATACGCTCTTCCATATTGGAGAATGCAAGATTATCTATTGCCTGAAGCATTTCATTCATTCGGCTGGAATAGCTTGATATAATGAAATTCCGCCAGGAGGGGTATTTTGCCATCCAGTTATTAACCAGTTCATTGGGGATCATGGCTACGGTTGTATCCTTTTCAGCCCGGGCACGGATTTCACTTTTTTTATTACCCAGACAGCAGGCAATAGACATGGTGCAGGTCTGTCCCTGTTCAAGATAGTAGAGTAGGAGTTCGCCTCCGTCTTCATCCTCGCGGACGATTTTGATCGCTCCTGCTAGCAATAGGGGCATTGCGCTGATGTATTGATCGGTATCGATGATGAGATCGCCTTCACGGAAAGTTTTGATGCGGGCGTTCTTTATAATTTCTTCAATCAATGCAGGTTCAAGAACACCTGCGTAAGCTTGTTCAATGGACAACATAGTTTTTTATTAATCCTTAAATATAGCCATTTTGATCTTATGGCGGCTGCTGTTCACCCTAAAAAGGCCAAGACCTTATGCGCTGCTGTAGTAATAAAGGATGTCTTAGGTAGATATCGAGATAAAAATGAAAATAAAAGAATGTATTGACTTATTCAGATAAGACAAAATTTTATTCTGACTACTTTTGATATATTTCCATTAAAAGAATGTTTTTATTGTATTTCTATTAACGAGCTTATTTTTGATTTGCTGTTTTGATCTCAAAACTAAGCTTAATCTATGGAAGATTAAAATTCGAAGTGGATATAAACGGACTGTTTGCAGTTGTGCTAGTGTTAAAATTAGTTAAAAAGACAATCAATTCCTAATTTTGCGGCACAAAAAACAAAACAATCACATCTAAGATGAAAAAGTCTTTACTTTTTTTTGCACTTGTTTTTGCTAGCTATGGCGCGGTTCATGCACAAACGGCAAATACTAGTTCGGTTTCAGGAGTTGTAAAAGAGGCTACTGGACAAACAGTTAAAGGAGCAACCATTAAAATCACCCACATCCCAAGTGGACAAGTTGTAAGCGGCTCAGCTGATGCTCAAGGAAAATTTCAAATTTCAAATCTTCAAGAGGGCGGTCCCTACAAAGTGGAAGTGACCTATATTGGTGAAAAGCCAGTTGTCATTGAAAACATCATGTTGAAATCGGGCGAATCGTTGAATATTAATCCGACTTTTTCGGAAGGTTCTTCAACGGATTTAGATGAGGTTGTTGTTGTTGGTCATGGTGTTATTGATATTGCTGTAGGTAGAAAAACCCCTATTGCGGTTTCGACAATTCACAGAACTGAAATTGAAGAAAAAGTAGGTGCGCAAGATATCACGTCAACTTTGGCGAATACACCATCTGTTTACATTACGGGACAGGCGAAAGGTTTTGGTGAGTCTTCAATGACTACACGTGGTTTTGATCAATCCAATACCGCATTTTTATTGAATGGTCAGCCTGTGAATGGAATGGATAATGGCCGTGTATATTGGTCTAACTGGTCTGGTCTTACCGATATTGCGTCTTTGGTACAGATCCAACGTGGTTTGGGGTCTTCCAAACTGGCGATTTCATCGGTAGGGGGAACGATCAACTTTGTGACCAAGTCCACGGATATGAAAGAAGGTGGTTTTGTGCGGACGACAGTCGGTAATGACATGTTGATGAAAGGAACTGTAGGCTATAGTACTGGAATGATGAAAAGCGGTTTTGCTGTTTCAGCAATGTTTACCCATTGGTCTGGTGATGGATATGTGAATGGCACGCAAGGGCAGGGACAAAATTATTTCTTGTCTGTGGGTTATAAAGCGAGCGAGAAGCATAACTTTAACTTAATGGTTACTGGTGCTCCACAATGGCATAACCAAGGTTTCACTTCGACATTGGATAACTACCTGAAAAATGGAAGAAGATACAATAGCAATGTCGAGACCGTTGATGGTACTGAAGTTAACTACCGTAAAAATTACTACCATAAACCGGTAGCCAATTTCAACTGGGACTGGACTATCGATGATAAATCTTCATTATCTACCGTTGTTTATGCTTCAGTAGCGAGTGGTGGTGGTCAAACCAAAAGAACAGACAAGTTCAATAAAGGTCCTTACTTAGCGGCTGATGTAAACAATCACCAATGGTATGGTATCGTTTCCAACTATAACCGTAAATTAAATGAGCATTTAAATTTCAATGTTGGATTTGACTTACGCGATTATAAAGGTGAGCACTATCGTCAGGTAACGGATATGTTGGGTAAGTCATCTATTGCAAACGTAGGTAATGTAAACTTGGGCAATAATGTCTTTATTACAGAGACTTATTCAACCAATCCATGGAAGGCATTTTCAAGCCAACCTAAAACGACAGAAAATAGATTAGCATGGGATTATGAGCAAATGATCCGTTACGGTGGTTTATTTGGTCAATTGGAATATGCTAAAAATGGTTTTACCGCATTTTTCCAAGGATCAGTTTCGCAACAGCAAAATAGCCGTAGAGAATATTACCTAGAGAAACCCGAGAACTCGAAATCGGAAAATGTCAATAATTTTGGATATAACACCAAAGGAGGTGTAAGCTATACGCTAGGCAAACATAGTCTTTTTGCTAATGCTGGTTACTATTCACGTCAGCCTTATCAGAACAACATCTTCATGAACTATAGAAATGACGTGAACCCTTATGCGGAGAACGAGAAGATCTTAGGTCTTGAATTAGGCTATAAATTTATGTCAAGATACATTGATGTGAATGTGAATGCTTATAAGACAACATGGGAAAATAGAGTGACTGGTAACACATTAAACGCCTCAAAAGCAGATGTTGCCAAGTATAATCCAACCAATGATCCAAACATCTTAGTAGAGGGAGATTATCTTTATTTCTCGAATTATGGTGTAAAACAAAACCACAAAGGGGTAGAGTTGGATTTTGCTGCCCGTCCGTTCAGCGGATTTACTGTTAAGGGTTTTGCCTCTATTGGTGACTGGAAATATGATGGAAAATCCGTTACGATTGTCCGTAATGAAAACAGAGTGGTGTTGGCAACACAAGAAACCGATCTAACGAACGGAGAAGTTGGGGATGCTGCACAAACAACCTATGGTTTAGGTGCCAAGTATTTTATCACGAAAGGATTATCTGTGGATGGAGACTGGAGATCTTATGATCGTTTGTATTCTTCAAGACAAGCTGGTCAGGGCAAAGTATTAGAATTGCCTTCGTATCAACTTGTTGATGCCGGTGTTTCTTATAAAATAGATATCAGTGAGAAGAATGCAATAAGTTTTAGATTTAACATCAATAACTTATTCAATAAATTCTATATTTCTGAGGCGACTACAAATATTTTTGAAAACACGAAGGCCGGCGAGAAGAATGAATATTGGAATGGAATCAATACCTCTAACACGGTATTGATCGGTCTAGGAAGAACCTGGAACGCTTCGGTGAAATTCACATTCTAATAAAATCTTATTCGAATTAAAAAGACTCACATTATTGTGGGTCTTTTTTTTGTTTTTTAATAAAAACTTAATACTTTTAGGTGATCTAACTGCTAACCTGATGTTGCATAAATTAATTTGTCTGGAAAATTTACAGATAGGCACCGTTCATTTTTCCGCTTTTGTGGTAAACCTGGATGGTGGAACTACTGGTTTTGCTTTATTTATTAACCAAGAAAATGACCCGATTTTTATTTTTCGAAAAGAGAAGAAAAATGAAGTGTCTTTTCATGTCAATGAAGACCAATTTTTTTGGATCGTAAGAAATAGCCAATTTACAGCTGGTGAGCGCCAAAGCTTTTTCGCAGAATTTGTTGAGTTTTTACGTTTAATGGAAGATAAGGTTTCCAATTATGTATTTAAACATGAAAAGCTTGTCAGATTTACGAATTCAAGGGATATCGTTCGGTACAAATATCTCTATTTGACCGGTGAACTGAATTAAATCCTTTCTATTTAAGCAGGAATGGGAGACGTTTAAATTTCTTTTGTATCGAAATTTAGCTTAGTTTTGGGTATGAAGCAAATGATGTCAAATCTATCTGTTACCCTTCGCGGCGATGCTGTTACTACAGCGGATTTTAAACTTCCCTCAGCTGTATTGCTCGCTAAATTTTCTTTTTTGCCAATTTCGTCTTTTTTTCCAACAGATATCATTTCCTTTTCCCCGGATGAGTTTGACCACATCCAACAAGAAGACATCCAGCTCCTCTTAAAGGGATTTTCAATGGGGATTATTGCTGATAACGACCCTGTAGAAGTACTCGAACAAGTCATTGCGCTGTCAAACAACGCGCTGGCATACAGTTACCTTGGACTCTATTATTTTAAAATAAAAGCCTACGATGAAGCAATTGCTGTCTACAGTAGGGCAATTGAACATTTTAAAGAGGAACCTTATTTTTATGCAAGCCGATGCCTTGTCTATCGCCTTATTGGGGAAGATGAGGGCGCATTTTATGATTACCAGATTGCCAAAAGATTGGATTTTAATTATCACAGTGTATTGGAATGGCAGGAAAATCAGGCCGAAGTAAGTTATTTTGAAGCAGAAAATCTAGTCATTCAGGAGCTGGAATCTACCCCCAAAGAACTCAGTCCGGACGAACTGAATTCATTAGGACTTGAATATGTCCACTGTTATGATTACCTGAAGGCGATCGAATTGTATACCTTGGCCATTAATAAAAATACAGTAGGAGACAGTAACCTTTTTGTTTTTAGAGGAAGTCTCTATCTTAAATTGACCTGCTTTGAATTGGCTTTAAATGATTTTAACCGGGCGATCGAGCTGGATGAAAATCAAACGGCTGCTTATGTATTCCGTGCAAAGGTATTTGAATCTTATGGTTATTCAGAAAAAGCACTTAGCGATTATGCGAAAGCGGAAGAAAATGACAGCAACTCATCTATAGTGTATGAAGAAAGGGCTTCTTTATTCGAACGTTTGGGCTGTCTACCCGAGGCATTGTCTGATTTCGACCGTTTGGTCGAACTGAATCCAGAGGACTTTTATGTGTATTCTTTACGGGCTGATCTCAAGGAAAAATTGGAGGATATGCATGGCGCATTGGTAGATTATTCAACAGCTATTGAATTGAATCCTTATTATTCGGACTTGTATTCTTATCGTGCTGCTATCAAAGAAAAGCTCGGTGATGCGGTGGGAGCGAAGCTTGATTTGGATAAGTTCAATGAATTGGAGGACGAGTAGAGAGAAGAAAGCCATCCAAAAGAAAAGCTTCCTCGGGAGAATTGAATAGTTGGACAGAGAATGTGGGGAGCATGAATAAACTAAAATAGAAACGGGGCTATCCAAAATTTTGGACAGCCCCGTTTTTATTTTAGATCAGTTCCCTCTGAAACTGCAATTGTTCAACATTAAACCAGTTCAGACCCTACTTAATGATACGTTTAATCTTATTGGAACGTTTGATAAGTTTATGCAACTTGTCATAATCTTCGCTGGCGATTGAATCATGTAAGGATTGCAATTGTTTGATATGCTCTTCGAGGACTTCCAGTACATTTTCGCGATTCTGTTTGAAAATAGGTGTCCACATATCGGGTGAACTTTTAGCCAGACGGACTGTGGATTCAAAACCTGATCCTGCCAGCTCAAATATACGTCCCTGGGATTTCTCCTTTTCCAATACTGTTAATGCTAGTGCGAATGAAGTAAGGTGGGAGATATGCGAAACATAAGCTGTATGCACATCGTGTTCGTCCGCATTCATGAAGCAGGTACGCATCTCCAGTTGATCTGTGATCGCATCAGTAACTTCGAACGCATCTTCATCCGTTCGAAAGGCTTCAACATACACCATCATCTTGCCCTTGAATAAACCCGCTACGGCAGCTTCAGGGCCAGAATATTCCGTACCGGCCATCGGGTGAGCTGCAATATAGCGTCCTCTATTGGGGTGATCTTTGATTTTGTTCAGTATGTTAGTCTTGGTAGATCCCATATCGATAACGACCTGGTCTGTCACCTGATCAAGGATCTGAGTAACGACCTGCAAAATCGCATCAACGGGAATAGTCAATATAAGTACCTTACAGTTCTTTATTGCTTCTTCCAAAGTCATTGCTTCGTCGATAAAACCTATCTGCTTGGCTTTATCAAGATTTTTTTCGCTTTTATCTACACCAATGATCTTACTGCAGAATTTTGTTTCTTTTAAGCGGATGGCAACTGAGCCGCCAATTAAGCCTACGCCTACGATGGCAATATTCATATGTGAATAATTATTTATTCGTGTTTGTCTTTCAAAGCTCAGATGAAATACCCAGATTATATTTATCTGTATGCTCTAATCGCTGATATTTCATCGGATTGAAATGTTAATTTTGAAAAATGTGTCTAGAAGTTATCCTTAATGCGTTGGATGGATTCTTCAAGTACTTCGACTGTGGCACAGAGACTGATGCGGATATACTGATTTCCTCCGTCTCCAAAAATGCCTCCCGGTGTGATAAATACCCGTGCTTTGTCCAGGACAGCATCACTAAGCGCATAACCATCCGCATAGGAATCTGGGATCTGAGCCCATACAAATAAACCAACCTGATCTTTTTGGTATGAACAGCCCAGTAAGTTCATGATTTCATATACCTTCTGACGTCTATCGGCATAAATTTTATTAAGCTCCTGATACCAGGAAGCCTCCAATTGTAAGGCCTTTGCTGCCGCCAATTGGACAGGCAAAAACATGCCGGAGTCCATATTGCTTTTAAAGCGTAACACCTGATTGATCCGCTCTTCGCTACCAACCAATGCTCCGACTCTCCACCCAGCCATATTGGATGATTTGCTCAATGAATTTAATTCTATGGCGACCTCTTTTGCACCTTCCACGCTCATGATACTACGTGGTTTATCCGTCAGGATAAAACTATAGGGATTGTCATGACAGATAAGAATATTGAATTCCTTTGCAAATTCAATCAGCTCTTTATAAAATGCATCCGATGCTGAGGCACCCGTGGGCATGTGCGGATAATTGATCCACATTAACTTAACGTTTGACAGATCTTGTTTCCGAAGTTCCTCAAAGTCAATCAGCCAATTTTTTTCCTGCGTAAGCTTATAGGTGATCGACTCCGCTCCACTCAATCTTACGGCAGCAGCATAGGCCGGATAGCCGGGATTGGGGATTAAAGCCTTGTCTCCTTCCTGTAGGTAAGTCATGCAAATATGAACGATACCTTCTTTTGATCCAATCAGCGGTAGGATTTCCGTATTGGGGTTAAAAGTGGCCTGATAATAGCGTTGATACCAATCTGCAACAGCTTGTCTTAAAGCTGGAGCTCCTTTGTAATTTTGATAGCCATGTACATTTGGAAGTTGGGCATTTGTATTCAATGTCGCTATTACCTCCGGATGAGGGGGTAAGTCAGGACTTCCAATTCCTAGGTTGATTACACGTGCACCCTGTTTGTTAAGCTCATCTATCTCTCTTAGTTTTTTTGAGAAGTAGTATTCTTCAGTTTGCTGCAATCTTTTGGCAACGTCTATTTGCATTTTATTTTTAATAATTTTGGTATTTGAATGAAGCTAAATTAGGGAATTATCTATAAAAAGCAGCTATTTTTGTCTTTTTTTCAAATGAATAGTAAGCTGGTCGTTATATACTGCCTCTTGGGAATTTTATTGAATAGAACAGTATGAGTGCTTTTCTTGATTAATTTGTTATTTTTGTTCGATTTCTTCGCTCAAAAGAATTTTAATGGAAGAGGAGAGGTCGACAAATTATTTTTGTGTCAAATTAGTTTGTCTTAGTTCAAAATAAATGAAAACATATTTTAGGCTCTTATCATTTGCTAAACCCATTGAGAAATTTGCGATTCCGTATGTGATCTGCACCTTGGTTACGGTTGTTTTTAGCACGTTAAATTTAGCATTACTCGCTCCATTACTCCATACACTTTTTAATACGGGTGAATCTGCCACTGAAGTTGTAAAGCCCGAGACTTATACGGATATATTAGCTTGGTTTAATTACTATGCGAATGTGGCAAATACCCAGTTCGGTGCTTATGGCGCTTTAAAGTACGTTTGTATTGTTATCGTAATTTCCGTATTTATCAGCAATCTTTTCCGGTATTTTTGTCAGCGGATTATGGAAAATTTTCGTATCCACACCTTGCTGAAACTCCGCAGGGCAGTATTTGACAATGTGATGGATCTGCATGTCGGTTATTTTACGGGACAGCGGAAAGGGGATATCGTTTCCAAAGTTGCTTCCGATGTACAGGTTGTACAGTATTCAGTTACGGGTACTTTACAGGTCGTATTCAAAGAGCCTTTGCAGCTGATTGCCTATATTGTGATGCTGTTTAATATCTCGGCGAAACTGACCTTCTTTTCGTTGTTAGTCATTCCAATTTCAGCATTTTTTATAGCGCGAATTGTAAAAAATTTAAAAAGCCAGGCACGCTCAGCACAGGAATCCTATGGAAATATGATTTCCTATCTCGACGAGGCATTATCTGGTATCAAAATCATTAAAGCCTTTAATGCAGTCTCTTTTATCAAAAATAGATTTCATAATGAGAATGAACGATATGCCAATATTGGTCGGGCAATGGCGAAAAGACAACAATTGAGTTCGCCTGTTTCGGAGCTGCTGGGAGTGATCATGGTTGCAATTATTTTGTTGTATGGTGGGCATTTGGTTCTATCTGGAGACAAAAGTTTGACAGCGCCTGCATTTATCGCTTATATCGCTATTTTCTCACAGGTGATGCGTCCCGCAAAAGCATTGACAGATGCATTTAGTGGTATTCACAATGGTCTTGCAGCAGGAGAGCGGGTATTGGAATTAGTTGATGAACGCAGTGAAGTAACCGACAAGCCGAACGCGAAAAAGGTCGAAAGCTTTGAACAGAATATTGTTTTTAAAGATGTAAATTTTGCCTATACGAAAGATAAGCAGATCCTTCAGGGAATAGACTTGAGTATCGAAAAAGGTAAAGTAATTGCTTTGGTGGGGCCATCAGGTGGAGGAAAATCCACATTAGTGGATCTCATCCCACGATTTATGGACGTCACTGACGGACAGATCCTGTTCGACGGTGTAGATCTTCGGGATCTGGATCAGGATTCTTTGCGTAGCATGATTGGGGTTGTTAATCAGGAGTCGATTTTATTTAACGATACGATTTTCAATAATATCGCATTCGCCAATCTCGCCGCCAGTCAGGAAGAAATCGAAGCAGCGGCAAAAATAGCCAACGCACATGAGTTTATCCTAAAGACAGATCAAGGGTACCAAACCAATATTGGTGACCGCGGCGGTAAATTGTCAGGTGGGCAGCGTCAGCGGATTTGTATTGCACGTGCTGTATTGAAAAATCCACCGATTATGCTGCTCGATGAGGCTACTTCGGCCTTGGATACCGAATCTGAAAAACTAGTACAAGATTCCCTTTATAAGTTGATGGATAATCGGACAACAGTCGTGATTGCCCATCGTTTAAGTACCATTCAGAATGCCGATAAGATTGTCGTCATCGAAGCAGGAAAAATTGTTGAAACAGGTAGCCATAGCGAACTGCTACAGCATAACGGCTTGTATAAGAAGTTGATTGAGATGCAGCAATTTACCGACTAAGCATATCGTCTTGGGGAGTTTTTTTTGTCTTTCCAAGACTAAACATGACGCAATCCTGAATGAGTGTTATCACATTTTATTATAACTTTTGTCGCCTTTTAGGTACATTTGTTTAAGATAGGAGATACATTAATGAACGCAGTAGATAAATTAAATTTCTTGATCAATGATAAACATTTAGACATTGAATTAAGAAATATAGCCGAGAAAGTTTTGCGAGAGGAGCGTATCACTTTTGATGAGGGAGTTCTTTTATACGAAAAAGGTGAATTAGGCTATCTTGGTGTTCTTGCCAATTACATCCGTGAGAAACGTCATGGAGACCATACCTTCTTTAATCGCAATTTTCACATTGAGCCTACGAATGTCTGTGTATATGACTGCAAATTCTGTTCCTATTCCAGACTGATCAAAGAGCGCGCTGAAGGCTGGGAAATGGAGGTCGATGGCATGATGGATATTGTGAAGAAATATGACAATGAAGCCGTTACCGAAGTGCATATTACCGGTGGGGTAGTGCCAAAGCAAAATCTCGAATTTTATGCCGATTTCTTTAGAAGATGTAAAGCACATCGGCCAGAATTACATATCAAGGGACTCACACCAGTAGAATATTATTACATCTTCAAGAAAGCAAAGTTGAGCCACTATGATGGACTGAAATACTTGCAGTCCTGTGGTCTGGACTCCATGCCCGGTGGTGGCGCAGAGATCTTTCATCCGGAAATCCGGGAGCAGATTGCGCATGACAAGTGTACGGCTGAGCAGTGGTTAGATATTCATGAGCAAGCTCACAGTCTGGGTATGCACACAAATGCGACCATGTTATATGGTCATATTGAGCAATTTTGGCATAGGGTAGACCATATGGAACGTTTGCGGCAGCTTCAGGATAAAACCGGTGGCTTCCAGACTTTTATTCCTTTGAAATTTAGGAACAAGGAAAATCAGATGTCACATATCCCTGAGGTCTCTGTTATCGAGGATTTAAGAAATTATGCGATTGCACGGATCTACATGGATAATTTTGATCATATCAAAGCCTACTGGGCCATGATATCAAGGGATACAGCGCAATTGTCTTTGGCTTTTGGTGTGGATGATATTGATGGTACCTTGGACGATACGACCAAAATATACAGTATGGCCGGTGCGGAAGAGCAAAAACCCGGAATGACGACACAAGAGGTTGTGGAATTGATTAAAAAGGTAGGCCGCCATCCCATTGAACGTGATACCTTGTATAATGTGGTGACCGACTACAATGATGTCGTCTTTGAAGAGGATACCAAAAAGAAAAGTTATTACGCATTGCCTGTTGTGAACCCATAAATTAGATCATACTCATTTTGAAAAAGACATTTTATTTTATACGACACGGACAGACTGATCTAAATCTAAAAGGCATCGTGCAGGGGAGAGGGGTTAATTCTCCATTAAATGAAACCGGAATGGCCCAGGCTCAGGCTTTCTTTGAACGGTACAATACAGTGCCTTTTGACAAAATATATACCTCGACCTTATTGCGGACACATCAGACAGTAAAAGGCTTTATCGACCTGAATTTACCCTGGGAACAGCTTGTCGGCTTGGATGAAATCAGCTGGGGAATCTACGAAGGGAAGGAGCAAACACCTGAGTTATTGTCTGGTTTTGAACAATTGGTCGCTGCATGGCGCAACGGAGAATTGGATGTCAGTATTGAAAATGGAGAGTCTCCTAACGCATTAATGGAACGCCAGCAGGTCGCATTGAATCATATGCTGGGCCAAGCAAATGAAAAAAATATTCTAGTATGCATGCATGGTCGTGCCTTACGTATCATGCTTTGCCTCATGACTGGTATTGATGCCCGCTATATGGATGATTTTCCACACACAAATACTGCTTTATATAAATTGCTGTATTATAATGGTCAATTTGAAATTATAGACCATTATAATACAGATCACCTAGAAGCATTGATGAATGAATAAAATTAGAGTTTCAGCCGTATCGTATTCAAACACTTATCCGTTTTTGAACGGAATACGCAAATCAAAGGTAATGGATCAGATCGATCTAAGTGTCGATTATCCAAGTGCCTGTGCACAAAAAGTAATAGATGACGAGGCAGATATGGGAATTATTCCGACTGCCGCATTGCTCAGTCTTCCTGAATATTATATCAATACCGATTTTTGTATCGGCACTGAAGGCGCCGTAGATTCGGTGTTTATTTTTTCCAATAAGCCCATTACAGAGATCGAGACCCTTAGACTCGATAAGCAATCGCGTACTTCTAATGGTCTGGCCCGAGTGCTGCTAAAGAATTATTGGAAAAGAGACGTTCGGTTGGTTACGGACGATAGCGTGGAACCAGATGCCTACGTCCTGATCGGTGACCGTACCTTTGGTAAAAAGAATACTGTGCCCTATGTCTATGACCTGGGTAAGGAATGGTTTGATTTTACAGGATTGCCTTTTGCGTTTGCCCTTTGGGTAAGTAACAAAAAGCTGCCTGAATCGTTTGTGAAGGATTTCAATGATGCACTTGCTTATGGTGTGGCCCATGCAACGGATGTCATTGCAGGACTGCCCGAATTTGAGGGGTTTGACTATACAAAATATTTAACCGCACATCTTGATTTTCATCTAACGGATCAAAAACGGGAAGCTGTACAACGTTATCTTGGCTATTTAAAAGATCTGGATTGATCAAATATAGCTTAGCACGTTAGCATACGAAAAGAGGTTTGTTGTAGATATGCCCCAAAAAGTTAGACGCTATTTGGGGCATTTTTATGTCCTCCCGACTTTTACTTTTCGGCCCTTGACTTTCTGTCCGTTAGCGGCATTGATGATCGCTAAAGCCAGTTTACGTTTGACAGCAACATAAGCAATTTTGTCCTTGACTTCGATAATTCCGATATCGTCTTTTTCGATACCATCCAGATTCAACAGAAAGCCGACGATGTCAATTTTGTTGACTTTGTCCTTCCTTCCGGCGCTGACATAGAGTGTAGCGAAAGGCGAGTTGTCGGGTAGGTCATAAAAGTCAGGGAACTCCTCCTCTTGGGTATCAGCAGAAATGTAGGGATAATTTTCTTCGGGTTTTAAGATGACATACACGTCACCTTTTGCCTGCATACGCGCTGTGCGTCCATTGCGGTGTGTAAAATCCTCTTCTTTATGGGGCAGCTGATAGTGGATGATTGCATCCACTTCAGGAATATCCAATCCCCGGGCAGCAAGGTCCGTCGTAATCAGGACATTGTTGGAATGGTTTCTGAATTTTAGCAGCGCCAATTCTCTGTCCTGTTGCTCCAGTCCACCATGAAAGATGTCATGGATGATATTACGATTGTCCAATAGCGCACTGATATGGTCGACAGCATCCCGGTGGTTGCAAAAAATAATCATTTTTTTTGTGCCGATCTTACAGATAAGTTTTAAAAGCGCTTCCAGTTTCTTTTGACTGCTGGCAACTACTTTTTTTATCGTGATCCGCGGGATATTGTTTGCATCTTTTAGGAAATCGACCCTAATAGGATCCATAATCTGCGTAAAAGCCGGAATGTTCTCCATTGTCGTTGCCGAGGTCAATATACGCGACTTAATTTTTGGCATGTGCCGAATGATAAAATCCATTTGCTGTTGAAAGCCAAGCTCCAGGGATTTGTCAAATTCATCCAGTATGAGGGTATGGATTTGGGTAGGATCGAAATTCCCCTCTTCAAGATGCTGTTTTATTCGGCCAGGGGTGCCGATAAGAATAGATGGCGCATCTTTGAAGGCATTTTTTTCGATACGGGTGCTATGTCCGCCATAGGCACAGGTCACTTTGTATCCCGTGGTCAGTTTGCGGATGACTTGTTCGATCTGTAAGGCGAGTTCACGGGTAGGGACTAAAACCAGCACCTGTACTTCACGCGCGATATCTTTTAGCTGTTGTAGTATTAATAATGAAAAGGCTAAGGTTTTTCCTGATCCAGTAGGGGAGAGCAAAATGAAATCTTTGTCTTTTTGGTAGGTGTCCAATACCTTTTGTTGCATTTCATTCAGGGATGAAATACCGAATTTATTTAAAATAGCTTCTAGCTGCATAGCACAAAAGTACTAATTAAAACGAAAAGGTAACCCACCTCTTTCAGATGGATTACCTTTGTCAGATTTTTTTATTGGACGTTATAGCAAATATGCTTTAACGCTCCAATATATTATACTTTAAGGGTATTGTTTTAAAGTATATCAATACCTTCTTCGCGTAGTGCTTGTTTTTTATCTTCTTCCCAGATGCTGACCTGTACTTCGCCAATGTGTTGCTTTTTAAGCATAAACATACAGACACGTGACTGGCCGATACCACCGCCAATAGATTCGGGTAATTCATCGTTAAGCAACATGCTGTGAAACGTTAGCTTAGACTTTTCGCTGCAATTTCTGATTTCCATCTGATGAGCCAATGCTTTTTTATCGACACGAATCCCCATGGATGAAAGCTCGAATGCTGAATTTAGAATGGGGTTCCAAACAAGGATATCGCCATTTAAACCATTATAGCCGGCCTCGTTAGTTGTGCTCCAATCGTCGTAATCTGCCGCCCGGCCATCATGTGCCACCCCATTGCTCAGGGCACCACCAATACCGTACAGAAATACAGCGCCGTATTCTTTTGTGATGGCATTTTCTCTTTCTTTGGCACTTAAATCGGGGTACTTTTGCAATAGTTCCTCCGAAGAGATAAATGTGATCGTCTCTGGGAGGATCGCTTTGATCTGTGGGTATTTACGCTCCACCTGTAATTCTGTAAATCGAAGTGATTCGTATATTTTGAGTACAGTATCTTTCAGCAGAGCCAAATTACGCTGCTCTTTTCCGATTACTTTTTCCCAGTCCCATTGATCTACATAAATGGAATGTATAGGGGTGTAATCCTCGTCTGGGCGAAGGGCTTTCATATCGGTGACAATACCTTCACCCGGTAACATCTCAAGCTCTTTTAAGCGTACTCTTTTCCATTTTGCCAATGAATGAACTACGACTGCCCGTTTTTCATTTAAAGATTTGATCGGAAAGGCAACAGGTCGCTCGATGCCATTCAGATCATCGTTTAATCCTGTGCCATCCAAGACCACCAGTGGCGAGGAAATTGGAATCAAATTTAACTTGTTTTTTAATTCTTGGACAAATGTATCTTTAACGAAGCTGATAGCAACTTCGGTATTTAAAAGTTTTCTTCCCTCCATATGAGTCAATTGAAAAGCCATGTACGGATCGTTGTACATCGCATCATTTTTCTTATTCAGTTATTTGATACAAAAATATGAAAATATCATTTGCTAATATGTTTTGTTGTTATTTTTGATATTTATCTATTAAAATGTTGAAAAAATATAAATTTTACAAGAAAAAGTGAATAGGTCAATAGGTAATTATAAAACTATTAATTTGTCGGTGCAACTAAACTCAGCCGACCTCATAAAACCTTCATGCTCCTATAAGCACCAGCAACCATGAAAGTCAGCTGAAGCTTCTTTCTGACCAATAGAAAACAGATATTTTCAGAACAAAAAAAGCCCTGAAATAATTTTCAGGGCTTTTTTTGTTCTATTGAATGGGGGGCGCTTATACCGAGAAACTCTCGCCGCAGGCACAGGTACGGCTTGCATTTGGATTATGAAATTCAAATCCTTTTCCGTTCAGCCCATCGGAATAATCAAGTTCGGTTCCTGCTAAATAGAGGAATGATTTGATATCCAAACAGATTTTCACCCCTTTATCTTCGAAAAACTGATCTCCCTTTTTTTCCTCATTATCGAAATTCAGTTTATAGCTTAAGCCTGAGCAACCACCACTTTCTACAGCAACACGCACAAAGTAATTGCTGTCATATTGCTCATCCTTCATGATTTCCTCGATACGAGTTTTTGCTTTATCAGTAACTGTAATCATAGTTGTATCTTTGTCTACAACAAAGATACATACAATCTCGCTATATTTCGTCTGCGCTTAAGTTTTTAGAATGTCATAAATTAACCGATCAAACCAGCCTTAAAAAGTTGCCATATCGGCGATTGATCCCTTATTTTTTGTACAGCCTCTTTGATCAGTTGCGCGCATTGTAGGATTTCTTCACGCGTAGTCAATATGCTTAGGCTAAATCTGATCGCAGCAAGTGCATCTTCTTTGGATATGCCCATAGCCAGCAGTACATGTGAAGGTTCCCTTGATCCGGTGACGCAGGCGGAGCCGGAGGATAAGGCTAAAGTAGGACATGCGGTCATGATCTCGCTTGCGAGTACATGCTTGAAACTGATGTAGCTTGTCGTCGGTAGGCGTAGGGTATTTTGCCCATGTATAATAATTTCAGGAATATCAGCCAGTTCAGCTTCCAGCAGATCCCGATACGCCCGAACGTTGCTATAGGCTTGTGGGGTTAGCATGGAGATTGCCTTTCCAAAGCCGACGATGGCCGGAACATTGTAGGTGCCGCCGCGAAAGCCATTTTCCTGGCCACCACCTAAAATTAGTGGAGTAAGCTGAATGGGCTTTGATTTGCGCCGGATATAAAGTGCACCAATTCCCTTTGGACCGTGAATTTTATGTGCACTCAGACATAAAAGATCGATAGGAAGCTGCTGGAGGTCGATCGCAACTTTTCCGATTGCTTGTGTGGCGTCGCAAAAAAATAGAATGTCTTCTTCTTGACAGATAGCTGCCACCTCTTCAATTTCGGTCAGTACGCCGGTCTCATTATTCGCTGCCATCAGGCAAATTAATATGGTTTTGGTTGTAATAGCATTTTTAAGATCATCCAAGGAGATATGCCCCTGGCTGTCAACAGGAAGATAAGTGATTTGTGCGCCCTGTTTGGTCAGCTGTTCACAGCAGCTTAATACTGCTTTATGTTCCGTAGCAGCGGTAATGATATGATTCCCTTGAGACCGGTATCTGTCAAAC
Organism: Sphingobacterium sp. CZ-UAM; assembly: GCF_002000245.1. GTDB lineage: Bacteria > Bacteroidota > Bacteroidia > Sphingobacteriales > Sphingobacteriaceae > Sphingobacterium. The sequence goes on along the minus strand of NZ_MTCM01000001.1, from coordinate 2,334,405 downwards.
ACACCCTGCAATATGGTATTAATGCTTTCTGTAGCTCCGGAATTGAAAAAAACTTCCTTAGGCGTACAATTTAAAACCTCGGCAACCTGTTTTCTGCTCAGTTGGACAGCTGCATTGGCGGCTCTACCCATCTGGTGGTAAACACTGGACGCATTAGCATAATTTTGGATGAAATAAGGGGTCATCTCCTGCCATACTTCATCCAAAATCCGTGTGGTTGCATTATTGTCCAAATATATGGTATCCTTCATCAGGATAAAGATAAGGATAATGGCGTTTATGCCGAAGCTTTCACATCAACTTCCTTCTTTTTGACATTGGGATCATAGCGTAGCCCCGGTGTGAGCCAGTACATCAAAATGATGCGGGAATATCGGTAGTTGAAGGGAGACATCAACACAACACTTAATATAGCGACAGTCGCATAAAGAATGAAGGATGAGTCATTGCCGGTAAGGATGTAAGTTGCCATACAGGCTGTGACCATCTCTGCAATGGCAAATGCATAGGTGACATACATGGCACCGTAGAAATACCCTGGTTCACGCTCGTAACGCAAGCCACAGTATTCACAATGACTGTTCATCTTTTGAACCTTTAGACCATAGGCGGGGCCTTGATAAACATGACCGACTCTACATCTCGGGCATTTTGCCTGCCATGCGGCTTTGAATTCGGATAATTCGTATTTAACTTCTTCCATAGTTATAGTTGTTTTCTGAACTCCTCGGGTGTGAGATCAGTGGATTTTTTAAAAAATTTGGTGAAATATGAGTTGTCCTTAAATTGCAATTCATTTGCAATTTCAGTGATATTTAAATTTCGATTGATTAATAGTCGCTTCGCTTCCAGGACAATCCGGTTGCGGATGATCTCACCCGCAGACTGACCGATATAGGATTTACAGATCGCGTTCAGATGATTTGGCGTGATAAATAGTTGATCCGCATATACACTTGGTAATTTGGTGGATTTAAACTGTTGTTCCACCAATTGCTGAAAACTATTGAATATTTTATGATTATAGGGGTTGCTACCGTCTTTTTGTTCTTTTTCAGAACAGATGGAGACATATAATAAAAATTGGAGCAGCAGTGTACGGATGTAATCTTCGGATAGGCCGCTGGACTTTGCCGATAAAATCTCGTCCAGAATATTCGTGGCCTGAGCGCGGCAAGGTTCTTCCAGTTCAAAAATCAAGTGCTCAATTTTGCCCTGAAGAAAACTGAAACGCTCCAGATAATCTGTACGTAATAAAAACGATTGAAAATAGTCCACCGAAAAATTAACCACATAGCCTTCCTCATCGCCAGCAAAATTCCAGGTATGCACCTGGCCCGGGGCCATGAAGTAGATCTGAAAGGGGGCAATTTTATAATGATTAAAATCGATGATGTGCGCACCCGAACCTTTTGTAAATAATACAAAATGAAAAAAATTGTGCTTATGAGGAAACACCATATCGGCATGTTTGATGACGTATTCACTTAAGTCATCAATGTGGATAGTTGTTTTATTGTTGAGGTCTATACTGCAACTATCTATAATAGGAATGGTGTTTTTTCTATTCATATTACAAAGTTAGTGTATATATTCTTTTTACAGTGGTGATAATTTTATGTTTTATGGTATTTTTCAACGATTTTAAAGTTTTGAATCCTGTACAGGGATGTTGGAACAATCCTTGTTTCAAAATGCATTGAAATATATTTAACAAACATGGAAAGTAATTTAAATAGTCTAGGGACTAGATTTGGACGATTGACCGATATCGTCATTGATTCAATACCGGGTATTATAGGTGGTATTATTTTATTGATTATTGGTAAATACGTCATCGATCTGGTCAACCGATTATTGCACAAGCGTTTTGAGAGAAGAAATGTCGATCCTTCAATCCGCGCATTTATCTCTAGTATCGTCAAGATTGTGATGTGGGTGATGTTGCTATTGACGGTTGCCAGTCAGGTTGGCATACAGACGACCTCTTTCATTGCGGCACTGTCTGCATTTGGTTTAGCTGTAGGTATGGCGCTACAGGGAAGTTTAAGTAACTTTGCCGGCGGTGTGCTCATACTGATGTTTAGGCCTTTTGAAGTGGGGGATTACATCTCGAGTGCGAATGGTACGGCTGGGACGGTAGAACGAATAGATATTTTATACTCTACATTAATCGGTGACGATGGTGTCCGGATTTTTAGTCCAAATGGTCCATTGGCCAATTCGGTAATCAAGAACTATACGAAAATCGTTCAGCGGATGTTTGAATATACGGTGAGTATATCTTATGACAAAAATATAAAAGACGCAAAGGATATTATCCTTAGAGTGCTTCGCTCAAATGAGACTATTTTGACTAGCCCCGAACCGACAGTATTTGTGAAGGAATTGGGAACGAGTTCAATAGTGTTGACCGTAAGAGCATGGACAAAGCGCGAACATTATTGGCCGGCACGCAATTCAATGCAGGAAAAAATTATGCTTGAACTCGAAAGAAATGATATGAGCGTGGCACCTAATCCGACACAGATTAGCATTATTTCCAATGCGAACGACCAGGGGAAACAAGTCAAAACAGATAGTTAATCATCTGCAAGGGCTCTGATCAGAATAAAGTACCGGTAGGCAATTATGGCCTGCTGGTACTTTTTTAGTTTAAGCGGATCCTGCTTCCCATATTTGGGAAGAATTGCTTTATTTAGCTTATTCAGGAACTGAAAGAAATGTCGTTTCATGTATAGACTTCTGGATTGATCGTTTGTGGCATCTTTTCACCTTTGATTGCTGCCAATAAATTGCTTGCTGCCATTAGCGCCATATTGTCTCTGGTTTCCACGGTTGCGGATCCAATATGCGGTAGAATGCAGACATTTTCAAGATTTAGCAGTGGGTTGTCCGCTGCCATTGGTTCAGGGTTTGTGACATCGAGCCCGGCTCCCCATAATTCCCCCAGGCGTAAAGCGCTGGCAAGATCGTCCTCTTGTACTAATCCGCCACGAGCTGTGTTGATCAGAATCGCCGAGTTTTTCATGCGCTTAAATGTATCCAGATTAAACCGATTGGCTGTCTCTGACGTGAGTGCCGCGTGAATGGAAAGTACATCACTTTGGGTTAGTAGGTCATCAAAGTTGACATATCTCGCTCCCAAGATCCGTTCGGCTTCCAGGTTCCGCCCACGGTTATAATAGATGATTTCCATGTTATATGCAGCTCTTGCTTTTCGGGCAAATTCGAAACCAATCCTTCCAAGGCCATAAATACCTAATGTTTTATTGTTGAGCTCGATACCCAGATGTGCTGTAGGGTCGAAACCCTTCCATCTACCCTGTAGAATCTGCTTGTGATTGAAGAAAGCTTTCCTGGAAACGGCCAGCATCAATAGGAAAGCAACATCAGCTGTTGCACCGGAAAGTACACCCGGTGTATTGCTCACAGGAATGCCATATTTTGTCGCAGCAGGGATGTCAACATTATCATAACCAACGCTCATCAGAGAGAGCGCTTTAAGATTGGGGCAGCTTTGGAAAAATTCTTCGTCAAACTTTTGCATGCCACCGTTCAGTATATAATCGGCCTGCTGCCCTGCTTGGATAAGATCGGTAGGAGATAGTGGGGTAGCAGAATCATGTATTGCTACCTCATGTCCGGCAGCCGTTAATAGATCAATGCCTTTTTGTGGGATTCGTTTCGTGATAAATATCTTCATGTAAATGTTATGTATCGTGGATCCTGTTGTAAAATAAAATGATGATTGCCCGGTTTATTTGGGCTATTCATCAAAGTTAATGCTTAACAACTTGTGTAACAATAAAAAAATAATCCTTTTTATGATAACAAAAAAAGCTATATCGTTGTTTCGATATAGCCCTGCTAATCATATTTTGCTTTTTTTTCTTAACCGGTAGTGTTTTGATTGATTCGTGTTTTTTTACAATATCAATACGCTTGCTAGCTTCGGTTTACTGGCCGGAAAAAGTCTTCGGTGAATTCTCATCGCTGTTGATTCTTGTGAAAGTATGAGCGGCTTAATTTGTGTGAAGCAGATTGTCTAAAATGCTTTTCCCGATGTCATCGACAGGGCGTGCGGTATTGGACAAGATGACGACAGCACTTTTTTTATCCGGAGACAAGGCGAGGTAGGAGCTGCTTCCTGCTGTTCCGCCATTGTGCCAATAGAAAGTAAGATCATCAAGCAAATTCATATGCCAAGCTAAACCCAAGTCCGTATCCGGAGGGAGAAAGAAGGTAAATGACCTGGTGTTGGCCATTGCATTTTCCAGTGGGCTTTGTGGCATCTTAAACTGTGCGTTTACAAATTTAAGCAGATCTTCCACGGTTGACTTTAGGCCACCAGCGGCGCTAAAAGCATCAAAAGACCAAGGGGTTACTTCTTGACCGTCTTTATTGTATACTTTAAAGGTATCTTTTCTTTTAGGGTCTAATACCTGAAAGGTATTATTCATATCGAGTGGCTTGCAGATAATTTCACGGACAATCTGTTCATACGGTTTTTTGTAGATGCTACAGATGATATCGCCCAAAAGTGCATAACCCAAATTACTGTACTCGTATTCCTCGCCTGCTGTTTTTTTGTTTTTGAAACTAGATAAATAGTTATAAAGTGCTTTTTTGTCGTATCCTTTGTAAGGATCATTTTCATTATATCCCTTTACTTTATCAAAATTGTCGGGAAGACGTGGGAGCCCGGAAGTATGGTTGGCTAACATCTGAAAAGTTATCTTCGCCAGATCCTCATTCTTTTTCAGTGAATCTGGGAGAAATAATGATACAGGTTGATCCAGGGTAATTGTTCCTTCTTCAACAAGATTCGATAATAGGATCGCCGTAAAGACTTTGCTAAGGGAGCCAATTTCGTAGGGTGAAGTCTTCGTCGGTAACGTTTGGTTACCTTTTGCGGTCTCACCGTAAAAATAGGTTTTCGACTGCCCATTTTTAATAACACCTACGGCAAGCGAGGCTGCATTTTGTTGTTTTAGGTAAGAGTTTGCAATAGAATCAATGAAAAAATCCTCTTTGTCGACGGCTTTTGAAGTGATCGTTGCCTCAAGCGGTTTCTCGTCGGTATTTTTATCTGCTGTGGTTTCGTTCAGCTGACTAAAATGCAGGCTGTTAAACTTGAGTGTCGAATCTGTTGCAAACAATACTTCATAAGTCTGATCGTCAAAATCCAGCCGATAGGTTGCTGTACCTTTTTCGAAATTGATGATATCTGAGTTTTTGATCCTGCCCAAAGGATAGATCTGTTGCAGCATCTGTGTAAACTTTGGAAGGCTATATTGTTGTTTATAAGAATCGCTCGCTAGATTATAGGCAGAATCTGTCATCTGGGAATTGATGAAAAACTCCAGTCTATTGTAAACGCCTTTGTTGACTTGTTCCGCCTGATTTGTCTGAGCAAAGGAGTAAGATGTGATGCCCAACAAGATTGCTGTATAAAAATGTTTCATAACCATTGTTAGGCACAAATCTACGGAATGTTTAAATTCCAATCAATTGTTTTAATCGGGCGTAGCCTGATTTACTGATATTGAGCTTCTCACCAGAGATCAAAGCTGCGATATAGGAATCCTTTTCGTAAGGCTCCAATTTAGCCAACTGATCGACCTTGATGATAAACGAACGATGGATACGTACAAACTGATTTGGATCAAGGGATTTTTCAAAAAATGCCATGGTCTTATTCTTGAGGTACATGCCATCTTTGGTATGAATCTTTACGTAGTCATCATAAGACTCCAGGTACTTGACCGTATCTATCGGAATTATTTTGATCTGGGTACCTGTTTTGACAACAATTCGGTCGATCTTGGTTTCGTCCTGCGCTGTGAGTACCTCATAGTTGGGTTGAACCTTCTTCTCGGGTGCAGAATAGCTGGATCTAAATTTCTCCAACGCTTTTTTGAAACGCATCGGGGAAACCGGTTTTAGTAGATAGTCCAGTGCATTTTTTTCAAAAGCTTTTAACGCATATTCGTCAAACGCCGTGGTGAAAATAATGGCGGGTGGATCGTCTACCAGTTCGAGCATTTCAAAACCAGTCAATTTGGGCATTTGGACATCCAAAAACACCAGGTCAGGTTCATGTGTCTGGATTGCTTTAACGCCTTCAAAACCGTCGCCACACTCAGCCATAATGGTCACATCGGCTTCATTTTTTAAATAGCCCGCAATAATGGAGCGTGCTAAGGGTTCATCATCAATGATAACGACTTTAATCATATTGAGGTATTTTTAGGGTGCTAGTAAATATATTATCCTGAATCTGTGTCTCCAGAAGATCATTTCGACCATAAAGGAGATATAATCTACGTTGAATACTGGAAAGCCCGAAGCCGGTACCTTTTTTGGGGCTTGATTGCTCCTCGATATCAAATGGATTGGTAATTTGGATCAGAAGCTGTCCCTCCTGTGAGGTGCATTTAATTTGTATTTCAACCTGATCGGTTATATTGTACAGTCCATGCTTAATGGCATTTTCTACCAATGGCTGGATGATCATTGCTGGCAATTTATTGCTGAATATTTCCTCAGAAGAGGAGATGGAAGTGTTCAGGCGATGACCAAAGCGTACTTTTTCAATATCAAGATAAAGTTGTAGATGGTCTAGTTCTTCTTCCAGTGTGATAATCTGATTGTTTTCCTTTCTCATCGTGCCCCTTAAAAAATCAGACAACTGAAATGTCATGTTGCGCGCTTCATCCGGATTGGCGCCAATAAGGGCGATGATCGAATTTAAGCTGTTGAATAGAAAGTGAGGCTGTAATTGCTGCCTTAAATTATAGAGCTCCGCCTCGCGAAGCAGATTTTCAGACTCCTGTTTCCGTTTGATGTTATTGATATTATCTTCCTGGATATTCCAGACGATATTGATAATAGCAACAGAAGTGAGGATAAGGAAGTTGACAATACCACGAAAAGGTAATGTTAAATCCAGTAGCGTGATAAAGTTGGGCTGAATAAAATAGTTCATTAGAAAACGGCTCAACCCAGTACTGATGGCGGCCATTATTAAGCCTATAATCAGGACCTTCCATATCTCGCGGGGTTGTGGTGTGTAGAAATTTAATGCGGAGGACATACCATAGCAGCAAAACATCATCACAGCACTATTGATCAACGAATCTTTAAATGCTAGTTGGGCATCAAATCCCGAGCGTAGCATCAGTAAATATTGTAATGCAAGATATCCGATAAATACGGATATACAAATAATGCCTATTAATCGACTTTTAACACTGAGAGACAGTTTGTTTTTCATCTATTAAGCATTTTTTATCGTTAAATTGCCCAATATACATGTTCCGGTGATATAGATCTTTTTATCGGTGTCAGGGTTGTAAATCGTCTGGAATCTTCGGTCATCGACAGATCCTAAGATCGAGGCTACATTACTGAATACCGTCCAATGCGGCGGTACAATAATGCGTGCGCTGCCAAACAACTGAAAGGTGTCAATGACAATCGGCTGTTGGATATCCGCTTTTGTGAGATCCAGTTCAATACTTCCGAAGACATTGGTCAAATTACCGCCTCTAAATTGTTTGGAATAGATGACTTTCTTTTGGCCCGCAAAAATCGAATTTAGATTAAGGCTGTCCTCAAAAGACTGATGAAATGAGCTATTCTCTTTGTTGCCAAAAGCCTGCGCGTTAGGCGAGGCTTGTTGGCTTGATCCGTATTGATCGTTAAAAGGTTTAGCTTCAACATCCGGGGCTGTAGTGTCTACGGGATTATCCGTTGCTATATTCACCCGTTTGTCCCAGTCGTAAGGATCCTGAGGCGGATTTGGATAAGTTGGTGGAACCATGGGTGGTTTCCGTTTACTCATGATGAAATAAATCCCAAGAGAAATGATGATAATTGGGACCGTTACCGAACCAAAGTCCGTACGCATCATGCGAGAGATCAGGCTGGCACCGCCAATAATCAAAAGGATTATCGCTGATTTCTTCTGAAATTGGGAGTTTATCCCGATGACCAGTCCGATAATGATTAAAATCATTTGCCATCCAAATAACCAGCCCGGAAACCAGTCTCCTAAATTTAAATTATGTAATAATAGGAATATACCTATAATAATCACAATCGCTCCAACGATATTGCGGCTGTTATTGCTGTTTGGTATGATGGGTTCTTTTTCCATAATGTTTTTACTATTTATGACTCAAAGATAGGCGCATAAATAAACTAGACATATTCGCTTTAGGTAATACAACTTATATTTTCGGTAAATGTACTGATTTCGTCGGTAAAAAATCTTGTTGTTTAATTTTTATCCATTGCCTATGGAATGGATATGCCATTTTTACGGTTTATTGTCTTTTTTTTTAATATTATTTGGTGGATTAAAATGAATTATTATATATTTATCAAAGATTAAGATTACTTTAAACTTAAATAACAACCAATGGGAGATTTTGAAAACAAAGAGCGTGAAGAGGTTTTTTCAAAAAAGGTGAGAGCAGGTAAGCGAACTTATTTTTTTGATGTAAAAGCAACTCGATCGAACGATTACTACATTACTATCACAGAAAGCAAGAAGCGCTTTGAGGATGGCCAGTTTATTAAGCATAAAATTTTCTTATACAAAGAAGATTTTGAAAAGTTTGCGGAAGGTTTGACAGATGTTGTCAATTACATTAAGTCTAATCAGGAAGTAATCGAAAAACGTTATGAGCCTAACTTTGACGATGCCTACGCTGAAGAAGCCGATGGTCGTTCAAAAGATGATTTTTCGTTCTAACGTACCTTAGGATGAAATCTCTATGAAAAAAGAAATAAAGCCACTCATGTGGCTTTTTTTATTTCCGAACTATTTTTAATCTATAGCGCTACCCTGAGTATATAGCGCTATCCTGGGAGTGCATCGTTAGGTACTGGCCAAAAATTCATTCAATACCCTGTTGAACTTTTCGGGTTCCTCAAGATTTGGCAAATGTCCCGACTCTTCAAACTCCATGAATCTAACATCGGGGATGTTTTCAATAAGAATATTTGTCTGCTCCTCGCTCATTAATTTATCGTGCTTCCCTTTCACCACCAGGGCCGGGATAATAATTGTTCTTAGGGAATGTGTCGTGTCGGTACGGGAAGCGAGCGCAAGTTGTGTCGCACAGATGCTGGAAAGCTCATTCCGGCGAATACAACTTTTGATTAGTTCAACAGCCTCCGGATTTTCCTGGATCGTTTTCTCGTAAAATACATTTTCCGTAAAACCGATCGCAAATGGTCTCCGCCCATATTTAAGTAATGCCTGTATGGAATCAAAGCGTTTTTGTTTGGCTTTGTTGTCATCCGCAAGGGAGTTGGTGTCACATAAAACCAAACCTGCTAACTGTTGGCCGATCAGCTCATAGGTGCGCAGGGCAATATAGCCCCCCATAGAGATGCCGCAGAGCACAACATGATTGAGATCCAATTTCCGGATAAATTCAACAAGATCTTTTGCAAACACATCTACGGAAAAGAAGCCATGCCCATTGGTACTCAGGCCATGTCCCCTCACATCGATGGCAATCCCAGTGTATTCTTCGTCAAGATCCAGCAATTGTTGCTTCCAGGTGTTTTTGTTGAAAGGGAACCCATGGATAAATAGGACGGTTTTAGGGGCAGGGTATGATTTGCTGGGGCGGATATAATACGAGATGCTGATGTCTCCAATACGGATTTTGCTGAGTTTTAATTCTCTTTTGCTCATGAATAATAACATTTGTCAGTGTCTGAAAAAAAAAGTTGATATTTTAAATATAATATTATCAACGAGATAAACGAAATGTTGTTTCATAAAGTTAAAAAAAGAGAAAAAATGTTTGTTAAATCCATAAATATGTCGATATTTGCATCACCAAAACGGAAAAGGATACGGATTTGTTTTGGAAGCCCAGCGCTCCTAGCTCAATTGGATAGAGCATCTGACTACGGATCAGAAGGTTAGGGGTTCGACTCCCTTGGCGCGCACCATATACAGTCTCTGTATACTTAAAAAGAGGCATTCCTAGCTCAATTGGATAGAGCGTCTGACTACGGATCAGAAGGTTAGGGGTTCGACTCCCTTGGAGTGCACAAAAAGCCAATCGTAAAGATTGGCTTTTTTTATAAAAAAAGGTGGAGTAAGGGGAGGATATTGAGGGCTGTGGAAACTTCTTTTTGAAAAAAAATTTGTAAAAAAATGAATTCTGACTATATTTGCGTCACCAAAACAAATGGGACAGAGTTCTAAATGTAATGGTTTAATGCGCTCCTAGCTCAATTGGATAGAGCATCTGACTACGGATCAGAAGGTTAGGGGTTCGACTCCCTTGGAGCGCACGACTGAAAAGCCTAGTCATCATCTGTGATTAGGCTTTTATTTTTTAACTCGTTTTAATTTCTTAAATAAAACTATGCTAAACCTTGTAATATTTGGCCCTCCGGGTGCAGGTAAGGGAACTCAATCTGCAAAGCTTATTGAAAAATATCAATTGATCCATATTTCAACTGGTGATATTTTTAGAGCACATATTAAAGGTCAAACGCCACTTGGTCAACAAGTAAGCCAGATTATTGCTGAGGGAAATTTAGTGCCAGATTCGATTACGATAGCAATGCTGGAAGAGGAAGTGAAAAAGAATCCTGATGCAAAAGGATTTATTTTTGACGGATTTCCACGTACTGTTGCTCAAGCTGAGGCATTGGATGCTTTTTTGGAAGGTATCAACACGTCAATCTCAGTTGTAATCGCACTGGATGTAAATGAAGACGAATTGAAAGCGCGCATCGCTAAACGTAGAGAGATCTCTGGCCGTTCAGACGATGATGCTGATAAATTGGTAAAACGCATTGATGAGTATTTTACAAAAACAATTCATGTGTTGCCTTATTATGAAGCACAAGGTAAATTATCCAAGGTGGATGGAATCGGTGATATCGATACAATTTTCAAAAACCTAACGGATATTATCGATAATTATTAATTGAAATACATACTTTTTTTAGACTGTAATATATTGTAATGGCGCAAGGATCGAATTTTGTTGATTATGTGAAAGTGTGTTGTCGTTCGGGACATGGCGGGGCAGGTTCGGCTCATTTGCATCGGGACAAGCACACAGCTAAAGGAGGACCCGATGGCGGGGACGGTGGCCGCGGTGGTCATATCATCCTAAAAGGAACAACGAATATTTGGACTTTACTCCATTTGAAGTACCGTAAACATATCATTGCTTCCAATGGTGAATCAGGTGGCAGTTCGCTACGGACTGGTGCAACTGGCCATGATGAAATATTGGAAGTGCCACTGGGTACTATTGCCAAAGATGCCGAAACTGGAGAGGTCTTGTTTGATATTACCGAGGATGGCGAAACCAAGATCTTGGTTCCCGGAGGGAAAGGCGGTCTTGGTAACTGGCATTTCAAATCGGCGACCCAACAGACTCCTCGATTTGCACAATCAGGAATGCCGGGTAAAGAGCAATGGATTATTCTCGAACTCAAGGTACTGGCGGATGTCGGTTTGGTAGGTTTCCCAAATGCAGGTAAATCAACTTTATTATCCGTAGTCTCAGCAGCAAAACCGGAGATTGCCAACTATCCATTTACCACGTTGGTGCCTAATCTCGGTATGGTAAGTTACCGCGATAATCGTTCCTTTGTAATGGCTGATATTCCGGGTATTATTGAAGGCGCCTCCGAAGGGAAGGGGCTTGGCTATCGCTTCTTACGACACATCGAAAGAAATTCTGTCCTGCTCTTTATGGTACCTGCCGATACAGACCGGACGATAGCGGAAGAGTATGGCATTTTGCTGAATGAATTAACAGCATATAATCCAGAGCTAGCAGATAAACCCAAGTTATTGGCGATTACAAAGTCTGATATGCTCGATGATGAATTAGAGAAGGAAATGGAACAGCAGCTTCCTGAGGGGCTTCCACATATTTTCATCTCATCCGTCACCGGTAAAAATATTCTGCCTTTGAAAGATATGATCTGGAAAGCAATAAACTCGTAAGAGTTGGAAAATATAAACAGGAAAGGCGCTTCATGTCATGAAGCGCCTTTCCTGTTTATATGAATGGTGGTTAATATCCCCTTTTTGATAATTGCTCAAATTGGCTGATAATAAAGAATTAAGGTAAGCATTAAAACTGATACATTCAAATACCAACTTCAACCTAAACACAATTTTCAATCAGTGATTATTCAGTTCTCATTCACTGTTTATTCAGTCTGCACTGAGTGATCACTGAACAATCACTGAGCAAGTAATGTGGAAAGGCTAAAGTTGGTCACTAATTGTTTCTGGCTTGTTGAAAAAAAAATAAAGGAAAAAGCTGCGCTTATGTAACAAAAAGAACGCAGTTATTGCAGTAATAGATCATTCTCCATTCGCAGTATGTAATAAGGCGTTGGATATAATTTGTTTTTTAAGTTTTTTTATTAATTTCAACCTATTATTTAAACCCTGGTGGATATTGGTTTTTAGTTCCATCGCCAAAAAAATCTAAATGAAATCAGAAGACGAAAAATATTGCGTGGAATGTGGTCAGCTAATTAACGTTAAAGCTGAGGTCTGCCCGCTCTGTGGTGTTAAACAACCTATATTCTATGCGAATCAACCTTTCCAACAGAACCGTAGTATTCAGGATGATCGTTGGTTGCCCGCTTTGTTATTTTGTTTGTTTCTGGGGCCTTTCGGAGGACATCGCTTCTATCTAGGGCAGATCGGAACAGCTATTCTGCAATTGATTACTTTGGGTGGATGTGGAATCTGGTCGCTTATCGATCTGATTATGATCATTGTTGGAAGGTATAAGGATAAAGATGGTCAATACATCAAAAGTCCCGTAAATAATAATTAATGGCTTATATGGTGCTGAAATATCTGCGATTACATTGGATTTATACCATTGTTATGGGATATTTTAGCGCTGCAATTGTATTGTATATGCTGTCGGATATTCATATCCTCATTCCTTGTCTTTGGAAGGCAGTGACCGGATATGATTGTCCCGGTTGCGGTCTGACAACTGCATTAATTGCGCTGCTGAAAATGGAATGGGCCTATGCCTGGTCTGCAAATCCAATGATTTTTGGAATCTTTCCTGTATTCATCTTTTTGATTTTAAGAGACTTTTGGCGGTTTAGACAAAGACAAATTGATTCCTTGCAAAATAATTGAAAAATGTTTTTCACTTTTAATTGATATGTCGTAACTTTGTCTCCCGTGAAAATTAAAGTAGAGTCTTTATTGGTAGGTGCCTTAGGAAACGGTTTGTCAATCGTCGTAATGCATTGTTAATTCATATTTTAGCCCATTTGAGGGCTTTTTTTATATCCAATAGGGAAGGCTTTAAGATTCAGAACAGAAGAGATACACATTTTATAATATTACATCGATAATGACCAACTACAGCAAATTGCCTGCAATTTTAGTTTTAGAAGATGGTACAGTTTATCACGGTAAAGCCGCTGGTAAAATTGGTACGACTACTGGTGAGATCTGTTTCAATACAGGAACAACCGGTTATCAAGAGATTTTTACAGATCCATCTTATTTTGGACAAATCATGGTAACAACCAATGCCCATATTGGTAACTATGGTATTGATGAGGACGATACCGAATCAAATCAAATTCAGATTGCGGGACTAGTTTGTAAAAACTACAACATCAACTATAGCCGTAAAATGGCTGATGAGTCTATTCAAAGCTACTTTGAGGAGGGAAATTTGGTGGGTATTTCCGATGTGGATACACGTTCATTGGTAAGACATATCCGTGATAAAGGAGCCATGAATGCAATCATTTCTTCGGAAACACTAGACGTTGAGGAATTAAAGAGCCAATTGGCAAAAGTTCCTTCGATGGATGGTCTTGAGCTGTCTTCTAAGGTAACGACTACTGAGCCTTATTTCTTCGGAAATGAAAATGCATCTTTACGTGTAGCTGTGCTGGATTTGGGGATCAAGAAAAATATCCTGCGCAATTTTGAGGCACGTGATGTTTATACAAAAGTTTTCCCGGCTAAGACAACATTTGAGGAAATGGAAAAATGGAATCCTGATGGTTACTTTATTTCAAATGGCCCCGGTGATCCTGCACCAATGGATTATGCTATCGAAACCGTAAAATCTATCCTGAATGCAAACAAGCCGATGTTTGGGATCTGTTTAGGTCATCAGATTTTAGCGCTGGCTAATGGTATCCGCACAAGCAAATTACATAATGGACACCGTGGTATCAATCACCCGGTCAAAAATATTATCGCTAACCGTTGTGAAATTACTTCACAAAACCATGGTTTTGGTGTTGTAGCTGAAGATATCCAAAATTCGGAAAATGTGGAGATAACGCACGTTAATTTGAACGACCAATCTATCGAAGGGATCCGTATCAAAGGGCAAAAAGCGTTCTCGGTTCAATATCACCCTGAATCATCCCCAGGTCCACACGATTCACGTTACCTGTTTGATGATTTCGTCGCAATGATCAAAAACTAAGCAAACATAGCATCGCATAAAAACCCTCCCTATCGTGGAGGGTTTTTTATGCGATTTGCAGAATCAATTATTCAGATTGGTCATATTTTATTCACAATAAATGACGGAATAAATACATTTTTTGTTATATTTGGTTGTGAAAAATGTCTGTAGATAGGAGTGTGTCTTATTTACACTAAGTAATGAAAATAAATTATAGTCTAATAAAGAGATGAGTTTAATTATCGATGTTCATGCGCGTCAAATTTTGGATTCGCGCGGTAACCCTACAATTGAAGTAGATGTTACTACACAAAATGGTTTTGTTGGTCGTGCAGCTGTTCCTTCAGGTGCTTCAACAGGTGTTCACGAAGCAGTAGAATTGCGCGATGGCGACAAGTCAAAATACTTGGGTAAAGGTGTTTTGAAAGCTGTTGAAAATGTAAATACCAAAATAGCGAAAGCTTTGGAAGGCGTAGATGTTTTCGAGCAAAATGCCATCGATAAAATCATGATTGATTTAGACGGTAGTGAAAACAAAGGTAATTTAGGTGCAAACGCTATCCTAGGTGTTTCTTTGGCGGTAGCAAAAGCAGCTGCACAAGAGTCACGTCAACCTTTATACCGTTATATTGGCGGTGTGAATGCTAATACCTTGCCTATTCCGATGATGAACATCATCAACGGTGGATCGCACTCCGATGCGCCTATCGCATTCCAGGAATTTATGATCATGCCAGTAGGCGCTCCTTCTTTTTCTGAAGCATTACGTTGGGGAACAGAAGTATTCCATACATTAAAGAAAATCTTACACGATAGAGGTCTTTCTACAGCAGTAGGTGATGAAGGTGGATTTGCACCAACATTTGAGGGAACAGAAGATGCGATCGAAACGGTATTGAAAGCAATTGAAATCGCAGGTTACAAACCGGGTCAAGACATCTGTTTAGCATTGGATTGTGCTTCTTCTGAATTCTACAAAGATGGCAAATATGATTATGCTAAATTTGAAGGTGATAAAGGTGCAGTACGCTCTAGCGAAGAACAAGCAAGCTATTTAGCAGAATTGACAGCGAAATATCCTATTATCTCTATTGAAGATGGTATGGCTGAAGATGACTGGGCTGGTTGGAAAACATTGACTGATAAAATTGGCGATCACGTTCAATTGGTAGGTGATGATCTTTTCGTAACAAATACAAAACGTCTTCAACAAGGTATCGATACCCATACTGCAAACTCTATTTTGGTCAAAGTAAACCAAATCGGTTCATTGACTGAAACAATCAATGCAGTGACTTTAGCGCAAAATTCTGGTTACACTTCAGTAATGTCTCACCGTTCAGGTGAAACAGAAGATGCGACGATCGCTGACTTGGCGGTTGCGTTGAACTGTGGTCAAATCAAAACAGGTTCAGCTTCCCGTTCTGACCGTATGGCTAAATACAATCAGTTGTTGCGTATCGAAGAAGAATTGGGCGGTAATGCTCGCTTCATCGGCAAAAACTTTAAATATGCAAAAAAATAGGTTTACCCTATCCTAAAAAGTAAGGCCTAATCCACGGATTAGGCCTTACTTTTTTTAGGAATAGTTTTATTCTGGAAAAGAGAATACCCCGTTAAAATAAGGTATTGCCTGTTGCTTTATTAGGATATTTAAGGTTCAAATCAAATGTTTCATTCATTTTCTTAATAAAGTGTGTTGCCAGCAGGGGGGATTCAATTTCGACATTCTGATGGATAAAGAAATACAGTTTCTGTAATCCATTATCCCGCCAGAGTTTTAGTACTTCTATCCAATTATCCAGACGCGCGTAATCCGATGCATGGTTGGCGCCGACATAACGGATAAAGGCGACAGGTGTAGTCATCCGCATGTGCAACATATCCCTTCTGCCCGCCGTATCCACCAATACATTGGTCACACCGGTCTCCTCCAACAAGGTATAGAGTTCATTCGTTACTTCAGCCTTTGAGAACCATTCTTTATTTCGAACTTCCAATGCTAAGGGAACATCTTGTGGCCAGTCGTGCAAAAATAATTTTAACCGCGCCATGTCTTTTGGGCTATAGTTGTCATGCATTTGCAGAAAGACCATCCCTAATTTTTCGTCAAATCGGACAACAGCATCTGTAAATAACTTGACTTTATCCGTTGCGTTAAGCAATCGACTAAAATGACTGATCGACTGGGGAACTTTGGGGAAGAATTTAAAATCTGCCGGAGTTTTCTTCTTCCAGGTTTCTACCTGCTCCAGGCTGGGTGAATTATAGAAGGTGGCATTGAGTTCGATGCTGTTAAATTGATTGGCATAGTAAACAAGTTCGTCCTTTGTGCCTCTTGGATAAAAACCCTTTAGATCCTGTTTGTTCCACTTTGCACAGCCGACATATACTTCAAATGGTTCTTTATTTTTGAAATGCTGTAAAAGGGCTAAAGTCTCTTTTGGAGTAGCTGGTAGGGTGAAATCTACCTCTTCGGGATGATCTACTTGGCCAAATTTCATATTAGTTTTTTCTTAGTTTATGATCAAATAATAAGTGTGCGAGCAAAGCTAAAAGGCTATATGTCGTGCCAACGGCAATAACCCCCGGCCATTGGAAATGCTGCCATGCTTGCGCAGCAAAAAAGGTGCCTGTTGAACCACCGATAAAATAACTGACCATATAAACGGTGTTCAGGCGATTATTAGCGCCAAGATTGAGCGCGTAGAAATCACTCTGATTTAAGATGTGCATGGACTGTAATCCCAGGTCAATGAGGATCACCCCAATGATCAGACCCCAATAATAGTTGCCGAATAACGCAAAAAGCAGCCAGCTAAAGAGCATCAATACTATCGCGTAGCGGATAATTTTTGCTGTACCCATGTATACGGTCATCCGGTTGACAAAAGCAGCTGCAAGGGCACCACAGGCCCCCACAAGGCCAAATGCACCAGCGGTAGCTGGCCCGTCAAAAAATGGTGGCCCCTGGATATGGAATACCAAGGTTGTAAAGAAGGCTGAAAAAGCCCCAAATCCCATCGCACCACGAAATGCAGCTAACTGCAGCACAGGTTGTTTCCTAGCGAAGTTCCATACCGAAAGCATCAATTCCTTATAGGTACCCTTAAAATTCGGGTTAACTTCGGGTAATTTGATGGCGATGGCCATAGCTGTGATGACCATGATCACTGTGGCGATCCAATACATTTCACGCCAGCCAAAGTAGGAACCGACAAATCCGCTGACCACGCGTGATAATAGGATACCGATCAATAATCCTGACATGACCATACCTATTGCAGCAGCCTGTTTCTCCTTCGGGGCAAGCTCAGCAGCCATGGGTACAAAAACTTGTGGTATCACGGATGTAAAGCCGATCAAAAAACTAAAGCTGAGGATAGCTGCAATAGACTGGGAAAGTGCCATTCCGGCCAATGAGAGAATAATGAATATAAAATCAATTAAAATCATTTTCTTTCTCTTAAACATATCGCCCAGGGGAACAATCAATAGAAGCCCACAGGCATAACCAATTTGTGTTAACATGGCTGAATTGCTTACTGTGGCTTCACTAAGATCTAGGTCTTTGGCAATTAGTCCCAGTAGTGGCTGATTATAATAGTTGTTGGCGACAACCAGGCCTGTAGCAATGGTCATCAACCATAAGGTTGCCTGGGATAATCCTGCTTTGGAATCAGTGGTATTCGTCATCGATTAATGTAGTTCGTCCCACAATTCCTGAAACTTCTGTTTTAATTCAGCGACTTCCTGTTCGAGTTGTCCGATACGTTCCAAAAGTGCCGGATCTGCTGCTCCGCTTGCTGTACTGCTGCTATTTTCAAAAGTTTCCATATTGACTTCACCCAACAGGTGGATATAACGTACCTCTTTGTGTCCGGCTTGTTTGGGAAGAGCTTTCAAATAGCCCTCTTGAGCAAGCTTCTCCAATTGTTCATTAATTTCACCTAAGGATTCAAACTCGTATAATCTTCCGGCATTTGAATTGATTTCACCGGCTGTCATTGGCCCACGGAGAAGTAATAGGCAAATAATAGTCAGTTCGGATGGCACGAGAGGAAACTGTATGGCAAAATTGTGCTTATATTTGGTGACCCGGGATCCACCACCGATAACGGTCGAAATCAACCCTCTCTTTTTCAGGATATCCAGTGTATTGACGATGTCTTCTTCGCTGTATTGAACGACAGGTTTGCGTGAAGTTTTTTGATTACATGCGGCTTGTAAGCTATTGATTGTCATTGGATAATATTCGGGGGTTACCTTTGATTTTTCAATCAGGGAGCCTAGGACACGCTGTTCCATTGCAGACAATTGAGGCAAATTAGTCGTTTCCATATTATTTTTAATGTATCTATTTATGATCGAATATAAGTTTAACGTCAAACGACGGCTGACATCAAACTGAAGATTTGTTCTTACCCAAAGATGCCCTTTTTCCTATACAACTCCAAAATATCCGATTGATATTGTTGGATAAAATGGGATTGCTTTAGTTTTTATTATCTTCGCATGAATAAAATTAGATTTAAAGTGCTTAAGATAGCTTTTCATCCCGAGTTTATCCATCCGGTCAAAGAAGGACATCGCTTTCCGATGTTAAAGTATGAGTTGATCCCGCTACAGTTGAAGCATGAGGGATTGGCCAATGAAGCTAATTTTTACAGGCCTGAGCTGGCGAGTTTTGAAACCTGTTGTCTGGTCCATGACCCGGCTTACGTGACGAAACTGTTTGATTTGACTTTGGATGCAAAAATGGTACGCAGGATCGGATTTCCCTTAAGCAAGAGCTTAGTAGACCGCGAACGCTATATTTTGGATGGAACGATTCAGGCTGCAGGTTATGCCTTAAAATATGGGGTAGCTTTTACGATTGCAGGTGGGACCCACCACGCTGGCCATGATTTCGGTGAAGGCTTTTGCCTGATGAACGATCAAGCGACAGCTGCAGGTTATCTATTACAACAGAAGCTTGCAAATCGAATACTCATCATTGATCTGGATGTACATCAGGGCAATGGGACAGCGCATATATTCGAAGGGCATCAGCAGGTGTTTACCTTTTCGATGCATGGAGAGAAGAACTATCCCTTTATCAAGCAGCGTTCTCACTTAGATATCGGACTCGCTGAAAATATAACAGATAAAGAATATTTGGCGATCCTGAATGAGAATCTGCGGGATTTATTTGAGCGTATCCGGCCTGATTTTGTTTTTTATCAGGCGGGTGTAGATATCTTGGAAACCGATAAACTAGGAAAATTGAATTTAAGTCCAACAACCTGCGCGCGAAGGGATGAACTTGTATTGGGACTATGTCATCAGCAGCATATTCCTGTTCAGGTAAGCATGGGGGGCGGCTATTCTCCGCAGATCAAAGATATTGTCAATGCACATTGCCAAACATTTAAAATAGCAATAGATTTATATAATTTATAAAATAAGAATATGTTTTTTCACCAAGACGCAACTTTTGAAGCATTATCTATACACCGAGTAGGAAACAAAGCACAGGATGAGTTTTATATCCTGTCTGACGTCCCTGTATCCCTTGAAGGCGATGAAGTATTGCCCGGACTTTTGATGCAGTACTTTATGAGCCCCTTTGCGAAAGTGAACGAAGTATATCGTCTATATCATCCCAATGAAGAACTGGATCTGAACGAGGTGTTCTATTTTGTTCGCCAGTACTTCAAGGAGCAGTTACCCTTTCACGATTTTTCGCAGCAGATTTCGAAACACCTGTATGAGGTGTCCAACCATCCCAAGATTAAAGCAGGGGAGGTGTATGTGGTGGCGCTGAAAAATGTGCAGATTGAAGGCGAGGAACACGATGCTATTGGTATATTTAAATCGGAAAACAAAGAGACTTACCTAAAGGTATATCCTGAACAAGGGGCTTTCACCTTGGAATATGAGCAGGAGGCAATCAACATCAACAAGTTGGACAAAGGATGTATTATCATCAATGTTGAGGAAGAGGAGGGCTATAAGGTGCTGGTACTGGATCAGACCAATAGACAGCAGGAAGCGGTGTATTGGAAAGACGAGTTTCTAAAACTGCGCGTGCGTAACGACAATTTCAATCAGACAGGCAACTACTTAAAAGTCTATAAGAATTTTGTTCAGGAGAAACTCGATGAAACATTTGAACTGGAGAAGGCCGATAAGATTGATTTGATGAATAAATCCATGAACTACTTTAAAGAAAAGGAAACTTTTGTTCAGGAGGAATTTGAAGAAGAAGTGTTGGGAAATCCCCAGGCGATAGCCATGTTCCAGGACTATAAAGCTGGCTTTGAAAATGAATTTGATTCACCCTTTCAGTCAAGTTTCGAAATAGCGGATAAAGCTGTCAAAAAGATGGAATCGTCCTACAAGTCTGTACTCAAATTGGACAAGAACTTTCATATCTATGTGCATGGAAAACGGGAATACCTTGAGAAGGGATTTGATGAAGATAAAGGGATGAACTATTATAAGGTCTATTTCGAAAACGAAAGCTAATAATTTATGACAAAGCGCGATAAAATAGCTGTTTTTATTTTTGGATCATTCATCGGGCTGCTATTCGTTTTATCGTTGATCGAAAGCAGTAGTTTATGGATCGAGGAATTTTATGCACGGGGATTTTATCGGTTTTATGGTCATATTCCAAAATTTATTTTTGGCTATATTCCCTTTAGCATAGGGGATATTTTTTACGCCTTCACGGTTATTTTTCTGCTCTATTGGCTGGTTAATCTTATACGCAAGCTATGGGGTAAAAAATGGTCGGATGCCTGCCGAACCTTTTTATTTATCGTAAACCTATTGCTTGGGCTATATATTTTTTTCTATATCTCCTGGGGATTAAATTATTATCGGAAGCCGATCAGTGTGAATGCAAAGCTGCAGGTTGATAGCATGAAGCTTGCTGACTATCTCATGGTACTCGATGAATACCTGGATAGTACAAATGCCTTGCGGGAACAGGTCAATCCTGCACAATGGGCAGATCGGAAAGATCATATACGGGCGGATCTGGCGAATTGGGTGAAAAATGATACTACATTTTCATCTTTTTTATCAGGTAGCCAGGTACAGGCCAAATCGCCTCTAAACAGTGTGGTTGCTTCGTATTTCGGTGTTTCAGGTTATTTCAATCCATTTACACACGAAGCGCAGGTAAATTATGCCATGCCAGCTTTATCTTTTCCGTTTACATATGTACATGAGCTCGCCCACCAACAAGGGGTAGGGTTTGAGGATGAAGCCAATTTTATCGCTTTTGTCCGATTGCAGCATCATCCGCAATCCTTTTATCGCTATTCCGCTTATTTGCAAACAACATTGTATATGCTTGGAGAATTGCGCGGCATGTATCCAGATCTTTCGAAGGAATATCAAACAAGATTAAGCAAGCTGGTACTGGCTGATATCGCTGATGAACGCTTATTTTGGAGCAATTATACCGGTTGGATCAACGATCTGATGGGATTGTTTTACAATCAATACCTAACACATAACAATCAGAAGGAGGGAATGGCAAGATACGACCGGATGACAAGATTGGTATTGGCCTATGAACTAAAAAGGAGAGGCTGTCATTACATTTGTAAAAAAAACAGACACTAAAAAAGCATCAATATGCATATTGATGCTTTTTTAGCTTATGTTGTCCCGTTCTCCCTATTGGGTAGAAATCAGCTCAAAGGAACCTTCCGTCCCTGCGCTACCGGAGTAAATCTGCCCTTGTGGCAAACCTCTAAGGCCTGTAGGAGCGGTTTTGATCCGATCATAGATATTTCTCAAATCTGTGTTTGCATTGACAGCTCTGCCACCCGCTACGACATCGGCATAGATATAATTTGGTGATTTCTTATCTGTTGCCTGTGGCTTTATACTTCCTGTTGCCAGGGTAACTTTCACTTTGCCACCATTTCCATTAGGGAATGTTTTGGTTCCATTAAATGCATCATCGCCTTTCGCAATAATATACAGTGAACCCAATTTTTGAAAATTGGCGTTAATATCAAAATTGGCGCCGTTATTCTTACCATCGGTCCCATAGAAAGTTGCCTTGTTTCCGATCTCCGCGTAACCAATGGTGATTTTGACATTTTTCTTTCCGTAAAAGGAAAGGGTGGAATTATCCTTCATGATCAATGTATCAATATGGATAACTGCGGTGGAGTCTTTGCTGTCAATATTTTTCTTGGCTTTTTTTCCAATTTCAAGCTTGGAGAAATGCTGTGTTTCTTGCGCTTTACCCACAAAGGTAAATGCGACACAAAAAAGAAAGCCTAAAATAAATTTCGATTTCATAAAGCTTTAATTATATGTAACTAATTAGTAGTTTGACAATTGAAAGCCCAAAGAGTTTAATTTTTACTAAGATATTTTACAATTAATTTAGCCGTTTTCTCCGAGGCACCCGGTGTGCCCAGTTTTTCGGCGAGGATATCGTAATTTTCTAACACGCTCGCCCGATGTGCCTTGTTGTTTATCAGTTCACCGACCTCAAACGAAATATCGTATGCTGTGCAATCTTCTTGAATTAACTCTCTTACAGATAGAAAGTTGTTTATCAGGTTTACCAATGAAATAAACTTCACTTTAACCACTAATTTGGCAATCCAAACCGATATTGCATTTGCCTTGTATACGACAACTTGCGGAACTTTTAATATACCTGTTTCCAGTGTCGCGGTACCACTGGTGACTACTGCGGCCTCCGCATTGTTTAGGATATCATATGTTTGATTGAAAATAACCGGAATATCGATCCCCCTCATGAACTGTTTGTAATAAGATTCGGCAAAATTAGGTGCACCGGCGATGACAAACTGATGCACGGGGAAGAAGTAGGGGAGTTCGGCCATAATGGGAAGAAGTTTGGAAATCTCCATTTCTCGGCTGCCCGGCAGTAAGGCGATGATTGGTTTGTCTGTAAAACCGTTTTCATCCCTGAATTTCGGATTAAAAGAATAGGCTGAAATAGCATCGAGCAGGGGATTGCCCACATAATCGACCGGCATCCGCCATTTTTTATAGAAATCAACCTCAAAAGGTAGAATGCAGAACATATGATCGACAATTTTTTTGATTTTTTTCACACGCCCCTGATTCCATGCCCATACTTTTGGTGAAATATAATAACATGTTTTGATACCGTGTTTTTTGGCAAATTCGGCAATTTTTAAATTGAAGCCTGGGAAGTCGATGAGTATAACAGCATCGGGTCTTTCTTTCAACAGATCATTTTTTACTGCTTTCAAATTTTTAGCTATTTTGCCCAGGTTTTTCAAAACTTCCACAAAACCCATAAAAGCCATCGCTGAAGTATGTATCAATGCATTTTCTCCAGCGGCTTCCTGCATTAAATCACCGCCAACTATTTTGAATGTAGCTGTGGGATCCTCTATTTTAAGTGCTTTGATGAGATTGGCTCCATGTAGGTCACCTGATGTTTCGCCAGCAATGATATAGTATTTCATATGTAAATGATTTATTCTTTTAATGGCCATATGAAACATCCATTCTATTTTTCACGCTATTTATGCTTTTCAAATACGGATATTTCATCGGAATATTAATGTTGTTTCGAATTGTTAAAGATAAGATTATTCTAAGGATATGATGAATTTGAGTACATTATTCCATATCTTTATTAAAGATGTTTAACTTTGGAAGAAATTATCAGGAGTATAAAAGCTAAATAGTATTTTTGTCCTATGCAACGATTATGGTCTTTAATAAGAAATAAGTATTTATTAGCCACTTTGGCTTTTTTGGTGTGGATGTTGTTTTTTGATCGAAATGATTTTGCGACACAATACAGTTATCAAAAGCAAAAAGCCAACTTGGAGACAGAGCGGTCCTTTTATCTAAAAGAAAATGCAGCGATTATAAAAACGATAAATGACATTCGATCCAATCCACAGGAGGTGCAACGTATTGCACGGGAGAAATATAAGATGAAAAAGGATAATGAGGATATCTATGTGGTCTCTAAAGTTGCGCCCAAAGAAACACCTTAGTTTTCAGCGAAAAAGGGCTATCCGTTAGAGCGGTATATTGTACAAAATAAAGAAAGACCATCATATGAATACGATGGTCTTTTTTAGTATATAGAAAAGGGGTATTTTAATTTGCAGCCTGCGCTACTAAACCAATGTATAGCGGTTTTTTCTCATCATTTGCCTTGCCGATCAATATCAATGAATAGTAATAATTTTCGACCAATTTGATATCCTTACGGGTTGCAATGGTTTTCCCAGCTTTATCTTTAGCAATAACTGTAAAGGTTCCACTTTTTTGTGCGATAAAACCTTGATGAGCCGTCGCTGAATTTTGTGTTTCTTTTGCACGGTTTGTCCATTCTGTCGGAGAAGCCTGGGTACCGATTTGTAGGGTTACTTGGTCAGTTCCCTCAGCAAAATTAAAGAAACGTACACCGGATTCCGTGTTTTTAATTTCTTTGTTGATTTTGTCGGTTGTAATCACCTGCACTGGCTTCGCTTTGTTACCATAAACAAATGAGGTATAAATTGTACTGTCTTTGATCGTCACTGTCGTATCAACTAGGGCACTGTTATACTCCGATGATATCTTTATATTTCTAGCCCCCGTAAATAGGCCTACTTGGCTATAGCTTTTAAAATCCAAGGGATAATATGGACTTTGTAATGGCCCCCCGTCGGCGTAATATACAACCGCATTGGCGTCAGTATACCCATTGACCATTGTAAATAACGCACCTGGAATTCGTTGGTTGTCGTTATCTTTTAAGCAACTGGATAGGAAGAATGTCGCTACTGCGATAGCAATAAAATTAAATAATCTATAGTTTTTCATAACCTTGTAATATTAAAATCTTTTTGTGTAAAACACATTGCGCTTGTGTTGTCTATTATACGGAGATGAGATACACTTTGCTACAGTTGGCTGTAAAAATAATAAAATTGTGGTTGTATTGTTATTAGCATTTCAAGTTTAAAGATTATTTTATTCATTGAGATAAGGAATTGAAATATATAAAGATTAATAACAAAAAAATGGCCAATAAACATATTTATTATGATTATTGGCCAAAGTTATCTTAATTGTAAATCTTTAATATTTGTATACCGGAACCATTACGATTTCAAAGTTATTATTGTAAACTTTATTAAAGTTAGATAATGAATATACATTTTTAGCCGTTGCTTTGATGTCATTCTGCTCGGCTGAATAAAAAGGTGGCGGGCCTGGATTTCTAGGATTAGTACCAGTTCTCGCTGTAGCAACGTGATTTACATATTTTGTAGCAGATTCTCTTCTAGCCTTGGTCTTAAGATCTACTATAAATGAATTTATCTGAGTATCTTCCAGTTTGTTACCGGAAGTTAGTACTGCGTCGCCAAAACTAACTAGAGCATCACCTATAAAATCGTTTTCTTGCGTTCTTTGAACGGTAGATGTTACTTCTTGTACTTTTTCAGCGGAGGCCCCAAATTTAAGGCCTATTTTTTTTAATATCCCTGTAGCAGGTTCTATTGAAAAATTAGTAGCAAATTTGGTAGAAACTTTTTCGCTGTCAATATAAGTAGTTGCTTTGTCATTTTCTCTTACTGAGATTTTCCAGGTGTAACCCATATGTTGCAGATTCCACTCCTTAATTGGAATGTTACAGTAATAATATTTTGGTAAAACTTCCTTAAAAGTATAAACAGTTGTATAATCACCGTATCTAGGATTTCCATAACCTTGTGTCGTATACTGAACATCAAAGAGTTCTATTGCCGGAATTGAGAGAACTTGTGAAATCGCTGATCCACCACCCTGTACATCACTGGTGACAACATCTATCTGTACGTCGAAGTTACCTTCTGTCCACATTTTGGCAGTGGAATAAACGCCTTCGTTAGCTCTGATGGTAAAATTTGTATTATAAGTCGGATCTCCTTCATCTTGTATTATGCTTAATGCGCTTGGGTTAATTTTTATTGCCATTATACTTTCAGTCATTGTTTGGTTTAAGCCGCCCTTCGCGTCTGGAGTATTTTCTAAATTATAATAGATATAATCTCTTTGCCAACCTCCATTTTGTGGCAAAAATTTGTTATAGGCATCTGTTAAAATTTGCGACGTTTCAAAATAATAAGGAGCATCGAATGAATTGGAAGCTATATTTGCTGAAGCTAACCTAGTTGCAGATGCATTTAACTTTGAAATCGATTCTGCTTTAGCTTCCGAATAGGGTTTAGTTGGATTATTTATGCCATCATAAGCTTCATGAACGAATTCGAGTTGAGTTGTATTTAAGGGGGACTTGCTTGATGCTTTTATCCCAGCGGCACGGATTCTTATTCTTTCGTTATTTTTCACCACTAGGGTGGGAAATCCAGGGACTTGTCCGTTCTTTAAGGTCATACTCTTTTCACCATTTAAATACATGTTCACATCTGTATTATTTACATAACCTATCATCGGTATTTGGTTTTCAGTGGACCAATTGTAGGGAGTAAAACTATCATTTGGTAATGTCGGGACAAGGACTGTAATTGTAGGTAGTTCTGTCTCAATTTTTGTAATAGCTCCTTCGAAAGTTTCATTTTCAATTAAAATATCCCTGAATGTTTTATTGTCAGCTATTTTTTCGTTTTTGCATAATTCATATATAACATCAAAGTCGTTATCTTTTTGTTTTAATGCTTCGGCCTTTATGAAATCTCTTAAAGGCTTATTTTTACTTACTGCCTTGGACAGAATTATTGAAAAGGTTTGTAGATTGGATTTCTCGGTCGAACTCTCAGTGTTGAGCATATTTTCGGATTGATTTTGTATGTCTTTTTTACAAGAAATGTTTAAAAGAAATACCGATAGAGGCAGAATTAAAAAGTTTTTGTTCATATATATTTATTTTTATATTTTTCTTTAATTTATTTATTGTAGCTAGAGTGTAGTTTTTTATTTATCTAAAGTTAAGTTTTGTGTTTCGTTATTAATACTACACAAAAGTGTAGATTTTTTAATAATATTATTTCTTTCAGTGATTTATTTTTTAATGGATTTATGAAAGATGAATGTAGATGCTGTGGATGGGAGGGAACAATCAAGTTCCGCACGGATGACATCCGTTATGGGATAGTATCAAAAGATGTTACACAATAGCGGATCAAGATAATTTATTTTTCTCCAAACTATAATTTTGCATCAAAGAACCCGAGAAATTGACTATTTTTTTTATGAAATACTTTAAAAATAAGGTAGTTAAATCCGAAAAAAAGTGAAGTGCATTATTTATACTTGGGCTGTAAGGCCGAGGTTAAATGAAGAATAGTATGTGTATACATTATCCATAAGATCTAGTACTTAGGTCAACAAGGAATAATAGCACGAAATTATTTATGCGGTATGAATATATCAGATTACCGCTTGTAACACGGTTTTAACAAACGAATCTCTGGGTGATAATCAATATTATGCTGTGTGCTGACGCGTTCAATTTGAAAGATGATCTTAATGGAAAATCTCTTTTTTCTGTATTCAGACGAAATAACATAAATATATAACTGAGTCAAAATTCGATAAACAATTAAAAACTAAAAGCACATTTTTAAAACATGACAATATAAAGTTGTTTCGCAATTTAACTTTAGATTTCTCACATTATTCTGAAATATGATCTCAGTTTGATGTCATCCTTCTTTTGACAATTTTAAAAGTCACTACTCTTGTAAGCTGCTCGTATAGATCAATGATAAAATTTCAGACCAAAGCAATGAATATATTAAAATATTTCGTGGTTGGATTGGGAATTTTGAAGAAGGCTTTAAAGGAATATGGGAGTCTTCCTAAAGTTTCCGATCCTGGGCAGATAAAGAGACAGTCCTATCCGAACAATTAACGGACGAAAATCAAAAAGGAAAGAATATGACAATTCGATTTGGAAAGGAAGATATTATGAAATGGAATGTATTATTATTTCGGTATTAGGCGGTAGGATATGTTCTACCTGGGTGAGCTTTTCTATTGGAGATATTGTACAGACAATATTAATGGCTGCACTAGGACTGTAGGCAGTTTTATGGTCAGTAGGTTATTAGGACGTGTCACGGGGAATAGGAAAAATGATCAGTATATAGATTAAGATAATGAGAGACTATAGGGACGAAGGGAACAGTTTGGCTAATCAAAAATTATTGATAATTTTGAGTTATGAACAGTAGAATCAAAAAGATTGCATCGGGTATGTTTGAGCGCTTTAGACATCGTAAAATTACGGAAGCGGAGCTGTCACAAGCAGAATCTAAGGCCAAAAATCTTGGTAGTTATGTTGACGATTTTAAATTACTGATCGCCATGTGCAAGGATGCAATTACGGGAAAGTTTAAAATGAATAGCTGGAATCTATCCATTATTATCGGGACGATTATTTATGTGGTTTCTCCTGTAGACGCTATTCCGGATTTTATTGCTGTAGGCGGTTGGTTAGATGACGTTGCTATTGTTGCCTATGCTATCCGGAAACTTTCGGAAGAAATCGAACGATACAAATCAGAGCGATTGGGCTGGCCGGTCAACAAATAAAAAAAGCTACTTTGTAAAAAGTAGCTTTTTTTATGAGGTGATTGAATTGTTCTTAATGTTTGAAATGTCTCACGCCAGTAGTTACCATTGCAATGCCCTTTTCATTAGCCATATCAATGGATAATTGATCTTTGATCGAACCACCCGGTTGCAATACGGCTGCAATACCTGCCCCAGAAGCGATTTCTACACAGTCAGGGAAAGGAAAGAAAGCATCTGATGCCATTGAACAACCTTTCAAGTCAAAACCAAATGAAACTGCTTTTTCAATGGCTTGCTTTAAGGCATCGACTCTTGATGTTTGGCCAACACCCGATGCTAACAAGGTACCATTTTTAGCAAAGACAATGGTATTGGATTTTGTATGTTTTACAATTTTATTCGCAAAATATAAATCTTCCAATTGTTCAGCTGTAGGTTTTACTGTTGTTACCGTTACCATTTGCTCAGGCCCCTCAATTGTATTGTCCTTATCTTGAAGAATGACACCATTCAATAAGGTTTTGAACTGTTGGCTAGGTAGTTTTACATCTTTGCGAACCAAGATAATTCTATTTTTCTTGGCCGTAAGAATAGCAATTGCCTCCTCCGAATAGGAAGGTGCGATGAGAACCTCGAAGAATAGATTATTGATTTCTGTTGCTGTTTCGCCATCCACTTCGCCATTGGTGATTAAAACACCGCCAAATGCTGAAACTGGATCGCAGGCCAAGGCATCTAACCAAGCTTGTTTAATTGTTGGTCTTGACGCCACTCCACATGCATTGGTGTGTTTTAGGATCGCAAACGTTGGTTGTTCAAATTCGTCGATTAAAGCCACAGCGGCATCTACATCAACAAGGTTGTTGTACGAAAGCTCTTTGCCATTTAATTTATCGAACATGTTATCCAGGTCGCCAAAGAAAACACCTTTTTGATGCGGGTTTTCACCGTATCTCAATACCTGAGCGTTTTGCTCGGATTGTTTAAAAACTTCAATTGGATTCTCTTGATTGAAATAATTGAAGATTGCTGTATCATAATGGGATGATGTATTGAAGGCACGTTTCGCAAATTCCTTACGTTGCTCCAAAGAAGTATGACCTTCTTGGTTGGCTAGGATCTCTTCAAGCGCTTTATAATCATTTTTGGAAGAAATGATCACAACATCATTAAAGTTTTTCGCTGCTGCACGAATCAATGAGATTCCACCGATATCGATTTTTTCGATGATATCTTGCTCGGAAGCTCCAGAAGCAACGGTTTCTTCAAATGGATACAAATCTACGATAACCAAATCGATCTCTGGTATTTCATACTGAGCAAGTTGCTGTTGGTCCGATTCAAGCGGACGGCGCGCTAAAATTCCACCAAACACCTTTGGGTGTAAGGTCTTTACACGGCCTCCTAAAATCGAAGGGTAGCTGGTCAGGTCTTCAACTGGAACGACATCTATACCTAAATCTTTGATAAATGTTTCTGTCCCACCAGTGGAATAGAATGTAACACCGTATTTGTTTAATAATTCAACTAAAGGAGCTAGGCCGTCTTTATAATAGACTGAAACCAAAGCATTTTTAATCTTTACAGGATGGTTCATTATGATGGATTTGTTTCGTGGCGCAAAGATATGAATTTAAAATCTTGATGTCAATAAATCAAGCACTTTTAAATAAAGACGGGCTTATTCATACCTAAGCCCGTCTTTATCTACGTTATACTAAATTAAGTTTTGTTTTTAGCTCTTCAGAAATCTGATTGGTAATATCCCAAATCGGTTCAGGCTCGTCTGTATTATTGAATATGACCTGATCACAAGAATCCTGAAACGGTAATAAATACTCGTTGTAGGAGGGGAGGACGTGATTCACCCATTTGTACATCACATCATCCTCAAAATAACCACGTTCAACCAAATCGCGATGCAGTCTTCTTCTGAGTGCGATATCCTGATCAGCGCTCAAGAATATCTTATGATTTATAAGCGCATTTATTTCTGTGTAATAGAAAATGAAAAGTCCTTCAATAATCAATATCGGAGCCGGTTTTATCTCTAACATTTTTGGTGTTAAGGAAGGATTATTAAATGTATATTCCTCTTTATAAATTGTCTCTCCATTAAAGAGTGCTTTGATGTCTTTATAGAAAGCTTCTCTGTCTATGGATGTGGGGATATCAAAATTATAGAGTCTATTTTCTTCCTGCGTTTTTGTATTGGCAGGAATGTAATAGTCGTCTTGGGAAATCAATGTCACTTCATCAGTTTTGAAGTGTTTCAAAAAGCTATTCAAAAAAAAAGTTTTTCCAGAACCACTGCTTCCGGCAATCCCTATGACATACGGTTTGTTATTCATTCTTGTTTTGCGCTGCAAGAGCTATTTTATTTTAATTAATTTTCTAAAGGTAATCCGTAGGCGATCTCTACCTGAAAGCGTTTATCTAATGCTCCAATACTTGCTGCTGCGGACTTTGATAACACAACAATGGCATTTTGGTTTTCGGCATTGTCATTAAATTTGCCGACTACTTTCGCGTAAGTAACACTTTTAGTCATTGGGTTGGTGATTTTTAGGATTGTCCCTACAGGCGCGCTTTTATGGAGGGCGAGATTACTTGTTCCCTGGGAGGACAAACCATCCATCCAGACACCGATGCCCCGCTCAGCTTTTTCCCGTATTCCATAGCGGTTTGTTGAAATCTGATTTTCTTCTTTATCGTCATCGTTTGTAGAATCGGAAGCAACGATTTCAACGCCTTTAGGTTCAACCAATTTTGGCCTTTCAGGCGGTAGCGGTTGATTTGGGATCATTAATTTCATACCACCACTAATGGTATTGTTTTTTAGGTTGTTGGCTTTTTTGATATCTTCGACAGTGATACCAAATCTTTTGGATATGGCATATAAGGTTTCTTTTTCGCCAACGATATAGGCTGTAAAACCTTGTTGTGGATCACGCGGATTCTGTTGTGCTGTGTTGTTAGGCGTTTTATTCGCAATAGGACTTGGTTTTCGACCAGTTGGGACTTTAACAATCTGTCCGATACTTAATGTACCGTTTCCATTTATCTGCGTCAGCTGCCCCACCGTGGTTTTGTATTTTTTGCTGAGTTGGTAATAATTATCTCCTTTTTCTATTTTGAAAAGGACAAATTCTTCACCATTGACTACTTCTGTCCCAACGGAGTCGGGGATCGCGGTGGTCGGTGTGAAAGTGAAATTTTTAGCTTCAACCTGTTGAAGAGATAGCATCGAAATTGATAAAATGGCTACCTTTTTATATGTATTTAATTCGAATAATAGTTTCATATATTTTGCAATTATACTAAATACGAAACAAACTCCCGTTTATTGTCTGTCAAAAGGAATATTTGTTTGTTAACAAGAAAATAGATGTTGAAAAACTTTAGCGGCAATTGAGTTACTGCAACAACAGCGTCAATTAACCTATCTTTTGTTGATCGAACTATCCGGATTTGATAGTGATTATCGTTGTTTTTTTCATAGAAAGCCCAAATAAAATAGTCCTCCAAAACATTTAGCCAAATTTCGTCATCTATTGTGAAATCTGTCAAAAAATGGGGTGTTTGACCATTGTAAATTACTGGGTAGACTATTTGGCTGTCAAAAGGTTTAAAAGATGCCTCCTTTTTATCTTTTATGGACATTGTCTTTAGATCTAAAAACAATTGCAATCCTTGCGCGATCATTTTGGGCCTAAGCAGGATAGCATCCCTGACCATCTCGAGAAAAATGTAGTTAAACCAGGTTTCCTGTCGTTGAGGTTGATAACAGTCTATAATTTGGATGCCAGCATCGATGGGTGAAGTATCCGAGATTTTTTTTAGGATCAGTTTCTGGCATTGAATTCCAGCCAATACCCACTCTTTGCTGATGGCTTTGAAGTCCCGAAGAATATTAGCCCCTTCAAAAGAAATCACATTAAAATAGGGGAGTGTGTCTGCTGGATTCCTCGTCTCTATCGCTATCAGTCTGTTCTCGGCATCGATCTCGATCCGCCAGATGGGATAAGTAAATAGAACATTGAACGCTTTTGAGACTTTCTGATTTGTCATGTGATTTTCAACCAAGAGGACAAATTTACTAAAAGCTTTTAAATTATAATTGGTGGGATTGTAATAAATGAAAAACGTCCAGACGGGCTGGACGTTTTATCGAGAAAAATCGCTTAAAATTTTGAACCGATTGTCAAAACGACATTTGTTCGTTGATTTTTTATATCTGCGGCAGGGCTGGCAGTGTTCCAAAAATCTTCATCGATAGTATAAGGGCTTTCTTTGTAATTGACAGCATTATAGGCTCCTGTCAAATCGATATACATCCCACGACCTAGTTTTGCACCTATACCCACAGAAGCGGTATAGTTTGTATAATCTGCATTTTTATAGGGGTTACCACTATAGTTGAAACCAGCTCTACCACTAAAGACGTTGTCAAACAAAACTTCTCCACCGATACGCGCATTAAATGCACCTTGGTACGCGTTTTTAATGTTTTGGTTCATGTCTTTTTCCAAGGTTTTATTAGCAGCCCCAGCATCTTTGAAACGCATCGCTCCATAATCCACCCATTCTACATCCGCGGTAATCAAGCCGCTGGAAAATACCTGACTGGCGCCTACGGAGAGTTTATATGGTGTATTCATATTATACTCTAAATAGCTATAACCTGCTTTATCGCTGGTGCGGTATTCTTTAAAAGACTTATCTTCATTTGGCTTAAAATAACGGAACTCCGAATTGCTGTAAGACTCATCTCTGACGCTCATAAATGTCGGTGATTTCGCTGTAAAACCCATACTGAAGGTAGGTGTAAACTTGTATATTACCCCTAATTTGAAATCTACACCTGTACCGTCGGTCACTTGTGCATAGTCATCGTACAGCTCATAGTCCTTATCCAACATTTCACGCTTGCTAGCATATTCCGCGCCTGGTTTTAAAAAGTCGGACTTTGGATTCGCTTTTGTCATTTGTGCGACATTCATTGTCTGGCCATACTCTGTAAACCAGCTTGAATTGTCATAACTAAAAGCTGTAAATCCCAACGCTGCCCCTAAGTACAATTTATTGCTGTAATTTGCTCCGAAAGACAGGACAGATTCGGATTTGCTGCCTTTTTCCAGAATAGAATTTACCTGCTTCAGCCCGTTTCTTCCATCAAAATTTGCCCCCGCAACGATCGGATTATATGGGTTTTGATAAGCTTTATCAAAATCAAATAGATATGAATTGTTGTAAATCTCTTGTCCCCAGCCATTCATTCCATTTGGGGAATTCAGTTGATCAGCATATGCGTGGGAAATGGAGTTATCTGTGTTTATTCCGCTATATTGCAATAGATTATTGTAAACATAATTACGGTTGTAAGCAATACCAACATTAAAGTTCAACCAACCTGTTTCGAGGTTTCCTCCATTCCGGTAAGTTGGCAAATGAAAAACAATTCCAGCGTTATCCAGGTTGAAATTATTTTTGCTGCTAATGGTATTCTGTCCAAAATAATCGGTTTTATTTTTATTATTAAGGTATCTACCTGTTACAGAGATGTCTGATTGATTAAAATATCCTAAACCAGCCGGGTTGCCTGTAATTGAACTAATATCACCACCCAGAGCGGTCGAAGCATTTCCCATGGCCTTGAAACGAGCGGTACCGCCATTGTCCCCTTGGGAAAATAGAAGCACATCTTTCGTGTATTGCGCCTGAGCGGTCCCTGCTGCACCGATTAAAAATGCAGTTCCAAAAAGTAATTTTTTGATTGTCATAAGCTAAAATATCGTCTATAATAAGCAGTAGCACACAGGGTGCTGCATGCTACTGTAAGCTATTTTTATTACTAGCGTGTACGTCCACCGCTGGATCTGGTGCTACCACCACCGCCACCGCCAGAGAATCCGCCACTGGATCTGGTGCTACCGCCACCGGAAAAACCACCGCTTGAGCGTGTAGATCCACCATCATAACTTCTTGTTGGAGGCGTATATGATGGTCTTGATGTCGAACCTGGATAGCTTGAACGGGTTTCCATGGAACGGCTCATTGGACGGGAAACATTACCAGAACTTGTACGGGTTCTGGAAGTCCCATTTGAGCTGCGCATATTTGGATAAGTTCCATTGGATCTATCAGAGCTGCGTGTTCTGCCACCATCTGTATATCCGCCTCTAGTTGAGATACCGTCCGTAGATCTGGTTCTGCCATTTGATCTGTCATAGGCAGAAGAACTACGTGATATAGAACCGTCAGATGATCTTGTCCGACCACCGGCACTTGATCGTGTACTAGCTACTGAAGTAATACGTCCTCTGGAATCGCGTGCTACCCCCGTGCGGTCATAATTTCCCGAACTTCTGGTGCGGGAAGAAGAGGTCCGTACATTGTAGTTGTCTCTATAACTTGATCGGGATGAAGCATAATAGGGTCTTGAACTGCCCCAGTAGCCACCGCCCCAATAGCCGTTGCCATACCATCCAGATCCCCAGTAACCGCCATACCAGCCGCCCCAAGGGTGGTAACCACCGTACCAAGGAGATCCCCAGCCCCAACCGGAACCCCAGCCCCAGCCAAAACCAAGAGACCATGAAGAACCCCAGCCCGAATTCCAACCCCAACCTAAGCCGAAGGAAGGACCATATCCGTACATTCCACCAAATCCATAGCCATACCATGGATCGAAGAAGGGATCAAAATAGGTCATCCCTGGGGTCGCATAATAAAACCTATTTATACGGTTTGCATATTCTAGATCTTCGTAGGAATCATTGTTATAATCCTGGTCTGAATATTCGTCATCATAGTAACCGCCCTGAGCTTGTCCTCCTTGTTGAACCTGATCTGCATCTGTGTAATAGTAATCCGGACTTTGATAGACTTTCTGTCTAGCCTGTCCATTATTGCCATAGACATCGTCGCTATAGATTTGCCTACTCGTACCGCAGGAACCTAACATAAATGCTCCTGTCATGGCAAGTGCTCCGATAAATAATCTATTTTTTTTCATAATATCCTAAATCGTTATTTTCGATTATACAGCCTTATTTACTATCTTAGACGCAAATTTCTCGAGGGGGTTTAATCGAAGTAATCAAAAATACAAATATTTTTTATTGAACGCTTTTTGTATTGGAAATACAGACGAGATTTAACGTAATAATGTTACAATAATTTATCAATTTCATATGAGTAAAGGAATAACAAGTCGTGCAGAAGATTATTCGCAATGGTACAATGAACTTGTGATCAAAGCTGATCTAGCTGAAAATTCAGCTGTACGGGGCTGTATGGTGATCAAACCATACGGATATGCTATCTGGGAAAGAATGCAAGCGATCTTAGACAAGAGATTTAAAGAAACAGGCCATAGCAATGCTTATTTTCCTTTATTCATCCCCAAGTCGTTTTTTTCTAAAGAAGCAGCCCATGTAGAGGGTTTTGCGACTGAATGTGCGGTAGTCACACATTATAGATTAAAAAACGATGGTACCGGTAAGATTGTGGTGGATGAAGATGCAAAATTGGAGGAAGAGTTAATCGTACGTCCGACATCTGAAACGATTATATGGAATACGTACCGTGGTTGGATCGAATCTTATCGTGACCTGCCAATTTTGGTTAACCAATGGGCAAATGTGGTCCGTTGGGAAATGCGTACGCGTCTTTTCTTGCGTACAGCGGAGTTTTTATGGCAGGAGGGCCACACGGCACATGCTACGAGGGAAGAAGCTATCGAAGAGACCGAACGTATGCTTGATGTCTATGCAGAATTTGCTGAAAATATTTTAGCTGTACCGGTTGTACGTGGCCGGAAAACGGAAAATGAACGCTTCGCCGGCGCCTTGGATACCTACTGTATCGAAGCGCTTATGCAGGATGGAAAGGCGTTGCAAGCTGGTACATCACATTTTCTTGGACAAAACTTTGCGAAGGCTTTTGATGTGAAATTTACTTCTAAAGAAGGAAAGCTGGAGCATGTTTGGGCAACATCATGGGGTGTTTCTACCCGTTTGATGGGCGCATTGATTATGGCGCACTCCGACGATCAAGGCTTGGTATTGCCGCCAAAATTGGCTCCAATTCAGGTTGTTATTGTTCCGATCTTTAAAACGGAGGAAGAAAAAGCGCAGATTGACACATTCGTGGACCAGTTAATGCGCGAGTTGAAGATCAAGGATATTTCGGTGAAATACGATGACCGTGATACACAACGTCCCGGCTTCAAATTCGCGGAATGGGAATTGAAGGGTGTTCCTGTACGTGTTGCTGTTGGTGCGCGAGATATGCAAAATGGAACTGTAGAACTGGCACGTCGTGATACCCAAACAAAAGAAACGGTAGCACAAGAAGGATTGGCTGGCAATATCGAACAGCTGTTGCAGGCAATACAGGAAAATATTTACCAAAAAGCATTGGATTTCAGAGCGTCCCATTTTACCGAGGTAAATTCTTATGATGAATTTAAAGAAGTGCTGGAGGGTAAAGGTGGATTTATCTCCTGCCATTGGGATGGGACCACAGAAACAGAAAAACGTGTGAAAGAGGAAACAAAGGCTACAATCCGTTGTATTCCTTTGGATGCCAAAGAGGAAGAGGGTATATGTATCTTCACTGGTAAACCTTCTCGTCGCCGCGTTTTATTTGCAAAAGCTTATTAATCTTTTGATCTTATGCGGATACTCATTTTAGGATGTGGATGGCTGGCAGAATCATTTGCCATGGATATGAAGCATCAGGGACATGAGGTCTGGGCAAGTACGACACAATATGAAAAATACCATCGGCTTAAAACTGATGGTATTTTTTCATTTATTGCCGACTTTGATCAAGGTCATACCTTGTCTAATGTACTTCTTCCAGACCGGTTCGACTTTGTGTTAAATAGTATTCCTGCCAGCCAAAAAAACAGTCTTTCTGGTTTAGAGGTACGTTTTTCCAATATTTCGAGATTTCTTGAAAATATCCAATGGACCAAACAGTTGTTTCTAAGTTCCGTTGGAATATACCCGGATAAAGATGTTGTCTATCATGAATTGGAGTCAGCCGGAATAGAATTTTCCGAAAAACTTTATTTGGCTGAGCAACAGATGCTAGCGTTGCCTAACACCTATGTCTATCGACTTGGGGGCTTATTTGGTAAAAACCGCATTTTTGCAAAGTATTTTGCCAATCGTATCTGCACAACGGGTGAACAGCTCGCTAATTTTGTCCATCTGGATGATGTTGTGCGGTTGATTAGTTTGGCTTCTGTCAAGGACCTAAGACATGCCGTCTATAATATTGTGGCCCCAATGCACCCAAAGAAAAAGGATGTGATCCTGGCCTCTGCGCGAAAGTATGGTTTAGATCTGCCATTGCGATTTGAACCAGGGGATCATTTTCAAAAAGTAGTGAGTGGAAGCCTGCTTCAAAAGGAGTTTGATTACCAGTATATTCGGCCCAATCCCTTGGAGTTTTGAATTTGTTGAAACCCAAAAACGTTATCTTTTTAGAATAAAGTATAATTCTCTTTGTACAGAGTATAAATAATTAAATAAATTCGTTATTTTAACGTCAGTTCTACTAGGGAAATTGGTATAGAATATCTGAAGCTACGATCCAGTAATGGTTTTCGTTGATATTTTATATTTTCTTAATGTATCTGTATAGATAAACAACTGGTAGATTTAATATTTTAGCGCATATAAAAGAACCATGACAAACGTAGAGCGACATCAATATATTTTAAAACAATTAAAAGAGGTAGGTATAGTCCAAGTGATTGACCTATGCGAGGAACTGGGTGTATCTTCTGTTACCATCCGCAAGGATCTCACGCTTTTAGAAGAGAGTGGTCTGCTATTTCGGACGCATGGCGGAGCGACACAGTACAATCCGTATACGACGGACCGGACGGTATTTGAAAAGGAGAAACTTCGCTCGGACGATAAAAGTAGAATCGGGAAGAAGGCTGCTGAGATGATTGAAGAAAATGATTCAATTATTATTGCTTCCGGGACCACCATGCAATCGTTGGCCAGGCAGATTGTACCTAAGGGAAATATTACTGTGGTCACTTCGGCGCTGAACGTTGCCATGGAGTTAATTAAATACCCATCAGTTGAAATTATGCAGATGGGAGGGACATTACGAAAAACTTCCACCTCAGTCACTGGAAAATATGCTGAAAATTTACTGCATGACTTTTATTGTAGTAAATTGTTTTTAGGGGTAGACGGAATAGATCTGGAGTATGGTGTGTCAACATCCAGTGCACAGGAAGCCCAATTGAATCGTATCATGATCGATACGGCCCAAAAGGTAGTTGTCTTAGCTGATTCGTCCAAATTTGGAAGACGTAGCTTTGGACGGATTTGTGGCTTTGAAAAAATTGATATATTGATTACAGATGATAAAGTGAATGCCGGATTTGTTGAATCGTTGGAGAAGTCCGGTGTGCATGTGGTCGTTGTCTAGGGGGCTGTCGGTACGCTTCAGATTATTGCGATAAGCTGACATCGGTATTGTCGAGCGTAAGCAGTAAAAGTGTGTTACAGAAAAGATCTAATTTAATAGTGTTTGTAATCAGTAGCTTATATAAACAGAAAGGTTTCTTAATCGATTAAGAAACCTTTCTGTTTATGGAGCAATTTATGCTTAGCTGAGTGCAGGCTCTTGCTGGCTCAGGCAATGAAAACTACCCAATCCCCAGATAATATCTACCGAATTGATTCCGATAACTTTCCGTGTCGGAAAGCATCCCTGAATAATATCCAATGCTCTCTGGTCATTGGCATCGTTGAAAATCGGAACAACGACGACATCATTTGCGATATAGAAGTTGGCATATGATGCCGGAAGTCTGGTGTCTTCATAGATTACCGGTGCGGGCATCGGGAGTTCGACGATATTAAGTGCTTCTCCGTTGAGTAATCTGAAGGAACGAAGTGTTTCTAGATTCTCCTGGAGGATGGCATAATTTTCATCTTCCGGATTTTCTTCAACAACAGTTAACACCGTGTTTTCATTCACAAAACGCGTGATGTCATCAATATGACCATCAGTGTCATCGCCAATAATTCCGTCGCCTAACCATAATACCTGATCTTGTCCATAGAATTCTTTGAGGTAAGTCTCAATCTGTTCTTTTGTATAATCAGGATTTCTGTTTTCATTGAGCAGACATGCTGTTGTTGTCATCACTGTTCCGGCTCCGTTGAATTCGACAGAACCGCCTTCCATAACGATATTGGGGGTAAATAAAGGCAGGTTGAACGCTTTCGCTATACGTGTGGGAACAACATCATCCAGGTCGAAAGGCGGATATTTCCCGCCCCATGCATTATATCCCCAATCAACAACTGCTTTTGCGTTTGTAGTTTGATTGATCAGGAAAGCGGGACCATGATCTCTGCACCAGGCGTCATTGGTTGGATTGAAATAAAATTCAATATTGCTAAAATCAGCAGTTACTTTTTTCAATGCTGTGATGGCGAATGCTTTCATGTCTTCGTCAGCTACATTGATTCGGACTTTCTGTCCAACAGCAACAGCTTTAATAAACTCACAATAGGGCTGGTATATGGTATCAATTTTTCCAGGCCAAGATTCCTCTTTATGCGGCCAGCTCAACCACAGCGCTTCTTGTTTTGCCCATTCAGCGGGAAACGAAAAACCTTGTTTTTTGGGTGAGTTGTCAAAATATGCCTGTGTGAAAGTGCTTTCTTGTTCCATGCTTTAAAATGTAAAAAGCCATTTTAATCTGTTTTTCTTTTTAAGAATTACAAATTAAAATGGCCAATATGATTTGATATTAGTCTTCGTCGATAAAACGTTTGGTGATTGGAGAATATGTCTCAATTCTACGATCTCTCAAGAAGGGCCAGTGTTTTCTGAAATAGTCGGACTCAGCTAGATCTAGTTCAACTACTTCAATTTCTTCTTTATCGTGGGAAGCGAGGTATAATAGCTTGCCTTGTCCATTGGTAACAAAGCTGCCACCCCAAAATTTCATGGCGCCATCCTGTTCAAATCCAACACGGTTAACTGCTACCACAGGCACACCATTTGCTACCGCGTGTGAGCGCTGAATGGTTTGCCATGCATTGTATTGATCTTTGTTGGTTTCTTCATCCTGATCCGTGGCCCAGCCGATCGCTGTAGGGTAGAATAGAATTTCTGCACCCATTAGGGCTGTGATTCTTGACGCTTCGGGGTACCATTGGTCCCAACAGATCAATATGCCGATTTTACCGAATTTTGTTTTAAATACTTTATAGCCTAGATCACCAGGCGTAAAATAGAATTTTTCGTAAAAAGCCGGATCATCGGGGATGTGCATTTTGCGGTATTTACCCAAATAAGAGCCATCAGCATCTAATACAGCGGTGGTATTATGATAAAGACCTTCAGCTCTTTTTTCAAATAATGAAGCGATAATAACGACTCCGGCTTCTTTCGCAACAGCAGACAGGGCGTCGGTAGATGGTCCCGGGATAGATTCAGCCAGCGCGAAATTGTCATAATCTTCTACATCGCAGAAATATAAAGAGGTAAAGAGTTCTTGCAGACACACAATTTGCGCACCTTTTGCAGCGGCTTCTTTTACTTTAGCGATTGCTTTTTCGAGATTCTCTTGTTTGTTTGCGGTACAGCTCATCTGTACAACTCCAACTTTTACTTTGCTCATTCCTTAATGCTTGTTTAATTCGAGCACAAAGATACTATTCTTAATTTAGATTTGATTGTCACCCGAAAAACAAAAAAGAGCTCTTAGAGCTCTTTTCTTAATCTTGCGACTGGTATGTTTAATGCTTCACGGTATTTGGCTACCGTTCGGCGGGCGATATTGTAGCCTTTTTCTTTCAGTATTTCCGTTAGCTTCTCGTCGGCAAGCGGCTTGCGCTTATTTTCTTTGGCGATGCATTCCTCCAGTATTTTCTTGACTTCCTTATTTGAGACCTCTTCCCCAGAGTCTGTTTGGATAGCTTCGGAGAAAAATGATTTTAACAAAAATGTTCCGAATTCGGTTTGCACATATTTTGAATTTGCCACGCGGGAGACGGTCGAGATATCCATATCGATCTTATCTGCGATGTCCTTTAAGATCATGGGTTTTAATTTACGGTCATCTCCGGTAAGAAAATAATCGTATTGATATTCCATGATGGCATTCATGGTTTTAAGTAAGGTTTGTTGGCGTTGC
The DNA here is from genome assembly GCF_002000245.1 of Sphingobacterium sp. CZ-UAM. GTDB lineage: Bacteria > Bacteroidota > Bacteroidia > Sphingobacteriales > Sphingobacteriaceae > Sphingobacterium. The sequence goes on along the minus strand of NZ_MTCM01000001.1, from coordinate 2,292,186 downwards.
TTGATGGCATCAATGAACCATTTTGCCGAATCGAGCTTTTGCTTGACGAACTGTACTGCTTCTTTCATCTTCTTGTCCTTCTGATCGGACTTCTCGTAGTGCTCGAACATATGCTGATAATCCCTGCTGATGCGGAGTTCAGGTGCATTACGCCCGTTTAGCGTAAGATGGAGGGTGCCGTCGTTATTGCTAATGTGGAAATCGGGAATGATATGAAGTTGTTTACCCGCTACTGCTCCCGAATCGCCTGGTTTGGGATTAAGTTTTAGGATTTCATTTACGACGTTTTTCAAGTCTTCAGAGGATACTCCTAATGATTTCTCTAGTTTGTCATAGTGCTTTTTAGTGAACTCATCCAGATAATTGGCCACGACCTTGATTGCGAGCTTAATCGTTGGATTGTTCGCGTCTTTCTTTTGCAATTGTATCAAAAGACATTCCTGTAAATCTCTGGCGCCAATTCCCGCAGGCTCAAAATCTTGGATCACTTTTAGCATTTCTAATACTTCGTGCTCTTCGGTCATTACATTTTGACCGAAGGCTAGGTCATCTACCAGATTGATGATCGGACGACGTAAGTAGCCGTCGTCATCCAGGCTGCCGATAATCTGCTGACCAATTAAAAAGTGCTTATCATCTAAGGCGAGGAGGTCTAACTGTTGTTGTAACTGTTCATAGAATGAATGTTGGATGGCCACGGGCATTTCTTTCCGTTCATCATCATCATCACCATAGTCATATCCATTACCATAATCTTTGTAGTCGTCCTCTTGTATATAATCTTCCAAACTGAAGTCATCTGAGTCGAATCCTTCTTCGTTGTCGAAGTTGTCATCCGGATCTTTATCCGGATATTCTTCTATTGGATCCGTCATATTAGTCAAGCTACCATCTTCTAACGCAGGGTTTTCTTCTAATTCTTCTTTTATTCGGGCATCTAATGAAACTGTTGGTACCTGCAACAATTTAATAAATTGAATTTGTTGTGGAGACAGTTTTTGTAATAGCTTTTGTTGTAATGTCTGTTTTAACATGCTAATCGTTGACTAGTTTACATCTAAATTTAAACAAATATCATTATTATTTTAAAATAAAATAGATAATAAATCAAAAGTAGGTATAATATTTGCGGAACACCTCAACTAACCTGCTGATCTAAACAGCGTCTTCTTACATTTTCTTGTGTTGCTTTAATTTCATGGATCTGAAATAATGTGGCTATTATGAGACTTTTTTTGCCGATGGACATTATTGCAATGAGCGCTCGTCCTTTATTGTTAAAAAATGTAAATAGTTGATTACGGACATTTATTTAGTTGTATATTTAGCCCCTGAAACAGATATAGACGCATATTGAGCGGGAAATAAAACCTTTGTTGATTCAATATGTTGAATATAAGATAAATTTCCATTTATGTTTAGACGTATTAAGAATCGGATTCTTCGTTATCTCGTTATTGCAATATATTTCGTTATAGTTTTGGTCTGTGCTATACAACTTAATTTTTTGTGGCTTTTTGGCTACTCACCCACAAAAAAAGACATCATTATGCCCAGTGTCAACATTTCGACAGAATTGTATACTGCTGATAGTGTATTGATCGGTCGATATTTTGACGAGGATAGAAATCCAATCCCTTTTGACAGTATTCCTAAAACTGTTGTTAATGCGCTGATAGCAACTGAAGATGTGCGTTTTTATCAGCACAACGGGGTTGACTTTTTGGGCCTGGGCTCGGGTATTATTTCAACATTAAAAGGTGATAAACGTGGTGCGAGTACAATTACGCAACAGCTGGCCAAGAACCTTTATCGCACGCGCTATAATAAGGCCGGAGGTTTATTGACCCGTTTACCCGTAGCAGGTTTGGTGATTACCAAATTCAAAGAGTGGATGACCGCTTACAAGCTGGAGCAGCGGTATACAAAAAATCAGATTTTAGAAATGTATCTTAATACAGTTTCTTTCAGCAATAATGCCTATGGTATAGAAACGGCTGCAAAACGTTATTTTTCAAAGGGAGCAAATCAATTGAATCAAAACGAAGCCGCGGTATTGATCGGCATGTTAAAGGGAACAACCTTATATAATCCGATTAGAAATCCTGAAAATGCATTTGACCGTAAAAATACGGTGTTGGGCCAGATGCATAAGAGTGGTTTTCTAAAAAAGGATGAGTTTGATGCATTGGTCAAAGAGAAGATCGTTTTAAATACCAATAATCAAGATATAAATGCCGGAGGAGATTCATATCTGCGTACAGCTGTTGCTAAATGGCTGGAGAAGTGGTCAGAAGAGAATAATTACGATATCTATACGGATGGTTTAAAGATCTATACAACGATCAATTCCAAGTTGCAAAAGCATGCTGAAGAAGCAGTGGCTAAACAGATGGCCGAGTTACAACAGCGTTTGAATAATACTTGGGAGGGGCAGGAGCCCTGGCGGGATCTTTCAGGAAAAGTGATTCCAAACTTTTTGGAGAATTTAGCGAAGAAGACACCTTATTACGAGTTTCTGAGTAAAAAATATGCCACTAGTCCCGATAGTATCAATTTCTTCTTAAATAAGAAGAAAAAGATGGAAGTGTACAATTGGAAGGATGGGGGGAAGGTCGAAAAGGAAATGTCTACGATGGACTCCCTGAAATATTATGCCATGATGTTGAATGCGGGCATGATGTCTATGGATCCCTATTCCGGTGAAATTAAAGCTTGGGTAGGTGGGATAGACCATCAGTATTTCAAATATGATCACGTGATGCAGGCGAAACGGCAGGCGGGGTCTACATTTAAACCTTTTGTTTATCTGGCAGCTTTGGAGTCCGGAATGTCGCCTTGTGATAAGATCACAGATAAACCTGTTACCATAAAGATTGACAAAGGAGATTCCGTCGAAGTATGGGAACCAAAAAATGCAGATTGGAATTTTTCTTATCGGGAGATGTCTTTGCGCCATGCGATGGCTCGATCTATTAATTCAGTGACGGTTCAGTTGACAGATATGGTTACCCCAGCGAAAGTTGTAGATGCTGCGCAACGTTGTGGTATCACGAGTAAACTTAATCCGGTGGCATCCGTCGGTTTAGGGCCTAATGATGTGTCGGTATTTGAGATGGTCAACGGTTATTCGACGATGATGAACCATGGTGAGCGGGTAACACCGGTACTTGTTTCTAAAATTGAAGATCACGATGGAAATGTGATTGCCACTTTTCAGGCGGAGCGCAAACAGGTGGTCGATAAACAAGATGCTTGGTTGATGACTTATATGTTGCGTGGTGGGATGGAAGAGCCAAGAGGTACATCGCAGGGCTTGTGGGAATGGGATCTATTTGATAAAGAAAATGAAATTGGGGGTAAGACCGGTACTTCTTCGGAATATGTTGATGGTTGGTATATGGGAGTGACGAAGGATTTGGTTACTGGAATCTGGGTTGGATGTGATGAAAGAAGTATACACTTTAAGAATTCGCATACCGGTGAAGGTTCCCGGACGGCATTGCCTATATTTGGTGTGTTTTTAGAATCTGTTTATAAAGATAAGCAATTGGGCTATACGCAGGGTAAATTCCCTGAATCTACGGTTGAAATCACGAAATCCTATAAATGTGAGACGCCGCGTTATAGTGAGCCGGAGCCAGTACAAAGTGATTCGACACAAGTTGATGAGCAAACGGACGAGGGTTTTATTGGACCTGAAGAAGAGTCTACAGAGGGTGGAGTTACTGAGCGTAATAACAATGAAGGTGGTTCCGGTGAAAATACGGGTGTGCTGGAGAATACCACGTCAGCCTAAATTTAGTAAAAACGTTTATCCTCTTTCGAATCTAGCATAGTATAACAAATAGCGAGCTGCCTAATGAAAATTGGGCGGCTTTTTTATTTCTATTATGTATTACTAGGCCGCGAAATTGGTGTTTCTTTTTGCATAAGCTTGCTGTTGTTGTGGGTAAAGGTTATTCCAGTTTGGATTATTTTTGCGGATAACACGTTCTATTTGCATGTGTGTGAAGTTTTGTAATTCACTCATTCTCTTTTTTGCGTATGCTAATTGGGAAAACTCTTCGGAATAGATTATTCTATTCAAATGAGTGCCCTGTTGAAGAATAAAATTATTGGCTTGTTGAAGCTCCATTACTGTGCTAAATATATTGGATGTGAAATCGATCTCAAAGTACCTTCTGTTGTTGTCTGTTAAGATATATACGATAAAATTGCCCATAATACTAAATTATTTGGATGTTTAATTTTTATTTACTAATTTTATTGGCACAATAATACTAATAAAATTAGTTTTTGTAAAATATTTTTGAAAAAATAATATGGCAAATATTTCATCCAACTTGAAATTCCTTCGAAAAGGAAAGAAACTTACACAGCAGCAATTTGCTGATATCATGGAGATTAAAAGAGCTTCGGTCGGTGCATATGAAGAAGATCGGGCGGAGCCTAAATACGAATTGCTGAAAAAAATTGCCGAGTTTTATGGGTTAACCATGGATGAATTGGCGAATGATGTGATTGATGAGAAGTGGAAGCCGGTGCCTAAAAGTAATGCGTCAAATCTTAGGGTATTAAGTGTGACTGTCGATGGTAACGATCGTGAAAATATTGAGCTTGTGCCCGTTAAAGCGAGTGCTGGTTACTTAAACGGCTATGGTGATCCGGAATATGTCGCTGAGCTTCCGAAATTTTCGTTGCCCATGTTTGGACAGGGGACTTTTCGGGCTTTTGAGATTAAAGGAGATTCGATGTTGCCTCTGCCTTCGGGTTCGATTATTGTGGCGGAGTATGTAGAAAATTGGCATGATATAAAGCCTGGACTTACCTATGTTGTCGTATCTCGGGAGGAGGGTGTCGTCTATAAGCGTATCGCATTTAAATTTAAGGAGGATAAAGGCTTAAAGCTTGTATCTGATAACAAAACATATGAACCTTATTGGGTTGAGACTCCGGATATTCTTGAAGTCTGGAAGGCAAAGGCTTTTATTAGCACGCAGCTACCGGAGCCAACACCTGAGCCGACGATGGAAACATTGACCAGTATGATGGCACAAATGCAGAAAACAATTAATGCAGTTGTTGACAATTCGAAATAATAGAAAAAATACTTTCGCAGTTGTTTGGGGATTTGTTTTTTATTTTATAAAATACTATATTTGCATATCTGAAAGGAAGGGGGCTCGTATTGCCCCCTTTTTTTAATACAATTAATTTAGCATTCTAGGCAGTAGAACAATGCAAGATGTAGAAAAAAGAGTCATTGAACTCATAACGGAAAAAATAGCAGATCGCGAGGATTTGTTTATTGTTAGTGTAAAGATGCGTCCAAATAAGATTTTGGAAATTCTCTTGGATGGAGATAATGGCGTTAATATTGATGACTGTGCACAGGTGAGCCGCCATGTCGGTTTTCATTTGGAGGAGGAAAATGTCATTGATAACGCTTACCGTTTGGAGGTTTCCTCTCCGGGTATTGATTCAAATTTTGTCAATAATCGGCAATATCAAAAAAATATCGGCCGCACCGTACAGGTCAAGTTGGGTGATAACGCTAAAATTGAAGGGACCTTATTATCGGTTGACGAGACAAAGATTAAAATTCTTCAAAAAGTAAAGGAAAAAGGTAAAAAAGCGCAAGAGGTGGAAAAAGAACTTCCTTTTGATCAAATAAAAGCAACAAAAGTGGTAATTTCATTTTAAAAAATAATGAGTAACAGCAACATCAATCTGATAGACTCTTTTCAGGAGTTTAAGGAGTTTAAGAATATCGATAGACCTACGGTCATTACAGTATTGGAAGAGGTTTTTCGTAGTATGATCCGTCGTCGTTTTGGTACGGATGAAAATGTGGATGTTATCGTGAATCCAGATAACGGGGATTTGGAGATTTGGAGAACGCGCGTCGTTGTTGAAGATGAATTTTCTGAGGATGATGATCTTGAAATTGAGTTGGCAGAAGCAAGAAAACACGATGAGGATCTTGAAGTGGGCGATGATTTTATCGAACAGATCACATTGGAAAGCTTTGGACGCCGTGCTATTTTGGCGGCTCGTCAAACGCTTGTTTCTAAAGTGTTGGAACTTGAGAAAGATGAGGTTTTCAAGAAATATAAAGATAGAGAAGGAGAATTGGTCATCGGTGAGGTTTATCAGATCTGGAAGAAAGAGATCTTGGTGTTGGATGAAGATGGCAATGAATTGATTTTACCTAAGTCGGAACAAATCCCTGCTGATTATTTCAAAAAAGGTGACGGTATCCGTGCGGTAGTACATAAAGTGGATATGATGAACAATAATCCGAAAATCATTATCTCACGTACGGCGCCTGCGTTTTTGCAACGTTTGTTTGAACTTGAGGTACCGGAGATTTTTGATGGTCTGATTACAATCAAGAAAATTGTCCGTGAACCTGGAGAGCGTGCTAAAGTGGCGGTTGAATCTTATGACGACCGTATCGATCCGGTTGGTGCCTGTGTGGGTATGAAAGGATCTCGTATTCACGGTATTGTTCGCGAATTGCGTAATGAGAATATTGATGTGATCAATTTCACAACAAACCATTCCTTGTATATCGCCCGTGCTTTGAGTCCTGCTCGGATAAGCTCTATCAAAATCGATGAGGAAAATAAAACAGCTGCTGTATACTTAAAATCGGATCAGGTATCCTTGGCAATCGGACGTGGTGGACACAATATTAAATTGGCTGGTAAGCTGACTGGTTATGAGATTGATGTTTACCGTGAGAATGATGAATTTGATGAGGATGTGGATATCGAAGAATTCAGCGACGAAATTGAAAGCTGGGTTATCGATGAGTTGAAGCGTGTTGGTTTAGACTCTGCAAAATCCGTGTTATCACTTAGCGAAGAAGAACTGGTGAGACGTACCGATTTGGAGGAAGATACCATCCGTGAGATCGTACGTATATTGCAGGCTGAATTTGAATAAAATTCAGCTTGTTAAATTTTTTCCATCTAACATTCGGAATAAATTGGTTATGGATGGAAAAAAACATATTTTTGTAATTATATTAAAATAGTTTATATTATAGATGACTGAAGGAAAAGGAACAAACTTGCTTAAAGCAGCAAAAGAACTCAACATCGGGATACATACTGCCGTGGAATGTTTAGTGAAAAAAGGATATGATGTAGAAGCAAAGCCTAACACTAAATTGAGCGGAGAGATGTATGGTGTGCTGTTAAAAGAGTTTCAGGGAGACAAATCACTGAAAGATGAAGCTAAACAAATTGTTATTGGCAAAATTCGTCGTGAGGAGTCACCATCCACTTCTCCTAAAGAATCGTCTAGAAATGAGGATTTCGAAGAACATGAGGAACCAAAAGAGATCTTGGTTAAAAATACTGTAGAAATCCCGTCAGCCAAAGAATCTGCTCCTGCCAAACCTGAGGAAGCTGTTCATCAAGGAGGTATGAAAGTGGTTGGCAAAATAGATCTTGATGCCCTGAATAGAGGTGGTAACAAGGCTAAAAAAGAGGAGTCTTCAAAGGAAGAACCTAAATTGGCGCAAGACCTACCGGAGGAGACTAAACCCGTAGAGAAAGTAATCGAGCAGAAAGAAGCGGAAGTCAAAACACCGGTCATTGAAGCGAAAAAAGAAGAACCAAAGGTTATAGAGCAAAAGGCTGAAGTGGTGGCACCTCAGGTAGAAGCTCCAAAACCTGAAGTAGATAAAACTGAAGTAAAAGCAACTCCGGTTGTAGAGACAAAAACCGAACCTGTGAAGGTAGAAGAAAAGAAAAAAGACGAAACAGCAGCAAGAGCTGCTGTACCAGTAACTCCAACAGTGGAGCCTGTGAAAAAAGATGGCGATGATATTATTTCTGCCCGTGCAGAAAGATTGACTGGTCCTAAAGTAATTGGTAAGATTGAATTACCTTCAGCTAGACCTTCGCACAAACCTGTAGCATCATCTTCAAATGCTGGAAACAATAATGAGAAACGTAAGCGTAAACGCACGAATCCAAATGGTCCAGTAAATCCGAATGCGGGACAAGGTCAGGGACATAACAACCAAAACCGAGGTCCTCGTGATGGAAATAATAACCAAAACCGCGACCAACAAGGAAACAGAGGTGCTGGTCAAGGTAACAACAATAATCCGAACAACCGTCCGGGACAAAACAACCAGCATTCTGGCAGACCTGGGCAAGGTGGAAATAACCAGCATCAAGGTAGACCGGGACAAGGTGGAGCGAGACCACAACATGGTCGTTTTGACAATAGAGGAAAAGGAAGACCTGTTGAAAATAAAGAGGAGCCTTCTGAAAAGGAAATCCAAGACCAAATCAAGGCAACGCTTGCTCGTTTAAGTGGGGCAGGTAAATCTGGTAAATTTGCTCAACGTGCGAAATTAAGACGCCAAAAACGTGATGATGTCGCTCAACATGCGGAAGAAGCTGCAATGGAGCAAGAATTAATGGCAAAGGTATTGCGTGTTACAGAATTTGTTACGGCAAACGAGCTGGCAAATTTGATGGACGTTCAGGTCACACAGATTATCGCAACTTGTATGAGTTTAGGTATGTTTGTGTCTATCAACCAACGTCTGGATGCGGAAACTTTGGCTATTGTAGCAGATGAATTTGGTTATCAAGTTGAATTTATTAAACCTGAAGATGAGGAAACTGCGGAACTGGAAGAGCCAGATACTGAAGCAAATTTGGTGTCCAGAGCTCCAATCGTGACCGTCATGGGACACGTTGACCACGGTAAGACATCTTTGTTGGATTATATCCGTAAGGCAAACGTTACTTCTGGTGAAGCCGGTGGTATCACACAACATATTGGTGCATATGCCGTGAAATTAGATGATGATCGTAAAATTACATTTTTGGATACACCAGGTCACGAAGCCTTTACGGCGATGCGTGCACGTGGGGCCAAAGTAACAGATATCGTTATTATCGTTATTGCAGCGGATGATGCCGTCATGCCGCAAACAAAAGAGGCGATCAATCACGCGCAAGCAGCTGGAGTACCGATTGTATTTGCATTTACAAAAGTAGACAAACCAGGAGCGAATCCAGATCGTATCCGCGAGCAGCTTTCTGCAATGAATATCTTGGTTGAGGACTGGGGTGGTAAATTCCAGGCACAGGAAATTTCTGCAAAAACCGGTGAGAATGTTGATCTTCTTTTAGAAAAAGTTCTTTTGGAAGCTGAAATGTTGGATCTGAAAGCTGATCCGAAAAAGCGTGCTGTTGGTTCAGTGATCGAAGCAGCTTTGGACAAAGGCCGTGGTATCGTGACTACAGTATTGATCCAAGGTGGTACTCTTCGTGTCGGAGATCCAATTTTGGCAGGTTCACATTCCGGTAAGGTGAAAGCTTTAACCAATGAAAGAGGTGAACGTGTCAAAGAAGCTGGACCTTCTGTACCTGTACAGATATTAGGTATGGCTGGTGCACCGACAGCGGGAGATAAGCTTTATGTTCTTGAAAGTGAGTCTGAAGCGAGAACCGTTGCAAACAAACGTCTTCAGTTACAACGTGAGCAGGGCATGCGTGCAACGAAACATATTACCTTGGATGAGATCGGCCGTCGTTTGGCTATCGGTAACTTTAAGGAACTTAATATTATCGTGAAAGGTGATGTGGATGGTTCTATCGAAGCATTATCAGATTCATTATTGAAATTGTCAACAGATGAGATCCAGGTGAATATTATCCATAAATCAGTAGGTGCGATCTCTGAATCAGATGTATTATTGGCCTCTGCCTCTGACGCGATTATCATTGGTTTCCAAGTACGTCCAACACAAAACGCACGTAAATTGGCTGAGAACGAGCAAATCGACGTTCGTCTATACTCGATCATCTACGATGCTATCGAAGAGATTAAATCTGCGATGGAAGGTATGTTGGCTCCGAAATTTGAAGAGAAAATTGTTGCTGAAGTTGAAATCAGAGAAACATTTAAAATCTCCAAAGTGGGTACTATTGCGGGATGTATGGTTAGAGAAGGTAAGATCAATAGAAATAATGATATCCGCATCATCAGAGATGGTGTCGTTATCCATACAGGTCGACTGGCTTCCCTGAAACGTTTTAAAGACGACGTGAAAGAGGTTGCGCAAGGTTACGAGTGTGGTTTGAATATCGACCGATTCAACGACATTCAGGTTGGTGATATCGTAGAAGCTTACGAACAAGTAGAAGTTAAACGTAAATTGTAATATGACGATTTACGACATGATAAAAAAGCGTTGATGAAAATCAACGCTTTTTTTTGTTATAGTCTGTTTTCTGCTGGTCCGAAAGAACCTTCACTTGATTTTAATAGCCCTTGGTGCTTATAAGAGTATGAAAGTTTTGTTTCTAACGTTCATATAGTTCTATCGGAAGCTGATCAGGATCGGTAAAGAAAGTGAATCTTTTTTGTGTTAGCTCGTCGATCCTTATCCCTTCATGTGCGATACCTGCCTGTTCTAATTTATGTATTTCCGTATCTAGATTATCGACTTCAAAAGCTAAATGCCTCAGTCCGGCAGCTTCAGGAAAACTCGGTCTACTAGGTGGGGAGGGAAAGGAAAACAATTCAATGATGTAAGTTTCGTTGATTTTTAAATCCAATTTATATGAATCCCGTTCTGCCCGATAATGTTCCTGCCAGATTTCAAGCCCGAGGACTTCGGTGTAGAATTTTTTCGATCGTTGATAATCACTGCATATAATCGCAATATGGTGTATTTTGTTTAGGCTTAATTTCATTTTGCTCTTTCGTATTGTTTTGGCCAAGGGATGTCTACCGATAATTCTTTTGCAAAGTGTAATGGAAGATGGGGATCATCCAAAAAGCCCCGGGCAATCATAATTAAATCTGCCTGATTTCGATAATATCTGCGGCCTGAGTAGCTGTTTTAATAAGTCCAACAGTAGCGGTCTTGGTTCCGGTTTTTTCTTTGATCGCTACAGCAAAAGGAAGTTGATAGGCGGGGCCAACATCAATTTTTTGATGTGCAACCGCTCCACCACTTGATACGTCGATGATATCGATACCCTGTTCTACCAGAAGCTTTGTCAGAGCAATGGACTGATCCAGGTCCCAACCGTTCGGGGCCCAGTCTGTCGCTGAAATACGTACCCATAAGCTTTGTGTTGTTATTTCCTGTTTTACCCTTTCGATGATCTCCAGCAAGAAACGTATCCTGTTTTCAAATGTACCACCAAATTTGTCTGTTCTCAGGTTGCACAAAGGGGAGAGAAATTGGTGGATGAGGTAGCCGTGTGCTGCGTGGAGTTCGATGATTTCATAACCAGCTTGAATCGCTCTTTGGGTAGCTTGTCCAAACTGTTCGATGATTTCTTCGATCTCATTTGTTTTAAGCTCTCTGGGGACGTGATCTGCCGAATGGAATGCCAATGCAGATGGAGCAACGGTCTGCCATCCTAGGGCTTCTGAAGGGGCAAATTGGCCACGGCCAAGCCAGGGCTTGTTGCTACTGGCTTTGCGGCCCGCATGCGCGAGCTGAATGCCGGGGATAGCATCATTTGCTTTGATAAAAGTTGTTATTTCTTTGAGTTTGTCAATATGCTGGTCATCCCATATCCCAAGATCTCCATAGCTGATTCGGCCTTCGGGCGCTACGGCTGTTGCTTCCTGTATGACTGCTGCTGCGCCACCAATTGCAAATTGACCAAGGTGGACAAGATGCCAGTTGTTTGCAAATCCCTCTTCAGCAGAATATTGGCACATGGGGGAGACGACTAAGCGATTTTTCAGATGCAGGGAACCGATGTTTAGGGGTGAAAATAGTTGACTCATATTTTTTTGTTTATTGTAAACATGAATTGGTGAACTTCCTTCTGGGGACGGTAGTAATGATCAGAAATAATTTTATTGTGGGGTTTGGTATGTTTAAAGCCCCACAATAATAACCTTATGGATTTGTCGACCATAAAGAGGCTGATTTTAACATCGCTCTTTTAGGTAATTTTAAATTGGCAATAACCAATTCAGCGAAATCCTCCGGTTGTAATACTTTTTCTGGATCACCGTCAGTTAGACCAAGGTCTATGGACATATCGGATGCAATGGTACTTGGTGTCAGGGTACAAACCCGAATGTTATTTTTACGTACTTCACGCATCAATGAATCGGCAAATCCAATGACACCAAATTTTGACGCGCTATAGGCTGATGTGGTAGCGGCCCCATTTAATCCGGCAGTAGAAGATACCATGATAATATCGCCCTGATTTTTTTCAATTAGTTGAGGCAGCACTGCTTTTGTAACAAAATAGGTTCCCATTAGATTAACATTGATTATCGCAGTCCAGTCTTGCACGTCCATCTCCATGACAGAGGCGAAGGAAGATATGCCCGCATTGTTGACAAGAATATCAAAGTTGCCAAAGGTTTCATTGAGGTTTTTAATTCCCTGCTGTACCGCCTCGTTATCTGACACATCAAATACGGCATATGTAACTTCTGTACCTAAAGCGGTCAATTCGGCAGCAGTCTGTTTTAATGCTATTTCGTTTCTTCCTGTAATTGCAACATGCACGCCTTCTTTAGCCAATGCAACAGCGATGGCTTTCCCAAGCCCTTTTGCTCCACCGGTCACTAAGGCCCTTTTTCCTGTTATATTTTCCATCGTATAAAAATAAGAATGATCTCCTGGATTACTGTCAAATGAACCTCAAAAGAAGGCTTATTTGAGCTTTTTAATGATGTTTTCTATAATCGGATAGGTGTTGGCCCTTACTTCGTCAAATTGCTCTATAGAACGCCATTCTGCCTTTGTAATGTCTTCAGCGGTTTGTGGTATGAGTTTGGGAACTTTATTAACGCCCATTTCATACCAGTTGGTTGCCTTTAATACAAATTCTCCATTACGTAAATAATAGGTGTGGTAAGATGTTACGATCTTTTTTCCCAGATAGTTGATTTTAATGCCACATTCTTCTTCTACTTCACGTACGGCAGCCTCTTTCATTTTTTCATTGTCTTCTACTTTGCCTTTTGGGAGATCCCATTTACCCAAGCGGTAGATAAAAAGGTAATCTCCGTCACCGTTTTTAACCAATCCGCCAGCTGCCTTGATGATTTTCAACTTACTTTTTAAATTTTGAAATACGGTTTCGAAATCCTTATTGACGTAGAGATAGGTCTTTGGAACTTTATCAATTTCAGATTGTTTGAAAAGTTTTTGAAGTTCAATGTCTTGAATACTAATTGTTTGCGTGTTTTTTGTTTTCGAAGGAACGAAATCGGCTAAAATTAGCACGGTTTCGTTCATATAAATTTTATAAATTTGCGCCATGAATAATTTAAATGAGGTTGAACAAAAAGTTGCTGAATCCTTATTGCAAATTAAAGCAATAAAATTGCAACCTAAAAGTCCTTTTACATGGGCATCGGGTTGGAAGTCTCCAATTTACTGTGATAACCGTATCACTTTATCTCATCCAGCGATACGTACGTATATTCGTCAGAAGCTTTCTAAGCTTATTCAAGAAGAGTTTGGATCCGTGGATATGATTTCTGGAGTTGCTACGGCGGGTATTCCACAGGGCGTGTTGGTTGCGCAGGATTTGGGCTTACCATTTTCTTATGTTAGAAGCTCAGCTAAAGATCATGGTCGTCAGAATATGATTGAAGGTGAGGTCGTTAGTGGTCAACGTGTAGTTGTGGTTGAAGATTTAATTTCGACGGGCAAAAGCAGCCTGATCGCAGTCAAAGCATTGCGCGAAGCAGGTTGTAATGTTGTCGGATTGGTTTCCATATTTACCTACGGATTACAACAGGCAACTGATAATTTTGCTGATGCGAAATGTCCTTACTTCAGCTTGTGTAACTACGATGCATTGATTCAAGTTGCCGCTGAAAATAGTTACGTATTGGAAGAGGATGTTGAAATTTTGAAAAAATGGCGATTGAATCCTGCGGGATGGGGTGAGAATTTTCAATAAAGAAATAATAACCGTTATGACTACTATTCAGAACACGACAGAAATCAGCAGAAATGTCAGCGAGGTATTTGCTTTTCTAACTGATCTCAATAATCATGAGCAGTTAATGCCCGAGAATATCTATAATTGGTCTTCCACAGCAGACGAAGCACGGTTTACCATTCAAAATATGGCAAAATTGGCGCTGAAAGTTGATGAGCGTGTAGAAAATCAAGTGATTAAATTGATTCCATCTGAAAAAGCTCCTTTTGAGGTAACATTGCGATGGGAACTGCAGGCATTATCTGATACGGTAACAAAGGCTACATTTATTATCGATGCGGATCTGAATATGATGATGAAAATGATCGCTGCAGGACCGCTTCAGAAACTGATTGACTTTCAGGTGAACAAGCTGAAAACTGTACTGGGATAGCAAGTTGTATTGCGGAGCATAACATAAAAAAGCCCGATCGTTAGATCGGGCTTTTTTATGTTATGCGATTCGTTCATTTACTTTTTTCCAATTGACGACATTCCACCAGTTTTTGATGTAGTCTGCCCTCTTGTTTTGATAATGCAGGTAATAAGCGTGTTCCCAGACGTCAAGCCCCAAAACAGGGATGCCTTTTACTTCTGCAACATCCATTAATGGATTATCCTGATTTGGCGTAGAAGTTATTTTCAGGTTACCCGAATCGTCAAGAATCAGCCAGGCCCAGCCTGAACCGAAACGGCTCGTTGCAGCAGCAGCAAATTGCTCCTTAAATTTGTCCAATGAGCCAAAGGCCTTATTGATCATCGTTAACACTTTTTCTGAGGGTTGACTTGCTTTGTCGGACAGGCTTTCCCAAAAGAAATTGTGGTTCCATGCGCCACCGGCATTATTTCTGGCTTTTGGCGAATATTTGGATATATTAGCTAAAAGCTGCTCTTCTGAAGTTTCCTTGATAGCTTCGGCAACAATGGCTTCGTTGACAGCATTGATATAGGCCACATGGTGCTTTGTATAATGGATTTCCATCGTCAGGGCATCAATATTGGGCTCCAATGCTGCATAACTGAAAGGTAACTTTACTTGAGAAAATTTTAAGGTAGCGGCATTTAATTCAGTTGCTTTCGCGGAAGCAATATCTTGTAATATTGATCCAGATACAGCAATACCCAATGTGGCTTTTGCTGCATTTTGAAGGAAGTTTCTGCGTGTTTGCATATAATCTTATTATAATAAGTTTCGATATAAATATAACGTGAAATTCCACAAATATTGTACGAGAATTGTCTGTCAATTGTAATACAACAAAATTGTTATAAATTGTCCGTGTGAACGCTATTTCTATTCCGGTTTTTACATTTGTGTAAGCCAAAATTCGACAGTATATTTGAGCTATGTATGCATTACGAATAGCAAAGATAATTCCTCAACCCAATAATAATATCACTTTTCAGTTGGAACCTCTTGATGGTAAGTACCCTAGATATAAAGCTGGACAGTTTATTACACTTTCATTTATGTTCGGTGATCGGGAGGTTCGTCGTTCCTATTCTTTTAATAGCTCTCCGGATTATGATGAACCATTAAGTATCACTGTAAAACGTGTGGAAAATGGGGAAATCTCGCGATTGCTTCATCATACGATTGCCGAAGGGGATATCGTTCAGGCTATGGAACCGCAGGGATTATTTACCTATGAGCCTGAGAAATATAAGGTCAGAACTTTATTTCTATTTGCTGCGGGGATTGGTATAACGCCTTTGTATTCCATTCTTAAAACGGCGCTTCTTACGGAGAAGGAGTCCAAGGTTGTGTTGGTTTATAGTAATCGATCTGCGGATCAGACACCATTCCGTGAGGAGTTGGAGGGATGGGCCATGCAATTCCCGGACCGTTTAACGATTATCTGGATTTATTCCAACAGTAAGTATCTAATGAAAGCCAGGCTGAATCGGGATTATATTCTTTCCATTGTCAAGGATCATCTTGTCGGGAAAAAAGAGGATGCTTTATTTTACACATGTGGCCCAGTGATTTACATGGATTTATGTCGTTTTACACTTTTGGGGATGGGCTTTGATACCGACCAGATAAAAAGAGAAACATTTTTATTGCCCGAAAATGAAGAGGATGATGACGATGAATCCGAGAAAGCGATCGATACAACATCGTATCAAATCAGGTTACATTTTCAGGGCAAAAGCTATGATCTGGAGGTCCCGTATAATAAATCTATTCTGGATGTGGGGCTGGAACATAAAATCAAATTACCCTATTCCTGTAAATCCGGAATGTGTAGTACATGCATTGCGCAATGTTCTAAAGGAAAAGTAAGAATGGACTACAATGAAGTATTAACCGATCGTGAAATGGAGAATGGACGGATATTATTGTGTACCGGTCATCCGGTGGTCGAGGGAACCGAAATCGAAGTGCTTTAAAAAAAGCCTGGGTTTATCTTGTTTATTTGATGAATTGTAGGTATTTCAGAATAATATTTCAATAATATAATTGATTTTATTTGTTTGTTCTGTTTTGGCGCCAATAAAAATTGCATATCAAAGCAAATTTAACTAAGTTTGGGTATAACCGTTTTTATATCCAACTATTATGGGAAAATTACTCTGGAGCCCGACAGAAGAACAAAAATCTCGATCTGAGATCAATAAATTCAAACAGTATATCGAACAGCGATATCAATTATCCTTTGCGTCTTATCATGATCTATGGGCATGGTCAACTGCACATGTTGCTGATTTTTGGCAGGATATTGCAACTTACTTTAATTTAAAATTTCATTCAGATTTTACCAGTGTATTAGCTCTTCCGGCGAACAGGGATGACTTTTTTGGAGCAAAGTGGTTTAGTGGAGCAACGGTAAACTATGCGGAGCATGTATTTCGTTGCGAAACAGATGCCCGACCGGCTCTTATTTTTCAGTCGGAACAGCAGCCTTTGCGCGAGATCTCCTGGAAAGAGCTAAAGGTCATGGTGCTCAGATTACAAATTTACCTACAAAATCAAGGGGTTAGGAAAGGGGACCGGGTTGCTGGGGTGCTGATCAATGGAGTGGAAGCTATCGCGTTGTTTTTAGCTACGAATTCAATTGGGGCGGTTTGGTCATGCTGTTCTCCAGATTTTGGCGAAGCAAGTATTCAGGACCGTTTTGAGCAGATCGAGCCTAAGGTGCTTTTTGCAAATGCAGATTACTATTACAATGGGCGTCTTTTTGACAAGGAAGATAGCATACGTAAGCTTGCTGGACAATTGCCGTCTTTGACAGCCTATGTTTTTATCGATGATAAAACCTGGCAAATGATCATGGATTCGGACGTTTCACAACATGAGCTTAAGTTTACTGCAGTAGCTTTTGAAGATCCCATATGGATCTTATATTCTTCGGGGACGACGGGAAAACCTAAAGCAATAACACATGGGGCTGGGGGGATGTTGTTGGAACATATGAAAGCACTGGGGCTGCATCAGAATGTGCAGCAGGGGGAAAGGTTTATGTGGTATTCCACAACAGGCTGGATGATGTGGAATTACGCTCTTTCGGCATTATTAATGGGAAATACACTGTGCATTTATGACGGAGCAACGAACTATCCGGATAAATTGAGCCTATGGCGGTTTGCAAAAGAAACTGCTGTGGATCATTTTGGTGCAGGTGCTGCCTACTTAATCTCCTGTCAGGATCAAGATCTGAAAACATTGAATTATACCCCAAAAACAATTGGATCTACGGGGTCTCCGCTGCCGCCTGCTGTCTTTGAATGGATACAACAGCAATTTCCGCAAGCTCAGATTATTTCACTAAGTGGTGGTACAGATGTTTGTAGCGCATTTCTTTCGGGCTGTACATTGCTTGATGTGTATGCCGGCGAAATACAATGCCGTACATTGGGGGCTAAGATAGCTGCTTTTAATGCGGAGGGAATAGCTGTGTACGATGAGGTGGGCGAGCTGGTTATCTTGGAGCCGATGCCCTGTATGCCAATCTACTTTTGGAATGATTATTCCAATGAGAAATATTATGATAGTTACTTTGATAAGTATCCTGGTATTTGGAGCCATGGCGACTGGATTAAGATCACACCAAATGATGGTATCATCATGTATGGACGTTCTGATGCGACACTGAACCGTGGTGGAGTGCGTATCGGAACAGCTGAAATTTATAATGTGTTGAATGCAACGGATGAGGTTCAGGATAGCTTGGTCATCTGTGTTGATCATGAAAACGGTTCTTCTGATATGTTGCTTTTTGTACAGATCAAAAATGGTGTGCTGGATGATGAACTCAAGGATAAAATAAAGAGGTCTCTTCGAAGGGAATATAGTCCCCGGCATGTGCCGGATGAAATTTTTGAGGTTTCTGCTATTCCTTATACCTGGAGCGGGAAAAAGCTGGAACTACCTATTAAAAAGATCTTCTCAGGTATAGCTGTTGATAAAGCTGTTTCAAAAGATGTCATGCGAAATCCGGAGGCTGTAGATGGGTTTGAAGTTATCAGCAAAACCTGGCGTACGTTGTAAACAGCATCAGATTTGTTGAGCCCTTTAAAAAAGCCCGCCTGCATCATAGGTACAGGCGGGCTTTTTATTACTTGAGCTATTGTTGTCTGCTCATTTTTCCTATTATATGGCTACTTATACCTGAATTACCCCCACATTGTATCGCTCAACAATAGGTTTTTCGTTAGCGGCTTCTATTCCCATGCTGATAACTTTTCTGGTTTCCGCAGGGGCAATAATTCCATCGACCCAGAGTCGGGCAGCGGCATAATAAGGGCTTAATTGTTCATTATATCGGTCTTCAATAGATTTCAATAGTATATTCTTTTCTTCTTCATTGATTTCCTTCCCTTTGGCCTTCAATGCGGATTCCTGGATTTGGAATAGCGTTTTGCCGGCAGCGGCGCCGCTCATGACGGCCATTTGGGCGCTTGGCCAAGCATAGATCAACCGCGGATCATAAGCCTTGCCACACATCGCGTAATTTCCCGCTCCATAGCTGTTGCCTACAATGAATGTAAATTTGGGTACGACGGAATTTGCCATTGCATTGACCATTTTGGCACCATCTTTAATGATTCCACCTTGTTCCGATCGGCTGCCGACCATAAACCCAGTGACATCCTGAAAGAAGACGAGCGGAATGTTTTGTTGGTTGCAGTTCATAATAAAGCGAGCAGCTTTGTCCGCGGAGTCGCTGTAGATAACCCCACCCATTTGCATTTCCATTGCATTTCCGGGCTTCTTTGCTTTAATGATTTCCCGTTGGTTGGCGACGATGCCCACAGCCCAGCCATCTACACGTGCAAGTGCGCATACAATGGTTTTGCCATAATCGGGTTTATACTCCTCCAGTGTTTCTGCATCAACAATCGCTTCGAGGATATCTTGCATGCGGTAAGGTTTGGTTCGGTCCTCCGGAAGGATTTCTATAATTTTTTCGGGGTCTGTTTTTGGAGGCAGGCTTTCCTTTCGATTGAAATTAGCTTTTGCATGTCCGCCGATTTTATCAATTACGTTTTTAATGGCGGTAAGGCAACTTTGGTCGTCGGGGAATTTATTGTCCGTAACACCTGATATTTCGGAATGTGTGGCGGCGCCCCCGAGTGTTTCGGCATCTACAATTTCTCCAATAGCTGATTTAACCAAATATGGTCCTGCCAGGAATACAGATCCAGTGCCTTCGACAATGAAAGCATAGTCCGACATAATGGGTAAGTAGGCGCCGCCCGCAACACAGCTGCCCATGATTGCGGAAATCTGTGGAATGCCCATGGAGGACATGCGCGCATTATTACGGAATATTCGTCCAAAGTGTTCTTTGTCGGGGAAAATTTCGTCTTGCATTGGTAGGAAAACACCTGCAGAATCCACTAGATATATGATCGGAAGGTTGTTTTCCATGGCGATCTCCTGTGCACGCAGATTTTTCTTGGCCGAGATCGGGAACCAAGCTCCAGCTTTTACGGTGGCATCGTTCGAAACAATAACGCAAAGTTTAGATTTGACATAACCTAAAACAGCTGCGCAGCCTGCATTGGTACAGCCTCCATGTTCTGTATACATGCCCTCTCCTGCAAACATGCCTATTTCGAGGTACTCCCGATCTGGATCCAGTAAGTACGTTATTCTTTCCCATGCCGACAGTTTACCTTTCTCCTTTAGTTTTTTGATTTTATCGATGCCACCACCGAGTTTTAAATTTTCTCTTTTTTGGCGAAGTAATGCGAGCAGCTCCTTCATAGTTTATAATTCTGGTTTAAAAAGCGATGTAATTAAGAATTTCTTATTTTTAGATAAATTTAAAATAAAATTTTAAAATATTTGCAATTTTATTCCTAAATATTTTGATATATTTGAATTGTATTACCGATTGTAAATTTAATATTCATGCTTATGTTTATTGAAAATAAACAACAAATGGATATGATTAGACAGAGTGCACGAGATTTTGCACAGTATCATATCAAACCTTATGTGATGGAATGGGATGAAGCCCAAATATTTCCAATAGAAGTTTTTAAAAAATTAGGTGAACATGGTTTCATGGGCGTTATCGTTCCCGAGGAATACGGAGGTTCGGGCCTGGGTTATCAGGAGTATATCACCGTTCTGGATGAAATCTCCAAAGTTTGTGGATCGATCGGACTTTCGGTGGCGGCACATAACTCATTATGTACCAATCATATTTTGAGTTTTGCTAATGAAGAACAGAAGAAACGCTATCTTCCGAAACTGGCTACTGCGGAATGGATTGGTGCTTGGGGCCTCACGGAGACTGGCTCAGGCTCGGATGCCGGTGGTATGACCACCTTTGCTGAAAGGGATGGGGATTATTATGTACTGAATGGTTCGAAGAATTTTATTACACATGCCATTAGTTCGAGTGTCGCTGTTGTGATCGCTCGGACGGGGCAAAAGGGTGATAAAAAAGGAATGTCTGCTTTTATCGTTGAAAAAGGTACACCGGGATTTACTGCAGGAAAAAAAGAAAATAAACTGGGTATGCGTGCTTCGGAGACGGCATGTTTATTTTTTGATAACTGTAGGATTCATCGTGACCAGCTCATTGGGGAGGAAGGTCAAGGATTTGTACAGGCCCTAAAGCTTTTGGATGGCGGAAGAATCTCCATTGCGGCCCTTTCTTTGGGAATTGCGCGCGGCGCTTATGAATGTGCACTAAAATACGCGCATGAAAGAGAACAGTTTGGGAAGAAGATTTATGATTTTCAGGCGGTTTCATTTGCCTTGGCAGATATGGCTACCCAAGTGGAGGCGAGTGAGCTATTGACTCGTCAGGCGGGTTATCTCAAAGATCATGGTGAGCGCGTGTCCAAAATTGGCGCAATGGCCAAACTGTATGCTTCTGAAGCGGCTGTAAGTGTTTCAAATGAATCTGTGCAGATTTTTGGTGGATATGGCTTTACAAAAGACTATCCTGCGGAAAAGTTCTTTCGTGATGCCAAATTATGTACAATAGGTGAGGGAACCTCCAGTATACAGAAGATGGTGATTGCCCGCGAAATTGAAAAAGATATTTTATAGTATAATATGAGAGATCAGGTTGTATTGGTCGATTGTCCACGAGATGCCATTCAAGGGCTGCATAATTTTATTTCAACAGATAAGAAGGTTAAGCATATCAATACGTTGATAGCAAGTGGTTTATTTGATGTGATTGACTTTGGTTCTTTTGTTTCTCCAAAGGCGGTTCCGCAATTGGCAGACACAAAAGAAGTCCTGAATGGTATTTTGAAGAATGATCGGGTAAAGTTATTGGCAATTGTCGCCAATCTGAGGGGTGTTCAAGAAGCTGTTCAGTTGGAGAAAATAGATTTTATAGGTTATCCATTTTCTATATCAGAAACCTTTCAGTTGCGCAATACGAATAGGGGGCTGGAGGATTCTTATCAGCAATTGAAGGAAATGAAAGTCCTGGCTGATAGCTATGGTAAGACATTAGTGGTGTATCTTAGCATGGCTTTTGGTAATCCTTATGGTGATTTCTGGTCGGTAGATCTGGTCAAAGAATGGATCGATCGGCTTATGCAACTGGGGATAGTGGAGTTTTCTCTGGCCGATACGACTTCAGAGGCGAATGTCGGACAGATTGCTGAGCTCTTCGGCCTTGTCCGGACGCGTTATCCGCAGCTCGCTATCGGGGCGCATTTTCATGCCAGGCGAGAGGATAGCCTAGCAAAGGTTCAGGCCGCCTACGATGCCGGCTGCCGTAAGTTTGAGGGGGCATTATTGGGCTATGGTGGATGTCCATTTGCCAAAGATGATTTGGTTGGAAATATTCCATCGGAAATTTTGCTGGATTTTTTCGGTAGGGGGAGTTTGGCAGAAAAGATGGCTTTGGAGAATAGCTTTAGACAGATGATCTTGTAGATAGAATAAATGGAAAAATTGAATTTCATAAAGGTACAACGCGAACAGCATGTATTTATATTGACGCTGGCGCGATCGGAGAAAAGGAATGCTTTTAGTCCGACCATGGTGAGTGAGATTGCCTATGCTTTGGCAGTAGCTAATGCGGATCCGGAGATTCGTTTGATACAGGTTGAAGCTGAAGGACCCGTATTTTGTGCCGGAATGGATCTGAAAGCTTTTGAAGATCCTTCGGTTGACGAAATTAATCCTCGGATTCCCAAAGTCGAAAAATCGCTTGCCGAATTGTTTGCTGATTTAAATAAGCCGTCAATATGTGTTGTTCGAGGCGATGTGATTGCAGGTGGATTTCTAATTGCCTTATCCTGTACTTATTTGTTAGCTACGCCACAGGTGCGATTTTCATTGCCGGAAGTCAAGATCGGCCTTTTTCCTTTTCAAGTATTGGCCTTGCTTCTGGAGTATATGCCTGAACGGAAAGCAATGGATCTTTGTATTCAAGGTAGGTCTTTCTCTGCGGAAGAGGCGCTGGAAAAGGAGTTGCTTTATGCAATTTTGGAGCCAGAGGAGGTTGAATTGGATGCATTGAAAAGAACAATTGTAGCCAATGCGCCTCTGGCTATCTCAAGGGGCTTTGGCGCGCTTCGTAGATTAAAAGATGGTGCATTAACGAATAAATATCCATTTCTTTTGGATGAGCTTGCTAAACTTCGTCAGACAGCTGACTTCAAAGAAGGGATGGCGGCAATGCGTGATAAACGAAAGGGAGAGTGGAAGAATAGCTGATCAAAAAGAACGGAAACTTGGTCTACTGGTCAAAGGAGAAAATTCCCAGGGAATGGAACTTAAGACAATCAGTAAAGCGAGACCAAACCAAATGAGTAAAATTTTGAAACGTCGATCATATGTATCGGCGTTTTTGCTTTTTAGGCCACCGATAAGCAGAAAGATTGCGGCAAGAATCATCATGCTGCTATGCTCCATTCCGAAAAAACGGATCTGTCGTAAGTGTACAGCTATTTCGAAATGTGTCAGAAAATATTGTGTGATCGGACTTAATAAATAGAGTATGATACCCATTAATGCTTGCATATAAAAAGCAATAATGACTGCCTTTTTTAAGAAATTATCGATAGGGGTGAAGGGGAGTCTCTTCTTTTTTTGATAAGCAAAACGGAATAAACTAACTATAGGAATGATCAAAACAACCCATCGCCAGGTGGAATGTAATGCTAAAATAAAGGCGTAAATAGAAGTCATAGCGATACAAAGATGGACATAAAATACATTAAAAAATACTTCAGTCGGTTGATTATTGTGACGACAGCGAAGCAGATTCGGGTTAAAAATGATTGCTAAGTGCTATCATCGGATGAGAAGATGATAAAAATGATCTTTGAATTTGATGTGATTTTTTGGTTTATATAATATTATCATAAATCTGATTATTAATTTATTATGATTTTATTTTATTTGATATTAACTTAGAGTTAATTGGCTTCTTGGTGCTACAGATGCGGTTTTCGACCAGATTGTAGGTGGTGTCCAGCTCAAAAAGGAGTTGGTGAATACCGATTTTAATTGACTTTACTCTGCAGTCTTTTAATACGCGGTTTTTGATGCCTTTTAAACGATTTGAGGAGCTTTTGGCGTGCTGCAGTGTCTTTCTGTCATTCCGATAAAAAAGTGTCTGTAATGGGCTGATTTTAGATTTTGTAATGGAGCTGGTTTTAAATATGCACAAAAATAATGCATGATAACTTGTTTAATCCATTATGAATTTCATAATTTGTTTGTTTAATTGTCTTTTTATCAGTATAAATATGTTTGTTATATAAACTTATTGTTTGTTATTCTTTCTGGTTTTTAGCTTTACGATCAGCTACCGAGCTGGTGGTCAGATAGCCTTTAAAAGTGATAAAACAGTTTTATTTTTTTTACATATTTTTTGGAATCATCGAGGATTAGTATCTATATTAGTGTATTAATTAAATAATACAGTAGTATGATTACTA
The DNA here is from genome assembly GCF_002000245.1 of Sphingobacterium sp. CZ-UAM. GTDB lineage: Bacteria > Bacteroidota > Bacteroidia > Sphingobacteriales > Sphingobacteriaceae > Sphingobacterium. Next base: position 2,267,845 of record NZ_MTCM01000001.1, on the reverse strand, counting down.
TCCAAAATCTAAATTTCAGTTATAGTAAGTCCAGACCACTCTTTCTTCAAATGGATCTCAGCTTGAAGCAAGGGCATATCTATGGATTGCTTGGAAAGAATGGCGCGGGTAAGTCTACCTTGCTAAAAAATATTGCCGGCTTGGTATATCCAGTTTCTGGGCTGGTTGAAGTCTTGGGACACAATCCAGCACGACGGGAGCCTTCTTTGTTGCGGGAGATCAGTTTTATTCCGGAGGAATTTTATTTGCCTGCGGTAAAATCTGAACAATTTTTAAAAGCCAACGCGGGGTTTTATCCCAATTTTGACCGGGAATACTTCTCCCGCTTGATTAAAGAATTTGAAATCCCGGTAGAACAAAAATTGGCGGAGATGAGCTATGGGCAGAAAAAGAAATACATTATTTCGTTTGGTTTGGCTTCTAATACGAAAATCATCATTATGGATGAGCCCACGAATGGTTTAGACATCCCTTCGAAAGTGCAGTTTCGTAAAATTATGGCTTCGGCCATCACAGATGACCGTTGCGTAATCATCTCAACCCATCAGGTGCGTGATTTAGATAATCTGATTGATGCAGTTATTTTACTTGATGAACACAAGGTGGCGTTGAATGCTTCTGTTAACCTGATCACGGATAAGCTATGTTTCAAAAAGACGAAGGAGCTGTCTTTTGATGTGCTGTATGCAGAGGAGGCGCTTGGAGGCTTCAATGTGATTCTTCCAAATACACTAGCGGAAGATTCCAAACTGGATCTGGAGTTGTTGTTCAATGCTGTTTTGCAACAAAAAGAAAAAATTACAAATCTCATTAAAGTCGATGAATATGTCAAACCTGTTTAATACTACACGTTTTTTTGCGCTGATCCGTAGGCAATGGGTCGGTTTTGGACGAATATATCTGATGTCAATAGGTGTGATCGCCGGTGTAATCTTTTGTTTTTATGCTTTCAACGTGGGGACCAATTATGATCGTCTTCAAAATGATTCTGCACATGCTTATTCGATATTGAATTTTAGAGCGCCTTTATTCTGTGTATTGGGATTGTTCTTTGTGACGGTGATCTCGAGTAGTTATTTTGCTGATCTGGGACGCAAGACAAGGGCAATTTTTGAACTGATGATACCGGCGTCGCAGTTGGAAAAATTTATGGTCGGTATTTTTTATACGGCGATCGTTGGGATCAGCTCATTTCTGCTGATTTATTACCTGATCGATTTAGCCTTTGTGTCGTATTTAAGGAGTTTTGGTCCATCCATTAGAACGGAGGTCAATGAGCTTGGTGAGCAGATAACAGTAGAGTTCTGGCAATATTTTTATAGTGTGGATTATCCAAGCGGTGCATATTATGCCTGTTTTTTACCTTTCGTATTGAACGCCATATTTTTAATGGGAGGGATTATTTTTAAAGGTTATCAATATATCAAGACCGCAATCTCATTGTTGCTTTATTGTGTTGTCTGGATGTCTTTTTTTGTGTATCTCATGAAAACACAAACGGAAAATACAGTGGGCCGTATGGATGAGAACTATTGGTCAGATTCAAATCACATCTTTGCGCTAATTACAGTGACGGGGATAATGCTCACATTGATATTCTGGGGGATTGCCTTTTTAAGGTTAAAAGAGAAGGAGATTTAATATGGAATTTAATGCCAACAAAGCGATTTATCTACAGATTGCGGAATATGTATGTGATCATATTTTAATGGAAACCTGGAAAACGAACGACAAATTACCATCGGTACGGGAGCTGGCAGTTCAATTGGAGGTTAATCCGAATACAGTGATGCGGACCTATGATATGCTGCAACAGAAGGAGATTATCACAAATAAACGCGGAATTGGTTTTTTCTTGACCGCGGATTCTGTCCGGAACGTTAAATCTCACCGGAAGACGGTTTTTTTGGAAGAGGATCTTCCCTTGTTCTTTCGGAATATTTATTTATTGGAAATTGGTCTAACTGAATTGGAGCAACGTTACAGACAGTTTGTTGAACAGAATTTTAATCAAAATGAATCATGAAATTAAGTACTAAATTATTGATAGGGCTCGCTATATTCCTTTTTGTTGTTCCGACATTGGTAGCCTCTTATTTTGTTCGCATCAATAGGGTCGATGCAAACGTTTATCATGCAAATGTAGAAAAAGAGGTGTCAAATCCTAACGCGGCGGATGTTTATTTTCGGTCGTTTCCTGTTGGGAAATTTGATAAGCTGCAAATCCTTGGTTCAGATGCAAGGGGGATAAATTTACATGTGGTGAAAAGTGATAAGTTTATGGTGAAGGTAAATAAGAGTCAGGCGGATCTTGTAAAGACGAAGATAGAAGCAGATGGTGTGCTCGTGCTGGATTTTTTGGAGGGCGGTGATAAGTATTATAAGTCGGTCTATATTTTTACACCTGATCTGAAAATCCTAAAATTGAAGAAAGCGGATATAAACGAGTTTTCGGCAAAACTTGATGAGTTCACTATTGTTGGTGACAGTGTTGAGAATTTTACTTTAAGTGGAGAAACAGCCATCAATACGCTCAATTTGGTTTTGACGAATTCGCATATAGATGATTTTGGATACCGTGACGATAAAAACACGGCACCTGTCAGTCATTTACGTGTTGATATTACAAATACCAATCTAGGGCTACCGCGTGTGGATTACAAAACTGCTGATATTCTAGCTAAGAATTCGGAGGTCTATTTTAATAGAAAAGGGGATAAATCTAGAGTCGATGTTTTGGATATCAAAACGGAAGGAGTGTCTTCAGTCCGACTTGATAGTTTGCAATGGAATACATTGAATGGGCGTTTGTCAAATGATACAAAAATTGATTTACCAGTCCATGCGTTGCGTAATCTGATCAAATAGTCTTCTGTATTGATTTCGGTAGCCAAGATCTGGCGGACAAGTATTTGCTATGTAAAGAGCTCAAAATCCCAATAAATGGAATTTTGAGCTCTTTTGTTTATCATGATCTAAGGGGTAATCAACGCTGCGATCTGTTGATCACTTGTGACACCGGGTTCCAGCGCAATCAGTTTAAAATTACGGAAATGAATCTCAGATCCTTCGGATTCGAGACAGAGATAACCTTTTTTTACAGTTGAATTGCGTATCCCGTTGACAAATTTTCCGTTAACGGCCAATTTGATCGTGCCATCAATACATACGATTGTATATTTGTTCCATTCGCCTTTTCCCTTAGCCCTGTTTTCTATGGATTTGCTCCGTGTGCCGCGAGGGGTGTCTGGTATTGTCGTGACCCCACCTACTCCAAATAATTCGCCGTGTACGTAGGCAATTGGCGCTTGCTTACCATCAATATGATTCTGATTTACCCAGTCCAATTCAAGCATTTGCACTTCTACTCCTCCAGGTAGTCTTCCGGCTGGATCAGGTTTGGCGTCTGACCAAACGAAAATTCCTGAATTGCCGCCAGCGTATTGATGGTTCCATTCAACATGGATAATAAAGTTTTCGTACTGTTTTGCAGAGCGCACTACACCTATTGGTTTTCCCTTGCAAATAAGATTACCCTTCTCCATGCGCCATGTGTCAGGGTCTGTGTTGACATTGATCCAATGAATTTTTTCTGGTTTTTTCTTGTTTAATATCCAGTCATTCCATTGGACTTCGTGTCCAAAATTAAATAACGTATTTTCTTGGGCAAGAAGGTTACTATTGTTAAGCAGTAAAATGCCGAAAATGCAATAAATAAGTCTTTTCATAAGGTTTTAGAGCTTAGCTAAATTTTGTCTTTCCCGGTGTAGCAATAGGAGGTCCATCTATGTTGAGCTCCCAGTTGTAAGACGATAACTCAGGGCCAAGACTTTCTTTCGAATTTATTACTTGATCAAAGGTTAGGTTTTGACCTGTATAGCCCGCCATACGCGCCCAAATAGCGAGTAGTGTACTGTTGGTCATCCACTCGCCATCATTGATCGGTTTGTTGCTTCTGATTGCAGCAAACAGTTCATCATGTTGCGTTTGGTACATGTTGTTTTTTGCTCCGGTGTAATTCCAGTCCGTTTTCCCGGTTATTGTATGTTTACCTCCAATGATAACTTCAGCCACACCTTCTGTTCCTAGCATGCTCACAGAATTTCTAGGGGTGGCTCCTGCTTGTTGTCGACAGAAGTGTGTTCCTATTGCTCCATTTGCATACTTAAATTCTATGGCAAAATGGTCGTAGATATTTCCATATTTTGGATCTACACGGACTTGTCGGCCGCCGGTACCCATCGCTGAAATAGGCATGATGTCACCCATTGCCCAAGACATCATATCCAAACTGTGTACGGCCTGTTCTACTATAAAGTCACCTGAAAGCCAATTGTAATAAAACCAGTTTCTCATTTGTTGGGTCATTTTATTCCATTCTGGACGAGGTTCGATATAGGTCGCTTCGCCGCCATAGCGGAATGTACTGACTGATCTTACTTGGCCTATTGCACCCTTTAAAACTTTAGTAAATGTAGCTCGGTTTGGAAGATCATAACGGAAGCAGAAGCCGGAAACAAGCGATAAGTTTAATTCTTTTGCTTTTTTTACCGATTCCAATACACTGTGCAGTCCCGGTACATCAACAGCCATAGGTTTTTCACAAAAGATATGTTTTTTTGCGTTAACAGCAGCTTTTAAATGTAGAGGTCTAAACGCTGGTGGAGAGGTGAGCAGTACCACGTCTACATCACTATTAATGACTTTTTCAAAGGCATCAAAACCTAAGAACTTGTTTTTTTTGTCAACTTTTACCTGTTTAGGGCGAACTTCCATCAAAGCGGCATAAGATTCGTCCATACGGTCCTGGAAAACATCTGCCATAGCAGTAATCTGACAGTTTGGATCAGCCTGCAAGGCCTGGATGGCAGCACCTGTACCTCTGCCGCCGCAGCCTATAAGTCCGACCTTAATGATTTGATCCTTTGATTGGCCTGTAAAAGATAACAACGAGGAAGTTGGAAGGGAACTTCCCAGGGCAATAATGCCAGATTTTTTTAGGAATGATCTCCTTGAGTTTTGTGCTGAATGGTTATCGGAATCGAATGACATATTGAAATTTATGTTTATAAATGAATATAATGGTATTAAGTTGTTGACGGTCGTAATATCTTTTTTGTTTTGATCCAAAAAAGATTACCGATTATCCGGGAAATACAGAAGTTGATTTTCGATGCTCAATCTTACAGTCTAGAAAATAAGTTTCAAATTCGAAATAATTCTTTTTATTTCTCTTTTTTAACATTTCGAGCAGTAGCTCTACAGATTTATCTGCCATAAGACGTGTTGGTTGGGTGATCGTTGTCAACGATGGGTTTAAGCTATTTGCAAAGGGTGTGTTGCTGAAGCCGATTAAATTCATATTTTCTGGAATTTTTACCGCTAGCTTATTTAATATATGTAATACTTTTAGCGACAAGGTGTCCGTTGTCGATAGAAGTGCATCAGGAGGTTGCGAACTGCTTAATAACCCACTTATTTTTCTTTCGAGTTCTTCATCAATATCATCTTTTGGGCTTGAGTATGATATTTCTACAATATTTTGCTCGTTATAGGGAATAGAGCAGTTGAAAAGTGCGTCCCTGTACCCCTTAATTCTGCTGGCATTCCCCCCGATATCCTTACATAGCAGTAGAATAATGTTTTTGCGACCATTTTTTATCATTTCTTCTGTTGCCTGATAGATTACTTTATTGTTTTGGATACCAATTTTAAAGGTGTCAAGTTGATGATTTATCCTGTCAAAAATAATAATCGGACAGATCTGATCCATTATATACATCAAAAGGGACAAACTGGAATCATTTTTTACAGGTGAAATGATGATACCATCAATATTACTTTGCACACAGAGCTCTAATGCTTCTTTTTCTTTTTTTTCGTCGTTGAACGTCTGGAGTAGAATGAGCTGATAATTTGTTTTGGATAATGTAAGCGAGATTTCTTCGTAGAAATCAAAGAAAAATGAACTTGAAATAAAAGGGACGATAATAGCCAATGTATTTGAACGTCCCGTTTTCAGGCTTTTGGCCGAAAAGTTTGGTATGTAGTTGATCTTCTGCGTGTAGGCTAAAATCATTTTTTTTGTTTCCGCACTGATTTCATGACTATCATTAAGCGCTTTGGAAATAGTTCCCGGTGAAAGGTTTAATTGCTTTCCAATCTCTTTTAAGGTAACTCTTTTCATGTTCTCTTTCCTCTCCTTTATTTTATCATTATTCATGTGCTATCCGCTATCGAAATAGGGATGAAAATGTTTTATGAATGCTGCTTAGCAGGTTTAATTGTATTCAGATGATGAATTATTAAATTATAAAGATAAGATAAAAAAAAGTTTTTCAAATGGAGTTTACAAAAACGACAGTAATTCCATGTAAAGACCTGTTTACTGTTGTTTGGGATGAAGGTCTAGGCGAAAGGAGAAAGCAGTAAAAACGAATAATGGATCTAGAATCTTTCAGTTTTCATGAAAGATTCCGTCCCGTATATTATTTTGACCCGCCGAAAAGCTTACTGATTAGCCAGATGACAAGCGCAACGACAACAACAACAATGAGTATACCTGTCCAAACACCGGCTTTAAAAATACTCTCTATCACGGAGCAACTGGTCATTAATAAAAGAGTACTTGACATCAAGGAGAAAAGCGCTATTTTTTTCATAATATATCTATTAATTATTTGTTTCTATATAATAACGACAATTTAAAATGTAAATAGTTTTCAATATATTGATATCGCGCGAATAGTTCGCTCTTTCGGTTTATGTAGACTTTACATCATCAGTAGAGAGAGGTGGCTGCCCCGCAAAAATAAAGCGATGAGGGCTTGAGGCCGATCTTAAGAGCGGAACTTTTGATTTGGGACAGCTCCGAATTGTTTAGATTGCGTTCCAATTAAAATAAGAGAATCAGAGCATGTGGTAAAGTCAGATCGGAGCAGCTAATAGTTAGCTATAATAATTGAACTGATCGCTAGGTATAATCCGTTTTTTTGTCCATGAAATAGAGTGATTCGAAAAAAAGAGCAGGTGTATTTTGCCGATTAAATAAGGCCACATGCGATTATACGGAAAGACCACTGCTTTTCTAAGGGCATGGACTATTTTATGTTTTGCTGATATATTTATTTCGATATTCCTTCGGTGATATGCCCATTACCTTGGTGAATAAGCGGGAGAAATAATAAGGGTCTTCAATACCTAACTGATAGGCAATTTCTTTTATTCGCATGGAAGTGAACTGTAGGTATTGACAGGCTTTCTGAATCTTGAGATGATTGAAATACTCTATCGGTGAAAAGCCTGTTTTCTTTTTGAACAAAAAAGCATAGTGTGACATGGAAATATGCACATGAGCGGAGATATTCTGAAGAGTAAGTATGGATGACATGTTTTGCTGCATGTATAAGATGGACTGATGGATAACGTCAGTCTCATTATCTATTGAAGAAGCTTCATTAAAAATAGGGTCGAATAGAAAGGAAGACAGGAAATGCAATAACAGCATATTGACATAACTAAGATTGTCATGGCTGTAGCCTCGCTCTAGGTGTTTATATAGTTCGTTAAAAAGATCAACCCGGTGCTCATTATAGGGCAGGCGGCCAAAGTAAGTTCCAGTTCGCTGAAAATAAGTCTGTATAAAAGCATCGGCAGTTTGGCCTTTAAAGTGAATCCAGTAAATTGACCATGGATTATTTTCGTCCGCAGCATAACAGTTGGCCTCTCCAGCTGGAATGATAAAGAAATCACCAGGATTAATTAGAAATTTTTTATTTCCCACCTCGGCCCAGCCAAATCCTTCTATATTATAGATCAGAATATGTTGGTCTATTCCTTGCACACGCATCCTATAATGGAATTTGGCTTTCGGGTAATAGCCGATATCTGTCAGGTATGCTCCAGCGATGAGCGGGTTACGGCTACAGTACTTAGAAAGAATAGCTCGAGGAAGTACTATAGCCCGTTGGCCATCAAATCCATCTTTTTTCTTTTCCGTCATCGGGATTAGGTTATCGTAAAATAATCCATCTTTATAAAATATCCGTCCATGTTTTACGCAAACGTTTGTTTTTAGCTTTACATCGAACCTAAGTTCAACTTTAACCAAACTTTGTAAACGTATGAATTTTTTTCTATCAAAACGAACAGTTGGGATAAAGCCATTAAAAGTGCTATCAGGCTTGGTCTTATTATTCCCGCTGTCACCCATCGCCCTACATGCGGAAGTCAACCGGCCTGTCCGTTTCGCGGATAAATGGCGCGCAGACAGCCTCACTGTTCAAGGAAAGATCACAGACCATCTAGGTACGCCGTTATCGGGAGCCACCGTATTATTAAAAGGTACAAAGATAGGTTCAGTATCCAATGCACAAGGTCGGTATACTATTAAACTGCCAAGAACAGAAGGTATTCTGGTCTTCAAATTTATAGGCTATACCGAAAAAGAGGAAGCTGTGGGAGGGCGGTCCACGATCGATGTTACATTAGCGGCGGATGATTCAAAGCTCAAGGAGGTCATTGTTGTAGGCTATACGACCAAGGATAAGGCTTCCGTTACAGGTTCTATTTCCCAGATCGACAGCAAAGCGTTTGAGTCCCGGCCCTTGGTGAATGCCTCTAGTGCTCTACAAGGAGCCATTTCGGGTTTAACTGTGGTGCGGAGCAGCGGACAGCCAGGGCGTCAAGGTTACGATCTGCAGATTAGAGGTTTTTCTTCTGTGAACGGAAATAAGCCATTGGTACTGATCGATGGGGTAAATGGGGATATTTATAGTCTGAACCCAAATGATATCGCAAGTGTTACCGTCTTAAAAGATGCTGCGGCTTCTATCTACGGTGCGCGGGCAGCCGATGGAGTGGTGCTAATTACCACGAAAAAAGGCGCAAAAGGTATTCCGCAGGTGAGTTATTCCGGAAATTTTGGAATTAAAACACCGGACTTTCTCAAGAAAGTAACATCAACCCTACAGTTTGCCGAAATGACGGATGAATCCCTGAAGAATGTGGGACTAGACGGTCTGCCTGCCGGAGTAATGGATAAGATTAAACAAGGTGCCGCCCCTGATCCCAAAACAGGTTGGGTAACTTACCTACAGGACTATCCAGGATTTTATACAGATAACGACTGGAACAAAATAGTCTATGGAAATGCGATCCAGCAAAACCATAATCTGAGCGTGAACGGAGGCGGTGAAAACAGTTCTTATTTGTTTTCTGCTGGTTATACGAATGACAACGGAGTGTTCAATTACGGAAAAAACTATACCAACCGTTATAACCTTCGTATGAACTACGACTTTAAGCTGTTGGACAAAATCAATGTACAGACCAGAAACAGTTACAGTAATGATATTATCCATGAGCCTTCTTCGATTGCGGATGTAATGCATAATATACCACGGATTTTCAATTTTGTGCCCTTAAGAAATCCTCTTGGACAGTATTATACTTATCAGGGGTATGTAAATCCTGCACAGGAATTAGAAGAAGGCGGTAAGCGACAGACAAATTCTTCTGGGTTTGCTTTTAATGTGAAGGCTGATGTAGAGCTGTTAAAAGGATTGAGGCTGACGGGTCAGGTGGGAGTGACCAATAATAATTACTATGATAATGGCAATTATAGAACTTTTACTGAGTACAATTATGAAGGAGGTTTGCAGGGGTATAGGAACCCGCTAAATTCAGCCTATTACACCAGTAACAGAAATATTTATAGATCTTATACTGGTTTTCTGGAATATGCCAGGACTTTCGGCGAGCATAATTTCAATTTGATGGCTGGTACTTCTTTTGAAAAGTATACCGATCTAGGCCAGTCAGTGAGCGCATCCAACTTTCCAGGAAATGAAATCTTTACCCTCGGACTGGCCGATCAAACCAAAGCTGATTATACAAGCCTAAGTGGTTATGATACCGATTGGGCATTAGACTCTTATTTCAGTAGGTTGAGTTATACGTTCAAAAATAAATTGTTTCTGGATGCTACTCTCCGCATAGACGGAAGTTCTAAGTTCGCACCAGACCAGCGATGGAGCGCAGTATTTCCGGCCGTTTCGGCCGCTTATAGTCTAGGTCAGGAAAAATTCATTAAGTCATTAAGTTTTATAGATAACCTGAAATTCAGGGCATCTTGGGGTAAAGCAGGTAATCAGGAGATCGGTGCTTTTGGGAACTATGGTTATATTCCCCTTGTTACCATTAGCGGGGGCTATCCTCTTGGGCTTCCAAATGCCAAATTACCAGGGGCAGTTTCTGGAATTGCGTCAACGACCAGGACATGGGAAACGATTGAAACCACCAACTTCGGACTTGATTTTGGTTTTATGGATAACCGTTTGACTGGAAGTTTCGATGTTTACGATAAACAGAACAGGAATATGTTGGTGAATGTACAGGTGCCGGTTACCCTCGGTGGAACACCCCCTAGCCAAAATCTTGGGCACTTGGTTACGCGAGGTTTTGACCTTTCACTTGGCTGGAAGGACCAAGTCGGTAAATTTAGATATAGCGTGACCGGTATCCTCAATGATAGTAAGAATAAACTTGTGGAGCTAAAAGGGAATGACGTGTTAAAACAGGGGTTGAACTTTGCGCACCAGGGTTATTCTTTGAATAGTTATTTTGGATATGAAGCTGTGGGCATTATTCAGAATGCGGAACAATTGGCTGAATATAAGAAACTAGGAGGTATTCCCTCTAATATTGGACTGGGCGATATGATGTATAAAGACGTGGATGGAGATGGAAAGATCACTGCTTATGGTGATCCGGTCAAGGGTTCGAAAGGGGATATGGTAAATCTAGGTAGTATTTTGCCAAGATATACTTTCTCTCTAAATTTTAATCTGGCCTATTCCAATTTTGATCTATCGTTGATGCTGCAAGGTGTTGGGAAACAGGTGAATATAAGGGATGGTTCTTTTGCGGTTCCTATGAGTGCAATTTACTTTCAACCTTTGGAATATTTCTATAATAAATCATGGACCCCAGAGCATACAGATGCCAAGTATCCCCGTTTGATTCCGGGTTCAGTAGGTTTTGACAATTTGCTGAATTACAACTGGCAATACTCTTCCATGCGGGTAAATGCCCTCTCTTATCTTAGAGTCAAGGTGATTACACTAGGGTATAACGTTCCTGAAGTTTTCTGTAGACGTCTACGCCTGAATGGTATCCGTTTTTATGTTAGCGGCCAAGATCTGTTTACCTTCTCTAAAGGTACTTGGGGGCGTTCTTTTGATCCGGAAGAGGGCTATCAGAACTCAAACGAGGTAACTTATCCTTTTACAAGGGTGAGTTCTGTGGGCCTGAATATTAAATTTTAAGAATCTATTCAAAAAGATATTGTCATGAAACATTTTTCTATACTATTACTATGTGGCCTGCTCATGACCAGTTGTAAAAAGACACTGGACTTAAAGCCAAAGGACACGCTTTCCGATGTCACTTTCTATAAAACTGCCGCAGATTTTAAACTAGGAGCCAATGGCCTGTACAATTCGCTTGTTGGTTTTAATTTCAGCGATACAGAATCTGATATTGCTTTCAATGTGGCGAATGCCATCAGTGATGGTGATTATTTGCCTCCAGATGTATCTTCGACTTGGACGAATGCTTATTATTATATCCGCAACGCCAATAATATTATTGCCAAAGGTGAAGGATTGACTGATCCTGGCATTAAAAACTATGTTGCAGAAGCCAAGTTTTTTCGGGCTTACAATTATTGGCTCTTATTTCGTCTATATGGCGGTGTACCATTGATTACCAAAGTGCTTGATGTGAATGATCCCGATCTGTATACTGCAAGATCCGAACGAAAGGAAACGGTAGATTTTATATTGAAGGATCTTAGCGATGCAGTAGCAGACCTGCCTGTCAAGAGTGCACTTTCGGTATCGGATGTGGGACGAATTACTAAAGGTACCGCAGAATCCTTAAAAGCAAGGATTGCTTTATTTGAAGGTACATGGCAGAAATTCAGGAATGGTAATGGTCTTGATTATCTAAATATGGCTATTACTGCGGCGGAGCATGTCATCAATAGTGGTGAATATGCATTGTTTACTGGTAAAGGAGCCCAGAGTTACCGGTATCTTTTTATTGAGGAAGGGGACGATTCAAAGGAAAGCATATTGGATCGCCGATATGAAGTCAATATTTCTGGACAGCAATATCCTTATTCTGTGGTAGGTACAGTTTGCTACCTGGCGACTAAGAAGCTGGCGGATATGTATTTGTGTAAAGACGGACTGCCGATAACAAAATCCGGTCAGTTTAACGGCTACCAGACGGTCAGTTCCGAGTTTGATAACCGGGATCCAAGAATGACCATGACTTTACTGATTCCCGGTACTCCTATTATCGAAGTTTTCAACCCGGTCGTTCCTGTTGTAAACTGGCCTAATTCACCACAGCGTAATGCCAATACTGGTTACATCACCTACAAATACCTTTCAGAAAATGTATATGGGAATACTAACAATGGGGATAATTTCGGTTATGACTGTCATATTATCCGATATGCGGAAGTATTGCTGAGCTATGCAGAGGCGCTATATGAAAAGAATGGTAAGCTGTCTGATGCTGAACTTGACAAAACAGTAAACCTGTTGCGTGCCAGAGCGGGCATGCCAGCATTGAAAAATGAATTTTTAACTGCCAATGGGTTGGATATGAGAACAGAGATAAGAAGGGAGCGGAATGTGGAGTTCGCGCTAGAGGGCTTTCGCTATGATGATATCAGGCGTTGGAAAACAGCTGAAAGTGAAATGATTCAGGATATTAAAGGGATAAAGATCAAAGGCTCGGCATGGCAGAATATTGCGCCATATAATGGCGCAGGCTTTCAAGCCAGAACTGATGCGAATGGTTTTCTGATCGTTCAACCTGCTTCGGCAAGAAAATTTGATCCTGATAAACATTATTTACGGCCTTTGCCAACCAGGGAGGTTGCTTTATATAATGGGAAGCTTTTACAAAATCCGGGCTGGTAAAATTAGGTTTTGAGGTTGTAAACAAGAAAAGCTAATCGTTTGATTAGCTTTTCTTTTGTGATCCCGCTGGGATTCGAACCCAGGACCCATACATTAAAAGTGTATTGCTCTACCAGCTGAGCTACGGAATCCTTTCTGTTTTTGAAAGTGATGCAAAGGTAGAATTTCTTTCGATACACTCCAAATAATTGGCTTTTAAATTTGCTTAATTGATCTTAACTGTCTAATAAATAAAAAGATTAATTTTTTTAGGCTTTTTTCTTCGCATGGATTATCCGGTCAGCACCATGGATATCTTTAATCAGTTGTACTTGTTGGAAGCCTTTTTTCTCGATAAGATCCTTCGTTTCGAAACCTAAATATTGATTAATTTCGAAATAGAGATCGCCATCAGGGACTAAATGTTTTAATGCAAAAGATGAAATCACGTCATAAAAGATCAATGGTGCACTTTCTTCAATGAACAAAGCGAGTGCAGGTTCGTAATCTAATACATTTTGCTGCATCTGCTGTTTTTCTTTTGGGGTGATATAAGGGGGATTAGAAACAATAATATCGTATTGTTGGTCTGAAAATATGTAATCCCACTCTAAAATATCTGCATTTATGAAATGTACAGGTTGCCCTAGCCGCTGGGCGTTTTTTTGAGCCGTATGAATGGCTTCTTTGGAAATATCCACTGTGGTCACCTTTGCCTCATTCAAGTATTTTGATAGGATAATAGGAATGCAACCTGAACCTGTTCCGATATCAATAACCTTCAACCCAGATGAATCGGTATGTGTTTTTATAATTAAATCAACTAATTCCTCTGTTTCTTGTCTTGGTATCAAAACCGATTCATTGACTTCAAATAACTCACCATAAAAATCTGCTCTATTTAAGATATATTGTATGGGCCTGCTTTTTTTGAGATCCTGTAGAATATCCAGAAAGCGAACAGAATCCGTTTCTGAGACTGAATCGCCTTTATTCAGCTGGTAAGCTATTCTTTTTATACCCAATAGTTCTTCCACGACAAGTAGAAATATAGATTTTATTTCGTCATTGTCATATATGGACTTTAATTCACGCTGAAACGATAATTCGAAATCTTGAAGTATTCTCATGCGTCAAAGGTACGATTTTCATAGATTTGCATTATGAATATGCACAGGCAATATATGCAACGCTGTTTGGATCTCGCTCAGCTAGGAGCAGGATCTGTCAGTCCAAACCCCATGGTGGGTGCAGTTATCGTTCATGATGACCAAATTTTAGGCGAGGGATATACTTCTCCTTACGGCGGTCCGCATGCTGAAGTTAACGCCGTAAGTCAGGTGTTGGACAGGTATGGTGATAGGGCAAAGGAATTATTGGCTGCAAGTACATTTTATGTGAGCCTTGAGCCCTGTGCACATTATGGTAAAACTCCACCTTGTGCGAATATGATTGCTGATCTAAAACCAAAGAAAGTTTTTGTAGCTTGTTTGGATCCTTATGCGAAGGTCAATGGGAAAGGTATTGAAATATTAAAAGAGGCTGGTATTGAAGTTGAAATTGGGCTTTTGGAGAAAGAGGCGATCTGGCTCAACCGCCGTTTTTTTACACGAATTAGCCAACACCGCCCCTATGTTATTTTAAAATGGGCCCAATCTAAAGATGGCTTAATAGGCCAAGAGGATAAGCAGGTTTGGATTAGTAACGCCGCTAGTCAGCAACTGACTCATCGTTGGCGCGCAGAAGAGGATGCAATTTTAGTGGGGACAAATACTGCCCGGATTGACAATCCCAGTTTGACCGTTAGGCATTGGAAAGGTAAACATCCAATCCGTGTGTTGATAGATCGAGATCTGGTCATTTCACCGGAGGCTAAAATTTTTGATGAACAAGCCGATACCATTGTGTTTAATGGTACAAAAACAGATTGGCAAGGCCGTATTAAGCATATTGGGCTTGAAAACTATGGCCTATATTTACCACAGAGCATCCTTTATCAATTGTATCTGATGGATGTGCAGTCTATTATCATTGAGGGAGGAGCTAAAACTTTACAAACATTTATTGATGCCGGTCTCTGGGATGAAGCGCGGGTATTTCAATCTGAGTCAGAATTGCATACTGGTGTACCAGCTCCAAAATTGAATGCAAGAGTTCTTGAAAAAAAGATGATTTCCAATGATTTGCTTGTGGTTTATGTGAAATGATTCCGATAAATTGTATATTTAGGAAATTATAAACCTTTGATCTACAGGATCTAATTTTTTAGTATACAATCTATGGTGGTTACAGAAAACTTAATGCAGTTTATCTGGAAACTACGGCTATTCAATCCAATAGGATTGCGATCTAGTGATGGAGAGCCGTTGACCGTGATAAACCTTGGTCAGCATAACCTGAATGCAGGACCTGATTTTTTAATGTCTCATATCATACTGGGAGATAGGGTATGGTATGGAAATATTGAAATTCATATTCGTTCGTCGGACTGGGATCGGCATCATCATCAAGATGATACTGCTTATAATAATGTCATACTTCATGTTGTTTGGGTAAATGATAAAGTCATACAGCGCAGTGATGGAACTGTTATTCCAACCATGCTGCTTTCGGAATATGTAGATCCCCATTTACTTGATAAGTATTCGATGATGATGAATACCAACAGCTGGATTCCTTGTCAGCCGCAGCTTAGTTCCGTTGATTCGGTAAAGAAAACGATGTGGTTGGATGCCTTATCTTATGAGCGTTTGGAAATGAAAGTTCAGGCGATCTTTGGCTTGTTGGCTGACTATGGAAATGATTGGGAGAAGGTTTTCTGGATCTGGATGTGTAGGTGCATGGGCCTAAAGGTGAATACAGAGACATTTCATGAGCTAGGGGAGAAGCTTCCATTGCCCTTATTACATAAATATCGTTCGGATATATTGAAGATCGAGGCGATTTTTTTTGGAACGGCGGGGTTTTTACCCGGTGAAGGAGATGACGAATATGTGAATTTACGCTATAGAGAGTTTATTTATCAGCAGCGTGTTCATGAAATTGCCGTGGTAAATGGAGGATGGAAAAAGTTGAGAATGAGACCTTATAATTTTCCTGAGATTCGCATCGCGCAGTTGGTCGCATTGTTTAGTCAGAAATCATTGAGTCTTTCAACGATTTTATGTTTGGAGAATTTGGAGGATGCACGATTGTTGTTTGGTATAGGACCGTTAAATGAATACTGGAAGTATCGTTTTTCATTAGGAGGAAAGGCGTCCATTGAACATTCAGGGAAAATAGGAAAAGGTACCATTGATGTCCTCCTTATTAACGTAGTTGTGCTCTTTCTTTTTGCTTATGGGAAGTATTATGGGATAGAGAAATATATCGACAGAGCTATCTACTTTATGGAGAGTCTACCAGCCGAAAAAAATACAATCATAAAACGTTTTGAAGCATTTGAATGGGTTGCAGAAAATGCTTCTCAAAGCCAGGCTATATTGCAGTTGAAGAAATTATATTGCGACAAGAAGCAATGCCTTCATTGTAGGATTGGTGCCGAAATTTTGAGAAGTGGTTAGTTCGCCAGTATTTCTGCGATTTCTTTATACCCTTTTTCAGAAGCGAGATCCGCCGGAGCCAGTCCTGTCAGGTTGACAATTTTGGTATCCGCGCCAAATTCCAATAAGGCTACAATGAAATCAATATTTCCGTGCTGGGCGGCAAAATGTAAAGCCGTTTCACCTGTTGCCTGGATAGCATTGACATCAGCATCGGCTTCAATAAGCATTTTGCCGATTTCCTCGTTATTATTGGATGCGGCAATATGCAAGGGATAGGTGAGCTGTTCGTTTCTACTGGCTATATTCGGGTTTACTTTTTTGGACAGTAATAGACGGACGATATCAGCTTTGTTGAAATAAGTTGCCAGTAACAAAGGCGTAAAACCATGGGACGACCATTCGTTGACAACGGATGGAGCTTGATGGATAATAGCTTCTACATATGACGTTAACCCTGCAGCACAAGCCTCATGGATAGTCATTGTTTTGGTATGCTGTAGCAGGATTCGGACAATTTGTGGTTTGTTATAATAACATGCTAATAATAGGGGGGAAATATCATGACTGGTCGTCTCTTGTAATAATTCGGGGTTTCCAATCAATAATAGATCGATGTCATGACTTTTACCCTCTTCGATATATTGCTCTAAAACAGAAAGGCTCATTTTTCAAATATAATTGCGTAACTCTTCCACTAAAATAAGTTTTATTAATGAAAAATAATCGTTTGGATAAGGAATTTATTTACTGAATTTGGAGGTCAAAGAATGGCGGAAAAGTATCGAGGATATAAAATTGAATAATAATCAACATGCGAATCCTGCTGAAATAGGCATTTTTTTTAAAATTTATATACACAAATGTGTAGTAATTCATATATTATTTTTGAAAATTAAAAAGTAGATGTACTTTTGTTAAGCCCCTCCCAAGGGCATGTTTTTCATAGGTAGATGTAGGGTCGGGTGTTTCTCACTTCGACCCTTTTTTTATAGCTTTGTTTTATATTTAAAAGAAATGTCCAAAAGAAAGATTGTTGTTGCTATTACTGGAGCGAGTGGCTCTATATATGCGAAGTTGTTGCTGGAAAAACTGAATTCGCTAAGATCGCAGATCGCAGAGGTTGGTATTGTGATGTCAAATAATGCGAAGGATGTATGGCGAGCCGAATTGGGTGATGAGAGCTATCAGGATGTACCTTTTAAATTCTATGATAAAAATGATTTTTTTGCTCCCTTTGCATCAGGTTCAGCGCGTTTCGATACAATGATAGTTTGTCCCTGTTCTATGGGAACCTTATCAAGAATTGCCTATGGAACTTCGTCAGATCTGACTACCCGAGCAGCGGATGTCATGTTGAAGGAGAGGCGAAAGCTTATTTTGGTTACACGTGAGACGCCTTTAAGTATTATCCATATTCAGAATATGAAACTTGTCACTGAGGCGGGAGGGGTCATTTGTCCAGCTTCTCCGTCATTCTATAGCTTACCCAAAACATTGGAGGAGTTGGCTGAGACAGTGGTCGATCGAATTTTGAGTTTGGCCGGATTTGATTTTAAACATTATCAATGGGGAGAAAACTCCTAGTGAATGTTTGCTGAAATCTATTTTTAGTGTTCTATAATAAAATTGTATTTTGTAACTTTGTTTCTCGAAATGAAGCAATCAAAGGCATCACGCGAAAACTCTGTTTATAGCTATACAATCTATAGTGATAAATCTTTTTTTTGTTTGCCATTACAAAACACCCTATATGCTTCAACAGACAATTTGTATCCTATTAATTTCAATCACATTCATATATGAAAAGCTTATTGATTACTTCTGTTAAAGTAATTTTGCCTGGTAACGAACATCATCAGCAGACTGTTGACATATTCATCGAAAAAGGAAAGATTGCACAGATTGGAAATATCATCAAAGTAGCTGATAAAAACGTAGAGACCATCGATGGAACGGGTAAGCTGTTATCGCCCGGATTTTTCGATTTACATGCCAATTTTGGGGAGCCGGGTTTAGAGACAAAAGAAGATATCCAAACTGGGACAGCTGCCGCTGCTGCTGGTGGTTTTACTGCCGTTGCGGTGATGCCTAATACCGAACCGACAATTCAGAGCCGGTCTGAAGTTGCGCTTGTCGTCAATGCGGCAAAAGGAAATATTGTCGATGTACATCCTATTGGTGCAATTAGCAAGAAGCGGGAAGGTAAAGAAATGGCCGAGCTCTATGATATGAAACAGAATGGTGCCGTAGCTTTCAGTGATGGAAATAAAAGTGTGCAACAAGCGGGCTTAATGAGCCGAGCGTTGTTGTATGCCAAAGGATTTGAAGGACTGATCTTTTCACATGCCGAAGACGAGTCTATGGCAGGCGGAAATAAAATGAATGAGGGAACGATGAGCACCTATTTAGGAATGAAAGGAATTCCCAATCTCGCAGAATCATTAATGGTGTCCCGTGATCTATATCTTGCTGAATACACGGAAGCTCCAATACATTTTGCTTCAATCAGTACACCTGAAGCTGTTGATCTAATCAAGAAGGCAAAAGCAAAAGGGCTTCGGGTAACTTGTGATGTGGCGGCTCATCAGTTGGTTTTTACGGATGAAGATATCCTAGGTTTTGATAGTAACTATAAAGTTAGCCCGCCGTTAAGAACTAAATCTGATGCCAAAGCGCTTATAAAAGGCGTAAAGGATGGTGTAATAGATGCGGTAGTATCGCAACATACGCCACAGGAGATAGAATTTAAAAATGTTGAATTTCATATCGCAAAAAATGGTATTATAGGATTACAAACCGTATTACCTTTGTTGGTTCGTGCTGGATTAAACGAAGAGCAAATTGTAAACAGTCTTTCGGTTAGACCAAGACAAATTCTTGGTTTGCCGGTTCCGGAAATTAAAATAGGAGCAATGGCAAATCTTGTATTGTTCGATCTTGCGAAATCCTGGAATTTCGATGAAAAGACAAATAAATCAAAATCAAAAAACTCTCCACTATTCGGACAGACACTAAAGGGGGCTGTCGAATTGGTCATCAATAATAATCAAATCATTAAAAACGATTAAACCATGGAAGCAAACATAAAAGCTGCTGTTGAAGCAGGTATTTTAAATTATGGAAAAGTTGACGAGATTGATACAGCCCCAGAATTTCTGGTAAAAATCATTCAAGTATTCAATACTGAAGCCACTTATTTGGAGAAGTTGGATCTTTTGGATCAGTCTTTTGACGATTATCCTTTGTTTGACGAACTTCGCGAAGTTTATGTTGACTTACTGTTAATGAATTTCTTTTCTAATGACGTGCTCAAGCTTGAAGATGATTACCTGGATTCGGAAGAATGGGAAGCAATTGAAGATGAGACGATAGATCGTGGGACTGAATTGTTGAACATTTTCCTTTACTTAGGTGAATGTAAAGATGATGAGATAGAGCCGGAATTAGATGATTTCCTAAAGGAGTTTTTATTGGTTGATGAAGATGAATTTCAGGATGAGCATGAAATCTATGAAGATATTATCGCCAATCAGATTCTAGTGGATAGTCCATATGCTGAAATAGCCAAAGTAGCGAAAAGTGTTAATCCTAGAAGCGAAGTATATGAATTGTTTTATCCTGTAATGAGTTTCTTTAGTGAATTGAGACCTAGTGATAAACAATTTGAGGAGTATGCTGCGGCGTCAAACAATAAAGCGTTTGATTTGGCTCTCTATAAAGTTCTTAGTACTTATTACAATAAATAAATATGACAGATTCAATTAACCCCAGCAATGCCGGATTCGATGCGGTAATTGACAAGAAAAAGAGTATTATCTATGGCATCATTCTGGGCATAATTTCTTTTATTCTTGGATTAGTCGTTTTGTTCGTCGTTAAAGACCTGAATTCCTTCTGGGGAGTTATGTCTATGTCATTTATTGTCAATACGGGTATATTTGTTATTATATCTGCATTGTTTTCCTTTTCTCTTAGAAAAGCGAATGGAGGCTACTGGAGTTTTTCCATAGCGCTTAAATCCATTTTTATGATGTTGGCTATTTCGACGATTATTTCGACCATTGGAACACAGGTGTATGTTAATTTTGTGAATCCTGCTCTGCAAGAGAAAGTTGTGACCCATACTATTAATGTGACCATTGAATATATGGAAAAGAATAATGTACCTGACGAAGTCATTGATTCAAAAATTGCTGAATTAGAAAAACAGGTTGAGGCGATTGGAAAGATAACTTTGGGCCAGATTTTTAAAGGTCTTGCGATTACATTGTTGTTCCAATTTGTGTTTGCATTGTTATTATCTGCGCTTTCAAAAAGAGAAAAGCCTGTATTAGTGCAGCCTACTAAGTAGATTTTTATAAAATAAAGTATAGCGCATAAGGTATTGCTAAGAAAAGTAATACCTTTGTTTGTATTAAAATAGTACATTTTTAGCATGATTAACATTCACATGGATATTTCTGTTGTTGTTCCGTTATTTAACGAAGAAGAATCTTTACCCGAATTGACTGCCTGGATTGACCGGGTAATGACGGCCAATCATTTCTCTTATGAAATTATTCTGGTTGATGATGGGAGTAAAGACAACTCCTGGAAGATCATTGAAGAATTAAAATTGCAAAATGGCAATATTTCGGCCATCAAATTCAGACGTAACTATGGGAAATCCGCTGCATTAAATGTTGGATTTGCGGCAGCTCAGGGCGATGTGGTCATCACAATGGATGCAGATTTGCAGGATAGTCCAGACGAGATCCCGGAACTATATGACCGAATTATGAACAAAGGTGCCGACCTAGTCTCGGGTTGGAAACAAAAACGCTATGATCCATTAACAAAAACAATTCCGACCAAATTATTCAATGGTGTGACGCGGTCCATGTCAGGGATTCATAATTTACATGATTTTAACTGCGGTCTAAAAGCCTATAAAAAAGAAGTAGTAAAGAATATAGAGGTCTATGGCGAGATGCACCGCTATATTCCCGTGATTGCAAAATGGGCCGGATTTACAAATATTCAGGAACAAATTGTTCAACATTATCCGCGTAAATACGGAACAACGAAATTTGGACCGGGACGTTTTGTTAAAGGTTTTTTAGACTTGCTGTCTATATTTTTTGTTGGGAAATTCGCTAAGCGACCAATGCATTTCTTTGGTGTCATGGGCGTGATTAGCTTTTTGGCCGGTTTATTTATCTCCATCTATTTAATCTGTCACAAACTAATGAGTATTGCCAGTGGTACTCCATTTAGGGATATCACTGATCAACCATTATTTTTCTTTGCATTGACAGCGATCATTCTAGGGACCCAATTATTTTTGACAGGATTTTTAGCTGAACTGGTTTCAAGAAGTAGTTCGGAGCGAAATGATTATCAAATTGAAAAAGTCATTTAATTCACTATGCGCATTGTGATTCTGGGCTCTGCTTACCCTCTAAGGGGTGGGGGAATTGCTTCTTTCAACGAACGATTGGCAGCTCACTTCCAAGAATTGGGGCATGAGGTGGATATTTACTCGTTTACTTTGCAGTATCCCAACTTTCTCTTTCCGGGTAAATCCCAATACTCAGATGAGCCGGCTCCTACTGGGCTGAATATTAAGACTAAGGTCAATTCGATCAATCCGCTGAATTGGCTTAGGGTTGGAAGGGAACTTCGGAATGCGCGATACGATCTACTTATCGTTCGTTTTTGGATGCCCTTTTTTGGTCCTTGTTTAGGCACTATTCAACGACAGGTACGAAAAAATAAACATACTAAAATTGTCTGCATTGCGGATAATATCATTCCTCATGAACAAAGATTCGGAGACAAGTTGCTAATCCGGTATTTCTTAAAATCGGTTGATGCCTGCGTTACGATGAGTAAAAGTGTGCTAGCAGAATTAAAAATGCTGAGTCCGCAGATGCCTGCAGTCTATACTCCCCATCCCCTTTATGATAATTATGGGGCTCATTTGAGCAAACCTGAAGCACGTAAATTGCTCCATATTGATCAGAAAGACAAGGTAATTTTATTTTTTGGATTTATCAGACAATATAAAGGTTTGGATATGCTGTTGGAGGCCTTAGCAGATGCGAGGCTCCGGGATTTAAATATCAAACTATTGTTGGCGGGAGAGTTCTACGGCGACCCAGCACCCTATTTTGCGCTTATTAAAAAATATCATTTGGAGGAGTCGATCTATATGCATACCGATTTTATTCCGAATCAAGAGGTTGGTCGTTATTTTTCGGCAGCTGACTGCGTCGTATTGCCCTATCGCAGCGCGACACAAAGTGGTATTACTCAGGTGGCCTATCACTTTGATTTGCCCATGATTGTTAGTAATGTGGGAGGACTACCTGAACTGGTACAAGATGGTTATGTGGGCTATGTTGTAGGCCCCGATGTTGATAGTATCGCGACGGGAATTGCGTCTTTCTATCACCATGATAAAGAGAAACAATTCAGAACAAATATTATTGATGAGAAGAAAAAATATAGTTGGGATACCTTTTGTAATGAACTTCTTAAGCTTATTGATTGATTGATTGATTGATTGATTGATTGATTGATTTTGGTTAAGAGGGATCATGTATGAAAGTGATTTTATTTGTATATAAAAGCAAATTTATCTAAGTTTGGAATACCGAGGAAGAAATTAATAAGGAGGAGAGATTTTGTTGCCGTTTACACAGAGTAGTTTAGTAAAGATAGAGGAATTTTTTAAAGAACAAGGCTATAAAGTTAGGTATGAAAAGGGCTCATTTCGTACCGGGGCCTGTATGTTACAGGCAACAAAGGTTGTAGTTGTGAATAAGTTTTCGAATCTGGAGATAAAAATCCAGTCTTTATGGAATATTCTATTGGATGTCGAGATTGATGCAACAACTATTTCAGAAAAACTACTTCCGATTTATGAAGAGGTATTGAAATCAAAAACAGCAGTTTGAGAGTAACATTTTTAGGAACAGGAACATCACAGGGGGTGCCCGTTATTGCGTGCCAATGTCAAGTCTGTCTATCTCAGGACAAACGTGATAAACGGTTGCGTTCTTCCATTCTTGTTGAATATAATAATCACACGCTCGTCATTGATACAGGTCCTGATTTTCGCTATCAGATGCTGCGGGAGAAAGTAATGCACCTTGATGCTGTATTAATGACGCATTCTCATAAAGATCATATAGCCGGTTTGGATGATGTTAGAGCATTTAATTACCAACAGCATTCATCGATCTCGATTTATGGAACAAATGCGCTTCACGAAGCTTTAAAGCGCGAATTCTATTATGCATTTACAGAAATTAAATATCCAGGAGCTCCTCGATTAGATCTTGAGGAAATAAAAGCTGGCGAACCATTGCTCTTGTTTGGGAAGGAGATTATCCCCATTGAAGTGTTGCATTATAAAATGCCCGTGCTTGGATTTCGGATAGACGATTTTGCTTATATTACAGATGCTAAGTTTATTTCAGCAGAATCGAGGAAATTACTGGAAGGTGTTAAAGTTCTTGTGGTCAATGCCTTGCAAAAAGAATCCCATATTTCTCATTTGACATTGCAGGAAGCCATTGAATTTGCGCAAGATATTCAAGCGGAAAAGACCTATTTTACTCATATTGGACATCGGATGGGCTTACATGCTGAAGTCTCAGAAGAATTACCTCCAAACATATATTTAGCGTACGATAGACTGCAGATCAATCTTGACAATTCTATTTAATATAAAACTATAGTCCATTTCTCGTTGTTATACTTATACACAAATAGAACAACTTATTAAATTATAAAGAAATGGGAAATTTATTGTACATCATCGCCGTTATTTTAGTGATCATTTGGGCGATCAGCTTTTTTGGAGGTTATGCAGGAGGGAATATCATTCACATCCTATTGGTGATTGCAATTATCGTAGTGTTATTGCGCGTAATCCGTGGTAACGCCTAATCCATCCACTATTACATTAAATTCAGATAAAAATGGGCAATTTGTAGATCCTGCGGATAGGTGATTTTTATATTTTTGGAATCTCCTTCTACAATAGAAATGCGATTGCCTATTTTTTCGACGACCGATGCATCATCTGTAAATAGGGGATCTTCTTTTTGATTGTAAGCCCTTATTAATAATTCCGCCTGAAAGACCTGTGGAGTCTGGATTAACCAGATCTGGTTCCGGTCGGTTGCATGATTTGAAATCGTGTTGCCAATTCGTATGGATTCGACACTTTTTTGTGCCAATACTATTGCTTGATGTTGATAGGCTCCTCGGAATGCCCTGTTGATTAATGAAGCGGACACGATGGGACGGGCGCCATCATGGACAGCAATATAATCGTTGGTTTCTATTTTAAAATTTTCCTGGATATATTTAATGCCATTCTTTACACTCTGAAAACGAGTACTGCCTCCATACGTTAAATGTACCGCTGTATTATAGTTCAGTTTTGCGCATAATTCCATCCAGAATTTTTCCATTTCTTTGCTGATAACCAAGATGATTTCTGAAATATCTGATGACTTTTGAAAATGGTTGATAGTGTGCATAATTACCGGTAAGCCGTTTAAATCTAGAAATTGCTTTGGTAGATCGCTATTCATACGACTTCCCGTTCCGGCGGCAACGATAATGACAAAATTCATGTGCAGAGATTGAAGGTTATTATTTAAAAAAACGTGGATAGTTTGTTGCTACCCACGTTTCGAGATATCGTTTATCTAAAACTGACTAAATAATCAACATGGCATCGCCATAGCTATAGAATCTATATTTTTCTTTTACAGCAACTTCATAAGCATTCATCACATTTTCATATCCTGCAAATGCTGCAATCATGACCAATAAAGTAGATTCCGGTGTATGGAAATTGGTGACCATTGAATTTGCAATGCTGAAATCGTAAGGTGGATAGATAAATTTACTTGTCCAATCTGAAGCAGCTTTCAAATGATGATCTGCTGAGACAGAGGATTCGATGGCACGCATTGAAGTGGTTCCGACAGCACAAACGCGACGTTTATTATCAATGGCTTTGTTTACTATTTTTGCAGCTTCCTCGGTAATAATAAATTGCTCAGAATCCATCTTATGTTTTGTCAAATCTTCAACTTCCACCGTACGGAAAGTACCAAGACCGACGTGTAATGTCACTTCAGCAAAATCAACGCCTTTAAGCTCCAAACGTTTCATTAATTCGCGTGAGAAGTGAAGACCGGCTGTCGGTGCAGCTACAGCGCCTTCATTTTTTGCATAAATAGTTTGGTAACGGAATTTATCTTCTGGAGTTGCTTTACGTTTGATATATTTAGGAAGCGGTGTTTCTCCCAAAATCTCGATATTACGACGGAATTCTTCATCGGTACCATCGAACAGGAATCGGATTGTACGTCCTCGTGAAGTTGTATTGTCAACTACTTCCGCCACTAACAGGTCATCATCACCGAAGTATAATTTGTTACCGACACGGATTTTACGCGCTGGATCAACCAATACATCCCAAAGACGAAGTTCATTGTTCAATTCGCGTAACAAGAAAACTTCAATCGTAGCTCCAGTTTTTTCTTTATTACCATATAGGCGCGCTGGAAAAACTTTTGTATTGTTTAATATCATGACGTCTTTGTCGTCAAAATAATCCAATACATCTTTGAAAATTTTGTGTTCAATTTTACCAGTATCTTTATGTAGGACCATCAAACGCGATTCGTCACGATTTTCAGAAGGTTCAGAAGCAAGTAGTGATTCTGGTAAGTTGAATTTAAATTGAGATAACTTCATCTTTAATGATATATATTTTAATGTCTGCCTTTCAGTGCATTACAGTGCACCAAATACTAGGTTGCAAAAAGCATACAAAGTTATAACTTTTTTGGGTATCAAAAGGTCTTATTTCCAATTTATAGATATATTTTATTGATTTTGACATTAAATCAAAACTATATTGTATTTTAGAATACAATTATGTTATTCCTTAGATTGATATTGGAAAGTTGTCAGTTTGCGTTTTCTGCATTAAAGGACAATCGTACACGTACCCTGCTTTCCCTGCTGGGCGTGACTATCGGTATTTTTACCATCATAGGCGTATTTTCGGCGGTTGATACCTTACGAAATAATATTGAGGAGTCTGTAAAGAAGATCGGTAGCAAGACCCTTTATATTGAGAAATGGCCTTGGGACGGCGGTCCGAATTATCCCTGGTGGAAATATTTGAATAGACCTGAGCCCACTTATAATAATTATCAGGATTTAAGAAGTCGTATGACAACCGCAGAATATATGGCTTATATGATTAATATCGGTAACACAACGATCAAATATAAGAACAATTCCGCCCAAGGTTCGTCGGTAAATGCGGCTACCTATGAAAACCTTTATATTCAAAATTTAAATATTGTTAACGGTCGGTATTTTGCCGAGAGTGAATCCAGAGGGGGGGCTTTGGTCACCGTTTTGGGTGCTAATATTGCAGAGGGGCTTTTTCCAAATGAGGAACCTGTAGGAAAGTATATTAGTATGTTGGGTAGAAAAATTCAGGTCATCGGTGTTTTAAAAAAAGAAGGTAACGGTGTGCTAATTAATACCTCACCTGATGATACTGCTTTTATTCCATTTGAATTGGCTCGTAATCTTGTCAATTACGACAATTTTTCACCAAGTATTGCGATGGTCATCAAGTCCGGTTATACATTGGCGGAAGCTGAAAGTGAAGCAAAAACCTTGATGCGGTCAATCCGTCGTATTTCTCCGCAACGGGAGGAAAATTTTTCCATTAACCAAACAACAATGATTACAGGGGCATTGGATCAGCTTTTCGGTATTATCAATCTAGCGGGGCTCTCCATTGGTATTTTTTCTATTTTAGTTGGTGGTTTTGGTATTGCGAATATCATGTTTGTGAGTGTCAAAGAGCGTACACATATTATTGGAATCCAAAAAGCATTGGGAGCTAAAAACTTTTTTATTTTGTCGCAGTTTCTCATTGAGTCTATTGTCCTTTGCCTGCTCGGAGGCGGGATCGGTCTTTTTGTTGTCTATTTTCTGGCATTTATTGTTCAATTGGCTACGGGCGTAGCCATTGTTGTCAGTCTAAAGATGGTTATTCTTACAGTATCTCTTTCTACTTTCATTGGACTGATATCCGGAATCGTTCCTGCTTTAATGGCCTCTCGTTTAGATCCTGTCGAAGCAATTCGAAGTAAATAATCTCGTTATGGTAAAAAAGGCTCAAATATCGTTATTGAATGGATTTTGGCTTTTACTTTTTGCCTACAGCTGCATGTTGATGGCAGAAATCACCTGGCGTTACCATAGTTTTGCATTGGATGCAAATTTTCTAATGATTAAACAAACTGAAATAGCGGAGCTTTGGTGGTATAGATATGCTTTCTATGTACATGTCTGTACGGCAATACTCGCCTTACCCGCTGGTTTTACCCAATTTAATTCAGGTCTGCTAAAAAAATACCCGTTATGGCATCGGGCGATCGGTTACGTCTATGTTATTAGTATTTTGGGGTTTGCTGCACCTTCCGGAGTATTGATCGGGGCAGTCGCGAATGGAGGGGTATTTTCAGTCATTTCCTTTGAATTTCTTGCGCTAAGTTGGTTTTATTTTACCATACAGGCTGTTCGCCTGGCAGTTCAAAGGAAGTTTAAAGGGCATCAAGAATTTATGTTGCGCAGTTTTGCCCTGACCTGTTCAGCCCTTACATTGCGTTTCTGGAAAGTGATTTTGGTATATCTATTCCAGCCTAATCCGATGGATCTTTATCAGATTATTGCTTGGCTTGGCTGGGTACCGAATTTATTGCTCGTGGAATATATTATTTATCGAAAAAATCGCAATTTAAGAAATCATCATGAACTGTCTGGCTCAAAAATGGAATATATTCGTTAGCTTAACACGATAAATTATAGAGATATGAAAAGGAATATCTATTTACTATTGGTGCTTTCTGCCCTAATCGGCTGTAAAGAGCAAGCAAAGAAGACGGCTATTAAGCCCTCGGCACAAGATTCTACTGTTCTTGAACGCGAAGCACATCAGGAACTTTACGGTAATTGGGTAGGGGACTTTCTGATTGATGAAAATTCGCTTGAAGGGGGAGCGGAGTTGCCAACAACAGATTATAGTCCAAAAATAAATCTAACCATCAAAAAAATAACAGATAAAGGAAACGTCTTTGGGCAAAATGTAGTTAAAGGGAACTTGCGTTCTTTGACGGGAAAACTTGAAGGTAATGGAAATGCGATACAGCTTTTATTGGACGAGCCTGGGGATAAAAAATCGGATGGCCGTTTTGAAATAAAATTGAAGGATGATACACTAATCGGAAGTTGGGTAGCCTATGACCAGGGAGTAAAGATTAAGAAAAGGAGTTTCAAATTATTGAAAAAGCAATTTGCCTATAATCCAAATCTGATGTTAAATAATCAAGATGAAGAATATGGAACTCTGGTGGATTGGATCAACGCGAAAAAGCAGGAAGCGACCGACCAAGATGGTGATTCCACCTATACCTATGTAATGGAATATTACCGTTCCGCCTCTCCAGCTGTGTTCAGTATAAATGCTTCGAAACAAAAATTGGAGGAGAAAGACTTGAAAAATCTAAAAAAGTTAGATCTAGAGATTATTCGAAATACGATTTTTGCACGCCATGGCTATGCGTTTACGAAACCCTCTATTCGTCAGTTCTTCGATCCTGTAGATTGGTATGTTCCGGTATCCAAAGACGTTAGTGCGGACCTAAGTCCGTTGGAAAAAGATAATATTGCTCTTCTGACCAGATTTGAGAAATATGCGACAGATAATTACGATACATTTGGAAGGTAACCCACATTTGTTTTTTGATGCATGTTATCTCAAACCGTCACTGCAGATTGGCTATTGGACAGCCGGTGGTCGTGTATATAGCAGGTAAAATTAAACAAGAGCGGGGTGTCCAAAGAAAAATGGACCCCCCGCTCTTGTTATCTCTTATTTGATTCTGTCAGAGCTATATTTGTTGGTTTCGAATAGAAATCGCATTTTTATGAGCCTGTAGGCCCTCCAATTCAGCGAGTATTTCAACTGTAGATCCAATCTGTTGGAGTCCCGTTTCGTTGATATGCTGAAATGTTATTTTCTTTACAAATGAGTCGACGGAAACACCAGAATAGGAGCGAGCATATCCCGATGTCGGTAAGGTGTGGTTGGTTCCAGACGCATAGTCACCGGCGCTTTCCGGAGTAAGGTGGCCTAAGAAGACCGATCCTGCATTGCTGATAAAGCGTATCAGCGATTGCCACTGATCCGTCTCCAGGATCAGATGTTCGGGAGCATATTCGTTTGAAAACTGTAAGGCCTCCTGAAGGTTGCCTACGGTTACTGCATAGGAGTTTTCAATCGCTTTTGAAGCAAGTTCTTTGCGTGGTAAAACCGATAATTGTGCTTCTAGTTGCCTGTTAACAGCATCTACAATAGCTGTGGAAGTGGCAACCAATACCGCTTGACTGTCTACACCATGTTCTGCCTGCGCGAGAAGATCTGCGGCAATAAATGCTGGATTAGCTGTTTCGTCAGCAATAACAAGCACTTCAGAAGGACCTGCAGGCATGTCTATGCTCACGTTGGTTAATCCCTGTATAATTGATTTTGCCTTGGTGACAAATTGGTTGCCCGGGCCAAAGATTTTATCAACTTTAGGAATAGATTGTGTACCAAATGCCATCGCTGCCACCGCCTGAGCCCCACCTACAAGGTAGATCCGCTTAATATTGAGTAATTTCAAACAATAGGCGACAAATCCGTTGATCTTTCCATTGGATTGCGGCGGTGAACAAACCACGATTTCCTTACATCCTGCGATGCGAGCTGGGATACCCAGCATCAATAATGTGCTTGGTAGTACCGCAGAGCCGCCAGGGATATATAAGCCCACTTTTTCAACCGGACGTATTTCCCGCCAGCATTTTACTCCTGGCATTGTCTCGACCGTGCGTTCTCTTTTAAGCTGCGTGCTATGGAATCTGTGAATATTTTGGAAGGCGATTTCTAAAGCGCGCTGCTGGTCACGTTGGATTGTTGCGGCTAATTCATCAATGTCCGCTTCATCCAAAAAAAGTCTGTTCAGCTGTACTTTATCAAATTTTTCGGCATATTCACGCAGGACAATATCGCCTTGCGTCTGTACCTGCTGAATAATATCTTGGACCACTTCTTGAATTGAATTGTTCGGATCTGTATTCCGCGCAACCAATTGTTGCAGTTCCGCTTTTCCTAAAGATTGGTATTCATATTTTTTTAGCATGGTCGTATGAATAGGTCAAGTTTAAAGAATGATTTTTTCAATTGGCATTACAACAATGCCTTGTGCGCCTGCTGCTTTCAATTTGTTGATTTTATCCCAAAAGTCGTCTTCAGTAATAACGGTGTGTACCGCCACCCAGCCTTCTTCGGCCAACGGAACTACAGTGGGACTTTTTACGCCATGTAATAAAGAAGTGATGGCAGGAAGATTCTTTTTCTCCACATTCAATACCACATATTTGGTCTCCTTTGCCAAAAGAACCGATTCTATACGTTGAACCAACTCGGTGAGAATTTCATTTCCTTCAAGCCCTTTTCTACCGACGAGAATAGCCTCAGAATTTTTGACATCGGCAAAGGGTTTTAAACCATTGCTTTTCAAGGTCCCTCCGGTGGATACAATATCACATATGGCGTCGCTAAGACCCAGGCCAGGTGAAATTTCGACAGATCCAGATATCAATCGTATATCAGCATTGATTTTGTAATCGTCGAGGAAATTTTTAAGGATATTGGGGTAGGAGGTGGCAATCGCTTTGCCGTTAAGGTCTTTAATATCTTGAATGGAGCTATCTTTCGGTATCGCGAGTTTCAATGTGCATTTCCCGAAGCCTAGCCGTTTGATATATGCTACTTTCGATTCTGTTTCATCGATGATATTTTCGCCTACGATACCAAGATCAGCTATTCCCTGTTCGACATAGCCCGGGATATCATCATCTCTGAGAAACAATATTTCCAAAGGGAAGTTGCCTACCGTAGTAATTAAGGAACTTTTGTAGTTTTCGAAATCCAAACCACAGTTTTTTAGTAATTGAACAGATTTTTCGTTTAACCTACCCGATTTTTGGATAGCAATTTTAAGATTTTTCAACGCTTTATAAATGTTAGCAGTAAATTATTAATAATAAGAAATCAAACAAGAGGGAAGGTATTCTACGTAAGAACACATTAAATTAACATATCGCCACAATGGCGATGATGCAAATGAAAATGATGTACGTAGGTATAGACCATGTTTGTATTAATAACTGAGAGCAAATGTATAGTAAATTAATGGGAAATACAAAAATATCATTT
This sequence comes from Sphingobacterium sp. CZ-UAM, assembly GCF_002000245.1. Lineage (GTDB taxonomy): Bacteria > Bacteroidota > Bacteroidia > Sphingobacteriales > Sphingobacteriaceae > Sphingobacterium. The sequence continues at coordinate 2,235,959 of NZ_MTCM01000001.1, read as the reverse complement.
TAAAAAGTTTAAAGAACCGATCTGTGATGATATAAATCATTAAAATTTCGTTCTGTTTTCTATAAAGTTTGAAACATTGACTGGCAACTCTTAGAAATTTACTTATTTTTAAGGAGCGAAGTTTTTAATTTGATTCGCTTATGAAATGAATCCGTTGGAGGAAGTGGTGGTATTACTTGCATTAGCTTTTGCGGATTAAAATAGAATTGGCTAAAAAAGCTGAATATCACATGATAAATAATCTATAGCAGATGAAAAGAGTAGTATTTATATTAATAAGTTGGGTGACATGCATTACTGGTACTGTAATCGCTCAGGAAAAGCCAGCATCCACTTTAGATATTCGTATTTTGGAATCAATAGCTGAAACAAGAACTGAACCTCAGACACAGACTTTTAAAGTGCTGTCTGACATCAACAATTATGTGCAAGTTGCCGTTCCTGTTGGTCTATTAGTTGTCGGTGCTATCAATAACGATAAGGCAATGCGTCAAAATGCACTTTACGTAGCAAGTAGTACGGCTGTGACGGCATTGGTTAATGTCGGAATAAAACATCTGGTCAAGCGGAGTAGGCCCTTTAAAAAATACCCTAATTTTATATCTGTTCGTACGGCTAGCGGTTATTCTTTTCCTTCAGGCCATACTTCATCGGCTTTTGCAACAGCGTCAAGCTTGTCCCGTGCTTACCCCAAATGGTATGTTGTTGCGCCGTCTTTACTTTGGGCGGGAAGTGTTGGTTATTCCAGGATGTATCTTGGGGTGCATTATCCAACGGATGTACTCGCTGGGGCGGTATTGGGGGCTGGGTCGGCCTTTGCATTGGATGGGTTAAAAAAATAATAGAAATTAAATGAATAATTGATGCAAGTAATAAAAATATTGGTTGTTGGTTGTGGTAATATGGGAGCTTCCCATGCAAAAGCTTATCATGACTTAGATGGATTTGAAATTGTTGGTTTGGTCGCTAGGGGAGATAGTAAGCGTAAGCTTAATACGGAGCTAGGCGCTGATTATACACTTTTTGAATCTTACGAAGAGGCATTGGAGCAAACAAAACCCGATGCGGTCTGTATTGCTACTTATCCTGATACACATAAAGATTACGCAATTAAAGCATTCGAATCGGGAGCTCATGTTTTTATCGAGAAACCTCTGGCCGAAGATGTCACATCAGCGAAAGAGGTAGTGAGCGCTGCCATAAAGTATAATAAAAAACTGGTTGTAGGATATATCCTCCGTTATCATCCTTCATGGATGAAATTTATTGAGCTTTCGAAGACTATGGGGAAACCCTTAGTTATGCGGATGAATCTCAATCAACAAAGCCATGGTTACATGTGGAATGTCCATCGCAATCTGATGTCTAGTCTAAGTCCAATAGTTGATTGTGGTGTACATTATATTGATGTGATGTGTCAGATGGTAGGTGTCAAGCCGGTGCGTGTTTCGGCGATAGGCGCCCGGCTTACAGACGATATTCCAGATTGGAACTATAATTATGGCCAGCTTCAATTGCATTTTGAGGATGGTTCTGTAGGTTGGTACGAAGCCGGTTGGGGGCCTATGGTGAGTCAAAATGCCTTTTTTGTAAAAGATGTTTTCGGTCCCAAGGGCTCGGTGTCCATTGTTGCTGACAAAGCAAGCAACGAGGGTAACTCGGATTCGGTGGCGGCGCATACACAAACAGAAAGTCTGCGGGTACACTATGCTGATTTAGATGCGAATAATGAATTTGTTAAAAAAGACGAATGGGTGAATTTGGCCGATGAACCCGATCATCAGGAGTTGTGTAACAGGGAACAACGTTTTTTTCAGCAGGCTATCCTAGAGGATATTGACCTGACATCTTCCATGGAAGATGCAGTCAACAGTTTACGCATAGCGCTTGCTTGTGATGAAGCCGTAAAAACAAAACAAACGATATTATTATAATTTTATTCTAAAAAAGATTTGTATTTTTCCACTTCGTTTTTCAAAAAAAATGAGTGCAAAAACGTAATTAAATAAAAAATATAGCAGAAGGATAGGCTTTTTGGTCTATCTTTTGTTATTTAGATACATATTTATCATTCTTATGAAGAATTTATTCAAAGTAGCGTTATTGTCTGGATTGTCCATTTCTGTGGCACATGGGCAGGATAAACAATGGCAGATGGAATTGGTGTTTAAAGGTGAAATTTCACCCGAAAAATTTGAAAATGAGATTCCTGAATTTGCAAAAGAGTTTTACGAGCCTTTTCTGAAAGGAAAAACGGCCTATAAGAATGTTGAAGTTTTAGCGGACGCCAATTACTCTTCGGCTGTTGTTAATCAGAAAGAACATGCTATTTTGAATAGAAAATTGGCTAAAACATACTCCTTTTCAACAGGAGATGATATTGTAACGGCGGAATCTTATCATCCTTCCTACAAAATTGTCAGCAATAAGCTAAAAGAATCCCAAGTACCTTATGTGTGGATGCAGGATATGGGAGAGATTGAAGATGTGGCTGGAGTGACCTGTAAAAAAGCAAAATTATTTATCAAAAATCAGACGGATTCTGCTGAAGCGACAGTTTGGTATTCAGAGGCAGTTCCCTCATACTACATGACTGCATTTTCATTTGTAAATGATCTCCCCGGGGCGGTGCTTAAATTGTCATTAGGTAAAAATGCAGACCTGGGGTTTGAGACAACAAAAGTGTCCAGCATTTCGGATGGGGAAGGTTTTCAATTACCTCAGGATGTTAAAATTGTGGATATATCAGGTACTGGCGAAGCAGATAAAGGTGAGGATGTCAGTTTATTCGAGGATACTTTTCCGTTGGATAAATCCCTCAAATGGGTAATGGTGAAAGATAGTGAGACGAATGATGAATATTATGGGATCAAAAGTTCGGCCGGCAAAGAGGTCTTGCCGTGTTCACTTTTCTCGTTGGCCTACTTTAATGATCGGATTGCGATCGTTTCAGACAAGGACAATTATTTTTGGTTATTGGATAAGAAAGGGAGTAAAGTGAATAAGGCAGGGTTTGACTGGCTTACTCCGGCAACTGAGCGATTGGCTATTTTCCAAAAAGATGGAAGTTTTGGATTGGTCACGGAGGAGGGTAAGGTGTTGCTTGATAAGAAGGAAAATATAAGTAAATTTTTAAACAATTATCTAATGTTTTCTGAAGATGGGAAAATAGGTTTGTTGGATGAGAACGGGAAAATTGTTATTAATCCTAACCTAATGTTTTTGGATGTGGATAGCGCCGGTAAAGTTTTGGTCCGAGACAAAGAGGGGGAGGAAACCAAAACGCTGGAACTTGATGCATTTATAAAAGAATATATAAAGTAATTTTGATTTATTGGCTAGACCAACGGAAGTCAGCGAAAAAAAAGCATTCATACCATCTCGTGTTGAATGCTTTTTTTATATGGGTTATTTTTATAATCCGGTTAAGGGATATTAAGAAATTTGTGTGTCTGCAGGGAAATGTCCCATTTTGGATTTTCCTTGACATAATCAATGATAGAAGGGGTCATTTCTTTGGATTTGGACCATTCTGGCTGCAGATATAACCTGCAATTTGGTCCAACTAACTGCGCATATTCTTCACCCCAGGCAAAATCGCTCTTGTTGAAAACAATCACTTTAAGTTCACCGGCGGCATCAAGAACATCTTTTCGTGGAGCTTTGAATTTTTTCGGAGACAGACAAATCCAGTCCCATTCTCCGCTTAAGGGGTAGGCACCTGATGTTTCAATAAAAGTTTTTATGCCAGCAGCATGGAGACCTTTTGTGAGGTAATCCAAATTATAGATAAGCGGTTCACCACCCGTGATAACAACTGTTTTAGCAGGATATCTTTTTGCATTTTCAATAATTGCATCCGCAGCGGTAAGTGGATGGATTGATGCATCCCAGCTTTCTTTTACATCGCACCAATGGCACCCCACATCGCAGCCACCTAATCTGATGAAATAAGCAGCAGTCCCGGTGTGGTAACCTTCTCCTTGGATGGTGTAGAATTCTTCCATCAAAGGTAATCGTGTTCCGTCTTCTGGTACTTGATTCGACATAGTTAAAATTTGAGTCTGCAAAGGTAGCAAATATTAATGATATGCTCAATTTATCCTGTCGATTTCGGTGGAATTGGTGTCATTTTTATAAGAATTAGAGAAATAAATGTCGATCTTTTTTGGGAATCTTGTCTAGGTTCTATTCGTAGAAAATCAAACTTGCCTATAAATGAAAATCAATCTTGTCTATAAAATAAAGAAGATTGTTTAAAAGGGATAAGAGATCGTAAAAAGTCTGTTTATTACCAGAAATTTTGCTAAATTTGTTTCACAATTTATTTATTGAAAACATAAGTGTAATAACATAATTGTACATGTTGTTTTGTGTTTTCTATTTTTTAACAATATAAAAATCATAGTTGTAAATGATTAAGATTACACTACCTGATGGTTCCGTAAGAGAATATCAAAAAGGAATCACTGCAGCCGAAATTGCCTTATCTATTTCTGAGGGGCTAGCGAGAAATGTTCTTGCGGCCGAGGTGAATGGTGAAGTATGGGATTCAGCCCGTGCTATTGAAGAAGACTCTAGTGTTAAATTGTTGACCTGGAACGATACAAAAGGAAAATCTACTTTTTGGCATTCTTCGGCCCACTTACTTGCGGAGGCTTTAGAAGCCCTATATCCGGGAATTAAATTTGGCATTGGACCTGCAATTGAAACAGGTTTTTACTACGATGTGGATTTTGGCGACCGTGAATTTTCTTCGGATGACTTTAAGGCAATTGAAGACAAGATGTTGGAACTTGCCAAACGTAAGGAAACTTTTGAACGTAAAGCTGTTTCAAAGTCTGACGCTTTAGCGTATTTCACTGAAAAAGGCGATGAGTATAAACTTGATCTGATCAAGGATCTAGAGGATGGAAAAATTACATTCTATACACAGGGGGATTTTACAGATTTGTGCCGTGGCCCTCATATTCCAAATACAGGCTTTATCAAAGCTATCAAACTGACTAACGTCGCTGGTGCATATTGGCGAGGTGATGAATCCCGTAAACAGTTGACCCGTATCTATGGGGTAACTTTTCCGAAAGCGTCTGAACTTGCTGAATATTTGAAGTTTATTGAAGAAGCGAAAAAACGTGACCACCGCAAATTAGGTAAAGAGCTGGAGCTTTTTGCATTTTCAGAAAAAGTTGGTGCTGGATTACCTTTATGGTTACCAAAAGGAGCTGCGTTACGTCAAAAGCTGATCGATTTCTTGCAAAAAGCGCAATTGAAATCTGGGTATGAGCCCGTAGTTACTCCGCATATTGGCCACAAACAATTGTATGTGACTTCTGGTCACTATGAAAAATATGGTGCGGATTCCTTTCAACCGATCAAAACGCCTATCGAAGGTGAAGAATTCTTGTTGAAACCGATGAACTGTCCACATCATTGTGAGATCTATAAGGTAAAGCCGCGTTCATATAAAGATCTACCTGTTCGTTTTGCTGAATTCGGTACTGTATATCGTTATGAGCAATCAGGTGAGTTGCATGGATTAACACGGGTACGTGGGTTTACGCAAGACGATGCACACTTGTTCTGTCGTCCGGATCAGGTGAAAGATGAGTTTAAGAAAGTAATAGATCTAGTCCTTTATGTATTTGGAGCATTAGGATTCAATGATTATACTGCGCAGGTATCTTTACGTGATCCTGAAAACCGCACTAAGTACATTGGTACCGATGAAAACTGGGCTTTAGCTGAGTCGGCAATTATTGAAGCTGCGGAAGAAAAAGGATTACCAACGGTGGTGGAATATGGTGAAGCGGCTTTCTATGGCCCTAAATTAGACTTCATGGTGAAGGATGCGCTGGGACGTAAATGGCAGCTAGGTACCATTCAGGTAGACTACAACCTACCTGAACGCTTTGAATTAGAATATACTGGCAGTGATAACATGAAGCATCGTCCAGTTATGATTCACCGTGCACCATTTGGATCTTTGGAACGTTTTGTTGCGGTATTGATCGAGCACTGTGCTGGACAATTTCCGTTATGGCTTGCGCCTGAGCAATTTATCGTCTTGCCAGTGTCAGAAAAATACGAAGAATACGCACAAAATGTTTTGAATTCGCTAAATAATTCCGATATTCGCGGACTGATAGACTTACGTGACGAGAAGGTGGGCAGAAAAATCAGAGACGCCGAAGTGAAAAAGCTTCCTTACATGTTGATTGTAGGGGAAAAAGAGGTGGAAAATGGCACAGTTTCTGTACGTAAACATGGCTCAGTAGAATTAGGATCTATGACTGCTGACGAATTTAGAGATATATTAATTAAGGAAATAACCGTTTAATTTTTAAACATTTGGCATTAAAAAGACCCGGTGGTCCAAGACCACCAATGAGAAAGAAAGAACCAGATCACCGCATTAATGAGTTAATCAAGGTACCTGAAGTACGTTTGGTAGGAGATAATGTGGAACAAGGAGTTTACCCTACACGCAAAGCGTTAGAGTTGGCTGATGAGTTGGAACTTGATTTAGTGGAGATTTCGCCAAATGCTGTACCGCCGGTTTGTAAGATTATCGACTACAGTAAGTTTGTTTACGAACAGAAGAAGAAACAAAAGGAAATCAAAGCTAATGCAAAACAGACTGTTATCAAAGAAATTCGTTTCGGACCTAACTCTGGTGAACATGATTTTGATTTCAAATTGAAACATGCGATTAAGTTTCTTGAAAGTGGTGAAAAAGTGCGTGCGTACGTACACTTCAAAGGTCGTGCTATCGTACACAAAGATCAAGGTGAGATCTTGTTGTTGCGCTTCGCTCAGGCACTGGAAGATTATGGTAAGGTAGAACTTTTACCAAAATTGGAAGGTAAACGTATGTTTTTGACAGTAGCTCCAAAGGCTCCTAAAAAATAATAAAAGAATTCTAACAGATTGATATAAAATTTATAAGTATTATGCCAAAAGTTAAAACCAATTCCAGCGCAAAGAAACGTTTCAAATTGACTGGAACAGGTAAAATTGCAAGAAAAAATGCTTTCAAAAGCCACATCTTGACAAAAAAGAGCACAAAACGTAAACGTAACTTAACACAAACAAGTTATGTATCTGATGGCGATATGGGCAACGTAAAACGTATGCTTGCTATCGGTAAATAAGTTTTATTCGATTTTATTTAATAATAATTTTTTAACCGGGTACAGGGTCGTAAGTTCATTGAAATACATGGCACCTTTTACCAAACTAATTTTAAAAATATGCCACGTTCGGTTAACGCAGTAGCTTCAAGAAGAAGACGCAAAAAAATCCTAGGCCTTGCAAAAGGTTACTTTGGATCACGTAGCAAAGTTTATACTATTGCTAAAAATACAGTAGAAAAAGGTTTACAATACGCTTACCGCGATCGTAAAACCAAAAAACGCGAGTTTAGAGCTTTATGGATTCAACGTATCAACGCTGGAGCTCGTCAACACGGAATTTCTTATTCCCAATTGATCGGTAAATTAAACGCTAAAAACATTGGTTTGAATCGTAAGGTTCTAGCTGATTTAGCTTTAAATAACCCAGAAGCTTTCAAAGCAGTTGTAGACGCAGTAAAATAGAGTTTTTTAATCCGCTGTCAATTTGTTAGAGATATTAAAGGAGCCCTTTGGGCTCCTTTTTTGTTAGCCTCTATTGACCTAGTAGACTAGTGTCGTTTTTTGGGGACCATACCTGCACGGGCATTTGGTTTTGCACTCCTTCTATTAGCTGGTATGGTTGTGGCTAAGGGGCCAGAGTACAACGCTCCCATAAAGGTTGTAGCTGATCAACAAGGGAAAGTTATATCAATTGAGGGGGTAGGAAACACCCGAACTATAGAAGCCAAAGGTGGGGAAACAATCCAAATTGAAGGTGTTAAAAACCACGTTCACTACAAGTCGACTAAAAACAAATCTGGCCAAGCAAAGGCCTCTACCGAGGGTGCTGACAATATGGTTATGAAGGTGAAATGATAAAAAATGACCAATAAAAAAGGGGTTGCATTGCAATACCACTAAAAAGTTAGACACTTTATGGAGGTATTGCAAGACAACCCTTTTATCTTTTAATCCTGAGCTATTAAAGTTTACTCTCTCTCTTTTTCTTTTTCTTCACTACTTTTGGCATTTGCGCCTGTTTCATTTCATATTGTCTTTCAATATATTGAATGATTTCGGATGCAATATCTTTTTTTGTAGCTTTTTCTATTCCCTCCAACCCAGGGGAAGAGTTGACTTCGAGCACCAATGGACCCCTATCCGAGGGGATCATATCCACACCACATACTGTAAGCCCCAATTGGGCTGCAGCAGCAATGGCAGTCTCTCTTTCCGCCTTACTCAAGCGGATGACCTGTGCTGTACCACCCCGGTGTATGTTCGAACGAAATTCACCTTCTTTAGCTGTACGTTTCATTGCCCCCACAACTTTTCCGTCAACGACAAAAGCTCTGATATCGGAGCCTTTTGACTCTTTGATGAATTCCTGTATCAATATATTGTTTCCGAGCCCGTAGAAAGCTTCTATAACAGATGATGCTGCTTTTTTAGTTTCAGCTAAAACAACACCGATCCCTTGGGTGCCTTCCAATAGTTTAATCACCAAGGGGGCGCCACCAACCATACTGATCAGGTCGTCAACATCAGATGCCGTGCGGGCAAACCCCGTAATGGGAAGGCCGATGCCAGCACCGGACAAAATCTGCAAGCATCTCAACTTATCTCTCGATCTGGTAATCGCTTGACTCGGGTTTGCAGAAATCACATCCATTACCTCAAATTGTCTGACAATAGCCGAACCATAAAAAGTGACCGAAGCGCCTATTCGGGGAATAATAGCGTCAATACCACTGAGATCCTGTCCTTTGTAATGAATACTGGGTTTACCTTGTTGAATGCCAACGTAACACTTGCTGTGGTCTATGACAACACATTCATGTCCTCTTTGTTGTGCGGCTTCTACGAGACGACGAGTTGAGTATAAACTCTTTACTGTCGATAATACGGCAATTTTCACGGTTTGTATATTGAATATATTTTTGTGCTAAGATAACAAAATAGCTTTGCTATTTGTTTTTATTTTGACAGGGACTTCAAGGAGAGATTGTCTTTGGAAACGTCGACCAAAAATCTGCGGTATAGAAAATTCTTTCCCAAAAGCATGGGGTAAGTCATTTTGGAGCGGTTTCTAAATGAAATCTTGATACTGAAAACCTGATCATAGAGCTTCGCCGTGGTCCGGATATAATAACGCTTTTCCTCCTGGCCAAAGGAACTTTTAACCAATTTGGTTTTATAAAGCCTTAATTTGAGAATTTTGGTTTCCGCTGTTTCGAAATTGGTAATCAATTCGCAAAAAATCCAATCCTGACCATCTTCATGAACGATTTTATAGGAATTACAATGCAAAACCGAAGAAGCCGCGCCAGTATCGACCTTTGCTTCTATGCCAAATATTCCTAATTCCGGAAGATCCAGGGTTTCTTTCCACCCCACGAAAAGTTTTTCTTTCATTTAAACCAAATGGAATAGATACACCAAGCTCTTCTTTAGTAGAGCTTGGTACATTCCTATTTTATTCGTATATAAATTCTCCAAAAGGAGACGTAATCGTTACTTTTTTAGAGGTAGCTTCTTCCACACGGCCGATAATTTGTGCCGGAACGCCGAAAGATTCTGAGATAGCAATGATGTCCGAAGCAATCGCTTCAGGTACATACAGTTCCATACGGTGCCCCATATTAAACACCTTGTACATCTCTTTCCAGTCTGTATTAGATTCTTTTTGTATCAATTCGAAGAGTGGCGGAATTGGGAAAAGATTGTCTTTAATGATATGCACATCGTCAACGAAATGCAGTACTTTAGTTTGCGCTCCACCTGAACAATGTACCATTCCATCGATTTGAGAACGGTATTTATCCAATATATTTTTAATGATTGGAGCATAGGTACGTGTAGCTGAAAGTACAAGTTTACCTGCAGTTACTTTTTCGCCCGTTTCCACGACGATGTCATTGGTTAAATCCTGACTTCCTGCGAAAACAAGTTCGTATGGAACCGCAGGGTCATATGCCTCCGGATATTTCTCGGCTACCTTTTTGTTAAATACATCATGACGCGCAGAGGTTAGGCCATTGGACCCCATACCACCGTTATAGGATTTCTCATAGGTCGCCTTTCCATTGGATGCCAAACCGACAATTACGTTTCCGCCTTTGATTCTGTGATTTGAAATGACATCCTCGCGCTTCATACGACAAGTCACTGTGCTGTCGACGATTATTGTACGTACGAGATCCCCAACATCAGCAGTTTCCCCGCCAGTTGAATAAATACCGATACCTAAATCACGAAGTTCAGCCAATATTTCTTCTGTACCATTGATGATTTCTGCAATAACTTCTCCTGGAATAAGATTTTTATTTCTTCCAATTGTCGAAGAAAGTAGAATATTATCGGTCGCTCCAACGCAGAGCAAATCGTCGATATTCATAATGATTGCATCTTGTGCAATACCTTTCCATACAGAAATATCTCCTGTTTCTTTCCAATAGACATAAGCTAAGGAAGACTTGGTGCCTGCGCCATCAGCATGCATGATATTGCACCAGTCTTGATCTCCACCCAAAATATCGGGAATGATTTTACAGAATGCTTTGGGAAAAAGACCCTTGTCGATATTTTTTATCGCATTGTGCACATCCTCTTTTCCAGCGGATACACCTCGTTGATTGTATTTTAAATCTGACATCTTAGCGCAAAAATAAACAATAGCGCTGAATTAACGAACCTTAATTATGTAATTTAATCACTTATAAGTATACGCCAATGCGCGATCAGTTTCTCAAGATTTGTTTTAGCGTTAGCTGGACTTGTGCTGGGGAGACATACATAGGTAACGTGATCTATTTTTTCGAAATGCTTTAAATACAAATTGTAGGCCTTTTGTCCGTTAAAAACGACCCTATTGATCGTTGGATTTGCATCAAGGAGGGCTATGATTGGATTCGGACTTTCGTCTTTGATCGCAAGGTCCATACTGCCGGGGCGGGATGCTTCGGCACATACATCCCATAAACCAATGCCATTTTCAAGTAACAGGTTTACTTTTTCGCTATAATCTGTTGCGTGAGGGCGGTTGTATAGCTGTCTCATCACTTTCCAAAAGCGATTTTGTGGATGTGCATAATATTCATTTTGCTCCAACGATCTGTCGCCTGGCAGGGATCCGAGGATAAGCGTTGTGGTATGGGCATTCACGAGTGGTAAAAAGGATTTTTTGAGCATACTCAAAAATAATAATAAAAATTTGAGCTTTGAAATATGAACTTTTTTTTACTATTTTTATGATATTAAAATGATATCAAATATATATTAATAAATTATGGAAAAATTGATTAAACCTATGTCAGGCTATTTAGCCTTATTAATTGCGGTAGCTTCTTTTATAGCTGCCATATTTTCATTTGCCAACGTCGACGAGAGTTCGCTTTATGTAGTACTTGGTGTGGTCTTGATGATCGGAACATTCTTTATCCTGAAAGGATTAATGATTATTAATCCAAATCATTCACGTGTTTTAAATTTCTTTGGCCGATACGTGGGCACTGTTAAAGAGAATGGTTTGTTTTTTGTCAACCCCTTGTACTCTACGATCAAGATCAGTTTACGTTCGGACAACCTGCAAGGGCAGACATTAAAGGTAAACGATAAGATGGGAAATCCAATTGAAATAGGCGCCGTTATCGTATGGCAAGTTGGGGATACGTATAAAGCAGCATATGATGTCAGTAACTATACTTCTTATGTGCGTACACAGAGCGAAGCAGCTGTACGGCATCTAGCTGGAAGTTTTCCTTACGATAACCTTGAAGATGAAGGTGCGGAGATCACTTTACGTGAAGGCGGCGATACGGTGAATCATATTCTTGAACAGGAGCTTTCCGATCGTCTTGCACCTGCAGGAGTGATTATTAAAGAGGCTAGAATCAGCCATTTAGCTTACGCTTCCGAAATTGCTGGTGCCATGCTACAAAGACAACAGGCTGCCGCAATTGTCGCTGCACGTTCAAAGATTGTAGATGGGGCTGTAGGTATGGTTGAGATGGCACTTAAAAAATTGTCTGAAAAAGATATTGTAGAATTAGACAATGAGAAAAAAGCGGCTATGGTGAGTAATCTGATGGTGGTACTTTGTGGCGAAAAGGCTGCAACTCCAATTGTAAATACTGGTACGCTGTACCAATAAATTGACTAAAATGGCAGATAAAAAGAACTTTATGTTGCGGCTTGACGATCAGATGTACAAGGCATTGGAAAAATGGGCCGCGGATGAGTTTAGGAGTGTCAATGGGCAGATCGAATATCTTTTACATAGAGCGCTGCAAGAAAATAAAAGATTGAGTGCAGAGAAAAAGTCTGCTGATAAAAAATAAAGAATCAGAAACTAAAGATGTACCTTTGGCATCGTCACAAACGAAGTAAAAGGTGCATTTTTTTATCATTTTAGTAAAAAAGATATGGAGATCAATCCAGTTTATAATTTATTGGTCGTAAGCACAAGTACCATTCATGGTAGTGGGTTTCTCGAATATATTAAAGAAGATTTTGTCAAATTTATCGCGTCAGATGAATTGCTGTTTATTCCATATGCACGGCCATCTGGAATATCTTTTGAAGAGTATACGGCCAAAGTACAGGAAGCTTTAAATGACCAAAATATCAAAGTTGCCGGATTGCATGAGTTTCAGAACAAGAAAAAGGCCATTCAGGAAGCAAAAGCAATTTTTGTGGGTGGCGGTAATACGTTCTTATTGTTAAAGACATTGTACGATTTGGATCTTGTACATCAATTACGTGTACAGATAGGCAAAGGAACACCCTATGTAGGCACCTCCGCCGGATCTAATCTTACAGGATTGACCATTGGCACGACAAATGACATGCCTATCGTTTATCCAGCAAGCTTTGATGCGTTGGCATTCCTCCCTTTTAATATTAACCCCCATTTTTTGGATCCCGACTTAAATTCGACCCATAAAGGAGAAACAAGGGAAACCCGTATACAGGAATTTCATCAATTTAATCCGCAGCCCGTACTTGGATTACGCGAAGGAAGTTGGTTGAGCGTAAATCAAGGAGAAATAAGATTAGAGGGATCGTTGACTGCCCGGTTATTCAGGGCGAATAGTGAAGCCGTTGAGCTTGCGCCCGGATTAATTAATTTTTAAGGTTTTGTGAATTCTACACTCTTTTTGTAACTTAATCATAAAGGAAACAGGGTTAGCAGTCTATCTAAATCACAATAACGGTCTTTCTCTTAAAAAATACTTTTGTAGATGATTGAATATCATACAAAATAAGCTACTTTTGCGCTAAATCCATTAAAATTTTCTTCCAATGGAACAAAATTCAGCATTACACCCAGCCGATATTGCGGAAGAAATATCGCGTCTAAATAAAGGGGAACAACATCAACATTTTATGGACTATCCGCTGGAGGATAGATTGGAGATCTTTTCATTTTTGGAAGTAGATGTCCAATACACATTGATCAAATCAATGACTGAGCAGGAATTGTCTGAGTTGCTGAATAATCTAAAGCCGGATACGCGTAACGAATTGCTGTCTGAACTGCCCGACGATCTGATCAAATATTTGATTAATCTCTTGAACGAGCGTGAAAAACAGATGGCGCTGGAGCTGATTGGATATAAAGAAGACAGCATCGCGCGGCTGATGACCCCCATGTATGTGCAGGTACGTCCCTATTATACAGTTGATGATGTTTTTCGACATATTAAAGTCTTTGGAAGAAAAGCGGAGACACTCAATTTTATCTATGTCGTTGATGAGAAAAATGTATTGATTGACGATTTAAAAATCGGTCAATTGCTTTTGTCCGATGGATCTACCAAGATTTCAGACTTGATCGATTATAATTTTGCGGCGATTAAGGCTTCAACACCCATGGAGGAAGCCTTCGAAATTTTTCAGAAATATGATCGAAGTGCATTGCCTATTGTTACTGAAGCCGGTGTATTGGTTGGGATTGTGACATTTGATGATGTGTTGGACCGTATCGAAGATCGCGATACGGAGGATATACAACGATTTGGGGGGATGGAAGAACTGGATTTGGCCTATACGAAGACTCCTTTACTTCAATTGATCCAAAAACGGGCGGGGTGGCTTATTATTTTGTTTTTCAGTGAGATGCTTACGGCTTCAGCTATGGGCTTTTTTGAAGGGGAACTGGAGAAAGCAGTAGTACTGGCATTATTTGTCCCCCTAATTATTTCCAGTGGTGGGAACTCAGGTTCCCAAGCTGCCTCACTCATCATTCGTGCTATGGCCCTGGGTGAATTGAAACTTAAGGACTGGTGGTATGTGATGAAAAGGGAAGTGTCTTCTGGACTGATTTTGGGCGGAATATTGGGCAGCATTGGCTTTTTAAGAATATTAGCCTGGCATTTCCTCGGTCTGTATGATTACGGCCCTTATTGGATAGCAATAGGCCTTACAGTAGCCGTTTCTTTATTGTTTATAGTTCTTTGGGGAACTTTGTCTGGCTCTTTTATTCCATTTATATTACGTCGGTTTGGTTTGGACCCGGCCACAGCATCGGCGCCTTTTGTGGCTACATTGGTAGACGTCTCAGGCTTGGTCATTTACTTTACCGTTGCAGCGTTCTTTTTGCAAGGTAAATTATTGTAAATCTTCCAGAAAAAATATAAGAAAGGGCATACAACCGTTTACTTTGGTTGTATGCTTTTTTATTTGAGCGGATTGTAGTTATATTGATCGAATTACAGGTTCAATTTTCGATATAATTTTTCCTTAATTCCTCCTTTTTGAGCAATATAGATCCCTTTCTTTCCAGAAAATAGGTAAGCTGCTATACAGGCAATTGCTATGAAAACAATAGGTTGAAAACCGAAAAGTTCACATCCCATAATAATACAGGCCAAAGGGGTATTTGTCGCTCCGGAAAATACGGCAACAAAGCCCATGGCTGCCAACAGTCCTAAGGGGAGTGGGATAATCGTGCTGAGAGCACTTCCAAACGTCGCCCCTATAAAAAATAATGGGGTCACCTCGCCACCTTTGAAACCAGCGGAAAGGGTAAATGTGGTTAGTACCAATTTGAGAAGAAAATCATAGTTATCCGAAGGAGTGTTAAAAGCCTCCTGAATCATTGGGATACCTAAACCGATATATTTCGTGCTTTTTAGTAATACTACAGTAATAACGATTATGATGCCACCGATCACGGGCCGGAGCAAAGGGGATTTGATCTTTTTAAATTGAACACTGAAGAAGTCCCCCGTGAAGGTAAATAACCACGCTACTGCACCGAATAAAATTCCGGCAATCAAGCTGAGACCGATATTGGTTAAAGATAATATAGGTATACTTTCATGTATAGGATAATGAGTGTGTGGAATATCCCATAACTGACAACTAAGGTTTGCTATATAGGCTGTGATAAGGCAGGGGAGGATGCCAAAATATCTTTTTTTACCAATGAGCAATACTTCTAGGCCAAAAATTGTTCCGGCAAGCGGAGTACCAAAGACAGCTGCAAAACCCGCTGTAATACCAATGGAAATTAGAATGCGGCGTTCGGTTTTATCGAAATTAAACCAACGGTTGAGCTGATCGGAGATCGCTCCGCCGATCTGGACTGCCGTGCCTTCGCGTCCGGCCGATCCGCCAAATAGATGGGTGATTAAGGTTCCAAATAGCACCAATGGCGCCATAACAAGGGGTATCCTCCGTTGTGGATGAAGGTATTCTTCGATCAGGAGATTGTTTCCCTTACTTGAAGGGTTGCCCCAGCGCTGGTAGCATAAGGCAATAATAAGACCAGCAAGCGGTAATCCGTAGATGATCCAGGAATGGGTTTCCCGATAGGAAGTTACCCAGTTTAGCGAAAAAAGAAAGAATGCACAGATTGAGCCAACAATGAAACCTATTGCGCAACAAGCGATAAACCACTTAAAAAAGAAATGGAAATTAATTTGAATTGGTTGATCTGATATTTTGAAAGCCATAAATCTACTTTATATAAAATTTGTTGTTTTTATACTTAAAGTAGACGTCATCAGCTTATTAGGGCAGTTCAAGGCAGACATCATTGCCATATATTCAGCTAAGTTATAAAAAGCGTATGATAATTGCAAGCCAGCCAAGAATCATCAGTAAACCTCCCAAAGGAGTAATAGGGCCAAGAAATTTTAGATTTTTTTTCCAATGTTCCGCAAAAGAAAGAAAATAAATGCTTCCAGAAAACAATAAGGTGCCCAAAGCAATTAGATAATAGGCTGCTCTTTCAGATTGATGGTCAAAGGGTAGATTTAGCCCAAGAACCAATAAGGTGATCGCCGCATACATTTGATAGCGAACACCAACTTCAAAAGAGTCCAGCTTCTCAGCCGATAATATTTTTTTAAATGCGTGCGCCCCAAATGCACCAAGTATAATGGCTAATGAACCAAAAACGGCTGCAGTAATGATTACAATATTATTCATAAATAGAACTTACTTAATAACTGATTTCGTCATATCAATGTGTAGAATTCCATAATCTGGATAGGGTTCAGAGTTTTGTTTAAATCCAAATTTCTCGTAGAAAGACTTTAAGTGAAATTGCGCGCCGATCTGAATATCCTGCGGACCAAAAGCTTCCAACGTTGCTGCGATAGATTTGTGCATCAGTAATTGACTAAGACCTGTTCCACGGGCTTCTCTCGCAACAATGACACGGCCGATGGAGGGTTGTGGGTAAGAAATTCCTGCTGGAACTAAACGGGTATAAGCGACAATATCCCCATCCTGTTCTGCCCAAAGATGTAAGCAGTTGTAATCTTTGTCATCCAGCTCAGGATAAAGACATTCTTGTTCCAATACAAAAACCTCCAGACGTAATTTTAAAATACGGTACAGTTCACGATTCGTAAGTTCTTCAAAATTCTTGAGTTTCCAATTATATTCCATGACGGCTGATAAAGAGAAAAAATGATTTATCAACCCTATATAAGAGCAATTAGGGTTGATAAATCAATGTTATGAAAAGGGAGAATTAAGCCAAAAGGCTTTTTACCACTTCAGAGATCGTTTTCCCGTCTGCCTGTCCGGCTAATTTTTGATTGGCAGCACCCATTACTTTTCCCATATCTTTAATGGAAGAAGCGCCGGTTTCAGCAATGATCGCTTTGATAATGGCTTCCACTTCCTCTTTACTCAATTGCTTTGGAAGGTAAGCTTCGATTACCTTTTCCTCTTCTACCTCAATTTGATAAAGATCTTCACGGTTTTGATTTTTATAGATTTCAGCAGATTCGCGACGTTGTTTTACCAGTTTTTGTAAAACTTTGATTTCAGCTTCTTGATTCAATTCTTCTGCATGGCCTTTCTCCGTTTTAGCAAGGAGAATAGCCGCTTTAATGGCACGTAATCCACGCAATGTTGCCGTATCTTTTGCAATCATTGCCGCTTTAATGTCTTGATTTATTTGCGTTTCTAATGACATGATATTTAAATTATTTTCGATTGACAATCGTGCCTGAAGCCTGTGCTGTTGGCATTATTAATAGATCGTTGATATTAACATGGGCTGGTCTGGTGATGACGAAAAGTATGGTTTCGGCAATGTCAGTTCCGGTCAGGGGCTGTACACCAGCATATACACTTTTAGCTCTTTCTTTATCTCCGTGGAAGCGAACTTCAGAGAATTCCGTTTCAACCATCCCCGGATCGATTGAAGTTACTTTTATACCTTTGGAAAGCAGGTCGATACGCATTGCTTTTGTAAGCGCATCTACCGCATGTTTGCTCGCGCAGTATACATTGCCATTTGGATAAACTTCTTTGCCTGCAATGGAGCCTAAATTGACAATATGTGCACCATTGGCAGTATCTAGTAACGGAATAACGGCTTTGCTGACATAAAGTAGCCCTTTTACATTGGTGTCGATCATTCTATCCCAGTCTCCAATATCACCATCCTGAATCGGATCCAAACCTTGACTAAGACCAGCGTTATTGATCAATACATGGATTGTTTTCCACTCTTCGGGTAAACCATTGATTTGGTTTTGAACCTGTTCTGAATCTCTTACATCCAATTCAAAGGTATGAATTTTGATGTGTGGATAGATTGAATTTAATTTGTCCTTCAATATATCCAGCCGATTTAGTCTACGCGCACAAAGCAAAAGATTGTAACCTTCCTTCGCCAACACTTCAGCACAGGCTTGACCAATACCTGAACTTGCTCCTGTGATGAAAACTGTCTTTGTCATATTTTTTAACGTGTTGAAATAGTAAATTTCATTGCTGACTGCGATTTCATCTGTTGATGGAACGCAGCCCAAAAGTCCTTGATAGACCTATTTGGTCGCAATATAAATCGTGCAGATACCAAATGTTTGTGGTCTCACAATCGTTTGGTCGAAGCCAGCTCTTTTATTTATTGCGACAAATTTCTGTCCATCGGGAAACTGAGCAACAGATTCCGGTAAATATTCGTAAGCACTGGCATCTTTTGAGAAGAATTTTCCAATGGTCGGAGTTACATATTTGAAATAAAAATTGTAGAGCTGCTTTATCGGAAATTTCTTGGGATTCGAAAATTCCAAAATAACAGCCTTACCGCCAGGTTTCAATACACGGTAAATGTCGGATAATCCTTTTTCCAGATTTTCAAAGTTACGAACACCAAATGCGACCGTAACAGCGTCAAAGGTATTGTCTTCAAATTGAAGCCTTTCCGAATCGCCTAATTGTACTTCAAATTGGTTTTCCAGTCCTTTGTTTGCGATTTTCTTTTTAGCCACATCAAGCATGCCTTGAGAGATATCGACTCCAATTATTTTTTTTGGGTTCAATATCTTGATAGATTCCAGTGCAAAATCACCTGTCCCGGTAGCCACATCTAACATGAGCTGAGGCTTAATGGACTTTAGGGCATTAATGGCTTTCTTTCGCCATATAATATCAATCCCCAGGGACATGAAGTGGTTTAAGAAATCATAGGAATGGGAAATATTGTTGAACATATCCGCTACCTGTTTTTTCTTGCCATCATTGGCATCTTTATAGGGCTTTAATGTTGAAGAATCGTGCGTCATTTTACAAATATACGATATAAGTATATTTTTAACGCTTAAAATAGGATTTGTTTTTTGATTTAAAGCTGAAGTCTATTTCTCTTCAACAAAGCCATGTTGGAGCTGTGTGATGTTAGAATTAAATGCAATCATTTTGAATTTCGATGATTTTGGTTATTCACAATGGCCTAAGTTATCCACACTTTTTAATGCATTGATTTTAAGTGCTTGTTTTTTATTTTCAACATGTTTTCCACAAAGTGTGTTGAAAAGTGTTACTGTAAAACTGTGTCCTTCAAAGCGTTTTGACAGTTGTTGCCTGAGGGACTAATTATGCTGTTTGTAATTCAACGTCTCTGTGAATTTTATTTTTTATACATTTGTTATCCCGTCTTAAATTTAAGAGCTGGGAAGCTATATTTCTGATATAATATCATGATGAACGAGAGCAATTTTGAAGCGAATAATACGGATAATAACAAAAGAGGTAGTTATGGTGAGCGCCGGACCAAATTAAACAACATGGTAAGCGGCTTGGGTAAGCTACCGCCCCAGGCAGTAGATCTTGAGGAGGCTGTTTTGGGGGCATTGATGCTTGAAAAAAATGCGCTAAGTGAGATTATTGATATTTTAAAGCCGGAGTCTTTTTATAAAGAATCACATCAGAAAATTTTCGAAGCTATATTCGGCTTATTTCAAAAAACCTCGCCGATCGATATTTTGACAGTTACCTCCGAGTTGCGTAAAATGGGTGCGCTCGAAATGGTAGGGGGGGCTTATTATATTACACAGCTTACAGATCGGGTTGTTTCTGCTGCCAATATCGAGTATCACGCGCGTATTATTTCGCAAAAATATATTCAAAGGGAGCTGATCAAAGTTTCTACTGAAATTATCAATAGCTCTTATGATGAGACATCGGATATTTTCGATCTATTGGACCATGCCGAAAAGAGTTTGTTTGATATCGCACAAAATAACTTGCGAAGAGATTCCCGTAAAATGGATGATATTATGCGTGAGGCCATCTCGAACCTGGAGATGTTGCGCGACCGTACAGATGGTCTTACCGGTGTGCCCTCAGGGTTAACCGCGCTAGACCGTATGACTTCTGGTTGGCAGCCCTCTGACTTAGTGATAATCGCCGCTCGTCCAGCGATGGGTAAAACGGCGTTTGTATTGTCTGTCGCGCGAAATGCAGCCGTAGAACACGGTAAAGCTGTTGCTGTGTTCTCGCTGGAAATGTCCTCTGTTCAGCTGGTTAATCGTCTGATTGCGGGTGAAACCGAAATTGAACAAGAAAAATTGAAAAAAGGAAATCTTGCCGATCACGAATGGCAGCAATTGCATTCACGTATCGGCCGATTGACAGATGCTCCGATTATTATCGATGATACACCGGCACTGAACGTCTTTGAATTTAGAGCAAAATGCCGTCGTCTGAAAGCCCAGTACGATATCCAAATGGTGATCGTCGATTATCTGCAGCTGATGCATGGTAAAGCGGAAGGTAAAGGCGGTGGTAATCGTGAGCAAGAGATCGGTAGTATTTCCCGCGCTTTGAAATCTGTTGCAAAAGAGTTAAATATTCCAGTTTTAGCCCTATCTCAATTGAGTCGTGCGGTGGAATCCAGACCTGGAAATAGTAAGCGACCGATGCTATCGGATTTGCGTGAATCTGGATCTATTGAGCAGGACGCCGATATGGTACTTTTCCTATATAGACCAGAGTACTATGGTTTGACCGAAGATGAAGAGGGACGCCCGACAGCCGGTGTTGGTGAAGTTATTATTGCCAAGCACCGTAATGGTGAAACAGGGATTGTGCCGCTTCGATTTGTTGGTAAATTCGTTAAATTCGTCGATCTTGAAGATGAGTTTTCCGGAATGGGAGGTGCAGATGGCTTTGGAGATGCTCCAACTACATTTTCTGCATCGGCATTGAATCCGTCGCCAAACTTTGGGGATGACTTCGGTGGAGCAGGCTTTAGTGGGGGCATTACGATGCCTTCCCGTATGAATGATATGCCTGACGACGCGCCTTTTTAATCTGTAATTTTACATCAATATTCATAATAAAAACGCCGAAATATACTATTTCGGCGTTTTTATTGATCAAAGGTTACTCTTTCTTTGTTGTAGTCTTTGATGGATAGTTGTATGCTTTCGCTTTAGGCAGCTAGAATTTGTAAGTCACCCCAGCTCCGACGATCTGTCTGATCTGTAAAGCGGAGTTTCTTTTCCCAATTTCTTTTCCTTCTTTAATAATCGGAATGGCTGTATTGTCATCATAGATCATCTGTACACCTGCATTTACAGTGATGAATTTATTGACCTTCATAAAGAGGTTTGCGGTGTAATCAATATCAACATTCTGTGGCTTATCCAAGTAATTTGAATAGAGTTTCAAGATATTTTCAAAGGAAACATTTTCCATAAGGTTTACTTTGTAATAAGCATCAAAAGAGGCGCCAAATTCTGTCCTTACCTTCTTGCCAGGATCAAGTCCATATCGCGTAGAAAGGAGTGTGTCATTAACGAAAACAAATCTTACCGCCGCCGGAGACAAATTAAATCGCAGATTGTCAGATTTCTTATAGGCAAAACCCGGCCCAAAGCTCAAATATGCTGGCGCTAGAAATCGTGAAATACGCTCTTTGGGAGTTTTGGTATAATCAAATCCATCGGCAAATTGCGTGTTAAAGTTCAAGAAAAAGGTATACATCCAATATGCTGAGGCTTTATGTCCAAGTAAGCTGTTCAATACCAATCTGTCATCGTTCTTGCGCCAGTCAGATTCCTTTTGGAAAGTTAAACCATAGGCTGCTAATACTTTGTTGTCCCAGGACCATTTGTCTTTCTTATAATTGAAATCATAATTTAAGGTTAGATTTCCTGAAAATGAATTGACACCCCCTGCAGCCCAATTGGAGAAAGAACTTTGGTTGATCAAAAAAGTGTTTTCACCTTTGATTGTCCATGTTTTGGCGGTATCTGTGGGGACTTCTTGGCTGAAACTTCGAAAGCTAATTAAACTTAAGGCAATAAGAAAGATCGATTTAATTTTTTTCATATTAAATTTGGTTTTTGTGCATATTTTGCGAAAATAAATGTTCTATTACTAAACGAATAATATTGTTTATTGTTTTGTGGCTTTTTGTTTACGTATATTTTAAATAAAATCGGAACTTTGAGAACTTGATAAATACTATGAAAATAACGTTACTTTGTATTGGAAAAACTGATGATAAATATTTGATCGAAGGGATCGATAAATACATCAAAAGACTCAAGTTCTATGTTAATTTTAATATTGTTGTGATACCTGATATTAAAAATAGCAAAAGTCTTTCTGAGGAGCAACAGAAAGATAAAGAGGCCGGGTTGATTTTAAAACAATTGCAGCCACAGGATATGGTAATTCTCTTGGATGAGTTCGGTAAAGAGTTTCGCTCCTTGGATTTTTCTGCTTATTTGGAGAAAATGATGATCAATAGTGTGCAACATATGGTGTTTATTATTGGAGGGCCTTACGGATTTGACCAAAAGATCTATGACCGTGCCAGTTCCAAAATGTCCTTGTCAAAGATGACATTTTCACATCAGATGATCCGTTTATTCTTTACTGAACAACTTTACCGGGCGTTTTCAATTATGAAGGGTGAACCTTATCATCATGAATAATATGGAAAAAAGTCCGTAACTTCATCATGAATAAAAACAGACTTATGAATTTGCCGAACAAACGTGATTATCACTATAAAAGTGACGAAGGAGAGAAAAATAGCCAATTGAACAAATACATCATGATAGCCTGTATCGTTATTGTGATTTTATTGGCAATTTATTTTGCATAATTTGATATCCTCTAATTACGGATTAAGTAAAAGAATAAATCTCTTACTTGGTATCCGTATGGAGGATATCAGCAGATGATTTTAGTAAATTTAATTGAAATTGTTGGAAGAGAACGCTTAATTTTTTGGAGAAGGTTGGGAGGTTTTGCGCGTTCTTTTGGGTTCGGTGTTGTTGATAAATCCCCAGTTGGTCATATAGAATGATAGGGGGGTAATTTCTAATAATTTTTTCATTTTTTCTTTTTTTACCATATAATAATTTATTGTTTCGACAACATATCTTCAATAATCAAGCCAAACTTTAGATCATGTCAAATTGCCTTTGATAAATTACTCTTTTGAGATTTAGCGCTGGAGAAATAAAATAGGAGCAGTGGGCCAGAACATCTTCATCGCCTCGTATTCAGCGAGCGGAATTAATTGCAGTATAAGGTTCCTAATCTGAATGCGAGCATGTGAAATTCAAATGTTTGAAATAAATAGCTTGGGTATATCAATACAGCTAAAGAAAAACGGGGCGTATCCTTTGGAACGCCTCAGTGCAGTATCATACT
Organism: Sphingobacterium sp. CZ-UAM; assembly: GCF_002000245.1. Lineage (GTDB taxonomy): Bacteria > Bacteroidota > Bacteroidia > Sphingobacteriales > Sphingobacteriaceae > Sphingobacterium. The sequence continues at coordinate 2,212,416 of NZ_MTCM01000001.1, read as the reverse complement.
TATTTTTTATCTATTTTATAGAGTCTACCAAGATCGGTAATGGCATATAATGCGCCATCAGACCCCTGTGTAATATCCCTGAATCGCTGACCTTCATTGCCCAATAGTCTTTCTTCACCAACAACCTTGTTATCTTTCAAAATAATTCTGGCAATATGGGTGCTACTTAATCCGCATATAAAGAGGTTGTTTTTCCATTCAGGTATGTTTTGTCCAGTATAAAATGTGATCCCACTAGGAGAAAGTACCGGGTCCCAGTAATAGACTGGTTGCTCAAGTCCCTCTTTTTGCTGTATACCAGCACCGACTTTATCACCTTTGTATTCGATTCCGTAGGTTATGGTTGGCCAACCATAATTGTTACCAGCTTGAATCCGATTGAGTTCGTCTCCACCACGAGGGCCAAATTCAGTCTCCCATAAATCCCCGGTTTCAGGATGGAAAGCAAGCCCTTGCGGATTGCGATGTCCATAACTGTAAATCTCTGGTCGTGCATTGGCTTTTCCGACAAACGGATTACCAGATGCAGGCTGCCCCTCTTTTGTAATGCGCAAAATCTTCCCTAGCGCAGCATTTAAATCCTGAGCCAAAGGCCTTGTCTCTAAATCGGAACGCTCTCCCGTACTGAAGACAATATTTCCTTCTTTATCAAAAACAATACGTCCGCCATAATGCAGATTGCCTTTATGAGCCGGTGTAGCTTGATAAATGACCTTGGCGTCTTCGATTGATTTATCATCGGCTGAAAGTTTACCTTTTGCAACAGCCGTTAATGTCCCTGCGGGTGTATTGTCCGCAAACACCCAATATACCATACGATTTGAACCAAAATTCGGGTCGAGCCGTAGACCGAGCAATCCACCTTGGCCGCTGGCATTGACAGCGGGTATACCTTTTATCGGTTCGCTTAATTTACCATCGGCAGCCACCATACGCATGTCACCTTCTTTCTCCGTAATCAGTAATCTGCCATCCGGTAGCGCTACAATCCCCCAAGGAGATTTTAATCCTTCAGCGATAACCTTGCCCTCAAAGGCTGTCTTTGTTTTAGCGCCTGCAATTCGAGTCTGTCCGGCAAAAGCAGGTTTGTAATCCGAGTTCGCTTTTTGTGTCTCTACTGGAGGGTAGCTTGTGGTATCCGTAGAGTTAGCTGTGCTATCTGATCCGGCACTTGAGTTCGCATGATTGGAGTTGCAGGCAGTCAAGCCTATCGCTATTGTTAAGAGGCTTATTGTCAGTTTATTCTTCATTATTAATGACTTGTTTTTTTTGGTCTGATTATTAGCTTGAAGATATTAAAAATTAATTGAAATGAGGTTTGATATAATGTAATAAATTTATCGACATCCTGCCACAAACCCACAGTGGGGACGATGGGATACAATTCCATCTTTTTTTGGGGGGTATTTTTAAGGAGAACTAGAGCGTGTTCAGACAGTGATTTAATATCTGTTGTAATTCATTGTCCTTATTGACAAAATAATCGCTTACCTCTAATATTGCATCTGTGCTTAAATTATAGACACATACAGGAATATAATTTGGCTGAGCGGATGTTTCAAAGGTCTTAAAATAGTCCGCACTTTCCTGGAAAGTTGAAAACTCTTTTGACTCACAATGCCGTGTTTCTTGATTGTATGCTATCGTTACAAAATTCTTTTTCATTCTACACTCCTTTACCTGATAACGAAAGGTAAAGCATAAAAGTTTTAAGAATTCGCAGCTTTTTATTTTTAAACACTGATATGACTGGCATCTACATGTTTCCCAAAGAATATTTTTGCTTTGGTTTCAAAATCCCTGGGATCATCTGTGGTATAGAAGGCCAATTGGCCATTTTTTGAACAGCATGCTTCTATTTCTGCATGACGGCTAAGATAGTTTTGCAGACTCTGCGCAACAATAGGCCCTTGCGAGATAATATTGACATTTTTCGGGACATATTTTTCGATGACCGGTAATAGTAAAGGGTAATGTGTGCAGGCTAATACGATAGTATCAATCTGGTCAGATTTCTGTAGCAGCTCATGAAGGTCTTTTTGGACAAAATAATGTGCCCCCTCCGTATTGATCTCATTATTTTCGACGAGCGGAACCCAAAAAGGACAGTCGTGTTGAAAAACTTCAATTTCAGGATTAAATTTATGTATCTCAATCTTATACGATTCAGATTTTACGGTTCCGGTTGTTGCCAGAATACCTATTTTATTTGTTTTCGTGTAATTATGGATAATCTCAGTCGTAGGCCTGATGACTCCAAGTACTTTTTTCCCCGGCGGAAGATCGTTTTGCTGAATTGTTCTTAACGCCTTTGCAGAGGCGGTGTTACAGGCTAGGATAACGAGATTACAGCCTAGGTCAAATAGTTTAAATACGCACTGCTTGGTGTAATTATATACGGTTTCAAATGAGCGTGTACCATAGGGAACGCGTGCATTGTCCCCCAAATAAATATAATCATATTGGGGTAGGAGTTGCTGAATTTCTTTAAATACAGAAAGGCCACCATAGCCTGAATCAAAAATTCCAATGGGACCAGAAGTTAGAGTATTATCCATAACGCAATGCTATAAGTAACATCCACCTATAACATTGCGTTATCAGCTTCAGTTTTATTGAAGCAAAGATGGTTTCTCTTTGTATAATTTCCAAATTAATTCGCCAAATAATGTATTGGTCCAGGCAAACCAATGTCTTGTGAATTTTTTTGGATCGTTTTTATGGAACGATTCATGCATAAATCCCGTTCCACCGTGTGTACTCACCAACGTTTTGATGCAGTTGCGGATTTCTTCATCGTTTGTTGAGGTCTGTGCACGCATAATAATGGACATTGGCCAAATCATATCACGACCGATATGTGGGCCGCCGATCCCTTCAGCTGCGGTACCTTTAAAAAAGAATGGATTCTTATCCGACAATACAAAATTACGGGTACGTTGATATACCTCGTCATTGATGTCCACCGCTCCTAAGTAAGGCAGTGCTAATAAACTGGGTATATTAGCGTCATCCATCATCAGGTGACTTGAATAACCATCTACTTCAAAAGCATATATCCTGCCTAAAGTCGGATGATCGATGATGCCGTATTTATTTACAGCAGCTTCAACTTCATTTGCGAGGGATTCCATTTTCGCTGAAAGCGTTTGTTCGTTTTTGACCTTTTTAAGAATTTCAGCAGCTTGTCTCAAGCTGACAATCGCAAATAGGTTGGAGGGAATTAGGAACGAAAAGATCGTTGAGTCGTCCGAAGGTCTAAAGCTTGAGCAGATCAAGCCTACCGGATTTACAGGATAGCCATAACCGTCTACTTGTAGTGTGTCGGAGCCTCTAGATGTTGTCCGCTCAAATTTATAAGGACCTAAATTATCTTTACGTTGCTGTTCAACAAAAGTTTGGTAGATCTTGTGTTGTGCTTCTAACCACTCTTCATTGAAGGGGCTGCTATCATTTGTTTCCTTCCAGTAGTGATAAGCTAATCGGATTGGGTAACATAGTGAGTCGATTTCCCATTTTCGTTCATGAATTCCAGGTTTCATGCTGGTATGATCGCTGAACCATTCCCCTTTTTTTGTTGGATCATTATAAAATGCATTGGCATAAGGGTCAATGTTGATGCATTTACTTTGCTTCTGTATCAATCCTACAATGAGGTTCTGTAGTTTTTTATCTCTTTTCATGAAAGGAAGATAGGGCCATACCTGTGCACTACTATCACGTAACCACATGGCATCGATATCTCCCGTAATAACGTAGGTATAGTTTCTGCCATTTTCAACATAAGGAAACACGGTTGTATCCAACGTATTTGGAAAGCAATTGTTAAATAACCAGGCCAGTTCTCTGTTTTTGACATTTTTTTGAAACTCTATAATGGCATCTTCAATTACTTTACTTGAAAAAAGTCGTTTTTCTTTCGCTGTACGTACAGTAGGAAAAGAATGTTCCTGAGCAAATGAAAATTTGCTTGCAAATGCACCTGCTGTCAATAAGGTTGCGTTTTGGATAAATGTTCTGCGTTTCATGCTTATTAGGGATGATTTTTTGTTATACAAGGTTATTTACAAAGATGCAAGATATAAATATTTTTGAATATAACGAACAGCAAATACGTTTTAGCATCATAAAATTGACTACAGATGTTAATAAAGTCATTTTTATTCGGTTAATTTGCAGTTAGGAATGCATTTTGCTAGAAGAAATAATCTTTGAAATAATTTTATGGGGCTTAATATATCAAAAAAAAATAATTTACTTCGAATTGTGCTGGCAGGCATCGGGGTAGGTGTCTCGTTTGCAGGTTTTGGACAAATTAAAAGTCAGCCTTATTCGTATCACTTTTATCAGAAAATGAACGATGTCGTTTATTCTACTGAAACGAGAATGCATACATCAGCCAAACCCTTTGTCATTAAGGATTCTCTGTTATTGGCCAAATTTGACTCGATTCAATCCAATAAACCAGTTTCCTCATCAAATTGGTTTATGCGTAAGATCTTTAATGAGCATTTGGTTCAAGTGGAGAAAGATGATTATACATTCTATGCGGATTTTTTGCCGGATATGTATATAGGTAAAGACATGCAAGGAGATAAACGTCGTACATGGATGAATGGCAGAGGATTTCAGGTGGGATTGAATGTAGGCAATAAATTTACGTTTAATTCTTCGGCTTTTGAGAGCCAAGCTGTTTTTCCCAAGTATCTTGACGATTATATTGTCGCTAATAAAGTAATTCCTGGTCAGGGAAATACCAAATTTCAGTCTAAAAATAAAATGGACTGGATGTATGCGACTGCAAGTATGACTTATGATGCGCACAAGTATATTCAAGCCACCTTAGCTTACGATAAAAACTTTATTGGGGACGGGTACCGCTCGATGCTGCTTTCTGACTTTTCATCCAATTATGCCCATCTGAAGCTGACCGGTACAATCGGCAATGTGCAGTATACCTCCATCTGGGCCTATATGAATGATCCGACACATCCGAGACAAGATATGACCGGTATCTATCCGATGGAAGGACAAGTAAATAAACGTTTGGGTGACGGTAAGAAATGGGGGGCATTCCAATATTTGGATTGGAATGTGACCAATAAATTATCTGTGGGATTTTTCCAGTCTGTTGTTTGGGCAGCACAGGATGACGCTGGAAAGAGAGGTTTTGACTTTAGTTACATAAGCCCGATTATTTTCATACGTCCTGTTGAAAGTAACAGTCGATCTTCACCGGATAAAATGTTCCTAGGAGCCACTTCAAAATATAAATTACCTTATAACCTGACTGTATATGGTCAGTTTTTATTAGGCGAATTTACGGCCAAGGAATTTTTTGCGGGTAATGGTTACGCCCATAACAAATGGGGGGCACAGTTAGGGGTAAGAGGTTATGATATGTTTGGCGTTAAAAACCTCAACTTCCTTGCGGAGTATAATACGGCTAGACCCTATACCTATGCGCACTTTAAATCTTATTCCAATTACAGTAACAATGCCGAGCCATTGGCACACCCGAAAGGAGCTAACTTTAGAGAGTTGGTCGGTCTCGTAAACTATGCCTGGGACAGATGGGACTTTTCATTACAGGGAATGTATACACAGAATGGATTGGATCTACCTGACGGAACTAATATGGGCGGAAATATCTTTCAATCGTATAACACCATTCCAAATATGTATGGAAACCATATCGCGCAAGGGATAAAAAATAATATCTATTATGCGGATGCGAAAGCAGCGTATGTCCTTAATCCTAAATACAATCTTCGTTTAGAATTGGGTTATATGCAGCGCTATGCGAAAGCACAGTATGATACTCCGGTCGTGAATAAATCAGGTGTGGTTACATTTGGACTTCGTTCAAGCTTTAGAGCAATCTATAATGATTTATAGGAAGTTTTTATATATTTGAAGCACATTACTGAGCTTATCTGAACATCATGATTAATCAGGCCGTACAAAGGAATGTATAATCATGATGTTTCTTGTTTAATGAACCAATTTATATCATTTACAAACTAACGGCAGCAATAGCGTATTGTCTAATAGAAAAATATAGAAAAAATCACTAAATACCGATGAAAAAAATCCTTGTATTAAATGGCCCGAACTTAAATCTTTTAGGGGTTAGAGAAAAGTCAATCTATGGAAGTCAGGATTTTCTGAGTTATTTCGAGGAGCTGAAAAAAAGCTTTTCAGCAGTTCAGTTGGAATATTTTCAGAGTAACTCCGAAGGAATATTAATTGATAAAATTCATGCGGTCGGCTTTGAATACGATGGAATTGTAATGAATGCTGGTGCATATACGCACACTTCCGCTGCAATTGGAGATGCGATTGCAGCTGTTCAGACGCCAGTCATTGAAGTCCATATCAGCAATGTTCATCAACGCGAGGAATTTAGACATCATTCTTTTCTGGCTAAAAATTGTAAGGGTGTGATATGTGGTTTTGGATTAGATAGTTATAGACTTGGTATCGAAGCGCTTTTAGTTTAAAAATACAACAGGTATTTGGATATGCTGGGAATTCGTCAAGTGGAGCAGGGGCGATGAAAGTGGGGAATAAATAAGACAATGAAATAAGCGGATTATGCGAAAGCAATAAGGAAGCTAATAATAGGTTATATAAAGCAAAAGAGCGGGAATTCCCGCTCTTTTGCTTTATATATATTGTCCTCAGATTTTATGCAATAAGATCTCTTATTGCGATTTCATCTGCTTTGATCTGCGCTTTCATTTCTTCAAGTGACCCAAAACGTTCATCATGTCGGATAAAATGAAGGAATTTGACACGGAGTGTCTTCCCATAGATGTCCTGGTCAAAATCAAATAGACTGATTTCAATGGCACGGTTCATTCCGTCGACGGTAGGTCTCGTGCCGATATATCCCATCCCTTTGGCAATAGAAATAGGCTTTTCTTCCTTATATTCGCCTGTAGTGATATTCTGGATATGATCGTAGATATAAACTTCAACCGCATATATCCCATAAGCAGGAATTAACTTATGCGGTTCATGCACTTGTAGATTGGCGGTAGGAAAACCGATTGTCCGGCCAATTTGATCTCCCCTGATGACTGTGCCCGTTAACTCAAACGGATAACCCAAGTATAGATTAGCTGTTTTGATATCGCCTTTAATAAGCGCTTCACGCACACGGGTAGAGGAGACAGCGATATCATTGATATCCTGTTCAGGAATTTCTTCTACACTATAGTCAAATATGGAAGCAAACTGTTCCAGATCGCCCAATGTGCCTTTACGATCTTTTCCGAAATGGTGGTCATATCCGATAACGATTTTCTTTGTACCCAATTTACCTACGAGCACATTGCTGATATATTCTTCAGGAGTTTGATTGGAAAAATCTCGGGAAAAGGGGATAATGATAAGATGGTCAATACCGACCTTACCCAGTTGACTTACTTTTTCCTCAATATCATTTATTAAACGTAAGCTATCATCATCTGGATTAATAATTAATCGCGGATGCGGGAAAAAAGTAAGTAATATGGTTTCACCGTTAATTTTTTGAGCAGCCTCCTTTAAGTGGACTAATATTTTCTGATGACCGATATGGACACCATCAAAAGTACCAATGGTAACTACTGCATTTTCAACGGGGGAGAAATCTTCTAAACTTCTGTAGATTTTCATTTATAGGATTTTTTGCAAAAATAAGATAAAGAATCAATAAACTGTACCGATGGGCTTATTTAATGATTTCCTTATGACGTTTTATTTCGGCGATAAGCTGTTCAAGATTCCAGGCGTTTTCAACATGATAATCACCACTTTTGGTACGTCTCAACGAACTCAAGTGGGATCCGCTATGCAATACTTTTCCAAAGTCGTACGCCAATGATCGGATATAAGTGCCCTTTGAACAAGAAATGCGAAAATACACATTCGGAAGTTCTATCTTCTCGATTTCGAAGCTGTTGATCCGCACCTGACGGGATTTTATTTCGACTTCTTCCCCGCGGCGGGCCTTCTCGTAGACGCGCTCACCATTTATTTTTATGGCCGAGTGCGCTGGCGGAAATTGCTGAATATCGCCTTCGAAAGTCTTTGCAGCATCAAAGATCATTTGTTCGGTAATATGATCGATCGGAAATGTCTCGTCTATTTCGGTTTCCAGGTCATAGGAGGGGGTGGTTCCGCCCAATGTAATTGTTCCTGTATATTCCTTGTCTTCGGCCTGATAAGCGTCGATCTTCTTTGTCAACTTACCTGTGCAGACGATCAGTAATCCCGTTGCTAAGGGGTCCAACGTACCTGCATGGCCAACTTTTAATTTCAATGGTTTCAGTGAGTTTCTGACTTTACCAACAACGTCGAAACTTGTCCATGTCAAAGGTTTATCAATCAACAACATTTCACCATCAGCAAAATTAAACCTTGCTGAGCTTTCACCAACCTCGTTATTTTCCATGAAAAAATTTTAGATAATTTGTAAACTGTGACCAGAAAGAAGTAGTGCCAAAATAATAATTCCAACAACTATTCTATACCATCCGAAAGCCTTAAAGCCATATTTTGTTAAAAACCCAATAAAAGATTTAATGGCAATAATTGCAACAACAAAACCAATTAAGTTACCAACGATAAGAAGATTTAGTTCCTCGCCTGTAAAGGAATTTCCTTCTTTGAAGAATTTTAGAAGTTTAACAGCCGATGCGCCAAACATCATCGGTAAAGCGAGAAAAAATGAAAATTCTGCAGCTGCTTTACGGGTTAATTTTTCAGCCATACCACCGATAATGGTACTTGCAGATCTGGAAGTACCCGGGATTAATGCAAGGCACTGATATACACCGATCATAAAGGCTTGCTTGTAGGAAACGTTGTCCGAATCTTCAACAATAGGCTTATTAAACCATTTGTCCACAAAGAGTAAAACAACGCCACCAATGACCAGCATGATGGCAACCATTAGCGGGCTTTCCAGAAGTGAATCGATGTAATCGTTAAAAAGTAAACCCAGCACCGATGCCGGAATAGCCGCAATCACCAGCTTATAATAAAATGAAAGCGATTTAAAGAAACGCTTATAATATAAAACAAGAACAGATAATATTGTTCCCAGTTGAATGACAATCGTAAATAACTTAACAAAGGCTGAGGGTTGGATACCCATCAACGCCGTTGCTATAATCATATGACCTGTGGAGGAGACAGGCAAAAACTCCGTTAATCCTTCGATAATAGCAAGGATTATAGCTTCAATAATAGACATTTGTTTTTAATAAAGTTATTCTTCAGTTTTCGTTGTTTTGGGACGATATAAAATCGCTACAAAGCCTAAGGCAAAGCCTAGAACAACGACAATAGGTGCTAAGGTAATTTTGGTAAAGCTATAAATATCACTCTCTCCGGACATCAATGCGAAGCCGATAACCACAATAACCAAACTAGCTATGAAAAGCTGATAATTTATTTTGGAAAATACGAAGGAACCTTTATTTACAGATTCAGTTGTTTTCTTTATTTGAGCCATTTTTATCTATATAAATCGTTAGATTGAGCTTTTAAATATTTCGTTACAGCAAAGTAAGTGCTAAGGCCAGAGATTAAAATCCCGATGCAGATAACACCTAGGAAGATGACAGCAAACTCAAACCAGTTGCGTAAAAAGACCAATTCTGGTATCTGTTGTTGCGCTAATTTAAGGGTCAATATCAATAGTAGAATTGCAATCAGTGAACCTAATAAACCATGTATAATGCCGTAGGTGATAAAAGGTTTGCGAATAAAATTCTTGGTCGCGCCAATTAACTGCATGCTTTTAATTAAGAAACGCTGCGAATAAATGGCCAAACGTATTGTATTATTGATTAAGGCAACAGCAATGATCAATAAGATCACGGCAAATGCCAAAACGATCATCCCAATGATCCGCACGTTTTTATTGACCATATCAATCAGTGATTCCTGATAGACAACCTCTTTTATTTTGTTGTTTTTAGAGATTTTTTCGATGAATGTTTTGATGCTATCAGTATTGGCATAATTTTCCTTCATATAGACATCCAATGATGGTAATAAAGGATTGTGTCCAAGATACTGTACAAAATCTTCGCCTAGATCTTCTTTCAGGTTTTTCGCAGCAATTTCCTTGCTGATATACACCGAGCGAAGGACATAAGGGTCTTTTTCAAGATCTTTTTGCAAAGAAAGCACATCACCTTCACTGGTGCCATCATTTACAATGACATTCAGGACAATGTTTTCTTTAACGTACTTTGAAAGATTTTTAGCGTGCACCAATAGTAAGCCTAACATACCTGTTACCAATAGCACCAGCGCAATACTGATAACCGTGGATACATATACAGACTTTGTTTTTCTTTTTTGTGTGCTTAATTCGTATTCTGACATAATAAGCAAAAATTTATTTGCGAAAGTAACTAATTGAGCGGAAGATTTCGAATTTATCTTGTAATTACTTTGATAAAAATCAATTCGAATTTTGTTTTCTACCTATGTTTAAATAACTTTTCAATACTAGAATTTATTGTTCAAACTACAAAACTTTTATCACATTTCAGTATTAAAATCGTAATTTCGCAAGTCATAAAAATTCCTTACGAACAAAAATGGAGTATAATCACAAATCATTAGAGAAAAAGTGGCAAAAGTTTTGGGCGGATCATCAAACCTATAAAACATCAGATACGCACCAGAAGCCAAAATACTATGTGTTGGATATGTTTCCTTATCCATCTGGGGCGGGACTGCATGTTGGTCATCCACTGGGATACATTGCTTCGGATATCTTTTCACGATATAAACGACTAAAAGGCTTCAACGTTTTGCATCCAATGGGTTATGATTCCTTTGGACTTCCTGCGGAACAATACGCTATCCAAACGGGGCAACATCCTGCGGTTACAACCGAAGCAAATATCAGTCGCTACCGCGAACAGATGGACAACATTGGTTTCTCTTATGACTGGAGTAGAGAAGTCCGTACTTCTGAATCCGACTATTATAAATGGACGCAATGGATTTTTATGAAATTATTCGATTCCTGGTATAATAAAGAGACGGATAAAGCGGAGTCTATCGACACATTGATTGCGAAATTTTCTACAAGTGGTTCTACAGCAATTCAGGCTGTTTCTGACGAAGACGTGCTGGATTTTACTTCGGAAGAATGGAAAGCTTTTGATGAAGAAAAACAACAACGTGAGTTGTTAAAATATCGTATTGCGTATTTGCGCGAGAGCACGGTCAATTGGTGTGCCGCTTTGGGAACAGTATTGGCCAATGACGAAGTAATTAACGGCGTCTCGGAGCGTGGCGGCTATCCTGTGGAGCAAAAGAAGATGATGCAATGGTCCATGCGCATTACAGCTTATGCCGACCGGCTGTTGAAAGGTTTGGATACCATTGATTGGCCAGAGCCATTGGTTGAAATGCAACGTAACTGGATCGGTAAATCGGTTGGAGCTTCGGTTAAATTCCCTGTTCCGCAACTAGAAACCTCCATTGAGGTTTTTACAACACGTGTGGATACCATTTTTGGCGTTTCATTTATCGTTCTTGCACCTGAACATGAATTGGTGGCATCGTTGACTACCCCTGAGCAAAAAGCGGAAGTAGAGGCTTACATTGACAAGACGGCAAAAAAATCTGAACTAGATCGTATGGCCGATACCAAAACAGTATCGGGAGCCTTCACAGGGGCTTATGCTAAGCACCCTATTTCAGGCCGGGACGTACAGATATGGATTGCAGATTATGTTTTGGCGGGATATGGCACAGGAGCGGTTATGGCTGTACCTAGTGGCGATCAACGTGATTATGTTTTTGCTAAACATTTTAATTTAGAAATTATCCCGATTTCGGATACACAGCAGATTGAAGAAGAAGCTGATCCGAATAAAGATGGAAAATACATCAATTCTGATTTCATCAACGGTATGACCTATCAGGAGGCTGTGCCTGCGCTGATTGCCAAGCTGGAAGAATTGAAATTAGGTAAAGCAAAGATCAACTTCCGCATGCGCGATGCGATTTTTGGCCGTCAACGTTATTGGGGCGAACCTGTTCCAGTCTACTTTAAAAATGGTCTACCATACCTTATTAAGGAAGAAGAACTACCTCTATTATTACCTGAGGTTGATAAATACTTGCCGACAGAGTCTGGCGAGCCTCCTTTGGGACGTGCCAAAGACTGGAAATATGAGGATCAGTATGAATATGAGTTGAGTACAATGCCCGGTTGGGCAGGTTCTTCATGGTACTGGTTCAGATATATGGATCCAAAAAATGAGGGTAACTTTGCTTCAAAAGAAGCTGTTGACTACTGGAAAGCCGTTGATTTATACATTGGCGGTTCAGAACATGCTACAGGTCACTTGTTATATTCACGTTTTTGGAATAAGTTTTTAAAAGATCTCGGTTATCATAATGAGGAAGAGCCTTTCCGAAAATTGATCAACCAAGGTATGATTCAAGGGCGTTCGAATTTTGTCTACCGTGTACTTGATGAAGAAGGCAGAGGGACGAATCAATTTGTATCTTATGGATTGCGAAATGACTACAATACGATTCCGCTGCATGTGGACGTCAATATTGTATCGAATGACGTATTGGATCTGGAAAAATTCAAAAATTTCAGACCTGATTTTGCAAACGCGGAGTTTGTATTGGAAAATGGTAAATACATCTGTGGCAGTGAGGTGGAGAAAATGTCCAAATCAAAATTCAATGTCGTTAATCCGGATGATATTATTGAGACGTATGGCGCTGATACCTTACGTCTTTACGAAATGTTTTTGGGGCCGTTGGAGCAAGCCAAGCCTTGGAATACCAATGGTATAGAAGGGGTTTATAAGTTTCTAAAGAAAGTATGGCGCCTGTTTCACGATGCCGAAGGTAATTTTAATGTATCGGATGAAGAACCCTCAAAAGCGGAGTTCAAGGCTTTGCATAAGATTATCAAGAAAGTGGAGGATGATATTGAACGCTTTTCGTTTAATACTTCGGTTTCCGCTTTTATGATCTGTGTGAATGAATTGACCGATTTGAAATGCAATAAGCGCCAGATATTGGAGCAGCTTGTTATCGTTCTTCAATCGTATGCACCACATATTACAGAGGAGCTATGGAACTTATTAGGGCACGAGGCGGGTACGCTTTCCCAAGCAACTTATCCTACGTTCAAACCGGAATATCTGGTTGAGGCTGAATTTGCATATCCGGTTTCTTTCAATGGCAAAATGAAGTTTAATCTGTCACTAGCACTTGATTTGGATCAACAAACTGTTGAAGAGACGATCAGGGCACACGCAGATGTACAAAGACATCTTGACGGTAAGCCCATTAAGAAGATTATTTTTGTAAAAGGAAAAATAATCAATATTGTCGCTTAGTACATACAACTATTAAAGATAAAAGCCATTTTATCACCAGGATAAAATGGCTTTTTTATGCCAATACGTCCTGAAAAGCAATTGTTTTATCAAAAATTGATTTTGCGTAAGGACAGTTTGGGATAATCTTCGCTTCGTTTTTACGGGCATAATCCACCGCTTCAAGGACGAGTTTTTTGCCGACACTCATCCCTTTATATTCGTCGTAAACCTCCGTGTGGTCTATGGAGAATTCGTTTTCGTTCTGCCATGTATATTCGAGTATTCCGGCTTCGTTATTTTCCACTTCAGCAATGAAATTACCTCTGTCATCTCTTTCGATATTTTTTACTTCCATAGTGTTTTTTTCAAAATAACGTCCAAAAGATATTTTTGTTTTATGAAAACCTTCAATTTTTGTGGTGCTGCGGTATTATAGACGATAGGTCTGTCGCCCAGGGACCACGATTTCTTATAGTTTAGGCAGAGAGAGTTGCTGGGGCTAATGGGGATGTCATGGATTTCTTCTATTTTTTTCGTACCTTTGCAATTATCTCCTTAGAACACCTCGCATTTTTATCTTTTCAACAAAGCTCTAAAGGTCCGAAACCTCCTCGGGAACATTTTATTTTAATCCATATTGAATGAGCAAAAGCCAAATTACATTTAACAAAAAAGAACGAGAAAAAAAGAAATTACTCAAAAAACAACAAAAGATTGAGAAAAAAGAATTCAACAAAACCAACAACGACAAAGGAAAATCTTTGGAAGAATTGTTTGCTTATGTTGATGAGCATGGGAATATCTCAGATAGACCTGCAATCAAATTAAAAGAAGGGGAGAGCCCAAGTATGGCTTCCAATCATCAAGATGACTATTCCTTCGGAAAAGTTGTCCATTACAATACCGATTCCAATTATGGGTTCATCAGAGATAATGAGACGCAACAATCTATTTATTTCAATGATCGACTTGTTGGGCAAAAATTAAACCTGAATCAAAAAGTTAAGTTCAAGTTCAAGAGTGCAAAACAGGGTGCTCAGGTAACTGAAGTTTTGATTGAATATTAATAAACGAAAATTCCGCTTGTGTTAAAAGCGTTGAACGATAAAGCCCTCAAGCACTTCTAAGTAGCGAGAAACTAGATGGAAGCTAATCGAGGGCTTATTTTTTTGTTGTTAACTCACAGAGTGGCCTTTGGGGCAGTCTACTCCTTAAATTTTAATCCCTTTTCCATTAATGCCTGACTTAACAGGGGCAAGGAAGCTTTTCCAAGACCATGGAGCTTCAATAGGTCCTTTATCGAGTGCTGAGCCAGCTTTTCAAGTTGATCTATACCATGGTTTAACAGTGCATTTCTAGCGGGGCTACTCAAAAGAGCTAGAAAACCATCTTCAGGTTTCATTTCCTTTTCGCATATTGGACAGGTTGGGCAATCTGTACTCTTATAGAAGCTGTGCCCATTACTACATGTTCTTTTGGTTTTGATTCTTGTCATATGACCTATATCTGCTAATTAATTACAATATCAACACTATTTTTCAATTATAGTTTTTTTGCTATTGAAGGTCTGTTTACCGATAAGATATTCTGTAGTGGCTTTGAGCAGGATTTTTCTGAACATATATTCTATATTGTTCCAGAACGTATTTTTATCAGTTGTGCTTTAATTTTGGCTGCAAACAATATGATTGGTTCTATCTGAACTTTTTCTGATATAACGGGGCTGATGGAATAAGAAGTAAAATAATCCTCCCATAAAATAAGCGATGACATCATACGGATCTCCCGTATTATAGTCTGTGTAGTTAGGCATCACGTACTCAAACAATAGTGATACGATCGCCGATATAATCCAAATTTGGTATAAAGGATATCCATGCGGTTTTCCTTTATTGAATAGAAAGCTTCCTATGATAGATGCGACATGAGCAATAATAGGAACAAATGCAAAATCCGTAAGCCAATTGTTTAAAAATGGAATAGGGAAATGCTGTAACCGTGTAAATCGAATAAAGAACCAGCATAACCAATAGAAAATAAATAGACCGTCAAAAAGATTCTTTACTAGTGCGCAAACGAAATGGCGATCAACATGGCAATTGCGCCGCATACCATCAAAGTTAAAAACATAAAAAAAGCTGTCTGTTTACCGAATTTCTTCCAAGGGCCATCATTTGGATGGGCTGGAATAAGCGTTTGCTTTAGATCAAGGTATTGATTTTTTAGCCAGTTTCCTTTCTTTTCGCCATTCATATGATCTTCATTTCGTATTCATGACACAAAATTAGAACAATTGTTCTAATTTTGTGTCATGAATACGAAAGAAAAAATTATTGATACAGCATTAAGTTTATATAATCAAGAAGGGATACGTACGGTTACCACACGGCAGATTGCGCAGGAAATGGGTATTAGTGCGGGAAATCTACATTATCACTTCAAACATACAGAAGATATTATCTTTACTGTCTTTGAGCAGCTCAGGAACGACTATGACCAAATGATGGTTTTGTTTCAAAAGAAAGATGTGACATTTCAGGATTTATTGCTGGAATTTACCAAGGGATCTTATCAGTTAATCAATAAATATAAGTTTATTTTTGTCAATTTTGTCGAGATCTGTACTTGGATACCTGCTATTGGGGATGCCTACCGGACTCTTGTTGCGCAACGCGAGGAACAGTTTATTTCCCTCTTTGGATATTACTCCAAGCTGGGGATGTTTAGGCAGGATGTGCCAATAACGATTCTGAAGGGCTTTGTACGTCAGATTTTTATTATATCTGATTTCTGGTCATCAAGTTTTGCTGTATTGGGTGGCCGGTTTGAATCAGATGCATTCGAAGACTATAAACAAACGGTAGAAGTGGCTTTTTATCCATACCTGATTTAATTCCATATTGTGTCTATGAAAGCGTTAAACTAGGCCGTATCCCTGATCTTAGCCCTTTGTTAAGGTGAAAATGGCTATTTCGGGGCGTGCATTAAAGCGGATGGGGATACTATGACCAAGGCCCCTGTTGATATAGAGCGTTCGGTTTCCGGAAACTTTCTTAATGCCCTGATCATAGTTTTTATTCGAGACGGGGATAATAGGGGAGCCCCAGAATGGGAGCCGAACTTGTCCAGCATGTGTATGTCCGGATAAAATCCACCCCTCATAGCCGTTCCATACATCCAGATCCGCAACATCGGGGTTGTGACAGAGGACAAGACTTGCTTGCTTGGGGCTATAATTCTGCATCGTTTTGATGGGGTCAAAGTTTGTCCCCCAATAGTCGTCCATGCCATAGATATGGAGACCATTTATCTGCAGACTTTCGTTTCTTAAAACGGTAATACAATACTTTGTTAATAATGCAGTGATCGAGTCAGCTGCGGCACCATCCTTAAAAGCCCGTCCGTAGTCATGATTCCCCAGTATGGCCAATGTCTGTAACTTTCCTCTTGGAGCTAATCGCAAGACTGCATCAAGATCGTCCAGTGGCAAGGCATTATCTACTAACCGGACAAAATCGCCTGTGTAAACAATAATGTCCGCATGCATAACTCCTACTTTTGCGAAGTTGTTTATGATAAAGTCTTTATCAACATAGTCGCCGATATGGATATCCGAAATCTGAACCAGCGTTTTCCCTTCAAGTTTTTCGGGGAGGTTTTTTATCGGGAGTTTTAACTGGTCGAATCTGACCCAATGTGGTTCGATCTGCCAGGCATAATAACCAAGCAGTGCAGCGATCAAGGTCAGGGTAATAAAGGCTTTCTTAAAAAAACGTTTCTTTTTCATTGTGTTTTGGCTAGCCAGTCCGATTTTGTAATCTGCATATTTAGACCTTTCCAGATTCCATTTCCAATGGGAGTTTCGGTGGTGATACTTTCGTTGATTTCAAATCCCACGCCTTCATAGCATTTTATTGCACTGCTGTTCCATTCGAACACATTTAGGTCTGCTTTATCGTATATATCATCGATAAAAAGGAGTTTCAGCATCGCATTAATGGTTTTCTTACCATAGCCCTTATTTCTTTCCGTATTGTCAGCAATCAATATGCGGGATAATCGTGGTATACTTCTTTCAAAGTTCAATTCACAATGTCCGATAACGTTGTGCGTTTCTGTACTGACAATTTTATAGGGACGGCGTCTGGGATCGTCAATATACTTTTTTAATTGTTCATCAGTCACTGGAAATGAAAAATATGGACCTGCAAACTGCAGGAGTTCTTCTGGAGATCTGATCCAGGATTTGAAGCGGTCAAAGTCAGCTTCTTCAAATGGAAGCAATGTGATCATAGCCTTCTTGTTCTTGATATTAGATTGGAGGGTTAAATTAGATAATTGTTGGCCGCTTTCCTAAGAAATTCGTGTTTTTTACGAAATTTGTTCCGAATTCACCGATAGTAAGATTTTATGCCAACACTTATCTTAGATACCATTGTAAACGCGCCTATAGCGATTGTTTTTGACCTTGCCCGCAGTATAGATCTGCACATGTATTCGACTGGTAAGACAAACGAGAAAGCGATAGCAGGTGTGACCAGTGGGCTGATCGAAGCCGGACAGACCGTTCAGTGGCGGGCAAGACATCTGGGTGTATATCAAACCTTGACGGTGCGGATCACAAAAATGGAAAAACCCTATTTTTTTGAAGACAAAATGATACAGGGGGCATTTCGGTCGATGGATCATCAGCATCTTTTCGAAGAGCAGGCCGATGGTACGGTGCTGATGCGGGATGTATTTAATTTTAGGGCACCCCTAGGGCTTTTGGGGCGGTTTGCCGAATGGTCTTTCCTGGCAGGTTATATGAGACGGTTTCTCGAAGAACGCAATCATATCATCAAGCTGGTTGCCGAGTCAGGAGATTATAACCGCTATCTCGAAGGGTAGGGTGGAGGATTGCTTTTTACAGGCAGACTGTGTATAAGGGGCTTAATGGTTTTTCGAAATGATGCTGAGGTCCGGGTTTTGTTCTAAAAGCTGTTCCTGCAGGAAATCGAATGCACCTCTCTGGTTCATTGTCACCTGATGAATCTTGGAGAATTCATTGTAAAAGTAGATACGGAAACTATCTGGGCCCCGATGATTCCGTATAATCCTGGTCTCTATGCGGTGAATCTGACTGATCGGAATCTTTTTACTTCCCCAAAAAGGAAAGAATATAAGTTCATGCTCACGGAAAAGATAAGGGGCGATGCTTGCATAGATACGGACAAGTCTTCTGGTGTATCGCTGATAAATATCAAGATCGCGAGTATTGAGACCCCGTAGGATAATAATAAATTTCTGATTTTTGGCGTAAACGACCCAGTTGAGCGCGCCGAATAATACGCCGAAATAGACGAACAATGTACTCAATAGCGGGAGTGACCTGTAAAAAAATGTCAGTTTATCTGAGGTAACTGCCCACTTATCCAAGAAAACATAGAAGAAAAAGCCATAGCAAAGAAGAAACATTGCTATAAATAGTCCGATACCTGCATTGCGGATTTTCTTGATTTTTCGTATCTCGGTTTGTAAAAAAGAACTGTGATCAGATGAATAGCTTTCCATATAATAAATGAATAGTGTCTGGATGTAGCAAAGTAGATGAGAGATAATTGATCTCGATCTGCAGAAATAAGCTGTCTTCAGGCGAATAATTATGCATATAATGAATTACATTGTAAGGCAAAGATAAAAAGAAGCGAGACTTTTTGCTTGAATCTGTTTTTTAAAATTCTGTGTTGTCTGGTCTTTATGATTTGAATTGTGTTTTATGGATGTGATTTTTCTGTTTATTTAGATGCTGTTATTATGCTGAAGAATAATTTGTTTTGTCTTTTTTAATTATTTCCTGATTGTTTTTCTATGTGGTAAATCTGCTGGTATTACACATGAAGCGCTTGTAGCGCTTATAAAATATCGTTTGCGCTGGACAAGCTGTTTTGGCGTGGATCTATTTTTTATGGCTTTTAAGGACCTTTTGGTTTGAGCTATATTCTTGCGCCTTTGCTGTCTGCAAAGGGCTTGTGCCGTTTAATAATGTGCTTAGCGTAAGGGTGGAGGTAACGCAAGCTGGCGGGTAACGGTTGATGATCGTTTGCGCTGTGCAAGCTGATCGGTTTCTATCCGCTTTCTATGGCTTTTAAGACATTATTTTGTTTAAGCTATGTCTTGCTGCTCTTTTGTCCGTAAATGTTTTGTATCGCTTAAAAATGCGGTTAAATAAAGGGTAGCTGTGATGCAGGCTGGGGCGAGCTGCGGATGATCGTTTAGTCCCTTCGTTTGGAAGTTTTGGAAGTTGTTTCGTCTGAAGCAAGCAAGCAAGCAAGCAAGCAAGCAAGCAAGCAAGCAAGCAAGCAAGCAAGCAAGCAAGCAAGCAAGCAAGCAAGCAAGCAAGCAAGCAGGCAAAGCGCAGTAGAAATATACAGCAGTTGAAAGATGATATTTTTAGATTGACTCGATGTAGGGAAGGTTGTTGTATTGGAGAAAAAGGTGTGGATAAAATTTTATCCAAGCTCTTTTTTAGTTGAAAACCGTAGCTTTTGTCCTGTTTTTTACATTATTTTTTAATTTATGTAATACTTGTAAAGTATTCTATTTTAAATAATAATATAGCTCATATTGTTGATTTTAGTGCTAAAGGATGAAAACTTGTGTCAAAGGCGGTTTTGACCAATAATGCGCATGGTCTATGTGGTTTTAACCCATAAGAAATGCGCTTTTGAACCCTGTTATTTTAGCATTTTTTCGCAAATAGACCTACTCATCTACGGACTTATTCTTGATTAACGTATCGTTTACAGCTATTTAATGCAGACGGTATCGGAAGGTAGGTAATCGTGTAAGGGAATTCTTTATAGCTGTTCTTTTTAGGAAGAGACGGCATCATACCTGCTGTAATGGCTATAAGATCAAAAAGAGATAGATTGCTGGTTTATTGGTGTTTTTAATCTGTTTAAATTGCTTTATATCAATATAATTATGGGGTTTATTTGTTTGTTTTGTTTACAATAAGAAATCTCAATAAAGATAGGGCGTGAAAGACTACAGCAGCAACTGGAATCCAGGGAAGGCATCCATAATGGGGTGAAAAATATGCTATTTTGGACTTATGTCGTCCACTTTTGAACAGGGTTTTAGTTGTGCTGATCTGGCGTGATTTTGGATTTTGTCAGCAGGATTTTTCCTTTTATGAGGTCATCATTGAATTGTCCGACAGTCGTTTTTTGAAGCATCTCTGATAGGCTATTGCGAATACTTTTAAACTCATGATGTAGCGGACAGGGATACTGTTCTGAGCAGAACTCCAAGCCCATCCCACAGCCCACAAAAAGGTTCTCCCCATCTATTGCTTTAACCACATCTGATAAGGGTGTATGCATATCGGATGCATCCAGATAGAATCCACCACCGGGTCCTTTCATGGAACGAATAATACCTGCACGGCTTAAATTTTGCAAGATTTTGCCGAGGAAGGCTTCAGGCGAGTGGATATTTTCGGCAATTTCTTTTATGCCGACACGTTTGTTTTCTTGCGAACTCTGTGCGATGAAAAAAACTGCCCGGAGACCATATTCACATGTTTTGGAAAAAATACCCATAATCTTTTCTTGCTTTTCCACAAAGGTACAAAAACAAGAATAGTCATCCGCAAACCATGGAAAATTTACGGATGCCTATCCCAGTTGGCTAATTGAGCTGTAGGGAAGCTGGTCCAAACTCTTCAAAATGAATATGCTCGGTCTGGATGCCTCGGCCACTCAGATACTGAAAGTGTTTTTCTATAAAACCTGAAGGGCCGCATATGTAGTAATTGGCTTTTTGAGGCAGATAATCCGGATCGATTTTGGTCAGATCTACCCAGCCTGGGAGATCGTCGCTGTTGCCTTCCTGGACTTCATCGTAAAACGAGAAGCATCTGATATGATCATGTTGTGCCTCAAGTGCCCTGAGTCTATCTTTAAATGCGTGTAAATCGCTATTTCTACAGCCGTGAATCCATGTTACTGTATTTTGTCCTTTTGTCTTGATAAGTTGTTCCAGCATGGCCATCAACGGAGTCTGACCGACTCCGCCACTGATAAAGACATGCGGATGCTCATTCTCGATCAGGTTAAAGGAGCCAGTAGGCGCTGTCAATTCCAGCTGTTTTCCCTCCTGAAAGTATTGATGCAAGTAGTTGCTGACCATTCCTTCCGGTTTTCCCGTGATAGTTTCTTTTTTTACAGAAATACGAAGGTACTCACCATTACTGGCGTCGGATAGGCTGTATTGCCGCGGCTGGTAAAGGTGAAGCTCAGGTAGAAACACACGTACACTTACATATTGGCCGGCAGTATGTTTTGGAAGTTGACCACCATCAGTTGGTGCTAAGTAAATTGACTGGATTTCTTCGGTCTCCGAAACGATTTTAACGATGTTAAAAGGTTTCCAGCCTGTCCAGCCACCTTCGTTTTGGACCATTTGGTTGTACATTTCTTTTTCGATACCGATCATCAGGTCGGCCAATTGAAAGTAGGCAACTTTCCAAGCTTCGATGAGCTCGTCTGTAGCAGCGTCGCCCAATACTTCCTGGATAGAAGCTAATAGGTGCTTGCCAACAATCTGATAATGTTCAGGACGAATATGGAGACTAGTGTGTTTTTGTCCGATGTGTTTGACGGCGGATAGTAGTACACTGGGATTGTCAATATGCTCTGCATAAGCCAATACAGCGGTAGCCAATGCCGTTTGCTGTTTCGCGTTTTGCTGATTCCCCATATTAAATATATGCTTGAGCTCAGGGTTGTGCGTAAACATGCGTTTGTAGAAATGACTGGTTAGCGCAACACCGTGCTCCTTCAAAACGGGTATAGTGCCTTTGATTAGATCTTTCTGTGTTTCGGTAATCATAATAAAATATTTAAATACCTTTTTGTCTTTTATTTTATTAAAAAAAAGGAATGAATGTGATTTTACCTCTTTTAGAGGTTGTTACTACTCCTTGATAGGGTACATTTGCAAATGACTATCGTAAGCAAAAATAGTAAAATTAAATAAAAGACAAAAATATCTTTTATTTAATTTGCTGCAAGCTCATGTTGACCGTTACTTGGATTTTATTGTTTAAGAATTGCGGAAAGAATATTCAGGATGATGTCACTATTTCCAGGTTTTTAGGTTACGGGCATAAAAAGTCCATTCCGGGGTATTGATTACATCTTTGTCAATATCGTACCAAGGGCTTAACGCTGCATTGTTCCAATTGTTTAATAGCTGTATTTCCTGCGCAGGCATATAACTTTGGGCGAGTAGTACAATTGTTTTGCCTTCCTTATTTTTTGCAAGATCAACGACGATAACAGCGTGGCCAATAGGGGAGCCTTTCTGTACGAAAGTGTCTCCGATTTTGACAGTTGTGGACGATTTTACATTAGGAAGCTCATCGTGCAAAGAAGCGGTGTTGGCATAGGCAAAAATATACTCCATATACTTCCAATATTTTGGATACGAATAGTCTCCTTTGGCATAATCCGTATAGGTGCGTGGTTTGCCATCGGAGAGAAAATTGAATCTAATATCCTGAAATCTCTTTTGCTGGTAGAGGTAATCTGCCCGTAATCGCATGACCGCGTCGGCGCATTGGTGCAGGTCGCGGTTGCCGATATCGAGTTTTATAACGCTATTATAAATGTTGTTTCGGGGCTTAATTTTTCCGTTATAATAACGTACCTCATGATCAATGGGGTGTAAGGGAAGGTTTTCGAGAAAACTACCGAAATCTTTTGACGTGTAGCTGAGCCTTTCAAAACCTGCAGGCAATAAGATTCTCGATTTGACAGTCATTCCCTTTGGATCAATAAACTGTCTCCCGTCAGGATTGCCGGTCTCCACAGTTAGGTCTTTGGATTTCGGTTGGAATACAGCTGAATTAGACTGCCCGCAGCCGCTAAGAGCTTGTAAGGATAGGATGGATAATAGCAGGTATGTTGTTGTCATATCAGAATTTTTATGTCAGTGTTACCGGTCTTACTAAGATAATCAAAATTAGGAAGAGTGTCCAGGTCAAAAAACTGCGGAAACCTACATTAACCGTAAGCCAATAGCGGCGATATCTTGGTGGTGCACCTTTTTCTAAGTAATTTAGATCAGAGAATCTGTTTTCATCGTCAGACTGGACATGATTCGCTTAAAAAAGGAAAATAAGGATGAAAATACTTTCGGCATCCCAGATGAACTGGGTAGATAAACAAACGATGCATGATGAAGGGATCAGTAGCCTTGACTTGATGGAGCGGGCAGCGACCGCTGTTTTTGAAGCAATCAAGCGGCAGTATCCAAGATTGGAACAGCATTCCTTTTGTATTTTTTGTGGTAAAGGCAATAATGGTGGTGATGGATTGGTACTGGCCAGGCTCCTGGATCAACAGCAAGCTGAGGTCCGCGTCTATTTAATTGATGCGCCGGATTATTCAGCAGATAACTTAGCAAACCAAAACCGCTTGCCTGCTCATCTTATCCAAAAAATCAGTACCAAAACTCAGGTTCATATTCCTGGAGGGGCGATTGTGTTAGATTGTCTATTTGGCTATGGTTTGAAATACCCGCTGAATGAAGACTGGCGGAATCTCATTGCAGCCATCAATTATTGTGATGGACCATGCTATGCGATAGATATGCCTTCAGGTCTTCTAAGTGACGAAACTACACCCAATGACTCACCAGTGGTGGAGGCAGATCTGGTGTATACGTTTCAGTCCCCTAAATTGGCCCTGTTAATGCCTGAGAATAGATTTCGGGTCAAAGCATTTCATGTATTGGATATTGGGCTGAGCCCAACGGCTTTTGATCAGGTTGATACTGCTTTTAACTATGTCGATTCAGCTTTGCTCAGGTCGTTCTATCGGAAACGAAATAAATTTGATCACAAGGGGACCTTCGGACATAGTTTGATCGTCGGTGGGAGTAGGGGCAAGATGGGTGCTGTGCAATTGGCCTTAAAGGCTGCTTTGCGCTCGGGCTGTGGTTTAGCTTCTGCCTATATACCATCCTGTGGCTATACAAGTATACAGACTGCCATCCCAGAAGCGATGGTACTTACAGATCCCGACGACGATTTGATTACACAGTTTCCCGATGTGCATAGTTTTCAATCCATCGGTATCGGCATTGGTATGGGGACAGCCCAATCTACGATTGATGCTTTAAAGGTGTTTATCGCGCAGGGTCTTGATACCCCCTTGGTATTAGATGCTGACGCATTGAATATCTTGGCGCAACAACCCGAACTATGGCAGTTCGTTCCGAAACAAAGTATATTGACTCCACATCCTAAGGAATTAAGTCGATTACTGGGGACTTGGCAGGATGACTTCGAAAAGATGGATAAGGTGAAGGCTTTTGCAGCACAATACCAGTTGTACGTTTTGATCAAAGGGGCCAACAGTGCGCTGGTAACACCTGAGGGAGTAATTTATTTCAATAGCACCGGCAACGTCGGAATGGCTACGGGTGGCAGCGGAGATATCTTGACCGGGATATTGACGGCTTTGATTGGTCAGGGCTATTCTTCCCGGGAAGCATTGATTATGGGCGTATACCTTCACGGAAGGGCTGCTGATATTGCGGTACCTTCGATTGGCGTTTATTCCCTATTGCCTTCAGACATTATTAGTTACCTTCCAGCGGCATTTTTAGAACTTGAAATACAGTGATGACAGATTGGTATATCGAACAGGTATTTGCGGCTCGCACCTGGAAGCTCCGAAAGGAAGTATTCAGTGCCAAAGGGCAACTGTCGGAGGTTATGCTTGATGGGGATTTTGAAGCGGCTCATTTTGCGGCTTACAATGGCGATGAGGTTGTGGGGGTACTTACGTTGCAGCGCTCGGAAAAGAACTATGAAATTCTTTATTTTGCCGTTCATCCCGATTTTAGAAAACAGGGAGCAGGTAGTGCGCTACTTCGTTATGCGTTCCAATTTGTTAAAACAGTTGAAGGTCGTAGTCTCTTTGTTCGGGCGACTTCGGAGCATCATCATTTTTGGATACAAAATGGATTTGTCATGATGAAAGAATCGGGTAAACCTGATCGATTTATATGCAAATTATAGGAGGGCGATATATCCCGGTGATAAATGCACGAATAGGGAATTCCTATCACGATCGGGCTAGTTCTTGAAATTTCCCTCGTGTGGAATAATAGACTGAGTGGGCATTAAACTAGATTTTTTGAATAGCCTTTAGGTTTTTATTGTTTGCGGTGGCATGAGACAATAATGCGAGTCATGTCTGTTGCGCGTGGCGAAGTATCTAAAAACAACGATCTCAGGTACATGATGCCCTTGTTTTGATAGTAGACGACATCTTTTATGCTGCCTAAAGACTTGTATAATCAATATTGTCCGCTGCTGTAATTGGCCGGATGACGCGACAGGGATTGCCAGCGGCAATAACATCTGCTGGGATATCCTTTGTGACCACCGAACCTGATCCGATCACCGCATTTCTGCCAATACGGACGCCGGGGTTAACAACTACCTGACCGCCGATCCATACATTATCTTCAATGACAATGGGGGCCGAAAATTCCCAGCCCTGATTTCTTGTTTCAAAATAAATCGGATGACCAGCGGTGAAAAGGCTGACATTCGGACCAAACAATACGTTTTCACCGATTGTCACTGGAGCCCCATCCAAAATGGTGCAGTTGTAATTACTGTAAAAGTTTTCACCTATAGAAATATTGTAACCGTAATCGCAACGAAAGGGTGGCTCCAAAAAGAAACGGGTACCTGTCGTTTTAAACAGCTTTTGGATGATCTGCTTTCTGAATTTGATCTGTTTCGGTTCGGAGTCATTGAAACGTTTGAGTTCTTCCTTTGCATATTGTCTTTCCTTAAATAGCTGTCCATCCGTATCAATATAAGGGATTCCGGCAATCATTTTCTCCTTCGATGATTTCATTTTGTACCTGTTTTTTGTCTGTGGCAAATATACAGGAAGTTTCCAGATTAAATAAAATACAGGCATTGCAAACAATTTGCGCTTGAGATGCATTTAGATAATGGACACACACATGCTATTTCCGTCGGAAATGGCTTTATTCTAAATAATCATTTTAATGAAAATTGCGTATATAAGTACTTATTTGCCCAAAGAATGTGGTATTGCCACCTTCACTTCGGATCTGCTACATGCAGTAGCTTTGCACAATCAGGATCTGATCCAACATGTTATTGCTGTTGCGGATGAAGATTATGCTTATCCGGGGGAGGTGGTTTTTACGATCGATCGACAGCATCAGCTCTCTTATATTGAAGCCGCAGAGTATATCAACAATAATGGTTACGATTGTGTTATCCTCGAGCATGAATATGGTATTTTTGGAGGGAATAGCGGAATATATATTCTTTCGCTGATTAATACGCTTCACATTCCCTTGCTGGTCAATTTACATACCATCCTGGAAAAGCCAAGTGTAGATGAAAAGGCAATCCTAATTGAAATAGTCAAGCGGGCTTCCGTCGTGATCGTCATGAGTAACTATGCGATTACATTGTTGAAATCTGTTTATCGGGTCAATACCACAAAAGTTCGGCTAATCCATCATGGGGTACCCGAATTTCATCTTAGTCAGGAGGAAGCAAAAGAAAAAAAGGGATTGTCAGGAAAAAAGATTTTGCTGACCTTTGGATTTATAGGACGCAATAAAGGTATTGAAACAGTTATTGAGTCCCTTGCAACGGTCGTTAAAAATGAACCTGATCTTATCTATTTGATTGTAGGTAAGACACACCCCAATGTCCTTGCCCATTCTGGAGAGGAATACCGTGAATATCTCAAGAGTTTGATTGATGCATATCATTTAGAAGATCATGTCCAATTTGTTAATTCCTTTGTAAGCCAGTCTGATCTAGTGACTTATTTATCCGCCTGCGATGTATATGTTACCCCTTATGTGAATGAAGCCCAGATCACAAGCGGTACATTGTCTTACGCGATTGGTGCAGGGGCAGCAGTGGTTTCCACTCCATACTGGCATGCGAAAGAGTTGCTGGCCGATGGTCGTGGAGTGCTGGTCGATTTTAAAAATCCCGCAACAATGGCGACCAGCTTAACAGCATTATTTAGTAATCAGGAATATCGCACGACCTTACGGGACAATGCTCGGGCTTTTGGAAAAGAAATGACTTGGAAAAACATCGGCATTCGTTATACCCGGCTTTTGGATAAAATAGTTCCAGCACCTGACGGGCTTAAAGAAAATGGTACCTTTTCAAGGGATGAAATGCCCAAATTCAGCTGGAAACATATTGACCGCCTGACTAACCAGGTCGGCATACTGCAACATGCAACCTATTCATTGCCCAATTACAAGGAAGGCTATTGCCTGGATGACAATGCACGGGCCCTATTGCTGACTTTATTGGCTCAGACTGACTTTGCAGACAAACGACTTGACCGACGTATCTCCACTTATCTGAGCTATATCTATTATCATCAGCGCGAAGATGGGCTATTTCATAATTTCATGAGTTTTCAGCATAATTTCCTGGATGAAGTCGGATCGGAAGATTCCTTTGGCCGAACGATCTGGGCGTTGGGTGTGCTTCTTCGGAAAACGAAAATGACGAGTTACTACCAGTTGGGATATGAACTGTTTTTCAGGTCTGTACCAAATTTTAAGCAACTGCGGTCTAACCGGGCCATCGCCTATACCATACTTGGTATTGCAGAGTATCTGCATCATCAGTCGAACGACGAAGTCATGATCGAACTAATGCGGGAGTTAACTGGAAAGCTGAT
Source organism: Sphingobacterium sp. CZ-UAM (assembly GCF_002000245.1). Taxonomy (GTDB): domain Bacteria; phylum Bacteroidota; class Bacteroidia; order Sphingobacteriales; family Sphingobacteriaceae; genus Sphingobacterium. The sequence continues at coordinate 2,184,272 of NZ_MTCM01000001.1, read as the reverse complement.
CAAAGAATATCAGGCGAGCTCAGACGATGGCTGGCAATGGTTTGAGCCGGTATTGGCTTATGACAATGCCATTTTACCCTATGCTTTATTGACTGCCTATCCGTTTCTTAACGATGAAGCCGTGAAACAGTTGGGGCTATTGACCCTGACATTTTTGGAAAGTATTACCATTCAAAATGGCGCCCTTTCCTTAGTTGGAAATCAGGAATGGGCAAAACAGGGAAAACATATCAGTAAATTCGGTCAGCAGCCACTGGATGTTACCGCAATGGTCTTTATGTACCGTGAAGCATTTCGGCTGACTAATAAAAAGGTATATTTTACCCGTATGGTAGCATCCTTTCGCTGGTTTTTAGGCGAGAATGACCTAAAACTAGGGCTTTACGATGAAGAAACCAAAGGATGCTGCGATGGGCTGGAGTCTTATGGAATCAACCGAAATCAGGGTGCGGAAAGCACGCTCTGCTTCTATCTCGCCTATATTGTCGTTTACCGTGCATTTATTGATAACGTTCTGGATTCAAAATAGCTAGTAACAGTTCCTCTAGATTGATCGTAGCATAGGTTGAAGCATAGTCAGACATCGCATATGGCAAAATAAGCTGTCCATTATGGACCAATGCGCCGCAGGAGTAAATAACATTGGGTACATAGCCTTCCCGTTCCTCATCGTTTGGCGTCATCAAAGGACTGTGTAGACGGCCTATTTCCACATGTGGGTTATTCAGGTCCAAAAGGGCTGCACCAAGGACATACTCCCGCATAGGTCCTACCGCATGGGTCAAAATTAGCCAGCCATATGCAGTTTCTATTGGCGAACCACAATTTCCTATCTGTACAAATTCATACGCATATTCAGGTTGTTGGATACGTATTGCGGTTTCTTGCCAGACATTGATGTTGTGTGAATAAGCGATATAGTTGTTTTCACCGTCTATCCGGCAGAGCATCGCATATCGTCCATTGATTTTTCGGGGAAAAAGTGCGGCGCCTTTATTCGCAATCTCTCCGTAGATTGGTTTCACTTTAAAGTGATAGAAATCTTTTGTGGTCAGAAGTTTTGGAAGTATGCTAAAACCATCGTAGGCCGTATAGGTCGCATAGTAGATGCTTTCTCCCTTTTCATCTTTGAACTGCACAAAGCGGGCATCTTCAATCCCCCTTTTTTCGGTATCAGCAATGGGAAAGATCACCCGTTCGGAAATAGAGGTGTCCAGTGAAAAAGTCATTTCATAATGCGATGAGGCCAACCATAATGCCTGTTGCAAAAAGGTGATATTTTCCAGATTTTCTTCGCTGTCCTGTCTGACCTCGTCAATATAGCGTTTGAGTTCTTCATAGGTAAAGGTAGGGGTTAATTTTTGCTCAAGTTTCGTTTTGACCTCTGTGGGCTCAGCATGGAGCTCATTCATCTTTTTTAAGAATGATTCCTTATGGTAACGGTGGTTTTTGACCTGAATAGGTTTGTCCAACAGGTTGCCGATATAATCTATATGAATATTATTGTCGAGGTCAAGGGTGCCGGCCCGAAATACGATGGAGGATACATGCCCTTCACCGGTGGCCCTGAAGCTGAGTATCACCCGTTTTTCCCCCTGAAAGAGTTCGGTCTGATCCGGATGCTCTACGATGGAGGGATTAAAAAGAGCTGCCGATTCAATGGAGTACTCCATCGTAAAATATGAACCAATCAGTAGCTTGTCCAGTTGGCTAAGTTTGTCTTTTGGAAAAGGAACTTTTTCCAATAAATGACTTACGCGTTCAAAATTGCGTTCGAAAATATTGACAATACTACGATGTCTTTTTGTGTAGCTCCGGAGGACCTGACCAAAAACCTCTTTACGCTCGGATTCGCTCAGCTCCAAGGTGCGTTTGATGATTTTGATCGTACGTTCATCACCCAGAAAAAAGAACCTTGCCAGTACTCTTTTCTTGTCCGGTTTGAAATAAATGTTTTTTCGCTCTACTTTTACGGGTTTGTACATGTCGGTGTTTTTGATGTTTACACTGCTGTAAGAACTATCAACAAATGGTTTTTGTTTTTATAAGCATCGGTTAAAGCGAGCATATATTATAAAAATGGAGTAACTTTGACGGATACAAATTTTTAGATATGGCTGAAAATAGTTTAGATAAATTAGAACCAAAAGCAATTTGGAAAAATTTTGCTGCATTGAATGCTGTTCCACGGGCTTCAAAAAAAGAAGAGCGTGTCATTGCATTTATGGTAGATTTCGGGAAATCCCTGGGCTTAGCAACCAGTGTAGATGAAATTGGTAATGTGTTGATCAAGAAACCGGCAAGTGCGGGAATGGAAGATCGTAAAACTGTTGTCCTGCAATCACATCTGGATATGGTGCACCAAAAGAATAACGACACCGTTTTTGATTTCGACAATGAGGGCATTAAAATGTATGTCGATGGTGACTGGGTAAAAGCCGAAGGAACTACTTTGGGTGCAGATAATGGGCTTGGTGTGGCTACGATCATGTCTATTTTAGAATCGACAACAATTGTTCATCCAGCTATTGAAGCTTTGTTTACCATCGATGAAGAGACTGGAATGACCGGGGCTTTGGGATTAAAAGGTGGTGTGTTGTCCGGCGAGATCCTATTGAACCTTGATACTGAAAATGACAATGAGATAGACATCGGTTGTGCGGGCGGTATTGATGTTACGGCAACAAAATCCTATGTTGCAGAAGCCTGTCCCTCAGATACCGTATCTTTTGAACTTACAGTAAAAGGTTTGCATGGCGGACATTCAGGTATGGATATCCATAAGGGTTTTGCAAATGCGAATAAGGTGATGAACCGTCTACTGTTTAAGGCAAATGAGCGCTATGGCCTGCGCATCGCTTCGCTACTGGGTGGAAGCCTTCGTAATGCGATTCCAAGGGAGAGTGTCGCCAAGGTTGTTGTCGGTAAAGATAAATCGCCAGCCTTCGTTGAGGCTTTGACGCAATTAGCGCAGGCGATCAAAACCGAGTTCGCTACGACGGAGCCGCTTATGGAAATCCTGGTGGAGCAAACGGATGCTGTATGGAATTCAGTTGTTCCTGTGTCAGTACAGGAAAATTTAATTAACAGCGTTTATGCGGCATTAAATGGTGTATACCGGGTGAGTGCTGATTTCGAGGACCTGGTTGAAACGTCCAATAATATTGCTAAAGTTGAAGTGGGAGCGGAGCAGATTGCAATCAAATGTTTAACACGGTCTTCGGTCGAGACCTCCAAATTTGACCTAGCCTATTCGCTACAGGCAGCCTTTGAATTGGGTGGTTTTGATGTCGTATTCTCCGGCAATTATCCAGGATGGGCACCTAATCCAAATTCTGAAATTTTGGAAGTACTTAAGTCAATTTATACAAAACAACACGGGGAGGCTCCAGAAGTTGTGGCCTGTCACGCTGGATTGGAATGTGGCATATTAGGTACTAATTACCCTGGCATGGATATGATTTCCTTTGGTCCAACGATATTGGGAGCACATTCACCGGCAGAACGCGCATCGATATCTTCTGTTCAGAAATATTGGCGTTTTGTGGTCGAAATTCTAAAAGAGATTCCACGTAAGTAAGCCGCTGCTCTACTTCGCAGCAAGAGCAGTGTATACTAACAATATACCAGCCCCCAAAGTTTAGCCAATTTTGGGGGTATTTTTATGCTGTTTATTTCCCATTCGCTTTTAGGTTGCTTATTTCATTATCCGAAAAAGGTTAATAACAACAGGATGTACGCATCTAAAAGAATCAAACAAACTTACCACATATATTATCGTCATATGTCGTTGGATTTTCAATTATTTTTCACTTTCCTTGCAGAAAACGAAAAATAATTGTATTTTCAGATGAAAAAATGATTTACTAGACCAAAATTTTATTAAACCTCTCTATTGAGGGGTGGACCTAATATTGATATAATGACCATAATCCTCATTGTAATCAGCATTTGTTTGCTCATCCTATGCATTACTTATTTTAAGATTAATGCATTTCTTTCTTTTTTATTGGTTTCTATTCTCAGCGGGTTATGTTTGGGTATTGCACCGGATCAGTTGGTCGGTACCGTTGAAAAAGGTATTGCTGGAGTTATGGGGAGTCTGACCCTGATTATTGTGCTGGGAGCCATGCTGGGGAAGATAGTCGCTGAAAGTGGTGCTGCTGAAATTATCGCTGCGCAGATGGTTCGCCTAATGGGAGAGAAATATTTGCAATGGGGCCTGATGCTGACAGGTTTTGTGGTGGGGATTCCGTTGTTCTACGGGATCGGTTTTGTCCTGTTGGTACCCCTGATTTTTTCGATCTCTTATAGATACAAACTGCCGGCGGTTTACATTGGGTTACCGATGCTGGCCGCATTATCCGTTACCCATGGGTTTATTCCGCCGCACCCTTCACCTGTTGCATTGGTCGCACTTTTTCATGCGGATATGGGGCTGACACTGATCTATGGCCTCTTGATTGCCATCCCTGCTATTATATTGGGTGGGCCCATCTTTGGCCGTCGCCTGCGGAATATGCTCCCAAGTCAGGAGTCTATTTTTCGGCAGGAAAAAACAGCTGACCAACAGGAATATAAACAGCCTACGGTTGGAACCAGTTTGGCCGTTGCACTGTTACCTGTCTTATTGATTATCTTATTTACCCTGATACCTTATCTGTACCATACTGATGATGCCACAGTACAGCGCTGGCTGAAATTTATCGGAAGCCCAACTGTTGTGATGGTCGTTGCGGTGGTCGTCGCTACCTACTTATTGGGATTGAAACTCGGGCGTTCCATGGTCAAAGTCATGTCGATCTATGAGTCGGCGGTCAGGGATATCGCGATGATTCTTCTGATTATAGCCGGATCTGGAGTTTTTAAACAGGTGATGGAAGATAGCGGCGTGAGTTTATTATTGGCCAATACCTTACAGCAACTTCCTATTTCACCCTTGCTGCTGGCATGGTTAATTACAGCGGTCATTAGGGGCTGTGTAGGCTCGGCAACGGTTGCCGCGCTTACAGCAGCGGGCGTATTGTTGCCGATCGTCACAGCGGGTAAGGTGGACCCGAATCTGATGGTATTAGCGATCGGGGCGGGCAGCCTTATGTTTTCTCACGTCAACGATGCTGGCTTTTGGCTTTTTAAGGAGTATTTCGGCCTGAGTGTCAAGGATACATTATTTTCCTGGTCGATCATGGAAGCCATCGTTTCCATTGTCGGACTGCTGGCTGTTTTGCTATTGAAATTAATTTTATATTAGCTATTATATTTTTAAACATTAAAATCATTCACGATGTACAACGCAGATGAACAATTTGAAAAATTAGGTTTGACTTTACCACCTGCCCCAGCTCCAAAAGGTGTTTATAAACCATATGTTATTGATGGTAAGTATCTTTATCTTTCTGGACATGGGCCGGTACAGGACGATGCTTCCCTGATTATCGGACGGATTGGTAGTGATATCAGCCCCGAACAAGGGAAACTTGCGGCTAGACAGGTCGGACTGACGATGCTATCGACGATTAAAACCAATCTGGGATCATTAAATAAAATTAAACGTGTCATTAAGGTATTGGGTATGGTCAATTGTACGTCTGACTTCTTATATCATCCGGGGGTGATCAATGGCTGCAGTGAGTTGTTTGCTGCGGTATGGGGCGAAGAAAATGGAATCGGTACGCGCAGTGCAGTTGGTTTCGGCTCTTTACCCGATAATATCCCTGTCGAAATCGAAGCGCTGTTTGAGCTATATTAATTTAATGCGCTGATCATGGAAACTTGGTATCGTGTACATAACGTTGATCAGGTAGATACACCGGCCTTGCTCGTGTACCCTGATCGTATTGTTCGGAATATAGACCGTGCGCTGAAGTTCGTGGACGGTCGGGTGGATCGTTTGCGCCCCCATATCAAAACGAATAAATGCAAAGAGGTCTGTCAGTTATTGCTGCAGCGCGGGATCGGCAAATTCAAATGTGCTACGATTGCCGAAGCAGAATTGTTGGGTATAGCAGGAGCAAAGGATGTGCTATTGGCTTATCAGCCTGTTGGGCCTAAGATTGATCGCTTGATGCGCCTGATCGAAGCATTTCCCGATACCCATTATGCCTGTCTGGTCGATAATACAGATGCTGCATTACAGCTATCAGCACGTGGGATGCAAAAAGGGCGACCTATCGCAGTTTATATCGATGTGAACGTTGGAATGGGGCGTACCGGAGCGTCGATTGAACAGATAGAGCGCCTGGTCTTAGACATTCAGCTATTGGATGGAATTCAACTGGTCGGTGTGCACGGCTACGATGGTCATATCCACGATAAAGATTACAACCTACGTGAGCAACAGAGTCAAAAGGCTTACAGTGTGCTCGAAACGGCTTATGCCATGGCGCAGGTTTCTACGACCACCCCATTAACCAAGGTGATCGGCGGATCGCCAAGTTTTCCGTTTCATGCCGAGCGTAGCGATGTAGAATGCAGTCCGGGGACGTTCGTGTTTTGGGATTTTGGTTACGCCGAAAATTATGCCGAACAGGACTTTTTAGTTGCCGCTGTGTTGCTGACACGTGTTGTTTCCATTGTAGATCACAAACATCTCTGCTTGGATCTTGGCTACAAGTCCGTTGCCAGCGAATCGCCGCAGCCCCGAGTCAAATTTTTTGATCAGCGGATCGGTGAGATCAAAATGCAGAGTGAAGAACATTTGGTCGTTGAAGTCAGGGACAGTACCGACTTTAAGATAGGCGATGCGTTGTACTGTGTGCCGCGGCATATCTGCCCTACAGTCGCCTGTTACGACGAATTGCAGGTCGTCAACAATGGCATCGCGGATCAGGTTTGGAAAGTACTTGCACGAGGTAAAAAGATAAATTATTGATATGTACGAATTTGAAATGCCTTTTGTGGTTGATGCTCACTTAGACTTGAGTATGAATGCCATGGAGTGGAATAGGGATCTCCGACTGCCCATTCAGGAATTGAACCGAAGGGAGCAGGGGATGGAAGATAAGCCCGACCGGGCAAAAGCTACGGTGACTTTTGAAGAGCTACGTAAAGGGAATATCGGTATCGTTGTCGCCACACAGATCGCACGGTTTGTCCGTCCGGACAGCGCTTTGCCGGGCTGGTACTCGGCAGAGCAGGCCTGGGCGCAGACACAGGGGCAATTGGCCTGGTATAAAGCCATGGAAGCTGACGGACACATGAAAATGATTAAAACAAAGAGCGATTTGGATCAACATCGTGCTTTGTGGTCTCCGGGGACGGATCATTCAACCAAGCCCATTGGTTATCTGTTGAGCTTGGAAGGCGCCGATTCTTTGGTGGATATCAGTCATGTGGAAGTTGCCTACAATTACGGTTTGCGGGCGATCGGCCCGGCACATTATGGACCGGGGAGATATGCCAATGGAACCGATTCCTCCGGTAAATTGAATGAACAGGGGATACAGTTATTGCAGGAAATGGAACGGCTGGGGATGATCCTGGATGCAACACATCTTAATGACGATGCTTTTTGGGATGCGATGGGACGATACAATGGCGCAATCTGGGCCAGCCACAACAATTGTCGGAAGTTTGTGGATCACAACCGACAGTTTAGTGATGATATGATCAAGACGCTGGTGGAGAAGGGGGCCGTTATCGGTGTTGCTTTAGATGCCTGGATGATGATACCCAACTGGGTACGTGGTCTGTCTGATCCTAAATCCAGCAATTGTTCGATGGAAATCATGGCCGATAATATCGACCATATCTGTCAACTGGCGGGCAATGTAAATCATGTTGGGGTAGGGAGTGACTTGGATGGAGCCTTTGGCCGGGAGCAGTGTCCTTACGATCTGGAGACCATCGCTGATATCCAAAAGGTTTTTGGAATATTGCAACGACGCGGGTATAGCAAGGCTGATCTTGAAAAGATCGCCAGTCAAAACTGGCTGAATTTTATGCGGGAGGCCTTGCCCGAATAGCTGGACGCCTTGTCTGGATAGTGGAATATCTTAATCAGAATAGTAAAAAAACTTACTAGGCTAATTGCAGTTCCGGATGCCGATCGGTCTATCGGGATGCCTGGTATCGTAGCGCGATCTTTGTCTTTGCTGATCAAGGTCATGATCGTTAACAAACATGATCATTGAAAACACAGATTTAAACCTTTCAGGGGTAGATCGTCCTTTGGGAATTCGCTTTAAGCTTAATCATTGCGGATAGATCAAATCAGATTAAAAGTAAGCAGATCGTTACAAGTAAGTCCGCTTTCCCGATAGCGATGTCGGTTAAATAAATGATATATTCGTAAACAGAAACAATTCTAAACCGCTATGACGTTTACTTTACGCTTCCAATTATCCTTGATGATGTTTTTGGAGTATTTTATCAAAGGAGCTTGGTTTGTCACTTTGGGTACCTATCTGATCAAATCCCTGAATGCATCGGGAATGGAGGTAGCCAATATATTTTCTACGCAGTCCCTGGGCGCGGTATTTGCGCCTTTTTTTGTCGGCTTTGTCGCGGATCGCTATTTTAATGCAGAACGTGTGCTTTCAGTTTTACATCTGCTCGGCGCCGCTTTACTTTATGGGATGTCTCAGGCTCCTGATGCCAGTCATTTTTACTCTTATGTCTTTGTGTATTTTATGGCCTATATGTCATCACTTTCCCTTTCCAATGGTATTGCTTTCCGCCATATCGGGGATGCCAAAAAGTATTTTCCGGGGGTAAGGGTATGGGGAACAATCGGTTGGATCTGTTCGGGGCTTGTGATCAGCTACCTATTCCGTTGGGATAGTCCTGAGGCCATCGGCCAAGGAGCCCTGCATAATACCTTTATTATGGGAGCGGTCTGTTCCGTTCTTTTGGCATTGTTCAGCTTATTTCTTCCCAAAACTCCACCGCAGATAGGTACTAAGGACGAGAAGTTTGATTTCGGGAAAGCCATCGGTTTAGATGCCTTGGGGCTATTAAGGCAAAAGAGTTTCTTAATCTTTTTTGTTACGGCCATCGTGATCTGTATTCCGATTTCATTCTATTATCAGAATGCCAATCCATTTTTGGTCAATGTCGGTATACCCAATCCGACCGCAAAAATGGCGTTGGGACAGTTTTCGGAAGCCATCTGTTTGCTGTTGATCCCATTTTTCTTTCGGCGTTTGGGTTATAAGAAAATGATTTTATTGGGTATTGCTGCATGGGCATTACGCTATCTGTTCTTTGCTTTTGGGGATGGACAGGAAAAAGCCTTTCTGCTGATCTTAGGTATTGTTCTGCATGGAATCTGTTATGATTTTATGTTTGTCGTGGGACAGATCTATACCGACCGGATTGCCGGAGAGAAATATAAAGCTTCGGCACAGGGACTGATCACGATCGCGATGTATGGTGTGGGTATGCTGATTGGATTTTGGGTGGCCGGTGCGGTTTCGGATTACCTCAAAGGAGCCTATGCGGATCAATTTTGGCAATACTTATGGTTTATACCTGCCGGGATTTCATTGTGCTGTCTACTGCTGTTTGCTGTTTTTTTCAAAGAAGAAAAAACGGTACCGGCAGCAGGCGATATAAAGTGACCTGGTCAAGGAACAAAATAGGCTGCTCAAACGCTAAAATGGCCTTTAAAAGTACTTCTCGTGCTTTTGGGGTTCATGCTAGTTTTTTGAACAGCCTTTTTCTAAAATAGGGCTAAATATAAGGCTTGATTAAATCATATTAAACCATTGCTGATATTTTTCGCCAATAAAAGGAAGTGCCTTTTTCTCACCCGAGAATGCCGCCACTAAACCTAATATAAGGGCGATAAGTAAGATTACACCGACAATATTCATAATTAATCCCCCGATACCCGGGATAAAGCTGAATAAGCCCAGTACTAATCCTGTCACGGTAATGCCAATACTCTGTCTGATATGGAACTGACCAAGCGTAGTCTTTTCTTTATTGTTCATAATGATGGCGGCGATCAGGCCGATGAGGGTTAAATAGGAAATAATAGCAACTGTTTTGCCTTCGTTTGATGATGTGCGCTGCACTGAGTTTCTCTCCATGATACTTATACGATAAAGTGTGATGTAAATGTATAAGGCAAATGTAAAAGAGAAAATCCCTGTTTTCTTTAGCTGAATTCAGGGATATTTTATTTTTTGCGGTATATATTATGTCGCTGGGTTCCTGAGATTAGCCCTCCACGCTTTCTAGCAGCTGCTTTTCGTGGAGTTCAAAGTATTCACCTCTTTTTTCCATTAATTCAAGGTGTGTACCCTGTTCGACAATCTGACCTTGATCCATGACAAGAATATGGTCTGCATTTTTGATGGTCGAAATCCGGTGGGCAATAAAAATACAGGTTTTGCCCTTCATGATGCGGCTCAATGAGCGTAAGATTGTTTCTTCGGTTTTGGTATCCACTGCGGACAAACAGTCGTCAAAGATCAGTATGTTTGGCTCTTTGACCAAGGCTCTTGCAATGGAAACACGTTGTTTTTGACCGCCCGAAAGAGTAATGCCACGCTCTCCGACAGCAGTTTCAAAACCATCTTCAAAAGCGATAATATTATCATATACAGCAGCGTCTTTAGCAGCTTGTTCGATCTGTTCCTGTGTAAAATGATCCAGTCCGAAGCCAATGTTATTGGCAATTGTGTCCGAAAATAAGAATACATCCTGTGGGACAAAACCAATTTGTTGACGCAGATTTTTGAAGTTGAGATCCTTTAATCCAATGCCATCGTAGCGGATATTACCCTGATCGATATCGTACATCCGTAGTAATAGGTTGGCCAAAGTAGATTTACCCGAACCAGTTTTTCCGATAATCGCCAGAGTTTTTCCGACCGGTACTTGGAATGAGACGTTTTTAATGGCCTGAATGCCTGTTTCGGGATAGGTAAACGAGATGTTTTCGACATTGATATCACCGGCGATTTCTTTCTCAATTTTACCATTGGCAATCGGGGATCGGGTTTCCAGAAATTCATTGATCCGTTTTTGTGATGCTGCCGCACGTTGTACGAGTGAAGTTACCCAGGCCAAAGACATTGCGGGAAAGGTCAATTGATTGACATAGATAATAAATTCGGCAATATTTCCGGCTGTGACTGTTCCTTTTGCGACTTCAATACCGCCGATATAAATGGTGATGACGGTGCTGAGACCGATCAGCAACAAGATCAGTGGAAAGAAAACGGCCTGTACCTTGACCAAGTCCAATGCCGTGTTGCGGTAGATTGTACTTTCCTGTTCAAAAGCCTTCATCTTATTTTCCTCCCGGGTATAGGTTTTGATGACACGGATACCGGCAAAGGTTTCCTGAACAAAGGAAGAGAGTTTCGCTAACTGTTTTTGTATTTTTAAGCTGCGTTTATTGATGATTTTATTGACAAAAAGGATGATGACAGATAATACCGGAATAGGAGCCAATGCATAGGTCGCCAATCTCCCATTGACACTGTACATGGCATAAATAACCATAATGGACAGGACCACCGTATTAATGGCATACATAATGGCCGGTCCCAGGTAGTTCCGCACCTGATTGACATCCTCTGTCGCGCGGCTCATCAGATCACCGGTATTATTTTTACGGAAAAATCCGAAATTCAGCTCCTGATAATGATTGTATATTTCATTTTTAAGATCATATTCGATATAACGGGAGGTCAGAATGATGGTCTGCCGCATAAAGAATAGGAAAATGCCCCTTAGCAGAGAAAGCAGCAGGACAACAAATCCAAAGAACAGCAGGCTTGTACCAAATACCTTATAGATAAGCTCCTGTCTATCAAACCCATCAAAAAGGCGGTAGAGATAGATGTTTTCCTGTACAAGGTCAAACGCTTCGCGGATTACCTTAGCGGGGAGTACCCCAAAGTAATTGGAAATGATGACAAAAATCACCCCTGGAACCAGTTTCCAGCGGTATTTATAAAAGTACTTATTTAAGTAGGCGAGATCCTTCATATTATGGATACAAAAATAGGACTAATTCATCAACTCTGCTTTATATTTCGATGAAATTACTGTCATTGGGAAATCAAATGTTAAGTCTTGGATAAAAAAAGATATTATGCACAACGAATAATTTTCCTACTTTTGCATCAAGTACCTTAAAAAATTAAAACAAATTAGAGTAGTACATTTTATGTCAACATCTCAAAATTCTATTTTTGAATTGATGAGCCAGTCTGGCCATCAAAACTTATTTTTCTGTAATGATGAATTAGTGGGCTTAAAAGCTATTGTTGCGATCCATGATACCACATTGGGGCCAGCAATAGGCGGGGTTCGTATGTTGCCATACGAAACTACAGAAGAAGCTATTGAGGATGCTTTACGTTTATCCAAGGCCATTACCTATAAATCTGCGATCACCGGATTGAATTTGGGTGGCGGAAGTGCTGTTATTATCGGTAATAGCCGTTTGGACAAATCTGAGGTTTTATTACGCCGTTTGGGCCAGTTTATCGAGGGATTGAATGGTAATTTCATCGCTTCCTTGGATGTAGGTACGACACAACGCGATTTAGAATATATTTATACGGAGACTGACCATGTTGCTGGTTTACCAAAAGCGATCCACGGCAGTGGGGTTGGCGATACATCTGTTTTTGCAGCCCAAGGTGTTTATTTCGGTATTAAAGCCTGTCTGAAAGAATTATACGGATCAGAGAGTGTAGCCGGAAAAAAAGTGATTGTACACGGTGTAGGTAGTGTTGGTGAGCGATTGATCGCTATGTTGCGTGAAGAAAATGCGCGTGTTTATGTAAGTGACATTACAGAAGAAAAAATGCTTAAGGTTGCTGCAAAATACAAAGCAGAACCTATTCCTTACAATGAAGTATTCGATCATGAATTTGACGTCTATTCACCTTGTGCATTGGGCGGTACGGTAAATCCCGAATCGGCGCAAAAAATGCAATGTAAAATTATTGCAGGTTCGGCAAATAACCAATTGAAAGATGAGGTAACGACAAGTGCTATTCTACATGAAAGAGGTATATTGTATGCACCGGACTATTTGATTAATGCAGGTGCGTTGATCAGCTGTTATTCAGAAATTCAGAATTATGGGGTGGATCACACGGAATTCGTGATCAAAAACATATATAATGCGACTAGAGACGTATTGAAAAAATCAAAAGAAGAGAATATCTCTACTTTTGAAGCGGCCAATCGCATTGCGGAGAAGCGTATCCAAGATATTAAAAAGATCAAAAGATAGTCTTCTTTCCAAAATCGTTCTTATTTATTAGTTTATAAAAAATCGTTCTTTAAAATTACTATGTTAAACAGGAGACACCTGAGGGTAAAAGTAGTGCAAACGCTTTATGCGTACAGTCTTTCAGAAGACAAAGACATCAAAACATTTGAAAAAGCACTATTAAAAAATGTGGATGAAGTCTACGAGATGTATATCTGGACACTGAATCTATTGGATGAAGTATCCGATTATGTATTGATAGACGCAGAAGGCAGAGCCAACAAATTTTTGCCAACTGAAAAAGACTTGTCTTTAACGACCAAGTTAAGTACAAATACTTTTATTGAGTCATTAAGACAAAATCCGCAATATGCTGAGGGCGTCAAAAAATATAAGATTTCATGGAGCTTTGATCCAGAGATCGTGCGCACGGTATTTTTGCAATTAAAGGATTCTGAAGCCTATTTGGAATATCTACAGCAAGAAGACCGCTCGATAGGTACTGAAAAAGATATCATCAAACATATCTTTAAAAAGATTATCCTCAAATCACCGGTTATCGAACAGGTTTTTGAGGAGAAATTTATCAACTGGCCTGTCGATAAAGAAGTGTTGCAAGCGTTGATCGCGAAAACTTTTAAGAACTTCAGTTCGGAAGATCCGCGTAAAAATAAACTTGCCGAAATCACGCAAAACTGGAATGATGACAGCGATTATGTCATTGCCTTGTTGGGTAAGACCATCCGTAATACGAATGAGTATCAGAAACTGATTTCTGAGAAAACAAAAAACTGGGAATCAGACCGTATTGCTTTGATGGATACTCTTTTGATGCGCATGGCAATATGCGAATTGGTGAATTTTCCATCTATTCCTGTGAAAGTGACAATAAATGAGTATATTGAAATTTCTAAGGTATTCAGTACATTGAAAAGTAATACATTTATTAATGGTATCTTAGATAAAATATTAAGCGACCTGAATCAACAGGGAAGAATCCAGAAGGCGGGTCGTGGTTTAAGGGATTAAAGATCAATCAACACATGAAGAACTTTAGTAAATATTCAGTTTTAGCTTTGGCATCGGTACTTTTCTTTTCTTGCGGAAATGCACAAAAAGAGAAAGTGGAGGCCGCTACGATAGGACCAGCGGCTGTAGCGACAGACAGTCTTTCTAGCGCTGCGGCGAAATTGGGTAAAGTAGAATTTGCGGAATCGGCTTTTGATTTTGGGCAAGTCAAAGAAGGCGCTGAAGTAAAACACACATTCGTATTGAAGAATACGGGGGATGCGCCGATTATTTTGTCCAAAGTGACCGCTTCCTGTGGTTGTACACAGCCTGAGTTTTCAAAAAGCCCTATCTTACCAGGAAAAACATCAGATATCCATGTAACTTTCAAGAGTGAGGGACAGGTTGGTAAGCAGCAAAAGATCATTACGGTCCAGTCAAATGCTTCCAACAGTATGACCACTGTTCAACTAAAGGGTGAAGTATTACCAAAATAACACATTATTAAACGATATAATAACAGATGAATACAGTATTATTACAAGCAGCAGGTGGCAGTAGCATGATGAGTTTTTTACCAATGGTTTTGATCATTGTGGTATTTTATTTCTTCATGATCAGACCACAGATGAAGAAGCAAAAAGATCATAAGAAATATATTGAAGAATTGGGCGTAAACGCTAAAGTTGTTACCACTGCAGGTATCCACGGACGCATCGTAGAGGTATCTGACACTACGTTCCTGGTAGATGTCGGTTCAGGTGTAAGAATCCGTTTTGACAAGTCTGCAATTGCTTTAGATGCTTCAAAAGCTGCGAACGCAACTGAAAAAAGCGCTTCATAAGCGTCTTTATTGAAAAAATAGCAAAGCCAGTCTCCAAAAGAGATTGGCTTTTTTGCTTATCTTCTCTCTTTCAACCAGTGTACGATTATGTCAGCTGTCCCAGCTGTTTTCATACGGTCAATTGTTGCTTCGCGTGTGCTATATTACTCCGCAGTAGGTGGAGTTTGAAAAATCGCCATATAGGGTATTCCATATACCGACATAAACGTGGTAATCGCAGTTTTTTCGACTTATTCCTTTAAACTGTAATGTACAGGCTCCTTGTTGCACTTCGGTGATTGATGTCATTAAATGAGATTCACCCTCTAAACCCACTAATGCCAGGTTGATTTTGTAGCTGTTATCCTCATATTGACCATTAGAAGTCCATTTGAGATCAATCGTATCACCGTGAAGACTAACTTCGCAATTGGTTAGTGGTGTCAACTGTCCAGCAAAGACGACCAGTTTCTCGGGGTTGACAAAAGGATTGTTCTCCGAATCTAATTCTATGGCTTCTTTAAAAATATGGCGCTGAGCCAATTGGAAAGCCCCTATTCGACTTCCTTTTTTGGCTAAAAACTGGTAACCAAAATCAAGTATCCTACTATTGTCACCGGCAAATTTTCCGGCAACTTTTTGCTTTTTTCTATTCAGGAGTTCTGACTCGCTTGGTGGAGAAGTGCGTTTTCTTTTTGGTCCGCGAACAATATTTTGACCATTTAATATATACGCACTAACAGAGCCAAATTTTCCGGTAATTGGACCATTAGGCCCGTTTTGTAAAATCGCCATAGTCTTTGTTTTTATTGTTTATAATTGCTGGTATCTAACTTATTACCAAGTTAATACCAGATTCGCAATTAAAAGCGAAGTAACACTATTTTTACAGTATATTAATAAGGTGTTAATAGGGATTTGCCCCTTTAATACCCCTGTTAACCCCCTGTTAACCCCTTGTATTTTCCCTGTTAATTGAGAAGTTGGTAATAAGCTATTATTAATTTGTACCTAACATGGTGAAGAGCATTCCCATTGATACTTTGCCTTAAAAACTGATTTTAGCTTCAGGAATCATCAACTGAGGTAAAATTAAAAGCGTTACTAGTGAAAATAATTTTTTGTAACTTAATGACTCCTATAATCAATTATGAAAATAAATATTGACATGCGGGACAAGGGACTGACTGTATTAAGTGTCCTTGCTATATTGATGGTATTGGCTATGTTTTTTGGAGAAATACTCGGTCGGTCGCTATATTATTGTACGCATTAAACAAGAAAAGGTGAGTAATGATAAAGCTGATCTTCCAATTCTTTAGTTTTGTTATCTTGTTCAATTTGTTTGTTTCAGCCTGTCTGGTATTTCAAATGCCTGGCTTTGTTGAGCGGCATGGGACAGTCTCACTTGTGCTCTTTTTTTGGTTTAAAGTAATTGGCCTGGTGCTGTCTATTCTCGCGGAATATGTTTTTAACCTTCGAAAAAAAAAGCTTTTTTTATGCAATATAGGATATTCTCCTACAAAAATACTTGGTAGCATTTACCTGATTGATCTCATATTTTATCTTTTCCTATGTGTGCTGATCGTAGTTTATATATAGATAGCCTTTCTTTCAGTCGAGGGGGGAGAGCAATACTTTCGGGGGTATATCTACAGGTGCCAAGCAATACTATCGTCGGTATATTGGGGCGAAATGGTAGCGGAAAATCAACTTTAATGAACTGTGTCTTTGGAAACAGCAGGCCCGATTTTGCTTTTATGAAATGTGACGGAAAGGTCTTTAAACATGGGTATCTTACGAAGGAAATTACCTACCTGCCACAACATGGATTTGTGCCCAAAAACTTGTCTGTTCGTAGATGCATTGAACTTTTTGGCCTTCAAGATTCACCTTTGACCGAAATTCCAATCATTCAGGAATATATTCATTTCAAGTTTGAGAATCTTTCCCTTGGATTCGCCAGACTATTTGAAAATCTTTTGATCTTATATTCAAAAGCGAGCTATTCACTTTTTGATGAGCCTTTTGTAGGGCTAAGTCCACTATATATCGAATTGTTTAAGGAGCATCTTCAACACATGAGAGAATTTAAGGGGATTTTGATTTCTGATCACTATTATCATGATGTCATGGAGCTTAGCGATGAAATGTATCTAATGAAAGAAGGTTCATTATTGAAGATTAATGGCAAAGATGAACTTGTATTGCATCAATATTTAAATATGTCTGATTAATTGCCATAGCTTCATCAGCTTTTTTGTCTGCCTAGTTATTTTTAACACAATCCTATTGTTTTATTGAGTAGTGGGCCTGTTGACATAAAGATGTCAGTCCACACGTATAATTTTAGGCAAAAGAAAATATCATGAACAATCTAAAACCGTTTGACGGACAACATTGTGAAACCACAGCCACAGGGACATTACTGCGGCAGCTTGGAATTGAACTTTCCGAACCCATGCTTTTTGGACTCGGAGAGGGGCTTAGTTTTATCTATTGGAAGATGAAAACAATGGATTTCCCCTTTCTGGGTGGACGCATTAAGACTGATCTACTAACAAAGAATCTCTGTAACCATCTCAACCTCGAGCTTACTGTAAGGGAAACCAGCTCGAAAGCAAAGGCCTGGAAACAGGTCAAACAGTTGTTGGATGCAGGGCAAATCGTTGGACTCAAACTCGACGCCTACTACCTTGAATATTTCACAAATCCATTCCATTTCGCTGGACACTATGTTGCGATCTATGGTTACGACGACCGAAATGCATTTTTGGTCGATACCCGGCAACAGGGTGGGAAAGTCAAAACCTCGCTCGAAAGTCTGGCTTTAGCAAGAGCGGAGAAGGGGCCAATGGCATCCAATAATTTATATTACACGATACAGCGAAGGAGTGTAGATTTTGACTTAAAAAAGTCTGTCATTACCGCTATTGTTAACAATGCAAACGAATACCTGAACCCGCCTATCACAAATATTTCTTACAAGGGAATTGTGAAGGCCAGTGAGGAGCTTATAAAATGGTTCAATAGGAGCAAGGATATAGCCGCCGAATTTAAAATGGCCGCTAATCTGATGGAAAAAGCCGGCACCGGAGGCGCACTGTTTCGAAATTTATATCGCGATTTTCTAAAGGAAAGTTATGACCTGCTCCAGATTGAGCAACTTCGTGAGGCCTATCAAGAATTTGTGGAAATAGCTTTGTTATGGAAATCAGTTTCAGACTTATTTTATCAAATCGGTGAGACAGCTCGGATTGAGTACATGCAACAGGCTTCGGAGATACTCAAAATCCTAGCTGATAAAGAGAAAAAGGCTATGGAGATATTAAGCACATTAAATGAATGACCAAATAATCATGTATCTTTGTAAAGAAATACTTTTTAACTAAGTTTATACTATGTATAGTAACAAAGAAAATGCCTCAAGGTCATTTAGCGAATCTGAGATTGCTTTGTTGAAGGAAGGCCTTAGCCGTACATATAAAGAACGATTTGAAATGGCTACACGTCTTTACAAAATTCAGCAAACGCTTAAAAAGGCTAAAATTCTACATAAACCCTTTCCTCAAAAATAGTTGTTTTCCTTGGATATGATTATTTTTTAATGCCTTGGATGGTTTCAACCTTATTTTGCAGAGAATAGTCGTAATAGTAATATCGTGCATTGACGAGATTATTTAGGATTAGATAGATAAGTCATTAGAATCGCTCTCTTGCGCTTTTATTTCGATACAATCACGCACACTTAATATCCCCGGTAAAAAGAGATTTTACGGAACATATGTTTTAACGAGAGCCTATATTTTGATCCTAGCCCAGAAAGACATCTTATTATTTTGAATTGCCAATGTATCTCAGGTTATCAAAAAAGCGTTCTATTAATCTTCTGTCTTTAGTTATTATTTCCGCAGTGCCTTTTGTATCGAATTTAAAATCCAAGGAGGTACCGTAGTTGGTCGTTAACCCTGATGGAAAATTTATCGTAATCAAATAAATATCTGTAGCTTTTTCTCCTGATTGAAATGAACTAGAGACAAGTCCGATATTATTGACAACTGCTTTTATGTATCCATATTCCATGTATGGATAGTCCGCTAACTTAACGATGGCTTCCTGACCTATTTTTACTTTGCCTGCACCGGAAATGGGTAACATAACTTGTCCTAAAAGACCATTCTTTTCAGGAACTATCGAAAAAAGGGGCTCTCCAGCTTGTACAAATTGATTTTCGTTCCAAAATTTCAAAAACTGAATTTTACCGCCCATTGGAGCTGTGATTAAATATTGCTTCTCCCAAAGTGCAATCTTATCATTTAAATTGTTGTACGCGGTATTAACTTCGAGTTCTAGCTGTATTTCCTTTTCTGTTTTAGCAATTCTGTTCTGTTGGATAGAATTTTCAGTATTGCTGATCTGCTCGCGGACAACCCCAGTATTCCTGATAGAGGATTTTTGTTGATCGGTTGAATTTAAATTAGATGCCAAAGATTTTTCATATTCGGCCTGACTTATTACTTTTTTTGATAGGAGAATGGAATCTCTTTCTAAAAATTTGCGATTCAACTTGAAATTTTCATTACTGATAAGCTCTTTTTCTTTAAGCGTATTTAGTGCCTGTTGTTGTTCATGAAGTATCTTGGATAAAGAGATCTCTTGCTTATCAAATAGACGATGATTCTGATAGTCTGCTAATTGTTTTAAACTTGATAAAAAAGAAGAATAGGGTAAAGTCAGGTCACCTAAATTTAAGTTTTTTGGTAGGGATTCATACAAATTTTTCGCACCTATATTTGAAAATGAGATCCCCTTTGTTTTGTCTTTAATTTCTTGAATCAATGTTGGATTGGCCGGATTATCTATCCACGCTACAAGCTGTCCGATTTCAACTTTCTGTTGTGACTTTAACTGATTGAATTTTAACTTACCATTTTGAGCTGCAACTAGTCGTAATGGTGCTTGTTGGGCAGAAATCGTAACCTCACCGGTTATGATGTCAGGATATTTGACAATATAGCCAAAAAATAGCAATAGGCTTACAATCCCACAAACAATATAGGTTACATACTTCGCAAAAGTAACAGGCATGCGTTCGATTATATCCCGAACCTCTTCTGTACGGTTCGGGATGTTTAAAATCTTTTCTTCCTTTTCTGATGGCAATTTTTTGTACATTATTAAAATTTGAAGTAGCCCAAAATACTAGCTCCCGGTAAAATTTCGCATTGTTTTCGGTAGTAAGATTTGAACACTTTTATCTTTATTCACTTTAACAAAAACTTTCAATTTGGTTTCAATCGGTCTGCTTGTATTAAATCTTATGGCAGCACACCATTTTACTTTTTTTGAATTATCAAAATATCTATTCTCTTTTAATAAAGCTGCTTTTATAATATTGCTTACGTCAGATTCGGTTCCACCAATTAGTTTTATGGATTTTAATTCCCCGTCTACTGAAATTATCAATTCAAAGACACAAACTGAATCAATTAGAGCATTCGCTCCAAGGGAACTCACTTGTGTAGCAATCTTTTGTTGGAGATTGTTTATATCGCCCAAATACTTTGCTGGAAAACACCATGGCGGAATCTTCCCATAAAAATCGATGTTATCTGAAAAATAATAGACCGCACTGTCTCTATATAAAGACACTTTATTAAGATATTTAATATTAGCGTTCAAATTTGCATTCAAATATTTTGCTTGAATCTTTTGAATGTCGGATAAATTCAGCCAAGGGTAATCCTGATGTAAGACAAACCGATCTCCTTCAAAATTTAGATCATAATACTTATGGTCTTCGTTGAACCCATTAAACTGTGTTATTTTTTTAAAAAATATTTTGATATAGGATGCTTTTTGATTTGCATATACTACATCAATATAATTTACATTATCATCTTTAATCGGCTCCTTTTCTAAAGATAATACCTTTATCTGCCCATTTTCTTGAGAGAATCCATATAATGAAAACAGAAACGTCAGAAGTAAAAGAAAAAATTTCATACCAAATGAATTTTGTTATTTATAATATACAACTGTACCTTGAGCATAGCTTGTTCCATCTGGTCCATCAGGTTGTAAAAACTGCGCTTCCGATGTCATTCCGCTTATTACTTCTCCGGCTCCTCCTTTAGCAGAATATGTTCCAGCATTTTTATTTATTATTTCTATTTATATTACTTCAACGTCACTAGTTCATTAAGTAAACCCTTTAATCTCCTGTCCAATTTCCTAATAGACGTGGTAGTTGAAGCTCTACTGTGCCATTTTTCTTTAATTGTGCAAAGATTTTAATGCGTGTTGTCATTCTTTGGCCATTATTCGCCGATACAGCCGCTCTCCACTTGCCGTTCTTGGAAGAAGCTAATTCTTCCTTAACAAAATCTGAAAATTTAGAGGGCTTTCCAAATAGTAATTTTTCTATAATTAAACTATCCTTAAGTGGGTTTTCTTTTCGAGTGATAAGAGCATGAAACACAATTATCGAATCTATCCCTCTATATTTTTTACTTAACTTAACTTTTTTAGCAATTTCCTTTTCTACACTTCTCAAATCCCCTATAAATTCTGCTGATCTACCCCAAATAGTGGGAATAACAGTGTTGAATTTGTTGAGTGGAATAGGGCGCAATGAATCTAGCATAAAAGTGAAAGTTGTACTGTCTAAATATTGGTTGATCGATCCTATGCGATAATATGAAATGGAATCCATGTGTACTTTAGACCTCGCATACTCAATTTCTTTTTTAGAAGGTACCCGGATATTTGGGTAATATTTGTTAAATACAATTCGATCAGCTTTGAAATTGAAATCGAAAAATTTAGATTTTTGTCTGAATGCGCCTTGATAAAATTCGGAGCGTAAGTATTCAAGTTCACTTTCTTTTGGTATGATAGACATTGTAAAAACGGTATCTTTTCTTATTCCAAACGATAACTCCTTTGCATATTTGTCCCCTAGGTCATTTTTTTGAACTATTTTTACTTTAACTATCCGTTTAAGACTATCTTTAAAAATCATTTCCTGTCCTTTAGTACCTAAACAAAAGAATACCAAAAGACATAATAAAAAAATGGTTGTATTTTTCATTTTTATAATTATCTCAATCTATAATAAACGATTCTTTCCATATCATCTGGACGATAAGTTAATTGACTACTTTCGTTGGTTACAGGATCTATGACTGGAGGATAGGGGGTAAAAAATTCATTTTCCGTCATACCTGTGCGGATATAATATTGTGATCCACCACCTTTGGCGTCATAAGTCCCATCAGGATTGACAATTCCTGCATGGGTTACATACTTCGCAAAAGTAACAGGCATGCGTTCGATTATATCCCGAACCTCCTCTGTACGGTTCGGGATGTTTAAAATCTTTTCTTCCTTTTCTGATGGCAATTTTTGTACATTAGTAAAATTTGAAGTAGCCCAAAATACTAGCTCCCGGTAAAATTTCGCATTGTTTTCGGTAGTAAGATTTGAACACTTTTATCTTTATTCACTTTGACAAAAACTTTCAATTTGGTTTCAATCGGTCTGCCTGAACTATATATTATCGCGGGGCTCCATTTTACCTTTTTTGAATTATCAAAATATCTATTCTCTTTTAAAAGAAAAATTGCTTTTACAATATTGCTTAAATCAGATTCCGTCCCGCCAATTAGATTTATTGATTTTAATTCCCCTGATCTTGAAATTATCAATTCAAAGACACAAACTGAATCAATTAGAGCATTCGCTCCAAGGGAACTCACTTGTGTAGCAATCTGTTGTTGGAGATTGTTTATATCGCCCAAATACTTTGCTGGAAAACCCCATGGCGGAATCTTCCCATAAAAATCGATGTTATCTGAAAAATAATAGACCGAACTGTCTCTATATAGAGACGCTTTATTAAGATATTTAATATTAGCGTTCAAATTTGCATTCAAATATTTTGCTTGAACCTCTTGAATATTGGGTAAATTCAGCCAAGGGTAATCCTGATGTAAGATGAACCGATCTCCCTCGAAATTTAAATCAAAATAGTTATGGTCTTCCTTCCATCCATTAAACTGTGTTGTTTTTATTGAAAATATTTTAATATAAGATGCTTTTTGGTTCGCATATATTACATTAATATAATTTACGTTATCATCTTTAATCGTCTCCTTTTCTAAAGATAATACCTTTATCTGCCCATTTTCTTGAGAGGATCCATTTAATGAAAACAGAACTGTCAGAAATAAAAGAAAAAATTTCATACCAAATTAATTTTGTTATTTATAATATATAACTGTACCTTGAGCATAGCTTGTTCCATCTGGTCCATCAGGTTGTAAAAACTGCGCTTCCGATGTCATTCCGCTTATTACTTCTCCGGCTCCTCCTTTAGCAGAATATGTTCCAGTAAGCTTATCCACTATTCCTGCATGGATCACTTCACCGTTATTAAAAACTGCGACAAATGAAGCTTCTGATTTGTTCGTTGTTCGTTCATACCCTAGGGTAGATTCCAGAAATGTGGTTGTTATTCTACCTTCATCACTTTGATTTTGCGGAGTTTGGGGATTATCAACAATCCAATAATCAGATGTACCTGTTAATGCAAAACCTATACAATTTGCACTTTCTGCTTCTGTTGGTGGCCTGAGCTGGCCTGTTATGGGGTCAACCACACTTGCCACTTTGTATACTTTTATGTTTTCATTATTTGTGGTTTTAAGTGTATATTCTTCCATATTCATTGCAATATTATAACCATTATAGACGAAAGGAGGTGCTTGAGTACGGGTGGCTACAATTTCTCCATTTACACGTTGCCAAGGGTCGTGGTCGGGCTGATACGGAGCACTTGCACAATAATAACTGCCATCTTCATTCTGGATCATTTCATATCCGAGACTTTCAAAATACTGGATATAAGATCTTTTGATGTCCTCTTCATGTGGTATTGCTGGAGGAATAGTAGTCGTTGAATACGGATTGTGACCTGTATTCTGATTATTAGCCCAAGAATATACATCCACAGGGGAAAGAAGGATATTGCCATTAGAATCAGTGTATTGACTTTGACCGTTAACAGTGAATGGAATACCCATATCCGACGCCCATTGGACTACCTGGTCAATTGTATCGACACTTCCACCACCCAATATACTGAGCATCTGATAATGTGGAATGATAGATAATTCTCGCTCTAATTCTGCGAAGACTAATTTTGTTTTTCTTTTCATTTGTTTTTTTTAAGTTTAATAATTTGTTGCTTATTATTGTATAATTGGTTTCTGAGTTGAAAAGCCATGCCGTAGCTTTTGTTACCCTATGTTAAAGATAAAAAAATGTTTTATATTTTAAATAACCTTAAATATAATGAAGTTAAAAAAGTTTCCACTCTATAGGCAATTGGATAAAATGGATTGCGGGCCAGCGAGTTTAAAAATGATTGCAAGATATTATGGGAAATATTATTCTTTACCTTATTTAAGAGATCTCTGCGGTAATACTAGGGAAGGAGTTTCGCTGGCAGGTATTGCCCATGGTGCCGAGGCTATTGGCTTACGAAGCTTAGCAACGGAATGCACAACTCAGGACTTAATTGATAAAGTGCCTCTTCCCATAATCATTTTCTGGGACAGATCACACTTTGTCGTGCTTCATGCGATCAATGAACGACGAAATAGGGAAACAACTTTCCAAATTGCCGACCCTGCAAAAGGACAGATGAACTATAGTTTACGTGAATTTGAAGATAAATGGATTAGGAGTGAAGAAAATAAATCTTCTGGGGTGGCATTAATCATGGAGCCCCAAGCAGACTTTAAACAACGTCAAGCTGGAGAAAAAGCGGAGCGGGGAAAACATCTTGAAAAGATATTAGGCTATTTTCTACCCTATAAGAGTAGCTTTCTTTATCTGGGCTTGGTGATGTTGCTCATTATAGCCATGCAGTCACTATTACCCTTTATTTCGAAAGCGGTGATTGATGTAGGTATTCAGACACAGGATATTAGTTTTATTAATATCGTGTTAATTGCCAATTTGGCTTTGATTGTCAGTATTACGTTGAGTTCAGCTGTTCGCGACTGGATATTACAGCACATGTCTTCCCGAATCAATATTGCCTTGATTTCTGATTACTTAATTAAACTCATGAAACTTCCGGTTTCTTTTTTTGAGAATAAAATGCTTGGCGATATTTTGCAAAGGGCAAATGACCATGAACGGATTCGAAATTTCATTATGAACAACTCGTTGAACCTTATTTTCTCGACGCTTACCTTTGTTGTCTTCGGTATTGTGTTATTGATTTATAATACTACGATTTTTTATATTTTTTTGCTTGGCAGTACATTGTATGTGTTATGGGTTATGAGTTTTTTGAGACTCCGAAAGAAACTAGATTGGGATTATTTTGAGTTGACAGCTAAAAATCAGAGCTATTGGGTCGAAACAATTGGCGGTATCCAAGATGTCAAGATTAACAACTATGAGCAAGCTAAACGCTGGAAATGGGAAGCTATTCAAGCCCGGTTGTTTAAGGTAAATTTACGCATGCTGGGAATAAATAATATTCAAAATCTAGGTGCGAGTTTTATAGACTCTGTTAAAAACCTTCTTATCACCTTTTTCTGTGCAAGAGCTGTAATCGCTGGCGATATTACATTTGGGGTAATGATTTCTACCCAGTTTATTATTGGCCTGCTAAATGGCCCTGTACAGCAATTGATTTCTTTTATGGTGTCTTTTCAATTTGCACAGATTTCATTTATGCGTCTTAGCGAAATTCAATCGCTAAAGGATGAGGATGAAGATACTGGCGGTAATGATATGAACTTAACCGGGAACAAAGATATTACGCTTAAAGATGTTTCATTTCAGTATAGCCAAGTGTCCCCAATGACCTTGAAAAATATACATTTAGTAATACCTCAGGGAAAAATTACCGCAATTGTCGGGGATAGTGGGAGCGGAAAATCAACGCTGTTGAAACTGCTACTGAGACTTTATAAGCCTAGCTATGGTGAAATATTGATCGGAGGACTCAATATAAATAATATAAGTCTGCGGCAATGGCGGGACAAATGTGGAGCAGTCATGCAGGATGGGAAAATATTCAACGATACGATATTAAATAATATAATCCTAGACGACGAAAAACCAGATAATGAACGTCTTCTGAATGCCGTCCGGGCTGCAAATATCGGACATGAAATCGAACAATTGCCGTTAGGATACCAAACTAAAATGGGTGAAAATGGGCGTGGTTTGAGCGGTGGACAAAAACAACGCGTGTTAATTGCTAGAGCCTTATATAGAAATCCCGATATTTTATTCTTTGATGAAGCAACGAATGCATTAGATTCATTAAATGAACAAAAAATTGTTGAAGCCTTAGACGATGTGTTTTACGGCAAAACAGTGATCGTGGTCGCTCATAGACTGAGTACAATCCGAAAAGCCGATCAGATTATTGTTATGAAAAACGGTGCTGTTATTGAGATCGGAACACATGACGGCTTATTGGAGCGACGAGGACGTTATTTTCAATTAGTGGAGAGTCAATCTGGAATAAAAATATCCTCCAATTAAAGAAAAGACTAAAAATAAGCCATGATGCCAAAAAAGGATAAGTTAGAGATGCAAGATCTGAATGGATTTTTGGAAAAATATGTAAGGTATTTGCAAAAAGATTCCGAAACGGAGATCAATCTATCCTTGACAGGGAATAGTGGAGCCTTTTTATTCTACTGCCATGCTATAGAAGTCGGAGTTGAGGGAGCCGATAGTCAGTATTGGAATAAACTTGTAGTCGATATTTTTCATTACATAACAAAAGGCAATATGAATGAAAAGACATCCTATTGGAATGGCATTTATGGCATGATTTTGATGTTTGAGGTACTCGATAAAAGTGAGTTAATAGATAGCAAAATTTGTTCTGCGTTTTTTGATTTTGATAAAATATTAATAGACAAATTGATTCAGGGACAAATTGTCGATGACGAAATTTTATATTTAGCAAACACGTTGTTGATTCGCTTGAGACATTATCAGAGGATACATGATTTATATGTTGGAGCGGAAATTGCGCTTGTTCACGTTGTTGAAATAATTCTTAGAGCGAATGTAAACCTTTTATTTCCAACATTGCTCCAGACAAATCAAATAGCTTTTCTTACGAGAATGGTTCAAAGAGGACTTTATGTCCAACCAATAATCAAATTTATGAGGCAACTCAGGCCTAAGCTTAGCTTATTTTTTGAATCTGAAACTCCAAGTGTTGAATCTATTAATGTCATGCTAGTTTATTCAGATTATTTGGATAGAATAGGAGACCGGAAAGCATTAAAAGCTATGAAGAGATCAATTTTGTCAATTGATTACCTAAATATTTCCTATAGTAGTAAACTAACTTTTGAAGAAAATTTGTCTTATTTTATATTTCTCAACAGACTGATTCGTTTTTACCATGTTAATCCTCTACTTACTTTAAGTACTTTTATCTCCAATCGGCTAATGGATGATAGACATCAAATGTTATCGGGTCAATCTCTGCCGCAGTTTCGTAATGGTATTCTCAATTCTAGTCTCGCGCTTACAACAATATCTTTTTATTATCCTAATTTGTCGGCTTGGGACATAGTCTTATTAATCTCATAAATTATGCTTTATCTTTCTGTTCAACCTGCGGAGCCTTATTTTTTATGGCAATTGGAAATTCAATTACAGAACTTTCGAGAAATTGGGCTCAATCCTATCGATATTCATATTGTTCTTGGGTATAGCTTGGGAAATGACAGACCGAATATCTTTGATCATTTGGAGCAAGAAAATTATGGGAATTTTTTCTATTATCCATATGATTTTTCTGAGAACTACTACCTATCTTCAATAAGACCTGTATTGTTACAAAGACATTTTGAGCAGTTCCCTGAATTATACGATAAAACAATTTTTTATCATGATAGTGATATTATCTTTAGAGAAAGAATTGATGAAATGAAGTTTCAAAAAGACAAAATTTGGTATTTGTCTGACACGAGATCTTACCTTTCGGCAGATTACTTATTGAAATTCGGGGATAAGTTTTTTGCCGACTTGTGCGCCCTGGTTGGTATTTCACCTATGCTTGTGCTTAATAATAATCAATATACAGGAGGTGCACAATATATCTTGAAGAATGTTGATGTATCTTTTTGGAATGATGTATATGTTGACGGTGAGAAGATTTTCAAGTTTATCAATAATTATAATAAATCAGGTCAGAAAAACACTAAGGTTCAAGCTTGGTGTGCAGATATGTGGGCTATCCTATGGAATGCATGGAAAAGAGGTATTCATACACGTTTAGATCAGGAGTTAGATTTCTGTTGGCCAAAGGAACATATTTCTAGATGGCATTCAACAAAAATATTGCATAATTCGGGTGTATCCTATAGAGATAGAAGGGGATACTTTTGCAAATCATTGTACATGGATAATTCGCCATATTATATTGATTTTTCAAAAATAGATCCAAAGAGCTGCTCGAGTATTATTGTGTCGAAAATAAAACAAGTACAGAGGTTTCAAAATACTATAGAATTAAAAGACTTAACAGTCATCTTCCATGAAAAAGATTTGGAATGGAGATACCTCGTCAATTATTTGCGTTATATATTTAAAAATTTTAAGGTTAAAGTCATTATTCTAAAATCGGCGCCTTCACTTTGCGACTATACCGATATGTTATTGGAATTTGTTGATTTACAAGTTGTCGAGGTAGGACATGTTTCTAAGGTGATTACCGAATATGTCTCAACGAAAATCCTTTTGTATATTGATGCAAGAATCTTTGTAATGACAAGTGGCATATTAAAAGCTTATAATTATGTGGTCGCCAACCAAAGATCATTTGTTAGGCCATATGATTGTGTTGATGATTTTGACAAAATTAAAAGAGAGGATTTTATTAATCTGTTAGAGATCAATATCGCTAGTTCTGATGGGGAGGGAGTAAAAAGGAAATATTCGGCGGAGTGTTTTATGATGACTAAAGCGTTATATCTTAACTGTGGGGGTGAAAATTTAGACTGGAATTATTATCTCAATAATGGGTTTAATTTGGAAAGGGAATCAAGAATTAGGTTACTTGGTCATGATATACATTTTGTCGATGAGACTTCTTATATTAAATCTTTAGAAAAAGATGATCCAAGGTATAGTGGAGAAATTGGTTCTAATCGGATAAAATATTACGAACGAATAAAAAATGGTTCAAAATCCAAATTGCTTAAAGATCTCCGGATTTTGAACTATTCAGAGAAGATAAAGAAAGCAAATACTTCTTATTCTTTTGGAAAAGATCAGATTTCGATCAATATTTTCAATATTGAAAGGAGAAGTTGTACTAATGGCGATGTCTTAAAGGAATTTGCAGATAAAGATGATTATAAATTAAACCTTTATACTGAATATCGGATAGATGGAAATAGACAGTTGTGGGAAATACTTGTTGTCGCAATAAAAAAACATGATTTTCTTAAGCAACCATTTTTTATTATGAGTGATGAGAACATGTGTTTTACTAAAAGTTATCGGAAAGCTCTCTTGTTTGAGGTTCTCAAAGAAATGTTGATTTTCGATCTGGATTATGTAAATACTGGATCAAGGGGAGGTTTTCGCGATGTTCGACGGCTCAGTGAGCATTTAATTTGGGTAGATAAATGTTTGTTGGTACAGATGGTCATATTATCTAAAGATTTCTGTAATAAGATATTGGATCATCCGTTCGTAGAGGATAAGTCTATTGATGAATAATTGAGTGAAATGACAGAACTTAAATGTGTTACATGGCCTTTTTTGTCAATGAGTCAAAATAATGAACATTCTAAAGAAGACCAAGATAACTACTATCCAGATGAGAAAACAATGGATTTTATAAATGCAGAAAACTATATCAGTTATGAAATTGGCAATCATTAACTAAAAAGACTTTTATTTAGATTTATTGATTTTAGTCCCAACCAAGTTTTTATCCCACTAAGAACTGATTTTTACGCAAATTGATTAAGTTTGTAACATGGCAAACGCAGTTCGATTAAATAAGACCCAGCGGCGCAAGATCAATATCTTTGTGCGTTGTGTTGCAATTTCGTTGCTGGCTTGGTTGTTGTTCTCAATTTCCAACCAATATACCGTGTCTGTCAAGGCTGCGATAGAATACGTCAATCTACCCGAAAAACGGGCTTTTCATCCACAACAATCGGATACGGTCAAAGTAAAGCTTGAGATGACGGGCTGGCAGTTCCTGTTTTCGAAAGCGGCATTGGAAACGCCCAAGGTACAGGTGGATCTCAGCTCGCTGAAAACAAAAGATTGGATCGTTTTTTCCAATCAGCTGGGTTTTATCAACCGCCAGTTTCCGCATGAGCAGCGTGTGGTGTCGGTGAGTCCCGATACCCTGTTCTTTGATTTTTCAAAACAAACACAACGCAAAGTCCCGGTAAAACCTTTGTCCAACATCTTGTTTAAGAGGGGCTATGGCGTTATCGCTGATACAAAAGTCACCCCTGCATACGTGACTATAACAGGACCATACGAAGATGTTTCTACGATAGAATATTGGGAAACAGATACCGTGCGCGGAAAAGAGGTGGAGACTGATGTGCGCACTGTGGCTAATCTCAGCCGCAATCAAAAGGGGAATATCAATGTCTACCCCACATCCGTGGAGGTGCTGATGCCGGTAGGAGAGTTGACCGAGAAAGTCATCGAATTGCCTGTAAAAGTTGAAAATGGGCAGCGTTATAGTTCTGTGAGACCCAATCCAAGTAAAGTGGTGATCACGGTGCTGATGTCGGTCAAGGATTATAATAATTATACATCCCGTGATTTTGAAGCGGTGGTGGACCTGGCCGACTGGGAAAAAAATGAGGTGCAATATTTACCGATCTTGTTGACCAAGGTGCCGGATTATTGTAAGATTATCAGCGTTGTGCCTCAGAATGTGGACTTCTTTGTGCGAAAATAGAAAACAAAAATGGGGCTGAAAATTGGAATAACAGGCGGAATAGGTTCCGGAAAAACATTTATCTGTAGGCTTTTTGAAGCCCTTGGTATACCAGTCTATAATGCAGACGAGGAAGCTAAAAAATTAATGAATACCGATGTACGGATCAAGGAAAAGCTTATTGCACAGTTTGGTGCAGCAACATACAAAGATGGTCTGCTGGACCGGGCATTCCTGGCCAATATGGTCTTTTCGGATAAGGATAAACTTGAACTCCTGAACAGTATTGTACATCCGATTGTGATCCAGGAAGCTAAAGATTGGGCTGAGCGCCAGACTACACGTTATTCGCTCAAAGAAGCTGCGCTGCTTTTTGAGAGTGGTTCTTACAAAGAGCTGGATTATACCATATTGGTTACTGCACCGATGGATATTCGCATCCAGCGTGTCATCGAGCGCGATGACGCAACGGAACAACAGGTACGGGAACGTATCAATAAACAATTGTCTGACGAAGAAAAACTGCAACTTGCGGACTTTGTCATCGTTAACGATGGGATCACTCCACTACTACCACAGGTGTGGAAATTGCATCAAAAATTTCTAAAATAAATATATGTCTATCATACTGTCTGACTTTCTGGTCAGAAAACCGGAAGGATATTATTGCCGTTATGGCAATTTTTTTATTGATGCGGGTAGCCCCGTAGCACATAATGTGGTATCTCATGCCCATGGTGACCATGCTAGTTCAGGACATGATTATGTCTATTGTACAAACGGAACAGCATTGTTTATGAGCTATCGCTATAAGCAAAACCGTAAGGATTCATACCAGATCAAATTGTTTAATAGCAGTTTTAAAATAGGTTCGGTCGAAATTACTTTTTTAGCAGCTGGGCATATATTAGGTTCGGCCCAGATTTTAATGGAATACCAGGGGGTACGCTATTTATATACAGGTGATTATAAATTTCAGGTTGACGAAACCTGTGAAGCCATCGAAGTTCGACAGGCTGATGTACTAATTACTGAAAGTACTTTTGCAAATCCTGAGATTATCCATCCAGATCCCATTCAGGAGATCAAGAAACTAGATGGACATGCGAGTAATATTCTACTGGGGACTTACGTGCTAGGTAAGGCGCAACGGATCACAGACCTGATCAACAGGTACTGTCCGGAAAGAAGGGTGCTGGTGCATAGTGGCATATTGCCCTACCATCGCTTATACGATCAACATGGACTTAAAAAAATGACTTACGAACCTTACAACCGTAGGGAAATGAAGCAGGGGGAACAGAATAAGGTTTATCTGGTACCACCCATGACTTTCAATAGTTATTTTAGGGCGACAAAAGTATTAAGGGCCTTCGCTTCTGGATGGAAACGGTTACAGGCTCAGAATGACATTGAATTGTATATCTCCGATCATGTGGACTGGAACGATATTCTACATTATATTAAGATAGTTGATCCGAAAGAGGTATGGACATTGCATGGTGATGGTACCATACTCAAAAGTTATTTTGGCGATAGGTTAATGGTACGAGATGTGCTTTCGGCATAAAGGAGGGCTGATCCCCTCCTTATTATTTCATATTGATTATCTTGTCGACAACATACACTGTATTGCCACGCCAAGGTAATACACCGTGGTACTCCTTATATTGAAGATCAAAATATTTACCGCTATTGAGCTCAAGCTGACGAAATATAGAATCGTCCTCAATGGAGAATTCGAATTGGTTGCTGGCAATTCCACCGGTTTTAACACTACCAAACCCTTCCTGAATCAGTTTTCCTTCATAGGTCTTAAATATATTGCCCTTTTTGACAGCATAGTTTAAGTAGCCGGATTTCACCCCTTCACCAAATACATAATAGTATTTCCAGTAAGCATAAGATCCAAAGCCTACTAACAAAAATAGGATCAGAAGAAATAAAAATTTCTTAAATCCAGATTTAGTCTTTTTTTGTTGCGGTAAATCTTCCATAATTTTTTGCTCGTTTTTGTTGTATTATTTACTTTTCATTTTATTCTAATATATTTTGGCGCAAAGCTGTCCAAGTTCATCATACACAAGAACTCGGCCAATTATAAAGGTTTGAAAAAGTATCAGCGTAAATGCGAGAATGGTCCACAAGGAGCGCATGATCTGTATCTAAGAGGCGAAAAAGCACCAGCAGGCATACCAGTTGGTGCTAATTAAAAAATTAATTGCCTGAGAACTGGTCTTATGGACTAATTATATTAGTATTTGTTGCTTTATATAGTGATTCTTGCTAATTTTTGTAAATTTGGGTAATGGATTCGCCCCAAACATATCGCAAAATTATCCATCTGGATATGGACGCTTTCTATGCGTCTGTGGAGCAGCGGGATTTTCCGGAGTATAGGGGTAAAGCTATCGCCGTGGGCGGTTCACCGGATGGACGGGGAGTAGTGGCCACGGCCAGCTATGAGGCCCGAAAATTTGGTGTAAAGTCAGCCATGAGTTCCCGAAAAGCGCTACAGCTCTGCCCGGACATCATATTTACCCGACCTCGGTTTGATGTATATAAGCAGGTTTCCTATCAGATCCGGGAAATCTTTCAGCGCTATACAGATTTAATTGAACCTTTGTCGCTGGATGAGGCTTTCTTGGACGTGACAATGGATAAACAGGGGATCGGTTCAGCCATTGACATCGCCCGAGCCATTAAGGCGGCAATCAAAGAAGAACTTAATCTGACGGTATCGGCAGGAATCTCCGTTAATAAATTTATTGCCAAGATCGCCTCGGATATGGATAAACCCAATGGCCTTACATTTATTGGTCCTTCAAAGATCCTGAAATTTATGGAGTCCTTGCCGGTGGAGAAATTCTTTGGTGTGGGAAAGGTGACGGCGAAAAAAATGCATGAGCTGGGTTTATTTACGGGGATGGATCTCAAAAAGCAACGGGAAGACGATCTGGTACGCTGGTTTGGCAAGACCGGACATTTTTTTTACCGCATTGTCCGCGGAATAGACGACCGGCCGGTTACACCCAATCGAAACAGCAAATCGGTTGGGATAGAGGATACTTTTGAGGCTGATATCGAAACTTTTGAAGAACTCAATGCTATACTGCAAAGATTGAGCATGCAGCTTTGGGGACGAATCGGCAAAAAGGAAATATCAGGTAGGACGCTGACCCTGAAACTAAAGTATGCTGATTTTGTTCAGCTGACGCGAAGTTTAACCCTGGATACCAGTTTCGACTCCGAGGAAAAAATCTATTCAACAGCCCATAGTTTACTGAGTAAGATCGCCTTGGCAAATAAGGTGCGGCTGCTAGGGGTTTCGATCTCTAATTTTATCGAGGAGACAGATTTTCCAAAAGAGGGTATCCAACTTGCGCTTTTTGAAAACTATCGGTAAGAGGGGATAGCCCCTGTATAGAGAACTGAATAAGCTTGTTACAGGTAAAATCATGGTTATTTACCACAATTCTTTATCTTAGCTGAAATAATTAATAAACATATCCGAGAATTAATGAATACAGTATCAAGAGTGCTCTTAGGTGCATCTATTGTGTTTTTTGTGCATGATCTGACTTTTGCACAGAAGAAATTGGATTTTGCGCAATCCTGGGGACAGAAGCCGTCTTTGACCGTGCGCACAAATCAATATCCGGGCTGGGCGGATGGAACGGCTTATCTGGAAAATGACGTCAATGACAGCAAGCTCTATCAGGTTAACGTCAAATCGGGGAAAAGAAGCATTTATACCATTCCTGCTAAGGAGGGGACGGTAGTCTATGTAGAGAAGAATGATATTTTTATCAAAAATGGCTCAGGTACGGCAAAAAAATTGACCAATTCACCTGATGTTGCTGAACAGAATCCGACTTTATCTCCGGATGGTCAATATGTTGCCTTCACACGTAAAAGCAATCTATATAGCGTAGAAGTGGCGACAGGGAAAGAGGCGCAGTATACTAATGATGGTACCGATGTGATCTACAACGGTTGGTCTTCATGGGTTTATTATGAGGAAATCTTGGGGCGTCCTACAAATTATAAAGCTTTTTGGTGGTCTCCGGATAGCAAAATGATTGCTTTTATGCGTTTTGATGATACCAAAGTGCCTATGTTCCCGATATACGCCTCCAAAGGACAACACGGTTATCTGGAGGAAACACGTTATCCGAAAGCGGGCGATCCGAATCCTGAAGTGAAAGTAGGGATTGTTCAACTAAATGGTGGACAGGTGACCTGGGCAGATTTCAATGAAAAAGACGATCAGTATTTCGGACAACCTTACTGGGCTTTCAATAGTAAAAATTTCATGGTACAATGGATGAACAGGGATCAGAACAACCTGAAATTCTACCAGGTGGATCCAAATACCGGTTCGAAAAAAGAGATCTATGATGAACGTCAGTCTTCCTGGATCAATCTGGATCATGATGAGCGCATTACTTACCTTGCTGACAATAAATATTATATTCTAAAGTCGGATAAAACGGGGTGGGCACATTATTACCTTTACAAGTTGGATGGAACATTAGTAAATCCGATTACATCCGGCGATTGGCAGGTGACCGAAATCAAACGGATAGACGAGAAAAATAAGGTGCTTTATTTTACCGCACGTAAGGAAAATTCGGCCCGTTTTGATCTTTACCGTGTAGATTACTCGGGTAAAAATCTGAAACGTCTAACCTTTGGCGATTATTCACATGACGTAAATGTATCGCCTGACGGTAAGTACTTTATCACTCGATATTCTAATGTGAGTACACCGGATCGTTTTGCATTGGTCGACAATCAAGGTAAGGTGGTACGCCAATTGGCGGATAGTAAAGCTGCGGACTTTAGTTCGTACACCTACGGTAAAACGGAGTATCTACATGTTAAATCGGATGATGGTCTATTTGATCTGCCACTGACGATCACTTATCCTACGGATTTTGACAAATCGAAAACTTATCCTGTGGTTTTCAGTATCTATGGTGGCCCAGATGCGGGTACTGTGAAGGATACCTGGAAAGGTACCGGCAATCAGTATTGGGCGAATGCAGGTGTTATCCAGATCTCGGCGGATCACAGGGCTTCTGGTCACTTTGGTAAGCAGGGCGTAGCTTATATGCACCGTAATCTGGGACATTGGGAGATTATCGATTATTCTACGATCGTAAAATGGTTGAAATCTCAGTCTTGGGTGGCTAAAAACAAGGTATTGATCACAGGTCATAGCTACGGTGGTTATATGACTTGTTTGGCGATGACTAAAGCTGCCGATGTATTTGACTTTGGTATTGCCGGTGCGCCGGTAACATCCTGGGAACTATACGATACCCATTATACCGAACGTTGGATGGATACGCCGCAAGATAATCCGGATGGTTATAAAGCTGGATCGGTATTAACTTATGTAAATAATTATAAAGGTGTACTACGTATTATGCACGGTGATATGGATGATAATGTTCATCTGCAGAATACCACGCAACTGGTTGATAAATTAACAGATAGAAGTGTACCTTTTGAACTGATGATCTATCCGGGCAGCCGTCATGGATTTGACCGTTCAAAAAGTAAATACGACTTTAATGAGCGTGCACGTTTTTACTATCAATATCTATTGGAGAAACCACTTCCAAAAGAGTTTAAGTAACCTATACAGTAATTCTGCTCAAATCCCTTATCTTTTGTTAAGATAGGGGATTTTTTTATGTTAAAAAACTCAAAAAATATCAATTTTATAGCAATGTAAATTGTTGGAAATTAAAAATAATGGCATCTTTGTAAAAGTTTATTCAAAGAAAAAATGATTCAATTCCTAAAGGAAAGTACTTTTGCCGTAAATGAAGTTTTTAATAGGTCGTTGGAGCTATTGAAAAAGCATTATTTTTCTGTTGCTGGCCTATGTTTTTTGCTATTTATCACCTCTGGTTTATCCAATTTTTTGGCAACAACAATCAGTGATTTCAATGTGGTACTGAGCGGTTTTATGGCCTTCTTTTTTATGGTCATGTATTTTGGACTGAACCTTACTTTGTTTAAATACATCCTCAATCTGATCGATGGCAACCAGGATAAGAAATTGATTCATTGTGTACCGAGCAGTAAGGAACTGGCTTATTTTTTCGGCGCAATGTTAAGTATTATGGTATTATCCATTGCGTTATTGATGATTTTGGGTGCTGTATCGCTTCCGTTTTTATATTTGTTTGAAAATGGCGAAAATCGGGCAGAAATCATGAGTAAGTTTACTGTCTTTGTCGTTTTTGTAGCTGCAATATTGACTTTTATTTTGATTATTCGTGTTGCATTTTACCCCTTCTTTATCATTGATAAACATGCAGGAACCTTTAAGTCACTACGCTTTAGCTTTGCATTGACCAAGGGCAACGTATTCAAATTATTATTAATCTTGGCGGTATTTGCTTTTTTTCAATTACTGCAGATGTATTTTAATTATTTAGAATATTACATAATTTTTATTATTTTGAACCTTGTGAGCTCGTTTCTGGTGGTACCTTTGGCCTGTATCGTTGTTTCGGTAGCTTACCGGGAAATGATGTCGGATTACCACGGTGGAGAGGATCCGAAGATTTTGAATAATATATTTTAATAAAGAGAGAAGGTTTTGAGTAAAAAAGGAATTGCCATTTTAGGGGCAACGGGCAGTGTTGGTACACAGGCCTTGGATGTTATTAGAGCCTTTCCGGATAAGTTTGAAGCTGTTGTTCTGACATGCGGTAGCAATGGTGACTTACTGATCAAACAAGCGTTAGAGTTTAAACCAAAATCGGTCGTTGTGACCGATCCGATCCAATATAAAATAGTTAAAGAAGCCTTGGCGCTTCAGCGCACGACGGTATTATATGGGGAAGAGGGCTTGATTGAAGCGGTGCAGTACGCTGAAATCGATATTGTCTTAAACGCAATTGTGGGCTCCGCAGGCTTAAAACCTACGGTCATGGCTATTCAATCCGGAAAAGATATTGCCCTGGCAAATAAGGAAACCCTGGTGGTTGCCGGTGAACTCATTATGGCCTTGGTCAGGGAATACGGTGTCAACATGTTGCCCGTAGACTCTGAACATTCGGCAATCTTTCAATGTCTGGTCGGAGAGGATCAGAATCCAATCGAGAAAATTTATGTGACGGCTTCTGGAGGGCCTTTTCGTGGAAGAAAAAGGGAGGAACTGCTGCAGGTAACGAAAGCGCAGGCGCTAAAACATCCCAATTGGTCTATGGGTGCCAAAATTACGATAGATTCCGCTTCTTTAATGAACAAAGGACTAGAGGTGATCGAAGCGAAATGGCTCTTTGATCTAGCGATCGATCAGGTGGATGTCATTGTACACCCGCAGTCGATCGTACATTCCCTGGTTCAATTTGAAGATGGATCTATGAAAGCACAAATGGGGCTGCCGGATATGAAGCTGCCTATTCAATATGCGTTGACCTATCCCGCCCGATTTGAAAATAATTTTGAACGGTTCAATTTTATGGATTATCCAACGCTCCATTTTGAAAAGGCAGATATGGAGACTTTTCGCAACCTAGCCTTGGCTTACGAAACGCTTCGGGCCGGTGGAAATAAATCCTGTATATTGAATGCTGCAAATGAAGTGGTGGTGGCTGCTTTTCTTGCGGATAAAGTTGGCTTCCTGGAGATGAGTGATCTCATTGAGCATACACTGGAAAAGGTGGAATTTATCGCCAGTCCGACACTGGAGGACTATCTGGAGACGGATCGGCTGGCAAGGTTAATAACAAAAGAAATAATCAAAGATTAAATATAGAAAGCATACATGGGTGTTTTAATTATGGTCGGACAAGTGATTTTAGGCTTGTCAATTTTAATTGTTCTACATGAGCTAGGACATTTTTTAGCAGCACGTGCATTTGGAATTAAAGTGGAGAAATTCTATTTGTTCTTTGATGCATGGGGAGTGAAATTATTTAAATTCAACTATAAAGGTTGTGAGTATGGTATCGGCTGGTTACCGCTGGGTGGCTATGTGAAAATTGCCGGTATGATCGATGAGTCAATGGACACCGAACAGCTGAAAGGAGAGCCACAACCTTGGGAGTTCCGCTCAAAACCAGCCTGGCAACGTCTGATCGTGATGCTAGGTGGTATTATCGTCAATATCATCGTGGGTATCCTTGTCTTTTGGATGCTGACCTTTAAAATGGGGAATACCGATGTCAAAATGGATCAACTGGTAAACGGTATCGTACCGGGCTCTATTGGTGAATCTATCGGTCTTAAAGCGGGTGATAAAGTGATCGCAATAGATGGGCACCGGGTTGAAAACTACTCGGAGTTGCTTGGTTCTAAAGTCCTGATGGGCGGTGTGGCCCTTACGGTAGAACGGGATGGCGCAACAAAAGAAATCAAAGTACCAGCGGATTTATTGAATACCTTGTCTGATAAAAAAGGAGAAAAATTCATTGAACCCCGCGTGAAAACAACAAGCGTGGCGCAAGTAGCTGCTGGATCCGTAGCCAGCAAAATGGGCTTCGCGAAAGGGGATAGTATCGTGGCAGTAAATGATATTCAGGTACCTTTCTTTGATCAATTCAGAACATTGATTAAAGCAAATGCCAATAAAGCTGTTGTCATCAAAGTAATCCGTGCAGGAACAGAGGTTGCCCTAAAGGGTAATGTACCTGCGGATGCTATGTTAGGGATTGGTATCAATCACGATTATTCCATTAAATCGTTTACAACGAATTATACACTTATGGAGGCTTTCCCAATAGGTGCCAAAAAAGCATTTACGGTAATCACGGATAATGCAAAAGGATTCGGTAAAATATTCAAAGGGGAGGTACGTGCTGATAAAGCCCTATCTGGTCCTATCGGTATTGCCACCTTATTCGGTACTGAAGTGGATTGGATTCGGTTCTGGTCTTTGGTTGGTATGCTTTCAATGGCTCTTGCATTTATGAATTTACTACCTATTCCGGCACTGGATGGCGGTCACGTTGTATTCTTACTGATCGAAATGATCCAAGGGAAGCCGCTGAGTGAAAAATTTCTCGAAAAAGCACAAATGGTCGGATTCTTTATCCTTTTGGGACTGATGGTGTTTATATTTGGTAACGATATTTTTAAGTTGTTCAAATAGCTTATCCAACAAAAAATAGGGGAGTTTTCTTTTGGAAAACTCCTTTTTTATTTCTTAAATTTGACCATGGACGGAAGAAATAGAGCGGATGTAAAGCCCGGAATGTTGGTAAATATCATTCTAAAAAAAGACCAGCGAACAGGGAATCTTACTGAAGGTATTGTAAAGGATTTACTGACATCCTCACCTTATCATTCAAGAGGAATAAAAGTAAGGCTGACTGATGGTCAAGTAGGACGAGTGGCTGAAATTATAGAAGATGACTTTTAATGACGCTTTAGCGTTAAATTAAATCTTTCCTTACTCCTAATTGTTCAGCTATTTTAGCTAATGAACTATAGCTCCCCAATGAAGTTATTGTTATTCAATTTGAATTGAATAAGATCGTTGTGTCGTGATGTGTATTTTGAAATAAGATTTGCATAGGAACATAATTATTGTTAACTTATTTCCATATTTTTTATTTTATTACATATTTATAGAATTTTATTGTAATAATTAGCTGAATGATCTCTTTTTCGAATGGATACCAAAAGTAAATGTAAGATTGTCTACGCAGATGATGCGATGATTCATCATGTGATGATGAAGGCTATGGCCCAATCCCATTCATTGGATTTGGTTTATTGTGCCTCTAATGGGCGAGATCTGATCAATTATTTAATTGAACATCCTAAAACGTTGCCTGAAGTGTGCATATTGGACTTGCACATGCCGATCCTGAACGGTATTGAGACTGCAAAGATTGTCAGGGACAAATTTCCTTCTATTCGTATATTTGGTCTGACCTCAAGTAGTGACGAAAGCGAACGGATCGAAATGTTGGCTGGAGGCGTAGAGCAGATTTTCTCCAAGGAAGATATGTCTGCTTTGTTACAGCAAATTTGCTAAGCTTAAAAACTTGATCCGCCCATAAATGCACGGAGATTAAAGTTGACTTGGAGATTCTCTATGATCGATAGATTGGACATAAGGAGCTCATATACCTTAATGAATATAAAAGCCACCAAAAACATTCACAAAAAAAGCCTAACAATTTGTTAGACTTTTTCATTATTTTCCAGTGCTTCCTTAAATTTTAAAAGCCTGACCCAAGCAGGGCATTTACTCAGATCTTTTTTCCATAAGCCAACATGGATAAAACTGGTGCTGATAAATCTTTCCACATCAAACACTTGCATATCTTGTTGTATTTCCAATGATTTGGGTAAGTCCCTGGACTGAAAATAGTGTTTTAATTCTTCTGGCGTCATACAACAAAAATAGTGTTTTTAATTCATTATCTCCAACCGCCCCCTAAAGAACGGTAGAGATCAACAAATCCATCCAGATGCTGTTGGCGCAGCTCGACCAGATCCAGATCACTATCCAGGGCGTTGCTTTGTGCCGTAATAACTTCCAGATAGGTCGCATAGCCACTTTTAAAGAGTAAGTTTGCATTCTTTACCGCCAGATGGGCGTTATCCACCCGTTTTCTGGCCAGCTCAAGCTGTTCCCGCTGTTTGTCTACCGTTACTACGGCATTGGAGACCTCGGCTACAGCTTCAACCACTTTCTGTTGAAGCTGGATTTCGGCTTTGTCCCGTTCAAGTTTGGCAACTTCATATTGTGTTTTCAATGTTTTGTTCTTGAAAATTGGTGTTGTCAGGTTGCCCGTGATGCCGCCTAATAATGCACCGGGGATGTTAAACCAATTACGGGGAAGCATGGAATTTACACCCAGTACACCACCGATATTGAGGGCGGGGTAGCGCATCGCCTGCTGTATATTGGCGCTGGCGTTGGCGGCCATCAACTGAAACTCGGCGGAGCGGATGTCCGGTCGATTGCGTATGATTTCAATAGGCGAACCGAGCGATATATCCTTACTCTCCGCAAAAAGATGTTCGTACGAAGTGCCTCGTTTAATACTGTCCGGAAGTCTTCCTGTTAGGGTTTGAAGTGCATTCTCTTGAATGACAATCTGTTTTTCCAATTCGGGTACGAGCGAGGCGGCTAATAGGCGCTGGGACTCTGTCTGCTGAATGGCTAGCGCTGTAATTTCACCTGCATTGTATTGCAGCTTAATCATTCTTAATGTGCTATCGTTCAATTGGACATTGCGTTTGGCGACTTCAATTTTCGCATCTAACATCAGCAGATTGAAATAGCCTTTGGCAACAGATGTGATAATATTGGTCTGGATCGCATTTTTGGCTTCCTGAGTATCTAAGTACTCCGCCAGAAGCTGTTCCTGTTTACTGCTAATTTTTTTCCAGATATCGATCTCCCAGCTGAAACTGATGTCAGAGCCAAATTGAGATTGATACACAAACATGTTTTCCGGTGCTTTTGATTCCTTGTGCTCATAGTACTTTGACAATGGACCGCTTCCAAACTCTTTCGATCGCCAGGTACGGTTTCCATTGGCTATGGTCGCACTGACGCTAGGCAGATAATTGGATTTATTTTGTGCCAGGACTCGGTTTGAGATCTGTAGGTTCAGCAGCGCCGTCTTCATTTCAAAATTATTGGCCAGTGCGGAATCAATCAGTACCTTTAGCGTGGGATCATGAAAGAACGATTTCCAGTGAATCAATCCCATACTGGAGGTGTCTCCAAAATAATCTAAGGAGTCACCCCGGAAAGTCGTGGGAAGTTTTAGTTTGGGCTGAACATAATCTTTGCCGATTTTACAGGCATTCATCAAAACCAGTAGCCCCATAGCCACACTTAGTGCTGAAATGTATTTTTTTATGTTCTTCATTCTTCTTCTTTAGCGATTTTATCCTGTAATTTTTCGTCCAGCCCTTTGAAGACAACAAAGAGTACCGGAATAATAAAGATACCAAAGGCAACGCCCAGCAGCATGCCGCCTGCAGCGCTGAAGCTGATGGAATGGTTGCCAATGGCTGAGGGACCAACTGTCCACATCAGTGGAACAAGGCCCGCAACAAAAGCGAGACTTGTCATCAGGATTGGTCTTAACCTGAGCTTTGAACCGCTGATGGCTGCTTCAACAATGGATTTTCCATTCTTGCGTTCCTGTACAGCGAACTCAACGATAAGGATCGCGTTTTTAGCAAGGAGACCGATCAGCATAATCAATCCCACCTGGACATAAATATTGTTCTGTAAACCAACAAGATTGATCACCGAAAAAACACCGATCAGACCCACAGGAATAGATAATAGAACAGCCCAGGGTAGGATGTAACTTTCGTATTGTGCAGCGAGTAAAAAGTATACAAACAGGATACTCAATACAAAGATCAGAATGGTCTGTGATCCGGACTGGCTCTCTTCATAACTCATGCCCGTCCATTCAAAGCCATAGTTTCCGGGGAGCTTTTCATCCGCTAGTTTTTGGATGGCCTGCATAGCATCATCGGTACTATAACCTTCTGCTGGTGTAATATTGACTGAAATGGCATTGTATAAGTTGTAACGGGTAATGGTTTCCGGTCCGACAGTTTTTTCCAGTGTCAAAATAGTATTGATGGGCACCATCTCACCTTTGTTGTTCCGCACAAAAATCGAATTGAAAGATTCAGGATCTTTACGAAAATCGAAATCGGATTGTACGTACACGCGGTATTGGCGGCCAAAACGATTAAAGTCGCTGGCTTGGACCCGCGCAAAATAGGAGCGTATTGTTGACATCAAGTCTTTGATCTCAACACCGAGTGATTTTGCCTTGACGGCATCAATGTTCACTTCGTATTGGGGAAAATTGGATTTAAAACTTGTATAGGCGCTGCGGATTTCCGGACGGGTATTCAGCTGGCTGATGAAAGTATCAGCAATGGTATTAAAGTCCCGCACGTCGCCACCCATGCGATCTTGGAGGACCATCTCAATACCGGCAAAATCACCAAATCCCTGTACCGTAGGTCTTGGAAATACCGTAAATGTGGCCTCATTTATCTGAGCGAGATCATTCCGGATCGTATCCATAAAAGCATTGATATTTTTGATGTGCTTACGCTTGGCATGGGGTTTAAGTGTGATATAGCCTGCTGCAAAGGCAGGGCTTGAACTCCCATCCAATGCATTGAAACCGGAAACCGTGGTCATGCCCTCGATATCTTTTCTTTTTTTTAATAGACTGTCGGTGCTACGGAGTACCTCTGTCGTGCGGCTTAATGAGGCCCCTGGAGGAAGTGCAATGTTATAGGTGATAAAACCGTCATCCTCTGTAGGGATAAAGCTCTTCGGTGTTTTGATCATTAAAATGACGCCGATAGCAGTAATCAGTACCAAGCTTATCCAGGCAATCTTTTTATGATTGATCAATAGTTGGACTACCCTGACATATCGCGCAGTGAGGCGGTCAAAGGAAGTATTGAAGGCTTTAAAGAAACGATCCTTAAATTGCAATATTCTCGATTTGTTTTCTTCTTCTTTTTGATGCTTGGGAGCTTTTAGCAATAACGCACATAACGCAGGACTCAATGTCAACGCGTTCAGTGCTGAAATTAATATTGCTGTTGCCAGGGTGTACGCAAATTGCCGGTAAAAGATCCCGGCTGGACCTTCCATAAAACCTACGGGTAAAAATACCGCGGCCATGACCATGGTAATGGAAAGTATGGCACCGGTAATTTCCGACATAGTGGACAATGTTGCTGCTTTCGGTTTTAACCCCGTACTGTGCATCTTCTCATGAATGGCCTCCACAACAACAATAGCGTCATCGACAACGATACCAA
The DNA here is from genome assembly GCF_002000245.1 of Sphingobacterium sp. CZ-UAM. GTDB lineage: Bacteria > Bacteroidota > Bacteroidia > Sphingobacteriales > Sphingobacteriaceae > Sphingobacterium. The sequence goes on along the minus strand of NZ_MTCM01000001.1, from coordinate 2,139,464 downwards.
TGGCCAATACCAGGGCAAACATAGTCAATACATTGAGCGAGAATCCAAAGAGCTGCAGAAAAAAGAAAGTTCCTATCAAAGAAACGGGGATAGCAATCGCTGGAATCAGCGTCGACCTAAAGTCCTGTAGGAAGATAAAAACAATGATAAAGACTAAAATAAACGCTTCGAAAAGAGTGTGTTCAACCTGATTAATAGATTCATCAATTTGATCACGAACAGAATAGGTAACTTCATAATGCAATCCTTTTGGGAATGTCTTGGCCTGTTCTTCGAGTACTTTTCGGACAGCGATATCAATATCGTGGGCATTGGAACCGCTGGTTTGAGTCAGATTAAGCGTCAGTCCGGGATGACCATTGACCTTATTGTCGCTACTGAGATTTGTAGCACCAAATTCTACACGGGCAACATCTTTGAGGTAGAGCACCGAACCATCATTGTTTGTCTTGATGACGATACTCTGAAATTCTTCGGGTGTAGTAAAACGTCCTTTGTGCCGAATAACTGTTTCAAATGCTTCGTCAGACGTTTCTCCAAATTTACCCGGTGCGATCTCAAAGTTTTGATCTTTGATGGCAGTCATGATATCCTGGGGAACCAGATTATAAAGGGCCAGCTTTTCAGGATTCAGCCAGAGCCGCATGGCATAATCCCTCGCTCCGAGCCGGGATACCTGAGCGACACCGTCTACGCGTAAGAGGGGACGCATCAGATTGATCTGGGCGTATGCCTGTAAAAAGGTTTCATCATAAGCCTTATCTTGATGATCTGAATATAGATTGATGGTCATAATCACCCCTGTTTGGCGAGGCATAACGGTAATCCCAGCTTCGTTTACCTCAGCAGGAATCGAACTGATCGCTTTGGAAATACGGGTCTGCACATTGACCGAAGCAATGTCCGGATTTGTTCCCGTTTTGAAATAGACAGATACTCTGCCCGAGCCGGAGTTGGAAGCAGATGATTTGATATAGGTCATATCTTCGACACCATTGATGGCTTCCTCAATAGGTAATAAAACGCTTTTTGCTACCGTCTCTGCATTTGCTCCAGGGTAACTCAGGGATACGAGAACACTTGGCGGTGCTATTTCCGGAAATCGGGATACAGGGAGCAGCTTTAATCCCACCAAGCCCAATATGACTAAAATAATAGAAATGACCGTGGCTAGAACGGGCCTATTTATAAAGGTTTTTAACATATAATAGAATTTTAGACATGGCTCCGACGGAGCTAAAAAAGCCCCAAAGCAATGTCAAAATGTGCGATAATTATTTCTGTGGAATAGGGGTTACAGCTGAACCGTCAGTTAGCTTGTCAAATCCGCTGGTAATGATACGATCATTTTCTTTGAGACCTGAGTTTACAATATAATTGCCTTTGCTTTTGCCTGAAAGCTGGATATTGCGGCGTTGTGCTTTATTGTTTTGATCCAATATATAGACAAAGGTTTTGTCCTGCAATTCATTGATGGCAATCTGTGGAATCTGTAGTACATCTTTTTTTACTTCAGCAATTTTCAGTGTACCGCTACTCCCAGAACGTAAGATATTGTCTTGGTTTTGGAACGTTGCTCGTAGTGAAATTGCCCCCGTGGTCCGGTTGATCTGCCCATTGACAGCGTCCACAATACCTTTCTTTGCATATTCTTCGCCATCAGCGAGAACCAGTGTGACCTGAGGAAATACCAGTTTTTGATTTTGGTTGTACTTTTTACCTTCAATACTGTCTTTTTTTGCTTGTGCTTTTGAGAAGTAGAGAAAATCAGATTCATTCATTGAGAAATAAACATAGACTTCCTGTATATCGGAAAGATAGGTGAGAGGCTCTTTGTCACCTTTGGAAACTAAATTTCCGATGCGTTTGGGAATACGCCCGATATAACCGCTTACCGGTGCTGTGATGATCGTAAAATCTTTACTGATCTGCGCAGAACGTACGGCGGCAATGGCCTGATCCAGAGTTGCCTTTGCTACCTGATAGTCGGATTTGGCTGAAGCCAGTTTTACATCGGAAATGACGTCATTTTGAACCAAAGGTTTCAAACGGTCTACTTCCAATTGTGCATTTTTAAGTTTTGCCCGCGCAACCTGTTCGGTGGCGACCATGTTGTTTAAATTTTCCTGATAGGTAGAAGGATCGACTTTGAATAACTTCTGTCCTTTTTGTACAAAGGAACCTTCATCAACATAGATTTCGTGCAGTAGACCCTCAACCTGGGGGCGTACTTCCACATTGACTTTCCCTTCGATGGTACCCAGGTAGTCCTTGATTGTAGTGGCATCGGATTTTACAACCGTGTAAACGGGCAGGGCTACTGGTTTTTCATTGGTATTATTTTCTTTGGAAGAACTTGAAGAACAACTTACCTGGGTGGCTAAGACTGAACAAATCAATAAGGATACGCTGAAAATAGATAATGTTTTTTTCTTCACAATGCTTGATTAAATTTTTGATGTATGTGCTTGTAATAATACTATTACAAGTTAAAACGCCAAATCGTTTAATTATTGTACAAATTAACATTTGTTAACGTTTCAATTTATAGTTAATAATGGTTCAGCTAATAATCAAGTATGCCGTGTATTGGTTTTAAGTGACTGGTTTTCAGTTTGTATAAAATCAATCGATACAATCAATGTCTGAGACGAAACATAAAGCTGAAAAGGGTGTTTTCGATGATTTGACTGGAGCAAAATAAGGGGGAAAGATTTAAAAATCATTGCTAATTGGGGTGAAAGAGGATAAGGGCATTTTATTAAATTCAATAAACAGGAGTAGGTAAAATTCAATGAGGGTGGAAGAAATAGGCTTGATAAATATAAATAGACATGCCCCAAAAGTGTTTAAGTCTTGGGGCATGTCTAATATCGCAGCCGTTACTGTAGCTTATTTTTAGCTTTGTAGGGCAATTCTTAAAATTTAAGATGCTTTACGGTCAGGCCATTATTAATAAGTTGTTTCAGTGCATCAATGCCAATACTGATATGCGCTTCTACATATTTCGCCGTAACGGTGACATCACTTACAGATGTTTTTACGCCTTCAGGGACCATAGGTTGGTCGGAAACCAACAGTAGGGCTCCCGTTGGAATCTTGTTGGCAAAACCGACACTGAATATGGTCGCTGTCTCCATATCAACACACATGGCCCGGATTGACTTCAGATACTTTTTGAATGCTTTATCATGTTCCCAAACCCTTCTATTGGTCGTGTAGACTGTCCCTGTCCAATAATCCCGTTGATGGTCGCGTATTGTTGTGGATATAGCCTTCTGCATCGCAAATGCCGGTAGCGAAGGTACTTCCGGTGGAAAGTAATCATTTGATGTTCCTTCGCCACGGATAGCTGCAATCGGGAGGATCAGTTCCCCAATAGGAATCTTTTTCTTAATCCCGCCAGTTTTGCCCAAAAAAAGGACTGCTTTTGGGCTGATTGCAGATAGGAGATCCATCACTGTCGCAGCCATTGGACTGCCCATACCAAAGTTGATAATGGTGATACCGCCGGCAGTCACAGATTGCATTGGTTTATCTTCGCCGTAGATAGGAGCATTGTCATGCATTTCTGAAAATAGGTGAATATATTTTGAGAAATTTGTCAATAAGATATATTCCCCAAACTCTTCCAATGGTCTTCCGGTATAACGTGGAAGCCAGTTGTTCACGATTTCTTCTTTGGTTTTTAAACCTGGTGTTATCGGGCTATTTACTGTATTTTTTGTACTTTTCTTTGTCATAGTCATTTAATTTTAATTTCACGAATCTCTTATCTGTCTGTCAACATTCCATTATGGCTATGTTATTATTGTAATATAAGATTTTTAATTCTTTTTTTATTATGCTTTAAGCGCTTTTATCCGTTAAATTCTTTCCAAAATGTGCTGTTGGATAGTAACCGTCAGGCGACCTAGCGGCAAGGCGGAACAGTCCGAACATAAGGGGTAAAAAAAAATCCCGTTCAGCGAACGGGATTTTTTTAAGCGACTTTGAGCTTTTTCAGATCGGATTTTTCGAATTTTTTCTTCGCATAGTCCAAGGTGATTTCCAAGCTTTTTTGTCCCGTTTGCTCTTTCGTAGACGGCATTTCAAACATGGCGTCCAGCATGATCGCCTCGCATATACTACGTAAGCCCCTTGCTCCAAGTTTAAATTCGTCAGCTTTATCTACAATAAATGTGTATACTTCGGGATCAAATTTCAATTCGACGCCCTCATACTCAAATAATTTTTTGTATTGTTTGACCAACGCATTTTTTGGTTCTGTCAAAATACTTAACAATGTTTCCTTATCCAGTGGATTTAAATAGGTCAGGACTGGAAGACGGCCAATTAACTCTGGAATCAATCCAAAGTTTTTAAGATCCTGAGGTGTGATATACTTGTATAGATTGTTCAAGTCGATTTCCTCTTCGTCTTCATTCATCTTATAACCTACGGTTTGTGTGCGCAGACGGTTTGCAATTTTCTTTTGGATTCCGTCGAATGCACCACCACAGATAAATAGAATGTTGCTGGTATTAACAGCGATCATTTTCTGATCCGGATGCTTACGGCCACCTTGAGGTGGCACGTTGACCACCGTACCTTCTAAAATCTTTAATAACGCCTGTTGAACACCTTCACCTGAGACATCTCGAGTGATAGAAGGATTGTCGCTTTTGCGCGCGATCTTATCAATTTCATCAATATAGATGATACCGCGTTCTGCTGAAGCAACATCATAATCTGCTGCTTGAAGCAGACGTGTTAAAATACTCTCCACGTCTTCTCCCACATATCCGGCCTCGGTCAGTACCGTAGCATCAACGATACAGAAAGGAACGTTCAATATTTTGGCAACAGTTTTTGCTAACAATGTTTTACCGGTACCCGTCTCACCAACGATAATCAAATTGGATTTTTCGATTTCAATTTCATCTTTATCCACTTTTTGATTCAAACGTTTATAGTGATTATAAACGGCTACTGAGATTACTTTCTTCGCATCATCCTGTCCAATTACATACTGATCCAAGTGTGTTTTGATCTCTTGGGGACGTATTAATTTTAATGCGGTCTGTAATGTCTTGCTTTTCCGTTGTTTTAATTCTTCTGCCAAGATTTCTCCTGCCTGTTGGATACATCTATCACAGATGTGCGCTCCATTTCCAGCAATGAGCATCTGAGCTTCATTTTTGCTTATTCCACAAAACGAACAATGAATGTCTCTATCGTTATTCTTCGCCATCGTTATTTAATAATCTCCTTCTTAGGAAGTAAAATCTCGTCAATCATACCAAATTCTTTGGCCTCATTGGCACGCATCCAGTAGTCACGGTCAGAAGATTTTTCTACCCACTCATAGGTTTGTCCGGAGTGTTCTGAAATAATGGTATATAATTCTTCTTTTAATTTCATCATTTCACGTAAGTTGATCTCCATATCTGCCGCAACCCCTTGAGCACCGCCAGATGGTTGGTGAATCATGACCCGTGAGTGACGCAAAGCTGCACGTTTGCCTTTCGCTCCAGCAACAAGTAGGACAGCGCCCATCGAAGCCGCAATTCCGGTACAGATTGTTGCTACGTCAGGGGTGATATACTGCATGGTATCGTAAATACCTAAGCCGGCATATACACTTCCGCCCGGTGAGTTGATGTAAATCTGGATGTCACGCTGAGCGTCAGTGGACTGTAAAAACAACAATTGTGCCTGAATAATATTCGCGACCTGATCATCGATACCACTTCCCAGAAATATAATACGATCCATCATCAAACGTGAAAATACATCCATCTGTGCAACGTTCAATTGACGCTCTTCGACGATGTATGGCGTAAGATTGGTCGGAATACTGGTCTCTGTACGGGCAATGAAACTGTCAACATGCTGACTTCCGATGCGGTGATGCTTTACGGCATATTTTCTGAATTCGTTTTTATCTATATTCATCTTTTTGTTTTTTTCTATTCTGTAGGACTAATATAAAACTATATTTTAAAAATCAGATAAAGAGAAAAGATGTTTTACATCTACTTTACATTTTTTCCATATCGTCGCTTTCAGAAAAAAGCGTTTTCTAATAGGGCTTATACGTTATCCATTTCACTTAGAAGTCCTTAGCCGATTTCGTTATAATTGGGAAGGTCTTCTATAAATTGATACGATTTGTTCTCAAAGTCGATTTTGCAATAATAATGATTTATGCCATTGCTCACGAGCAAGTATGGAATCCGATGCACCGTGTTATAATTGGCAATCTGTTCGAATACTTTTTGTGTGATCTTGATAGTAGGGGCTTTGAATTCGGCCAAAACAACTTTATTCCCCACACTATTATAAATCAGTAAATCACTCCGTCGCTGGAGACTGTTTAGTTTCATTCCACCCTCAATATTCATCAGCGACTTTGGATAATTCTTGACCAATGCCAAATAATTTATCCAATGTTGTCTGACCCATTCCTCCGGAGTCAATACCAGTTCTTTCTTTCGCAACTCATCAAAAATATAAACCGCATTATTCTTTTTGGATATCTTCGCTTTGAAGGGTGGCAAATTGAGTGGTGTCGGTGAAAACATACACAAATATACTAAAAATTTAGCAAAAAAAGGGAGATTCAGACGATTCTCCCCGTTGTTTTTTACTTTTTGAATGGCTTCTTTTAATCAGTCGGTTAGATCTTTTTATTGAAATAGGCCGGATAATAAGTCGGATTCTCCGCACTGGACTGCTAGGGATTTAACAGTAAAATCGTAATTTCGCCTATATGAATATAAACCCGATCTTATCCGATATTAAGAACAGATCTTTTAAGCCTGTGTATTTACTGCAGGGGGAGGAAAGCTATTTTATTGATACCATTGCGGAGGCTCTGGAATCCACAGTGCTTAATGATGCACAGAAAGGCTTTGATCAATCTATTTTTTATGGAAAGGATATCGATATCGCTAACATTGTCAATGCAGCCAAACGCTATCCAATGATGAGTGATTATCAGGTGATTATTGTCAAGGAAGCGCAGGAACTAAAGTGGAAATCGGACACGGAGGAGCTATTGACCAAATACCTTGAACATCTGACACCGACAAGCATTTTGGTTTTTTGCTATAAACACGGGAAATTCGATAAGCGGAAGAAGATTTATAAGGTATTTGAAAAAGCCGGACTGGTAATCGATGCGGCTAAATTATATGATGATAAAGTTGCCCCTTGGATAGGAGGGTATTTAAAAGATGCAGGCTGGCGTATCCATCCGCAGGCGGCAGCGCTGATCGCGGATTATCTTGGGAATGATCTGGCGAAAGTATCCAATGAGCTGGATAAATTGATGCTCAATGTGCCCAAAAGCCAGGAGATCAGTATGGATGATGTCGAACGTAACATCGGTATTTCAAAAGATTTCAATGTATTTGAGCTCAACACAGCTTTGGCCAAACGTAATGCTTTGAAAGCCTATCAGATCGTGGATTATTTTGTGGCGAATCCAAAGAATAATCCGCTGGTGATGGTCGTCGGACAGGTAGCAACCTATTTCACCAAAATACTAAAATACCATTACCTTATTGATAAATCCGTTGCTGCAAAAGAATTGGGAGTGCATCCGTTTTTCCTAAAAGAGTATGAACTGGCGGCCCGAAATTACAACCGTCGGAAAACCTTTGATGTTTTGAATGTCCTTAAGGAGACGGATCTAAAGTCAAAGGGAGTCAATGTACCAAGTAATTTCAATAGTGAAGAGATCCTTAAGGAGATGGTCTATAGGATTTTAAATTAAATGTTAGAAAGTCACTAAAGACTATGGTGTGTACAAAAAGTTCACTATTCTTTGTGGAATTTTTGCCTGCAAACCACGTTTATTCATTAGTGCGACATAGGTGCGGTAATCTTTTTCGGCTTTTTTGTAAGAAGATTGCCCTTTTTTGAAAAATACATCACCACGGTTTAAATAGGCAACCTCACGCTCGGGAAAACGCTCAATTATTTTATCTAAAAAAACTTGTGCTGCATCAAGCTGATTTGCCTGCTCCAGAAAATAACCGATCTCATTGGCCGCAAGGACATTTTTACCATAAATAGGGTTTGCATTGTCAGGCTGTCCTTCGTCCAGACCCGCTTCCATGAAATACTTAGCGTCGTCTTTGCTAAAAACTTTAGATAGCAAGAATAGGCTGTTGTCAGGTATTTCTTTTAATGAGCGAAGCAGTCTGCCGTAGTCCCCAGGCTTGTAGCTCAGACTGATCTCCTGACTGCTGATCACCGTGGAATCGTAGGGTAGTGACTCTGCATCGTAGTCGTCCAGGTACACCTCGGTGTTTTTAGAATAAGTTCTGTACTCGCTGTGATTTTCACCTTCATCACCTGAGCCAGACCGATGTATTTCTACCAATTGCCAGCGTTTTAAAGCCGGTCGATAGACAAAATAATAACCCTCACTTTGACCAAAATCGTTCGGTCCCCAGGAAATTGATATGTTCACCGTATCGCTACTGGCACTTACACTATAATCACGCATATTATTGCATGACGCACAATAGAAAGCGTTATCATTATGAAAAGACAGCTGATAGTCATTCCCTTTTCGCGCATAAAAGGCCAATCCGACTTTAGTGTAACCTGGGCCGTCAAAGCTCTTATAAAATTCATGCTTGAAATTAAGTGTATCCGCTTTTTCGTAAACAACAAACACTCCAGCAGGCGTTTTACTCGTGTTTATTTGGCGTAACTGTACTGTATCTGTATTAAAATGTTTTGTGAAATTGTCTGCTGAAAGAATATCTAGTATTTGTATGTGTCTGGGTTGAGCTGCCGAAAGCAACGAAAGGCCCATAAATAGGATAAAGAAATAAGTTTTCAATGGCAATACTTTTAAAGTTTAATATTGACTCAACTGTATACAATTGTTGTTCCAATCTTTTGATAAGCTGAATCGGCACATCGAATAAAAGCTATTATAATCTACATCAGTCAAAAAAGATTAAAAAATATTTTGTAGTTAAATAACTACATGTATATTTGTAGTCAAGTAGCTACATGAAAATCCAAAAGAATAGGCAAAAATAGAATAGCAATGAATCAAGGAGTCAAAACAGTGCTTTATCCCGTGAAGGACATGGCACAATCGAAAGCATTATTCACAAAATTATTGGCTATGGAGCCGTATGTGGATAGTCCGTATTATATCGGCTTTAAGGTCGATAATCAGGATATCGGTCTGGTGCCGAATAATCCGGAAGAGGGTTTAACTGCTTTTTTTCATGTGGATAATATTAATAGCAGTCTGGAGGTTCTTGTCGATGCGGGAGCCAAAATAATACGGGATATAATTGATGTCGGTGGCGGAAAATTGGTAGCGAGTGTGAAAGACAGCAACAACAATATTATTGGTCTTATTCAAATCTGAATAAGGCAATACACCACCAATCGTAAACGAAAAAAACATAATAATGAAAAAGAGGGATAAAATAATTTATTGGATTGCAACGGTATGGTTGTCCTTGGGGCTGGTATCTACGGCCATTATACAAATCTTTAGGGTAAAAACTGAGGGAGCAGGAGGAGTGCAAAATGTGGGCCATCTGGGCTATCCGGATTATATACTTACGCTGCTCGGTGTATGGAAAATTTTGGCAGTGGTAGCGCTGTTGTCACCAAAGAGACCGCTTTTGAAAGAATGGGCGTATGCTGGTATTTTCTTTACGGTAACGGGCGCGCTCTATTCACATGCTATGGTGGGAGATTCCGCTGGCTTGCTCGCCCCGGGGCTGCTTTATTTGGTTCTTATTGCAGTGTCTTGGTATTTTAGGCCTGCTGAGAAAAAGTTTTTATAGAATCATTGGTCTCCCTTATCAGTCGCCTATACTGTTCGCCCAAACATTATAGGTGGCTGTGGATCGAATATGTGCTTTTTATACTCATATTTTCTGTCGCTTCACCCAGGAGCGATATACAAACAAATCTTAAACTCGGCAAGATTCTCCAGCAACTTATGGCCAGAGCATGGCTTTCGACAATTCGGATACCCCACTTTCATTTTAGTAGATGTGAAACTATACGATTTGTACTCCATTTGAAATTACAATAAACGGATTTTATTTTTTGAAATATTAATTCACTGTAAAATAGTTTGTTAAATGTTGTTATTGATGGTTTTACCCAGATTTCGGTGTATTTTTTACATTAATTCAATAATTAAACACTTGTTTAAATTAAACGTTTGTTTAACTTTGCTCCGCATTTAACAAATGATGATCTCATTTTTGAGAAAGTAGGATGCAATTATCTATAAAAAGATTGGGTTATAAATGGAATTTAACGAGAAGCAAATAGATATCCTCCTTGCCGCTGAGCGACTTTTTGCAACAAAAGGGTTTGACGGGACTTCGGTGCGTGATATAGCGCAGGAGGCAAATGTCAATGTGGCCATGATCAACTATTATTTTGGATCGAAAGATAAGTTGCTGGACACCTTTTTTGAATGGCGTGTTCCAGATTTTATGATCAATGTGGATGAGCTTTCTTTGGTAGGAAGTGCACTTGATAAAGTCGATGTAATGGTTGATAGGTATGTCAAATCGATGAACTCACATCGCAAGCTCTATCGGGTTATTGCGATAGAAAGTACTTTAAAACAACGGATGTTAATATCTGAAGCCTTCAAAAAATTAAAAATACATAACCTGGAGGTCATCGCTTCTATCATCAACAGTGGTATTGCAGAAGGGGTCTTTAAGACAGGTAATGATCCTATATTAATTCATTCGATGATGATGGGAACTTTCATGAATTTTCAGATGAATCAGGTCTTTTTACAGGAGCAACTAGGTATAGCCGATGACGATGGCTATGGCCAATATATAGAAACAACGTTAACAGAATTTATACAGAAAACAATTAAAGCTTTATTGACATATGAAAAATAAGTTGGCCAATTTAAGTGCTTTATTGCTTTTGAGTCCTTTGGGTTTGTTGGCACAAGAAAACAAACACCTGAGCTTGGAAGAAATAATTCACATGGCTGCAAACCAAAGTGTGGAAGCGAAAACTGCCGATACCAAAGTATTGGGAAGACAGCTAGAGGTCGAAAGTGCGAAATCGAAACAGCTTCCGGATGCAAAATTGAGCGGGCAATATATGGCGATGACTACACCGAATGTGGATCTGAAGTTAGCACTTGGTGGAGGAGGTTCGGCTCCGGATATTGCAGCAAATCAACTGTGGTTGGGGCAGGCATCTGTCAGCATGCCTATTTATACTGGAGGTAAGATCAAAGGAGGAATAGCAATAGCAAAAGATGCGCTACAAGCCGAACAATGGAACGCTGTAGCAAGCAAAGAACAATTGGCCTCACGTGCGATAGCACTTTATCTGAATTTGTATAAAGCGCAGCAAACCAATTTGTTGATTACGGAAAACATCAAACAGTCTGAGCAACGTGTTTCGGACTTTAAAGCGATGTTAGAAAATGGGTTGATCGCAAGAAATGATCTGCTTAAAGCGGAATTACAACTGTCTAATTATCAAGTGTCGCTCCAGGAGGCACAGAAGAATATTAAGGTGCTGAATTATCAATTGGCCAATTTGCTAAAGATTGCGGAGGATACGCAATTGGATCAGATTAATCTGGCTGAGGTTACTGGAATTGACCTTGGATTGAAGGCTTCTTATGACACAGCAAAGACGGAGCGATCGGATCTAAAATCGCTGGCTTCCCAACGTAAAGTTGCCGAAGATCAATTGAAAGTCACCAGATCTTCGACATTGCCAACGATTGCGGCAACGGCAGGTTACAATGCTTTTGGATTGCAGAAGGTGGTGACGGTAACGAATGCAGCAATGGTGGGTATTGGGGTATCCTATGATATTGGTTCTTTGTATAAAAACAAGAGGGAGGTCAATGTCGTCAAAAACCGGATCAAGGAAATTGATGAGAATTTGGAACTGCTCAATGACCGGGTAAAAGTGCAGGTGCAACAGGCAAATGAAAACTATATGCTGGCCCAAAAACAGGATGTGGTGTACCATCAGGCGGTAGATCAAGCCGTTGAAAATTATCGTATTACAAAAGATAAATATGATAATGGTATTGCCGACACGGACGATTTATTGACAGCTGATGTACAACAGCTTCAGAGCAAAATCAATCTGGCAATAAGCAAAGCAAATACAATTGAAAAATACTATGACCTATTGTTAGCAAATGGGTCGTTAAAAATTAAATAGCAATTAATCTAGACATGGAAAATACAGTTGAAAACGCACCTGAAAAAAAAGGTACAAATAAAAAATTTACTATTATTCTAGCTGCTTTGGTCATCTTTGGCGGGGCTTACGGTGGTTATAAATACCTGCATGGTCAAGCGCATGAGACTACTGATGATGCGCAGGTGGAGAAGAATATGAGTCCGATTATTCCACGTGTAGGGGGATTTATTTCTAAAGTGTATGTTAAGGATAACGATTTGGTGAAAAAGGGTGATACCTTGTTCACGATCGAGAGCCAGGATTATCAGGTGCGTGTGGATGAGGCCGAAGCTGCATTGGCTGCTGCGGAAAGCAGCTTTGATGTCTCTAAAGCGGATGTATATGCTTCATCAGCAAACGTGGCAATCTCTGACGCGACGATACAGTCGAATTTAGGAAGTATTGATGCGGCGCGTATCCGTGCAAAACAGGCAAATAACGATTATATCCGATACCAAAACTTATATAACAATCAATCCATCACGAAGCAGCAATATGAGCAGGCTTTAACAGCGAAGTTAGAGGCGGATAAACAAGTGGAGATCTTGCAACAACAACGTAATGCCAGTGCTTCACAACGTAATGCTATTGTGAGTAAGACTACAGTGGCTTCTAAACAAACATCTGTTGCTGAGGCGAATATAAAAAGAGCGAAAGCGCAATTAGAGGCGGCAAAATTGAATCTATCTTATACCGCAGTATTAGCTTCGGTAGATGGTCAGGTATCGAATATCAAAGTACAGCCAGGGCAGATGATCAACCCAGGACAGTCTTTATTTTACATTGTTGATAATATAGAAACATGGGTAGTAGCGAACTTTAAGGAGACCCAATTGCAAAAAATGAAACCGGGACAAAAGGTGGGTATTAAAGTGGATGCATATCCAAATATCGAATTTGAAGGTGAAGTCAATTCATTTTCGCCGGCTACCGGTTCTCGTTTCTCTCTGTTGCCTCCGGATAATGCCACGGGCAACTTTGTGAAGACGGTACAACGTCTGCCGGTAAAAATCAAATTAACAAAAGATAATAAAGCTGAAAATGTGGCTCTGCTCAGACCGGGCATGAATGCTGACGTAGATGTGCATGTTCAATAACTATGGAAAATTTAAATCAACAGGATAGTCTGGTTGAATATGGTTTTCGACGCGTGGTCATCACGATTACAGCAGTGCTCTGTGCCCTGCTGGAAATCGTGGACACCACGATCGTGAATGTGGCCTTAAATGATATGAAAGGGTCGTTGGGGGCAACATTGACAGACGTGGCCTGGGTTATTACCGCTTATGCAATCGCTAACGTGATAGTGATTCCGATGACGAGTTGGTTGTCCCAACAGTTTGGTCGACGTAATTACTTTGCGGCATCAATTATCATATTTACCGTATCTTCATTTTTGTGTGGTAACGCGACCAATATCTGGGAGCTTGTCGCATTTCGCTTTCTCCAAGGAATGGGCGGTGGCGCCTTGTTGGTGACTGCTCAGACCATCATCACAGAAAGCTATCCCAAAGAAAAACGTAGTATGGCACAGGCGATCTACGGTATGGGGGTGATCATTGGCCCGACATTGGGGCCGCCCTTAGGGGGGTATATCATAGATAACTTCTCCTGGCCTTATATTTTTTATATCAATGTGCCCTTGGGAATTATTGCTACGTTGCTGACTTTGTCGTTTGTACGTAGTCCGAAATATAGCCAGAAACAATCAGCAAAAGAGGTGGATTGGTTCGGGATGATCTTTTTGATTATGTTTATCGGCTCACTTCAGTTTGTGCTGGAACATGGCCAACAGGATGACTGGTTTGATGATCCATTAATTTTAGGATTATCGATTTTGTCTGTATTTGGCTTATTGTTCTTCATCTGGCGAGAGATGGTTTATGAAAAACCTATCGTGAACCTGAGGGTATTGCGTGATAAAAATCTACAGGTTGGGGTTGTGATGAGTTTTATCCTTGGATTTGGTCTGTTTGGATCGACTTTTATTATTCCGATCTATACACAATCCATATTGGGATGGACAGCAACAGATGCTGGTCTCTTGTTGCTACCAAGCTCAATCATGACCGGGATCATGATGCCTTTTATTGGTAAAATGATCCAGAATGGTGTTCCGCAGAAATATATGGTTGCGGTGGGTTTGAGCATTTTCTTCGGCTTTTGTTTCTGGATGTACAGCCTGATGACAAATGATACGGGTTCGGAACACATGTTTTGGCCACTTATCCTCCGTGGGGTAGGCTTGGGGCTGCTATTTGTGCCAGTAATGACCTTATCGCTATCTACTCTTCACGGTAAGTCGATCGGCGAGGGGGCGGCATTTACAGGTATGATGCGCCAGTTGGGTGGTTCATTCGGTATCGCGTTGATCACAACATTTATTGCACGTGACTCTCAAAAGCATCGGGTTGACCTAGTTGCTAATCTGGATCCCAGCAAGTTCGAGGTACAACAACGTTTGCAACAGCTGCAAATGAGTTTTCAGTCAAAAGGATTTGCTCCAAATGAAGCATTGGCCAAAGCGCACCAGATACTGGATATGACGGTCATGAAACAGGCAACCGTATTGTCTTATATGGATGTATTTCTCTATTTGGGAATTGCATTTTTGATATGTGTGCCTTTTGTGCTAATGATCAAACAGGGTAAGACCAAGGTGGATATGTCAAGCGTGCACTAGCGGTCGCATGGACTGGAGCCTTTTAGCCCAGAAAATGATATAATAATTAATTAGCCCTCAAAAAAAGGATTTTACTTTTTGAGGGCTTTTATTTTTTAACGCATCAGCTTGCAAACTTGGCTTAATCCCTCTATAAACAGCCCTTAGCCAATTTCAATAGCCCTTATTCTTCGTGATAAATAGTCCTTACGCTCGGTGATAACATGAAGATTTTTATTTCCAGAAAGGCATAAAACTAAAACCTGATCCGGAATTGATTGTTAAATAATAAAAGATTTTTTTTTGAGTTTTACGTCTATAAGCTAGTCGTTACAAGGAAGTTATTTGTTTAAAATAAGCGCCGTATGTACACAGGAAGACTTAATTTTTTAGCTTTTATTATCCCTTTGTTTTTAGTACTGATGCTGTTGGAATATTGGTATAGTCTGAAGAAACAAAAGCGGTATTATACCTTCGATGAATCAATCTCTAATCTAAATGTCGGTATTGTCGAGCGTATGTGCGATATGTTTTCGGTTAGCCTGTTCTACTTTTTTTTCATTTGGGTCTACCAGAATTTTGCGATTTTTCATATCGAGGCGAACGTCTGGACATGGATCCTGCTTTTTCTTTTTACGGATTTTTTGTGGTACTGGTATCATCGATATAGTCATGAGATCAATTTGCTTTGGGCGGCACATGTAGTTCATCATCAAAGTGAAGATTATAACTTCACGGTTGCCACCAGGATTACTATATTCCAGGCGGTATTTCGTTCTTTGTTCTGGGCTTTTATTCCTCTTTTGGGCTTTCCGCCTTTCATGATGACCGTAATTTTATTGGTTCATGGCGTCTATCCCTTTTTCTCCCATACGCAAACGGTAGATAAGCTCGGGATTTTTGAAAAAATACTTGTCACTCCATCGCATCACCGCGTGCATCATAGTAGCAATGAGATTTATTTGGATAAGAACTATGGTGATATTTTAATTATCTGGGATAAAATGTTTGGGACTTTTATCGCCGAGAAGAAAGAAGACCCCTGTGTTTACGGACTGACCAAACCTATCCATCGGTACACCTTCCTTTGGCAGCATTTCCACTATCTATTTGAAATAGGGCTTTCTTTTAAGCGTGCAGTGGGATTTAAAAACAAAATGCGTGCGGTATTTGGAAGCCCTGACGATATACAACCTGAAATTAGGGCGGAATTGGAGCAAAAAATGTTTGCAGGGACTAGATCTCAGGTGCATGGTAAAAATCTGAGCCGATATATTTTTACCCAATCGATGTTAACGATGGGCCTTCTGTTTTTCTTTTTGCTGTATGGTAATTACCAAGATATAGAACAATTGCTTGTTGGTGGCCTCTTTATTTTGTGCAGTGTCATCTGTATCGGCGGATTATTGGAGCATGAAAAATGGGTCTTTTCACTCGAAATGCTGCGGTTATTTCTGTTGCTGTTATTTATAACGATTACATTTTTTTCGTTCCCGGCACTGCTTATACTCTTGGGCGTGGCCATACTTCAGGTTATCTTCTATAAATTGATGAGTGATCGCTACCTACGAATTCTTAATCTGTTGTATAATTGATCTTTTCACTGTTTGCTGTGGCTTTTTGGCACAATTTAACGAAGGTATGGCAGTAGCTTCTTGCCATGATATCCCAGCTGAAATCCGAATTCGTATTTTTCTGGAATTTCTGTCCAAGTTTTTCATAATGATCTGGATTGTCCAAAATGTTCTGGAGCTGTCCGATCCACGCATTGGCATCCTGACTGGGGAGCAAAAGACCGTTGTGATCATGCGTAATAGCACTTGTGATACCTTCCAATTCTGCGGCAACCACAACAGTGCCCCGGGATGAGGCTTCAAGACAAACCAGACCAAAACCTTCCATATCTCCCTGAACTTGAATATTAGGCATCAGGAAAGCATGTGCATTTGTAAGAAGGTGTCTTAACTGATCGAAGGGAACTTTTCCCAGATGCTGAATTTTTTCGGGATGCATTCTCAATAATTTACGCATTTCTTGTTGATCGGTTGGATAGCCCAAAAATAGTGTAGCGAGATGATGGAGTTTAGCAGGTAAAAGGTTGAGGATGCGTTCTTTCCAGGTTGGGCTTTGGTCGAATGGACCTACCATAAGGAGCCGGAAATTACCTTGAATGGCGGGAATGACCTGCTGCATCAACCAGGAGAATCCTTTGCGTTTAACAGGTCTCCCCAGCGTGATAAAATAGGGTGGTAATTTGTCATCTTTCAGCTTGGATATCGGGGTTACTGGGTCGACTCCATTTGGAATGACTGCTATCCTTGAAGGGTCGATACCACGTGACCGGGCGGCTTCTGCGGTGGCCTGACTGACCGCTATAACTTGATCAAATACGTTGAAACGTGGAATTATTTTATGCTGGAAATAGGGCAGCGGAAAAACAATATCAAGACCATGAAGGGTAACAACTTTCTTTAGATGGTCGTATCCCCTGTGAAAAGATGCTAACGCAGCGATTAACCCATCGTTAAAATGGATAAGCTTAATACGGGGATTCGCTTTGATTTTGGAGAGGATACGTTGATTTAGTCGAAAGAAGAACGTAAGAATGGATTCTTCGTTGTCATACAAGAGCGTGTGTACTTTTAGATAGAGTGCCGAATGGTTAATAAGCTCAAAGCTCTGCTTTTCCATTCCGCCAACTGCAGGTGGATATTTATGACTAACAAATAAGATTTCTATTTCAGACGGTAGCATGTACGGTTTTTTTTTTGATACATAGATAAAATATAGCGCCAATAGCTGTCCAGAATACCTGACGGCCGCGACGCAGGATAGAGACACTCAGCCAGATGCTTCCGCCCGAAAGTCCAATCATATTAAGCAGGAGTTTGTTGGAGAGTTCCTCAACGCCCAGTTGACCGGGAATAAATGCACCTGCACTTTTAAATAGGATGACGCTCATATCTAAAATTAATCCCTGAATAACCTTGACATCGACATCCAGAAATTTTAAGATCAGATAGAATTCCAAGCTACCTATAACCCAATGTATCGCAAACAACAGATAGGAGTACCAAAATACTTTATTTTGTTGTTGATAAAAGTCTTTCGTGTCCCAAACTAATTTCTGGAGCTTATTTTTTGCTTTCGATACAAAGGAAGTATCAGCAGGGGTATTTTTAGGTGGTGTTTTGGTGGAAACTAACCAGTAGAATATTAAAACAACGAATAGTAACAAGACTACACATACGACATAGATAGCGTATCCCGTATACTGCATCACTTCGTTTTTTAAGGGTGAAAGCATTAGCCAGATCATGGCCAGTAAGAAAATGCTTAACTGGGAAAGTATGGCCGTAATGCGTGAGATGGCGACAGAGCTGAGTCCCTGTTGTAAAGGGATGTCATAGCGGGTTATCAGCTCGGCTTTCAGTAAATCGCCGGCAATAATACTCGTGGGATTAAAGAGTCCAACTGTTTCGCCGATTTGACGCAGGGCAAAAAGTTCGAAAATACTGATCTTTTTTTTTGAAGGGCCTAGACAAATCCACCAGGCTAGCGTTCCAAAAAGATAGGCAACTAAAGTGGTTAATACGATAAAAATAAAGCGGTAACCAATCGTTGACAGCTCTTTTTTCAAAGCCGAAAGGTCATTGTGAGTTACAAAAATTACCAAGGATGTCAAGATCACAAGTAAAAAGACAGCTTTGATCAATCGACGGGATGTTGTTAATTTGCCCATGCCAAGTCTGCATCTTGCGTTTTATCGACAAGTAATTCAATGTCGTCAAAGTACCGCTGTGATAGTCGTGTCCAGTCCAATTGACTTACATAAGAAAGTCCGGCGGTAATCAGGTTCTTCTTTAGCGCCTTGTCGGATATTATTTTCTTGAGGTAATAAACATATCCAGCAGCATTTTCGGGTTGGCATTTAAATCCGGTTACACCATGTTGAATAAGCGATGCCGAGCCACCGCCATCAGCAATTACGCAAGGAAGACCTGATGCGAGTGCTTCGACGACAACGTTACCATAGGTTTCTGAAACAGAAGGGAAGACAAACACATCGGCTGAAGCGTACAGTACCGCAAGTTCCTGATGTGTCTTTTTTCCCAGAAAAATAGCATTGGGCATTTCTTGCATTGCTGTTACTTTGGCGGTTCCGTCTCCGACGACTATAAAATTATAGTCTAGCTGTTGTGCACGGATCTGCTGATAGATATCAATTAAGGTTTTAATATTTTTCTCCCAAACGATCCGACTGACGAATAATACTGTAGGATTATTATTTTTTGTCAATTGTTGGATATAGCTTGAGTTCTTTTTTTTAGG
Source organism: Sphingobacterium sp. CZ-UAM (assembly GCF_002000245.1). Classification (GTDB taxonomy): domain Bacteria; phylum Bacteroidota; class Bacteroidia; order Sphingobacteriales; family Sphingobacteriaceae; genus Sphingobacterium. The sequence goes on along the minus strand of NZ_MTCM01000001.1, from coordinate 2,120,242 downwards.
GGTAAATAGTTGGGTGTCAATCCCTCTTTGCCAGAGTTTTAAACCTCGCTGTTGGATCCCGATCTGTTGCAGCTCGGCTAAGATGGATTTGGTGGGGACATAAACAATGTCACATTTGTTATAAAAATTATTCATAGCCCGTTTGATCCATTGCTCAGTGGGTTTGACCAAAGGGAGGATATTTTTGAAATAATAGGCTATATAAGATATAAAATGGGTATGGTAGATTGTTAGTACAGGGATATTTCTACGTTTGGCATAGTTCAATGCAAAAAAGCCGAGCAGAGAGGGGGTTGCGATATGAACGATGTCGGGTGCAAATTCATCCAAAGCCAGTTCGAGCTTTTTTTTGATAAGCTGTGGAATGGCAAGACAATAGTCATCATTGACCGGTATTTTAAACGTAGGTACTTTATAGGAATGAAAGTCGCGAAATTGTGTGGGGCCACCACCATAAATAAAGAAGTATCTAAAATTCTGTTGATCAATACGGTTTATCAGCTGAAACATAGTGCGGGATGCACCGTCGAAATCCTCAACGAGTATTTCCGTAAAAAAAGCTACCTTTCTCATTGTATTCTTAATTAGGGGTTTCGTAAAAATATTCGAAAAGCATAACCCCAAAGCTATTTTGATATTAATCTTTTATCATTAAAGTGTTTATAAATTGTTTATTATTAATAATTTGTAAATATTTTTTATAAGTAAAATTAATTTAAGAATATAGTTAACCTAATCTTGAGGCTTTACTTTTGGAATGAACAAATTATTCAGTCCATGTTGTTAGATTTATTGTTCGAAAGGAGAACCAAGCTTAAAGGCCTTCGTAAAGCTCTTATTTTATCTATTTGTGCTTTTGCAGGGATCATGTTAGGATTCAAACTGAAGCCCAAACAAGTTCGACCGATGAACACGGTCTATGTCGATATGCCTGATGTCAGCGAAGGGCAACTTCGTTTATTGACTTATAATATTGCCGGTCTTCCGGAATTAATTTCAAGTGCTGTAACTGAAAGGGCTTCAAGTATTACATCCATTGGCGAATTGATGAATCCCTTTGATATTGTCAATGTACAGGAGGATTTCAATTACAATAAATTTTTGTACAGCAAGAATAGACATAATTATCGAACTGAAAATATAGGTGGTGTACCTTTTGGGGATGGATTGAGTACTTTGTCAAAATATCCGATCCAAGACTTTGAACGCGTTAGTTGGGAGGCATGTAATGGCGCTGACTGTCTGACTCCAAAAGGATTTTCTTATGCACGGATACAGCTGGCAAAAGCCGTTTTTATTGATGTTTATAATGTACATGCAACAGCCCAGGATGACCCTAATGCGGCAACAGCCCGACGCAAGAATTTGGACCAATTGAAGGACTATATTCAAAAGAACTCTTCGGGGCAACCTTTGTTAATCATGGGAGATTTTAATGCTCATTATGCGTATGCACTGGATAATATTGTTTCTTTTCAAGGGGAATTAAACTTGGTGGACGCATGGGTAAATTTGAAAAACAGTGGTAAAATACCGCAGAGCGAGCAAAATTTTGTTGCGCGGGCCGCATTGGAGTTAACGGATGATTGTGAAGGAATTGATAAAATATATTACCGGAACAATGATCATATCGTATTTGAAGCAAGGAACTATCAGGTTCAAAAGCAACTTTTTCAAAATAGGGAGGGGCAGGATTTGTCCGACCATTGTGCGGTATCGCTACAATTGGGATGGCGTCTGATAAAACCTTCAGTACAGTAGACTTTCTCAATTCTTTCATATCAATCGCGATTAGCACTGAGCCCCTTCAGTGCTTTTTTTTATGTTTTCGATCGCCCGCCTGTAGATGCCTATAAACAAAAAAGCCCCGTAAAATAAATTACGGAGCCTTTATAAAATTGGGATAAATTATCTTATTTATACATCTCTTCGCGTTGCGCTTTTACGACATCGCTATTGATGTATTCATCATATGTCATTAACTTGTCGATAATTCCTTTCGGCGTCAATTCAATGATTCTGTTTGCAACAGTTTCGGTCAACTCATGGTCACGTGAGGTGAATAACATCGATCCTTTAAAGTCCACCATGCCGTTGTTCAATGCTGTGATTGACTCTAAGTCCAAGTGGTTGGTCGGTTCGTCAAAAATCAAGAAGTTGGCTCCCTGTAACATCATTCTTGAAAACATGCAGCGCATTTTTTCTCCTCCGGAAAGGACCGAAACTTTCTTCATGACTTCTTCACCTGAGAACAACATTTTTCCCAAGAAACCACGTAGGAACTGTTCGTCTGCTTCAGGGTTAGTGGTGTAATCTCTTAACCAATCGACCAAATTTTCGTTTTTGCCTTCAAAAAAGGCGGCATTTTCAATCGGCATATCAGCGGGAGTGATTGTTACGCCCCATTTGAATTCGCCATCGAAATCAGTATCTCTACCGGTGATAATATCGTAAAAAGCTGTAGTAACTAAGGAGTTGGGGCCCAATACCGCAATTTTATCCCCTTTATTGATCATGAATGTGATATCCTTGAAGAATACTTCACCATTAACGGTTTTGCTCAAACCTTCTACCTGTAATGTTTGATCTCCTGGTTCGCGGTTCATGGTATTGAACATGATGGCCGGATATTTACGGTTGGACGGTTTGATCTCATCAATATTGATCTTATCCAAGGCTTTTTTACGGGATGTAGCTTGTTTTGATTTGGATGCATTGGCTGAGAAACGACGGATAAATTCCTGTAGTTCTTTAACCTTGTCTTCCATCTTTTTATTTTGGTCTGCACGCTGTTTTAATGCCAGTTGAGAAGACTCGTACCAGAATGAGTAGTTACCAGTATAAATCGTCATTTTACCAAAGTCTATATCTACGGTATGTGTACATACAGCATCGAGGAAGTGACGGTCGTGGGACACTACAAGTACAATTGCTTCATAAGAAGCTAAAAAGTCTTCTAACCAAGCAATGGTATTAATGTCCAAATCGTTGGTTGGCTCATCGAGAATCAAGATATCTGGATTACCGAATAATGCCTGTGCCAATAAAACACGTACTTTTTGATTACCATCAATTTCAGATACTAACTTGTAGTGAAGCTCTTCTTTAATGCCCAAGCTGCTCAATAGGGTAGCTGCATTGGATTCTGCATTCCAGCCGTCCATTTCTGCAAAAAGACTTTCGAGTTCACCGGCACGTTCACCATCTGCATCAGAGAAATCCTCTTTCATGTAAATGGCGTCTTTTTCTTTCATGATTTTGTAAAGCTCTTGGTTACCCATCATGACTGTTTCCAGTACCGTATATTCATCGAAAGCATAGTGATCCTGACTCAATACAGACATACGTTCGCCGGGTGTGAATGCCACCGAACCTGTAGAGGGATCAACTTCGCCAGAAATAATTTTTAGGAAAGTAGATTTACCAGCCCCATTGGCACCGATAATACCGTAACAGTTGCCAGGTGTAAATTTTAAATTGACATCTTCGAATAGTACACGTTTACCATAACGAAGGGAGAGATTTGACACGTTAATCATGCTGCAAAGATACGTTTTAATCTTGTATTTTTTAACTATTTCCAAACATCAGTTCCTTACTGAAAATGGTCAGGACGGTTGTCTACTTGAAGCTGTCTTCCAAGTGGAATCTGGACACTGCATCCTGATGGTTACGAGGTCCATTATCTTCCAAGCGATTATTCAATTACCAAAGCATAGGTGTATGTAGCGGAAGAATTGATGACGGAATTGAAAGGTGAAAAATTGGTTTATGATGCGACAGATGATATTGCTTGTCCAGCGAATGCAGGATCGCAACGTTTGGCACAAACCAATGAGCCGATTAAACAGGAAGAATGATGTGGTTAAAAAAGGGATAAATTTATTTCGATAAAAATTCAAAGAGAAACAATAAGGGAGATCAATTGATCTCCCTTATTCATTAAATTTCCTCTTTTGCCTCCTGTATAATATAAAAACGATGACAATAATTGCTACGATCCCTAAAATGATATAATGGGAGCCTGATTGTTGTTGATGTTGGGTTGTATCCTCTGTCGTCTGCGCATATGTAAAATTTGCTACGAAAAGAAGCACCATGAAAATCCACTTCTTGCACATAATAAACGGTTTATTAACTATAGTAGCAAGCTAACTATTTTTTGCAATAAAGACAAATTAATTTTATAAAAATGACAATATTTAAATGGGGTTTTATATGCTTTGTAGATAAGGTGCTGGTTTTAGGAGGGATATTTGTTTTGGGTAGCGTATTTTAAAGTTAAATCAGGGTATAATTGGCCAAATTGTTGTTTAAAAAATAGATTTGGGATTAATTGTGAATGAAGGATTTTTTAGTCTGACTGATAGAATAGATTGATGTAATCCCCGTTCTGCAGGCGGATTAATGGCCATAAAGTCGTATATTGTGAACCTTTTAAGCGTTTAAAACTATTATTGTCATGTCACAACTTATAAATTTAACTGTCTTCAGAGAATTTTTGAAATCTAGTTTTGCCGGTGGGATTATTCTGTTTTCCTGCGTCATCTTGGCACTTATCGTAGCGAATACATCGTTATATGGGGCCGTCATGGACTTTCTGCTTCGGGAGGTAGGGTTTGAAACAGATAATATTGAGCTGAAATATTCGTGGTTACTATGGATTAATGACGGATTGATGGCTATTTTCTTTCTATTGGTAGGATTGGAAATCAAAAGAGAAATCGTCGAGGGAGAACTATCTTCAGCAAGTAAAGCTATCCTTCCTATTTTGGCTGCGGTAGGCGGAGCTCTTCTGCCTGCAGTAATTTATTTTTTCATCAATAAGGATGTGGCGGATACAGCGCACGGATGGGGCATACCCATGGCAACGGATATTGCATTCGCGCTAGCCGTTATCACGCTGTTGGGAAATAAAGTTCCAGCAAGTCTCAAGATTTTCTTGGCAGCTTTGGCCATTGTGGACGATTTGCTTGCGATCCTAGTGATCGCTTTGTTCTATAGCAGTGGAATCCATACCAGCTACTTATTGATGGCGCTTGGGGTATTTGCTTTTCTGATCATTCTAAATAAACTGGGTGTAAAAGCCCTATGGGCATACCTTATTCCCGGAGTATTCATTTGGTATTTTATCCACCATTCAGGCATACATGCAACTATTGCAGGGGTTTTGGTTGCGATGACTCTTCCCACTACACCGGATGAAAAAGAGTCGCCATTGGAAAAGTTGGAGCATTTACTAACTAAACCGGTGAATTTTATTATTATCCCTTTGTTTGCGTTCGCAAACACGTTAATTCCAATTCATACGGAAATGGTCGGGGGTCTAACTTCGAAATTGGGACTAGGTATTATTATCGGATTGCTTGCAGGGAAATCGATCGGTATATTTTTGATCTGTTTTATTGCAAAGAAACTGAAAATAGCACAACTTCCTGAGGGCGCAAGCTGGATACAGATCTTCGGCGTTGGTTTGCTCGGCGGAATCGGTTTTACAATGTCTATCTTCATCGCTATTTTATCCTTTGATGACGCTTTTTTGGTTGAGGAAGCTAAATTTGCAGTGCTCATCGCTTCTCTTTGTGCAGGTATATTAGGGTACACATTGTTGAGATTGGCTGATAATTCCAAAAGCAGCTCAGACAATTTAGGTTAAAGATAGTGAAGATTTAATGCGGATGCACTAGGGTCACATTTTTTATGCAACCCTAAGGTCATAAATCTGGCATCATATATAGATTAGTTTTAGTAACTTAGCGCATATTTATAAAATAATAAAATTTGAGATTTACTGAATTTGGTTTTGTTCCGGAATTGGAAGAGGGCTTAGAAAGCATGATGTTTGAAGAGGCTACGCCTATTCAGGAGCAGACAATTCCCATCATTAAAGAGGGAAACGATATGATTGCCTGTGCACAGACAGGTACCGGTAAAACAGCTGCTTATATGCTGCCGATTTTGGATGCCGTCGCCCGAGATGCAAGGGAATCTATTCGTGCGATTATCTTGGTTCCGACCAGAGAATTAGCCTTGCAAATCGATCAACAGATCATGGGCATGTCTTATTATACCGGAGCGACTTCCATCTCCATATATGGAGGTGGAGATGGTATGGGTTACGAACAACAGAAACGGGCTATCCGTGAGGGGGTCAATATTATTGTTGCCACCCCAGGTAGACTGATCAGTCACCTTACATCGATGAAAGTCGATCTAACTCATCTCACGCATTTCGTACTTGATGAAGCGGATAGTATGTTGGATATGGGTTTTCAGGATGATATATTGCGTATTGTCAGCTACCTGCCCAAAAAGAAACAAATGTTACTTTTTTCGGCGACGATGCCCCTCAAGATCAGGAATTTTGCCAAAAAGATTCTTCATAAGCCGGTGGAGGTCAATATCGCTATTTCAAAACCTTCAGAAGGTATAGACCAACGAACATATCTGGTATTTGATAAGCAGAAAATGGATCTTTTGAAGATTATCTTACAGGATGTTAATTATGTTTCTGTGATCATTTTTGCCTCTCAAAAAACGACTGTAAAATTACTGGCACAGGAACTTCAAAAGCAGGGTATAGACGCAGAGGGATTTCATTCAGATCTTGAGCAGGCTAAACGTGAGGATATCATGAGTAGATTTAGATCACGTCAGGTAAGGGTACTGGTAGGAACAGATGTGATCTCGCGAGGTATTGATATCGTAGGTATCAGTTTGGTGGTAAATTATGATGTACCACCGGATCCCGAAGATTATGTGCACCGTATCGGACGTACAGCACGGGCAGCGACAACGGGCACAGCGATTACTTTTGTCAATGATAAAGATCAGCAACGTTTTGCTCAGATCGAAAGCCTGATCGGTTATCCCGTAGAACAGATTGCATTACCGGAAGGCTTTGAAGCTGGTCCTGAATATAACCCCACGAGGAAAAGCCAAAATCCACAAAAAAGAAAACGTTTCAATCGTAATAAAAATAAAAACTACCAAAAACAGAAAAGAGCTTAATAACAAATTAAGCTCTTTTCTGTTTTTATTTTGTTGGGAATATTTAAGCTGTTGTCCACACCGCAAGCTCATAGCCATCGGGGTCTTTGAATTGAAATCTTTTACCTCCAGGAAAACTAAAAATATCTTTAACGATGGTGCCACCTGCCCCGATGACTTTATCACGTGTGGATAGCAAATCATTCGAATAGAGAACAACCAAAATACTGCCATTTATTGGTGTACCGATCGTAAATCCTCCATCCACATGGTTGCCCTCAAAGGCTGTATATTCATGACCATAATCTGTAAATTTCCAGCCGAAACTGGATGAATAGAACTTTTTAGCTCGCTCAAGATCGCTGGTTATAAATTCAAGATATTGAATTTGTTCGTGGACGAGTTTATTGTCTAAAGAGGAATTGCTCATAATATTTTTTAATTGATGTTATCTTTCGTTGGAGGAATCGACTAGAATTCCTAATATTAATTGGATGTCTGATGTAGTGTAAATATAGGATTTTCTATCAACAAATTTGGGCATCTCTGTAGTCTGATATTGAATGATCGGATATCAATCCAATCATTCTTTTCTTATTTTTATTGTATTAATCGATTTTTCTTTTTTTCTACTGATGAGAGCCTGTATAAGTACAGAAAGCAGTACTAGGAAAAGCCCAATGTAAAATGAAAGATTAAGCTCTTTGGATTCATTGAAGAATAAAAATGCAATCAGGATGGCATATACAGGTTCGAGATTGAGACTTAAATTGAGCGTAAAGGCAGAAATTTTCTTTAAGATTTCTGTAAAGGCAAGGTACACAGCAACAGTGCAACACAGCGACAAAATGAGGAGGTAAATGAGATCCATTGTATTTGGGATAAAAGATGATATCGGATAAGAGTAAAGATAACAGGGGAGAATCAATCCAAGACCAACAGTTCCACCAATCATTTGGTAATAGTTAATGACTATACTACTATATTGCTTGACCATGCGTTCGTTATAAATTGCGTAAAGTGAAGCAAAAGCCGGCGAAATGATCCCGAAAATAATGCCCAATTGATGTGCTGTATCAAAATGAAATATCAAGGCGATGCCACAAAGCGTTAGCCCACTCAGAAAAAACTCTGAAGGTTTAAATTTCGTTTTGTTAATGATGGGAGCAAAGATTGCGGTAAAGAAACTTGCCATACAGTAACAAACTACTCCGATTGAAATATTGGAATATTTAATACTGGCATAAAAAAGTAACCAGGAGGCGGTAATCAATAGGCCATTTTTTGCGATCACTAATTTTTCAGGCAAGCTGACTTCACCAGCTGATTTTGACCATTTTGAAATTAAAAAAAGGAAAATGGCCGAAAAAAATACACGATACCAGGTTAGCATACCTTCATTTAGGCTGATGACTTTGCCCAATACACCGGATATACCCAAACATACTACAGCGAGATGTAGCATGAAATATGAATGTTTCATAAAATGTTGTCTTCCAGATCTATCTTTGAAAAGACAGATACTATTGTTATAAAATTTGATTGAGAATATAAAACATGGGGAATCAGCCGATTATTCGGTGTCATGCTTTATTAATATTTATTAATATTAAGCGATTGGAGGAGGAAGACAGCTTGTTCTGTTCATTACATTCTATTTCTATACCCGAAGATAATAAAATCCAGTGGTTTAATTCAAATAATTGTAGCATCAGTAAGTTATTAAAGGGAAATTGTATTTTATATGATGATTAAAGACCATTAAAAAAGGGACTAAACTTTCGTTAGCCCCTTAGTTGAACAATTGTGATTCTGAATATACGTAAAAACTGAGCGAACCAAGATCAGTATACGCGATGATTTATTATTCGCTGTCGTTTCCTCCGCCTAACGCACGGTATAAATCCACTACAGCATTTAGTTTTTCCCGTTTTATACTGATCTGTTCGAGGTCATTTTGTAGCGCGTTGTTTTGCGCAGTAATAACTTCCAGATAATTTGCCATGCCGCTTTTGTACAATAGGGCAGCATCGGAAGTTGCTTTGGCCAATGAATGGGATTTCGCTTCAATCAGTTGAAGTCTTTGGTCGCTATGCTTTATTTTCGCTAAAGCATCTGATACTTCCGAAACTGCGAGCATAACAGACTGTTTAAACTGTACCGCTAATTTATCCCGTTCGATTATCGAAATTTCATAATTTGTTTTCAATGCACCCTTCTGAAAGATCGGTTGGGCGATGTTTCCTGCTATTGTTTTCACAATGGACCCGGGGAGATCAAACCAGCGATTGAACTGAAAAGAGTTTGTTCCAATTGAAGGGGTCAAACTGATCGAAGGATACATCGCTGCTTTGGCCAATCCGATTCTGCTGTTTGCTGCAACGACGGCATACTCGGCTGCTTTGACATCGGGTCTCCGGCTAAGCAATTCTGCCGGAACGCCGGTCGCGAATGTTTCACCGACTAGCGTTGCATCAAGACCTTCGGAACGCTGAATTTTATCGGGAAAACCACCACAGAGTATACTGATTGCATTTTCTTCAATAGCGATATTTTGGTTTGCGAGTGGTATCAGCAATTCCGCCGTTTTCTTTTGTGCTTCGGCCTGTTCTACAGCTAAAGAACTCACCAGTGAGGAATTGTATTGCAAACGGATCATATTCAATGTGCTATCACTAAGTAGTACATTTTTTTGCGCAATTTTTAACTGTTCGTCCAGTGAAATCAGATTGTAGTACGATTGGATCACCTGAACAATAATGCGCGTCTTTAATGCTGATAAATTTTCCTTCTGTCCAAAGAAATTTGCTAAAGCTTCCTCTTTCTGCATCTTAGCCTTTCCCCAGATGTCTACCTCCCAGGAAAGTCTGAGCGTAGCGTTGTAGTCATCCATATAGGGTGTCCCAATAAATTGGTCACTCAGCGATCCATTAAGGGAATTGGTAGATAACCAAGTTCTATTCGCGCCCAAGTTTAAATCAAGTGTCGGTAAAAGCCCTTTTTTTGATTGTTTATAAGCGAGCTCGAGCTGCTGCATACTCAAGAGTGCTACGCTAACATCTGTATTTTTGACTAGTGCTTTTTCGATAAGTGCCGTCAAATTAGGATCTTTCACAAACTTTCGCCAGGATAATGGCAATGTATCCGAAGTCAGGACAATTTCGTTATTTCTGAAATTCTCAGGCAGGTCCATATCCTGACGCGTATATTTTTTGCCCACACTACATGAAGCAAGAAGTAAAGGGATACCTACTAAAATAATTTTATAGTGATGAAATTTTTTCATTTTAATCGTTTGTCTTTTCCACGAGTTTTTTACCAGAGACCTTCTCCTGTAAATATTGAAACACCAGATATAATAACGGTATAACGATCACACCGAGGATCACACCGCTTAACATACCCATTGCAGCTCCCGTACTGATGGAGTGGTTGCCCGTCGCCGTCCCCCCGCTAGCAAACATCAAAGGAACCATACCTGCGATAAAGGCTAATGAGGTCATTAGAATTGGACGAAGGCGTGCTTTGGCACCTTCCAAGGCAGAATCAATGAGTGAGGAACCCGCTCGTCTACGCTGCAATGCAAACTCAACGATCAGGATCGCATTCTTCGCCAACAGACCAATCAACATGATCAATCCGACTTGGACGTATATATTATTGTCCAGACCGATAGCACGCGTTCCCAAGAATGATCCTATGATCCCTGTTGGGATAGATAACAGCACCGCCAGTGGCAACAGGTAGCTTTCATACTGTGCAGAAAGTAAGAAGTAGACGAACAATAAGCTCAATGTCAAAATGATCATCGTCTGATTGCCAGAAGATTTTTCTTCCAGACTAAGTCCTGTCCATTCGTAACTATAGTCTCCTGGTAATTTGTTCAGCACATTTTTCTCCAGTGTTTCCATAATAGCACCATTACTGATACCTGGATTACTGACGACGTTAATGGTAAGCGAATTGTACAAGTTGTAACGAGTTACGGATTCTGGCCCATAGACTTTGCGAAGTGTTACCAAGGTATTTACCGGTAGCATTTCCCCTTTGTTGTTCTTGACAAATATTTCATTGAATGCGTCCTTATCCGTTCTAAAAATTCCGTCTGCTTTTACAGCAATACGGTAGAACTTACCAAAGCGATTGAAATTCAATGATTGGTCACCGGCAAAATAAGTCTGGACGGAAGAAAGCATTTCACTGACATCTACGCCGAGTTGAGCAGCTTTATCTTCGTCAACTTCCAATTCCATTTGTGGATAATCCGCTCTGAACATGGTGTAGGCAAATTGTACGCCTGGTTGTTGCATAATCTTCGCGATAACAGAATCGGACATTGCTTTAAGTTCTACTGGAGACTTTCCGGCTCTATCTTGTAGCACAAGTTCGGCCCCGTTCATCATACCATAGCCATCAACAGGAGGGGAGCGGAAAGCCATTGCATTACCTTCTTTAACAGTAGTTAGTTTTTGAGAAATCACCTGATGAATCTGATCAATATCATTCATTTCGCCACGTTTCTTCTTATCCTTTAGACGGATGAACCCTGTCGCGTAAGCCGCACTGGAGTTGTTGCCAATCATATTGAAACCCGTGATACTCGTGTGGCTTTCAATAGAAGGTAAGTCGGCCAATAGTTTCTCTATTTTTTCTACCGCTTTCGTTGTTCGATCGAGACCGGTACCCGGGGGCATCTCCAAACTGTATACGACGAAGTTATCGTCTTCCATTGGGACAAAGCTTTTTGAGGTGCTGCTCATGAGATATCCCGCAGCGCCTATTGTAGCAATAATTAATAAAGCGGCTAACCATTTTTTCTTAACGAGAAATTTCAGTGAGCCGACGTATCGATGTGTCATGTTTTCAAAACCTGCATTAAAGGCTTTGAAAAACCGTTGTGAGAATCCTGTTTTTTGGTTTTGCCCATCATGATTTTCGGCATGTGTGTTTTTCAGTAACAAGGCACAAAGAGCTGGTGTCAACGTCAATGCATTGATCGCTGAGATCACAATGGCGATAACTAAGGTATAGGCAAACTGTTTGTAGAACATTCCCGATGAACCGGTCATAAAACCTATAGGAATAAATACAGCACACATGACCAAGGTAATTGAGATAACGGCACCGGTTATTTCGCTCATGGCACCGTGCGTTGCCTCATTTCCGCTCATGGTCGATTTTTCCATTTTGCCATGGACAGCTTCTACGACGACTATGGCGTCATCAACGACAATACCGATAGCCAATACCAAAGCGAAAAGGGTTAATATATTGATTGTAAAACCAAACACCAATAGGAAAAAGAATGTCCCTACGATGGCCACAGGTACTGCGATTGCCGGAATAATGGTCGACCGGATGTCTTGTAAGAATAAGAAAACCACTAAAAACACCAGGATAAACGCTTCAATTAATGTCGAACGCACCTGCGCAGTACTTTCATCCAGACGTTCCTTGGTACTGATCAGTTTAAAAATCTTGATTCCAGGAGGAAATGAGCGTTGCGCTATTTCGATCTGTTTATCGATGCCTATTTCAATTTCGTTGGCATTGGAACCAGAAGTCTGGAAGATACCAATTGTAACCGTGTTCAATCCATTATTTTGCGAATTACCACTATAGCTGATCGAACCGAATTCGATTCGGGCAACATCTTTTAGCCGGACGATCTGAACATCATTGTTTTTGACAATAATATTTTCGTACTGTTCAGGAAGATTCTTTTTTCCTTTATATCGAATAACATATTCCAGGGGCGCTTTTGATTCTTCCCCTAATTTTCCGGGTGCAGACTCCAGACTTTGCTTGGAAATAGCAGCAATGACTTCTTGTGGTACCAGACCATAACTAGCCATTTTCTGAGGATTCAACCAAACGCGCATAGAGTAATCTTTCGAACCAAATACCATAGCTTGACCTACCCCCGGAACACGCTTGATCTGTGGAATCAGGTTGATATTCACATAGTTCTGTAGGAATAGTTCGTCATATTTTTTGTTGTCTACCGTATAGATATTGAAAATCATGATCATACTATTCTGTTGTTTGGAGGTCGTCAATCCCATCCGCACAACTTCCTGTGGCAGGATCGGTGTTGCCTGTTGCACCCTATTCTGTACGTTTACGGCTGCTTGGTCTGGATTTACGCCAGCCTTGAAGACAATACGTACGGAGAATGTACCATCGTTACTTGCTGTTGAGGTAATGTATTCCATATCCTCAACACCATTGATCTGTTCTTCAAGTGGTGTTACAACAGACCGCAGTACGGTCTCACTATTACCACCGGGGTAGCTCCCTGTAACCTGAACTGTGGGGGGAGCGATATCGGGAAACCGTGTCTGCGGTAGCCTTAACAGGCCAATTACCCCGAGTATGACAAATATGATAGATATAACAGTTGCCAAAACTGGCCTGTCAATAAATTTCTTCAGCATTTTATTTTAATTTTAGATAAATCTACTACAGGTTCATTATTTCTTAGTCGGTTGAACCTGCATTCCGTCATTAAGCATATCAATTCTATTCATTACGATTTTTTCACCAGCTGTCAGACCCGATTTCAGCAGGTATTCATTGGCCGTATTTCCGGCAATCTCGATCTGTTTCATGGCAATTTTGTTTTTGTCGCCAATAACATAGACAAAATAACGATCCTGGATGTCTTTGACAGCTGCCATCGGAACTAACAATACGTTATCATGAGTCTTTTTTAGGACAACTTTTGCTGAGCCTCCAGAACGAAGTATCTTATCTGGATTGGCAAAGATTGCCTTTAGTGTTATACTACCGGTCGTTTTGTCGATATTACCGCTAGCCATTTCTACTTTTCCAGAATGATTATAAACCGTACCATCAGCCAGGATTAAGGTTGCCTGTTGATTGCTTGACTTTGTATTATGATCTTTCATAAATGATATAAAATCAGCCTCGCTTAAGGAGAAATAAACATTTACGGAATTGATTTCAGACAATGTTGTTAAGGGCATAGCGTCGGCAGGGGTTATCAAATTTCCGATACGATTGGGAATCCGTCCAATGTAACCGCTAACAGGTGCATTGATCAATGTAAATCGAGCATTGATCTGTGAGGAACCCAAGGCTGCTTGCGCTTGAGCGACCTGCGCTTTTGCAGCAGCGTAGTTGGCTTCTGCGGTTTTAAGCTGAAGTTCGGTATACACTTTACCTTCTACGAGCGGTTTGATTTTTTCAATTTCCAGTTTTGCATTTTGTTCCGCGGATAGTGCCGCTTGATAGGCCGCTCTGCTGTTATTTACTTGTTCATTGTATACATCCGCTTTTATTTTGAAAAGGGCTTGGCCTTTTGTGACATAATCTCCCTCTTTCACATAGATCTGCTCCAGATATCCTGTCACCTGAGCCTTTACATCAACATTGACGGTTCCCTCCAAGGTGCCTGGGTATTTTTTTTCTGTCTCCGCATGTGCGGGGGATAATTCGATAAAGTCAACAGTAACTGCCTGCTCTTGCGGTTGTTCTTGGCTGCCTCCACAGGACGATAAAAGTGTAGCTGCTGTAATAAATGTAAGGATAGGTTTTAAATTCATCGTTCTTAGTGCCATTTTATCATTTTATTTAAAGCAAAAGAAAGAATTCTTTTAAGAGATATAATAGGGAAATCTACCGAGACGTAACAATTGCTTACTGAAACGTAGCTATAATGCACTGAATTTTTATATTATTTAATCAAAACAGAACTTTTTTGTCGTTTTTATTAGAGTGAGACTACTTCACACCTTGTTACGATTAGTTAATTTATCCAAAAATTTGGAATTATAGATCGTTGTTACTAATAATCCAGCCAGTTTTTTAAGAGCTGTGCTTTTTCCCGGCTGACGAGGATTTCGACATCTTCACTTTGTTTGATTTCCACTTTAAGTTTGCCATTAAAATGGTTGTGAAGTCTCTTTATTGCGTCTATATGGATAATAAATTGTCGGTTAGCACGGAAAAAAACTTTCGGATTTAGTTGCTGTTCCAGCTCTTCTAAGGTTTGAGGAACAATTTCGACGGTACCACATTTCAATTTGGCATGTGTTAACTTAAACTCGGAGTAAAAATATTGAATATCTTCCACTTGTATTGTTTTATAGCCGTCTTTGAAGGGGAGGAGAAAGCGGGTTCTGAAATCTTTGGGATAGATAAAATCCAATAGGCCCTGAATCGGATCCGAACTAATCTGTTGAAGCTTGAGATTGTCTAATTTGATCAGCGCACTTTCTAATTCTTTTTTTTCTACCGGTTTCAGTAGGTAGTCTATGCTATTGAACTTGAAAGCTCTGACGGCATATTCGTCAAAGGCTGTGGTAAAGATAATAGGGCAGTCAATTTGTATGCTTTCCAGAATCTCGAAGCTTAAACCATCAGAAAGACGGATATCCATCATGACCAAGTCTGGTGATTCGTTACTTTGAAACCAGCTGATACTGTCCGTAATATTATCCAAGACATCCAGTATCTGTATAGATGGTTTTATTTCCTTCAACAGACGTTTTAGACGATCCGCATTCAATTTTTCATCTTCAATAATCAATACGTTGGCTATACTCATGAGTTTTGTTCTATAAGTGGTAGATTAACTTTGAATGTCTTCCCATTGTTCATGATTTCAGGTTGCAAGTTGGACAACAGATCATATCTCTTAATGATGTTCGAAATACCTATCCCAGATGATTCAGAGACATTCTCGATGGGGATCAAAATATTTTCGACAACTAACTGGTTATGGGCATTGGTATACACCTTAATTTTTAATGAACGTTTTTTATTGGTTTGGTTGTGTTTTAGTGCGTTTTCGACTAAAAGCTGTAAGGTGAGTGGCGGTAGTTGATAATTGGATTTCGCAGGATCTACATTTATTTCAAAATGAACACCTTCTCCAAATCTGTTTTTAATTAAGAAAATATAGGAATCTAAAAAATTGAGTTCCTCCTCGAGAGAAATAACATCTTTTTTAGAATTCACTAAAAGGTAACGATATATTTTGGAGAAATTTTCAGCATATTCATATCCTAGTTGTTGATCTTCTAAAATGATTTCAGATAATACGCTCAAATTGTTGAAGACAAAATGTGGATCAATCTGTAATTTCAGTGATTGAAGTTCTGTCTCGAGAATGACTTGCCCTAGTTTGGCTGCACGTATGGATTCATTTTTCCAATTGTTGATCAGGTGGATACCAATGTTGATTCCCATAATCAATAATGCGACCATAACACTGATGGAAATATTCTGTATAGTACCTCTTTTTTCTTCCAGAGATGTTGCAAGTGTGAGATTTTGCAGCTCAAAATAATGGGAAATGATGTAAACAAGTAATAAGTTGATAAGGAGAACCACAATCAGATTAATGACGGTTTCAATAAGAAGCCTTTCCGCTGGGTTATCTTTCCATGTTAAGACACGATCCAATTTCTTGTGGACAATGATACTGAACTCTGAAATAAAGAAGCTATAAATAATGGTAAATGTCCATTCTCCCAATATTTCGAACATGTTCCGTTGAAAATAGCCATTCCAGCAACTTGAGAATGGATCTATAATATAGGCAACAAGATAAATGAGAAAAAAAGAAAGTAAGGTAAATAATAACCTTTTCTTGTTTGTACTGATTAGATTTTTCTCATTTTTATAGATGGTCTTATCCTGCATTCGTTTTACTTGTATATAGCTATTAAATCACTACAAATTTCACAATTCATTTAAGGATTGAATTACAAATTTATTCTGAAACGTACAAAGAGCAAGCTGAAATATCAATTTGTACAACCCAATCGTATATTTTATAAATCACCCGATTCCCGATCATGCCATATTAATATACCAAATTCGAATTGCTTTTACAATCAAATAACAATATTTAACCTGATAATTTATTAAATTGTTCGGTGTAAAAAATAATGCATGTTATGATTGAGTTATTTCATTTAAATTGTGTTCGGATTGTTTCGCCGGTGAACGACAATGTGTGTGGGCATTGTTTGTTAATTAAGGAAGGAGACAGATTGGTTCTAGTTGATACAGGTATCGGCTTGTTGGATACCCGTTATCCGATGGAACGGATAGGTAAAGAACTTGTTGAAATGGTTGGTTATCGTTTTAACGAGGATTTGACGGCCATCCGTCAGATTGAAAAATTAGGATTCGATCCATCTTGTGTCACCGATTGTGTTATATCCCATTTAGATAACGATCATATTGGAGGCTTGGCTGATTTTCCAAATGCCACTGTTCACGTTGGAAAAGAGGAGTATGAAAGCTATCTGGCCGGCAACCCACGTTATTTGGAAATGCCGTTGTCGCATCAGCCGATAATCAAAACTTATACAAAAAATGACTTTCAGTGGCATGGTCTTGAGGCTAGAAAACTAGCTATTGATGTTCAGGTACCGCTGTATCTCGTACCCCTCTTTGGTCATACTTTAGGACACTGTGGAGTTGCTATAGGATCTGAAGTCAAATTGCTCTATGTCGCAGATGCGTATTACATGAAAGTAGAACTTACTGACCAAACGCATCCTGTGAATATTTTGGCCGAAAGTAGAGCCGAAGATAATCATAAGCGATTAGAATCGCTGGACAAAATCCGTCGCTTTATAGCCCTAAATCCTGACGTTAAGGTATTCGGTTATCATGATATTACTGAATTCGACGATTTCACCGACTGATATAGTAATAAGTAGGAAGGTGGAGAGCTGTCCGGTTGTAAAAAAGGATTGACAATGTTTCTTTTGTCAATCCTTATGGTTTAAGTGGAGTTACGTCTCCATGTAATCAAAAAAGCTGATTATTTTGGTTCTTTGTGTGTTGTCGGTGTATGGACAATATCGAAATAAACGGCTTTATTGTCGTTGTTCGGATAGATCCGGTATGTAAATTCCTGTTTTGTCAATACTGTAATATCAACTACACGTGTGAAAAGTGTTTCTCCCGCAGCATTTTTAGCAACGATAGTCCGGGTTTTCCCATCTGCTGAAACAGACCAGTCTCCCTGCATTTTAGGAGAGTCATCCAGATTGAACATAGTAAAGGTACCATTGGATTTGAAGTAGGCAAAACCTACAAAATTTGAGACATTGGCATCTGTCAATACCACATTTTCACCTTTGTTATTTTTGGCGTTTGTTGTCTCCCAAGCGGTACTAGCTAATACCTCGCTTGGTGTAAGCTGAGGCTCCGGTGTAACTTCATCATCCTTACTGCAGCTGGCTATCAGCAAAGTACAAATGGCAATATAACATACCAATGCAATCTTTTTTAAATCTTTCATAATCATTAAATTTATTGTTTCACAAAAGTAATTGCATTATAACTGTTGCGTTTGTTCCTTTTATTCCAAGGTTTGAAGGATTTATAACAATGACTATAATGACATGCTAGATTTTCTAAAAAGGGAGGCTATTTTATTGTTTTGATACTTAAGAAGGATGCTTAATTAAGAATAGGAGTAGGAGTAAGAGTAAGAATAACCAAATGGGAGGGGAGCGTTATTCCTTCAAAGCTGTTGTTATAAAATAAGACAGGAGACCCTCGCGGTCCCCTGTCTCCCAGATATGTGATATAAAATTAGAAAAATTGCAAATCTTTAAATTAGTTATTGCTCCATCCACCACCCAAGGAGCGATATAGATCTACCACAGCCGAAAGTTCGGCTTTCTTCACCTGAGCTAGTTCAAGTTCACTCTGTAATATATTGCTCTGCGCGGTGATTACCTCCAGATAAGTGGCCATACCCGTTTCAAAAAGAAGATTAGCGTGTTTAGTGGCCTCTTTTAAACGAGTCGTTCTATCCAAAGTAATCTGTTGTTTTTCTTTCAATTTTTGGATTGAAATCAGGGCATCGGAAACTTCTCCGGCCGCTGAAATGACCTTTTGCTTGAAAATCATAACATTCTTCTCTTGTTCTATACGGGCAAGCTCATATTGCGTCTTCAGCTCTCTACGCTGAAAAATAGGTTGTGTAATACTTCCTGTGATTGCACCAAATAAAGATGCAGGCAGATTAAACCAATTACTTGCTTTAAATGCATTGACACCTGCCTCGGCACTAATGACCAGCGAAGGGTACATTCTTGCTTTAGCCGATTTTTGATAGGCCTGAGAAGCAGTGACAGCAAGCTCTGCCTGTTTCACATCCGGACGATGGCTTAATAAATCTGCCGGTACTCCTGTGGCCAGATCTTCAGGAAAACGAACGTTGACCAATTGTTCCTGTGTTTTGATTTCCGCGGGGAGTTTACCACTGAGGATTTGAATCGCATTCTCCTGAAGATGGATCTGTTGTTCAAAATCAGGGATAAGAGCTGCAGCGGATAGACGTTGGGCATCGACTTGTTCCAAAGCAAGCAAGGTAATATCACCAACTTCATATTGTTGCTTAACAATACGGAGCGTGGTATCGCTCAACTGTAAATTTTGCTGTGCGATATCCCGTAACTGATAGAGCATCAAAAGTTGATAATAACCTTGCGCCACTTGGGCAATCAATTGGGTTTGTATCACTTTTTTTGCTTCTTCCGTTTGCAGATAAGAAGCTAACGCTGCCGCATTTTGATTCTTGATTTTCCCCCATAGATCGGCCTCCCAGGATAAACCAATGGATGCTGTGTAGTCTTCTACATGATGCTGTTTTAAAAATTGATTCAAGCTCAATCCGTTCATGCTATTATTGGAAGGGTTGGTACTATTTCCTCTGACCTGCAACTGCGCCGAAGGAAGATAGTTCGCTTTTGCCTGTTTCAGGCTCAGCTGAGACGACTCTATATTTTTCAGTGCCAATTGCATATCCAGATTATGCTGGATTGCACTGTCGATCAAGCTTTGTAAAACAGGATCTTTAAAGAAATCACGCCATGGAATAGAACCGATATTGTTTTCTTGTGTTGCTTTTCCCTGATCACGGTATTGCTCAGGCAGATTGGGGGCAAGATGTTTATTGCTAACCAATTTATCTGTTTTACAAGACCAAGCGACAAAAGATAAGATGAAAACCGTTAGTAGCTTTACTTTTCTATTCATATATTTCGATGTTGTCATTGTTTACTAGTTATTTGTATGCACAGGAATTTCCAAAGAAATATGCTCATTCTCCAGCTGTTTTTCTTTTGGCGTACCGCTCACTTTCTCTTGTATAAATTGGAATACGATAAAGAGGATAGGAATAATAAAAAGCCCTAATACAACCCCACTAAGCATTCCCCCGGCCGCTGCAATACTGATCGAGTGATTACCTTGTGCCGAAGGACCTACGGCAGTCATCATGGGAATCATACCGACAATGAACGCCAAGGATGTCATGATAATAGGTCTCAGACGTAAGCGCGCAGCTTTAAGCGCAGCGCTTGGTATCGAAATTCCCTGTGTTCGACCTTGAATGGCAAATTCGACAATTAAAATAGCGTTCTTCGCTAGTAATCCGATCAACATGACCAACGCTACCTGAACGTAAATATTATTGGCAGTATCGGTGAGGCTAATTGCTGCAAAGACACCAAATATACCTGTTGGAATAGAAAGTATAACGGCTAATGGGATAATGTAACTCTCATATTGTGCCGCAAGAAGGAAGTACACGAAGATCAAACAGAGTATAAAAATAAGCGTAGACTGACCTCCGGAAACAATTTCTTCTTTCGTCATACCCGAAAATTCGTAGGTGAATCCAGTTGGCAAATGCTGTTTGGCCACTTCTTCTACGGCACGGATAGCATCACCTGAACTATAGCCAGGTTTTGGAATTGCATTTATCCCGATCGAATTGAATAGATTGTAACGTGAAGCCGTTTCGGGACCGTATACACGTTCCAATTTGACCAGCGTATTGATAGGAACCATGTCGCCCAATCTGTTTTTAACAAAGATTCCATCCATAGAAGTTGGTTCGCTACGATCTTTTGCATCCGCTTGGACCATCACACGATAATACTTTCCGAATCGGTTAAAATCTGACGCTTGCGCGCTACCAAAGTAGGCTTGCATAGTCTGTAAGATACTCTTGGTACTAACACCAAGTTGTTCGGCTTTAATATCATCAACCTGTAGTTCGTACTGCGGATAATCGGCTTTAAAGGTTGTAAAGGCCATCATGATTTCGGGACGTTTCATGAGCTCTCCGATAAAACCTTGACCTACTGTACTGAATTTGCCAAGTTGTCCACCTGTTCTATCCTGAAGAACCATATCCAGACCATCGACATTACTAAATCCGGGAACCGTAGGGAAGGTAAATACAAAGAAATTCGCACCTTTGATATTTGCCAAACGTTGGTTGACATCAGCCATAATGGCGTTAATGTCCTTGATATTACCACGTTCTTCATGTGGTTTCAGCAGAATAAAAGCAACGCCCGCAGAAGGACTGGTGGATTGCGTTAAAATATTAAAACCGGCCAAAACGTTTAATGTCTTGGTGAAATCAGCATGTTGAAGCTGTTTTTCAGCTTCTGCCAAAGCACCTGAGGTGCGATCCAACGAGGCTCCAGCAGGCATCGATAGTGAGATAGCGATAAAACCTTGGTCTTCGGAAGGGATAAATCCGGTAGGTGTACGACGGATCATAAAAACTGTCAGCAATAAGGTGATACCCAGTCCCGCAAAAGCTACCCATTTGTAACGGATCAGAAAACGTAAGCTGCCTAAATAGTTTTTGGTCAGGCGGTCAAAACCAACGTTGAATCCTGTGAAGAAACGTTCTTTGAAATTAAGTTTCTTCGTCTCGTCGTGGTTATGATGCGTAGGCTTTAAAAATAATGCACAGAGGGCTGGACTTAAAGTCAATGCATTGATCGCTGAAATTACAATGGCTATAGCTAGTGTAAAGGCAAATTGTCGATAGAAAACTCCCGTCGAACCTTCCATAAAACCAATTGGGAGGAATACCGCGGACATAACCAGGGTAATGGAGATAATGGCTCCGGTGATCTCACTCATGGCAGAGGTCGTCGCCAATTTGGGTGGGAGATTATTATGTTCCATTTTGGCATGTATGGCCTCGACCACGACAATCGCATCATCTACGACGATACCGATTGCCAGTACAAGTGCAAATAATGTCAATAGATTGATGGAGAATCCAAATAGTTGCATAAAGAAAAATGTCCCGACAATCGCCACAGGTACCGCAATGGCCGGTATCAGTGTGGATCTAAAATCCTGAAGAAATAGAAAAACAACTAAAAAGACCAGAATAAAAGCTTCGATCAAGGTATGTTTAACCTGATCAATAGACTGGTCAAGCGCGTCTTTGGTATTGTATAAAACAAGATATTTTACACCTTTTGGAAAGCTCAAGGAAGCTTTTTCCATAAATTCCTGAATAGCAATCTGGATTTCGTTGGCGTTGGACCCCGCTAGTTGCATGACCCCTATGTTGAGTCCGGCTTTACCATTAATGCGGGTGTGGCTCGCGTAGGTATAGGATCCCAGTTCAACACGAGCTACATCTTTAAGCTTCAAGACGGAACCATCTGTATTTGAGCGTATAATGATATTTTCGTAATCGCTTGCTTGGTTAAGCTTACCTTTATATTTGATGACAAATTCAAAAGCTTCACGGCTGCTTTCCCCAAATTTTCCTGGAGCAGCTTCGACGTTTTTATCTTGAATTGCCCCCATAACCTCTTCCGGAGTTAATTTGTAGGCGGCCATTTGATTTGGATTAAGCCATACACGCATGGAATAATCTTTACTACCACCGAAAGCCAATGCTTGTCCTACTCCAGGGATACGTTTAAGCTCGGGAATGATATTAATCTGCGCGTAGTTGGTGATAAAAGTTTGATCATATTTACCTTCGTCCTCGGTATATAGATCCAATACCATGATCAAGCTATTTTGTTGTTTGGCCGTTGTAATTCCCGCCTGAACTACTTCGGCAGGGAGTTGGCTAGTAGCCTGTGCCACGCGGTTCTGCACATTGACAGCAGCCTGGTCAGGATCGGTGCCAAGTTTAAAATAGACCGTGATCATTAATGAACCATCATTACTGGCGGTAGAGCTCATATAGCTCATGTTTTCGACACCATTGATGGATTCTTCTAAGGAAGGAGCCACGGCCCGAAGTACTGTTTCGGCATTTGCACCGGGATATAATGCTGTTACCTGTACTGCTGGAGGGGCAATATCCGGAAACTGCTGTAAGGGCAGCTTCAGTATACCAATCACTCCCAGTATTACAAGTAATATGGAAATGACGGTGGCAAGTACAGGCCTCTCTATAAATTTCTTAAGCATAAGTTTGTTGTTTATAATATTAATTGATGCTGTCTTTTGATAAAGGTTGTGGCGTGATTTTTTGTCCATCTTGAAGTAAATCTATACCCTTGTAAACAATGCGGTCTCCGGCATTGATTCCCTTACTTACAAGATAGTTTGCGCCGCTTTTTCCAATGACGGTGATGGGTTGCTGTACAACTTTATTTTCTTTTCCGACAGTATACACGAAGATTTTGTCTTGCATTTCAAGTGTAGCAAGTTGTGGTACCAATAAAGCCTGGTCATATTTCTTTGGGAGTCTGACACGGCCGGTATTTCCATTGCGCAAAACGCCTTCAGGATTACTGAATGTTGCGCGTAAGGTAATCGCACCCGTGTTTTTATCAAACTGACCATCGACCATATCTATTTTTCCTTTTTGATCATAGATCGTCTGATCGGAAAGAACTAAACTGATCGGAGGGAGGTTGTTCAATTTTTGTTGAAGATTATTACCTTCCGTATTATTTTTAAAAGCAATAAAATCATTTTCTCCCAATGAGAAATAAACATGGAGATCTCTGACATTTGACAATGCTGTCAATGGTTGTGGATCTGTTGGTCCTACTAAACTACCTTGTTTTCTTTGTAGTCTTCCGATATATCCATCAGCTGAGGCGCGGATTAGCGTGTATCCTACGTTGATTTTAGCGGTCTCCACCGCGGATACTGCCAATTGAACATTCGCTTTTGCAGCATTACGTGCACTGATTGCTGTCTTTAACTGAAAGTCAGTCAATACTTTGGTATTTACTAACTTCGTTTTCTTTTCCACCTCCAGTTCAGCATTTTCCAATGCTGCTTTCGCTGCCAATAGATTGGCTTTGGCCTGATTCAACTGCTCTTGGTAAGGCCGGTCATTAATTTTAAAAAGCGCCTGTCCTTTACTGACTTTGGCACCCTCATCGACAAATATCTGCTCCAAAATCCCCTCAACCTGGGGTCTGATCTCAATATTAGCCGAGGCTTCTATTGTTGCTGGATATTCCTGATAGACTGTCTCGTTACCATTTTCGATGGCAACAACAGGAAGGTTAACAGGAGGAGGGTCAATAGGTTTGCTGGTTCCTGTTGAACAGCTGTATAAAAAGATTGCACTAAGCACATATGCGGTCTTTACGATATTAATTCGTTTAACACTGTTAAGTGCCGGAATGTAAATCTTCTTAAGACTTTGTGATACATTTGTTTTCATGTGATATTAAAAATTGAAGTTTTGGTGTATTTAACGGTGTTAGATTTTTTAACGTTGTATTTTTTGCTGTAAAAAAATTTAGTCAGTAAGCGAGCGGGTGATGCCGTAGATTGCGTCTTTTAGCACCTCTTGGTTGGTATTTTCACCATTACCCTGGTTAACCAAGTTGATTGATATCAGCCCATGTATAATTGACCAGTATGTAAAATACTTTCTACAGATCAAATCTTCCGGTGGATTTTTATCCTTCATGATCTCACGAATCACATCACTAATCAATTTGCCATGGGATTCTGCACACTTATACGTTTTTTCAAATCCACAGCAGGCAGTTCCAACGCCAAACATGAGCTGGTATAATTCGCGCTCCTCGAATGCAAAATCCCAATAACTTAGCCACATTGCTTCCAATTGTTTCTCCAGGTCGGACTGAGTTGATTTGGCTTGTCTGACTTTTTTGGCAAGTAAGAGATAACCCTGGTTGGCGAGTTCGTTTAAAATTGCATCTTTATTTGCGAAGTACTCATAAATCATCGGCGCGGTATATTCGATAATATCCGCAATCTTACGCATACTCAATGCTTGCCATCCTTCTTCTTTCACGATTTGGAGAGCTGCATCGAGAATATTTGTTCTATTCTCGTCCTTGAGGCGTTGTATACGTTCTTTACTACCCATGCTTTAATGCATAAATGATTTAACAGTGTTAAGCAAAATTGAAACTTTTTATTTTATTTAATGACATAGAAAAGTCATTAAATAAAAATACACTTCAATATTGCTTAAATGACTCCTTTATCGAGATTATTTGGAAGTATTAGGAGCTGTTTTATTCGGATCCGCTCTTTGTCAGACAATGGAATTGCCTGTTCGAGTATGGGCAGAATCTCTGCACTTTTCTCTGTTTGGAGTAGGAGATCCAAGAAACCTAAATAGGTACGGATCAGGTCGGTTTTGACTCCAAAGAAGATGCGCGGATCTATGATATAGATTTCCTGAACCAATGCAAGCAGTATTTCTTTTCTTTTCCTGTCTTTTTCTGTTTGGTCATAATGGGGTAGAAATCCTTTCTTTTCCAATTCGCTGAGTTTGACAGCAACAGCGTTTTCACGAACGTATTTTTTCTGTTTACGATCGAGAAAATCGCGCAATTCGGCAAGCAGATTACGGTAGACAACTTGTTTTTCTTTGCCAGTGAAGAGATTTACGTCAGTAGATACGCTGATATCTTCCTGTTCAAACGTGTCAAAGAAGTTGGATGTTACATAGACAGAGTGATGGAAATCTATTGCATTATTGTTAAAGCTACTGAGAACTTTTGCCACTTCTCTTTTTTCGCTATTGCGCAAATAATAGTAATAGCGGTCTCCGATCTGCTGGTTCCAACGAATGTAATTGACCTGAAAAGTATAGGAGGAATCACCTTCAGGACTATATAAAGTCCAAGATAGCAGATCCGTTTCTTGAATCAGATGATCATATTTTAACTGTGTTCCATTAATTCGTATTGTATAGCCTAGGTCGCGGTTAAGGTAAAGAAACCAGCCAAATTCCTGCGCCATGAAATCTATAAATTCTTGGGATTCCAAATGGGATGAATTTAGCCCGAATACGCCCTCCAATCTCACTTGGGTGCCTGTGTGCAGATTTTCTACCAGAATACTTTCGCTAACGTCATATTGTTCTTTGCTGTCCCTATCGATCAGGATACGGTATGTTTTTAAAACTCCTTCTTCTCTTACAATCGTATTCCAGATCGCTCTTGTCGCAAACAATGAAAAAGAAAATCTGCCTTTTCCTTTCTTCCCTCTTGTATAGGAACTTCGTTTGATGCTAGTTTTCTTTACCGAATCGAGGAAATTACCAAATGAATAGGGGAGTGTATCGAAAACGATCCCCTCTCCATTATCGCTGATGATGATACTGTTTATATAACCGAGCTCGTTACTATCAATTGCAATGTCGACTTCGGTAGCTTTTGCGTCAAAGCCGTTCCATATATATTCAGCAATGACCAGTTTTGGATCTTTAGGTAAACCGGCGGATTCTATACTCAAGTTGGTTATCTGCGTGTTTTTTTTCATGGTGATAGCAATTCTTGTAATTAAAATTTAAAGCGTTAAAAATAACAGGATTCACATAATAGATTGTTTACTTCGTGTTAACTCTTTTACTCTTAATCTTATTTATAGAACAAGTTAAGGCGTAAGAGATTCCAAAATAGATAATAAGGTTCAGAAGAAGATATATGCCGTTGAAATATGTTCTGTCCGTTGGTTCTGGGGAATGCCTTCCGCCCAGGTACCGATAAAAGGGAAAACCAATCGTATCATTACCATCCGAGGGACTGTCAAATTTCGAAAATAGGATGGTTATGATTACTGTTAAAATAAAAAAAATGAGCCAAGTCGCTTTTGGAATCTTTGGAAGCATACGTAAACCCTCGTTAATATCAATAAAATTACAATATCTTATGGATATTTCTTGGATATATTTGTCAATAGGTTTAAGCCTACTTTTTCAGAATTTTGATGGGATTTTTTTCCTTGCATATGGAAACTATTATTATTCTGAAAGCGTTAGTTTTGATTGAGAAAAATGATAAAGATGTTATAGTGAAAAATATTGAAATTAAGTTATGCTTGTAAAAACATTGAAGAGTCTATTTTATCGAGATCTAAATAGATTGAAAACAGAAATTGCGTCCTATAGTAAAGAAGAGAATATCTGGATTGTTGATCGGAGTATCGCAAATTCAGCTGGAAATTTATGCTTGCATTTGATAGGGAATTTACAGACGTATATTGGAGCGGAGATCGGAAAAACAGGTTATATCAGAAATAGGGAGGCAGAGTTTGCATTACGGGATATTCCAAGAACGGTGCTTTTAGATGGTATAGATGATACGATCAGGGTCGTTGATCAGGCTTTGGATAAGCTGGAAGAAGATGATCTCGCGGCAGAATATCCTATTTTGGTATTTGACGAGATGACAACAACGGAGTATTTATTGGTGCATTTAACGACACATTTAACCTATCATCTAGGGCAGATCAATTATCATCGTCGTCTGCTGGATATACATTAGTTTTGTGCTTGATTATCTTATTATAAGGGCTTTCTGTTATGCAGTAAATTCGAAACGCAAATTATAGCACAATGGGAATAAGAAGCGCTAAAGTAACTGACTATAAAGAGGCGACCTATTTGATCGTACGGTTGAAGCATATCAATGATGCCGAAAAGTTGAAAGAAATGCTGACGATTCTAGAAGCGACCAAGGATATCGTTGTTGGTAGGTAAGTTGGAGAATAGGGCGGTAGCGTAAAAAAAATGAAAGGTTGTATTCGTTTGCGCGTAAGTGCCACGAACAGAAAGCAACAAATTTTATGGAAATATGGGATTTCAGCTAAAAAAAGGAACAGAAAGTTTTTGATTCCATGCTTTAAAATATGAACTTTAGCCTGAATAGACAGTTAGTACTTTGATTATTTAGGACAGGCAACTATTGATCTATTGCTTAATGCGGAAAGATACCTGCATATGTTATTTTGAGTGTTGATTCCACCGAAGACCGACTTAGATAAAATGAGAAGAATATTTACTTTAATTGCCTGCTGTTGTGCGTTAAATTCGCAGGGCCAACAAATTGACAGTATTACATCTGTAATTGCACCTGAATATGACCGAGTGGGCTTGATTCATCGTTTCTGGTTGGGCGATAGTTACCGTAAATTATATAATACGCCTGTAAAAATGCGTGTTATGGATCTTCAAACTGAAAAAGGGGGACTTCATATTATTAAACTGGGCGGGGGGATGCAGACCCAATCACTTCGGATGGCCGATCCTTCTGGTAGAGAATGGGTGCTCAGGTCTATACAGAAATATCCGGAACGCAGTCTTCCGGAAAGTCTTCGAAAAACATTTGCAAAAGATATCGTTCAGGATCAAATATCGATACAACATCCATTTGGTGCTCTGACTGTTCCGCCATTTAATAAGGCCTTAGGTATTCCACATGCATCTCCAGAACTCGTTTTTGTTGGTGATGATCCTGGATTTGGCGAGTATCGCGAGGTCTTTAAAAATAGACCTTATATGTTTGAGGCACGTACACCTTTTGAAGACCAAAAGACAGATAATAGTGCAAAAGTCATCCGAAAGGTACTGGAAGATAATGATACCCAGATTGAGCAAAAACTAACTTTAAGGTCACGATTACTCGATTTTACATTAGGGGATTGGGACCGTCATGAAGATAATTGGCGATGGGATCCCGAAAAAGAGAAGGGCAAAAAGATTTATACCCCTGTACCACGTGATCGGGATAAGGTTTATTATAAAACTTCGGGCCTGTTTCCGACTTTACTTTCCTATCAATGGTTAAAGGCCCACTTACAACCATTTAACCCACATATACGTAATGTGGCTCATTGGAATTTTAACGCACGTCATTTTGATCATTTTTTTCTTACCCATCTTACAGAAGACGAATGGATCGATGAAATAAAATTTGTTCAGAAAACACTTACTGATTCGCTGATTCATCAGGCTATGCTCACTATGCCTGATAGTATCGTAAAATTAAGTGCGAATGAACTGGAAACAAATATTCGATCCAGAAGGGACGATCTCATGGAGAGTGGGTTAACCTATTACCGTTTTCTTGCCCGTGTTGTTGATTTGCCCTTATCTGCCAAATCTGAATTCGTTGATATCGATTACAATAAAGACGGTTCTGTATCGGTCAATATACACAATAAGAAAAAGGATGGTACTGAGGGTCGAAAGCTTATAAAACGTACTTTTTTACCCAGTCAAACCGAGGAAATCAGAATCTATGGGATTTCAGGCTCGGATGAATATAAAATCCATGGATCGGGCCGATCTCCTATCAAACTTCGTTTAATAGGTGGAAAAGGTGAAGATCTATATCGTACTTCTGATAAATTTGTCAATGGCCGTAAGGTTTATATTTATGATTCTAAAAATCAACAGCCTTCCAACATTCAGGTTGATAAAAATGTGCGACTAAAATTGAGCGCAGATACCGCTATTCACCAATTTGACTACGATAATTTTGTATACGATCGTAAAGGAGTTGTGGTCAATCTGGATTATGGTGTTGACCGCGGTCTGATTTTTGGGTTAGGATACCTGATAGAAAATCAAGGATTTAGGAAGAAACCTTATGCTTATCGGCACCAGTTTATGGCCAATTATTTAACAGGACGCGAATCATTTATGTTTGATTACAAAGGTCACTTTAAGAAACTGATTGCAGATCAGGATCTTTCTATTCACCTTTCATCACTTGGCCCTAGGAATCTGAGCAATTTTTTTGGTTATGGAAACAACAGCTTGTTTGAAAAATCGGATTCAAAGAGTATTTCTTACTATCGAAATAGATTTGATATCGTAAGTGGCGATATTTTTCTGGAAAAGTATCTAGATCCTAAACTGAAATTATTTTATGGTTCATCTTCTGAGTATTACAACAGTAAAGAGGCCAATAATATTGGAAAATACTTTGAGGAGTTTAATACTAAGTTTCCTTCTGAACCTATTTATGGGAGCAATTTTTTTACAGGAATTACTGGGGGAATAGATTATGATACACGTGATAACGCTGCAAATCCAAAATCAGGTATACATATCTATACCAGAGTAGGGTGGAATGCTGAGATTGGCGGCGAGAAACGGAAATATACAAAGCTGCATCACGCGATGAGTTTTTATAAAACAGTTGCCAATGACTACATCACATTTGCGAATAGGACGGGGATAGATGCTGTTTGGGGAGATCCCTATTTTTATCAGCATGCACAGATCGGGGGTGAGATGAGTCTGCGTGGATATAATTCAAGACGCTTTACAGGGAAGACAGCTGTATATAATAATTTTGACATGCGATTGAAACTGTTCAGTTATTCATCTTATCTTGTTCCGGGAACGGTAGGAGCGATTGGTTTTTACGATGTTGGTCGGGTTTGGATGACAGCGGAAAGTTCAGATACATGGCATATGGGCTATGGCGGAGGAATTTATTTTATGCCGGGAGAGCTTCTAACGATTCAAGGAGTGCTGGGTTTTAGCAAAGAGGCGACTTTGCCTTATATTCGGATCGGTCTTTCTTTTTAAGCGTAAATGTTTGCCTAACGGGAGAGCTGCGAAAAGTCCGGTCAGGTTGTATATAAATTAAAAATGGTCCGGGGATGTCCATGAACTTGCGAATATTTAACTATGGGATCGGATTTAAAAAAGACACTAAATAAAAATCTTGCTGGTAAAGGACTGCGAAATACAAGTGTAGACCTATCTGTCTTGAAATACTATAAGCAATATGCCAAAACATATGCCGACATCCATAACGGCGTTGTGGTATTGAGTGATCTGACAGCCAATTGGAGTTTTACCTTTATGGGCGAGATTGCTGAACGTTTACATTTGAGTTCAGCTAAAAGAAAATTGGAGATCAATAGTATATGGGAGGATTTTCTCCTAGAGCGCGTACACCCTGAAGATCTAGCTGTAAAACATGCACTTGAACTGCAGTTTCTTGAACTGGTCAAGAAAACCGAACCGAAAGAGCGTTTTCGATATCAGGCAAATAGTGTACTCCGCGTAGAAGGAAAAGATGGGCAAATTATGTTGATGTCACATCAAATTATCTATTTGGCTACTCCCGGTCAAGAATTTCCGCAACTGGCATTATGCTGCTATACGTTAATGCCTGATCGAGAAGATCGTCAAAGTAAGAAAAACTATATTTTTAATCAGTTCAGCGGCGAAGTTTTTCCGCTTGATAAACAGGAGATGAAGGATGTCATGAGTGTGCGGGAGAAGGAGGTTTTGCGCTGTATTAGAGCAGGTATGAGCAGTAAAGAAATTGCCGAGAAGCTAGCTTTGAGCGTTAATACCGTCAATCGGCACCGACAGAATATTCTGCAAAAACTACGAGTGCGCAACTCGCATGAAGCGATCAGTATATACAATAAAATGTATGACCAAGATGATACTTCGCTATAGTAAAGAATCTGTCAAAAGACTAGCTTTTGACAGACCTGAAATTAAGTTGCTTAATTGGAATTATTTTCTTTTAGCCATTTGGTTCGACGCTGGTCTGGAAGATGTTTGATCCCAAAGTGTTCAAACTTAGCCTGGAAGCCATCACCATCCGGGGATGCACCCATCAAACCGACCATGATAGGATGATTATCTTGTAACCAGGCATTTCTCATCATCACATATTCCTTGTCATCAAAAGAATAAAAGAATTCTACAGCATCTAATCTTCGAATTGCTTTTATCCATATAAAAGGGATTTCTTTATCTATTGGTACGATGCTCCAGTCGCTGGTTCGATGCGTGACGACAGTACTCAGGTTGTACTTGCCATCGACAAATTCTATTCCCGCTTTTATATAATTTTCATGATCTATACGCAGCATGATGCCTGCTTGATCAAATCGATTTTTATACTTGGCCGAAATTTTGACCTTCACTTCAAATTCACCCCCTCTCTCCGTGTAGAAAAAAGGTGCGTCATCTACGGTAAATCCATAATGTGATATTCGCCAGTAATCGCTCTTGGGTGTGACAAACATGGAAAGGGAGTTGTTACTGACTGTCCATTCCGTAGGTTCGTTAAACCAGGTCATTTTGTCCAATTGTTGTGCAGAGACCTGTGTAGCGAAGAGAGGAAGCAATGAAGCCGCAAAAAGTGTCTTTATTTTTTTCATCTGTATAAATTTGTTTATTCATATTGTCATTCATTTTTCTTTAAGGCATTCATGCTGCCTTCGGCGGTTTCAATTGTGATGAAGCTATCAGATTTATTCATCGAGTGTATGTTTTAAGCAGCATTCATGAGCTCGCTTTGCTCGGTTATTCATTCCAGCAAGTGAATTAAATAAATCATGATGGTTTCATTATAATCTTTTTAGCAAGAGGTGTATTCTTTTTTCTAAAGGCAAAGATATCGTTGGCATGCTGTCTTTTTCAATACTGATAAATAACCATTATGTGAACAGCGATCTTTAAATGTAATTTATTTGCAATTTAATTGCATTTAATAATGTTGCTACATAGTTGCAATAATAAAATATCTTACCTTCGTTCTATCATTATTGAAATTAAAGAGTTTATCGGAGGCAGAATTCAATAAAAAAATAGACCGTATACTTAAAGTAAAAGCCTACAGATATGGAGTTTTGGGAACGTAATTTTATAGAAAAAGGGGAGATGTGGGGCGGTAGTCCTGCTCATTCAGCACATCTGGCGAAAGATTTCTTTATAGCAGAAAATATAAAGGAAATCCTTATTCCGGGCTTTGGCTATGGGCGAAATGGTCATGTATTTCTTGATCATGGAATAGCTGTTACCGGAATTGAGTTGTCCAATACAGCAATTGAAATCGCCCGAAAATATGTTGGAAGTCAGACGATCATACATCATGGTTCGGTCGTAGATATGCCATTTGATACCAAAAAATATGGTGGTATATTCTGTTACGGACTTATACATCTTCTGGGAACTGAGGAGCGGGCGAAATTTATACATGACTGTTACGAGCAGTTATCCGACGATGGTTACATGATCTTTACGACCGTGTCAAAACAGGCGAATATTTATGGGCAGGGGGCTGCCATAGGCACCGATCGTTTTGAAATGTTTGGAGGTGTTAGCATGTTCTTTTATGACTTGGAGTCTATTCGGTCAGAGTTCGAAAAATATGGGTTGATTGAAATTAAGGAAGTTGAAGAGAATTATCCTTTTTATTTGATCATTTGTAAAAAATAGAATAAACAAGAAAATCATAGATGAAACTATTGTGATTTATTTAATTCACCTGTTGGAATGAATACGTTCGGGAGACGAAAACCTCTTACTTACAGGTCCATAAATCTGCCAGTATCATCAGCATTTAAAATCAAATTTATAAAGATGAAAGACGATAAAAATTTTGATGTCATCATTATTGGAGGAAGTTATGCGGGACTTTCGGCAGCAATGGCACTGGGGCGATCACTACGTCAGGTGCTTATTATTGATAGTGGTCTACCATGTAATAGACAGACACCGCATTCGCATAATTTCATAACTCATGATGGCGAAAAACCATCGGTTATTGCTAAAAAAGCGAAAGAGCAGGTATTAAATTATCCAACAGTAAGATTCCAGAAAGGACTTGCTGTAAGTGGAAAGAAAACAAGCAATGGCTTTGAAATCAATACTGAAAATGGTGAACTATTTAGTGCAAAAAAGTTGATTTTTGCGACTGGGGTAGAAGATATCATGCCAGGTATCCAAGGTTTTTCGGCCTGTTGGGGGATTTCGGTTATCCATTGTCCATACTGCCATGGATATGAATTCAGGGGCAAGAAAACAGCAATTATGGCTAACGGTGAACGGGCTTTACATTTGGCATCTTTAGTCAACAATCTCTCCACCGATCTGACAATACTGACTTCTGGAGAAGCAAATTTCAGTGCGGAGCAGACTGCAAAATTGAAGAAGCACGGTGTAACTGTCATAGATGAACCGGTTAGTAAAATCCAGCACAAGAATGGCTGGGTGGAAAAAGTGATTTTCAAGGACAACAAAGCAATAGCATTTAATGCCGTATATGCAGCAATCCCTTTTAGGCAGCATTCAAGTATTCCTGTTGAGTTGGGCTGTGACCTGACTGAACAAGGGCACATTGTCGTTGACAATTTTCAGAAGACAACTATTAAAGGGATTTTTGCATGCGGCGATAATGCGAGCATGATGCGGTCTGTTGCTAATGCTGTAGCAGCGGGAAATTTAGCTGGAGCAATGGTTAATAAAGAATTGGTTGAAGAAAACTTCTGATGTAGATTTGAAATATTGCCGCACAACAAATTTAATCTCAACTTCATTCGGAAGCGATCGGGATAGACGCTTCCGAATGAAGACTCTTATGAACAGAGGGCCTACTTTTTTTTAGATAAGTACAGCTATTACCTGGATTCTATTTAACCTGTTGAACGGTTCCGGTTCTACTTGCCGTTTCCCTGCCCCATAATGCAATAGATTCCAATAGAGGAATAAGTGTCCTGCCAAAATCCGTAAGTTCATAATCGACCTTTAATGGCGCTTTGTCTGTGTGTACTGTCCTCGTAACTAAACCGTCAGCTTCCAGCTCCTTCAGCTGTAGGCTCAATGTACGTTCGGTAATCATTGGACATTCTTTTCTAAGCTCATTATAACGTTTTTTTTCAATTAAATGAATGAGTATGACTGCTTTCCATTTTCCGCCTATGTATTTCATTGTCAGGCTGGTACTGCATGGGTATTGTTTGTTGTCTATCAAATACATCTGTTACTATCAACTTTGACCGTTATTGCAAATATATAACACTATATTTAAGTTTGCAACTATAAAAAATATAGTTAATTTAAAATTGCATGTTATGGCATTTATAGAAACAGCAAAACAACGTTATACAACAAAAAAGTATAATTCAACAGAA
Source organism: Sphingobacterium sp. CZ-UAM (assembly GCF_002000245.1). Taxonomy (GTDB): domain Bacteria; phylum Bacteroidota; class Bacteroidia; order Sphingobacteriales; family Sphingobacteriaceae; genus Sphingobacterium. The sequence goes on along the minus strand of NZ_MTCM01000001.1, from coordinate 2,085,286 downwards.
AGAATTTCAGCGGACAAGATTGCTGAGCTAAAGGAAATACTTCGCTTGAGTCCATCATCTATCAATAGCCAGCCCTGGAAGTTTTTCTTCATTTCAGATGGAGAGACAAAAACAAAATTAGCTGAAGCATCCTATTGGAATGCAGAGAAAATTAATGAGGCAAGTCATCTGGTCGTCTTTAGTGCTCTTAACGATGTGCAGCGATTCGAGGAGCAGATCAACAGCACGCTTCCCGAGGGATCGATAAATTATTACCATCGTTTTTTAAAATCACAGGGAGAACAACATGTGCAATCCTGGATGAAACAGCAGGTGTATCTTTCTTTGGGATTTTTTCTTGCGGCCTGTGCGTCAAATAATATCGATGCAACACCAATGGAGGGAATTGAGAATGATCGTTATGATCAAATTTTGGGACTTGAGCAATACCATACCTTATTTGCCGTCGCCATTGGCTATCGCAATGCGGAGGATTCAAATCAACCAAGTATAACAGCTAAGTCACGTTTGAATATGGCGGATATTATTCAGTCCATATAGTTCTTTCAATAATAGGGGCGGCCAAAAAAATCGATCGTCCCTATTGTTTTTTAATTTTGTTCGTAACCTCGACTGCCTTCTTTTAGCAATTCAATTTTAGGGGAATAGCACTTTGATACATCCTGTTATCAGATATGGTTAAGGTAGACTAATCTTTTTTCCTTGCTCAGGAAAAATATAATTTACTTTTAAAGGATTGTTCTCTAGGAGCTCCTTTTTTATGATTTCTGGATTATCTCTTGTTGGTTTTCGGTGAGTGACCACAATGTTTAATGCTTTTAAATCATTTTGTCCGATCTTATCTTTTAGTTTGTTTAACTCCTCTAATAACAGATTAGGGGTAAGATGACCGAACAGCAGGTTCTCGGCTTGACTATTGGGAAAAGACACCTCAATTAATATCGTGTTTAATTGACCTTTTCTGACCAATGGAGCAATATTGTTCCAAAGATTGTCAATTCGGTCAGCCTTTTCAACCCGGTCAGCACCTGTATCTCCGAGATAAAGCAGATAATGATCATGGTGGCGCAGCAGCACCGCACTGCTTTTATATGGATTTACATGGCTTAATTCGTATGCCGTCAGGAAGAAAGGGGTATTTTGTGCGGCAACTTCTATACCTTCTTGCAATTCACTGTAATGATATTTTCCAAGAATGGGTTTTTGACCCTGATCAGCAAAATTAATCCAGGTATCGTTTATAAAATAATGGTTTTGCAAAATTTGAAGTACAGGAGCAAGAGCAAAAATATTCTTTTTGCTATCCGCCGGAGAATTGATAATCAGACCGGATAGATGGTCTAAATGACCATGAGAAATAAAATACCCTTTTATTTGATTGTGTAATATTGTTTCTTCTGTTCCATGAAGACTTTTCTGCTGAATGGCTTTTCGTATCCCGGTATTTATTGTACCGGCATCAAGACAGAGAAATGCAGTGTCATTTGGAGTTCCGACCAGATAGGCCGATAGATTATCCTCTTGTTCACCACCATATATACCTAAAGGGATTAAGTCAAAATGTTGCGCTTGGGAGGAAATACATGCGATGAGCGCGACAAAAGAAAAGAATATTTTTTTCATACCATATTAAACTAAAAACCCATCCTTAAATGAGGATGGGTCAAATTTACATTATTTTTTACTTATTGATTGAAGCGATAACGGATCCCAACTTGAATTCTTCAACGCGATGTTTCGATGTATAGATTTTTGTACTGCTTTTTTCCAAACGGATTAATTTTAATTGATAGGATTGCCGTTTAAACAAAGATACAGTACACCAGACTTTTTTATCATATCTTTCACCGTTTTTTTGAGAGTTTTGTATCTTCAGATCCATTAGTCTATAGTAAGTCATGAATCCATTAATCCAGCAACTCAGAAGATACGGGCATCTCAATGAAGCAGCCGAAAAAGAGATCGAACAAAGGATCAACTATTTTTCGAAGCGTAAGGGAGAACATTTTTTAAAAGAGGGCCAGCATGTATCCAGTTATTTTGTACTAAGTAAAGGTCTCATTCGTGCTTATTTCTTTAAAAACGGGCGGGAACTCAACAGCTGGTTTGGTGAAGAAAATCAAATTTTTGGATCGATATTACCTGTATATACAGAAAAACCTTCCTTTGAGAACATTCAGTTTCTTGAAGATTCGGAGGTCTATGCAATTGCTGTGGATGATCTGAATGAACTCTATCGTAAATATCCCGAGTTAAACCTTATCGGAAGAAAAATTGCAGAGGAGGTATGTATCGTCCTCGAGGAACGTATTATCTCATTGCATACCGAATCTGCTATAGAACGTTACCAGTCACTTATCAAGTTGCAACCAAATTTGCTAAATCGGGTCAACCTCGGTCACATTGCATCCTATCTGGGCATTACACAGGAGACTTTGAGCCGGATCAGACGATAAGGAACGATTTTGATATAGATCAAAAAATGCAGCCGATCAAGTCACTACTTTTGTGAAGGATCATTTAAATAATTGAAAATGAATTGGATTGCATTAATTATTGCCGGTATTTTTGAAATTGGTTGGCCCTTAGGATTAAAGATGGCCCAACAGCCAGATAGCAATAAATTTGGTTGGATTATATTGGCTGTCGTCTCGATGACTATCAGTGGAGGACTATTGTTTTACGCGCAAAAAGCTATCCCAATCGGTACAGCCTATGCGGTTTGGACTGGTTTAGGTGCTGTCGGTACATTGCTGGTCGGGATATTGTTCTTCGGCGATTCAGCAAACGTCTTTAGACTTTTGTCGGCAACGTTAATCGTGGCGGGTATTGTAGGCTTAAAAATATTTTAATAACAATCAGGGATTTTGATATCGCTTTGCATATAAATGGGAGTGATATCAGAATCCTTTCGCTTTATTGGAAAAATTAACTTGTGATATTTGCTATATGCTGCTTGATTTGGAAAAAAATATATTTTCTCAACTAAAAAATCAATAATTTAGTTTAAAACTTGCTATAAAAGAGGATGTTGGGACGATTTTTGTTACGTACATAAATTATGAGGCAAGAATTGGCAGATAAGATAGCATTGTATAGTAAACGGTACGGTTTGTTTATGCATCCCGAATATGTGAGCTTTGCCCGTGATACAACAAGATTGTTGATTCGTAACGAATGCCTGCGAATAGGGAACATAAAAATATATCAGGATTATGTAGCCTCCCATTATCCCGAAGATCTCCCTTGGGAAATGAAACAATATCAAGAAGCGGCCAAGGCTTTGATAAAAATGGATAGAGTAGCCGCTATGGCTTGGGTCACAGCAAATCAAATCAATCTTTTCGAATCTGATATTTTTATTGATGATGAAGACGCGATTTTACGTCCGATCCAGTTTAAGAACGATGAGGTGTTGCGTTACAATTTTAATACATTGGAAGAACTGATTTATAACCATCAATTACCCGATGATTTATTCCGAAAAAACAGGGCGTACTTTTGGATCGATGCCCGTATCGATTTGCGATAATAGTTCCAAAGGGCAATTGAGCGGTCTATAATTGTACTTTCCAAAAGCATTTATAAGACAAATACCTCATTATTATTTCCAAGATATACGGTTGGAAATTTCTTGTTAAAGTCAATCCTCACATCTCCTTTGCCCAATGTACCGTCACCATTAGAGTCCCATTCCAGAGCGACGTAATATTTTATGGGATCAGTTTCGTTAACTGCCGGTTTGATTAATTTGTAATGATTTTTTGGAAGATCCAATTTAATCTCAAATGGTAATTCACTTTGTTTAAAGCTTTTTTCAGCTATTATCGTTGCTGGTACATCAGCGATGTTTGCAGTCACAGCATAGAGGGTAATTTTACCAGAAGGATTTTTGATGGTAACGGGATTTGAATTCTGAAGTTTTACCGATACATTCTCTTGAGTTGAATCTATTTTTTCTGCATGTTGGATAGTTGAACAACTGCTGCTGATAAGCGCAACAGATAGTAATGATATGATAGATTTGATCATAATAATTTTCATCTAAATGTTTGAAAAACTATACTAATTTATAGTATGAAATATTATAATTTGAAAGATACACCAACATTGGCGATACCCAGATATCCGAAACCAAATTCACCATATACGCCAATTTTATTACCATAACGAATACCGAATGGTGAAGCTTGTTAGGAGATTGCGCCAAAGTTGTCGGAATTCTCTTTTAACAGTTAGTTCGAACCATCAAGTACTTTTCTGACATGCTCAACCCATTCGTGGGCAGGTACACTTTGGTCTATATAATAATCAGGTTGTATCCCTTTATTATCAATGGCCATTTCAGGGATCCGGTAACTTTTGCTAAGTGAATAGCCCAACCTATATTCTTTGCAAGGGGATTCAACAAAATACATATTTGAGATGTCAAGAACACCAGCAGTTGTTGTGCCGAAAAGCTTAACTTTTTTACTTTGCTTAGCCTCAAGTAAAAATTGCTCTGCCGTGCTTCCATTTCCACCATTGATGATAATCGCAACTTGTTTAGGATAGGGAAGTGCCGTATGGCTAGAATCAATGCTGATTATTTTTCTGTTTGGTCTTACATTGACAAATTCTCCCAAATGATTGCTCAAGCTATCATAAGCAGCTTTATAGAAAGGAACGTCTTTTGGATCAATCCCATATTCCTCATACTTTTCGCAGAAGTCCAACATTCGCTTATTATTTAATTTTGTGGAATAAAATGTGACACCAACGGTACGAATAGGGTTTGTATATAAGAAGGGAATAATTTCAGCATAACTGCCATCACTACCGCCACCGTTATTTCGGATATCAATAATTAAGTTTTCTGTTTTTTTCAACTGTGGTTTATTCGCGGCGATAAGGCTATCAATTGTTTGTTTTTGCCTACCGTTAAAACTGGGGATACGTAACAGAATTGTTTTTGCATTGATCTTTTGCAGATAGGGTTTAGCTGTTGAATATGATTTTGCAAAATCCGCTTCTAAAGGCGAGTTTTCTACTATCGGATATTTTCTAGTATATAGGTAATTACCCAATTGAAAGATATTTTCCCCAATGGCTAATGTGGAGGATATTTTTTCCTGGGATTTATCTCTAAGATAATAAGTACCTTCTGATAGTTCATTATTTAGGGTGAATTTGACGTCACCAACTACCCAATTATCCGCTGTCGATCCGACGATAATGCCTTTATATCCCTCAGGATACTTTTTGATCGCTACTTGGTAGGGTGGAGAGTCCCATATTCCCTCTAAATCTTGTCTTTTTTTCTCAGAGAGATAAAGCTTAAATTCTTCTTCGGAGAAAGGGATGGAAGGGTGAGCTATATTGACGCTATGATCGTCTTTGGAGACAAGTACATCAACATCTTTTCCATCGATTCGATTGATAGACAAATGCCCTTTGCGGATAAACTGTAACCATTCTGATAGGAGTTTTGTACAGTCTAAATTTGATTTAACAGCTGCTAATTTCTGCTCTATCTTCACGTTGTGCGCTTGGTAAGCGTCCAATCCTTTCTGATCTAAAGCATATTGAAAACCAGCATCATTTTCTTCAATAATTTTTTTGACCCATTTAAGGTTTTCAGCACAATTACAGTTTTGCGCCTGTAGATTACCACTGAAAATGAAAATAGAAGCAAATGACAGAATAAGCTTAAACATAATATTTAGGATTTTTAATTAACCGAAGGATGACAATTATTTGGCCAAGTTCATAGTTGCTTTGTTATAAGTTAGATATGATTTTTATAAACTTTTGAAGTGTCCGATGATGGGCATAATTGTTCGTTTACGAACAGTACATGTTGCGAAATTTGTCGGGTATTCGGCACAAAGGGACTCAAATTTAAAATTGAGAGTGATTGCAAATCGTGTTAAAATTGGTTGAACTTTATTTGTGATTTAACCTATCCAGATCAGAAGCATAATCAGGTAGTTGGGGGGAATAGATAAAATCAGGCGTAAAAAAGTCCTTCGTTTTTGTGTGAACGAAGGACTTCTGAGGCTATATATAGGTGTGATTATAATTGCTTTATCTTTAGATTTCTAAAAGATACACCTCTTGACCAATCTTGAAGGGCGAGCTTACCGCTAACATGTTGACCGAATTCCGGAAAATCTTTGAAAGTACTATGTTTTACCAGATCCTTCCATTTTTGCGAATTGAAATCCATTTCGGCGGTGACCGTACCATTCAGATAGAAGGTTATTTTACCGTCTTTTTGCACAATGCTTGATTGGTTCCAATCATCTTTAGCTTTGGTGCTGACAAAATTTTGTTGGGGTAAAAACATGTAGAGACAACCAGCACGTTTTAATGGTTTGTCAAAGTCAGGGTGCGAATCTGCGAGCAATTGATATTCAGGGCCTGAGTGATAAGTCGCGTTGATATCCGGCTGTTCCTGTACATTGACGAAAACGCCACTGTTGCCTTCCTTTTCCAGTTTCCATTCAAATTTGAACTCATAATTTTTATAGTCGCTGTTGGACACTAGATCATATTTTTGACTTTCGTTATTTGGATCGCAATAGATTGTACCATTCCGCACCAACCAGGCCGTCGGTGCTTTTTTCTCATTGTTGTAGGTATGCCAATTGTTCAGGGTAGTGCCGTCAAATAGGAGCTGCCAGCCTTCTTTTTGTTCTTCCTCAGTCAATGTATTTGGAGCACTAGCCTCCTTATTACACGAATAAAATAGACAGCTGATACAGGCAGCCACTGCAATTTTTTTGAATAGGTTTAAGTTTATCATTGTTTAAAGTTTGTTGTACTTGAATGTTTTTAGGAACCTGATACACTAAAATAAATTTTAATGTTTGCTTTCCATTATAAATACAGGCTCTTATGCAAATTTGTTACAGAGGAAGCCGATGTAGCGAACTACTTTTCAGCGGAAATAATCAACATCATCGGTCTTCTCAATTCATCACCCATTGCTGGAAAATTTTCGAGCATTTCTGTACTGGGTTCAGGCTCAACACAAGCGTTTATTTTAAATCCACTTTGTAGAATGCTACTGAGGTAAGAAGTAATTGTTCTATGGTACTTTAGAACCGTATTTCCCAAAAATGTTGTCTCTCTAGCCCCCATGAGAAAATAGTTGTCTACAGGCCAATAGAGTTTGTCTCCATCTTTGTTGTAGATCCAATCTTGGTTGCCTTGCGCGGTAAAAACAGGATGCTCTATCGAGAATAAAAATTTCCCTACAGGTTGGAGCCAATTGTAAATATTCCGACAGAGTGCATCAAAGTCTTGTATGTAATGAAATGCCAAAGAACTGATCACTAGATTAAATTGTCCGGATCTGAAAGTAAGCTCTTCAATTGCATTTCGTTGATATTCGATTCCTTCCAGTTTATTGATCTCGTTGGCCTTCTCCAACATTTTTTCGGATAGATCTACGCCAATAACAGATTTTGCGCCATTTTCAATCACATATCGACAATGCCAACCATACCCACAGCCTAAATCGAGCACAGCATTGTCCCTCAGGTTTGGTAAGAGCTTTTGAAATTCATGCCATTCGCCAGCTCCCAATAAGCCTTTCTGTGACCGATACATTTTGCTATATTCTTCGAAAAATTTTGGATCGTCGTATTTATTTTCTTGCATCTAATTGTTACGGGTTAAATTCACTCCCTATTCTTGAATACCTAATTTACAGATTATTCATGTTTTTTGTTTTTATTTTTCGATAGTTTATCTGAGGGTTCAATTCTCATTTTGATAAAATTACCCTTTCATTCTGATAGGATCTAGCTATTTTGATTTTAATCTTTTCTTTTTAAATCTATTGTCTTTTAGTGTTTTACGTTGTTCGTAAAAACTGTGGACTAGTGTTTGGCATATAGGGACAACGTATATAAAAATGAAGATGATTAGAAAAATAAAAGAATCGGCACAGAGCCCGCCCACATTGAAGCTGATAAACCGCCCGCGGATGATATGACATCTCCAAGAATGAAAATAATAGTTCACGAATCTCTAATAATCCACAGCAAAGTGAAAATACGAGTACTGATAATAACTCGAATACTTTGCTTTTAGTTATGCTTTAAAATGTGATGGATTCCTTTGAGAAAAATTAAGAAAATACAAAGTAGAACAACACTTAAGTTAACGTTAGCCATGAAAGATTTAAAAGAAAATCAGGAGCAGCAGTCGCCCCGAAAATTGTCTATGGATCGCATAGCGAAGGTTGTGATGACCATCTTGATCCTTACCATGATCTATCAGCTGTATCTCGGTTAAATTTTGAAAATGCAATCGCGATATCAGCTTTTGGTGAAAGGATATAGTCGGAGTAGCCACTATGTCGAGTATACAACGGGCTGCAGTCCTTAGCCGAAATAAAACGAATCTAGGTGATAGCAAAATGACAATGATGGGAAAATAAATGCCAAAGCGTAGCTATACGAATAGAATAAATGACAGTCAAAAATTAAATAAATGAAGAAATTAACCCTGTTGGCCTCCCTCGTACTTGGGGCAACAACATCACTATTTGCACAGGAAGACACAACGAAAAATAATCCGCTTTCATTCAACGGATATGTGGAAGCTTATTATATGCGGGATTTCAATAACCCTCTTGGAAATACGCGTCCGGGTTTTGTTTACAGCCATAACCGTAACAATGAAGTGAATATTAATCTGGCCATGCTAAAAGCTACCTATAATACGGAGAAGACGCGGGCCAATGTAACCTTGGCAACAGGTACCTACATGAATGCCAACTATGCGGCGGAGCCTGGAGTATTGAAGAATATCTATGAAGCCAATGCTGGTATACGCATCTCAAAGAAGCATAATTTATGGATTGATGCCGGTATTTTCTCTTCCCATTTGGGTTTTGAAAGTGCCATTGGAAAGGACAATTGGACAGTGACAAGGAGCCTTTTTGCCGATAATTCGCCCTATTTTGAAACCGGCGCAAAAATATCTTACACCTCTGCATCTGGAAAATTATTTCTTAGCGGACTTGTATTAAACGGTTGGCAACGTATACAGCGTGTCGATGGCAATAGTTTGCCTGCCTTCGGACATCAGCTTGTATATAAGCCGACCGGTAATTTAACGATCAATAGTGGATCTTTTATCGGCAGTGATAAAGCGGATAGTGTCAGACAGATGCGTTATTTTCATAACTTATATGCTATTTATCAGCTAAATAAACAGGTCGGATTCACGGTAGGTTTTGACATCGGTGCAGAGCAAAAGGAAAAAGGGAGCAGCAAATACAATGTCTGGTATACCCCGGTATTAATTGCACGTTATACAGGATCCGATAAATTCAGCCTTACTGCTCGGGGAGAATACTATCAGGATAAAAAGGGAGTCATTATCTCTACCGACGCAAAAAATGGGTTCCAAACATTTGGGTACTCGCTCAATGCTGATTATGCAATTCTCCCCAATGTACTCTGGCGGACAGAAATACGTAATCTGACCAACAAAGAAGCAATCTTCCTAAATCGGAGTAATAGTTTGGTGAAAAATAGCACAACGGCTGTTATGGCACTAACTGTTAGTTTCTAAATAAAGATGAACCTTGCTGTTGGATCAATAGACAACAGCAAGGTTCCTGAAATAATACCTAGAAAAATACATCACCCCATTTTAGGGTATGGTTATGTCTCAGTGGTAGAAGCGGATAGAGGTTTAAGTCTCAATAAAACAAATACGGAGTCGGAGAGATCATTTAGTGTAAAATGCATGCTATACCCCGTATCGGTTAAAGTTGATCCATTAATTGTTGACCAATGCCATTGCACCATCGCTATAACGAGCGCCCACATTTGGGTATTTCCGAAGTATTTCTTCAATGGCGTTTAGATCCGAATCCGACAATTGGACTTCGATAGCACCTGCGTTTTCTTCTAGATACTTTCTTTTTTTCGTACCTGGAATTGGAATGATGTCATTCCCCTGAGCAAGCACCCAAGCCAGCGCCAATTGTATTGGCGAACAATGTTTATCTTGAGCTAAGAGCGCAAATTCAGCAATCAAACGAGCGTTATTTTCCGCATGTTCTCCTTGATTGCGGGGAAGTGTTCTTCTAAAATCGTCTGCTGCCAGACTATCTAAATTTAAGGTATTGGAAAATAAACCTCTGGCAAGTGGTGAATAGGGGATTAAACTGATACCCAAATCACGTACAGTCTGTAGTATTTCTTTTTCTACATCACGTGTTAGCAGAGAATACTCACTTTGCAGTGCCGCAATGGGATGAACCGCATTGGCTTTGATGATCGAAGCCGGCGATGCCTCACTCAGTCCGAGATATCTTACTTTTCCTTCTTTGACCAGTTCCGCCATAGCGCCTACAGTATCTTCGATCGGGATATTCGGATCCACCCGATGTGCATAATACAGATCTATGGTATCGATGCGAAGTCTTCTGAGACTATTTTCTACAGCAATTTTTATCCAGGCAGGTGATCCGTCAAAATAAGTGTTTGCGGTGCCGCTTGGTCCCGCCTGTCCATCCTTGAAACGAAAGCCAAATTTGGTTGCAATAAATACCTTATCCCGATTGGGAACCAGAACTTTTGAGATCAATTCTTCGTTGGCGCCATTGCCGTACATGTCCGCTGTATCCCAGAAGTTTACGCCAAGGTCCAATGCCCTTTCAAGTGTAGCAATACTCTCTTTTTCGTCTGTAGGTCCATAGGCAAAACTCATTCCCATGCAACCTAATCCAATAGCAGATAACTGTTCGTTTGTTGTTCCGAGATTTCTATATTTCATAACTGTTATATTTTGTTCAATACAAAAGTAGCGAAGGTATACGGTGTCTTACTTAAGACAATCAAACAGATAATTATATTTTTCAAACAGTCGTCATCCGTAATTGGTTTGGTGACATTCCAGTATGTTTTTTGAAAAAGTTTGTGAAATAAGAAGGGTATTCAAAGCCTAATTTATAAGCGATATCGGCGATATTCCAATTGGTATGTAGTAGCAATGCCCGCGCTTCCTGCGCAATGCGGCTGGCGATATGTGCACTTGTGGTTTTACCTGTTGTTTCTTTTACAGAGCGGTTCAGGTGATTGATATGCACCGAAAGGGCATGGGCATAATCCCCTGGGCTTTTCAGTTGCAGACCAGTATCCAATGTGTTTACTGGGAATTGACGTTCCAGGAGTTCCAAAAATAGACTCGATACACGGGTAGATGCGTTGGTATATGCACCAAACTCCTGAGCAGGGCTTGACTTCATTGTCTCATGGATCAATAGATGCAGGTAGCTGCGCAAGACATCGTCTTTATGTGCATAATCTGAATTCATCTCAGACAACATTTTTTTGAAAATTGTTGAGATTTCATCCAGCTGTTCTGTATTTGGAAAATAAATTGGGTTGCTTCCAATTTTAAAAAGGGGAGAATCCTTTAAACTTTCTATGCGTTCACTATGTTGAATAAATTCTTCCGTAAAGACACAATACCAACCAGATTGTGCCGTAGACTCCGGTTCCCAGGCGTAGGGCACGACCGGATTGGCAAATAACATCGCAGGTCGATCGATCTGTATCCATTTATCTGCATAATATAATTTGCCCCGACCTATAATCAATGAAGTTTTATAAAAATCACGACGGTTATAAGGGGAGACCACCGTACAGGATTCTCGACTAAACACATTGAAATGCCCAATACCCGTATTATTAAGCGGTAAGTCTAGGTTCGCAAAGCCTGGTTGTCTTTTGTAGAAATCTGTTACACTTTCAGCTGAGTTCATACTACTAAATTATAAAATTCGTTTTACAAACCACGGTCATTTACAGTTCAATTTTCCCCAGAAGAATTGCTGATAACTTCCATGTTGCTCAGATAAATAGGAGACTAGTCCGCCCATATAAACAATTCGCAGCATATAGAAGGGGTAAAATTCTGCCAAAATCTAAAAAGCACAAAAAACTTTTTGGCAGAATTTTACCCCTATGATTTATTGAATTACAAGTTGTTTTTTTGTAAAAAGTGGATTTATTGCTTTTAATCGCATGATTTGTAGCATTGGTTTCTCGAAGGTGAATTTAGGGGAAAATCAAAATCCCCTAAGGGAAAAGTAAATTCCCCCAGGAGAATGCTGCGTCCCCTTGGGAGAAAACCAAAATCCCCTAAGGGAAAAGTAAATTCCCCTGAGAGGATCCTGCATTCCCTTGGGAGAAAACCAAAATCCTTTAAGAGAAAAGTAAATTCCCCTCGGAGAATGCTGCGTCCCATTCGGGGGAAACCAAAATCCCTTAAGGGAAAAGTAAATTCCCCTGAGAGGATGTAGCGTCCCCTTGGGAGAAAACCAAAATCCCTTGAGGGAAAAGTAAATTTCCCTGGGAAAATGCTGTGTCTCCTTGGGAGAAAACCAAAATCCCTTAAGGGAAAAGTAAATTCCCCTGAGAGGATGTAGCGTCCCCTTGGGAGAAAACCAAAATCCCCTAAGGAAAAAGTAAACTCCCCAGGGAGAATGCCACATCCTCTTAGGAGAAAACCAAGATCCCCTAAGAGAAAAGTAAATTCCCTTGGGAGGATCCTGCGCCCCCTCGGAGAAAACGAAATCTGCCTGTATTTCCTTTGGAATTTTTATTAGATTCGAAAAATAATCTCAAATAATAAGGCCCAACAAAAAGCTACTATGATTAAAATATACCATAATAAACAATGCAGCAAGAGTTGCGCAGCGTTGGATTTTTTGCAAGAGCATACTGTAGATCTGCAGGTGCAAGAGTATCTTGAAGAAGTCCCCAGTAAAGCTGAGCTCATTGAAATATTGTCGCAACTCGGACTTAAACCACTAGCGCTTATTCGAAAGAATGAAGCTCTATTCCTTGAAAAATTTCAACATCTTCAATTGACGGATGAGGAGTGGGTTGAGGTGATGCTGCAAAACCCCATATTGATAGAACGGCCTATCATTATTAAAGATGGTAAAGCGGTTATCGGCCGCCCCTTGGAAAGAGTAATCGAGCTCTTTACACCACGATCATCCTAATGGCGCGATAATTGCGCTATTTTTTCCATGAAACAGCTACTAAATATACTCGCATCGGTGCTGGATATTTTCAAATTATTTACATAGTTAAAGTATCCTTAGCCATCTTGTCTAAAAGCGCTGAAATATGCTCTTTGAGGTCTTTAGAGGCATTCATTTCTATTTCTTAATAAAATATGTTGGTGCTATTATTGGTGATTGGCAGCTGGTAAAACCGGACTGGTCTGATCAATAAGGGAGCCGCTTGAAAGGATATTTTTTATTTGTACGATATGCCTGATATTGTGGTTAACCAGAAAACGGAAGGTATCTCCGAGACGGATTTTTATCCATTTATTGATGGAAATATTTGTTCGGATTTTGTTGAGATCTTTTGATTTTGCCTGCTCAAGTAATTGAAGGAACTTCTCCTGTTGTTCCAAAAAGACAGCAAGCACATTTTTGTCCAATTTCTTATGTATAGGATCCATCTCCTGGAATGTCTTCATTTTGTTGGGCCGATCTTTTGGAAGTATACTTTTTGCGAAATAGTTTCCTAAAAGGCCACTGTTGAAATAGCCTACTGCATTCGATTGACTAGCCGCCATTCTTCTCGAAATTTCAGGCAGATAGAAGTTTCCATAAAGATTGAGATGTGCGATACACTCTAAGGTATTCCATGAGCCTTTATGGGGCCGTTTATTGAGATCATCTAACGACAGTGTTTTCAACGATTCAACAAAAGTCATATGTTCCTTTGTCTGTGTACTGAGCTGATCAAGTAATGCTAAAGATTTATATTTCATTTTCGTTTTTTTTTGATAAAATACACGAAAAAAAAGGGCAAAAAAATTGATTGAACTCAAGATTTACTGATCCGTGAAAAAGTTTCAGGTGTCATCCTCAAATAGTTGGCAATATGTTTATTGGGAATAATTTGGAATAAGAGAGGGTTTCTCTTAAAAACACGCTCATATCGGATTTTAGGGGAGTCCTGCAATAGATCCTGTTCTCTGTCAAGCTGTTGCTTCACCAATCCCTCTAATATGTTGATGTAAAGCGAAGTGTTCTCAGGACTTTCGTAGACGAAATGCATAAAATCTTCTTTTTCCGCGACCAATACTTCAGTTTTCTTGATGGCTTGAATAACAAAATCTGAATGGCAACCATCAAAGAAGGAGTCCATGGCTACGATAAGATCTCCAGTATAACCTAGCCGGATAATCTGTTCGGCATCTTGTTGGAAGATGGAAATTTTAAGGCTGCCTTTTTTTATGAAGTATATTTTTGAGTCTATAGTTCCGCTGCTTTTAATCAGTTCATTCCGCTTGAATGTAAGCGTTTTCTTAAAAACGGCAGGTGTAATTAGATCTTTGAATACAGTCATGTCTGATATTGCTTTAATGAATGAAGCTTTCATAATGATGAAAATTACTCCTGTTATCTGCCTTCAAATATGGAGTCTTCGGCGACAAATATGGTCGGGCTCCAGACTAATATGCATTTCTGAATAAAAAGTAAATATTTATTTTCAGATTTACAGCAGTAAATTGAAATCTCAAGTCCATAAAGGTGGTCATGAGTCGTTAAACTCACTGCATGAAGCCTTTTTGTGGTTGCGATAAAATGTAAATAAGAATCATTAGCTAAAAATAATATTTTAAAATTATGTTTAAATTTTTCAAAGAATTATTGAGTGCAGCAAAGGAGGGCGTAAGGGAAGCGAAAGAGGAACTCGCTGAGGAAGCGGAATTGGATAAAGCAAAAGAACAGCAAATTAACAGTAAGGATACGCTGAACAATATTCCTTATGAAGAGCAATTCGGTACAGCGTTGGGCGCGGCATTCCGTGTTATCGTCTTTGGCGATTGGTTTACCGTATTCGGCAGTGCTGGTGACGATGGAACTTATCCGGCTCATCTATATCAGTTCGGAACTTATCCCAAACAGGCGGAGTACCGCGATGAACTGGTGAAGCTATTGAAAAGAGACTTCGCTATTGCAGATACCGAAAGCTGCCTGCAAATATTAGCAGCATATTTTAACTTGCTCGGAATTAGGACAGGGGAAACCGCTCTGGAAGGTCGGGAAGATCAAATCGACAGTGGAAGCTGGGATATCAGCAAACCCGGTGTGGATGCGCTTGCTATTACTGTCAGTAGTCATATCACGACTGCAGCAGCGGATGTCGGGTATCTACCGAAATCAGCCGCTTTGGATATCTTGAAAAAGCTTTCTTCCTACGCAAGATTGCACTTTAAAGATTGGCATACTTTCTCCGAAAAATTTTTGGAGGGAGAACATCATGTTGGGCTAAACAATAAAATCGGGAAATCTTATTTAAAAAGATATGTTGGCTATTTAAGGGAAAAGATAGGCAGTCCTTGGAATAATATTGATTGGAATACCCAACCAGTCCAAGACCGTGTGCTGTCAGCTATTGCCTGGACATTTCAGGCCAAGTCGTATCATAGCTCCCAGGAGTTTGATGCCGATGTTGCGGAGTATCAGCGTGATATTTTAGGCGATCGGGCGAAATGGGATGCCAATGAAATTGTGGTCGATGCGCCCGAAATAGAGCTTTGTTATATGTGTTGGATCAAGGGGATGGAAGATTTGAATCCCAATGAGGTACTAATGGATGATAAAGAAGAGGCTTTTGATGAGGATAATGGAGAGGATGGGTATTTTCAAGTAGATATATGCGCCCGAATCCAAGCTTCCAATGGGAAGAATTTTACCGCACTGGACCTATTGTATCAGATGGAGAAACAATTGATAGGCAAGGAACTGGGGGATCATATATTCTTTGAGGGGCTTGATCGTGTCGAGAATCATTCCGGCGATACACCCTTGTATTTTATCAGTTTTGGAAGTTAGTCTTTTTTATCGCAAGAAACGGAAATACGTATCATACTGTTGTTTATTATAAAAATAGCGGCATATTATGCCGCTTATCAATCACTCAATGACAAGCATTGAGTGATTTTTTATGTTCCCATCTCGATATCATCCCAATCTGAATCTTTGTTGATAAGCCATTCCAATGCTTTTCGGCGCTCATAGACGAGTCCTTCATTGATCAATGCTTGTTTTCCCTTTAGCCTCTCATCAACACAGTACCAATGTAAGCGGTAATAAAAATCAAGCATGGCGTAAATTTCATTTCCACTTTTTAACGACGACAGACGATCAATTTTTTCATTATTTTCATTGCGTTCGAGGTTTGGTAACAAGGAGGCCATATGGTCGCCACACCATGCGGTTTCATCAAGATTATCGACTAGTTCAGTTGCCCACATCAATGCCCAGAGACCCTCAAGGTACCATCTTAATGAATTAAGTTCACGGTCTGAAAGTGCGTC
The DNA here is from genome assembly GCF_002000245.1 of Sphingobacterium sp. CZ-UAM. Classification (GTDB taxonomy): domain Bacteria; phylum Bacteroidota; class Bacteroidia; order Sphingobacteriales; family Sphingobacteriaceae; genus Sphingobacterium. The sequence goes on along the minus strand of NZ_MTCM01000001.1, from coordinate 2,068,918 downwards.
GTTATCTTTTTGTAGAATTTCCTGTTCCCATTTCGATAAATGTTTGCTCAGGCCATGATAGTCGATCCAGTTCCTGATAATTTCTACCGGAGCTTCAAAGGATATATTGATCAACGCATTCATGACAGACATTCTCCCTCTTACTGTATCAACGCTTCTGGTATTCGGATCCTCTAAAACTGGTAACCAAGCTGTAAAGCGGTAGTTTTTGGCCTCAATTTGTTTGATATTTGCCTCTTTTATGGCATTCTTTTCTTCTATAGTCATACTTTTTAACAATGATTTTCATTTAAATAGCCGGATTTCTCCGCTGAAAATTTATACATAGCTGCTTTAATCTTCATCTTCGTCTTCATCTTCGTCTTCAAATGAAATGTAAGACCAATCAACATCAAGTACTTCGAGTATATTGTCAAAGAGTTGCGGATCCATTGTTCCGACAAATGCCCCTTGACATACGCCGTTGCCATCAAAAGAAAGGCTAATAACATCCGTATAATCGCGGGTAAATATTTTTTGGTTATCAACACTCAATTCCGGAATTAATTCCCAACCAGATTCCACAGCAGTCACCATAGTGGATGGAATCGTGTGAAGACAATTGGCATAATACCGTAAACCTCCAAAAGTACCATTATAGATTGCCATCATCAGCAAAAAGTCTGAAACATGTGCTTTTTCTAGCTCCCAGTCTGAATCGTATGCGGTATCGTAATTTGCATACACTGGCGGATTATCCAAAGATAGATCTGTCGTTTTGATTCCCCAGGTGACTACAGCCTGATTCTCTTCATAGATGGGTAGATAACCATCCAATAGCGCTACATCATCTTCGAGGCTAAGTAATCGATTATAGCAATAATTGATGTTACTATTTGCGCCCAAAGTCTGATAATATGTCCGTAAAGTTTTAGGAAAAACGATATTTATTTTTTCTTCAAGTTTCTGGATCTCTAGTTCGCTATATCCGTCAATATTATCCTGTTCTAAAGCAAATAACTTCCTTATCTTATTTAAATAATCCATCGATCTTGATTTTACAGTACCTAAAATAGTTAATTCGGTAGTAAAATAAAACCTTCGGCCCATCTTATTTCGCTGTCGTCCATAAAAATCTGCATATTGGATTATATTTGATAATTTTGTGCTGCTAATTAATTACTGCATTACATATTTAGGCGTTTTTTTGATGTCTGGAGTGAAAGACAAGTTTCGTTTAATAAAGAGAAGAATGTATTTATACCTTATATTTTTAATAGGCTTTGCGCTATTCATTGTACTATTTAGCCTAATTTTCAGGCAGTATACTGCTGGATTTAAACGTAAAAATAGTCAAATCGGTTATGAAGCTTCAGCTGATTTGGTTGGAGAAGAGATCAGAAAGATTTCATCCCGTCCTTTCCTGTTTGGCTTGGAAGATAATCTTGTCAGTGATGAAGATTTCTATTTTGATGATATAAACTTTTATGCTATTGATAATAAACAGCAGAGAAAGGCGGTTTTCCCGCTAACGGATATCATCGAGCTGAGCAAGACTTCGATAACAATCACAAATCATAGGGTCTGGCAAGTCATTATCAATGGAGCTGTCAATCAAAAAATAGTATTTAAGTTTACGCACAACTATACCCTATGTAATAAAGATTTTGTTAAATTTTATAAGAAAATAGCGCAAATAAACCCAGCCGCAATAAAATCGAAATGGAGTCTTTGGACAATGTAGAGAAGGAGAATGCTGATATATAGATCAATTGGCTAGCTTGGTCTATATATCAGCGTAACTGCAATAATATGATGTTTTGTGCGGAGCAGATCTATGTGATTAAAATAATCCGCTCATCCATTGATTTCCAATAGCCCTGTTGTAATAGTTTATCAATTGAAGTATTGATCATGCTATCAATTTGAGCTCCAGTCTTCGAAAAGGAAAAGACCCTAGCTGTGGCGCGTACAAGATCCTCTCTTAATAGACTGAGACTGTTGTCCATGACCTCGATAAGTGCAACCTCTATTTCCTCAGGTGCAATATCTTCGATCGCTCGTTTTTCTAGGCTATTATCACGGTAATAGGTCAACGCTGTGGCTGATTGTTCCTGATCCCAATAAAAAATTTGATGGGAAAGATCCTCCTTTACTCCGGGCAATTTTCTCGTCACTTCAGTTAGATACTGTACAAGTTTTGATGTGGCTCTTGTGGTGTTCCATAAACGTAGCACCTTGCGAAAGAGATGGTTTTGACTGATTGGAGATTCCGTGCGGATGATCTTTAGGATCTGATCGCTCAATACCGTTCGATAGGCCACATCATAAATTAATTCTGGACTTGCTGTTGTCATTGGATTGACTTTGGCGCTTACATAAGGTTTCATTTTAGATGAAACAATGGCATCATCGGATAGCACTGAAAGGCTGGTTTTCGATTGTGCTTGAGAAGCATCGATGATGATAGGCTCTTTTGCCGTTGTATCGTTTACGATGCGTTGAATTTCCGCTTGGATCTCATTCAGTATTTTATCTCTGTTTTTTATCCAGTCTAAGGTCCAGATGCGGTAAATATTCCAGCCCAGTGATTGCAGCACATTCGGAATCAGCAGTTCCCTGTCATTGGTTGTCTGTGTATTGAAATAGTTTTTCCCGTCAACCAATATCCCCAAAATATACTGATGAGCATGCAGCGGATCCACAATACCAATATCAACACGATAGCCCGAGGTACCGATATTTGTTTTCACTTTTATACCCTGTTGGTCTAAATATTTCGCAATCGATTGGATGAGCGTATATTTTTCCTGATCATGGGCTACTGCTTCAGCTGTCTGCAATACGCCTCTTTCAGCGAAGTTTAAAAAGGCTTTTAGTCCCTCCACACCAGCTGAACTGGTACGGTTTAAATCAATCTGATCTCCCTTTAGCGAAGAGAAAACACGCATTTCGTATCGGGCCCGGGTCACAGCGACATTGAGTCTGCGCCAGCCGCCATCACGATTCAAAGGACCGAAATTCATCGATACCTTGCCATCTTCGTCTGGGCCATAGCCGATGGAAAATAGAATAAAATCACGTTCGTCGCCTTGGACATTTTCTAAATTTTTAATAAAAATAGGCTCATCACCCTGTAGCGCCGTTTCTTCTAAGTCGGGATGCGCTGAGAATAATGACTGCAACAAATCTTCAATTAAATTCTGCTGCGTTTGACTAAAAGTGACCACACCCAATGAACGATGAGGACGATGTTCCAAATGCTGTTTTATATATTGGATCACTGCCTCAGCTTCCTTCAGATTTGTTCGGGTTTTCCCCTTGTCGTAATGACCATCGATAAATTGAAAACTTACTTTCTTATCCTGATCGTCATGGGAAGGAAATGTCAATAATTTGTTCTCATAAAAATTGGAGTTACTGAAAGAAATAAGACTTTCATGTTTACTGCGATAATGACGCAATAGGTATTTCGATGGAATGGACAAGGCGAGGGAATCATCCAGGATGCTTTCCAGGTCTTCTAATTCCATATGATCTTCATCAATTTTGTTGCTGGCAAAGAAGCTCGTTGGTGGCATTTGCTTTGGATCCCCCACAATAATGGCCTGTTTAGCCCGGGCAAGGGCGCTGATTGCTTCTGATGTCGGTAGCTGCGATGCTTCATCGAAAATAACCAGATCGAAGTGATCGGTATTTACATCAAAATATTGGGCGACCGAGATCGGACTCATCAGCATGCAGGGCTTGAGTCGCGGAAGTAAGGTCGAAATCTGATCAAATAAACGACGGATACTGACTCCACGTCCTCGATTTCGGATCGCACGTTGTAAGATTCCAATTTCCGAACTATGAACTGCTTCCTGGGAAAGGTTGGGGATTTTGTTGCTGAGCTCCAAAACCAATTGCTCCCGTACCAATCGGGTAAACTCTTGATGAAGTGTCTTGTATTGTAAAATCTGTGCCTCATATACAGCTGCATCAAAACCATTTAAAATGCTGGACTGATCCAAAGAATTTACAAAGTAATTGAGATGCAATACACTTTCCATATCCATGCTCAGTGCATCTTTATTGATTTTGTTCGATTCAAGTAGATCAATCAACCAGGATAGTCCCAGTTTTATACCCTGATCCTTATAATAATTGTATCGGATCCAGTCTTCAAGTTGATCTAAATCTTGTTTTATTTGATTTAAAACATCGACTTCTGGAATATGAACTAAAAATGCCGAAATGGCCTGATGCTTATCTAAGTAATGTTGGAGCGTTAAAATAAGGGTTGGTATTCTCAACTTTAGATCTATATGTGCGAGTATATAGTTTAACCAAGATTGAAAGTTTTCAAATTTGAGCTGTTGCGCCAGTTCATTGAATGCCCGCAGTTCTTGCTGATGCTGTTGCAGTGTAACTAAATTATAGGTATTGCCTATGAGATAATAACTCGTCGCTTCGTTTATCGGATAGAATTGCGGTTCCGCCAAATTCTTTGCCACCAGATCGAAGGAATTTTTCTGATAAAAGAACTGATCAACCTGCTGTTCGGAAGTAATTTTGTTTGTGGCAAAACCATTTAAGAATTTTTTTACTTTACGTTGTTTCAACCATTTGGGTAGAAACCAGGAATGTTTTGACTGATTCCATGTGGATTCAATCAGATTCCAGTCTGTCGTAAATATTCCGTTGCCAAAATCTGTAACAAGCGCATTTTCTAATGTCTGTTTTTGGCTCTGCAGTTCAACCCAATGATCAAGTAAATTTTTTTGGCGAACATCAAAGTAAACATTTACGATGGTCTGATGCGCCGAAAACTGAGTGATCTTTTCGAGAAGTGAACATAGCGAGGTCTTGTTTTCGATCCAATTCTTCGGGAGATTCAATTGCAGATCTGAGAGAGCTTTTGTTGCCTCAGCGTCTGCCTGTATATAATCTTCGATAGATTTCTCGATATTATTTTTGTGAGCAAAGTTCTGATCTTTCAAGTGGATCAAGTGCAATGGGTGCTTGTCAATCGCTGGTAATTTATGCGTTAACTCTCCGAAGGGGATTGCCCAGTCCTGCCAATTATTCCAGGTCTTTTTGTCAATATGTTCCAGTTGAAGGGATAGCAACCAGTCCGTGTTGATTTCGACATGATGACTGTCTAAATAGGAAACGGAATCATACAGGCTCCAACCCACTGCAAAGGGCTGATGTAAGGAGTCAACATATTGACTTAATGCTGCTTTGCGCTGATCAATACGTTGTGCTTCTTCCTGAAAATCGATATGACTTTGATACTTGGGTGTTTCCAGGCTCTTTTCCAATTGCCGTAGGACATCTGATTTTTTAGATTTATTTGAATGTAACTCTAAACAGAAGGAACCTAAACCAATTTTTACCAAACGGCGATGTACCACATCCAAAGCAGCCTTTTTAGCAGCGACAAAAAGCACTTTTTTGTCATTCGCTAGTGCATTTGCGATAATATTGGTGATGGTCTGGGATTTACCGGTCCCGGGAGGGCCATGTAATACAAAGCTCTTATTCGCATTGGAGTGACGTACAGCTTCAAGCTGGGAATTGTCTGTTGGAATGGGCAATGTTAACAAGGAAGAGGGGAGCTGCTCCAGATTTTCCGAATCAGCGGTGATATCCAATAGATCCGAAAGCCGCCCGTCAATCAAGCTCTTTACAATGGTGCTTTTTTTAATTTCTTCTGCATATTTGGTTAGGTCCTGCCATAGAATAAGCTTGTTAAAAGAGAAGTTACCAAGGACAACCTGTTCCTGAATATCCCATCCTTCCAGATTTAAAATAGATTTTCTTAAAATGGCGAATACTTTTTGTACGTCAACCCCTGACTCATCCATTGGTAGCACTTCCAAGGCATTGAGGTTAAGCTTAAATTCCTGTTTGAGATACTCCAACAATGTAATATTAATCATGGCCTCCTCTTCACGGCTTCGGAGCGTAAACTTGGTGTTGACAGATCTGCGTGATAATTCAACAGGAATCAATAGGATGGGGGCAAGTCTAGGCTGTTGATTGGTTTTGGGTTCAAACCACTTCAATAAACCGACCCCCAGATACAAGGTGCTCTTTCCATTTTCCTCTTCGGCCAGTTTCGCATTGCGGTACAGGTGTGTTAAGATATTATCCAGATCATCCTGATGATAAAGTGTCAGCAGGCGATTATATCTGAATTCATCGTCAGCAAGCTTGAATAATGGCTCGGAAGAATGCAAGGGTTCTAAATAAAGATTGTAACGTCGTAAAACCTCTTGACTGTAGTTGGGATGTATGGTAAGTGATTTTCCGTTTGATAGATGATCTTCCAAGAGATCAGTTTTCAGATCCACTATTTGCAACATACTTTTAGTGAACCGGAGGTTCAATAGGTTATTTCTGAGTGAAAGGTCGAGCAGCTTTCGTTCCCAGATTTTTTGTTTTGTTAGATCTTTGACTTCACTGAGAACGAGATCCAGTTTGTTGTCATCGATATTAAAATAATCGATAGCCTGTTTTTTGGTTGATCCAGTGGTATTCTTTAAAGCTGCGTTGTTCAGTTCGTCCTTTCCAGTAAAAGGTAAGGGAAGGATCCCATGCGAACGGGCATGTTTGATATCAAGGGATAAAATAAAGTTGTTGGCATGTAATAGCTGCGTTTCGGCGATGTTCATTGCTTCCCGCATGGTATAGGCATTTCCTCGGCATAAATGCGTAGACTCGATCAAAGCGATATCATCAATTCCATGCGCGATCCGTTTTGAAATAGCCGCCTGATCATAATTGACAACAGCTTCTAGTCGCTGGTCGCTGAGCCAAACGCCTATAAATGCATGCCCTCGGGTGACAATAAGAATTGGATTCAGATCGATAGCTTCCAGACAGGCCGCAAATAGTAGCGAGATATCGATACAGTTTCCAAACTTCGTTTCCCAGATCTGATCGACCAGACGAATACGCTGACCTTCAGTTTCAAAACTTGCAGGCATGGCGCTGTATGTAATATTGATATTTAGAATAGCCTGATATAGGGCCATTACTTCCTGCAGTACACGATCCTTGCTAACGGATTGATAGCCCAAAAACGCCGGCGTTAACCTGTTTTTCTCAAGAATTTTGACGGCCTCTGCTTTAATCGTATAGATGATATCGTGATTGGGCAAAACGTAAGAAGCCAATAACTCGGGGTACTTACTTAAGCCGCCAAAATAATCCATCGGTAACACGTTTACTGTGAATTTTTGCTGATATAAGATTTCATTTTTAGCATAAATCGTACAGGTAAGCGTATCCAAATCTTTCTCTACCAGATTCCGGATAAATGGAATGTTGTAATCGAAAGCTAAATTTTCCACTGTCACTGGTGTTCCTTCCAAAAACCTGTCTATATGGAATGTGTAAGGGCTAAACAATCCGATTTCAGAAGTAATCTCAATTTTGACCTGTTCAATATCCTGGGTGATCGCGGTGATTTTTATTTTTTCCACCAGCGGCAGATTATGGAAACAGAAGCTGTAATTAAAGTGAGAAGCTTTCTCTATTGCAACCTGAAAACAAGCATTAGTTTCGATCATTTTAAAAAAAAAATATATTAGTTTAAAGATATAGAAAATTTATATACTCCCAATTGCTTTATACGCGATTTCTAGATGTCGTTTTGCGTGTAATTTTTGGCAAAATATATAAAGGAAGCATTATTAAATCTGTGCCAGATTTAATAAGTGATTTAAAATGAAAAAATTATATGCTTCCCTTATCGGAGTAATGTTAGTTGTGTTGACCAATGTTATTATGGCGCAGGCAATCTTCGAAATAGAATAGTTAGATAGCAGTTCCTTATAGATATCGGTGAAAACCTATGACGGTATCTTTTTGACCAATAAACCGAGTTGAGCGAACTTATGGATATGTTAGCAAAAAAAAGGATCAATAAAAAATAAACAAATAAAAAAATGCCGATGTGATTAACATTGGCATTACCTTATACGTCCTATAAAGTTTCAGGGATGTTATTTTTTAACTTCACCTTTGTATTTTACGTCACCATTTACATATAGATCTGATTTATCAGCATCATATTTAAAGGTATCCTTTTGGTATGTATTGTTTTCAGTTTTATCCAAAATAATCGTTGTTTTATTGTCGTCTGGTAAAAATAACTCCATTTTAGATTTATCGTCATTAGCAACAACAAATGCACTGATGATAGCATCCCCTTCTTTAACATCAACAGGATTCAGACGTGTTCCTACATTAAAGACCTGAATACATCCCTGTTTAACTTCACTCCAGGTTTGGCCTGCACCGACAAGACATCCATGTTCATCCTTATCGCCGCCGATAGATGGTGTTTCTTCTTTGGCCAGACTGTCTGTATGCTCAGCAGACTTTGGTTGCTGGGCATTATTACATCCTGCAAATAGGGTAACACATAGTGCTAAAAATGCTAATTTTTTCATTTTAATCGGTTTTTATATGTTTGGTTCTGCAGTGCAATAAATATACCATACTTGCCAAATTGATCCTTTATTCGAAAAAAATAATTGCTCCGTAAATATTGCCATAGGGCAAGCTAATTTAATAGCATGTTTATTAATATTGTGTTGCAGCTAATACTACAAGTTCATTCACCGCTTTTTATGCTTCCAAAGGCAGTTGTTGAAATATTTATCCAATAAACGATGGAAATTAATTAACGGATCGCAATTAATCTAGAAAATAACATATGGAAGATGTAAATTCAGGGGAAAAAAAACTGGTTTCAGTTGTTTTGGTGGAGAAACCGCTCGAAGATGTCTGGGAGCACTGGATCAGATCAGCGTCTATAAAACAATGGAATATTCCATTCGATGATTGGCATTGTCCGGAGGTGGAGAACGATTTTAGGGAAGGTGGGCAATTTAATTTTCGAATGGAGCGGCGAATTGATCATGAAGGTTTTGATTATGTTGGGATATATGAATGTATTATCCCTTTCGAATATATTGAAAGTATCAGTGGCGGGAGAAGCTGTATTGTTGAATTTCAGGCTATCGATCATAATACGATTATAAGGGAGACGTTTGAACCAGACACGGTGACACCGCTGGATCTTCAGCAGAATTTCACCGACGCCGTTCTGCTCAGCTTTAAAAAATTTGTAGAAAGCAGATAAAGCTAGATCTTAGATAGAATAAACTAATTAAATTGAATAATGAGCATGTTGAACAATCACTCAGGCTATGCCGCAGCTAACGGGATAAAACTATATTATGAAATATATGGGGCTGGAAAGCCTCTTGTGCTTATCCACGGTGGTGGCTCCTCAGGTTTTTTTGATTTTGAAGAGAGCGTGATACGATTGAAAGATCGCTATCAATTGATCTTGCTGGATATGCAAAATCATGGTCGATCGGAGCATAGGGAAGTTCCGGAGACATTTGAACAGGATGCAAGGGACATTATTGCGGTTTTGGATTACCTAAAGATCATTAAAACCTCATTTTTAGGTTTCAGTAATGGTGCAACGACCATTTTGACACTTGCTTCTCTTTTCCCGGATAGGGTAGACAAATTAATTGCTGCTTCGGGTAACACGAAAAGAGAGGGCTTGTTAGATGGCTTTTTTGATAGCATGTCAGCTTCTACGATTGAGGTGATGCCGCCTTATTTGAAGGAAAATTTTTTGAAATTGAATCCGGATCCCCAAAAGTTTAAAAATATGTATGAAAAGGATAGCCAACGGATGATAAATTTTCAGGATTTTGAACCGGGCACCTTGGAAAATATATCCTGTCCAGTATTTCTGATCGGCGGAGATCAAGATGTAGTCAAAGGACAGCATTTAGCGGAAATGCAAAAGCAGATTCCGAATGCCCGCCTCATGATCCTTCCGGCCAATCACGGTAACTATATCATGAAAGATTTTAATGGGGAGGTTGATAACAGCCTAATTGATTTTACCATTGCTCAGATTCAAAAATTTCTTGAGAGCGAATAGCATCTCCCTATTCAGTCCATGTGTGTTGAGCTGAAGCGATTTTAGTGCAGCAGATGAGGTATTTAACGGCGCATACTACGTTCCAAACTACGTATGCGTTGTTGATTTTTACCATCAACACGTGAAGCAACGGCCCATATTGCCGCGGGCAACCAACCTAAAATAGTAAGTTGGAGGATTAAACAAATAATTCCACTGAATATTTTACCTCGTAAAAAGAAAGATAACCAAGGTAGTAATACTGCAATCAATATCATATCAAACGATTTATAAAAGAACTGTGTAAAAAACCGAAACAGGCTCCGTTCATTTCGCTGTAACAGATAGCTTAAATGTACACAACAAAAATCGACAATAATATGTAAGAAAGCAAATCGCTGAAGATGTTAAGAAATCTTAAAATTTTATGTTTCCATTCCTCTTTTAAAAATTCAGGGCAGGAGTGGCACCAATGTTGATGTTCCCCTGTCGAATATTTTTAGATGCAGTTTACAATAAGATAATGACGGAACACATGAAAGAGAGCATAAACATTATTGAGATTTTGGACAATAAATATAAGGCGTATTTGGAAGAAGACGGAAAATGGCTCAATGAAGGATTTAGAAACATTTTTATAGAAGGAGAGGCCAGTAGAGAGAATTTAAAAACACCGGTTTACCTGATGTTGCCCGAAGAAATTAGGGAAGATGTAGATCAGCTATTATCGGACAATTTCAGTTAAAAAGGGGACTAATTTACAGCAGGTTTTTTCATGTCATCAATTTTCCCTTTTTCCTCTTGGTGTTTGACCACATTCGCTATACCAAATCTTTTGATAGTCTGATAGATCTGCTGTTTCTCTTTTCTACTCAACACGTCTAACATCGTGAGTATCTCTTTTCCCTGTGTAGTTTCCAGTTCGAGTCTTGTCCCTGTCCATATAGTTGCAGTTATCCGGATATTGACAATTTGTACGAATGGAACAAATACCAATAAATCTAGGTCAGCAATGGCTTTTTTGAATGTATTTCTAGCGGGCATTCTTGTGAAATAAAATCCCCTTGAATCTGTTTTCGCCCGAACGGCTTTTTTGTTGTTCTTCAGCATCCAACACCCGATCAGGATGCATATCAGCTTTAATGGTAGCCATGGTATGGATCCCAAAAAAGAAGTAATGTCTATCCATAATGTTCCTGTTCCAATGAGCACTAAAATAACAGCGATCATGATTCTTTTCCAGTTTGGATGATAATAAATCTTTTCAGACTGCACCTCATTAACCATAAGCTCCCTATAAGTGAAGATCTATTTTTTACTTCAGGTAATCAACCTATTCATTGATCAATAGTAATGTAAAACGATAGATTATTTCGTAAATATAATCGTGTGCAACAGTAGATACGTTTTAAATTTACAATCCGCCAGAAAAGATTTTATATTCGATCATATGCCGAATTGTCTCATTGATGATCCGTATGTTTATAGACTAAAATACCGATTTCCTCGGCCTTCATTTTACCGAAAAATCGTGGACGAAATCTGGATTTGAATAGTGACCATAGGATTCAATCTGCTCCATCCATAGGGAAAAGAACAGGATTGACACCGATAGACTATAGAAACAGATACAAAGGCCAATTTGATGAAGTCCAAGGCCTGGACTATCCGACATCTCAGATCTGGATGATAATGTGAATTGTTTTTAGGGATATTTTTGCCTGCATAAATCAAAATATTTACTAAAATGAATTATCAAATTAAAAGAGCCAATCTTGAAGACTTGAACGAGACCGCAGAATTGTTTAACCTTTATCGAATTTTTTACCGTCAGGAATCTGATCTGGAAAAAGGGAAGATGTTTTTAAAGGAGCGCTTTTTGAAGGACGAATCGATTGTTTTTCTAGTTCTCACTGACGGTAAAGCCGTGGGCTTTGTACAATTGTATAAATTATTTCATTACACTAAATTAGAAATGCAATGGTTGTTGAGCGATCTGTTTGTTCATCAGGACTATCGCGGTAGGGGACTCTCCGTAGCACTGATCGATCAGAGCAAAGAATGGTGTATCGAAACCGGTGCCTGCGGGTTAATGCTCGAAACAGAAAAAACAAATGACATTGGCAATACGCTATACCCACGTTGTGGTTTTGAATACGATGGACTTCACAACTATTATCATTGGTGGAGTAAAAGGTAAACTGTATTTTGTCTAGTCCATATCATTAGATTATTTTATGGACTAGACATTTTCAAAATTTTATGATTAAGAAAGTATCTGTTGACGATGATGATTGAGGTGGGCTACATAATCTTCCATCAAAAAAGCAAGTGTTAGATCATTACATTTTCGCATTGTGAGGCTTTTAGTAATCAAAGTCTTGAATAGAAATAAAAGTTGCTTGTTGAGTGCTAACCATAGATCAAGCAGCTGTTTGGTTTCTGACTGCTGATAATTTGCATTTTCACAAAAGTCATCCTGTGTGTAAAAGATCTGCGGATTTTCCTCAGATTGTGCTCTAATAAACCGGAGATAGTTTGTCATTGCGCTATCGATCAGGTGCCCTAAAATTTCTTTCTTGCTCCATCTTTCTGGAACTGGCTTCGCACTAAATGCTATGGTATCAATGGCCGAAAGTTCACTCGGGAAAGCAGCTATGAGCACTTCAAAATCTTGTATAAAATTGTCCATTTTTATTGAATGTTAACATGGTAATAGCTGATTGTTAAGCTTCATTGACTGTTTTGTCAAATTTCAAATAAAAAATATTTTGTTTGAAATTTGACAAAACAATTTTACCGCAAGTCATATTTAAAGATATAACTGTTATTACAAATTAATAAAATAAAAATTTATGAACAGAAATCAATTGGTTTTTAAATCCATCTTTTGTTTTGGATTAGTTGCATCCCTATGGATGACGGGGTGTCAAAAGCAGGTATTATCGACGAATGAAGATGATGCGGTGAATCGTTTGAATCAGTTAAATGCGCAGGCTGCCGCAGTAACGACAAATGCCGTTGTGGAATGGAACCAGGAACGGCAAAAAATTGACGGTTTTGGTGCCTTCGGAGGGCGTATCGTTCCTTTCTTTGAATCTCCGAAGAGAGATAGTATTCTGGACTATCTTTGGGGTAATTCGGGTTTGAAGTTGAATATATTGCGCGGCAAGGTATTACATACCTATCCTTTCAATCAACAGAATAGGGTGGTGACCATCAAGCCTGCAGGGGTTGATATCGATGTCGCAGTGAGTAGTCCGGCTTATCAGGCACTTTCGGCGGATGCGCGCGAGCATCTTGGACAGCTGTGGATTCTAAAAAAGGCGAAGGAAAGATTTCAGGTCCCGGTTATTATCGCCAGTACCTGGACACCACCGCTTTATATGAAGACGAATCCCAATAGTATCAGTGGTAAATGGTTCAATGGACTTAATCTGAATACTTCATCGACGCTATTTGCCCATTATTTGGCCGGTTTCGCTAAAGCCTATCAAAATGAAGGGGTCACAATTAACGCCATATCGCCGACGAATGAACCTGAAAATGTGTTTTCGGATTGGGATGCCTCGTATTGGGCTTCAAATAAACTAGGTGAGTTTGTGACAAACAACCTGAGGCCAGCTTTAAATGATGAAGGTTTGCAAAGCACTAAAATTATCGCTTCTGAAAATGCTGCCTGGGGTACAGCCAATACCTTCCTGTCTGGAATGGACAGAAGTAATGTCGATATTTTGGCAGGACATGGTTACGTTGAAATTACAGAGTTGATCGGTGGAAAAAGAGGGTTTAACCAAAATCCATCAAAGTGGACTTTCGCTACAGGTGGCAAACCAATGTGGGTAACCGAAGCATCGGATGATGGCGGAAACTACGATGCCGGAATAGAAGGTGGTTTGAAGCTAGCTGTTAATATGCACAAATTGCTTGCAGATTGTGATGCCAGTGCCTATATTTTTTGGCTTGGCATGCTCGCATTCCAAAACAATGAGGCTTTAATCTGTACACGAAGTGATGGTTCATTAGAGTTTACCAAGGCTTATGATGTGCTGGGACACTATTCCAGATTTGTCAAAGCCAATTACAAACGTATTAATGTGGCAGTACAAAATGCCAATGGATTACTGATATCTGCGTATAAAGATCCGCAAACAGGTAAATTTGCCATGGTCGTCACAAATACGGGTAGCAGTAGTGTCCCGTTGGACATCAATCTGTCAGGTTTTGTCGGGGGACAATTATCCAATTATCAGACTACAGCGACCAGTACAGGTCATTGGGCACTTGCCGGCACGGTTGCGCCAACTGCAGGTGGTGTATATAGCTTAACTATCCCGGCAAAGAGTGTGTCGACACTCGAAGGAACCAAGCAATAAGGACATAAACGGAAAAGTAAGAACCCGAAGAGAAGCAAGCCCCTGAGCAGCGCATGTGTGAAAGAGGGGATACGAATAAAATAAAAGAAAATGGGCTGTCCGAAATCTTTTTGGACAGCCCATTTCAGTTTTCGAATCAATGCACTGCGGTTAATCCCATTTATTAGTTGTCGAAATGGCATACTTACCTGCCCCCATAAATAGAAAACTTAGTCCAATCAGCATGTAGATAACCAGGAGCTCCACTGCCCAGCCCCCAAATTCATTCAATTTAAAGATATTACCACTTTGGGCGAGACAAATTGCCGTAAGGCAGTTAATGGCGAATACTACACCCGCCAAACGTGTGCGTAGACCAAGGATAATCAAAATGGGGGCAATGATTTCGCCGACAAATACGCCATTGGCAAAAAAGGAGGGAAGTCCGATGCTGACGATGATGTCCTTAATGAACCCGATGCCATGAATCAACTTATTGATCCCGTACACCAACATGGGACCGCCAATAGCTACTCTACTGATTAAAATGCCTAAATCAAGATTTTTTTTCATTATATTATTTTTAAAAGTTGTGTTTTACAAAAGCGCCAATATTTTCCAGTGTTTTTTTACTGTTATTAAATTGGTCAAAATTGGATGCCAGTCCATACATAAGCTTGTCCTGTTTTAAGCCCAGCCGTATAAATTGAAGCCCACGCTGGTACATTTTAGTATTTACATTGCCGATAGCAAGTACACTGAAATAGGCCTGTTTCTGCGCGGTTAAATAGGGAGTATACTCAAATGATAAGGACTGTTCGAGCGTAAATCCTTTTTGATAGGTAGTGCCTATAGCGTAAGAAAAAGACTGGGTAGGTTTGCTCACGCGATATTGTACAAACGCGCTAAAGAAAGCTCCGGGATTTTTCATTCCAAAAGCTGCATTCAATGTGAATCGTTTACTAACTGTATAGGAAGCCGTATTTCTGATAAAAAAGATGTTTTCTTTATCGGTTGTATATTCTGTATCAAAAAGCGAAAGGTTGTTGATTTTTATTTTGTCACTGATCTTGTAGCTGACCTGATGCATATAGAAGTATGAACGATGTCCCAGGACGACCTCAGGTGTATAGGATAGTTGCTGAGCATGTGTCGCCACAGCAACCAAGGTAGAAAGTGCAAGTGTAATAGCTATTGTCTTCATGTTCTCTCGTTTGAATTACGAGCAAAACTAGACATGGCGGAGGGGATAAAAATTAAGAAATCTTAAGAAAGACGTGATAGGTGTTTTTTTCTCAAATAACTTAGGTATTCGACCGTAATCCCAAGATAAGAGGCAATCATATATTGCGGAAACCGTTGTTCAATTGGAGGATAGTCCGAGATAAATTTGCGGTATTTGGTATACGCATCAGAGCGTACATTTTCGAAAGTACGTTCCTGTAAATTTACATAGGCATGCTGAATTTTCAATCGCCAAAACTCGGAGAGGGCAGGGACTTCCTTATACAATATTTCCAGATTGCGTTTGCTGATCTGTATGAGTGTGGTATCCTCATTTGCACGGATATATAGGCGAGATGGTAATTCACTCAGGTAGCTATATAGATCATTGATCCACCACTGTTCTATCCCGAGTTGCGTTATATGTTCTTTGCCATTCTCCTCCATATAATAGGCATATAGACTTCCTTTTACAATGAATCGCATATGTTTGGAAATCTGCCCCTCCTGAAGAACAAACTCTTTCCGTTTTACAACTTTTATTTCCAATTTTGGGAGAATGGACAGTATATCCGCTTCAGTGAGTGGCACAATCTCTTTGAAATGGTCGATCAATAGCGAACTGATAGCGTCTAAATTCATATCTCTTGATTAAAAACACCGACAGACTTTATTGCAAAAATATCGCATTTGTGGGTGTCTAAATAAGACGCAAATTTAAGCAAATTTAGTGTTGATCACGACTGTTTTAGGACTTTGAGCGCCATAATTTATCCAGCGCATATCTGCCACCACCTTGTAGGATGAGTGCGAGACAGATCCCCAGGACCAACAAATGGTATTCAAAACCCTCAGCACCAGCCGGCATTTTTCCAAACCAGTTCATAAAAAAACCATGTGCGGCGTGATCGACTACAATCATACCAATAAATAGAAAAAAAATAGCAATACTGGTGAGTCTGGTCAAAAAGCCCAATAGGATAAAAAATGTTCCCAGGCATTCAACTGCAATTGCGCTAATGGCTAAGAACATCGGTAGATTGACATGACTGGTCATGTAGTCAATCTCGCCCTGCAACCCGGGACCGTCAAACCAGCCAAATAGTTTTTGGGCTGCATGTGGAAATAGTACGAGCCCCAATGTTAACCGTAAAATAAAGGCTGTCCAGCTATTATCTGTTGACAGCATCCATTGTTTAATCTTTTTGTTCATCTTACTTTGGTTTATGATGAACAAATTTAATTCGAAATTAATGTTTTAACCTGTGCTATTTGATAAATAAAATCGGTGCGATTTATCACAGATTTAAATATTTTTATACTGTTGTCCCTTGAGTCTACTCAGCGATTCCCTTGTAATACCAAGAAAAGAGGCGATATGTTGTTGGGAGATGCGTTGTTCAAACCAGTGATAACATTTCATAAACTCAAGATACCTTTCCTCAGCTGTTTTCTGCTGAAATAGTATTCTTTTCTGAAGGGAAACAAATGCTTTTAGAAATATTTTTCGAAAATAGCTTTCTAAAGCTGGGATTTCAATAAACAGCTCTTCCAACTGGCTTTTTTCTATTAAGAATACTTCCGTATCTTCCAGTGCATCGATATTGTAAACCGAAGGCTGAGCTTGCAAGGTGCTATACCAATCTGAAATCCACCAGTTTTCAAAAGCAAATTGCACGGTATTCTCCCGACCGTTGGGACTAACCTCATATTGCCTCAGGGCGCCTTTGATCACAAAACATTCGCGTGTACAGATGTTGCCTTCTTGTAGTAAATATTGTCTGCGGCGTATTTTTTTGTAGGTCAATGCTGCGCAAAAGCGTTCTTTCTCTTCCTCCGATAAGATGCTGTGTTGACTGATATGATTGAGTATACTGTCGTAAACGATTGACATAAAAGGGGTATGGTTCGTATTTTCTCAAATATAATGAATAGCTACTGCATCCTAAATAGACTAAGATCTATTTTTTACATTCTACAAAGTGCAGCCCTTCCCTGGAATAATAAATGACGTTTTTAAAATGAGTGTGTGCGGATTGTAAATATTCGTGTTAATATCGCTTCATACGCTGTATATTTGGATATCTTTTACCGTTGGTTTAAGATAGAAATGAAAAGATAATTTTGAGCAATTTTCCATGAAGCTATTTAGGTCAACAAATACAAGTATTCTTTCTTTACTGTTTTTATCCACACTGTTATATTCCTGTCAATCTCAGGATCCAGCGGTTGTATTCTTGGACAAATTAGATCCCAGCTTTGATGTTTCAACCTTCTATGCGCCGAAAATAAAAAAAACGGAATCCATGTTAGCTGCTGATGTAAAAAAGATGGATAAGGAAGCGTTAAAAGAGGCTTTCGAGACAGCCATGTTTAAGAAAGATACAATGGCGATTTTTAATAGTGAAGGAAGTTTGCCTACACCCTTTTATCTGGAGTCTACTTCGGGTTGGGGAACCAAAAAGCTAAAACCGGAGAAATATTATGGCTACCGGTATACCACCGTGTCCTACAACGAAGAGAAAGATACTTTGGCCATGTTGAATGGCGTCGCTTTTCCCGCGTTAGCGATGGCGGAAAATAAGGATGGTAAATTTGCTTATTTATATGCGACTAAAACATCAAAAAACAAAACTGATTACCAGAGTCTTCAGGATTTTCTACAAAAAACATATACAGCCCTCAACATATCAGAGGAATCTGGTTCAGGGATAAAAGGCTGGGAAAGTCCGGATTTTTATTATTTCTTAACGAAGAAAGATCGGACGGAGGAGGAAATTTTCTCCTTTGGTGAATCCGAAGATGACAAGCCCACCACGACAGCTATTTCAGAAATACTTTTGGAAATCTTTAGTAAGGAATATATCCAGGACATGCGGAAGGAGCAGGTCTATCTGAGAGACTACATTCCCCTTGTCAAATAAGAAAAGATTAGTTTGAATGGCGGACATAGAACAGTTTTTGAAATTTGTTTATATTTACGTCTTTGTTTTTAGGAAATCAATCAAACTAATCTTACTCTTTTTATGCCCGATACAACAGTTTCTACCTCCGCTTATGCTGATACCAAGCCGCATTATAACGTGCTTGATGGTTTACGCGGTGTTGCAGCTATCACGGTAGTCTGTTTTCACATTTTCGAAGCCTTTGCAACCAGCCATCTGGATCAACGTATTAACCACGGTTACCTAGCCGTCGATTTTTTCTTTATGCTTTCTGGATTTGTCGTCGGTTATGCGTATGATGATCGTTGGGGAACGATGACGACAATGGATTTTATCAAACGCCGGATTATACGGCTACATCCCATGGTTGTTATGGGGGCGATTATTGGTGCTGCTATGTTTTATTTTCAGGGCTGTTCGATCTGGGATGTATCCAAGGTGACTGTTTCGGCTTTATTACTAGCGACGGTATTAAATGCACTGTTGATCCCCGCTCTCCCCGGACATGAAGTAAGGGGATTGGGTGAGATGTTTCCGCTGAATGGTCCGAGTTGGTCCTTGTTTTTTGAATACATCGGTAATATCCTTTATGTTTTGATCATCCGTAAATTTTCAACAAAAGCACTTGGTGGACTTGTTGTCGCTGCAGGCTGTGGATTAGCCATATTTGCGATATGGGGCCCTTTAGGCGATATCTGTGCAGGGTTTTCACTGACCGGAACAGAATTTACAGCGGGATCCCTACGTCTTTTATTCTCCTTTACAGCCGGACTATTTTTATCGCGCGTATTTAAGCCTTTTCGGATTAAAGGTGCATTTTGGATCTGTAGTATTATCCTTGTTTCACTTTTGGCGATTCCGCGTATCGGGGGAGCTGAGCATCTCTGGATGAATGGACTCTATGATACGCTGTGCTGCGTGCTGGTCTTTCCACTGTTAGTTGTTTTGGGGGCTTCCGGAAAAGGGGGCAGTTTTACAAACAAGCTGTCTAAATTCTTGGGAGATATCTCTTACCCTTTGTATATGGTGCACTATCCTTTTATCTATTTGTATTACGCTTGGGTAAAAAATGAAAACCTCAGCTTTGAGCAATCATTGCCTGGTGCCGCAGCGGTCGTCATTGGTAGTATTGTGCTCGCTTATGCTTGTTTAAAATTATACGATATCCCTGTGCGAAAATATCTGACCAAGCGATTTTTAAAATCAAAGGGAAATCATTCGAATTAAGCGCAGATTAGGCCAGTAGACAAGTCGTGTCAACTGGTCTATTTTCTTTTTAAACGATTATTTTTGAAATGCTCCAATCGCAATGCGATTCGCTTCTGATCTTGTCTTTCCGCTTAGATCCAATACGCCATTGATTGCTTGACTAATAAAATTTCCTTTGTCAAGGGCAGGAGATGAATCCCTTAATCCAAAATCTGCTTGTGTCGTTGATATAAAGCCTGGATCCTGTCCAAAGATCGCATGTGTATCGCCAATAAGGGTTGATTTCCAGGTTTGTTGATCCCGGATGACTTTCCCATTCCATATCCACTGATCTTCTCCAGTACTAAAGTATAAATTGTAGTCAATCGCATTGGATGCGCCCGTATTGGTATATTTATGAATAAACACGCTATTGGGCCTGGCAGCAATAATATTATTTTGGATGATGTTGTCTATACAGTTCTCAACAAGTCGTATTTCACCTTCAATTTCATCAAAATATCCTTTGTCGATATTGTTGTGAAATAGGGTATTATTAACAACATAGCAGTTCAGCGTACCACCACCGGTATAGTTTAGATAGCCACCCAGGCTTATCCCCGCGAGGGAGTTGTTATAGACCTCGTTATTTCTGACAATACAGTCACGTGTAGGAAAATTGTCGGTTTCACTGACCAGGCCGATTCCGCGTCCACAGCGATAGACACTGTTTCTTTCAACTATGATATCCCGGGCACCATCGATGTAAATTCCAATGGCCCCGTTATGCTGGGCAAATGCAGGGATAGGACCAGTTCTACCATCAATATCATAAACTTCGTTTTGGCTGATCAGTCCGTTACGTACATAATTCAGGTTTGCTGTAGCATTGGCGGCATATCCTCCGGCTGCAACAATGCCAATATTTTCGCCATTGTATACCTTGTTCCGTCTGATAATAAAGCCATCAACATATCCATTGATGGTGAGGTTTTCGGAGTAACCGGTATTGCAGTCATGGATCGTATTATCCTCCACAATAATATCCTGTAAGGCCTCGGTGGTATTGCCGATGAGTAGAATACCATGCCCACTTCGGCCATCCTGTGGGCTGGCATTGTTCTCGATATGATGAACCCTATTATTTCTTACGGTTATGTTTTTAGAACCTTGATCAATAATAATCCCATTTACATCATTGCCTTTGTCCTGTGTTTTAAAATTTCGGATTTCAAAACCGTCAAACTGAATAAATCGGGTATTTCTGATCGTTACCAATGCTTCTGTGCCCGAAATGGATAATCCTTCGCCATCGATGGCCACAGCTTCATTGGGATAGGGCTTTATCGTAATGAGCTTCGCTGAACTTCCCGATTTTGAAATCAATAGTTTCTCATGGTAGGCACCTTCACGCACAAAAATGGTGTCACCCGCTGATATTGCATCTAAAGCGCGTGAGATAGTACGAAAAGGTTTGCTCTCGGTACCCTTGTTCTGGTCATTACCTGTGAGCGAAACGTACCTGCTTTTTTGAATGGCTGAGTCGGTCTGAATAGGTTCGGGATGATCAGCATGACTGCATGCCGCGCACAATAGCACCCCCTGCAATAGTGCGTAGCTCAACGAAAATAGATGCTTAAAAATCATATTAAATCATTTGAAATTTGAAGAAGCTGTCGAAGGCGTAAAAGCGAAGCTTCTGAGGATGCATGAATTGAAAAGATGTTGTTGGGGACACAAACAAAAATCAAGAAAAGAGGGTGTCCGATCGTACTATTTCGGACACCCGCTAGGTTATTCTGATATAATCTTCCGGACACTATTATTTTTCTTGTCGATCACATAGACTGTACCATTTTTATCTACAGCCACGCCTTCAGGCACATTAAATGAAGCGGCTTCGCCGACAGCATTTGTAAAACCTGCGATGTTAGATCCTGCAAATGTGCTTACCTGGAATGTTTTGCCATCCACGAAACGAACGCTCTGATCGGGGGAACCGCTATCGCCGCCGGCAGTACCATTTCCGGCAACATACACATTGTTTTGGCCGTCAGCCGCAATACCCCAAGGGAGTGCAAATTCAGCCGCCGTACTAACACCATTTTTATAACCATATTTACCGGAACCGACAATAATGGTCGGCTTCCAGGTTTTGGGGTCATATTTTCTGATTTGGTTGTCGCCATGTAGACAGATGTATAAGCTGCCATCCGGACCGCAGGCCATACCTGCTGGAAAATTCAATCCATCAATGACGGTCGTTACTGCTGTACCATCTGTATTTAACTGATAAATAGGAGCAGGGGAGGTCACAGAATTATAATATAGCTTTTTTGACACTCGGTCATAAGCAATAAACCAAGGCTCTCTTGCTGCCCAAGCCACAAGTTTTGCCGTCCCATCGGGTGTGATCTTGCGGATATCCCAGTTTCCCGGATCAACAGCGTATAAGTTGCCCTGTTCATCGATGGTCAATCCATAAGGGAGGCTGAAACGTGCTTCACCGCCTTTTCCGTCCGCGAACCCAGCATTATTTGGGGATCCGGCTAAAGTACTGACGTTTCCGGCAGGATCGATTTTACGGATACAGTGGTTACCGGGGTCAGTGACATAGACATTTAACGCGTCATCTACAGCAATACCGCCATTGCGGTACCAGGATTCGCCTCCAAAATTAAACTTCGCATCTGCACCTTTTCCGTTGGCAAACCCCGCGGCCCCGTTGCCCGCCAAGGTACTGACCGTTCTTTTGTAGATATAGCTGTAGCTATCTTTGGATGTCCCTGTTTTGCCAGCGATAGACACTTCAATAGGGCCGCTACCAGCCCGTTTGGGTATGATAGCCATGATCTGTGTCCCGTTTGCGCCAATGACTTTTAACGGTATACCATTGAGTTTAACGGAAATCGCAGCGGTATCTGTTGTAAAGTTCTCCCCATTGATTAGGACTTCTGTTCCATAGACTCCCTGCTTTGGAAGGAAATCCGTGACAACAATGGCCGCATTGGGATCATGAGCTATGCCCATATGATCTTTCTTACATGAAAACATTCCCGCCAATAGCAGAAAGGAGAGCAGGGGGAAGAATAAAATCCTTTTATATATTAATTTCATCTGTCAATAATTTTTTTCCATCCGCCAGATGGACTTACCCTGTTTGAAATTTTCATTTTCAGCTGTAACATAAATGAAATTTCAACTAAGGGTGGTTTATAAATAGTAAAAATCAAACCCTAATTACCAGCCTGGGTTTTGAACAAGGGCTGTATTCTTGTCCAGATCATCTTGGAAAATCGGAAATAGATACATTTTGTCATCCCAGAATCTGTTTTGCAATAAATTTCTTTTATAGAAATCCTGATAGAAAAATCCTTGATTGTTATCGTTTGAAGTTATATTCATCCGGTATATCGCTCGGGAGGCTGGGTTTCCCATCATCAGTCGACGAATGAGGGTGAAATAGCGGTCACCTTCAAAAGCGAGTTCAATTTGTCGCTCGCGAAGAATCCATTTACGCTGTTCATCTTTATTACCCACCACCTGCGGATATACCGTTTCCAGTTTAGGTAAACCAGCCCGTTGACGAATGAGGTTCAGATAGATCAGAATATCAGGATGGCCCGGATTAACTTCATTGAGCGATTCGGCATAATTTAAATAGATTTCAGCCAGACGGATATGAATATACGGACGGTATACAGCGCGATCTTGGCGAATATTACTGGCCGGGCTGACATTTTTTTGTGCAAGATATCCTGTTTTATCGGCGCTATTTGAATTTTGGACCAGCCCAGCTTTTCCTGAATAATAAAACTCGGCTCTTCCGCGTCCATCCTTGTTGCCATCTGATGAAAAGAAGTTGCGGTCATCGGCTGTCGGTGCAGGTAAGATAGGTTTACCATTATAGAGGATATTGACGTAAAACCGCGCTTCCCGGTTTACATACATATTTGAATTGCCAGCGATGTAACCTCTATTGACACCATCGCGGCTCTTGCCCCAGTCGGCTGGATCATCCGTTGCGACGAAACCATCCTCCCGATAACCAGAGCTGGGATCGTCAATAGTCTTACCATTACGCATCAGGTGGGCATCTACCACATTTTGTGTGGCATTCATCATCGCAATCCCACCGGGTTCAGGTGCACTTCGTTTCTCATGTCCCCAATGCCAGGTGTCCGCTTTGTGCGTGGAAAAAATAATCTCACTATTCCAGTTTGTTAAAAAGAGGTTACGGAATGACAGGTAAGGATCGAATTTTGAATCTCCTTCATCCAGATTGGTAAAGAGCTTATAGGCATTTAAGTCAATAACAGCTTTTGCAGCATCAGCAGCCAATTGCCATTTATTGGCATCGTTCTGCAACGGGGCCAGTGCCTTTCCATCCTTATTTTTGAAATTTGCAAAACGCGGATTTCCATTCCATAAGGGACTTGCTGCCCAGAGCGCCACCTGTGATTTTATGGCCAAACAGGTTCCTTTGCTTGGTCGACCATAATTGGAGGAAGCAGACCATACCACAGGAAGATCTGCTGCGGCAAGATCCATCATGCTATTGATGTAATCGACGCATTCCTGAAAAGAATTACGGGGATACTTATTGAAATCTTCGTTCAAACCCAGTGTCCCTTTCAACAGTACCGCTGGGCCATACTGTCGTAGTAATTTCCAATAGAACCAGCCCCGCAGAAATCGTGCTTCGGCTTTGTATTGTACTTTTAGTTCTGTGCTCAATGCGCCTTCAGGAACTTTGTCGATGTTTTCCTCAAAAACAAATGACTGCCGAATAGCGGCGTAGGCGTTATTCCAATAATGCTGCCAATAGCTGCTTTGTGGATTCCAGTTCCCGACAGCCATTTGCCGGACGTTCACAACGGGTATATTACAGGAGGTTTCATCGCTGGCTCCCAGGGTCGTGAAATCGTCTACCGGTGTTTCGATATAACTATAGATCTGGTTTAAGTAAGATTCTGCATTGGCCCGGGTCTCCCAGACCATGTCTGAGGTGAGGAGGTTATCCGGTTTCTTGTCCAAATAATTGCAGCTTTGCATATTTTGGCATAAGGCCAGTGCCAGTAGGCCCGATACGATATATTTTGGTTTTATCTGTTTCATGGTTGTGGTATAGATTTAGATTAAAACTGAGCCCGAACGCCAAAGGTGATCATGCGATTTAACGGATATTTAGCACCGTTGCTCCCCAGTTCGGGATCCCAGATTTTGAATTTGCTAAACGTCAAGAGGTTTTGGCCCGATGAATACACATAAAGCGAAGTGAAACCAAGTTTGTCCAATCCTTTCGCTTTGATATTATAACCAACAGAGGCCTGTTTCATACGTATATAAGCTCCATCTTTTAACCAGTGTGTACTGTTGATATAATTGTTGTCGCTGCCGCTGGCCATAGTTAGGCGTGGATAGTAAGCATCCTGGCGTGGATTGTCTACGGTCCAACGGTCTTCAACAATGGACATTGTATTGTTTGGATAGATTCCTAATCCCGAAAAAGGGAGTACGCCGACCCCATTGACGCCCATACCTTTCCCCGGAATTTCACTGCCATTGGCCATGATACCCACATCAGCGACCCCTTGAAAAAATAGGGAAAGGTCAAAGTTTTTATACGAAGCTGAAAAACCGGCACCGTATAGCCAGGAAGGAAACCAGGATTTCCCAAGGTAGGTTCGGTCATATGCATCAATGATATTATCGTCTTCAGCATTTAAGTTTTTGTAACGGATATCTCCCGGAGATACGGGGTTAAATTTTTGCTGAGGAGCAGACTCGACCTCTTCTTTGCTCGTAAAGTAGCCCAGGGCAATATGCCCCTGATATTCGCCATAGCGTGTTCCGGTCATTGATTGATAGCCATAACGTCTGACAGGCTCATCGGCAAAGACAATTTTATTACGGCTATAGGTGACGTTACCAAAAAGGCGGAGCCCGACATCCCCAAAGTTATCGTTGTATTCGATACTGGCATCCATACCTTTATTGTCCATCTCACCTTTATTTGCATAAACAAGAAGATTACTGTAACCGGCAATAGAAGAAAGGGATTTTCGTTCAATCAAAATATTCTTACGGCGTTCGGCAAAACCGTCAAAGATCAGGTTGAGCTTGTCCCATAATCCAATTTCAAGACCGATCCCGGTTTTGTAGGATTTTTCCCAGGTCAGATTCTCGACACCCAATATTCTCTCCGTTTTTCCACTGGCCCAAGTCCCATTAAGACCAAAACCCGTAGAGCCGCCATCACCGATCTGCGTTAAGTATGGAAAGCGATTTTGAGCATTACCGATGTTATCGTTACCGACAATACCATAGGATCCCCTGATTTTTAATAAGCTGAGTGTCTTTTTCAACGGCTCAAAAAAATCTTCATTGGAAATCACCCAACCAACAGAAGCCGAAGGAAATAGACCAAATTTCTGCCCCTTCTCGAAATTTTCAGATCCTGTATAACCCGCGTTAACTTCGACAAGATATTTATCGCGGAATCCGTAGTTGATCCTTCCGGCCAGACTTTGGTTTCGGTAGGGGATAGAGCCAATAACACTGCCTGAAAGACTGACCAGACGGTTACGCATATTATAGAGAAACATCCCGCCGATTTTGTGGTCATTGAAAGTACGCTCGTAGTTTAAATTACCTTCCAAGTACATGACGCGTTGACCAAAAGATTCTTGACTATAGTCCAAAAATTGTTGACCAACTCTGCTTTGATTAAAAATGAGTTCCCCCTCGGGTGTTCTTCCTGTCGCCTGCCATAAATCATTTCTCCCTGAGCGTCGGTTGTTGAATTCACCATAACTGTCAAAAGAGAACCGGGCATAGGCGGATAATCCTTCCGTAATCGCATCTAATTTTTGATTAATGGTCAATACCGATTGCACAATGGGTTTGAATTCGCTGGAGTAACCATTGTTTTGAACTTCATTTAATGGATTGGCGCCGCCACCGCTAAGTGGTCCGGCCCATTTACCGTCCGGATATTGAATTGGGTAGGCGACGGGTGTAGTCGCATACGCCAGATACCACAGATCTCCGGCAGCAATACCGGGGTAGCGGGAGTTGACCAGCATACCCGTTAAGTTGAGCTGAACGGAGGTGGTTTTTGATAAATTGACATCCACATTACTCCGGAAATCATAACGCTTGAAATCGAGATTCGGATTGTAATTGTTTAAATTACAGACTTTATAAGGACCGGTTTGATTATAATACGATCCTGAAATATAGTATTTCACCGATTCGCCACCACCGGTAATGTTGATGTTGGCATTGGTGAGCATGGAATTCTTCTTATATACTTCATCAATCCAGTTCACATTGGGATACATATAGCGATCCAGTCCACTGGCTGTTTTTTGGATCAATTCGTCTGTATAGACGGGATTAAGTCCCATATTTCTTCGCGCTTCATTCTGCAGTTCCATATATTTTATTCCATCCAGCATTTGTGGGGTTTTCGTAAAACTGGAAAAGCCCGTTTCTGCCTTAAAGGAAATCTTTGGTTTGCCAGCGACACCTCTTTTGGTCGTAATAATCAAAACACCATTGGCACCTTTGGCACCATACATTGCCGTGGATGAAGCATCTTTCAATAGGGAAATACTGGAAATATCTTCGGGATCAATATTATTGAAAGAACCACCAAAACCACCATTGACATCATCACGCTGTACACCATCGATGATAATTAGCGGAGAGGAATTACCCGTATACGTTCCGATTCCCCGGATTGTAAAAGTTGAATTGTCATAACCGGGTTCGCCACTTGATTGCACGGAGATAATACCAGCAACTTTACCGGCCAAAGCATTCGATAAATTGGGAACCGGTGTGCGCATATCGGCCATATTTACTGAACTCACCGCACCTGTAACGTTAATTTTCTTTTGTGTACCATAACCGACGACAACAACATCATCGAGGTTGTTATTCGCAAGTGCAAGGGTCACATTTAAATACCCCTTGTTGTCTGCTTGTCGTTCAATGCTCTCATAACCTACGTAGGTAAATGTCAAGATCACTTGTCCAGAGCCTGAGGGAGGAGCAATGGTAAAATTACCCTGGCCATCGGATGTGGTCGTGATCTGGGTATTTTTTATTCGTATCGTTACACCGGCAAGTGGTTTTCCCTGTTGATCTTTAATCGAACCATTAATGGCCTTTTGATTTACGGTCATTTCACTGGTTCGGGCTGCAGCTTTGGTCTCTTTTGGCCGTATGATTAAGGTCTTTTTGATGACCTCGAATTCAAGCGCCTGATTTCGGAAGAGGGTCGTTAAAGCTTCATTCAACGTGGCATTCTCGAGGTTAAGCGTGACAGGGCTAGCTTTCTTGATCAGCTTTGAATCGTAAAGCAGGTCAAGCTGAGCCTGTTTGCTGATTTCCGCGAGAATAAGGTCGACCTTACTATTTTTAAAATGTAGGTTCATTTTTTGGCTATAAACCGGAGTTTTAGCCTGAACAGCGCCAAAAAATGCGAGCAGTAGATAGAACTTCATAATCAATAGGGTCTTAATTAAGAACATATGCTGTTCTTTTCCCGGTATTATTTTCATAATTTTGTTTAGAATTAAAAGGTTAATTAATTTTTGACAGAAAATTTTTAAACTCTATTCGTAGCCAGGATGTGACAGCATCCTGGCTTAAGTTTTCGATTTATCTTTTGCTGACGTAGATCCTCCTTTCCACAATTTTAAATTTGATTGATTTTGTTAGTTCGAGAAGCGATAAGATTTCTTCAATACGTTCTCTCCGGGAAACTTTCATTTTGAGGTTTACATCATCCCAATCTTTTCCCTCGAAGATCACTTCGGCGTCATACCATTGCGCCACATCCGCCATAATGGTTTTGATATTTTCATCTTTGTAGATAAAATAATTGTTCTTCCAGGCGATTTCGGATTCTGGATCAAATTGATCGATCTGAACATCTGTAGCAGATATCTTTGCCCGCTCACCAGGTTTGAGCATCGTCTGGCCTGCTTTTGATGTTAAACTTACTGATCCCTGAAGCAGGGCGACTTTTGCAATATTATGCTTGTCCCGATCGGATACATTAAACTTCGTGCCCAGCACCCGTATTCCAAATCCATTGCCCTCCACAATAAATGGTTTGTGTTTCGATTCGGCAACTTCGAAATAAGCTTCTCCATTGACTTGAACGAGACGACGGTCCGCAGCAAAATGCTCCGGGAAAATCAGGCTACTCTCGGCATTGAGCCATACTTTGGTACCATCTTCTAAATTGATCTGATATTTACCGCCTTTCGGGGTTGCTAAGGTGACGAGTTGAGGTTGCATGTTTTTTTCCGTGGTCTTCGCCTGATAACTGATACTACCTTCCTGGTCAATTTTAAACAATAGCTTTCCAAAAGGAACAGTGTCTCCAACCTGCTGTTGCTGCAGATCCAAGCTGCTGCCGTCTGAATTTTTCAAAGAGGCTTTTTCTGCACCCGGATTTAGGTAGGCCCGCTGATTTGTAACTCGTAAGTCGGCATTCCGACCTTTAAAGAAATAATATCCGGCGATGCTGGAAACAGCCAATAAAAATGAGGCGGCATAGGGGAGGTAGCGACGGAAAGTGCTTATTTTTTTTGAATTGCCTGCTTCTGCCTGAATAAGTTGTTCTACGTTGTACTTAATCTGTGTTTCTATATTTTCTGCAGGGCCGAATTTATCTTCGTCCCAAGTCGCATCATGATATGCATCTAAGAGCCTGTCGTCGACTTCACGCAATTCATCTTCGGAGGATTGCTTACGCAAAATTTTCTTGATTAAGTCTATAATTTCAGGTTTTTTCATGAAATCTATAATTGATTCGTTCTTATAGAGTTCATTTTTTCAATTAACCCCCAAAAGGAATTACACTTTTTTTAAAAAAGAAAATATAAAAGAATCTTTTATTAGACTGTTTTTGTTGTAAGGTGTTGTATTTCAGTTTCTTGTTAGAAAAAGAAAATCTGAAAAAAGATGTGCATATTCTGCATACCTTGTTTTAATCGTTTCAACGCAATAGAAATTTGGTTTTCTACTGTTTTTACGGAAATATTCAGCTTCTCCGCAATCTCCTTATGGCTGAGCTGCTCCATTCTGCTGAGGTAAAAGATCTCCTTACATTTGTCGGGAAGCTGGTTGATCATCTGATCCAGGTAATCCAGCAGTTCGCTGTACTCCAATTTTAGTAATGGATTGAAGGAATCAACATAGTTCTCATCTAAATCTTTCAATTCGACATAATCCATTTTCTTTTTGACATTTCGGAATACTTCGTAACGAATGCAGCCAAATAGATAGGTTTTGATGGAATATTTAAGATTGATTTTCTCCCTGTTGCGCCATATATTGATAAATACGTTTTGGACAAGTTCCTGACATACTTCAGGATCCTGCATCGTGACAGATGCTGTTTTGAAAAGGGGTTGCCAGAAGCGATGCATTAGGTGGCGCAGCGCCCGCTCTTCACCTTGACAAACTGATTCAAAAATTTGCTGATCCGAACAGGCGGAGAAATTCATAGTTTAATTCTGTTTATAATAGGTATCCCACAAAAACCTACTCAAAGTAAGTATAAAATAACAATAAAACAAAATCTAATCCCCTAGTGCGATAGTCTGCAAGTGGCAACGAAGTTGTCAGCTGACATAAACTGAGGACGCAGGAAAAAACGGAGAACAGGTTTCTTGATCATGTTTGACGGTTGAGGCTCGGCCGATCGAGGGGACTGCTGCTGACCAAGTTATTACCAACTTCGCCCTGTAAGCAGTGTGAATGCACAGTGAGTCCACGTTGAATCCACCTTTTAAACCGCTTTCACTGTGCCTACATGTTTTTTAGAAATCGGGAGGGGGGCGAACTTGGGACGAACTTGTCCATAAGCTATTTACAACAAAGTCCCTTGAAAATTGCAAACTACTGTATAACTCCCTATTAGCGAGTTGGTAAATAGTCTTTTAAAAAATATCTTTAATCTGTTTTGATCTAGAATTAGGTTTCAAATTTTTTTTGCTTTAATATAATAACGGAGCTCCTTTATCGAAATTTTAACAGCCTAATTCCCGTTTGCAAAACGCTGTTAGATTTAGCTCAACAAATGCGTCTATTTTTTCATTTAAAACTTAATATAGTCATAATGCTAAGTTGATATTAGATGGCTAAGTTGTTGTGCCTTAGTGGTCAAAAGAGTGCTTAGCCTGAATATCATGAAACGAGCCTATTACATACTGAATTTGATTATTTTCATTTTTGTCGCTCAATTTTTGGGTTGCAAGAAAGATCCGCCAAGCTATCCTGTGGGTTCCAATGCTTATGTCAACAGCTGGATATTGGACAGCCTGCGCCGCTATTATCTGTGGAATGAATCTCTCCCCCTAAAAGTCAATCTGGACCAGGAACCACAACTGTTTTTCAGGACTTTGTTGCATGCGGATGACCGCTTTTCTTATATCGTGAATCCTGTTGATCCCAGCAGCTTTCCAAAATCTAACCGGAGCCAATTTGGATTTGATTATAGCACGGTGAGCAGTGCGGATGGTAAGCTCGTCTTTGCCGTCATCAAATACGTCTACAACGATTCACCGGCTTCCCGAAATGGATTGAAGCGGGGGGATTACATCAGTAAGATCAATGGGCAGCAATTGACTACTGCAAATGCTGTTGACCTTCAAAAACAATTTTTGACAGCTGAAAAGGGGCGACTAACTTTAGCCGCTTTGGAGAATAATTATCTGAAGGATATTCGAACTGTGGATTTAAACAGGGGGATGTTGCTGGAACAACCCATAGTACGGGAGATTTTTCGTTTGGAGGCCAAGACGATCGGTTACCTCTATATCAACGATTTTAACCGCGGTATAGCACAGTCTGCTATGTCGGATTTTACCGTTTTTAAAAATGAAAACATCGATGCTCTTGTGCTGGATCTCCGCTATAATCCCGGTGGTCAGGTTGCTGAGGCGGCAGGTATTGCCGGTTTGATTAGCGGAATACCCTATGATACTCCTTTTATCACCTATACAGGTAATAAAAATGGTGGAAGGAAGACAGAAAGTGTCGGTCATAGTGCTTCCAGTGATGGTACATTACAATACAACCAGATCTTAGAAGCCGGTCTGAAATTAAAAGAGCTTTACATTTTAACGAGTGCAACGACGGCATCAGCTGCTGAGATATTGATCAATAACCTCAAGCCTTATGTGCATGTCATCACGATAGGAGAGAAGACCAGAGGAAAAGATGAGGCTTCATTTGTAATTAAGGATATGCAGCCCACAAAAACGATCTCTTGGGAAATGCATCCGATTATTTACAAGCTGTCCAATGCGCTGGGAGCTGGAGATTATGCCGATGGAATAGTGCCACAATATCCTATCAGCGAACTTGAAACCCTGCCGTTAAAAGCGCTACCTTCCCTTGATGATCCCTTGATCCAGCACGCTATCGCCCGTATTGGAGGAAGCAAGAGCCTGGACAAACGAGGAGTAAACAAACAGCCTTCGGTAATTTCACTGCGGATACTGACAGATAGTAAGCGAGAGCAAACCGATCAAGAGATCTTACAAATAAGCAATTAACAGCTTATGTATTAACAACTATATAATACATACTTAAACTATTGTTAACTGTGGGTTAATAGGTGCTGTTTAGCTTTGGATCATTACCATCAATATACTTGTTATGAAAAGGAAAGCAATTGAAACAAACGAACAGTTATTGAACAAATTACGTCAGGGAGATACGGCCGCATTTCAGGAACTGTATTTTCGTATGCGTAGTAAGGTAATTGGCTTTTCTTATAAGTTTTTACGTTCTCAAGAGGAGGCGAAAGAACTGACACAGGAGGTATTTGTCAAGCTTTGGGAAAATCGTGAAAAAATAGATGCCTGTAAAAATATTGAGAGCCTTTTATTTGTCATGGTACGGCACCGTATGCTCGATACCTGGAAAAGAAAGTTGCGCTACGATAATTTTCTTGAAACGCAAAGCAGAGTCGAGCAGCATCAGGATTCCACCGCACAATATATCGACTATCAGGAATGCTATGCGGTATTAACACGTTCGATTGAGTCCCTCCCCCAACAGGCACAGAAGGTGTATCGACTGAGCCGGGAAGAAGGATTGAGTCATCAGGAAATCGCGGATCAATTACAGATTTCGACCAATACGGTGAGCAATCACATCAAAAAATCCATGCGCCAGATTCGTGCCTACTATCATCATAGCTATCCCGAAGCGTTTGGCTGTATCATGTGCTTGGTTTTGGCCTTGACCTAAGTGCCAATTTTTCTTAGAATCAATTATTTATTTTTTTTTTCTTTCGAGTAGCCGTTCTTTCCTTGCCAGTCTTTCTATAGATAAATAAGCAAAAAGAAGTGCAAGACAAAGAATATATCAAAAGCATCATGGAACGTTTCCGACAAGGCCTGGCAAGCCCAACGGAGAAAAAGATCCTGTTGCACTATTTGGAGACAGATCAGGAAGAAGAGCATATGGAGCTCTTTGCAGAGATGATGGCTGATCTGTGGAAAGACGAACCTGTCTATCGGGAGGAGACGGCCGAGACGAGGGCCGAGTTTGCTGAGATCTTGCAAGAATTCCCAAAAGATAAGAAAGGAAAGTCAGCTAAGATAGTACCGTATTGGTATTACGCGGCGGCGGTAGTATTAGTTTTTTCAGTTGTATCGAGCTGGTTTTATTTTCAGAAACCTGAAAAAGCTATGCAAACCACAAGCATAACATGGTCGAGTAAAACGACTTCTGATGGACAAAAAGTCAAGATTAGATTAAGTGACAGTAGTATTATTTATCTGGCTGGGGGAAGTACTTTACGCTGGCCCAACCAATTTTTGAAAGGACAGAAAAGAGAAGTTATATTGACCGGAGAAGCTTTTTTTGAGGTTAAAAGAGATACTAGCAGTCCATTTATTGTACATACCGGACAAGTGAGCACACAGGTGTTGGGTACCTCCTTTAATATTTATGCTTATCCAAAAGATAAAAATCAGATGATCTCAGTGCGCAGTGGAAAGGTGCGTGTGAGCAGTAATGGGGGAAACCAATTAAAAAAACTGGCAGATCTGACCGCAGGAATGCATCTGATCTATGAGCAGCAGACGAGGGATTTCGTTGTCGAAAAAGGTCAGGATCCCGTATCATTTAATAGTTGGATAGAAAACCGTCTGAGCTTTCGAAATGCCAACCTTGGAGAAATAACAAAGAAATTAAGCCGGTATTACAACATTCATTTTGATATCAAGGGCTCGTGCAAATTTGATAATTATCGTATTAACGCCAGTTTTGACAACCAGCCCATCGGGAAGATTATGGAGCAGTTAGCAATGATGAGCGGAGGTAAGCTTAGCTATCGGATCAATGACCAAAATTCAATCACCTTATGGAGGAAGGAATGCCCATGATATAATCGCAACATAAAGAGCGAATAACGCTATTACAACGAACGAGAAACAAAAAAGAAAATAGAACCGCTCTGGACCAACAGAACGGTTCGAGAAACAAATTTCTAATTAATTGAATTAAAAAAATTGTTGAATTCCATGAATATAAGCATATATTCTCAAAACAAAAGAAAATTTTCAAAATCTTGGAGGCAGGTCTTCTTATGGACAGTCTTCGGTATATTACAGTTTTTTATTCCTGTGGTTTGCAATAGTGCTTATGCACAGGGACTTCAGAAAAAAGTGAGTTTAACGCTTAACTCAGTACCTATTACCAATGCCTTACGAGATTTGCAGACGGCATCTGGCCTGCAGATCAATTACGATGGCAGTATATTTTCCGGGCAGACCAAAGTGAGTTTACATGCAAAAAATTACACGGTGGAAACTGCATTAAAACAGCTTTTGGCAAGTAGTAACGTTGGTTTTAAAACAGCAGGCAACAATACAGTTGTCCTCTTTAAACTACCCCCGCCGGTAAGTCCCGGACGAATGATAGGAACTATTGTTGACGGGAGCGGCGACCCATTGGTCGGAGCCACGGTTATCGTACAGGGACTGGGTAAGTCTGCCATGACCGATAGCAAGGGGAATTTTAATATTGAATTAAAAGCGGGGACATATACCATTGATATCACTTATATTTCTTACGAAAGTCAACGGGTTACAGATATAAAAATCGTTGACGGGAAGAGCACCAACTTAAATATTGCGATGAAAGCTAGCGCGAATACACTAAGCCAGGTGATTGTGACATCTTCCTATAAAAAAGCCAGCATCTCAGGGCTATTGGCACGACAAAAGAATGCTTCAGAAATCAGCAATGGTATTTCTGCAGAACAGATTGCATTGACGCCAGATCGGAATGTTGGTGAGAGTTTGAAACGCATTTCTGGTGTGTCTACAATAAACGACAAATTTGTTATTGTTAGAGGAATAGGGGAACGGTATAATTCCGCGACATTGGACGGTACCACACTGCCAAGTACTGAGGCGCAGAGTCGAAGCTTTTCTTTTGATATCATTCCCACGGCTATTATAGACAATGTTGTGGTCGCGAAATCTATCACACCGGATATGAATGTGAGTTTTGGTGGTGGACTTATTCAGATTAATACCAAGGATATCCCAAATGAAAACTTTATGACTATTGGGGCAGGAACTTCAATAAATGGGCAATCTATAGGAAAAGACTTCCTGAGTCCGAAACGAGGAAAATATGATTACCTCGGTTTTGATGATGGAAGAAGATCCTTTCCAAAAGATTTGTATATAGCGACATCGAGATCTCCGATTGACGATGTTGTTGCGCAAAGTAAGCGTTTCACAACGGATAATTTTACACTATATAAATATAAAACTATACCATCCCAAAATTATCAATTTACAATTGGCCGTCTCTATAATTTGAAAGGAGGAAGTGTCCGTAAATTTGGTTTTGTAGGAACGCTTAATTATCGCAATCGACAAGACATCACGCATATTGAGGATACGAAAAGAGGGTCGTGGTATGACGAGTTTCCTGATAAAAATACCGGTAAGATTTATGAGTTTAATACAACATGGGGCGGTTTGTTAAATATGGGTTTGCAGATTGACCAGCATCGTTTTTCATTTCGAAATACCGTAACTCGTGTATTCAATAATAGCATAACGCGAGTAATGGGGATTGATGTTGATGGTGATCCAGATGGAAAACCGGATCGTATCAGAGAGACTACTATTCCGACTTTTACCACACTCTTGCAAAATAAGCTAACTGGTCAGCACCAGATTCAAGATCTAAAACTAGAATGGGAAGTCGCGCGATCTGGTATCAATCGCGATGATAAGGATATGGGTATTTTAACTCAGAATCTGTCTGCCGAAAAAATTAACGGCGAACGTATTTTTCTCTATGATTATTCACAATTGGTGGAAGGCAGAAGCCAACCAGCATCTCGACATAATTACTCCAATAGAGAGACACATTACTCTTGGGGAGCGTCAGTGATGCACCCATTCGATTTTGGAAATGTGAAGACTACGGCAAAGATCGGTTATTTTGGTTTACAACGTCGTGCAGCATTCCATTATCAAATTGCAGCGATGGTTGTAGATAACAAAACGTTCGATCAGAAATTAAGATACATTTCTATCGGAGACCGTTTTAAACCTGAAAATATAGGTGAACATGGATTTATGTATGAAATGGATGGATGGGATCTGGATTATTACAAGGGTAAGAGCCGAAATCACGCTGGATACCTAATGTTTGATCATAAGTATTCTGATCAACTCCGTCTGGTTTGGGGTGTGCGGGCGGATGCGTATAAATATACGGAGATCAATAACCCCAAAAGTGATGGATCCATTATTGATTTTAAACTACCTGAAGAACCAGCGGTTCGTTGGCTACCTTCTGCCAATTTAACCTACTCACCAATCAATACGTTAAATATCAGGGCGGCATATGGTAAAACCGTTATCCGTCCTGAAATGCTCGAAAACAGTCAGTTCTTACGCTATAACCCGACTTTTGAAGGCGTATTTGGTAGTACTGGGATTAGTAGCACAGGTATTACAAGTTGGGACTTGAAAGGGGAGTGGTTTCCAGACTTAGGTGAAATCCTTTCACTGGGAGCATATTATAAACATTTTGACAAACCAGCTGAAATTTACGCACAAGCTACAGGAACTTATGATTGGCAGTATACCTTGGCCAACTCAGCCCAGGCAAAAGTATATGGATTGGAACTTGAAGCACGGAAGAATTTGGGTTTTATCTATGATCACTTATTGTTGAAAAACATCGTTGTGTATGGAAACCTGACGATGCAAAAGGGTGATGTAGTCGCTTTTGTGGATGTGCAAGATCCCGAAACAAAGGAATATAAACGTGTTGAATCCAAGCAGTCAAGGTCTATGTATGGTCAAAGCCCTTATTTGATTAATATGGGTATGCAATATATCGGTGAACGGCTCGGACTAAATATCGTTTTTAATCGTTCAGGCAGAAAGACGTCTTTCATCGCGGTAACGGCAGATGAGACCGAATATGAAAAGCCACGAAACCTTTTGGATGCTCAGGTCAGCTATAAATTTATAAATAAACGTTTGGAAGTGAAGGTGAATGCAGGAAATATTCTAGATGCCGTATCTGTGTTCTATAATAATTACAATAGTTATGAAACAAATCCGGATGCAGCGCCAGGAGATATTTCTGATAATAGAAGGTTAAAACCGGGATTTAGCAATGATTTTGATGAAGGAGATCGGGTGATGTTAAGACAACGCTTCGGAAGAACCTTTGGAACAACAATAACGTATAAATTCTAACAATGATAAATAAAAAAAGAAAGGAGGATAAAGTGGAAGACTTTAATAAAAAAGCGAAAGGCTTTGCTGAAACGGACCTCTCGCTTGAATGCATATACAAGTCATGTGCTTCCTAAAAAGAAAACCAACAAATCTTGCAGAATGCCTAGGGCACTAAACAAGTCGACTTGCCATTTATCTGGCCGCAAATTAATAATTTTTTAACACAAATCAATAGAAAAATGAAAACTCTAAATAAAACTTTAGCTATTCTAGCAATCGCTTCTACTTCATTAACAGCATGTAATAAAGATAACGCTTTACAAAATGATTCTTTCGATAATCGCAGTACTTCAGCAGCAGATTACAGCCAATCTTCACTACCAGTTGTAACTATTTCAGCGGATATCACGAGCAATGTTACTTGGTCTGCAAGTAATGTATATGAAATTAAAGGAGTGGTTACCGTGACCAATGGTGCTACACTAACCATCCCTGCTGGAACATATATTAAAGCTGCTGTTAATACACCAGGTGCACAAAATGGTGTATTGGTCATTGCTAAAGGAGCGAAGATAAATGCGCAGGGTACAGATACCAACCCAATCGTATTTACAAGCCGTAACTTATTGGATGGCGATAATGCGACTGTTGGTAAACCTGGCGATTTTGGAGGTCTAATTGTATTAGGTAATGCACAGATCAATGAGGCAGCTGGAACAAAGTTGATTGAGGGATTAGCTGATAACGCAAAATTCTATTATGGTAGCAGTAGTACAGCTAACAATGCGGAAAGCAGTGGAACCATCAAAAATGTACGTATAGAGTACGCTGGATATAAATTGGCTGACAATATTGAAGTGAATGGATTAACCCTTGGTGGTGTAGGATCTGGTACTGTCTTGAACAAAATTGAGGTAGCATGGGGACTAGACGATGGATTTGAATTCTTCGGTGGTCGTGTAAATGGATCGGATTTAGTTGCTTTCTCAAATGATGATGATCAGTTTGACTTTGATTTGGGTTATCAAGGAACTATTTCAAATTCAATCGCATTCGCGAACAAAGTTTCTACACATAGTGCAAGTGGTGGAAATAGCGATTCAAATGGCGCTGAAATTGATAATCACCCTACCGCGTTCACTGCATTACCTAAAACCAAACCTACGTTTAACAACGTTCGTATTGTAGGAACCAAAAATGAAACAGGTATAACAGCCCCTGGATTTAAATCTGGTGTGTTGGTACGTCGTGGTGCCGAGTTAGCTTTGGTAAACTCCAAAATTACAGGATATAAAACAGGTTTGCATATTAATAGTGATGCCACTCCTTCATTGACTTCTGTTCAAGGATCATCCTTATTTGGATTTACATTGGCTGCTACTGCTGGTTACACAGACCTTGGTACAAATACTGTTGCTCCTGTTGGTGCTACTGCTCCGACATTTAGCATTTCATCACAACCTTTCTACAATGAGCCAAGCTTTGCTTCAGGTCTTCCATTGCCTGCATACTTTTGGGTAAAGTTTAATTATTAAACATTGTTAAAAAAAATTGTTTTATAAAAAGACCTAGATTGGCTAATTAGCCAATCTAGGTTCTCATATGAAAAATATGAAAAAACCCATATTTAAATTATTGCATTTATTCGTATTCATGATGGTTCTTTTACAAGCTTGTAAAAAGGGCGAACTCTTTGAATCAAATACTCCCAAAATTGCGGAAATTTCTTTTGCTGGTTCAACTTCTGTACCTCTGGAGTTTTTTTATGATAATGCTGTCATTGCCAGTACAGGAGAGCAGAACAATAGCTTGCCAGTTTCAATAAAATTGAATATTTCGAAAGGAGATCGAAAGGTTTATATTAGGGAAAAAGGAAAATCTGAAATATTGAAAACCTATAGTATTGATGGAACAAATTTTAGTAATGTATTGAGAATTTATTATGATAAAGGCGAGATATATGATGTTGGTATACAGTATAATCTGAGAATCTATACGAAAGATAAATTGGATCTGTACTTAGATGATGTATTAAAGTATCAGAGTCCATTTGAAGAACCAATACAGGATCAAATAACAATACCGATCAACAAAGATCAAAAAAGGGTACTCACTGTAAAGAAAAAAGGAGGAAAGGAAGTTCTGCTAACAAAAACCATAACAGAAGCCGACAGTAATAGGTTCTTGAAATTCTATCTTGAAGGAAACGAATTATTAGAAAATCTGACTATTCCAGCTTTGAAAAACCCAAAAGGGATGTCCGTGACCTTTAAGCTGCTGACAAATGTAAATACTATCGAAACTAAGTTTATTGGTGGCGATGTGGATTTGCTCGCTTATATTCGAAATTTGAACACGACTGATGTCAAAAAAACAAGCCCTGAATTGCGATTTACAATTCCTGCTAAACCATCGTTTGTAACTATGGAGCTGCCCCCGATTTCAGATTCAGAATATTACACATTTGATTTTGTAAAAAAAGGAACGAACGAACCTAGTTTTACAAGTAACAACTTAGGTAAAAAAGTGAAATTAGGGATTGGAAATTATGGGATGTTCTTTTTCCAAAATCCAGATCCTGCTTTTTTTCTTCCAGGTGAAAGAATAATATGTACCATAATGCCTGCTGAGGAGACTGGAGGAGCTAATTATGATGAGATTTTCGTTACTCCTACAATCAACGAGTATCTTACAAATTGGATTAACTTTCAATGATTGTAGAACTAAAGTACTTTGATAGATAAAGTCGAGAAGTCCTCTGTGCAGGATTCTTGGCTTTTTTCGTTTATTGAGTATCAAGTTAAGTAGTACCAAGGTCTGAGATAATGATGGTCGTTGATCAAAGATCTTTTGTTGAATAAGAAAATACTATTTTTAAATAAGGATACGGTATCCTGAAACGGATCAAACTTTGATTAAGTTTCAGAATTAAAAAAGATAGTTAATTATTGGTATTTAAATAAAAACGATGAAGAAGAATTTTGCAAAAGCAGAAATGTTTATCCGGAAAGATATCGCTGAAGTGTTTCAGGCGATGGTAGACCCTGCGATTACTACTAAAATCTGGTTCACCAAGAGTTCGGGAAAACTAGAAAAGGGAAAGACTATTGAATGGGAATGGGAGATGTATAACCATAAGGTCAATGTTGAGGTGCTGGAGATTGTCGAAAACCAAACACTAATTTTCAATTGGCGTAATCATGACAGCCCATCCCTTGTGGAATGGAAATTCAAAAAAATTACAGGAGGAACTTTTGTCTCGGTTACAAATACATTCGAACATGCGACAACAGAGGCCCTCATTGCTGAGGTACGCGATAGTACCGAAGGATTTACACTCGTTTTGGCCAATCTGAAAGCATATCTGGAATTTAATATCTTGCTTAATCTGGTAGGAGATAGGTTCCCGGAAATGTAGGTTGCGTGAAAATTGAGTTTATAACGGAAAGTTGAGTTTATAACGAGGATTGTTTTCGAAGATATGACTTTCGGATACGGTATCCGATAAAGATCAGTAGTCCGATGATCAAGATTACAATTAACATCCCTACCAGCTTAAATTCGTTGTATGTACTGTAGTTGTCATTTTGGTATTTGTTTGCTTTCAGATATATCTTGCCATTGCGGTTATCCAGAATAAAATTAAATTGATTCAATATTTTATTGCCCAATAAGCTTTGCTTGGCATTCGGATAATCGGGATTATTGGCATTGGTTATAATATTTTTAAAGACCTGGTTCCCGATTTTGAGTTCCGGAATGACAATGATCTTTTTTTTGCCAAAAGAAAATAGCGAATGATACTTGTTCCAAAGATCATAACGATTCGTAAAATCGTCTCCAATAAGCATACTGTCATCCCGACCGGTATCGAATAGAAAATGGAAGGGATAATCCTGTTCCCCGACATTGACAGTGACTTCAAATCGGGGGCGATGTTGGAAATAGTCAACATCGTGAACCTGATAACCCTGGAGATCTTTATTTATCTGATCGCTCAGGATCATAATCTTTTTCTCGTAATCAACTTCGATAATCTTGTCCTGGAACAGTGAATTTCCGATGATCATATCCTCGCCATCCGCTAGGTTTCGAATTTGTACCAAGGGAACTTTATCCCAGCGTAATCCGCCAATTTCCAAACTATTGATACTGGCACTGGGTTCATTGTTTGTACCGTCCGAATTTTGGACACTGATGTGACCATCAAATTTGACAGCCGCTTTTGCAGGAGATTGCTCGCTGAGACAGGTGATACCCGCACCTAGATCAAACATGATCGTTAAGTTTTTATGGCCATTGAGGCTTCCCTTAAAATAAAGACGACTATTTTTCATAAAAAAGGGAATGGTATCCGACGAGTGTATCGCTGGCTTAGGTTGTACAGTCGGATTTAATAGTTGCTCATAATTGGCCGATATGCGTGTCAGCATACGATCCCGTCCATTCAGTAGTATGATAAAATCATAGGTTTTACCATAAGTAGTCGTAAAAGATATGGAATCCTTATCCGTTATAAATGTGATCTTACGCTCTGCTCTTGGCACCTGCGTATAGTAAATATCAGGTGCCGTTGTTGGGGTTAATTTCCATACATCCTTAGCTAGCAGCTTTCCATCACGGATACTAACCATGGGCTTGCTGGCCTGAATCACAGGTATATTTTGTTGACCTTGAGTTCGGAAGGTCATAGATAGGGCAAAACTCAAGCTAAGGGTGAGAAGTCCTGCTGTTATTTTCACTTGTTTTATGCTTTAGTTACGCGGTTCGCTCCCCTTTGTAATAAAATCTGTAAGCGATTTATAGTCGTCTTTCATGCGGGCATATGCTGTCCGGTCAAACTGATTGCGATTTGCGATGACTTTTAGGTTGGTCTCATCCATATAGAGTTTGTAACGGGGGCCGTTGAACGAGGATAGTATCGCTGTGTCACCCGACAAAACCAAAGTTTTACCAGCTTTTTGACTCCAATTTTTAACGTATTGGCCAATTGAGGCCGTTTTTGCCTTTGGAAAGTTTGCCGTTAAGGTACAGAGTGGGCCGATTTCATTGTATACAACGGTGGTTCTGGACAGATTGGGAACGTACTGGTCGAACAACTGTTTGCCGGATGCAAATAGGCCAATACATAGCATAGCTATTGCGATAAGGGTGTAATTTGTTTTCATGATTGATTTTTATTTTTACGAATGAAATAATAGGTGAGTAAACCGAATGCTAAGCTCATACTCAAGATAATGGCTGAGTGAAAGCCAAGAG
Organism: Sphingobacterium sp. CZ-UAM; assembly: GCF_002000245.1. Classification (GTDB taxonomy): domain Bacteria; phylum Bacteroidota; class Bacteroidia; order Sphingobacteriales; family Sphingobacteriaceae; genus Sphingobacterium. The sequence continues at coordinate 2,026,254 of NZ_MTCM01000001.1, read as the reverse complement.
GTTGTGTAAAATAACATAAGGCGAGTCCGACGGAGCCTGCAAATAATACACAGCACCAGCTTAAGGCTTGTTCTACAAGATTGTTTTCTTTTGGAAGGATCTCAGTAACGATCTCCAAAGGTGCATTCCTTTCAATCAATGTTTTGCGCAAACGATCGTTTAAGAATAGCTTGATAAGCTTGAGCAAAAAAGAGGAAGCGATCCAAATGGACAGCAAAACAGCAATCGCGTTGAGCGAGAAAAAAATTACTTCTTTATCTGCCATCACTGAAGTAGCTTGTTGCGCAGCCATCGTAGGCATCGTGTTGACCGTAAGCAGTATCAATGTTAAGTTCAAAATGCGTTTCATATCATTAATTTTATAGTACATCAGACCTACCAATCCAATTTAGGTTGCAAAGAATCTGTTTTTTTTATGATGGTGTTCATTTTTTGTCGATACCGGATGAGGGAGAGTATGGTCTGTATGCTGATTAAAGAAAGCGGTAGGAGGGCAAAGAAATAACGTAAAATATCGGGAAGCTGAATAAATAACGCAATAAATTGTTTCCCAAAGATAACAGCAGCAACTACAACCAATAGACCACCTAAACTTGCCGAAAGGAGGGCTGCCCAATGAATTGGAGCCTTTTTGGGCATTAGCATATCGACAATATAATCGGTTAGATCGGGATCAAAGCTTGCTATGGGTAATTCATGGATAGTCGAGTTGATCAACTGATAGTTTTCAAATTTGATTCTGCAGGCCATACAGGTAGAAATATGATCCATTTCCAATCTTGTTGTAGCGTCGGTGGAATCAGCAAGAGCTTGCAATTGTACTTCTGTTAAATGTATACTGTTCATAGTTCCTCTCTTTTTTGTGATTTGAGTAGAATGTCTTTTAATTGCTTACGTGCGCGAAACAAATAAGATTTTATGGTACCCTCCGGTAATTGTGTGATTTCTGAAATCTCCTGTAGACTTAGTTCCTGTTGATAATGTAAACCGATCAGTGTTTGATATAATGCGGAGAGCTGTGCTACAGCTAGTGCTATTGTCTGGCTGAGTTCACGGGCAAAAAGTCTATTTTCCGTTTCATTGGTAGCAGTATGTACCATTTTATAATCGGTATAGGACGAATCTGCATTTTCAAAAAAATCTTCCATGAGGATAGGACGTTTTTTCTGCAGATAATGCAAACAGGTATTATATGTAATCTGTCCGATCCAGGTCGACAATTTGCTCTGAAAACGAAATTGTCTCAGATTATTGTGAACTTTAATATAGACATCCTGTATAATGTCCCGATGGTCTGCGGCAACCGGGATCATTTTGTAAACCAAATGGGCGACGAGCTTCTCATGATCAACGATAAGCTTGCGGAATGCATGCGGATCCCGTTTGAGGATCTGAGAGACGAGTGTCCGGTCTGCTTGACGTTGTATAGCTGTTTCTGTGTTCACGGATAAATAAGACCCATAAGTGAAATTTAGGTTGCAATAATTTAAAAATAAGTAATTAAATTAGTTATTTGGTTGATTTTTAGTTTGTTCGTTATGGCTTTATTGGATTTGGCATTCCCCGTGTCATGGCAGTTTATATCGCAGCCATGACACAGGGAATTGCAACTAAGGAATAATCTGTTTGCTCCGCATCTCATCGAATAACCGAAAAAACATCTGCTCGGTATCAATGTACTCATGGAATCCGAATCTCCGTGCTTTGCTGCCATCTGCAAAAAAGTCATAATCCCAGGAGAAGACAAAGTCGCCGAATGCCCAGGCCGAGACTTCCTGATAATTGTAATTTAATCCATGTTGTTTTTGGATGTCTTCCCATATATTTTCCTTATCGGACATCATCGTTTGTAGGTTTAGCGGGAGCGGCATATCGACTGCCATATCAAAATATTGAGCTATCTTTGGCCAGAGGTCTTTCCAGCGGAACAAATCACCGTTATTAATATTAAAAGCCTGGTTGGCCGCTTGAGGTTCTGTTGCTGCCCATACAGTTGCCTTAGCTAATAAAGTAGCGTCCGTCATCTCGAGTAAGCTGTCGTATGCACCAATTTTGCCCGGAAAACGAAGTGGAATATTTAATTTTTTGGAAATAGTGGCATATACAGCTATCAGCAGAGCAAGATTCATTGGGTTACCCGGTGCCGTTCCACCTACAACCGATGGTCGGATAGCGGACCAGGTCCATCGTTTGCCAATTTGTTGCTGTTGCAGGTATTGTAGTTGGCTGCTATTAAATTCAGGTGGCATGATACCGGCGTCAGATTCTTTGGCCGGTGTTTTAAATGGACCAAGGTGCGCACCATAGACTTTATAGCCTTGCATAAGGCTAACATGTTGCAGGGATTTGGCGACGGGTTCAATAGCCGTTATTACATTGACCAACATCCTCAAATTAGGCTCGACCAATGCTGCCCAGCTATCTTTGTCCTGATAAGCTGCATAAAAGATATGCGTTACCGTAGTTAATGGACTTAGTTTGTTGACCGTGTCTGTTAAATCCAGTAAATCTACAGCGAGATAACGAACTGGACCATGATCGGTTACACCACGGCGGGAGAGACCGATGATATCCCAGTTGCCAAGGTTGCTAAGATGTTCAATAAGATTTGTGCTAATCACACCATTCGCACCCACAATCAATGCCGTATTTTTTATAGTTTCCATATGAATTGCTTTTTAAACAAAATTAGTGTTGCTTTGAATCGAAGAGCGGTAAAAATCGGCTATAATTTTGTAAATTTCTGGAATGGAACGCTATCGACAATTTGAACCTATCCTGATCTCGGAATTTAAATCCAGCGCTTGGACACATCCGGAGCACAATCACAATCACTACGAACTTATCTTTATTGTGAGCGGGGAAGGAACTCATGTGATCAATGGCTATGCCATACCTTATCAAAATGATGCTGTTTTTTTTATCGGACCAGAAGAATATCATTATTTTAATATCAAACAAGAGACGCATTTTATTTATTTAAAATTTACCGATGCTTACATCTATCGAACTACAGCCGAATCGGGTAATTTAACCCGTCAATTGGAGTATTTAATTAAAAGCAGGGAAACTCATCAGCATGGATTCCCACTTCTTGCAGCTGATCTAAAAACTGTTCGCCTGTTGTTTAATGTGATTGCGTCTCTAAAACACGATATCTTTGCTAATCAGGATTTAATATGGCATCAGCTGCTCAGCGTTTCAATGCTGCTGGCAAGAAATATGCCTGAATTACAAACGGATGGTGCTGGAACTCGCGATCTACAGGCCATGTTTTGTTATATTCACAAAAATATCTATACACCCAATCTGTTGCGGTCTCAGATAATGGCCCCGCATTTCAATATCGCTGCTGATTACTTAGGTACCTATTTCAAACGTCATGCTGGTATAACCATAAGGGCATATATACACCAATATCGGAATACACTTATTCGGCAACGTATTGCTGCCGGACGAATGATTTTAAAGGAAATTGCTGATGAATTTGGATTGACAGATGTCAGTCATCTGACCAAGATCTTGGGGAAAGAGGTTTAAAGAAAAACAAAAAAGCCAGCAAAAACATTTAAGTTTTTTGCTGGCTTTGTTATGATACAGTCTTAGATAGGATTACGTATAGACTGTGCGATGGTTGTTATCGCAGACAAGTCATAAATTTGCTGTCGAGCTGCATTTATCATGTATACCCAGTTAATTAATTACAAGGTATTTTCTTCTTGCCAGCACCAACACCTTTAATCACGGTTCTACCATCAACAAGTTGGGTCACTTTCACAGAATTGCTTTGTGTACCATTCCATGGGAAAGTATTGAATGCATTACCATTCGTTAATACAAGTGGATACAACTCACCGCCAGAAGTCTTGCTACCAAACATGGTCACCTGGCCAGTTCTGCTGATTACAAGTTTAATCAAGGGCTTTGTTGCTGTGCCTCTTAAGTCATAGATGTTACCGACTCTTTTATTTGTTTCAACGTCGGTTCCCTCATATTTGCTTCCATCAGCAAACTGAATATTTTGTCTTGAAGAGGCACCCGCATTTTGGAACTGAATTTCCTGCGTTGCCAATTTGATACCGTTTACTTCCATATTGAAAGCATTGTCCAATTCAGTAATATCAAATACAAAACCATAGTCTGCCACAGGAGCAGTGAAGGTGTTGGAGATCATACTTCCATTTGCATAGAATGTACCATCTTTCATAATTCCTTTTCTGCGACCAGAACTGGTTTCAGGATAGCTCCAGTTTAAGCCATCACTTGTTACGTTCTGTGTGCAGGTTTTGAAATTAAGTTTGAGGTCATATTTTAGTCCCGGATTGATCTTCACATTAGGAATAGTAACATTTGATTTTGTTTCACCGTCAATGGTCATCGTTCCTAAGTTAAGTGTTCCGCTGCTAGTTCCAGGATGGATCAATAGGGAAGGAGCACTAACCACTGTGCGTAAACCGATACCTAAATTTGGAAATTGAGCCGCTACACCAGTTTCGTTTAGACCATTGTAAGTAAGAGCCTCATTTGCTAATTGGAAGTTCGCAGTTGAATGGCTTGGTTTGAACACTGCATTTTCAAGTCTGGTAATTGCACCCGTCATGTTCGGATCCATTGTCAAAGTCGTGACGATCTGACTGAAGCGGTGTTTTAATACAACATTCAGGTTGTTTACACCTGTATTCAACGTTAGGTTACCCGTGAAGAACATTAAATCTCCGCTAATGTTGTCTAAACTTGCCGAAGAAAGTTTGTTTTGGTTATTAATAGCGGGTACTGTGCTTGTACTGTTGATGGAATAAGCAATGAAGGTATAAGTTTTTCCTGCGTCAAGAGCGATACCTGCTGCAGTTGATTCACCGCCGTAGCTGTAGATCTTTTCAGTAACGTAGTTACCTTGGCTGTCATAAACAACAACTTTATACTTGACATCTTTATCCAGTGGTTTTTCAGCTACTTGTGCAGCTGCAACTTTGGGGCTCGATGAGGCAACTAACCCTCTTTTAACGGCAGCCGCTGAGTTGTTTGTCAGCACAACATCAATGGAGCATCCGTTGCCAAAAGGGATGGTCATTTCCTGAACATCTGATGTATTGTTCGAAGCTAAAGACGCTTTTGTAGACCCCTGTTTTTGACCAATAGCATTACCCTCATCCTCCATATAAGCTTCAACACCCTGTAGGTTGATCTTTACGACTGTTTCTCCTGTTAAATCTGTGGTTTCACCACTCTTCTTACACGAGTAAAGGCTAGAACCTGTTAGTATAATGGACGTTAGTATTAGTATATTTTTTAGATTACGATAAGATTTTAAATTCATGTAATTCGCTTTTTATGTAATGGATTTCTTTATTTTAATGTAATTTTATGCTATTATGGGCTTTTAACAGTATCCCGAAGAATATGTTGATAATAGCTGTGTGTTGTTTTGATGTGTCAGTAATAGATAATGATCGTGGCAAATATTTTTTTTCTTGCGCAAAATTAAATGGAACTTTTTGTTTAAGAAGTATTGTTGGGTGGATGAAGTTTTTCTTGTAGAGAAACATCTACAGTGAGGCAGCCAGTGTGATTATTCGCTATATTGATGGACTAGTTTGCTGTCAAAAAGCTTTGTAGCCTATAAAATCTTATAATTTGCACTTGCTGTACAAAAAAATGGATGCTTATTGAAAATCGAAAAAAACTTTAATTTGGCCTCCAAAGTTTTATTGTTTTACCGGCTTCAACTTATTGGCAACTACGGCGTAAATCCGATCTATCGGAGCACCCGCGTCCATTTTTAAAAACTTGATAGATAAGGTCAGTATAAAACAAATAATGTATTGGATTTTAAACAATTATTTAAATGCTATTACCTTTTGAACCCTATAATCCAAAATGGAAAAAACAATTTGAGTCCATTAAACTAGAGCTTCAATTCCTGTTGAAATCCCTCAACCCTCAAATTGATCATATCGGCAGTACTGCGGTGGAAGGTCTTTCCGCGAAGCCAATAATTGATATACAGATTGGGCTTGGGAACGAAACTGATCTGGACCGGTTACCCGCTCTATTGAAACTACCAAATATTGTTTACTATGAAAAATATAATCAGGACTGGCCAGAACGCCGATTTTTTATATTATTGAAAGAACCTTTGTATAAAATCAACGTTCCAGATATTGTAAAAATAGGGGATGATATACCTGCCATCTTACATGATCATGACCTTCGTATCGCACATTTGCATGCATTTGTAAAAGGTTCGTCAGATTGGACAAGACACCTCGCATTACGCGACTATCTAATCGCACATCCGGCGATACGGGAAAGCTATCAGGAACTTAAGGAAAAATTAACCCAACTCGACTGGAGGGATGGAAATGATTATAATAAGGGAAAAGATCTATTTTTAAAAGCGCAGGAAAAAATCGCTTTGGCATGGCACAAGGGGAGGATGCAATGAGAAGAAGAGCGCATGAAAGTGGCAACCTTATCACATACCTAGCATCTGATCGGAGGAAGATATGACAAACAAATTAAAAGAAATAGCAAGCGGGCTTGCTGGTACGAAAAAATTAAATGACTTTGTTGAATATGCTGGTGTGGCAGCTGCTATAGAAACGGTGGCAGGCAATATTTATACTGGAATCAGCATTGATACGGCTTGCTCTATGGGTTTTTGTGCCGAGCATAGCGCGGTTGCTGAAATGCTGAAACATCATGAATTTCACATCAGGGCATTTGTTGCGGTGGATGCTGCGGGAAATGCAGTGCCTCCCTGTGGACGTTGTAGAGAATTGATATGTCAGCTTGCCAAGACTAATCTGGATGCAATCGTGGAAGTGAAAAATGGGGTATTCAAATCCTTAAAAGAATTATTGCCTTTTGACTGGAAAGAAGATCTCGACAGGAATTGGTGATTTTCAGGAGGATACCAATCAGTATATATTAACTAATGAGTAGAATAAAATGGGAAAAATAGGATCAGATTATAAAACGATAAATTTAGCGGACTGGAAGCGAAAGGAGCACTTTTCGATCTATCGTAGCCAGATGAAATGTGGCTTTAGCCTAACGACAAAAATTAATATCACTAACCTACTTCCTTTTATAAAGGAAAATGGCTATAAATTTTATCCTGTCATGATTTACCTAATTACAAAAGCCGTAAATAATCATGATGCTTTTAAGATGGCAATGAAGGAAGGGAGGCTCATTGTCTGGGACTATGTAAATCCGATATATACTGTGCTGCATCCGGAAACGGAAACTTTTTCAGCGCTATCGACTGTATACGATGAGGATTTTGCAGCGTTTATGGCCAATTACAATCGCGTAGCCGAACGCCATGGCGACGATTTACGTTTTTTCCCGGAGACACCGCCGGAGAATCATTTTAATATTTCGGCAATTCCCTGGATTAATTTTGATAGTTTTAATCTCCATATTGCCGACTTCACAGATTATTTTGCACCTTCTTTTACAATTGGAAAGTATCAGCAACAAGCTGATGAAATCTTAATGCCCATCGCAATTCAGGTGCATCATGCGGTCTGTGATGGAATACATGTTGCTAAATTAATTGCGACACTGGAAGCCTATTGTAAGGAGATCGGGACGCTCATTAAATTTCAGGGATAAATCGGGGAAATCGCCTTGTTCAGAATAGTCCATTCCTCCGGCTTTTGCCTGTACTTCGGACTGTTTTGTTTTTTGGCAATAAACAAATGCTATGTCAATGAAAATACGACAATTAACACAATCGGATATTCCTGAGCTGCTGCAAACTATTAATGGAGCTTTTAAGGATTATATTGTTCCATTTCAGCTCGATATAGAACAATTGCGACAGAAAATCAGAACGGAAGATATTCAGTTAGCTTGGTCTGTTGCCGTGTTTACGGAGAACAAACTTGTCGCATTTATGATGCATGGTCTGCGGGAGATAGATTATCAGCTTGTGGTCTATAATGGTGGAACGGGTGTACTGCCTGAATTCCGGGGACATGGGTTAGTCGGAAAAATGTATCATTATCTAATTCCTTTTTTTAATGAGAACAAGGTCAGACGGATTGTTTTGGAAGCAATAGAAAGCAATGAAGCGGCCATCCGGGCCTATATGAAAAATGGTTTTTCGATCAACAGACAATTGCTATGTTTCAATGGTACGATTCAGCCAGTTACGGTGAGCAATGTAGCGAGAATCCAGCCGCTGTCTAATTTCTCCTGGCAGGAATTTCAATCGTTTTGGGATATTTTACCCAGTTGGCAAAGCGCAGCACAGAGTATGGATCGTTTGCAACCCCGTGCATTAGGAGCCTATATCGACGACAAACTTGTGGGTTACATTCTTTTTACCTCTGAAAACAATCGGCTATATCAAATCGCTGTAGCACCCGAATATCGGCGGAAAGGAATTGGAACGCAGCTTTTTCAGACGCTTAAAGAAGAAATGCCTGCGGAAAAAATAAGTTTCAACAACGTTGATGCGAAAGCGGAAGATGTGAAATTATTTTTGGAAAAACAGGGACTGGTCAATGGCATCAATCAAGTTGAAATGATAAAGCTGCTATAAACCAGGTGCTCGCATGTCAAATGTGGTTTTTCTTGGCATTTGACCAAACAATAACATCTAGTTGTGAGTATATAAGAGACAATCGGTATGATATTATACAAAAAGTTAGCGAACGAACTGGTCCAATTAGCAGATGATGATCTCCTATTACGGAACGAACTGGCCGAGAAGGGGGAACTTCAAAAGGGCTATCATCCCGCAATGGCGGTCGTTCACCGTGATAACGCGAAGCGATTACGGGAGATAATTGCCGAGATAGGTTACCCCGGTATTTCAAAAGTAGGAGCAAAGGCCAGTGAGGCGGCATGGTTAATTGTACAGCATGCCATCTCAGAACCCGATTTTATGCAACACTGCTATCAATTGATGATCAATGAAAAAGAAGACATCAACCCTGCTCATATAGCCTATTTATACGATAGAATACATTATTTTAAGGGCAAAGCACAGCGTTTTGGAACACAACTGACCGCTGATGGTAGAATCTATCCGGTCGAAGACAAAGCGAACCTCAATAAACAACGTTTGCGGATGAATCTACCTGAGCTTTCCCAGATGAAACTTGATACAGTGTATGATTTAGACCAGCTGGCGACTTTGGATCAGCAGGATATGGATTATACAATCTGGCGAAAGGAAGTAGGCTGGCTATAGTTCTTTTTAAGCAAGGCAAATATTTCACCATCCACGAAACGCCCCTTCTCAAAAAAATAGTCATGGAGAATTCCTTCGGAAACAAGATTCATTTTTTCCAGCAACCTACGGGAAGCTAAGTTGTCCGGGTCAATAAAAGCCTCTATTCGATTGAGTTTATAGCTTTCGAAACCAAAAGAAATAATAGTGGAAATCGCTTCTGTCATCATGCCCTGTTGCCAGAAGTCAGGATGAAGTTCATAGCCGATCTCTGCACGAAAATGCTCGGTGGAAAAATTATGAAAACCACAAGAACCAATGAGCTGATCTGGGTTGTCCTTTAAGCAGATTGCCCAACGGATGGCTTTTTTTTCCAGAAAGTTTTTCTGCCAGGTTTTTACAAGCTCATAAGCCTCGTCCAGATGCTGGAATGTTGGTAAATCGAAATATAATGTTACCTCATCTTTTGAAAAATAAGAAAATAGCGCGGGAGCATCTGCATCTTGGATTTGACGTAAATAAAGACGTTCTGTTGTTAAAATTGGGAAAGTATCGGATATCATAACAGTAAAAATAATAAAATAGCTTCAAAAGCAGCGTGATGATTTCAAAAGTGGCATTGAAACTTCAATATATCGTTTGCTGATAATGAGTTTAAACAGATTATTTTTCAAATATTACTGTTCTAAACTAAACTTTTTTGATTATCAGGGGTTATTTTTAACGAAACAATTCATCATAGATCATTATTTTAATATGAGTACATTTTCAATAAAAGCGTTCGGAACTGAGGCACCGACGGCAGACTTAAAACAACTGGAGGTCGAACGTCGTGCGGTAACGGCAAGAGATGTAGAAATTGATATTCTATATTGTGGTGTTTGTCACTCTGACTTACATACGGCTCGCAATGAATGGGGTGGAACAGTTTACCCCAATGTTCCCGGTCATGAGATCGTGGGACGGATTACAAAGGTAGGCTCCGATGTAACGAAATTTAAAGTCGGCGATCTTGCTGGTGTTGGCTGCATGGTTGACAGTTGTCGGGAATGCGAGAGCTGTAAAGAAGGATTGGAGCAATATTGCGAGAATGGAAACATCCAAACGTACAATGGCCATGATAAGCATTTGGACAAACAGACCTTTGGGGGATATTCGGAGCGTGTCGTGGTAGATCAGGATTTTGTGTTACATATTCCCGAAAACCTAGATTTAGCTGCAACTGCACCGCTACTTTGTGCAGGTATCACAACATATTCACCGTTACGGCATTGGAAGGTTGGTCCTGGGCAAAAAGTAGGCATCGTGGGCATTGGTGGTTTGGGACATATGGGGGTAAAAATCGCCAAGGCAATGGGCGCATATGTCGTCGTGATAACAACTTCTGAAAGTAAAGTAGCGGATGCCAAACGCCTGGGGGCAGATGAAGTCATTTTGTCTACCGATCAGGAGCAGATGAAAAAAAATGCTGGTACTTTGCATTTTATTTTAGATTGTGTCTCCGCGCAACACGATATCAATGCCTACTTAAGCTTATTGAAACGCGATGGTTCACTGACACTTGTCGGTGCTCCTGAACACCCATTGCCAGTTGCTCCATTTAGCTTAATCCCTACACGTAAAAGTTTCTCCGGATCGATGATCGGCGGAATTGCCGAAACGCAGGAAATGCTGGATTTCTGCGGAAAGCATAACATCACTTCAGATATAGAATTAATACGTATGCAAGATATCAATCAGGCTTACGACAGATTGTTAAAAAGCGATGTGAAATATCGTTTTGTTATCGATATGGATAGTTTAAAAAACAACTAAACCAGCGTTTTTTCCTGGGGTTTATTTTATTAGTGTTATCAAATTAAACAGTTGGAGCTCGACGGTAATTGATCGAGTTACCTCTATTTTTATGGAGAAAAGCAAAGTTGTGGTGTTCTGGTTCCGTCGGGACCTTCGGTTGGAAGACAATGCCGGATTATCCCGTGCATTAGCAACAGGGATTCCCGTATGGCCAGTATTTATATTCGATGAGGATATTTTAGGGCGATTGGAAGATAAGTTGGACCGACGTGTAGATTATATCCATCAGGCCCTTGATGGAATAAATAAAAAACTAAAGAAATATGGGGCTACTTTAACGACCTTTCATGGTAGTCCTTTGACAATTTTCAAAACATTGCATCAGCAATACGATATTCAGGAAATCTATTGTAATCGAGATTACGAACCTAAGGCGATTCAACGGGATCGTGTGATATTTGATTTTTTTAAAACAGTAGGGATTCCATTTAAAGCAGTAAAAGATCAGGTTATTTTTGATAAGCATGAGCTGTTGAAAAATGATCGTACACCCTATACCGTTTTTACACCTTATGCAAAAAGATGGCGGGAGAAATTAACGTTAGGAGATTATCAATCCACTGATCAAATAGATGGGCATTTTTTTCAGCAGACCTACGTGCCGATAATTCCTTTGGAAAAAATAGGGTTTAAAAAGACGGATTTGACTTTTGAAACACCACAACTGAATGCAGTGATTATTGATAGCTACGATAAATATCGTGATTATCCCGCCTTAGAGGGGACGACCAACTTGGGGATTGCGCTTCGTTTTGGGACAATTAGTATTCGTCGCTGTGTTGCTTTTGCAATACAGCATAATGAGGTCTGGCTGTCTGAATTGATCTGGCGGGAGTTTTTTATGCAGATCTTATTTCATTTTCCGAATGTGGTCATTGAATCCTTCAAAAAGAAGTATGACGATATCCAGTGGCGTAATAATGAAACTGAGTTTGAACGCTGGTGTCAAGGAAAAACAGGCTATCCCTTGGTTGATGCGGGCATGCGGCAATTGAACAGCACCGGTTATATGCATAATCGCGTACGTATGGTTGCAGCTAGTTTTCTATGCAAACATTTATTGATTGATTGGCGTTGGGGAGAGGCTTATTTTGCACAAAAGCTCAACGATTATGAATTATCTTCGAACAACGGGAATTGGCAATGGGCAGCAGGAAGTGGCTGTGATGCCGCTCCTTATTTTAGGGTGTTTAACCCAATCATTCAGGCCGAAAAATTTGATAAAAAACTAGAATATAGTAGACAATGGATTCCTGAACTTGGGACAGCAGATTATCCCGAACCAATAATAGCACATCCGACAGCCAGAGAACGTGCGCTAAAAACTTATGCAGCAGCATTGAAGTAAACGACGACTTAGTATAGGCCAATCCCACCATACCTTATCGGCCTAGGTGGGATTGGTCTATCTAATAGTAGATTTTTTATTGGTCCAAAAAATCAGCAACAAAGGCGTCGAATGCTTGTGGGTTTTCAGCTTGTACCCAGTGTCCCGCATTTGGTATTGTTTCAAAGCTAACATCTGGAAATTGCTCCTTGATTTTGATTTTATCTTCAGGAAGAATGTAGCGCGATTTTTCGCCTGCTAGAAAAAGGGTAGGGCCGGTATAAATTCCAGCTTTTACGCCTATTGTAATGAAATCTGCATATTTCCGCTGCAGCACATCCAGGTTGAAACGCCAGCCCAGTTTGCGGTCTTCTTTTATATAGACGTTTTTTAACAAAAATTGAATTACTCCTGGATCATTAAGGAAGCTTTCGAGTTTTGTCTGTACATCTTTTCGGTTGTCCATACTATTGATATCAACCGCACAAAGTGCATTAAAGATATCTTCATGATGTGGCGGATAAGCCTTGGGAGCGATATCCGCAATAATCAATTTTTCAACCTGTTCTGGATGCTCAATGGCAAATTGCATGGCAACTTTACCGCCGAGGGAATGGCCCAATAATAAGACTTTTTCTGCTCCGATCGAAGCGATATAGAGGCGCAGATCTTCGACCATCTCCTCCACGGACATGTCTTCACTGTGAAAACTTCGGCCATGATTGCGCAGGTCAAGTAAATGCAGCTGTCTTTTTTCTCCAAAGCTACGTCCAAAAGATCCCCAGTTGTCTGCCATACCAAAAAGGCCATGCAGAACAAGAAGCGGTGTCCCACCGTTTTCCGCGCCGTATATTTTGCTGTGTAGTAATTCTTTCACGATAGTTTTCTCCTTTAAACAAATTGAAATGGCCTTATAAGGGCCTTTTCGATGGCTAAGATAGCTAAAACATCCCTTCTTATCAAAATGGTAGTGTCGATGAGCTATTTGGTAGTGCCTTCCCTGGTTGACAAGCTAATTTTGTAGTAACGAAAACATAATAATAGAAAAACAGATGAATACTACAGCGTTAATTGTCATAGACATTCAAAACGAATATTTTGAAAATGGCGGAATGGAACTCGTAAACCCTATTGTCGCAAGTCTAAATGCAGGAAAAATAATCGGCCATTTTAGAGAAATGAAAGCACCAATTATTCACATTCAGCATATTTCTCCGGAGCCTGCAAAAATGCCATTTTTTGTGGCGGGCACCAGTGCAGCTGATATCCATCCAAACGTTAAACCGCTAGTGGGAGAGAAAGTGATTCAAAAACACTTTCCAAATGGTTTTAGGGAAACCGAACTTTTTGATTATCTGAAAGCCAATCAAATTACTGAACTCGTTGTTGTTGGCATGATGACGCACATGTGCATTGATGCCACGACGCGGGCTGCGGTTGATTTTGGCTTCCCATGCACAGTGATAGGGGATGCCTGTGCGACACGTGACCTGGAAATTAACGGTGTTACGGTAAAAGCTGACGATGTACATCATGCCTTTCTTGCAGCATTGGACTTCTTCTATGCGCGGATTCAGACGACAGAAACCTATCTGGCGCAAAACTAAAAAAGCTGACAGTATATAGCAGCGTTGTTATATACTGTCAGCTTTTTCGTACTATGGGTATCTGGTTCGTGACACCCGTAATAGACCTATTACCGTAATTCCTGGATAAATGCACTGATGGTCTTACCTGTCTGCGCCTTAAAGAAGCGCATCAGGTGGTTAGGCTCGGAAAAATTCAGTTCAAAAGCAATTTCACTGATAGATTTGTCTGAATGTATCAATAACTCCTGCACTTCAAATAATAATCGCTGTTTGAGCAATTGTGTTGCTGTGGTATTGAATTGTGCTTTAACGGCATGATTTAAGGTGATACGACTAATGCCCATCAATGCCGTGTATTCGTTGATCCGTTGTTTCTGTTGAATATGTTGTTCGAGTAACATCCTGAACTGATAAGCAAAATTATTCTCAGGTTTTTGCAGAGAAAGTCCATTCAACCGGGCATATTTTCGATTCAAGGTCTGTAGCAAATAATAGAGCAAAGAACGGATAATATGTGCACTGTCTGGCTGTGTGTAAACAAGCTCCGATTTTATTTCTGCAAGCAGTGTGTAAAATTTAGATAGATGTACATCATCAGCAACTATTTTTACCGTATGGTGCAACTGGTAGAAATACAGCAGTCGGTACGTAAAAAGCTTATCTGCAAAAAACTCATTGAGAAAATCTTCCTGAAAAATCAGTGTGGTGAACTCCAGATGCGTAGGATCCAGTTCCCAGGTATGCTTCTGAAAGGCGGAAATAAATATAATGCTGTTGTCCGTTAATTTGATGATTTCTTGCCCCAGTCGTAAACGTCCCTTAGCTTTTTTGAAAAATAAAATTTCAAAAAAGTCTTTATGATAGGTCTCGCGATGGGTATAGTCCGTTTCCTGTTGATTTAGTACGTTTAATAGAAATTCAACGCCACATTCACCTTTATGGAATTTTATCGTTCTCAATAGCAGTATACTTTATAAGTCAAAAGTACTAATCTTAGCGCTAAAACGGTACTATATGTTCAATCTTGCATCAACATAATTGGCCAATAAGCCTCCTTATGTCTATTTAATAGTTTGGATAAAAATATTTTTTTAAAATAATTAAGAGATTTATGAAAAATGTGATTTTCGTCACTTTTTTATTGAAAGAATTGATTTACCTTTATGTCATAATCAAATAGGCAAAACCTAATGGTGATATTTTTCCCATGTGAATACTGACTTAAAAGTGCTTTACATTTCTTATCCTAAAAAAGAACTATTTGATTGTTATAGGAAAGATTAGATAGCCATAAATATATTATTTGGGGGTTTTCTCGTCAAGAGAGGCCCCTTATATTTTTTATAGCGTCTACAAGTGAAAATATGCCAATACTGATGAAGATAAGTCTTTAGATTTTGTGAAGAGGTCAGTTTAAAAGGAGATTTCTATAAAAGTAATTTATCCCGAAGATTATCGCCTTGGATGATAAAGGAAAATAGATCTTCGGGGATAATTTTTCTAACAGAAAATACCATTTTCTGCTGTTAAAATAATTGGGGTACCATCGGTAATCATAATGGTATGCTCATGTTGCGCCATGTATCCACCTTTGTCACCGACCATCGTCCAACCGTCATTTAATTCCGCTGCATAGGTCGAAGTTGTCGAGATAAAGGTTTCTATAGCAACAATTGAATTTTTTCTAAATCGCCTTTGATCGGATTTGTTTCTATAATTGAGCAGCTCATCTGGCTCTTCGTGTAGACTGCGTCCGATACCATGGCCACCGAGATTCTTGATCACTTTATAGCCTCTCTTTTTAGCCTCTGTTTCCATTAGTTGGCCAATGTCAGCAATTTTAACACCACCACGTATATTTTTTATAGCCTTTTGAAGTATTTCCTTCGAAGCGTCAACCAATTTTTGGTGATGGTGAATATCCTGACCGATCACAAAAGAAGCCCCATTATCAGCCCAAAAGCCATCCAGTTCGGCCGATACATCGATATTGATAAGTTCTCCTTCTTGTAAGAAGCGATCTGTGGATGGAACACCATGACAAAACTCGTTGTCTACACTGATACAGGTCCAACCCGGAAAATTATAGGTCAGCGCTGGTGCAGATTTTGCACCAAATTGTTCTAGTATCTTCGCTCCATATTCATCCAATTCTTTGGTTGACATGCCCACTTTCGTATAGTCGCACATCGCTTTAAGCGTCTGGGCAACCGCCGCACTCGCTTTTTGCATTCCAGTCAATTCGTTCTCGTTGGTAATAGACATTCCGCTTCTCGTATTTGCTTGTTTAATCAGTGATATACAAAGGTCTTAAAAAAAATAGACAATGCGACATCGAAAAAGACTAACGTCGCCCCGGTCTTTCAAAACATACAGCTTTCTTATATTTTTTTCTGTGTTTGAACATTTATGTAGTTATAATGTAATATAAAATAAAAATTGGAACATTCGTTCATCTACTGTTTCTAGATTTAGTTTTTTTTATGAAATTTAGAATAGAAAACCTCTTAATTATAGGGGATGAAAAACAAATTAGACAAGTAAATAAACAGAAGAAAATGGCATTATTAGAAACACTGGAATGGCGTTATGCGACCAAAAAATACGATTCAACAAAAAAAGTTGATCAAACAGACGTGGATAAAATTATCGAAGCAGCTCGCATGGCACCGAGTTCTTCAGGTTTACAACCATTTCGTGTTATATTGATTACCGATCAGCAATTGAAAGAGCAGATTGTGCCAGTTGCCTGGGGGCAGCAAATTGTTGCAGAAAGCTCACATCTTTTGATTTTTGCGGCATGGGATAAATACACAGACGAGCGGATTGATTCAACTTTTGATCATATGAACAATCACCGGGGATTACCATTGGATACAACCGATGAATACAAAAACAGGTTGAAAGAGATGTTTGCTGCGCTTACTGAAGAACAGCAAGCAGCACATGCTGCTAAACAAGCCTATATTTCTTTTGGAATGGCCATTGCTCAAGCAGCAGAACTGAAAGTAGATGCTACACCAATGGAGGGATTTTCTAACGATGAGCTGGATAAATTATTGGGATTGGATAAAAGAGGCTTAAAAAGTGTTGTTTTGTTACCATTAGGCTATCGCTTAGGTGAGGAGGACTGGTTGTTGAAGCTGAAGAAATTTAGGGTGCCGAAAGACGAGTTTTTGATTCAACTACCGTAAAATAGGGGGTGATATTAGGATAACTATTGTTCTGTTAATAACAGGATTATAAAATTAATAGTGGCCAAAGAGATCTTTTCGGATATACTTTGGCCATTGTTATTATGGATCGGTCCTAAAATGAGTTATCGATTGCGATTAGTACCGCAGGTGTCTGTTATCGATCTTTGAACTGATGGGATATACATCTTTATGGATATCTATACCCACCTGAGACAAGGGTATTCCGGCCATGGTGGTTTCAGCTCCCTGGATATGGATATTTTTTTTATGATCTATGCTGACAGTCGCCCAGATAGGGTCTTGATAGACCAATGTCCGTCTTAGAATGTTATGCTTTTTGTAGAACTCTCCATCAAATGCTTTGCTTTCAAATGTATCACCTGCCCAGTAATAGGAGGCGCTATTGATTTGTACATAGTGAATGCCATTGATCTCATTATGATAGTTGAGATGGTGGTGGCCAGTCAGGACAAGTAAAATCTTATTGAATCCGGCCTCGATATTCAACTGCTCTAACAGATACCTGACTGCCATACCATTTTCTAATCCGCCATTGTCATTGTCCAAGCCTTGATGGCAAAAAATGATCACTTTGTCTTTGGTGCCGCGGATATCTTTTTTTAACCATTCCAGTTGCTGCTGACTGATACTGCGGGGGTAACCTGCAATTTTCTTGCTTTGGCTTTTTTCATTACCATCCAGGATAACAAAATGAAATCCCTGTTTGTCAAAAGAATAGTATGGAGCCGGGCTATTCCAGAAATCGTTTACCTGTTTTTTCGTGAATCCACCATCGGTATCATGATTGCCGATGACAAAGTGCCTTTCCCCTGTAAAACCGCTCCAGATATCCATTAATTCTTTATTTTCGGCTTTTGGGACGCAAAAATCTCCCAAGGAAATAATAAAGTCGGGATTTTCACGCTTCATCGCGTCAATAAAGAGTTGGGCCCGTCGTGCACCGTCGTGCATCAGATCATAATGGAGATCCGCGATAACGCCAAATTTAACGTTGTTAGTTTTGAGTACAGTGCTTTTTGTCGAGGTTGTAGGTGCACTTTTAAGGCTCTTGTTGACAAAGAGACCGCCTATGCCTAGACCGCCTAACTGGATGAATTTTTTTCGGTTGATCATAACGAATTGATAATACGGATTTTGTTAAACGCTACTTAGCTGAACTGTCTGACCCTTTTTCAGTCTGATATATTGAAGCTGTTTATCTTTTGGAAGCCGCTTTTTAGTTGAAATATCCTGAAGATCTGTATTTTCAAAAATACGGAAGATACCATCTTGACTAGCGGTTACTTTCAACAGCGTGATTTTGTTGTTGTTCTTTTCAGCGCTCACAATAAATCCACCCATTGTTCTCAGGTTTTTAAAGGATACATTTTTCCAATCCGTAGGGGTGGCCGGAAAAACTTCGATATAATCATTTTTGCTCTGAATTAACAATTCATGAATACCCTGTGCAAAGGCAAAATTTCCCTCTAACGTGAAAGGCCGATAAGTAAAATCAGAATATTGACCACCATTTTGGTCCCCATTGAGGTGGAATGAATTGATGGAACAAAAGTTATGCGCAAACTTCTGTAGGTTTACGACAGCCTGTTGACTTTGTTTCGCCCGCGCATGGAGACAGGCCATCCAGGAGAACGAATATCCGACCCAGGCCCGTGTACCCAATTGTTCTAAATGTGATAACGATTTTTCAATCAACGATTTATCTTGAGTGTTATTGATGTCAAGTATGCCTAAGGGATAAATAGCCATGTAGGGTGACATATGCCGGTGTGAATGTTTCATGCTCAAACCTTCTGCAACGCGGAGACCAGTTTCATCGATGGCAAAATTGGGTAATTCTGCGCCATACCCTGTCCATTCTTTTGCTGCTTCGGCTTTGCCGTTAGCTGTACTGACCTCGGCTGCTATAGCGAATAAATAATGTGCCAGGCTGAGATCAAAATTGGTCCAACTATTAAACCACGCGGCCGTGCTGTTATCATTATATTCTGGACTGCTGCTCAGGGGTAGATAGCGTTTCCCATCTTTGAGATAAGTAATATTTTTTAGGTAGGTCGCTGCTGCTATAATATAAGGGTACGCCTGTTCTTTTAAGAAAGTAGGATCCATACTGTACTTCCATTGCCAATAAAAATGTTGGGCTGTCCAGGCACTGACCGTAGGCGAGAGGGAGTATTGAATCCAACCGCCCATAGGATAGCCGTTCAAGGTCAGCACACCCGGGATATTCAATCCGTCGACACCAAAATATTGTTGGGTGTAAGCAAGGTTTTTCGGTCTGATTTTCCATAACCAATCCGTATAACTTTGTGCTTCATTCATTCGGTTGGCTGTATAAGCTGGCCAATAGCTCAGTTGGGTATTCAGATCATTATGAAAGTCGCCTTTCCAAGGTGGTAGTCCACCATTATCTGCTGTCCAGACCGCCTGCAAGGTTATTGCCGGCGCTCCTTGACGTGCTGTGGCCCCTAATTTATAAAGCTCCAGATAGTATTGTTTTTCGAGATCTTTTTCAGGAATGGAAATGTTGGATTTAGACCAATAGCTTGTCCACCATGCGAGATGGCTTCGCTTTGCTTTTTCAAATTGTTCGAGTGATAGCGGTTGTTTCTTGACCTTTTCATCATTACTGATTGTCCAATAGCCGATCAATTTGGTCGATGAGACTTTTTCCCAACATAACATGACTTCAAAAAAGTGATGATCATACGTTTCCTGATGTAATAGCTGCGCATTCCCCATTTTAACAATATTCCCCTGTTTGTAGCCCAATCGGGCTAAACTTTGACCATCGACAACACTTTTTTGCTCATCCGTATTGGTCTTGGTTTCATATTGATGTGGAATAAGCTCAGGGCCAAGGTCGCCAATGTCCTTCGCTGTAATTTCAAAATAACCCATTGGACTGGTTGCATGGATAAAAGAGGTCAGTGTTTTTCCATCATCGAATTTCAGTGTATGTACAGCAGTTTGTATATCCAGTACATTGGATACAACTTTTCCGAACTTAGCTAAGTTAAAGGTCATCGCCGCCGCAGGTAATTTGGTGGGATAGGGGGAACGGTCATAGGGTGAATCGCCCCACTGTTGGGCCGCTTGATAGCTGTTGCTTTTCAATTGCTGCTGTACCCATTTAAAATCATGTTTTTCGATCTCAAAAGCTTTTCGTTCATCCCAAAGATCAGCACGGTCCAAGGATAGCCGGATCGTATTTTCCTTTTTCCAGATCAATGCACCCAATTGACCGTTACCCAAAGGGATGGCCTCATCCCATCGTGTTGCGAGATCCGTAAGATTGAGATTATAAACAGCAGATGGCTGGGCACTAACTAGATGCGCAGCGAAAAATAAGAATATAAGAAAGCCGTATTTCATAATTTATGTGGATGGTTTTACAAATTTAGTAGTCATATCGATTAAATGCTGACACTATTTAGGCTTTTTTATAGCTTATTTTACCCTTGTTGTATCTTATTTTTCGCCTCTTGTATGCTATTTTTCCTTTCATATCTCCAAGAGCAAATCTGATGCTTCCACGCCCTGACCAATTAATAATAGCCCACCTTATCAGCTATCGCTGGAAAGATAGGGTAAATAGGTCGTATGATAGAAACAACAGCAACTTAGCACCAGAATAAAAGTATAAAAAGCAATGCTGACTACGATATCGTAACCAAATTGTTATAGGCAGTAAATGTAGACGTATGGCGCGAATAGGGGTAAAAACGAAGATTGATCCGTGTAAGGGTAATATCGATTATATTTCTGTTAATCTAGTTTTAGTATATCCCATTGTTCTTCTTTAAATTTATAAATCAATATCCAAACTGATGTTGACTAACTTGTAACTATCCAAATTAACTGATACTTGAATAGCTACATAAGAATTATAAATAAACCTAATAACTAATTAATATAGAATAGACCTTATTGCTATGAATAGAAAAATAATGGTGTTAGCATCATTGGCCTTAGTTGTAGCCTGCATTGCAATATTTACATTTCGCAAAGAAGAAACAATAGATTTTAGTGTAGATGTCAAACCGATATTGAATAAACATTGTATTACCTGTCATGGCGGCGTGAAGAAAAATGGCGGGCTTAGTTTTCTGTTCGAAAATGAAGCTTTTGCTAAAGCTGAGTCTGGCAAATCGGCGATTATCCGGGGGGATGCGGAACATAGTGAGTTTATCAAGAGATTGCTATCGGATGATCCCGAATTACGTATGCCTTACAACGCACCCAAACTGAGTGATGATGAGATCGATATTCTAAAAAGGTGGATTGATCAAGGTGCAAAGTGGGGCGAACATTGGGCCTATACTTTACCCAAAGAAGTTGAGGTACCCAAGACCTTTTCTTTTGCAGGATTATTTGGAATAAAACCCAAAGGGGTGAATAATGACATTGATTATTTTGTTCAGGATAAATTAAAGTCCAAAGATCTGACTTTTGCTGATGAAGCCGATCGGGCCACCCTATTAAGAAGACTTTATTTGGATCTCATCGGTATACCGCCCACCTTGGCCGAAACCCGTGCTTTTATCGAAGATGAGCGTGACGACGCGTATTCCCGTAGAGTTGATAGCTTATTAGCCTCCTCCAAATATGGTGAAAAATGGGCTAGTTGGTGGTTGGATATGGCGCGCTATGCAGATACCAAAGGTTATGAAAAAGATGGATCCCGTAGCATTTGGCCTTATCGGGACTGGGTGATTAAAGCACTAAATAAAGATATGCCTTACGACGAGTTTACGGTTGAACAGCTGGCCGGAGACCTCTTGCCTCAGCCAACAAAAGATCAGCTTATTGCGACAGCTTTTCACCGTAACACGATGAATAATGATGAAGGGGGAACTGATAGTGAAGAGTTTCGTATGGCGGCTGTCCTGGACCGTTTAAATACCAGTTATCAGGTATGGTTGAGTACAACATTTGAGTGTGTACAATGCCATAGCCACACCTATGACCCGTTTAAATTTGAAGAATACTATAAATCGCTGGCATTTTTCAATAATACAAGAGATGAAGATACCCAGGGGGATCATCCGAAGTTACGTTTTTATGCTGCGCAGGACGAAAAACGCATCGATAGCATTAAGCATTGGCTGGCAGCAAATGGAAATACAAACTTGGTGAAATCAGCAGACCTGTTTCTGCATACGCTAGAACCCAAGATTCATGCGCATTATAGCGATCAGATTGTGGATGGTGCATTGTATGATACAAAATGGCTTGGTGTACGCAACAGTGGATCGGCACGTCTGAAAGCAATTACGCTGGACGGCAAAAGACAGCTCTTTATGAACTTCTGGACTGATGCCGTCGGCGGGAAAATGGAGGTGCATCTTAATAGCCCCAACGGACCCCTGTTAAGCAATGTAGAGTTGCCGAAAACTTCAGGAAGACAGGTTATTCAGGCAGCGATTGTACCGACAACAGGCGTACATGATCTCTACCTGGTCTTTAAAAATGCAGCAGTTGCAGTTGGTCAGCCAATATGTATGATTGAATGGTTTGCTTTTCGCGAAGATTTTCCTCTTGGGAAACCGATGGAAAATCAGCATCTGCAACGTACCTTTTTGCAGCTCGTCAATCTACAGCCCGAAGGTGTGCCTGTTATGATCGAAAACCCGAAAGATATGCAGCGGAAAACCAATGTATTTATCCGTGGAAATCGTTTGTCTCTCGGCGCGGAAGTACAGCCCATGGTTCCGGAGTCACTAAATGATTTCCCTAAGGGAGCCCCTCGAAATCGTATGGGCTTTGCACAATGGATTGTGAGTAAAGAAAATCCATTGACTGCCCGTACTTTGGTTAACCGCGTCTGGGCGCAGCTCTTTGGTCGGGGACTGGTTGAACCTCTAGGTGATATGGGCACTCAGAGCACACCGCCAATCCATCGTGAATTATTGGATTATCTGGCCCTGGATCTTATGAACGGAAAAAAATGGGGCATGAAGAAGTTGATTCGTGAAATCGTCCTCTCAGGTACATATAGGCAATCTTCGACACTAAATAGTGATAATGTAAAAAAAGATCCACAGAATTATTATCTGGCAAGAGGACCCCGATTCCGACTTTCCGCAGAGCAGATCCGCGATCAGGCTTTGGCTGTCAGTGGCTTGTTAAGCAATAAAATGTATGGCCCTAGTGTCATGCCTTATCAACCGGATGGGGTTTGGATGACTGTATATAGCGGTGAGTCCTGGGTGAAAAGTGAAGGCGAAGATCAGTTCAGACGCGGTGTGTATACTTTCCTAAAACGTACCAGTCCTTACCCTTCCTTTGTCTCCTTTGATGCATCGAGTAGGGAGGTCTGTCTGGTTGATCGTATACGGACAAATACACCATTACAGGCTTTGACGACGCTCAATGATCCTGTATATCTTGAAGCTGCAAAACATTTGGGCGAGATCATGGAGCGGGAAGGCAAAGGAAATACAAAAAATAGTATCGGTGCAGGCTACCGAAGGGCGATGCTCCGGGAGGCTGATCCAAAGAAGATTGCCGATCTCGAACTGCTCTACCAAAAAGCGCTTGCTGAATTTAACAAAACACCAGCCTCAGCAGCGAAATACCTGGGCGGTGATTTGGCAAAAGAGAATAGCAAAAACCTGTCATCCAAAGCCGCTTACATGTTGGTGGCAAATGCCTTATTGAATTTAGATGAATTTTTGACAAAATCATAAGGAATAGACGCAAAGGTAATTGATGTGAGTGAGTGAGTGAGTGAGTGAGTGAGTGAGTGAGTGAGTGAGTGAGTGAGTGAGTGAGTGAGTGAGTGAGTGAGTGAGTGCGATGGACGGAAGCTTAAAATAATAGATAAACAAAGATAATAGCAGGTTCTTGATAGAATGATACTGTTACAAAAGATTTACTTGAATGAAAGATCTGAATAAACTAATTGAAGAGGCACAGCAATCTGAATTGAAGGCTGTGACAAGAAGACATTTCCTGAAAGATTGCGTCGCTGGTATCGGTAGCATTGCACTTGGAGGCCTATTGGCAAGTTGCGGTGGATGGGATTCATCGAATTCTAAAGGGAGTCTGGATCTCAATGCCCTAAATCCATTGATCCCTAAATCGCCACATTTCCCAGGTAAAGCCAAAAGTGTCATCTATCTACATATGGCAGGAGCCCCTTCACAGCTTGAACTCTTTGATTATAAGCCTGCATTGCAGAAACTGCATAATCAACCCTGTCCACAATCACTTTTGGCAGGTAAGAAGTTCGCCTTTATTCGAGGGGTGCCTAAAATGCTGGGGCCACAGGCTACCTTCAAGCAATATGGTCAAAGTGGCGCTTGGGTATCTGATCATTTACCACATTTCAGTAAGGTAGTTGATGATGTTAGTTTTTTGAAAGCTGTTCATACCGATCAGTTTAATCATGGACCGGCACAGCTGTTTATGCATACCGGGAGTGCCCGTCTGGGACGTCCGAGTATCGGTTCATGGGTGACCTATGGTCTAGGCTCTGAAAATAGCAATTTACCGGGTTTTGTGGTGTTAACTTCTGGTGGTAAAACACCGGATGCAGGAAAAAGTGTCTGGGGAAGTGGATTTCTACCATCAGTTTATCAGGGGGTCCAATGTCGTTCGAAAGGAGATCCCGTCCTGTATATTGCTGACCCTGAAGGGATGGATCGGGATATGAAGCGAAATCTTATTGATGCGATCAATAAGGTGAATAAAACAGAGTATGACACATTTAAAGATCCAGAGACACTGTCCCGGATTGCGCAATATGAAATGGCTTATAAAATGCAGGTTGCTGTACCGGAGGTGATGAATATCAATAATGAACCGGCCTATATCCATGAATTATATGGTACCGAGCCCGGAAAGGAATCTTTTGCAAATAATTGCCTATTGGCACGCAAGCTCGTTGAGCAGGGGGTACGCTTTGTACAATTATTTGATTGGGGCTGGGATAGCCATGGTACCAATGCATCTGACTCGATAGATCTTGGGTTTCGAAATAAATGTCGGGAGATTGATCGCCCGATGACAGCACTGATTTTGGATCTAAAACAGCGTGGTCTACTCGAAGATACACTGGTGGTCTGGGGTGGTGAGTTTGGGCGGACGCCAATGCAGGAAAATCGGGATAATAGTGATATGCCGTTCCTGGGACGCGATCATCATACGGATGCCTATACCATTTGGATGGCGGGCGGAGGGATACGCAATGGCATCAGTTATGGACAAACGGACGATATCGGTTTTACGGGTGTAGAAGGAAGGGCTTCCGTACACGATGTCCATGCAACCATGCTCCATCTCCTTGGCTTTGACCACGAAAAATTTACTTATGAATTTCAGGGCCGACCATTCCGTTTGACGGATGTGGAAGGTGAACTTATACAAGCGATTATTTAACTAATGAAACGATTCCTATTACTAATACTTCTGTTAGCCAATTTTTTTGCAGTTTTGGCGCAAAAGAAAGAGAACCTACATATCAAATATTATTGTACCAATTGGGGAAATGCCGATTCCTGGGAGCAGTTTTGTGCGCGTGTTAAGAAAGCAGGTTATCAGGGTGTCGAAGCCTGGCTACCTGGAGATCAGAAAGAACGGAAGGAAATGACGGATGCCCTACAAAAATACGGTCTGAGCCTAGGCTTGCTTTCCGGTGGTTCTGGAGCTTCCTTCGAACAATACCGTGAAAGCTTTAAACGTAATCTGGAAGAAGCTGCAAGTATGAAACCTGATTATATCAACTGCCATACAGGTAAGGAATATTATTCCTTTGAACAAAATAAGCAATTGATCGACATTGGCCAGGTTGTCATGGAAAAACAGCATGTTCCGGTATACCATGAAACGCATCGCGGTAGATTTAGCTTTGCAGCGCATCTGACCAAAGATTACTTAGCAAAGATTCCTTCCTTAAGGCTTGCTCTGGATATTTCACATTGGTGCAACGTACATGAGTCTCTACTCGGTGACCAGCAAGAAGCGGTAGCTTTGGCGCTTGCCCGGACGGAACATATCCATGCCCGGATCGGGCACCCTGAAGGACCACAGGTCAATGATCCTGCGGCACCGGAATGGAAAAATACCGTCGGTCAACATTTGGCCTGGTGGGATGAGATCGTTAAGCAGCATAAACAAAATGGAGCTAAAGTGTTGACCATCACCACAGAGTTTGGTCCGGCGGGCTATCTGCCAACACTACCTTTTACGCAGCAACCCGTAGCTGACCAATGGTCGGTAAATGTATATATGTTGAACTTACTCAAAGACAGGTATAAAGAATGATGGTTTTCCTTGAAGAATTGATGGCCTTTTTGGGACGCTTTCATCCCATCTTAGTGCATTTACCCATCGGAATTTTATTGATCGCATTTGTGATGGCATTTTTGGAGCTATTCAAGAAGGAAAATCCATACCGGCCTGCGATTAGGTTATCCTTGTTATTAGGTAGTATAGCAGCTGTATTTGCGGCGCTCTCAGGATTTCTGCTTTCGCGCAATGGTGGTTACGAAATAGAGGTGCTCAATTACCACCAATGGTTGGGCATTGTGGTGGCAGGATGCAGTATACTGCTCTATATGCTCTATCGTGAAAAAAGTGAAACGTTGCAATGGACAATAAAGATCGTTGGGTTTCGCTTTTGGTTATTTTTGATCCTGGTCGTATTGCTGGGAATCACAGGACACTACGGTGGTACCTTGACACATGGCAAGGGTTACTTTATTGAGGCGATGCCGCAAGCAATGAAAAAGACTTTTGGCGTGAAGGAGAGCAGCGAAGAGGTATTAATCGTTGAGAATGTACAGGAGGCTGCTGTATATGATGGTATTATTCAGCCTATCCTCAAACAGCGTTGTCAAAGCTGTCATGGTGATCGTAAACAGGAGGGAGGATTGGCCTTACATACAAAGGAAAGCCTGCTAAAAGGAGGCGAGAACGGTAAAGTACTGGTCGATAGCAAGTCCAAAGAAAGTGAGCTGTATGCACGATTGATCTTACCGGAAGGGCACAAAAAAAGAATGCCACCAAAAGGACGTACACCAATCAGTCCTGACCAGATCAAATTGATCGCCTGGTGGATTGATCAAGGAGCGAATTTCGATAAAAAAGTGAATCAACTCACACAGACCAAAGAAATAGCAGTAATATTGAAAAAGCTAGAAACAGGGGAGCAGGAAGCTTCCCAGGTATTGTATGCAGATTTTCCCAAAGCACCCGATTTACCAAAGGATAAAGTCGATGCCTGGCAGGCAAAAGGTATTAAAATCATTCCTGTGGCTAAAGAAAATAATCTCGTGCTGGTCAATGCCATCAACTACCCACAGTTTAATGATAAGGATCTGCAAGATCTGTTGGCCATTAAAGAGAATATCGTTCAGCTGAAACTCGGACATACAGCCATTACAGACCAGGCTTTTTCTACCATAAAATCCATGCCTGTCATCTCGCGTTTGCATCTCGAGAACACAAAGGTCTCTGACGGTGGTTTGTCACAATTGAAAGGACTGCAAAAGTTGATTTATCTCAATCTGGTGGGAACAAAAGTAACTGCAAAGGGTTTGTCGAATTTGAAGGATGTTCCTAATCTGAAAAATGTATATATCTACCAAACGGGAAGCCAGGACAGTACGGTCTTAAAGGCATTACATGGTAAGGTTCGTATTGACACGGGTAATTACCGATTGCCATTTATCGCTACGGATACAGTCAGGTTCTAGCGATGATAAAATACAGATCAAGTCGTATGATCCATTGACGATAATACGGCTGTATAGATACTTAGTCTATACTGAAACAATACTTAGTCAATACTTAAAGGGTATTGGAGACCTGACTTGTGGTTATTAGAAAGAAGCGATTGGAGGAGGATAGCGTTTATAGCATATTTGGAAAGAGGGTGTAGGGAATGCGAACAAAATTGAATAAAAATAGGGTATCCGATCTCTTCGGATACCCTATTTTATTTGTCGTGTATAAATACTGCGGGTTATTTCTCAGTATTTTCCAATAGGCTGATCGCATCGTAAAGTACACCAGCCTCGCCTCTGAAAGTTCCCGAACCTTCGGGTTTATTGTCTTTGGTATACCATTCGTAGAAGCCTTTATTTTTAATAACACGCGCCAACATGGGCTTGATCTGCGCGTAGGCTTCCTGTTGGAAACCATGTTTAACCAATTGTTGGATCATTCTTCCTCCAAACCAGGTCCAGTCTCCACCATTTTGGTAACCATAGGGATACATGCCTTTGTTCTTGAAGAAGCCGGCCGGATAGGTCGGGTATATAGTTAGACCAATGGTGGCAGCACCGGCATCCTTTACATTTTTGATCATCTTGTCCAAAGACGTTTTGATCTGCTCTTTGCTGAGCAGGTTCGCCTCAATGGCAATCGCAGTTCCGCCGTGGTAGTAGATTTGGTTTTCATCAAAATCTTTCGGAAACGGCGAACCTTTGATATAGATATGTGGAATGAATTTTTGATTTTTATCATCCCAGAGATGTTTCATCGTATTGCTTGCGATCATCTCCCGAACCTTGCCCCATTTTTCCTTTTTCTCAGGGAAAAGGTCAATGTAATTGTCCAGTGCGATTAAAAACATGGCATTATCGTAAATGTCCAGTGCAATATGGGAACTTTCATCTAAATGCACACCCCAGTCATGCTCGGGTTGTACATCACCCCAATCGACCGTTGTGGCACCCCACAGTAGACCGTAGGTGCTATTATAGCGCTTATCCATGAGAAATTGCAATGCTTGCTCCATGCGATCTTTTACACTTGTTGCCCCTATTTTTTGTTCCAGAAAAACGGTATCCTTGGTTGCGACGACGTATTTATGTACTGCTTGGATCAGGGATGTTTCCTGATCGGTTTCAACCGTATTTTTATGCCCGGCATATTCTGGTGCCAGGGTATTCGTGATTGTATAATAATCGGAAACGCCATTCTTCAGGCTGGATTTTTTGACAAAACCATCAGCGATATTGCCATCGGTACCCTGCAATTTAAAAAATATGCCCAATTGATCTTTGATCTGATCATGGGGATGTACTTTGGAGGCCAAGGTGATAAAGGTATTATAATCCCTGATCCACACTTCACTATAGCCGTCTCCGGCATTGAATCCAGCTTTGATCACATTGGTCGCCATATCTTTAACGACCTGAAAGCTACTATCCTGGGGAGCGCTTTGCTGTGTGTTGCTGCTGGTAGATTTTTTTCCTCCGCTATTGCAGGATAAGATTAACAATGATGTAGATAGCGCGAAATATAAATTTCTCATGATGCTGTTTTTTATCGTTAGTATACTTAAATTAACATTTAGCGTCTTTGACAAAAGACTGTATGACCTTCGCTTGACTAGCGCCCAGATTACGGAGTGAATAAGATTTCGCAGCCGCGGGAACAGCAAATGTCTCTGCATAATGGAAGATTTTTTTCATTCCATTGGCAGTCGTCAGTTCTACGGCTTCCCCCTCAACGAGCATCATAATATGGCATTGACTCTTTGTTTCAATGCGCACTTCTTCTTCAAATTCGTATCTGAAGACATCATAGAAATGATCTTCATGTGTCGGTAAATGTACCTTTATCGACTGCGTATCCAGTACTTCGATCTGGGGTTGTGACAAGAGCGTATTTTTAACAACATCACCTTTCCGGTTAAAGTTGAGATTGGAGAAAGCTCTATCGATATTCAATGGGCGCGGCTTCCCATCTAAATCTGGACGTACCCAGTCGTACATCTTAAAGGTATAGTTGTATGGGGTGGCACTGATTTCCAGCACAAGGTTATTGGTACCGGAAGAGTGCACAGTACCATGCGGAATCAGATACAGTTGGTGTTTTTGAGATTCAAACTTTTGGACGTACCTGTCAATTGCAATGGGCTCACCCGTATGGAAACTATCTTCAAGTACAGTCCGGAACTGGTCGGCATCAATATCCTCCTGGAATCCCAAATAGACCTGAGCGTCTCCTTTTCTGTCAACGATGTAATAGGATTCATCCTGTGTGAAATTTTCTCCAAACTCCGTTTTGGCATAACTTGGGCTAGGGTGGCACTGAATCGAAAGATTGCCGCCATCAAAGGTGTCAAGAAAGTTGAACCGGATTGGGAATTCAACGTCAAAACGTCGCTCTGCAGTGCCCAATATATTTGGACTTTCCTGAAACATCAGTTGGTCAAATGAAATTTCGAGCACCTGTCCATTGCTTTCAAGTAATATACCATTTTCGGGGACGATCATCTCAAAAGACCAAGCATAGTTTTTTGCCTGTTGATCGATGCCCGTTAAATGTTCCTTCATCCATTGTCCACCCCAGACTCCAGGTTCAAATGTTGGTCTTACCCGAAAATAGTTTTCGGACATGGCATGTAAGGTTTCTTTTAAGTCGCTTCCTATAATCCAGGGTAGATTTTCCTGAGATTGCTGATCGGCTAGGATCTCCACCCGGGGTAATATCGTCCGCTTGTGTCGGTTAAGAAGTTCCCAGTCGACAAAATAGTAACGTTTGTAAAGTTCTTTCTGATCCGTGTGCTTCGCACAAGCCAAATTCCAGGCCTGCCCGGCACGCATCCGTTGGATAAGCACATTTTTTGGCAGATCGATGTACATTACTTTACTGGTGCTATCCAAAAGTGCTGCTCCCGGACCGTAAAAGATGACATATTCATTGGCAGCTGTATTGTTTAGCATTTCCTCAAAAGCGGCCAGCTTTACGGCATCAAAATATGCGGCCAGTTGGAGGGGCGCTTTTTTTCCAAATAATGGATCATTGCCACCCAGATAGGGGGCGACCTTCTCCTGAATGCTCGATTCAGGTAAGAATGCGGTTTCCATTGAAACAAACCTTACCGTTAATCCGCGTTTAACAAATTCCTGCTGAATCTGTGCCACAGGTACTTCCCAATTTACGCCAACAAATCCATCTATGTAGTGTATATCATGTTCGACAAGGTGATCGACCAACTCATAATATGAGTTTGACAATTTGCCCTGAACTGGAAATGTAGGTAAGATGTCGTATTGAAAAGATGTCGTTTGAGTATTGGAATACATAAGATGTTATTTATTGCGTATTTAAAAATTGACTTGATTGATATAATGTTTTTAAAATGATATTATGCGTTTTGATTGCTGGGATTTTTCTTAGATTTTTCAATCCAATATTTTTCTATATCTTCCAAAGGTTTACCTTTTGTTTCGGGCAGATAGCCCAATACAACGATAAAAGCTATTGCACAGAAGAAAGCGAATAACCAAAAGGTATAATGGGCACCCCAGGATGCAAGCAAAATCGGCGTCAGCTGTCCAACGATAGCATCGGAAATCCACATAACCATAATGCTTATCCCCATTGCGCGCGCTCGTATGGCATTGGGAAATATTTCGGCTGCTACTACAAATTTCAATGGACCGATAGAAAAAGCAAAGAAAAACAAGAATAAGAGGATGGAAACAATCAATGCAACATTGTTTGTCTGTTCCAGGCTGAAAAGATAGCCTGTCGCAATCAAACTGATGGTCGCACCCAATGTACCTAAAATATATAAAGGTCTTCTTCCCCAATTATCTACCTTCCAGATAGCAAAGCAGGTAAATAAGACATTCGCAGCGCCGAAAAACAATTGCGCGTGATAGGAATTAGCTAAGGAAATACCCGATTCAAGGAGGATACTGGGACCGTAATACACAATCGCATTGATCCCGCTTAGCTGGGAAAACAAGGGTAGAAATAAGCCCAGGAGAAAAGCTCTACGGTAAATAGGAGAAAATAACTCGCGGATATTTCCTTTGGCCGGACTAGGCGAATCATGTAGATCTGTCAGACCAAGTTTGGCGCTAATGACCGCGACCTCTTCGTTGCGTCCATTTTTTGCAAGCCAACGGGGACTTTCGGGAATAAAATAAACGCCGAAACAGAGTAGGATAGCAGGGACCGCGCCAACTAGAAACATCCCGCGCCAAAGTTCTGTCTGCGGCAAGGATTGCAATTGTAGAATAAAATAATTACTAATATAAGCGATCAGGATACCAAAGGTGATCGCCAGTTGATAACAGGTAACCGATCTGCCTCTGAATTTGCTGGGTGATATTTCGGCAAGATAAAGTGGCACAACGATAGAAGCAATGCCCACGCCTAGTCCTCCGATCCCCCTGCTCAGAATTAGCAAAATATAGTTGGGACTCAATCCGCAACCGATCGCAGATAATAAGAAAAGTAAGGACGCGACAATGAAGGCCTGTTTACGACCGTATTTGTCTGTAAAAGATCCTGTAAAAAATACACCTATAATGCAACCGATCAGTGCTGAACTAACAAAAACACCTTCCTGTGCTGGTGACAGTCCGAAAAACTGCTTCACCAGCGGCAAAGCCCCGGCTATAACGGCCATATCAAACCCGAAAAGTAGCCCCCCCAGTGAAACGATGCATAAAATAATGATAAAATTCTTAGACATATCTGGTTTATAAGTTTTATATGTATATACATACAAACATATGTCTATTTTTTTAATTATGCAAAAAATCTTATTTTAGCCTAAGCAATATTATGTAATGAATTTAAAAATAGATCACAAAAGTCCAGTTCCACTGCATATACAGGCAGAAAATCTATTGCGGGAGTTGATAAAACAACCGGAATATATCGAAGGAAAGCTATTGCCTAATGAGATCGAACTGGCTAAGCGATTGGCTATTTCCCGCTCCACTTTGCGCCTGGCGATTAATAAGCTGGTATATGAAGAGCTATTGACCAGAAAGAAAGGTATCGGCACGAAGGTTGCCAGTTCCAAATTCAGTTCCAAATCCAAAAATTGGCTGAGCTTTTCGCAGGAGATGAAAAATCGCGGGATTGAGGTAAAGAATTTCGAGCTACACGTGAGCTGGGTGGTACCCGATAAGGCCATTACACAATTTTTTGCTGTTGATGAGGATCAAAAGCTGTTGAAATTGGAGCGACTACGCGGCAAGAAGGATGATCCATTCGTCTATTTTATCTCTTATTTCCATCCACGTATCGGTTTGACGGGAGACGAAGATTTTAAACGTCCCTTGTATGAAATATTGGAAGCCGACTATCATGTGGTAGCGGATCTATCACAAGAGGAAATCGATGCCGTTGCAGCAAATAAATTTATCGCAGATAAGCTCGAAATTAATATCGGTGATCCTATTTTGTCACGCAAGCGATTTGTTTTCGATCAGTCTGGAAAGCCAATTGAATATAATCTAGGTTTCTATCGTGCAGAAAGTTTTACCTACACGGTTGAGAGCCGAAGAGATTATTAAAACGTGAAATGATCCAGTAGCGGCTAGTTAGTGGATCATTTCATTGATTGCATTATTGCTGATGAGTAGCCGTTTCCGATGCCCATTGGTTGATCATTGCAATAGCTTTGCTCAATACACCCGCCGATCCCTTGAATTTTCCGGATCCACTTGGGACGTCGTTTTTCCCGTACCATTCATAAAAACCTTTATTCTTGACCACACGATCGATCATTGGCTGTAGTTCATCGTAGGCTTCCTGATAGAAACCATGTTGGATCAGCTGCTGAATCATTCTGCCACCAAACCAGGTCCAGTCACCACCATTCTGATAGTGATAAGGCTCGGCCATCCAACCTTTAAAAAATCCTTCGGGGTAGGTCGGGTAAAGGGTGAGACCAATACTTGGCATACCTGAGAGGCGTACATTTTCGAGCATCTGCTTATTGACAGTTGCTATTTCGCTCCGTTTGAGCAAGCCGGCTTCAATTGCAACTGCCGTTCCGCCATGGTAATGAATCTTGTTTTCATCGAAACCTTTAGGAAGGGGAGATGACTTTGGATAGATATGGGGAATAAATTTTTGCCTTTTCTGATCCCAGAGATAGCGTCGGCTGTTTGTTTCAAGCTCTTTTTTAAAGGCCTTCCAGTCAGCGGTCTTCGCCGCATTGGGTTGTATTTCGATCAACAGCTGTAGGGCAATGATGAGCATGGCATTGTCGTATACATCAATGGCCTCATTTGAAAGCTGGTTCCAATCGCAACCAAAATCGTCATGCGGCTGTACATCCCCCCAATCTGCAGTCATTGCCCCCCAGAGCAGCTTATACTTTGTATTGTACCGCTCTCGTTTGAGGTAGTCCAGCATAAGCTGCACCCTTTCTTTGACGGAAAGTCCACCGATGGATTCGTCAAGAATACTGTAATCCTTGGTTTTCTGTATGTATTTGCCCAGTAACTGAATCAAAGAGCTCTCCTGGTCAGTCTCGACCGTATTTTTAAACCCGACATGATCGGGTGCATTTTTTGAATAATAGGGAGTATCGTCATGCCAGGTAAAATCTTTCTTGAGCACATAGCCGTCTACCATCTCGCCGTTAGGCTGTTGCATTTGGAAAAACAGGAGAATCGCACCGCGGACATCGGCAGCAGATCTTTCTTCCAATGCAGTTTCAATAAAAGTATTGAGATCCCGCGCCCAGATCTGCGAATAACCACTCCCGGCATTAAAACCTTCTTTGATGACCTGTCGGGCCAAACTGTCTACATAGGTTAACTTTTGATCAGCTAAAATGGTTTGTGCCAGCTTAAGTGCTGTCCCTTTTGATGCTGCTTTTTGCTGAGCGGACAGGCTGCTTCCGAATAAAATAAATGTAAGACTTAAAAATGTCAGTTTTCTTTTCATGAGAACTAGTGTTAGTGGTTGAATTATTGAAGCATTTCAGTAGCCTTTACGTATGATTTGTTAAATTAAGAGTGATGATCGCTGATTTTAAATTGGCCTTGATGAATGAAAGCTTCTTGGTTATTCTTTTTTATGTATGTACAAACAAAAATATAAAAATAACCATCTTTTTAAGCTTTTTATAGGATTTAATTGAGATGGTATTTAAATTTTTACATTCTGATGCTGTTTTTAGCCCTGTCTGTTACCCACTTTTTTTAATAAATTATATCAGCATGTTTATACATAGTTTATTTTTCGTAAGTTTGTTTTTGAACCTAATTGACAACAATGGCAAAGCGACTCATATTTTATTTTTTTTGCATACTCTCCAGTGTAAACTGTGTGCAGGGACAAAGGAAGATTGATTTAACCACACTGGTAAAACCGAATATTGGATCTGTTCATAGCCGGTATTTTTTTTACACACCGGCAGCGGTTCCCTTTGGAATGGCCAAATTGGCACCAAGTACTAATGGAAGTTATGGCAATAAGTCTGGCTGGGAGGCGGTGGGCTATGATGATAGACACAGCTCGATCGAAGGCTTTGCGAATTTTCACGAATTTCAGGTCGGCGGGATTACATTTGCGCCTTCGGTAGGAACGCTCAAAACGGTTCCGGGTAAATTGGATCAGCCACAAAGTGGTTACCGGTCGTCATTTGATAAGAAAGACGAATTTGCCACTTCAGGTTATTACAGGGTGAAATTGAAGGACTATGCGGTCCTGGCGGAACTGACTGCAACCAAAAGAGTAGGCTTCCATCGTTATACCTTCCCAAAAACAGATGCCGCTAATATTATATTTGATATTGGACAAGTCATGGGAGAAAGTGGTCCAGTGGTGGATGCCGAGGTCAATTATGATAAGCAGTCTGTATGGGGATATGTAGTCACTAACCCAGTTTATGTGCAGAAATATCAACCAGGAGCCACTGTAAAGATGTATTTCTTTGCACAGCTCAGCAAGTTGCCAAAGTCCTACGGTACATTTAAAGATTCGGTGATTTTTAAAGAAAAGAAAACAATACAAGGAAAGGGGGCTGGAATATTTCTTCGGTTCGCTACACAGGCTGATGAATCCATTACAATCAAGACAGGCTTGTCCTATACTTCTGTAGAAAATGCACAACTTAATTTGCAGCAGGAGGCCAAGGATCTGACCTTTGATCAGGCGAAGGCGGAGGCACTCAAGACCTGGAACAACGAGCTGGGGAGGATATTGGTGGAAGGCGGCAAAGAAGCGGACCGCGTAAAATTTTATACAGGACTATACCACGCTCTGCTCGGACGGGGACTTGCCAGCGACATTAATGGAGCCTATCCCAAAAATGATGGTTCAGTTGGCCAGATTGCTTTAAATACACAAGGAAAACCTATGCATCAGCACTATAATACAGATGCGATCTGGGGGGCATTTTGGAACCTGACACAACTCTGGTCGAT
This sequence comes from Sphingobacterium sp. CZ-UAM, assembly GCF_002000245.1. Taxonomy (GTDB): domain Bacteria; phylum Bacteroidota; class Bacteroidia; order Sphingobacteriales; family Sphingobacteriaceae; genus Sphingobacterium. The sequence continues at coordinate 1,989,922 of NZ_MTCM01000001.1, read as the reverse complement.
TGCCTATCCTGATTATTACAACGATTGGGTACAGAGCCAACTCTTGGTATACCGTGATGCAGGTTGGCTTGGAGACGGAATTGCCAATAGTAAATATGTCTCCGGTGTGGGTACTAATTTCACAGGACTGGCGATTGCTGCGGCCTATAATGTCGGTATCCGGAATTACGACACGAATTTTGCCTATGAAGCTGTGCGAAAAAATGAACTTGAATCGCGTGGACGAATTCCGGGGGCAGGCAAGCTCGATGTAGGGGTATTTGTCGATAAGGGGTATTCGCCTTATATCGAGGATAATACCGGTAGTCCCGAATTATTGACCACCGGATCGCCATTTGGTGCCTCCCATACGTTGGAATATGCATTTTCGGCCGCAGCTGCAGCGCAATATGCAAAATCACTCGGCCGTGATGCAGACTACAGAAAACTGTATGAACTTTCAACTGCCTGGAAAGGATTATACGATCCATCGACTAAATTCATGCGACCAAAAGACAGTTTGGGGAAATTTATTCCAAATTTTAATCCTTATCAACCTTGGCGTGGTTTTCAGGAAGGAAATGCCTGGCAGTACACGTTTTATGTGCCACACGTTCCGCAGGAATTGGTCAAGCTCGTTGGAAAGGATCTATTCAATCAACGCTTGGACAGTATATTTACAGTGTCACAAAAGAATGTGTTTGGCGGAGGAACCCATATCGATGCCTTCGCAGGGATTGAAAGCTTATATAACCATGGCAATCAGCCCAACTTACATATCTCCTGGTTATTTTACTTTTCAGGAAGACCCGACCTCAGTCAAAAATGGGTACGGGCTATTTCAAATGAATTTTACGGTAATGATCCTGTACACGGTTATGGCTATGGGCAGGATGAAGACCAGGGCCAACTGGGGGCTTGGTACGTTCTGTCAGGTATCGGTTTATTCGATGTGAGCGCCTTAACAGCTGAAAATCCCGCCTTTCAGATAGGTGCTCCTCTATTTGATAAAATTACGATACAGCTACCCAAAACTTTACGAAAAAACAAATTTACCATTCAGGTTAAAAAGACGAATCCGGATAGTTTTTATGTTGGTCAGGTTCGATTGAATAACAAGCCTTGGACGGGTTGGCAGCTTCCTTTCGAACATTTGGTGAAAGGTGGGGTAATGACAGTGCATTTGAAAAGCAGTGCCAGTACAAATTAAGGTTTGTTCATGGCGGTACTTGCTAATTAATAACAGTAGTTGGCCACAAAGTAAGAGCTAACCTGTCCAAGACCAGATAATTTAAAAAATTGACTTCAAGGAATATATAAAATAAAACCTTCAGGCTTTCACAAATACCAATAGCTCTGAAAAGCGACTGAAGGTTCCTTCTGGTCAATAAATCGAACACAGCGCCTATTGATCCCTTATTGAAAAATACGAATCAATAAAAAATAAGCATTTAAAAAAAATAGGGGTGTCCAAATTTTTTGAAACACCCCTTAATGGTAGGTTGGTTTGTTGATTGCCTACGCGATTTCAGCGATGAAATTGCCCTCTTGGTCCAAATCCGCCTTGTGGGCTGCAATTTGTTGAAGATTGATATAGCCAATAACATATTTGAAATCTGCTGCGTAATATCTTTCGGTGATCTCACTAAAATTTAGTTTTTCGATCAGTTGATCGTCCGTGTATCTTAAATAAACCTTGAGCAGATAATCTTGACTATAATTTAAGGTACTCGACTCTAAATGCTTTTTATATTCATAACGATAGCCATAGCGTAATGCCGCAATATCTGACAATACGGCTGAGCCGGTAGGGTGACCGCCCGCGCCTTTGCCATAGAAGAATTGCTCATCCGCAAAAGCAGCTTTGACCAATACGCCGTTATTTTCATTTTCTACATTGTACAACATGCTTTCTTTACCTACTAAACGAGGAAGCACATAAAGTACAACCTTATTGCCATCGATCTCTTTGGCGGTAGGGATCAACTTGATTTTTAAGTTCTTTTCCTTTGCGAAGCGAATATCCTGTTGACCTAATTTGTCAATACCGATATTAAACACGTCATCTGGTTTAACATAAATACCGTATGCATGTGAAGCGACAATACAGACTTTAAATTTAGGATCATATCCGCCCACGTCAAGCGTAGGATCTGTTTCTGCAAAGCCGAGTTCCTGGGCTTTTTTTAGTGCATCTGCGTATTGTTGGTTTTCATTAAAGACTTTCGAAAGAATGTAATTGGAAGATCCGTTGAATATACCACTGACCGAATGCAAAAGCTCATTGTCATAATATTCCTCCAAGTTACGGATAATAGGAATACTTCCACAGACGGCCCCCTCATAAAGGAGGCTAGTGCCATATTCATGTTGAATATCAACCAGCTCCTCAAGATGACTGGCAATCATTTTTTTATTGGCAGATACCACATTCTTGCCAGATTTCAACGCGCGTACAGTTAGTTTATAAGCTGCTTCGGCATCATCGATCAGTTCGACAACAGTATTGATTTCGGGATCGCCCAAGATCGCTTCGGCATCCGTCGAAAATAGGTCAGCTGGCAGTGTACGTTTTTTGTCCGCATTTTTAATGACAAACTTCTTGATTTCCAGATTCAGATTTTTGGTTTTGATAATGTCGTAGAGACCTTGGCCTACTACTCCAAAGCCAAACATCCCTATCGTTAATTTATTACTCATATCTCTTCTTGTGTGCTCTTATATTATTGTTTACTTCTCTTATACTAATTCGTTGATATACGCCTTCTTATTCGCTAAAAAATTATGGATAATAGCCGTCAGTTTTTTTGTTTCTATCAGAAAGCCGTCATGGCCATAGCTTGACTCGATCTCCTGATAGCTGGCATTTGGAATATGCGCTGCGATAAATTTCTGCTCATCTGGTGGAAATAACACATCTGTATTTACACCTAAAACTAATGTAGGGCACTGAATCCCAGCGAGTGCTGATTCCAGCGATTTTCTTCCCCGGGCCAAATTGTGGCTATCCATCGCCTTTGTCAGGTAGAAGTAGCTATAAGCGTTATAGCGTTTTACAAGCTTTTCACCCTGATAATTTTGATAGGAAGCCGCTTTGTATCCATTCACTTTGCTGTCGTCCTCATCTCGTTGTGTATGGTCGTACGTAATATAATTTCGATAGGATAACAGGGCGATCGAGCGGGCTACTTTAAGACCTTTTTTACCCCCATCGGGATGGTTGGCATAGAAGGTCCGGTCTGCCGTAATTGCTAAGCGCTGACTTTCATTAAAGGCAATGCCCCAAGCAGAATGTACCGCATTGGTGCCGACGACAATGAGTTGATTGATGGCGATCGTATTGGACGCTGCCCATTCCAGCGCCTGCTGACCACCCAGGGAACCCCCGATTAGAATTTCAATTTCGTTGATATCCAGATGAGCCGCGAGCAACTGATGTGCATTGACCAGATCTTTGACCGTAAATTCCGGAAAAGATAGGTAATAGGGCTGACCAGTGGCCGGATTGATGGATAGGGGATTGCTACTGCCATAGGCTGATCCAATGACATTGGCACATACGATGTAGTAATCATTCGGATTAAATAGATCGTTTGTGCCAAACAAACCGGGCCACCAGTCCAGCACATTCGCATTTGCCGTTAGGGCATGACAGACCCAGATTACATTACTGCGATCAGCATTAATCTCACCAAATACTTGGTAGCTGATCTGTAAATCGACAAGTTCCTTCCCGTTTTCAAATATAAAGGGGCTGGGATGTTGATAAATATGCCTGCTCATTACACTTAAATTTATGAATCTACCTGATTATTTGATCTTATCGAATGCTTGTTGTAGATCCGCTTTGATATCATCAATATGTTCAATCCCTACAGAAAGGCGCAATAATCCCGGGAATACACCCGCATTTGCCTGATCTGCATCACTTAACTGTTGGTGAGTCGTTGCAGCAGGGTGGATAATCAATGATTTGGTATCACCAACGTTGGCCAGATGGCTAATAAGTTCCAGACTGTCGATAAAAGCATTTGCCTTTTGAGCGGCATCACCTTTTAATTGGAAGGAAAGGACAGCGCCATAACCGTTTTTGAGATATTTTTGCGCATTGGCAAAGCTTGGTGAACTTTTTAATCCTGGATAATTTACTTTCTCTACCTGCGGATGAGCTTCTAGCCATTTGGCGACCTCTAGGGTATTGTCTACATGGCGTTGTACACGTAACGACAGGGTTTCAAGCCCTTGCAGTAATAAGAATGAATTGAATGGCGAAAGCGCCGGACCAAAATCCCGTAGACCTTCAACACGGGCGCGGATAGCAAACTGAATATTACCAAAAGGCCCCTTTTCCCCAAATACTTCTGAGAAGACCAAGCCGTGGTAGCCTTCGGACGGTTCCGAGAATTGTGGATATTTTCCATTGCCCCAATTGTAATTTCCACCATCCACAATGACACCGCCAATACTTGTGCCATGACCGCCGATCCATTTTGTTGCGGATTCAACGACAACATGTGCACCATATTCCAAGGGTTTGAATAGATAGCCTCCAGCTCCGAAAGTATTGTCGACAATTAAGGGTAAATCATATTTTTTGGCTACAGCCGCAATTTTTTCAAAGTCAGGTATATTGAAACTCGGATTTCCGATAGTTTCTACATAAATCGCTTTGGTCTTATCGTCAATAAGTGCTTCAATTTTATCGGCTTCAGCATCCGTCGCAAAACGGGCTTCAATGCCAAGACGTTTGAATGCAACCTTAAACTGATTGAATGTACCACCGTATAAATTAGAGCCCGCTACGAAATTATCTCCGTTTTCAAGAATATTATTTAATGCGATAAATTGTGCCGCCTGACCCGAAGCAACAGCTAATGCTGCAACCCCGCCTTCCAATGCTGCGATACGTTGCTCAAAAACATCTGTTGTGGGATTCATGATCCGTGTATAGATATTACCAAATTGTTTCAGTGCAAATAGGTTGGCTCCATGTTCGGCATTCTCAAATACAAATGAAGATGTTTGGTATATAGGTACTGCTCTGGATCCCGTGGTAGGATCTGCCACTTGGCCGGCATGAACTTGTAGCGTTTCGAATTTTAGATTTTTGTTGGAAGACATAATATATCAGATTTTAAGGGTTCAAAAAAAATGTTGACAAAGAGATAAAAGAAAGCATACACACCTGTTTAAAAGGTCTGTTAATATCGTAATCCGGGAAAGGGGAAAATGATGCTTAACAAGTTGGAAGGTGCGTATGCTCGCGCATTCGCATAGACATGGCATTGCTATGTATCGCCTCTTTACCTGTTAGCTGGTTTGTCTGAAACAAACCTAAATTGTTGATGGTTTTCTGTAATGTAATAATCATTGTCTTATTTCATTTATATGCTCCAAAACGATATTGCTTTGGACAGGATTTGGCACCTTTTCAACCAAATTGAAGGTTGCCAGTGGGTCATTGAGCCAGTCTCTCGCCACTTCTTTATAAATCAAGACCTGCTGATTAAGGAAGGTGTTGATTAGAAATCTTCATCTGAAGACATTGCAAATATAAACTTCTTTTCTATTAATGCAAAAGAAAAACAATTTTTTAAATCAAACTATTGTGTAAATACATATTCCCAACAGCCTAGGGAAATATAGGCTGGGTTGAAAATCTTGTGGTTATCTGTCTCTCAGATCCGGAGTAGCGGCTTATTTTTTGCTGCGTGCGATATGCTCCGCAATTTGATCCAGATCTGTTAATAAAGGTTTTAACTCGTCTATTCTGACATAGATGTCGTTGTGCAGGACTTGCGGATTCTTTTTACTGATGGAGATGGAAAGTCCGACCAAGTGTGAATTGATCCGATAGGAGAGTGCCTGAAAATGGTGTATGTGTGACCAGTCGATCCATTTATGTTCAGGCTCTTTCTTCATCTGGTTGATGGCATCTGAAAATAAGGCCATTGCTGTTTGGGCCTTTTTACGCGCTAACCGGATGTCAAAGGAGCTCTGTAGATTGTCGGAGAGACGTTGGTTGATTATCTGGAAGTAATGCTGGTTATAGCTTGCAACCTCCTTTGCCAGGTAGACCAGACCTGAACTTTGACGCACCGGGATAAGGAAGTATCCTGCAATCGCTAGAAAAGCACCTACCAAAGTAAAAACCATACGGCTGCCCAAAATAAGATTGATATTACCTTCAAATAAGTTCAGGGCAATGACAACGGCCAACGTAATAAAAACAACACTGACCATATAATTGGAACGGTTGAATAAAAAGAATCCGAAAAGCCCGATTGCCGATAAGCTCAGTAGTAAGGGGATGCTTTCCAAAAATGTCAGACATAAAATACCGATCAAGATACCCGAAAATGTCCCTACAATTCGTTCGATATTTCGGGTTTTGGTCATTGAGAACGCCGGTCTGGCGACAATTGCAATAGTGAGCAAAATCCAATAGGTATATTTGAAATCCAGGAACAGGATACCGATCAACGCACCCACACCAAAAAGTAAAGCCATACGGAGCGCAAAGCGAAACAGTGGATTTTTAAGATGAAGTTTATTTTTGATCTCCCCCAGACTGCCCAATGGTCGGTTGATAAATTGTTGGTATTCTTCGGTACCAATCTTATCCTGAATTTCCTGATTTTGATAAAAAGCAATTTGGATTCGTTGAAGCACCTCAAGAATGGATTCCATGTTGGCAATAATAGAAAGTAGTATGGGGCCTGCTTGACCGGTTTGCTGTAGCTGGATATTTTTCAGCTCAGTCAGGCATTCATTCAGTTTAATTGTATTGTAATACAATTGTTGTGCATAACGAAACCGTTTATGTGGCTGTGAAAAGCTATCAATTTCTAGGGCCAACAACTTTATTGCGCGGCGGATTACAGGGAGGCTGCCCGTGTCGGCAAGATTTTTACGAATGGCGTCATAATCATGGTCAAGGGCGGTAATAAGCTCGTGTAGATCAATTAGGCCATAAACCTGGCTCAGCCAATAATTACTCTTAGGCCATTGATGGCCGATAATTCTTTTTTCCCGGAATAGCAGTGAACGGATCTGTTCTTGCTGTTCGCTGATCTGACCATGGATTTTTCCTACGCGACTGTAGGTAATATCCAGCGGGATGCTCGGGTCATAGGATTGGGCACGGATCAGTAAGAATTGAGATAAACCCTGAAAGCCATTTGCCATGGCATGCTTCAAGGAACGGTAGGGTTTTATATAAGCCTGTAATAGGCTGAACAAATAGTAAATCGTTGCTCCAGTTGTGATTTGCAGTCCGACTGCCAAGGGTTGTTTTGGTGCCAGGCCGATGATAAAACTCATTAAGATCAAGGTCATGTTGCCGATCGCAGCATACCGCGGGCCGAACAGGCCATACAAGGTAAAGCTGAATCCGGCTAAACCAAGGAGAATAACCAAGGGCCAGTGAAAAGGGAATAAATAAGCGGTAAGAAATGAGGCAACAAAGAATGTCGGAATGCAGAGCAATGCAGAGGATAATTTATCCTTACGGTTACCTGGAGGATCAGTCAAGGTCGTCAATAAAGAGCCTACTCCAATTCCTATGGCGGTGCTTGCCGGAACCCCTAATAAATAGATGGCTAAACTTGGTAAAATACTGATGGATACATTGCGCAAGGCATCACCACTGTGTTCACCTTGGATAAATCGCATGACTTGGTTATAAATACAGTAGAATCTTTTCTTTAATGATACGATGCCCATCAATCAGTTTACTAATTTTCGCTGCAAAAATACGAATATTATGCTTAATATTTTATAGATACATTTTATTTATTTTGAATATGATTGTTTTTATGAATTTTTATTTTGAAACAAGTCATGTTTGAAGCATTGTTTTAAGCGCATGCTTAATTAGCGGCGCCATGGGCTGAGCTTGGAGATGGCGCAGTTTTTTTTGAAAAATTGCAGTAAGCTATCTTATTGTATGGATAAAATTTGGTTTACCGAAGTAATTTGCTGTTCTACCGATTGTTTTTGGTTATCTATCTATTAACACTGGTCAAGGTGTAATGAAAACCCGAGGTTTGTTGTCATCGTTTAGAAAATGCGTGTTGACTCCCTAATTGATGATATAAAGATTTACATGATGAAACCACAGAAAAATAAATTGTTGCTATTGTCCCTAATGATCATGCTCGTTGCTCCTTGGGCAGCAGTTTCTGCACAATCGGTAGGTGGGAAGCTCCATACCGTTGTTGTTGGTCAGGATGACCTCCCCCTTGGCGCCGCCAGTATTTCACTATTGCGTAGTCCTGGCGATATTCCGTTGAAAGGGACGTTGTCGAAAGAAAACGGCGGTATTGAATTTGTGGAAGTTCCTCATGGTATATATGTGATGCAAGTTTCAGCAGTAGGTTACACAACCTACCGCTCTACTGAAATCGCATTAAAGGCGGGGGCGATCATGTCGTTGGATACCATTCGCCTGCAAGCGGAAACACGAGTTTTGGGTGAGGCTCAGGTCGTTGGCAAGAAACCCCTAATTGAAAGTCAAATTGACAAGATTGTCCTCAATGTAGAGAATAGTGTACTGGCAACCGGAAACAACGCGTTGGAACTTCTACAAAAGGTGCCCGGTGTGACTTTGGACAATAAAAAAATCAACCTGCGCGGTAAAAGTAATGTGATTATTATGATCGATGGAAAGCCTACTTATCTCTCTGCAGATGAAGTTTCCAGACTGTTGGAAAATACGGCTTCAAATGCGATCGCCTCGATTGAAGTCCTTACCAATCCGCCTTCAAAATATGACGCTGCTGGAAATGCTGGTATTATCAATATCAAAACAAAAAAAAACACGCAATTTGGTAGCAACCTCAGTTTAAACTTCAACCTGGGACAGGGAAAATACACGAAAGGTGATGGCGGTTTTTTACTCAACCATCGCAATAATTGGATAAATCTGTTTGCTTCCTATAATTACCAGAATAGTTTGGGCTTTAATGATTTAACGATCGATCGTTCTGTCAGGGATTCAGTAGGAATAACCTATTTCAATTCGGATTCTTATTCGAAATTTCGTTATCGCGGACATAATTTTAAATTCGCTGCGGATTTTAACCTTGGCAAACAAGATGTGCTTGGCTTTGTCGTCAATGGTAACGTGAGCAATGGTAATTCTACACGGCAGGGAGATAATCTAATTGCTTCGGAAAAAGGTAAATTGGACTCTGTGGTACAGGGAAGCAACTTTTCGGAATTTACCTATCACTATCTGGCTTACAACCTCAATTACAAAAAGACATTCGATACATTGGGAACTGAACTGACAGCGAATGCAGATTATTCCTATTCTAAAAATAACGATAATAGCACCGTGAAAAACCGTTTCTTAGATTCAAATTGGACGGAATTTAAAATGCCGAAGGTTTTTCGAAATGACATGTTGTCCAATTCCAAAATCTTAGTTTTCAAAACAGATTTTGTCCACCCCTTTGACAAAACAACAAAACTCGAAGCAGGGTTGAAATACAGTCGCGTTAAAACAGATAATAACTTGATCTATGAGGATCAAAACTTGGCGGGAGAGTTTGTGCTAAACACAAAACAAAGCAATCAGTTCCTGTACAACGAAAACATTGCAGCAGCATATTTTACCTTGAATAAATCCTTTGGAAAGTTTTCTGTACAAGCCGGACTCCGTGTTGAAAATACCAGTTCATTGGGCAATTCAGTAACCTTAGGACAGCAGACAAAACGCAATTATACGGATTTCTTTCCAACGGTATTTATACAACAACAGATCAATGATAATCATAAACTTGGTCTAAGCTATAGCCGAAGGATAGACCGCCCGGATTATGGTGCGTTGAATCCTTTTATCTACTACCTGGATCAATATACCTATCAATACGGTAATCCTTATTTAAATCCACAATATACCAACTCCTATGAGCTGAATTATACCTTTAAGGAACGTTATTTGTTGAGCCTTGGCTATAAGAGAACCAATGATGCAATCACGCAGGTCATAGAGAGCAATTCGGAAACCAAGGCCATCGCACAGACGGATCGGAACCTGACCTATTTCGATTATTATCATATGAACATCAATGTACCGGTTAAAGTGCTTAAAGGATGGACTACTTCCAACAACTTGACCGCGTTTTATAGCAAATATAATTTTGACGAGCGCTCAGGCGCTCAGCGTCAGCTGGAAAAGTTATCTTTTCAGGTGAGCTCCAATCATGATATCCGTATCGGTGAGACAACCAATGTGGAACTGACAGCCAATTATTTCTCTCCGGCTGTCTATGGTGTCTTTAGTTTTCAATCTTATTATGGGATCGATCTCGGAGCAGGGAAAAATTTTCTTGATAAAAAGCTGAATGTGAAGCTGGCCCTGAATGATATCTTGAATACCAGAGGACAACGGAGATTATCAAGTTCGCAGGAGAATGGCTATTATCGCATTCGCAACGGATATGATAGTAGAGTTATCCGGCTTTCGCTTTCTTACCGTTTTGGAAACGTCAATATTAAATCGGTTGATAAGAGAGCGGGGAATAACGATGAGGATAATCGCTTAAAGAAATAACTGTTTCATAAAAGGGGGAGGCGTTTAAATCAACTGCCCTTGTATAAAAAGAAGAAGAGCATTCCTGCAGGAATGCTCTTCTTCTTTTTATACATAAGCGAAATTAGCTTAAGAATAAGATCTCTCTCAATTTTGGAAGAGGCCATTTTTTATCGTCAACGATTTTTTCCAATTTGTTGACATGGTAACGGATCACATCAAAATATGGTTTTACTAGTTCATCATAAGCGATTGAACGTTCACGTACATCCTCGATTTGGTTTGCTTTTTTACGTTCTTGGCGCATGGCTTCAGCTTGTTCCAAGATTGTGTTTACATGTGTGGAGATACGTTCTACGAAATTCAATTGTGAGCTAAATGCTGCTTGAGCCAGACCTAAGTCTTTCAGGCCTTTCACATTTTCGATCAATTCGTTTTGGTAGGTGAAACATGCAGGAGCAATCTGATTATTAACCATCTCTTCGATCACACGAGCCTCGATTTGAAGTTTTTTGTAGAAGTTCTCCAACAAGATTTCATGACGAGCTTCGGATTCGCGTTTTGTATAGATACCTAAGGATTCAAATAAAGCCAAAGACTCTTCTTTTACATAGACATCTAGAGCCTTAGGAGTTGATTTAATGTTGGAAAGACCGCGTGCTTCCGCTTCTTTTTCCCACTCTTCGCTGTATCCATTTCCTTCAAAACGGATTGCTTTTGAATCTTTGATATATTTACGGACAACATTTAAGATCGCAAGATCTTTTTTCGTACCCTTTTTGATTTGCTTGTCTACCTCTGCTTTGAATTCGATCAATTGTGCGGCAACGATGGCATTTAATATCGTCATTGGTAGGGCAGAGTTTGCTGAGGAACCCACGGCGCGGAACTCAAACTTATTACCCGTGAATGCGAAAGGTGAAGTACGGTTACGGTCCGTGTTATCCAATTTCAATTCTGGAACTTTAGGGATACCGTGCCACAAGTTTGCTTCAGCTTTAACTTTCTTGGCTACACGAGCTGATTCTACTTCTTCCAATAATTCGTCTAATTGAGAACCTAAGAAGATCGAGATAATTGCCGGTGGCGCTTCGTTAGCACCTAAACGGTGGTCGTTACTTGCGCTTGCAATAGATGCACGCATTAAATCAGCATTTTCAAAAACCGCTTTGATGGTATTGACAAAGAATGTCAAGAACATCAGGTTATTTTTAGGCGTTTTGCCTGGAGACAATAGGTTGACACCAGTATTGGTAATCAAAGACCAGTTGTTGTGTTTTCCAGAACCGTTTACACCAGAATATGGTTTTTCATGTAATAATACTTTGAAGTTGTGTCTCAAAGCAACTTGCTCCATGACGTTCATCAACAATTGATTGTGGTCAATTGCCAAGTTGATCTCTTCGTACATTGGTGCACACTCAAACTGCGATGGTGCCACCTCATTGTGACGCGTTTTTAATGGAATACCTAATTTCAACGCTTCATTTTCCAGATCAACCATGTATGCTAATACACGCTCTGGAATCGCACCGAAATAATGGTCTTCCAATTGTTGGCCTTTGGCTGACATGTGACCGAATAAAGTACGTCCAGTCAATTGAAGGTCAGGGCGGGCATTGTATAAAGAAAGGTCAACTAGAAAATACTCTTGCTCGATACCAAGAGAAGCGTTTACTTTCGTGATAGATTTGTCAAAATATTGTGCCACTTCGGTTGCAGCTTTATCAACGGCATTGATTGCTTTTAATAGAGGTGCTTTATAATCTAATGATTCACCCGTATAGGAAACAAATACTGTAGGGATACAGAGTGTTTTGCCGGCACCGGTTTCGTAGATAAATGCTGGTGACGAAGGATCCCAGGCAGTATAGCCACGCGCTTCGAAAGTGTTACGGATACCGCCATTTGGGAAGGATGAAGCATCTGGTTCTTGTTGAACCAAAGCGTCAGCAGTGAATTTTTCGATTGCTTCACCATTTTCATCCGGCTCGAAAAATGCATCGTGTTTTTCAGCTGTCGAACCAGTCAAAGGTTGAAACCAATGTGTATAGTGGGAAACGCCATGATTAAGTGCCCAAGTTTTCATTGCCTGAGAAATGTGCTCAGCTAGATCTCTTGAAATAATCTGTCCCTCTTCAATGGATGCAACTAACTCCTTGTATGAGTTTTTAGGAAGGTAGTCTTTCATTTTGTTTACGGAAAAAACGTTCTTTCCGTAGATGTCAGTTGCTTTTTTAGTTTCAACTTTTTCAAATTGTGCAATCTGGCGTGAGCCCGCTGCCTCTACTGCTTTGAATCTTAGGTTCGACATTTGTATTTTATAATTAAATTACAGTTTTGTTGATTTTGTTTTTCAAAAATATTGTGTTTTTACGGAAAACTGAAATTTTTTTTGATTTTTTTTGAAAAATATGTATTTGACAATGGTTTTTGGTTAAAAAAAATGGGTCGATTTTTATAAATCGACCCATTTTGAGTATTTTTAGTTGTAATCCAATCCCCAGTCTATTCCTTTTAAGGTGGCTGGCACTCCTTTCTTCAGCCAATTTGCTGCAGGAGCTCCTTTTAGATAGTGATCGAAGAACTGCTGTTCGCGTATCTGTATATCTTTTCTGTTTTGTCGTTGAATCAAATTATGTTCATCGCCATTATAGTTCAACATCCAGACCGGTTTGTTTAACCGGCGTAAAGCAGTAAACATTTCGATACCTTGGTACCATGGCACAGCACCATCATTATCATTGGCCATAATAACAACAGGTGTATTTACCTTGTTCATATGAAACAGGGGTGAATTCTCGATATAGAGTTCGGGCGCCTCCCATAGGGTTTTTCCGATACGGCTTTGCGTATGCTCGTACTGGAATTGACGTGACATACCCGACTGCCAACGTATTCCTCCATAAGCGGAAGTCATATTGACTACTGGTGCTCCGGTCCATGCTGCAGCATACATATTGGTGCGTGTGATCAGGTGAGCTACTTGATAGCCGCCCCAGCTTTGTCCCTGGATACCCATTTTGGTGCTGTCTACCCAGGAATTTTGTGCTAAATAACGCATGCCCGAATTGATATATTCCTCTGCAGATTTTCCAGGATGCCCAGTTTCGTAACTTATATTTGGCGCAAAGACCAAATACTCGTTGCTCACGAAATAAGGGATATTGAGCCGCGAAGGAGTAGGAGCAGGCGGCTGATAGGTATATAGGCCATCCGACAGCTTTTCATAGAAATAAGCAATGATCGGGTATTTTTTTGCAGGGTCAAAATTTTCGGGTTTATAAAGAATGCCTTCCGCCTGATGGCCTGCAGGTGTGGTCCAATGCACAAGCTCGGCAGTACCCCAGTTATAGTTTGCTTGTTGTTTGTTAATATCGGACAGTTGCAGTTCATCTTTGAACTTTATACTATTGATATAAACGTTGGGCGAATTGCTATAGTCTTCCTTACTATAAAGGATCGTTTGTTGATCCGCAGAAGCATTTATATTTCTAAATGTTTTTGGTTCAACAAAAAGGCTTTTAGGATCATTGTGCTGCCCTTTGAATTGGTAAAAACCAGACTCTTTGGTTTTATTGTCAAATGAGGTCAAGAAGCCTCCTTTTTTGTAGTCCAGCGTCAATGGCTGATCACGGTCTTCATCACGTCTTAAAGGGAGATAACGGAATGTCGTTTGGGAAGCAGCGCCGTAACCGTTGGTGAGAATGGATTTATTGGATCCATCCAGATTAAAATACCAGATATCATAACGAGAGTTGAGATATACACCTTTGTAATCAGGACTCCAGGCCGCCATTCCGTAGGCTTGAGCGGAAGTAGGCATATCATTTTCCTCATCGGCGAAGGATGCAGGAATACCTTCATTTAAGACCACTTTTCTTTTGGAACTGACCTGGTAGGAATTCCATGTCCCTTTTTCTTCGTCGAAATAAACGACATATTTTGCATCCGGACTAAGCGCTACATTTCCCGAGAAGTTGGAAAGAACTAATTCCCGTTGACCAGTTCTTGTCGAGACCAGGTAGATATCTTCCTTTGTGCCACCTTTCCATTGGCTTTCAATCCTTTTGCCAAAATCTGTACGGGCCAATATATATTCTGCATTTCCATCAGGTGTCAGGGCTGTAGAATTAAAAGTTTCATCTGTCAACGGAATAACGTTACGATTATTTTTGGGATAGGTAACTGCCAGGAAATTTTTGGAAAGGTCTTTGTTCAGGTTGACCAATTGCATAGGCTGCAAGTAGTCGTCCTGCCAGCCCCAGACATCCACTTTGGCATGTTCAAAATCAACTAATGTCGTGTCTTTGACACGGGGGATAGGTGCGATACCAAAGAAAAGCTTTTCACCATTTTTGCTGAACCGGATATTTCCATCTCCGCTGACAGCCCAGTTTTTGGGAATGCCCATGCTATTTTTCGTCGCTAGGTACTGCGCAGTATCGATGCCATTGGTATAATAATAGAGGTTATAGTTTTTAACCAGTGCCTTTTCCTTGGATAGATCACCTAAGTAAGCTAGTTGATTGCCCGTTTCATCAAAACTGAAATTTTTATATTCGCCTTTGCCTGTTGATATTTTTTTTAGGTTTTTGGTGGCTATATCATATAAATAGACTCCAGATTCCTTAGAAAGGCTGTCTTTTGCGTCGGTTTTCTTTGAAAAGACCAGTTTTGTTCCATTTTTGTTCCATTCATATTGATCTACTAAGGAAAATTGGACCGAATCTCCAGAATTGAGGTTATATAACGCGAGTGTAGCAATAGCTTTCTTCTTTTTGTCGCCGCTATTTCTCTTATTTTGTGTAGAGTCTGCTGGATTTTTGGATGGCTCTGTTTTTTCGTCTGATTGTTTATCAAAGAGGAAGGAAACAAAATTGTTGTTTTGTTCTGAAACTTTATAGGATTTCACCTGTCCAAATTTGACAAGCGAAGAGCTGGTTAAATTATAGATTGCAAGAGAATCTTTCGGCAAATCCTCTGTTTTTTTCTTTTTAATTCTTGCCTCACGTGTTACGGCAAATGGCGCTTTGATTAAGCTGATCAAATGATTTTCTGTATCGGTCAGTTTTCCATTATAGCCCCGCGGGATCTGGATCAATTCTTTGTTTTCTTTCGTTTTCAGGAACAGTTGACTATCGCCTTCTTGTGGAGCCACCTGAAAGAGTACAAATTTACCGGATTTACTGATATAGGGAGATGATATGCTTTGCCAGCTATCATATACCGTATGGTCCACTGGTTTCTTTTGTGCGTGTACCGCTAAGCTCGCAAGAAAACAGAATGGAATACAGATATTTTTCTTATTCATGTTTAAATTCTTTTTGCTGCAATTTATCCATAAAAAATAAAAAAACGTTGATTTTTTGGTATATTCATTGTTACGTAAATATAAAAAACTGATTATGAAATCATCATCTATTATCGTTTCTGTTATCGTGGGCGTCGTGGTGTTGCTTACTGCATGGATCTTGGGCAGTGCATATCGATATAAATTTAAATCTACGCAGACAATTACCGTCAATGGCAATGCAAAGAAAGATTTTGAATCTGATTTAGTCAAATGGAACGCAACATTTAGTAGGAAGAACTTTGAATTAAGCGCAGCTTCGGCACAATTGGCAACAGACCGTGATCTGGTACGGGACTTTTTAGTTCAGCAGGGCGTTAAAGTCGCTGAAATTCGTTTCGAGGCCGTGAATATTGCCAAAGACTTTGAATACCATACTGATGGAAAAGGAAACGGTTATAATACATTTTCAGGCTACACCCTGTCCCAAACAGTAAGTGTGGAATCCAAGGATCTCAACAAAGTGGACAATGCTTCCAGAGAAATATCAACGTTGATTTCGAAGGGAATAGAATTGAGCTCAAGTACGCCAAATTATTATTACTCAAAACTGGAAGACCTTAAATTAGAATTGATTTCCCAGGCTTCTAAAAATGCACACCAACGTGCAGATAATATTGCCAAGGAATCGAATGCTGGATTAGGTGATTTGGTAAAAGCTGATTTGGGTATTTTTCAGATAACGGGGCAAAACGATAATGAAGAATACTCGTCGGGGGGAGCATTTAATACAACTTCACGTAAGAAAACAGCGAATATAACAGTCAAAGCGAGCTTTTTGAGTAATTAATGGAAAATTATTCGGCTGTCTTTCAGTGTGCTATTGATTTTGAGTAGAAATTTATTCGAAAAGTTTTCTCTTTTTCAATAAAAAGCCTACTTTTGCATCATCCCAAACGGATATGCCCGGATGGCGGAATTGGTAGACGCGCTGGTCTCAAACACCAGTGGGAAACCGTGCCGGTTCGACTCCGGCTCCGGGTACAAAATCCCTCTTTACGCAAGTAGAGAGGGATTTTTTTTATGAGGGTATTTTTGCCTATTGCATTGGGTTTGGTTCGCTAGATGGTGTGTATGTTTACGGTGGAATAACAATCACAAACTTTAAAGCCAAATAGAGCCTCCTTTCTCTGCTTATTCTTTGCTTGTTTATTGCCGTTTCTTTGCCTTTTGTAGGCCCTTTCTTTGAGACTACCTTGGTATTCCTTTGGTATTTCCTTGCTTATTCTTTGGTGTTTTATTGCTGTTTCTTTGGTATAATAGCAATAAAATACCAATAAAGAGGCATAGAAAATAGCAAGGCAAGTGGTATGTTGCCCAAAGTAAGCAGGGAAGCAGGTCCGAATAGAGGGGAGTTAAATGGAGAGAAAGATGTATACGGTTTTTTTTTGCATAAACCTTTTTTATTATGAAAATTCTTGTTTAAATTGGAAATACCAAATATAAACTTGGATGAAAGCAGTATTTTTATCTTTCGCTTTATTCTGTTGCTTTTTTGCATGGGGACAAGACCGTTTTGTTCTGAAAGAAAAAAAGAAAGCTAAGTTCCCATTTCTGTTTGTGCATAACTTGGTAATCATCCCCGTGAAGGTCAATGGTTTTGCCATGAATTTCCTGTTGGACACAGGAGTCAAAGAGACCATGATATTTGGAGAGACGCTGAAATCTATTGATAGTGCCGTTTTCGTGAATAAATTTCAAGGCCTGGGTAAGGACGAAGGCTTGGACGGTTATTTGTCCGTGAACAACAGTGTTAGCGTAGCCGATGTTTATGAAGATAATGACCAGCCTATCTATATCCTTAAGAATGCTCATATTGATATTTCTACCCGAATAGGCGTTGAAGTAAACGGCATTATGGGTAGTCGTTTTTTTAGTGATCATGTTGTTGAAATGGATTTTTTGAAACATAGAATCACTGTATATCAGAAGGGCGAGGATCCCAAGGGGCTCGCTAAAATGCATCGTATCCCGCTTGATATTTTGAACAGTAGGCCTTATATTCCTGTTGCTTTTAATCAGGATTCTGCAGACATTGAAGGGCGTGTACTGATCGATATGGGCAATAGTGATGCCTTGATGTTAATCCCTTCCAAATTAAATAATTTTACGATCAAACCACCTTTTATCGATGATTATATTGGACAGGGATTCAATGGCGAGATCTATGGAAAAAGAAACCGCATCAAATCCCTGGAATTGGGACCATTTAAAATGAATTATCCGTTAGTGGCCTATCCTGAATTGAGCTCGACGCAACATGCAACATTTGTCAATGAGCGCATCGGTTCTGTTGGAAACGAACTCCTGCGTAGATTTAAAGTAATTTTCGACTATCCCAATAATGCGGTTTATCTTCTTAAAAATAGAAACTTTGATAAATTTTATTACCTAAACATGAGTGGCCTTGAAATTATCCATGACGGTATAAAATATGAGAAAGAGGAGGTTCCTGTTTACTTAAAGAAAGATGGTGGAACCGAGATCCGGATGGATAACAGGGTGCAGTATCGATTTGTCCTTAAAAACATGTATAAAATCGCAACTGTCCGGACAGCTTCACCAGCGGCAATTGCTGGATTACAACCTGATGATAAGCTGTTGAAAATCAATGGGCGATCGGCTTCTTCCTATTCCCTCGAAACGATTCATACCCTTTTCAAATCAGAGGAAGGTAAAGAAATGAAATTTAAGATTGAAAGAGCAGGAAAAGTGCTTGAATATACATTCTTGTTGAAAGATCCATTGCCTTTTAATACAAAATAAAATTTTGAAAAGTAAGTTGATCTTGCTTATCTTTGCCCTCGATATTAATTTGCAAACAATTTAAAGACGAAGAACTATGTTGGTCTCCAGGATTAAAACAAAAAGCGCTTTTGCAGCAAATGGATTTGCTGAAAGCATTCTTCGTGCTTTTCTTCACCTATAACGTATTCTTTACGAAATGAAAAAAGCCCGAAGATCATTCGGGTTTTTTATTGCCTTTTATTTTCTGTTTTGCCAGCTTATGCACGTCATGTTTTGGCGATCCATGATATTGTCACTGCCTTTAGGTAGATCAATTCGGTAGGACTGGAAGTGTTTTGTTCATTCGAGAGACTTGTTAAATTGAGAGACTTGTTCAATCTGCAAACGCCTAACCGTCGCCGTTGGTAAACAGCTATTTTAGAAAAGAGATTCCCGAATGTTTTTAGATCGCCTATTCCTAAAACGGATAAGGCAATATGTTACATTATTTTTAAGAATATGGGAAGTAAATTATCGGGGAAAGACCTTGTTAAAATTGGTTTTCCTCAGCATAATATTATAAATGTAGCCTTAGGGCTAATCACACGCCACCGAAGAGGAGAAAAGAAAGTAAATATCCTTTTGGAAGCGAAGAAGGTGCTGGAAGCACCTGAAAAATTCAGAGAAGATGCAGTTTGGGCCAAGCTTGCTGAAGGCCTTATTCAACCGGCTGAAGTGCGCAAGCAACAGCTAAATAAGCAAATGGCTCCTTTTACCATCTTTGGTGAAAATGAAATTGATGAGCAGGCCAAAAGGCAGCTGTATGAGGCTTTGAAGCTGCCCATCGCCTGCAAGGGGGCATTGATGCCAGACGCACACATGGGCTATGGTTTACCTATTGGCGGCGTACTGGCAACGGATAATGCTGTAATACCTTATGGGGTAGGTATGGATATAGGCTGCCGGATGAGTTTATCGATCTTCGATCTACCGGCAAGTTATTTCAAAGGACGGGAATTCCAGCTGCGGAATATACTGAAGGAAAATACCAAATTTGGCATGTACGATACACATCAGGAGAAACAGGATCATGCTATTTTTAGCCGTCCAGAGTTTAAAGCTATCCCTTTGTTGAAATCACTGTTAGACAAAGCTTATAAACAATTTGGGACTTCGGGCGGTGGAAATCACTTTGTCGAATTCGGTGTGGTTGAGTTGCATCGCGTTCGCGCGGAGTGGGGCATTAGTCCCGGAGCTTATCTAGCGGTTTTGTCACACAGTGGGTCCCGTGGTTTGGGCGCTAATATTGCTAAACAGTACACAGCTTTAGCTGCAAAGCAATGCCCTTTGCCACGCCAGGTACAACATTTGGCATGGCTGGATCTAGACACTGAGGCAGGACAGGAGTATTGGCTGGCAATGAATCTAGCTGGTGATTATGCGCAGGCTTGCCATGCGGATATCCATAGACGTTTGGCAAAGGCATTGGGTGAACGCCCTGTGTTGACCATTGAGAACCATCATAATTTTGCCTGGCGGGAAATGGTCGATGGCAAGGAATGTATCGTGCACCGTAAAGGGGCAACACCTGCAGGACAAGGGGTATTGGGAATTATTCCGGGCTCTATGACGGCACCGGGTTTTATTGTTGAGGGGCGCGGAAATCCATTGAGTGTACAATCGGCTTCACATGGCGCTGGACGTATAATGTCCCGTGCAGCCTGTAAAAGTAGCCTCACTAAAAGTGCCATGCTCAAGGAACTGGAGCAGCATGGTGTGGAGCTAATTGGCGGGGCGCTGGATGAAGCACCACATGCCTACAAAGATATCCATCGTGTGATGGGCTTGCAAAATGAGCTGGTTAATGTATTTGGGACATTCAGTCCGAAGATTGTTCGTATGGATAAATAAGACGGGATGGAAAAGTATATTTTAATTACTTCGGGACGGGGTCCTAAGGAGTGTAATTTAACTGTTCAACTGGTGTTCGAAAGGCTATTGAAAGAGTCGGATCAATATGCTATATCGATCGAGACGATGAGGGAGGAGAAAATAGACGGACTTCCATGCTCATTTGTCCTAAAATTGACGGGCGCAGAAGTCGAGCTATTCAGGGACCGTTGGATAGGTACAATCTGCTGGATTTGTCAAAGCCCTTTTCGACCAAATCATCGACGTAAAAATTGGTTTGTAGAGGTGAAGGATTGGCATCCGGTAAAAGGCGCCGCAAAAATGAGTCTAAAAGATGTGCAATTCAAAGCAATGCGGAGCAGCGGTGCTGGTGGACAGCATGTAAATAAAGTGAGCTCGGCTGTTCGCGCAACCCATCTTCCTACAGGATTGATGGTGCAGGTAATGGATACTCGTTCTCAATTGCAAAATAGAGAAATTGCTGTTTCGCGTTTGGAAGAACAGTTGATAGCGCTCGAACGATTGCAAAAGGCTACAGCGGAAAATCAGCGATGGAAAGACCAGATTGCAATTAAAAGAGGTAATTCGAAGCGTATTTTCCTTGGATCCAAATTTAAGGAACAGTGATCAATTGAGAATAGGCTAGCCATTGTGGCTAGCTGATCTTTTATATCTGGAAACGCTTGTTTAAGCCCTGGTCAGCTGTGATCAGGGCTTAATTTTTTACCTGACGTAGTGATTTCATTCTATTATAAGAGTTATAAGAGTACGATAAAGGGGGGATTTGATGCCTGTTGGATAGCCTATTTTTCAATTAGCCAAGTCTAGTAGCTATAATTTAACATTTGATGTTAAGATGTGGGCAATACTGGTTAATATACTCTTGTGTTGTGCTTTAATATTTATATAAATTGGCTCAGTAAAAACATTTTAAAACTAACTCTTAGAAACTAACTTATGAACAAAAGAAGTATTGCGATACTGGCATCCAATATACTAGTATGTTCTGCGCTCTACGCTCAAACAGCACTCAAAGGAAAGGTAGTGGATCAGGATGGGAAAGCCATTCCGGGCGTTTCCGTATCTATTAAGGGCGGCCCAGGCACACAGACAGGTGCTGATGGCAGTTTTTCGTTGATCCACACCAATGGAACTATCTTAAATGTCAGTGCGATAGGCTATCAGTCAAAGCAAGTACAGATTAATAATCAAACCGTCATCAACGTCACGCTGCAATCCCTTACGGAAAATTTGGATGAGGTCGTGGTAACTGCCCTTGGAATTACACGGGAAAAAAAATCCCTGGGATATGCCACCCAGAACGTAAGCGCAAAGGAATTGACCGACGCCGGACAACATAGTCTTACCGGTGCATTGGCGGGCAAAGTGGCCGGTGTTCAAGTAAATCAATTTGGAGGTGCTATTGGGTCTTCAGCGCGGATTTCTATCCGTGGAAATACCTCATTACAAAAGGATCAACAACCGTTGGTCGTTGTAGATGGTATTCCAATTACAAATGACGCGCAACGCACGGGTGATAATACATACACCGGTGTGGATTACGGATCTGGATTGAATGATATTAATCCGGATGATATAGAGAGTATCAACGTCTTAAAAGGAGGCGCGGCAGCAATCTATGGTATGCGTGCCGGTGCCGGTGTTATTATGATCACTACAAAATCTGGAAAGCGTGGTGAAAATGGTGTGCAAATTTCCTATGACGGAAATTTTTCTATTGATCGGGCTGCCAATTTACCCAAATACCAAAATTTATATGGTCAAGGATCTCGGGGAGATGAATACAGTTTTAAAACTAACGGCGACGGATTATCGTATCAAGATTACGTTTTGAAAAATTCGTTCAGCTATTTGGATGGAACCGGAAATGACGGAGTTAACGACGGAATTGATGAGTCTTGGGGGCCTCGGATGGATATGGGATTATTAATCCCACAATTCAATAGTCCTGTTGTGAATGGGGTACGACAAGCTACGCCTTGGAATTCCAATAAAAATAATGTGAAAGAATTCTTCCAAACGGGTTTTTCTCAAAATCATAATATTTCGTTGCTGTCGAAAACAGATCGTTCTTCGACTCGTGCTTCCATTTCTTTTAGAGATCAGCGAGGAACAGTTCCCAATACAGACCAGAAAAAATATACTGCACAACTAAATAACGATTACAAAATCAGCGATAAAGTTTCATACGACATCATGACTAACTTTACACGTACTGAAAGTAATAATTTGGTAATGCAGGGCTATGACAGTGCAAATCCAATGAATGGCTTGATCTGGTTTGGCCGACAAGTAGACATGCAGGACCTGAAAAAAAATTGGGATCAGCGCGATGCACAGGGAAATTACACCTATTACAATTGGAATTCATCCTATCATATGAATCCGTTTTATACAATGCACGAATCCCAGAATGCGCTTAAAATGAACCGTATTTTTGGAAAGACATCCTTGTTTTATCAGCCCTTTGATTTCCTAAAATTTGAAGGTAGGGTTGGACTGGATTATTACAATACACATATTTTTGAATCGACATACTTCAATTTTGATAATAGGGATGGTAAGTTCAATGAAACAAAAAATAGTAATTCGGATTTCAATGCAGATTTTATCGCAAACTTCAACAAACAATTTGGAGATCTTAGTTTAACGGGAATTTTAGGTGCAAATTACCGGGATTATCAGTTTGAAACAAATACCCTCGGAGCAAAAGCACTTAATGTATTGGGTGTTTATACAATCACCAACAAAATTGGTGATGCTTATACCTTTATGGATCATGCCAAAGGCCGGTCCAATTCTTTGTACGGGCAGGCCAATTTAGGTTGGAAAGATCAATTGTACTTAGATTTGACCGCACGTAACGATTGGTCCTCAACCTTAAAAAAATCATTTTTTTATCCTGCAGCAAGTTTGAGCTGGATACCAACGTCTAGTTTTGAAGGGTTAAAAAGCGATTACCTCAATTTTTGGAAGTTACGATTTAACTTGGTGAAAGTGGGGAATGCGACCCGTCCGTATCAAAATGGGAATTACTATTATGCACAGACAGATGCTTTTAATAATCTGGCTCAGATGTACAAAAGTATGACCTATGCTATTGAGGGCTTGGAGCCCGAGGCGATTACATCCTACGAAATCGGAACTGAGCTTGGTATGTTTAAGGACCGATTGCACCTGGATCTTACTTACTATCAAAAAATCAATAAAAAACAATTACTTTCTGTCCCCACATCAAATGTTGTTGGCTTTAGTAACATCTTCTTAAATGCTGGCGAAATCAGAAGTAAGGGAATTGAAATTCAGTTAAGAGGTGATATCCTCAAACGGGAAGAGGGATTAAATTGGACCACAACCGTCAATTTCTCCAAGGATAAAAATAAAGTCGTCGAACTGTATCCTGAATTGGGTTTGAACGATCTTAGATTAGGCTGGACATGGGGTATATCCAATATGGCATCGGTTGGGCGACCATGGGGCACATTGGTCGGACCGGGTTATGATCGTGTGGAAGATGGTCCAATGAAAGGAGCAATAAAAGTAGGGTCTAATGGATTGGTATCAAAGCCGCTGGACGCTCAGGCTATTGGTAATGTAGTGCCTGATTTCCTAGCATCGATGCGCAATGATTTTACCATTAAGGATTTTAGATTTGGATTTATGCTTGATTTCAGAAAAGGTGGGGACATCTGGTCGCAAACTATGTCTCATGGTTATACAACCGGTATTGCTGAAATCACAGCTAAAGATGGTATACGCGAGCGGGCGATCATTGCGGGTAAAGATGTAATGAAAAATGAACGATTCGCGATGAAAGTTGGCGATAATTGGGTTGAAAATACCATCGAGACAAGCGCGCAGGATTGGTATGAAAATGGTGGTATTGCGGAAATGTATGTTTTTGATGGTTCGTTTCTGAAATTGAGAGAGGCCTATATTACTTATAATTTGCCAAAACATCTTTACAGTAGAATCAAGGGAATTAAACGTGCACATGTTTCTCTTACCGGAACCAATTTGGCGCTGCTTTGGGTACATAAAACCAATACCATGCGTTTGGACCCAGAAGGTGGCGGGGTCTCAAGTGATTCACGTGGTGTAGGTTTTGAACAAGCCTCTGTCCCGAATTCAAGAAGTATAGGTCTTAAGCTTGGTTTTACATTTTAATCCTTTTACAGAATTTAAAACGTACTAAAACAATTTATGGTTATGAACACTTTTATAAAAAAACTAAAATATACGCCCCTTTTAGCAATGCTTTTGGTTTCAGGATGTACCAAAAATTTTGAAAAAATTAATACCGATCCAGATGCTTTGACAGATGTTCCACCTCGGAATATGTTGGTAAATGTGCTGCGAAATGCTGCCGATCAATTTGGAGGTGACATAGACGGTTATGGCACCTTCGCGGGATATATTGTCAAAATTCAATATCCGGACAATCTATCAGGATTGATACCAACCAATAACTCCTATGGCAATCGTTGGGCAGCATGTTATTATAATATCACACAGATGAATGATTTGCTGAAGAAAACGGATGATAAAGCCGCTGGTTTTAAAAATACTCGAATTGTAGCCCGTATATGGAATAATTATATGTGGTCCTACCTTTTGGATGGTTGGGGCGATATCCCATATTCAGAGGCTTTTAAAGGGCGTCCTGAAGACGGTTCTATTTTGAAAGCAAAATATGACAAACAGGAGGATATTTTTCCGGCGGTATTGGCAGATCTTAAAACATTGGCAGATGAACTTGCTGCTGGTATTGGTACCGATGAAATTGGAGAGTATGATATTATATACGGAACAAAAGAAACAGGGCCTGATGCTTTAAAGGCTCAGATGTTGAAATGGCAAAAGTTTTGTAATTCACTTCGTTTGCGGATGGCGACGCGTATCTCTTCCGTAGCCCCCGCTTTAGCGAAATCTACTATTGAGGAAATTGCTGGAAATAGCGCTAAATATCCATTAATTGAAACAAATGCGGAAAATTGTGAAGTAGCTTTCCCTGGAACCTTACCTTATATGGAACCTTGGTACGAATCCGGTATCAATGGCAATCGTCTCAATAACTGGGGGATGTTTGATATTTTTATTGATCATTTAAATAACACAAAAGATCCAAGAATTGCATCAGTTGCACGGAAAAATAATGAAGGTAAGTATGTGGGGTTTGTAAATGGTTCTTTGACGAATCCGTCTCCACTGAGTTCGATTTCTTGGATTGGTGAACACTATATTAACGATCCTGCTGGAGCAGTTCCTTTTTATAGGGCTTGTGAAACCTATTATATGCTGGCAGAAGCTGCTTTATCGGGGTATAATGTTGGAATATCGGCGAAAGAGGCCTATGAAAAAGCAGTTACCCTATCGATGGAAGATAATAATATAGCCGGGGCGGCTATTGCCACATACCTCGCAGGATCAGGTAAATTTGATGGAACCAAAAATCGCATTTATTGGGATATGTGGGTAGCCTTATTTAAAGAAAATTACGAAGCTTGGAGTTTGTATAGAAGAACGGGTATTCCTAGCACAAATTATCCTTCGAAAATTCAGAATTTTGAAACCCCTCATACTGACCAACCATGGCGATTACCGTATCCAAATAATGAGTATTTATATAATACTGAGAATGTTAAAGCCGCCGAAGCAGGCACTGTCGATTACAACTGGGGTAAAAGATTGTGGTGGGCAAAAAATAATGGAAAAAATTAATAGGCCTATAGTTAATATAAAAATCAACCTAATTTAATTTTAATAGAACAGCAAAGCTCTGATCATTCCTGATTAGGGCTTTGCTCGTTTTTACAATTAAACATATCAAGCCATCCATTGAAAAGAATTTTTGGGCGATCACCCTATATTTGAATAGGTATCAGTCAGCTTTGCGTACTAAAATAACAATTAAAAGATTTTATTCAATATCGAGAGGAAAATCCTCTTTCCATATTTTCTTCTGCTAAACGCTTGAAATGTAGAAAATAATTTGTTGAAATACCATGATAATTAGTATCTTTAGGATGAACGATCCAATATGCAATTGTTCAAACTAAAATAAACTTAAATGCTGTTCATACTATCGTTGGAGGGTTTTTGCCGACAGATTATGGACGGTGGAATTTCAAATTTCGATGATATGATAGATTCTCCAGGCTTCCTTTTTCGGGAGGCAATCAAGCATGAAAAACCCCTACAGGTAGTCGGAACCATCAATGCAAATCATGCACTTTTGGCTGAACAAGCTGGTTTTAAAGCCATATATCTCTCCGGAGGCGGTGTTGCCGCCGGCTCACTCGGTATACCTGATTTGGGTATCACAACGCTTCAGGATGTATTAATCGACGTGGAGCGCATAACCAATGTATGCAAGCTCCCTTTAATGGTCGATATTGACACCGGTTTTGGACCTTCCGCCTTTAATGTTGCGCGTACGATCAAGAGCCTGATCAAAGCGGGAGCTGCGGCCGTACATATGGAAGATCAGGTTGGGGCCAAACGTTGTGGTCACCGGCCGGGGAAGGAACTGGTTTCGAAAGATGAGATGGTCGATCGCCTCAAAGCGGCGGTGGATGCCCGGACAGATCCGCATTTCGTTATTGGCGCGCGCACGGATGCGCTGGCTTCAGAGGGATTGGAACGTGCTTTGGAACGTGCTGTAGCCTATAAAGAAGCAGGAGCTGACTTTATTTTTGCAGAAGCCGTACACAATCTGGATCAATATATGCAATTCAGTAGAGCTACTGGACTGCCGATACTTGCTAATATTACAGAGTTTGGGCAAACACCCTTGTTTAATCTTGATGAACTTCGCCACGCGGATGTGTCCATTGTGCTTTACCCTTTATCTGCATTTCGTGCAGCCAATAAGGCCGCAACCGATGTGTACCAACATATCCGGAAGGACGGCGGTCAGGCTGCAGTAATCGATCGCATGCAAACACGTGATGAGCTATATCGGAGCATAGATTATTATGCGTACGAAGATCGCCTGGATAAATTGTTCAATACTAAATCATAAGAATTTCAAACCGCGTGACCGAGTGTATTTTTACTATCGAGGATACGCTCTTCATACATAATATATTCCGATGAAAGAGACAAACGACACTGGTTTTAAACCCAAAAAAAGCGTAGCACTTTCTGGTGTTCCTGCCGGAAATACAGCCTTGAGTACTGTTGGAAAAAGTGGTAATGATCTCCATTATAGGGGCTATGATATTTTAGATCTGGCACATCAGGCCTCCTTTGAGGAAGTTGCCTATCTACTGATCTATGGAAGCCTGCCTACCCAGGCGCAACTCAGCACTTATCAAAGCCAGTTGCTCAGCCAGCGCGGCTTGCCCATCACGGTACAACAGGTGCTGAAACAGCTTCCTTCTACTGCCCATGCAATGGATGTCCTACGTACTTACGTCTCCTTTTTTGGAAGTGTGAATCCAGAAAAGGAAAATCATGGACTGGCAGGAGCCAGGGACATCGCCAATCGTCTGATGGCTTCTATGGCCTCAGCCTTACTCTATTGGTATCATTTTAGCCAAAACGGGCGCGAAATTCAGGTCGAGACCGACGACTCTACCCTGGGCGGGCATTTTCTACACCTGTTACACGGCAAGGTGCCATCCGACTCCTGGGTACGGGCGATGCAGATTTCACTTAACTTATATGCTGAGCACGAGTTTAATGCATCTACTTTTACGGCCCGGGTAATTGCGGGGACGGGATCTGATATGTACTCTTGTATTGCCGGTGCAATCGGAGCGCTGCGTGGTCCCAAACATGGTGGTGCCAATGAGGTTGCTTTTGAAATCCAGAGCCGCTATGCCAATGCCGATGAAGCCGAAGCCGATATTCGTAAAAGGCTGGAAAATAAAGAAGTTATCATAGGCTTCGGACATCCTGTCTATACGATATCGGATCCCAGGAATCAGGTCATCAAACAGGTCGCTAAAGAGCTATCCGAAGAAGCGGGGGATATGACACTTTACCTGATTGCCGAACGCTTGGAAAAGGTAATGTGGGAAGAGAAACGGATGTTTCCAAATTTAGATTGGTATTCCGCGGTTTCTTATCACCTGATGGGAATTCCAACGGAAATGTTTACGCCACTGTTTGTGCTTTCACGTATCACGGGCTGGTCTGCTCATGTATTCGAACAACGCCAGGATGGAAAAATCATTCGGCCGAGTGCAAATTATATCGGACCCGAAGATAGGCCTTTCGTGCCCATCTCCGCGAGATAGTGTGATAAAGTGTATAGCATAAAAAAATAAAACGGAAAGAAGTCGTTTGCATCTCGCATTGAAGAAACAGCGCTGTGTTTTTTTGATCATTGATGCAGGTGCGTCCAGAAAAAATAAATTGAAAAGAACAACAGCCTTATAAGAAATAAAATAATGAGTTCAACGATATCAAATGAAAGACCACAGCCAGATCAGGTTCTGGTGGCTATTGTGGATTACGTGTTAAATTACAAAATCGAAAGTAAAGTTGCATGGAATACAGCTTTTTACTGTTTTCTGGATACCATCGGCTGTGGTTTGGAAGCGCTGACCTATCCGGCCTGTACCAAATTACTGGGGCCTGTTGTGCCCGGTACGATTGTTCCCAATGGTGCAAAAGTACCCGGAACGAATTATCAACTGGATCCGATACAAGCGGCATTCAATATTGGTACAGTCATTCGCTGGTTGGATTTTAACGATACCTGGCTGGCTGCGGAGTGGGGACATCCATCGGACAATCTTGGAGGTATTCTGGCTACTGCAGACTGGCTGAGCAGAACACAGATTGCGAAAGGGGAGAAATCCCTAAAGGCAAAACAGGTGCTTGAAGCGATGATTATGGCACATGAGGTTCAAGGCGTATTAGCACTTGAAAATTCCTTTAATAAAGTGGGATTGGATCACGTAATTTTGGTAAAGGTTGCTTCGACAGCCGTTGTTGGTAAGCTTTTGGGCCTCAGTCGGGACGAATTGCTCAATGCGGTTTCATTGGCTTTTGTCGACGGACAGGCTTTGCGTACGTATCGTCATGCGCCTAATACAGGTAGTCGTAAATCCTGGGCCGCTGGAGATGCAACTTCGCGTGCGGTACGCCTTGCTTTAATTGCAAAAACGGGTGAAATGGGGTATCCATCGGTGTTAACAGCACCGGTATGGGGTTTCTATGACGTTTCATTTAAAGGCAACCCATTTAAATTTCAGCGCGATTATGGCTCTTATGTGATGGAGAATATCCTATTCAAGATTTCTTTCCCTGCTGAATTTCACGCACAGACCGCTGCCGAAGCGGCAATGCAATTGCACCAGCAGTTAAAGGATTTTGGGAAAAGCAGTGATGATATTGAACGTGTTACCATTCGTACACATGAGGCCGCAATCCGAATCATCGACAAGAAGGGGCCGTTGCATAATCCGGCCGATCGGGATCACTGTATCCAATATATGGTTGCTGTACCCTTAATCTTTGGACGTCTGACAGCGGAGGATTATGAAAACCATATTGCACTGGACCCACGTATTGATGCACTGCGGGACAAAATTTTCTGTGTTGAAGATCCTCAGTTTACAATTGATTATCATGATCCACAAAAACGGGCGATCTCAAATGCCCTGACGGTGGTATTAAAGGATGGAACAGTATTGCCGGAGCTGGTGGTGGAATATCCGATTGGACATCCGAGACGCCGGCAGGAGGGGATTCCTAAATTGATCGAAAAGTATAAAACGAATCTTGCCCGTGTATTTTCTGAAAAACAGCAAAAACAATTGCTTGAGGTGACTTTGGATTACGATACCTTCATTGACCTGGATGTATCCGAACTAATGGATCTCCTTGCCCGCTAAATAAAAATGTCATTGATCGATAGCAGGCAAACTATCGATCAATGACTTTCTCAGAGATCTTATTTAATTGAACGATTTTTAGCTAAATACAAATGACTTGTTTGATCTAGATGTTTCATGCTAAAATGCTTCCGCTTCATTTAAGAGTTGTTTCCTGGTTATTCGAGAGCGCTGTCCGATACACAATGTTTCCTCGTGAACTTATAACTGTTTCAATCTAGGATTTCTTTCCTGGCCAATTTGAATCAAAACCTGTATAAAATTTAAAATTCCTGTCAGCACGTTCGATTAACGAACGGGGGACTTCCCATTGTTCACCCAGGTGTAGAAATGACTGGCATTCCTGTACAAAAACAGGAAGGCTTGTAAGGTCGATATGGCCAAATACACCACCGGTATGTGCTGCATAGCCTACACCGAGGATAGAGCCGATATCACCATCAATGGGTTGTTCCAATACACCTTCTTCGAGACAACGGTAGCTATCAAGGGCCATGACATGAAGAAGTCTTTTTTGTATTATTCCAGAGGAAGGGGATTCTCCTGATGTAGGTAGTGCGGGGTTCTGCCAGACTGTTTTCGTTCTGGAAGCTGCATCATAATCATAGAATCCATGGCCGGATTTTCTACCTTTTCTGCCATTTTTAATCATTTTGCTTAAATGGGCATACGCACGTCGCTGACTATTATGCAATGCTGGAAACTGATCATAGACATGCAGCATCAGTTCCAATGAAATTTCATCGAGTACTGCTAATGGACCGACAGCAAATCCGGCCTGTATGGCTTCGTCTTCAATCTGACTTGCCGGAATGCCTTCCAGCAACATGGTGATGGCCTCCAGTAGGTAATTGAAGAAAATACGGGATGTAAAGAATCCGGGGCCATCATGTACAACAATGGGAATCTTACCGAGGCGCAAAGCGATTGCAATCGCTTTTTGTAATGTTATTTGATCGGTCTGAGTACCGCAGATAATTTCGACCAATGGCATACGATCTACAGGGGAGAAGAAATGCATACCGATAAAATGCTCTGGCCGATCCGTTGCCGCAGCCAAAGTTGTAATGGGCAACGACGTTGTATTGGATGCGAAAAAACCATTTTCGGCAAGATAGGGAAGGCTTTGTCGGGTTACTTCGGCTTTTAACTCCAGGTCTTCAAATACCGCTTCAATAATAAGATCAGCATCGACAAGATCAGCAACCTGGTCACTGGGTTGAATATTGGCTAAAAGCGTCTGTTGTTGTAAGCTATTTATCTGGCCCTGTGCAAGTAATTTATCACAAAGTTTGGCAGAATAAGCTTTTCCCTGCTCCGCCTGAGTTCTGTTCACATCTTTTAAAACAACGGAAATGCCTGCTCTGGCGGCTTCATAGGCGATGCCGGATCCCATCATACCTGCACCCAGGATGCCTATTTTTTTGATTGCATAGGTGCCGAGTGATTTGATACGGTCACGATGTTGTGCCTGTAGTATGCCTTCATACAGTGTCCTGACCATGTGCAGCGGTTCAGGGGCATTTAATACCTTATGATATAGCTTTGCCTCGGCCTCCACAGCTTCTGTTAAAGACAGCGATTGGCTTGTTTTTAATAACTGTACAACCGCATTGGTGCCGGGTAACAATCCTCTTGTTTTCTTTAAAACAATAGTGCAAGCTTCTTCAAATTCGGCGGAGACTGCTGTTGGGCTGGAGGTGGAAATGCTGGTTTTTGAATTTTCAAGAATCCAGTTCTTTGCCAGCACTAGGCTCTGCTCGCTATCTGTTGTTACCTCATTCACCAAACCCAGTTCAAGAGCCTCTTTGTTTGAGATCAGTTTTGCTTGGGTCAACAGGTTCAACGCTGCAGTAGAACCTACAAGTTGAGCTAAGGTAATGGTCGTCGCAAAGCCGGTAAATAGGCCGAATTTACTCTCTGGAAAGCCCAGTTTTATCGGTGGACCTGCAATACGGTAGTCTGACCATAGCATCGTTGCTAAACCGATGCCCGTGCAGTTGCTATCCAAGATCGATACAATAGGTTTGCCCAAGGTCTTCCATTGCAATGCCTTCCAAGTGGTTTTCTGTATGATCTCGGGATCGAGTTGACCATTGGAAACCTGATCAAATAATCGGATGTAATCAGTCTGCTTGTTGTTTAGCGGACAGGTATAGATCAATCCGCGGACTTCTTTTTCATTTAGTACATGAGCCACCAAGTCGACAAACTCCTGTATACGGTCAAGGATTGTTGACTCCTCGGTCGCTGCATCTGCCAATGGTTTTATGGTGACAATATGTTGATTGTCCTGTTCGATATGAAAAAATGGGTGTACCTGATAAGTCATTATGCTGAACTGCTTTTTGTGTTGAAAATGTTTAAGTTAAGCTGGGTTTGTTTGATTGATAGTTAACCTTGTCGATCGTCATCTTTGCAATGATTTCCAGCATAATCTCGGATGTTCCGCCAATGATTGTTCCGACCCGTACATCCCGATATAGACGGGCGATTTTGTAATCTTCGGTGAATCCGTAGCCCCCAAATAACTGAAGACATTGGCTCACGACCTGTACGGCAAGCTCGCTGGCTTGCAGTTTGGCTATGGAGCAATCCTGAACGGCATATTCACCTTGATTTTGGAGATCGCAGCACTGGTAGACAAAAGCCCTGGTAGTTGCGATATCGGCAGCCATCTGGGCAATGCGGTGACGAATCGTCTGAAACTCCTGGATTTTTTTGCCGAATGCCTGCCGCTGCCCAATATATTCCAGGGTGTACTGTAATGCGGAATCCGCTGTAGCCAGACTATGTATGGCGGCGGTCAAACGTTCCAATTGCAATCCGGCCATTAAATAAAGAAAACCATCACCTTCCTTTCCAATCAGATTGGAAACAGGTACTTTGACCTGATCGAAACCCAACTCGGCAGTATCCGAGGCATGCCAGCCTAATTTGTTGATTTTATTTGCCGAAACACCTTCAGCATGTCTTTCTATCAGTAAGAGGCTGATGCCTTTTGTTCCTTTTTCTGGATCGGTTTTAACAGCCGTAATAAAAAAATCGCCGTAGTAGCCATTGGTGATAAATGTTTTGGAGCCATTGACAATGTAGTGGTCGCCCGATCGGACGGCAGTTGTTTTGATCTGTTTGACATCAGACCCCGCCCCAGGTTCGGTGATAGCAACAGCACTCACCATATCACCGGCGATCACTGGTCTAAGGTAATGTTGCTTGAGTTCCTCAGATGCATATTTCAATAGATAAGGAGCTGACATGTATTGGGTGACCAGAGCAGATATCGTGAATCCTCCCGAAAAACAATAGGATAGTTCCTCGCACAAAATCATCGAATAGTAAAAATCCAGGTCCAGACCACCATATTCTTCCGGGTAGTTGAGTCCCATAAAACCCATGTCACCCATTTTCTTCCAAATGCTTCGATCTATTTCACCCTGCTGTTCCCATTGATCTACATGCGGGATGATTTCTTTGTGAATAAATGCCCGAATGGTTTCGCGAAAAATCTGATGTTCGGCTGTGAGTTTGCTTGCCTGCATAATTGTTTATTTTACTTTTGGTTATTGGTTTCAGTTACATGACTGCGGACTGAAAACGATTTGTCTTTTGCTTTATCTTGGTATAACATCGCCCTCGTTAAAAAGAGCGGAATGTCTAACCGAATTTAGCGAAAAGCGTTGGCTTTTCTGCAAATATTTATTGTTTATTTTTTGTCAAATAGGTTATGTAGGGAACTTTTTGCCTTGTTTTTTTTCTATTTATTTTGTTTTGGCCTAAAAAATAAAATAAGAGGGTTCGCTTGTTTGTGTTATATTTTTTATCTTTAGGAAAGGAATGATACCAGTTTTGGCTGATGAATCCTCAGGTGAATCGGGTAGCAAGTCTATTGAATTCAAGAAAAAACAATTATAAACAGAATAACATGTCAAAAAGTGTATTTATCGTTGCGGCAAAGCGTACGCCAATAGGAAGTTTTGGAGGTGGATTATCATCGGTTGCGGCGACAGCGCTGGGCGCTCATGCTGTCCGTGCTGTATTGGATGAGACTGGGATTGCTGCAGATCAAGTCGATGAAATTCTGATCGGTAGCGTTCTGCAGGCCGATTTGGGGCAAGCTCCCGCCCGCCAGGTTGCAAGGCTTGCCGGCTTACCTGATCAGGTAACAGCGACTACAGTAAATAAAGTCTGTGCCAGTGGAATGAAAGCCATCGCTTTTGCCGCACAATCTATTTTGTTGGGGGATGCCGATGTGGTCATTGCCGGAGGTATGGAAAACATGAGTAAAGTCCCGTATTATGCGAATACAATGCGCTGGGGTGCCAAGTTCGGTGGCCAGAGTTTCGTCGATGGTTTGCAACGGGACGGTTTAAGTGATGTCTATTCAAATGAACCAATGGGCAGTTTTGCTGAATTATGTGCTGAGAAATATGGTATCGGCCGGGCCGAACAGGATGAGTATGCGATTAATTCCTATAAGCGGAGCCTGGAGGCTTGGCAGAAGAATAAATTCATCAAGGAGGTCAGTCCTGTCGCTATCCAAGGGCGCAAGGGTGAGCAGATAATCTCCAGGGATGAGGAGTTTTCACAGGTCAATTTTGATAAGATCCCCGAATTAAAACCTGCTTTTAAGAAAGATGGAACGGTAACTGCCGCAAATGCATCCACATTAAGCGATGGGGCGGCTGCGGTATTATTAATGAGTGCTGAGAAGGTGAAGGGACTGGGATTGCAACCATTGGCTGAAATCATAGCCTATGCTGATGCAGAACAAGCGCCAGAATGGTTTACGACAAGTCCCGCTATAGTAACGGAAAAGGTTTTGAAAAAGGCTGGACTAACGAAAGATGATATTGACTATTTTGAATTTAATGAAGCTTTCTCTGTTGTTGCACTTGCAAACGCTAAAATTCTGGATATTCCAATGCGTAAGGTGAATATCTATGGGGGGGCAGTTTCCCTGGGTCATCCATTGGGTTGTTCCGGAGCGAGAATAGTCGTCACCTTGACGAGCATTTTACAACAGGAAGGCGGGACAATCGGACTTGCTGCAATTTGCAACGGTGGGGGTGGTGCTTCGGGAATGATTATAAAAAAACTATAATGCTTTGTCCAGATAAGTATTTATTTTAAAGTAAGTACTTATCTGGACAAAGTCTATTCTTTGGTTGGTGACAATGTGCCAGAACATTGATTGAGGTTATTCCTCATAAAGGCGACTTGCCTCAACGCCATGAAGTGCAAGTTCAGATTCGATCTCTGTCGGATTGAGTCGAATGCCTTCAATGGTTAACAGGTTGTAAATAGAATCCAGATCTATTTTCCATTCATGGATACCATTTAATTTTTCAACAGCTTGTTTGATCTTGTCTACAAGACTGGGATGTTGTGCATTAGTTTCGAAAATGAGCTTTTCCATCGTGTTTCATATTAGGCCCGATTAGAACAAATCAGGCAGGTTTAACCAAAATAGCGTAGACAATCATTTGATCGGCTAATTACAATACTCTCAATATAAGAAGAATACTCTGAAATTAATAGTTTAAAGTGACTAAATTGTAATGAAACTGTTAATTTTTGTAATCAATACCTGCAAATTTTATAGTTAATAAATAGCATTTTTTGTCTTGTGTTTTGAGCGGTGTTGTCGGCTGAAAGGCGGGTTTACCCAAGTTTTGTATAAGGGAATCTTCTTAACGGATTTAAGCAGGACTTACGTGAAAGAAGCCTGCAGCTAATAGAAGGAAGATCACTTAGATCCTGTTTCATTTTTCGTTGCTAATAAAATTTTAATTAAGTTTGAGCGGAATCATGACTACTGAACTTTCCAATATAATTATTCTATTTCTGCTTGTAGCAGTCGTTGTCCTGTTGATTTTGTATGTATTATTAATACGGAAATACAAAAAGCTCAGGGTGGAAGAGCGGCGGCATCAGGAACTTTTTAAACGAATGGATAATGAGCAGATGGATCATGTGCATCGCAATCGATTAAACCCACATTTGCTGAAAAATTCGCTCAATGGTATCCTTTCTCACGCCTATCAAACTTACTATACGATGGATAAGCTGGCTATGGTATTGGATTACGTATTATATGAAAGTGAAGAGGAGCTGGTATCTCCAAAAGCGGAGATCGAGTTTGCCCGTAATTTAATTGAAGTCAATAAGGTTAAGTTGAGTCCCTTGTTTGATATGCGGGTTAAATTTGATATTGATGAATTGAACGAATCATTATTGGAACGTCCTTCACTGGTACCATTGATGACTGTAGGCCTCATCGAAAATGCATTTAAACATGCTGATTTTCACCATCCCGACTCCTTTATTTCGATTGTACTTAGCTTTCGCAATGGTCTGCTGGAATTGACTGTCAGCAATAAAATATCGAAGCGCTCACCCTTGTATAAAACCAAAGGTGGAATAGGCAGTAAGACGTTGGAGGAACGGTTGATGCTGTATTATCCAGATCGCCATGAATTAAAACGTTTTGTAGAAAATGATGTCTATAACGCTTACCTTCAGATCCGACTGTATGAAAATTGAGAAAACGCTGCGATGCATTTTATTGGATGATGAACTGCCTGGGTTGCGGTTTCTAAAGATGCTCTGTGAGCAGATTCCCGGTCTGGAGGTAGTCAAAGCATTTAATGATCCTGCGGTGTTACTCGACGAATACAAAAGCTTAGATTTTGACTTTTGTATACTGGATATTGAAATGCCCCAGTTTAATGGTTTTGACATAGCAGAACGGCTAAAAAATTACCCCATTGTTTTCGCTACCGCCTATAAGCAGTATGCCAGCGACGCTTTTGATATCAATGCCGTAGATTATATACGGAAGCCAATATCGCTGTCGCGCCTGCAGCAAGCCGTTCTGAAAGTTGAGCAGGTAATCACTAGCCGGCCGGCGGAGCCTTCCCCTTTCGCACAATTCAATACCAATAAGGGCAAAGCAATACTTTACTTCAGTCAGATTGACTATGTTCAGATTGCTGAAGTAGATAGTCGCGATAAGATGGTGTTCCTCAACGATGGGTCCACTATTTTATTAAAAAATATCAGTTTCGACAAGCTCCTCGCGCTACTGCCGCAACAAAATTTCATTCGTATCAATAAAAAGGAAATCATCGCACTGAGAATTGTGAAGTTCTTTTCGGGCGATGTGATTACCAGCAGTCTGATCGATGGACAGGATACACCTCTTGTTTTTAGCCTGGGAGAATCTTATAAAAAAACATTCCTTGAAAGATTCAATTGATTACAAAATTCAAGGAGTTCATTACATATTTTTCCGTTCTTGTAGCCCGACACGTCTTAAAACAGACCCAGAATTCTATTTTTGTGATGGTTATACTCCAAATCCAACTGGAACGTTGATTTTGGAGTAAGCTCATACATGCAATTATCACCGTTAACTTTTTAAAGCGAAAAAGGATGAAGAAATACAGGAATACGATTTTTTATGTGACTTTAATCGGTACACTGCTGCTGGTGATGTACTGGGTTATTCATTTAGGTACGCAAATGCAAAGCGAGGGGCTGCTTACCAGTGAAAAGATAAGCCGGGGTGCCTGGCAGGATTTTAGATTGACTTTATTACATAGTATTCAGCACCCCTTGGCTATTCTGTTGGCACAGATTGTAACGATTATTATTGCTGCCCGGGTAATGGGTTGGATCTGTATAAAGATTAAACAGCCTGTTGTGATAGGCGAAATGCTAGCTGGTATAATATTGGGACCATCTTTATTGGGGCTTTATTTTCCTGAATTCTCCCATACGCTATTTCCTGTTGAATCTCTGAGCAACCTACAGTTTCTAAGCCAGATCGGCTTAATCCTGTTTATGTTTATTATCGGAATGGAACTGGACCTGAATGTGCTGCGCAACAAAGCCCACGATGCTGTGGTGATTTCGCATGCAAGTATCGTTATACCATTTACACTTGGCATTTCTTTAGCCTACTTTTTATACTTATATCATCCACCGGCGAATGTGGAATTTTTGTCCTATAGCTTGTTTATCGGGATTTCGATGAGCATCACTGCTTTTCCGGTCTTGGCTAGGATCGTACAGGAACGTGGATTGCAGAAAAGTAAACTGGGTGCAATGGTGATTACCTGTGCCGCTGCTGATGATATTACAGCCTGGTGTATTTTGGCCGTGGTGATCGCGATCGTGAAGGCGGGAGATTTTGCAAGCGCCTTGTATACCGTTGCCCTCGCGCTGGCCTATGTGCTGCTGATGATCAAAATCGTACGTCCCTTTCTGATGCGTGTGGGGGAAGTAAAAGGGACACGTGAAGGACTCAACAAACCTGTTGTTGCCATCTTTTTTATTGTGCTTTTATTGTCTGCTTATGCAACAGAGGTAATAGGCATACATGCTTTGTTCGGTGCCTTTATGGCGGGAGCGATCATGCCTGAAAACAGTCGTTTTCGAACAGCTTTTATTGAAAAAATCGAAGATGTCTCCACATTATTGTTATTACCATTATTTTTTGTTTACACTGGATTGCGTACACAGATCGGTCTATTGAATGATCCGCAACTCTGGATGACCACCCTGTTGATTATTTTGGTCGCAGTAATTGGTAAATTCGCCGGTAGTGCCTTAGCTGCCCGTTTTGTAGGACAAAGCTGGAAAGATAGTTTGAGTATAGGTGCCTTGATGAATACAAGAGGACTCATGGAACTGATTGTGTTGAACATCGGTTACGATCTCGGAGTACTGAGTGCCGAATTATTTTCTATGATGGTTGTCATGGCATTGGTCACTACGTTTATGACGGGTCCATTGTTGGACTTGATCAATTATCTATACCGCCCCCGGAAACGTTCCCTACAGGAGGAAATTCAAAATAAATCGAAATTTAAGATACTGCTATCGTTTGCCAAGAGCAATACCGGGATTTCACTGCTTCATCTTGCAGATGCGCTAACGTTAAAATCAAAAAATACTGCAGAAATTACGGCGTTGCATATCGAGCCTTCCAACGAGCTCCATCATTACGAAGTAGAAACGCAGGAGCAGGATAGCTTTCGGGAAATAAAGCAGGTTGCGGAGGAATTAGCGCAACCTATCCGGACGATATTTAAAATTTCCAGTGATATCGACAGTGAAATTGTGCAGACTTCAAATGAACATAGTCAAGATCTATTGTTGTTGGGTGTCAGCGAATCCATCTACGAAGGTAGTCTTTTGGGAAGATTTTTGGATTTTACTTCACGTATTATCAATCCGGAGAAATTGTTCCATACCGTGACAAACGCCGAATCACCTTTTGCGACCTTTGATAGAAATCAACAGATCAACGCTAAAGTTAACGCGATGGTAGGAATTTTGATTGACAAGAATTTTGTTAAGGCCCGCCGTGTTATTGTTCCTATACTACTTAAAAATGATGAATTCCTTAGCGTACTTATACAACGGTTAATTCATCATTCGGATGCACAGGTGATGGTATGGGATTTTGACCAGATTTTGCGGACGCAGGAGGGTTTCCGGGAAAAGCTGAGACAGCTAGAACAACTTGTGCCCAATCATTTGACGATATTGGAGGAGAAGAGTCTCGATGTTGATCTCTGGGCGCAGCAAGATCTGATGCTCATCAGTTTGCCTTCCTGGCATAAGATTGTCAATAAAAAACCCGACTGGCTGCACCGCACACCATCCACGCTGCTGCTTGCAGACCGTAAAAAATAGTCGTTATACAGCGCGCGCCGAAACTATCAGTTTCGGCGCGCGCTGTATTGGAATTAGATCCGCGTTTATTTTCCGATCTTATTCACTTTAATCTTTAATCCGATCAATTTTTCAATATCACTTAAATAAGGTCTTTCTTCCACGTCACAAAAGGAAATGGCGTTACCTTCCAGACCCGCTCTGCCTGTCCTTCCGATGCGATGCACGTAGGTTTCCGGTACATTTGGCAGATCGTAATTAATGACCATCGGCAACTGTTCAATGTCTATTCCCCGTGCAGCAATGTCCGTAGCGATCAGGATTTTTAGATGGTTTTCCTTGAATTCGCCCAATGCCTTTTGTCGGGCATTTTGCGACTTGTTTCCATGGATTGCAGCAGCACGAAGACCATTTTTAGCCAATAATTTGACAATTTTATCCGCCCCATGTTTAGTCCGTGAAAATACAATCGTACGGTCTTGCTTAAATTGCTTAAGAAGGCTTGTAAGTAGTTTTATTTTTTCTTTTTTCTCGATAAAGTAAACCGATTGATTTACTTTTTCAGCAGTTGAACTCACAGGAGTTACGTCTACTTCGACAGGTTTGTGAAGTATCCCATGTGCAAATTTCCGAATATTTGGTGGCATCGTCGCTGAAAAAAACAGGGTCTGCCTTTTCGCAGGTACTTTAGCCAGGATTTTTTTGATATCGTGGATAAAGCCCATGTCGAGCATATTGTCAGCTTCATCAAGGATGAGGACCTCTATTTTATCCAGATAGACCAGTTTCTGATTCATCAGATCCAATAGACGACCCGGTGTGGCCACTAAAATATCGACACCCTTTTTGATTTCTTTGACCTGTCTGTCTTGATTGACCCCGCCAAAAATGGTGCTGTAATTTAATTTTAGATGCTTGCGATATAAATTGATGTTTTCACCGATCTGAATGGCCAATTCGCGGGTCGGTGTGAGGATTAAGGCGCGGATAGGCATTATCTTACCATGCGCATGTACATTTTTCTCGGATAAACGCTGTAATAAGGGTAGGGCAAATGCCGCTGTCTTACCGGTACCGGTCTGTGCACATCCAATCAGATCCTGACCGCTTAATATGACGGGGATCGCTTTTTGTTGTATTGCAGTGGGGGTTGTATATCCTGTTTCCGCGATTGCCTTGAGGAGAGGAGGTATTAAATTAAGTTGTTTGAATTCCATTAAATATGATAGGAAAATAAGCTTAAACGAAGGCCCTGCATATTTTGTATAGTTTTAACCGATTAATTAAAGGTATCTTAATTACACCTGGAACGAATAAGTCTATTGAAATAACAAGGGAAGAATACGAAAAAGAAATGGGATAAATCATGATGAATTACCCCATTAACAAGAAAGTGTATTTTTTGGATTACGCCAATTTTACATTTGTAGCGTTGATTCCTTTTGGAGTTCTTTCTACATCATAAGTTACAACGTCGCCTTCAGATACTTGGTTCTTAAGAGCAGAAACGTGTACGAAAACATCTGCACTACCATCCTCTGGTGTAATAAAACCAAAACCTTTAGTTTCATTGAAAAATTTAATTTTACCTGTATTCATTATTTTTAATTAAGTTCCGCAAGGTAGGGATAATAAATGACTAATCTTTTATTTTTCGTTGAAATAACAAAGTTTTTTTTCTTTCTTAACATTTATATATCAATAATCAACCTTCAGGACCTTTCAGCTGCACTTTTCTATTGTATTGAAAGTCAGTTGCTGAAGTGTCTTTCGTAAATTCTGTAACATGGGGTAGGCTATATCATCCGGGAATCATAAAACACGAATCAATAGCAACAGACTTTCTCCGGTTATCTCAACCCTTAGTAAACTTCTCCCTAGGGCTCCT
Source organism: Sphingobacterium sp. CZ-UAM (assembly GCF_002000245.1). Lineage (GTDB taxonomy): Bacteria > Bacteroidota > Bacteroidia > Sphingobacteriales > Sphingobacteriaceae > Sphingobacterium. The sequence continues at coordinate 1,947,965 of NZ_MTCM01000001.1, read as the reverse complement.
CACTGGAATGCGCTGAATGTCGATATATATTTTACAATAATTTTGGTAAGGGCTTAAAGTGAATTTTGTATTTTCATCGCGAACTTAAACCGTGAATATATAAACCAGCATCTGATGAATAGAAAAGACTTTATCCGAACTTCCAGTATTTTGGCTGCGGCATCCGTCATCGGTAGAAGCCATGCATCCAGTCTATTTGAACAACCCATTCGAGTGGGAGTGATTGGGGTCAATGGGATGGGCTGGTCTGATCTGAATGCTTTGTTAAAGCAACAAGGTGTTACATGTACGGCCCTGTGCGATGTGGATGAGCATATTTTGGGCAAAAGGGCAAAAGAACTTCAGGACCGGAATATAAAGGTTTCAACCTATCTGGATTATAAAAAAATGTTGAAAAGCCCGGATGTGGATGCAGTCATTATTGCGACACCTGATCATTGGCATTGCTTACAGATGATTGACGCTGTGAAGGCAGGGAAGCATGTTTACGTCGAAAAGCCCATCGGTAATTCTATTCAGGAATGCCAGTTGATGCTAGCGGCGGCAAACAAAAGTAATGCTGTTGTCCAGGTGGGGCAATGGCAGCGCAGTCAACAGCATTTTAAAGATGCCATTGACTTTGTCCATTCAGGTAAGCTCGGGAAAATACGCTTGGTCAAGGCCTGGTCTTATCTGGGCTGGAAAAACAGTATTCCCATTCATCCCGACGAACCGGTTCCTACAGGTGTACACTATTTGGATTGGCTGGGACCCGCCTCAAAAAGACCGTTTAATGTCAATCGCTTTCATTTTAATTTCAGGTGGTTCTGGGATTATGCGGGTGGCTTGATGACAGACTGGGGCGTACATATGCTGGATTATGCCTTACTGGGTATGAATGTCTCCGACCCAAAATCTGTTATGGCTTCCGGCGGAAAATTTGCCTTCCCGGATGATGCCGGGGAAACACCGGATACCATGACTGCAGTCTACGAGTTTGACAACTTTAATATCCAATGGGAGCATGCCAAGGGAATAGATTTAGGCCCCTATAACCGTAACCATGGCGTCGCCTTTATTGGTAATAACGGGACCTTGGTATTAAACCGTGCTGGCTGGGAAGTGATACCCGAGAAGGGCAGGATGGAGGCAATTGCATTACAGCCTTCCATTGACAACGGTCTGGAGAAGCATATGGCTAATTTTGTGGATGCCATTCGCCAGAAAAATCCGAAACTGCTGCATGCTCCACTTGAAGTCGGTGCACACATCGCTATTTTTTCGCAATTGGGAAATATTGCCTATAGAACCGGACAGAAGCTGTACTGGGATAAGGATAAACAGCGTTTTAAAGACGAGGCAGCAAATAAATATCTGGCTTCGGTATATCATAACGGGTATAAGTACCCCAAGGTTTGATAGCTGGTGATAAGACTTGCCATCGGGAAGTAAGCAATCGAAAACCGATAACTTTTAATAAATATGCTGACTTTGAGCTGCTAAAATGAATACAGTTCAAAGCCAGCATATGCATCGCTTTTTCAACAAAGGGCTGATTGAAGGCCTTACTATTGGTTGCGCAGCTTTCGTGGGCGCCTAACGAAAGACAAACTCGTTGGCAATCGTAATCTCTTCCTGATTAATGGAATGACCGAAATTTGGATAAACGGCTAGTTTAACATCCGCATTTTGTGCTTCCAAAATTTTCACTGTCGCATTAACGCGTTCCAACGGAACATGAGGATCAGGATCACTCGTGCCGATAAATATAGGTGTTTGCGCAAAGTCCCCCATATACTTATCCGGATCGATTGTTTCGCCGATTAGTCCACCAATAATGGCGACCGCCCCCCCATACCGCCGGGCATTGCGTGCCAGGAATTCAAGCGTTAGACATGCGCCTTGGGAGAATCCGAAGAAATAGATGTTTTCAGTTTTGATCCCCTTATCCAAAGCAAGTTGTACCGTATTTTCAATGATTTGAATTGCCGAACTTAACCAGGGTTCATTGCTTTGCTCAGGAGCCATAAAGGAATATGGATACCAAGTGTAATTGTCTGCCTGTGGTGCGAGTAGTGCGTAATCCCCCACATTCAGGTAAGCAGACATGCTCAGAATGTCCGTTGCATTTCCGCCACGGCCATGAATCATGATCAATGTTTTTTCTGTATTTTCTAAACTGTGTCCAGCTGTTTTAATATTATTTGAGTGACTCATTATAGTTTTTCCTATACTGTTTTCTTAAACCATACATCGTCATATATGTCGGGATGACGATGGAATTGTGCATTTACATAAGGGCATAGCGGGACAATTTTCATGGTGTTTTCCCGCGCATAGGACACCAGTTTTTCCAAAAGTATTTTGGCAAATCCCCTGCCTTCGTAGGCCTCATCGACTTCGGTATGGTAGACGACCAATCTTCCATCGATAATAGCGATGCTCATTAAACCAGCTTTTTTCTCATCAGAGAATAATTGAAGTTCACCACGCTGATTTTTATCCAGTACAATTTCTGTTCTTTCCATTTTTTGCTTTACTTAATCGTTTTTATGTCGATCCTAATTTATTTTTGGTAATGTAGCTTCGATCTGCGACCGATGACCTTCGTATTGTTTTGGCAATTTAAGAGCTGTTCCAAGATGCTCTAAGGGCTCATCCACTGTAAATCCGGGATTGTCTGTTGCGATCTCAAATAAAACACCACCAGGTTCCCGAAAGTAAAGGGAGAAAAAGTAATCCCGGTTGATTTTTGGTGTAATATCCAAACCTGCAGAAAGCACCTTTTCGCGATATTCCATTAAAATGTTGTCATCTTTTACCCGAAAGGCCACATGATGATTCGTACCGGCAGCATTACGACCGTAAGGTAGGTTGCGATCTGCCAGAATATCAACAATATTGGCCGTATCTATGCTGTCGGTCGTCAACCGGTAGCGTCCACTATCCTGACCTTGCACCGTGTATCCTAATATATCCGTTAAGACCCTTAGTGTCGGATCAGCCTCTTTTAAGGATAGGGTAATATTATGAAATCCCCTTAAAGCATTTTCATTCGTGATATCTGCGGTTGTCCACACCTTTCTGTGATCTTTTGTTAACGGTTCAATAAATTGGATCTGTAGACCGTCAGGATCTGTAAATGAAATTAACTTTTCGCCAAAAATTTCATTTTCCTGGAATGCAACATTATGCGCTTTCAATCTGTCTTTCCAGAAAGCGAGGCTTCCTTCGGGAACAGCATAGCCGATATGGGTTGCCATACCCGCACCCTGTGTACCTTTGCCAATACCTTCCCAAGGGAAAAAGGTCAGGATGGTGCCCGGATCCCCCTGTTCATTCCCGAAATAAAAATGATAGGTGCCAGGGTCGTCAAAATTGACAGTTTTCTTTACCAAACGGAGTCCAAGTACGCCAGTGTAAAAATCAAGGTTTCGTTTTGCGTTATCAGCTATCGCTGTAATATGGTGCAGTCCTAATATTTTATTGTCCATGGTTGTTGTTTTTTATTTTCTTAACTGATGTAAAATTACGGCAGCCAAGAAAAAAAATCATTGAACTAGATTAATAAAAACAAGAAATGAACTTTTTGTTTTAGCTTGTCGATAACTTTTTAAAAGGAGTAGGGCTTTAAACAAGACTTTCGTGCTTTTACGAGGCAGCAATGGCCCCAAAAATCAACTGTGGATTATTTCTGATCCATAGAAAACAGATACTTTCAGAAAAAAAAAACACCAGAAGTTGGGGACTTCTGGTGTTTTAATCTAACCAATTATTAACCTAAATTTATGAAATGTATATTTCTGAATATTATACTATGGGGTAATTTTCAATTATCATGCCATCTTTTTCAGCCTATTCTTCACTAAAGGAAACAACTGGTGGAAAACAAAACGATAAACCAAATGTTTGTTTATTGGGTATTATCAATACCAAACTGAGACATATAATCGGTTTTTTATCCATCATAATACGTTCAGATAATGAAAATACGAACAAATTTTATGCTGTTGACAGCAATCGTAGCGCTCTTATTTACCGGGTGTGGGCAAAAAAGCACGCCTAATAAACCCGCAGAAAAGGATCAGACACAGCTAGATATCAATAAAGAAAATAAGCGGATCGTATTAGACTTCTATCAGCAGATGTTCGGCGACAAGGATCTATCGGCCGTAGACAAATATATTGCGCCGGAATATATTCAGCATAACCCTCATGTAGCTGATGGTGCAGCCGCATTTAAAGCCGCCGCTGCAAAGTGGTTTGAAGGGCAGCCTAAAACCAAGGTAGACGTGCAACGTATTGCCTCAGATGGTGATCTCGTATTTATTCATATTAAGAATAAAAATGCGGATGGTAGTCTCAAGTCTACAATAGATATCTTTCGCTTAGAAAATGGAAAGATTGTGGAACACTGGGACGCACAGCAAGATGTGCCCAGGGAGTCCGCTAACAGCCATCCGATGTTTTAATCAGTTATTCGATATTAATGCTGGTTCCTTTTTAAAAAGGTCTTATATTTAATACGCTATCCATAAATTGGGTAGTTTTGTATTGACTATAGAAAATAATTAATTTAAATGAAGCGAATTTTAGGTGCAGGCCTGTTTTATATCCTCATATCCGCGTGCAGTGTACATCATAATCCAAAAGAACACCCCCAGGTGTATTTGCAAAATCCCGGACGGGAAACAAAAAAATGGAAACTTGTGTGGGAAGACAACTTTAATTCACCAAATTTGGATACGAGCAAATGGAGCCGGATTCCGGCAGGTGGGTCGGACTGGAACCGTCATATGAGCCAAGATGATGCCTGTTTTGGATGGGAAAAAGGGGAATTGATTCTCAAAGGGATCCGAAACACGGATCAGCAGAAAGATACAAGACTATTTCTAACAGGTGGGATATGGAGTAAGGGAAAGTTTGCCTTTCAGTATGGACGTATCGAAATAAGAGCCAAACTGGGTAGTGCACAAGGTGCATGGCCAGCGATGTGGATGCTGGCCGAGTTGGATAGATATGGTCAATACCCTCGAAATGGGGAAATTGATATCATGGAACACCTCAATTTTGATGATATAATTTATCAGACGACGCATTCGCATTATACGTTGAATCTCGGACAAAAAGATAATCCCAAACATTCGGGAACAGCAAAAGTCAATGCTGGAGCATATAATGTCTATGGTATAAGCTGGTATCCAGATCGAATTGTATTTCAATTGAATGGTGTGGATACATTTACTTATCCGCGTATAAACGGTGTTGATGCTTCGCAATGGCCTTATGATCAGCCTTTTTACCTATTGATAGACCAGCAGCTTGGTGGTAGTTGGGTGGGAAAAGTAGATCCCGAACAGTTGCCAGTCGAAATGCGGGTAGACTGGGTCAAGATTTATCAATAAAAACTTAACATACCGACCGCGAAAATAATGTTTATTTTTGACCCAATTATGGAAGATAATACACTATTCAAAATAAGTTATAAGATTAAAGAGATCCGCAAGGAGAAAGGAATCACGATACAGGAGGTTGCGGATAAAGCTGGTGTAAGCAAGGGCCTCATATCGCAGATCGAAAATAATCGAACGATTCCATCCCTGTTGGTGTTGATCAATATTATCAATGCGCTGGATGTCGACCTGAATGAATTCTTTAAAGATTTTAATTCCGACCTCGACGCAGGGCCAATAGTTGTTCGAAAAAAAGACAGCTATACAGCCTTCGAAAAGGAACATGCGATAGGATTTCATTATAAACGAATCTTCACCTCCGCCATGGATAGCTCTACCATGGATATCGTTCTTTTGGAACTGCAGCCCGATGCACAGCGTCCGATGGTAGAAACCGAGGCCTATGAATATAAATACATCATCAGCGGAGAGGTGGAGTATGTATTCCAGGACCAAACAATTAGGTTGGAAGAAGGTGACTCCATTTTCTTTAATGGACGATTATCGCATACACCGCGCAATGTAGGAAAGGAAAAAGCATTCATGCTTATTGTGTATTTCTTCGAAAATAAACGCTAGCCCTACGTATTAGTAGCATAAAAAAGCATCACTGAACTCAGCAGTGATGCTTTTTTTATTTACCTACCTACAATATCACTTCGGTTATTTATATTTGTTTATAAATACTTAACAAAAGTTTAGTGTTGTGTTAATTTCCAGAATTTACTTTTGATTGCGGACAATGAAGTCCGCGAACAATTCTAAATCATGGATTTTAACCAGCGAGTAAAAAGACGTATAGCGGGATTAGACGAGCGTTCGGTGGCCATATTATTGGCTATTACAGCATTTTTATGTTATACAAGTATGTATTCATTTCGGAAATCATTCACAGCTTCGGCTTTCGCCAGTGAATCTATTTTTGGTTTAGATTATAAAGTGTGCATGGTCATTATCCAGATGTTGGGATATTTGTTCTCGAAGTTCTACGGAATTAAATTTATCTCCGAAAGCAAGCAACGGCATAGAGGACGTTATTTAATTGCCCTGATCTGTATTTCATGGGCAGGATTATTGGCTTTTGCGCTTTTACCAAAACCGTGGAATGTCATTTTTCTTTTTATCAATGGTTTTCCATTGGGAATGGTTTGGGGCTTGGTGTTCAGTTACCTCGAAGGTCGTCGGTATACGGAAATTATGGGAGCCGTCATGTCGGTGAGTCTGATTTTTGCGTCTGGTTTTATCAAGACTGTGGGGCGTTGGTTAATGGATACCTTTCAGGTTAATGAATTTTGGATGCCTTTTTTAACAGGGATGCTCTTTTTCTTACCCTTTGTGCTGTGTGTATGGATTTTGGAAAATGCGCCTGGGCCGACCGCAGAAGATAAGCGTTTACGGACCGAACGCGTCGCAATGGATGCAACGATGCGCAAACAATTTTTTAGCGTATTCATGCCGGGTATTATCCTAACCATTATTATCTATACCATGTTGACCATTTTACGCGATGTGCGGGACAATTTCGAGATTGAAATCTGGCAGATGCTGCACCTCCAAGGGGCCGGTATTTTTGCGAAAGTCGATGGAACGATTGCATTAATTGTCTTAATTTTAATAGGCTGCCTGATTATGGTAAAAAACAACCTGAAGGCATTTAAGCTGATTCATTACATGATTATTCTGGGATTTCTTATTGCGGGGATTTCTACCTATTTATTTACCAGGCACTGGATCGGGGGACTCAGTTGGATGTTATTGGTGGGTTTGGGACTGTACATGGCCTATATTCCTTACAATGCCATATTTTTTGAACGGATGATTGCGACTTATCGTATGAAAAGTAATATCGGTTTTGTGATGTATATGGCTGATTCGGTGGGGTATTTAGGAAGCTTTCTCATATTAATGAATAAAGAATTTTTGCCAAATTCAGTCACCTGGGGAGCTTATTTTATTCAACTGGTTTATCTTGCTTCAATTATAGGCGCTATTTTGGCGATCTTCTCGCTCGTTTATTTTGTTCGCAAGAAAGAGCAGATGAAAACAAAAAAAGATGATAAATTGGTACAGCCCTGGCAAGCATCCAATGGTGAAGTACAAATAAGTTAATGCTAATATTTTTAAAGAATGAAAACAAATACATACGATTTAATTGTTGTTGGAGGTGGTATCTTGGGGACTTTTCATGCTTATCACGCGCTGAAAAAAGGCTTACGTGTGCTACAGCTGGAAAAAGATAATTTTCCTGTAGGTTCTACTGTACGCAACTTTGGCCAGGTGGTGCCCTCAGGAATGGCAGGGGAGTGGTTTGATTATGGTGTAAGGGGATTGGAAATATACCAATCCATCCAACAGGAAATGGATATTTCCATTCGGAATAATGGCAGTATTTATATCGCGTCCGATGCCGATGAAGTGCAGGTCATCCACGAACTATCCGCACATTATCAAACCAAAGGATATGAGCATGCCCTTTGGTCTAAAGAGCAAATCCTGGCAAAATATCCCAGTATGAATGCGGATTACGTGAAAGAAGCCATTGTTTTTGAACAGGAACTAAGTGCTGAGCCCGAAACGATGATTCGCCAGCTGCATATTTTTATGCAGGCAAAATTTGATAGGTATACGCTGAAATATGACACAACTGTTATCGCGTGCGAAGATGCCAATGAAATGGCATGCTTGACAACAAGTAGCCTAGAAACCTTTACAGGGGCTAAAGTAATTATCTGCAACGGTTATGAATTTAAGATCCTGTATCGTTCTCTATTTGATGATAGCGGTTTAGAAATCAGTAAATTGCAAATGATGCGTACCAAACCTTTGCCTCAGATCCAACTACCCGGAAATATCCTGACTGGATTAACGATTCGCCGTTATGAAAGCTTCGAAGAATATTGTCCGTCATTTGGCGCTATTCCTGTACCTGAACATTATCACGAACTGCGCAAATATGGCATCCATATTTTATTTAAACAGGCTACCGATGGTAGTATTATTGTTGGCGACTCACATGAATATGCAGCCGGTAATCGATTGGACGAACTGGGTTTTGAAGTGGATACCTATATCAACGAACTGATGATTGCTGAGGCGAACCGTATTATTCCGATGCAGAAAGACTGGATTGCTTCGTCTTGGTCGGGCTTTTACTCACAGCATAAAGACCATATTCTTGAAGTTGACATTAGTCCACGTATCCATGTACGTACCGGTATCGGCGGTAAAGGAATGACAGCCAGTGCCGGGTATGCCGAACAAAGTATTGAAAAACTTTTTTAATTACGTTCCCCTCCATTAAAAAAGGTTCTACTTAGCGAAAGTAGGACCTTTTTCTTTCTAAGCCTGGTGTCTGCTAAACTATTTCGCAGGAAAAAAGCAATCTATAGGCGAATAGAATAAGTTTGTAGTTTTAAAAAATTAATTATTAAGAATTTTTGCTAGCGGTTTGCAATTGTTTATTAAAAACTTTCTGCTCACTGGTACCAACTATTTGCTGGTAATATTGTTCTTTATAAAAGAGCAATCCAATGATATTTCCTTATTGCTTAGGTATTAAACAATGTTTTTTATTAACTTCACAGGCATATTAAAACCAGAAATTACAAACAGCAACTTATGGCAAATCAGAATTTCCCTGAAAATGAATGGCGAAGGATAGAGAAATTAAAGTCTTATGAGTTAATGGGACTAGGGAAAGATCCCGAGTTGGATGTATTTGCGCAGGCAGCCTGTTTGATTACCGACTGTCCCGCATCATTGATAGCGATGATGGAAGAGCAAACACAGCGTATACAAAGTTGTGTGGGTATGGAGCTGGATACTGTCGAAAGAGAAAATACCGTTTGCCAATATACGATTTTGAGTAAGGAATTGCTCGTTATCGAGGATACCTTTGAAGATCCGCGCTCTTCCGCCAATCCCTTGATCCGGGAAGGTAATATCCGTTTTTATGCTGGGGTACCGTTGATGGATGAGGATGGAGATGTGTTGGGAACCATTTGTGTGATCGATTTTCAACCAAAATCACTTTCGGATCGGCAGCGACATTTATTGGAAGAGCTTGGAAAAGGAGTGACCAAGATCCTACTTGGAAAGAAAAGAAAGCGGCAGGCTGGATATTTCTCCGAAATCTTTCAGTTGACAAACAATGTTATTTGTGTGTTGGATGAAAATTGCCGGGTTAAAGATGTCAATCCTGCCTTTACCGGTGTACTGGGGATATCAAGGCCAGATAGCATTGGAAAATCCCTTTTTACATTATTGCAAGATGATACGAAGACACTAGCTGCTGATTTAAAGCAGATCGAAGCTGCTGATTTCGGCATTCAATCGACATCATCAACTTCCATCGCAGATGGCAGTGAAGTCATTATTGAATGGCATTTTAAACATGACCCCATCAACCATGAAATTCTGGCCTTTGGCCGTAATGTCACCAAAGAGCGTCAGGAAAAACTGAAACTGGAAAATTCAGAGCGACGCTTCCGTAGTTTCTTTGAAAATGCCATTGGCCTGATGAGTATGCATGATATGGAAGGCAATATTCTTGCTGTCAATGAAAAGGGAAGGGTCATGCTGAAATATGAACAGCAAGAGGTAAAGTCGCTCAATCTGAAAAAATTGGTTCCGCCACATCATGTGGCATTGGTTGAAGAATACTTAAAACGTATTGCTAAAAATAAAGAAGACTCCGCAATGATGGTCCTGCGGACAAAAGAGGGGGAAGATATTTATTGGCTTTATCACAATATGGTCGAACTGGACGAAGACGGTAAGCCCTATGTCGTCAGTACTGCATTGAATATGACCGATCGCATGCGTTTGGAAAATGACCTGCTGCATACCAAACAAATTTTGGAGCAGACCAATGCTGTTGCTCAGGTCGGTGGCTGGGAGGTAAACCTGGCTGAAAATAGGGTATATTGGTCAGAGTCCACAAAGTTGATCCACGGCGTTGATCCTGATTTTACTCCGGATTTTGAACATGCCATCGGTTTTTATGAACCCGAAAGCCAAATCGCCCTACGGCAGATATTTGAAGAATCGGTCCGCAACCGAAAACCTTATGATACGGAATTGCGTCTGTTGAAACAGAGCGGAGAAGCGATTTGGGTCAGGGTAAAAGGAATTCCTGAATATGAGAATGATGTCTGTAAACGGGTATTTGGTATTATCCAGGATATTGATAAGAGTAAGTCGCTATACCTGGAACTGGAACGCAAAGAGTCCATGCTGCGCGCGTTTGTGAATTATGTGCCTGCATCCGTGGCGATGTTCGATCGTGATTTTAATTATGTATCATTGAGCAACCAATGGATTGAAGACTTTCATCAAGATGAAACTCAATTGCTTAATAAAAACCTGTTTGAACTTTTTCCAAATATTCCGGAACAGCGAAAGAAAATCTATCAGGATGCATTGCGGGGGATTCCTTATAAGAATATAGACGAAGTTATTCAGGCGGGTGGAATAGCCGAACCACAGCATTTCAACTGGGAAGTAAGACCTTGGCATTTGACCGATGGAAGCATTGGTGGGATTATTATTTTCACACAGAATATTACGGAGTCTGTCCAAAAAAATGAGGAACTAAAACACGCGAAAAAAATGGCGGATCTGGCAAGTAAAGCCAAATCAGAGTTCTTGGCCAATATGAGTCACGAAATCCGGACTCCATTAAATGGCGTAATCGGATTCTCGGATCTCTTATTGAAAACACCGCTCAATGATATCCAAATGCAATACTTGGGCTACATTAATGAATCTGGCAACAGTCTGTTAAATATTATCAACGATATTCTGGACTTTTCGAAGATCGAGTCCGGAAAACTGGAACTGTTTGTCGATAAACATAATGTATACGATATCGCCAATCAGGTGATCAATGTTGTCTTATACCAAGCTCAAAGAAAGGAAGTCGAATTGCTTTTGAATATCGAGCAAGGATTGCCCGCCTTTATATGGGTTGACGATGCACGTATTAAACAAGTGCTTATAAATTTATTGGGCAATGCGGTTAAGTTTACTGAAAAAGGGGAAATTGAATTCAAAATAAGTCAGCTGCATCATACTGATGATAAGCTACGCCTGCGTTTTGAAGTACGTGATACAGGGATCGGAATTCCTGAGGAAAAACAGCAGCGTATTTTTGATGCCTTTACACAGGAAGACAGTTCTGTCAGCAAACGTTATGGCGGGACTGGGTTAGGACTTACGATCTCCAATAATTTATTGAAATATATGGGCAGTAAGTTAAACCTGACCAGTCAGCTGGGCACTGGGTCTACCTTTTATTTTGATATTGATGTTGCCTGCGAGGCGGTGGAGCAGGAAGATGCTCAATTACCGTTAAATCGGGTGCTCGTCGTAGACGATAATGCAAACAACCGCACCATCCTGCAGCATATGCTGAGTTATAAACAAGTCGAATCTGTTTTGGCGGAAAATGGTATGGAAGCTTTGCAATTGCTGATGAAGGGTGAGCGTTTCGATGTCATCTTAATGGATTATCATATGCCTATTTTATCGGGACTCGAAACCATTGAAAAGATCAAGGAACTCTTTCGACAACAGGAAGAAGGTATTCCCTTGATTGTATTGCATACATCTTCCGAAGAGCACGAAGTAATTTCAACATTTAGACAGGAAGAAGGCTCATTTTGTCTATTGAAACCTATTAAATCGGAGGAGTTGTACCAGACCCTGCGTAGGGCTATCCAACAAAATAAAGAAGATACGGAACAGGCAAAGGTAAATCTATCTTTATCTGCTGATGTCTATCGAAAGGAAATGCAGGTTTTGCTAGCGGATGACAATGCGGTCAATATGGCATTGAATGTAAGGATGATGGCCAGTATTATGCCCGATGCAATTTTGACAGAAGTGTCCAATGGTGCGGAAGCAATTCAGGCATCTAAAGCAAACCATTTTGACCTCATTCTCCTGGATGTACAAATGCCCGAAGTAGACGGTATCGAAGCAACGAAGCAGATCCGTCAAATGAAAGAATATCAAAATACACCCATTATCGGTATCACAGCCGGCAATATTTCTGGAGAGAAAGAACGCTGTCTGAATGCGGGAATGTCTGATTTTCTAGCTAAACCTATTCGCCAACAGGATTTATTTAATGCGTTGGAAAAAGCTATGTTATCTGTTTCGACCTCTTCTGGTATATCAGAAGAGGTAACAGCTCAGCTTGAAACACATTTGGATGTACAGCGCCTGCATGAGCAGGCAGGCGATGACCCTGCATTTTTATCTTTTTTCCTTGATCTGGTCATCAAAGAAATTACAGCATCGGGTGTTCAGATCGCAGAAGCAATACAGGAAAATGACCTGAAGCGTATGAAGGAGCTATTACACAAATTGAGAGGAACTTCTTCAACCGCCGGATTGATTAAACTTGCCCAATTAACGGAAGAACTGGAAACTAGCATTTCATCCGACACCGATCTCTCGAAAGCCTTTGCTGTAATTGAAGTAGAAATGGAGCTGGGGTTGGACTTGATAACGAAAATTTTAAATAAATAGGAATATGTTGATTTTAATTGCCGAAGACGACGAGTTAATTTTACGTACCGTAGAACACAAATTAGTAAAGGAAGGACATGAAGTTGTTTTAACTAGAAATGGTCAGGAAGCAATCGAGAAGATTGAGGCATCAGATTTCGATCTGGTGGTAACCGATATTATGATGCCATTTGCGTCGGGGATCGAAATTCTTTCCGCGATAAAACGCATCGGAAAAAAGATTCCCGTCATTGTGTTGTCAAGTATGGGGCAGGAAGAAGTGGTCGTAGATGCCTTTGATCTTGGCGCATCGGATTTTATGGTTAAACCTTTCAGTCCAAACGAACTGATCCTGAGAATAAAACGCTTAACAACTAAATAAACGTATTGTATGCCCAGCCATATCTTCCTACATGAGCTTATTCTAGCGATTATTGTCGTCCTGATTCTGGTACTGTTGCTGATTATTGCCGTGCTGGGATTTAGCTTTTATAGTTATAGGATCTTGCATAACCGACAATCCTGGAGACAGATTATTGAATATAAAATTATGGAGACGATTGTGGGCAGTGATACAAATCGTGAACGGGATCAGGAATTTAGCAAGCATTTAAAAGAACCATCCTTTCGGGCGCTTTTTTTAGAGGTACTGGTAGACTCCGACCGGAAGTTTTCGGGCGCAGCCAAAGAAGCCATCAATGGCCTGTTTTATGACTTTAAACTGGAAGATCAAGCCTGGCGAAAGCTACGGCAAAGCAAAGCCTATCTTGTGGCCGGCGGTATACAGGAATTGGCTGCTATGAATGTTGAAGCGGCAATTCCGGAAATAAAAGCGAAGCTGAATGATGAGCGGATGGCAGTTTATCAGGAAGCACAGTACGCTATGGTAAGTTTTCAGGGCTATGAAGGTCTTGGATTCCTTGAACATGTTGATAAACCCCTATCAGATTGGCAGCAACTACGTCTTCTATACTCTATTCAGTATTTACCTGACTTTTCCGATGCACAGGTTTACAGCTGGTTAAAGCGTACAAATGATTCCGTCGTTATATTTACTTTACGCCTGATCCGCAAATTTAGATTACTGTCATTTTATGCGGAAGTATATGAGTTGCTTGCTCATCCGGCCATTCCTGTTCGTGTGCAGGCAATACGCAGCATGCAGGCAATAGAAAATAGCGCGACGATCGGACAGTTTATTGCCTGCTTCGACCAACAGCCGATTGATGTGCAGCTCGAAATTCTAAAATCCATGAAGATCGCCAGGAGCAGGGAAAGTGAGAACTTTCTAAAGGAACAATTGTGGAATAATGCCGCAGTATCGATTAAAATTGCTGCGGCCGAAGTGCTGGTGATTTTAGGAAAAACCGACTATTTGCGCGAAATTTCGCAGGAGACAGCGACCGGAGACGAGCTTATACAGATTATTAAACACGCTTTGCAAGAGAAAAAATGTTAGAGTTTTCCCATATTGTCTATGAAATTGTAGTTTGGCTATTTTTGTTATACTCTGCTGCCGTATGTATTATTTATACTTGGATAGGGCTGTATGCTTATGGGGCGGTATTTCGCTATAAACATAAAAACGCGTTTACCGATTATAGCATCGTTGCTACAAATCCCAATGCACCGACCTTCAGTCTGATTGCACCTGCCTATAATGAGGGCATGACCATCATTGAAAATGTACGCTCCTTATTATCCCTCTATTACCATAATTTGGAAATTATCATTGTGAATGATGGAAGTAAGGATGATTCCATGCAAAAGCTGATCGCAGCTTACGAACTTGAACCCACGTCTTTTTTTGTCCAGGGAAATATTGAAACCAAAGAAATCCGGGGTATCTATAAGAGTAAAAATCCTGCCTTTAAAAAACTTATTGTTGTCGACAAAGAGAATGGGGGTAAGGCAGATGCACTGAATGTCGGAGTCAATATTTCTGCCGGTGATTATATTGTCTGTATTGATGTCGATTGCATTCTTGAACAGGATGCAATTTTAAAATTAGCGAAACCTTTTCTGGAACAAACAGACAAACGTGTTATTGCCTGTGGCGGGGTAATACGTCTGGCCAATAATTGCAATGTGGTTAATGGATCTGTAACGGATGTCAATCTTCCAAAGTCCTGGTTGGGTCGCACACAAGCTTTGGAATATATCCGTGCCTTTATTCTGGGACGGATGGCCTGGTCCCGCGCTTCTGGACTGATTCTGATTTCTGGTGCCTTCGGGGCTTTCGATCGTCAGATCGTTTTGGCCTGTGGTGGCTATGACAGAAATACTGTAGGTGAAGATATGGAGCTCGTAGTCCGTATGCGACGCTATATGGAAGAGCAGAAACAAGCCTATGAAGTCGTTAATATTCCCGATCCCTTGTGCTGGACAGAAGTGCCAGAATCGAAAGAGATCTTGCGCAAACAACGCAACCGCTGGATGAGAGGGACTATGGAGACGCTATGGAAGCACCGCAAGCTGATGTTTAATCCCAAATATGGCCGTTTTGGGATGATCAGTATGCCATATTGGTTTTTATTCGAGTTTTTAGGCCCTATCGTCGAATTTACAGGCTACATTATTTTTGTGATCTTTTTTATTTTAGGCATTATTAACTGGCCCTTCTTCTTTGCTTTATTTTCACTGGTCATCGCTTCCGGAATTCTCTATTCCATCTATGCCATCTTGGTTGACCTTGTCAGTCATCAGGTCTATACAAAAAAAAGGGATCTTTCGACCTTAATTACAACAGCGGTTCTTGAGCCTTTATATTTTCATCCCATTGTTGTCAAAGCCGGTGTGCAGGGAGTCGTGGATTATTTTCGCAAGCAGCATGGCTGGGGCGAAATGACAAGACAGGGGTTTCAGCAAAAAGAGGCGAATGAGTCTGTTTGGAAATACCTGGCTAAGCGATTAAATGCAGCTTTGCAGGGAATTGGTCCTGTTATATTGGTTTTCTTTGTGCTGTATATTTTATCTATTGGGGCGGAATGGTGGTGGTATGGTCGACGCTTTGCCCAGCTTACGGAGGCGGATGCAGGTAAATATTTGCTTGTGGACAACCTGATTTTTGCCTTTCAGGTGTTAGGCTGCTTGGGATTAGGTTATTTATTGCTTCAGTTTATCAGCAGTTTTTGGTCCAAGTTTCTGCTGGTCTTATCGTTTTCAGCAATCATAGTCATTCAATTTATCCTGTTTTTGTATTTTGCTGAATCGAGAAACCTGCTGGGTGCAGACTTATTTTATTACAATTCCGAAGAGCTGAAGCAGATTTTGGAAGCCAGTGGCATGTTGAATTTTACAAATATCGCTTTACTTTTAGTATTGATTGCGATTGCCTGGGTTCCCCTCTGGATTGCCAATAAGCAGACTTTTAAAAAGGCTTATGTGGGTATTTCATGTTTGTCTTTGGGTTTTATATCCTATTTTATTTCTTCAGGTTCGATTTTGGGAAGCGCTTTGACAAAAGATGAATTCGTAGCCAATGCAAGCCGAAGTAAATGGCGGTATTTTTTTGAATCTAATTTGTCAGATTATGTGGCGGAACATCCCGGCATGCTGGCGGCATTTTATCAGGATGAAGTGGATACCAAAGAACTGAATAGTAAATTCCCTTTTCTGAAAACTGAGGACACTAAGGATTTCCTGGGAGCCTATTTAAAGAAGACAACGAGGCCGCCCAATTTAGTCATTCTTGTGATTGAGGGCTTAGGCCATGCCTATAGTTCGGAAAATGGGTATATCGGCAACTTTACACCATTTATAGGTTCATTAAAAAAGCAATCGCTGTATTGGGATAATAACATGAGCTCTTCGGGACGGACATTCTCCGTATTACCTACATTAACGGGATCATTGCCTTTCGCCATGCATGGTTTCCTTGAGCAGGATACTTTGCCGGATCACTTTAATCTGTTCAACATTCTAAAGCATAATGGGTTCAATACAGGGTTCTTCTATGGCGGCAACTCCAATTTCGATTTCATGAAAAAATTCATGGACTATAACAAGATTGATAGGTTTATTGACCAGGACGCTTTTGCTCCACCCTATAAGAAGTTACCGGAAAAAGGAGGCGAAAGCTGGGGCTATGAAGATCAGGCTGTATTTAGCAAATTGCTTGAAGTACAGAAAGTGCAAGCGGATCCCTATTTCCATGTGCTGCTGACACTATCTACACATAATCCCTTCCTGATTAATAATGTGGCCCATTATGAGCAGTTATTTGATCAGCGGATTGCATCTATGGAGTTGTCCTCAACGCAAAAAAAGTGGGCCCTGGAAAATCGGACCCAGCTTGTTTCGGTCTTAAATTTGGACGATGCTATGGAACAGTTTTTTAAGGAGTATAGCAAGAGACCCGATTTTGCAAATACCATTTTTGTCATCACGGGAGACCATGCCATGCCGGAGATCCCGCTACAGAGCAAGATCGACCGTTATCATGTACCACTTTTGATTTATTCACCACTATTAAAAGAAGCAAAAACCTTCCGCAACTTTGTAAGCCACTTTGATGTAGCCCCTTCGTTGCTGGCCTATTATAGAGAAAATTTTGCGCTGAAAACTCCAGCTCAGGTGACCTGGATCGGCCAGGGGCTTGATAAAGGTGTGTCGGCAAAAGGCGAGGGGATTGCCATGATGCAGAGCAAAAATCAGCTGGCTGATTTTGTACGGGGCAATTATCACCTGTCTGAGGGACAATTATACCAACTGGATGGAAGCCTCAATGAGGATATTGCTTCGGATGCTGCAAAAGAAGAAATGTCCAAGCGCTTTGAATTGTTTAAGCGCAAGAACAAACTGTTTTATACTCAAAAGCAATTGCTGCCGGACAGCGTTTACAGCAATTATTTCGGTCGCCTGAAGAAAGACTAAAATTTGCGGATATAACCAAGGATGATGTCCAATTGATTGCCTTTTTCTTTTGGTCGGAATTCTTGGTTATAATAGGTGCCGGAGATCGAAAATAGGTTGCTTTGTTTGACCGAAAAATTATATTCTGCTCCCACTTTAAATGTCTTTAATTTGTACGGGGCGTTATCCAATAAATTATTCCGGTTTTCTTCGGGACTCAAACCTGTACCGGCGCTAAATCCAAAGTAATCGTTTGCACCTTTGGTATAGTAACGTACTGTTCCGGTATAGGACTGGGAAATATTCTTCTCGCCGGGTGTAAGGTATGTTCGCAGGTTGAACCAGAAGTTTTCGTAATATTTTCCGACGGAAGCTGTATACATCCAGATATTGTCACTGAAATGGAGCTGACGGTAACCGATTTCCCCTTCAAAACTGTTTGGTAAGTTGGCGTATAAGGAGACACCCGTACGGTATTTGGCAAATATGCCCACATTATTGGAGTAGGCTGCTCCGACATAAAGATAAAATAGCTTGGATAGGCGTGGGTAAGCTTCCATTTCAAATTGTACACCATTCTCCGCAAACTTATTGGCATAATTTGTCCGAAAGATCACCGAGCCGATTGGCGTAGCCCGTTTATAGCTCAAGCCAACGATATGCCAGTTGTTGTCAAACTGTTTGTCAAAATAGACGAAATTATAGGTTAGGCCAATGGCGTTTTTAGCGGTATATTCTTCAATGTTTTTGGCCAGAGACCGCGCTTCCGCATTTTTGGGGTCGATTTTAAGGAGTTGGTGGACGGCATTTTCGGCAACCTCGTAGTGATTGGCGCTATAGTTAATCTTGGCTTTTAACAAGAGCAGGTCCTGAGATTGCGGGTGAAAACCCAATCCTTTGTCGGTCAGTTGGGTCGCTTTTTCAGTCTGATCATTCCAGTACTCCAGCGCAGCATAAGCGAGAAAAAAGTCTTCATCCTTTGTATTTTTTTTATCCAGCTCCTGAAAAAGTGTTCGGGCCGAATCAACCTTGTCCGACCAGGTATAAAGACGTCCAAGAAAGATGCTGATGTCCGTGTATTCTGGTGCCTGTTGAAGGGCCTGTTTTGATAATTGAATGGCCTGTGGATAATCTTTTGAATCAAAAGCTACCTTTCGTGCTTTGGCAAAGAGCTCATCAGCAGTGATCTTCGTCTCTTGGGCAATTGAAAATAAAGGTAATAAAGCGAGAGATAGTAATGGATAGGTTACTTTTTTCATTCCAGATTGTATCGTTAAGATTTTAGCTTGCTAATATATAAACTAAAATTAGAAAATATTGTTTGCCAATAAGCGTTTTTCCATGAATTTTCCCGTTAAATAAGTAGCTCCCCCAGAGAAGAGAGCTACTTGGGCTCTGTTTTAAAAAGATAGTTTCGTAAAGCGCCAGTGCAGTGTATCCACGAGGGTCAATTGATTACAGTCTACAGGCAGTCCGGCAGCCAGCTTAAGTACCTGCATGGCCATCATACTACCTATTATCCCTGGTAATGGACCCAATACACCATTTTTATCACAGTTGGGAACCAGCTCAGGAGGAGGAGCTGTCGGAAATAAGTCCAGCAAGTTCTTGCTGCCACAATAATTAAACACCGCCAATTGGCCTTCGAATCCATATATACTGCCATAGACCAGGGGCTTATTGAGTTTGAGACAGGTCTCATTGAGCAGGTAACGCGTCTTAAAGTTGTCACAGCAATCTACAATGATATCATAAGGCTGAAGAATTTCTTCGGCATTATGCGCCTCGATTTTAACAGGTATAGGCCGGAAATCAATTGTACTGTTGTGCTGCTGTATAAAGTCGGCGGCGCTGCTGACCTTGCCGTTATACAGCTGTCTTTCGCTGTGGATGACCTGCCTATTGAGATTATGCAGCTCAACCCGGTCGAAGTCGACCACAGCAAGTTTGCCAATGCCCGCAGCAGCGAGATATTGTAATACAGGACTTCCCAGTCCGCCCGCCCCAACGACGAGTACTTTGGAATCCATGATTTTGCGTTGTCCCGAAACACCGATCTCCTCAATAAAGATTTGTCGGCTATAGCGTTCGAATATAAGGTCTTCTTTCATCCATTTAACGGATTAGTCCTGAATAGCTGCTTTCCCAATCTTTCATTACGGGGGAATAGCCCATTTTCCGGATTTGTTTTTTTATGGTCTCCATATCCCGTTCGTCGCTGACTTCAAACTGCTCCAGTGCCTGGGGATCGACGACATAGCCGCCAGGATTCGTTTTTGAGGCCGCGCTCATTGTCGTTACACCGATAGGGATAATATGGTCCCTAAAACGTTCGTTTTCCCGGGTAGAAATGGAGATTTCCAGGTTTTCATTCCACAAGCGGTAAGCACAGATCAATTGCAGCAGATGCTTGTCCGATAGATCGAAATTGGGAGCTACCGAACCTTCGGCTGGCCGTAGCCGCGGAAAGGAGATTGAATACCGCGTTTGCCAATACTGCTTTTGCAAATAGGCAATATGGGCTGCGGTAAAGAAGCTGTCCACACGCCAATCTTCTAGTCCGAGTAGCACGCCTAATCCGATTTTATGGATACCCGCCTGCCCGATGCGGTCGGGTGTGTCCAGCCGGTAATCAAAATTGGATTTCTTGCCTTTGGGATGATATTTTTTGTAGACCTCCCGATGATAAGTCTCCTGGTACACTAAAATAGCATATACCCCCGCAGCCTGTAGCAACTGATACTCCGCCAGTTCAAGCGGTTGTACCTCGATGGATATCTGGGCGAAATGAGGTTTGAGCAGTGTAATGGCCTGCAGAAAATAGTTAATTTCCACGGTCTTGTTTGCTTCACCGCTGACCAATAATACATGATTGACACCCATGGATTTGAGCGCCATGGCTTCGAGCAATAGTTCTGTGTTGTTCAGGGTTTTGCGTCGAATTTTATTGTCCATGCTGAACCCGCAGTAGGTACAGATATTCTGACATTCGTTGCTGAGGTAAAGTGGCGCATAGAGCTGTATGGTCTTACCAAAGCGGCGTTGTGTGATCTGCTGGGCTTTGACAGCCATCTGTTCCAGATAAGGTGCTGCTGCCGGCGATATCAGCGCGATGAAATCATTCAAGGTCAGATTATCCCTGTTTAATGCATGGCGTACCTCCAGATCGGAGCAGTTATAGATTCTCTTCTGAACGTCCTCCCAGCTGTATTGATCGAGTATCTCTTTAAAATTGTTCATAACGCAGCATCAATCAAATAAAAATGAAGTTAGCGGGCTTGAACTGACCGCGCCGGTGGAAAGCGCGCCTAAACCTGCTTCATAAGCTTGACGTCCAGCGATGACAGCTTGCTTAAAAGCCTCGGCCATGTGTACTGGATTTCCGGAAACGGCAATTGCAGTGTTGACCAATACGGCATCCGCCCCAATTTCCATGGCTTTTGCTGCATCCGAAGGGGCGCCGATTCCAGCGTCAACGACGACGGGGACATTGCTCTCCTCGATAATAATTTCCAGAAAGTCCAGGGTACGAAGTCCTTTGTTGCTTCCGATCGGAGCTCCCAGGGGCATGACAACAGCGGTACCTGCATTCTCCAGACGTTTACAGAGCACCGGATCCGCATGGATATAAGGCATGACCACAAAGCCTAGCTTTGCCAGTGTTTCTGTTGCCCGTAGGGTCTCAATAGGATCCGGTAGCAGGTACCGTGGATCCGGATGGATTTCCAGCTTTACCCAGTTTGTCTCTAGGGCTTCCCGGGCAAGCTGAGCCGCTAAGACAGCTTCTTCGGCTGTTCTCGCTCCAGAAGTATTCGGAAGCAGGTCTATTTTTGTAAGGTCGAGCGCGGCGGTTAACTCGTCATCGGCTCCAAGCTGGTCGATGCGTTTCAGTGCGACGGTAACCAGCTGTGAACCCGAAGCAGCAACGGCTGCGCTCATCTCGGTCAGATTGCCAAATTTGCCCGTTCCCATAAATAACCTGGATTCGAAGCTGCGATTGGCTATGTGTAATGTGCTCATGCGAAGAGATTTTTAATGGATGAAATAAGGTGCGGTGTTTGCGTGATCAATCCCGATACCGCGACACCGTAAACTCCTGTCTGTATTAAATGTTGAATATCTTCGGCACTGCTGATCCCACCAATAGCAAAAATTGGAACAGCAGGGAGTTCCAGCCGGTGGATTTCCTGGAAGATATGTTGATATCCAGCCAAGCCCAATAGTGGGCTGAGCTTTTGTTTTGTATGCGTGTGTTTAAATGGCCCCAGGCCGATATAGTCACAATTTTCTGCGATCCGCTGTTGCACATCTTGCAGGCTATTTGCGGTGCCACCGATAATTTTTTCGGGGCCTAGCAACTGCCGAGCTTCCGCGATACCGCAATCCGTTAAGCCAAGATGTACACCATCCACATCCAGTTGCTTGGCCAGGTGTACATCATCATTGATGATACATTTGGCTCCAAACTGCTGGCAAACCTGTTGTATTTGCTTCGCAAGTATGGCGAATTCTGCTTCTCCCGCCTGTTTCCATCGGATCTGTATCCATGTGGCTCCGGCGTCCAGGGCTTTTAGGATATTGTTCTTTTGTTCAGCCTGCGTCAGCCCCTGTGAGATATATTGGAGTTTTTCGAGCATAAGTTTTTGCATGTTATAAAATGTTGAATAGGGTTGTTGGTTTGCCAGATGGCTCCCAGCAAGGCGATCCCATCTACACCTGCATGGATGGGAATCCGGCAATTTGAGGCTTGTATTCCGCCAAGACCGACCAGGCCGACATCAAAATTGGTCCGGAAGGGAAGTTGGCTCAGTACAGTATTTTCCTGGCCATAACCGACCTTGGAAATGCTTGGAAACAAAGGGCTTAAAAAGGCATAATCCCAGCTTTTGTCCAATGCGTTGAACTGATCGATATGGTGGACTGATGTCGAACAGATACCTCCGAAGTTTTGCGGATCGAATAGGCCGCTTTGGCGATCATGTGCGTTGAGATGAATCCGATTAATTTGAAGTGCATCCGACAGCTGCGGATGGGAGTGAAGAACCAGTCTATCGTGGTATATCGCATCGATAGATGCGATATAACGATACATTTGCTCATCCGTAAAATGATATTTGCGCAGATGCAAAAGACCGAGTCCATGCACAAAAAGATCATGGATGGTCTGTATTTCTGAGGCAAATTCTTCCGCTGCTGTCAATGCAATGATCATAAGTAGATTTCCTTTCCCTGTGCGATGAATTCCTGCGATTTTTCCAGCATACCCTGTGCGGCAGTATCCCGGATTTCCTGTGTAATTTTCATGGAGCAGAATTTGGGACCGCACATCGAGCAGAAATGAGCTACTTTGGCGGCATCCGCAGGTAATGTTTCGTCGTGGTACTCACGGGCAGTATCCGGATCAAGGGATAAGTTGAACTGATCTTCCCAACGGAATTCGAATCTAGCCTTGCTCAGCGCATTGTCACGGTATTGTGCCCCCGGATGACCTTTGGCCAGATCAGCTGCGTGTGCCGCCAGTTTGTAGGTAATCACGCCATCTTTCACATCTTTTTTATTGGGCAGGCCAAGATGTTCTTTGGGTGTGACATAACAGAGCATGGCACAGCCATACCAACCGATCATTGCCGCGCCGATCGCCGAGGTGATATGGTCATATCCTGGCGCGATATCGGTGGTCAGTGGCCCTAACGTATAAAATGGAGCTTCGTCACAACATTCCAGCTGTTTTTCCATATTTTCTTTGATCAATTGCATCGGCACGTGGCCCGGTCCCTCGATCATCACTTGTACATCGTGTTTCCAGGCAATTTTTGTCAATTCCCCCAAGGTTTCCAGTTCGGCAAATTGGGCTGCATCATTGGCATCTGCGATAGCACCGGGGCGCAGACCGTCACCCAGTGAAAAAGCAACATCATACTGCTTCATGATCTGACAGATTTCGTCAAAATGGGTATAGAGAAAGTTTTCCTGATGATGGAATAGACACCATTTAGCCATAATGGAGCCACCCCTTGACACAATGCCGGTCACGCGTTTTGCGGTTAGGTGAATATAGCGCAAGAGAACACCGGCATGGATCGTGAAATAGGAAACTCCCTGTTCCGCCTGCTCAATCAGTGTATCCCGAAATATTTCCCAGGTGAGATCTTCGGCAACACCTTTCACCTTTTCAAGCGCCTGATAAATCGGAACAGTACCGATCGGCACGGGTGAGTTGCGAATAATCCATTCGCGGGTTTCGTGGATATTTTTGCCTGTAGACAGATCCATGATGGTATCGGCGCCCCAGCGGCAGGCCCATACTGCTTTTTCGACTTCTTCTTCGATACTGGAGCTGACGGCGCTATTGCCGATGTTGGCATTGATTTTTACCAGAAAATTACGGCCGATAATCATCGGTTCGCTCTCGGGATGATTGATATTATTGGGTATAATAGCTCTACCGGCAGCAATTTCCTCCCGGACAAATTCCGGTGTAATATATTTTCCAGCTGTCCGGGCGCCGAAGTTCTCCCCGGGATGCTGATGATCCATTCCGGGTGTACTGTCGGCTAGTTGGGCTATACGTTGATTTTCACGAATGGCGACATATTCCATCTCCGGCGTAATGATACCTTTTCTGGCATAATGCAATTGCGTTACATTTTTTCCCGGTGCCGCAACTTTCGGCTTATGGCTGTAGGCAAAACGAAGCTCATCTAAGCTTGTATCTGCTAGGCGTTCTTGTCCGTACCGCGAACTGATACCGTCCAGCTGCTGCACATCACCACGGTCTAGGATCCATTGTTCCCGTAGCCGGGGAAGCCCCTTACGAATATCAATTTCCTGGGTTCCATCTGTATAGGGACCTGAGGTATCATAAATGGTGATTGGCGGGTTGACTTCGATCTGTCCATTGCTTAATTTGGTAGGGCTCAACGAAATCTGGCGCATGGCGACCTGAATGGGATAGAGCGTTCCAGGAACAAAAACTTTGGTTGAGTTTGGAAAAGCGGTCTGTGTGATTTTTTCTGATGTCATGTTAAGGAGAAATTAGGTATATTGAATAAGTTCCAAAGATGGTTAACCACCTTGCGTAGCGGTAATAAGTAGAATCTGGTCACTGGCACGTAGGGATGTGTTTGGCCAATCGTCTTTGGGAATAACCTGGTTATTGACGGCTACAGCGACACCTTGTGTTTTACCGGAAAGTTCAACCTGTAAAAGATCGGCTAGCGAATTTGGCGCGGGGTCGAAAAATCGGATTTGATGATTGATTGTAAGTTCCATTCCTTTTATTTTTTTGGTAAAACTTTAGGAATGGCTACAATAAGATACGGTAATGTATCCTGTAGACAGCTTACTTTTCCCTACGCCAGTATGATCTGGATCAGGTTATAAGGGTAAAATCTCAGCCCGCATATGCAGACACCCCTAAAGTCGCAACTAATATAGGACTATTTTGATGAAAAATCCAAAACATCCCTGTTAATTTTAAATACTGTTGCAATAAGACAAGGCTGTTTATTATGTTGAAAATATTTGATATATTCGTTTTTAAATCAACTAAAACAATTTAACGTCCTTTTGTAAACCTGCTGAATTCATCCCTGATTTCTTAGGAAACGCATTCTATTTTCATCGTGGGAAACACAAGAGGTCAACATGTATCTACGAAATATGAGGAAGACTTTACTGATGATCATGCTGAGCATGGGGACGTTATTGCATGCACAGCAGCAAAAAGAATGTGTACCTATTGCACTCCGATGCGAACATTTGGAGAACCCCTTGGGTGTAGACAAATTAAATCCCCGTTTAAGCTGGCAGCTGGATGATAAGCGACAGGGCGCAAAGCAATCTGCTTATCAAATCTTGGTAGACAGGGATTCAACAGCCCTAGTGAAAAATAAATCCCGTATTTGGAATAGTGGAAAGCAGTCTAATTCCGACATCTTGGTTCAGTATGATGGATCGACTTTGGAACCGCAGACAAAATATTTTTGGAGAGTTCTTGTCTGGGACAAAAATGGAAGGCCAAGTACATCCTCCATCGCCTCCTTTGAAACAGGAATGATGGGAATGCAGTGGAAAGGAAAATGGATCAGTGATAAGCAGGACATTCACGAACAGGCGGCCCCTTATTTCAGAAAGGCTTTTAAAGCAGCCAAAGCAATCAAGTCGGCCCGGGCCTATATTGCGGCAGCAGGACTTTATGAGCTGTCCATAAATGGCAAGCGAATCGGCGATCACCGCCTTGATCCCATGTATACTCGGTTTGATAAACGCACATTGTATCTGGTGGAAGATGTGACCGGACAGCTTCAGCAGGGCGACAATGTCCTCGCTATTGTTTTGGGAAACGGCTGGTATAACCATCAAGCCCTGGCGGTATGGAATTTTGACAAGGCACCCTGGCGGGATCGTCCGACATTTTGTTTGGATTTGCGTATTGTCTATGAGGACGGTACTGAAGAAACAGTAAGTTCAGACCAAACCTGGAAGACTGCGGCAGGACCGATCCGCTACAATAATATTTATACCGGTGAACATTATGATGCCCGTCTGGAAATGCCAGGATGGGATACAGCAGCCTTTGATGATTCAGAATGGCATGCAGTGCAGTATCGGAAACCACCTTCCGCAAATATCGTCTCCCAGCAGATGGTACCGATACGGCTGGTCAGATCGTATAAACCGAAATTAATAAAAAAAATCGATGACAGGACCTATGTCTTTGATATGGGGCAAAATATGGCTGGTGTAACGAAGATCAAGATCGCTGGGAAAGCCGGGACGGTGGTCAAAATCAAGCATGGCGAACGCGTGCAGGCAAATGGCCGCTTGGATCAGTCCAATATTGATGTATATTACCGTGGAAGCAAAGATCTGGAACCCTTTCAGACCGATATCCTGACACTGAGTGGCAGGAAAATGGATGAATTTATGGCGAAATTTGGCTATAAGGGCTTCCGTTATGTTGAGCTGAGCAGCAGTGAACCAATTGCAGTGGATGAATCGGCTGTTACGGCTTATTTTATGCATAGTGATGTACGGCCCATTGGCCAGCTGAAAACCTCTTCTTCGTTGATCAATGGGTTGTGGGAAGCGACTAACAACGCCTACCTGTCCAACTTGATGGGTTATCCCACGGACTGCCCACAACGGGAGAAAAATGGTTGGACGGGGGATGGGCACCTCGCAATTGAAACCGCCTATTATAATTTTGACGGGATTACCGTTTATGAGAAATGGATGGCGGATCATCGGGATGAGCAGCAGGAAAACGGCGTGTTGCCCGATATCATTCCGACCGGCGGCTGGGGATATGGTACGGCAAATGGCTTGGATTGGACAAGTACCATCGCCATTATTCCCTGGCAGACCTATTTGTTTTACGGTGATGCAAAGTTACTGGCAGAATGTTATGACAATATCAAGCGTTATGTGGATTACGTGGACGGAATTAGTCCGAATGGACTGACCACCTTTGGTCGTGGAGATTGGGTACCCGTCAAATCGCAATCTAATCTTGAGCTAACTTCGTCGGTGTACTTTTATGTGGATGCGACGATCTTAGCCGCGGCCGCAAAAATGTTTGGAAAGACCGGTGATCAGCAGAAATATGAACGATTGAGCCAGAAGATCAAAGACGCGATCAATACGAAATTTTTGGATACCACAACAGGGATCTACAGTACAGGGACACAGACCGAGTTAAGTGTACCCTTATATTGGGGCCTGGTACCCGAGGCGATGAAAGCCAAAGTTGCAGCCAACTTAAATAAGCGGGTAGAAGAGACCAATTTTCATTTGGATGTTGGTGTACTTGGGGCTAAAGCACTGCTGAATGCATTGAAGGATAATGGTTACGGCGAGACGGCGTATAAAGTCGCCGTACAGGATACTTATCCCTCCTGGGGCTGGTGGATTGTCAATGGTGCAACCACCTTGCTTGAAAATTGGGACCTACAGGCGACGCGGGATATTTCGGATAACCATATGATGTTTGGCGAGATCGGCGGCTGGTTTTTTAAATCCATTGGCGGTATCCTGCCAGATCCAACACAGGCTGGCTTTAAACATGTCTTGTTAAAACCTATTTTCCCGAAGGAGCTCAAGGAATCCTCGATTTCTTATCAATCGCCTTATGGTAAAATTGTGTCCAGTTGGCGAGTAAATGGAAACAAAATCGAATACACTGTCGAGATACCGGCGAATGCGACGGCAACCTTTTATCCGCCAGCGAATATCCGCAGTAGCGGTGCAGTCCAGTTGGAAGCAGGGAAATATCAAATGGATTTGGAATTAAAATAATAGGCCTGGTTTACATCCTATTTTTTTCTACTGGATATGGTTGTCATTGGCGGGGCTTTTCTTGCTATTGTCTTCGGACCTTATTCGGATCGTTTGCGGTACTGACCAATATTGCTGCAGATCGGTGGCCGGTTTTACCCAAACAATTTCTGCATCGAATCTGCCTCAGGTCTGCTCTGGCTCAGCCACCTGTCTGGCTGTTAGCGAATATGATCCGAATTTGATCCGAAGAAGGTTGGTATTAACCCGTGGACACTCCATATACAGACAGGTTGTCCAAAAAACTAGGATAGCCCATTTTTATGCGATTTTAGATATACACCCTACATTTCAATATATCCCCACAGCATTCATGATATTCAATTCTCAAAAAGTCAGACCTTGCTGTTTGGGCTCCTATTTTCTTGTACGGAATTTAGTTAAATCTAAGATAAACAGCCGCTCTTTTTTAGCAGAAGGAAAGCCAATTAAGGGCGATATCCCACTTGTGAGTCAGTTAAACAGAATTTTACCTATTAAAGGAGGTGGTTATTTACAGTAGTTAATTTTAGTTCTTTTTAACTTATTGTGTTTATTATACACGATAACGTTTTCGTTTGTTGCGCAATCGATTGCTCGGATTTATTGAAATATTTACTTCTATATTGGTCATAGCGATTATAATCCTACTACTAATTTTTACCAAAGTTTTAAACTATTTATAAACTTAATTTTGAAAACCAATGAAGAAAAACATCTTTTATGTAATTGCAATCTGCTTTGTCGGCTTATTTACCTCCTGTAAAAAGGATGGTGGTTGGATGCATCCGGTGCCTAATGATCCCGAACCGGTCAAATTGGCCATTGCAGATAGTGTACAAACGTTCAAAGTAATGCCTTCGGCTTCGACAGAGACCGATCGATTGCAATTCAGGGCAAATCACAACGATATGCAGGCAACGGGATTTTATGCTGCTCCCAATAGTACAATAACGGTAACTGTTAACGTCAAAGCTGGTTCAACAGGAGCCCGACTTGCGATCGGTACTCCTTTTAGGGATAATATCAGGCCTGTGAGACAATACTTTGATCTACAGTCGGGAACGCAATCGTTTACAGTAGATCAATACGGAGGGTTGGTTTATTTGATCTATACAGCGAATAATTATACAACAATAGGAGAAATTGAACTTACTTTCGGCAATGGATTTATTCCTGTTCCGTATTTTCAAAAAGGTAAAACAACCCATGATCAATGGGTGCTGACATTGGATTCACTTAAGAACATTGCGCCGGATGTGGTCTTTTCTTCCGACCGTACCATTATGGTCGCTAATATGGATGAGGCTCTTCTTTATAAGGGCGAGGATCAACAATTGATCGTTAATCGATTGGATTCGATCATCGGTTTTTCAAATCGTATTAGTGGCTTGAGCGGTACAAGCGGTGTACATGCCATCCCTTACAATAAACATTTGATCACGGTTAGGGATTCTGCTTCTGGCGGATATATGGCGGCAGGTATTTCTATTTTTTATACGGAATCATTGTCTTATCGCATGCTGCAGCCTAAATATCTTTCCAACACCAATGGATGGGGGATCTGGCACGAAGTAGGACATACCTATCAGCAGAAAGCTTGGACTTGGAACAATCTGACGGAAACGACGGTCAATGTTTATTCGTTAGCATGTGAGCGAGGTTTTGGTCTGCCTGTTAGTCGTGTTACTGCAAACAATGCATGGCCCAAACTGGATACTTATCTTCAAAAGCCTATTACCGAACGAGATTTCAATTTGGGTGATAATGACTTGAAGATGATTATGTTCCATCAATTGTGGTTGGCTTTTGGTGATGATCTCTATATTAATTTGAGCAAGGCTACGCGTGAGAATCGCCCTGTTTTATCAACAGATGCGGATAAAATGCACTATTTTATGCTTTCAGCTTGTCAAATTTCACAGAAAGACCTTTCAGACTTTTTTAGAAAATGGGGCTTCAAAGTTAATGAATCTGTTTATACGGAGATTGCCAACCTTAATTTTCCAGCGCCGAATCAAGATATTACGGCATTGAGGGATTAAAATTTCATTTTTAATAGTTAGTTAGGGTACATGATCATTCGTGTGCCCTTTTTTATTCAGGGAAGCTGAACAGTATAAAAACAAGAAAAGCCCATCGTTAGATGAGCTTTCTTGTACCTAGGGCGGGAATCGAACCCGCACTCCCTTAACGGGAACAGGATTTTAAGTCCTGCGTGTCTACCAGTTCCACCACCTAGGCAGGTGAGCGAAAAACGAGATTCGAACTCGCGACCCCAACCTTGGCAAGGTTGTGCTCTACCAACTGAGCTATTTTCGCATGGAATTTATTTTTTCAAGTATTTCAGAACTTCGCGTTCTGTTTCTTTTGGTGGTGCCAGCTGGATTCGAACCAGCGACACAAGGATTTTCAGTCCTTTGCTCTACCAACTGAGCTATGGCACCTTTTCAATACTAGGCGTTTGCCTTATTGATGCTGCAAATATAGAGGGATTATTTGAAATACAAAAGGCAAAAGCGCTTTTTTTTGCGTTTAAACGCCAACCCATTGATTCCTAAGTGGAAAAAATAAAGGGCTATTCACATCGAATAGCCCTTTGATATGGTCTAGGTGGATCTGATTAAGATAATTTACCTACTTCTAATACTAGATCAACGATTTTGTTTGAATAACCCCACTCGTTGTCGTACCAAGATACCACTTTAACGAAGTTATCATTCAAAGAAATACCAGCTTTAGCATCGAAGATTGATGTACGTGCATCACCCAAGAAGTCAGTTGAAACAACCTCATCCTCAGTGTAACCCAAAATACCTTTCAATTCACCTTCAGAAGCTTCTTTCATCGCAGTTTTGATCTCTTCGTATGAAGCACCTTTGTTCAAACGTACGGTCAAGTCAACAACTGAAACGTCAGCAGTAGGAACACGTAATGACATACCTGTCAATTTACCTTTCAATTCAGGAAGTACCAAACCTACAGCTTTAGCAGCACCTGTAGATGAAGGGATGATGTTTTGGTAAGCACCACGGCCACCTCTCCAGTCTTTCACTGAAGGACCATCCACAGTCTTTTGCGTAGCTGTTACCGCGTGTACGGTAGTCATCAAACCTTCAACGATACCAAATTTGTCATTCAATACTTTAGCGATAGGCGCTAAACAGTTTGTTGTACATGATGCATTTGAAACGATATGTTGATCAGCTTTTAATTCTTTGTGGTTTACACCCATTACGAAAGTAGGGGTATCATCTTTTGCCGGAGCAGACATCACAACTTTTTTCGCACCTGCGTCAATGTGTTTTTGAGCCAACTCCTGAGTAAGGAAGAAACCTGTAGATTCGATGATTACTTCAGCACCTACTTCATTCCATTTCAAGTTTGCTGGATCTTTTTCAGCAGTTACACGGATTGTTTTGCCATTCACGACCAAGTTACCATCTTTCACCTCTACAGTACCATCAAATTTACCGTGAGTTGAATCGTATTTCAACATATAAGCCATATAATCAGGCTCAACTAAGTCATTGATACCAACAATTTCAATTTCTGGACGATTGATAGCAGCTCTGAATGCTAAACGACCAATACGGCCAAATCCGTTAATTCCAATTTTCATATTCTTAATTTTTATTGATATAATATTTAATTAAATTATGTATCGGCTCCTTAACTACGGTGCCAATACTGATATTAAATTCTTCTGTAGCAACTTCCCGGAGGATGTTTTCATAATTGAAAGCTACCGAACCTGTAAAATTCACATCACTATCCGGATACTCTTTCATTAATGGCTTAATGTACGTCTTAATGAAGATGCGCAGTCCGTTTTTGATCAGCTGATTGATAAATAGGTGATCCTTATTTTCAAGTACAAAGTCGGTAAATGAATTTAAAAAGTTGGTTGGCTGCGGCGCAATATAGACCTTCTCCAAAATACTTTTCTTGTCCAGGGTAAATTCTTTTTCCAATTTATCTTTCAGATCGACCGGAAGCGTGTCGGTCATATAATGTTTCAGCAATTGCTGACTGTTCCAGTTTGTCGCCCCTTCATCTGCGAGAATGTAACCCAGACCATAGTTGTTCTCAATGATTTTCTTACCGGTATAATAGGCCGCGTTCGATCCACTTCCGATAATGCCGACAATGCCTTTTTCATCACCAAAGGTTGAAATGGCTGAAGCAATGACATCATGGTCTACCTTGACACGGGCATTGACAAAAAAGCGCTCGAACACATTTTTGATCTTGTCCTTACGTTCTTTTGATGAGGAGCCGGCACCAAAAAAATAAATACGTTTTATTTTTTCAGCGTTATTGATCAAATTGGTGTTTCTATTTAAATGCTGTAGTATGGACCGTTCATCCTGTAGATAGGGGTTGATACCATTCATGCGAAATCCGGTTGTTATTCGGCCTTTGTCGGCCAACCGCCAGTCTGAGAATCGGGATCCACTGTATACTACTGCTATCATCGTCTGCTTAATTTTATATTACAAAATCTCAGCCATTTCCAATAGATCAGGGCTAAGCTTAATTTCCTTATTGCTGATAGCTTCCTCGATCGGAGTAGTTTTAATTTCGTTACCACGGAGACCTACGGTGATCCGTGTATTGCCTGCTAAAATTTCATTAACGGCGGCAAAACCCAATCGACTAGCTAATACACGGTCGAAGCTTGTTGGAGATCCGCCGCGTTGCAAATGCCCTAATATACTAACTTTCGTGTCGTAATGATCAAATTTTTCCTTTACTTTTTTTGCGACATAATAGGCACCACCGTTTTGATCGCCTTCGGCAACGATCACAATTGAAGAAGATTTCTTTTTGATGGCTCCATCTTCCAGGTGACTAATTAAGTCATCAATAGCAGTCTCCTTTTCTGGAAGTAGGATCGCTTCTGCACCACCTGCAATTCCAGCATTTAATGCAATACAGCCTGAATCTCTACCCATGACCTCCACAAAGAAGAGGCGCTCATGCGACGCTGCGGTGTCTCTGATTTTGTCAATGGCTTCAATAACGGTGTTGTTTGCGGTATCGTAACCAATGGTATAATCTGAGCCATATAGGTCATTGTCAATCGTTCCTGGGATACCTACGATGGGAATTTCAAATTCTTTGGAAAAGAAATTCGCACCGGTGAAAGTACCGTCACCACCAATAACCACCAAAGCATCTATTTCGGCAGCCTTTAAATTATCATATGCAATTTTTCGCCCCTCGGTTGTTTTAAACTCAAGACAACGTGCTGTTTTTAATATTGTACCACCACGCTGTATGATATTGCTCACCGAACGGGTATCCATTTCTTTGAAATTTCCGTCAATCAAACCTTGGTAGCCCTGATAGATCCCAGTGACCTGAAGGCCCTTGTGTAATGCTGTACGGACAACTGCACGAATACAGGCATTCATGCCCGGTGCATCGCCGCCAGATGTTAATACGCCTATTTTTTTAATTTCTTTTATCACACTCTATATTTTAGGTTTTACGAATATAAGATTTTTATAGTGTATATTCTACACTTTGAATAAATTTTTCATTATTTTTTTGCGCATCACGTTTAGGAAGCGTATAATTGTTACAGGTAACCCGATGATTAGTAGCCAATAAATTTAGCTCAGTATATCGCATATAAATAAATTTAGAAGTTTTGTATAGTAATTTTACCGTAGACTGTGTCATATTAGGCTTTCATGAAGGAGAATTAAAGGTTCTTTTGGCTGAAAGAAATGAATATCCTTTTAAGGATTGGTGGGCATTGCCAGGCTTTTTCGTGGACAATGACGAAGAGATGGAAGATGCCGTGAAGAGAATTCTGTATGAAAATACAGGTTTGAAGGATGTATTTATGGACCAATTACATTCTTTTGCGGGCTTAAAACGGCACCCAAAAGGACGTATTCTGACCGTGGCTTACTATGCCCTGGTCCAGCTGGATAACACAAAACTGAAAACGAAGCCTGTTACAAACTATATGAAGCAGGCAAAATGGTTTCCTGTCAGAAATGTCCCTGAATTGGCGTTTGACCATAAGCAGATTTTGGATCTTTGCCTGGAAAGGTTGCAGCGTCGTCTAGCCTATAAACCCATCGCTTTCGAACTGTTGCCGGAAAAATTTACCCTGACACAATTGCAGTTGGTGTACGAAGGAATATTGAATAAAACATTGGATAAACGCAATTTTAGAAAGAAAATGCAGAATTACGGCTTCCTCAAGGAGCTGGATGAGGTGCAGACCGGTGTCGCTTACCGGGCAGCAAGGCTCTATAAGCTGGACAAAAGAAAATTCCTCAAACATTTTCAGAATACTGTAGCGTTTTAATAAATTCTGAGTTATTAAGAAAAGGCAAACTTCCAAAGTTTGCCTTTTTTGTTGTCAACTAAATATCAAATTAATAGCGATTTCAAAATATATTTTGTACAGGAAGTTACTTTTTATATTTTTGAACAATTTCTGATAAAAGTCAGAAAGTAGAAAGGAGTTTTTTGAAGAATGGAAGATAGAAAAGACCAGATCATTGATGCTGCCATAAGACGTTTTATGCATTATGGTTTTAGTAAGACAACAATGAATGAGATTGCGGAGGATATAAAAATTACCAAAGCGAATTTATATTACTATTACTCAGAGAAGAATGTGCTCATACGGGATGTGATCATACGATTGACTGATGAGTACCGGGAAGAGGAAGAGAAGTTGGTTGCCGCGCACAAGGGGACAACCTACGAGGTGATCATGAAGATATTGGAATTACGTGATGCCTTCGTACGTAAGTATTATATGTTGCATATGAATGAAAACCTCGAATGGATTAAAGGGCTTTCGATGCAGGACTTTTTTCAGTGCCTGCACAATCGTGATGTAAATGCGCTTTATGAAATACTGAAGGTGGGGGCTGAAAATGGCGAGCTCAATGGCGAGCATCTTTATGAGACCGCTGAAATCTATGTCGAACTGATGAAGAGCCTATCCCTGATGTGCAATATTTCTGATATTATTTCGGGAATACCTAACCAGGATCGTTTTGATGAAGTGCTACAGAAACAAAAACTAGCTACGAAGCTGTTTTTTAATGGTATAAATAAAAGATAGATATAAAATTAGGACAAATAAATTAGGAATGAAAACAATCAGAATACTAGCCAGCCTTTTATTAGGTACGATGGTTTTCCAAAGTCATGCACAGCAGCAATTAAGCCTAAGTGATGCGATCAAATTTGCTTTGCAGAACAAAAAGGAAGCAAAGAAGGCCAAGTTGGATCTCGAAAATTCACAATATCAGATTGATGAGGTAAGAGGTAGTGCATTGCCACAGATTACCGCCAACGGTTCCTTGAAATACAATGTATTGATCCCGGAAATGGTGTTGGAGGCAGGTGGACAAACCCAAAAAATCAAAATGGGACAACCCTGGAATTCAAATGCCGTGGTTTCTTTAAATCAACAGCTATTTAACCAATCGATCTTTACAGGTTTAAAGGCTGCTAAAACAACCAAAGAATTTTATCAGATAAATGCACAGTTAACAGATGAGCAACTTATTGAAAAAGTAGCCAATGCCTATTACGATATCTATCAGGAACATCTTAAACTGCAAACAATAGAAAATAACCTGCAGAGTACCACTAAAACCAAAGAGGTGACAGAGGGACTTGTCAAAGCCGGACTGGCAAAAAAAATCGACCTTGATCGCCTTGTGGTCAACGTGAATAACCTGGAAGCACAGAAGCAGCAGACAAGCAGTGCTGTGCAGATCAAGGAGAATGCGCTGAAATTTGCGATCGGTAAATCAATCGAGGAGGATATTGAATTGTCAAACGAGACTTTTGAGATCAATCCGGTGTTAGCAATGGAATCGGACAATATTGAGAATCGTACCGAGGTGCAGCTGATGAAGAAACAGATCGAACTGTATGAATTGAACAAGAAATCTAAAGTGGCGGATCTTTATCCCAAACTATCCTTGGGTGCTGACTTTGGTTTCAATGGTTTTGGTAAAGGGTTTCCGATCGGTGGTGATTTTAGCTGGCCAAAGACCTCGAGTATCGGACTTAACCTTTCGGTGCCGATATTTACAGGCGGAACGACCAAAGCAAGAATCAATCAGGCCGATATCCAGATCAGACAGGCCCAGGTGGACTTGGAAGATACAAAGCTTGGCCTTAGCCTGGCAAAGGAAAATGCCAAATCTCAGATTAAGATCAGCTTACTGACTATCGACAACAATCGCCGAAATGTGAAATTGGCCAAAGGAGTCCTGGATGACACAAAAAACAACTTTAACAATGGCTTGGCAACTTTAACCGAGTTACTGGATGCGGAAAGAGCATTAGCTGATGCCGAAAATAACCTGAATACAAGCTTATTGAACTATAAGGTAGCCGAAGTACAGATCATCAAATCGAATGGCGAGCTAAAATCACTAATTAAAGAATAATTGACTAATACAATATGAAACGCGGAATTATTACCCTACTTATTATTGCTGCTGGTCTGGCAGGAATATTTTTTGTGTTAAATAAAAATAAAAAGAAAAACGAAGCGGAAACTGCTGAGGTTGCTAAAACAAATGCAGCGATTGCAGTCCGTATTGATACGGCGAAAGTAAGTTCAATGGACTTACGTTACACCGCTAACGGAACTTTTGCTCCAAAGCAAGAGGTCACTGTATCTGCGGAGACTGCGGGTAGAGTGGTGAAGGTATTGGTTGACGAAGGCTCGCATGTAAGTGCCGGACAAACCTTGGCTATTATTGAAGGTGACAAACTGAATGTGAATGTAGCCAATGCGCAAGCCGCATTTACAAATGCACAGGCCGACTTACATCGTTTTGAAAGTGCTTTTTCTACAGGTGGTGTTACCAAACAACAGCTGGACCAGGTGAAATTGCAATTTGAAAACGCCAAAAATAATTTGAGAGCATCAAAATTGAATGCTGGTGATGTCACCATTAAGACATCTGTCTCGGGTGTGGTCAATGCACGTAAAATTGAACCCGGAACGTATTTAAATGTTGGCGCTCCGGCTTTTGATATCGTAAACGTCGGCACCTTAAAATTACGGGTCAATGTGGATGAGAAAAATGTGGCAACCTTACGGGTAGGTCAGTCTGTTGATGTATCCGCAAGTGTCTATGCAGACCAAAGATACACCGGTAAGGTGACCTTTATCGCACCTAAATCAGACGGAAGCTTGAATTTCCCGGTAGAAATCGAAGTCAATAATTCATCCAACCAATTGCGTGCCGGTATGTATGGTACAGCAATATTTGGCGAAGGTGTTGCCGGTAATACACTGATCGTGCCTCGCAATGCATTTGTCGGTAGTGTGAGTGACAATAAAATATTCGTTCTTAAAAATGGTAAAGCAATCGAAACCAATGTGAAATCCGGAAGAAATTTTGGCGATTACATCGAAATCTTGGGTGGTCTGCAAAATGGCGACCAAGTGATTGTTTCGGGTCAAATCAATCTGTTTGATCAGAGCCCTGTTGAAATTATTAAATAATGTTTACTGGAAACCAGTAGCAAATGAAGTTGTGGTTTCATTACCATTAAAAACAAATAATTCTAATGAAAATTACCGAAATATCGATAAAACGTCCCAGTATAATTATCGTATTATTTATAATACTGACATTAGGTGGGTTGTTTTCCTATACTCAGTTGGGGTACGAGTTAGTCCCTAAATTTGAGATTAACGTAATCACGGTGCAGACAGTCTATCCGGGCGCATCGCCTGCTGAGGTGGAAAGCTCTGTTACCAAAAAAATTGAGGATGCAATTTCCTCGCTAGAGAGTATTAAGAAAGTAGAATCGACTTCCCTCGAAGGGGTATCCATTGTCATGATTACCTTAAATAACGGGGCCGATGTCAACTTCCTGCTGACCGATGCGCAACGGAAGATCAATGCGGTTGTCAATGATTTGCCCGATGATGTGAAAACACCGTCCTTATCCAAATTTTCGTTGGATGATGTGGCCATTATGAGTTTAGCCGTAACATCGAATTTATCTGAGAAAGAACTGTATGACCTCTTGGACAATAAAATTCAACCTGTCTTTGCCCGGATCAATGGTGTGGCCAAAGTAGATATGGTCGGTGGTGAGGAGCGTGAAATTCAGATTTCTGTAGACCCGAAGAAAATTGAGGGCTATGGCTTAACAATCGCTCAGGTACAACAGACTGTTGCCTCTTCAAATCTTGATTTTCCTACAGGTAACGTCAGTACCCGTGACAACAGAACAACAATCCGTTTGGCGGGTAAAGTAACCTCGATTGAAGAATTACGTAATCTGCCAATTACAACGCCATCAGGGGTACAAATTTATTTACGTGACATCGCTGATGTGCAGGATGGTATCAAGGAAATTGAGAAGGTCGCTCGTCTTGACCGTCAAAACACGATCTTATTGCAGGTCTTTAAGCAGTCCGATGCCAATGCGGTAGCCGTATCAGAAGGTGTAAAAAAGACGATAGAGCAAGTTGAGAAAGATTATGCAGGTAACAAAATCAAGATTCTTGTTGCAAATGACTCTTCTGACTTTACATTAAATGCCGCAAATAACGTTATCCATGACTTGATGATTGCGATTGCGTTGGTAGGTTTTATCATGCTATTCTTCTTGCAGAGTTTGCGTAATGCCGCGATTACGATGGTAGCCATTCCATTATCCCTGATTGCGACATTTATTGGATTGCTGTTAATGGGTTATACCTTAAACCTGATGTCTTTATTGGGACTGTCCCTGGTCGTAGGTATCCTGGTGGATGATGCGATCGTTGTTATTGAGAATATCCACCGCCACATGGAGATGGGAAAAAATAAGGTGCGTGCAGCATTCGATGGAGCCTCGGAGATCGGTTTTACCGTAACAGCGATTACCTTGGTTATCGTGGTGGTGTTTTTACCGATTGCGATGTCTACGGGTTTGGTGGCAAATATCCTGGCACAATTCTGTGTGACGGTAATTATCTCCACCTTGTTGTCCCTATTGGTATCCTTTACGGTTGTTCCATGGTTATATTCCCGTTTCGGAAAACTGGAGCATCTGAGCAAAACTTCCTTCTTTGGACGTATTATCCACGGTTTTGAAAGTGGACTGACAGCTTTTACCCATTGGGTATCTGGCTTGTTGGTCTGGGCATTAAAAAGCCGGATGAATAAATTGGCAACACTGGGACTTGCTGTAGGTTTATTGGTTGCTTCTTTTATGCTTGTGGTCAAAGGCTATATCGGTTCGGATTTCTTCCCAGGGATAGACCGTAAGGAGTTTTTCATCCAGCTGGAATTGGACAAAGATGCTTCTCTGGAAAAGACGAACTTGCTGACCCAAAAAGCTGAAGCTTATATCAAATCTAAACCCGATGTCAAAGAAATCATTACTACTGTAGGACAGTCTTCAGATGGTATGGCTTCGACAACAGGTTCACGCTATAAATCCGAGATTCACGTCATCCTGGATAAGGAAAATTTCGAAGGCAATTCACAGGTGTATTCTGCGACTTTGAAACGTGAACTCGAAAACAAGCTGATCGGAGCGAAGATTAAAACCGTGAATGTAGGGATCATGGGTGCTGAGCAGGCACCGTTGAAATTGACCATCATCGGTTCTTCGGTTGAAGATGCGCAGGAATTTGCGGAGAAAGCAGCGGCGCAATTGCGTAAGATCCCAGGAGCAGCGGGAGTGAAGTTAACCTCCGAAGCAGGTAACCCTGAGATCAATGTGAAAATTGACCGCGATAAAATGACGTCTTTGGGATTGAACGTATCCACGGTCGGTATGACGATGCAGACTGCATTTTCGGGAAATACAGACAATAAGTATAGAGCGGGTGATAATGAATACGATATCAATATCCGCTATACGGAAAGCGGTCGCGCCAGCATCGACAATGTTCGCGATCTGAAATTTATCAATAACAAAGGGGCTTCAATTTCTTTGGAACAGTTTGCAACAGTTTCTTATGGTTCGGGTCCGACTTTATTGGAACGTCGCGATAAATCACCGGCTGTATCTATCCAAGGTCAGGCCATCGGTAGGCCAATGGGTACCGTAGCACAGGAATGGCAGGCTCAATTTGAGAAGCTACCACGCAAACCGGGAATCGTCTTTATCTGGGGTGGTAATATGGAAAACCAGACCGAGGGTTTCGGTACATTGGGAATCGCTTTATTGGCTTCCATTATCTTGGTATACTTGGTTATGGTGGCGCTATATGACAGCTTTATTACACCTTTTGTGGTATTGTTCTCTATTCCATTGTCCTTTATCGGTGCCTTGTTGTTCCTTGCACTGGGTAATCAAACGCTGAATATCTTTACGATTTTGGGTATTATCATGTTGATTGGTCTGGTGGCCAAAAATGCGATCATGCTGGTCGATTTTGCGAACCACCGGAAAGAAGCGGGGGATAACACGCACGACGCATTGGTGGCGGCTAACCATGCCCGTCTTCGTCCGATCCTGATGACGACAATTGCCATGGTATTCGGTATGATTCCGATTGCCATTGCCACAGGTGATGGAGCCGATATGAACAGAGGTCTGGCAATCGTTATCATCGGTGGTCTCTTGTCATCCTTATTCCTGACCCTGGTTGTCGTTCCGGTCGTGTATTCGATTTTCGACCGTTTCGGAAGGAAGAAGAAGACTGACTATGAAGCATTGATGGTCGAAGACTATGATCATGTGGATGTCGCAGAGCATTAAATCTAAATAATTTTACAAAAGAAAGGAGGCTAAATCATTGGCCTCCTTTTTTTTGTGTTAATTTTAGGTTAATCAATCGATTGCGTAAATATTTTTTATTACATTGCGGCCGCATTAACAAAATATATAAATACTTAAAATTGAGACAAGCATGTGTGGAATTGTAGGATACACAGGTTACCGTCAGGCGTATGGTATCGTCATTGATGGATTGAAAAAATTAGAATACCGTGGATATGACAGTGCTGGAGTGGCACTGCATAAAGGTGAACAGGTCGATGTTTACAAAAAGACCGGAAAAGTAGCGAATCTGGAAGAATTCGTTTACGGTCAGGATCTCCAATCAACAACAGGAATAGGTCATACACGATGGGCTACCCATGGTGAACCTTCTGACCGCAATGCCCATCCGCATTATTCCAACAGTGGACGCATTGCAATGATTCATAATGGTATCATTGAAAACTATGCATCCCTAAAATCAGAATTGATCAGCAAAGGTTATCATTTTAAAAGTGATACAGATACCGAAGTACTTGTCAACTTTATCGAAGAAATTCAATTGCAAAATGAATGCTCCCTGGAAGAGGCGATCCGTATTGCCTTAAAAAGGGTGGTAGGTGCCTATGTGATCCTGGTATTGGAAGCTGGTCATGCAGATCGGATTATTGCGGCTAGAAAGGGAAGCCCCCTTGTTATCGGAATAGGTAAAAATGAACATTTCTTGGGCTCGGATGCTTCGCCGATGTTAGCCTACACCAAAGAAGTTGTGTACATTAATGATTACGAACTGGCAATTATCACACCGGAGGAACTTATTCTCAAAAACTTGGGTAATGAACGGATTACACCCTATATCCAAAAATTAGATCTGGAATTGTCTGCTATTGAAAAAGGTGGTTATGATCACTTTATGTTAAAGGAGATCTTTGAACAACCTCATACCATTTACGATTCAATGCGGGGTCGTCTGGATCTGCAGGCCAAGCAGATTATTCTGAGCGGCATTGAGAAATACGCAGAAGAAATCAGTAGCACCAATCGCATTGTTATTGTTGCCTGTGGTACAAGCTGGCATGCGGGTTTGATTGCCGAATATATCATTGAAGAATTATGCCGCATTAACGTTGAAGTGGAATATGCATCGGAATTCCGTTACCGCAATCCGGTTATCCATCCTGGGGACGTCATTTTGGCCATTTCGCAAAGTGGTGAGACCGCGGATACCTTGGTAGCGCTGGAAAATGCGAAAAAGCAGGGCGCAATTATTCTTGGCGTTGTCAATGTTGTGGGATCCTCAATTGCCCGCCTTTCGGATGCAGGAGCTTATACGCATGCCGGTCCCGAAATCGGGGTAGCGAGTACCAAGGCATTTACAGCACAACTCACTGTTTTAAACCTGATCGCGCTAAAAATCGCAGCATTAAAAGGAACAATTTCCCACGAACGTTTTCTGGAATTATCGGCAGAATTGCATGCAGTACCAGAGAAGGTGGAATGGATACTGGATACACAGATCGAAAAGATTCAGCAAATTGCAAAAAAATATAAAGATGCCCGGGATTTCTTATTCCTAGGTAGAGGCTATAACTTCCCTGTAGCGCTAGAGGGCGCATTAAAGCTTAAAGAAATTTCATATATCCATGCTGAGGGCTATCCGGCAGCGGAAATGAAACATGGACCTATTGCTTTGGTTGATGAAAACCTACCAGTTGTTTTCGTGGCTACGAAAGATGCTTATCATGAAAAAATTGTTTCCAATATCCAGGAAATAAAAGCCAGGAAAGGAAAAATTATCTCTGTTGTGACCAGAGGTGACGCTGTATCCGAAGGCTTATCGGATGATTATATGGAAATCCCGGAAGCGGATGAGATTATTGCACCATTGATCTCCGTGGTTCCACTGCAG
Source organism: Sphingobacterium sp. CZ-UAM (assembly GCF_002000245.1). Taxonomy (GTDB): domain Bacteria; phylum Bacteroidota; class Bacteroidia; order Sphingobacteriales; family Sphingobacteriaceae; genus Sphingobacterium. Next base: position 1,905,215 of record NZ_MTCM01000001.1, on the reverse strand, counting down.
TTGTTGTCTTATTATATCGGTGTGGAGTTGGGCTTAGACGTTGACAAACCTCGTAACCTCGCCAAGTCTGTTACCGTAGAATAAGGAGGCGCATGAGTGTATTAAAGAAAATACCTTTGGAGCATTTGGGATATGATTTTATCCCAAATGAGTTTCTCCAGGAAGGGCAGGATGAGTATACCCTGCGTTTTCAGCAAAATCCACGTAATGACTACCGTGACCTTACAGCAGATGAGATTCAGCAGCTCATCGCCAACGGAAATTGGTCGAGCGACTGGTCCAGAGTAAAAGTTTCTGCAATCTTTGATCCCAAGCAGATTCAACACTGTAAATTCTATGGCCTGGTTCGGATCGGAAATCTCAGTCCCAGCTATTTGGAGTACCGGAATTTAAAACTTCCGATCGGCCTGTATCATTCGACCATTATCAGTTCGGATTTTGGCGATGATGTCGCTGTACATCATATCGGTTATTTATCCTATTTTATTGTGGGCAACGAAGTGCTGCTGAGTCAGATCAAGGAGATGGAGACCGGAAGCACGGCCAAATTTGGAAATGGAATCCTGCGCGATGGCGAGGAATCGGGTAAACGCATCCAACTGGAGCTCTGTAATGAAAATGGTGCACGTTCGGTCTATCCTTTCGATGGGATGCAGGCTGCCGACGTCTACCTGTGGACACGAAATCGCCATGATCGGGAACTGCAACATCGTTTTGAAGAACTTACAGACCAGAAGTTTGGTACGCAACGTGGCTATTATAGCCAGATCGGTGATCGCTGTGTCATCAAAAATACCTTTACGATCAAGAATGTGAAGATCGGTACAGATGCCTATATCAAAGGAGTGAATAAGCTGAAGAATGTGACGGTGAATTCATCACAGGAATCCTATACGCAGATCGGTGAAGGCTGTGAATTGGTCAATGGTATCATTGGTTACGGTTGCCGTATATTCTATGGTGTAAAAGCGGTACGTTTTATTTTGGCTTCTTACTCGCAACTGAAATATGGCGCCCGGCTGATCAATTCCTATCTCGGCGATAATTCGACAATATCCTGTTGCGAAGTGCTTAACTCGCTGATCTTTCCGGCACACGAACAACACCATAATAATTCTTTCCTCTGTGCCGCATTGGTCATGGGACAAAGTAATATGGCCGCTGGGGCTACTGTAGGATCAAACCACAATTCCAGGGCAGCGGATGGCGAGATTATCGCTGGGCGTGGCTTCTGGCCGGGACTATGTGTAAGTCTGAAACATAACTCGAGATTTGCCTCCTATTGTCTAATTGTCAAGGGGGACTTTCTACATGAGCTGGATATCCAATTGCCTTTTACATTGGTCAGCAATGACGTGCAGCATGATCGGCTCGTACTTATCCCAGGCTATTGGTTTATGTATAATATGTACGCCCTGGTGCGCAATGCCAATAAGTACGAGGCCCGGGACAATAGGCATTTTAAAAACCAATATTTTGAGTACGATATGTTGGCTCCGGATACCGTCAATGAGATGTTCGCCGGAATGGAAACACTTGCTTTTGCCGTATCGGAAAGCCTCCAGCCCGAAGAAAACAAAACACGGGCGGAGCGTATTGTAGCAGGACGTGCTTTACTTGCCAACAATATTGATCTAAAAGATAAGACTATTGTTTTATCCGGAGCTGAGAATTCGCGCAGACCTACGGTGATTCAGAAAGTAGGCGAAGCCTATCATCTCTATCGTTCATTTATCAAGTATTATGGTGTTTTGCACCTGATGGAAGCGCTTGAGGAAGGTCAATCGCTGGATGAAATCTTTGCGAGCCTCGCCACTGCGCAGCGGACCAACTGGGAAAATATCGGTGGACAGCTTATCGAAAGCACTGCTTTGCAGGTTTTCCTGGATGATATTAAATCAAAAGAGATTGATTCCTGGGACGATATTCATGAATTTTATCACGAGCGCAGCAAAGGCTACCCATTGGATAAGCGAAAACATGCCTTGCTGTCGCTGATTGAAATTCTGCATTTGGAAGGGATGGAAATATCCAAAGATAAAATTGTATCTTTGTTGGATCAGGCTTTGGGGCACCGAATCTGGATAGGCGAGCAGATCTATAAATCCCGTGCGAAAGATTATAAAAATCCGTTCAAGAATATGGTATATGCCAATGAGGAAGAACGTGATATCGTCGTCGGGAAATTAGCCGAAAACGCCTTTATCAATCAACAACAAAACGAATTAGAGTTATTTAAAATAAGGGTTGCTAATTTGAAAGGGCAATTTTAAAAGAAAGGCTTCCGCTCGGAAGCCTTTTCTTTTTTTCTTGTGGGGATAGGATAATGATCTGATATACCCGGCGCAGGTTGGCGACAAGGACAAGGGTTATCCGGCATCTTGAATCTTATCCAAGGGTTTCCGTTTATTCTCCTTGATATGCTTGAAATGACTTGGTGTCAGTCCGGTTACTTTTTTAAATTGGTTGCTCAAATAAGCGACACTGGAGTAATTCAGCTGATAAGCTATCTCACTTAAAGTCAGTTCGTCGTACACCAATAATTCCTTGACATATTCGATCTTTTGACTGATGAAATATTTCTCAATGGTCATGCCTTCCACATCCGAAAATAGATTCGAAATATAGTTGTAATCGTGATAAATCTCATTGCTGATGATCTCTGATAAATTGAGATTGGTGTTATTATGTTGATTACGGATGAGATCCAGTACCAGATGTTTGACCTGTTCAATCAGCACTGTTCGCTTGTCGTCGATCAATTCAAAGCCAAGGGCAGAGAAGTTCGCGGCCAATTGTGCAGATTGTTCTTTATTCAACGTTTCTTCAATTTCGACCTGTCCTAAAGAAATATGTTTAACATGGAGATTAAGCTTGGCCAATTCGTTTTCGACAACCATGATGCACCTATTGCATACCATATTCTTTATTGCGAGTTTCATTCGGTTTTTTTTAATACAAGTTACAAATCTAAACCCAAAAATCGCAAATTAATCAGACATTCTGTTGTAAGATTTGGGGCATATGTTGTAGAGTTTTGGGAAAGTTAAACAGAAGACTAGGATTACAGCAGTTCAGCATCTGCGTGTGAGCCTGCCGGAATACTATGGATGAATTTCAATGGCTGTACCTATAGGAACAGCCTGATAGAGTTCGTCAATTTCCGTATCGGTCAAGGCCATGCAACCGAGAGTCCAGTCTACATAGCGTTGTAGTTTACCGATAAACCCCATTCCATTGAGCAGACCATGGATTTTAATATCACCACCAGCAGCTTTACCCAGGGTTTTGGCATGAGCAATATCCTTTTCATTGGGATAGGAGACCCCTAAATTTTTATGATAGTCACTATGTGGATTCTTATCGTTGATCACATACAATCCTTCCGGGGTCTTTAGATCGCCTTCGATTTCTTTTGCACCTATGGGCTGTCCACCGAGTGAAATACGGTAAGATTTGAGCAATCTGCCATCTGCATAAGCCAATAGGCTACGCTTGGATTTGTAAACCACAAGTTTGTCGACCACCGTATTTTGGGGTAGGCGCGATTCGGGATAAAGGTTATAGGCCGTTAGCACTATCATGGACAGGAGCAGTACGGCGATTCCAATTTTTAACCAACTGCGGTGAGGTTTACTTTGCTTCATGGCTTCTGTTGTTTGCGAATTGTCGTTAGGTGTTGGGCATGCCCGATGCAATTCAGCTTGTCTTACAAAATCCCGATAGGGGAATTTGTAAGACAAGCTGTGATGGGAGCAGTTAAAATTCACGATCTACATCCTTGTCACCACGTCCAGATAGGTTGACGATGGCGAGTTTGTTTTTGTCTTTCAGTAATTTGACCGCCAGAGCAACTGCATGCGAGGATTCGATTGCCGGGATAATTCCTTCTAATCTGGAAAGCAGTTTATAGGCAGCAATTGCTTCATCATCTGTTACCGGATAGTAATTAGCCCTATTGCTGTCCTTTAAAGCAGCATGCTGGGGTGATATGCCGGGATAATCCAGCCCTGCGGACACTGAGGTGGAAGGAATTGGATTACCTTCGTCATCGACTAAACAATAGGAATAGGTGCCTTGGAATACAGTGGGCTTGCCAAATGATAAGGTTGCGGCTGTTTTAGGATAGGTTCCCGAACCACCACCTTCGCCACCATTGATTTCCACTTCTTGGTCCTCCAGAAAACCCGAAAATAAACCGATGGCATTCGAACCGCCGCCTACACAGGCAAAAATGCTGTCCGGAAGACGTCCTTCCTGTTCAAGGATCTGTTGCCGGGCTTCTTTCCCGATAACGCTCTGAAAATATCCGACCATTTTAGGGTAGGGATGGGGCCCGACATGTGAGCCCAACAGGTAATAGGAAGAAGGATTTTCGACATAGTACATCAAAGCTGCATCAACAGCGTCTTTGAGTGTACGGCTTCCGAGGTTTGTGGTGACAACCTGAGCACCCAATAATTCCATCCGTTTGACATTCAGCGCCTGACGGGCGGCATCAATCTCGCCCATAAATACTTTGCATGGGATATTTAACAATGCCGCAGCTGTAGCCGTAGCGACACCATGTTGTCCTGCACCGGTTTCAGCAATGATCTCCGTAGCGCCCATTTGTTTGGCTAATAAGATCTGACCGATACAATTGTTTATCTTATGTGAACCCGTGTGGTTGAGGTCCTCCCGTTTTAAGTAGATCCTCGAACCAACATAGTCACTCAGGTTTTTGGCAAAATACAAAGGCGATGGCCGTCCGACATAATGTTTGAGGATGGCGATAAATTCTTTTTGGAATTCTTCTTTCTGTACATGGCTGTCGAAAAATTCAGCTAACTTGTTTAACTGGCTCTCCAAAACAGGTGGGATAAAGGACCCACCGTACTCACCATATTTACCATTGTATTGAAGCATGTTTTCGTTCGCTTCAACAGATGCGCACTTTTCTAGACTCATTTTAGGCTTAAGTTTTCTTGTTGTAAAAATATTTGATCATAAAAGAAGCCTAAATATAGCAATCTTTGGAATCTTTGGTGGCAAAGACAAGATAATTTAGTTTTAAAAATTAGATATGGAGTCCGTGTTATGGGCGGTATTCGACAGCTGTGCGCTCCCTGTTCGAAGCTGATTCGGGCCTTATTCGACTCTACAAGCAGGTGTATCCACTATGCTACGATAATGGATCCGTGTTGACCCCGTGTTAGACTCGGACTCACCACGGACTCAGCATGGATTCATGGTGGATTCATGCCGTCTCGGCTAGGTATCTGTATCGGGGCAGATAGCTAGCACGGGCGAACAGAAACCAAAACCCGGATAGCGCTTGCAGGACTTTGGACAGGATATAAAAAAAGGCATCTTTCTCAGAAAAGATGCCTTGTTAAATCTATATTTTGTAAACGATTGCTGATCGCAGGCTGTTTTACGCTTTTGGCTTTCGGAAAATAAAATAAAGACCGACCAGAATAAAGGGTATACTCAATAGTTGTCCCATATTGAGGATCATGTTTTGTTCAAAATCTTCCTGGTCAAGTTTAAAATGTTCCAATACCATCCGTGCCCCAAATAATAAGACCATGAAAACGCCAAATAACCAACCCTTTTGGCGATTAGGATTTGACTTGAATAAGGAGCCGATAATAATAAAGATGATGATGTAGGCAATGGCTTCATAAAGTTGGCCCGGGTGGCGGGGAATGTTGTCATGACGTTCAAAAATAATTGCCCAGGGTAAATCTGTTGGCGTACCGACCATCTCTGAATTGAAAAAATTTCCGATACGGATCAGGGCACCGGCAATGGGAACAACCACTACCAATCGATCTGCTAACCATAAAAAGTCTGTTTTTGTTTTGCGACAGAAGAGGTAAAGCGCAGTGAGGATACCGATAGCCCCACCATGGGAAGCTAATCCGGCGAAACCCGTGACTTGGAACCCGTTTTGATCCCATTTGAAAGGAAGGAAAATTTCCAGAATATGGTCTTTGTAATAATCAAAGTCGTAGAATAGGCAATGACCAAGTCGTGCACCGATCAGTGTGCCGAGGAAGATATAAATGGAAAGTTGGTCCAATTGTTCCTGCGTGCGGCCTTCTTTTTTGAAAATGCGCAGCATAATAACATAGGAAACAAAAAAAGCGAGAAGCCAACACAGGGCATAGTAACGCAGGGCAAATGCACCAAGGTTGAACATCACGGGATCTATATTCCAATGTATAGCACTTAATATTGAATTCATATATTTTATGTCAGTTTAAATTACTAGGGTAAAGATAAGGTTTAATCTTATTTTTCAATAAAATCAAAGTGAAATGTAAAAGGAATATTCTAAAAAACATTTTTACTTTTGCATTTCATTGAAATTTTCATATTTTGACGAAAGTAAATAGAAAAGGAAAAGATGGCAGAAAAGAATAAGAAAAAAGAACAGAAAACGACTGCGGTCGTGACAAAAGATTCGCTTTCATTTTTTGAAAAATATATAAATAATGCATCGCCCACAGGTTTTGAATGGGAGGGCCAACGTTTATGGCTGGATTATCTGAAGCCTTATGTGGATGAAACTTTCGTAGATAATTACGGTACAGCCGTTGGTGTTATCAATCCAAAAGCGGCCTATAAGGTCGTGATTGAAGCGCATGCGGATGAAATTTCCTGGTTTGTCAATTACATTACGAAGGACGGACTGATCTACGTGGTGCGTAACGGTGGTTCAGATCATCAGATTGCACCGTCCAAGCGTGTGAACATTCATACCGAAAAAGGTATTGTGAAGGCGGTATTTGGCTGGCCTGCGATTCATACACGCTCGGGTGAGAAAGAGGAAAATCCGTCCTTGAAAAATATCTTTTTGGACTGTGGCTGCAGCTCCAAAGAGGAGGTGGAAGCTTTGGGTGTACACGTCGGCTGTGTGATTACCTATGAAGATACATTTTCGATCCTGAACGACCGTTATTATATCGGACGTGCCTTGGACAACCGGGCCGGCGGCTTTATGATTGCCGAGGTCGCGCGCTTGCTAAAAGAGAATAAAAAGAAATTGCCATTTGGATTATATATCGTAAATTCGGTGCAGGAAGAGATTGGTTTGCGTGGTGCTGAAATGATTGCAGACCGTATAAAGCCGAATGTTGCCATCGTTACAGATGTGACGCATGACACCCAGACGCCAATGATCAACAAGATCACGCAAGGGGATTTATTCTCGGGTAAAGGACCGGTATTATCTTATGCCCCAGCGGTTCAGGTCAACTTGAATAAACTGTTGGTTAAGGTTGCTGAGGACAACAATATTCCATTTCAACGTCAGGCCTGCTCACGTTATACAGGGACTGATACCGACGCTTTTGCGTACAGCAATGGTGGGGTACCTTCAGCATTGATTTCTTTGCCGTTGCGTTATATGCATACAACGGTTGAGATGGTGCACAAAGAGGATGTTGACAATGTGATCCGTTTGATCTATCAGACATTGCTGCATATCGAGGATGGCCAGGACTTTAGAACATTTACAAAATAAAATTTAGGATTATATTAACTTACATTTAGAATTATTATGGAAAATAACCAAAATCAAAACGAATTGAGCATCGAGTTGACAGAAGAAGTAGCAGAAGGAATCTACTCAAATCTTGCGATTATCACTCACTCTAATACAGAATTTGTGGTTGACTTTATCCGTGTGATGCCAGGAGTGCCAAAAGCAAAAGTGAAATCAAGAATCGTTTTGACTCCAGAGCACGCAAAACGCCTGTTAGGTGCATTGGTTGATAACGTGAATCGTTTCGAAGCATTAAACGGTCCGATTAAAATGGATACGGGTGTTGCTGAACAACCGCAACAAGGTGGTGATCCAACAGTGGCATTTCCTTTCGGAACTCCTCAAGGTCAAGCATAGTCAATAGCATAATCTATCGATAATAAAGGCGCCAATTGTTTTATTGGCGCCTTTTTGTTTCTGAAAGTGTCTGATTTCTATTGGTCAGAAAGAGCCCTCAATCGATTTTCCTAGCTGTTGGTGCTTATAAGAGCATGAAGGTTTTGTCTCCATTTGTGGCTAAGGGGCCACTAGGATATTTGCGCTTGGGCCCGACTTTTGCTATTTTTAGGAAAACTTATATCAAAAGGAGATTTATATGGATATTCAAGTGCGCAACTTGACAAAGAAGGATTATGTTGATTTGAAAAAATCAATGGAACAAGCGTATGATGGTGTGGGGGATACCTGGTCGAAGGAAAATATTCAGGACCTGATCGATATATTTCCCGAAGGACAATTGTGCGTGGAGATCGATGGACATGTGGTTGCCTGTGCGCTGTCCATTATCCTCAATTCCAAAAAAAATAATATCTACGATAGCTATTACGATATTATTGACGACGGGAAGTTCAGCAAACACAGTGATGACGGTGACACCTTGTATGGCATCGAAGTGTTCGTCCATCCCGAGCATCGGGCTTTGCGCTTGGGAAGACGTCTATACGATGCACGAAAAGAGCTCTGTGAACAGATGAACTTAAAATGCATCGTTGCTGGCGGCCGGATTCCCAATTACCATAATTACGCGGACAAAATGAGTCCAAGGGTTTACATTGAGAAAGTAAAACGCAAGGAGATTTATGATCCGACCCTGACCTTTCAGCTCTCCAATGATTTTCATGTCAAAAAGATCTTAAAACATTATCTGCCGGAGGATGCTGAGTCGATGGAGTTTGCCACATTGCTCGAATGGAATAACATTTATTACGAATCGGAGACCCGCTCGATTTCGACGACCAAGCAGACCATTCGTTTGGGGTTGGTGCAGTGGCAGATGCGCTTATTCGACAATATTGAAGCTTTCTATGATCAGGTCGAATTTTTTGTGGATACCGTGAGTGATTATGGGACAGACTTTATCATGTTTCCGGAGTTTTTCAATACCCCATTAATGAGTCCTTATAATGACCTTCCTGAGCGATTGGCGATGGAAAGGCTGGCGCAGCATACCTCGGATATTATTGACCGCATTCAGCAATTTGCGGTGTCCTATAACGTCAATATCATTGCCGGTTCCATGCCGCTGATGGAAAACAAAAAACTTTATAATGTTTCTTACCTCTGTCATCGCAATGGTAAACTGGATGAATTCAAAAAGATTCACATCACACCGAATGAATTTAAATATTACGGTATGGTAGGGGGAAGTGAGGTGAAGGTATTCGATACGGACTGCGGGAAAGTCGGTCTGCTGATCTGCTATGATGTAGAGTTTCCTGAACTGAGCCGTATTCTGGCTGATCAGGGGATGCAGATCCTATTCGTGCCTTTTATGACTGATACACAGAATGGCTATATCCGTGTCAGGACCTGCGCGCAGGCCCGTGCGATCGAAAACGAATGTTATGTGGCTATAGCTGGCTCGGTGGGGAATCTGCCCCGTGTTAACAATATGGATATTCAATACTCGCAATCCGCGGTCTTTACGCCATCGGATTTTGCGTTTCCGAATAATGCCATCAAGGCCGAGGCCACACCCAATGCAGAGATGGTGCTGATTGCCGATGTGGACCTTTATGCCCTGCGCGATCTGCATGAATATGGTACGGTAAAAGTCAAAAAAGACCGACGTAAAGACTTATATGAGGTAAAACTTTTGAAATAATTGCGCTGTATTTTTGAAGCGCTTCAAAATATGCTTAGCTTTAGTTATATTCTTTAATCTAATAAAGTATGATACACAAAGTCAAATGGGGGACGCTCTCGATCGTCTTAATGATGCTGTCATGTCAGTCCAATAAAAGTAAGGAGAGTCCACAGGAAGTCAGAACCAATTTTTTTGATGTTTCTGGCATGGATACCACGGTCAATCCTGGCGACAATTTCTTCCAATATGCGAATGGTGCATGGATGAAAAATACGCAGATCCCTGCCTCTGAAACCGGTTGGGGTTCATTCTATATTCTAGCAGATGAAAACCTGCAGAAATTAAAAACGGTATTGGAAAATGCGGCCCAATCCAACAGTAAGAAGGGATCGGACCAGCAGAAAGCAGGTGATTTTTACGCGAGCGGTATGGATACCGTTACCATCGACAAACTTGGAGCCAAGCCGATAGAAAGGACTATTCAAAAAATCAATGCATTAAAAAATGTCGATGAATTGATCGCCTACGCGGCTGATGGATTCAAAGAAGGGGATGGTGACCTTTTTAGTTTTTATGTAGCTGCCGATGATCGGATCAGCAATAAAAATGCGCTTCAGTTTTTTCAGGGTGGCCTGAACCTACCTGAGGCTAGCTATTACCTGGATCAGGACGATAAGGCCAAAAAGATTAGGGAAGCTTACGTAGCTTATTTGGTTAAATTGTTCGGGTTGATCGGTGAGGGGGCAACTGCACAGAAATCTGCGGAGGAGGTACTCAAACTGGAAACGGAAATCGCGAAATCTCATTTGACGCCTGTGGAGCTGCGGGACCCGATCAAAAACTACAATAAATTTGCCGTTCAGGATTTTCAGAAACAAACGCCTAATTTGAACTGGAAAGATATTCTTGGGCGATTGGAGGTGAAGACTGATACGATTTTGGTACAGCAACCTAAGTTCTACCTCGCCTTAAACAATTTATTGAAATCGCAGCCTGTAGATGTTTGGAAAACAAAGTTAAAAGCAGATTTGGCGAATGCTTCGGCAACGGCGTTAAGCAAGGAATTTCGAGATGCTAAGTTTGAATTATTCGGTAAGACACTGAATGGGCAGAAGCAACAAAAAGAGCGTTGGAAATTAATGGTGAGCTCAGCAGATGAAAACCTGGGTGAGATTGTGGGGAAACTTTATGTGGAAGACTACTTTAAACCCGAAGCAAAGCAACGCATGATGGAACTCGTCGATAATCTACAAAAGGTGTACAAGTCAAGAATTGAAAAATTGGATTGGATGACACCGGAGACCAAGAAAAAGGCGATCGAGAAATTAGAAGCTTTTGTCAAGAAAATTGGTTATCCCGAAAAATGGAAAGATTATAGCGATGTAGAAATCGCAAAAGATACGTATTACGCCAATCTGCAATCTTCGGCTAAGCATGCCTATAAGGAGATGGTCGCTAAGATAAGCAAGCCTGTCGACAAGAAGGAATGGTTGATGACAACACCAACTGTAAACGCTTATTATAATCCTCCATACAATGAGATTGTATTTCCGGCGGGCATCCTGCAATTCCCATTTTTCGATGCCAATGCCGACGATGCAATCAATTATGGCGCGATCGGTGCTGTCATAGGTCATGAGATGACTCATGGTTTTGATGACCAAGGTAGGCAGTATGACAAAGATGGTAACTTAAACGACTGGTGGACAGCCGTGGATGCCAAGCAGTTTACCGAACGGGCCAACCAGGTCGCAAAATTGTATGGCAGCTTCACCTTATTGGATAATCAACATGTCAATGGAGAGCTGACCTTAGGCGAGAACCTGGCCGATATTGGCGGTTTGAACATCGCTTACGATGCGTTTAAATTGACCAAACAAGGACAGGGGAGCGAAAAGATTGACGGTTTCACGCCTGATCAACGTTTCTTTTTAAGTTTTGCGCAGGTCTGGCGGGTGAAGAGCAGCGACGAACGTATGCGTTTACGTTTGAAGGTTGACCCCCATAGTCCGGAGCAGTTCCGTGTAAATGGTCCTGTCTATAATATGGAGGCATTTTATAAGGCATTTAATGTACAGCCTACGGCTAAAATGTATGTCGCACCGGAAAAGAGAATTTTAGTTTGGTAAGGGCTTAATGCTTGCTATTCTGTTATTTCGAATGCGCGATGGTGCAGCGGCTGAAATTAGTTGAAGGGAAAAAGATAGATTTATCTTTGAATTATGAGAAAAACTAATTACTTTTGCCCTTCATTTAATAACACATTTAATTAATTAACAATGTACGCAATAGTAAATATAGCAGGACAGCAATTTAAGGTTGCAAAAGACCAGTTCCTTTTTGTACACCGTTTACAAGGAGATGAAGGCGCTAGTATTGAATTTGACAATGTATTGTTAGCAGAAGACGGTGGTAAATTTACCATTGGTACACCTAGCGTTGCTGGTGCAAAAGTTTCGGCTAAAATTTTGTCTCATTTAAAAGGCGATAAAGTTATCGTTTTCAAGAAAAAACGTCGTAAAGGCTACAAAAAGAAAAACGGTCACCGTCAACAATTTTCTAAAATCCAGATCACTGGTATTACGTTATAATTGAATTTTTAATCAGACATTAGTCTTAAATTAAGATAAAGAAATGGCACACAAAAAAGGTGCGGGTAGTTCTAAGAACGGCCGTGAGTCACATAGCAAGCGTTTAGGTATCAAAATCTTCGGTGGTCAACAAGCAATCGCTGGTAACATCATCGTACGCCAACGCGGTACACAGCACAATCCTGACACAAATGTTGGTATTGGTAAAGACCACACATTGTTCGCTCTAGTAGACGGTAAAGTAGTTTTCCGTAAAAAAGCGAACAATAAATCTTATGTATCTGTAGTTCCTACAGAACAAGCATAAGGTTTGCAACAATATTTGAAGAAGGCATCAAGCAATTGATGCCTTTTTTTATACCTATCGCTTTTTGTTATCGAATTTTATTTTCAACAAGTTTAATGCTGTTGCTAAGATTGGAAACATTGCATCTGGCTGGAGCAGAGTGATTTGCTGATGCCCAAGGCTGACTGAAATCTTAAATGTGAAAAAAAACAGGGATGTATTGCTAGGATACATTGTTATTTTCTGTTAAATGTAAAAGCTTTGGTACAATTTTTATAAGGGATATGTGTTTTTAAGATAAATACCGATTTATGAAATACAACAAGTTTGGATATGGTCTGTGTGCTGGATTGTTTGCCTGTTCTTTATATTCCTGTAGTTCGATCTATATGCCCAATGTACCTTCTGCGCCGATGTTTACGGAAGCCGGCGAGGTATATGTTTCCGGAAACATTAATACAAAAGCAAATGTGTCCGCAAATTTAGGGGTAGCAGTGAGCGATCATGTCGCCGTTATTGCTAATGGATCCTATGTGGATAATAGATCCAATACCAAAGATTATGCGCAGAAAATGGGCGAAGCGGGGATAGGATACTTTACACGCTTTGGTAAGAAAAATAATCGCGTATTTGAAGTTTATGGGGGCTATGGATTGGGAACGACGACGGTAATTGATAAAAGATCATCGACGATGGGGCAGTCGATCGTGGAGACGCAGGATATGGATTTTGACAAGGTTTTCGTGCAGGTGAACTTTTCATCGGAAAAGAAGGATGCCCTAAAATTGTTCGGCAACCGACATGATATCGATTATGGTACCATTATCAGGCTGAGCAATATGCGCATGAAAAACTTCGCGATTGACGGTCTTCCGGCGGAGAAAGAAGATAATATGCTGATCGAGCCCGTGTTTTATACCCGAATGGGGCTCGGAAAGGGGTGGAAATTGCAGTATACCAATGGCATGGTTTTCGGCTTTAAAAGCAATACCTATTTAAAAGCCGGTTACCCATTGTTTACACTGGGAGTTTTATATAAATTTGGAGGAAAATAGCGGTTATGAGCAAGAAAATTTTATTTGGATGTTTGGTGTTTTTGGGGTTATTCATTTCCGGATGTGGGGTGAACAGACAAAAAGCACAGATCGAGAACCTGGCGAAATGCAAGTTTGATGTGGAATCCGTGGACAGTATTCGCCTGGCAGGAACATCGTTGCAGCGTCTGGTCAAAAATAACCAGATTGATCTGGGAGCAGCGCCAAGCCTGGCTCTGGCTTATTTAAGAAAAGATATTCCATTGGATGCTGTAATCCGTCTTAAAATAGATAATCCGACGCTAAAGAAAGCATCGATCAATAAGTTTCAATACATCATCCTGTATGGTGGCCAGCAGCTTGTTGAGGGTATTGTCAATCAATCCCTGCAAATTGAACCTGGGGCTTCAACTGTGGCCAATGTGCGTATTGCGACCAATATTTATGATCTTTTGGTGAATTCGGACCTGCAGGATTTTTTAATGTCCAGTGATGAGAATAAAAAGGGAATTTTTACGTTAAAAATTAAACCTTCTATCAATATTGCGGGCCAATCGGTATTTTATCCAGGATATATTACCATAGACAAAGCGGTAAGCCGGAAAATCCTGTTATAAGGAGTACGGATCAGCAAAAAAGATAAAGAGGTTTTCCATAGCGATGGGAAACCTTTTTTATTGGGGGATTTTTTTGATTAGCTGTGCTCGGCGTAAAGAGTGGCAGGTCAATTTGCTAAACCGTTATTATAAATCGATTCTACTGTTAAGAATTAAACTGTAATAAAAAAGTTATAATGTCAAAGTGTAAAGTATACACCTTATTTTATATTTTAGTCTTTAAATAGAAACCTAAATATGTTAAAAAGATTCTTAATTCCTGTTTTGTTGTTTGCTGGGGTACATGCTATTGCTCAAAAGAAGTTTGACCCTTATGAGCAGACCATTGAAGGGACCAATCTTTCGTTTAAAATGGTAGCTATCCCTGGTGGAAGCTTTAAAATGGGATCTGTGACTGGCGGAAAGGAAGATGAAAAGCCAGCACATGAGGTGAAGCTCGATCCGTTCTGGATGGGACAGTACGAAGTGACCTGGGACTTGTTTGAGCCTTTTCTGTATAAAGATTATGAAATCGCGAAAAGCAAGGATGGTAAGGTTGCCCCGGAAATCGACGCGGTAACCAGACCCACCAAGCCCTATCTGGACATGACATTTGGATTTGGTAAAGAGGGGCATCCCGCACTTGCCATGACCCACTATAATGCAATTCAATTTTGTAAGTGGTTATATGTGCGTACCGGTGTGTTCTACCGTCTACCAACTGAGGCGGAATGGGAATATGCGGCCCGTGCTGGCGCTAAGACAGCTTACTTCTTTGGCGATCAAGCAGGACAGCTGGGTGAATATGCTTGGTTTAAAGATAATTCGGATCAGAAAACGCATGCTGTAGGAGAGAAGAAACCGAACCCTTGGGGTCTTTATGATATTTATGGCAATGTGGCAGAATGGACCTATGACCAATACAAAGCCGATAGCTATAACGAAGGTAAAGATAAAGTTTTGACCAATCCGGTGGTTGTTCCGACGACCTTGTACCCACATGTTGTCCGCGGTGGAGCCTTTGACCATGCCGCAGATGACCTCCGTTCAGCCGCCCGTGGTGCCTCAGACCCCGTATGGAAGCAATTGGATCCGCAGGTTCCAAAAAGTAATTGGTGGTTTCCAGAAGCCCCATTTGTTGGGATGCGTTTGGTCAGACCGCTGAATCCTCCTAGCCATGAAGAAATTATGGCCTATTATGATAAAAAACCAATTAAAGATTTTTAAGAAATAAAATAATCAATATAAAACTATTATGGAAAATCTAGAAAGAAGAGATTTTATTAAAACTTCTGCTGTGGTCGCAGGTGGAGCCTTATTAAGCTCATTGCCTTTATCCGGAGCTTATGCTGCTGGTTCCGATGTCATCAAAGTTGCTTTGGTAGGCTGTGGGGGTAGAGGCACCGGAGCTACATTTGATGCCCTGAGTTCGGGTGCAAATATCAAGGTAGTCGCTTTGGCCGATGCATTTAAAGATAATTTAGATAGTACATATAATACCCTTAAGGAAAAATGGCAAGATAAAATCGATGTCAGCGATAACCATAAATTTGTTGGATTTGATGCCTATAAAGAGGCGATCAAATTGGCTGATGTTGTTATTTTGGCAACGCCTCCAGGATTTAGACCAACCCATTTTGAAGAAGCAATCCGTCAGGGAAAACATGTCTTTATGGAGAAACCCGTTGCTGTTGATATTCCCGGTGTACAACAGGTTATACGCGCTGCGGCAGAAGCTAAACGCAAGAAATTGAATGTTGTCGTGGGGTTGCAACGTCGCTATCAGACCAACTATCGCGAAGCGATCAAACGTATTCACGATGGCGCAATTGGTGATGTGACTTCAGGACAGGTGTATTGGAATTCAGGTGGTGTATGGGTACGCCCACGTAAACCTGAGCAAACAGAAATGGAATATCAGATGCGTAACTGGTATTATTTCAACTGGTTATGTGGTGACCATATCGTAGAACAGCACGTACACAATATCGATATTGCCAACTGGGTGAAAGGTTCGTATCCGGTCTCGATCCAGGGGACTGGAAGCCGGGCGCATCGTACCGGTAAGGAATATGGTGAAATCTATGATAATTTTGCACTTGAAATGACCTATGCGGACAACAGCGTCGTATATAGTCAATGCCGTCATTTTGAAGGTATACAAAATCGTGTTGATGAGCAGTTTCAGGCGACAAAGGGCCGAGTGTACCTTTCAGCTGGTGGCCAGGCTGTATTATATGATTGGAAAGGTAAAGAGATCTATCGTCATGATGCGAAGGGTAATCCTAACCCGTATCAACAGGAGCATAAAGAATTTTTCGATGCGCTTTCCAAAGGTGAGTATAAGTTTGACAATGCCGAATACGGCGCTTACAGTACGTTGACGGGTATTATCGGACGTATTGCTTGTTACACCGGTAAGGTCATTAAATGGGATGAGGCATTAAAATCAACCATCAAATTGGGACCAGATGTGTTGGCTTGGGATGCTAAGCCGAAATTATTGCCTGATGCAGAAGGTTTTTATGCGGTAGCAAATCCGGGTCAAAATACAAGCCTTTATATTTAATAGCTGTGCAGTGATGGGGCTTAAAAGAGTGTTCTGCTGTCTATTCTTTTTTATTATTGGGCTGCTTGGTTTACAGGCGCAACCGGGTTTAAAAGAGTTAAGCAAGATTCGTCTGGAGGGCCCAGCACAAGGCACGCAGTTTCACATTACTTATTTCGCGGCAGATAGTCTTGTCAAGCGGTCGGAGATTGATAGCATCTTAAAGGTCATTGATCTATCGATGTCGGTTTATCGCAAGGGTTCAAAAATTTCCCTGTTCAATCAGGACAGTGTGATGCGGATCGATATGGATGAGCATATGGCTCATGTGATTGCAGCTTCATTCCGATACAATAAACTATCCAAAGGCCAATTCGATATTACCATTGCCCCACTGGTCAACCTTTGGGGCTTTGGTGTTAAAAAAAGCCAGATTGTGCCGGACTCGGCAACAGTCTATCAGGCAAAGCAATTGGTCGGCATGCAGCATCTCAAGGTCAATCGCAGGCAACTGTTAAAGGAAAAGCCGGGTGTTAAGATTGATGTCAACGGTATTGCGCAAGGGTATACTGTCGATGTACTGGCCGATTACCTCGAACACAAGGGAATTTCCAATTATATGGTAGAAGTGGGGGGTGAGATCAGAGCTTCGGGAACTCCGCCGGGACAAAAGGGTTTTTCCATCGGTATTGTCCAGCCAGATCAAAGCGGTCAGGAGGAGATCATGACAGCGGTTGTCCAACTCCATAGCGGTGCATTAACCACTGCTGGCAGTTTTGAAAAATTTATTAAATACAAGGACAAAAAGCTGGGGCACCACATCAATCCCGTGACCGGATTTCCTTATACAACTAGTGTATTAAGTGTTAGCGTATACACGCGGACCGCCATGGATGCAGATGCTTTGGACAACTATTTTATGGGGATGGAGCCCACAGAAATCCTTGCGAAGGCCAAAAAATTAAAGGGCGTGGAAGTTTTTGTTATTTATAAAAATAAAAACCAGACCATTCAGACGATTTATTCAGATGGATTTGGTAAATTATTTAAAAATTAATCAACTATAAACAAAATGAAAAGATCTGATTTTATTAAAAGTGGCCTTTTGGTCGCCGGAGCCGGATTATCCGGGCATACGTTTGCTTCAACAAATCAAAATGCAACCCATATGAAGGATAAAGGAAAGACATTCAATCTAAATTATGCACCACATCAGGGGATGTTCAAGAATCATGCAGGGGACAACTTCCTGGATGAAATCCGTTATATGTATGATTTAGGTTTTCGGGGAATTGAAGATAATGGTTACTTGGGTCGTACATTGGATGAGCAAAAGAAAGTAGGGGAGCTATTGGCCAAATTGGGCATGACCATGGGGGTATTTGTAGTCGATGGTGGACAAAACTGGATGCCTTCCCTGGCAACAGGTAAAAAGGAATTCTTGGATAAATTTGTCGAGACCTGTCATAAGTCCGTGGAAGCGGCCAAACGATGCAATGCAAAATGGCTTACGGTGGTTCCCGGATTCTATGAGCGGAGATTGCCCTGGGGAAATCAATTCAGCAATATCCTTGAGGCAATGCGTAGAGGAGCGGAGATCTTCGAACCACATGGTTTGGTCATGGTGCTGGAGACATTAAGTGATACGCCTGAATTATTTTTGCAGCAAACGCATGAAACCTATGCCATGTGTAAGGCTGTCAATAGTCCTTCCTGTAAGATCCTGTACGATATCTACCATATGCAACGCACCGAGGGCGATTTGATTGCCAATATGAACCGTTGCTGGGATGAAATCGCTTACATTCAAATTGGGGATAATCCGGGACGTAAAGAACCGACTACCGGCGAAATCAATTATAAAAACGTATTCAAACATATTCATAGTAAGGGATATAAGGGAATAATGGGAATGGAACACGGTAATTCTAAGCCCGGAAAAGAGGGCGAAGACAGATTGGTGGCTGCTTACCGGGAGGTCGATAGCTTTTTGTAATATTTTAATAGTGTACTATTGACAATTAGATTTAATTTCTTAAATTGAGCTGGTAAAACCAATTAGTAGTATTGTAAAACACCATTTATTTATGATTTCATCAACAATAAAATTTAAACTATCCTTCATGATGTTCCTTGAATTTTTTATTTGGGGGGGATGGTTTGTCACATTAGGCACTTTTTTGAGCAAGAATCTGCAAGCAACGGATTTTGAGATGGCTAATGTATTTTCGACGCAGTCATTGGGCGCGATCATCGCACCTTTTATCGTAGGAATGATTGCCGATCGTTATTTTAATGCCGAACGTATTTTGGGTGTTTTGCATTTGGTCGGTGCCGTATTAATGTACCAGATGTATGGTGCGGCCAATATGTCTACTTTTTATCCTTATGTATTGGCTTATATGATACTGTATATGCCAACCTTGGCTTTGGCAAGCTCGGTTTCATTTCGTCAATTAACAAATCCAGAAAAACAATTCTCAGCGATACGGATCTGGGGAACAATTGGTTGGATTGTCGCTGGTTTGGCGATTAGTTATATCTTCAAATGGGATGCCGCGGCATCTGATGGTGCCCTGAAGAATACATTCCTGATGTCAGGTGTAGCTTCTTTGGTATTGGGTATATTCTCCTTCGCGTTGCCAAAAACACCGCCGGTTAAATTGGATGAAGGTGAAAAACCTTCCTTTGCATCAATTATTGGTCTGGATGCGATCAAATTGTTGAAAGACAAAAACTTCTTGATCTTTTTCATTTCCTCGGTATTGATCTGTATTCCTTTGGCGTTTTATTATTCCAATGCGAACCTGTTCCTTACGGAAATCGGTTTAGAAAATCCAACCGGTAAAATGACAATTGGACAAGCCTCAGAGGTTTTGTTCTTATTAGCACTGCCAATTTTCTTTACAAAATTTGGCTTTAAGAAAACAATCTTGGTGGGTATGCTGGCTTGGGTAATCCGTTACCTGTTGTTTGCCTATGGTAATGCCGGTGAGCTTTCCTTCATGCTGTTGATCGGTATCGCTTTACACGGGATCTGTTATGACTTTTTCTTTGTTTCGGGACAGATCTATACAGACAGTAAGGCGGGTATTAAATACAAATCTGCCGCACAAGGCTTGATTACATTGGCAACATACGGTGTCGGTCAATTGATCGGCTTCTGGGTAGCAAGTTACGTAGGTGACAAATATAAAGATTTAAAGGCAACAGATTTAGCCGGATTTTGGAATCATACCTGGGTCGTTCCAGCAATTATTGCCGCAGTGGTATTTTTTATCTTTTTAGCTCTTTTTAAAGACGAGAAAGTGGATAATACTGGTGCAGCACACTAAACAGAAAAAAATAACTATTTAAAAACAAATAATTAGAAGAGAGATGGCAACAAATACTTATGACGCGATTGTAATCGGTTCTGGGATAAGTGGTGGATGGGCTGCGAAAGAATTGACAGAAAAAGGACTGAAAACAATTATGCTAGAGCGTGGTCGTAATATCGAACACATTAAGGATTATACTGCGCCAAACAAAATGCCATGGGAATGGCCTCATGCTGGTGGTCGTACCCAACAGATGATTGAGGACTATCCCGTATTGCGCAGAGATTATCCATTGAATGAAAAGAATCTTGATTTTTGGGTGAATGAGAAGGATAGTCCTTATACAGAGGTAAAACGTTTTGACTGGTACCGTGGATATCATGTGGGCGGTAGATCATTAATGTGGGGCAGACAATCTTATCGCCTAGGTGACCTGGATTTCGAGGCTAACTTGAAAGACGGTCATGGAGTAGATTGGCCGATCCGTTATAAAGATATCGCACCATGGTATAGCTATGCGGAAAAGTTTGCTGGTATCTCTGGAAATAGAGACGGTGTTCCTTCGCTTCCGGACGGTGATTATATGCCACCAATGCCAATGAATATTGTGGAGAAGGATCTTGCTGAACGATTGAAAAAACAATATGGTGGCCAGCGTCATTTCATTATGGGCCGGACAGCAAATATCACGGTGCCACATGAGGGCCGTGTCAACTGTCAATACCAAAATCAATGTTGGTTGGGTTGTAACTTTGGAGCTTATTTCAGTACGCAATCCGCGACGTTACCAGCAGCAAAGAAAACAAATAATTTAACACTGCGTCCGTTTTCCATCGTCACAAAGATTATCTACGATAAAAACACAAAAAAGGCGAAAGGTGTTGAAATTGTCGATGCTGAAACAAATAAAACATACGAATTCTTTGCGAAGGTGATTTTTGTGTGTGCATCGGCCCTAAACTCAACGTGGGTATTGATGAACTCTGCTACGGATGTATGGGAAGGTGGTCTGGGAAGTAGCAGCGGTGAACTTGGACACAATTTAATGGATCACCATTTCCGTTGTGGTGCCGGTGGTAAGGTGGATGGCTACCTGGATAGCTATGTCTTTGGCCGTCGTCCAACGGGGCTGTATGTACCACGTTTTGTAAACGTTGATGGGGATACAAAAAAACGTGACTATGTTCGTGGATTTGGTTATCAAGGAGCTGCAGGTAGAGGCCGTTGGTCGGGTGCTGTTGCGGAGATGGAAGTCGGTGGCGCATGGAAAGATGCCATCTGTGAAGCTGGCGACTGGACTGTGGGCTTTACAGCCTTCGGAGAGACTTTGCCGTACCATGAAAATAAAATTACGCTTGATAAGAGCAAAAAAGATAAATGGGGACTGCCTGTATTATCATTTGATGCGGAAATCAAGGATAATGAATTGAAGATGCGTGCTGACATGCAAAATGAAATGAAGGAAATGCTGGATAGCATTGGTGTTAAAGACACTTATACCTATGATAATGTATATGGTCTTGGTCAGGGTATCCATGAGATGGGAACAGCGCGTATGGGGCGTGATCCAAAGACTTCAGTATTGAATGGCAATAATCAGGTTTGGGATGCACTGAATGTATTTGTGACAGACGGTGCCTGTATGACTTCTGCTGGTTGTGTTAACCCTTCACTTACTTATATGGCACTTACTGCACGTGCGGTCGATTTTGCGGTTAGTGAATTGAAAAAAGGTAATATCTAATAGCTAAAGATTGATAATAATGGAAAATAACTCAAATAAGTCGAGTAGAAGAGATTTTATAAAGACTGCGGCAACCGCTGCAGCAGCCTTTATGATCGTTCCTCGTCATGTATTAGGGGGAAATGGTTTCATCGCTCCTAGTGATAAGTTACAAATAGCTGGTATTGGTGTAGGTGGTAAAGGATTCAGCGACATTAACTCCTTTCATGATTCAGGTAAAGCGGATTTAGCGTTTTTATGTGATGTGGATGATCGTCGTGCAGCAGGTGCATTGAAACGTTACCCAAAAGCGAAATATTATAAAGATTACCGTGAGATGTTGGACAAAGAGCATAAACGCATTGAAGCTGTTTCTGTTTCTACTCCGGATCATCAACATGCGATTCAGGCCTTGGCAGCGATGCAATTGGGTAAGCACGTCTATGTGCAGAAACCTTTGACTCATGATGTCTGGGAAGCGAGAGCGCTGACGCATGCGGCCAAGAAATATAAAGTAGTTACCCAAATGGGAAATCAGGGTGCATCTAATGATGGACCACGTTTTGTCCGTGAATGGTACGAAGCCGGTTTAATCGGTGATGTACATACGGTATACTGTTGGACTGACCGTCCGGTATGGCCTTCAGGTATTGCATGGCCGACTGGCAAAGCCGAAATTCCGAAAGAATTGGATTGGGACCTTTGGTTAGGTACCGCGCCATACAAAGAGTATGTGGATAAATTGGTGCCTTTCAACTGGCGCGGCTGGTGGGATTATGGTACCGGTGCACTGGGTGATATGGGCTGTCACTTGTTGGAAGTTCCTTTCAGCACCTTAGGCCTGACCTATGTACAGGATGTGCAGGCAACAGTAGGTTCTGTTTATGTGGATGAATTCAAACGTGGTTATTTCCCAGAAAGCTGTCCGCCGTCAAGTCACGCGACATTGACTTTCCCTAAAACTCCACGTACAAATGGCCCGGTAACATTACATTGGATGGACGGTGGTATTCAACCAGCACGTCCAGATGAATTGGGTCCAAATGAAATCTTTGGTGATGGTGGTAACGGTATTTTACTCGTAGGTACCAAAGGTAAGATCCTTGCGGACACTTACGGTCAGAATGCACGTCTGTTGCCAACATCAAGAAAAGATCAGGTAGCGCAGAAATATGCACGCGTACCGGGACAAGAAGCTGGTCACTATGCGCAGTGGGTAGAGGCTTGTCAAGCGGGTTACGGCAAGAAAGAGGTGAGCTCACCGTTTGAGATTGCAGGTCCTTTGACAGAAGCTTTATTGATGGCCAACCTGGCAATCAGAGGTGCTGATTTACGTATTGACGGAAAATATCCGGGACGTAACCTCAAATTGTTATGGGATAATGACAATATGCGTGTGACGAATTTTGATCATGTGAATCAATATGTCAAACGTAATTACAGACAGGGTTGGGAAATGAAATATAATTTCTAAAATTAAGATATTTAGTAGTATGAATAGAAGAGAAGCATTACAACGGGTTGCCTTGATTTTAGGAGGTACCGTTATCGGCGCCAATTTATTTCTGGAAGGCTGTACACGCTCGGCCACAAAGGATGTAGCGGCTTTATTTGAGGCAAAAACAACCGATTTGTTGGGCGATTTAGCGGAAGCTATTTTACCTAAAACTGCAACTCCGGGTGCGAAAGAAGCTGGTGTAGGAAGCTTTATTCCAGTAATGGTCCGTGACTGTTACACGGAGAAGCAACAGAAAGCATTTTTAACAGGTTTTGCAAGCTTGGATACCAAAGCGAAAGAAGTAAAAGGAAAACCTTTCCTTGAACTTTCTGCTGAAGATCGTACAGCGGTAGCAGCAGCTTTGGATAAAGAAGCAAACGAATTTAATAAAAAGCAGGAAGAGGAGCAAAAAGATATCCGCGAGAAAAATAAAGAAAAACAAAATCAATTGTACAATTACGTAGAAACTGATCCACCGCACTGGTTCACGATGTTTAAACAATTGACGTTGACAGGTTTCTTTAACTCCGAATTGGGTTGTACAAAAGCTTTGCGTTTTGTCAAAATCCCTGGAAAATATGACGGAAACTTCCCTTACAAAAAAGGAGATAAAGCATTCGCATAGTAACTATGTTCTGCGCAAAATAAAAAAGGAGGCTTAAGCCTCCTTTTTTGTCTTATTTCGATTTTTATTTTGTTTCCACCTCCAGGGCAAAGTGAATCCGTTGCTGTTTTGTCACAGTCATAAAATAGCCCTTGTCCGTTGAATCGCCGTTAAGGTCTACCGTATCATTGTGGCGTAGTTCCCGGAGATAGTTCATCTCCAAGGATTTGATCTGATTGGTCAGTACAAGTTCGATGGGAAGCCTATCCATACACCAATCCACGTATTTGACGTTATTGGCATGATTGACAATATCAAGGTCGGACAACTTGACAATATATTGATCTATATTTTTGACAGGCTGGGAGATATTCAATTTTGAGAACGGTCGCTGTGTTGCGGGACGGTCAGGATAAGTTGTAAAATCCTCTGTGGAAATAGCCAGATCTTCCGAACTTCTTTTTACCGTATTGATGACGGCCCAATAGCTCGTGGCAGTGACATAGACTTGTCCATTGACCGAAATTTCAAAATTACGCGTAGAACGGGCCCCTTCAAGTTCCTGTACCCAGGTTTTTACCTGAACAATATCCATCCATTTGGGCAGCCTATTGATTTCAATACGCATTCTACTGAGTACCCAGGTCTGATTATGTTTGGCCATTTCCTTAAAACCGAAACCAACTTGAGTGGCATGTTCCCCAGCGGTAAGCTGAAGAATATTTGACAAATCGGAGAAACGGATACGGCCATTAGAGTAACATTGCGTGAAATAAATTTCCCAGTTTTTCTCAAAGACTGATTTTTCCATCTGTGTTTAGTTTTATGCAAAATTAGGCAATATGACTGATTTGTGCCTCAAATTCAAAATGAAATGACATAATTTTAAGATATTCCGATCATATGAACTGTTGCACAGTTTTTGAACCTAACCAGACAAAAAAGGCGAAAACTGCCAATCGTTTTTTTATTGTAAAATAAATGATAGTTTTCAGTTATTTAATTGATTATTATCATCGGATTAGGTAGATTTAAATAAGCCAATGGCATTATTTAATAAAATAAGATTGGTTATATCACGTTATATTTAGTGTAGCGCGAAACATTAATTTACACATTAAATGCTAATATTATGGTTGGAGAACTAATAGCTAAAGAGGAAATTCCTCAATTTAAATTTATCCCTGCGAGTGAAGATAAGTCAGCAAGTTTTATGGATAAATTAAAAGGGGCCCTTCGCTTGGGAAATGAATTTAAATCCAAGACTGAAATAGCCTTTCAAACAGATTCCGGACCAAAGCGTATCGAAACCACGGTGTGGTCATTAACCGATAGATATATCCAGATCAAGAGTGGTGTACTGATTCCACTAAGGTCTATTATTGCAATTGATTATTAATGAGCATGGCTCCTAATAAAAAAGCTCCCTTAATATAAAGGGAGCTTTTTTGTGAATTATCTATTTCTATTGCTCAGAAAGAGCCTTCAGTTGAATTCCATGACTATTGGCGCTTATAAGAACGTAAAGTTTTTTTATGAGCATTGCATAAGGTCATTATATTATTTTCATACACTTTGTCGATGTTTTTCTTGCCCGGTTTCAACGCGCGAATAGCATCGTGTCCGCTGCCCACTCAGGGTAAAATAGACGCTGCGAACTAATAAGTTTCACCTGTTAACTCTTTCAGGCGTATCTCTGAAACTTTCGCATCGTATTGTGCGGTATAACTCCGTGTCATGGCATTGATATAATTTAGCTGCGCCGTTCTGACTTCGAGGGTCGTAATCGTCCCGATCCGAAATTTATCCATGGTGATAGTTAGATTTTCTTTTGCGAGTTCTTCATTCTTTTTTTCTACCTGCGCCAGTTCGATGTTGGTGATATAGGTTTGAAAAAGTGTACGGACTTGCGCCTGTATATTTTGTTTTTGTTGTTGGATCTGTAGTTCGGTATTCTGTACCTGGAATTTGGCGATCCGTTCATTTCTGTTTTGAAGAAATCCATTGAAGATATTCACCGAGGCGGTCACACCATAGTTGAGTCCTTTATTTTTGTTTTCGGTCGAGAAGCCCAATGAAGAGTGAGATTCATTCCAGTTGTAGCCGGTATTGAGGCCTATTTTGGGATAACGCTCGGCTTTTATCGATTTGAGGTTCAGTTCGGCAACTCTTTTATTGATAAGGGCCAATTGAATCTGCGGGTTCTGTTGGTCGGCAATCTGGATCAGATCTCCCAGTTTAAGGTCAGTATCCAGTTTCATTTCGTCCTCAACCTGGAAATCTATGCCCAGATCGCGGGTCATGAGCTGGTTTAGGTATGTTTTTGTATTTTGAAAGCTCTCGCGTTGGCGTAACAGGTTGGTTTGGTCGGTGTTTAGATCCACTTTCGCATTCAGTAAATCCAGTTTGGATCCCTTTCCGATTTCCAGCCTATTTTCAGCCAGCGTAACGCGATATTGCGATAGGGTAATGGTGGTGTCTAAAGCATTCAATAAACGCTTTTGTTGCACTAAGCTGTAATAGGTTGCTATAACTTCACTCAATTGACTGATGACCTCGAATTTGATTTCGGCTTCACCCTGGCGCTGGATTTCTTTGAATCTATCGCGGCGTGCAAACATGCCGAATCCATCGAAGACGGTCCAGTTGAGGTTGACCCCATAGGACATGTTATCGTTTTTGGCATTTGAAATCTGCTGCACTTGACCGTCGGCCCGTACCTGCCGGGAGTTTTGGATGGAATTGCTCCGACTGAAACTACCTGTAACGGCGGGAAGCATTCCGGCGCTGCCCGCACTTGTATTTTCGCTATCTATTTTGTGGTCATTTTTTGCCAAAAGAATATTGAAATTGTTGCTTAAAGTGGTTGCCAACGCTTCTTCCAGCGTCAACATCTGTTGTGCAGGAGCCTGAAATAGGATGACGCTAAGCAGCAGTGTTAGGATTACATTTCTCTTCATGTCTGATCTATTCGTAGCTTTTAATGTTGTCAAATTCAGGTCTGTGTTTCTTTGGTCTGGACCACATGTAATAAATTGCTGGGATAATAAATAAGGTCAGGATCAGTGAGAATATAGTACCACCGACGATGACAACCCCCATACCGATACGGCTTGTGGAAGCCGCGCCCAATGACATCGCAATAGGCAATGCGCCCAGGGCAATGGCCAGACTGGTCATTAAAATGGGGCGCAGACGCGATTCGGCAGCATGCATGATCGCTTCAAATTTTTCCATCCCTTCCTCCCGCATCTGGTTGGCAAATTCAACGATTAGGATACCATTTTTCGTCACCAGACCGATCAGCATAATGGTTCCGATCTGGCTGAATATATTCCAGGTCTGATCAAATAGCCATAAACTGATCAGTGCACCGGCAACTGCCATCGGTACCGTCAGGATGATAATAAATGGATCCAGGAAGCTCTCAAACTGAGCCGCTAGTATGAGATAAATCAGTAATAAAGCGAGACCAAAAGCAAAGAGGGTATTGGAACTACTTTCGATGAAATCGCGGGATTCACCACTGAGGTCAGTGGTAAAGCTTTGGTCCAATACTTTTTCCTTGATACGGTCCATTGCGGCTATACCATCGCTCATACTCATGCCCGGAGCCAGGCCTGCGGAGACTGTCGCCGACATATACCGATTATTGTGGTAGAGTTGTGGTGGGCTACTTTCTTCGCTGACATTGACGAGGTTATCCAGCTGTATGAGCTGTCCGATATTGTTGCGCACATAAATGGAGGTCAGATCTGTCGGTGTTGCCCGTCGATCGTTTTCGACCTGTCCGATCACCTGATATTGTTTGCCATCACGCATGAAATAAGCAAAGCGCTGACCACTTAACAACAGCTGGAGGGATTGGGATACGTCGAGCACAGATACACCCATGCTTAAGGCTTTTAAGCGGTCTATCTCGACATGAAGTTCGGGTTTGTTAAACTTCAGATTGATATCTGTTGTTGAAAATGTAGGATCACTATTTACTTCGTTCATAAATTCAGGAATCTTCTCCTGAAGCTTTTCAAAATTTTGAGCCTGGATAATGTACTGTATCGGTAGGCCGCCGCGACGATTCATGGAAATGGTCGGCGTCTGTGATACATTGACACGTACACCATCGTATTTTTTTGTCCATTTGGTCAGCTCCTTCGCCACATCATCTTGTGACCTTGTACGCTCTTCGGGATCGACAAGTGTCATCCGGATACGTCCGGAGTTGACCGAACTAGGTCCGAAACCAGGGGAGGTAATATTTAAACTGATTTTGTTTTCGGGAATCGAATCGTAAACCAGTTTGTCCAGTTCCTGCATATAACGGTCCATGTATTCATAGGTAGCACCCTCGGGACCGGTGACATTGACCATGATGGCGCTGCGGTCATCATAGGGAGCAGTTTCTTTCTTGATCGAAGAGAAGATTACTGCGATGATGGCAAAACAGATCAATAAGATCGGAAAGCTTATCCATTTTAATTTCATGAATTTATCCAGCGCATTGGCGTAGCCTTTGTTCATTTTCACAAACATTGGTTCTGTCCATTCATAAAAGCGGGTCTTTTTGTGACCACCGCCTTTAATCAGGTAAGCATTCAGCATCGGGGTCAACGTCAGTGAAACAAAGGCTGACACCAGTACGGCTGACGCGATGACCACCCCGAATTCCCGAAACAACCGTCCGACGAAACCTTCAAGAAATATGACGGGTAAGAAAACCGCGGCGAGGGTAACGGAAATGGAGATAACTGCAAAGAAGATCTCTTTGGAGCCTTTCAGTGCAGCTTCAATAGGGGACATGCCTTCCTCAA
This sequence comes from Sphingobacterium sp. CZ-UAM, assembly GCF_002000245.1. GTDB lineage: Bacteria > Bacteroidota > Bacteroidia > Sphingobacteriales > Sphingobacteriaceae > Sphingobacterium. The sequence continues at coordinate 1,876,584 of NZ_MTCM01000001.1, read as the reverse complement.
CTTTTTTGAAGATATTTTCGGTAACGACAATTCCATCATCGACCACAAGCCCTGTCGCCAATACAATCGCAAGTAGGGTCAGTACATTGATCGAAAAACCAAAAATGTACATAATAAAAAAAGTTGCGATAAGTGAAACGGGGATATCCAATAATGGCCGTAGGGCAATTCCCCAGTCTCTAAAGAAGAAGTAAATGATAAGCGTCACCAGAATAATGGATATCAGTAAGGTCTCAGCAACCTCAACAACCGATTTCTTAATGAACTTGGTGTTGTCAGATGCGATATTGATGCTGATATCCTGAGGGATATCCTCTTTCATCTGATCAAGCATTTTGTAAAAATTGTTCGCGATATCCAGGTAGTTTGTCCCCGGTTGCGGAATAATGGCGACACCGACCAGTTGTTTGCCATTACTGACCATCTTGGTCTCCAGATTTTCGGCATCAATTTCTGCACGGCCAATGTCTATAAATTTAACCAAGCGCGTGCTATCGGCTTTTAGGACAATATTGTTAAACTCTTCGGGCGTGGAAAGGTTTCCTACGGTTTTTACGGTTAATTCAGTGGTATTGCCAACAATTTTACCGGAAGGTAATTCAACATTTTGGTTACTTAATGCTGTACGGATATCGGAAGCGGTGATGCCGTAGGCCGCCATGCGGTCCGGGTTGAGCCATAGGCGCATGGCGTAACGTTTTTGACCATATATTTGCGTACTGCTGACCCCCGGGATGGTCTGCAGTCTTTCGGAAATAACATTCTCAGCATAGTCACTCAGGGAAAGCTTATCCCTGGTTTCGCTCTGTAGGGTCAGGGTAATGATCGGATCAGAATCCGCATCCGCTTTTGAGACTACCGGTGGGGCGTCAATATCCTGGGGCAGGCTTCTGACTGCCTGGGATACTTTGTCCCGAACGTCATTGGCAGCTTCCTCCAGATTTTTCTTTAAATCGAATTCAATGGTGATATTGCTGGATCCCTGATTGCTGGAGGATGAGATATTACGGATACCATCAATGGAGTTGATCGCTTTCTCCAACGGTTCGGTGATCTGCGATTCAATAATATCAGGGTTGGCACCAGCGTAGTTGGTACGTACCGATACGATGGCCGGGTCAATGGAGGGGTATTCGCGAACACCCAGAAAGCTAAAGCCAATGTAGCCAAATAGAATAATCGTTATATTGACGACAATGGTGAGCACAGGGCGCTTAATAAAAATAGCAGATAAATTCATTTACAGTTAGTTAGCTAATGATACTTTAACCTTTACTCCATCTTTTAAGGCAAGAACACCTGTTGTCAATACGGTATCTCCGGCACTTATGCCAGATAGGATAACAATCTCCTTATCGGTACGGGCGCCGGTTTCAACTTTAGTTTCTTTTGCGAGTCCATTCTTTAGTATAAAGACTTTTTTTCCATCCTGGACCGGAACGATTGCTTCCGTGGGAATAGCAATGGCATTATTTTCGACTTCTATCGGCAGGATGACATTGACAAAGGAACCTACACGAAGCTGCCCCTGTTCGTTTGCTGCGCGTGCACGGACAGTCAGGGTGCGGGTATTCAGGGAGACCTCAGGCTCTATGGCATAAATATTAGCTTTGATAACTGCCGGGTCATTGGCAACACTGAACTCAATGGGCGTGTTAAGTTTGACTACACTGCTGTATTTTTCCGGAATAGCAAAGGTAATCTTAACGAAATTGTCCTTAACCAAATTTGCGATCAGCGTATTGGATGAGACGATAGCACCAACTGAAATATTTCTTAGGCCAATCATGCCACTAAACGGTGCACGTACGGTTGTTTTGGAGATCTGGGCCTGAATCAGCTGGATCTGCGCCTGTGCAGTCTTTAATGCCGCACTGGCGATATCAAATTCCTCTTGACTGATTGCTCCTTTCTGGAGCAATAATTTTGCGCGACGTTCGTTTTCTGCATTCAGCTGATTCGTTGTCTGCGCCTGTTTGAGTTGCGCTTGCAATTCAATATCATCAATCTTGATCAAAGGTTGCCCCTGTTGGATACGTTGTCCTTCAGTAAAGTAGATTTTTGTAATTCGACCACTGACTTCGCTTCTGATCTCCACCTTTTCTTCGGCATCGATACTGCCGGACAAATTAATGGACCGATCGGCTACAGATGATCTTGCTATAATTGCCTGCGCAGCAACAGGAACATCTTTTTTGACAGCAGATTTATCGGCTTCATTTTTGTCTTTTTTGGGATTTATGAGAAAATATCCACCTCCAATAACAGCACAGGCTAAAAGAATGTAGAGGGTCGTTTTTTTATTCATGCGGTATAGTCCTTATCTGGTTTTTTGATCTGGAGGATAAAGATAGCTTTATTCTCATGATGATACCGGTTGTCAAAAGGATTTTACAATACAGAACAGCAATAGCTGGCAACGAATCTACCGCATGTAAGTTAATGGGACTACATGCTATAAAAAAAGCTAGAAACCTATTCTAGCTTTATACGTATTATTTTTTCGCTTTAGTTGCTTTTGGTTCAACTGCTTTTGGAGCTGCATCATCCACTTTTGGTTTGATGGATGCTTTCGATAAATGCGGCCTTCTTTTTCCAAAAGAACCATTTGATATTTTTCCTCTTCTGGTTTTGATATCACCTTTTCCCATAGTATAAAATATTTTGGTTTTAACAATGTATTCTTAAGTAACCTAAATATACTATTTTCTTTTGTAACTGCAATACATTAAGTACTAAATGATTGGAAAAATTCTTTTCTGGGTTTCAATTTTGAAGTTTTGTACGAGTGTCTCAAAAAAAAGATTATTGGCAGGTTTATTTTCAGCCAGTAAATAGGGGATTTCCAAAAGCTGATCTTTTAGTTTTATTCGATAGTAACCATAGAGCAGGCCTCTTGTTGTCTGAATAGATTCGATCTTTTGTACAGCCAGCACATCCTGGAATATATTGAAAGCATAGTTTTCTGCTCGCAGTTGTTCCACAAAAACCTCGTTGGTTTTGGCATTAAACCAAATCTGTTGGCTCTTTATTTTGCTGAAGTGATTGTTAAACAGGAAGAAGTAACCAATTAAAAAAAAGGCTATTGGGAGGAGAAACAATACGATTTTAATTTTTACAAAAAGCAATATGGTAATGAGAATAAGTACCAAGCCAATAACGACATTGGAGATTGTTTTTTTTAAGGTAGATCGAATGAGAGCGGCCGGTGCTTCTATCAATTGAAAGCCCGATTTTAAGCTTTTGGCATCCGTGTCTGATGATTCGAAAAAATTGAACTTTTTTCGAATCATCAGGTAAGCGATAAGGATAATTATCCCTATGATCAATAATTTCATAGCGCTTATTAATATTGTTCTTCCGAATTTGGATATTGCACTGCCTTGACTTCAGCAACGTAATTGCTTACTGCGGTAGTGATCTGCTCATGTAGGTTGGCAAAGTGCCGCATAAATTTGGGCTTAAAGTCTGCATTCATGCCCAGCATATCATTGATTACAAGCACCTGTCCATCACAATCAGCACCAGCGCCGATCCCTATGGTCGGAATGGCCAATTTTTCAGTCACGGCTTTTGCCAAAGCCGCAGGAATTTTTTCCAGTACAATGGCAAAACAACCAGCCTCCTGAAGAGCCAATGCATCTTCCATAAGTTTGGCCGCTTCTTGTTCCTCTTTGGCACGGACACCAAAATTTCCGAATTTATTGATGGATTGTGGGGTCAGGCCCAAATGTCCACAAACGGGAATTCCGCCAGAAATAATTTTTTTGATGTTGTCGATGATTTCTAAGCCACCTTCCAATTTCAACGCATGGGCGCCGGATTCTTTCATCATACGTACGGCAGCATTGTAGGCTTCGTTGGCAGAACCTTGGTAGCTACCAAAAGGAAGGTCTGCCAGGACCATAGCCCTTTCGGTGCCTCTGGCAACAGCCGCCGCATGGTAGATCATATTGTCGAGGGTAATCGGCAGGGTAGTTTCATAGCCGGCAAATACATTCGCAGCGGAATCTCCGATCAGAATAACATCCACACCGGCGTTGTCCACCATTTTGGCCATGGAGTAATCATAGCTCGTCAGCATAGAAATCTTCTCTTTACGGTCTTTCATGGCTTGTAGCATCGCTGTGCTTACTCGTTTTATTTCTTTGTTTACAGACATCTTGACTTATATTATATGCCCAAAAGTAAGGTTTTTATCATACATTGGCCAATATTCTGCCTTGTGTTTTGTATTTTTGTAAAATGATACAGAATGAAACCCGTCTATTTAAATTCCCCAAATTTTCAGAATTAATCATCCATGAAGATGAAAATTTGATTGTTATAAATAAACCACCTTTTGTTGCTTCTTTGGATGAAAGGGAGGGGGGAGAGATCAACATTCTCCGTTTGGCAAAGAAATATCATGCTGACGCTCAGGTCTGCCATCGTCTGGATAAAGAGACCTCCGGTATTTTGTTGATTGCGAAAAATCCGGAGACCTATCGTTCGATTTCGATCGCATTCGAAAAACGTAGAGTCAATAAGATCTATCACGCAATCATTGGCGGTACACATACTTTTCAGGATCTTGTCGTTGATTTGCCGATCTTGAATCAGGGGAATAAAAACGTTTCTATTGACCGTGCCAATGGTAAGCCTGCCGAAACCATCTTTAATTCGCTTAAATACTATAAGAATTACACCTTAGTGGAGTGTAAACCGATCACTGGACGGATGCACCAGATCCGTATCCACCTGGCCACACAGCATGCGGCCATTGTAGGGGATAGCATGTACCGTGGGAAACCTGTTTATCTGTCACAAATAAAGAAAAGGGGCTATACCTTATCCAAGGATGAGGAGGAGCAACCGATCATGAAACGTTTTGCCCTACATGCAAAACATGTGGAGTTTGAACTAAATGGTGAGCAAATGGTGTTTGAGGCACCTTATCCAAAAGACTTTGCGACTTTGCTGAAGCTGCTGGATAAATTTGATGCTTAATCAACTGCATTTCTTTTTATGAATCCAAAAACAAAAAAGATCATCGGCAATGTTGTCTTTGTGCTGCTCATCGGTTTATTGATATGGCCGACAAGCAGAAGTTATTTTCAGCAGCAACTGATGAAAATCGGTTTGTTTAAACCGAAATTGGAAGCACCACAACCGGTCGCTGACCCGCTCCCTGCGGATGAAAAGGATGTCGGTGCGGCTGTTTCTTTTGTAAATCATTCGGGAGAAACAATAGGGATAGCGGATCTAAAAGGTAAGGTGGTTTTTATCAACTTTTGGGCAACCTGGTGCGGGCCATGCCGGGCCGAGATGCCCTCCATCAATGTGCTTTACGATAAATTTAAGGATAATCCGCATGTTGTATTTCTGATTGTGGAGATCGAGGGCGATAAGGAGAAGGCTGCAGCTTTTGTCAAAAATGAAAAGCTGACGCTACCGATTAGTTATCCAAACAGTGATATTCCAAAAGAATGGCTTTCGGAGTCTATCCCAAGTACCGTTATTTTGGACAAGGAGGGCAAGCTTGCGACACGGCACGAAGGCATGGCAGATTATTCCAGCCCGGAAGTGACAACCTTTATTCAAGATTTAATCAATAAATAATTACGATCTATACATTAGCATGACCAGAGCAGAACTTATTCATCAAATTAAAGAGAAACGTTCGTTTTTATGTGTCGGATTGGACACAGACCTTACTAAGATTCCAGAGCATCTGTTGGATGATGAGGATCCGATCTATAGTTTCAATAAAGCAATTATTGATGCTACAGCTGATTTATGCGTCGCTTATAAACCAAATATTGCCTTCTATGAATGTTATGGTCTAAAAGGATGGCAGTCGCTTCAAAAAACCTGGGCAGCATTGCCAAAAGATTGTTTCAGTATAGCGGATGCCAAACGTGGTGATATCGGAAATACCTCAGGCCGGTATGCGATGGCATTTTTTGATGAGTCAAATTCAGGTTTGGGTTTCGACAGTATTACCATCGCGCCCTACATGGGGAAAGACTCTGTTACACCCTTTTTGGAGTTCAAGGATAAATGGGCCATCGTATTGGCACTGACATCCAATGAAGGGAGTTTAGATTTTCAGAATTTTGAAAACCGAGATGGTCTTCAATTATTTGAACAGGTTATAGACAAAGTAAACACCTGGGGCAATACCGAAAATCTAATGTATGTGGTCGGCGCGACGAGAGGGGAAGGTTTTATTAAAATCCGTGAACATGCACCCGAACATTTTCTATTGGTGCCGGGGGTCGGTGCACAGGGTGGCTCATTGGAAGATGTCTGCAAATATGGCATGAATAAAGACTGTGGACTCCTGGTCAATAGCACAAGAGGGATTATTTATGCTTCAAAAGGACCTGACTTTGCGGAGCGCGCGCGTGAGGAGGCCCTAAAACTACAAAAAGAAATGGAAGCTGAACTGTTAAAAGCAGGCATTATTTCCTGATTTGACATTTAATAATTCATTCGTAATACTTACCTTTGCAGCATGCCAGAAAAAATTATCATTCTAGACTTCGGGTCTCAGTACACGCAATTAATTGCAAGACGTGTCAGAGAACTAAATGTGTATTGTGAGATACACCCGTTTAATAAATTGCCAGATTTTGATGAATCTGTGAAAGGTGTTATATTCTCAGGAAGTCCGTTTTCCGTTCGACAAGAGGATGCACCTCAAATTGATTTTGTCGCTATCCAGGAGCGTTTCCCACTTTTAGGAGTGTGTTACGGTGCCCAATATATTGCGCAGCAATCGGGCGGAAATGTATTGCCATCTGAAATCCGTGAGTATGGTCGTGCAAATCTGCAATTTGTCAATAGTGAAAATGATTTATTGGCAGGTGTACCGGTACAATCTCAGGTATGGATGTCTCATGGTGACACCATCAAAGAGGTGCCCGACAATTTTGAGATCATTGCCAGCACAGATAAAGTACGTGTAGCGGCATATCAGGTCAAAGGTACACGTACCTATGGTATACAGTTCCATCCCGAAGTAACCCATAGTACCGATGGGGCTATTTTGTTGAAAAACTTCGTCGTGGGTATCTGCGGATGTGCGCAGGATTGGACCCCAGATGCATTTGTAGAGACTACAGTCGCGTCACTGAAAGAACAGTTGGGGGATGACCACGTGATTATGGCGTTATCTGGAGGTGTGGATTCTACTGTTGCTGCAGTTTTATTGCACCATGCTATCGGACAGAACTTACACTGTATTTTTGTAGATCATGGCTTGCTCCGTAAAGATGAATACGAGCAGGTATTGGATTCTTACAAAAATATGGGTTTAAATATTAAAGGAATTAATGCAAAGGACCTTTTCTACGGTCGTTTGGCAGGAGTTTCAGAGCCTGAGGAGAAGCGCAAGATCATCGGTAATTCCTTTATCGATGTATTTGATGAGGCGGCAAAGGAAATCCAAAAAGAATTGCCAGAAGGTATCGAAGCGAAATGGTTGGGTCAGGGTACAATCTACCCGGATATCATCGAATCGGTTTCGGTCAAAGGCCCTTCAGCGACAATAAAATCACACCATAATGTCGGCGGTCTGCCTGATTTTATGAAACTGAAAGTTGTTGAACCATTGAAGACTTTATTTAAAGATGAAGTCAGAAGAGTTGGGAAAGCATTAGAGGTAGATCAGGCGATATTAGGAAGACATCCATTTCCAGGACCGGGTTTGGCCATTCGTATTTTGGGTGATATTACAGCCGAAAAAGTAAGAATCGTTCAGGAAGCGGATGCAATCTTTATCAATAACCTGAAAGAATCCGGATGGTATGATAAAGTATGGCAAGCTGGTACGATCTTTTTACCTGTGCGTTCGGTAGGGGTAATGGGCGACGAGCGTACTTACGAGCATGTTGTGAGCTTAAGAGCTGTAGGATCTCTTGATGGCATGACTGCAGATTGGATTCATCTACCATATGACCTGTTGGCAAAAATTTCAAATGAAATTATCAACCATGTGAAAGGAATAAACAGAGTTGTATATGATATCAGTTCAAAACCACCCGCTACGATTGAGTGGGAATAAAATATGGGTTGCAGCGCTTGTGGCATTATGCCTGGCAAGCTGTACAACCAAAAAAAGCACGGTATTGCGTTCGCCCTCTTCTAGCGGGGGCGAACAGCAAACTGCTGTCACCAAACCAAACAAGGAGAAAGATAAGCCTGTTGTCAAAGTAGGCGATGTGCAGACTATAAATGGCCATTTGGTTAAGAACAATAAAATTGCCCTGCTCTTGCCTTTTGAATTAAATGGTATTGCCAAAACGGTGACTGCTGAGGATGTCGGGCGTTCTGCTCTGGCATTGGATTTTTACCAAGGTTTTCAGATAGGTCTGGACAAGATCGCCAAAGATGGAATGCTGTTTGATTTGCAGGTCATCGACTCACGCGATAATGTAGCCTATAACGCGTCTTTGGGAACAGCTGCGGCAGTTAAAGATGCAGCACTTGTTGTCGGTCCTGTTTACCCGCGGGAAATCAGAAGTTTTGCGCAGACCTTTGCGAACAAGAACGTTCTTCAAGTGTCTCCCTTGGCAGCGACGATGGCCTCGGAATTCAGTGTGCCCAACCTAGTGTCTATGACACCATCGATACGGACGCATTCCGAAACAATGGCCAAATATGTCGCCGATCAATATTATAATGGTGATCAGATTTTGATCTATGATGCCGGAGACGATGAAAGCAAACAGTTTTTGGTCAATTTTGCCAGTGGAATCACAAAAGCGAATGCCCAGGCAAAGGTAAAAACGGTTGTGAGTATCAATGAACTTAAGAATAGTCTCGTATTGACAGGAACAAACCATATCGTATCCGGAACTGCAAATAAGAACCTGATAAAGGGTTTGTTGGATGCGATGGATGAGCGTTTTTTAAATCCCGGTAACCAATTTAAGTTATATGGTCATCCGAATCTTTCAAAACTTTCTTTTGAAAACTTTGAAAATATGGATTTTTATAGCTTAACGGTTACTTCGTCAAGCTTGGCCGATGATTCCGATAGCGATACAAGAAAGTTTATATCACATTACAAATCGCTGTATAAAGTAGATCCTTCTGAGTTCTCCTATAAGGGCTATGATGCCGCTGTTTATTTTGGCCGTCTACTGCATAAGTATGGTGTGGATTACGTAAGCCATATAACCCAGGAAAAATTCTCGGGACTCAATAGCGATTATAAGTTTGAGTTCTATCCGAAGTGGGGCTATGCAAATCGAGCGCTGGGGATTATTGTTTATCACAACAAGAAATTTGAAAGAAAATAATCTTTGAATGGCTGAATTGAGTGAAAAGCGTGTTTACCAACAAATACGTAATTTTGAGCGGGCGATGGATGGATTTGAAGGGGATCAACCATTTTCACGCTATTTAACGACTTTTTTTAAGGAGAATAAACAGATGGGGTCTTCGGACCGTCGGTCTACTTCCCGTTTGTGCTACAATTATTTCCGTTTGGGCCAAGCTGCGTCACAGTTGTCGCAGCAACGCAGATTGGTGCTTGCTGAGTTTTTATGTGAAAAAGAGAGCCCTTTGGTTGAACTGCTGGAACCGGAGTATAGTAGTAGAATGGGTTTATCTTTGGACGAAAAGATTGCTTTTCTGGAAGCTGAGGGCTTGCTGAAAGTAGAAGACTTATTTCCTTTTACAGCCTATTTTTCTGCGCAGCTAGATACCAAGCTGTTTCTGAAGAGTCAATTGGTTCAGCCACATTTGTATATTCGGGTAAAACGCGGTAAAAATAAGGTGGTACGCGCCATTTTGGATGAAAACCAGATTCCCTATAGTGAATTGGGCGATCAGACAATCTCTTTGCCCAATGGGACTTCATTACAGCGGCTTTCAGCATTGGACGGGCTCATTGAGGTGCAGGATTTATCCTCGCAGCGGACGCTTGAGTTTATGAAGCCTGAGGAAAAAGAGTCGTGGTGGGACGCCTGTGCAGCATCTGGTGGTAAATCTCTTTTATTAATGGATGCATGCCCTTCTGTTGATTTATTGGTGTCTGATCTGCGGATGAGTATCCTCCGTAACCTGGATGAGCGATTTGATCATGCCGGTATCAAACATTACCGCAAGAAAATATTGGATCTGACAAAGGATCCTTATCCAATCCTAGGAAATGAGAAATTTGACGGCGTATTGCTGGATGCACCTTGTACGGGTTCAGGTACCTGGGGGCGTACACCAGAGATGATCCGGGAATTTAAAACGGCCAAGATTGCGGAATTTAGTGCTTTGCAGAAAACAATTGCGGGACATGTTGCGGGATATGTGAAAGTAGGGAAACCACTGATTTATATTACCTGCTCGGTGTTTAAAGCCGAAAATGAGGATGTGGTTGATTATATTTTAAGTAATTTGGGCTTTGAACTGGAGAGTATGCGTCTTTTGGACGGTTATACAGAGCGGGCAGATAGTATGTTCGTTGCCCGCCTGATCAAAAAATAAGTCGAGTGATCCAATAAGTATACAGGAGCCTATTCTTTTTTAAGAATAGGCTCTTTTTTGTCTACAGATAACTCCAGGCGATAGGCTCCTTTAGATTTAATCACATTTACTTGGAATGACTAGTACAGGGCAGGTCGCTTTGCGAATAACGGATTCAGATACGGAACCTGAAATAAAATGATCAAATCCACTCCGGCCGTTGGATCCCATGATAATCAGATCGGCTGACCATTCATGAGAAGCCGCAAGAATTTCTTCTTTAACGGATCCGATTCGATTGAAAAGATAGACTTCTTCCGAGCCGACAAATTCCCGGCTTAATTTTTCCAGGTATTTTTGTGCGTTTTCCTGTTCCATTTCAGATACTTCGGGTACGATAATAGGCTGCTGGCCCAATAGGGGATCCGCCCCGAAATTTGTCGGTGAGGTAGGCGGGATCACAGTGACCAGGGCAACGGAAGCACGGAATACCTGCGCCAATTCTCGGGCATATAGAATAGCTTTCTCAGAACATGGAGCATCATCGACAGCAACGAGTATTCTTTTGAATTTTAAATTTGTATTCTCCATATCTACTATAATTAATTTATCTTCGTTTTATAATATATAATCACAGATCTGACAGTTTTGTTTTATTTGGCCAATGAAATATGGTATTTGTACACTTGCGCTGGTTCCTTTGCGTTCGGAGCAGGCACATCGGAGTGAGATGGTTTCCCAGGTGTTATTTGGTGAATTATTTGAAATTCTGGACGCTCAGCCTGACTGGACAGCGATCAGGATGTTGGAGACGGACTATTTGGGATGGATTCAGAATGGTCAGTTTATGGCCGTAGACGCGGCGGATATAGCGCAGTATTTTGCGGGGAAACCCGATATCGTCGGAAGGGAGGGTGGATTGCTTTTTAACGGGGAAAGTCGGCTGCATCTCTGTCACGGCACAAAACTTTATTTAAATGAAGCCAATAGGGTTACTTTAGGTGAGCTGGCGCTGACTTATCAAGGGAGTGTCAATGCCTTTTCCAGGGCTGATTTTGAGACGGAGGTGGCTCAGCTTGCAATGAGCTATAAGGATACGCCTTATTTATGGGGCGGGCGTTCACAATGGGGAATTGACTGTTCAGGTTTTTCTCAGTTAATCTATAGTTGCTTTGGGATCAACCTGCCAAGAGATGCCTATCAGCAGGCGGAAATCGGCGATAACGTTGATTTTGTTTCGGAGATTAGGACAGGCGATTTAGCTTATTTTGACAATGCTGAAGGACGGATTACACATGTAGGCATTATGCTGGATCGGGATACCATTATCCATGCATCCGCTAAAGTACGTATTGATCGAATGGACAACGAAGGTATCTTTAACCGGGAATTGAATAAATATTCGCATAAACTGCGTATTGTAAAGCGATATAATTAAGCAGCTCGTATACAAAGAAAAGGCGATAAGTATCTTATCGCCTTTTCTTTGTATTGGATATTCTAGTGTTATAAACTAGAATTTGAATGTTAAACCAAATTTAGCAGTATCAAAGAAGTTGTTGAAGCTATTGATGTTTGCGTTAAATTCGTTAGATGATTTTGCTCCGTCAACGTCAAGTTTTGAAGTTTTGAATGACAATAAATCAGTCAAACCAAAGTTGATAGCGATTTTAGGTGTTACAAAGTAATTGATACCTAAACCAGCGTTAGCACCAAAAGCTTTTGTTTTAGCGATATCAGTTGTTTTAACGCCGTCATTGATTTTTCCATCCTCTTGCGCATAGCCAGCACCTAATTGAGCGTAAGTTTTGAAACGTGATCCTAATTCAAGGAAGTAATAACGTCCGTATGCACCTACACCAAAGCTATTGCCTTTTACATAAGACTCATTTGCTTGATCAACGTTCTTTGTTGTTTTATCATTTCCAATGTTGAAATCTAAACCTACGGCAATTTTATCCGTAACAAAGTAACCAACAGAAGGGTTGAAGTTAAATGAGTTTGTTTTTACATGTTCCGTTTTATCATTTGAAGTATTTGCTGAAAGATTACCTTCAACAATGAAGTCAGTTTTTTTGAAACCAAATTCTTGCGCTTGTGAAGCGACTGTCAAACCAGCTACGGCAGCTAATGTAAGTAAAACTTTTTTCATGTGTTTTTATTTTAATAGTTTGTTTCAATAAGCCAGTAATTACTTTCTGACTTTTTTAATTCGTTAGTCAAATGTCGTAAAATTAGTTGATTTTATTGTCACTGTATTGTCTGGATATTTTGCTGAACTCGTAAATTAAAGTGGTTCAATTAATTAAATTTTGTTATTTTTTAATAAACAGCGGTTTGTTTTTTGAATTTCTATATTGAATTGACTTTTTGTTTTTATTTGTCAGTTTTCCGTAAGAAAGCAAAAAAAAGCGCCATTGATCAATTTGATCAATGGCGCTTTTGCTATCGGTTGATTCGAATTTATTCGAAGTATTCTTTGATACGTTCAAAGAATGATTTTTCACTTTTACCGGGTTGTGGTTTAAAGTTTGGTGATTCTTTCAGTTTATTCAACAATTCTTTTTCTTCGTTGGATACAACTTTTGGCGTCCATATATTCACATACACAAGTTGATCACCTTTATGGTAAGAATTGACTTCAGGAATACCTTTTCCTTTCAGACGTAATATTTTACCGCCCTGAGTTCCGGGTTCGATTTTTATTTTAGCTTTTCCATCAATTGTCGGAACTTCGACACTGGTACCTAACGTGGCATCGACAAAATTAATGTATAGATCATAGATCACATTCAGGCCATCGCGTTTTAGGCTTTCGTGCGGTACTTCTTCGATTAATATAATAAGATCTCCGGGAACACCGCCGCGAGGTGCGGCATTTCCTTTTCCGCTCATGGAGAGCTGCATGCCTTCGCTTACGCCCGCTGGGATATTGATTGCGATAGTTTCTTCGCCACGTTCTAATCCTTCACCTCTACAGGTCGTACATTTTGCTGTGATTTCAACACCTTCACCATTACAGGTAGGGCAGGTGCTGGTGGTTTGCATTTGTCCAAGAATCGTATTCGTTACTCTACGTACGGATCCAGAGCCACCACAGGTTTTACAGGTATGGAAAGAGGATTTATCTTTTGCACCTGAGCCATCGCAGCTGTGGCAGGAAACCTGTTTGTTAACTTTTACTTTCTTCTCAACACCTTTGGCAATTTCTTCAAGAGTCAATTTAACTTTAATACGCAAGTTGCTTCCACGTGCGACACGGCGCCCACCGCGCTGACCGCCACCACCACCGAAGAAACTCTCGAAAGGGTGTCCGCCACCAAAAATATCACCAAATTGGCTAAATATGTCTTCCATATTCATGCCGCCGCCACCACCGTAGCCTCCGCTTGCGGAATTGCCGGCATGGCCAAACTGGTCATAACGTTGACGTTTCTGTGGATTGCTCAAGATATCGTATGCCTCAGCGGCCTCCTTAAATTTTTCCTCAGCTTCATGATCACCGGGGTTTTTGTCCGGGTGATACTTAATCGCTAATTTGCGATAGGCTGATTTAATCTCCTTCTCGTCCGCTGAACGCGCGACACCAAGTATATCGTAATAATCTCTTTTTGACATCGTCTTAATATTATTGACCTATAACTACTTTTGCGTGACGGATCACTTTGTCACCCAGGTAGTATCCTTTTTCAATGACATCCACTACTTTATTTTTTAAATCTGCTGTAGGAGCTGGAATAGATGTAATCGCTTCCTGTAATTCAGGATCAAATGCCTGACCCACAGTTTCCATTTCTTTTAATCCGAGTTGAGATAATGTCTGTCTTAATTTGTTGTTGACAATCTCCATTCCTGTTTTAACGGATTCTACGTCTGTAGCAGTTTCCATTGCATTTAATGCCCGGTCAAAATCGTCTAAGGTAGGTAATAATTTACTGATCACATCTTTCCCTGCGGATTGAATCAATTCAACACGTTCTTTACTTGTACGTTTTCTATAATTGTCAAATTCAGCAGAAAGACGAATATATTTATCCTTAGCCTCTGCCAATTCTGCTGCCAACTTTTCTTCGGCAGATAATTCTACCGGATTATCGGAAGGCTGCTCTTGTTGATCAGAAGAATTCGTTTCTACTTGATCTTGACTCTCATCGTAATAATTATCTTGCTCATTCATATCTTCAATGCTAAAATAGATTCAAAAATTTTCTATATCTTCTTTTCTCAAAGTTTTTGCCAAACAATAAAATTCCGACAGCTTGTCAGATTTTAATAAAATAACCTAACAATTTGTCGGAATTTGCAAAAATGTCTTTTTAGTTGTCAGTTTTTCACTTAGATGCTGACATTGTCCTGTAGGATGCCATCTCCAGTTTTAATAATTCGGGAAGGCATATTACGGATAATGGTATAATCGTGGGTGGCCATTAAAATTGCTGTTCCGGAATTGGCGATGTCACGGAGTAAAAGGACAATTTCCTCTGAAGTAGCTGGGTCCAGGTTTCCGGTAGGCTCATCCGCAAGGATAATCTCTGGGTTATTCAGTAGCGCACGGGCAATAACGATCCGCTGTTGCTCACCACCGGAAAGTTCATGGGGCATTTTCTTTAGTTTTGAACGAAGTCCAACTTTCTCCAATACGTCCAAGATGCGTCCATCGATCATTTTTTTATCTTTCCAACCTGTGGCTTTCAGCGCAAACTCCAGATTTTTTTCTATCGTCCGGTCTGAGAGTAAATGAAAGTCCTGAAAGACAATACCCAATTTCCGGCGTAAATAGGGCACATCATTTTCATGAAGTTTTTTGAGATCAAATCCGGCGATCATTCCCTCTCCGTTGCCGATATATAAATCGCCATAGATGATTTTTAATAAACTACTTTTTCCACTGCCAGACTGTCCGATAAGGTAGAGAAATTCTCCCTTACCGATGCTTAAATTGACATTGGATAAAACTAAATGTTTCTGTTGAAAGATATCAACGTTCTTTAATGTAATTACTTTATTTTCAATCATGGGCGTTAAAACTCTAATTTTTTAATTTGACCAAAAGGCATTTCTCTCACCAATTGCATGATATATTCCGCCTTTTCTCCCAATCCGATCTTGTCTAGGGATTTGTCAGGTCGATCCACTCTAAAATATGCCAACAAGGTGAAGGCATCATCTCGCAGCTGCACATAGTCGGGAATTTTGGCGACACCTTTTACTTTAATGATATACATGATTTCAAAGTTAGTATTTTTAATGCAATTTCTTTACTACGAATTTAACGGAAGCTTACGGGTTTGCAAATAAAAAATCCAGCGTATTTATACCATCTGCATAATCGTCCAAGGCCGGGCATTGACTTTCACCAAAATGAAAAACCGGGGACTGTATGTTGAGTGGGACTTCCGAGACGACACACTGGATCTGTTCAGCTTGCTGCTTTAGTTCCTGTTCGACATCTTCAAGGGAGCCGTATTCCTCATAATAAACCACGGATAGCGGGGAGGCCAGACGCGGATCCTGTTTGAGCAGCAGAAATCCATTGTCAAAATGCTTATCGCCGTTGATCAGATAGATGGATTTATTGTAGTCGTAATTATTATTGTATTTAAAGTGTTCGGATACGTCTTTATAAGCCGCTATTCCTTCAAAAAAATGCGCTACTGCATACTCTTTTGGAATGAAAAGCTTGGAAACCGAGCGGCAGCCAAGGCCGAAATAGTCGAAGATATCGTGACCCAGGGCTTCCAGTTGGGCAGGGGATTCCTGTCCTGTAATGACTGCTACACTATTTCTATTGCGGCGGATAATATGTGGTTTGGATCCAAAATAATAGTCGAAATAACGGGCCGTATTGTTTGAACCCGTTGCAATCACGAGGTCGAAGTCTTTGAGTTTATCGACGATTTCAAACGCTGCCGCAAAGTCAGGTTCTAGTTGTTTTAGACGATTGAGCACATAAGTCGTTAAACCGGCATCATCTGAGGATAGTTTAATTTTCGCTTTGAATCCACTGATTAGGACACAAAGGATGTCATGAAATCCGACAAGAGGTATATTTCCGGCAAGGATTAATCCTACTGTTTTAGTTGATTCGATATCCGGGTAGTTGTGTAGCCAATGATTCAGTTTTTCCGCCGTTAAGTTGGATGAAATTGCATGTAAGGCTCTTTCAACATTTTGGCGGGTATACCAGGGGTTTTTATGCTGTGCCAGTTGAATGATCTGAGTAAGATCTTCAGGTTGCACCTTCAACAGTTCACCCAGTTTTACAAACGCATTTATTCGTTGTTGCTTTGTCAAAATATTAAATTTTTAAAAGATGAATACACAAATTTGTGTTATATTTGTGCTGTTAACATTAATCAACGTGAATCAACTAGCCTTATTGTACAATCAGACTTTGTTTTCATATTGATAATGCAAAAATAGTTTATTTATCATAATTGTGAGGTTATAAATGGCGATTAAAATTACAGACGAATGCATTAACTGTGGTGCTTGCGAACCGGAATGCCCAAATAATGCAATATACGATGCTGGTGTAACTTGGAAATTCTCAGATGGTACTGCTTTGGATGGTGTTATAGATTTTGGTGACGGCGTTACGCTTGACGCAAATGAAGCACAGGAAGCAATTTCAAATGAAGTTTATTATATTGTTTCGGATAAATGTACAGAATGTGTGGGTTTTCATGATGAACCACAATGTGCTGCTGTTTGTCCGGTAGATTGTTGTGTGGATGACGAAGATGTACGGGAATCCAATGATGAGCTATTAGCGAAAAAAGCTTGGTTACACGCGGAATAATTTTTTCATTCCGTTAAAATATAGAGCAGGGTAAGAAATTATCCTGCTTTTTTTTTGCACGGGAGCTTTTGTTAAAATCGGTATTTTGTTGCGAAAGTTGGGCTATTTAAATAATAATATTTGCAAAAGCATAGTATTTTTTTATTTTTGTTCTTTTGACCATTAAAATCTTTTAAATGTTAAAAACCAAAATTGGGTTAATCACCCTCATCACAGTTACATTAGCTTGTATCATTGCTGTATTGTACGAATTTAAAGTTGTGGGCTTTTCGCATGAATTTCTAATGGCTGTCCGTTGGATAGTTGCCACGGTTTTGGTTGTGAATGCGCTTTTTAAGAAAAATTTGACTACCTGGATCCTGACCTGTATGATCCTGGGTATTTTTGTGGGATTGGATTTTCCCAATCTGGCAATTTCTTTGCAACCATTGAGCAAGGGCTTCATCAAACTGGTAAAAACAATTGTTGGGCCTATTCTTTTTGCTACACTAGTTTATGGTATTGCGGGCCACTCTGATTTGAAACAGGTGGGGCGTATGGCTTGGAAGTCCATGTTGTATTTCTTCTGTGCGACGACCTGCGCGATTTTTATCGGTTTGGGTGCGATCAACCTCACCCGTGCAGGTGTAGGAGTGGATGTTGCGCATATGCCGCATGAAGAGCTTCCGGCTCCTAAAGAGAGTGTGGATCAGCATGTACTGAAGTCCCTGCCGGATAATGTACATCCAGTTTATAAGTTTACGGCATTTATCCGCGATCTTTTTCCGGAGAATATCGTAAAGTCTGTCGCCGACAATCAGGTGTTACAAATTGTTGTGTTTTCGGTATTATTCGGAATTGGCCTTGCGATGGTTGATGAGAAGAAACGGAAGCCTTTGGTGGATTTTACGGAAAGTATGTCGGAGACGATGTTTAAGTTTACGAACATCATTATGTATTTTGCTCCGGTTGGGGTGGGTGCAGCGATGGCCTACACGGTTGGACATCTCGGTGTTGATATTCTGAAAAACTTATTTATGCTATTGGCGACATTGTATTTTGCTTTGTTTTGCTTTTTGACGCTGGTCTTACTTCCTGTTGCACTTTATTTAAGGATTCCGGTCAAACGTTTTATCAACGCAATCAAAGAGCCGGTATCTATTGCTTTTGCGACAACAAGCTCGGATGCTGCTCTGCCAAAAGCCATGAGTGCAATGGAACGGTTTGGCGTACCGCGTAAGATCGTCTCATTTGTGATCCCAACGGGTTATAGCTTTAATCTGGATGGAACCTCCCTTTATTTATCGTTGGCCTCAATTTTCGTCGCACAGGCAGCAGGTATTCATTTGTCATTTGGACAACAGTTGATGATTGCTTTTACCCTGATGATTACCTCTAAGGGCGTTGCTGCTGTGCCCCGTGCTTCATTAATTATCCTAATAGCAACTGCGGATCAGTTTGGTCTACCGACCTTTGTGATTGCCGCCATTCTGGGGATAGACGAATTGATGGATATGGCGCGTACTTCTGTCAATGTTGTAGGTAATTGTCTCGCAACGGTTGTTGTCGCGAAGTGGGAGGGGGAATTTGATGAAGAAGCACCTTACCGGGAAGATACCGAAGAATTGGTTTAATTGATATACCAATCAACTTATAAAAAAGCGGCTCCAATGCGTTATGTGTTGGAGCCGCTTTTTTTTGACAATGTCTGTTTTCTAGTGGTCAGCAAGAGCCTTCAGTTGGTTTTCATCGTGTTGGTACTTATAAGTACATGAAGGTTTTGCTGATTGATCGAAGCTGACTACCGCCCATCTGCATAATACCAAAGGTTGCCCTGTTGTTTAAAAGTAGATTTTTCGTGATGAATCTGCACTTCCATTGCTGCGTCCAAATAATGGGCTTCAAATTCCACTGTTGAAAAAGTTGTTTTCAGGATATTTAACTGCATCCACTTATTTTCCACAGCCCATTGCTGAATCGTGTGCTTATTTTGAAATCTGCGTGTTGTCGGGTGAAATGTGTTGTATAAAAAGTCAATGTTTCCTACCGCAAATGCGCTATAACGTGCCCGCATAAGCATTTCAGCTGTTGCGGCCTTCGCATGGCTATCGTGGATCTGTAAACAGCATTCGCCAAAAGTTGAACCGGAGCCGCAGGGACATGAATCAGTTGCTATTATCATGTTGTTGGAGCTTACCAGCCTTTTATGGCGCCGTTTTTAAAGACCTTCTTCGCTGTTGCTTCGACTTCAGGAGATTGATAGGACTGTATAAAATGCTGTACTTTTTCGTCATTTTTATTATCTGCCCGGGCAACAATTAAGTTGACATAAGGTGATTCTTTATCTTCTGTAAATAAACCCTGTTTTTCAGGGTCCAATCCGGCCTGTGAAGCAAAGCTATTATTGATAATGGCAATGGCTACCTGAGGGTCATCAAGCACGCGAGGGAGCTGCGGGGCTTCCATTTCGATAATTTTAATCTGTTTCGGATTGCTTACAATGTCTGTGACTTTGGGCTGTATACCAACATTTTCCTTTAAACCGATGATTCCCTCACGCTGAAGAAGTAGAAGTGACCGGCCACCGTTTGTTGGGTCATTTGGAATGGCAATGCTGGCTCCGGGTTGAAGCTCTGTAATGGTTTTGATCTTTTTGGAATACGCAACAATCGGAAATACAAATGTATTTCCCACAATAGTTAAGTTGGTAAAACCGCGCTGTTTGGATTGCTCTTGAAGATAGGGTTGATGCTGGAAGACATTGACATCGATATCACCTTGGTTCAGGGCTTCATTGGGGACGACGTAATCATTGAAAGCAACGAGTTCCACGTCCAGATTGAACTTTTCTTTTGCAACTTTCTTAGCCGTCTCCGCAAGTTCCTTTTCAGGCCCTGTCACCACACCGACTTTAAGGGTATTTTCCTTCTTTTCCCTGTTATTACAAGCTACAATAGTCGTTAAACTAAAGGCTAAGATTGCAAATGCGTAGTTCAGTTTTTTCATCTGTCTAAATTATTTGTTCATCAATTATTTTTAGATTAAGGTATTCACGCTGCCTTTGGCGGTTTCATATGATACAATTCATGCTAGCGATGGTTCACTTTTTTTGATATGTAATCGCCTGTATATTGCAACAGGAATACAATTAAAATTAATAAAATTAGGACTGCGTTCATGATAAAAGTGTCATAACCGACATAGCCGTATTGGTAACCAATCTGTCCCAGACCGCCCGCTCCCACAGCGCCACCCATAGCCGAATAGCCTACAAGAGTAATTAACGTTATTGTCGCATTGTTGACCAGCGAAGGTAAGGCTTCAGGAAGCAATACTTTAAAGATTACCTGCCGGGTGCTTGCGCCCATTGCCCTCGCGGCTTCAATTAATCCATGGGGAATTTCCAATAAGCTGTTTTCCACCAAACGTGCGATAAATGGAGCTGCGCCAATGCTCAAAGGAACCAATGCTGCGGACATGCCTATAGATGTTCCTACGAGCTGACGTGTAAATGGAATCATCCATACAATAAGAATAATGAATGGAATAGATCGGAACACGTTTACTAGCAACGAAACAATCTGGTGCATCGTTTTGTTTTCCAACAGCTGATGTTTCCTGGTCAGGAATAGGTAGATGCCCAGTGGCAGTCCAATGACAAAGCCAAAGAAGCCTGATAGGAAAGTCATCATTAACGTTTCAAGCGTTCCTGATAATAGTAAATTCAGTACTTGATCAGACATAACCTAATATTTTAGTTTGCGGATGCTGTTCTTTTAAATAGGAGAGGCCAGCTATTATATGTTCGCTGTCACCTGATAATTCGGCCAGTATAACGCCAAACTTCATTTCTCCAACGTAATCGATCTGTGCGGTTATAATATTTGTTTTGACCTGATAGTGTTGTTCCAGTTGTTGTATAAATGGAATAGAATCTCCATTTGAAGCCATATAAATCTCGACAAGTGGATTACCCTTATCTTTTAATCTTTCCTGAAAACTTAGGGGGATATCAATCTGCAAAGAAGATTGGATAAAGTTTTTGGTGGTCTCTTGCTGTGGGTTGGCGAAAATGGTTTCAACAGATCCGCTCTCAATCAAAAGCCCCTGATCCAATACGGCTACTTGATCGCATATCCTTTTGATCACATCCATTTCATGGGTAATCAATAGGATGGTGAGTCCCAGTTGCTTGTTTATTTTTTTTAATAAACTGAGTATAGATTTCGTCGTAGCTGGGTCCAGTGCACTGGTAGCCTCGTCACAAAGTAGGATATGGGGATCATTTGCCAGTGCACGAGCGATTGCCACCCGTTGTTTTTGTCCGCCGGATAAATTCGCTGGATAGTTCTCTGCCTTATCTTCCAGTCCCACTAGGCTGAGTAATGCTGAAACTTTTTCGCGGATAAATGCCTTTGATCTGCCTTCCAGTTGCAATGGAAAAGCTATATTTTCAAACACCGTTAGGGACGACAACAGATTAAAATGTTGGAAAATCATGCCGATATTTCTTCGTTTCATCATTAAATCCTTGGATGACATGGACATCAGGTCCTCATTTTCAATAATGACTTGACCGGTGTCAGGTCTTTCCAGTAGATTGACGCAACGAATCAGCGTACTTTTTCCGGCTCCTGAAGCCCCTATAACACCAAATATTTCGCCTTTGGCGATAGATAGGGAGAGACTCTTCAATGCGTCTATCCGTTTGGATTTAACCTCGAATGATTTAGATATGTTGTTTAGTTGAATCATTGACCCTATAGGGATTTATGCATTTATGTTAACAAAGTGGATGTCGATATAAATGTACACAAATGCGGTTGATATATTACAATGAAATGACGAAAAAATAGCAGTTGAACCGATCTTTCCGGACACAATAAATAAAGACAGGAAAGATCGGTCCGATAGGATATTAAGACAAGGGGTGAGCAGATATCACTTGTTTCCCAGATCCAAGACCTTCTATACCGTATTCAATAATATCGCCATCGCGAAGGAAGCGCTGTGGAGATTTTCCCATCCCAGAACCTGCCGGTGAACCTGTTGAGATGATATCACCCGGAAGTAAGGACATGAACTGGCTTAGATACGATATTAGCTTAGGCACACGATAGATGAAATCGCTGGTGTTACCGTCCTGCATAAGTTCGCCATTTAATTTAAGCCAAATTCGCATATTATCGACATCTTGAATCTCATCTTTTGTGGCAATGAACGGGCCAATTGGAGCGAAAGTGTCGCAGCCTTTACCTTTATCCCAGGTACCACCTCTTTCAATCTGAAACTCGCGTTCGGTGACGTCATTATGCAGCACATAGCCAAAAACATAATCCAATGCTTCCTCTTCACTAACATAGGATGCTTTTTTACCGATAACGATAGCAAGCTCGGTTTCCCAATCGGATTTCACTGAATTTTTAGGTAACGTAATACCATCGAAAGGTCCATTAAAAGCGGAAACAGATTTCATGAACACAATGGGTTCTGCCGCTTGTTGCAACTTGGTCTCCTTAACGTGATCATCGAAGTTGAGTCCTACACAGAGAATTTTGGAAGGAGCTTCTAGAGGAGTGCCGATGCGCTCGTCCGCGTCGATCTCTTTTAAGTTGTGGTAATTTTGTTCAACATATGCTTGAAGTTCTTCCAAATTTGCCGTATTTGCAAAAAAATCACGGTTATATTGAAAATTTCCTTCCGAAACATCATATTTCTTTTCATTTAAAATGACTCCCGCCTTTTCGGAGCCCTTTGCGCCATATCTAAAAATCTTCATAAGCCGCAAATATACGGATTTTGTCCCGAAAAGGCCTGGAATTAACGCGAATTAACAATTAACCGATGTGTAAATTATCTATACAATTATTGTCCAGAGTGGGGTATTTAAAAGGAAATTTTTCTTGCAGTATCTTTTTGTTACTGATCCAGGTTCCGTTGAGCACCATTTCCTGTCCTTTTTTTCCAAAGAGCAGTTTGATCAGGAATGCAGGTACCGGAAAAGGAATGTAACCGATGCCGTACTTGCGTTTGGCAATCCGCTTGGTGAACTGGCCAAGTGGCATCGGATCGGAGGAGCACGCATTATAAACGCCTGCCAGGGCATTGTTTTGTATAGCAAATAGGAGCATGCGGGCGAGGTCCTCCATGTGGATCCAGCTTAGCATCTGTTTACCCGAGCCCAAAATAGGGCTTAGCCGAAAGCGAAGCAGCTGATTGATTTCTTTTAATAAGCCCTGATCTTTGCTGATCACCACGCCGAATCGGAAGACAACAAGCCTTTTCCCGAGCGTTTCAATTGGTTTTACACTGTCTTCCCAAAGATTGCAAACCCAGGATAAAAAATCGCCACCTTGAGGATCTCCCTCTTCGAAGGGTTTTTTCTGATAGCTGTCGTCGGCACCATACCAGCCGGTTGCTGATGCTGATATAACAGTTTTAACCTGGTTTGGAACCTGTTTTAATGTCTGGTAAAGCAGCAGTCCGCTTTCTACACGGCTTGATATAATTTCTTGTTGATAGGCCTTGGTCCATCGTGATCCATTGAGATTGGCGCCAGCTAAATTGATGATATAATCCGCTTCCTGGATCGATCTTGTATCGATGACCTGTTTTTTGGGATCCCAATGAACATAACGCACATTTGGTTGGGCTGGGAAAGCCTTTGGGTCCCTAGTGAAGATGATCACTTCATAGAAGTTGGCGACCAATAACTTGGTCAAATGAAGGCCAATAGCACCCGTTCCACCTGTAATAATTACTTTTTCCATGGATTAATCTCATCTTATTTGATCACCATATCGTTACTATCACCTTTTGGATAATCAGCGCGATACTCCTCCTAATATACTATTTTGAATCAATAAAAAAAGATGTATTTTAACGTTTATCCCTTTAAAACTTCAGTTTTTATTTCTGTTATTTACAGTCCCTTTCCAGGGCGGCAGGCTCAAATGTGGGAAATGTGGCGGCGCGAAATCGACCGAAGGTCCTTTCTGACAATTATTCAGGGATTGGGGAATAAAGTGAAATCGTCCTGAAAAGATAGCGCTAAATAAAAGCGGATCGTCAAAAAATAGGTTCGTCTGCAGCGCAGACGAACCTATTGTAGTACGTTTGGTATCGTTTATTGTATGGTTTGAATTGTACTTCCACATGTTAACATTTGAGCACCATAATATGGATTTTTGACCTCCTTAATGAGACTTAACCAAGTAGCTCCTTTGCCACCGTTAAACATGGGACATTTTTGTTGATAAACGGGAAGAGCTGGTTTGGAGCTTTTTGCCAGTTTATAAACCTCCTCGGAAAGCGATACAAATACCAAACGTTGTTTTGCAAGATCCTTTGCGTCCTGAAGCGCCTTGCTGTGTTGTGCCAGCGAATTTGCCTGTGTTTTCCATACCTGTTGCTCAGTCGTTGTCAGAGATGTCGATTTTAACGTAGATAGCAGGTTTGACAGTTTCGCGGCGCCAGCAGTGACAGCCTGATGATCAGCGGCGATAAGAGCGTCTTTCAATATGAAATACTGATCATAAATGGGCTGAAAGTTGCCCGCCTTAGCAACAGATGAATTCTCAATGCTTTCTTCTTTATTTTCAGGGTTTGCTGGTGGAGCGCTCAATGTCCGGTCGTATTGACAACATCCATGTAGCTCGGCGTAAGTCGTTGCGGGAGCTAGGTATTTTTCATTGTCATAACCTGCCAGTGCAATGTTTTTCAGGACTGCATCCAAAGAGGTTTTTTCGGCATTAAAAGACACCTTTGCTGTTTGGTTATCCTCGTTCCAATCTACTTTGGAATCCGCTGAATTTCCGGCTTTTTCTATTGTTTTTTTACACATACCACAGTTGCCACTGACTTTGACAGTTTGTGTTGTCATGGCGGTATTTTGTCCGTAGCCGTATAGGCTGCTGGATAAAAGGCAAATTGCTATAATATTTTTGAGTAGTTTCATTTGTTTTATTTTTTTGAAATACATTTATGGATTCCTGCGGAATGCGATCGGTCTACTTGATCGGCATGGACAGGTTCTTAATTCTTTTTTATCGATGGGGAACTCATTTTTAATGAAGCTCCATTTTCTATTTAAGCTATTTTAGGGGGCACCCAAGGGTAGAAATAGCCCTCTGAAAGATAGACGGGCAACAAACCACGATATAATTTTTTTAAGATTGAAAAGGAAATTTTTGGTAGCTGAACGGGAAGGGTGGAGACCGCCAGTATACTTGTCGCTGCGGCGCAATGACAACTACAATCCCGGCATTGCTTGCGGTGTTGACATAACGGTTTTTTCTTCGCTTTATGGCAACAATCCTGTTTTTTGTTCGCATGTTCCGGACTGTCTATCGAGCAGGTATTTGCTTTGCTTTGATGGCAGGGAAATACCATGGCCGGATTGGCCCATAAGCCAATAAAAAGAATTAGTCCGATGAGATATTTTAGTGCTACCACAATTCAAATATAGCTTTTTTTGGATAAGTATTAAATCTGCCATTGGGATGGCTGTCTCTTATTCAGGTGTTGACTTTGAAGTGATCGTGGCAGCAGTATGGAAAACACGTCTTATGGGCGAAGAACCTGGGTATGCATGAGCAGGGTATATTACATAGAAGCGTAGTAAACAGTCTGATATGTTTACTACGCTTCTTATATTCTTTAAGTTGGCGCGTCGCTAGAACTTAAAGTTTGATAAGAAACCCGGTTTCTTCCAGGTTCTTTTATATTCGTCTGCCAGTGCGCTATGGTCTGAATAAGCCAGTACTTCATTGAGTAAACTGTGTGCTTTTTTTAGGTTTCCCGTTTTGTAATTAACAAGTGCTTCAGCCAACTTTATAGATTCACAATCGTCATCATAGCCCCATTCATGTTGCGCATAGATGCTGTTAAAGACCATTACATTGCGGTTGACTTCGGCCAGGTTTTCCTGTTCAGCAAGCAACATGGTTCCGAATTTTATCCAAAGTACATAATCTTCGGGATCCATGACGGTGGCGACCCAAGCATCATGACGTTGAAATACTTCTGCACCCGATCTAAATTCGGAGAGGAAATAGTGCCCTTTGATAATCATATATAAAGTCTTTGCTTTATCAAAGTCATTGATAATAAATTCTTTTTTGTTTTTGAGGTAGGCCTTTGCAGCTGTAATGATAGCGCTATAGTCAGAAATCTCATTGTAAAGCTGCATGAGGATATATTGTGGCTGTGCTTCATGCGGATATTTTTGGGCCATATCGTTATAATACTGAATACGGTAATCGCGTTCATAGGGCTCAAGAATAGCATAAATTATATTTTCTACACCGTTTTTAGCCGCTTCAAAATCCCGATAATGATAGTCGTTCAAGGTAGGATGATTGATGTAGAACTGATAGATGTGCTCCAGAAGATATTGTGCTTCGCCCTGTATATCGGAGGAAAGTCCCAGATGATAATTTGCTTCAAGCTGATACACAAACATCTGATAGCAACTTGGGAATACCAGATCTGATTCATCCTCAGCAGATTGTTCTTCTATTATTTCATCACGTATTTCATTGAGGTCGCTCAAAGTGACTTGGTAGGTGTCGAAATATACTATGAGGGCGTCTTTTAAACGTTCATAATCCTCCAATTTCGACAATGCGTCTGTTCGCGTCTGATGTAGTTCTTCAAAGTCTGAGTAGTTTAGCCCTTCAGTTGCGATTTGATAACTCTCTTCGAGGAGATCCACATTCTTTAATGCAATTGCCAGGTTATTGCAATTCATTGCACGATTGTGGCTGCCACCGAAATAATCACTTTCATATTTCCCCTGTTCGAAATAAGCAGCGAAGGCATCATAAGCCTGGCGGTAAACGGCAAGGTAAAGCTGCCGCATGGCCAGCGTTTCTTCGGATGATAGGGTTTCCAGACTATCGACAAAGTCAGCTAAATTGACCCCTTCGTTATAGAGATCGCGTGGCAAGTCATCAAAAGTTGGAACATGCTTATGTACTTCGCCTGTTGTTAAGTAGGTACATTCAACGAGACGACGCCAAGAAGTTGCATTCCACTGTCTTTCGCCCAATTGTCGGAGGTAAGGTAAGGCTGCTTCATATTGTCCTTCATCATACAGGTATGCGGCCGCAAAATGATAACCGGCATATAAGTCAGGGTATTGATCAATGAGTTTTAACGCATGTAAATAGTAATAGTCTAAGGGGATGCCGATTTCTTCGGAATAATTACGTTCGATGATAAGCTGGTAATAGAATACCTCTGGGTTTTCATAACCGTCAGCGATAAGATCTTCAAAGCGGCTGTGCCATTTGACCAGTTCCCTGTGGATATGTGCAGCTGAATTTTCTCCTCTGATAAGCTTTAACAATACCTTTAGGGCCAGATCGATATTCTTGTTTTCATAGGAGATCTCCGCAAGGTCCACATACTGCATCTCGCTGCCACTGATGAAGCGATCAAATTGCTCGCTGATTAAAGTCGTTAGGTCAGCTCCCGAAATCTGTTTGGTCCGGTCTAGGAGATATATTTTTTTTATCCAGAATATGGAGAAATTCTGATCGGCAGCTTCGCGGTTGTCCTTGAATGCTTCACGAAAGTAAGCAATGCCTTCATCCAATAAAGGCAGTAGGGCAGTGTCATCCTGGAGACTTTCATAAATATCTGCTAGAAATCCGTAACCATAGGGAGCCATTTTCGGTATAGCGATCAACTTTTTTGCATAGCCGATAAACTCCTCTTTGTTGTCTGCATTGATGTGTTTCCTTGGACGATTGATCTGTTCCAATCTGGTCTGATTATCGAGGACATAATTTAACATGTGATAGAGCGTTGTTTCATTTTCCGGATCTATCAGAAGTGCTTTTTGAAAATAAGGGATCATCTTCTCCTGTATGATATCAAAAATAGCTTCGTGTCCTTCGTAAAATACCTGGTCGTGATAGGCAACTGCGAGATGTGTCCAAAGGGGGACATCCTGGTCATCTTGTTTTAATTGATTTTCACCTTCAATGATAAATAGATCAAGCTGTCCACTGTAGAATAAATCGTATATATTTTTATCTTCCATTCTTTAATTCTTTAATTCTTTGTGTGTTGTTCCAATCGGTTGAATTTATTAAAAATTATTTGGGTAACGTGAGTTTGACAAATTTATCACCATCCCATTGAAAATGCTCTTCTCTTTTGGAAATGCGGTATTTGGGGTTGTCGATATTGTCGTTTTCGGTTTCCCCTTCTTCGATATACTTATAGATCAATTGGTTGTTTTTTTTGTGTTCTGTAGGGAACAGGAGTTTCTCGTCGTAATAGAAGACTCCTGCATCGGAGACAGAATACCTGCTGGGTAGGTTGATTAGTTTCTGGCCGGTCCAGGCAACATAATGATATTCGCTGGGAACTCCGCAGGCGCCAGAAATAAATTCCATGCGTAAGATCTGTTTTACACGAGTTAATCCCATGCTCGGCAAAAGTTTGCTCTGCGCACTTAGCTGTCCGCTAAATGCAAATGTGTAGGATTGGCTGGCGATCAAGGAGTCCTGTGGATTCAGTACTTTTACTTTGGTTAAAAAGTAATCCTCTTGTTCCTCATTTGGCGGTTTGATAAAACGTTCAAAACCATAGAGGTATTGGAAACCTTCCCGATCAACCTGTTTGCCAAGAGCCAATAAGCCAAGCCAGATAAAACCTTTTTTAGGTTGACCATCCTTCATGTAGCTAATCTGGTACCATGGGGCGTAGAAGTTCTTGATGGTACTGCCTTTGAGTGGGGCGCTTGTCATCGTAACCGTCGTCCCGAGACCTAAAGAGTCTATTGGTTTAGCTTGCAGGCCGGGGGCGGAGCGGATATAGGCTTTTTCAACAAAAATAGCAGCTGTTTGCCCTTTCTGTATATTCCAGAGATTAAAGTCATCATCAAA
Source organism: Sphingobacterium sp. CZ-UAM (assembly GCF_002000245.1). Taxonomy (GTDB): domain Bacteria; phylum Bacteroidota; class Bacteroidia; order Sphingobacteriales; family Sphingobacteriaceae; genus Sphingobacterium. The sequence continues at coordinate 1,847,451 of NZ_MTCM01000001.1, read as the reverse complement.
GGAAATGTTATCCTGCGCTTTCAGAAGCAAGGGAAATAAGCTTAAATATGCCAGTGTGAAATTTATTGTTTTCATCTTTATCCTGTTCACTGTTGCAAAAATAGAAGAATTTTTGTGTAGGATTATCACTGGTTTCAGGTATTTTCTTGCCAGGGATTTAATCCCTAGTAAACCTAATAGGATAGTAGGTCAGCGGGAATAGATTTTATGATTTCAAAACAATTTTGTCTTAAATGTGGTATCTTAAGACGTGAAAACTTATAGGGCTAATAAAGGCGATTGTAGGCGAATAATAGGAATTTATGAAAGAAAAAATAGATCAAAAACAGCAAGTAAGTGCGCTATTTGATCGCTACAGGAATCAATTGGATAGTCCCGAATATGTAGAAATTGAACTTTTGGTTTTAATTGTTGCGATAATTCGACCAAAAAGAGTGCAGTTGTTCTATCAGGTAGATATCCAGTTTTTTCTTGATTTTTTACAGGAGTCAGCGGATTGCAGAAATCAATTTATTCGCTACCTTAAACGGATTCTCAGACAAAGAGATTTTGACCAACTGGTGTCTGACACGGGCATTATCAGTTATGCAGATTTTATCTATGAGCTCAGGAAGCGGATAACAGAACGCTATTTGCCTTATCAACCGGCAAAATCAACTTTACAATATTTGCTGAACCAGGTATTTTATTCCCCCAAAGATGCGGATTGGATAGCCACTATTTCAATGGAGCAATTATATGAACTATTTCAACTATGTGCGTTTAATTCCATCTATGATGATGAAACGGGTTTTGAAATGATTGAGATCCTGTATGGGATCGAGCTGTTAGTGCAACGTATTACCGGCCGGGCAATGGAAACTGATGTCAATAAAATGGTGCCGGAGTTCCAGAATTTCGATAGTCCCTTTATCGCAATTATGCGGGAGTTTACGGAGTTAAATGACCGTATTTTGCAATCGGAAACGAAATACATCAGTTCAGAAGATCTTTCGTATAAACAGTTGCTCGTGCTTCATCGACAATGTGAGGCTTATATCGAAACCGCATTTGGCAATTCGCACCGTTTTGGTATTTCCATTAAGGTGAATCAGTCCTTATTGCGCATCCGTCAGCAGCTGGAGCGTATCAAAGAGATGCTCTCTTTTTTGGTGATTGATATGGAATCCCAAAAAGTAGAGCAGACGATTCATCTGGCGAAAACGCTTATCGGTTATAATTCGAGAAAAAGCAATATCCGTAAATTAATAGGGCAGAGTACCCAATTACTGGCTTACGAAATTACGCATCATACTGCACAGACAGGGGAGCATTATATTACGTCAACCAATCAGGAATATTGGAAGATGTTTCGCTCGGCCTGTGGAGGGGGAGTAATTGTTGGAGCGATGTGTATTGTGAAATTATTATTGGGAAAAGTAGGGACGAGTGAATTCGGACATGCATTTTTATATAGCCTGAATTACGCGATTGGCTTTACGGTTATTTATCTTTTTGGAGCTACCTTAGCGACCAAGCAGCCGGCGATGACCGCCTCATCGCTGGTGAGCGCTATCGAGCAAGGGACGGCAGATCAAGGTGCTGACAGGCACCGATATTGGGTGTTTGCGCAATTTTTTGCACGTTTATTTCGCTCGCAGTTTATCGCTTTTGTGGGGAATGTGATTATGGCTTTTCCTGTCAGCCTATTGTTGGTCTGGGGGATACAGCAACTCACAGGTGTGAATATTGCAAGTGCCAAATGGTTGCATTTGGTCGATGATTTAAATCCCACCAAGACTCCGGTCATCTTGCACGCTTCCATTGCCGGAGTATTTTTATTTCTGTCGGGGATTATTGCCGGCAGTATTTCAAATCGCGATAAACATAATTCGGTTTACTACAGGATTCAGGAGCACCCCTTGTTGAAGAAACTGTTCGGAAAAACAAAGACTGATAAAATCGCTGCCTTTTATGAAAAGAAATGGGCCGGCATCGTATCAAATCTTTGGTTTGGTGTTTTTATGGGGTCAACAGCTTCCATAGGCATGTTTCTCGGCTTAAATTTGGATATTCGGCATATCACTTTTGCAAGTGGTAATTTGGCTCTCGGTCTTTTTGGACATCAGATGGAGTTATCCACGGATATCTGGGTATGGGGAATTTTGGGGATAGGAATTATCGGACTTTTTAATTTTTTGGTGAGCTTTGGGCTGTCGTTGGTTCTGGCATTCCGTTCGAGAAACCTGTCTTCAAAAGAGCTGACGAAAATGGCGAAAGCGGTATGGATTTGTTTTAAGATGAATCCCAAGTCGTTCTTTTTTCCACCTAAAAATTGAGAATTAATTTACGCTTTCAGCAAATGCAAAATGCGGATATATACGTAATTAAATTAATATGCTTCAACTATTAGTAGAACTATTTTTTATGCCAAATTAGCACACAACAATGGCTTTACCTATTTTTTGGTAGATAGAACCGAATTTTGTAGATTATGGTATGAATAATATTATTTTGGTTCTCGGTGCGCCAAACGATGCGCAGGGCAACTTAACCACGATGGCTCAAGACAGGTTGAATTGCGCCTTCAATTTACATTTGGCCAATCCTGGTTTTAAAATACTGTGTACTGGTGGCTTCGGAGCGCATTTCAATATAACAGAAAAGCCACATTACTTTTACGCGTATCAATTCTTGATGGAGCGGGGAGTACCCGAGCAGGCGCTCGAAGAGGGGATACTTTCGACTAATACCATAACAGATTTTCAATTGGTAAAGGAACTTGTATGGCAAAAGAAGCCCGATTTGTTAATCGTAATTACATCAGATTTTCATATGGAAAGAGCTCAGATTCTCTACAGTCGATATCTTAATTATCCAAAGGTGATGTTTGTCCCGGCCATCTCATCGTTAGCTAAAGAAGACATCACGCGGCTCATTGAACACGAATCGCGAGCCAAGGAAATATTAAGGAAAGACATTCATATGCCGTGATTTTTAATGCGGAACCTGAACATGATTATAAACTACAAAGACTACTCCGCGATCGCTGGAGAGAAAAATAAGCTGTATATTTATCTGCTCCGATAAGAATCACTGCAGGTGGCTAACAAAGAAATAGAAAATGATAGAAGAAATAGCTTACCGACCAAAATATCCGCTCAGCAAATTTGTGGATTATATCTGGATGGGAAAGTCGCCTGATCTTACCATGGATTTTGTTCATCATGCGGCTCTCTTTACCGAACTTATTTTCAGTTATGGCGATGAGTATGATATAAAGGGTATCAATACAGAGAAGATAGAAGGTCGTACAGGACTTCAGCTGCTATCTGGTTTAAAAAATGAACCTTTTGTGACCAATGTAAATGGAGCTTACGCCTGCATAGGGTTAATTTTAAAGCCTTTTTGCTACGGAATACTGCTTCAAAAGTTAGGAAGCTCATCTTTAGAAGAAGTAGCTGCGGTTTTATTTGACTCTCTTTTTGTTACCGAAAATCCTGATTTTGTTCGAGCCGAAAACTGCTTGTTAAAGATATTTGAAACTGTATTTATCGACCCTCATCTAATGAGGTTCGAAGCTTATCTGTCTGCTGAAATGGCAGGAAGGGGGATGCTAAATGATTTCAGTAAACTACTGCCGATTTCACAGAAAAGTTTCAATCAAAAGTTCAAGAAATATTATGTTTTGACTCCCAATGAATATCTGAATCTCTACAAAGTGAATAAAGCAGTTATGCTGCTTCAGGGTAATTCTTCGGAACGATTGACCGACATTGGGCTGAACGCCGGATTCTATGACCAGTCTCATTTTATTCGCGTGTTTAAAAAATTCAGTGGATATACGCCAAAAGAATTTTCAAAATTTGGAATAAGGTAAATTCTGTACAATTTTAAATGTGTCTAAGGATTTAGTTTTGTAGCATAACTTTAAATACATTAAAATGATTCAGAAAAACAAAGTTTTCATTGCCACAAGTCTGGATGGATATATTGCCGATAGGAACGGAGAAATCGATTGGTTGCTTTCCATACCGAACCCAGGAAAGGATGATATGGGCTATAAGGAATTTATTGCGCAGGTTGATGCGCTGGTCATGGGCCGCAATACTTTTGAAGTAGTTTGTGGTTTTGATGAATGGTATTATGATAAGCATGTATTTGTATTAAGCGACAGTATGACGGAGATCCCTGCAAAATTCAGGGATAAAGCTTCTCTTGTCAAGGGCAACCTAAACGATGTGCTGGCTGAAATTCATGGAAAAGGATACCATAAATTGTATATTGATGGGGGAAAAACCATTCAGGGCTTTTTAAAGGAAGACCGGATTGATGAGATCATCATTACCGTGATTCCTTATCTACTGGGGAAAGGAGTTCCCCTGTTCGGAGATCTTTCCGAAATGCTAAAGTTTGAAGCTGTAGATACAAAGATCTTTCTAAATTCAGTCGTTCAAAATCATTTTGTAAGAAAAAGATAAAACAAAAACTAGCCAAGATGATTTCAATAAGATCGATGTCAAGTTTCTCTCGTTGAATATATTACTGATATTATTACTTTACATTTATAGCACTTATAATTAGTAAACTCCGTTCCAATTGGAAACGGAGTTTACTATCTTGTATACTGAATATCACCCAATTTTTTGGAGACGCTTGTTTTATATATTTTTTGGTTAGTCTAGGTTATGTTATCAATCGAGATGTTATCGTCAACAATGTAGAGATATAGAGTGATATTGCCCGTACATAAGTTTTTAAAACTCGGTTTTACTGAATATAAATTCTTCACTAATCGTTGCTGGCTTAAGATTAATCGTTGGCTTGACGTAAAATAATCTATGCTAAAATACTTATATTCGCTATTGAAATCAGATACTAATTATGATAAGAAGATTCAGTATAATTATGGCTGTTAGCTTGTTTTCGGCTAGCTTTAGTTTTGCTCAAGATCTAGGCGGTCTATTCAATAAAGTCAAGCAAGGAGCAAAAAGCCTATCAAAATCCCTTTCATGGGAGCCCGGTAAAGCGGTTTCAACCGCGCTAAAAGACACCTTGAATGGCTTCTATTGGATGAACGATGTGTTGGAAGCACGCACAGCTGATACCATCACTACATTTTCATTAACACCGGGTTATTATAGAACAACATTGCGGTCCTATTGTCTTCATGCAGGTACTTATGGTCCATCGAAGGGTGCCGGTTATCAATTGGCCAATTTTGAAGGTGCTCAAAAAAAACTGATTGTTTCCATTTTAGAAAAATCCGTTGAGCATTCTGAAATAACACAGTCAGACGTCCAGACTTTAATCTGGGGAATAGAGGCAGGGACCAAATTCTCTTCTTACCCAACAGACTTTCAGCTCAGGGTAAAGCCTCTTCTTTCCATAAAGGATATAGCTTTGTTGGAAATCAATGTGAAGGATATGGTGGAAAGCAATCTCCCTCCCGAAGTCAAGAGCTTGATAAATACGTATGCATCGTTGCGGCAGGAAATGCAGTCCACCCAGATGAGTTTCGATAAATTGGAAGATATCGCTGTAAAAACTGGCGCATCACCGCTAGGTGTTGGGAGTATTTCCATAGATGAAGGGAAGTGGTCATATCTAAATTCAGGATATTTTATAAGAGTTGATCCACAAAGCTATTCAACATCGGCGGTAAGTTTATACAGACCAGTGCATGCCGAAGTTTCCTATGATGCCCAAAATAGAATTTCAAGCTATGCCAACGATGGCTATCAAGTCAAAGTCAATTATAAGGATACTGGTAAACCCATTCAATTAGGTGATTATACTGGAAAGGTACAGCAGATTGAAAGTTATACCGTGGCGGGGCCTGGAAAGGAAGCGACGACTTATCCCTGGGATGGAAAGTATGTCGATCTGGGAATGGACTTTGTCCATGATATATTGAAAGAAGCGAAGGAGTTTAACCTGGATCAGATGATAAAAGATAAAAGTAATCTTTCCTTGGATGAACTGCAGAATGCCTATAAAGATGTCGAAAAATGGAAAAGCCGATACGATGATCTAAAAAAAATCAACGAAGACTTTAATTTGGATAAAAATCCACCCTCGGATTTGGATAAATATATCAATGAAGCAGCCATAAATGAACGGATTAACAAAGGATTAGAAGTGGCGTTGAATCCAATTGACAAGAAAGGTCAAAGTGAATGGTTGAAGAATCATTTCAAGATGGTTGGGGATTTTTTCTTTTACTCCATCTGTAAATTGAGGGGTGATGATTGTAAACCGAATAACGATCCCAAAAAGCCTAAATTACCAGATTATATCGCTCAACCGGGAAATACCAGTTCGCAGCGTCTCGGGCTGAGTGAGTATAAAAAGTAGTGGTCAGGCTGGCGGGTCGTAAACTTGGTACTGCTTTTGCCCCATAAACAAAAAAGCTCAACTTGCGTTGAGCTTTTTTGCAGTCTTGGCGGAAGAGGCGGGATTCGAATTTCACGTTTCTTCATAATAATGCCTTTATTTTGTTTAAACCCATTTTTCAGCACCAAGTTTGCGAGTTTTGGGCCCAAATTTGGTGCTGTTTTCAGTGCGTTTTTTTATTTATTGAAATTCTAATTTAAACATTTATTTACAAGTTTCCTAATTCAAGATATTGAAAAGATAAAACTTAAAATAGTTTAAACAAGCTACATTTGCTATACTCAATTTCCAAACTGAATTCGGGCTTTCTTTTTTATCTGAAATAGAAACTTATCCAGTTGACTACTGTAATCATCTCATAATTACATTTCCAAATTGAATATGATGATCGAAAAGTTGTTATGTATAGAGCAAGTTTAAGAATTTGAGTATCCATGTAGACTAGAGAGTGAGCCTGGAATATACCTTCCATTGAGTTTTGCGATTAAGTCAAACGCAAATTTAGCAAAACAATGCTCTGCCCAGGAAATCTTGGTATACGAAAAGAGCTTTCCATTCTCAGATTCATTTTCTACAGGTTTTGATAATCCGAAATTATAGAAATCATAATCATTTGTGCTAACGGGGAGATGCTGTCCGGAAAAAATAAGGTCGATCATCCCAGTAGAATTACCTGTTTCTTTACTTTTTAGTATTACAGCACCAGTAAAATTAGATTTTATTATACTCTCCTTATTCATTAATACGTCCAGCATACTTAAATCATTGCCATTCGATTCTATAAATATCATATAACTAAAAAAGTTTATTGGTAAATAAAAATCGTTAGAGTAATATTGTGCCAGCATAACCAAATGATCTAACTTCTCCAATTGCTTTAAAGCGTCCTTAACTGTGTTCTTTGTGAGCTGGTTTTTAACTTCGATGACACACTTTACATATTCAGCTGGTATTGCGCGATGTTTTCCTACTTCGGCTCAACTAGTATCAAAATATTTGTATTTGGTATATTATAAAAGTTCTTATTCATCGTTATTTAAGATTTATAATTTTATAAAAAGTTGTTTTACTACCTATTTTGAAAGCCTTCATAATTTCCTCAACAGAGAGATCCATACTTTCGTATGAAGCTTTCACTAATGGGGCAATCTTTTTATATTTTTCGGTCATACCTTTTGGTCGACCTCCATTTTTTCCTCTTTCTCTGGCAGATTTTAAACCTGCATTCGTCCGTTCAATAAGTACATTTCGTTCATGCTCGGCAAGCACGTAAAAAATTTGAAAGATTAATTTACCAGATGCTGAACTCGTATCAATGTTTTCAGAAATAGATTTGAAATGTATTCCTTTTTCATTTAATTCGGTAACAAACTTAATCAAACCTACTGTAGTCTTTCCGACCCGATCTAACCTCCAAACCGTCAAAGTATCACCTTGCCGGGTAAAGTCCAATAATTTATTTAGCTGAGGTTTTTCAGATTTTACACCGCTTACTTTGTCTACAAAAATCTTTTCAATCCCGATTTTATTAAAAGCATCAATTTGCAAATCTAAATTTTGGTCAAACTTGCTGACTCTTGCATATCCAATGATCATAATTACACTTTACTCATGTAAAACAAATATAATGTAATTTGATTTAATGTACAACGAAAATGTACAGAATTTTAATATAGAAATATTTAAATCAGCAATCGCAGATCCAGTACAAAAAAACGACCGATATTATGAACTGAAAAAAGAAACGTTTGCCTTTTATACCCTTGTATAAAATTATTTTCTTTTTCTCGGGACAATTCAAATAAGCAGAAAATGAAAGCCAAAAAATTAACATTGACAGGACATGATTTCTCTAATTACAAAAAAATAATAAACTCAGAAGATTTTTCCGGCTATGTTTTTATTTGGTCAACTACGGGAATTTTTAAAGGAGCTTTTTATTCAAAGAATGGCCGGTATGCGAAAGTATATGACAAAACCATGAACCTAAAAAACAGAAACAAATGAAAATTTATTATAAATTGATTTTACTGATATCCTTTATTGGACTGAGCAGGAATGTATTTAACCAGCCTGCATGCGGGATTGATGATCCCTATTTTATTTGTGTTGAAGGTATGACCGCATGTTCCGAATGTAATCTTAGCCCCAGTCCTGGCTTCCCCGGAAGCGGGACAACCATTTGGATTCCAGAAGTTACAGTTAATCCAAATACAGGGCAGTCGTTTAACCTAATAGACTACTGGCCCAATTTTGTTCCTCCTGTTGTTGGTAGTCCCACAACCACAAGCCCTTCACCATTGCAGTTAATTGTACAGCAGACTAAAAATACCGAATGCGACGGTGTAAGGCGGGCAAATGAACTTGCCAATAATGCCGCTATTCGGGCAGCGATAGCTCAAATCAAAGATAGGAGTGTGGAATGGGGCGTTGCTGGAACACTTTCCGATCCAGACGTACCAAATTCAATCAATATGGGCACACCGTATACCGACAATAAAACTAATAGTATTAGTTTCAAACCAACATGGAGTGCTCAGGAAGGCTATACCCTAGTTTTTATACATAACCATCCAAGTGGAAGTGCTCCAAGTCCTTCGGACTTGTTCAACGCTGCGATTAATATTAAAAATGTGGTTGACAATGGACTAATGACAGAAAGCCAACTTACGAATTATCTCACGAATTTTGCATCTATTATAGTTAGTGGAGATTATGTATATACAGTCACAATTAAAAATGCTTTGTTGTTCTCACTTATGGCAGGGGAATTTGACAAAGCACAAGCTGAAGCAACTAGACAGTATAAGAACGCCTTGACAACATATTTTGTCGATAATGGGATAGGTGAACCTGCCACTACAAGTGAAAAACAATTAGGAGGAGAGTCAATTCTTATAAAAATGTATGATAAAATGTTTAATTTAAGTAAGCAAAAAATTACTGATGCTAATAATAATAAAATCGTCAAAAAAGATGCTCAAGGAAATATAATAAAAACAGATCCATGTACCCCTTAATTAAAATTACAATGAAAATTATCGTTTCAATGATATTGTTCCTGCTCGTTACCACAGGAGCATTTGCTCAACAAGATATTATATCAAAGGTGTCAAATAAATATATTTATAATAATGGTATTACCGATGTCAATAAAGTAAACGCAATATTAGACAGTATCGACAAAAATTTTTTTGATCCAAAATATAGTCCTTTAATGGACAAAACACTTGACAAACTTTCCAATAATATGTCCTATCATAATATTGTATATAGCGTTACCGTACCTCTCGAAGGAGAATCACTCAGGTCGTCTTGGGGTAGCAGTGTACGCTATTTTGGATTATTAAAAATATCGTGGGCTATCCAACCAACCCCAGCAAAAAGTATAGAAGAGTTAACCAACTGGTATATTAAAACGATTTATGAGTTTGATAAGCAAGAAAATATAGTGCAGGAATATGTTAAAAACAGTAACTTAGATGGTAGTTTTATCTATAATAAAGAGGATAATTTAATCAGTTTTACCATACTATCTAAAACAAAAAATGAAATGCTCAGAGGCAATATAATCATAAACTTGCCCGAAAATGAACGTTCAAAATTCGCTCGAGACTTTATTGAGAGCACAATATTTGAGCCAACAGACACCAGCTTGATTAGTCCCGACACTGGCTCTCCGAGGACGAGAGATGGAAGCGGAAGAACAAGAGGCTGATCCAACTGTAAAAAGCCATAGATAACGATGCTACTAGAACTATGATAAGCTTAGATATAATCTAGGCTTATTTTTTTAGTACAGTACATAAACTTTTTTTGACCGTAAAATAACTGTACAAAAAAACGAGCGTTATTCTGAACTGTAGAAAAGAATTGGACTGGGTCAGACAAATGATCCATGAATTGAGGAAACAAGATAGAGGACTGGAGGGAATATAAAAGTTTTCCGAAAAGAATGGATACAAAAAAAAGGTGGTGGGAGAAAGAGGAAAAACGAATTTTAAGAAAAGCCTTTAAAGGCTTTTCTTAAAATTCGTTTACAGTAATAATTAATTTATCAAATCTAAAAGTTCTTATAATATCAAAATACATGAAAGTGTCAGGGCTGATATTTTGATAATAATCACTTAAATAAGATTGTATATTAATCTGATCTCCAAAACTTAAAGTTTCGGAAAACAATTCAAGCGATTTGGTATCACCAGATTCGTAAAGCAGAATAAGGTCTTTAGCTTTAGCAGTCAAACCCTTTTCTAAAAAGGATTGATCAATTGTCAATTCAGAATGTTTCATAATCAATGTATTAAGATAAATAATTTATTTTATATGCATTCCTGACGAGGCAAAAGGTTGCCATAGACAAAAGAAAACAGTTAAAAAAATGAGCGAAGCGTGGAGGTTCCCGATAGAAGAGGGGTACCCTTTTATACCCTTGTGTAAAAATACTTCATTTTTTCTCGGGACATTTTCCAGTCTTGTCCGTCCTGTAATTTCTGCTGGTACTATTAGGTTGCCATAAGCAGGAACAGCGGGAAATTGATTCTTCCCAAGACCCCAAAAGAGCCTTTAACCTGAAAACCCTTAAGGAGTTTTCAAGGAAGCGTTCCGAATTTGTGAAGCAAAAAGTTTCGCTTAAATCTTCAACAACAATCCCGACAGGAGGATCATCTGATGTGGGATGATGCAGTTAAAGAAGTGAATACCAAAAGCGGGAAATATTCCTATCTGGTACCACTGAGGGGAAAGGTCAATTTTGCTCCGCTGGCGGATTCGATAAGCCAAAAGGGCTATGCCATGATGGGTTTCTCGACAGATGCGTCGGGTACCGCCGTCTATGCTCGGTTAAGGGAGTATAGACCTGACCAGATATGGATCAAGAAAGTGCTCAGGAAGACTATACCCTAGTTTTTATACATAACCATCCAAGTGGAAATGCTCCAAGTCCTTCGGACTTGTTCAACGCTGCGATTAATATTAAAAATGTGGTTGACAATGGACTAATGACAGAAAGCCAACTTACGAATTATCTCACGAATTTTGCATCTATTATAGTTAGTGGAGATTATGTATATACAGTCACAATTAAAAACGCTTTGTTGTTCTCCATTATGGCAGGGGAGTTTAATAAAGTACAAGCTAGAGCAAATAAACAGTATATAGATGCATTAACATCATACTTTATCAACAATGGAATAGGTGAACCTGCCTCTACAAGTGAAAAACAATTAGGAGGAGAATCAATTCTTATAAAAATGTATAATAAAATGTTTAATTTAAGTAAGCAAAAAATAACTGATATTAATAATAATAAAATCGTCAAAAAAGATGATCAAGGAAATATAATAAAAACAGATCCATGTACCCCTTAATTAAAATTACAATGAAGATTCTTGTTTCAATGATCTTGTTTCTACTCGTTACGACAGGAGCATTTGCTCAACAAGATATTATTTCAAAGGTGTCAAATAAATATATTGATAATTATGGAATTACCAATGTCAATAGAGTAAACGCAACATCAGACAGTCTCGATAATAAATTTTATGATCCAACTCACAATGCATTAATAGACAAAACGCTTGACAAGCTTTCCAATAATATGGCCTATCATAATATTATGTATAGCGTTAGCGTACCTCTCGAAGGAGAGTCACGTAGATCGTCATGGGGAACCAGTGTACGTTATGTTGGATTATTAAAAATATCATGGGCTATTAACCCAACGCCAGCAAAAAGTATAGAAGAATTAACCAACTGGTATATTAGCACAATATATGTAGTTGAACCGAAAGAGAATATAGTGCAGGAATATGTTAAAAACAGTAACATAGACGGAAGATTTTTCTATAGTAAGGGTAATAATTTAATCAATTTTACAGTACTATCTAAAACAAAAAATGAAATGCTCAGAGGCACCATAACTATAAACTTACCTGAAAATGAACGTTCAAAATTCGCTCGAGACTTTATAGAGAGCACAATATTTGAGCCAACAGACACTAGTTTGTTTACTCCAGGTACAGGCTCTCCGAGGACGAGAGATGGAAGCGGAAGAACAAGAGGTTAATCCAATTGCAAAAAGACATAAATAAATTTGTATTTTAGATATGCCAAATCCAATTGGCATACTTTTCATAAAATAGGTTAATATATGGCTAAAGCCTAGAGGCCTTCTTTTAAATAAGCATGATATTAAAGTCGACGAAATAGTTATTTTATTAATATTCAGCGTTATTTTGAATGAAAAAAGTAGAGTGACTATCCTTTTGTAGTCTGGTGGTGTTGAATAGCTAAACCAATGTAAATTTAGTGTTAATATCTCTAGGTAGAAAGAAACCTTTGATGCAATTTGGATTTCTTATACAGATCTGGATATGGTCTTTCTCTCTAAATCCTGCATTGGGATATAGTTCTTCTCCTTCCCAAAATACGCCTCTGACACTGTCAAATGGTGTAAGATTTCCATCAATTCGGGCTTTGTGCAAGGTCTCTATAACAGCGCAGTCCAGATCTCTAAGCATTAATTCTTGTAAATTTCCAAGTGGCTTATTTTTGGGTATTGGTTTATTTTGCGATTTTAGCGTAGCTTCCAAAATCTCATATCCAAATTTCAATAAGCTTAGTTTTTCATAGTCCAAAAGATCTAAGCAATTACCTAGATGGATTACTGAACCAATAACAAAGGGATTTTTTATTGGTTTTTTTGATTTTCCAGGATTTTCTTTAAGATGTTGGGCGTATTCAAGGGCTCTTGATTGACTATTTTCCCAGAAATACATGCCATTTCCCAACCAGTCATAATTATTGACACTACCTTTGAGAGGTTGCTTAAGTGTCAATACATTCATTGCGACCTCGCGATCGCAGCCGTGAAAGCCATAAACTATTCCTGAACCTCTGGAATACATAGGTTTTCATAACGTTTTGTTCGCCGACCTTTTTTTGTGATTACCCCTAAATCAACTAGGAATCGTTTGGAAGTTTCACTGTTTTTGGTAACTTTCGCTTTGTATTTTTGTAATACAGCAATGAAATCCTCTGTCCCCCGCTCTTTCAAATTTGTTTTCTTTGCCTTCATGATTTAATACTTTTTTATTAAGATACAAATATACAGACTATTTTCCAAATTTATCTTACAGACTTTCGATGTTTCTATTGTGATTAGTTAGAATAAATCCAGTCTATTGTTGATTTTTTGTTGTTTCAACTGAGATTCCCTACCTATAACATCGATTAGATTCCCAACTTTCATTGCTAAATTCTCTGCTCGCAAATTGCGTTGTCCTCCTTATTCGATGCGCTAAAAAAAATAATTTTAAAAATCGTGGGACAAAACCGAACCTTAATCGTCCCTATAGAAGAGTATTGTTTAGGGCGAAGGTACAGGCAAATGATGATGAATATAAGTTTTTACTTATTAATGATTGGTAGATGTACAGGATAAACATCATTGCTGATGTTGTTTATATGACACGGTAAATTTTTTTGATTAAAGGCGATCCAAACAATAGTAATATCCTGTTGCTCGATCTTGCAGAATCTTTTGTGGTTGACCAATGTAGCCGGTTTGGATTTTATACAAGGCTACATGCCATGTGATAAATAGAAATGCCGTACAAATTAGCCCATATTTGACCTGATTATGAAACCTATATCCCAAGAAACCTTTTACCAGGAGGTACAGAAGTACTGGAAGACAGTCGTCCATCGAGCAAAAGCCATGGATCTCCTGTTGCTTCACGAGCTGCTTGAAAGTTATCGGCAGTTTTTCAATACCTTTCAAGCTGGAGACTACTATTTCTTACTGTTTGATATTTATCAGGGGAAGATTGCTGAAGCTAGTCCGGAGCTATTTTCGGTGCTGGGCTACGAACCGAAAGCAATGGATATGCCGCTCTTCATGGAAAATATTCATCCACAGGATAGAGCTTATTTTTTAAACTTTGAACGCTTAGTCACTTCTTTTTTCAATACTGTACCTTTGGACAAAATAGCTGATTATAAAGTGCAGTATGATTTAAGGGTCAGCAAGCAGGACGGTACCTATGTCCGGCTATTAATTCAGTATTTTCTTGTCAATTACGAAGATCGCAATCTTTATCACAGCTTGCACGTGCATACAGACATTACGCATTTACAAAAGCAGGGCCAGCCAAGCTGCTCGATCATAGGCCTGCATGGAGCACCATCATATTACAATATTCAAGATCAGGATAGGGTAACTTCCGGCAACGAACTTTTTACCGTACGTGAAAGGGAAGTGTTAAAGGGGATTGTTGAAGGAATGAGTAGCGGCGAGATCGCAGACCGGTTATGCCTGAGTATCCACACCATCAATTCGCACCGTAAAAATATCCTGGCAAAGGCAAGGGTCAGAACACCCTTACAACTGATCAAAAAATTGATTGACAAAGGCTGGATTTGAGTTGGACACTTTCACTAGTACTAGCTATTTTTTTGTGTTTTCGAATTAACTAAATTTATATAGTCCATCAAAATAACATGTATTATGATGGAAAGCCATATATAAATTTTTATATACACCAAAAGTAGCTGTTATGAAAACAATTTCAATGATTCCCGCCTTTGGAGATAAGGGACAGCACGTAGAAGCTGTCCAGATCAGATTGACCGAACTTGGCTATAGTCTCGGCAATATTGATGGAGCCTATGGCAATCAAACCAAAAATGCGATTGGTGGATATCAAGATACCAATAATCTGGATGTTAATGGACGACTTGATGCTGCTATGCTAAAAAAGCTTGGTCTTGTGGTTGAAACAGCGCTGAGCGAGGATCCGCTCCTTGCGATCCCCAGTATCGTTGACAAAGCCGGGATCTCAAAAATGAGATGGGAAAATGGGAATCGGGGGCAGGCGCCCTATGGTTATTACTATGGCATGAGCCTCACCTTTGCCAGTCTTTATGAAGGCTTGAAAAAAGGGGATAACATTGCTAAGGAATTAGCGAAGCCTTTGGGGAAAGATCGCGATAAAGACAGTTTATTACGTTTTAAAGAATTGCTGTCTGCGGAAACAGCGAATGCACTGGATACTGATGTCGATCGTTTGCGGGGACTGTTTGTACTGCTCTTTGGTCTCGGTTTGATGGAAAGCAATGGCAGGCATTGCTGTGGCTGGGATCAGGGTAAACTTAAGGGCTGGGGAGACCCAGCAAAAATAAAAAAGCCGACAGCCGAAAATTCAGAAGCCGGACTATTTCAGACCAGTTATGATATCCGTACCGCTCCACCACTGGCCAGCCAAAAGATATTGCTTGAAATATACCAAAAGTATCAACTCACACAGGATGACCGTGCGACCTTATTTGCAAAAGGCGCACATTGCAGTTTGCAGGACGCCGAAAATTATGGGGATGGAGAGGGGAAGGAATTTCAGCGCTTATCCAAGCTGTACCCAAGCTTTACCGTTGAGTTTACCGGAGTTTGCATTCGGAGTGTCGCCCGTCATTGGAATCCGATCATTCATGTTGGCGATACAAAGGAAGGACTGCAGATCAAAAAAGAATGTGACATGCTGTTAAAACAGATTCAGGGTTATATGGATCAGCATATTGCTGCAGAACCCAGCAAAATGTGGTCGGTGGATCCTTCAGGTTCAACAGAAAAAAAAGAACGCAAACAGGTGGCTTTGGATCTTGCGGATACCGTGGGACAAGGGGAGCAGTTGAAAAAGCTATTCGAATTTAATCCCAAAAGCAAGGCTAATTATTGGGCCATTGTGGATTACAACAAACCGAGGACGAAAAAACGGCTGTTTATTTTCGACCTGAATAAAGGAGAAGTACAAAGCTACCTCGTGTCACATGCCCGGAATTCGGGGGATCTCTATGCGACGGAATTTTCGAATGTGATCGGATCCAACAAATCATGCTTGGGAATTTTTAAAACAGATACCACCTATATAAGTGACAAAAACGGACGGTCACTGTATTTAGACGGCCTCGAGAAGTCCAATAGCAATACCCGGGAGCGGTATATTGTCGTGCATCCCGGAGAATATGTGACGGAGGAGAATGCTGGACGGTCAAAGGGCTGTTTTGTCGTCAGTCCGAAGTATAGCAAAGAAGTGATAGACAAGCTCCAGGGTGGTTCTTACCTATTGGCTTGGCGAGAATAAAAAAAACTTCCACTATTGCGGTGGAAGTTTTTCAAAAACAGATCGTATATAGGGATAATCCTTGTTATTTTGTCGCTTTCTCCTTATTGACTTTACCGAAATTATAGGTGAGTCCAAAAAAATGGCCAAAGGAGAATTTCTCCGTTGTGGATACCGTGCCGGCTGTTCCCAGGTCGTAGGTTGTCGCTCCATCCGCCTTGTAGGCGCTGGAGATACCCGAAGTTCTGCCCATGCTTAAACCGCCCTGCAAAATGATTCGTTCTTCCTTACCCAAAATTAGACCGACTCCAGTCAGCAGCTGGAATTTTTGATTTGTGGTAAATAAGGCGCCGAAGCTCAAGGTGGGGCGAACCCAGTCTGCACTGCGTAGTGAGAGGTTGAGGGTAGAGCCAAAGCCAGAATCATATTTGCCTCTTTTCTTCTCAAGGATCGTCTGGTTGGCTCCCGTTCCCTTGATTTCGTATTCCTTATCCATCAATGTCGAGAGGAATATTCCGCCGCTAACATCAATTTTAACCCCACCTTTTACCCAGATATTATAGGTATAACGATCGGGAGTGGGATTCACTCCTTTTCGGGCATAGCGTTCCACCGTGATTTCGACCGCGTCAATATTTTTCCCATTGATATCGACAGGCAGCATATAGTTTTGAAGTTTCAACTGCAGCATCTCGGTTATTTTTTCCTTGATCTTATCCGAGACCGGTTGGATATTTTTTAGGGTTTCATCATAATTTTTCTTTGTTTCTTCAAACTGTGCGGCTTCATTTCCTATCTCCTGGTTAGTTCGGATCATGGATGAAAAAGAGGCCGCAAATGTGGCCCGCTTGGCCGAAAAATCAGAGGCTGTCAGAAAATCTTCTGCGGAGACCTTGCCGAGGTATGTTTCCAGATCAATATTCAGGTCGTTGAATTTTTCTTTCAATAATGAAATCGCTGTATTAATCGTTTCAATATCTCCTTCAGGATTTCGGGCAGTACCAGCTCTTGCTGTATTCAGAAAATTGTTGAATTTTACGGTGTCAACGTAGTTTTTGGAATAAATCGATTTGGATACATAATTTGCTTCCAGATCGCGCAGCGCTGCTTTTTTAATGCTGATATCGTCATTTAATTCCTGAATCCGTTTATCCCAGCTAGTTGCCCTTGTTAGGTCTTTGGATTGATTTGATTTCGCTACCTTGAGATCATCTTCCAATTTTTTGAGTTCCTCCTGAGCCTTCGCTATTCCTTGTGTCGTAGGATCGTCCTGTTCCTGTTTTGCGCCGGGTGTACCGTTACCAATAATGAGTTTCCCTAGGCTGTCTATGGGACTCACGCCAGCATTGCCGAATAAATTGATCACATTGTGGTTGATAACATAAGTGTATTTATAGGGATTTCCGTTAATCAGTTGGAAAGCAAGTGGCTCGCGGGTTCTTATTTGCAACCGTGGAGATTCACATTCGGTATCAACCAAAGCATTTCTGGTGGGGGCTGCTAGATCCAGAGTAAATACCCTTGTTTTAATATGGTTTTTATCATCTGGTTGTTTTTTACATTTTACGGAGTCACTGGGATGTGGTGGTGTTTCGCCGCGTTTTTGGCCAAAAACTGGAATTATGGTGCCAAGAGCCATTGCGGTTAATAGTAGTTTTCTTTTCATATAGGTTTATTTATCTGTATAATATCATTTTTCAATAAATGGTTTTAAGTAAGATGGGGAGGGGCTAAACTAATAGGGTACATCAGGGCTAAGAAGGATCAGCAAATATAAGTGAAGATATTTTAAAATAAGGACAATGTCAATCACTAGGAATAGTGAATTTAATTTTTTTCGGGACAAATTAGCTACTCGAACGTCTTGTAAATATAATCAATTATATCTATACAATTTTATGCAGATAGCTTGGTCATTCTAGTCATGACGAATGATCAGAAAACAACCGACGAACGAAAGAGAAAACTTTTTTAATAATAACTATTCACTTAAATTAAGAAAACATGAAAATCAAAACAGCTTTAATAGCGACTTGTATTTCATCTACAATGTCCCTGTTATTCGTGGCCTGCCGGCAAGATGAATTAATGGATGCCAAAACGAATCTGCTCAGTAATGGCAAAGCATCTCTCTCTGAGGGTCTTCCCACACTAACCGCTTCTGCTGATGCCTATGTTCGCGATGGAAATTATGCAAATAATAATTATGGAGCAGAAACCTCCTTGGCGGTTAAATCCGATCAGGCTTCGTTTAAGCGCAAATCCTATATTAAGTTTGATTTGACCAGTGTCCAAAATTTAGGGATCAGTTCAGCAAGACTTTCTTTAAATGTTAGGCAGCTCAACACCTCATTGTACAGGACGGTAAATGTTTATGCGGTAAAGACGAATACCTGGGATGAGAAGACTATTAATTGGAACAATGCACCTATGGATACCGTCCATGTAGGTAAGTTGCGTATTACTGGGACAGGACATTATTCTCTTGATGTGACCAAAGCGATCAAAAACCAGGTGGGAGCAGTCAATCAGCAGGTGACTTTTCTATTACTTAACACCGGACCAGCTAATTCGACCGGAGATGTCTCTTTTTCATCTCGGGAGCTAGCTGATCGGGCCCCCCAGTTGGTGTTCAATTCCTCGGAAAAGGATTCTACGGATGTTGATAAACTACTTGCTAAATACAATTTGGTGTGGAACGATGAATTTGAAGGTGCCACAATGGATCAAAGCAAATGGAGCTATCGTGCAGAAGGAACAGTTAGAAAATTTGCGACTGTCAACAATGCAAAAACAATTTCGCTGGACGGCAATGGCAATATGGTGGTCAAAGCAATTCGGGAGGGAGATAAGTATTACGTTGGTCAAATCAGTACAGATGGTCATTTTAATCCGACCTATGGTTATTTTGAGTGTCGTGCAAAAATGAACACAAAGAAAGGACCCCATGTTGCTTTCTGGTTACAGTCACCTTCTATTGGAAGCACTCCTTATGATAATCCCGCAGTCAACGGTGCTGAGGTGGATATTTTTGAATACCTTCGTAATACGTCGGGACTAGTTCATCAAACCATTCACTATAATGGTTATACTGATCCCTATCACAAATCGAGTCAAGTTAGCATTCCTTATCCGGAGGTAGATAATGGATACCACACTTTTGGACTTCTCTGGACCGACACTTCATATACGTTTTTTATTGATGGCTATAAAACAAGAGAAACAAATTTCGGTCTTTCAAAACGTTCAGAATATATGATTCTCAGTACCGAACTGACAGGTTGGGGCGGGCCGCCACCCTTTAATTTACCTGACAGTGTATTATTCGATTACGTAAGGGTATATCAACCTAAATAATAGTTTTTAAGTAGGCTTCGAAAGGAGAAAAAGGATCTTTCGCCTGCTTTTTAAGCGATACACTTTTATGCGAATAAGGCCAGATAAAATTTTCTCGTCATGTTACAGTTTAACATACGGCTATATCATGACGAGAAAAAAATAAACCTTTCTCTTTGAGTTCTATCATATTAATGTATTTAAGCTGTTTACTGAGACAACCTTCTCGATTCATTACGAACTATGGGTATTTATCTCATTTATTACAACGATATCTATTTATCTCTTAGCAGATCTTCTCCAAATATTTAGCCTGGTTTTCGTCGCCAGTCCCGTGGAGTTTTGCCAGAATATTTTTTAAATTCACGGCTGAAATATTTTAAATCACTATAACCTACTTTGTAAGCTATTTCGCTGATATTAAGCGTTTCATCGTTCAGGTATTCCATGGCTTTTTTCATTCGGATAGCTTTCAAAAAATCGTTTACTGTCAATCCGGTCAACATATGCAATTTTTTGTAAAGAATAGGTCTGCTCATATTTAAATGTTTTGAAATCATATCCACGTTAAAGCCGGGGTCATCGAGCTGCCTTTGGATAATGTCGATGACTTTGTCAAGAAAAGGATCTGTAATGGGAGCCGTTGCACTATTAAATTGGTCATGCTTTTTAGTTTGTTGCAATGGTTGGATCAATTGTTTATTGCGTTGCTGCTGTATTTTTTCACGTAAACTAAGTAGGTTACTGATTTGTAAGGCAAGCGCTTGTATACTAAATGGTTTGCCGATGTAAATATCGGCACCATGCTGCAATCCTTGTACAAGCTGTTGGGACGAGATCATTGCTGTGATGAGAATAATTGGAATGTGATTTGTACGTTCATCCGCCTTCAGGCGATAGCATAGGTCGTACCCATTTATCCCCGGCATCATTACATCACTTACGATAACGTCCGGAATAAGTTCGATCGCAGTATCCCATCCATCAAGGCCATTTGTGCAGGTAGCGATCTTGTATTTTTTTTCAAGCATCTCCTTATTTAGCTGGAGAATTTCAGCATTGTCTTCGATCAGTAGGATGGTATGGCGTTTCTCAGTAATCTGAGCGATCATACTTTCTGGTAATGGAAGCTCTGGGCTTACAATGAAGTTGTCAAACAATGGCCTATTTACGTGTACTTCTTTGTTTTCTGGATCCTTATTTGGCTGGCGGCTAGTGCTTTCAGGTATAGCATTCTTGCGTAGTATAATTGTAAAAACCGTGATATTACCGTTTTGGCTTAGCGAGCTAGTCACAGAGATCGTTCCATGGTGCAATTCAATGATACTTTTTGCCAGCGCAAGGCCAATTCCATATCCCTTATGATCGGTTGATTGGTCGTCTTCCTGAAAATAGTTGGTAAATATTTTAGACAGGTTTTCCGGGGTGATACCTTTTCCATTGTCCCGTATAGTAATTACCAGACTGTTATTTTTATCTTCGATTTGAGTGACGACAAATCCGCCACTGGGGGTAAACTTGTAGGCGTTGAAATAAAGATTATAGAATACTTTTTCTAGCTGGACCCGATCAAAATAGAGGTATATGGCGCCTGTATGGCAAAGAAATTCAGACCGGATACCAGATGCGATAGCCCAGTCTTCAAATGTTAAATAGATCTCCCGAAGAAAAGATACAACATCTACCTTCTCAGGATGTAAGATCAGATTTCCAGATTCAGCTCTCCGAAAGTCCATCAGTTCGGTCAGCAGGTGAAGCAAGCTTTCGGAGTTCTTTCTGATTATCCGAAGTTGTCTTATACTCTCTTTATCCGCCAGGTCGAGCAGGAGCATTTTTTCAACAGGAGCCATTATAAGCGCTAGCCGTGAGCGCATTTCATGGGAAATATTCGTGAAAAAATCCAATTTTAGGCGAGTCAGTTCCTGATCACGTTTGACCATCGACCGGAGCACAAAAAAGCGGATGAACAAAAATACTATAATGGCAAGTAACAGTAAATAAAATAAATAAGCCCATATTGTTTTCCAAAAAGGAGGCCGTACAACAATTTGAAGTTGCGTGGATTGACCCCATACACCATCATTATTGGAACCTTTGGCTAGGAATGTATATTTACCCGCAGGCAAATTCATATAAGTGGCTGTTGGCTGGTCGGCATAATTCCAGCTATCGTCGAATCCTTCCATTTTGTAGGCGTATCTGTTTTTGGACGGCTGCACATAATTTAGCGTAGCGAACTCCAATGTAAATACATTTTGTTTATGTGTAAAACTGATCTCGGTTGCGCCGCTGATCTCTCTATTTAGTAAATCGTCGGGTTTTCCGATATGAACTTGATGATCGAATAGTTTTAAACCCGTCATAAACGTTGGCGGAGCAAAAGTATTTTCGCTGATCTGATCTGGGTAGAAATAGGTGAGCCCGTTATAACCGCCAAAAAACATTTCTCCTGAACTGCTTTTGTAGCAGGAGTTTATATTAAAAATATTGCTGGATAGACCATCGTCTTTATTGTAGTTTTTGAATAAATTACGTCGCATATCCAGTTTACTGAGACCATTTCCAGTCGAAATCCAGAGATTTTGCCCATCATCTTCCAGTATTGCCACGATATTATTGCTGGGCAGCCCCTCTGCTTTTGTATGCCGCCTAAATTTTATTTTTGGGACAGCTTCATCATATCGGAATAAGCCTGATGCCGCCGATCCGACCCATATTTCCCCATTTTTGTCTTCATAGATACAGTTGATATTATCGAGCGGAAACTGTTCTGAAAATGGGAATTGTGTTATTTTACCATTCTTCATTCGAAATAGGTGGCTACTGGTGCCAACCCAAATATCACCAGTTCTAGCTTGAAGGATCGTTTTTACCATTCGGGCACCAATGGCTTTGCTCAACTTGTTTTGGGGGAGGGGCAACAATGAACGCCCAGACCGCTTAAAAGCGAGTAATCCTGTCTGTGTTCCTATCCAGAATAGACCAGTTGTGCTTTCACATATAGCCAGAGCTTCGGCATTTCTAGTCTGCGTATCATTTTGAGTATAAAAGAAGCGTGTAAAATTATCGTTAGTGGCGTCATATAAGTTCAGCCCACCACCATGGGTTCCGATCCAAAAATTACCATCCCGATCTCGGTAAATAAGCTTTACAAGATCCGATCCGAGGGAATTGGGGTCAAGCGGATTATAGGTGAACTGACGTATGATCTGTCGTGTTCGTCTATCTATGATGTTGATCCCGCCGCCCTCTGTACCTACCAATAGACGATCGGTCGACTTGTCTTCAGCAATAGCGCTGATCACATTGTTGTTAATTCCTATTCCATCCGCATTCGTTCCGTAGTTTTGGAAAGGCGTGTTGTCTATCGCGATACTGTTGACCCCACCCCAATAGGTGCCAATCCATGCGGAGGCCTGTTGGTCAAAGAAAATGCTGTATACTGAATTATGACTCAGGGTTTGTTGGTTATTCGGAACCGAACGATAGTTTTTAAAATCACCACTTTGTGATTTATATACACTGATACCACCCTGAGTGGCAATCCACAATTTTCCGGTGGCATCCAACTTCAGGTCCCGGATATTATTATTTACGAGACCATTGGCGCCGGATGACTGTATATGCTTGAACGACTGTTTTTTGGTGTCAAAACGATTGACTCCGCCTTGTTGTGTGCCTATCCACAATGTATTGGAATGGTCTCCGGTGATGACAGTAACGTAATTATCACTTAGGCTCGATTTATCACTGGGCTTATGCCGGTAGGATTTAAACTTTATTTTTTCCTTGTTCCGAGTCATCTCCGTTAATCCTGCCGAAGATCCGATCCAATAGCTGCCCCGCTGGTCCTGATAGATTGTTCGGGCGTTGTTGTTTGTGGCTAATCCACCTACGGAATCGGGGATTGCGATCAGCCGAAATTGGGTCGAAGGGCCTTTATTTTTTAAATATAATCCGATGGATGACCATATCCAGATATTTTTCTGCCTATCTTCGTAAATGCAGCTGATGTTAACCGGCTGATCGGCTTTCGTGGCGCTAAGCAGTACCTCGTCCAGCTCATCGGTTTCACTGTTATAGCTGTTTAGTCCATTACGGGTACCTATCCAGAGCCTGTCTTGAGAGTCGTATAACAGCTGTGTAATATAATTTCCTTGTGTACTGGCTGTGATTGGTAGCTTGCGCGTATACGTCTTAAAACGATGTGTGTCAA
The DNA here is from genome assembly GCF_002000245.1 of Sphingobacterium sp. CZ-UAM. Classification (GTDB taxonomy): domain Bacteria; phylum Bacteroidota; class Bacteroidia; order Sphingobacteriales; family Sphingobacteriaceae; genus Sphingobacterium. The sequence goes on along the minus strand of NZ_MTCM01000001.1, from coordinate 1,823,406 downwards.
ACCGTGTGAGCCCGTTCTGCGTTCCGAACCACATAAAACCGTTCGCGTCTTGGGTTATGGAGAGTACGGCTCCAGGTGCTAGCCCGTCCTCTGATGTAAGCCGGCTAAACAGTAACTCCTGCGCCTCCAATGACATTACACAGCAAAATAAAACCACCAAAATATTAGTCTTGAGCATGTTTATAATGGTTCGTTAAAAAATTTAGGCGCAGGATAATAAAAATATCATTAACAACATAAATATAAGCATATCTTTTACAATTTTACCCCATTTTTTTTCTGATTTTACCCTATATGGATCGGTATTGTACGATAGCTTTGGCCTATGAACCAATTATAAAACAATGCGATGTTTAAACAGTTAGCTTTCATGTGCTTACTATTGATTGCCTTTGGCGTAAAAGCACAAAACAGACAGATAAAAGGAATTGTAAAAGATGACAAAGGATTGCCTATTGAAAATATCAATGTACAAATCCAGGGAAAGAAAGGCGGAATTCATACGAATGCGTCGGGTAATTTTTCAATAGAAGCAACTGCTACGGATGTGCTCGCATTTTCCGCGGTAGGTTACCAGACCAGGACAGTTCCTGTCAATAGTATCCAGGTTCCATTTGTGGTAGTAATGCCGTCACAATCCATTGCGATTGAAGATGTGGTCGTGATTGGTTATGGCACACAAAGAAGAAAAGATCTTACAGCATCTATTTCCTCTGTTACCGCCAAGGATTTTCGGGAGCAGCCTGTGGTCAATATTTCACAGGCCATGCAGGGACGTGTTCCGGGCGTTCAGGTGACTTCCAATGCGGGGGCTCCCGGAGGAGCTATCGCTGTCCGGATCCGGGGCAATAATTCTATCCGGGGTGACAATAACCCTTTATATATAATAGATGGTTTTGTGGGGGCCGATCCCAATAGCATTAATCCCAATGATATTGAGACGATCGATGTGCTTAAGGACGCTTCGGCGACAGCGATCTATGGAAGCCGTGGGGCCAATGGTGTCGTGGCTATTACCACAAAAAAAGGAAAGGCAGGTAAGACAACTATTGATCTGCTTAGCCAGTTCACTTCCGCACGCAGGCTTAAAAAGTTAGACTTGCTGAATGCGGCAGATTTTGCAACTATTGTCAATGAAAAAAATAAGGCACTGGAAGCCAACCCGATTTTTACGCAGGCGCAGATTGAGCAGTATAGAGCCAAAGGCGGTACGGACTGGCAGGACGAGATTTTTCGCACAGCACCTACACAGGAGTATCAGCTTAATATCTCCGGCGGTAATGATAAAACCACTTACTATACCAGCGGCAATTACTTAAACCAGCAAGGTATTATTCACAATTCCTGGCTAAAGCGTTATGCCCTGAGAGCAAGTATTGATGCCAAGTTATACCCAGGTCTTTCTTTTTATGTCAATGCATACGCAAATAGAAATGAAAGCAATAATACCAGTATCACAGGGCGGGACTCGCCTATCGCCCAAGCTATCGCTTGGTCACCAACGGAGACTGTGAGGGATGCCAGTGGCGGTTTTACGATGAATGATCCCTATAGCTCGATCACTTTTAATCCCGTAGCTATCGCCAAGGATCAGAACAACCGCAACAATAATTCGGTATTCTCTACCCTTGCGGGATTGCGTTATCAGATTATACCAGGCTTGAGTTTGGATGTGTCTGGAGCGATCAACTATAATAATAATAATCAGCTTGGGTATAGAGGCATCTATATTGCGTCGGATCGCAAAGCTAGTGCCTCGCGTAGCAATATCGAGAGTATTGGATTGCAGAATACCAACAATTTGACCTACTCACGCCTGTTCAATCAGGAACATCAGGTTACGGTTACTGCCGTGTTAGAATATCAATCATTCAAGTCTACTGGTTTTAATGCAAATGCAGGCGGTCTATTTTTTCCCGCCTTGGGGTATTATAATTTAGCCCAGGCACAGTCTAATGCACTGGGTACATCTTATTCAGACTACCAGTTATTATCCTATCTGGGACGTGCGAGTTATGACTACAAGGGCCGCTATTATATTACGGCTAGTGTGCGCCGTGATGGATCGTCCAAGTTTCATCCCGGAAACCAATACAGCACCTTCCCGTCGGCAAGTGTGGCCTGGAAAATTTCCGAGATGGATTTTATGAAGGAGAATAAGCTTTTTGACAACTTCAAACTGAGGGCGGGATACGGTGTTACTGGTAATCAGGCTATAGGGCCATACAGCACCATTCCTTTATATCAGAATGTGACCACCTTTTTTGCGGGAAATGCCTCAAGTACAGGCATTATCCCCGGTGAACCAAAAGATCCAGATCTAGGGTGGGAGCGGACTACACAATGGGATATAGGGCTAGATGCTGATATGTTTGATCACCGTCTGTCTTTTTCTGCAGATTATTATTCTAAAAATACTGATCGTTTGCTGTTGCCTGTTCCCGTCCCGATGTATATGGGCGGCGGGGCTATTCTGAAGAATGTAGGCGAGGTGAACAATCGAGGAGTAGACCTTTCCTTATCCGGTAACATTCTCCAAAATGGAAAAGTCACCTGGAACAGCGCTTTTAATGTTTCGTTCTTGCGCAATAAAGTCGTAGCCCTGAGTTCGGCGGCAAGTATCGCTGCGGGAGGCAATGTCGGGGCTGGACTTTCTTCGCAGCCGGAATTTAAAATTATCCCAGGCCAGCCAATGGGCTCTTACTGGGGGCTTACCTACCTTGGTACTTGGAAGCCTGCCGAAATAGCGACAGCCACAACCTATGGAAATGTCCCCGGCGATGCGCGCTACGCTGATCTGGATGACAACAAAGTGATAGACGGAAATGATTTTCACCAGATCGGTAATGGCTTGCCCAGATACGCCTGGGGCTGGAATAATACTGTCAACTGGAAAGGCTTTACCTTTAATGTCTTTGTACAGGCTTTAGGTGGCTTTGACAAACTGAATTATACCTATGCTGCTGGTATAACGGGCAATGCTGACTTCCGGCAGGCGACTTTTGCCGAAATAAAAAATAGGTATATACCTGGGGTCAATGAGACATCGGATATCCCCGCTTTTAGCAAAACTTCCAAGCTATATACAGTATCAACACGGTTTCTCGAAGATGGCTCCTTTGTGCGCTTCAAAAATATCAGCCTCAGTTATGAGTTGCCCAGATCACTGATAGGATGGGCGAAGATTGCACTTTTTGTACGCGGGACCAACCTGTTTACGATTACCAGATACAAAGGCTTTGATCCCGAGTCGAATAATACTTCCGGAGCTGCTGGCACGGATACCAACCAGAGCATAGATTATGGTTCGTATCCCAATGCGAAATCGATTACGGGAGGAATGAAAATCAATTTTTAACAAGATAATAAATAGAGCGATGAAAAAATTAGTTCTGGCATTATGTATATTTCCGCTAGTTATCAGCTGTAATAAGCAGCTGGATGAACATCCCAATAGCCTGCTCCCTGCCGGAGATGGGTTAAAAACAATAGAAGGATTACAAACCGCGGTTGTAGGAGCTTATCAGCCGCTAAAAAATGGCTATACCTCAGGCTTTTCCACTGCTGCACTTAATGCTGTACTGATGGGAGCAGATGATATCACGACCCACGTAGGGAGTAACAAGCAGGAGCTGCGCGAGATGGATCAATTCGCAGTGAACGCCACCAACAGCCGGATCGCTGTCATTTGGCTGGGATGTTACAAAAGTATCCAGAGTGCCAATGGTATAATTGAAAATTATAAGAGCACGAGCGGAGATGCCACCCTGATCGACCAATTGGCTGGTGAGGCCTACTTCTTACGCGCCTTTTCCTATTTTTGGTTGGTACGGCTTTGGGGAAATATTCCGCTGGTCACCTCGGCGAATTATGAGCAGTCCCTTTTGACCATACCCAGAAGCAGCGTCCGTCAAGTCTACGATCTGATCGAAGCAGACCTTAAAAAAGCAGAGACAATGATGAATGTCAAGCGAATGCCCGGCCGCGCTAATGCAGGTACAGCGAAGGCATTGTTGGCAGAAGTTTATCTTACTCAGGGAGGGTTTCCGGTCAATGATGCCACAAAATATGCCCTGGCAGCGGAGAAAGCAAAAGAGGTCATGGACAAAAAGGCCAGTTACGGATTTGATCTGGTGCCCAATCTTTCAGATCTCTGGACCGGCACGACAAGTAGCAATAATACAGTAGAGGATGTATTTGCCCTGCAATTTTGTGTAAGTTGCGGTAACAGCAGTGCACTTTACGGAAAGTCCGCTATGCCCGATCCCGAAGAAAGCGGCTGGAGTGATTATTTTGCAGAAATAGGCTTCTTTAATAGTTTTCCGGCAGGAATACGAAAAGACATTACATTTCATACCTTATTCAAAACAGGCAAAGGCGATTTACCTTGGGAGCAAAGTATCACCAAGCACCCCTATTATAATAAGTTTCGGGTCAATATGCCAACTTTGGGTTTTGCCACCAGTAGTACTGACCTTGCAGTGAAGTTATTTCGCTATGCACAGGTTATGCTTACTTATGCCGAGGCTCAAGCACGTACTGGTAAGGTAACTGCTGAAGCATACGAGGCCGTCAACAAGATCCGGCGCCGCGCAGGGCTGGATGATCTAGCTACGGGGCTTTCTGCTAAAGATTTTGCTGCCGCAGTGGTCAATGAACGCGCTTGGGAGTTTGCCGGTGAATACACCCGTTGGTTTGACCTCCAACGGTTGGAAATCGTAGCATCGGCAAATACGAATAAAGCCACTGATGATCTAAAGCCGCTTAACAGCATTACCAAGGAACGGTATTGGCTTCCGGTTCCATACAACGATACACAGGTAAATCAAAATTTATAAATCATAAAAAAATAATGAATTATGAGAAAGTTAATTGTATTGATCACTGTCGGTCTTGGTGTTTTGACTGCATGCCAAAAGGCTGACCAACTGGATTCATTGACGAATCTAAAAGCTAAAGCCATTGCCAATGTGGCTGGGGGAACGACTTATTATATAGACCCCTTGGGTAACGACGAAAGCAGCGGGACCAGTACAACTGCTGCCTGGAAAAGTTTGGCAAAAGTAAATGCATCATTGTTCGGTCCTGGCGACCGAATTCTTTTCAAAAGCGGTGCCGTATGGAATGATACGTTACATCTCAAGAGTTCTGGAAGCTCCGATGCCCCGATTGTGATCGATACGTATGGCGGAGACACCAAAGCCGTAATCAATGGTGGCGGTCAAAGAAATGGTTCGAACGCGCTATATTTGAATCAGGTATCTAATTTCGAAGTCAACAATCTGGAACTGACCAATAGGGTTCCGACCGGAAAACTATATACCGCTACGGGGATTAGGATCAACGGCGGAAGCAATTCCAGCGGTGTCAAAATCAAAAACTGCTACATACACGACGTTAATTCCGTGACCGATGTCCAGATGGACCGGGCGACTTTTGACGCTAATTTCAATAAGGCTAACGGTGGTATTATCATTAGTGGGACGGTGAGCAATCTCCTGGTACAGAATTGCCATATTGCTAATTCTTCTGTAACAGGCATGCGGACGACGGGTACTGCAACGAATGTTATCTTTGATAATAATCTGCTCGAAAATATCTATGGGGATGGTATTATCATGGCTGGGGCTACAGGAGGGTGCAAAATTACCCATAATACAGTGCATAGAGCCTGTATGAATACCAGTAACTACAATTTTGCAGGCATTTGGACCGTGAAAAGTAAAAATACCCTAGTGGCGCATAATGAAGTTTATGGTTTGACAGGAGGTGGCATTAACGATGGCATGGCTTTCGATGCTGATGGCTGGGACGGGCCTTCAACTACGGATGGCGATATTTTTGAATATAATTATTCCCATGGCAATAATGGTGGTTTTATGCTATTTATGGCTGCCTCAAGAAACATTACCGTACGCTATAATGTCAGCGTGGATGATATCGGAACAAGCGGAAAGAAAAAACTTTTTCTATTCAACGGCAGTACCAACCGTAATCATCAGATATACAACAATGTATTCCATATCAAAAATCCAGGTGGCGCTATTTTTCATGGCACACCCTATGGTACTTTTTCCAACAATATCTTTTATTTTGCTGCAGGGACAAGCAATACTTTGCTGGCCAAGAATGACAATGGTCAAGCCATTGCTTTGACCTCACAGAGTAGCTATAATAACAATAATTTCTTTCCGGGTACCACTTTTACGGGGGCCAATATAGGTACTGCAACGGCAAAGGATAATTTTTATACTGATCCGGCTTTTATTAATCCAATTGGAGGACAGGGGTTCGATGCTGCCAAAGGATACGATCTAGGGGCTAATTCTCCTGCACGCAATGCCGGTATTTTAATTGCAAATAATGGCAGTAAGGACTTTTTGGGCAATGCACTACCTGGCGGTAATCCAGATGTAGGTGCTTTCCAACATTCGGTAATCGCACAGGCGGGAAGCAGTTTGGCAGATGCCTTCGTCCGTGATGGCAGCTACGCCAACACCAATTATGGTACATCAGCTGATCTGCTGGTCAAGTCAGACGCATTGTCCTATGCGCGTAAATCCTACGTAAAATTTGATATTGCCTCGGTCAATAAATCAAAGGTAAGCTCGGCCAGGTTGAAATTATATGTTGCTGAAACGAACACAGCCCTTCAACGAATCATTAATATTTATACCACCACTAACACATCTTGGCTGGAAAATACCATAAATTGGAATAATGCGCCAATGGATACCGTCTATGCGGGACAGATAGTCGTTACAGGTGTAGGCCTGCAGACCATTGATGTGACAAAAGCAGTTAACAGACAATTGATGGGTACCGACCGTAAGCTGTCCTTTCTATTGCTCAACACAGGGACTTTCTCTTCCACAGGAAATGTGTCGTTTAGCAGTAAAGAAGTGGCCGCCAACAAACCCCTGCTTGAACTTCAATACTAGCATTGTTCTGTCCGCGTCAAATTACTGATGCGGACAGTATCAAAAAATAGCAATTCATTCGATCCTAAACATATGAAAAATGTAATATTAACATTCCTGCTTCTGAACCTATTTGCTTTTATTGGCAGTGCCAAAGACAATGGACCGAGGATAAAGCTAAATCTAAATGAAGGCTGGAACTTTCACTTTGCTTATGATGTTAGACAGCATACGGCCAAAGAACAGGTTACTTTGCCGCATACCTGGAATGCAAAAGATGTATTTCAGGGAAATCTAAACTACTATCGGGGTACCGGGATTTATCAGCGCGTGCTCCACTATCATCCGGATTGGAAAGATAAACGTGTATTTCTTTATTTTGAAGGTGCCAATTCGGTAGCCGATGTTCTGGTTAACAACCGTTTTGTGACACAACATCGAGGCGGCTATACCGCTTTCTGCGCAGAGATTACCCAGCAGCTTCAGAAAGATGCTGATAATAATATTACAGTAGAAGTGAGCAATGCCGCTCGCGCGGATGTGCTTCCCTTGGCGGGAGATTTCAATATCTACGGAGGACTTCACCGCTCGGTCTGGCTAGTTGTGACGGCGCATAATTGTATTAGTCCCTTAGATTATGCATCACCGGGAATATATATTCGTACTGAAAAAATAACGGCTAAAGAGGCATCCATAAGCGTAAAGACAAGATTGTCTTTGGGCGATGCAGCACAGCGTTTGGAACTGCGCACCCTGGTAAAAAATACCGCTGGAGATGTGCTGTTGAAAAAAAGCAGTATTCTCCAGCGTGGAGATTCGAGTGCGCAGCAACAATTTGTCATTGAAAATCCACGACTTTGGCAGGGCAAATCTGATCCGTATTGCTATCAGTTACAAGTGCAGCTGTTTCAAGGTGATAAATTGGTCGATGCAGTGTCTCAATCCTTTGGACTACGTTCATTACGGGTAGATCCTGATGCAGGCTTTCTATTGAATGGAAAACCATATGATCTATATGGTTTCGGCCGGCACGAGGATATCGAAGGGCGGGGCTCTGCCCTCCAATCTAGTGATCAGGAAAAAGATATGGCACTTATAGAAGAATCAGGCGCTACTGCAATGCGATTGACACATTACCCGCAGTCAAATTATTTTTACCAACTGGCCGATAAAAAAGGTATCGTGTTATGGACAGAAATTCCATTGGTCGGCCCAGGAGGATATACCGGTACGGGGTATATCGATTTGCCGGCATTAAAAGCCCATAGCCGGCAATTATTGACCGAATTGATACGGCAGCAATATAATCATCCTTCGATTGCTTTTTGGGGCTTATTTAATGAATTAAAATTAGACTATGATGATCCTGTCCCTTTTCTGCAGGAACTACAGGTAATTGCAAAAAAAGAAGATCCCGCACGAATCGTGACCTGCGCTTCATTTATGGATACGGATCATTTCAATACGGTGAGCGATGTGATCGCCTGGAATAAGTATTACGGCTGGTATGGAGGCAAGTTTGAAGATATAGGCGACTGGGCAGATGATATGCATCGCAAATTTAAGCATAAGCCGATTGCCGTTAGCGAATATGGTGCTGGAGCGAATATTAACCATCATCAAGAACAGCCCTTGCCACCCGAACCGGGGGGAGATTTTCATCCTGAGGAATGGCAGACAGCCTATCATGAAGCAAATTGGGCAGCATTGGCCAAACGACCCTTTATCTGGGGTAAATTTATCTGGGTATTGGCCGATTTTGGCTCTTCGATCCGTACAGAAGGCGATTTTACAGGCTTGAATGATAAAGGACTGGTGACCTATGACCGTGCAACAAAAAAGGATGCCTTTTATTTTTACAAAGCCAACTGGAACAAGGAGCCCATGCTCTATCTCACCGAAAAAAGAAACAATACGCGCAAGGCCAGTACAATCAGCATCAAAGCTTATACAACATTACCGGCGGCCAGGCTTTCTATCAATGGAAAATTCGTTGGAAGGGGTCAGGCAGATAGCCTACATCGTGTCATATGGCCCCATGTGCCCCTACTTCCTGGCGAGAACAGTGTTCTTGTACAATCTGATGATGGGAAATTGACCGACCAATGTGTCATTCGGCTGGCAGAATGAGTATTGCCCCTCGCTTTTTCCTGTCTTTTTATCGTGCCTGTGGATTCAGCAATAAACGGAATATCCAAATCTATACTGCCTATTTTTTTATACCGTTTTGTGCGATAGCTTGTTCGCGTGGTGAATCTTTTGGAGAGCGTCTGCACATAATGCTTAAGATAGGAGGCAACCCAGCTCAGGTTGTCTCCTATAATGGTCACATACGTTAAGTACGCCAGTTTCTCGGTATATCGATTACCCAATGGATGGAATAAGTCGTATCGTTTGATCTATAGTAAATGTTGCCTTCCCCAAAAGGGCGTAAGGTGAATCTTCACTGGGAACATACACCAGAGTCGCTTTAATCTTTAAGGTATTTGTGGACGGGTCAAAGGAATATTCACACTGCTTGCTTTTCAGATCAAAATAAGAAGAAGGTGATGCCGTTACGTCCACACTTTCAATGCTTTCAATTTTATTTTTTGAGCCAGTTGGTTTTAGTACAAAACGAAAGCCTTGCCCCAGCAAAGGCGCTAATGAGGCCAACTCTGCGTCTGACATGTCCAAGGTGGAGAGTGTTGTATTCGGATATAGCAGTTTAAACTGCTTCATTGACTTAAATTCTACACTACTACTGTTGTGCGTCGTTTCAAGGGAAATATTCCCAGTTGTGATACTGATCCAGTTTTCTTTCAAAATCTCCTGCAAAAGATCATTATCGTCTTTTAAGGGATAAAGCTTGATAATGGACTCTCCCAATCGCCCGAGCAGTCCGATGCTATCCCTGCTGTAATGGCGTATTCTATACTCGTAATACCTCAAGTTGCTGAGGAGATCGCCCTGACCAATGTTGGAGAATATAAACTCGGGCTCCATAGCCATTTTCAGTCGGTAATATGCGGTATCTGACCAGGATTCAAAAGCTTTTCGTGCAGTTATCGTGCCGCTCTGATCAAGACGTACAGCAAAAGGAAGTTTGATGGGATTATTGCTCTTATAATGTGCAGAATCGGCATATACAACTGCTCTCCAACCAACCGGTGAGGAAAGAAATATCGTATTGAGGCTATCCATCAATATTTTTGTTCTGCTGTCGGAGGTTTCTGAAAATATCGGATTTTCATAATTCTTAGAGCAGGACAAGGTGATGATACTGCTCCAAAAGAAAACGAAATATAATGCTAATTGTTTCATGTTAAGGTATATTAATGTCTCGTTTTATTGTAAACTTGTTTCGTACTGCAGGCGTAACTGTTCAAGATCGATATGGTATTCTTGCGATAGAAACTGCGCAAGGGCATCAGCCTTTCGTTGAATTTTCTTTCCGCCTTTGGGATTCTGGAGCAGTTGTTCGAACCTATCGTGATTTGTCACAAAGTTGGAGAATACCTCAGCCATATCTTCGGTTACACTACGGGAGGCATAGGCGCTGACAAATCCATCATCGTTGGCGGTTACCCGCCACTCCCAGTCCGCTTCCCGATAATCCGCCAGCGAGATCTCGGTGAAGTAAGGTGGGATTCCTTTGCGGATATTCAACGTATGCATTATCTCATGGTATATCGTCCCAAAACTTACACTATTGGTATTCATGCCAAACAGAAAAATTGTGCCGTACCCATCTGCAACACCCGCAACACTGCCCGCAGAACCAACAAGCACGAGATTCTTTGGTGAATACTGTTGGATAAAAGATTTGCTTCCGCTTACCTCATTAAATACCTCAATAAAGCTTTTGTTAAATGAAATTAGAAAAGGTTTGACTAGTTCAAGTCTTACAGCCTGATAATTGGTTTCCAGAAAAAAGGGATATCTCGGTGCATCGTATTTGTAATCGATGGAGATATTATAGGGTTTGGTAAACTCTTGCAGTATCCAGTCATTCAGGCTATCAGAGGGTATCAACTCCCTGACAATGCCATTGAGGTTAGGATCCAGTACTACTGGATTTTCTTTTTTGCATGCAACAAGGGCAATGGATAGTAATATGATCATTAGCCTGATCGGGAATGTTTGACCGAGGTCTGTCTTTTTTTTATGTTGAATTTTAGTATTCATCGCTTTTCTATTTAATAATGGATGGACAGTCTGAATTTATCGGGGATTTTGTTGCAGACCATCTTGAATAATGGCATAAAAAGGGAGCAGAAGCTGACGCTGTAATGATCCCGGTGCCAGCGTGAAGGTTTTATTATACTCGTCTTTATGTGTGACCGGGAGATCCAAACGTATAATATCATACCAACGCATACCCGTCTGCATAAATTCCAGCCGTTTATACCAGAGCATTTCGTTCATAAGTGCCGTCTTTGTATCATTGTTCGGGTAATAGGCCGTGAGCTTAGCTAAAGTGAGCCGGTGTCTGGCTGCATTGTAATTGCTGGCCCTTTTGCTGATCCAAAAATTAAGTAGCTTTAGGGCCTGGTCATATTGATTTTGCATAATATAGGACTCTGCCTGATTGAAGAGAACGTCTTCGGTGCTCAGGATGCAGCGATTGCTGTAATAATACGCATAACCATTGCCTATAAGTACCTCTTTTAAGGGATACTTTTCTTCTCTATAATTCTTTTTGGCCAATTCAGATTTTAATATAAAAGCCCATTTGGATACGCCTGAGGCTGTTGGACGAAGGTATAATGCCCTATAGATTGAATCGTTGAGTCCATATCTTACATTGCTGAGGTCATTATTTATCAAGTCCGCCGGTGAAGTAAGCAAGATATTGGCTTTTTCTGAAGCACCGCCATAGAGTATCGCCCAGTTTTCACTCATAGCATAACTTGTATTGTAAGGTCGTATATAATCATTTATGGTATTCCCCGGAAAAAGCAGGGAGCTATATCGCTGGACGGAAGCATAATCTTTCTTTGCCAGATAAAAGCTTGTTGCAAAAGCAAATGCAGCTCTTTTGGTAAAGCGATAGGCTGGATTTTGATATTTTGTATCGTCCACCAAACGCATACCCTCCAGCAGGTCCTTTTCGATCAGCTGGTAGACTTCCCGCACTGTATTTCGGTGGAATTTTGTCTGAATATCGTTTACTGGTTCCTGTACATAAGGGATGCCCATATCCGAGTCAGCGGTGCCTTCATTATAAGGTTTCGCATATAGACCGACCAACATAAAGTGATCATAGGCGCGGATTAACAGGGCTTCGCCTCGGTTATAAGCAAAACGAGTACTGTCGATTTTGCATGCATCCAATGCCTGGTTTGCAACTGCAATCGATTCATAATACCCCTTCCATATATTATCACGGGATCCATAGTCGTTGGAGAAATCCGTGAACCGGAATATGCTCACCTGGGCGGTGTCTCTGTTTATGAGTGGGGTTCTAAAACCCGTATTATCCGATAAAAGTTCCAAAAATACAATGTTCTGAAAATTGGGATAAGCCGACACCAGCATTTGAGCGACTTGTTCAGGTGTTTTTAATTCAACCCGATTGTCAGGAAGTTTATCCAGGTATTTATTGCAACTAACAAGGGAGCATACAAGTAGTGGCAACCAAAGGCTTAGTCCCGCGTATGGCTTGCTAAGCCGAAAGGATTGTATCGTAAATCTAATTTTGTTGATCGTCGTCATCATTTCTAAATTAAAAGTCAGCTTTAAGGGTAAATACAATTTGTTGCTGTAGTGGTTGGGAGACACCTCCGGAACCATAGAACTCGGGATCCTGGCCTCTCAATTTTTTATCTGAATAGAGCAATAGCGCGTTTTGCATACTGATGGCAGCCTGCAATCCGTTTACTCCCAGTGCTTTCGAAGCCTGGTTAGGTAGCTGATATCCGAGACGGATGGATTTCAACCGGACAAAACTACCGTCGGCAACGCGCTCTGTCGATGCGTTGTAGTCCCGGTAACCGGAACCAATACGGGGATTGTTTTCTAAGGTGACAGCATCTATGATGCCCGGCACCACCCCCGGAATTTTTTCATCCCCGGGTAGCTGATAGCGGTTTAACAATTCTCTGGATAAAGAGCTGATATCCCCATAATTCGGTTGAAAAATTTTCGCCATCCGGATTTTATTGCCGGCCTGAAAGGTCGTGAAGATATTCAACGAAAGGTTTTTGTATCGGAAACTATTTTCCAGCCCACCAGTATAAGGGGGGATCGTGGTTCCATTGTATACGAGGTTTGCTGAATTGGTTGACGTATAGGCAACTCCATTTATCGATGGGCCTCCGTCCAGTCCCCGAATGACTGGTCGTCCACTATTGGGCTCCAAGTTGAGATACTGGTACGAATAAAGACTGTTTAACGGTTTTCCGAGCACAGTAGCACCAGCGGCCTGTATCATCACATTGTTATCCGAAATCGCTTTGTAATCGGTGACCTTCCCAAGGTAGTAGGAAAATGTTCCAGTGCTGGACCATTTGAAATTTTCGTTTCTGATGATATCTCCTTTTAAGGTAAATTCGATACCATTTCCTTTCATGGTCGCCACATTTCCTGTCCTGCTGGAACTTCCAGAGGTGCCGCCGGAGATGAGAGGACCGAGAAGATCAAAGTTGTTTTTTTTAAACCAGTCCAGAACCAACTGGAGCCGGTTGTCAAGAACAGATAGGTCAAATCCAATATTGAATGAATGCATTTTTTCCCAGGTCAGCCTATAGTTTGCGAGCTCGGAAATATAAAGGTTAGATTCCCGTTCTGACAAAAATGGCCTATTGTTCCATACGTTTGGATAAACCAGCAGCGAGGCACTGGACGGACCCAGGGTTGCTGTCAACCCATAGCTGCTGCGTAATTTCAATTGGTTGATACCGCTTATATTTTTCATAAACGGTTCGTCCGTCACATTCCAACTTGCGGCAACTGTCCAGGTCGGCAGCCAGCGTGCTGCCCGGTAACTTCCCAGACGATTTGTCCCCTCGTAGCGCAGCGATGCATTCAGGACATACTTATTTTTAAACGTATAGCTTGGAGCGATATAAAAGGCCGAAAATCGCTGACTGGTATTTCCCAAAGAATACAGTGATCCACCTTCCTGAATGGTCTTGGTATAGATCTCAGGATCAATAAAAGGGACGCCGCCCAAATAGTATTGATAGCCGAAATTGTTGGAAACAAAGGTCTGTTGGTCGGTGGAGGTCATTTGCTGTCCCCCGAAGACCATCAGGTCATGGTCATTCCATTGATCAGCATAGGTAAATTCATTGCGGATATCATAAGACTTAAGCGATATTTCCTCCCGATTGTATATACCGCCGTAAGGCATAACAACACGTTTTACGTCCAGGGGATCAAAAGGATCTTTATACAGCAGACTATTTGCATCCCTAACGACAACATTGTCGTTCGCCCGATAGGCCTTGGCCCGGTTTGAATTTTCTGTGGCTTCCAGTTCCTGTGTGGTGCGGGAATAGCGTACACTCCCCTGAAAGAGATACTTTAATTTGCTGGATACCTTATATTCTAAATTTCCCGTAGTACGAACATCCAATAGGCTGATATTCGTTCTATTTTCATTTAATTCATTGACAATATTAAACGGGGCAAGATTCTGGCGATAGTACTCGAAGTTGCCATTATCATCGTAAGCTCGGGCAATCCGGCTGGTTGTCATGGCATAATTGAAGGGGTTGATATCATAGTTACGGACATAGCCGCCACTATATGCCGGGTCAAAGATCCTGGAAATACTACCGGGAGCCCGTTGGAAACGGGTACTTCCATTGACCGTAAAATTGGTTGTGATGCGGTCGCTCAATTTCGCCGTATTTCTTGCATTGACTGTATAGCGGTTTACCTTGTCGCCAAGGGTCCAGCCATTGTCGTTGTAAAAATTACCCGACACATAGGTTTGCGAACGTTCCGTACCACCGCTGATGCTGATCGAATGGTCTTGGAGCAATGGCGTTTTAAAAAGGACATCGAACCAATCTGTATTGTTCAGTGCATATTTTTTTAAATAAGCATCAATGGCTTCGGGCGTATTTTCCACCGCAAATTGACCGGTTCCATCACCATCCAATAGTTCCGCCAAATTTCCCAGCGGTCCTGTGGTGTTGCGATATCCCATGGAATAGATGTTTAGATGTCCTTTGCGAAACAGTTCCGCATAGACACTCATCTGTTCAGCGGAATTCATAATGTCGTAATTTTTATAGGAAGGTTTGAGATAAGTGGAAATATTGGTGTTGTAGGTAAATCGCATCTTGCCTGTCGTACCCTTTTTTGTGGTGATGACCACCACACCATTTGCTGCCCGCGCGCCATAGAGGGCAGTAGCGGCAGCATCTTTTAGGATGGTTAAAGATTCTACATCACTCATATTGATGCCCGCGACAGCAGATGAAAGTAAGGTTATCGGGTCTCCACTGGTCAACTGATCATTACTGACGTTAGCGATATCGTCCAGGACCAGTCCGTCAACAACCCACAGCGGTTTATTGCTGCCCAATATGGAAGTGACGCCTCGGATCTGGATGCGTGGAGCAGAACCGAAAGTACCCGATACATTGTTGACCATTACGCCCGCAGCTCGACCTTCCAGCGAGCGGCTGAGATCGACTACACCGTCGAGTTTGATGTCGTCCATTTTTAATACAACTGTCGCGCCCGGAAATTTTCGTTTATCTATTTTTTGAAAACCGGTATTTACTGTGACATCCACTTCCTGCATGGCCTGGGTTGTTGTGTGGAGGACAATTTTTCCCATATCAGCGACTGCTGTCCGCTGTTTCGGTTCATAGCCGACCGAACTGATTACCAGTGTGGCACCGACAGAAACCTTTTCCAGCCTGAAAAAGCCATCTTTTGCAGATGCGGTCTGAAGGCTTGTACCTTTGACCTTAATGCTGACTCCGGATAGTGGTTGCGATAGGCTATCGATAACCTGTCCTGTGACCGTGATCTTCTGTTGCGGAACTGTTGTGGCCGAGGCTACTGCGGCTAGGGGCATAGTTATTTTTTTGCTGTGTAAAGTCATGTGCTGTCCTGATGTTTTTGCGCTCAGTTGTGTCAGGAACGCAATCATAAAAAGAATACATAATTTTACGGTTCGCCAAATAGGTTGGAGAATAGGGAGGCTTAGCTTTTGCAGCTTAAATGAAAAATCATACATTTGATAATTGATAGGTTTGAGGCAGTACAGTTAGTTTGCCGCTTAAGGTACCGCCGATTAAAAAAAATGATAAGACCTGTCCAATGGTAAAGCGCTCCTCTGAGGAGGGCTTTTACTTTTTATTCAATTTTTTCTGTCATCGCTATTGGTTGGTTATTAATTGGTATTTTTCTAAAACTAATTGGTCATTTTATTCCCGTATAGGTGTCTGATATCGGTGAAACCTCCAGATTACATACAAGGAATGAGCATAAAAACCAAGTCTTTTCCCGTTCGTTTATCCGTACAAAAGAATTTAGGTTCATGCTTAGCTATCAGGAAATTTCTTTCTCATACGATACAGTATGTAAATCAGTATAATTCTTGGCATGGTGTTCATAATCAATAATATATCTGTCCTTCTATAACGCTTCCTTTTTACGTGGGCTGCCGCCAGGTGAAATCCTAACTGACATAAGAATCAAAAATTTTGCTTTCATAATCTATTTGGTCATTGGTTTTTTTGATCGTTAAAAACGAATAATGTAAACAAGACGGTTAAGTCGGGCAATTGTCCCTAGGAAATTGAAAATATTTTTACAAATGCGGTGAAATAGGGGACTATAATAAGAATGAACATGTCGGTCATAATGCTGACATTGGTACGGTCATCTTTGATCTGACCTGTACAGCAATTGTCAAAATTTCTGAAAGTCAATACGGAATATCTCGGGAGTCTTAATAAATTACTTTTGGGGATCACAGAAAAGCAGGAGCTAAAATATGGTTGAGAAAGGTCCTTGAACATTATAAGCCATAAAACTTTTACTAAACAAAATTTATACAGGCTCTAAAAAAAAATAAAAATAATTAGGGACAATTTAAAGTCTTGATCGTCTATCCAATGTAACGGTCAGTTATTGGCTGTTGGTATTCACCATCTTAGGGTAGTGAAGTATATAAAAATTTAGCAATTAATTTATTAATGAGATGAAAAGAAAAAAAAGAAATGAAGTTACCGTTTATCGGCAATATCTGCCGCCATTGGTAGAAATTGAGATCATCGAATTGGAAGCAGGTATTGCCACCAGTTCGGCCATCATCAGTAATCCTGGTACTGATCCAGCCACGACACAAATCAAGGAAGAATGGAAAGATACTGGTAATTTTGATAACACTATGAATTGGTAGTAACCTAATTTTGAATTGGATAATGAAAAAATATATACTATTATTAATCGGTTCCACAGCTTTAGCCCTGGGACTATTTTCATGTAATAAAGATTATAAGGACGGTGGTCGGGCAACTATCGCGGTTAATATTGCTGAAACCACATTTGCGGGCCAAAAAAAATTGGCAGGCAAACAGGCGGCTATTCAGCCCATGAACGCCAATCAAGAACAGCATGTTCAAAGACAGAATGTTGTACTGAATGATAATTTAATGATCATAGCAGAACTGTCTCCGAATAATGAACGTCAGCAGCAAAGGCTACAGGCATCTTCTAACTCCTCCAAGCGAGCGGCGGTTCAACAGGATCTACAGGGGGATGTTCGTTACAAATTGTTGGTTTATGCTAACAATGGCACTTATGTCACTGAGCGGGATTATATCCGTAATCGAGAAAATCTGACTCCAGAGCTTGTGTTGGATGGTGGCCAAAGCTATACATTTGTTGCGTATTCAGTCAATAGTACGACCGATCTACCAGCAGTGAATTTCGGCGATCCGGCAAATAAGACATTGTCGAACTCTAGTCTTCAAAATGTAAGTGGTAATGCTGACCTGATGTATTTCAAACGGCAAATGACCCTTAACAGTGGACAGAATGATCTGAACATTGTACTGACACATCAATTCAGCAGGATTACGAGCACAATAGATGCCACAGCGACAGGATTTCCCATCAGCGCCTTGACGGCATCTTTCAGTACACATTCTCCATTCGCAAATTTACAGCTGGAAGATGGACTCCTTACCCGTTTAGGAACAGCGGTAAACAATCCAGTAACGTCATTCACCGGACTTAATTCTATGGTCGTTAAAGGCGCTCCTGTTCTTTTGAATACCAATACTACCACTGGATCGTTTATACTTGGCTCCATCAAGATCGGTTCTTTGACTCAGACAAATAAAATACCGTTTAATGCTTTGGTTATTGAACCTGGGGTGGATTATACACTCACATTGACTATTGCAGTGGCGGACGGCTATTCAACCCATATGGGAATACCGGTGGTCAGCATCAATGGAAAGGTTTGGATGCGTCATAATCTAGGAGCTGATTATAGCCTTGATCCTGATCAGAATCCTTCAGTACAGGGATTAATTGGAAACTATTACCAATGGGGGCGACCTGCAATTGTCGCCGATGGGTTTACAAATCCGAATATCATTTCCGGCTGGACGTCAAATGAAGTGACAGATGCTACACTATGGAACAGTGGTACAGAGGCGACTCCGATCAAAACGGTAAATGATCCTTGTCCGGATGGCTTCCGTGTGCCGACAAGAACAGAATACTTTAGATTGGTAGCAGATGCCACAACATCCAATATCGGAAATTGGACAGGTGGAGATACAAACTATTCCGCGGCAAAAGTATTGACCAGCAAACGTAAAGCGGATGTGGTGATGACCCTTCCATCTGGTGGATACCGTAATTTCGATCAGGGGCAACTGCTTGGCCGAGCGCAGGATTCTTATTATTGGTTTACCACGACAACAGCTGGGGGTAATTTTAATATTAAATCTACAGGTGTAACGATAGGTGGTGTAGCCGGTGGAATGACAACCTTTGGTAGAAATATTCGCTGTATCAAAGAATAAAAAGTATTCGCAAGAAAGCGTGTTTAATTTACGGACCAACTATCAGATGCGATAGTTGGTCTTTTTTATAATCACGACAGCAATAAAAGTCAAGCAGATACTGCTTTAACGATGAGCATCTCTGATACCGGTATCAATCCGACAATAGCCAAAATCCTAAAAAACTGAAAGCGCTGTCAATAGTTCATAACTGCAATGAATAGTCCATAACAGTAATTAACAATTCAGCCTTCAGTTAACATTATTTAACGAAGAGAACATAAAGCAATCAGTTTATCTATGTTAAATGAAAACAACAAAGTTATCACTGATCCTTGTACATAATCAGTTTTGTAGGAATAATTATTTACTACTTTTAAAACGAATAAGCCGTAGTAAGTAAAATCTCACTACGGCTTTATAGCTAGACTAAAAGTAAAAAATTATTAACGATTGGTAATAATGATAGAGCTCGTCTTGTCATTGAATCCGGCTGTTCCAAGATTTGGCTGGTTCGTGATAAACACTTTTTGTGTACCTTCAACATTTACAGAGTCTCTGAAGTTTCCATCAAATAATAAGACTTTGAGGTTGTCAGGAACTTTGAATGAGGATATGTCATTATCCTTTATACCTAGCGATATCAGTTTGGCATTATCGTATCCTCCTAATTTTAATGACCCAACAGTTGTCCCATAATTATAATCTTTATAAAAATGTACTATATTGCCAAATGACGGCGTATTAGCAATATTCGGTGAGTTCAAAAGCGAAATATAGCGAACGACGTTATTAAAACGATCTGAAGGGGTGCCCTCGAGTAGTTCGAAATAAGGAAAAAGCTCAGAAAAAGATTGAACAATTTCATCAAGCGCGTAAAGTGAACTTTTGGGATCATATGTACCTACTCTCGGCCCGGTCCGTTCACTTTCAAATATGGATTTTTTGAATTCCATATGGTAAAGACCAGATAGGTAGGGTTCCCAGTAACGAATCGCATCTACAAGTTTTTTTCCATTTGTATTGACTATTTCCTTGCTCAGATCTCGGGCCTGAACACCTTCCATGGTATATATCGCATGTAATATTTTTGCAGTATATACTAGCCCATATGAATGATAGGCAAAAGCATCCCTGTCTTTCGTATCCGCTGTTCTTCCATCTGCCAGAAGATAATTATTCAAAAATATTTTATATTCACTTTTCGCCCGTGAAATTAGCGTGTTGTCGTTTAAAATATAACCGGAATACAATAAAAAGCACAGACGTTGTCCTTCCCAGTTATTATGCTTATTAACTTCGTTGCCATCCTGATCGATAAATTTAAATGATCCAACGGTGGCCCGGCGTCTAATCCATCCATCGACTGTATCTCTGTCTGTCTTGGTCATAAAAGAACGGATCATCGAATAGGACTCATACATTGACATCAGGTTTGTTTCAGCAGGCCTATGCCAAGACTGGACATTTACTTTGGCCCAAGCTTTCAATATTGCAGATGCTTTTGCAACATAGGGCTGGCGGATCAAGGAATCTTTGGTGAGCATGAGCTTAATGCCGATCGCACGGAGATATTCGGAGCTTTCTTTGGCTGCAGTAACCGCCGCAGGAACATCGTATACACTCCGGTGCCCAACAGGCGTGTAGGAAAGTGCTTTGGTTGCAGCTGGCTCAATAAAGGCAGAAACTTTTGTTTTTGTAGCCGGATTGATCAGATCCGCTTGAATTTGTTGCAAGCCAGGTTCATCAAACAGTAGGTTTCGGGCAAATACCGTCCCTTGTGTTTGTGCCATTTTAGCATTTAAATTCAATCCATCTGAATTTAAGTCTTTTTTTTGACAGCCCGTCATTGCCATCAAACACCCAGCCGCAAGAGTATAGATGCAGGAGATTTTATTTATCATAATATTAATAAATTAGTTCTATTGCAATAATAGACGACCAAGCGCTTAAATTGTCCCTGAAAAAGTGAAAATTTGTTTCGATCAACTAACAGAAATCTTTAAATCTGCACCTGGAAACGAAAATTCAAGGGGATGGCTGGCTCGGTAGGTATTCAATGAAATATCAGAGGAGAGGGGAGAGCAGCCGACAAATCTTCTCTATTAATTTTTTGTAAAATGGTCTATTAAGCCAGATATAATAATCCATTTTTTTGGCGTCCAAAATATCTCTTTCAAAAGCAGAGGCAAGGTCATTTGCAATTTGCGGATCGTAGACCAACGCATTTACTTCAAAATTCAATTCAAAACTTCGATGATCCATATTTGCTGTACCGATAATGGCTAAACTTCGGTCTACGACCAATGTTTTCGCGTGTACGAAGCCTTTTTGGTACTTATAAATTTCAACACCGGCCTTAAGAAGCTCTTCATAATAGGAATGTGCAGCAGCATTCACAAAAAAAGAATCAGAAACACCGGGCACTAATAGCTTTATCTTTACTCCACTATAAGCTGCAATCGTCAATCCCTCCAAAATACTTTCTCCCGGAATGAAATAGGGTGAAGTAATGATCAATTCATTTTTTGTAAGTGCAATGGCCTGAAGAATGGTATACTGTATTGTCGGATTTTCAGAATCAGGTCCACTGGATGCCATCTGTACAATTTTATTTCCATATTCTCTCCTAAATAACAGTCTTGGAAAAAATAGATCCGTAGGCTGTAAGTTAGCTTTTGCGCAAAAATTCCAATCGGCAAGAAACAAGTATTGTAAATAATAGACCCCAGGTCCTTCTATCATAAGATGGGTATCCCGCCAATATAGCTTATTGTGTATTTTCTCACTATTTATATACTTATCGCTGACATTAATACCACCGACAAAACCAATGATGCCGTCAATCACTATAATTTTCCGATGATTGCGGTAATTCAGACGATTTGCAAAAGCCAGTATTTTTATCCGATAAAACGGAAATGCTTTTACCCCACCTTGAATTAATTTTTTTACTAATTTTTTGTGTATAGCTAAGCTTCCGAAATCATCATAAATAAAACGTACTTCCACCCCCTGGAGCACTTTCTCAATCAATATATCTGCGATTTCATTGCCAATTAGATCATCCTCATAAATATAATATTCAATATGAATATGGGTTTGTGCCTTTCGAAGTCTTTCGAGTACCAAGGGAAACTTCTCTTCACCATTGAAAAGGAGCTGCACATTATTATTGCCTGTCAGAGCACTATTACCCTCATTTAAGAGGTAACTATACATACGTTCTTTATCTGCAAGCTCTATTCCTCCCTGTTCATATATTGCCGCAGAATACTTTTTGATATGCTCCCTTACCTGCGTCTCCAACCTATCATCCTGAAGTATCTTTTTGGAATAAAGCTTTTTTTTCCGGTAATTGATCCCGAATGAGAAATAAACAAGTATACCAATAATCGGCACAAAAACAATGAGCATTAAGTAGGCTAATGTTTTAGTTGAACTTCGGGTGTCCAATATAACTTTTAAACTGGTTAGAACGGTTATGATTATATAAATGATTTCGTAAATTAAAAGTCCATTTGCTTTCATACTATAAAATTTAAAGCGGTAATTTTTATTTAATGTAGACGGATAACGCGCCAAATTGTCCCAGATGGTTGCTGTTTTTCTATCGACATGCTGTTTTGATTGAAAATATCCCGTCAGGAACAACTAAAAGTAACAAATTCGTCCAAGCCGAAAGTCAAGGAGCTGACGACCCTTAATCATTATTGATCTGTATATAATAAGTAAAAGAACAGGTATATCTAAAAATCAGCTATGCCCATTTGACTTATTACTGCTGTCAATTTTCTTACGTATAAGATTTTCGTTAAAAAAATTTGGGACAAAAGCTGTGGCTAACCGTCTACCTTAAATAAACAATTTAAATTTATAATTATGAAAAAAAGGAATTATGTTTTAAAATCCTTCGCGTGGATTGGATTTCTGACCGTATTGTTCAGTTCTTGCTCAAGTGACAAATTGGAAGAAAGTATGAAACGAGCCAACAATGTGAACCAACCGGCCTTTGTCACTAACCCTAAAAACCTGAATATTATCTACTTTATTCCAAAAGATCAAATTCCTGACGCTAATTACAAAAAAAGATTAAGTGATTTATTTATATACTTTCAGAAATATATAAAAAGTGAAATGGAACGCTATGGATTTGAAAATACAAATTTAGGCCTTCCCGTGGATTCAGCTTCAGGACTTGTAAAGTTTATTGAAATAAGAGGAAAAGAAGATATTTCAGCCTATCCTTATTCTGGAGGGGACAAAAAAATCAAAAATGAGATTTTTGAATACAAAATACTAAATCCAAATGAGTTCAGTAGCAATTACCATACGTTTGTCATTACTTTAGACAACAGAGAAAAAAAAGACGTTCCTTATTATGGGCCAGCGGGATTTGCATTTGGAATTGATTTTAATAATCTAAAAGTCGAAAATATCGGAAACCGGAATCTTGTGGGATCCTACGTCGGAGGTAATTTACATGAAATGATACACGGACTGACCCTTCTTGGGGAAAATACTATCATTCATGAAAGTGGAAGGATATCGGAACAAAATACGCTCGGAAATACATTAATGGGCACTGGAAACGGGACTCTGGGTTACTCCCCGACATATATATCTTACCCATTCGCGGCAATATTGAACAGGGTGGATGTATTTCAGAAATATGCTGGTAATATCAAATTTTACGAAAAGCCCAATGCGAATATCACAACTACAAGAGTAGATTTTAATCGTGAGACACAGGCTATTGAATTGGAAGGTATCATCGATAATACAACCGAGATCAGTAACGTTTTTGCCTTCTGTCGGGAATTACCCCACGGTGGTGGATCTTATGATGTGGGATTTAAAGGAGATTTAGCACCCAATGGATTTCGTGTATCTATTCCAATCACCGATTTACAGACCCAGCGAGTCAACCGAACGGGCTACACGTTGGTCCTAAAAGCTCTTTTTAAAAATGGAGCTCACATAGATCAAAAAGTCATGGAATTTAAAGCAGAAAATAATAATGTCACTTTTGATAATGATGTGTATGTATATCAAAATTGCACATTCGGTGGTTATAAAGTTGCCTTAAAAACAGGTAATTATACCAAACAAGATTTAATAAATTTAGGAATTAAAGATAATGATATATCAGCAATATTCATCCCAGAACTACTCGGGATAAAAGTAACGTTATATGATGATGATAATTTTTCTGGAGAAAGTTTTTCTACTACAAAATCAATTGACTGTAAATTCAACGATAGAACAACGTCGATCAAAATCGAGAAACTGACTAAATAATGGATAATAAGGGAATCTAATCCTAGAGTTGGGCTATTTTAATGATTTCTTCCATGCTCTGAATTCGATTTCAATTGGGAAAGACTTAAGTAAACAACTAGAGATGCACACGAAACCAGATCTGATCCCACAGAAAAATCAATGGATCTACCTAATAATGTAGTAGGAAGAGCGTTTTTACAGAATTCAATAGTTGGGAATCTCCAGCAGAATTTATTTCTAGGTCATTGACAGAGGGAACTTTGAGATATTTGACTCCTTTAGCTATGGATAATACGGTGATACCGAATGTGACTAAACTTGTACCAACGAATCAGTAAATTGAACTTTAGAAAGTGGAATATTATTATAAAATTGAGGATCTAATTATATGTATTGTAGAAATTTAACGTTAATGTTAATGTTTTTTTTTATATTTTCTCTAGTCTTTATTTCTTGCAACACTAAAAATAAGGGTGAGTGGAAGGTTGCGGATATTAGTCGGGATACAATATTTAGTGCAGAAACCGGTGTTCGTGATGCGACTACTATGATCTTAAAAATTCAAGGTAATTCTGATGATTCTATAAAGGTACATGGTTTTAGTATTCCGGGAGGAAATATCAATAAGGAGCTAAGAGTTGATTGGTATAATTCAAAAATTTCAGTCAAGTATGAGAGTTATCGTGCAAAAAAAGGTAATATTAAAATCCAATACGATGTACCTAAAGTTTTCTAGACTGGAATTTAATAATGTTTAGCTATCATCAAGGCCGAGAATATAAATACTCGGCCTTTATAAATTGACCGATTCTATTTGATTTCACTAATTAGAGAAGAAAAAATTTTTACACCCTGGCTAAAGCAGCGAAAGACAATCCGGGTAATTTCAAGAAACAGATATAGCAATTATCAAAAGGCGTCCACACTTGGAGCACTCTCAGCAATTCAGGTCACTGATAGGTGGCATTTGTTGAAAAACCTTGGCGAGAGGCTATTAAAAAAGTCCTCTACAGAGAGAACGCCGTTGTAAGTACCCCATTTTTCCGACAGCTGGGATTGGACTTTTCTAATTTACGTTACTAATTGATTTATTTGTTGTTTGTGTCTAATATTTTTTGATAATTCCGTTGGTGTAAGATTCCCAAGACCTTCATGGGGTCTGTTGTTATTGTATTCATCCATCCATGCCTGGGTATGTTCTCTTACTTCTGACAAGTTGAAAAATAAATAAGCATCCAAAATTTCTTTGCGATAACTTCGGTTGAACCGTTCGATATAACCGTTCTGCATAGGCTTACCGGGCTGGATAAATTGAATAGCGATGCCTTGGTCTTTACACCAGAGCTCGAAATGATGACTGGTGAATTCAGGACCATTATCTACGCGTAGACAGAGCGGTTTGCCCCGCCAGTCTATGATTTGTTCAAGTGTCCGAGTTACCCGCAAAGAAGAAATTGAAGTAGCTATTTCGATACATAATATCTCACGGGAACAGTCATCTATCACATTAAAGGTTCTAAACCTGTTTCCGCTGGCCAAGCTATCGCTCATAAAGTCCATGCTCCATTTTTGATTAATGATGATCTGTTGTTCCAAAGGTTGTTTCTCCCGAGTAGGTAACCGACGTTTGCCACGTCGCTTCTTGTTCATGTTAAGCAGCTTATATACTCTGTATACTTTTTTATGGTTCCATGGCTTACCTTCTCTACGCAGGTAGGCATATAGTTTTCGAAATCCATATACAGGATGTTTGGAAGACAGCTGATCTAATGCTGCTAAAACAGCACTATCGTCTTTCTTACTAACATAGTAATATTGTGAACGGCACATACCTGTCAATTTACAGGCTCCGGTTACACTCAAACCGTGATCTAGGACAATCTCCTGAGTTAACTGTTTTTGTTGCCGGAGCCCCAACCTTTTTTTGTGATGACTTCTTTTAGGATATCATGGTTCATACTCAGTTCGGCAAACATCTTTTTTAAGCGTGCATTTTCTTCCTCAAGTTCCTTCAGGCGCTTGACATCTGATGCTTCCATACCACCGTAACGACTTTTCCAGTTATAAAAGGTGGCTTTGCTAATCTCAAGCTCTCGGCAGATGTCATCGGTCTTTCGACCTTCTTCTCCCTCTTTGAGTGCTCGGACAATCTGGGTTTCTGTAAAACGTGTCTTTTTCATCTTATTACTTAAAGCTAAACATTTATGTCCAGTTTTAAGCTGTTGGATTTTTTGGGACACTTACAGATAGCTTATCAACTTTGTATGAATAAAATTTGCACGACAAATAGTTTGAGTTTTTTTTAATAAAAAGCCGGGGTTTAAAAAAACTTAAAAGTACTTTAAAGAGCGTTTAAATTATCTAACTTTTTGCGCTTCTCTTAAAGCCATTAATGGGAGAGAAAAGGTAAGTTTTAAAGCATCTTCTGCAAGAAGGTAGTGTACATCACCTTTATGGAAAGTCGCATTTAAATAATCTAAACGTTGCACGTGCATACCTGTTCCGAAAGGACTCATATTTTTAAAAATCACGATTTTGCTATTCTTCTTCGCTATATGGTATAAGAAAAAGCTGACCGCAATTTATTCTCGAAATTTGTTTACCGCGGTATTTTGAACAAGAAAGAAGAGTTTGTAATATTTGAATTTATCAAAAAAATATTTTCATTTTTTCGGGACAATCTTAAAGTTCAACCGTCTTAGTTTTTCATCGATCGGATTCATTTGACAGAGATATTGTAGAAAGATATTCCTTTGCTTGTATTAAGGAATTAAAATTAATTATAAAAATTGAGGTGTAATGAGACAATTAAAAACATACAACTTTCTTTGCCTTTCTTTTCTTCTTTTAGCAGGAACTAATGTTTTTGCACAGAAAAAATGGAACATCAGTACGTCCATTTTTGCACAGGACAAAATGAGTAAGAAAATGAAAGAAGCCGTAGAAGTGCGCATATCTTCTGATAAATGGAACGCAGAAGTACAGCGAATCACATATGAAAAAGAAGAATGGAAAAACTCATGGATGGGAGCGAAAATATCTGACTTGTACAAAAAATGGGGCGCCCCTACGCGCAGCGCTAAAGATGAAAACGGAGAGCAGGTATTAGAGTACGAAACCGTTTCTTATAGCAGAGGAGGATGTTATACGCCTGGTTATAGTATTACAACTTATTACGGTTTTGGAAATGTACTTGATTCGAAAACGGTTCAAGGCAAAGATACGCGCTATACAAACCAAACTATTCACACTACAAGGGTGTATACAAACAAAGCAGGTATAATCACTGAACTTAAAGAAGAATCAACTTATAATCGCTTATAGTAGTATCCATAATTTAAGTAAATATGAACAGTTTTATAAAATCTATAACCGTAGTTGCTTTATTGTTGATAGTAACTTTTTCGTTTGGTCAAGGAGAATATTTCGAAGTGGTCTGCAAAAAAGTAAATGGAACGCAAAATGAATATACCGGCCGGTTAGAACCTTTGAACAATCAATCAAGTATAGTATTGGAATACAAAGGAAAAACAAAAAAACAGTTGATGCAAGCTGTTATCAAATACATTCAGGAACGTAAAGGTTTTTGGATAGATAAGATGCAAGAAGAAGACGGGAGTTATGGAGCATTTATTACGTTTGGCGATTTTGCAAGTATTGGAGATATATTGAAATGCAAGGCCAATTTGGTATCAAGTACGAGGATGAATATTCGCTTTCAGAATGACGGAAAATTGCTGCTTAGTGAAGGCAGTTGGATTTACGCCTCGTTATTTAGCAATGTGCAATACAGGATAAGCCGCGGCGGTCTTGTATTTTCAGAGGGTGATACACCTTTTAACGATTATAAATTTATACAGCCTCAATCCAAAAACGAACAGTTGGCCTACCCCGAAAGCATTTTTGATGCCGATGGCAAATTGGTAAATCCCACCAACAAAAAAATCATCGAAGATTTTTACGATGCTTATGTTATCGATCTGAAAAATTATTTGGATAAGAATTTGAAATAAAAACCAAGGAGATTGGACAACGTGTTTAGAATTTTTTCTTGACTGTAAAGTAAGAACCGTATTAGACCAGGCGAAACTTAAAAAGATGCTTGACACAGCTGAATATAAAGCACGGTGTTTTTGGAATGAAAAAACAGTCCATTTCTTCCCAAAACTTATCAACCGGAGATAACTGAGGATCACCAAGTTTATATTTCAGAATACTTACTGGATTTTATAAAAGCAGTTGCAAAGTTCATCAATGCATGATCCACTTTATCGGTGCGATAGTCAACTAACGAAAGGAGGCGAGCAGGCACTTTACATAAAGCATATGGATCTTATATTCGTTGAGATAAAGGTGTTTCCAAAAGAATATGTAATAGCAAATATGCTTGGATTGGGCAAAGAAGGTCAGGGTATTGGTAATAAAGATGATACGCAGATCAAGGAGATTGATGCATTATATGGGGCTCTTAAGGAGAGGTTTCAGTATCCTCGCCTTTGTTTTCTCATTAAAATAAGATATATAAAATAACCATGAGGTTTCCAACTTTATTTCAGTCATTTTTTATTTTGGCAGTTCTATTTGTCGTACAGATGCTATTCAATAGTATCATTAATCTCCCCAATTATAAGAGTCTGGAAGATTTGTTAACATATGCAATTCCTGCTGTTGTATTTCTATGTGGACTAAAATGGCTGGAAAAAAAAGAATATATTTTTATTGATCCAATTACAGCAAAGAAAGTAAATATGATAAATTTAGCAGTAAGTATACTAATTACGCTGCTTATTTTTCTCAATCAGGGATTGGATCTATTTTCCTTTTTTAGTCAAGGAAATATGGGTAAAACGGCGGAGAGCATTTTAAAGATTCCAGCAGATAAATTTGTATTTCTAAAAATGGTTGTAGCTGCTCCCATATTTGAAGAAATCTTATTTAGGGGTTTAATTTTCAAAGGAATACAAAGTAATTATTCAACTAAAGTAGGTCTTTTTGTTTCGTCCCTACTATTTGGAATTTTTCATTTAGATATTGTGGGTTCAACCCTATTGGCCTTTTTCTGGTGTTGGCTTTATTACAAAACCGATAATATTTTGTTCTGTATTGTTTGTCATGCAATTTGTAACCTAGTTGGTTTTTTGTTGCGCCTTTATATAAAGGCAGGTAACGATATATCTTTTTTAGAAGATTATAGCAACCATAAGATTGTCATATCAATTATCATGTCATCTGCGTCTGTTTTTATGTTGGTTATTTTAGTGAAAAGGCTGAGTATTCATAAAAACTCTATTAAATCAATAACGTATAATAGATAATCCGTCATTTTATTAAATTCCCTAATCGGTTCTATAAAATTAAAAAGCTTATTCGCGAATTTATTGTCACTAGCGACCTGAATCAGACCAGTTTAATCTAGGTTTATTTTTTTTACGGTATATCAGCTTGTCTTTTGCCGTTAACTTGTCTTTTGCCGTTAAATAACAGTTCATAAAAACGCTAGTTTTTATGAACTAATTAAAGAAGTGTTGGTCTTTTATATCCTTGTGTAAAAATATTTCATCTTTTCTCGGGACATTTTCCTGTCTTGTCCGTCCTGTAAATAATCAATATTTATTCTTAATTATGAGAAAATTCATGTTTATTTTTTTTCTGCTGGCACTATTGAGTTGCCGTAAGCAGGAACAGCGGGAAATTGATCCTTCCCAAGAACCCAAAAGAGCCTTTAACCTAAAAACCCTGAAAGAATTTTCACGGAAGCGTTCCGAATTTGTGAAGCAAAAAGCTTCCCTTAAATCTTCAACAACATTCCCGACAGGAGGATCATCCGCAAACGATTACCTGATGTGGGATGATGCTGTTAAAGAAGTGAATACCACTAACGGAAAATATTCCTATTTGGTACCGCTCAGGGGAAAGGTCAATTTTGCACCGCTAGCGGATTCGATAAGCCAAAAGGGTTATGCCATGATGGACTTCTCGACAGATGCATCGGGTACCGCCGTCTATGCACGGTTAAGGGAGTATAGACCTGACCAGATATGGATCAAGAAACTGGAAATCTTTAAGGGAAAAGGGATCAATGGTGGCGAATATGCTGATTACAAACAATTGATCATGGGCGAAGCCTATAATGGCTATATAGCTATCTATAGTTTAAAAAACGAGCTACAGAGCCTGATCAGGGTAAAAGAAGGTAAAGTCATAGGAGTTAATTATAAAAAACGCTGAACATGAAAAAAAGACAGCACTATAAAACACTGTTCCGCTATTTCATAGTTGCAGGCGCAGTTTTCATGATGGCCTTATTGACCAATTCATATACCCAAGTCCTTACCACCACTGAGGAGGATATCAATATTAACCCCGTTACCTATGATGTGGGAAGGATCGTTTGTATTAAAACACCTGAAGAACTTGCGTTATTGGAAAACTACATAGGAGATATACAGCCACCAATAGAATACAGTGACAGTGGGCTTCAAAATCCATTTACATTCAATGGTGACAACCTCATGGAAGAAGTCATTGTGACCAGATATACAGAACCGACGAAGATATATACAGAACAGATAATTTATGTAGAATGTGCGCCAGCGCCCATAGTGGGTTCCGAAACTAACGCACCAACATATTTCCCTACGATCGGTAGCGGAATGCCATGGCTGGAAGCTGCTCTCTTGGCAGAAAGTGACCGTTGTAAAAAATTAAGAGAAATGGCTTCTAAGATAGACGCAATACGGAACGATCCCAAGGTAAAGGCAGCGATGGAGAAACTGATGAAAGATTTTAAGGATTCACCTAATGAGCATGGATTCACTGTCAAACTAACAGCCAATGGGCTGGAAGTTTCGGAAATTATTAAGGGATCAGAGAACTCCTTGGAAGTTCCCTATGATGAAAATACCATTTTGGTCGTTCATACCCACCCCAAGGGATCATCTGTAGTACATTCATCGACAGATATTTACTCCCTTGCAAATCATCGGAAAAATCCCAGTTTTCTCGGTTCGGTTACAGTTCAGGGTGACCAAATACACCTGCTGTCCATAACGAATCTGGAGCGGTACGAATACTTCATCCAGTCCAAAGATAAAGATTATGACAGAAGTACATTAAGTGGTTGGAAAGAACAATCTCGACTCGACAATGATTTTCTAAGTTTCTCAGGTCAATATGCCCAGATGTACCGTGGAGTGGATGCAACCTATCCTACCCAGCTTTATCTGATGGATAAATACAAGATGGGCGTATCTTTGTTTCGTATGAACAGTGATGGATCTTCTTCACCAATCAAGGTTACTGCAACACGGAAAATGACACTCGGTAGCAGTACAACAATGAATATGGGCGGACAGACCATCAATTCTGATTACGAGAGTATAGATATTTATGAAGATTGTAAATAACAAAAAGGTATATTTAAATTAAGAGAATTATGAGAACATTATTTTTGGCATTGATATTTTTTTCATCGCTCAGTTTTGCAAAAGCTCAGCAGATGACCACATACGCAGATACAAGTAAATATCTGATCAATGAGATCGAGGGAAAGAAGAGCAGATATGTGGGACAGCCTTTTTCGGTACTGTTAAACGAGTTAAAATTAACTCCAGTCCGTATACTTCAAGGAGATTGGTATGGCCTTGATGCAGACTTACCAAAATTTGGGAAAAGACTTTATATTTATTTTAATTACGATAGAGTTTTTCATAAAACACATTTTATTCTTGTTAAATTTAAAACCCAGCCGAGTCTCGAAGTAATTTATCCTTTGTTTTTTCAAGATCCAAAAACTGCTACAAAACTAATATTGGAAGCTTACAAAAACACGATTGTCACTTACGTTGGTGCTAAGTTATACGAACAGGATGACTCATCGATTATGAATGAAAAAAATTTGGATGACGATTAATTTGAGTTTTATTTTAATAAAAAACCAGCGTTATTTTGGACAGATAGAAAATTAAATTCCTATTGATTTTTAAGTAAGGTGTCTATTCCCGGACATCTTACTTCTATTGTTTTAAAATTGGTCTTTATCGGTTTACAATAAGCTCAAATAATATGAGAACATTATTTTTGGCATTAATATTTTTTTCATGGCTATGTTTTGCAAAAGCTCAGCAGATGAACACGTATGCAGATACAAGTAAATATCTGATCAATGAGATCGGGGGAAAGAAGAGCAAGTATATAGGAAAACCTTTCTCGGTACTCCTTAACGATCTGAAATTAACGCCTGTTGATATTATTCAACGTGGCTGGTATGGACTTGATGCCGACAAACCACATTTTGGTGAGGGTTTATCTATTTATTTTAATAGAGAAAAAAAATTTAGTAAAAAACATTTTATTACTGTAAAATTTAAAAACCAACCGAGTTTTGACATACTTTATCCTTTGTTCTTTCCATTGGCAAATATGAACGTC
Source organism: Sphingobacterium sp. CZ-UAM (assembly GCF_002000245.1). Taxonomy (GTDB): domain Bacteria; phylum Bacteroidota; class Bacteroidia; order Sphingobacteriales; family Sphingobacteriaceae; genus Sphingobacterium. The sequence continues at coordinate 1,790,801 of NZ_MTCM01000001.1, read as the reverse complement.
AATAAAATAAATGAAGCTTACAAAAACGTGGTTGTCACGGACGTTGGTGTAAAGTTATACGAACAGGATAGCTTATCAACTTTGTATGAAGAAGATGAGGACGATTAGTTTGAGTTTTATTAAAAAAAAATAGAGTGATAGCGGATATAAAGACCGGATGGGTTGAAGATTTCCCAGATTATCTCAGTTGCTAAGAATTCGGTGGGTTACAGTTATAAGAATCGTACTATTTTGGTCATCCTAATGAGTATTATGAGAACATTATTTTTGACATTGATATTTTTTTCATCGCTATGTTTTGTAAAAGCCCAGCAGATGACCACTTATGCAGATACAAGTAAATATCTGATCAATGAGATCGAGGGAAAGAAGAGCAAGTATATAGGAAAACCTTTCTCGGTACTCCTTAACGATCTGAAATTAACGCCTGTTGATATTATTCAATCTGGCTGGTATGGACTTGATGCCGACAAACCACATTTTGGTGAGGGTTTATCTATTTATTTTAATAGAGAAAAAAAATTCAGTAAAACTCATTTTATTACTGTAAATTTTAGAAACCAACCGAGTTTTGACATACTTTATCCTTTGTTCTTTCCATTGGCAGATATGAACATCAATAAAATAAATGAAGCTTACAAAAACGTGGTTGTCACGGACGTTGGTGTAAAGTCATACGATCAGGATAGCTTTTCAACTTTGTATGAAGAAGATGAGGACGATTAGTTTGAGTTTTATTTTAATAAAAAACCAGCGTTATTTTGGACAGATAGAAAATTAAATTCCTATTGATTTTTAAGTAAGGTGTCTATTCCCGGACATCTTACTTCTATTGTTTTAAAATTGGTCTTTATCGGTTTACAATAAGCTCAAATAATATGAGAACATTATTTTTGGCATTAATATTTTTTTCATGGCTATGTTTTGCAAAAGCTCAGCAGATGAACACGTATGCAGATACAAGTAAATATCTGATCAATGAGATCGGGGGAAAGAAGAGCAAGTATATAGGAAAACCTTTCTCGGTACTCCTTAACGATCTGAAATTAACGCCTGTTGATATTATTCAACGTGGCTGGTATGGACTTGATGCCGACAAACCACATTTTGGTGAGGGTTTATCTATTTATTTTAATAGAGAAAAAAAATTTAGTAAAAAACATTTTATTACTGTAAAATTTAAAAACCAACCGAGTTTTGACATACTTTATCCTTTGTTCTTTCCATTGGCAGATATGAACGTCAATAAAATAATTGAAGCTTACAAAAACGTGGTTGTCACGGACGTTGGTGTAAAGTTATACGAACAGGATAACATACCGGATTAGCGATATTAGAATTAATTTCTTATTGATTTTGAAGGTGGGTTTACCAAAGGGCGCCTCACTTTAATAGCTGAATTACAAAAAGGCTATGGTTAAACGGTTCTCTTATATTTTAACGTTCTGATAGGAAAGAACTAAAATAGCCGCTGGATAAACAGGATAATCATCATCAAAAAAATAAACACTTTAAAGATGAAAATATTTTTTGCAATACTTTTGGTTGGACTAACAACAATAGTGTTCGGACAGGCTCCGAAAGAACAAGGTTTTGATAGTGTTGATTTCAACAAAAAAATGGAAATCGCGGAATGGCTATACAAATATGACATGATTGCCTGGCAAACTTCGGACAGTGTCCTTAGGCAGGATAAAAGGGATCTTGAGCGGCTGGGGGGCGAATGGTTTTGCTTGGAAAAAGAAGACATTTGGCATGCAGTTTATGGAAAGTACCAAGATAACGTCTTTGATCAGGTATTTCATTTTAAAGTCGATCGTACTGGGAAGGTCAGTAAAACAACAGAAATAGTGGATACGACCTTAACGCACCGATATTCAAGGGCGTTACAGCAGGCTTTGGCACAAATGAAAGGACATAACAACGGACTAAATTTGAAGTTTAATCAATATATCCGAGAAAATGCGGATCAAACAATTTCCGTCTGGATTTTGCCCGCTTTTCAACCCAACCATACGGCTATCTTTGGTGGAGAATTTAGCTATACTTTTGACCCAAGTGGAACGAAAATATTGAAAGATGATAGCTATTTTAAGGGACAGTTTAAAGGATTCAAAGTCGACAGGCCAAGAGAGATAGGATTAGACTATCCCGAATTGGAAAAACCTACATTAGGGGCAATATTTTTTGCCTGGTACTACAAATCGTACTTTACAAAAATTGTTATTGAAAATGCAGAGAATAGTAGCATTTTACAGAAAACTAACAGCGGCTGGGAGTGGACTCACGGTCCTGAAGGTGCCGAAAGCGAATAATGATTGTATTCAATGTTTTCTGGAGATAGTTACCATCGTTTTTACTGATAACAGATATAGCTTTGCCCTTTCATTTCCTCGAAATGGAAAACCTTGAATACAAGCCTGGATATTAGTTCCATCACCCGATTGGCGGGCTCGGTTTTCATGCTTAGAGACAATGATGTGAACCTGGAATCCCATTGAAATCCCATTTGCTGGAGCTGGTAAAGCTGATGATCCCAGATCACATGCTTCTTTTGGAGCGTTTTTATTTTGTGGATCCGCAGGATCAGCCTCCTGCGACAGGTCATGACAATTCCAAGTTCCTGTTTTTTGTTGAGGATAAGCGTGACTTGCCGCACTTCCCCGCGGATTAACTTTTCCAACAGATCGCTCAGTATCGCGGAAAAGGGCTGTTCTGCTGGCGGAGTCGTATTCAGTTCTTCCAGCTTATTTTTACCTTCATTGATCCAACGAAGGTAAAGTTGTTTCAATTTTTCTGGTCCCCGTAAGGCGAGAAGTTTTTTATAATAAGAGACCTGCCTGCTGAGCATTTGTTTTTCAACATACCTGGGATCCAAAACCGTTTCCAGAATCTGCAGTTCGCGGTTGATCTGTCCAAGCCGTTGCGCGTGATGATGGGCTATGAGATAATCCCATTCGTTGATGCTTTCGGAAATAAACTTTCTCAACACGCGAGCTTCCTTTCGATGCTGTTTTATTAATATTTTTAAGCAGCTTGAATCATGCATAATAGACCATTTTACCAAATTTACAGATTATAATCATTGGTTATAAAGCAAATCTGAATGGCGTGGATGCATTTTGCTTGTATTCGTTGATTTTACAGCCTCCGCAACGGAAATTACATTAAAATCCTCTTTTAATATATTTCTTTTCCAATTCATTTTTTTTCACCAAAATCTTCTACAATTGCTATTTCGCGCTGTGCAATCCTGTCTGCCACTCCGTTTTCTGTATGGATCAAAAAAAATAAAAATATTTCGGGACAATTTAAAGTGTCAATCGTCTCTATTCAATAACCAATTTATTTATATATGGATTACTTACACATTTAACTCTAAACAATCATGAAGAGAGTCTCACTGAAAATACATTTGTTGGTTATAGCGGCGTTATGTTGTTCAATTGGAACACTGAGCGCTCAAAAAAACTATGCCCGAGCGAAGATAAAACCTGAGAAGCTTGTTGAAATCAACTATGGACCAATCGTTGACCCGCATCGCAACGATGATGCCATGAAGGCATTTCGCGGCTATGGTCTTGGACAATTTATCCACTGGGGGATCTATGCTATCCCGGGCAATGAATGGGAAGGACATCTATATAGAGGGGCTTCTGAATGGATCAGAAGTTGGGGCGGGAGCTCTGCTCCAAAAAATTGGGCGTATATTTATGATAATCTCTATAAACAGTTTGATCCAAAGGATTTCGATGCAAGAAAATGGGCCAAACAGGCGAAAGAAATGGGCGTAAAATATCTGATTTTTACAACAAAGCATCATGATGGATTTGCCCTGTGGCCAAGCAAATTTTCATCCTACAATATTTCAGGTACTCCTTATAAAAAAGATATTGTCAAAGAAGTAGTAGATGCTTATACTGCCGAAGGTATAGATGTGTTTTTATATTTCTCGGTCATGGAATGGAGCAATCCCAACTATATGGGCAAAAAACCTGTAACGGAGGAAGAAAAAGCGAAATTCAATAAGTTTCTGGAATATACCAAAAATCAGATCTTTGAACTCCTCGGAAATTATTCACAGGTCAAGGGACTTTGGTTTGACGGTACCTGGGATGCGTCATGGGTTTCGTCTTATAAGTATACTTATCAGCTGGAAAAGGATATCCGTGCCAAATATCCCCGTATCATCATTGGCTCCAGATTCAGAAATGACGAATATGGCAAACGTCATTTTGACAGCAATGAAAAACTTATGGGCGACTATGAACAGGTCTGGGAAAGAAAATTGCCGAAGGAGGTCGATTGGCTTGATGGAAATGCCTGGGAAGCCGTGATGACAATAACCCCCGGAGACTGGGGATACACCAAGAACTGGGAGAACAAGTATATTAAAACGACAAACGATATTATCGGATTGATGATGAAATCGGTATCGATGAATGGAAATTTTGTATTGAATTTCGGCCCGGATGGGACTGGAAAAATGCATCCTGGTGAAGACAAAATTGCAAGGGAACTTGGCGAGTGGATGGCTGTAAACAGAGAGGCTGTTTATGGTGCGCAGAACGCTAAAGGTTTTCCGGATACTCCGTATGGCTATTTTACACGAAAAGACAACAATCTCTACTTGACTATATTCAACCGACCGATAGATAATATCGTTCGCATTACGGTACCTTCGGAGACAAAAGAAATCCCCAAAACAGCGACGCTGATGCTCAATGGAAAAATGCTTATGCTCAAGCATGCGGACATTGGGTTTGATGTAGACACAAATAGTTACTATGATATTATACTGCCCGACGATTTGCAATCAAACAGGCCGTTTGTCGTTAAAATAAATTTGATGGGCGCTGCAGATAATAAGAAAAAGGGAGTCGATGCGCATATGTAATAAATACACCGGCTCAACATGCCGGAAGAGGGAAAGAAATACTTAAATCCCCCATTTAACTCTTTACACAATGAAAAATTTAAGAAAAATCAGATTTCTAATTTCATGTCGATCATTCATGGTATTGTCGTCAATACTCATGTGGTCTGTACAGCATGCTGGGGCGAATATGATATCCAATAGTTCGCGCCGTGTCAAAGTCTTTTATAAGGATACGATTACGGGTAAAGTAGCGGACTTGAAAGGAAAACCACTACAAGGTGTGACCGTCCGGATAAAAGGGACACAAACTACTGTTACCACTAATGATGCTGGGGAATTTTCCATCCCGGCGGATAACACCAATGTGGTATTGGTTTTTTCACATGTTGGGTTCGATAGCCTTGAATTGCCTGCAAGTAAGGCTAAGTTTGTACAGCTGACAGCTAACGATAATGCGCTAGATGAGGTGGTGGTCGTGGGCTTTGGTACCCAAAAGAAAGTAAATTTGACTGGTGCGATTTCGCATGTTGGTAAAGATGTCTTTGAGAATAGGCCCGTTGCCAACATCGGTCAGGCGCTACAGGGTTTGGTTCCGAATTTAAATATAACTTTTAATAATGGAGCACCCAACACAACGCCCGGCTTTAACCTGCGTGGAGGTACTTCTTTTAAAAAGGAAAACGAAAACAGCCAATTTGAAGCGGTAAATGGAAATCCCCTGATCATTATTGACGGCGTAGAGGGATCGTCGAGCCAGCTGAATCAGCTGAACCCGAATGATATCCTGGACATGTCTTTTGTAAAGGATGCCTCCGCTGCCGCGATCTATGGTACCAAAGGCGCCTTTGGGGTGATCTTGGTCCGAACCAGGCGGGGTGAATTTAACCAAAAAGGAAAGATAGCCTATTCTTACGATCTTTCCCTGGATAAACCAGCCGCCATACCGGATATCCTTGATGCGGCAATGATACAGCGTGCTTCTATGGACAAGACATTATGGACAGGTGGCAGTGTGGGAACCAGCGACGAAAGAAAGCTGGATATGATCAATAAATATATCCAAAATCCGATCCCGGAGAATGCCTGGTATGAGGAGGCCAATAGATTAATCTGGGTAGCCAATACAAATCCCTTCAAGGAAATGGTCCGAGACTGGACACCCATGCAAAAACATACCCTGAATGCAAGTGGTGGAGCGGAAGCGATTAACTATTATGTCTCGCTGGGCTATCAGGATCAACAAGGTATGTATAAGATCAATACGGATAAATTCAAACGGTACAATACCTTGGTGAATCTGAATGCTAAAGTAAAGGACCGCTTCAATATTTTTGTGAAAATAGGGTTTGACCAAACTGACTATGAGCGGCCGTATCTGGTTGGCGGAAAGGGAAATATCTGGCAGGCGATGACCGGCGACCCAGGTCGAAACATCAATATGCCCATAAAGACAGGGCCTAATGATCCATTGCCAAACACCTATACGGATAATATATTGGCCTGGACATCGTATGGCGCCCGAAATCGGTCGCGTGAACGGAAGATTTCATTGGTTGCCTCACCTGAATTTATCATTCTGCCCAATAAGCTTAAACTCAAGGCTGATATCGCCTACCTACCCCAAAATAATAGATTGAATCGCTATAGTCCCAAAATGCAGCAGATTGTTGATAGCTGGAATTATACCGTACAGCAACAGGAAGCCGCGGAAAATAGGGCTTACCTGGAGCATTCCTATATAGATAATTATGTCATGAACCTCTATGCGGATTATCAACAGACATGGGGCAAAGACCATCAATTTTCTACTGTCTTGGGCTATAACCAGGAAAAAACAGACTATGGACTGACGGGTAATGAGCTCAGAAAACTGCTGTCTCCCAATGTGCCGAACCCCGATGCGTCGGAAGATGCCAGCCTTCATCTGGTTGAAACCGCGGCGAATACGATCACCGGGCGTGCTGCTTTCGGCCGGGTGAATTATATCTATAAAGGAAAATACCTTTTTGAGTCTAATTATCGATACGATGGGAGCTCCAAATTTACCCCCAAAGATAGGTTTGTCAGTTTTCCTTCCTTCTCCATTGGCTGGCGGATTTCGGACGAGCGGTTTATGGCTGCTACGTCTTCCTGGCTGAATAACCTGAAAATCAGGGCGAGCTGGGGAAAGCTGGGTAATCAGCCATCTAACCCTTACCCGTATCAACCGGTATTGTTAACCGGCCAATCCACGTATCTGATCGATGGCAATCGGGTTACTTATTTGAGTCCGCCAAAGCTGGTATCACCTTATTTAACCTTTGAAAAGGCCGAGACCAAAAATATCGGTCTGGATGCAACCTTTCTGTCCAACCGCCTAGATCTAACCTTTGAGCTGTATCGCCGTACTACAAAAGACATCTTGACCGACGGAAATGCTAATTATACTTCTTTTTTGGGGACAGATCCGCCATATGTCAACTCAGGAATATTTCGAACGGATGGGTTTGAGCTGGCACTTCAATGGAAAGACAAACTTGAAAATGGACTGCATTACCGCGTTGGATTTAATTTGTCAGATTACTCGGCAAAAGTAAATCGTTTTGCCGGAAATGATTTAAAGACATTGAAGAAAGGAAACGATGAGCTATTGTACAATGGTAAAGAAATAGGGGAGATCTGGGGTTATGAGACAGGTGGTATCCTCCAGGAAACAGATTTTGCGGGAAGAAATCCGAATGGAAGCTGGATTTTTAATGGACCGTACCAATCAAAAATTAATGCAAATCTATATCCGGGGTATATTTGGTATCAGGATCTGAACGGTGATGGGAAAGTGGACAATGGTAATGGCTTAGCTGATGACAGCGGTGATATGCGGGTGATCGGTAATTCTACGCCGCGTTATAAATTTGGTCTTACTGGAAATGTCCAATATAAAGGTTTTGACCTGGATTTTTTATTTCAAGGTGTACTCAAACGTGATGTGTGGACTTCATCTTCATCGTATTGGGGGGGAGGCGCAGGTTCGAGATGGATGCTGGAACGCTCCTGGACCCCTACAAATACGGACGCTAAATTCCCGATGTATACTGCACCGATCCAGACGCAAAGTGGCTATCTGATCAACGGAGCCTACATTCGGCTAAAACAACTGGTACTCGGATATACACTGCCGAAAGAGATGATTAAAAAAATTGGATTGGAAAGAGCAAGGTTTACACTTTCAGGATTTAATATTTTTGAAATCACCCAGATACCGGGGGTATTTGATCCGGATCAAATCTCGTCGCAGTATCCGCAGAAAAGAACAGTCGCGATAGGGACACAAATCGTCTTTTAAGTATGGCGGTGGACAGATCGTGGAGATTTTAGTAAATAGTATATTAATATAAAAGAAACAATAGCATGAAACCAAGAAGAAATATAGTGGTGTTAATACTTGCTGCGTTGGCACTCGTATCATGCAATGATAAATTTTTACAGGAAGATCCTATTCAGGACATTTCTGAAGGTGTAGCACTTAGTTCGGAAATGGAGCTATCGATCTATTTGAATGGTTTATATAGCCGGTATGTAGAGGGGCACCAAGATGGTTGGTCAGATAAAACATCTGCACCTTTTTCGGTGACTGGGAGCCATTTGGTATACGGTGATTTTATGAGTGATAACTTGGTAACAAAGGGAAATGTGACTGACAGATTGGACGGCTCCTACCTGACACCTGTCTCTGGAGGAGGTAACGGATGGGAATGGGAAAATCTGCGGAACGTCAACTATTTTTTGCGGAACTACAAGAAGGCCTTGCCGGCAGTGGGTAACGATCCGGCGAAGCTGGATAAATACCTGGGGGAGGCACTTTTTTTCAAGGCCTGGGAGTACTACAAGAAAGTGATGATCTTTGGTGATGTCCCTTGGTTTACACTTGACTTTAATATCGACAGTGATCGGCTGCAGGCCTCCAGGGACAGCCGGACTGTGGTGATGGATTCGGTCATGTGGTGTATCGACCAAGCCTTTGAAAAACTGCCTGCTATGACGAGCAAATCTGCAGCAAATGGTCGAATTAACAAAGATATGGCCGCTTTCCTAAAAGCACGTATCGCGCTGTTTGAAGGTAGTTTCAGAACTTACCATACGGAGCTGGGGCTCCAGTCAACTGCTGGGCGCTGGCTGGAGGCCGCCGTGGAGGCAAGTAATTACCTGATGGCTGGAAACCGATATGCACTCTATAAAAAAGGGCCTGATTCGTACTGGAAATTATTCACCTTTAAAAATAATCCCGCATCGGACGGCAATACTGAGGCAATACTGGCCCGTACATACGACGGGGTACGCTTGGGCCATGCGACGCAACGCTACTTTGACCAGAATACCACAGGTGGTGCGACAAGAGGGCTCGTGGATGAGTATCTGTGCATCGACGGTAACCCAATCTATATCGGTGGAACGGAAGGTGCGTATTTTCCCAACCCTAATTTTAAAGGCTATGATGGCATGTGGAGTGAAATGGAAAATAGGGATCCTAGACTGATGCAGACAATAGGCTACCCAGGACAATATCGTTCGATATTTAATAGGACAACAGGAAAATGGGGGCAGGAAGAAAACGGGATTACTTACCCAAGACTGTCATACAATAATGGAAGCTCCATGGTAACCGGCTATTCGATTGTGAAGCACTGGATGGGCGACCGCACAGAGAACGAACTCGTAACCCTGGGGCAGCAGACCGCAATAGAATTTCGTTATGCAGAGCTGCTGTTGATCAATGCGGAGGCGAAGGCCATACTTGGAAAAATTACGCAACAGGATCTGGACAATACAATTAATAAACTGCGCGAGCGAGCCGGATTTGACTTTGCAAAGTATCCGGGCAGCCGTCTGGTGATGGGCAGTGAGCCAAAAGATCCGCGCCTGGACAAAATTTATAGCGATAAACTGGATTATCCGGTGTCGCCTTTGCTCCGTGAGATCCGTCGCGAAAGGAGGGTAGAGATGTGTGTGGAAGGACTCCGCTATGAAGACCTAATGCGCTGGAAAGCCGGAAAACTGCTGACCATACCGCTAAGAGGAATGAAGTTTACAGAAGCAAAAAAAGCACTTTATGATGGCTCCCATACTTCCAAACCCCTAATTGCAGTAAAAGAGGAAGTGGGCAAAGACATTTTTCTGGATACAGAGGGTTTTATTATTGCATACCCTAAAAGCCCGAGGATCACTGACGGAACGCTCCCCTGGGAAGATAAACGATACTACTGGCCACTGCCGCTGGATGACCTCAACTTGAATAAAAATCTTGTCCAAAATACTGGTTGGCAAGGGGCAAAATAATAGGTGATTTGATTCTTAAATAAAACGAAAATGAAAGAAATATTGAGCTATAACAAATTATTTTTTGCAATTGGGGCTCTTGTTATTGTTGCTTCATGCAAAAAGGATGAAATATCGGGAACTGGTCTATCATTGAAAGAAGCAAAGTATGCCAACAACCGAATGGAGATCAGCTTAAAGGACAATGAGACCTTAAAATTGACAGCGATCTTGACACCAGGCAACCAGACAACAACAGCAGTAACCTATAGCAATAAACATCCAGAGATCATGTCAGTGAGCAGCGATGGCCTGATTACAGCAAAGAGCGTCGGTCTGGATACATTAACGGTCTCCGCCCAATCTGGTCCACAATTGCAGGTATCGTATGTTGTCAATATACTAAAGCATTGATCAATAACACTAATTCGAAAGGCTATATTGCCCGGATAGCTGTTAAATATTTTATTTTTTTTGGAAGTTTTCTGTTTTCAACCATCCTAAAAAGTCAAAGCTCTCAAAGCTTTGACTTTTTTTCTTACAACTGATTGATTAATGCTTGAGGCTGTTTCAAATTTATTGAGACAGCTTTTTTTCATTACATACGTTACACGATCTATTGGTGAGTATTTACAAAAACCAAATGTGCATATTTTTAAAAACAAACGCTATAAAAAATAAAGTCTGTTTAACTTAATAGAAGGACTTTAGATTACTAAACTTATCAGCGTGGAACAGGATCATCAAACTGATATGCTCGCTTTCACAAAGACCAGCCTTACAATTTAGCCTAGTTGAGTTTTAGATTTCGGAAATATCCATGGTCCAAAAAGCTTTTCAGGAGCATTACTCCAACGTTGGATTAAATTCTCCACCCCAGTCTTTATTTTGCTTGATATTCGGATTTTTGTCTATCACAGATTGAGCAATCGGAAAGAAATAATAGGTGTCCGGCACCAGATTGATTTTATTTCCGGTACTTGGCACCTGCAATACATTGTACTTAAACTGATTTTCTTTCAGCTGGTAATTTTTCGCCAAGTCTGCCGCTACTTTTAGATCCATATCGCTTCCGTTGGCATTGATCGCAATCGCTTCCACGCCCTGTTTGGTTTTATTATTCAGTACAGCAAGCTTACGTAAGCGACGTAAGTCCCAAAAGCGGTGCCCTTCAAAACAGAACTCAATATTTCTTTCCGCCAATAAAGCTTCCCGCATATCTGCTTTATTACCGGCTGCGATACCATAGCTATTATCTACCCCCGGTTCGATGCCTGCGCGCATCCGGATCTGTTTTAGAAGGGACATTGCCGTGGTCAGATCCCCAGTCTCATTTGCTGTTTCAGCATAATTCAATAGCACCTCCGCATAACGCATCAGTACAAAATCCACATCATATTGGGTCTCCACCTGCGTTTGTCGTAAAGAGAGTTTTGAATTCTTCAAAATAAAAAAGCCCGTGTACCGATCTCTATTCGAGGAGGTTGTTCCTGCTTTTGGGTTTTCTCCAAAATTGTCCAGCGCATCCGCGATGCCCAGTGAGGTATATTGCCTTTTCCCTGTTTTACCCGAAACCTCGTAGACCTTACCGTTCCAAACAATGGATTTATCAAAACGGGGATCACGGTTCTCCCAATAACTTTGCAGGAACTGTTCATCTGTTTTATGGTATTTACCCGTGGGATCATTATATAGTTTACCATCTTTCATCGGAAATTCTTTCACAAAATCCCAGGTAGGTACAGCACTGGCAGTCCCGCGGCTTTCGGAGCCCGGCCGTACCCCATTATCCCAGTTAGCAATCTTATTGGGATAGGAGTTTATGACTGCAAAAACCACCTCAGGCCCTTTCTCTACCAAGGCGATATTGTAGTAATCAGCAGTCAGGTTATATCCCTGAGCTTTTAGCTGTTCATAAGCTTTTTTATTCACCGCATTTGCTTCTGCCCAATAGGTATTCCCATAAGGATTGGAAGGATTAAATTGTGGCGACGCTTTATACAACAATACTTTAGCTTTAAAGGCCAGAGCAAAATTACCGTCAATACGTCCATAATCCGCCGCACCTTTCGCTATCGTCATCGGCAAATAACTCAGCGCCTCATCCAGATCTTTTACGATTAAATCAAAGCATTCTTTGGTACTGTTGCGCGGAACTTTCAATTCATCATCTTCCAGATCCTGTGGTTTTGTAATGTAAGGTACCCCACCGTGATGCTTGACCATATTGAAATACATATAGGCACGCATAAAAAGTGCCTGACCTAAGATGGATTTCTTCGTGGCATCATTTAATCCTGTACTTTCGGACACCTTCTGAATAGCGGTATTGATCTTGCGCATGGTTGTATAGTCCCAAGCCTTATAAGCCGTATTATTGACCGTCACCGCATTCAAAGGAAAATTAATTCCAGCAAGCTGTTGCGAATTATTGTCTGCGCCACTGCTCCAGTTTCCAAATAAGGTATATAAATTAGCCAGATAAGCATTGACAAGATTGGGGTCATTCCACACCTTGTCTTCATTTACCGAATTGAGATCCTCAATATCCAATACATTCTTGCAGGAAGCCGTTGTCAGCAACAAGGCAACCAGCGGATAAAATATCTTTTTCATCATTAAAAATCAATTAAAATTTAACATCAAGACCCAATGTGAACGTTTTCATCACTGGATAGGAATCGTACATTTTTTGCTCCGGATCGTGGAATTCCTTCATCGGTGAAAAAACAAATAGATTCGTACCGTTTAAGAATACGTTGACGCTCTTCATTTTGATCTTTTCCATCATGGCCTGTGGTAGTGTATACGAAATATTCAAATCCCGTAATCGCATATAAGCTCCATTTCGGATCCAGAATGTTGAGGAGGTGGCACCCGATTCCTGCCAGTTATAGCCTACAGGTCTTGGGTATTTAGCATCCGTATTATCTGGGGTCCAGACATCCGAAGTCCAGATCGGGTAATAAGGTCTAAAGGTATCACCATGCTGGCGCATTCCTGCCCCTTCCTGATTGCTGATCACCCTATCATAAGCCAATACGCCCTGAAATAAAGCAGAGACATAGAAACCTTTCCAGCTGGCGTTAAATCCAAATCCATAGTTAATGCGAGGCGTATTATTCTCCGAAAGCAACTGCATATCATTGTCATCGATAATGCCATCAGGTTGGTCAGAATAATTTTGTCCACGGATATCTTTATACAGGATCATCCCCGGATAAGGATCGCGGCCATAAGTCTTAAATCCTTTTGCTTTCAATGCGTCTGCTTCGGCTTGTGTACGAACCAATCCCGAAGCTTCTAAACCAACAATCCGGTTTTCAGGGCGTCCTACTTTGGATCGAAAATTTTCTCTTCCTCCTGCTGCATAGGAAGGCTCCTCGTCAAAAATATCCCAGCGGTCTTTTGCATAACCCATATTCGCATTCAAACCGTAAGAAACTTCACCAACCCTGTCATTCCAGTTGAGTGAGAGCTCTCCCCCTCTAAAGCTTCGCGCCGCATAATTTTCTGGTGCCAATCCCCTGCCATAGTTATCAGGAACCTTAATCCCCCTCGTTCCGAGAATATCGCTTTCCTTTCGGATAAAGCCATCCAAACTACCCGTCAGTTTATTGTGAACAAACCCAAAGTCTATCCCTACGTTATAACTCTTTGATTTCGTCCAGGTAAGGTTTGTGGTCGGGTTATCAAGGTAGGTTACCCCAGTGTAATAGCTATCGCCAAAAATATATCCCGGCACCGGTGTTCTGCTTCCTGTTCGCGAAGTGATGATCGAGCTATATTTCTCCATATACGAATAGGGTAATATCGAATAGCCTTCCACATCCACAAAGTTGCCCGAACTTCCATACGATGCCCGTAGTTTTAGATCACTGACCGTATTTTTGATGGAGGAAAAGAAGTTCTCGTCCGACATGCGCCAACCCAGGGACATCGAAGGGAAAAATCCCCAGCGCTTGTCATTTGGGAATAAAGGCGAGCCATCGTAACGGAATGAAAACTCAGCAATATACTTATCCGCATAGTTATAGTTCGCCCGACCGATTACTCCGCGTCTTGCGTCCATTAATTCAAAAGCATCTGTTGATCGCATGCTCCTATCTGTCGGATAGATATACATCTGATCCAATGGGATAATAGGATTTTCTGCACGTGATGTAATGTTGGTGTTGCCCGATTTAAATTGCTCATAAACAACCAGACCATCCACTGTATGTTTGCCAAACTTACGGTTGTAGTTTAGAAACCAATCCACCTGGTATTGCCATTTTCGCTGTGGATTGTAATCCATAAAAGGTTGTGCCTGACTAAAGGTAAATACGTTTATCCGATCTTCAGAAGGTGGGGCTGGTATAAAACGGTTTCCATTAGGATTCAGCGAAGTAAATGTATAGTTCTTTTGGAAACTCATATAGCGTTTGCGCATATAGTCTTCTGCTACATAACTACCCACCAATTTTGTAGAAAGTCCCTCTAACAGTTTATCTAATTTTAAATTAAGCGTCATGATCGGATTTACCTGACGTACTTTACGATCGATATACCGGTCACCGATGACCTGATCGATCACATTCCAGGCCTGCCAGCTTCCCATCGGTGTTTGAACAGGATAAGCTGTTGGAGTATTGCTTGGCGTCCCATCCGCGGTCAGGTAAAACGGATACATCTTGGGCCAGTTGAAAGTAACCCTATAAAAATCCGAAACATCAAAATCATCGTCACTGGCGGATGTACTGAATGGCCAGAAGAACCTATTGGAATTCGTTTGATTGGCCGAGATATTAAAATCTAGGCTAAATGCATCACTGATCTTCGCGGAAATATTGCTACGGAGGTTAAATTTTTCGTGATCCAGCGATTTATAAGATCCATTTTCTTTCCGGTAGCTCAATAAGGCATAGTAGGTAATCTTGTCGCCACCACCGTTGACAGCAATAGACTGCCTATGGCTGAAAGGATTTCGCCAAATGACATCATTGGTGTTATAATTTTTGTCTTTAAAATAGTCAAATTCGCGTTGTCCATTTGGAGCCACCCACGGTTCGCTTTTCTTTCCCTGTTCCCAACGGAATTGGGAAACTCGATTCTGATAAATTAGTTCATCCGTAGCGGTAGTCAGATTGGCCAATAAAGTCTGTGTTGGTGCACTGAAAGAGTAATTACTCTGCACATTGAATACCGGAGCCTGGGCAGTCCCTTTTTTTGTCGTCACCAGTACAACGCCATTACCTGCCCGCGTACCATATACGGCAGCCGTTCCGGCATCTTTCAAGAAACTCATCTGATCGACTTCATTTGCTTCCAATGCATCAAAAGCTGCTTTATCACGCACCACACCATCAATCACATAAAGCGGTTCTACAGCAGCTCCACGGATACGAAGGGAAGAGGAAGCTCCCGCCATCCCTGAGGTATTGGTCACATTTACCCCTGCTGCCCTTCCCGCCAAAGTATTGGACAAATTGGATGGCGAGATATTTTTCAGTTGTTCAGAGTTTACCGCTGCGACAGCCCCGGTTAGATTTCCCTTTTTCTGTTTGCCATAGCCCACGATAACGACCTCTTCTAACGACTCCGTATTGCTCATCATCGTCACAGCAATCGTTCCGCCACTTACCGCGACCTCTTGCCGCGCATAACCCTGATAATTGACAACCAGAAAATCGCCCTGTTTGGCGCGAATGGAAAAGCTACCATTGGCATCTGTCGCTGCCTGAATCGTACTACCTTTTACGGTAATCGTAGCGCCAGCGAGCGGCTCGCCTTTTTCATTCTTTACACTACCCGAAATCTGCTGCTGTTCGACATGAAAATAGCTCAATTTCGATTTCAAATTGCTCGCAAATAAATTAGGCGACGAGCATAAAAGACTAAGACCTAAAAGACTTAATGGTCTCGCTTTCCAGTAAAAAAGATAATTCTTTTTCATAATTAAAATGGAGGTGTTTAGATAATAGTTTACAAACAATTATGATAGACAGGAGCTTTAATTAATATCCCAGAAAAGCTTTACATTCGGATTATCCTGCGCTTTTACGGCTGCATAATTTTCTGCATTATAGGTTGCTTCCGACTGGGGGAGGGTCAGCTTAAATGGTACCGTCTTTTGTTTGTCCGAACTGAATGTGGGGATGGTAAATTTGGGATAATCCAGCCGCCGTTGTTCTGCCCAGTTCTGTGGCGCCTGATAGAAGTTGAAATGCAGCCAGCGCTGGGTTGCAATCAGCTGAATCTTGTTGGAGGCACCATCCCAGTCTACTGCTGCAATAAAAGCGCTTATTTCAGCAAGGCTTGGTGTTGCTGCTTTTGCAATGGTATTATCGTCACTTTTATCACTGATACTGCTATAAAAAGCAACAGACTCTTTCAGCGCGGTTTCAAAAGCAGATTTCGCCTTGCTGGGATTGCCTTGCTTGTTGAAATACTCTGCCAGTAGAAAATTGACTTCCGAGGCCGAAACAAGCAATCCGGGAAGGAACTTATTGCGCGATATTGTATGCCGATGTACAAAACTGGGTGTTGAACCTTGTATCACTGCAGTCTGCTGAACCGCAGTGAGCGACTGATCCAGTCCGATATAGGCTTTATTTGCCTTTTCTCCCGTTTCAAAGAGCAGCTGACGCCGTGGGTCCTTGGTCCGGTTCATCTCGTCGATCATCGGCTTGCTGGCAAAATTGGCATACCAGGTACCGCCTGCTTCCAAGGCTCCCTGAAGATCCTCGGATTTAATGTCGGAGCTGACATTGAATACATCCAGCTGGGCATTGTCGCTATTGGTCAGAATAAGCGGGTATTTGGTGGAGTTATTCAGCATTTCGGCAAGCTCCGAGGTGGCACGGGTAGAAAATTGTGGATGATCAGACACGCGCATTAACATCCGCAAGCGCAATGAATTGCAGTATTTTTGCCACAATGCCAGATCGCCATTGTTGATCAGGTCCTGTGTTTTAAAGATGCCAGCAAAATTGGCCGGTACCGTCAGTCCATCCATGGCCTCACTGATCGTTTTTAGATCATCCAGCATGCTGCTGTAAATGTCCGTCGCTTTGTCATATTTGGCATAGGAAGCAGCATAATTGCCGGAATTGGCCATCAGGCTGCCAGCTGCCGTCCAGGGAATATCGCCCACTAGGTCTACCATCTGCTGGGTCTGATCATAAAAAAGAATCCTGGCGGCATAATCCATCGTTTTTTTCAGCTGCTTATCTTCCTCGCTCATAGCGTTGTAGCGGCGGATGAATTCTTTGTATTGCACCAGGCCTCCATAATATTTGTTCCAGCGTTCTTCAACAGCCGCCGACCCTGGGGTCAGCTGATCCTGCTGGTTGACCGAACCGAGATTCTGGATGTATAAATTGATGGTTGTCCGGTTGGTCACAAAAAATGCGCCGTAGGAGGGTGTAATTAATGAGCGAAATTCATATATCATCCCCGTGAACTGTTTTTCCGTCGTTGTTTCGGACACTTTTCCGGGATTTCTGTAATTGTCTGCAAAGGATTCTTTTTTACAGGATATGATCGTAGGCAGTGAAGCGGTCAAAAGGCTTCCGATTAAAATAAATCTTTTCATGTTTGTTGTATTAAAAGCTGGCACGCAGCATAAGACCATAGGTTCTGGTTGCAGGGGATGTTCCTGCATTGGAAACATTGTTGATCCAGTTGTCTCCGGCTGTCATCTGCTCTGGATCCAGGTCCTTGACCGACCGGTAGACAAAAAACAGGTTGCGGCCGAAAGCGGACAACTGCAGGTTTTTGGCTTTTAACCTGGCGGCCACAGCAGCAGGCAGACGGTACCCAAAGGAAATCTCACGCATTTTTACATAGTTGTTTTTTTGCACATACAGCTCATATCGGGACTGCGAGTATTGTGGCCCACCCCAGTTATAGGTTTTGTCATAATAGGTCGCCTGTGAGATAATATTGCTGTTTTTGCTGCCATCTGCAAGCACGCCGTCCATCAGCATGCCGTCGTGGTAGACGGTCTCACCATTGGGGCCTGTCGTCCCGGTGGTGGCGATACCGATTGTGTTTCCAGCACCGTCTTTGGTCTGGTAATAGCTAAGTCCGCCATGGGCGGCATCCATATGGTTTAGGCTTTCTTCGAGCAGCCCCCTGCTGATCATCCAGTTGATTCCCGTGGGCATGACACTGCCACCGAGCCTGAAATCAACCAGTACATCCAGGCTAAAATTTCTGTAGGTGAAATTATTGACGAAACCGCCCACAGCTTTGGGCATGGCATTGCCGGCTTTGATCCAGGAATTGCCGTCCAGCTGATAGAGGCCGTTGGCACCGACCCGTTTGTAGCCCTGTTCGTCCCTAAGGACGGGGCGTACCATAATATCACCTATGGGCTGACCAACGCGGGCCAGAACCTGTGCCGCACCACCGTCATAGTCCCGCAAGGTCAGACTTTCGGCATTGCCGGGCAATTCCTGAATGATATTTTTATTCATCGAAAAATTCAGGGTCGAAGACCATTTAAAATGTTCCCCCTGAATGGGTAGACCATTGATGGCAAATTCCCAGCCCGAGTTGTGCAGCTTACCTAGATTGGTGAGAACATTTCCGGACCCGGAGCTGATCGGAAGGGTGTACCGCATAATCTGGTTTTTGATCACACTGTTGTAATAGGTGATATCCACACCCAAGCGACCTTTGAATAGCCGGGTTTCGAGACCAAATTCGACCTCATTTTTGGTTTCGGGCTGGATACCCTCATAGCCAAAATCTGTTGTTGGCACAGTGGTATAAACGACCGAAGGGCCTCCTGCGGATTGTACACCCAGGGTTTTCTGATTGTAGAATAAGGCACTTTGATAAATATCAGGATAACGTCCGACAATACCCCAGGAGGCGCGAAGTTTGGCATAGTTGAAAATCTCCGGTAATTTAAAGGCATCCGAAAGGATCAGACTCGAGTTGGCCGAAGGGTAGTAGAGGACATTCTGATCGGGATGCATGGTGGAGATCACTTCACGGCGCAGTGTACCCTCGACATTCCAGAATTCTTTGAGATTAAAATTCAGGGTACCAAAGAAGGCGTCGCGGAGGGAATAATTTCGGTAGTTGTAACGATCACTTCGAATCGGCAGGTTATAGGAGGCATTGACATCATACCAGTTGCGCTCCGCCAGTCCGCCATCGGTCTGGTTCTGCACATAGACGTCCTGCGAACGTGTGGCCGTATAGCCGCCCACGATACCAATTTTGACGTTGGGATTCAGCTGCTTGTTGTAGGTCGCCAACAGATCCGTATAATAGATGTTCGCGTTTTGATTGCCCAGGGAGAAAAAACCGGAATAACCAAAAACCACCGGTTTTTCATTCGGTTGCCGGTCTTCTGTCCGCAGTGCGGTAATATCTGCGGATACGCGGGCACGCAGGGAAAGCTCGTTGTTGACGAGCCAGGTTGCGGTATAGGATCCGATTAATCGATTGGCGTATTCATCGTATTGTTTTGCCCGGGCATTCCAGAAATATTCCAATACATCGCCACGGTAGCCATTGTAACGGATATTTTCTTTCGGTGTCAGACTTTGTGCACCGGCACCCTCCAGCACATATTTGTACCCCAGACTGGTCTGGTACTTATCAAAATACCATTCCGGATTGTCAAAGGTGGAAATCATTCCCGCAAAATTGTTGACCAGCCGGTCGGTCAGTAAGGGCCTATTGTGGGTATGCTGATTGACGAAATTGATCACAACATCATTTTTGAATTTTTTCCAGAGGTTAAAGTTGGCATTCAGGTTGGCGATATTTTTCTTGTTGTAGGAATCCAGTCCCGTCATCTGATTGTCCTGTCGGGTCAGCGAAAAACGGATGGTGGAATTTTCGGTACTATTTCCGATCGCGAGATTGAAAATACTGTTATTGGGATTGTTGAAAAACTTCTGATAGGCATTCTGTGCAGAATACGGGCGTACCTGGCCATTCCATGCGATGATGTCTTTTCCATCGAAAAGGGGACCAAAATTGAGCTGGGTATTCATCATACCCCTACTGACACCATTGACGGGCGTTTCATTGTAAAAAAACAGGTCATCTGCCTGCTTGTCGTCCTGATAAGCCTTCGAATAGCCTAATCCCCTGACCTGTTGAAAACGGGGCAGGTAGGCGATGCGGTCATGGGTATAGGTGGCATTGAAATCGAGGGTAAAACCGGCGCCTGCCTTGCCCGATTTGGTGGTTACCAGTACCACGCCGTTCATCGCCTCGGAACCATATAAAGCCGCCGCAGATGCACCTTTCAGGACACTGATGCTCGCAATGTCCTCGGGGTTCAGGTCCTCCAGCCCATTGCCCCGCGCTCGTGAATCCTGCCAGTAACCGGCATTGTTAAATGTGGTGGTACGCAGGGGGACACCATCGATAATAATCAGGGGCTGGGAGGTTCCCGTAATGGAGTTGATACCACGGATGTTGATATTGATTCCCGACGTTGCTCCTCCGGGTGCCGCCGAGATCCGCACCCCCGGTGCCTTGCCATACAGTGCGCCAGCGAAATTGGGTGAACCGGTTTTGGTCAGGTCCTTAGCATCTACGGTGTTCATGGCATAGCCTAATTCTTTGGGCGAGTGTTTGATGCCCATGGCAGTGACAACCACTTCACCGAGAGTAGCGGCATCTTCCGTCAGGATAACATTCATTTTTCCGCTTGGATCGACCGGAAGTTCCAGAGGCTTATGGCCGATGATGGATAACCGCAATATGTCGCCCTTAGCGGCTTGAATCGTAAAAGATCCATCGGGACCCGATTTGGTACCCCTGTTGCTGCCTTTGACCGTAATACTGACGCCCGCAAGCGGGCCTTTGGCATCCGAAACGATGCCTCCGATTTGCTGCGCATAGAGGCTTGTCACACTGAAAAGTGTGCATATCGCCATTCCAGCTGCTTTCTTGTAAAATAGACTCATAAATTAAGTATTTGTGTTACATGTTTGTTGAAGTATACCCGGTATCAATTTTTCAATGACCAGTGCGGTCGTGCCAAGCTGCTGCGCTTTTTTATGTAGACCCGAAATTTCAACCTGGGTCTTCTGAGCCAGCTTGGGAATACAATGTTCGTTGATGGCGGCCTGGATATGGGGGAGTAAGAGGTAACCGACTTCGGCTCCCCGGCCGCTGATTACAATTTTTTGTGGATTGAGAATATGGATCAAAATGGCGATACCTTTGCCAAGCAGATAGGCGATCTTGCCGATATGATGAATGGCCAATCGGTCTCCGAGCTGTGCCGCGACAACCAGCGCATCCCCTTTATTTCTGTATTCATTCCGAAGTTTGGTATACATGGACGAGGCTCCATTGGCAATGGCTTCTTCCATATTCCGTATGGCAGCAGACAAGGAGGCTTCCATTTCCAGGCAGCCCATTTTTCCACAGGAACAAAATACCGAACCCTCAGTGAGGGGGATATGGCTGAATTCACCAGCAAATCCGGAAACACCCGTAAATAGTTCATCCTGTACTAAAATCCCGAGGCCGACGCCCCAATTTACATTGATCACCAGCGCACTGCCAAAGCCGCCAGCGCTGCCGATTTTTAATTCAGCACGGGTTACACAGCGCGAGTCGTTGTCGATCACCGTGGGTACATTAAATTTGGATTGGATATTGTCTTTCAGGTTGTATAACGCTGTGTTGCTGGAATAAGACTCATTCAGCCCTGACGCGGTGTTGACAAAGCCCGGCATGCTGATACCGATCCCAAGTAGATCGTGTGGGTTGATCTGATGAACGGTGATAAAATTCTCCAGGGCCAGCATGATTTCTTCTGCTGCCGACCTATCCTGCAGATCAATCGCGATATGATCTTCGCAAAGAACCGTCTCAGCACTGAGATTGGACAGGGCAATGCCCATGTAAAACTGGTCAATGGTCAGGCTCACCACCTGCTGTTTTAAGGCGGGATTCAATCGATATTGCATCGCTTTTCTTCCACCCGTGGAAGCTGCATATCCCTGTTCGATAATGATGTTGTTATCCCTCAATTTCTTGATCTGCTTGCTAACAGATGGAATACTCCAGGACAATTTATTGGCAATACACAATATGGATAACATCGGTTCGTAATAGAGCATGGTTAAAATCGCTGCCGTCATCTCGTCTTTGGTTTTTGAATGTTGGAAACCCGTTGTTCTATTTTTGGCTACAGCTGTTAGGTGTGGCATAAAACTTCTTTTACCTAGAAGACGGTTGAACCGGACAATTGTCCCGAACTTTTTTGTTGCGTAGAGATAAATGCCCCGTGATTCCTCTGACCGGGGCGGTAACGGAAGCTGCTGGTTTATTCCCGGTTTTTTAATTGATAATGCCGCTTGATTATCGGGATGTATTGGATCTGTTGTTGCATCCGCTTGTCAGACAGTTGGGAATTGGACGGATTGGCAGCTTTTGCTGATGATCCTGCAATTGCTTTGCCTTGAATAGCATTTAGGGCCGCTCGGATATAACTGTCCTGATTGCTTCCCGCAGGGGAATCTCTGTCGGGGTTTATGCCGATATCCGGTGGTATGCCTTCGAAATAATCGGACCAGCCATCGGCATTACGCAGCAGAAAGCTGGCTAGGTAAACTTGATAGGTATCGATAGTGATGGCAAAGAAGCCCAGGGGTTTGCCATAAGTGGTCTGACCGATGAGCCGAATGGGCAGATAAGGTTTGAAACAGCTGATCAAGAGCTCGCTTGCCGAAGCTGTTTGTCCATTGACCAAAAAGAACAATTTCTTAATTGTTTTTAATGGACCAATCTTATTAAATCTGGTCGTATTGCCGGCTTCGGAGAAATCTATATCTGCCAATGTCGCCTGTCGGCCCTGATAGGTTTTCGTTTTACCATCGCTGTCAAAATAAGGCTGATGGCGCAAGATCGTTGCTTTCCCGGCCTGCAATAGGGGGTTATAGCGTTCTGAATACATCACCTTTCCGCTCAGCTCCGCAGGTGCAATGAGGTTTGCCAGATAGGCTACTGTTTCGACATAACCACCATGATTATTCCGTAGATCGATAATCAGGTTTTCTACCGTCCGGTTAGCAAAATTAGCAAAAAGCTTATCCAGGTCTTCCTGCATATCCTGTAGGAGCCCAAAGGAAGTAATGGCAAGATAGGCGGTTTTATTTTTATCCATTTCCAGCTGTTGCGTGGGGGCTTTGGTGGGAATTGCCGAACCGAGCGCTGCAGTATGCTGCGTGAAGGTATTTGCGGCTTCGAGAAAGGAATAACGGGGTGCTTCGCCATAGATGGGGCGCTCATAGGCGAGCCCCGCCGGATTTAATTTATACTGAGTGATATCAAAAAGTTCTTTTTGATAGGCCGCAATTTCGGAAGGAATGGAAGCATAGCGCTGTCGTGGATTGAAACTGGCGTAGTCGGGCAAAGCCTCCTGCCAGTAATAGATCTGCTTGGCATACAGGTAGAGCGAATCCAGCGTGAGTTCCCGTCGTGTACCGGTACGCGGTGATACATCGGGCTCATCTGCGTCTTCTTTCTTGCAGGCAATGACCGAAATGGCGATAAGCAAAATAAGCATTAATCCCTGTTTTTTTTTGAACGGTTCAAATACCATAGCGATCTATTTTTAATGTGCTGATATAAGGCCAAGACGGACAAAGCGTCTTATTGTCCCGAAAAAAATAAAAAAAACCGGGACAATTTTGATGTTTGGCCGTCTTGTTATGCATATGCGTTAAAATCAATTGTGAATACATATGAAAATAATAATGAATGGATTTTATGCTTTGTCATTAGTTGTGACGCTGTTCATAGTAAGCTATAGTTGCCGGAAAGAGCCGGCTGATATGGCTGCGGGACCGGAGGCTGAAATTAATCCGGGGGTCATTGCACTGGTCAAACAGGCAAAAGCCTGGCATGGAGACAATCTTCATTAACAACAAGGTGGATGTCAATAAAACCAAAAGAAATATGTCTTCTTGATGTTTCTATTGATGGCAACAGTGACATGTGGTATTTGTCAGGATAAGGCGAAAGATACGGTCCTGATTACCGGTTTTGTGAAAGCGGTTTTCGGCTCAAAAACCAAATCCGCAGTGCTGGCAAAAAAATATATCATCTTACCGCCAGTGCTAAATTCACGCTATTCAGATGCCGAGCGTTTAAAGATATTTGATCGGCATGTGCAGAAAATCCGAAAAGAGAAAATGACGACGGTGGATACAGCAGATATGCAGGTCGTTGCCTACCGAGAGTATTGCGGTGAAAAAGTGAACTTTCCGGCGAGTGCCCAACATGAGATTTATATCCTGATCAGTAAGCAAAAGCCGCGATGCTATTTCCTTGTGATGGCGGGCAAGATACGGGCCTTCGATTACATTGAAAAAGGCGGGGGAGGGTTGTTTATAACGTATTGATATTTTACGCCCAAAGCGGAGCCGATACAGTACTGCATTTTTCAAAAATTCCTTACCGGAATATTTATATGCTCAAAGATGACGAAGCCCGGAAAGAACTGGCCCCCCTTTTACGATCAGAAAGGATTCTATGATTTGGCATTAGGTGGTAATCTGGTGCCAATCGTATTTTTTTTCGGGACAATCCGACAACTCAACCGTCATGTCTTCATAAATACTATAAACTAAAACCATTTATGCACATCATATCTACCTTTCCGGCTAATGCTTGTTTGTTGACATTAACTCCGGTAATTATTCTCTCAACTACGCTCACATTGGAGCAATGGAGATTAAACAGATCAAATAATTCAGCTTTTAACACACATTTAAACCCTCTAAAATCATGCAATTAAAGGCTTCAACTGCCCAAGACAATTTACATTTATGCAGTAGTTCCAAACGGAGACCAATGAAAAAACTGCCATTGGTATTGCTTGCTCTAGCCGGCCTGCAAACACAAGGCCATGTCGCAATTGGTATGGAAAAAAATACCCATATAGCAAAGCCTCCTTCAAGTCAGGCCGAAAGCATTTCAGGAACCATCCGGGATACCAAAGGCGATCCCATTGTGGGAGCTACAATTATAGTCAAAGGATCCGCTGTACAGACGGCCAGTGATGCAAATGGCCAATTTACGATCAAAGCAAAACCGGGGGATACTTTAATCATTAGTTATGTCAGCTATCTGCGAAAGGAAATCACGATCGCTGCAGGACAGGACCGCATCGCAGTAACGATGCAGGAAAATGCACAGTCACTTGATCAGGTGGTTGTCACAGCCTTGGGCCTCAAACGGGCAGAACGTGCTCTCAACTACAATGTCCAGATCGTCAAAAATGAGGAATTGGTACGTGTCAAGGATGCTAACTTTGTCAACAGCCTAGCGGGCAAGATTGCTGGTGTCACGATCAATTCGAGTTCCACAGGAATCGGTGGCGCAGCGAGGGTTATTATGCGGGGCGCCAAATCAATCAAGGGTGACAATAATGCGCTCTATGTGATCGACGGTGTTATTGCAATGAACTCTACGAGCGGTTCCAATGAACCCGCAGGGAAAATAGGAGATATTTATTCAGCTAACACCGGCTCAGAGATTATGTCCACCATCAATCCGGAGGATATTGAGAGCATTTCGGCACTGACCGGTGCAGCAGCTTCTGCCCTCTATGGCAGTTTAGGACAGAATGGTGTGATCTTAATTACCACCAAATCGGGGAACAAGAATAATAAAACAACACTGAGTGCCTACAATAACAGTATGTTTTTTAATCCACTTGTGATGCCTGAATTTCAAAATACCTATGGAACAACGGATGATGGAAGTTTCTTTAGTTGGGGCAACAAATTGGCTACGTCATCAACCTATAAACCACGTGATTTTTTTCAAACAGGAAACAATACCACTTTTGGGCTGAATTTCTCTACCGGAACGGAAAAGAATCAAACCTATATCTCGGCCGCACAGGTTAGTGGTAATGGTATCATCCCCAATAACAAGTTAAAACGTTATAATGTATCTTTTCGCAATACAGCGAAATTTCTGAACGATAAAATGACATCGGATGTCAATATCCGCTATAGTTCGCAACACGAACAGAATATGATCGCCCAGGGGCTCTACCATAATCCTTTGGTGCCAATTTACCTCTTTCCTCCCGGAAGCAATATAGAGGCCTTTAAAGTATACGAGCGTTATGACCTATCACGCAATTATCCAACGCAGTACTGGCCCAATATCGGGGATCAATTCCGTACCGAAAATCCATGGTGGATAATCAATCGTGAGTCGTATGAAAATTTCAACAAAAGGTTACTGATGTCATTCACCCTTAACTATGATGTAACAGACTGGCTCAAAATAACCGGACGTGCAAATATGGATCGGGTAGATGGAAAAAATAGTTTTAAACGTTACGCCAGTACTGACAACCTTTTCGCAGGATATGGTGGCAGTTTTGGAATCACCAACAATACAGCACAGAAACTCTATGCGGATTTGATGGCCAATATCAAGAAAAACTTTGGCGATTTTACACTGACGGCGAATCTCGGTGGGCAGCGTACAGAAGACCGAATGGAATCTTTGAGTGCTGGTGGTGACATAGACAGAGGATCACCACCTAATATTTTTACAACAGACAATGTCGCCGGAAACGGTGGTGTGGGCGCGGGAGCCGGAATCGCCAGGCAACCTGACCGTAACAGTTTCCAGTCCCTCTATGGCCTAACCAGTCTATCCTATAAAAACATGCTCTTTCTCGATGCTTCCTATCGGACGGACTGGTATTCCCAACTCTATTTTAATCCACAATCTAAGCTCTACCTGACCTATCCGGCATTTGGTACTTCGGCGATTGTTACCGATCTGTTTAATGTCAAATCGCCAATTTTATCTTATGCGAAAGTTCGGGCCAACTACGCTGAAGTAGGCAAACCACCCGAGCGATATGATGGCGGGCCGCAGGTGTTCTTACTTAATGTGGGCAATATTGATCAGAACTCGCCGCTGCATTATCCTCTGCAACCAGAACGAACAAAATCCTGGGAACTGGGAACAAATCTTAAATTCTGGAACAATAAGATTAATTTGGATATCACGCTTTACACAACAAAAACCCTTAATCAAATCTTTACCGTCCGCCAGTCTGCCTCCAGTGGTGGTAACAGTTCATTCCTGATCAATGCAGGCCGAGTAGACAATAAGGGGATCGAAGCTAATCTGGGTCATGATGGCACAATAGGTCCGGTCCGCTGGATCAGCAATATTGTCTATACACTCAACCGAACTAGAGTCAACGAACTCTTTAACACCAAGGACGCCAATGGAAATGCAGTATCCGTGCCTTATCTCGATGTGGCCGGTGGTGGCAGCTATCTACAGCGTCTGAGTGTAGGCAGCACATTAAGTCCGATCTATACTACTTCCCACCTCATGTTGGATCAAAATGGTTATGTGAACTTGCCCTTGGCAGTTGATGGCTCAAAACAACTTTTTGTTGGAAACTCCGATCCGAAGTATACCGTTGGCTGGAACAATAGTTTCAACTACAAAAGCTTTAGTCTCAATTTTCAATTATTTGCCCGTGTGGGAGGTGTAGGTATCTCTGCCACCCAAGCCATGATGGATGCCTATGGGGTATCAAAGACAAGCGCAGACGCCCGTGATATTGGGGAAGTAACCGTCAATGGACAACCCTATACGGATGTGCAGAAATCCTATAGTCTAATGGGGAGTGGACTGGAAGGGGTACTGAGCAATTATGTTTATAGTGCGACGAATGTTCGCCTACGCGAGCTATCCTTTGGATACAGCTTCCCTGGAAAAATGTTTGGAAATACCATCAAAAACCTCAAGTTGGCTGTAACAGGCAATAACCTTTGGATGATCTACAACAAAGCCCCTTTTGATCCCGAAAGCACAGCCTCATCGGGGACTTATTATCAGGGATTCGATTATTTCCGTCAACCCAGTTTACGCGGCTTCGGCTTTAGTATCAATGCTCAATTTTAAAAATCGACAAAAACTCTAGAATATGAATCAAAAAAAATACATCGATCGGCGCTGGTTTGTTCTACTGCTCCTGCCCCTATGCCTTTTTTCCTGTACAAAAAATTTTAAGGATTACAATACCAATCCCAATGCCCTGCCGATTGAATTTATCAACAGGGACAATGTTTATCTGGGCGGATTCTTTAAAAAAATGCAGGAAAGCGTTCTGGCTGTGGGTGGAACGGGAACAAATGCTGCCAATGCTTATCAGCGGATAAACAATCTCTGTGGTGATATTTATGGTGGCTATCATGGCATGACCCACAACTGGAATGCCGCAGGTGATCAAACCACTTATAACTTTACTGCTGTATCCTGGAATGGTGTTGCGTTCAATTCTTTTTATACGGATATTGTCCGCAACAGCGATACCATCAATAAGTATGCGGTTAATAATCCCGATGTAAAGGCATTGGCCAAGATTATCAAAGTGGAGGCCGCCCACCGGATTGTGGACATGTACGGTCCTATTCCATATTTTAAGACAGGCACTACCCTCGGGACCTTCGGTTCACCCTACGATCCCATGGATGTCATCTATTATTCCTTTTTTAAAGATCTGGACACGGCAGTGACCACATTGAAACAGTATGCCGCATTGGGCGCAAAACCCATGGCCAACTTTGATGCTGTTTATGGTGGTGATTACAGGCTCTGGATCAAATTTGCTAACTCTCTCAAACTCAGATTAGCCATGCGGATAGCCTATGTCGATCCGGATAAAGCAAAACAATACGCGGAAGAAGCTGTCAATAACGAATTTGGCATTATCACCGAAAACAGTGCCAATGCAGTAATCGGCGGAAGCGGGAACATTAAATACAGAAATCCGCTTGACATCCTGAGCAACGCCTACGACGAAACCCGCATGAGTGCCAATATGGAATCTTTTCTCAAAGGTTACAAGGATCCGCGCTTAGCACTTTGGTTTGAAGCAGCAACAATTGCCGGCGATACTGTGAGTACCTACCGGGGAATACGAAATGGCAATATCATCGCAGATGGATCGAAATACATTCCGTTTTCCAAACTAAAAACTGATTTTCAATTAACCTGGCTTTCGGCTTCAGAAGTCTATTTTTTGCGAGCTGAGGGTGCACTGCGCGGTTGGAACATGGGGGGGGCTGCACAACAACTCTATGAATCTGGTGTAACCAAATCTTTTGAACAATGGGGAGCGAGTGGAGCTACCGCCTATCTCGCCAATTCGTCCAACACACCGACGGAATACAGTGATCCCATTAACAGTGACAATAATGTTGCCGCTACCAGTGGCCTGCTTAGCACAATGACAATCAAATGGAATGATGCTGACAATTTTGAGAAAAAGCTGGAACGTATCCTTACACAAAAATGGATCGCGGTCTATCCAAATGGACAGGAAGCCTGGAGTGAATACAGACGTACCGGCTATCCTAAATTATTTGGCATAAAACGGAACCAAGGAAATGATGGTCGATTATCCGAAGCCTACCCGATCAAACGGCTCCCCTATCCAGCTAGTGAATATATCCAAAACGCGGTCAATGTGACCAAAGGGGTACAACTCCTCGGCGGGACTGACCTCGGCGGTACCAAGTTATGGTGGGATAAAAAATAATAGAAATACATAAGCTTAAAGAAATGATGAAACAATATAATAATCGAAGGGTCCTTTTAATTATCGCCTTGGCACTATCTGTAATGGGCTGCAACAGAGACACCGACTTCATTAATCAAGTATATATCACTCAGGCTGTTTCCTCTCAGATTGTGCCCGTGCATGTAGAGGAAGGAAAGGGCTCCATCAACATTAGCGCTTCAGCCGCGCTTGCAGTGGGTGCTAATGAACAGGTGAATATCGAAGCACTGGATGCGTCCTACCTCGAACGGTATAATTCCACTAATCATACCAGTTATAGTCTGCTGTCAGATTCGGCTTTTAAATTTTCAGCTGGAAATATGAATATCAGCTCAGGTACAGCCCTATCCAACACTATCGAAGTTAAAATTGACATCAACAAATGGAAATCACACCGTCCGGGCAGATTATATGCCATTCCGGTTCGCATCAAGCAGGTCGGTAATGGTATAAAACCTATTCCCGGTCAGGATTTTGCATTATTGACACTGGAATCCATCATTAAACAACAATCGGCACAATTTACACTATCCAATAAAAACTATGTAGAGGGATTTGAGGTCGATCCAAAAACATTTACGAATCCAGAGACAAACGCTTTTTACGAAAACTTTACGGTTGAAGGCCGCTTCATGTGCGCCGGTGTGTTTGATGGCAATGAAGCTGGCTATATGTGGCAGAACGTCTTATTTGCCTATCAGGGAGCCTACTTCCACTTTAACTCCTCCGGCAGTCTGCAACCTACCAGTGGTCCAGTCGATGCACTGATACCCCTATTGAGCATTAATAGATGGTACCATTTTGCATTGGTACACAAATCGGGCACACTAACCTACTATATCGACGGCAAGCCGTTGTTAACCAGTGCTTATACAGCAGCAGTCGGCGGAGCCGATTTTGGACATACTTCTGGCACAGCCAAGTTAACACTGGCTGAATATCGGATCTGGCGAACCGCACGTAGTACCTCGCAAATCCGGAGCTTTATGTGTGCCGCAGACCCAACCGATCCTGACCTGATAGCCTACTGGCCTTTGAATACAACAGACCCTAAACTTATCGTGAAGGATATCAGTGGGCATGGTAATGATCTAAAAATAATAAGTCCATTTAATATTTTACCAGTAGAAGGAAAATGCCCGGGGGAATAAGGGGCGGGGGACATTAACGTAATCCAAAATTTTAAAATGATAAGATCATGATACATAAAATCATATATACAATAAGTGCACTATTTATTTTACTAGCTCTCACAAGCTGTTCCAAACAGACCGAACCATTAACATTCAAAGAACTACAACCCTTTGTTGGCAGTGAGGCCTACTACGAAGCGCTCCGCACCTATAAAAAAAGTGACCATGCAATCTGTTTTGGCTATTGGGGCCGCAGTGGTGCCAATACACTAGGCCCGGATATGGCCTATCGTTTTGAAGGCCTACCCGACAGCATGGATCTGGTGAGCCTATGGGGTGGGATACCCAAAGGATCCGCCTGGGAAGAAATGCAGATGGTTCGGAAAAAAAAGGGAACAAAATTCGTGTGGTGTATGTTTGGCTCTGGTACAGAAAAACTTTTGCGCAAAAATTTCCCCGAATTAGCCAAAAAAGACCTCATGTTGGCCATTGATAGCCTCGTTATTTCTATGAAAGACACCATAGAAAAATATCAAATTGATGGTTTTGATCTCGATTATGAGCCTGGTTATGGTGATAACAGTATTTTCGGGGATGAAGGGCAATCAGGAGAAACCACGGATGATGCTCATACCCAGCGCTTATTTGCAGGATTATCCAAATATCTTGGTCCAAAGTCCAATACAGATAAGATCTTAATGATTGATGGCCAGACTGATCTCGGCATAGCACCCTATATTAATTATTTTGCGCAACAATCTTATAAACAAAACACGAATGCAGCATTACAGTATCGCTTCGACACATTTGCCGTAGGTACGATGCCCTCCAAAAAATTTATCGTTTTAGAAAATATGCAGGAACTCGGACGAACTGGACGGAGTTTTATGCGTGATAGCCAAGACGTCGGGAGTGTACTCGGCATGGCATACTGGAATCCAAAAGAAGGAAGAAAAGGGGGCTTCGGCGCTTACATTATTGAAACGGATGCACCACCAGATGGCACAGGACAGACTTTTCCAACCTTGCGGAAAGGCATCCAGATCCAGAACCCTGCACCTAAAAATTGATATTCTCAACTGATGTAAATTATGAAACTACATTTTAAAGCATTATATATGCCGATACTTTTATATAGTACTGGCCTATTTTTCCTAACAGCCTGCAAGAAAGAAAAAACAAATGAACTAGAGGAACTGACCGTATATAACTCACCGGGATCCGTAGCCTATAATATACAGTTAGGGCGGTCCATTACGGTATTCCGCAATACAATACTTTCGGAACCTAAAGCGGTGGCATTTCCGGTCATGTTGACAAGGAGCTATAGCCGGGATATCCAGGTTACAGCTTCCATTGATACGACATGGATAAAAGAATATGACAAAATGCTCAATTTGTCCATGCCCTCACCAGCATTGCCCGCTGAAGCCTTCAAACTGATCAATGATAAAGTTACCATAAAAGCGGGAGAAACAAGTTCAACAGACTCGTTGACCGTCAAATTTGTTAAATCCATAGGTTTAAAACCCGGTGATAACACCTATGTTGTACCTGTTGTATTACAGACGGCCGACAATAATATTCCTGTAAGTGCCAGAAGACAAGTTATGTATGTCACTGTGCCAATTATATCAGTTGCCACGAGCATTTCGATAAATAATAGCAATATAACAGACATTACCCTCGAAAATATTAATGGCGTAACGACAGGAACTGACCTGATCCAAATACAGAGTACATTAAATACCAAAATTAAGACTCCTACAACAGTAACCGTAAAGGATGACAACGCCCTGATTGAAGCCTACAATAAAAAAAACGGAACTAGCTATCAGGCCTTTCCATTGGGATCCTATCAATTCGTCAATGCCACGGCTACCATACAAGCCGGACAAAATTCTGCTGATATCAGTTTAAGATTAACGAACCTCAAAGCTTTTGATCCAGCAAAAGAGTATTTGCTTCCGATCTCAGCTGTAGAGGACAACAATATGCAGAACCCGTTTGTTGATCCAAGCCGTCAAACTGTTTATATCCATGTCAAAATTAAGATCAACCAAATCGACCCGGCCAACAGCGGCCTTATGGGAAATATTGTAGACCGTGCAGGCTGGAAAGTCACTGTAAGTGGACAATATAATGACATGGGAGCTAACAATGTTATCGATGGAAATAATTATACAGCTTGGGACTCAAATGGTAAATTGCCCGCTTGGCTAATACTTGATATGGGAGAGTCAACAACACTAAAAGGGTTTTCTATCATTCCCAATTATGTATACAAGAGTGATGACTTTACGAATATAGAAGTACTTAGCAGTGATAATGGGCTTACATGGAAAATCATCGGTTGGTATGTGGGTACCAAAACCTCAGCAACGTCCTCAGCCGAACAACCCGATATCAAAACAATCAAGTTCACTGAAACGCAGACTGCCCGTTACTTTAAGTTCAACATTACGAAATCGTCCGATGGTAGTTACACCGGAATGAGCGAATTGAATGCGATAGAATAGTATCCTTTTGCCTAACAACTAAGAGACTGTCAGAAACGCAGTCTCTTAGTTTACACAGCTAGAATTATATCGAAGAAGTGAAGCCTCAAGTTGACAGCCGCCTCATAAATCCATTAATTTTATCAGATTATTACATAAAAAAGGAGAGTAGTAATCTACTTGCTCCCCGTCTTACACAAGATTAATTATGGAAATGAGGCCTGGCTCAAACGGCGGCGGTCCTATTCCCTGCTGACGTTAAATAGTACCGGTGGTTGGGACACCTTGGCGCCGGTATACAGCGGAGCCGATACGGTACTGCATTTTTCAAAAATCCCTTACCGGAATATTTACCTGCTCAAAGATAACGACGCTCGGAAAGAACTTGAGCGCCCCTTTACGATCAGAAAAGATACTATGATCTGGTATTAAATTATTTTTCACTTTTTTCGGGACAAAGAGGTTCCTTGACCGTCTTGTCAAATAACCCAGCGGTGGGACTCATATGTTTAGTTTAGTGATACCATCTGGCTCCTGTGCCAGGTGGTTTTTTATTTTTTTATTTTTTTCGGGACAAATCGAAGAGTTGACCGTCTTTAGATTAAAATAACTTTTCATAATAAATGTTTTTCATAGGTTAGTGTGAGGCCGCTGCGAATTCCCCGTTCGCGCGGCTTTCTTATTTTATTTTTTTAGGGACAAATGGCGGACTCGGCCGTCTTGTATCATATTGCCATCACAAGCGTAAAGCTGCGATCGCTGAAAAACAACAAATTAGCATAAATCACAAACCCAATTACTTAACATGTATGACTAGATTTTTATTTCAGAAAGGGTTGGTTTTCGGTAAGGAAGACGCTCATCAGCGTCAGTTGCTGATTCCCCTGAAGCTGATGGTTTCCTTGTCTGCAGCCTTGTGGCTGACTGTACCAACAGCGCAGGCGAGCCCAGGAACAGCCACGGCACATGAGTCAAAACTGCGTATCGCCCTGGTTAGATCAGCCACAGATTCCATTGGAATGATTCCTGAACTTCAGAAGCCCATCAGCGGATACATCAGGGATGCCAATGGCAAAGGGCTTGCCGGTGCTACCGTTAGCGTAAAAGGCAAGAAGCAGGTGGTACAGACCGATGAAAAAGGCCGATTTACGATCGATGCCGCCAGTGATGCCCGCTTGACAATCCGTAGTGTGGGCTATGTCGATCAGGAAGTTGCTGTGGACGGAAAAAACGAACTGGCCATTGTACTTCAAACGAAGGAGAATCAGCTGGAGGTCGTGGATGTGGTCTCTACAGGATACCAGAATGTGGATCGGAAGTTGTTTACAGGAGCAACATCCAAGATCAATGCAAAGGATGCCGAGCGCGCTGGGGTACCCGATCTTTCCCGTATGCTCGAAGGACAGGCTGCGGGGGTTTCGGTACAGAATGTTTCGGGTACTTTTGGTGCCGCACCAAAGATTCGGGTCCGGGGAGCGACCTCACTAACGGGAGATAATAAACCGCTTTGGGTCATCGATGGTGTGATCCTGGATGAAGCGGTCAATATTTCCAATGAAGCATTATCAACAGGCGATGCCAACACATTGCTCGGTTCGTCTGTTGCGGGGTTGAATCCCGATGATATTGAATCCATTACGGTATTAAAGGATGCCGCAGCGACGGCATTATATGGCGCTGCAGCGATGAATGGCGTAGTGGTGGTGAATACCAAAAAAGGACGGAATACCGACGGTGTCGTCAATTTCAACTATACCGGAAATTTCACATCTTATATCAAACCCAATTACAATCAATTTGATATCATGAACTCCGCCGAGCAGATGCAGTTGATCATTGATATGGAAAATAAGGGTTATCTCAATCACTCACAGGTATCCCGCGAAGCTACGGGCGGTGTCTTCAGTAAGATGTACAACCTGATGTACGAATATAATCCGAAAACGGACAGCTATGCGCTACGCAATGATGCCCCTTCACGCTATCAGTTTCTGGAACGTTATGCCAATGCCAATACCAATTGGTTCGACCTGCTGTTTCGGCAGTCCATTGCCCAAGATCATTCCCTGAGCATGGCAACGGGAACAGCCAAATCACAGACC
The DNA here is from genome assembly GCF_002000245.1 of Sphingobacterium sp. CZ-UAM. Lineage (GTDB taxonomy): Bacteria > Bacteroidota > Bacteroidia > Sphingobacteriales > Sphingobacteriaceae > Sphingobacterium. Next base: position 1,755,306 of record NZ_MTCM01000001.1, on the reverse strand, counting down.
TATGCTTCGACTAGTTTTATGAATGATCCGGGGTATACACTTGGGAATAAAGCAAAGCGTTTTACGGCCAATATCAGAAATAATTATAAAGTGAATGAGCGTTTGAGCACTGAGTTTATCTTTCAGAGTAATATCCGTGACCAGCGCACCCCGGGTACGTTAAATCGCATGTCGGATGCAGTCAGCGGAAGCTACTCCCGTGATTTTGATATTAATCCCTATTCGTACGCACTCAATACGAGCCGCCTGATTACGGCTTTTGACGAAAAGGGAAATCGGGAATTTTTTACGCGCGAACATGCACCCTTCAATATCCTGAATGAACTCGATAACAATTATATCCGGCTCAAGATTATGGATATTAAGGTACAGGCCGGAATTAGCTATAAAATACTGCCTTCACTGACCTATTCGGCTAACGGGATGTACCGCTACTATAATTCGGAGCGGCAGCATTTTATAACAGAGAACGCCAATCTGGCCAAATCCTATCGTTCTAATGCGGATCAGGTAATCAATGAAAACAATCGCTTTTTGTATAAAGATCCTGATTTCCCGAATCACGACAAATATGTGATCCTGCCCACCGGCGGTTTTTTTAACCTGGCCAACAACAACATGGTCAGTTATTACATGCGTCACAACCTGGAGTATAATCAAAAGTGGAATGACCATAGCTTAAATCTCTTTGCCACTTATGAACTGCAGTATGCAGACAAGCAGAATCATGATTTTACGGGGCCTGGCATCGAGTATAATACCGGGAATCTTGTGATGCCTACCTATCGATTTTATAAGAAGGCCATAGAGGGTGGCGATCCGCTGTTTGATATGACATATCTGTATGATCGAAAATTGGCTTATGCGTTTCGCGGTGCCTACAATTATAAAAACAGGTACTCCTTTAATTTTACCACTAGGTATGATGGTTCCAACCGGATGGGACATTCCAATGTCGCGCGTTGGCTGCCCACTTGGAATGTTTCCGGTGCCTGGGATATCAGCCAGGAAAACTTTTTCAATAAAGACAATAAATTGCTGTCTTCGGCCCGGCTGCGGGCGACCTACGGCTTGACCGCCAATATGGGGAATGCATCAAATTCCTCTGCGCTGTTCTACAATGCCGTGACCTACCGCCCAGTGGAATCTGAAAAAGAATCAAAGATCAATCTGAGCGGTGTCGAAAATTCTGAATTGACCTGGGAGAAGATGTATGAACTGAACATAGGGGCAGATTTAAGTTTTCTGAAAAACCGGATCGACCTGAATGTGGATTATTACCGACGCAAAAACTTTGATCTCATCGGTGTGGTGCGTACCTCGGGAATTGGTGGTGAATTTGAAAAAATGGCCAATTATGCCGATATGAAAGGGCATGGATTGGATATACAGCTGGGCGGGTATCCCTTTAAAGATTCCGAGGGAGTCACCTGGCGGACGCAATTTACCTTGGGTTTCAACAAGACCAAGATTACAAAAATGGACGTCACCCGTAATATCTGGAACCTGATCGCCGCCGAAGGCGGGGCCCGGCTCGGTGGCCCGCATCGGGGATTATACTCCCTGGATTTCGATCAGCTCAATAACAAATACGGATTCCCGACCTTCATCGGTACGGACGGCACACGAGGCGAGACCTATTTTTGGCTGCAGGATGATAAGACCGAATTTCTGAAATATGAGGGGCCGGTAGATCCTACGGTGGCTGGCGGCTATTATAACCGGATAGACTACAAAAATTTTAGTCTTTCCTTCCTCTTGAAGTTTGCGCTGGGCAACAAAGTGCGGCTCCAGCCAACCTATTCCGCCTCCTACCTGGATATGTATAATGTATCTAAGGACATGATCAATCGTTATCTTTACCATGGGGATGAATTTCTGACCGTGATTCCATCCGCTTTGGATCCCATGACGGCACAAAAAGAAGTGATCGATTCAAAAGGCGAGACCCGTGCGGCATCTTATGCCTATAATGCGTACAACTATTCGACAGAACGTGTTGCCAAGGGCGACTATTTACGGCTCTCGCAGATCTCGCTGGGGTATAGTTTGCCAAAAGAATGGGTGTCGAAGATTAAATTCAGGACGGCACAATTTAATCTGGTGGCCAACAATCTCTGGTTAATCTATGCGGACAAGAAATTAAATGGTGTTGACCCCGAGTTTTACAGCAATGGCGGAGTTGCCTTGCCTGTACCGAAACAGGTAACCCTGTCCGTCAAGTTGGGATTCTAAAACAATTAAAATTATGAAATTTAAAAAACTGAATTATATACTGCTGGCGAGCACCTGTTTACTCAGTGGTTGTAGCAAATATCTTGATAAAGAACCCGATCTACGCGCATCGATCAATGATGTCGATAAGGTCAAACGTTTGGTTACATCCGCCTATCCAGCCAACAACTATCTGGAGATGGCCGAAATGTATTCCGATAATGTGGAGGATAAGGGCGTGGGCGAGCTGCTGGAACCGGTACCCTCCCTGTATAAATGGGAAGATATTATTGAAAAAAAAGATGATACACCGACCGCTTATTGGAATGCCTGTTATAGCGCTATTGCCGCTGCCAACCATGCGCTGGATGCCATTGAAAAACACGATTTTGATGAGACAGTATTAGTCTATAAAGGCGAAGCGCTTGTCGCACGGGCCTATGCGCATTTTATGCTCGTCAGTTTTTTTGCCAAGGTCTATGATACGCAGCAGGGAGCCGCCAATGATTCACCGGGGGTCCCTTATGTGACTGCGGTCGAAACCAAGGTGATCGTCCCTTATGAAAGGGGAACGGTACAGGCCGTATACGAGCAGATCCAACAGGATCTGGAAGAAGGGCTTGCCCTACTGGAGGCCAATAAGGGAGACTGGAAAGCACCAAAATATCATTTTACCCCAGCTGCAGCCCATGCCTTTGCCGCCCGTTTCTATTTGTTCAAAGGCGACTGGAAACAGGTCGTCGATCATGCAAATAAGGTCTTTCCTGAGGGAAATTTCGCAGGAAAATTAATGCCTTTTAATTCCAAGTTTAAGGACACGGAGAAAAAAATTGTGCTTGAAAACTTTGCCCGGGCCGAGCAGCCCTATAACCTGCTCGTGGGTGAGACAAGCAGTGCTTATGCCCGTTTATACAAAAGCAGGTACGGGATGGGGACAGATGTCCATAGGGACATCTACAATGCGACGACAGCTGCCGGCGCACGCTTTTATAATTTTAATTTAACTTATGGGCCACCACATTATACGACCTATTTATGGAACGAGTTTTTCTACCTGACCAATGCTGCCGCCAATACAGGCTATGCCATGCTGATGGTGCCGATGTTGACCACAGATGAAGTCCTGTTGAACCGGGCAGAGGCTTATGCGGAACTAGGAAATACCACAGCCAGTATCGCCGATTTAGATTTGTTTGCAAGTAACCGTATAGAAGGATACGATTCCGATCGGCATGCCGTGACGGTGAACAAATCAAAAAAATTCTTTCAGGTGACCGATGAGAAAGAAGCGCTGATCCAGACCATACTCCAGTTTAAACAGATTGGATTTATGTCCATGGGCCTGCGTTGGTTTGATATTATCCGGAGAAAAATTACCGTGAAACACAATCTCATAGCCAATAATGACGAGGAGACAATTGTAGAGCTCAAACCCGAAGATCCGCGTCGGGTATTCCAGATCCCACAGGAAACAAAACTGTCAGGCGTTGAACCTAATCCAAGATAAATTATGAAAACTATATTTAAATTATTGATCGGTATCGGCCTTATCAGTACACAATTTTCCTGTAGTAAAGAGGATAAATTAAATGCAAAAATTGAAAATTACGATACCTTTCGGCCCGGGGAAATCGATGCCTGGATTAAAAAAAATCTGACCGATCCCTATAATATCGAAGTCGTCTATCGCTATCAGCGCAATATGCACGATATCAACAAAAATATAAGCCCTCCCGACGAGTCGAAGGTGATCCCGCAGATGCAAATTATCAAGACCGCATTTTTGGATCTGTATGAAAAGGTTGGCGGCAAGGAGTTTATCAAAGTCTATACACCTAAACAATTTGCCCTCTTTGGCTCCGGTGACTACGATCCTGATGGCTCCGTCAAAGGCGGGACAGCCGATGGGGGGCGACGGATTACACTCTATGGATTAAATGGATTGAATCTTGAAAATCCGAATTCAATATTGGGCAATCTCCATATCGTGCATCACGAGTTTACCCATATCCTCAATCAAATCCGGATGATACCACCCGAATTTGAAAAGGTCTGTATAGGGGATTACCGCAGCGATTGGAATCATCCCGACAATAACCCGGAGGTTGCTGGAAAGTTGGGCTTTATATCACCTTATGCCCGAAAATCAGTAGGCGAAGATTTTGCGGAGACCCTATCTAACCTGATTGTCGCAGGACAAACAGTTTATGATGACCAGGCGATTTCCTATGGTGAGGAGGCAAAAGAAAAATTCAAGAAAAAAGAAACGATCGTACGGGAGTATATGCTGAAAAATTTTATGATTGACCTGACCGATTTGCAGGTGGAGTTTCAGCGCATCATGGAAACAGAATACGATAGCAAAAGTTTTTCATTTTTGAACGCAGTACGTGATAGCACGGTATCGGATACCTTGGACCTCAATCTGAGGGCTGCCTGGACAGAAAAATATAAAGTGTCGGCGATACAGACCGACCTCTTTAGAACGGCCTTGGCAAATAATTATTTCGTATCTAAAAACGAAGTCAAGCTCAAAATAAACTATCGGGATAAAAAGATGACATTGATCGTCCCTTTTGGATCCGTTTTAGTCATTACAGGTACGACTGTCGAGTTCGTTACGACAAATATATTATATGATTTTGACCTGATCAAACAGTCGGTCGGTACCTATAAGTTTAGATTGTCCGATCCACAGGGTACTGAAGATGACTACAGTAATGGACTTGAACCAAGGATAAAAAAAGACTATCAGCCCTTAATTGACTACCTGGAGGCAGGTACTTTCCGATTTGATTGGGGGGTATTGGGCAAAAAGACCGCGGACGAGGATGCACAGTTTGTCACCATTCAGGATATCTCGGATCCTGCATCAGGGATTACAGGACAGGTGAAATTTAAGAAATAATTGTATGAAAATAATAGGCTATTTTATGTTTGTGGCCCTACTGATACTGGGCTGCAGCAAAGCAAAAGAAGAAGATCGCTTGCTGGGTGATCCCGATGAGCGCATCGCCGATACGCTCGCTTATGTCAAAAATGCATTGGTCGCTGCACCGTATGGCTGGAAAGCCGTACTTTCGACCGACCTTTCGGGTGGTTATGGATTTTACATGCAGTTTGCGGCAAACGATAGGGTCAGCATGCTTGCGGATCTTGATAACGAAACGATGAATGAGCTGAAAGAATCGACCTATCGTGTGCGCCAGATTATGGCTGCAACATTGTCTTTTGACACCTTTACCTATTTAACCATGTTGGAGGATCCGGATCCCGGCGTCTTTGGTGGTGAAAGAGGAAAGGGCTATGGAAGCGATATTGAATTTAACTACGAGAAAACTAGTGGTGATACCTTATTCTTTGAGGGCCGGAAGTTCAAAAAATCCTTGTACCTGATTAAAGCGAGTGCCGCAGAACAAAAGGCATACTTGGAAAATAAACTGCAAACGAGCGTCGCTGCGGTCAAGGCGTATTTCAATACAGACTATAATGCGGTTACCATCGGTAAAATAAAGGCTGAATTGGTCGTTGATACGGCCGAAAAGATGCTCAACCTAATTGGTTATTTCGATGGAAAAACCGAGCGTATCAAGATCCCCTTTGGATATACGGTGAACAATGAGATCAACATGATTCAAAGTGATGCGCTTTTCGGTAACCATTTTACAGCCTTGCGCTATGACAAAGGGAGCTATAAGCTGCAGGCTTCCGATGGTCAGCAGTATGCCATCTCCAAAACAGCGGACTTGGTATTTACTCCTTTGGAAAGTTTCGGTGTAGGTTTAACGGCAATGGCACAGGCGGGGCCCTATGCCAATAAAAGTGAGCTCCCAATGGAGAGTTGGTCGGCCAGTTATGCCACCGATTGGGAGGAGTATGTGACTTCGGTGGCAGAATCGGACTTTGGCCTGACACTTGGCGATGTGGATTTCAGTGTAAACATGGCCAGGAAAGTGATCAATGCGTCAGGTTATTTTTATCAGGGGCCACAATATTACTCATTTAGCTATAACATGTCCTATACGATCGACTACAATACCAAGCGCCTTCGTTTTACGGGCATCAAAGCCACCGATGGTAACGGAAAGATCATGGTGCCCTTCATGGAAAGCTCGATTTTTAAAAATATGAAAGATAAAGACTTCGAGCTGGAGTATGTCGAGGACCCTGTATTCGGACGGGCCGTGAAATTTACACGTGCGGATGATCCGGATTATTATTTTACCTGGACCTTTTAAGATGGGTATCTAATTGTAAAACCGCCGTATTACGTAAATGAAATACGGCGGTTTTATTGGACATTATTTTTTGTGCTGTATTTTAATCTGTCGAACAAATTGCGCATCGTTCTGCTCTGAATCCGCATAGTATTTGCGTAGGGCATCGAGTTTCTGGTGCATCTGTTTACGTACCTGGCCATAAGCCGGATCCCGATAGACATTCTTCATTTCCTGCGGATCCTTTTCAAGATCATATAATTCCCATTCATCTACATCATAGTAGAAGTGTATCAGTTTATAACGTTCGGTCCGGATGCCATAATGACGTTTTACCATATGAATCGAAGGGTATTCATAGTAGGTATAATAGACGGCATCGCGCCACGTCTGTTCTTTCCCATTGATCAAGCCCCGAAATGACTGGCCTTGCATCGCTTGTGGCGCTTTGACTCCCGCATAATCCAGTAGGGTGGGGGCGAAATCGAGATTTTGTACGAGCGCTGTTGAAGTTTGTCCGGCCTTTATTTCCTGTGGATACCGAATCAAAAGGGGTGTCCGCAGAGATTCTTCATACATAAAACGTTTGTCAAACCAACCGTGTTCACCAAGGTAGAAGCCCTGATCTGAGGTATAGATCACAATGGTATTTTGATCTAGTCCATTGGCCTTTAGAAAATCCAGCAATCGGCCGACACCTTCGTCCACTGCGGCAACGGTGCCGAGGTAATCCTGCATATAACGTTGGTAGCGCCAGCGCATCAGATCTGTCTGGGACATTGTTGGGTACTTACGTTTAAAATCTGCCATCATCGGATCGTAGACTTTATCCCAGGCGGCACGTTCTTCTTTGCTCATCCGGCCCAGATTTTTTTCGTAGGCGGCCTTATCCCAGCGCATGTATTCTTTGATCCCCAGTTCGTCCATTACCGCCGGCGGAACTTTGTTGTCACCGGCCCAGTTCATGTGTTTTAGGATATTCATCTCCGCCGTTTTAGCAGCTGTACCCCGCCCTTCATAGTTGTCAAATAAGTTTTGAGGTTCACTGTAGGTTTTGGACGTATATTCCTTCAGATGTCGAAGGGCGGGCAACCACTCCCGATGGGGAGCTTTCTGGTGGTAGAGCACACAAAAGGGCTTACTGGTATCCCTTTGAGCGATCCAGTCTAGGGTCATGTCCGTTGTTAAGTCCGTCACATAACCTGGGATCTGCCTTTTTACACCATTAATCATAAAATTAGGATTGTAGTACTCTCCCTGATCCAATAAAACGGCCGAATAATCGAAGCCCTGGGGCAAACCGTTGAGGTGTATTTTTCCAATTAAAGCCGTCTGATAACCGTTTTTCTGGAGAATCTTGGCGAAGTTGTCCTGATTCCAGTCGAACTTGGCATTATTATCTATTTTCCCATTGATGTAGCTGTGCTTGCCTGTCAGCAATACCGCACGGCTTGGCGCGCACAAAGAATTGGTCACCGATGCCCGTGTGAACAGGACCCCTTCTTTTGCAAGCCGGTCAATATTGGGCGTTTGATTGAGTCCAAAGCCGTAGGCACTGACCGCCTGATAGCCATGATCATCGCTCATAATATAAACAATGTTTGGTCGCTTTTGTGTGCCCCTTGCCTGTGCTGCAGCCAACAGAGGCCAACAGCACAATAAGGCCAGTACGCTGATATCGAGTAGTTTCATGATTAAGTTGATTGCTTGTTTTTATCTAAAAATAACCAATTTTCCATCTTCCATCGCAACAACAGGGGATCGGGTGGTTATGGTTTTACTTTTTGACCGACCAAAACAAGGTAAGTCTGCAGGTAATTGCCATTGGAAACCGGTACCCGCTTATTGATGATCAGTGGATCGAGCGTCCCCAAGACCTTCGCGACATCCAATTTAATGCGGTGGGTTCCTTTGGAAAGTTTCCCAAGGGCAATCTTATGCACGATAATCTCTCCGCCCTGGCACCAGTTGCGTGTCGGGTATGTCCAACCGCCACCACCATAGGGATTTATGTCATCGTAATAAGATCTTGGTGTACAGGATTGCTCTGTACTAAATTTTTCGACCGTCTTGTCGTCCAAAATAACTTCAAACTCCCTGAACATTCCCTCTTCCATATTGCCTGATCCATGGCCCGAGCTGGAGATCCGAAGATAGGCATCCTGCATATCCGTATCCGTGGTAAATGTTTTTTCGACATATTCTACAGCACGGATCCCTTCAGAAAGCAGGGGCAGGACAACGGTATTATCCTGTTCCTCTTTGAGGACTGCTTTGGTTTTGGTGTCGATGAAAACTTCGGCATGGAAACCTGCGTAGCTGCAGTATTCTTTTTGCCAGCCATCGTCCAGGTAACCGCCATTGCTTTTGTTGGTTGGATTTGCGCCGATTTCATAGCCAATATAGACATCATAAGCAGGGTCACGTAGATCAGGTGCGAATTCACTGACATCCCGTTTATATGTAATCTTATTTGGGGTGCTGTCGTGTGCAAAATAAGGGGTCGTATAATGGATGAAAGACGTTTTGGTGTAATCATTGGGATTGATGTCCGCCAATCCAGTCTTTCCTTTGGGGACTTTGATGTACCAGCTGTAGGCATTCCGGTCCCATTGATCATAGGCCGCATGGAGTTCGATCCGGAAATCGATAGAATTGCCGATCTGTGCTTTCTCTTCAGGGCTCAGCAACTTGATGTAGGCCCCCGGGCCGTAGCGGCGCGTATTTTTTGTATTGACGGGGCAGCCCGTCCATAATGTGTTGCCATAGCCTCCATAAAAATTTTCTTTTTCGGAGAGACGCAGTTGATTGGGTAAAACCGTCCTTTCGGTAGGCAGCGGTGTTACGGTTAGCTGATCTTGCTTACAGCTTTGAAAAAAAAGACAGGCACAGGCAAGTAGCATGTAGCCATGCACAAATTGGTTTTTATATATCATCATATTAAAAATTGATTATTATTATGATATAGACGGTTGAACAATAAAATTGTCCCGATTTTAAAAAAAAATAATGCCAGCTTCGGTTTTAAATAAATTGTGTTTTTTTTCGGGACAATTACGGTTTTTATCCGTCTTACTGATGTAACGGTTTACAACTTCATAATTTCTTAGTTTAGTTTAGCCGCATCGGGTTCCCCGCTCGTGCGGCTTTTTTTATGTTGTAAGTCCTGTTTTTCTTTTTTTTAGGGACAAAAGTAAGGCTTGGCCGTCTTGTGTATGAAGCTGACCGGAATGGACTGGGGCAATAAGAAGAAATAGCCGATGAAACGAATAGATTTTATACTGATTTTATGCCTTGTTTTGGCAACGTTGGGAGCCTGCAACAAAGATAACGGGGCGGGTATTAGCGTTATCCCGACCGAGGATAGCGATATTTGGGTGAGTACGGAGCGTATGGATGCTGCTGGGAACCATTATTATGTTGCCTATACAGCATTTCACACCCTGGAATTGCGCATACGGGATCGACAGGGAGAGGAAATCATCAGCCATACCTGTGGGGTTGAACCCAGCGAGATACCGGCCTATGCCTCCAATGTCTTTCTAAACCTTGTGGTTCCCAATCGCTTTATTGGGGCGGATGATGCGACCCTATCCATCGCATTGTATAGCGATGAGGCGGAGCTTCGGCCCCAGTATGTGCAGTTGCTGTTGAATATCAATGTACAGACAAAGAAAATCTATAGCAAGAAATATACCATCACATCGCCGGCAGATTTTGCGTACAAGGCATCTGAGGGAGCGCTGGTGCAGTGGTATCAAAATACGCTGCTTGTCAAGGAAGGGCGGGATGTGGAATTGAATGCCCATGGTGGGATGCTGGGCGAGAATGGACCGGGTTCGGTATTGGTCTGCTACGAGCGGGATTTTACCGAGCGGTATCGCCTGCCGATCGATGCGGGTCAAAGCTATTTGCCGATTGCGCGCGACAACTATATTCCCCTGAATGATTTTGAAGCCATTTATTTTCGCGGGGATGGCCTGATTTCGCGCGAAAGGATGGTGCTGAGCGCGAGCGAAGAAGCCCGGGGCAAGCGGCCGGTTGTTTGGCAGATCGATCTTAGGCGTCACAGCAAAATGCCTGTTGACTATACCGTTAAACTGAATCATTACGACTTAAGGAATGGCATCGTGGAGACCCAGTATGCTATTTTCGATAAAACAGGGCGGTTTGTTAAAATGCTGCAGAAAAACTGGAATGTGGAAAATGGATACCCACAGCCTTGATCCGCTGATTGCAAGGAGTCGATTTTGTTCTCCAGCTGATTTAATCATTCAGCTGAAAATTAATGTCTCCCGGTTTTGGGAAAAATAGTTTAGGATTTCTCGGGACAATTTTGGTCTTCAGCCGTCTTAGAATAGACAACTTGGCAAAGAGCCGATGATTTATTAACCTTAATATTTACCTATTTTTCAGATGAAGCATTTTTATTCAGCCTGTAGCATCGTAGCCGCTGTATCGCTTTTGTCGGTATCACGCTTATATGCACAGCAGACAGTCACTGGGAGAGTGACCAATGCAACAGGAAGCATCAGTGGTGTCACTGTCACTGTCAAGGGCAGTACCCGAGTAACCCAGACCGACCGCGATGGAAATTATTCGATCGCGGCGCAGCGGGGCGAGACTTTGCGGTTTTCAATCGTAGGTTACCGTTCACAGGAGGTGCTGCTCCAGAATGGGCAGCCCGTCAATGTCGTAATCAAACCCGAGGACGGTTCATTGGAGGAAGTCGTGGTGACTGGTTTTGCGGCCCGCAAACGCAGTCAGATCGGCTCGGCTGTTACCGTAATTTCCGGTGAGGATATACGCCGGACCGGGGCTGTGAATCCCATTGCCGCATTGCAGGGCCTGGTTCCCGGACTACAGGTACAACCCGGCACTGGTGGGCCTCAGTCCACACCGATCTTTAGGATCCGGGGAGCGCCTCATTAGATCCCTACAAAAATCAGCCTCTTGTCGTGATCGACAATATCATTATGGACTCGGATATGATATTGCCCAACCGTGGTGATAGTCAGGATTTTGGAAATCTGCTCAAAACCTCAATCCCGATGATATCGAGAACATTTCAGTCCTGCGGGGTGGGGCGGTAACGGCGCTCTACGGCAGTCGCGCCCAGAATGGGGTCATCCTAATTACAACAAAAAGTGGTTTCGGGCAGCGCGGATTAGGTGTTTCCATCACGCAGAATACGCAATGGGACCAGGCGTATAAAACCCTGGACTTCCAGAATGAGTTTGGCCCCGGCACCACGAGTTCTGAACGCGATTTTATCAAGACCGTGGACGGCAGCTTGCAGATGGCGGCAACTCCCTATAATTTTGGTCCCAAATTCAATGGACAGCCGATCAAGGATAATTCCGGCCGTGATGTGTTGTATGCTGCCATCCCGCACAATGTGCTGGATGCCTATCGCACGGCGGTCAGCAGCAACACCGCGCTGATCATCTCGGGCGGCAGTGCTCAGGGAACCTTTCGGTTGAGCTATGCCCGGAATAGTTCGCAGGGAATTACGCCAAACAACGACTTTAAAGGCAACAGTTTCAACCTGCGCGGGACGCAGCGGCTGTTGGGAAAGATTATCGTTGACGCAAATGTGAGCTATACCAAAAGTCTGAGCCGAAATGCCGCTTATGTCGGTAATGAAAATACAAATCTCCAGAATAGGGGCGATGGAGCTGGGATTTTGGTCAATTTTGCCGCTGGTATCCCGCGTTCGTACGATACCAAATACTGGATGAAAAATTACATCTCACCGGAGGGTGGCTGGAATAGGGAAGACAAAAACAATTTCACCAATACGCTATACAACCTGTATGAGAATAACCGGACTGCAGATGATGATAATTTTCGGGGGTCTATCGATGTGCAAGTTCCTGTCACTAAAGTGTTTAAGTTTCAGGGCTTTGCCAATATGAACTACCTGGGCAGTAGCTATGAGGACCGCACCCGGGGGCGTGATAAAGGCTTCAATAATCCGGAGTACCTCACGACGATCGGTAGCCGTTTTACTACGCTATACCGTGGAGCATTGTATTACAGCGAAAGTTTCCATGATTTTAACCTGATGCTGACAGGTGGGGGTGAATATTTCCGCTTTAGCGCCCGCGGGAACGGTGCACGGACAGACGGTAGCATCTACCCTGAGATTTATCGCCTGAGCAATTCTCGCGATAAAGTTGTTGCTTGGGAGGATAAGCCCTATGCCAGGGATCTCGGTTCTCTTTTCTATCAGAGGGCTCGATCGATTACCGGAATGCGCTTACCCTGAATATTTATGGGCGCAATGACTGGAATTCCTCGCTGGTGTATAATGATGGACATGGCAGCAACTCTTATTTTTATCCGGGGGTAGATGCGATCTGGCATATTGACCAGACCTTTAAGGATAAACTGTCGGGGTTGGTTGATTATGGCGCTTTGCGGCTTTCGTATGTGAAAACAGGTAATGGTACCGGAGCCTACACCGCCAATACAGGTGCTTATGCCTCTAATGAAATCTATGATGATTATCTCGGGCGTCCGGTGCTCAATTACAGTTATCAGAGCAATACGCTGCCCAATCAGGGACTGAAACCCGAGCAGACCACAAAGATCGAAACAGGCCTGGAGTTTCGTCTATTTAAAAACAGGCTGGGGGCAGATGTCTCGATCTATTCCCAAGATTCCAAAGACCAGATCATCGAATTTGGGACGCCTAACACCTCCGGTGTATCGGCGGCGCTTTTAAATGGCGGGGCAGTTCGCAACCGCGGCATTGAATTGGTTGTCTATGGCGTACCGTTCAAAAACGGTACCTTCTCCTGGGACACGCGGTTCAACTACACGCGCAACCGGAATACCATCTTATCGCTTCCTTTTGGGCTGGAATATGTAGCCGTCGGTAGTGGTGACGGTTATCAGGCCGTGGCTAAACTAGGGGGGGACTATGGGACGATTATCGCACCTTACGGGCATGCCCGGTATCAGGCTGTCGATGCAAATGGGCAACCTACGACAAGTGAATTGAATGGCAAGATCCTGCTCGCAGCTCCCGATGGCACAACGACCATTTATGAACGTGCAGTCAATTACAAAGAAGGACTGGATAAAGCTCCGGTGGTGGGATCCATTCTACCCAAGTTTCTGGGCAACTGGCGCAATACCTTTAACTACAAATCTTTACAGCTGATCATCGGCCTCGATGCGAAGTTTGGCGGCATGGTCTATTCAGCGACCAAGGATTATGGTTCGTGGATGGGGCTCTTAAAAAGTACATTGCATGGTCGTACGGCCGAATATGGTGGCGTAGCCTTTACCACACGCAACGGTACCAAACGCAATGACGGTGTTATTTTCGACGGTGTGTACAAGCAGGGCACTGTATCTGCTGGCGGGCAGGATCTGTCGGGAATGACCCACCAGCAAGTGGTGGATGCAGGATATATCCTGCCCGTAACGACTTCGTCCTATTATGGCAATGCGTACTCACCTGCCTACGGTATACGGGAGCGCTCGATGTATGAATCCTCGTGGATCGCCCTGCAGCAGGTTAGCCTGAGTTATGATCTGCCCCAGGCAATCGCCAATAAAATCAAGATGAACGGATTGCGTATCGCAGTCTATGGCAATGACCTGCTGTTTTTGTACAATAATGCGCCCGATCACTTCAATCCCTATGGAATGAGCGATAGCGGTTCGGGAGCAGTTAATACGGGGGCGGCAATGCCTTATGTGCGCCGCTTTGGTTTCAGCATCAATGCGAGTTTTTAGATCGGATACCAGTAAATAAATAGCGTAAAAAATGAAAAATAAAATAACGATATACGGTTCAATTTTGCTGCTGGCCATAACAGCGTCCTGCAGCAAAGATAAATTTAAGGAATTAAATACCGATCCTGAGGCCATCTTAAATCCATTGCCGGAGCATGAACTGGCAAGCGGCCTGCTTGCTATTCACAATCGGCGCAGTGAGCGCTCGAATGACCTCTACCTGGGGATCTATTACTGGTCACAGACATTTTCGCTGGGGTCGGGCAACACCGCCGAGTCATATCAGGCTACGAGTGGCATTGGGGAGCGCTGGAATATGTTTTACGATGGGGTAGGCAATAGATTGGTGGACGTGAAAGAATTGATCAAAAAGCTGCCGGAAGACAAGCAGGCTGCCTATGTGCAGCTGAATGCCCTAATTGATATTCCGCTGGCCTATTTTGCCTGGTACACCGCCGATGTGTATGGCAGCATTGCTTATACCGAAGCCTTCCGGGCGCGTTATACCTTTCCACCGGCCTTGACTCCACGGTATGAAACACAGGAGGCACTCTATGAACTGCTTGATCAGCAGCTTAAAACAGCGGTCAACACGCTGAAGACCCCACCATCGGTCAAGCAAGTCAACCTTGAAGGTTTTGATATTTATTACGATGGAGACGCACAGCGCTGGATCAAGGCGGCCAACAGCCTACGGTTGAAGATGGCGATGCGCCTGATGAAGCGCAATCCCGAAAAATTGCGGGCCGTGGCGACGGAGGTGCTGGGCGATGAGGTCGGTGTGATTGAAAATGATCGGGAGTCATGGAAATTTATAGGCCGCCTGGGCTTTACCAATGCTGAAGACAACCCTGCAGGGCGCCGTCCGGTTTCTGGCGCAAAAAATTTGGTGGATTTTATGTGGAATACGGGCGATCCACGGCTGAGGATATATTTTGAACCCTCACATTTTACAAAAGAACGCTTTGAACAGGCACAGGTGCAAGGGAAAATTCCGAAAAGCTTTGTCTGGGACGGTCAGCTGTACCGGGGACAGTACATTAGTCCCGATGAAGCATTGAATACAGCGGAGGATGAAAAAAAAGCAGCTTATTTTACGGCCATCAAATATAAAGATGGAGATGTGGAAGTGACCGGTAACCTTCCTTCATCCATTCGGGGAAGTTTTTTCAACTGTGCGCCCAACCAGGGATTAATGACCTTTCCGGTGATCAGTTGTTCAGATATGCTGTTTATGCGGGCTGAGCTGGCCCAGCGCAATATCTATGGCAATTCCGCAGCGGCCGAAGAGCTTTACTACCGCGGAATAGATTCTGCATTGGCAGAAACTGACCGTGCCGCTGGACGGGCGAAAATTAATGATTATCAACCTTTAACTGCGGAGGAGGTCATTGCTTACAAAGCCAAATCGGGCATTCGTTATCGTGAGGAAAACGCTTTGGAGCAAATTTGTGTGCAGCAGTACATCAATTATTTCAAAAACAACAATGAAGCCTGGGCACTGATCAAGCGGACGGGGTATCCCGCTGTTGATGGAAAGATCCTAAAGACCGAAAGATTTATGAATGGCGGAAGTGAAATGGCCATGCCGCGCCGTTTTCCCATTAAACTGCCCCTGGTGACCGACCTCAATGCCAAAAATATCAATGCCGCCATTGCGGACATGGAAAAAATTGCCGGCTTTGGAACGGTGAATGATATTACTGGGCGTGTATGGTTGGATAGGCTCTAGCGAAAATAAACTTAGTGATCGTGGTATAGTCCGCAAAGCTATGCAACGTAAAAGACAAGGGACCGGACGACCCTGGGGCAATGTTCCCAGAACGGCCGGTCCCTGTTTTCATGGACTTATCCAATTTTTATACAGCTATTGAATAAGCTGTAAAACGCAGCTTATTGACTTTACGTATCAGACATCTGATGCCAAAAGTCAATGGTCCTACCTCAAGGTGTGATAAGCTGAATGGCGGCTTCAAGCTGTCCATCTGTATCTGTCGCGGTCTGCTTGTGAGGAACAACAACCGTAGGAGGAAAGCCGATGCTTTCATAAATCTGCTGATCCGCGTATTTAAAAAGGGCAGATGCCATATTGACCCGGACAAAATCAGGAACAGCAAACGAGCCGCCATTGAGTTCCACGGCCTCTGCTAACATGCCATTCGCACCATAGGTACGTTCACCGACGAGGGTTGTATTGGGCAAACGATTAAGGGCCATAGCCGTCAATTCGGCCATACTGATCGAATACATATTGAGGAGCACCACAATCTTTTTAGCATAAGCCCGACTATTGGGTATGGGCCTGATAATGGCCGGCATCCAAGGGCTATAATCCAATGGATTGTTACCTAGCTTATACCGGGAATATCCATAGGTTAAGGGTTTGTCTATCAGGCGTCCGATTAAAAAATTGAGATCACGCAGGTCACCCCCTGTATTGTCCCTGAGGTCCAGGATCAGACCTTTTAAATGCGGGTCCGCTAGCGAGGTAAAGACATAGTCGAGCAGTGTTTTCATGCGCCCCTGATCATGTTGATAAGCCCGCTGTATAGCGAAAGCATTCATCCGGAAATAGAGAATTTGTTGTTTGATGGTACCCGCTTTGTAGGCTAGCTGATGGGTCAGGTCGGTATGGTAATAAGCATCATAAAAAGGTTGGTCCAGGTACTTTCGGGCGATGCGGTCAAAATAATCTGCTGCAAAGGGCCTATGGTAATCTGTTCGGAGTTTGAGCCGTTCGTCGGCTGGAGATTGCTGCCTTGGCCATAGTTGTGGATCGTCAAATTCCAGCATAAAATGCGCATCTTTCAGTCCTGCGGTCATTTGTTGCAGGTAACCTACTGCCATTAAACGGTCTTTGGGATCTTTGATATCCAGTCTGGAAAATGCCGGACCGTAACTTTGTCGCAATTTACTCCAATCGGTGCTATCGATGTCCCACATGACATAGTTGCGGTTCATGCCATCCCAGAATTTTTCAAAAATAAGCCCAAAATCAAGATCTTTTTCCATGCTGTTGTTATCGGTCAAGGTCGTTTCTTTATGGCAAGAAGACAGCAGGCTGAGGACAAAAAGCAGCGAGATGCACAGGATCTCTGGGCGGCTGCGGAATGGTGTAGTTACGATCATTTTATTTTCTTGTAGGGTGGATGTTTAATACGAGTCCGGCCGAGATTGCCGATGTTTCGTTAAATCGCTGTTCAAGGCCAGCAGCATAGTGGCGCACTTGTCCTGTAAGGGCGTAATAGTAGCGTGGAGCAACAAAGACCGCCAGCGATGGCGCAAATTGGTAATGCAGGTCCAGTCCGAGGAGAAGTCCCCATTCGTGGCGTCGATCACGTTTGCTGGACAGTTGATAATTTTCTTCGTAACGAAAGGCTTGCATGTCCTCGAATACCTGTTCGAAGCCATCAGGCTGCGCGCTGAGATCGGAAATATTGGGGATTTTCCCTTTATTTTTGCTCCGGAGCCAGAAAGCTGTGTAACCACCGGCCGTCAGGCCCAGCACAAACCTTCGGTAAGAAACTGAAGTATTGAAGACCAGGGGCAGCTGCAGATAAGTATTTTCTGTTGCCTGAAATACACCACTGTAATAGCCCCGACGTTTCAGTTGATAATTTTTTGTGATCCAGGCGGGTTCAACACCTAGCGAAAGATAGCGATTTAGGGAATAACGGAGCATTAACCCTGCCATATAGCCATTTTTTTCCTCATAATAGGTGAAATCACGGACTGTTTTGTTTTTTAAAGCAAGATAATTTTGATCAATGCCTACCTGTAATCCTACCTGAAGCTGAGCAATTGTAGATTGTGGAAAGCCGAGGACAATGGCATATCCAGTGAGGATGCGAATGAAAGCCGCGGTGATGGTCCAACTGTTGTTCTTCATTTTTTATCTATTTAATCTTTGGGGTCCCGGCGCTAGACCGGAACCCCAAAGAAATAACCACCAAACCTGATGTGGGAAGCGAAATACTGTTATTTTTTAATGCTTTGGTTTGATTGACAATCTGCTCCAATGTTTTTCCAGCGGCCTTTATATTGCCATATTCACCCAACGAGGTTTTGATCAATTCTTTTTGCTCTCTATTTCCATAGAGGTCAAAAAAGGCAATATGGTCATAAAGGCTGAATTTTGTCCGTGTTGAGGATGCATAAGTTAACATAAGTGAATTTGGATCAGCATGTTGGGCGGTACCAAATTCGGCGATCCCGGGAGTGCCATAGGCATGATATGCACTACGATCTGGATCTAATAAATCTTCGTCATTCAATTGACTGCTA
The DNA here is from genome assembly GCF_002000245.1 of Sphingobacterium sp. CZ-UAM. Classification (GTDB taxonomy): domain Bacteria; phylum Bacteroidota; class Bacteroidia; order Sphingobacteriales; family Sphingobacteriaceae; genus Sphingobacterium. The sequence continues at coordinate 1,736,839 of NZ_MTCM01000001.1, read as the reverse complement.
AAGAACTCCAGGGCCTTTACCTGGTTTTCTTGAGATAGTGACTCAAAATATCCAGGACCGTTCAATGAATTTATGAACTGATAGGCTATATCATAGCTGCTGTATTCATAATTTTCTTTTGTAAGCGCTTTATTTTGGTTTAGAAGAAAGCTGTAAACTCGATTCTTGTAATCCGTATGTCTTAACCCGATTGCGTGGCCCAATTCATGCAGTATGACCCCCGTTATTTCGGCTTGTGGATCGCTTGCTAAGCTCGAAGATATTTTAATATTTCTACCGGGATTACCTTCGGTGCTTACAAATGTTGAGCTACCGAGATCCGTATCGTTGGTATTCTCTACTTTAATCACCACATCTGCTCGCGAAGAATCCGGTTCAGCAACAAAATTTAGGGCAATTTTTAGGTCATTCATCTGTATTAAACTTGCCGCGAAAGCTTGTTTAAATATCGTTTCTGTCGACACGAGGGCCACTTTAATTGTTCGGGCCTGGGTGGCTGAGTCCAATTTGATCGTATTCTCGAAATATTGGCCTCGTTTGTTTGAAAGCGAGGCAATTCCCCCATCGAGATGATGTCGGGTCAGTAGAATATCCCCTTCGACGAGATAACCGCCAGGGACAACTTTTACGCCGATGGGATCAAAACCCAATTTAATAATTTTGAGCATGTCGCTTAGAAAGGCTTGTTCAGCTGTTTTTTCTGATTTCTGTTCGCTTGCGTCTGTTCCCAATTCATTTTTTTTACAGCTTGTGACTGAGATGATCAAGCCCAGGGCAAGGAAGCCTAGAAGATTGCAGAATTTTCTTTTTGATGTCTTTTCCATTTTTTAGGTTTTAATTCGTTTTTAGATTTCCCACATCTATTGTCTGGTGGATTTTAGGTTAACAAGGTACTGCCCCACGTTGCCATTTTCGGCTGTTTAAGCCGCTTGGCTGCGTGTTTATCTGTATAGACGGCTGAGGCGCAAAATTGTCCCTTAAAAAATACAGTTTTATGATTGTCGTCATTCAGTCAGCTGGATGATCAATGAACTATGGAGCCGCGCCAGCCTGAGCCTGGAAAAAATGTTCAGATTTATCGGGACAATTTAGGTTTTCGACCGTCTTAAGTTGCAAAAGCGTATAGGGACTGTACGCGATAAAGGTTTAACAAAAAAAATACAGATGATTGAAAAACAAAAGAAATTTTATGTAGCGCCGTTGCTTGAAGTAGACTGGCTGGAAATGGAAGAGGGAATTGCGGTGGCTTCGGCAACAATTAATGTTAATGCAGGCAGCGAACCACAGGCAAGTACGCCGACGATGACGGATTGGTCAATCAAGGATGTGGGTGGCAGTACAGTGGTGGATTTTTAAGCGAAAAAAGAAATGAAGAAACGTATGATTTTTAATAGTAGACCATCGCTGCTGCTGGCGATGGCCATTGGATTGTTTACGGTAAGCCTGCAGGGCTGCCGTTCGAAGGATGATGTGCAGGGTATAGCCGGCGGCACAACCCTTGTTGTGCGGGTCAATGGGGTCAATGACCATACAGCCGGGGTTAAGGGCGTCCGGGCTTCGCTAAAAAGAGGCAGTTCGGGCAGTGGAACTCATGTCCTTGCTGAGCGCAAGATCTATGAGGGCGAAGGTTTTGATGTTGTTGCGAGCATCGAGGCAGCGGTTCCGGTGCATAGGAGAGGGGATAGCGTGGCGGCAGTTGCCAAAGGAGGCACGAAAGCTGCTGTTCCCCCTGAAGTGCTGCAGAGCCAGCCAATGGCCAGTGGTGTGCAGTACCGTCTGCTGATCTACAACGCGAGCGATGTCAACCATACGGCTCCGGTGGTCAATCAGGTGGCTTCTTCGGGGACCAACCTGGGGCTGATGCTGGATGCGGGCAAGACCTACCAGTGGTATGCGGTCACGGTCAATAGCACGACCGAGGTTCCGACTATTACTTCGGGAGTGGTATCCGGGGCAGACAGCAAAGGAAAAGACCTGATGTTGGCACAGGGTACGGTGACCACCGTGGTAGGAGAAAACAGCCTGGGGATCAACTTTGACCGGATGACGGCGCAGTTCCAGCTGACGGTAGACAACAGGGGGATGTCGGGAGAAATCCAGAATCCTGCAGCGATTGTTTCCCTGCTATCTGCTGGCGATGCTCCAGTGCTGAAATATGGTGACTTTGATATTTTCACCTCGAGCTATTCCAATGTGAACAGTTACAGCCTGGCGGATGTCCCTGCTCCGACTAAAGGAAGGCTGATGCTGAATTATACGCTGTATACGGCAGACACGAGTACGGTCGTTCCGGCCGGGGGGCTGCGGCTGAAGACCGCTGGCCTGCAGATCAAAAAGCTCGATTATTTTTATCGCCCCTATGATGCAACGGTTACCTTTCCGGCAAAAGACCTGGTATTCAATAATGTCGCCTTTACGCCGCAGCGCGGTGGGGTTTACAAGATTAGCTATGAACTGGCTGAGAGCGGTGTGAAGGTAAACGGCAAAATATGGGCCCGGACAAATGCGGTGTATTTAAATGATCCAACCTTGAAAGACTCCCTAATGGGCTTTGCCCCACTGGTGGATAAAGGCCCTTTTATAAACGGAAGAGGATATTATACCCCAGTTTATCATTTGGGACCTCTTAATCTTGGTGCCCCTTTGCATAATCCAGCTGCGGGGGAAGATCCCTGTGCACTGGTTTACCCACAGGGCATCTGGCGGCTGCCTACCCAGGCCGAGTTTGAAGCCTTGCTACCCTTGAGCTCCACAAAGACGACTGAGTTCATGACGGCAACAAACGAGACGGGTATATTCGGTATCGAATATGCACTGGATGCGGGTGAGACTGCGCTGAGCTATTATCCACAGCGCTCCCAGCAGCTGTTCTTTCCACTATGGGGAAAATGGACCAGACCGGGGGGAACTCAAAAGAGAATAGTAAACGGTGGATGCCATGTTTCTGTTACTTCAAACAATGTTACGGATATCTCGGGTTATTACTGGTTCAGAAATCCGGATGGCAGTACCGGGCAGTTCCATATCAAGACCAGTTATGTCAATAGGGCCATAGGAGCCTGGACGGTGAATACCCGTCCTGATTCCGGTGATCCGAATACAAACTATACAGTGCGTTGTGTGCGCGCCCTGTAAGTGAAGGAGAGAAAAAGAGTCCTTTCAGAGGATCTGCCTGTGGCTTTGTGGGCCGCCTTTCCGCGCAGGAAAAGTAGCTGGTCAGATGGGTCAGAAAACTAACAGGTCAGGCGGATAGGGCCATTAAAATTGTCCCGGGAAATGTATTCAGATTTCTCGGGACAATTTGTGTTTTCGACCGTCTTAAGATCCAAAAGCGCATAGGAACTATATTGTAAAGGAACTATAGACAATAAAGGTTTAACAAAAAAACAGATGACTGAAAAGCAGAAGAATTTTTATATAGCACCGTGGGTTGAAGTGGACTGGCTGGAAATGGAGGATGAGATTGCCAAGTGGATGCAGCTGAAAGAACAAGACGGATGGAGAGGCATGCCCCCACAATAGCATATTTGATCAGTATTAAATTTTTTCAATATGGAAACAGCTGGAAACAACAAATTCAATTATTCAATCCTTGTGCTGGCGGCTAATAAGCAGCCCATTGCAAGCAAGGCACGGATCCTACAGGTCAACCCAAATTCGGGTCTTGTAGGCGTATTTCTTGATCTCGATGGACAGGCTCCTGACGGCATCAGCGTGGACAATGTGCACGGACAGATTTACTGGACCAATATGGGCCAGCTCACGGGCGGTGAAAGCTCTTTAGGCAATGACGGCTCCCTGCTGGCGGTTAAGCTGGATGGCAGTGATCAGCAGCTGGTGGTGCCTGTGGGTGCCACGCACACCCCCAAGCAATGTACGGTCAATCTGGCAACTAAGGCCTTGTACTGGGGCGACCGGGAGGGGATGCGCGTGATGTGCTGTAATTTGGATGGCAGTGCAGTTACCGTGCTGGTGCAAACCGGGCAGGGAGATCAGGACCGTCAGGATGCTACCCGGCATTGTGTCGGTGTGGCAGTCGATGCGGCGCGGGGTCATATCTATTGGAGCCAGAAAGGGCCTGCAAATGGAGGCTTAGGCCGGATCTTTCGGGCCGGACTGCAAATCCCCACAGGTGAAACCGCCGAAAACAGGTCCGACATCGAATTGCTTTACGAGCATCTTCCCGAACCGCTCGATATGGAGATTGATCCACAGCAGAATTATCTTTATTGGACGGATCGTGGCGACGGCTCCCGGGGCAACTCCTTGAATCGGGCTCCGCTAGCAACAATTGGACAGGATGCGCCCGAAATTGTCGGCAAAGGACATCAGGAGACGATCGGTTTGGCGATAGCGCCTGATGGTCAGTCGGTTTTTACGAGCGATCTGGGCGGAACCATCCGAAATTTTGACCTCAAAACAGGTGTGGTACGTATTATCTTTCAGCAGCCGGAACTGATGCTGACGGGATTGACGGTGTTTGAAGGAAAATCCTAAGACAGGGCTGTTTTCGTTCTGGCGGACCGCTGGTTAAATAGGCTTTTGTTAACTTGTTCAATATATGAAACTGTTAGGGATCCTATCCCTAGCGGTTTTTTTTATTTTTCTCGGGACAAATTGGACCCGTCTACCGTCATAAATACAATAAACGGTCCATGTCAGATGCCATGGAATTTACCAAACAAATCAAAATTATGAAAAAAACAGATTGTCGCAGTCTTTTGCTGTCCATCATCATCTTGTTACTGCTATTTACCAGTCACAACGTTTCTGCTCAGAAGCAGGGGGAAATTAATTATACCAACGAAAAAGCATTTACGGCCCGGGTCGACAGTGCAGCGGCGGCACTTGTTGCAGCCAAAGAGCATATTTCAGTTGGCAGCTTGATGAAACAAGCGCAAATCATTAAAAACAATGTGCTATGTAGCTACAGCATTGGGAAAAGTGTATAGTCTAAAGGAAATCCTCGCTTACTCCAAAGAGAGTGATCTTGCCATTTTTAGGGTCGATAATCGCGGTGAAAAATTGGCCCACCTGTCTTTAGGGGATGCTGCACAGGTGGGCGCAAGAGTCTGTGCGATCACCCACCCGAATATGTTCTGTTATTATTACAGTGAAGGTGTTGTTGCCCGTAATGTCAGCGAAGGTAGCGATCAATCCCGACGGATGGAAATAACGGCCGATTACGCCAGAGGCTCCAGTGGTGGACCTATCTTTAATAGTTTTGGGCAGGTGACTAGTGAATCTGATTGAAAAATATCGTCTAGGGGTAGCGGTGCAATAATCATGCTGTACCGCTACGTTGACCTTATTTTGCTTTATCATTGCTATTGGAGGGGTGTTTGGCAGCTACGGCTGTTTTCTTATAGGCGCTGATATAAGTGTAATAATCGGATTGAACACGTTTGGCATACTGTTTTGCATAGGTGATTAACGGTTTTTGCCAATTCCGGTCACTGGCAAAAGCTGTCAGTTGATCATTAATTGCTGAACCCTGTATACCACTGCTCCTTAATTGTGCTGAAGCCGTCAGCAGTGCCATATCGCGCAGTACCTGCTTTAGGTCCGTCATGCCGTTTGTCAGCAATCCATATTTAATTTTGTTTGCATACGGCTGAAGTTCCTGAAAAATAAAATTATTGTTTTTAAACAGCGTTTCGCCAATAATGACCGGCGAGACCTGCTGCATGCGGTAGCGGATGCTATTGACCCGCTGGGCTTCGGAGGTCCAGGCTGGTTGTTTTGTTTTATTGTAAGGGACAAGTGATGAGGGGCGGGTCTGTTTTAGTTCGGTCAATAAGAAGGTATTCGCTTTGACCCGATGGCGTAGCAGGAAAACATAACGTTTTAAACCCATACTGCCTATGCCGGCTACCCGAAAAACCACATCCTGGACGCGGTAGTTGCTGATCCAGGAACCTGTGGCCCTTAATTGTTGATTGACATGCTTTTTTAGTTCTTTGCGGAGCTGCCCTTCCAACTTGAAATGGGACCTGTTGTCAATTTTTAATGCTGCACCTGTTTTTTCGGTAGTCGCCTTTTTCCGGATCAGGTCGGCCTCGGTTTTATCTTTTGCTTTATTGAGGAAGATGTGGGTGACCCCCTGTGCCGTGCGGGGGTCAATATAATGTGCTTTTCCAGTCTTTAAGTTGTCGGCATAGTTTTCTACGTAGAAGAATGCCAGCTGATCGATTTCTTTTGTTTTGAAGCCCAGTAGATTCAGTGCAACATAAAGGCTTGTGAGCATCCGCGTCAATTCCCAGTGTAGGGGCGCGAGCATACCTTCATCAAAATCATTGAGGTCAAAATAGACCTCACGGTCATCACCTTTATAGCTGCCAAAATTCTCCAGGTGAAGATCACCGCAGATCCAGGCTAATGGCGATGGGGGGAGATCTGCCGCTGCGGCCAGATCCGCATAAAAAAGATGACAGGTGCCCCGAAAAAAGGCAAAGGGATCCTGCGCCATTGCCTGATATTTTAACTGCAACATATCGGGGAGCAATCGGGCGTTGAATTGTTTGATTCGTTGGATTACACTGATCATAAGTCTTCTATTAAATTATCCTGTATTTGATTTAACTGGTCGGGCGGATAAGGCATAATTCTTTTTATTTTTTGATTATTACTAAGCCGGTCTAGTATTATGCTGTTTTTTGCTATCCACCTCAGGGATAGACGGGCAATGCAACATATTGTCCCGAACTATTTTTGTTTTTTGTGCACTTGCAACGAACAGTGTCAGTTTGGGCTAGATCGAGGATGTTGATAGGCTCCGGCTATTTTTAGCAACTGTAAAAAAAATATTTTTTCTCGGGACAATTGCGTTGTTCGTCCGTCTTATAGGCAACTGTGTCGTGAAATGAGAACCCAGGGCATGGTTACATTTTTATTCATCTTATATATTAATGGACATGGCTGCGAAAGACGCGAGGTCCGGGCAGCCATTTTTTACCGAATCAAAATAGAAATCTAATAATGGAAAGGAAGTTAATCAGACGTTATTCAAAAGAGATCAAGGAGAAAGTGGTCTTCGCGATTGTCAGCGGTGAATTGTGGCTGGAGGAGGCCATGCTTTTATACCATATTCAAGACCGGCGCACCGTCATTGACTGGTTACGCAAATATCAGCGGGAGCAGAAAAAAGCACGGCTTTCCCTGCCAATGGAAAATATCCACGATCAAGGTGGCGGCGAACGTTATCGGCTTTAGCAAGGGCTTGTATACGAACCAGCTTTTCGTTTTATCGTTTACCGCATGGAAAATTTATTCATGCGGTTTTTTTGTTTCCTATAGCGAATGTTAAAATTGATAAAAAAAAACGCAAAACTGTCACCCCAAATCAGCAATTGTATAACCTAATTACCAAATAAAGGTTTTTGGAGCGGTTGGATAAACCCCGCTACTGAATCGAAATAAAAAAAATATACATGCAAACAAAAAAATTAATGTTGATGGGGCTTATTGTACTATGCAGCAGTTGCCACTTGTTAAAAAGGTCCCCGAAAGAAAAGACCATAGCATCCACAGCCACTGCAGCTGTCAAACCTGCGAAAGATGCTGATAAGGAGCTAAAAACGTATAAAGAGGTTATTACAGAAAAAGCTAAGACCAAGGTTGGGTTTTTCAAAGTGCATCAGTTGGATAACCGCTATTTTCTGGAAATTCCCGATTCGTTACTGCAGAGGGAAATTCTTCTGGTGAACCGCATTCAGAAAGCTCCGGCGGCTAGTGGAATGTATGGCGGTGATGAGATTGACAATGCGGTAATAGCCATTGAACGTGGGAAGAACCATAAACTATTTATCAAAAAACTTTCCTATAAAGTTCGCTCTAGCGATAGTACGGAGAACGGCATGCGAAAATCGGTCTTAAATTCGGATATTCAGCCCTTGGTCGCTGCATTTGATATTAAAACCTATGCCCGGGATACCATTTCAAATAACACGGTAAAGAGCGATACGACCAAAAAGGAGCAAAAGGGAAAAATACTGAGCAGTGTGATTGATGTGACCGATTATCTCAATGGGGATGAGAATATCTTCGGTTTTGATAAAGCGTCCAAAAAATCTTTTAAACTATCTAGTATCCTTGCTGGACAGTCCTATATAGGTGCCATTAGGGTTTTTCCAAAAAACGTAGAATTTCAGACGATAAAAACATATAGTAAAGACGACGAAGTAATGACATTCGCGATTAATAGTTCCTGGGTATTGCTACCAAGCCAGCCCATGCGGCCCCGTCGGTCTGATGCGCGGGTGGGCTATTTTACGGAGGGATATATCGATTTTGATGGCAATCCACAGGGCGTTAAACGTCAGGCACTGGTGACACGCTGGCGGCTCGAGCCTAAGCCAGAGGATAGAGAACGCTATCTTCGGGGCGAACTTGTTGAACCACAAAAACAGATAGTATATTATATTGATCCGGCTACCCCCAAAAAATGGGTGCCTTATTTGATCCAGGGCATCAACGATTGGCAGGTGGCCTTTGAACAGGCCGGTTTTAAAAATGCCATTGTGGGAAAAGTGGCGCCGACGGATTCGACCTGGAGCCTGGACGATGCCCGCAATAGCGCCATTGTCTATAAGGCTTCACCTGTAGCCAATGCAAGCGGGCCTCATGTAGCTGATCCGCGGACGGGTGAAATTCTGGAATCGCATATCAATTGGTACCATAATGTAATGGAGTTGCTACAGCAATGGTATTTTATCCAAGCCGGGGCTGTTGACCCCCGCGCACGCCGCATGCAGTACGATGATGAACTGATGGGGCAGCTGATCCGTTTTGTCTCGTCCCATGAAGTCGGTCATACCTTGGGTTTGCGTCATAATTTCGGCTCCTCCGCTACCGTCCCTGTTGAAAAATTACGCGATAAACAATGGGTGGAAGCCAATGGACATACCCCGTCCATTATGGACTATGCCCGTTTTAATTATGTGGCGCAACCCGAAGATCATATTGGACCGGCCGGTATATATCCGCGTATTGGTGAATACGACAAATGGGCAATTGAATGGGGATACCGCTGGTGGCCTGAATTTAAGACAACTGCGGAGGAGGATGCCTATTCGAATCGGCTGATTATGCAGCGGCTCAAACAAAACAAGCACTTGGTTTTTGGAACAGAATCGGACGATTTTGACCCTCGAAATCAGAGTGAAGCCCTAGGCGACAATGCGATGCTGGCCTCGCATTATGGCATATTAAACCTCAAACGGATTCTACCCAATCTGCTGGATTGGACACGGGTTCCCACGGAAGGTTATGAGCATGCGACTGAGATGCATCAAGCTCTTGTTGGGCAATATCACCGTTATATTGGGCACGTTACCAAGAATGTGGGGGGTACATACACCACACCCAAAGCGGTGGAAGAATCAGGACCTGTCTATGAAATGGTGCCAAAAGCGATTCAACAAGAGGCAGTTCGCTTTTTAAATAAAGAACTTTTTACTACCCCGAATTGGCTTATTGATGATAAATTGACCGCATATACAGGACTAGATGGGAAAAACTCACTCTCTCAAATCCAGGAAATAACAGTAAAGAGGTTGCTCAACTGGATAATAATCACTAGACTGATAGAGGCTGAAGCAAAATATGGGGTAAACACGTATACCTGTAAGGACCTTTTTGCTGACCTGACAACAGGGATATGGGGGGAATTGTCAACGGGGAAGGCTATTGATATCTCCCGAAGAAGGCTGCAACAGCTGTATGTTACCCAGATGATTAATTTGTTTGAGGGTAAGATTGTTCCGCTATCAAATAATATTTTTGAGTTTATGATGAAGATGGCGAAAGGTCTAGATGCGCCGACCGAAGATCCACAGGCATTGGCTTACCTCCAGCTACAGGATCTCTCCAAAAATATCCAGCGGGCCATTCCGAAAGCTCAGGGAACCAGCAAAGCGCACTTGCAATTTATGTTGTTGAAAATTCGAAATGGATTAGAAAAAAATGCAAAGGGGGCGACGGGTAAATAATGCCCAAAATTGACTTTTAGGGTATGTTATTTTTTAGGCATGGGGGCCGCAGGAACGTTCGTTTCAGCGGCCTTTTTTTGGGTGGACAAATTTGCAAATCAGTTAATTTTATTTTTTTTTCATTTTTCTTGGGACAATTTGACCGTTCAACCGTATTTGTTTGTAAACCGGCCGGAAGGGCAAGGATCTTGGAGCTGGTAGTTCCGTTAAAAGGAGCTGCCAACCGTTCCGGCCGGTTGGTGGAGCGTGCGTATTTCGTGTGTAATAATTATAAAATATGAATAGAATAATAATCTGCTATCTGTTTAGTTTATTGTTGCTAAACTCCTGTATGGTGTCAAAAAAAGTGTTGTACGTGCATGATATGGCTCCTGATTCAACCCATCATATGCGGGAAATACCCGCCCTGCGGCTGCAGCACAACGACCGGATCAGCATTGTCGTGAGTTCGAAGAATCCAGAGCTTGTGATACCCTTCAACAATGGGACAGGAGCTTATACGGTAGGTGAGAAAGGTGAAGTGACGGCGACAGGGAATGCAGCAGCAGGACCAACTTACCTGGTCGATCAGCAGGGAAATATCACCTTCCCGATTCTGGGCGACCTGAAGGTGGCGGGACTCAGCCTGGAGGAAATGCGGGACCTGATTCAGCAGCAATTGATCAGCAGGAAGATCGTCAATGATCCCATTGTAAAAGCCGAGATCTTAAATGTAAAAGTGAGTGTCATGGGGGCTGTACGCAGTGAAATCGTCATGAATGTGCCCGATGGGCGGATGACCATTCTGGAAGCCATCTCGAAAGCAGGTGGCTTGTCGCCCAATGCTGCCGCCGACCGGATTACCGTGATCCGCGAAGAAAATGGACAACGTATCCGCATGATCAACGATATCCAGTCGCAGCGTATTTTTGACTCCCCCGCCTACTACCTGCAGCAGAATGACATTGTCTATGTGGAGCCGCGCGCGGCCGACAATACACCCAAAGAGGAAAGAAGCTGGCGCATACTGGGGACAGTCATGGGAAGCCTGACCTTTATTATTTCGATTATCAGTCTCGTTAAATAGTGCTTTGATCATGAATAATATATTAGAAAGAACGGGCGCGGGGGCTGAAAGGAAAAATAATAGTGTGAATGTCCTGGACATCTTTAAATACCTGCTGTTTCATTGGAAATGGTTTGTGCTGTCGGTCTTGTGTTTTGGACTATATTTTTATTACGGCTATAGTAAGTCGCCCTTTATTTACAGGAGTACGGAAATGGTCATGATCAAGACGCCATTGAACACGCCTGCTACGGCACGTATTACCAATACGAATAACGCGGTGGGGTCGGTCAGTGTGACTTCGGAGATTCTGCAGTTAAAATCCAAGGAACTGATGCGGGAAACCATTGGCCGGATTGGTGCCGAAACTAGTTATTCCATCCGCAAGGGGCTGCGTGACATCGAATTGTACCGAACGAGTCCTGTGAAGGTGGACCTGGCTGGGGCGGGGCCTACAAGCCAGTATAACTTGCTGATAATTCCCCTAGACGCGCAAACGGTGCTGCTGAGTGGCCGGATTGCGGGGAAGGAGCAGCAGGAAATTCGAGTGCCTTTAAATAAAACAGTCAATACGACCCTAGGGCGGTTGACCGTCAGGCCCACCAAATTTTATAAGGCGGGGGTATTTGGTGAGGAAATACAGGTCCGCAAGTATGACCGCGAGGACATAGTAGGCTATTTTTTGGGAAATCTCAAAATTACGCAGTTGGAGGAAGATGCCTCCTTGTTGCAGATTGTCATTGAGGATCAAAATCCACAGCGTGCGGCAGCGCTGATTGCAGAAATGATTACGGTTTACAATGAGATATCGTTAAAGGATAAAAATCAGATCGGCGTCAATACGGCCAACTTTATCAAAGAGCGACTGGCAATCATCCAACAGGAGCTGGGCTCAGTGGAGTCGAATATTGAACAGCTGCGCCAGTCTAATCAGGGCGTCAATATCGAAACTGCCGGCGAAATGTACCTGAACGACAGCCGGCAGTTTCAATCGGCCCGGACGAAGATCGAGACTGAGCGCAAGCTGACACAGCTGATGCAACGCCAACTACATGATGCCAATAAGCGGAATGAATTGATACCCAATAATACAGGGCTCGTGGATGGGGGCGTTGAAGCGCAGATCACGGAATATAACCGTGCGTTATTGCGTAAAAATCGCCTGGTCGAGGGAAGCAGTACCGCCAACCCTGTGGTGCAGGATCTGGACAAAGCGCTGGCGGCCATGCACGAAAATATCAGTAGCGCTGTAGATAATGCGGTGGCGGGATTGGATCTGAAGATTCGCAACGCACAGCAGGAGGAAAGCATGGCTAAAGGTAAGGCGCTGCAGGTGCCAAAGAAACAGCGGATTATGCTTTCCGTTGAACGGCAACAGAAGGTCAAGGAGGAGCTGTACCTCTATTTATTGAACAAGCGTGAAGAAAATGCGCTGAACCTGGCAATGACCGAAGATAATATTCGGATTATAGACCGGGCTTCGGTGGCTACCAGCCCCATATTTCCGAGCAAGTTCAGAAAAGTTGCTACCGGTATCGGAATCGGTCTGATCCTGCCGACAGTAATTCTGTTGTTCCTACTGGTCTTTAATACCGGTGTTCGCAGCCGTCAGGATGTGGAAACGGTGCTGTCGGTCCCTTTTCTGGGAGAGATACCGCTCTCAAAGCGCAAATCTGAGCAGCATGCCGTATTCCGCGTTGAAAAAACAGGCCGTGACCCGCTCACGGAGGCTTTCCGGATCTTGCGGACCAATATCAACTTTATGAGTCGTGAGGGCCGGGCGCCGCAGGTCATTACCTTTACCTCCTTTGGTGTGGAGGTAGGGAAGACCTTTTCCTCGATCAATCTGTCCGCGACTCTTTCTTTTATGGAAAAACGGACGGTGGTCGTCGATCTGGACTTGCGCAAAGGAACGCTTAGTTCACGTCTGGGGCTACTGGATAAAATAGGCTGCAGTCATTTTCTGGCCGATGCTACCGTTACCCTGGACACAGTAATCTATCCGGTAAAGGGGCTGGAATTTTTAGACTGCGTGCCAATCGGTTTAATTGCGCCCAATCCTGTCGAACTGCTGTTGAGCGCGCGCCTGGATGAGCTGATTGCCGAACTCCGGAAACGATACGATTATATCGTTGTGGACGGTGTGCCACTTGGCATTGTAGCGGATGCCAGTATTGTGGACCGCATATCGGATCTGACCTTATTTATGATACGGGCAGGAAAAATGGACCGCAGGCAGCTTCCGGAGATTGAAAAAATTTACCGCGATCGTAAGCTGAGCAACCTTGCCGTGGCCTTGAATGGAATTAAATTGCATGGACCGGGTTATGGTTACGGCTATGGCTACGGTTATGGTTACGGCTATGGGAATACGGAACAGCAAGTCTGGTATAAACGCTGGTGGCGGAAGATAAAATCGTAAAACAGTTAAAATATATTTTTTATTTATTTACTCAATATTCGTTATTTATGAAATTGTTATTTGTGTTTATTCCCCTTTTGATAGGGACAGGTACGGTGTTTGGCCAGGTTAAATCCAGTCAGTATGGGGGGGCAGGCACCGCGGGGCGCAGTGCTGCATCAGGACTGAACTGGTTTGCTGGTGCCGGAATCGGTGCCCAGGTCTACTTTGGTGATCACGACAAGCAGCTTTCACTGGGCAAACGCCTGGCCCCGAGCTTTGATATTTCGGGTGGAAAATGGCTGAACAGCAGTTTTGGGGTCCGAGCCGGACTCAGTGGTTTCAAGATGAAGGGACTGACCCAAAACCGTAGCCATTCTACCGGTGAAGTTTTTGATGCATCCCGTAGCCTCGAGAAGCAAAGTTTTAATTTTCTGTATGCCCATGCGGACCTGTTGTTTAACTGGACAAATGATATCTACGGTGGCTACGATGCTGACCGGGTATACCATATTATTCCTTATGCAGGAATCGGTTGGGCGACGGGCCTGGACAAGCCCAGTGCCAACAACCTGAGCCCCAATATCGGTGTGCTGCAAAGCTGGAAGCTTTCGGCTAACCTGGATTTCACCTTGGATGTGCGAGGGAATCTGCTCGGCGATGGCTTCGACGGTGAAAAAGGCGGCCGTAATTTTGAGGGAGTCTTGGCGACCCAGGTGGGTTTAAATTATAATTTTAGGTAACCCATTAGGCGGAGCTACTGCTGGGCAATCTGCTGGATGGACATGGAAGAGCATGTTGAACCAAACGCAATGAAGCAACATATCGTGACAGCTGCCTTAACCCTGATTTTGCTGCTGCAGGTAAAAGCGCAGCAGCAATTTTATCTACGGGGTGAAATTGCACATCCCGTTGCGGCTTTTCTATACTTTACGGATATGTATACCGGGAAAAGGAAGTATGTGGATAGCGTGCCGGTGATAGACCATCGATTTTGCCTGAAAAGGACCCTGCGGCAGCCGGTAATACTGTTTTTTTATGTGGATAGGAAGCTGACACAGCGCATTGATCCCAGAACGATCAAGCTGTTTCGCATTCCACTGTTGGATCCCATCAGAGACCGCAGAAACTATAGTTTGTAAAATAAAAAAAAGTCGGGACAAATTGGTCCTTCGATCGTCTTGTAAGATATGCAATAATTCCCTATGGTATAATTAGATTTGGTTAGTTTAAGGCCGCCCGGAGCTCCCCGCTTCGGCGGTCTTTCTGTTTTGTAGATATCCATGTAAAAAAAAATATTTTTTTAGGGACAAATGCTGGATTTGTCCGTCTTATAGGATGACATTAAAACCCGAAAAGGACATTCGGGGAAATTGGATACATAACTTCTCTCTGGCCGCTGGAACAACAATCCAGTGGCCATATTTATTTTAATTTTTATTGGGACAAATAAGCCGCTTGTCCGTCTAGTAATCTGTAGCCTGTCATTAACCCACCTAAGGTGTGACTGGCTGCAAGGAAAAGCCGAACACCTTGATCCAAAGTAGGCATCCACTCAAACTTAATTTAAATTATGAATTCATCAGTCAAAAGCCTCAAAGAAGCCATCAAAAACTGGTACGTACCCTTATTGCTCGGTCTTATTTTTATTGCATTCGGCGCGTACACCTTGACCGTGCCGCTGGCAACCTACCTTTCCCTGAGTATTATTTTTAGTTGTTCCTTTATTATCTCCGGCATTTTTGATAGTTGGTTTGCGTTGGAAAACCGCAAATCGTTTTCGGCCTGGGGGTGGTTTCTGGTTTCAGGGCTCTTATCACTGTCGCTGGGTATTTACCTGGCGGTGTATCCGGAAGTATCAGCGGCCGTATTGCCATCTTACGTAGGATTTACCTTGTTATTCCGGTCTTTTCAGTTGCTGGGATTCTCATTTGAGATGAAAGCCATGGAGAATATCAATTGGGGCAGTCTAGCCCTAACAAGCGTATTGGGAATTTTATTCTCTTTTCTTCTACTGGCAAACCCTGTGGCGACCGGCTTCTCTTTGGTGACATTGACCGGATTGGCCTTTATTTTTGTTGGTATAGCGGGAATAGTATTGGCTTTTCAGCTGAAAAAGGTTAAAGTTGCCGGACAGAAACTAAAAGACTCATTTTCGGCTTCATAATTTTATTTTTTATGTCAGGTTTGTCTACACAGTTTAGGCAAAGAAAAAACACAACATTTTTTAGCTGGCTTGCTTAGGCAAGCCAGCTTTTTGTTTACTTCCAAAATAGGCTTTTGTCCGGTAAATGATAACCCATTTACTGCCCAGACCATTACTATTTTGCTGATCGTGAAAAATCTATAAACAGAGTTCAATATCCACGGCTTTATCAATGGTATAGCGTTCCTGCTGGTCAAACTGTTGGCTCCTGAAGTCAAAGCGATAATAAGATCCTTTCCGTTTACTGCTGGCCTGTGGCTGATAAGAGGCGATGCCAACATAGTTTATTCTGCCACCGGGATCCCTGTAAACATTCCAGCTGACGATGTCACCCGACTGGTCCGGGGGGAGGGTAAGATAGGCTTCAAGGGCATTTGAAAAAATAGGGACGCGATAAATCGTACGACCCTGTGCAAAATACCAATAGCCATCGATAAACCTGAAATTAACGGCACCGACCATTTGTGGAATAGCGCCCAGATAATTGGCGATGGCATTTTCATATAGACCATAGGTAAGATTAATTGTCATGGAATAAAATTGACCATCGACATAGGTCAGGTATTGCCAGCTTATTAAATTGCTATTGAAAGGTGAAGCAATATCAGCCAGGGCTATTAGCCGATGCCCTTTGGTCCAGTAGGCAATATTTGCCAGTTTTTCATCAAAATTAGCATTGTAAATACCATTGCGGTCCTTGGAGCTGAAAATTCGGATCCGTTCACTTTTTTGGTCAAAGCCTGTTAGCAAGACCCCTTTTTCCTTTGGCGAAAAATAAACGTTCTGATTTCCAAAATCGTAGTCCAGGGGATCTGCACGGTAGACATCATCACCAATACGGCCATTTAAGATATTGTGGCATTTGCCGTTGATCAGGACAATGCCCTCGAACAGGGTATTGCTGACGGCAAAAGAGTCCCGAAACGAATAGGTGGGCCGCAATATTTCGCCCGAAATTAGTGCGGTATGGGCTGCAAAGGCCTTGGTTGGGACAAAGGTTTCAAAGTCGACACTGATCATGGGATATTCGCCTTCCTGGCAACTAACTGTAAGCTGCTTATAGGGATTGCGAGTACCGGGGGCGGTCAGATAGGTGACATCCATCCCAATAGGCCTCTTACCCAGCTGAAGCTGGCCCAGTGCTGTGATGCGCCGAAAGCCTGAGGTGGAGTCTGCATTCCGCATGAACAGGCTACTTTGATGCTGTTCATCTTCGGTCAGGATATAGGTTCCCCTCCCGACGCCGGCAGATATGACCAGACTGAAGGCATTGCTGTAGGAAAGGCCGGTCTGCCGGTCGATAATAATCAGCTTACCGTTCTTTTTTCCTATACCGATTGTCGAGGCGCTTACGGTCAGTTGTTTTGTCCGGCTGAGGGTATCGCGGTCAATCAGCCAGAGGTAATCCAATTTGGGGGCTGTACTTTGGGTGGGGGAAGTCGTGGCCTGGACCTGCAATTCAAATGTCTGCTCGGCAGATACGGTGTACGTAGCTCCGTCAATGACTTTGCCCTGTTGGTCGGTAATGGTCAGCCGAGCAAGATTCTGATAATTGTAATTACCTTTATCTTTACTGCAACTGATGTAGCTAATTGTAAGTATAATAAGTAGATATTTGATTAAATGAATAAACATGGCGTTCGAATTAGGGAAGGTAAATCCGAGGCTGACTGAGGTCATTGTCGGGATAAACCGCATGCGTTTCAAAATATTTTTTGAGCTGGTCAATAAAATTAAATGTCAGCGGATACAGCGTAGGAAAAGGTGCCTTTGGCATATTATACCAGCTGAAATAGGGTTTTCCCGTTTCCACGTTGGCATCTGTAGGATCTGCTCCGGGGTAATAGACCCTCATCCATTGCCGGTAAACTTCCTTTCGGAAAGGACCAAAAAATCCGGTCCATTGCCGCCACCAAGGGGGCTCGGGCAATTGATCATAGACCAAAAGCTTAAATTGTGAACGCAAGGGGCTACCCGGCTTTAAAATCGAATTATCCTGTATGGCTACAGTTAGTGAAAACTGTTTGTTTTTCAATATATTATCTCGCTTTATATGAATATAAAGTGTATCCTGAAATCTGCGTGCATGCAGAACGGCGGGCTCCATCCTGAAAAGGCTATCGGGCAGTGCGTCAGGGCCTGATCCGACGAGCAGCTCCAATGGCCGGTCGATATCGGCCTGCTGCCCAATGAGCCGGATCGGAACCGCCACTATCTTGGATCGTAGCGTATCTGCTTCGAAAGCAAAGGAAAAGCTGAGCCGATCCAGTTCGTTTGTCATATTGCCCAGGTTGATCTGTGGTGCGTCAAATTCAATAAAAGCATTGGCGGGATCAAAGGTAATAAGACCATTTCTTTTGGAGCAGGCTGGAAGCAACAGGCAACAGGCAATAAAAAAAAGGATTCTGTTCATGCTTATCGGGCTTAACTTGGATTATAAAAGATGGATTCTTCCAGTGGTTTTGGAAAAACAAAGACCTGCTCACTGGGCATCACAGATTCGGAGATACGATAGATGGGATGATTCAAATGTTTGTAATAACTGAAGAGATAGCCTTCGCCAATATATTCCCGCCGCACCTCATCGAGCAGCATTTCCGAAACTTGCGCACGGTTCAGTGCGTCGTTGTAGGATATGGCCGGAAGCTGGCGGTTGGCACGGACCACATTGAGGTAATGGAGCGCTTGCTCCAAGTTGCTGTCCAGCTGGGATTCGGCGGCAATAAAGTATAATTCGGGCAGGTTGATCAGCTGCACCTCATGGCTGTTGTCGCCGACGGGCGTTATATTGAACTTGAGGATATTCACATCCATCCGCCACAGCTGAAATCTCAGATCGTCGGTACTACCCGTTCCGCTCGTGTAGAGCTTGTCCAGAAATTGCTTGTATTCGGGTACCAGTATCTGATCTAGCGTATAGGGTTGGCTGAGATAACCCCGGGTAAGGGTTTGTATTTGATTGATATACAGGCCCAGGATATTTTCGGGGCTGAAACGCAAGTCGATCAATTCGCCATTTTGCAGCCAGTCCTCAGGGCGGACAAAGCGAACGGCCTGACTGACCTCCAGCTGCGCGATCGCGTCTTTGGCCCGTTGTCCGGCTTCAGTAAAATTACGTTCCCACAGTGATTTGCGGGCCAGTAGAGCCAGCACAGCGTAATAGTTGAGATGGATACCGCGCCGGTCAATAAGGGTATTGTATTCCGCACCGAGGGTGTTTCCGTTTCCTGTGCGGCCAAGGCTAATGATGGGATCCTGCTGTAAGCATACTTTGGCTGCCTGAAGGTCTGCTTCGATGCGGGCGAGACAGGCACGTGAGGTCAGCGCAGGCCGAAGCTTGCGGTCGTCATTATCGTAATAGGGAATAGCGGGCGTATCCAGCCCATGCTGGCTAATGACGGGGCCAAAAAGTTTGAGCAGTTCCAAGTGCAGGTAAGCACGCAATCCTAAGGTTTCGCCTTTAATGAGATCGTAATAAGGATCATTTTTGATGGCCTCGATATGGGCCAGTATAATATTGCATTGCCGGATTGTTTTGTATAGGCCGGACCAGATGGCCGCAATCCGCTGCTGTACATTGTTGTCCTGATAGTTAAAATTATAGTCCTGATAGTATAGGTGCTGCACGTTCATCTGCCAATAACCCGTAAGGACATCCATAAACCCAAATTCCATCTCGCGCCCATAGAGGCTGGCATTGCCCAGTTGGCTATAAATTCCGGAAAGGGCTTTGGAAAAGCCGGATCGCTCGGAGAGTGCCTGACTGACAAAAAGATCACTGTCGGATTGGGCACCGAGCCATTTTTTGCAGGAACTGTTGCCCAGCAAGAATAGCATTAAAAACAGGCGTATGACTGAGATTTTTTTCATGGTTTATTTCCTAAAACTGTGCTGTTAATCCCATATTAAATGTACGGGCAAAGGGATAGTCGAGCCCTCGCTCCATCCGTACGGTACTTATTCTAAACAAATCATTTGTCGAAAGGTTCAGTCGCAGGCGCTGTAGCTTCCATTTTTCGATCCATTGTTTGGGCAGATCGTAATTAAGCATACAAGTGGAGAGCGCAAGACTAT
Source organism: Sphingobacterium sp. CZ-UAM (assembly GCF_002000245.1). Classification (GTDB taxonomy): domain Bacteria; phylum Bacteroidota; class Bacteroidia; order Sphingobacteriales; family Sphingobacteriaceae; genus Sphingobacterium. The sequence goes on along the minus strand of NZ_MTCM01000001.1, from coordinate 1,717,124 downwards.
GTTCAGTCTGTACAAAACGGCTGGACAACAATGTTTTTTGCTGGTTTTTGATGTCCTTTAGGCGGGCCAGGTCACCCGGCTTCTGCCAGCGGTTTTGCAGCGCCTCCAGATCGGTATTCATACCTGGATCGTTATTTTCTATCCGGTCGATCAGCGTCCGATTGTAGATATCGTTACCCAGGCGGTAACTAAAATAAGCCTGGATGCTTAGACTTTTATAATTGAATACCGTATGCAGGTTACCGAACAGCTGAGGCTCCAGGTTGCCAATCACAGTCAGGTCCCTGCTGTTCCATTGATCGGTGATGGCGCCATTGCGATCCAGGAAAATTTCCTTTCCGGATGCGGGATCTATGCCCAGCGAACGTACGCCTTTTAAGTTTTTGATGGATTTGCCCTGTTCATAGAAAACCGTCTGCTGATAAGTGCCATCCTGGTCCAGTACCATGTTGGTGGCATTGAGCTGCCGCAGGGCATCCGCGATGTCAATGAGCTTGCTCCGATTGCGGTTGGCAGTGAGCGTAATATACGCGTTCATGTTTTTGCTGGGATTTTCAAATAACTTGAGCGAAATGGCTGATTCAAAACCGATATTGCGGACCTTGCCCATATTTTCGAAATAAGCATTGTTGGGCAGGCCGAGGGATGGGGCGACGGAAATCAGGGAGATCATTTTGTCCGTGACCTTGCGGTAAAAGGCAAAAGAAAAATTGCCGCGTCCCTGCCAGAATTTTCCGGCTATCCCCGCACTCCAGGAACGGATCTGCGGCCATTGGAGGTCAGGGTTTCCCTCGTTGTGATAATTCAGTCCAATTTCCTTGAAATAACTATTCTGCGGCGATTGCACATAAGAGGACAGTGTCATATTAGCCAGAAAGGCGTCCGTTCCATTGGTCCCTGTATTGGCAAAGAAACGCAGCTCCTGAAAAAAATCGGAGCGGAAAAAATCTTCCTGATGGATATTATACCCGATCCCGGCACTCCAGAACGTACCGTAACGGGTATTGGCGCCAAATTTTGAGGAGCCATCCAGGCGATAGGAAAGGTCAAGTATATATTTCTTGCGGTAATGATAACTGCCCGTGAATAACAAGCCCGCCAGACGGTTGACAATATTACTGTAGGAATTGCTATGCATGGACGAATCCTGAATGGCCTTCACCCTGGCATCGGGTGCGAATCCCACCCATTGATGCAGGTGCTGTTTGAAATCAGCTGATTTGAGTTCGCCGATCATATTGCCACTGAAGGCATGGTGCTCTCCCAGCTGCCGGGCATAGTTGAGGTTGACTATGGTAGAATAATTAAAGTCACGACCAGCGACTTCCACGTATTCTCCACGACTGTTTGCGGTTAGTTTGCGGAAACGGCTGAGCAGGGGCGAGCTTAGGTTGTAGGCTGAGGTTCGGCTTTTCTCCAGCACGAGGGTGGAGCGCAGGGTATAGAAGCGGCCGAATTGCCATTCCAGAAAAAGATTGTTGGTCAAGGTCTTGCTGTATTCGTCATCACGGTAGGGCAGGCTAGCTTCGTATAAGGGATTGAATTTGACATTGTCGCGGGTTTCATCCGGATACTCCGCAATCAGTGCCCCGGTAGCGTCACGCAGGGGCTGATAGGGATTCATTTTGGGATAGGTTGAAAATAAACCATAAGGCGAGTAGGACGCCTTAGTGGACAGGTAACTGGTCTTATTGCGGAGCAAGAATGTACCTGGCAGGCGGTAGATCAGATCCAGGGAGACCCCGCCGCGTTTACGTCCGGATGCTTTCATGACACCTTTAGTCTCATTTAAATAGCCTTCCAAGCTGTAACGGAATCGACTTTTGCTGCCTTCCAGGCGTAAGCTATGGTTGCCTGAAAGCGGTGTCTGGACTGGTTGGGCTAGCCAATAAGTATCCACTCCGCGCAATACGGCGGCCTGCCGGCTGGTATAGCTCTGATCGAGCCGGCTTTGCTCTTCATTTTCTTTGTCCGGAGGCAGGGGCCCCGGGGGGACCGTATACAATCCAGCAAGTTTTTCATAAGCCAATTTTGCCTTTGCATCCATTAAATGATAGTCGGCAAGGTCAACGGCGGTCAAACTGCTGCGCAGATCATAGGTGAGACTGGGGCGCCCCAATTTGGGTAGCCGCGTTTCAACCACAATCACGCCATTGCCGCCGCGAGAACCGTACAGAACCGTGGAGCTGACATCCTTTAGCAGTGAGATGCTCTGGATCCGGTTGACATCCATATCGTAAAGCCGCTCCAGGGAGACTTCAAATCCATCCAGGATCACCAGCGGCGAATTGACGGCATATTCCCCCACATTGTTGGTTCCGCGGATGGTAATTTCCGGAATAACATTGGGATTGGAGCCCGAGAAAATATTGGGATCCAGGTGAACAGCCGGATCTAGGCTCTGCAGGACCGAAAAGATATTGCTATTGTTAAACTGTTCCAGCTCTTTTCGGCCAATGGTTCTAGAGGCGCCCGTCATGGATTGCAGGCTGCGTTCGGTGAAACCTGTATTGACTTTAACCTCGCTGATCAGTTGATGCTGTGTCCGAAGCGTAATGCGGAATTGTTGCTGGGATCCAGGGGAAATTATCTGCGCTTCATAGCCGAGCATGCTGACCCGAAAATTGTCCTGAGCAGGCAGGTGTAGGGTAAAGGCACCATGGCTATTTGTTGTGGTGCCGATGTAGGGGGAGGCGATCGTCCGTACTGAAGCTCCTTGAAGAGGCCTGCCTGCACTGTCGGTCACCAGGCCGGATATACTGTAGCCGGCGGTTGCTGTTGGGCCCGGCACCTTCGAATTGCTGGGGCTGTTTTTTTTTTGTTGAAAGAGAATGGTGTTGTTGTAGAAAGAAAAAACTAGCATATCCTGCTTATTGTTCAGTTCAAGCAATACGTGCGCAATATCTACCTGGTTCACAGAAATGGACAGCGGCGGTGCCTGTTGGAGCAGCTGCATATCGCCGATAAAATCGATCTTGACCTGTTTCCTGATCTGCTGCAGGATACGCTGGATGGGTGCGTTTTGCATCCGTAAGCTAATGGTCTGTGCTATACTGGGCAAACTGAACAGGACCAGGAAAAAAATGGTCAGGAGCAGTCGATGACTGCGGTGCCTTTTTTTTCCTATGGACCTGCCGAATGCGATATTCATGGATATTGCACCTTATTTTTTACTGCTGCTAATCAATACTGTATTGTTCTTTAATTCATAATGAATTGGGTATACCTTGGCAATGAGGGTAAGAATTTCGACCAATGTTTTCTTGCGGTCCACCTCGCCAGATAATTGCCGTGTGGTCAGATCGGGTGAAACATGCACCTGAACACCATACCAATCTGTCAATTTTGGCGCTAATTCGCCCAATGTCAGGTTTTGCAGATTGAAGTAACCCTCTTTCCAATCGATGTAGGCTGTAATATTGTCCACTGTACTGAGTGTATGGCCATCATACACCTGATTGGGCTGCATCTGTAGCTGTGCCACGGGCTCTATTTTACTTTCGAGGGCCGATCCAGCGTTGGCCAAGGCCACTTTACCTTCAAGCAGGGCGATCTTGCTGTCTGTCTTGAAGCTAGCGTTGAATTTGGTTCCCAGCACCTGTATGGTCTGTTGGTCACCACGGACAAAAAACGGAACTTTCGCTGTCCCCTGCATCAGGCTGGCGATCTCAAAATAAGCTTCGCCCTGTAGCGCAACCTCGCGGCGGACGCTGAACTGAACAGGGTATTTGATTTCGGAATAAGCATTGAGCCATACTTTGGAGCCGTCTGCCAGGCGGAGGTTCACATTGCCACCCGATTTGGTCAGCAGTCGATGGTATACGGGAGTTGCGGTTGCTATCCCCGCGATATAGCGCAGTTCACCATGCTGGTCCCGGGTCAACTGGTACGCTTTGGCGCGTAATGTATCACCCGGCTGCAATTGATCCAGGTTATATTCCGACTGATCTTCCAGTACCAAAAATGCATGTGCCCCTGTAGGTGCCTTGATGGCATTGATGTCGGTAAATTGCTCTAGTTCCGCATCTCCCAGGTTGGACTGCCGAAAAATACTGATCCCCAGTACAAGGGTGACAATCGCCGCTGCAGCAATGCCCGTCCAAATAAAAAATGGTGGCTTATTTTGCCGGGGCATAATCCTTTTATCCAGTGCGTTTACCCTTCGGTCGAGTTCGGCTTCGGAAAATGTGTTATTATCATACTCATTGAACCAGGCCTCCACGAATGCTTGCTCTTCAGGTGAACATTGTCCATCTGAATACCGCTGTAATATGTCTTTTTCTATCTTCATGAGTCTTCAAGTTACATCTTGCTGGACTTCTTTGCCAGCATATTAGGTATAAGACGGTCGACAGCCGCAATTGTCCCAAAAGAAATAAAAAAAACGAACATCAACAGCAATACTTTTGGAAACTTCGACCGCAAATATTTGATGATGGAAGACTGTTGGTTCCGGATCGTCTTTTCGGAGAGGTTGAGTTCGTCGGCGATTTCTTGATTACTAAAACCCTCCATCCGCATGCGGACAATGGTCTGCGCCCGAGGGCTGTATTTATCCAGGGTTTTTTCAATATCTTTCCAGAACAGATCTTCCCGCAATTTGAAATCCGTCGGACTGATGGCCGCACGTTCAGCGAAGGTTTCCAAATGGGTCAAATATTTCTGCGATTGCATGGACCGGGCGATATGATCAATGATTTTATTGCGTAAGGCCTTAAACAGATAGCCAACAAAATGCCCTTGGAGTTCAATGGTTTCCCTATTGCTCCATAATTTGGCGAAGAGGTCATGAACAATATCCTCGGCTTCATCGGCGCTCACCTTTTTCAATGCAAAGGCCAATAGCGGACGTTTATAACGTTCGTAAAGCTCTGTATAGGCTGCTCTGTTCCCTTCTTTAACAAAAGTATAGAGCTGTTCATCGGCTAATATATGCAATGAATCTGACATGAGGTTAGCAAAAAAATAAGTTTTTCAAATCTACGTGTAAAATAATAAAATTCCTAACAGGAACAAAGGATCGTAGCGGAAAATCGACACAAAATCTTCTTTAAAGTAATATTTTATTTTTTTTCTTCACTTTTCTCGGGACAATTCAGCCTATTGTCCGTCTTGCTCTTCAGGTGTATAAAGCAAAATTTAAAAACCAATCTTAAAACATGAGAAAAATGAAACAGAACAAAGTTACAATCCGGATCAAGGATCCTTATTTATCCCCACAGTTGCAAGTGGTGGAAATCGAAATGGAGCAGGGTATTGCGGCCGGTTCGGGGACAGTCAATACTGGTACGGTAAGCTCCTCATGGGAGAACGGTACCGACACATCAGGTGAAATGGATTGGTAATCAGTCTTCTGGTGTTCACATCCAACAGCAACAGGAAGGAAGCTGTTGCCATCATAAGTAATAAATTAATCAACACATGAAAAGAAAAATGTTCACGTATAAAATGAGCCATACTGTCAAAGTCAGCGCAGTCCTTTTTTCCATCCTCTTTGCTGCCGGATCCTGCCGGACGAATGATGAAGAACGCATCGGGCTAGGGGGGGCGGCAACAGTCAAGGTCAATCTGCTGGGGGAAAGCTTTGGTGCCCCCAAAAACAGCGGCAAAAAACAGGGTGCAGTCGCGATGGGTGAGCGTGTGGGAATGCAACAGGAACTGACCCAGTATGATGAGGCCCGCTTTAATGCGGACTATACGCTGGTCGCCGAACTTAGCCCTGTTTCAGTAGAGCCAGCCCTCGCGAAAGCCAGCAAGCGGGCCAGCACTGAAACACAGGACCTCAATCCGGGAATCCGTTATAAGCTTGTGATCTACAAAGCATCGGGCGAATATGTTACCGAAAGAGATTACGTACGTGGCAGCGAGGCGAGTGCGGCCGAGCTGAAACTCGATGGGGGACAAAATTATACTTTTGTAGCCTACTCGATCGGCAGCCCAACGGATCTTCCTGCAATTACCTTTGCTGATGCACAGGCGAAAACCCTGGCAACCTCCAGCCTGAGCGCTTTGCAGGGAACGGCGGATTTCAGTTATTTCAGGAAGGACAATATGCTCGTGGAAGGCAATACGGTCAATCTGCTTGATATTGTACTGGATCATAAATTCAGTTCCATTACGACAACAATTGATGCGACAGCGACCGGCTACAACATTACTGCTGCGGACGCGAATCTAGCGCCTCATTTTCCGACGGCAACCGTGCAATTGGCAGATGGTATACCGCTTAGCTCGGGGCAGCCCGGTGCCGCGGCGATCAGCTTTCCGACGCTGAACCAAGCCATGGTCACTTCAACGCCGACACTAGTGAATGCCAGTACCAATACCGGTACCCTGAACCTGTCCAATTTTGTGATTGGCCCGTTAACGCAAAGTAATCAGGTTGCCTTTAGCAATCTCAATTTTACGCCGGGTGCCAAATACAAGCTCAGCCTGCGCCTAAATCCAAAAGATGCCTATCTGGATCATAACGGACAGAAAGCCGTACGCATTAATGGCCTGGTCTGGATGCGGTATAACCTGGGGGCACCGGCTATCCAGACTAATGCAGATCCAGATGTTATAACCAATAATTCGTTCGGGGATTATTATCAATTTGGCGGTAAAGATCCTGTGGCGAGTGTGTTATCGACAAGCGTTAATGCAAACTGGAATGCTTCGACCGTACGGCCAGACAATGCCTGGAACAGCGGTACGGAAATGGCACCTGTAAAAACAGCCAATGATCCCTGCCCGAGCGGCTTCCGGATCCCGACACGTCGTGAGGCTCAGCTTTTGGTGGATGGTACTGTCGCGAGCAATTTGCCTTGGTTCCCTTTCCCAGCCAATTACACGGACAGTAAGACCTTGACCAGCAAACGGAACAAAAGCGTCAAAATGACGTTGCCAGCCACAGGTGATATCACACCAAAATTAATAAGTGCAGGTGTTTATAATTTTCCTCCAGCGAGTGTTATTTTTGGCAATAGGGGGCGGTATGGCTTCTATCATACCAGCTATACCGAGCAGAACAATACCTATCATATTCGTGCCTCGACCAGTGATATCCTTGTAAGAACGGAGGGTAACAACGACCTGATCAATAAATTTAAAGCCTATCCCATCCGTTGTGTTGCCGAGTAATGCAACGAAAAATGCACTTGAAGTAAACAAAAATGCTTTAAACACCCAATAAAAATAAAAAGCGTCCTGCATTCTTTTGATTGCGGGACGTTTTGTTTTGCCGGACTTAGGTTCGGAACTTATTCGTGTTTCCAATTATTGTTCTTTCGATTGGTATCCGGCAGGAGATTATCGGGATCTACCCGAACTTCAGTCACGGGTTTTTCATTGAGGATCGTAATATAATGCAATTCCCCTCTCATCCAGGCCTCCACCGGAACTTTGACCCGCTGTGAAGTACCATCATTGAGCTTGATCAGTACCTCCACGGGCATTGGCATTTCACCTAGGCATTCCAGCTGAATGCTATTGTACATAGTACCCAAACTCGAAGATTTTAAGAAACTGACTTTTTTAACAGCAATGTCGATTTTCCAGCTATGGATAAAATAGCCACGCCAAAACCAGGCGAGATCTTCTCCGGCCACATTTTCAATTGTCCTAAAGAAATCCCAGGGGGTGGGGTGTTTGTAGCTCCAGCGGCGGATATATTCACGGAATGCGGCATCGAAGCGTTCATGCCCCAGTACATTGTTCCGTAATTGATGCAAGGCAAAAGCAGGTTTGTCATAGACCGCATTTACATCTCTACCAAGTACATCGTGCTGATTGAAAATAGGATCTTGATTCCATTCAGCTAACAGTCCATCTATCGCAAAGGTATCAACACTCACTGGGCCCGGTTTTGGTGTGTCCACTAAGGTCAGCTCCTTGTTGTTAAAAGCAATTGCTGCGGAGTCATTCATAAAGGTATTTAAACCCTCATCCATCCAACCATGTAGGCGTTCATTACTACCAACAATCATTGGAAACCAGGTATGCGCAAATTCGTGATTGATAGTGCTCCAAACTCCAGGACCTGTAGGGCCAACACCCAGGCATATGACAAAGCCAGGATATTCCATCCCGCCGGTAAAGCCTGCGACAGCAGTTGCAACGGGATAGGGGTAGGGGCTCCAGATGCGGGAATAAAATTCAACGGAAGCCTTGGTAAATTGTGCAGCGTGTTTCCAGACTTCGTGAACGGATTTGGCACCTTTCGCATAGGCGCTTAACGCTAGGCAGGACTTACCGTCAGGTAGATTGATTTTTGCACCGTCAAGTGTAAAGGCAGCTGATGCCGCCCAAGCAGCGTCGCGCGCATTTTTAATTTGGAACTTCCAAACTTTATTTATCTTGGAGTTGTTTGGATAGGGACTGCGAATCAATACGGTCTGTTCACTTTCTTTGGCCAGCTTATACAGCTGGAGTTCTTTTTCGGAAAAGCATTGGCTGGGATTAATTAATTCTCCGGAGCCAACGACAAGCATATTAGCAGGAGCGGTAACGCTATAGTTAATATCGCCGTATTCAAGATAGAATTCACCGGGGCCAAGAAAAGGGGGGGTATTCCAGCCTTGGATGTCGTCATATACGCACATGCGCGGAAACCAATGGGTAGTCTGATAAAGCTCCCCCCCGGGTGTTTTGGCGTGTGTGACCCGGGTGGAAACACCACCATTGCCAGGTACCTTGAATGCATAGTTGATGATCAGCTTTAATTTTCCCCCGCTGCTCGCAAGCGGGGTCTGGAGCCAAACCTGTAGCCGGGTATCCGATAATACTTGACGTGGTATATACTTCCTGCCCTGGATTTCAATGTAAATAGACTTGATTTCGTATCCATTTGTAAATTTGGGATTCACGAAAGCAGTATCTACATGACTTAAGGTATTGTCATAACTTGTAGCCCTGGAATCTTCCTTGTTAATATTTTGATCCATCTGCAGCCAGAGAAAGCGCAGACTGTCAGGACTATTATTGGTATAATATAATTCAGAAGTAGCCGAAATCATGTGATTAGCAGTATCTATCTGACAGGAGATGTTATAATCTGCTCGATTTTGCCAATATTCGGTACCAGGTTCTCCCGAAGCACTTCGGTAAGCTGATCCCGGATAGGGATAGAATCCCAATTTAAAGGCCTCTGTGTGCTTATAGGCAGAAACCTGTCCGATTAGGTTGTGCGATAAAAACAAATTGACTAGCAAGAGCACAACTGGTATTGACATTTTATGCCCTAAGGATTTCATTAGTATTTTCACTGTCTTAGTTTTTTCTGGCCATTTCAATCATTAATTTCATATTTGTCACCAATAGGTCGCCCGTACCTGCTTTTACCCTGTTATCGAAACAGATCTGTCCTTTTTTATCGATAACAAATTTTGCCGGGATACTTTCAATTTTGAAATCTACTGCAGCTTTCGATTTATTGTCAATTTTGGCGTCGCGCATATCCATTAAAACAGGAAATGTATATTTTTTATCCGCAATAAAATTTTGTACTTCACTATAAATTTGGGTAGGACTCTGATCTTTACTTGGATAGGTATGAATAAATAGAAACACAACATCTGGATCATTGGCATAAGCATTTGCCGTTTTTTGCATGGCGGGGAGTGAGAAAATACAAGGGCTGCACCAGGTTGCCCAAAAATCGAGCACAACAACTTTACCTCTTAAACTATGCAAAGTGACGGTTTTACCTGAAAGATCTTTTAACGTAAAATCCGGAGCAACAACTTTTGTCATTTGATTTTGCAGTTGTGTCTTTAGGTCCATCTCGATCGAGTCCATCAGTCGCAGGTAATGACTGTCATTACCATATTTTTCGCTAAAGAATGCTTTCGCTAGGGTCTTGAGTTCATCGGAGCCATGACCTGTTATTAAAATGGCGCGTATTGCCTTTTCGGCTTCTTCTTTCCGGCTTGTATTCGCCAAGGCTGTAGCATATAATATCGGAACCTGATAAGGATGGAGGCTAAATACCGATTTGTCCTCTTCCTGGGGGGCCAGATAAGGTAGGGCATTTTCATAATCTTTCTTTCGGATCAATATTTCCCCGTATTTTGCGGAGGTCCGTCGATCCGTAAATGTACTACTAAGTTTAGACAGGTAGGGGAATAATAGTGCTTTGGCAATATCATATTGCTGTTGGGTAAGTAGTTGATCGACAAGTTCATTGGCTGTTCCTTTCTGTTCGTCCACTTCTTCTATTTTTAGCAACCAATTGCGGGCCTCCGCCAAATTGTTGTTGTTTACATAGGAGATTGCGATTTCGGATTTGCCCCGATTGAGCTGAAACTGGTAATACTCTTTTATTATTTTTTCTTGAGGAGCAATTTCTTGGATTGTTTTTTCCATTTCCTGATAATATATCAATTTCTTTTCAGGGGTGATTGTATGATGGAGACTGTCCCGTAGGGTCGCTACTTTTGCACGCTCTAAACTATCTGTTTGGGAAAATAGATAGGAACAGTGTGTTAGAATGAGGATAATTAAAATTAATTGTCTTTTCATATTGATGGATTTAAAATGTTTATACTAATTATCATTTTGTTTTTCTATTAAAATGTTGTCGCATTGCCAATGGATTGTAAATCAATCTGATATTTTGATTTGTAATATTCGGTCAATAGCTTATACTTTTTACCGATCAGGCCGGAGCTATCTATTGTCGGATCCAATACACCTTTATCCAATTGGTCCTTTGGTGTTGAGGTAATTAAAAGGATATATTGGAAAGCATCTTCAACTATACTACCTGGAGATTTAGTGACATACCCCAGGGCCTGATAATTCTTTGCATCAGGTTTAATTTCATAATTGCTGATTTTCCCGAATTCTTCGGGAAAAATTAGTTTATTCCAATTTTTCATATATTGGAAAAAGGTTTTGTGAATTGCATTGACAAATGCTTTTTTTTCTACTGTGCTCATCCGATCGAGTTGCGGCGAAGCATTTCCAATCGTTATCTGGTTATATATGGTACACGCTGAGCAAATGCTATCCTTTTTTGGTGTGTACTTTGCTTCGGCGGTAAGCAGTAGTTTAAACGGTAAATTTTCTTTGAGAAACGAGTCGGGGTAGTACTTAAACCAATGCTGTTGTAGAAAAGTAAGCAATTTGCCCACGTAGGCCTCATCTGCAGGACCGAGCAGGTATGCGTTTTTTACTCCATTCTTTAGCGGCGAAGCATCGAAATCTCTCATGTTAAACCGATACAATATATAGGTATGGTATTTCTTCTGAAATGCTAAAATGATGGAATCATAATCGTGGCTACCTTGCGGTAAAGTATAGAGGATATTCGGCCCCCCAGCCACTAGGGGGGCTTCTTTTTTGGTACATGCAGCCATAGCGAGCATTAATGTGACCACACCAAAAAATAGTTTTGTTTTTTTCATTAGTTCAGTGGATTTTGAGTTAATTTGGGATTTAAAAGCATAGCTTCACGAGGTATCTGTAAGGTGTAACGGGGGTCATTGTGCTTCAGGATGAACGTTTCCGGTAGTCCGGGAGCCACCTGAATGCTATGCTGCAGCTCAGGCATTCCCCAGCGACGGAGATCGAACCAACGATGATTTTCGAAACAAAGTTCCCGGCGGCGTTCGGCCTTATAGAAATCATAGAGTTCCTGCGGATCCTGGCTGGACAGGGGGCTGAAGGTCAAGAGACGGTTACTCCTTAGTGTATTGATGTCAGACAATGCTTTTTCGAGGGCAGCCTTATCGCCACCCAGCGCTTTTTGGATATAAGCTTCGGCACGATTGAGGTAAATCTCAGCAGTGCGCAATGCATATCCATTTGTATCGCCATATTTGGCTCTAAAAGGATGCACACCAATAGCAGTAAAACCAAATTTCAATCGTAAGTCATTGCTGTCGAGTAGTTTGGTTAAACTTTCATCTACGTCGAAAGCAAGAGGTTCATAATTGATGCTGTTCATAAATTTAAGCTGAGCATTGCTACTACCAATTGACCAGACCACTTCGGGTGAACTGAGAGGATCTGCTACCGCGAATTCATTGCCGCTGAGTTTGCTGTACTGCTGCAAAATGGACTTGGACTGCAGCACGGCATCTGCATATTGGATAGTTTTATCCCATTGTTGCTGGTAGAGGTACACCCGACATAGAATAAAGCGTACGGCGATATTGTTAAGCCTATAAATTTGATTTTTTACGCCATACTGGTCCAGTAGGGATATGGCCTTGATCAGGTCCATTTCAATCTGCTCGTAAACGGCTTGAAGGCTGGCCCGGGGTTGGGGGGTGTCAGAAACCTCCGCATTTAACATCAAGGGTACGCCGAGTTCGGTTGCCGGATCCTTCGCAGCTGCATAGGGACGTGCAAAAAAATTAACTAACATAAAGTAATAATAGGCCCGAAGTCCCAATGCCTGGCCGCGAATATTCTCTCTTTCTTCCGTCGGACCACTGACCTTGTCGATATTGTCCAGAACCAAATTACAACCTTTGATCCGTTGATATGCAATAGACCAGAGGTCAAAGATCGGATTTTTTGGTATTGTTTGATCCAACAAATCGGGTTGCCAGGTAAATAGAGCATAATATTTGTTGAGGATGTTGATATGCTGCTCTTTATTGTCAAAAGTGGAGGTAATATCATCGGTCAGGATATCAATCGGTGGATCCCACCCTTCACGATAGCCAACACCCATCAACAGCTGATTCAGATCAGTTGTGGTCGTCGGACGAATAAGATCCTGGCTACTTTCTTTTAAAAAATTTTTCTGACAGGATAAGCATCCCGTAAGCAGGCCTAAGAGTAAGGCTTTATGAATGTATTTTTTCATTTTTTTTTAAAAACCAATATTTAAACTAAAGGAATAAGTCTTGTTTATGGGCAGGTTATTGCCATCAACTTCCGGATCCTGCCCCTGGAGCCCTTTGTTGGCAATATAAAATAGATTTGTGGCAGAAGCCATAATACGGCAGGACTTGATCCCCCAATGCTGCGTTATTTTTTTTGGCAGGGTATAGGCAAGATCGAGATTTTTAAGTCGAATAAAGTTATTTGAGATGACCCTTGCCGTGGAGTAATCATACATGCCCCGAGCTGCATAACCTGGACTTCCCTGATTATTGAAGTTTGGCAAACCAATGATATAGTCTTCACGGACCTCCTCAGCATTTGGTAATGAGGGAATATTGGTCATGATTTCGTCTCCTGGTTTCTGCCAGCGATTAATCAGGTCCAACGGTAAATTTTTGCCAGCATCAGGTGCTGAGTTCACGGCGATATTGAGATCAAATAAGGGTGGTAGACGTTTGATACTGCCTGTACTTAAATAGAAAAATGCACCAAGGCTAAAGTTCCCATAGCGAATCTGATTGCTAATTCCGGCGGTAAACTTTGGGTCAAGCTGTCCGGAATAGACTAATGCTTTGGTGATATCGCTCAATACGGCCGGATTCTTAACAGGATCCATGGCCGGAAACAGCGGAATACCATTTTTGGGGTTCAGGCCGGCAAAGGCAAAGGAAAAAATCCCCGAAACGGGAAAGCCTTCTTTGTAGCCGCCCCCAGAGATGGCACTTTGCCATTGATTGGCTATGGCACTGCTGGAACGGTTGATGGAAGACCAGGCGCGTGCCGTGTTAAAACCCAAATCCCAGCCAAGATTGGATTTCCGGATCAAGCCCAAGTTTAGCGCAAGTTCCCAACCGTCATTACGGATATCTCCTCCATTGATCGGCATTCTTCGAAGTCCATATTCCAGGGGTATATCTTTTTCAATAATAATATCCAGACCTTTCTTGTGGTAATATTCGAAGGTTCCTGACAGGCGGTTCTTGAAAAAGGCAAAATCAAGCCCCATATTAACCGTTTTATTGCGTTCCCAGCGTAAGTCTGGATATGCCAGACTGCGCACCGTTAACATGGACTCGCCGGTATCGGAATCTGTTCTGACAATCTGTAAGATGAGATCGGGACCAAAATTTTCGGCAACATTGCCCTGGAAACCATAAGAGAGGCGAGTAGAGAACTGATCAAGCCAAGTGAGCTGGTCAAAAACTTTCTCTTCGGCAATATTCCATTTGAATCCAGCCGACCAGATCGGTAGGAAACGGTGATTTGTATATTGACCAAAGCGATTGGAGGCGTCAAGACGGATATTGGTATTAAAGATGTATTTTTGCTGAAAATTGTAGGTTGCCGTTCCAAAATAGGATACAAAATTAGACAGGCGGTCCGTTATCGACGGAACAATTCCGTCATAGATGGTGTTAGGACTTCGAGTGCCGAAAGAATTGTGCGTCGTAGTTGGTGGCATAGTGAAAGTCTTTCCCCGTGCGGGAAGATAACCGTAATTGGTCTGAGAAATTCCCTCATAAGCGGTGCTCCGAATCTCCTGACCCAGCATCACATTCAAATCATCTTTGTTTTCCCGGAAGCGATGGTTGAATAACAGGCTATTTCTCCAGGTTAGGTTATGATTGTTCATGCGCATGCCATTAAGTTCGCCACCATGCGGTAAAGTAGCTGCTTTATATTCAGCGGTACCCGGCATAACGGTGCCATATTCATAATATCTGCGTGTTGTTATCGAATTGCTGCGTTCTGTCGCGTAGCTTTCTCCAGTTGTCTGGTTTAGTCCGTAAGAGAAAATGGACTGGAAATTAAAAAATTTTAAAAATTTGTAATCTACATTAGCTACCAGGGCTACGGTATTGTTTTTGTTATTGTTTCCGGTCTGGTCACGCTCATTTAAGATGTTATAGTTGTAACCGTTGACGGTATAAAAATAATAGTCCCCCTGTTCGGTAAAAGCCGGAATACTTCGGCTGGTATTAAACGCATAATTGAAAGGATCTATTTGGTAAAAGGCTTTTGTGTTATCTGAGCCGGCATTTACCTTAAATCCTAAATTGACATTTTTTTTCCATTGGCTGCTGATATTTAAGGCTGCTGAATAGCGTTTTTGTTCATTTCCTATGGTATTTCCCTTGTCATAGAGATAACCCACGGAGCTATAATAGCGTACTTTCTCTGTTCCGCCAGACAGGGAAAGGTTGTGTGTCTGGCTTAATGGCGTCTGAAAAAGCAGGTCAAACCAATCGGTATTGACTGTCTCCAAATGCGCTACTTTTGTCACAAATTCGTCTTGGGTAATTTTTTTATTGAATAGATCCTGCAGCAAACCCTCATAGGATACGCGGTCGGGAAACCGGCTAAATTTGAGATTATCCTGATAAATCTGCCGGGATACATCGATGCGCTGTTTGGAATTCATTAATCGAAATTGCCCGTAATTTGGACGTTGGGATAATGTCCAATTGGTATTGTAGTTAACGATGGCATCACCTATCTTTCCCTTTTTTGTGTTGATGACGATGACACCGTTTGCGGCTTTCACCCCATAAATTGCTGTGGAGGCGGCGTCCTTCAAGACAGTGATGTTATCGATGTCATCTACATTAAGAAAGGAGACAGCACTGCCGATCATATTTTTGATGGCATCCATTGAACTACCAGGGGTAATTGAGTTGAGCTGTTTATAATCGAAGGGAATGCGGTCTTCCTGAATAATCCCATCGACAACCCAGACCGGTTCCTGATTACCCAGCAGTGTGGATGTGCCCCGAACCCGCAATCGCGGCTTTGCCCCGACTAAACCGGAGGTATTGACTAGCATCACGCCTGGCAAGCGACCCTGCAATAGTTTATCGACCTGATTGATACCCGCAATTTTGATATCATCCATTTTTACGGATGAGGATGCGCCGACCATATCCCGTTGTGAGATATTTTGGTAGCCTGTTACCACCACTTCGTTGATCTGGTTATCTTCTGGAATTAATACAAAGTTTTTCTCTAGGACATGGGGATTGTCAGTTTTATTCACGGGCCAGATCTGGTATCGTTTTCCGATAAAACTCACTTTGATGACTGCATCTTTTTTTGGTACTTTTATTTGATATTCTCCGGTATTGGAGGTATAAATTGCACGTCTAGTTGAGAGTTCTATTACATTTACACCACCGAGTGGAGTTCCTTGTTGGTCAAAGACCTTTCCTTTGATCAATAATTCTTCCTGTTGTGAGGGAGAGCTATTGTTTTTACGTAAAGAGATCGTGACAAGGTTATCGTTGATCCGATAAGCCAGTTCGGTATCTTTCAGAATCTGATCGAGCACCACCGTTAAGGGTTTCCCTTGTAGATTTAGGTCTATCGGTGGGTAGCTGTTCAGGTCATCCTCGTTGTAAAGAAATTGCATGTTGACCTGTTTTTTTACATGCTGCAAGGCGAAACTGCGATTTGCTTTTTTTAGCTTGATACTGACGGATTGCTGCGCCCAGCCCAAGGTGCTTATTGTTAGGCCCCCGAGCAATAAGAGGTAATAAAGCGTTCTGTTTTTTTTGAATTTCATAATATTGGATTAATTTATTTCGGTTCGTTTTCGGATATAAATAGTTCCATCTTTTTGCTCAAGGCGGATATTGCCCACCTGCTCAATAAATGGCAGAAGTTTGTCAACCCTTTCATAATGTTGTAATTTTCCTCCAAAATGGATTTGTTTGAGTTTTTCGGACTCAAAATGGATATCGAGGTTGTACCATCGGCCGACTTGCTCCATCACTTGTTGCAGGGGCTCACCATCGAAAATAAAAAGGCCGGACCGCCATGCTAAAGCCTGATCGAGGTCTGCTGTTAATTTATGGAGCTGGGCGTTTTGCGGTTGAAAGTTGCCCTGTTGTCCTGGCGTCAAATGGATTGTTTGCCCTGTTTTTGAAACCTGCAAAGCAACATGACCTTCCACTAAAGTGGTCTTATAGGTTTTGTCGTAACGATTCACATTAAACGAGGTACCTAAGACCCGTACATCCATATCGTCTACATGGACGACAAAAGGTTGTTTATCGTTTGTTTTTTTTACTTCAAAGTAGGCCTCGCCCTGTTCGAGGAATACCTCCCGCATGGTAGCCTGTTCGAAGCTGGCCGGAAATCGTAGGCGGCTTTCCGCATTGAGAGTGACATGGGTACCATCAACCAGCGTAAGGCTGTACTCGCCGCCACGTGGCACACGGAGTTCATTATATTGGGTGGGGAGCTGTTTAATTTGGTTGGCCGAATTCTGGTCTAAAGCATTGGAATAGCTTTTGTTAGCCTGTATAATTTCAGCGAAGGAGCTGTTCTTAGTCAGGTTAATCTCCTGGCCGTTGGCCAACCGCAAGGTTGCCTTGTTACGGTCCAGTGGAGCTGCAACCTGTTGTTCTGGCGGCCTGTTAGGGGCTGCTGGCGGGTCGATGGCCTTATACAGGAGCCCGCTTAGACCCAAGGGCAATAGCCAGATCGCCGCACGGCTGATCCACGACCATTTTTGTCGGGTAGGGGCAATATGCTGTTCGAGCTGATCCCAGGAGCGGTCGGTATCCAACTGCTGCAACCGCTGAATTGCTTCGGGCAAATGACCTTGTTCGCCGAGTCGATATAATAATTCTCGTTCTTCGATCGGCAATTGATCAAAAGGAGCTTGCGTCAGCAGATCCTGCCAGGCGCTGCCTTGTGCCAATGCTTCCAATAGTCGCTTCCAGTCGTTCGGTTTAATTTTCATATTTTTATTGTTACGATCAGTTGATAATTCGTTTAAGGCTTTTTAGCATTGTTTAAATGCTGGCGCTCATACACTTTTCTTTTACAGCCCTATTGAACGACTTTATACTTGCCCGTTTCTTTCGTAGTTTTATATCTATTGTTCGATACCTGCGATAAACAATTTATTCGTATAGTATACGTCGGTTACTTTTGGGGTGACAGTCCGGGATCAAAAAAAATTAGCTAATGTATAAACTGCTTTACTGTATCGGAAAGGCGGCTGGTCGGGGTTGTACTTAATGATGATTCTTCCTGAACAAGCTGTAGGTTCGCTTCATCTGTGTTTTTACGGTGTTAAGCGAGATATGATATTTTGCAGCGATTTGTTTATAGGATAAGCCAGACACATAGTCCAGAAAAATTTTCTTGCGATCCTGGGGCAGACGGGTCAGGAGCTGCTGCGCTTTTTCGTCGCTTTGCTCAATCCGTTGCCATTCTTCTGTTGTTGGCGATTCTTCATGCAGGCTATTGAGTATTTCTAGCCGATGTTTATGGAACTGCCTGCGCTGGATATCTTTTAATAGGATCAGGCAACGGTAGCGGATGGCGGCAGTGGCATAAGTTCGAAAATTGTGGTGAATTTCAAGTTCGTCCCGACGCCGCCATATATCAATAAAAAAATCCTGGACAATATCTTCGGCAGCTTCTCCATCCTGTACTAACTGAAAAGCGAGCAACCACAGGTATTCATGATTGGCTCTAAAATGGCGTTCGAACGTCTCTTTATCTAATACGATACTCATTTTAGGTAAATATTTTCGCTACGAAGCAGGGCTCGGTGGCGTTGAGAAGGATCAGCTGCTGATATCTCGGGTTATTCTTATCTGTTTTTAGAGGAGACGGTTGACGATGTAATTTGTCCCGAGATATTTTAAAAAAAAGACCAGCCTTACTAAATAATTGGCAAGACGAACGATAGGTACTAGCTTTTTCTAAATTTTTTGGGACATATAATCCTCTGGGCCGTCTTCTTCATTGGATTTTGCCTATCGATATGATTTCGCGATAGATGCAAAGCCGAATGATCATTGATTTAATCAACTTCTGAACATGAGGAAAAGACTTCTTTCTATTGGTATCTTATGCTGTATTACTGAGATTGTAATGGCGCAATTTTCTCGGCCTGTTAGTATAGGGCTAGGTGTGGGGGGAACTTCCGCATCGACAGATCTGGCGAATACACAGTTTAAGTTTGCCTATTATGCCGAAGTGGATGGATTGCTTACGCCATTTATTTCAGTCGGTATTCGCGGTGAAAAAGGATCCTTGAGCGGCACGGATTTCGCCAATAGCTTTTCGAATAGCTATTATACCGGAAACTTAAATGTCAAGTTGCGCCTGGGGCAATTTTTTGCACATTCGCGGGACTATAATTGGTATAGCCTGTGGACCAGCAGTGCCTATCGTCTGCTGTCCAATACCTATATCGGTGTGGGGGGCGGACTCCTGAAAAATAAGTTAGCGCCTCATTTTGCACTTAACTATATTGAAAGCATCCAGCAGAAAGGGGGCGAGATGCCCCAGAATTATGACGGAATCTACCTTGTCGTTCCGATCAATATCGGATTTGATGTCCCGATCGGAACAACGCTGTATGGTCCGCGATGGGCATTGAATGTTAATTATCAGCATACCCTGACTATGGATGATAATCTGGACGGAATTGTACAGGGCGAGAAGGACCATTATGGTTTTGTATCGGTCGGCGTTAAATATGGGCTATTCAATAGGCAATAAAAATTAATTCGAATAAAAAGTGAATATACTTTCCCTACCCTGCTAATTTTCATTCAGTTGATCATTGTTATGAAGATCGCCCTGTGTGGTCAGAAAAATAATGCTGCCAAAAATCGGTACAAAAAAGATCATCAGTAGTGTTGCTAATACATAGGAACGATAAAGATCGCGTTTTTTGATCAACAAATACAGGGCATAAGTCGTTAGCGTACAATATAACAGCACAAAAAGTTGCCCCGCTGAAATGCTGGTTAAATATTCTGCTATGAAAGTGGACATACAGCGTGTTTTTAAGTTTATAAAGTGTAAGACGGCCGACTCTGTAATTTGTCCCGAAGAAAAAACATCAAATCAGAAAAAATAGGCTATTCAATGATCTTTTTGGCCTAAATCGAACCCGTCAATCAGTTATTTTTAATTTCCCAGGGACAATTTTGGGCTTCGACCGTCTCCCTTGCAAAAGCCAATTTTAAACGATGATGGAAAATTTAGAAAACAACAATTCGACTAATCAGGAGCCACTCAACAATGGCCCGTTAAATCTTTCAGACGTTCAGGCGGACGAAGAAGACCTCACCGTAATTCAGGAATCGGGGATTGATGTCCTCAAATTTAAAGACCGTAAAAGTGATCCGGAAGGGGTATCCGGAATGGGCTATAAGGTGCTGCGAAAAAGCAGGATTATCGAAGGGATTGGATGCGCGACCATGGTAGAAATCAGTAGTCTTCCCAAAAATACGGGCGAAGTGACGATAAGACTAAATGGGATAACTAACAACCTCTATGTGTCGGCAGGCAGCTATCATCGCAATAGGTTGGTCGTCAAACAAGGCTGTAAGACAGCCGGAACGATTACCGTCGGCATGGGTGGTTATGACCAAAATTTCAATGTCAATCCAGTGGATCATGGAACTCCCGAAAAGTTGGCTTCTTTTTTGGCCGACAAGTACTTTAAATATTATACGCAGGTGCTGAATGGAAAGGAAATCACTTTTACTAGTGATGAGATGAAATTTATGTGGGACGGTTACTTTGTTGCGGGTAATACAGGTGTTTTGATCGAGTATGTGCGTTTGAGTCAGGGGGAAGCGCCGGATACATTGGAAGGTATTGTCAAAAAGCTGTATGCCCTAGATTTTGAAGGCTATGATAAAAATATATCGGGAAATATCGTCACCTGGAAAAAATTCACTACGGTAGCACCAGCTGCTACAGTCATTTCCGTAGCATCGACGGAATTGGGGATCAGTTTTTTTGATCAGAATATCCCCAAATCAATCTGCCCACTATTGCAGGAACACTTTGCTGACACAGATACGATCTATGAAATACGGTATAATTTCCATCTCAATGGCGGGAAGTTATCCCTACCAAAAAATGCACAACTGCGGTTTAATGGTGGGTCTATTGATGGTGGTATGCTGGTGGGAAATGGTACTCAGATTGAAGGTCATCTTCAAAAGATTTTTGGTCCCGATCTGGCTTTGGAAGGAAACTGGCAGGTACCCGTGATCTATCCGGAATGGTTTGGGGCTGAGTCGTTAAAGATGCGTACGGAAGGGGATATTGATGCAGTAAGCCCAGCATCACTCAATCCTTCAGCTGAAGTGCTGGGACTTAAGGATTCCGCTGATGCGATTAATAAGGCAATTCGTTTTTCAGTTTTCAGTGGTGGGCTGGTGAAATTGCTTGGTCATGCGTATAAAATAAATAAAACATTGGAGGTTTTGGAACGGACCACGGTACTGACCGATATAAAAACTATTCTATTTATTCAATTATTAGGGACGGGGGATCAGATAACAACGCATAACCCTACGGACAGTAGTTTTTCAAATGAAAATTTGAAATCGCCGATAAAGAGCTTGTTGCCTAATCAGTTTTTGCGGACTGACTGTATGAAAATAGGAATTAACATCTCTTCTGTCGGAGCAAAACTAATCGGAGGGGGAACGATATCGTTGGTATTATCGAATTATACCGTCGGCATATATATGAAGGGAACCGGCTATCGTATGTTAGATATGTCTACCGGTAGTCAGGTAGACGTAAAAACAGTTGGTGGTGGGAGCACTTGGACTAAAGACGTTGTTGATCTTTTCGGAAACGGAGCTCCGAAGGACCAGGCCAGCAGTATCGACAATGTATTTTACGCAGATTATCTAAATAATAATATGTATAGAAGTACATCTGGAAAATGGGAGTTGGCAGGTAAACTTACGATAATGTTTAATATTAGTATTCGATTTGAAGTATTTGAGGGCTGGAATTCAGGAAGGATAATAGATCCCGATATTCATGTCAGCGACATGTATGGTTGGCGTGGTATTGAAATCATTACCAGAACAGGAGGGTGGTTTAACGAAGCGACATATAAGGGAACCATTTCAAATAAAGATGGCAGCTATATATCTATTTTTACCGATTATGATGTCATCAATCATGATTTTAGTAATGTTATCATTCAGACAGATGCTCGTATGGGGGGCGACGCAAGAATCTTTCAGGCGATTCGGGCGGGAAGTGTCAAACTTGGAACCGTGTGGGATTTATCTTGGGTTGCGTCTCCACGTGTGACATGTGCTTTTTATTTGGGCCAATTTACTAAATTCTGTTACTTGAGTACAATAGATTCTTATAAATTTTTGATCGACCAAGGACAAAATAATAGTTATGGTATATTACCCAATAAAAATAATATCGATATCGTAGCGTATAGTCAATATGTAAACATTCTACAATACGCAACTCCGTTTCTTGTAACCTATAGTGGAAAGCATGAACTTTTCTATGTCGAGTTTGATCGGATAATGTCATTGGACCAGATGAAGGGGATTGTAAAGTCCTTACCAGAAAATACATTTAGGGACTCTGCTCCTAAGCAACTTTTTGATGAACAGCCAAATACGAAACATCGCATCATTGATACGGCGAATAATAAATTCGGTTGTGCGATAGACCTGTCTTTGCGCGCTACTGAATACGGACTTTTCTTCTATTTTAAAAAGAATGCCTTTGTTTTAATTGAGTATATTTTTAATGAGGGAATGGCATTTCCGGTGGGTGACTATGGCGTAGTCTTATATGCCATAGATACCATGAGAGATGACTATTCCGGTGAAACCTTGTTTCGTTATTCTCTGAGACAGCATGAAAATAATAATGGCATCAACAGGTTGTATATCCCCGTTGGAGGGGGGACACAATCACGAATCAAATTATTTATGATGTGCCTGAAAGAAGTGGATAATTTAAAAGTCGATATTGTTAATATTAAATTATTGACTGATAATCCAATGGCGATCGATAATTATTATAACAATAAATGTGGTATTTCTACCCAGCGACCGGATGCAAGTCCAAAAGGCCATATTTTTGAAGATATTACGCTTGGGAAAACCTTGATCAATAGAGGTAATTCATTAGTGCAACGTTGGATGGAGTTGCCGGTAGAAGAGAGCGGAGATTGGCCAATCGCAATGGGAACCTCTATTGTGGCAGCGACGGCCTACTATTCTAAAATCGGTAAACAGGTCTATCTCGCTGGACAACTAAGTTTTGCGGCTAACTATAGCTCAAATACCAATGTGCCCATTACACTGCCCTTTGCGCCGAATTACGGTGGGATATATACAATTGGCGACCTGATATTTACTCTTTCAAATAATAGCACAACAGCGCTGGTGAAGTCCCTAGCCTCTGGAATCAACAAAACTTTTCAGCTGAATTTTATGACAGCATAGGAATAAGGCTGAGCGAATATTAAATTAATATCAGTGAACGATCAATTCAATCCTTAGAATGGTCGTTTAATCGGATCCATTTCTGTACAGAAGTGGATCTTTGTTGTTTTTATCCACTACTAACAGGTCAATATATTTTTTTTATTTTTTTCGGGACAATTTATTTTCCTGGCCGTCTTTCCTCTAAACAAAGCTCAAAAAATAATCATACTAACGATACTTTGTTGAAAAACATAAAGCAAATTTTTGATGATACAGATGATGGTTGGTTTAAAATTTAATGGTTAAGATGAATTTACTGTATATTCTTATACCTGCCCTAGTGGCTATGCTATTGAGTAGGATATTGATTCCCTTAATAATTCTGGTAACATACAAGAAGCGGCTCTTTGATCCGATTGACCTGCGCAAGCAACATCACAAAATCGTACCGCGCCTGGGTGGAGTCGCTTTTGCTCCGATTCAGTGCTGTGTCCTTGTGGTCACATTAGTAGCGATAATTAAGATCCTACAGATTGATCTAAATATGCAGTCCTGGGCAATTTTGCCCTATATCATGATGTTGCTGTGTGGATTGGTGATTCTTTTTATCGTAGGGATAGGTGATGATCTGATCGGGATAGATTATAAATGGAAATTTATGGTGCAATTGGTTGTTGCTAGTTTCTTGCCCTTGTCGGGTTTGTGGGTCAATAATTTTTATGGAGTTGCATTTATTGAGGAAGTTTCGCCTTGGATCGGAATCCCTTTTACCATGTTTGTCGTTGTCTTAGTGATTAATGCCGTTAATCTGATAGATGGCTTAGATGGTCTTTGTTCGGGGGTAGTTGCTGTGGGCTGTGCGGTACTAGGCTGTAGTTTTATCTTTTACGGTGCTTGGCTACATGCATTATTCGCATTTATCACAGTCGGTGTATTGATTCCATTTTTCTTTATCAATGTATTTGGCATGACCAACCGCCGACGGCAGATCTTTATGGGGGATACCGGTAGTATGACCCTGGGGTATTCAATTGCTTTTTTGGCCATTAGTTTTGCGATGGACAATACCTATATCAAACCCGCTTCGGAAGGGGCGATCGTGCTGGCCTTCTCTACACTGATTGTTCCGGTGTTTGATGTGGCACGCGTTATTTATATCCGCTGGAAAAGGAGAAAGCCTCTTTTCAAGCCTGATCGAAATCATTTACACCATTTTCTGCTGGAGAAAGGATTGCGCCATCGCTCAGCCATGATCGCAATACTGTCACTGACCTTATTTTTCTGCGTATTTAATATGCTCGCGATAAAACTGATCAATCTCAATATTATCATTATCGCCGATATTTTGCTGTGGTGCCTCTTTATAAAAAGTTTTATAGTCAAGCAAAAAAGGACTTTAGCTGAACCTAAGATCGTAAAAAGTGAATTGCCAGCAAATGGGAAAATACTAAAAAAGATCTATTGATTAGCGTGTCTTTAAGCATGCTATTCATGGAGATTCAAAAAGGCAATAAAGAATTTTAAGACTTAATCATGATAACAAAGGCGTTTTTAGTACTTGTCCATCAGTATCCCGATCAACTCTGTCGCCTCATTGAGAAATTGGATGGCCCTGATACGGTTTTTTACATACACGTTGATTTAAAGTCCAACATGGATGATTTCAAAACGATCGTCAAAGAAAACGTTGTTTTTATTGAACATCGGGTAGACTGTATTTGGGCAGACTTTTCTCAAATTCGGGCAACCTTACATTTAATAACTGAGGTTTTCCATGCAAACTACTCCCCAGCACTGCGGGTAACCTTAATGAGCGGTCAAGATTATCCGATCAAATCCACAGGTTTTATCTCGGATTTTCTCGCCAGGTATCCACATGTAAATTTTTTGAACATGGAAAATATCAGCGACTCCGGAATACGTCATTTAAAAAATATACGTGCTTTTAAGATAAATCATAGCAGCCGACGGGCAGATTTTACACTGGTCTCCAGGTACCATTGGAAAAGTGCTATAAAAGGGATTGTATTAGGGAAAATCCATTTTAGTGCAGTCAAACTGCTCTTTAAAAAAAAGGAGATTCCATTGAATATGACTCCATACCGGGGATCTCAATGGTTTTCTTTTCATATAGATACATTGAAAAAGATCATCAACTTTTACCATAAAAATAAAAAAACTATGGATTCTTTCTTTTCAGATGTATTGTGTCCCGATGAGTTCTTCTTTCACACCATAGTCATGCATTTGAAAGCTGAAGATCCGGACATCCATATTATGCCTTCTTTGACCTACGATAACTGGACCAGAAAAGGCGCAGACTTACCCATAACCTTTCAACTATCGGATTTGGAGGAATTGCTGTCCCAACCTGACAATAAGTTATTTGCGAGAAAGTTCAATACGAAAATTGATGCAGCGATATGCGATGAATTAGATCGTCAGTTCATCCAGTGGACCGAGACTGAACAGCATAAAATAAATGGCGGATAAATATAAACCTGTAACAAAAATGGAACAACTATCTACAACTGAATAACAATCAAATCATGAAAATCACAATAATAGGCGGTTCAGGTTTTGTGGGGACACATCTGATTGAACATTTTCAAAAACTTAATCTATATGAGTTGCTCAATATTGACAAAAATCCGAGCGAACACTTTCCATCGATCACTAAAATTGGAAACGTCATGGAGCTGGAACTGCTTTCGCAACAATTGAAGGGTACTGATGTTGTGGTGCTATTGGCGGCCGAACATCGAGACGACGTATCACCCGTATCACTTTACTATGATATCAATGTTAAAGGAATGGAAAATACCTTGGCGGCAATGGAATTGAATGGAATAAAACGGCTGCTATTTGTCAGTTCTGTTGCGATCTATGGTCTGGATAAGGATAATCCGAACGAAAATTCGGCGGTCGACCCTTTCAATCATTATGGTATCAGCAAATGGAAAGCGGAATTGCTGCTGCAGGACTGGTATACTAAACATGCGGACTGGAATATAAATATTGTACGGCCATCGGTCATCTTTGGTGAAGGCAATCGGGGAAATGTCTATAACCTATTCCATCAGATCGCCAGTGGTAAATTTATGATGATAGGCAAGGGAACGAACAAGAAATCCATGGCCTATATCGGAAATGTGGTTGCTTTTTTGGCTTTTTTGATAAGGGAACAATCGGAAGGTTATCAGGTCTATAACTATGTTGATAAACCTGATTTTAATACAAATGATCTGGTCGCATTGACAGGAAAGACATTGAATAAACATATCCCGACTGTTCATATTCCCTACTGGCTAGGTATGCTGGGTGGCTATGGATTTGATGTGCTGGCTTTTTTGAGTCGAAAGAAGCTGAGTATAAGTTCGGTGCGCGTTAAGAAATTTTGTGCGGTAACCATATACGACTCATCGAAGATGATGCAATCATCCTTTGTCCCGCCATTTTCGCTGGAAGAAGGGCTGCGTCGAATGCTTGAAAAGGAGTTTTTAAATCATGGCTAATGGATAAACGAAGATTTCTGATCAATTTAAGCTCAAACTTTTTAAGCGCTATTTCGGGACTCGGAATTTCCTTTTTTCTGACACCTTATATCGTTGGGACATTGGGTAAAGAAGCCTATGGTTTTTTTCCATTGGCCAACAATTTTGTTGTGTATGCAGGTATATTGACAACGGCTCTAAATTCGATGTCAGGACGCTATATCACCATTAGCCTGGAAAAGCAAGAACTTAAAGATGTCAATGTTTATTTTAACTCGGTACTCTACGGGAATCTGATCTTCGTCTTGTTTTTTCTGATCGTAAGCCTATTATTTTGTGTATTTATTGACCGGATCCTTCATATTCCAATCCCCTTATTAGCGGATGTAAGGTTATTATTTGCTTTTATTTTTACCAGTTTGGTTATCAGCCTGGCTTCTGCGGTATTCTCGGTTGCGGCTTTTGCACTCAATCGTTTCGATAGATTGGCTTTCAATAATATTGTTGTCAATTTGGCGAGATTGATACTGACCGTTACGTTATTCTATTTTTTTAAACCTCACATCTATTTCCTTGGCTTAATAACCCTTGTGACTTCCATTTATTTTTTTTGTGCAAGTTATAGGGATACCAAGAGACTTTTGCCCTGGCTGGAGATTAACCGCACTCTTTTTTCTTGGAAGGCATTGGCCCTGTTAATGAGCGCTGGGATGTGGAATTCAGTTATGGCACTATCTGGGGTTATCAATTCACAACTCGACCTGCTGATCGCCAATAAGTTTTTTAATGCAGAGGGAATGGGGATATTGTCTTTAACCAAGATCATTCCCAATTCGGCGCAGTTGCTGTTGAGCATTGTCGTCCCCATATTCCTCCCGGAGATGCTCAAGGCTTATGCTAATCAGGAAATGGATAAGTTGCGTGACAACCTGGATTTTTCTTTTCAGGTGATTTTCTTTGTTGTGCTGATTCCGCTGTCCATATTCTTCGCTTATGGGGAGGATTTTTTTAAGTTATGGTTACCGGCCGAAGATAGTCATACCTTATATATCATTTCGGTACTCACATTGATTCCCATTGTTGTGCATGCGAGTATAGAGTCTATCTATCATGTATTCATTATTACCAACAAATTAAAGATGGCTTCGTTTTGGGGCATTTTTATTTCGATCAGTAACCTGATATTGGTGTTGGTACTTTGCCGGTATAGCAGTTTAGGAATTTATGCGATTCCGCTTGCAGGATTAGTGACGGGGCTATTCAGTCATCTGACTTTTACACCCTTATATGCTTCTTATTGCCTGAAGGAGAAATTCGGCTATTTCATGTTAAAGATAGTCAAAGGTATGTTGGTATTTATCGTTGTTCTTGCAGTGGCTCTTGTCTGGAAAAAGTCAACCTTGATAGCGGTTAATTCCTGGTTTACATTTTTCCTGAATTGTCTCATCGTGGGAATAATGAGTTTCATGACAGCATTCATCCTAAAATTCGATAAAAAAACAGTTTTATATCTCGTTAAAAAATGGAGGCGGGAATAACGTTTATGATACCAAAAATTATTCATTACTGTTGGTTTGGACGAGGTCCACTTCCAGCATTGGCAGAAAAATGTATCCGCTCATGGAAGACATATCTTCCTGAATACCAAATTGTGTGCTGGAATGAGGATAATTTTGATCTCAGTCAATATCCTTATGCGAAGGCAGCATATCAGGAAAGAAAATTTGCATTTGTCACGGATGTATGCCGTTTGCATGCATTGCGCGAAATGGGCGGAATATATATGGACACTGATGTGGAAATATTGAAGCCGCTAGATGGCTTTTTACTTCAACATCGGGCATTTTCCGGTTTTGAAGATAATTTTTTTGTGCCCACAGGCTTAATGGCCAGTGAAAAAGAGGGCCGTTGGGTGTCTGATCTATTGGCTTTGTATGAAAATAGAAGTTTTTACCAATCGGATGGAAGCCTCGACCTAACCACGAATACGCAAACGATAACCGAGTTTATGCGTGACTATAAAGGATTGATGTTGGATAACACGCTGCAAGAGCTCGTAGACTATTGTACCTTATATCCCAGTGATTTTTTCTGCCCCAAAAGCTGGCAGACCCTGGCCGTAAATATCACAAATAATACCTACTGTATCCACCATTTTGCTGGTTCATGGCAAGCAAAGCCGGTATTGAATTGGCGATATAAAACCATTCGGTTCTTTCTAGGAAAGAGGAGGACGAAGGTCCTGTTTGCATACTATCAACATTTGAAACCATGAGAAAAAAAAAGTGTTTATTTTTATTTGGCACACGTCCGGAAGCCATTAAAATGGCTCCGTTGGTCAAGAAGTTCGGTAGGTATAAAAGTCATTTCGAGACGAAAGTTGCTGTGACTGCACAACACCGTGAAATGCTGGATCAAGTGCTTGATTTTTTTGAGATACAGGTGGACTATGATTTGGATCTGATGCGCCCAGGACAGAATCTGTATACACTAACTGCAGCAATTATTGAAAATTTAAAGTATCCATTAGAGGATTTCCAACCTGATTTTGTTTTTGTACATGGCGATACCACAACGGCCATGGCCGGAGCACTTGCTGCTTTTTACAGTGGAGCAAAGGTCTGTCATATCGAAGCCGGACTACGAACCCGCAATAAGTTAAGTCCTTTTCCCGAAGAACTTAACCGGCAATTGGTCGGACGGATAGCGGATTTTCATTTTGCACCCACAGCACGGGCCAAGCATAATTTATTGCAGGAAAATGTTGCTCCCGATCAAATTTTGGTTACGGGAAATACAGTGGTTGATGCATTGCTGGAAAGTATCAGCTTGCTTGAAGATCTATCCACAAAAGAAATAGCCTATTTAAAAAATAAGATACCCGAGCATAAGCGGGTAATCCTGGTCACGGGCCATCGACGGGAAAATCATGGTGTGGGTATAATCAATATTTGTGAATCTCTCACGATGATTGCACGGGACAGGCCTGATCTACTCATTGTTTTTCCCGTACATCTGAATCCCAAAATCCGGGATAAGGTGTTTGCTACCTTAGACAATATAGCGAATGTTCTGTTGATCGAGCCACTGCCATATCCGGCTTTCGTTTGGCTAATGAACCGGTCTTATTTGATCTTAACGGACTCGGGCGGTGTGCAGGAAGAAGCTCCTAGTCTGGGCAAACCCGTACTGGTGATGCGGGATACCACTGAACGGCCAGAAGCTGTCGCAGCAGGTACGGTTGTCCTGGTAGGAACTGATAAAGAAAAAATCATACGTGCCTGTAACGCCTTATTGGACAATGATTGTCAGTACGCACGTATGTCTACTGCACATAATCCCTACGGCGATGGCAAGGCCGCAGATCGGATCTTAACTTTTATGGAAAACAAGTGATTATGTCTGCTTTGGTTTCAATTATCGTCCCGGTCTATAATGTAGCTCCCTACATTGAAAAATGTGCACATTCGCTATTTGCCCAGACCTACCCCAATATACAGTATATTTTTGTTGACGACAGCAGTACGGACAATAGCATGGGACTGTTGTTTGGCGTTTTACAGTGCTATCCGCACCGCATAGAGGCGGTTTCAACGGTCAAGCATGCTGAAAACAGAGGACTTCCTACGGCACGAAACTCGGGGCTGAATATTGCCAAGGGAGATTATATACTGCATTGCGACAGTGATGACTGGATTGCACCCGATATGATAGAAAAATTGATGGAAATAGCGGTTAAAACACAGGCTGCTATTGTCTTTTGCGATATCTATAATGTATATGGTGATCATTATATACGCTTTTCTCAGACCAAAAAGGCTACATACAGCGAATATTTGAAAGAATTTTTTGAAGGTAAATCGCAAGGAAGTGTTTGCAATAAGTTGATAAAAAGTGATTTGTTTAGTGCGTATAACATCCGGTTTCCGGATGGATTGCCCATGCTGGAGGACTTACGTACGGTAGTTCAATTGTATTATTATGCGGACCGTATTGAATACCTTTCCTTACCACTTTATTATTATGTCAAAACACGGACAGATTCGATTAGCGGCTCGGGCTATCAAAAAAGTAAGACAGTAAGTGAGGATCGTGTGTTGAATGTACAATTTATCCAGCAATTTTTGTCGGAAAAGAATATTGCTGGGCTTGACAGGGAACTGGCTGTTCTTAAATTGGAGGCTAAGCGTAATCTGTTGATCAATGCGGATCAAATTGCCGTGCTACAGCAATGGCGTGAGATTTTTCCTGAAGCGAATGATTGTATCGGTATAGCCCCCTTACCCTGGCATTATAAATTCATCGCAAGCTGCGTATTACGTGATTATTGGTTGGTACCCAGATGCTGGATCTGGCTGAAGAAGGTAAAGGCGTCTATTGCTGGTGAAAAATGAAAATCAACTTTAAATTTTTAGGGACAATCTATTGTGTTGACCGTCTTCCTTATATCTGGTATGACACTAGGGTGCTATATCTGGAAAATAAAATAGGATGAAACGAGTAAATCAGGGTGTTTTTCCCATGACTACACTAAATAAATGGAAGAATTGATGACGAAGGTGCCTGTCGTATTCTGCTTTGACGACAATCTGTTGATGCCAGCTGGGGTGTGTATCAGCTCCTTGCTACAGCATGCAAGGGCACAGACTTTTTACGATATATTTATTTTACATGCAACAGACTGTAGGTATCCTCAATCCGGATTCTTAGAGCAATTACATCTGCGATATACAAACTTTAGGATAACCTATAAAGATGTAGGCACTATTTTTTGTGACGCGTTTGAAATACGAAATATCACCATCGCCGCCTATTATCGCTTGCTCATTCCGAAGTTGATCAAGGAATATGATGTCGTCATGTACCATGATATTGATATTATCTTTCGGGATGATCTATCCGATATATTCTTTTCAACGGATATGAGCAGTTGCTATGTGGCTGGGGTGAACTTTGCTGGCGCAATGGGAAAGGAAGGAAAGCAGTACATCAATAACCTCGGTTTAGATTGGAAAAATTATATTCTATCCGGAGATCTGATTTTGAATTTAGCGCTGCTACGCGAAGATCATATTGTACCGCTCTTTGAAAGGGAAGTCAATCAGTCTCAATATATCTATCAGGATATGGATATCATCAATATCGTCTGTAAGGGGAAGATTAAACGATTACCACCGGTATTTTGTGGTTCTTTGGAGATTTTTGAACTGGCCTCGAAAAAGATAGAACAGCCACTCTATACGCAACAGGAACTTCAAGATGTGCTTTTACATGGAATTGTTCATTACAATGGTGTCAAACCCTGGGAAACAGTTTGCCCGAATATGGACATATGGTGGGAGTGCTACCGTAAATCAATTTATTACAACCCCCAATTTCATTTCGACTTTTTCTGTAACAAATTAGATGATTATGATCGACTTAGCCTTTGGCGCCGGGTAAAAATTCTAAGCCGATATTTTACAAAGGGCAAAATAAAATAATACAGACATGCAAGTAGCGGTATTGATAACGGTTTTTAATCGGATAGAAAAAACAATTTTATGTTTAACAAGTCTGTTTGGGGCGCCGATAGCGGAACTAGATATGACATTCACCTTATTTATTACCGATGATGGGAGTACAGATGGTACGGCAACACGAATCAAGGCTGAATTTCCACAGGCAAATATTGAAATTTTGTCCGGAAATGGGCAGTTATTTTGGAATGGCGGAATGAACAATTCCTGGCGGGCAGCAATTGCAAAGGGAGGGTATGATTTATACCTATGGCTAAACAACGATACTGTCGTCTTCCCAAACTTATGGCGGGAAATCAAAGCTGCTGATGAATACGCAAAAAGTCAATTTGGTAAAGGCGGAATCTATGTCGGATCAACGCTGGATACGGATGGAAATGGACTCAGTTATGGCGGATTTAACTATTTAAACAAGTGGACACTGAAAGATGAGTTTATCTATCCCGATGGCACTTTCCAAAACTGCGAAGCCGCCCATGGCAATGTAACTTGTGTATCCCATGACGTTGTCATGGCCGAGGGCGTTTTCTGTGACAGTTATATCCATAGTGGTGGTGACCATGATTACTCTTATAGAGCCCATAAACATGGTTTTCCGGTCTTTGTACTGCGCGAATTTGTCGGACAATGTGAAAATGATCATTATGTGGGTGAAGAAATCACTATTGGAAAGCTCGCGCTACGAGATCGGTTGAAGTATTTGCACTCGCCCTTGGGTTTCAATTTACATAATACACTTTTGTTTCAGCGCCGTTGTTTTCCCCATCGCTATCTGCCGGTATTGTTTGCGGGGTATGCCCGTATTTTATTCCCGAAACTCTATTATAAAATCTACAATTTAATCAGGCGATAGGGGAAAAGGAAGTGAAATATAGGTGAACCTGGTCGGGGGACAATTTTTAGAAATTCATCAAAGAAATAATATGAAAACAGCATTGATAACAGGAATAACGGGACAGGATGGTTCCTATCTCGCAGAGTTGCTGCTTGAAAAAGGATATATGGTGCATGGTATCAAACGTCGTTCTTCTTCCTTCAATACACAGCGGATTGATCACCTTTACGCTGATCCTCATGAAGGTCACAGTAACTTTAGATTACATTATGGGGATCTCTCAGATTCCACAAATATGATCCGCATTATTCAGGAAACCTGTCCGGATGAAATCTATAATCTGGGGGCCATGTCGCATGTAAAAGTTTCCTTTGATTCACCAGAATATGTCGCCAACGTGGATGGCATTGGTACTTTGCGGATATTGGAAGCTATACGGATTTTGTGTCTAAAACATAAAACACGTATTTACCAGGCGTCGACCTCTGAACTTTATGGTTTAGTACAGGAGGTTCCCCAAAAGGAAACAACGCCATTTTACCCGCGTTCGCCTTATGGGGTAGCTAAAATATACGGCTACTGGATTACTAAAAATTACCGTGAAGCCTATGGACTATACGCTTGTAATGGGATTTTATTTAATCATGAATCACCACGTCGTGGAGAAACATTCGTGACGCGGAAGATTACGATGGCAGTAGCGGCAATCAGCCTAGGTAAACAGAACTGTCTTTACCTGGGCAACCTGAATGCGCAAAGGGATTGGGGGCATGCCAAGGACTATGTAGAAGCTATGTGGCTGATGTTGCAGCAGGATCAGCCCGATGACTATGTCATCGCGACAGGAACCACGACTTCAGTGCGGGAATTTGTACGCTTGGCTTTTGCCGAAGTGGGGGTGGAGCTGGATTTTGAAGGGGAAGATGCCCATGAAATAGGTCGCGTGAAAGCGGTGAATAATGTAGATAACATGTTAAGCCCTGGAGATGTTGTTGTCCGGGTGGACCCACAATATTACCGTCCAACGGAGGTTGATCTGCTTGTGGGCGACCCAACGAAGGCGAAAAAGGAGCTTGGCTGGCAACCAACATACGATCTGGCCATGCTGGTCAGCGAAATGGTACAGCATGATCTGCAAGCTAGGTTGGATAATCCGGTTAACCGTCTAAGCTAATTCTCGCCAATGTATTGTTGTATTAAACCCCGGGTTTCAGTGATTGTGCCTATCTATAAGGTGGAGCCCTTTATCGCACGTAATGCCCAGCAGCTATTTCAGCAGGAACTAGACCAGCTGGAGTATATTTTCGTGGATGATTGTAGCCCTGACAACAGTATTGAAGTGTTAGAACAGGTTTTAAGCGAATATCCGGATAAGCGCGGCTGGACCAAGATTATTAGACATCCTGTAAATAAAGGGCTGCCTTCTGCGAGAAATACAGGTCTGGATGCCGCCACTGGAGAGTTTATATTTCATTGTGACAGCGATGACTGGCTGGATAGTGATGCGCTGAAAAAGTTGTACAACAAGGCCAAACAGGACAATGCTGATGCGGTATGGTGTGACTGGTACCTGTCGTTCAGTGAGAATGAGCGGTATATGCGTCAGGCTCCCCCACAAGAGGGACCGATAAGCGGAAGGCAATGTGTCGAACTGATGCTGCGTGGTCATATACGCTATAATGTTTGGAACAAACTTGTCCGCCGAAGCCTGTACGAACAGTCCTTGATAAGGTTCCCTAATGGCTATGCCATGGGCGAAGATATGACCATGATCTCTGTGCTGGCCTCCGCGGCTAAAGTCAGTTATCTGCCCGAGGCTCTTTATCACTATGTGCAGCTCAATATGGGGGCATTTACTAAAAACACAAGCGAGCTGCATTTAAGGCAAATCCGTTATAATGTCGAACAGACCCAGCTCGCTTTATTGAGAAAATATGGTGCGTCAATTATGGATGATATTCAATTCTTTAAACTGAATGTCAAGTTGCCTTTCCTGATTTCACAGGATACCCAATCCTACCAGCGTTGGCTGGATTGGTATACGGAAGCCAATGACTATATCCCGTTGAACCCTATGTTTGGTAAAAGGATCCGTTTTATTCAATACGCGGCGATAAAAAAGCAGTTCTGGATACTCAAACTACATTATTATCTATTGATCCGATTGCTATATGGTGTTATTTATAAATAATTGTGGATGAAGCTGCTATTGATCATATTGACGGTCATTGTGACGAGTTTTTTTTATTTCCCCTTTGAATTTACGTTTCTGCGCGGGATTAATACCAAACTTATGCTAGCCGGACTGGGCATTCCAATGATGATTTTTCATATCATAAAAATGGATCGTACCATACTGTCCAAAGAAATACTTATTGCCTCTGTCATTGCGCTTGTATTTTCAATGATCGGATTTTATTCTGTTGATACGAATAATTCATCAGATTATGCCTATGCTACTTATATTATGTCCATGTGGGTCTGGCTGTCAGCAGCTTATTCAGTATGTACCTTAATGGCCAGGATACATGGAAAGCTGTCGGTGCCCTTGATCATCAATTATCTGGTCGCCGTCTGTCTGCTGCAATGTGTTTTGGCATTGGTGATAGATTTTGTGCCGGCGGTGAAATTCTTCGTGGACCGTTATTTTACAAATGGTATTACCGATTTTTTGAATAAGGTGGAACGTCTGTATGGTATTGGTGCTACATTGGACGTGGCCGGAGTGAGATTTTCGGCTGTATTGTTAATGATTGCCGTGCTGCTCTCACAGGATGAAACCATACGGCATAAACCCAAGACTGTTGCCTTATATATTCTTTGCTTTCTGCTGATTTCGGCGATAGGCAATATGATTTCAAGAACCACATTGCTCGGTATGATTGGCGGTATGATGTATCTATTTTTGACAACAGATTTCTTTAGTCCGACCATTAAATATGCTAATCTAAAGCTCTGGGGGACGATCTGTCTTACGTTAGTCGCGGTATTTTTTATTGGGGTCTATTTTTATCAGACGAATGTACAGCTCCGGGAGCTCCTGCGTTTTGGATTTGAGGGATTTTTCAATTGGGTGGAAAAAGGAGAGTGGCGAACGGATTCCACGGATCGCTTGAATGGTACCATGTGGGTCTGGCCTGAGCCCAATGATACCAAAACCTGGCTGATCGGAAAAGCAACCTTCTCGGACTGGTTTGCAGTAGGAACAGATATCGGTTACTGCCGTTTTGTTTTTTACAGTGGTCTATTGGGGCTGTTCACGTTTACCGTATTTTTTGCTTATCTATCCGTTGCGCTAGCTTACAGGTTCGCCCGGTTTAAACATTTGTTTGTTTTATTCTTTCTCCTGCTGCTGGTCAACTGGCTTAAGGTATCGACCGATATATTTATCGCTTACGCTCCTTTTCTGGCGATGGGCAGCCCTTATCTATATGAACAGTATTATTCTGAAAGTGAACTTCTAGCTTAAAACTCTTTGAAAATGAAAACCAGAAAGAAATCGATGAAAATAATTTATTGTCTTTCCAGCCTATATAAAGCTGGTGGAATGGAACGTGTGGTCACCAATAAGGCGAACTACCTAGTCAACCATGGATTTGAGGTGGGCATTATTACAACTGATCAAAAGCAACGGGAAAACTATTTTGACCTGGACGCGGCCATTACCTGTATTGATTTAGGGATCAACTATGAGGACAATAATGGAAAAGGACTTTTTCAAAAAATAGGGAGCTATCCGAAAAAGCAACGATTGCACCGTAGGCTGCTGGAAGAACAGCTGAAACAACTCCGTGCGGATATAGTGATTTCGCTATTTGACCATGATGCCAGTTTTCTTTGGAAACTGAACGACGGAAGCCATAAGTTTCTGGAAATCCATTTCTCGCGTTTTAAACGCCTGCAATATGGCAAAAAGGGGGTGGTAGGAATGGTCAATCGTTACCGTAGTCGTCTTGATCTAGCTTATGCAAGTAAATATAAACGTTTTATCGTGCTGACCGAGGAAGACCGGGGCTATTGGGGAAATCTCAAAAATATAGCTGTGATACCCAATGCGAATAGTTTTGAACCAGAGAAGGTCTCTAATGTCGATCAAAAGATGGTTATTGCAGTGGGGCGGCTGGAACATCAGAAACGCTTTGAGGATCTCATTCGTGCCTGGACACAGGTTATGCCCGATTTTCCCGATTGGAAACTCCGCATTTTCGGAAGTGGCGAACAGCGGGATGAGTTGCAGGAGATGGTAACAGATCTAAATCTAACGGATTATATCAGCTTATGCCAGCCCGTACGGGATGTCGAGTCTGCCTACCTGACGAGTGCGATCGCTGTGCTGACCTCCCGTTATGAGGGCATGCCTATGGTGCTGCTGGAAGCACAGGCTTGCGGGCTCCCGCTGGTATCTTATGCTTGCAAATGTGGACCGAAGGATATTATAACTGATGGCCAAAATGGTTTTCTGATCGCTGAGGGTGATCATATAACCCTTGCACAAAAACTAAAGGTATTAATGGGAGATGATGCGTTAAGGCGGCGTATGGGTAAGGCGGCAAAAGCCATGTCACAACGTTATAGCGAAGATACCGTGATGCGGCAATGGATCAATCTTTTAAATGGTGTCAGAAATTAATATGAAAACAATTGTCATTTCGGCCGTAAATCTAAATAAAGGGGGTACATTGACCATCTTGCGGAACTGCCTGGCTTATCTTTCTGTCTTGGCCCAACAGCATGGGTATCGTGTTGTAGCGATCGTTTATAAACGGGAGCTGGCTGATTTTCCAAATATTGAGTATTTCGAAACGCAATGGGCCAAAAAAAGATGGATCAATCGGCTATGGTTTGAATATGTGTCGCTAAAAAAGATTTCCCGAACGATAGAGAATATAGATTTATGGTTATCGCTGCATGATACTACACCGAATGTTGTCGCAAAACGACAGGCCGTGTATTGCCATAATCCATTTCCTTTTTACAAATGGAGTTGGCAAGAATGCTGTCGCGCCCCGAGAATTGTTTTATTTGCACTTTTTAGCAAGTGGATCTATCGGATCGGCATTTATAAAAACAGCTATGTCATTGTACAGCAGCAATGGCTAAAGGATGAGTTTAAACGGATGTTTGGCCTGGCTAAGTCCAAAATTATCTTAGCCCTACCGAACAAGCTTGATCCCGTAACTTGTAATACCGTTATCCCAACAGCGGTGGATCGTCCATATACTTTTATCTATGCCGCTGCTCCGGACAGTCACAAAAATTTTGAGGTGATCTGCCGTGCCGCGGCACTATTGGAAAAAAAATACGGAAAACCCAATTTTAGGGTGTATCTCACCGTGCTGGGAAATGAAAATGCCTATGCCAGTTGGCTATTTAAACAATGGGGATCATTGCAGAGCCTTGCCTTTATCGGATTTCAGTCAAGGCAATTGCTCTATGCCTATTATGCACAGAGTGACTGTCTGATTTTTCCCTCTAAAGTAGAAACTTGGGGACTGCCGATTACTGAATTTGCTTCCTTTGACAAACCGATGTTGCTGGCTAATTCGCTGTATGCTTATGAAACTGCTGCCGGCGCGGACAAAACCGCTTTCTTCGATCCAGCTAAGCCCGAACAATTGGCCTTGCAGATGGAGCAATTAATTGCGGGTGATGATGGTTTTCTATTAACTATACCTGCCCGGGAGTTTGAGGAGCCAATGACGCATGATTGGAAGGAATTATTTGAGAAATTATTGAACGATGCTAAAAATTAAAAAGAATGGAGACAAATCAGATGAAAATATTGCAAGTTGGCAAGTTTTACCCGATCCGGGGCGGTGTGGAAAAA
Source organism: Sphingobacterium sp. CZ-UAM (assembly GCF_002000245.1). Classification (GTDB taxonomy): domain Bacteria; phylum Bacteroidota; class Bacteroidia; order Sphingobacteriales; family Sphingobacteriaceae; genus Sphingobacterium. The sequence goes on along the minus strand of NZ_MTCM01000001.1, from coordinate 1,678,383 downwards.
GTGATGTACGATCTCATGTTGGGATTATCTGAAAAAGGGATTCATTGCGATATGCTCTGTGCCTCGACGGAGGGTTATCCAGCAGGAACGATCGAAGTCAACCCCTATGCAACGATTATGGTGGTGCCGACGGCAGTTAAAATTGCTGCGACGATGTTGGCACCGCAGATGATTGTCAAATTGCGCCAAATCGCTTCTCAATATGATGTTATCCATGTGCATCATCCCGATCCAATGGCAGCCTTAGCGTTGTTTTTTTCGGGATATCCGGGCAAGGTGATTGTGCATTGGCATTCGGATATTCTAAAACAGAAAATACTGTTGAAATTTTACAAACCGATGCAGCAATGGCTTATCCAACGTGCGGATATGATTGTGGGAACGAGCCCAGTATATGTCCGGGAATCAGACTCTCTAAAAGAAGTTCAGAATAAAGTACTGTACGTGCCTATTGGTGTGCAGCCGATTGCCAGTGATGTTGCCCACACCGCAAAGATAAAAGCAAGATATGCTGGAAAGCGGCTTATTTTTTCTTTAGGCCGATTGGTGGAATACAAGGGGTACGAATATCTGATCCGTGCTGCTCAGGATCTCGATGATAGCTACCATATTGTTATTGGTGGAAAGGGGCCGCTTTTGGAGTCTTTAGAAAATTTAATAAGATCGCTGGGACTGGAAAGTCGCGTGAGCTTACTGGGCTATATGGAAGATGGGGAGATCGCGGCTTATTATGGGGCTGCTGATATTTTTTGCCTAAGTTCCATTTGGAAGACCGAAGCCTTTGCTATTGTGCAGATTGAGGCAATGTCCTGCGGTACACCGATTGTATCTACCGCAATACCTGGATCCGGTGTAAGCTGGGTGAACCAGCATAATATATCGGGTATTGTGGTACCGGTAAAAGATGAAACAGCACTGGCAAAGGCTTTTAAAGCGATCTGCGAAGACCCCAGCTTGCATGATGTATTGCGCAGAGGGAGTCTCAGCCGCTACAGTGTCCTGTTTACGCGGGACAAAATGGTAGAGAAATCTTTAATGATTTATCAAATGGTGCTGGATATGCAGGCACATACAAAATCACAGATATCTATCGGATGAAGGTGGCTTGGGAGATAGGGAAGTGCTATATTTTCCGAATGAAATAAATGACGAGGTGAATAAACATAAATAGACAGAAACATGAAATTAAGAACTGATTTATCATTGCGCAGATTTGGAAATGGGTATATTATTGTCGATCCAGGACAGGGCCAGCAAGATATTTCCAAAATATATACGTTTAATGAGACGGCAGTACAGGTCTGGATCGAGCTCCAGGGGAAGGAATTTAATGTGGACTCCGTGCTGGCTGTTTTACTGGATAATTATGAGGTGGAGGAGGATGTTGCCGAGGAAGATGCTGTACGGTTAGTGAAACAGTTTGAGAAACAAGGATTATTGTTTTGAGAAATGGAGACAGGCAAAGAAATAGCTGTATTTTTGATGCTCCTTCGGGCTGGCTTATGGCGGAAACCGATAGAAAACCTGGACTATTTTCCCTTGAATCAGACAACCTGGGAGCGGCTTTATCAGTATGGAGTCCAGCAGACTGTCGAAGGGATCTTGTTTGAAGGAGTGCAGCAGTTGGATCCGAGCCTACAGCCATCGAAATCCCTGCTATTAAAATGGTTGGTCCGGACTGAAAAAATCAGGCAAAGGAATCGTTGGATGAATACCCGACTGGTTGAGCAAGCTCAATTTTATCGAAATTGCGGCCTTGATCCAACGTTATTGAAAGGGCAGGGACTGGCCCAATCTTATGTTGACCCTACCTTGCGTATGTCGGGTGATATTGATTGGTATTTTGATCAGCCGCAAGCTTTTGCCCGCGCGAATGCGGAAGTCCGGCAGTTTGGCCTACCACTTATCGAAGCGGGAAAAATCAGTTCAAACTATCATTGGCAGGGTTGTCATGTGGATCAGCATGCCCAGCTATTTGACCTGCATAACCCATTTGTCAAAAGCTATCTAAAGGAACTGGAAGAGCACTTTGACGACGGCAGCACCTTGTTGATCGGGAAAACGGAGATCAATGTTCTTTCGCCTCTTTTACAGACTATTCAGGTCAATGCACATATTTTAAAACACTTACTTTCGTTTGGTATTGGCTTGCGCCAGATCTGCGATGCGGCCTGCTTGTATGCTTATTACAGCACAGCGTTGGATGGTCAGCTCCTGAAGGAAGTTTACCAACGTCTGGGCATCATCCGCTGGGTCGCTGTCTTACATCAGCTGCTGGTCGACTTTATCGGTTTACCGGAGCAATCGCTACCTTTCCATCTGGAGAAAGAGCAGGACGCCACCTGGATGATGCAGGATATTTGGACTGGAGGCAATTTTGGCTTTTATGATACCGCTTATGTAAAGAGCAAAGAAGGTCAATTTGTAGGCCGACGATTAAAAATAATCCGCTTATGGAAGAGCTTCTGGCGTTATCTGCCTTATGCACCACTGGAAGCAATAAGTTTTCCGATTGTCCATTACCGTTCGGGGAGGTAGAGAAACTGTTCTCCTGTCACTTTCTTTATAACTAGCTATTATCTTTCTCTTATTTCGAGCGGTTTATCCGAAATGGGCCAGCCGCAATGACAGGCATAAGTTCAAAATTAATTCGGGACAATCAAGGGCTTTGTTCGTCATATAGGATGATAATGGTGGTCAACCATTGATCGACTATATAATAGGTCCTCAAACAGAAGTAAATATGGAAAATAAGAAAAGCTACTTGCTGGGACTGTTCGTTAGCATATGTAATATCATATCGCCGGGGCTGAGCTCTGCCCAGACTTCGGGGGCAGCTGCGAACCCGAAGCGTCCCAATATTATTTATATTTATGCTGATGATCTTGGCTATGGTGATCTAGGATGTTATGGGCAACAGAAAATAGAAACACCTCATATCGATGAGCTTGCAGCCCAAGGTATGCGTTTTACGCAACATTATGCGTTTGCTGTATGCGCCCCGTCGAGATATCTGCTCATGACCGGTACGGGCTCCGGACGTGCCTATATACGGGGCAACCATGAATGGGAAGAGCGGGGACCGGTATGGGATTTCAAAGCCATGGAAGAAAATCCGCATTTGGAGGGACAGTGGCCAATTCCAGATTCTACCATAACCATTGCTAAAATCTTGCGACAGGCTGGGTATGCTACTGGTATGGTAGGAAAGTGGGGATTAGGGGCTCCCTATACTTCTGGAACACCAAACAAGCAGGGTTTTGATTATTTTTTTGGCTATCTCTGTCAACGGCAAGATCATACTTATTATAACGGTCATTTGTGGGAAAATGATCTGCGCGTTCCGGTAGACAATAAGATTATCGATCCCAATGTCAGGTTACCTAAAGAACTGGACTCGCTGGATGTCAGGAGTTATGCTACTTATCAGCAAAAGGTGTATGGTCCAGACTTATTGCTGCAATCGGCGCTGAAATTTATCGAAAGAAATAAAAATAATTCTTTTTTTCTTTATTATCCTAGCCCATTGCCGCACGTGTCGTTACAAGCTCCGCAAAAATGGGTGGATTATTATCATAAAAAATTTGGTGATGAAAAGCCTTTTTTAGGAGGATCGTACTTTCCTTGTCGTTATCCTAGGGCGACCTATGCAGCAATGATCTCGACACTTGATGAGCAAATAGGGCAACTGGTCGCTGCATTAAAAAAGCACGGACTCTATGAGCATACGATCATTATGTTTTCAAGTGATAATGGACCTGCGAGCAATGCAGGTGTTGACCCTGTTTTTTTCAACAGTGGCGGTCCGTTCAATGAAAGCTATGGCTGGGGCAAAGGTTTCCTGCGTGAAGGTGGAATACGGGTCCCTTTTATCGTACAATGGCCGGGAGTTATCACTGCAGGGACAGTCTCAGATCACGTTTCCGCAACTATTGATATGATGCCAACGTTCTGTGAACTGATTCAGCAGACCGTCCCCGCTAAAGTCGATGGCCTCAGTGTATTACCAATATTGAGGGGAAAAGAGTCCGTCCAACAACAGCACGAATATCTATATTTCGAATATCCCGAATACGGTGGCCAACAGGCTCTCCGAATGGGACAGTGGAAGGCTGTGCGTTCTAATCTGATGAAAGGAATAATTAAAACGGAGCTTTTTGATCTCAATAAAGATCCCAAGGAACAGCATGATCTCGCTAAATGGCATCCCGGGATTGTTAAAAAAATGGAAATTATTATGGAAAAGGAACATCATACTCCCGAACTCGAAAAATTTCTTATTCCCGTATTGGAAGCGCAAAAATCAGCAGTATTTAATGAAACTGATAGATGATGGATAAACGACAATTCCCATCGTCAAAACAATGTCGTAGGAAGGCAGCAGCGCATTGTAATTGGACGAGCCCGGTAAATCCAGAAAGATAAAAAAATTAGGGACAATTTATCTCCTCAACCGTCCTATGTAGCATAGTGTAATAAAATTAATTTCAATCTGAATCATGCATCATGAAATATCTATCTATAATCGTATGCCTGATCAAATGTAAAACCTTAATTCTTAACTTATGAAAACTTCTATTTTCAATTGCTGGAAAACAGCATCAGTTATGCTGATGATGACGGCATTAGTATCCGGTTGCCGGAAGGATCTCTTGACATCCGATCCTATGCTGGGTGGATTGGATAAACAGGCGACCATCAATAACGATGGTGGATCGTTCCGTATTTTGCCGAATGCCGATGCCTATGTACAAGACGGTGCCTATGCCAATAGCAACTATGGTAGTGCCTCGTATATGGTGGCCAAGGATGATGGCGCCGGTTATCGACGGGAGATTTTTCTCCATTTTGACTTATCCGGTGTACCGCCTACAGCTGTCATGATAAAGCAGGCAAAAATTGAGCTTACCGGTGGGGTGGCTCAGCTTGCGGATACAGCCAATGCCCAATGGTCCTACTATGTGATCAAAAATAAAACCATGGATGAAAAAACAATCAACTGGAATAATGCGCCACATGAGGGAACACTGTTGGGTGAAGTTGATGGCAGGTTCAAGACAAAGGGCAGTAAGGTTTTCTTTACGATTCCTTCAGCGATTATCCAAGAATCGCTCAAGTCAGATAAAAAACTGTTTGTCAGAATAATAGCTAAGAGAAAAACAACATCTTCTCCGGCTTTCTATTCCGACTTTGAATCTAAGGAGAGCACTGAACCGCTATATCGTCCAAAATTAACCATCGACTATAGCACTACAGCTTCTAATTATTATTCGAACCTGGTGATGGATAAACTGACTTTTGATTCGATCCAGGCAGAAATTCAAAGCTCCGAACAGGTGCGATCTTTTCTTCAGGCTCAAATCACTGACAAAGCAGATCTGGCACTTGGAATGGCACCGGCGCCAGTTGCAAAGATCGATGGAATCCTGGAAAAATCTGTCAATGAGGAATCAAACCGTGTCTATCGTCTGGGGCTGCAATATTTTTTGTTTCGGGAGCATCCCAACGCGCAGAAATACCTGGATAAGGCAAAGGAAAACCTGCTCGCCTGGGCTAAAATAAATACCGCTTCGACCGAAACACCACAGGAGAGTGCCTTCTTGGCCTTTATCAAGGGGTATTCCCTGATTAGGGAACAGCTAGATCTGCAGAGTCGGGTCGCTATCGACAATTGGTTTAAAACGAGGTACGATTTTTATAAGAAACAGGAAGCCCGAACCAATAACTGGGAAACAATCCGGGTTTTATTGATGTTGGATATCGCTTATGTGCTGCAAGATAATTTCCGGGTTAACGAAACGACTACAGCATTTTATAAGCACTTGAACATTACCTATCGTGCCGATGGGGCCAGTGTCGATTTTCTTGGTCGTGATGCCTTTGCCTACCACGTTTATGATATGCAGTTTATGGGTCAGATCGGACGTACTCTCTACATCCACAAAGGCCGGAGTATAGTCGACAGTCTTGTTTATCATCGTTCCAGCAGTTGGGTTGATCAGCGCGCTACTATAACACAAAATCCGGTATTGGGCGGTTCTATGGCGGACGGGTTTGCATTTTTAAGGCCTTATCTGGTTGATACGGAAAACTACAAGCATTTTGAATTTGTGAACACTGAGTGGGCTAAGGATAAAACCAGAACAGATTATAATACGCTATTTAGGCCTTCAACAGCAACCTATAGCCTGGTGGAAATGGCCTCAATAATGAGAAACGATATTATTGAAGCGCTCCAAATAAGCAGTCCGGGTTATTCCCGCTTTAGCGATTTATCTTATTACCTGAACTCCTTTGGCGTAACAGCTAAAAACCCTTATCCAACGCCTGCCATCGTGTACGCTGACACACCCTACAAAGGAGCTTATCAACAGCTTAGCGATGGGCGATATACGCTGCAAGATCTCAAATCAAGGGGGGTAAACGATAACCAGCTGAGTAGTATTATTGTGCCTAAAGGCTTGCAGGTGACACTTTATGATGGGGAAAATTTCAATGGGGATTCCATTGTACTGACTGGTCATAGCATTGACCTGATCGCATTGAACTTTAACGATAAGGCATCCTCGATGGTCATTGAAAAATTATAAAACTGCCTATTTCCAATGCACAAGCGTAATCCCATATTGTTGCCGATACTGAATAAATAGCTCACATTGAATAAGAACACTCAACAAAATCCCCGCTGAAATAAAATATGTGTTGTTTGTAATAGGATGTTTGAAAGCTTAGTCATGTCTCCTACTTTTGCCACTGGCAAAAGTAGGAGACTTTTTTATTGTTGCGAGCTAGCTCACATAAGAGATTAAGCTTAAACAAAAGCTAGGCCTGTTGTGTATATCAGCTACATAACTGACCGTATAGATTATAATGAATAGCTTTGTACCCATGTACAATTATGGAGAAGGTCTATCTGGTATTCTGTATGGTGTAAATCAATACTGTCTCAAAAAAATAGCGGGAACATGTCCCGCTACTGGTTGCATTAAAAATATAAAATTGAGTGAAAAATAACATTTACCTTAGTTGTCACGTACGCAACGGATGTTAAACCGTGAGCTGGCTTCAAAGTTTGCAGGAGTTGACCCGGAAACGAAACTTGCTGAAGTTAATGCATTGAAAAATGTCGAACTGAATTGTAATTTTCGATAGGTGTAACTGTCTGATGTCCAATAATACCCAACTCCACCGACATTTCCGAATCCTGCAAATATGGTTGAGGGTTGCTCCTGACTTGAATATTGTCCGGAAAAAGTATTATATTCCAATTTACCATTGAAAGGCAGTATTAATGTAGTCGGTTTGGAGAGAAGGAATTCACTTGCGATGCTGGCTGTTTTTCCGAAGCGCCATTGCCATGCTATATAAGCCCGTGAGACAAAGAGGCTCGCTGCCGCTCCAAAGATTCCAGGACTAGGTGTTTGTTCGACATATTGCTCGCTAAATTCATTGCGTATTGCTTCAAATTCAGCAGAGGAGGGCATCCGCCAGGTGTTTAGCGGCTGCACCCGGACACAGGGATCTATTATATTTTGAAAACCATCAGGGGTAGATGATTTCCATCCCCAGAATTCATTTGGATCTACGTCAACATAAGCATTATTCGTCCGGAAATAATATTGATAAAGTCCTCCAGACTGATTGTACATTAGGTTTGCCGAAGCCCAGACAATATTTCCATTGATAATCGTACCACTTTGTGTCAGTTCCACTGTAATATTGTATTGATTGCCTGCTTCGGTCGTAAAGGAATTGGCAAAGGGGTAGGTACGACTATCATAAATTTTTGGAAGTGGTTCATCATATAATTTAATATTTAAGGGGCTGAATGTAACCGAAAACTCATTGCTATTGAATGATCTGCCCTGGCTGGAGTAGAAGATCGCATTTTTAACAACGGCGTCGCCGTTTTTGGGAGAGCTCATTGTGGTGGTCATATTGCTTGTCAACGACGATGCTGGAATTGCTGTCTGGTTTGAATACGTCCCGCTAAGGATATTGAGATCACCCGTGAAAATTACATTGTCCCCACTTGGAAATTTGATCTGAGTCTCAGGATTAATTGCACCGAAAACGCCACGTGCATCCAAATTAATCGAGTAGGCAATATTTAAATGCCGAAATGTGATTGGAATCTGGTTGTCCATACCGAATTGTGGGGTAATTGAGCCCTTGGCATAAAGGACATCTTTATTGGCTAATGCCGCTTTATCGATTACACCATTGGTTACTGTGGGAGCGCTTCCTTCATTGGTGGATACAGCATACCAGTTGTATTTTACACCAGCATCCACTGTGATTTTGGGTGTTTCGCCACTTTGTACCTCAATTTCCTTTTTTAGGATGGTATTCTGTTCGTTATAGAGAAGAATACGATATTTGGTGGTAGTTGGCATTTTAGCGGCTACTTTTAGTCCATTCTGGCTATTATTTTTACTGCTGGTATATTGTTCCGCTGATTTTCCTGTAATTGGACCTTGACTTATTGCTAAGAACGCGTCAAAACCACCGTCCTTAAATTGCAGCAGCTTGGACCTAGGTGCCTCGGATGTTCTTGCAGCTGAGGTGGTAGCTACTTTTTCGATCCTGGGATCAGTGATATCATTGACCGTAAATGTTAATACGGTTTCGCCAGCTGCGGTAGGGGCAGTGGTAATAGTTTCTTCATTCTTACTGCAGGATACAGCGAACAAGGAAATCAAGCCGACGATAATTATTTTACCTGAAAGGGTAAAGATGTTCTTGAAAATGACTTTTATGGTTTGCATGACTGAATTATGATCGTTGTTATAGTTCGAAGGATTGTTTAAAATCTCCTCCTGTTTTCCATTCGGTGACCTCAGGTTGATTGGAACTGTCTGTTGGACTAACGGGACGTGTTGTGGCAGATTCTGCGGCGAAGCTCTGTTCTAGTTCCAGCATCATCAAAAAGACATATGGCGGAACGTATTTTGTTCTGTTTTTTTTCTTCATTATTATTATTATTATTATTATTACGCTTTTTAATAGTTAGCTCAATTGACTTTTTGAGCGATTAACACTTTTATGACGGTCGAACCTTAAAATTGTCCCGAGAAAAATTAAAAAAATGATTTGTGAACAGCGTGGCGATAAAAAAGCTGGCAAAGCGGCTTGTTTACGCGGAATGTTACAAAGATTTGATGAATGTCGCATTGAGGTCCTATAAATCCTTCTTTGTTTTGCTGCCGGACTGAAAAGTGTCTTTCCATTTTTTGATAATCGCTGCCATTTGTGCAAATTCCTTTTCGCCACCGCCTGATGTGCGGTAGACAATCTTGCCATTAGGATCGACGAGAATTTTTGTGGGAAACCCAGTCACATTCAATCGGGCGACAAAATCCAGCTCCGCAGATCCGTTCAAAATCTGTGGAAAGTCAAGCGCATGGTATTCGACGGCATTGCGCCAGGCGGCCTCTTTGTCCAACGCAATACCGAGCACATGTAAATCATCGGGGTAGGTATCCCGCAGGCGGCGGACTGCGGGAAAATCTGCAATGCAAGGGCTACACCAAGAACCCCAGAAGTCAACAAGATAAAATTTTCCCGCCCATTGCGCTGTTGAAAATGCGACCCCATCAAAGGTGTGTGGGCTAGCGAGTATGAGCATGGGATGACCCGCTTGATAACGGTTACCATCTACACGACTGACAACCGTTGTATAATAGGGGCTGTCTTTATACTGTTTATCGACCTCTGGCAACAACATACGGACAAAATCGACCGTAATCATATTGCGTAGCAACATGTCATTCATATAATATAGCCCAGCGATGGAAGAAGGATTTTTTTTCAGAAAAGCTTCCATCACCTGTTTTGCCTCCGCATCGATCTGCTCCTGTTCGGCCTGGAGCTTTTTTATCTCCAAGGAATCCATTTTGTCCGAATCCTGGTTCAGACGAAGTTTTATATTAGCCGAGGCATTCAACAAGGGGTGGTAAATCTTGGTCAGTGAAGCGAGGACTTCATTTTCCCGATCACCGTTGGGATAGACCTCGGCAAAGTCAGAAAGATGACCGTTCAGCTGGATCGTGCTACCTGGGGTAGCAATCAGCCAAATGGATTGACTTTTGACAGGGATATATCCGCCACCGGATCTTTTAAACAGTTTTTTCGCAGGCAAAGTGAGGCGAATTACCAATGCCGAAGAGGTGGTGTCTTGATAGTAAATCTGCCCATTGCGTATTTTCCCCTGCGCTGCACGTGTCTGGGGACCGTTCCAGATTGTCATATTAAATGTACTGTCCTGAACATGGGGTATTGCGGAAATAATGGTGTACTGTTTTGTTTGAGCCATTGACCAATAGGTCAAGCAGGCTAGTAGTAAGGTAAGAAGTATTTTTTTCATATTCTTTTGTTTTGGCCTAGAAACTGTATTCGCCTTTCTATTGCGTTTATTTTACTTCATTTCTTTTTGCAAAGACGAATGGCAATTGAAATTGTCCCGAAAAATATCGCGAAATCAGCGGGACAATTTTGGTCTTCAACCGTCTATACATCTAATTGATAAATTTAAAGTTTGAATTACGAAGGAAATCTCTTTATATTATTTGGTGAGAAATAACAATGACAAATGAAATTTAAACCTTTAACAGGCATAAGGGGGATAGCCGCGCTTTGGGTAGTAGCCTATCATTTTCTAACTCCTTATACAAAACTAATCAGCGAACAAAAAGGAGGTAGCTTTATTTTCTTAAATAACTTCTTTCAAAAAGGCTATTTGTCAGTGGATTTGTTCTTCTTTCTAAGTGCAATTGTCCTAACGATGGTGTATCAGGATAAATTTAATAATACCATAACATCTGATCATTATAAAACATATCTGATGAAAAGATTGATTAGAATTTATCCGCTCTACTTTGTTGTTGTGGGCATATCTTTTCTACTTCAAAAGGAAGTAGATATGGCAGATATCTTTACTCAGTTATCGTTGACACAAATTTACTTCAATACTTATTTAAAGGGGATTATTTATCCAGCATGGTCATTATGTACTGAGTTTGCTATTTATTTAATTTTTCCATTTTTATTGAAATTTCTTTTACGGATGGAAAATTTAGGGAAAATAGGGCTATTGATTCTAGCTTTAGCAACCATTTATTCCATTCAATTTTTGCAATCTTACTATTTCGATTTGGACAGCAGGACCATAAAGGTCGCAAGTGTCCATGGAGGATTAAATATTAGTTTTGGCAGTCTAACGCTAGTCCGAACACTTTGTTCTTATCTAATAGGTATACTTTTGTGTAACTATCTATTTAAGTTTCCGAAGACAATGCTTTACATTTGCCTTTTAATTCTTCCCGTTTTAATAATGAACAATTTAAATGATTGGTTCATTTATTTATGCTTAATTTTTATTCCGTCGGCTTGTGTTAATATTAAATTTTTAAGTTGTTTTTTTTCTTGGAGGCCTATTCATTATTTGGGCGAGATATCTTACAGCGTATATCTTACTCATGCACTTGTATTTTTTATTCTAGAAAATAATTTTAACAACTTACCCTATCTGCGGGTACTCGCTTTTATTATAACCCCTATTATTTCTATTGTAACGTATGAAATCATTGAAAAACCTGCCAAGTCATTTTTATTGAAACAAATGGATGCTTTAGCTATGATGAAAAAAGTCTAGGTTTTTAATTGGTTGTTTCCAAAATTCGAAGTCAATTTTAATTTTACATCGCATCGTTCATTGAATTTGATGGCTAGCCATCAATGGATGTTAGCCTGGAAGCTGTGTTCGCCTTTTGTTGTGTTTATTTTACTTCGTGTCTTTTTGCAAAGACGAATGGCAATTGGAATTGTCCCGAAAAATGTCGCGAAATCAGCGGGACAATTTTGGACTTCAGCCGTCTATATATCTAATTGATAAATTTAAATTATGAGAAAAACCTCTTTTTTTGTTATTATAGGTTTGCTTGCATTTACAGCCTGTAAGAAAAGTCCGTCGACCGAGAATGACCTCAGGCTTCAGGACGAGCGTGCCGTTGGAACTGGTGGTACCATTACTGTATTTGACAATATTCTTTTTTATACGGGATATGATGCGACCAGCACGGCTCCTGTGCCAACAGGCGTGCAACGGATTAACAATAGTCTATATGTCAGGAAATTTTCTGATGCGGAACTTGCAGGCATTGGAAAAGACTTGAAAATGGATGTCGTGATTAAAGCAGATTGCGACAATTATGACCGAATTGGCCGTGTTTATTTTTCTTTGATCAAAAAGGGAGAGAATTATAATGAGCAGCGTGCTAAAAATATCGAAATTGGTCGATTTATAACACCTTTTATGGACAAAAATAAAGCGGTGAAGGAAGTTCCATATCACTTCAGCCTTACTAATCTGTCGGACCTTTTGCAGGATAAAACTATCCGTGCCAATTATGATGTATGGGTGGGATTTTCAGTTTTTGGTGTAAGTTATTCAGCTCAAAAAGAAGTTGTTGGATGTAGTAATTCCAATGCGACGTTTTTTGGAACCTTAAAATTTAGTTCATCTCCATCGACAACTGTGCGGAAAGATTCTGTCAACATCGTCAGTCTTTCGTATATGAAGATGGCTGGAGATGGCGAAGATAATGAACTGAACAAAAGCAATAAGACCGCCACTGGGGCTGAACGCACAATCCCTCTAACACTAAGCAAAGCCTTGAAGGGCGTAAAATTGTATTTGATCACCTCAAGTCATGGGGCTAATCCGGAGGGTGAAGAATATGTTAGAAGAGTGCATAATGTCTACTTTGACAATCAATTAAAGTCGAGCTTTACTCCTGGGGGAAAATCCTGTGAACCGTTTCGGCAATATAACACTCAATTCAATCGTATTTATTTTGATTCGGCGCTACCTGACAGCTATTGGAGTCGATTAAATTGGTGTGCCGGTGACGTGATTCCAATCCGTGAAATAAGTTTAGGGGATTTGGCTGCTGGACATCATACATTTAAAATCGAAGTGAAAGATGCGCAGTTTGTAGAAGGTAAAGGTAATATTATTGCCTCGGCCTATCTTCAGGGGACCGAGTAGGAATGATTTCGTCATCTGAAATCTGGAGATATTAAATATGTTCTAACATGAAGAATACCAAAATAAAAAATTTAATATATCTTTTCTTGATCCCCTGCGTCTTTCATATTGGTTTGGTAAGGGCGCAGGGTAAAGATGGCCTTCCTAATATTATTATTATTTTCACCGATGACATGGGATACGGCGACCTCGGTATTTTTGGGAATCCTACGATCTACACGCCTAATCTGGATAGAATGGCTTATGAGGGACAGAAATGGACAAATTTTTATGTAGCGGCTCCCGTCTGTACGCCAAGTAGAGCAGGTTTGATGACAGGACGATTACCGGTTAGATCAGGGATGGCAAGTAATAAGAAGAGGGTACTTTTTCCAAATTCCCGTGGCGGACTACCTCCAAGTGAGATCAGCATCGCAAAATTTCTAAAAGGGGCGGGTTATGCGACAGGGATGATTGGTAAATGGCATCTGGGACATTTAAAAGAATATATGCCCAATGCACATGGATTCGATTATTATTATGGCATTCCCTATAGTAATGATATGGATCCAGTCGGGGGGATTTCTTACGTTGATGCCTTGCGAAATCCTAAAATTGATTATTTCAATGTACCCTTAGTTCGAAATGGGATCGAGGTAGAGCGCCCTGCGGATCAAAATAATCTGACAAAAAAATACACCGAAGAAGCTGTTGGTTTTATTGATAAGAACAAAAATAAGCCATTCTTTCTTTACTTAGCGCATGCTATGCCACATGTCCCCCTATTTGCTTCGACGGAATTCAAGGGTAAAAGCCGATCAGGAATCTATGGTGATGTAATAGAGGAACTCGACTGGAGTGTAGGCAAAGTTCTTGAAGCGCTGAAACGTAATGGAATCGATGAAAAGACGCTTGTTGTTTTTACTTCGGATAATGGGCCATGGCTTATTTTTGATGAATACGGTGGAAGTCCGGGGGCGCTTAAAGGCGGTAAAGGAGGGACATATGAAGGGGGAATGCGGGTACCTGCTATTTTCCGGTGGCCGGGCAAACTAAAACAAGGTGTTGTTATGGAAATGGGAAGTACGTTGGATCTTTTTCCAACGATCGCCGGACTTATACATCGAGATATGCCCAATGACAGGGTCTATGATGGTTATGATTTAAAAGAAGTGATGTTCAATCAATCAAAAAGTCCGCGGTCAGAAATCCTATACTACCGTGACACAGAGGTGTACGCGATACGCAAAGGCGGTTTAAAAGTACATTTCGTTACGCAGGACGAATACGGCAATGAAGATATGACTATTCATCATCCAGCACTTGTATATAATTTGGATGTCGATCCGGGTGAAAAAAAGAATGTTTCAAAAAAGCATCCGGATTTTATAATTGAAATGAAAAAGCGATTGGAGGAGCATAAAGCGACCGTATCTCCTGTCGTTAATCAACTGGAGTTATAGTGCTTAAATATTAGGCGGCGAAAATCTGTCTTATTGAGAAAAGATCATCTTCTTTTGCTATACCAGCCCGATTATTGAAACTCAGATACTTTAACTGATTGTTACTGATAAGGTATACGGTTTTGTAAAGTATAGTCATTATTTGATTTTATCTAAGGGTATATCAACCTAAATAACAGATAAAATTTTCTCATTCTTGTATAGCCTTTTAAAGTTATACAAGGATGAGAAAAAATGAAATAGACTCTTTGTTTAATCGCGGGAAGCCGTCAGCTCTTGATAATTAAAAATATGTTGTATATTGTATTCATCTCCATGGAGAATTGCCAATACATCATTTACGGCAAGTAAACACATCTGACGGTAAGTTGTCTTGGTCAGACTCCCGGCATGTGGTGTGACCAGGACTTTTGGGTTCGCCAGTAATGCCTTACCTAGGGTAGGTGGGAGTTCGGGCAGTACATCTGCAGCAAATCCCCCCAATCGCTGGCCTTCCAATGCCTCGAGTAGAGCCCTGTGATCAACCAAGCCTCCTCTCGCTGTATTAATGAGGTATGTCCCAGGTTTCATCAGGGCGAATTGAGCTGTACCAATCAAGGCTGTACTGCCAGCGGGAAATGGTACGTGCAGACTGATCAGATCACATTGTTTCAAGAGCTTCTCCAACGGTAAATAAGAGTAGGGTACTTCCTGTTCATTTCGGCTCCAATACAGTACGCGCATAGAAAAAGCCTCCGCTAGAATGGCTACACGTTTGCCAATATTGCCCATCCCGATGATACCCAGCGTTTTGCCAGCCAGTTCATCCCCTGCATAGCTATTCCGCCAATTCCAGTTACCCTCTTTCACTTGTCTTACAGCTTGGTATAGATCACGGATGGACATAAGCATCAGTGCTAATGTATGTTCGGCTACCGTAGAGGCATTGGCACCAGGCGTGTTGACTACCTTGATGCCTCGGCTTGTGGCAGCCGCCACATCGATATTATCCAAACCCACACCACAGCGTGCAATTACCTCAAGATTGGGGCAGGCATGTATTAAACTTTGATCCACCCGTTCTTTACCACGGGTGATGATGGCGCGGACATGCTGATATTTCGTGATTTCCTCGATGTGTTCACTAGGATATCTGGTCAGTATATCGACTTGATCTGTTAATAGGGCCAAGGCCTCATCGGCAATGGTTTCGAGCAATAATACGGTCTTCTTCATTTTTTTATTTATGTCGGTGTACCGCTATTTATGGTAAAGTGTTGCATCAGCAGATTGATAACCCCTGGGATCATTCCGGTTGGAAACATATAATCCGGCTTCGTATAGCTCGTCCTTCATGATCTGCGGATCTATGTCAGCATCAGGACTGGACGATATTTCCAGGAGATTTCCACTCGGATCCCGTACAAACATTTGCATCGCGCCATCAGGAAGCTGCCTTACTTTACCCCATGGTTGAATGTCAATGGCATTGAGCGCTTTCATTCGGGAGAATATTGCATTAAAGTCATCTGTGACAAAACAGGTATGCCCACGAAAAGAAGGAACATCCTCCCATTCGGAGATATGAAGCTGTTGTTCTCCATTGATGCGGAAAAACATAACGGGGTAGTCGAACTGGAATGCCGACAGTGGTTCTAGTCCCAATTCTTTCTGATAAAATTGGGTTGCTCGTTCGAGGTTATCCACGATCAGGGTGACGTGATTGATACGCAGTAAATGTGCCATATTTAGTTGATTTTTTGTTTAAATTCTTGAATAAAATCCCAGTTTGGGGTAAGACCCAAGCCGGGTGCTGTAGGTGCCTCGAGGTAACCATCCTTGACAATGATTTGTTCTTTGACCAGATCATACATCATGGGATTACCGCCCAAGGAAAATTCAATAACGGTAGCTGCAGCAGCGGCGAAGGCGACGTTGACTCCAGCCATAAAGGAAAATGCCGAACCCCAGCAGTGCGGAGCCAGTTCAATCTGCTGTATATTCGCTAGATGCCCGACGCGCACGGCCTCGGAGATGCCACCAATAATCGCCGAGTCAGGTTGCACCACATCCAGTGCCCGCACCGCCATTAGGTCACGGATGTCAAAGGCGGTAAATTCACTTTCACCGGCGGCAATGGGAATTGTTGTCATCGCTCGAACTTCGGCGGTCCCGACTTTATTATCCGGGTTGATGGGTTCCTCGAACCAGTAGAGATGACTGTCCTCCACTGCGCTACAGAAATATTTGGCTTCGGGCACACTGAAGGTGCCGTGTGCATCGGCCATGAGCTTGATATCCGGTCCCAATGCTTCTCTTGCCGCCTGTACACGGGCAATGCTCTGCCTGACGGTCTGATCCATAACACCTACCCGCATTTTTACAGCTTTAAAACCTTTGTCAACATAGCCTTGCAGCTGTTCGCCGATGCCTTCTACATTTGCCCATCCGCCACTGGCATAGGCTTCCATCCGGTCACGGCATGCACCACCCAATAGCTCGACAACGGGGACTTGCAGCGCTTTGCCCTTCAGGTCCCACAGGGCTGTATCTATACCACTGAGGGCAGATATCGTCAGCCCCCTTCGGCCCAGTATCGGAAATTTACGACCTCTGGACAAGGCATAATGGTCACGTGTACCGTTATACAATTCTTCCCAGATCCGCGTAATTTGTCGGGCGTCTTTTCCGATCAGTAAAGGTTTCAGATCATTTTCGATGCAACTTACGATTGCTGCACAGCCTCCGGATGAACCTACAGCTGCCTTCGCTTCACCATAACCCTGTAAACCGCTGTCCGTGCTGATGACCACTAGTGTCATATCAAAATGTGTCAGTAAGCCATAGTCTGAGCAATGTTGTTTGTTTTCAGCAATTGGACATTGTAGCCAGTATGCTTCTATATTTGTTATCTTCATTTTTATAGGTTCTCTTGTTTTTAGCTGGTTTTTAATAGGATTACACAATTTAATTTTACGTTACAATAAAACAGAAAGTGTTTCGAAAGATTTACGGGTAAGCATGTCATAGAACGCTTCGGTCACTTGGGTACTGCCATGATCTTCCAAAAACTTACGCTGTTCGGCCGATAGATCCTGTGGATTTTCATCCAATGAATTGGGATATGGATTAGCTGGGGTACGGTC
This sequence comes from Sphingobacterium sp. CZ-UAM, assembly GCF_002000245.1. Taxonomy (GTDB): domain Bacteria; phylum Bacteroidota; class Bacteroidia; order Sphingobacteriales; family Sphingobacteriaceae; genus Sphingobacterium. The sequence continues at coordinate 1,660,768 of NZ_MTCM01000001.1, read as the reverse complement.
CAAGGGTGCGCAGAATTCTACCGAAAGTACATCGTCATACCCTATTTCTCGCAACGTTTCCACGATCTTGAGCCAGTCGAGCTGTCCCATTCCCGGGGCCATCCGGTTATTGTCAGCCACATGAAAACCTGTCAATCTGCCTTTTGTCCGGCGGATGGCCGCATAACTGTCCGTTTCTTCCATATTCATATGAAAGGTATCCAGGCATACACCACAGTTGGGTCCCACCGCTTCGGCGAGTGCAAGGGCTTGATCAGCACGATTGATAAAATAGGTTTCAAAACGGTTGATCGGTTCGATACCCAGGCGGATGTTTGACTCCTCGGCGAATGCATAGATTTCCTGAAGCGATTCTACGGCCCATTTCCATTCTTCTTCGGGCCGTGCTTCCGGCAGGATTTTGCCCACTGTCCCCGGGACTACGGAGACCATGCTGCCTCCCAGTTCCATAACCATCCGTACCACATCCTTGACATACTGTACCGATCGGGCTCGTTGCCCATGGTCTTTTGCCAATAAATTGCGTTCGCCAAGCATCAGTGTCACCGAACCCCAGCATGTAATATGGTATTGATGGAGCAACTGCCGAACGATCTTTGTATCATATTGTTCGGGACTGCCAGCAATTTCCAATTTCGTATAGCCGAGTTTTGCTATTCTTCGGATGGTGGTCTCCAGCGGCTCGGAGCGCATCCAGTTGTGTATTGATAATTCCATTTTTTGTTGATTTCTTATTTATTGTTGACGATAAGGTACGTTCATAGCGATTTTTCCGGCCCATTTTTGGGGAATCTCCTTGTTCAGTGTCCAGTGGACGGCATTGATCACCAGTCTTTGCAGCCCTTCTTCCTTAAAGTCATCGGGATGCCCCATGGTGGTGAAGAAGCTTTTACCACCCCAATGTGTTCGCCATGTCCAGGCCACTGGATTTTCAATTGCCGTTTTATTGGGATTTATAGCTTTCCCCATCATTAGCGAGGTAGCACCCTTTGGTGGATAGTCTGGCAATACGTGATATAGCCAGGAGCGGACGTGGAAAGATGAGGGGACGCCGGTCAGGATCGGATTTGCTTTTTGTGCGGGTATGACAGTGATATCGGTACTGGATTCATGTCCGTAGTGGGTATGACCGGATTTTCCCCAACCTGGGGGCGTTCCAAAGGCAAATTCACCAAAAGCATTCCAGTTTTCTGAGGCGTGTCCTACAGGAAAGTTGAAGGCATGTGTTGTGGTCCGGAATCCCATGACCGGTTTGCCGGATTTCAGGTACTCGTCGATAGGCTTTAGCTGATCGGCCGGTAGTCGCCGCCAGCGTAAAAAGAAGATGGCCAGATCGGCTTGTTTAAGGACATCCAATCCAGGTATGTTTTCTTCAGACATAGGATCGGGTGTGGATTTCAGAACAACAGTTCGCATATTGTAGTTTTTCTCCAGTTCCGCAGCGATAATCGGCATCGTAGCCTCACTGCCGTATTCATGGTCACCCGTGACAAAAACCACCAATGGTTTTTTTTCATCAGATTGCTGTGCCTGTTTGGAGGCTATGCCGCAGGAGAATAGGATTGTGGTTAGTAGGATCGCTAAGGAGCTTTTAAGATGTATGGTTCGCATGGTCTATAGGGTTAGTTATCGGGTTATTTCTTTAATGGATGTTCTTTTAATAATTCTTGCGCCGTGTAGAAACTTTCTTTGCCATTGATGGCTTTCCGCACCGTCTGCACTTTTTCTGTTGTAATAGCAGACGATTTATTGCCAAAGGAATTGCGTACATAAGTCAGTACCGCTGCGATCTCATCGTCCTTCAACATGCGTCCAAAAGCCATCATGGGTACCTGGCCCGGATATTTTTTTCCATTTACTTCCAGCGGCCCCTGAAGACCTTTAAGCACTAGCTTGATCAAACGCTCTTCGTCACCTGCAATCCATGGATTCGGCGTTAGGGGTGGGAAACCCGATATTTCAAGTCCTTTTCCATTTTCTTGATGACAGGTCACGCACATACCCTCGCGCATATAAATGGCTTTCCCTGTCAGATAAGTCTCTTTGTTGATATTCTTCGGTATGTTAGCTTCGTTTCTGCTGACACTGGGTACCGGCTCACCTTTCAGTAGCGCCAAAGTCCAATTATACGCTGGTTTCATCCAGTCATCCAGGGGCATTTTGGCAGATGCATTGATAATCGGCAATCCCGATTCTTTCGGGAGCCAGGAGGCTGCTACGATCGCCTCCAGCCGTACTCTTGGATGGCTATCGGAGGCCATCTCCTGAAGCAATTTGGCCTGATTGGCAATATGATCGCCTTCATTGCGGAGGATACGTACAGCCGCTGCCCGGGCATGGTAATCTTTGGCTTTCAATACCTGCTGTAGCAGCTGCTGATCCACCTTTCCCGTGCCTGCCGTCACCCAAAGTGCTTCCAGCAGCTGATGCTCGTAGTTGGGATCCTGTTTATTGAGTCTGGTGATCCAGGTCTTCACATGGTCCAATACGGCCTCCGTTTTTCTATCCCGAAGTTCACGACGCGTGCGATAGCGGGTTCTATATTCCGGAAGCTTGAGATTTTCCAAGAGCGCGTCTATCGGCTCACCGGCGATTTTGGCCGGCTGCAGCAACGGTCGACTCGGGTAGGTCACCCGGTAGATACGTCCATGGGTATGATCACGCATGGGATCCCGTTGATTGTGCTGCATGTGTCCAATAAGCACATTATGCCAGTCAATAAGGTATAAGGAACCATCTGGAGCAAATTCAAGGTCCACTGGTCTGAAATTCATATCCGAAGACTGCAGCAGATCTTGTCGATGATGACTTTTGTAGCCTGAACCATCATCTTCTAGCACGTGCTCTTTCGTACCCAAAAAACCAATTGTATTGTTAATTAAGATATCTCCCTGCACCTCGTCCGGAAAGTGGCGGCTGGATATGATTTCTAGGCCCGAGGTAGGCCTTACTTTGTGTTTATCTTCAATTAGGTTTTTGGGTCTTTGTATAAATTTGGCATACTCGGGTTTTACCGATCCGGGTAACATCCAGCTCACGGTCGGTGATGAGGTCTCAGCATAGAAATCCTCGCCCCATTCGTCAAATGTGATCCCCCAAGGATTGGGTACATTAAGCTGGGCGATAAAATCCAGTTTACGTCTTTTGGGATTATAGCGGTAAAACCCACCGCCAGTGGCGCGGACGGTGCCGTAGGCTGTCTCGATATCCGATAATAGAAAAATTCCCTGGCCCATATAGATACCTCCGCTGGGATCGTAGGTATAGGCATGATGTGCATGATGCGTATCGTGGTCATCGAAGCCACTCAATAATATTTCACGCTTATCCGCCTTATCATCACCATTGGTATCTGTAAGCAGAATTAGATTTGTGCCCTGCGATACATATACGCCTTCAGCGGACAGCTCAAAGCCTAAAGGCAACTGTAAACCATCAGCAAAAATTGTCTGTTTATCGGCTTTCCCATCATTGTTGGTGTCTTCTAGGATGATTAGCTTGTCGTTGGGTTTGGGATCACCCGGTTTCCACTGTGGGTAAGTAGGCATTACAGCTACCCAAAGGCGCCCTCTGCTGTCAAAGGTGAGCTGCACCGGTTTTTCCAGGTCGGGAAACTCCTGTTCCGAGGCAAAGAGTTCGATTTTGTAACCAGGGGCCATCTTGAATTTGTGGATTGCTTCCTCACCATAGAGGTATCTCGGAGATCCGTTTTTACCATTATTGGTATAGTTTGTTTTGATCTCGGGCAATTTGGTGGTATTTTGATCGGCGGCTTTCAGATCCATCTTTTTACCCTTTGCTGCTAGCCAGATAGCCGTATCGCGGATAGCTGTTAACTCGCGTACTTTGATAATCTCTTTGGGAAAATTGTCTGGTCCATAGGGTTCATAGCGTTCTCCAAATACATGGACACCGTTAGGCATCTTATAATCATTGTGCCACATCCAGTTTTTTTCCTGTACAGCGGCATGGACTAGTTCCCAGTGTGCTTCGGCTACCGCCGGTGATTGACCAAATAGCCCTGTAGCCAAGGTGGGTGCCAGTTTGGCATAACCGTTTTCATTGAGCTGCAAACCATCAATGGTCAGTGGTGTCGTGGCTTCTTTGAACCATTCTTTTGTTTTGGAAAATAGATCAATAAAAATAATGTTATTATCCTTGGCGACTTCTTCCATCGCATCGGCATATAGCTCCAGATTTTCGTTCTCAGTTTTTCCATTCGGCAGGTCGCGAACCTGTGAAAGATCTTCAAAAGCTGTTGGGGAGATCAATGCCAGCTGTGGAGCAGTTGTACCATTGTATTTTTGACTCAAGGTATGTTTGACAAATGCATCCAGCTCAGCCTTGTAGTTTTTCAGACCCGCTGCTCCCCTGTAAGATTCGTTCAGGCCGAAGAAAGCGATAATTATATCTGCCTTGTGACGGCTAATCCATTGATCCGGTGTTTCGAAGAAACCTTTCGTATGGGAATCGTTTGCAAGTTCGGTACCTGCATAGAATTTTTCAGCAGCAGGAAAAGCCCAAGGGGAGGGCATACCCGAATGGGGTCTAAAGCCGGGGGTGTTGCCAGCATCACAGAGATTGCGGATATAAAGGTTACTGTCCGGATACCGGACTTGCAGCTCAGTTTCAAAGAGCCCATAATTCGCCATTCGGGAACCCAGATTATTTCCAATTAAGATAATATGAGCCCCTTTTCGGAGTTGCAACTTGTCCGATTCAAAGAAAGAACAGCTGCTAATGCCGATTGATATTAAACCGATTAATAATAAGAATAGCCGTCTAAGCGGTATACGATCCATAAATCGGCTTTTGCACTTAAGGATCCGATATTCAGAATCGGATGATTGGTTCATCATAATTTTATTTTTTTGTTTACAGTTGATTTGCAAATACGCTATTATCAGAGACGGTTGAACGATCCAATTGTCCCTTAAATTTTTGGTTTTCGATAATAAATCAGGTTTACTGTCAGCACAATGACGGCCAACAATAATCCAAAAAACTCCCTGGTTTCCTCGATCCAGGGTTTGTCTGCTTTCATCGTAGCGGCAATGTTTTCAGCCTGATGCTGATCGATCCAGTCGAGCAGCCCGTTTTTGTGGACCAGTTTGAACATCGCGTAGCTGGTATACAACAGGATGGTAGCCATTGTGACCGCCTTAGGGAACTGTTTTCCAGCAGCGGCAGCAAGACATAAGAGCGCCGCCCATAGATACAGCAGCATCCACAGGATGGGATCTGGATCGTTGTACTGCAATAGGGCACAGAGTATAAAAACTATACCCCATATTCGGTTAAAAATTTTCATTTTCTGTTTGTGTTTTAAAATCTTGCGGTCATTGTTATACCATACGTTCTGGGATCTCCAGGGCGCAGGGCACCAAAATCATAGGCGTAAGCGATGTACTTTTTACCACCCAAATTTCTGCCCCAGATGCTGAGGCCGAGCTGAGGATTACCGAGCTGCAGTTGTGCATTAAATAGCTGATAGCCTGATTGGCTGATGGTGTTAGCCAGGTCAAAGAATTGTTTGCCTAATGCCAGCCACTCCGCACGGGCGGTCAACTTTATATCTTTCTGAGCGATTAGGGTATAACCATATTGCGCGGTGAACATATTGGTAATTTGTGGGGTATAGATTTGCCGGTTGCCGTGCAGGTCTGCTTCTGTACCTGATAGCGCCAGTTTGAGCGTTTGATAGGTCGCATCGGTATAACCTAGATTGTTCGTAAAGATTAAATCCTTGATGGGGTTAAACGCCAATTCCATTTCCAGCCCTTTGCTGTGTAAACTGCCCGTATTTTTGGTGACAGTCATGGCCTCGGGTAGGATCAAGGTCGGTACCTGAAGGTCTTTTACTGTGCTGTAGAAGAGCGCGAGGTTTAAACGTAACCGATTGTCTAACCATTGGTTTTTGATTCCGATTTCATAATTGTTACTATACTCGGGTTTGTATTTACGCAAAGCAGGTTGCGATGGATCTGAAGATAAGGCCGTAAATCCTCCCGAGCGATAGCCACGGCTATAGCTTCCATAGAGCATCTGGGCATCTGAAAGCTCATATTTGATACTCATCTTTGGTGAAAAAGCCTGAAAATTTGTTGAAGCGCTCGTATCTGCTTGGGTCTCGAATGCGGGCTGACTGTCACTGTCGGTTTGATACTGGCCCAGCACACGCTGCTGTTTGTGTTCATAATCATAGCGTAGACCTGCGGTCAGCGTTAATCCATCAGCGAGTCGATAATCCAGTTGCCCGAAAAGGGCTGCACCGCGTACCTTGCCATTCGCAGATGTGATGATGGAGAAATTCTTGTCCGGTGATCCAACCAGATCAGCCTGTTCGCCGAAATGGGTGGCTTGTTTATTGGGGATATTCTGATTGAAGAAATAACTGCCTGCAGTCCAGTTCAGCGTGGTTGCGCTCTGGGCCGGTGAACTGATTCTAAATTCCTGTGTCCACACCTTGATGTTGTTCCAGTTTGGACCGTAGTTATTTCGGATTGTAATTCCGTCGATCGGTGAAAAGTCGCCATCGATGGGCCGGTCGTAATAACGATAATTGGACTGCAAGGCTGTTTGCGAACTAAAATTGAAATGTTTACCGGCGTAATTTATCGCGAGCGATGCATTGACGGTATTGTCAAGCATTTTGGTTGTGGCGTTTTGATTGAGGTGATAAGGCTCGCGATTGAATTCTTCGATAGAACCTAGTAGGCTAAAAGGGCCATAATTGCGCCCATGTCGATGTTTGACATTCGCGGTGACAGTCCAATGTGGCGACAGGATATATTTTAGGTAATAGTTGCCAGTGAAGCCGTTTTGCCGATCGTGAGCAGCTCCGGTGAAATCGTTGATAAAGTAACCGCGTTGGCGATCATACATGCCCGCGACCCCTAAGAACAGCTTGTCTTTCACCAGAGGTTGGCGCCAAGCCAGCGTATAGCGTTGCTGACCGTAATTGCCTACATTCAAACTTAGGGCACCATGTGCTTGATTACTAGGTTGCTTGGTGATAATATTGATGGTTCCGCCCATTGCATTGCGTCCGTATAGCGAACTTTGAGGACCGCGAAGCACTTCAATGCGTTCAACATCAATTAATTGAGGGATATAGGTGTCCAGACTGAACTGATTGATCCCGTCGATATAAGTAGCTACGGCAGGGTCATAGGAGGTTGAGGTAATCCCACGTATGCTGGTGATATTACGGCCATCGCCGGGGTTTGCGCTATAGAGGTTGGGTACGATACCTGTCAGATCCTGGATATTCCACAAACGATATTCCTGTATTTCCTTGTTGGAAAATGCCGAAATACTTAACGGTAGTTTTTGCAACTGTTCATCCCGCTTCTGCGCAGAAACGACAACATCACCCAGCCGGGTATTGGCAAAGGGAAGCATGACCTGCATGGATCCGCTTTGTGGGATATTGACTTCCCGGGTCTGAGAAGCATAACCGACGGCGGATACCAGAATCGTGTAACGAGCGGCAGGTAACCGGTCCATCTGAAAATTCCCATCCTGATCACTTAGGGTCATACGTGTACTATTGAGTAGAAAAATTGTGGCATGCGTAATAGGAGCGGATGCATTGTCCGTAATACGGCCGTTAATGCGGCCGTCCTGCTGGGCTGCCAATAAAAAATGTTGCAGGGAAAAAATAAACAGAAAAAAAATGTTTAGGTGTTGTCTCTTAATAATCATCAAATTAAGTTTAAAGGGTTCCATCAAAAATGTCCATGCGACGCGCGGCATACGCGGGTTGCATTTCTGATCAGTAGACGACTGACCTGCTGCATTGTCCCTAAAAAAAATGTAACGTATCGGTTACTGTTAACTGTCGATGTTAATTTTCCGTAAAAAAGGCGGGCATTCTTTTTTTTATTTTGTCGGGACAATTGATCCGCTTGTCCGTCTTGTATTAAAATCACTGCGGTGATCTTAACATAATAAACCAATAATAATAAACTTTAAAAACATGATGATGTATTTTAAAAAAATAGGCTATACCTTGCGACGTCGGACACCGGTGGCGGGTATGCTATTTCTATTGGCGCTCAGCGGACAGGTATTGGCGCAGGATCAGACGGTATCGGGAACTGTTAAAGATGAAAAAGGTATGCCGCTAAGCGGTATATCTGTTTTAGTCAAGAATAGCGGCAGTCGCCAGGGAACAACAACGGACAAAAACGGTGTCTTCAATATCAAGGTATCAGCAAAAGACACCTTAACGGTAAGGTCACTCGGGTATCTCGCTTCCGAAATTGCCGTAGCCGGAAAAACAAATTTCAGCATTATACTGCAGGCAAAAGATAATGTGCTCGACGATGTGGTGGTGGTTGGCTACGGAAGCCGTCGAAAATCTGATCTGACGGGCGCAGTAGGAAGTGTAAAGGGAGATGTATTGCAGGAGCGACCCGCCTCCTCACTCAATCAGGCTTTATCCGGGCGGATGAGTGGAGTCAATGTCTCCTCAAATTCAGGTAGGCCCGGAGGACGGGCAAATATCCGTATCCGTGGTATCAGTTCCATCAGTGCAACCAATAATCCCTTGTATGTGGTCGATGGCGTGATTCTCAATACAGCGGATATGGCCAATGGCAGCTCGCCGATAGATTATATTAATCCGAATGATATTGAATCAGTCGATGTGCTGAAAGATGCTTCTTCTACAGCTATATACGGTGCGCGCGGTGCCAATGGTGTTATTATTGTTACCACTAAACGTGGCGCTTCAGGTGAGGGAAAAATTACCTACGATCCTTATTTTAGTATCAGTGTGGCACCGAGAAAGCTCCCAGTGCTTAATGCAGCTGAATTTCTTCGTCTCGAAGAGGAAATATATAATAATGCCGCAAAATACGATTCCGTGGGCTGGGCCAACGGCGGCAAATATACTGACCCACGGACCAAAAGGACCGATCCACGTTTATTTGATAAAAGTGGGAATCCCCTTTATGATACGGATTGGCAGGACGAAATGTTTCGAAAAGCTGCTGCCCAAAATCATCAGTTGTCATTTACCAATGGAAATGAGAAAGGCAACTACGGTATCTTTATGAATTATCGTAATGAAAATGGTATTATTTATGGTTCTTCACAGCGACGATATGCGGGGCGTTTTGTGATGGATTCTAAAATTAAAGATTGGCTGAAGGTTGGGGGGACACTAAGCTATACTGATCAGCAGGAAAAGCAAGTCGATCAGTTGAACGGTGGTGGTATTGTTACTATGCGCCAGGTACTGGAAGGTCTTCCAATTATTCCGATCCGTTATCCCGATGGCAGTTGGGCGGCCAATAAAGATTATCCTGGTATGGAAGGAGGAGATAATCCAATTCGGATAGCTGACCAACGTTTATACTATTTAAATACGCAGACCATACTTAGTAATGTATACGCAAATATACGTCTTGCTGAGGGACTCGAATTACGGTCGACGGTGGGCACAAATATTATCAATCAACGGACCAACTATTTTGCTGCAAAAGATATGAAATATATCTCTGATAAGGGTAATGCTTCCGTAATCAATGATCGTTATAATTCCTGGCAGTTTGAAAATTACTTGACCTATAATAAGACTTTTGCGAAGAAACATGCGCTCAATGCCATGCTCGGCCTTTCCTGGCAGCATGTGGATTTTTTTGGAAGTACAGCCACTTCCGAAGGTTATGTGGATGACTTTTTTAAGTTCAATAACTTGGGAGCTGCAACGACAGCTTTGCAGCCTGCCTCATTGGCCAGTGCTTATGGTCTTAATTCTTATTTTAGCCGGATCAATTATACACTCAAAGATCGTTATTTGGTAACCTTTACTGGTCGGGTCGATGGCTCATCCAAATTTGGTGAAAATAACCGTTATGCATTTTTTCCATCCGCAGCCTTGGCCTGGAAAGCTAAGGAAGAAGATTTCTTGAAAGATAATAACACGATATCCAATTTGAAGTTGCGGACCAGTTTTGGTTATACAGGGAATTCAGAAATTCCAGCGTATAGAGAGGAACCCGGAATGAATAATTATGGTGTTATTGTTGGTGGTGGACGTGTCAACGGTGTTGGAATAGGAAACATTGCCAATCCAAATCTGAAATGGGAAAAAGTACAACAGATCGATTTCGGCATGGAACTGGGGTTATTTCAAAACCGTGTCAGCCTCGAATTGGATCTTTACAGAAGAAGAGTGAATGATATGTTGCTCAATGCGACAATACCTTATACAACTGGTTATCCTACTGTATTTACCAATATCGGCAGCATGGAAAATAAAGGAATTGAGGTCAGCCTGAATACGACAAATATTAAAAAAGAAAATTTTTCCTGGACCACAAATTTTAATATTTCGGTCAACAAGAATAAAGTGCTAGCGCTGACCGGTGGTGGAGATTTATATGCGGGTTCAACCGTTATTCGTGTTGGAGAACCTATTGGCGCTTTTTATGGTAGAATATCCCAGGGCACCTGGAGTACCGCTGAGGCTGTTCAGGCAAAAGAATACGGGCGCTTGCCTGGGGACATAAAATTCCAGGATCTCAATGGTGATAAAAAAATCAACGATAACGACCGGGCCATTATCGGTTATGGTATACCCAAAGGTTATGGCAGTTTTATCAATACGTTCCGCTATAAAACATGGTCACTATCGGTCGACTTGCAATATATGTATGGCAACGATGTGCTAGATCGGAGTATCCACTCTTTAGAGGATCGTCAAGGGATGGCCAATAGCTACAGGACAGTGCTCAACGCCTGGACGGAATCCAACCAACATACCGATATTGCCCAAGTACGGCCGAATAATGCGTATTACGATACTTTTAACGATAGTCATAAGGTTACAGACGCCTCTTTTATCCGTGGACGCAATCTCTTGCTTTCCTACACCTTGCCTAAGTCTTTTCTTCCTGCATTGAAATTAGAAAATGTACGGTTTTATGGATCGGTACAAAACTTTTTTGTCGCTACCAAATACAAAGGTTTCGATCCCGAAGTTTCCAATTCAAGTTCACCGCTCGAGCAAGGATACGCCCTGTATGATTATCCAAGACCACGGACCTTTATGGTCGGACTGAATGTTACATTCTAATGCTTATTTCTGACGATTACAATACAAAGACAATGAACACATACACAAAAAGATATAGTTATATGATTCCGGCGGTATTCGCTGGGGTGCTGCTGCTTTCGGGCTGCAATAAGTTTTTGGATGAAAGCAATCCTTCAAATTACACCATTGATAGGTATTTTACAAGAGCAGAACATGCACAGGCTTCCATTGATGCAATTTATGGACCTTTACGGGATATTCCCGGTGGCGGATTTGGTGGAGCTGCCTGGACCATGACGGAGTTTGCGACGGGCCTCGCGAGCACTGATCTGGGGCAGGCTGTCAATAGCTATTACGTAAAAGATTTAAAAAATACAGCAGAAAATGGTTATGGTACCAGCTATTGGAGAGCTTATTACGCAGGTATCGCCAATGCCAACCTGTCTCTGGAAAAAATTCCCGGGATTACGATGGACGAAACTCTCAAAAAGCGGCTAATGGGCGAAGCCTATTTCCTAAGAGCCTGGTATTATTTCACCTTAGTGCGCCTATTTGGTCATATTCCATTATTGACTAAGCCTATCCTGAGTACGGAAGACCCTGAGTTCAAGCCCAAGCAGGCAAACCCCGAGGATGTATATAAGCAGGTTGTTGAAGACCTAAAGACCGCTGAAGCAGCTGGATTGCCTTGGACCAGTAAGGAAGGCCGTGTCAGCTTAGGGGCGGTCAAATCCCTGTTGGCTAATGTTTATCTGACGATGGCCGGTTATCCGTTACAGAAAGGAAAAGAATATTATAGCTTAGCTGCCGGAAAGGCAGAGGAAGTCATCAATTCAGGACAATTCAAACTGTTTGCCAGCTATAATGATCTTCATGATCCGGCAAAAAAGAATATAGACGAAAATATTTTTATGATCCAGTACAAGACCGGTGTTATTCCGGGTAACTGGCAGGATCTGATTATTCCTTATAATAAGGGGATTTCCGCTTACTCTGCCGAGACTGGGGGGATCTATGCTACGCCAGATTTTGTCAAATCATTTGAACCTGGCGATTATCGGACAGCGGAGAAGCAGTTTTTCTTTACGGAATATACCGATGAAAAAGACCGTAAAAAAAACGTGGCATTAGGGGGGTACTTTATCTATAAATTGCTGGATTCAGTAGCCCAGGTGAGTTCAGCGAATAGTGATCTTAACTACGGAATTATTCGTTACGCGGATGTCCTCCTGACGTATGCCGAAGCCTCGAATGAAGGGGCAGGTCCCAGTACCAAAGCTTACGAAGCCGTCAACGCGATCCGGACAAGAGCAAAATTAGCCCCGCTGGCCGGTTTGTCGCAAGACGCCTTTCGGGAGGCTATCTGGCGGGAGCGCTGGTTTGAGCTCTGTTATGAAAATAAAACCTGGTTTGATATGGTGCGGACCCGCAAAGTATTCAATGTAGGCACCCGTAAATTTGACGATTTTGTGGGCCATAAATTTTCCTATGGACCAGTGTTGACCGAACGGGAACTGCTGTTCCCGATTCCATCGACCGATGTATTGAATAATACCAATTTGCAACAGAATAAGGGCTATTAGATTGTCCAGGAATAAAATAATGGTAGGCTTTAATCAACAACGCTAAAGTCGGGTAACAGCTTATATTGCTTATTTTCTTAGGGGCCAGAGTCTTACACTGTGCCCCAAATGAAATAACAGATTGCGGCGCCTTCAGAGTTTGAGATCCCCATTATTAAATGATTGAGAAATGAAATTTTATCCTAGATTACTATTCATACTAGGTTTACTATTTTTTAAAATAGTAAACGGACAGGACCATATTTTTTATGTTTCTCCCAATGGTAACGACGCATACGAAGGCTCTTTTGAAAAGCCGCTCCAATCCTTCAATAAGGTTGTAGATGTCATTTCTGCCCTAGGGAAAGATAAAAATATAAAGGTTTTATTCAGAGGGGGAACATATTATCTTGCACATACCATCAATTTATCGTCTACTGTCAGCAGAACTGGAACAGCGACACTTTCTTTTGAAGCCTACCAAAATGAAAAAGTGGTGATCTCCGGTGCAACAAAACTGACGGATTTAGACTGGAAACCCTGGAAAAACGGCATTTATAAGACTAATGTCTCCGAAACAAGCTTCATGGATCAACTTTTTGTAGATAACGCGCTTCAAATAAAAGCCCGGTTCCCTAATTACGATGAGGAGCGGCCGATTAGGGGGGGGCGGGGCTATCAGGTTGCCCGCGATGGCCCGGATAAACGTTATGATGGCTGGCTGGGATTTGATGCGGATCAATTTTCGACAAAGAACTGGAGTCAGCCTACAACAGGCCTGTTGCATGTGTTTCAGAGCCATAATTGGGGCAATATGCAATACCGTATTAAGGCTATTGATCGTGCTCAAAACCGGATTTTATTGGGTGAAGGAGGTTGGCAATTGCAGCGGAAATACGGTATAGCAAAAGGCTCCCCATTCTTTGTAGAGAATATCCTTGAAGAACTGGATGCAGCTAAAGAATGGTTTTTTGATGCTGCTGGCAAGGTTTTATATTATTACCCGGAATCACCCGACACACTGAGCGGTGCATCCATTGAGGTGGCAGGATTAGAAACATTGATCAAGGTGGGCAATGCCGGAGAATCTGCAGTACGGGGAATCGTTCTTCGTGGCTTAAGGTTCGTTCAGACAAAGAGCGTTTTTATGGAGCCTTATGAACCGCTTGGAATGGGCGATTGGTCCATCCATCGGAGCGGTGCCATCACGTTTGAAAATACCGTCAGATGCGTAGTTGAAGATTGTGATTTTGAGGATATAGGAGGCAACGGGGTTTTCTTTACCAAATATAACTTGAAAGATACCGTTCGCAACAGTCGTTTTTCGCAAATAGGTGAAAGTGCAGTTTGTTTTGTGGGCGACAGTAATGCTGTGAAAGATTATATTACCTGGAATGATATCGAGTTATCGGGACGGTCCTCTGAAGAAAGTAAGCGAAAAATCGATCATTCTGCTGGCCCGAAGACTGTTGATTACCCCCAGTTTTGTGTGGTAGAAAATTGTTTGGCGTCCGATATAGGTTTATATGGTAAGCAGGTAGCAGGCGTATTGATCGCTATGAGCAAAGCGATAAAAGTTGCCCATTGTACAATTTACGATGTGCCACGGGCGGCGATCTGCATTAATGATGGTGCCTGGGGCGGCCATGTGATTGAGCATTGCGATATTTGGAATACCGTGAGGGAGACTGGTGAGCATGGTCCGTTTAACTCCTGGGGCAGAAACCGTTTTTGGCCATATGACGGTAAAGGGCTTACAAAAAAACAAGTATTTCTGGATGCTGAGGATGCTGTCGTATTAAGAAATAACCGTATTGCCAATTCCAGAAAATCCATTAGTGCCGGAAATTGGGCTATAGATTTAGACGATGGTTCTACTAACTATGAAATATACAATAACCTTTGTCTTGGTTCAACATTGAAATTGAGGGACGGTTATTTTAGAAAAGTTTATAATAATATTTTTGTCAGTGCGGTGCCGATGGGCTGGCATGTCTGGCCCCAAAATTCTGACGATGAATATAAACATAATATCATGGCAATCGCTGGGACGGTTCCAGGTGAGCAGCAAGCGACTGATTTTTTTCTGAAGCCCATAAGTATGCCCAAAAATATAAAATGGGGCAATGAGGTTGACAGTAACCTATATTATAACGCAAACTTTATTAATCCGTATTTTAGTCCTGATGTGAAGATCAATACATGGATCGAATCCGGCTACGATGCACATTCAGTTTTTACGGATCCTTTGTTCCGTGATCCTGTAAACGGTGATTATTCCGTAAAACGAGGATCTCCAGCCGAGCACATTGGATTTGAAAATTTTCCCATGGATGATTTTGGACATACCATGAGCAGGATCGTTCCTTTCGAGGGCAGTTTTAGTAAAATGCTAAAAGTTACTTTACTGCCGGACAGAAGAGGTGGACAGATGTATTATACCTTAGATGGGTCTCAGCCAACATTAAGTTCATTGCGATCTACAGATGGTAAATTGACGATTCGTGAAAGTACCGTTGTCCGGATGCAAACATTTAAAAATGGAAGTCCCATTGGGTTTGAATGCCGTGCGGCTTTTAATAAAACTGCTACAGTGACCCATCCATCCTGGTTTGATGCCATTGTACGCAATAAACCGGTCATGCATGTTAAAGGGAAAAAAAATGAACAAAAAATGTTATGGCAGGGAGCTTTACTGACTGAAATCAATGATGGGGATATGGTTGATGCTACAGGGGGATTCACGGAAGGAGTATTTGTGAAAGATGTTCCCAAAGATGCGAGAGCCGCTTCTTTCGGATTAAAATCTTCCGATATTATCATCGCAATCGCTCAATTTAAAACAACAAAACTGGCCGATTTTGAAAACAAACAAAAGGCTTTAAAAGGTAAAATAAAATTAACGGTTTTAAGAGGTTATCAAAAAGTAGAATTATATGTTGATTTATAATTTTTTAAAAATATAGACATGAAAAATTTTAAAATTTTATCCTGCGTTGGTCTATGCCTAATTGCCTTATGTATGCGGGTACAGGGACAAGCTAGACCGAACATATTGATTCTCCTCACGGATGATCAGCGATATAATACGATCCGGGCCTTGGGCAACAATGAAGTTTTTACGCCCAATATGGACCAGTTGGTTCATCAAGGGACTGCTTTTGTTCAGGCCCATATCATGGGGGGAATGAGCGGGGCAATATGCTGTCCAAGCCGTGCAATGCTGATGAGCAGTCGCAGTCTTTTCCGCCTTCGCTCAGATGGAAAATATATTCCAGAGACAGATAAAACATTTCCGGAACTATTTCGGGAAAATGGTTACCAGACTTTTGCAACTGGTAAATGGCATCAGGATAAGCAATCTTTCAACCGCTCATTTGCTAAAGGTGACAATATTTTTTTTGGTGGAATGGTCGCCAAAAAGCATGATCAGTATAATCCTACCTTGCACCACTATGATAGTACAGGAGTATATAATCAACCGTTCGAGGGAGAGGGTTTTACTTCTTATAATTTTGCAAACGCTGCGATTGACTTTTTAAAGGGGAGCCAGTTGTCTGAAAAGCCCTTTTTAATGTATGTCGCTTTTACTTCACCCCACGATCCGCGGACACCGCCAGAGGAATATGGGCACCGTTATGACATGAAAGACGTCTCTCTGCCGGTTTCATTTGCTGCCAAACATCCCTTCGACAATGGGGAATTGTATATCAGAGATGAGATGCTTCTGCCTTTCCCGAGAACGGAAGTGGCTGTTAAGAGCGAGCTGGCGAAGTATTATGGCATGGTCAGTGAGGTAGACTATCAAATTGGACGCATTATAACAGAACTGAAGCGCACAGGACGATACGACAATACGATTATCATATTGGCATCTGATAATGGTTTAGCAGTTGGCGATCACGGTTTATTGGGAAAGCAAAATCCCTATGAAAGTGCGATACGAGTTCCTTTGGTATTCGCCGGACCCGGTATTCCTCAGGATAGAAAAAGTGATGGCATCGTTTACTTAAACGATATATATCCTACCTTATGCACGATGGCACAACTATCTATACCAAGTACTGTTGAGGGAACGTCCATCCATGAGGCATTTAATAAGCTCAAGCGCTTCGAAGGAAGAGACCAGGCTTTTTTTGCCTATTCCAATATTCAACGGGCGATTGTTCGGAATGGCTATAAAATGATCTTGTATAATGTTAAAGGGAAAGAAACTGTTCAGCTATTTAACTTGAAAGATGATCCCAATGAGTTACATGATCTCGCACAAACAGGATGTTGTTCAGCAATTATCAAAAAATTAAGGTTGGATTTAAAGGAAGAGATGGGAAGCTTGGGAGACTTTGGCCATATTGACCAAGCGGGCTGGGGATATCCGGAGAAGATGGAAAAGAAAGATTGGGAAAAACTTAACCCTTAACAATCAAAAGAGCTAAAAACAAATTGATCAAACAAACATCTTATTTTTGAGTCACAGGGACTGTCCAGAAGAGTTGGATAGTCCTATTTTTTGCTATAGAAATGGTGCAGTATCTACTTATATATTTCTGTGAGCTTTTGACGACTCGCTGTCTGCGAACTACATTTTATTTTTTAGGGACAAAACAAGTTTTCGCCCGTCTTCACTATGATAGGCACTTGCATCCGGATATATTGGAAGTGCAGGAAAAATATAAACTGAAATATATGAAAAAATTATTGCTATTTGTGTTCATGATTCCTTGTCTGGCCATGACACAAGAAAAAGGAGTGATCTTTGAACATGGTACCAGTTGGGAAAAAGTGAAGGCCAAAGCAAAGACATTAAATAAATACATCTTTGTCGACTGCTTTACGACCTGGTGTGCCCCCTGTAAATTTATGACTGAGAAGATTTTTCCACAGGAGCAAGTTGGCGCGTTCTTCAACGCTAATTTTGTAAATTTGAAGCTGCAAATGGATCAAACGGCATCCGATAACGAGGAGGTGAAATCCTGGTATGCGGAGGCTAAACGTTTTGAGTCCGAATATAGTGTGGCGGCATATCCTACATTTTTGATTTTTAATCCCCAGGGTGAACTTGTTCATCGGATAATTGGTGGCGAGGAAGATAGTAACCGTTTTATCGAGCAGACGAAAATGGGGCTTGATCCTGCGACCCAACAAGCTCATTTGATCAATAAGTTCGAGGCCAATCCCAAAGATACAACCTTGGCAAAACAAGTTATGCGCATGGGAATTGACAACTATGACCAAAATCTGGCACGGAAAGGGATTCAAGCCTATATCGATGTTGCGGGGGTGGCACCACTTTTTACAAAACAGAATATTGACTTGCTACTGAAAACGACTAATGCTAGTCAATCGCCCAATTTTAAACTGATCTATGACAATAGGGAGCAGATCGACCAGCTGACCAAGCCCGGCACTGCGGATGGCATCCTTGGCCATATTTTGCTCCGGGAATACGTTTTACCAAAGATGGATAAGCCAGGTGACAATGTTGATTTTATGGCTTTGGAGCAAGCTGCGAAAAAAGATTATCCTGCTGTCAATATGACTGAAGCCATGCTATTCACAAAGGTTAAATATTATGTAGAGCGAGAGAACTGGACCGCTTATACCGCTGTCGTCAATAAAGCCATATCGGCGAATATTGCGGAAGTACTACAGCCAAAAATGTTGGATTTCCTTGCCATGTATATTTATGCGGGATGCGATGACCCTGTTTGCATTAAATGAGGCGTTGGCT
The DNA here is from genome assembly GCF_002000245.1 of Sphingobacterium sp. CZ-UAM. GTDB lineage: Bacteria > Bacteroidota > Bacteroidia > Sphingobacteriales > Sphingobacteriaceae > Sphingobacterium. Next base: position 1,642,425 of record NZ_MTCM01000001.1, on the reverse strand, counting down.
TGGAGTAAAAAATCGTTGGAAGAAGGCGAGAATCCGATCTATTTAAATACCTATGCGAATTTGCTTTATAGATCCGGAGATAAAGACGGGGGGATCCAATGGAAGGAGCGGGCTATCGCCAAGGCAGACCCAGAGGATAAAGAGAAACTTACAGAGACCTTGGAGAAAATGAAAAAAGGAGAGAAAATAGGAAAAATAGTGCTTAAGCCCTAACTTTAATTTTGTTGTGGCTGATTTTTCGACCTCTTAATACATTTACGGATTGGCATATGGAAAAGATAGGGGATGTATTAGCCTAAAATATTTTTTTATTTTTTTCGGGACAATTAGGCTACTTGTCCGTCTTTGATAATAAGCATTCAGATGTAATGGACCTGGATGTTGCATAATATTATTAGGATAATTAGCTGTGAGGGACGTAAGTTCCTCCAGTTTTTTTGGTTAATCCATGAATTCAAAAATAAACCTTATGCATATTAGATATCATATACTGCTTTTTAGCTCGCTGATTTGGTTCAGTTGTACAAAGGATCCGATCGTCAAGAAAACAGAGCCGCCAGTTCCGGCTCCCGCTGATACAAGTAAAAAAGAACCTGATACACCAAAAGATAAGTATGAACTGCATAAAATACAGTTTCAGGTAAACGAACTTTTTGCTGACGATGCTATAGATGAGCAGGTCTTTCTGGGGAGTATTTGGGATCTCAAGGATACAGTTGGAGGCCCACAATTGGAAAGTATGGCTTCACAGGCAAAAAAGGTGAATTTTCATATCTTATCGTATAATGATCTTTCCGTAGATATGGGTTTTTTTGAACCCAGTTACAGCAATATTTTGGCTTATGCCAACAAGTTCAATAAATCGAAACAGGCGAGCAGTATCAATTATGCAATGAGTACATTTGAGGACTATGCTGAAGTCCAAGGGTACCTCGGTAATTCAGGCGATGTAAAAGCAATGCTATCGCTGGTGAAGCATGCGGACTCGACAACTATTCAGAAACCGAATAGCATGTTGCTTGTTAATAACGTCAATAAATTAAATCTTTTCATAGACCATACAGAATATCTTGATGCATATCCCGAAACAGAAGTTGCCAATTTAATAAATGCAGGTTATTCACCTTATGTATTGGCTTCAGTTACCTACGGCAGCCGGATGATCCTTATGGGGGAGAGTGATTCAACAGGAATAAGTTTAAGAAACACGATCAATAAAGTACTGGATAATAATCTTTTGGATGATCAGGATATCAAAGTACTCGACTGTAGCAAGCTACTGATTTACTGTCGGGGCGGAGGGAAGGAAAGTTTTATCCAGTATCCAGCGGGGGCTAAAGCGATAGAAACAGGGCTTAAGGACTTGCGGCGGTATATGGATCAGACGGAGAATATTTTCGATTATCCGCTCACTTACTCCTTTATGAGTTTAGTGGACTATAGCACGTTGAGTTATTACAATCAATATAGCGTGAGGAAAAAAAAGCAAGAATAGAGCGTCATTTGTTTTTATCAGACCATAGTATTCATTAGAGGAATAAAGGAATGAATATGATATGATCTCAGTAGAAAATGTATTAATATGATTTTAGCTTTATGAATTAGCATCTTTTCTGTGGTATCTGTATCTAGAATACATCTTGGCTATAAAATACATTTGCAAGACGCTTATATAATCTATAATTATGCCGAAATTTGCTGAGCGCATCTGCGCGGATAATATATTCTATCCCTAAAATTGAATTTCTGGAGGCTGTATAGAACTTGGCTAGCCCATTGGAATCATAGTGTAGTGTTAATCTGTAATCACCAACCAGTATACCCTTGGCGTCTACAGTATATGTAGAAGCATGAAGTATTTTATTATTTTTATTGCTTACAAGCAAATAAAATTCTATAGGTTCAGCGTTGAGTCCGTTTTTCAAATTTTCCAGTATGCCATTGAATTCGTCTTCAGAAAAATAGGCGTCGGAGACACTGCTTCCAGTTTCCGGGAAATAAGTGCCTCTTGGTGGAATGTCGGTAAGCGTATGACCTTTGATTCCTGTTCTGGGAGGATAACTCTCGACTGTTGGGAGACCCTTAAATTTGCCTGTTACGACATTCCGTATGTAGGTATTTGTTGCATCAAAATACCCAATGTCAAGCGTTTTACCATTGATTGAAAAAGTCGTCACAGCAGTGGAATCTTTTTGTATATATCCATACTGTCGGACAAGTCCAGTGTAAATGTTTTTATAATAGGTTACCTGAAGTTCCCGTACCGTTTGATCATCTTTCCATAGGAGCGTCGTGAATAACGTGGAATCCCCTTTTTTCTCAATCACAGTACCTTCCCAATCAGCTTTGTTTCTTAGAGCAAAAGCTGATGGATTCTCGTTGTGTATTACCTGCCTGTTGTACCATTTGGACAGCTGCTCGACCTCCTTGCTCACTGGTGAAGGCTGCTCAATTTTTTTTTCTCTGAGGCAGGCGTAGATCATTCCAACTAGCATTACCAGCAATAAACTTTTGAACGCAATTTTCATACATCACTCGGATAATTTATAGTGTAAGACGGGGAAATCAAGATTGTATATCCTTAACGGTAATACTATTGTTTTGCCAGTTCAATCATTGTTTCCATTTCCATTAGGCTTTCTTCCGCATTAAAGTTGCCACCTGTATATTTAAAGCGAATTAATCCAGCCTTGTCAATAACAATTTTTGTCGGAATATCCTGTACATTATATAACTCAGCTGTTGATGTTGCTTCACCTTCCCTTTTGTCAAAAAGCACTTCAAAATTGTATTTTTTATCCAGCATAAATTGAATCACTTGTTCCTTATGATTTTCCTCTTGCTCAAAACAATTTATAAATAAGAATTGCACCTCATTATCGTCTTTATATTGATCGACTGTGGCCTGCATACCCGGAAATGAGCCTACACATGGTACACACCAAGTCGCCCAGAAGTCTAGGACTACTACTTTACCGGCTAGATCTGCAAGTGATACGATATTGCCTTTTCGATCCTGTAAAGAGAAAGCAGGTGCTGTTTTATTTATCATTTCAGCACGATATTTTTTCTCGAGTTCAGCTTTTTTTTGAGCCAGTTGAGGGTTTATATATTTATCGATATAGGTTTGAAAAGTAGCTTTATCATTCAACCGCATATAGATGGGCTCGAGTACGTTCAAGATATTCCTGTTTGCACCATTTTCCATGATGTAGTTGTGTAATTTGTCGAAAGCTTCCTGATTTTTTTCTTTTTGCATCCATGCCCGTGCCAATGCAATCGTATTAGTTTCGTCAGGATAAATCGAATCGAAATCTTGAAGGGGTTGCAGTGCAGCATCGATTTGACCATTCGCTAACAATGCTTGGCCGAGTAAACTTGCGGTTTCAGGAAAATATCCTAAGAAATAAGAATCCTCTTTTGTTGTGTTCTTCTTATTGTATAAGGACTTTAGATTTAGATAAAGCTCCTGTAACAATAGGATGGCAATTTCAGGTTTATTTTGAACCATAAATTCCTTCGCAGAAGCTAGTCGTATATTATAGGAGTCTTTTTTCTTAACGTTTTGATTGGTTAAATAGCTGTTTACTTTTTCCATATTTCCTTCTTTGGCATACTGCAATGCGATAGCCATCGGAGCTTTACGATGATAACCCCGATATTTTTCTGGAAAGCTATCTTCCGGAAATCTGGTTAACCAGTGTTGATAAGCATCTTCTAAAGTTTCGGCGGATGCTTGCGGATCATCAAATATTTTTAGATACTCCATTGTTAGTGCTGTAACCCCATTGGGGAATTGCTTCAGTATAAAACTATTCAATTCCTGCGCTTTATCTGGCTGTCCGAGAATTCCATAGCCCCATGCGGCATAAGTGAGCTCGATCTCATCTTTGCTTTGGCTCAATGTGGATACCTCCTGTTCCAACTTCTTCTTGTCAGCAGGATTGCGGCTCTTAGCCCAGGCATTCAGACTATCATTTGATGTTTCTTTTATAATGCGCCGTTGCGAGAAAATCTGAGCCATAGTTTGTTGGTGGATTACTCCTACTATAAAAAAAGTTAGTATGAGCGTTTTTGTTATGTTAAAATGAAATAATGTCATTTGTTTGAAATCGCTTACCTGTATATATTTTATATGACGATCTAATACACAAATTGTCCCGAAGAAATATGATCTATTTAAGCGAACTGTTGACCCGAGGTCTGTTGATCTTATTATATCCTGATTACTTCAAAGTAGCCCTTGTTGCGTAGCGTTACTTATCAATTCAGCAATATTTTTTGCCTGAAATTTTTGTAGTAGGTTTTTCCTGTGATTTTCTACTGTGAATCGACTTAGAAAAAGAATTTCTGCTATTTTTAAAGAGGTGAAACCCTGTGCAACTAATTTTAAAATTTCATTCTCTCTTGGTGTTAGTTTGACAAAAGTCCATTGTGTTCTTACTTGTGGTTTAGACATTACTTCTGCAATTCCACTGCTGAAAACAATTTTACCTTTTAAAGCTTCTCTCACACAGTTCGTAATTTCCTCAATTGATGCATCTTTAAGGATGTAGCCATTTGCTCCATTTTTTAACATTTTAGTAACAGCACTTCGCGCTTGATGATTGCTTAAGCCGATTACGATAGTATAGGGCGCTATTTTTTTTATTTCCTTACATAAAGCCATTCCATTGATATCTGGTAAAATAATATCGATTAAAGCCACATCTACAGATTTCCCTCTTAAAAACGACAGCAAATCATTTCCTCGAGTAAAGTTTGCTATAACTTCAAATTCAGTATTTTTGGTAAATATTTTAACTAATCCTTCTAAAACAATAGGATGGTCATCGACAATGATTAATGTTGGTTTATGATCTAACATGTAATTCTATATTTATTAAGGTACCAGGTTGATTTATTTTTGATCTAACTTCTATTTTTCCATTTAAATATGCTATACGACTCCTAATGTTGTTTAAGCCAATTCCTTGTTTTTCGTGTAAAAAATTGATGTCAAATCCTTTTCCATCATCCTCCAGATTAATAGAAAAGATTGGTTTGTTATAAGTACATTGCAAGAGCACATTTTTAGCATTGGCATGTTTTACAACGTTGGTAAGCAGCTCTTGTACAATGCGATAAATCGTGATTTGTATTTGTTGAGGAGTAGTATTTTCTAAACCCGTGAATTGATAATGTACTTCAAAATCATCAGATGCTAGTGATTCGCACAAATCACTCAAAGCTGCTTCTAAACCGAGAGTCATTAACATTTCTGGCATCATATCGTGTGCAATCCGTCTAAGTTCGTTTATCGAATACCCTAGCTGATCTATAATCTCATTGAGTTCTAGCGTTGGATTTTCTTTAGCAAATTGCCTCAAATTTAATTTCACCACAGTAAGCATATTTCCCAAACCATCGTGTAAATCTCTGGCTATCCGATTGCGTTCCTTTTCCTGGCCCTCCAACATAAACTGGACGAATTGAATTTGTGCTTTCTGTGAGATGTTCTTTTTTTGGTTACGATAATAATAGATGCCAAAAATAAGTAGAGATAGCGTTAGAAAACTTATTGAACCCAGTAGCCAGTTAAGCAAGTAACTATTTTTGGTTGCTAAACGGGATTTTTCATTAGCGATCTTTAATTCGTTAATTTGCCTGTTATTTTCAGCACTTCTGAATTTTATTTCCACCTTATTTACTTCCTCTTTTAATCTAATATTGTTTGCACTATCTCTTAAAAGAGTATATTTTTCAAGCCATTTATAAGCTTCAGGTAAGTTTTTAAGTTTGCTATAGGTTTCATAAGCTTGCTTATAATGAAGTGTTTTAGCTTCTATATACGTGTTACTATCGCCCTTTATGATTTCCATAATAATATCTCGTGCGGCATCATGATTTTCTTGTTCGTTAAGAATGTTGTATTTCTGATTTAAGAGATTATTTTTTGCCAGGCCCAGGTTTAATTTTTTCGCCATTTCTAAGCCTTTATTTAACACAATAAGAGACTTATCGAATTGTTTTAGCTTTAACCAATAATAACTTTCGAATCCACAGTAATAAACAAAGGACGATGTATTGGTACGGGCTTTTAAAAGCGATCTGGCTTTATTGAGCAATATTTTGGTTTCCTCAAATCTATTTAGCACCATACTATTTCTTGCGCTATTATTATAAGCATTTGCTAAAACCATCGTGTCTATCTTTATGTTTTCCAATACGTCTATGCTTTTCTCAAAATAAACCGAAGCTTTTTCATTTTGGCTTAAGCCACTTAACAAATTGGCGACATTCGCATAAGCTGTCCCCACCATTGGCAGATTTCCAGACAATGTTGCTAATGGAACTACTTTATTTAATAAAATATCTATAGCTTGGTTATGTTTATTTTCTGTAGACAATAAAATAGAATAATTGTTCCACAACTTGGCCCGCGCTATGTAATAATCTTTAGTTTTACCATACGCAAATACACTATCTGCCTTTAAGAGGTATTTTTTTGCATTTATCTTATTGTTTATGTACATCGAATTCATGCCCATAGAATATAGGTAAGTGGCATACAAATAATGGGAGCTTTTACTCATTTTTTTTCCCTGTATTAGAAAGTACCTAGCCTTTACAGTATCTTTTTCTTTACCCCAGTATCTTGATAAAGCAAAGTAGGCTATTATCTTAACGCTATCGGACTGTTTATTTCGTTTGTCAATTATAGCATTTAGACTGTCAACAAATTTTCGGCTATTTGGAGGTATTAATTGTGCCTTATTTAGAATGGGTAATAACAATAAAGCAATTAGACAGATTCTCTTCATAACATTTGAAACTATTGTATAGAATTAATCATAGTTGGAGCTTTGTAATTAATATTTTTAATACAATCTTTTTCTACTTTATTCTCAAATATAAGTTAAAATAAAAAGAGAAAACAGCTGTTTTCAGCTAGATATAAAAATAGCTATTTACAGCTATAAAATAGCTTATTCTTATGTCTAATTTTGATATATAGCCATAGAAAGGGGCTTATATTGGACGCGGTAAAGTAACCGGGTACTCTCAAACTTAAGTATCAGTTAATTAAATACTAAAATCGATGAAAAAAACAGTAATCATTTGTTTCGCCTCTTTATTATTTGGCATCACTACAGTAAGTGCACAAGGTATTTTAGATAAAATAGACAAGGCGGCAGATAGAGTAGACAGAGCATCAAATACAGCAGATAATGCGGCAGCCAAAGGTGACAAAGCAGGAAAGTTAGTGGGTAAACTAGGTAAGCTCTTTAAAAAGAAATCGGCTTCAGAGAGCGATACAGAAAACAATAAGATATCAGGCAATAAAACCACGGTAAGCGTCAGCGGCAGCAGTGTTACCTTTGCGCAGCTTAAAAAAATACAGGGATCTCTAGAGGCTTCCTCGAAAGTAAAGAAAGCTACTGCGAAATTAAATGCGAAGGCCTCTTCCATTATTGTAATACATCAGGGTAGTACGGAGGACCTGTTGAAAGAATTTCTGAAAAACTCTAAAGATTTTACAGAAGATAACGTTACAGAAATTGAAGATGGGAAGATTAGTTTAGAAATTAAGAATAAGAAAAATTAGGAATCTTTCTTTGTTTTTCTTTCATGAAACTGTTCTTGTAAGAATGGGTGTGGTATTCGAATCTAAGTTTTAAAATTTAAAACCAATAAAAATGAAAACATTCAAATCTCTTATTTTTCTTATGTTATTAAGTTTTGTAACTACTCTTTTAGGATGTGACAAAATGGAGGATCCGAACACCGATACCATTCATGATGAAAGCTTTCTAACCTGCAAAATAAATGGAGAGCTGCGCAAGTTTAATTATGCAGTCAATGCGAACGATAAACCCGCGACCGAAGTTGAACATTTCGTGGTTATTGGTGGGTGGGAAAAGGAGGATATGAATATAGGATTTGGTATTAGTCTTTTAATACCGGAAAAAGAAGGTGTAAAAGAAACCACCTATTCCGTAGCAGGTACTAACACGTTAGAACTTGACGCAGATTATTATATCCAGAATTGGAATGGAGGCAAACATACAGGTACTACGGTTTATTCGGGCGGCAGAAGCGATGGAACCAATTTCACTTTAACTATTACCAGTCTAACAAAATGGGGAGTGAAAGGCACATTTTCCGGACGTCTACAAAACGGCTCTGCTTATGTTGTTGTTACAGACGGTAAATTTTCGGCACCTTATAACTAGAAAATATCTTGGGAAATTTCATCTTGGATTTATTCAGTTTTTTAAACATCTTAATTTAAAATGAAATAGCAAACAAAAAAGCTATCCTGAATTTTGATCGGACGACCCACAGCGAACCAACGATGGAGCTTGAAATCAATCCTTTAAAAGCAAGAAAATATTATTTTAATGTGAGTTCGGTTTAAGCAGTAAGGGATAATTGCTTTTCTTGCTGTTCAAACTGAATATTTAATGATGTTTTTTTAGGAAAAAACGTATATGCGGCCAACGCTCCTGGGAGTGTAACACCAACTGTGTCATTGGATTAAAAACTTAAAAACCTCTTTCGAGTTTGAGTCTATCCCCAAATCTAATATATAGTTGGGATATAGTCAAGCCCCAGTTATGTATTGGCATCGTCCATTTTTTAGAAATATCCCTAATAATCAGATACATCAGCTTCAATAAAGCCTGTTCAGAGCTAAACGCTCCCTTGGACTTAGTAATCTTTCGTATCTGACGGTGTATTCCCTCAATCGGATTTGTGGTGTATACAATCTTGCGAACCTGTTCTTCGTACTCAAAGAAAGTGGAAAGATTAGTCCAGTTATCGATCCAGGATTTGGCGGCAAGAGGGTATTTCTTGCCCCATTTTTCTTCGAAAGATAGGAGGTTTTCATACCCCATTTCTTCGTTTACGGCTTTATAGACCGGCTTTAGATCATCCATTACAAGCTTTTTATCTTTCTCGGTTACGTACCGCATGCTTGTTCTGATCTGGTGGACAATGCACAGTTGGATCTTTGTTTTCGGAAAAATAGCTTCTATGGCTTCTGGGAATCCTTTTAGACCATCAATACAGGCAATAAGGATGTCTTCCACGCCACGCTGCTTAAGGTCAGTAAGAACCGAAAGCCAGAACTTCGCCCCTTCATTTTCTGAACTATAAAGTCCGATCAGCTCTTTTTTACCATCCATACCCACTCCCAGTATGTTATAAATAGCTCTTGATTCTACGGTACCGTTTTGACGGACTTTATAATGCATACAGTCCAGGAAGACAAAAGGATACACCGCTTCCAATGGCCTGCTCCGCCATTCATTCACAGCAGGAAGCACACTTTCGGTAATCCGGGATATCTCCGTGGCAGAGATCTCCATGGCGTACATTTCACGGATAAACTCACTTATTGCCCGTGTGCTCATTCCTTTAGCATACATGCTCAGTACATGGCCTTCAAGCTGTTCGGTAATGATTAACTGTCTTTTTGGTACCACTTTCGGTTCGAACGTTCCTGACCTATCCCGTCCTGTTTCAAGCTCAAAAGTTCCGGTATGGAGACCCCGGACTGTCTTTTTTGTTTTGCCGTTGCGCCGGTTGCTATTGCCCGAAGCTTTTTCTTCGTTCAGGTGGTTCTCCAGTTCGCCATCCATCATCGATTCCAATAGATGCTTCATCAACGGCGCCAGAACGCCATCATTGGGAGACAAACTTTTACCTTCGTAAAGACCTTGCATGGCTTCTGCCTTGAAGCGTTCAAAGTCAAATGGGTCTTTTTCTTTCATGACCATGTCGTTTGAATAATTGAATATAAATAATCTTATCGAATTATTCCGTTGACACAGTTCAGGTTACAGTCTCACGCTCCTAAAATATTCAATAAAAAGTTGTTTATTGATCGATGTCTAGTATGCTGTATCTTGCATATATTTTTTAGTTCGTCGTTCACAAATTCTATTATCGCTCTTTTTCAGAGCATAATTTTATCAGTCTGACTTAGGATCATGCCTTTCATATTTTTCTGGGGCTTTGTTTTCATCTGTATTCCATTTCCCCGAAGGATGTCTGCGATGGCCTTTGAGATATAGCCTTTATCTCCATAAAGTTTTCCAAAAATATCCTTTGTCATATCCATCATAAGTCGCAGGTTCCAGTCATCAACATTCCCTTTGGTGAGATAAAATGAAACAACGCATTATAACAAATAGTATGAACAGAACCGGCAGGCGTAGATCATTCCAACAGCCATTACCAGCAATAAACTTTTGAACGTAATTTTTATACATCACTCGGATAATTTATAACGATTAAGGTAGGAAGATCAGTATTTTGAAGTCTATCAATTGACGTTTCTTTTATGATACGCTGTTGGGAGAAAAACTAAACCATACCCCAGGGACGGCTTCCAACTGTCCTGACCGAAATATCGTTGAAGATGGCTATCCCGGCTCTTCATAGTAGTGGTCAGATCGAGTTTACTAAAGGGTTTTTTAAACCTTAATCTGTCGTTAGAATCTTCGTTCGCCATTATTAAATAATAATTCTTAGGGACATTTCGACAACTCAACCGTCTTATACATTAATCTTTATAAAACCTTTATGTGAACTGTAGGCCAGGTCTAATCGAGTAGGATTGATGCTGGTTATTTTAACCAATTATTAAATTAAAAAAACAAATGAAGAAAAGAAATCAACGAAGCTACGCCAGTTGGCCTTATGTAAGGCTTTACCTCTGTCTATGTTTAATGTTACTCTCGGTAACAACTTTTGCGCAGACCAGAGAGGTCTATGGAACAGTCCAGGATAGTGCGGGGAATATTCTTCCAGGAGTTACTGTCTCCACCAAAAATGAAAGTTCGAAGACGACCACGACCGATGTAAATGGTAAATACATTATTACGATGTCGGATAGTAAATCTATCTTGGTTTTTTCAATGGTCGGTTATAGTAAACAAGAGATCGATACCAAGGGCAGCACCATGCTGAATGTCGTGATGAAGCAGTCTCCCGACGCAAAACTTGATGAGGTCGTTGTCACAGGGTTCGGTAGTACACGGAAGCGTACTGATATGATTGGTGCTATCACGACTGTTCGCCCCAGCGAATTAAAAGTACCGTCGAGTAATTTAACGCAGGCATTACAGGGACGGATTGCTGGTGTTATTGGCTTCCAGCGAAGTGGTGAACCGGGGTTGGATGATGCCGACTTTTATATCCGTGGTATCGCCACTTTTGGAACACAGAATAAACCATTGATACTGATTGATAATATAGAAAGTAGTGTCGATGACCTCGCGATTCTTCAGACTGATGATCTGGAGAGTTTTTCAGTAATGAAGGATGCCACTGCGACAGCGATATACGGTTCCCGTGGGGCCAATGGTGTTATCCTTGTTGCTACAAAAAAGGGGTATGAGGGACCGGCGACGGTGTCACTCCGACTTGAAAATACAATATCTCAACCAACAAAGCAGATCAGATTGGCAGACCCAATCACTTATATGAAACTTCATAATGAAGCTATTTTGACCCGTTCTCCTTTACAGGAATTGGTCTATTCGTACGATAAAATTGATAATACCGGTAAACCTGGGGCGAACCCCTTTGTTTATCCCATGACCAATTGGAGAGAAGAGTTACTGAAACGTTCAACGATGAACCAACGTGTCAATGCCAACCTGAGTGGTGGTGGACAATTAGCCCGTTATTATGTTTCGGGAGCATTTACACAGGATAATGGATTATTGAAAACTGATGAACGCAACACATTTAGCAGTAATGCACGAAATCGAATGGTGAGTTTGCTGTCCAATATCACTTTAAATTTTAAGCGGTCTACGTTATTGATTCGGTTGAATGGTCAGTTTGAGCAGTATTCCGGTCCCATCCCGGGAGGAGCAGGCATGTATAGAAATATTATGCGCAGTAACCAGACATTATTCCCCGCATTTTTTGAACCGGATGAAAAGACCGCCCATCTCAATCATATTCTGTTTGGCAATACAAGATTGTCCATAAAAGATGAGCTTCCATCCAGCTATAATCCTTATGCTGATCTAATGCGTGGGTATCAGCAAAAAAATAGATCAAATATGGGAGCAATGCTCGAATTTAATCATGATTTTTCCAATATTATTGACGGTTTGAAATTTAGGGTTATGGGAAATACTTCACGACAATCTTCTTTTTCAATTGATAGGGCCTATAATCCATTCTATTACGATTTAGGTTCCTATAATGCGCAAACTGGAAAGTACTCGATCAATGCGATCAATCCGAAAACAGGTACAGAATTTTTAAATTTCAATGAAAGTGTACCAGAGGTTTTTTCGATTATGTATTTGGAATCTACGTTAACCTACGCTAAAACCATTGCCGAAAAACATAATTTATCAGGCCTGTTGGTCTATAATATGCGTGATAAATTGCAGACAGGAATTCGTCTGAATGGTGGTCCAGCTACCATCCAGACATCCCTGCCTTTCCGTAATATGGGCATATCTGGAAAAATGAGTTACACCTATGACAGCCGTTATTTTGCAGAGTTTAATTTCGGTTATAATGGATCAGAACGTTTTGCCAAAGCCAAACGGTATGGATTTTTCCCTTCTGTCGGTGCAGCCTGGACAATTTCCAATGAAAAGTTTTTTGCGCCCTTAAAAAAGAGCATTACTAACTTCAGGTTGCGTGGTACTTATGGTATTATCGGTTATGACGCTATTGGTGATGCATTTGACCGTTTCTTCTATTTATCGGAAATTGATATGCGCAGTAATAGTAAGAGCTATCGATTTGGCTCAAATTTAGATGAGCCATCCATTTTGGGTATCGACGTATTGCGCTATGCGAATGAAAATATTACCTGGGAGAAATCTTATCAAAAAAATATCGCATTGGAACTCGGTCTGTTTAACAACTATATCTTCAATGTAGACCTGTATCATAACCGAAGAACAAATATGCTACAGACCCGCACAGATATACCATCTACCATGGGTTTGGCGGCTACTCCGCGTGATAATATTGGCGAAGGTGTGAGTAAAGGAATCGATATCAATGCCACGATGAACAATAAATTTATCGGTGAAAACTTTACGCTTTCAGCTTTCGGCAATTTTACATTAGCGAAAAGTAAGTATACCAAATTTGAGGAACCTGATTATGACGAATCCTACCGGTCAAAAATTGGTCATTCGTTTAAGCAGGAGTTTGGCTATATCGCTGAACGTTTGTTTGTCGATGAGGCTGATGTAGCTAGTTCACCACGTCAGACTTTTGGTGCTTATGGTGCGGGTGATATTAAATTTCGTGATGTGAATGGAGATGGTATCATCACTGGAAGGGATCAGGTTCCTTTAGGATTTCCTACTACGCCAGAGATTTTATATGGTGCAGGGTTTACATTGGGGTACAAAGGCGCACATCTGTCGCTATTTTTTCAGGGCTCAGCACGTCAAAGCTTCTGGATAAATGCAGGCGCAGGTTTAGTTCCAGATAACTTTGGAACTGCACCTTTTATAGGTGACAAACAACTACTGCAAGCATACGTAGACGATCATTGGTCTGAAAGCAACCGTAATATATATGCCTTATGGCCGAGACTCACAGCTGATGCTAGTTTTGGACTTGGAAATAATTCCGTCAACAATACGTGGTTTATGCGTGATGGTTCCTTTATCAGACTAAAACAGGCGGAGATTGACTATAATTTTACGCAAAATGGCAGTAAGGGACTTCTCAAGCGCGCTCATATCAAACAGCTGCGCATATATGCTAATGGCAGTAACCTACTGGTGTGGTCTCCTTTTAAATTATGGGATCCGGAAATGGCTGGAAGTGGCTTGAATTACCCTTTGCAAAGGGTATTTAATATGGGCATCCTAGCTTCTTTTTAAGCTGGAAACTTGATAAGTTTTAAATCCACTAAAATGATTTTTTTACAGTTGAAAATTAAAAATATGATGAATTATTTGATCGTTAAATGTCGGTGCTTGCTTGTTTTGCTCAGTTTGAGCTGCTGCTGGTCCTGTCAGAAATTTATTGATGTCGTACCAGATAATATCGCTGGCATAGACAATGCATTTTCGGTACGGAGCGAGGCACAGCGCTATCTGGCCACCTGCTATAGTTATATTCCCAATATCAGTGATCCAAACGTTAATCCAGCCTATTTTGCCGGAAATGAATTTTGGCATTATCAGCCCGTAAATTTTTATAGGAATAATGTTCTTGAGGTGGCCCAAGGCCAGCTATCTGTAACAAATCCTCAGTTCAATATCTGGGATAATGGGATGTTCCAAGCCATTAGAGACTGTAATATTTTTTTGGAGAATATTGGTCGAGTACCCGATATCGAAGAATATGAGCGAAATTATTGGATTGGGGAGGTGAATGTATTAAAGGCGTACTATCATTATCTGTTAATGCGGCAGTACGGTCCGATTCCTAATATTAAGATAAATCTGCCGGTTATAGCACCGACAGCGGAGACTCGCGTATTCCGCAATACTTTTGACGAAAACTTGGATTATATCGTAGGCATTATTGATAGCAATATGAATTTATTGCAGGAACGCTATATTAGCCGTCCGACGGAAGCAGGCCGGATTACGAAGACAGTCGCAGCGGCGATCAAAGCGGAGATTCTTTTAACGGCCGCGAGTCCACTATTCAACGGTAATATGGATTACGCGAGTCTAGTGGATGCAAAGGGTACTAAATTAATGAATACCGAGTTTAGTATCGCTAAATGGGAAAAAGCAGCTGAAGCCTATAAAGATGCCATCGCGTATGCTGAAACCATTGGCGAGAATAAGATGTATACCTATAGTTTGGAAGCCGTGCAACGTGTTATCCCTGATTCTTTAAAATTTGAACTGAATATCCGTAATGCGTACACCAGTAATTTAAATCCTGAAATTGTTTGGGCCAAAACCAATTCATTTGTTTATCAATCAGCCGGACAGACAAAGGTGGACAAAGGTCGGGCTTCCGTATTTGTGGCCCAGAGTCTTGCACCGACATTAGAAGCTGCTGAATTATTTTATTCCAATCATGGGGTGCCCATTACCGAAGATAAGACGTTTGATTATGCAAATCGGTATGAATTAAAAAAAGCAGTATTCAAAGACCGTTATTATATCCGTGAAGGTGAGGAGGCGGCAAAAGTCCATTTTGACCGTGAACCACGTTATTATGGCTCCATCGGCTTTGATAGAGGGGTATGGTATGGAAATGGACGCTATTCGGAATCGAATGCTGCAAATTATTTTTATGTGCAGAGCAGAGCCTATGAAGTAGGCGGACGTACACGGATTGATGCTTTTTCGATTACGGGTATGTTTGCCAAGAAAATCGTTAGTCCGGAGTCTGTCATTGAGCAGAATAGTTATTCACAAAAACGCTATTTAGCACCTATTTATCGGATGTCCGCTTTATATCTGGCCTATGCTGAGGCGCTTAATGAAGTCAATGGACCAACTGCTGAGGTATATGCTTTATTGGATAAAATTAGGAGCAAATATGGATTACCGGGTGTGAAAGAAGCTTGGGCCAATTATTCAAAAAATCCAAATAAACCAGATACAAAAGAAGGGCTACGTGCAATTATCCAGCAGGAACGGATGATTGAGCTGATGTTTGAAGGACAGAATTTCTGGGATATCAGGCGCTGGAATATTGCCAATACCATGTATACGAAAGCCACGAGAGGATTTAACATTGTTAAGATCAGTGCCAAAGATTACAATGTGCCACAGATCTTAAATAACAGAATTTACTCCTTCCGGGAAAATTTTTGGCCGATTAAAGAGGAGTCGATTATCAGAAATCGCAATCTGGTTCAAAACCCTGGCTGGTAATAAATGAAAATATATTCAAAAAAAAATATAAATATGAAAAGGATTGTACAATTCATTCTACCCACATTAGCCATACTCTTTATATGGTCGTGTAAGGAATCCAGCTGGGCTGATCCTAGCGTAAACGATAACAGTACGCCGATGCCAGTCGAGAAGGCGGTAGTCGTTGAAAATTTTTCGGGTGGAGCATCCATTAAATTTGCATTGCCAAAGTCTTCCAATGCGTTGTACGTACAGGCTGAATACGATGTTGGAAATGGGAAAATTTTCAAGCAGAAAACTTCGATATACAATGACACAATACATGTTGACGGATTTGTCAAAGCAGGAGGTTTTGATGTACAGCTGTATGCCGTTAGTCGAGCGGAACAAAAGTCCACACCAATAACGATTAAGGTAAACCCCACAGACCCGCCATTTTCGTATGCAGCTAAAACGGCACAGATCCGTTCGGATTTTGGGGGAATATTGGTGCAGCTTGATAATCCGGTAAAAGCGGCTCTCGCAGCTGTTATCCTTAAGAAAAATACGGATGGTAAATGGTCCGCTGTTAAAACAGACTATTCTGCGGAAAAGCAAATCGTATTCAATGTGCGTGGTATGAAAGCCGAAGAGACCACTTTTGGATTGACGATACGTGATAAATATCAAAATTTTAGTGATACAGTGGAATGGACAGGGATTCCTGAATTAGAAGAAGAAATAGATAAGAAGAAAATTGTCAAACTTTCGGGCTTGCCTACAGATCAAGGGGAGGACTACGGTTGGGCAATGGAGCGATTGTGGGATGGCAATCTCGCGACGGGATTTCATACGAAAGAGTACCCACCTGCTGGTATGCCGCAATGGTTTACTTTTGATCTTGGACAGGAGGTTTCATTGAGTCGCTTTGTCATTAATCAACGTTTGGATATCTACATGTACTCCCATGGTAATCCGAGGGAGTTTGAATTATATGGTTCTATCGAGCAGCCTCTGGCAGCAGATGATAAAGTTGATGTCTGGGATCCAAAATGGCAGTCATTAGGACATTATGAAGTGATTAAACCGTCGGGACAATTACCGGGCATAAATTCTGCGGTAGATATAGATCTTGCGAAAAAAGGGCATGAATTCAATTTTCCACCAGGCACACCTAAAGTAAGATATATCCGTTTTAAAGTGGTTTCAGCTTGGGCAGCAGGTTTTTTTCATTTAATGGAATTAACCTTATATGGACAAAATGAGAAGAAATAAAAATTACAATGGCGTATATTAAAATAATTTGTAATGAGATACATGAAAAATAACAATGGTTTGCTCGCGATATTAGCTGCAATCTTGCTGTTTGGAACTTCCTGTGGCAAAATGGAAGACAGTTACCGTGAATTTATAGAAGGCGGTGAACGGATATATGCAGGAAGGGTTACGACGGTTCAGACGATAGCAGGAAATGAGAAAATAAAAATTATATGGAAAATTCCATCTGATCCAAATATCAACGAATTTCGTATTTTCTGGAATAACAACAAGGATTCATTATCCCTGAATTTTGATCGGACGACCCACAGCGAACCAACGATGGAGCTCGAAATCAATCCTTTAAAAGCAGGAACTTATTATTTTAATATTTGTTCCTATGACCTCAATGGAAGGTCCTCGGTGAAAACGGAATTCACAGGTATTTCCTATCCAATAGGATATGAAATAGAAAATTAAGCAAGAAACGTTTTAGAAGAGGTTGTTGCCAAGTGGGTTTTGCCTACTTGGCAACAGCCTTTCTTTTTAATTTTCAATACAAACCCTCTGATATACTTCGCCAAGAAGCGAGCGGCAGCCTTTTATCTAATCTAGAGGTAAACAAATAAAAAATAAAAAATTTCGGGACAATCCGGGATCTCAATCGTCTTGAGAATAATACAAATCAATAAAGTATAAACAAACGATAAAAAAAGAGGACAATATTACCTCTTTTACTCTTATCGAAACTATTCTCTTTTGACCGATTTATGAAAAAATTAACCTTTAATTTTAATCGTCGCACAGATCAGCTTTCATCAAAAAAAATGGTGAATCTTAAGCTATTGTCTGGCCGCTATTTTACAATAGCATACTGTTTTTTAGGGATAACCGTACCCACGATCGTAAAGGCTTATTCAAATAATAACGTTGCTACCCCATCAAACACGAAACTTTCGTATCGAAAGTCTGCATCAAAGCCCATTTTTACAAAAGTACTTTTCCAACAAACGAACATTTCGGGCGTTGTAATGGACAAGGAAGGACGACCATTGCAAGGCGTAAGCATACGTGAAATTGGTACGAACAATGGCACGGTCACCGATTCTAAGGGAAAATTTGCCCTTAAACTTAAAAACTTATCTGCTAAAATTAGCTTTAATCTCATCGGGTACGTTCCCCAGGAATTAACTTCAAACAAAGAAATGCGAGTAAGTATGCAACAAACAGCAAATTCACTCGATGAAGTCATTGTCACTGGATTCCAAAAGATTAATAAAGAAAAATTTACTGGATCTGTAAGTACCATTGATAAAAAAACAATCGATCGTTCGGGCTATGTTGATGTTTCAAAAATGCTTCAGGGTGCTGCAGCCGGGGTATCGGTACAAAGTGTCTCTGGAACCATGGGAACCTCAGCTAAAATCCGCATCAGAGGTAACGCATCCATCTCCGCTAATCAAGAGCCCCTTTTTGTGATCAATGGTATTCCTATATCTTCACCAGCGAATCTGTCTGTCAGTCAACTCTACTCGGGCGATGTCGCCGCAGTATTGGGTTCGGCAATCGCCGGATTAAACGCACAAGATATTGAAGATATTGTTATTCTGAAAGATGGTGCCGCAACTTCTCTCTACGGGACTCGCGCAGCAAATGGAGTCATTTCGATTACCACAAAGTCTGGGAAAGCAAATGAAAACAACATCAACTACTCGTCTGCGCTAACCTATGGTCTCAAGCCAAATATCAATCAATTTAATTTGATGAATTCAGGGCAGGAAATGAACATGTATAGACGCCTATGGAACGCAGGATATTATTCGAACGAAGTGTGGCCGTTAGAGACTGGCGCTTACACAGAGCCTTATCGCAAATATGGTTTACGGGAGATCGACTTAAACGAGGCTTATGCCGAATTAGAAAAGGCTACTACCGTCAATACCGATTGGTTTGATGTGTTATTCCAAAACAATCTCATGCAAGAACATAACCTTTCCTTCTCGGGAGGTGGAGAAAAAAACACCTATTATGTTTCTGGCAATTATACGAAAGACAATGGACAAGCTAAAGGTTATGGTTTTGACAGATATACCTTAGATTTCCGTGATGTCTTAAAAATAGGTACATGGCTATCATTAGATTTTAATGCTAACTATGCGTTTAGACAACAGCTCACTCCTGGTACACTTAACTCCGGGATTTCATATGGGGCGGTCACGAGGTCATTCGAAATCAATCCCGCATTGTATGCCATCAATACGAGTCGTACGTTATATCCCTATAATGATGATGGCTCGCCAAAACATTATATAAGGAATCTCGCCCCTTTTAATATTCTTGAAGAATTGAACGAAAATTTCGCAACTGTTGAGGCGCAAGATTTTAGGTTCATGGTGAAGCCAACGATTAAAATAACAAATAATCTCACCTATGAATTTACGGGCGCATTACGTCGGACTGTAAACAATTATAATCATACGGTTACAGAAAAATCGAATTATGCCAACGCACACCGTGTAGATTACAATGATGCATTACGGGGAAAAAATGATTTACTGTGGCAGGATCCAAATGATCCAAATGCTATAAAATCATCCATTTTATCTGACGGGGGTATCTTAATAACGAATAACGATCGCGGAAAATTCTATAATATTCGTAGCCAATTTACATTTGATAAGGAATGGGGCAATCACCATCTAAATTCAGTTATTGGAAGTGATATCCGAAACGATTATTTCGATTATACAAAAAATACAAATTATGGCTATTTGTATTATTCAGGTAAAACGACCAACCCCTCAACATTGGCTTATTTGAGAGCTATCCTAACGGATTCAAAACTTTTTAATACCTCATTTCGGCAAGAAAATGTAGTCGGTTTTTATACTTCGCATCAATACTCCTATAAAAACCGCTATAATATCGAAGGGGGGGCACGATTTGACGGTAGTAACATGTTTGGTAAGAATGTACGTTCCAAGTATTTACCAAACTATTCAATTGGCGTCTCGTGGAATGTCGATAAAGAACCTTTCTTTCAAGCACTCAATAAAAATCAGCTGTTTGATTTTTTAAAGATAAGAAGCAGTTACGCCCTTCGTGGCAACACTTTTCAAATCTCGCCACAACTTAACGCGCTTCCAGTCAATCTCAATAAAATAGACCGTGTCAATAGTACATCAGGCATCCGAGTTAATTCACCCGAACTTTATGCATTGAATTGGGAAAGAGATTATGTCGCAAATGTGGGGTTAGATATCGGTATGTTCAAAAAACTCAATTTAACGCTAGAATACTATTACAGAAAAAACAAGGATCTAATTGCTCCATTCAACACCGCACAAGAGGAAGGTTTCGAGACAAAATTGATCAATTGGGCTTCCATGACCAACAAGGGGATCGATATCAATTTGTCCTATCAGGATATTCTCAACTCACCTGATTTTAAGTGGGGTGTAAATCTGATCTATGGTTATGTTAAAAATACGGTCGTCGAGGGGATACAACAATCGTTGAACCTAACAGAAATAACACGTCCCAATGGATACGGAATGGAGGGAAAACCATTGGAAGGATTATATGCATATCGATTCGCAAAACTCAATTCCCTAGGGCGGCCGATGTTTTATCGGGGTGACAATGTTGTCGATGGGATAATTTCAAGTGATCGTGATGTTTCCCTCATCCAATATATGGGTCCACGTAGTCCTACATCCACTGGTTCTTTCGCAACGAACCTTGCATACAAAGGCTTCGATCTACGCTTCTTTCTTACCTTTGCCGCGGGGCACAAAGTATTCAAAAATGGGATAGCCAAACGTTTTTATGATGATGCCAGTTCTAAAAGTGCCGATCTAAATTATATGTGGTTGACCCCCGGGAATGAGGAATTGACCAATATCCCCGGATTAATTAGTACGGTACATCAATCTTATTTGGGAACAATGGCCAATATCGATGAATTGGCTTACAACAGAAGTACAGAACGTGTCGTGGACGCCAGCCATATTCGTTTGAGTGAAGTTATGTTATCTTACGATATCATGCCAGCATTGCATTCCATTAAAAAAATTAAATCCGCAAGGATTGCATTATCTGCAAATAACTTAACCTTTTG
This sequence comes from Sphingobacterium sp. CZ-UAM, assembly GCF_002000245.1. Lineage (GTDB taxonomy): Bacteria > Bacteroidota > Bacteroidia > Sphingobacteriales > Sphingobacteriaceae > Sphingobacterium. The sequence continues at coordinate 1,621,251 of NZ_MTCM01000001.1, read as the reverse complement.
GGGCAGTCCTCGATTACGTGGCGTAGACCCCGATGTATTCATCACGGGTGTCAATCTTCCGAACCCAAGGAGCTTTTCGCTGCGTCTTTCAATTGGATTATAAAAAAAATTAATATGAAAAAAATAACACTACATAGTATCGTCATATTGGTCCTAATGATGTGCAATAGTTGTCAAAAATATCTTGACAAACCTTTTGACAACAGGCTAGAAATAAAAAGCGTCCCGGATTTCAAAGCCCTGACACGCCAAGCATATCCCACGAAGTATGATATTTTCACAGAGGTTCTTACAGATACGTATTATATTTATCCAGCTTTAATGCAGGCCGCCTGGAAACCGCTATACACACCCATATATCTTTATCAAGACGACTATGAGTATGCCATTAAGTACGCTGCTTCTCCAGCAACTGCGTATACGCATTTTTATAACAAAATTTATGATGCAAATTATGTCATTGAAAATATTGTTAACGCTTCTGATGGGAAAGAATCTGAGCGTGATGTTATTCTCGCCGAAGCCTTGTTGATTCGAGCCTATTGTTATTTTGTGCTTACCAATCTATTTGGTAAACACTATAATGTTAACAGTTATGAAACAGATCTAGCGGTACCACTAGTTACGGACATCAATAAAGAAAACAGACCTACCTATAAAAGGGGCACGGTAAAAGAGGCCTATCAGCTTATTGAAGCTGATCTTTATAAGGCCATTTCCATCTACGAGAAATATCCAGCACTGACACCAGTCAATCCCTATCAATTTACCGCAGCCGCAGCATATGCATTTGCCTGCCGATTATCCCTTTACAAAGGTGATTACGCCAACACGATTGCTTATGCGAATAAAACATTCGAATCCAACGGAATGGTATTACGCGATATGGAAAAAGATCGCGATCAACTGTATAAAAGTGGTTGGGATTTTTTTTCCAGTCAACTCAATGACCCTTCGACACATCCCAATATTATTATGGCATCACAAAGCGCATATCTCCATTATGCGATAGGAAATAGCTGGGGTGGTTTTTATGTAGACCGGGATTTTAGAAAGCTTATCACAGATGATGATTATCGGGGTTTATACAAGAATAATGCAGGAACCGTTATCGACGATTGTATATTTATGGTAAAAAATGTGACGGACTGGAGCGACACACGGTATATCCTTTTTGGTGTTGAAGAAGTACTATTAAGTAGGGCCGAGGCTTATCTAAAGATCAATACCGTCAACAAAAATGCTGCCTTAAAGGATCTTGAAGTACTTAGAAAAAGTAGAATAGAAAACAACTATCAACCCTTGCCCATGAATTCAACCAACGAGCAAGTATTGGAAGAGATTTTATCGCAACGGAAAATTGAATTGTTGGCAGAGGGGCTTCGTTGGTATGACATTAAAAGATTAGGTATTCGGGTAGAACATAAAATGGATGCCAAATCCGAAACTGTAGATGCCACTTTGGCGCCAAATGATCCGCGAACAGCCCTGCAAATACCCGTCAATGCACGAATAGGTAATCCCGAACTTGAAAATCAATTAAATCCACGATAAGATGAAAACACTTTATTATCTTTTAATTTTACTTGGAATTTCGGTTTTTCACAGCTGCAAGACTGAGGAGAACAATCCGACTATAGATCAGAAAATTGATTATTTTGATATCACAGACAAACCCAAAGAAAAATGGAATGAGCTGGATAGCTTATGTGATTCTATTTACAATGCTTTTGGCGTTAAAGTTATCTATGAATACACACCTAGGCTAATACGCACCGGCTATGCCTATTATTACCCCCCTTCTTATGAAAAAGCATTAGCCTATACGAGATTGATGTTGGCAAAATTTTGGCTGCCAACGGTAAAAAAAGCGTTCCCCGATTACTTTGCACGGGAAATCCCACGTGAATTTATTCTGATGGGCGGATACTATCATTCTACACAGTCAGATCTAAATGCCGCTAGTGGAGCCGGATTCAATGGGCAATTCTATCGTCTCGGAATGGGGGGAATCAATATGTTTGACAAAAGTGACAAGGATGAGCTATATGATCATCTAGTTACTTTATGGCATGAACATGCACATAATCAAGACGTAAAATATGGTCGGTCAAAATATTTCGATAATATATCCGTAGGAACTTATTATAAGGAAGCATGGAGTACAAAAAGTAATTCAACAGCGAATAAAGATGGTTTTTTTAGTGCGTATGGCGGTTTTGCCCCTGAAGAAGATTTTGCGACAGGCGTTGAATATATCACCCGTAAGTCCAAACAGGAAGTGCTCTCATTGATAGAAACCAATGAGAAGCTTAAAACCAAATACGCGTTCATTTATAGGTTTTATAACGACAAAGGCATGGATCTCCATCGTTTACATGAACTGTGTGACTCTGTAGTATTTAAAACCACCTATTAATCAATCAGATAAAATGTTATAGCAATGAAAAAATGGATTTATACACTCGCACTAGCAATTTTATGCTGTATATCCTGCGAAAAAGATAATATTTTAGTCGATCAACAGACCTTATCAGCTTCCGTAGCGGAAAAAGAAAATAATTTGATAAAAGCGTTAGGATCCGCTCCGAATGGTTGGGTGATGATGGTCAAATCAAATGGTAGAACTGTACCTCTGGTCTTAAAATTTGATACAGCAAAAAATATTGTCCGAATAAAAACAACTTATAGAACCCAATCGGACGATCGTTCCACATATTTAGTTAATAGAGGGACAGGCGGAGTAATCCTGAATTTCTCAAGTGGCTCGGTTATTTCATCATTAATGCGCCAAGGACCAAATTATTCCGATTTGACGGATTATCAATTTAATGTATTAAATAGTACGACAGATTCCGTCAGTCTGCAGTGTATCCGCTCAGGTAGTGCCTACGGACAAGAAGGCGGTGCTGTTTATAAGTTATTCAAAACACCTGCTTCGTGGACATGGGCCGATGACGATTTAAAATTCGATCTTCGTTTAAAAGTAAATGAAGATAAGACCAAAAACAAAATTGGCCAATTAAAACTCAAATATCTGGATACAGGAAAAGAGCTTAATTTGTGGTTGTACCACATCATAGACTCCTTTCCCGGCTTTCTTTTTAGTGATCCTTTTTATAGTGACGCTTCCTCCCGGATTTTTGATCCATACTTCAGATATTCAATTCTGTTTGCAGAACTGAATTCAACAGGTGAATTAGTTCCCATAAGGACATATACTGCTATTCAAGGACATAATAGTATTAATTTCAAGGAAAATTACAATGTTGAATTCTATGAAAAATTTAAATTCGACTATCTCGTCTATAAAAGTATAAAGCAAGAAAAGGATAAATTATCCATACAAGTGGCTGCCTATGATGAAACAGGGAAGGAAAATATTACGGGTGAATATACGATTGAGTTAAAATAAGGGATACGTAGTGTAATAGCAGCACACTGTATTTAGATTCTCAATTATGGCGGTCCTATCAACAAGTCTGGTATGGCACGGAATAGTTTTTTATCAAGTACAGCAAAATCCCGGTTTCAATAATATTAGTATAATTTTCGATTAGTTGACCAGATGAATAAACCAAGTAATATAATTAGCAAATTAGGTATACTGCGATTTGTATGGGTAACATTTTGTTTTTTTAACTTACAGCTAAGTGCTCAGGATCTTCTTGGATATAAGGAGATTCTTGGTGGCTCTTCGGGAAGGGTGAGTTTTATAAAAAATCATCACCCCAATGATCGAATATCTTTTCTGAAGATAAACACAAGGGATATTGTACTTTTAAAAGATCTTTCTGATAGCCTATCGCAGGTTCGTTATTTGGGACTAGAGTTTGATACTCAGCCTCAATTAGATAGCCTTTGTCGGTCGTTATCTTTATTTCCCAATTTGGAGGCTGTTGTTTTTAACGAGCTAAAATTATTTAGAATTGATACCTTGGAACCTGTTGGGACATTACATCTCGACGAGAGCTTTTATCAACAAAATCAATTAAAGGCAATCGCATTCGAAGGCAACTCTAAAATCAACTTGGCCGGAGAAATTGGTAGGCTAAATAAGCTGCCCATGTTACATTATTTTATTTTTAGTGCTTTTCCCGCTCAGCATATTCCGAAAGGCTTAAAAGAGAATCAGCAATTGAAAGGCATTTCATTGGCTTATAAACCTCTGTTGGATCAATTTGAATTCCCGTCTCAATTACGGGAATTCGATATTAGCTCCTCGTCGCCAAATGATCGCATTGATCATGTATTGGATATACTGCCCAATAGGAAACGAATTGAAATCCTAAGTTTAAACTACTTCAAGATTAAAGACAGTACGGTATATACAGACAGAGGATTCACGTCGTTAAAAAAGTTGGACTTAAATTACAACGATACGGATGATCTGGGGCGGTTTATGCATATTTTCAGCGGCAGTAGTAAGCTAGAGAAATTATCGTTTATATATGGCCCTCTTAAGCAGATTTCATCCGGCTTGTTCCAATTTAAAGAATTGAGGGAGTTGCGGATTAAAACTACAAAACCAGGATTTTACCTCCCTGAGCAGTTATCTGGCTTGAAAAAGCTACGCGTGCTTGACCTTGCTGAAAATGCGATAGACAGCTTGCCCGATGCGTTATTCCAATTAACTGAATTGACAGATTTAAATCTATCTTATAATCAACTTACGAGCCTTTCTACTAAAATAGGAAGACTTAAGAACCTCAATGTATTACAGCTCCAAAGCAATAGGCTAAAGCGTGTTCCAGTTCCGATAGGCCGTCTCCAACAATTACGGGAATTAAATTTGCAGGCTAATCCAATTGTCGCGCTTCCATCATTTATCGGATTGAAAAAGCTCCACATATTAAATTTATCGTTCTGCAATTTAGGCCTCTTACCCGAAGATATTGGTGCATTATCCAGTTTAAAGGATCTTGATGTCAGCGATAATTTTCTGGTCATGTTGCCAGAAAGTATTACCCAGCTATCCAAGCTTGAAAAGTTACGTGTTTCTACCAATCTCTTACAGAAACTGCCAGAGCATATGCAGACCTTAACAAATCTTCGTGAGCTCTATGTCGATGTCAATCATCTCAAACAGCTTCCGGTCGCTATAGGTAACCTAGATCAGCTTAGGATTTTACATCTAAGTCATAATGATCTCACTGTATTGCCCGAATCGTTAGGCCAGCTCGCTAATTTACAGGAGTTTTATGCGGTCAATGACCGGCCCTCACATTACAGTGTGTATGACTCATATCGCAAGATCTATCGTAAAGACAACCCAAAGACTAATCGTCAATTAGCGAGTACTGCCCTTCGGAGTTTTCCAAAGGACCTGAAAAATTGGAACAACATGAAGACCATACGAATATCTAATAACGATTTTTCATCTTTTGATATCATCAAGGCATTATTTACCATTCCATCTCGAGGATATACTGTCAATCTGTCAAATTGTCATATTTCTAGTCTGCCATCTGCTGGATGGGCGGGCTTTTTAGGTAAAGAGCTGTCTTTGGGGGCAAATAATATTAAAGAGGTACCCATGGATATGGTCAATGCTCCTTTGTTGGCGGAGCTGAGCTTCCGACAGAATAAACTTCCGGAATCACCCAAAAATCAGAATACACATGCAGAAAAACGAAGCGGGGTATTGCTGTACTTTCAGCAGATCGGATTGATGGCTATGGATGATCTGCCCAATGATAATAATATGGTCAATGCGCTTGTGGATAGGAGTGGCCAATGTTTTACCTATGACAAGGATTATAAGACAACAGTCGAATTGGCGGATAAGGCTATTCAGCTTAATCCTGATCTGGCGCGAAAAACACTTAGCTTTAGAAATGTTGGTGAATCCCGGTTTAAGCTGGGGGATTATAATGGAGCGATATCAGACCTGACGAGGGCTATCCAACGCGATACAGCAGGTCCGATCCGTATTATGAATTTTGTCGTTCCCGCATTTGACTATAGAGCCAGAAGTTATCTCGCCATTAAGGATACGCTTGCAGCACTACAGGACTATCTAACGTTATCCACGCGGTTTAGAACTGAAAGCTGGACCGATGTTGGTGCTTTGTATCAGAAGATTAACCAAAAGGAGAAGGCTGTGGAAGCATTTCAAAAAACAATAGATTACTACCTGGAGCGGATCGCTGATGGACGGGAATCTGAAGAAGAAAGACAATTGTACAAACTCTGTGTGCTAGAAATATACATAATATCTGATCAACCGGAAAAAGCAAAGAAATATGCGACAACTATTAGTTCCGATATAAAAGCCAAAGATCTGGCGCCTATTTATCTTTATTTGAATACTGTCATTAATATTGTTGAGAATGACAAATCTCGTGTTGATCCTGGAATGTTTAAGGATAAGGTAGGTAGAAATTGGGGGTATGATTTGTTGTATTCTTGGATTGATGGAGCTGGGATTAACAGTGCACAAAAAAAACTGATACGTGATTTGACACGTGCTATGGAAAAGCTGCGATAACTTTCGCTTCGATTTATGGTGTGGCGTGTTTTGATTCTACATGGATGGATCCAGTCATTGGAAAAAGCGAAAATTAGAAAATATGATAGAGTTAACTATTCTTTTTATGGTAGGTAAAGTTCCCGATTTCTCCCATACTGACCTCTCCCCAAAAAACTGGAGCATTTAAAAGTAGAGAATTCGGGTATGAATTACTAATTTTAAAGGGAGGAAAAGCGATGCAAAATTCAAAGCTTTCAGGAGCATCTTCCGTGGTGTAAGGAACACAGCTTTCTTCTTGTACAGAGTGATTAAAATCTACGCTTAAAAATGGTTACCCCCCAAACTTTCGGTTTGATCCCTTACTCCTGGATTTTACATGTTCTACCCTTGCTGAGATTTACTTTGAGTATTTTGCAAAAAAATAGACGAGTCTACTATGGTTTTATTAATACGCTTTTCTAAGGTTTAAAGAGCTTTAATGTATTTGAAGTTTTGTGATATTGTAGCAGTCCTAAATTTCGAGATTAAGAATTAAATAAATCTTCAATCCAAATGACTGTTCCACAGCGAAAAAAATGTATGTTTTATTCATTCGGACAGTTCCGCTTCCGATAAGCTATTCGCAATCTTATTTCGAAGTCCAAGTTTTTGTAGTAAATAAAGAATTCATAATAAGCCGTTTTGATAATTGCTTTTTCATCATTCAACTAGCCTGTGCTGCAATTTCAATATGTAAAGTGGTGCCTGCGTGAACATAAACATTATTTATTTCTTGGGAAGATGGGATTTTAATGCTAGAAAAATTTATTGATGACGCGGTCACTGTAATGAAAGAATGTACCACAGTTTATGAGTTTGAAAAATTGTATTCAACGAGGTTTGGAAAAGGTTTTCAACCTGTTCTATTTGAAAAATATCTTGGATTGATTAGCTAATCAATGATTATTTCCATGTTATTTAAAGAGCTTTAAGGGCTCGTTTTTATTTGTCATTTAATAGCTATTAAAATCATATTTAAAGCCTATTTAATTGTCGTTGAATAAAATGAAAAATTCTTTAAACTGTTTCATAAGGTGTGTAAGTTATAGATGGGTATACAATTGTAAATGTGACACTTAAAGAAGTTATAGAGTTCTACACAAATGTGTAGTTTTTTAGAACCCGCAAAAGAAGTAAAGAAAATATTTTTAGCTTAACAGTAGTCAATTTTTAAATGAAAAGTAATATGGAAGTAATGAAAAGCTGTTTTTTTACAAGGAACATTACATGTATTCTTATTCTGTTCTTAATTGCAACAAGTTGTCAGAAAGACCGATCCCAGCTACTGGAAAATCTTAAGAAAACCTCCCTAGAGGATGTCAAGGAATTATATTACAAACAAAAAGTATTCAGTAAAATCAATCCGAAAGATAACCTGCCAGTACAATGGGAGCCTTTATGGGATGAAGCAACCCTCAAGAAAACAAACGATTCCGTTGAATATTTATTCATTCCATTACATCCCTCCATAAAAAGTGATAAAAACCAGAAAAGTGAGGAAAGAGGTGCTAAGACCTATCTACTTGTAAAAAATGGTGCTGAATTTTATACAGGAATCTATTATGGAAAAAGCAAAGAAGAAATTGTGGATATTTGGACGTTCACGGGAAAGATGTTATTCACAAATCTGAAAGATGGGTCGTCAAATCTGATTAATTATAAAAATGGATCCCCGTATTTTGATGGATCTGTTAGTGTAAAAAAGAAAGGGACATCATCAACCAAAATGGGCTGGGAACAGAATTGCAGAACTGAGATTAAAGACTGTTCATTTCAACTATCAGACTATGGCTGTACCGGACAAATCCTTGTGGTTCGCAGCATGGATTGTACATACCCGACATATTGTGGCCCTCTTTGGGAAATGATCGATTCCAATGAAGTAACTACATGTTATAACGTCTGGGTTGACGATGCCCCTGATGGAGGCGGTAGCGGATCAGGTGAGAGCGATATTGCGGACTTCAATGCCAAGATCGATGATACGAAACTTCCAGACTGTATGAAAGGAGTATTGGATACACTTAAAATGCTTGATGGAAACTCTGTCGCTGATATGATCAAAAAATTTGCAGGGGAAGTCCCAGGATATAAGCTTAAATTCGTTACTGAAAATTTTAGCGATCCAATGCAAGTTGCTGGTACAAATCGAGATAATAATACAGGCGAAATAATTATAGCTTTCAATACCAATCCATTGGTTATAGCGAATGTTTCAGATCTAGCAATCGGCACAACCATGCTGCATGAGTCTATTCATGCTTACCTTACCGCTTTTTTTTACGATGATCCAACGGCAGCAACAATGACATATCCCCAATTATTTGAAAAATACACAAAGAAAAAAGCATTTTCAAATGGAGTTCAACATGAGACAATTGCTAAAGATTTTATTAAAGATCTAGCTGGCTCCATTAAAAATTATGGAGAGCTAAAGGGGTATAATTTAGACAAGCAAATATATGACGATATAGCTTGGAAGGGACTGTTAGACACAGATGCGTTTAAAAGCCTTTCAAATACAGATAAATATAGAATTACAGATAGAATAATGGCAGAACAATATGATACTAGAAAAGATAAAGGTGTTACACAAAAAGGAGTTCGCTTGGGGTGCTAAACTTCTTTTATTTTTAACGTTGATAAGTTGCTCAACGCAAAAGAATCTTGATGACTTTGCTGAAATAGATCGATACAATTGCAGTAGTTTTAATCAGCGGGGCAAAGGATATACAGAAAGTGAGGTTGCTCCATTGATACATGGAAAAGTAAGATTATGCTATAATAATGAAACAGTGCCTCACGCAAAAGTCTTTTTTATAAAAAATAATAAGGATACCATAGCTTCCCTTATTACAGACAAAAAAGGTGAGTTTTTTCAAAAGATTTCATCAGATGGTTTTTTTGGTAAAGTTATTATAGAGAGATTTGGATCAAATTTGACAATTGATGAAGTGAGAATAGATGCAAATTTTAAGGATTATTATCTTGACATAAAATTACCAAGGCAACCTGCTTATATAAATGAAACAGGTCCAAAAGAGGATCAGAAAAAATTGAGAAAGGAAGTTGAAAGAGCAAGTCAAAAACACAATTAAATAGCCAGAATTAATCCTCCATTCTCGAAACCCTCCAAGTTTCAAGTGAGGGGGATGTTTTGAGGTGAGATTTAGAGTTGTTTAGAAGTACTAGTTACATGAAAAAGGGGCAAATGTCCCTTTTTTTATTGTTGTTTAATGGCTATTAAAATCATGTTTGAAGCTAATTTAATTTGCGTTGAACAGAAAGAATAATTCCGAAAAAAAACTTCCTTTTCTAGTTTTATAAAACTTTATTTTTTAATTGCCGTTCATAATTTGGTATTGAATAATTAGTTATTTATTGGCGTTGTAACATCTGCGCAGCTCTTTGAAAATAAGTTATAACAATTATTAAAATAAAAATAACAGAGCTTAAGAATATGGCTTGAACATTCGCTTTTAAGATGCGCAGGAAGTTAGATCCTGATTTTAGAACTGTAAAAAATAGATTTTTTTATCCATGCAACCTATTTTAACCAATCCAGAAAATCCTCAATTAAGAAATCTTTATTTTGAGGAGGAACTCTTCTTGCAATAAAATATCCAGCTATTACAGCAGCCGGTATGCGCTCTAAAATTTTCCTTTTAGCAGCACAGAAGTGAGCGCCTGTGGTCAGTACATCATCTACCAAAATAATCCTCGGCCGGCATCCGGCAATGAGCGTGTCATCAATCCTGTAGTTGCCTGCGATCTCATCAATAGTGGGGCGGGTAGGAGATTCATGTGAGCTGATCATATCGGCTGTGCAAGATAGTAATTCTCGTATGTCGCAGTTCGGGAAATAAGGTGTAATACCTTCCAGAATCTGTAGCATTCTAGGGTCGTAGGCGGGATTCTCTTTTATTTTTGAGGGTGGGATGGGTACAAGAGTAATATCAGCAATATCTCCCGTTTGGGTGAAAAGATTTCTTAAAGTTTCGCTACAAGTGTTAATTCCTCTCAATTTATATCTCCATTCTGGTAAATGTTGCCGATTCATTGGCTTTTTTATATTGTGAATCAGCGAATAAATTGGGTTTTGTTTGTTCTCGGGATTATCGCCAGATGGATACTCTGCAAAATAGTAACAATCGCTATCGATGCCAATAAATGAATGATCGCCTCGGGTCAATTCATCTATTTTGCGAAAAAACATCATTTACTGAGATTTGATAAGACATCTTCAAAATTACGGACTCGTATTGCACCCTTTTTTTCATAATAAGAAGGCCATGTAATATTTTTATTTTCGAAGCAACTATTTAGGATAAACAACTTTCGCCCCTGTTGAAGCGCCGCTCTTGCTTGTACTAGGGTGCCTGAAGTTTCTCCTGCTTCAATAATTATTGTTGCTTCTGTAATAGCGGACATGGTCTTGTTTCGTTCAGGGAAAAATAACCTATTGGACCTGTAATCCTGTTTTTTATATTTAATAAATGGGACTTGTGTAATCAATAAATGATTGTGGGCAATAAATTGCTGAAGTTTGAAATTTTCTTTAGGATATACGGTATTAAGCGGAGTTCCAATAACAGCAATGGTATTTCCATTATTTTTGATGGCCGTAGTATGTGCGATCGTATCGATTCCCGCAGCTAGCCCTGAAGCAATGGTAAAACCATTTTCAACGAGTAATTTGGTCATCCGTTCTGCTCGGGCAATTCCTTCAGGGCTAGGATTACGTGTTCCTACAATCGCAACAGACCTGCCATAAATCAGATCGAGATTTCCTGTGTAATATAGTAACTCGACAGGTTCACGCGCATCCCTTAACTTCTCTGGATAATTAACACTGCCATTGATCAACAGGTTTGGGCGGAATTTATTTTCCTCCCTGAGGTTATGGATGATGGATATAATCTCATTGAGATTATGTTCAAATTTATTTTTATTTACAAAATCCGTTGGTTTACTTCCAGGATTACTCCTGAAAATCTCTGCAATGGATTTAAAAGATGCCTTTTGATTTTCCCAGAGGGTTTCATAGGCAGCAATTTCTTCGATTGGGCTGATAATAGGACTACTTGAAAGCATATAATATTTTGTGATTGATCTTATTCTTAAATATACAAAATTATAACAATATATCATTATAACAATATATCATTATAACAATATAGCATTATATCATTATAACAATATAGCATTATAGAATTCTATAATTTTATATCAGCTATAAAAAAATGATATATGCGCCATAGCCCTCGAGTGGTTACCATTTAATAGAAAGGTGACTATCTAAAAGCTTTTAATATCTGTGCAATTTCAAAATCGGGTTTAAATGGTGGTAGCTCTGTAGCCAATAACTGTTGATTCAACCAGGTTATCTGATCTGCATTTTCAAACAATGTTGTCTCCCATTGCTTTCGGTACATCTTTGTGATGAGAGATAACCTTCTCATTTTTGTTTCGACGTCAAGTTTTTTCTTACTTTTTTTATTGGAGGGCAGCATCGTTTTTAAACGGTCTATTTCTGCTTGTTGCATGCTAATGAACCTAGCCATTTCTATCAGCATATTATTATCCATAATATTTATAGGGTTTTGTGTGCAAGCGAATTATATTTTATTTTTCATTAAACGTAGGCTCCTTATCTTTAGCTTGTTCTAAATTATACATTTTTGGATTAATAAATAATATTCTGTGTATGCCATGTTTATCTATTTTTAACATTTAATTTTGAGCCATTTTATTAAATTTACAGTGCAAATATGGAAGAGACAATTGATACATTAGCACAAAATAATATACCTCGGCAATCCATCAGAATTACTTTTAAGGGGCAGGATTTCCAAATAAGGATTTTGGATAGGGAGTTATATAAAGGAATGACGGAAATATCTATTCTCCTTGATGGAATGGTGCAAAAACTCATTAAAATTAAGGAAAGATGGCATTTTGAAAATTCGGAGAATGACAGTGATTTTGCTAACGATATTGGAAGGTCAATTTCCTTACGATACCGTCTGTAATTCGTATTTATCAAGATTATCGGCAAATATCATCGGGAATTTAAAAAGAAAAATAACTTATCGTTGAATGGCTGAGTTGTCAGACAAAAAACAGATATTATGTCTTTCATTTAATTATAAAAAACGATCTTTTAAAAACACTAATCGGTGTTAATAACCAAACTTTTTATCTTGATCTGCCCCTGTTGTTTTTATCATCCTCTATATATGGGATAGTGCCATAGCGAATATTTCGAACTGTTGGTGTCACATATTGACCTTCCCTAAAACCTGCTGCCTTTATAATGCTTTCCGGAATATTGGTGTTGAGAAGTTTCTGTCCCTGTTTTAATGAAGGGAGGACTTTTTCGGTAAGATCTCTCAGTACAATTTCAGGCCCATTTGGGTGGGCAAGAAGTTTAATCATTGGCATTATATATACAAAACCGCTATAGGATTTATCTGGAATGCCATATACAATTCCCTTTAGCATAACTTTGTTCATCTTTGCATTGAATTTTGCTATTTCCTTTTTTTCAATGTGTTTATTGAGCAGATCATCAATATATTGTTCGAGATCCATATCGTGTGAAAGGCCGCCCAATGAATTATTCTTGGTATGATCCGAAGGTGGTAATCCTTCGCAATATTTTTCTGCTTCCCGTATAAGAACTTTTCCCTCCTGATCTTTAGGAAGGTAATATGTAGCTCCACCACGGCCATTATTTTTTGCGTAGCCGGCATGTTTTCCGTTTATGTGCAGATTGGCAGTGAAGGCATGGGTCTCTTCACTAAGCTGAGGACTATGCTGAATTGTTTTTAGTTCTATTTTCATGTTAATCGATTCAAATAAAATTTTTATCGTGAGCGGCCAATAAAATCCTGCCTTTCTATTGAAGTAATCTCAATCTGTGCGGTATGAAATACAACGAATTCGGGCTGGTCATTTCCCAAACTTGATATGATGGCATCGTACCCGGCTTGTTCCAGTAGGAGATGGAAATCTTCGGTATCCAGACTTTCATACATTTCTTCAACTTCTCCAAGTCCTATTTCCTTATTGAGTTTCCCGAGTGCTTTTTTCGCTTCGAGCTGTTTTCCTGATAGGATTTCCCAGATCAGAGAAGCCTGATTTTCTAACGAGAATATCTGATGGAGCCGAAAGTCAATGGGCTTTTTAATATCGAGGTATGCGGTGATGAGTATATCGCCAAAAAGCAATGCATTTTCTTTTTTGTCAGCGAAGAAAAAACCATGTTTAGTATTGTCCCATCCCGTATTGCTGCCCTTAAATATATCTTCGAATTTTTCAAAGGATGCCTCTGTGCCATGATAGTAGAGCCTGGACTTATCAAACAGGGATGATTGGGTTGGTTTCATAGTAGTGGAATTTAAATTGCAGTTCGGATCATGAGCTGTCCTTAATCTGTTTCTGGGACCTCGGGCAAACTATCTTTTCTGTAGGGATGGGATTGTTTCTTCCTTTAAAAAGCTTAAATCTAATTTCTGCTGTTCCAATTGCTGCTTGCAGTTTATCAGAGAGAAATATAGACCATCACTTTTTGATAGTGGAAATGATCTGCCATTATTTAACTCTTCTATCCTAAACCTGCCTTTTTTTAACAGCCCCGTTACTTTATATACATTATCATTGTGGGGTATCTGATCTCCAATAAAGAGCCCTGATTTTTTTGCTGGCGGACTGCTTTCCCCGAGGTTATTTTCAGGAGTACTTGACAGTTTTATTTCAAGCTTTCTATTAAAAGTCAACAAGTATTTTAATATTTTTTCAGCGTCAGCCGCCGCTGCATGAATTTCAAATGGGTGATCGGTGAGGAGTTGTATCCAGCTTTTCACATAGGCGGCATGTTGGCCCGGATCATGGCCGATTTTCAATTCCTGACCGATCAGCATGGATGCGATTTCGGCCCGCAGTTCCTCCCGTGCATACGCTTCAGTGCCGAATCTGTTAAATAAAGATCGGTCGAGCCTGGTATTGTGTCCTGTCCAGTGTGCCAGCTCATGCAACAGCGTTCCATAGTAAAGATCGGGAGCTGAAAACTGTTCCTTAAGTGGCATGGTGATCGTGTCAGTCGCTAGATTATAGAATGCGCGATCTCCCATTCTATGGAAAATCTTTGCTTCTGTTGCTGCGACGAGTTCTTCAGCTCCAGTGACGGGATCCCAGTCTGAATCAAGTTTTTCCTTTTTTGCAAGCGGTGGAATCCCGTCTATCTGCTCGGCATTAAAAACCCAGGCCGCTGTGACGATTGCATTTTCAAGCGGAACGGCTATTTTTAACGGTTTACCTTTGGCATCCAGTATTTTCTTCCCATTGTCATCCAGCTGGTTAACGAGGTTATGCGTTTTTACATATTGGACCAGTTGGGCTTTTTCGCCCTTTCGGACCAGCCATTCTTTTGAGGCGGCCTGTTTGAACGTCATCCATCTGGGGTCTTCTCTTTCGGCAGCGAGTAGTGAGAAGGTATTTATGCCTTTATAACGCTTTCCGGTAATTGCATTATAGGGAAATTCAAAACCCGGGGTACCGCTGTTCCATGGCTTTTGCCAGGGAGCGGTGCCTTTTTTGAGTCTTTCGATCAGATCAGCGGCAACCTGTTCGTGGAGAGATTTTATTTTACTGTTAGCCATTATTTTCCTCCTCCTGTTCAAATGGGCTGTCATCATCAAAAGACCGCTCATCGGAATAATCGATACCATAAATGATAGATTCCTCCAGCGAAAGCTCTATTTCTTTTCCCTGGTTATATAGTTCCCTAAGTTTATACCAGAGTGTGTCAAAAGTATTTTCCATATAGTTTCTATGCTGATTGGTTTGTATCGGGAAAGGTTATCTGGGCTGCCTATTGTCCGCCAATGGGATTATTTGCGAAGAAAATTGCCGCTCCGCCAATGCAGGACTCACAACAGAGCTTGTGGCGGGGTATAAGGGAGATTATGTGTGAGGCGAGTTTTTGTTTCCCGCCATAGTAAATGATGGGGGGCGTAGTCGGATATTGTTCATACCATCAAAAAAATCAAAGAATATCATCTATTGTAAAATCGATTTCGGTACCGTCCACAAGAAGAGTTATCCGGCATTTGAGTTCAGGTCTCGCTATGCTGGATACTTTGAAACGCTTTCCATCGAGATGATAATAGGGGGAAGATGGTTTTAGATTAAGAGTTGCATAGCCGGAAGTACGGATTCTGTCTATCCGTTGAAATAATTTTTTCATGGTCAGTGTAATTCGAAGATTTCTTTATCCTAGCGGATTCGTGTGGCTGAAAGACATGGTGGTCAGATACTGGGATTTTGGGCCTTTGCTGGTTCCCAGCTTCTGACCTCCATGTGCGGATGTCCAAAGGTGCATGGCGGATGGATGCCGCAGGAAGGCAGCCGGCATTTGCGTGCTGCTCCGCGGCAGAAGCCGTCCATTCTCCTTGCGGACAATGGGCCTATTTAAATATGATTTCTATCGCCCCCTTTTGCGGTCCTTTTCCTGTATGTCTTCCGCAATCCAAGGAAGTGCAACTTCTTTGCTTTGCTCTGAATCAGCCGATATTGCTCGTTCCTGCTGACTTTTTTTTGCGTTGGCCTGGTCGGGGAAAATGGTTCCCTGATGTAGCTCCTTCATATTTTTATCATATACATCCAGCGTTTTTATCTGGGGATTGGCAGCAATAGATACGGGTACATTCTTATTTCCTATCTTCATTTCTGTATGATAGTAATTGCCGCTACGTAAGGTCGCTAAAACTTCCTGCAATCTATCTGGCGATTCTATATCCTTGATCGGGTACGCAGCCAGCGATTTCACCAGATCGTAACCATATTCTGGGCGGAACGTACGTAAGGGATGATTGCCATATGCGTCGGTAATATCGAGATTGAGCTTTAGCCAAACAGATGTTTTCTGTGCTTGTTCATTGCCCTGTGATACCTGTTCATTATTACTTTTTAAGTATACTTCTTTTTCGAGCGACAGCCCCGATAATAACTTGTAAGCCTGTAACGCAGTGATACGATGATCCCTGGCAAGATCAAAGCTCTGCTGCCTTACAATGGGATCATTCTTTTTGGTCAGCGTTACCAGATAGTTATTGAGAAAATAAGTGTCACTTTCTTTGGAGCGATTGAAGTTGATTTTGAACTGGAGTGTTTCTGTCCGTTCAGCATTTAGATTTTTACTTTCTGTCGGTCTCATTTTTGTTTCGATGCCGAGGCTAAATGAGGGGATTTCTCTTCGAATGGCATTTTCTAGCACGTCGTTGAGCTTTTTTCCAAATCCGAGATATTCTAAGTTTTTCTTCAGGTATTCGAGATTGTTTTCGTTCATATTTACTTGTTCTTAAAGGTTTAAAAAAATGAGTTTCTAAAATTTGAAAAGAAGCTTATTAATATGACTGGCATTATAGCGAGCCCATAGTATGGGATGACATGGCTAAAAACGATACATACTGCTTAGGTTTGATTGTGCGGTAAGTAGATCGAATGCCGGTTAATGTTTTAAAGCGGTGGAGAGAAAACTCTCCTGCCGGTATTTTGAAATCTATTCCTTTAAATCGGAATGTGACATCATTTTGGATCAGCCTAAACTGGATATTTTTTGATCGTTGCCAGAGGACGATTTTACAGTCGAGTACGTTGCCAACAATATCATTGTCAAAAACTCCGACCAGCCTTGCATTAGGAAACCTTATGATAAGTTCCTGTAATTGGCTTGAGGAAGGGGAGAGCCCCAATGCTGTAAAGACATTTTGGCCCGGTTTGTCTTTCCAGTGAGGATACAGCTGACAAAAGTTAAGCAGATCGTTTGTTGTATGAAATAGGAGATGTTGTCTTGCCATGCAGGGTTCTATAACCCCAATAGTATCTGTTAACATATTTTTCAATGTAATCTACCTAGGTTGATCCGAGCATTATTAAAGCAATGTTGATTTACCTTTTTGGAGCCTTCCAGTTCTCAGTGTTTAGTTTGCGGATCTTCACATGGTCATCTTCCCCATCTCGATGGGGCTCTGTCTTCATATCTTTTTTGTTTTGCGATTCCATATCATTAAGCGCCTGTCTATATCCCGCAGTGTAAGGATCCTCCTGTTCTTTCCGGCTATTCATAAGGTTGTCTACGACTTTTAACAATAGATAGGGAGTGCCACCGTCCAACAAAAGTGAATATATCAGTGCAGTTCTGTTTGCCGTAACCCCCGTTCGGCTAGCTGCCCGGCGCTGTAGGAGCGTCCCATCTGAAAGGGTTACAACATCGCCATGCCGATATTGATGTTTCTGTATTTCGGATAATGCTTCATGATTGATTTTTTCAGGTACCTCAACCTTATCGGGGTCGGATGAAATGAATTCCTTTGTTTCCGGATCGTATTCAATGATCCACGATTTTTTACCTTGAGGGGTTTGATAGGTCTTCATGACATTGACCAGTTGTCCGAGTTCAAGCTGCTCAGCCTCAATATCCAGTAATAACGCATGTCTTTTAGCGTCCCTATATATGGGATGTATCTGAATGGACATATGTCCATTTTCATCACGCTGAAGGGATAATTTTGCCTGCATTTCCTGAATATGAATACCGTCACCATTAAGGTTACGGAGCGTGATCAGGTCCGTCCTATGACCGGAGATCAGGGCCTGAATGTCTTCTTTGGAGAGATCCGGTTTACCAGCTGTTATAAGTCCTAGTTTTCTTAATTGCTCTATAGGGATATCGGATTCTAAAAATTTATTGTCCATAAATATTTAATTGTTTTTGTTTCATTGATTGAGAGAGTCCACGTAAAAATTTCCATGGATTTATGTATATATTTTTTCTGCGGATACTAAAGTGTAAATGTTCGCCAGTTGTACGTCCTGTAGTACCTGTAATACCTATCGGAAATCCTGCTGGAAGTTGTTGGCCATTGTTCACTATTATCCTTGAGAGGTGGCCATAGATACTGTGCACAAAACCATGGTCGATACGTATGAACTTTCCCAGATTTGTGTGATATCCTATGGATTCGACTATCCCTGGCAAGATAGAATATACCACCTGTGCGGATGCAGCTAGGTCGACTCCACTGTGGAAGCTTAGTTTTCCAGTCAGTGGATGAATCCGCCATCCAAAATCTGAGGTAATCTTAAGGCTGTTAAGCGGGATAGCCGCAGTGGTCTCCCATACTTCGGCGGAACGTTCACTCAACGGCTGTTCTTTGGGAAGTTCGACACTGTCGGTTTTTGGTGTTAGCGTTTCAGGTAAATAAAGAGAGATCTGTTTAGGAAAGGTTTGTTGCGCGACAGCCAATTTGATCATAAACATCAGAGCCAAAATAGCATAAGCATATGTCTTCGTATCTTTATCGTCCATATCCAAACTTTTTCTGCAATTGTTTGGGTGAACGACTCAAAAGTTCCCTTACTGTTTCAGCAGCCACTTGCAGCGCTTTTTTCCCATGAAGAAGGGTTTCCAAACAATGGTACTGCATATTATGAACGCCGTGCTCTGCCGAGAACAGTATGGGAGTGATGATTTTTTTGTCGCTGGATTTAAGTTTGCTCTCTAACAGCGCCCGCCTGATTTCTTCCGGAGGTTTAAGCGTCAAAAGAGTCGTTGCCGAGTGATCTTCTCTCCAGCGTCCGAGAAATTCAACTTGAATACGATCGTTGTGTGGATCTGCAGCGGTGATGATCCCGATTTTTGCTAAGCCATGAGTACAAAAGTCAGCAATAGAGGGATCTACCATGACAACTTTTCCTATTAAATGATCCATTTTTTTGCCAATGTTTAGTTAAACAATTAGGTTTCAATATCCTTGCGGGCTGTAAACTTACCCTGAAATGTCGGCCGTGGTGGCGTAGAAGGCCTAAACCCTAGCACAAGCTGATTAACTTCTTCTGTGATGCGGTAAAAGTTCTCCAAAAGAATTTCATCTTTGCGTCCGCCAAAATCATAAAATGTTGGAAGCTGAGGATATGAATCTTCCTCTTGTCGTATTGCTTTCAGGTCAAGATTTATCCGGCAGTTGACTGCTGTGGTTTCAAATTGTCCTGTAAATTTATCGACGGCGTCGGAAGCAAGAATTCCGACCATTTCGCCCGCTCGTAACGAAGCGATCTTTCCCGCAGGTATAAGTGGTTCAAGCTTTTCGTTTATGGAAAGGGATGTTTTTGTGCGGTCAATAGATAGGCTTTCACCCATCTGCTTTACTTTGCCAAAAAGACGTTCCATCCATTCGAGCCCATCTTTGTCACGAATGGAGCCGCTGAGGATATTTCCGACAATGGAGGTAATTGTGTCGGCAGTTTCCTTTCCATATTGTTGCCTGAACATTGTTAAACCCTGAACACCGAGAATCGCCGAAACCCGATTACTTCTCGCTTGCGAAATGATGTCCTGGACTTTATATAGGTATAAGGTTGGAGCCTCATCAACCACCAGTCCTACAGGAATATTACCTCTTGTATTGATCAGTTTGGTAATTCGGTTGATGACGACAGAATAAGATGCAGAGTTTGTGCTCTGCGTATTGGGGTTACTTGCCAAGATCAGTATGGAAGGTGCTTTGGGATTGCTGATCTTGAGATCGAAATCGTCGCCTGAGAATACCCAAAAGGTTTCTTTGGTTGCCAAACGACTGATAAAGATCTTTAAGGTGCCCACTTGTCCTTCGAGTTGATCAAATGCCCGCGATTTGAATGCCGTCATAAACGGTGAAAGAAGTGATTGAAGTTCCCTGTTGCTGAATAATACCGTGAATATCTCTTCATAAGAACGGTTTAGAAAGGCAAGAACATGTGGAAAGCTCGAATATCTACCATCCTCGAATTTGCTAAAAAAATAGATGCAGGCAGCGAGAAAGTTTACGGCGGATTGGGTGAAGAACTGGTCACTACCTGAGGCTTTATCTCCCTTCTTCATTGCTTCGACCAGTGCTTCGGCAGTTTCCCCGGCTTCGGCCAGTGTCTGCAAATAATCGCTCCGCCATGGGTTGATGCGCCTGCTCTTTTCGGGTTCGGTCAGATTGATGACATGGAATTCAAAATCTTTCAGTTTTCCCTGCTGTTTGCCGAGCAGATAATGGTAATAGGTTACCTGACCAAGATCCGGAAATTTAAAGTCAAAAACGCATAGTGTCCATTCTAATGCTACCAGCTGCCGAATGATGGGCATAAAGATGGAGAAGCTTTTTCCTGATCCCGGAGTTCCGATGACGAGGCACCCTCGAAATAAATTCTCGATGACGATGAACCCCTTGCGTACTTTTTTCTTAAAATAAAAGAGCATCGGGATGTTGACCGCATAAGGTGTTATTTTGGGCTTGGTGGGCTGCATGAACGATTCTTCTTCCACGTTCCATCTATCTTTACCGAGCTTGGAGCTAATAATTTTAGAGATGTTGTCCAGTGCGATATGCAATAGCAATGTGCCGAGGATACTGAAGATAATGTATCCTAGGTCGTACCAGCTCGTATAGGGCAGAAACCACTGTCCCTGTTTTCCATAAAACCACAGGCTTATCGGAAGAAGTAGTATCCCCCCAACCAAGGGATAAAGAATTACATTCCTTGGGTTGAGGTCTTTTTTTTTTCGGCTAAGCGTACCAACGGAGACCAGACAGATCAGAATGAAGGTAAAGAGTTTGCTATTGATCGGATAGTGATATATGAATATTCTTGCCATCCGTTCAAGAAAATATGAAAAACCATAACGTTCACTGAGCGGATGACCTATGATCTTTTCGGCATAAATAAACATCAGGATATCAATTCCCAGGGAAAGGTAGATGACGAACTGCAGAAAGCGGTGCATGGCCTGCTGTTCTCTGGATTCTTCCATAAGTTAGTTTATTGAAAAGTTGTAGGAAGTTTTTTATTGAAAATTTGGCCCTGAATACCGGCTTCGTCATAGGACTTTGGATTGCTCCTAAATTCCACTTGGTACAGGTTAAAAAACTGAAAAAGTCAGAAGAGGTCGGCTTCCAGAATATCCTTATACTTAATTTTAAGGATGATTGTTCGACCTGAGATCTGCTTTTCCGAAAGTTCGACACTAAGTATTTTGCTGGCGGGAAAAGTAACTTTCTTGAGCACATAGATATTTCGGTAGGTACGTTTAAAGGTGCTGTGTGCATATAGTTGCCAAAAGGGGGGTATCTCAATGGACTGAATATTGGTTGCCTTGGTCACTTTCCTGTCTTCAATTTTGAATCGCAATTCATCAATTTCAAAAGGAAGATTAGTGTCGTTGTGATAGGTTATATCTAGCAATACGAGGTTAGCTACTGTAAATACGTTATTTAATTCAACCCTGATACCATAATTTTCTGTTTTTCGAATTGGGGAGGTACTCCGCTTTGCAAGCAGGCTGACAGCGTGGCTGCGAAGCTGGGGAGTGGTTATTTCTATTGGAAGCTCCAATGGGCGGGTATGTTCCGGCAAGATGTTAAAGCTGGCCGGTAGCCTGTTATCGGTCAATCCATCTTTGCGGTGAAGATGATACTGCGCTATATAACTTTCACCAATAACTGTAATGATACCCAGGTTGGACTCCTCTTGATTATTTAAGGTGGTTGAATCTGGCGCCCATTTTAAGCGCAAGACATTATCTTCGGGAAGGTCACCTTTGACTGAATGGGTTGAGATGTCCACGTAGCGGATGGGTTCAGGGGAAATAATATGGAGTGAGCTATTGCTATCCATGGTAATTTCCGGCAGTTGACCGCGGTAGATGCTCGCATCTTGTTGCGCAAGTAGCTGGAGTCCGCTGAACAATAGAGATAATATTAAAAGAAAGGTTTTCATATTAGATCGAGATTAATAGTTTTGTTGGTTAATTTTCAGTTGCTGTGGATCGATGAGGTAGACCAAGGTGTTATATTTGATCTTTGCTTTGTTTTGCCGGATCATTTTATTTACTGCTGTACTTGTCGACTGGAACATTTTCTGTAGCATGCTCATGACCATCTGACTATTATTTTCTGCCATCTGCTGTAGGCTGATTCCCTGGCTGGCATTTCCGGAGAGCTCTTTTGTAAATTCACGAAATGCCGATGCCGGTACATATAATCCGGGGAGTCCATCCTGATCGTATATCTCCAGCTTAACGGGAAGGATACGCTGCCCATTCATGATGGAAGTGATTGATAAGTTCACCCGCTGATCTGTAAATCCCGAGATCAGGGCATAGATGTAGGTTCCTTTTTTTATCAGGAATTTGCCGGCCATCATGTCTTCGAGCAACCTTATTCTTAGCCGTGATCCGGCGTAACCCTTAATGTCCTGATCAACAATCGCTGTGATAAATGTTTCCTCTGCTTGAGGCTTTATGGTGTTGAAGACGGCAGGGGAAAGTGAAGCTTTAGTGACGGATAATATGGTCTGCCGCTCTCGATCTTTTTCCAGCGCTCGTGATTTCTCTAACTGTAGCTGCTGTTGTTTATATTCCGGATCATTTGCCTTTCCCATGCTATCGACGAGTTCCATCTGTTTCCGAAACAGCTCCATTGGATCTGGTTGAGGCTTCTGTGATCCGGTGACGATTTGATGGTATGGCTGTCTGACGGATGCAAGAGCATCGGCCAAAGCTTTGTCCTGCTCATCCTGAACGGGAGCAATTGGTTTGGATGTTACCTGGGGTAATGTTCTACCGGAGTTACTACCATATCGGGATTTAATAGCTTTTTCAATGGAATCCAGCATCCTTTTTTCCTTTTCGTTATAGAGCGTTCCCAATTTCTCGGTGGTAGTTTCCTCTCCTTGGATGTGACCTATAGCCGTATATCCGTCCGACTGTTTAAATTGGTTTCGGTAGGCTTCGAGTTTATCTGAGAGGTTACTTTTCAGTACCTGGTCGGAAACATTGGCGAGATTGGTCTGTAGAGAATCCGCTCCTGCCTGCGTAGGCTTCTCTTTCCCGAAACTACTCTTGTAGGCGTAGAAAAAAATGCATAAAAAAGGCAACAGGATAAGCGGTATGATATACCGGGGCTTTCTGAAATCTATTTTCATTTGTAGTCAATGATTAGTTTATAACTGGTGTTAGGTTATCATGGGCATCCCAACCTGATTTTTTGATCGATCTCCTATCTGAATGGCGAGGGCATGAGAAGGGGCAACGATTTGTTCTCACCGGCCGCTTTGGGGCTTGTAGATCGAGCGTTGAAGCTGATGGAAGCGTTTTAGGGCATCTGTAAGCTGGATGCTATCCCTATCGTCCAGTCGCTCTTTATTTATAATAGCTGCTATGGTATCCTGAATCGCTACGACCTGCTGTAGTGCGCTATATGAGTCAAGTGCATCCGTGATTCCAGCCATTGAACCCACTGCAGGAAGCTTGGGATATTTTGATAGCGTCGAACCCGAATCGGTGCGCATAAGGGTAAAGGCAAGTATACCGGAGACAATTATGCAGAGCAACATCCCGCTCAGAAAAACAATCGGGTAACGTTTTAAAAAATGCCTTAAAATAATACCTGCTTTTGTTCGGAGCTTTAGTACGGTAGCCCTAGTGTCATGGGGCACTGTAGGGTCAGAAGGTGTTTTTTTGGACATTTTGCAGGTCTTTATTTTCTAGGGTTTTCCATCTTGTTATCAACACAGCATGGGGATTATTATCCGAACGAATTTCAAGATCACTGAGATGACCTTCGGTGATCAATGAACGTGTAATGGTAGAACTACGACGGTCGATTTTTTGGGTGCCATAGTACCTAAAGTAATGCTTTGGCATATCAAGATAGATGCTATCGGTGCGGATGGTAAGTACAGCACTGGAGGAGAGAATGGAACTAAAGAAACCTTTTTCCTTCAGGTTATTATACTGTAGCGCACCACTTTCGTCTATAAGGTACATGGCCTGCTTCATCTGATATTCTATAAACCTGTCGTCGGGTGTCATGGAGAAGAAGAGGCTATGAAATCTTCCGATATGTGATCGGTATTCCGCCTCACGGTTCATTTGTACGTCAGTCTGCCTTGCCGACATCGGAATATTGGCAGCATCCATAATGTATATACTTCTGCGGGCATTAACTACCTGACGGTAGGCAAAGAAGGAAACAGTTAGTACCATCAATACTGCGGCTATAAGACAGCCTGCGGAGAGGAAGGTGGCCAGACGAACCTTTGATTCAATATTTTTGATAATCATTTGTTTTACTAATTAAAGTTTGGTCAATAGTTTTCTGGCGACCCTAGCCATTGAGGAGGCTCCCCGGCCCATGGTAGATGCTGCTGATGATATTCCGCTGGTTGAAATAATCCATGTTGAGATGCTCGGTACGGTAAGCATGGTCAGGGCACCAATGACAAATGCACCGATGACCATTCCAAATGAAAGCACACCAAACAATGCGTAGGAGGTAAGTTTTCCAAGGTCGGGCCCTGATGCCCCTAGCAATGTCTGATAACGGCTGATCTCTGCTTCCATGGCGTAATGCTGAAAGAGAGAAGAAATGTACATGACCAGATAAGCAATTCCCGAATAGAGGTTTACAGCTACAAAACGTGCAATCCAGGTTGAAAATGAATCCCTGAAGGCGGGTAGTATACTCGCTGCTACGGCAAATGGCCCCAGTATGATGAGGATAGTGGAAAATAAAATCTGAACGATAAAGATGACATATACACAGATGCGCAGAAACCATATTGCCAGTGTTTCTAATATGGATGTGACCAATAAAAGGATGTTGGCCTGTAAGCGGTTTCGCATTTCCACAATTGGATTCCATACTTCGGCAAATCCTTCCTTGACCGTGGATTTTACGGAATCCCATGCTTTTCCGTACCAGGTGTCGGCTTCCGTTTTCGCTGTTTCTGTTACTGCCTGAATAGTTAGAAGCTGATCGGAAACATCGACCATCAATTTTGCCCGTTGGAGCCTGAGGTCATTTACCTCTATTTGGCTACCGTCAAACATGGCCTCGGTCCGGTTTTCGACAATTTCGGCTGGAAAAGCGATGACACGGGTGAATGTAGGCCACCAGAGGATGACCATGACCAGACCGAATGGCCGGAGCAGGGGCATAATTTCGAGCTGCTTATCGCCGGCCATCATCTCATAAATTTTGATGCTGAAGAAGATGAGCATAAATATTGCGCAGAGCGCCTGGGCATCGGCGATGAAAGCATCATAATGTGTCCATATGGTATGTTTCATCTGCTTAAGAAAGTGCATCATGCCTTCCTCATAGACACCGTTTCCCTGTAAGAAATTGAAGGTATCTTTAAAGCTGTCGGGAACAGAGACAGGCTGCCCCTGAACCAAAAAGCCCCCGGTGAACAATGTAATAAGATTCATGTCTTTGATTTTTAGAGTTTTGATTTTCGGAGCACATCGTCGGCGATCTGGACATCCGTTCTTCCCGGACTATCGAGACTAGTATTGTCATGCTGCCTTTGGCCTGATACCGTTTTTGCCAGTGAAAGGAAACGTTTTGCCTGCTGTTTTTTTGTCTCCCAGATGGAACGGAGTTTTCTGTATTCATCAAGCATTCGGTGATAGGCCATAATACGTGATCCGCGGTCGAGGTTTGTTGATCTGGCAGCTTGAAGGCGTTCCAATAGTGCGGTGCTTTCATCAAGGAACCATTGTAGTACGCCTGTCCGGGAAAGATAGTCTTTAACGCCTGCTTCGGTTCCTTCGAGTGCCGAAGTAGAATTTACCTGATATAAGGATTGAAATTCAGCGCTATAATAAAGTTGCCATAAGGGATCGGTATCTGATATTGCGCCAACATAATTAAGCATTTCTATTAGTGCGGTATTACGGAGCGTATCAGCGTGTTTTGTGTACGCTTCTTCTGTGCTCTTCATGGCAGCGACCAGCAAGATCCGTTGCGTCTGTTCACCATTGCCGCTGAGCGGTCGGCGGTCCTTTTTGGGGTAGTTTGGATGCCAGGCCCAGGTTAACCAGTAATTGGGATTTAGTCCCAGAAATCCCTTCGTTGGTGTAAACTTCTTTTTGTCCCACTGTTTAAAAACCATACGCTCCTGCTGGTTGACAATGTGCTGGTCGGTTATTCTTCGGACACTTTGTGCCCGTCCTTGAATTACTATCAGCAGGGCAATGCAAAGGAGTAAAAGATTTTTCATTGGATTATTCTTTAATGATCTTGATCTTATAGATAATGTCGTCCACGAGGCGGACGTCCCGATTGATGAAGTTCTGATAAGGATTTAATGACTTGAGCACCCCGACCATTTTTGCCCTGTCCATGGACCGGTGCATGCTATATGTAAGTGCACGCATCACCTTGAGTTCAAGTACGATTTTACGGAGTAGGGCATCACGCTTTTCGTAATCCATCAGAACGTTTTGTCCTTCCTTGAGAATAAAATCTGATACTTCAGCGATGAGATCTACACCACGGTTTTTCATGAGCCCTGCGACTTCTTCAGCGAACAGCAACAAATGAGGAGACTCCTTTGCGACCTGGAGCATCTGTTCACATTCAAGAATGATTTCAGTGCTGATCTGAGCAATCTGCCGCAGGGCGAGACCAGATCGTAAAGCTGCGTTGACCTCTGAAAGAGATCTGTGAATGATATCCTGAACGAGAACGACGGAACTTACATTAATATTGATGTCGTCCAACCTTTGCCTGATCGTGCTTAGATAGTTATTATGGGCGGCTTCTGAGGAATAACGTACTGCGCCATTTTCATTGACGATAGCCAGATGTTTGCTATCACTGATAATGGCGTAGCCTTGGCAGCTGGCACTTTTGACGTTCAGAAATATGGTTAAGAATAAAAAGACTACTATACCTGTTCTCATTTTTTGATCTGTTTGAGTTTTGCTAGAATGTCGTTCACCAGCTGCCGGTCACGATTTATAAAACTGGCAAAAGGATTCATCGAGGAGAGCATCTTTTTCCTGCTGGAATAAAACATATTTACCGCTAGACCTCGGCAGACTCCGGCAATGAGCCCGAGCTCTGTTATGACGTGCCCGAACAACAGTTTACGATCGCTTGCTTTCATCTGGTTGAGATCACCGAGGCTTATTGCAAGTGCGTAGAGGTACCTGCTGAGCATATAAGTTTTTTCGGCTATATCTATTTCTGTCTGATATGCCATGGCGATAAGAATGGGATCCGCAGATGCAAGCCCGATAATTTTGTCCTGATTTTCGATGATCTCTGCAATTAACGGAGCGGCCTGCAGGGCGATCTGGGAAGCATCTATCGCAAGACCCAGCGCGTGAAAGCGGTTTTGCAGTTTTCGGTATTTTTGTTTGAGCTCATCCATTTTGGAATAGTTTACCTCCTCATTGGCCGAGGTAATGGCCTGTCGGTTACGTGAGGTTGTTTGCCGTTCATTTTCATCCTTACTGTGCTGTACCAGTTGATGCAGTAGTTCTACATTGAGCTGTGCATGGCCATAGGATGAAATCAACAAGGTGAGTACTATACAGAGTAATAAATCTTTCATGGCTTTAGGTATTTTGCATTACGGATAATGTCATCCGCGATCCGTTTGTCTATGTTTATAAAACCCGCATAAGGATTAAGCGAGTTTAAGATCCCCCGCTGTTTTGTCCAGTACATGGTCCGGTACATGCCGTAGGCAACACCCCGGAGAATGGTGAGCTCAGTTACGATTCTGTTGAGCAGTTTTGCACGTTCGCCGGAATCCATCAGGTTATCTTTTCCGCCCTTGGTGACAAAGGAAGCCACTTCGGTGGCCAATGCTGTGGCACGTGTTTTAAACTCACGGGCTCCCTGTTCAGCAAATAATAATAGTAGGGGATTTGATCCGGCAATATGCATTGCTCTGTTCACATCATGAACGATATCCGAGCTGATCTCTGTAATATTTTTAATGGCAAGCAGATTACGTACGACTGCTGATACTTCACTCAGGCCTTTATATATTTTGTCCTGAAGGTCATTGACAATAACCAATTGTCCGGTGACGGCTAGTTGTCCACGCTGGATGAGGGTAAGGTTATCGTTTGTCCTGTCTAGTTGTCCATTCATTATGGAGGCGTGTGCTGCCGTCGCTGCCGCCACTGCGGGATCAACATAGATCTGTGCGCGGGATCCTGTGGCAATTAGGATCAGGATGAAAATAAAATATAAATTTTTCATGCTTGAGAGGAATTGTTTAGAATCATAAAACGCTACTGAATAGGAAGAAGGGGAGCCCCGCTCTGGTTAATTTTGGCTACGAACGCAGAAAGGGCCAGACCAGTGGTTTGCATATCTGAAACAAATGACTCTAGCGCTGCCTGATAGCTCCCATACCGCTTTACATAGATCTGTACCGCATTTTTCTCAGGCTTTTCCGTCGTATAGCATAGATATTGGTAAATGGAGACCTCCACACCGTAGACCTCGCCAGTTGTTCCACGACGGATATAAACTTCTTTGAATCGCCCACGGCCTTCTTTATTGTCGAGCTGGTTTATCGTAAAGATTTTGCGTCTTTCGCTGTCGGTTATAGAAAGGAGCTTTGCTATTTCATCGTAATTTTCCCTGAATTTGCCTTGGTCAAGCAGGCAGATGGTATCTGAGTTGGCGAGTATACTGTCTTTAACGATGGAGTTACCCAGGATATCGCCAAGCTCCTGGGTGACTACGGTGAGTTCTCCCCAAAATTTACGAACCGTTTTATAGAGGTAAAGAATGTAACCTGCCATTATGGGACTCGCGATCGCCTTCCAGGCTTCCTCAATGATGAGGGCCTTACGCCTTTCAGTACGGTGTCGCATCTTTTGGAGGAAGACCGACATAATCGATAGGGTGACAATGGGGAAAATTGTTTTGTTCTCCTTAATATTGTCTATTTCAAAGACAATAAAGGGTGCTGTAAAGAGCGATTGATCGGTGGCTTCATTCAATAATGTGCCAAACTCCTGGCCTGAATAGAATTTACGGAGTACATACCGGTATTCATCCAGATCAAAACTAATGGACTCCTGTTCGGTGATCTCTTTGATGCGCTCGACCGAGTAAATATAGAATGAATCGAAATCCAACTTTTCGGGTCTTCTCGGGTGCTGAGGACCGGGGTCTAGCCAAAAATGCTCGTAATAGTAAGAAGATAGTACATTGGAAATAACGCTGTCTTCAATCTGTGTCAGTTCTCCTTCTGCTCCCTTCCATAATAAAGCGACGAGCGTTTTGAGGAAATCTTTTTGTTCAAGGTTGAATTCCTTTTGAGACATTGCAAAAGGGTTCATTGAAAGTGGTTTTTCCTCGGTATAGGTGATATACTTACCTTTGTAATAGCTGCATAATCCTTGGTAACTGTCGCCGGTGTCGACAATCACGACGTCCATATTGTAAAGGCAATATTGCTCAACCAGCGCATTCATAAAAAAAGATTTACCCGATCCGCTCGGCCCTAAGGCAAATTTTGACCGGTTATTTAGGCGCCCGGTCAGTAGGTTTGCCAGGTCAATTCCTATGGGCAATCCTTGGCGGTCAGTAAACCGTACAAGAAAATCGGATTCTTCGTCTCTTTGTAGGGATTCTTTAAAAAATAAGCAGAGAGCAGCGTCAGAGGTGGTAAGAAACCAATCATATTTCTTAAGTTCGATACCATTTCCGGGCAGTACGGTACGAAAGAGCTCCAGTTGGTTGTAGGCATTTCTTGAAGGGATTATACCCTGCTGGAACAGGGAGGCTTCAATAAAGTTAGCCGCCCTTGCGATTTTATCGTTATCTGCACAGAGCAGAATGTTGTAATGTGCGTTGACCAATAACTGATTTTCCCGTGCTACGTCGATCAGGAGTTTGTCGATATCTTCTACGCAGATCAAGTTTGCAGGATCCGGTATACCTGAATGCCGTTTTCGTTTGAGCTCGAGTTTATTCAAAGTAATTTGTTGCGTCGGTATCTCTATCAGCTGGTTGTAAATGATGCAGCGATAATCAGGAACATAATGTAAAAAAAAGAGGTTATCAACGGGGAATTCCCGAAGGCTTCCGCCTCCCTGTTTATGCGTATAAGGTCCGATGGCTTCTGGAAGGTCAATAGAATCTGTGTTAATGAGGCTAATGCTCCGTAGGGTGCGGTCTCCGATACCAAGTTCCCGGTCAACTGAACGAATATTTTCCAGGACAATATTTTCAGAGGAAAAATCGCCAGCCAGTACTCGTGATATATAAGAGTTGATCTCTGTTTCATTTAACCGCCTTGGATGTACTTCCGCCCCAAGTAATAGATCGTAAACCTTATCCATTTGAAGGGCAAAATCCGCTAGCGTTTTAGGATCATAGACGTAAAATGTCCCTTTTTTAACTTGCCTTGTAATGGTCAGATAGGTGGTGATTTCGGTGTACTCTCGCCCGTGGAAATGATCGTCATATTTCTGTTGTAGAAATTCCCGGTTTATATCTCCCTGAAAGATCTTTCGGGAAAATATGTCCTGTTTCTGGATGATATATCCTTCACCGAGGATCTTTATCAAATTCAGGAGCAGGGAATGATAAGCTACATAAGGGGCAGGGTTGGCACCGTATTGTGTCGCTGGGTTTTTCAGACAAAATATGGCTGAAAAATCTCCCCTTTCACTAAAGAGCAAATGCTGACCATTATAGTTATCAATGCCTGCGTAGGGTAGCTTAAAAATGGATTTAGGGGATCGGGTCAACATAGTTTTTCTTTAGACGTGTGGAATGGATAGAAATACCTTTATAGCGTGTTTTATCGTGTAGGCCAGCTTTTTGTCTATAAAAAGTGAATGTAAGTCCTGCGGCTATGATAAGTATGGTAATGGTTCCACCTAGGTACATATTTGTCAGCGCTCCGATCAGGCCACCGCCAACAAGTCCCAGAATAAGGAATCCAATACCCCAACCGATGAACTTACCCTTAAAACCACGATATACAAGGGGCCGCTGGAGCCCCTTGTAAATGGAATACTTTGTGATCATCAGACACCAAAAAAGGCTTTGATAACTACGGATACGAGAACTAGGAACAGACAGGAACCCATCCATCCCATCAATTCTTTGTTGATGTCATTATCGCCTGAATTCCACTTGATGTAAACCCTTACACCGCCCACAATTCCTACCACGGCCCCAATGGCCAGTGTTAAAGTTGACACGGGATCAACATAGGTCGTCAGCGAGGAGGTTGCTGCGTCAATACCTAGGGTGCCACCTGCAGTTTGTGCAGAAAGCGTGTTTGCTGCGCTTAGGAAAAGCGCTGCGCAAACGAACAGTTTTTTTGTTTTTACTGTCATCTGAAATTATTAAAGGATAAAAAAAGGATTAATTGATCCCGTAGAGGGCTTTAAGGGCGGCACCGATAATGGTAAGAAACAGGCAGGAAAAGAACCAGCCCATTACTTGCGCATCAATGTGGTGGCTTTTGCCGGATTGCCAATTGACATAGATGCGCAATCCACCGCCTATTCCGGATATGGCACCGATGACTAGAATCAGATCGGAAAGGCTAAAATACCAGCGGTGCATTTCACCGGTTACCTGATAAAATTCATGAATACCGGGTTGTGGAGTGGCAGTTTTAGGTGAGATAAAAAAAAGGACGGCAATTGCCGTCCATAACATGTTTCTTTGCCACATGTTGCTAATAGGGTATAGTGCTCGTGTACTCGATGAGATTATTTTTGGCTAGGTTAAAGAGATCCTTAAGGCCAACGGCTCCCGTTGAAATGAAGGTATTGGAAGAAGGCCTTGCTTGTTTTGGAATCTGTATGGTTTCGATCGTTTCCTTTTCTACGATTTCAATCGATACGGCGGGTCCGGTATATTCAATAAGTTGGGGCTGGATATGCTCTTCGAATATCAAGGTCTCATCTGTGGTCAGCGGTGAAGATCGTTTCTGCGAAATAAACAGATCGTAGATGAGATTAAGACCATAATAGGTTAAATAGGAGAGCGTAAGAATGAGAAGAAAATTTGTCCAATTCATGATTCTGTGTTTTTAAGGGTTTCGTTTATGTAATCGGAAAGCCAGGGATGCTGGGAGAGGTATTGGTGGAGTGCGTAAACGATAAATCGGTTCATATCCACTCCTTGGGTGAGTTTGATCCCTTTTAGGAGGTTAAGTGTTCTTTTGTCTACCCTGATGAGGCTTTTTTCCGTAAGTTCAACCTGAAAATTCCGTATGTCGTTAAAAAAGACTATTGCTTTTTCTTTGTCGGGCGATGGGCATTTTTCTTGTTGTACGGGAGAGGCTCTTTTAGTTTTAGGGAGGTTTTTAGGATTCGTTTCTTTTGAGCGGAGCTGGTCACGGAGCTTGTCGGCAAGAGATTTTATTTCTTTCATTCGGGTATTTCCTTCTTGATATAGTTGTCATAGATCAAATTCAATATGGGTAAAATGGCAGGTAGTACAATTGTAGGGGTATGAAGCGTGTTTACACGTTGGAAGTCTATGCGGTCAGCGATTGTAGGAGTTATCGTTCCAAATTTTGACATAACCCTTTCCACTTCCATTTGAGTATCATAACGTACATTGGATTTGATCCGGTTTGGTATAAATATAAGCGGTGCCCGACTGTGGATTTTCTGTACTACCATAGCAAAAAGTAGGGTTGAGTCGACGGAAAACTCATCGTAATTAAATGGGCAGAGGATAATATCCCCAGAAAGAATTACTGGAATCAGACCATCATCGTCCATTTTTCCTGGTAGGTCTATCAAAACTATTTCTTTTGGACTTTTGGTAAGGACTTTGAGTAATATCGGAAATTGGGCGAGGTCAACGGCGACGATTTCGTAGGGTGGCTCATTTTCCAAGATCTTGGCTTTTTCATATTTTGATGATACGGACTGTTGGTAATCCATATCTAGGACAGTAACTTTTTCTTCATGTACAGAAGTGAGGTAGTTGGCAAGCAGCAGGGTAAGTGTACTTTTGCCAGCTCCGCCTTTTTGGTTTCCTATAAGAATGACCATAATTCAGAAATTTATGATGGTTAATGTTATCTGGTATTCGCTCGAGACTTACGCTTACGCCTACGATTTTTACCTAGAATTGCTTCGTCATCAATATCATCGGATATATTAATATCTAGAATAGGTAGGATGATTTCTAATTCAGATGGTACGTATCTATCCAATGGGAGTTCGATAGGCTTAATACCGTTAAATTCGTTAAGCAAGTTTTTGGCTTGAGTTTCCACAATAGCTTCTTTTTCAAGTCCAGTTTGGTTATCTCCAAGTTCAGTTTGGCTCACCACATGTAACAGCTCCTTTTCCTGCTCATCGATCGGATTGGCCAAAACGTCAATAATGTCTTTAAGGACCATAATTTCACCGCCTTTATAGACTGTCCGTTTTGCGTGATCAATGAGCGTATAACCGTAGGGAAGCTTTTCGTTCTTTCCATGGAAGATGATCTCCAGACCAAACTTTTTATGAAGAAATTCGGCAAAGTCTGAGTTGTAGCCCTGGTTAGTGCCAGTTATCTTGGTATCGTAAATGGATCTGTATTTTTCAAAGATTGCCTGGATCTGTGCTACTCTTGCAGCGTCTTTCTTTCTCTCATCAATTCTGAAATCAATTTTGGCTAGTTCAATTGAACCGAATTCAATACCATTTTTACTTATAGCATAGGCTTCGTCGGTGAGATTAAGGGAATAACCTTTTGTCTCAAGTAGCATCATAAACTGAGCTCGGGTCGAAAAATTGTAGGACAGGGCTTTTTGCAGTTGATCTTCGACTGTCTGTTTTTTATCCTTTCCCATAATCTGATCTATAACACGGTATGCACGCAGTTTCTCAAATCTGTCGGATATCTTTTTCCCATCCTTTCCAACACGTGTGGATACAAGATGTATGTGATTGTTGTCTGTATCCTTGTGGAAGATCAGTAGATAAGGTTGGTCTCCATAGCCCATTCCATCCATCCATTTCTGCGCAATATCTGAAAGTTCTTCTTTGCTGTTCTGTCGTCCTTTGGTGGATATGGCTACATGTAATTGGGGATATTTGATACGTGTGCTGGATGAAGAAACAGCTTCCAGGTAATTGATATAATCTTGAGGCCGTAGGTTCTCAATTCCCTGAAGGACACCAAAATTTTTGACCAAAAGTAGTTCGCCTTTGTTTTTGTCGACTTTGCCCGTATTATAATTTACCGCTTTGAAAGTCGACGATTTTTTGAGGATCTTGACAATCATGGTGAAAGGCTGTTGGATAATAAAAAACTAGAGCGAGTTATTTTTCATTTCCCTTTCAACGGTATCGATAACCTTAAAAAGTTCTAGTGCAATCTGTGGGACGATAGCATTACCCAATGCTTTTATACTTTCGGTCCGCCATTTTGGAAAGGTGATACCGTCCATTTTTCTGGGAATCCCATCATCTGGCCCACAAACAGGGGATTGAGTTGACCAGTTAATCCAATCAGGAATCTCACAGCTCCAGGTAGATTGTCTATTTTCCTGCCCGGTGTTGGGCCTTTCCAATCTCTCGCTACCGGCGTGGGCAACAAACCAGACTCTGTCCCGACGATGCGGTGCCCCCATGGCGCAAGCTGGAATACACAAAATGACTGGTGTGCCATCGTTGAGTTTGGGAAGTATATATCCTGCTGCATTGATTTCTGAAATGATAGTTGCAATGACTCTTCGCTGGAGGCTGACAATTGTTTTTGTTGTTTTATATTCTTTATCCGCACAAAAAAGCTCAATCTCTTTGATTTCCATTTCAGAAATACGCTCCGGTTCGAGAATCGTGAAGAGTCCAGTAACATTTTCAAGCACAATCCACTGGGGTCGTGCTTCCTCAATAATTCTGCGAGTCTGCGGCCAGAGGTAACGGTCATCCGATTTGCCCTTTCGTCTTCCGACCTGACTAAAGGGCTGACAGGGAAAGCCTCCGCTGATGATGTCCACAAGTCCTCTATACTGAGTTGCATCGAGGTGACAGATGTTTTCATGATGGTGAATATTTGGCCAATAATGTTTTAAAATTTTCTGACAAAAAGGATCGATTTCACAGGAAAATATATTCTGCCAGTTCATCCATGTGGAAGCAAGATCAAATCCACCGATACCACTAAAGAGACTACCGTGTCTAAGCATTTTGTTTTTGCGCATAGGTGAAAGCTTGGGCCTTTGACAATTTTTGGTTTCGTTTTTTACGCTGTTTCATAGATGTTG
This sequence comes from Sphingobacterium sp. CZ-UAM, assembly GCF_002000245.1. Classification (GTDB taxonomy): domain Bacteria; phylum Bacteroidota; class Bacteroidia; order Sphingobacteriales; family Sphingobacteriaceae; genus Sphingobacterium. The sequence continues at coordinate 1,585,646 of NZ_MTCM01000001.1, read as the reverse complement.
AATAAATGGATTAATAGACTGTACTAATTCTCTTTAAGAGGTTCTCATTGCCCGAAGAATATGGCGAAGTTGTTTTTCGAGTTCCTGTTGTGTATGGATGTAATCAGTAAATAAATTATTAAAATCTGACACAACTTGTTCCCTTAACTTCCCTTGTTTATTGAGGGTGTTGGCATGTCGAGCCAGTTGATTGATATTATTGCCAGCTCTTCCCAGCTCAGAACCAATAGCATCAAGTGCATGGAGCAATTCATTTACATTGATAATTTGCGGTGCACCTTTGCCAAGAACATGCCTACGAATAAGTTCCATACGGTTTAAACCGCTAACTTTCTGGAGTTCAACCAATGCCTTGAATTCTTCGTCGGTGAGTTTGGCTTTGATAAGATGTATCCGCTTGCCGGTCAGCATCGGTGGTCTACCTGGCTTTTTTTGAGCTTTTTTCATGTCCTGTGAAGGGGCTTTTCCCAGCCCTTAAAAAGAAAAACCGAGTTGCGAAGGTTTTTCTCCCTGTGCCCCGCAGCTCCCCAACAGGGGCGCCGCAGGGTAAAGGCAAGGTAGTTTTCGGGGTACCCGAAAACACAACTTGCAGGTTGCAAAACACGAGGAGGTTTGCAACCTGGGCGGATCTCCGGCAGCAGGGCTAAGGGGATCCGCAGGGTAGTGTAGGGGAGGATAGCCTGGCATTTGTCTTCGTTATGACGTAATTGTATTTAATTGGCTATTTAGCTATTTTGCTTAATAACCTATTTGCACTATTGGCTATTAGCATAATGGATCGGTAGCACAGTTGCCTATTAGGTTAACAGCTTATTGGCCTATGTGCAAAACTGCATTCTTACCTTTCGGCCCCATTGTTCATTAGTATAATGGATCCGTAGTACAGTAGCCTATTAGGTTAACAGCTTATTGGCCTATTGGCAAAACTGCATTCTTGCCGTTTAGCCTAATTGCTCATTGAGTAAATAGCCAATTAGCTTAGTTTGGGCAACGTTACTTATCGCATATAGGTGGCCAATATTTTCTCATAAATATATTCTTCTTCCCATGGGAGCGGAATGGGACGTCTTGCAAGTAGCATTTCGTTATAGTCTTTGAAATTGCTATAAGTTTCCGAGCAATCTTTTGCTTGTGGAAGTACTTTCTTTAATTGCTTGAAAGCTGTTTCACCTGCATTGTCTCGGTCAAAATAAACGTCAATATTTGGAAAACCACATGCTTTTTTTATAGCAATATCAAGCAGATTGACAGAATTGAGCACAAGAATGGAATCGGTAGCATCGGGATTATCCTTTTTCCAGCTCAAATAGTCCAGAAATCCTTCGAACATAGATAATCTGTCTAGGTCGCCACTAAAAACGGAAACTCCCTTTCGGCCAAGACAGGATTTAAAATCGAAAACTCCTATTTTATTTCTAAGTTCCCATCCATCGTTTTCATTCTTCCAGCCAGCTGAGAAATAGAATCTTCCTTTTTTAGGGCCAGTTTCGATACTATAATAGACTTCTTTAACCTTTCCCTGTGCTTGCTCCCAAATGCCACGCTTTTTAAGATATTTTTCAATAGCTGGATTGTTTCCTAATTCTTTAATGTCCTGAATTTTGTAATTGGCTAGACGGGTCGCCTTTTGACGAGGCCGTTTTTTCCTCTCTGAATCTACGAAAGCAATTTTGGTTGGAACGTTCATGATTTCGTTTATTTTATTAAGAGCTTCCCTAAAAGTTATTGGATGCCAATATGCTAATGCAAAATCAATAACATTACCACCCTTAATACCAGAGAGATTGGCCCCACCGTGATCAAACCAGACATCTAATTGATCATTTACGCACAGTGATGGTGTATTTTCCTTACGGAGCATACTTTTATAAAATAGTTCTTTACCCGATTTTTGAGATGGCTGATGACCTAGTCGGGAGAGAAAGTCAACCAAAGACACCTCGTTTTTGATCTGTTCTGCGTTTCTCTTTGTTTCCATAAGCTAATTGCTTGATTATTAAATATTAGTTTTCAGAAATAAAAAAAGGGGCGGAAGCCCCTTTACTATATGATGATAAATGTAAACTGTCAGAGAATATATTGGTTTATCGTATCGCTGCGTTCAAGGACGTTCAATATATTTATTAGATCGGGAATACACACGTCGGTAAATATATACCTGCCGAAACCGGCTGCCTATGGTTCATCAAAAATATTTGGATAGATTTCGACTGCACATAATTTTCGGTCGTTAAAACCGAAAATGCTTTTTCCCTCAATGTCAAAGAACGAGTCCTTATAGGGCAAAATTGGCAAGGCTGGGCATGGGGATCTCACAAGTTGAGTAGCTTGGTATAGATTTTTTTAATATTGTTTACTGGCAAAAAAGAAAAGGAAATGAAGTGTTGATTAGTGAGGTGGGGTAAATTCAAGAGGGTAAAAAAGGTTTTTTACAACAGTTGGGTTGTTGCTCGTAGATTTGCGACAACTTTCTATGTTATTTTGCTCAATAGCGTTTACCAAGGTGGAAAAATTGGTAATCAAGTATTAATATGAAATTTTTTAGAAAATTTTTGCGATTTATGACTTTTCTGTGGGTTATGGGAAAGAAAGCATTTCCTGTTTTAATGATTAGTATTCCGTAGGGGAATCGAACCCTACTTACATAATTCTATTTATCAGCAATTTACAAACCTTCCATTTCCCTACTCAACGAATAACTCACTAGTTTGACATACGTTTTAGCTGCAAGTGCTATAAAGTAAATCTAACAAAAATTCTGGAATAATAAAAAGTAATTAATTCAGGGAAACAACTTAAGATATTAGCGACTGAACACCCCAGACCTCTAAATCATTGGCTATTTTTCTGGGTTACTAATGTAAAGAGATATCAATAAGTAATTACTACCAAAATTTAATAAAACATAACTGCAAAAAAAATGAAATATTTTGGGACAAATCGTTCTCTCAACCGTCTTGTACTCATATATAATATTAAGAACAGTTCAAGTTTACAAATGATGATGCCATTTTTATTTATAATAGATAGTAAATGGCCTTAATAAAACCGTAATTTGACTTTTATTTTTACTTTCATAGAAAGAAATTACCGATAAAATACACGGATTTCATGAATAATATCAAGAAAGAAAAAGTAATGATAGCCGATAATTATAAATAGAAACTTATCCTCCGCTTGAAATGACTATTATTTTGATTTTGTTGTCAATTGGATCATAAAATCATAACAGATGCAAGCCTATGGAAATTAATAAATCCTTATATAAAGATTGATACTTGCAAACCAAAAGATATCACTGTTTCAGTTATAATAATTCCTTATAAACGATAAACCTCATGAATATGATGACTACCATATCTCCCGTTAATAAAACAGCCTTATTCAATGGCAGTTGCTTTGCGCTTATCACTACAGCTTTTACTTTTGCCATCCGGGCGGGTATTTTACAGCAACTTGGTCGGCAATTCGATCTGAGTGCCGGACAGTTAGGGTTTATCAATTCGATGTGGTTCTTAGGGTTTCCGATATCGATGATTTTGGGCGGATTGGTTTACCATAGGTTCGGACCTAAACGTATTATGCAAGTGGCATTTGTCGCCCATGCACTAGGTGTCCTGTTGACCATTTATGCCGGGGGCTATACTCTGTTGCTCGTTTCCACCTTATTCATTGGCTTTGGTAATGGGTGTACCGAAGCGGCATGTAATCCGTTGATCGCAGATAGTTATTCAGGAGTAAAAATGAATAAGATGCTAAACAGGTTCCATATGTGGTTCCCTGGTGGTATAGTGATCGGCAGTCTTCTGTCTAAATTGATGACAGATGCTGCTATCAATTGGCAGATACAGGTAGGCATAATTATGATCCCTACATTGATCTATGCTATATTATTCTGGGGAAAGACATTTCCAGAGCCTCAGACATCTGGTGCAGGATCTTTATCAGGAAATTTAAAGGCGATGCTATCTCCGACTTACATTTTTCTTTTTATCTGCATGGCGCTTACTGCAATAACCGAATTCGGCCCCCAACAGTGGGTAGGTTTGATCATGGGCAGTAGCGGCGCAAGTCCGATGCTGATATTGGCCCTGGTGACTGGTTTGATGGCTATAGGCCGCTACTTTGCAGGGCCAGTGGTAAAAGCATTGGGACAGACAGGTGTATTATTGATTTCAGCCATTTTTGCCACCATCGGTGTGTACCTGTTCAGTACGGTTACAGGTCCTTTGGTCTATCTTGCAGCCGTCTGTTTTGCGATTGGAGTTTGTTATTTTTGGCCCACCATGGTTGGTTCGGTGGCACAAAGAACACCCCTTACCGGAGCATTTGGGATGTCTATTATCGGCGGTGTAGGTATGTTTTCAAGCTCTATATTCCAACCGATTATTGGCCGGTGGATCGACAATGCCAGAATTGAAATGATGCTGAAGGGGTTAAGTGGTCCAGCATTAGAGCTTGCTTCGGGTCAGCTCACTTTGGCCAAGATGACGATATTCCCAGCGACATTGGTCGTCTTGTTCTTAATCTTTTTCTTCTGGCAGCGCAAAATACTTTCAGTATCCAAATAATTGGGTAACAGTGCAAATCATCGTCCGATCGTATCCGAATAGAAACAACCGGTGCCTATGCCAAGACATCTGTTGACACACAGTGACCAAAAAGAAGGTTTGCTGAAATAAATTTTGTACATGTATCTCCAGTAGTATAGACACGATAGGAGAATTTTTTGTTGTCAGCCCATGACTTAAGGTGCTTTGCAGTTGATGTATATATTTTTATATAACGTGGGTAATCACTCAGTCATAGACATACCTGAGTGGTTACGATCCCTGTAATCCCTAATAACTAATAGAAAATGAAAAATATTATAACTGTAATAACTTTTATATTATTTACAATGAGCTTGTCTGCTCAGCAAAATATAATTTCCAAAGTATCCTCCATATACTTTAAGACTAATGGTATCACTGACTTAACTGTACTAAATATGCTTAACAATAGTCTTGTTTATGGCTTCTTTGGTAAACAATACACCGAATTGATGGATATATCCATAGAAAAAATTTCAAGCTATAACTCCTATCATAAAGTAGAGTATATCAAGGAGATTCCCCCTCCAGGATACACACCTACCACAGGTACGGTTCCAACAAGTAATAGGAATCTTAGTCCAACTAGAACCAGGTCGGGAACTGTGCGTTGGTTTGAAACAAGCTATGGATTACTAAATATTTCGTGGTCGAGTTTATCTGCTCGCAAAACCATAGAGAGTGTGACTCAGAATTAGATCAATGATGTGTATAACGTTTTTAACAAAGAAGATCTTACAGTTGGGTATGTCAATAATGATAGGGTTAATGGCAGTTATATCATAAGCAAGCGTGGAAATAGTGTTGGATTCATCATTCTTTTTATAAGCAAGCTCGAGATGCTGATGGGAGACATAATCATAAATGTGCCTGAATCTGACCGGATCACTTATGCAAAAGAATTTATAGAGAGCTTCACTTTCGAACCTACACCTCCCGACTCCCAGAGTCCTTCAGATGGTTCCACCAGGACTTATGGAGGTAGAACCAGGGGATCGAAATAACCCATTAGCTTTAGTAATTGTCTCTTAACCTTAATTGGGTAAGGGACATATTTAAATAGGTCTTAATTTGAAATACTTTTAAACAAATATATTCATCATCAATATTATCAGCATTAAAAAATTTAGCAAGAATAATCGTAAATAACGCTACAAAGCAAGCAGAAGTTGGGCAGAACCCTATTTTTCTTTCCCCATTCGCCAGAAATGGGGTTGTGGGTATCCTCTAGGTATCCTCCATAGCTTCTAAGATATCATAAATCCAAACTTATCTATTTGATTTCTTTGCGAATTTAAAGGAGTCTTCGATGTGTGAATGTATTGTACTGCGCATTTCATCCAAATATTTTGTATAACTTATAGTTTTCCTGCGACGTATATCAACGAACATTCGATAAGCCTGGCTGAGGTCTATGTTGAGACTTTCTTCCAGCCATTGTATGATCTCAGAAATTTCTGCTTTGCCATGGTTGATCCGTCCAGTATAGTAAATACCATAAGCTATTTCTATCAGTTCAACTTTATCTCCGGACCAGGATCTTTTCCCTTTATCGAAAAGGCCATTTGCCAAACCATTATACGATTCCTGAATTAATAGTTTGACTTTGCGTATTAAAAAATCACGTAACATTTCATTTGCCCGGAATCTGCCGAATAGCTGATCCAGTTCAGTAGAGAATTCAGGATCAACCGCATTTAGTTCTACACTGGGAGGAAATAGAGATCTATGCCGTTTAAGGAAAAAGATCTGATCCTTGCAGCTTTCATTTTTTAGATAATATTGATAGTGAAAAGCGTGAATTTTAAAAAAGCGATCTATGATAGCGATTTCATTGATGTAATAGTTTTTTATCACTTCGTCGGTTCCGATTGGAACAGATGAAATAATATTATGCAGTTCTAAATAGTAAACCTGCCAAGCATAAAACCTAGGTTTTGTATATTTAAAAAATCTGATCTCCTGATCATCGTCTATAAAAGGCTGCATTCGATTCTGTTCTTTCAAAGAAATCAGAGTTTGTTTAATTATAGTGAGCGATGCATTCAAATTTTTGATTGGATCGCTCATTGTCCCATTGATTTCCGTCAATTGTTCAAGCATAATCGAATATTGATTTTCAAATTTTCCTGCTGGCATGATATAGAATAATTAGTACTTGCCTGTTTTCATTCGCAGATCAAAAGTATGCTTGAAGCAAATTTTAACATAGCGTAGGCATTACGTATTTGTGTCCGTAATACCTACGTATTTCTAAGAAAATTCGGTTCGAAAGTCCCTAGGTCATTGTATTTAACTTCTCGAATAATGAGTCTCTCGAGGAAACACCTGTCTTTAAAAATATGCGTTCGATATGCTTGTCAACAGTCCGGATTGAAATAAAGAGCTTGTCGGCAATCTGTTGACGTTTGAAATGATGGCATAGCAATATGACTACCTCAGTCTCCCTTTCAGATAAACTATAATTTTGGCAATTGACAATAATCAGATTTAAAGATGGTACGTGTGAAACAGAGTTTTGGAGAGTTTCGTTTTCAAGCCGTTTATTTTTCAGCCAATTATGAAGAAGGAGTATGTTTAGTGCTGTAGGGCCTAGGTTAATCAGGATGGTTTCTAGTTCCTTTCCTCCATTTAAATGTATTATGGGATATATAAATAGCCAACTTAAAATTGTGGCGAAGGCAAATAAATCCATAGATATTTTTCCACTATCTTCCTGTTTTTCGGAAATATCGCTGATGTTTTTACCAGCGATTGCTACTAGGGTCATATTATTCAAGCAAGGCACAAATAAAGAAAAGCGGTGAGCAATTTCCAAATCATTACAAGTAGAATAAATAATCGAAAATAGTATAGGGTAAGGTGCTATGAATAGAAAGCTGTTACTCCACACTTTTTTAGCCTTCCTATTAATTTTGGTTATGTTCGATTTTTTGAAATACAGATAGGGTAGGTAAGAGATTGTTATAAAACCTATTGTATTTCGAAGAAAGTACTGAAAAGCCAATGGGATTTTAAGATTGGGGTTCGGTATAAGACCATTCGTTATATTGAGTAAAACGAGCATTATAAGGAAAATAAAATATCCTTTTCGGTCTTTTGCGCTCGGGCGTTCTAAACAATAAAGGCCTACAGCGCCAATTAGAATAAATTCAATAATAATAACTCCCAATATAATGGGATTCATTTTAGTACAACCTATTTGCATATCAAATGAATTGTGGCCGAGATATGTTAGGTACGGATTGTACTTATGATTTTATCAAATCAAGTGTAAAACATACATTATTACATTTTGTTTGTTTTCCAGTCGTATTTAATCCTAATTTCGATATAGGGTAGCGATTAGATGATAACGTATTTGAATCAAACAGCTGAAATGAATAGGCGGTTACTATTTTTTATTTAAATTTCTTTTCAGATCTTCTAATTCACGTTTTAATTGATCATTTTCTTTTTCTTGCTCAATGCTTCTTTGAAGTAGTTCATTGTTTCTTTTTGTAGCTTCATACGCCTGATCCTTCCAATATTCAATCTTATCTAATAACTGTATTTTTGAAAGTTCATCTAGACTCGGCTCTAGTGTGCCAAACTGTTGTAAATATTCTCCGAACTCTGGTATTTCAGTCTTAAAATAATAGCTCATAGCATCCGCATATCGCTTAAGAATCGTAAAGGAAAGATCTTCTTTTTTTATGTGTTTGTAAAACATCGATTGTCCATATCCTGCACGTTTGGCTATTTCAACAATAGATAATTTATGGTTGTCGGCAATTTTGAATAATTCAGCTCCAATATGAACTTTATGCATAGTCAGTAATAGGGGTTTCTTAACTCATAAAGTTAATTAATGGTAGTGCGGAATTTAAATACGTAATATGCTTGAATAATACGTAATTATTACGTATATTTGAATAATATAGTGGAATTTGGTGTTTTTTATTACCGACTTTTATTTAAATAATGTAGAATAAATGAATTTAAAATAGTGTAGAATAAAAATAATTGTAATTTTGCAATACTTCTGTTAACAAAAAATGAGGTATTTGCTTACGAGTCTTGGCACGCGAACCTGACAATTCTAGAGCCCAAGAGTAAGTGAATAACCCCAATACCTAATATCAATAGGGTTGGGGTCACTTATGTCTTTGTGCTCACATCGCTTTTGCGATATTGGCTTTGTCAGGGCCTGCGTGACAATTGACAGGTGACTCCAACCTTATTAAGTACACCGTCATTTCCAAGCTCGTTAATAAACCAACGAGTTATGAAAAAAAAAGCAATCCTTAAAAATCTTATTTCTGCTCCTGAGTAGCTCAGACGGCTTGCCAACATTTTGGCTCCTTTTGCCATGAACTGCGTATCGCCAATTATTGTTCCTTGTAACTTCTATTTCACGCAGTTTGGCTCCCTGTAATTAATTTATTGTTGTTGTAACCTATGTTTACAGCAGTCCTGAAAGTCTGATTTTAGTCAGAGAGGGGACCTCATACTGTATTCAAACGGGTTAGAAGTTAAAGTGATGAACAGTTTCTACAAAAAGTTGCTCGCATTGGATTTAGTATTTTATAAGACCCACGAGCAGGGGTATGATCCAATGGTGGACATCGAGGAATTTTGGGAAAAATATGATTTGAAAAGTTTTCAGGATCATATTTTCTATCTCTTTCTCAGCCAGGATGGGATTCCCGATAATAAAAAACCAATTTATTCCGCAGATCAATTACAGGAATTTCTGATGGATCTGCTCCATCTGATCAGAGGTTACTTTGAAGCGCGTAATCGAGGAACGGACCTAAGTAAAATAAACCTTAAATCCGTTTCAAAATCTAACATGAATGACCGAGAACAAAAACTGAATAAAGAAATTTTTGAGTTTTTCGAACGAGTGTCATCTAACCTTAAAAACAAATTATGAATATTCTAAAATTATTGACTTTGGTCAAAATTATCATAGCCCCATTGTTTCTTATGTTTAGTTTATCAGCTTTGGCACAGCCTACTTCCGAGCGGGCTGTGGCTAAGGTTGAAATTAAACCTTTGGAAGTTGGTGATACAATACCAAAAGTGTTATGGGAAATGTCCATGCCTGCCGTGAACCATCCAAGTGGTAAGTCCTCCATAAAGCTTTCAGATTATAGAGACCATAAACTTATTATTTTGGATTTCTGGGCTACTTATTGTAGCTCATGTATAGCTAATATGCCCCGTACGCATAAATTTCAAAGTGAAATTGAAGGGGTTATATTTTTGCCTGTCACTTTTGAATCTTTGGATAAAGTGTCTCCTTTTATTAAGAAAAATTATATCACAGATTCGCTTAATCTTTATTCAGTTGTTGGAGACACTGTACTTCGTAAATATTTTCCCTATAAATCCATACCCCATTTTGTATGGATAACAGCAGATGGAAAGGTTCGCTCAATTACACAAGCCCAGCAGGTAACGGAAAAAAATATCCGTGAAATGTTAGCATCTCCGGGTAAAACAAAACTAGCTCTAGCACAAAAAATAGATAAGGGTGGTGCGCTATTAATATCAGATGAAATATTGGATAAGGGCCTTCAGCAATATTCAATATTCATAAAGGGAGCGAGACCTGAACTGGTGACTGCATTTTTCGAGCGGTCAAAAGACAGTGTTATCTATGGTAGATGTCATACCAATGAACCGTTAAAATTAATGTATGGATCAATCGTAAATGGACTACTCAGACACAAGGGGATCATGTTTAATATGACCACGGATATCATCTTGGATGTGAAAGAACCGGCAAAATTAGATTTTAAGTTGACGGGAATTGACTCAAGGGATTTTAATAGGCAGGAACTGAAGTTCAAGTGGGATGAAGAAAACCTCTATAGTTATGATGTTATCCTACCGGTTGATAAACCCGTTCAGCTTTATGAGAATATTTTGTCGCTAATCAACAATTCCACGCCGTATGAGGGAACAATCGAAAAACTAAAAATCAACGGCAAGGAAAAATACATGTTAGTTATTAGGGATGATGAACAATAGCCTTGAGATTATGAAAAGTAACTATAAAATATACCTATATTTTTCCGTTTCAATGTTTATTTCGTTGCTAGCAGGCTCCGTAAATGGACAAAGTATTATTCCTTGTCAAATTGTGGACCAAAAAAACGGTAAACGCTTGGAATCCATTAACGTGCTTGCCGACAATGGAAAGGCTAAAGAATGGTTGAAATCAGATAAGAATGGGAAATTCTTTTTAAATTTTACAAAAACCTCAGAAAGGATCCATGTAAAGATTTCAGCAATAGGCTATTCAAATTTAGATACAGTTTTTAATTTCTTAGCAGCATCTAAGAAAGAAGTTGTTATACGGTTACATGAAATCAATACCCAATTGGATGTCGTTGATATAAACGTTTCTACTGGATATCAGACGCTTCCTAAGGAGCGGATCACAGGATCTTTTGCCTGGATTGATAAGAATAAACTTGATGAGCAGGTATCGCCGGATATTCTTGGCAAGTTGGATGGTACGATCAGTGGACTTGTGTTCGATAGAAGTACAAATTCGGAGCCTCGACTAAGTATCCGAGGACTGAGCACTTTACAGCCATCCATGAATGCTCCTTTGGTTATACTGGACAATTTTCCATATGACGGCGATGTCAGCAATATAAATCCAAATGATATTGATAACATAACGATCCTCAAAGATGCTTCGGCAGCGTCAATCTGGGGTGCAAAAGCTGCAAATGGTGTTATCGTGATCACCACAAAAAAAGGAAAATTGAATCAGCCTTTAAGGATGGACTTTGTGGCAAATACAACCGTTTTAGCTAAGCCTAATTTATTTAGCAAGAGACGAATGAGCTCTGCCGATTTTATTGATGTTGAGAAAATGTTGTTTTCAAAGAGATATTATGACAATGATATTGATTTGGACAGTAAACTCGTTCTTTCACCAGTAGTGGAGCTGTTGATTAAAAGAAGGTCAGCATCCCCCTCCGAGATAGAGGCTATCGATAGCCAGATTGAACGGTTAAAAATGCATGATGTTAGAGAGGATTTCGACCGCTATGTTTATAAAAGAGGCGTTAATCAGCAATATGCGCTAACAATGAATGGTGGTTCAGCTAAGATGGGCTGGAGTGCTTTTTTGGGGAGTGATATCAATATGGATAATCTCGGAAATAAATACAGGCGTGTAAATGCGCGGTTGCAGAACATGATTGCGCTAGCTGATAACCTTAAATTAAATTCCTCATTGGCTTTTACAAAAAGTGCACGGCAGTCGGGTAGGCAGGGTACCGGTGAGATAACATCGAAGGGAGGTTTTTTGTATCCGTACGCATTATTAGCAGACGAGGAAGGCAATGCTCTTCCAATTCCTAAAGACTGGCGGTTCAGCTATATTGATACATTAGGAGACGGTAAACTTCTAGACTGGAAATATTACCCTTTGGATGATTATAAAAGTAATAACCGAAAAGAAAATATTTCTGATATAATCGCCAACATAGGATTAAATTATGGCTTCTTGAAATGGTTTCACGTTGATCTGATGTATCAGTATGAGCGTCAGACTAATTCAGCGGATCATCTGAGGGGGAATCAGAGTTATTTTGTCCGGGATCTTGTGAATGGATTTTCACAATTCGACAGCGATGGTAATCTGGTACGGAAGGTGCCGCCTGGAGAAATAATGGATTATCAGGATGGAACTATAGTTTCCAATAATTTGAGGGGGCAGCTCAGTTTTGACAAAAGATCTGAAAATCATTTATTCAGTGCAATTTTGGGTACTGAAATCAGGGAGTCTGTGTCCTTGGGGCATACAAGTAGGAGCTACGGATTTGACTCAGGCACAATGACATCCGGTACCGCAGATTATACGATGTCTTTCCCTCACCTGATAACCGGATACCCATTGTTTATTGAAAATGGGATCTATGCGAGTGAAAAGGCCGCTCGGTTTGTATCTGCTTATGCTAATGCGGCGTATACCTACAAAAATACATATACGTTTTCAGCCAGTGCCCGAAGAGACGCTTCAAATCTGTTTGGATTTAAAACAAATGATCGCTGGAATCCGTTATGGTCATCTGGTCTGAGTTGGCAAGTTTCCGAAGAGCCATTTTATTTAAATAATGGAATCGGAAAAGCAATACCTTATTTAAAAGTCAGGGCTACATACGGTCATAGTGGGAATATACACCCCTCAATGGCTGCTTTGACAACAATTCGATATAGGGGAAATTCTCCCTATACACAGATGCCTTATGCAAGTTTTGATAAATATGCCAATCCCGATTTAAAATGGGAGACAACAGCAATGCTGAATTTGGGATTAGATTTTGGGCTGAAGAACAACCGTCTGAATGGTTCGGTTGAATATTACCGCAAAAATTCCTCGGATCTGTTTGCCAGTGTACCGATTGATTATACCGGAGGCATCGGAAGTACGGTTGTAAAAAATGCGGCAAAGATGAAAGGATGGGGATGGGATATCGTTTTAAATAGTGTTAATCTTGATGGGGAAGTTAAATGGAAAACAGAATTTAACTTAAGTACAAATCGGGATCAGATTGTTAAATATTATCTGCCTACTGATCGGGGGAGTAATTTTATGCTGGTGATCCCAACGGTGACCGGGGTTGAGGGCAAACCTGTTTATTCTGTATTGTCCTATAAATGGGCGGGGTTAGATCCTCAGAGTGGTTCGGCCAGAGGCTTTGTTAACGGAGAAGTCAGTTCAGCGTTTACGGAAATCACAGGACCAAATACAACTGTGAATGATCTTATTTACCATGGTTCTGCAAGTCCAACTGTTTTTGGATCCGTTGGTAACACTTTTTTGTGGAAAGGTTTTTCTGCAACAATAAGGATCCAATACAAATTCAATTATTTCTTTAGAAAACCTACGATATCCTATAGTTCATTATTTGCTAATTGGGAAGGAAATGCTGATTATTCGAAACGCTGGACGCGGCCTGGCGATGAGACCCGAACAGATGTTCCAGCGCAAATCTACCCTGCTTCTGTTCAGGCGGAAGCTTTCTATCAGTTCGCGGAGCCTTTCGTGCTTAAAGCTGACCATGTGAGGCTTCAGTATATAAACTTTGCTTACCAATTTAACAAAGGAGCTATGAGACTCCCCTTTGAAAAATTAAAGGTATTTCTGTCTGCAAGCAACTTGGGCTTACTATGGCGCGCAAACAAAGAGGGACTGGACCCGGATTACGCATATAATGATTTAATGATGGCACCACCCACTACCTGGAGTGGGGGAGTGCAACTTACATTTTAATCCATTGATTATGAAACCAATTAAAAAACTCAGTAAAAGCTTAGCATATCTATTTTTTTTAGGTCTCGTGATGTGCCTTGCTGCATGTAATAAATTTTTGTCTGAAAAACCCGATAAAAGTTTAGCCGTTCCTTCGACACTCAAAGATTTTCAGGCACTTTTGGACAATAAAGGTGCATTAGCGTCCGAACCTAACACGGGAGAGATAAGTTCTGATGATTATTACCTTACGCAAGCGGATTGGACATCCTTATCCTCAGAAGCTAATAGGCGGGCGCATGTTTGGGAAAAAGACTATCTGTTCCAAACCAGATCCACCGAGTGGCAGACTTTTTCTACTGCTGTTTATTATAGTAACACTGTGCTGGAGGGATTGGAAAAACTTGATCTTGCGGTCAAGAATTCCATGGAATATAACAACATTAAAGGGCAGGCTCTTTTTTTCAGGGCCAAAAATGTTTTTGCCGCTGGTGTAATCTGGTGCCAGAGCTATGATGCCGAGGTCGCTGCCAAGGAACTAGGGCTGCCCTTAAAGCAGAATACGAATTTTAACGAGCCTTCTGTAAGATCGACTCAAGAACAAACATATAATCAAATTATTTCAGATCTGATGCAGGCGGTGCCTTTGCTACCGGTAGTTCCGGTCAGTCCTGTTCGTCCTTCTAAACCGGCAGCTTACGCTTGCCTCTCTAGAGTGTATCTTGCGATGGGAAACTATTTGCAGGCGGGCGTTTATGCGGATTCATGTCTGCAATTGTTTGATACGTTGATTGATTATAATGCTTTAAGTGGCGGCACCGCTACCTATCCCTTTGTAAGTTTAAACAAGGAGGTAATCTCAGATGCTGGTATGCCTGTCGGGCAGATATTGAATTTGAGCAGGGCAAAAGTTGTCGAAGAACTATATAATCAATATGATGACAATGATCTTCGTAAAACATTATTTTTCGTCAGGAATGCTGATGGATCGCATGGATTCAAAGGGCGGTATACGGGTAGCGCAAGCTTATTTTCGGGGCTGGCCACAGACGAAATGTTTCTAACAAAAGCCGAATGTCTAACTCGGGGTGGTGAGTGGACTGAGGGAATACAGGTATTAAACAGGTTATTGGTTACCCGATGGAAAACCGGAAAATTTTCACCGGTTACTGCAAATAGTGAAAAAGAAGCATTGGAAATTATCCTGAAAGAACGTCGAAAGCAGTTGCTTTTTAGAGGTTTAAGATGGATTGATCTAAAGAGGTTAAATAGAGAAGGAAGAAATATTACATTAAAGCGGGTATTAAGTGGGAAAGAATTTATGCTATATCCAAACGATCTGCGCTATGCGCTACCCATCCCTGAAGATATTATTGAATTATCCGGTATGCAGCAGAATCCAAGGTAGCAAATATATTTAAGGCATCGGAACATTACCGATGCCTTAAAATTTCGGTTAATTGTCTAATGAAATAGAACCGCCTGCTTACATTTCTGGTTTACGGGAATCAGCATTATCAGCGACTGCATCTGGATCGCTTGGATATTTCGTGTTTAAATAACTCACCAATTGTGAAGGATTGGCAATTGTAGCGTCAGTTACAGTAAACGAGCAAGGAAGAATCTCAGCGTCATTTGAACAATTTGGATCAGACGAAGGACCGCTTTGCCAGAAGCTTGCATTATAAATTTGACTTTGGCTGGTTCCTGTAAAATGCCAGGTACTTGCCTTTATAGCTACTGGAGCTTTGTCAGTTGAATCCTTTTCCATAGCTTTCACCATGAAGAATACTCCGGACAATAAAACTAAGGCAGTTACGCCAGCGATCATTTTTGATTTTAACGTTTTCATAACGAATTACTTTAGATTTAAAAATTATTATTTTCTGTATGCCGGTTTTACCTCGCAGGCATACAATCGAGGTTTTCTATTTCACGGCCTATCGGCTTCCTAGAAATCAATAGGCCCATTAACGCGTGAACAAAGCAAATTTGCGGGCATACCGCATTTTGCGATAAATGTATTTTCGAATGCGGGCAACAGCATAAAATAGATTTGATGGTGCAAAGAGAAACACGATCAAGTGCCGCATCCTACGAAAACTGGTTCGCATTCCTCCCGTAAGTCGGAAGGATGTAGTCCTGTTGGATCTTGCTATGCGTTTCATTTTCGTTACCATTGTATACATTCATTTCTTTTTACTTAGAGAGGACTTTTAGCCCTTCTCTGTCACATCATGTACTTTTTCGTCGTACCTACGCCCATGTCCCGACATCCGATCTCGACCTGGTTAAGCATACCAACGGATATAGATAGCATTAAGCTTTGCTTTCCTGTCGAAACTTTACCATCGAGAAATGGCCCGTACCTTGGTATGCAGACTAAATCTTAACTATGTTTGAAGTCTCTCTTTGTATATTGTCAAAGTTCGCAGCATTTAATGCGGGGCAGGTAGGACAAAATGCACTAAATGACGGAGAATTTTATTGGTAATCAATTGTTAAAGGGGAATTTTGTCCCACTTTGGGAGAAATAATAGAAAAGCATTTCAAATTTGGACTATTTAAAGCTAGACGGAGAAACTCCGAAATATCTTTTGAATTGCTTTCTAAAACTGTGGAAATCCGAATAGCCGACAAGTGGAAAAACTTCGGTGATTGCGATTTTGTTAGTACCGATCAAAGCTTTTGCTTGTTCCATTCGCACCTGAACTATATAATTATATGGAGTTTTATCAAACTCTTGTTTAAATGTCCTGATCAATGTTTTTACGGTAATAAAAAAATGATCAGCCAAGGTTTTGTTATTCAGTTGAAGATCTCCATAATTCTTATTGATATATTCTTGAACATTAAAAACTAGACTACTGTATTTCTTATCCAACATTAACTGATAGCGGTTAATAATCGCTTTTATATTTTTTAGAAGACCAATTTCAAGCTGGGTATAGTCTGTTGTTTCTTTCAAGCTAAACAATTGAGAAAGGAGATCATGCATTTTTACATCTATGGCAAAAGGAGAGAGATGACCATAGAGTTTATGGTCATTATTCATACTGTTCAAAAATTGCCCTATGCTTGGATAATTAAGATCTTGCCGTTCTAGCCAGGCAGTTCTTGGTATGATGTAGAAAAATTGATGAGTACCTTTGGGGAGATGATAACAGAATTTTCCTTTTCGATTATAGGTTGCATAGCAGGTATTTTCCTCCGCTGTTATAATAGGAAAGCCATCTTCTGTAAAAAAAGACATTTTTCCCTGCAACATCATGAATAGAAAAAGTCTTTTTTTCTGATTGATAAAGCCGGCTTCTAAATCTGTATGTAGTTCGATCGTAGTTAACTCCAGTAGAAAGAGGAAATAGCTAAAGTATTGGTTGTACATGGTGCCCTCACGAAAGACAATCTTCTCAGCTTTTGCATAGGGGAGTTTTATTGTACAAGAGTTTGGCAATTGTCCTGTTATATCCGTAATGACGTTGGGGCTGTTAAATACATGTTGAACCGATCGCAGCATAGTCTGAAAAGATAAGATTTATGATTTCCATCCCAACGATGTGTTAATGATAGTCTAACCACAGATCACTTATCGATCTGTGGTTAGAAAGGATTATTTACAGCATAAATTCACCTGTCATTGTTCCATTTGATGCCGTGAATGATATTGAATAATTTCCAGCTGGTAAATTGGAAACTGGGATTAGCGTCTCGCCAATAAAATTAGAAATAGTGGAAGTATATAGAATTATGCCTAAATCGTTTGCGATGGTGATCTGCACGGACCCCATATCAAAATGAAATTGGGCTTTAATATAGGAATCTTCCATATAGGCAGAAATTGCTTTCACCTCCCTGCGTATTTCACCGGGTTCTATTCTTCCCCTCAGATCTATCTCATCGGATTGAAGATTTAAAACCTTTGTTGAATTGGAAAAAAGCTGGTGATTTTCACTAGCAGAAGTTAATAACGATCCTGCACAAAGTGTGATTAAAAGGGCGAATTTTGTCATCTTAAAAGGATTTTGGTTAAACTTTAAGTGGCAAATTTATTCGCACGATTTTCTTGGCAATTATGAATATAGGTTTATTCTGATTGCATATTGATTATTCTAAGGCTTGTTTTTTAATTAGTTGTTTATCAAGCATTAATGACTTTGTCTGTATAGGTTTTTGATGATGCATGCTAGGTGTGAAAATGGCTCTAAATACAATTTTCACACTTTCTATTGCCGCACTTATAAGGGGTTAGGCTCGCATTCTATCTATAAATTCGGCAATATCACCCCAGTTATCAATGCCGAGTTTTTTTCGTAGTGTAGTTCGTCGGGTCTGTATGGTATGGGGACTCTGTTTTAATATAAGTGCAATTTCTTTGACACTAAAATCAGCATAAGTGAGGATGGCGATACGGAATTCGGTTTCCGATATTTGAGGATAATTTTTTCTGATTTTCTCTGAGTAAGTTGGCCTGGACTGTTTGAATGCTTGGTGGAGTACTTCCCATTGTTCGTCGAGCGAACTTTGACCATAAACAATGGTATTAAACTGATTTAACATTAAGCCGCTTTCTGTTGAACTTCGGCCTTTTTTTGCTATCTCATCATTCAATTTTAAAATTTTTTTTGTTACATCAAACCTCCATAGAAGCTCCCTTCTGAGATCTACTTGGTGTTGCTGAACTCGTGATTCAAGATCATTATTCATTTCATTCAATGTTTGCATTTTACCCTGTATAGCAAGTTGGTTATTTTTCTGTTTTTGCCAGTAGAAAAAGAATGAAGTAATTCCCGCAATAACGATCCCCATTAATATGATGAGCCAGCGCTGTCTTACGGAAATAGATTTATAGTATCGTTTTTGTGCCTGTTCATAGTTGTATTGTTTTTCTATTTTGTATACCGACTGTTGTTCTCTTTCCTTCATGATGAGGGTAAGGGTCTGCATACGATCAGATTGATAGTCGAATGCTGCATAAATATTATGATTGGCTTTTTCGAAATTGATTAAAAAGCTCAGTATACTTGCGTGCAAATAATTATCCTTTACAGTGATTAATTCATTTTTTAGTCTCTTTGCATAATATTCGACCGAATCCTTTAAAGACATTTTATCATACAATATGGCGAAGTTTAAATAATACCTGGGGAGTTTTGTACTGTCATTGTTTAATGAAAATGAAAAATGTAGGTATTTTTTTGCCTGTTTGAAATTTTTAGTTTGTTCGTAGGTAACGGCAAGGCTTTCTGAAAGTTGTCGTAGCAGGGCTTTGTTACTGATGTCTGTCGCTATTTTGATTCCCTTATTGAAATAATGAAATGCACTGTCGGAATTGCCTTTGAACAAATACATCCGACCTATTGAACTATAGGAAATAGCGTTTTTAGCTGGTTTTTCTTTATAGTAATTAGCGGCCTTCTGGTATTTAACAATTGCCTTATCGTATTGGCCTTGCTCTGAAAGTAAATCACCCATGTTAAACGTAATGAGTCCCAAGGTTTCAGCGTCTGACGTTTTTTTTGCGTATGATTCTGCGTTTTTATAGTATCCCATTGCTAAATCATATTTCTTTTGACTTCTTAAAACAGTACCTCCATAAAAGTTGGCTAAAGTTGCATGTTTAGTCGTTTTATTCCGAAAATATTCGATTGCTTTAAAAATGAGGGTATCATCCTCAATAGAAAGATAATTTTTATGGTATATCTGGGTATGTGTTACTAGGTAACGCATGTATTGATCATTGTTTAAACTGTTTTCCGGATCAGAGATTGAGTCGATGAATTGCAAAGCCTCTGCAGGTTTTTCATCGGCCAATCGGCTTGCCTTATCCAACAGCAATGAAGCCGGATTTTGTTTACAACCAAAGAATAACATATGCACTAAAATGAAAAGGGCAACAGGATACAGTATTCGCATAGTAGATTTATTTTTTCAATTCAATAACTGAACGAAGGCTCTTAACGGATCAGTTTTTGGGTTTATATTATATAATTAATATACAATTTTAATTATTGTGTTTTATAGAAAGTTTTCAGATTTTAAATGTAGTTTGTTAAAGAAAAATTTTTACTAGTAATATTCTTGTAAAAAGCTAAGAAATAGCAAATTTCCGATGGGTTTTGTAAAGTATAGAGGCAGTGACAATCGGTCTAAGTAATATTTGTGATGAGGAAAATAATTGGGATAGTAAGCTGAAATCCAATAGCTATTTTTCCATCAAAGGATATTTATTATGGGTTGCGGGAAAGCAGTAGATTAAAATTCTGCTGCTTTTTTCTTTTTTTTTAAGATGTTTCATCGTGTTGTAAGACCTCCATCTATGAATAATTCCTCTCCTGTTACAATTGCGATTTTGCCATGCAAATTAATTCCTTCTATCACCTCTGTTGAAGTTGACGCTGCCATGAAGCCAGAGTCAATCGGTTTCTGTAATGCTCCTCGATAATTGTTTACTTTCATTTTTTATTTGTTTTTTGTTAAGACAAATTTAGGAGACATTCAGTGATTAGAATTTGTTTAAACGTCCGAATTAGCTTTGTTTAAAAGGTCAGGAGGAATCAGTTAGTTTACATTTATTATATTTTAATTTTATTAAATAAAATAGCTGCTAAAGCGAGTGAGGCAACAACAACTTCAGGCTGAAGCCTAATTGGAGTAAAAATCTAAACTGATGTCTCCAATAGATTCTTCAAATCCTGCTCAAAATAATATTGAAAAAAGTATGCTGGCCAGTACCTTAGCATACTTTTTTCAATATTATTTTCTTTCATGGAATCTTAGTTCTAATAACCTTTTACTTTAATCACTGGGGCAGATGATTCCGATTCCAACGACGAATTTATAAATTGACCAAAACAATTTGAGGCTAAAAGTCAATTGTTTTTTTCTTCATAATTGTATTGTCTATAATCAGATCCCTTTTGTAGGCTTCGAAGGCTGACCTGTCTCTGTGACCTGTTAGCGTCATTATCTGGTTGTCATCAAATCCTGCCGTAATCAATGAAACCACACGCGTATGTTTCCATGAGTATAAGGTATAATTATGGTCTAATTCAAGGTGTTCTTTAATCTTTTGGTACCTTCTTCTAAAATAATCTTCATATACCTGCTCAGGTGAAATTGTCTGGCCTTTCCCAAAGATAAAGTGATTCAGGTTGGCTTTATCAATTTCCATTTCCAGGATAAGTTCGTGAAGTTCGTCACAGATAGGGACAAGCCGGTCACCTGTTTTTCCATTTGGCCCCGGAACCTTGATCTGACGTGATAACAGGTCAATGTCCTGTACCTTTAGATGACGGATTTCCTTTGGCCGCATGCAGGAATAAAAAATCCATTTCGAATAATTATAAATCTCGGGATCTTTTTGAAGCTCAGATTTTACTTTTTCGGCTACAATTGGCGAATAATATTTATTTTTTTCTGCCCTGTCTTTCTTGATGATCAGGTCGGACAGGTCGATTTCGTATCTTATGGACCTATTTTGTTTCTTTTCAAGCTTGGAGACTCTTGTGAAGAACTGGCTCATGAATTTCGCGTGATTGTTATACGTCCTGGGAGTCCATTCTTCTTCGAAAAAATAATAGTCCAGAAAATCCTGGATATGTCCATCGGTAAGTGCCGAGCAGGGGATATGGGGATCATCCATGGATTCCACATATTTTTTCAGGTTGTTCAGGAATGATACATATGTCCGGGTGGTGTTTTCGCTCAGTCCGCATTTTCGGCCGTATTCCAGGAATTTCTCTGCGGCTTCGGGGATAGACCAGGGTTTTTGCTTTTTGCGTTCGTTCTCGAGGCTTAAAATGCTTTCCTGCTCACTGATCTGTCGGCAAAGGATCTCCTGGGGCAGGAAAGGGTTGAATCCGAAAGCCAGAGCATAATCTATGTCGTCCCTGAGCTGCTGCGCGGCCAGTTCCTTTTCCTCAGGGTCATGGATGTAGTTGATACCGTCCCTGACATAAAATTTTCTGAATTTTCCCGCCTGGCCGGGGATCTGGTATTCATAGACCACTCTCCAGTCCCCGTTTGCTGCCCTGACGATCCGCGCGTTCTTGAACTGTCTTGTCCTCATGAACCGCTTTCTACCGGATTTTAAACTAGGTGCTGTTTTTGGTGCTGTTTTCCCACCAGAAACAAAAAAAGCGCTTTCTGAATCCTCTGAAAGCGCTTTTGTCTGCGGAAGAGGCGGGATTCGAACCCGCGGTACCGTTTCCAGTACGACAGTTTAGCAAACTGTTCCTTTCGGCCACTCAGGCACCCTTCCGTGTTTTGACATTGCAAACATAAGGCAATTATTTGAATCTGCAAAGCCTAAATATCAAAAAAAATGCAAAAAAAACGTAACGTTACAATAAGCATTTGAATTTCAATTTGTTGTTTGGCAATTAAAATTACATTGTTTTTTTACTCAAATCATAATCCACCCGAACATGGTAGATACTTTTGAGCATAGCCTTGAAAATAACGGCGGATTCGGTGATATCTTTTAATGTGATATTACTATTATTGAACTGTCCGCGCATCAATTTGTGTTCAATTATTTTATCTACCAGGTTATTGATGGATTCTTCTGAGGGTTCTTTTAAAGCTCTGGACGCCGCTTCTACAGAATCGGCCATCATTAGGACAGCTGTTTCCTTAGAGAAAGGAATCGGTCCGGGGTAAGTGAATAAAGATTCATCCACGAGTTTGTCCGGGTTGTTTTTAACAAATAAATTGTAAAAGTAGTCCACCCTTGTGGTACCATGGTGTGTTCGGATAAAGTCAAGGATAACCTCCGGAAGCTGATGTTTCTTAGCGACATCTACACCTTTAATAACGTGTGAGATAATAATCTGCGCACTTTGCTCCGGAGAAAGTTCATCATGCGGGTTTTTTTCGGTTTTTTGGTTTTCAATAAAAAATTGTGGATTTGTCAATTTACCGATATCGTGGTATAATGCTCCTGCACGGACCAATAGGGGATTACCGCCAATTTTATAAATTGCTGCCTCAGCCAGATTGGCGACCTGTAAGGAGTGCTGAAATGTGCCAGGTGCTTTAAAAGAAAGTTCCCGCAGTAATTTGGAGTTACTATTGGTGAGTTCCATCAGGGTTAGATCAGATACTATTCCAAAAAGTTTTTCGAAAGCGTAGATCATCGGATAGGCCAGCAAAGTAATCAGCACACTAACTAGAAAGGGTAGTAGGTCTGACCAATAAATGGTGTCAATGGAGCCATTTCTTGTGATGACCAAGCCGATGTAGGCAATCCAATATGTTGCCAGAATAATCGCCGAAGAGACAAACAGTTGTTCACGTTTTACCAGTGTTTTGATGCTATAGATCGCAACAATGCCTGCCATAAATTGCAAAAAGACAAACTCAAAACTGTTTGGTACAAATAGTCCCGCTAGGAGAACCATTAACAGGTGGATATTTAGGGCGACCCGCGTATCAAATAAGATGCGAATGATAATAGGAACCGCACAAAAAGGAATATAGTATAGATTTGGAATTTTGATCTTGATGGCCCAGGATAGTACAGCAAGCATCCCTATGATCACAATCATGATGATCATTAATAGTCGATTGTTAAAATAGATATCCTTACGAAACAGAAAGAGAAATACCATAAGGATGGAAAGGGCGAGTGAAATAATCAGAAACTGTCCAAGCGTGACATAGTTTTGATTTCCGCTGATTTTACCCTCGTCCTCATATACTTTGCGTAGCGACTCAAGTTTTTGATAGGTCTCATTGGATATAATCTTTTCTTTTTCAGCAATCAGTTCACCTTTTTGGACAACACCTCGGGTAGCAGATATATTGGCGATGGCATTTTGTTCCAGCGCTTCGGTCTGCTGGTCATTATAAATGTAATTAATGGTGATATAGTTTTTTAATGTTTCCTGTAGCCAGCTCTTCTGTTTGATTTTGGTCAATTTGGGCATTAAATTATCCATGTATTCGTAAGAGCTTTCGATCGTATAACAGTCAGCCGTGTTTTTCTGTGTGGCGACTTTATCTTGGATTAACGTAAAATTGTAATGCTTTGAAGCTGGTGATTTCTCGTTGTTGCGGTTTTGAAACCGATTATTCAATGAGAGGATCCCTTTTCCATAGAGGTGGTTTAATATGGCATTTCCGGCACTACGATAATCGTTTATATTTTCATGTGTTGTATCCAGCTTGCTGCTTTGCCATTTTTCGGACAAGTCGGTGTTGAACTGATCAATCTGCTCCTTACTTGTTGTCGTATTGGCGTTATAAATAGGCTGGATGGTATTCAAAATTCCCTTTTTATCTGCATTGAGCTCTTCCTGCGTCTTCAGGATCGCAAAATTGTAGGGCGAAATAAGATTTTCATGGTTCCAGACCTTACCCTTTTGAAATTCATAGCGGAATCGCGGTTGTTTGGGAAGAAAGATACAGATCAGCACGATAGTGATCAATATAAGTCCAATTTTTCGGATGAGATTTTCCGTCGTGTTTAATTCTCTTTTATATTTTATTTTTAATCTTCCCACTGCGAACGATGTTTTATTATATAAAGTTAATATACAAATGTAGTTATAATTTATTTTTTGTGGGTTCTGCTAGCTGCTATTTGAATCATGTTAAATGCGGAGAATGTTGTGCTGAACGGAAAATACTTGTTATCTTTGCAAAAAAAACACAACATGTCAACAAAATCACATCTCATTGCACCATCCGTTCTTGCTGCAGACTTCGCGAAATTATACGATGATATCATCATGGTAAACAATAGTGAGGCTGATTGGTTTCATATCGATATTATGGACGGCGTTTTTGTGCCGAATATTTCATTTGGGTTTCCGGTTATGCAGGCTATTGCGAAACATGCTACAAAACCATTGGATGTACACTTGATGATTGTTGATCCTGACCGCTATTTGCAGGTGTGTAAAGATTCGGGAGCGGAAATAATTACCGTACACTATGAGGCTTGCACACACTTGCACCGTACATTGGCGGCGATAAAAGAATTGGGCTGTAAAGCGGGGGTGGCGTTGAACCCACATACACCAGTTGCTCTTTTGAAAGATGTTTTGGCTGATCTGGACCTTGTGTGTCTGATGTCTGTCAATCCAGGATTCGGTGGGCAAAAGTTTATCCCGAATACCTATGCAAAAGTACAGGAACTCCGTGCAATGGCTCAGGGTGTCAATGATGGCTTGTTGATCGAAATCGACGGTGGAGTTACCACAGCAAATGCTGCACACCTCTTGAAAGCAGGTGCTGATGTGCTGGTTGCAGGTTCTTTTGTGTTCAATGCTGCAGATCCGTTGGAGACTGTAAAAACATTAAAAGATATAGATATTGCTATAGCAAAAATATAGAGATATGCAGAGGTGATTTAGTAAAATAAATCACCTCTTTTTTTATGGCAGATAACGGGAAGAAAAACAAATTCAGGAAAAAACGAGCGGATGGCTTAAGTGCTGTTTAGAACAATTCCAAATTGATTTAAATAAATGGAATGCATGCGTTTAAAGTTGGATTTTCACTATTTTTGTATTTAGTCATAATAGTTGATTTACGGTAAAAAAATCGACTTGAATACACGAACTGAACGGGCTAATTTATAATGTATTGTAGCGGGTCTATAGGAGTTATTTTATTAGCTTAATTATATTACAGACACGGTAGTGGAAGAAGGTAAAAAATATATCTTCTGAACTATCCTTAAAATAGAAAGATTGATATCTATGAGTATTTACAACGATTACGTACAAGAGGTTGTAGAGCGAGAAGGCCAGGGATTACATCCTAAGCCTATTGACGGAGCAGAATTACTAAGTGAAGTAATCGCTCAGATTAAAGATTTAAACAATGAAAATAGAGCGGAATCTTTAAGATTGTTTATTTATAATACTTTGCCCGGAACAACACCCGCGGCTGGTGTTAAGGCGCAGTTCTTAAAGGAAATTATTTTGGGTGAATCAGTTGTTGCTGAGATTACTCCTGCTTTTGCTTTTGAGCTATTGTCTCATATGAAGGGTGGACCTTCGATCAAGGTGCTATTGGACTTAGCGCTAGGTACTGACCTTGCAATCGCCAATCAAGCTGCAGAGGTACTTAAAACTCAGGTTTTCTTATATGATGCAGATACAGCTCGTTTGAAGGAAGCCTTTGAGCAAGGAAACGCTGTTGCAAAAGATATTTTGGAAAGCTATGCGAAAGCTGAATTCTTTACGAAACTTCCTGAAGTAGCGGAAGAAATTCAGGTGGTTACTTTTATCGCCGGTGTAGGTGACATCTCTACGGATTTATTATCTCCGGGTAATCAGGCGCATTCACGTTCTGACCGTGAATTGCATGGTAAATGTATGATCACGCCAGAAGCACAGCAACAAATCAAAGAATTACAGGCACAACACCCTGGTAAAAGCGTGATGTTGATCGCTGAGCGAGGTACAATGGGAGTGGGGTCTTCACGGATGTCAGGGGTGAACAATGTGGCTTTATGGACAGGTAAACAGGCAAGTCCTTATGTTCCTTTTGTAAACATTGCTCCGATTGTAGGTGGTACGAACGGTATCTCACCAATTTTCTTGACGACAGTAGATGTTACCGGTGGTATCGGTATCGATCTTAAAAACTGGGTGAAGAAGGTAGATGAAAATGGAAACGTTGTTCGCAATGAAAAAGACGAGCCTGTTTTGGAGGAAGTTTATTCTGTCGCTACAGGTACTGTTTTGACCATCAATACAAAAACAAAGAAATTATATAATGGAGCGCAGGAGCTAATTGATATTTCAAAGGCTTTGACTCCACAGAAAATGGAATTTATCAAAGCAGGTGGTTCTTATGCTATCGTATTTGGTAAAAAAATCCAAACTTTCGCAGCACAAACATTAGGTATCCAGGCACCGACTGTATTTGCGCCTTCGAAAGAAATCACGATTGAAGGTCAGGGTTTAACTGCTGTAGAAAAAATCTTCAACAAAAATGCAGTAGGTGTAACACCTGGCAAAGTATTGCATGCCGGTTCTGACGTTCGTGTCAAAGTAAATATTGTCGGTTCTCAAGATACGACAGGTTTAATGACTGCACAGGAGTTGGAAGCTATGGCTGCGACAGTAATCTCACCGACAGTTGATGGTGCCTACCAATCAGGTTGTCATACAGCATCTGTTTGGGATAAGAAAGCACAAGCGAACATTCCGAAATTGATGAAATTTATGAACGATTTTGGTTTGATTACTGCTCGCGATCCAAAAGGCGTTTATCACTCCATGACCGATGTTATCCATAAAGTATTAAACGATATTACGATTGACGAATGGGCAATCATTATTGGTGGTGACTCGCATACACGTATGTCTAAAGGTGTGGCTTTTGGCGCTGACTCGGGTACTGTTGCATTGGCATTGGCTACAGGTGAGGCTTCGATGCCAATTCCTGAATCTGTAAAAGTTACTTTTAAAGGCAGCATGAAGGAACACATGGATTTCCGTGATGTTGTACATGCTACCCAAGCGCAGATGTTGCAGCAATTCGCTGGAGAAAACGTTTTCCAAGGTAGAATCATTGAGGTTCATATTGGTACATTGCTTGCCGATCAGGCTTTTACTTTTACGGACTGGACTGCAGAGATGAAAGCAAAAGCGTCAATCTGTATTTCTCAAGACGAGACCTTAATCGAATCGTTAGAAATCGCTAAAAACCGTATCCAAATCATGATTGATAAGGGGATGGAAAATAAAAACAAGGTTTTACAAGGTTTGATCGATAAAGCGAACAAGCGTATTGAAGAAATCAGATCTGGCACTAAACCTGCATTGACGCCAGATAACAATGCGAAATACTATGCTGAGGTTGTCGTTGACTTGGATCTGATCGAAGAACCAATGATTGCGGATCCAGATGTAAATAACGCCGACGTTTCTAAACGTTATACACACGACACCATCCGTGATCTTTCTTATTACGGTGGAAACAAAAAGGTAGATTTAGGTTTCGTGGGTTCATGTATGGTGCATAAGGACGATTTAAAAATCGTTTCAAAAATGTTGCGGAATATCGAGCAGCAAAAAGGTGTTGTTACTTTTGAGGCGCCATTGGTTGTTGCAGCTCCAACGTATAATATTATTGATGAGTTGAAAGCTGAGGGCGACTGGGAATTCTTGCAAAAATATTCGGGATTTGAATTCAGTGATGCATTGCCAAAAAGCACTGCACGTACAGAATATGAAAATATCATGTACCTAGAACGTCCTGGTTGTAACCTGTGTATGGGTAACCAAGAGAAAGCTGCGAAGGGTGATACAGTAATGGCTACTTCTACACGTTTGTTCCAGGGCCGTGTCGTAGAGGATAGAGATGGTAAAAAGGGTGAATCTTTATTGGCATCTACACCTGTTGTCGTACTTTCCGCTATTTTAGGTCGTATCCCTAATATAGAAGAATATAAAGCTGCTGTCGAGGGCATTAACTTAACTAAATTTGCGCCTATTCCGACAAAATAAAAGCTACCAGGGTTTCAGTAACTTAATTAAATAACATAAATAAGAGAGATATGGCTTTTGATGTAGATATGATTAAAAAGGTGTATAGCCGTTATGACGAACGCATTGCAGCGGCCCGTCAGGTGGTGAATAAACCTTTGACTTTATCTGAGAAAATTTTATATGCCCACCTTTGGGATGGCAATGCGACAGAAGAGTACAAACGTGGCGTTTCTTACGTTGACTTTGCTCCTGACCGTGTAGCGATGCAAGATGCAACTGCGCAAATGGCTTTATTGCAATTTATGCAGGCAGGACGTCCAAAGGTAGCGGTTCCTTCTACTGTTCACTGTGATCACCTGATCCAGGCGAAAGAAGGAGCAGATAAAGATTTAGCCCGCGCTAAAAACGAAAGTTCGGAAGTATTTAACTTCTTGAGCTCTGTTTCAAATAAATATGGTATCGGTTTCTGGAAACCAGGTGCAGGTATTATCCACCAGGTTGTATTGGAGAACTATGCTTTCCCCGGCGGTATGATGATCGGTACTGATTCACATACGGTGAATGCTGGTGGTTTGGGTATGGTTGCTATCGGTGTAGGTGGTGCGGATGCCTGTGATGTGATGGCTGGTTTACCTTGGGAATTAAAATTCCCGAAATTAATCGGTGTTAAATTGACTGGTAAATTGAGCGGTTGGGCCGCAGCAAAAGATGTTATCTTAAAAGTTGCAGGAATCTTGACGGTAAAGGGTGGAACCGGCGCAATCGTTGAATATTTTGGCGAAGGTGCGGAGTCTCTATCTTGTACAGGAAAAGGAACAATCTGTAATATGGGGGC
Organism: Sphingobacterium sp. CZ-UAM; assembly: GCF_002000245.1. Classification (GTDB taxonomy): domain Bacteria; phylum Bacteroidota; class Bacteroidia; order Sphingobacteriales; family Sphingobacteriaceae; genus Sphingobacterium. The sequence continues at coordinate 1,556,501 of NZ_MTCM01000001.1, read as the reverse complement.
TGAAATAGGCGCGACTACCTCAACATTTGGTTATGACGCGTCGATGGAGCGTTACCTTCGTGCGACAGGTCGTGCTGAGGTTGCGGATGCCGCAAATGCCATTAAACAGCACTTGACAGCTGATGCTGAAGTCTATGCTAATCCGGAGCAATATTTCGATCAATTGATCGAAATTAATCTTTCGGAATTGGAGCCTTCGCTGAACGGGCCATTTACGCCAGATCTATATACGCCGGTTTCACGTATGCGCGAAGAGGCAACCAAGAATGGTTGGCCTTTGAAAGTAGAGTGGGGACTGATCGGATCTTGTACAAACTCTTCGTATGAAGATTTGTCGCGTGCGGCATCCATTGCAAAACAAGCTGTTGATAAAGGGCTGATCACCAAAGCTGAATTTGGTATTAATCCTGGTTCTGAGCAGGTTCGTTTTACAGCAGATCGTGATGGTTTGTTAAAAACATTCGAAGATCTTAATGCAACGATCTTCACCAATGCTTGTGGCCCATGTATTGGTATGTGGGATCGCGTTGGCGCAGATAAACAAGAGAAAAACACGATTGTCCACTCGTTCAACCGTAACTTTGCAAAACGTGCGGATGGTAATCCAAATACTTATGCATTTGTTGCTTCGCCGGAACTGGTTGCGGCAATTGCAATTTCTGGTGATTTGGGTTTTAATCCGGTTACGGATACGCTAACGAACAATAAAGGAGAGCAAGTGAAGCTGGATCCACCGGTAGGGGATGAATTACCAACAAAAGGATTTGCGGTGGACGATCCGGGATATCAAGCTCCCGCGGTAGACGGTAGTGCTGTAGTTGTTGATGTAGCTCCAACATCAGATCGTCTTCAATTACTGGAACCTTTCGCTCCTTGGGAGGGTACAGACCTAAAAGGTTTGAAACTATTGATCAAGGCAAAAGGTAAATGTACGACAGACCATATTTCTATGGCTGGCCCTTGGTTGAAATACCGTGGCCACCTGGATAATATCTCCAATAATATGCTGATCGGTGCGGTTAATTTCTTTAATGAGAAAACCGATAACGTGAAGAATCAATTGACAGGTGAATACGGTCCTGTTCCGGCAACGCAACGGGATTACAAAGCACATGGTATCGGCTCAATTGTTGTCGGGGATGAGAACTATGGTGAAGGATCTTCCCGTGAGCATGCGGCAATGGAACCTCGTCATTTGGGAGTTCGTGCGGTATTGGTTAAATCTTTTGCCCGTATCCACGAAACAAACCTGAAAAAACAAGGGATGTTGGGCTTAACCTTTGCGAACAAGGACGACTATAACAAAATTCAGGAAAACGATACCATTGATATCCTTGGCCTGACAGAGTTTGCTCCTGGTAAGCCTTTGACTCTTGTCTTGCATCATGCGGATGGAACACAGGAAGAGATCTTGGCAAATCATACTTACAATGCGCAACAGATTGAATGGTTCAAAGCAGGTGGTGCTTTGAATATCATCCGTAAGAATCAGGGAAAATAAATTGATTCTATAAAATTTAGCTTATAACGCTGCTTTCATCCGAAAGCAGCGTTTTTTGCATAGTCCCAACTTAAAAACTTTTCTGTGATCTTCGTCATATTTTACTAATTTCCATGCAATTTATTTGGTTCTAAAATAGAATGAAGGTACTTTTGCCCAACGTTTTTAGCGCCGATATGAGAAAAATATTTTTGACGATTGGAGCACTTGCATTAGGTGTTTCGAGTTTATTTGCACAGGAAAATCCAGAAATAGGAAAAAGCATTTTTAAACCCAAGAATTTAAGGACAGAAAGTAACAAAGGGAAATTTTTCTTCTTTTGGGGGTATAACTTTTCATCTTACGCGAAATCTGATATACATTTTACAGGTCCAAACTATGATTTTATCCTCCATGATGTAAAAGCGGCTGATCGTCCGACAAAATTTGGTTCGACCTATTTCGATCCAGGCCGTTTGACTATTCCTCAGTTTAATCTACATTTCGGATATTATATCAAAGATAATTATTCCATCTCTTTGGGCTGGGATCACATGAAATATGTGATGGATATTCCACAACAGGTGAAAATCACAGGTTATATCGGTGACGAGATTTCGAATCCAGGTATACCAACTGGAAATCGCGCGGGACAATACAATGGTGAAATGATTACCGTGGATTCTGCGATGTTAACTTTTGAGCACACGGATGGCTACAATTTTGCTTCGGTAGGTTTGGAACGATACGACGATATCATCAACAATCGCAAAGGTCAACAGGTACTAACCATGGAATCAGGCATAGACGTCGGGCTTTTAGTACCACGTTCTGATGTACATCTTTTTGGTGAAGGGGGGAATCACTTCTGGAATATTGCCGGATATGGCGCTTCTGCAAAAGTCGGTTTACACTATCGTTTTTATAAAGGACTTTACCTGCAAGGAAACTTCAAAACAGGCTGGACAGATTTATATAATATCCGTACAACGGGTAGAAGAGGGGTTGACAAAGCCACACAACAAATCTGGTTTTTTGAAAACTATTGGGCCCTTGGTTTTAGATTTTAAGGATTCCAATCTATAACAACATAAGGGAGGGGCTATTTGTGATAGCCCCTCTCTTATGTTGTTGCCAGCTGTAGGCGCAGGGGAGTTTACTCCATCGATGTTGCCTAAATATCGGTTAATTTAAATATATCTTTTACCCGAATTCCTTTTTCTGTATGTTGTAAAGTACAGCATTCGTTAATCGGGTCATGCTCAAAAAAGAGGATGTATTCATTTTCGACGATTTCATTCCAATAATTAACACGTTCTTCCATCGTGACTAAGGGTCTCACATCATAGCTCATCACATAAGGAATGGGAATATGACCAACAGAGGGCAGTAGATCCGCCATATAGAGTATCGTTTTTCCTTTGTATTGTATCTGTGGCAGCATCATTGCTTCGGTATGACCATTCGCATAACGGATTTTAATTTCCTTGCCAAAGGGATCCGCGCTATCCTCAACGAATTTCAATCGACCACTTTCTTGAATGGGCAGAATATTCTCTTTTAGAAATGATGCTTTCTCTCTCGGATTTGGAGCTGTCGCCCAGGTCCAATGCTCACTATTACTCCAAAAATCTGCATTTTTAAAAGCAGGAGATAATTTTTCTCCTTCACGGACAATAGCTCCTCCACAGTGGTCAAAGTGTAAATGTGTTAGGATGACATCTGTAATATCGTTTCGGTCAAAACCAGCATTTTTAAGCGATTTATCGAGTGTAGCATCACCGTGTAAATAATAATGACTGAAAAATTTTTCATTTTGCTTATCGCCAAGTCCTGTATCCACCAACATTAATCTCTTCCCTTCTTCAATAAGAAGCAAGCGATTACCCCATGTGCACATATTGTTGGAATCAGCAGGATTTGTTTTGTTCCAGATACTCTTGGGAACCACGCCAAACATAGCGCCACCATCCAATTTAAAAAAACCTGTTTCTATCGCATGTAATTTCATCTTATTAATATTTGTAAAGCTTGGAACAATTTACGAAAAATATAAAATATATCGACTGTACAAGCGGATATGGTGCTAAAAAAATATGCTAAAAATTTCAATTTATTTTATCTCTATAAGTGGCTGATAATTAGATTTTTGATTCTGTGTTTTTTATACAATAAGCCTGATTTTTAGATAATTAAGTTTTGTTTTTAGCGAAATTTGCCTTTAACTTTGGGCACATTTTAAAACAAACAAAAAATATGAAAAAGGGTAACATTGGAAACGCGCCTGATTTGAAATATTTGAAAATTGATCATACAGGAAATGTATTTTATCAATTACCTGTTTCAGAGTTGGTTGAACATGCATTAGCGAATCAGGAAGGAAGACTGTCTGATACCGGAGCATTAGCCGCTGATACAGGAAAATTTACTGGAAGATCCCCCAAAGACCGCTTTTTGGTTGAGGATTCCCTAACCAAAGATGCTGTATGGTGGGGTGAAATCAATCAACCGATGACTCCGGCCAATTTTGATGCATTATTTTCAAAGGTTGCTGCGCACCTGAGTAACAGAACAATTTATGTTCGGGACTGTGCGGCAGGGGCAGACCCGGCGTATCAATTGTCTATTCGTGTGATCACAGAAACCGCTTATCAGAGTATTTTTGCCAATAACCTATTTTTGAGATCGGTAGCTGATGGTGATGCTCAACCGCAATGGTCCATACTAGCCGCACCGACATTGTTGATCCAGGATCCACAACATTACGGTATTCGTAACGAAAATTTTGTAGCCATTGATTTTACAAAAAAAATGGTACTGATTGCGGGGACGGGATATACAGGTGAAATCAAGAAAAGTATTTTTTCAATCTTGAATTTTATTTTACCATTCGAACACGATGTATTATCTATGCACTGTTCGGCCAATACCTCCAAAGACGGCAAAACGGCCTTATTTTTTGGGCTTTCAGGAACGGGCAAAACAACACTATCGGCAGATAAAAATCGAAAGCTGATCGGTGATGATGAACATGGATGGAGCGAAAAGGGGATTTTTAACTTTGAAGGTGGTTGCTATGCAAAATGTGTGGGACTTACGGAGGAAAAAGAACCCGAGATCTACCATGCCATTCGTTTCGGCTCATTGCTCGAAAATGTTGTTCTGGACGAGTTTGATCGGCCAGATTACGACGATATCAGTAAAACAGAGAATACGAGGGTTTCCTACCCAATAGATTTTATGGAAAACGCGGAGATGACAGGAATAGGCAATGTACCTGAAAATATTTTCTTTCTGACTGCGGATGCTTTTGGTGTATTGCCGCCGATCTCCTTGTTGACCATAGATCAGGCTGTTTATCATTTTGTGAGTGGTTATACAGCAAAAGTAGCTGGTACCGAAGTCGGGGTAAAGGAGCCTACGGCAGCCTTCTCGACATGTTTTGGTCAAGCATTCTTGCCTTTGCATCCAGCGAAGTATGCTGCCCTACTCAGAGCCAAGCTGGAGCAAAATCCCAATATCAAAGTATGGTTGGTAAATACAGGTTGGATAGCTGGTCCCTATGGAATCGGTCGACGTATAAAGCTGAATTATACAAGAGCGCTAATCCGTGCTGCGATGGATGGCTCTCTATTGGAGGCTCACTTTAGTAAACATGAGATTTTTGGATTAGATTATCCAACAAGCTGTGGTGAATATGTTCCGGAGCAGATTCTAAACGCACGAGGATTATGGAACAATGAAGAAGCATACGATATACAAGCTAAACGCTTGGCAAAATTGTTTATCGAGAATTTTGAAAAGTTCGATCATTCTATGCCGGCATCGGTACAGATGGCTGGCCCAAGGTTAGAAACTTCCATACTTGTTTAAAAGTCTGACAAGGGATAGTATATGATGCCCCCAAAAGACCTCTTCTTTTCGGGGGCATTTTTATGATTGAGAGATTAATCGTGTTTGTTCACAAAAGAATCCAATTTCTCCATTTCGTTTCCAGCAATTGCATTGATAATTATCCGAAAAGCGGCTAAGCGCGCTTTCTTTTTATTGTCTTTATCGATTTCATACCATGGTGATTTTTTAGTACCGGTCTTTTTAAAAAGATTCTCGATATATCCGGTATAAACATCCCATTTTTCCTGCGCCTGTTGATCCAGCACGCCAATTTTCCAGCGTTTTAGAATGTCTTCCTGTCGCTCCTTCAATCGTTCAGCCTGCTCTTCTTTACTGATACTCAGAAAAATTTTGATGAGGATAATCCCGTCATCAATCAATTGCTTTTCAAATTCCGGTACCTGCTGCATGAATAATTCATGCTGTTCCTTTGTGCAAAAATCAAATACAGGTTCTACGACCGCGCGATTATAGTAACTACGATCGAAAATAACCATTTCGCCCGCATTGGGCAGATGCTTGATATACCGTTGAAAATACCATTGCCCATTCTCTTCCACTGTAGGTTTGGGCAAAGCGACAACACGTACCTTTTTGGGATTTAGATATTCGGTTACCCGACCAATCGTTCCTCCTTTGCCGGCAGCATCCCTTCCTTCGAAGAGAATGACTACACGCTTTCCTTTTTCGATAATATCGTATTGTAATTTGAGTAAGGTAACCTGGAGATCATAAAGCTCTGTTTCATAGTCATAGATATCGTTAAATTTTTTGATCTCCAAAATTCCGTGTTGCTCTAAATAGTCAAGAACATCTTTGTTTTGACGGATTTTCTGAAGTTCTTTTAAATCATATTCTGCCATAATCGTTGATTTTATAGGATTTATTCACCTAAAGTTACTTATTGAATTGTTAAAAAATGTCAAAATTGAAATAAATCGGAGGGGTACATGTAATATTGATCGAGAGGGATACGTTATAAAGAAAATCAATGTAAAAGGATGCTTTGATTAAGATTGGACTTTTCATAAATTTAGGTTAATAATTGGTTAGGTTAGCCCGGAGTTCTCAACTTCGGGCTTTTTTGTTTTTAGTCATCACTGTATCAATACAGCCAAAGTAGATGTTAGATCACTAATGATATAAGAGTTCATGGAAGAAGGAGGGGAATATAGCATAGGTTATTAAATGTTAAAAAATGTTAAAGAGGTAGTAATCATATAATTAATTCAAACAAGCGACGTTTTAAAATCAAATACTTTTCATAAAATAGGTTAATATATGGCTAACGAAAGCTCAGAGTTCCCCACTCTGGGCTTTTTATTTGATTGATAAATGCCAGAAGCTCGGACATGGAAAATATCCGAGCTTCTGGCTTCCGAGTCGCGGTGTGTTATAGCTTATTTAACTGCTGAATCACTTTGGAGGAGTGATTATACACTTTTAGCTTTATACCGATTTCCTGCCCGGATATATTCTTGATGCGTAAGTTTTTCTTCTCACCGATAGTCAGGGAATAGGTGTTGTTTTTTTTCATCATAACTTCACTGGTTTCGGTCGTCAATACAATATTGTCACTGGATTTATTTATGGCGTCTACAGAAAACGTCCCGCTATCCTCCGTTGAAATCTCTAAGAATGTACGGGCGGGAACAATTGTATTTATATATAATGCGTGTTGATCTTTTTTGCGAAGATTGTTTACATGGCATGACTGTAGGACCGCACAGACCAATAGTGTTGCTAATAATTTCATTGTTTAATTCTTGATAATGGTTAGAAATTAAGAAATTAAATTTATTTATCCTAATGCTTATTTATGTACAATAAAAGCATTGTTTAGGGAGTAGTATTCCCTGCACATAAAAAAAGTCCTGCGATTTTGACCGCAGGACTTTTTTTATGTGTAATATTTAATTTTAGGCTACTTCCCTTAAATCTACTGCAACAACACGCGAGACCCCTTGTTCGACCATAGTCACACCATAGATAATATCTGTACTGGCAATGGTTTTTTTGTTGTGTGATACAACGATAAACTGAGAGTTTTTGGAGAAATCACGGATGATGTTATTGAATTTGTCAATATTGGTATCATCTAAAGGTGCATCCACTTCATCGAAAATACAGAAAGGTGCTGGTTTTGACAGATACAGCGAAAATAACAATGCCGTAGAAGTCAAGGTTTTCTCCCCACCTGAAAGCTGGTTGATTGACAACGGACGTTTTCCCTTTGGCTGAGCAATGATATCAATATCCGAATCCAGCGGATTGCCCGGATCAGTTAGGACAAGGTCACAGCTATCCTCTTCATTAAACAAAGAGCGGAACACCTTGATGAAATTATCCCTTACTGCATTGAAGGTAAACATAAATTGCACTTTAGCGGTATCGTCGATCTCTTTGATGGTGGCCATTAAAGAACCTTTTGCTTCGATCAGGTCCGCTTTTTCCTTATTGATAAAATCATAACGTTCATTCATCTCATCAAAGGCTTCTTTAGCCATTAAATTGATTGTTCCAAATTCATCAAGCTGCTTTTTGAGTTTGCTACATTTTGCGGTCAAAGTAGATTGGTCCTCTGCAATTTCTGGTACATCCTCACGTTCAATAAGATCCTTCAATTCGATATTAAACTCAACAGAAAGTCGTTCTTTCAACGCATTTAGATCAATTTGTAAGGCTGTTTTTTTGTCTTTAATTTCAGTGACAAGAAAATCACTCTGTTCTTTTGAGCGGCGTTGCTGTGTAAGAGAATCCTCAAGATTATTGATTTGTTGTTTGTCTGCGTAATATTTTTCTTCCAATTCCTTTAAGCCATCTTCCAATGCAATTTTTTGCTCATACATCGCAATAAGATCCGCGTCTTCTTCGTCCTCAAAAGGAATGGTCGTCCGTAGTGCTTCCTGTACCTCTACAAGTTCAAGGCTGTTTCGTTCGATACGAATTTCATAATCATCTTTTTGAGTCTCTCTGAATTCAAGATCTTTGCTAATATTGGAGACTTTATTTAATTGCTGATGATAACTGATATTTTCCTGGTTATAGGCAATGGATTTTTCATTCAAGATTTCTGAAATTTCATGAAATTGATCCTGTAATTCCGATAGTTCGGCTACACTCTGATCTTTTTGAATACGTAATTCATGTAGCTGAGGTTCGGCAAGAATAAGATCTGCCTCGATCGTCGCAATTTTTTCCTGAATGTCTTTTTTACGTAGCTGAGAATTACTGATGAAAGCCTGGTATTGCTCTTGTTTGGTTTTCACCGTAATCAGCTCGTTGTTGAGTCTGTTCAGTTGAAAGCGTAGTTCATCAATAAGTTCCTTTTGCGAATTGCCACGCAGAGCCTCTAAACGGGCTGTTTCAGCAGTTATTTTGTCTTCAAGTTTTGCAATCTCCTGATTGAGCGTCTTAATCTCCTGCGAAAGAACTTCCAGATTTTTTGCTCTACCGATACGTTTTCCTTCGAATAATCCAACGGACCCGCCCGATAACCCCAGATGATGTTTGGCGTAGCGACCGTTCTTTTGCAAGATAACCTGTCCGGTTTCGGGAAGCTTTTGCTCCATTTCCTTTTCGCTTTCCTGCTTTAAAATATAGACATGTTGAAGGAGTAGGGTACAAAGTGCTTTATATTTATCGTCTACTGTGATCACATCCAATGCGCACATGAGATTATCCCGGGGAGGAAGGGGTTGTGTAACAGCAGTATCAATAGCTTCAAGAACAAAGAAATTGGCACGACCTTTTGCGGCATCACTTAGCAATTGAATGGCCTGAACGGCATCCTGTTGTGTTTCGACAACATAATGGTTCATGATCGGTTCCAGGTAATTTTCAATTGCAACGCGATAGTCTTCCTGACAGAATAGCACATCGGAGAAAAGAGGCGGTTGTTTTTTCCAGCCTGCATTTTTCTTTAAAAACCGAATAGAATCCGGGAAACCTTCTAAGTTGTCAATAAGGGATTTTGTTAGGTTATATTCATTCTGTTTAGCATCAACTAACCTGAGGTCTTTCGCAAGCTGTGCTTTAAATTCCTCCAGATTGGTTTGACATGCGAGAATTTGCGCCTGCAGTTCTTCTTCAAGCTGATGGGCTGAATCATATTGCAACTGCTGAGCCTCCACACGACCTTCCAATTCCGCTACAGCGCTATCAAATTGAACCAATTCGGTCTCTTTTGCTTCGGTATCCACACTATTGCGTACAGCCTCCTGAAGAAGGGCCTCCTTTTGGATATTAAAAACAGCAAGATCCTTTTCGAGTTTATAAATCTTAGCCTGAAGTTCAGCATTACTTTTGTTAAAGATATCCAGTTTACCTTTTGCAGATTGTTGCTGACCGCGTAAGGCATCCACCTCAGATTTATTGGATTCCAGATTGTCTTTGAATGAATCCAGTTTATTTTGTTCATCAAACAACTCCTCGTTCAACCTTTTTATGGTATAGAGGACATGATTAAGTTGTTGTTTGTCCGTATTGATATCCAGATTTAATCTGTTTTCTTTATCCTGAAGATTTTTTACCTTTTCATTTTTGATCTTCTTTTCCGATTCATACCCACGGATTTTGTTGACAAATTCCTGGGTTGCCTTTTGCTGCACGGAAAGATTTTTCTCCTGTTCCAGGTTTATCTGACGCAATGACTGCAATTCTGTTTCTGCTTTCAGGATTAATTGCTGGGAATTTGAGGCATCTTTCTGGACTTTGGACTCCTGTGTTTGAAGTCGGTCAAGTTCTGTCGAAAAATCAGCGATTCTGTAATATGCGAGATCAATGCTACTTTGACGGTATTCCTGTTTGAGCAGGGTGTATTTCTCCGCTTTTTTAGCCTGATTTTCTAAGGATTTGAGATTTTTTGTGATCTCATAGAGAAGGTCGTCTACGCGGCTGAGATCAGCTTCGGTATCGCGTAGTTTGGCCAGCGTCTGTTTTTTACGTACTTTATATTTTGAGATTCCAGAGGCTTCTTCAAAAAGATTCCGACGCGAATTGTCTTTATTATTGATGATCTCATCAATCATCTTCAACTCAATGATGGAATAGCTATCCGCACCTACTCCAGTATCCAAAAATAAATCTGTGATATCTTTTAAACGGCACTTTACATCGTTCAGACGATATTCGCTATCTCCGTTTCGGAATAATTTACGTGTTACCGTAACGGTAGAAAATTCCGTTGGGAGGATATTATTGTTGTTGTTGAAGGTTAAGGATACTTCGGCAAGATTCGCTGGTTTTCTATTTTTGGTTCCGTTGAAAATGATATTCTCCATTTTGTCAGAGCGTAACATCTTTGTACTTTGTTCACCAAGCACCCAGCGTATTGCATCCACTACATTGGATTTTCCGCATCCGTTTGGTCCAACGATTGCGGTGACACCGTCATTGAAGTTGATCGTGATCTTATCTCCGAAACTCTTAAATCCTTTTATTTCTAGTTTGGTTAACTGCATTTATACCAAATTTGTTTGTCGTTATAAGCTTGCGAAAATAGTAAATTAAACTAAAACTTTTTTCTTTCTTTACTCACATTTTCCTGTTTCAGGATCGCAGGAAGCCCCTTCTTCACCTCTTTGCTGTAAAGGGGTAGCTTGGCTCGCCAAACACTCTTTGATCGTATTGTGAAAAACCTCCATGGGTTGCGCACCGGGAATTGCATATTTCCGGTCAAATACAAAGAAGGGCACACCGCGAAGGCCAAGGTTGACACCTTCCTGTATGTCCTGACTGACTTCATAAGCATATTGATCGGTATCCAAAAGTTCCTGAACCTTTTGTTCATCCAAACCTTCCAGTGTAGCTAACTCAATAAGGGTGGCGTTATCGTTGACATTCAAGCCGTCGGTAAAATGGGCTTTGAGTAACGATTTTTTGAGTGCCGTTCCTTTGTCATTTGCCTGGGCAAAATGAAGAAGGCGATGTGCCTTTTTGGTATTTACAACAATTGCCTTATCAAAATTTAGGGTAATGCCGAGTTCTTTTGCCTGTGCACTGAGTTGTCCTGTCATCGCTACGACATCGTCCATGCTCATTCCTTTTGTCCGGACAAGATAGTCGTATGTCGGCATCCCTGGCGCATCTTCGGGAAAATCAGGGTTGAGCTGATAGGATTTCCATGTAATTTCCGCCTGTATTTCACGCTCATATTCCTGTAATGCTGATTCAAGCTTTGTCAAGCCAATATAACAAAATGGACAAATGATGTCCGACCAGATTTCTATTTTCATATTTCTTATTTTACTCCGTATATTGTAATCAAAAATACATATTATAACGGTGAATATCGGATAACATTGTTGGGGCAATGTCAACATCATTATATTGCAGGTCTAAGTATATGTCAGAGAAAGATTTTTTGAACCGTAAAGTAACACTTGTCCTAGGAGGTGGTGGGGCGAGAGGATTAGTACATATCGGCGTTATTCGTAAGCTGGAGGAAATGGGCTTTGAGATAGATGAAATTGTCGGTTGTTCCATTGGCGCATTGGTCGGTGGAATTTATGCGCAGGGAAAGATGGATGTGTTGGAGGATTGGATGCATAATCTCACAAAGAAATCAGTCTTCAATATGATGGATTTCAGTTGGAAAGGCCTGGGAATGATGAAAGGGATCAAAGTCTTTAATGCGTTGAAATCGGTGATTCCCGATGCGAATATCGAAACGTTCCCGATTTTATTCAAAGCTGTTGCTACGGATCTTAATTATGAAAAAGAAGTTGTACTGGACTTTGGAAGTATGTATGACGCGATCCGGGCTTCTATTGCGATACCGGCCGTCTTTACAGCAGTCGAAGAAGATACCCACGTCTATGTAGATGGCGGTGTACTCAATCCACTGCCCATCAACCATGTCACCAGAAAAGAGAATTTAATTATTGCGGTTAATTTGGAATCAAAACCGGATAAACAGTATTCAGTGATCAAAAAACTGGATACAAAAACCTCAAATTCTTTAGATATTCTACAAGCTTCCTATTATGTGATGCGTAGAAAAATGAGCCGTATGATTATTGACCTCTATCGTCCGGATGTTGTTGTAGATATTCCTTATAATATCTGTAATCTATGGGACTATCATCGGGCAGAGTTTTTAGTTCAAAAAGGGCGCGAGTATATTGATAAAGCCCTTAAGAGTAAGACCAAAATAGAGTAGCGCATAGCGTAAGCTACTCTATTTTGGTCCTTTGGTTTAAACCAACAGCGGGAGCGAAGAATGGTTTAGGGTATTGAAAAAGTTAAAGCCTTAGAACAGATTCGGGTAATCACTGATAATTCCATCTACCTTTAACGCCTTTAATTGCTCTATTTCTGCTTTGTTATTTACCGTCCAGGGGATCACCTTCACATTTGCTTTGTGGTATTGCTTGACAAAGTCGCTTGTCACCAATTTATAGTGTGGGCTAATGATAAAGGGGGCGAAACCGAGTGTTGCTATTGTTTCTTCTGCATTTTTCGTGTAATTGGCATCAATCAGATAAGACACTTTAAGTTGTGGATAGGCTTTGTTAAGGTACTTGACTGCCCGGATATCAAAAGATTGAACCACGGTACGTGCTGCAATTCTTTTTTCTGTGATAACCTGTACCATTAAATCAACAAATTCTTCTACCCGGGGATGAGCTATCCCATCTTTGTCCACACTGCTTTTCACCTCAATATTATAAAACATAGGCGCCGTTCTCTTTTGGAGGGCGTAGGCTTCTGTACTATCGATGAGGTCAGCGAGTTTCGCAATGCGTGTAACCTGTTTTTTTTGATCGGGAAACTCCTTATAAAATTTGGAACCGATATCGTATTTGATCAGGTCTTTATAGTCCGTTGCAAATATTTTCAATGATTTATCTTTTTCGGGGATCTCGGTGCCATCTGGTTTTAGTACAAATTTGGGGTTGAGATAATGGTCATGAAAGACAACAACCTTTCGGTCTTTCGTAATTTGACAGTCCATTTCCAGTGTTGTTACCTGCTGCAGATCAATCGCATTTTTCATCGCTGCAATAGACTCTTCGGGGTATAGACCACGTCCACCGCGATGGGCTTCCAAACTGATTTTAGGAAAGCTGTTGGTTGTTTTTGTTGAATCTTTCATAACTGAGCAAGACGCAAATGGTAATATTATACCAAAAAAGACTGTTCTAACAAGACTTCTTTTCATTATTTATTATATTAAACCAAAATTAAGGGCGAATTGCCCTTTTTTGAATAAGCGAATATACATAACCTATTTTACTTTTTTTACGCTGAAGGTTTCGGATGCTTGAATTATACGGCATTTGGTAATTGTTTTCGAAATAGAACAAACTAAAATGAATTGTTGAAATTGCGGATATGAAGAAAAACGAAGTTTTAAATAATTATCAACATTTTTTATAGACAAATTCCTTTTTAAGGTCGATTACAGGCTGATTTAAAATAGGACAATAGGGTTAATGTTATAGGATAAAACACATATATATTAAGGCGAAATCTATTTTTTTTGTCTTTTTTGCAAGAAATTATTGTCATTCCTTTTAGAATTCCCTTTATTTGCACAAATCTCAAATTAGATGGCGAAAAATTTATTGATAGTTGAGTCTCCAGCGAAAGCAAAAACGATAGAAGGATATTTAGGTAGTGATTTTTTGGTCAAGTCAAGTTACGGGCATATCCGTGACCTGGTGAAAACCGATGATGCAATTAATACGGCGAATAATTTCGAACAGAAGTATGAAGTTCCATCAGATAAAAAAGCGGTCGTAAGCGAGCTGAAAAAATTAGCTAAGGCAGCAGAAACTGTGTGGCTCGCATCCGATGAGGACCGTGAGGGAGAAGCTATTTCTTGGCATTTATTTGAGACATTGGGACTGAAGGATGCAAGTACAAAACGTATTGTGTTTCATGAGATCACGAAGCCTGCAATATTAAAAGCCATCGAGAATCCCCGTAAAATAGATTATAATCTTGTTAACGCACAACAGGCCAGACGTGTATTGGACAGATTGGTGGGCTTTGAGTTATCACCTGTTTTATGGAAAAAGGTAAAGCCTTCTTTATCTGCGGGTCGTGTGCAATCTGTTGCTGTGCGGTTGATTGTTGACCGGGAGCGGGAGATTAATAAATTTGAACCAGAGGCGGCATTTAAGATTGTTGCTTTCTTTCATACAGGCAAGATCAAAGATAGTTTTAAAGCCGAGCTTCCGCAACGCTTTGCAACTGAAGCAGAAGCGACTCAATTTTTGGAGGATTGTAAGGCGGCTTTGTTCACCGTTAAAAATCTGGAGACGAAGCCATCGAAACGATCGCCTGCAGCACCATTTACAACGTCTACCTTACAACAGGAGGCCAGTAGAAAGCTGGGATTCTCCGTCGCTCGTACCATGCAAGTTGCCCAGCGTCTCTACGAATCAGGACGTATTACCTATATGCGTACCGATTCTGTCAATCTGAGTGATACAGCAATAGAGGCTGCTGAAAAGGAAATTAAATCAGCTTATGGTAACAAGTACCATAAAGTAAGGAGATATAAAACCAAAACTTCGGGCGCGCAGGAAGCGCACGAGGCCATACGTCCGACTTATTTTTCTGAACATACCATCGAAGGCGATTCTGCTGAAAAACGATTGTATGAACTGATCTGGAAGCGGGCAATTGCATCTCAGATGAGTGAAGCGGAATTTGAACGTACTCTCGCGAAAATTTCGATTTCCACCCGTACGGAAGATTTGAATGCTTCGGGAGAGGTTATGAAATTTGATGGTTTTCTGAAAGTTTATATGGAGTCTGTGGACGATGATCAGGAGACAACATTCGATGAGGACAGTGATAATGCCATTCTTCCACCATTGACTGTAGGTTTACAACTGGTATTAAAGAGTATGTCTGCGACGGAACGTTTTACACGTCCACCAGCACGTTATACGGAGGCTGCATTGGTGAAGAAATTAGAGGAACTGGGCATCGGTAGACCTTCGACTTATGCGCCAACAATTTCTACGATCCAAAATCGTGGCTATGTGGTGAAAGAAGAACGGGAGGGAAAGTCACGTAACTATCGCGTGCTGACCCTTGAGCATGCTGAACTGAAAGCAATAACGAAAACAGAAATTACGGGAGCAGAAAAAGGGAAAATGTTCCCAACTGATATCGGTATTGTGGTCAATGATTTCCTTGTAGAGCATTTCAATGGTATTGTAGACTTTCACTTTACGGCAAATGTTGAGAAAGAGTTTGACGATATCGCACATGGATTGACCGAATGGACAAAAATGTTGCATGATTTCTATGGGCCATTCCACTCAGAGGTAGAAGATACGTTGGAAAATGCTGATCGGGCCAATAATGAGCGTGAGCTAGGTGTAGATCCAGTTTCAGGCAAACCTGTTTCGGTACGTATAGGAAAATTTGGCCCCTTGGTACAGATCGGCTCACCGGATGATGAAGAAAAACCTCGATTTGCATCTTTGCGTAAAGGACAGATGATCGAGACAATCACTTTTGACGATGCGATGGAGTTATTCAAATTGCCGAAAAAAGTTGGTGTTTTTGAAGATAAGGAAATGACTGTTGCCGTTGGTCGATTTGGGCCTTATATCCGTCATAACTCAGCGTTTTATTCCTTGCCAAAAGGAGTCGATCCGCTGGATGTAACCGAAGAGGAGTGCATTCAGATTATTCAGGAAAAACGTCAGAAAGACATTGAAAAAGTGATCCGTGTATTCGATGAAAATCCAGATGCACAGATCGAACAGGGACGTTGGGGACCATTTATTCGTTTTGGCAAGCAGAACTTAAAAATTCCGAAAGGAACGGAGATCGAAAAAATCAGCTATGCCGATGTGTTGAAATGGGCTGAAGCAGATGCGCCGAAAGGTAAAGCCGTTAAAGCCAAAACCGCCGAGAAGAAAACAGTTGCTAAAAAAACAACAGCAAAGAAGGCTACAACTAAAAAAACGACAAAGTCTAAATAGGGATGAAAGCAGATTTGCCAGAAAATATAGTAAAAGATATCATGATTGCCGTGGTTTTGGAAGGCGAGACCGTGGAGACAAAGAATTGGACGGTGTATGTTATTAACGATAAGAATATCGCAATACAGAATGTGCTGATCAGTTCAAAAGGCTATGGTGAAAAAGATGGAAGACAGGTGACAACTACCACTTTACGGCATTTTATCGGAAACATCGAAGCAAAATCATTTGATCGCGTTGAAGCCATCGATGAACAGGTCTTTGGTCTAACCAACGAATACTGGTTGAGCTTTTATATCGATAATACAATATACGATAAAAAATATATCTTTTTACCAGAAAGCATCGTGGATGGAAACCTAACTAAGGTTCCCTTGGTGAATAAGCCCGGTGTGATCATAGGAGGAAATGAATAATGAGTACAAGACACAATTTTATTATCGCCATAGATGGCTTTTCCTCCTGTGGAAAAAGTACGCTTGCCAAAGCGCTGGCTAAAAAGTTAAAATTTGCCTTTATTGATAGCGGTGCGATGTATCGGGCTGTCACGCTCTATTTTATTCGTCATCATATTGCCTTAGATGATCAGGAAGCGATCGAAAGAGCTTTAAAGGACATCCATATTGACTTTATTCCAAATGCCGTCAAAACGGAGATTCACCTCAACGATGAAGATATTTCAGAAGAAATCCGTCAGATGTACATTTCTGATAAGGTCAGTGAGGTAAGTGCAATTAAAGCGGTGCGAACAGCAATGGTGGCGCAACAGCAAAAATTGGGTCGCCGGAGAAATATTATTATGGATGGCCGGGATATTGGCACCACCGTTTTTCCGGATGCCGATCTGAAAATCTTTATGACCGCAGATCCTAAAGTTAGGGCAGCCAGAAGATACCTGGAATTAACTGAAAAAGGGGAGGACGTCACACTAGAAGAGGTGGTGGAAAATCTGGCCAATCGCGATCACATTGATAGTACCCGTGCCGAGAGTCCGCTGCGTCAGGCTGAGGACGCTATCGTTTTGGATAACTCCAATTTAACCCCCGAACAGCAACTGCATTTTGTCGAAGAGGAATATCTCAAAGTTAAAGCCTTAAGAATAGAAGCATAAATACGATATAACAAAAGTTGCCGATGGAAAAATCGGCATCTTTTGTATTTTTGGCTACAGCTATTTGATACTATTGATTTGCTGTTGCTCCAGCAGCTTGTCTACATTGTTTTTCTCTCCAAACTCTGCTGTCTGTTCTTGAAAAGATTCCAGTAGCGCTTTAATAGCGTCTGAATTATCCGCTGTTCGTTGATAGATTTCGGGAATAGTCTGTTCGATATTCTTATCACCGAGTTCGATATTATCAACTTCGATTTTGCCTATCTTTTCTAAAACAGCCTGTTGGCTATTTCTGACATCTTCCATCTCTCTCGCTATCTTTTCCATCAATTGGAATTTCTTCAATTTATCCATATGCAATATCTTTAGTTATACTGTAATAAGAACAATGTCGCTCGAAACTTTGTTTTGACTTTTTTAAATTCGGTCGAAAACAGGCTTTGGGATACTGCTAAAAAGCAAAGAAGCCAGTCTCTTTTTCAGAGACTGGCTTCGATTGGCCTTTGGGCTGTGCTTATTAATTTGTTCTTCCGGGATAAACTGCCAGCGCTTTCTCCAGACAGACTAATGCGTTTTTAAGATCATCCTGGTTCAGCACATAAGCTAGGCGGACTTCATTTGTCCCCGCACCCTCTGTACTGTAGAAACCAGTTGCCGGAGCCATCATGACCGTTTCGTTGTTGTAGGAAAACTCTTCCAGCATCCATTGACAGAATTTATCCGCGTTGTCGATCGGTAATTTAGCAACCACATAAAAAGCACCTCCAGGATTAGGAGAGTATACGCCATCAATTGCATTTAATCCGCTGACCAATGTATCTCTTCTGGCCGTATATTCTTTGGACACGGCTTCAAAATAGCTGTCCGGGGTATCGACGGCAGCTTCGCCCGCAATCTGCCCTTCCAGCGATGGACTCAAACGCGCCTGAGCAAATTTCAATGCAGTCTGATATAATTCCTTATTTTTGGTTATTATACAGCCGATACGTGCACCACATGCGGAATAACGTTTTGAAACTGTATCAAAAATAACAACATTATTTTCGAGGCCTTCCAGATGCATTGGGGATATAAATTCGCGGCCATCATAACAGAATTCGCGATATGCCTCATCAGAGAACAGGTAGAGGTCATATTTCAGACAAAGTTCCCGTAAAGCCTCTAGTTCCTCCCTGGAATAAAGATAGCCTGTCGGATTGTTGGGATTACAGATACAGATGGCTTTGGTTTTCTCGGTAATTACTTTCTCAAATTCAGCAATAGATGGTAATGCAAATCCACTTTCAATATAAGACATGATCGGTTTGATCACGATATCAGATGAACAGGCAAAACCATTATAGTTTGCATAAAAAGGTTCTGGAATAATGACTTCTTCCCCTTCATTTAAGCAAGCTTGCATGGTGATTGTGATTGCCTCTGAGCCACCGTTGGTTACAAGGATGTCAGTAGGTTCAATATTGTAATTTAGCTTGTTATAATACTCGGCTAATTTTTTTCGGTAAGAGGCCGTACCTTCGGAAGGTGTATAAGCCCATACTTTGAAATCAATATTTTTCAAAGCATTAAGCATAATTTCGGGTGTCTGGATATCTGGTTGCCCGATATTTAAGTGGTATATCTTTTTACCATCTTTTTTTGCTTGATCAGCATAAGGCGTCAGTTTTCTGATGGGTGACGCAGGCATATTTAGCCCTTTTTCTGATATTACTGGCATTATAGTTTTTTTAAAATTAGTTGTGCAAAGCTAACCAAAATAAAACGAAAAAAGCCACATCCTGATGTGGCTTTTTTCGTTTTATCTGTGGGATTTTTATTCCACAATCCCTTTAATATAAAGTGTCTTTACAGGGGTTTTGGTATTCGACTGTACCGTGAAACTTTTGGTAAATGGTGCCTTGGCTGCCGCATTGTACGTAACCTTGATTGTCCCTGTTTCACCTGGTTTGATCGGAGTTTTGGTGAATTCGGCCACCGAACAGCCACAGGTAGGCACTACATTCGAAATGATAATGGGCTCGCTGCCTGTGTTTGAAAATTTAAAATTATAGGATACAGGAGTTCCAGCTGGAATTTTTCCGAAATCATGTGTTTCTTTCTCAAATTTAAATTCTCCTTGCCCGGCTTGCATAGATGAAAAACCGATAAAGGAAATGATCACTGCTAAAATTGTTATATACTTTTTCATACTTCTAAGATATTACTTTGTGATTAAACTAGTACAACTGATATGCCAAATGTACTGTTTATTGCCAATTTATTCTGCATCTAACAACTTTATTACAGTTATATTATGCCTTCTTTGAGTAGATCCTGTATATGGATAACGCCATCGTAGTTCCCTTTTTCGGATACCAATAACTGATTGATGTTGTTTTCCCGCATAATATGGAGGGCATTGGCCGCAAGTTCATTTTTGTCGATGACCTTTGGTGATTGACCCATAATATCAGCAGCGTGGATCATTGCCAGGTCCGTATGTTTTTCGAGCATGCGGCGGATATCCCCATCGGTAATAATACCGTGAATTTCTGTGCCATTTAAGACAGCGACAGCCCCCAGTCTGAACTGGGTGATAGTAATGATAATATCTCTGATGTTGGCATCCAATTGTACGCTCGGTTTACCATTTTGATCCGAAAGATCTGCAACTTTTAAATAGAGTTTTTTACCTAAGGCGCCACCGGGATGGTATTTAGCAAAATCCTGATCAGTAAAATCACGACATTCTTGTAATACAACCGCCAGCGCATCGCCCATGGCCAATTGTGCAGTAGTGCTGGATGTTGGTGCCAAATTGTTTGGACAGGCTTCTTTCTCAACGGTAGTATTCAGGATGTAATCTGCATTTTTGGCGAGGTAGGAAGCCGTATTGCCCACCATAGCCACTAGGGTATTTTTCGTTTGTTTCAGAAAAGGAACCAGTACTTTGATTTCTGGCGTATTCCCGCTTTTGGATATGGCAATAATCAGGTCATGTTGTTGGATAATACCTAAGTCGCCGTGAATAGCATCGGCAGCATGCATAAAGATGGACGGTGTCCCGGTGGAATTTAATGTTGCAACAATCTTTTGTGCGATAATGGCACTTTTTCCGATACCTGTGACGATGACGCGCCCTTGAAGATGTAGAATTTTATTTACAACGGTAACAAAATCATCATCAATATATTGGGCCAGAGCAGCTACTGCATTGGCTTCTTCTTGAATAGCCTGGATAGCTATATTTTTTATTTCGTAGTTGTTTTTCACAAAAAATACTCTTACTTTTATGTATTAGAATAGATTGCAAAAATAGATTATTTTTCAGGATTATTTCTTCATTATCTATCTTATTTTTGCCCAAGGCGCAATGGAAATAGAAAAATCACTTTTCGACAATTTACAGGATTTTTTTGGTTTTGATACTTTTAAAGGGGATCAAGAGGCTATTATAACTAGTATTCTTCAAAAGAAGGATACCTTTGTTATCATGCCAACCGGGGGAGGGAAATCAATTTGTTATCAACTGCCAGCACTCATGAGTGAGGGGACCGCAATTGTAATTTCCCCGTTGATTGCTTTAATGAAAAATCAAGTAGATCAGCTTCGCGCGTTCGGCGGCGAAGATAGTATCGCTCATTTTTTGAACTCCTCACTAAACAAGAGTGAAATCACCCGGGTCAAGGAGGATGTGCATGCAGGAAAGACCAAGTTACTGTATGTAGCTCCAGAATCACTTGCTAAGCAAGATAATGTGGAGTTTTTACATCAGATTACGGTGTCTTTTGTCGCTGTGGACGAAGCACATTGTATTTCAGAATGGGGCCATGATTTTAGACCAGAGTATCGCAAAATACGTCAGGTGATCAATGAGATTGGCGCTAATATTCCAATTATTGCGTTGACAGCAACGGCGACTCCTAAAGTGCAATCTGATATCCGTAAAAACTTACAGATGAATGATGCGGTGTTATTCAAATCATCATTCAATCGGAGCAATTTATATTATGAAGTACGTCCCAAAAAAGATGTGGTCAAAGAAATTGTGCGGTTTATCAAAACAAAATCAGGAAAAACCGGTATCGTCTATTGCTTGAGTAGGAAGAAAGTAGAAGAAATAAGCGAGGTGTTAAACCTGAACGGCATTAAAGCGCTTCCATACCATGCGGGCCTTGACGCTAAAACAAGGGCCGATACGCAGGATAAATTTTTGATGGAGGATGTTGAAGTGATCGTTGCTACAATCGCTTTTGGAATGGGAATTGACAAACCGGATGTCCGTTATGTTATCCATCATGATATTCCAAAATCTATGGAAGGCTACTATCAGGAGACTGGTCGTGCCGGTCGCGATGGTGGTGATGGTTATTGTCTGGCTTTCTATTCGGAGAAAGATGTTGAAAAGCTGACTAAATTCATGAAAGATAAACCTGTGGCCGAACGTGAAATCGGTACACAGATACTCAAAGAAGTCATTGATTATTCCGAGTCTGCTGTCTGCCGCCGTAAACAGATCCTTCATTATTTCGGTGAAAATTTTGATGAACAAGGCTGTAGTAATATGTGCGACAACTGTCGTTCGGAAAAAGAATATTTTGAAGCCGAGGAATCCCTAAAAAATGTATTGGGCTTTATTAAAGAACAGGGGGAGAAATTTGATGACCATCATGTCATTAACGTGATGATCGGGCAGAATAATCAACCTGTGTCTTCCTATAAACATGACGAGCACCCGTTGTTTGGTTCTGGAAAAGAGAAAGGTGTCCTTTATTGGAAATCTTTGTTAAGACAGGCGGTACTGGATAATTTCATTGAAAAAGATATTGACCACTATGGTTTACTGAAATTAACGGATATTGGTCTGCGTTATTTGGATAATCCGTATCAGTTAAAGTTTGTTTTAAATCATCCTATTGAAAGTGCTGAGACTGCTAATGGAGAAGACGCTGGCCATGGCACTGGAGCTCTTGATACGACGCTGCTCGGCATGCTCAAAGATTTGCGTAAAAAGATTGCTAAGAGTAAATCATTGCCCCCGTTTGTCATCTTCCAAGACCCTTCTTTAGAGGAAATGTGTACGCACTATCCGGTGAATATTGACGAATTAAAACAGATTCAAGGGGTAGGGAATGGTAAGGCGATTAAATTTGGAGCCTCTTTTATTGCGCTGATCAAAGACTATGTGGAGGAAAATGAAATTGACCGACCGGTGGATCTGGTTATCAAAAGCACAGCAAATAAATCTGCGCTAAAGGTAGCCATCATCCAAAATATTGACCGCAAGATTGCACTGGATGATATTGCTGCAGCAAAAGGGATTACCTACGAGGAAATATTGAAGGAAATTGAAACGATCGTCAATGCAGGTACCAAGATAAATATCAATTATTTTATTGACGAAATTATTGATGAAGATCGTCAGGACGAAGTTTACGATTACTTTAAAACAGCTGAAACTGATTCCATCGAAGATGCGCTTAAAGAATTAGGCGGCGACGATTATACTTTTGAAGACCTTCAATTGATGCGGATCAAATTTTTATCGGAATTGGGTAATTAAAAATTTTATATATTTCATATGATCAATAAATACATTCCTGAAATAAAGAATGGAACATCGCAGAATTTCTTTTTAATGGCAGGGCCATGTGCAATTGAGGGAGAAGAAATCGCTTTGCGGATTGCTGAAAAGATTGTTACTATTACAGATAAACTCAATATCCCTTATATTTTTAAAGGCTCCTATCGTAAGGCTAATCGGTCCCGTTTGGATTCTTTTATGGGCATCGGAGATGAAAAAGCATTGAAAATTTTGGAGAAAGTGGGGAAGACCTTCGGTGTTCCTACGGTAACGGATATCCATGAAAGTCATGAGGCGGAAATGGCTGCGGCTTATGTCGATGTTCTTCAGATTCCAGCATTTTTATGTAGACAAACGGATTTATTGGTCGCGGCAGCAAAAACCAATAAGGTCGTCAATGTAAAAAAAGGACAATTTTTAAGTGCCGGATCCATGAAGTTTGCTGTTGATAAGATCGTAGAGTCTGGTAACGAAAAGGTGTTTTTAACAGATCGTGGGAATATGTTCGGCTATCAGGACCTGATCGTTGACTATAGAGGAATTCCTGAAATGCGTTCTTTTAATGTACCCACAGTGATGGATTGTACACATTCACTTCAACAACCGAATCAAACATCAGGGGTAACAGGAGGAAAACCTGCACTAATAGAGACAATTGCCAAAGCTGCGATTGCTGTGGGGGCTGATGGTTTATTTATCGAAACCCATCCTGATCCGGCAAACGCAAAATCAGATGGCGCAAATATGCTACATCTGGATTTGCTTGAAGGGCTGATGGAAAAATTGGTGCGTGTTAGACAAGCTATTTTATAGTATAATCAATAAATCGCAATAGAAAGGAGCCAATCGGCTCCTTTTTTAATCAATTCAAAATCTAAATTATTCCATGTTTTCAAAAGTTTCTTTCCTGGTGCTCATGCTGTTCTCATTTTCATCGATTATCAAAGCACAGCAAAATTATACCTGGTTTTCGCCTCTTGACGATAAGCATATCGAAGGCCGTGTCAATAATCAGCAGCTTACAGGATTTAATCGACTTCCAGATGAGCTCGAAAAGCAGGTACGTAAACCGGTCTGGGAGCTCGGTAAAAATTCAGCTGGACTTTACGTTGATTTTCAAACATCAGCCCCAGAAATCACAGTTCAATATCAGGTGGCCGGTGGATTAAATATGCCCCATATGCCCACTACAGGTGTGAGTGGTCTTGATCTTTATGCTTATGACCCAATGGATAAAGTCTGGAAATGGGCTTATGGTAATTATGATTTTTCAGACACGATTTCTTATACGTGGAGGAATATAGGGGAGAATAATAACTTCAAATATCGTTTATATCTACCTCTGTATAATACGGTTAAATGGTTGAAGATTGGCCTTCCGAAGGATGCAAAGTTAACCTATACCCATACAGCTACTTTGAAACCTATTGTGGTGTATGGCACTTCCATTGGACAGGGGGCATGTACCAGTCGTCCGGGCCTTGCTTGGACAAACCAAGTCGGGAGGGCTGTTAATAACGAAATGATGAATTTATGTTTTTCAGGTAATGGTCGTCTCGAGCAGCCTATTTTAACGCTGATGAATCAGGTGGACGCGGCTTGTTATATTTTGGACTGTATTCCTAATCTTGCAGTAACTAAGTCTCTCAATGAAAAACAATTGGATTCCCTGCTCGTTCATGCCGTTACATTTTTAAGAAAAGAACATCCGACAACACCTGTTATATTAACGCAGCATAGTTCCGGGAATATCAGTACGGTATTTAACGAAGACAAAAATAAGGAATATCTGCAAAGCAGCAGGGTGTTGAAGGCAACTTACGAGAAATTAAAGTCAGAGGGCCATAAGCAGATTTTTATGCTGTCTAGCGAAGACTTAGGACTGGACCTCAACTCAACTGTAGATTATGCCCATCCCAATGATCAAGGAATGGAACATATTGCAAATGCTTATATTAACCTGTTAAAAAGGGTGTTGAAATAAAAAAGGGAAGTCCAAAGCTTCCCTTTTTTATTTATTTCTTTTTCAATTTCATCTTCATTTTTGCTTTTTCGCCACCACCATAATTGAAAGTTTTGGCATTACTTTCCTTTTTTTGATGAAATGCTCCACCACGGGAACCATCTTCCTGCTGTTCTTCCTTGATAGACTTTTTCTTTTTATCATTTATAGGGTTGTAGATCTGAAGACCTTCAGGTAAGTCCAATAGATCCATTCTTTTACCCACAGCCTGTTCTATTTTTCTGACCATTGGGAGTTCCAGGTCGGTGGAAAATGTTAAGACGATTGTTTCCTCATTATCGTCATTTTTGATGATATAGCTCAAAAACTCTTCTTTCTCATTCGGCAGTTCAAATTGGAAAATAAAGGGAATATTTACGATATCAACAGCATCGGAGTTTTCTCGGGCAATGATTAGTACGCGGGTTTGCTCATTTTCGATAAAATCTGCTGTCGTTTCGTAGCCAAAATCATCGTAAAACAGCGGATTTAGAATGGCGATTTCTTCTTTGGTCTGTTTAAATAAACTCGTAGCCAGCTTTTGTGCGGTAAGTTTTGAATTTACAAAAACAATCACTTTTTGGAAAACCTCTTTATCCTGTAGCAGGTAATTTAGCAGATTGATTTTTGTGGTAAAATTGGGAAGCTGATAGCGCAAAAGATCCAATGTATCAATAGCTTCGTTTTCCAGTTCGTCGACCTCCACCAATGCATAATCTTCATTGAGATGGGTATCAATCATGTCATACAGTTTCTGATGCTCAACGGTGCTGAAGACAAGGTGTTGGACCTTGCCACAACTTTCAGCTAGTTCTCGTACAGGGGTTTGCATTCCCTGTTTGATGATCTCTTCGGCATCATCAATAATCAAGGTTTGGATACGGTTTAGATTGAGTGCTAATTTGAGATAGATGGCACGTGCACGGTTTGGCGTTGCAACGACAATGTCCTTTCCTGCAACTAATTCTTCTATTTCTTCTTCCATGCTACCTCCGGCACGTAATCCGATGATACGAAGGTCTCTATTTTTGCTTAGTTGGTGAAATTTTTCAACAATCTCATCGATGCGTTCTTCATTCGGAGCCAATATTAAAAACTTAGGTGCTTCATCGTCCGTAAATTTCAATTTCATCAAGGTCGATAACACATAAGTTGTGGTTTTGCCAGCCCCTTCAGGAGCGATCGCAATCACATCCTGTCCACCAAGAATTCTGGAAATACATCTACTCTGAATCTCTTTTGGAGCCAAATAACCGAGCTCGGTCATTGTAGCAGTCAATCTTTTGCTTAGTTTTAGTTTCTCTAACGACACGTATCCTTTTGTTTATGTAAGATGCAAAAATACACATTTAGTTTTTAGATCAGCTAATGTGCACCCATTTTTGAAAAGACATTGATAATAATAACTCCAGCGACAATCAATATCATTCCGATCACTGCTGCTGTATCCGGAGTCTGTTTAAACAAAATCATGCCTATCAAAGTAATGGCAACAATGCCAACTCCAGACCAGATTGCATAGGATATTCCGACAGGAAGATATTTCAATGTTATGCTCAGGAAATAAAACGCAATAACGTAGCCAGTGATGCAGATAAGGGTAGGCTTGCATAGGGTAAAACCTTCGGATTTTTTCAGGAAAGTTGTGGCGAAAATTTCTGCTGCGATAGCAAGAAACAAGTATATGTATTTCATCTTTATAGACTATTTGCTGATCAAATGACGCTTTCATACAAAGCTACACTTTTTGCCTTTTACTTTGCCGGAAAGGTATTGTATTTGGAAAGTTGTTGGTATTGAATCGCGACCAATTCAGCATCGTAACCGAGTCCGAGGGTATTTTGCCGCTAATTATAATTGTTTATAAGGGTAAATTTATCTAGTTTTGACTGATCCACTAATGGGAATTAATAGACTTTATGAGGTGTATTCGCGTTTTTTCAAAAACCTTTTTTATATACTTAGTTTTTCTATTCTCTTGTTTTCAGCTACATGCTCAGGAACAGTTGCAGGAGCTACAGAAATCATACTATAATCTTCCCTTAGGAAGTAAGGAGCGTTTTGTGCAGACCGGAAAATATGCGCAGGCATTGTATTTCAACAATGAGAAAGCGTTGGCGAGCCAGCTGCTCAATGATAATATCCAATTGGCAAAAAGTTATCCGGATAAACAGTACTATGCCTATTTAAATTGTATCGCAGCAATGAATAGCTATAACGATCATCTCTTCGAAAAATCACGTTTTTATCTCGAACATGCAAAATCCGTTCTGCCCTTAGTCAACGATAATGGTACCAAAGGCTATGTTCATTATTGTGATGGCTGGATTATGACCAGACAGAATAAGGAGGATCAGGCGGTGGCGCAGTTTCATAAGGCGATTTCTTTTTTGGAAAAGGCACCCCAGACGGATGCAAATATTGCCCGTAAACTGGCTATATATAAGGAATTGACTTCTATCTACGCCAACCAACGCAATTATGAATTTCAGGAGAAATATACAAGTCTGTTATTGGAGACCGCGAAAACTGGCCGAAACATAGCGAGTTTATTTGACGCCTACATGCAAGCTGGCTACCTGTTTGAGGCAGAATATCGGTCGAACCGAACTGATCAGCTACTTTTGAAGAAAGCCGAGGATCATTATCTTGCGGCATATCGAATAACACAAACGAATAAAAAAGATCTTGTTAATCCAACGGATATGGCCTATGTTTCCGTAAATCTGGCCAACTTATACCATGAGTTTTATCCGGAAAACGGAGCGAAAAAAGCGGTTTCATTTGCCCAACAAGCCTTAGAAATTGCACAGGAAACGGGACAATATGCCATTTCTATTCCTGCCTATGGTGTATTGGCTGACGAAGCTTTTAAAAGTGGTCATCGCGATCAGGGGAAAAAATACCTTCAACAAGCACTCTACAACCTGCAACGTGAACCCCATTACGATTATCAGATGGGACTAAGTTTGTATAGTAGATTGGCTGAAGTCAGTGTTGAAGAAGGAAAATACGAAGAGGCATTTCAATACCAAAAAAGCTATATCAATGTTTTCGAAGAGGCATTCAACTCGGATAAATTGGATAAAACCAAACAACTTGAAATCAAATATGAACGGGAGCTACAAAACCAGAAATTAATGCGTCTTCGTTTAGAGGGAGAGAAAAAGGAACAGCAGATCAAATTGATGAAAGCGCTAAATGACCGGCAGAATCAATTGGTTGAAAATCTCAAATTGAACGAACTAAACCGTACCCAACAGTTGAAAGTGCTTCAGCTTGAGCGTGACAAAAAGGAACAGGACTTGCAATTAAGCCGCTTGGAGAATGAGCAACGATTGCAGGAGCTTGATGTTTCCAAGCAAGATATTGCCTTTAAATCACGTATGAATTCGATCTATATCTGGTTATTTATTAGTTGTTTAATAGCTGTTATCTTATTGTTTTACGCCTACTGGCAACGTTCTAAGACACTAAAGCAAAAGGAGCACCTGCATGGACTTGAAATCGAAAAAAATAACCAGCAACACGCGATTAAAAACCTGACGGCGATGTTGGCAGGGGAAGAGAAGGAGCGGACCCGTCTGGCTAGGGATTTACACGATGGGCTAGGCGGATTGTTGTCGAGTACAAAACTCGGTCTATCATCGATTGCGGAAGGCAGTAGTGAGCAGTCTTCTGTTAAGAATGGCATTACACGGAGTATCGAACTGTTGGATGATGCAGTAGACGAACTGCGTCGACTTGCACACAACCTGATGCCGGATTTAATTGTCAAATATGGTCTAGAGGTAGCGTTAAAGGACTATGCGGCCCGGATGAGCCAATCGAATTGCCAGGTAGAGTGTGAATTCATTCAATTTGAAGCGAAATTAAGTGTAGAACATCAGATTTCCCTGTACAGGATCATTCAGGAACTGGTGAACAATGCGTTGAAGCATGCTGCCGCAAGTAATATTTTTATACAACTTTCCGCGCATAAGGAGCGTTTACATATCACGATCGAAGATGATGGCAAGGGATTTGATACCGAAAAAATAGATTTACAACATTCAGCGGGTATGCACAATATACAGTCGAGGCTTTCTTTTCTCCATGGTGATATGAAGGTTATATCTGTCCTTGGCGAAGGTACTACCATAGAAATTGAAATGCCCGTTGTTTAATTATAATGTCAGATGATAAAGATAGCGATTACGGATGATCATCCTCTGTTGTTGGAGGGCTTAAAAAATATTATCAATGCTCACGAGGATTTTGAGGTTGTGGGCATGTATGCGAGTGCTGAGGACTTATTTAAGAATATTGTTGCTGATGCACCGCATGTATTGTTACTGGATATCAATCTTCCTGATGCAAATGGTATAGATTTGGTCAAAGGATTAAAAGAAGCATATCCGGAAATGAGAATAGTAGCTTTTAGTGTGCATAACGAACTGGCTGTGATCAATAGCATTCTGAGTGAAGGGGCAGATGCCTATCTTCAAAAAAATGCCACCGGCGCTGAGATTATTGCAGCCATAGCCGATGTGCTGGTTGGTAAACGGTATATCTGTACGAAAACTCAGGCGATACTCAACAAGAAGACAGACGCAGGACTTAAGCAAGTTCCTAAACTTACACGTCGTGAAAAGGAGATCCTGACCTTTGTAGCTAAAGGTATGACGACCAATCAGATCGCTGATAGCCTGTTTATTAGTTCCCATACGGTGGAGAGTCATCGGAAAAATTTAATGGAAAAATTTCAGACAAAGAGTGTGACCGCGGCTGTCAAATCTGCCATAGAATATGGTCTGATACGCGAGTTATAGATGAAATCCACGAATTACCTGAATTCAGGGATGAGAATACCCTATTGTATTTGATACTTTTGATGCTATAGATGAATAAGAGAAAGAATCAAATGTATATGGCTATGTCAGCTAATTTTTTTCGCTGTACCGGAAAAAAAATGCTACCCCTTTGTTTTGGTGTTATGCTGTCCTTGGGTGGTGGTTCGGTGCACGCACAGGTTTTCGATACTAAAATCCCCGAAGGATCAAATACGATAGCGGCTATCAATCTGGCGAAGGTTGTTGAGTACGCAGAAGCTTCTACATTGAATAAGATGTTGGATCGGCTCGGTTTTTTTAAATATTTCGAAAGGAAAAGTAGCGACCTGCAAATGGATTTCCAGCAGATGGGAGTGGATTCGAAGGGAATGGCGATATACTACAGAAATGATCGGGACAGCTTGCTATATGGAGAGATGATTGTTCCGATCAACACTGTCAGTCGCTTTGAAAAATTGCTGCATATGCAGGGTACTCCACTTCCTGCCATAAATGGTTATAAGCGGTTCAAAACAGCAGATGGACAATTGCTTGCCTGGAATACAAAGGAATTCAGATTATTAAAAGGTGAAGTTGGCACAGCCTATTTTGAGAAAGATTCCATTGCCGCATTATATGGAATCGAAAATATAGACTATGCTGCGGAAGCTGTAGCTGCCGCGAGCGGGGCTGCAACTGAGGCTGCAGATGAGGCAGAGGCCGTTGCTAATTGTACGGATTCTGTGCTAATGGATTCCACAACGATGGAGTGGGAGGCGTTTGACTTTGACTCATTAAAAACTGAAGTGCAGCAGGAGGAGCAGGAGCCTTTGGACGTCTATGCAAGTGCGACAGCAACCGATACTAGTGTTTATAAGGATCATATTAACTACGATTCTCTTGATGTTGCTTTTGAGAAAGTGAATCGACGTAACGATTCCATTAAGAATATGTTATTGGAAAAATGGTTGCTGCACGAGCAGGAACAGCTATTGAGCGGTAACTATCCAAATATACCTGTGGGCGAGCAAGCCCGTTTTCTAAAGAATGTAGATATTGCGCGCGTATGGCTACCCAAAGTCGAAGGCCTTTATGACGGACTTCGTTCCCTACGTTCCATGGCAGATGCGTATTATCATACAAGTAGTTTCTCGTTGGAAAATGATTATAAGGACATGTTCTTCGACCTGACACAACAGAGAAATAAGATTACGCTTAAAACGAGTGTAACCCTAGGCAAAGACCTGGTGAAACTGACCAAGCAATTATATGCAAGGAAGCCAAACCCAAAGTTTGCAAAGTATCTAACGGAGGAAACACTGGGCTATTTTAATGTAAATATAAATACTGAAGCCTACCTAAAAGAAATGCCCGCATTTGTTTCTAAAAACCTGAAAAAATATTTTGGAAAAGAGAATGAGGTGCTTGAACTTATGGCGCTCGGTCTTGAAATTGCGCTGGATGAAAAAGCTGTTGCCAAAATTATGCCTGGCGATAACTTGGTTGTTATCAATGGAATCACTAATCTGAAGATCGACTATGTTGATTACGACTATGACGATAATTATGACGTAAAGGAAGTCAATAAAACCAAGGAAGAGAAGGTCGTGTCTTTTATCTGGATGTTTACATCCGAAGATCAAAGGATGATCAAAAAGGCACTGGATGTTGCAGTATCAAAATCCGACGCAAGCTTTGCGGGGGGGATCTATAAAATCAAACAAGGCAATGGAAAAGATTTTCCTTTATATCTGATGTTCAGGGAAGATCTGGTGATGATCAGCAACGATAGCCTGGAGTTAAATAAAATTTTATACATGGATAAATACACGGTCAGGCCCAACAAGTCTTTTGCTAAGCTAATGAAAGGAAGTAAATTTTCTGCGGCGTTCCAGACAAAGAAAATACCCGCGCTGACAAAAGATCTGAATCTTGTATTGGACAATAGCTGGCGTACTACACTGGCAGAATTGAATAATTATGGTAATTTTAGTTTGAGTTCGAAAGGAATTGTTGGCGATAGACTGGAAACTGATCTGCAACTTGAGTTACCTGCAAATGCAAACAGCGGCTTACAGTTTGTGATCAACCAATTGCTCGATGGTATCGTGCCGGAGGAACAATCTAAAATAGACAACCCAATTGATGTAACTGATCATGATTAAAAAAGGAATAATTTGGACTTTAGGCCTCCTGGTAGGATTGGCGATCGTAGGGTGGGGAATTTATATCATTCGACAGCAGCAATCGTATAATTCCGAAGTCCATAAAAAGAGTAAGGCATTATTAACCATCTCCCTTGACGATATCCTATTGAACCAATTCTTCAATAAATGGCAAACAGCGCCAAAAAGAGGGCAGGACTTTGCCAACAAATTGAGTAAATTAAGGGATAATGGAATAGATATCAAGGCCAATGTATTTCTTTTTTCACTGGAAGATTCAGCGAGAAACTTTTATGCTTTTTTTGATTTGAAAGATGAGAAACAATTTCTGACATTCTTAAAAGAGGGGTTGGAAGTTGATTCTATTGAAAGTAATACTGCTCCTGGAGTAAATTATGCTTATCAGGATACAAATAAAATTGCATTTGTTTGGAAGGGTAATACCGTGTTGGTTGGCCTGGGTTTTAATCTTGATAAAAAGAAAGATGAAATGATTCAGTTGATCCAGTCGGATACAGAGCGAGTCTCTATTGAGCGTTTTATCAATCATCCGAGCGAGTTAACCCGCAAATCATTGCGTTATAGCGATATTTCTTCCAAAAATTTTATCGAATTTGAATTGAAAGGTAGCCGTATTGAGATCGCTGGTGAACTCCAATCCGATACCTGGAATTTTCCGCAGGAATATCTTGTCCGCGAGTTGGTAAACGAAGATTACATCAGCAAAGGTTGGATCAATTTTCCAAACGAAAGGTTAAAGACAGCCTTAAGAGATATGCTTATTGATTTTCCGGTTTCAGCAGATTCGATTATCGCCCATGCGAAGGGTGATTATGTTGATGTCGAAATTTTAAAAAATAAGGTTGTTCAGACAGATACCATTATCAATTTTGCCGTTAATGATGATTTCGAAACAGTTGAGGAAAAAACAGCCTATGAAAGTAAAGTTCCAAATGTTCAATTTGGTATTCGTGGGGATGAGCATTTATCTAAATTTCTTCCCAATAAGTTATTTTATCAGTGGTTCCAGAAAAATGATGGTCAATTCAATATTCTGTCAACGGCTTCAACGATAGATAAGTTGCCGACGAAATACACGAAAACCAATAGTCTTTCACATATTGCAATTCATCTTGCGGATTGGCCGGATGCTTTAAAGATCACTCCGATTTTAATGTCGAAGGCGATTGCTTCAGATATGGATTTCAGCTTGAAAGTTGCTCGCCCGAATCAATTAATTCTCCAAGGTACCATTCGGGATTATTCGCATGAATAATTGGCCAGCGCCAGTGGGGCATCTGTTTGTTTGCAAATCCAAAACATTCTCCGTTCGTAAGTGGTTTATTCATACGAACAAAGAATGATTATTATGGATATTAGAACCAAGAGTCGAAATAGTATAAAGACTTACTGGCGAATTTTGAAGAGCTCAGTTGCGGGGTTTTTGAACGAAGATTCAATGAAATACAGTGCTTCACTATCTTACTATACTGTTTTTTCGATTGGCCCCATATTGGTATTGATCATTGCATTGGCGGGTATATTTTATGGGGAAGATGCCATTGAAGGGAAGGTCTTTATGGAACTACGCGGGCTAGTGGGGAATAGTGCCGCCAAACAAATTCAGGAGGTTATTCAAAATCTAGAATTATCTGGTAAATCAAATATGGCCTTACTCGTCAGTAGTATTACATTGATCTTAGGGGCGACAACAGTCTTTGGGGATATCCAAAATTCGATCAATAAGATATGGCATGTCCGCGCCAAGCCAAAAAAAGGCTGGTTAAAGATAATACAGGATCGCCTGCTATCTTCTTCTTTAGTCATTGGATTAGGTTTTTTACTGGTCGTCACCCTAATCATTAACGGTATAATTCTGGCACTAACTGGGCAGTTACAACGCTATTTTCCTGACATGACAGTGATGTTGGTTAACGGGATCAATTTTGCACTGTCATTTGGCATTATTTTCATCCTTTTCAGCGTTATCTTTAAAGTGCTGCCTGATGTCAATATTCAGTGGCGCACTGTACGTGCAGGCGCCTTATTTACAGCGATTTTATTTGTTTTTGGTCGTTATCTCATCGGAATATATCTGGAACACTCAGCGACCCAAGACACATATGGTGCTGCAGGATCGTTTGTCCTAATCTTGCTCTGGGTGTATTATACCGCTGCAATTTTATATTTTGGAGCAATCTATACAAGAGAATACGCAACGGTAATGGGAATTCCGATAGAACCGGCTCAATTTGCTGTACATGTGGAGACCCAGGAGATCGAACGCAATGTGACGGAGATTCCGCCAGCCCCACTGACAACCGAGGAAAAGCAGGTTAACCCCATAGATCATCCGAAATCCTAGATCTTCCTATTCTGACCACATTTCTTCAGTGTCCGTTACATTCTGTTCACGGTACAGTTTTCTGCCAATAGATCCTTTATCTCCCAAAGCGCGGCCTTTAATAAGCCAGGAACTGCCAAATAAGAAAAGCGCTATTGCTTCAAATACAAGGGTCGCATATTCAAAGAGCTTAAACGGGATCAAAGCGATACAAACGATAATACCATAGCCACAAAATCGGTAAATGTTATTTTCATTTATCACACTAATAGGAATCTCTTTGTTTTGTTCCTGACCAATGGTAAATACATGGATGGAAAGAAAGGCAAACGTGAGAAAAAGTACGGCCGCAAATCCAGAATGCAGTTCTTTTAAACCAATAGAAACCAACGTACATTGTGTACAACTGGAGCCAATTGGATCCGTTGGTATAAATGCAACTCCGATTGCCATAAACCCGGCGAGATTAGTAAGCAGATTATCATTTTTCCAGATGACTTTATTTCCATTGCCCTTATAGCAGATTAGAAATAGGCCAACAGCACATAAAACACCCGTAAAAATCTCCCGTAGATTTGAAAAATAGTAATGGCTGATAGATGGTTGAATGCTGGTGCCGAAAAACTTAAAAAGGGATAGCAAAACCAGGATAATAGGTAGAAAGATACCGAGATAGCCGATTGCCCGGCGTAATCTTCTATAAGCGAAAAGATTGTGGTTCTGAATTTTTTTGATATGCATAAATACAATAAAGTTGGGTTAAAAAGCTCCTTAAGGCTTGGCTCATAACGCATTGCCCAATACCGGATTGTTGCAGTTGAGCAGGTATTCTAAGAATTAAGCCATGCATTTCGAATCCATGTGCTTATAGCTTTCTGACCTCGTCATATAGTCTGTCCACATCTTTCTTTTGAAAGAGGGCAGTTCCCTCGGCCATGGTGGTTGCCGATCCGCAAGCTATTCCCATGCGAAGTACTTCTTCGATTGTGCCTTCTAGAGCCAGAATGGATACCATACCCGCTACCATACTGTCTCCAGCACCTACTGTACTACGTATTTTCACAAGCGGTGGAACCATCTGAATTTTTTCGGCTGCGGTGTACAGTACCGCTCCCCGTGCGCCCAGAGAGACGACAACGAGGACAGCTTGGCCCTGCGTAATTATTTGCCGTGCGGCATAATCCAGATCCGTACTAGATAGTTCCTCTTTTCCGACAAGAGCGGCTAATTCACCCGCATTTGGTTTCAGTAGATATACCCCTTCTTCCAGCGCAACTTTAAGTGCATCCCCCGAAGTATCTACGATCACTTTACTCCCTATAGCTTTATATTTATTGATAAGTAATCCGATAAAGTCCGCTGAGACAACGCCTGGGAGACTGCCGCTGATGACCACAAAGTCGGGTACCGGATTTAATTGGTCAACAATAGCCAGGATGTTTTCCTTTTCTTCGGCTGTAAAGGCTTCACCTGGAAATCCAAATCGGTATTGCTGGTTATTGGTCGTATCTACAGCCATAAAGTTCTCCCTTGTTTCACATCCTATAGGGATTGGTATAATATCGAGTTCTTCCTGCTTTAAAAGTACCTCCAACATATAGCCTGTTTTTCCGCCAGAGGTAAAAAGTGTATTTGAAGACATGCCAAGGCGTTTGAGTGCACGACTAACATTAATTCCACCGCCACCGGCTTCATACTTTGGAGTATCACAGCGCAATTTCTTTTCGGGAACAATGTTTTGAACCTTGGTACTTTTATCTACCGAAGGATTTAAGGTAATGGTTAATACAGTTTTTTTCATCTTTTTGTTCTCATTAAAATTAGTTACATCAACGTGAATTACTCGTTAACGTAACACGTCGTGACCCCCTGTAAGCAAAGGTGCTCACTTTCAATTTAATGTAGCTTAATTTTTAATCTCAGCATCGCCAGTTCTGTGACGAGGTACAGATTATGGGTAGCTTTTACATGAAGATAGTTGTTATTTGTTAATATACACAGAATAATTTGTGAAATTATGGGCAGCTGGATATCAATACGATTGAAGAATAACGATTATGATAAAATCCGTGGAATGAGAGGAAACAGAAAAGCTAATCTTTTGATTAGCTTTTCTGTTAGAACTTGAGTTATTTAAAAATGGGCAAGACCATTTGCTCCCAGGGCCATATAAAGGTTGATCCTTTCAATGCGCTGTTGGAGATGGAGATCGATATTGTTCATTTCCCTTTTTACAAGATCTCTTTGTTTTTGAAGCAGGATGAAACTATTGCTGCTACCGACATTAATCTGTTTTTTTGTTAAATCTATATTTTTTTCCAACGAGGAAATTGCCTGTTGCTGGAAAACCTCTTGCTTCTCAATTGAACCTAAATTTGCCAAAGCAGATTCCACCTCGTTGAAAGCCAATAGGACTGATTTTGCATATTCTTCAACGGCTTGTTTTTGTTGTGAAGTTTTTACTTCAACATTCTTTTTTAGTTTCCCCCCGTTGAAAATTGGCGTTGTTAAGCCAGCACCCACTTTTATCAATGGATTGGAAAATAGATTGCTTATTCCATCAACATTGGTACCAGCAGCCCCAAAACCAGCACCGATGTTAATAGCAGGTAGCCGTGCGGCTTTTGCTTCCTGAATCTCATAGAAGCTGGATTCTATTTGAAATTGCTTGGCCATAATATCAGCTCTCTTTTCCAAAACACTGAGTGGAAAATTTGTCGGGATATCCAGCTGTAAAGCCGAAAATTTCGCACTAACTTTTATCAAACCCTCGGGATATTTTCCACAAAGCATTTCCAAACTTCTTCTTGATTGCGAATTCGCATTTTTAATTTTCTCTAGGTAGGAGTTCAAGAGAATGGACTCGCTTTCAATATTGGACAAATCAAGTGCGTTTGCTGTTCCGACTTTATTTTGAACAGTTAAAATCCTTTTTAAGTCTTCCGTTTTCGTAATATACTCGTTGATTTTTTGCTCTTGGTACTGGCCTGCAATATTTAGGTAATATGCTTTAGCAATCATCGCGGCAATGGACTGTTCCAACATTTTTTGTTGATACGTCGCTGAAAAGTATTCGCTTACACTCGCCATTTCCGCAGATTTGTTTTTTCCCCAAAGATCAAGTTCCCAGTTGGCTTTTAATTGCAACTTGCCCATGTGGCTTCCACTAACAAGGTTGTTACCTGTATTTGCTAATGCATTAACACTTGGATAAAGGCTACTTCCGGCGATATCCATGGCTAATTCAACTTGATTCAGTTTTTCTTTGGAGATGATAATATCCGCATTATGGGTAAGCCCCTCTTTGACTAACTCTTCCAACTCTGGAGTGAGTAGTTCCTCCATCCACGCGTAGGAAAAAGCAGGTTGGTGCTTACCTTGTTCCTGAATCCATTTATCAGATATTTCAACATTCGCCTTAATCGCGCTTGTATTTTTTAATTCTTCAATCTTCTTAGGTGTTGCATTTTTGTACCCGATACATGAAGTCAAGTTGAGTAGGAGCAGGGCGCCCACACTTATTTTCTTTATCATATTAATGCAGTTTTGGAATTAAGTAATTGATTTTACTGCTCACACGCACCATTACTTTCCGGATAAGATGCAAGGGTTTGATGTGGTCGGAATAAATGACAGCCGTTCCTCTTGCACCGACAGTTAAGGATTGCTCGTTTTCGTCCAATACAAATTTTGCAATAAGCTTTCCATCCGTTTCGGGCACTAGTCGCGCTGTCTCCGGAATTCCTGATGTTGTGGCATTACCACCAAGCATTCCACCGGCATTGTTCATGATACCCTGACTGGTTGCATCAACCACATATTCCAATTTGGCTTTGACCACTTTCCCCGGAGCTGTTTTTAAAGCAAGCTCGACCTCATTTCCACTTTTTACCGTTTCCAACTCATTTTGAGAGAAGAAGGCGATAATAGATTGTTGTTTCTGGATCAGTACGAAAGCAGATTTGAACGGCGCCATCATGGCTCCTTCATTCAGCTGTACATTCGGAATCAGACCATCGGTAGGCGCTAAAACTACTGTTTGGGAAAGATTCCATTTTGCCTGATCCAATTTAGCTCTCAGTTCCGCAATAGACGCATTTTCGCCGTTATGAGTCGAATGATATTTGGCTTCCAATGACGATTTTTGAGCTTGAGCAGCGCTAATTCGAGATTGCAGATCCTGCGAAGTGGCGAGGGCTTGTTCCAGGTCAAACCTATTGGCAGCACCAGCAGCGACGAGTTCCTGATATTGCTTTATTCTTTTATTGCTCAGATCAAGCTGAGATTGTAAACTCAGTATATTTTTGCGTGAAGCATCGATATCCGAAGTATAGGAGGAAACGGTAGATTTCATATTGCTAAGTTGCGCTTCCAAGGATTTTATCTCTTGCTCGTATGGCACCGGATCTATGGTAAACAGTGTATCTCCTTTTTTTACCTCCTGATTTGTTTTTACATATACCTTCTTAACTTTCCCTAAGGTTTGGGTTGTAATATCGACACTGCGGTTTCCTACCTTTACATCCGATGTAATGGGACAAAAATAATTGAGGCTCAATATCAGTGCAATAGACCCAAAAATAGGTAAGGAGTATACAACGACCTGCGTATTGAAATTCCAAGGGATTAGTTTTAGTTTTTTGATAAGCAGCCAGCAAATACCAGCATATATTCCTATTAGTAATTCTAACATAATTTTTTGTTCTAGATGATTCTGTATTTCTTATAGAATTTATTTCTTTTCCTCGATAGCCAAGCTTTCTTCATCTGAAGAAGAGTCCGATTCACTAAAATCTGGAGCAGGTGTTTTATCTTTTTTGTAGTCGTAGTTTGCCCATATCAAAGCGACTGGCCAGAGAAGGCCGCCGAATATCAATGAAAGTAAACACATGCTTTTTATGGCATTCAACTGTGGGTGATTTTTCTTCTCCGCTACTTTTTCAGGATAAATGTGCACTTTCCAAAATAGAAATATTCCTGCGATCGGTAAGATGAATATGATCAGCCATGATGCGACATCTGCGATCCTGTCTTCGGTACCGCCTATAGCGGCATGCGAAACGCTGCACAACAGCAATAAGTATATTGTTGCGAATAATTTTTGCATGATAAAATAAATTTGGTGATAAAAATCTCGGCAATATCAATTAAGATAAAGCCGAGCATCATGAAAACATGATTTAAAACGAGTCTTTAGTTCCATATTCTTCGCGAAGTACATTTCGCAAAAGATCAACATTTTCATGGTAAATCGCAGTTTGTTGCGGGCTTAAGACTTTCTCAAATGCTTTGTCCGTTTTCTTTAGCGCTTTATGCAGTCTACGTTGTGCATTTTTTTTACCTCTATTATTATCCGTGGAAAAGTATAAGTCTAAGTCCTTTCTTACATTTTTTACTACTGTTTGATTGATTTCAAAAATCGGATCGAGCTGGTCTTGGGCTAGATCCAACATTTTAGCCATGACAATAGTTCTAAAAGTAGCTGCTCTAATTATTTTGTTTTCCTTAAAGAGTTGAAATTGTACCGGTGATAGAATTTCCTGTATAGCTAGGTTCCTTTGTTTTAGGATATCTGTAAAACTTTCCATGTTCTTAGTAGCACCTATTTGTTGAGTGTTACTGTTTTGGGGTAAGTTTTCTACAGCATTGGCCGCCTGAAGGTTTATTTGATAGACCCGTTCGGCTTGCGTTGTTGTCATATTCAAAAATGACATTTCTTGGGTGATGTACAGGCCGACCTTTTCTGCCTCCTGAGATTGGGCATGTGCTGCATTAACTTCCAAAAGTGCGAATAAGCTTAAGACTCCTATTCTTACAATAAATTTGTTCATTTTGTTTCGTTTTAAATCATACTATCTGTGCAAATGGCTGTTTCACAGCTTTTTTGACGAAGCAAAATTAGAACGAATACAGGCTAAAAAAGTATTCTTAAGTTAGTTTTTTGGTGGGCGTTTTTTTTGTATACGGGCTGTTAATCTAGATAAAGAATTTGGCGTAATGCCCAAGAAATTAGCGATATGCTTACGATTTGTGTTTCTGGTAATGTACGAACGGTTTTCTAGGAAAACCTCATAACGTGCACTCGGAGAATCACTACATAGCTGCTCGGTACGGATGCGTAGGGTATCAATTATGATTTTTAAGGATTTGACATAAAACTGGAAAATCCCTTTATGTTGAAAGGCCAAATCTTCAAATAGTTCTTTCGGAAATAGCAGTAATTGGGTGTCCACAACAGCTTCGATGGTGTACTTTGTTTCCCGTCGGTCAGCATAATACTCAGGGATACTGGCGATAAATGCATGATCTGCTTCCGAGGAGAAGAAAACATTATTTTCGGTACCGTCATCCGAATAGAAATACCAACGTAATAGACCAGCCGTGAGCACAAAGACGGAATCAAAACGGTCATCCGTTTCCACAAGTTTTGTCTTTTTGGGAAGAAACAACGGCTTGCATATTTTCGACAATTCGAGCCGTTCATCATCATTCAACTGATGAATAGATTCCAAATGTTGTAATATTTCCGGTTGGCTTAACATTATTGTTAATGTATACATTCAAATTTAATAAAATCGGTTTGATTATCATTGATAATTAACATCCACCGCATTTAATTCATCTACCTAGACAACAAGTTTTGGGAGGGGTGTTAGATGGCCCATTATTTTTTTTGCGAAAAGTACTATTGAGCAGGGACCTTATGCATACAGAAAATGAAATGGAATCAGTTGATAAGGAATTTAAATAATTGCTGGCTATAAAGTTCAAACTTATTGATTTTATAGTAAAATCCAAGTTATGAGCCAATGTGGTTAAAGTCTCACAATATTAGATATTGATACGGAGCGTGGGGGGATCAAAAATTTTATCCATTATTGGGATTTTTTACTGGTGATCCAATACAAGAAGCACAATTGTATTGGATTGTCCTATAAAAAGTTGGTATAGGCCTATAAAAACAAACTTTTGTCCTAATATAATTAGCCTATATAGCTCTAATTTTATCCTCGCTAGAATTTTGTAATTAAATGAATACAGCTTTCTCTTTTGGCATAGAAACAATACAGGGATAAATAGGGCATAGGAATGTATCGTTAAGATCTGAGCCGTCCAAAGTTTGTTAATTATAATTATCCACTAAACATACAATACTTATGAAAAACCGAGGCCCGCAAAAAAATCATACGAGTTATTGTCGCCGTGGTAAGTGTAGGAAAGGAAGCCAGAATTGCTGCAGGCTTAACGAATGCTAAGTTTGTTAAATACATTCCTTGGTTCCTGCATTTGGCTTTTCCCTGCGTTGCATCGCTGAAAAGTAAAAGCTTTCATATATCCATTAAAGTTGGAAATTAAATTTTTCGCTCAGTATCGCCATGAGTATTTGCGATATATTCTATAAATAAATAAAAATAAAATGAAAATCAACAATCAAAAACACAAGAAAAAGTACATTCCACCGAAGTTTGGAATATTGCAAGTTGAATTAGAACAGTCTGTTGCAGCTGGTTCAGCAAGCATTAATACTGGATCGCAAGATGCCAGTCAGACCCCTTCAGAACGGGAATTTGAATCGGGATGGTCCAATAGTAGAGATTACGACATTTAATAGCAATGAAAAAATATTTTAGCATATACAGCATGGCCCTAGTTCTGGGAATGAGTTCGATCACGGCCATCTCCTGTTCAGAAAAAGAAAATAAGGAAGATTTACAAGTCAACAAAGGCAATATCGCTATCCGTTCGGTACGTTTTGTAAACGATGAAAACGTAATCAATGTTGGCGGAACAGTAAAAAAAGGCACGGCGGCGACCAGCCAACAAGATGCTGCCGCTTTAGAAGCAAGCATGACATTCGAGTCAAAAGTAGTATCCCCATTGAATATTCAGTCCGCAGCTGACTTTGACTTCGCTACAGATATGCAGACTAACGCGCTCGGGGAACCGGAAAATAGCCTGAAAGCATCGACAAATTCGAACAAGCCAAGGGCAGCGGATATTCCCTTAAATCAGAATAAAAAATTTCGCTTGATCTTTATAAAAGATGGGGCTTCCACACCGGTGTACAATGGGTTGCTCAATGCGGGACAGGATCCTAATCTTACGGTAGAGGCCAATGCCAAGTATAAATGGTACGCCATTTCTGTCAATGATCCATCCACCGCACCTGATATCGATGGCAATGGTAACATTGCAGGTGCGGATCTGGCAAACAAAGATTTTATGTTTGCTTCCGGTGAAATTACGACGCAGCCTGAAAATAATTATCTTGATATCCTATTCCTTCGCCAGATGGCGGCCATTGAGGTTAAGATTAATACCCGGGGAATCTTTGGTGGAATTACCGACAATTCAACCTTCTCGGTCGGTAAAGGTACAGGTACGGCTTTTACCAATATTATACAGACCGGTGATTTCAGCATTTTTAACGCAAGTTTTTCCAATTTGCAGGATGTTGGCCCGGTCAATGGGTCGGAAATGACCGTGGTGGACAGCCGCTGGGGCAATGCAGAAAAGATTGCGCATTTTTATACGGCCAATACAAGCTCTATTTCAGCCAATAACTTACGGGTTCGGCTAGACGGTCTCCATATTACACTGGACGATAATAGTACCCGAAACTTTGCAGCAAATAGTATTGTCCCCATCAGTCACGGCTCGACATTGAACCTGACCAAAGGTACCTTGTCCAAAACCAATGTACGTCTGATCGAATCGGGGGTGAGTGTCAGCGGTCTGGTCTGGGCGCGTACCAATCTAGTTTACGATAGTGAGAAACTCTATGGTGGAAGCTACACACAGGGAGCCTCTGATGCCTATCGCTTTCGCACGGATAATAATTATTCCTACCCATCCATAAATACGGAATATTGGAATTTTGGTACAACGACCCCGCGAGGAACAGACTACCGTACAGTCGATCAATGTAAAAGGGTCTATCCGGAATTGACCTGGAGGTCGCCACTTGAAAGTGATCCTCAGGAGTATACTAGACTAAGGAACAATACTAACCGTAAAACTTCCATTACAAGAGTCCCTGATGGTTACAGACACACAATTACTTGGACAGGTACGCAGGCCCATAATTCTGCTTATCCGGACAATGATTTGGTCCTATAGTATTATGGCTATATCGATAATAACGGTAATCGTCAGCAGATCCCTTCGGGCAGTTCGGCCGGTACAGGAACGCTTCGCTACAAAAGTGCATCTTTTAATACGAGCAATAACGGAAATCGGATCCTTTATGCAGAAGTCAGTAATGGCACCTTTCAAAATATGTCGATTCAGGAAGTGGCTTTTAGTCAGGGTAATACCATCCGCTGTGTACGTAATGTAATCAATAATTAAATAAGATTTTAACCTTTAATGGTTAGTATATCGTGCCGCGATGGTAGAGGTGTGGGTGGATCAGCTTTTGTTGATCCACCTTTTTTTGTAGGTCATCAGTGTGGAACTATCGTTAAAACAAAAAAAGTCAATCTTGCGATTAGCATTTCTCTTGTGAACTCCTTGGTGTTCTCCCAATCCATTTTCGTACACTGATTTGAAAATGTTCTGGATACCAAAAATATTCTGTTGATGGTCATTTTTGCACTACTGATGGTTTTTGCTGCGTATAGTATGATAAAAACGGCAAACAGGCGGAACAAATAGCGCAGCCGAACTATTGGTAGTTCTTCTCGCAATGTTTCTTTATTGGGCTCATTACTGGGCTCACTGGAGCCGGAAAAGTTTTTTTTGATTATTCCGGTAGTGGTCAATATGCTCATAATAAAGGCGGTGGGCACTTCACTGGTTATTATTTTTATCAATTTCATGCTGGGATTTTTATTATCCATCTCAAACATTACGGTTCAATGGTCTTTTTTACTTGTAATCACAGCTCTTGCTGTAATTGGAATAATTATAGGAGGTTCCCTAGCGTCAAAAATTGACGGCAAGAAACGCAAGCCCGCATTCGATTGCTTTGTGTTAGATGGGCATTTATATTATCGTTAAAGAAACGATCCTGTAATAAAAGTCGCTTGTGTAACATAAGTGACCGTTCAAGCAAAATGAAAATAGGAAATTTGCAATATCATAAACAATTAAATTATAAGACAATGACAGTAGAACAGATTTATACCGGGTGTTTGGCACAAGGTGCTTATTACATCACGTCTAACGGTCAGGCAGCAATTACTGATCCATTGCGTGAAACACAGCCCTATGTAGACAGGCTGAAGATAGATGGTGTACAATTGAAATATATTTTTGAAACACACTTTCATGCCGATTTTGTAAGTGGAGGCGGTCACCCGTTTAAGCCGTGTTGGATTTGACAATGTATTGGGACATTTGGAAGGTGGATTGGAAAGCTGGATAAAAGCAGGAAAAGAAATCGATACTGTAAACCGTATCACAGCCCAGCAGTTTGAGCTGGAAGCGAAAGCCGACAAAATCAAAGTGATTGATGTCCGTAAAGAATCCGAATATGCTTCTGAACATGTGCAAGACGCTTATAGCAAACCTTTGGCCTATATCAATGACTGGGT
Source organism: Sphingobacterium sp. CZ-UAM (assembly GCF_002000245.1). Lineage (GTDB taxonomy): Bacteria > Bacteroidota > Bacteroidia > Sphingobacteriales > Sphingobacteriaceae > Sphingobacterium. The sequence continues at coordinate 1,511,638 of NZ_MTCM01000001.1, read as the reverse complement.
GAGGGATATCGATCCCAAGGAGCATTTCTATCTGCATTGTGCCGGTGGGTATCGAAGTGTAATTGCCGCCAGTATTTTACAGGCAAGAGGGTATCGGAATTTTACAGAAGTGGAAGGCGGTTTCAGTGCCATTGCACAGACCCATGTTCCTAAGACCCAATTCGTGTGCCAGAGCAAAATGCTTAAATAATTTCATTTCCATCATCAAAAAATAATTATACAATGTTTAAGTTATTCAAATAAGTTATTCAAAAATATATTTGGACCGGCCGATTACAGTCCTCTAAAAGAAGCAATCCAAAACGGAGCTTTTCTAGTCGATGTACGTACACCCGGTGAATTTTCAATGGGAAGTGTAAAAGGGGCTGTAAATATTCCCCTCAGCGGAATACTAAATGAACTGTCAAAATTCAGGAGCAAGAAGGCCATAGTCGTGTTTTGTAGAAGTGGTAACCGAAGTCGCCGGGCAAAACATATTTTGGAACAGGGCGGACTGAACAACGTTATCAATGGTGGTTCCTTTAAAAACGTGAGCCAGATAGTAAATACAGAGAAATTTTGAAGAAAGATAAAGAAATTAGAAAAGGAAGAGGTATGGGCAAGGTAGTGAAAAATAACATCCAACAGGGATTAAAGGAAAACTGGAAACAATTTGTCATTCTGGTCATTGTAAATGCCTTTGTGGGTGGTATGATTGGTATGGAGCGTAGTATTTTCCCCCGGTTTGCCGAAGTGAAATTTGGTATTGAATCGAAAGCAGCCATTCTTTCTTTTATTGCAGCATTCGGAATTACAAAGGCTATTGCTAATTATTATACCGGTAAGCTGGCCAATAAATTTGGAAGAAAGAAATTATTGCTGCTGGGATGGCTTATAGCCATACCAGTTCCGCTAATACTGATTAACGCGACCGACTGGAATTGGGTATTATTTGCCAATGTTCTGTTGGGAAGCAGTCAGGGATTAACCTGGAGCAGCGCCGTGATTATGAAGATAGATTTGGTAGGCGAAAAAAACCGTGGACTGGCAATGGGCTTAAATGAATTTGCGGGATATTTTGCTGTTGGGTTGGTGGCATTTTTCACGGGATATGTAGCACACCAGTATGGAGTTATGCATTATCCGTTCTACATCGGAATTTTCATCTCTATTGTAGGCTTTCTTCTTTCATTGATCTGGGTAAAAGATACCAATATCTTTGTTCAGAAGGAAAAGGTAACATCATATACAAAAAAGCTGAACAATGTTTTTATCGAAACTACTTTTAAAAACAAAACATTGAGTTCGGTGACTCAAGCGGGGCTGGTTAATAACCTGAATGATGGTATGATCTGGGGTTTATTGCCGATAGCATTGCTATCGCTTAATTTTAATACCGAAAATATAGGGATTATTACAGCAGCTTATCCAACAGTTTGGGGGATCGGTCAATTGTTTACCGGGAAAATGTCTGACCATTATTCAAAAAAAGCGATGCTGTTTTGGGGTATGTTCCTTCAGGGAGTAGCCATCCTTATTATTCCGTTTACCAGTCAGTTTTATGCACTTTTAGTTCTTTCCGGATTATTAGGTTTGGGTACAGCTTTGGTTTATCCCACATTTCTTTCGACGATTGCAGCGGCAACATCGCCGGTACAGCGTGCTGAAAGTATAGGAACTTTCAGGTTATGGAGGGATATGGGATATGCTTTTGGGGCTGTAATTTCTGGTGGGGTTGCTGACTTGATGGGAATAGAATATGCCATTTTTATTATCGGCAGCTTGACCATTGTTTCAGCTCTCGTTATCAGATTCAGGATGCCCAAAATAATCAGTATACCAACTGATATCAGATCAAGGGAAACTAGTTTTGAAGATAAGTTGGAAAATCAATTTTGATAACTCACTATTAGCTTCTGATGTATAGGAGTTTAATCTGATAATAAAGGTTCCATTGAATTTTCGTGATCATCAAGAAAATCAGTGTATGAGTAAATATCTTTAGCAAAGTTTCTGCTATTGGCTATGTTCACTTTTGATTTGAAAATAGCCCAGAATATCCTAAAAGGGCAGCGTGTAGACCGGGAACAATATTAAAATAAGGATATCCTTCCGGATGTTTTTAATGTTCCGGACGCTCCCCTTGAAAAGACGCTGGTGCAATTAAAAGGGAATCTTTATCGCCACACCAATGGGACATTACCAGCCCTTCACCGCGAACTTGTTTGATTAACAATAAGGTGCGATAATAATAGATCCCGCATTGACTCAGGCTGCGATCTGCTTGAATGCTGAAATAAAATTATATTGATGTGGGGCATTATACACCTGCAACTCTTGCCGATATCAAGGCAGAAAAGGAATATATGGTCAGTCGCCATCCCTTTGTTCGAATCCTGAATACCGTTAAAACAAGAAAAGCCAATCTTGCGATTAGCTTTTCTCTTGTGATCCCGCTGGGATTCGAACCCAGGACCCATACATTAAAAGTGTATTGCTCTACCAGCTGAGCTACGGAATCGTACTTCTTTTTTGAACTAGTGTTCCTTGTTTGAAGTGATGCAAAAGTAGGGCTTTAATCCTATTCCTGCAAATTTTTTTGGCTTAAAATAGCGGGTTCTTGCTTAAAAAGCTGATTTTAAGCGGAAAAAATTAACTGTTTTCCAATTCCATAATTTCCTCAGCCAATTGCTCCCATTGTTCTTGAAATTGGGTTAATTGAGCCTTTGCTGAATTGTAAGCACGCGTAGTTTCCTGTAGCTTAGTCGCATCCGAATATACCGCTTCATCAGCCAGTTTCAGTTCAAGGTCCTTCACCAATATTTCCTGTTCTTCGATCTTCTTCTCCAATGTCGAAAGCTCTTTGTTCTTTTTGCTCAATAATCGTGTCCGATCTTCGGAAGGAACCTGTTTTTCTTTTTTGACCTTAGGCTCTTCTTTAACCTTTTTTTCAGGTTTGACCTCCGTTTTTACAACACGTTTAGCAGCCCATTCTTCATATTCCTGATAAGTGCCCGGATATTCTTTGATCTCCTTGTCTTCGATATACCAAATTTTGTTGGCGACGTGATCCAAGAAATAGCGGTCGTGGGAAACAACGATAAAAGTTCCTTCAAATTGTTGCAGCGCCTGGATCAGGATGTTGACCGATTGCATGTCCAAGTGGTTGGTGGGTTCATCGAGTGCCAGAAAGTTGGCATCTGCTGTCAATGCTTTGGCTAAGGCTACACGGGATTTCTCTCCACCGGATAACACCTTGATTTTTTTGAAAGCATCGTCGCCCGTAAATAGGAAACAACCCAATATCGAACGCAATTCAGTCTCTGTATGTTTTGGTGCAAAGGCCTGCAGTTCGGCTAATATGGAGTTTTCGAGATGGAGTGCCTCCAACTGATGCTGCGCAAAGAAGGTTTGGGACACATTGTGACCATGTTCCGATTTTCCTTCGAATTGATCATCTGAGCCGGCTACAATACGGAGTAGGGTGGACTTACCCTTTCCGTTCGCACCGATCAAAGCAATTTTATCACCTTTTTCAATAATCGCGGAGGTATTTTTTAATATCTCGAGGTTCGGGTAAGATTTAGAGATATTATCTAAGGTGACCACATGACGCCCGGAAGGTTTTGAAAACTTAAAGCTGAAGTTGACCGTGGGATTATCGTCATCCACGTCTTCAATTTTCTCCATGCGATCTAAGGCCTTAATCCGCGACTGCGCCATTTTCGCTTTGGAAGCTTTCGCACGGAAACGCTCGATAAGCCGTTCCTCCTGTTTGATCTTAGCCTGCTGATTTTTGAACTGATTGGCCTGTAACTCGTTTCTTAATTCCTTTTCTTCCAGATAAAAGCTGTAGTTACCTGCATAAAGTGTTAATTTCCCCTTACGCGATTCCACGGTCTTTTTGATGATCCGGTCCAGAAAATATCTATCATGTGATACAATAACTATTGCTCCGTCAAATGCCTGCAAATAATTCTCAAGCCATTTGATAGAAGGTAAGTCCATATGGTTGGTTGGCTCATCCAGTAATAGAATATCTGGTGTCTGCAACAAGATTTTAGCAAGCATCACGCGCATACGCCAGCCCCCCGAGAATGTGGCCAATGGTCTTTTTTGTTCTTCTTCGGAAAAACCTAGACCAGCGAGGATCTCGTGTGCTTTGAATTCAAGGTTATAACCATCCAGCGCTTCAAATTCCAATTGTTTATCGCTTAGTTTATTGAGAATATCGTCCGAATAATCTGTTTCTAATTTCGCAAGTAAGTCTTCGATTTCGGCATGTAGTTGATTTTGGCGTTCGAACGCTTCCATAGCGACGTATAGAATACTTTTGTCCGAATGGTAGGATAATAAGTCCTGGTTTAAGTAACCTATCTTGAGATCCTTTGCCATGGAAATTGTTCCCGAAGTTGGGGAATATTGACCAACGATCAAACGCAATAAGGTTGATTTTCCGGCTCCATTGGCGCCAATTAATCCTACTTTATCACCTGGTTTGATGTGCCAGTTTGCCTCATCGTACAACGCTCGGGATCCTATTTCAAATGTTAAATTATTTATTGATATCATTTCAAATGCAAAAGTACAAAAGTAATGAATATTTCTTCTTGTTTGACTAACTTTGCGATTATGTATAAATTAGTCAAACCTATATTCTTTACAATGAATCCGGAGATGGCTCACCATAAAGTGACCAGCGGATTGAATGTCTTCTCAAAAATCTGGGGTGCCAAGCAATTATTGAACGCTATTTTTACGGTAGAAGATCCTCGCTTGGAACGTGAGGTCTTTGGACTTAAATTTAAAAATCCCGTAGGGCTGGCGGCAGGCTTCGATAAAAATGCCGAATATATAGCGGACATGACTAATTTAGGTTTCGGTTTTATTGAAATCGGAACAGTTACACCAAAGCCTCAGCCCGGAAATGATAAACCGCGGATGTTTCGTCTAGTACCCGATGAAGCCCTGATCAATCGTATGGGGTTTAATAACCAGGGAGCGGATGTCGCTGCAAATCGCCTGAAGAATCTAAAAGACAGAAAAGGGCTTCTAATCGGCGGTAACATTGGAAAGAACAAGGTTACTCCGAATGAAGAAGCGGTAAATGACTATATCTACTGTTTCAATGCCCTTTTTGAGTATGTGGATTACTTTGTTGTCAACGTCAGTTCGCCGAATACGCCGGGCTTAAGGGATCTGCAGGAAAAAGAACCGCTAAAAAAGATATTGAACACACTTCAGGAGCTGAATAAAACGAAGTCAGCCCCAAAACCTATTTTGCTTAAAATCGCACCTGATCTCACCCATAGCCAACTGGATGATATTGTAGAAATCGTGATGGAGACACAAATTGCTGGGGTCATCGCAACCAACACGACGATTTCGAGAGAAGGGTTAAAGAGTCAACAGGAATTGATCCAGGAAGCAGGAGGGGTGAGTGGACGACCATTGACCAAGCGTTCGACGGAGGTAATCCGTTACCTAAGCGAGAAATCAAACAAAGCATTTCCGATCATTGGTGTCGGCGGTATCCATTCCGCGAAAGATGCGATTGAGAAATTGGATGCTGGGGCTAGCCTTATTCAGGTCTATACCGGATTTATATACGAGGGACCAGGGTTGGTATCAAATATCTGTAAAGAGATATTACAGACAGGACGGTAGTAAAGCCATGGCGGTAGATTTTAATTTGAAAGATTTTTTGGATAAAAAGGTTGATGAATATAATCAACCTAATTTTATCCCCCATGATCCCATATCCATTCCACATCAATTTTCAAGTAAGAATGATATCGAGATTACGGGGTTCCTGGCGTCTATAATGGCTTGGGGACAACGTAAAACCATCATCAATAAGTGTAATGAACTGATCGAGAGAATGGACGGCGCGCCTTATGATTATATCATGAACCATACCGATCAGGACCTCAAGAGCCTGCTTGGTTTTAAGCACCGTACATTCAATGATACGGACATTCTTTATTTCGTTGCCTTTTTCCGGTACCACTATAGCCACTTTGTGTCTTTAGAAGATGCTTTTTTGGTCGGGCAGGAAAACCTGGTGGAGGTGGATCTGGAACAGGCACTCAATGCTTTTAAAAGCTATTTCTTTTCGCTGCCGGACTATCCGCACCGGACGCGTAAACATATCAGTAGCCCAGCCCAAAAATCTACTGTCAAACGTATCAATATGTTTTTACGCTGGATGGTCCGAAAGGATAATAAAGGAGTAGATTTTGGAATTTGGAACCGCTTGTCTCCAAAAGACCTGATCTGTCCTTGTGATGTACATGTCGAACGTGTAGCGCGAAAATTTGGACTGATTACCTTGGAAAAGGTCAACTGGAAGACCGCACAGGAGCTAACAGCCAATCTTAGATTGCTGGATTCCAATGATCCCGTAAAATATGATTTTGCGCTTTTTGGCCTGGGGGTAGAAGGGGAGCTCTAAAGTCCCTTCAAGTCCGTTAAACTCGGCTCAAGTCTCTTCAACTACCTTAGCCCGGCACAGACCTCACACCGATAACGCACGCATTCGGTGATATTATCCCACCAACGGCGCACAAGGCCAACGGGTATACCAGCTAGCTGCAGCCTTGATACCATACCCATATCGCAGGCATCTAGGGGCGCTGTCCCTAGGGTGAGGCATACGGCCTACGGATATGGTAGAGAGAGCACTGCAGGTTTAAAGGTTTTGGCAAGCCGAAAGAAACTGCAGTAAGACCATAATGATTGACAGATATAGCACAAAGCGAAAGGAGCTTTTCAGGTGCCTCATCTGTGCTTCGTGCCTGTTGGTATGTTTGCACAGCAATGACGGTCAAAAGAGCAATAAAATAGCCTGTATGCTAAAATACAGGCTTTTTCAATATTTTTGTCTACTGTAGCATTAGACGAGCTTGTCAATCTTGATCAAAAGGTCCACTAAGCGATTCGAATAGCCAAACTCATTGTCATACCAGCCTACAACTTTCACTAATCCACCCACAACCGAAGTCAATTGCGCATCGAAAACACAAGAGTAGGGATTGTTTATTATATCAACAGACACAATAGGGTCTTCGGTATAAAACAATACCTCCTTCAATTCATTTTCGGCTGCAGCTTTAAAGGCTTGATTGATTTCTTCGACCGTTGTTTCTTTTTCCAAAGTACAGGTAAAATCTGTTAAGGAACCATTCAGCACGGGAACACGTATACCTGCTCCGCCCAATTTATTCTGTAAATGGGGAAAGACATTGGTAATCGCTTTGGCAGCACCTGTGGTTGTCGGTATGATTGCCGAGGAGGCTGCACGTGCCCGTCGCAGATCCTTGTGTGGTGCGTCATGCAGGTTTTGATCGCCCGTCATAGAGTGTACCGTGGTGATATATCCATCCTTTATCCCCCAATTGTCATCTAAGATTTTGACCAAAGGGGCAACATTGTTGGTCGTGCAGGAGGCATTGGATAAGATGGAAGCCGAGAGATCGACAGCACGATCGTTGATACCAAGCACAACCGTTGGAATATCTTTGTCCGTTGGCGGAGCAGAGATAATTACTTTTTTTGCACCTGCCGTCAGATGAAGGGTTGCTTTTTCACGGTTGGTAAAATGTCCCGTAGATTCAATGACAACATCGATATGTAAAGATTCCCAGGGCAGTAAAGACGGATCTTTTTCATTGCTCACCAAAATGGAATGGCCATTCACGATAACGTGATTCTCATCATGTGTAACAGTGCCAGGGAATGGCCCATGCACTGAATCGTATTTAAATAAATGGGCCAAAGTCTTCGTATCTGCCAAGTCATTGATGGCGACGACCTGCAATTGATCAAAAGCATTCCGGAGAAAAATATTGCGTAATGTATTTCTCCCAATACGTCCGAATCCGTTTATTGCTATATTGAGCATTTCAGCTTATTTATGAAATTGGGTAATGGCCTCATTGATGTTTTTCTCACCTTCCCAATGCGCTTTGAGTTTCCCGTCAGCACCGTAGACATAATTTGCCGGGAACTGCGAAGGAACATGTATGTTTTGGATGAAATTTTGATCCTTGTCAATTAAGACTTCCACATTGGAAGATTTAGACAATTTTGGCGCGAAGCTATCAAAGAATCCCAAGACAAGTGCTGGATCATTCATGGAGATATAAAAGATATTGACATCTTTTAGGCGATCAATATTTTTCTCAAGTTCGGTTGCTTCATGCTGACAATGACTGCATCCCGGATCAAATAAAATAAAAACGGTATTCCTATCTTTCGCAAGGTTCTCATTGCTGATACGTATGCCTGATCGAAGTTGGTAAAAAGTGAAATTAGGAAGAATTGCTGCCGGTCCAGAAGCTTGGCTAGCAGTAGTTTGCGTATGGTCATGGCCTGCATGGTCGTGCCCGGCATGATCATGATTCTCAGTTGTATTTTCTGTTTGAGTACCGTCCGTACCAGCTGTCTTTTGATTGCCCTTGTTGTTACACGAATAAAGCATGCCTGCAGTAAGCAGTGCCGTTACTCCTAAAATTATTTTTTTGTTCATAGACTACCTTTGATTTTTAAACCAGTTTTAGTGATTTCTTATATTTTGGCCTATTTGCAGAATGGATTATAGCCTCTAACTTTAGCTGGACATATTCATTCTGCGGATTTGCCATTGAAGAACCAAAACTATAAAAAAAATGGAATTAAGCAGTACCCAAACTCAAGTTATGACAGTTTGCTGGTTATCTTTTTGCCATTTATCCGCTTTTATTATTCCGGATTTTATACTATTCCGTTGTATCTGTAGTATTGCTTGGACTATTTGGTTCTATCAATGAGGTAGATTGTATAATTTCCGGCGTACTGCGACCAAACTCATTGCTATATACTTTGAGCAGGACTCCCACGCAGGATAGAATAAGCGGACCAAATATTAGCCCTAACATACCAAATAGATTTAAACCCAGTAACACTCCAAAAACAGTGATTAAGGGATGCACATCTCCGAGTTTTTTCAAAATTGTAAACCGAAGAATATTATCGATACTTCCGATGATAATGATGCCGTAGAGCGCTAGCCCGATCGCATTTCCGGACTGCCCATTCGCCAGTAGGAACACTGCGGCTGGGAGATAGACCACCATAGTGCCTAAAATGGGGATTATGGTAGCTACAGCAGTCAGAATCCCTAAAAAAATAGGGTTTTCCAGACCGAAAAACCAATAACCCAGCGCTGCAACAACACCCTGGCACATCGCAAGAATCGGAATGCCAATGGCATTTGATTTAACCATCATGTCGAATTCTTGCCATAACTCAGCCTTACTCGTTTTTGAGAACGGAATGGCATTATATAATGTTTTTTCTAATTCTTTGCTGCTGACCAGCATAAAGTAAAGTACAAATAACGCAACCAGTACATTGACACCAACCTCAGCCACAGAATTCAGAATATTGGGAATAAACTTCGCTGCTCGTTGGAGGGCTCCCATCAATGCGGTATCGGATAGATCGATGTTGCTCAGATAGGGGCTGTCTTTGAAATAGGTTTTAATGGAATCGAATTTTTCCATAATCTCCTCTTTATTATTAATTGCCTCAGTCACTTGTGGTACCATATAATTGATCAATAAATAGAGGGGACCGACTAAAAACACAATCGTAACAAGGATCAATAAAAGACTGGCAATAGATTTCTTCCATCCTCTTTCTTCTGTCAGTTTAAAATTGATCTTGCGAAACAGGACGTAGAGCGTGATAGCCCCCAAAAAGCCGGGGAGATAATAGAATAAGTTTGTAAAGATCAAAATGCATATCAACAAAATAATGATGATAAGCATAATCTGGTTAATCGAATTGTTGTTTATTTGTTTGTATTTCATGTGTCTGGATTAAAACCTTTTTTTTACATCTACGTATCGTATGACAATATTTTACCACAAATGTTTTACCTTGTTAAAATAAACTTCCTTTTTTAAAATTTCAATGTTTTTTTCAATTACTTTCCGCAGATGGCTATGCCACGGAGATAGGTTCCGGATTAGCAGTGATAGCGGGAGGGTAAGTTGACGGAAGCGGGGAGGTGAACTAATATCAAAAGTTAATTTTGATTCTGTGGCATTAAAATATCTTTGAGGATGGACATGATATCATATTGCTTGACAAATAGCATCGATTGTGTTGTTTGATTTGCTTTGGAGTGACTGTTATTTGTAGCCGCTAAATGTACGGTTGATTTAGCTGATTTATGAAAAAAAGGATGAGACCCTTTCCCTTTTTTGTTGTTTGAAAATAAGCCCATAATCTTTCGTTTTTGGTTATAGTACCAGTCTTTTGGATACCGGTACTATATCTAATCTACAAAATAACTTTGAAAACTGCAATTAATTGATGAAAATTTGGCTTCCATGTTCTTCATCCTTTTCTATAGAAAGTGATATCGGAATTCGCTCCTTTAACTCTTCCACGTGGGAGATTACACCGACTATACGATTTTCCTTTTGGAGGTCCAGTAATGTTTCGAATACGATATTAACGGAAGCAATATCTTGGGTACCAAAACCTTCATCAATAAAAAAGAAGTTTTTTGCAGCCTTGGTATTGGACTGTACGCTTTCGGCCAAGGCCAGCGCCAGACTTAATGATACCTGAAACGCCTGCCCCCCAGACAGCGTTTTAACACTTCTGCTTTTACCTTCATTCAGATAGTCTATAATTTCAAATTCGTTATTCTCATTAATCTGTAAGCTCAGCTGGTTGCGTGTCATCCTGTGAAAGCGGATATTGGCATGGTCACAGAGCTGCCGTAAATAGATGGATGAAACGTACTGGACAAATCCCGCGCCCTTAAACAGGTTAAAGAGCTGTTTAAGATCATCGTTACGCAGGTTTAGCTTCGCCTGTTGTTGAAGTAAAACTTCTTTTTTGGCATAGGCAGTCTCCAATTGGTTTAACTCCTGTTCATATTTAGCGACGTTCTCCGTCAGAGTTTTTAACTGATGGGAACTTTCCGCTAAAGCTGCTTCCTGTAGTAGAAAAGCTGCTTCATCGTAGACTTTATCTGCTAACTTTTTGTCGAGTTGTGTGATTTGTGCTTTCAACGTCTCAAACTGGATCTGAAATTGTTCCAGTTCCGCCCGGATTTTCTGAACGGGCAAATTCTCCGCCAAGGTATCCCTTACCTCATCTATTGTTTCAAAGGGGGAACTATGGAGCAGTTGTGCGATCGTTGTTTCAGTTTGTAGGATTTCAGCCTGTATGCTATTGATGCGGTTGTGGATAGATCGAACTAGACTTTCCTGGGCTGCAAACTGGCTGTTTAATCCATGGAGCTGTTCTGTCAACGTTGTATAGTTTTGTTCTATCCGTAGGTTCTCAGCTTTTAATGTCTTATACTCGATTTCAATAGCTGCCTGGTCCGAAGATTGATAATCTGCCCACTTCAAATGTTTTAAATGACCTATGTTCTGATTGATTTGCGTTTGTTTGCGTGCTTCCTCGAGCTCAAGTTCATTTAGCCTTCTGTTTGCTTTATCCAGCTTTTTCTCAATCTCAATCAATAGCAGCTGTTCATTGCTTAAAAGTTGTTCCAACGCTGTGATCTGGCCTTCGATACTGGAAAGGGCTAGTTTCTTCTGTGTATAGATTGATTCGTCGGTGCTGCTGTAATTAGCCCATGTAAATTGACTCAGGTGACTGGATTTGTGCGATTGGTTAAGCTGTATTTTCGCTGTCAGATCCTTTTTCTGCGTGTTCAGGGTCTGTAGTTGGAGCAAGAGTTTCTCGATCTCAAATTTTTGATCGGTCCTGAATTTAATACGTGAATGAATTGCCGCAATCGATTCTTGGTTGTCTGCGAGTTCTTGGCTAATATCCGTTCCTTCGGCAATAGCCGGATGTTCCAGTGATCCGCATAGGGGGCAGGGAGACCCCTCGTCCAAATTTGCGGCAAACTGCGTGAGCTTTTGCTGTAACAACAGATGTGCTTTCTCGTCATTTAATTTAGCAAGTTTGGTTTCAAGCTCCAGCAATTCGCTGGCATAATCGGCGTCAAATTCAGCCGCATCAAAGTTGTACTGTTTTAGATCAAGTTGTAAGGCGCTTATTGCGGAGTTTAATGCCAAAAGCTGTTGTTGGAGCTCATTCTCTTGTTGTTGTATAACTTGCTGTCTCGTGTACCATTGCCCTAGTTCCATCAGTTCATTTGCGGATGGTTTTGATTGCTTAAGCTGCTGCAGCGAGGCTTCTGTTTTTTGGATTCTGATTTTACCCTGTGCCTGTTGTTCCTTCGTTTCCTCCACAAAAAGCCGTCCTTTTTGTGCACTTTCATTAACACGCTTTATCTCTATCGTAAACGTGATCAGCTGCAAAATTAGCTCCAGATCCAATTCACTTGTTCGTCTTTCGGTTAAACGTTCGTATTGCGGTTTAATCTGCTGCAGCTGTAAGGACAACTGTTGTGTCATCTGCTGTATTTCGGTGGATTTTGCTTTTTCCCGTTGTAATCGCTCTTGTTCCTGCGAATTTTCCTGTTTCGACTTTTCCTGTGCCTGGAGGATATGATAGAAGTTTGCATACGCTTCTTCAAAGCGGATCAAACGTTGGCGTATTTGCTCTTTCTCTTGCTGCTGTTTCGATAGATCCTGAAAAAGGGACTTCATTTTGTGCAATTCCAGAAAATCTTCTTTCAGATTTTTCAGTGCCTGAAATTTCTCCTGGAGCAGTTTGTTGGCATCCTGGGCCTTAAAGAAAAATTCACGTTCCGCCATCAGCTTTTCCCGTACTGTTTGAATACGCTCGCTGCTAATCTCTTCAAACCCCATTAATTGGCCATTGAGCTGATCCAGCTCGGACTGATTTTTTTTATAAAGCGCGGCAACCTTATCCTGTAGATCGAAACGATGGAGCTGAAAAATTTCCTTCATCATATCCGTACGCTCTTTCGCTCCCAGTTCAATGAACTCTTTAAATTGCCCCTGTGGGATAATAATTGTTCTTTTAAAGTTTTCGTAGCTTAAACCTATGATAGGCTGTGTGTTACTGCTTTCCTGTGGAAGCCATTGTTCATCGATTTTTTCATATAAGACAACCGTTGGTGATTTGACGTCCTCAAAATTTTTGGAGTTTCGTTTAAATTCCCGGGTGACCCTAAACGTTCGGTTTTCAAAATTGATGAAATCCAGTTCGATATACGAGCGGTTTGATTTCAGATTCATCATATTATAGGCACGTCTGTCCCGCGCATTTAACCGTTCGGTTTCCCCGTACAAGACATAGGTGATCGCTTCGAGGATAGATGATTTACCCGATCCTACTGTGCCAAAAATGCCAAAAAGTCCAGCATCTGTCAGTGCCGTAAAATCTATTGTCTGCCGTTCCTGATAGGAATATATGCCTTCTACAGTTAACCTTAAAGGGATCATGGATTTAAGAATTTAGTATTTCGCGAAAAAGGTTGAGGATATCATCATTGGGCGCCTGATTGGCATTTTTGGATTTAAAATAATCACTGAAAAGTGTAGAAATATCTTGGGTCAGATTAATTTCTTTTGTATCCATGATATCTTCATTTTCCTGCTGAACGACAGGGATTAAATAAACGATGCCAGAGTGAGTCTGATAAATCAATTTACGGTCTTCGGCTTTCAGGAATGTGTCGGACTTAAGGGTTAATTCCACCAACGTGTCGGGATTTTCAGTAAGCCAGGCAATACAGGGGTCAATAGCTGCAAAAGATTTTCGGACCAATGGCTTTCCCTGACGCAGTGGGACGCGTTCGAATGTGACATGTGCATCCGGTAGGGCATTGACAATATTGACATATTTGGTTTGACCGGCTTCAGCAAAACTATAGCAAAGGGGAGAGGAGGCATAGACCACAGGTTTTTCTGGGGAGCCAATGTTTTTGAAACCATGGATATGCCCCAAAGCGGTATATTGAATCTGAGCTGGGATGGATTCCGAATAGATGAGGTCAGCATTGCCGATTTTAATCGGCTTTTCACCATCCGGTTCCTTAATTAACGCTGAGCCAATCTTATTCATATACAGGTGTGCGGTCAAGATGTTGACACCTTTACTGTCGCAATAGGTCTCAGCTAATCTTCGCCAATTTTCTGCGAGCGCCTTGTTGAGTTGGACTTCTTTGTCCTCGCCGAGGTACTGCTTGAGCCGGATTTCATTGGCATAGGCTGTGTGGAGTATCCGGATCGGATAATCGTACCCTTGAAGGCTCAACTCAATAAACCCATTGTCGGAGCGCAGGACGGAGAAACCCTCGGTTGAAAATGGGGTAACAAGTGCATTGGGATGACCGATGAGAATTATGCCAGAAGCGCGGGCCAAAGGGTCCGGAGCATCGATTAAATTGGGTGAATCGTGGTTTCCAGCTATAGCGATAACTGGGCGCATGCCATTTTTTGCCAGTCGTTTGATGGTTTTGTAAAATAGTTCAATGGCCTCAACACCCGGATTGAATGAGTCAAAAAGATCACCAGCGATCAGCACCAGGTCAACCTCCTGTTGGTCGGCGACCTGAATAATCTCCTCCATGACCAATTGCTGTTCATCCATTCGGGAAAAGCTGTCCAATCGTTTCCCTAAATGCCAGTCAGCAGTATGCAGTATTTTCATGATGAGCCCTTCGTTTTTTGCTAATAGTACAAACTAAGACAAATTTGGTCTGATATGCAATTATAATTACATATCGGACCAAATTTGAGCTGTGGAAGTTTAGATAGCAGCTAAGCGTCCGTCTAAATGTTAAAAGTTGTTAAATGCGACATACGAAAATCATATAGTTGTATTTTTAGTCCTCCAAAATTAAGCTAAGTATATCGATATAATTTAAATTTATGCGTAAAGTATATCTCTGTCTGTGTGCTATCTTTCTGTTTTTGATGAAGATAAATGCACAGGAAATAAAAGCAATCAAAGGGGAAACGGCTTATCCTTTTTTATTGAAAGATGTTGATCATGAAACCACGGAATCTGAAAAGCAACCTGTTTTCGTGTTTTTGCATGGCCGCAGTTTATCGGGGACGAATCTGGACAGAGTAAAACGTTATGGTGTGTTGTATGCCATTAATAAAGGGCAGGAGGTCCCCGGAATTATTGTTGCTCCTCAATCCCGTGGGGGCTGGGATCCCGACAAAGTGATCGAGATCGTGGACTATGTTATCGCGCATTATGATGCTGATCCTGACCGTGTATACGTATGTGGGATGAGTATGGGCGGTTACGGTACCATGGATGTTGCCGGCAAATATCCGGAACGGATTGCGGCAGCAGTAGCGATTTGTGGCGGTGGATCAAGTCAATATGCCTCCAACCTCACGCAGGTTCCAATTTGGCTGCATCATGGGACAAGAGATCGTGCAGTGCCCATTTCAGAGTCGAGAAAAATTATGAATGCCATAAAGAAGGCAGACCCTGATGCTGAGGTGCGTTTAAATGTCATAAAAGGTGGGACGCATGGTAGTGTAGAACGCCTATTTCATGACGATGCAATCTATGACTGGATGCTAAAATTTAAGAAGAAACAAAAATCATAAGGTTTAATAAAAGGTGTCGATAGATAGTCCGGTTTGGAATACCGAACATTATAAAAAATAAAAAGGCTGATACAATCAGCCTTTTTTGTTAACCTTCATTTGTACTTTCAAGTTGCTGTTTTCGGTTGAATTGTGCCATCAATACACTTGGCTGATGGATCAAATGCGTTTTCGCAAGATAATCCTGATTGTCCGCATAAATAAACAGCAGTGTTCCATCCTTAATGGTGTTGATTATCGGGGCAGCATATTCCCGGGGTACTGCGGGGCAGCCATAGCTTTTGCCGAGTCTTCCCAGGCTCGATATCGTTCCTGTGCTGCAATAATCGGCACCGTGCATGACTACATACCGTGCTTTGGCATTGTCGTTTATCCCTTCTTCAAGGCCATTCAATACCAAAGAGTAACCGTTCTCTCCATTATAGGTATTTTCGGTAACAAAAAATCCCAAAGAGCTCTTTAAAGACTCTTGCTGATTTGAGAAATGTGTTGCGTAGTTTTCACCACTATTTTTACCATGCGACACCAAAGTGTTAAATAGCACCTTTTTGTGTTCGAGGTCTAGCACAACAAGTCGTTTTTCCGTGGAAGCCAAGGAAAAGTCAATGATTGTCATAATGTCTTTGTTGTGCGAGGAAAGCTGTTTTCTGCCTTCCATTGCTTGTCTGAATGCCTCGTATTTCAATACTGGACTTAGATTCATTTCATCATATAAAGAATCAACTTCGGTACGTTGACGTTCTACATTTATATGATGGGTACTGGTTTGTTGATCTAATGTTTTTAAATCCTCTTTTGATGATAATGCCGTGTTGAGTGCCATCAAAAGAAACATAAAAGTATTTCCCATTCTCCTCCCTTTTCTGTGTAGATGTTTACAAAAATAATAATTAAAGTTAATACATATTTGATTTACAGAATGTTAAATATTGTTAATCAATAACGATCACCAATGAGGAGAGGTCTTTTGACCGTTTATAGACAAATTGGGCGTGAGATGACGCATTTCTGACACACATATGTGACTTTGGGGTTGTGCCTAAACTTTCGCTATATTCGATGATTTTGCCGTTTGGATTATTGACCGGTACGCCGTGAATATAGGCGCCGGCGGTAAATCGGGTGGCGTAAGGAGCAAAGCCACCATAGGTTCGTGTTCCGTCCTCAAAATAGAACATCTTTGATTTGTGTTCCTGGACGACAAAGAGACCGGTTGGTGTTTCCTGGGCATGTGGTGGTTTGTGCCGGCCGCTGGTGATGGGGTTCATGCTACGTATAAGCCATTCTTTTCCGACTTTTTCCAGTGTGCAGATGTTTTGGTTTCTGACGTCAACAACGTTAATAATGTTAAATCGCACACTATCGCTTATCAAGCGCAGATAGCGCTTGGGGACGGTATACTCCCCTTCAAATGAAACACCTGCAATAGGTACTCTGGCCAGGGTATCTGGTCCCTTTACACGGACCAGCCAACCATCCCGTCCATAGCGGACAGGCTTGTTTGTTGTGGTATCGTATAAAGGTGCGGCCTGATAGCGCGCAACATTAAAACTATCGGCTACACGTTTGTATGCATCCCGCTTGAAATCTTTAATGGTGGGCGCTTCACCTTTTTCATTTTGATAATTTTGAAGGACGGCGTATGGCGAAGGTGTCTGCTGAAAATTTTCAACATAAGCCAGACGTTCCTTTATTTTGTCCCATTGAAACTCACGGGTGGTATCCTTATAAGGGTAAGAATCTTCCAATGTGTATTTTTTGTAAAGCAGATCTTTTCGGATGATAATGTCATCAGCGGTAAATACTTTTGGTTTTTCTTCCTGTTTTTTAGGAGGAACAGCTTCCTGATGTTTAATTGGCTGTTCCTTTTGTGCTGTACTTTTTTTTCCCTGTTGGCATCCCAACGCCAGAAATAATAGGCTAAATAAGAGGCATGTCAATCTATTATTCATATATGGACTATATAAATTATTGTTTTATTTTCTAAATATAAGAATAAAACACATTTTTTAAATGATGAACAAAAGGTAGTTTTGTAATTTCAAGTAAAAAGTATGCATAAGATTGTAATTTGTTCAGCAGTAATGATCGCTCCTGGGGGAGCTTTATTAGTGGTTCGAAAAAAAGGATCTTCTTATTTTCAATTGCCAGGAGGTAAGATAGCCGCAGGAGAAAGCGATTTGGAAGCTTTGGTCCGGGAGCTGAGGGAAGAACTGCAGTTTGATGCAGATGATAAGTTTTTTGAATTTCTTGGCCGGCATGAGACGCTGGCCGTGAATGAGCCGGATACCATAGTGGAAGGACATATTTATTTGTTAAAACTCGGTGAGGATCGTTGTTTTTCAGCAGAAGCTGAATTGGAGGAAGTGCAGTGGATCACAAGAGATAACTGGCAAAATTATCAACTGGCACATCTTGCCGAAGAGTTTGTTATTCCAAAATGGCTTTCGGGGACGATTTGATCGCAGTGTGCTTGATGTGAACATTTTAAGCCTTTGTTTGTTAATGTTTTATATATAAACAAAAATAAACTAAGGTTATGGAAAATCAGCTTTTAAAATCAGCGAAAGACTTTTTTGATCAAGAATCGCTCACCCGGGTGGGAGAAGCCGTCAACCAGGATAGCGAACAGATAAAGCAGGGCTTAAATGTTGTTGTCCCTGCTATGTTTTTGGGCTTAAGTCAGCAGGCAGATACGAACGGTGGTATTGCTGCTATTTTGGAGCAGGCGAAGCAGCGTTTTTCGAATTTTGATCTTAGCCAATTGCTGGGCGGACAGACAGGGCCTGTGGATTCGGAAGCCCAGCCGGCATCGCCCGAAAGTCCTGGAGAGCGTCATATGCTAAGTTCAATATTTGGCGGTGGGCTGGAAACTGTACTCGGTACCGTTGCAGGTTATCTGGGCTTTAGTGCCGATTCGGTGCGTAAACTGATGGGGCTGTCCTTGCCAGCTATATTTTCCAGCTTAACGGATAAAGGTAAGCATTGGGATTTAAATGCCATCAGCCAAACATTAAAAGACAATAAAACTGCGTTTGCAGCTGCTATCCCTGCCGGTCTTGGTTTGGGAGCTTTTGGTAAGCTATTCGATGGAAGTCATTTTTCTGCGCCGGAGGAAGCTGCATCGCCGTTGGAAGAAGCTGCAGAAACCAAGGAAACGCATCAAAGTATTCCTGTCATTAACCCCGCTACTGAACTTGAGGCGCACAAGGAGCCTTTGGCATTACCCCGGATGGAACAGGCTAAAGCTGCCGTCGTGCCAGCAAATTCCTCGGGTGGTAGCTGGTGGAAGATTTTAATTGCGTTGATTGTTATTGCACTGCTTTGGTTTCTGTTTGGAAAAGGCTGTAGTGGCAGTAAAAATGGTGGCGCCACAGATACCAGTGTCAATCCGGTCGAGATTGATTCAGGAAATACAATGGGGGCTAATGGGACCGGTGCAACAGACCGCGAACGCTTGGATGTGCCACTGCCCAATGGAGGAAAGCTTGCGGCCTTTAAAAGCGGGATAGAAGATCAGTTGGTGCAATTTTTAAAATCTGACTATAAGTCTTTGGGTGAAGATTCGTTGAAAAATACCTGGTTTGATTTTGATAACCTGAATTTTGAAACCGGTACGGCGAAAGTTTTGCCCGAAAGCCAGGTCCAGCTTAGTAATCTAGCGGAAATTTTAAAGGCTTTTCCCGCAGCTAATGTAAAAATTGGCGGCTATACCGATAAAACTGGCAATGAGGATTTCAATAAAAAGCTTTCATTAGATCGGGCAAATGCAGTAAAAGATTATCTGGATAAAGCAGGATTGTCTAAACAGGTTGTAGGGGCAGAGGGCTATGGTTCCCAATTTGCGAAGTATCCGGCCGATGCGCCAGAAGCTGACCGTATTTTAGACCGTCACGTTGCCGTTAGTGTCCGATGATTGTGTTTTGAGAGGAAGGATAGGGATGCGGAAATGATGATTTGAGATTAAAAACTTTTCTCTGAGAAATTAGAAATAATAAAAAATAGAAAAGCGGATCCAAAGAATCCGCTTTTTGTTTAATGTTTATAGTTATTCTAGTGATTTTAGGCTGCTTTGAAATCATTTTGCAGTTTTTGCTGTAGAAACGATGCTGCATAGCGAGTTAGAAACTATATACACAGGCCAATAGGAATTGTCCTGCTGATTTTGTTGGAGAAAGATCATTCTTGATGAACTTTTCAGTATTGCTTTTATCAATCCTTATTTCGGGAATAAACTTGAAGCCGTGGTAATTATATTCGGCGGTTAATGTGGTTGCTAACATATTGGAGCTTGGGATGCCATTGGTTTCTTCCTTGTGGGTTTGGAAAAACTCTTCACGTAATCCTATTCCAAAATGTTCTGAGAGATGAACTCTTGGGTATAACGCTATCCCGGTGTAACCGCCTTCAGCTCTTCGCTTATAATGTGTAGCATTGACGCCGAGGAAAAATTTAGGCGTGAAGTCATAGTTTCCGACAAAGTCTACCAATGTTCCCGAGCTGTAGTTTGATTTGCCGCCAGCGGAAGAGCCTGTCAGAAAGTTGAGGTAAAAGCTGCCTTTTTCGTTAGGCCTGTAAGTCAATTGGGAGCCAACGTGTGAAACACCATTTATATCCTGATATACATTCCAGTCATTAAATATACCGACCATCAGCGCGAATTTATCGGAGAAACTATAGGTTGCTTTCAGCCCGGCATCCTGAAAGGGACCAGCGCCGAATAAATAGGAGGTGGAATAGTGAAAATTATAGGTAGGTGAGATGACTTCAAACCCGACAAATGTGCCCATAAATCCAGCAGTCAGATTCAGTTTGTCGGTCAGGTTGTAGCCTATGTACAAGTTTTGAATATGAAAGCTGTTCTTGTCATCACCAGGTTGGCCGTCTCCGTTTACGATAGATCGATATTGTCCGCGGGGGCCGAAAGATAATTCTCCAACAAAAGATGCTTTTTTAAAATTCTTCTTTAGCGCCAGATCAACCATACCGATGGAGACCGAGTTGTTGTCTTCGGTAAAATAAGTATTAATGTTTGGTTTGTTTTGGAAGTCATATTTCCAGTATGTGTCTACTGATCCTGATATTTCTACTGATTTTTCTTTGTTTTCTTCTTGAGATTTTGATTTATTGATAAAAATTGTTGAAAAAATTAGTATTGCTATGATTTTTTTCATGTTTTTAAGGTTTTAAGTTTGATTTGTTTGAGTTTTCAGTTGATTTTTAAATAGGTTTTTGTGGTTTTGCTTTTGTTTTATGTGAAATTATGTAAAAAAAATTATAAAAAATAATATTTGATAGTATTTTTTTAATAAAAACACTTTATATTTGTCAAAACAATAAGAATAAATAGGGTTTTGTTTTGTTTTTTATATTCTATTTAACAATTTATTGATGTATTAATAAACACTAATCAGTTTAAACAAATGAAAAAAATTATTCCACTCTTTGTTCTGGTACTTTTGGGCGTATTGGGACTAGTATTTCCATCTATAGATTTGTCAGCATTGGACAAAGCAGAATTTGATACAGGAGATACGGCCTGGTTGTTGACTTCTTCAGCTCTAGTGTTGATTATGACGCCCGGCCTGGCATTTTTTTATGGCGGGATGGTCAGTAAAAAGAATGTGATCTCGACGATGATGCAAAGTTTTATCTGTATGTGTTTAATGACAATCCTCTGGGTGATCGTCGGATTTAGCCTGGCCTTTGGTGATGATATCGGTGGGATTATAGGTGATCCCCGTACCTTCTTTATGATGAAAGGAACCTTGGGTAATATTGCCTGGGGAGCATTGCCAACCATTCCGTTGGTGTTATTCGCAATGTTTCAGTTGAAATTTGCGATCATTACACCGGCATTGATTACCGGCGCTTTTGCTGAACGTATCCGATTCAATTCATATATGTTGTTTATTATCCTGTTCGGTATCTTCATCTACATGCCATTGGCGCATGCGACCTGGCATCCGGAAGGGATTCTGGCAAAATTTGGCGTCCTTGATTTTGCTGGTGGTACAGTTGTACATATGTCAGCAGGTTGGGCAGCTTTAGCAGCAGCAATTTATTTGAAAGGCCGCAAGTCTCAGACACATAATCCGGCACGTATAAGTTATGTGATCTTGGGGACAGCTCTATTATGGTTTGGGTGGTTTGGATTTAATGCGGGTTCGGCCGGAGGTGCCAATACGCTGGCAGCGTATGCATTTGCGACGACAACGACCGCTTCGGCCATGGCGGCCATGGCCTGGATTTTTGTCGATATCATCCGTGGCAAAAAGCCATCGGCAATGGGTGCGTGTATCGGCGCGGTAGTGGGATTGGTTGCGATCACACCGGCAGCGGGCTTTGTAAGTATTCCGCACGCCATGATCATTGGTTTGGTTGCGGCACTGATCAGTAATCTTGTTGTGTACCTGAGAAGTAAAACAAGTATCGATGATACCTTGGATGTATTCCCTTGTCACGGTGTCGGCGGTATGGTCGGTATGGTACTGACCGGTGTATTTGCTCATCATAATGTTAATCCGCTAGTTGTTGACAATGGCTTGTTCTTTGGAGAAACTAAGTTATTTTTTGTCCATACGGTTGCCCTGTTTGCGGTATCTTTCTTTGCCTTTGTGGGCTCTTTGATACTGTTAAAAGTGACGGATCTGATTTCTCCATTACGTGTAGAGGAAACAGACGAGGAACTTGGTCTGGATGTTTCTCAACACGCAGAAGCTCTTTAATCCAAAATTACAGTAAATATCATCCCAAACAATGCTTTTCCTTACAGCATTGTTTGGGATTTTTTTTGCACCTTTGCCAAAGGTTAATTAGACTGGAATATTTGGGTTTATGCTATGAAAGATACTACAAAAGATACCTTACGTTCGGATTTTGAGAAAATGATGCGCTATTCCTTACAGAAAAATGGCGATTTTGGTTTTGGTATATTTGGCGATTATGCCACATCTGTCCTCAATTTCTATGTTGGAAGTTCTATCTTAACGCTGGCTGAAAAGCGTGATGCCGCATTATTTCTTGCGAATCTATACAATGCTGGGATCAAAAATGCCATTGATCAACAGGATCTTCAGGAGATTGCTGATGTTTTGGCGCAGGATCCCACCCTCAATTATCAAGTACTGGCACCTATTTTCGACTAATGTTTTGTCCAGACAAGGTTACCTGTTTCATACCCGCATTGCAATGCATAGGTTAAAAACTCATTTTTGATCTTTTCGGGAATAGCTGTATCCCTACCCAAAATCCACATATAATTGAGATTGTCTCCGAATATAAGGGCATATTTATAATCCGGGGTTATTTTCACAATATTATAACCGTTATAGAACGGACCGAAAAAGGAGACTTTCAACGCGCCTTCGTGCGGACCATTGACAAATTTGGCTTTTCCGATAGACTGTTTCCATTGTTCTTTCTCTTCTGAATAGCCTTGGTTATTCACACGGATTGTTCCATTTTTATTTTTACTGTATTCAGCTGAAACCTGACTGAGTCCTCTTTCCCAACGGAAGTCCAGCCGGGCGATTTCAAACCATTTTCCAAGGTATTTATCTAAATCAAAAGGGTCCACTACGTCAGGGCGCGATATCACCGGTTTTAATGCATTGTATGCTACAGTCCCCAAAGCCACAGCGGCCAGCAATAAGAGCGATTTTTTCTTGTCTATATTCATCTTTTGAATTTGTTTGTTGATAAAACAACAATTTTAATACCAATATGGTTTAGGCATACCGAGCTATTTTCTTAATTTTGTTGACTTAAAAATCGTATCTGTGTATTCTAGAGAAGAGGTAAAACAGTTAAAACAGCTATTCTGGACCAAGTTTGGACAATTCATGTCCCTGCATTCATCTGCTGATGGCGACAAGGTAAATTGGGTCAACTATAAAACAGGGATCAAACACCTGTATTTCAAAATGGATGCCGATAAGAAGTCTGCAAAAATTGCGATCATCTGGTCGCATACAGATGCAGGGATCCGTGCACTGATGGCAGAGCAATTTCTGCAGTATAAAGGTCTGCTTCATGATATTTTGGGGGAAGAATGGGAATGGGATATGGATGGGTACGACGAGTATGGCAAGCCGATCTGTCAGATCTACAAGACCCTGGTAGGCCACAGTATTTTTAAGGAAGCGGAGTGGGGGGAGCTAATCGCTTTCTTTAAGCCGCGAATGATTGCCCTCGACGAGTTTTGGTCTTCCGCAAAATATGCATTCGATATTTTTAAATAATTATAATTAAATAGATACAACAATGAAAAAAATGATTAAGGGTTTGCTGGCTGTGGCTTTGTGTTTTCAACTTTCATCAGTATTTGCCTGGGGTACCATTGGGCACCGTGTCGTCGCGGAGATAGCTGAACGTCATTTGAACAAGAAAGCGAAAAAGAATATTGGAAAAATCATTGGAAAGCAAAAGTTGGCATATTGGGCAAACTGGGGAGACTTTATCAAATCGGATCCTAATCCGGAATTTAAGAAGTTAGGTAATTCCCATTTTATAAATTTAAATTCAAATCTCCCTTGGGCTGAATTTCAACAGGGACTTGAAAATTCGGATGATGAAAATTTATACAAAACAGCAATCCGTATCGAGCAGTCTTTTGCAGATAAAAATATTTCACTGGATCAACAGAAACAGAATCTTTATTTCTTGATCCATATCTTGGGGGACGCGCATCAACCTATGCATGTCAGCCGTGCGGAAGATCAGGGTGGTAATAAAATAGAAGTGAGCTGGTTTGGGAAAAAATCGAATATTCACCGCGTATGGGACAGTGACCTGGTGGATAATGAGAAGTATAGTTATACAGAATATGCAACGGTCTTGGACGTTAATGGTAAGAAGGAAAACGAACAATTGGCAGCAGGTGAATTGTCTAACTGGTTGTATGAGTCGAATCAGCTTGCCGAAAAGATTTATGCCGATGTAGCTAATAACGCGAACCTATCTTATTCCTATGTTTATCAAAATAAAGATACTATGGAACAATGTCTGCTAAAAGGTGGTCTGCGTTTGGCAAAGGTGTTGAACCGTATCTTTGGATAAGCTATTTTTAGTATTATATAATAAAGTCGTATCATAACATATGGTACGACTTTTTTGCCTTAGGGTTTCAGTCTTGCTGTATAGGATTCGTATCATTTTTCCTGAATAAGCCTACCGCAAATCTAAGCAAACCTTCACAGGCTAATGAAAATTGATCTCTTATACTTCATGATCTTAATTTGCACGACTATGGAGTATCATACCAATAACGACGAGGGCAATTCCCATACAGGAGTAACTATTTGGAAGAGCAGCTTGTAATAGTATTATTTCACCCAAAAGTGTAAAGATTACCTCCATGGCCTGTGTTGCTTCCACCGCTGCGAGCCCTTTCTGGTCGGTGCGGACGAGATCTGTTGCTGTAAAGAATAGAAGTGTAGCGATTACCCCCGAAAAGATGGCTACCATGAAGGTCTGTAACAACTGGCTCTCCGTCGGAAATCCATTGTCCATATAACCGAAGATGCTGAGCAGAATCCAAAAAGGCATACTGCATAAGGTCATCCCCAAAGTTCGTTGGAAGGCATCCAGCTTATTTCCTGCTATTTGCATCATTTTACGGTTCCCCAAGGGGTAGGCAATTGCTCCGATCAGGACAGGGATGGTTCCCAACAACATGGATGTGAAGGAAGTTGCACGGGCTTCCGAAATCTGCATCAGTACAATTCCCAAAAAAATAATGATCGAGAACAGGAGTGAGGCTTTGGAAATTCCGCTTCGATTCTCTTTCTTTTCCAGCAAGGGCCCGATAAACATACCTGCGATGATGGTAAATTCAAAGGTGCTGGCAACGAGCCAGGAAGGGCCAAAACTAGCACCAAATGTAAGGCTTGCATAGAATATCCCAAAACCGATTGTACTCCATAATACCCATTGGAGTGGATTGGATTTGATGGCTTCAAAGAGTGGGGATAAATTACCTCTAACGCCTACGATAACAAACAGAATAGGAAGCATCCAGAGGAAACGTAGGGACGCTGTCCACTGCCAGCTTCCGCCCGAAACGGCCATAACCCGGTTTAGGACAAAGGTACTTGCGAAAAATAATGCAGCAATTATTCCTAAAAAAAGTGCCGTATTTTTATTGTTTTTTATTGTAAATTGACCTGGCATAAATAAAATAAATGTGCGGTTTATTTAATACGGTGAAAGTAAGCAAATGGCCGTTTAATCGGAAATGAAACAAAAAGTAATTGATTTTTATGGCGATTTTCTCATTTAAAATTCCTTATTTTGCCTAATCAATAAAACAAGTAGTAAGAAAATTCATCAAGATGATTATACAACCAAGAACTAGAGGTTTTATTTGTTTAACCTCGCATCCACAAGGGGCTGCGCAAAACATTAAAAATCAAATTGAATACGTGAAATCAAAAGGTGAGATCGCGAATGGTCCGAAGAAGGTATTGGTGATCGGTGCTTCAACAGGATTTGGTATCGCGTCCCGGATTTCTGCAGCGTTTGGTTCTGGAGCTGCTACAATCGGTGTATTTTTTGAAAAACCTGCGGCAGAGGGTAAACCGGGAACCGCTGGTTGGTACAATTCTGCAGCTTTTGAAAAAGAAGCCCATGAAGCCGGACTATATGCCAAAAGTATCAATGGTGATGCCTTTTCGGATGATATAAAGAAACAGACTATTGACTTGATCAAAAAGGATCTTGGACAGGTAGATTTAGTGGTTTACAGTTTGGCATCTCCACGCCGTACACATCCAAAGACAGGTGTTGCACATGCTTCTGTTTTAAAACCTATACAGGAGCCTTTCACCAATAAAACGGTAGATTTCCATACAGGTGTTGTTTCGGATATTACGATCCAACCTGTAGAAAATAATGAAGATATTGCTAACACGGTTGCTGTAATGGGTGGGGAAGACTGGAAATTTTGGATCGAAGATCTGAAAGCCGCCGGTGTTTTGGCTGATGGCGCGAAGACTGTAGCCTATTCCTATATTGGCCCAGAATTGACTTATCCAATCTACCGCAATGGAACGATTGGCCGTGCGAAAGACGATTTGGAAGGTACCGTACCGGCAATCAATGCGATTTTAAGTGATTTGCATGGTGTAGCTTACGTTTCAGTTAACAAAGCATTAGTAACACAATCCAGTTCAGCAATCCCAGTTGTGCCTTTGTATATTTCCTTATTATACAAGGTCATGAAAGAAAAAGGAATTCATGAAGGTACAATCGAACAGATGCAACGTTTGTTTGCGGAACGTCTCTATACTGCTGATGGCAAAGTATTGCTTGATGATAAGGGCAGAATCCGTGTTGACGACCTTGAGATGCGGGAAGATGTACAGGCAGAGGTCGCCGCATTGTGGGAAAAAGCAAATACAGAGAATTTAGCTGAAATCTCTGATATCGAAGGTTACCGTAATGAGTTTTTCAATTTATTTGGTTTTAACTTTGATGGTATAGATTACAACGCTGACACCAACGAGGTTGTTGCTGTACCGAGCATTGAAGGCTAATATAAGGTAATACACGTGATATAAAAAAGGCTAACTTTTCTAGTTAGCCTTTTTTCGTCTTCTATCATTCTTATTCACCTATCGCTATCTTTTTTGAAAATATAACATGTACAGCTGGGGGAGGCTCGGGTCAGGCAAGCTTCGGTCTCTGGTTATATATTAAATTGCCCACAATTGAGAAACCTATGCACACTATAATGGCACTGAAAGGATAGATACTCGTCATGCCGACATTGTTTGCTACAAAGCCGATAAGGGGACCTGTAATTCCGAGAGAAATATCAATAAACAAACCATACGCAGCTAATGCCGATCCTTGCTGACTTTGGTCGACCTTTTTGATCGCTTCCACACCCAGGGCAGGAAAAACGAGCGAAAATCCGAGACCAGTCAATGCTGCGCCAACAAGTGTCCAAAGGGGATGGAGGGCCATAGCGATAACCAATAAACCTAATGATTCTACAAAAAGACTGACCAGGGCGACTTTCAGACCTCCATATTGATCAATAACCTTATTGAATACAAGTCGTGTTAGGATAAAGAAAATACCAAAAATAGTTAAGCAGGCAGCACCATTCTGCCAGTTAAAATACTCATAATATAGCGTCATAAAAGTAGATATGCTCCCAAAACCAAGACCGCCCAGCGCTAGACAGGTCCCAAATGGAGCGACAGTCAAAAGCACACGCTTGAAACTCACGGCGCTTGTCTTCTTTGCGATGACCCGAAAGGGTGTTTTTGATCTGCTGTAAAGATAGCCCAGTATACCAATCGCACAGGTGAGCAGTCCTAATGATTCATAGTTGATGTGGTGGACCATCAATACCCCCAGTGGCGCTCCGAGGGCAAGTGCACCATAACTCGCAATGCCGTTAAAGGAGATCGCCTTGGCAGCGTGTTCATCGCCGAGTTCCAATAATGCCCAGTTGATCGGGCTGGCACCAACCAGACCCTCAGCAATTCCGGTAAATAATCTGGTGATCAGCAATAAACCCAGACTGATGAAAGGTTGTGATTTGAATAAAAAGACGAATAAGAGTAAGATTCCCGAAAGTGCAAAAAAGAGCATACTGCGCAGGACAGATACCTTGGGGCCTTTGGTATCCACGATTTTTCCGGCATAACCCCGAAGTAAAAAGGTCGCAATATATTGGACGCTGATGACCAATCCGGCGATAATTGTATTGAACCCTAAAATTTGATGAATAAAAATGGGTAAGGTCGCAAGTGATAAGCCTATCGTGAAATAACCAAGGAAAGTTAAAGAAACATAGCCTAAAATCTTTTTATTGACCTCCCGAAGAGAAACTGTCATTTTAAAAAATTTTAGGCAAAAGTAAGTGTTTAGGCTTGTTTTTAGAAATAAAATTAGTAGACGACTGTCTCCTTAATCTCACAATTTTTTTCAAGCCATTCCTGATCGAATTGTTTAGGTGATACTTTTTTGCCCTGATAGATATAGTAGATTTTCTCAGATTCTCCTTTTACGGGTGGTCCGGGGATCTTATTGACAATTTTTTCTTCGGGACAATCTTGAATTAAAGCCTGTTGCGTGTTCTGACGGGTTTTACAGGAAGTGAATGCTACTAAGACGAGGAGATACGCTAATTTATTCATGAGTTTAGTTTTATTGTATTAAATAACGAGACTTTCCTAGGAAGTGCGACATGATTTTATACAATTAAATACAACTTTTTATAGGCAGGTTTGTTGTATATATAGATCGTTCTTAAATGGATCTAGCGTATTATTTTCAACAAAATTTTGAGAATAAAGCTGGTATTGAAGTATAATAAAATATAACAACAAAGAAATAATCATGAGAAGAAAAGCAACAGCCCAATGGAATGGGAGTTTAAAAGAAGGTAAGGGAAATCTGACTACAGATAGTACGGTATTGGATCAGGCACAATATTCGTTTTCAACACGGTTTGAGAATGGTATTGGCACCAACCCGGAAGAGCTATTGGCCGCAGCCCATGCCGGATGTTTTACGATGCAGCTGAGTGCATTTTTAACCGAAGCTGGTTTTGTTCCCGATGAACTCAAAACGGTATCGACCATTGTATTTGAAAATGGTGCCATCGTGCGCTCTGAGCTGGAACTATCCGCGAAAGTACCTGCTATTGAGGAATCGGAATTTCAGGCGCTTGCTCAGAAAGCAAAAGAAAATTGTCCCGTCAGTAAAGCTTTTAGCTTTGAAAAAACGCTACACGCTACTTTGGTATAGCATTTTGGAATATAAAAATTGGCGAAGATCAGTGTCGATCTACGCGATGAATGCAGTGATGTTTTAGGCTTCCCTAAAAATCGCTGCATTTTTTCGTTAAAAAGATAAAAAGCCGTTACTTTGGTCCTTGGTCAGCAACTTGTGTTCCGACAATAAAACCTATCCCGGATACTGAGGCGGTATGGGCAGCACTGATCATCACTTTAGAGCATTTAAACGAAGATTACTTTGGTACAGAAAAAGAAGAATAAGCTAAGCGCGACAGCGTTATTGGAAAAGAATAAGGAGGAAGGGGTTACATTTCTAAAAGAGAATGCTACGCAGGAAGCTGTGACAGTCTGCCCATCGGGTTTACAATATAAAATATTGACAGAAGGGGCCGGCAAAACTCCGACGAAGGCCTCCAAAATAATCTGCCATTATAAAGGGGAACTATTGGACGGAACGGTCTTTGATAGTTCTTATAAACGTAAGCGGCCAGAAACATTTTATATCAATGAACTTATCCGTGGTTGGCAGGAAGCCATGTGTATGATGTCCGTCGGATCAATATGGCAAGTTGTTCTCCCCCCGCATTTAGCTTATGGTAAGGAAGAACTGATGCCCCGAAAAGGAGGGGAGTGCACCTTGGTATTTCAGATTGAACTGATCGCGATTCTGTGATGAGTTGATCAATACGGGAGGAAGTGGATGAGGTCAACATCGAAAGTACGGCGACCGAATGCTTTTCATATAAAAAATATGGACAAAAAGGGGGTAAAATACTGCCAAAATGCAAAAAGCGGAAAAGTTTATTTGGCAGTATTTTACCCCTAAAACTTATTGAATTAGAATAATATTTTTCTAATAAACCTTGTTTAAAGCCATTCAGGACAGATTTTAGAAAGCTGTATTTTCTTAGCTGAATTTAAGGGAAATTTGCGTTCCCCTGAGGGAAAAGTAAATTTCCTTTGGAAAGTTCTGCATACCCATGAGAGAAATCTGCGTTCCCCAGAAGGAAGAGTAAATTCTCTTAAGAAGTTTTTGCGTACCCTTAAGGGAAACTTGTGTCGTCCTTGGAGTAAAGTAAATTCCCTTTGGAAAGTTTCGCGTACCCTTAAGGGAAATCTGCGTACCCTTAAGGGAAACTTGTGTTGTCCTTGGAGTAAAGTAAATTCCCTTTGGAAAGTTTCGCGTACCCTTAAGGGAAATCTGCATTCCCCTCAGGGGAAAGTAAATTCCCTTAAGAAGTTTTTGCGTACCCTTGAGGGAAACTTGTGTCGCTCTTGGAATAAAGTAAATTCCTTTTGGAAAGTTTTGCGTACCCTTAAGGGAAATCTGCATTTCCCTGAGGGAAAAACAAAAAATCCCCGGCGGTACCGAGGATTTTTGTTTATTCTAAAAGAATTAATTGTAATTATTCTAATTCTTTAATTTTAGCATTGACTTCAGTTGTTTTTGCCTCATCCTGCATAAAAACATAGTAGTTTTTCAGATTCGTTAACGCATCTATGTTTTTAGGTTGTAAAGCAACAGCTTTTTCTAAATAAGGTAAAACAGGTTTTAATTCTGCTTTAATCTTGTCTACCTCTGTGTTATATTGCGCTTGCGTCAATTTTCTGTTATTGTTTACAACATTTAGTTTTTCACGGACTTTATTCATCAGTGTGATCGCTAAATTCGTATTTGCTTCAAAGAAATTAGGATCGATTTCTAGCGCTTTTTTGTATGCAGCAATTGCAGCTTCATCATTTTTTGCAGATGCTTGTGCAATACCTAAATAATAGTTTAAGCTTTTGTTTGAAGGATCTTTAGCCAATTGTGAAGTGATCGCATCAATTGTTTCTTTCTCGTGTCCTGTGATCAGATTCAACTCGATGTTTTGTGTCATCGCTGCATTGTCATCAGGATAAGCTTCAGCGGCTTTTTTTGCATATTCAAGAGCCGAAGTTGTATCTTGCAACGACAAATACAATTTAGGTAAATCAACCATGATTGTTTTATGCGAAGAGAAGTCTTTTCTCGGGATCAATTCTTTGTAACGTTCGATCGCATTTTTATAATCTTTGTTGGACAATGCTGCGACACCGCTGTAGTAAGTCACTAGCGTATCTCCGGGAAGATAAGTCAATGCTTTGGTGAACGAATTATACGAATCGGCATATTTTTGTGCCTGGTATTCTTCCGCACCAATATTGAAGTTATATTGTCCAAGAATCTGCTCAGCTACAGTGATATTCGCTTTATTAGCGCCATCGGAATCCAGTTGTTTTGCCTTAGCAATACCATCTTCTGCAAGTTTTGCCAATTCAGCGGATTTATCTATAGTTGATAGGTTTGCGTTCACTAAAGCGTATACGGTCCAAGCTTCTGCATTATCTTTTGTCTTTTCATGAATGACAGCAGCATCAATAGCCTCCTTTGCTGATTTTAGATTTGGTAAGCCTAATTGTGCAGTACCGGCATCTTTTAATTCCTGAAACTTTGCAAGACCAGTTTTTGCCTTTTTTACGTTACCCGTTTGGGCGAAAGAAACTGATGTAGATACAGTACCTATTGCCGCTAATAATAATAGAGATTTTAAATTCATATCTATTTAACTGTTAATTGATTCAATAATAAATTCACCCTGTCCAATTGCAACGCATCATCTATAAGCGTATAATACTTTGCCAATGCTTTTAAGGCATTCACGTCATAAGGTTTTATCTCGTTTGCTTTTAATAGATATTCGATTGTCAAATCCTGTATATCTTGATTT
Organism: Sphingobacterium sp. CZ-UAM; assembly: GCF_002000245.1. Taxonomy (GTDB): domain Bacteria; phylum Bacteroidota; class Bacteroidia; order Sphingobacteriales; family Sphingobacteriaceae; genus Sphingobacterium. Next base: position 1,479,628 of record NZ_MTCM01000001.1, on the reverse strand, counting down.
GTCGGATCTTTTAATAGCGTTTCGAGATTAATTAAGCCTAATGCAAGATTAGATTGATAGTTATTCGGATCCAATCGTAAGACATTATTATAGTATTCTTTTGCTTTTTTTAGATCATTTGCATTTTCGTAGGAATAGCCAGCAATGTAATTCAATTCAACATTTTCAGGTTCAAGACGAATTGCATCAGCGATCACATTCAATATTGCATCGTACGAATTATTGGCTGAATACACATCTATTAATCTAAAAAGTATTTGCTTATTCTCAGGGAATATAGCACGTCCTTTCTCTAGAACGTTTAAAACATCCTGTTTAGTACCTCCTAAGCTATATATTTGTGCCAATTCCAAAAAGTAATTTGGCTTTGGATCTTCGGCTTTAATAAGCTGGTCATAGTAATTAATGGAATTCATATAATCTTTGTTTTTTCCGGCGAGTACGGCAAGATTATATTTCAGGTCACGATTTTTAAAACCTAGCGAGTCTATGCGAAGGTAAGCTTTATATGCTTTATCAAATTTCTCTTCTTTTAGAGCGGCACTGCCTTGATAGGAGATTGCACCGGCAAGATTCTGACGTACGTAGTCCATCTCTGCAGGAAAATTCCGTCGCGCTTTTTTGGCATCCAGTAATTTTAAGGATTTGATGGATATATCGATCGGATCTAGTTTATACTGTTGTTTTCGAGTTGAATCCGCAACTGCCAGGGAACTATATACCAAAGCCCTTAACAGGTTATTGTTGACAGAAGTTGTGTCTTTTTTTGTTTGAAACGCAGCGTCAGCAAATTTTCGGGCGTTTTCAAGATGTTTAAAATCACCAGTTTTGGTATATAAAGCAAAACTGTTGCTGCCCTCTTTCAGATTTGATTGGGCAACAACAGTTAAACTACTTGCAGATATTAACAATGATATCAGTAAGTTTTTCATGCAGTTTATTCTTCGTTTGAATCTATGTTTTCTTCAGAAGCTGATCCTTCGTTATCTGTTTCTGTTGAATTCTCGATATCGACGGTCTCTTCATCTGATTCTTCCTCACGATCTACTTTAGTGATGGAAGCAATCTCATCGTTATCTTTCAGATTAATGAGTCTCACGCCTTGTGTCGCACGGCCCATGACGCGTAATTCCTCTACGGCAATCCGGATAACAATACCTGATTTATTGATGATCATCAGATCTTCGGCATCGGTAACACCTTTTATAGCAACCAATTCACCGGTTTTATCGGTTACGTTGATTGTTTTGACCCCCTTGCCACCACGGTTTGTGACACGGTAGTCTTCGATATCGGTACGTTTTCCGTAACCTTTTTCCGAAACCACCAATACAGTTGTTTCTGAATCATTGACACTAATCATGCCAATCACCTCATCACTCTCGGAAGATAAAGTAATTCCACGGACACCTGTCGCAGTACGGCCCATTGGGCGAACTGTAGATTCATTAAAGCGAATTGCCCGACCTGAACGCAATGCCATGACAATCTCACTACTTCCTGTAGTCAAACATGCTTCGATTAATTGATCGCCATCGTTAATGTTGATCGCATTGATACCATTTGCCCGAGGACGGGAATAAGCTTCCAAAGACGTTTTCTTAATGGTACCTTTTTTAGTACACATAATAATGAAGTTGTTCTCCAAGTAATCCTGGTCTTTCAGGTTCTTCACTAAGATAAAGGCTTTGATTTTCTCTTCTTTCGGAACATTAATGATGTTCTGAAGCGCACGGCCACGGGAAGTCCGGCTACCTTCAGGGATCTCAAATGCACGTAACCAGAAACAACGACCCGCTTCGGTGAATAGAAGCATATAGTTGTGCGCCGAAGCAGTAATGATATGCTCAGTAAAATCCTCTTCGCGTGTATTTGTTCCGATTGATCCACGTCCACCACGACCCTGACGTTTATATTCAGATAATGGCGTACGTTTTACATAACTGTTGTGGGAGATGGTGATTACGATTTCTTCGTCATCAATAAAATCTTCCATACGCATATCTTCGGCAGAATGCACAATCTGCGAGCGGCGTTCGTCGCCATATTTTTCTTTGATCTCAATTAACTCATCCTTGATGATCTTCATTCGGAGATCTTCATCTGCCAGAACAGATTTCAAATAGTCGATTGTTTTCATCAATTCAGCATACTCTTCTTTGATCTTATCGTGTTCCAGTCCTGTGAGACGGCGCAAGGTCATATCAAGGATCGCACGAGCCTGAAGATCAGATAAACCGAATTTCTCCATCAATCCGATCCGCGCATCTTCTGGTGTATCGGAGTTACGGATCAATTTAATGACTTCATCCAAATGATCTAGCGCGATCAGGTAACCTTCTAGGATGTGGGCACGTTTTTCAGCTTCTGCCAATTCGTAACGTGTACGTCTGACAATAACATCATGTCTATGTTCCACAAACTCATGAATCATATCTTTCAGATTCAGAAGCATAGGTCTTCCTTTAACTAGAGCAATGTTATTGACTGAAAAAGAGGTTTGTAGTGCCGTGTATTTAAATAGGTTGTTTAATACGACGTTCGCATTTGCATCCCGTTTAATATCGTACACGATACGCATACCTGTACGGTCAGATTCATCACGAATAGCCGAAATACCTTCCAATTTCTTTTCATTGACCAAATCAGCAGTACGTTCAATCATATTGGCCTTGTTCACCTGATAGGGAATCTCGGTTACGATAATCTGTTCTTTTCCGGATTTGGTCGTTTCTATTTCTGCTTTAGCGCGCATGACAATACGGCCACGACCGGTATTACAAGCATCCTGAACGCCAGCATAGCCATAGATCAATGCCCCAGTTGGGAAGTCAGGCCCTTTAATATGCTGCATCAACTCCGGAACTTCAATATCACGGTTGTCGATGAAGGCTATAGTACCGTCAATGACCTCTGAGAGGTTGTGTGGTGCCATATTTGTTGCCATACCTACAGCGATACCAGAAGCACCATTAACCAAAAGATTCGGAATACGTGTTGGTAATACAGTCGGTTCCTGTAACGAGTCATCAAAGTTATTTTGGAAATCAACAGTGTCTTTGTTGATATCGGAAAGCATTTCCTCGGCAATCTTCTTTAATCTCGCCTCAGTATAACGCATTGCCGCAGGAGGGTCACCGTCAATGGAACCGTAGTTACCTTGACCGTCTACCAACGGGTAGCGTAAACTCCAATCTTGAGCCATACGAACCATCGTGTCGTAAACGGAGGAATCACCATGTGGGTGATATTTACCTAATACGTCACCAACGATACGGGCAGACTTTTTATAAGGTTTACCGCTGGTAACCCCTAAGTCCAACATACCATAAAGAACACGTCTGTGTACAGGCTTCATGCCGTCACGTGCATCAGGGAGAGCCCGGGATACAATGACCGACATGGAGTAGTCAATGTAAGCAGACTTCATCTGATCCTCGATATTGATTGGGATAATCCGGTCGTTTGCCGGAACAAGATTGTTGTCGTTTTCTGTTTCTTCAGCCATATGAATTTGGTTTCAATAAAACTAGTAAGCAAGCCTTTTTAATTGGCTTGCTACGCATGCGAAGTTACAAAAATTTAACCTCAAAAGCGAATGAATTGAACCCTAATATACACAAAAAAGACAATCTTTTATGGATTGTCTTGGTACTTACGCCGTATTGTTTTTATTTCAGTTTTTTAAAGCGCAGGCGGATCGAGTTGCCGATGACAATGAGGTCGGAGAAGGCCATGCTTAAAGCGGCAAGCATAGGTCCCAAGAAGCCTACTGCGGCTAATGGGATTGCGATAATATTATACGCGAATGCCCAAAAGAGATTTTGTTTAATGGTCAGCAGCGTGTGATGTCCCACTTGAAGGAGCTTTTCAATTGATTTCAGATCATTGTTCAATAGAATGACTTTTGCGGACTGAATGGCGACATGGGTTGAATCACCTAGAGAAATGCCAACATCAGCCGCCGTAAGGGCAGGAGCATCGTTGATGCCGTCACCCACCATAGCTGTCGGAGCCGTCTTTTTCAGGTCGGAGAGAATCGCTAGTTTTTCGCTGGGCGATTTTTCCCAGTACACATCCGCTATACCTAGTTTCTGTGCCGTACGTTCGCATTTGCTTTGTCGGTCACCGCTTAATAGAATTGGTCTGATACCTTTATCTTTTAAATATTGAACTAGCTCCTTTGCATAGGGCTTGATCTGGTCTTCTAGAACGATACCCGCAATGACGACTTCATTGATGGTCAATGTCAGATCGTATCGGTTGGAATAATCTTTTTTACCAATCTTAGCATTACAAATTGAATAGCTGTTGCCATTGGTATCCGTAGCAAATATTCCCTGTCCCTTTATTTCATTGACATCTTTGAAAATAATGCGGTATGACTTTATTTCCTTGAGCTGCCTGCGGATGGATTGGGCAATCGGGTGACTGGAATAACTTTCCAGTTGCGCGATAATAGACTCTACCTGGGATTGCTCAATACCAAAGGTCTGAATAGCCTTAATATTAAAATCACCGGTTGTCAGCGTTCCGGTTTTGTCAAAGACCATTTGTTTGAGCTCGGACAACTCTTCGATTGTACTCCCGCCTTTGATAAGGATACCTTGCTTGGCAGCCCGGCCAAGTCCCACCATCACTGCTGTTGGAGTAGCCAGACCCATCGCACAAGGACAGGATACAACAAGCGTTGCAATAGCATTCATCAAGGCCTGTTGCAAGGGCAGCTGGGCAATAAAATAAGCAATAAAAAAAGTGAAAAAGGCGATAGTAACAACAATAGGAACAAAATAAGCTGCTACTTTATCACCAAATTTCTGAATGGGTGGTTTTTTGTGTTGTGCATCTTTGATCAACTGAATGATCTGATAAAAAACACTTTTAGATCCCACTTTGGTCGCTGTGATTCTGATATTGCCAGCAGTCAGCAGTGTGCCGCCAATAACAGCTTCATATTTTGTTTTTTCGATGGGCAAACTCTCGCCCGTGATCATTGATTCGTCGATCCAGCCGTGTCCATCGAGGATGTCGCCGTCCGCCGGAATCAGGCTGCCCGTATTTACTTTCAGGATATCTCCGGATTTGACCTCTTTAGCGGTGATTTCAATCTCCTGATCGTCTACGATTTTAATCGCCTTAATGTCTTGATATTTAACCAGATCCTTGATCGCAGATGTGGTTTTGGTAACAGCACGTCTTTCGAGCACATTCCCCATAAAAACCAGGGTAATGATGGTCGCACAGGTCTCGTAAAATTGATAATCATGTCCAAGTTTATAATATGTACCAATAGCACTATAAACAAATGCCGCAGTGGATCCCACAAAGATGAGCACATCCATATTGGGCATTTTATTCCATAGCGAGCGTAGGGCACTATGGCCAAAATAAAGACAGCCAATAAGATAGACCGGCGTGCAGAAAGCCAGTTGTATATAGGGATCATGCAACAGCGGGTGGCTCACAACCATATGACTCCACAATGGAATGGTAAAGAGCAGACAGATCAGGAATTTAAATTCGACTGACTTCCAGAAGCTGACTTTGCTGTCTTTGTCCTTGACCACTCTATAACCCAAAGATTCTATTCCTTTAACGAGCTGTGGAACCTGATCCGGGGGAATATCGGAGAATTTCACTTCATCTGAAGCAAAATCAACGTAGATCTCCTTAGCTCCATTGTCTTCCAGGTATTTATGGATTGAAATAGCACAATTTGTACAATGCATTCCGGTTACGTTGAGTTCAGTTTGCACGTTGGATTCCTTCATTTAATAGCATGTAATGTCTTTAAGCAAAGATAGGTATTTCCTGATAATGCTTTTTACCTAAACCAAAATTGTTTAGTTATGCAACATTTTAGTCACTCCATAGGGCAAAAAAAATCTTTGGCCCCCGTGGATAAAACGATAAATTTGTTTTTATTTGCACATCATCAATGTTTAAAAATGACGAAAGCGATTTCTATTTCCTTTATTGCCCGGATTATCCTGCTGATTGCGTTGACCGCTTCATTTGTGCAATTCGAGGCTTTTTATAAGCAGCGGGAGGTCATTCGGAATATGGCCTACGGACTGAACACGTTTCTGACAGCCAGTGTACTGATTTCGATCGGTCATTTTATCCTGGTTAAGCTTTACAATAGCAGAAATGAACACCAGATTGTCCGCGGCAACTTTGTGCTGGGAATTACGCGTGTAGCAACCGTGGGAAATGTATTTTTTATTATTGTCAGTGTGATGATTGCTGTCGGGATCAACCCGAAGGATTTTATAACCAGCATGACTATTGTGGCGATGGCGATTGCTGTTATTTTTAGAGAGTATATTACCAATATGATATCGGGACTGATTATTATGTTTTCGGATCAGTTTTCTGTAGGCGATCGCATTAAAATTGGAGAATATCAGGGCAAAATCGTCGATATTACATTGGCCAATCTGGTTGTCAGGGACGAGGATGATGATGCAGTAATGATTCCGAATAACCTGGTGTTTACCGCGACGTTGGTCAACAAGACCTCACAGAAGTCCAATAAAATTGTCGTAAAATTCGAACTGCCGGTTGACCATGCGGTCGCTGTGGAGGAGCTGGAGGAGTATTTTAAACCTTTATTTCAGGATAATCCAAATCTGGACCATGGGCAGGGATTTTTAGTGAAGATAGCCGACCTCGGCAAAGACTATGTAAAATATAAAGTTGAAGTCAGTACCATATCGTCAAGCAACCGGATTCATCAGCAGGTGCAGAGCAAAATTCTCAATGAAGTGCTACAGTTTAGGGGAAGTGTCAATTAAATTTTTCTGACCTTCACATTCTTAACAAAATGGTGACTCCCTTTTTCGAGGATGAGGTCAGCCCGATAACGCGTGGGTAATATATTCTTGATCAGGTTGGGTTTGTTGATCTCGTTCCAGATGTTCACAGCCATGGCATGACTTTCTTCGGGTGACATATCTGCATATTTATGAAAAAATGAAGCCGGATTCTGGAAGGCTGTTGCACGTAGGGATTCAAACCGATTGGTGTACCATTCGATAAGATTTTTCTCACTAGCGTGTACATAGATGGAGTAGTCGAAGAAATCCGAAACGAAGACACTATGTCCCTTGCGGGGGCGTTGTGAGTTAACCTGCAATACGTTGATACCTTCTACAATGAGGATGTCCGGTTGTTCAATGATCTGCTGTTGGTCGTCAGGCAGGACATCATACACCAGGTGGCTATAGACCGGAACAGTGATCTTAGGTGCTCCAGACTTAACCGCGGAGAGGAAGTGTATCAATCGTTTTGCGTCGTAGCTCTCCGGAAAACCTTTGCGGTTGAGAATACCCCTTTCGATCAATTGTTGGTTGGGGTAGAGGAAGCCATCTGTTGTGACCAGGTCAACTTTTGGTTTGGATGGTAACATACTCAGTACACGTTGCAATACTCTCGCCGTTGTACTTTTTCCTACCGCTACAGATCCTGCGATGCCAATGATATAGGGTAATTTGCTCTCTTCTTTACTAAAAAAACGATTTGTTCGCTGATGCAGGCTCTGGAAACGGTCAATGTGAATTTCTAGCAGATGGCTCAAAGGAACGTAAACCTCTTCGATCTCCTGATTGGTCAATGGCTCATTGAGTGCATGTAGATTTTCAAGATCTTCAGAGCTGAAATTGTGCAATATCTTTCCATTTAGATTTTTCCAGTCTTCCCGTTTAATTGATCTAAAAGGAGAGTCTATTGCTATTTGTGGATCCAATTGCATCGCTTTGCTATTTTTATTGAACGTGTATGTATTCTTGATTCCTGCCTATTCTTTCATCCCTGAGTCCTTTCTGCTCTATTTAAAAGTCGATAAGAACCTTCGGTATCCTTTTGCCACAATAGCATGGATGCTGATATGAAGATTTTTTGTGCGGACAAATATAAATAGTGTTGTCCGTTATCCCAAGAAACAATTACAAATGATTTGAAGTTATTACAATGGGATCAGTCAAGATTTTATGCACGGGACACTTTTCAGCAATCTTAAATAGTCTCTTTTTTTGTTCGTCATCTAAATCACCTTTAAAGCTGATGTGGCATTGTATGTAGGTAGTCTGTTGTTGCTCGCTGGTCTGAATTTCGTGTGAAAGACGGATTATAACTTCCTCCAGAGGCCAATTTTTTCGGTCAGCGTACATTTTTACCGTAATCGCTTTGCATGTCCCTAAGGAAGAAAGTAAAAGCGGAGTTGGGTTTATACCCTGGTCTTGGCCTCCCAGATCCTCGGGTTCATCGGCAATAATCTGGTGCTTACCATATTTTACAGTTGTGGTATAAGGTGTTTCACCTATGGTGACAATAACTTCATTTTCCATCGCTTGAATAAAATAGTTTTTCTTGAGCTTGAATAAAATAGTTTTCTTTAGTCGATGAGGTCTTCCAATAAGCCTTCAATAATTAGGCTCCCGGTAGCCGGATTGGTTGCCAAAGGAACATTATAGAGATCACATACCCGCATTAACATCTGTATATCGGGTTCGTGTGCATGCTTGCCGAGTGGGTCGCGAAAAAAGATAATACCATCGACTTTACCTTCAGCGGCCAATGCAGCAATCTGTGCGTCGCCGCCCATAGGCCCGCTTAACTTTAACTCCACAGGTAAACCTGTTTGTCGTACATAAGAACCGGTTGTTCCTGTTGCGATAATATTAGCATGTTCCAACAGGTTTTGGTGGTCTTTGACGAAAGCAACCATTTCGGGTTTTTTACCATCGTGGGCGATCAATGCGATTGTTTTTTTCATCCGTATCTAATATTTGTTTGTACTTTTTTTCGATGTATTTGTTTTCAAAGACTTTAATCTCTTGTTCAACGAATGATAGGCAGTTGATCCTCATTTTGGCTCGTTAAAGAGCTGTTATTTTCATCCGTTTTATTGCTTACCATTGTTTGTGATCGAATGCTGATGATCGACCCTATTTGAAAAAGATATAAGAGATAATAATAGCCGCTACAACGCCTGCCAATTCAGCTAAAATTGCACAAGGTAGCGCATGTCTCGTCCGTTTTATACCTACAGCTCCAAAATAGACCGCGAGTACATAAAATGTTGTTTCGGTGGAACCTTGGATAACACAGGCAACCCGGGCGGCAAAGTCCATCGGACCTTTGGCATTCATGAGGTCAACCATTAGTCCCCGGGCCCCCGAACCACTTAATGGTTTCATAAATGCAACCGGAAGTGCGTCAACAAAAGATGTATCCAAACCGCATAGGGCTATACCTTTGGATATTCCAGCCACCATATAATCCATCGTCCCTGAAGCTCTAAAGACTGCAATGCCGACCAGCATAGCCACCAGATAGGGGATAATTTTGACTGAAACCTCAAAACCTTCTTTAGCCCCCTCAATAAAGGAATCATAGACGTTCACTTTGCGGAACAGGGCTAAACCTATAAATGAGGTGAACAGGCTAAATAGGATTACATTACCAAATACTTTACTAAAAACTTCAATTTCAGTCTGCTGTAGACCTGAGAAATAATACAACAGCCCTCCAATAAATACGCACATGGCGCCTAAATAGCCTAAAACAACCCGGTTGAACAGGTTTATTTTCTGGTAAATAGCTACTAAAATCAGTGCGACCAAAGTAGAGAAGAAGGTCGCAATCAAGATCGGCAGAAAGACATCCGAAGGATCCGGCGCTCCGGCCTCCTTGCGGTAAGCCATAATAGAGATCGGCAGTAAGGTCAGACTCGAGGCGTTGAGCACAATAAACATAATCTGTGCATTGGTTGCTGTGTCCTTATTGGGATTCAGCTCCTGGAGTTCCTTCATGGCCTTAAGGCCCAGTGGGGTGGCGGCATTATCCAAACCAAGTGCATTCGCGGAGAAATTCATCAGGATAGAGCCCAGGGCGGGGTGGTTTTTCGGAATTTCGGGAAATAATTTATGGAAGAAAGGTCCTACAAGTTTTGCAAAGATATTGATCATGCCGCCCTTTTCACCAATTTTCATTATTCCTAAAGCGAAACTCATCATACCGATCAGTCCCAGGGAGATTTCCGCCCCGTTTTTAGCACTGTCAAAGATAGAGTTAACAATTTTTTGGAAGATTTCAGTGTCTCCGAAAAAGATTAGTTTTACCAGGGCTACGGCAAATGTGATCAAAAAAAATGCAACCCAAACGTAGTTTAATGCCATAATAGATTTAAATATGCGTAAAAGTAACCTTTTAGAACTTATCCATCAACTTGCTCCATGGATTTTTCTTCTTATTCTGGTTCTTTTCTTTAATGAGGTGCTCAATGATATAATCCAAAGTGTCTTCATGTTCACTGATCAGCTTGTCGGACAGGGATATGAGCTTCTGGATATTATTTGGTGAGGCAGCATCCAGGGAGGCATTGATACTGGACAGGTTTGCCGGTTCCATACGGACATAATTCTGTTCCTTGCCATTGTTCCGGAATAATTGTTTGATAAAAAATTCGGTGCTCTCGGAGGATGCGCTTGTCATGATATCGACGAGGGCAGGGCCGATCTGGATTGCAAGTTTTTTCTTGAAATGCTCGTAGTTGTATGCGGTCTTTGATACTCCGGTACCCAAAGAGACCATAAATACATCATTTATCTGTGTACTGTTGAATGCTTTTAACACTTCTAGAAGACCACAGATCGAAGGATTCTGCGCAAATACACCACCATCAATGAGTGGATATCGGGTGTTTGATATCGAATATATTTCGGCAACGGGAAAAAAGGTCGGAGCTGCTGAGGTGGCCTTACAGACATCTTTCAGATAGAAATCGCGTGCCTCACCGTGCGTGATGGCCTTTTGCTGTCTGAAAAAATGATTTTTGCGTAATTCAATATTATAAGCCGTTATGATACATGGTTTGATCAGATGGCTCAAGCGTGCATTTTGAAAATATTTGTCCAGAATATTTGATAAAGCTACTGAAGAATACAATTCACTGACCAGACCAAATCCACCCAGAAAACGCCGCCATTTGGAGGTGTGGAAGATCTCTGTTCCGTGATTGACAAATAGGTTTAGAGCGTCGCGCGCTGAAAACTTCGGATGTGTGGGGTTTCCTTCTTCGGGGTAGAGCAAGATGCTTGTCAGAATACCGCCACTGCTCGTGCCGGCAATAAAGTCAAAATAGGAAGCGATCCGTGCATTGGGATCCATTGTCTTTTTTTGTAATTTCTCCTCCAGAGCCACCAGTATCATAGCTGGAATAATTCCCCGAATACCACCTCCGTCAAGGGCAAGTATGCTCTTCATACGCTAAAGCTATTTTAATTCAAGATACGTAAATATAGAAAATGTTCTCAATTTAGCACATCCATTTGTAGGCTGGGTTTTTGTAATAAAATCATCATACTATCGAAAGCACGAACTGATATGCATGCCAGCAGTAAGTTCTTTCTGGTCATCCTATTAAACGGCGATAACAATTTATTTTTAACCGTCGATGTTGTGTTCTGTACTATTTGGATATGCTGTTTTGAACGGGATAGATATTATAAACTTGTGGGCTATGGAGAGCTGAAGATCTGCGTAAGTGGTTTAAGGACCTGGAAGTGAATTGATAGAAAAGGCGTTGATCAAAAAAGGAGTAGGGGCTGCGGGCAAAAAAAAGCGTGTCCGATCTATTTCGGACACGCTCCTGATGGTTATATTCAATTAGTTAAACCAAGCAAGTACTTCCTCTTTACTTGGCATTGCTATTTCTAGTTTCAATTTTTTACGCATACCACCCAGGTCATTAAAAACTTTATTTGGGTTAGCGTCTTTCAATGCTTCAATGGTTGTAAAGCCCATTTTTTGCAATGCTGGTACCCAGGCTGCCGGAATACCTTGTTCTTCATAATCTTTGACATCAGCAACTTTTGCCACTTTCTCTGGACGCATCTGTGGGAAGAACAATACTTCCTGAATAGAGGCATTATTTGTCAGGAACATAATCAGACGGTCCATACCTATTCCCAAGCCAGAAGTAGGCGGCATACCATATTCCAATGAACGCAAGAAATCCTGGTCAATGAACATGGCTTCGTCATCACCCTTTTCTGATAGTTTCAGCTGCTCTTCAAAACGTTCGCGTTGATCAATTGGGTCATTTAATTCAGAATACGCGTTAGCGATCTCTTTTCCACAGACCATTAACTCGAAACGTTCCGTTAAATCTGGATTGTCCCGATGTTTCTTTGTCAACGGGGACATTTCTTTTGGATAGTCCGTAATAAATGTGGGTTGAATATAGTTTCCCTCACATTTAGCACCGAAAATTTCATCAATCAGCTTACCTTTACCCATTGTCTCGTTGACATCGATTCCCATACCTTTTGCTGCAATGCGAATTTCTTCTTCAGATTTACCTGTAATATCAAATCCCGTGAATTCTTTAATGGAATCGGTCATTGAGATGCGCTTATATGGTGCCCTGAAATCAATCTTATGTTCACCGAATGTGGCTTCAGTAGTACCGTTTACAGCGAGCGCACAATGTTCCAACAGGCGTTCCGTGAAATCCATCATCCAGTTATAATCTTTGTAAGCGACATAGATTTCCATCGCCGTAAACTCTGGATTATGCGTACGGTCCATTCCTTCGTTACGGAAGTTTTTGGAAAATTCGTACACCCCATCAAAACCACCTACGATCAGTCTTTTTAAATAAAGCTCGTTCGCAATACGAAGGTATAAGGGAATATCCAGCGCATTGTGATGCGTGATAAATGGACGTGCTGCAGCACCTCCTGGGATCGATTGCAAGACTGGTGTTTCTACTTCCATATAACCGGCGTCATTAAAGAATTGACGCATGGCATTAAAAAGTTTGGTGCGTTTTACAAATATATCTTTGTTGGCCGGGTTCACGATCAGATCTACATACCGCATTCTGTAACGTTGCTCGGGATCCGTAAAAGCATCGAATGTTTTGCCATCAGCGGATTTAACCACAGGAAGCGGACGCAAGGATTTGGACAATACGGTAAGTTCCTCAACGTGTACTGCGATCGCTTCGGTCTGCGTGGTAAACACATATCCTTTGACACCTACGATATCACCGATATCCAATAGTTTTTTGAAAACAACATTGTAGAGATCTTTATTTTCATCAGGACATACGTCATCACGCTTGATATAGGCCTGGATACGTCCGGTAGCGTCTTGAATTTCAAAAAAAGAGGCACTTCCCATGACACGACGGCTCATGATACGTCCGGCAATGGTGATGTTCTTATAATTCAATTTATCTCTATCGTAGTTATCTAAAATATCGGCGGCGTGTGCGTTGACGACAAATTCATTTGCTGGAAAAGGCTCGATTCCCATATCCAACAACGATTGCATCGCCTGTCTTCTAAGTTGTTCCTGTTCGGATAATACAGTACTCATTCGGTCTGAATAATATTTAAAATGTGAAAATCATGCAAAAATAGCCATTTTTTTCTATTCTTTTTATTGATTTTTTTGAAAACCCTGTAGCGAAATACAAACAGGAACCGTTAGGAGAATAAAAATAGTTAAATAGTGATATTAAGCGGGGACATTCGACTATTTGATTTTAAGTTTTATAATTTTATTTTCGTTATTTGAAGCTTAATATTTAAATAGTTTAAGTGGGAATTATTCAGTCATATTTTTATAACAAGAAGCTATCATCTTTACATGATGCCCTGGAACGTTGCTTGCGAAATCGTGAGGACGGAAAGGCTTTCGTCTATAAAAAATATTATGGCTATCTCATGGCAATCATTATCCGTTATGTAAAACAAGATGTGGATGCGGAGGAGCTTGTGAATGAGAGCTTTGTCCGGATTTTTCGAAAATTGGAATCCTTCAATATGGATATCGATGCGGAGAACCTCGAAAAATCATTTAGGGCCTGGATCGGTCGAATCGCTGCCAATATCTCTATTGATTTTTTGAGGGGTAAAAAACAATTGTATTCTGTTGAGGATATGGCGGAAGGGGATATGCATACGCCGTCGGTTCAATTGGAAAGCCGGTTAGAGGTGAATGAAATCCTGAGCCTGTTGGATCAGCTTCCGGAAATTCAAAAAACTATTTTTAATCTCTATGAAATAGAAGGGTATTCACATGATGAAATTGCCCAGATGCTAAATATACCGGATAGTACTTCGCGTACTTATCTAACGAGGGCAAAACAAAAACTGAGAAAATTATACCTGGACTATACAGGTGTCGTTCAGGAAATAAGATAAATATTGTTGTTACAATGGAAGGCAATAAGAAAAAAGAATTGATAGAAGAAATCATTGGGCAATTAAAAGACCATGAGCTACCATATCGGGAAGGCTCCTGGGAAAAGTTTGCATCAAAGCATGGGGTAGCAGCGCCGCCTTCTTCCGCCTGGAAATATTGGAGTGCGGCAGCCGCTGTACTTTTATGTTTTGGTGTGGGCTATTGGGGTTTGAAAAATAATTCTTCGGTAGCTCCGTCTTCTGCAATTTTAACACAAAATGATAAAAATAGTGAGGTTCTCGCCGATAATAAAGATTTAAAAGAATCTATTCAACGCTCATTGTCTGCTGTCACTGGAGAGCAGGGGCTAAGTGCACAAGAGCTATTGCGGGATAGACCATTCACTTATTCGAAAGTGGAAAGCCAACCTGCCGATAACGAGCGAGAACAACAGTTTGTCTTATTTGGTGGAAAGGCAGTGCGTGGAAATAAGATCAATGTATCAAATAGTTTCGCCGCTTTGAATGGTCAGACCATGCAATTGCGAAATAGCACATTATCCGCACAGATCAATCTGGATGATCCTATAGCTACTGCTTCGGCTGATATCATGGCTGGGACTCAGGTTGCCACACCAACACATTCAAATGTGACATCAGCGAACTCAAATACTACGGTTTCTTCTACACAGACCCAGCGTGAAGCTGCACGTCTTGCCGCGCTATATGCTGGACAACAGGGAAATCGGAAGGGGAGTGTGATGGTGAAATCCAATGATGACCTTGATAGAAAATGGGAAATGGGCGCATTTGTGTCTCCGGCTTCCACTTCTGAAAGTATCACGCTTGGCGGGGGAGTTGCCCTGGCCTATAATGTTTCAAGTAAGATCAGTATTCGATCAGGGGCTTCCATCCAACATTATGGTGCTGTTTCGGGAAATACACCTATTACACCGGCCATGGCTTCCAATTCTTTTGAAATGAACGCACCAAGTTATCTTTCGCAACCCAGTGGTTTGAGCAATGCTTTTGCGAAGGGTTTAGCCGATGCAAAGGAAGCCAAAAGCAATGAACGTGTCTCGGGTAAAATCCTAACGGTGGATATCCCTGTTGATGTACGTTATGCGATCAATAAGAATTTTTATACTTCTGTTGGGGTTTCTTATGTTGGTGTATTGGATCAGGAACGTGCAACCATTTATGAAACCAATAATACGGAGTATAAGCAAAAATCCACGGAGAAAAATGTGGATGATAAAGGTGTGAATGGTTTTGTGAATTTTTCGGTCGGACGAAAACAGAAAGTTGGGAAGCTTTCCATCTCTGTGGAACCCTATTATAAAATTCCGGTCGGTGGCTTAAGATCGTCGGACCTGAATTATAGTAACGGCGGGGTGAAAATTATCACCAGCTTCTAACAAAAAATTATCCCAGATAGTAGGAATGGAGCCTTTCTGCTGCTACGGCCGAAAAAGGAGGGCACATCAATATAAAAAGCCCACGAATTTTCTATTCGTGGGCTTTTTATATTGTTCGTTGTTTAACTTGTTTATAGTTCATCTACACGCACCCAGCCCATTCCAGCAGCCTTAGCACCCTCAACTCCGGGAATCCCGTCTTCGTAGACCAGGCATTTTTCGGGCGCAATCTTTAACTGTGAAGCAGCCAGTAGGAATGGTTGTGGTGAGGGCTTTCCTTCCGGCGTATCACCGGCACAAACCAGTGTTTCCAGGTCATCCCATACACCAATTGTATTTAGGGTCATCGACAAGGTAGTTCTTGTACCACCTGATACAGCGGCAATATGTTTTTTACCTTTTTGATATTTTAAATGTTCGACAACATAGTCTACAGGTTTTGTTTTAAAGACATATTCATCCCGAAATATGGTAGACTTTAGTGTGGAGAACTCCTGATAGTCAAAGTCTACTTCATAGCGTTTACTGATTTCCTCGGCTACAGCAACTGTCGGCCAACCGGCTGTTTCATCGATAAGATTAACATCCAGCTCAACGCCATAATGTTTGGCCGCGGCTTTATAGGCTTGTTTATGGGCATCCATGTTGTCGGCCAATGTACCATCGACATCAAATAATAAGGCGTCATAGGGCTCGGCAAGAAGGTTTAACTGTTCAAATTTACGTTGTGATTCAGGTGACATATCTATTTAATAGTGTGTGGTAAAATTAAAAATTATAATTGGAAGCACAAAAAGCAAGACGCCTTTCCTTCGTCAGAAGGAAAGGCGTCGTATGAAATACAAGATGCTTTTAGCATCTACAACAATTGCTTATTAGCTTAATGCGCACTTAAGTTCTTCGCTTTTTCTTCATCAAAATTAGCTTCCAATTCAGCCAATTTTTTCTTACCGTAAGCCATTCGTGTGATCACAACGAATAGAACCGGAACGATAAAGATTGCCAAAAGAGTTGCTGCAGTCATACCACCGAATACCGTCCAGCCGATTGTCTGGCGGGAGATCGCACCGGCCCCGTGTGACAACATCAGCGGAATAATACCGAGGATGAAGGCAAAAGAGGTCATAATAATCGGCCGTAAACGCAATTTTACAGCATCTAACGTAGCCTCATAAAGATTCATCCCGATATCTACCCGCTCTTTGGCGAATTCCACAATCAGGATCGCATTCTTGGCCGCAAGACCAATGATGGTGACCAAACCGATTTGTGCATAGATATTATTATCTAGAGACGGTATCAACGTTAAGGTCAGGATCGCTCCAAATACCCCTAAAGGAACGGATAGGAGGATCGAGAATGGTACCGACCAACTTTCGTACAATGCTGCCAACAGTAAGAACACAAACAGGATACACAAGGCAAAGATCTGAACAGTCTTTGACCCGGACTGCATTTCTTGCAATGAAAGACCGGAAAACTGATAGTCAAATCCTTCAGGCAATGTTTGTGCAGCAACTTCTTGCAAGGCTTTCAATGCATCTCCGGAAGAATAACCCGGGGCAGAACTACCATTGATCTCGACACTTCTAAAGATATTGTAGTGGTTGATGATTGAAGGCATAGTCATCAATTCATACTTGACCAGGGTACCCATAGGTACAGGGTTTCCTGAAACATTGTTGACATACAGTTTGTTGATGTCTTCAATATTCATGCGGTATGGAATATCAGCTTGTGTCACGACGCGGTAACTACGACCATATTTCGTAAAATCATTCACATAGCTACTACCCAAATAGGATGATATTGTCGAATAAATACTTGAGATAGGCACGCCCATACGTTTTGCCTGTTCACGGTTTACTTCCAATTTGTAGTTTGGAGAGTTGGTGTTAAACAGGGTATAAGCCATTCCAATTTCTGGACGTTGATTGGCAGCCATCAAGAATTTGCCGACTGTCGCTTCGAAATCTTTGATATTTACAGTCTGTAAATCCTGTACCTGCAACGAGAAACCTCCAGATGTACCTAGACCTGGGATTGCCGGTGGCGTTACCGCCAATACTCTTGCTTTGGTATAGCCCTGGTATTTGCCCATAATCATACCAGCGATATCGTTTGCTGTGCGTGTACGGGTTTCCCAAGGTTTAAGAGAAACGAACACTGTTGCGCCATTGGATTTAAATGCGCGGTTCAGGATATTGATACCTGAAATTGCGGTAACATACTTGATTTCGGGAAACGTCTTATGTAGATCGGCCTCAATCTCTTTAAGAACTTCATTTGTACGCGCAGAGGAAGAACCCTCTGGTAAAGTTATCCCTGCAAAAAATGCACCACCATCTTCAGAAGGAATAAATCCTGTTGGTTTGGTTGTAAACATCCAGCCTGTTCCGATAAAAATACATAACAGAATGATCAATACAAGTGGTGCTTTTTTGATGGCCTGTTTTACACCATTCGAGTATCTGATGGTCACCTTTTCAAACCAAATATTAAATTTGTAGAAAAATTTATTCAAACCTTTAGCGCCTTCATGTACTGCTGTCGGCTTTAATAAAATCGAACATAATGCCGGGGTTAACGAAAGTGCGATAAATGCAGACAACATAACCGACACCGCAATGGTGATTGCAAACTGTTGATACAATTTACCGACCATCCCAGGGATAAAACCAACGGGAACAAATACCGCAGCCAAGATTAATGCAATTGCAATAACCGGAGCGGTGATATCGCCCATGGCACGACGTGTTGCTTCTTTCGCATCCAGTTTATAATGGTCGATATAGTGCTGGACAGCTTCCACCACAACGATGGCATCATCCACCACAATACCAATGGCCAATACAAAGGCAAGCATGGTCAGGTTGTTGACCGAAAAACCAAACATCAGGAAGAAGATGAAGGTACCGATGATGGATACGGGGATAGCCAGTACAGGGATTAATGTTGCCCGCCAGCTTTGAAGGAAGAAAAATACCACCACTGTTACTAATATCAATGCTTCAACCAAGGTGTGGATAACCGAAGAAATAGAGGCATTTACAACCGACACCGTCTCGTAACTGATCGTATAATCTACATCGGTTGGAAAAGATTTCTTTAATTTTTCCAAAGCATCGACAATACCTTTTGCAGATTCTACGGCATTTCCGCCCGGGGTCTGATTGATCATCATTGCAGACGATGTCATGCCATTTACGGTAGACGATGTACCATAATTGAATTGACCCAATTCAACACGAGCAACATCCTTTAAAAGTACGATAGATCCATCTCTGTTAGTTTTTACAACGATGTTTTCAAAGTCCTCGGGATTAGAAAGGTCACTATCGGTAATGACGGGATATTCAAATACCGTAGAGGACTCTTGTGGACGTCCACCAACGCTACCGCCAGGTATGCGGGAGTTTTGTTCCGCAATTGCTGTGGATACATCGGCAGGTGTCATGCTCAGATTGGCTAATTTGTTTGCATCTAGCCATACACGCATGGAGAAGGGTTGCCCAAAAGCGGTTACATCACCGACGCCTTTAACACGTAACAATGCATCTTTAACGTATAAGTTGTTGTAATTTGCCAAGAAATTTTCACTTCTTGTTCCTTTTGGTGAAGTTAAAGCAACCAACATCAAGATATCGTTATTGGCTTTACGGGTTGTAATTCCTAAACGTCTTACCGCTTCAGGAAGGGCTGGTTCCGCAATTCCTACGCGGTTTTGTACGTCTAAGGTTGCTATATCGATATCCGTTCCTACTTCAAATGTCACAGTAATTGTTGCTTGACCATTTGAAGTACTATTGGACGACATATAAATCATGCCTGGTGTACCATTGATCTGACTCTCAATAAGAGTCGTCACGGTTTGTTCAACCGTCTGTGCATCTGCTCCTGTATAGTTTGCTGTAACTGTAACAGTTGGCGGTGCAATAGAAGGATACTGGCTAATTGGCAACGTAGATACTGCAATGATCCCGATAATTGAAATCAATATCGAAATAACAATTGCGGTAACTGGCCTCTTAATAAATACTTCTGAAATCATGCTATATCTTTTAGATTCTCTTTAAAAAATTAATGGTGTTATTTTCCTTGAGGCGCGCCTTTCGCAGCCTGTTGGGCGGCGGTGGCAGCGTCGACGACTTTAACACCATTCTGGACATTCATGGCACCATCAACAATGATTTTTTCACCGTCTTTGACGCCCTCTTTAATAACGATTTTATCGCCGGCTTTAATGCCTAATTTTACCTGACGGATTTCAGCTTTGCTGCTATCGTTAACGGCATATAAATTGAATACACCCAATTGCTCGAAGACGGCTTTATAAGGAACAACGATTTCCTCTGTTGGTGAAGTTGTCGAGACATTCATGGTGATATTCATACCCGCTCTTAACGCATTGGCGTTATTCGGGAACGTAGCCCGTACTTTAATTGTCCCTGTCGCTGGGTCAACCGCACGGTCAATGGTCGTTATGCTTCCTTTGCCTTCATAGGTAGTACCATCCGGTAATAGGAGCGAAAGGTCCGACGAAGAACGATTGCTTTGCATTTGAACAAATTTGCTGATATCTTTTTCGTTGACCTGAAACTCAATGGCGATCGGGCTCGTCGAAGATAGGGTGTTCAATAGGGTAGATCCTGGATTGACCAAGGCACCTAGACGTACTTGTGATATACCGACAGTTCCAGAGAATGGTGCGCGAATTGTGGAACGGGACAAATTGGTATTTGCTGTCACCAATGCCGCGCGTGCAGACTCTACCTGCGCCTGTGAAGCAGCTACAGCGGATACCGCATTGTCATACACCTGCTTTGCGATCGCGTCCTTGTCAGCCAATACTTGATAACGGGCCAAATCTCTTTTTTGACGGTCGAGGTCAGTCTGTGCAATTTGTAAGCTTGCTTTGGCCTGTTGTACTGCTGCATTATAACGTGTTCCATCAATTTCGTATAAGGCTTGACCTTTAGAGACCACAGCACCGTCTGAAACATATATTTTGGTAATATAACCGCTTACTTCTGCAAATAGGTCTGCTTCGTTCAACGGTTTGACTGTTGAAGGGTAACTAATTGTTCCCGTTACAATCTCATGTGATGCTGTGCCAAAGGTAACGGGTACAACCTTCTCAGCCTGAGCCTGTGCTGCACCTTGCTTTTTTGCATCTTTATTTCCACAAGAGGTCCATACTAAAGCCGTCCCAAGGAAGAAAGCGAATAATAATTGTCTTTTATTCATGATTTGTATTAGTTTCCGTTTGAATTGATTAATTAGTTTGGATCGCCCCAACTGCTTTTTGAACGTCCAGTTTACTTGACAAGAGCGCATAGAGGGCGTTCAGATAATTGAACTGTGTTATTTTCAGATCGTTTTCTGCCGTCATTAAATCCAGGTATTTTGTAATTCCTTCATCGTATTGCAATTTGATCGTTTCATACACCTCTTTGGATAATTCCACATTCTCTTTTGCCGTTTTCCAATCGTTTAAATTGGCATTATAAGCTGCTTTTGCCAAGGAATATTCGGTATTGATCATATTTTCCAAATTCTTGATATCCCAGTCAATCCGCTCTTCCAGTAATCTCGATTTACTGACTTGTTTTTTTCGTTTAAATCCGTCGAAAATAGAAAAAGAAAGATTTAGTCCTGCAACAGATCCAGGGAAATTGTCGCTATAGAGTTTACTGAATTTATCATTCCGATAATTGAATGCATAGTTATAGAAGGCACTTACACTGGGTAAATAGGTCCATTTAAAGTATTGCGTATTCAATTGCTGAATCTTTTTGGATGTTTCCAATTGTTGGAATTCGATCCGATTGGAAACACTTACTGCAGCTGTGGTATCCAATAGAATTTCAGACTCCATATTGCTGTTACCGAAAGACAGTGTTAGATTTTGGCCTTTATCTAAGGCTAGCAATTGTTTTAGATATTCATACTTATATTTTCGCAATTCAACAGTGCGTTTTTCGTCGGCGTTGGAATTGGCCAAAGCGATCTGTGCCCTTTTATAATCCGTTTTGTCTACTATTCCGACCTCATACTGTGATTTTGCGTCTTTCAGTTGTTTTTGGAGCCTGGCAATGTTTTCCCGAACAATTTTTATCTGCTCTTCTGAGGTGAGGATATCATAATATGCTTTACTGACCTCTACAACTGCATCGATTTTTTTGCTTTCGGTATTTTGTTTGTTACCCAGTCTAATCAATGACGCAGCCTTTCTTGCCTGTATTAATTCAGGATTCAACAGTTGCTGGTCAGCTTGTAGTGTCAATGCACTGGCATTATTCTGCCCCATTTTGATATTGTTTCCACCGATATTGACCACAGGGACAATCACATTATAGTTGTAGCTTCCTTTCAAACCTAATTGGGGATACCAACCTGAAAGGGAGATGTCGATATCCTTTTCGCCGATGGCCTCATCCAATTGCGCTTGTTTTACAGAGATTTGATTACGTAAGGCGTAATCAATCAGCTGCTGAAGTGTTGCATTTGCCGGCAAGTTTTCAGATTGCTGTTGTGCAAATCCTGTATTACTCAAAAGCGACAGGGCCGCCAAGGAATAAACGATTTTATTAAACTTCATATATGTAATTAATTATTTTTTTCTCTATTAATAGCTCCATCCCAAATAATTCCGGTCAAATCCTCAATATTCTGTTCAGAAAATTGGAGACCTTTGAATTTGATACTATGAACTGTTGCTAAGGCTACGCCGATATAACTTGCTACTAAAAGATGAACATCGACCTGCTTTAGAATTTTTTGGTCAATGCCTGCTTGTAAAAAGTCCAATACTTTATTTTGTCCACCGACAGGCTCTTGTATTTCAGCTTTATTCTTTTCATGATATGGGGAAGAAAAAAACTGTTCAAAAAAACTGAAGATCGTTTCGTTCTCCAGATAAAACTTGACGAAGTTGCGCCAGACATGAACAAAAGAAGCCCTGTAGTCCAAGTCCTCTGCCATGCCATTAAAAACAAAATCGTTCAATAGAGAGCGGCAGTGTTTGAATAGGGCAAAGATCAGCTCATCTTTAGAAGGAAAATAGTGGTAGATAGTTCCTATTGCTACATCGGATTCCTGCGCAATTTTACTCATTGGTGTCCCGTGGAAACCGTTGGTGTGTATCAGTTTAAGTGTGGCAGCAAAGACAGCTGCAATTTTTTCATTTGTGTGCATCAATCGAACGTTCATTCGGTTGCAAAATTAGTGATTAATTTGAAGTTAAACTGTCAAATTATTGTTATAAATCAATAAATACCAAACTTATTGGAGAATAATAGAATAAGGAAAAAAGATATAAATTGTTTTGGCTTTGGAAGATTATTTTTTTGTTGGCCGAATTTCGCCTGTGTTCCCCGCAATGGAGGACAAAAAAATAAAGGAACTTGATAGAAGTTCCTTTCGTATTTTTATTGACAGTTTTTTAGTTGCTTTTCCACCTCATTTAGGGGAAATATTTCTTTGCCTTTGTTGATCTTCGTACTGATATAGGTCAGTACATAAGCAATATCAACTGCCGAAAGATTTGAAGCCGGCATGGTATTATTGAATTTCTTGCCTGCAACTTCGAGTTCTCCTGTTGTTCCATATTTAACAATACAGGCAAGATTTTGCTGATTGTCTTTCAAAAACTTGGTGTCCGTGAGTGGAGGGTAGAGGTTTCCTAATCCTTCTCCTTTTTCGCCATGACAATTCTGACAATGTGTTATATATACTTTTTGACCATTTACGGTATATTGTGCTGTCCGAATATCAATTTCGTTTTGACAGCCGATCAAAGCCAATAATAGGCAGCCAATAATAAAACAGGTCGTTAAGAGGGTACGCATATTAGTTTTTAGCTTCGTTCAGTAGCTTTGGTAGGTCCGCCATTAGTTTTTTTACCTGCTCATCATTCGTACCATCATAAGCGCCACGGATGCGTTTGTCCTTGTCAATCAAGACAAGGTAACCTTGGTGATCATAACCTCCGGGGGCATTCTTATCTTCGGCCGTATACACAAGATATTGGTTGGCAATACCGTATATATCGGCTTTTGTACCTGAAACAAACTGCCAATGATCATTGCTTACGCCCAGCTTATTTGCATAATCTTTCAATACGTAGGGCTGATCATATTTAAAATCTATGCTATGGGACAAAAAGCGAACAGCATCGTTGTCCTTATATTGGGTATAGATTTTGAGTAAATTACGGTTCATTGTTGGGCAAATGCTCGGACAATGCGTAAAAAAGAAATTTGCAATATATACTTTTCCTTCGAAATTCTTTTCCGAGATCATTACACTATCCTGATTCAAAAACTTAAATGCCGGTATGGTGTGATAAACAGTATCTATCACTTGTTTTCCATCCACTGTTTTTTCAACGGCTTCCCGTTCGCCATAAATTGGTAAATCCGACTGACTTGTGTTTTTACAAGAAAATAAACCAAGCAATACGCCCGTTGCACAACAAAATTTGATTATAGATTTCATCTGTTTCTATTCTTTCATTATGAATTTGCCTTTCGGCCTTTCTGTCCTGCTTTTTGGCAGTTAAGTGTAGCAAAGTTGCCTAGAAATTCTTTAATTTATCTTGGCTTTCTTTGGAAACAGCATCAAATATTTTCTTCATATCCGATACTTTTTGCAGTTCAGCTTCAAAATACTTAATATCGGTGCTGTCGGGTTTGTATTCTTTCATCCAGTCCATCATATGGTCTGTCGCACTTTCCAGATTGGCTTTTAAAATACCAAGTTCTTTTTTTGTAGCTATGGTGTCCAGGTCCGCCTTAGCCGCTTTAAGTGATTTTAGATTATTTAAGATAGAGTCTATTTTAACAGCATCGCGGTCAAAATGAGCGATCTGGGGCATGATTTCATCATGGATTTTGATTGTTGAATCTTGTAAAACTTTTACATTGTTTGTGCCAGTGGTTCCACATGCCGCTATTGCCAAGGATGCGATAGCCATGAAAGCGATTTTGTTCATGTTTCTATTTTTTGGTAATTGGACAAAGATATCAATTTCTTATTGCTCAACCTTTCGATTTCTATCCGGGAATGTAAAATTCAGGTCACGAATGTAGGTTTCGCAATGCACTACAGCACATAGTTCGTCATTTTTATCTTTTATTTCCAGACTCAGGTTTTTGACAATTTTACCTTTCGTACGGATATTCTGGGTACATTCAGCCAACAACTCGTCTGAAAGCTGAACGGCATAGCCCAAACTGGTCTTTCCCGGTTTCTTAAAATCAATCCGGGATGATTTGAGCCAGGCAACAGTCTTTTTAAAACCTGCTTTTTGAAGGTATTGATCAATCAGTATTGGAAATATGGGATCAGCGGCAGCGAAGATTGTACCGCCAAACAAGGTTTTGTTGGTATTGATATTGAATGGGGTTTTGTAAATTTTTACCTCAGCTCCTTTGAAGCCTGGGCTGATCTTTTTGACCCAGATTCCCTGAAATAGAAAAGGTGGGTAAAAGCGCAATAGCCATGTTAATGCACGCGGACTGTATCTCATGATACAAAAATAGAACAATGTGCGGGATTATTTTCCGAAATCTTGGTTTTATTCATTCACTGTGGTATTTTTATGGCATCAAAAAACCTAAAATGTCAACATTAAAAGATAAGCAGACCGAAAACAAAAAAATATGGTTATTGGTGACAATAGCTTCACTGGGATATTTTGTCGATATCTACGACCTTATTATTTTCTCTATTGTCCGTATTCAATCCTTTACAGATATTGGTGTACCGGTAGAGCAGATGCGGGTAAAAGGTGAGTTTGTCCTGAACATGCAAATGGGAGGCTTATTGCTGGGAGGAATTATCTGGGGGATTATCGGTGATAAATACGGGCGCTTAAAAGTCCTGTTCGGTTCTATTCTTCTTTATTCTTTGGCGAATATTGCCAATGGCTTTGTGCAGGATGTGTGGCAATATGGGATTATCCGTTTTATAGCCGGCATCGGATTGGCTGGCGAATTGGGCGCGGGGATCACTTTGGTTTCAGAAAGTATGCATAAATCAAAGCGCGGCTACGGCACGATGTTGGTTGCTAGTGTAGGGGTATTGGGGGCTATTCTTGCCTATTTCGTTTCTGAGGAATTCAATTGGCGTACAGCCTATTTTGTCGGTGGTGGAATGGGCTTATTGTTGTTGCTTTTACGTGTCGGTTCCTTTGAATCGGGTCTTTTTAAAGAGCAGGATAAAAAGGATGTCCCAAAAGGTGATTTTAGGATGCTTTTTACTAATAAAGGTCGATTGAAACGTTATATTAATTGCCTCTGTATTGGTTTGCCAATCTGGTTTGTTGTTGGGGTATTGGTGACACAGGCCCCGGAAATCGGGAAAGCGTTGGGTGCGTCCGAAACCCTAAGTGCCGGGAAAGGGGTGATGTTTGCTTATATCGGAATTTCCATTGGGGATGTGCTGGCGGGTGTCTTTGCACAGCTATTAAAATCTCGGAAAAAGGTAGTTTTTATCTGTCAGCTGATTATTATCGGTAGTTCACTATGGTATCTTTTGAGTACTGGAATTACGGCCGACAGGTTTTTAATTTTAGCTTTTATTATGGGATTAGGAGTAGGGTATTGGGCTACATTTGTGACAATTTCAGCGGAACAGTTTGGTACCAATCTTCGGGCAACTGTGGCTACAACAGCACCTAATTTTGTCCGGGGCGCCCTAATACCGTCCACCATGGTTTATGGGCTTTTAGTCGATTCTTTTGGTATCGTCACGGCGGCAATTACGATGGTCTTGTTGCTTTCTGGTATTGCGATGTATTCTTTGTCGCAGCTCGAAGAAAGCTTTGACAGGGATCTGAATTATCTCGAAGAGTAAAGCGAGATGGTCGACAGAAACTATTTTTTTCGTCCGGGGCACTTTTTGCAACGTTTCCCTTCTTTGTATTTTTTACAGCATTTTTTGAAACAAACGCAGGAAAAATCAGAAAATGGGTTCATCGCGGCACTTCTGAATTGAAATGGGCTTGCTTTGCCCTCGCTCTCACACTGTTCCACAAAGGATTCAATAACTTCGTTCATAGGGCAAAGTTACGATTTGTTTAAAATAATTCTAAATAAAAATGTTGTTTTTACATTTTCTTGATTAGGTTCTCGATTACTTTCGGGAAATGTTGGTGTTCCAATTGCTGACCTTTGAACTTGATGATATCTAAGGTGTCATCGGCATCTACCTTAAATTTTGCCTGATAAATAATCTCGCCTTCATCAAAGTGTTCATTGGCAAAATGGATGGTAATACCATGTTCCTCTTCTTTGTTGGCCAACACCGCTTTGTGCACATGATCGCCATACATGCCTTTGCCTCCATATTTAGGAAGGAGCGCAGGGTGGATATTGATGATCTGATTGGGATAGGCTTTTAAAAGATTGTTTGGGACAAGCCATAGGAAACCGGCTAGGACAATCAGGTCGATATTCAGATTTTTAAGGATGTTAACGATATTGTCCGTGTTGTAAAATTCATTGCGATCAAATATATGGGCAGGGATTTCAAAATTGTCAGCGCGCTGAATAACGTAAGCGTCAGGATTGTTGGAAAGGATCAGCGCAACCTCAGCTTCATCTGAGTATTTGAAATGTTCCATTATTTTTTGAGCATTGGACCCTGAACCTGAAGCAAAAATGGCAATTCGTTTTTTCACGATTAATGAGTATTAATAGATTTGATCGATTTAAAAATTAGTCCAAACTTACGCATTTTTTGTAAAAAAAATAAAATATTGACGAATAGAGCCGCATTTTTAGGTATTATTGATGATAATTAATTGAATATTCATTGTCAGTTTAAAATTCTTTAACATGAAGTTACTCTGTTCCCTATTTTTGGTTTGCACATCTTTTCTTTTTCAACCCTTGTTTGCTCAGGCTCCCAAAACAATTCCGGCATTTACATTTGACGAGGTCTATCAGTCGGGTAAATTCCATGCTGACAAATTACCCAAGACAGGTTATATTGTGTTCGACTTTTACGATCCGGGCTGTGGTCATTGTCAGAAAATGGGGGCTGGAATCGCGCAGAACTTGCAGAAGCTCAAACATGTAAGCTTGTATTTTATCTCGATGAACGACAAAGCCTATGTAGACGGATTTATTAATATGCATGCCAAAGCACTGAAGAATGCGGCCAATGTGAAATTTTTATTTGATTCCGGAACACAGTTTATTGAAAAATTTAAACCCAGTAATTATCCTTCACTGTATGTTTATGATGCTAAAACGAAAACTTTGCTGCAGCATCTAGATGGAGAGGACGATGTGAAAAAATTGCTGAAAGCGGTTGGGGTTTCGAATTTGAATTGAGTATTAAAATAATAGCAAGGTGATGCAATATGGCCTGCAAAATAAAAGCCCCGCATGATTGGCGGGACTTTTATGCTTATTAAACAGTATATGATTAATTTTCCTGTTTATTGATAAAGACAAATTTTCCATCGAATACATCCAGCCGGATAATGGAATCGCGACTGACTTTGCCAGATAAAATTTCTTTGGAAAGCTCATTCAGAATACGTTTTTGAATGACACGTTTCAACGGTCTGGCACCATAGATCGGATCATAGCCGAGCTGTGCCAGCCAATCCATTGCTTCATCTGAGGCCGTGATAAAGATATTTTGTTCGGCGAGTTGTTTTTGGACATGTGAAAACTGAAGTCGTACAATATCACCGATCTCGTCTCTGCTCAAAGGGGTAAACATAATAACTTCATCGATACGGTTCAGAAACTCCGGACGGATAGACTGTTTGAGCAGGTCAAACACTTCCGTACGGGTCTTTGCAATGATCTCCTCTTTATTATCATCATCCAAACGGCTAAAATTCTCCTGAATAATATGCGATCCCGTATTGGAGGTCATGATAATGATGGTGTTCTTAAAGTTTACTGTACGCCCTTTGTTGTCGGTAAGGTGGCCATCATCCAGTACCTGTAGCAAAATATTAAATACATCGGGATGGGCTTTTTCGATTTCGTCCAGTAATACGACCGAATACGGATGTCTGCGTACAGCTTCTGTAAGCTGACCACCTTCATCATAACCCACATATCCCGGAGGCGCACCAATCAAACGGGATACCGCATGTCTTTCCTGATATTCGGACATGTCAATACGTACCATGGACTGTTCGTCGTCGAATAGAAATTCAGCCAGCGCTTTTGCGAGTTCGGTTTTTCCGACACCGGTTGTACCAAGGAAAATGAAGGAACCTATTGGACGCTTTGCATCATTCAATCCGGCCCTTGAGCGTCGGATTGCATCAGAGATTGCTTCAATGGCCTCATTTTGACCCGCCACCCGTTTGTGAAGTTCTTCTTCCAGGTTCAACAGTTTTTCCCGTTCAGACTGAATCATCTTGCTCACTGGTATTCCAGTCCATTTGGCAACGACATCAGCAATATCTTCGGATGTGACCTCTTCCTTCAGCATACGTTTGCTTTCTTGCTTTTCAGCCAGTTCTGCTTTGAGCTTTTCTACTTTTTCCTGTGCTTCTTTGATTCGTCCGTAACGCAATTCGGCTACTTTGCCATAGTCACCGGAGCGTTCAGCCTGTTCGGCTTCAAGCTTGTAGTTTTCAATGTTTTCAATTTCTTGGTTCACATTGTCCACTAAACTTTTTTCCGCTTGCCAGGAAGCTCTTAGGTTGTCGCGTTCAGCAGATAAGTTGGCAATGCTTTCCGAAAGTTCCTGTACCTTTTTGTCATCATTTTCACGTTTCAATGCCTCGCGTTCAATCTCCAATTGCATAATACGGCGTTCCAACTCATCTACGGCTTCTGGAACAGAATCCATCTCCAGCCGTAATTTGGATGCAGCCTCGTCAATGAGGTCAATTGCTTTATCCGGTAGAAAACGGTCGGCGATATAACGTTGCGATAATTCTACTGCTGCGATGATAGACTCATCTAGGATACGTACTTTATGATGTGTTTCATAACGCTCTTTCAATCCCCGCAGGATGGAAATTGCATCCTGTGTGTCCGGCTCTTCGACCATTACCTTTTGGAATCTGCGTTCAAGCGCTTTGTCTTTTTCAAAGTATTTCTGATATTCATTGAGTGTGGTTGCACCGATGGCCCGTAGCTCACCTCTGGCCAGGGCAGGTTTCAGGATATTTGCAGCATCCATGGCGCCTTCACCACCTCCAGCACCAACCAAGGTGTGAATCTCATCGATAAAGAGGATAATCTCACCATTGGAGTCAGTTACTTCTTTGACAACAGCTTTCAAACGTTCCTCAAATTCACCTTTATATTTCGCTCCGGCAACCAAAGCTCCCATGTCCAGTGAAAACACAATCTTGGACTTTAGGTTTTCCGGCGCATCTCCTTTAATAATCCGATAGGCAATTCCCTCTGCTATAGCGGTCTTACCAACTCCCGGTTCACCCACAAGTATGGGGTTGTTTTTGGTACGACGAGATAGAATCTGCATCACGCGTCTGATCTCCTCGTCACGACCGATGACAGGGTCTAATTTACCAGATTCTGCATATTCATTTAAGTTACGGGCATATTTTCCAAGCGCATTGTAAGTTGCTTCCGCATTTTGGTCGGTGACACGGCTGTTGCCCCGTAATTCTTTAATGGCTGTCTTTAGATCTTTTTCCGTTACCCCTTGTGACTTTAATAAGGAGGATGTTTTGTCTGATGTTGCCAATATTCCCAATAGGAGATGCTCGACGGATACAAATTCGTCGTTAAATTCTTTGAGATATCCCTGCGCTTTTTGTAAGGCGCTATTTGCATCGCTGCTCAGATAGATGTTACTTCCGCTCACTTTGGGGAAGCTTTCGATCTGTTTATCAAGCTCAGTGCCAAGGTAGGAGATGTTGACGTTCAATTTCTTTAATAGGTGACTGACAACATTTTCATCTACAGTAAGTAATGCTTTCAGTATATGTGCTGTTTCGATGGCCTGTTGCTGATTTCCAGCGGCTATCTCCGAAGCTTTTTGTATTGCCTCTTGGGCCTTGATTGTGTAATTGTTAAAGTTCATTCTGTATCGCTTAATTAAAGTTTTGTTGATATGTATGGATATAACAATTGAAATGCCATTCGGGTTTTGCGCGGTATTTCGGAAAAAATGGCATTAATATTTATTGAATCATGACAAATTTTCATTATTTAAAAATAATACGGTTGATTTTTAAATAATTGGCCTAAAAGCTGGTAAAAATTATAGCGCAGGGCTTGCATTTTTGGTTTAGGCTTTCGATATTTGCAGCATCTTAAAACGGAGGTCGTTTTAAGATTGAAAAGAAGTAAAAGCCTCTTTAGCTCAGCTGGTAGAGCAACTGACTTGTAATCAGTAGGTCATTGGTTCGATCCCGATAAGAGGCTCTTTGAGTGACACTCATTAAACTTCTTTAAAAAGCCTCTTTAGCTCAGCTGGTAGAGCAACTGACTTGTAATCAGTAGGTCATTGGTTCGATCCCGATAAGAGGCTCTTTTGAGCGATACTCATTAAAATTCATTTAGAAAGCCTCTTTAGCTCAGCTGGTAGAGCAACTGACTTGTAATCAGTAGGTCATTGGTTCGATCCCGATAAGAGGCTCAAAAAAATCCCCAGGAATTTCCTGGGGATTTTTTTGTTTTTAGTCTAAGGTTAGCTTTGCGGCTTGTGCTATTTTCTTTGGTATATCGGTATTATCCATTTTCTGATTGAACAGCTCAGCACCAGCACCAATGGCGTAAACAGGAGCATAGGCTGCTGAATGGTTGTTGGAAGCCCAGGCAATAGAGCCCATACGGTTCAGTATAGCAATACTTAAAGCAGCGATTTTATCATCACTCGCATACAAACTTTTTGCTGTCTCATTCTGATGATCGACGAAACTCCTTTGATAGGCTTCTTTTAGCGATTTGTCATCCGTCTCATTGACTTTTACCTGATCATATAAACCTGTGTTTGTCGAAAGCAGGTTTTTGAGGTCATCCCAAGAGGCGTTTGCGTTGTTTTTGCGGAGGTTGCCGATTTCATTTGAAAGCGCTGCATGTGATAATTTTTGGTTGGCCAGCAACTTTGTTCTTAAAGTAGAACTGCCGTTACCGATGCCAAGTCCGCCAGTTTCATGATCTGCAGTGACGACAATGAGGGTTTCTTTGGGGTGTTTCTTATAGAATTCATAGACAAGTTCTGCCGCTGAATTAAAGTCCAATACTTCCTGTATTGTTGTGGCCGCATCGTTAGCATGGCAGGCCCAATCTATTTTTCCACCTTCAATCATCAAAAAAAAGCCGTTTTTATTGTTTTGTTCCAGGGATTGGATCGCTGCAGCGGTAATATCTGCGAGTTTCAGATCGGATGGTTTTTGGTCTATGGCATATTTTAATGCATCCGTAGCAGTTCCAGCTGTATTCATCAGGATAATTTTGTCAGATTTACTAGGATGTTGCGCATAAGCTTCTTTTCCCTTTAAAATTTGATAGCCTGCTTTTTCAAATAGTGGAAAAAGAGAAGGCGCCGGTTGTTTATCGAAAGTTGTTTCGGGCTTTAGGAAATTGGATCCGCCAAAGAAGTCAAAATTGGAGCTGATGATTTCTTTTCCGATTTCGTAGTACATGTCGCGGTGAGGCTGATGGGCATAAAACGAGGCGGGGGTAGCATGATCTATGCTCACACTTGTGATGATACCGACTTTCTTTCCCTTTTCTTTAGCGGCATAAGCAATACTCTTGTGCGGTACGGTTCCGGTGCTGTCCATGCCGATAACTCCGTTTTTCGTTTTTTTGCCTACGGCAAGGGCGGTACCTCCAGCACCAGAATCGGTGACACCGTTAGATTGGGAGTTGGTGGAGGCAAAACCAACGTAGGGAAATTGGGTGAAAACCAAAGGTACTGTGCTGTTTTTTTGTTGGAGTTCCGCACGGTGTATTTCGGTCAGATTGACTTGATTAAGTCCCATTCCGTCACCGATCAGATAAAAGATATACTTCGCTTGTTGGCTAAAAGCTGGAAATACATAAATAAAAGCAAAGAGAAAAAGGAATAAAAAGCGTTTTTTCATTAGTGTGATAAATAAAATAAATGACGGCAAATTAATAAGCCCGGATTAGTTTATTGTTAATTCAATGTTATGAATACTTTTCACGTTACTGTTGGTCGGCAGTTTCTGAAAGCTGTTTGATATCTTCTACTGAAATGATATTAATGCGTTCTTTGCGGTTATGAATGGACTGTATCATTGCCTTGGCGACCGTAGCAACAGGAAGTGCTTCATAGGTCTTAAAAAGGCCGATACGATTAAAAGTGCGTAATGCGTTTATACCAATCTTTTCGCCCAAGCGATTTGTTTCGGGGCGTATCAAGCCACCTGGCTGTACAATGATAAGTTGACCGAAATCGAGCGCTTTAACATGTTGCTCCAGACTTCCTTTCATTCGATTGTAGAAAATTTTTGATCCAGCATCTGCGTTGACTGCAGAAAGTAATACAAAACAAGGGATTTCATTTTTCTTAGCAAACGCTGCAAATTGCAGATTGAGGTCATGGTCCACTTTCCATTGGGCATCTTTACTACCGGCGTCTTTACGTGTAGTACCCAGGCAAGAAAAGGCAACCTCGCCGCGAATTTCCTCTTCAAATTCCTTTAACCTGTCGAAGTCTACAATGATCTGCTTTAATTTGGGCTGTTCCTCAAATGTCTTGCGGCGCAAGAGGAGAACGATCTCGGTGAAATCGGATGATTTTAATAACTCCTGAACAAGTACTTTTCCAGTTGCACCAGAACCACCTATTAAAACTGCTCTCATGTCATTTATTTTTTTGTTTAAAGCAAAAATCTATGGCGCATCCCTGATAATCAGGATGGCAATAGCGGATTGATAAATAGTGTTTTTACGTTAGTATCTCTAATCTTTGTAATTTGGTTTTCCGGGAGTAAAACGTACAATAGACTGGTCCAGGCGTAGGGTCTCTGCCACGGTAATTAGATCTTCCTCGACAATGAAATTTTGATCAATAGAGGTTTTTATCGTTGTAAAATCTTCCTGATCGGCGTCCTGAAAATATAGTAAGGATTGGATGGTCGATACGGCCACAAGTTCGAGTAATTCATCTTCGCCTTCATAACCCACATAGAAAAAATCTGCCATAATTATACAATTTGGTTTTATACGAATATACTTTATTTAATCCTAAAATCAGTGATTTCAATGCGAAAACTTATCAGGGAAAGGTTGTTTTTCTATAAAATGTTGAATTTAAATTTTCTTATGCGGAGACTTATTTCCCTCGCAAAAATGCCTTATATTTGAGGGAGTCGTTATTAAATAAGTATTAACAATAAGATCATATATAGATGGATAAAGAGCAGATACAAAATTGGTTGGATAGTGGATACGATATATTGCATCATGGTAGACCGGTTAAAGTTGAGGGCAATCTATGGGATTATATCGATGGATTGGGAAGTTATGAAAATGTGTTTGTATTGCGGGAGCTGATTTATTGGACAGAGGAGGAGCTGGCAAATATTGGAAAACAATAGCGCGATCCTGAATCCCCTGTTGCCTGTTGGAGATTCAAGGCCGCTTTGTATTTGCTATTGTGTTGTTAAAGAATAATATTACGTTTAAAGGCACATCCCAATTCGATCAGTGAATCGGTCTTTGCAATGCCTGGAATGTTATCGATTTTTTCATAGAGCAACTGGCGCATATGTTCGTGGTTCCGGGCAATAATCTTGACATATAAGGTGTAGTTCCCAGTGATGTAATAACATTCGGTAACTTCAGGGATCTTTTTCAGTTCTGCAATGATGCGGCTTGAATCATGATCTTTTTCCAGACTAAGGCCAGTAAAGGCCCCCCAATCATAACCTAATCTTTTTTCATCCAATACAGGTTTTATACCTGTTAATATCCCTTGCTCCATGAGACGACTGATACGTTGATGGATCATGGTATTGGATACGCCTAATGCCGTTGCGATAGCAGAATATGCCATTCGGCCATCCGCATCCAGGTATTTTAAAATTTTAAGGTCAAATTCGTCTATGCCGTTCATTGTTATGTAGGTTTAAAAGTTAATTTTAATATTTCAACGCTAATTTAATGTTAAATTCTATTATTTTACCTTAAAAATAGTAAAAATTGTATATTTGTTATTATTTGAAATAAAATCCAAATTATGAGTATGGTATCTACACAAGGAAACGGAGCGGCATTTATTGCCAAGGAAGAGAAATATGGAGCACACAACTATCATCCCTTGCCAGTTGTGTTGGAGCGCGCAGAAGGAGTGATGGTATGGGATGTTGATGGAAAATCTTATTTTGATTTCCTTTCGGCATATTCTGCAGTCAATCAGGGGCATTGTCACCCACGTATCATTGCTGCGTTGACCGACCAAGCTCAAAAGTTGACGTTGACTTCTCGTGCTTTCTATAATAACAAACTTGGTGACTTTGAGGAAATGATCTGTAAACTATTCGGCTTCGATAAGGCTTTGGTCATGAATTCAGGGGTAGAGGCTGTTGAAACAGCTATGAAGCTCTGCCGTAAATGGGCCTATCAAGTCAAAGATATTGCACCGAATCAAGCTAAAATAGTTTTTGCCAAAGACAATTTTCATGGACGCACCATTTCGGTGATATCCGCTTCAAATGATACAACAGCAACCAACGATTTTGGCCCTTTTGTGGAAGGGATTGCATTGGTACCCTACAATGATATTGAAGCATTGGAACTTTTGTTCAAAGAGGATAAAAATATTGCCGGTTTTATTGTTGAGCCGATTCAGGGGGAAGCAGGAATTGTTGTTCCGGATGTAGACTATTTGAAACGCGTACGTCAATTGTGTACAGCCTATAATGTGCTCTTTATTGCGGATGAAATCCAGACAGGTATCGCAAGAACCGGAAGTATGTTGGCTTCCTACGCCATTAATGATGTGGACAGTGCGAGTAAACCGGATGTATTGATATTGGGTAAGGCGCTATCCGGTGGTGTATTACCTGTTTCAGCGGTATTGGCAGACGATGCTATTATGTTATGTATCAAACCGGGTGAGCATGGTTCTACCTACGGTGGTAATCCACTGGCTTGTGCAGTAGCAACGGAGGCGCTACAGGTTGTACTGGATGAAGATCTGGTCAATAATGCCCGTAAAATGGGGAATCTATTTTTGGAGGGACTGCGAAAAATAGCGGCTAAATCGGATATGATCACCGAAGTCAGGGGCAAAGGTTTATTGACTGCCATTGTGATCAACGCGAGTGAAGAAAGTGATTTGGCTTGGAATATTTGCTTGAAATTTAAAGAAAATGGTCTTTTGGCCAAACCTACGCACGGCAACAAGATTCGCTTAGCGCCACCTTTAGTCATTACAGAAAGTCAGATTGACAGTTGTCTGGAGATAATCGAACGATCGTTGACTAATATGATTGCATCATGAAGAAAATGATTGAATTGATCAAAAACAGATCAGATATCGGTGCGGGCACGAGAGGTTCCGACTTAGGCATAGATGCGATTGAGATTGCAGCGATCAACAAGGGAAGTCAGTATTTCATTAATTATCCCTTTGTGGATGTGCCTACACGAAATAGCTCCATTTATCAAAATGACAACCATCCTTTCGGTAAACATATCCAGCAGATTTACGAACAATGTAAGCAGGTGGCCTCTACAGTGGAGGATAGCCTTTCTGCGGGTAATTTTCCTTTGGTGTTTTCGGGTGACCATTCCTCAGCGATGGGAACGATCAGTGGCATAAAATCGGCTTATCCGGATAAAAAACTGGGCGTGATTTGGGTTGATGCACATGCAGATATTCATTCACCTTATACGACACCTTCGGGCAATATGCATGGTATGCCTTTGGCGGCCATGTTGAATGAAGACAACCTAGCCTGTAAAATTAATGAAATTGATCAGTCAACGCAGGAATTTTGGAATAAACTGAAGCGTATTGCCGGTCCGGCAGAAAAGATACAACCAACGAGTTTAATTTATTTTGGAGTTAGGGATACTGAGGAACCCGAGGACCTTTTGATTGAGCGTTTGGGCATAAAAAATTATCGGGTCGAAGAAATTCGCCAACGGGGGATTGATGACTGTGTAGCCGAAGCCTTGCTCGGTTTGCAGGACTGCGATATGATTTATATTTCTTTTGACGTGGATAGCATGGATAGTGAATTGATTTCAGACGGTACGGGTACACCTGTTCCCAAAGGCTTTATGCCAAAGGAAATCGTTTTGATATTGGAAGAAATTATACGATCTGGAAAAGTAAGCTGCCTGGAAATCGTCGAAGTAAACCCTTTGTTGGACAAAAAAGGTAATAAGATGGCGGAAGTTGCCTTTGATATTTTGGAACGCATAACACCGCTGATCGAACTCAAATCTGGTGATTGATCGGTACCGGTCCAAGTTGGTTTAGGCTTAGGGATGTTGCCCATAGGCGCGCAGCAATCGCAATCTGTTTTATTTGAGCAATTATTTAATAAATCAATATGTAGACAGGGGTGTCCGGTCATTAAATCGGACACCTTTTTCTTTATTCCCTTTTTTGGGGCAACCCGTTTGTATATGGATTGTTCTTTGGATAATTACCACCTTTCTTCGGATCATATTCGGACCATATTCGCTAACAGCCAGACAGGTGGCTGAGTCGGAACAGACCTGAGGCAGATTCGATGCAGAAATTGTTTGGGCAAAACCTGCAACCGATCCGCAGCAATATTGATCAGTATCCCAGACAATCCGAAGAAGCTCTGAAGACAATAGGAAGAAAAGCCCCGTGTCCTATACTTGTGTTTTATACTAAAATAGGTTTACAGCACTGGGCTTAAAAAAGATTCACTCAATCTATATTAAGTTTAATCTGATTTAATATTCTCTTAACATGTTAAGAAGTAATTTTACGCAGCGATTATTTACTGCAAAATGAAGATTTCTTACACTATTATATTTTCGATCAGCTTCCTGACATTGCTATTTTTGCCGCAGCTGACTGCTGCACAAGCTGATTCATTTAAAGAGATCCGGGTATTAAGCCAAAATTATCCGGATTCAGCGATCGTCCAGGTAAAAAAACGGTATGCAAAGGCTGTCAATGACCACGATCTGCTCCTACAGGGAAATTGTTTACAGGCCATCGGTTGGTTATGTGTGAATCAGGGGCATTACGCTCAAGCACAGGACTATTATTTCCAGGCGGATCGAATCTATACGCAACTTGAAGCGAAACAAGCATTGGGATCCAACTGGAGCGATATCGGAGAACTCAATATTTTCAATAAGCAACACCAATTGGCGAAGGAATACTTTAACAAGGCTCTCTACACATTCAAAGCTGAAAATAATCGTAATGGTGAAGCTTCTGTGCTAGGGAATATAGGCCATCTTTTCGAAAAAGAGGGGCGTTATGATTCGGCATTTGTTTATCAAAAGCAGGCTTTGATGATCTATCGTGAACAAGCCAACCATAACGGCGAAGCCAAGATCCTAGAAAATTTGGGTAGCATTTATGAAGATCTTGGGAGATATGATAGTGCTTACGCCCATTTTGCAAAGGCTAGGGATTTATACCAGGAAACGCAGGATAACTATGGAAAGATTGTGGTGATCAATAATATGGGTGATATTTTTAGAAAAACCAATAAATATCCTGAAAGTATTCAATTGACCCAACTGGCTTTTCGCTTGGCGGAAAGCCTTGGAGATGTCTATCAAATGGCGTCAACAACAAAAGATCTCAGTAAAACATATGCGCTAAATGGGCAGATGGATAGTGCCTACTTCTATGCTGAGCGGAGCCGAAAACTGGTATTAGAGCTTTATAGTGTAGATGGAGCACGACACACGGCTTTCTTTCAGGCGCTATATGATATGAACAAAAAAACGGAGGAGATCGAAAAATTACAGACAAACAAACGGATAAATTCGATCTTATTACTTGGTACGATTGTAGTACTGGTCCTTTTGAGTATACTTTCCTATGTACTTTATAGCCGACAGAAAATAAGAATCAAAACACAAATTGCCGAATCGCGAAAGCAGGAGGTGGAGCGTGAACTGGCCGAAATTGCACTTAAAAATCAACTGTTGGAAGACAGACAACTCAAGCAGGAGTTAGCATTGAAGGAAAAAGAACTCACCTCCCATACACTCAACCTCATCCGTAGTAATCAATTTCTGGAAGAACTTCGCGACGAATTGAAAGTCCTGGTCAAAGACGATCGACGGGATCAAAAGAAAGCCATGCAACGGCTGGTCCAACAGATCAGTGAACATATTACCCAAGGCATCCATTGGAAAGAATTTATGGGGACATTTGAGCGCGTACATCATAGTTTTTTTGAAAAACTGATCAGGCTGTTTCCAGATCTTACTGCCGCCGATATGCGCCTGATCGCATTGCTAAAAATCAATCTCAACAATACAGATATCGCGATCCTGTTGGGGATATCACAAGACAGCCTTCGGGTGGCCCGGCATCGGTTAAGGAAAAAACTAAAATTGGAACAGGGCGAGGACCTCGCAGGATATCTGATAGGTATTTCATAATTTTTTAACACAAGGGTAACCTAACTTTAATGGCGTTTATTTTATTAGTAATGAGCTTTAATTCAGTCGGTTGTAGTTTTGTGTTTCCCTTTCGTATAGGACAGGTTTTGGTTTGTTTCCATCTTGTAACGCCAGATATTTTGTGAATCTGTCAGCTGCTGTCATATTTGCAGCAACAATCAGAGATTCATAATAATCTATTAAAAATGAAAAACGTTTTAACGGTATTGCTTGCTTCCAGTATTTCAATCAGCGCCGCTTATGCGACCAAGATTAAGGGAAAAGTCCTGGATGCACAAACAGGGGAAGCCATCGTTGGTGCTACCGTCTTGCTCGAACAAAATGGCTTGTCGACCAAGACACAATTGGATGGTTCATTTGAATTCAAGGGACTGGCTGCAGGTACAGCTAGAATTCATATTCGGCATGTGGCCTACGCCGAATTGATCAGCGAAATTGAGATTAAAAAGGAAAATACACCTCATTTCACTTTTCAGCTTAGTTCGAGTGAACAGACCCTAATGGAGGTGACTGTCAAAGGCAAGCGTAATGGCGGTGATGATGATCCCAGTGCCCGTCGATTAGAAAAGAATGCCTCACAAATTATGAATGTGGTATCGGCGCGGGCGATTGAGATCTCGCCAGATATTACAGTAGCGAACGTTGTGCAACGTGTGTCAGGTGTTTCCATCGAACGGAATTCAAATGGTGAGGGGCAGTACGCGATTTTAAGGGGAATGGACAAACGTTATAATATCACATTGGTCAATGGCGTGAAAGTCCCTAGTCCTGACAATAAATACCGCTATGTGCCCTTGGATCTATTCCCATCGGATATGTTGGAACGATTGGAAATCTACAAATCCCTGACGCCAAATATGGAGGCTGATGCCATTGGTGGTGTCGTGAATATGGTCATGAAATCTGCTCCAAGCAAATTATTGTTTCAGGCCAATTTGGCTACAGGTTATGGCCAACGGTATTTTAATCGGGATTTTGGTAGTTTTTCCACCAGCGGGGTTTCGTCAAAATCTCCTTACGAACTGCATGGGAAAAATTATAATGCTACTTCCGCTGATTTTGATAAGGGAACGTTGGATTATACGTATAAAAAACCATCCCCAGATCTTATCGGTAACCTAACGATTGGCAATCGCTATTTAGATGATAAGTTGGGAGTCATACTAGGAGCAAGTTATCAAAACCTCCATCGCGGCAGTCATTCTATTTTCTACAAA
Organism: Sphingobacterium sp. CZ-UAM; assembly: GCF_002000245.1. GTDB lineage: Bacteria > Bacteroidota > Bacteroidia > Sphingobacteriales > Sphingobacteriaceae > Sphingobacterium. The sequence goes on along the minus strand of NZ_MTCM01000001.1, from coordinate 1,439,219 downwards.
TCATCTGTCGTTGATGTCAATCCCAATGCGGTCATTACTGAACAGGGTGACAGACAATATGATGAACAGCAACAACGCTTGGGACTGCATAACAAAATTGATTATCGATTCAACCCAAACCATCGGCTGAGTTTTTATCAGATGTATGTAAATTTGAGCAACGTCCAATTACGGGATGCGGTCAATACAATTTACAATGGACAATACGATCCGAGTATCGGTAAGTCAGAACTGACCTATGTGACCCGTAGCAGGAAGACACAACAACAGATCTACACTGGTAATGTTCAAGGCGAACATCATTTTTTGGATAATCGCTTGAGTTTTCGCTGGTCGGGAGTGTTTTCCTCCGCTCGTAATGAGCTGCCACAAAATACCAGCATTAGTTTGGATGGAGTAGAAGAGAATTTCATTCGTCGACGAACTTCTCTCGTAAACAAGTCACCGGTGACTTACCGTTGGGAACGCAATACCGATGAGGATCGGGCCGGTTATTGGGACCTTGCTTATAAAGTGCCGATGGCTGAAAACAAACTGGAGATTTCCACAGGTGGTTTATATCGTGACAAACAGCGGAGCAGCTTCTATAATAATTATAACCTTTCTCCAATCGCTGATGAGGCGAAGTATAAATATGGTGTTGATTTTCAGAAGTATACTGATCTTCAATTGACAGTCAGTAATGCTACTGGGGCTGTTGCTAACGCATTGACCTACGATGCTGATGAAAAAACGACGGCGGTATACGGTATGTTCAATTATGAGAATGACAAGCTCCAAATGATCGGAGGTATACGTTTGGAACATACGAATCAGGGGTATAAATTATTATTCCCAGCTGGAGAAAAGAGACCTGAGGGATCCCAGATCTATACCGAATGGTTGCCGAGTTTAACAATTAAATACCATTTGGACAAAAAGCAACAACTTCATGCAGCCTACTATCGGGCATTAAACCGCCCAGGTTTTTACGAAATTGTTCCATCTAGTGTTGTCAATGAGGAATTTATGGAGCGAGGGAACCCAGATCTGAAACATGCGCTGGCCGATAATTTCGATTTACGTTACGAATTATTCCCAGAAGCCTCATCACAATTTCTTGTGGGTATGTTTTATAAAAAGATTAAAAACCCCATCGAGTACACTTTTCAGCCTGATGAGGTACGCAGGCAGGACGTATACTACACACCTGGAAATTTTGGGACAGCTAAAAACTTCGGCTTAGAGGTTGATTATATCAAGTATATCCAAAAATTTGGCGTTAAGGCAAATTATACCTATACGCATTCGCGCATCACGACCACTAAAATGAGCCGTAAGACGAACGAGGTCACACAGGATCCTGATCCTATATTTTTGGATCAAACCCGTCCTCTTTATGGACAGGCAGCACATATAGCCAATTTATCCCTACTGTATAAAGACACCAATAAGGGCTGGGAAGGACAGCTTGCAGGATCTTATACGGGATCCCGGATCAATACAGTTTCCCAGTTTTTGAATAATGATTTATGGCAAAAGGGATTTATTCAGCTTGATGCTTCTGTGGAAAAGAAATTCAGTCGCGGATGGGCAATCTTTGCCAAAGCGAATAATATCTTAAATACAGCGATGGAACTCTATGTGAAAGGGACAAATCCTGAAAATGATAAGATTATGGAAAAATTGGTGCAAGGGGACAATACGCTTATCCGTAAGGATCTATATGGTCAGAATTATGTGCTCGGTCTACGCTATAATCTGAATAAATAGGTTTTTAAAGCATTTAGCATATTATAATCAAATAAATCGAGCGTATGCTCATCATAAAATATACTGATGAAAAATAACATTATTTTATTGTTGATATCACTTTCAGTTGCATTGTTCGGCAGCTGTGAAAAGGCGAATATTGATGTGGATACTTCGGATGCCAATGGTAGTGCTATTGGTGAAGTTTCCGGCGTTTGGAGTAAGGGGAGTATCCAGCATATTAAAGGCGATATTATTATTCCAGAAGGAAAATCATTGACTATCGAAGAGGGTGTGACTGTACTAATGGACTCCGTTGGTAAAGCTGAAATTGTGGTATTGGGTAATCTGTATTCCTTGGGTACAGCTGAAAATCCCGTGAAATTTACCGTAGAAGATAAATACAAATCTAAAACCAATGAATTTGGAAAGCTTTGGGGCGGTATTTTAGCGGCACCCAGTTGTCAGGAGTTAGTTTTAGACCATACCATCATCGAATATGGGGGAGCAGTTACTTCAGATGCTTCAATGTCTGTAAAAATGGGATTGTATAAAAAGGCCGCGGGCGAAGCACTGCCGGCATTATGGTTCTCCAATATCGATGGGAAGTTGATCGTTCAAAATAGTACAATCAGCCATTTTCATGAAGATTGCACCTATATAGAGGGTGGCAAAATTATCTTTGCCAATAATCGTTTTTTCTCGAACGGTGTGACTGGGGGAGAAGCAATGAACTTTAAATCGGGGAGCCTCGCTGATGTAGCCTACAATCTGGTCTACAGTGTTAATACCAATGCCTTAAAGCTGTCCAATTCAGGAGACCGGATACCACAGGCGCATATCATCGTTTATAACAATACCATGCTGAATACGGGCTGGCGCCGGCCGACAGCAAAAGGTGGTTCGGTTTGGTTAGAGGCTTCTGTTAAAGCGGAAGTGTACAATAATCTGTTCGCCAATACGCGATTCGGGGTCAAACGCGATCCCAAAAAGCCCGAAGATAAGCGCTCGGTTTCAAGCAACAATTGGTATTATGGCTATGACCAATTGACGGTGGATCAATTTCAGGTCGGAAAGAATGATATCGTTGAGGGTACCAATGATGTCAAGGGCAAATTGGCAGGGGAGAACAACCCTAAATTTGTGAATTATCCATTAGAAACTCCCGGTGATAACTATGTGTTTAATGCAGCCTGGGATTTCCACCTACAAGGAAATTCACCCGCTTTGAAAGCTGGTACGTTAGCATTCAAACCACATTTTATAGACGGATTGACACTATCAAATGGTTTATCTTACAGCTCTCCACAACCTGCAACTTATGTTGGTGCTTTTGGTGCCAAATTTTAATTAATTCAACATGAAAACAACGTTAAAAACAATACTATTTTTTGGCTTGACAGCATCGGCATTACTGCAAGTCTCCTGTAATAACCCAAAAACGAATACGTCCGCAACGGAATCTATTAAACCTGTTTTTGTTACTGATGCGGTACGTTACGATTCCGATGATCCTGCGATCTGGGTCAATAAAACCGATCCCAGCAAAAGTCTGGTCATCGCAACCGACAAAGATGCGGATGGTGCTTTATTTGTGTACGATTTACAAGGTAAAATTGTTAAAGATAAGGTAGTCTCAAATTTGAAACGCCCAAATAATGTGGATATCGCCTATGGTTTGACCATCGGAGGGAAACCCGTCGATATCGCTGTGACAACAGAACGTATGACACATAAACTACGCGTATTCTCGTTGCCAGATATGAAACCAATCGATCAGGGTGGATTGGATATGTTTGTAGGGGAGGCCGAACCTGATTTCAGGGATCTGATGGGAATAGCACTTTATACTTCACCGAAAGGAGAGATCTATGCCATTGTGGGAAGAAAAAATGGTCCCAAAGAAGGTTACTTGGGTCAATATCTCTTGACGGATAATGGTGCCGGCGCTGTGAAGGCCACCTTAGTCCGTAAGTTTGGTTCATTTAGTGGAAAGAAAGAAATTGAAGCCATCGCTGTAGACAATGAACTGGGTTATATCTACTACTCGGACGAACAAATGGGAGTGAAGCAGTATTATGCAGATCCTGCGAAGGGAAATCAACAATTGGCCTTGTTTGCGACCGAAGGTTTCACAGAAGACCATGAGGGTATTTCAATTTATAAATTGACGGATAGTACGGGGTATATTTTGGTGTCCGATCAAGGAGCTAACCGCTTTCAGATCTTTAGCCGTGAAGGTACAAAGACAAATCCATTCGAACATGTCCATTTGAAGACTGTACCGGTTATGGCCACGCAAAGTGATGGCTCAGATGTGGTATCTTCGTACCTAAACGATACATTTAAGCACGGTTTATTTGTTGCCATGAGCGATGACAAGACCTTTCATTATTACCGTTGGGAAGATATCGCTGGGCAGGAGCTAAAAAAGAAATAGTCTTTAGAGAAGACTGATAAAGTATAAGGCAACAGTTGTATAATTGACGTACAGCTGTTGCTTTTTTAAGGAATAATGCCCTTACTGCTATTGTTTTTTAAGATCCTGGATGTCCGTGCAGTGATAATACAAGTGAAGTCTTCATCAATCCTTTTCGTACATTTTATACGCTACAGCTGATTCCTGTTGGTGATAGCGAATCAAGCACTCAGAAAGAAATATGGTCTTTTTCAGTGCAAGCAAAGCATTAATCAATCCTGTTTAGAGGTTTTATGCGTTGCGGTTACAGGTAATTCACGACAACGGATAGGGACTTTAAACCAGAATGTCGAACCTTCGCCGAATGCGCTGTCCACACCAATTTCTCCCTGATGTTTTTGGATAATTTCACGACAGATAAACAGGCCGATGCCGAATCCAGAGGCGTAACTATCTGTTGAATCATTCACCCGATAGAATTTGTTAAAAATCTGCTTTTGATGCTTGTCACTGATGCCTCTTCCCTGATCGCTGACTTTTACACTGAAATAATCATGATCCACCAGGACATCCATGATAATGGTCGAATTGGTGGGAGCGTATTTAATGGCGTTGTCGATAAAATTAATGATCACCTGTTCAATCTTATCACGATCAGCAACAATTTCCTGTTTGGAATCTGTTGCTCCGGTATAATGAATAAAATGCTTGATGGGTTTTAGCGAATAGATGTTACGGATATAATCTATTAGTGTGCAGATACGAAATGTATTTTTGTGGAGCAATAATTTCCCCTCATTGAGCTGGGATACATTCAGGAAACCCTCGATTAATCCACGCATACGTGTAGCCTGCTCATTTGACTGATGGAGATATTGTAGCCGTTTTTCCGAACTGAGTGTCTGTTCCCTTGCAAGTAACAGCTGTATGTAGGCAATAAGTGAAGTCAAAGGAGTCTTCAATTCATGGCTTGCGATACTGATAAAGTCCAATTTTTTTCTTTCCTCTTCTTTGTCGTTGGTGGTATCGAATATTGCGCCGTATATGATTTGTCGGTTTGAATCGGTAGATAATTGTCCACCACCAACAGATCGAAGCCATTTTATTTTGCCTGTTTTTTTATCTTCTATTTCACATTGACAGTCAAAGGGGGATTGTTTGGATACCACTTCTTGAAAGATATGGCGTATCTTATCCCGGTATTGCGGTAGGATCTGCGTAAAAAAATCAACTTCCTGTATTTCTCGTTGGTGATCAAAGCCAAAAAGCTCACGACATTGATCATTGAGTTCCATTTTCCTGGATTCTAGGTCAATGGAAAAGATGCCAATTCCTGCCGCCTCCACAATCATTCTAAACTCTTGGTCTTTCTTTGCGATCAAGGTATTAATGGCCTCCAGTTGTTTACGCTCTGCATGCTGTTGTGTAATATCCAGTGTGGTGCCGGCAAACCATTCCGGCTGTTGGTCCTGATCAAAATACATTTTTCCCTTGCAATGGAGCCAGCGTAACTTTTGATCCTTGGCACCAATGGTACGAAACTGTACATCATAAACACCCTTATTTTGATAACTCAATGATTTTTTGACTTCCCGATCTATTCTGTTCCTATCTTCGGGATGTATATAGCGTAAAACTTCGCTGTAAGGAACAGTCTCACCCTTGGCAAAGCCAAAGAGCTCACGTGTACGTTCATCCCAATGTACAATGTAGCTCTTACAGTTTAGATTCCAAGTCCCCATTTCGGCAGATTGTAGTGCGAAATGATAATGCTCTTCGCTTTCAATGATTTTCTTTAGTGCTACTTTTAGTTTCTGGTTTAAATTTTTGGTTTCCCGGTCCGGTAATGGATATTTATTTAAGCTGGTGACTGCATGAATGTTTCCTTCCAGACTGTATTTTGGGGTTAGTAGATCTTCAAGAAGTTTTTGCTCAATGTTATTCTTTTCATCCGACTGTTGGGCGATCGGCATATTATGGGGAATAATATTTATTTCTTGATATATACCATACATTTCTCCTGCTGCATTGATAAGGGGCTGGTATTTTATGCTGCAGTTATACCTGTCGGATTGCCCTTCCAGACCAAGTCTGATTGATACATTTTCTTCTAGCAGGGTTTTCTGGCTAAACCATACCTGTTTTAATTTGGAGATACGAGCATGGAGATCATTCTGTATAATACAATCTTCCAGCCGCTGACCAAGGACAGTTTCATCACAATTCCACAGCTGAAGCATTTTTGCACTGGCATAGGATATATGAAATTCAGGGCTGTCGTAAATGGCGCAGGCGCCCGATGCGGTGCTGAGTACGGTTAAAATATCTTTGTCGGAACGGATCATAAAGTTTCAAAAAAATAAAATGCTATATAGTTTAAAACAAATATTGTTCCCTTTCTAATTCCTTTGGATACTTTCTATAGCATTTAAGCACCAATGACTTCCTATTTCTGCCATGAGTTCCAAAGGAATTCCTTATAAAATCAATTAAATGAATAGAATTTTGTACCTTTATTCAGCTTGTGCCGGCTTTGGACAGCTGATGGAGTGAAGTGGGAGGTACAATTGGTTTCTGGATCTTTAAAACATAAAAATGCAACTGTACTCCATAGTGGCATACTATTCAGCTAAAAGAAGAAAGATAAATTTTTATTAAAAACAGCAAATGATGGGTAAGATTAAAATACTATTGGTTGAAGACCATATGGTCGTACGTAATGGTATTAAATTGTTATTGGAATCTCAGGCGGATTTTGTTGTCATTGGAGAGGCTTCCGATGGAAATGAGGCGTTACAGCTCCTAAACAATGGATTGCTGCCTGATATTATTTTAACGGATATCAGTATGGATCATATGGACGGTATGGAATTGCTGCGGGTGATCAAAGTGAAGTATCCGTCTATTAAGGTTGTGATCCTTTCGATGTTGAATCAGATTCATTATGTGGTAGAAGGGTTTGAGCATGGACTTTCAGGTTATCTGCTTAAAAATGTGGGCTATAACGAGCTTCTCTTTGGCCTTAACCATGTGGCTAATGGTGGTAGATATATGAGTGAAGAGATCAGTATGGCGCTGCTTGATCAGGTGGTTTCCGGTGAAAATTATACAGATCTATCAAACCGCTCGCTACCGGACTTTGATATCAGTGAGCGCGAACTGGAAGTGTTGAAATTGATCGCTGACGGTTTTACAAATGTGGAAATTGCCGACAAAATCTTTTTAAGTAAACGTACCATAGAAGGACATCGACAAAGTTTGATCGAAAAAATGAATGTAAAAAATACGGCTGAACTTGTTAAGGTTGCCTTTCAGGCCGGTATCTTAAAATAAGTTGTTTCATGTAATCTTTACTGCTTTTTTTCTGTATCAGCACTTGTTGTGCTTTTTTCCGTTATTGATGATAAGTAAGGTAGAGCCGATCAGGATAAAAGGGATACTAAGCAGTTGTCCCATATTAAGGAACATTGAATTTTCAAAATCTTCCTGATTGAGTTTTAGAAATTCATCCAGAAATCGAAAGGAAAACAATAGGGTCAATAATAAGGCAAAGCAATTTCCAATGTTGTTTTTTAGGATTGGTTTTGTCCAAAGATACCGCAGTAATAGAAATAGTATGATACAGAATAATGCTTCATACAATTGGGCGGGATGTCGCGGGGATTGGTCAATAGAAGTAAAGATAAAAGCCCAGGGTAGGTTTGTCTTCGTGCCGATCATTTCCGAGTTCATCAGGTTGCCCAGACGGATACAGGCTCCGGCGATAGGTATCACCAGCGCAATTCGATCTGCCACCCAAAGGAAGGGAAGCTTCTGTTTTTTTGCAAATAAAAATATACCAAGCAAAATACCAATTCCACCGCCATGACTGGCCAGACCGCCTTCCCATATCGCGAATATCTTTAGAGGATTGCTGAGATAATAAGATGGATCGTAAAATATGATATGGCCTAAACGTGCACCTATAATTGTGCCTAAGACAATATAGATGCTCAGCTGATCCAAAAATTCGATTGGTCGGCCTTCTTTTTTTAGCATTGTCCATAATACCTTGTAGGATAGGACAATTCCCAGCAGCCAAAATATGCCATACCAACGGACAGGGTGATTGATGATTGGTATGGTAAAGATGTCTTTATTGACATTCCAAGTGATGAAATTCAATATTAAGCTACTCGTCATTATGCCTTAAAATATTTAGTGTATGGTATTAGTATAAGAAGATGGTCTTTTGTTACATTAAATCATGAAAATAAGTTCAAAGTTGCTCTGTTGGTTCGAAAACTAGATCATTCAATACAAATATTGATGCTGCCCGTACGATTGTTAAAATACCTGATTTATCTTTTTCCGATCCTGTATATTTGTTTGTTAATAAGACCGCATGACGAAGTTTTTTGTTATAAACAACTTGATTTAAAGATGGTGGACCTACCTGCTAAAGGATGAATCTTAGGTAGCATACTTCTGTGTATCTTTATCCATTATGAGTCTACTTAAATATCAGGAAAGTTAAATATTTTTGAACTCAGGTATATTGTTTTGTTGGGAATATTCCGATATTCGATTACTTATTGACGGAACTCTGATGAGCGTTATACCTTAACGTTTAAAATATCGTACTCATCATAGTGGCATTATTATTTTAAATTACAGAAGGACTACGTATACCTTTGGAGAAGAACAAAAGTGAATTAATAAATATTCTGATGAAATTACATAGAACTGGAGCGTTTTACTGTCTTATCGTGATTTTACTGCTCGCCCAGCTATTTTCATGTCATCAAAATAAAATTCAAGATTCGAATAGAAAGGCCAAAGTCGCGAATGATTCACTTGAGTTGAGTTATGAAAATGTGCTATTGACCTACCTTTCTACACAGGATTTCAAGAGTGCAACTGTTGTGAAGAAGAAAAGAAATGAGCTATTGAAAGATGGCTATTTTGAACATTCACCTTACAATTCAATGCTGTTGGCCTACGAGTATTTACTGGATGATAATATAGATTCCGTCGAAATTGCTTTAAAAAATCTGGAAGGACAAAAATTATCTCCAGATGCAACTGTTTTAAAAGATTATTTGGGGATCCGTGCCAACTTCAGTTTTCATGAGGTAACTAGCGGAACGATGATGGCACAGATTATTGATGCAAAAGAGTATGCTCTAGAACAGAAAAGTGTATTCACCTTTCTATTTTACAATCTATTGGCCAATGCGGAATACCGGCAGGCAAACTACCGAGAAGCTCTGAAAGATGTTGAATCCTGGTACCATTATCATCCCAATAAATCCAATGCACATGTTTCTCAAGCTTATCAGGAAATGAAATTTATGCAATACATGGCCCTGGATGATTTTGAGAAATTAAAAGGTACCTTGGATAGTTGTAAATATTATGCGAATGCAACGAAAGACTCAGCCATTATCATGCGTATGTATGACTTACAGTCGCAGTATTATTTTAGTATCGAAAACAACTCAAAAGCGTTGGAAGCCTCTAAAAAGTACTTCAATTATTTGCAGGCAACCAATACTCTGAATGCTTATGTATATGCGAATTTAGGTAAGAATTTTTTAAATAATAACCAGGTGGATTCGGCTATATTTTATTTTAATAGCGGTCTTCGGTTTATCAAAAAACATAAGATCAAACATAATAAAATATTTTATTATAACAATCTGCAGCTAGCTTATGCATTAAAAGGAGATTATGAACGGGCCTATTTTGCATTGGATTCCACTTTTCAAGATTATAAACTGAGTACAAAACGGATCGAAGCTGAGAAGATCAACGATATCAATACAAAATACCAAACGGAGAAAAAGGATCAGGCGATTACGCTATTACGGACAACAAATGCATTCAATCATAAGATATTGTTGCAACAACGCTGGATATTTGTAATCCTGTTGGCACTGGTATTCAGTATTGCATTTTTTATCTATTTCAGGAACAAACAGAAATTGCTAAAAAATATCAATCAACGTATTCTCGCAGAGAATAAGCAGCTTATTTTGGAACAAAAAACACGGCAAAATCAACTGAATCCGCATTTTATATATAATGCAATTGCCAATCTACAGGGATTGATCAGCAGTGAGCAAAAAGCAAAGGCTAATCAATATCTGCTCTTATTGTCACGTCAGATCCGTGATATTCTTGAACTGAATAGGGAAGAATATATTTCATTGGATCAGGAAATTAAATCGTTAAATAATTATATACTTTTACAGCAGATGCGTTATCAGGATGTGTTTGATTTTCAGATAGAGACTGACGATCTGGATCTGGATGATGTGATGATTCCACCCATGATCATACAACCATTTGTTGAAAATGCCATTGAGCATGCATTTAAGAATTTACCTTATATGGGACAACTGGATATTTCTTTCCGTACACATGAAAACCAATTGCATGTCAGCATCTGTGACAATGGTTGGGGGATGCAGGTACATAAGGAACAGGTTTCACACAAGACCTCCTTATCGCAGGTCATTACAAAGGAGCGCCTAGAACTTTTGTTTGCGGATGCTGAACCGGAAGCACGGATTGAAATAACACCAAACTATAGAGATGATCAGCGTGGTTATAAAGTCGAAATTTATATTCCACTTGTTTTATATTTTAACTAACAAATCAATATTATGAAAGTTTATATTCTTGAAGATGAGTATAATATATACTTGTATATAAAGTCGCTCCTGGATAGTATTCCCTATGTGCAGATTGTGGGTTATAGCCCTTCCATTGCACAGGCCGAGCGGGAGCTGTTGGCGTCGAATCCCGACCTGATCCTAGCTGATATTCAGCTGAAAGATGGTTCGAGCTTATCCTTTCTCTCTGAACTTAAATTGGATATCAATACAATTTTTATCACAGCATTCAATCAGTATGCCATTGAGGCACTTAATATCGGTGCTATTGCTTATCTGTTGAAACCTTTGGTGCCCGAGCAATTTATAGAAGCGATCGAAAAATGTTATAAAAAGAATACAGAATATCGGTTCAATAGCATGCAGCTAAATATGGCGGAGAGTTACCTGAAGGCGCCTAATAAACCTAAAAAAATAGCCCTGCGTACCTTTGAATATACGCAGATTGTGAATATTGATGATGTGCTTTATTGTCATGGAGACAAGGGATATACGACATTTTATATCAAAGATAGCAAACCGATGATGGTCTCTAAAGTACTGAAACACTTCGAAACCATGCTGCCCGAAACAGAGTTTATCCGCTGTCACCAATCTTATCTGATCAATGCAAACTATATTAAAAAATATTTTAAGGATGGTCAATTGGAGATGGCAGATGGCAAAATGATTCCTGTAGCAACGAGAAAGAAGGATGTTATTCAGCAATTTCTGAATGATTTCTAATGGAAATGTAAGTTCTTTTGGCATCGGAAACATGATGTATCCTTATTTATAAAAATGTAAAAAAACTAAAAAATATAGCAACTTTGTTTTAATACTAAAATTATTAGTATTAAATTTGCTTAAACTTTAAGACGGAGGTGGCTATGTTATTAACAGAAAAAAAAGCTTTAATTGGCCAATTGAAAAAGGACCTGTTGGTATGGCAGGGAGTACCACAAAAATCGGCTGATGTACTTCCGATGGGCCTTGGTCCATTGGAAGAGGCTTTCCCCAATGGAATTTTTCCAAGGGGAGTAATTCACGAATTTGTTAGTTTTGATCGGGTAGGAGGAGCTGTTTCCTGTGGATTTATCAGTGGACTGTTGGGTAAGCTGATGTGTAATGGTGGGATCTGTATTTGGATAAGCTGTTTTCATACCCTATTTCCCACCGCCCTGAAATCGTTTGGTGTTGTTCCTGAACATGTCATTTTCGTCCGTATGGAACGGGAAAAAGATGTTTTATGGGCGATGGAAGAGGCTTTGAAATGCGAGGGGATAACGGCTGTATTGGCGGAGATACATCATTTGGACTTTGTACAGTCGCGGCGCTTGCAGTTGGCCGTGGAGAAAAGTGCAGTGACGGGATTTATCCTACAGCATAACCCGAAGTTACTGGGTGCCACAGCCTGTGCCGCACGATGGAAAATTAGTTCGCGGCCGAGTCAATTGGAAGATGGATTGCCGGGAATTGGCTATCCAAGTTGGGATATTTCCTTGTTGAAAGTCAGGAACGGAAATCCGGGGTGCTGGCAGATGACATGGACTGCCGAGGGTTTTGAGCCTGTTACTAAAACAAGGCAAGAGCCCTCAGACTGGGCACAATCTTATCTTAACCAGGGATTGGCATGAAAAAGCGATTTGCATCCCTGTGGTTTCGCCATCTAAAAACTGATTGGATGGCTGTTGGGCATCCCCAGCTCAAGGGAATACCTTTTGTATTGGCGATTCCTAACCATGGAAAGCTGATCGTCAATGCCAGTAATCATTTGGCTGAACAGGAAGGGGTGTATCCTGGCTTGGCCATTGCGGATGTAAAAGCATTTTTACCCTCCTTAAAAGTGATCAATGAACGTCCTGGATTAACGGAAAAATTGCTCCACAGCATTGCGCATTGGTGTATCCGGTATACACCTGTTGTAGCGATAGATCCACCTGAAGGAATCATTTTGGATATCAGTGGTTGTGCCCACCTCTGGGGAGGAGAGGAATCTTATATCCGGCATATCGGCCAGAGATTTCAGCAGCATGGCTACGATGTACAGATAAGTATTGCAGATACCATCGGTGCGGCTTGGGCAATAGCCCGATTCGGTAAGGAAAACAGCATTGTAAAGGCAAATATGCAGTTTGATACCTTATTGACTTTACCTGCACAGGCACTTCGCCTGGAAACTTCTGTACTGGAAAGATTGCAAAGCCTTGGTTTAAAAACTATTGGAAGTTTTGCGACCATGCCACGTACTGCGCTTCGCAGACGTTTTGGAAATCATTTGCTTTTCCGCTTGGATCAGGCTATTGGGCATGAGGATGAATTTATTGTTTCCATAAAACCTATCCTTCCCTATGAAGAACGTTTACCCTGTATGGAACCGATCCGTACAGCTGAAGGTATTGAGCTTGCGCTGCAGCAACTTTTACAAGCAATCTGTAAACGCCTGATCGGGGAAGGTAAAGGTGTACGGGAGGCGGTATTACAATGTCACCGTGTTGACGGAAAAATCGAACAGATCAACATCGGAACTAATCGGGCGACAGCGCATGAACAGCACTTGTTTCAGTTATTTGCCTTGAAGATCGCACAGATAGAACCTGCATTGGGTATTGAATTGTTTATCTTGAAGGTACCCCAGGTTGAAGAGGTCGATCCTGTTCAGGAGAACTTATGGGGTAATCGCATAGGATTAGATAATCCCAAGGTCACTGAATTATTGGATCGTCTGAAAAGCAGAGACCCTGCCTGTGAAATTTCCCGTTTTCTGCCCGCAGCACATTATTGGCCTGAGCGGTCCATGAAAACTGCTGATTCAGTCCGGGAAGTAGCCACTGTTGACTGGCAAATTGAAAGACCCCGGCCTACACGTTTATTGCGCATACCAGAACCTATTCTGGTTACAGCACCTATTCCGGATTATCCACCACTGTTATTTCGCTACAAAGGGGAAATCTATACCATTAAAAAGGCGGATGGGCCGGAGCGTATTGAACGGGAGTGGTGGATAGAAAAAGGTGAACATCGTGATTATTATGCCGTTGAGGATGAGAAAGGCCAGCGATATTGGCTTTACCGTTCGGGGCATTACGACGACAGTTTGTCCAATCAATGGTTTTTACATGGATTTTTTGCATAATGATGGGTTATTGTGAATTACAGGTAACGAGCAATTTTAGTTTTTTGGAAGGGGCTTCCCATCCGGAAGAATTGATGGAACGTGCAGCACAATTGGGATACCGCAAAATTGCGGTTACTGACCGGAATAGTTTTGCGGGTATAGTTCGCGCCCATACTGCCGCGAAGAAGCACGGTATAACCCTTATCCCAGCTTGTCGCCTAGACTTACAGGATGGCCCGAGTTTATTGGCTTACCCAACCGATAAAGAAGCTTATGGACGGCTGTCATCCTTATTGACAGTCGGTAATCTGCGCGCTGAGAAAGGGAAATGTCAGCTGTACCGCTCGGATGTATATCAGTATAGGGAAGGAATTCGATTTATCGTTTGTCCTCCCACTCGGTTAACAGCCAAATTTGAACTGGAAGCCGATTTTATCGCTTTTGTAACGGAATATAAGCAGCAACTGGGCGTAGCCCTATATTTGGGTATCAAACGGCTATACCGTGGTGACGATGCAAAGCTCTTGTTCCGTATGCAACAATTGGGCGATAGTCTTGCTATTCCCCTTGTGGCTTTGGGTGATGTATATTATCATGTCCCCGAACGGCGGGAACTACAGGATGTTTTAACCTGCATCCGTGAGAAATGCACCATTCAAAATGCAGGATTTAAATTGTACCCCAATGCCGAACGGTATCTGAAACCTATAGCAGAGATGGAGCGCCTCTTTAGACCCTATCCTGATGCTATTGCAAGGACAATGGAAATAGCAACAGCATGCAGCTTCTCCCTGGATGACCTCAAATATGTTTATCCAGATGAACTGTCTTCGAATGGGCGTACCGCGCAGGAAGAATTGGTCTATTTGACATGGAAAGGGGCGAAAGATAGGTTTGGCGATCAAATCCCTGATGCTATCCGGGATACCATCCAGATGGAACTTGATTTTATCGAACGGAAAAATTACGCTTCTTATTTTCTGACCGTTTATGATTATGTGCGTTTTGCAAAAGAACAGGGCATCTTATGTCAAGGTCGTGGCTCGGCTGCCAATTCGACGATTTGTTATTGCCTAGGTATTACCTCAGTCAATCCTGCGGAATTCCGCTTGCTCTTCGCACGGTTTATGTCCGATGCGCGGGATGAACCACCCGACATCGATGTTGATTTTGAACACGAACGCCGCGAAGAGGTGATCCAGTACATTTATGAGAAGTATGGTCGCAACCGCGCGGCTATTGTGGCCACGGTGACACAGGTACGCGCCAAAGGGGCTGTACGTGATGTGGGGAAAGCAATGGGGCTATCCATGGATACTGTCGGCCGTCTAGCCGGCGTGGTCAGCAGCCATTGGGATGATTATATTGACCTGGAGCGCTTGATAGAGCAGGGCCTTAATCCCGACGATCCACATTTGCGTAAGGTGCTCGAACTGACCCATCAGTATATCGGTTTTCCAAGGCAGCTGGGACAACATACCGGTGGTTTTGTTATTACACAGGGCAATCTGCATGAACTCTGTCCATTGGTAAATGCCCGCATGGATAACCGGACCAATCTGGAGTGGAACAAAGATGATCTGGAAGCGCTGGGTTTCCTGAAAGTAGATGTACTGGCATTGGGAATGTTGACCTGTATCCGGAAGGCTTTTGATCTTGCCAAAAGGCATTATGGGCTGGACCTGACATTGGCCAAGATTGGAGAAGTTGAGGATCCAAAGGTATATGATATGATCTGTCATGCCGATACCCTGGGGGTATTTCAGATTGAGAGCAGGGCGCAGATGTCCATGTTGCCACGACTAAAACCGAGGGAATTTTATGATCTGGTTATTGAGGTGGCTATTGTACGTCCGGGGCCGATACAGGGGGATATGGTGCATCCATACCTGCGCCGTCGTAATAAGGAAGAGGCTGTGGACTATCCTAAGGAAGAAATTAAGGCGATTCTGGAAAAAACCTTGGGTGTTCCGCTGTTTCAGGAACAGGCCATGGAGATTGCGATTGTTGCGGCCGGATTTACACCGGCCGAGGCAGATGAACTGCGGCGTAGTATGGCGACCTTCAAAGCGAAAGGGCAGGTGTCGGTCTTCAAGCAAAAGATGATCGACGGTATGGTGAAGAAAGATTATACTGCCGAGTTTGCCGAACGGGTTTTTCGACAGCTGGAAGGGTTCGGGAGTTATGGTTTTCCGGAAAGCCATGCGGCTTCTTTTGCGCTGCTGGTCTATGTTTCATCCTGGATCAAATGCCATTACCCCGATATTTTTGCGGCATCTTTGCTCAATAGTCAGCCTATGGGATTTTATCAGCCTGCGCAGATCGTTATAGATGCGGAGCGCCATGGGGTGAAAGTTCTTCCCATAGATATCAACCATTCCCACTGGGATAATACGCTGGAAGGGGAAATGGGGCGCCCGCATGCCCTGCGCTTGGGCTTACGTCAGATCAAGGGATTTTCGGAAGAAGAAGCGCTGTTACTGACCTCGGGGCGACAACATGGATATTCGGCGATCACAAGGATGATGGAAGTTGGCTTATCCCTATCAGGACTGGAACGCCTAGCTGCGGCAGATGCTTTCCGTTCATTAGGATTCGATCGGCGGAGAGCTCTGTGGGAAATCTCAGCCTTGGGAGATCGCTCCATTGGATTATTTGCAGGAAAACCTTCTCCACAAAGCATAGAAGGGCAGATTGAGCTACCTTTGTTGCGTCCCAGTCAACATGTCGTAGCTGATTATGCAAGAACCGGGTTATCCATCAAAGCGCATCCCGTAAGTTTCCTGCGTGACAAATTAGATCTTCTGCATATCGTACCAACCGAAAAATTAAGCCTGATCAAAAATAATATGCCCGTAAAGGTATGTGGATTGATTACCGTACGGCAGCGCCCGGGTACCTCCAAAGGCGTGCTATTTGTGACCATTGAGGATGATACCGGATTTGCAAATGTAGTTATCTGGAGTAAGATATTCGAAAAATACCGAAAGGAGATTCTTCGGGCTAAATTATTTATGGTTGCCGGAAAAGTACAGGTGGAAGGAGAGGTGATCCATGTCATTGCCGAACGTTGCTTTGATATGTCCGGTTTATTAAAAAATCTGGCAGAAGAGGATGAGCCGGTGAATGATGTTTTTTATAAAGGACGGAATTTTCATTGATCTTCCATTTATTAATCTCATTTTTGAATATCATAAAGAACATAATATAACAGGAATCAACTGAAAGAAGATACAAGCAGATGAACAAAACTTTTCTCGTCAACAATGTCGAAATCGATAAAGAAATAATTATAGATTTAATTAAGCAAGACAATTACGATGATGCTATTAAACTGATCGCCAATCGCGCAAATGTAAAATTGAAAACGGCCCAAGATATTATCCAAATGTTCGAAGATGGACATATTGATCTTTTCGATGGTAAAGACCTATTTTTAGTTGATTATGACGAGGTTCCTCACAGCAATTCCACTGCTCGTCAAGAGCCTGTCCCATCTTCTTTTTTGGAAGTAGAAAAAGACAAAAGCAAAGGGGAAGGGAGTAAAAAGGGCTTAATAATAGGCTTATCTGTACTTGTGATAGGTTTTGTTTTTTTACATTATGTTGTTGGTTTTAACCATATCGGACATCATTTGTCGGAACTAGCTCAGGTATTTGGTAAAAATGATGGTGGTTCAGCGGCGTTGGATGCTGATACAGCATCACGGGGATCTTCCTTAGAGCCCGGTGTCACCCGTGTAACTGATGTGGAGGACTTTCGTCCTGTCGATACCAATCTTCTTGCCCCAGAATTTAAATCAGCAGAAATGGCAAAGATTAAAAATGCGCAATTTGACAAACTGATACCTGCCAGGAAGTCTCCCACAGATGAAGATGCACAATTGGCTTTAATCTATCTCACGAATAGACGATTGACAGATGTTATTATTGAACAAAAGCTGAATATCAAAATTGGTAAATGTTATGAAAACCCCAAGAAAGAGGGGAACGAACACTGTGTAAGCTGCATGATATTACTCTATAATCGAGAAAAAAAACACTGGCAGGAAGCTCCTGATGGGGAGAATTTCCTTGACAATGCTTATGACTTTTATCTTCCCGAAGGTGGAGATACATGGGAGGCCAAGTCTTTAAGTATGCACATCCCATATGACTACGCGTTGTTTAAAAAATACGAACCAAAATATTAATTCAATACTTCATCGGCATACTTATACTTCACGGTCATACTGCTGCTGAGCGTTAATAAAGTTCTCCTTCGGTTTCCGAATTGTCGGTAAGCAGACAATGCAAAAGGCCACCAACATAAGTAACAGCATAGATACCGTAGTCGCATAACCATAAGCAGCAGTAATATGACGCAGTTGGAAAAAACTGTCTCCATTTTGATGTAAGAACAAGCCGACAACAAACGCGATACCTAGACAGATAGATAGTTGTTGTATAGTGAGATAGATGGCGGACCCTACACCGATTAATTCCTTGTTTACATCTTTTAATGCGAGCGTCATCAGGGATGGAAGTACACTACCACAGCCAAGCCCATAAAAGAAAAAGAGCAAATAAAGCTGATGGCTTGCGACATTTACTTTATTGAAAATATGTAAATGAAGAAACAGGCCTATAACCATTATTGTCAATCCGGTGATTACAACAGCTTTGCCATGGCGCTGAATCAACCTGCTCACCATCAGGCTGGCAACAACGTAGCCTACACCCTGATAAACAAATGCAATACCTGTCATTGTTGCGGTATAACTTTTGTGATTCTGTAAATAATTGGAATTAATAATAAAATAGGCATCTTGAACCATGTAGTAGGCCAGTGCAGCGATTAGCCCGAGGTTGAAGACCTTGCTGCGAAAGAGTGAGAAATTAAAAAGTGCCTGTTGCCCCATTTGGTCAAGTTGCTTCTGTTTTTTCAGGAACAACAGTGTTAAGATGAAGGCAGTCCCTAACAATAATATACACCAGATGGGCCAATGCAATTCAGGTCCCATGATCAAGGGGTATATCATGCCTATCATGAGTATAAATAAAGTCAGCATCGGTATAAACGAGATGGTGGATTTGGGGTTTGTCTTATCGCTAGGGACATAGTGATAAGCGGCAATGCAGGCAAGGGCACCAATAGGGATATTGATGAGGAAAATAAGGCGCCAGCTTTCCTGTATCCAGGATTGATCCGGAAGCAAACCACCGAGTAGCTGGCCGATAACAGAAGCAATACCAGCAATACTGCCATATACCCCCAAGGCCATCGATCGTTTTGCCGCATCTTCAAAAAGTAAGGTAATTAATGCGATACCCTGAGGTACCATCATACCTGAACTAATTCCCTGGAGCAGCCTGCCGAGTAATAAGAAATAGATATTGGTTGCCATTCCGCATAATATCGATGCAACCGTAAAACCGGCCATACCCAGTAAGTATAATTTCTTTTTGCCAAAATAATCTCCGGCATTACCCGCATTGATCAGCAGGCTAGCATATCCAATGATATATAGAATAATAATCCATTGCGTTGCACTATTACTCAGGTCCAACGCATGTTGTATGGTCGGTAAGGAAACATTGATAATGAATAAATCAATGACGAACAAAAAGATGCCAATGGATAGGATAGAAATATGAAGCAAATCTTTAATTTGGAAGCGCATATAGAAAGTTTTTGATAATTTTATAGTCAAAAGTAGTTTGGAAATTTTTTATGATCAAGTAGTTATAAATGATGTACTTAGTATGGTTTTATGAACTAATGGTCAGTATGAGGTGATTATGGACGAAAAAAAAAGTGAGTTTTTTGGCAGTTGCTGCGATGTCAATGGTATCTTTAAGATTATAGGTGGAAAATGGAAGGTTTTACTGATCAAAGCCATTGCAAAAGAGTGCCCTAAGCGGTTTGGGGAATTGCGAAGAGAAATGGATGATATGGCGCAGACTACATTAACTGTTCAATTGCGTGAACTGGAGCGCGATGGCATCCTGTGCCGACAGATTTATGCAGAATCACCACCGCGTGTCGAATATAAACTGAGTGAAATAGGCAAGACTTTGCTTCCGATTATCGAGCAACTGGATGAATGGTGGTTAAGCTATAAGCAAGAATTAAGAGATCAGTAGCAAATCAAATGGTATCATTTGATCCCGTATGATACGTTGATTTATGCCTGTAATTCTGCTTTCATTTTTTCGATGACCTGTGTTGAAAGATCAAGGTTTTGCTTCTTCTTTTTTCGATGTTCCCAATAAGATAATAGTCAGAATAATACATGCAGTACCCATCCAGTCGGTAAAGACAAATGGGGTGTTAAGCCATAATACCGCCAGTAATGCCGCTGATAAAGGTTCTGCAGAAGCGAGCAGGCTAGTTTTTTGACCGCCAATTAACTTGACTGCTGTGAGGTATGCGTAAAAAGGAATGAGGGTTCCAAAAATAACGATAAACGATGTATAAGAATAGGTTTGCATATCCCAGACACCGGCAACATCCCAGGGAGCCCTGACAAAACAAAATGCAATTCCGCCGATGAGCATGCCCCAGCCAATGACAACTGTTGATTTATACTTATTGAGGAGATGAACAGGTTGTAAGGTATAAAAGGCTAGCGTTACTGCCGACACTAATCCAAAGAACAGCGCAATGCCAGAGATCGACAATGTTCCTATTTTACCATGGGTGACCAGCAAAAACGTCCCTAATACGGCCAGTAAAATTGCCAGGCATGTTTTGCCATTGGGAAATTTCCGCTCTTTTAACGCAATATAGATCGCGATCATAACCGGGCCAGTATATTGCATCACCGTTGCCGTAGCCGCGTTGGAATAATTGATCGCAGCAAAATAGGAATATTGAACAGCAAGTACGCCAACAATGCTAAATAAAAGCAGATCAATGGCGTCTTTACGGTTGTGCCAGATAGACCATAGATCCCTGCGGTTATTTGCTCCTGCTAAAATGAGCAGGACAGCACCCGTTACCAACATTCGAATGGTAATCAGCCATTCGACATTGAGGCCTCGTTGTTGAAAAAGAAATTGACCAAAAGTTCCGGAAACACCCCAAAGTATGGCTGCGCTAACAGCCAATAAAAAGCCTTTTAAAACTTTATTGTTCTTTGTATTATTCATGTTAAAAATTAATGATCTCTTCGGTGCGATGTTATATTAGTACTTCATTGTCTGTCGTTCCTGTGTTCAAGAGGTCAGCAATACTTTTTAATGTTCGTTGAGAAATTTGAGTGAGTGCTTCTGTTGTGAAAAAAGCCTGATGTGCGGTTACTAAAACGTTCGGAAAACTCATTAATAACTGAATGGTGTCATCTTCTATGATCGTTGTGGACAGATCTTTAAAAAACAGTTTCTCTTCCTGTTCATAGACATCAATCCCCAATAATCCTATTTTATGCTCTTTTAATGCATTAATGGCATCATTTGTATGGATAAGATTGCCTCGGCTTGTATTGATAATGGTCACACCGGCCTTCATTTTTGACAGTGACTCTTTATTGATGAGGTAATGGTTATCTACTGTAAGCGGACAATGCAAGGAGATAATATCTGATTCCTTAAATAATTGATCAAGATTGGTGTATTGGACTCCGGCATTGGCCAGATCCTGGTCAGGATATAAATCGTAGGCAATGACCTGTGCACCAAATCCTAGTGCGATACGGATAAATGCCTTTCCAATTTTTCCGGTTCCAATTACTCCAATCTTTTTTTGATGGATATTGAAGCCCAATAAACCGTTTAAGGCAAAGTTTTGTTCGCGGACACGGTTATAGGCTTTGTGGGTTTTTCTATTGAGTGTCAATAACATGGCCATCGTATGTTCAGCAACAGCTTCCGGAGAATAGGCTGGAACACGACAGACCTGAATACCAAATTCTTTTGCAGCTTCTAGATCAACGTTGTTGAAACCCGCACATCGCAAAGCAATCAGCTTTATACCTTTATGTGCAAGAACTTCGATTACCTGCCGGTTTAATTTATCATTTACAAAAACGCAGACAACTTTCTCATTGTCAATTGCATTGACAATATGAGGGCCAAGATGGGTTTCATAAAAATTGAATTGAAAACCATAATGTTCATTTTCCCGTTCAAAAAAGACTTTATCGTAAGGTTTTGTCGAAAAGAAAGCTATTTTCATAAAATTATTTTTCCTATGTAAATATACAGTATTAATTTTTTATGCGCTTTAAATTTTATCGAATAAACTACGCTAACACCAACGCCAAAAATTGTCATGGAGATCAACGCGGTACCTGATCCATGAAGTTTAAAATTTTAATACTAGTAAATCGGATTAACTGACACCTTGCTTTTATAATAAGGTCATTTTTTCGTCATTTTGTGAAATAAATTGTATAAAAGTTGGTTTTAAACCGTTTAAAACGGTTTGTAGTGCTTATACTACAAACTCTTTCCTTTTTTTTCTTGAGCTTTGCTTCACTATGAAAAACTAATTGATACTATTATGTGGAACGAAAAGAAAAGGATCCTTGTTATCGAAGATAATGAGATTCTATTGAGTACCATGCAATTTGTCCTTCTACGTGAAGGCTATGACTTGTTGCTTGCTAAATCGGGGAAAGAAGCACTAGCACTTGTTTCCGATGAGACGATTGATTTAGTGATTACAGATCTGGCTTTACCATTCGCCAACGGGTATGAAATCATCGACCGTATTCGGAAAAGTAGCATTAACAATGAAGTTCCTGTAATCATTATTTCAGGTTATCGTGATGACAACAGCATTGTTGAAGGTTTTGAGGTTGGGGCAAATGATTACATTAAAAAACCCATATCACCTTCTGAACTTATTTCCCGTGTCCGTTTAAGAATAGGTCATGCTTAACATATTTAACGATATCATCCATGTTGTCCGCACTTTCTTTGAAGGCAGGGGATGGCCATTATTGGTTACTGTAGCGCTGATATTGAGTGTATTGTTCTGGACATGTTGCCTTATCGGAATCGCAAT
Source organism: Sphingobacterium sp. CZ-UAM (assembly GCF_002000245.1). GTDB lineage: Bacteria > Bacteroidota > Bacteroidia > Sphingobacteriales > Sphingobacteriaceae > Sphingobacterium. Next base: position 1,416,322 of record NZ_MTCM01000001.1, on the reverse strand, counting down.
ATTTTACTATCGCGACTATCGGTATCGGATTTGTTATTCACGAATTTATCCAATTTTAAGGGATTTTATCTATGAGCAGGTCCTGGTGAAAAATAACGTTAGCCATTTTCCAATAGACAAGCTAGGACTGAATTTAGAGAAGAGATTAGAGGTTAAAGTTGTACGCGATATTTTACATGAATTTATCAGGACCATTGGTGGGGAAAAAGGGCGCAGTATGCGGAATTTATTTAACGAACTGGGTTATGATAAGGAAGCACAATATGAAATCAGGCATGCAGCCAAACATATGGCTCCTATAGTCCGATCTTTAAATGATTTGGCACTGATGAAAGTTGTTGTACAGGAAAATGTGTTGGACAAATTATTAGCGAGCCCAAAGATCGAAATTCGCGTTGCAGCTTTTCAGTATTTATTACAGGTGCAAGGGGAACAAGCTTTTGACCGGGTGTTTAGCCAGCTTGAGGGAATCAATGAATTGCACGCTGTTGATATCTATCAAACTATCGTGCTGACAGACTATTTTGGAACGTATTCTTTTTCGCAATGGTTGGACGAATCCAAAACATTTGCGGCAAACAAACTCTTAATGGATCTGATGGTATATTATCAAGAGCTGGAGGCTAGTCAATTATGGAAATTAATTGTAGCTAATAAAGATATGAATACCATTATAAAGGCTGTAAACTCATTGGGAAAATTGCTTGCAAGAGAGAGCGAGGATCAACTACGCGATTTATATGATCAGCATCAGAGTCTACACCTCCGAATTGAGATCTTAAAGGCAATTGGTCGACTGGGGCAAGGGAAGTCGCTCGATTTTTTAGCTAATATTTTTGAGAATTCAGAACTGCCGGTCAAACTGCGTAAACATGCGTATCGATCTTTGATCACTCAAAGACCTTACAGTACAATGTATTTGCGGAGAATAAATGATAATACGGATGCTATGACCGATAGGCTTATACGCTATATAACGAATCCGATGGTTCATTATATCTAATTATTCTTTTGACCATTTAAAAGAAGTATCTTATGAAAGATTTTATTTCATCTATAGAATTTATATTTGGTTGCTATTGCCTCCTGCTTTTGATTGTGTACGTTTTGTTGTTCCGAATGTCCTCGATCTCAATCCGAAAAAATTTACGCACGCGAAATTCAAGATCTGTGCAAACCCTGATGGAATCAGAAATTGCTCCAGGCGTGAGTATTGTTGCACCAGCTTATAATGAGTCGGTTACAATTGTCAATAATGTGCGCTCATTGATGACACTTTTCTACTCGCGTTACGAGGTTGTCATCGTGAACGATGGTAGCAAGGATGATACTTTGGAAAAATTAATTCATGAATTTGACCTCGTGCAGATAGATTTCCTGGTAGATTATTTGGTTCCTTGTCAGGAGATCAAAGCTATTTATAAATCAAGGGATATTTCCCACAAAAGACTGACCGTTATTGATAAGGTCAATGGTGGGAGTAAGGCTGATGCTGTTAACGCGGGCATAAATGTTGCCGCTTTTCCGTACATCCTAAATACAGACGTTGATTGCGTGCTTGCCAATGATACACTAGTTCAGTTGATGGAGGCTGTATTGGATTCGAAGGAACGTGTTATAGCGGTTGGTGCAACATTAAGAATGTCTAACTCAAGTTATGTAGATGCGGGCATGCTCGTCGAAGCTGCTTTGCCCAAAGCTATTCTTGCACGATTCCAGGAAATGGAGTATATACGGTCTTACCTGCTTGGTAAAATGGGATGGAATTATCTAAATTGTATTCCCAATGTATCTGGAGGTCTTGGATTATTTGATAAAGAGATCCTTATTGCTGCAGGAGGTTATGACTCACATTCTTTAGGAGAGGATATGGAAATGGTGACAAGAATGTGCATGGTTATGTGTGATAACCATCAAAAATATACGATTAAATATATCCCCCAAACCTTATGCTGGACAGAAGGTCCTGATAGTCTAAAGATGCTAACGCGTCAGCGCATTCGCTGGGCACGCGGATTAATGCAGATAATGCGGGCCCATCGCAAAGCTTTCTTTAATCCAAAATATAGACAGTTTGGCCTGATCGTATTTCCCTATAATGCCATTTTCGAATTTTTCGCTCCCATAATGGAGATTTTGGGCATTGTTTTTTACATCTACCTTATTGCAACAAATGGAATCAACTGGCCCATGGCGATATTACTGTTGATATTTGTGTATATGTTTTCTGTTTTCTTAACCAGCTTTTCGATTTTATTGGATAATTATGTTTACAAGTATTATAAAAGGCGACAGGATATTATTCGTTTATGCCTGACCGCATTTATAGAACCTTTTGTATACCATCCTATTATAGTGTACAGTTCAATAAAAGGTTATATACAAGAGTTGTTCGGCAAGAAGCATGCCTGGGGCGACATGAAGCGTAAAGGAACACTATCCCCCGAACCGTCAATTGAGACAAAAAAATAGAAAAATGGACAAGTTATTATATATCCTCATTTTTTTCCAGATAGCTTGGATAGCACCTCTTGAGGCACAGGTAATTTGGAATAATAAAAAATATGATGTGGACAGTTTGGTTCCTCAGGCGATACGTTACCTACATGAAGGCAAGCTGGATCAGTCTATTATGTTGAGCCGTACAGTACTGGCGACCTATCCAGATTATACCGACTTTACTTATATACTAGGATTGAGCTATCAAAAAATGGGAAAGGTTGATTGGGCTATTCCAAATTTTGAATCTGTATTAGCCAAGGATGCGAATTACAAGGATAGTTATTTGCCGCTAGCATTATCATACGAGCGTGTGGGCGATTGGTTTCGTGCTAAACAGGTATGGCAGCGGGCTTTGCAGCGTTTTCCGCAAGATACAGTAATTACAGAGGCCTATCGGGAATTTAAAGCTAGGGAGGCTCTTTATATAAGTAGCTATCACATGGATGATTGGTACAAAAAAGGACGTAAAGGTATCGCTAGTGGGGATACTAGTAAAGTTTTCTCTTATGCGGATAGTATGGAAAATTTAATTCCGAACGACAATCGTTCATTGTATTTACGCTCCGCCGCCTTTATGTTAAATAAGGAATATAGTAAGGCTAAGTCTACGTATGAATCATTGTGGAGCAGAGGGGATAGCAGTGTATTTGTCCGTGAGCAGCTGTCAAATATTGCTGCAATAAACAAAGATTATGCTTTGGCTCTGGCCTATATCGAACCGCTTCGAAGGCAATTCCCTGACCATAATCATTATGAACGGCTATCCAGGGTATACCGGGAGAATTTGCCTTATCATTTCTATCTTGGTTTAAATCATATGCAGAGTGCACAAGATAGGCCGAATGGTCATTTTTTTATTTCGGGACTAGAATATGGTCAACGGCTCAATAAAAAGGATGTCCTTATCGGTCAGTTTAATTACGGAAACAGACGCGGTGATAAAGGTTACCAGGCGGGATTGGATGCCTGGATAAATTATGGACCAAGTCTTTATGCTTATCACCACATTGCCTGGGCCGATGGAGCGGTATTTCCCACCTGGAGGGCTGCTTATAGTATTTATCGTGAAGCAGGCAGCTGGCTTTTTGATGTTGGTGGGCGCTATGTCAGGTCAGCGGATCGTATCAACAACTATGGGATGGTAGCTTCAGCCGGTCGATATATCGGTCCAACTTTCATTTACTTAAGGGGATTTTTATTGCATGACTCGAAACGGTGGAATCAAGCGTATTCATTGAGCCTAAGACATTATTATAATTCCGAGAAACCGGATTCGTATGTAACGATAATTGGCAATATCGGAACCTCGCCTGATGATCCGTCCCGTTATCAATTCTTGAATAACAGTTATGGCTTTTTGTCCAGGTCAATTAATGCAGGTTGGCAGCATCGTATAGATAGCTGGGGATTTACGTTGATGGGCGGATGGAGCTATTATAAGGTGGCTGAAGGCACATTTATGAATCAGTATGATCTGAATCTTTCCCTGAAGAAATATTTTTAAAATGTGGAAGTATATGTTAAGCTTGCTTTTTTGTGCATCAGTAGCCTATGGAAAAGAGCGAATTCAATTGGTAAAAGATGGTGTAGCCCAATATGTTATTTATGCTGATCAGCAAAATGCCTTCTTGTCGCATGCTGCTGCAGTGATTAATGATTATACAGAACAGAGTACGGGTACAAGCTTTGATTTTAAGGATTCTGGTCAAAGTAAACCTGCAATCATATTGGAGCAGGTCGCTATCGACAGCGTATATCCCGAAGACAGCTATTCCATACAGTTTAGCCAAAATAATTTGTACATTAAAGGCAGTGGCCGCGGGGTAATTTATGCTGCTTATCGCTATGTACGGGAAATCCTTGGTGGTCGCAAATGGTATGCTGGAAAGGAAAATACCAGTATACCTAAGCTGCAAACAGTGTCGGTTGATGCTGACTTGCATCTTTTTGCTAAACCGCGCTTTGCATATCGGGAGATATATTTCCCGGTGGAACTGGATCAGTCATATCTCGATTGGTATGGTTTACATAATCTGGAAGAAAAATGGGGCGATTGGGGGCATACCTTTAATAAAATCCTACCACCCGATAAATTTTTTAAAACACATCCGGAATATTACTCCCTATATCACGGCCGTCGTCAACCCACTCAGCTTTGTCTTTCTAATGAAGCTGTTTTCGAACATACAGTCCACTATTTTAAAGAAAAAATGCGTGAAAATCCGTCAGCGACCTATTGGTCGATTGCCGCAAATGATGATTTAGGGAGCTGTACATGTGAGCGATGCCAAGCTGTAGATAAGCTTGAAGGGGGGGCGCAGGGTTCCTTGATACGTTTCGTAAATAAGGTAGCTGCGGTATTTCCAGACAAGAAGTTTACCACATTGGCATATTTGGAGACCGCAAATGCACCGGCTCATCTCCGGGTCGCAGATAATGTAACTGTAATATTGAGCAACATAGATGCTTTCCGTCGATATGATCTAGCGAATGAGCCATCAGCAGCAATTTTTCGTAAGCAATTGCGAGATTGGAAAGCCAAATCCGCACATGTATTTGCCTGGGATTACCTAACTCAATTTACCAACTATCTCGCACCTTTTCCAATTGAAGGAACATTGCAAAATAATCTGGGCTATTTAAAACACGCCGGGGTAGAAGGTCTTTTTCTTCAAGGTGGTGGCGCAAGTTATACCGATATGGCTGAGCTTAATACCTATCTTTTGGCCCATTTGGTCTGGGATAGCGATATTTCTGCTGATATTCTTGTAAAAGAATTTGTACAAGGATATTATGGGAAAGCTGGTCATTTGGTATATGAATATCTTCAAGCAAGGCGAAAAGCACTACCTCCAGCTGCATCTGCACTTTCTATTTATGGCAATCCGATTGACAATAGAAGGGACTTTCTAAGCCCCGCTGCAATGGACCATTATAGTAACTTGCTGGCAAAAGCCGAGGTGCTGGTAGAAGGCGATACGCTGTTGGAACAACGCATTCGACGGATAGGCCTTAGTCTGGATTATACTTACTTACAGCAAGCCAGGTTTTATGGCCCCCGTCAACATGGAATATTTGAGGAGGTCGATGGACAATGGGTAGTTAGGCCGCTTGTCAGACGGAAAGTACAACAGTTTGTTGAAGATGCTAAAAAATTAGGCGTTTTGGAGCTTTCCGAAGGCGGCGCAAGCCCAGACCAATATCGAGATGAATGGGAAGATATATTTGTGGCTGGGCTGCGCCTAAATAAAGCGTCAGCTGCGCAAATGAAGATGCGGAATCCTTTCGACCCTTCATTTCCGGCAAATGGTATAAAAACATTGACTGATAGTGTATCAGGATATTCGGATTATAGCTATAACTGGCTACTATGGACCGGAGAACCGATGGATATTACTTTTGAGTTTAAGGAGAGCAGTAAGATCGGTGTTGTTGAGCTTGATTTTCTACAAGATCCGCGACATTGGATTTTTCCGCCTGAGGAAGTTCGCATTAGCATCTCGGTTGATGGGAAAAATGAGCAAGAGGTGCTAATGCAGCGAACGGAAACATTGGACGAAGATTATACGGTTCAGAAAGTAAAATTTAGCACAGCTATAGAAAGAGATGTGAAGGTTGTGCATATCGTGGCCAAGCCATTCCAGCATCTTCCCGAATGGCGCTATCATCCCAGACGAAAAGTCTCGATGGCTTGTGATGAAATATGGTTAGAATAAAATCGTTGAAGTTTGTTTTAAGTGTGGATATTGTTCTACAATAATTTTTTCGTTATTCTTCTTTTATATAGAAAATGAGTAAATTAGAGTTAACTAAGTTATAAACAGATTCATATGGAAATTAAAACATCTTCAAAGTTTGTTGCCGAACTAATTGGAACATTTGGTTTGGTACTGTTTGGTTGTGGCGCAGCTGCCATTGCTGGCGCTAATACTATGGGTGGACTTTCGGGGCTAGGCCTTTTGGGCATTGCGGTAGCATTTGGTCTATCGGTTGTGGTCTTCGCTTATGCCATTGGCGGCATCTCAGGCTGTCATATTAATCCAGCCGTAACAGTAGGCGTACTATTGGCGGGAAGAATGTCTGCTAAGGATGCCATCGTCTATATCATTGCGCAATTTATCGGTGCACTTTTGGGCGCATTTGTGTTGCAACAGATTTTGAGTGGGCAATTAGCCGGCTTTTCGGCAGGAGAGTGGGCTTACGGATCTAATGGATGGGGGAAAGGTTATCAAAATGAATATGGTACAGCTTCGGCTTTCCTTATTGAAGCAGTTTTAACTTTTCTCTTCCTTTTTGTCATATTGGCTACAACATCAAAGGTTGGAAACGGTACAATGGCAGGTTTAGCAATCGGATTTACATTGCTTTTGATCCACTTAGTGGCCATCCCGGTGACGGGGACTTCGGTTAATCCCGCCCGTTCTTTTGGTCCTGCAATCCTTGCTGGAGGAAATGCATTAGCGCAATTGTGGTTATTTATCGTAGCTCCGTTAGTTGGTGCTGCGGTCGCAGCTGGTGTGTGGAGAGCGCTGGAACCTAAAGATTAATTTTTTGGTATAAAAAGAAGCGCGTAAGAATCCTGTTATTTTCTTGCGCGCTTCTTTTGTTTATATGGAGCAGCTATTGTTCAGCGAATGATTGTTTTGTCCTCTTACGCTTCCTGCAAATCCCGAATAAAAGCTTCAACTTTTTCCTCATCAGTCGCCCAAGAAGTGATGAGCCGAATCGCGGTGTACTCGGCATCGATATTTTTCCAGCTATAGAATTGATAATACTGGCTCAATTGTTCAATGACTTTATTTGGAAGAATAGGGAACAACTGATTTGTACTGGATTCCGTTAGAAATGTATAACCTTTCTCCCGGACTGCCGATGCAATACGCATGGCTAATGAATTTGCCCTTCGGGCCAGATCAAAATAGAGATTATCTTTAAATAGTTCCAGAAATTGAATCGAAAGGATACGTCCTTTTGCCAACATCGCACCTTTTTGTTTGATGGCATAGTCAAAATCGGTCGCTAATTCAGGTTTATTAAAGACAATGGCTTCTCCTAAAAGTGCACCATTTTTGGTTCCGCCGATATAAAAAACATCGGTATACTGGCTAATAGCTTCAAGTGTCAAATCGTTATTTTCAGCAGTAAGGGCATGTCCCAACCGGGCACCATCCAAGTACAACAGCAACTGATGGGATTGACAAAATTCAAAGAGCGCCCTGAGTTCAGCATGCGTGTAAATTGTGCCAATTTCTGTTGAATTTGAAATATAAACTATTCTTGGTTTTACCACATGGGGAGCCAGCGCATACTCTGCCAGAACATTAGCGATATCTTCGGATCTTAATTTTCCGTCCGCGGTTTCAGTAGTAATGACTTTATGTCCTGTGGATTCGATCGCACCAGTTTCATTTGCTGCAATGTGTCCAGTTTTTGCACTTATTACCGCCTCATGGACACGTAATAAAAACGATATCACCAATAAGTTCGTTTGCGTTCCACCAGATACAAAATAGATACCCGCATTTGGGTTGTTTAATTTATCTTTTAAAACTGCTTTTGCCTGTTGTGCATACTCGTCCTCCCCATATCCGGATTGCTGTACGAGATTTGTTTCAATGAGTTTATCTAAAATACGGGGGTGAGCCCCTTCCGAATAATCGTTTTTAAAATTGTACATAGTAAGTTTTTTAGCTCAGGTGTCTTTTTAATTAACCAATGGGTATTACCGCTTTTCCAGTCTTTCCTACTAAATGGATGAACAGAGAAAAGTCAATCACCGGTTGCGTTTTCAAATGTATAAATACGTTCTTACTTTTTCCTGATTTTGAACAAAAAACACGTTCGGAATAATTGATTACCTTGTCTTTCGTTAATTATATTAAGGTGTTCCTAAAACTAAAACCGCTTATCAATATCGTATGACAAGCGACTTTAGTTAAAATATGCACCTATCTGAAACTTCATTTTACGTCCAAACAAATTGCCCAATTGCAGAATATTACTGTCAGAGGAGTTGAAATCCACCGTTATAGGCTGCGGAAGAAATTAGAGATCGATACAGAGTTGTCCTTAAATGATTATCTGAGTGCGATTTGAGAAAACTATACCAGTAAAATAAAACGCCGATAAGCGATTTATTTAAGGCTTAATCACTACATTCGTTACGGACAACAACCGATTAAATTATGAAAAGAATCTTTTTTATTGTCAGTATATTATCAGCGTTTTGTATGGGTTATGCTTTTAACCTTATTCTTTTCTATTTTTTCTTGGATCGGTGAAAAGATCGATCCAAGAGAAAAGCGATAGCAGATCCAGCGATGTAGGCGATCAAGTCAGACCAGAGAAAGCCTTGGCCTAATAACAGCCGTAATAGCGGATGGTTTCTGACACTGATCAATAGTGGATGTTGTACCAACTGTAAAAACTCAATTGTAAAGCAAAATGCCAGTGAACTTACCAAGCAAAAGCTGAGGGATCGCTGAAAAAAAATAAACCGACATAACCAATAGATCATCACAGCATATAAACCATCGCCCCAAGATAAAGGGATGCCTGTAATTTTCCGTGATAATAATCCTAAGGCTATTGTTGCGCACATCAAAACAAGGTAGTGGGCTCTCTTTAATTTTATCATTGGGATTATGGCTTTAAAATAAATGGTGGTATGGATTAATGGCTAAATATAAAAAGAAGTTTATAGAGCATAAGGTTATAGGGCAAAAAAGCTCTTGTAGAAGGGGGGGCTGCTAAACTATATTCCTCGTGGTGGGTTCATGCTGCGGCTGTTCTTTAACGATTTTTGACAGTATTTTAATGACTATTTTATATTTTAGGTCAATAATTTGATTTATGGCAAAAATATTATTTTTCCTATGTATTTTTTTTAGTGGCAACGCTCTATTCGCTCAAATCCGTATCGTTGATAGTTTAAGTGGCGAACCTGTGCCTTTAGTGAATATTTACGCCGAAGACGGGACATTATTAGGTGTAGCAAATGCGAAAGGGGAGTTCGATATAGATTCGCTTGGACAGGATGCAAACGCAAAAATCATATTACAGCATATTTCTTATAATAACTATCAGGAATCGACTTCGGAGCTGCGCAAGCAGAAGCTGATCAAATTGATTCCACGTAGTATCAAAATAGATGAGGTAGCAATCGGAGATAAGAGTCAGTATGACTATCTGATTTTGAAGGGATATTTTAGAAATACCACTTTTTTCAATAAGCGCACACGTTATTTCTACGACGGAATAATTGAATATTATATTCCGTTGAAAAACAAAAATGGAAAGGTCTATCATCGGATTTTGGATTATCGGATTTTCGAGGACTCCATCACTACGCAGAATTTTAGAGACGTGATGGGTAATTTTTGGCAATGGAAACCGCATGTGATGCGTATGAAGACACAATCTGTTGCGAATGATCTTCCTTCAAAATTTGTTCTGGTTCAGGATAAAGGGCGGAAGATCATCCGGACGGGTAATCTGAATACAGGATATATCCAAGAAACGGCCCGTGGTGATGTACAGGTATATTTTGATATTATCCCACCCAATAGCCAAAAAGAAGTAAGCTTCTTCAAGGTCAAAGGACAGCAATATACCGGCGTAACCATGGAAAATTATTCGCCTACAAATCTTGATCAACCTGAACAAGCCAAGTTGGTCAGCAGGGTGGTCATGAATGTCGGTGCTATTAAGAGAGGTCGTAAATCGGAATTTATCCCTTTTGATTTTTTGAGCGAGTTTTATACACAGGAACGTCGATTTATCACAAAAGAAGAATTCAAGAATATAAAGAAAGAGATTAGTTCAGGTCTTTGGCTCGAATTGAAAAGCCGTTATACAAACAAATTTTGGTTAGACAATACTAAATTCGGCATCCCACCGATGAATCCCTTTATTGAGAAAAAATTTGGCAAAGAACTGTTGGAACTAAAGTAAGTTGGGATGCTGTGTTCTTGCTAAAAACAGGATTACCTATTTCTAACAATAATAGTATCGTTGTTGTTATTGTAACGCAAATGTGCTAGAAGATCCAGCTTTTTCAAGCTTTCTGACAAATCTTTTTGGATTTTTCGGTATCGCCCCTTAGTAATACTTAGTTCGAGCGCTGTAGAAAGCGTTTTCACACGATTGCCGTCTTCGTCCAAAGGATAGATAAAAAAATAACGTGACCGACCCGTATATTTTGTTGAAAATGTCCGATGGGTAAAGGTGTCATAGGTTGGGCCTACGACAAACTCATGATCTATATAGTGAAATGATTGGGGCTGTTGAAAGTTTTGGCGGAGTTCGAGCCGATCTGCATAGATCGTTAACTTGGTTCCAAATCTTTCGTATAGGCAATAGCAAAAATAGAGAAAAGAAAATAAAGCAAAGCCTATAAAAACCAGGGAAAAATCCCTTTCCACAAATATGAAATAGCAAAGCCCTACCCAGATGATGAGCGGGGAAATCATATAAAATGTCCATTGGTTATTGGGATAGTATACCTTCATATAATATTTTTATGCTATTAAAGACCTTGGCGTTATTTGAATTACTTAAGGGATGTTACTGCTTCAGTTTTAAAGCTTCCTTGTGTAGGACATAGTCTCAATAGGATTACCAAAGATCTTCCTGCTACCTTTCTCTTGGGTGAAGGATATGTGCTGAGCGATTTCAGCAGCAATTCCATAAATGATTTGCATATCCTGTTGGGGGTGGATCGTTATGATTAACTGTCCTTGCTGATCGAAGATCTGCAGCTGATTAACCAATGAATGGTTTATCTTCATGCTATAGATGTCCTCTAGAGGGATTTCCTGATCCGGTTTCTTCTTTTGTTTGATCAGCATATGCTGGGAACCGATATGTACTTCTATTTTGGGGTTAATTAGCTGCAGTATCACAACAAATGGACCAATGACAAGTATTGCGACCAAGAAACCCAGCACTTTAGCTGATCCAAAGTTATTGACAGCATCGGCCATCCCATTGATGCCACCGTAGATAAGGCTGAAAATAATAAAAACAATAATCAAATAGCTGAATCCAAAGATTAAGCCTTTTTTAACATTGTGTGATTTAAACTGAAAAGTCTTCATAAGTCAAATGTTAATTACTCATCTTCTATCTAATATTCATTAATTGGATAAATATAAATATCTTTATTCAATTAATGATATACAAGTGATTAAGAAAGTAATCCTTATTTTAAAGCGCTGAGACTTGAGAAATAGTATTAAAATCGAACGAAAAAAATTAGGTAAAAAGGGGGATTATGCCACTTTGGTTTTGTTTGGCCTTATTTTTTTATTAGGCTTTCTTTCCATCTTTTGGGATTTGAAATTAGGTATAGTTTCTGTGGTCTGTGTGATTATTAGCTATTTTCTGAATCGAAAAATAGACCTCATCTTGTATCTAAAATGGTTTTCCATTGCTTTGGTTCTTTTGGCACTGCTCGTATCCTGGTTATTACGGCTTTCTTTTTGGATATTTATCCTTCAATTTCTGGCATTAAGTTGTATTCATGTTGTGATAGCTTTAATAGCCGCTATTCAGGATGATCATACGGATATTATTTTTTCAATGAATGCGGATAAGTTTTCTTGTCTCTGTCCCGGAGATGATTATAAAGGCTACGCTCTTAATCCAATGGGGTATTTAAAGCACTTTAAAACAAAGGATATTGATAGTATTCAGCAAGACAAGCATGGGTTGCTTATTGTTGTAAAAGGGGAGAGTTTGCGACCACGGGAATTAACAGCATCTGAAATAACACAAATTTTAGCCTACTTCAAAGCCGAGGAGTTTAACCTGGTCGAGGTTATTCCTACTCGTGATATTCATCAGGCTGAGTCCGAATTAGCATGGGGGAAAATTATGGCCATTGGTGTTCCAGTTGTGTTAGGTTCGCTTTCGGCCTACTTTTTGGGTGATAACGGACGAAATACAGTCGTCAGTATGGCCAGTTTATTAATACCCTTGCTATTGATTCCACTGCTGTTGAAACTGGTCAATAGATGGAAACATCGGTCGGAAAAGAAGTAAGATTTATTTTAAGAAATTTGCATACCAGTGGCCTGAGGATTTTATGATACGTTGCTGGTTTTGAAAATCTACATACACCAACCCAAATCGTGGTCGATATCCTTCCGCCCATTCAAAATTGTCTAAAAAAGTCCAGACAAAGTAGCCTTTCACATTTACACCTTCTTCTTTTGCCTGATAGACATGTTGTATGGCTTCCTGCAGATAGTTCAATCTTTTAGGATCATGTACCTGTCCGTGCTCAATGTGATCCTTAAAGGCAGCACCATTTTCGGTGACAATGAGTGGCGGTATATTGGGGTAGCTACTGAATTTGTTCAGCATTTGATAAATGGAGCTGGGGTATACTTCCCAGTTCATTTCGGTCATTTCAACTTTACGTTCCTTCGCCGTCACGATTTTTGCCTGAAGATAGGGGACAAACATTGCGTAACGGATTATCTCCCGGGTATAATTTTGAATACCAATAAAATCCATATCAAACTTTAAATCGTTCTCATCACCTGGTTTGATGTATTTTTCAATTCGATTGAGAATTTTGATTTCCTGTGTTGGGTAGCCCATACCCAATAGTGGCTCGATGAACAACCTATTGAGTAATACATCGGCTTTTTTTGCCGCAATCACATCTTTTTCTCTTGCTGTGAATGGTTCTACATGGGAGCAGGAAAAAGTGGTACCCACCTGGCTGTCCGGTTGTAAAGATTTTATGATCCTAGCGCCATGGGCTTGTGCTAGTGCAGCATGGTGAACCGCTGCAAGAAAATTGCCCAAACCTTTTCTTTCCGGGGCATGTACACCAAAGAAGTATCCTGCGGCCGTAAATACAGTCGGCTCGTTGAGCACCATCCAGTTTTTTACCCGATCTCCATAACGGGCAACACAGGTGGATACAAATTCACCAAACCAATCCTTGACATCACGGTTGACCCAGCCCCCCCTTTTTTCCAGCGCGTGGGGGAGATCCCAGTGATATAGGGTAACCCAAGGTTTAATCCTCAATTCCAGTGAGAGGTCGATCAGACGATCGTAAAAGTCCATACCTGAATGATTGGTCTGTCCAATACCATTCGGCAAGATACGACTCCAAGCTAGGGAAAAACGATAGTTAGGAATGTGCATACCTTGCATTAATGCAAGGTCTTGTCTGTAGCGGTTATAGAAATCACAGGCATGATCGCCATGTTGATTCTGAAATATACGGTTTCTTTTCTTTACAAAGATATCCCATATAGAAGGGCCTTTGCCATGTTGATCATGTGCTCCCTCGATTTGATAAGCGGCGGTAGATACTCCCCAAATAAAATCTTTGCCAAAGGCATCTTTGGTTAAATGCATTTATTGAAATATAGCTGTCGGATGTGTCATCCGACCTGAATATGAATTAATTTTTGTGAAATCTTAATGGTGAATAGAACGAACTGAACCGACCTAAAAAGATTCTAAATATAATCCGTTGGAAAAAATAGTTGATCGTTTTCATAATTGATACATTAACCTGTTGACTGCATTAACTATCCTATTATAAAGGAACGAAACTGATATTAACTGGATATGAATTATTTATTAAATATATAAAAAAATATCTACTAACCATTTTGTGATAACTAGCAATCAAATTGTGCCGTACCAATAAGCGGATATCTGCAGTGGATGGAATGATGATTGTTCTCGATTCTTCGTAATCATGTGGATTGGGGAGAGGTCGACATTGAATTCGGTATTATTTATTTTTTTTAACGATTATGGAATCCATTTATTTACTGCATCCTTTCAGAAAAAAAATGCTCATATTTAGTAGATATTTAGCGTCATATTATATGAAAAGATACATCTGGTTATTGTTGACATGTCTCCCGATCTGGGGGTTTTCGCAGGAGCTTAAGCCAGGCAAGGTGGAGGCAAAGTGGAATGAGGTCGAAAGACTTATTGCAATTAAAAACTTCACACAGACATTGCCCATATTGGCAGATATTAAAGCCGAAGCTCGACGCTCTGGCAATCAAGCCGAATGGGTACGTGCATTTTTGGCGGAAGGGAAAGCGTTGGAAGTAAACCAATCTGAAGACTCCGCTTTTTTGCGTATCCAGAAACATTTTGAAGACAATATCCGGATTGCTGAAAAGCTGGATAAATCGGTTCTCCAAAACTTTTATGCCCTTTATTTATTTTCGAATATCAACCGATATGCAAGTAAGAGCCAAAACAAATTTGTAGCAAAAGATGCAAAAGGTAAAGTCGGTATGATCGATTCTATTTTTCGTCTCTCGATTTCGGATGTAAACAGTTTAAGTGCGGAACCTGTAGCGCGCTGGAAGGGGCTGTTTGTCGAAACACGAAATATGAGCTTGAATCCCACTCTTTACCATTTTTTAGGTTATCAATATCTGGATTTTTTGAATACATTAAAAGCTACTAATGCGGCTGATAAGGATAAACTTAAAAAGCAATTGTTGGCAATCAGCACCAAGAATGATTATCCAGATGCAAGCAGCTATATCATGTCTTATGATTGGAAATGGAATAATATCGAAGAGCGGGAAGGCGACTACCTGGAGCATATAAAAACCTATAAAAGTGACTACAACGCATTTTTACTTTATCGGTTGGCGGCAAGTTTCAACGACATCGGGAAAAAGACAAAGGCAATTACATATCTTGAACAAGCGTTAAAAGATTATCCAAAATCAGCCTGGATTTCTAATGTAGATAATTTGACGAAGGAAATAAAAAAGGCTTTCATCCAACTAAATCATAAGAGAATGACGCCGACGGATGAATATGTCCCTTTCCAGATTAACCACACGAACGTGGATACTTTATATATCAGGGTTTATAATACAAGTCCTACAGTTAAGGACGCAAAAGATTTTACGGTAAAATACGATTCTGCAAGTTACCAGACTACAGTAAATGCGGCAGTAGTCTATGAGGAACAGGTGGCATTGAAAGCCTTTAAAGATTATACGACGCACAATACAATTTATAAAATTAATCCCCTTAAAGCTGGTACCTACACGATTTTGATCGGTAATAATAAATCATTTCAAGATAATGGTCAGGATCGCGATGTGGCTGTTTCTCAGCTGATTGTTTCTGACGCATTTTTGTCTGGAAATATAAATATAAAACCTCAAAATGAATTTGTATATACGGGTTTGCTATTGAACCGGAAAACGGGCGCTCCCTATGCAAATGAAATGGTGGAACTTTATCAATTGAGAAATAAAGCCCTGCCTAAACTGATCACGCAATTAAAGACCAATGCCGCGGGCGAGTTCAATTACAAATCCACCTATTCTCCCAAAAATGCGGCCTACTTACATAATCACATGCTGTTGCTTCATGGGGAAAAAACGATGATTCCTTTGGATCAGCAACAAAATAATGTTTATTATGAAGATCGGATGAGGTCTGTAGTGGAGAGCAATAAAAGAACAAATATGCGTGCGCTCAGCTTGATGGATAGAGCCATCTACCGTCCTGGGCAAAAAGTCTATTTTAAGACTATTCTTTACGATGATCATGTACAACAAGGCAAAGTCCTGGAAAAGCAAAATGTGAAAATCTATCTTCAGGATGCCAATCGTCAGAAGATTGACTCGATCAGTTTGACAACCAATCTTTTTGGATCTGTCCATGCGAGTTTCCAATTGCCTTCAAAGGCATTGAACGGAAATTATAATCTATTGGTTTTTCGCGATTCTAAACAGCTTGATCAGCAATATTTTCAGGTTGAGGAATATAAACGTCCAACATTTGAAGTAACTTTTGAGCCAAATAAGTTCACCTATACTTCGAAAGATACAGCGGTGTTCGTTGGCAAGGCGGAGAGCCTATCAGGTGTTTCGCTAGTCGGCGCAGCAGTGAAGTATAAAGTTTCGTTCTATAATGCCAGGGAAGGAAAGGATATCGTTTATAGTGATTCTACCACTACCGTAGACGAGAAGGGGAACTTTACGATACGCGTGCCATTGATGGATCGTCAGTTTCACGGGCTGAAAGATTATGTATTGGTATACAGGGCTGAGGTGATCAATCAGACCGGGGAGATGCAGATGGCATCTGGAGATTATACCTATTCATCCCGTCCATGGCAGCTTCAGATTCAGGTGCCGAATTTGATGGAAGAAAAAAAATGGCGGAATATTACCATCTTAAAGCAGAATCAAAATGGCTTTCCACTAAAATTCAGCGGAAAGGTCAACATCTATAAGTTGGAGCAGGCAAGCCTAGCGCTGACAGATGAATATCGGGGGAGTTTCGCAAGGGCTGAGTACCATTTGCTTTCAAAAGATCTCTATAACAAGTATTTTCCGCTTTATTTCGATCCAGCCTCGCTCGACAAAGAAGAGAAAAAAACAAAGATTGCCAGCTATGATTTTGATAATGCAGATACGAGCAAGATCGTACTGGATTCATTACAATTTGATTGGGGGCGGTATCAGATCGAAGCCATCAGTATACAGGAGGGGGATACCGTACGTGCTATTGGCTACACCAGCCTATATCGGTCGAAAGATAAGAAACTAAGCGACCAGCAGTTTTTCTCCTATCGGTTGGATAAAGTCAAATATAAAATTGGCGATCAGGTTACCATCCATATGCAGACGGATGTTAAAAATGCCAAGAAACTACTGCTGTTTCGCGAGCGGGCTTCGCAGAAATTAGAGACAAAGGTATTAAGTTGGAAAGAGGGTCGTATTGCCTATCAATTTGTGCTGACTGAGCAGGATGTTGTAGGGCAACTGCAGCTGAATGCATTATTTTTGGTTGATAATAAAATGACACTATCCCATATTGCTGTTCCTATTTCACAACAAAATAAGGAACTAACAATCCAAACCAAGACCTTCAGGGATAAAATAACACCCGGTCAAAAAGAAAAATGGAGCTTTACAGTAAAACAAGAGGATAAACCAATCGCGACAGAGGTATTGGCGACAATGTATGATGCATCTTTGGACGCATTCGCTAGCCACGCTTTAGGTTCTTTCCAATTTCGTTATCCGTATTATCCAAGGTCAAATAACTACTATATTATAAATGCTTTTCAACAGCAAACCTATTCAGGGAACATTTTTACTTCGAATTTCTATGGAGCTTATGCAGATAATCGGCGCGATGAAATTTACAACTATGATCTATTGTCAGCCCGCCGGGGCTTCATTGGAAATTCCCTGGAACAGGATGCCACATACGAGGAGTTGATCGACGAACAAGCTTATCGTGCTGCGGCAACACTATACTTTGGATCAGGGGAACCACGTCTTAGAAACGGTGGTTCCCGGGTTGTTCTTCGGGGTATGTCTGTGGCAGCAAAGCAGTCGGCGCCATTGCCTACTTCGGCAATTATGTATGAGCCTTTGGCTGCGGAGGATGCAGTAAACGCAGAATATATGGTGGTGAATGAGGAGGTCGCCCAGTCTGAGATGAGCGGTAGTGCGACAGCTAACGGCGGGATGGACTTACCAGCGTATAAACAGCTACAACATATAAAAGCCCGCACCAACCTACAGGAAACTGCTTTCTTCTATCCCAATTTGTATACGGATGAAGCAGGGAATATCAGTTTTGAATTTGATAGTCCCGAAGCATTGACGAAATGGAAATTGCTGCTTTTCGCCCATGATCAGCATCTGGCATCGGCTAGTGGGACGTATTTTACACAAACCCAAAAGCAGTTGATGTTGCGTCCGAATATTCCGCGCTATTTTAGAACGAACGACCAGCTAACGATCAAAGCGCAAATTCAAAACCTGAGCAAAGAGCCTATTCTGGGGAATGCAAAAATAGAGCTTATCGACCCACGAAATAATCAGGTAGTTTCAACTGCTTTCCAGATCGATTCTGCGCTAAAAAACTTTAGTGTTGAGGCATCCAATAACAGCATGGTAGCGTGGTCGTTAAAGATTCCGGCAGAGTATCCGACGATACAGATTCGTATCGTTGCAGCTGGCGGCGAGTTTTCGGATGGTGAGATTGTTGAAATCCCCGTGCTGCCAAATAAGATACTGATTGGCGATACTGAGAAGATTGTCCTAAAAGCCGGTGAATCCAAAAATTTCACAGTAAAGGGAAGTGCGAAGGATAATCTCATGGGGAGAATCCAGGTACAAAGCAATCCCATTTTAGAAATACTCTCCGCACTGGACTATCTGAAAAATTACCCTTACGAATGCAATGAACAATTGAGCAGTAAGTGGTTTGGTCTCAAGATGGCCCAATATATTCAGTTGCATTATCCAGCGGTGACAGACTACTTCAAAAAATTGAATGTCGATACAAGAAAAGGCCGATTGGAAGAGAATAGTAGTTTAAATGAGTTCAAAATGGAAGAAATGCCCTGGCTGCGTGACGTACAGGGCGATGCCGAACGATTGAAGAAAATTGCTGCGTTCTTTGGAACAGATATACAAGCGGAAATCAATACTGTTGAGCAGAAAATACGTAATAATCAATCCGCAGATGGTTCATTTCCATGGTTTGATGGGGGGGAGCCCAATACTGAAATTAGTATCCGTATGCTGGAAATCATTGGAAAGGTGCTCTATTTGGACAAAAGCTTGGTCAATAGCGATATCCGTGCGATGGCCTCAAAGCTTACCCAATATCTCGACCGGGATCCAGCTATATTTTCGCCAAAGTCCAGCACTGATATGGGGATAGACTATTTGTTTGCACGAAGGTATTGGACGGAATTTAATCCTATACCAAAGGATTCCCTGCAGTTATTGCAAAGCAAATTGCTCAATTCTTCATTAAGTAGCGCTGGTCGTAGCGCGGGATTGGCCGCAAAAACATGGATTGTGAGTCAGATCTTCGGTCAGGGCAAGCAGAGCATGGAGATCAAGAATAGACTTGATCAGGAAGCGGTTATCGATCTACAAAAAGGAATGTACTGGAAAAGTAACGAAAATCAATACAATAAGATTAGTTTGCAATCTTATCTGGTGGAAGCTTACAAAATAAACAATCCGGCTAAGCTAAATCAGGTTACCCAATGGATCTATTACAATAAACAGATAAATCATTGGTATAGTACCTGGATGACTGTAGATGCGATTTATGCATTACTACTGGCCAACAATCCAAAAGATTTCGTTACTGAAAATACCGTTGCGATCTCAATTAACAACAAAAAGACCGAATTAAGCAATACTGTTTTGGGCGAAGTCAGTAAGCAGTTCGATAAAGTCGATTTGCAGACCGATCTCGATATTCAAGTTCAAAATCATAACGAAAGAACAGTTTATGGTGCTGTCGTTCATCAGTATTTTGCTGATCTTGATCAAATAAAATCAAGTACAAATGCACTTTCGGTTCAGAAAGTATATCTAGTGGAACGAAAAGGGCAATGGGTAGAATCCAAGGAGGCTAAACTGGGGGAACGTATCAAAGTTAGGATTACGGTAGTTAATGATGAGCCAATGCAATACATTCATCTGAAAGATAGCCGTCCAGCTGGTGTGGAACCGCTCTATAGTCCTTCGGGATATCAATGGCGGAAGAACTATTATTTCAGCTCGAAAGATGCTTCAACAAATTATTTTATGGATCGCTTGCCTAAGGGAAGATCTATGTATGAGTATGAGGTTAAAGCGAATAACCTGGGGATTTTTAATTCAGGAATCACGACAATAGAATCTATGTATGATCCTGGAGTTAACGCACGGAGTACAAATACAGTATTGACTATTGTGCCTTAATTGTTTTTTAAAAAGACCTAGAACTTTGGCTACTCTTGGAAATCTCTGGGAGTAGCCTTTTTATTAATATACCATGAAATAGCAAGTAGGGGTGGTTTTCTAATCTAAAAATAAGTACGCTAGACAGCTTTTTTTATCTTTTTTGTGAAAATTGGGTTTAAATTTATTGAATATAAATAAGTGCCGGTAGTCTATTTTTGTTGTTTAAGAGTGTTATGAGGAAATAATTATACTTATTAGATTGTTTTTGTTTTAGTATAGTAAATAATATAAGCGAATGACGAAAGGTTTGTTGTCAGCCTGAATTTATAAGCTTGTTTTGAATTTTAAAAATATAGATTACTTTTGTTTAGAATTTGTCTAAATAAAATATTCAATAGCATTAAAACCATTACAATTTTTATGAAAAGATCGATACTTTTTATCGTCTCAATCCTGCTGTTTTTCACAGCATTTGGCCAGAAGGCCGATCGTATATCCGGCAAAATCATGGTAGACCAGTCCGTTGTTGCCAAGGATGCCATTGTCCGGCTATTAAATACATCTTACCAGGGGCGGACAAACGCTGCTGGAGAATTTTATTTAGAGCATGTTCCTCCTGGTGATTATATTCTACAAGTCAGTCTAAATGATATCGAATTATTGCGGGAAAATATTCATGTTGACAACCAGACAACTGTCCTTCCGACGATTTATGGGACTAAAAACAATTATTATTTGGATGGGGTGACCGTGTATGGTTATCGACGCAATAAATTCTTAGAACGCGATAGCTCAAAAGTTGCAAAGGTGCAGTTGGGCTATATGGAAAACCCACAGTCCTATTCCAATGTCAACAAAGAACTAATGAAAGAGCAGTTGACCACAGATTTGTCGGAGGCTGTTAAAAACGTTGTAGGGATGGTGAAAGTGCAGGGAAGCCCAGGCCGTGGGTCAGATGGTGCTATTTATTACAATCTGCGCGGATTCCCAACGAAAATAGGTTTGGTGGATGGCCTCCCTGCAAATACGAATGGTGAAATTGATCCTGCGGATGTGGAACGTATCGAGGTCATAAAAGGTCCTTCAGGTACTTTGTATGGCGGAGCAGCGACCTCTTTCGGTGGATTGGTCAACCTCGTCACGAAGAAACCTAAGGATTACTACGGCGGCCAAGTATCTTATTTATTTGGCAGCTACAACTTAAATCGCCTGACAGCGGATGTATTCGGACCTATCACCAGCAACCGTAAGACCTTGTTTCGTTTAAATACGGCCTATCAGTACCAAAACGGTTTCCGTGATTCGGAATTTAGAAAATCATTTTTTGTTGCGCCAACATTTAACTATGAGGTCAATGATCGGTTAACGTTTAATCTGGGAGCACAGCTATACAATTACGAAGGCACCAATACCCCCATAATCTTTCTCACGCGCACACGCCAATTTATTGCGAAGAGACCTCAAGACCTTGGATTTGACTGGAATAGATCCTATTCGAATAATGATATTACGCTGAAAGCCCCGTCCATGAATATCAAAGGTGAGGTAAATTATAAGATTTCAGATAATTGGACTTCTCAGACGTTGATCTCCAGAAATTTCAGAAAAACAGAAGGTATGTATCAATACCAATTCATTCGGGGCAAGGAAAGTGATGCTCTACTTGAACGCAATGTCCAATGGCAGAATACCGAAGGAAGTTCTACGAGTATCCAGCAAAATTTCAATGGCAGCTTCCAGATCGGAAATGTTAAGAATAAAATTTTGATCGGTGTAGATTACCTGAACCAGACCTTACGGAATAACAATTCACCTATTGTTGTGTTTGATACCATCAATGCGTTGGATTTAGAAAAAGGTTATTTGCCCATATCCAATCAACTCGCCTCACAAAAAATACAACTGTCTACAAGACCACTACAACGTAACTATTCCTCAAGCAACATCTATGGCGCTTATATATCCGATGTACTGTCTCTGACGGATCGTCTAACAACTATTTTGAGCTTACGAGTAGACCATTATAATAGCCGTGGTCAATTGAACTTAAGTACAAATGTAAGAGAGGCAAACTTCAAGCAAACGGCGCTTTCACCAAAGTTTGGAGTTGTATACCAGATTCTTAAAGATAAATTGTCGGCTTATGGTAATTATATGAATAGCTTTAGTTATGTGCCCCCAGCTTTAGAGAATCCTGAGGGACAAAGAGAGATGAAACCGCAATTGGCCAATCAATGGGAAGCGGGGATCAAAACCAATTTCTGGAATAACCGTTTTAATTTTACGGCATCATATTACGATATCCTCGTGAATAATATGACTCGTTTGGCTGCCAATGATGGTCCTAAGATAACAATTCAGGATGGGGAACAACGCAGCAAGGGTATTGAGTTGGAACTGATTACCAATCCGATAAGAGGTTTGAATATTCTTACGGGCTATACTTATAATGATAGTAGATTCCAACGGGCAGATTCTACAGTAGAGGGACGACGTCCTGCTTCTGCGGGTCCGGCGCAAGTTTTTAACTCCTGGTTCAGCTATGTCTTACAGACTCCAAAACTACAGGGACTGGGTTTTGGATTTGGTGTCAATCATGTTGGAAAGCAGGTTTCTGCTGATAATTCTACAACTGGGAAATTTGTTTTCCCATCCTATACCTTGCTTAATGCTTCGATCTCTATTGAACGTGATTTCTATCGTTTTGGTGTAAAGATGAATAACATCAGTAATGCACATTATTTTTCTGGGCAGGGGGTAGTTGTCGCCCAAATGCCACGGAATTTCGCTGCCGAATTGAGTCTCAAATTCTAACATAATTGCGGCGAAAAATGCTAAAAATATCATGTAAAGGCTGGTGGGAATAGGCAAACAAAAAAGCAGGCACTCCTAGTGCCTGCTTCATTATATAAAGAGCTGCTAGCATTAATAAATGCTCTTCGCATAGGTTTTAAGTTGCTTTTGTAGTGACTTACGTGCCATATGAATACGCGTTTTCACGGTTCCTTCGGGAATTTGTAGGTGTTCAGCAATTTCGTAATATTTAAATCCTTCTAAAAATAGAGCAAAAGCATTGTAATAATCCTTCGGTAGATTATTGAGTGCAAGCTGAATATCCGATGCAACAAAGTTATTTTCGCAACGATTACGGGTAGTCTCATTGGCATAACCAGTGCTTATGTATTCATTACGGTAATTCTCCAACCTTTTATTGCGAGTATATTGATTGATATACGTATTTTTCATAATGATGTATAACCAGGACATGAGTTTAGGATGCTTTATAAACTTCTCTATGGAAGATAATGATCTGACCATAGTTTCCTGCACCAAGTCTTCTCTTTCATCTGGATCACTTGTAAATTGAGCGGCCAAATATTTTAATGTAGGTCTCTTTTCCTTAAACAGTTGATCGATTGTTGTAGTTTCCATATTATCAATTTTTAAGTGTCTATCAGTGCCAAGATTACTACAATTAGGGTGCTAGAAAAAACGATAAAAACTCATGTTTTTAAGTTATAAATCAATCCAAATAATTCTCTTAAAACTCTAATTAACTGAAAGTCAGTATGTATTTTGATTTTTTGAGGTTATAAGGCCAGCAATTGCTAAATAGAAATTAAGGTGTTTTTTACTTTAACAACAAGTGTTTTCCTTGGCTAGGACGATCCTTTATCCCATGGTGTACCGTATTTATACGTAGTACTATAAACAATACAGTATCTTTTAGCATTTTATCAGTTTTTGAAAACTGTTCGAGTTTGATAATGGTTATTACTCGTAAGTAAGAAAAAAGAGAATACTATGGGGAACGATGACGAAAATTTATTCTTAGATCGATCACAGCGAAACGAGGGGGGGCGGCAGGATCTAAATCTGATTTGGGGTGGAAGCCAAGAAGAATTTTACAAATCCATTATCCGGAGTCAACAAGAAGATTTGGGACGTATCGGGCGTTATTTTAGGGATGAACTTGCGCAGGAAGTTTATGGAATGCGCATTTCCCTACAAAATTTTACGAATAAACATGGTGACTTTGAAGAGCTGCGCTGCTTGCGTGATTCGTTGACTTCTCTCGTGATCGAGCTGCGCAACAAAGCTACACTGCTGTATAACCCAATCTTGAATGACCTTGGGATTTTCCATGCGATTGACGAAGTCGTCGCCTCCTATAAACAGAAGCTGGGTTTTACAATAGATATTATTCTCGATCCCAATTTAAAAGAACTTCAGCGGCATGTCCAAGTTCGTCTTTTTAAATTGCTTACCGCATTATTTGAATATCTGAAGGAGGAAATGCCTGTTGAAGCAAGCTCGATATCTGTACAGCTTATTGATTTCGCGGTTTTCATTAAGGTGTTGCCTTATTTTAAAGAAAATAATACACTACAGACACCCATGCGCGCGGACAGTCCTTTGCGTTTAAAAAAAATAACGGAGCTTTATAGTGCTCAGATTATTAGTGACAGCCCCGAAAAGAGTATGATACTTAAATTAACTTTTTAAAAAAACGATATGATAAAAATCCTATTGGTAGAAGACCATATGGTGGTGCGTAATGGTATTAAATTACTTTTAGAATCCCAGGACAGTTTCGAAGTAATTGGAGAGGCTTCCAATGGGATGGAAGCCTTAGATTATCTTGAATCGAACCCTGGATCAATGCCGGATATTATTTTAACGGATATCAGCATGGACGAAATGGATGGTATCGAACTCCTGCGGATCTTATATAAACAATATAGCAGTATAAAAGTAGTCATACTGTCGATGTTGAACCAAATCAACTATGTTATTGAAGGGTTCGAGTATGGACTTATGGGGTATTTGGTGAAAAATATCGGTTATAATGAACTACTTTTTGCACTCAAACATATTGCTGCTGGAGGTCGGTATATGAGTGAAGAAATCTCCATGTTGCTATTGGAACATATCCGTTCGGGTCAACGTTACGCGCAGGACTCAATAGGAATGCGAACAGATTTCGAAATTTCTGAACGGGAACGGGAAGTCCTGGAGCTGATAGCTGAGGGCTATACCAATATCGAAATTGCAGACAAGATATTTTTGAGTAAACGTACAGTAGAAGGGCACCGCCAAAATCTCATTGATAAAGCGGGTGTAAAAAATACCGCGCATTTGGTCAAGTTTGCCTTCGAGAACGGGATATTAAGTTAATCATTTAAACCCTTATTTTTTGATCGTTTTTCTCAGCTCGGTTTAGCTGCTATTTTTATTGAGCACTTTACCTCGCGTGGGGCATACGGCATCGGTGTCCAAATTTAAGCTAGTATAGCATGACAGGCAATGGCGCAACGCTCGCATGCTTTTGCGCAGCTTTGACAATATTCTTCGTGATGTTTGAAACATTCTTCGGCACAGTTGGAACA
The DNA here is from genome assembly GCF_002000245.1 of Sphingobacterium sp. CZ-UAM. Classification (GTDB taxonomy): domain Bacteria; phylum Bacteroidota; class Bacteroidia; order Sphingobacteriales; family Sphingobacteriaceae; genus Sphingobacterium. The sequence goes on along the minus strand of NZ_MTCM01000001.1, from coordinate 1,390,695 downwards.
TATTTCTGCACAAATTTTAATAAGTTCTTTTGCATAGAAACTATTTATTGCAAGTAACTGCGCCGTAGATGTACATATTATAGCACATTCGATATTTAATGCGATGCATTTTGCTTTTATGGCAATGTCATGCTCTTTTGTAGATGCAAGGGTGCAATGCTGACAGGCTGTAATGCACTGCCAACAGGCCGCAATACAATGCTGATATTCCTGTTTATCCATCGTTAGTTATCCTTTCTAAATTCTATACTGGTTAATTGATAGATTTTGATGCAGCAAAACAGTCCGCTAGATATTTTAGTATATTATCGTAGTCTGATTGTGTAATCTCCCCAGCCTGAAGTTTACGTGCATTATCATTTTTAATTCTCTGGATCGCATCTTCTTTATCCATTGCTTCTAGCGCTGTTTTGGCGTTGATACGATCCACAACAGTTTTTCCCAGTCTTGTATATAATGATTTCGCTTCTGCGTTGGAAAGTTGCGGTGCGGGAATTTTGGAGATAGCTTCGTTCGCTGCTGCTATATTCGAATAAATGACCGCTTCCGTATTTTTAGCAGCTGCGCTTTCAGATGTCGCCATCGCATCTTCGCTAGAAGCCAGGGCTTTATTTTCGGCTTTTTCCATTTGGTCGGTAGCTTTTTCTTGCGGCGTTTGGTTGTTGCATGCAAAAAATATCGCACCCATAGCCAACGACATCAAATATAATTTTCCTTTTTTCATCTTTTTTGTTTCAAATTGAATGAGCTTGCTTTTATTATAAGAACAGGTGTAAAAAATAAATAGTTTTTTTTAATGATAATTCAACGAAATGTCGCTCATCAATGTTCATCAGATAGAATGATTTTAAAATTTGAAGACAATGGGTATGGAAAATAAGAACAATTCGACCAAAAAGGTCAAAGGCAATACAGTCTTAAACAAAAATAATCTCGATAGTAGGGAGTCAACAGAAAACGAGATTAAAGCTGGAAATACCACGCACAATAAAAAAGAAACCAAAAGTGAAAATAGGAAAAAAGGGACAAATTGACCTTTGTTTATTATATACTGTATGGTAAGAGGTGCTGCGCTATACAATACGTAAGCTCGGGATAGCGCTTCAGCATGGTACTAAATAGGCTGACGTTAATCTTCATTTTCCTTTGGTTTAGTCGTTTTTTTCGAAATAAGGGACTGGTTTGGTTTTTTATTAATTAGATGCTGTCTGACATCGGAAATGTCGGACTTGTCTTCATCTGTATATTGTGTATCTTTCTTGGGACATACGATTCCCTCGTCACTATCCTGCATAGATGTAGTTGTATTTGAGGCCGGCACGCGGTTTTCTGTAAATAGACATTTACGATACCATCTATTGCTGAAATAATATAGAATAATTAAACCTTGTTTTACTATCGAATGTTGTAATGTCTTTTCCATTGTTTCAATAATTGAATATGAGAGCTATGTCCTTTAAACTATTGTTTTATAGAGAACATTTACAAACTACAATTGGTTTAAACTAATCAGATTCAAACCACTTGGAGCTGACAGGAGTTCTCTATATTGGATAAACAACGTAAATTATAATGAGAACACCTCATACTTTAGCGAATGTATTGATAGCCATAGTAACGCAACCCAGGCAAACAGAAGCATTAAATACAGGGAATTCAAATGAATGGTATACTGAGCCGGGGATTTGGCTTTTTGTCTTCATTTTTATTTTTGTGATGACTTTAGTAGTCTATCGAAAGTTAACGAAGAAAAATTAGCGTTAACTTTCGTAAAGTCTCCGCCTTCATTTCCTGTAGCGGCCTGAAGAAACCAATCCACCTGTATATGGTTAATCATTGAGCATATGTTCGGGAAAAGGGGCTACAATAGGGAAATATAAGTGAACTGTCGTTCCTAATCCGACCTTGGATTCGATTTCTATAGTACCACCCAAACGTTCCATGACACGCTTAACAAGAGATAAGCCAATGCCTGTGCCCGGAATTCCACCAACATTGTCTGCCCGTGTAAACATTTCATAAATATGTGGCAGATGTTCTTCAGGGATGCCTATACCATTATCTTGGATGCAATAATAGGTCATATCATCTTGGTTGGTACTCTCAATTTTAATCGTCGGTTTTTCTGATTGACCGGAATATTTAATTGCATTTACAATGAGGTTTGTGAATATTTGATAAACAGCGCTCTTTTCTCCCCATATGGGTAGCAATTGTCCAAAATGGGATTGACATTCCGTTGCATCATATAATATTTTGTTTTCCTGGAAGATCCGCTGTAATGTGTAAGCCATTGGAAGAGGCTCTTTATTCAGAACACTTGCCCGATTCTGGCTCAATTGAACGATATTATTAATAATGTCTTCGATATTGGAAACACTTCTGCTGAAATTTTGATACCATTTGTTGGTTTTTGAAAAATCGATGTTGTCGGAATGCTGTTGTAAAAATTGAATACCCATTTTTAAGATCGATAAAGGATTTTTCAGATCATGTGATAGGGTATAGGTAAACATTTCTAACTCATTATTCAGGCTCAGCAGTTCTTCGTTCAATAATTGTCTTTCTTTGAGCTTTCTAAATATAGATTCTTTGATAATTTGATTTAAACGCAATACGAAATTGATTTCAGCATCATTCCAGGGTTTTGCAACATCATGACGAACGTCTTCCCATAACTCTAAATGATCAGGGTGTTGTAGCCGGCTTCGATTCGGTTTGATTTGCATTACGCGACTTTGAGTTGCTTGTCTGAACCATACAAGGTAATAATCGTTTTCGAGCCCAACTTTGAGATACATCAAACCCGCGAAATTCAATTTTTCTTTAAAATGATGCTGATGATTTAAGCTAAAATTGTAATCCTTGAATAAGGCTTTATCGCTGTGTTGTTGGAGAAATTGAATGATTTTATAAAATAGGGGTTTAGGTGGTGTATAACCGTGACTGAATACATCGCCCTGATTGAATATCGATAGCCCATCAGCATTCACTAACTGCGTCAAGGTATCCATGTGCTGAACTAAAGCACAATTGACCATCTTATTTTCAGATAAGCTTTTTTTTAGTTCAACTTCTGCGATATTGAGGAGTTCAGTTCGTTCAAGCAGATTTTGTTTAATATGACTCTCATATTTGTTGGTCGCTGCCTGTATAGCAAATGTACAAAGTTTACGCTGCTGTAGGTCAACAACTTTTTCTTCAGCATGTTGAGCGATAACGAGGCCCCAAAATTCATCGTCAATGCAAATCCGGAAAAATAACGCACTCTGTACATGGATTTTTTCCAAAAAAAGACGATGGAGATGTGGAAGCGGGCAGAGCAAACTGGAGAGCGTGTCAATGCTATCTTCTTTATACACAAAATGTTGGTCATTTTTCCTAATATTGGGAACATAACGGTATGAATAGCCACTGTAATAATCCATTGCCTCTTTGGGCATAAATTCCCTGGAAAATTCCTTCCCTTTAAAATAAGGTTTCCCGTCGGCCGTGTGTTCAGCGATTACTTCACTATAGCCTGTTTCCTGAACTTGCAAAACAAAAACACGATCGTAATTCAACAATTTATTGATCGCTAGACAGACCCGATCCCAATTATTGGGTTGGATCGTGTCAAGTAAAAAGTTGAATTCGTTTATTTTTCTTGCCGATATATATTTTTTATGTTGTTGTTCCCATTCAATGTAAAAACGATTTTTATGAATCTTAAACTTAAAATAAACCCGTTCCCGGAATACTTTAATTGGAAGAATATGACGTGATTGGCCATTTTCGCGTAATTCGCTCAAGGTATTCGCTATTTTTTTTATAGCGTCTCCAAAGACGGTACCAAAACTTTCAAAAAAATTAGTCCCCAATAAGGTGTTGATCGCGCCGGCAGCTTTTTCAGCTGCAAATTCGCTCAGCGCCAGAATAGTATATTCTTCATCAAGAACGACAAGACTACCAAAATGCTGAAGTTTGATCATATTTTGGTTGTTAGATTGAAAAGCAGTACTCATAGTAACCGAAAAACTCCTTATGATATTACTTAAATGTACGAAAAAAAATAATACAAACTGAATGGTTAACTATGGCAAATAGCATATTTTTAGTTGCTGGATTTCAATCTTTGAAATTATTTTCTTTGAAATAGATTTATATTTAGCTGTGTTCGCTGCGGATATGGTTTGCAAGACCTTTGACGAGCAATTTCCATTGTGGATAAGAGGCACCTACCTTAGCTGCCATTCCGATGATTAAGTTTCTGAGATTGTCTCCAAGGTTATGATTTTCTACGTTGATAATTTCGTTTCGTCCGGCATATTGAATTAAAATGCTATTGCGTCGTTGTTCTACGAGAAACGTAGAGGAGGAGACCCCTTCAAAAAAGTGGGCAGTATCTTTATTTTCTGGATGCCTTGGATCGGGGCAAGGTTTCAAGGTTAAAGCATATAATTTATACTCGGGAGTTGAATCTTGAGTGATATTGACGACATTAACCCAATCATATCCCGCACTACTGGGAAGGCCAGGTCCCGGAATATCCAACCTAATATAGTCATGCAGCGCCAAGGGACGGTCAATAGGAAAGCCGTTATGATCCGTTAACTGAAAGGCCGTCGCCGGAATGGCGGATAATTCATACCAGTGATTAACCTGGGAGAGATGGAAGCATGCCGAATCAAAGGCTGTATCCGCTATTATAGTACTCTCAAAGTCAACTGACTCGAAGCAATCCAGTTTCTTGCCTTCTTTTTGTTCGGGAATAATATTTTTCATTGCCTTTTTTATAGAGAACCCAATTCGATTCAATTTGGTTTGACCAGAATTTTGTGAATTTAGCGAGTTCAATTAAATATGGAACATCTAAAAATCCTGGAAATAAGCTTGTTTATCGTTATTAAAGTCAATACAGCAATAAAGAATGCAGCATATTCGGTTGAACGTTTTAAAAGATAATCCAAAACTTTTTCCTTTTGTATTTGGTTATAAGTGCATTTGTTGGAGACTGATATGGATTTAAAATCTAATGAACCTTTTTGGTTAGTAAAAAATGGAATTATACAGACTTACCCCTCATTGCATCAGGACAAAACCTGTGATATTTTAATTGTTGGCGGTGGAATTACTGGCGCACTCATTGCTCATCAATGCACAGCCATGGGAAAGAGCTGTATCCTCATTGATAAGCGGGAAATCGTGAACGGAAGTTCCGCAGCAACGACTTCCATGTTGCAGTATGAGATTGATACGCCACTGTATCAATTGAAGAAACTGATCGGTGAGGAGGGAGCTATTGCCAGCTATAGAGCCTGTAACAAAGCAATAGATGATATTGGCTCAATTGCTCGGCAAATTAAATCTAAAGCTGGTTTTCGCAGGAAGGATTCACTATATTATGCAGCACGTAAAAAAGATATTTCATGGCTAAAGGAGGAGTTTATGGAAAGGAAGTCCGCGGGGTTTAAGGTTAACTGGTTATCCGCTGATGATATTCAAACCGGATACGGTTTAGCCAAAACTTATGGAGGAATACTTTCCAGGCACGGTGCCAGTCTGGATGCCTTTTGTTTTGCTCATGAATTGTTGAAGTATAATACCAAACAGGGATTGGAAGTATTTGATAAAACTGAACTTATTTCTGTTAGGAAGAATAGGCTGCACAGTCTGGTTAAGGTGTCGACAGGGGCAACCATCCGGACAAAAAAAATTATATATTGTACGGGCTATGAAACTGCTAGTGTCATCCCCGAGAAGTTTGTAGACTTACTGAGTACTTTTGCCATAGTCTCCGAAGTGGATTCTGTATTGTATCAGCAGTATAAAGACATATTGATCTGGAACACTTCTGAACCTTATCTTTATATGCGAACGACTGATGATGGTCGATTTTTGATCGGTGGAGGGGATGAAGAGTTTCACAATCCCCAAAAGCGAGATGCATTGATTACTCGAAAGTCGAAAACACTGGAAAAGTCTTTCCAAAAGATTATCAATAAACCGTTTTTTACAGATTTTAGTTGGGCAGGAACTTTTGGAGTAACCCATGATGGCCTGCCGTATATTGGGGAACATAAAGAATTTGAAAATAGCTATTTTGTTTGTGGCTTTGGTGGTAATGGGATTACATTTTCGGTCACGGCAATGGAAATGGTTGCCTTTTGGTTGGAAAATAGAAAACATCCCTTGTCCGAATGGTTTAAGTTTGGGCGTTAAGGGATTTGCTCGATTTTAATAAGAAGCGGAATAGCCGGTTTTCTAGTTTGCTGAGTGTCAGTTTTTCCTTAATGAATGGAAATACTCCTTCCAGAAATGTGATTTGTATAGCTGGATGGATATAATAATTTTGAGAGACTGTTTTGGTATTACCAAGCTGTTTGGCCACTGTCTTTATGACTTCATTAAGTTGCTTTTTTCGTGTATTTAAAGTGTCACCTTGTTTTATCTTGGATAATAGATTGAAAGCCTCGCGGCTAGCTCCCCATACGCGGATATCCTTACAGCTGATTCGGCCAGGACAATGTTGCTGCAGATAAGAATTAAAAGCACGGCCGCAGAACGTATTTTCGCATTGTGTTTTATCAAGTTGGAATACATTTTTTCCTTTAAACTGGAGCAATTCTCCAAGTAATTTCGCTTGTTGTTTGTCTTTCCAGGATTTTTTCTGAAAAACTCCTTTCTTCCCTTTATAGGTTAAAGTAATCTTGTTGTCTATTATTTTAACATGCCTTTTTTCGAGGGTACTGAGACCATAGGATTTATTTTCTAATGTGTAACGCTTGTTTCCAATCCTTACAAGTGTGCTATCCATTATTTTAAAAGCAATTGCGCATAATTTTTCCATATTCCAGTCTTGATATTTCAATTGGCGCGAGGTTATTTTTCTGAGTTCTTGTAGATACTGCCCCATATAGCGGATATTCCTAAATTTCTCTTCCTGTTTTTGTTGAACAAATTTGTGATGATAGATGTATTGTTTGCGGGCTTTTTGATCAAAACCATAAGCCTGTAGATCACTTTTCGCATTTTTTGAAATCCAGACATCTTTCCAATTTGGAGGAATGGCCAGAAGATTTATTCTTTCTAATATCTTCTTATCCGTAATCTCATTACCTGAATAATCAAAGTATCTAAAGGTCTGTCTAACTTTTCGTCTTGTATATCCTTTGCTATCCCTTGTTTTCATATAGGTTATTTAGTTTTTAACAAGCTGTTGTATTAAAAAGATCCTCATAATTGGATAATAAGGATCTTAGTTCGGTTGGATAAAAACAATATGAATTAAGAAGCATTATCCCGTAATGTTTTGATGTATTCGTGAGCTTCAAGTTGTATGGCGAGCTGTTTTTCGATCAGAAGGAGAAGATCGTGGGTAATTTCCCAATCTTGATTGTCTATGACATCCTTATAGGTCTTTTTAAAAGCATCTTCGCCCTGTTCGCAACTTGATAATAAACTTTTTTCATCGTTTCCTGAAATGGCAGATTTGATATCCATCCATATTCTAAAAAGCTTACCACTGACCATGTTGCCATCAGTAGCCGCTTTAGCTTGCTGTTCCAGATATGGTTTGAGTTCTTCAATAAATATTTGGGATTGACTCATATATTCAACAAAGATGTTATTTAAGTTACCGATATGTAATCGCTTAGCAATTTCAATAGCTTTTTTATATCCAGCGATACGGTCGTTATTGATTTGTATCAAATCATTGATTAACGTGCTATCATTTACTGTTATCGTTTCCATTATTTTTTATTTAAATGCATTATTTCCTGTCAATCTAAGAACTCATACTACCCCAGTTCCGTTTTAAAAAAACAACGTACAGGTATTTTTACCTCCCTGCACTAGATAGCAAGTGAAAAAGAATGTAGCCTTGTTGATTGCTTAACAAAAAGAAAGACCACTTTAATCGAATAAAGTGGTCTTCTTTTATTTAATTGTTTTTTTACTTTGTTTTATTAAAACCAGTTTTTTTTTCCGCTTCTGTGTTGTCCGTAGAATGTTTTTTATTTACAGGCGTGGCTGTATTTGATAAAACAGCTGTTTTGTTATTTTTCTTTCCAATGGGACCACCACAAATAATCAGCAAAATCGGCATATAGTGCTGATTGAATTTTATAATTTTAGACTCCATATTAGTATTTTTTTGTGTATTGTTAAATTTTGTGCAGAACTAGTTCTATGTTAACAGCAAAAATGATATTTAGTTTTATTTAAGTTGGTATACTTTTAACTGTTTCTGTAGTTTTTTGCGGGTCATATGTATTCTGGTCTTGATTGTCCCTTCCGGCATGTCAAAATAGGAGGCTATTTCATGATATTTATAACCTTCCAGAAATAACTGAAAGATTTGGTAGTTTTCCTCCGAAAGATTACACATTGCTTTTTCAATATCATCGGATACAAATTTGTTCTCACCTTTATTTGATTCTGTTGTATTGTAGGATTCGAGACCAATATAGGTTTCATGGATATCGTTGGTTCTTTTGGCCTTACGGTACTGATTAATGTAAACATTCTTCATAATCACATATAGCCAGGACATTAATTTGGGATGTTTAATAAAGTCATCGATCGACTTCAATGCGCGAATAAGCGTTTCCTGAATCAAGTCCTCCTTTTCGTCTGGATCAGTGGTGAATTTTCCAGCGAAATGTTTTAATAAGCTTCTTTTTTCTTCGACAAGTAAGTTTAAATTGGAATTATTCATGATATCTCTCGTTTATTGAATTGACTGATTTGTTAGCTGAATAGTACAATTAGAGTGCTAATTTTTGCTGTAATAATGCGGTTAACGCTTGTTTAAACAGCTAAATGCGGAAAATACGTATAGTCGGAATTTTATGCCTTGTAGCGGAAATACTACAAGCTAAGCTGATTTATGGGAGAAATATTACTCTTTAAACAATTCACCTTACTTTTTTTGCCACGAATGAATAGGGTATTTATTCCCGCAAGAAATGTCTTAACTACGTGGACACAAGTATGGCCGTGCATCCTAATGACTGTTCAGCTTTAGGGGCATATTAGACAGTTTTCATTTTTTTTGAACTAAAGATTCTTGAACGGGGTTTCTTTAATAAAGATTAGTAAACAAAAATAAGTCAAATATGAAAGAAGTAAAGACGTTAATCGCTATCATTGGAATTGCACTGCTCTTTGGCACATCATTATCTTCCTGTGGAAATTCTTCAAATAGTAAAGAGGGAAGCGGGCAATCGGATAACATTGCTCCGAGCGATGCTGATGAGACAAGATATAACTTAAGTGAGCAGCAGAAGATGAGTATGCAAAAAGATACAACCTTACTGGACTCCACACGAAAAGACAGTTCCATGGATGTCAGATAATTGACGGGTTATAAGCGGGGTAATAGGAAGCCGCTGACCAAAAAAACTCCCTTTACTAAGGGAGTTTTTTGATTAGGAACGAATCGCTTTGATCAGTTTTTCTTTAGTCATTTTATGGCGCCCTTTTATTCCAATTTTCTTTGCTTCAGCGAGTAATTCTGTTTTGTTTCTTTGATCCAAATCAGGGCTTTTACCGCCTTTTTCCCCAGAATCGGGTGTGTTGGCTATACGGGCTGATTTTTCTTTACTATAACCTTCACGACGTAAAGCTTCATACTTTGCGTCATCTTTGATCTGTTTACCATGATTTTTAGTCATAACGTCTATATTTTTAATCCTTGATTATAAGCCTTTTTCCTCCACATCCTCATCCTGATCCTGATCAGCGTCGGGCGTATAGATATCTTCTTCTTTATGATCTGGCTGCTCCTGATGTTTGTCGTGGTCTGGATCAATATGGGCCAGATCATCTCGATCCCGTTGTTCTTCCTCTGTGGGATCGGGGCCTTCAGCACTTTCTGGATAATATTTATCGGGTATTACTTCTTCCAAATCAGGAACTTTTGGTGCTTTACGGATGCGGGTACCATCATCGGTACCGGGATTATTGCCGATAGGATCTATTTCGTTTAATAGCATAAAAGCATCTTCGAATGTCATCGGCATACCACTACGAAATTGAATTGTTGTTCTCATGATTTCTTTTTTATAGTTGAACAGTTTTCAGCATCGAATCGTTGACTTTTTCGTGCGATGGATCCGCTATTGGCGAGATAAGATAGTTTCTGTAATAAAAATCAAATTAATAATAAATTCAAAATTTTTCAAAGAGAGAGCTTGTTATTAAATTAAAGTAATTTATTAAAGAAAGATACTATGAGAAAATTTGCACTACTTTTATTGATTACAGGCGGTATTTGTTTACAGGCGAATGCACAGAAAATCGAAACTACCCCACAGATGTCGTCAGATGTTGGCGTTGAGCCAATTCGCCAAGGGAATTGGATGGTCGGTGGATCAATTGGTAGTTTGGGTTATAGTTTCGAAGGAAAGTCATTTAATGCTGCACTGCAACCACGCGCAGGCTATTTTGTATCAGACGGTTTAGCCATCGGTGCACAGGCTAATCTTGGATTGCGAACACAGAAGGATGCGGACAATGAATGGACCTATGGTATAGCTCCTTTTGTTCGCTACTATTTTCCGAGGGGAGGCTCGTCTACAGGACGTTTTTTCGGTCAGGGTGATATCGGTATTTCTGGGAGCTCGGTTGGAAAAAGTGCAGCATTGGCATTAGGCGCTAATGTTGGCTATGCACATTTTATTACCAAAACGGTCGCTCTGGAAGCAACTTTCGGTTACAATTATAGCAAGGCCAGTATTAATACCGGTACCGGAGCGAGCGGTTTAGGGGTAGGTGTTGGATTCCAGATCTATTTGCCAGGGAGACGATAAAATTTACTCCATGGGTCCTTTAACATTAAGTTTCCATTCCGAAAGGTTTGGAAACTTTATTTTCAATCGAGCATGTTATCAGGGTATTCTCAATGAAATTGGGGAATTGGAAGCATTGGTAGCCTAGGTCGGAGATAATAGCCTACTCGCGTTAGGATCAATAGTAAGGGTAGGTAGTCAACAGCTCAGCGGACGTATAAATACGGTGGTCTTCACAGTAAACACTTGTTCTGTTTTTTTGCGTTGAATTTTTGAAACATTTGATCTTTGACAACTGTTCTAAAAATAGAAAAGACAATAACAATGGTGAAAACAAAAGACATCGGATTGATACTTAGAGATCGAATGGGAAAATGGTCTTCCTACAACATTCCATTGCTGAAGGAATGCCACCTGAAGGATAAGATCGTTAGAAGCAACGAACTTGAAGGCATATTTGTGATCGGAAATATTGCTACAGGTTTGTATATTTTTTCACTATATAAAAACCGCTTTATTGATCTAATGGGTAAAAGTATCGGAATGGAAGAGATATGTGAACATTTCGATGAATATAAACAAACGCTGATATAAAAATCTTTAATATAATAGAATATATCAATTCATTTTTAAACTAAAAAAGAAGTATTATGAGTAATTTAACATGGAAAGGACGTTGGAACGAGTTAAAAGGAAAAGTAAAGCAACAATATGCTGATTTGACCGATGATGATTTGTTATATGCAGAAGGTAAAGAAGATGAGTTGTTGGGTAAGTTGCAACAAAAAACCGGTAAGACAAAAGAAGAGGTAGAAGATTGGTTAAATAAAATGTAAGCATTCGATTAATTGTAAACTTACATATAATAAAGAGAATGCGGTCAGTATTATTTGACCGCATTTTTTGTGCGTTATAATGAAAAGATGGGTTTGTCCAATTTAATGGCGAGGCGATATACAGCGTTCATCAATCCTACGTGGCTATAGGCCTGTGGAAAATTGCCCCATTGGCTACCATTATCTTCTGTAACATCCTCACTGAATAAGCCCAGATGGTTACTGTAAGTTAACAGCTTTTCCAGTATTTCTTTTGCTTCTTCAACTCTTCCAACGCAGGCCAAAGCTTCTACATACCAGAATGCACAGACCAAAAAGGTAGATTTGGGTTTGCCAAAATCATCTTGGTGCTTGTACCGATAAAACAGTCCATTTTCACCTTTAAGTTCTTTTTCAAGCATTTGAAGATGCTGTCGGGCCCGGTCTGATTTAGGATCTAGGTAATCCATGACAATCAGCTGTAGCGTGCTTGCATCCAAATTCTGACTGTCCAATGCATTTTGATAAACTTTTCTTTCTTCGTCGTAACAGGCTTCGATATAGGCGGCGGCCTTTTCGAGCAGGACAGTGGCCCGCTGTTCCATATCCTGATAACCATTTTGGCGGGCGATAAGCAGGGCTGCCTTGCAGCCAACCCATTGGAAAAGGTTGGAATAACAGTGGTGGTTGGCAAAATTTCGAAATTCCCAAATTCCGGCATCTTTCTCGTCGATCGTTGCTTCTATTTTCTCCAGGATAAAGTTTACCCAACCCAGTACATTTTTGTTCTCGTGGATTTTGAAACGTTGATCTGTAAACAGTGGGAGTAAGGCTATCATTGCCTGTCCATATACATCGTTTTGGATATGTTCGAATGCTTGATTGCCGATGCGAACGGGGCCGCTATCCTGATATCCTTTTAGATAGGGTAGAATATGCTCTGTTAATTCGGAGGTCCCCAGTATGCCATATAGGGGCTGAAGTCGGCCGGGATTGTGATGTGTAATACCGGCGATATAATTAGCAAAACTTTCCATTTCTTCAAACTGGCCAATATGTGCTAACGCGGTCAACACATAATAGCTGTCACGTACCCAGCAGTAGCGATAATCCCAATTTCTTCCTGAATCCGGAAATTCGGGCAAGCTTGTGGTCGATGCAGCAATAATAGCTCCGGTATCTTCATATTGGTGTAGTTTGAGTACCAGGGCCGAACGAATCACTTCTTTTTGGTATATATTGGGGATACTGCATCGTTTAATCCATCGTTGCCAGTAACTTAGTGTTTTATGCAGGAAATCTTCACAAGTGCTTGCAATTGCGGATTCAAAAGCGGCGTCATAAGTCAAAATAAGATATTTATTCTCGCTTATGATCGTCCAGCTGTCCTGTTGGAAAAAATGGGATATCGGCACATCTGTCGTTAGGCGGATGCGTTCACCGATATCCGCACTGCTGTAGAGAATATGGTTGCTTCCCCGTGTAGCTTTTAGCATATTGCGGCCATAATTTCCGGTTGGTTGACATTGGATATTGACACTAGGCGCACCGCGTAGCGGTTCTATTTTCCGGATCAACATCAGCGGTTTGAAATATCGTCCAAATTGTTCGAACCGGGGTGCGAAATCTGTAATGCGATAGGCAAAAGATTCCGTATGGATTTCTGTACAGAGGATGTTGGAGTTTTTGATGTAATATTGTTTCGTTTCCACAATTTCCTCTTCCGGTTTTATGGCAAAGCGGCCCCCTTGGTTTTTATCGATTAGGCCCCCAAAAACAAAACTATCCTCAAAGGAGGGCCAACACAACCAGGAGATATTGCTGTGGATGTCTACATGGGCTATATAGGAGCAGTTACCAATGATCCCTGCTTGATATATATGTCTGTTTGTTGCCGTATTTTCCTTCATGATTTTATAATAAGTTGATTTAAAAATTGAAGCACATCTTCCTGTTGATCCAAATAGTATTTTGCAGCCGATTTATTGCTGCCAACCTTGATGCTTATGGTTGAGCGGGGCAGGTATTTGAAAAGATCTTCATCGGTGACATCATCACCTATAGCCAATAAGAAATCGGCTTTAATATGTCCCGCGATCTCTAGCGCAGCTTTCCCTTTATTGACTTCGGTATTTTTTACTTCAATAACGGCATTTCCATCAAGGAGCTGTAATCCATAGTCATTCAACATGGGATTTAAAATTTCCTTCAGTTCTGCCGCTTTGAGTTCTCCAAGTCCCTGTTCCACTTTACGGTAATGCCAGGCCAAGGAATATGGTTTAGCCTCTATATAAGCACCGGGTGTCTGATCAGCCAACTTTTCCATGAGCTTTTTGACTTCGGGCATCCAGTGTAGGGCTAAGCCCTTTTTGTAAGCCCAGTTAAAATTGGGAAAATTAGACCAGATCCCATGTTCTGCGACCAAATAGTAGGAGCGTCCATCAAACCAAGAGGACAGACTTTCCTGGGAGCGCCCGCTGATGATAACTAGGGTATTGAGCGGATCGGCGATAATACTATCCAGGAGATTGTACAAAAGAACGGTTGGGCTAGCCTTTTGCGCATGATTTTGAAATTTGACCAGGGTGCCATCATAATCCAAAAAGAATAACCTGTTGTGGCTTTGTCTGTAACGTTCAGCTATACTGTTAAAAACCTTATCCGAAATCCGTCGGGCCCATTCATCACGTTGTATGGCTTTCGTTTCTGCCATACGATTTAAAAAGAGACGAACCCAGTGTTGTACATTAAATTTCTGTATAATCTGGCGATTCGCTTCCGTGCGTTCGCGAATTTCATCTGGTGGCATTCTAAGCGCATGATGGATACTCTCCGCAGTTTCAGCTCGATTGTAGGGATTGACAATAAGTGCATCTACGAGTTCCTTCGAAGCACCGGCAAATTCACTCAGGATCAATACGCCATCTGAGCTGGTCTTGGAGGCAATATATTCCTTGCTAACAAGATTCATTCCATCCCTTGTAGAAGTAATCATGCAAATATCGGATGCAACATAGAGTCCTATGAGTTCTTCAAACGGAAGGGATTTATAAAAATAGAGTACGGGAGTCCAGCTCAGATTGCCATAAATTGAATTGATCTCGCTTACTTTTCGGTTGATTTCATCTTTCAGTTTTTTATATTGGGACACCTTATCTCTGGAAGGAACAATAAGCATATAAAGTACGACTTTTGAATGCCATTCCGGATATTTTTCCAGGAAGGTGAGAAAAGCACGCAGTCTTTCCAATATGCCCTTGCTATAGTCGAGCCGATCCACAGATATTATTATTTTTTGATCTGGAAAATGACTGCGAAATTGGGTAGCGATGGCGTTAACCTGGGGGAGGGAACTGGTGTGGGCAAACTTGTCGTAGTCTATTCCCATCGGAAAGGATTCAACAAATATATGTCTATCTCTGTATTTGAGTTGATTATGACCACAAGGTACGTGTAATACTTTCTTACAGGCGTTAAGAAAATTCTGACTATCTGCAAATGTGTGAAAACCAACAAGATCAGCCCCCAGTAAACCTTCGATAAGCTCCTTCCGTTGGGGAATATTCATGAATAGCTCCTCTGACGGAAAGGGGATATGATGAAAATAGCCAATATTGAGTTCCTGATTTTCTTGACGTAATAATTGTGGTAGCAACATGAGCTGATAATCCTGTACCCAAATAAAATCGGGAGATTGTTGTGCTGATAGCGCGGCATCACAGAATTTTTTATTAACAGTAACATACGTTGACCAGTATTCCCGATCAAAGTGGATATAGCTGGGTTGATAATGGCATATTGGCCAGAGGACTTCATTCGAGTACCCTTCATAGAAGTTGCGGATTTCCTCTTTTGATAAAAAGACGGGGAGTAGGTTCATCGGTTCAAGCAATGCGATGATTTTCTCCTTTTCACGGTCATCTTTAGGGACGATGCCCGGCCAGCCAACCCAGAGGATTTCAGTTGGGTCAAAGGCTGAATTTAAGCCCGTCGCCAAACCACCAGCGCTCGGTTTGATGATAAGTTTTTCTTTTTTTCGTTCTATTTGTATCGGCAGTCTATTTGAAATTATTATTTTCTTTTTATTCTTCATAAAAATATTAGATCGATTTATTTGCAGTGTAGAAGAGTTATAATGAATATAACGATGGGTGCATATCTACATAATTGAACAAACCCTGGCGCAAAATCGTTTTGATTAATTCAAATAAAACCTATCGATGATATTTTATTAGACTTAAATAGAAAATTTAGTGGAAGGCTGGATACTGTTTATATTTAGATGTAAGTGGAGGATAGCTCTTACAAAAAAAAGCCTGTAGCGTACACCACAGGCCCTTTTATAAGGTATCCAATCTTCTTAAAGACTGGGGATGTCTACTTTTTCTTTGACCAGTCGGTCACTCATAAACTCATCGAGGATCGTCCCCAATCGTCCGGAAATTTCACCAAGGATACTTTCCCAATCTTTTACTGTACCATCACAATTATCTGAAACGATCTTAATACTGTGAAAAGGCAAATTTTTGAGCATGCAGAAATTTGCCAGCGCATAGGATTCCATATCAAAAGCCAATGGGTTCAGGTGTTTGATATCTTGATAGAAGGCCGTATTGACATTGATAAAACGATCAGAAGTCAGGAGTGCTTCCTCGTAGTTAAATTCGTCAAGAGAAACCGATTCGATTGTTCCTTGCCCTTTTAGGAAAAGTGTATTTTCTAAAAAGAATCCATCTGTATAAGCATCACCCTGTGCATAGTAGTTCGGATACAATACATGCCCGATTGGATATCTTGTGCATCCTATTGTACCGACATTCAGTAGCACAGGGTTGATGCCCAGTGCTTTGATGTCTTCATAGAGCATTGCCAGTGACAATACTGCGTTTACTTTTCCAACACCTATTTCATAGATGAAGGTTGATTTATTTTCGGTAGTAAAAGATAATTCATTTTTATTTGCTACCAGAATGATTGTTTCAATCTCTTTGTTAAGAATCATTTAATTTTCTTCAATATAAGGGTATTCGAAAGCGAGCTCTCCAGCATTGATCAAATGCAAGAAATTGACACAGGCTTGTTTAGATGAAGGGAAATCCATGAACGTATAGTTACCACAGCTGATCGGGTTTTGGAAAGGAACTTCATAGCCTTCGGTCAAAATTGTTTCCAGGACTTCTTTCATCAATTCAGAAACAGCCTGAGGGCTTCTGTCTGTACCAGCTAAAACCACGTAAAACCCGGTGCAGCATCCCATTGGACCAACATAGATAACTTCATCGCCCAGAATTGTTCGAATCTCTGTCGCAAAACAATGCTCCAAGGTGTGCATCACCTCCGGAGATAACATGCGTTCCGGCGAATTCGGTCTGATCATGCGGATATCGTAAGTCGTATAGCTTTCAATAGCGCTACTGTCGGTATTGGAAGCTTTGGCATATATCCCTTGTTTCAATTTGGTATGGTCTACCGTGAAACTGTTTACTTTTTCTTTTTCTTTTGTATACATCTTATTCCGTATATAGCCATAAAGTCCGAGACTTTACAGGGGTTAAAAGTTGAATTTATAATTCCTACAAAGGTAGTAGATATTATTGAAAAAGATGGATGAAAAATCTATTTTAACACTTCATAATGTTCCACTGTCGGGAAGGGGTCATAATAGTGATGTAATAATTTTTCCCATTCCTTAAACAATGGAGATTCTCTGAAGCCTACTGTATGGTCCTCTAAAGTTTCCCATTCAACCAATAGAATATACTGATTATCCTTTTCAAGGCATTTGCGGAGTGAATGTGTGATGTATCCCTTGCTAGCGCTAATGTACTGGCAAGCAGTCTTATAATCACGTTCGAAATTAGACTGTTGTCCCTCGATAATTTGTAGTACGGCTACTTCTAAAATCATAATTTGTTTTTTAAATGTATAGTCAAGTAAATATATCAAATATTTCTACGATAAAAAAGGTCTATGTTTCCGTAATGACGGCTTTCAGACCCTGAGAAGCAATAATATCCAAAACGAAGGGTATCCCTGGGTTACGGTTTTCGGCATTCCATACCAACGATAAGGTGGTTCGCTGTGCCAAGCTATCCAGTTCAAGAAAACGCACATCAACCTGATAACCATTTTTTAAAGATGCCGGTACAATGGCGACCCCGAGACCCTGTGCCACCATATTAAATATTGTTAATGCATTTACTGTACGGAGCGTAACTTTTGGTGTAAATTGATGATCCTGAAAAATACTCATGACCAAATCATAATAGGAGTGACTGTAATTTTTGGAAAACAGAATAAAAGATTCGTTCTTCAATTGATATAGATCAAGTTTCTCCTGTTCTAACATGGGATGATTGTTTGGCAGTACCAGACTAAAATGTTCCGTATGGATAGGAAGGCTATGCAGTCCGATTGGTGTTTCGGTAAGACGCACAAAACCAAAGTCAAGTTCCTTTTTTTGAATGAGGTCCAATTGTATTTCATTGGCAAGTTCGTGTAGTGACAATTCGATATCAGGTTGCTTTTGTTTGAGGGTGACCAACAATTGAGGTAAAATTGTTTGTACTGCCGAGCCGATAAAGCCTAACTTTAAGGTGCTGATCTTCCCATTGGCCAAACTCTGGAGTTGGGTTTCAATCTGATCCATGTGCCTAAACAGTTCTTTAACCTCGTCAAATAGATAAGCTCCGGCTTCCGTCAAAGAGACATTTCTTTTATTGCGTTCAAATAGCGTTACCTGGTAGTTTTCTTCAAGCTGCTTGATCTGTCTGCTCAGTCCCGGTTGGGCTATGAACAGCCGTTCAGCAGCTTTTCTGAAATGGAGCTCTTCGGCTAATACTTTAAAATAAAGAAGATGTCTAAGTTCTATTTGATAATTCATGGTTATCAATTGATGATAAAAATGGTATTTCTAATTATTAAATATAGCGGCTAAATTTGATAAAAGCTTTATAATAATGGAAAAATTTTTATATGGCAGTGGACACTTAACAAGTTCCATTGCCTTGGCAATAGCAAAAGGGGAAGTCAAAGGAGAGATCTCGGCACAGGTGAAGGCCGATATCGATCGGAGTGCAGCCTATGTACGTCAGATTGTCGAACGCGGACAGGTGGTTTACGGTATCAATACGGGGTTTGGGCCACTTTGCACGACACTGATCGATGCAGATCAGACGCAGGTATTGCAGGAAAACATCCTGAAGAGCCATGCTGTTGGGATGGGTGAGCCCATCGCAAATGATTTGGCCAAACTCATGCTTATATTAAAAGTACACGCCCTAGCCAAGGGGTTCTCAGGTGTTCAGTACAGTACATTAGAACGTATTATATGGCACATCGAAGAGGATATTATTCCCGTTGTACCCAAACAGGGCTCAGTTGGTGCGTCAGGAGATCTGGCACCATTGTCCCATCTTTTCCTGCCTCTGATCGGGCTTGGAAAAGTGAATGTCAGGGGAGAGATTTATACTACGGAGTCTATTTTAGCGCAACATGGCCTCAAGCCTATTCAGTTAGGCGCTAAGGAGGGTTTGGCCTTGATCAACGGGACACAGTTTATGGCCGCGCATGGTGTGAAAGCAGTTAGCGAGTTCAACAGAGTACTTCAAAATGCGGATATTATCGCTGCATTGATGATCGAGGGACTGAATGGATCCATTAAACCTTTCTTCTCCGAATTACATCAACTGCGTCCACATGCTGGCAACCGCTATGTTGCGTCAAATATCCATTCCTTACTTTATGGGTCAGCGATTTTAGAAAGCCATAAAGATTGCTCGCGCGTTCAGGATCCCTATTCTTTACGTTGTATCCCACAGGTACATGGTGCTTCACGTAATGCATGGCTTCACTTAAAGGATACAATCGAGGTTGAAATCAACTCGGTAACAGATAATCCTGTTGTTATAAACGATGAATTAACGATCAGTGGTGGTAGTTTCCATGGACAGTCTATTGCTTTACCTTTGGATTATGCCACACTTGCTGTATCGGAAATAGGTAATATATCAGATCGGAGGGTGTATTTATCCCTGGAGGGGCAAACCAATGGCGTGCCTAAGTTGTTGATGAAATCGACAGGGCTTAATTCTGGTTTTATGATTCTTCAATATAGCACAGCTGCTATTGCAAGTGAGAATAAGGGTTTGTGTTTTCCAGCAAGTGCGGATAGTATCCCAACATCACTGGGACAAGAAGATCATGTGAGTATGGGATCTATATCGGGTAGGAAGCTGCTTCAGGTCATAGATAACGTGGATAAAATACTAAGTATTGAATTGTTATGCGCAGCACAGGCGAAGGATTATCATCACCCGCTGCGGTCTACTCCGGCATTGGAAACGGTTCATGAACGCATCCGGCAGTTTATTCCACATATTGAATCCGATCAGCCAATGGAAGCTTTGTTAACGAATGCATTGGAATTGGTCAAATCGGGCGAACTGATTACTCTACGTCAGCAGACTAATCCGAAGCAAGATGTTGAAGCCGCGCTGGTAGAGCGTTTTGATACATTTTAGATTGGCATATCATGGAAAAAGAGTTAAAACTTATAGGTCCTTTCAGGCAATTATTGACAATGGATCATATTTCATTGAAAGGTGCTATAAAGGATGCCGAATTACAGATTATAGATCATGCTGGCATTTTGATTGAAGGCGAAATCATTCAAGAAATAGGTGATTTTGACCTTTTATGTCAACAATGGCAGGAAAGAGCTACCATCATCCATCTTGAAGGTGATCAGGTTGCTTTACCAGGCTTCGTGGATTGCCATACCCACATTAGCTATGCAGGGCAGCGGGCAAATGATTTTGCGCTTCGTAACGCAGGCTCTTCTTATCTGGAAATTGCGGAATCCGGTGGTGGAATTTGGAGTACAGTATCCCACACAAGGGCCAGTACAGAAGATGAATTGGTTCAACTCACCATCGATCGCGCTAATTTTCTATTGCGTCAAGGTATTACAACCATCGAAGTTAAAAGTGGTTATGGTCTTCAAGTTGAAGAAGAACTTAAGATTTTACGCGCTATTAAGAGGGCAAATAACCAGACTGCTGCGGATTTAATACCGACTTGTCTAGCAGCACATATTCTGCCTCGGGACTATAAGGGGTCGGCAAAAGATTACCTTGACCTGATGGAGGCAACGCTCTTCCCAGAATTGAAAGCACAGCAGTTGGCCAATCGAGTGGATGCTTTTATTGAAAAAACAGCATTTGACGCCGAAACGGTCAGACCGTACTTGCAACGGGCCAAAGAAATGGGCTTCGATTTGACGGTCCATGCAGATCAGTTCAGCACCTCCGGAAGTCAAGTTGCAGTGGAATTAGGCGCACGATCAGCCGATCACCTTGAAGCATCCACAGCAGTAGAAATTGGACTTTTGGCACAGTCTGATACCGTTGCAGTGGCATTGCCTGCGGCGTCTATCGGTATTGGCTGTGCATTCACACCAGCACGTAAACTGTTGGACGCTGGTGCAAGTTTAGCAATCGCAAGTGACTGGAATCCGGGTTCTGCACCGATTGGCCAATTGCTGACCAGTGCCTGTATATTGGCAACAATGGAAAAGCTCAGCAATGCGGAGGTTCTGTCTGCCTTGACCTTCCGGGCAGCGCATGCCTTGAATCTGCATGATCGCGGGAAACTGGCAAAGGGAATGCGAGCGGATTTTAGTTTATTTAATACCAATAATTATCAAAATATCACTTATTATCAGGGAAGTATGCAGCCTTCAGCTGTCTGGAAAAATGGTAGAGAAGTGTTTTCAATTGAACGATGATGGACAATGTATTTAGTCGTGTAGTCGCAGAAGGTATCCCTTCGCAGCTGCCCCCAAAGATAGCGCGTGATCTGACTGTAAGTCATGCACCACGACGCAAAGATATTCTTTCGAAAAAAGAGGAAAAGCTTGCGCTCAGAAATGCCCTGCGTTATTTTCCAAAATCATGGCATGCGGAATTAGCGCCAGAGTTTTTGGACGAATTAAGAGCGTATGGGAGGATCTATATGTATCGTTTTAGACCAACTTATGAAATGTACGCCCGTCCGATAGCAGCCTACCCGGCAAAAAGTAAACAAGCAGCAGCCATTATGCTGATGATTCAGAATAACTTGGATCCTGCTGTTGCCCAACATCCCCATGAGCTGATTACTTATGGTGGTAATGGTGCTGTATTTCAAAATTGGGCACAATACCGCCTGACGATGCACTATCTTTCCCGGATGACAGATGAACAGACCTTGCATATGTACAGTGGTCATCCAATGGGCTTATTTCCGTCTTCGGAACATGCGCCCCGGGTTGTTGTCAGTAATGGTATGATGATTCCGAATTATTCGAAACCCGATGATTGGGAGCGGTACAATGCGCTGGGTGTCACCCAATATGGGCAGATGACTGCAGGTTCCTATATGTACATTGGCCCACAAGGTATTGTGCACGGAACAACAATTACGGTCATGAACGCCTTCCGTCGGCAGCTTCCAGTTGGAGAATCTATCCAAGGAAAAGTGTTTTTGACCTCCGGCCTTGGGGGGATGAGTGGTGCACAGCCGAAAGCAGGCAATATTGCTGGCTGCATTACCGTCTGTGCTGAGGTCAATCCAACAGCCGCGAAAAAAAGACACGAGCAAGGTTGGGTAGATGTATTGGTGGAAGATATTGCCCAATTGGTGGATCAGGTTCGCGTAGCGATGGATAAAAAGCAGTCGATATCTTTTGCTTATATCGGCAATATTGTGGAGGTCTGGGAAGCCTTTGACCGCGAGGATATTTATGTGACTGTCGGATCGGATCAGACTTCGCTCCATAATCCTTGGTCAGGAGGTTATTATCCGATGGGTTTATCGTTTGATGAATCCAATGCGCTGATGGCCGCTGATCCTGTTAAATTTAAACAATTTGTACAGACAACATTGGTCCGTCATGTAGATGCCATTAATAAACACGTTGCCAAAGGGACCTATTTCTTCGATTACGGCAATGCATTTCTGCTGGAAAGTAGCCGCGCTGGGGCAGCAATATTGGACGCGGATGGGGATAAATTCATCTATCCGTCTTATGTTCAGGATATTTTAGGTCCCATGTGCTTTGACTATGGTTTTGGTCCTTTTCGTTGGGTGTGTACTTCGGGAGAACCTTCGGATCTGGAAAAAACAGATCAACTTGCGATGGATGTACTGACATCGCTTCAGGCGATAGCGCCAAAAGAGATCCAACAGCAAATGTTGGACAATATCCAATGGATCAAGGAGGCCGGAAGGAACAAGTTGGTTGTTGGATCGCAAGCCCGTATCCTGTATGCAGATTCTAATGGCCGTATCGCTATTGCCAAAGCATTTAACGAAGCCGTTCGAAATGGAGAACTTGCTGGTCCAGTTGTATTGGGACGAGATCATCACGATGTCAGTGGAACGGATTCCCCTTATCGGGAAACGAGCAATATCTACGACGGAAGTCAGTTTACCGCGGATATGGCGATACATAATGTGATCGGTGATAGTTTTCGGGGTGCAACCTGGGTTTCCATTCACAATGGTGGCGGTGTTGGCTGGGGCGAAGTAATCAATGGTGGTTTCGGAATGTTGCTTGATGGTTCGGTAGCCGCAGATGGTAAACTGGAGAAAATGTTGTACTTTGATGTGAATAATGGTATTGCCAGGCGTGCCTGGGCGCGTAACAAAGAGGCAAACCAAGCCTTGGATAGTGCGATGGCAAGTAATCCAACGTTACAGGTTACCCGGGCACAACTTGTGGACGACCATATTATTGATGAATTATTTAATGAAAACGAATGAACCTTTTACTTAACCAGCAGGACTTATATACCCCGGGGGACCAAGCCGTCTGGAAAGGACGGATCGATGGCGAACAAAGGGATTGGATGCGCTGGCATCAATTAATGGAATGTACTGACCTGATGGTCAATCCAGATTTGAGTCAGTCAGTGGTGTTTCTGGGATTTTGCAGTGACGAAGGTGTTGTCCGCAACCAGGGGCGGATAGGCGCGAAGGATGGACCTGGTGCCATAAGAAACGTACTTGCTAATCTTCCGGTTCATTTTTCATCTAAACTTAAACTTAAAGATGCTGGTGATATTTTTCTAAACGATAGTGATTTAGAATCTTCACAATTAACGCTAGGATATGCCTTGTCCTCTATTCTTAAAGCTGGCGGATTTCCGATCGTTTTGGGTGGTGGACATGAGGTAACTTATGGCCATTATCTCGGAATAAAAGACTATTTACGTGACGGTGGGCATAAGATTGGTATGATCAACCTAGATGCGCATTTGGATATGCGTGCGCTTGCTGGGGGAAAGGGAAATTCAGGAACCGGGTTTTATCAGATCGAAGCGGACCGAAAAGATACGGACCAAGCGTTTCATTATATGGCGATAGGTATACAGGAGATCAGTAATACAAGTGGACTTATCAATTATGCAAAGTCTAAAGGTACACAGATTGTTGAACGCAAAGACCTGGTTCCAAGTAAACTCAATGCTATTAAGGATCAAATTGAAACATTTGCCAGACAGGTTGATTATATCTACTTAACTGTTGACCTGGATGCTTTCGCGGCTCCGTACGCACCCGGCGTAAGTGCGCTAGCCTTTAATGGCATTGTTCCGGATGATCTATTTTTCGATTTGTACAGCGCTATTATGGGGCTGCCTAATTTGAAATCCATGGATATTGCAGAGTTAAATCCATATTTTGATATCGATGCCCGTACAGCAAAACTGGCGGCAGATCTTATCTTTAAATTTGTAAATAGATTTTAGTCAGGTGTATCCGGATTAGCTTCGGTAAAATAATAAGGTTTATCTAAATGATAAAAGCAGGTTGGATTTTTTTCCAGTTAGATTCAACCTGCTTTTATTTTTCCCATCACGCTAAAAAAGCACATCAGCCAACGCTGCTTCTTTGTCAAACACTGACTTTGCAAAGGGGCAGAGGGGGAGGATTTTAAGATTTTCTTTTCGGGCAAATTCGACTGCAGCCATTAGTAGTTGCTTGCCTAATCCCTTGCCCGTATAGTTTTCGTTGACTTCGGTATGGTCAATGATAAATTTTGTTGGTCCAGCCCAGGTGTATGTCATTTGTGCAGCTGATTTTCCTTCGTCTACTGCCTCAAAACTGCCATGTTTTTCGTCGTTTTTATGTACTATTTCCATTGATGATAATTTGATATGTTATATAAAAGTATATCCAAAATAAGCAAAATCTTATCAACATTATTTTTAAACTGCTTATCCTATTAAATATGGCTGAAAATTGACCAAATGATAGTAGGCTGATCTTAGTTATTCTGCGATATAACATTACTTTAAGCTCTTTCGTTAAATAAATGCTAAAATACATAGATATACTAAATATGTTAGTATATTTGTTTTAGGAATGACTATGAATCGGAGCAAAAAACAAGAATTTGCCATTGTGGATATAGAAACCACAGGGGGTAATGCAAAATCCAGTCGGATTACTGAAATCGCAATCGTTATACACGACGGTAATCGCGTGTTGCATCGTTGGGAGACTTTGGTAAATCCAGGGGTTGAAATTCCAAATTCTATTTTTGCGCTTACCGGTATCGATAATGACATGGTTGCGGATGCACCTTTATTCGAGGACGTTGCAGCAGAAATTTATGCATTATTGAAAGATCGGGTTTTTGTTGCACATAACGTCAATTTTGATTATTCCTTCGTTCGCTTTCAGCTTCAGGAGGCTGGAATAGACTGGTCTTCCATTAAATTGTGTACCGTACGCTATGCCCGTAAGATCAAACCAGGGCTTTTATCCTATAGTTTGGGCCGTTTGTGCGATTACCTCGATATACCCATCGAAAATCGGCACCGGGCAGGCGGTGATGCCGACGCAACAGCGATTCTGTTCGCTTATCTTCGTGCGCTTGATACAGCACAGGTGTTTCAGGAAATGATCAAACATAAGGCTATTGATCAGCGGTTTCCGCCGCATCTAGATCGGAAGGAATTCGAGCAATTGCCCGATACTGCCGGTGTTTACTATTTTCATGATAAAGATGGAAAGGTGGTCTATGTGGGGAAGGCGGTCAATATCAAGAAAAGGGTGTTATCCCACTTTACAGGTAACAATATTCAGGCGCAGCGACAAAATTTTTTAAAAGAGATCTATCACATTAGTTATGAGTCCTGTGGCACAGAACTGATGTCCCTGCTACTGGAATGTGCGGAGATTAAACGACTTTGGCCCAAATATAATCGCGCACTAAAACGGTATGAACCAAAATTTGGTTTGTTTTGCTATGAGGATCAAAGCGGGTATCTCCATTTGGCAATAGGTAAAATGAATCGGATCCAAGATTGCATTCAGCTATTTCAACGCGAATACGATGCCATTCAATTATTACAGTCCTTTATGAAAGAAGGAGAGATTAGCGCTCAATTTTGTCATTTTGGCACTGCTAGTTTGGCAGCTAAATCTGTCAGTCGAGCTGATTTGCCTGACAAAGCATTGCATAACACACGTGTCGAGCGTTGTATTGATGAATGGTTGAAACAAAGACCATCTTTTGTATTTGTCGATAAGGGGCGGAGTATAGAAGAAAAGAGCTGTATTGTCATTGAAAATGGCCAATTTTACGGTATGGGATATATTGAGCTATATGGCCAGTATGTAGATTTTGAAGATATCAAAACCCAAGTAAAAGTTTATCCAAGTAATCATTATATGATGGAGCTGGTCAGGCAAATGGCTGAACGCTATCCAAATAAGGTGCATTTTCTGACGCAAAATCCGGCTGGACTTGTCGCGGCTGAAGCTGACATGGATTATGACAAAATTACCACAGAAAAGCTCTTCCAATAATATTAAATATCATAGTTTGTAGTGCCCGAAAGAGGAGATCCGTCATATCAATCTCAGCAATGTGTTAAAAAAATGTGAAATATAAAATCGACACTCTTTTTGGTCTAATAGTTGAAATATTCCTTGTGTAGAATAATAAAAAAAGACTTTTCATAATTTAGGTTAATAATTGGTTAGTTAAGACCTGGGGCTCCCAACCTCAGGTCTTCTTTTTTATATGCTAAGACACGTCTGTTTTTGATCTCGTAGATGCAAAGCGCTTCTGATTTAAAATGGAATCCTGTTATTTTTATTAAAAACATACTATTTGTGATTTTATCGTGTAACAGTAATAGTTTGTATATCAATTTATTGTAATTTGTCCCCCTTTTGTCCCCCTTGTTTTTTTCTCTAAAGGGTTAATTTGACTTACTTTAGTACATGCGTACTGTAATAGCGGAATTAGTAAACAAATATGGGGCGTTTTCTAAAAGTAGCTACGGTATATCTTATCCATATCTTTATATATAAAAAGGGCTTAGGCCCTTTTTTTGTGGCATACTGCTGGAGCCCGCTCCTTTGTTCTCCAATAAATCAACCTGCTGTTGCGCTTCATTAGAAGATTTGATGCTACTTTTTTGTACAGCTATCTAGGCTTAATTGTGTCGGGTGTGTGCTTATCTAGTAGTTAAAATGAATAAAAGTGTCTTTTTTTCTATTTTCTCCGTTTTCAGGAGTTCAATACCTCGTTTAAAGTACTGCTAAAGTACATATCGTTTTGTAACAAAATGGTACTTTATCTGTGCTTTATCTGTACTTAAGAGGTGCTATATCTGTAGGGGGGAAGTGGGACCTCCGTTTAGCCGCATTGAACGAATAGATAAAGTGTACTTTTTTAACTTTTGTATTTAGAATATTTCTTTATGCTTAAGGCTAAAATGCCGCTTACTTATGTTAAACAAACACGAAGTGAAGTAGTCGTATGAATGCACAAAAAAAGTAACAATGTCGGGGCAGCCCTGATTTTCATTAGGATGGAAGGTTGTGGATAGATGGCGAGTGCACGAATACACAAAAAAGAGTATCCAATTGCTTAGA
Organism: Sphingobacterium sp. CZ-UAM; assembly: GCF_002000245.1. Taxonomy (GTDB): domain Bacteria; phylum Bacteroidota; class Bacteroidia; order Sphingobacteriales; family Sphingobacteriaceae; genus Sphingobacterium. The sequence goes on along the minus strand of NZ_MTCM01000001.1, from coordinate 1,363,169 downwards.
TACTCTCTTTTTTTTGTATTATTTAATGTTATAGCGATTAGAAGTTCGGTTTTAACAGATACTTATCATAGAAACGGAAGATATGATCTGCTGCTTCTTGAGCAGTATCGACAATACGGAAAAGTTTCAGATCTTCTTCACTGATATATTTGTTTGAAAGCATGGTGTCTTGCACCCAGTCTATAAGACCCTTCCAGTACGCTGAACCAACCAATACAATTGGGAAGCGGGCAATCTTACCTGTTTGAATTAAAGTAATCGCTTCAAAGAGTTCATCCATTGTTCCGAAACCACCAGGCATAACGATATAACCTTGGGAGTATTTCATAAACATTACTTTTCGTACAAAAAAGTATTTGAACTCAAGCAGTTTATCGCGATCAATATATTTGTTGTGAAATTGTTCAAATGGAAGTTCGATATTCAAACCCACGGATTTTCCGCCAGACTCATAAGCACCTTTATTTGCTGCTTCCATAATCCCCGGGCCACCTCCGGATATAATACCGTAGCCACGTTCCGTTAGTAGTGCGGCGATATCTACAGCCATTTGATAATATTTGTGTTCACGTGGTGTGCGTGCCGAGCCAAATATGGATACGCAGGGACCAATTTTAGCCAACTTCTCGAACCCGTCCACAAATTCTGACATGACTTTAAAAATCTGCCATGAATCTTTAACCTTAATTTCCTGCCATGTTTTGTTCTCAAAAGCGCGGATAATTTTATCTTCTTTTGTAATGTCCATATATAACGTTATACATTTAATTTCTAAAACCCATTTTTTTTCAAAAAGGAATACAATATAGCTATTTTTTTAATACTAGCTACTTTTTACGATTATTCTTACATTTGCATTATGAATTTTTCTTCTAAACTTCTTGAGAACGCGGTTGCGGAATTTGGTAAATTACCAGGTGTGGGACAAAAGACAGCATTAAGGCTGGTTTTACATTTATTGAAGCAATCTGATTCCGAGGTGGCGCGTTTTACGGCGTCTATTGACCGTTTGAAAGAAGATATTCAATATTGTCAGGAATGCTTTAATATTTCGGATCAGGCGACCTGCGAAATATGTGGATCATTTAAACGCGAAAAGAGTTTAATCTGTGTAGTGGAAGATACGCGTGATGTGATGGCCATCGAAAATACAAATTCCTATCAGGGTGTGTACCATGTACTGGGAGGACTGATTTCGCCAATGGACGGTATAGGACCCGCTGACCTTAAAATTGAAGGATTGCTTAACCGTATTCAACGTGGTGGTGTTGAGGAGGTTATTTTAGCCCTTTCAGCGACGATGGAAGGGGACACAACCATCTTTTATCTGTACCGAAAATTGCGTGAGTTTAATGTCAAGATTACAACAATCGCGCGTGGTATCGCATTTGGCGGTGAACTGGAATACGTGGATGAGCTCACCTTGGGCCGGTCAATCGCTACCAGGGTGCCGTATGAGCGTCATGTTGGGTAGTTGTATGTCAAATAGATCTGTTTGACTCCCTCGTGGACTTTTCGGCCTTCCCGTATTTGTTGCTGTCGAACCTCATCCTTTAAGATCCGGCTGTTTTCTTTTTTGTTTTTAAGAATGTTGAAGTAGGCGATCTTACCGATGTTCGTCTTTTCCAGTCCCAATAGATTACAGGAGTGATTGCCCAGTAGATAATGGTTATAGTACAAATGTACTTCCCGCATTAATTTTCTGCCAAACTTGTTTCTTGGATAAGCTGCATGTATGGGTTCTTCCATGAGGGCCTGGGCTAATGCAATGCTATCCTGATCTCCTTCTTTTTGGGTCATGGTCCAATAATATAGGGCTTTGATGGCTTCTTCCTCAGTGTCTGGAAGCAGATCCAATGGGATACCCAATAGGCTTCCGATATATTTCCAAAGGTGCATGATTCCATTTATTTCTATTTCTAATAAATTGAATTTCATTTGTTTGAGGCCGATTAAGTAAACTAATGAAAAACCTAAGTTGGTCGCCAACATATCCCAGGTATTTAAGGGGGTACCCCATTTGTCAGTTCTCCAGTCGCCATGTTTCAATATATTCAAGCGTGCGAAGGAATGGATGCAGCGCGTCAATAGAATGGCCTCAAAGCCAATCCCCCCTTTTTGTAATGCCTGGTCAGCAGTGATGTCGACCCAGAATGTTACCGTCTCGGTTAAGCGTTTGACTGCGCCTTTTTTAAGCGCTCCGGTAAAAATCAAGGGTTTATTGATCGCGCTGGATTCATAACCACCCATGAGGCAATAATCGCGTAATACAATGAGCCCAGTCAATCCTGAACGCTGACTGAGCGCAATTCCCTGTTGTATCTTTTTCCAATCGAGCCACTGGGGCGCTATAGGCAAGGTGTTCATAAAATCCGAGATCAGTTTATCGTAAACGCTTTCGATGGCTTTGCCCTGGAGATAATCCCGAATCAATTGTTGCCCTTTTGCAAAGCCGATTTTTAGATGTAAATGTTCAACCAATCGGTCGCAGGCCTCATCGTACTGATATAACAATGGAATATATTGATCCGCATCAGCCAGGTTTGGTTTATTGGGTAACTTATCTAACAACTTAGCACCGATACCATTGGTCCAATAATAGGAAAAGGAGCTTGTGTTAATTTTATAGCGCTCGGGGATTTTCATTTTAAATAGGGAATGTCTAACTTGAAATCAATTGATCTATTGTCGATCTTGAATGGCTAATTTCATTGAATTGACCATATGGTATAACTTCCTGTAGTATAGATTTTTTCACATTCTTTTCTAAAGTTAAAGTCTATGTAATCTGCCTGACAGGAGGATATATCGCTACAGCAGAATTGTCGGGAAATTTTGAAATGCAGCCGAAATGAACCCTTTAGTGTAACGGGATCAAAGATAATATTGCTGATACTAAAATCTGTCAGTGTCGGAGCGCCGTCTTTATCATCGAGCTGACCGACAACATGATCATCAATCAGTCGCTGCTGCTCGGTGCTTAATAATTTTAAGAATTGTATTGGATCATTTTGCAAAGATTCAAAGTTGCTGTCTCCTGGTATTGTTAATTGTATGCTGATTTCTGCCATGTCTTAATATACATTAAATGTTCTCCAGTTGGGGATGTACAAGTTATAGATCGCTTCTGACTCTTTCCTATTTTTTTTGGAAAATTTACAAAATGCTGCTAAAACAACCAGATTAATCTGTTCTTTATCAAAATCAATCAATCGGGATGAAAAATAGATTTCATTGCCCTTGATTTTATAATTCCTGGTAGATAGCTTGCCTATACGGATAGCTGAAATGGCGTAGTTGTCCAGCTGTTCTTCCCAATAGCCTATCCTTTTGATCAGTTCATTGTACAACAGTTCATGACTCCAGGCTTTCAGCAACTTGAGTGTATTTACAGCCTTTCGTTGATGAACGCAGATACTGCTTGATTTAAGTTCAATAATTGCTGCTGTTGAGGTTTGAAAAACCTTAACCAGGTAGGGTTTTGCAAATAAATAATAGGGGTCTTCCAAGTAGGAATAGGACTGATCATGTCCGGAAGATGCTGGTGGATTGAGCATGATATATTGCTTGAGGGAGGCAACATCATAAAAAGGTGGTGCATACACCCGAAAGGGGGAACATGTACCTTGGATTTGGATATAATCTTTGTCCCAACTGACTATTTCATAATAATTGTGATCAATTTCAATCTGCATATGAAGGAAGTGGTGTTTTATAAAACAAGTTCAAAGTAACTATATTTTTGTATTAAAAACAGGATTAAGAGAAAATTCATGCCGAGTTCATATTTTATGCCGCAGCCATAATATTTACAAATGTTGTGATAATATCTACAAATCAAAAGGGGCTAAATAGCTTAGCTTTGAAAAAAATGATATTTTCATGAATGAACTCAATCAGCACAACGAACAGTATACGTTAGAAAATGTACGATTGGAAACAGGTTTTCTCTATAGCGAAGGGAAAATTGTTGGAACCGATACGGCACTCTTTACGGTAACAATAGCGGGCGGTAAGATAAAGGAAATTCGGCCGGGTCAGACTACAGTTGGCTCTGGTGGATTTGATGCGAAGGGAAAATTGGCATTACCCGCCTTTCGGGATATGCACATCCATTTGGATAAAACCCTTTATGGTCTACCTTGGAAGGCTGTATTTCCTAAAAATAGAACCGTGAAGGATATGATTGCCCGCGAGCAGGAAATTATTCCGGAACTGCTTAAAACCTCGGTGGAAAGGGCTGAAAAGCTAATCATGTTGCTACAGGGGTATGGGACTAATTTTGCAAGAACACATTTTAATGTCGATCCAACCTCTGGCACCAAATCATTGGCAAATCTATTGCGGGCATTGGAACATGTGAAAGATTCCTTTGATGCAGAATTGGTTGCTTTCCCACAACATGGCTTATATTATACGGACTCTGTCGGGCTGATGAAGGAAATTGCTGCTTGGGATAAGGTTGATTTTATTGGCGGTTTAGATCCCTTTAGTATCGACGGAAGTATCGAAAAACCCATGGACTTGACTATTCAGTTAGCTTTGGATAACAAAAAGGGAATCGATATCCATCTGCATGAGGGGGGTGAATCTGGTGTCAAAACGATCCATTATTTAGTAGACAAAGTACTTGAGAATCCCGCGCTCCAGGGACGGACATTTATCAGTCATGCTTTTGCATTGGGCTATATGTCTCAAAAAGATCTTCAATATACAGCTGAACGCTTGGCTTCCGCCAAGGTCGGTATTGCGAGTTCAGTACCTTTTCGCAATATGCTAATGCCATTGCCTCAACTGCGGAAAGCAGGAGTGGAGGTACTTACCGGAAATGATAATGTGCAGGATCACTGGGGGACGTTTGGCAGTGGAAATATGTTGCAAAAAGCGAATCTTGCTGCACAGCTCTATGGTTATGAGACGGAATTTGATCTGTCCCGTTGCCTACACTATGCGACAAATGGAAAATTACCTTTGGACGATAGTGGTCAACAAGTATGGCCAAAGGTAGGAGATGAAGCAAGTTTCACATTGGTGGATGCCAGCTGTTCAGCTGAAGCTGTTTCACGTATCTCAGCTGTCGATGGCCTATTGCACAAAGGGAATATCGTCAAGTGGAGCAATTCGTCTCCAATTTAATCGGCTTACACGCCCCATTTATTGTTTTATTATATGGCCACTTTTTATCCGTTAGTGATAAAAAGTGGTTTTTTTTGAATTTTCTGTCAGCTTACTTACTCGGTATATTGGTCAGAAAGAACCTTCCATTGATTATCCTGGCTGTGCTGCGGAAAGGACGAAGATTTTTATTGTACAAAGCTTGTCTTGCAATAATCAATTTTATAGTTGCTGTTTTCAAGAACCAGCTGAACCTCATTTTGCGTTTTTATATTGTTACCATAATCTATAAATACGCTGTACTTGTCTGTGCTTAGCTTTTTGATCTCGACGGTATTAATGGCCAGGGCATCATCGTTACCTCGGCCGAATAACCACATTTCCTGCGTGTAGAGCGGGTAAATTTTTCCCCACTTCGCTTTGTATCGCGCTTCCACCACCGGTAATTCTGCGTCTGTTAGATTGGAGGGGCCATAGATTTCATTGGCATCTGCTAAGAATTCCATAAAACGTGCCGTGCAGAGGGCTTCTTCCTTGTCCAGATAATAACAATACTTCCCTGATTTATCATCATCGCAGTGAAAAATTTGCTCCAGCCATACTTTGGCCGGATCAAGATCTGTTGTTGACTTTACCTGATCACTGGCTTTTGCAGTATCAGCGCTACTTTTTGTTGTTAGGCTGTCGCCAGCGGGCTTTACAGCATTATTTTTAGGATTTGAACCCGTGCAACCTGTAGCGACAAAATAGATAGCCAGTAGAACCAATAATGTTTTTGCTCTCATTTAATAAATTCTTGTTATTTATGACTGTGTAAAAATAGCACTTCTTTCAGATAGCTTTCTCATGGAAATCAGTGATATTTATTGTTATTCCATGATCATCTAAACAAATCTCACGTCCCGCTCCTGTTAATATGCGCAATATAATTGCGTAGTTAGGCTTCTAATTTTTAATGCTAACGTTTGTTTTTAACTTTTTGTAGTTTATTATCAGTGTGTTGCATTTATTTTTATTATTTTCTTTGTGTTTTATTTCATTGCGCAAATGGTCTGCACGTTAACAGAGCGATCTTTGTAATGTCAGCAATGATAAACGTTCTTTGATGAAAACTAGCAAAATGCTTTTAAGATATGTACTTCTTTTTAGGAGAAGTATAAAAAGACTCTTATTCTTTGATTTGCATCCTAGTCTCCTGTTTCTGTATAGCAGGATAGTATTGTTCCCGATGGGACTCAATATACTGATAAGAAAAGGAGAATGAGAGAAGGTTGCCACCAGGGTTGAAGGTTCGAATCCTTCCCTCGAAAGAGGTAGCTCAAGGGTAGAGCACGGCAGTTCCGTTGTAGGTCGCAGGTTCGACTCCTGCTCCTGAGCAATCAGGATAGTTCAGCTTGGTTAGAACAACAACTCAATCGTGTGGGTTCGAATCCCACTTCCATTTTCGGATGGAATAGCATAAGGGTATTGCACAGAATTTAGGTTCTGGTTTTGAAAGTTATACCTTCTTTAAAAAGGTGATTTAAATAAAGCTTGCTATAGTCTGTCCGGCAGGGAGGAGAACTTCGTTTTTCTTCATCGCAGTCGGTGGTGAGCCCGTGATCGGGAACATCTCATACAGAGACGATACAGGAAGAGCGTTGTCGTGGATCGCTCAGGCGGTCATTTCGAACGCTTCTACGGTAAAGCTCCGTATGGGCTCTTTTTGATCCCGCTCGGCATCGATGGGCAGCTCATAGCAAGTTTTGTCATTAGAAAATAGTATAAACAATAAATATGATGAAAAGAGTACAAGTAAATGTCAATGAGATTGGATTGGTGGTTAAAAATAACCAAGTTATCCGTGTATTGGAAGCCGGTAAGTACTGGTTGGGTTTTGGTGAGAAACTGGAGACATACAATAGGGCAAATTCGTTTCCGTCTAACCATAACATTGATGTGCTCTTGCAGGTGGAGGGCTTTCGTGAACTGGTGGATATTGTTGAAGTGGCGGATACGGAAATTGCGTTGGTTTTCTTAAGCAATAATTTTGAAAAGACCTTAGCGGCAGGTAGACATGTGTTCTGGAAAGGGTTGCAATCACGCAAATTTCAGCTGGAGGATATTTCGGAGATCGAAATACCAGTTTCTGTCAACCGTCAATTGTTTGAAAAGCAAACGTTGGCTTATTATATCCGTCAATACAAAGTTGAACCAAATGAGAAAGGATTACTTTTTGTTGATGGCGTGTTTACAGAAATTTTGGATTCAGGGACGTATTGCTGGTGGAAGAACGCAAAGACAATTGCGGTGTCAAAGGCAGATATGCGTGTGTTAACTTTGGATGTGGTGGGTCAGGAGATTCTATCGCGGGACAAAGCACAAATACGGATCAATTTCACTTTACAATATCAAATCGTTGATATCGTCAAAGCGCTGTTGGATAATAAGGAATATGAAAAGCAATTGTATGCCGTGATGCAGTTAAATCTCCGGACCTATATCGGTCAAATGACGCTGGATGAACTGATGGACAAGAAGACGGAGATAAGCACTTATATTTTGCAAAATACGATGGAGTATATTGCTGGATTAGGCTTACGTCTATTAACTTGCGGAGTCAAAGATATTATTCTGCCAGGGGATGTCCGTGATATCATGAACCAGGTGTTGATCGCTGAAAAGCGCGCTCAGGCAAATATTATTATGCGCCGTGAAGAAACTGCTTCGACTAGAAGTTTGCTGAATACGGCAAAACTTATGGAGGAGAATGCGATGTTGTTTAAATTGAAGGAAATGGAGTATGTGGAGAAAATTGCCGAAAGGATCAATAACATTTCTATTTCGGGCAATGGGCAGATTGTAGATCAATTAAAGCAGTTGTTTGTAAAGTAGCGACAAAGGGAAGTTAATAAAATTGAGGACAAAAGAGGTGCGGGTAGCAATTGTAAAGATGTGTTGCTACCTGCTTGGGACTGGAAAGATCCCCCTTGTTAAAAAAGATAAAAATGGAAAATAAAAGAATTAATGGCAATGATCTGATTGCATTAGGATATAAAGAGAACCATACATTGGGTGCTGCGTTGAAAATCAACAGCAAGCGACATGGTTTTACGCGAGCAGAAATGTTAGCCAAATTTAAATCTGTGCTGGAAAATCCAACAGCGTATACTGAAGATACTATTTTCAGTGTGTTGGCAGAGTCCATACTAGGACAGGATGTTGTTGATGCCACATTAATTGCTTTGAATGAAGATCCTGTGGAATATACAATTTATGGCGCGTCCGGAATAGAAGCAGGAGCTAAAGAACAGATGAAAGTAGCCATGAAGCTGCCGGTTACGGTTGCTGGCGCTTTGATGCCCGATGCCCATCAAGGATACGGACTGCCGATCGGTGGTGTATTGGCCACCGATAATGCTGTAATTCCTTACGGAGTTGGCGTTGATATTGGTTGCCGAATGGTTTTGTCCATCTTTGATCTGCCAGCATCCTTATTGGATACAGATACGGCGACATTAAAAGAGACTATTCTGAAACATACGCGATTTGGTGCCGGCAATGGCTATCTGAAGCATGAACGTGTGGATCATGCCGTCCTGGACAATAAATTGTTTGCAGAAAATGATCTGCTTAGATCCTTAAAAGATAAGGCATGGACACAGTTAGGTTCTTCCGGTGGAGGGAATCACTTTGTGGAATTTGGGATTGTGGAGTTTGTTGAAAAGGATGCGGAGCTGAACATTGAGAAAGGACTTTACCTGGGTTTGTTGACACATTCGGGATCCCGGGGTCTAGGCGCAACTGTGGCTGCTCACTATACCAAATTGGCGAAGACTTTATGTAAGTTGCCCTATCAAGCTCAAAATCTGGCTTATCTGGACTTAAATACAATGGAAGGACAAGAATATTGGTTGGCAATGAATCTGGCTGGTGATTATGCATCAGCCTGCCATGAAGTTATTCATGACAAGATCAAAGATGCTTTGGGGGCGGAATTGCTAGCGAAAATTGAAAACCATCATAATTTTGCGTGGAAGGAGACCTGGAATGACCGGGAGGTTGTGGTACACCGAAAAGGGGCTACTCCTGCGGCAAAAGGCGTGATGGGAATTATCCCAGGTTCCATGGCTACTCCTGGATTTCTGGTGCGCGGAAAAGGGGAGATGGCTGCTATCCAATCGGCATCTCATGGTGCAGGACGATTGATGAGCCGTACACAAGCAATCAAGACGCTCGCTGCTACTGAGTTGAAAGATATGCTTGCTGATCGGGGGATTACGCTTTTGGGAGCCGGGATGGATGAAGCACCCATGGCCTACAAAGACATCCATACCGTCATGGCCTCGCAAGAGGAGTTGGTGGACGTCGTCGCAAAGTTCTCACCAAAAATTGTCCGTATGGCTGATGATGGTAGCCGCGAGGATTAGTCGTATTTTGAAGCTTCATTAAATCAAATAAAAAAGGATCAAATTCTTAGTGAATTTTGATCCTTTTTCTTGTTTGTTAGTATTTTCAAAGCTGTTGTCCAAATTTAATTTTGGTTTACATTTACAATTTTCAATTTGGAGACAGCCCCTTGAAGCCAATGCTGGCTGCTAGTTATGGGCGACTTCCTTGTAGGTATATACATTATAAGGATAGATCCTTTGGGCAAGTATTTTAGCGATGACACAGACCACCAATAAGGGTGCAAATAGTAGATAACCTGAAGGGACGATGCTGGCAATAATGAAAATTGCAGTAAATGGCGCATGGATGGCAGCAGAAAGCATCGCTGCGGCACCAAATAGCGCAAAATTAATGACAATAAGATGGGTGCCCAGATAGTGATTGCAAAGTTGCGCAAAAAGTACACCTAAAAGTGCGCCTGTGACAATACTGGGGGCGAAGACACCACCATCACCACCAGCCCCTAAGGTAAGTGCTGCTGCAAGCGGTTTTAACAGGACTAATAGCAGTAACGGCAGAAAGTAGAGCCAATTGATAGATCCATGTAAACTGCTTTCCAGGATCTCTCCGAGACCGTGATAGCTGTCGCCATATAGGGCAGGCAAAAAGAAGATCAGGATTCCCACTGTAACGGCTCCCAAATTGACCCGGATAAAATTATTCTTTATTCCGGCAAAGAAAGATTTTGCGTAGATCACAATTTTAGTAAAATACAAGGCTAATAGACCAGCGATTAAGCCTAGTACCACGATAAAAGGGACAGCCTGCCATTGCCATTGCTTCGCTGCAAAGTTGAACAAAGGACTGTTATCCATATAGTGTACGAATAGCGCGGCGACCAACATGGAACTGATGCCACTGATCAATAGTGTTTTGTTGTATTTTCTGGCGATGACTTCAAAGGCAAATAACAAGCCTCCAAGCGCACTGCCGAATAATAGTGTTACACCGGCAATAACGCCCGCGCAGATCAGTTCTGTTTTATAGGCCCAAGCAGGGTGAAGACGCTTATAGGCCTGGTTTCCCACGGTGGCTGTGGCTACTACAGTAGAAACTTCAATCCCGGTTGATCCACCAAAAATAACGGTCAAAAAGCCGTTGATATAATGGGAAGGTATTTTGAAAAAAGGCAAATGATCCTTCCGGGTTTCCAACGTTGTGTAAATTTCCTTGATTCCTTTGTTTTTCCGGTTTTGAAAAGCATATTTTCGTAAAAAATAGATCGCTGTAATACCCACACTTGGTAAGAGGATAAATAGTCTAGGATCCCAGTTTAAAACGCCTTCAGCTATTTTTTCCTGCACATATCCGGTCATATGTTTCAGGCTGTAAGCGAGTAGGCAACAGATCAGGCTTACCAAAACTGAACTTCCGATTAATTTTATGTAGCTGTATCGTACGATTTTCTTACGGTGGGCTGTGGTGTCCTGCATTTTAGTTTAATTAAATCGGCACAAAGGTAAAAGATATTTTGGCTAAAATAAATGCAAGAGAGGTCCGACATACGTTTTGTTACATTCACAGGAAAGTAAATAAAAATTGTCAGGGCTTCAACAGGTTTGAATGTTGTTGCCCTGACGAATAGTGTAACAGAATTTTGGACTATTGAAGCGCAATGAAAATATCGACCTTTGCCTGCTCTGGGTTTTGTGCTTTCTCACCGTATATTTCAAAATCTGCTGAAAATGCTCTTGGAAGATCGGCTTCCCAGATGTTTAACCAGGCATCATAAACGATACCTGCCGCCAGGTTGCCTTCTGCCTCAACATGATGATACCGGCTTTCTTCGATGCGTAGGCCATCCATATCTTCGGGGAGATCATCAAGATGGGCAACCTTACAACCCAATAAGGTTGTGTAGGGTAAGGTGTGATCCCTTTCATATTCTGTGTAAACACAATAGAGCTCATTGGAAACTTTATTCGGAATCCTGCTCATGATATCGTTTTCAAAAAATCTGGCCCATAGTTCAGGAATATCTTTGGCGGCTTGATTGTTCTGATTGCTTGTACGTATAGCAATTCCAATAATATTAAAAGAAGGGATAGATCTATTTTCCATGCGTTTTTATATTTTTCTCAAAAATAGATCTGACAGCTGACAGCAGTTTGTCATTAGTAAATGCTGGATCGAAAAAAAATTGTTTCTTCCCAATGGACTCAAAATCTTATGCAGGCTAGTATCAATGTGCTTTTTTCCATATTTTTTCAGAAAAAGGTAGGTATTCGGGTAATGCTGCTGAGCCGTACCAAGAATAGTATAAAGCTTCCAAAAGGCCATTTTTAATAGCCGGATCTGTCTGAAGTATTTCTTTGGCCTGTTCTATTGTAGCGATATTATTCAGAATAAAAAGACCTCGAAAGCCACTGTCATTTTTTCCAAATGGGCCCGCTACAATCAACTGCCCATTCTTGACCAAACGGCCAATATTTTCCATATGTCCTTTAAAGCTTTCGCTGATCAGTTGTTTATCTGTGGTTTTATTTTGGCCAGTTTTTAGCAGCACGAAAATATAACTTTTCATTCCATAATCGTCAGCGCTCAACTTGGCGGCTAAGTCGCGGTCATAATTAGGGTTGTCACTCAGACTGTCATTTTTTATTTTGTGGACATAAAAAGTATGTGCTTTTCCGGATTTTCCTTCAACTGAAATATGAATACGGTCTCCGACAAGCTGTTTATAACGTATTCGGTTGGGAAAATCGTGGCGCTCGTTGATAAACGAATAAGTGCTATCCTTAAAAGTCAATTCAAAGTCTATTTCTTTTCCGTTATTTTGACCGATTACCAAAGCGGTGTAAATAACTTTGTCACCGAGTTTTTTGATTTTCAGATACTCACTGACGATTTTTTGGTCATTTTTAATGCTGTAAGAAACACCCTTTAATTCCATATCACTAATGCGGTCCCAGTGTTCATAGCGTTCTTTATCGGCTACTTTCCAGGTGCCCTGGAGAAATGCGGGAAAGGGGGCTTGCGCGAATACTGATCGCGAAAACAAGATACAGATGAGGCTAAGCCATAAGATTATAGACTGTTTCATTTTTGATGTAATCTATTTTAAATTAGCTTGTTATTCTTTTTTGGTTAAACGTATAATACCGCCCGAAAGCCACGCGCGGCATAGTAGGAGATAGCACCATTGTGATAGGTGAAAACATGATCATAACGTCGGTCACAGAATAGGGCGCCTCCGAGTTTACGGATATCGGCCGGTGTCTGTATCCAGCTTGATGTTTTCAGGTCAAACTGCCCCAGTGTTTGTAACTGTCGATATTGTTCTTCTGTCAGCAATTCGACTCCCATCTGTTTAGCCATTTCCAAAGCGCTGCCTACAGGTTTATTTTCTTTTCTGGAGTCCAATGCAGCTTGGTCGAAACATAGACTTCTTCTTCCTTTTGGGGTTTCCTCGGCACAGTCAACAAACAAATAAGCAGCATTAACCGGATCCATTCCAATCACATCAGGTTCGCCACCACTCTGTTCCATTTGATGTAGGCTCCAGATCTTGGTCGGGTTTTCTTCCAGTTTATGTTGTATCTGTTCCCATACAAGATCCTGATGTCTGTTCATATTCGTATCAAACCGCTGCTTCAGCACTTTGTATAATGCTGCCTGATCCGTAGCTGAAAGTGATTTTTTCATATTTGGTATAATTTGAATCTAAAATACACAATTAAAATAAATCTGTTTATAGGGATTATTGTAATCCAATTAAATTACTTATTTGGGAATTGAATTAAATTTATATTTTTACGTTCAAATTTTTAATAAAATATGGCTTCAGGAATATTTGCAATATTAGATGATATTGCGGCTTTAATGGATGATGTTGCAGTTGCTAGTAAGATAGCAACCAAAAAAACAGCTGGAATTTTGGGTGATGATTTGGCCGTGAATGCGGAAAAAGCGACCGGGTTCTTGGCATCTCGGGAATTGCCCGTTCTGTGGGCGATTACAAAAGGTTCACTTATCAATAAATTGATTATTGTCCCGATCGCATTGTTATTGAATGTCTTTTTTCCGATCGCCATCAAATATATCTTGATCTTGGGTGGATTTTATCTGGCCTTCGAAGGGGTAGAAAAGATTATTGAGTATTTGTTTCATCGTAAACATCAGGAGGGCGAATCTAAGGTTGAGGAGGTTATTGAGGAGAATGATATGGAGGCTGAAAAGTCAAAGATCAAGGCAGCTATTACGACTGATTTTATTCTTTCTGTAGAAATTGTGATTATTGCATTGGGGACGGTACTTGATAAAAGTCTTAGTTTGCAAATCATTACAGTCTGTGTGGTTGCTTTACTTGCGACAGTTGGTGTATACGGCATTGTGGCATTGATCGTTAGAATGGATGATGCTGGATATAAGTTGATTAAAAGCGGGAAAGAAAAAGGTCCGTTGGCCAGTTTAGGTAGATTACTGGTTCGCGCTCTGCCTTTTATTATCAAATTGTTGGCTGTGGTAGGTACGATTGCCTTGATTTTGGTTTCGGGAGGTATCTTTTCCCATTATATAGATTTCCTACATCATGCCTTGCCTAATTTCCCAGGTATGGTTAAAGAGCTCTTGTTCGGTTTGGGAGGCGGTATTATCGCTGTGTTACTTTTTACGGTAGGTAAGAAAATTTTCGGCAAGAAGAAAGCGGTAAGCGCGAACTAATAGCGTAAATAAATAAACAAAATAGGGCTGGTAATCTTTACCAGCCCTATTTTTTTGAATAGCCCGTTATGACTTAGATTTCTTCGGCTACCGCTTCAGCAGCTGCATCCAATTCAACCTGTTCCCCTTTTGTATTGATTAAAATTACATCATCTGAACCTTCTTTTGTAACGGATGCTATGCCGTCGCTAAATGCTGTAGCACCACTGTAGTTAAACGGAATGGCAATTTTCCCCTGGCCATTCAAATAGCCGTATTTGCTATCTTTACTCGCAAGAAAAAGATTGGGTTCTTCGGTTACTGAAATAAAATCGTAAGCGGGGGCTAATGCTTTGTTTGTTTTAATATCAATGAGACTATATTTGTCATTTTCGACACTAATGAAATGTGTACCGTTATTTTCAGAAATGAAACTATAGCTAGCCGGTACAATGATTTTCCCAGCTTGATTTAAAATACCATATTTTTCATTTTGCTGAAAAACGGCATAACCGCCATTGATAAAGGAGATCATATCGTAATTTGCTGGAATCAGGACGTTTCCTGCCTTGTCAAGTAGGCCATATTTTTCATTAAGGCCGAATAGAAATTGTCCCGAATTATCATCGTAGCTTAAATACTCGTATCGAAAGGGGATAATGGCTTTTCCTGCAAGATTGATTGCGCCATATTTCTCATCTTTAAATTGCACCACACTGATTTCACCTACAAATGGACTAATGTAATGATATTGAGCCGGTACGACGATTTGCTGCGCATTATCTTGCAATCCCATAAGACCAGAGGTGCTATCTTCAAATAGGTATAAATTTTCGGCCATTTGATTGCTTTCCTCACCTTCCTGGTCTTCTTCGTAGATCGATTCCACTTGATCATAGTCTTCGGGAACAATAAAGTCATTATCATTTAACTGACTGTTTGCTACACTTTGTGCTACAATATCCACACCCAGAGGTGTGGTTACCTGAAGCACAGCCCCAGGAATTTTTTTGAAGATATCAAATCCTTCCCAATAGATAACAGGTAGCTTCTCGCTGTACCAGATGGACAAGTTGGTATTACCTTCGATATCTTCGATATTCGGGAGCTCAATCTGTGCCAGTTTGCAAGCATAACCCGCAATGGTTTTAGTTTGACCGGGAACCAATTTTATAGAGAAGGAAGTTGCTTCATCTTCGTGCACGATGTATTTCGATAAAGACGGATAAAGGATGGTTGATTTATCTTCATTCTTTTTCGCAAGAAAAATGGACTCTTGTCCCTCCGTCGAAGAAATGACTTTTATCTTGTCGTTACTGACATAGGCTTCATACAGCGACACAGGGGATTCTTGTTCCGAAGCTTCACTGTTGTTTGCGAATACGATGGCGTAATTAATTTTAAACGCTTTATTGACCTGCCCGAAGGATATTGTACTAGTAGCCAATAAAATTGCGAATGATAAGAATGTTTTTTTCATCTATATAAATTTGCTTTTTAGTGGTGAAGAAGCGATCATGAACCCATATACATAGGAATATTCACTATAATAAGGTCATTATCCTTTCATCTACCTAAAATTGATAAGCAAATATGATGATTTAGAGCAGGCTCTTTTATCCCTGAAATCCGTTATTTCGTAATTTATCGCTAGAGATTTCTTCTGGAATGCTCTCCATCAATCGATCAGCAATTGATATTTGCTTAGCAAGCCGGGCAGTTGTTCTGATTCAAATTTGCTCTTTTTCATACGATTGTTTTCTGGATCCAGCTGGATATTAACTGAGGTACGAAAATCACAGCCTTCCAGATTGCATTGTTCAAATCGGGCACGGAGAAAGTCGCAATCTTTAAAGATCACCTGTTGAAGGTTTGCTTTTTCAAAATCGACATGCTGTAGTGAACACTGGTCAAATTTGAATTTTTTCATATTCCGTTCGAAAAAAGAAGCATAGTCGAGCGTGCTATTTTTCACTTCGATATGGAAAGCGAATGAGCTACATTCGTTGAACTGTATGCCCAACATCTTACAGTCCTGAAAAACGATATGATCCAATTGGGTTCCCTGGAGCTTAATGTTGGATAAATTACAGGATTTAAATTGACAATCTGTAAAGATCATGTCTACCAATGCGGCATTTTGGAAATCGCAATATTCAAATGTGCATTTATAAAATTCTTTAATTTGCTGCAATTCACTATTGAAGCTTACTTTAGAAATCGTCTGTTTTACCAGTTCATCCATGATTTATCCTTCTATTTAAATATTGTGATCGATAGCCTGCGAAAATACATTTTTAGGCTCGATAATGGAAGCATAGCTGACATAATTGCTTATTTTGCCGAAAAAAAATACCTGACTTCAGGGAGTAAAAACGATTGTTATGGGATGTAACTTTGGAGCAGTTGCCGAACAATATTGCATGTTGGCCGGAAATATTTTCCATTGAAACTCTGGTAGGTTTTATATAGGTTGTGGAAAGGGGCATAGTTTTTATCTTGCCCCTTTTTATCTGTAAAATGTGCTGTTAGTCAGTTGGATTTATTATTAATTGTTCTTCAAATATTGTCTTAGCACATATTGTAATATACCATCATTCTTGAAATATTCAATTTCGATGGCAGAATCTAATCTTGCTTTGACCTGAAATGTTGTCGTGTTTCCGTTATCATGTACAGCTTTTACGTCTAGCAGTTTATGTGGTATTAGTTCTTTTGCTAAGCCGGTGATGGAATAGACTTCAGTGCCATCAAGTCCAAGTGTTTCTGCATTTTCTCCATTGATAAAGACTAATGGAGCGACACCCATACCGACAAGATTACTTCGATGTATACGTTCAAAACTTTCGGCAATTACGGCCCGTACACCAAGGAGAAAAGTCCCTTTGGCTGCCCAGTCACGCGACGAGCCCGATCCATATTCTTTTCCCGCTAAGACAATCAAAGGTGTATCTGTTTTGCGATACTCCATTGCCGTATCGTATACTGTTTTTACCTCATTCGTTGGGAAATATCTGCTATAGCCACCTTCCCGGTCTGTAATTTTATTTTTAATCCGCACATTGGCGAAGGTGCCACGCATCATGACTTCATGATTGCCTCGTCTGGAGCCATAGGAGTTGAAGTCTTCTTTGTTGACCTGGTGCAACTTGAGGTATTTTCCGGCGGCAGTATCTTCTTTAAAAGATCCGGCGGGAGAAATATGGTCCGTTGTGACTGAGTCGCCCAAATAAAGTAAGACTCTCGCATGCTGGATGTCCTGAATAGGTGCCGGAACTGCCTGCAAGTTTTCAAAAAATGGAGATTCTTTGATGTATGTCGATGTGTCATCCCATTGATAATTCTGATCAAGATTGACTTCCAGATCCTGCCAATCCGTAGAACCGTCAAAGATGACGTCGTAGACCTCTTGGAAATCTGATTGTTTGACGCACTCGTTGACTGTTTTCATAATTTCTTCACGACTTGGCCAGATATCTTTCAAATAAACGGGTTGTCCATTCGGGTCATAATCCAGCGGGTCTTCCATCAAATTGATATCCACGCGGCCAACAAGGGCATAGGCAACAACCAGCATCGGAGACATTAGGAAATTCATTTTTACCTGTGGGTGGACCCTTGCTTCAAAGTTTCTATTCCCTGACAATACTGAGGCAACGATCAATTCCCCTTTCTCCACTGCTTCTGCAATTTGTGGTGGGAGTGGACCTGAATTACCGATACAGGAAGTACATCCGTAGCCTACAGTGTGGAATCTGAGTGCGTCAAGATCTGCATTGAGCCCCGATCGTTCCAGGTACTGTGTGACTACTTTCGATCCTGGTGCCAAGGAGGTCTTTACCCAGGATTTTGTCCGTAACCCACGCTCAATAGCATTTCTGGCCAATAGCCCAGCGCCGATCATGACTGTTGGATTAGAGGTATTCGTACAGCTTGTAATCGCAGCAATAGCGATACTACCGTCACTAACAATATATTCCTTGTGATTGTGTTTGATGCGTACAGCATGTATGGACTCCGAAATGACTTGATGTGGTGAATCATGTTCAACAGGTACTTTCCCAAAAGTAAATTCGGTACCCGATCCGCCATCTGCCAACCAGGCTGATTCGGAACGTTGTGGCATCGGTACGTATTGTCTATGGTGTTCGCTATCAAGAAGCTGTGAAAACTTATTGTTTAAATCCTTGACCAAAATTTTGTCCTGTGGACGTTTGGGGCCTGAAACTGTGGGTTCGAGCGTACTTAGATCGAATTCGACAACGGCAGAGTATAAGATCTGTTCTTTTCCTGTGCGCCAAAGCAGATTTTGTTTGCAGTACTCTTCCACAATCTTGATTTCCTGCTCGGTTCTATTGGTGCTATGCATATATTCCAATGTGCGGTCATCTATCGGAAAATAGGTGACCGTACAGCCAAATTCGGGTGACATGTTGGAGATGGTGGCCCGGTCTGTTACAGAAAGGGTATCTAATCCTTCCCCAAAGACTTCGACAAATTTTCCGACAACACCTTTATCCCGTAGAATTTTGGTGATGGAAAGAACCATATCCGTAGCTGTACAGATATCGGGAATACTACCCGTCAGCTTAAGTCCGATAACCTCCGGACAGGTGAAGAAAATGGGTTGTCCCAACATTGCTGCTTCGGCTTCGATACCGCCAACACCCCAACCCAGGACACCGATACCATTAACCATGGGCGTATGGGAGTCTGTACCGACTAAGGTATCCGGAAATAACCAATTATCACGGGAAATAACACCTTTGGCGAGATATTCTAGATTTACCTGATGGCAAATTCCCATCCCCGGAGGAACAACAGTGAAATTTTTTAAGCCTTTTTGGGCCCATTTCAGAAGCTCATACCGCTCACGGTTGCGTTCATATTCCAATGTTACATTTTTGTCGTAGGAATACTCGGTGCCGAAATAATCAACCTGTACGGAATGGTCAATAACCAGGTCTACTGGAATCGCTGGATTAATTTTTTGACCATCCTTGCCATGCCGAACAAATTCTGCCCGTAAAGAGGCCATATCTACCACCGCAGGGACACCGGTAAAGTCCTGCATGAGAATGCGCGCTGGCTTGAATGGGATATCTTTATCGACAGGCTGAGGTGTCCAGTTGATTAATGTGCTGACATGCTCATCCGTGATACTAAATCCATCATAATTACGTAGCACATTCTCCAGGAGAATCCGAATACTGAAGGGCAGGTGCCCGATCTCACCCTCAGGCAGATTTCTTAGCGAACTATACTGATAAACTTTTCCATTGATCTCGATTTCCTGGATTGATTTTTCCTTGCTCATATTGATTTACTTATTATATAGTATATAATAATCATATCTGCCAATTTGTTTGTAATAACTTTTAGACAGATCACGGCAATCGATCGGTCGTTTCACCAAAAAAAATGGGATTGTGAATAAATCGCCATTTGGTTTTGTTGGGTTTAGATCCCAGTTGGACAACTTATTATGTCTTTATTTTACAGCTGTTTGCTTTTGTTAAAAGACAGTTTAAAATGAGCTTGATGTATTTAAATCTTCAAGTTTAGCCTTTTGTTGGCATGGAGTTTTAGTTAAAATGCTAGGATAAATTAAATTTTATTGTAGTTTGGCCTGATGAACACAATCAGTTTATACAATAAACGTTGATTGTGTGTCCTTCATGAAAGAAACAATATGCAAAGAAAAAATAGAATTGGATCTGTTACGATCAGCATCTTATTGTTGTTGGCATCTGCCTACACATCTTGTTATGCGTATGGAAATGATCCGACAACACATCCTAGCTTGCGCCTTAAGTATGAGGAAGTCAGTTTCAAAGATAGTAGGGGCAGGGTGATTTCGTTAAACCAGCTCAAGGGTAAAGTTGTTTTGATCAATTTTTGGGCGACGTGGTGTCCACCTTGTTTAGCAGAAATGCCCTCTCTGGATAAACTATATAAAGATTTTCAAGGGAATAGCCGAATAATATTTCTGTCAGTGGACGTTGACGGTAACCTGAAGTCTTCGGAGAAGTTTTTAAAGAAAAGAAAATATAGTCTTCCGGTCTATCAATTAAACTCTGCATTACCAAAAGATCTTCGTACGACCAGTATTCCCACAACCATCATTATAGATAAATCGGGCAAATTGGTAAATAAGCACGTGGGTGGGATGAATTTTGGCTCGACGAAGTTTCAAAAGGCCCTGCGACAATTAACCGAAGAATGATCTGAACGGGAAAAAAGCTATGATTTGGTGCAAACTTAAATTTGCGGTTTCATTTAGTATTCTGCCATTTTCTTGTTAATTTTGCATGCTAATTGTATAAGGAGAAATTTATATATGCCAGTCAAACTTCCTAATAACCTTCCTGCGATCGAGCTTTTAAAAAAGGAGAATATCTTTGTCATGAGTGATCTAAGGGCAAATGAGCAGGATATTCGACCATTACGTGTGTTGGTCCTCAATCTGATGCCGCTTAAGATCACAACAGAGACCGATTTTATCCGCTTACTTTCCAATAATCCTTTGCAAGTTGAGATGGAGTTCCTTCGATTGGAAACTCACGTTTCAAAAAACACACCCGAGGAACACTTAGAGATGTTTTATAAAAGCCTAAGTGAAGTGAAGGAAAACTTTTATGATGGTATGATCATCACAGGAGCTCCGGTTGAAATGGTCAGATTTGAAGAGGTAACCTATTGGAATGAAATTCAGACGATATTTGACTGGGCAAGAACGCATGTAACTTCAAGTTTGTATATCTGCTGGGCGTCACAAGCCGCATTATATCATTTTTATGATGTGGAGAAAAAACCGTTGGATGAGAAGCTTTTTGGTGTATTCAAACATACGGCTCTCGACAAAAGACATCCGTTGTTTCGTGGATTTGACGATGAGTTTTTTATTCCCCATAGCCGGCATACAACCATTGAGAAAGACGATCTACTTGCCAAAAATGAGGTAGAAATTCTTTCGGAGTCTCCTGAAGCGGGTATTGCCATCGCATCCTCCCGTGGTGGTCGTGAATTTTACCTGACTGGTCATTCTGAGTACGCACCATTTACTTTGGATGAAGAATATAAAAGGGATTTGGAGAAAGGTCAGACTATTCGTATGCCAGCGAACTACTATAGAGATGATAATCCGGAAAATCAACCTTTGGTGCGTTGGACGAGCCATGCTAACTTGTTATTTAATAATTGGCTCAACTATTTTGTGTACCAGGAAACGCCTTTTGATTTAAAAGATGTCGTTCATCTGGGTGAGATCAGACAAAAAGACTGAATACAAATTTTATCTTAAGCAAACAAAATAGGCTGGCGGAGCATTCTATCTATATAAAGTAGATCATATGAAAAGAATGTTTTTACTGTTTTGTTTGCTATTTTCCATTATTAAACTTCATGCAGAGGTGCCGATTGAAGAAAATCAAAAGCTCAAGGAGGCAAACGGCACGTTGTGGTATGCCAACCCCTGGATTTGGCTGGGTGGAGTGGCACTTTTCCTAGTGATTTTCCTTCTTTTGCTCCGTAAATCAACACAAAACAAAACACAGACATAGGTTAATATATATTACTTCAATTGTCTGCAAAACTATGTTTTGTATTAGGAACAATAGCAAAACTTTTCTTAAGTTTGTTTAGATACATAACAAACTAAAATTTATATGAAGAGAAATATACTTTTGGCTGCTTTGTTGGCATGTGGTTCTTTGGCCGGCCATGCGCAAAATAATGCAATCAATGTAAATTACATGGATAAAAGTGTTCGTCCACAGGATGATTTCTACAATTTTGTGAATGGTCAATGGATGAAAACGGTTAAAATTCCGTCTGATAAGGCACGTTGGGGTTCTTTTGATGAGCTGCGTGAAAATACAGACATCGCTACATTGAAAGTGTTGCAGGAATCATTATCGGGACAATTTACAAAAGGAACTGATAACCAAAAAATAGGGGATCTTTACCGTTCTTTTGTAGATATGAAGACGCGTGATAAATTGGGATTAGAACCTGTTCAGCCCTATTTGACAAAAATTACTGCGATCAAGAATTTTGACGATCTTTATAAATACCTGGTCGAGGTGGCACCTATCGGAGGAAACCCTTTCTTTGGTGGATATGTATATGCGCATCTCAAAAATTCTAATGTCAACACGGTTTATTTGGGCGGTGGGAGTCTAGGCTTAGGCCGTTCTTATTATCAGGTTAAGGATCAAAAAAATGAACAGACATTAAAGGATTATTCGGAATATATTTCCGCGCTTTATGTCAAATCCGGGCAACGTACAAGAGATCTTAAAGGTCCTAAAATTGTTTCATTTGAAAAAGAATTGGCTGCTAATCTAAAAACTGTAGAACAGTCGCGTGACGCGAATGGCCGCTATAATCCGGTGGCGGTTGCTGATTTGAAAAAGATGGTAAAAAACGTCGACATTGCTAAATATCTAAGCGATGTAGGATTCAAAGCGGATACTGTTATTGTACCCGAACTAAAATACTATGAAAATTTAGATAAGATCTTCAATCCGGCGAACCTTCCGATTATTAAAGATATCTTGACATTTCATTTATTAAATACCGCTGCATCGTATACAACTCAGGAATTAAATGACCTTTCGTTTGATTTCTGGGGCCGTAAGTTAAAAGGGCAGAAGGAACAACGCGCATTGGACAAAAGAGGAGTAGAATTTGTTAATTCTATCGCTGGAGAACTTTTGGGCAAACTATATGTAAAAGAGAATTTTCCGCCAAAAGCCAAAGCCGATGCGGAGGAGTTAGTAAGTTACCTTGTAAAGGCATTTGGACAGCACATCAATGGTCTAACATGGATGTCTGCAGATACAAAAGTGAAGGCGCTGGAAAAGTTGTCGAAGTTTAAAGTGAAAATTGGTTATCCGGACAAATGGAAGGATTATAGCAAACTTGATATTGGAACATCACTTTACGCGAATGTTTTATCATCCAGCAGATGGGCCTTTTATGAGAACCTTGCAAAACAGGGTAAGCCAGTTGATAAATCTGAATGGGGAATGACACCACAGACCGTCAATGCTTATTATAGTCCACTGTTTAACGAAATTGTATTTCCAGCAGCAATTCTACAGCCGCCATTCTATGATTATAAAGCAGATGCGGCCGTGAATTTTGGTGGCATCGGCGCAGTCATAGGACATGAGTTATCTCATGGTTTTGATGATCAGGGTGCAAAGTATGATGGTAATGGAAATTTGAACAACTGGTGGACTGATGGTGATAAGGCTAAATTTGAAGCTGCAGCGGACGCGTTGGTCAAACAATTTGAGGCTTATGAACCAGTTCCTGGAGTTTTTGTAAATGGTCGTTTCACTTTAGGTGAGAATATTGGTGATTTGGGTGGTTCTTCTGTCGCTTTCGATGCACTACAACTGTATTTAAAAGACAAAGGAAATCCTGGATTAATCGATGGTTTTACACAGAATCAGCGTTTCTTCCTTTCCTGGGCTACCATTTGGAGAACCAAGACAACAGATGAATTTGTTGTGAATCAGGTGAAAACAGATCCACATTCTCCGGCGCAATATCGTGCTTTCGCGCCAATCATCAATTTGGATGCATTCCATGCTGCTTGGGAAACGAAAGATGGTGATAAAATGTTTATCCCTACGGATAAACGTATTAAAATCTGGTAGGGAAATCCACCGATCTTATTTAAAAGATAAAAGGGACATTTCATTTGAAATATCCCTTTTATTTTTTATCTCATCCATTTCAGCACAAGGTAAAAACCGAGTCCTGTAAGGGAGAGGGTCAGTGCTGTGGCCCACCACAATGTTGTAAAGCCAAAGGAGTCGACAATAGAAGTTCCAAGCAGCGGTGAAAAGATATTTGCTGCAGAGAAAGCGAGTGAGTTGAATCCCATGTATGCTCCCTGAGTTTTGGGCGTAGAACGATTGACCGATACGGTTGCCATAAAGGGAAGTGTCAGCATTTCGCCAAGACCGAAGATGAAAAATGTGAAATATAGCCAGCCAAGTCCACCCAAGTAATTTAACATGGCGTAAGAAAGTGCGCATAAAATGGTGCCAAACACCAATGTGCTGATCAGCGAAAACCTCTTTTCGGCAACATGGACGACAAACATCTCCAATAGAACGATCACAAAACCACTCCAACCTAGTAGAAATCCGATCTGATGATCGTCCAAGTGGTGTACTTCGCGATAAAATATAGGTAAGGTCGTAATGAGCTGGAAAAAGCAGAACGAGAAAATGCAGCAGAATATATTAAATAATATAAAGGGAACGTCGGTGTATGGATTACGACTTTGTTTTACGGTTAGATTGCCGTCTACCAATGCTTCTTTTTTTGCTTTTACATCTGTTCTTTTTTGCCTCTTATTAAAGAAGATAAAGAAAATCACAGCGGCACACATCACTGCAAAGGAATTTCCATAGAATATCCAGTTAAACGAGATCGTCGCCAGAAAACCTGCGACAGCGGGACCGATTGAAAAACCCAGATTAATCGCTAAACGATTGAGTGAAAAGGCTCGGGTAATGTTCTCCGGTTTAGCGTAACTGGCAACAGAAACAGAATTCGCAGGTCTAAATGCATCAAAAATTAGACTTAGTGTAAAGATCATGACAGACAGGGATTGAACCTCTTTAAATAAAGGGATCAATAGAAATAGCGGCGAAGCCAATACTAAACTACCGAATTGCACCTTAAAGCTACCAATCCGATCTGTCAACCATCCACCGATGTAGGAGCCGCAAACGGAGCCTATACCATAGCTCATTAGTACGATCCCAACTTGTTTAATATCAAAATGAAGGACCTGTGTCATATAGAGTCCAAGGAAGGGGATGACCATACTTCCCATTCTGTTGATCAACATAACAACTGCCAAGAGCCATGCGGCCTGTGAAAGGCCTTTGAAGGAATCCAAGTATATGGATATGATTTTTTTCATGCAAATAATTTGCTTTTTAAAAGCTTGTCATTTATTATGAGCGTTTCCATCTTTCCGGTATGGGCTGGTTTCGGCTCACAAAAACTTCAACGGATTCTGTCAAAAAAATGCCAAATTGATTTGGTCAATTTGGCATCTATTATAAATGGATAATATTATGCCAGTTGCGATTCTGCTATTGACGGGTTTACCTGATAGGTGCTTGCAATCATCTGCTTTTTGCCTGATCCCGGTTCCATAATAAAATCAATGCGACCAAGATTGATGCCTGCAAAACCAACTTGGTTGACCACGGTCTGTGTTCCTTTTAAATTTGTGACCAAGGTCGGTTCATTTAAAAAAGTATGGGTGTGTCCGCCAATGATCAGATCGATATCTGATGTTTTGGCTGCCAGAACCAGATCTGAAACTTTATCATTCTCATATTGATAACCGAGGTGTGAAAGACAGATAACAAGGTCGCACTTATGTTTTTCTTTCAGGATTTTAACGATTTTGTTGGATATTTCAATCGGATCCAGGTATTTCATCCCTTTGTAATTATTGGGATCTACCAAACCTTCGATATCAACCCCCAGCCCAAACACACCCACCTTGATACCGCCTTTATGAAATATCGCATAGTCCTGGGTCTTTCCTTCAAGTACGGTACCTTTAAAATCATAGTTGGCAGTCAGAAATGGAAATTTGGCGTGATCTAGATATTTCACGAGTCCATCCAGGCCATTATCGAATTCATGGTTGCCAAATGTCCCTGCGTCGTACCGCAATTTGGTCATCAGATCGAGCTCTAATTTGCCGCCAAAGAGGTTGAAATAGGGCGTTCCCTGAAACATATCACCTGCATCCAATAATAGTAGATTATTTTCCTCGCTACGGATCTTATTGATCAGTGTGCTACGGCGAGCTACACCACCCAGTCCCTGATACTTACCACCATCCATTGGAAATGGCTCAATGCGACTATGCACATCATTGGTATGTAAAATGGTCAATTTGATCTTTTTACTTTTTGCCGCTGCCTGAAAAGGTAAGGAACCCAGTGCAAGTGCTGCAGAAAATCCACCGGCCTGCTTGATAAAGGTTCTCCGATTAATTGATTTTAATTCTTCCATCTAATTCCGCATTTACTTGTTTACCTGCTTTTGTTAATTCACTTACATATTCTATGAGACCTTCACGCATCCGTTGGGGATAGTTGGTTCTGGCGATCGACTGTGTCAATAGGGGGAGGTTATCACCTCCATTGGCCAGATAATCATAGGTGACGAGTTTGTACGTTTTATTGTCATCTATTGGCTGTCCTTTGATTTTGATATCCTGTACCTTATTACCTGTTATCGTTAAGGTCATGCCCGCAATAGGCTGGCCATGGGTTGTCGCGATATAGTCAGCAAGCTGGCGTATTTGGCTGCCTTTTAGTTCAATAATCGTCAATGTATTTTCAAAGGGCATGACTTCAAAGATAAGTCCTACCGTGATATTTCCGGCTTTCAGATCATTGCGAATTCCGCCTTTTGTTGCAAAGGCAAGGTCGGCTGGATTGTGGGCATAATGGTCACTCATCCATAACAATGCTTCACAAAAGAAATTACCCATTAGTGTTTCAGGGGTCTTCTCTTTCGTCAGCGCCTTATCGGCATGTCCGATAACGCGGTTCATTTCAGTTTCCATTTTTTGCTTGAATGGTTCATAGATGGAAACGACAGTAGGATCTGCTTGTACGTCCTTGTTGATATGGTATTGTTTGAAGTCCTTTTGTGTAGGGTGGAGTTGCTTTGAACAACCCGTAACCATCAAAAGCGCAGCTACTCCAAAACTACCCATAAAGGCAATTTGCTTTGATATATTCATTCTAGTTAGTTTAGCCAAATACTAGGGCAAAGTTAGCCAATTAAATAGGAAGTAATCTCATTCCTGCTCGTCTAATTTTGCTAAAAAGATAAAAACAATAAAAGCTTAACATAGATCTACGTTAAGCTTTATCATATAATTAGAAAAATAACAACCTAGTGAACTAATTCTGCTTCGGGAAGATCATCTATAGTGGATTGACGATCACCATGCTTTGGCAAAGCGTCCAATGTATTGCCTTGCAGGATCTTTTTGTTTTTATTTTTAGCTGACAATTTGGTGCGGTAAGCTTTCCAGTTCATCAGTAAAACAGAGAACAAAATAACGGCCAAACCTACAATCTGTAAGGAAGTCACGGCATGTGAAGTGAAAAAATGACTTAATATTAACGCAATGATGGGATTTACGTAGGCGTATGTGCTTACTTCCATCGCTGGGCGCACCTGTAAGAGCCAGATATAGGAACTAAATGCTAGGATAGAGCCAAATGTGATCAAGTAACCCAAATTAAACCAATCAACAGGGGCAACACTACTTAAATCAAATGATGCATATTCGCCTGTGAAAAGGGCGGTAATATTAAAAAGAATACCTGCAGTGACCATTTGCCAGGCTGTTTTGACCATAACGTGCAAATCTTCTTTTTCTTGTACTTCTGATTTTTTGAAGTATTTAGATGCCAAGGAACCTACTGTCCAGGCAATGGAGCCCAATACCAAAATACATAGCGCAATGATTTTCAAATTTCCATTGGCATTGTCGTTGGAAGCCATGATCTGTTCTGCAAATAACATAACAACCCCAATGAATCCGAGCACAACACCGGCTACTGTGGTGACACTGCTAAAATTTTCTTTCCATTTGGGTTTGTCAAGTAAAATAAACCAGATTGCGGCTGCTGCAGCTATAATCGCGGCTACTCCTCCCGAAACATATTGTTCGGCCCAGATGACGCCGGCCATATCCACAAATAGAAGTAAGAATCCTACGAAGGCAGCTTCCAATATGGAACGTTTATTAAAAAGTTTATAACCTTTTATGGCACAATAACTCATCAGTATGGCACTTGCGGTAACAAAACGAAACGAACCTAATATAAATGGTGGAAAGCTATGCAACGCTTTTTCTATAAAGAAAAAGGTGGAGCCCCATACCACATAAATAATAAAATAAGCAACTACAACCATTAGAGGGTTTGCAGCTTTTTTGTTTCCTTGCAACATAATTAAAGCCTCCTTTCTGTTATTCAGGTATGACAACCTGTTGATCTTCTTTTACCGTCTGAAGTACGATTGTGGTACGTGTAGAAATTATACCTTCTATTTTACCCAGTGTATTCCGCATTAAATCGACCAAAGCTGTTGAATCTGCCGTTCTTACTTTGATAAGATAACCGTCATCTCCAGCTATGTCGTGAACTTCTTGTACTTCCGGAATTTCCGCAAGCGCAAGGCCCACGCGTTGTTCACCAATGATATCATTGGCTTTGATGAAAATAAATGATAAAAGTTTTTGATCAACAGCCGCAGGATTGATCTTGGCGCTGTACTTTAAGATCACATCTTTCTGTTCGAGCTTCTTGACCCGCTCCAGTATTGCTGAAGGAGCCATGCCTAATTCTCTGGCAATATCAGCATTGTTGATACGCCCGTTATCCTGCATTAAACGAAGGATTTTGTAATCTACCTGATCTAAATTATATTCTACTTTTGTCATTTCGACTGCAAAGGTAAGGAAAAAAGTAGAATATTCAAAATATTGGTGTTAATAATGAATATTATTCTGAACAATTGGTTTTCGTTACGAATTTTATTCGATAGATAGCATTGCTAATTCGCTGGGTTCGCTTTAATTTATTGGTTGAAAAGAAGTTACATATGTGCTCTGGTTTATGCAACTCAACAATTATACCGATTTCTCAATTTAATAATGATATTTCGGGTGGATAGGATGACACCTAAACCGATCAAACATCCTACACAAACACAACCGAAACGGTCAAGAGCGGCAAAATAGGAGCGACTTTCCTGCTCATGTAAGTAGACAATAATTAACGCCACCATAGATGTGCGGGCCACAGCCATAATATTTAAAGCCTTACAGATAACCAAAGATGCGAGTATGCCAATAATCATAGCGTAAAGTTGTGGAATTGGCACGAAATATAGACTAAGGCCGATGGCGGAGCCAATAAAATTTGATTTTGCACGGTCAATGGCAATTTTTTTTGACTCATTTTCCTGCGGGGATATGACCAGGATAATTGAAATGAGTGTCCAGGATACGGAGTATTGTGGAAAGCTAACAAATAGCATATAGCCGGGCAGAAATCCCAGTAATACCCTTATTGCATATATAATAAAATCTGAATGTAATGTGTATCGGAGGATAAGATTACGCATATAACGGAGAAGATGTTAATTCGTTAAAACAGTGTTGCTGTAGCAAAAATACGAGCAAATGAGGAAGATGCGAAATAAAATTCAAGTTTGTTGCATTTTGCATTTGCGTTTTTATGCGTTTTGCATTAGGAAGTTGTGCGTTTCTTGCAATTAAGCCTTTTCCCAAAGAAGAAATTTCACTAGATTTGTTTTCTACATTTAAAAATTATATCCAGTGAAAGATCAGAGTCAATTAGCCCTATTGGCAACTCAACTAAAAGGAGAGTTGTATTATACAGATGAAGCGTCACACCAAACGATGTTGTTTGCTTATTCGACGGATGCTTCGGTATACCAAGAGAAGCCGTTGGCTGTCGCTATTCCAGCAGATATAAATGACATCAAGAAGCTGATTGATTTTGCCCGGACAGAGCAAACAACCTTAATTCCCCGTACAGCAGGTACATCCCTAGCTGGTCAGGTTGTCGGAAATGGTATCATCATGGATATATCGCGCCATTTTAACCGAATCCTGGAATTGAATGTGGAGGAGAAATGGGTGCGTGTGCAACCTGGAGTGATTCGTGATGATCTGAATAGTTATCTGAAGCCTTTTGGACTGATGTTTGGCCCGGAGACATCCACGGCAAGCCGGGCTATGGTGGGTGGAATGATTGGAAATAATTCCTCAGGTCTCCATTCCATTGTTTGGGGTGATACCCGTCATAACCTCATCGCGGCAAATGTACTTTTAGATGATAAATCTGAGGTAAGTTTTGTTGCACTGGATGAGGCAAGTTATTTCAAAAAACTTTTACAGGCAGATCGTGAAGGGGATATCTACCGTCACATGAATGATCTGTTGACAGATCCTCAAAATTTAGCGGCGATTGAAACTGGTTACCCCAAACGTTCGATTACCCGACGAAATACGGGCTATGCCTTGGATATTTTGAGCGATCGCGCACAACCGTTTAATATGTGTAACCTTTTGGCGGGTTCGGAGGGGACTTTGGCGATTGTAACGGAGGCAAAGCTTCGCTTGATGGATTTACCGCCACAGGAACTTGGACTATTATGTGTTCATTTTGCTGATATGGTGGAATGCATGCATGGAAATGTCATCGCGTTGAATCATCAACCTGCGGCATCTGAGCTGGTTGATAAATATATCATGGATTTCACGGTCGGGCATCCGACTTATAGATACAACCGCTTTTTTATTGAGGGTGATCCTCAGGCACTGTTGATCGTAGAATTTAGAGCTCATACTGCTGCGGAAACTGAGGCCAAGGCCATGGCTTTAAAGGCTGAACTGATTGAGAAAGGTTTGGGCTATGCCTATCCTTATATTACCGGAGTGGAGCAGACTAATCTTGTCTGGGATGTTCGAAAAGCTGGACTAGGGCTTATTCGTAATCTTCCCGGAGACAGCCAGCCGGTCAATTTAATCGAAGACTGTGCGGTTTCTCCAGAGGATCTCCCAGCCTACGTCAGTGACATCCAGAAACTTTTGATTGAAGAGGGGGTGCATGCCTCTTACTATGCACATGCCGGAGCGGGTGAGCTACATATCGAGCCTTTTGTCAATCTGAAAACAGCAGAAGGTAAGCGCACTTTCCGCTCCATATTGGAAAAGACAAGTGACCTTGTGTTAAAGTATAACGGGTCCTTGAGTGGGGAGCATGGTGACGGACGTTTGAGGGGCGAATTTATTGGTAAAGTACTCGGAGAAAAAGTTTATAAACTTTTGGAGGAAGTAAAGTTAATCTTCGATCCCCTAGGAGTTTTTAATGCAAATAAGATTGTAAACACTCCACCAATGGATGCCCATTTGCGTTATGACAATGAAAAAAATAGAACGGACATAAAAACCTATTTTGATTTTTCCAAAGATGAATCCATTCTCCGTTTGGCTGAAAAATGTTCGGGCTCGGGTGATTGCCGTAAAACAGAAATTACCGGTGGCACGATGTGTCCATCTTTTATGGCGACAAGGGATGAGAAGGATACAACACGAGCACGGGCGAATATGTTACGTCAATTTTTGACCAACTCCACGAAAAAGAATCGCTTTGACCATGAGGAAATCAAGGAAGTGATGGATCTATGTTTGAGCTGCAAAGGCTGTAAAACGGAATGTCCGTCGAGTGTGGACGTTGCCAAGATGAAAGCCGAGTTTTTACAGCATTATTACGATGAACATGGGGCTGGGTTCAGGACCAAATTGATCGCGAATTTTACGGATTCCCAGAAACTGGGATCGCTCGTCGCTCCAATCTATAATTTTGTTGTGAAAAATGACTTTTTATCCGGGTTGGTAAAGAAAACCGTAGGGTTTGCGCCAAAACGCTCTCTTCCTACGGTGAATGGAACGACGTTGAGCCAATGGGTCAGGAAGCAAACGACAGTGCCGCAGACCAAACGCAAGGTCTATCTATTCGCAGATGAGTTTACGGAATATAACGACGCTGAGATAGGTATTACAGCTTACAAGCTGTTAACGGCATTGGGCTATGAAGTGATTATTCCAAAACATGTACAAAGCGGACGGACTTACCTCTCCAAAGGATTTGTCAAAGAAGCAAAAAAGATTGCCAATCAAAACATCAATTTCCTAAAAGGCCTGATTACCGACGAAACACCGTTATTGGGTATTGAGCCATCTGGTATCATTACATTTAGAGATGAATATTTAAGTCTGGTTGATGAAAATCTGCGTATTGATGCGCAGCAGGTGGCTAAAAATGCACTTATGATTGACGAATTTCTGTTGGCGGAAATCGAAGCGGGGCGAATTCATCAGGAGCAGTTTACAGCCGCAGAAAGAAAAATCAAACTGCATGGGCATTGCTATCAAAAAGCTTTTCATCTGGTAAGTATTACCCAGCAAGTCTTAGCGTTCCCGTCCAATTATTCCGTTGAAGTGATTCCGTCGGGCTGCTGTGGTATGGCGGGGTCATTTGGATACGAAGTTGAACATTATGATGTCTCGATGAAAGTCGCCGAACTGGTTTTGTTGCCGGCTGTACGTAACACAGATACAACGACTCTAATAGCTGCTGCGGGTACCTCGTGCCGGCATCAGATCAAAGATGGTACCGGAAGAAAATCTTTTCACCCCATTGAAATTTTATACGACGCTTTATTGAAATAAAATAAAAACATTGCGAATAGTTGTTTGTTATCAGTAATAGTAGTAATATTATAGGAACAATATTTCAATGATTACTGATAATAAACAATTCACCATGTACAAAATTCAATCTATAGCCCTTCTTGCAACAGCTACGATGATGGTGGCTGCTTGTGGAAATTCCAATCAGAAGAAAACTGATGGAAGCGATACTGCGACCGCTAGCACAATTGAGCGGGTACGCATCGAAAAACTAACGAACGGTACTCCCGGGCCTGAAAAAAAGAGTTTTTTTCTGCGTATTACCGATGAAGTTAAAACCGATTCGAGTCGCATTTATACAACGAAATCAATTTACAATAAGGATACAGTAGGTGCTAAAATTGAAGTTGTTGATTTTATCCCAGCAGGTATTATTGATGGTCAGCCGAGTGATGATGTGGGCTTTACGAAAGGGAAAATTAAAATTACTACCTTAGGAACACAATCTGATAACTTGGTTAAAGCTTTAGGTGAATTGTTTCAAATGCCAACTACTGATGGTTTTACGAAAGAAGTAGTTCTGCCCAATGTATTTTCATCCAATAAAGTGAATGTTGATCTATCAAAGAAAACTGCCTATAGTTTCAAACTATTTTTAGAGAATAAAAAGGCGGAACCTGCGGAGTTATTTTTTAATGTGGATACCTATAAACACTCGATTGAATTTTCCGAAAAAGATCCATCGTTCCGTGCTGGATTTATATCGGCTTTGACTGGAAAGTAAATCTTTAACTGTTGAAAGAGATTAAGTAACCGGCTTTGACCGGTAATATATTGAAATAGCGAGAAGGCTGTATAATCACACGATGTATACAGCCTTTTTTTATATTGGGTCTTTTATTGGTCTGATTTCCTGGTTTTACATGCTACTGATTTCCTTAGGTATGTATAGGGTTTTGGTGTTGTAAGTGATCAATCCCAATGTGCTGGATCTCTTGTTTAACAAATAAAAAGCGCTACATTTGTACTAATATATTTAGTTTTATTTATGAGGCATTCAGGAACGGCAGATTTGCCGCTACACTATGGAAAGGTACCGGCTTGGCTGTATGAACGGATGAGTTCACTGGGCAAATCCATTGTGGAGGTCATTCTGATGGATTATGGACAAGATGAGGTGCTCCGGAGATTGGCAGATCCATTTTGGTTCCAAAGCTTTGGCGCTGTACTTGGCATGGACTGGCATTCATCAGGTATTACAACATCGGTTATGGGTGCTTTAAAACGCGCGATCAATCCCTGTGCGGATGCCTTCGGTCTCTATATATGTGGCGGTAAGGGTAAATTTTCTAAAAACACACCACAGGAGCTACTTTATCTGGCAGATAAAACCGGTTTGGACGGGAATAAATTGGTTCGAACAAGTAAGTTAGTGGCCAAGGTGGATAATACGGCGATACAAGATGGTTATCAGTTATACCTCCACAATTTTATTGTCAGCAAAGACGGTCATTGGGCTGTAGTACAACAGGGTATGCATCATCATGATGGAACTGCCCGCCGCTATCATTGGCATTCAGAGAAAGTTCGCTCTTTCATTGACGAACCTCATGCTGGTATTGAAGGGCGTTCGCAGGGCCTTATTTTGAATTTGACAGCTTCTGCTGCAGCTCCTAACAGGACAGGCATTATGACTATCGTTAACGAAGACTCTTCCCGTGCATTATTGGACTTTAAAAAATTGGTCATGCCTTCCCATCACGATGTACGTGCTGCAGATGTCGATCTCAAAAGGTTAGGAGCGATGTTATATGTGGCACGGGAAAATCAGCCTCCGGATTTTGAAGGGCTTTTGCTGTTAAAGGGGATGGGGCCGCGTACATTACAATCCTTGGCACTAGTCAGTGAGGTGATCCATGGTGCTCCGGCGCGATTTAAAGATCCCGCGCGTTTTTCTTTTGCCCATGGTGGAAAGGATGGGCATCCTTTTCCTGTCCCTTTGGATATTTACGACCAAAGCATTCAAATCTTACAAAAGGGTATCGAAAGGTCAAAACTGGGGAATAGCGATAAATTAAAATCCATGCATAAACTCCATCAGATCATATTGGACGCTGAGCGTAATTTCACACCCCAGTTTGATATTCAACAGGTCATAGCGGAAGAACGTAGAGACTCCTGGAAGTACAATGGTCGAACCGTATTTGGTCAGGCAAAAGCTCTGAAGGATGGCGACATAGGGCAACAGTTGTCGCTTTTCTAAACATTATTGTTGGATTGTAATCATTTTGTTAAATTGTGTTAAACCCTATTGAAATTGTTTATACGCTAGTATATTTGCCCTCAAATGAAAGTGGTTATTACAATTCTATGTTTTATAGTGTTCCTATTGATAAGGAGCGGTAATAGCCATGCTGTGCTAAACGAATCTGATCGCCCTACGGTCAGTTTTATGTACCAGCACAATGATGCCAACCTGAAGGACAGGATTAATACGCTAAGTGCTCACATCGATCCTTTAAAAGCTGGAAGCGTACATGATGAGAATCCCGTTATCGAAGAGTTTAACAGTGAGAATTTCCAGTTGACCAAAGACCTCGAAGCAGCTTCCAATTTTGTTGCTTTATTGTTCTGTGCGGTTGTACTTTTTATCTTTGTATTTCGTTTTGCAAAAAAGATTCCTTTTTGCAATTTTGTCGCTTATTTACACCCCCAAAGGTATATTCTTCAACAAAACTGGAGGATTTAATAGCCAATCCCCGAAATAACCCAACTTTATTTTCGTTGTATTCCGAATAATTCACTTTCATCGAGAGATGAATAATCCTGTGTTTTTACGTGCATTACAACGATCTAAGAGTTAGTTTATTTCAACTACCATATCAACAAACAATCAAACTTATTTTTAATTAGACGCTTACAAATGAAAAGAGTATTTATGCTCGTTAATTTGGCTATGGTATTATGCCAAATTGGGTGTACTTCCAAAAAGGAAGAGAAAGAAGAAAAGGAAAAATTCAATGTTACCTCTCCCGTACAGGTGGATACTACAATCCGTAAGGATTTTGTTTCTCAGATTAAATCATTTCGCAATATCGAATTACGTGCTCAGGAGAAAGGATACCTGGAGCAGATTTTTGTGGATGAGGGACAATTTGTACACAAAGGACAGCTACTGTTTCGCATTATGCCCAAAATGTATGAAGCAGAGTTTAAGAAATCTATGGCGGAAGTGAGTGTCGCCGAGATTGAAGTGCAGAACACCAAGAGCTTAGCCGATAAAAATGTGGTATCCCCCAACGAACTTGCTATGGCGAAAGCCAAACTGGAGCAAGCCAAAGCGGCTTCCGCAATTGCCAAACTGCACCTTTCTTTTACGGAAATAAGAGCACCATTTGATGGTACAATTGACCGTATCCCGCTAAAACTAGGAAGTTTGGTGGATGAGGGCGAGTTACTGACTAGCCTCTCCGACAATAGTCAGATGCTGGTATACTTCAATGTGTCAGAACCGGAGTACCTCAATTATCAGACAAACGTGAGTAAACGCGGCGATACCCATGTTGGATTATTGCTTGCCAATAACGAATTGTTCCAAGAACATGGTGTGGTTGAAACCATAGAGAGTGAATTTGACAGCGAAACTGGTAACATTGCTTTTAGGGCGAGATTTCCAAATCCCAATCGATTATTGAAACATGGTGAAAGTGGTAAAGTCGTAATGAATTTTCCATTGAAGCAGGCATTGATTATTCCACAAAAGGCAACCTACGAGTTACAGGACCGGAAATATGTTTATGTCGTGGATAAAGCGGGCAAGTTAAAAGCGCGTTATATCACAATCAGCAATTCCCTTCCTGATCTTTATGTGGTCAGCAGTGGACTTCAAAAAGATGATAAATTCCTATTGGACGGTATACAGAAAGTGAAAGAGGATGAAAAAATCAGCTATAGTTTCGTTCAGCCCAAAGAGGCCATTTCTAATTTGAAGTTAAAAACAGAATAAATTCCCATACTCTTAAATTACTATGTTTAGTCGTTTTATAAATAGACCTGTACTTTCGATTGTCATTTCATTGATCATCGTGTTTCTGGGGGTTCTTTCGATGGTACAACTTCCAGTAACTCAATTTCCATCCATATCGCCACCTAAAGTAAACATTACAGCAGAATACCCGGGTGCGAATGGGGAACTCATGATAAAATCTGTTATCATTCCACTTGAGCGCGCCATCAATGGGGTTCCGGGAATGAAATATATGGCTTCAGATGCCGGTAACGATGGTGAAGCCAGCATACAGGTGGTATTCAATTTGGGTACAGACCCGAACCAAGCTTCATTGAACGTACAGAACCGTGTGGCTTCTGTTGTTAATAAGCTTCCACCGATCGTTGTACGCGAGGGGGTGAAAATTACAAGGGAAGAATCCAATATGTTGATGTATATCAACCTATATAGCAAGGATAAAGACCTTGATGGAAACTTTATGTACAACTTTGCCGATATGAATATTGTTTCGGAGTTACGACGTGTGGACGGGGTTGGTGTGGCAAATATTCTTGGAACACGGGAGTTGGCAATGCGGATCTGGTTAAAACCTGATCGCATGACAGCCTATAAAATATCCGCTGAGGAGGTGATGAAAGCTCTGTCAGAACAAAGTTTGGAAGCATCTCCGGGCAAGGCCGGCGAGTCTTCCGGGATTACTTCACAGTCTTTTGAATATGTCCTGAAATATCCGGGACGTTTCACAACAACCGAAGGCTATGGAAATATCGTATTACGAACAAATGCAAACGGTGAAATGTTGCGCTTGCGCGATGTTGCCGATATTAAATTTGGATCCGCCATGTATGATATTTATTCTACCTTGAATGGGAAGCCCTCTGCCGCTATTGTCCTGAAACAATCCTATGGTAGCAATGCTTCTCAGGTAATCCAGGATGTTAAAAATAAAATGAAGGAACTAAAGTCTTCTTTTCCGAAAGGACTGGATTACGAAATCAGTTATGATGTTTCTAAATTTTTGGATGCTTCCATGGAAAAAGTGATCCATACCTTAATTGAAGCCTTTATACTGGTGGCGATTGTTGTCTTTTTATTCCTTGGGGACTGGCGGTCTACCTTAATTCCAACCATTGCCGTACCGGTTTCCTTAGTGGGATCATTCCTGTTTATGCAATTTTTTGGTATCACAATCAACCTGATCACACTGTTTGCCCTGGTATTGGCGATAGGTGTCGTTGTGGATGATGCCATTGTCGTCATCGAAGCCGTACACGCCAAGATGGAGGAACTGCATATTTCAGCCTATAAGGCAACGAAGAAAGCGATGCATGAAATCAGCGGTGCTATTATCGCTATTACATTTCTGATGGCGGCCGTATTTATTCCTGTTGCCTTTATGTCGGGGCCTGTCGGAATTTTTTATCGCCAGTTCTCCATTACGATGGCGACATCTATTATCCTTTCCGGTGTAGTTGCATTGACGTTGACACCAGCGTTGTGTGCGATTATGCTGAAGAACAATCATGGCAAACCTCGTAAGAAATCCATCGTGGACAAATTTTTGGATGCGTTCAATAGATTGTTTGATAAGATGTCCAACAAATATGTTTTCTTACTGAAAGGTATCGTTGATAAGCGTCTTTTTACTTTTGTGGTATTGATCGGATTCTGTATTGGCGCCTACTTTTTAAATAATTCCGTACCAGCAGGCTTTATTCCGAACGAGGATCAGGGGATGATTTATGCTATTATCCAAACGCCACCGGGATCGACCTTAGAACGGACAAATCTGGCCGCTCAAACCTTGCAAAAGGAAGCAGAGGACATCGATGGTGTACAATCCGTTTCTTCATTGGCCGGTTACGAAATATTGACTGAGGGAACCGGTGCGAATACCGGAACCTGTCTGATCAATTTAAAAAGTTGGGAAGAGCGTAAGGAATCCTCGCAGGAAATTATCGAACAGCTGGAAAATGCAGCGAAAAATATTCCCGGAGCTTCCATCGAGTTTTTCCAGCCACCAGCAGTACCGGGATATGGTGCCGCAGGGGGATTTGAGTTGCGGCTTTTGGATAAAGCGGGCTCTGGTGACTATAAAAAAATGGAGACCGTAAGTAAGGATTTTGTCCGTGAATTGAATAAACAGCCGGAGTTGTCCTCAGTTTTTACATTTTATAGTGCTAGTTTTCCGCAGTATATGCTCCATATCGACAATGATATGGCTCAGTTAAAAGGGGTGACTATTGACAATGCACTGAATACGCTTTCTACGTTGGTGGGGAGTAACTACGAAACCAATTTTATTAAGTATGACCGGCAATATAAAGTCATGGTACAGGCATTACCGCAGTATCGGGCTCTTCCTGAGGATATCTTGAAATTATATGTGAAAAACGATAAGGATGAGATGGTGCCTTTTTCGGCTTTTATGCATATGGAAAAGGTATATGGGCTCTCCGAGATCACGCGGCACAATATGTACATGGCTTCTGAAATTTCAGGTTCTGCCGCTCCTGGATATAGTAGCGGTGAGGCTATTGAAGTGATCAATGCCGTAGCTGCGAAAACCTTACCACAGGGCTATGGTATTGATTGGGCTGGTATCTCCAAAGATCAGGTGGGACGTGGTAATCAAGCGATCTATATCTTTTTGATCTGTTTGGGCTTTGTTTATCTTATTCTTTCAGCACAATACGAAAGCTTTATCATGCCATTTGCGGTTCTGTTATCATTGCCAATTGGTATTTTTGGAGCCTTTTTCCTGCTCAAAGTTTTGGGACTGGAAAACAACATCTATGCACAGGTGGCCTTGGTCATGCTCATTGGATTATTGGGTAAGAACGCGGTTTTAATTGTTGAGTTTGCCACACAACGACATGCGCAGGGACTCAGTATCATCGAAGCAGCTTTGGAAGGAGCCAAGGTGAGATTTAGACCTATCCTAATGACATCATTTGCGTTTATTGCAGGTTTGATTCCATTGGTAATGGCTTCTGGGCCAGGAGCGATCGGCAACCGGACCATTGGTACCGCTGCGGCAGGAGGGATGCTGTTTGGAACTGTCTTTGGTATCCTTGTCATCCCAGGGCTCTACTTTATTTTTGGAACAATCGCATCCAAACGTAAGCTTATCAAACATGAAGATGAAAATCCATTAACTGAAGAAATCGATAACAATGACTAGTCAAACAAATAAATATTGGGTAGTAGGGGTTTTGCTGTCCGCAGCAATGACAGGCTGTAAGGTTCCTAAAGCGACTCAGATTCAGGAAAACAAGCAAGTGCCACAGCAATTTGCTGAAGCACTTGCACAGGATACAACGAATTCGGCCAATATGAAGTGGCGTGATTTTTTTAGTGATCCTAATTTAGTTGCTTTAATTGATACGGCATTAAAAAATAATCAGGAGCTGAATGTGACCTTGCAAGAATTGGCTATTGCCAAGAATGATATATTACTGCGAAAAGGTGCATTGAAGCCGAGTGTGGGTTTACGTGCCGGTGGCGGTGTGGAGAAGGTCGGACGCTATACAAGTCAGGGAGCTGGGGATGCCAGTACAGAGATCGCACCAGGGAAGGAAATGCCCGATCCACTGGGTGATCTAAAGATAGGTGCCTATGCAAGCTGGGAAATCGACGTCTGGAAAAAACTGAAAGATTCTGAACAGGCGGCATTGAACAGGTATCTTGCTACGGTGGAAGGTAAAAACTTTGTTCTGAGCAGTCTTATCGCTGAGGTTGCGCGATCTTACTACGAATTGTTGGCTTTGGATAACCAGCTAACGATTATCAAACAGAATATCGAGTTGCAGGACAATGCATTGGAGGTCATAAAGCTACAGAAGCAGGCGGCGCGTGTGACAGAACTTGCTGTTCAAAAATTCCAGGCAGAAGTGTTAAAAACCAAAGGAATGGAATTTGAGACACGCCAGCAGATTAAGGAAACTGAAAACCGAATTAATTTCCTTTTAGGACGTTTTCCACAGGAAATCAAACGCGATAAAAGTAGCTTCGTGGATATGGTACCTGCGAAAGTACAAACGGGGATACCGAGTCAACTCCTGAGCAATAGACCTGATATCCGTGAGGCTGAATATGAACTTGCTGCTGCAAAATTGGATGTACAGATTGCGCGGAAGGAATTCTATCCTTCCTTGGAAATATCGGCTGCGCTGGGCCTGCAAGCTTTTAAGCCATCCTATTTGTTTAAAATGCCCGAATCAATGTTGTACAACATAATAGGAGAGTT
Organism: Sphingobacterium sp. CZ-UAM; assembly: GCF_002000245.1. Taxonomy (GTDB): domain Bacteria; phylum Bacteroidota; class Bacteroidia; order Sphingobacteriales; family Sphingobacteriaceae; genus Sphingobacterium. Next base: position 1,322,417 of record NZ_MTCM01000001.1, on the reverse strand, counting down.
GGCAGCTCCGCTGTTAAACAAAAATGGATTGAAAGCGGAATTGAATACCGCAAATTCGAAGCAGATACAGGCAGTCTATAATTATGAGAAGGCAATTTTAAATGCCTATTTGGAAGTGTCTACCCAACTGTCTAATATCGAAAACCTTGGCAAGAGTTATGATTTCAAAACCAAGGAAGTTGAAGTGCTCAATAATTCGGTGACGGTATCAGACGATCTGTTTAAGTCGGCACGCGCCGATTATATGGAAGTGCTGATGACACAGCGCGATGTATTGGATTCAAAACTTGAATTGATTGAAACTAAGAAGCAACAGCTTAATGCGGTTGTTAATATCTACAAAGATTTGGGAGGAGGCTGGAAATAAGTTGTTTGTTTGAATGGACCCTGCTAGGCGGGGTCCTCTTTTTTTGTATCAATGCGATGTAATTCGACAGGCTCTGCTTAAATTATTTATTGTGAAAATCGAATTAATGCTTATTTTTAATGTATATTAATACATTTTATTTAACTGTTTATGGAATCACAAGAGTATTTACTTGTCAACGATGAGGCTGAAAGAGGCGTTTTCTATAAAAAAACGTATCTACACGTTGCTCTTTCTATTTTGGCATTTATCGTTTTGGAAACCCTATTGATAAAATTAGTTCCATACGATCTTATTGTATGGATGGTCAGTGGGAAGTTTATTTGGTTGTTCCTTCTCGGATGTTTCTGGTTGGGAGCTTCATTGTCCTCTCGATGGACATTAGCGCAGAGCCGTCAGACCCAGTATCTTGGACTGGCATTTTACATTGTATTGGAAGCTATTATTTTCCTACCGATGATTTTTATTGCCGCTTCGATGACTGATGGTGCGGGTATGCTATATCAGGCAAGTATAATGACGCTGGCCCTGTTTACAGCACTTACAGCTGTTGCTTTTATGTCAAACAAGGATTTCTCTTTTCTGAAAAACATCCTTGTTATTGGTGGCTTCCTAGCATTGGGGGCCATTGTCGCGGGCGCATTATTTGGATTTCAATTGGGACTTTGGTTTTCTATCATCATGGTGTTGATTGCTTCAGGAAGCATTTTGTACCAAACACAAAATCTGAAATATAATTACGGCAATGAACAATATGTAGGGGCTGCATTACAGCTATTTTCTTCTATCATGTTGTTGTTTTGGTATATTTTACGTATTCTGATGAGTCGTCGTTAATTTAATCCGTTTTTTGAAGAAAAGGTATTTAAAGATCATTTGATTATGCTTTAAATACCTTTTTTTATGATGTATGAAACTATTTCAAGACATCTTTTAAGTTTTTGAGCCCCTGATCAAAATCTTTATCCATATTCATAAATAGGCTCATTAGATTCCAGGGGTAAGGTGACTTACCGGTAATGCCCCAGGTCACCGCTGTCTGGTTCGGTGATATTTCCTTCAGCGTAAAATAACCTTTTGACGGTTCGCCGAATCCAAAGTCAAGTGATGTTTCGATCGTTTCTCCATCTACGATGCGCGTAATGGTTTGCGAACCTTTTCCAACTTTCTCGCCATCCCAGCTGTATTTAAATCCAACCTGACCATCGGTACCCTGTTCGGATTTCTTCATTTGTGGATCGGAAAGCTGCCATACTCCAAAGTGATCTTGATTTCGAAGCATTTTCACATAGTTGAAGACCTCCTGCTTGGGTTTGTCAATGGTAATCTCACTTTTTGCTTCAAAATCTTTAGGAACAAAAAGAGCCACGATTAAGGGAATGGCAATGAGAATAACCAAAACAATTAAAAGTTTTTTAATGATTTTCATTTTTCTGCGTTTAATTGGTTTAATAAACTTTTTCGGATTAAAGATAGCTGATTATTGTGATTTGTGGGCTGGTGGATTTAAGATTTTATCGACTGGTTATTTTAAACGAAAATGGGGCCGTTCGTGCTAGACCGACCCCATTTTTATAGATTCATTTACATCCTATCGGGAGCGATTGAATTCGCATCCTGGCGGATATGCCCCTGGTTTACCTACTTTAATAATTCCAAATGTGTGCTTATACCAATTCTATTCCAGGCATTGATTGTAATAATAGCCATAATGATCTGTGCAATCTGTTTTTCGTCAAATTGTTTCTTCGCTTTTTGATAAGTTTCCTCTGTCAGGCCCTGTTGATGAATTAGGGTAATCTCTTCAGTCATCTCCAATAAAACCTGTTCTTCGGCATTAAATAATTCAGTCTCACGCCAGGCGTTCAGCAAGAATATACGCTGTGGAGTTTCACCATACTTTAATGCATCTTTGGTGTGCATGTCAAGGCAAAAAGCACATCCATTAATTTGGGATGCTCTTATCTTAATAAGTTCTTTCTGGATAGGGGTAAGAAAGATACCAGTGAGGTAGGTTTCTAAACCCATCATCGCTTTATAAGCTGTTGCATCTAATTTTGCAATATTTAATCGTGCTGTCATTGTTTTATATTTTGATACGACAAAGTTGCAGGAAAGATTGAATAATAAACTTAAACTGGTTTAAGAAAGCACGCGTCAAATTAATATCTGTTAAATCTAACCAACGCATATTGTTGCGGACGAAACTTCTTATTCTGAAATAATCAGGTAATAATTGTCAGGATCACGGAGGATAAACTGATTTCTTAATGAATTTTCATTGTAGTGAATTTCTTTTTCGAACATGGCATCGAGTTTGGTGGCATTTTCAAACACTTCCTGGAGATTATCTACCCGAAAGAATAGGATTAGACCATTCCCGGCATTTTTGGGTTGGAGCATGGTGGGATGTGCGTGTTCACCCCATTTGTGAAGGCATAAAATTACATTATTTTCAACTGTTAGAATTTCAAAAGTCTCGCCACCATGTTCGCTGGTACAACCTAGCAAATCCTGGTAAAAGGTTGAACTTTTAGAAACACTTTCTACAGCGATTATTGTTTCTGTTCTCACCATTGGTTTATTATTTTGGTATTTTAATTTTTCCTAAGCCCGCATATAGCTATGCTGACTTAGGAATTAACAAGCAAAACTGGAATTCGGTTTTGCAAACGATTTAATTTAAGGGATCTGATCTATTAGTCAAATAGGCTCAAATGGTTGGCCTTCACCAGATCTAGGATCATGTGATAACCTGCAAGTGAGTTGCCGTGTTGGTCCAACGCCGGACTAAAAGCGCCTATTCCCATACTATGGGGAACGCTGACTACGATTCCGCCACCTACACCAGATTTACTCGGGAGCCCAACGGTACGGGCATATTCACCACTGAATTCGTACATGCCGGCAATCAGCATTTGTGACTGAATAAGCTGTGACAGATTAGCATCTTGAAATTGTTTGTTTCCATCATATCGGACACAGTGATTGGCAAAAAAATAACCTATTTTGGCAAGATCCTCTACTGTGATTTCGATGGAACATTGCTTGAAGTAATTATTGAGCTTCTCTTCTCCTTCACCATCAATTAACCCACTATTTCGCATAATGTAGAACATACCGCGATTCCGATGACCTGTTTCTCTTTCTGAGTTATATACCGCATGGCTATAATCTATCAGTTCATTGTTTGTAATGAAACGTATCATCTTGAGGATTTTAGCGAAGGGTTCTTCAGCATTCCCTTTAATAAGGGCGGTGGTCAATATAGCACCTGCATTCATCATGGGGTTAAGCGGTTTACCCATTGTTTCTAAATTGCCAAAGTGATTGAAAGGTTTGTCGGTTCCAAAATATCCCATTTTCTCAAAAACAGCTTTTTCACCATTCTCCTGTACCGCAATCATCAACGCAATTATTTTTGATATGCTTTGGATCGTAAATTTTTGATGTATATCTCCGGCACTTACCAGCGTACCATCGTTATTTACAACAGATAGTGCAATGGATTGTGCATTTGCTTTGCTCAGTTCTGGAATGTAATCTGCTACTTTTCCCAGTTTAAAGCGCTGACTATTCTTTTCAAGAATGCTATTTAATGTTGCTTGATCGATCTTTTTTGCATCCTTTACCGTTGCGGTGCTTGTCGTCTGCTGCGCCCGGCATACGTCTGTCCCCCCTGTATAGCTTAGGATAAGTAAAGCTGTTATCAAACCAAAAGTTCTATTCATTTCTTCAATCTATTTATGAAAGCCCAAAGATAGGAAAGTGCCGATACTTTAGCTGTTCGAAGGTGCAGGATCAACATTCCAACCCGAAAGTATGTCACCATAGAAAAAGAAGGTCACATAGAAGTTTTTGTTACTGACCTTATCCTTTACAAGATATTTTTTTGTGACATCGTACGCATCAACTTGCTTATAATTAGATAATACCACAGGATTTGCTGCCGGATTTTCAGCTTTTACCATGTCTTGAATTTTTTGGGTGATCAATTTCATAATCCCAGCTTTCTTAAAAGGGTCGTTTTCTACTTTATTGGTTGAAATACGAGGTAAGGTTCCATTATTTTTTTCTTTTTTGGATTTAGCTGCTGTCGTATAGGCTCTGAAGCGCTCTTTAATTTTTGGATCTCGGAGACTGTGAATGGTGAAAATAGAGATTCCTTGAGCACCATTATTTAAAGCCTCATCCATATCGACAAACATTTCATCATTGTTTTTAGCCATCAATCCACAGTATAAAGTGGTATTCGCAGCCTTATCTCTGACATTTTCTAGCGTACAATCTTTTATAAAGCTTGGGTCCTCGGTGTAAAAGTTGCTGTATACCATAGGAAATACAACGTCCAGTTTCCATTTACCCCAATCTTGACGAACCATTCTCGAAGCCATTTTTGGTGTAGGAAAAGGCGAGGCTGCCATAGTCTTTCCATGGCTGTGGACAACATCAGCAATCATATTAGCGATGTCAGTGATCTGATCACAGCGAAACTGCCTCCATTTCAGATCTTTTGATGGGTCTTTTTGTGCCCTGGGATCATAACCATATTGTTTTTTGAATTTCTCTATGGCAATGGGGTGATATCCATAATCCCATGCGGGGTATTCGCGATCTTGAACGATATTATACTTTGGCCACAAAGTGGTTGGTAATACAACATCTACATAGCGGTTGTAGTCTATTGATATACCATCGAGACCTTCAACTTCGCAATAAGACTGGATTTTTTGTTTAATATATTCTTTTACTCCTGGTACAACGGGTGATAGGAATTTGTAGTAGCCAACATACGCAGTGGTATCAGCCAGACTTTTTCCATTTCTATTGACACTAAACCAGTCTGGATGCTCTTTTAGGATCTTATCCCGATCATGCTCCAGGTTCATCGTCCATAGCCAGGCAATTACCTGTATCCCATATTTCTTTGCAATAGGAATGGCGACTCTATATTCATCCGGACTAGCTGCATTCAGCATAACCCCGTCAATACCCAGGTAATTCATCTCACGGCAGATAGAATCAAAATTTGTAGTTGGATTATAATCAAGCCAAGTCCAAAACATTGCCGGCTTCTCCCGTTCCGCCGCGTTGGAAACAGGGATGAAAAACCCATAAATAATTAGTACAAGGCAAATACAGCATTTTCTGATTAATTGTTCTTTCATATGATTTATTGATTCTAAAATTTATCTAAAATCTGTTCTTTGGATATTTGGTATCTGTTTCAATCTTGAAATTTTTACTAATTCAAAAATTGAAACCTGGATATATCCAACCGTGAAAATACACAAAAACGTGGAATTTAATCAATTTGAGCTCTCTTTGGAGAAAACTTTCTTTTAGTTACAAAATTTATAAAAAAATAAAACCATCTATCAGTTAATATGTTATTAAAGCGAGAATAATTTTGAATAGATCATTTATTGACGGTGAAAAGTGTGCTGGGCTACTAGCAAATAGTTAATTATTTTAGATATGAGGAAACTTTACATTCCAATTTCTGTCTTATACTTATTGTTATACACGGCTGTAAAGGGACAAGAACCGGGTCCAGTTGAGCCGATAAAAAGAGATTCTGTACAGCAAATCAAAGAAGAAATCACCTATCCCAAACTGCAGATAAAGGGGCTTTTTCAGGCGCGATACCTTGTGAGCACAACTAAAGATGTTGACGTGAATGGGCTTCACCATAGTGATGGTTCTGGAACCGACAATAATTTTATGGTGAAATATATGCGGGTGCAGATGCGCGCACAGATCAGTAAACGAACTGAAGTAGCTGTTCTGGCCAATTTAGCCGATTTTAAAAGTGACCCAAAAACAAAGGTACTTGAAAATGCATATTTAAAATATACGTTTAGCCCTAAGCTGGCCATTACAGTTGGTCAGTTTCGACCATGGTTTGGCATTGAGGAAACTTATCCAATAGACATTATTAAATCGTTGGATTGGTCAAATCAATACCTTGAGTTTGGTAAATTAGGCTGGGCGAGTTTCCAGATTGGAATGGCTGCAACAGGGGAGGTCAGTTTAGGAGATATGCCGTTCAGTTATTCTTTTTCCGTGGTCAATGGAAATGGTAAAAACCAAATCGTCGACAATGACAACGGAAAGCAATATTCAACACGCTTGGTATTTGGGCTTTCAAAAAAATATGGAGTCAATCTTGGGTTGAATGGCGGTGTGGGTGAGGTCATGAAAAAGCAAGTACATGCGCTGGGAGTGGATCTGAGCGGAAATGTAGATTTTGGGAAACGTTGGAACCTGGATATGCAGCTGGAAGCAAAACAGGCTATCAATCATAACTTATATTATGCGTTGGACGAGAGTTCGCGTACCTCAAAATTAAGTGACTATCTCGTCCGGGGTATCTATTTCCTGCCGAATTTAAGGTATGAAGTCAACTATTATAACCTCAGTGCATTTGAGCTTTCCTGTCGTTATGAGTATATCGACCCAAATTATAAGTTAAATGCAAATGCAAGGCAAACTTTTACGCCTATGTTTGGTCTGGAGTTTTTGAAAAATTATGGCGCCCGGATACAGCTCGGTCTTCAACTCGATCGCTATAAGAAGCAGACTCAGAATACCAATGAATACAATAAAAACTTATTTATCGTACAAGTACAAAGTAGATTCTAGTCTTTTAAACCTCAATTATTATGAAAGAAATTAGTATCAAAAATGTAGCCATCACCTTTATTGTTGCGCTCATTTTGTGGTTTATTCCAGTTCCTAAGGGCGTTAGTCCCGAAGCGTGGCATTTGTTTGCCATATTTGCTGCGACCATACTCGGGATCATTCTGAAGGCCGCGCCAATGGGTACGATGTGTATGATGGCGATTGGATTTACGGCGCTGACACAGGTTCTAGCTCCAGGAGATGCGGGTAAATCTATTACGAAAGCCTTGACCGGCTTTGGGGATAAGGTGATCTGGCTGATCGGGATATCTTTTTTTATAGCACGCGGGTTTATCAAAACGGGCTTAGGCAATCGTATTGCATTTCTTTTTATTCGGGTTTTCGGAAAAAGTTCGCTTGGGCTGGCTTATGGTTTAGGCTTGGCTGACGTGTGTCTGGCACCCGCGATACCTAGTAATACGGCCAGAGGCGGCGGTATCATTTACCCGATCATGAAATCTATGGCCATCAGTTTTGATTCTGTTCCAGACAAACCAGAGACGCATCGAAAGCTGGGATCCTATCTGACACTGAATAGTTACTACATGAATTTGATTGCATCCTCCATGTTTTTAACCGGGACAGCGAGCAACCCGATGTGTCAAAAGTTTGCTGCTAATCTAGGTATTGATATTACGTGGATGTCTTGGGCCGTTGCAGGATTTATTCCGGGCATCGTTGCTTTTTTTGTTGTTCCGCTTGTACTTTATAAACTGTACCCACCTGAATTAAAAAAGACAGGCGATGCCCCCAAAATGGCTGCGGAGAAATTAAAAGAAATGGGACCCATATCCAGGAATGAGTGGTTGATGTTATTGGCATTTTTTATACTTCTGGCACTTTGGATTTTTGGAGGATCGCTTTCGATTGATGCGACGACTACTGCATTTATTGGTTTGACTTTGCTTTTGCTGACATCGGTACTGACCTGGGAGGATGTAAAAGCAGAGAAAGGGGCTTGGGATACCATTGTTTGGTTTGCCGTTTTAGTCATGATGGCCAGTTCGCTGAATGAACTTGGATTTATAGGTTGGTTTAGTGATTTGATCAAGGTACAGATTGGCGGGCTGAGTTGGCAGATTGCATTCCCCGTAATTGTTTTGGTGTATTTCTTTAGCCATTACATCTTTGCGAGCGCGACAGCCCACGTTGCCGCAATGTATGCGGCATTATTGGGAGTAGGTGTATCATTAGGTATCCCGCCCATGTTGTTGGCTATGATGCTTGGGTTTCTGGGTTCCATATATGGCGTGTTAACACATTATGGTCATGGTCCGGCACCCGTATTCTTTGGTAGCGGTTATGTTGACCTTAAGTCATGGTGGTTGCGTGGTTTGGAAATCGGGATCGTGCTGCTGATTATCTATATGGGTGTAGGTGGTTTATGGATGAAAGTTATTGGTTATTATTAAATAAAAGGCTTATGCTATCGACCTTATCAAAGAAAATACTTATGTGCTTAACGGGGTTATTTCTCGCTTTCTTTCTGCTTATCCATTTTCTGGGAAATTTGCAGCTATTTTTACCTCAGGAGCAGGCACATCTACAGTTTAATGCCTATTCACACTTTCTCTCCGGAAATATCCTGATTAAAATTGTTTCTTATGTCCTTTACCTGAGTATTGTACTGCATGCTATTGATGGATTGGTCATCACTATAAAGAATAAAAAAACAGGTGGGGATTATCAGTCAGACCAGCGTGGACGCGCGAGCAAGTGGTATTCCCGAAATATGGGAATTCTGGGCACGCTTATTCTGATATTTTTGGTCATCCACTTTCAGAATTTTTGGTACGTATATAAGTTTGGAGCTCCACCACTGGATGCAAAAGGAAATAAGGATCTCTATGTATTGGTTATTGCAGTGTTTCAACAATGGTGGTATGTGCTTATTTATGTCTTGTCCATGGTGGCCTTATGTTATCATCTTATCCATGGGATTCATAGTGCGGTGAGAACCCTCGGACTGTATCATCCAAAATTTGTCCATTGGTTTAAGGTAATTGGTACAACCTATTCCATTGTCATCAGCATAGGGTTTGCGTTAATGCCAATTTATATATTTTTTACTGTTAACTAAAGGCGAAGATATGATTTTAAACTCAAAAATACCAGCGGGACCTTTGGAGCAAAAGTGGACACGCTATAAAAAAACTGCAAAGCTTGTCAACCCTGCCAATCGCAAAAAATTGGATGTGATTGTTGTGGGGACGGGTCTAGCGGGAAGCTCAATAGCGGCATCTCTTGGCGAAATGGGCTATCAGGTCAAATCATTCTGTTTTCAGGACAGTCCCCGAAGAGCTCATTCTGTAGCAGCCCAAGGTGGTGTCAATGCTGCGAAAAATTATAAGAATGACGGCGATAGTGTCTATCGTATGTTTGTGGATACTTTAAAAGGGGGTGATTTTCGTGCGCGTGAAGCGAATGTCTATCGAATGGCTGAATGTTCGTTGAATTTGATAGATCAGGCGGTGGCGCAAGGTGTCCCTTTTGGACGTGAATATGGAGGGTATCTAAATAACCGTTCTTTTGGAGGGGTGCAGGTAAGCCGAACATTCTACGCAAGGGGGCAGACCGGACAGCAGCTGCTATTGGGAGCTTATCAAGCCCTGATGCGGCAGGTTGGTAAAAAAACTGTTCAGCTCTTTTCCCGCCATGAGATGTTGGATGTCGTTGTCATTGACGGGAAAGTGCGCGGTATTATTGTTCGCAATTTAGATACTGGAGAGATTGAACGACATGCAGCGCATGCTGTTATACTTGCAACAGGTGGATACGGCAAAATCTATTATCTATCTACCTTAGCAATGGGTTGCAACGGCTCGGCAATTTGGCGGGCACATAAAAAAGGTGCATTGATGGCATCCCCAAGTTGGATTCAGGTTCATCCGACCTCTTTACCGCAATCAGGCGATTATCAATCCAAGCTGACGTTGATGTCAGAATCCTTACGTAATGATGGTCGCATTTGGGTTCCATTAAAACAGGATGAAAACAGAGCCGCCAATGATATCCCAGAAGAAGATCGAGATTATTACCTCGAACGTCGATACCCCGCATTCGGGAATCTTGCACCGCGGGATATATCTTCTAGAGCGGCCAAGGAGCGGATTGACGCTGGTTTTGGTATAGGTCCTTTAAAAAATGCCGTCTACCTTGACTTTGCGAAAGCAATCAAGGAACAAGGGAAGCAAAAAATTGAAGAGAAATATGGTAACCTCTTTGATATGTACCATAAAATAACGGGCTATGATGCGTATTCTGAACCGATGATGATATCTCCTTCGGCCCATTTTTCGATGGGTGGACTTTGGGTTGATTACGAGCTGATGACAACTTTGCCTGGGCTATTTGCACTTGGTGAAGCTAATTTTGCAGATCATGGCGCTAATCGCTTAGGGGCAAATTCGTTGCTTCAAGCCTCAGTGGACGGTTATTTTATTGCGCCTTATACCATCGCCAATTATTTATCGAATGAAATTCACACTGGAAAGATTTCTACAGATCATCTGGAGTTTGAAAAGGCGGAGTTAGCGGTTAAAAAGCAAATTGATGAATTATTACAGATTAAGGGGAATAAAACCGTCGATTATTTTCATAAAACACTTGGGAAGCTGCTGTATGATTATTGTGGCCTAGCCCGGAATGAACAGGGACTTAAATATGCAATAGCGGAAATCAAGAAGCTTAAGCAAGAGTTTTATCGTAATGTCATGGTTAGCGGGCAACCAAATTCTTTAAATACCGAATTGGAGAAAGCTGGACGTGTTGCGGACTATTTTGAAATCGGTGAATTGATGTGCTATGATGCGTTGACCCGTGAAGAATCCTGTGGCGCACATTTTAGGGAGGAATATCAAACAGCTGATGGAGAAGCGCTGCGGAATGATGCTGAATTTCAATTTATATCTGCTTGGGCCTGGAAAGGAGAAGGGGAAGAACCAGAATTGATCAAAGAGCCATTAACTTTTGAAGAAATACAACCTACTGTAAGAAGCTACAAATAAAATGAACAATTATGAATCTACATCTTAAAATCTGGCGGCAAAAAGATAATCAAACAGCAGGGAAACTGGTAGCCTATGATCTACAGGACCTTAATCCACACATGTCTTTTCTTGAAATGTTGGATTCCTTGAATGAAAAGCTCATTGTGAGCGGAGAGGAGCCCGTTGAATTTGACCATGATTGTAGGGAAGGGATCTGTGGACAATGCGGTGTGATGATTAACGGTATAGCACATGGTCCGTTAAAACATACGACTACTTGTCAGTTGCATCTACGCTCGTTCAACGATAATGATACCATTGTGATAGAACCGTTCCGCTCGTCTGCATTCCCGGTGAAAAAAGATCTTAAAGTGGATAGATCTGCTTTTGACCGAATTATTTCACAAGGGGGCTTTGTATCTATCAATACTGGCCAGGCACCAGATGCCACAGTTATTCCCATTTCACATGAACTCGCTGAAGAAGCATTTGATTCGGCTGCTTGTATTGGATGCGGTGCATGTGTTGCCACCTGTAAAAATGGGAGTGCAGCGTTATTTACTTCAGCAAAGATTACGCATATGGCCTTACTGCCGCAAGGAAAGGAGGAAAGAAATCAACGTGTACTCAACATGATTAAGCAAATGGATGCGGAGTCTTTTGGACACTGCTCAAATACAGAAGCTTGCGAGGTCGAATGTCCACAGGGTATATCTGTCCTAAATATTGCCAGGATGAACTTTGAATACAATAGAGCTTTGATTTTTAAAAAAAGATAAACTGTTGTAACATGTTGACCATCTCTCCGATGATTAAATGTGATATTAAATCTCTTAGATAAATATTTTGGTTGCTTTTGTAGCTGTTTATCACGGAAAACAGGGATTTATAAAATATTATACTTTTTAAGTTGGTTTTTATAGTATTTTTGAAAAGTAAAAAATCACTTAAGTTATTAGGATAGATATGAAGTGTAGAAGGTTATTGGTTGCAATGTTCACATGTGGTGTGATTTTGGGTAATGTGTCGTGCAAAGATTTCTCCAATAAAGTATTGGGTAGTGGTAAAGAGGCCGGTAGGGACACTTTAAACGAAAAGTTGACCCAAATGGAAAAAGTACCTGTTCTTTTGAATAAATGGGATTCTCTTCAAAAAAATCAGCTACATTTTACAGTCGATAGTTTGCATCCTATTCCTGTAAAACAACAAAAACGCAACTTGAAAGACTCCTTGAGGAGAGCTTTTGATGCCCATCCCAAACATATCTATTTGACATTTGATGATGGGCCTTTGATCGGAAGTGCGGCGATAGATTCATTGGCAAAGGAGAAAAATATAAAAGTAAGTGTTTTTCTCATCGGTAAGCATGCAAACATGAGCAAGGGCAGAAAGCGGGATCTTCAGAAATATGAAAGTAATCCATTAATTGCTTGCTATAATCATAGCTATACGCATGCAAATAACCAATATTCACGATTCTATAATAATCCGGAAAAAGCTTTTGCAGATTTTGAAAAGAATGAAAAGGATCTTAATCTTCAGCATAAAATTGTTAGACTTCCGGGTAGAAATATCTGGGTGTATGATGATATCCGCAAGATAGATTTAAAAAATGGCTCTACAACAGCTGATATGCTTCATAAAAATGGTTATCGTATTTTTGGCTGGGATGTGGAATGGCGTTTGAATAGCGTTACCGGTAACCCGATTGTGAGCCAAGAAGCGACTTTATCCCATATACGCAACTTTATGAACAATAAAAGTTCAATGGTACCCAATAATGTGGTGTTTTTAATGCACGATGATATGTTTCAGACTAAAAAAGGGCAACAACAATTATCATCATTGATCGATGCACTTAAAAGTGATGGATATCAATTCGAGTTTATGCAGGATTATCCCATTAAATATTAAATAAGAAAAGGGTTGGCTGCTACATATGGCCAACCCTAAGTTATACCAAACTCTTTTGGATAGACCACCATTCCCTTAACTCCGACGAGAGCCTCCGGAAGGAGTTCGATAATCATACAATTTTCATCCGGAACGTCAAATGGCATTTTAATACCATATTTGACCATTTGCACATAGCCATATCTCGGATAATAATCTGCATGCCCCAATAAGATAATAGATCCGAAACCGAGTTGTCTTGCAATCCGATGAGCTTCCTTAATGAGTTTGCTTCCAATCCCTTTTCCTTGAAAATCAGGTAGTACTGCAATTGGGGCCAAAGCAAGGGAGGAATGTGCCTTCTTATTTTCTTCATCGACGATTTTGATCTTTGTAACTAATATATAGCCCACAGGTCTACCATTGATCTCCGCGATCAGTGCGAGCTCAGGTATAAACCCGCTCGATTGACGTAGTTTTTGAACGAGAAACTGTTCTTGATGATCCGTATACTCAGCATGTTCGAATGCTTTCTGTATAAGTTCAAAAACGGTTTCATAATCTTCTGCACTTTCTTGTCTAATATGTATTTTCATTTTTTAGCAGATTTTTTTGAGAAAAATATATTTTCCAAATTACTGTGGTTGTTGCGGTTCGCAATTAACAAATAAATACGTTGATAATAAAAATACGTGTTTTTATATAATTATTGCGCCATTCTAATTAAAACTTATAATATGTTTTTTTAATAATACAACTGTTCTTTTTTAAGTAAAATGATGACACATTATGTATTTGAACGGATATTTTCGATGACTTTCAGATAGCAGGATTTATATTATATATTGAAGATAGGAGGCCTAGACACGATGACATTTAGAAAGATTCTTTTAGCACATTTTTAGCTATGGTATGATTGTTAATTAATTGTAAGTAAGGTGATTAATGTGTAGTTTGTAAATAGTGTTAAAATAACACTTGCATTGTTTATTTATTTTTGTATTTTCATATATTCAAAATTCAATTATAAACCGCCTTTGATAAGATCCTAAACCGAGCATCTTGTGGAAGCAAATAAATAACTAATAAACATACAATTTTAAACCATTAAGCAGTTTTTATGATTAATTGCCATTATTTCTCAAATCAATGGAAGAGAGCATTTTGGACCGGATCAATATGCTCTTTAGTAGCATTAAGTCCCCAGTCCGTGAATGCCGCCGGTTTCGCGCATTACGCAAACCTCTTTCAACAAGAACTAAGTGTTACCGGTGTTGTCCGAGATGAAACAGGAATGCCAATTTCTGGAGTAACCGTTTCGGTTAATGGAACTAATTTGGTGACAAAAACAGACAATGAAGGTCGTTACAAATTAGACAAAGTTCCTTCTAATAGTACTGTCAATTTCCGGATGGTCGGTAAACAGAGCATGGACGAAGTAGTCAATGGTCGACGTGCCATAGATGTGACATTGCTAAACTCCCAATCCAGCTTGGATGAAGTCATTGTGGTTGGTTATGGCAAACAACGGAAAGAAACCGTAACTGGTGCAGTCGCTACGGTAAAAGGGAGTGATCTAGCACAATCGCCAGCGTTGAATGTTTCCAATGCGATGACAGGCAGAATCCCGGGTGTAATAGCGACAAATGGTAGCGCGGAGCCTGGATATGATGGTTCTACCATTAAGATCCGTGGTACGAATACCTTGGGAAATAGTAGCCCGCTCGTGGTTATTGATGGTGTGCCAGCCCGTGAAGGGGGAATCGAACGGCTTAATCCTCGCGATATAGAAAACATCTCGGTGCTAAAAGATGCGTCAGCAGCGATCTATGGTGCAAGGGCAGCGAATGGTGTTATCCTTGTGACAACCCGTCGTGGAAAGACAGGTAAGCCACAATTTTCTTATACCTTCAACCAAGGATATTCCCAACCAACAGTAATTCCAAAGTTGACGGATGCCACACAGTTTGCGGAAATTCGCAACGAGCTCGAGATCTACAATTTACCTGTGGACGAATGGTCAGCAGCATTGACCGCTATAAACGGGACAGGATCTTATACAAAAAAGGACGGAACCGTATTAGGGGCACCTTTTAAACCTGATGATATTCAGAGATTTAAAGATGGTTCAGACCCCTGGGGACACCCGAACACGGATTGGTATAAATCTACCCTAAAAAATTGGTCGCCCCAACAGCGTCATAACCTTCAGATCAATGGTGGTACCGAAGATGTAAAATACCTGTTGTCCCTGGGTTATCAAAATCAAGATGCTTATTACAAAAATTCTGCAACCGGTTACAAGCAATATGATTTACGGATTAACCTGGATGCGAATATAAGTCAATATATCAAAACACAGTTTGGGGTTTTGGGAAGGCAGGAAAACCGTAATTTCCCTACAAAAAGTGCGGGTACTATTTTTAGGATGTTGATGCGCGGAAATCCGACGCAACCAGCGATCTGGCCTAATGGAAAACCTGGTCCTGATATTGAGAATGGCGAAAATCCTGTTGTCATTACAACGAATGCCACCGGCTATGATCGTGATAAGCGATATTACTTCCAGACAAATGGACAGGTAGATATCACGAATCCATGGGTTGAAGGACTAAAATTGACGTTAAATGCATCCGTAGATAAATACGTAAACAACCAGAAAACCTGGGTAACTCCCTGGACCTTGTATTCCTGGCCGGGCGCCTACGAAGCCGACGGTAAAACACCTTTATTGCAGGCTGGCCGACGTGGCCCAGCGGACCCCAACTTAAATCAAAGTAATGAGGATCAGCTCAATATCCTATTAGGAGGAATTTTAAGCTTCGACCGGAAATTTGGAGATCATCAAGTGAATGCAATTGCAGGGGTAAATAGAGAAACGATAGATAACGACAAATTCAGCGCCTATCGACGTTATTTTCTGTCAAATAGTATAGATTATCTATTTGCAGGTGGGGAACAGGAGAAAAATAATGACGGAGCAGCCTGGAAGAGGGCGCGCTTGAATTATTTTGGGCGTTTTGGTTACAACTATAAAAGTAAATATATCGCAGAGTTTCTTTGGCGTTATGATGGCTCCTATATGTTTCCTGAAAGTGAACGTTTTGGATTTTTCCCAGGTGCAATGGCTGGTTGGGTAGTATCTGAAGAGAATTTCTGGAAGGAAAATATTCCAGTTATCAACTATTTTAAAATTCGCGCATCGTATGGGCAAATGGGTAATGACAATATTTATTGGGAAGATAAACTGCAAGAGTATCAATATTTTTCTACCTATTCATTTGGAACCTACATTGTGGATGACAAGCTGGCCAAAACATTATTTGAGAGCCGGGTGCCAAATGAAATGGTTACCTGGGAGGTTGCCAATAATTATAATTTAGGTTTTGATTTCCAATTCCTACAAGGCAAGTTAAATTTTGAGTTTGATATCTTTAAAAATCGTCGGAATTCGATCCTATGGCGAAAAAATGCTTCTGTTCCGCAAAGCACGGGTATGACGCTACCTGCTGAAAACATCGGTAAGGTCGATAATAAAGGTTGGGAATTTAATCTTGGCTATAAGGGTAAAGTCGGCGAACTTGGATATACTGTCGGAGTCAATGGCGGTTATGCAAAGAACAAGATTATTTTCTGGGATGAGGCTCCTGGAGCTCCTGCTTGGCAACAAAGTACAGGTAAACCTATCAAGACCGATATCTACTATATTTATGATGGTGTGTTCCGGGATATGGATGATATCGCCGCTAATAAACTTGATTATAGCGCCATTACCAAAACTTTGCGTCCCGGTGATATGAAATATAAAGACTATAACGGCGATAACAAAATTACTCCAGACGATAAAGTAAGAAGAGATAAAAATAGTGACCCAACATTCCAGGGAGGATTTAATTTCAGCTTGAGCTATAAGGATTTTGATTTGTCCGTTTTGTTCCAGGGAGCGACAGGTGGAGAAATCCGTGTTGGTACCGATGAATCGGGTTCTATTGGTAATTTTCTGGAAGAATTCTACGATAAACGTTGGAGTATAACTAATCCGAGCAGTGAATACCCTCGATTAACGGATCGTAGTAATCAATATTACTCATATAACAACACCTATTGGATGCGGAGTACAGACTATCTGCGTCTAAAAAATGTAGAGTTGGGTTACAATCTTCCGTCAGCAATCTGTGATAAGATTGGTATCGGCTCATTGCGTGTATATGCAAACGGGATGAATCTGATCACTTGGAGCAAAATCAAGATGTATGATCCAGAGGCTGTAAATGCACTGGGACAATATTATCCACAGGCAAGACTTCTTAATGCGGGTGTGTTGTTATCCTTTTAAATACTAAAGAATATGAAAACAAATGAAGGGCTAAAGGGGATCGCTTCTGTATATGCAGGCTTCAAAGAGAATGAAAGGCCTATGAAAACTTATTCTCAGAAATATAAATTAGATAAGAAAATGAAAAAAATCGCAAATATATCCCTATTATTAGTTGCATTATCGGCTGGTTTTCAGTCTTGTAATGACGATTTTGTAAATACAAAGCCACTCAGCGAGGTGCCAAATGAGCTGGTTTGGTCCGATGCCGGATTGTCGGAGGCTTTTGTTATCGAAATATATAACGGTTTTGGTGCTGGCGGTTTCTACGAGCAAGAAATGGCTTCAATGACAGATGAAGCACTATTTACCCACCCAAATCGGGGGATTAATACGGTAACTGAATCACGGTCTAATCCGGCTGATCAAGGCTATATCATGGATACCTACGAATATGGACGTATGTATGTACGTATCCGGGCAAGCAATATGGCTATTTCAAATTTGAGACAGGCCAAGTTTGATCAGGAAAAAGCGAATAAAATACTAGGCGAAGCATATTTCTTGCGCGGATATTATTATCAACAACTCTTGCGTTTCTACGGAGGTGTACCAATAGATAATAAGATCTATACCTTAAATGATAAGGATTTTATGAAGCCGAGAAATAGCTATGCCGAATGTGTCGATGCAATCGTGAAAGATCTGGATAGTGCAGCGCTACTTTTAAAAGATGTAACGCCAGCCAAAGGGAGAGCAAGTGAAACGGCAGCTTTGGCGCTGAAATCCCGCGTGCTGTTATATGCTGCCAGCGATCTTCATGATGCGAATAAAGCTGGTATGAAGTCCGCACTCTTAAAAGCTTATACCAAACCGGAATACCTAATGTACACGAGTGGGAGTCAGACCGAACGTTGGAAAAAAGCGAAGGAAGCAGCAAAAGCAGTCCTGGACCGGGCAAGCTTTGCTTATAAGCTGGATCTGTCCGCTCCCGTAGCTGCAACAGAAGGAACTGCAAACTATATGGCCTTGTCCTTAGGTGGAGGAAGTAAAATTGCCGACGTCGCAGCAGCAAAAGACATTATTTTGGGCCGTTTTTTTATTAATGAAAAAGACGAACGCGGAGGATGGGTTGGACGTGACAATGGACCGAATGGATATCATAACTGGGCGGGGAATACGCCGATCCAATTACTCGTTGATGACTATGAAACGGATAAAGGACAAAAGTTTGATTGGTCAAATGCTACGATGGCCGCGGCGCCTTATCAAAATCGTGACCCGAGAATGAAGGCAACAATTTTATACGATGGCTCCGACTGGAAACCGAGGACAGCAGATGTAACAAAAAGGGATCCCAGCAATCAGATCCAAACCGGTCAGTACGAAATTGTTAATGCCCAAGGTAATAAAGTCACACATTTCGGCTTGGATACCAGAAAAAGCCCTGTTGAAGACTGGAATGGTTCAAGAACAGGATATTATATGCGTAAGTTTGTCGACCCAGATCCTGCGCAGGAAGATCAAAATACTAGACAGCGTATCCCTTGGCCGATGTTGCGCTATACTGAAGCTGTATTAAACTATGTGGAGGCTTGTATCGAACTAGGTGAAGAGGCAGAGGCAAGAACTTGGCTAAACCGAATCCGGTTCAGAGCAGGGATGCCCGCGATTGCTGTTCAAGAGACTGGAGTAGCACTTAAAAACCGATACCGTAATGAGCGCCGTATTGAACTCGCTTATGAAGAGCATCGCTTTTTTGACGCAAGACGTTGGATGATAGCAGCCGAAACGATCGGGCGCAAAGCGAATATCATCAATATCACGGGCACGCTGAAAGATAATAAAAAAGTAACTTTGTATAAATACGATCCGACTAGTTACACTTACAGATATGTCGTGAGTAATATTGATCCGGGAATCGAAAATAGAAACTGGGATGATAAGATGTATTTTACTTCTTTACATCGTGACGAAATCAATAGAAATACCCAGCTCATCCAGAATCCTGGATACTAAACTTTTTAAAAACATCTCACCGATAATTTTCGGTGAGATGTTTTTTTATCGGGCTTTTTTGTGATGCTCAATGTTAGGTAATAATCCCGTCGCAATACCGATCAATGGGAGGTAGGCGCAGATGTCAAAGACATGTTCAATGGACGTTTTGTCGGCTAGCCACCCCAAAAGGGCAGAGCCAATTCCACCCATCCCAAAGGCGAGTCCAAAGAAGAGTCCTGCGATCATGCCTACTTTGCCGGGAATCAATTCCGTGGCGTAAACCAATATAGCTGAGAATGCAGAGGAAATAATCAGTCCGATCAGGATAGACAGTATCATCGTTAATGTCAGCCCGACATGTGGCAAAAGTAGAGTAAAGGGAGCCACACCCAGTATTGAAACCCAAATGATGAGTTTACGTCCATAACGATCACCTAGGGGACCGCCGAGTATTGTTCCGATAGCCACTGACGCGAGAAAAACAAAAAGATAAATTTGTGATTCTTGCACAGTAATGCCAAACTTGTCAATAAGATAAAATGTAAAATAACTGGTCATCGATGCCATGTAGAAATACTTTGAAAATATAAGGATTAACAAGACCACTAAGGCAAAGATGACTTTAGATTTGGAAAACCTCGAATTTACCTCGGTATTATGTGTTACTGCAGTAGATTTTGGTTTTAGATGCAATTGATACCAATTTCCAACATAGGTAAGAATTAAGATGGCTAGAATTGCCAATACACCAAAAACGCCGATGTATTGTTGGCCAAATGGGATAACAATCAGCGCAGCTAGGAGGGGACCTATGGCACCACCAGCATTTCCGCCGACCTGAAAAATAGATTGCGCCAATCCCTTTTTGCCACCTGAAGCTAAATGCGCAACACGGGAGGCCTCGGGGTGAAAAATAGAAGAACCCATACCAATTAGGCTCACCGAAAGCAAAATATAAATAAAACTCGAAGCGAAGGCAATACAAAGCAAGCCTGCAAGTGAAAATAACATACCGATAGCTAAGGACCGGGGCGTAGGATTCTTATCGGTGTAAAGTCCAACAAAAGGCTGTAGAATGGACGCTGTCAGTTGAAATACTAAGGTAATAATGCCAATTTGAGTAAAACTAAGGGCATAATTAGATTTTAACAGCGGATAAACAGCCGGAATAACTGATTGAATAAGATCATTCAATAGATGAGAAATACTAATTGCAAATAAAATAGGGTAGACTGTCTGGGAACTATTCCAAGAACCATCTGCTTTTAAGGATTCTGTTTTCATAGACTAATACATCAGGTCATCTGATGTTTTGTTTTGTGATTACTTATATTTGATTGTCGGGATGGCAAATTAAAAGGAACTTAAGGGATTATTTGTGCTGGATAATTTGATTGGCTACTGCAACAGCTTGTTGGATATTCTTGTCTTTAATTGCGTCCATTAAATCCTCGTGTTGCTTCTGCGAGACAAGAAATGGGGTAGTGTCCTTATAAATTTCAAGGAAAAATTTGTTAACGTGAGTGGATAAGGTATGATACAACGCTGTCAGAATGTTATTTCCACAAGATTCAGCTATAGCGCTATGAAAGGCAATATCCGCCTCGATACAAGCGATTAGATTTTCAGCAGCGGCATATTTTGCTCTATTTTTAAGGGCTATAGCCATGTTTTTGAGACCTTTTGCTGTTCTATTTATTGCAGCCTTCTCAATAATTTTCAATTCAAGAACATGGCGCACCTCAAAAATATCGTTGAAATTACCCTTTTCAATTTTAGCGTCGAGCGCATGATGTCCGGTCACACTTTTGATAAATGTCCCCAGTCCCTGCTGCACATGTAAATAACCAGACTGACTTAAATACTTAACGGCTTCACGAATTGTTGATCTACCCACTGCAAACTGTTTCATTAATTCCGGTTCAGTAGGTAGTTTTGAATCTAAAGGAAAATTGCCCAATTTGATCTTTTCTTCAATTGCGGCAGCTACCTCTTCAGCCAACGATCTTCGTACGATGTGTTCAGTCTTCATATAGTCATATCATCTGATGATTTCAAAGGTAGGATAAAATTCCGCTTACACAAAAATAATTTTCAATTTCCATCTAAGTGTACTCATCGTTCTCAAGGTGTTGTACTATTTTGAAAAGAACAATTTTTAAGATTAATCAAATCTCGTAATGCTTTAGCGGGAACCGAATTTACTGGTGCGAGCACAAATGTAAATTTCTGAGATGCAGATATACTTTAATAAGTTTTTTCTAAATTAGATCTTTAAATTGATCCCATGAAAAAACTTCCGATTTTATTTTTTCTACTGATTTCTAAAATACTCTATGCTCAAAATATTACACCCTACGAAAAAGGTAATGGCAATCAGTCAACGACTTTTGAGGAAATGCGTGAATTTTATATAAATTTGGCGAAGCAATTTTCCACAATAAGTTATGAAACAAAAGGGGCAGACGATAATCAAGCTCCGATTGATGTCGTGATTTTCAACCCGTCTCAACAGTCTTTAGAGGAGGGGCGAAAGGACAAATCAGTGCTGTTTATAAATAATGGTATTCATCCGGGGGAGCCGGATGGAATTGATGCAACCATGATGCTCATGAGAGATTTGGCGACCGGAAAGATAAGCGTACCTAAGCATGTTATTATCGCTGCAATTGCGAGCTATAATGTAAGTGGGATGTTAAACCGAAACGGTTTTTCCCGAGCGAACCAAAATGGGCCAGAAGAATACGGTTTTCGAGGAAATGCAAGAAATTATGATCTGAATAGGGATTTTATTAAAACAGATACTAGAAATTCGCGGAGTTTTCAGCAAATCTTCCAATGGATAAAACCTGATGTTTTCATTGATAATCATGTTAGCAATGGCGCAGATTATCAGTATACCTTCACCTATATTTCGACTAATAAGGAGCGTTTGGGAGGAGTTTTGGGTAGTTATTTTAACAATGAAATGCAGAGAATACTGCTAGGAGATCTTGAAAAAGATGGGTTTATCTCTGTTCCCTATGTCAATATCCATAATGATGTTCCCGACGCGGGATTCCCAGTTTTTATGGATTCCCCAAGGTATGCAACGGGCTATACCAGTCTATTCAACGTCATTGGAACAGTGGTCGAAACGCATATGCTAAAACCCTATAAACAACGTGTAAAAGCGACCTATGATTATATGCTAAATACGCTCAATTTCATTGAGCGCAATTATAAAGTTATTCAACAGAAAAGAGTGGACAATCTAAAACAGTATAAGATAGGGAGTAAATATTCCATTGCTTGGAAACTTGACACAACGCAATATGAAAATATCGATTTTAAGGGGTTTGAAGCAAAATATAAACCAAGCGATATTTCTTCAGAAAATAGGTTGTGGTATGATCGTAAGTCCGCATTTTCAAAACAGGTCAAGTTGTATAACACTTATGTTCCTACAAAGGAGGTGATTATTCCAACTTACTATGTCATTCCGCAATCTGAATGGAAGGTGCTTGACTTATTAAAAATTAATAATATAAAAATGTACCCGATTCAGCGGGATTCTGTGATAGCTGTAGAACAGTATAGAATCAAAGATTTCAAAACTACTTCTACTCCTTATGAAGGACATTATGTACATTACGATACCGATGTTATCAAAGAAGAGAAGGAAAGGACCTTCAGAGCTGGGGATTTTTTGGTTCCGCTGGATCAAGAAGGTGTCAAGTATCTGATGGAGACGCTTGAGCCCGAAGCGATAGACTCATATTTCAACTGGAATTTTTTTGATGCGATTCTTGGACAAAAGGAATATTATTCTGCGTATGTTTTTGAAGACACAGCGGCTAAACTTTTGAAGGAAAACAACGAAATAAAATCCGCTTTTGACAAAGAGAAAGCCAGCAATCCAAGATTTGCTACCGACGGGCGTGCCCAATTAGATTGGGTGTACAAACACTCAGATTATTATGAAAAATCACACTTATTGTATCCGATTTTCAGGGTTGTACATCAATGAGGTTTATATCAACTAAGTTTACTTTAGAAAGCCGTATATAAACTGACCAAATGAAATATTCAAAGCGATCCATTAGACACAGGTATTTTCACCTCTTTTGAATGGAAATTTTTATATGATGTTTATTTGTCCTCAGGACTTATAGGAAGATTTGAAGGAGTGATATTTTTGATGTCAAAGTCCGCATTGACAAGAACGACAGACGTTTCAATCTGGCGGATTGGAATATTCCAGTATTTTCGCAATAGCATTTCTTTTTCCATATAACTTACTTGTCTAAAGCCATGTTTTACGTAAAAACCAATTGCCCAAGTGGCATCGGCCCATGTTCCGATCAAGATTGGCTGATCAGTAAGACGCGACAAATAAGTCAATAATTTTCCTCCAATTCCTTTATTTCTCGCGATTGTTTTCACGTAAGCGTGGCGGATTAAAGTTACATCTGATCTATGCTGTATCCCCATTACACCAAGTATTGCCTCATTTTCGAGATAACACCAAAATTCAATTCCATCCGCAATTTGTTCCCTAAGTTCATCTTCATCCATATACGGTTCTTTCCAACAGTCGTACGGTATTTTACCTTTATAAGCCGAAGAAGCGTCGTTAATAATTTCGTAAATTGTATTAAAATCAGATTGTTGGCTTTTTTGTATCATGTCATTCATAATTTGATTGTATGAAATGTTGCTTTATATTATTGTATTTATCAAAAATACAGCGTTAAGGTGGTATAGTATTTTACATATGTTGAGAAACTTTATTTTAGCTGTCTACGAATCCTGCTTAGTTGGGTTGGGGTAATTCCCAAATGGGAGGCAATATCCTGTAAGGGCACATATTTTTCGATATGTCGAGTACTTTTCAATAATTTCTCATATCTGACCTGAGCGTCTTCCATAACAATGGATATTTCTCTTTCTTCTTTAGCAATGACCCAATTCTTTTCCAGATAATAAATATAAAAAGATTTTAGGTCATCAGTTTTGAAAATCAGCTCCCTGAATTTCTTGTAAGAAAGATGAAGCAATGAACAATCGGTTATAGCCTGAATAGTAAATTTTGACGGTTGACCCAACAGACAGGAAACTGTCGAAGCGATGAAATCACCTTGAACAGCGATATTTTTTGTATATATTCGCCCTTTTTCATCGCTAATATAAGCACGCAGATAACCGTTATATAAAAAACAAAACTCACGTGCAATGGTATCTTGATGTACGAGTATCTCATTTTTTTTCAGATGTACAACTGTTGCAAGTGCTACAAGCTCCTGAAATGATTCCTCTGAAATAGGATGATAATAGTTTATCTTTTCTTTAAATTGTTGTATCAACGATGTTTCCATATGAATAAATAACAAATTTTAGAGGCTGCTAATAGAATTTACTTTGAACATTTAAATATGTTTATTTTTGGTTCTTAAAATGCATAATGGATTCTATAAAAACTTATCCGTAAACAGAATAGTCTTCATAACAAACGTAACAATTTTTAAAATGGTGAAATGCCATTGACTTCACGTTGTAATTCATCTAAAATCAGCTTTATGAACTGTTGAGGAACTAACACCCCATTCCAATAGAAGGGGTGTTTTCTTTGGGCAATCCGCGCCGATTTCTTATGCCTGTTTACAAACTGATGGCGCGAGTTCCGGTCTACTTGTCTCGTCCTCGGTTTGTGGCTGTAGGAAAGTAACAAAACTCATGGCAAATGTTATTGCTAATAATAGGATACTCACCCATAAAACATTATTTATGCTGTAATGTACGCTTATCATTCCTCCAAGAAAAGCCCCTAAGGAAATTCCAATATTGAATGATGAAGTGAGTAAGCTATTCACAAATTCAAGTGCATGATGAGGGATTGATTGAGTTGTCCGAATATTTGAAACCAAAAATCCTCCTGTATGAATCATTCCCCAAATGGATACAATAATAACCATTGGTATAAATATCCCACCTAAATAGTAAGCGAGCACCTGTACGGCGATCAAAGACGTCAAAAATAATCTCGCTGTCAATAGTACATTTCTGTTTAACGCTAGACCCATCAGCCAATTTCCTACCGTTCCCATACTGCCGAAGAGAAGTAACATAATACTAATCTGTGCGCCATCCATTTTAGTAATTTGTTCAAGATAGGCGGTAAGATAGGTGTAACTGGAGAACATCGCTGCTAATGTGCATATGGTAGAAATCAAGTTAAGCCATAGGAGAGGACTTTTTAGTATGGTCATCTGATTCTGTATAGTTTTCGTATTATCCGCTGGAATAGAGGGTGTAAAAAGCAATAGGCCAATAAAAGCAATTAAACTGATTGCACTACTGAGAAAAAACGAGGCTTGCCAATTATTGAAAAGATCTACTGCGTAAGTTGTTAATGGAATTCCGAGTACAGTCGCTAAGCTAAGTCCCAGCATAACTGTTGAGACACCCTTTGCTCCATTATTCTTAAATGCAATAGCGATAGAAATATTCCAAAAGAGGGGATGTAATATTGCTGGTAGTATACGGGCTACCATCAGCATTGCGAAATTTGAAGAAAATGCGGAGATCAAGTTGGAGAGAACAAATATGCTCATAACCAGGCATAAAAGAAGCTTTCGGTTTATTTTTGTTGTAAAAGAGGTGATGAAGGGAGAGGAAACTGCGACTGTTATCGCAAAAGCACTAAGTAACCATCCAGCAGTATCTATTGATACTCTGAATTCCCGACTAATAGTTGGAAGGATGCCCACTATTCCAAATTCGGTAGTAATTATGCCAAATGCACCCAAAGCCAGGACGTAGATTGATTTATTCATTGTTATCTAAAATTTATATAGCAAAGTTGGACAGAAAAATTATAATAAATCAGTATATTTTAATGATAAAAAAGTATTTTTACATGATGAAAAGAGAAAATATCGATCAACTGGTTAAAGTAGAACATCATAAAGAGGTAAACTGTCCCATAAGAGACAACCAGTTCTCTTTTTTTCAGATCATATATGTTATTTGCGGAAAAGGCTTCTTGAAGATAAATAACAATACAACATCCTACGATGAAGGCAGTCTGATCCTCCTTACGCCCAATGATCAGCACCATTTGGACATCGTTGAGAAAACGGAACTTTTGCTTATTAAATTTAGCGAACGTTATGTTAAAGATTACAAGTGGAACAGTATTAATTCTATGGAATGTTTACTATATGGCGCGTCCTATTTGTCGGGTTGCATTTTACAGAATAAGCCAGATGTTATTTTGGTTGATTCGATCGTATCGTCACTTCTTCATAACATAAATCATCCGGATCTCTTTCATGAAGAACTCACATTACATTATGTGAACGCTATAATTGTAATCGCTGCACGCAATATTTCAAAGATGCGAGTAGAACATGTGGCTTCCAACACAGACAAAAGAGCTCTGGATATTATCAACTATATTCAGGGAAACATCCATGATCCGGCCTTGCTGAAAGTATCGTCGATAGCACAAAAATTTGGATTTTCCGAAAGCTATCTTGGAAGTTATTTTAAAAAACAGTGCGGTGAAACAATTCAGCATTATATATCGAATTATAAAATGAGGTTAATTGAACATAGACTTCTTTTTAGCGATATGCGGGTTAACGAAATTGTCTCCGAGTTTGGTTTTTCCGACGAAAGTCATCTGAATAAATTCTTCAAAAAAAGGCACTTAATGAGTTTGACTGAATTCAGAAAGGCAAAAGGACAAATAGAATTATACCTTTAAATAGCATATAGATATTCTATCACCCAAAGAGGTTTAATAGCTATAGCAGGCTATTTGTTATTGATGGCAGAGTAGATTTTAAGGATTTTATTATTTTCTAAACTACGGATCGCATATAAACATACCTTAAAGGCGAATTACAAATGGCAGCCATCGAATATGTAATTGTGGTTGGTTACAGCAAAGAATACAATAAATTTAATTTGAATTTAGAACAGATCGGGCATCGAAATGTTAGAGATATGGATAAGGATGTTTGAGTTGATAGCATTTAAAATGCAGTTTATAATATAGATATTTACCAGAGATTATATGAAAAAAATAATATTTAGGTTCGCACTATTTAACCTCCTAATAGGTGTAGTACTATTTATTCTTTATAGAGTTGTTATTAGCGGACTAGAGCCTGTCAACACGAACTTCTTTGAGCGATTTCTTAGTATTATGGATTTATTTCTAAGTCTTGGTTTATCAACTATATATGTTATCATTATTGCTGTTAGTACCCTGTTGTTTTTTCTTAATCAAATTGAAAAAATTAGAAAAAGTTATTTTTTGTCTTTGCTGACATTTTCGGGCATACCTTTCCTTTGTATTATCATTCTATCTATCAATATTTTGACAGATTTTTATCAATATAATATTACACCTGTTTCTTTAAAAATATTGTTAAGCTTTTCAATAGTCTATTTGCTATGTACCTTTATTGAATTTCTGATGTACAGAAAAAAGATGCGAAACCTAGCTAATATATGATTTCAATAGGACTGTATGTTGTGAATATTTTAAACAGTAAATGAATAGAGATAAGGCGCAATTTCTCTGATTCAGTCCTTGGCTTTTAGGTAAAGAATTGTCTATTTTTAGATATTAAAATGACGAACATGATTTTATCTCAAAGGAGCTTTGCTGCTTTCATTTCCTTACTATGTTGGACCGCCATTGTTGCTCAATTTTTAATTAGTTATAGTAATTCCACAATAGCAGTTGGCGAATTGGTTGTTAGGTTCTTTAGTTATTTTACAATCTGGACAAATCTGATGGTGGCGATCTGCTGTACTTGTATCGTACTGTTTCCAAATAAAGCAATAGGAGACTTTTTTACCAAGCCGACAACGATCACGGCAGTCACACTTTACATCCTAGTCGTAGGACTAATTTATAATATTGTACTTCGCTTCTTGTGGCAACCTATAGGAATAGCACGGGTTGTTGATGAAATGCTTCATTCAGTGGTTCCTATTTTAGTTTTAATTTTTTGGTGGCGTATGGCGGATAAGCGAATTGAACATTGGAGGTCTATATTTAACTGGCTAATATATCCCTTTATTTATTTGCTATACACCCTATGGCATGGAGTGCTGTCCGGATTTTATCCATATCCTTTTGTAGACGTTTCTGTATTGGGAATTAATCGCGTACTAGTGAATAGTGTGATGATAACTTTTATCTTCTTGATAATAGGATTGCTTTTAATCCAAATAAATAGACGGATCGCCAAAAAACGCTAATAATGAATGTTTCTGTATTAGGAATGAAAACAAACAGCAAGAAATCAATCCACTATCTAAACAGTGGAAATTTTGTAATTTAAGAGAATAGAGCAATTATAATCAATTTTAATTTTCTATAAGTTGAAATATATGTTTGATATGAGTGAAATTCTAAAAGAACAGTTTCAGAAGATTATTACCATCGAACCAGCGGATTTCGAATATATATTGGGCCATTTTACCTATAAAAAGTTTAAAAAACACCAATTTTTAGTACAAGAGGGCCAACAAGTTACTTTCGATTATTTTTTAATTTCAGGATGTGTTAAATCTTATTACACTGATGAGAATGGGAAGATGCATATTCTACTTTTTGCACTAAGAGACTGGTGGATTACCGATTATGAAGCATACTATTATCAGAAACGTGCAATTGTGAATATTGACTGTCTAGAGGACACGGAGGTGCTGTGTCTGAGTAATGATAATAGAGAAAAATTATGTCAGGAGTTCCATCAGGTTGAGCATTTCTTCAGAAGGAAAACCAATCGCAGGAATGTTGCTCTGCAGAATCGCATTCTTTCTTTATTGAGCAGTAATGCAAAACAACGTTATGAAAAATTTCTTTTAGAATATCCCTCGCTTGCACAAAGATTGCCAAAGCATATTTTAGCATCTTATCTCGGCGTTACCCGCGAAACACTTAGTCGATTGTATGTACAAAAATAATTTTGATCTACGTCACATTATTTTTGTGCGGTAGATCCTTGTATACCTTAATACTTACAGCGAATTTTATCTTGTTAAATGATAAAAATGAAGACAATGTGGAACGATACAAAATTTACACGATTATTAGGGATTGATTTGCCCATTGTTCAAGGACCTTTTGGAGGAAAAGTGTCATCTATTGATCTTACTGCTATTGTTTCCAATAGCGGGGGGCTGGGTTCATACGGTTGTCAGCCTTTTGATGCAAATGAGATCGTGAAAATTTCGGAAGGGATTAAGAAAAAGACAGACAAGCCTTTCAATCTCAATCTTTGGGTAAAAGACCGAGATGATAAGATAAGGGATTTTGACGATTTAGCGCTTCGTGAGGTAAATCAGCTTTTTAAACCTTATTTTAATGAGGCGGGAATCGAATTACCACGCTTTCCATTTGCCGATAGCCCTTCATTTGAAAACCAAATTGAAGCTATTTTTACAATAAAACCTGCAGTATTTAGTTTCGTTTATGGTATACCATCTGCAGATATTCTAGAAAAATGTCGTCAATTAAATATCAAAACGGTGGGTGCCGCTACGACGCTAGACGAAGCTATTGCTATTGAAAATGCCGGCGTTGATGCATTAGTCGCTACAGGTTTTGATGCTGGGGGGCATCGGGTTTCATTTCTTGATAAACCTGAGGAAAGTCTCATCGGAACATTTTCGCTGATCCCCCAAATCGCTGATCACGTGAATATTCCGGTTATAGCAGCCGGCGGGATCGTAGATTCTCGAGGTTTAAAAGCTGCTTTTTCACTAGGTGCTGATGCTGTGCAGATGGGGACAGCATTTCTAGCTACCGAGGAGTCAGGTGCAAGTCAAGCACACCGCAAGAAATTATTCTCTAAGGAAGCACGATACACTACATTAACAAAGGTATTTACAGGCAGATTATCGCGAGCAATAAAAAACAGGTTGACAGAAGAACTTAAAGCTTATCAGGAGCAATTAGCCCCTTATCCATTACAGGGTAAGATTGTAGGAAAACTTGGTGCATACCCTGCAAATTCTGAATCCGATCCGGAGCTAAAATCATTTTGGTCAGGGCAGGCAGCGTCAATCTTAAAATTTCATCACGCCAAAGATTTAATTGATCATATTATTGCTGATATGGGAACATCTTAATAGAAAAAAGAAATCGCCAGCAATTATCCTGTTGGTGTGGTGATGCTAATCATGACTCCGACATTCCGCCACTTTAACCCCAGTCTTTCTCAGGTAGAAAAGCTCTGGAGATATCATTTTGTGAGCCGGATAAATGTTGAGTGTTATTTATTTATTTATTTATTTAGGCTTTAAATAAGCTGCGCCAAAAGACTTGGCGCAATTCCAAATTGCTTCTTAAAAGCATAGGAAAAATGGGAAAGGTTTTCGAAACCTACTTCATAACATACTTCTAGCGGCTTTTTTTTCTTTTCAGCAAGTTGATAATAGGCAAGTTCCAGACGCTTAAATGTTAGCCACCGTTGTGGAGTCATTGTAAAAGCTTTTTTAAAATCACGTTTGAATGTTGTCAGGCTTCTACCTGTCAGATAGCCAAATTTCTCCAGTGGAAGATTGAACATAAAATTCTTTTCCATATAATTGGCAAGGTCGATTTTCCCCGGTGCTTCAAAATTTGCGAGGACATGATCGATCTCCCTATTCAATGCCCTGAGAATACTTATCGCTTCCGTAATTTTAATAGATGCAATGTCGTCAGGGACACTCGCCATCTCAAAATAAGGCATAAGTGATAGCAGGCAGCTTTCCAACAATGGATGGTTATTGAAACGGAAAATCTTGGATGATTCTTGTGATTGACAAACAATGTTCTTGCCCGCGTAAAAATTCTTTAATATTTCCAAGGATAAATGCATGACCACTGTTTTGTGGGGCTCACCGTCTTTAGGATAATTAATAATGGTAGCTAACTGGTTTCTCGGGATCAAAAAAATGTCTCCTTTTCCAAATAAATATGTATTATCTGCTTGTACGATCTTTGTTTCACCTGAAAGAAACCATACTAACATATGTTGGTCAAACATAATGTCTGACCTGAAGAATTTGTCTTCATAGCTGGAGAGTTTTATATCTTCTGTAATATATCGGGCTTGGTATTCCATGATTTTTTAGCTTTTTGCAGGAAATCAATAAAGTAAAGATAAGAATTTTTCACCTTCTATAATTTTTAAAACAAGTGATCCGAATAGGCCTAAGTATATTCAAACCACTTGTCAACGTCGGTATTTATGGCCTAAACAAAATTCCGCTCATCTCCTCACTCAACTTCCATAGTTTCTTTGCATAGTTTTCATCTAACGAATAAGGATTTACACCTTTTTTATGATTAATATCCGATGATACCTCGGCAATATCTCCATCTTCACAGTATACGCCACCGATATGATCCAATAAAGGGCTCGTTGCGCACCATACTGTTGTTGCTGCTCCTTGTGGAACGGATTTTAAAGATGCAGCGATTTCAGGTAGCATATGACCATCTGCATCTACAAATCCCATTTTTTGAAACATCTCCAAAGGAGCCTCTCTGCCCAACTCTGTACCACCGATAGAACCTGGATGGACAGCATACGACCTGATATTAGAGGATCGTCCGCGGATGTCCAACTCGACAGAAAAAAGATTAACCGCAGTCTTGGATTGTCCATATCCCAATAAGGTTTCATATTCTCTTTTGAGAAAATTAGGATCATCAAAATCAAAAGGCGCAAAATGATGACCATGAGAGGAGACATTCACCACCCGCGCGCCATTAGCTTTTTTTAATGCAGGCCACAATCTTGCGGTTAGTTGAAACAAAGCTAAGTAGTTGGTAGCAAGTTGTGATTCTATATTTCGTTCATCTCTACGCAATGGAACCCACATAATACCGGCATTGTTGATCAATAAATGCAGAGGTCTTCCAGAAGCAATAAAATGATTGGCACAGGCATCAATCGACAAGGGAGACATTAAATCCATTTCAGTAATTTCTACATTGGCCAAACCTTGCAGATTCTGTATTGCTTTTTCAATATTTCGTGCAGGTACGATTACGGTAGCCCCAGCTGCTGCCAGTACTCGCGTGGTTTCTAGCCCGATCCCCGTGTTTCCTCCTGTGACGACCACTGTTTTTCCAGTAAGACAAATGTTATTAACAACCTCGTTCGCTGTTGATTTTGCATTAAAGCCTGATCCTATAGCTTGCTGTAGAGTCCCTTGATAATTATTCTTTTCCATGCTGACTATTTTTAGTGTTATTGAATAATACAAAGTTAAGGTAGATCCTCAGGTGCTGTTTTGTTTAAAAGGCCTAATTCACTTTGTTCAAAAGGTCAGTTTATTCTGATCGGATTTGTCGTATATACATTTCTGATTTTAGAAAGCCAAATCTCAATAGTCTCAGTGCTCGCGCGGTCAGCTTTATCAAAAAAGAAATGCTCCTCGACCTGGAAGCCACAATAGGTATAGATACCCTTATCTGAGGTTAGCAATAAGGCCTTATCCATACCAATTGCAGCATACTCTTCATTGGATTTCCCATGAGTATTAATGATTATAGCCTGTTTCCCCCTTAATAGTCCTTTCTGCATTCCTTGATCATAGCTATAAGCAAATCCATAGCTAAATACCTTGTCAATGTACCCTTTCATTATTGCTGGCATACCTGTCCACCAGATCGGATAGATAAAGGTGACGAGATCCGCCCAAGAAATGTATTCTTGTTCTTTTTTAATGAGGTCATTGACGATGCCTTTTCGCTGTCCTGTCATATCGTCCAGAGACAGTACTGGATCAAATCTTATACTGTAAAGATCTCGGACGATTACTTCTAATCCCCGCTGTTCCAGCATTTTTTCTATACACTGTTTAAATTGAGCATTCAAGCTTTCTTGATTTGGATGCGCGTAAATAATAAGATGTTTCATACTGTTATTTTAATTGATTGAACAGTACAAATTTAAAATAGGGAGCACCGGAAAAATTGTAAGAAAACGAAAAGGCTATTGATCGATAGGTTGGCAGATATCCCGCTGAAACTTTAGGTAATTTCTGGGTGATAGCCCTATAAAATACTGAAAGTCATGGATAAGTTGGCTTTGATCATAATAACCACATTGGTCAATGATTTTAAACCAGTTTATCTTTTCATTAGACAAATTAATCTGTTGAATCAACTTTATGGTTTTTAAAAAGCGATGGTAACGCGTGATCTCTTTTGCACTGAAACCAAAGTGTTTTTTATGTATCAATTGGATGTTTCGTTCACTTTGTTGCTCTTTAGCTGCTATAGATTTGATTGGATTTATTGCGCTCGATTTAAAGTTGGCTAAGAGCTTGGAAGTGGCATTTTGTGAATTGAGGTAGGGTCGGCAGAAATTGATTATATACGCCACCTTTTCCTGAACGCAATTTATGCAGTTCAGTTGGGTCCATATATAGGTGAAACAATTCTCATTAAGGGCTTCATCGGGATGAATAGGCAGATCGTTTGATAAAACGGTTTTACCGAAAAAGCGGTAGAATGAGTCATCTTTGAAATTCGCAACCAGTATACTGGAATTTTGGGGGATACCATATTCAAATGCAGACTTAATAGGCCCCAGGACAATACATTTCCCAATTTCAATTTTCTTTTTTTGCTTAGAAATCAAAAAAGCAGCGGGCCCGAAGCTGAAAACCATTATGGTTTGGAAAGACGGTAAAAGCGTTTTGGTGATTGTTGTTTTAGTCTTATTCTCAGCAAAATAAAAATGAGAGAATATTGCTTCAAACTCTTGTGGAACAGGAATTCTATGATCATCATATTTTAATTTGTCTGAGTCCATTTATTGGTCACAATTTAGGAAAAAACGAACGTTATCTTGGTATATTAAAATGTATTTCTATAAAACTTTTGGTTGTGAAGACTTGTTCGATAAATAACTATTGGATTGTAAGGTGAGCTTTAATAAGTTAAAATAAACAAACGCAGTCATACGAATTCTTTTGGAAGAGGAATAGCCAGGATACTGTGGGTAACGTATTAATATTCATGAATTTATATTCCAATAAATTTAAAGAATTACCTTACTTGCATTATAAATTAAAACTATAAAAATATGAGAGCAATCTGGAATGGAGCAATAGGTTTTGGATTGGTAAATATACCAATCAAACTGTATTCAGCTAGTGAATCGAGCACGTTAGATTTAGATATGCTAGATAAAAGGGATCTCGGCAACATCAGATATAAAAGGGTAAATGAAAATACCAACAAAGAAGTTCCTTGGGAGAATATTGTAAAAGGCTACAAAATAGAAGATAACTATATTGTATTGGATGATGATGATTTTGAGGCAGTAAGCCCGGAAAAATCAAAAATTTTGAGCATCAAACAATTTGTTAGCGAAGATGAAGTAGATGTGGCCCTTTTTGAAACACCCTATTTTCTTGAACCTCAAGCACATGGTGATACTGCCTATAAATTATTGTTAGAAGCACTTCTGAAAACCAAAATGGCAGGCGTGGGATCCTTTATCCTTAGAGAAAGGGAAATCCTCTGTATGATTCGTCCTTACCAAAAGGAAATTTTGATGGTAAACAGAATGCGATATCCTGAGGAAATGAGAAGTTATGCAGACCTGAAAATTCCAAAAGGAAAAGCACCTAAAGCCGAAGAACTGCACATGGCAGAAGCTTTAATTAAATCATTAGCGGAGGCTTTTGATCCGTCGAAGTATAAAGATACCTACAATGAAGACCTACTGAAAATTATAAAACAGAAAGCAAAGGGTAAAAATATAAAATCTAAAAAAACAAAAGAGCCAGAAGAAAAAACAATAGATCTTATGGCAATGCTAAAAGCTAGCCTGGAATCTGGGAAGAGAAAAGCAGGATAGATTATCAAAGTTGGACATTTGTAATCATCATTCCTTTAACTTTTAAGATGGCACTAGAAGAATCTCCTATGAAGAGAAACTTTAAGTCGACTTGCTGCTTTCGTCAAGGTTTTTAAACATAAACCTCAATGGTGTGGAACTCAATAGTCAACCCACCTTTGCCTAACATTTGTCCAATATCACACCCGCATTACACCCGGTGGTCTGCCAGGATCGCCTTGCCAATGGCAAAACATATTCAGGCAGATAAAGAATATTTGATCAACTTCAGTCTTGAGCTGTCCGCAGATAAACCTTGGATCATGAAAGGGCAGTGCTTGCCGCCGAACAGATTCAGTTGAGCGGTCCTGGCTATCCCAAAAAGATTACCTTTGCCGACTTGGGCAAAAATGGCTCCTGGAAAAATATTCGTTCAGGAGCCGTTTTTGTTTAACGAAATACGAAATTGTATGTTAAAATAAAGTTCGGATACTTTGCTCCACCTTGGGCATAATCATTTCACTAAGCAATTTGTATCTTTTATACTTTGATTTTCGTTAGTTTTGTCATTCATCTAACATTGAAAATAACCTTTAATGGATAATATCATTACATCTATACATAAACATTTCGATATAAATAGCGAGTCTTTGGAAATATTGCTTAAGAATTTAAACCTGCTAAATGTCCGAAAAAAGACAAAACTGATACAGCCAGACAGAACTGATAAAAACATTTATTTTGTTGAAAAAGGTATTGCCCGGGCCTACACCATACTCGATGGAAAAGAAGTTACTTCGTGGTTCAGCGAAGAGGGGGACTTACTTTATTCAACAAATAGTTTTCACGGACCTGTGCCAGGGTATGAGACAGAAACAGTGCAGGTTCTCGAAGATTCGGTGTTGTATTATATGGCAATTGACCAATTGGAAGTACTTTGCCGCAGCCATATCGATATTGCCAACTGGATGCGGTATGTGCATCAAAGAGCTTTTGTGCAGATGGAACGTCGGCTAATCAACCGCTTTTATCTTTCTGCCGAAAAAAGATATGAAGATTTTATGGTTAACCATGCTAAATTGATCCGTCGGGTAAATTTGGGATATATAGCGTCTTATCTTGGAATATCACATGTGACCTTGTGCGCGCTGCGAAAATAGTGCTATTTCTTTAACTACTTAAAAATTACTCCAAGCCAGATTGTTTATTTTTGCATTTTAACCAACTATTTTGAGCATGCAAATTTCTAATGCTAGTATTGATCAGGAAAGAAAGGTCTGGGTTGATGTATTACGTTTTGTCGCTATTTTTATGGTGATTGCCATTCATTGTTCGGATCCATTCAATGTATCGGCCGAGGCAAGGTCTAATCCAGATTTTAATTATTGGGGATCCATTTATGGATCAGTGCTCAGGGCCTGCGTACCTATTTTTGTGATGATTACGGGATTATTGTTGCTGCCTGTGAAAATGAGTATTGGTGAG
The DNA here is from genome assembly GCF_002000245.1 of Sphingobacterium sp. CZ-UAM. Lineage (GTDB taxonomy): Bacteria > Bacteroidota > Bacteroidia > Sphingobacteriales > Sphingobacteriaceae > Sphingobacterium. Next base: position 1,285,826 of record NZ_MTCM01000001.1, on the reverse strand, counting down.
TTTTATAAAAAGCGTCTGCTGCGCATTACTGTTCCGTTTTTATTGTGGTCCGTACTTTACAACCTTTTCCCCTGGATAACAGGATTATTAGGACTTCCGTCAACGATCATTTCAGATGTATTTGCCTATGCAGCCAAAGATTCTTCACAGTCTTTGGAAAGCGCACTTGTTCAAATTTCTTTAATTCCGATTAAATTCAATGTCTATACCGTCCCAATGTGGTATATCTATATGTTGATCGGTTTATATCTTTACATGCCCTTCTTTTCCGCATGGGTTGAAAAGTCAACCTTATGCCAGCAGAAAGTATTTTTGGGAATTTGGTCATGTACACTGGTTTTACCGTATGCCTATTCGTTTTTCTCAAAAGAGTTATTTGGACTCAGTGCATGGAATACTTTTGGTACATTCTATTATTTTGCGGGCTTTAATGGATATTTATTACTCGGATATGTATTAAGCCACAGTTTGAAAGCATGGTCTTTTCGCAAAACACTTTTAGTAAGTATACCATTATTCACTGTCGGTTATGCGATTACATATATTGGTTTTAAATGGATGGCATCTAATCCGAATTCTAGTGAAGAACAGATCGAGCTGTTCTTTTTATATTGTTCCCCCCAGGTTCTTATGATGGCTTTAGCTGTTTTTTTGTTGGTCCGCACCATTAAGCTAACTTCAGATAATTGTAAGAAAGTTTTCTCAAATATTGCAAAATGCGGATTTGGCATTTACCTGGTGCATTATTTTATAGTTGGCTTTGGCTATTGGCTCGCTAATGTATTTTCCATCCCCATATCGCTAAAGATTCCCATTACCGCTGCGATTGTCTTTTTGATTTCTTGGGCATTTGTTGCATCGTTTTATAAAATGATGCCAAGAGTATCGAAATGGATATTCGGATAACGAATTGTACCTGATGTTTTATAATTAAATACTACTTAAACAGCAACTAGCTAGAGCTATAATTAATTAATGATCGAGATTTCCATATCTGCCAACATATTCAATATAAATTAAATAATTAGACTAGGAATAACAATGTAAAGATGTAAATTTGAGGCATCACCAATAATAAATTAAAGTTATGATATATCTAGGAATTCTCATCTTTTTCGGACTTATAACATTATTTGCTTCTTTTTATACCGTCAAACAGGAGTCTGCTGCTGTGATAGAAAGGCTAGGCAAATTCTTAAAAGTGAGCCATGCAGGTTTACATTTGAAAATTCCGTTTTTTGATCAGATATCTAAACGTCTGAATCTTAGGATAAAGCAATTGGATGTTATCATTGATACCAAAACGCTAGATAATGTTTTCATAAAGATGAAAGTTTCTGTTCAGTATCAGGTAATCAGAGAAAATGTAAAAGATGCATACTATCGTTTGGAAAATCCTGAAAATCAAATTACATCCTATGTTTTTGATGTGGTGCGTGCTGAGGTACCAAAAACAAAGTTAGATGATGTATTTGTCAGAAAAGATGATATTGCAATTGCAGTAAAAAGCGAATTGCAAGATGCGATGCAAAGTTACGGTTACGATATTATCAAAGCTTTAGTAACCGATATTGACCCGGATGAACAGGTAAAACATGCAATGAACAGAATCAACGCTGCCGAACGTGAAAAAACTGCCGCAGAATACGAGTCTGAAGCCCAAAGGATACGAATTGTTGCAGTAGCTAAAGCGGAAGCTGAATCCAAAAAGCTTCAGGGACAAGGTATTGCAGATCAAAGAAGAGAAATCGCCAGAGGATTGGAAGAATCTGTAAAGATGCTGAATGCCGCTAATATCAATGCTCAGGAAGCATCTGCTCTAATTGTGGTTACGCAGCATTATGACACCTTGAATGCTATCGGAGCAAATAGTAGAAGCAATTTGGTTTTACTTCCCAACTCGCCAACAGCAGCGAGTTCCATGTTGAATGATCTAGTTGTTTCCATGGCAGCAGCACAAAAAATAGACGAAGATGCTAAAGGTCAATTCCCTGTACTTCCGAATGATAGGGGACAACAGGAATAAAAATCTACAGGAGTTTCAAATGCAAAAAAATAGCCAGTTCTTTACTGGCTATTTTTTTTAACCCTTACTCAATTAAGAATACCTTCCATTCATGTTCATGTTTCCATTTTACATTCCACATTCTGCCGTCCAATTGGTCGAACAAGATGAAATTATAAACATTCACGGTTGGATAAAGCATAAATCTGCCATTTTTCTCATCGTCTTTATTTACTAGGGCGGCATCCGATAGCGGATTTACTTTTTTATTTTTCGTATCCCACTTGACTTGCCACATCTTCCCATTTCTTGTATTTAATTTGATAAAAGTATAGCCATTTTCCGTCGGAAAAAGTCGAAATACCCCCGTACTATCAGTAGCAGTATGCTGAAAAGGTAGATTCGATGCCTTCTGAGCAAAAGATGTAATTGTAAATAATATAAATAGTAGCGTTACCAATCTTGTTTTCATAATAATTGTATGCTTAAAAACTTAATAAGAAATAAAATAATTGTTTTGAAATTACAAATTGTAGATAGATTATGCAACATATTGTTTTAGAATTACTGTTAATAATATTAGTTTTACCCTCTGTTGAAAATCGATTTTTATTTTAGGGATTTAAAATTGCTTTACAAAACCAACTGTGAACTGTCTGTTGCTATAGCCCGGAAACAAAGAAATCGTACGCTGATCATCTCCGCCGATATGGATTTTATCGTAAAGCCAATAAGAGAGTGTCGTGGATAGGATACCGATGCCAGCCCCGGCAGCAACATCACCTAGCCAATGTTTATTATTATACAGGCGCAGAATGCCCGTTCCGGTAGCCACGGCGTATCCACCTACACCTATCCAGGGTGACACCTGCCAATATTCCCTACGCAAGAATTCAGCAGACGCAAATGCCAATGTCGCATGTCCCGAAGGAAAAGACCGCCTATCACTTCCATCAGGTCGTTCTTGACGGGTCAACCTTTTGGTAGAAAACACAGTTGCCGTTGAGATCCCTACAGACATGGCATATACAACAGCTTCTTTTTTTACAGAGCTTTCACCTTTTATACCAAATGCCTGAAGTGCGAAAACCGCTGCTCCCGGCACAATTCGCGTATAATCATCAATCTTTGTACTAAAATTGGGGTGATTTGCTACGATTTCATTTCTGATGTCAAGATTTATGTTTTTAAAGAATTTAGCATCTGTTGCTAGAAGACCATAACCGATTAGGGCAGCAGGTACAATAAATTGTTTTGCCTTAAGTTTAAATAGAGATGAATTAAAAAGACTATCGGTATTGTTATCCTGTATAGTTAAACCATCATATTTTGGCAGACTACGCAAGGAGTCAGTCTGTGCGGAGACTGTGAATGGTAGTAATAGTAATAATAGAAATCGCATCATTCGGTACATTTTAAATAAATATTATTTAAAAGAGGAGGAAAAATAATTAATAGAAAGAGCAAAGCTACCAAAAATTCTATATTACAGCAATTGATAGAGGAGAGAATGAAATGGTCGATGGATGGGTAAATTCTTTGATTTTAAAACTTTTTCCATACTTGTTCATTCAGCTTTTGCGGAGCCACATTGCCAGAGGGGCTAATATAAAAGTCAGTCCCCAAAGTATTTGAAAGAAAGGGCTGAAATTACTACTGTGACTGAATAGCAAATCAATATCCGAAAGTCCAAGCTTCCATCTTCTGAATGGTTAAATTGCGTATATTTGAGTGTTAGCTGCAATAATTTAACCAAGATGATGTCAAAAATCTTTTATACCTTTTTAATAGCTGCATTACTACTATTTCAAAATTGTGGTGGTCGAAAAACAGAAAAGAAAACTCCGGAAATAGAACCAACAATCGAAGAGGTTGCAAAAGACAGTACCTATCTAACATCAGATATCGATTCCTATGCTGATAGTGGTTTGCTGTCAAAAATCCCTGTACGGGATTTTCCGATAATAGACAGCACCAGGTTTGAGAACTTTGAAAAGTATGGTATTCGTGACAATGATTTTCTGAAAAGAATTAAGTTTGATGCGGGGCACGCTAATGCGACAAATTTTAGGATCAACTATAGAGTTCCTTTCTCTGAGAATTTCGGTACAGTAGTCATATCCTATCAAAGCGGTGAACACGAATTATTCACCACAATGATTACAATTGATAAGCACAATAAAATAATCGATAAACTAGACATTTCTTATGACGAAATAGCTGAATCTGCGTTCAGTAAGACCGGTAAAATAGAAAAACACAAAATAACAATAATAAGCAGTAATTGGATGAATGAAACTCCTCTTTTTGAAAGTGAAACGTACATTTTAGAAAACAATGGTAAGTTTATAAAAATACAGACCGATCCGAAAAGTGAATGAATTTACACTGAGAACCAAGTAAATCCAATTAATTTAAAGATGTTAAACTGATGCCAACAAAACTAAAGATTATATCGCATGAATTTGTGAACGAGAGTTATCTTAGGCTCGAAATAGTTTCAGGTAATCAGCCTTGCGGCACCATCGATTTGATTACAGAAAAAGCAAATTTCAACATCACTGGCAAATATTTCTATAAGGGAATGGAAACTATTAAAAATATCCAATTGGAATATAAAGGCAAGGAATTGGTTTTTACATTTAGGAATAAAAAGCATCTATTGTTTACTTGTGATAGGACGGTGTTCACAATAATCAGAACGTACACGCAAGCTTTTCAATAACAGGCAAAAAAACAATAGAATTCACTGGGATTAATCTGGATGTATACTGAATGTACGGTTTATTGCGATAATAACTAAAAACTAAAGGAGGCTGTTTTTTCATTAGGGACAACCTCCATTTATCATGAATAGTAATTTATGAGAATAATGCTTTTTTTAATGCTAGCGCAGCAAGCTCTGTTGAAAATTTAACTGCCTCTATACTATCCAAAGGATTTAGTAATCCATAGTCATGGATAAAGCCATTGAATGTTTGGATGGTCGTTGGAACTCCAGCTTCATCTAATTTTCTTGCATAGGCTAATCCTTCATCGAAAAGAATATCGTTTTCCGCCAAATGAACTAGGGCAGGGGGAAGACCTTTCAGTTTTTCCAATGCTGCATTGAAAGGAGTAGCATAATACTCTTTCCGCTTTTCGGTATCAGGCAGATAATTATTCCACATCCATTTCATTAACGGCGCGGTAAGGAATCTTTCTTCAGCATATTTTTGCCAGGAACCGCGGGTAAAATCAGCATCAGTCACCGGCCATAGCAACAATTGGAATTTGATTTCCGGTCCCCCTTTATCCTTGGCCATCAAACAGAGTACAGTTGTCATATTACCGCCCACGCTATTTCCAGCGGCGGCCATATTTTTCCCGTCCACACCAATTTCAGCACCATTTTCCGAAACCCATTTCGTGGCGGCATATATTTGATTGATTGCTACTGGATATTGTGCTTCGGGAGAAGGGGTATAATCTGTAAATACTGCTGCTGCGCCACTATTTACAACCAGGTCTCTCACTAATCTCCTGTGAGTGGGGTAGTCTCCCAAAATCCAGCCACCTCCATGGGTGAACATAAACACCGGAAGATTTTCAGAAGTAGCATTAGCTGGTTTTACGATATGGATATTGACTGTAATGCCGTCCTGGGTAATCTCTCTTTCTGATTCGATAATACCCGAATAATCCACTTCTACTGACTTTTGGGCATCAACCAATACCTGTCTGGCCTCCTGGGGTGTTAATGTTTCCAATGGTTTTCCACCGCTGTTATTCAAAACTTTTAGAAAATCTCTAATGCCGGAAAGGATCTGAGGATCATTTTCTGCCTTAATGTTCTGTGCCATAATTTAAATATTTATGATTAATAAGTAATAACCATATTCAGGTCATCAATGTTTATATTTTTTCCAGTTGCTCAACAAGTACTTTTGCTATTTCTTTAGAACTGAATGGATTTTGGCCTGTAACGAGGTTCTTATCCACTACAACATTTGAGGTCATAGGAATAAAAGCTTTTCTTAAATTGGCGCCTCTGTTTTTGATCGCCGCCTCGAGATTGAAGGGCACTTCGCGTTTGCGTCTGGCAATGGTTTCCTCGAACCAATCAAATCCGGTGATTGATTTTCCTTTGATCATATATTCACCATTGCTCAGCCTTACATTTAGCAATCCACCTACACCATGACAGATTGCGGCGACTAATTTGCTATTTTCATATTGTTGGCGAATAATTTCTTGGATATTCTCATTGTCTGGAAAATCATACATGGTAGCGTGTCCACCAGCCAGATAGATACAGTCAAAAGGTTCATTAGTTACTTCATACAGATCTTTCGAATGGTTCAGTTCATCCCTAAATATTGGGTCTTCATAATAATTTTTTGATATTTTGTCCAGAACCAGCGGTTTCAGGCTTTCAGGATCAATAGGCACATGACCGCCCTTTGGACTTCCTATTGTTATATCCCATTTTTTCTCTTTTGCCTTATGATAAATATGGGTCAGCTCACTGAGCCATAGTCCAGTTGGTAGACCACTTGCATATCTATCGATGTTGGTAACTACTAATAAAAGCTTTTTCATGAATCAATTATTTGACAATCCTAAATTCGCAATATGCTGTGATCTGACAGTAGCCTAATTACTGGAATTAGTAACGGAATCTCTTTATTTCAATTTTTCTTTTAAATCGATCTCATTAATTTAATGATGATCTGAATTCAAGTGGGGAGACTGAGGTCCGGTTTTTAAAAAGACGGTGAAAATGACTGGGGATGTTCAAACCCAAGTTGATAGGCAATCTCTGAGACCGACATTGAACTGGTAGAAAGCAGTTCTTTTGCTTTTTCAATCACTCGATTCTGAATATGTTGCTGTGTGGTTTGTCCTGTTTGCACTCTTAACATATCGCTCAAATAATTTGCGCTCAAGTGTAATTGATCAGCAATGGAGTGGACTGAAGGTATACCGTTGATGGTTAATTTATCATTTTTGAAATAGTCATCCAATAATAGCTCTAACTTGGAAAGAAGGTCACTATTCACTTTCTTTCTGGTCAAAAACTGGCGATTGTAATAACGATCGCAATATTTTAACAAGAGATCAAGGTTAGAAACAAGTAGATCCTGTGTAAAGGAATCCATATTGATACTAATTTCTTGTTCAATATTGGCGATGATATCAAAAATAGTTTTTTCTTCTTTTTCGGAAAGATGCAAAGCTTCATTGGTTGTATAGGAAAAATAACCGTATTCCTTAATCTCAGATGCCAGTCTATAACCATGCAGGAAATCTGGATGGACCACCAAAACGAACCCTCTTACTTTATTAAGCAGTATATCGTCAAACTGAAGGACTTGATGTGGGGCAATGAAATACATAATACCTTCGTCAAAATCATAATATTGCTGGCCATATTTGCATTTTCCGCCAGCACAGTCTTTTTTTAGAGCAATAACAAAAAAATCAGTAGTTATTGCACTAAGTATAGTCTCCGGTTCGAGTTTAACATCATCAAAATTAAATACGCTTATCAGCGGGTTAGCGGGTTTCTTTAACCCCAGGAATTGATGAAGCATACTTATTGATGATACTTTTTCAGGAGTTTTCATATGCTGATTTTCAGATTTACACATGACTAATTTACTTAAATATTTTGTTTCCTGAAAGCTGTTCATCTTTAATGATACTGATTCCCTGTTTATATGATGTGACTTGAAAATCCGGAAATTTCCTTCTGAATTTTGAGTCATCAAATACATTGTCGTGCTCATATCTGGGAAGAAGCTCCAGAAGCTCCTTTACACTTTTTTTGAAAAATGAGCCTATTTTGAATATCAATTTTGGGACAACAGAATATTTCAGGTCTCTGTCGTAAATTCCTGAAGCCATTCGGATAAACTCTTTATAGGTTGGATGGCTCTTGTCCACAGGCAGATGCCATGTCTGGCCAAATGCCTCTGGGGTATTCCCGATCAAAGCAGTGGCACGGCTCGCATCAGGTGTCCATATCAGACTTCTCTTTTTGTTCACGCTCAATGGAACCTTCAGCTTTTTATCTTCTCTGATGTTGTTAAAAATCAGGGTATTGGTAATACTCTGTGTTTTGCCGGGACCGTAAAATTCCGGAGCGCGGCAGATCACGGCTTCAAGTTCACCTGATTCAATTTCCTTCAACAGCATTTCTGCCATTTTTCTTCTGACCTTTCCTTTTCTACCCACAGGTGCAAAATTCGTTTCTTCTGTCAATATGCGATCATCCTGCGGGTACATATAGGTGTTGTCAAAGAATACGAGTTTTGTACGGTTGATCTTACAGGCTTCAATTACATTACCAAGGATCAGTGGAAACTGATTCTCCCAGATCTCCGAACTGATCGGGAGGCCTAATGTGAAATAGACAATTTCACTGTCTTTTACCGCTTCAATCGCTTTTTCTCGAATTGAGAGATCCGCAGAAAAGACCTCGTCTGTGTCATTTACTTTTTTCGCATTCCTGCTGACAATTCGTATAGATGAAGTAAAATTTCTTTTAAGCTCTCTTGCGAGCTCTTCGCCAATCTGACCATTAGCTCCTAATATGGTTTGCATATCTTTTTCAGTTTTAAATTATTATACAAATTTCAGAAGATCTGCAGAGATCTGAGTAGCTCAATTCAGGTAAGATGTAACGGAATCTCTGTATTAATTAGAAAAGCCCCATTAAAATGTTTTATGAAGTATAAAAAATTACTGAGCTAAAATTCGAGTGTTTCGTATAAAATCAATGTAGATCTGGCCTTAATTGCATTGGTTAACGAGAACACTGATTTTAGAGATTTTGCCGATTGTCAAATTAGTTTTAGAGGAAATAGCTGGGCAAGTGTTTAAGAATTAAAGCAAATGCTTACATTTGGGGATACCCGTTGGGTATAGGATGCTTTAAAAGATTAGCGCATCTTTATGGACAGCACAAACAATTATCGATAGTCCGTAAATGAAATTATTAAAAAGCCATGTTGTACTGATTGCGATGATCATTGCATTGATTTTTATGTTCATCGCAATTACCGTTTATCCAGGAGGTACATACCAAAATGAATCCTCGATTGGATTTGATTGGTCAAAGAATTTTTTCAGCAATCTGTTTGGTGAAAAAGCATTAAACGGAGCCGAGAATACCTCAAAATATTGGGCATTTACCGGTATGTTTTTCTATTCCCTTAGCTGTGCTGTATTTTTTGTTCATATATCAAAAAAAATTCCTAACAGGACAGCCTCCAATTTTATAAAGTATGCCGGTGTACTTACCATGCCCTTTACATTTTTTATAGTTACACCCTTCCATGATGTGATGTTGGCTATTTCGAGTAATCTGTTTTATTCATGTATTGTGTGCATTACCGTCTATGTGCTTAAATCAGAGCTCAGCTTTTTCAAGTATTATTGTATGTTCTGTTTGTTTATATTTTATTTTGCAACCTATTTGTATATTACAGGACAGTGGGGTTTGCTATCATTAATACAGAAAATAAATAACGGCAGCACCATTATATTAATTATAGGACTCGAGTATTTTACCGATCAAAGCGATTTTTATAAAAGGAGGTTCCAATGAAGAAATTATATTTAATCATATTCGTCCTTTCGGCGCTCCTTTTTGTCACCCTATTTTTCAGTCGCTTTATGATTGCTATTGTACCAATTATTGCTGCAATTACAGTCTGGTTTGCTAGTAAAACTTCTATCAAACTAATTAAAACCAAATTTACTTCGATCAATGCTGTAAAGGAGGGTTCGGTTAAATTACATGGTATTATTACAGCTCCTGATACCTTTATCACGCCATATTTTAAGCAAGAATGTATTGGCTACCACTATAAAAAAGCAAATCTAACTTACGACAGTGAAACCGGCAGTGACTATGAGATCAATGCAATCATTGAGGAAAAATTCCAGGACTTGTTTATTGCCGATAGTACGGGAACCATCAAGGTGACTTCACAAAGATTTAACCTCTCATTTTTATCGGTTAAAACAGCTACCGCTCATAGCTTCGAACATGCCGTAGATGATGTAAGACATACCGAAAGAACCTTGAAAAATGGTGACAGGATATCGGTCATGGGCTATGCACTAAAGAATGCCGATGACGGCTTCGAAATTATTGAACAGCTAAACAATCCCGTGGTGATCAGCAATGCTTACTTTGAAAATAAGAGTCGAAAATCATTCCAGGTTTTCAAATATTTATTGCCTTATATTGTACTGATGTATTTTTCGGTCAACTATTTCGTGTTTTTTGCTCCGATAAAGCACTGGCCGCAGCATGACGCTTTAGTGGTATTTGGCTTCTTTGGTGTACCTATCTTAGGGCTGATCTTTGCTGTTTTGGGCAAACGAGTAACTGGATATCCGAAGGTATTTTTTACTGTATTAGGAGGAACCCTTCTCTTCGTATCTTTACTAACTTTTCCCTTATTGTGCCTACTCTTGATCACCAAAACCGCCTTCTACACGATTGTTTGTGTATGGCTTTGTGTCTTCATTTCTACATTGCTAGGGATAAGCATCAATCATAAGAAATTGTCCGATCTCAACTAATAAATACACATACAGCGAATTGTAAATTCAGTAAGTACTGATGAATCAATCGTTACGTCCGTTTCGGACGGAAGAACAAATGTATGAGCGGGTTTTACATAACCGCTGAAATGGGCAATTTACCGACTAATTCTCCTTACTCACCGAAAACTCATGGTGAGAATATTATAAAATGGATATAATGCAATTATTTATTCTTAAACTATATTTTAAATATGAAAAAATTAATTGCAGCTGTATCTTTGATTGGGTCGTCAATAGCAATAACGAAAGCGCAGACGATGGAAAATACTATGAATTTTGAAAAACTGATTATGAAAGCATATCATGCCGACCAAGAAAATAGGACCATTGTCGAGAAGCTTCTTCTAGATAAATCAACTCCCCAAGATAGCTTGAAGAAATATGCACTACAATTGAAAAAAAGTGATATGATGAATCAGAAAGTTGTGTTACCTATTTTAGATAAATATATAGCGAGTGAAGTTAAATTATCTGATTCCTCACTGAATGCTGCATACTATATTGTTCAACATGCAAGCAAAGAAGATCAAGAGAAATATTCAAATTTTGTTGGAAAATTGTATAAAAATCAGGTTATCAATAAAAATGAATATACACGATTTATCGATAGAGTACTAATAAGGAACCATAAGGCACAAGTCTATCTAAAGCAAGCTCACATGGATGCAGACGTTAAAGATATCTATCCCTTTCCACTAAAGGCGAATGCCAAAGAGATTGCGAAAAATAATAACCTTCTGGAAGAATTGGAAAAAGAAATTGACATTAAAACCAAAAGCTTTCCTGCGGAATATGCTCCTGTATTCATTATGGATGATGAATTTGTAGTGTTTGGTCATATCAAGAAAAAAGATGAGCAAAGCAATGTACCAGTCAGCGATGTAGAAATTTCTTATGGAGGTAAGGTATTGGCAAAAAGTAACCAAAATGGCTTTTACAGTTTTAAAATTATTAAATCAGCTACGATAGTTGATATTTTATTTACGAAGGGATCTATTTTTATGAATAAGAAGCTGGATAGTATGGATAAAGACTGGCAGATGATAGATGTTCTTTTTTAAATCCGACTTCACGTTTTTCATTTAATCAATATTGAACCTTTTTTATGCTAATCGCTCGAGAGTATCAATAGGGAGGACGGTCGTAGCCAACCCCCTGAAACCGAAATCCGTTAGATGGTAGATAAATTTATTTCATTCTGTATTAATTAGTTAATTAATACAGAATTGCTGCGTACTGAAATTTTTCTTTAATTTGTCGTTTTATAATTTCTAATTTCTTCAATTTATGCTTTTCATTTATACGCGTTACGAATACGTTCTAGGAAGTAAAGATATCACTGCAACATTAAAAAATGAGACTAAACCGCAGCTTTTCAATCTTCACATCATTACACCTGCGACTAAATTTTTAGGATTTCCTGTTGGAGGCGGTTTAGTAAAAATGTCTCGGCTTGTGAATCAACAAGGACAGGTCATCCACGCTAGAAACTATTCGCCTGAAATAAAAGAAGAGGTGAAGAATTTTAAGAAAACACTCACTATTCCATATTTCAAATTATGGAAGGGGTATTTGTTTATTGCCTCGATAGCGATTGTCGGATCTATTATTTACGGTATTAAGCTCAATATAGATGGCAAAAAATACCGCAACGAAAAAGAAAATCTTGCTAAATCAGCACAACAACTGCAAACAGGCCAACTCTATGGAGCTAATTTCTTTACCGATGCAGAAGGAAATAACATACAAGGCTTACCTGCTGGCTGGGTTAAAATCGTAAAGATAGAAGGCGATACCATTTTTGTGCAGCGTTCTAAGAAAACGTCAGATCGCGCTATGTTTGAAATGAAAGATCTGGAATCGATCAAACCCACATCAGACGCAGATTGGAATGATCACATTGAAAAAATGAATTATCCATTATTTAAAGAAGCTACCCAGAATAAAAATTTATCAGGAATAGATTTGTCCTACATTGGTGAAGACCACGATAAATATCCTGGAGTTATTATGTCCTTTAAAGGTGTTGAATAATAGTTTTAAAAAATAATAAAAGAAAGAATAGGGGATAAAGCTTGTCTATAAACAATTTGGATGGAAGCGGCGGCTTTTTTCTCTATTCTGAATTTTATACCGATATACGCTATTTTCTTTTCTTCTTCGCAGCTTTTGCCGTTGGGTTATAATCAAGACAGATTTTTATCCAATATTCGAAATCATGATGTTTTTGAAAACCGATAGGTTCTACATAACAATATCCTTTTAATTGCTTTCCTTTCATAATCATCGGTAAGAAGCCTTTTCGTTCCGAGACTTCCTCCTCCAATTCAGTATCATAGCGACACATCAGATTGTCATGGCTGACATTGACGCACATTTTTCCATTCACAAGAAAAGATAATCCACTAAACATTTTCTTTTCCTCGACTTCGATGTTTTCTTCCATTGCAAGTCTTTCACGGACTCGGTTGGCAAGTTCATTGTTATAAGCCATCACTTTAGTTTATCTGTATTTAATTAAAAGAATTCGAGGTGCATTTTTTCATAAGTATTAAAGACTAATATATTTTTTTAGTACTTCAAGAAGGTCTGCCCGTCGTATAGGTTTGGGAAGAAAGTCATTCATACCTGATTCAAGGCATTTTTCTTTTTCACCCAGCACATTACCAGCTGTAACGCCTATGATAGGTATATGTTGATATTCTGGCAACATTCTAATATTTCGCGTTGCCTCGATACCACTCATTATCGGCATCTGTACATCCATAATAATAATGGAAAACTGCTTTTTACTGCATTCTTCCAAAGCCTGTAAACCATTGGCAGCTTCTGTTAGATGTACATTGGGGGCGAGAGACTTCATGATCCTATTATTCAGCACCATATTGACTGGATTATCATCAACCAAAAGCACCTCTAATCCAGGGGCAAATAGATCCGGATCTTTCCCAGACTCATCCTGAATAATTTCTACTGCACTGCTTTGGTCTACCTTTTTCAGGGTTTTGTACAGATCATGTGATTTTATAGGCTTCAACAATAAATGCGTATTTTCTATTTTCCTAACTGAAGCAAAAATATCCAGTTCTTCCGAAGAAGATGAAAGTATGATAAATGGAGCAATCTCATTTCGCTGACTTAACAACCCGATAATTTTATCTATTGTTTCCAAACCAGACATAATAGGCATATGATAATCCATTAGGATTACATCGAACCGTTCACCTTTTAGCATGAGATCTAGCGCTTCCATACCATTAGAGGCCAAGGTAGATTTAATGTTTTTATAAGTAAGCATGTGTTCAAGAATGATCCTGTTGGTTTCATTATCATCCACCACTAAGGCTGTCTTGATAGACATTGCATCCTCTTCTCTCAGTTCGGCAATTTCGTAGGGCACCTCAATATCAAAGAAAAATACGGAACCTTTTTCCATTTCGCTGGTCAGCGACAATCGGCTCCCCATATATCCTAATATATTGTTTGAGATGGTCAGTCCGAGCCCCGTGCCGCCATATCGTTTGCTGATGGAACTGTTTTCTTGGGTAAAGGCATCGAAAATATATTTTTGTTTCTCAACAGGAATGCCAATTCCTGTATCTCTTACCGAGAAGCGCAAAGCAATAGTATTATCATTCATGCGCAATTTCTCTACTTTTAGCTCGATCTCGCCCTTTTCAGTGAATTTTACAGCATTCCCCAGGAGATTGATCAAGATCTGTTTTAACCTTGCTTCATCAATGAAAAGTATTTTTGGGAGGCCCGGCTCAACATTGAGCAGGAGTTCTATATTTTTTTTCTGGGATTGATAAAGAATAACATTAATGACTTGGCTTAACATATCATATATATCACTTTTTTCAATCAAAAGTTCCATTTTTCCAGACTCTATTTTAGAAAAATCCAGTATATCATTGATGATGCTAAGTAGGTTTTCCCCTGATTCATTGATGTAATTCAGATATTGTTTTTGTGTTTCATTCAGCGGTGTCCTGAGTAGGAGGTCTGAAAAACCGATAACTCCATTCAGAGGCGTACGGATCTCATGACTCATATTGGCCAGAAATTCGGATTTCGCCTTGCTGGCTATATCCGCAGTTTCCTTAGCATTTTTCAGTTCTTCATTTATTTTTACGGCATTTGTAATGTTCTGAATGGAAATAATTATACCTCCAATGTCATCGGTCGTGAGATACCAGGGCCCCACCTTAAGGTCATAATGCTGGATTTCTTCTTTTCCTTCAACGTTCAGCGCAAAATCCCCGTCATTATACGTTTTTCCCAAAAGTGCATCCATGTAAATCTTCTTTCTTTCTTCGGGAACATGGGGCGATATTGTAAATAGGTTATTGCCGATAAGATCTACATTATTCATACCAAATTCATCTTTCCATCTGCTACTTACAGCAACGTAGTTAAGGGCTTTATCAAACATGGCCAAAGGAATGGGAACATCATGGGCAAAGGACTGCATCATAGCTTCCTTTTGGGCAACTTCCAGAAACATTTTTTTGAAGGCATCAATGTCCTGAATAATTCCAAAGACCCTGATGCAAATATCACCTTTAAATTCGGGAATACCTTTTACTCTTACCCAGATCGTAACGCCGTCATCACGCAGAAGCTGAAGTTCTTCATCAAAAGAAATCCCTTCTTGTATTGCCCTATTAATGAGATATCTTATTCGCTCTCCGTTTTTTCCTTCGTAAAATCCAAGGGCATTTTCAAAAGTTGGCTGGAAACTATTGTTGACTTTGTGAATTTCTCTTGTACTTTGGGACCAGAAGACCTTTCCGGTCTTCATATTGGCTTCCCAGCCTCCCACTTGGGCAACTGCATTTGTTTCCTCAAGCATTTCCTTCGTGTAAAACAGATCTTTTTCCAGCTTATCCCGGCGGATAAGGTCAGATTTTAGCCGTATATAAACGAAAACAGAAGCACCAATGGCGGCAATGGCCGAAAAGATAATGAATAAAACGGTCCGTTTGGAAGATTCATTTAGATTCTCATTTTTTATAGAAAGCTGAACTTCTTCGTGTTTTACAAATTCCCGGACGAGCATTCGACATTTATCCATAGCCCTTTTGTTATGCGCGAGTTCTTCCGGGCTCATTAATATTCCCTTTTTACGATTCTCGACGAACAAGTCGTATCCTTTCATCATTAGGTCTGAGGTGTATAACAGTTCACTAAGAATATTAATCTGGTGTTTATCTTTAAGACTAAGCCTATCTTTGTTCGAAACAAGTAACGGGTATTCATTCCTGCTCTTATTTAAAGGTTCAAGAAAATTTTCGCGGCCGGTCAGCTGATAACCACGATTTCCTGTTTCAGCATCCAACAAGGTGTATAAGATATCTTTTATTAAGCTGATAGATTCCCTGCTTTTTAATAAGCTTTGCCTGTTTTCCATCTGTTTATGTATGCTGATATAAGATGCTATAGAGCTCGCAATCAGCATTATTAAGAACAGCACTAGGCCTATCTGGAGATTTCTTATAATTTTTTTCGGCATTGGATGGTAGTTTAATATTAAGATACTAAAAAAGTAGAATTGTAACCCTAACAAATCAGCAATATCTCATCGAGTTTAACAATCATTTTTCTTCAATGTTTCATTGCGTTTCTGCAGTAATGGATGAAAAATTCAGCGTGATATATCTGAAATTTATATGCGGTAGTGAGTTATTTTAGTTGTTAGTTATGGATTATCGTAAATAATGTTCAACTTTAAAACAGACGTTCTTTAAGAGCTATCCTATTTCAATTTTACAATAGGAGATCCATCTTTTCAGGTTTCCGACCATTCTTTTTAAATGATCTTCATTCAGGAAAATATTCGTCCAATAATCGAATCTATCGCATTGTACACTGATGTAATAGATCATAATCGCTAAACAGGCAAAATCCAGGCATTTTTTTTCCTCGGCACTTATTGTTGCCACCGTTTCATAACCCCGCAAGAAACTAGCTGCTTTTTGTTGATATTCCTGTTCATCCATATGAGTTGCGAGCAACTGGAATAGAAAATAAGAAATATCGAAACATAAATACCCATTACCACAGAAATCAAAATCAAAAAATGTGATCCCTTCTTGCTGGTCAATGTGCATATTGTCGAACCAGATGTCAAGATGAACACTTCCGAACCTCATGTTCTCTCTGTCGAGACTATTCATTCTTAGTATCAGAAAAGAAGAAAGATTTTCTAAGAATTGAATTTCGTCCGTATTTTTATTGTAAAACCTTTTTATCCTCTGAATTGGATCTTTCAACATATTCTGCGCATTGTATAACATCCTTTTGAGTTCAAAGTTTTCAGCCCAACAATGCACTTTGGCCAGTGCCTGCCCAATAAGGAAACTTGTTTCCTCGGAGAATTTTGCTGTCTTTTTGCCTTTAGCAAACGAAAACAATACACCAAATCTTTTTCCTTCTGGAGCTTCGATTTCTTGGATATACTTATCAGAAAGATCTGCAATGGGAAAAGCAACTTGGCCTCCATTTTCCTTGAGATGAGTTAGTAGCCGTAGCTCTTCTTCAATTTCCGGTATTGTCCTCCAATTATGCGTATAAGCCCTAAATACATAAAGTTTCTCCCGATCCTGTACGGCATATAAATGATTCATTGCAAGCCTGATTATGGTGCATTTTGACCTGTCGCTCAGTCCATATTGAGCCTGAATAAGTTTGCAAAGTCCATTTGGGGAAAGTGTACTGTTTATTGTCGGAAATTGATTGGTCATGTTTTCTTGTCTGTTCGTAAAATAAGGCCTTTTTAAATCACTGAGCGCCAAATATAGGTTAATTTCCAAACAAGAGTAAATAATATTGGAAAAAGCGATAATAAAGCTTTTGCACTATACTTTGTTAAATCATGTCAAAAAAGCTGGAGCAAATACTTCAGCTTTTTTTGAATCTGATTGTTTAAGATTTTATCCAGTAATATTTAGTGATTGAATGAGCCCATTGGACAAGTGAAAGTGGAATTTTAAAATAACTGGACTTCCGGGAAAAGACCCAGAAATTTCCGCAGATAGAATATTTTCCTTTTCGTCATAATCCAATGGCTTCATGGAAGCTTGATTCTCATTATTGGATTTATCTATCCATTGTTCAATTTCCGCTTTTCCGTTATGGGTTTTGCCTTCATCAAAGACTACGGCAGTTTCTGTAAAGCATCGGGCATAGGCGGTGCTATCGAAATTGTTCTGCGTTTTTACTAACTCGGAGATTACTGTAGGTAAGTTCATATTTTCTATTTTTAAATTATATTAAATTGTTGGTACTGTTCCACCATCGATTATATATTCAGTTCCTGTTAGATAGCTGGCTCTCGGTGAAACAAGGAAACCAACGAGTTCAGCCACCTCTTTAGGTTCAGCGGGTCTTCCGAAGGGGATTCCACCCAATGCATCCATTACACCCTTTTGCGCTTCTTCTACCGTACTGTTGGCGTTTCTTGCAATTTCACCCAGCCATGCTTCTGATGCTGTAGTATTGATCCATCCAGGCGAAACAGTCAGTACACGAACACCTTTGGGAGTCACTTCATTCGATAAACTTTTACTGTAGTTTCGTAGTCCCGCCTTTGCTGCGGCATACGGCAAAGTCGAATCATATAGAGGCAATTTGCCCTGAATTGAAGCGATATGGATGATAACACCGGTTTTCCGATTGATCATTTGCGGTAAAAATCCTCGGTCCAGACGAATCGGAGCCAAAAGATTAGCCTGTAGTGTGGATTCCCAATCCTCATCGCTGAGTGCCGCAAAGCCGCCGGCGGGGGGTGATGATCCACCAAGATTGTTTATCAAAATATCCAATCTTCCATAGTTAGTAAGTACTTCGCTGACTATTTTTTTGGCACCTTCTTCTTTACTCAAATCGGATGCGATGAAATGCAGGTTACTGTTTTCTTTCTCAGGTGCGTTTCTTGCGGTTATTATCACCGTTGCTCCAGCCTGTAGCAGTCTTTCTGCAATTGCTCTTCCGGCACCTTTTGTACCGCCGGTCACCAAGGCTATCTTTCCTGATAACTCATTGTTGAAATTGAATTGTTCCATTTTTACGAATTGTTTATAGGACAAAATTGGGCTATAAAAACAGTTGGCACAAGTACGGAAATACGATTCATATAGGGATAAATTATTCCCCTATTGTGCAAATCGGAACATACCTTTAATTTTGGAATATGTATGAGAGAAAAATAATTCCGAACCTGAACTGTGGTCTTGATCTGATCGGTGAAGTACTTTACGGTAAATGGAAAATACGTTTGCTCTGGTTTATTGATCAGGGATATCAACGACCAAGCGAATTGCAGCGTAAGATTCCAGATGCTTCGCGCAGGGTTTTAAATATCCAGTTGAAGGAGCTGGAAGATCACGGACTGATTACAAAGAAAATATACCCCGTGGTACCTCCAAAAGTAGAATATAGTCTTACCGAATTCGGCAAGACTTTGATTCCCGTTATTTCCGTATTGGGCAACTGGGGCGATGAGCATCAAGAACGACTGCGTTCTGTGATTTTAAATCGTTTTAATTCGGAAAGTTAATATAAATCACTACTGTCAAAATAATGACAGATAGGTTAACGCCTTCGCGTTGCATCAGTCCTCGTTCGGTAGTCCTGTATTGATTTCTAGAGTACCCTAAATATTTTCTACAGATAATACCTTTCACTTTAATTTCCCATCTCTTTAGTGGTTTATGACTTCTTTCAGATTCCAATATAATTCCTCAGGAAATAAGGCAAAGGCATAGCTGGAGATCCCAAGGTCTTTTGAGAATAGTTCCTTATTATTCTGTCGTACTGTTATTCGATTCCAATAAGCTAGGAGAAGTCTTCTTCCTAAATAAAATCCATTCAACCTAGAATGTAGGATCAAAAAAGTGGGAAATCGTTTGGGTTTGTTGCTGAAACTTCGTTATATTAATGACAAGCCGGCTATTAAAGCCGGTGTTAAAAATAGGTAATGAAAAAATGTTCAAGAAACTATTTCAAAAAAAGAAAACACCTGCCGAGCAATACTTAAATCATTTGAATAGTGTATTTAAGAAAACACCGCTTTTGTTTAAGGAAGACAGTTTAGATGAAGGTCTTCCGGGGGTTACAACGATCGTTTACGAGAATACACCTGAAAAGGGCATGATTACCTCATTTACATATGGGCTTTCCCTGGGTAATCATCCCGATTGGCGAAATGGCAGGCCTGAACTTACATTAACCGTAAGATCAGATGATTTTGCCTGGGGGAGAGTGTCGGGTTACTTAGCGAACTGGTTGCGAAATAAATGCCCTTTTTCCTATGGAAATCCTATCGATTTTAGAGAAAAGATTGCTAATGATTCCGAAATGGATGGATTTTTAGTATTTGCTCCCTCGATTTTTAGAGACAAAAGAAACTATGAAAATATTGATATTGGTGCAGGATATAAGATTTATATCAAAGGTATTTATCCCATATATGCAACGGAAATTGATGTAATTTCGAAACTCGGATTAGAAAAATTTTGGAAACATCCAAAATTTGACTTTTATAATATTCATAGAGAGCGAATTTCTGGATAAAGTAAATGAATCACTTGCCTTCAATCAAGTTCAGAAAATCCTATAGTCCTAAACAAATTCAAAAAACTTGATGCACATTACCCATATCCTTTGGTTGTGAATAGAAATGAATATGGAAATATTTGGACGAATTAGAGGCTTGACTATGAAGGAATAAGGCCTTAATTAGATACGAAAAGATTAAAACCTTTTTCAGCCAATTGGTATACCAATTGGCTGAAAAAGGTTATTTGAAGTTGCTACATTTGACTGGAGTAAGGAGCATGGCCTGCTTCTCCGTATCGATAGGATACCAATGGTAACAATAAGCTATATATCGCCTTCCAAAACCATGGAATTAAAGTAAGAGAAATGTTAATGCTTTAAAGAATGCTGCTGTAAAGCGTTATATCTATCGTGCGGTCCTTTGCTACTTGGTGAGTGCCATATCCCCAGCCATAGTTACCGTAGAGCGTGTGGTGAACAATAAAATCAAAACTTTTGTTGGCAGGTACTTTTAGGCTTACGTATCCATTTTTGTCTGTGAGCCCCTTTAGCGTCGAACTTTTTACTACATCAGCGACATTATCAGAGGTGACATGGATCTTATCGACAGGAAATGCGACAACCCCATGGCCATGAATAGGGGTACCGTTTTGGTACGAGAGTAAACGAATTTTGAGGGTACCCGAAAAATCGGTTACCTTTGTTGTCTTTTTACGTTCTACACCCGCTGTAATCTGTACATATTCATCGATGCTGTAATCATTGTTATTTAATTTGATATCAGTCTTTAGTTGATAATTATTAGGTAACAAATCACTAAAAGAGACTTCGCCATCACTGTTCGTAATGGCTGAATCTATCCGTAAATTAAGTTCTTGTTTGCTCCCAGGGTCATAAAGGTAAACGTTGAGGCCAGGCAATCCCTTACCGGTATCGTCTGTTAATTTGTAGTTTAGCTTTCCCGTAGTTTCACCTTCTACCAGATTGACAATGACTTCCTTTTTACAGGAGACGGTTGCAATCAACAGCGTGAGCACAATAAAAAAATAGCCTTTCATATCATTAAAGTTTCCTATCAGCTATTTATTGATAAAAACCTGCAAAATAGTTCCTCGTCGTACCTTTTTGGACGGACGTTGTACCCGAGCTAACATTTGAAAGTGTTGTTGTATTGTAGAGGCAGACAACATAATCTTTGCCAGATGCAATCTTAAATGTAGCGATACCATTCTCGCCGGTCACACCTTTAAATTCTGCGGTGGCTAAGGATTTTGAAATATATTGCTCATATTCGTAATTACTAGCAGGAATAATAAGGACACCTACATTTTTTGCAGGTTGATTCGTGTAATAGGAGGTTACTTTAACGACTAAGGTTCCTGAAAAGTCTGTCACTTTGGTCTCTTTATTCCTTGTCATACCGGTAGTGACCTGAACATAATCTCGAACAATATAATTTACATTATTTACTTTCGCCGAATCAGCGACTATTAGATAACTTTTCGGATTTAGATCGCCAAAATCAACTTGACCGTTTCCGTCGGTACGACGCTCATCTATTAAGATACTGTTGCTTACATAATAGCTATCCAAGTGATCGAACAAGGATACCTTGACATTAGACAGACCTTTACCATTTGCGTCGGTTAATCTGTAACTAAGTTTTCCACTATTAGAGAGCGACATTTCTACCTCATTGGTTTTCTTACAAGATACAAATGCTAACGACAAGAGCATTAAATAGGCTAATTTTAATTTCATAAATGTTAATAAATTGTTTGAAGTTGCAAATATATAATTTTAGTTGTGATGTCGCACTTTTCAAATGACGTCGCATAAAATAATTTTTGTGATAATAATCTGCAATTTTCCAATCATCTTTTTTAAATGATCTTTATTCATGAATATATTCGTTCAATATTAAAATCTGTCGCCTTGAACACTAATGTGATAAGTCTCCCTCTGATAAAGAACTGAATTTTAAAAAGAAGAATGAACAAGATATTTTAGAAGATATACCTTTAAGACAAAGGGGAATAGCTGTATTGCTTCATGATGAATAGACTGCATAATACAGGTATTCAACTATGAAGAAGAATACCTGTAATGCGTAAATGGTTAACGTTTTTTCATTTTCTTAACCTCTTCTAAAATTCTGGCGAAAGATTTATCCCTTTTGCGTTTTTCATGCTCCGAAGTAGAAAAATGCCAAGATTCTTTCTGCAGCTTGAGGTAACTATTGTATATTTCAGGTTCTAACAGGCCATTGTTTACTGCTTCTTTGACAGCACAGCCAGGTTCACTTACATGTTTACAATTTTCAAAACGACAGGATTCTGCAAAATCAGCAAGCTCGAATATCTCTGCTAATGTTTCAGAATTGTCTGAGGCTAAACCAAATTCCCTAACACCAGGCGTATCTATTAAAACTCCACCATCCTTCATCAATATCATTTCCCTTCGGGTCGAGGTATGTCTTCCTTTACCCGATGATTTGCTTACCTCAGAGGTCGAAAATATGGTCAGTTCACAAAGGGCGTTGATCAAAGAGCTTTTTCCGACTCCAGATGATCCCACAAATACGATAGATTCTCCCTGCTTGATAAATTTTCGCAACGGATCTATTGTTTCAGGAGATAGCATGCTGGTGAAAAGTATTGGCATTTGACGTCTTATATGTTTCAGCGATTCCTCTACTTTATGGCGATTGAATTCCAAATCCGATTTAGTGAGGATCAATATCGGATGAATGTTTTCTTCCACAATCTGGACCATAAATCGTTCCGTTCGGCGAACGTTGAAATTGGCATCAAGGCTTTGTACAATAAACGCCTTGTCAACATGGGATGCTATAGCTTGCCTATCGGCCTGCGTGCCACTCTTTCTTCGGTAAAGTGTGTGCATGCGTGGCAGAACATCAACGATTATTCCTTTGGTATCTTCAAAAGGTTGAAAAATAACCCAGTCACCGGTACAGGGAAGTTCAAACGATGGTCGTCCATAAAGCATATTACCTGCCAGTTCGCACAACAGCCGACCACTCTCGGCGACGACCTCATAATTGGTTTTGTTTACCGTAGCCACACGGCCATGAAAAAGATGTTTATATTGTGAAGCTTGTTTGAGTTGGAACAGCGTGTCGTTCCAACCATATAATGATAAGTTATTCACTTCTTAATAATTTAAAATGATGAAATAAAATTGCTTAATTCTCTGTCATCCGAATGGTTTGTTCCATATAAACGCCTTTGGTAATACTTAAACTACCAAACCGATGATTTAGAAACAAGACACCCGGAATTAGGCAATCATTCCAATCGTCAAACTATAATATGTGAATAGTTGTCTTTGCATAAGATACAAAGATATAAAAATTTAATTCAATACGTTAATCAGTTATTTAAGAAGAAGTTGCTTTGGATTTTTGTAACTTACCCAACCTTATCGTCTGACTTTACTTGGCGCCATGCCAAACTTTTTCTTGAACGCCTTACTGAAGTGCTGTAAGGAACAGTACCCCAATTCAAATGCTATTTCAGTGGCTTGCTTTTTGCCCTCCAATAGCTCATTTTTTGCCAGATCCAAACGTAGGTCAGCTAAATAGGAAAAAGCAGTTTGATTAAATATTTCCTTAAACCCTCGTTTTAGTTTATATTCATTTACCCCGGCTATTCTCGCCAATTCTATCAACGTTGGGGGTGCCCCGATATTTTTAACCAGATAATCACGGGCATATACAATTCTTTCTTTATCATAATCGTGTTTTATGTATCTTGATGTTGAATCCTGAAGGTTATTTAAAGACTCTGCTTGCAAAACAAGCAGCTCAATGGTCTTCGAAAGAAGAAACAGTCTCTTTAACCCTCCGGAATAATCACATTTCAAAATCGAGTGGATACAGGTTTGTATTGGCAGGTCAATATTTAGACTAGAATTTGAAAAAGCAACCGGAGTTCCCGAAACTATTTTATCAGCAAACCGCTTTAGGGATTCGTTTCCATCTTTTGATATTGTTAAAAAAGAGTCTTTTTGAAATTGCACCATAAATGATTTCATCTGCAAACCATCAAATTTCATTTTACCATTAGCCTTGGTTCCATAGAATAAATTGTGCTGATTAGCATTTAATTCAAAGGAATTGCTCATGCCATTCTGTACTATTGATGTTCTTCCTTGCAAATTAAAGTGCATGGTTACCAGTTCAGAATCTCCTTTCCAATCCAATTCGGTCGGTTTATCAAGGTCAGTTTCGGAATATAAGATCTTAATACCGTCAAAAAGCCATTGTTTAGCAGTTAATTGTCCGAAAGGGATATTCGTTTTAAAGGTGTTTTCTTTAAAACCATGATCACCAAGATCATTCTCTTCAAAGGCTATTTTAAAAGCCTTTTTATCATTTTTCAGTTCAAATCCCATTGCACCCTAATTTACCATTTTAACTCCTTTTTTTGCAAGCGCATTCTTTGACAGCGCGGTACTTTTGCTAAGTGAGATAATGTAAGAAGTAAATTTAAAAAAGTTTATACAAATGGGAAATACATACCAATACCCGAAAGCTACTCGATGGCTATTTTATTCAATCTGCGCATACTTTATAATGAATGGAGCCCAGTTATGGGAAACTGCTATAATGGTACCTGCATGGACATCAGCTCCGCCTTCTTCATTTATCTTTTTTCAAAAACCTTACGGGCTGGATTTTAAAATGTTTTGGATAATAACCCATGGAATTCATGAATCGATATTTATTACAGCTTTGATTTTTAACTGGAGGATAAAGACCCGTAGGAAGTTGATATTACCGGTTCTTGTTGCGCATATTGCAGTTCGGATATGGACATTAATGTATTTCGCGCCCCTTATCACGGAATTCCAGCAATTACCATATAGCGATACCCTTGATATAAACTTGCAGGAAAAAGCAGCTCAATGGCGTAATTTAAATTATGTGCGCGTTTTCATTTTTTTTGCATTGAACTTATTACTGCTGCCCGGATTAAAAATAAAGGAGGAAAACAATGCATAAAAAAGTACTCATTATCAGTGCTGGCTTAGCTGGGCCAATACTAGCTTTACAACTGAAAAAAATAGGTTTCGATGTTGAAATATTTGAAGCGAGATCAGAACACAATACCAAATGCCTTTTTACAAAGAACATACTAGCTTTATTTGTTATAGAAAACTTTAAATTAAATGGGAATTAGCTATATTTTTGAATGAAGTTTATCAATGTTTAATAAAAAGGGAATAATTATTGTACCTTCAAGTGGAAAAGATTATTTTAAAAAGGGGAGAGCGATTACATCGTCTCCCCAACACTCAAATACTATTGACTTCATCGATTTTTCTTCCATTTTATTTCTCCACGCTGTATCATAGCAATGTACTTTTTTATATGGTCATCGGTCAGTGCTGTATCATCCTCCAGATGATATTTAAACTTCTTTGAAAATTGGTCATATTGAATGGAAGCCACATAGGTAGTATTAACATACACATGCCAGATACTTGCTTTTTTAGCGCTTATCCTAACGATATTTCGTTTACCGCTGTTATAAAACAGCTCGGGTGAATCGTGGTCGTATCTCAGAATGAGTGCGTCGATACAGGCCTCCCGAACATCGTCCGGCATGACACCGTCGACCAATTCCCAGATACCCTGCGACCTTCTGAAGATATAGTATGATCTGCCATTTTTTCCATACAGATAATAATCACGCATACCCATCCCTTTATCCGCTATAGTCATTTTCACGAACATGATACGATTACGGCAGTGAACTTCTAACGGTTTCATAAAAACAAAAATACTAATATAATTAGTATTTTCAATTTATCATTGTATATTTGACTGATAACCAATTCATAAAAATTATGGCTAGATCAAAAAAACAGCTCGGTAAGTACGTCGATCCGCGTACGGATTTCGGCTGGAAATTTTACTTCGGTAGAGAGGACAACAAAGTGTTACTAAACTGCTGAAGATGTTGCCAAAGCCGTTATTTATCTGTCAGATAACAATGTGGCAAGCTTCATGACCGGAACGGAAATCCTTATGGACGGCGGAATGGTATATAACCTTCCGCTCCTAAGGTCGTCCATGCGCTCGTATTAAAAAAATGGGACAAATTGCAGATCCATTTTGATTTCATCAAATTTCCAGATAAGGCCGAATTTGAGAATAAGTAATAGGGCTCGAAATAAAAAAAACTTTTTTGATCTAGATCATCGTTTTAAGCGATCGGAAAAATTGAACTTTGAATAGTTTTCAATAATTGAATTCTCTCAGATTAAATCAGTAATTATGGAAATAGGAATAGATAGTTTTATAGCTACCGGGGCATACAATGGTAGATTGAGCTCAGAGGAGAATATGACAGCCATGGAAGCCCTGTTGTCAAAGATAGCATTTGCAGATCAGGCAGGATTACATGTCTTCGGGCTCGGGGAACATCATAGAAAAGAATTTTTAGATGAATCACCGGCAGTCATACTGGCGGCAGCGGCAGCCAGAACTCAGCATATCCGTCTAACGAGTGCCGTTACTGTACTGAGTGCGGCAGATCCGGTAAGAGTATTCCAGGAATATGCAACATTGGATATTATTTCTAAAGGGCGGGCTGAGATTGTAGCCGGAAGAGGATCATTTATTGATGCTTTCCCATTATTTGGATTCAACACACAGGACTATGACGCACTTTTTGAGGAGAAAGTCAAATTGCTCCTTGAAATACGTGATCACGAAACAGTAACCTGGAAGGGCAAATTCCGGGCAGAGCTCATACAACAGGCAATATATCCGAGGCCGGTGCAGGATCAGCTACCTGTCTGGATAGGAGTAGGAGGCACGCCACAATCATTTATTCGCGCCGGAAAACTGGGGCTCCCATTAATGGTCGCCGTCATCGGTGGTGAAACCCATCGCTTTCGGCCTTTGATAGATTTATATTATGAGGCCGGAGAAAAAGCCGGGCATCCTCGGGAGAAGCTTAAAGTAGGATTACATTCACTCGGTTTTGTTGCGGATACAACATCGAAAGCTAAAAATCTCTATTTTCCGGGATATCAGGAAATGATGGGCAAAATTGGAAAGGAGAGAGGCTGGTCGACGCCCACAAGGGAAATGTTTGAAGCCCAAGCTGAGCCGGCTGGCGCCTATGTTATTGGCAACCCCGAAGAAGTTGCAGAAAAGATATTGCGGCATAGTGAGGCATTGGGTGGTATCTCAAGATTTACATTTCAGATGGATAACCCAGGACTGAGCAAGGACGATATATTCAGAGCTATTGAATTAATCGGAACAAAGGTAATTCCCCTTGTAAATCAATCCTGATTATTTTTTGACTGCCCGGGACCTGATTCTGCTCAGCGTTTCTTTGGTAATACCTAGATAAGATGCAATCAGCTGCTGTGGAAATCGCTGTGTAAATTCAGGATAGCTATCAATAAGCATATTATAGCGTTCTTCAGCCGTCATACTTAGGGCGGCATTGATCCTTTTTTGGCTTGCATAAGAATAATTTTCGTCCAATCGGCGTGTAAGTTCATTCATGATTGGAAGGGAAAATACCTCCGCTGCGGCGTTCTTGGTCAAGATAAGCAAATCAGTATCTACACAAGCTTCTATATTGAATGCGGAGGGTGTGATTTTTGCAAAACTTTCACGATCACCGACCCACCAGCCTTCAATATAAAGGCTCATGATGTGCTCGGTACCTTTCGCATCTATACTGTATTTTTTCATAGCACCTTTAACAAGAAATCCCATGTAATTACATATCTCACCTTCCTGCAAAAATGCCTGACGTTTTTTGATTCTGCGGTGGACAAAATTATTTTTTAGGATCCCGATTTCATCTAAGGTTAGGGGTCTGGAGGCCCGCGAATTGACATAGTTGATTAAAGTATCGTACATGAGCCGTTGTTTTACCTGACACAAAAGTAAATATACCTTCTTTCATTTTTATGAAATTTTATTTGTTTGGAGTCTTCGGCTTTGATTGACTTTTCGAAAATTGTTTATATTCGTTAATGTTTATTTATCAATTAGATATAATAAAATAATTAAAAAGTGGAACAAATTAAAAATAAACCTATGTGGCAATATTATATAATCCTGGGAATAGGTATAGTGTTCCTTTTACTGGCAATATTTAGCTTCCGCAATACAATGGTATTTCTAAAAAATGGAGAAAAAACTATTGCAACTGTTATTGAACTGCACAGGTACGAATCAGAAGGCGAAGTATTTGCGCCGATCTTCACTTTTCGTACAAAAGATGATCAGTTAATTACTTACGAATTAGCCGAAGGAAACGGTCCTCCAACCTGGGAAATTGGGGAGACAACAATTGTCATCTATGATCCTACCGATCCGTCGAAAGTAGTTTTGTATAGTTACTTCAGAGTATTTATATGGACATTGCTTCTGCTATCAATAGCACTTCCATTATTAGTTATTGGAGGTGGGTATTTTATCGCAGCAACATTTATTTTTTCATAACCAAACTATTCCAATAGCTCTATTTGAGGAACGTAAACCGCTTTCCGTTTAAGCACTTAAAAATTATGGACTTTTTTCCTATGCCATTTGAAATGAATACCGTACTAATCGCTTAATAAAACTTCAACATATTTTGCAAGTGTTTTAAACCCGACGGCGAACCATCCAGCCATATGAGCGTACATAATAAGAATTTGGTAATTTTTAATGGTACCAAAAGGGACTTCCTTTTAAAATTAGTAATTCATCACCGAATTCATTACTTTTAAATACTTCAGTTTTTTGGTGAGAGGTCACAAAAATAGAATTATGCATGGATATAAATTTCATCAAAGAGAAATTACGCTTTCTACAGGATAACCCGAATAAATTAAATAAAATTACACCAAAAGAGTTTTTTCTTAATCCTCCTATTCCCGAATCCGAGGTTTTTTATATTGAACGCAATCTAAGGATTAGGTTTCCTGAAAATTATAGAGACTTCATTACCAAAATAGGGAATGGTTGCAGTGGACCAGAATATGGACTTTTGTCCTTAGAGGAATCAATGATAGACTTTAAACTTAGAACAAAACCTGCTATTGATCTGACAATGCCATTTACTTATTCTGAAAGCTGGAATGAAGACTGGGTTTTTGATATTGATTGGGAGAGTGGAGAGCGACCGGATGAAAATCAGTTAAATGCATATATGGATACAGGCCATATACATGGATGTTTGCAGATTTGCCATATTGGACATGGTTGTACTTATCTTTTGGTTGTAAATGGAATTGAATACGGCAATATTTGGACTGATGAGAGGCCTGACTATGGGGGAATAACCCCTTTATTAGATACTAATGGCTCGAGGGTGTCTTTTGAAGATTGGTATACCAATTGGTTGAAAGAGGTTATTTGAAGTTGTCACGTGCCGGTATTTTCATAGAGAATGGCCTAGTTAATGGAAAACTCACCCCTCACTAACATCGTATCGAGTGAAAATGAAAGTTTCACCTTTTTTCATAAATTTAGAAAATAACAAAAGGCTGTTGTTTAAGGAGCTTAATGCAGTATGATTTTTTTGGTGCCAGATATATCTGATATAGAACAATACTTGAATAACTAAGTGAATTGCTAATTTTTAGAAAAGTATGATGATACAACAAGCATTTGCATATAAGGCAAAGGAAATTTTAGAACCGGACGACAATGTGATTGGTTTGGCAATTGCGGGATCCTGGCTAACAAATGAAATAGATGACTTTTCAGATCTTGATCTAGTTTTGGTAACGAGACAGCGAGTTTCCGACAACAAAAATATTATGCTTGACTACGCAAAAAGATTAGGAAATTTTCTGTCCGGTTTTACCGGAGAGCACGTCGGAGAACCAAGATTATTAATTTGTCTTTATGCCGATCCTCTTTTGCATGTTGATATAAAATTTTTAACAATTGATGAATTTAAAGTCCGTATCGAAAATCCAACACTGCTAATCGATAAAGATAAACAACTGGAAAAAGTAATTTCTCAGACAGTTGAAAAGTTTCCTTATCCAGATTATCAATGGATTGAAGACCGTTTTTGGACCTGGGTACATTATGCGTTGTTGAAAATAGGACGGGGGGAATACTTTGAAGCACACGACTTTATGGCATTTTTACGGGCGGTTGTTTTTGGTCCATTGTTGCATATCAAAAATGACAATTTACCACGGGGTGTTAGAAAAGTCGAATTGGACTTGCCTTCCGCAGATCTCGAAAAACTAAAACTCACTCTCCCCATGTATGATAGGAAATCTTTATTAGATAGTTTGAGAAATGGAGTATTGTTATACAGACAATTGAGGAGAGATCTTTTTGACGATGGAGTTATTATGCATAACGAAACCGACAAGAAAGTAATGTCGTATTTTGAAGAAATCGAAAGGCAGGGATAAGTCTCCTTCCTAATAAGCGAATTATGCTCATAAGTTCAAGATTAATAGAATTATATTCATGAAGTACAAGATCTCAAAGAAAAGAGCCGAATTTTTAAGCGATACATTTTTTGAATACAGTTTTAAAGAAAATGTATTTGATATAAAGTTGCTAGCAGAAATTACCGAACCAATTGAGTTGGACTTTATTGCAAAAAAACACAATTACGATGACGGAAATAATTTGCTACTTTCTATTGTAAACCATCCTTGCTGTGATATTTCGACCGCTAAGATGATCTTACATAGGGCTGATGTAGAGGGATATTTAAAAAAAGGCGAGGGGTCAGGTGATTACAAGTTGGTACACACCATTATTAGCCATATGAATACTGGGTTTTATAAGCATGAAAAATTTTATTATGATCCTAAGAATGACCCTGAAACATTAACCTTTGATGAAGAGGAGTTAAAGAAATTCATTAAAAATGATTCAGTTATATTTGGTAAACCAAAAGGAAAGAAGTGCGAAATATCATTTTCAGATAATTTTCATCGCAGAAATTTGAAGTTTTATGATGGAACTATAACAATTGTTAGCAATTCCGATGGTCTTTGTGTGAAAGCTGCTAATTATAATTTTATTTTTAAAGTTCCTGAAGGAGGTTTTAGAAAAGTAGAGGAAAATACAATAAAGGATTTTATAGCTTGTTATACATTTCCATCAGGCCTAAAAGATCTGTCCGGAGTAAGTGAGAGACAATTGAGAAAGGTCATTATAATGCCAAATCTGGTCATTGAGAATGATGAGATCCTACTTGTTCTATTTCTTTTTAACAGCCGCGCGTTACAGTTAGAAAATGCACTCGCCAATGTTTCGACAATGATGCGCAATGAGTTTTTTTATATTCAGGCTTTTGTTGAAATAGTAGCAGTTGAAGCAGACTTTGAAAAGATCATTCGCATTAAAAAAAACGATGTATGGTTTGCAGTCAGTAAAGTAATGCAGGTCAAAATAAATAATGTAGAAAATTTAAAATTCCTGATATTTATTTTAGTGGAAAAAGGTGGTATCTTATTTTCGTTCTTGGTTATTTCAGATCAGCTTGAAAAGTTGGAAGAAAAGCTGATTAAAGATCTGATACATAATTGTTCATTCGAAACGCCCAGAATGTGAGACAGTCGCATTAAGTGTAAATCAAAAATCCGGAGTTTAGTGAATCGCTAATAACTTTATGTGAGCCGGTAATAAACGTTCGTTGGCGCTTTCCTTAGACATTGTAGTTATTTAGTATTATTTAACATTAATTATAGAAGTATATTAGCTATCTTGTCTTTGCTAATAAATCTATATTATGAGGAAAGTAATCATGCCTTTGCTGTTGACCTTTGTTTTGACTGTTTTTATTTCAGTTTTTACCCATGCGCAACAAGTCAAATCCTATAACGTTGATCAGCAGATTATTAAAAACGGGCTGCCTGCAGGTTGGTTCATGGCGGAATCCCGAGGCTACTCTTTCAACATGGAAAAGCATAGCACGAAGCCCGATAAAACGCAATTAAAAATTAGCAGTATAACCGACAGCAACGGGTATTCGGGTGTCTTGATGCTGAATATTCCTGAAAACCTGGAAGGGAAAGAGATCGCTTTTGAAGGAAAAATCAAGACAGAAAATATAGCTCCTGATGGATTTGCCGGATTATTTCTCCAATTAAAACCCAAAGTTGATATCGAGAATATGGAATCCCTGAAATTGAATGGAACGCATGACTGGGAAACCTTTGGTGTCAGGCTCAAGCTAAAACCAAAGGAAACACGGAGTATTGCCATTGCGACTTATATCATTGGTAAGGGAACAGCCTGGTTCGCTGATCTTAGTCTTAAAATAGATGGTAAGGATTATACTCAGGCGCTGCAATATCCAAGTATTAACAAAGCCGATACCATCTATAATTTTAAGTCACAGTTGAATGAAATACCACTGACAACAGATAATATTACCAAATTAACCCATACGGCCCAGATCTGGGGGATGTTAAAATACTTTCATCCAGCCGTTACTGCAGGAAAATGGGATATGGACACCGAGCTTTTCAAATTCATTCCACACCTTTTAGCCAGTAAGGATCAGTCCACTACCGAACAACTTTTCGATGAATGGATTCATCACTTTGGACCCTTTCAACCAACTGTGAAGCAGCCGGCCATTGCTCAAGAGCAAATTGCAGCATCGGCCAACGATGCATGGATAGAAAAATTACCGTATTCGAACAAGCTCAAAGAAAAACTTACAGTACTGTCCCATGTACTACCGCTAGCACCAAACCGATACGTAAGCTATTATGATGGTGTTGGCAACCCCCAGTTTTATGAATACAATTATAAGACAGTTCCGGTTTCCGACGTAGGTTTTCGGCTTCTAGGTTTATTCCGATACTGGAATGCGATACAATATTTTAACCCTAATCAAAAGCTTTCAACACAGCCATGGGATCAGGTACTGACAGATTTTATACCGCAATTTATCGGAGCGACAACCAAAGTATCGCTGGAGGGAACTTATCTTAAGCTTTTTTCCAAAATCAATGATACCCACGCGTTTTCCTCCTTTACAGATTACTATCATAAAGATATATTTGGCCCACGTGCTGTTGGGTTTAAGGCCCGTTTTATCCAAAATCAGCTGGTGGTCACTGCGCTGTCAGATGATCAGTTCAAAACAGGACAGGAGTTACAGGTCGGCGATATCATTATGGAGATCGCAGGTAAGCCCGTTTCTGCTATGATTGATTCATTGGGACAATACGTCGCTGCGTCTAATGAAAGTGCCCTTAAGCGCGACCTTCCGAGCCGGATGTTAAGGACTGCAGATTCCCTGTTGTTGTTGAAAGTTCAGCGTGAGGGTCGGGAATCGAATGTTTTTATTCCCACACGTGCCATCGAATCCATAAAGGACGCTGCTGAAAAACCCAATCCTGCGATCCGGAAATTGAAAGATGGCATTGTGGTAGTCGATATCGGTGTGTTTAAGGATTCAGATACACAACGGCTAAAAGATAGCCTGCAAGGACAACGTGGGCTTATTTTGGACTATCGTACTTATCCATCAGCGAGCATGCATGATGAACTGCGTGATATAGTCTTTCCATCAGAAAAGGACTTTGTCATCTTTTCGACGAGTAATGGCATGCGTCCCGGAATGTTCAGATACACTGGTCCGGTCAAGGCAGGAACGGTAAATCCGAAAGCTTTTACCGGTAAAGTCGTTGTCCTAGTTAACGAGACCTCCCAGAGCGCATCTGAATTTCAGGTGATGGCATTTCGTACTATACCCGGATCTCAGGTGGTTGGCTCTCAGACCGCGGGTGCGGATGGCAATATCAGTTCGGTTCCACTTCCATTGGGCTATTCCACTGCATTTTCTGGCATAGGGGTTTACTATCCTGATAAAAGCGAAACACAGGGGATAGGCATTGTACCCGATAAGGTTGTATATCCAACAATTGAGGGCATCCGGAAGCATCAGGATGAGGTACTCCAAGCAGGTATTGATCTGATATTGAGACCATAATTTCCCCCTTCAAGTATAGTATATTTTCATTTTTTTCTTTGAAGCGTTAGAACAAAAAAATACTTGTTAATTTTTCGGTTGTAGATGGATTCCAACACTAGTAAATTTGTTTCATAATCATAGGTAATTGTATTATGGAATTAAGTTTTGAGCAAATGTACCAGGCAATACTAGACAAAGATATCAAGTACGAAGGTGTGTTTTTTACTGCCGTGAAGACAACGGGTATTTTTTGTAGGCCGTCTTGTACAGCAAGAAAACCGAAAGCGGAGAATATTGAATTCTTTAGATCGACTAAGGAATGTATCCTTCGAGGATATCGGGCATGTAAGGTATGTCATCCACTTGAAATGTTGAGCGAGACGCCTTCCTATATCAAAAAGATTATCGCTGAGTTATCCGCAGATCCGAGCTTAAAATTTAAAGATTACGATTTGCGCCAGCGTGGTATTGAGCCACATCAGTTGAGACGCTGGTTTTTAAAAAATCACGGTATGACATTTCACGCCTATCAACGAATGTACCGGATAAATTCTGCTTTTAAGAAGATCCAAAACGGCGAATCTGTGACAGACGTCGCTTTTAACTCAGGGTATGAATCACTTAGTGGTTTTGGGGATTCTTTTAAGCATATCTTTGGAGTCTCTCCCAAAAATAGTAAACAACAAAATATAATCGATCTTAAAAGAATAGAAACTCCCTTGGGCACCATGTATGCATGTGCTGTAACTCAAGGAATATGTCTTCTCGAGTTTACGGATCGGAAAATGCTGGAAACAGAATTTAAGAATTTAGCAAAAACACTAAACGCAACGATCGTGCAGGGCGACAATTCCCATTTTCCTTTGCTGGAAAAACAACTGACGGAGTATTTTGAAGGCAATCGGCAAGAATTTACAGTACCACTATATAGTCCTGGAACGGAGTTCCAGAACAGGGTATGGGAAGCGCTTAAAAACATTCCTTATGGCGAAACCAAGACCTATAAGCAACAGGCAATTGCCATAGACAGTGCAGATTCGGTGCGTGCGGTCGCAAACGCGAATGGTTTGAATAAAATTTCGATCTTGATACCCTGTCATCGCGTCGTTGGAACAGACGGAAGCCTGACCGGTTATGGCGGCGGTATCTGGCGTAAAAAATGGCTTTTGGAATTGGAGAGCAAATCCTAGGCACTCCCGTTATCGATCTACAATACTAATCCTTTATTCTTATGAAAACTGTTAACAAGTGGTTTGCACTATGTGTAGTGCTTACTGCACCTCTGCTATATGTAATTGATATCTTTATTATCAATATCGCGATTCCGACGATCAAGACAAATCTACAAGCCACTGATGGTGAAATACAATTGGTTATAGCCTCCTATCTATTGGGCAGTGCCTGCTTTTTGGTGACTGGCGGGCGAGCCGGAGACTTTCTCGGTAAAAAGAGGGTTTTCTTTTGGGGAATGCTGGCATTTACAGTCACATCCTGCATTTGCGGATTATGCCAAAATGCGACACAATTAAATATCGCACGCTTTTTTCAAGGTGTTAGTTCCGCATTTATGGTGACGCAGTCTATTTCATTAATTCAAGTTTTATTCACTGAGAGCAAGGAGAGAGCGGTTGCAATCGGCTGGTATGGGATAACATTGAGCATAGCAGCCATTATTGGACAGGTTTTAGGCGGGTATTTAGCAGAGACACATTTTGTAATAGAAGGGTGGCGTTTAATATTTTTCATTAATTTGCCTGTTGGTATATTGTCTTTATTGGCCATACATTTTTATCTGACCGAAACACCAACATTGGAAAAAGTGAGGTTCGATTACCAAGGAGCTTTGTATTTAACAATCGGATTGGCCTGTATCATCTATGCATTGACCGAAGGTAGAGATAATGGATTTCCTTGGTGGTTTTATACGTTAATATTTTTATCGATCCTTTTTTTGGCGAGCTTTATTGTTATTCAACAAAGAAAACTGAAACGCAATCAAGACCCTTTAATTGATATTTCTTTATTCAAATTAAAAGGTTTTAAAATAGGCTTATATGCAGTACTATTTCATTTTATGCTGCACACTGCTTATTTATTGATTGTTGCAGTTTATCTACAAAGTGGATTGGGCATATCCGCATTGGCCTGCGGTATGTATTTTATTCCCCATGCTATTCTATTTATGATTTCATCGGTCTTTGCTGGAAAACTCCTCCCTCGATATGGTAAGCGTGTTCTACAATTGGGTTTGTCTATCATTTTAGTATCCTTTGTTTTACAGATGATATTCTTTTCGCACAGAGACATTCCATTCCTTTCTATGCTCTTGATAGGTTTGTATGGATTGGGCAACGGTTTAGTTCTTCCGTTTCTGTTAAATGTGGTTTTAGATAATATTGAGGAGAAAGATGCAGGTGCTGCTTCGGGAATATTTTCTACGTTTCAGCAGACAGCTTCCGCATTGGGAATAAGTATCATCGGTGGAATTTTTTATTCGATTTTGGAGCATGAATACTTCAAGAATAATTATCTTTTTGCGCTACAAACAGGGTTGTCGACGGGCATTTTTTTTCTGATCATTGTATGGTATATGTTATCAAAATTACCTTATTCTTATAAATCCGAAAAAGCTGCTTTACATAAACTGGATTAAACCGCTCGAAGTAGCATGTTGGCGGCCGCTCATCACGTGCGGCCCAACCAACCGAACAAAACCTTATCTATTCAAGTTGGGCTCATATCCATTCCATCGCACAGGGCTTGTCAATCTGGGTAGACTATTCGCCCAGTTTCATCTTTACCGCCATGATATGTTTGCAGAGCCCTCTATTCGTCCTATTATTCGTAAACCAGGTACAAGTACATTGCAGATCATTACCTCTACCGACGACAATATAACTTAGGTCAGCACTGCCTTTCACTTCAGCCCTAATACCATTTTTGTCATTCTGCAGGAGCAGCACTGCATCCTCTTCAAACAATTTAATTGCATTTTGCAACCTTGGATTAAAACGTTTTAAGCGTGAAAGTTTAAAGGGAAGCTTTCTGTAAAAATAATTGTTGCTCAATAAATCGTAACCCAATAATCCCATACTGGAAAGTGAAGCCTGCATGGTTTGCATGGTCCCCAACTGAATGTCATGTTCTATGGAAATCAGCGTAGGCTGAAAAACCTCATTGGTTTTAAAATAATTATTGATACCCAATAGCCATTCTTCTGGCAGTTCAACCAGCAGGTTTTCGATATGCTTACTTTCACCGGAAAACCCGCGGTATACGCTCTCCGAAAGTAGAAACAGCATTTGTATGTCCTTGAAGTCAAGTACTACCGCTGTACTTTGCTGATCTTCGTGTTTATAGAAAGAAACACTGTCTATATGCACCAATAGGTTTTCTAGTAGATTGAGCCTGTGAATGCCTCCTATTTTTAAACTATTGTGTTTGGCAGTTGCGGAAAAAGTATAGCTGTTCCCAGACCTAAATAAAAAGTACTCGGGCTTAACCGCTGTTTTAGGTATGGCTTTAAAGAGCTGCAAAGCTTCAATTTTATTCAATTTAAAGGCAAGCTCCATTTGCGATAAGTAAACCTGGACATTTCCCAAGCCCTTAATCCAGCGATCAGGCAAACTCACTTTTTTCTCAGTGCTCTCCGTGCGCGCTGTAATGATCTTCAGCTCATTGGAACCTACGCCAACGATCAATTTATCTGTCCGGCCGACGGTATTAAAAGCGCGGATCGTCATATCGTTAAAATCCACATTGGTACAGCCGGATTGGATAAACTCTCCGTCTATTCCTGTTTGTAGTACATCAATGCGAGCGTAAACACTGTTACAGGATGAAAAAGCCTCAAAATGAAGCTGATTATTCCCGACAGAAACGATTGGATCACGCATATTGATGCGCTGATCCGGGCTGATCGCAAAATGGGAGCTTACTGTTTTACCGAGCGTACTCAAACATTTTGAAGCGACAAATGAATTGATAATATTCCCATGAAAAAAGCAGGGAACTTGATTGTCCTGTTCAATTTCAGAACAATGCGCCAGGATAAAGGATTTATCCCGTCCCCCCGTAGCGATCGTAGAAGCATGTTGATACTGATATTCAAAGTCTACATTCATTTGCGTTTTACTTTATTTAAAAATGCCTGATTTACTTCTTTATTAAGTTGGGCCGAAATCTCTATATAATAAGCGACTAATTTTTTGCTGTTTACAGGGAGATGCTGGCCATCGAGATGTTCCAGGGTCTTCTCCATACATAATAATTGGAAATCCTTGATCTGCTGTGAGACAGATGGACGATCCAAATATTCTATAAACCTATTAACAGGTGCATATCCGCCGGCAAGTAGTCTCCCGATAGCAAGAGCAAGGTAAGAAAGATCCCATTTTCTATCTATCAGTGAAAACTGAACATATTCTACCGCCAGATCCCTTGAAATCTTCTTTTCAAACAATAAACAAACCGCAATATATAGCCAACCGCTACCATGTACTTCGAGGCGATGATCCATCAAAAACTGCATGGGGTAAAGGCCGTGTTCCATTTCTTTTACTTCATTGCCCGAAGCTGTATCTGGGATATACCGGCATAGCAGCGGACCGATGTATTGAGGTGTTAAACTGAGTTGAAAAGCAATGGCCTCCCGAAATGCCGTTGAAAAAGGCGCGGTATTATAAAAGAGTGGGGGATAATATTTGGTTTCTTCGCTTTTAAACCAACTATAATTCCAATTATGTTCCAGCAATATCCTGTGCCAGGTTGAGTATTCGTTTTTGTCAATGATAATTTCGAATGAAATCTCAAAAGGGTTAACGACGGCCGGATAATTTTTGGCCGTTGTATTTTCAAATTCCGGAAATATATGGTCCGACTGTTTGATCCGTGTTACCTGCGTCCAGAGTGCCAATACATCCGCTGTGGGTTTAACCTCGTCTGTAGCTCCTAAATAGTATTGTATTGCAGCAGCGTAATTCCCCTTTAAGGTCTTCACAAGGCGAATGGTCTCTTCATCAGTTTGTTGATATAACAGTCTGTTACAGGCCACGATCAGATCTTCCATTTCAATAGCTACCTTTTTTTGCTCATACTCGAGCAAGCGTTTTACCAGTACTTTAGGGAGCAGATAAAAGGGTAGGTGGCTTGGTGTCGACAGAAATGGTAAGCTATTGTTGCTTGCGAGTTTTTGTCGCATCCAATCCAGCTTATGCTGTGCAAAGGGAATGCTGTCACTTTCATCGCTTGATTTTTCCAGATTATCATCGCCAATCCAATAGTGCATAAACTGGGCGAAAAAGCCCATGTAATCAATATCCCAAAATCGGCTAAACAGCTGCTTGCAATAAGGTTTCAATTGCTTTTTGTAATCTTTGGGGATATCATTCTGCAACTGATTCAGCCCTTCTAAGAAGAGATCAAAATCTAAGGCAGACTTCGTTCTGATGAAATGACCGATCTGAAATAACAGAGCATCCCAAGTTGAAGGGATCGTGACTTGTTCCAGTAGCTCCGCCTCCTCTTCAAATACGGGTTCTGCTACGGATGGAGTCGCCTGACCTAAGCCGAGAATTTCGAGGGTCTTGAGTTTTAAATTACTGCGGTGCGGTTCAACCAGATCCTCCAGTATCTCTGGCTCAGCTTGTTCCACTAAAAGTCGGGCACCTTTTTCCTGTAATTTTGGATCCGTCTGGAGTAACAGCATGGATAGCTCTGCGGAAATGTCAAGCGTGTTATGTTCTTCTTTTTTCAGAATGTATTCGACGATATCCAGGCACTGTAGCAGGGATTTTTCTATTTTCCCCTTTGGGAAAATACTGCTCACATGATCAATAAATCCAATTTCATCAAAACCATCCATTTTATAGATTGTCTTGATCTGTTTGACCGAAAAATTAATAAGGCTTGTATTCGAGGTATTCAGTAGCGAAAACAAGAGCTGTTGCTGCTGCAGATAATCGTATTGTGTAGTATTAAACAAGCTTAACAGTCGGATATGCCAATCTAAGTGTGGTTTCTTCCAGTTATTGAGTAGAGATTCCATTAAATTGGGAATAATAACGCGGTCAAATACATAGCCCTTCTCTTGCATGATCTGTATAACTTCCGTCCAATACTCAGTCACCTTTTTACAGACAAATCCTTCACGGGCTTTCCATTTGGAAATGTCGAGCACAGGAATCTCATATTGGTGGAATCGAAAAAACACCTTGTCGATAGCATCCTGATTTTTCAATAAAAAATTGGCCTCCATTTCTGTATCTCTGTCAAACATCGTTATCGTAAACAAACGAGTAACAAAATAGCTTTCATCAAAAGCGATCCAACCTTGTTCGTAAAATGCCCATAGCACTTTGAAATCGATGCCGCCAAAACGTTCCTTTTGTGAAGCCTTAACGATTTTATGCAGATAGTCGGGCGGGAACAGCTGATAAAAAGCCAGTAAGGGTTCCACACCAATAGTAGGATTGTTCAGGTAGGAGGTTAAAGGACACGAAAGCCATTCTCCTTTTAAGTATTCAATCTTTGCGATATCCTCAAATTGGCGGGTACAGGCGATAAGTGCAAAATTTAGCGTTGCATAAACCCGTTTACGGTTCTCATAAAAATCAAGTCGAGCCGGTACATCTAAGCTGTGGCCATCCTTTTCTAAAATATCGCGGTCAATATCCAGCGAATGCAAGTATTGTATAGTTGCTGCACGTTCATCGGGATTCAGCACTTTACATTGATCTAGCACTTCTACCCAATTTTTGTCTTTGATATACTGTTTGAGTTTATTCATACGGTTAATTAAATATTCAAAAATATCATAAATCTAATGCGCTTCTATAAAAAATATTTTTTTCTTTGCGATATCAGTAAGCATAGCCTGTAATTATTTTATACTAAAAAGCTCTCAAACTATCATAGCTTGGGTTCATCTGGTCGTCGCGGCTATATCCCCTTGCTCGTAAAAAACGGATTTAGAGGGGATTCTATAAATTATGCCGGTTCCTAAAGAACATATTTTGGGAAATGGTGTTTCTTATACAGTCAGTAGATAATCGTTTCTATATTAATCAATTTCTTTATGGCATATAATATCCCCAGTCACCTCAAAGGTCTCAGTCAGGACGAAGTAAATCAGGCTAGGGCAAAATATGGGTATAACCAGTTGGCGGAAAGCCATAAAAGTACATGGCTGGAATTGCTTGTTGGAGTTTTAAAAGAGCCCATGCTGATTTTGCTGATCGTTATTTCACTGATCTATGTGATCGTGGGCGACTATGCTGAAGCGGCTTTTATGTTGCTGGCCATTGTGGCGGTAACAGCGATTTCGTTTTATCAGGACAACCGTAGCAAGAAAGCGCTGGAAGAGCTTGAAAAACTAAATGAGCCGCTGAGTGTGGTCATTCGAGATAGTCAGGTGGTAAAGATTGCTACGCGGGAAATTGTGGTAGGGGATCTCTGTATCACAGAAGAAGGACGCATGATAAATGCTGATGGAATTATAGTACACAGTAATGATTTTTCTGTCAACGAATCATCGCTCACGGGTGAGAGTTTTTCAGTTTTTAAGGATGGTACGACAACCGACAATTTAGTATATAGCGGAACACTAACAGTTTCGGGGCTTGCTGTTTTTCAGGTACAAAAGATAGGCAAAGAAACACGCGTCGGCAAGATCGGCGAATCCATGCGGACGATAAAAGAAGAGATTTCACCTTTGCAGATTCAGATTCGGAAATTTGTTAAAGCAATGGCAATTATCGGAATTGTTATTTTCCTGCTGGTGTGCCTGTTCAGTTATATCGATACCCACAATATTGTGGAGAGCTTGCTCAGTGGACTGACACTGGCGATGTCAGTGTTGCCTGAAGAAATTCCTGTTGCATTTACAACATTTATGGCGCTTGGTGCCTGGAAGCTCATGCGCGAAGGAATTATTATAAAAAGGAGCAGTATTGTTGAGACTTTAGGAAGTACGACAGTAATCTGTACAGACAAAACAGGCACTATTACGGCCAACATCATGCAATTAAAACACCTATATGATTATCGTTCCGATAACATTTATGCTGAAGGTGAATTTGATGACAGCGCGCTTAATGAACTCATCGACTATGCGATGTGGAGCAGTGAACCTGTGCCTTTTGATCCCATGGAAATCA
The DNA here is from genome assembly GCF_002000245.1 of Sphingobacterium sp. CZ-UAM. Lineage (GTDB taxonomy): Bacteria > Bacteroidota > Bacteroidia > Sphingobacteriales > Sphingobacteriaceae > Sphingobacterium. The sequence continues at coordinate 1,243,545 of NZ_MTCM01000001.1, read as the reverse complement.
CGTTACATAAGATCTACGAAGAAACACAAAAAAATGATCTGAGAAGGGCTTATCAGCTTTTTCATGAATATCCTCTTGCGGGTAGACCGCCAATGATGACACATCTTTTTGAAAATAGTGAAAAGGAGCGGATTATTGCGGCCAAAGGCGCTCCCGAGGCGATAATTAGCGTTTCCCAGCTATCCGATGTAGACAAAGATAAGATAAGGGGGGTGATTAAAACATTTGCTCAGCAGGGATATCGGATTCTTGGTGTCGCCAAATCACATTTTGAAGAAAATGAGTTTCCAGTAAAACAACAGGATTTTAAATTTGAGTTTTTAGGGCTTACTGTCTTCTATGATCCGCCTAAGCAGGGCATAAGGGAGGTCTTTCAGCAGATCTATGCTGCGGGCATTAAAGTAAAGGTGATTACCGGCGATAATGCTGAGACGACAAAAGCGATCGCTTTGCAGGCAGGAATTGTCAATACTTCTCCGGCTGTAAATGGCAGTGAAATCGTTGGGAATACCGAAGATGAAATTATGACTATCGCTCAACGGGCAACGTTATTCACCCGAATGTTTCCCGACGTAAAACTTGCCGTGGTCAATGCGCTGAAAAAAAGTGGTGAGGTTGTGGCCATGCTCGGAGATGGGGTAAATGACGGACCCGCATTGAAAGCAGCGCATATCGGTGTGGCCATGGGAAATAAGGGAACCGAGATCGCCAAATCAGCGGCAGCATTAGTCATCACCAACGATGATCTGCAGAAGCTTATCGTCAGCATCGCTGCTGGCCGCCGCATTTATTCCAATATCAAAAAGGCTGTGCAATATATTATTTCCATTCATATTCCCATTATTTTGACTGTATCCTTGCCCTTATTTTTGGGATGGATCTATCCGCAGATATTTAGCCCTGTCCATGTGATCTTTCTGGAACTGGTCATGGGGCCTACCTGTTCTATTGTATATGAGAATGAACCTATTGAAAAAAACACGATGAAACAGCCACCAAGGGCGATGGGAAAGACGTTTTTAAGCATCAACGAACTGGGGATAAGCATCATTCAGGGAATAGCGATCACAGTCGGAATCTTGTTTAGCTATCAGTTTACTGCCCAGCATGGCGGAAGCGAAGAAAAGACAAGGGCGATGGTATTCTGTACTTTGATCTTTGCGAATATACTGTTGAGCTATGCCAACCGCTCTTTCTATTATAGCATAGTCGAAAGCTTTAAGAATCGTAATTTTCTACTGCTAGGAATCTCTTGTGCTGTGCTTATCCTACTATTTGTCATATTATATTGCAGACCTGTCGCCTCTTTCTTTGAGGTCACAGCCCTTAGCGTATCTGAATTGACTATAGCACTCGCTGTTGCTGCTGCATCTGTACTCTGGTTTGAAATCTACAAGCTTATTAGGAGAATATAGATACGAATTTTTTGCTGCCAAAGTGTTAGGGAAATCGAGTAAAAGAAAATCTATCATATTGGTTTAAAATTAATCGGTACACTTTCCTGAATGAAAACATAACCATTAAAGTCTTTCCTTGATGTTACTGATTTGCTAAAAGCAAAAAATTGATCGTATCTAAAATTCCTTTATCTTATTTTGCTTCAAATTTTTGTGATGCTACCACTTCGCCATTTGGAATGTAGTACATCATCCGTATCGGTACAGGGCCTTTACGAATGGTGATAGGTACATATATTTTGACAGAGTTGTTATTGTATGATATTACTTTTGCAGGTACATCACCTACGAAAACATTCACCATACTGTACATATTTGCAAATCCTTTGCCTGTTATCGTCACGATATCTCCAGCATATCCGCTAGTCGGCGAAAAGCTATCGATCCGAATACCGGGTACATCAATTGTTTCACCTTCATCAGGATAAACAGGGTAGTAGTCGCCGCCACCAATGCCAACTTGAAACCTTTCTTTCCCAAAGTTGGCATTCCATAGTTTAAATTTTAACATGGAATTCTTTGCAGCCCCACTAAAGATCTCATAGTCATTTATCTTAATAACGTAATTACAATTATCTAAAAAATTTCCTTTTAACGTGACCTCATCCCCGATATAGTAAGGAACTTTATTTTGTATCTCATATTTTAACTTCTTAATTTCTATTGGCTTTTTGAGTACAATATTGCCATATTGTGGCGTATTTATAGTCACTTTGTAACTACCGTCAGTCAATTGGGGCATTTGAAAATGCATACTGTCCGGACCATAATAAACAGGTCCGGAAGAAAGACTATCACCTACAAAGATTTTCATGTTGTAATAATCCGATCCAAAATACCGTAATAAATTGGTGAATCGCATGGTATTCATCTGCCTTGGATGCGCAACAATATCTGTCGTTTCAAAGATGTCTTGATTGGGGCGGATCAGCTCAAGCTTTTGTTTGACAATAATTGTATCCACGCCATTGTAATACCCCAAACGGATAGACTGCTGGGTGATATTAAGCCCAGAAAGATTAATTTTGTCATTGTCATTGAAATAGGATAGAATGCTGTTGCCAACGATAAGGTTAAAATTCGAAACACTCCAACTGAGGCCATAACTTTTGATAGGAATATCATCACCAAAATAATGTGGACCATTCGCGTTGAATTCCACCTTCCCAAGCAGTTTGATATTGGCCAGACTTTGTTCTCTTCCAAAATTGGAGTTCTGCCCATTGATAGACTTACTGAGGAGAATTGTCATGGTCTGGCCATGGTTCCCCAGATCTTTGGGAATCAAAATGTCCATAAACTCCTTGTCCCGTTTTACTATGCTGAGTTCTCTTTGCGGATACATGTTGCTTACCTTTACTATAGTGTAGTTGTTCAGCTGCTCAAATTTTCCGGTTAGATGGAGTGTGTCACCCAAAGTGATCGGCAATACACTTTGCTGATCTACCCAAAAGTCCTTAACCATAAAAGATATGGATTTACTTTGGTATAACTGTTTTTCGGTCTGTATATAGTAATAGTAGGAATAATAAGCATCGGGCTCAAAAACCGATTTTGATTTATACTCGAGGTTAATTGGCCCAGCTTTTACAGTCTTTCCAAGCGATACCTTTTCGGGATTACTGTTGTTTACTCCCATGATCATAAAACCATGGTCCAAGACGACTTCATCATTGAGATACTGAACCTCGGCATTTAGGGTCACTATTGAAGCCGTAACATTTCCTGCTGGAAGCGCTTCTATCTGTAGCGGTTTGGTATCCGGGATAATTTCCTCTTTGGTACTACAACCCGTCCATACAAAGCCCATCACTGTAATGAGAAAGATTTGAAAGAGAGAATATACATTAATTTTTTTCATATAGTTACAGGATTTCAATGTATTGGTTGGTAGCAAAATCTTTATTATTGTAATTGAACCTCAGCATTAATTTATACTTCCCTGGCAGGACGGTGTAGGGAATGGGGATCTGGATTGTTTCCCCATTTATATGTGAAGGAAAGAATGCATAGTTGTTTAAGAAAACCATATCGACATCGTTCAGCCCTTTTCCTGTAATTGTTATATTTTGACCTACAGATACTGTTTTGGGGCTGACATCCGTAAACTGCGGATCCAATATTTTTATGTCCTGTTCTGGAGCATCTTCCAATTTTAATTTGTAGTCACCGGCTGGGATACGAGGGATCTTAATATCGATCTCCGTAGCCGATTTAGCTTCAAAGATTTCTGACGATTGACCAATGGAGAGTACATACCCTTGTCCGGGTATAAATGCTCCCGTCAATGTCATTTGATCGAGATGATATACTTCTTTCCGGGGTAAGGGATTGAGGGCGAATTTTTTTAACACAATCATCATATCGCTTTTGACGGAGTACATTGGCGATATGAACTCCAAAGGATATTGACCTTCGGAGATACCTTTTAAATCAAAAATTAGACTCTGCCCCCCAAAGCGAGCATTAGTAATTTTGTGCGTTCCCACCCGGATCTCAGGAAGCACAGTCCCGTAATACTTATAAAAATCAAAATCATGGATGATAATAATTCCAGTGGAATGATATCCATTTGGTTCAAACTTCAGATGTGACAGGGAAGGTGCTTTAAATTGTATGGCGTCTTCAAACTCTACTACTTCATTTCCATAATCAATTGCCCATTTGATGGTATTACCTTTGAAGGGACCAAAATCGGCAAATGCAAGTCCGGATCTGTAGTCAATTGATTTGCCATTCATCAGTACTTTCAATGAGCCTTCGACAGCGTTTTCGATACCAAGCCCAGAGATCGGCAGTGCATCGGTATAGTAAAAGGTATTGGATGCTGGTTTATTTACGCTTCCGAGTAGACCCACCGTTAATAACTTTCGTCTGTATTGGTTAAGGCCATTTTCCTTTTTATGAAGCAGATAGATTTCCAGCGAGTCACCATGATTTTTATTTCGAGCGGGGACTATAAAGGAAAGCTCCGATTTATTTTGTCCGATTTCGAACGTTGCAGTTTCATTGGACTCCGCACCAAAACTGACGAGATAACTGCCGTTCAATTGTGCAAAATCCCCCTTTATCGTCGCCTTTTGACCAATCTTTGCATAGCGTATATTATCTTCATTAATATGGATGAGATCTACAGCAAAAGTAATTCTTTCGCCTTTATAGAAGGCCTTTTTTGTTTTTATATAAAAGCTAAATCCATAGGTCTGACCAACTACAAAGCTGGTCTTCGCTTTGTAAGTATAGGCGACCTTTCCTACTTTGGCGGCATCTTTCCCCATACTGATCTCAATCGGGTTTTGAGGATCCTTACTGAGGTCGTAGAGCATAAAACCCATATCCAAGATCTCCTCTTTGTTAAGGCTGCTGATATTTCCTATAAATTGGATTCCACTCTCCGAGATTATCTTGGCTTCCAATGTCTCAAGTTCGATCGCTACCAGATTACTATTGTCAATCGTTTTTGTTTTTTCACAGGATGCCAAAGTCAGGGCAATAAGAAAGCAACAATAGCGTAAGATGTTCTTGTGAGTTATCTGCTTAATAGAGTTCAAAATAATCATCGCTCTGGTATAGTTTTTCGTTCATATAATAATTGATACGTACTTTCCCGGTCCCATTTATTCTTGGGATCGAAAAAGTGACCTTATTGTTGTTGATGATCACAGGTCGTAAATCTTGGTCACCCAGCATAAATTTGCTGGCGTAGGCTATTCCTTTTCCTTCAATTGTCAGGATATCGCCAGACATTCCGCGTTTGGGATAAAAGTTATCGAAAGTAAATCCCTTGGACGTGAAATTTAACGTCTTATCAATGATTACATATTCATTATAGCTCTTGGGATAACCAAGTTTGATCGCTTTCACTTGATCAAACCAGTTGGTAATCTGAAATTTCAGTTCATTATTTTGAGCGATACCATCACCAATACTTTTTCCATCTTGGTCAAATACGATATATGGTTTACCCGAAATAAAATTTCCTTGAGCGGTTACAGTCTCTCCCCAAAAACCGCCTGAACGGTCCAATGTTGTCCAAGCCAGTTCCTGAACTTTTATTTTTTGTGGGTACTTATACGTATAGAAACGACTTTTTATGACCAGTTCCTGCTCTCCGGTAGGCACCTGTGAAGCTGCCATACTGAGTAGATAGGTCCTGTAATCATAACCACCTGTAATGGGCTTTCCTCCCAGGGTTATTTCCATATCTGGGAAAAACCAAGCCATATTTCTTGATTCCAGTGAAAATTCCCCGCTCGGGTGTAATGTTGTTTGAGCCATGTTGGCGTCCATTTCAGCAACTGGGACCAGTTCCAGCGGTTCCTTAAAATATACCGTATCTTTTGCGTTGCAATAGCCGATCCGAAAACTGGTTCCCTTTAATGTCTTATGGTCAGAGAGTATGATGAAAGATGAAAATGGGAGGACAAGATCATTGATCAAAATTTTGATTCGACTATCATTTTCATGCAGCCTTCCGAGGTTGGTAGACGACATGAGAATAATATCAGACGGATAGTATCGTTTTTTTGCCAATGGATCTAGCTTAGGCAAAAACTCAATCGCTAACACTTTTTGTTGGTACACATTAGGGTTTTCTCCTTTGCGTACTAGGGATATTTCGATTTCAGTACCTCTATTTAGATTGAGCGATGGGCCTATCTCGAAATGCAACGATTTTTTATCCTCGCTTTTTACATATGGTATGTCAAAAAGCTCAAATGCGCCGGAAGCCTTCAATCTATAATCGGAATCCAATCCTTCAAAATTACCCGTCACCGTAATTGTTTCTTTACCGTAAGCATATTTTTTAGGCTGGCTGTCAAAAGCTATATTATTTAGTGTAAAGCTGCGTTCTGGTCCTTTGTAAAATGCATTGTTGGTTTTTATATAAAAATAATAGTTATAATTGATCCGCTGTTCGAATTTTTCAGTAGGCTTCAGCAGTAAAGATGTTTCCCCAATTTGGACATTCTTACCTATACTATAATTTTTTTCGGCAGATTTTTTGCCATTGGCTTCCACTGTGGTTACCATAAAGCCAGCATCCAAAATGGTTTCTTTATTTAAGCTCTTTACTGTGGCGAGCAGGGTGACCTGATTAGCCGTGATGCCGGAGAATGAGCCAGTTTCAATCACAATTGGCTCCTGAATGATTGCTTCTTCGTTGGGCAACGGTTCCTTGTCGCCACAAGCAGATAGCGTGCATATGATCATACTTATAATCAGTGCATATAGATGTTTCATGTCTACTAATATTTTAGCTCGAAAAACTGTTCAGAAGTGAACCATTCTCCATTTTGAAAAATTGATATTTTATATTTTCCTGGTAGGATATACATGGGCATGTAAAGATAGGCGTTTCCATAATCATCAATCGATGGGAACAGGACGTTCTCGCCGATGTGGACTGTCGCACCTCTTAGCCCTTGTCCTTGTAAGGAGATTTTAGTACTATAATTGCCGCTTAATGGCGAAATCCCAGTAAAAGTTGTAGACTTTATCGCAACTTTAAGATCGGTATCTATCCAGGTTGGGGGATTCCAGTCACTGCTGTATCCGATTTTTACGATTTGGAATTCCTTTGTATTTGAAACAGCATACACCTCAAGACTTCCATTGCGTGCAATGTTATCGTAGGTATATCCATTTTTTTCTACTACAGTATATCGTTGACCTTCCATAAAGTTGCCGAAAACTTTTATCAAGGCCATTGGTTCCACTGGCCCCGTACTTATCCCAGTAGGTTTAAGTTTTTCAACACGGAGTTTTTGCGTGCTTGTGTAGTTATATAAGTCCGTAAGAATTTCAATAGGATAGCTGCCTTCTGCAACGTTTCCTATTGTCAGATTGTCGTCCTGGCCCCATAGTATTTGCAGCTGTGCTATTTTACCTGCAAGATTGACCTTTGACTTATCCCAACTCAAGGGCAAATATTGATCTAAATTTGCTGCATCCACACGGAGGGTACTTCCAGGGTGGGCAAATGTGTTGTAGAACTGGAATGCCGATTCAGACGGGATATTCAGTTTTATTTTTTTCGGAAAGATAATCGTGTCGGCACCATTAAAGTAACCTATTCTAAATTCTTTTCCCCTTTGTCCGCTCAGTAAATCACTTAAATGATATTCCACACTGTAGGGAAGCACTTTATTGCCAATAATGATTTGGAATGGAGCATCGGTATTCGAACTTAATCCCTGGCCATAAAAGCGGATAATATCGCTGTAGTTAAATTCATAGGTTTCGGGGGGAGATAATGTTCCGATGACAGAAACTTTTGCCAGGAAGGACGACATAAACCTGTTGTCCGCCAAAATAAAATCAATTTCATTACCATGCTTCAAGTTATGTGGTACAGCGAATGAAATACTTGTTTTGTTGGCATTCAGCGTATAGGGAACAGGATCAGCAGCAATAGAACTCTGAGAACGCATATAGATACGAAAGGTATCGTCAATTTTGGCAAAGTCGCCAGTTACAGTCAGTTGCTGTCCGATAGTCACTTTGCTATCTGCCAGCGCTTTTACTTTGATGGGTGTGGGGAGAAATTCAGTTGTATTGGCCCAATATTTTTTATCTTTTGTTTGCACATAATATTGAAGGCGAAAAGCTTGGCCACTAGGAGGAATAGTCAGGTTTTTTATCAATAAGCTATTGTTACCGGCTACGGCCTGGTCTATTATTTTTAGCCAAGTCGTGTCAGCAGCGCCTAAGCCCTTGGAAGTTATCAGCATAAAACCGTGTTCCGTAATTTTTTCACTGTTAAGTGCCAGTATACGTCCCAATAATTTGGTCCCCTGAGACCCCAAGCTCTCTGGTACAAGCGTTTCCAGCTCGATCCCTTTTTGTATCACTTCAACTTCGGGTTCAGTATTCGATTTTTTACAAGAAATTAATAGACAAATAGCGGCTATTATGGCAATAATTCTTTTCATCAATAAGTTAATTTGAACAAAAGTAAATAATTTTATGAATTTTCATATGAGGAAAGCTTAAAAACGCGGTTGATCTCCAAAGATTCATTTTCCAGCACATGGATATGTAAGTTACTTGCTGCATCTTTGGTTTTATATAATGTTTTCGGGTAGGTTCCCTTATAATACTCATGATTGCCCAGCACATAAATGATCGGTATATCCCAATAAAGTGATTTGAGTCAGTTGATCCCTTTAACTCCCAGATCAGTATCTCCAATCATTACAAATACATCTGCTATATTTAGATTGATATCGTTGTATCCAAATTCTCTATGTAGGTCGCTAACGATGTGGATTTTCATCTTTGTCTTTTTGTATCAATATCTTACTTTAAGTCACCATTACTGAATAATAGGGGGTACGTATATCCGCATTTTACGGCACGACCATTTTGATATCCCGGTTTCCATGGACTTGATTTTCTAATTAATTCAATTAATGCTTCACCAGTATGATATCCAATATCTTTGGTGATCTGAAAACCACTGAGCTGTCCATCTTTCTCAATCGTAAAATTGATAATCAGTCTGCCGCTTACTTTTGCCTTCTTGGCAGCCGTCGGCACTTTATAGTTACTGATAATCCAATTTTTGAATCCATTTGGGCCGCCTGGGGGCTCAGGAAGTACCTCGTTCATTTCTGGAAGAGTATCGATGGCTATGTTTATATTTATTCCTTTCGATTTTGCTCGTTTCTTTTTAAGGAAATCCTTTGAGTAGATAACAATGAGATCATTCGGATTACAACCAATCTGCCCATCGTTTTTTATGTAATCAAAAGAAACAATCTCGTTTTTAATGTAAGCCAGTTTTTGATTGAGTTTATCTTTTTCATTTACCGAATATCCTATCGCATCAATGACAAAATTAGTCTTTGGGTCAGCGTGCAAGAAGTCAATCAATGATTGATGATTGATTAAAACAGCGTTACTACGCATGGAATCCAAAATATCGGATTGACCAAAAACTTGCGATAACAGGCCTATTGACAAAATACATATCAATGCTAACTTACGAACCCAGGAAATTCCCATTGTATTAATATATAACTCAGTAGCTAATTTACATATCGATTTTGTATCCGAACATGGCTATTAAAATGATTTTCTTTGTAAAAGGAACTTTTTCCGCTCGCTTGGATTCCACAATAAATAATCAATTCCATCAAATAAAAAATAAATTTCTTCCATTATGAAACATAAGTAATAGCCCTTTTTAGTGGTCATCTTTTAAATTTCTAAGGAATATGGCAAATAAGTTGCTGAATTTACAAAAGAGACTTTAAATGACAAAATATATCACTCAATAGCGATAAGTTCCATATCTATTTAGTATCTTGATTACAAATGATTATCCAAGCTTGTAGGCAGCTATGTGATAAGATGATGCTGTATTGGTTGTTAATTCAATTTAAGAACCATCCTAAAAGCTATCAAGCTCTACATATTTAAAGGCTGCTGAAAATTAAAGATACACAACGTTGAAAATAGATTACGAACAGTTTGCCGATAAAAAATGTCGGGAACTTATGCAGATTCAGGAGAGGTTTATGGAACAATTGAGCATCAGCAGCTATCAGCATTGGTATTATGATGCTGACCTTGCTCTCTTGCGGCTATACAATGACGATACAGATCAATTATATCTAAAATATATTCCCATTGGCACCTTTTCCCTTACATCAGAAACATGGATGTGGAGTTGGTTCAATGACCATAGTTTCGAGCCCAATAAGGACAGTACACTTGCTGTTATGGAATTTGGCCTCGAAAACGATTATCCAAAATTGACAGCGGGTACCTTCTCGGCTGATAAATTCGATTGTTGGGAGTTTACGGCGATATCATTAGCTACTTTGGGGGGGATAGGAGTATATAGAGCTCCCTCCGAAAAACTTCAAAGCTATCTTCTCATTACCGCTGTTTTGGAAGAAAATTCTCAGGAAGTTATCCATTTCAATCAGGCAAAAGTTGAATGCAAAATCCATGGGCGGTCGAGACCAGCATTTTTTTGTCAGCACCTTAACTTGGAGCATCCGAAGGGATTTGAAGAGGCTTTTGAAACATATAAAGGGATGGAACTTGGTGAAGATGACGATTTTCAAGCATGGTGTGACGAATGTGAAAAGGTCAGGATCAGAAATAATGGTTGGAACGAATACGCTGAAGAATTTGCAAAGATCAAACTGGTCTGTGAGTATTGCTACTTTGAACTAAAAAGCTTTAATTGCCATTAATCAGATATAGATATAATTATGTACAGTAAATTGTTTGATAAAAAGGAATTTACCGTTAATATAATGTTTGCTGATCCAAAATGCGGAAAAGAGATGATTGATGCTTGGAAAAATTCTAAATTTGAAAAATAACAAGCACTGTGTCTAAAATTGTATTAACTAGCATGGATTGGGATGAACAGAGCAAAAGAAACAAAATCAACGATCACCGGAGTTTATGAATTTAAAGACGAAGATGGGGTCATCTATAAAATGAAAATACTGGGAAGAGGAGAAGAATTGTTTTTTCAAAAGAATGACAGCGCCCTGATTTGTGATATATCAGCAAGGTTTTCGGTAATTGATCCCGAAGGTATCAGGCAGTGGGACAACGGGAAGAAAATTTCCGATGAAGAACGAGCTTTTTTATTAGCAAAGATCATTGAATTGTATAAAAAAGCCTATAAAGATGATCTAACATGTTTGAAATTTTAGGAAGGGAGTTTTTAAAGGAGAAACATGATCTTAATTTTTGAATAAAATTTCAACACAGACGAACAGGCAGAACACTATAAGACTCGAACGATATTTTGACGAAAAAAATAAAATCGCTCGGGATAATCGTCTCTCTTGGATGTATTCAAATGCGAAATTGTCCATATAATCAGTAGAGCTTACTAAACTGCTGTTTACGTCAACTGCTTGAAGACAGACAAATTATTCTACTCCCTTTGTACGCATTGGGATGCAATAAACCGCTGTTGAAGCTGTGATAAATAGATCAGTTCGATCTTTGCCACCAAAACAGACATTCGATGTCCATGGTTCTTTTATCTCAATATGTCCTATCAGTACGCCTATCGGACTATAGATAGAAACACCTTTCCCCGTAAGGTAAACATTTCCCTGATTGTCCAATGTCATCCCATCAGAGCCTTGGTCGATGACCGCCTTTTGTCCGCTGAGCTTACCGTTAGATTCAATGGTATACCTGTAAGTTTTATTTCGCACCCTATCCGCTACATATAGGTATTTTCCATCGGGCGATCCTACAATGCCGTTAGGCTTAGCTACATCATCAGCCACTACAATTGGTTTTTTACCTTTTCCCGGAGGGAGGTAGTAAACTTTTTGCCCTTCTATCTCTGGTTTTTTTCTGGTCCAGTAGTCACGTTGGTAGTAAGGGTCTGTAAAGTAAATACCACCTTTCTTATCTGCCCAAAGATCATTTGGACCATTCAGTTTCTTTCCATCTACATCTGACAGCAGGACGGTAACTCTGCTATCATTGCTTATCGACCAAATTTCGTTTTTTTCGTCTGCGCAGGCAAGTAGCTGACCGCGATGGTTAAAGTACAGTCCATTGGCACGGCCGGCTGAATCTTTAAAAAGAGAAAGGTGACCTTCCGTGTTGTATTTCCAGATTTTGTTATTGGGCTGGTCAGTAAAATAGATATTCCCGTCCTTGTCCACTGCCGGCCCTTCTGTAAAGGCAAACTGCCGAGATATTAATTTCAGGCTGTCCTGATCAAACAATTGCGCCCTTACATCTAAGCCTTTTATTGAGAAGAGTAATATGAGCAAGAATGCGGGATAGAACCTGCTGGAATTAATTAAATGTAGCATAGTAAAAGTAATTAATTAAATTATCGTTTATTCAAAAAAAATCAAGGAATAGTATTTAAGTATGGATAGTCTCTAAACCTTTTCCGTTCACCGCTACCCTTCATAGAAAAGCGGAGTAGGGGAATACCGTACTTTTTAGAGATGACTTCTTCCATTACATGCGTTTCGATTGTTAGCCATTGGCAGCTTAATAAGCATTACAATCCGATTCGATCAACGATCTACTTTTAATGTATCATTCAATATTTGTAGTATCTTTCCTATACCAATCACACGTGATCCTTCCCGAAATTCAAATAATATACCTTCAGCTAGTTTTCCTTTAAAATATATGACACCCGCTAATCGGATCACCGCCTTGACTTGATCCCCAGGATATACTGTATCTTTATCAATAAATGTTTGCTCACCAGAAGTTTGCATTTCGTCAAAATCAAATTTTATCTGAGGTCTATATTTAGAGAATGCAGGTGTCTTTCTTCCACCTTCTTGTGTTGTTCTGTATTGAAGCTGCGCAATGAAATCAGACATATATCAAGACTTTTTCTAAAATTAATCAATTTATTGTAGTAATGAGCTATCATCTGAATCATACTTCCTGTGGGGTAAATCTAATGCAAATCCAACGAGTGAGCGCCATATAGTGATGATATTCTCACACCCATTTAGCGCTGTGAATTTAAATGTTGAATTTGCTGGCGTATAATATGCTTAACAGGTAGTTTCAGACAACAATTTCTTTATATCGCCAATCAGGTAAAAACTAATGACGCAAATAATTATCGATACTTTATACATTTTACAATATCTACTGTTTAGATACTCTTTTTTCAAACAACATCAGGTAGGAGTCATCAGTCTCACCAACAATCTTGAAACCCACGCTTAAATATAGACCCTTAGCTGGATTGGTTTTTAAGACACTTAATGTGATCGTTTTCTCTGATTCAGTAGCTTCCTTTATCAAATCATTCAATATTCTCGTACCGATTCCTTTGCCTTGATAGGAGGGAGCCACCTGAATTTGTATCAGTTCTATGTTATTTGCTTGTCTGTGAACCTTTAATAGACCTATGGCACATTTATTTATTTCAATTATTGTGGCGTGTACAAATTGATATTCAATCCTTTGTAAATGTGCCTCATCAGAGACCGGTAAGGAGCTTGCAATTAAATGCTGATTCATCGTCTGTATCCTGAGATCAAGCAGAAACTTCAGATCACTTTTTAATGCAGGTCTGTATTTTATTTCCCATACGTCCATAGCTATATAAAATTTAATCAAAAATTAGTAGCGGTCAGATAGCCCGATGATCTTAATCTTTCCAGGATGTGATTTGCCTCAGCTTGATCCATATCATTTGCAAATTTTATGGTTTTAAAACCATATTCAAATCGAATAGTACCTCTATTTCTAAAAATACCTAAACTATTCCCTTGGTTCCAAAAAACAAATTCAAAATGTTCTTCCTCAACATGAAATCTCTTCGCTTCTTGTAGATCATAAATCTTATGCCTGAATAGAATATCATTTTTTCTGGAAATACTTATTTGATCGCGATCTATTGTAATGATTTCTTTTCCAATGAGGTACCACATTAACGTTTTCATTACAAATAAGCCAGCTGCCGTCGAGAGGATCCACCAAACTATAAAAAATATCACCTCAAAGCTCAAACCTCCGTTTGTATCGTAAAAGTCTCCGAGTGTCGGGGCAAAAAAAATAATTGATTGTATCCAACCAAGCAGCCATAAACTAAAAATAATGATAATAGGTAAATGCTTCTTTGCCGGGACGATAATGGAATATCCCGTTGGAGTTTCGTAATGGGTTGCAATACCGCTATATGGCCTTTCCATAATCAATATGTTTTATAGGTTGTACCAATTCTAATGGTCTAATTTTCCGCTGGCTAATATGCAATAAAAAAACGAATATCCATATTATATTTCGTTTCAAATTCCATCCCACTTAACCCCAGATTCTGCGGCCACTTTTTTGTAATCATCATTAGTTAATGATCCGGGAATAAGTTTCTATTCATCCCCGCCATTTGCTTTCACTTAGGATGTAATCACGACCTCACATAATAGCAGTTTTTTCGACACCGTCTCATAAAGTGTGTAAGTTATAAAAATGCGGAATGGGAAAGGACTTCGCATTTTTTATTTATTTAACTTTATGAGACCGTGTCAATTAAAAGTACTAATGTTTTCACTTCCTGATAATATCAATAGCGTTATTAAGTATGCTATCTACTCCCATGGTCACTTCCTCTTCAGTAAGTGGAACATAGATGTCAGGTTTAATTCCGATACCATGGGTTTCTCCATGATCTGGGTATAGTATTCGAGTACCAGTGTACCAAAACCTAAACGTAGGACTTCCTATTAATGGGATTGTCACAACGTTACCGTCAGCCCCCATCGAATTCCGGCCTATTATTGTAATATCATCTGATCTCTGAGCAGCTCTCAACGCCATCGCTAGGAATTCTGGATTACTCCTTGATGCTTCCGAAATCAATACCACTATTTTTCTGCTATGACGATAGTTGGCTCCGCCCGTTGTCGTTATATCAGACTCAATTAGACGTTGAGGATAATGAGATAGCTTTTGTGTTTTTGCAAACAACAGGTCCGGAGAAATGAATGATTGTATATCAAGTTTACCGTTTGGGTAATTTCGTAAATCCAGTATTATCTTATTACTATGATTTATCCAAGCGTTGATAGCCGTCGATGTGTCAATATGTGCTGGATTTATATATGTAATACTATCATCGATATTATAAATTCCATGATGTTCAATAGACTTTTGAAGGGTTGCATTGTTGTCTTTTAGTTTGCTAAAGAGGCGGGAAAGACTAATATCTCCTTTTATCTTGATGGTTTTATCAATTTTATTCGTGGAGTAGCTTATATCTATGGTGTCCGATATAGGGATTAGACTCATGAGTTTTTCTCTATTGACGAAGTACTGATGTACATCTGGTCTAGGGCTTCCTATATAGGATGCTATTTTTTGATAGGACTCATGCAGTGGTACTCCATTTATTCTATCTATTACACTACCTATTTGTATTCCAGTTGTTTTTGAAAACGAATTATCAATATTTGTCACGATAAAATCTTGCTTGAATTTCTTAATATGCATAGGCAGCCCTATCGCGAAATTTCCGTAGACGCTGTGAACAAAACCTATTGACGATGTTGGTATGGCACTATGTGCATCTTTAATGGTTGAATTCAATATAACTAATTGTTTGTTATATTCCAGTGTAGTCGTTGCATTGATAAATTTAGGTATCAGCTCTTCTAGCAGAGAACCATTGTCAAATTGCCCTGATAGTGTATATTTATATGGATATAAATATTTTATGATATTGCAATATCTGAATAGGTTGACAAGACGTTCATAAACGTTGGGTAATGTATTTTTGTGCAGTGTTTTCTCCTGAAGTTTTGTATAAACTAAATTATCAGATCGATCAATATATTTGTTTTTAAAAGCAGGAGGATTATCCACTATTATTTGTAATCGTTTTTTTTGTATCGCGGAGAGCAATGATGACTTTTGGATCCACGAATTATCTAGGTTTTCGAGAATTAGACTTTCTGATTTTAGTCCTATGGAAGCCGTATTGGGTTTTGAAGAAACATAACTAAGCAAGATATCTATGCTCTGTTTAGGTGTTTCAATATCCGCAAAGATCTTATACAACCGTTCAAATAAAATCTCATCCCAATCAATATCATTATATGAAATTGAAGGAGAATTATATTTGATAGCGCCCCAGGTTTGCGCTAATTCTACGAGATTAGACACCATTTCTTGACTTTTGATCTTCGTCACAAATCTTTCTTCCCATTGTCTCAATATTTTGCCAAATTGTATTTCCGGACGAACTTCAATTTTTGAAAAACTAGAACTTCCTGAACTAATAAAAAACACCGAAATAGAGTCGACCTCCGCCTCAAAAGGGATATATATTTTCGAAGAAATTTTGTCAAATGGTATAGAGGTTTTATAATAGATCGAAGTGTATCCTTTATTTCCACCAGCAACGATGATGTCAAATTTTACAGGATTTACAGACAGAGGACGTACTTTTTTTAGTATTATATCAAGCGTCAGTTGGCCTTTGTCTACTTTTTTCAATTTGTAATATTTCGAATACATGACGCTATCCTTTATACTTCCATTGTTTAAGACTAGACTGCGGTCTTTAGGAATTACCTGTTGTTTTATACCACTTACCCAATTTGTAGAGTATTCAATTTCTTGAGCAAAATTCAGCGTATAGAAAAATGTAAGCAGCAATGTAAATACGAATCTCATACGTTGTTCTTTTTAAATAAATAATATTTTTCGGTTATATTAATTACGACAGGCTCTTCGAACCTTTGATTCTGAATGAAAAGTCTATTTATAAACACCCATTATTGCTGAAAATAGTTGCTCGAGCTTTGTTGTTTCCTCAAATTTAATGATCGCCCCCCGAATAGATCCACATTGGCTCAGTTTGTCCAGCTCGTTCAAAGCCGTTCTTTTTATAAAATTCAATAGCCTTACCATCGGCGGTGAGCATCTGCATATGAAAACCCTTATAAATCTCTTGCATTTTATCCATAATCAAACGCCCAACTCCTTTGCCTTGATAGGAGGGTAGCACTAGTAGATGTGGATAATAAACCACGAGATACCCATCGGAAATAGCATTGCCGAGGCCCACTAATGTTGTACCATCCCAGGCAGTAACCAGAGAATGCGAATTTAAGAGTGCTTTGATCAGTAGTTCTGGTTTTTCGGCTGCACTCCATTTATTAGATTGATACAACTTCAGAATGTCATTTGCGTTCAAATCTCTATTTACACTAAGTTGTATGTCCATATATTATTCTGTAGGTTTTGTTTCCGCCGGAACCGTTATAGTTATCAGTTAGATCGAATGTATTTACTAATTCATAGCCAATTTTAGACATATAGTTCAATATGGAAGCATACGACTTCTTATTGGTTAATATTTCGGAAAGCTTTTCACCTTCTGCGATCTGTTCATCTGAGTCTCCCAAGTCCACTTTCACCTTTAGTTTTTTCGATAAGAATTTTCCTTCTACACGTATATACGCATACGAGAAAGTGTTATGTATTTCACTATTTGAAGAGTTGGTAGTGGATTGGGCAAAGCTACTATTTAGGCAACAGATCGTAAGAAAAATAATTAGCGATAATTTGCACATCGGTTTTATTTCAGTAATAAGACTGTTGAATTTACAAAAGAGGATTTAAATAGACAAAATATATAACCCAGTAACGACAATTTTCACACCTATTTTGTACCTTGATAGCACATGAATTTGAAACTTCAGATGAAACCGTTGGAAGAAATTGACGTTTTTATTTTTGATACAGTTGATCGAGAATGGGTTAAGATGAATCTCAGTGAAAAGCTACAACCTTATTTCCAAGCTTGGTCAAAATATTATAGGTAGGATATTATATTAGAACAGCAATTTATATCATATTTACATGTAATGAGAAAAGTAGTATTTCAAAACATAGACGAGAAAACAAAAAAACTTATGCTTTGTCAGGCAGAAGGCGGAGTTTATCTTTTTGGTTATTACAGCTTACAGGATAGTTCTGCAGATTGGGATCATTTCTCTTACACTATGGAAGATGCAATGGAATGCTGCTTTGAAGAATATGGTGTTAATCGAGAGGATTGGATAATAATTGAAGATCAACCTAAAAATTGTCAACAGGACTTTATTATTCCAACAAGGATAAAAGGCAGAGAAGATGGAAATCCTGCGTTCGGACAATTACAACAATTCATTAAAGGACAGTGGGTAGACTATGAAATACCAGCGAAATGTATAAGTTTTGATGGACTTACAGGTGACCAGAGATTATTGACCACCGGACTTGTATTTGAGTATGAGAAGGCTTTAATTGAAGATAAGGAAAAAGCAATAAAAATTTTGACAGCATTAAACTTTGAAAGACCTTCGATTGATCAATTATTGGATAAACATAACACGAACCGATTTTAAAGGATTAAAAAGAGTTTATTATTGATCATATCAAATATGAAGATAACTAACAAATGAGTTTGAATAAAATGGCAACAGAAGCGAACAGGCAGGACTATATAAGGCTCGAACAATATTTTGACGAAAAAAGTAAAATCGCCTGGGATAATATGGTGTATTGGGCAGAGAGTTACTGGACAGGATCCGTAGATCAGAAGCTATTGGAGGAAAACCTGGATAACAAGTCCGATATAGCTAAGGTAATCTTCGCAAAATTAAGAGAGGGAGGTCTAGACTGGATCGATCGGAAAATCCCTGCACTTGATAACCAGAGCCCGAAAGAGTGTCTGAACACGAGCGACGGTATAAAAAGATTAAAAGAAGGACTATTAAGAATGGATATATAGGACATTTTATATTGAATGATTTTAAAAGGATGTGTACCAGGATATACCCAAAAAGGGCATGATTAAATCATTTACAGACGGTTATAATTTACAACTTATAAAAAAAACGCCCAAACTTTGATAATATTTTTATGACAGACAAAAACTTACAGAAATTAAGACAGCAAATAGTTGACGAAACAGATGGGGGTAAATTTTCCAAACTGACAGAAAAATTATTGAAAAAATATTCATCAACTGACAGAGAATATGTTTTAAATATCTTAACAGAATACGCAAGGAATGGACAAATTTTGCACTGGCGAAATTTCCTAATGACTGATATTATCAAACTTGTAAACGAAGATGAAGCCAATTACGCTGACTTCTTCGAATGGTGCATCACTCAGCCTGAATTAACCTATTGGGGCATTGACGGACTATTAAAAACCAGCGGCAAACAATCATACCCGGCATTGATCGAAATTCTAAAAAACGAGAGTATTAATACATCAATACGTGCAAAAGCAATCAAAAGCATCTCATTATTTAGCAGACAAGCATTTGACCGGGAACTACCTAAAGACCCAGGATATTGGAAAGTAGCAGATTTAAGAATAGAAGAAATAGAAATCTGGCAGAAGAATGGCTTTCAGGACGGTGATGGCTATCCTAAACCGAAAACTCATAATTCGCTGGAAAATCCAAAAACAGAACTTGAAAAAATTGCTTCAAAACTTAACAGAAAACTCCAAGCACAAAGAGCTAAAAACCCAGATCTATCTAACCCTACAAACTGGCTAGTTGTTGCAGATAAAACCGACATTTTAAACATAGAGAAAAAATGGAAATTACCGGAAAATTATTTGCTGTTCCTTAAAAACTACTCGCCTTTAAACGTATTTATTGACAGCAAAAAATACTTTCAAGGTCTACATTTATATGGAGCTTCTGAGCTAATAACTAGACAAGAAGGCTATTCATTTAATCCGGTAACTAACAAATCAATTGCCGATTGGCCAAAGAATTTTGTTGTAATTGCTGATGCTGGAGCTGACCCGTATTGCATAGACATTAATGAAATAACAGAAAATGATGCACCAATTTATACAAGTATACACGGGAGTGGTGAGTGGGAATTTGAATTATATGCAGATAACTTCCTAACCTTTTTAAAAGAAATTGCAGAAAAATAATATTGACACTATGGACACAGCAGAATTCGACCATTTACCTGATGGACTTAAGGAAAAAATTATAAGATCCAGACAGGCTTTTCTTCAAGCACAAGATATCAGCGATAAGATTTCAGGCTCATTTCATATTTGTAATCTGAGTGTTTCTGCAACGGCGGACCATGCGATTTCAATAAGTGGCATAACTGACAATGAGGACGAAAAAATTGCTGTCCAAAATTTTGTATTACAAATGGAAAATGTTTCAAGTGTCTTCAATGGAATTGAAGTTCTATCAAATCCTACAGCGCTAAGCTTGGTTGCCAATGGAAAGGAGTTTTCCATCACTACGTTGGTGGAATTGAAAACTGTAGTTGAACAGTTTCATGAAACCGAATTTGTTGAATATACCCTTAGCGGACATGATGAAAGTTCAATTATATTATTGAAAAATTCAACTCATTCATTTGCAATATATCTCCGATTCAATGGCGACGCGGGTTACACTACGCATAATCCGAAAGGGACAACTAGTGAAATGAAAGACTTTATATTGACAAATGGACAAAGGGATGAGTACCCTACGGCATTGCTTGTTGATAATAAAGATGGTTTAGAAATACTACAATTTTACTTATTAACAGGAGAAATGTATCCCGGGATTGAATGGCAGGAAGAATAATTATGATTTACTAAGTCGCAAGGACATTCTACAACTGGAAGAAGAAATACGGCGGTCTGGGCGTCTCGGAGCTGCGTAGGCTCCGTCAGCTGGAAGAAGAGAACGCCCATGTTGCCGATCTGAGCCTTGACAAACAGATTCTCCAGGAAGTATTTTGAAGAAAATCAAAACAAGATATCTACGCTTAAATTGATCGCCACATCTCCGACGCAATTAAAGCGTGGCGCGCTTCAGGGAACTGAGCTTATTACCTGATACCAAGGGCTGCAATCTTCGCACGCCACATGATGCATGGAAAAATGCAAAAAGACAGGATGTGGCTACCGATATTATTGCTTATATTCGTACCTATATGCCTGGATCCGCACTTGAAAGCTGAAAAGATCGTGTTAAAAAAGTCTTTCTACAGCTTTACCAGCAACAAAATTGGACCGTGCCGCAGAAGAGTTTGCTCCAGCAGATTGAAAAGCAGATGATCGTCGAAGGCATTGTTACTTTCGAAGATCTCGACAAAGAGCCCTTTGATGAGATAGGTGGATTCGAACGGATCAATAAAAGGTTTGAAAATCACTTGCCCGATATTCTGCAGAAGATAAATATTTATATGTAAGAGAAAAGTGAGTTGGTCAGTGCCACTACCCAATTGAAACTTCTTGCTGCAGACGGGAAAAGGTATAATTCGTATATGCTGGATCATGATGGCATAATTGCTTTAGGAAAGACTTTCCCTAGCACCAAAGCAAACCGTTTTATAGAATGGTTTACCTATAGCGACGAAACCATCGACGGTAAGAGTAAAAGTAAAGCTTATGCCCTGTTTGAAAGCTCATTCATTGAAAGCATTGAAGTAGGCACTGTCAAAGGTCTACAGCAGATACATGCCTATTTATTTGGTGGACTGTATGATTTCGCGGGACAGAACATTGAAACAGCAATAAAAGTTGGCCAAAGACACGGAAAACCATTTGTTTTCAAAGTGCTGGCGGAACAAATGTATAATGACAATTTTCGGTTTTTCATTTCAGACAATGGTGTTTGGCTGACAGAGGATGTGCCGATAAAGTACTTGAAACAAAATGATGAATAAAAATAAACCCCGCATAATTGGAAAGATACATAGGAATAATGCACCATTTACGAAATTCTAGTTTAATTTTTACGTTTAGGAATAGGAAAATCTTGGAGTTCCGCTGTCCGACAGAAGTCCTTGAAGCGGTCAGCACACATATTGAAACCTATAAAATCGATATTAAATATTCATAAGGTATGGAAGTTACAATTAACAGGTTTTGGAGCATTGATGACGATGAGGGTCTATCAAGAGCTTCTATTCTGCTCAAAAGGCCCCGAGTTGATGCCCAAATATCCCATTACGTTTTTGATTACATATGGACGAATATATTGAGTCCCAAAAAGTTAATGCAGAAAGGGAATTATTCGTTTACATTATCTTTTGATGTGATGAATGAGACCCATAAGTTTTTTTATGACTCTATCTACAATACGGATACGGTAAAATTTCATCCGGCCTACAGGAACAGAAAATACAATGGGGTGACGACCACGGAAGTTTCTATTTCCTGTAAATGCATTCTTTTCGATGAGCAGATTACTCCCGAAGTATATGCCGGCATCGTGTATGATATGTTTGGCTCTTATTTTGTTGAAGCCTTTAAAAAAGTCAGCAAGGAAGAGCTTGACACAGGCAAACAAAAAATGGATTTTTCCGAAATCAATAAATTTCCGTTTCCGGCACCTTTTGACAGCCAGAAATATAGTGGAGACAGCGGGGGCGTAGAAAAGAGAGTTGTCAATTTTGTTGTTGATGAATCATCTGATGCTTTTATGTTCAGGGAGACATATATTGCGCATTATGGATTTTAGCAATGAAACAACTAAGATGGATTGGGATGAACAGGGCAAAAGAAACAAAATCAACAACCTTGGTCGATGATCGCCTTTTGTCCGCTGAGCCTACCGTTAGATTCAATGGTAAGATGCATAGGGAAATAACTATATCTCACTTCCAAGTAAATATTACAGTTTAGTAATGTCCTTAAATAATTTTCAATTCTTCCTCCGATAAGGTTGCTTATTCCATCTTTCGTTTTTATATTTGGCGGATTAACTAAACATGAAAGCGAAACAGTTCATATGGATCTTATTGCCATTGATGCTCTTACAGAGCTTCTCAAATGTATGGCTATGGTCTGTATTTGAATTGAACAGGGATTATATCGCACGCAATGAATGTGTGAATCGCTTTAATGAAAAAGCACTGTCCTGCCGTGGTCAGTGTATTTTGATGAAGAAAATGCGCGAACATGAGGAAAAAGAACAAAAAAATCTTGAATCCCGTATTATTGATGTAGTCTTTATCGACAACTCCCACAATTTTTCTTTTGATATGTCTTCCATATGCAATGAAGATTGTATTAGTTTGTCTTACCCAGAGTACAAACAGGATTATTCCTACAATCCCACTTTTACAATTTTCCATCCACCCTTGGTTTAAATTATTTTATAGCGTGTGAGCAATTGATAAGCTATTCGACGAGATGGCATTTTCAATTGCAATAGTTAATAATAATTAAATCAAAATCTCATGAGCACATATTCCCGTATAGGGATAGTTGTGGCCTTATCTTCATTTTTGGCATGTCAATTTATTGCATGTACGCTATCATCTCCTTCAGTTCCGCTCCCTATCTTAGGTGAGCGAGACATTAAGGAAAGGATTAACGATGGTGTTAAGGTCATCGATACTCTATACCATACAATACCCGATTTTACACTGTTGGATCAGGACAGTAGCATGGTGTCCAAAAAGACATTGAAAGGAAAAATCTACCTAGCTGATTTCTTTTTCACGCGTTGTCCTACAATCTGCCCGATCGCCTCTCGCAATCTGCTTAAAGTAGCAAAGCACTTTGCGGACGACCCTAGAATCCTGATCGTATCGCACACCGTAGACCCCAAATACGATAGGCCCTATGTGTTGAAGCACTATGCAGCAGAACTGGGGGCACCATCCAATTGGCTTTTCCTCAACGGTCCGAAAACCGAGCTGTATAAGCTCGCTGGTGCTGACGGTTATTTCTCGTTTGCACAGGAAGATCCGAATGCTCCGGGAGGATTCGACCATAGTGGTGCTTTTACACTTGTCGATACAGCTTTTCGGGTCAGAGCCGTATACGACGGGACAAAAACAGATTCAATTCCAAAAATCATAGCCGATATCCAGCTTTTGCTGGATAAAGGATAGCAAAAAACAATTCAATGAATTTATCAAAACAAGTATTCCAATTTCTCGTGGCACTTTCGGTCGTCCTATCTGCTATTGCCTGTACTGAACAGAATTCCCAGAAAAAACATGTTGGTGCCCATGATGCTACGACACCTGCTATTCCAGATGAATCCGACCTAATTGCTATCGCAGATACCGCGTACAATGGCTTAACATTTAAGGTCTATGCCGATGCTAAACTTTACAATAAATACCATACGGTTTATTTACAGGTAAGGGACAAAGATGGTAAACCCTTCAATAGTTCATCACTTGACTATTACCCACAGATGGATATGGGACTGATGAAGCATGGAGGACCTTTTGAACATCCTGTCGCCCTAGGCGAGGGCTGGTACCGGGGGGCAATGGTGTTTATCATGGCCGATATACCGGATATGGGACCGGGTTGGCATTTGTATACAATCCTTGAAACGGAAGCGAGAAAGGATACCATAGCCATAAAACTTCCCGTATCCGCTGCAAAGACAATGCGGACGATGAGTTCCGGTACACGGGATGATAGCCGCGTGTTTATAACCAATCTGCTGCCGGATACCGTAAAGCAAGGAAAGCATCCCATCAAATTTCTGATGAGTAGGATGGAGCAGCATGATTTTCCACCATTGGATGGATACCTCATCAAGCTGAAAACAACTATGCCAGCTATGGGGCATGGCTCATCGGGTAATAAGGATGCTGAATCCATTGGACAGGGTTACTATGAAGGAGAAATAAACTTCTCCATGGCCGGCCAATGGGAAATTATCGTTGAGTTGTGGAAAGACGGCAAGAAAGCAAATCAGGATGATATCAAATACCAGGTCTACATCATTAAGTAAAAATTGGGGCGGTTGCTGGCTGTCCCATAGTTTATAAAGTTTTTAATCACCATAACATAAAGAGAAATGAACAAACGAATCAACGTAATCCTTTCCTGTCTCGCTATCATCGGGATGATCGCCTGCGGAGGCAATGGAGACAGGAAGAAAGAAAGCAACAGTAGTACAACGGCAAACCAACCGGCAGCTTCAGCAGAAGCAGCCATGTTGGATTTTAAATCAGATGGATCCAAAGGAGTGGGGCCTGTTAGCGTTGTCGAACGCAAACCATTTGACGCACAGCTAGCCAATAAAGGCCTGGAGCTCTTTGTGTCCAAATGTGCCATGTGCCACGATTTCGAACGTACCTTGGTGGGGCCTTCGTTGGATGGCGTTGTAAAGCGGCGTACGCCAGAGTGGATCATGAATATGATGCTGGATCCCGCGACTATGCTCGAAAAAGACGCCGATGCAATAGCGCTGAGCAAAGGTTTCAGTTCTCCTATGATTAGCTTAGGACTGCAGCAGGAAGAAGGCAGAGCTATTTTGGAATATTTGAGAGAACGTAACAGCGCTGCGAAATAAGCCCAGCTATGCAAACCCGCAAAATCAGATTGTTGTTTGTACCAGGATGGCTTGAGCTATATTGTTACAGGCAACAAATCTGTTGTGGGTATATATTGGTCAAATTTAATTTATTATACCCTTGAAAACGCTATACTTAAAGTCTTTTTTAATTTTTACGCTTCTATTTACAATTTTTAGCGCCGATGCGCAGGCGCACCATGCTGATACGCTATTGCCAAAACAGCTTGACTCTGTTTTTATTAAATCCCAGTTTAGGAAAGATAGGTCTAGCTATCAGTCAGCAAGGATAAACATACCTGATTACGAGAATCCACAGGTTACAACAAGTGTAGGTATCAACCTGACTAAAAATAGAAACTATTATACCCAGACAGCTATGTTGGCAAATGCGGCGGGGGTGACACCCAGCTGGGCCGGGGTTGCCCCTTATTTTACCATTCGTGGATTTCGGACCAGGAGTAATTTTAGAAATGGCCTCAATGCTTACCTACATTACAGCGATGAAAATAGCAATATACAGCAGCTGGATGTAATCAAAGGGCCGAGTGGTACCTTGTTTGGTGGTACAAATATGGCTTTCGGGGGATTGATCAATGTGCTCACCTATGTTCCCGTGGATAGTACATTTACAACTATTTCGCTCGCAGCGGGCAACAATGCCCTGCATCGCGGCAGTATTGAAATAAATACAGTACTTGATTCAGCACACAGATCCCTGTTCAGAATGTTTGGTACATATACCTCCAGAAAGAGTTTTCAGGACCAGGGATTGAATAAAAGCCTTTTTCTTGCACCAAGTTTTAGCTACCAGCTCAGTCCTGACCTTAAGGTTAGGATCGAGGCCGAATTCTTGCGGAGAAATACCACCAACAGTCCTTTGTTTACACCTGGTAATCCGCTTATCGGCGGCATTGCCACAAACGTACAGCATGCTAGCGCGCTCAATCTGGACTACTTCAGTTCTTATACGAATAACAGCTTGCTATGGCGAACCTCCTCACTGAATTTTTATGGAAAAATAAGTTATGCCATCTCGCCGGCTTGGCAGTCTGAAACAAACCTCGCCAGTACAAACAGCACATCAAATGGCGATTATCAGACAAACCTGTTGCTCAACAATAATACTGCGGTAGCAAGGAAGGTATTACAGTATGAATCCGAGGATATCAGCAACTATCAGGTTCAACAAAACTTTATCGGTAATTTTAAACTTGGAGGCTGGGACAATAAATTACTGATTGGTCTTGACTACCAGCGCTATAGTTATGCGGCAAATTATAAAAATGCAGGTTACGTGGATACGGTATCGCTTGATGATCCTTCGGCTACAGCAAATTTATTTCATGCAGACCTGATCCGTGGTATTGTACTTTCTAGGCAGCCCAACAATTCGGTCGCGCCTCAGAACAGCTACTCGGCTTGCATTTCAGATGTCATCAAACCCACCGATGCGTTGACGCTGATGTTCAGTGCCCGGTACGACAGGCTGATCAATTTGGGTACGAAGGATCTGTTGACTGCTATTACAACTGCCGATTATAAGCAGTCGTCCCTTACGCCTAAAATAGGCCTGACTTATCAGCTTATTCCAAAAATTATAACAGTTTTTGGAAATTATATGAGCGGATTTCAAAATCTCGCACCGACAAGTGCCAACGGCATTCTATATAATTTCAAACCCCAATACGGAAACCAGTTCGAGTCCGGTGTCAAAATAGCGGTTCCAAACAATGCACTTGACCTTACACTGAGCTACTATGATATCCGGGTACGCAATTCGGTGATTACAGATCCGGCGGATGCCACAAAATATATTCAGGGAGGAAAACAGTATAGTCGTGGTGTAGAGTTCGATATACAGTCCGAACCCTTGACCAATTTTTTTATCCATGCGGGTGGCGCTTACAACGCTAGTAAGTTAACGGTTGCTGATGCTGCCGTTCAGGGATTAAGGCCTGTAAACGCTGGTCCAAAATGGTCTTTCACCTGGTACGCTAGCTATGAACTGCCGGCAAATAAGGACAGCAAGTGGAGAGCCGGATTAGGAGGGAATTATGTTGGTCAGGATCTGATTATTAACAGTACAAATGCTGGAAGTTTTTATACCGACGCTTATACACTTTGTAATGCTAATATAGGTTATATTTATCGACAATTTCAATGTAAGTTGACCGCCGAAAATTTATTTAATACCCGTTATTATTATGGAGGTAGGGGTTTTATCACACCCGGTAACCTGCGGCAATGCATTTTGGCTATGGCCTTGCATTTTTAGTGCTGTGATTTTATCATCTACAATAGTTTATCTGTGCTTCTAAAACATCAGTATTTAAAAGATAAAAGGCAGAGAATCCGGAAATCCTGCGTTTGGACATTTACAGCGATTTATTAAAGGGCAATGTCTGTCTGCAACTTTTCAGCTCGTGCGATTGATTATCAATATAAATTACTTTCCGGCTCATATTTTTTGCTAATTATGTTAGTATTTTAAATCTATTATTGTATATTTGCCTGATAACCAATTAATAAATATTATGGCTAAATCAAAAAAACATTTGGGTAGGTATGTAGATCCACGTACCGATTTCGGTTGGAAATTTTACTTTGGTAGAGAGGACAACAAAATCTTACTAATTGAGTTTCTCAATAGTCTATTTCAGGGAGATAAGATAATTTCGGATCTAAGATATAAGCCTGTAGAACAAGATGGCGACTATGAGGAAATGCGTCGTGTTGTATTTGATTTACATTGTATCGGCCGCGATGGCGAGGTTTTCATCATTGAGATGCAGCAGCTCTTTCAAGAATTTTTTAAGGATCGCGCGGTGTATTATACCTCACGTCTGATCAATAAACAATTAGCGCGAGGGAAGAAGGGTAGCGATTATTACCTACCGGAGGTTTACTTTATTGGTATTTTGGAGTTTGACATGGATAGAAACGGAAGTTCTGGTATATCCCGTGTCACAGAACGCCCTTATTTTTATGATGTGGCGCTGTGTGACAAATTGACCAAAGAAATATTTTATGATAAATTGGGGTATAAAATGATTTCGCTTCCATTGTTCAATAAACAGCCAGAGGAACTAAAGACAGTTATGGATCAATGGTTGTACTTACTTAAACACTTGAGTACCATGGATAGATTGCCATCATTTTTGGATAAAAGAATATTTGGTCTTATCTTTGAGATAGGAGAGATAGGTAAATTAACGGAGGAGGAACTCATGTCATACGAAGCAAGTTTAAAACATAAGCGCGATGCGGAGAGCGTAATCAATTCGGCCATGAAATCCGGAGAAGCTTTAGGTCACGCTAAAGGTTTGGCGGAAGGTAAAGCTAAAGGTGTGGCGGAAGGGGAGCGCAAAAAAGCGCTTGAGACTGCTAAAGCATTTAAGGAAATGGGACTACCTATAGCTGATATCGCTAAAGGCACAGGGCTTTCAGTCGAAGAGGTCGAAAAACTCTAAGGTTCTATAATTGCAGCTATCTTAAAGGTTTTCTGTCTTCTGTCTTGCATAACGGAATTAATTCTATTTGCGAAAAAGTCCTTAATTAATTCCCAGTTACCTATATTTGTTATCTGCTATTTTTTTAATAAAAGTCACAGTAGAAATTCCATTCTTCTGTTTTCGCATTTTTAGCAAAATACATCGTTCCGCTATCAACTACATTCAAATTTGCTTTGTCGTCGGATGCAATTTGAAATACAAATTCAAAGTCGTTGCCAAAATATACGCCTGGTTGACAAAAGCTTGGATAACCTCCAAGTTTGTGTCCATATTGATTCTCAGCTATATCATAGTAACCTTCAATTATTCCAGAATCTTCAAGTTTTAATATTTCATTTTCCATTTCACTTGTTAAACCACCTCTATCCCACACAGGATAATCTTCTTCTATTTTTGAAGGTTTTAGGGGGAATGGTTTTAGTCCTGAATCAGGATTGTATAATTCTTTAATTATTAATTTGTCTGATTTTTTATATTCGCGCAATAGCCATTCTTTTCCGTTGGCTGTAATATCCATTGGAAGTTCTTCTGCTACAAAAACAGTAATCACCTTTGTATCAGCTAAAATATCAGGTCTAATTTCAATATCTTCTAAGCAAAGTTGGAACAAAGGAAACATTAGATTTCCATTTTTGTCTTTCGGAATTTCTTCATCTTCTTTGTATAAGTAAACTTTTCCTATCCAACTTTCAGAAATAGAATTTGTAGGCCTAAAACCTCCTGTTTTAAATTCTATAGCTTTTCTTACAATCTGTTGCTTTATTTTTTCTACTTCATTCATTGTGAATCGCGTTTGGGCAATTGCAGGTAATAACTGTATTAGCGAAACTAATATACTAAAAGTAGTCTAGGAAGTGTATCAGATCTGATGCAAATTCTTATTTTTAATCATATTTGAAACTCCAGATGAAGCCATTAGAAGAAATTGATGTTTTTATTTTTGATACATTAACAGGTATTCTGTTTGATAAAGTGCCCGAGTACAAGAAAATTGTTGAAATGGGAGAAGATAGTTTTTTCTCAGATCGTTCAACATACTTATTTATGAATGAATTTGCGACATATCTTGGTGGCCAGATCGTAGCAGATCGCACAAGCCCTTTTGTCGAAAGTTCCTTTGATTATATCAATTATATTGGGCAAAGTCACAACTGTGAAATCATCAATATCGTGCATGTTGGTATCCTCGAAATATTATACACGGAGGAGGGAGTTGATCGAGAATGGGTCAAGATGAATCTCAGTGAAAAGCTACAACCTTATTTCAAAGCTTGGTCAAATTATTATAGGTAGGATATTATATTAGAACAGCAATTTATATCATATTTACATGTAATGAGAAAAGTAGTATTTCAAAACATAGACGAGAAAACAAAAAAACTTATGCTTTGTCAGGCAGAAGGCGGAGTTTATCTTTTTGGTTATTACAGCTTACAGGATAGTTCTGCAGATTGGGATCATTTCTCTTACACTATGGAAGATGCAATGGAATGCTGCTTTGAAGAATATGGTGTTAATCGAGAGGATTGGATAATAATTGAAGATCAACCTAAAAATTGTCAACAGGACTTTATTATTCCAACAAGGATAAAAGGCAGAGAAGATGGAAATCCTGCGTTCGGACAATTACAACAATTCATTAAAGGACAGTGGGCAGACTATGAAATACCAGCGAAATGTATAAGTTTTGGTGGACATACAGGTGACCAGAGATTATTGACCACCAGACTTGTATTTGAGTATGAGAAGGCTTTAATCGAAGATAAGGAAAAAGCAATAAAAATTTTGACAGCAGTAAACTTTGAAAGACCTTTGATTGATCAATTATTGGATAAACATAACACGAACCAGCACCTATGAAATTAAATGAGATAAAAAATATACAAGATTTCCAGCGATTTCTATTCCAACAAAAGAATGAAAATTTTGTTCAGCCAGATGATTCTGATTATTCAAAAACAGTCTGCGGAACTGATTTCAGATCTGAAATTCTGTATATTTTACCATCGACTCAAACATTGGAAAATATCCGGTTTTATGACAACCTGAAAATTATCACCATCAATAACTATAAGATTGACCGTAAAAATCTTGAGATATTGAAAAAGTATAAGAATAATTTAATAGATGTTAGCCACTTACATATTTGGAACATCAAACAAAATGATTTGGATTTAATTTCATTGTTTCCAAATTTGACACATTTATTAATTTCACATGTCAAAAATGCAGACTTTTCATTTAACCGCTTAGATGAACTAATGAATTTGACCACGCTTTGTCTTTTAAGTCTAAACAAAGTATCAGACTTCAATTTCTTGCCAAACGTTTCAAAATCCAGAATTAAAAACCTTTCATTAACTTATACTTCAAACCTTAAAAGCTTGAATGGGATTGATAAGTTCGAAAACCTTGAACACTTATCCCTCTTTGCATCAACAACAGAGAGCAACAAAAAAGTGGATCTTGAAGATTTATCAGGAATTGAAAAACTATCAAAACTTAAAACATTTGAAATTGGTTATTTTCGGTTTAACAATACGGAAATGGCCAACAGACTTTCGGTTTTAACGGAATTAAAAGAGTTTGTTATTGATAATATCAAATATGCAAATAAATAACAAATGCGTTTGAATGAAATTACTGGTCTTATCTAGCGATTATGAAGTATAAAATATAGAGCCACGAATCCTAATAAAGATAACCAAGATATGAAGATACAATTGACAATGATTGTCCTGCTGACAACATTAACATTGACCAGCTGTGGACAAAATAATGATCATAAATCTGTACATAACTCGGCAGATACCACTTTTATAAAGTCATTGGAAAAAAGGGAATTAGGGAAAAGTAAATATTCTATTTCTTTACCCACAGATTATGCTATATATGAAACCAATGGAGAAGATTTTTCCGTTTACTATTTTAATCCTGCTGACACTACAAATCATACAGGTATTTCGGGGGGGCTTGTATTTCGGTAATCATCCTAGCCAATTTCCAGCTAAAAGCAAAAGTTGCAAAACCGAGCATCTGAAAAATGAAATATTTGATCAAGATGTAAGCTGGACCATTAATAACTGTAATGGAGACTATTCAATTCAAAGCATAATGTATAGCAAAAGCGGCGAGGGGTGGAATGAATTGGTTCATATGTTTGGCAATGCAAAATCGACTGAAGATCTGGACAAATTACTGTTTATTTTTTCGTCAATGAAAAAAATGGTAAACATAACAGAATTAGAAAGATGAAAATTAACTATTCGTTTGTAGTATTTTTATATACCTATTTGCACCAAATAGACCTTTCTTTAGATAGAAGTAGGTGGGAACCTCTTGGTAATCTGAGGGATTTTTATCGAAGCCAAATTTCTCCTCAAAAAGTTGCAAATTATCTCATTGATAATTTGGGACTAGATGTTAAAAAATTGAATAATTTGATTTTTATCGGTGAAGAGTCTTTGTGGGATAAAATTAAAGATTCATTATTATCTTCCTTCAAGAGAGATGTTATTTTGGAAGACGATAAAATATACTTTTTATGTCAGAAATTATTGCTTTTGGATAATTTCTTAGCAGATGGAGAACAAGTGCACAAATTAGAAATTGAGAAATTAAGGATAGAGTTTTCTAAACTAAATTATGGTACAGTCAAATTTAAACTTGCAAAAAAAGATCGTTTAAAGGCGAACAACATTGAACATTTCCTACAAAATAAAACATTGAGCACAATTAAAATTTGTGAGTTTAATAAAGGTTATTTTTAGATCAAAAGCTTATGCAGTTAAAAAAAGCACATGTGATATTTATGAAATACCATTTATTGGAATGTCAAATGAAGAAGCTATTTTTAAAAATAGAATCTTTTCAGAATTTATTGAGGGGCTTACCTAATGTTTAGAAACAACTTAAAGTTTAGTATCCAACAATTTATTTCCGCAAAATAAGAGCATATGATAGAAATCAACAAACATCAAAATATGCGCACGCTTGCCATTGCACTATTTTCGGTGGTATTTATTTTTTCGTGTATCTCTTGTACTTCCCTATCGCCTAAGTATTTAGCACAAACTGCTGCGGCGCATAGCGTTTCGATGGTACGATTGAAGGAGATATACATCTTTGATAATTATCCCCAGAAGATAATAGGCCATAATAATAGAATTGAGGAGAAGAGTGCGGCCTATAATGAATATTGCCTATGGAACTATATTGAGCCTAATTACTATAAAACTGATAGTCTGCACTATCTTTACGAAACTTCATTGGAGCTCATCAAAAAAAATAAGATCCATTTCAAACTAATTGATTCCTTAGGAAATGTCGTGCGTGAAAGAACGAGGAAAGTTAAGCCCGAATCGCAAAACTTTGTTTCTTTCAGAAATACCGACCTTGACATCTATGTATTAGTCAATAGATTCTTTACCAAAACTATTTGCTTTGCACTAGATAACCATGGTGATTTAGTCGTGCCCAGTGAGTCGACAGCAGCAGGTTTTCTTATTCTCTTTCCGCTCGCCGGCGCCCTTAACCATGATGTATATACTTATCGTCGTGTGGATACAGTCGCCAATTGAAAAATATAGATCGGAAAGAAATAATTTTAGCGGATTTGTTTCCGTAATTCAACTATTCTTGAAAGACATTTTTGGTATGTCATTTTTTAGTATTCCTTAATTAGATGCAATTGAAGAAAACCGTTTTTAAGCTTCTGTCCTTTGTACCTGAACGTTGAACTTAACTCCTCATTGTTTGCTAAAATTGCTCCAGCTCCAGTGATTATAGGACTGACGTTAAAATAGATATCTGTAATCAAATCCTTGTCTAAAAAAGCGTTGAAAGTACCTGTTCCACCTCCGACGGCTATTTCACGCACTCCTTTTGTAGACATATATGCAATTGCCTCTTCAGGACTTGCTACAGTCTTGTAGCCATCAGCCGTATAAGATTTATCGGCCAATACGATGATTTCTATTCCATTAAAATGTTCTTTTACTTGATCTGGAAAATTTAGAAAATTTTCAAATGTTTTCAATCCTATTACTACATTTCCAACCTGCCTTACAAATTGTACGTAAAATTCCATCGCTTCCAGTGGTAGTTTATGATGCGGGTTATCGGATATCAAAATTCTTCCATTAGCCGAAATGTTTGCGATTACTGTTACTTTCATAACGATTTTTTTAAAATTTCTGTACCACAAAACTATTGGATATTGAATATATATTTACTATTCATTACCTTTAGGAAAGTAACTATCTGATGTGCAATAAAAATATTGATAAAGAAACTATATTGGCATTAAAAGATGGCATTGAATTGCTCAGTGGTAAATGGAAATTTTGTATCCTGCACAATTTGCAGAAACACGGCACAATGCGGTTTAAAGATCTGCAAGAAATGGCTCAGGGAATATCCCCAAAAATTCTATCCAACGAACTTCAGGAATTAGAAGATAATTTACTGATTAGTAGAACGGTTAATGACACCAAACCTGTGACAGTTTCTTATGCGCTTACCGGATATGCGAAAGAAACGGAAGAAGTTGCAAATGCTTTAATTAAATTTGGTCTAAAGCATAGAGATAAAATTAAAGCAAAATGACGTTTCTAAGATTTGTAGTTTGTACTGCCTAAAAGTGGCTAAGTTCTCCAACCTTCCGACTAACTTTTCAGGCTCACTACTACCTG
Organism: Sphingobacterium sp. CZ-UAM; assembly: GCF_002000245.1. Lineage (GTDB taxonomy): Bacteria > Bacteroidota > Bacteroidia > Sphingobacteriales > Sphingobacteriaceae > Sphingobacterium. Next base: position 1,209,089 of record NZ_MTCM01000001.1, on the reverse strand, counting down.
AAATCGAAAAAGTATACTGACACAAATTATCTTTCATATCTTCTTGGAAGCCCTTGCGGTTGGGTTATATATTGGAATTGAAGATCCAAATGGAAAAACAGATATTCATAGTCATATTCCATGTTATGGGTTAGATGATTTGGGAGCTTGCGGTGCAGAATTATCATCATTTATTGAAAATATTAAAGCTGACAATTTAGTTTTATATCAATAAGAGGATGGAAAATATAATTGGATAGAATCATTTGAATTTGAAAACCTCGATAACTGTAAAATGTTTTCATGGAGATTAATCGCGACGTCACATAATAGCAGTTTTTTCCCTTGCACCCGAATACATACATTTGAAAAAATAATACGGTTGTCATTATCGAAGAGTGGGTTAATCTGGAGTATTCGTGAGGCTGATAACAATATATGATGAGCTAACGCATCATCATCCTGATTCTTTTTTTCAATAATGGAATATTTCATCATCTTGACAAGACGATGAAAGATATAAATGTAAATTTGGACATGAGTAAAATTTTGCGAGAACAGTTCCGAAAATATATCGATATAACAGATGTCGAGTTTGATTATATCTTGAGCCATTTTAGCTTTAAGAAATTCAAAAAGCATCAATTCCTCATACAGGAAGGTCAGTTCGTATTAAATGATTATTTTTTGCTCTCTGGCTGTGTGAAATCGTATTATACTGACGAGATCGGGAAAATACATATTCTTCTTTTCGCTATTCAGGATTGGTGGATCACAGATTACGAAGCCTATTATTATCAAAAGAACGCAAAAGTAAATATTGATTGTCTGGAAGATACCGAAGTGCTATGCCTTAGCAATGAAAACAGAGAAAAGCTCTGTCGCGAATTCCATCAAGTCGAACATTTTTTCAGAAAGAAAACAAACCGCAGGAACGTGGCGTTGCAAAACAGAATCCTATCGTTATTGAGCAGCTCTGCAAAGCAACGTTATGAAAAGTTTGTACAGGAGTATCCATCGTTGGTGCAAAGGTTGCCAAAGCACATTTTAGCTGCTTATCTTGGTGTAACAAGAGAAACACTGAGTCGCTTATACTCGCCAAACAATTGATCTACCTCACATTTTTTTTGTGAGGTACGTCCTTTCTATCTTTAAAGAATACCCTGAATTTTGTCTTGTCAAACTAAAAATCAAGCACAATGACAACATTTAACATTCAAACAGAAAGCAGCACTGTCAACTGGACAGGGAAGAAAGTTCTAGGCTTACACACGGGAACTATTCAAATCAAAAATGGTTTTTTGAGTTTTGAAAACGATGAGATCATCGATGGAGAAATACATATTGACATGACTTCAATTGTAATCACCGATATTTCTGACAAATCTATTTACAAGGAGTTTTTTGATCATTTAAACCACGATGATTTTTTCTCGGTCGATCAATTTAAGACAGCATCTTTGAAAATCAACAATGGAAGAAAGGAAAATATGCATTACATCATTAGTGGCGATCTGACCATTAAGAATATTACACAGCCCATTCATTTTACGGCAACTGTAGAAATATTCAGCGATTTCTTGCATGCATTGGGCGAAATCAAAATTGACCGTACGTTGTACAATATTCGGTATGGTTCCGGAAAGTTTATTCCGAATCTGGGTGACAAGTTGATTTACGATGAGTTTGTACTACAGTTCAAATTAGTTGGGCAACGCTAAATTTATTCATATGTGGACAAAAACAAAATTCACTAAACTTCTTGAGATAGATTTACCCATCGTTCAAGGTCCCTTTGGTGGAAAATTATCCTCGGAGGACCTTACAGCACTAGTTTCAAATAAGGGCGGATTAGGGTCTTACGGTGGGCAGCCTTATGGTGCTGCCGAACTTATTTCTATTTCTAGAGGCATCAGAAAATTGACCTCAAAACCATTTAACATTAATCTATGGGTTAATGATCAAGATGCTACGGCAGGAGATTTTGAAGAAAGGGATTTTCAGCAAGTTATCAAACTTTTGGAGCCATACTTTGAAGAGGTCGGTGCAGAACCACCCACATTTCCTTTGCCAGGCAGTCCTAAGTTTGAGGAGCAGATTGAAGCTATTTTTGAGATAAAGCCAGCGGTTTTTAGTTTTGTTTATGGCATACCCTCTGAAACAATTTTGGAGAAATGTCGGCGCTTAGGAATTATAACGATAGGAACTGCTACTACGTTAGATGAAGCTATCGCTATAGAACATGCAGGAGTAGATGCCGTGGTAGCCACAGGATTTGATGCAGGTGGGCATCGGGTTTCATTTCTGGATAAACCTGAGGAAAGTTTAATAGGAACGTTTTCATTGATTCCGCAAGTCGCGGATACCTTAAGAATCCCTGTCATAGGCGCTGGCGGTATTGCTGATGCCCGTGGGGTAAAAGCGGCAATGGCATTAGGTGCCGATGCGGTACAAATAGGAACTGCTTTTCTCGCTACACGGCAATCTGGCGCAAGTAAAATACATCGTGAAAAATTATTCTCAAAAGAAGCCCGTTATACAACATTGACCAAAGTTTTTACTGGAAGGTTGTCACGAGGAGTGAAAAATCGCTTGACAGAGGAGTTGAAAGAATTTCAAAATAGTTTTGCCCCTTATCCATTACAAGGAAAAATTGTTGGTAAACTGGGAGCTTATCCTGCAAATTCCGAATCGAATCCTGAATTGAAATCGTTTTGGGCAGGTCAGGCAGCCTCTATTCTCCAATATCATGATGCAGAAAAACTGATTGCAGCTATTATTGCTGAAATGGAAAGATAGATGGCTATGTCTTCCAGTTGAATCCAGAATTGGGGACGCTGATTCATCAAAATCCATTAACGGGTATGGAAAAGCATGAAGTGCGTATGGCGATTTCCAAGACTAATGACAAGCTTATTGTCGGAACCTACGGAAATGTCTTCGCTCTAGATGCCAATGACATTAGTAAAACATTATGGCAAAATCCCTTAAAGGGCCAAGATACCGGCATTGTATCTCTTATAGTAGGATCAGAAAATGTATTTGCCGGTACTGGTGGTTTTGTAAATTCCTTACAACTTTCCGATGGTACAACAATTGGAAAAAATTCACTATCCGGAATGGGAACCGCTGAGGTACGCTTAGCCCTATCTTTAGATGAAGCAACTCTTGCTGTTGGCCTTAGTGGAAATGTAATCTGTTTAGATGCAAGTAATATTAATAAAGTAATATCGTCCAACTCTTTATCAGGTCAGGGCCAGGAAGTAGTCAATTTAATAGTCCAGGACAATGTAATATATGCAGGTACCAATGGTTTTGTCAACGCTATCGATGTAAAGAGTGGTCAAATCCTACAGACCAATGAACTAAAAAGGCTCGGTCATCTTGAGGTACGCTTGTGCTTGTCAGCTGACGGTACCACTATTTATGGCGGTACAAACGGAAAAATTGTATCGATGGATGTCCAAAATCTGGAAAATTCAAAATGGATAAGCACACTGCAGGATGCTGATGGAAATGTTGTCAGTATGGTAACGGATTATGATGGTTTTATTTATGGTGGTTCTTCGGGAAGGATTAGCCAGTTGGAACCTGTCGAAGGAAAAATAGTGAACACAAACAATTTACCCGGACGAGGAGTGAATGAAGTTCGTTTATCCCTTGGGCAGAATCAGGTTAATCTTTATATAGGTACAAATGGCTACGCAATTGGTACTTCGGAACTGGGTGCCGCCACGCTCAATAAAAATAACTGGATGGAAGCTATTGGTGCGATAATAAAAGATATGCAGGTTAAGGACATGCTGATTCCCGGAACTCATGATTCTGGTTCTTATGGTATTAATGCAAATTCGGCTTTTAGTCCTGAAACTGATTTACCTGAATGGGTAAAAAAGATCAGAAATTCCATCAATCCGCTCTATTTGACTATGGGTGAGGTTGTTGCTTCTTGGGCGAAAGCGCAGGGACAAACTGCATTGGCTCAGTTGATCGGTGGTGTAAGGTATCTTGATCTTCGTCTTTCCCTAAACCCAAACGACAAAGAACCAATTTGGATAAGTCACAGCCTATACAGCGTCCCGTTAACCGCAGTTATATCCGCTGTTAATTCTTTTATTACCAATAACCCCAAGGAAATTGTCATTTTAGATCTAAATCATTTCTACGATCTTGACAATTATCATGATCAGATTGTATCTCTATTGTCTCAGGCATTCGGAAATAAGATGGCCATTGCAAGTTTAGGGAGCGATGTAACCGTGAGTCAGCTTTGGGAGGCTGGTCAGCAGCTATTGGTATTTTATGCTAATGACGCAACCTGTGAAAAGTATCCTTTTTTGTGGAAGGAAAAGAATCTTGATTCGCCTGGATATAGTCCGACGTCATCGGAGGAATTACTTGCAGACCTAAATACGAATTTACAAAAGCTTTCAGGTGATGCCTTTTCCTATATCCACGGGCAACTTACGCCAGATCTTAATATGATTAAAGACGGTCTAATACCCTTTAATGGAAAACCTTCCTCTTTAATGGGATCTGCTGAACAGAACAATCCAATATTCATGAACTGGGTTAAACAGCAAGCCTATACTTCTAAGCTCAATATTATCGCATCTGACTGGGTCTTTACATTGGATGATTTTATTTCCCACTGTATCCTTGTCAATAAAAGTAGGGCAACTAACTAGAAATTCAGAATTTTATCGAATATACTCGAGATGACTCGCTTAAAGATAATTTTGACACTAAAGCAATTTCAAAAGGGAGTTCAATAAGTAGTCGATCTTTTTGAAATTAGCTCCTAACTTTTCAAATGAAAAGTCAGCAAATTTTAAATTTGCTGACTTTCCCTATTATTTAAACTTGATTTGACTGATAAAGTTTTATCGATCATATATCCCGCCAGTAGCTCACGAAAAAAGATTGACGATGGTTAAGTTTTGATTTCACACCCCATCGAAAAATTGACGTGATCAACTAATCTGTAAAAACTATGCCGGCTATGAAAATTGTGCCTTTGGCAATAGCCGCATTATGCAGCTGATGGAAGATGTAAAGATCGATCTCTCATTTAATGTGCATGCAATCCAGGAATAAAAAAGGATAAACAGCTCGTTCGAATAATTGAATATAAAGAATCTTATTGAATTATTCCTCTGACACAGTTCACGTTACAGTCTCAATTATTATGGAAATAGATCTTGCATCAGTCTATCGTTTTATTTTCGATTCTTATATTATATAGGAGATAAGTTTTTGATCTACAATCCTTTTATACTCGGAATTCTTGGACTACATCTTTTAAACGAGACTATGTATTTGAAAATTATGAATGATATTCATATATAAATTTATTTGAGCTAATTGGATTATTTTAAACGATTCGTTTTGAGAAAGAGTCCCGATGATATAATGGTAAGTTTGGGGTTTCCCGTTGAACTATCAAATTCAAAAACTAACCCATCTTTTGAAGAAGCATCTTGGAAAAACGTAAATTCCGAATCTGGATAAAACGTTGTAATTTCTCCTGCGTTGTCAATAACATCTAAGGCACCATTTTTAGAAGATATCATAAAATATTGATTATTATCCACTTCTAAAACATACTTGCCTTCGTATTTCTGAAGCTTATCTGAAGAGATCGTAATTGCCTTTCGTTCAATCCGTTTTGGAATTTCATAGGGTTTGCCATCGAGTATTTTGACTACATCTGCTGTTATGGATTGGAAAGGCATATCCGTATAGTTGCTTAAAAATATGAAATCATATCCAGACTTTTTATTCTTGTAAAAATATGCTCTATAACCTGGTCTACCTCCCGCTTGAGCCAAAATATCATTTTCATCAAATAGTTCATTGGATAAATCCCTCGGCAAATGTTCACCATTGAAAGCCGTTTGTGAGAATTTATATAGATCTGAAATTGTTGATAGATAATTGCCGGTTTCAAAACGGTCCAAGGATGTGGACGTCGATTTGATTATTTTTCCTTCATCATTTTCAAAGCCAGGGGCAAAGTTTTTAAATACACTTTGATCATTGTACTCCGATGTATTCCTCAGTTTCATCGGGTTAAAAATCTCCTGTTGTATAAAGGATAAATATCCATGATCAGAAATTCGTTCAATGATATTGTGGAGTAGTAGAAAACCAATATTCGAGTACAAAGTTTTGGTACCCGGTTCAAAAAGTAATTGTTCCTTTTTCGCAAGTTCAATTAGTTGTGGCCCTGATATCTTGTCAAATTTCTCGTAATCTTTAATTTCCCTAGGCAATCCAGATTGATGGTGCATTAAATGCTTTACTGTAATTTTATCTCCGTCTGCGAAGCCCGGAAAAAACTTTGATAATTTGTCATTGAGTGCAATTTTGTTTTGTTGAACTAATTTTAAAATTCCATACTTAACAAAGACTTTTGAAACAGAAGCTATAATAAATTTACTTTCCTTTTTTATCTTTAATTCATTCGGTCCATCAGGAATATTGTATGTTGCCTTGAAAAAAGGGTTTCTATCCTTTACGACAACCAGATTACCATTAAACTGCTTCAGTTTCGTTAAAGCAGTGAAATATTCATTTAATTGTTTCTTTTTAGTGGATAGACTATCCTTATCTACAGTCGCTTGTCCATATATTTTCACCCAGGTTAAAGTGAAAAATATCCATATTAAGAATTTTATTTTCATTCTTTTGATTTTTATTGATAGTCATACTGCGTTTAAAAACACCTTCTTTGCTTTACGAGCCTTCCTACTATTTTTCTGCATAATTTTAAAAAGTTCCTTTGAAAAAAAAAGGCTCCAGCTTTTCAAACAGATCCCCAGCACGGTTACAATTTGTAAGAAAGACAAATCCGGACTTTTTGTCTTTGTACATGATAAAATAGGCCGTGAAATCTCCGTTATTTCCGCTATGCATATAGCGTGTTCCATAAGGCGTATTTTTTATTCCGATTCCTAATCCCCAATACGCTGCGTCATCCCAGTCTGGGACTTTTACCTGCGGCTTAAACATTTCGTCAACATTCTTTTTGGAGAGTCCTTCATCATTCATTAATCCGATCATAAACCGGGCATAGTCAATTGCATTGACTCTTAATGTACCTGCAGCACCAAACTCTTCAAACTTTTTTACAGGCTGTTTTTCGTTGATACCGTCTTTTTGTTTGTAGCCTGTTGCCCGATATTTGCTGATATAATCATTCCACCAATAATAAGCATGTTTCATTTTAAGCGGTTTACAAACTTCATCGTAAAAATAATGATCCAGTTCCTGTGGCGTTTTTTTAAGTAAATGCGCCACCACGCTCACCAAATACTGATAAGCTTCCCCCGAATAGGAAAAACCTGTTCCTGGTGTAAATTTCAGATATAAATCCCCTTTTTTTATATTTAGCTTGGGATCCGCTAAATCCCATTCTCTCCAGTTCGGCAGCCCAGTTGTATGGGACAAGACCATTCTTGCTGTTATTAATTTATATCTATCATCGTATTCGAGATCTTTATTAGCCAGATATCGATATAGTGGTGTATCTAGGTCTAGTAATCCTTTATCGACCAACTTTAGAACAAGGTAAGCAAACACGGTCTTGCTCATGGAAGCGGCTTCAAATATCGTATTTGGTTTTACTTTTCTGTGGGTTTCAAGATCTGAAAATCCAAATTCATTCGTATATACAATTTTCCCATTATTTATAAAAGCTACAGTGAGCCCCGGCAGTTTCATCGAGTCCATCTGCTTCTGAAGGAAGCTATCCATTGAATTCCTACTGATCCGCTTGCCGCTTAATGAAATTACCTGTGCCTGGCTATCTAAAAAAATTACCAGACAAAAAAAGAATATAAAAGACAATTTAAGTTTCATGATCATAGATTTTTATTTTACCTAAATGCAAATAACTTTATTCCATTTACTTTCAATATGTTTAAAATTTATGCCGATGCTCGAAATACTCCTTTTTAGTAGACCAATAAATTGATTATTAATCTTAAATTTATCCATTGATAATCGGTCTTGACTCTCTATAATATATAATGTAAGATACAATTCTTTTAATAATTATAATTTAGCTAAAAACTGTCTATCTCTTTATTCTAGCAAGTAGACCCTCCAGTATTTCATCTTTTTCATCCAGTAAATGGTCCTGAATGTTGATATCCGGAACAAGCCCTTTTAGTGATTCATCGCCATTCGGTCTTATGATGTATCCTTTGGGAACTTTGACAGTTATGGAGGTTCGGGGAAGACGAAAGGCGAACTGGGATGCATACAAAGTAGGTGTGTCACCTGTTTCTTCACCCACTATAATACCGAACTGGTAATCTTGAATAAGTGCAGCGCTTACTGCTGCCATTGAATAAGTTTGCCTGTTTACCAAAACGTAGATCTGGCCGGTAAAACGTTTGCTTTTTTCTACCGGTTGGTATGCCGGAAAGTCAAAAGATATAATTTTGCCATCTTTATTCCCAAGTAACACTTGTGAAAAACTTTCCAGCGTATCTGTTGGTTTCCGGACGTGTTCTTTAAGAATTTTACTGGTCTTTACCGAAAATTTTGAATACCATTTGAACGGTTTTTTAGCAAAATAAGAGATGAGGAAATTACTATATGCGTCGTCACCACCGGGGTTATTTCTCAGATCGATTATTAGATCTTTGGATCCTTGTCTTTTAATTTTTTCAAATGCACCCGCTATTTCTTTTTGGTATATTTCAAATCCCTCAGACTGAGCACTGCTCATCATTCCTGGATTGAGATAGGCTGTGCTTCCATAGAACTGGAGGGATCTTTTAGGGTTTATAATTTCACCACCTCTTTTTTCTTCATATGCTATTGCAGCGATTGCTCGCACTGTTAATTCTTTAATTTGCCCATTTTTATTTATTAATTCTATTATCCAGCTTTCTTTATTTCCATACCGTTGAAAGTAGATTCTCGGAAATGACCAAAATTCTAATTTTGCATTTTTAAAATAAGCCCTTTCTGCAGAAATTAAAGGATATAACTCAGTTTGAATGCTATTGATTCCAATCCCATCAATACTAATAAGCTCATCGCCTTCAATCGACTCTTTTATAGAAGAGAAATTTTTACGGATAAAAGTCCGATTATTTTCAAAAGAAAGCTCAAGTGGAAAGACAGTACCGCCGGATTGAAGATATTCAATATACGAGGCAGCAGGAAAGTCTATTTCACAGTGTCCCGTATTGGCAAAACTCACTAAGTGTTGATAGAGCGATACGGTCTCCAACAGATTCAGGGAATCATGCGTCAAGCTGGATTTTAATGTAATATACAAACTGTCATAGCTCAATTTGTTTTGATATGCATAGAGATCATAATGAGCTTGCTGTAAGGTGTAATACAGATCATTTAAGTCGTCCTGTACAGCTTGTTTCGGAAATTTTTGTCCGAAAGCTATTGTATAGTTGCAAAGTATAATCAAAACTATTTTTTTTAACATCATTATGAACATTTAATCCTATGACAACTGAGTATCCACTTTTATTACATCCATATGATAGCTGCTCCGGTACTTGAAAACCTGTCCTCGGATAACACAAAATTTAACAACGTATAGACTAAAGATTTCGCTATCAGATACCAATTTGATACCCCTCTGGCACAGATCCTAGGTTGCCTGTCGTCGAAAAGCGGAGTAGGGGAAGCCCATACTTTTCCAGAATAGCCGTTATATAATTACCCCAAAAGATAAAGAAGCAGCAGAATTATTGGAGTATAATAAAGCTACTGATGACGACTTAATTTAACTGGTTTTGACAGAGGAGCAATTTAATGCATTAAATTGCGACGGTATTTTTTCTAGTTTAAATGAAATTCTTGGAAACATTCAATATGCTCATTTCATGGATTTCTTAGCTCCTGTATTTTAATACGGTTTCCCGTAACCAGTCCTACTTTCAAACCAATACCTTAGCCCTACGGTTTGTAAAAATCTTGAAAGTTAATATCTGTAAACATATTAATTCAAAATAAATAATGTATATTAGGCTTGGGTATTAACCTTGCCCGATTGAAAAGTAGTATGCCATGATAGTAACCACGACCAATTCCATCAAAGGGAGGGAGATTTCACGATATAATGATCCAATAGCAGCTAATGTTGTCATCGGCACCAATATCTTTAGCGATATAGGCGCGAGCTATGTAGATTTCTTTGATGGTTGCCCCATTAGGTGAAATAACAGTCTGAGCTTGAAAAAAGGTAAAAGCTACTAGTTGATATTATAATAGAAATATGAAATTAGCTTATTGTACGACCTTGTTTGTATGCCAAAAAAATGTGAAAAATTTTGGTATTTACGAGTTGAGCGAACAAGTCAGAGACTTCCTAATAAATGAAGCAACTAGAGAAGAAGTTGATGAATTTCTAAGTAGAAAATATGAAATAACAGTATAATGAAAATTAAGAATGGACTTTGACGCACTATTAAAACAACTTCAAGTTTGGACAAATAAAGTTCCTTTAATTATATTAGGTAGTGGGGGCTCCGTTCCTTTTGGCTTACCGTCAATGTGGATACTTGGAGAGCATTTGAAAAACACATTACATTTTAACGATGATGTCGATAATACTCAACTTGAAGCATTTAAAAAAAGTCTTGATGAGACTCAAGACTTGGAAAAAGCGCTATTGAGTATTCAACTCAATGACAATGTTCTGAAAGCTGTAATTAAAGCCACTTGGGGATTGATTTCGGAAGCCGATTTGACTGCCTACGAGCGGTTTATTTTGAATGGTAAAGAAGTTCCATTAGTGATATTGATGAAACATTTGCTTTCAACTACCAACAAAAAGCTTTCTATAGTAACAACTAATTATGACCGCATTGCAGAATATAGTGCAAGTATAGCAGAAGCATTTATTTGTACTGGCTATGCCCAAAACTACATCGGACATTTTTCAGATAACATTCACACAAATGCTATGGCAAACATGAAGGGATATAATGGACAAGTTAATATTTGGAAAGTTCATGGTTCTTTGGATTGGTTTGAAACACCGAGCAAAGACAATATTCATTTGCCTTTGCGTAAAGGTATTCCCCAAGATTACAAACCATTAATTGTAACGCCAGGACTTAGTAAATATGCCGAAACGCATAATGAACCATATAGAACAATTTTCGCACAAGCAGATAAAGAAATCCAAAATGCAAATGGTTATATGTGTATTGGATACGGCTTTAATGATGTTCACGTACAACCAAAACTTATTCAACAAATAAAGACAAAACCAATCATTGTAATCACGAAAGAACTGACTCCCAAAACGAAAGAAACAATAATTGATGGAGGATGTAAGAATTATATCTTAATGGAAGAAAGCAATGGGAAAGACACCAAAGTATACTCATCAAGTCAAGGAGAACATATAATTGAAGATGTTAGCTATTGGAATTTAGCAGAATACCTAAAACGAATACAATAATATGGCAATATTCACTTTTGAAGACAATTCTTCTATCGGAACAGTTTTTAGTGTTGATACAGCAACATTAATCATAAAGGTTGATGAGCTTGAAAAACTAAGAAAGCTACAAGTCAATCACTTGGTAGCAATCCAAAGTTCAAAAGCTGGACAGCATTTAATTGGAATTATAAATCGTATAACTCGTAAGGTTTCTGATGAAGAACAACCACGAGTAGAAGATTTAGGACTAACCAGTTTTCTTTTCACTGAAAATATTTTGAAAGTGAATTTGATTGGCACTTTGTTGAATAAACACGGAGAAAAAGAAAACGTTTTTAAAAGAACACTTGACACAGTTCCTGAAATTGAAGCTAATTGTTATCCGATAGACGGAGAGAATATTACCAAATTTATGCAAACTATTTCCACAAAAGAGAATTATGAAATTCCTCTTTCAATCGGAAAGTATTCCATAGATGAAAATGCCGAAGCATTTTTGGACGGAGATAAACTATTTCAACGCCACGCAGTAATCGTTGGTAGTACGGGTTCGGGGAAGTCTTGGTGTGTCGCCAAAATCATTGAACAAATAGCAAAGTTGCCAATGGCAAATTCTATTTTATTTGATATACACGGAGAGTACAGCGGAGCAAACTTTAAAGCTGAAGGAATACAACATTTGAGAATTGCCAATCCTTCAGATTTGGGTAAAAAAGGCAATCTTGCAAACGGTGTTTTGATGTTGCCTTACTGGTTATTGACTTATGAAGAAATGTTAGCAATGTTACTTGACCGTAGTGATAGTAATGCTCCAAATCAAGCAATGGTTTTTTCGAGAACTGTCTATACAGAGAAAAAAAACTACCTTAAATCAATGGGAGATACTGTATTTACCGACAACTTAACAATTGACAGTCCAATACCTTATAAATTAGAAGCTGTATTAGACGAACTTAAACGATTGGATACAGAGCGTGTTGCAGGTTCTACATCATCAGGTAAAAATGGAGATTTTAATGGTAAACTATCTCGTTTTATTCAACGTCTTGAAGCAAAAAGAGATGATAAACGTTTAGGGTTTTTATTTCAAATATCCGATGATGAATTACAATTAGATTGGTTGAACGATTTTTGTAGCACGTTGATGCACGGTTCGGAACTTAATGGTAAAAAATCAGGGGTGAAAATTATAGATTTTTCCGAAGTTCCGTCAGATATTTTGCCTTTAGTAATTGGCTTAGTTGCAAGAATTGTTTTTACCGTTCAGCAGTGGACAACAAAAGAAAACCAACACCCAATTTGCTTGATGTGTGATGAAGCTCATTTATATATTCCGGAAAGAACTAATCAAGACGGTGCTTCCGAACTTGGTTTGAAAAGTTTTGAAAGGATAGCGAAAGAAGGTAGAAAGTATGGAGTTAGTTTAACAGTAATTAGCCAACGACCAGCCGAAGTAAACCGAACTGTTTTAAGTCAATGCAATAATTTTATTTCGTTAAGGCTTGCAAATGCAGAAGATCAAGCTGTAATTAAAAAACTTTTACCAGATAATCTGACAGGTTTAACTGAAGTTCTTCCAATATTAGACATTGGTGAAGCATTGATAGTTGGAGATGCCTCATTATTGCCGACAAGGGTACTTATTTCTGAACCGATAATAAAACCAGACAGTGCAACAATTAAATTTTGGAAAGAGTGGAGTAATAAGGATTCTAAACAAGATATTAAGAATGCAGTCATTGGATTACGTAGGCAATCTAAATCTTAATTATTGTCTTTATCCAGAAGAATTGATACATCAGTGCTGTTATTTATTTCGGTGTACAATCCGTTGGGTAAGATTACAAGGTAGGCTTAGTGTTGATAAAGCATAAAAAAATAAAAGATCTTTTTCTTCTAAAACTTCAAGAAATCACAAGTTATTTAGCTCATAGGGCGGATAATAATCAATTATAATGTTAATAGATTTTGGATAAGGGTAATACGTATTTCGCTAACTCGGTTAGCATGCAACAAATTTTGGAGTTTGAAATAGCTTTTCCAGGAGAAGAATAGAAACGATTTGATTTTTATTTAAAGGGTAGTGTCGATTTACGGTTTGAGTTAATTGTCTCACAAAAAGATTTTCATAGGACAAGGCTGCGATCAATCCCTTCCGAGAGAATATACAGGTTATAATAATTGATCCGGACAAGTTAATTAATTGAACGTAAAAATGAAACATACCGAGCCCCATGCTAAAATATACAATGATCTTGCCGATAAGATTCTAACGGGTAAGACGTTTAGCTTTGGCAAAGCAAGTTTTTCTGAATCAGAGAAAAATGCTTATTCATCCTTTTTAAAAATAGAAGGTGAGGAAATTGTAGTTGAGCCAGATGAAATGCTGTGTGCCACTATAATAAATAAAATGGATAAGCTATTCAATCAGCCGGCAAGCTCCGGATTGAAGGTTAGTTTAGAACGGTCATTAGAAGTATGTTATTATTTCAGAGGAAATAGGAATGAAATAAGGCGGTTCAATGTTATTGAAAAGAGATTCATAAAATCATCGGTTATTTCTACAGTTGGAGATAGTTATGTGGATCTCGGGGGTGCTCTGGAACTAAGTAAGGCACTGTATTCAGAATTGCTGACTGTCTTTGTATGTCATCTTGATACATTAGGTTCTGCCTCCGAAACACTATATAATATCACAACTTCTCTTTGGGATTACTTTCCGCTTAGTAGCAATAGAACTAGCATGCTTCAGAATCTGTTCACGAAAGTTGTTTATATTAGCGCTAAGGATACCGGACTTGCTGAGGAATATTTGGACCGGCTATTGAAGTCAACTCCCTATCGTACAGAATTGATAGCCTCGGTTCTTGCCGGTATTTTAAGTGCCGAGAAGCCCAAATATGATGCATTGAATCAACTTATTGCCGATGATAAACATCATGAAGCAATTGCAATAGCGCTTAACGCGACAATAACCTCTGATCCGATTTTAGCTGCCGATTATTACGCAATGTCTGAAACGGTTTTTGATAGTAACAATGATATCAAAAGGATTCTGACATTCTTTTATCAGCGGATGGCTAACAACGATAGCATGGCAGATGAAGAACTAAAAGCAAAATGTCTGCAACGTATTGAACAGCTCTGTATATCAGCCGATACAGAGCTGGTGATTATCGGCTTAAGGGGATTAGGTAATTTAAGTCAAAAATATAGTGAGTTTGCCTTTCGAATTATTGATGGATTGGCGGATCGATATTGTGAAAGTGCGATATTTTCTTCCTGTTTAGATGTATTATATAGTCATCAAAGCTGTGCCGATTTTTTTAAACTTGTAGTCAAGCGGGTGTTAACTGTTAAAGAAGTATTTAACGCAAGTCAGACTGAAATCGTTCTTTCTGTCCTGTATGAAAACCATCGACATTCATTCGATAGCGGGCTGATTGGTTTACTTATAGATCCTAGAGGTGTTGTGAGATTTGCAGGCGTTTCGATACTAGCACAGATAATCAATACATTCGACCGTCACTTTAGGTTTTCCATCGATTTAACTGCTCTATCATCTTTAAATCAATATAAACTATGGGTATCATTATTGGATGATGATGCGAGAGTATTGGATTTTATGCCCCTGATACTGCCCCTCTTGCATAGCAAAAATGCGTTTGTCGTAGAAAGCCTTATGGACAGGATATTGGAGGAAATCAAAAACTATGGTTCCACCGTATATTCAACTTTGGAAAACAATATAGCTGATGATAATCCCAAGAAAGCTGAACTGCTATCCCGTGTCCAGAAAGAAATGGATATCGAGTTCTCAAAAAACTATGAAAAGTTAAAAATAAAAGAACTGGATCCCCGTTTCACACAGTCGGCACTACTCCGTAAATATTACGAAATATTTGAGAAGAGAATGTCTGAACAGCTGGAGGAGCAAGTAGATAAAAGTTCGATTGTCCGTCAGTTGGCTACTACTATTAATGTTTCCAAAGGAGGTGGCTATTTAGATAAGGTTTCAGGCAAAGTCATGGAGTTGAAAAAAATTGCTTATGAAAAACAATTTCCAGCAAAATACTTTTCAGACCCGGAGAATATCGATGCGGAAAGAATGAATAAAATATTACAGTTAGATTGGTCAAAAGAATTTAAAGAATGCGAAGCGATAATATCTTCATACGAGAGTACCTCGAAACCTTAAAGGAGGACCGAGAGTTGGATGCCTTATTCCCATTATTACTTTCTGTGATGGGATTTCGCATCGTGACTACTGCAAAGGAGTCCAAAGGACAAAATCAATATGGCAAAGACATTATAGCGGTAGGGAAAGATGGCGAGGGGAAAGAGTGGCGATACTACTTTGAGCTTAAAGGGCAGAAGGACAAGGATATTACGGACAAAAATTATCTCAGTCCGGATGGTGTGAGGGAATCCATTTTAGCGGCAAAAGATACTGCATTCAATGATAAGTCAATTCCTGGATTTGACACGCTGCCTGTGAAAATAATATTTGTTCATCCAGGAACAGTTAAGATGAGTGTTCGTCCCACTTTTGATGGTTTTATTGCGAGGGAATTTAAAGAGGGTGAGTTCGAGCGTTGGGACATCTATAAGTTGACCGATTTGTTTTCCGAACACCTGTTTAATGAATATCTATTGACAGATGA
This sequence comes from Sphingobacterium sp. CZ-UAM, assembly GCF_002000245.1. GTDB lineage: Bacteria > Bacteroidota > Bacteroidia > Sphingobacteriales > Sphingobacteriaceae > Sphingobacterium. The sequence goes on along the minus strand of NZ_MTCM01000001.1, from coordinate 1,193,012 downwards.
GCAAAGCGTTCGATATTTCAAACGAACATTGGCATTATTGGACGAACCAGAATATAAGTTTATAGACTTTAAGAATCTTGTCGATCTTCAGATTGAAAAAATAGGAGACCGATTCACAGGTAGGGAATTTCAAAAATTCTTTGCTACACAGCATTTGCTTTGTCACGTTATCCATCGATATGCCAAGGATGCCGATAATCTTGAACCAGCTAAAATCTGTCTTACCTATTTATTGCTCAAAACTTGGGCCTGGATTCTTCGTTTTAAAAAGGAGAATGAGACAAAGGTAAGGCGTGAGTTTGACAAGCTGGTAGGTGTTCATTACTTGATGCTGTCGGAGTACTTCAAAAAAACATTACCACTTGCTTCTGAACACATCGGTCTTTTTTCTCCAGCCGGACAGTATTTCGAGCGAGTTGGATATCCACTACGATCATTTGAGTACCTAAATTATCTGATATATTTTTTCCAGGTCAGACTTCATTTTCCTAGAGATTATAAAGTTGAAAATCCGAAGGTCTGGAAGCGGATCAGGAAAAAGCAAAAGGAACAGTTGTTCCGTTTGGTAGAAAACAACAATGGTTGTACAAGACCATTATTGGATAATCATTCTATTGCTATACTCAATGTCGTTTTGTTTACATTGGATCGGGACGGTTTTGAGAGTGAAGATCTGAGGTTTACAGGTCAGTTTATCGTCGATGTGCTTAATAATATCAATACCATTAAAAAAATTAAAGGCAGATTTCCATTAGTATCAAATGATGAAAATGTACTTATTGAAAAGGTGTTAGATATCGAAACGAGTAAATATATTGATACGTCCAGTTTACTGATAAATATACTATTCGAGCTTATTGCTGTATTCGAGGCAGAAGGAGTGTATGATATGTTCGTTGAGCATTTTAGGGGTCAAATAGATTTACAGGTAGCCTATCCATACCGTGATAAGTATGATATTGAGCAGTTGTTGTTCGAGAAGCAATTGAACGATGAGCTTTATGTGGAACATTCTATCAAATTGCCACAAGCTTTTGTGGAGTACCGTGACAAATTAAAAACTCTGCCGCTGAATACATTTAATTATCGTACGGATGAGGCAGGGTATTCATATTTGCGAACACTAGCTCATGTATTCTACAAAACAGATATTTTTCCTGGGGAATGGAGGCAATTATTTCATTAATTCAAAAGTAAACTTGTTGGAGCAGATTTGCTATTGTTATCCTGTTGGAATGAGGGAAACTCGGAGAGTTTCCCATATTTTGACAGAAACTCCGTCGGCGACAACTGCCCCAGCGAGGAGTGTGGCCTAACATTATTGTACATCCAGACCCATGCATTAGCATATTTTCTGGCCTCCGCGAGGCTCTCAAACATATAACAGTCTAGAACATCTTGCCTGAAGGTCCTATTGAACCGTTCGATTAAGCTGTTCTGTGTCGGTTTACCTGGCTGTATAAACTCCCATTGTATATTCTTATTCGCACACCATTCGCGCATAGCCTCAGCTACGAATTCAGGCCCATTGTCCGAACGGATCTTCTCTGGTTTCCCGCTGTGTCATTGGATTAAAATCTGCTAATTGCCGCAGCAAATTGTGGACTTGAATTAATGTCAAGAATAATTTCTTTTAATTTTTTCCAGTAGGTTTTATTTAATTGTCGAGACAGTTCCTTACAAACTAAGTATGCAAGATTTTCTTCAAAATTTAGCCACTTTTCATCATATACGATTTCTGTCCTTGCAGAGTTCAGATTGAGATCCTTAATTCCAGTAACATCAACAATAAATAATATAGGAATAGGCCAATTTAATTGTACTTGTTGTGATCTTGCTTCCCAAAATGATGGAAAAACATTTACTGGAACTTCAATGCCATGTAAAGCTATAACAGCTTTGGAAACAGCTATTCTTGATGTAGAATCCCTTAAATCAGCATCGCCATCTTCGTCAATTTCAATTGATTTGGATACTTTTTCAATTTCATTTATCTTAATTTTAATAGACCTCTCAAGTGTAAAATCAACCCCATCAACGTTAACCTCTTTGGAAGTTAATTCAACTTCTTTTACTGGTATTCCACCATTATCTAAAATTGCTACTAATCCTTTACCGTGAATTCCAAACTCATTGTCTGGAAAATCAAATGAAACTTCTTTTATATTGCCATCAGGTTTCCATGAATAACCTTTTAAATCATTCAAATTTAAATTCTTGAATTCTTCCCCTGTATGAATAATTGTTTTAGTGGGTGTAATTATTTCAATTGGAAATGGAGGATGTGGTAGAATTCTGGTTATTGATTCAATTTTTTTCTGATCTGTATAATATTTCCACGGATGATTTTTTCTTAAAATAAGTTGAGTTTGTGTACCAGGTTCCTTAATTGCACCTTCTCGGATCCAGAAAATACTATCATGCCCTTCTAAAATAATTTCAAGGGGGTCCCCAGATTCATAAGGGCCCTTTAACCTTTTAGTATTTACCTTTAAAAAATCCGATACCATAAAGCACGATAGAACTCCAATTCCAAATCTGGAAATAGGAGTGTAATCTAAATTGACTTCTGTTTTTAATTCGTAAAATTCAGGTGATTTATAGTAAGAAGTTCCAACGCTGGAATAGAAACGATTTACTATATCAATATCCATTCCTGTTCCATTGTCATTAACCTCCAAAAATTCATCATCGCCATCATTAAAAAAACGTATTGTTATTTTAGGTTCAAACGGATTACCCCAGGTTTTAGACATGGCCTGTCTTACCAAACACGCGTCTATTGAATTCTGAATAAGTTCTCTTAAAGCGACCTCAGGGTTAGCATATAACTTCGTTCCCATTAGTAAATCAATTACTTGGGTTTTGTTTAAAGTAAACTTTGTCTCCTGGAAATTATATATTGGTTTTCCTGAACCGATCTTTTTCAGTGGGCCGATTTTGGACCGATCTACATTTAACGGTAGGTTAATTTTGTAATATTCTGGAAATGGATTTCTTATAGAATCATGAAGTCTATTTAATATTGCATTTGCTGCTGCTAATTCTCGATCAATTAAGTCACAAAATTGACGTATTGCTAATTCAATTGCAGGATGTTCACATCTTGCTTGGAACCTTATGTTAGATGTGCTAATATCCCATGCATCTATGGAGCGATGCTTTTGCCATTCCTTTAAAGAAATTGGATTTCTGACAGCTAAATGTGCGAATAGAACAGACGGTGTTCTTTTAGCATCAAAATCGAGTATATCTGCTAACCTCAGTATCATGCCAATAAATGGCATGCAGGCATATATGGTCGGTCCGCATAGTAATGAAGTATCTAATTCAAATAAAGAAGCCGCATCTTCATTATGGCTAAAACAAAGCTGTGCAAATTCATTAGTAAGATCAATATCGCGATATCGAATTTTACCATTCCAATCTTCTTCAATAATTTTCACCGCTCGTTCTGCATGTGTACTTCTTATGTACTCAGAAATAAGATGTTTTTTTAATAAATCTGCTTTTGTATCTAATCCACTTTTTCTAAATGAAGCAATTTCTTCAAGTAACGATGGAAACCCAGAACAATATTTTTTGAACTGTATATATTGATCATTTGAGGTATCTTTTAACGGATCGTCATCCCAAAGTGTTTTCCAAATGTTCACATCAATATTTGATGCGGCCATGCCAATATCGTGAAAAAGTGAAGTCAATATTAGTAGCATCAATTCAGGAACTGATAGTTGCCTAATTGTCGGGGCAGGAATCAGTTTCTCCATAATTTTTAAGACTCTAAATAAGTGTTCTCCATCATGAAGTGTATATTCTCCCATATTCTGGACAATAATCTTAGTTCGTTCATAAGCATAAAATGCAGCCTCATCTACTAAGTTTATTACATTTTTCCCAGAAGGGTCTGAACTGCATTTTAATTGTAGTTCAATATATAGTTCACTGTTTAATAAACCTGATTGTGTCTCTTGTCTCCAATCGTCTTTATTTATGTTTGTCATAGGTTATGAGCTATTATTTCTAGTATTTCTGCATATCGCGTTCAATTTTTAAACATAACATTCATCGGGTAATAAGAATCCAAGAGCGGATAACTCTCGCTTTGCTCGTTCATGTATAACATAATTATTCCCAGGATTGTGCCTCCATGTTCCGTCTATGTTTAATGCTGCTTGATTACCATCATTAAAATGGATATGAATTTTATCATGTACATCAGGCAAGGTTTTGTTTTCCCAAGTTTCAGGCTGTTGGAGCAAATCCTGATGCAGAAGATCAAGAAATTTAATGGAGCTCATTCTGTCTGAGACTTTCAATTCGTACAATTGATTAACCATGTTTTTTAATAAATTTTAAAATCCTTTTTACCAATTTAGAGAAGCGATATCCTTTATTATCACTGCGAAAAGTAATATCATCAACGTGCAAAAGAAAAGATGTCCAATTAAGAACATTGTCCGCTTTTTCCTTGGTTCTTCTTTTGCTTGATAGCTTTTCCAGCTATAATACAAACCTATTGGAGCCAATATTAATGGGACTAATACAGATAATGGTGTTATCGCCGATATCAATATTAAATAATCCTGACGTAAAGGCGACAAAAGCATAACTAGTAAAATCAAGATTAATGACGCAATGGTATAGAATCTAAATATTTTTATAGATTTTTTTAAATATTTAGGTTGTTCTATTGTACGCATATAGTTATTGAAATTATTTACTTTTTCCTCCTGTTATTAGCTTCTCTATTGTATTCTTTTATCTGTTCCAATTTGAGTAAATATTCCTCCTCAGTGTTGATTCGTAAATCTGGAAATCTAAGATTACATAAAGTACCCAATTCCTCGCCAAAAGTTAGTTCTAGCTTTGTGATTTCCTCAATTTTAATGCTTTCGTCCTCCTGCGAGATTAAATAATCAATTCTACTTGATTTTACCTTCGAATTCTCAACAACCTCCTTCTTTGGAAGAATTTCAAATTGGTACCTATCTTTCAATATGATTCCCAATCCAGTGAGTTTCGGGGCATATTCTATTTTTTCTATTCCGTCGAAATAATCAACGCCAAAAACTTCATCAATGAAAGAGCTATGTTGTTTTTTTAATAAAAGCTTTAGTAATAAAAATTCTTTGCAACTGAAATTTGGATATTTTAAATTTTTCATATCAGAGAGTTTAGGCACCTCGATATTTGTCCATGCACTAATTTCTGATAATTGATAGCTTGAATTTATTATAATGTTTGACAGGTTTTGTTTCCAAATCATATTTTACACTTATTATATTTTTGTTTTGATATTATGACAAGTGTTTCTTATCTTTGTAATAATTAATAGCGATAAAGTAGGGTATAGCCCTAACTTAACGATGTTACTCATGAACGAAAACGACCAAAAATTCCACATGAGCAATCGTGAGTTCGCCATTTCTATTAGATTTTCATATCTTAGCGGTATAGTCTAATAGGGCGAACTTCATGTCGGTCTTTTGTGGAAAATAATCTTTGGATTATTGGCGCTTGGTCGTGCCACGTTCAAAAGCATTGAAGTTCGCCCTATTGGTTTTAGAGCAAATTAACTTCTTCAATGATTGATTGACATCGTTCCATATAAACCAAAAATGATTATGAGAACGAAACGAACACACACCACCAGTCACCCACATTCGATCAGAGATCGTTTGACTGGTTATTCACGCAAATCACTTTTAAAGAACATCTTTCGCGCACCTGAATAAGGCGCGCTCAATCAAAACAGGCTGTAAAGAGCAATAAAAAGGGGAGGATTTGACTTTCCTTAAAACGAAAAGGTACTGAACCTAGTTCAGTCTAATTTCCCTCTTTATATCCCTGTCACTGACCTATACATTTAAATGATTGCATAAAAAGGTAATATTGGCCAATGATATGAGCTTGTTTTAATCTTTCACCTTAAAATTAAGCAAAGTTTTATTGAATCCAAACTTTTAACCGTTAGTTTTTATTGTAATACAATAGCATGTTATGGGTCGGTTATCGTTTTATTCCGGTAGGAAGCGCCATAATTATTTCCTAATCAATGCCGTGTAACCGTTTTGGCGGCGCTTTTCGGATAAGCTAATTCTTTATTGTTGGATCAGCACGAGCCATAGTTATGGCGCTTGCGCAACACATTTTTAAAATGCAAAAATTTTGCAACGGGGAGCGTATTGCCTTTTTAGCAGGAGTGGTCAGTGAACCAGCTCCCGCAATTTCGAATATTTTTAACTGCCTTTCCAAGGCTTTGAAGAGCACATCGATGTTTTTGACATGTATTGCATTGTTTCATATGGTTAGTTTATCAGCTCAGACGCCCCGCAAGGACAGCGGGGCCGATGGGCTTACTCGACATGAGTTAAAAGGACGCATTGTATCCCATTATGAAAAGCCATTACAAGGTGTGTCCATCCGTGTGGATGCTGAGAATTTACAGATTAAGAGTGCCAATGATGGCACTTTCCAACTGCTGGTCAGAGATCGAAAAGGTAAGATAAAGTTCACTTATGTGGGCTTTAAAAGCCAAGAGGTCAGGTACACCGCTGGAACTGATCTTGTGATCAGATTGATACCCGAAGATAACAAGCTCGAAGAGGTAGAAGTAGTCTCCACAGGATACCAGAAGATTCCCAAGGAAAGGGCGACGGGTAGTTTTGAGTTTGTGGACAATAAACTACTCAATCGAAAGGTATCCACTGATTTCGTCAGTAGGTTAGAGGATGTGATACCCGGCTTTACCGCTAACAAAACAGGAAATAGCCGCGGTAGCTACTTAAATGTAAACGTTAGGGGGTTGAGTACGCTCTTTTCGGAAAAGTTTCCCTTGATAGTTATCGACGGTGTACCTTACGATATCTCAAATCCAGGGCTCGGACCAGGGATTTTCACCAATATTAATCCAAATGATATTGAGAACGTCACCGTACTAAAAGATGCCGCCGCCGCATCTATATGGGGTGCCCAGTCTGGGAATGGTGTTATTGTGATCACCACCAAAAGGGGTAAGTTCAATGAACAGACCAAGCTTTCGTTTAACTCGAATATCAGTATTAAAGCTAAGCCCGATCTATACTACTACCCACAGATGAGTAGCTCGGATTATATCGATGCACAACAATATATCTTTGATCAGGGGAAATATAACAGCTGGTTTAGGAACAAATTTAGAAACCCGCAGCCTGTCCTATGGTTAATGTATGCTAGGAAAAACGGTACACTATCTGAAGCCGATTTTAACGAGCAAATTGCACTATTAAAAGCTGCTGATCTGCGGGACGATTTCTTGAAATACATCTACCGTCAGGCTGTCAATCAGCAGTATAACATCCAGTTGCAGACGGGGAGCGATAAAGTAAATACACTATTTTCTGTTGGCTATGATAAGAACCTGAACGATGTGGTTACTTCTTCCTTTAAGCGACTGAACTTAAAGTCCAATACGCAGATCAAACCTGTCAAGAACATGATCTTGGATATTGGTCTATCGTACACAGATTCCAAAAATGAGAATTCGTACTTTCCGGTAGCTTATAACCGTATGGCAAAAGGGGTGAAGAATTACCCTTATATGTGGCTTGCGGATGAAAATGGCAATCCATTAGCGGTAGATATCAGTGGGTTGAATCCCACATTTAGAGATACGATAGCCGGAGGTAGGCTATTGGACTATTCTTATGTGCCACTCGACCAGTTAAATGATTCCAGGGAGACGCAACAGATCCGCGAATTCTTCGCCAATATCAATGCAAGCTATTCCTTCGACTTTGGATTGAAATTAAACTTGTTATATGCATATCAAAGGACGATGAATCCAACGGAAATATGGAAGGGTATAGGTACCTTCCAGCATCGGGATGAGATCAATTCTTTTGCGAGCTGGAATGATCATGCGGTCACTTGGAATCTGCCCGTAGGCGACTTTTTGGGAATCGTAAACTGGGATAGCTACAACCACCAAAGTAGAGCGACAGCAGACTACAGTAAAAAATGGAATGAGAACCATGAGATTTCGCTGTTTGCCGGCATGGAGGTACGCAAAAATGAACAGAAGGTAACCTCAAGCCAATACAGCGGTTATGATCCAGAGACCGGGGCATTTAAATCTGTGCCTTATGGTATTCAGGTGCCCATGTTGAATGGTTTATTCGGAACCTCCACGATAACGGATGTAAATGTATTTAAGCGGTTCCGTAATAATTTTGTGTCTTACTTTGCCAATGGAGCTTATACCTATGCCAACCGTTATTTGCTGAGCGGCAGTTTCCGTAAAGATGCATCAAATCTGTTTGGGGTGAAAAGTAACGATCGCGGACAGCCATTCTGGTCTGTCGGTGCTGCCTGGATCTTGTCCAACGAACCGTTAATAGCTAACAGTGTCTTTAATTTCCTAAAGCTCCGGGCTACCTATGGCTATAACGGTAATGTGAACAATTCGGTTTCAGCATATCCTATCATGTCGATACAGAGTGAAGCACATTATATGACCAATCAAAACTATGGTATGATCATGACGCCGCCTAATCCCAGATTGCGATGGGAGCGGATAGGGATCACAAATGTGGGGCTTGATTTTTCACTCCGGAATAATAGCTTATCGGGTAGTATAGAGTATTATGTGAAAAATGCAAAAGACTTGATTGCGCCGGATCGTATTGACCCGAGTACGGGTTTCTCTACCCTGATGGTCAACAGTGGTAATATCCGTACCAAGGGCTGGGATATCTCACTTAATAGTATACCGCTACAACGAAAGAACTGGACATGGTCAAGTAATCTGGTCTTCTCATACGCGCGCACAAAAGTGCTGAAATCATATGTCCAAAATGAAAATGGAAAGGATTTTATCAGCTCAGCACAGTCCGGTACCATGACACCCATCGAGGGAATGGATCTGTATAGCCAGCTGGGCTATAAATGGGCTGGCTTGGATCCCAGTACGGGTGAACCCCGGGCATATATCAATGGGGAAATCTCCAAAGACTATACGGCGATATTGGGTCTCAATGTCAGAGATCTTGAAAACTATGGATCGACTGTACCACTCTATACAGGCGGATGGCGGAATAGCGTCCGTTATAAAACGGTGGAGCTGTCATGGAATATTTCCTATCAATTGGGACATAAGTTTTTGAGAAATTCATTTGACAATAACCTGTTCTTAAATAGTGATATCGGACATACGGATTATGCCTTGCGTTGGCAGAAACCGGGAGATGAACTACATACCGATGTGCCAGCATTTAAATATCCGGCGGATCTGGGCAGTCAGGTCTATATGCGCTCATCGGCTCTATTGGAAAACGGGGGACAGATCAAACTGCGCGATATTCAATTGTCCGTTAGCCTGCCGTCGCTATCCCGTTTTAAAGTACAGAATGCTAAAGTTTATGGGTATATACAAAACGTGGGGACGATATGGCGGGCGAATAAATTCGGGATTGATACGGAATATGGTTTTAATATTCCTGATCCGATGATGTCCGCGCTCGGTCTAAGTTTTAATTTTTAATCCGATCATTATGAAAACAATATATTTCTTTATTGGCATGTTCACCATGATGATGTTGGCTGCCTGTAGCAATTTTTTGGAAGAGAAGCCTGATATCAAAATGGTAATCCCCAAAAGCTTAAATGATGCTGAGCTGCTGCTCAATGACTATAGTACGATGAATGCAGGCTATCCTGCTGTGGGCGAATGGGGCACAGACGAATATTATGTCACGGCAGAAACCTTTGATGGAATGATGACCGTGGATCAGCGCAATGCTTATATCTGGAAAGATGAGCCTTACTTTGATGTAACACAGTGGCAGGGGCCCTATAAAACTGTTTTTAACGCTAATCAGGCGCTCGAAATCATAAGCAAGCTAGGTGAGGAGGCCGCTGGTGAGAAAGGACAGCAGCTAAGGGGAATTGCTCATTTCTTTAGGGCATTTGCTTTCCAGCAACTAACAGAGGTGTTTGCTCCGCCATACGATGGTGCAACAGCTTCTACGGAAATGGGTATCCCATTACGCCTTGACCCCGCTATTGACAAATCGTCGGAGCGGGCGAGCTTAAAGCAGTCCTATGAGCAGATTATTTCGGATTATAAAATGGCCGCCTCTTTATTACCACCAAAGGAGGCTATACCCGGGCGTCCCTCAGCCGCAAGTGCTTATGCAGGTCTAGCTAGAGCTTATTTATATATGGCTGAATATGAAAAAGCATACCGATATGCTGATTCGAGTTTGCAGCTTCATGCCGATTTATTGGATTTCAATGATCTCAATGCGGATATCGAGCTGCCTATTGGACGATTTAATAGTGAGGTGCTATTTGCTGCTATTACCAATAATGCGGGGCCAATGAGTTTAAACAATGGGTTGGTGGATTCCAATTTATACGCAAGTTATACTGCTAATGATCTTAGAAAGCTGTTGTTTTTTAGGAGCAACGATTATCCCAAAGATTCGTACAGTTTTAAAGGAAATTATGATCAGTCCTTAGCAACTCTTTTTGTAGGGCTAACGACAAGTGAGATATATCTTATCAAAGCCGAATGTGCCGTTCGTATTGGGAAGGTCAATGAGGGATTAGCCGCGCTAAACGCATTGCTAAAAAATAGGTTCGGTAAAAATAGCTTTACTGCAGTGGCCGAAACTGATACCAATATCCTATTATCTATCATACTGCAGGAGCGGCAGAAAGAACTATTATTTCGGGGAAGGCGTTGGTCTGACCTGAAACGGTTAAATCTAGATCCAAGATTTCAGAAAACTATACAAAGAAATATCCAAGGGCTAACGTATAGCTTGGCACCAGATAGTCGGAAATATGCTTTCCGGTTACCGGAGCCTGCAGTCCTTATAGGGAAAATACCTCAAAACTTACGCTAAACAATTAACACGTTAAAACATGAATCATTTAAAACAACTATTCATTCCATTTATCTTATTGATCCAGACGATTAATACTTCAGCCCAGACAGCTGAAAATACAATATCCAAGGAGGCTTTAAAAATTGGCGATACCTTTGTCCCCCCAAGCGCTATTCAGCAAATGCGCGGTACGGGAAAACCATTGGATCTTCAAAAGCTGGCAGGCAAAGTGGTGATATTGGATTTTTTTGACACCTATTGTGGTACCTGTATACAGTCTATGCCCAAGTTGCAAAAGCTACAGGACAAGCTGAAAGATAAAGTTCAGATCATCAGTGTAACTTGGCAGGATAAAGCAACACTCGAAAAGTTCTTCGCCGGGAACAGTTACCTTAAAGAAAATAAGGTCAATTTGCCCGTTATCTATGCCGATGTTTATTTAAAACAGCGGTTCCCGCATCTAAGTGTCCCGCATGTTGTATTTCTTTACAAAGGAGGTGTGAAAGCGATAACCAGCAACAAGTTAGTAACCGAAGAAAACATACTGGAGCTCTATAAAAAAGAACTAATAGACTTACCCTTAAAGGATGATTTTGGTAAGGGAGACCTGATCGGACGAAACAAGGAGGAAACTGGACCTGTTAAATATGGTGTTTGGATAGCTGGTTATCAAAACGGCGCCCCTTTCGAATCCTTAAGAATAAAAAAAGACAGCCTGACAAATATGATCAAAACCTCTTATTACAATGCCTCGATCAGTAGCGCCGTTAAATTCATTTGGGCAAAAGTAAGTCCGTCTAGCTATGTGCCAAGGCCGGAAAGACTTATACTAAAGGTTAAAAACCCGGATCAATACCAAGATGTTGAAGCTAAGGGAGAGGTATGGTCGCTGGAGCATGCGCTGTCCTATGAGCGTATAGATAAAATTTCAAGACCAGATTCGCTACAGGCACGATTGGTACTGAATGATCTACATAGTTTTTTAGGGATACGATCGTATAAAGCGATGAAAAAAATTCCTTGCCTTATATTACAGCCCTGTCCAGCACGGCCCCGTCCTAACGATACGCCTGCTAATGGGATGATATATGAGAATAGTGCAGTCTTGGCGGTCATGACGGACCTAGGTGGCAAATTTCCACCTGTTTTAGACCGTGTCAATAGCAAAGAAAAAATACAGATCGCACCCTATGAAACCCTGGCGGAGTTTAACGCACAGCTCGCAACTTACGGTATTGAAGCGGTACTGGGCGAGGAGGAGATGGAAGTATTGGTGATAGAAGAAACACAGTAAACAGCAAAAATATAGGGTATGAATTTTCATACCCTATTACTTGGTTAGCGAACGCTGATGTTTTAACGATATTCCTATCGCGATTTTAATCGCACATTTGTACCGTTTATCTGATTTTGCAATGAATTGATGATTTCATTTTTCAATGCATCAGTGATAACCGGTGAACCTGCAGAATTTGTCGCCTGAAGGGCACACATCTGTTCTGTCGGTGTTTCACATGATGGCGGAGTTTCTCCTGCCAATGTATAGTGCGATGGTTGTGATGGGTCTGAACCCGTAAAACTGAACCAACTCATGATTATGTCGGCTTTTACATGATTTAAAAGCCATAAAATTTAAAGTTCCTAATTTTGTTATATGAATATTCCGTATATTCATAAGGGTTATAATTGATCATCTTGTTTATAACAGGATGGCCACATAAAAGCTTCCATGCTGTGGAGGCTTTTATTACTAAAGTGGTCTTTATTCCCTTACCCATTGAGGGAAAGACTGCAAACTTGCGTCGGTATCTTTTAATACCTTTTTCTATATACTTCATCATCCTATTTTTATTCTTCTTTGCATTTTATTCGTTTGTCTATTACAAAGTACCGCATACTTTACAACCTAAAATCGGGTCTGACGGTAGTATTTTACTTTTTTCAGTGACGCTTTTGAAAGTGAAACCACCCTTAATTTGGTTAGACATTTCCCCAATTCGGCTACAATTAACTCTACGCTGATCAGCAACTTTGTCCTATTAAATTTTAAATAAATTAATATGAGGACAAATGAAATTAAAGTGGCTCTTGTTACAGGCGCCAATACTGGTGTCGGTTTTCAGATAGCCAAAGCACTTGCCGATAATGGATATCATGTGTTTGTAGGATCAAGAAATTTACAAAAAGGAGAAGATGCAGCCAACCGGATCGGAGGTGCTGCACAAGCCATTCAGCTGGATATTACCGACAGTGAATCAATCAAAAATGCTGTAAATAAAATAGAAAGTGAATTTGGGTATCTTACTTTGCTGGTCAATAATGCAGCCATTTCAAATGCAGGTGTTCCGGGACGCACAATGTGGGAAATCCTTAGTGCCCAGAAGGCAAGCACCACATCAATAGATGAAATGCGTCAGGTATGGGATACCAATGTGTTTGGTACCCTAGCCATCACTCAGGCTCTTTTACCCTTATTGCGGAAGGCAAAACAATCAAGAATCGTTACCGTGTCAAGTTCACTAGGTTCGCTTACCCTTAATGCAGATCCAGACAATACCTTTCGTAACGGATTTGATGCAGTATATGGTGCTTCCAAGACTGCCTTGAATGGTGTCTTCCTGTCTCTTGCCAATGAATTGGAAAATACGAATGTTAAGGTTAATCTGGTAAGCCCGGGCTTTACGGCGACCGCGCTAAACAACTTTGAAGGTACCGATACGGTAGAAGAAGGATCTCTTGAACCTATACGCGTTGCGCTGGCAGAAGATATTCCGAATGGAAGCTTTACCGGACCGGCTACTTATCGTACAGAACAAGGCGGTCAAGTTCCGTGGTAGAGCCTTGCGGCCTATAAAAACCTGTAGCAAAAGCGTTACAGGTTTTTTATAAATTTATACTATGAAAAAGAAAGAGGACACATTAAGACGCTTTATATCCATATCTGAGAGTCATGAGGCCTTTGGTCTACCAAAACCTCAGCACCCCTTGATAAGTCTGGTACATTTTAATCAGGACAATCCATTTAATACGGATATGGCACCGATCTATGATATCTTAAGTTTTTATAAAATAACGTTTATTACAAAGAATAGCGGAAAACTGAAGTATGGTAGGGACTATTATGATTTTAATGAAGGAAGCATGCTTTTTCTTGCTCCCAATCAATTGGTTGGCAGCACAGAATATAACAGGGATACTTATGCTTATCTGCTGCTGATTCATCCTGACTTTTTTATGGGTTATCCCTTGGCACATAAAATTAAGAAGTACGGCTATTTTTCTTATTCTGTGAATGAAGCCTTGCATTTATCTGATCAGGAAAGGGAAACCATGATAGCTATCCTGAACATCATGAAAAATGAACTGGACAATCGGATAGATGAATTCAGTCAAGAAGTCATTATTTCCCAGATTGAGTTAATGCTGAGCTATGTCAACCGATTTTATAAGCGGCAGTTTATCACTCGGAAAAATATAAACAATGATATTTTACAGAAGACAGAAGCCCTATTGGATGATTATCTGAACGGGGAGAATTCCGCTAATCAAGGTATTCCCACGGTACACTTTCTTTCAGAACAGTTGAATATTTCTGCTGGGTATCTAAGCGATATGCTACGTTCACTCATTGGTCAGAGTGCCCAACAGTTCATCCACCATAAACTCATTGAAAAAGCAAAAGAGAAATTATCGACGACGAACCTTACCGTAAACGAAATTGCATATGAATTAGGGTTTGAGCATGCACAAAGTTTCAGTAAACTGTTCAAGAAGAAAACTTCCCAAACGCCACTGGAATTTAGGGCGATGTTTAATTAAAGGAGCTGTAAACTTTCTTTTGACTTATATGCTGGCAATGGTTCATTGTCGCTTTTTACTTTCATAAAGTGTTTTTGGGTCGATATATAAAAATTCGCTCATCAATTTATTGTTCAGATTGTACCATAGGGTAGGCATGAGTTCCTTTAATTTTATATACCTGTCCGTGGCATCCTTGGCCATAATAAGTCCTTTTTTATTAAAAAAATCAGATTTCCGCTGCCGCATGATACTCACAAAATGATGCATGCTCGGGTATTTGTCTTGTAACTCCTGCAAAATGGAAAGGGGTATACAGGCAAGGGTAGTCTTGCTGAGAAATTGAATACACAGGTCCTGGCTGCTAAAACTATACTCGTGCTTGGTGCCCGTAAAGTAATGGCCCTCCGTAGCAATCCAGTGCAGATAGGGCTTTCTAAGCTGCGTCTCATAGGCACCTACCATACCGTCTAGTACATAGCACCAGTAGGGACGGCTCTCGTCCTCCCGGCAATAGATCTGTCCTCGCTTCGCCTTGCGGAGTATGCTGTACTTTATTAATTCATCGCGACAGCGATCTTCTATGCCAAAATATGCATTTAAATGTTGGATAAAGCGTTTCACTTTTAATATACTGTAAATGAATAGTTCACGAAAAAGCAAAAACGCCATGAGAGAGATATGGCCCATGGCGTTTGTTAGGTTATTTTAAATAATCTATAGTAGTTTATAGTAAATCCTGACAATCAGATGCCCCTCTAATCGGTGGCTGAAGATTTCATTCGCTTCAGATTCTACTGGTATCTCTGGAGTATCTGACTGAATCTTGTTTGACTCATACTCGGTCACCTTGACCGAATCTCGGGATAGAGTGCTGGTACTTTTTTCATTGGTCTGCTTATCCAAAGTGATGTCCGCACGATTGTTGATCGCAAAGGCGATCTCTTGGGCAAGATTGTTTTTGAAGTCTGATGATAACGATATCAGATACTCAACTTGGCTCTCCGAAAGTTCAAAGCGAGACATAAGCCAGCTGTGCAGGCTGAGTAGGATCAGATTTTGCTCCATCATCTGGAGTTCGATGGTTGAGCCGTATAGCTGTTCTAACCATTGCCTGACACCTTCCTTATCTAATGTGTATTTCTTCATACTCTTTAGTCTGTTTGGCGGTTCCTAAAGCTCAGACAATAGCAGCATGCCAAGGCTATGTCCTAGACAATTAGTATTCACCGTTGTTAAAAAATTAAATTAGTTCTATAATTCGATCGAACAGCGAATCTAAAACCTAATCCCTAAAAAGTGAAGGAAATGAAGTCTGAGATCGGTGAAAATGAAATTGGTTTCGTCGAAACAAGTATGAAACACGCTTGAAAGCCACTTAAACGCATTTGCAAACGCTACGAAGCCATTAATTGAATCTATGATAGTGTGTAAAGGAAACGTTACTTTCATTGAGGATACGTATTATTAACTTTGAGGTTAATTTTGTTGTAAGCCTATTATGATAACACTTAAATCTTTCTTTCGCTCCTGGTATGGAAATTTGGGTATAATATTACTATTAGCTTGTATTTCCTCTTTTCTGGTCACGTTTTACACGACTGAAGAAGCTTTGTTTTCGAGTATAACTATGGAAAAACATGGTTTGGTATTTCTTTTTAGTTGGGTTTTAATGCTATTGGCGATAGTGGCTGTTGCCTTCGTCATATACAAACTTGACTCGCACACATTTCTCGGACAAAATGAAATATTTCGTTATCCGCTCCAATTTCTGATCCTGGTGCTTCTTTTGGGCGCTATTGCGCTGAGAGTAGTCTATAAAATCTATTTGGCTCTGTTTGGTGTAGATTTGCAACAAAAGGATTATTTTGAAAGGGACTTTGTTGTCGTTATGTTCTGCCTGATTATGGTTCAATTTTATTATGCCTTTCGAAAGGAAAGAAAGATTAGTAACTATAGGGAAAAGCGGGTAAAAGTAATGCAAAAGTGGCATCTGCAAAAAGAGGAGCAGATAAGAGCAGCGGAAAAAAATAGTAATGAGCTTCGGCTATATTATGAAAATGAATTGAATGAACTTAGAAGTCGGAAGCAGCGATTGCGTGCCAACCACGATCGTTTAAGTATCCATGAAAATAGACTAAAAGCCTGTCTCAAAGAGGCCACTGAACAAGTTGAGGTAATGATAGGTGCTGTCAATGAACGGGTAAGAATACCGCAGATCGCGTATTTTTATCTGAAAGAAGGATCCGCCAAGTCCAAGTTGGTGGATGTACGTCTGCTGGATGGCCGCGAGGGTACGGTTGATATAGATTCATTGGCAAAAATCGAGAAACAATGGCCCAATTTATTTTTCCGCGCCGGTCGGGGGCTGTTGATACAGCATTTGGCTATAAAAGATCAACACAGAGTCGGGAGTGATTATATTGTGGAGTTATTTGGTGCACATCAGGAGCAGTTGAAAGTACCAGCTGAGGCTTATAATAGACTGCTAAAGATGAGGGAAGAATGGGCATTGGTGAATGCAAGATCAGAGTAAGGGGCGAGTTTGCGCCCCTTGATCATGACTTTAAACATTTAAAGTCGCTCAATAACTTCCGCTAACGGCAAGTCATAGTATGCTGCAAATTCATGTACGGTAAGGTGCTGGTGCCTGGCCTTGCCATAGGCATCTTTTGCCTGCTGGTATTTGCGCTGCGCCTGTCTGGGACTAAGGTCTAGTACGGTAGCAACATACTTTGCACTGATACACAGTCGGTATTTTTTAGTCATAGGAAATAAGGCTGTGGGATTGTCTAGGGACATAGTGGGGTATGCCGTGGACAATACCTAGTGGTACGATGATTCTCCTGTCAGCTGGATACCTCTCTGTCCATATTTGTGCATTGCTCGGTTTTACGGACAGCCCTTAAGAAAGAAAGTTAATAATTTACAATTAACGATCTTTGTATTTGTTTTGTTTTAAATATTTGTATTACAATATTTTGAATATGCTTAATTAATCTGTTACATACGATTATATTTGTCATTCTTTAATATATACTATCTTCCGATATCGCGGTAGGCGGCTTTGGCGCAGCGCCTACAATCTATTCGTATATTATCTACGATTAGGCTACTGATAACTGTGGCTATCTAGTAACTATTTGGTAGTTCTCTAGTACCTTTTTGGTAGAGCATTGGTACCTTTTCATTACATCCCTGATAGACTTACAGTAGTTAAACGCTAGGACATCAAGTACAAATGGTGCCATATCCTGTCATTTCGAGTCATATCATGTCAATTTAAGCCATGTTGGCCATATCTGGCCATTTTGGACAGTGCTCGTTTCCAGTCTCTACATCTTTGTGTTGTCATTAAAAACATAATATCATGGCAAAACAAGAAAGTTTAATCAAGGTTAGAGGAAAGGTCGGGGATCTTTCTTTTAGCAAACACCGCAGTCGCGGTTATGAAGTCCGCATGAAAGGCGGAGTGGACAAAGCTAGGATCCAGTCGGATCCCAATTTTCAGCGTACACGTGAGAACATGGCTGAGTTTGGATCCGCAGCTACTAGTGCCAAGCTGATCAGGATTCAGCTCAACAACCTGCTTCGCACCTTCGCGGACAACACGATGCGCAACCGCCTGACAGCATTGGTACACCGGATCCAGAAAGCAGACTCTTCCAATGCCCGTGGGGAGCGGATCTTTTTGGGGGAGAACAGCGCTATGCTCAAAGGTTTTGAATTCAACCAGGCCAGCAGCTTAAAAATGCTATTAGGCGAAAAGCTGGAAGTAGCTTACGACCGTGCAACAGGCCATGCTACGCTAGTCATTCCGGAGTTTAACCCTCAAAATGATGTCATGCTACTGAATGGGGCGACGCACATGTTGTTTACACTGGCCGCTGCCGAGCTGAGTACGGATGAAGTACCTCCACGTCCGGTCATGGTCAAATCGGGCTACATTCCGCTGATTGGTGTGCACGCCGAGGAGACACTACAGGCACCATTAGTCGTAGATGCCACAAAAGTGGTTTACATCATTGTCGGTATTTCGATGTATCAGGAGGTTAATGGGGAATTCTATCCACTCAAGAACAACCCATATAATGCCATGACCATCGCCGAGGTAGACATTCCATAATAGCCTGTCATGAACAACAGACACACTCTCAAGCTCCGTCGGAAATATGGGGCTGAGGGAACAAATGGAGCGATCACGTACAACGGTGAGCATATCTGCCATACCATCGAGTTGCCTGACCGCAATAACATCAGGCGGATCAGCTGTATTCCGATCGGTCAGTACAAACTGGAAAAAATCCGTTACCAGCGGCACGGCGAGCAGATCGGTATCCCGAACGTACTAAACCGTGAAGGTATCCTGATACACGCGGCTAACAATGCCAAGGACGAACTGCTCGGTTGCATCGCTCCGGTTACCAGTCTGATCGGTGAAGGACAGGGGACCGGCAGCGGTAAAGCGCTGGCCAAACTCAAAGCGCTGGTGTATAGCCTGTGGGATATGGGGGATGAAGTGTATTTGAGTATTCGATAAGGCTTTGGAGATCTGGAATTAGCTGCTGCATTCCTTTTTGCCATCTTCTTAGCAAGATGACGGCATAAATCAAACTCGCTATGCTCGGACAATGATTTATGCTACCCTCATCTTGCGTCAGCGATAGGCAGTCGGAACGCAAGGCTTTCAATTCCATGATCTCCTTAGCTTAACGAAAAGTGTGTGTTGGAGGATGGGGATTGGCAGTCGGAATATAATGCTATCAACCGCTCATCCTGTCTATTTAAAATACAAAAAGGATGAAAAAAATATTTAACAAAATAGGACAGGTGCTGCAGCTGGTGCTGGCCGCGCCTGTTAAATTACCGGGTAAGGTCGGGAATATATTAAAATACCTGGCTTTGGGACTGGGGATCGTGGAGACAGTATTGGATGATGATAAGCCCCCGCCGGAGGCTGACGACATACCTGAGAAAGGCTCGAAGGAAGCACTGGAAAGGAGTGAAGCCGATGAAGCTGAATGATATCCGTATCTCCACTATCGGTGGAACAATCTGCTCCATCTGGGCGAGTATCTCGCTGGGTGATGTACTACAAACTGTCCTTACCGCTGCACTTGGTACGCTTGTAAGCTTTGCCACAAGCAGGTTGCTGGGACAGTGGAAACCAAAAGGACGAAAGTAAGCGGCTTTAGCCTACAAAAAATGGAAGCATCGTATGTGGTGCTTCCATTTTTCGTAATCGGATCCTGTCGCCTATAGAATAAGCTATTTCTTTTTAACGTAGATATATTTGATGCCGTACCAGGCTACCTCATCGTTGTCATTTTTCATATCTTCAGGGCCTTTAAAAAGGTATTTATTGTCATTGAAATAATAGGAATATGATATTTCCCCCGAATTGTGACCATTTTCAGCATATAAATAGGGTGGCGTGTACTTTTGAAAACTATAAAAGCGTACATATTGTTCGACTGTATCTTTCTTGTGCATACCATAAAACTCCCAAAATCTTGCATAACGATTCCACCGAAAAATACTGTCCTTGCGTTGCTCGAACCTAAAATTATTGATTTCATACTTATAAGGCCTCTCGAAGGTACTGTCTTTGGTAACAGTAAGTGTATCATAAAGATAACTGGACAGCTTGCTGGAATTCCAAAAAGTTTCGGGTCTCTCTTGCACAGATATATCAACACCGCCCTTGACCGACCCTTTATATGCTTTGAATACGATAACATCTTTCCGTAAAAACAGAAAGGTATCTCTTATGGCTTTGACTGGCTCTTCGGGCTTTTCTATAACCTTTTCTGGTGTCTCGGGTATATTGTTGTCCTTGTTGCATCCATACATGAAAATGGCAGCCGAAAATAATAATGAAGCGACCTTAAGTGTTATTTTCATAAAAATTTTTTTCTTTACCTAATACTATTGCAATAACTTTATTGTCTTGATTTTCAAATTTTTCTTTGAACAATATCCTAAGGTAATGAAATTTATAATTGATCAATACAAAATAAAAAAATTATCTTGATACAAGCGCCTATTCAAAATTAAACGAACAGCATTTTCGGTCGAGGTATACATGAGGCTATACGATCACTATTCTTGTCGGTACACGAGCTCTTGGCTGAGACAGTGTTCTTCCCAAGGTATTTCTATAAGCCGGCTATGCGCGTTTTGTGGAATGATACTTTTTAATGTAGGCAGGTAAAAATGGGTTTTATTTCCGCTGCTCAAGGTATCGCGTAGATCGGGGATCTTTTTGAGGTTGCGCTGCAAGGCCGCAAAAAAAGCTTTTGCGGATTTGTCAGCTTGCTTCATGATCTGCCGCAAATGGATGATTTCTCTTGCCCGGTCAGTTTCATAACCGCCGCTTCCTGCTATTGTATATTCGGCTACAGGTGAATCATAGAAGACACTTGAATCTACGTTAGTTTCCCGATCTGAAAAAGGATAGGTGGACAGAAAAAATCCATAATAATCGGCGGATGAAAAGCTTTTCAAAAAATCCGCCTGATTTTCCTTGCTATATTTCACATAATTCCGCTTGCCCGAACGACGGTTTATCATTTCAATATAGGCGTGTGCACGATGTTTTTCCATCGTTTCGCCGCAATACTGGAAAAACAGCTCTGCAGGTATGGCAATCCAAAAGTATTGACCCATTTTTTTTCTTGTATTTAATTTAACATATATGGTTTGGCGCTTGGCGTTCTTATCATAAAGCTTCTATCCAGCCACATCCTTTTTCAGCTTGGCAAATGCACGTACAGGAAATGTCCCTACACCTTTAAACTTCGGTGGAGCGGCCGTAAACGTAAAGTTGTCGTCAGGCAGTAGGTCCAGATGGCACAAATGTTCGACAATCAGGATCTCTGACCCCAGAAGAGTGGAATGCACCGGACGTGATCGTCCACTGGTATCATCGATATTGTGTGAATCAATGCCCACCAGTTTAACACCACATTCGACGAGGTACGTTGCTGCTGCTGCGGTCAGGTAAGGATGGTTTTCATAATAGGCTTCGGTATTCCAATAGCTATCCCATCCGGTATGGATCAGTACGGCACGGTTTCTGATCTCCCTGTTTTTGAGCTGCTCATCGGTAATGGCCAGTCCATTGCGGTAGGGAACCCTGATGACAACTGCGTCCAGATCCACAAAAGCCTTTAAGTCCATTTCGGAGGTATCCTTGCCATGTTCATAGCGGTGAAAAGGGCAGTCAATATAGGTGCCGGTATTACTGACCATCTCTATTTTGCCGATCTGAAATTCGGTGCCTTCATCGTAATAGCTCCTGGAGTCGGCTCTGGATAGGTAATCGCAGATAATGGGGGCGGGCAGCCCTTTGTAGGTGACAAGGCCGTTTTCGATCGTATGGCTGAGGTCAATAAGCTGTTCCGTTGCGTTTTCTGCCGGCGCAACTTTACGCTTATGGGCTTCTTCAAATATTTCCTTATTGAGGATATTTACTTTTCCAGCCATCAGCAGCCGGAGATCTTGAATAATATAGTCGGCGAGCTCCGTGTCGCTGATCGTATCGCCGTTGATATCCAAGCGGAAATCTTCGCCCCTGAGGCTGCCACCATTGGTAAAGTATACTTCAAAATCAAATTTTACGCGTTTATCCATGTTGGTCTGTATGCAAGTTGGTATAAAATAAGCCGAAATGTTAGACTAACGAAGTTAATGAAAGTAAGGCTAAATTTTTAACATGAGTGTACGAAAATATCTGGGCCTCCTTTTGACGGTGTGATTATTTTGTTGACTCGGGCTAGTGCTGAGTTGTTGTGGAATACACTCAATTGTTTGATTTTCGTAATCTATTGCTTCGATTTAGTTATTATTGACATTTATTGAAGTGCTAATTTTGTCCTATAAATAAATTAGATATGGAGACAAATAAAGTATGGTTTATAACGGGGGCTTCCAAGGGAATGGGGGTGTCGTTGGTAAAAAAACTCATCATAGCGGGGTATAACGTGGCAGCAACAAGTCGAAAATCCCAGCGTTTAATAGACGCCGTCGGACATGTTGAAGGGCCACGGTTCTTACCGCTGGAAGTGGATTTGACAAGTGAGAAATCCATCAACGAAGCTTTTGAACGTACGGTTGCACACTTTGGGAAAATCGACGTTTTGGTGAATAATGCCGGCTATGGGATCGGTGGAGCTGTGGAAGAATTAAGTCAGGAAGAAATCAAGGATAGTTTTGACATTAACGTAATGGCTGTAATTAAGACGATGCAGTCTGCGATGCCTTACTTCAGGCAGCAGAAATCGGGCCATATTATCAACATTTCATCTATTGCGGGTTTTGCCCCGGGAACGGGCTGGGCGATGTACGCTGCTACGAAATATGCGGTGACAGGGCTTTCAGAGGTGATGGCAGAGGATGTGAAAGAGTTTGGTGTTAAAGTGACAGTGGTGGCACCGGGGGCATTCCGGACGGAGTTTCTGGAAGAAAACTCCCTTGTTTTTGCTGAAAAGAAAATTGATGGCTATACTGCGGTGAGAAGCTCCCACGAAAAATATGCAGCCATGAACGGATCGCAAATCGGTAATCCGGAATTGCTGGCTCAGGTTTTTATCGATTTGGTAAAGAATCCCAACCCGCCTGTACGGCTCTACCTCGGAAGCGATGCCTACAAAAGGGCAACGGAAAAAGTTAATCTGCTTTCAGAAGAATTAGAAAGCAATAAGTATATTTCTTATTCCACTGATTTTAATTGAAAATCTTATACTTAAAATAAAAAGCGTTGTCATGACTGAGTGACGGCGTTTTTTATTTGATTTTCGTACATTTATCCTATGGAAAAAATGCAGTCACTGGAGGGGTTTTACCAATCTAAATTTGACCGGATACCCGAGAATTTCCGTCATGGGGTAGGGCATTTCAATGTTTTTAAAATAGATGAATATATAGGGAAGCATACTAAGCCTGTGGTCTACAGCAGGAAAGATTATTTTAAGATTACCCTGATTATCGGTAGAAACCGAATACATTATGCTGACAAGGTCATTGAAATTAAAAGGCAGGCCTTATTTTTTACAAATCCGCAGATCCCTTACAAATTTGAATGGATTGACGATTATAAAGCTGGATTTTTTTGTGTCTTTACGGCATCATTTTTTCATCACTTCGGCAACCTAAACGACTACGAAGTCTTTAAACCCAACGCCTTACCTGTTTTTGAGCTCACGGATGAGCAATTGGAAGATATAAAGCAGATATACTTAAAGATGCAGGCTGGATTAGAGTCGGATTATGCGCATAAATATGATCTGCTGAGAAATCTCGTGTTTGATCTACTTCATTATACGCATAGGATGAAAACGGCTTCTAAAGTTGAAAAGCAGCAGGCAAATGCTTCTCAACGGATCACGCATATGTTCCTGGAACTTTTAGAGCGTCAGTTTCCGATTGAAGATCTGAGGCAGCGGATCTGCTTTCGATCGCCAGGCGAATTCGCAGGTCAGCTTTCCGTCCATATCAATCACCTTAATCGCGCCGTCAAAGAGATTACTGAAAAAACAACCTCCGCAATTATTGCGGAGCGCCTGTTACAGGAGGCTAAAATATTACTGAGACATACCGAATGGAATGTCTCGGAAATCGCTTATTCTTTAGGTTTTAAAGAGGCTACTCATTTTAATAATTTCTTCAAAAAAGCGATGCAGATGACACCGATCCACTTTCGGGAAATTAGTTGATTTGCCTAGGTATCTCTTCTACCAGAATTTCATTCCCGCCATTATCATAATACGCACAGGTCATCTTGTCAAGAAAGACAGTCCATTTTTCGATACCACATATTGCACACATCGCCATAAAAGTGGGGTAATCTGTTTCGCCCTGCTGATGCTCTTTTAAGCCTTTTTTGAACTGCTCTGCCTCAACAGTGTTGCCAATGGTCAATGGCTCATGACTAGCTGGAGAGCTCGTTCTGTAGTGATTATGCCCATAATAATCAGTGTGCCCATCCGCAACAAAAACGTCGTAAGCGGTAACGCCTAATTTTTTGATGTCCTGGATATAGGCAGGAAAGTCCGCACCTGATTTTACTTTGCTATGAGCAGCTTTTATTTGTTCTACTGTAAACATTTTTCCTTGATTTATACGTATTATGCCTTTTATTGAATTACAAACGATAATGTACAGTGCTGGCCGTACTGAAAATGTCTGTCAAATATCTCCCATCCAATAGATAAGTAAATATACTAAATGGATCAGACCGCGCCACCAAGGATGATGAGGTTATTTTATTATTTTTGATTATCTTAAACGGGCTAAAGATGATCAAAAAAGACTTTAAATGATGCGTGAACAATTCAAAAAACACCTGGATAAATTTATAAAGATTTCCGATGATGAATTTGCCGATATAACCGGATATTTTGAGCAGCAGACGCTTAAAAAGAAAGAAAACGTATTGACCGAAGGGCAGATCTGCAAAGCCAGTTATTTTGTACTGGATGGAATTCTGCGAAAGTTTTTTATCAATGAAAAGGGTGTGCAGCAGACGACTGAATTCGCGATTGAAAACTGGTGGATGACAGAGACCTTCTCTTATATAAATCAGACGGCCACAGAGTTTTACATTCAGGCTGTACTGCCAACAGAAGTCCTGGTCATTCGCCAACATGCCCTCGATGATCTACTGGAAAAGCACCCGGTCATGGAAAAGTATTTTCGCATGGTGTATCAGAAAGCTTATGCCGCTGCACAGATGCGCGTCAAGCTGCTTTATGAGCACTCCAGGGAGGAGCTATACCGTCAATTTCTCAAGAATCAGCCTGCATTTCTGCAGCGCGTACCTCAATATCTCGTGGCTTCCTACCTGGGCTTTACACCCGAGTATCTCAGCGAAATCCGCAAAAAGAATTTTTCTTAAAGCCTTTTAAGTTTTTCCGGCTCTCCATTTTCCAAATTTGTAGTATCAAATTAAAAAATAAGATACACGGAAAAACGAATCAATATCAGCACAACAGAACCACAGGCATTCAAAGCGGCTACCAAATTTTTCAACGAGGAGGAGCAGGTCAATTTCAAACATTTTGTACTATTACCCATAATTATGAAATCAATTTTTGGTTTCCTTAAATTGGGCAGGTGTAATACCCACCAATTTTTTAAACAAACGGGTAAAATATGAAGGGCTTTCAAATCCCAGACCATAGGCTATGCCAGAAATGTTGCTGTCCGATCCCAGCAATAGATTTTTCGCCTCTTTAATCAGGTAAATATGGACATGTTCCAGAGCGGTTTTTCCGGTTTCCTGTTTAAGAAGATCGCTCAGATACCTGCTTGATAGAAAAAGTTCTCCCGCAAGATAATTTACGGTGGGCAAACCTTCTTTAAGGTGCAGCTTCTTATCAAAATAGTTCTGTAATACTGTCTGAAACCTTTTTAGGGTGGTTCCCGAAACGTTATTACTTCGATCCACAAACTGTCTTTTATAAAAGCGGTCGGAATATTTTAGGATGGAGTCAATATGTGACAATATAATTTCACGGCTGAATTCATCTGAATTTTCGTCATATTCCTTGCGTATTTTTTCATAGAGTTCCCACATGATAACCTCCTCAGCAGGAGATAGGTGCAGGGCTTCATTTATTTCATACTCAAAATAGCCATAGTTTTTGATCTGGTCATGCAGAATATGGCCGGCCAGATAATCCTCATGAAAAAATATAACAAAACCCTTTTCTGCAAACTGTACATTACTGACCTCAATAATTTGCCTTGGCTTCATAAAAACGGTGGATCCATTACTGTGGTCATATTTCGTTTTGCCATATAGCACATAGCCCGATTTGATCTTTTTCAGAGCAACCATATAAAAGTCTCCGGTGAACCTGTCTTCTCCGACCGAATAGGTCATAAGTTCTTTACAGGTCATCAGGCTCAATAGTGGATGCTTCGGAGTTTCAAAGCCACTTTTTTCATGAAGTTCGGTTATGCTTTTATAATGATTGATCTTTTCCAATGTCTCTAATTTTAGGAATTTGCTTGTTGAAATGTTTCAAAATTACATTTTCGTAAATCTGTGCTATTCTTCCGCTGATATGGAGTAGAGCAGAGGCCGGTTCTGGATATAACTTTGTCTTATCAAAATAACAAATAATAATTTAAACAATAACAACATGGCAAAGACAATTTTTATAACAGGAGCAACTTCAGGATTTGGAAAACTTTGGACAGAAGCACTATTGCAACGTGGGGACAACGTCGTGGCAACTTCCAGAAAAGCGAATGCTTTTACAGCATTATCAGAAAAGTATGGTGATCAGTTATTACCGTTACAGTTGGATATTACCGATAGAGAAGCTGTATTTGCTGCCGTAAACAAAGCCAGCGAACATTTCGGTCAGCTTGATGTGGTGATCAACAATGCGGGGTATGGCGTTTTTGGTGCAGTGGAAGAAATCGGTGAAAAAGTAGCCCGGGATGTTTTCGATGCAAATCTGTTCGGAACACTATGGGTGACACAGGCAGCACTGCCAATCCTCAGAGCGCAGGTACATGGGCATATCATCCAGCTTTCAAGTGTACTGGGCGTATGGAGCCTTCCGACTTTAGGCATTTACAACGCTACTAAATTTGCGGTTGAAGGATTGAGTGAAGCGCTGGCCAGTGAGGTAAAAGATTTTGGTATCCATGTAACGCTTATCGAACCAAATGGCTATAAAACAGAATTTGGTGGAAGTTCGGCAGTATTTGGCGATCAGTTGGATGTGTATAATCCGCTGAAAGAAAGCCTAACTAAAATTGAAGGACTTGGCCCTGATGATTACGGTACACCTGAAGCTACTGTTCCAGCAATCTTAACACTGATTGACAGTGAAAATCCGCCGTTAAGATTATTCTTGGGCAAATTGGGTTATGTCAAAACAGAAAGGGTTTATGGTGAAAAACTTCAACAGTGGAAGGAATGGAAAGATGTTTCAGAAGCAGCGCACGGGTAATCCCGTGCTTTTTTACATATAGTTCAACATCGTTATGAAAGCCCAAAAAATAGAATATTTACACATCAGCACCCTGCTCGCCTTTATCCTCATTCCGCTTGGAGGACTTACCACCGATATTTATATTCCCTCGTTGCCGGCGATGGCAGGTGATCTGGGCGTTTCCATGCAGCAGGTGCAGCTTTCTTTATTGCTTTTCATGGTAAGCTCCGGACTCAGCCAGCTTTTTATCGGGAGTATACTGGATAGCTTTGGGAGATACAGGATCAATTTGTTTGCCCTTATTGTATTTTCAATCGCCAGTTTTATCATTGCACTGGTTCCCCATATCGGTGTGATCTATGGAATGCGGATAATACAGGGAATAACAGTATCGCTGATCATCGTTGGAAAGAGGGCATTCTTTGTGGATATGTACAGTGGTGAAAAGCTGAAGCACTATACGAGCCTATTTTCAATTGTATGGGCAACGGCTCCTATTGTCGCACCATTTATTGGCGGATATCTACAGGTAACATTTGGCTGGCAGTCGAATTTTTATATATTGGGCTTTTTGACAGCAGCTGTTCTGTTTTTCGAGTGGAGATATACCGGTGAATCGCTCCGGAAATTCCAGTCCTTTAACCGGAAGCAGATCCTAAACGTCTATTCAGGTATGCTTAAGACAGCGGATTTTAGTGTAGGGCTGCTTATTATCGGACTGAGCTATTCACTACTCGTTGTTTACGGGATCAGCAGTCCGTTTATTATCGAAAAAGTTTATGGTTATTCACCTGTTGTGACAGGCTACAGTTCGCTGGGTTCAGGAATTGCACTGATGCTGGGCGGAATCACCTCAAAGGTGTTGATAAACAAAAATCTCTTCTTAAAAATTAATACAGCTGTGATCCTACAATTGATTTTCGCAGGCCTGATGACCCTTATATCATTTGGGGCGAATGGATTTTATGTACTGCTTATTTTTACGCTGCTTATTCATTTCCTTTCCGGCTTTATTTTTAATAATGTCTATGCATACTGTTTACAGCGTTTTAGCAAGAATGCAGGAGTAGCAAGCGGGCTGACCGGCGGCGGTATTTACGTCATTAGTTCCATTGCCGGTTACGGCCTGATCAATTTATTTGAGATAAAAAATGTTCAGAGCATTGCAATGGTCAATCTACTGATCGTGGTTTTGACTTTCCTTGGGATTTTTATTTTTAAAAGATCAGTCGTTAGACGGGGGGAAATTGAAAGATTCAAGTAACCAATAATAAATAATAAGAATATGAAAACTATTACAGTTCCAAACAAAGAACAATTGAGCGAAGAAGCTCAGGTCATTTTATCATCAGTAGAGAAAAAAATGGGCAAGATCCCGAACCTTTATGCTACTATCGGATATTCTTCATCAGCTTTAAAAGCGATGCTGGAAACAGAAGCAACCTTAGCGCATCATTCTTCTTACACCGCAAAGGAAAGGGAAGCGATCAACTTGGTGGTGTCACAGGTAAATGATTGTGATTATTGTCTTGCTGCACATACCATGCTGGCTAAATTAAATGGTTTTAGTGAGGAGGACACTTTAGCAATCAGAAAGGGAAGTGTTGAGGATGTTAAATTGGATGCCATTATAAAACTTGCCCAATCGATCGCAAACAATAAAGGCAATGCCGGAAATGCTGCACTGGAAGACTTCTATAAAGCTGGTTTGGATGAGAAGGCGCTTGTAGAACTTACAGCCTTGGTTGCCCTTAGAAGTTTTACGAATTATGTTTTTGCAAATACCCAGATCCCGATTGATTTTCCGGCAGCAAAAAGTTTATCATAAGTGTTTTAATTGAAGTGTTGGTGAGAGCTTCTTTTAGAAATGGAAGGAGCTCTCTTTTTAACTAAGGTGTACAGCTAAAGCTATATCGTAATTATGTGCTATTCTTCAGCTGAAATGAGTTAGTGTATGAGTATGGATAAGGATAATTTTGGATTAACAAAAAAAGAAAAAACAATGAGCAAAATAATTTTTATAACAGGAGCTTCCAAAGGATTTGGAAAATTATGGGCTGAGGCCTTACTTAAAAGAGGCGATAAAGTTGCTGCTTCCGCTAGAAATATTGAAGCGTTGCAGGATTTAAAAGAGAAGTACGGTGACAGCATTCTTCCGGTGAAACTGGATGTCAACAACCGTACAGAAGTTTTTGAAGTAGTGGAGAAAGTAGAAAAACACTTTGGAAGAATTGATGTTTTGATTAATAATGCTGGTTTTGGTTTATTCGGAACGACGGAAGAAACAACAGAACAGCAGGCGAGAGACCAAATGGAAACCAATTTTTTTGGTTCACTTTGGGTAGCACAAGCAATTTTACCGGTGATGAGAAAACAAAGAAGTGGGCATATCATTCAGATTTCCAGCTTTTTGGGACTAACGACGCTACCGCTTTTAGGATTGTACAATGCTTCAAAGTTTGCAGTCGAAGGACTAATTGAAACGATTGGTTCAGAAACAGCACATTTGGGAATCAAAACCACATTAATTGAACCTAATGGATTTGCAACGGATTGGGCAGGAGCTTCAGCGGTTCAGACTTCTTCGGATATTACCGATTACAATCCAGTACGAGAGGCATTTGCGGAAACAGGGGATAATCCTGATACATGGGGAAAACCTGAATCGACAGTAGTGCCAGTTTTGAATCTTATTGACAATCAAAATCCTCCACAAAGATTATTGTTCGGTAAAATTGCTTATCACGTAGTCAATGAGGTTTACACCAAAAGATTGAACGATATCCAAAATTGGAAAGAGGTCAGCATTGCCGCACATGGGCATTAGATTTATTAGGAATGATGCGCGCAAAGAAATTGTTTTCTACAGTGTACTGTTTGCTTTTTTAGCTTAACTTCAGAGAATAAGTTGTAATAGAAAGAGATTGTCGAACATTCGAAAAAAATAAAATGAAACATTATAAAACCCTCACAGAATTGCACACCGGAAATGGCTGGGACGCTCCGGAGCATCCGCTCTTTAGTATGATCGGCTGTCAGGTGGCCTGTCCGCTGGGAAATAGGGAATTTACCACAGATTGCTACATTATCGCTTTCAAAAAAATAAAATCAGGGATGTTTATGTACGGACGTACAAAATACGACCACGATAATGGCTGTCTATTTTTTGCCAAACCACGGCAGATCATTGAAATGAAAGACCTCGAATTTGAAGAAAAAGGCTATATGTTGATGATTCACGAAGATTATCTGAACGGTCACGAGCTCTTTAAAAGCATTAACAATTATGGCTTCTTTGACTACGATGTAACGGAAGCGCTGCAACTTTCTCCAAAAGAAGAGCAGATTATTCTGGAGCTTCACGCGAAAATTCAGGGCGAATATTTTAATAATCCCGATGAATACAGCCGTGAGATTATCTTGAGTCATATATCATCGATTTTGAAATATGCACAGCGCTTTTACAAAAGACAGTTTATCGACAGAGAACAGGTTATTGGAAAAACAGCATCAAGATTCAATGATATCCTTAAAAAATATATTGATGAAAGAGGTCTGGAAAAAAACGGGTTGCCAAGCGTTACCGATATTGCCGACCAGCTGTTTATTTCGCCACGTTATTTAAGTGACGTACTGAAACAGGAAACTGGGAAAACTGCTTTGGAACTCATTCATATATTTTTGATTTCAGAGGCTAAAAATCTATTGAGATTGGGAGAGAAGGGAGTTGCGGAAATAGCCTATCACTTAGGATTCGAGAATGCTTCTTATTTTACAAAATTATTTAAGAAACAGACAGGTCTGAGACCTTTGGAATTCAGAAAATCACAGCTGAACTAATTACTGCAATTCTGCTTGTTAAAGTCACAATGAAACTTCATTAGTTTCCTGTGACTTTTTTTAATGATCCGCTCCACGGATTATTACCAATATGATGACTTTTTCGTTGGCGGCGAACAAGCAACTTTTGCTTAGAGAAGAGCCAAGCTTTCCTGGATTATCCTCCGTTATTGGAGGATTTTTGATTTTTCGTACGTCTGTGCTATTCTTTCCGTAAAATGAACTATTTATCCGCTGCAGTGCAATATAACTTTGCTATATCAAAAACAAAGCAAGTTATGAAGATAATAATTGGATTGATAACATTTATAGCAGCCGTTTCATCGGTAAAAGCACAGCTTATTCCCGTAGCAAGTTCAACGGTCGTTTGGAATGGGGTAACAACAAATAGCGAAGGCAGGATCTTCGTTAATTTCCCCAGAATCGAGGGCGATAAAGGTATGAGGATCGGAGAGGTTCTGAAAAATGGAAAAATCATTCCCTATCCAAATGAAGACTGGAACAATTGGAAGTTAGGAGCAGACGTAAATGAGAAGTTTGTAAGAACCAATTCTCTGAGAATAGGACCGGACGGTTTGCTTTGGATACTAGATACAGGGACACCATCAATGGGACAAAAGCCATTAGTAGGAAATGCGTTGAAATTGGTTTCGATTGACATTAAAACCAATACCGTACAACAGATTATTCCACTTTCGGAAATTGCAAAACCTTCGACTTTCATTGATGATCTAAGAATTTCAGGAAACACGATTTATCTGACAGATGCCGGCGAACCAGCTTTAATAATCGTAGATAAAACAACTGGAAAAGGCAGAAGGGTTCTTGAAAATCATCCTTCAACCACCGATAATTTACCGATAAAAGCGGAAGGAAAAGTTATGAAAGATGAAAAAGGCAATGAAGTGAGAATCCACGCTGACCAATTAGAAATTTCTCCTGATGGAAAATGGCTTTATTTTCAGCCTGCAAGCGGCCCACTTTGGAGAGTGCAAACACAATATCTGAATGATGAAAATCTCTCCGAAAAAGATTTGGCTTCCAAAGTCAAATTATTCTATAAAACCCCATCAACAGGAGGGACAGCTATCGATGCAGATGGAAATATCTACGTAAGCGATGTCAATAACAGTGAAATCATCAAAATATCACAGGATGGAAAAGAAAGTCTCATTATTAAAGACAAAAGGCTACTCTGGGCAGACGCTTTATGGATTGATGACAATGGATATCTATGGATTCCGACAGGCCAGCTGAACCGTTTGGCGGCGTTTGAGAACGGAAAAAGTAGAGTGACATTTCCGGTTGTGATATATAAGCTGAAAATCAATGCGAAACCGTTAAGAAATTGAACTCATTTCAAGATTTAAATTAAAGTAATTCAAATAAATAACATTTAAAAAATATCAATATTATGAAAGCAATTGTATTAAAAGAAGCAGGAAATGTAGACAATTTAGCATACGTAGAACTGGCAAAACCAACCATTAACGAAGGCGAAGTATTAATCCAAGTAAAAGCCATCAGCATCAATCCGGTAGATGTAAAAAGCCGCGCCGGAAAAGGAGTTTACGGAAGAATTAAAACAGAAAATCCATTGATTTTGGGTTGGGATATTTCCGGAATAGTAGAAGAAACTAAAAGTTCAGCTTTTAAAGTTGGCGATGAAGTTTTCGGAATGGTCAATTTTCCAGGCCACGGAAAAGCGTATGCAGAATATGTCGCAGCTCCGGCCCATCAATTAGCCCTAAAGCCCAAAAATATCTCTTTTGAAGACGCCGCGGCTTCTACTTTGGTTGCGCTAACTGCGTATCAGGCTTTGGTTCACCATGCGAATATTCAGCAAGGGCAAAATGTTTTGGTCCACGCAGCTTCTGGTGGAGTAGGACATATCGCTATACAGATTGCCAAATATTTAGGGGCGAAAGTGACGGGAACTTCTTCCCCAAAAAATAAAGATTTTGTCATGAGTTTAGGTGCAGATTCCCATATCGATTATCACGTCTTCGACTGGAAATCAGCAGGCAGAACTTTTGATTTTGTATTGGATACAATTGGCGGGGACAATATCGACCATTCGCTCGAAGTGACCAAAGAAGGCGGTTCCATCATCAGTATTCCGACAGGTCTGAATGAAGATGTAACTTCAAAAGCAGAATCCAAAGGTGTGAAAGGTTATTTTATTCTTGTACAGTCCAGCGGAGAGGATATGAAACAGATCGCTTCTTTATTGGAAAGTGGAGCTGTAAAACCTCATGTTTCCAAATCTTTTCCCTTTGAGCAAATGAGAGCAGCGCATCTGGAACAGGAAACGGGGAGAACGGTTGGTAAAATCGTGATTACTCTATAAATTGTTTCAGCATTAGAATTAGGCCTTTACTTTATTGTACCTGGGATCCTTTTTATATGCTCTTCGCGGTTGCAGCGCCACGCCTGGCCTTCTATCTGCAGGTGACGTAAAATGCAAATGTTGGAAGGCTTAACGTTGCTTCCTATCTGGGCTTTACACCCGAGTATCTCAGCGAAATCCGCAAAAAGAATTTTTCTTAAACCCGTTTAAGTTTTTCCGGCACTCCATTTTCCAAATTTGTAATATCAAATTTAAAAATAAGAAAATGGAAAAACGAATCAACATCAGCACAACGGAACCACAGGCATTCAAAGCAATGTTAGGATTAGAGGGTTATCTGTCAAAAATTGATATCTCACAAACGCTAAAAGAGCTGGCCAAAATCAGGGCATCACAGATCAACAACTGTGCTTACTGTATCAGCATGCACACCAAGGATGCCATTAAAAATGGTGAAAAACCGGAGCGTATCTTTTTGTTGAGTGCCTGGAGGGAGGCTGCCAAATTTTTCACCGAGGAAGAGCAGATCATACTGGCTATGACAGAGGAAATAACCCTTATCCACCAACATGGATTAAGTGAAGAAACCTACAGCAAGGCATCCGAGATTTTCTCCGAAAACCAGATCGCTCAGATCATCATGCTCATCGTCACCATCAATGGCTGGAACCGTATTGCCTTGAGTACTCATCTGGAAATAGAAGATTAATACATACGTTTATAGGGAGCTGTGGAAATGGACCAGAAGTATTTCATAAGCTCCCTTTATCGAAAAAATCTTAAATGACACAGGCATGTCAGAACATGGCATCCAAAAATTCGGACAAGGCCCGGTAAAAGTATTGGAGCGGAACGAATTCTGGTACAACTCGCAAACCCTCGGAATATAACGGAAAGGTGAACTCCACAACAAAGGAAATTTGAACTCCACAACAAAACGACATAATAGCAATTCGACGAACTTTGTAAAAAATTAAAGGTTATGTGGACAAAAAATAACATCCCTGATTTATCGGGGAAAATAGCAATCGTCACCGGATCAAACACCGGTATTGGGTTTGAAACAGCAAAAGCGCTGTATGAAGCAGGTGCACATGTGACCATTGCCGCAAGGGATTTCCAGAAAGGAAAAGATGCTATCCAAAAAATCCAGTCCGAAACGGCTGGGGTGGGAACATTGGACTATGGAATGCTGGACCTCGCAAACATCGGCCTGATTCGGGAATTTGCAGATCACTTTATGCAAAAGCATACAAAACTGGATATGCTCATCAACAATGCCGGAGTGATGGTTCCTCCAGCTGCTAAAACGGATGACGGCTTTGAAATGCAGTTCGGCGTAAACTTTATGGGGCATTTTGCGCTGACAGGATATTTGCTGCCGCTCGTTAAGCAGACCGCCAATGCCCGAGTAGTGACACTTTCCAGTGGGGCGGCTACTTTGGTGGACAGCATTGACTTTGACAACCTCAGACTGGAAAAGAGCTATGATGAATGGCGTGAATATGCCGTAAGCAAGCTGGCAGATATCTTGTTTAGCTACGAGCTGGACCAGAGATTCAAAAATGCCCGTATATCGGCCATTTCTGTGGCGGCGCATCCCGGCGTCACGCGAACCGATTTACAGCGGAATATCCCGGGTGAAAATCTGGAAGGTATGTTTGCTGCATTTGATCAGGTGATGGAGCCCTGGCAGGGTGCCCTGCCAAGCCTGTTTGCAGCAACAGATCCATCCGTTGAGGGTGGTAAATTCTACGGCCCGGACGGTCCGAAAGAATATGCGGGATATCCGGCCTTGTCCGGCCATCATACAGCAGCCATGAACGATGAAGCGCTTGCCAAAAGGCTCTGGGAATATGCGGAAAACGCCATACAATTGACTTACAAATTCTAATAATTGATCTGAAATGAACAATCAAACAGTTTTAGTAACCGGCGGTACCGGATTTTTGGGCGTAAATATTATTCTTGAATTACTCACAAAAGGATTTACCGTAAGAACAACACTGCGCACGCTCTCCCGTAAAAACGAAATTTTGGATGCCCTTACAGCGGGTGGCATCAGCACTTTTGATCAGCTGTCTTTTTATGAGGCCGATCTGCTCTCCGATAATGGTTGGGATGAAGCAGCACAAGGTTGTGATTATGTCCTTCATGTTGCTTCCCCATTTGTGGCTGAGCAGCCCAAAGACGAAAATGAGCTGATTATCCCCGCAAAAGAAGGTACGTTGAGAGCATTGAAAGCTGCGAAAAAGGCTGGAGTTAAGCGCGTGGTGCTCACATCCTCTTTTGCTGCAATCGGTTATAGCATCGATCCTAGAAATCATGTTTTTACAGAACTTGACTGGACCGATGAAAACGCACCGGTACAGGCTTATATAAAATCAAAAACAATTGCAGAAAAAGCCGCATGGCAATTTATGGAGGATGAAGCCCCTGCTATGGAGTTAACGGTCATCAATCCCGTCGGAATTTTTGGTCCTATACTTGGCGGTATTTCCTCGGCCTCCCTGGATACTGTCGTCAAGGGAATTGTGGAGGGACACATTAAGGAAAATGCACCATTTACATTTGGTGCGGTGGATGTGCGCGATGCTGCTGATATCCACATTAAGGCTATGTTACATCCCGAAGCTGCCGGACAGCGATTTCTAGCAACATCGGAAGGGGCGATGTCTTTTTATGATGTGGCGGAACTGATCAAAAAAGAACGGCCCAAATTGGCCGGAAAAATTGCTTCCATGCAGCCCACTCCAGTCGAAGAGTATACGCAGATGTCCAATAAAAAAGCCGCTGAAACACTGGGCTGGAAGCCCCGCACCAGAGAGGAAGCGATACTTGCAAGTGTGGACAGTTACAATTTCAGTAATCCGCAAAATTAATCTGTAGGGATCAGTATATTTGGTAAACCATGAAAGTTAACAACATCCAATCCTGTCACCTTGGCCCGGAGATCTCTCCCGAGAACTATATACCGGAAAACTATTTTCTATACTTATTGAAGGGCGATATGAAGGCTTATGACGGCGAGAAAAACTACACAATGACACCGGGCGACTATTGTATCGCCCGGAAAAATCATTTGGTACGTTATACGAAATACAAGGACAATGATGCGTTCGAAAAAATCATCATCACCCTGGATGAAGCATTCCTGAAGCGCTTCCTTGAACGGCATGTTTATGACGTCCGGCCATCAACCATCAGTGACTCCTTTATTTTTATACCGGGAAACAAGCTCATCCAGAATTTTATAATATCACTGGAACCTTACTATACCGGTGATCTTGAGATCAGTGCGGATTTTGTTGACGTAAAGAGAGAGGAATTATTGATTATTCTATTGAAATCGAATCCTGACCTGATTAACATATTGTTCAATTTCTCGTTACCTGATCGGATTAATTTAGAGGAATACATGAACAAAAATTTCAGGTTTAACATCAGCCTGGAAAAGTTTGCATTTTTTACGGGGAGGAGCCTATCGACCTTCAAGCGGGATTTTCAACGCATATTCGGAACGACCCCGGGCATCTGGCTCAAGAAGAAAAGATTGCAGGAAGCTTATTTTCAAATCGCCGAGCAATCCAAGAAACCAAGTGATGTCTATCTCGAAGTAGGTTTTGAAGACCTGTCGCATTTTTCCTACGCGTTCAAGAAAGAATTTGGAAAGACGCCAAATGAGATAGCAAAGCCAGTTTCAAATCGCATTTAATAGCAATTAGCAAAAGTTCAACTAAAAATCCATTTGACTGTGAGGTTAAACCAAAAAAACTATCCTGGGTATTTAATAGCGCAACGGCCATGATACATATTGTTATTGTTCGTTGTGTATAGGGAATAATAATCTCTGTTTAATTCATGGCTTACAGGATGACCTATTTCCTTAAAGAACTTTGTAAGCATTTCATATGTACTATCATCAGCGGCTTTTTAGCCGAACAATTGTAGCACAAATAATACGATTCTAAACCTTATCCTCCACAATCATTTTTCGATGTTCTCTACCCCAAATAATCATTTCCGAAATAATATTCCCGAAAGTCCTGCAATATGCAGTGGGTTCATATTCAATTAAAACAGGAATATCGGGATAAACAGTTCGTTTAACCAACTTATTTAACTCCATATCTTTCAGTTCTTTTGAAAGCATTCTTGTCGTAATCCCGGGGATACTTCTTTCAATTTCGCGAAAACGTCGGTTGCCATTGCAAAGCGAATTAATGACTGGGATTCGCCACTTTCCTCCAATGAAATAAAGAGTGTCCTGCAACGCTCTAAGTTCTTCTGTCTGATCTCTTTCCATGGTTACAAAGTTAAATGATATAATCAATGATACTGATATACTCTGTTATACTGATAACAAAAGTATACCATTTCCCCTATAACTTTGTAGAAAAAATCAAAGAAATGAAAAAGTTCAATAACAAATTAGCCATCGTAACAGGTGGAAACAGCGGAATAGGATATGCAACCGCAAAAGAGTTAATCGCCGAAGGAGCACAAGTCATTATCACCGGAAGACGAAAAGAAGCCATTGAGAAGGCTGCTGCGGAGCTAGGAGCTATTTCTTTTGTGGCGGATCAGGGGAAATTAGATGACATTGATCAGTTCAAAATCGAAGTTGAAAAGCAATTCGGAAAAGTTGACATCCTGTTTATTAATGCAGGCATCACCGGAAGTTTAGGCCCGATCGAAAATATGAGTGCCGAAAATTTTGACAATGTAATGGGTATTAATTTCAGAGGAGCTTATTTTACTTTGAGCAAATTTATTCCCCTGTTGAACGATGGTGCTTCAGTAGTGTTTCTTTCATCCAACGTCGCGACCACATCTAAACCAAATAGCTCGATTTACCAGGCAAGCAAAGCAGCATTGAATTCCATTGCAAAAACTGCTGCCGCAGAATTGGCACCAAGAAAAATCAGAGTAAATTTGGTCAGTCCGGGGCCTATAAAAACGGAGATTATGACCAAAGCAGGATTGGACGAAAAAACATTGGAAGGTCTTGATGAATGGTTAATCAGCGGAATCCCCTTACAAAAAATGGGAACTGCGGAAGATGTAGCCAAAGCTGTTATTTACCTGTCAGATAACAATGTGGCAAGTTTCATGACCGGAACGGAAATCCTTATGGACGGTGGAATGGTTTTATAATCTTCCCCAATCTTCTTTTCCTTCACATATCGTCAATTTCATAATGCTTTTTTCTGCATTGTATATGGTTTTCGGGAAACCGAAAAGTTAATTACATCGGATCTACAAAGTTAGAAATTAGTTTATAAGCCCGCTGGTTTAAATATCATTGGTGATACCAACTTAAAAAGTGATTCTCATAATGACTAATTTTGGAACTAAAATTCCAGTAATTGAAATATACTTTAAAACAATGAAAACACTAGAAAATAAGACCGCATTTGTAACAGGCGGTACAAGAGGAATGGGAGAAGCAATTGTAAGACGTTTTGCTTCCGAAGGAGCCAATATCGTATTCACCTACGCCAACTCAACAGAAAAAGCAGAAAAGATTGTAGCGGAAATAGAAGCGCAGGGGGTAAAAGCGCTTGCCATCCATGCTGATGCCTCAGAAGCGGGCCGTTTAGAAAGTGCACTGGGTCAGGCTAATGCCAAGTTCGGAAAGATTGATATCCTTGTAAATAATGCCGCTGTCGCCATCCCAGGAACAATTGACCAAGCTTCCCTTCAGGCTGAAGGCTACAACAAGATGATAGACGTGAATATCCGCGCTGTAGCTGAGGCGGTTAGAACAGTTATTAAATTCATGCCCGATGGCGGAAGAATCATCAACATCGGATCCGTTGGAGGAAATAGAATAGGAGGCCCCGGTATGGCTGATTACGTTGCGACCAAAGCCGCGGTTTCGGCATACAGCAGAGGGCTTGCATGGGATCTTGGCCCAAGAAATATTACAGTGAATGCAATTCTGCCCGGTGCAACTGATACAGATATGATGCCCAAAGATGAGGAGATCCGTCAGGCTTATACAAATGCTATTCCGCTTAAGCGTCTTGGAAAGGTGGAGGAAATTGCTGCACTTGCAAACTTCCTTGCCGGACCTGAATCTTCCTATATTACCGGTAGCAGTATCGTAATTGACGGCGGTATCAGCGCATAAATTATAGCTATGAAAAATTTAAGTCATGAAGATCTCATTGCAATTGTCGAGATCAAAAAAGTAATGGCCCGGTACACCAGGTTCGTCGATACAAAGCAGTGGGATTCCTTTAAAGAATTATTTGACGAAAATGTCCATATGCTCTTCGAAGGAGAAAAAGGCGAGCGGCTTTTTGAGTTTAACAGTCCCCAAGAAATGGTGAATGTAACCGCACCAGTGCTGGAAGGTGCCCGCTCTGCCCATCACGTACATAGCCCAGAAATTGAACTGTTGTCCGAACACCGTGCCACAGCGATATGGGCAATGGAAGATCTGATCAACTTTGCGCAGAGGGAAGAGATCCCCTACAAAAAGCTGCATGGTTTTGGTCATTACCATCTGGAACTACTTAAAACAGAACAAGGATGGAAGATCACCAGACTACAGCTTAAAAGAACCATATTGGATATTTTAGTTTAAACTACTATCAATTAATAAGGGGAACCGGGTTTCGGAAATGGAACCCGGTTTTTATCATTTTAAAATGGAAAGTGTCTGCTCGATCATTTTGCGGCAGGCCTCTTCATCCATACCCGCTTTGGTGGATACGACCATTCCTGACATAGTGTTTACCAAAGAGTCGGTGACAGTTTCTATATCGAGATTGCTGTGCGAAGGAGAGGAGTTCTTTAGCATTTCCAGGAAATGTAATATTGCATCCCTGCTGTCGTTGTAGCTTTGCCGGATGATCTGGAGGGCCTGCTCATCGTGCGGACCGAACTCAATGATGGAGTTAACAAGGAAACATCCATTGGGCATTCCGGGGTGGTAGCATCCTTTGACAGCCAGATCGAAGATCTTGCTGATACCGTCCCTCGGGTTTTTGGCATTGCGCCTGATCTGCTCAAGGGCGTCAGTGGTTAATTTTGAATATCGATGGAGAGCCCTTATTAGAAGACCGCGTTTGTCACCAAATGTTGCATATAGGCTTGAGCGGCTGATCTTAAGATGGTTGACGAGTTCTTCAGGTGAGGTTGCGTGATAACCCAGCTGCTGAAAAAGAACAATCGATCTGTCCAGTATATCTTCTTCAATAAAATTTTTTTTTCGGCCCATCGTAATAAAAACTGTAATGCATACCACTTGATAGACAAATTTAAGGTTTTATTATTTACCGTTAGCCTAGCGGTATCACAGGTGGAACCACCTGTGA
This sequence comes from Sphingobacterium sp. CZ-UAM, assembly GCF_002000245.1. Classification (GTDB taxonomy): domain Bacteria; phylum Bacteroidota; class Bacteroidia; order Sphingobacteriales; family Sphingobacteriaceae; genus Sphingobacterium. The sequence goes on along the minus strand of NZ_MTCM01000001.1, from coordinate 1,151,869 downwards.
TTTGAATTTAAGGGCAGAAAATCAGTGAGTTGACTGCCTGATCATTGAAAATATTTTAATAATTTTAATAAAAAAATATGAAAGATATTAATGTCATTCCTTTGACCGCAGAAAATACGCGGGCCCTGCAGGACACCATATATGTGATCGGAGGGAAGTGGAAGTTGCCTATTCTGTTTTCAATCTGTAGTGGCAATAAGCATTTTAAGGATATCCAACGCAGTATTCCGGGGATAACCACAAGAATGCTATCTAGGAGTTTAAAAGAGCTTCTGGATAATAAGATTATTACAAGAAGAACGTATTCTGACAGTCCTGTCATCATCGAATACGAATTTACCGAATATTCCAAAGAATACGCTATACTGATAAACCAGATGATCGAGTGGGGAAAAAGACACCGTAAATTAATTATTGAAAGTGTATAGCGATCTCAACAAGTTTGTCTTCTGGCTTTTAAACAAAAAAATCTTATCAGAATTGATAAGATTTTTTGTTACCGGGACATCAAGCAGTATATCTGCCAAAAGTTAACCTACTGCAAACTAACAACAATCTTACCGGTTGTATGGTTTGTCTCCATTTCCTGATGGGCTAGCGCCATTTCTTCAAGTTTAAATGTTTTTGAAACGTACGGTCGAAGGATACCCTTGGACATTAAATGGGCCAAAGCTTTTATGTCCGTTCCACTTGATATTACTGCGTTGTAGAAAATGTTGACATTTTTTTCTTTTGCCAAAACTTCCCATTTTGTTCCCTCGATGTGGTTCCATAAACTCAGTAGGTTTCCGCCCTTCTTGAGCACTTTGATGGTCTGCTCGATATGCTCATCACGCAAGGCCTCAATTACATAATCCACAGGCGGAAGGATATCCAAAAAATTTGTTGTCTGATAATCTATAAATTCATCCGCACCAAGTTCCATAAGAAGCTCTTTTTTTGAACCTGAGGCTATCGCAATAACATATGCTCCGAAGCTCTTTGCAATCTGTATGGCCAGATGACCGACTCCGCCACCTGCTGCTGTAATCAGAACACGGTCTCCGGATTTAATTTTGACTTTATTTAGAGGTTGCCAAGTCGTTAAAGCGGCAAGAGGCACAGCGGCAGCTTGCTGATAAGAGATATTCTCCGGTTTCAGCGCAATATCCTTGACACGGGCCACTACATATTCTGCATACCCTTTGCCATGTCCTGGGCTGCTAGAAGTCGGGAAATTGAGCAGACCAAAAACTGCGTTTCCTACTGCAAAGTCTGAGACACCTTCACCCAGCTCCACAATATCACCTGCGATATCCCAGCCCAATATTTTAGGTGATTCATCGTTAAATATATAATCCAATGCTACATTTGTCCTGGCATAAATATCTGTAGGGTTGATTCCTATAGCCTGTGCTTTTACCAATACTTCACCTTTACCAGGACTTGGAATGGGTAGATCTTTTAATTCCAATTGCGAGACATCGCCCTGTTTTTTTAAAATAACTGCTTTCATTTTTCTGTATTAAAAACTAATACAAAATTAGGAAGATAGCACTGTCGATTTATTGGTAATATCATCAATGATACTAAGCGCCGGGCGTTGTTTGTCAGTAGAACTTTTTAAAGAGGTCAAAGCATGATGGAGCACCGAAAGCTCTTATCAATCAAAAATTCATGATCAAGTAAGGCCAATTTAAATAGCTGTATGAGCCCAGCATGCTGTACAATAAAAAGATACAGGTCAGTAAATGCCTGCATCTTTTTATTTAGGAAGCAATTATAATATAATGGACACGTTAAGAACCGAATTTAATTTTCCAAAGTACTTAACGCCCAGTCCTCAAAATGGATCTTGCCTGCATTATATTCTTCAGCAGGGACGAGCAGTGATCTAGGAACAACAAGATGCATATATTTGCTGTCCTCGTCAGAAACAACCTTTATGAGCTTTCCGGCTATCTCGATATATTTCGCGACAAAATCATCCATATTTGCCCTTGTAGGCCCAGCAATCTCTACCGTACCATTTTTAGGCTCTTCGAGTGCAAACTGTACAATGTAATCTGTGACATCTTCCAGGGCAATGGGCTGATAGTCGATCTTCGAAACAAATACCTCGTCACCCTGGCCCTGAACGGCAATGATCGCATCGGTATGCTCATAAAACTGTGTCGAACGAATGATGGTATAAGGTATTCCGGAGTTTTTGATGTTGTCTTCCTGGTATTTCTTTGCGCGAAGATATCCGATCTCCAGCGCATCGTCTGTTCCGACAATGGAAAGTACGAGGTGATGCCTGATGTTTGCAGCCAGCTCCGCTTTTACCAGATTCTTTCCTGCGGTCTGAAAAAAGTGGATTGCATTTTCTTCTTCGGGAGAGGAGGAATTGGATAGATCGATTACTATTTCCGTATTTTCCAGTGCTTGCGAAAGACCTTCTCCGGTCATGAGATCCACTCCATGTGAAGGTGAACCAATGATCACCTGATGACCAAGGTTTGCCAGTTTTTTTGTGACCAGCCTTCCAGTAAGACCTGTACCACCGATTACTAAGATTTTCATATCTGAACTATTTAAATTTGTAAAATTGATTAAAATAAGCTGCGCACCTGCACGCCGAATGGATTTCCAAACCAGCACCGCCAATATCCGTCCCGTCCTTTCTTTGCGTAATCGCTTGAAGTTCCGGTAATATTTACTTTTTCGCCGTTATTTCCTGTCCCAGTGATTCTCCAATGCAGGACCAATGAGGCCAGATTATCGGTCGAATAAATATTCCTGGCAACAATTTCCATCGGAAATCCAAACCCGAAGGACTGCTGCAGCTCATGGGCGATCGCTATTTTTCCGCGTTTGGGCTCACCGCTGGTATTGATAACGACTGCATCATCCTCATAGAAGCCGAGCATGGTTTCCATATCCCTAGAATTAAAATGAACCAAAAGAGAATCGACAATCCCTTCAGGGGTGGTTGATAATTTATAAGTCGGGCTTGCTGCCAAATTATGACCTTCCATAAGACCTAAGAATTAATATTAAATGATATACTGTTCTCTACAGTACAAAATTGATCAAAAAATGAATGCAGGAAAACTGACAAACAAAGGTAAAAGGTGGACAAAAAAAGAAGCAGGGTCTAAGTTCAATAGGATAGTTTGTCTAATCCAGGTCTGGATTGGAACGTAGTGTCTTTCTGTAATCACCCGGTGATCGTCCAGCTTTTTTTGTGAAAAGCCTGATAAAATACTTGGTATCTTTATAACCTAGCTGGACCGAAATTTCCTTAATACTCAATTGCGAATAATAGAGCAGGCGCTGTGCTTCGCTTAGTATTTCCTTCTGGATCAGAGCCGATGCAGATAAGCCCGTCACTTTTTTAACAACATCGTTTAGGTGGGCCACGGAGATATTTAACCTTTGGGCATATGCTGAGGGGCGTTTAAGACTGCGGTAATCACTCCTTACAAGATTTCTGAATTCGTTGGTTATACTGATAACCCGGGGGCTATGACTTATGGAACCAGCTGCTAATTTGCGCTGGTGACAAATTACCGCCTGGGCTATAAAAGCTGACAACAAGGGCTGTTGCACTTCCTTACTTGCGGTATTGTTTATACGGTCCAGATTTTTTAGGGAGTCCAGGATTGACCTAAACCATTGTTGCTCGGCCGCTGACAGGGACAATATAATGGTTTCATTTAAAGACGCATCAAGCATGTCCTTTGTTGATTTGGTCATATGATGGCCTTCAAAAGAAATGTAATAACCAGATGCCCCAACAGTCCCGGTGATCTGATGTACCTGGTGCGGTGGGCAGACAAAAAGTGTTCCTGCAGGCATGGTCAGCTGTTCAAAATCAAATAAGACTTCCAACTGCCCAGCTTCAACAAGCATGCAGGTATAGTGGTCATGCCGATGTGGATTCAGCGCTTTTAGGATGCCCGGAGTGGAACCATCCCATAGACCAACAGCCATACTGCTGCTGGAATCCATGCTGTTCACTAAAATAGAATCTCTTTTTGGCATGTGGCGCAATTTTAAATTCAAATATAATACAGTAGCACCAAACAGTGTAAACTATTTGGTGTTACTCTTTAGTAATGTAGTGTATTTTATTTTCCAAACAGTGCCTTTCGCAAAGCAGCCGCAGCATCCAGGACAGATTCCTGTACAGCGTGGATATGCGCCAGCGGATTCAGCATCCCGTAATCGTGGATAAAGCCTTTGTATTCAGTGATAGTGGTCGGAACTCCGGCCTCATCTAATTTTCTTCCATAGGCCACACCTTCATCATGCAGAATATCATTCTCGGCCACCTGAACAAGTGCAGGAGGCAAACCTTTCAGTTCTTCCAAAGATGCTTTCAGTGGGGACGCGTATTTGTTGTCCCGCTCTTTCAAGTCAGGCAGGTAATTGTCCCACATCCATTTCATCAACGGCGTTGTCAAAAATCGTTCCTGCGCAAATTTTGTATAAGAAGCCCTGCTGAAGTCTGAGTCGGTGACTGGCCATAGGAGCACTTGTTGTTTTAGTTTTGGGCCATTGTTGTCTTTGGCCATCAACGCCACAACTGCGGCCATATTTCCACCGACACTGTTTCCGGCGACGGCGAGCTTGCTGGCGTCAACCCCGATTTCTTTTCCATGCTCGGCAACCCATTTTGTTGCGGCATAAGCCTGATTGATGGCTGCCGGAAATTTGGCTTCCGGAGATGGTGTGTAATCAGGGAAGACGGCTACCGCACCGCTGTTGACAACCAGGTCACGAACCAGTCTTTTGTGGGTAGGGTAGTCTCCCAAAACCCATCCGCCGCCGTGAAAGAACATAAATACGGGTAGTCCGGCTTGTACACCTTTGGGTTTTACAATATGGATTTTTACAGTCTGCCCGTCCTGGGTAATGGTTCTTTCTGATTCCTGGATATCGGAATAATCGAAACTTACCGATTTTTGAGCTCCAACCAGGACCAGCCTGGCGTCTTTCGGTGAGAGGGTTTCCAGCGGTTTTCCGTCGCCACTGTTCAAAGCTTTTAAGAATGCTCTTGTTTCCCGGCCAATGTTGGGGTCCTGAGATGCTGGGGTTGATTGTGCCATGATATTGGAATTTAAGATGGAGAGTGTCGCCAATGTTAAAACTTTTGAATAGATTGATTTCATTGTGATTATTTTTTTAGGTTGATGTTTAAAATGATTTTGAAGCTGAATGCTGCGCTTACAGGACAGGTTCTTTCGGCCTCTCTGGCAATTTTTTCAAATTCTTCGGCCGAGATGCCGTCCACTTCTGCATGGAGTAGCAATTCGGACTGTGTGATCTTTCCATTATCCAAGGTAATGATCGATTTTGTCTCCAGTCTTTCAGGGTGATAACCGGCCTGTGTGAGATCCAGGCTCAGCTTCATTGTAAAACACCCTGCGTGGGCCGCAGCAAGCAGTTCTTCGGGGTTTGTTCCGACGCCTTCAGCGAAACGGCTGTTGAATGAATACTGGGTCTGGTTAAGAACGGAACTTTGAGTTGTCAGATGTCCGTTTCCTTCTTTGATGGTGCCGTTCCAAACGGCGGTAGCGTTACGTTTCATACTCTTTATTTTTGATTGTTAATTTCTTATAGGACAAAGATATGTCATATAGGCAATCTAAATAAAGAGCAAAAAGTCGATATAAATTGTACTTTTTTCCTTTTGTGATCTAGTTTTTAATTTCTTTTCGAAAAGACGCAGGAGTTTTGCCTGATTTCTGCGTAAAAATCCGGTTGAAGTAAGCCGGGTCTTCATAACCCAATTGGTAGGCGATTTCCTTTATGGTAAGCTCACTGTAAAGGAGCAGGCGTTTGGCTTCAAGGACGATCCTGTTTTTGATCATCTCGTTCGGATTTTCAAGGTTGAGTTTATGGAATTTGTTCGAAAGCGTTTTCGGGGCCAGGTTCAGCAGGTCCGCATAATCGGCAACGCTGTGTTTTTCCTTGTAATGAATATTGACCAGTCGGCTGAAGTTCCTGAAAAAATCCTGATCCGTGCTGACGAGGTCAAGCGTTTCGTTTTGGAGGTTCTGCTTTTTCCACTGCCTCGTTGCACGGATGATAATCTGCTTGAGGTATGTTCTGATCATTTCTTCTGAAGAGCGGTCCTGAACATGAAGCTCATCGCTGATCTGAGCGAATAGTTGGGAAATTGTTTGTAGTTCATCGCCCTGCAACTCCACTGTCGGGTTCTCAAAAATATTATTGAACAACAGCCCATCGCAGGCAACCTCCTCATCGTGGATCTGAATACAGTAGAAATCCCTGTTGTAATGGATCAAAAAGGCTTTATTTTCATTGGCCGACTGAATGTCAAGATATTGATTGGTATTGATGAAAAGCAATGTGGGATTTTGGGTTTCATAAGCAGTGAAGTCCACAGTTAGTGCATAACCCGCTGGAATGAGCAATACTTTGATGTAATGGCGGAAAGTTTCGCCGTTCACCAGATCCAGCGAAGAGGAATCGAAAGAAATCAGGCCTAATTTTTTATGGTTCGATTCGAAGATGGAAGTAGCACTGTTCATAAGGATGTTTGTTTATGTTCAAATGTATCTCTTTTGCTGATAAAACTAAAATAAACGATACAATTTGCAGTATATACTCGATATTCCATTGTCTGCCGGAGCCAATTCTTTATTGGTGCCATCCAATAGTATTGTACCTTCGACAGAAAGGCAGTATGTGATTCAGCTTATAGATGGTAAGACACATTTTGTGGATATCAAAGAAGAGGTTGGAAAGCTGAACAGAAGTGACCACCTTGCTAACGAAAGGACATTTTTGTCGTGGGTCCGAACAAGCCTCGGCATAATGGGCTTTGGATTTGTGGATTGCTAAGTGAGTATTGAAAAGTATATTACGGTGTTTTTATTATTTTAGTAGCATTCAAAGACAGCTGCAACATTAATTTCGTGAGCAAATGCGTAAACATATTTCCATTCCAATAAGACCATTAGATCATCAACCTAGCCTGGGTGTTGTGATCAAGCGATTGTCTGACATCGCCGAACTGAGATCACAAGAAACAGAACAGTCACATCGGCACGATTTTCATGGTTTTTTAGTGATAGAAAAAGGAACTGTTGACCTGGAGATTGATTTTCAGCGGTATAGACTTGAGCCGAGCCAGATTTTATATATCCATCCCAATCAAATTCACCGCACCATTGATTTTAATAATACAAAACTATTTTTTTTGGGCGTAACAGCAGAAAATATCACACCCGAGCATCTCAATGTATTGGAAGAAATTGTACCCGCTAAGCCAATCACGATAGAGAGAGGTGATTTCATTGTTCTTACAGAAGCGCTGTCCCTATCATCCCTGTTGTTTGAACGCAAACAAGATAAAATGTATCCATCTTTCATGATACATAGCGCTAACCTAATCGTGGCGCTTTTGACCTCCCATTATATGAAGCAGGTCGCCACCGTCAATAGTCCAACAAGGTTTAACATCATCGCCAAAGCATTTGCCTTGTTGTTGGAGAAAAAATTCATGACGCACAAACGTCCTGCCGAGTACGCCGAAATGCTTAATATATCCCTAGTTTACCTAAACGAGTGCATCAAAAATACAACTGGCTTTTCCATTACGCATCAGATCCATCTACGTATTGTTCTGGAAGCCAAGCGCATGCTTTATCATTCAAATAAATCAGTAAAGGAAATCGCAATAGCACTAGGATATGATGACCATGCCTATTTTTCGCGGCTCTTTACAAAAGTTGCAGGGATGACTGCGCTGGCTTTTAGAAAGCTAAACCGAGATTAGTCCAATAATTACCTATTCTGTTCCATTGTTTGCAGCCGACCCGGCCCATAACTTTGTCTTATAAAAATTACTAATTATGAGTATTATTAATGACAGAGATTTCCCGATCGTGTTCGTCAATATCGCACACGATACACAAGAGGAACACAACCACGCTGAGGACCTGAAGGAATTTGAAAAACTTGTCAGCCGGCATGAAAAGTTTGTTCTTATCAACGAAGGCGGTTCACCGGATAGGGAGTATAAGCACAATAGGGAAGAGACTAAAATGGTAAACAATTTCATGCGGAGGAACCGGGCCAAACTCAAAGAGTTTGCAGTGGCTATGATTCATATTGAACCTTCTTCGCTCAAGAGGCTGGCATTTAAACCGTTCCATCATATTTTTGAAAAATTCTGGGGCATGAAATTAGCATTTGTCTCAGATCGAGCAGAAGCGGTGCATCTAGCAAACAGTCTTTTAAGACTGGAAAAGGAATAAAATAGCGAGCACGCAATAGGAAAGATATAGGACAATCAATCGACAATAAAATTTATAAAAGTGGCACATTCTCACAAGCATCATCACTCCCCTAGAAACGGGATAACTTTAGCCTTCTGGCTTAACCTTATATTTTCGATCATAGAGATCATCGGTGGAATGCTGACAAATTCAACAGCGATCATATCCGATGCTTTTCACGATTTTATGGATGCACTTGCTATCGGTGCTGCAGTATTGCTTGAAAAAATATCGGGCAAGAAACGCACTTCAACATTCAGTTACGGTTACAGAAGATTTTCGCTGCTGTCTGCGCTTACAATGTCGGTCTTTTTATTGGTTGGCGCCGTATTGATGATAGGGACTGCTTATGATTCATTTTTAAGTCCCAAAGTTGTGGACAGTAAGGGAATGCTATGGCTGGCCGTACTGGGTATTCTGATAAACGGTTTTGCTTTTCTCCGAATCAAGAAATCAGACGGGCATGCGCATGGTCACGCACATCATCATCACGGGCATGGGCATTCGCACGATCACAACAGCAGGGCAATCATGCTGCACCTTTTGGAAGATGTTCTGGGCTGGGTAGCCGTATTGATCGGAGCAGTCGTTATTTACTATACTGGCTGGTACTGGATTGACGGCCTGCTGACTCTAGCAATAGCAGGTTTTATAGGATATAATGCGAGCAAAAATCTGATCAGCACAATGAAAATTGTATTGCAGTCTGTTCCTGAAAATGTAAATCTCCAACAGCTACACCTTGAGCTCAAGAGCATTGATGGTATTGAAGATATTCATGACCTTCATGTTTGGAGCATAGACGGCTCTTACAATATTGGATCGCTGCACGCCGTGGTTGATCCAAATGGTAAACATGCGAAAGCTGATGTCCTTCTGTCCATTGTAAAATTAATGGAAAAACATACCATCCAGCACCCGACCGTACAGCTGGAAGAACGAACAGGCAACTGCAAATTGATAGCCTGCTGATTCTGACATCGTCATTGATTCGCGGCAGTGGGGATAATGATAAATGGTATATCGTTTTATTAAGTTGTAGCTATACTGTTTATCATGCCCCTAAAGATAAAACCATGGAAAGGCCATACAGCGTACCAATAGATCCTTCCGGCGACGCCCAGGGGCCTAAAAGTCGCCGTCTGTATCAGCAGATTATCTTCGATTTTAAATTCTAACCAGGCTTCTCCCGGAAGTTTCATCTCGGCATAGAGCAGCAATCTTTTTGTTGTTCTATCGGCGATTAGCACCCGCCAAAAATCAAGGGCATCGCCTGCAGCCAGGTCGCTTTTATTTTTTCGTCCCCGCCGCATACCTACGCCCCCGACTAACTGATCCATGAATCCACGGATTTTCCAGAGCCAATTGCCATAATACCAGCCAGAATTTCCCCCAATGGACCAGATTTTGGTCAATGAGGCTTCACTATTTTGGAGCGAGGCCTTACGGATATCCTTAAAGCAACCATAACTGGGTACTTCCAGCAGCCTGGTGAGTCCTCCAGATAAGATTTTACTGGTCTGAGCATCTTTCCAGCTCGATACAACATTGTCGCTTTCAATTTTTTGAAAGGCCAATTGTATGGATCCGCTGTAATTGATCAACTTAATACCGAGTTCGTCCGCTAGATTATTTGCCTTACAGATCACTTCTACTTTCATGCTGTCGACCAGGTTTTTGGCCAGGTGATAGGAAGTCGAAGTCACAAAATAGAGCCAGTAGGATGAGAGCCTCGGTGTCATTAACGGCAAAATATAGATCTTTCGCCTAAGCTTTCGTTCGGCAGCGTATTGGAGTAGCATCTCTTTATAGCTCAGGATGTCAGGGCCGCCAATATCGTAGCTTTTGTTAAATGTATGTGGGTTAGCGATTACACCGGTCATAAATTCAATCACATTGCGTATGGCGATAGGCTGGCATTTGGTTTTCAACCATTTGGGCGTAATCATAATGGGAAGTTTTTCCACCAGATCGCGTATGATCTCGAACGAGGCGCTTCCCGAGCCAACGATGATACCCGCCCGCAGGGTAGTGATAGGAATCCTCCCGTTCGCCAATATGCTTTCAACGTTTCTTCTCGAGTCGAGATGTTTTGATAATCGATCTGAATTAATTATTCCGCTCAAATAGATGATCTGCTGCGCATTGGTTTTTTCGATAATGTTTCTGAAGTTGTTTGCGCATTCGGCCTCCATCTGCTGGAAATCACCGGATTGGGTAGCCATGGAGTGGATCAGGAAATAGGCGATATCAATTTCAAGCGGAATATTTTTTAAACTTTCTTTATCCAGGAAGTCGACTTCAATAACTTGAACATGGCCGCCCAAGATTGCCGATGGATCAAAACGATCCTTATCCCTTACACAACAAATAACGTCATGTCCCTGTTCCAACAACACAGGTAAAAGACGTTTTCCGATATATCCTGTAACACCGGTCAAGAGAATTCTCATAGCCTGAATTGTTTATTGCCGTCATCAGTTTTTTAATACATAAATATACTAAAAACATATTTATTAGAAGCTGATTTAGTTTAAATATATTCTAATTTAGAATGTATCCAGTTCAGGTTTACTGGCCTGCAGTCTGCGGGTTCTTGAACTCTTTTTGTAAAGAAAGCGGTGTTTAATGATGAATTTTCACGGCGAGACATTAAGTCTTGGACTGGAAAGGACCGTTATATAGAGCTACTGTTGATGTATGCGCAAAAACTCCTCAGCTATCTTTTAAATCTAAAGAATAATATAACACGTCCTCGGTTGTACCATCAAGCCAATTCATTGTTTCTTGATGAGTATAAGTAAACCCCACGCGTTGATTAGCTGCTTTAGAGGCCAGATTGCTTTTGCGGTGGCTAACAGTGAGTTTTTTTAGTTTTAATGTTTTTGCAGCTTCCATCCTAATCCGATATAATAAGGTAGAAAGACCGAGCCTCCTATATAGAGGCTGAATATAAGATTGTCCTAAATAGGCCTCGTCCTTATTTAGTAACAACATGCTCGTCATACCGATCGGTTGATCATGCTCGGAATTCCCTTCACTCTTTAAGCGAATCCTCGCAGGATTGTTTCTGGGTTCGTTTTTCTATTTCTCTTGATTAGTTTTCGGGAAACCAGCTTGGCAAATAGCGCAAAAATGACATAATCTTTTCCTTGTAGATGGCTGTATTCAATTTAAAATAAAAAGCGCCTTTTTTGGAATTTTCCTTATCCTTTTCGTCCAGTTTGATAATGAGGTCGGAGGCGAGCAGCTTGCGGCTAAAATTGCGTTTATCAAATTCAATATTGTATACCCCCTCGTATAAAGCGGCAATCTGGGGAATGGTAAATTTCTCTGGCAATAATTCAAACAGAATAGGATAGAGCGCTGCTTTCATCCGCAGGCGATGCTGGGCCGAAGAGATCATCTGATCGTGATCAAAGATCAGGGTGGGGTAATCCTGCAGTGGAAACCATTTGGCCTCATATTCCTCGCTGAGGATATGCGTATATTTTTGCGTATCAATTAAAGCAAAATAACAGATACTGACAACCCGGTTATTGGGCTCACGTTTTGGATCACCAAAGACACTGCATTGCTCCATGTAAACATTTTCCAACCCCGTCAGTTTTTTTAATACCCTGCTGGCAGCTAATTCAGGACTTTCGTCCGCCTGAACAAATCCGCCCATCAAACTCCATTTGTTCCGCTCCGGCTCAAAATCACGTTTTATCAATAATACCTGCAGGGATTCGCCGTTAAATCCAAAGATGATACAGTCTACTGCTAAAAGGATTGCGGAGTCTTCTCTATAATATTCCATTATCTATTGTTTTGTCTCTCTTTTGACTTGATCTATTTTTTTGATAAACCTAAACAGCTGATCAAATGCACCGTACAATGTGCACTCCCGCTTTTGAAAGCTGGAATTACCCCGTACCCATCAGCCTTAGATTTATCTTGTTTCGATGAGATGAAGATAGTTCAATTTTTTAAATATGAAAATATTCTTTCATATTTAAAAAAATAAATGTTAATTTGACACTAATTATTTTTGGGTCAATTATCCAGCAGGACAAACAGCAAAAAATAAGCTTTAAATAGAATTATAGATTATAAACCAAATCAGTTAACATGAGTAAATCATATGTCATCGGGGTGGACTACGGGAGCGATTCTGTCCGTTCGATCTTGGTTGATGCAAGTAGCGGGATGGAGATTTCATCTTCGGTATTTTATTACCCGCGTTGGAAAAGGGGGGAGTTTTGCGATGCCGCCCGCAGCCAGTTCAGACAGCACCCCTTGGATTATATCGAGGGCCTGGAGGCTACTGTCAAAGATTGTTTACAAAAATCGGGAATAGATAATATTGGCGGCCTGGTGAAAGCCATTTCGGTGGATACCACGGGCTCCACGCCAGTTGCGGTGAATGAAGCGGGGGTTCCGCTGGCCTTGCTGGAGGAATTCAGCGCTAATCCCAATGCCATGTTCATCCTCTGGAAAGACCATACCGCAGTCGGGGAGGCCAAAGAAATCAATCGCTATAGTCAAAGCCACGCCGCTGATTACCTGAAATATGTCGGTGGCGTGTATTCTTCGGAGTGGTTCTGGGCCAAATTGCTCCATACCTTTCGGGTGGATGCCAGGGTGCGCCAGGCGACATTTAGCTGGGTCGAACACTGTGATTACATTCCTTTTTTGCTGACCGGTGGTAAAGAGGCCAGCGCGATCAAACGTAGTGTCTGTGCTGCCGGACATAAGTCGCTTTGGGCGGCTGAGTTTGCAGGCTTGCCTCCCAATGCATTCTTCGCGGGTATCGATCCCTTGCTGGATGGCTTTGTCGACCGGCTCTTTTCACAAACCTATACTTCGGATATGCCTGCGGGCAACCTCTGCCCGGAATGGGCCGAACGTTTGGGTCTTTCTACCGATGTTGTCGTGGGCGTGGGTGCATTTGATTGCCATATGGGTGCCGTGGGCGGACAGATTGAACCTTATTACCTAAGCAAGGTGATGGGCACATCGACCTGTGATATGCTGGTGGCGCCAAAAGAAGAGCTGACGGATCTGTTGGTCAAGGGGATCTGTGGGCAGGTAGACGGTTCCATTATCCCTGGAATGATCGGCATGGAGGCCGGGCAGTCTGCCTTTGGTGATGCCTATGCCTGGTTAAAGCAGCTGCTGTTATGGCCGGCCTATAACCTGCTACCGGAGCTGGAGGACCTTAGCGATAAGGTGCGCGAAAACATCCTGACGGCAATGGAGGAAAAATTACTGTTGCGATTAAGCGAAAAGGCGGCCGCATTACCGCTTACTGTGGATTCGGAACTGGCGGTGGACTGGCTCAATGGCCGTCGGACGCCAGACGCGGATCAGTCGCTCAAAGCGGCAATCATGGGATTGCAGCTTGGTACGGATGCGCCAGCGGTCTTTCGGGCGATTGCCGAAGCGACCTGCTTTGGGGCCAAAGCCATCGTGGAGCGCTTTGTGGAACAGGGCATCCCGATAAAAGGCTTGATCGGCCTCGGTGGCGTGGCCAAAAAATCGCCTTTTATTATGCAGATGATGGCCAATGTCATGAATATGCCGATTCGTATCCACAAAAGCGAGCAGACCTGTGCACTGGGAGCTGCCATGTTTGCGGCTACGGCTGCCGGATTGTACGATCGGGTAGAAGATGCCATGCAGGCCATGGGCCAGGGTTTTGAATGTACCTATGAACCTCAGCAGGAATGGCTGTCCATCTATGCCGAGCGTTATGAAAAGTACAAAGCCCTCGGTGCCTTTGTAGAGCATAGGGTATCTCTGCCTGTTACTGTTTAACCACAAAAATTGACTTATGTATATTGCTATTAAAGAAGAGGCTTATCGCTGCAATATGCAGCTACCACAGTTGGGACTTGTGCTTTTCACCTTTGGAAATGTGAGCGTTGTCGACCGCCAGCAGGGCGTTTTTGCGATTAAACCGAGTGGTGTGCCCTACGAAGAACTGTCGCCCAAACTGATGGTAGTGGTGGACTTTGAGGGCAGGGTGATCGAAGGCAATCTGAGGCCTTCCTCGGATACCAAAACGCATGCTGTGCTGTACAAACATTGGCCGGAGATCGGGGGCATTACGCATACCCATTCTACTTATGCCACGGCTTGGGCACAAAGCCAAAGGGATATCCCCATTTTCGGAACGACGCATGCCGACCACTTAACATCGGATATCCCCTGTGCGCCGCCAATGGACGATGCGATGATTGCGGGCAACTATGAGCATGAAACGGGCTTTCAGATCATCAATCACTTTGATCAGCAGCAACTGGATTATAAAGAGGTGGAAATGATCCTGGTCGGCAATCATGCGCCATTTGCCTGGGGTAAGGATGGAATGAAGTCTGTGTACAACAGTGCCGTGCTTGAACAGGTGGCCAAAATGGCCTGGCTGACGGAGCAGATCAACCCGGATGCCGCACGCCTGAAACCGTCATTGATCAAAAAACATTACGAGCGCAAGCATGGTACAAATGCCTACTATGGCCAGTAACCTGCTGCTTTCCAAAATCTATAACGAAATTAATATTGAAAAATGAATATCAATCTAAAAGAACTTGAGGTCTGGTTTGTCGTTGGCAGCCAGGACCTATACGGTGAAGAAACATTAAAACAGGTCGCAGCACATGCGGAAGAAATTGCACATTATCTGAATACCCAGACCCTGATTCCGGTAATGGTGAAGTATAAACCGATCGTAAAAAATACGGATGAAATCTTTGCGACGCTAACGGCCGCAAATAGTACGGCAAATTGCATCGGAATCATCACCTGGATGCACACGTTCTCGCCGGCGAAAATGTGGATACGGGGCTTAAAGGCATTGCAAAAGCCTCTATTGCATCTCCATACGCAGTATAATCGTGATATCCCCTGGAGCGGCATCGATATGGATTTTATGAATTTAAATCAGAGTGCGCATGGTGACCGCGAATTTGGGCATATCGTCAGCCGCCTCAAAATAGGCCGTAAGGTCGTGACGGGGCATTGGCAGGATACAGAGGTACTGGAACGCATCAACGTCTGGTGCCGGGCGGCAGCGGGCTGGCACGACTGGCAGGGGGCCAAATTTGCGCGCTTTGGCGATAATATGCGCTATGTGGCCGTGACAGATGGCGACAAGGTGGAAGCGGAAACACAATTTGGTTTTTCGGTAAACACTTATGCCATTGGGGACCTGGTCGAGGTCATCAACGCCAGTACGGCTGATGAAATCAACGCGCTTTTAGCGGAGTATGAAGCCAATTATGAACTGGCGGATAATGTGAAGGCGGGTGCTGAATTTCATAATAATCTCATTGAGGCGGCTAAGATTGAGGTGGGACTGCGCAAGTTTTTGAAACAGGGAAACTTTAAGGGCTTTACGGATACGTTTGAAGATCTGCATGGCATGGTGCAGCTTCCGGGGCTGGCGGTACAGCGCCTGATGGCCGAAGGTTACGGTTTTGCCGGTGAAGGGGACTGGAAGACGCCAGCATTGGTCAGGGCCTGTAAGGTTATGGGCGCGGGTTTGGTCGGAACCACCGCCTTTATGGAGGATTATACCTATCATTTTGATCCGCAGGATGCCATAGTGCTGGGCTCGCATATGCTGGAGGTAGACCCGGCACTGGCCGTGGGAAAACCACGTATTGAGGTTCACCCCCTGGGCATCGGTGGCAAAGCAGATCCCGCCCGGCTGGTTTTCAATGGCCAATCTGGCAATGCTTTGAATGCATCATTGGTAGACATGGGAACACATTTCCGTTTGATAGTCAACAAGGTATTGGGTGTCGCGGTGCAGGCCGAACTGCCAAATCTTCCCGTTGCACGTGTGCTGTGGAAGCCGCTTCCGGATATGAAAACGGGCTGCAGTGCCTGGATCCTTGCCGGTGGAGCGCATCATACGGCGTATAGCTTATGCTTAACACCGGAATACCTGCAAGATTTTGCGCGTATGGCGGGGATAGAATATGTGCTGATCGACGAGGATACCACCGTGGGCAAGCTCGAAGATCAATTGAAATGGAATGAACTGTATTATTTACTTGGTAAATAATAGGTACAGCTGATCTTCGGATCCTATTCAGGAATTCGAAGATCACTTGATAAAATAACCAATTAGGGAAAATATGGAAAAATTTGCAATGGTGGACTACGTGATCTTCGTGGTTTACTTCTTCATTGTGGCGGGATACGGCTATTATATTTATCGTCAAAAAACCAGCAGCTTAAGTAGCAGCAAGGATTATTTTTTGGCCGAAGGTTCATTGACCTGGTGGGCCATCGGATCCTCATTGATTGCCTCGAATATTTCGGCGGAACAGTTTATCGGCATGAGCGGTAATGGTTTTGAAGTGGGAATTGCGGTTGCGGCCTACGAACTGATCGCTGCAGTCGCCCTGATTATTGTGGCGGTATGGTTTATACCGGTTTACCTGAAAAACAAGATCTTCACGATGCCGCAGTTTCTAAATAATCGCTACAATGAGACGACCAGCTTGATCATGGCTATTTTCTGGCTGTTTTTATATGTATTTGTCAACCTGACTTCGATTTTATACCTGGGTGCCATCGCCATTTCGAGCATGGCCGGCGGTGGGGATAGTTTCCATACCATCACCGTGGCCCTTGCCGTATTTGCGGTCATTATTACGCTCGGTGGAATGCGCGTGATCGGTTTTACCGATGTCATCCAGGTGGTTGTACTGATTGTGGGCGGGATCGCCACGACCTATGTGGCGCTGACCCTGGTGAGCGAGCATTTTGGACTGGGCAGGGATGTCCTTGCCGGATTTAACAAGCTCATGGAAGATGCGCCGGAGCATTTCAACTTATTTGTCGAGAAACCTGCGGCCGGGGCCAGTCAGGAGGAAATCAATAAATACCTGATGCTGCCGGGAATCGGCATGTACCTGGCGGGGATATGGATTGTCAACCTCAATTACTGGGGCTGCAACCAGTATATCACGCAAAGGGCCTTGGGCGCCGACCTAAAAACGGCACGCACGGGGATTCTTTTCGCGGGTTTTCTCAAGCTGTTTATGCCCATCATTGTGATGCTGCCGGGAATCGCGGCTTATGTGCTCTATAAAAATGGGGCCTTACAGCAGGAGATGGCCCCCGGAGGGGTATTCCATGCGGATAATGCCTATTCGGCAATCCTGGGTTACCTGCCCAATGGTATGAAAGGGCTGGCGCTGGCGGCCCTGACAGCAGCGATTGTGGCGGGACTGGCGGGTAAAGCAAACAGCATCGCAACGATCTTTACGCTGGACATCTATCGAAAATACATCGATAAGGGGGCCAGCGAAACAAAGATGGTCTGGGTGGGCAAAATTACGATCGTGGTGTCGATTTTACTTTCGGTATTGTTTACCTGGAATGACAGCCTTGGGATCGGTGGTGCCGGTGGATTTACATTTATCCAAAAGTACACGGGTTTTATCAGTCCTGGTGTTTTTGCGATGTTTTTATTGGGCATGTTCTGGAAAAGAACAACCGGTGCGGCGGCAATCACGGGCCTGATTTTGGGTTTCGCGCTGTCGGTATTTTTTAATGAGTTCGCGACCAAGGTCTTTGGTCCGGAAACATGGCTCTATACGGCGTATCCGAATAAAGCGGGCGTTTACGAGATCCCTTTCCAGATCTGCATGGGCTTGGCATTTGCCTTTACCATGCTGGCCATGATCGGCGTCAGCTTATTCGGGCCAAAAATCAATCCAAAAGCATTTGTCCTGGACCGCGCCATGTTTAAAGTGGAACCTTCCGTATTGGCGCTGATCGTGGTCACGCTATTAATGGTAACCGCAATTTATGTGCGTTTTTGGTAGGATAGGACATCTTGCCGCGCAATGATAAATTTGTATACAAGCTCTCCCGGTTAAGCCGGGAGAAATCCATCGGAAGGTGGACTATAAACTTAAACAAAGATGAAAGATAAACTGATTATAAGCCTGCTGGCCTGCGCTTTATTGACCTACGGCTGCCAGTCTAATACAACAAAAAACAGCCCGCAGCCGGCTGGGCAGGATACGGCCTCAAGTGCAGCTTTTGATAGCCGGATTGATGGAAAGGACGTCCGTTTATTCCACCTGAAGAACAATAAACTTGCCCTGACGCTAACCAATTATGGTGCCCGGCTGGTGAGCCTGAGCGTTCCCGAAAAGAATGGAAAAATGACCGATGTAATTTTGGGTTACGATTCGGCTAAAGAATATAAGGACAATTCGGATAATTTTTACGGCGCAATAGTCGGACGTTATGGTAACCGGATCGGCAACGCTTCCTTTACACTGAACGGTAAATCCTATGCGCTGGAAAAAAACGATGGCGAGAATTCACTTCACGGTGGTACCAATGGGGTATACAACAAGGTTTGGGATCTGGTCAGCAATAGCGATACTTCAATTACCCTGGCCTATACCTCTCCGGATCAGGAGGCTGGATATCCGGGAACGGTCAAGATGCAGGTCACTTATACACTGGAAGAAAATGGTGGTCTGGACATTGCCTATCAGGCCAGGACGGACAAAGAGACTGTTTTAAACCTGACCAATCACGCTTATTTTAACCTCAATGGTGCGGGTGACCCTTCGATATTGGATCATGAGCTTCAGATCGATGCCAAAGCGATCACCGAAGTGGACAATACACTGATCCCGACAGGAAAAAGCCTGCCGGTGTCGGGTACGGCATTTGATTTTACAGCACCACGGCTCGTGGGTGCGCATATTGAAGATGAAGACCCACAGTTGAAGATCGGAAAGGGCTATGACCATAATTTTGAACTTGACAAGAAAGCTGGTTTTCAGAAAGTCGCCAGTGTATATGCGCCTAAAACGGGAATCCAGATGGAGGTCTTTACGACCGAACCTGGGCTCCAGTTCTACAGCGGCAATTTTATGACTGCGGATGATCCGAAGGGAAAAGCCGGAAAAAGCTATCCTTTCCGATCGGCGTTCTGCCTCGAAACGCAGCATTTTCCGGATGCGCCCAATAAGCCCAATTTCGCATCAACGGTATTGAAACCGGGTGAAAAATATAGTTCGAAAACAACATATCGCTTTACGGTAAAATAATTCGCTTTATCATGAAACTTAATTTAAAACTTGGAATTGCTTGTATGCTGATCTCAACCGTAAGTCTGGGACAGAGCAGCCTAAAGCTGGAACCTTCGGCACAGGATATCACGATCAGCAAACATATTTACGGCCATTTTGCCGAACACCTGGGCCGCTGTATTTACGATGGATTTTATGTGGGGGAAAAGAACGATTCGATTCCGCATGCCAATGGCGTACGGACGGATGTGATCGAAGCGCTCAGGAACCTGAATATCCCCAACCTGCGCTGGCCGGGTGGCTGCTTTGCGGATACGTACCATTGGAAGGATGGAATCGGTCCCAAGGCGCAACGTCCCAGTATGGTAAACAATTGGTGGGGCGGCGTGACCGAGGATAATTCTTTTGGCACACATGATTTTCTGAATATGTGCGAACTGCTTGGCGCTGAACCTTATCTGGCCGGAAATGTGGGCAGCGGTGAGGTGCAGGAGCTGGCCGACTGGGTGCAGTATGTAAATTTTGCCGGCAAAAGTCCGATGTCGGACCTGAGGCGCAAGAATGGGCGCCAGGAGCCCTGGAAGGTAAAATTCTGGGGTGTCGGAAACGAATCCTGGGGCTGCGGCGGCAATATGACTGTGGATTACTATACGGATATCTACCGCAAGTACGCCACCTTTATGTCGGACTGGACCAATGGTGCTGGTTTGTACCGGATTGCCTCGGGTGCGAATAGTGCGGATTATAACTGGACGGAGACGCTGCTCAAAAATATTCCCGGCAGCCTGATGAAAGGGATGGGCCTGCATCATTATGCGGTGATCAATTGGGACAAAAAGGGCTCGGCAACGGATTTTTCGGAATCGGAGTATTTTAAAACTATGAAGTCGGCCTGGTTTATGAATGAGCTGGTGGAAAAGAATATCGCGATCATGGATAAATATGACCCCAAAGGAAATATTGATCTGATCGTGGATGAATGGGGCGGCTGGTATGATGTGGAGCCGGGCACAAATCCGGGCTTTCTGTACCAACAAAATACCATGCGCGATGCCATGATTGCGGGAATGACGCTGAATATCTTCAATAATAATGCCCGCCGTGTCAAAATGGCGAATCTGGCGCAGGCGATCAACGTGCTGCAGGCCGTGATCCTGACATCGGGTAAAAGCATGATCCTGACGCCGACCTATCATGTCATGGAGATGTATAAGGTGCATCAGGATGCGAAACTGATCCCGATTACGCTGCAGTCGGCAGATTTTGAATTTAACGGCGAAAAACTTCCGGCGGTATCGGCTTCGGCTTCGCAGGACGCAAAGGGACGCACCCATATTTCCCTCGTGAATATTGACCCTAAAAAAACAAACCGTATTCGTGTGGACCTGGGTGGACTGAAGGCGTCGAATGTCTCCGGAAGAATTCTGCGGGCGGACAAGTTGCAGGATTACAACTCGTTTAAAACGCCGAAGAAAATCCTGCCCATAGCCTACAACAAGGCGAAGGTTCAAAATGGGCTTTTGGATATCGAGGTCCCGGAATTTTCAGTCATTGTATTGGAACTTAATTAAATGGCGATGGAGCAATCTGGATGGATGAAAAAAAAGTTGGCGATGTTGCTGCTGGCAACGGGACTGGCAGCTTCGGCAGCGGCACAGCTGCCGGTTGAATTGACTGTACAGCTGGATAAACCCAAAGGGAAGATATCACCGCATATGTGGGGCGTGTTTTTTGAAGATATCAACCTGGGAGCGGACGGTGGGATCTATGCCGAACTGGTCAAAAATAGATCCTTTGAATTTGACAACCCCTGGATGGGCTGGAAAAAACTGGAACATACCTCGGGCGAGGGGGCTTACCTCTTGCTCAATGATGCGCAGCGCAAAGGCAATAAACGCTATGTGCGGTTAACGAATAGCGTGGACAGTAAGCTGGGTTTACAGAATGAGGGCTTTCGGGGCATGGGCATCAAAGCGGATGCGACCTATGAATTTAGCCTGCAGCATCGAAGTAATGCGCCGGGCATCCAGGTCCATGTGGCCTTGCTGGACGAAGGGGAGCGCGTGATCGCTGAAGCAGAAAAAGCCTTGCCGGCCACAGCTACCTGGACAGAGACTTCACTGCGCTTACAGGCTAGGGCCACGACGGGCAAGGCAAAGCTAAAGGTATGGTTTACAGGCGGCGGGATACTGGATGTAGACATGTTATCGCTATTTCCACTGGATACCTGGAAAGGAAGGCCGAAAGGACTGCGTAAAGATATGGTGCAGATGCTGGCAGATATGAAGCCTGGTTTTATCCGCTTCCCGGGTGGCTGTATTGTCGAAGGCCGGGATCTGGCCAACAGGTTTCAATGGAAAAAAACTGTAGGCCCGATCGACGAACGCGAACTGATCATCAACCGCTGGAACACGGAATTTAGCCACCGCCTGACGCCGGATTATTTCCAGACATTCGGACTGGGATTTTATGAGTATTTCTTATTGGCGGAAGATATTGGCGCGGCGCCGGTTCCGATTCTCAATTGTGGCATGGCCTGCCAGTTCAACAGTGGGGAACTGGTGCCGATGGATCAGCTGGATGATTATGTGCAGGATGCCTTGGACCTGATTGAATTTGCGAATGGACCGGTAAGCACCAGATGGGGTAAACTACGTGCGGATATGGGGCATCCAGCGCCCTTCAATCTCAAGATGATCGGTGTGGGCAACGAAAACTGGGGCCCGCAATATATTGAACGTTTGGCGGTATTCAAAAAAGCTTTGGCTGAAAAACATCCCGAAATCGCCATTATCGCCAGTTCGGGAACGGATCCCGAAGGGGAGCGTTTTGAGTTTCTGGACGAGAGGCTGCGGGCGATGCATATGGACATCATCGACGAACATTACTACCGGCCGCCATCCTGGTTCCTGTCCAGCGCCAGCCGCTACGACAATTATGATCGCAAAGGGCCAAAGATTTTTGCGGGTGAATACGCTTCGCATACCACAAGGCCTAATGGTCCCGGAAAAAGCACCTGGGAGGCAGCGCTTTCTGAAGCAGCATTTATGACTGGCCTCGAACGCAACGGTGATGTTGTTGAGATGGCATCTTATGCGCCCTTATTCGGACATGTCGATGGTTGGCAATGGTCGCCGGATTTGATCTGGGTGGACAATCTTCAGGTTTATGGAACACCGAGCTATCAGGTGCAGAAATTATATTCCACCCACAAAGGCTCGGATATTATTCCGGTCAATAGGGCGGGACAGCCCGTTGCCGGCAGGGATAGTTTGTATGCCTCTGCAGTGTACGACCAAAATACGAAGGAACTGCTGATCAAAATCGTCAATTGCAACAGCAAGCCGATGCCGATGCGTTTCGCCATCGCGACCGACAGGAAATTTGCGCCTGTTGCCCAGAAAATCACGCTGGCGGGCAAAGACCTGAATGTCAGCAACAGCATCGAAGAACCATTGAATATACAGCCAAAGCAAACGGATATCCTGTTTAAGGGCAAGACACTGACAGACAGCCTGGCGCCATATTCTTTCACCCTGATTAAACTGCAAACCAAATAATGGTTAGCTTATAAAGCTATGGAAAACATCTTTATCAGCATCGATCCCTGGAATATCGTGCCGATGGCACCATAAAACGGATTAATATGACAAGTGAAGGCCCTTTTAATGAAATGGATGAATGATACCTATGAAACATAAGATGTATTTATTGACCCTAAAAAAACGGATCGCCCTGGGCGCGTTCTTCATGCTGCTGTTTTCAGGCTTGCGTGCGCAGGAACTCCGTGTAGCCGGACCGGACGGGAAACTGGTGGTAAACTTATCCTTAGACAAGGGCAGGCTTTATTATCGCGTGAACCTGGCTGGACAGGAAATGTTAGAACTGTCGCCTTTGGGCTTGCGGGGCGACAAGGTAGATCTTGCCCGTAATCTGCATTTGGTTGCCTCGGACAGCCTGACAATCGACCAAAAATATGAGGAACCTAAAATCAAACGCCGGCTGGTACATTATCAGGCAAATGAACTGCAGTGTACCTTGGAGAATGACTTAAAACAGCAGCTTGTGGTGATCTTTAGGGTCAGCAATAATGACATTGCTTTTCGCTATGCTATTCCGCAGGTCGGCGAACCGGCAAATTTTCGGGTCGAGGAGGAAATGAGTGGCTTTAAATTTCCGGCCTCAACCAGCACTTTTCTAACTCCGCAGGCTACAGCTATGATCGGCTGGAAGAAAACAAAACCCAGTTATGAAGAAGGCTATGTACCGGATCAGGCGATGGGCGTAGCTTCGCAATACGGTGTGGGGTACACTTTTCCGGCGCTGTTTCATGTCGGCACCCGGGGCTGGGTGCTGCTTTCGGAAACGGGAGTGAATGGAAGCTACTGCGGGGCTAAGCTCAGCGAGGGCACAAAGTCGGGTTTCTACCAAATTGCATTTCCTGAAAAAGGCGAAAACAACGGCATGGGCGATGCAGCTCCAACGCTGGCGCTACCGGGCTTTACGCCATGGCGCACGATCACGGTGGGCAGTACGCTAAAACCGATTGTGGAAACCACCGTTCCCTTCGATCTGGTCGAACCGCAATACGCCGCAAGTAAGCCCTATACCTTTGGCCGCGCTACCTGGAGCTGGCTGGAATGGCAGGATGCCAGTATCAATTTCGAAGATCAACAGAAATTTATTGACCTATCTGCTGCCTTAGGTTACGAATTTGTCCTGGTGGACAACTGGTGGGACAAGCAGATCGGGCACCGTAAAATCGAGGAGCTCGTGGCCTATGGCCGCGAGAAAGGGGTGGGGCTCTGCCTTTGGTATAACTCCAACGGCTACTGGAATGACGCACCACAGACGCCTAAAAACCGGATGAATACGGCCATCGCCCGTAAAAAGGAAATGGCCTGGATGCAGTCCATTGGAATCAAAGGCATCAAAGTGGATTTTTTTGGCGGTGACAAACAACAAACATTGCAGCTGTACGAAGATATTCTTGCGGATGCAAATGCCTATGGACTGACTGTGATCTTCCATGGATGTACCTTGCCCCGTGGCTGGGAACGCATGTATCCCAACTTCGTGGGAAGTGAAGCGGTATTGGCCTCCGAGAACCTGATTTTTACACAGGAGGCCAACAATAACGAAGCCTTCAATGCCACATTGCATCCCTTTATACGGAATGCTGTCGGCGCCATGGATTTTGGTCCTGTGCTGCTCAACAAACGGCATAACCGTGAAAACAATGGGGGTACGGTCCGCAAGACAACGGAAACATTTCAGCTGGCAACGGCGGTATTGTTCCAGACTCCCGTACAGAATTTTGGGATCACACCTAACAATCTACTGGAGATGCCCGCGCATGTCATCGACTTCATGAAGCAGGTTCCAACCGTTTGGGATGAAACCTTGTTTGTGGATGGTTATCCCGGGAAATATGTGGTGCTGGCGCGACGCAAAAAAGAGCAGTGGTATATCGCGGCAGTGAATGCTGAAGGGACGGAGAAAACAATTGAGGTGACGCTGCCCATGCTTTCTCAGAACCTTGTGCATTGCATCAGCGACAATAAGTCGCGCAGGTCGGAGCAGAAAACGATCCGCCTAAGCCGCGAGAAAACTGTCAGACTAACCTTACAACCGGGTGCTGGAGTTGTATTGTACGGAAAATAGTTTTTTATTTCTCTTTTTTTGCTTTTTTTTGTCGTCCCATGAAGAAATTGTTGCTAGTTCTCATCTTAATAGGGCAATGCCTCACCGTAGCTGGACAGGTGGACCGGGCTCGTTTTTTTTCGCTGCCCGAAGGTCTGACAAACCAGCAGGTGCTGGATATTGTACATGACGACGAGGGCTTCATGTGGGTTGCGACAGAACTTGGATTAAACCGCTTTGCAGGCAAGTCGTTTAAGCCTTATTATGCTTCTAAAAAGAAAGATGGGCACACCGTCAATAGCAACGAGATCAATACGCTGCTGCATGACGATAAAAAGCTGTATATCGGCACACGCGCGGATGGCCTGAATGTCCTTGATTTAAAGACAAATAAATTCAGCTATTATGTACATGATCCGGCTGATCCAAAATCCATTGCAACAAATGATATTACGGATATGATCCGTGCCCGTGATGGTCGCCTATGGCTGGCGACTTACCATCAGGGGATCCAGCATTTCGATCCGGTCACAAAAGAATTTCAGCACTTCAATAAAAGCAATTTACCGGGTTTTCCGGAAAACAGTATATGGTCCTTGGCCGAAGACCGGAAAGGAATGCTCTATGTGGGCCATGTCAAAGAAGGATTGACGATCCTGGATCCGGTACGTCGATCTTTAAAACAGCTGACTTACCAAAATTCCAGAGCTGAATTGCCTGATAACGAGGTTAAAGTTTTGTTTTGTGATCCCTATGGGAATATCTGGATCGGCACCCGGAAAGGGCTTGCCGTCTACCATAGCGCAAGTGGTCACTTAAAGCATATCTCTTTGGCTAGCTCGTCTAAAAATGGAAGTGAACCCTTTATTTATGCCATTAAAGAAATTGGGGGGAAACTATGGATAGGCGCAGAATCATCCCAGCTTTTTGTTATACAACCGGGTTATGGATATGACAAAAGGGTCGAAGGAGTCCGGCAAATACAGCTCCTAGACCTGGGAAAGGGAAATAATGCCATGGTTCAGCATATCACACCGGACAAATTTGGGAATGTCTGGCTCGCATTATATGGCGGTGGTGTGGGGGTGATCAGCCATATCAAACCTTTTTTTAATGTTTTCCCAACAGGAGCTGTATTGCCGGATCAGCTGGCAACCGTGAGTAATATTATCGTTCGGAATACCGACGCCGTCTGGCTGACGACCGAAGGCTCCGGAATCGTAGAAATGGGAACGAATGGCAGATTACGCAAATGGATAACGCAAAAGAACGGTAGCCCTGATGATTTTATATTGTCTTCATTCAAGGATCATAACCAGCATGTCTGGTTAGGTTTACGAAAAGGTGGTGTTGCAGTCTGCTATGCAGGATCCACCACTTGGCATACGATAGACCTGGGTGAACCCGTATCGGAGGTTCGCGCGATCTATGAAGATCGTCGTGGTGCCATCTGGATTGCTGCATACCAAGGCCTGTTTATCTATGACCCGCACAATCGTAGCGTACAGAAATTACTGATCAACGATCCGATGCTGGGGGACTATGCGCCTCGAGCGCTTGTCGAGGATGGGCAGGATAATATCTGGGTGGGAACCTACGGGCAGGGGCTCTACGTGTATAATGTTAACCGACAGCTGATCCGGAAAATGGATAGCGGCAATGGATTGCGCAATAATACCGTCAATCATTTGCTACGCGATAAAAATAAGAATATCTGGATTGCGACCAATCAGGGAATAGCTTTGCAGGAAGCGCAACGCAGAATTGGGGAATTAACAGTGTTAATGCCTCCGGGAGATGACGCCTGGCTGTTTGTCAATGGCCTTTCGGAAGATCAAAATGGGCATATCTGGTGTTCAACCAAGTCGGGAATGCTACGCTTTTTACCGAAAGAAAAACGCTTTTTGCAATACGATCAGTCGTTCGGCCTGCCTCTGGGCGGTTTTATAAACGGAAGTGTAGGGCGGGATCTGGCAGGACAGCTCTATTTTGGAATGCAGGACGGCATATGTTATTTTGACCCGAATGAAATCCCCTCAAAACTGCCCAAATCTCCGATCCGGTTAAGCCGCTTTATTGTATTCCGTTCCGGTGAATCGAATGCTCAGGAAGACAAATACCTTACATCATCCGATGAGATCAGGCTTGATCACAACGAGAATAGCTTTCGTATCGAGCTTGCGGTCATGGATTATGCGCTGGATGGTTTGGTCGAGTTTGGATACCGGCTTCAGGGACTGAATAACGACTGGATTTTTCTGGGCAACGAAACGAACCTTGATTTTCGCAATGTTCCCTATGGCGATCATGAACTGTTGATTCGCACACGCATGAAAAATGGGGAATGGTCCCAGTCTTATCAACGTTTACTGATTAAGATCAAACCGCCTTTTTATCTGAGCCTACCCGCGAAAATCACTTATTTTCTGATCTTTTTGCTGGTCATTTATACCCTTATTTTCTTTTACATCAAAAGAATAAAGGCCGAGTCCGAACTGCGGCTCAAAGAACGCCAGCACCTGCAGGATGAACAGTTGCATAGCGAGCGCATGAATTTCTATACGCACATCACGCATGAACTGCGCACGCCTTTAACACTCATATTGGGGCCGCTCGACGATTTGTCCCACGATGAGCAATTATCTCCCAGAAACAAAGGGTTGGTTCATACGGTTCAGAAAAGTGCCAATCGGCTTTTTACATTGGTCAACCAGCTTCTGGAGTTCAGGAAGGTCGAATCGCAGTTTAAACCGCTTGTACTTGAAGCGGGGACCTTGAGTGACATGCTTAGCGATATCGTGGATAAGTATCGGACCCTAAATAACAAACCAGATGTTGAGATATGCGCGGATTTGCCCGAAACGGATTATCGTACCTTATTTGATGCTGAGATTATACAGTTGATTGTAGATAATTTGTTTTCCAACGCCTATAAATATACGGATTCGGGGCATATTAGGCTGAGCCTCACCTACGAACAATCAAATTTAAGCCATTGGGCGGTATTATCCATTGAAGACACGGGGCGCGGCATCCCTGCGGATCAAATGGATCGGATTTTCGATAAGTTCTATCAGGTTCCGGGCCGGGGAATCCAAGGAACGGGCATAGGCCTGGCCCTGGTCAAAGAATTGACGGCTATCCATCAGGGTAAGATCGAGATGAAAAGCCTGGAAGGGGCGGGAACGACGGTATCGGTCCGCTTTTTAGCAAACAAAGTCGACGTCGATAGCCCGAACATAGTGGAATCGATCGCGGAATCTGATGATATCGCGATGGAGGTCAGCCGTCCATTGATCCTGTTGGTGGAAGATGATCCGGATTTACGTGGCTATCTGGGTGATACCTTATCCGCAAATTACGAAGTTTTGCTGGCCGAAAATGGAGTGGTTGGATTGGAAATTGCGCAAAATAGAATCCCCGATCTGCTGATAAGCGATATTATGATGCCCGATATGGATGGTTTTCTGCTGGCCGAAAAATTAAAGGCGGAACGTTCAACAAGCCATATCCCATTAATCCTGTTGACGGCGAAGGATACGGACCTGGACAGGCAGCGGGGTTATGAGCTGGGAGTCGATTCGTACCTCACAAAACCGATCGGCGCAGCCCTATTGCTCAAACGTATTGATAACCTGTTGCGCAAACAGAAAGCCATGAATAAGGCTGTTCTACAGCAAATCAACTTGGACCAACCAACGGATTCTGTAGAAAACCGGCAAGCCGAAAAAGATGAGTTGTGGCGTGAAAATGCATTTGTTCAGGATTTTATGGCAATCGTCGAACAGCATATGCAGGATGAGGTATTGGATGCTGCTACCCTGGCAGAAAAGATGAATATGAGCCAATCCACCTTATATCGCAAACTAAAAGGGATCACCGGAAAGAACATCAATCAGCTTGTGCGTAAAATACGGATACACAAAGCCGCCGAGCTGTTGCGTTCGGGAACATACAACGTGACCGAAGTTTCTTTTATGGTCGGAATCAATAGCGCTATTTACTTTCGGCAATGCTTTAAGGAAGAGTTTGGACAGCTTCCTTCGGAATATCAAAAGTCCGGAGCGAAGGGATGTTAATCACGGGCTAATATCCTGTAGGACCTCCACAGTATAAGCGCCCCAGATCCGGGCTACCGGATGGGGGCATGAGCCGAAAAACACGGTGATTTTTGCTGAAAAGCCATTTTTTGACCGAAAACTATATGGTATTTGACGGATTTGTATACGGTCTGGAGCTTTAAAATCCCCTAAGTTTGACCATATAATCAATTATAAATCTCGCAGGAAGTAGCAATGCATCTGATGTAACCTATGTAAACCATCGCTTATCATCTTCACTGTCTATTCTGGCCAGATTGTATTATTTACTGTTTAATTCGTATAGAAATTTATGAACAACCTAAAAATTGTTTCTTTGTATACGGTGTTGAGCGTTGCGCCAACATTGTTATACGCCCAGGGGAAAATTTCGGGACAGGTCCTGAATATGGCCAACGAGCCTATCGCAGGTGCAACTGTGATTATGGAAGGCGGGGCGAAGGGGACTTCAACAGACAAATCGGGGAAATTTGAACTGAATGCCGCAAAAGGCGTGCTCGTGGTCTCCTTCATTGGCTACAAGACCTACAGAGTCCCCTTGAACGAAACCACAAACCTGACAATCCGGCTTGAAAAAGATGACCGTGTGCTGGAAGATGTCGTGGTGGTGGGTTATGGCACGCAAAAAAAAGCGACCTTAACGGGCTCTATTTCCGAAGTGAAGGGCAAAGATATCGTGAAAAGCCCGCAGCCTAATTTATCCAATTCCCTCGCTGGACGATTTTCTGGCGTGGTAATCAACAACCGGAGCGGTGAACCCGGTTATGACGGTTCGTCGATTACGGTGCGGGGACAGGCAACGACAGGAAGTAATGACGTATTGGTTGTCGTCGATGGAGTACCCGGACAAATAGGCGGACTGGAGCGTCTGGATCCAAACGATATTGAAAGTATTTCGGTGCTGAAAGATGCTTCGGCGGCAATTTATGGAAATAGGGCAGCAAATGGGGTTATTTTAGTCACGACCAAACGTGGAAAAAGCGGTAAACCCTCGATCACCTATAGCGGAAATCTCGGCGTCAGTTCACCGACGCGATTGCCTAAAATGGCTGATGCCGCAACTTATGCCATTTTAAGAAATGAAATCGCCTATGGAAATAGTTCTTCGGGCGGAATGAACCAGATTTATTCAGCCGAACAGATTCAAAAATTCAGGGACGGATCTGATCCACTTTTATACCCCAATACCGATTGGGCAGATGCCACCCTGAAAAAAGCAGCCATACAAAGTCAGCACAATCTGTCTGTGGCTGGCGGGACCGAGGATGTGCGATATTTTATGTCTTTGGGTTCAGTCTATCAGGATGGCTTATACAAAAAGGGCGTCACCAAATACAAACAGTATAATTTCAGAACAAATCTTGAAGCCAATGTAACCGATGGCTTTAAGGTCGGACTGGCTCTTTCGGGAAGACAGGAAGACCGTAAATTCCCGATCGCATCTGCCGGCGATATTTTTCGTTCCATCTATAGAGCCTATCCTACGGTAAGCGCATATTATCCCAATGGCTTGCCGACTCGGGGCATTGAGGGATCAAATCCGGTCTTAATGGCCACAGATATCGGTGGTACTGTGGATAATCCCAAACAGGTGTTCAACGGCATACTCAAAGCAAGCTATCAGCTTCCTTGGGTACAGGGCCTATCCGTAGATGGTTTTCTTTCGGTGGACAAATCCGCAAATTTTAGCAAAAACTTCAGTGTGCCCTACGTGCTGAATGCGTATGACCCGGCAAAAAATACTTACGAAGAATCTATTGTCGGCGGAAATAACAATAAGGCCACATTGACCGAATCACATACCAATGAATCCTTGATTACAAGCAATATTAAGCTGAATTTTGAACGTAGCTTTGGCGCCCACGCGATCAATGCTTTTGTGGGCTATGAGCAAAGTAAAAGGCATTTGGAATATTTTGACGCGCAGCGTTTTAATTATCTCTCCAACCAGCTGCCTGAATTATCACAAGGTGGATCCGCTGCGACAGATTACCTTAATTCAGGTTATAGTTCCAATTATACGAGACAGAGTATCATTAGCCGGATAGCGTACAATTATAATGAAAAATACCTGTTTGAAGGACAGCTCAGGGCTGATGGTTCTTCGATTTTTCCCGCAGGCAAACGATGGGGATATTTCCCTTCCGTATCCGCCGGCTGGCGTATCAGCAAAGAAGACTGGTTTGCAGACAAGATCGGATTTTTAGATGACCTGAAACTTCGCGCCTCTTATGGTACCCTTGGTAACGATAATGTCGACGGGTTCCAATTCTACGATAACTATACCCTGGTAGGAAATGGTCTGGTCGCGCTGCTAAATGACAAAAGCCAGATACAGCCCAATGTTAAATTGGCAAAACTGGCAAATCCGGCAATTACCTGGGAGGTGTCCAAGAAGCTCGATGTAGGATTAAATGCACAATTTCTCAAGAATTTCACGATAGAGGCCATTTATTTCCAACAAAAGAGATCGGATATTCTGACGGAAAGAAATGCGTCTATTCCGGCGACTTCCGGTATTGTCAATCCATACAAAGAGAACAGCTCCAAACCGCTGGTTCCTTCGGAGAATATCGGCAAGGTGAATAGCGAAGGATTTGAAGGAACATTGTCGTATCAACAACAGGGCGATTTCAGCTGGGGAGTATCCGGTAATTTTACCTTTGCTAAAAGTAAAATTATCTTCATTGATGAGGCCAGCGGTACCTTGGATTATCAGCGTCAGACATCAAGACCGCTGGGAACCTATCTGCTGTATAACGCCATTGGGTTAAACCGGACCCAAGCAGATCTCGCTGCGGCACCACAGGCTCCCGGAGCACAGGTCGGCGATTTGATTTATCAGGACTACAACCAAGATGGCAAGATAACCGCAGATGATATGATACGGACAAAATATGGGAATATTCCCCAGATTACCTACGGCTTTAACTTGAATGCCGCTTATAAAAATATAGATGTTTCCGTTCTTTTTGCCGGACAGGCTAAAGTAAGTCAATACGTGCTTCCGGAGTCCGGAACAGTAGGAAACTTCTACAGTACCTGGGCCGACAATCGGTTCAATGAGGTCAATAATCCGAACGGAAACTATCCGAAAGTCCCTGAACGTGCCTCTTCGGCGGTGAGCGGTGGCTTGTACAATAACACTTTTTGGTTGAATAATGCTTCCTTTTTACGTTTAAAAAATGTTGAGATAGGGTATACATTGCCAAATGAGGTCTTATCGAGATTGAAACTGGGCGGACTTCGGTTTTATGTCAACGGATTCAATCTTTTGACCCTCACAAAAGTGAAGGATTATGATCCGGAAGGGAATAGCGGTAGCGGTCAATTCTATCCGCAACAACGTATTATTAATGTAGGTGCAAATTTAAAATTCTAAAGAGGAACTTAAGCAATGAAATCTATCACTAAATATATTGTGCCTTTGGGCTTAGGACTGACAGTCTTCTCCGCCTGCAACAAAAATCTATTGGATGTGACGGCGACAGACAGAATATCGACAGAAGCAATTGAGAAAGATACAGCAGTATTGGAAGCGTTTATTATCAACAGATACATCGGCGAAAAGATGATATCAAATGAAGCGGACGGGACTAATCCGGGCTTTGGACGTGGATTTGAATATGCCCTTTGGTCATCACTGTCGGATGAATCCATGTATACCAATGATGACAATACCTGGCTCATTATCCGGGGGCAGTTATCGCCTGAAAATTTAGGCGCCGCCGGATCACTTTGGGCGCGCAGCTACCGCAGTATCCGTGAATGTAACTACGCGAAAAAAGTACTGGCTACTATTCAGATGAGTGCTTCACATAAACGGCATCTGGAAGGTGAACTGCAGTTTATCAGGGCATTTCGCTATCACGACCTCATTCGCAACTTTGGCCGGGTTGTCCTGATGGGCGATACCGTGTATGGTTTGAAAGATGACTTAAGTACGGCAAGGCTTTTTGAGCGCAAGTCTATTCAGGAAGGAATGGATTATGTGATAAAAGAATTGGATGAAGCGATTGAAAAACTGCCGCTGGATAACAATGACAACAGCTGGGTTACCGGCCGGGCGACGAAGGCTGCCGCAATGGCCCTAAAATCAAGGCTGCTGCTGTATGCAGCGAGCCCACTTTATAACGCGGGTACCTGGGCTGCTGCCGCTCAGGCAGCCCAAGACTTGATTTCGCTAAACAAATATAGCCTCTACACAGGCGGGTACCAGTCCCTATTTTTGACCGACCGGAATCCGGAAACTATTTTCGCCCGTTATTATACCAAAAATGCCAATCATGTACATTTGGAAATTGCTAACGGACCGAACGGCTATGGGGGTTGGGGTGGAAATACGCCTTACCAGAATCTGGTGGATGCGTACCAGATGAAAAATGGTCTGGCCCCTTTTAATGAGGACGGAACTGTAAATACTGCTTCGGGATACGATCCCAATAACCCCTATGTAAACCGTGATCCTCGCTTTGATGCGACAATTCTACACAATGGTTCGATGTACAGGGGACGTGCGGTTGAAACATTTATACCGGGCGGACAGGATAGCAGG
The DNA here is from genome assembly GCF_002000245.1 of Sphingobacterium sp. CZ-UAM. Lineage (GTDB taxonomy): Bacteria > Bacteroidota > Bacteroidia > Sphingobacteriales > Sphingobacteriaceae > Sphingobacterium. The sequence continues at coordinate 1,118,235 of NZ_MTCM01000001.1, read as the reverse complement.
GAAGGAAGGGACAATTGGAACACGTCGAAAACAGGTTATTACCTGCGCAAGTTTATGAATGATGCCTATCCGCTGGAAAATCCTTGGGGAAATGCAGGATTTCAACCGTGGAATTATTTTCGGTATGCTGAGATCCTGTTAAATTTTGCGGAGGCGGCTAATGAAGCCTATGGTCCGGATATGCTACCCGCAGGTGGTCGTCTTACAGCTAGACAGGCGTTAAATTTAGTTCGCACAAGGCCTTCTGTAGAAATGCCTGAAATCCCTGTTGGAAAATCGAAAGATGAATTTAGAAAACTGTTGCGCTACGAACGCCGGATAGAGCTGGCCTTCGAGGAACACCGTTTTTATGACGTAAGGAGATGGAAAATCGCCAACATTACAGAGAATGCGCCAGCCGGCGGAATAACGGTGACAAAAGGAAGCAATGGGCTTACCTATACGCGAAAAGAGGCATTATCGGGCCGCAAGTTTGAAGAAAAACATTATTGGCTCCCGATACCGCGGGCAGATATTTTGTCTTCGAACGGACAACTGGAACAAAATCCAGGTTATTAATGTTAAACAATTAAAAAAAGACATACGCGATGTGCTGGGACCTTTCTCGGAACCAGCGCATCGTTGTCAGATCAAGCAACCTTTTACTAAATTATTTTATACATGCGATTTACGGTTATAGCATTTTTATTGATGAATTTTGCGGCATCGGCATACGCGCAGGGATATAGGCAGGGGCCTAGCGAGAAGGATTTTGCCGGCTATTTATTTGCTTATTTTAAGGGTAATGCGGTGGCCGATGAAGCGGTCTGTTTTGCCATTAGTACCGATGGCTATACCTACCGTGCGCTGAACGGTAACCGTCCGGTACTGGATTCGAAGAGCATCAGTAAAACCGGCGGTGTCCGGGATCCGCATATCCTGCGGGCCGAAGATGGAAAGACCTTCTATATGGTACTGACCGATATGACCTCCAGCAAAGGCTGGGATTCCAATCGCGGTATGGTCCTGCTAAAATCGCAGGATCTGCTGCACTGGTCGCATCAGGCCATCGATTTCCAGCAGCGGTTCACTGGGCAGGAAGATTTGAAGCGGGTATGGGCACCACAGACTATTTTTGATGCAGCAGCAGGGAAATATATGATCTATTGGTCCATGCAGCATGGGAATGGTCCGGATATCATTTATTATGCCTATGCCAATAAAGATTTTACCGATTTTGAAACCGATCCAAAAGTGCTCTTCATGCCTAAAAATGGCAAATCCTGTATTGATGGCGATATTATCGAGAAGAACGGAATCTTTTATCTTTTCTACAAAACGGAAGGGCATGGCAATGGGATCAAACTTGCGATGACGGACTCCCTGACTTCGGGAAAATGGATCGAACAGCCTGGGTATAAGCAGCAAACAAGGGATGCCGTGGAGGGATCAAGTGTTTTCAGGCGAAACCAGTCGGACCAATATATCCTAATGTATGATGTGTATGGTAGAGGAAAATACCAATTCTGTACTTCCGATGATCTCGATCGTTTTAAAGTGATCGACCAAGAGATTGATATGGATTTTCATCCCCGACACGGAACCATCATACCGCTTTCCCGAGCGGAGCTGATCCGGCTGACGGCAAAGTGGGGTAAACCCAAGGATATACCATTTGCGTTCAAAAAGAACCCCATTCTGGACGGTTATTATGCAGACCCCGACATCCTGTACGCCAACAAGACCAAACGATATTATATCTATCCCACTAGCGATGGCTTTGATGGCTGGGGTGGCTTCTATTTTAAGACTTTTTCTTCCGCCGATCTGATCCATTGGAAAGATGAGGGTGTTATCCTGGACCTTAAAAAAGAGGTTCCCTGGGGACCGCGTCATGCATGGGCGCCAACGATCACCGAGAAAAAAGTTAAAGGCGACTATACATATTACTACTATTTTACGGCGGCGCAGAAAATCGGTGTCGCCGTAGCGGATCAGCCAACGGGGCCCTTCAAGGATTCGGGTAGGCCCTTGATCGATTTCAAACCTCCCGGAGTAAGCGGCGGGCAGGAGATTGACCCCGCGGTGTTCAATGACCCCAGGTCGGGTAAAAGTTATTTGTATTGGGGCAACGGTTATCTCGCCGTTGCTGAACTAAATACCGATATGGTCTCCATCAAGAAGAATACAATAAAAGTCTTGACGCCCGACAAAACATTTCGCGAAGGGGTCTATGTGATCTTTCGCAATGGAATATACTATTTTCTGTGGTCAGAAGACGACACCCGCAGCGAGAATTACCGGGTTCGCTATGGGACATCAACCTCTCCCGATGGGCCAATCCAGATACCCGAAAATAATCTGATCTTGCAAAAAGATCCGGCAAAAGGAATCTATGGTACGGGTCATAACTCGGTCTTGCAGGTCCCCGGAACCGACGAATGGTATATTGTCTATCACCGGTTCAGTTATCCCAATGGAATCAGGATGGGGGATGCCGCAGGTTTCCATCGCGAAGTATGCATGGATCGGCTTTATTTCGACGCGAATGGCCGGATCTTACCTGTCATTCCAACGCATTAATAACAATCAGATCAACCTAAACGACTACATCACATGAATATAATAATTAAAAATATAGCGGTCCTTGCCGTATCAATTTTAACCGGGCTGAGCGCCGTTTACGCCCAGCCGGGTTTTGGTGTTGCCCAGCGTATCAATACAGACTGGCAGTTCCAGTTAGAAACTGAGGGCGCAGCACAAAACGCTACTGCACTAAACGAGCAGGCCTGGAAATCCGTCAGGCTGCCGCATGACTGGGGCGTAAAATATCCTTTGAGTCCAAACCTCGCCAGCGCAACGGGATATTTACCCGGCGGTATAGGCTGGTATCGGAAACAGCTGTCCATACCTGCTGAAGATCAGGGAAAGAAGATCTTTCTTTATTTTGAAGGTGTTTACAACCGCAGTGAGGTCTTTGTCAATGGGAAATCAGTCGGTAAGCGGCCCAACGGCTATGTATCATTTTCCTACGATATCAGCCCGTATATTGAATTCGGAAAGGAAAATACCATTGCAGTTCGGGTAGACCATAGCAAAAGCGCGGATTCGCGCTGGTACACGGGATCCGGAATCTACCGGGATGTTTGGCTCGTCAAGGCCGATCAAGTGCATCTGGATCAATGGGGAGTATATGCCTATCCGGAAATCAAGAGCGGGAAAGGCCTGCTCAATACCGAAATTACGGTAGTCAACAGTTCGTCCCAGCCTAGCGCAGTTACCGTGCAACAGGAGCTCATCGATGCCGAAGGTAGGCTTGTTGAGAAAAAATCCGGGCAGCTTACGATCGCTGCATCCGATAAAGCACGCCTAAACCTGAAATTGACAGCATCAAATCCAAAATTATGGAACTTAACGCAGCCGATACAGTACAGCTTGCGGACGACAGTATGGCAAAAAGGTAAGCAGATCGATCAGTCCGAAGTAAAGACCGGCTTTAGGACCTTTACCTTTGATCCGGATAAAGGCTTTGCCTTAAACAACCAATGGATGAAAGTGAAAGGCGTCTGCTTGCATCACGATGCCGGTGTACTCGGTGCCGAGGTGTATCCTGAGCTGTGGCGGCGGCGCCTGCTCACGCTGAAATCGCTTGGTGTTAATGCCGTGCGTACCAGCCATAATCCACAGGCGACCTCACTTTATAATTTATGTGATGAACTGGGGCTATTGGTCATGAATGAAGCATTTGACGAATGGGAATTTCCGAAGCGCAAGTGGTTACAGGGCTGGAACGTCGGCACACCGGGTTTTGAAGGCGCTTACGATTTTTTTGAAGAATGGGGGGAACGGGATTTGGCCGACATGGTCCAAAGGGACCGGAACCACCTGTCGATATTTGCCTGGAGCATAGGCAATGAAGTGGATTACCCCAATGATCCCTATTCCCATCCGATCTTGGATGGCGAAAAAAAGGAAGGTGGCTTTACGCAGGCCTCTTATGGCGGTTATAAGAAAGATGCACCGGATGCCATGCGTCTGGGGGATATTGCCAAACGCCTCGTTGCTGTGGTAAAAAAATACGATCGCAGCCGGGCGGTAACAGCCGGCCTGGCGGGTGTAGCGATGTCTAATGAAACGGCTTACCCCGGAGCACTTGATATTGCGGGATACAATTATACCGAAAGCCGGTATAAGGAAGATCACCAGCGTTACCCGAAGCGTGTCATTTATGGCAGTGAAAATCGGCATGATCTTCCGGCCTGGCTGGCTGTACGCGACAACGCGCATATATTTGGACAGTTCCTGTGGACAGGGATCGACTATCTGGGCGAATCGGGCCGTTGGCCTTCGCGTGGTTTTTATTCGGGCTTACTTGATTTTGCTGGCTTTATCAAACCCAGGGGATATTTTCGCCAGTCTTTGTGGGCAGAGAAGCCCATGGCTTATTTGGGCACTTATCCACTGGCCGGGGCAACCGGTACGACGGATCTGTGGTCCGCTTCAGAAGCTCAGCAGCAGCAACGAAAGAATGAAAGCCCCTCGATGGACGCCTGGCCGATCTGGAATTATCAGGATGGCCAGCAGATCCGCGTGGTTTGCTATACCAATAGTGCCGCAGCCCGGTTAACACTGAATGGACAGACCGTAGGCGAAGAGAAAAAATACGATGCGAAAACAGGCATCATCTTTTGGGATATCCCTTACGCCACAGGTAGGCTGGAAGTGATCGGGCTGGACAGCAATGGAAAAGAACTTGTCCGCCATGCGATCCAATCCAGCCAACGGCCAGCATCCATCCAGGCGACGCTTGTGGGGGATCCATCGATTCAAGCAGGTGGACTCTTGCAGCTCATGCTGCAGCTTGTCGATGAAAAGGGCATTCCCGTGGTTCTTTCGGAAGATGAAATCACCTGCGAAATTGCCGGGAATGCGCGTTTATTGGGTATGGAGGCCGGAAATAATGCGGATATGGGCGACTATACGGACAATAAACAGCGGGTCCATCAAGGCAAAATGATCGTGTATGTACAATCAACGGGTAAAGCGGGTGACCAGATTACCATTCGGCTGACATCACCCTGGCTAAAAACGGCCACGGTATCCTATAGCGTTAAATAACGCGCTTATTCATCCGGACGCAGTGTCCGGATTTCCAAAATTTTATGACTGGGGGACTTTGATGTCCCCTTGATTTTTACTTCTATTGCCGGCAATGCGCTAATCCCCTCAGGAAGCTTGATGCGCAAGGTTTTAACAGCAGCAGGACTATCGCTGCGCTTTAGGGTCTCAACCAGGCTGCCATTGATCCAGATTTCGCTGGTCCGCAGGGTTGTATCGGTCATATATTTTAGATAGAGTGTGCTGGCAGCGGTATTTTTTAGCTGGTAACTGAACCAGCCGCTGGTTTCACGCCAGCGCGTATCGTCAACGCTTCCCGCATGGCTATTTTCTTCGCGAAAGAAATGGTCCGATTCAGGCTGCTGTTCCCCGGCAATCACTTTATCCACCGTGATGGCATTGAGGGCAAGGCTTTCGCGCTCATCCCGTTCGATCTTATCCTGCAGCTCTTGAAGCTGGACGGCCGTGGTCTGTGGCCAATAGAGGATATACCTGCTATCGTGAATCCCGTAGAAGGGTTCAAGTTCCATGCTGAGGCTGTCTTTCCCCTGACGAAGTCCCCTTAGCGTAAAATGCAGGGGTTTACCGGGGATAGGGTCGACCAGCGTCGGAATGGCTTCAGGATCGGCTGTTAGCAGCGGGATCTCGCGCAAGGGGACCTGCTTTCCGGACGCGATATGGCCCATCCGGCTATCGTCGGCCTTTAATCCGGTCAGATCATTTGTTCCCGAACGTGCGGCGAGCACAACAGGGCCATAGGATATGCTGTAATAGTTGCTTTGATCAGGCAGCTGTTCAACCTGAATGTCCATCGGCAACTCCATGCGCAGGCGATCGCCGGGCTTCCATACCCGTTTGATAATAACATGTGTCGACGAGGAATCCACGATGGGATAGGCTTTCCCGTTTATTGAAATTTCAGGCCTACCTTTCAGCCACTTAGGCTTACGTAGGTAAAGTGTAAATTCATGTTTTATTTTGGAACGAACAGTAAGCGAAGTAAAGGCTTCTTTTGGAAAGTTATTCTCCTGGATAATCTCGACACCCTTTTGTTTCCAGTGCACGCTGGATGGAACAAAGAGATTGACGTACAGCTCATCATCTGTATGGGCATATATCATTTCGCCATACTTGGCGTGGTTCTCCATGCCCGATCCAACACAGCACCACATGCTCGTCTGTGCTTGCGAATAGACGCGATAATGTCCCGGACGGATCTGCGTAAAGTAAACAAGGCCCCCATGTTCGGGATGCTGGCTGGACAAAATATGATTGTATAATGCCCTTTCGTAAAAATCGATGTATTTGGCCTGTGGATCCGTGCGGTACAGCATCTTGGTGAGCCGCAGCATATTGTAGGTGTTACAGGTCTCTGGGCCTTCGATGCTCTGAACCATCTTTGAGAAGTCGTCTGTTGGGTTAAAATGTTCACTGACACTGTTTCCGCCAATGGCAATGGACCGATGTATTACAACATTATCCCAAAAGTAGCGTGCTGCCCCGGTCCAATCCGCATCTTTGGACAGCTCCCCAATCCGGGCGAAACCAAGAACTTTCGGGATCTGTGTATTGGCATGTAAACCCGTTAATTTATCCTGATGTTGGGTTAGGGGAGCCAGGATAGCCTGATGGGAGAACCTGCGCGCAAGCTCCAGGTATTTGGGATTTTGGGTTATGGCCGCAACGTCCGCAAAAGTTTCATTGAGTCCGCCGTGTTCACTGCGCAGCATATCCTGTATCTGCGTGTCGGAGAGCTGTGAAACCAGCTTGCAGGCCCAATCGCTCATCGCAATAAGCATATTTTTGGCGCTTTGGTTGCCGGTAAGCAAGTAGACATCACGTAGGCCAGCATAGGTCTTATGAATATTATAAAGCGGTACCCACTTGCCATTTAAATTAAACGTGCTAGACTGGATATTTCCGGCTTGAATCTCTTCCCAGATCGCTTTGCCGCCCGGGACGCCACCGATATAACCATTTCCATTTGCATCCTGACAGCGCTTCAGGTTTACAATCATATAATCCAGCCGTTCCTTGATACGCGGATCAGCGGTGGAGGCGTACATATACGCGAGGGCAGAAAGGTAATGACCACCGATATGGCCATCCAAGCCTGTGTTTTCCCAGTTGGTATAGGAAGGTTTGACAACTGCTAATCCAGCTTCCCTTAAAAATGGAGCCAGCAGACGGTCCGGTTCCATCTCCAATACATACTGCAGATCAAGCTGTTGGGCATGATAAAAGGGGCTTGGTAATAATCGGACATCCCGTAGATCGAAATAATTTAGCGTTTTGGCTGCCTGCGCAAATAAAGAGGAACAAAAGAGCAAAGCAAGGAGCGTGTGGAAAAGACGGCTGTTTAATTTCATTTTAAATGTATGCTATATAATCCGCTGAATAATAAAAATATACAACGATTTGGTTATTGGTTCTGATGAGCTAATCTACTGGTATTCCAAAGATATACATTAAGGAATTATTTTTAAGTGTTTTTTTTACATTTATTATTTTCTTATTTTTCAGCCCAGATACAGCGCTTGAATTTGGGGCAAATTTATCGCTGAATATGCCCCGGCCTATTGATGGGATATTAACGGGTCTCCTGCGGATTAAATCTGGCGAAGGATCTGACTTGCATTGAAAAAAAACGGAATTAATCTGTTGTTGATGGGTTTTAGACATTTTTACCCTTCTTTTAATTATTTGTTGCAAGGTCATTTTTGTGAAACCTCTAGCTTTGTTTTATAACCAATTGGCGAATAGCTAGCGCATTCTTAGGAATGATCCGAGAAAGGGGATAATGAATCTTTAGCGATGCATCTTGTATTTTTTTGCCGCAGTCAGCAGGCTAGTAATAACCAATTCGTTTAAATAAATAACCAAGTACGCGCCTCCAGGGGCAAAAGACATTTATCTCAGATAAGATTATGAACAGAAATTATGTGTCTTCTTTCTTTTGTTTTCCTAAAGAAAGGAACAGGAAAGTGAAGTGGTTGTTAATGGCTTCCATGTTAATGTCCATTGGACGACTGTCTGCCCAAGAAAAAGTCGTTCATGGAAAGATCGTAAGTGATCAGGGAAAACCGATTATCGGGGCATCGATCAAAGTGAAGAACAAAACTCTCAGTACCTCAACCAACGAGAAAGGCGAATTTGTACTCAAGCTCAATCCGGGCGAAATCCTTATTGTATCCAATGTAGGGTATAATCATGTCGAATACGTAGTCGGTAATTCTTCAGAAATCAGCATCCCGCTTGTCTCTTCGGAAATTGCGGTAGATGAGGTTGTGGTGGTGGGCTATGGTAAGCAGAAGAAGGTGGATCTGACCTCTTCTATTGCCGTGGTGGATACCAAAGATCTCGTCAAAGTCCCCGGCGGAACAATTGCCACGCTTCAGAGTACTGTACCCGGGGTGCAGGTAACCAATGGCGCCGTCCGCATCCGTGGTGTTGGATCCATCAACGGCACGGATCCCCTATATGTGGTGGATGGGATGATCGGCGGCGCTATGCCGGACGAAAATAATATTGCCAGCATTCAGGTATTGAAAGATGCTGCATCCAGCGCCATCTATGGTGCCCGCGGAGCCAATGGCGTTATTTTGGTCACCACAAAACGGGGTAAAGCGGGGGATGTGAAACTCGATTACAATGCTTTCGCCGGCATCAAAAATATTTCCCACAATGTCCCCCTGCTGAATGGACAGCAGCTGGCCGAATTGATCAATGAGGAAATGTACAATAAAGATCCTTCGCGCAAAGACTATCTGCCTGCGCTGTCCAAACCATCGGCCATCGGACAGGGATATAATATGATGGATGAACTGCTGCAGACGGGCAATTACCAACGGCATAATCTCTCGGTCTCCGGTGGATCTCAAAATGCCAATTTTAGGCTGAGCGGCATCTATGCTACAGATAAATCCATTATTATCCAGGACAAAAACAAGTACTATGGCGCGCAGTTTATCTCTGATTTTACCAAAGGAAAACTCAAGATCGGCGAAACACTTTCCCTGGGTTATACCCGCCGCAACTGGAGCGACAAAAATATCATCGATGCGCAAAAGTGGTCTTCGACATTACCGCTCTATGATGCCAACAGCAGCACTGGTTTTGCCGGGGCGGGCAATGGAACGGACGTGCAGAGTGCCTTGGCGAATGCATACCTCAACAAAAACGTCAATGACAACTTTTCGGTCAATGGCAATGCCTGGGCTACCTATGAGATCATCAAAGGACTGGTTTATAAATTTAATATGGGCGTAGACCTTAGCCGCATACGCAATGAAGGCTATATCGGTAACTACTCCGTCGGTCAGTATCAGAACCATAATCCGGATGAACTCAATATCTCCAGCAGCCAGAATAACCGCTGGCTATTTGAAAATACGCTGACTTATGAAAATAATTTCGGTAAACATGCGATTTCGGCTTTGGCGGGGATCACCTCGGAAGAGTCCCGGTACAATGCGGTCAATGCAGGTGCCCGGGGTTTGCCAAGTCCGGATGTTTTGATCCTCAATTCGGCTTCCCTGGCAAGTTCCCGCCTGGTGGGGTCGGGTGTAGGCCAGTCGGCCATGTACTCCATGCTGGGCCGTGTCAACTATAATTATGACAATCGCTACCTGTTGACCTTTAACATGCGGCGCGATGGATCGGCCAACTTCAGTAATCAATACCGCTATGGAAATTTTCCTTCGGTATCCGCAGGCTGGCGGATCAGTCAGGAATCCTTTATGAAAGCATTTCCTGCGATCAGCGAATTGAAACTCCGTGGTAGCTATGGGCTTCTGGGTAATTCGGATATTGCGCAATATCAATATCAGCGGACGGTTAGTTTCGACCATGTCTGGTATTACCTGAACAATGTGATGGTGACAGGTGCCCTGCCGCAGACGCCTTCCAATCCGAATGTAAAATGGGAAAGTCAGTACTCAACTGACCTTGGTCTCGATCTGGAACTCTTTGATCACAAATTGGCTTTGACGGTCGATTACTACAATAAAAAGACCGAGGACATGCTGATCAATGTCCCCATTTCGTTCACTGCAGGCTATGGCAACAACTTCCCTGTATTGAATGCCGGCAGCATACGAAACCGGGGCTGGGATATCCTGGCATCCTACAAAGATCAGGTCGGTAATTTTGGCTATCATATCGGTGCCAATATTTCCTTTGTGAAAAACCGGGTGCTGAGCCTGGGCAACAACAATGAGATTCTGTGGGGAACGATCTCGCCTGGCGGGGAAAATGTCACAAGGACCGCCGTCGGCCGCTCGATAGGGGAATTTTGGGGCTATACCACCGACGGCTTATATACCAGTCAAGCACAGTTGGATGCCGATAAGGCTTTTGCACCAAATGCAGTACTGGGGGATGTGCGCTTCAATGACCGAAATGGGGACAAGGTCTTAAATGATCAAGATAAGGACTTTCTGGGAAGTCCAATACCTGATTTTAGCTACGGTTTCAATGCGGATGTCAACTACAACAGTACGATCGGTACCTTTGACCTGTCGATGATCTGGCAGGGAAGCCAAGGAAACGATATCTACAACAATAGCCGCTATTGGGGTGAGGGGATGTACCATTACTACAATAATTTTGCATCAACGCTGGACCGCTACCGCGCGGAAGAACTTGTCTTCAAAAATCCGGTATCCGGTGAAACGACCGTCTATCCCAAAAATACAGACACCAATATTCCACGGGCTGTGCTCGGCGATCCAAATCAAAATTTAAGGGCGTCCAACAGGTTTGTGGAGGATGGTTCTTATCTGCGGCTCAAAGTCCTCAACATTGGTTACAGTTTTTCTGGGCAGAGGCTCGAACGCTGGAAGATCGACCGTTTGCGGTTTTATGTTGGCGCAAAAAACCTACTGACCTTTACCAAGTACTCGGGTTATGATCCCGAAGTGGGGTCGGGCGATACCCGCTCCAACCTGAGCCGGGGCATCGATGGACAAACGCCATGGGGACTCAGCTTCCCAAATTCAAGAGAGTATTTTATGGGTATTCAACTTACATTCTAATCCTTTAATCGACATCATGAATAGACACTATATAAAACTAGCAGCTGCTGCCTTGTTGATCCAGTTTTCGGGCTGCAAACCGAATCTGGATCTCTCCAACCCGCAGGAATTGTCGACGGACACGTATTATAAAACAGCAGATCAATTGGAAAATGCGGTCATACCGGCCTATCAGGCCCTGATCGGTCGTACGCAGGGGGGATATGCACGCAGTTTGTATTATGAACTTTTGGCTCCCGGGGATGATTACAATCATACCTTCAAATGGGAACCCATGTATCAGGATACCTACAATACACCTGCAAGTGACGGGATGGCCGCCCAGACCTGGAGAGATTTTTGGAACGGGGTATTTGCGGCAAATTTAGCCATCGACCGTATTCAGAAGTTTGAGGGTGAAATAGATCAGAATAGAAAGAATAGACTGTTGGGAGAAGCGCACTTTCTGCGGGCGCTAAACTATTTGCACCTGGGCATGCTGTTTGGGGAAACCATTCCACTGATCAGTAAACCTGTTGAAACCAATGAAGATTATTATCCGGGCAACGCAGCGGCGGGTGCCGTCTATGCGCTGATCGTGGATGATTTTAAGAAAGCATCGGAATTGTTGCCAACACGGGCAGCGCTCTACGCAGATAGCAAAATGATCGGTAGGGCCACCAAAGGTGCTGCACAGGCTTACCTGGCCAAAACTTACTTGTATAAACCCATCCTCGCAAAAGGACAGGCAGCCGATTTCGCCAATGCCGAGATCCAGTTGAAAAGCGTGATTGATAGCAAGGAGTATCAGTTGATGTCCTCTTACAGGGATAATTTTCTGGAAACAAAAGAGAATAATCAGGAGTCAGTTTTTGAGGTGCAACTCTACAATGGGCCGGGCTGGCTGGGGGACGATATATCGAGTTCATGGCGCTGGCAGGAAATTGGCATGTTTGACGGAACGGGTGGTGCCTGGTGGAATCTGGCACCCAATAAAATGGCCCATGATGAATTTGAAGATGGAGACCCCCGGAAATATATGACCTTATGGTGCGAGAATGGTGCAAAGTTTACGCAATTGGATGGTAAGGTCACGGACTATGCGGACTGGATGAAAAACCTGGCGACCAATAAAGATTACTTTGGTACCCGTAAATATTGTCCGGATGTGCAGATCGCGGATTTTGATAATGGCAACAACGATCGTATTTTTCGCTATAGCGATGTGCTGCTGCTCTATGCCGAATGTCTCAACGAACGTGGCGATATCGCCGGAGCAAAGCAATACATCAACCTAGTGCGCAAGCGAGCCAATAATATCGTTCCCGATGAGCAGCCACACCTCTGGTATCAAAAATCCAATGGGACAATCCCCGACGTAGACGGATTGATCGCGCAGGGTTTGGTCAAAAATGGTGTCCCTTTAAATACGGTCAAAAATATTATCGCGCATGAGCGATTTGTTGAATTTTTGGGTGAATATCAACGATATTTTGACCTGTTGCGATGGGGGATGGCCAATCCAAGCTGGCTGGAACCCTTGAAAAAAGGCGGTTGGTCTGCCAAAGCGATGTATTATCCTTTTCCACAGTCCGAATTGGACAATAATAAAAATCTGAAAGGCAATGACATGAACAATTGATCCAGGAAATGTATGTTTTTAGTTATACGTAGGTAGTGTTAGGTGGGAGGTGTCCTTTTTAAGGGCACCTTTTTGAAGAACAATCGAATGAACATACAGGGCGAATCAATATTGGATCAGTTTTTATCGATTATGAACTTTCTTTCCTGTTTGAATACTTTACTTTTGGTATTCAAGAAAATAACAAATTATAAACCGAATCTCTTTGTCGGGCAGGTTTGGAGCCTGGCATCTTGATCGAAAAATCATCATACAATGAACAGAAGAACAGCTATTAAGTTTCTCGGGGCAACTATTCCGACCCTTTTCCTTGGTAAATTTAGCGCTGCCTATGCGTATCTTGGGAAAGCTCCATTTCATCCCGACTGGCGCTCACTTGAAAACTATCAGGTACCTGATTGGTTCAGGGATGCCAAATTTGGTATATGGGCACATTGGGGGCCGCAGTGCCAGCCTGAAAGGGGCGACTGGTATGCACGCGGCATGTATCAAGAAGGATCAGATCAATACCGGTATCATCTCGAAAAATATGGCCATCCCTCCGTTTTTGGTTTCAAGGATGTGATCCATCAATGGAAAGCCGAAAATTGGAATCCGGAAGAGTTGATGGAGCTCTATAAAAATGCCGGTGCCCAATATTTTATGGCTTTGGCCAATCATCATGATAATCTGGATCTTTATCGCAGCAGCCACCATCCCTGGAATAGTGTCAACCTTGGCCCTCGGAAAGATATTGTTGGCGGCTGGGAGCGTGCTGCTAAAAAACGGGGGCTCAAATTTGGTGTGAGCGTTCATGCAGCGCATGCCTGGACCTGGTACGAAACGGCGCAACGAAGTGATAAAGCTGGAAAGTTTGCCGGAGTTCCTTACGATGGGAAGTTGACAAAGAAAGATGGCGCCGGAAAATGGTGGGCAGACTACGATCCGCAGCAGCTCTACGCTCAGGATCATGAACCTAGTTTAGACAGCAAAGACGACAACACGGTTCATCGGCAGTGGCATTGGGATGTCGCCTCCGGCGTGAGTATCCCGAACAAAGCGTACTGTGAAAATTTTAAAGCCCGCACCCTGGAACTGATGGACAACTACAAACCCGACATGGTTTACTTTGACGATACGGTACTGCCGCTTTATCCAATCAGCAATGTTGGACTGGAGATTGCGGCCGATTTTTACAATAAGAGCATGCAGGCGAATAAGGGCAAAGTCAATGTGGTCATCAACGGTAAAATCCTGAATGAACAGCAACGGAAATGCCTGGTATGGGATATCGAACGGGGACAGAGCAATACGATTGAACCTCAGCCCTGGCAGACCTGCACTTGCATAGGTTCCTGGCATTATGATCGCCGGATTTACGATAATAATCAGTATAAATCGGCCAAAACCGTTATTCACATGTTGATTGATGTGGTCAGTAAAAACGGTAATTTACTCTTGAGCGTGCCCTTACGCGGCGATGGTTCTATCGACGATAAGGCGAAGGAAGTGGTACAGGGCATTGGAAATTGGATGGCGGTACATAAAGAGGCCCTTATTGGGACACGGCCATGGCATACTTTTGGCGAGGGACCAGCGCAAGAAGACGCTCCTTCACTGAGTGTGCAGGGCTTCAATGAAGGAAAAGGTAAAGCTTTTACAAGCGAAGATGTCCGTTTTACGACAAGAGGAAATATCCTGTATGCCTTTATTATGGGAACAACGGCCGAAAAGCAAATTACAATTAAGTCCCTGGGCCGTTCGGCTGCCCAAACGCGAAAGGTCAATCAGGTTCAGTTAGTCGGAACTGATGATCGGATTTCCTTTCGACAACTCGACAATGGCCTGCAAGTATCCCTACCTGACAGTTTTGTTCAAAACAATATCGCGACGGTATTAAAAATTACCTGATAACTTTATCTTTTTGAGTTGTTAATTAGATATTGCGCTTCGGATAAAACGTTCAGGATGATATCTCGAGGGATAGCAAGGCAGGTTGTATGACTAAAGCGAGCAATATTAAGTCCTATAAAATTGCCTTCGCTATCGATGATCGGACTTCCGCATTCGTCGGCATGAATGCGGGAATCATGGAGAAATACACGCGGAAAATTATCCCTTCGCGTCGATTTTCCTTTGGGAATGTGGTTTGCAGGATGTGGATTTGGCTGGGCTGCCCATTTGGAAAGAATGACCTGGGCATGTAGCGCCGTCACCCCGCGCCGGAATTGGACCGCTAGTGTATCGCCAGCAGAAAATTGCTGCATGGCAGCATTGATTTTGACGGCACTTGCGACATCCTGACCGTTTAATGCCACTATTTGGTCACCAACACGAAGTCCTGCCCGGCTTGCAGCACCCATGCTGTCCACTTTTGTTAAGGTTGGAAGACCTGCAATCTCCTGCATGTGCGCATCGAAAGTTCCCGGAATCGGTATACGCGGAAAGGTTTGGGGCGACATGCCCAGGATACCGCTTTTAAGCTTATTGCCGGGTAGCAGCGACCACAACTTTATACCGAGTAAAGAATCAGGAATGCCTAGTCTGCTGGTCTCCGATGCAGTAATTGCTGGAAACTTATGATCACTTACAAGTGCGATCAGGTCATTTTTTTTATCCCTGAACAGGATCTTCAAGGCATAGCTGCTGTTGTAAAATTTGGCCTTTGGCGCCGCACCAACCAGGCTGCTTTTGGATAAGATCACCTGCTTATTGTTTGCCAGGTTAAATGCGGTGCCTAATATATACACGCTATCTCCATGTATTGTACTACGGATGGGGACGGACTGAACGTTTGTTTTGGGATCCGGTGCCGGTTTTTTGAGTACCAATTCCATGAGTTTCTTCGCTAAGGGATCGCTACCGACTGAATCGGTTGGCGTGGGGTAACTATTGATCGCTGCCGGATGAGTCAGCGAACGCCAATAGATGCGATAGCTGTTTACTGGCACCTCAAAATTGATGCCTTCAGCAACATCGATACGGCTATGTAGACCAATTACGCGGCCTATGGCATCAAATAAGGGGCCGCCGGAATCTCCGGGCTCCATGATACTGCTGCTCTGAATAAAACCATAGTCGTCCATTTTTTTCAGAATGCGTCCAGCGCGGAGAAAGGGGATGTTGAAGGGCAGGGATTCGGGATAGGATATTCCAAAGCAGGGCTGCTTTTCAGCGATGGATGACGACCAGCCCATTTCAGCAAAAGGCCAGGGGCCTTCGCCCTGCATCTTCATCATCGCAATATCGGGCAAGTTGCTCTGTTGGTCGACGACCAGTCGTCCGAGCGCTTTGGCAACAGCCTGCTTGCCATCGGGAAAAATTACGCGATAGAAATTGCCCGGCTTGGTGGAATGTGCCACTGTGAGGATTGTTCCATCCGAACGTACGATGACTCCACTGAAAGGAGCACTGTTTTGCTGACCGCTCACACTGTCTATACCGAACATTTTTATGGAAGCCGCTAGCGCCCGGTCAATAATTGACTTTGGTATCTCGCGGTCAGCGGTCTGCATGCGCTGTGCTAAGCAGTAATTGACTTTGGTATCTCGCGGTCAGCGGTCTGCATGCGCTGTGCTAAGCAGTAATTGAGGTTTGTGACCAAGCACAAAATTGTCCAGATAATGAGGTATCGGAGGAAAGCGCTTTCAGAATTTTTTTTGGAGCAAGGTGTCATACTTCAAATAGGTTGATTTATCGGATTAGGTTTTGCTTTAAAAAGCAATTGCTCAAAGGTAGGGGATTTGTCATCGAAAAAACAAGGGCAGGAAACAGTTCTGAATAAATTACTGACATGAGCTTGTTTTTAATGCGGTTTGCTGAAAAAATTATGGCTTAAGGAAGTAGATGCTGAAAAATTAATAGGAAAAACGAGGAATAAATTGGTCTTAGGAAGTATCCATTCTTTTTAGTTATCTTTATCCACGAAAAGCTAAACCGATCTACCAATGAACTATACGAGCGAAAAAGAGCTGCTTGAAGACTTCCTCAACGGGGAGGAGCAGGCTTGTGCGCATGTATACAACCGTTATTTTAGTCGTATATGTTTATATGCATCGAGCTTTGTGGACGAAAGCAAAGAAGCTGAAGATATTGCAGAGGAGGGATTTATACGCTTGTGGCAGGGCAGGCGGCGCTTTGAAAGTTTATCACATCTGAGGGCGGCGCTTTATCAGGCTACGCGTCATGTAGGAATCAATTATCAGACCGCCAGGAAGCGAAGATTAAATCGGGTCGATAGTTATGTGGCGCAGCAGGAGCAGGATCAAAAATCCTATCTGCATGAAATTGTCTATACCGAAGCCATGGCCGAACTCTACGAAGCCATTCAGAAGCTGCCTCCCAAAGCACGTGAAATTATACAGCTGAGCTACCTCGAAGGCAACAGCAATCAAGAAATTGCGGATTTATTGCAGCTAAATATCCAAACGGTAAAAAATCAAAAATTACGTGCTCTAGGTCTGCTACGCCAACATTTGAAACGAGATTCCTTCAATTATCTACTGTCGTTGATTGTTCTTTTTGGAAAAATTTAATTTTTTTTAATTGTCTTTGGTACTTTTTCTAATCGGTGTGGTATCTATAGATGAAATAGCTCAAAATGGGTCCTAAAGAAGAAGAAAAATTTATCTATATCAGTTCGCTTGTCCTCCAAGAAATGCGGGGTACGCTCAGCGACGAAAACCGCCTTTTTTTGGAGCGCTGGCTACAAGAATCCGTGATGAACAAACAGATTTATAGACGCTGCCTGGATGAGGCGCAACAGCGTGAGGCCTATGCCAGCCTGCAGCATTTTGAAAATCAACGTAATTTTGAGTCGATAAAAGCCAAGGTTTCCTTTCATCCTTCGACAAAGAGATCTGGGCTGTTGCAGCGTTTATGGCCTTACTTTGCTGCCGCCAGTGTGCTGTTGGCGCTTTCGGTTGTGTGGTATTGGAATTCGGATAATAACCAGCCGGTTCAAACCGAGCTGAGGACTGTAAATGACCGCCTTCCGGCTTCCCATCAGGCGATTATAACGCTCTCGGATGGCAGACAGTATGCTTTGAATAATGGCGAAAAACAAGTCGTGATCGATGGCTCTGGCATACGTTATAACGACGGCCATGAAGTGGCGACGATCAATGCATCGGTGTCTGCACGGATAGAAACTCCGCGTGGTGGTACTTACGAAGTCACATTGCCGGATGGTACCTTGGTCAAACTAAATGCAGGGACTATACTTTCTTACCCGACGGAATTCGCGAAAGACAGACGTGAGGTCAGTCTTCAGGGTGAGGCCTATTTTGAAGTTGCAAAACGGAAAGATCAATCTTTTATTGTGCACACCAAAAATCAGCAGGTGCGGGTGCTTGGAACGCACTTTAATATCAATGCCTATCCGACAGCAACACAGACAAAAACAACCTTGCTGGAGGGTAAAGTACAGGTAAAAGAATTGATTAAAGGCCAAAACGTGACCTTACTGCCCGGCGACCAGTCGGTCAACACCGGAAGCCAGCTGTCCAAGCATCCGGTCAACATACAGCAGGAAATGGCTTGGGTATACGGCAAATTCAACTTTGACGGAAAATCACTTCGGCAGGTCATGGATGAACTGTCGCAATGGTATGCGGTTGATGTGGTTTATAAAGGTGATATACCCGATGTTTCCTTCTTTGGCGGAACATTCAGAACCAGCAAATTATCTACCATCCTGAAAATATTAAAAGATCAGGATCTGTCGTATCATTTGACGGACGACGGGAAACTCATTATTGAAAAAAATGATCCTAAAGCACAGAAAGGAGGGCAATAAAGAACGTAAAATTATACTTGACCAAACGATATGAATTAACAAATTGGGCAGTGGATCCTACCATCTAAACAATGGATCCTGCAATCTAACCTAACTAAACTAACTAGAATTAATGAAATTAAGTTGTTTTTCACAAGCGACCAGACCCCTTTTATGGCTCGTTTTTGCTGTCTTATTCCAGCTAGGCCATAAAGTAAACGCGCAAACCGTAACCTATGCCGGACGTAATGTCCCACTGATGGATGTGCTTAAAGCGGTCAAAATGCAGACGAACTATGAGGTCCTCGGAGCCAAAAAGATGTTGGAGTCGGCAAAGCCAATTTCAATTAAAGCGGACAAAATGCCCCTTAAATTATTTCTTGATAAAATTCTAAGTCCGCAGCAAATCGGCTACACGATTGAATCGAAGACGATTTTTCTGGAAAGGAAATCAAGTTCACGGAAATCCGAGCCCACAAGCCACCCCAAAATAGAAAAATCATCCCAGAATCAGATCCGCGGACAAGTCCTTGGGAAAGACCGTACGCCGCTTTCCGACGTGAATATTTCACAGCTGGGCAATACCATCGCTGTGGCCGATAAAGAAGGACGTTTTTCTTTTACCAGCACTATGCAACCGCTTACATTAAGTCGGGTTGGCTATAAAAACTATACCCTCGCTTTGGTGGAAAACAAAGAAGAGTACAGTGTAGTGATGGAAGAAGAAGCGAATGCATTGGAGCAGGTCGTTGTCACCGGTTATCAGGTGCTAAAAAAAGATTCCTACACGGGAACAGCAATTACTAAAAGCGGCGACGAGTTACGGCAGGTAAATCCGCAAAACGTCTTACAAGCGATGCAGGTGTTCGACCCATCGTTTAAATTGCTCGACAACAATCTGGCTGGATCCAATCCCAATGCTCTGCCAAATATCAATGTGCGTGGATCTTCTGCATTACCAACCGGAGGGAATGAAGTGCTGCGAAGGGATAATATCACGACCACAATCAATATGCCGGCCTTTATATTAAATGGTTTTGAAGTAAGTGTACAAAAGGTGCTCGACCTGGACATGACCCGTATTGAAAGTGTCACGATCTTGAAAGATGCTGCTGCAACCGCCATATACGGTTCGAGAGCGGCCAACGGTGTGATGGTCATTACAACAAAAATGCCCAAGGACGGCAAATTACAATTGACTTATACACATGAGAGCAATGTAAATATGCCCGACCTGACCGGATACGATGTTTTGCATGCTGCTGATAAATTGGCCTATGAGAAGCTGGCCGGGCTGTATGACGCCACGATTCAGCGGCAACCACAGGATGTCTTGGATGAACTGTATTATCAAAAGCTGGCCAATGTGCTTGGCGGTGTGGATACCTATTGGCTGTCGCAGCCTGTACGGACTGCGGTGGGGCAAAAGCACGGCCTTTATCTGGAAGGTGGTTCGGAGACGTTCCGCTATGGCGTAGACATGCGTTATCAGACCAGACCTGGTGTGATGAAAGGCTCGGGAAGAAATCAATATTCGGGCGGACTAAACTTTAGCTATAACCTCAGAGGTAAATTTAGATTTCAGAACGAGCTTGCCGTAACAGTGGTCGACGGGCGTGAATCTCCTTATGGAAATTTTGCGGATTATGTCCGGATGAATCCTTACTACCGCATGACAGATGATCAGGGTAATATTATACAGGAGGCTGATGTATGGACAAGGGTGGCAAATTCGGGAAGTGCACAACGGGAATATGTCTTGAATCCACTTTACAATGCGACGTTGAATAGTTTCAATAACCTGGGCTATACCGAATTGCTGAACAATTTCTCCGGTGATTTTGACCTCAGCAATGGACTTCGCCTGCGCGGACAGGTAAGTTTGTTGAAACGCTTGAATACGAATGATAATTTCCGCTCGCCCTTAGCCAATGATTTTTATTTCTATCCTACAGCACAAACAGACGAAAAGGGTAGTTATACCAGCTATACAAACAATGAATTGTATTGGGATGCAAACCTACGGCTCAATTGGATGCGTACGATTGATCTACATAGCTTCAATGTGGTTGGGGGAACAAATATCCGGACAGAAAGCTATGATGAGCGTTCTTTCAAAGCGATTGGCTTTCCGAATGATCGATTTACCAGTGTGGGATTTGCCAAGGGATATGCGGAGAATGCGAGTCCTTCGAGCAGCTTGGGTGCCTCCAGGCTATTTGGTGCCTTTCTCAGTGCCAATTATTCATATGATAACCGTTATCTGATGGATGCAACTGTCCGAATTGATGGCTCTTCCAAATTTGGATCCAACAAGCGTACTGCTCCCTTTTGGTCGACAGGAATCGGCTGGAATATGCATAAGGAAAAATGGTTTGCCAACAATGTAGTCAGCCAGTTGCGACTCCGCGCTACGATAGGAGTGACGGGCTCTGTACAGTTCGATCCTTACATGTCGCGGACAACTTATAGTTACGATAAGAGCAATTGGTATTCCTCGGGTCTGGGAAGTACGGTCCGTAACTATGGCAATGAAAACCTGACCTGGCAGAAGACCCAGAGTACCGATGTCGGTCTTGATCTTGGACTTTGGCTTGATCGTTTGACGCTTTCGCCACGCTATTACCATAAGATTACCCGTGATATCCTGGCCGATATCAACCTGGCACCTTCTACAGGATTCAGCTCTTATAAAGAGAATCTGGGCGATCTTGAAAACAAAGGATTTGAACTCAATGCCAATTGGATTGCCCTTAAAAAAGAAAAATGGACCCTGAGTCTATTGGCAAATTTGGTACGGAACAGAAATAAAATCGTACGTATTTCTAATGCGCTGAAGAGCTACAACGAACGCGTCGATGAAGCACAGCAGGGGAGTGATTTAATGGCCGTACCCTTGCTCCGTTATAAAGAAGGCCAGTCGTTGGATGCTATATATGCCGTACCTTCTTTGGGAATAGATCCTGAAAACGGCAAAGAAGTGTATATCAAAAAAAATGGCACATTATCGTATGACTGGGATGCACGGGATATTGATGTCGTCGGGGTGGCCACACCAAAAATGGAAGGATTTTTTGGAGGGACACTGCGCTACAAGCAGTTTATGATGGTCGCCTATTTCCAGACGCGGATAGGAGGTAAAACCTATAACCAAACCTTGGTAGACCGTGTCGAAAATGCTGACCCGCGCTATAATGTGGACAGTAGAGTCCTGGAGGAAAAGTGGAAAAATCCTGGCGATGTGACCTTTTACAAAAGCATACAGGATCTGGGGCAGACGCGGGTATCCTCGCGTTTTATTATGCCCGACAATTTATTTGCCCTGCAGTCACTGAATCTTTCTTACGATGCTGGAAAAGCACTGTCGAAAAAACTGGCGCTGTCAAGCCTGCGTGTCGGACTTGTCGCAAATGATATTTTTCGTTGGTCTTCGGTGAAAGTAGAACGCGGAATTACGTACCCATTTGCCCGCAGTGTGACTTTTACCCTACAGGCAGGATTATAAAAGATGGTAAGTCCCATCCAACGGATGGAAAAAATATGTACAGATGAAGAAGTTAACTATAGTTTTAATACTGTTCACAGCCCTGAGTACGCTTTCTTGCTCCAAGTGGCTGGATATACAACCTGAAAGCGAAATCGACAAGTCGGTCCTCTTTTCTACCGAGGATGGTTTCAAGGAAGCCCTGATCGGCGTATATACGCGATGTGCTAAAGATGATCTCTATGGCAAGGAGCTGACCATCGGAACGCCGGAGGTGCTGGCGCAGAACTATGCGCTGTCAAGTAATGATCCCTTGCGGTATCAGCAGACCAAGTTGTTTAAGTACAATGACGGTAACTTTATTGGTCGAAAGGACAATATCTGGAAGGGTTTATACAATGGTATTGTCAATGCCAATCTGATACTTGGTGAAATTGACCGTAAAAAGCAGTTATTTACGGGAAGCAATTATCAACTGATTAAAGGGGAGTCGCTGGCCTTGAGAGCCTACCTCCATTTTGATGCTTTGCGACTATTTGGTCCAGCTCCGGCTGTAAATGACAAGATTGAAGCCATTCCCTATGTAACGACCTATTCCAATAAATCTACTAAACTGTCCACGGTCTCACAACTTCTGGATTCGGTGATCCGGGATCTGGAAGAAGCCAAAGAATTGCTCAAGGTTGATCCCATCCGCCTGAAATCCTACGTGGTTGGCTATCCTACTGTCGGAGACACCTTGAAAAATTCAGAGCTGCAGGACAAGAGCCTCTTTTTACAGAACAGAAGGCACCGGCTCAACTATTATGCCGTTTGTGGATTACTGGCACGTACCTATCTCTATAAGGGAGATAAAATAAAAGCACTGCTGAGCGCACGTGAAGTGATCGATGCCAAAAAATTCCCGTGGACCAACGCCACGGATTTCCTTGCTGTAGATGCGGACAAAAAAGATCGGGTTTTCTATAAAGAGCTGTTGTTTGCCTGGTACATCCCGGCCATGAACAGCAGCTATAACAATGACTGGTTTCAGGACAACAACAGCGCCATTTACCTGGATCAGGATGAAGCAAAAACCATTTACGAGGTTGCAGGAGCCGGTGGCGGTGACATGCGCTATACGCAATGGTTTGGAACGGTAAGCGTTGGGAATTCTTTTATATCATCTATTCATAAATATAGAAGGAATACACTGGGCGACAGTTTTGCGGCCAATCTGCATTATCTGGTAGCGCCGGGGATCCGATTGTCCGAAATCTACTATATCGCGGCTGAATGTAGTTACGAGACTTCTCCCGCTCAGGCTGCAGCATGGCTTGATGAGGTACGTGAACATCGGGGCATTGGTCAGAAAGTGGATATATCGACCCATGCCAAACTCCGAAGCGAACTCCTGAAGGAGTACCGTAAAGAAATGTTTGCCGAAGGACAATTGTTTTTCGCCTATAAGCGGCTGAATCTACCGATTATTGGACAGCAAGGCACCACAATTCCGGCCAGTCAACAAATTTATGTATGGCCGCTGCCTGATGATGAAATAATTTATGGACAACGGTAAATAGTAACCAAAATGAAAAAAACTATTTTATTACTTCTGCTTCTGCCGCTACTGTGTTCTTGCAAAAAGGCGGTTTTAACGACCTACGATAGGGCCGCAAATGTTTATTTTGATTTGAGCGACGCTGATCGGGATAGCATTGTATACACTTTTGCTTATGATATGACCAAGGCAGAGGATACCATTTTTGTTCCCGTCAAAGTGATGGGATACCGTGATCAGCAAGCGCGGCAATACGAGGCTTTCGTGGAAAAGGATTCATCAACGGCACGTACCGATCTGCATTATGATCAGCTTAAACCGGCCTATACCATAGAAAGTAATGCTGGCCGGGCGCTGTTGCCCATTATAGTGCACAATATCAGCGAACTTGAAAATCAATCTGTGTCACTGCTCGTAAAACTTAAGGCAAGTAATGACTTTGGGGTTGAAAACCCAGCACTGATACGGGCGCGTATTATTATTTCGGCCCAATTGGAGCAGCCTGCCTGGTGGACAATGTGGCTTGATAATTATTCGCGGGTAAAACATCAGCTCTTCTTAATTGTGACCGAACAGCGTTCGCTTTCTACGGTTGGACTTGATGCACCCAAGAATCTCTACTTTGTCAATCTCCTTTTGATGATGCTCAATGATCCCTTTAAGTGGGTCAAAGATCACCCGGAAAAGAATTATGTGCTGAGCAGTAAAGATAATGGACAGACCTATCAGTTCTATCACGTGGACAATCCAAACCGAAGCATTCTATTGAGAAAAAATAGCGCTTCGGGTAAGTATTATTTTATAGATGAATCAGGAAAGGAAGTCAGATAAGATGAAAAGAAATGTAAACAGGTTAAGAGCAATATTATTTTTTGCCATTGTGTCTTTAACCTTATTGGTTTTCGGTGGCTGTTATAAGGATAAGGGGAATTATGCGATCGATATGCCTGAGGGACCGCAGATTACAGGATTGGACACTTTGTATGAAGCTTCGGTTGGCGATAGTCTTATTATAGCACCCAAAATTACGGGTATCGATGCGGCTTCATTGAAATGTAACTGGCGCATCGATGTACCAGAGGCAGTTATCCCCGAAGCCAACCACTATGAAGGTCCTGCACTGCGCATCGTTTTTGGACTTCAGGCCAAGAGATACACAGCGCGTCTTACGGTGACCAATACGGCCAATGGAATGAAATATTTCTATAATTTCAAAATCCAGGGAGCAACGGCTTTTTCGCGGGGATCACTCGTGTTATCCGTCCAGAATGGGATCAGTAAGCTGTCCTTTATAAAACCTGACAATAGCGTACAAGCCAATATTTATGAGGCGATCAATCGCGAACCATTACCACCGGATCCGATGTATATCCACTACCTAAAAAACCAGTTCACGGGAAATACCCCATTAGGATACTGGATTATTTCCAAACGGGCAGGTGTGCGTCTCGATGTCAACAACTTAGTTAAAGAAGCGGTAAAACCCGGTACACTGCACGATAACTTTTTTCTGGCTCCAGCGACGATTGCTGTCGGAAATCTGATCGCCCATCCGCAAGGAGTAATGATGGGCGTCATCAATGGCAAATTTTATGGCGGAACAACGAATACCTGGGATCAATCAAATACCTATGGCATGTTTGGAACTTATGCGGATGGGGACTACGAATTAGCACCAGAAATTATATTGACTACGGTAGACAACAACTATAGTGTAATTGCTTTCGAAAAAAATAAAAAGCAGTTTATCCGAATCAATATATATGGTAGTCCGATGTATTTTGGTACACAGTATAGTCCCGTCAATACTGAATTTTTTGATCCAACAAAGGTGGGCATGGATCTGATTAAAATGGTACAGATCAATAACACGGATACCTACGCTTATGCGAAGGATAGTAGTGGTCAACTCTATGAACTGAAGTTCAATGCAAATTTTAATGGTCCGTTTATGGTCACGGCAATACATAAGAGACTCTTTATAAAACAAGAATGGATAAATACCGAAACAAAGATGGTGGCCACCCGCAATGGGTACATCTATGTGGCCTATAAAAATCAGGTGTTTCGCTATAATCCGCTCAATCAGCAGGTGGAACTGTTGAAGGCAGCCATCAAATCGGATGTCAGCCTGCTCAAATTGGATGATGATGAGAATACATTGATTGCGGGGGCAGAAGGTGCCCTGTATTATATGGACATCCGGGTAGGGAAAAACGGCGATCTGCTCAAAACAATTGACGGTCTTCCCGGAAATCCTGTGGATATGACCTGGCGTAAGTAAAAAAAGAACAATATAACATCTAATCATATAAACATGAAAAATTTAAAAATAGCTGCCTTAGCGCTGGCATTTTTGCCCTTGACATCTTTTGCGCAGCAAGCGGGCTTTCTGATCAAGGGAACTGCACCAAAAGCTTTCAATGGCAAAAAAGTATATCTCGATTATACAAAAGATGGATTTCCAGCCTCGGATTCATCGGCTATCGTGGATGGCAAGTTTAGTTTCAAAGGAACCGTAGAGGAGCCCGCTTACTCCCGAATGGTGTTTGATCAGGACGGTAAGGGGAAATTGATCGCACAAAATATTGGCGATCGGTTATATTTTTATTTGGGCAATGAAACCTACAACATGACTATCAAAGATTCGCTGCGTACCGCTGCGATAATAGGATCGCCATTGCATAATGCCTACGTCGCTTACTTAAATGAAATTGGCGGTGGTTTTATGGATATCATTGATGCGGGGAATAAGGCCTTTTCGGCCGTAAAGCAGGATGCTCCTGATGCCAACGCGCAGTATAAGGCTATCCATGAAAAGTTTGAGGCGCGGTTTGAAGCCCGGCGGGTAAAAGAGCTGGCATTCGCTGCCAAAAATCCCAATTCCATCTTTGCGGTGGACGCGCTTATTGATGCAGCCAATAAACGCAAGCTCAGTGAAATTGAACCTTTGTTTTTGAAGCTGTCCAAGGAGGTGCGTCAAATGACAAATGCGCGGCAGTTGGAAGCACGTTTTTTGGCGGAGAGAAGTGTGAAAATCGGTAATAAGGCACCTAATTTTTCCCAGCCGGATACGGAAGGAAAATTGGTCAGGGTATCCGATTTTAAAGGTCAGTATGTGCTGATCGACTTTTGGGCAAGCTGGTGTAGTCCCTGCCGTGCTGAAAACCCCAACTTATTGAAGGCGTACAACAAATATAAAAATAAGGGCCTGGAAGTGCTCGCGGTTTCGCTGGATGATACAAAAGGAAAAAATGCCTGGTTAAAGGCCATTAAGGATGATGGATTGCCTTGGATACATGTCGCCGATCTAAAGGGCTGGAGCAATGAGGCAGCAGTGCTGTATGGCGTGCGTGCCGTACCGCAAAATTATCTGGTGGATCCTCAAGGAAACATTGTCGCCATCAATATCAAAGGTGAACTGTTACACCAGGAATTAGCCAAAATTTTTGGAAATTAAAGGACAAAACCATGTACTGTTATTGCCTTAAGCCATCAAGGATACTATTATTAGAACGAATGGCCATATCGATCATGATGTGTATCACTATGGCTGATTATCTGTAAAGGCTAGGGATTGATTCCCTAGCTTTTTTATTTCATTGCTTTTTCAGCAATTTAAGCATGCTTGCCGCATAGTTCTTGCCCAGCTGTCGGTATCCCGCAGGACTGAAATGTAGTCCGTCGCCAATACCTGCACAGCCTTTAGAGGAGATGATATGGGCAGTAGGGATCGTTGCCGGCAGGGTCTGGATAATGCTGTTCATGCTAGCGCATTTCCCTCCGGCTTCGGCCGATAGGAGTTCGCCGGCAAGCAGCGGGACATCTTGGGCTTTCAGCTGTAAATCATGTAAGAGGTTTTCATAGACTTTTTTCACTTTATCGGGCCATTGGCGATCGCCGGTGTTGGACTCACCCTGATGAAGCAAAATCCCTTTGATAACACCTTTCTGCTGTGCCATCCGGGCTAGCGCCACCAGTCTCTGATAAGGATTGTTGTCATAGGCAGCAAGCATGGATTTCATCCACTCCGGTGCCCTTGCGACATAGCTCGCGCTGCTGTCCTGATCAAACAATTGAATGTGGCAGCCGCCTACCGAAACATTGATGACACCGACCTCAATATTCTTGGGAAGATTTTCAACAAGCGTTCGGCCAAAATAATCTGCAGGTGTAAGTCCGGTATGGCAGCGTGTAAGCGGTGCCCGGGCGGGAGACCATTGGCCATATTGCCGCCCTAAGTCGGGACAGTCTACTGCCGACAGTAGCTGGAAACGTTCGAGGGCAATGGTATCCTGGGCTTCGAATTGGCCGTGTCCCTCCATATTGGATTGCCCAAAACAAAGGTAAATATGAAAGTTTTTGTCTTGGGCAAAGCTGGCTGTACTCGAAAAATTGCATGCCATGATGAGCAATAGCAGGACTTTAAAATGTATTTGTCGCATGGTGAAGGTTTTCATGTTTTTAAAATTAAGCTATTTCGCGGTAAGCTTGCTTACCGCGAAAAGATAACCTTTAATTCATCGCTATAAATTTGAATTTAAACAATTGACAGGATGTACCGTAGTAATCCCAAAGATGCAGATTGGAGTTGCCATCCATGGTACAGTTGGGTATATCCCAACCGCGTGTGGCATCGACCTTTGAGGTAATTTTGTAATAGCCATTGGCTACAGCGGTGACCTTCCAGGCCTGCGCATCATTGCCATAGTTTTGCCAGAGCCGGATGGCAGTTCCGAGCGCGTTGCTGTTACTCGCCAGGTCAATACAGCGATTGCTGGCGCTTGCTTTGGAAACAAAGCGCCAGTATCCATTGCCTGCATCGATCGCTACCCAGCGCTGTGCATTTGCGCTATTTCGGGTCCAGGGTCGGAGTACTGCGCCGTTGGCATCTTCCCCTGATTTCAAATCAAGTACTTTGTTGGCATCAGTCTGAAATTCGATTTCGTAAACCCCATTATTCACTAGGCTAGTGATAGTGCAGTTAGACATGGGATAATTGGAGGTGGCATATTGCTGAAACCACTGTTTTGCAGGAGCTGCGCAGGCCTCCCAATCGTTGTTATAGGCCGTACCGGCATTGGGATCTCCTTTGTGAAGCAGATTGTCCGGAGCGAGTAGGTTCCAGCTTACGTTGCCGGACTGGTCGACGATATATTTTAGATTGGCACCAAAACCGTTTCCGCCCGCTGTACCTGTGGTTCCGGTACCGAAAGTGCCGTATCCCTGTGGCGCCCAGTCGGTCTCGGTAATGGCGATTGGCGCAATGTCAGCAATAGGTTTGACATTGGTATTCCAGGCATTCTGAAAAGCTTGATAGGTATTGACACCACCCCAGTATCCCGGGTAGATATGCACGGCGTAGCCGATGTTGCCGCCGGTAATCTGGTTATTGACATAACCCTGGTAATGGGATTGCCAGCCGGTGCCGGGTATCCAGCAGACATTATTGGCTCCGTTGTTACGGATGATGTTGACCAGGGGCTGAAAGAAATTTTTCAATGCAGCAAAATGTTCGTTGCCCGTCATTCCCCAGGTACCGTTTGTCCCCAGGATCTCAACCGGTTCATTAGCCAGCTCAAACATCACATTGTCTGCATTTTTCAGGGCAGCGTGCTGCGATAGGAAAGTCCAGACGGTCTTGAGATAAGTATGGTAGGCATCATTGACCGCGATACGGTGCGGACATACACCCGGAGGACGCAAGATGACATACATCCCCCGGCTGCGGGCATGGTTGATCAAGGGGATAATGACCTGGTCGGTGTAGGTAACCAGGCGGTTGTAGTTGAACCTGGAGATGTCGTTTTCGGGAATAGGCGACCCTGGATCATTGGTCCAATATGGATCAATATGTAGACGAATATAATTCAGGTACCAGCCGTCGGCGGCGCTGCTGAGCTTGTCCATGACCGCCTTGTTATAATTGAGCGCGCCCTGCACATTGTAGTTGTCCCAGGTGCAGTAGCCTGAGTTGGCGCCATACTGGCAGCCATTGAACCAGGGGCTAGGCGTAATGGCTACCCCATGCAGGACAATGTTATTGTCACAGGGGTCTTTGAGGTACTTTCCGCCTACATGTAGGGTCGGGGTCGGCCTTGGCCAGTTTGTCACCGCTTGGGCGGAAACATTGGCCTTAAGACTTCTTTCGGATTCACTGATCAGTGTTTTTTCTTCCAGCCGCGAACAGCTGGAAAGAAGGGCCAATAAAAAGATCAGCAGTAACCACTTGTTGTTTGTTCTCATAATTTAACTATTTAAAGGGTGATTAATGATCTTATTTTTTTGCGGACAAGGCCTCAGCAACAGCCTGATAGGCGGGCTTTCGGACAAATCCTTCGGTCCATAATCCGATCGGTTCTCCGCGCCGCCAGAATGAACTTTCCTGATCTGGACTATCCAAGGGGCTCCATAGGGTGATACCGTACTGTTTATCCTTGGGAATGATCTCGCGGTATTTCTCGACGACAAATTTGTACAGGTCAGCCTGTTTCTGATACATTTCAGCGGTCGCATTGCTGGTTTTGATGCCATCTCCCAGGCCAATATCAAGCTCAGATACTTTGATCAGCTTGCCCGTGGCGGCCAATAGATTGAACATACTCACGATGTTATCTTTGCTCGTATGGATATCGATGTGCATCTGGGTGCCGATCCCATCCACTTTAGCGCCTTTGCTTTCGATGTAGCTGACATAGGCGATGAGCCCTTTGCATTTGTTGCCACTGCCTTCTAAGCCATAGTCATTGATGAATAGGAGATCATTGGCGTTGCCATATTTGCGGGCAAACTGGAAGGCTTTCACGGCATAATCCTTACCCAAGTAATCCTGCCAGTAGAATTCATCATCCGCCAGATCGCTTTTGCCGACTCCCGTTTTTAGGGCATATTGGTCCGGCCAGTCTGACATGGGTTCATTGACCACATCCCAGGCTTTGATATAACCTTTCGTTTTCTCAAGCATACCGGCAATAAATGTTTCCAGCGCTTTACTGAGTATAGCTTCTTTCTCGGCAGCTGTTTTCTCGATCGTGCTACCCCCGGGGCTGCCATAACCTTCGCCATCGGCGGACTGTGCCCTGGTGGAATTGTTTCCCCAGCCAAACCAGCCGTCAATATTGTTTTCAAAATCACTGTTGGCAATGAGGCTTGCCGAACTGCCTGTTTTTGTCAGCACAACCTTGTCAATGAAAATGCTGCCATCGTATTGGCCAAAATTGATGATAAAACGGTTACGTGCTGCGGTTGCGGTCACTTTAAGTTCGTACGCTTTGTAGCTTGTCGTTAAAGCCAATGACCCCATATTGTCGCCGGTATAATTGGAGGTGCTCTGCAGATCAATCCCAATGTTGCCCGCTTTACTGCCCCGGGCCACAATCTTCAATACATATTCTTTCCCTATTTCCGTCAGGTTAATGTCTGTGGCTGTCTGTGCTTCCCAGGCATTGACGACAGCAGGGTTGCTCATTTTTAAGGCATGACCAGCGAGGGCTGGCCCGCCGGAACCTGGTATAACCACAGGGGCGATTAACTTATTCAGGTAGGCGGCATGCTGTCCCGAATGCCAGCACAGCGTGTGGCCATAAAGGGCCATGTTGTTTTCCTGTGCGGCCCTGATCAGCTGTTCGACGCGTGATAGATTCAGGCTTCCGTCGGCTTGTACAATGGAACCATGCTTCATTTCATAGCCCATCACCATTTCTTCGAAATTGCGGTTGGCCAGTCGGTAAAGTACCCCTTTGTTAAAGTAATCATTCATATTGAGTGCTACACCAAGCTTAAAACCGGGATTTGCCTGTTTGTCTAAATAGCTTTTTAGGGGATTGTAGGCATCTATATCTTCTTGCTCCAGCACTTTCTCCGGTTTTTCGACAGCATATTCCAGGGCTTGATATTTGGAACAGGAACTCCAGACGGTACCGAACGAAAGTAGGAAAACGAGCGTTTTATTGATTTTTTTCATCGTTGTTCATGATTGAATTGCTATTACTTTTTGACGGGCGTAAAAGTTTCCATTTTCACCGACCTGTCCCGCATCACGAGGGTGTCCTTGCTGCTGATGCTCATTTGTGCCATATCGATTGTATAGGCTAGATAAAGTGCATCCCGGTCGGCATTGCCCCAGCTGTTTTTTTCGCCCCGTTTGACAAACTTTCCACTTCCAGTAGCGGATATACCGGCACTGGCCGAACTGATGCTACAGGTATTGTCCTCCTTAAAAGTTAGGTTCAGGTTGACATTGATATTGACATCACCAGCTCCCTTAAAAGATAGGGGCAAGACCGATCTGTTAAGTGCTGCAGTGCTGACATTTTTGACTTCGTCTTTTTCGACATAGGCCTGGTGTCGGACAACATCTTTAGTCAAGTTGCTGTTGGCCCCTTTGCCAACAATCTGGTCGGTACCCCGGCGAAGGTAATTGCCATGCCAGGTATTGATATATTTGAGGGCATAAAAGATAAAATCTTTTGGCGCGACATCCCAGTCGGAAGCAATAGCCCTATGGGCAGTCTGTAGGGAAGTTTTACCGGCGAGGATGGAATCGGCGTTGGCAACTTTTGTCATCCTTAGGGGGAGGACGTAATAGGTCTCGAGGGATTTGGGGTCGGCAAAAAATGCGTCGGTCAGCTGCACCTCCACGCCACCCGTGAGACTACCGCTCGGGATGCTGATCTGGTTGCTGGCAATCTGATAATAATTGTCAGGCAATGCGGTCACGGCCTGCCCATTGGGGTAGCTGAGTCCATGTGTGAGACTGTTGTCGACAACGAAGTCGATACGGATATCTTTCTTGTTGTCGTAAACGCCAGCCGTGGTGGCCATGACTTTGACCTTATGTTGGTTGTCGAGGCTATTGTCAAAGATGTCTTCGCCCAGGGTTACCGTTCTGATGGGGGTCTGGTAAGCGAAGTATACGGATTGAAATTCAAAGTCCGGGAACTCCCAGTCATTATTTTTGCAGGACGCCAGGCTTACTAAAGCCATCGCGTAGAGGATATTGATTTTTTTCATCGTGTGCATGTTAAGTTTAATTCCAGCCTGTATTTTGTACAAGATTGCTGTATTTAAGTACCTCACTGTAGGGAATTGGGCCGTAATTCATATAGGCTTCATAGAGTCTATTTTCCACAGGTATTTCGGTATAGTTGTTATTGCTGATACTCATGCCCTTTGCAGCGACATTGATATCCATTTTCCAACGGCGGAGATCCCAAAAGCGGAATCCTTCAAAGCAAAGCTCCAGCCGGCGTTCGTTCCGGATCAGCTGCCGCATCTGATCTTTATTGTTTTTGACCTGCTCCAGGTAGGGATCGCCATTGTTGCTGCCTACACCTGCACGCCGGCGGATCGCTTTGATGATATCGTAGGCGGAGAACGTAAAGGTCCCCATGCCCGTAGGTCCCCAGGCTTCATTGGCCGCCTCGGCATAGGCCAGATACATCTCCGTCATACGTATACGGGCATTGAAATGCATTTGCTGGGTAGAAGATGAAGGATTGAGGTTGACATCCTGACGCAGGAGCTTTTTCAGGTAATACCCCGTCCGTGTGGATGTTTCGACTTTGTTCAGGCCATCATTTGTCGGACTATTGGCTGTCGTATTGATCGCCGTATTGCTGACACCTGCTGTGGCACCATTGACAATAATATAGGCCTTCAATCGGGGATCCCGCTTATCGTAAGGATTGGCTTTATTGTAGGCCGAATTGGCATCGGCAATGGGATAGCCATTCTCCATAGGGAAGGCATCGACCAGGTTCTGCGTGGGGTTGAGCCGGCCTCTGCCAAATAAGGTGGGCGGAAAATGGTCTTGCTCCATGCTGTTGCTATTTCCCTTGTCTGTGCGCCAAAGAATTTCGGCCGGATTGGATCCGGAGGTTAAGCCATCCACCACCTCCTTATTGTACCAGGTAAACCCTTTGGGGTCGATACCACTGGCACCACCTTTGGCCTGGATGACCTGTCCCGCATAGGTCGCGGCTTGCTCCCAGGTCGTTTTGCTGCCTTCACTATAGGCCGGACTTGCTGCCAATAGCGCTGCCCTGGCACGTATCGCCTGTGCAATGCGTTTGGTCATCCGTAATTTGAACGTGGAGCCAAATACACGATTGTAGTCATTGGCATTTACGGATCCTGCATATTTGACCGGGACCTGGCTGTCGTTGCTGATATTCTCATAATCCATCGGCAATAGTTCCTCTGCTTTTTTGATATCGTCGTACAACTGCTGCATGCAGGCTTCAAATGAAGCCCGAGGTTGATTGAAATCCGAATTGACGGTCTCGGGAGTCAAATGGATCGGTACGCCCAGGATTTCTCCTGTGCTTGACTTACCGGCATGCGCCTGTAGGAGATGGAACATAAACAGCGCACGAAGGCCATAGGCTTCACCTTTCATCCGGTCGTTGAACAGGACGCTGACTTTTGGTTCCATGGCCCATTCAACCTGATCCGTCAAGGACAAAAAGTTGTTCAGGTATTGAATGGCTGCATAGCTGTTGCGCCACTGGTCAAAGGGGTTGTTGATACTTGTCCACTGGCCGGTTGCCGTTTTTAGGAAAGTATTGTTCTTATCGTTGCTCACCGCATTGTCGGTTGCGACCTCATCAAAGCTGTAGCTATTGCTGGGAATCCGGTTGTATCCGTTTAAAAGCAATCCCTGGGCATATAGTGGGCGGCTATTGGCGGTTTCAATTTCAAGATTATTCTCCAGAGCCGGCTCAAACATATCTTCGCAGGAAGAAAATAACAGGCTGCTCAGGATAGCTAGGGTTAGTATTTTTTTCATCATTCTCATTTTACCTATTCATGATTAAAATAAAGCCTTTAGGCCGACGTTGAAGAATCGGGTTTGAGGCGCTTGTCCAACATTCAGTTGCATGGTTTCTTTTTCCTTTGCAATCATCAACAGATTGGATCCATTGGCGTAAATACCTAATTCATGGATAAATTTGGAGTGGAGTATGCGTTTGGGAAAATCGTAGGAAAGCTGCACTTTGGACAGGTTGATGCGATCGGTTTTATAGAGCCAAAAGTCGGAGCTTCGAAAGTTGTTATCACTGTTGAAGGTGGTCAGGCGCGGATAAGTCGCAGTCTCTTTGGTAGACTCTGTCCAGCGGTCGCGGACGAGCACCGAGTATTTATCTTCCGCATCTACCCAAAAGTAGGAACTGTTTTTCATGGCCTTGGCACCAAATTGGCCTGTAGCGGCAGCAAATAGGCTGAAGTTGTTCCATTTGACTGTCAGGTTGAGTCCCAATGTAAGCGGAGCTCCGCTCCATCCGCCTTTGCCCAGATAAACTTCGTCCCGCGTATCGATCGTGCCGTCCCCGTTTTGGTCTTTATATTTAATATCGCCGGGTTTTACCTCACCAAATGAAGAGAAGGCCGAATTGTCAATGTCGGACTGGCTCCTATAAAAACCATCATGCTGTAAACCCCATAATGCATCCAGCGGTTTCCCGGCTTTATTTTGATAGCTAAACTGATAGAGCTCATCCCTTTTTACGGCCTTCGTCGTATAGTACATACCGTTGAACCCCAGGGACACAAAAGTTTGGTTTATCTGCTTGTTCAGATTGATACCAAAGTCGACACCCCGGCGTTCGTCACTGTTGTAATTGATGTAGGGAAGATCCGAGTAAACGGGCCAACCGGTCATAAAATACATCGGATATTGCGTTTCCGCTTGTACCAAACCGCCGCTCATGCGGTTAAAAAAGTAAGATGTATTGAAGGTGATCAGGTTATGGTAAAGTCCGCCTTCAAGACTGAGGTTAAATTCCTTGCGTTTTGGGAATTTCATGTTTGGATTGTCACCTCTACGTCGGTCAAAAGAGTGTACCAATGCGCCATCTGCCCAGCTATACCAGGCTCCATTGTTGTAGGTATAATAGCCCTGATACAGGAAATAATCGCTGATGTCCAGGTCGGTGTTTAAAATACCGGCCGAAGCGGACAATCTTAGCTCATTGACAACAGTACTGTTGGCGAGAAAGTTTTCTTTTGACAGGCGCCAGGCAAGAGCCAGTGTCGGGGAGAGGGCCTGCCTGTTTCCCGCTGGCAATTTCGCTGAATGGCTATAGGCGCTACTGAAGTCAACATAATATTTACCGGAATAGTTGTAGCCTAACTGTAGCCCCAGGTTGGCATTGCTGAGTTTATGGTAACTGCCCGAGGCAGCGATCTGAAAGGCATTGGCCAATAGAATTGCCGAAACATGGTGCTTGCTATCATACGTGCGGTTAAAGTTCAGGGAACCATTGAGCCCGATGGTCTGCCGATAACTGCTGTTGCTGATATTTTGGATCCCCGATATGCGGTCATCCCCATATTTTGTAAGACCACTGATCCGGTCTTTTCCGTCATAGTTGTTCCATGAAGCTTGATATACTGCATAATTGTTGTTGTAGGCCTGATTGTAATTGGACTGATAGTCCACGGCGAGGTTGGTTTTGAAAACCAGGCCTTCCAGGATATTTTTCAAGTCGAAATTCAAACCTGTATTAAATTGAAACTGCCGGTTAAGATAGCGGTTTGTGCCGCCTGCATAAATGTTAGCAAAGGCATTGGTCTGGTCGAGCTGACTTCCCCCCAGCAGGTACTTGCCATCGATCAGAAAATTACTGTTGTTGACATATACCATCGAATTGAGGTCGCCTTCTTCGATCATATCGATCGGGATGAGCGGCGAGAAGCGATGCGGTCGTATATTGGCCGCAGCCTCCCAATAGTTTGCATTCACACCCTTGGAAATATAGAAGCTGGCTGCTGCATCGACATTTAGTGAGATGATATCGCTGACTTTAACGTCGATATTACCACGCATATTAAATCGATTGGCACCACCATTTTTTTTCGCCTGCCCAAAATTGAGCATGGCTCCTTCAGACCAAAAACCAAAGTTGGTATAGTACTGCGCGCGCTGATTGCCGCCTGAGATTTCGGCAGTCGCATCATAGCGGTAATAATGATCTTTGATATAGTCCGGGGAATAGTAATCGACATTTGGGTAACGAAAGGGATTTGTCCCGGCTGCATGCTGGTAGATGGTTTCGGCGCTATAGAGTGCCGAAAGACCGTCATTTTGGCGGGCTTCATTATACAATGTCATATACTCTGCTGAGCCCAGGTATTTTGGATAACTGATCGCCGCATTGACACCAGCATTGGCCCTGATTTTCACCTGCTGACCGCCAGCTTTCCCGCGCTTGGTGCTGATGCTGATCACGCCTTTGGCTGCCCGGCTTCCATAGAGTGCAATGGCATTGACTCCTTTTAGCACACTGATCTGTTCGATCTCCGTCGGCATAACGTTATTGGCATCGCGCGGGAATCCATCCACTAAGACCAGATAACCGCTCATCCCCCAAATATTACCGTTATATCCGGGAAGAAAGGCATCTAGATTTTCCAGGCTGTGGGTATTGTAGCTCTTGTCGAGCAATTGCGGGATATTGATGGTCTGCACATTGCCCATAAGATCTTTTTTCTGGACTTTGCGGAATGCGACCTGTACAAGTGCCGTACTGTCTATGCCGCTACTGTCCGGAGCTGCGGCAGTCAAAAATGTCCGGAATATATTTTTAGTTTGTCCAGGGCTTGGATCAAGGGATGCTTTGGCCATTCCTTCCGTGGTGGCGATCCAGCTTAATCCAAGACATAGTGCTATCGTTAATTTTTTGTACTTCATTTTTTGAATGATTAAATGAAAAACTTGTTACCAGCCTGGGTTCTGATAGAACTCGGGATACATATTGACATCTCTGACCTTTAGGGGTAACCAGTAATGTTTGCTCGTAAATTTGCGTTCCACAAGAATATGCTCCTTGATGTTGACCACGCGATTCTGAGACGGATCTTGATTATTAAATGTTCCTGCTCGATCAAAGGAAACTGCTTTCTTTAGGGTGTAAGGTGCTTCAGTCAATAACAACCAGCGGCGCAGATCATTAAAGCGGTGGCCTTCGAAGGCAAGTTCCACCGCGCGTTCGCGGCGTAGCTCGGGGAGCAGGGCGGCTGCGGAGCTGAGAAATTTGCTGTCGACATGGCCCACGCCGGCCCGGTCGCGTACGATATTGATGGCATCGACGGCTGTTTTGCCGTAATTGTCTGCTTTGCCGCTGGCCGAATTGAAAGCCATCAGGGCAGATTCGGCATACATCAGATAGACATCTGCAAGGCGCATGTAAGGAACGTAAATATGAAGATTGGTACCGTAACTATAGGCCTGATCATATTTATTGGATGTTAAAGGAATAAATTTGCGCAAGACGTAGCCCGTCTGACTGCCGGTGCGGGTATCCCGATAGCTTCCGCCCGTGAATAGATTAGCGTAACGGTTTTTTTCTTCGGATGCCGACATATTTCCCTGAACGACTTTTGCACCGTCAAAAATAATGTCCTTATAAAAGCGTGGGTCGCGATCTTTCCAGGGATATTCGGCATTGTATCCCGACTCAGCATCAGACTGGGTAATGTCCTTGATCGGTAAGCCGCTTTTCATGCCATAGTAATCGACATAATTTGCGGTTGGGATAAATTTAAGGTCGCCATCTCCAACCTCCAGTGGGATGTATTGCTTGCTCGTTCCCCAGTTAGAAACCCATGCATCAATATAAGGGCCTCTAAAAATAGCTTCTGTACTACCTGGCATAGCCCAGTTTTGTCCCGTGGTGTAAAAGTTTAAATGAATATTGGACAGGGGTACCAGCGCATAATTTGTCTGCCCGCTCTCCACAAGGGACAGCAATTCGCCAAAGACCTGAGCAGCTTTTTTACAATAATCGGCCTGATAGGTTTTACTTCCGGTAGACTGAAAATTCATCAGTGGACTTCCTGCCCAAAGGTAGTTCTTGCCGAGATAGGCCAGTGCCATGATTTTATTGATGCGCAATTGGTTTTTACCGAGTGTACGCTGTCCAGCAATTGTATTGTCCCAATCAATCGGCAGGAGGTCGGCCGCTTCCCTAAAATCGGCAGCGGCAAGGTCCGCACAGGCCTGGTAGCTAAGTCTGGGCAACCGGAGCTTTTCGTCACTTGGAAGTACATAATTGATGTAGGGCATACCGCCAAAATATTCCATCAGGCGGTGGTGAAACCAGCCCCGGAAAAATAACAGTTGCCCCTTGATCAGGTTCTTTTCCTCCTGTGTGGCTTCGGTCAGTTTGTCGATATTTTCTAGGCCAAGACTTATTTTCCGAAGCCCAAACCAGGCGGCGCTCCATAGATCGCGAAAGGCACGGTTGCCGAATACATCGTTGTTGTTGGTGGTAAAGTCACCCTGATCCATCCAACCGGCGCCCCAGCCATCAAACTCCCTTTGCCAGCCCCAAAAATTGCCTTGGTCTATTTTGTTTACAAAATGGAAATTGTTCGCTGTGGAGGTTATTTCATCCTCACCCCAGTTCCAGGAGTTGGTCCAGTAGTTGTTGCTGAAATTGACCACGCAGTTATACAGTTCTTCTGTATAGCCCTGGAAGTTGATAAAGTTTTTAAATGCTTCTTTGGATGATACATTGGACTGTTCCTCTTTATCTAGATATTTATTGCAGGAGAGTAATGATGTGGAGGACCACAGCACACCCGTTATAAAAATTACCTTGAAATATTTTTTCATCTGTCTAATTGCTTTAAAAAGTAATGTTTGCACCTAGATTAAACCGCTTTACCGTAGGATAAGCTCCTTGGGAAGCCCAACCTGTACCGGCGTAATTGGATTCCCGGTCATCCGGCATTTTCGACCAGAAGACCAGGTTGTTGCCATTCAGAAATAGGCGGAGATTTTGAAGCCCCAGGCGCTTGATTACGCCGGATTCGCGATTGAAATTATAGGCAATTTCCGCTGTCTTCAATCGAATGTATGAGCCGTCAAACATATACCGGTTGCCAGGAGCATAACTACTCTGTTGTGATAACCATCGTGGGAGTGGCACATCGGCATTGATATTGTCCTTTGACCAGTAGGATCCCTCATCGTAGGCCAAATTAAGTTGCCCCGAGAAACTATTGAAGACAACCTGACGAGTGACATTGTTGACAGCATACCATTGCGTCATAACACTAAAATTCTTCCAGTCAAAGCCAACCGTACAATTGTAGGTGTTTTGTGGAACGGAGGGAAAGGCATAGGGGATATTGTCCTTGGCATCGATAATACCATCAGCGTTATAATCCAGTATGTGATAATTGCCGGGAAGCTTAGCGAGGTCATTGCTTTCGTGTATGGTGCTGCCATAAAGTTCATCCCAGGTATTGTAATATCCGGAGCTGACATAGGAATAGGTTTGACTCACCTGTTTGTTGTCCGGTTTTTGATATTCGGGCAGCAACTCAGGAGCATCGGCATTGATAACTTTATCCTTGGCATGGGTAAAATTGATATCGGCCCATATCCGCCAATCGGGGTTGAGCTGTTTATTGAATTTCAGTTCGACCTCGTAACCTTTATTTTCTACTTCACCGAGGTTGGCCGTTGGGGCCTCCACGCCGAAATAGGAGGGAATGGACCTTCCGCCACCCGTGATCAGTACGTTCGTCCGATGATCCTTGAAAAAATCTACCTTTCCGGAAATCTGTCCGTTAAACAGTCCGAAGTCCACGCCGAAGTTTAACTTTTTCACTTTTTCCCAGCGGATATTTGGGTTGCCAAGCACATTTTCTTTATACCAGATGTATGGACTGGTATTTCCATCCGAGTAGGAAAACCGACCGTCGACACCCATTCCTGAAGTACCGCCGTAAGCCCATTGGGTTAAATAGAGAAATTGTCCACCACCACTATCGTCGCCGATATCCCCATAGGAGCCACGCAGCTTTAAAGTGTTCAAAAAGGATAAAGGTTTCATAAACTCTTCTTCCGAAACTAACCAGCCGACACCTCCTGAATTAAAAAAGGCAAATCTGTTTTCGGGAGCGAATTTCTCCGATCCGGTATATGCGCCATTATACTCGAGCATATATTTGTTTTTATAGTTGTAGGTCGTGCGGAATACCCAGTCTTCGCGATAGGAAGGGACGGTGCTCCCTCTTCCGTATTGATTGCGGTTGACTAGTCCCATCGCCGAAATATTGTGCTGTTGAGCAATGGTCGTCGCGTAATTCAATTGCAACTGATAAAATAATCTTCTGTAAGTGAGTCTGTCGTCGACAAATCCTGCTCCCGTCGTCCAGTCAATACCTTCCACAAAATCAAATCTATTGGTGCCATCGAAAGGAATCTGGTAGGTCGGAAGTCCGGTTTTGGGATCTATCCACTTGCTTTGGGTGTTGTTATTCGCGTCGTTGATACCACGGTTGGCTTCAACAAAAGTGTTGTCCAGCGACAGTGTTCCACGCACATTCAGTCCTTTTGCTAAAAATTTAAGGTCTTGCTCGAGTGTAAAATCTGTTGTAATGCGGCTTGTAGTCGTATACTCCGTTCCGCTGATGGCCAGTACACGGGCAGAGTTTATTCCGGCATTCGGGTTTGGCGCATTAAATC
This sequence comes from Sphingobacterium sp. CZ-UAM, assembly GCF_002000245.1. GTDB lineage: Bacteria > Bacteroidota > Bacteroidia > Sphingobacteriales > Sphingobacteriaceae > Sphingobacterium. Next base: position 1,077,221 of record NZ_MTCM01000001.1, on the reverse strand, counting down.
CCCAGGTGCCATCGGAATAACGTGGGTAAATAACATCCGGGGCAACGGTGTAGGCCGCAATCCAATAGGAATAATTATTGCCACCGCCAAAGGGACTTTTCCGGACAGCACGTGAACCCGCGAGATTTGTTGAAAATTTCGTTGTTGGCGTCAGCTGGAAATCCAGATTAGACCGTACATTGAGCCGGTTAAAGCCATAGCCGGCTTTATAGCCCCTGGCGTTTTCAAACTGGCGGAACATATCGCCTTCGTATAGATAATCCGCATTGGCAAAGTATTTGACAAATGGGGTGCCACCCGCAATATTCACACTGCTATTTTGCGAAAATGCCTGACTTCTAAAGAGTTCTTTTGCCCAATCGGTATTTACATAACGTTCTCTTTCGGTTTGGTCAGCCGGGAAACGGTATTTATTGATGATATCCTGCGGGGTATAATCGGCCCAACTGGCAGGGTTGATGCCCAGTTCATACGCAATGACCTTGTTGCGCAGCAGCAGTGCATCGTAAGAATCCATTTTACCCGGAAGCTGGGAAACGGTCTTAACAATGTTATTGACGGTACCACGTATCAGCATTTGGCCTTCTTTACCCCGCTTGGTGGTGATCAAAATAACGCCGTTGGCCCCTCGAACGCCATAAACAGCAGTTGCCGAGGCGTCTTTGAGTACAGAGATCGTTTCGATAGAACTGATGTCAACCGCAGATAAGGGTCGTTCCACACCATCTACCATGACTAAGGGATCGGTGTTATTCCAGGTGCTGCGCCCGCGGATCACAATACGGGGATCTTCCTCTCCGGGCATACCTGTACTTGCTGTGGTAATTACCCCCGGCACGTTACCGGTCAATGCAGCTCCTACACTGGAAACACCGCCAGCGCGTTCTAAAATCTTGCCTGAAGTCTGCGCGATAGCGCCAACAACGGTTTCCTTTTTCTGGCGGCCATAACCGACTACCACCGTTTCTTCGATTTCGATGGCCTTATCGCTCAGCACTATTTCTACGTTGTTCTTATTGTGGATATCGACTTCCAATTGGCCGTATCCCAGCTTGGAAACCGTCAACAAATGATTGGCTTCCGGTACCTGGATCGTAAAAGCTCCGTTGTCATCGGTAGCTGTGGCCAGCGATGTGCCTTTTACCCTAATGGAAGCGCCGCTTACTTTTTTGTGGTTGCTATCGACGACAACGCCCCTGATCTGCCTTTTGGCCTGGGCATAGAGTGTTGCTTGTCCCACATAAAGCAGGAACAGCAGTAAAGTGAACGGTTTAGCTATACCCCATAGCTTTTTCCAATGCCTTACTTGTGAGATTGTACATATAATCATCATCGCATGTTGATTGATAAATAGGTTGAAGAATGATTGGTTAATTTTTCTTGAACTGGTTAGGTATGATGATACCTATGTTCGCGTGGTTCATTTGGCAAAAATGAACTGTCATTTAGGGACCGTTCTGTGCTATCATATTTTTGTTTAATAATTGGTTTATTTTCCCGATCTTAATTGCATCGCAACCGGTTGCATCATTGAGACGCAATTTCCCCATAAGGGGAGATGCCTTTCAAAGCAGTTTATAATTGTAGACCAAAGCTAGCCATTGTAAATTCGTACGGATAGCAAGAATGTTTAAATGAAGGATAAGAATGTCAAAAATGACTGCCAATAGCGCGCAAATCCTTGTACAGACTAGTTTGGTCGGGATTAATTTGATAATTTAGTTGACAGTTCACTTCAAGTTTTTGGGGTGGGATAATATACCTAAAGATATGATACGGATTTTACTGGCATTAAGCTGGATGTTGCTGACGTTATTTTCGTACGGCCAAAACCAGCCTGTAACATTTCAGCGCTATACTTCAAAAGACGGACTTTCCTCCAATACCATCTATAGTATCTATCGCGATAGCTATGGTTTTCTTTGGCTGGGAACCGAGGATGGGCTGAACCGCTTCGACGGGCGTCATTACAATGTCTATCGCTATGATGCCAATCAAGCGAATAGTTTAATGGCAAACCATATTTCGGCCCTAAGTGAAGACAGGAAAGGAAGAATATGGATTGGTACAAATGGCGGCGGATTAAGTTATTATGACCGGGAGGCCGACCGGATCCGCTCGTATAATCTTACACCCGATGGTAAATGGCTCAGCACGGCAATTAACGCAATTGATCAGGACGCAAATGGTAATATCTGGATCGCGTCCTATGGTGCGCTGTATATTCTGGATGTCAATGATCTACAAAAAAAGATGGATCCGACCTATCGACGTATTGTGGAAACGTTTGCAGGCAAAGTAACGGGCTGTGTCTTTCGTGATCGGCACAACAACATGTGGGTTTCATCGGAGAACGGAATTTTTCGTATCGCAGCAGATTTAAAGACCATCAAACGTTTTGAAGTTCTTTCGGAACAGGAAGGTTATGGGAATGGGATTGAAGTTACTTCCATTGTCGAAGATGATCAGGGTAGAATCTGGATCGGGTCTATGCTTGGACTTAAATATTTGAATCCGGGCGATACGCAATTCAATAAATTTGGAGCCGGAACGGGAAAAGGTTCTTTGAGCAGCCCACGCATTTACACCTTGTGTTACAACCAAAAGCAGGACTTATGGATCGGAACGGACAATGGCCTCGATGTCCTTAATACCAGTAATTTTACCATTCGGACCTTTAAGCCCGACCCAAGTAATGTGCATAGCCTTTCCCATAAATCGATACGGTCTATTTTTAAGGACAACAGTGGAATCTACTGGATAGGTACCTTTCAGGGTGGCTTAAATAAATTCGATACCAATTTAAGTCAATTTAGTTTAAAAAGCCTGGACTTCCTGAAAGGCATGACCGGCGACCCAGCCATAGTGACCTCCTTTGCAGCCTACCAAAATAAGGTCTTTTTGGGCGTGGATGGTGGTGGCATTTGGAAATACGACCGCACTACGGATCGATTGTCACCCGTTGCACTTTCTGCCAACCTGCCTAAAGATCTTACGGTACTGACCTTGGAAAGAAACCTGGACCAGCTTTGGATCGGCACCTATCAGCAGGGACTGATCTGTTATGACCTCCCTTCTGGAAACCTCAAAAGATACACTGCTGGCAGTAGAACAGACAACTTAAATAGTAACGATATTTTTTGTTTGAAAGTTGACTTTCGGGGAAACACCTGGGTCGGGACAAACGGCGGCGGTGTGAACATCATCCAAAAGGGGAGCGGAATTGTCAAAAAATATAAGCGCGAAGAGCAGTCAGACGATGGGATCGAGCTGCCGGGGAATTTTATACGTGCGCTGGCGGAAGATCAGGAACACAACATGTGGATAGGTACCTACGGCTCGGGACTGCTGATGTATGCCCCCCTCAAACAGCGGGCGACACTTTATGATAAAGCAAAAAATAAGCTTCCAAGCAATTATATATTAGCTATACATACGGATAAAAAAGGGAATTTATGGGTCGGAACAAACGGTAATGGGGTCGGTCTGCTGCGAAAAGGAAAATCAGTATTTGAGACGCTTTCTGAAAAAGATGGACTCGCGAATGGTGCCATCCAGAGCATTATCGAAGACGATAGGGGGCGGATCTGGTTTTCAACGAACAAAGGTTTGAGTTGTTATTCTCCAGCACAAAATAAGTTTAAGAATTATTCAAATGCAGTCGGATTGCAAGAAGGCGCGTTTATGCTCGGAGCATCGTTAAAAATGGATGACGGAGAAATTTACTTTGGCGGACAGAAGGGGTTTAACCATTTTTATCCCGCTCATTTAAAAACCAACAGCAATCCGGCCAAGGTCGCACTGACCGACCTAAAGATTGACAACGTGATCATTCAGCCTAGCGAAAAAGGTCCGATACAACAGTCTCTGTTGACCGCTGATCGCATCAACCTGAAGTATAAGCAGAATTTTTCAATCTCTTTTGCGGCACTAAACCTTACCGTGCCGGAAGATAACCAATATGAGTACCGCCTTGTGGGTTTCGACAAAAACTGGATTCGTAACGGAAAGGAAAATAGCGCCTATTATACGAACTTGGATCCCGGGGATTATGTCTTTGAGGTACGTGCAAGCAACAATGATGGTGTTTGGAACAAGGAAATTAAATCGATAGCGATACACGTTGCGCCACCTTTTTGGCGTACAATTTATGCCTATTTATTTTATGTACTGGCCTTCGTCGCAGTGCTGCTGTCCATCAGGCACCGTGGTATTCTAAAGTTGAAGCAGAAATTTGCCCTTGAGCAGGAACGCATCCAGGCGCGGCAGCTGATTGAACAGCAAAAAAGGGATGCGGAGACCAAGCATCAAGTGGATGCGATGAAGATCAGGTTTTTAACCAACTTAAGTCATGAATTCCGCACGCCGATCTCTCTGATCATGGGCCCGATAGATGCTTTGGTCGCTAAAAATAAAGATAGCAAACTGGGTGACCAACTTAATTTGATCAGCCGTAATGCACGTCGCCTGCTGAACCTGGTCAATCAGTTACTTGATTTTCGAAAAATGGAATACCATGAACTGAAATTGCAGGATGAAGCCGGTGAGCTGGTCTCTTTTGTGCAGGAAGTATATCGCTCATTTCAGGACATGGCCTTGCAAAAAGGAATAGATTATTCTTTTTATCCTTGCCAGGAAAAATTATATTGCCGATTTGACCGTAATAAGGTTGAGCGCGTCTTATTCAATTTAATCTATAATGCCTTCAAATTCACGAAAAAGGGTGGGGATATCGCAGTAACAATATCTTCGGTAAGCATGGTCGACACCAAACTGCATGTGTATCTTGAGGTGCGTGATACGGGCATAGGTATCCCGGAGCAATTGCAGCAGTCGATATTTGAAAGCTTTTTTCAGCATGATACGGAGGGTATGGTAGCAAGCCAGGGTTCCGGTATTGGGCTTTCGATCGCCCAGTCATTTGTTCAGATGTACCATGGCGAGATTTCGGTAAACAGCCAGCCCGACAGTGGGAGCACCTTTAAATTTGACCTATGGCTGGATCAGGCCGAGCCGCTACACGAAGGGCTACAAGAGCCGGAGACGGTTGTATCGGCACAGCCGCTAGAGCTTAGACAAAGTCCGCTGGTGTTGATTATTGAAGATGATGAAGATTTTAGGTACTACCTCCACGAGTCTCTCAAAGAGCATTATCAGATTATCGAGGCCACCAACGGGAAGGACGGTTGGCAAAAGGCACTGTTTCACCATCCGGACCTTGTGGTGAGCGATGTTCAGATGCCCTATATGAACGGTATGGAATTTTCACAGAAGCTTGCTCAGGATAAGCGGACAAAACATATCCCTGTCGTTTTACTGACGGCATCGCAGGTGGATAACGGCCTTGTCTGTGGCCTTGAGTCGGGTGCGGTGGGTTACCTGACCAAGCCCTTTGATATGGATGTCCTGGTGGCTAAGGTTAACAGTTTGCTGCAGCTGAACCAGGCGTTTAAGGAAGTCTACAGTAAACAGGTATCTATACTAGCTCCCGAAATGAAGATCAAATCCGAAAAGGATAAATTTCTACAGAAAGTGCTCAGTTATGTGCACGATAATATCGATAATCCGCAGTTGTCGGTCGAAGCCTTGAGTGCCCACACCTCGATGAGCAGAGCCTCCCTCTACAACAAACTGCTGGAACTTACCGGAATGTCACCCGTAGATTTTATCCGCTCAGTAAAACTAGAAAAGGCGGCGAACTTGTTAGAAAAAAGCGATAAGTCCATTTCTGAGATCGCTTACGAAACGGGATTTGCCAATCCAAACTATTTTACAAAAGTCTTCAAGGCTAAATATCAAATGACGCCAAGTGAATACATCCAGTCGCAAAAAAGTACAACGGTTGAATAAGCATACAACCGTTGCCTAAAAACATCGTTTTAGTGCATTTTATAAGAAGGGTAATCTGTTTTAAACATTTTTACCCTTCTTTTTTTTATTTGTTGCAATCGTATCTGGCTGAAAGCGATAGTTTTGTCCTATAACCAATCGCTGGAGATCCGGCGAATACAAAAACTAATCAACTCAAAAAAATGAAATTTTTTATCGATACCGCAAGTCTCAGTGAGATTCGTATGGCTCAAAATTTAGGTGTCTTAGATGGCGTAACGACCAATCCTTCGCTCATGGCTAAAGAGGGCATTACAGGAACAGCCCATGTACATGCGCATTACAAAGCGATCTGTGCTATTGTAGAAGGTGATGTAAGTGCTGAAGTCATTTCGACAGAATATAACGCAATGATTGAAGAGGGTTTGCTCCTGGCAGCCTTGGACAATAAGATTGTTGTTAAGGTGCCAATGACCGAAGACGGCATTAAAGCGATCAAATATTTTAGCACAAAACAAATTAAGACCAACTGTACCCTGGTATTTTCCGCGGGCCAAGCGCTCTTGGCCGCGAAAGCAGGAGCTACCTATGTATCGCCTTTTGTGGGCAGGCTCGATGACATCTCCGTCGATGGATTGGCGCTGATCCGTGAAATACGGACCATCTATGACAATTATGCTTTTCAGACCCAAATTCTTGCGGCTTCAGTCCGTCATAGTGCGCATATACTAGGTTGTGCCAAGATCGGTGCGGATGTCATGACCGGACCTTTGCAGGCGATCTTCTCCCTATTAAAACATCCATTGACGGATAGTGGACTTGCCCAATTTTTAGCTGATCATAAACGCGTTGCCGCACAAAGTAACAATTGAGATGGTCATGACGAAACATAGTATACATAATTTAGAGGCTATCGTTAAGCAGGTCCGGAGAGATATTGTTCGCATGGTACATGGCTGTCAGTCGGGACATCCTGGTGGGTCATTGGGCTGTACCGAGCTGTTGGTCTGTTTATATTTCGAATTGATGCAGCGCAACGATCAGTTTGATCTGAATGGTGAAGGGGAGGATCTGTTTTTCCTTTCCAATGGACATATATCTCCGGTATTTTACAGTGTTTTGGCGCGGGCAGGATATTTCCCCATCGATGAGCTTGCCACCTTTAGAAAACTCAATTCACGACTTCAGGGACATCCGACAACACATGAAGGACTACCAGGCATCCGTGTCGCTTCAGGATCCCTAGGGCAAGGTCTTTCTGTTGCTATCGGTGCTGCCCAAGCAAAAAAACTCAATAAGGATAAACAATTGGTATATGCACTGATGGGAGATGGCGAGTTGCAGGAGGGACAGGTATGGGAAGCGGCGATGTATGCCGCCCACAACAAAATGGACAATCTGATCGGTATTGTAGATTACAATGGTGCCCAGATTGACGGCGCCACCAACGATGTCCTTTCGCTGGGCGATCTGCCCCGCAAATGGATGGCTTTTGGTTGGAAGGTTATTGAAATCATGCGTGGAAATGATATTGGATCTGTGATTTCAGGACTTCGTAAAGCGCAGGCTTCAACCGGAGCTGGCCAGCCAGTCATGCTGTTGCTCCATACCGAAATGGGTAATGGCGTCGATTTCATGATGGGCTCGCATAAATGGCACGGTATAGCGCCCAACGATGAGCAGCTGCGTGCCGCCTTAAGGCAGAATGCAGAAACATTGGGTGATTATATCATCTCCTAGGATGAAGATTTTGAAATAGAATTAAGATGAAGAAATATACATATACAGAATCAAAAGACACACGTTCTGGATTTGGTGCCGGTTTGCTGGAAGCAGGAAAGGAGGACGAAAATGTGGTTGCTCTCTGCGCAGATCTCATTGGTTCCCTCAAAATGAACGATTTTATCAAGGCCTTTCCGGAACGTTTCTTTCAGATCGGCATTGCCGAAGCAAATATGATGGGAATTGCGGCAGGACTTACCATCGGTGGAAAAATACCGTTCACAGGGACATTTGCCAATTTTTCGACAGGACGGGTATACGACCAGATCCGGCAATCTATTGCTTACTCCGATAAAAACGTAAAAATCGCAGCTTCACACGCTGGCCTGACCTTGGGCGAAGACGGAGCGACCCATCAGATATTGGAAGATATCGGATTGATGAAAATGCTTCCGGGAATGACGGTGATCAACCCTTGCGATTATAATCAGACGAAGGCTGCGACGCTTGCTGCTGCCAGACACAAAGGCCCAGTTTACCTGCGGTTTGGACGACCTGTTGTTCCCGTTTTCACACCCGAAGATCAGCAATTTGTGATCGGTGAAGCCGTCATGCTGAATCCCGGCACCGCAGTGACCATTTTGGCAACAGGGCACCTTGTCTGGGAAGCCATCCGTGCGGGAGAGGAACTGGAGACCTTGGGTATTGATGCCGAAATCATTAATATCCATACCATCAAACCTTTGGATGAGCGCGCAATACTGACTTCCATTGCTAAAACAGGCTGTGTCGTTACCGCTGAAGAACATAACCGTATCGGTGGACTTGGCGACAGTGTCGCACAATTGTTGGCCAAACAAATGCCCAGTCCGCAGGAATATGTGGCGGTAGACGATAGCTTTGGTGAATCGGGACCGCCAAGCGCATTGATGGATAAATATGGCTTAAACGCCGAGGCTATTGTGGCAGCGGCATTGCGGGTGCTCAAGAGGAAAGTGGCAACTTAATTTGTCATGGACTATTGTTGCAATTATTAAATCCGCTACTGTTTCTAAATTGAAATTGGACGATTGTTTCTATTGCTTGCGTACCCTAAAATTTGATGTACTGTTAAACCAATTATACGATGAAAAAGATAATCTGCACCCTATTGTGTGTTTTTTCCGCCAGCTTAATGGCTCAAGCACAGCAGACTGCCCCACAAGGATTTGATGTGGAGCGAAAATTGGCGTCCACTGGAAAAATCGATTCCCTTGTTTACTCTTCAAAAACTGTAGGAGTTACAAGGAAAGCCTTAATTTATACCCCGCCGGGATACGATACCGCAAAAAAATATCCGGTACTGTACCTGCTGCATGGAATAGGCGGCGATGAACGGGAATGGTTCAGACATGGAAACCCGCAGGTTATTTTTGATAATCTCTATGCCGAAGGAAAAATGGAACCCATGCTGGTGATTATGCCCAATGGCCGTGCGATGCAGGATGATCGCGCCGGCGGGAATGTCATGGCACCTGATCGGGTGGCGGCATTTTCGACTTTTGAAAAAGACCTGCTCAACGACCTGATTCCTTTTATTGAAAAACAGTTTCCCGTTCTGAAAGACCGCGAACAGCGTGCGATTTTCGGGCTGTCGATGGGCGGAGGGCAGGCGCTGAATTTCGGACTGGCCCATATCGACACCTTTGCTTGGGTCGGTGGCTTTTCTTCTGCACCAAATACAAAGATGCCGCAGGAATTGCTCCCCGTACCGAAAGAAGCTAAAGACAGGCTAAAACTGCTGTGGATCTCCTGTGGTGAGCAGGATGGTTTACTCAACATCAGTAAGCGTACGCATGAATATCTTTCGGGACAGGGGGTACCTCATATCTATTATCTGGAGCCTGGAGGGCATGATTTCAATGTGTGGAAAAATGACCTCTATAATGTTTCGCAATTGCTATTTAAAAAATGAAAAGCCTAGGAAAACTTATCCTGTTTCTGATCGTAATTTCCTACAAAGGTACATCGGCACAGGATGCACAAAATCCGATTATTTTCGCCGATGTACCCGATATGTCCATGATACGGGTCGGCGACACGTACTATATGAGCAGCACGACCATGCACATGAGTCCGGGGGGTCCGATAATGAAATCCCAGGACCTCGTCAACTGGACCCTTGTTAATTACGGATACGATTTGCTTGGTGATCAGGATGAACTTAACTTGGCAAACCAAAAGAATGCCTATGGACATGGCTCCTGGGCCAGTAGTCTGCGCTTTCATGAAGGCAGCTATTATCTGAGCACCTTTTCTTCCAATACGGGGAAAACACATATCTATACCACAAAAGATATAGAAAATGGGCCTTGGCGCGCGCACGAATTTCACCCGATGTTGCATGATCATAGCTTGTTCTTTGATCATGGAAAAATATATATAATCTGGGGTAGCGGGCGTCTGCATATGGCGGAGCTAAAGACAGACCTTTCGGGGATTAGGGCCGGAACTGAACGTATCTTGATCGAAGATGCTACCTTGCCAAGTTTGCCCAAGGGCACCAAGATGGGCTTACCGGCCGAAGGTTCGCAGCTATTCAAGATCAACGGCATGTATTATCTTTTTAATATTTCCTGGCCTGCAGGCGGAATGCGCACCGTAATTGTACATCGCGCGCGCCAATTGGAAGGTCCGTACGAAGGGAAAGTTGTTTTACAAGATCAAGGCGTGGCGCAAGGCGGTTTGATTGATATGCCCAATGGGCAATGGTATGCGTACCTTTTTCAAGATCATGGTGCTGTCGGTCGGATTCCTTTTTTGGTACCGGTCAGCTGGAAAGACGCATGGCCAGTACTGGGAGAACAGGGCAAAGTTCCAAGCAAGCTGAAACTACCCGAGAGCAAAGGCCTCATGCCCGGTATTGTGAGCTCCGACGAGTTTAGCCGAACGAAAGACCAATCTGCATTGCCCTTAGTATGGCAATGGAACCATCAGCCTGACTCAAACTTATGGTCGGTAACGGAACGTAGCGGTTTTTTGCGCTTAAAAACGGGTGAACTTACCAACGACTTTCTGCAGGCCAAAAACACGCTGACACAACGTACGATAGGCCCCACCTGTAGCGGTTCGATCGCTATTGATGTGTCGCAGATGAAAGATGGCGATTTCGCCGGTTTGTCCCTACTGCAAAAAAACTATGGCCTGCTGGGAGTCCGGATGGAAGGGAAAGACAAATCATTGGTTATGGTCAATGCGCATACCGGGATTCCGGAGGAGGTGGCGAAAATTGCCCTAAAAGAACAGCGTATATTTCTAAAAGCCAGCTGCGATTTTAGGAACAGAAAGGATATCGCCCAATTTTATTACAGCACCGACGGAAGCCAGTGGAAAGCCATCGGCAACGAACTGAAGATGAGCTATACAATACCACATTTTATGGGATATCGCTTTGGACTTTTTAATTACGCAAGTAAGGCGGCTGGCGGCTACGTAGATTTTGATTATTTCCACTTTACAACAAACTAAGACGATATGAGACGACAATTTTTAACCTGCTTACTTTTTGGATTTCTGATTATGGTCTTGGTGACGATCAATACATTAAAGGCCCAAAATCCGATTATACAAACAGCCTACACGGCCGATCCTGCACCATTGGTATACAATAACCGCCTCTATCTCTATACCACACAGGATGAGGAAGAATCGACCTGGTTTAATATGAACAACTGGCGGGCATATTCAACCAACGATATGGTCAATTGGACCGATCATGGTGCAATCCTTTCGTATACTGATTTTGAATGGGCAAAAGGCGACGCCTGGGCGGCGCAATGTGTTGAAAAAAATGGCAAATTTTATCTGTATGTACCTGTCATTTCCAAGCTGAACAATCGTGGAGCGATCGGCGTGGCCGTCGCTGATAGCCCATTAGGGCCATTTCATGACCCTTTGGGAAAACCGCTTGTTCAGAGTGAATGGGGCGATATTGATCCGACTGTATTTATTGATGATGATGGGCAGGCGCATATGTATTGGGGCAATCCCCAGCTGAAATATGTCAAGCTGAATGAAGATATGATCTCCTATACGGGCAATATCGTTGAAGTTCCGATGACGGCCGCAGCATTCGGAAAAAGGGAGGGCGACCCGAAACGGCCTACGGGCTATGAAGAAGGCCCTTGGTTGTACAAAAGAAACAGTTTGTATTATCTTTTTTGGCCGGGAGGTCCTTTACCTGAATATATCGCTTATTCGACGAGCAACAAAGCCGAAGGTCCCTGGACCTACAGGGGTGTTATCATGCCTGCAGAAGGTAAGGCTTTCACCAATCATCCCGGAGTGATCGACTTTAAGGGGAAAAGTTACTTCTTTTACCATAATGGGGCTTTGAGAGGCGGCGGTGGTTTCACACGCTCGGTCGCCGTGCAGGAATTAAAGTTTAATCCCGATGGCAGTGTGCAAGCGATGAAAATGAGCGCGGAAGGGGTCCAAGCGCTTACTACATTAAATCCTTATGAACTCACGCAGGCGGAAACGATTTCTTGGTCCGAATATGTTAAATCGTATCAAAATAATCAGGTGGGTGTTTTTATCAAAGCACTCAAAAATGGCGCCTACACGAACCTGAAAAACGTTGATTTTGGTAAAAATGGGGCAACAACATTCTTTGCGAGACTCGGTACAACACACCATAGTGACGTTAACATGGAGGTAAGGTTAAATGCCGTTGATGGTCCACTTTTAGCAACAATACCAGTACCAATGACAGGGGGTGACGACAGATGGACCACGGTGGATACGCCGCTTTCCAATAAAGTCACCGGCGTCCATGATCTGTACTTTGTCTTTAAAGGTAAAGCGCCATCGAATATCTTATTTTTTGATTGTTGGAAGTTCGGAAAATAAACAAGAAGGATATGATGAATAGCGCGCGAGCTTTCTTTTTTGTGCCATATTTTTTGCGCCATGTCATGCTGGCCATTGGCTTGGTCTTGCTGCTCCAGCCCTGTTGGGCCGAGCTGCGCCTACCCGTACTTGTGAGCGACTGTATGGTCTTACAACGAGATACCGAACTTAAGATTTGGGGCTGGGCTGCTCAGGGCGAAAAAATAACGCTTCGTTTTCGGGGGAGCTATTATTATACCGAAACTGGAGGGGATGGTAAGTGGAGCGTAACTATTCCACCACAGCAGTATGGTGGCCCATATCTCATGGAGATCAATGAACTCGTGATCCGGGACATTCTGATTGGCGATGTATGGCTCTGTTCGGGTCAGTCGAACATGGAAACACCGATCCAGCGACTTGTTGAGCGATTTCCGGAGATCAATGTTTCCAATAATCACATGATACGTTATTTTAAGGTACCGACGCAAAATAGTGCGCTGGAGCCGAAAGAAGCAATACTTTCGGGCGCGAGGTGGCACTCGGGCATCGCTTCGGATGTCATGAACTGGACCGCCTTAGCATATTTTTATGCGCAGGAATCTTACCGGCATAATGGCATTCCCGTAGGAATGCTCGTTTCCAGCCTGGGTGGCTCGGGGATAGAAAGCTGGATTGATCAGCAGCACTTAAAGCAGTTCCCCGACCTGTTGATTGATCGGGCAGCGGCAGATAGTCTCCAAATACTTGAAAAAGACAAGGGCCTGAATCGATGGACCGCTGAAGACTTTGACGACGCGTCCTGGCCAGTTGTGCAAGTGCCTGATTATTGGCGTATTTCAAAAGAATCCAAACCGGGTATTGTATATTATCGAAAGCATTTTATGCTTCCAGCGGCCAAAGACGGTCGGCATGCGAAATTGTATTTGGGCACCTTGACTGACAGTGATTCCGTTTATATCAACGGTCATTTCATTGGTACGACAGCTTATCGTTATCCACCACGGGTTTATGATGTGCCTGCGGGTATACTTCATACCGGACAAAACAGCCTGAGCATCAGACTGCGGTGCAATGGCACCGATGGGGGCTTTACACCCGATAAGCCATATCAATTGAAAATAGATGATGTCGCGATAGATCTGGCCGGTGAGTGGCGTTGGCAAGTCGGAATTGATCAACATGAGGTAGACAAGTACAAAAGTCGGCTACAGCAGCTTGCCAAAGCTGGTTCGGGTCTATATCATGGGATGATCTATCCCTTGGCAAACTATCGTATTAAGGGGGTAATCTGGTATCAGGGCGAAGCAAATACAAGTAAGCCCGAGTACTATGAAAGCTATCTAAGCGCGCTGATAAAAAACTGGCGTACCCTGTATCAACAAGCACAGCTTCCCTTTTTGCTGGTGCAGCTCCCCAACTTTATGCCTAAGGATACGGTTCCAACCGGCTCAAATTGGGCGCTTCTGAGAGAAGCTCAGTTTCAGGTCAGTCATAAAATACCGGAAACGGCATTAGCGGTGACTTACGATCTAGGGGAATGGAATGACATTCATCCGTTAAATAAAAAGGATATTGCGAAGCGGCTATTCTTAGCGGCTCGTAGGCTAGTCTATGGCGAAGATATAGCGGCATCCGGACCCCGATACCAAGGGATGCAGGTAGCAGGAGATAAGATCCTGGTTTCCTTTGATCAAATCGGAAAAGGATTGGCAATCCGCCATGGAAAAACATTACAGCATTTCGCTATAGCAGGTGCGGACCGAAAATTTGTATGGGCGAATGCGTTTATTCAACACAATAAAGTCGTGCTGAGCCATCCAACAGTCAAACATCCACAAGCTGCTCGCTATGCCTGGAGCAATAATCCAGAAGATGCAAACCTGATCAGTAAAGAGGGATTATTAGCAATTCCATTTCGTACCGATAATTGGTGAAAATGCGACCTGAACGAAGCGAAATAAAACGTGGGGAAATAAATTAAATGAGGTGACAAAAAGTTTAATTAAGCAATTTAAATAACTAATTTATAGAATTTTATGAAGCAACTGAATATTGTCCTAAAAAAACGGACAATGGTATTATTATTATCCGTCACAGGGATTCTATCGACAAAGATCTTGATGGGACAGCAACAAAATAAGGTAATGGATTACAGTAAAGGATACGTGCACCAATCGATCGGAAATCCCTATCTCCCGCTTTGGGAGCATCTTCCTGATGGTGAACCCCGTGTTTTTGAAGATCCAGATCACCCTGGAAAATATCGTGCTTATATTATCGGCTCCCATGATTTACGCTTTACTAGTTATTGTGGCCCGGATATTCGTATGTGGTCTGCACCCATTGATAATTTAACAAGCTGGCGGGATGAAGGCGCTATTTTTACCTATCCAATGGACGCCAAATGGGATGTTATGTATGCCCCTGACCTTGTGGAGGTCAGAAGGAAAGATGGAAAGAAAGAATATTATTTGTTTCCGCACAGCAGAGGGGAGCACAGGGAAGCCATGGTTGTCAAAGGAGACCGGCCAAACGGCCCCTTTAAACCAATAAATCTGACGGAAGATGGCAAACGTACTTTGCCGGGAAGCATCCTGGGCTTTGATCCGGCTGTCTATATTGAATACGTCACTGATCCGAAAGACCCCGATTTCGAAATCGGATTCCGGGCATATGGGTTCTGGGGATTTCAACGTTCAATGGCGGCACAATTGGATCAAAAAACCATGTATTCCCTAAGACCCGGAACTGAAATTATCAATTATCTTCTGCCGGCGAGCGCACGATATGGTGAGCTGCGCGACCCAAAAGGAACCACATATCCGAATATTTTTAAAGGTGAGGATCTGGGAACTTTTAATTTTTTTGAGGCTTCCTCCATCCGAAAAGTCGGCAACAAATACGTTACGGTATATAGTGGTTATTCGGGACCCGAATATGGTGTAGCTAGCTCCAATTCAACCCTACGCTATGCGGTAGCAGATTCACCCTTAGGGCCATGGAAGGGTGGCGGCGTATTGGTAGACTCCAGGGCTCCGGTATTGAACAAAGATGGTTCGGGTATTGAAACCAGCAATGCCGGGCATAATACACATGGCAGTATTGAGCTGATCAATGGACAATGGTATGTATTTTATCACAGACCACCACGAGGATTTGGCTTTGCAAGACAGGCTGTGGTCGAACCGATCAAGGTGGAATGGGACGAAAAATCTGTGAAGGAGGGTGGGATGGTTTCCATCCGTGCCTTTGATCCCTATCAGGAAAACCTGACAGTCAAAGATAAACAGGGAAAGGAGTATAAAGGTGCAGAAGTCACTTCCGAAGGATTCCATTTTTACGGCTTAGCTCCTTACCAGTACTATTCTGCTGGCTACGCCTGTTATCTTTCTGATATCAGTTTACAACAGGATTCCTGGGATGTTTGGGATAATCATATGCCCATAACCAATATGAAAAATGGACATATTGTCGGTTTCAAATATTTCGGATTTGGAGGACTCCATCAGGATAAATTTGGATTGAAAGCCTTTCAAGGAACTAAAAAAGGCAACCAAACAGCCTTCAACCTGTTTATAACACCAAAAACAAAAGCCGCATTTAAGGTCAATGTATGGTTAGATGGTCCTTGGGATAATGAGGTCTGGAAGGGTAAAAGGATTGCCCAAATAAGTATTCCAGCAAATTCCAAATCGGAGGTCACACAGTTTACGGTCGATGTAGCCGATGTCGTTGATCAGCTGGACCGCAAACACGCCTTATATTTAGTTGCAGAAGGTGGAGATGAAAATGCACTTTTTGATTTTATTGGACTAGGCTTTAGTTCGAAAGATCAAAAAATTGTACGTCCAATAGTACCGACAGTCGATATTACTGTATATGGTAAAAAACTAGCCCTACCTGTCATTCCGGTAAGATCTACAGATGAGAATGGGATCATTGGATACAATACTTATGAAATTGCGGCTCCTATTCAGGTAAAAGGCAAAAAGATTCCTGCTGTAAAAGCATTTTCAGCTAATCCGGAGGTGAAGATTACAGTAAGGCAAGCGGGCTCGCTCGCAGATCATGCCAAAGTCGATTGTACTTACCGGGGACAGACAAAAAGCTACCTCATAAAATATGTAGCCGATTAAATAGAGTCAAGTATCCTTCGAGGGTGAATTCGTTGCAGTGTTTTCTATTATTCCGTGTTTAAGGGTCTTTTTTAAACATTTTTATTAGCATATAAAACATTTGTATCAGTCGCCCTCGAAAAGGTACTTGTAGTTTTACCTCAGTAATTCAATATTCGATTAACCAATTATATATGGACCAAATGACAACAGCTGTAAAGCCTGCCAAGGGCTTTTATAAGCTTTCAATGAAACAAAGGGTAGGCTTCGGTGCAGGAGATCTGGCACAGAATCTTATTTACCAGACCGTTTCGATGTACCTATTGCTTTTTTATACCAATGTCTATGGAATATCTGCGGCATCAGCGGGTATTATGTTTCTCGTCGTACGTATTGTTGACGTTGTTTGGGATCCTATCGTAGGCGCGTTTGTCGACAAAAGCAATCCCCGTTTGGGTAAATATAGGTCTTACTTAGTTCTGGGAGGAATTCCGCTTACGGGTTTTGCGATATTGTGCTTCTGGAATGGGTTTTCAGGCTCACTGACCTATGCTTACCTCACTTATGTTGGGCTGTCGATGTTGTATACATTGATTAATGTTCCCTATGGTGCTTTAAATGCCTCTTTAACGAGAGATACGGATGAGGTGACGAAACTGACGTCCATCCGCATGTTTATGGCCAATATTGGCGGGCTCGCGGTTGGCTATGGTGTACCTATTGTCGTGAAATATTTTTCTCCGGATGGAAAGATCAACTCGAAGGACTCTGCAGAAGCCTGGTTTACGACAATGCTTATCTATGCTTTGGTTGGTTTGGTACTGCTATTTTTTTGTTTTTCACAAACAAAAGAGCGGGTCATTATGGATGAGAAAGATACCGAAAACGTTCGGGTGTCTGATCTATGGCAAGAATTTAAGCATAACCGGCCCTTGCGTATTTTGGCTTATTTCTTCATTACTGCTTTTGCCATGATGGCCGTCGGAAATTCGGCAGGTTCTTATTATATGATCTATAATGTCAATGCACCGGATATGCTTCCTTACTTTATGGCTTTGGGATCTTTACCCGCATTTATTTTTATGCCCCTTGTGCCGGCAATCAAACGTGCAATCGGAAAGAAGCAAATGTTCTATGTGTTCCTGGGGATTGCGATTCTGGGCATGCTGATGTTATATATTATTTCATCAAGTGAAACCCTTAAGGGGAATATCGGCTTGGTGCTGATCGCGCAATTTATCAAATCTACAGGGGTTATCGTCGCTACAGGATATATGTGGGCACTGGTACCAGAGGTCATTTCCTATGGGGAATACAAAACCGGTAAAAGGATATCTGGAATTGTCAATGCGCTCACAGGTATTTTTTACAAGGCCGGTATGGCCTTGGGGGGTATCATTCCGGGACTTGTGCTCGCCTATGTTGCATTTGACAAAGATAATGCAACAGCACAGTCCGCCACAGCCCAAATAGGGATCCTATGGTTGGTGGCTGTCATTCCAGCGCTGCTTCTGTTACTTGCCATGTATATCATTTCCAAATACGAATTGGATGACAGGACGATAGACAAAATCAACCAGGATATTGAATCCCGACATAATAATTAAACTCAACTAGACCATGAATATACTAAAGACTATTGTATTAGCTGCAACAACCTTATTGAGCGTAAGTGTTTTCTCTGCAGCTGTGCCCAGTATGAATCAGGAGCCCGATTCATTGCCCTTAAAGAAAGCTTTTGAAGATAAGTTTTTTATCGGGACGGCCCTCAACCTCGATCAGATTTGGGAAAGGGATGCTAGGGCCGTTGCAGTCATCAAACAACAATTCAACTCCATTGTGGCTGAGAACTGCATGAAAAGTATGTTTTTGCAACCTCGCGAGGGAGAATTTTTCTTTAAAGACGCAGATCGCTTTATAGCTTTTGGCCAACAGAATAAGATGCAGATCATCGGTCATACATTAATCTGGCATTCGCAGACTCCGGCTTGGTTTTTTGTTGATAAAAATGGAAAAGATGTATCCAGGGATATATTGATTGAGCGCATGCGCAAGCATATACATACTGTCGTGTCTCGATATAAAGGGAAGGTGTCCGGTTGGGACGTTGTCAACGAAGCTATATTGGATAATGGGGAATGGCGTAAAAGTAAATTTTACGAAATTATTGGTCCCGAGTTTATCAAATTGGCCTTTCAGTTTGCCCATGAAGCCGATCCCAATGCCGAATTGTATTATAATGACTATTCAACAGCCATTCCCGAAAAGCGAAAAGGGATTATGGCCATGGTGCAACAGGTGAAAGCCGCTGGCGGACAGATCAGTGGAATCGGTATGCAGGAACATAATGCGCTGGACAATCCATCGTTGGCAGAAGTCGAGAAGACCATTCTTGGGTTTGCAGGTCTAGGCGTGAAAGTGATGGTGACAGAGATGGACATTTCCGTACTTCCACATGTGCGGCCCAATATGGGGGCTGAAGTTGGCGAACGCCATGCTTACCGTAAGGAGGCGAACCCCTATGAAAAAGGTTTGCCGGCAGACAAGATGGCGGAACTTGGAAAACGATATGTTGACTTTTTTAGACTATATCTGAAACATCAGGATAAGATATCCCGAGTGACCCTCTGGGGTGTTGGTGACGGCGATTCATGGAAAAATGGCTGGCCTATTCCTGGACGTACGGATTATCCGCTCTTGTTTGACCGTCGTTATCAAGCCAAACCGTTTGTAAAAGATATTATTGCATTGACTCAAAAAAAAAAGTAATCGTAAAAAAAATGAAAAAGAGTAGATATTTATATCCAGCTGACTACATGGCGGATCCATCCGCACATGTCTTTGAAAATAAGATATACATTTATCCCTCTCATGATCGGGAGAGTGGGATAGCCGAAAATGATAATGGCGATCATTTCGATATGCAAGACTATCATGTATTTTCCTTGGAAGATGTACAAGCTGAAGTGGTTGACCATGGGAAAGTATTGACGGTAAAAGATATTCCTTGGTCCGGTCGACAGCTTTGGGATTCGGATGTGACCGAGAAAGATGGCAAATACTATATGTATTTTTCCATGAAGGATAAAAACGATATCTTTCGGCTCGGAGTAGCTGTAGCGGATAGACCTTATGGGCCATTTATACCACAGTCCAATCCAATAAAAGGAAGCTACAGCATAGATCCATGTGCCTTTAAGGATCAGGATGGATCCTATTACCTGTATTTTGGCGGTATCTGGGGTGGACAGCTGCAATTTTATCGAAACAATAAAATTGTTGTGCCGAACGAATTGCCGCAGGATAATGACGCCGCATTGAGTCCCAAAGTTGTGAAATTAGCGGCAGATATGCTGGAGTTTTCAGAACCGCCGCGTGATCTTGTCATTCTGGATAAAAATGGACAATCCTTAAAACAAGGGGATTCCGAAAAACGATTTTTTGAGGCATCCTGGATGCATAAATACAAAGACAAATATTATTTTTCTTATTCAACAGGCGACAGTCACCTTATCTGCTATGCCATAGGGGACAACCCTTATGGTCCATTCACTTACCAAGGAGTCATCTTATCACCGGTTGTCGGCTGGACCACGCATCATAGTATTTTGGAATTCCGGGGCAAATGGTATCTTTTTTATCATGATTCTGTTCCATCGGGCGGAAAAACCTGGTTAAGGAGCATGAAAGTGATCGAGCTTGAATATGATGAAAACGGATTTATTAAAACCATAGATGGCATGTCGTCTTAACGAACGATTTTATACATTCTCTAACATTTTTTGATTATGCGTGTGCAGTTGCTATTATTGATGGCTTTGTTGTGTATTCCTTTTCTCGCCAGACCGGAAGATGGGAGTCAGTTGTGGTTACGATTTTCCAAACTCGGGAAAGCGGTACATGGCGTAGATGTCCTAGGTATAAAGTCAGCGGATCCAACTGTAGCTTTGGCAAAGCAAGAGCTGTTGGACTATTGGAAAGGAGCTGCGATCACCCTGCAAATCGATGTGAAGCAAAAGCAGTTAAAAGATGGCTATCAAATCAATCAGAACGAGAAAAAAATCCAGGTTGTCGCCAGTCGTCCAATCGGCTTATTATACGCTGCATATCATTTGTTGCGCCTACAAGAAACAGGCGGGCAGTTATCCTCTTCCAAGATCATAGAAATACCTTCCTATGATATTCGCGTACTGAATCACTGGGACAATTTGGATGGTACCATAGAACGCGGTTATGCCGGCCATTCGCTATGG
Source organism: Sphingobacterium sp. CZ-UAM (assembly GCF_002000245.1). Classification (GTDB taxonomy): domain Bacteria; phylum Bacteroidota; class Bacteroidia; order Sphingobacteriales; family Sphingobacteriaceae; genus Sphingobacterium. Next base: position 1,056,430 of record NZ_MTCM01000001.1, on the reverse strand, counting down.
AACTGGGCGGAACTGCCGAAAAAGCTATCACCTAGGTACGAGCAATATGCGCGGGCCAATGCTTCAATCGGTATAAATGCTGCCGTATTGAACAATGTAAATGCTTCTGCACAGGTATTGGATGCGGGGTATCTTGTCAAAGTGAAAGCGCTAGCAGATGTTTTTCGCAAATATGGGATCAAAGTATATCTATCGGTGAATTTTTCTTCTCCCAAAATTTTGGGTGGTTTATCAGATTCAGATCCCCTCCATAGAGACGTCCAACGCTGGTGGAAAGCCAAGGCTAAGGAAATTTATACCTTGATACCCGATTTTGGTGGTTTTTTAGTCAAAGCGAATTCAGAAGGTCAGCCCGGGCCACAGGATTACGGGCGGACACATGCGGATGGTGCAAATATGCTTGCCGATGCACTAAAGCCCTATGGAGGAATGGTGTTTTGGCGGGCATTTGTTTATCATCCCACCAAAGATGACCGAGCTAAACAAGCCTATCAGGAGTTTGTGCCACTTGACGGGAAATTTAGGGATAATGTTATTGTCCAGATAAAAAATGGACCAATAGATTTCCAACCCCGCGAACCGTTCAATCCATTGTTCGGAGCTATGCCGCATACAGCAAAGATGCTCGAATTTCAGTTGACACAGGAGTATTTAGGCTTCTCCAACCATTTAGTGTACTTGGCACCCTTATTTAAGGAAGTATTGGATAGCGATACTTTTGCTCATGGAGATGGATCTACCATAGCCAAGATGACAGCTAGCAGTGGAAATCTACATCGGAAAACTGCAATCGCGGCTGTTGCCAATATAGGTCAAGATAGCAATTGGACAGGTCATCATTTTGCGCAAGCCAATTGGTATGCTTTCGGGCGACTGGCCTGGAATAATACACTTTCTTCAGCGCAAATCGCAGCGGAGTGGATAGGCCTCACTTTTAGCCGAGAGGAGGCTTTTGTCAATCCCGTTAAACAAATCATGCTGGACTCACGGGAGGCTGCCGTTGACTATATGATGCCGCTAGGCTTGCATCATTTGTTTGCCTTTGACCATCATTACGGACCCGAACCCTGGGGGGACATACCCAGTGGTCGTCCGGATTGGATGCCTTGGTATTATCATAACGCAGATAGCCTGGGAATAGGTTTTGACCGTAGTATATATGGGAGCAATGCTGTTGCGCAATATAATCCACCCTTGGATAAGCAATATGGCGTTCGCGCAAACTGTCCGGAAAATCTGTTGTTATGGTTTCATCACGTGCCCTGGGACTATCGGATGAAAAGTGGTAAAACACTTTGGACAGCGTTATGTTACCATTATGATCAAGGGGTTCAGAAAGTACGTGAATTTCAAAAAGTTTGGGATCGAATGGAGCAGCATATAGATCCTGTTCGTTTTAAATCGGTACAATCCAAGCTTAGAATACAGGCACGCGATGCCGTCTGGTGGAAAGACGCCTGCCTGCAATATTTTCAACTGTTTTCGGGGCAGCCTATTCCTTACGAATTAGAGCGTCCTATTCATGATTTAGAAGAACTAAAAAAGATCAAATTACCCTTGCGCCATCATAATTAGGGGCGATCTGACCCTCGATCAATGACTCTTTCCAACATCTTCCCGATGAATGAAAATCGGGAAGATGTTGGAAAGAGTCAATTTATAGCATTGTTAATAGTATTTAAAATTGTCAGCGACAATATACCAGGCCTTCTTTTTTTCGCCTCTTTCAGATAATAATCCTTTTCTGTTCCAGCCCTTTTGATAGACAGGATGGGCCCTTCCAGGAGAACGAAAGTCGACCAGGAGCCATGGTGTCAATCCACGTAAGAAGGAAATGTTTTTGAACATCCTAAATTGACGTTTATAAATACCCACAAGATAATCTTCACTCCAACTGCTTGCCCTTTTTGGGTCTATATTGTTCCCAAAAACCGCCTCGCCACCAAATTCCGAAAAAATAAGCGGTTTATTGAAGTGGGATATCCATTCGACTTCACTATCATTCTCGGGCCATGCTTTGTACCATCCAACGTATTGGTTGATCGCCATAACATCCATCAAGCGATTCATTTTATCTTCGATATAGGCCTTGTTGCCTTCATAACGCATGTTATTAAACGCTGATGTCACAAGACGGGTATTATCCAAGGCCTTTGTGAGGCGATAAAGTGCCGTGAGCGAACTGTCTCTGGCCGGGGAGGAGTAAGTTTCGTTCGAAAGGCTCCAGATAATGGTTGCCGCCCGATTTTTATCACGAGCAATCATCTCCCGAAGCATTAAATTCATTTTTTTCATCATTCCGGGATCTGCAAAATCAATACCCTGATAAATGGGCAATTCTTCCCAGACCATCAATCCCATTTGCTCAGCCATTTTTATCATTTTTTCATGATGTGGATAATGCACTAGACGTACATAATTACACCCTAGCTCTTTCGCCCAATCCAAGAGCATTTTATAATCACTTTCGCTATAGGCCCGTGATCTACGTTGTGGGACTTCTTCATGAATATTAACCCCTTTAAGAAAGATAGATTTTCCATTCAATAAAATATTGGTCCCATCAACTTTGATTGTTCGAAAACCAATTTCTTCCTCGATACGATCGGTTTCGGAATCGACCTGAACGGCATATAATTTCGGAACTGCAGGTGTCCACAAGGTCTTCTTACGAAACGGAATTTTAAGCCTGGCTTTTCCGGTGCTATCTGTTCTTGTTGTATAAATAAAGTTCAATTCGGGAATGCGTATTGCAATCGCTTGTTCTTTTTTAGGGCCATCTAGGGATACATAGCCATTGATGATATTTTCATCCTGCTGCGATAGCTGAATAAAATAATCCCTGATGTAGGTCTTTGGCGTTTGTACGAGATCGACATCCCGTGTGATTCCACCATAATTGAACCAGTCGAAACCGAGACCAGGTATGCCATCTTTCATCCGTTGATTATTTGCTTTCACGATAAGACTATTTTCGCCAGACTTGACATGATCGGTTACTTCAAACTGAAAAGGTGTAAAGCCACCTTCATGTTCACCAATCTTGACCCCGTTCAGATAAACCTCGGCCTTGTAGTTTACGGCAGCAAAGTGGATAAAGAACCGGTTATCCTGTTTTGTTTGGATCTTAAAGGGACGTTTGTACCAGATACTGCTTTCATAATAGCTGAGCTCGGGGAGTTGAGAATTGAAATCTCCCGGTACATACAGTTGATGGCCACCTTCAAATGAAGATTCCACAAAATCCGTGTTGCCCAACGGTTTTCGATCTTTATAATATGCAGCCCAATCACCAGACCCCGCATCAAAAGGATCGATAATGACTTCCCATAAGCCGTTTAGACTGGTCCTTTGCCGTCCTTCGATATGAATCATTGCTGATTGTCCGAATAACAGTAATGGAAATAAGGAGCATAGTACTAAAATAATTTTCATGGTACAAGGCGTTTTCATATTCTAATTGTATCAGTGGTATTTTGAAAATAAGGTACAGCTTGATGAAGAAAAATGGTTTAATTGATTTTCAGTACCAATGAAATTTGATTGGGCTTATCCGAAGGCAAGGTAACGCTGAGTGCTTCGTCATCTTGTTTAAATACCAGTTTTTTCGGATGCCCCAATAGAGATACTGTTTTAACAGTTACTGGATCGCTGGTGTTATTCTTCTTTCCGAAAGATTTGATCATAATTTTTCCATCCTTTGGCCATGCCAGTACATGAGCGTAGATCGCATCGACTTTTTTCACAAACCGGATATCCCTAGCGGTATAGTTATTTTCTTTGTCCTCATTGAATCCAGCGGCATTCAATGGTTTCTGCTCTTCGGTACTTGGACCCTCGCCATATGTTTTCCAGGGACGGGTATCAAAAATTCCCTCCTTATTAACCTGAATCCAATCGCCTATTTCATGCAGAATTTTCTCTTCTTTCTCGTCGATGCTACCATCGCCCTTGATAGGAACATTAAGTAGGAGGTTCCCGTTTTTACTGACGATATCAATAAGCATATGGACAACTTTTTTTGCGGACTTGTAATTGTTGTTTTCATAATCAGCTTTGCTGTAATGCCAGCTTCCCAGGCATGTGCAGGTCTGCCAGGCTTTTTCTTGCACCTGGTCCGGAACACCGCGCTCGACATCCCATACCAAACACTCTTTTTGTTGTTCGGATAAGATTTTTCCAAACAAAACGGCATCGACTTTTCCCTTATTTTTCTTCGCGTTACTGTTATAAAAATGGGCCGCGATATCGAGCCCGACTGTGCTGATAGGCCATAGAGGGAGTGTAGTATCATCAAAATAGAGCAGGTCCGGCTGATAGCTGTCGACCATGTCTATTGTTCGTTGATAGAAATTATCAATATACTCCGGTGTCGGTTTGGATGCACCGTTATGCCAGTCCCACTGTGCCCACAATGATTTTACGTCTTCACTTCCCTTGCTAAGGGGATGGTTTTGCCGATACAGCTCCTGGGGATCGTAGCCTTCCCACCATTTTCCTTTTCCCTGTTCTTTGCTGAGCTTTCCATCATAAGGTACTCCCTTTAGTGGTCCCGACCGATCTGCCCTTTGGGCTGTTTCATACCATGTCCATGCATGGGAGGCATGGATGCTCACACCGAAGGGAAGTTTATTTTTTTTCGCCGCCTTTGACCATTCGGCGAGAATATCACGTTTAGGCCCCATATTGACCGAATTCCATTTTTGATACTTGCTATCCCACAGATCGAAGTTGTCATGATGGTTTCCCATGGCAAAAAAGTACTGTGCACCTACCTTTTTGTAGAGTGCCACAAGCCGTTCGGGATCCCATTTTTCAGCCTTCCAGGTAGGGATGATATCCTTAAATCCGGCTACAGATGGATGTCCATAAGTTTTTACATGTGCATTGTATTGCCCGCTGCCTTCATCATACATACCGCGTGCATACCAGTCGCCCTGCTCAGGTTGGCATTGTGGACCCCAGTGTGCCCAAATACCGAATTTGGCATTACGGAACCATTCAGGCGCTTCATATTGTGCCAGAGATTCCCAGTTGGGCTGAAATTTATCAGGTAAGTCTACCGGTTTTTTTTGTTGGGCTGGAGCATTTAATGTAGTTCCAAGGATTGTAGAGAGTACTAATGTCTTAAAAATGTTCTTGTTCATAACGAGGTTTATAGTTCTTGAGTTAAATAGTGTGCTACTTTGAATAATATTTTTTTACATCAATTCGGATCTAAACTTTACAGTGGTCTAATGATTGCAACATAGCCGCCACCGCTGACCATTGGTATTTTTATCGTTTTCCCAGCTTCGATTATCCTACTTTTTTTCTCGAGTTTTGCAGGGACTCTTTCCGCGTCTTTTGCATCCTGCCAGTAGTCCAGCACATATTTTCCAGCGGCTAGAAAGCTTGTAGGTATTGTAATCGTGCGGGACATGCTATTGGTCATGGCACCGATAAACCAGTTTTTTCCCGAACGTTTGGCCAGTACAATATATTCCCCGGGATAACCATCAATGAAGCGCGTATCATCCCACACCGTCGGAACGATTTTTAGAAAGTCACTCCCGGGTTGGCCCAACACATGCTTCGGGTGGTCGCAGAATACCGTAAGGGGGCTTTCATAAATGACAAATTTGGCGAGCTCGGCACAGCGGGTATTCATCATCAGGGTTGGAGACTGTTTCTTAAACTGCGCTGGAGTTACATTGAGAAAACCGCCCGGGGTATAGTCCATTGGCCCTGCCAGCATACGCGTAAACGGCAAAGTGACATTGTGAGCAGGCTTGATACGATCGGAAAATTTCGCATACTCTTCGCCCAGGACGCCCTCACGGGTTATCATATTCGGGTAGGTCCGTTCTATTCCATCAGGTTTATACGCTCCGTGGAAGTTAACCATCAACCTGTGCTCAGCGGCCTTCTGAATTACTTTATGGTACCAGTTTACCATCTCCTGATCGTCGCGGTCCATAAAATCTATTTTTACGCCGGCGATGCCCCAGCGCTCATACAGTGCGAAAGCTTCCGCATAGGCGTTGTTACGATTGGCGTCGGTACTATATAGCCAAAGCCAAAGACGCACATTTTTTTTGCGGGCATAGTCAAGTATTTCTGGCATGTTGATTTGCGGTGCCGGTTTGGTAATATCCGCTTGAGCTTGGTTGAAGGGGCCGTACCATTGCCAGTCGATCAACATATAAGGCCATCCTTGCGTAGAAGCAAAGTCGATATACTCTTTTATAACAGCAGTTTCCATTTTCACTTCTCCGCTCCACCAGTGATCCCATGCGCAAAGTCCCGGTTTTATCCATGCGGGGTCTTCGATCGCACATGCAGGATTAAGCGACTGAACAATTTCGGATTCGATAAATCGTCCCGGATTATCGCCAATCATGACCACGCGCCAAGGGGTTTGGATTTTGTCCGAGAAACAAGCTTTGGCTCCATCTTCTTTTTCGCCCGGTAAAGGGGAGAGTTTCGTCATGAGCAATACCTGTTCCGTCGTATTACCAGCAGCCCGGCTGATATAGAAACCAGGGTAGTTATCGATGTTCGCTTCGGTAATAGCCAGATAGTTATCTTTGTCAACTTCGATCAGTAGTGGAAGTCCGGTTAGGGTCTGATCGCTGATTCCCGCTAAAGGGACTTTATCGAATTCGCTTTCCTGACTGGACGTAAAACGTGGTTTGTATTGTGCTGCCCAAGCCTGAGCCTGATTGGATACTGAAAATCCGGTCATCTCCCGGCTTATCACCCGATTTCCAATTCTAGCACTGCTGAATAGTTGATAGCGAAAGGCGATTCCGTTATTATAAGCTCTAAAGAAGAGGTCCAAGCGACGTTTCTCACCTTCTTTTTCGATAAGAGCCAAATGTGTTTCATTCCACTGCAAATCGACATGGGCATGTTTGTTCTTCACGACTGGGGCCCAGGAATCACGCTTCGATGTGGTCTGAGGAGTGTTCAACAGCATAAAACCTTGATGCATCGGGGGCTCGTCTTGCAATTCAAAGCCTAAGGGTGAAGGATCTATTACCTGTTTGTCTTTGTAGGAAACAGCGTAGGAGAGTCCGTTCGATAGGTCGATGTCCAAACAAATTTTTCCATCCGGCGATAGCAACGAATAAGTCTGGGCCGAAAGGCTGGATGTTATCGCGAAAAATAGGATGACAATAAATGCTCTCATAGTAAAGTCAATGTTTTTGGTAATTAGCGTGTCGTTTAGTTTTGTTCCATAATGAGTACTTCCCAGGGATCCAATACAATCTGTTGCCCCGTCTGCGTGAGCTTGTCTGAAATAAGTTCTTTCGCTGGGCCACCTGTATAAGTCATCCGTTTTGTTTCCTTACTGTAATTAAAAATGTAATGAATTGTCTTACCCCATTTATTCTTTCCTGAACGCTGAATAATTGGAAAAGTGTAATTGTCGGCAGTAATGACTTTCGCTGCAATAGCCGTTTTTTTGATGATCGTATGGAGTAGTTCTTGTGATGGATAGGTCCCGATATAAGTCAGTTTTCCTTTACCATAGGTATTTTCTGTGATCACTGGCCACTTGCCAAAGAAGGGATGTTCAGCATAGGCCAGTGGCTGAGCTGTCTCAGGGATCAAAAATTCATACCAGTCACCAATTTGGTTTTTATCCGTCAATTGAAAAGGATTATCTTTGAGCCGCATGTCTCCGATGGTGGAGAACTCTTGATAATGGAATCCGCAGGCCTTTCTTAACGGTCCGGGAGCAGCTGTGGCCCGGACGGCCGAATGTTCGTTACAATAGCCACTTTTGTACATCATGACGACATGGCCGCCCGCTTTTACAAACTTGTCAATGGCCAGCAGCAGCTCATCCGTAGCGACATAAAGGGGTGGAATAACCAGCATATCGTAGCCTTTAAAATCGGTGATTTTATCACAGGGGATAATATCAGCTTCAATGTTCTGAAAGTAGAGTGCCTTATGAATCATATCGATGGGATAATTGTTTTTATAGGTATACGGCATAAAATTCAGTGCGTGGTAGGAATCGTGGCTATATAAGATTGCTGTTTTATTTTTCTTCTTCAAGTCAATAAGACGATCTCCGATCCTTGCCAGCTCCTGTGCTGTGGTTTTAAATTCGTCGTATATTCTATTCGGTTGGAGATCGTGCCCCAATACACCACGCCAATAGGTTTCCTGACCATAGTGCAGCGTAGACCAGTGCCAGTATTCCACCATATTGGCACCGGAAGCATAATGGGCATATACATTTTGCCGGAGTTGTCTGTCGTATGGCGGGTATTGTGTGCGTGCATCCCAGCCTATACCTTGTGCGTTGGTTTCCATGACAATATAATTGTTCTTGGCAACCGTCCGGACAAAATCCCCCGAATAAGCAATGCGCTGTCCGTCTTGTTTATCCTGTACGTCGTGATAAATATTGATAGCGGGGTATTGCATCTGGCGAAAGCTTTCTACCTGATCTACATTGTGAAAATCAGGCATGAAGCAATGGGTTATAAATTGGTCCTGACGTTTATATTCATTGACAATGTTAGCTTGCCAATTCAGAAAGTCGGCTACCTGTTTGCGGTTGTAGCGTTCCCATTCGTTTTTATAGGAAGGATTGGTGACACCATCGCGGGTATAGAATTCCTCCCAGGTGCGAATATTCATACCCCAATAGTTCATTCCCCAGGCTTTGTTGAGTAAGTCGAGGTCGTTGTTAAAACGGCCTTTGATGTAGTTACGAAAGCCAATAAAATAATCCCGGTTGTTTATGCCACGTGCTTCTGTTTCGTTGTCTACCTGATAGCCAATGACTCCAGGATGCTTTGCATACCGTTCCATTAGCTTGCGGATGATACGTTCACTATAATATTTAAAAGTGGGGTTGCTCAAGTCAATATTTTGCCTGATGCCATAATAAGCTTTAGTACCCCGCTGATATTCGGCCAAAACCTCGGGATGCATATGCGCAAGCCAGGCCGGAATGGAATAAGTCGGTGTCCCCAGAATGATGTGGATACCAGCCTGATGCATTTTCTCGATGATGCGGTCCATCCATTCGAATTCAAAGACACCTTCCTGCGGTTCAAATAATCCCCAGGCAGATTCACCCAGTCGTACGACATTGAGCCCGGCATTTTTCATCAATCGGATATCTTCATCCAGACGCTCACTGGGCATATATTCGTGGTAATAGGCTGCCCCGTAGAGCGGTTTATCGAACTTGTATTGTGCTTCAAGCGAAAATACTGCAAGAAAAAGGAGGCACAGCAGAATATAGTTTTTTTGTTTCATGGTTTTTGGTACCGGGTTGTGTTAAGGGTTAGAGACGTACATGGTACGTCTCTATGTGGCATTTATTCAAAAGTTGCTTTCACATGGCTTCCATAGGATGCTTAGGGTAGACCTCGATTTTAATTGCGTGGATATTTAGCAGGTATTGCCATTATTTGTTCTAAAAAGACAGGATCTTTGAATTTACTGGTTGTCCGCTCATATTGCCCAGCACCCTGAACATCCCAAAGCATGGGACACATACCACGTGAATAAATCGCTTCGGTGACCGAGACATTAAATAACCTGACCACCTCCTGTGTTCTGTTCTTTGAGGAACAGGCGTATTCGCCAATAACGACGGGAATTCCTTTATCGACACAATTCTTCTTTAACAGCTCCATATTGTCATTGAGCTCTTTAACTTCCTGTGCTGTGCCCCAAGACGGCACACCGACACCCCATCCAGCATCTTCACCGTTACCCAATATGGCAAACAAAGGCGGTGTATAATAATGTACGGTCAATGCAAGATGTTTAGCCGGATCGTCCGGAATTTTGGTTAAGGGATCAAAAGCATATTCGAGACCGGTATTATAAATTTCTACTAAAAGATGGCGTTTGGCATTGTTGCCGCCCGATTTCCTGACGATGTCGACAAAAAGCTGATTCAGCTCGTTTACGTAACCGAATGCTCTTGCTTTTTCAGTTTGCCCGCCCTTCCAGGGAGTCCATATTTCATCGTAACCAATTTCATTCATGGGTTCGAATAGCAAATGATCCCCATATTTTTCAAAACGGTTACAGAGCTGCTCCCAGATAGAAGTGAACTTTTTCTTAGCTTCGCTGTCTGTCGGCACTTTTTTGACCCATTCATTTTCATGGTGAACATTTATAATGGCGACCATGCCGCAATCGAGTGTCCAGTTTAAGATCTCTTCGACTCTATTGAGGAGATCTGGATGGATCCTGTAATTTTCCGCGTTGTTCATCATATTACTCCAGGTGACCGGAATTCGTAAAGAAGAATAACCGGCTTTTGCATAACCTTCGATCATTTCTTTCGTAATGAGGGGGCTTCCCCAAGCCGTCTCGTAATTAGAAATACTACTTGGATTGATCCAGTCACCCGTTGCATCCAGGGCATTACCGAGGTTAATCCCCAAACCCATTTCATCGACTAACTGGCTGGTACTAAAATTTTCCCTGATGGAGAATTTACTATAAGCAGGTTTAGGCTCTTCTTTTGTTTCAGGTTTGCTAAGCTCTGTAGTTGCCTTCATTTCCTTGTTGGAGCATGCCGGAAGAACCAGCAGCATAAAAATGTAACTTAATAGTGTTTTCATTTGAATAATTTTTAGGTGTGTTTTTAAAATCATGTTATCTAGACTAATGGATATTTATTCCTCATTGCTGAAAGGTATAGCAGGCAAGCCTTCATTATTGAATAAATTGACATCGGGATTATTGCTCCAGGCATAACGGACAAATACCGGGCTGCTGAGCTGATCTGCCTGGACGACAATTCGGTTACCATCGATATGAGCTTGGGCCCATACAAATTTTTTATCTGCTCCAGCAAGGGCAAAACCTTCCACGTAACCGTATTTGTTGTTAACCACGAGTCCGCCCCCAATAGCGTCAAAAGAAATAATCAGTTTATTGCCCTCCTTGACCATCGATTTGAATGTAGGTCCAGAATACACAAGATTTTTTCTGCCATAATTTTTAGCCAGTGCTATTAAAGCGAGTCGTCGACCCACTTCCTGTTTGTTACGTGGGTGGATATCGTCCGCTTCACCAATATCCGTAATCACCGCCTGACCCGTATGAGCAAGACGGAGAGTCCGGGTCTGTGCATCTCTCAATTTTGCCCAGTCGCTGTCTTCGGGTGATTTTTCTTTAGCCATATAATTGGCCAATTGCACCCAGTAGAAAGGGAAATCAGTTTTCCATTGCGACCGCCAGTCCGCGATGAGGTTGGGGAAGAGGGTGCGATAATCATACGCTCGTCCGGCATTATTTTCACCCTGGTACCAGATCACACCCCGGATGGTATAAGGAACAATTGGATTGATCATGGCATTGAAGAGGAGGGATGGAAGCATATTAGGCGAAACTTCTTTGTAACCATGCTGCTGAGTGGTGACAGCCTCCTTATAATTCCAATCACCATCAAGCGGAAATTTCTCGCCCTCCACGTCGAGGTACAGCTGGGCCGGGTTTCCGTAAAAGCCACCGCCGCCGCCGGTATCCATAATTTTTAGCGTAATTATATTTTCACCGTCTTTTAGAACAGCCTTCGGGATCGTGTACTTCCGTGCGTTTGTATATCCTTTTGTTTCACCAATTTTGACACCGTTAATCCAGCAGACATCATCGTCATCAATGGTGCCAAGCAGAATGGATCCGGCCTTTTGCGCACTACCCTCGGGCAAATAAATACGGCGTTTGAACCATACAATGCCATCCATATCACCCAATTTGGATTCCCACAACTGTGGAATATTCATCTTTCCCCAAGCGGATATATCCGTATCGTTTTCGTACCATTTTGCAGCTATTCCCGGATCGTTTGTTAAAGCTTGCAGATAGCCCTGTTTTTTCAATTCGTTTTCTTTTAAAAAGTTCTGCAGACTGCCGTTGAAATGCTGTTGGTAAGGAGCTTTGAAATGCGCGGGCAATTTATTGAAGCCGCTTTCGCTAGTCCAGGTTTCGGCGCCAGTACCACCCCAGGAAGCATTGATGATGCCCACAGGTATGCCGAGTTCCTGATACAGTTTGAGCGAAAAGAAGTATCCTACAGCGGAAAAATCGCCCACTGTCGTCGGGGAACATACCGCCCATTTTCCCTTTAGGTCCTGTTTGGGGACATCACTGATGCTCTTTTCCACATTGAAGGCCCGAATGTTCGGATGATTGGCCTGGCTGATTTCGTTCGCCGCATTATTGGAGTTCTTTACCGTCCATTCCATATTGGATTGGCCGGATGCAAGCCAAACTTCACCGACCAGGATGTTTTTTAGGGATACCTGTTCGCTATGGCCTTTTATTTCCATGTTATACGGCCCTCCATAAGGAGTTGGGGCTAAAGTAATGCTCCATTGACCATTTCTATCTGCTTGTACCTTTAGTTTCTGCTGCATAAACCGGACATGGATCGTTTCATTTTTTTCGGCCCAGCCCCACAATTTTATGGGACTGTCCCTTTGTAGAATCATGTTGTCACCAAATATTGCAGGAAGCCTGAGTTCGGCCTTCAATAGGAATGCCTGCAAAAAAAAGACGAAGAAAATTGGAATCTGTTTTATAGTCATAGTTTATTTTGTGTTATAGTCAAATCAGTCGAAAAATGCTTTGGGCACTGCTCGGAATGCCATTTGATGTTGCATATCATTCCTTGTAATCATGAAGGGAATGTGCTTTTTAAATTTCATGTCTGTTTATATTTACTTTTAATAAATGGCCGGCATGGAATGGCTATTCCATTATCCGGCCTTATTGTATCGCAATTCGCTATTCTGTAAATAAACCTAGTTTTTGCTGCTGTCAATGATTCTAAAATTGTCGAAGTAGATATCGACCTTGACATTGGCATTGTCCGCTTTATTTTTCGTGAAAATGCCCAGTTCGGAGCTAGCGATGGCAGCAAAGCTTCCATAGTCCGCAACAGAAGTAAACCTATTAAGGGCTATGTCGCATGTCATCCATTTACCAAGGCTTGTTTTATTGGTGTTTCTATCACGAGGCACATAGTCTGACAGCATTTTATCCCAATTTCCCTTCAATTGCATATCAAATGTTGCTGTCGCAAGCGGTTCATTTACGAAGCATTCAAAGCGCAGTACTAGGTTGCCGATAGGCGTATTGGCGGGTATTGTATTTACGGCAGGATAGACAGCTTTATTGGCTAAGTTTCCCCACCAATATTGCCATGCTCCCGGCGATCCAAAAATGCGGTAAGCTGTTCCTGTGCTGAAGAAAGGTGGTTTGGAGCCGTCTGCCGTCACAGCCATATTGTTGTCCCCCCAATCATAGCTACCTACCTTATCCCAATCCAGGACGAGGTTTTGAACGGGATAAAATAGCAGGGTCGAATTGGACTGTCCTCCTGCCGCATGGACTGTGACCGTACCGGATTTTGTCGGAGCCTTTGGTAGGCGATAATAAATTGTATCCTGGGTTTTGGCAACAATTAAATCTTCGCCTGCAATATCAAATTCGCCATTGATCGTTAGTTTGCTTACATCAATGAAGTTGTTGCCGGTAATAAATGCCTGATCGCCAATAATAGGCATATCGCTGCTCCATGATTTAATCGTTGGCGGCGAAACATTCGTTGTGAAAGCGATGCTAACTGAATCCGTCATGCAGTAGACCGCGAGGCGGCCATCTTGGATACCGGCGGGTATCGTTAATTCGATTTTATCATAGTCCTTACCGATTTCATATTCCGTAGCTAATACATTGCCGCCGGCCTTGCCTTCGAACACGACTTTTTTTACTTCGTAAAAATTTGAACCGTAGATGCGGAGTTTTTCACCCGCCTTTGCCGGGTATTTTAATTCAATACGGGCGATTTGTGGAGCGGGAGAATAGATATGAAAACTGAACCTTGCTTCGCCATGGTTTGTTTCGATCCGGATTTCATTTGGAAGATCCGGATGGGTGCCAGTCAATAGAAGATCTGCCGGAATAGAAATAATAGCGCTTGTCGACGTACAATAATTTGCATTAAATGCGATCTGCTGGTCATTGATGTAAATTTTTTGGATGCCGTCGAGATTTTTTCCGATAACAGCAACCATTGTGCCCGGAAATGCACCTGTGAAAGTACTATCTGCTTTTTCCGGATCTGTCAACCGTACATGGGTAATCTCGGGGGCCACAGTCATGTCATTGTTGCGACTACAGGATATTACCGGCAGGAGAAGGACAGCGATAAGCAAATGATAGCTAAAGCGTATAGTTTTATTTAAAGCTTTCATAATTCTTTACTGATTATTAAATGGATAAGCCTGGGGCTCTTCTTTTAACCTCGGATTTTGGATGAGATCATTCTCTGGATAGGGGAAGAAGATGTTGTTTGCGGTCACAACGACAGGCACTGCAGGTGCCGTAGGATCTTCAAAAATAAGATTACCGTCTTCATCCTTCGTGATACCCGCCGTGGACCAACCACGTTGTTGATCATTAAAGTATTTAAGCATTTTCTCAGGCTTGTAGCAATACCAGCTGACCATATCGTACCAGTTGGTATACTCCATGGCAAACTCCACGCGTCGTTCTTTGATGATATCGTCAAGCGTAATAGAGGTCTTTCGTCCGATCTTGGCCCGATCTCTTACCTTGTTAAAGTAATTTAATGCTTCACCGCCATTGAGTGTGCTATTATTACCCAGACTCGCCTCAGCATAGGTCAGGTATACATCGGCCAAGCGTAGAATATAGGTGTTTAGCGGTGAACTCATCGACTGCACATAGCCGTCATTATCATCGTTAGGACCACCGATTACACCTTTTTTGATGGATGCACCTGCATTGCTGTACGAATATCCACCTTTATCAATGGCAATATAGGGATAGAAGGAGTGCTGGGTAAAATAGGTGGCATTTCTCCGTAGTGTATCAGCGCGTTCGTATTGTTTGAGCATGTCGATCGTCCCGTTTAGTCCGCCGCCCCAAACGTTGACACCACCGGTCACGTCTGATGAGAATGCCAGGTCAGCTAAAAGTGTATTACAGACGCCCCAGTCGCCAAGTGGTACCCATTGCATGGCAATCAGTGATTCGGGATTGTTGTTATGTTTGTATTTGAACAGATCTTCGTATTTGGCATAGAGTTCCAGACCACTATTTACACAGACATCCTTTGCGTATTCTCTTGCTTTGGCTAGGTCAGCTTCGTTTCGAGTTCCGCCGGTCTTCCAGCCAGCACGGGAGAGATATACCTTGGCAAGCATACCTTTGGCACCCCAGCTCGTTGCACGGCCTTTATCAGCCTGAACAGGAAGGTGCTGGACTGCAAAGCTGAGATCGTCTATGATAAATCGAAAAATATCTTCCTCCCGATGCCTGGGTTGCATAGGCTCTTTGATCACAGCATCGTTATTCTCGATCAGTATGACGGGGCCCCAGGTCCGGAGAAGATAAAAGTAAGCAATACCCCGCATTAGGCGTGCTTCCCCAATAGCCACGTTTTTTTGCGCTTCAGTTACATTAACGGCTTTATGCTTCACGGCATCGATGATCGCATTTGACATCGTTATTACGCCATAGAATGATTTCCATGAGTCTGAAAGTCCATCATCCAGCGAGGTCACGGTGAATAGGGTATAGGAAGGGTTCATATAGGGATTATAGCCATCATTGGCTCTTAAACTGCCAATAGCGACGGCCGGTCGTTTATTATAGTCAAACCACGCCCGGTTGTACAGTGGTGCTGTGGCTGCTTTCAATGCTTCAGGGGAGGTATAAAAGGTTGCATCCACATAGGCTCCTTCCGGTTCTCTGTCAAGGAAACTTTTTTTACAGGAATGTAGCGCAACAATAGCTATCAATGAGCTTATTAAGAATAGCTTTTTCATAATTCAGTCGTTAATATTAAAACAAGAAGTTTAAACCCAGGGTATAAATACGCTGTGCGGGATACCGGGCATAATCTATTCCTCTTAGTAAGACATTTTGGTTGTAAGAACCTATTTCCGGATCATAGCCCGTATACTTGGTCCATGTAAAAAGATTCTGGATATTGACATATAACCTGAGGTTTTCAATTTGATATCGCTTCAGCAGGTTTTGGGAGAAAGTATAGCCGAGAGAAATATTTTTCAGGCGCAGATAGGAACCATCTTCAATAAACCGATTACTCATACGGCTATTGTCATTTGCGTCACTGACAGTAATACGTTGAATACTCGCATTCGGATTGGACACTCTTACATTGGAGATATCCTGGTCGGAACCGCTTGGATCAATCGTTTCAATGAGGGCAATCTCTGTCGTTTTTTTGAGCATACCCGAATTATTCATCGGGTTTGTAAAATCTTTACGCAGTTGATTATAGATCTTGTTGCCATATACGGCGTTTAGAAAGATATTTAGGTCAAATCCTTTGTAAGAAAAATAATTGTTTAGTCCAAGGATGAACTTCGGATCCGGATTGCCGATAAAATCACGGTCTTGCTCATCTATTTTTCCATCTTTGTTTTTGTCCTCGAAAATAAAATCTCCCACCCAAATCCCGTTGACCCCTATGCTTTTATCTTTGGGTAGAGCAATAGGAACTTTATTGCCCTCCTGATCCAGCACCGCATGATGTTGATCGTCTTTTAGGTAAAAGTCACTTTCATTCTGAAACATGCCGATCACATTGTATCCATAGAATTGGCCGACAGGATTACCTACTTTGGTTAGCGTGAATGTTTCTGCACCTATTTTCCCCTGAATGGCCGTTGCATCCGTATACAAGTGCGTGACACGGTTTCTATTCATCGAGAAGGTCAAACCGGATTTCCAGAAAAGGCCATTCTTATTGATATTTATGGTATTTAATGTCAATTCAACGCCTTTATTCGTCATCGAACCCGCATTAACCCAAGGTGCAGCAATTAGTCCACTGATATAGTCAGGCAATACGGCCTGCATCAAAAGATTGTCTATTTTCTTTAAATAGACTTCAGTTGTAAGTTCGATTCTATTTTTAAATAAGCTCAGATCCAAGCCGATATTGTAGGCATTGGTTTTTTCCCATTTTAGGTCCGGATTGGCAAAATTAGCAGGATAGAAGCCTGTGCCCCATATGGATGCAGCCGAAGCCATGGTCACGCCATAGGCATAGGAGCTTGCGGCTTGGTTTCCAACAAGTCCCCAGCCCAAGCGTAGCTTAAGGTTGTCTATCGCCGGATTATTTTTTAAGAAAGGCTCATTTTTAATCTTCCAGGCAGCAGCAAGAGAAGGGAAGGTGCCCCAGCGATTGTTGGTACCGAATTTGTCCGATCCGTCCCTGCGGAATGTAGCAGTCAATAAATACTTATCATCAAATCCATAATTGAAGCGACCGAAATAAGATTCAATGCCACCTGAACTTCTTGAACTCCCATTTTTGGCGGTTTTAGAATCGCCAGCATCCAGCTCGTGCACCGTATTTAAAAAATAATTGCTGCGGCTTCCAGAGAGAGACTCCCATTTGTTTTCCTGAGCCTCATGCCCAGCCATGATCGAGAGGTTATGCTTTTCGGCGAAAGATTTAGTATAGGTCAGATAAGTTTTCAGGTTGGTAAACGAACCATTACTGGCAAACCTTGCTCCGGCGGATTGCTGTTTGAAATTCCCGTAATCATATGCGGGCGTGAATTGATAAGCGTTGGAATAATTATAGTTCCCATTACCTTCGACCCGTAGTACAAGATCTTTGATGGGCGAAATATCCGCATAAGCATTGACACTAATTTGTGCTCCTTTTGCATAGTTTTCACGGGTAAGCGCTTCCTCCAATGGATTGGCGAAATAGGTCCCATACATATTTTCCTGTTGTGTTCCCCAGGAACCGTCAGGATTTTTGGCAGGCACTTCTGGCAGCTGCCTAATGGCGAGTGAAATGATCCCTCCATTATCTATGGTGTTCCTATTTTTTGTTTTCGCGGTATAGGCATTGATGCCGACGGTCAGCCACTTGTTGATTTTTGAATCAAAGTTCATCCGTAAGGAATAGCGTTCAAAACCCGAGCCTTGGGCAATACCTTGTTGATCAAGGTATCCACCCGTGATCGCAAATCTATTTTGTTCGGTTCCACCGCTGATGTTCAGCTGATGGTTATGCATCAATGAAGTTCTAAAAATTTCCTTCTGCCAGTTTGTGCCTTCACCCAATAGCGATGGATCTTTAAATTCCTCCCGATCGCCGAAGCCGATGACTTTGCTGCGAAGATTCTGATACACGGCATATTCGCGAAGGTTAAGGACATCCAATATCGTTGGCAGCTGTTGGAATCCTACATACCCTTCATAACCTAATTTGGTTTTTCCCGCCTGCCCGCGTTTTGTAGAGATCAGGACGACTCCGTTTGCCGCCCTTGTCCCATATATGGCAGCAGCAGAAGCATCCTTTAATATTTCCATGGATACGATATCTGATGGATTTATTGACGAGAGTGCACTTGAATTGTCCCGGGTATTACCATCAATTGGGATTCCATCGATCACATAGAGCGGTTCATTGCCGCTGAAAGAATTTGTACCCCGGATGCTGACCGAGATTCCGCCGCCCGGTGCACCTGAATTCTGTGTTACCGAGACCCCGGCAGCGCGTCCCTGTAACGCTTGATCCAGGGAGGTACTTACAGATTTACTGATGTCGTCGGCCGTTACCGAAACGACGGCCCCTGTTAAGTCGCCACGTTTCATTTTTCCGTAGCCTACAACAACGACCTCGTCCATGGCGTGGATATTTTCTGTAAGCTGAATATTTTGCTCATTTCCAGCTATTCTTACTTCCTGCGTATGGAATCCCAAATGGTTAAAGATCAGTATACCTCCTTTTGATGCTAAAATAGCATATCGTCCATTTTCATTGGAAGATGTCACTGCGTTTGTACCTTTGAGTTTAACAGAAACATTGGTCAGAGGCAGCCCCGTAGCCTTGTCCGTAATAAGTCCAGAGACATTGATTTTCGAATCCTGCGCCTGTAAGACATTGATAAAAAAGAGAAACAAGGCCGCCAGCAGGAGATACACCCGATGCCGCAGTTTGGGCCAAAAAAACTTTTGTGATCCGTTTTTTGATTTCATGGTTAATTTAAGTTTATAATTCGTTTGGTTATTTTCCCCAGAAAGGGATGATTAAAATTAGGAACAACACATTGTCTTGATAGGGTTCGGATGTTGAAGAAGAGAGGGTAAAATGTTTATATAGTGGATGAATGATCAATCCATGGGAATTGCAAGCCCTAATCGCGATGCACTTCATATAGGCAGACATACGCTAAGTAGGGACCTAAATGTTTCAGCTTAGGGGATAAAATGATCACTTATGCTATAAAGATTTGATAAAATCAGTATTTTAACGGAAGTTCTTGAAACAATAACCAATGAAGCGTCTTTTATTACTATTCTTATTTTTTGGAATTATTTTCGGCTATGGACAGGAGTTTAAGTTTGCCCATATTAACAATGGGAATGGCTTAGCCGGAAATGAAGTTGTTGCCATATATAAAGATGGTAGGGGATTTGTCTGGTTTGCAACAAACACGGGACTAAATAGGTTTGACGGCGAGCGTATCAAAATTTTCAACCGTAGTATCGACGGTACTTCAGGAACACTTTATGATGGTTTGAAGAAAGTTGTTGAAGATGGGCAGGGGAATTTATGGATGTTGGGCAATAAATATGTCATGTTTGATTGGCGAAAGGAGGTTTTTATCAATAATACAGATTCCATTCTAAAAAAAATGGGACTTCCTCCAAATCCAATTTCTATCCAAGTAGACCAGTTTAAAAACTTTATTGTAGCCTATTCACAAAAAGGCATTTACAAATATGATCCCAAGCATAAAAGAGTGGTAAGCTTCAGGCCATCAAATGATCCGATGAGCATTCGTCCCGCCGAGATCGTAGAGATCGCCATAAAAGATGAATTTGTGTGGATACTCCACAAAGATGGCTTTTTGGAACGTCTGAATACCCGAACAAAGCAAATTGATATCCGAAAAAATTATTTAAACAGTAGGGCTATAAATTCTATAATTCCGAAGAGTATCTTTATAGATTCCGACCATATGGTCTGGATTTATCCAGGTATAAATAATAGGGGTGTAGTCTGTTACAATAAAACTAATGATCAATGGAAACAGTACGATATTGACACGAAGCCTGCGCTCTCCAATTCCTTTGTACGTGGAATCGTAGCAGACCGGCAAGGATTAATTTGGATTGCAACGGACCACGGTGGTCTCAACCTTCTTGATAAAAAGAAGAATTCCATTCAGGTTCTTCGACACAACGAGTATAATAAAACCTCCGTTGGACAAAACTCTATTGTCAGTTTATATTGTGATCCTCAAGGAATTGTTTGGGCAGGGACATATAAGAATGGTGTTTCATACTATCATCCGGAAATATTCAAGTTTCCTAGTACCGGATTATCCGAAGGAAAAAGTGAACTTTTTGACTGCAGCAGTATTGTCAAGGACAAAGCGGGGAACCTTTGGTTGGGGACAAATGGAAAAGGTCTCATTAAGTTGAACGAAACTACCGGGGAGCGCCATTTTTTCAGAAGCAAACGTGATGATATGACAAGTTTGTCGTCTGATATTGTTACCGCGCTCCATGAAGACTATACAAATAAAATGTGGATAGGTACTTTTATGGGCGGCTTGAATGTATATGATGGTGGCCGGTTTAAACGATATGAAGTGCAGGAGAAAAACAACAAGGGACTGTCCAATCAGAGCATATATGGGATAACCGAAGATTCCGACCAAAATTTGTGGATTGCAACGTTGGGGGGCGGAATTGACAGATTGGACCCCAGTAGAACGATATTTAAAAATTTTAATAGAGACAATAGCAAACTACGTTCTAATTTCATTCTTTCCACATTAAAAGATCGGGATGGAACGATTAATTTTTCGTCAGATATCGGTGTGTATAAGCTGATGGGTGATCAGACTATTATGCCTTATTTTCCCGAGGCCAATTTTCAGGATAAGGCTGCTTCGGTTCCCGTTTATCAGCTTATGAAGGATTCAAAAGGCCGCATCTGGTTGGCCACAAAAAGGGGTATAAAAATCTTCGACAATACAAACCGGAGCTTCTCTTTTTTGACACTTGCAGATGGCCTATCCAGTGATGATGTGCGATCTTTAGTTGAGGATCAAGATGGGAATGTATGGGCGGGGACAAGCAATGGGCTCAACCGGATACAGTACTTGTCAGCTAGCGGAACTAAGCACAGCAGTATTGTTTCTACCTATGATCTCAGCGACGGGCTGACGGGAATGGTTTTTAATCCCAATGCCGTATATACCGATAAGACCGGTAAAATATATATGGGTACCACCGAAGGCTACATCGCTTTTTATCCGAGAAAAATCCCGGCCAACAAAAGCATACCACAAGCTCGATTTACAGAACTGTTATTGTCTAATGAAGTGGTCAATCCAGAGGAGAAAAGGGGCGATCACACTGTTTTGCCGATTTCTATTGTCGGCCTCGATAAACTCATCCTGAAATATAATGAAACAAACTTTTCCATTCGATTTTCCGCATTCAACTTTATCCAGCCCAATAAAAATAAATATCGATACAAGCTGGAAGGCGTTGATAAAGAATGGATTGAAACTTCACGTAGCACTGGAGTAGCTTCCTATTCCAATCTTAATCCAGGTCGATATATCTTAAAAGTTTATGCGGGCAATCAGGATAATATATGGTCGCCTCAACCGATCGAAATGCAGATTGTAGTCAATCCACCATTTTGGTTTTCATGGTGGGCTTTAGCGACTTATATTGCAGCGTTTGTCTTGTTAATCAGATGGTTTATAAAATACCGGTTGAAGAGAAAGCAGGATCAACTTGATCAAAATGCCCGTATGTTGGAAGCTGATAAGCTGCATGAAATAGACCAACTGAAATTAAAGTTTTTCACCAATATCAGTCATGAATTTAAGACCCCTTTATCGCTGATTATCAGTCCGCTGGAAATGTTGTTAAAAAAAGATAGCCATCAGGAACAAAAAGCAGCACTGGGAGTCATGTATAAAAATGCGCAGAAACTGCTTACGATGGTCAACGATATATTGGATTTTCGAAAATTAGATCAGGACAAAACGAAGCTCAATATATCATCAGGTAATATCATTGAATTTGTCAAAGAGATCAGTACATCCTTTTTGTCCATCGCAGCTGAAAAATCCATCAGGCTAACTTTTACGACAAACCATCAATACATAGACCTGAGCTTTGATAAAGATAAGATGTATATGGTCATTTCTAATTTGATTTCAAACGCCTTTAAATATACCCGAACTTCAGGCCACGTAGACGTAAGCGTAGCTATAAGCGAAACGGTGATAGACCATGAGATCGATAAACGTCTGTGTATTAAGGTTGCAGATACAGGTATAGGAATAGAAAAAGAGCATCTTGACCGTATTTTTGATCGTTTTTACCGAATTGATTCCAATGAGACCCATGGTATCTCAGGGACAGGCGTTGGGCTTCATATTGTAAATGAATTTGTCAAGCTCCATGGAGGAACGGTGGAGGTCGATAGTGAACTTGGAAAAGGGACAGTTTTTACGGTGCAAATTCCCATGTCAAAAGATACTTATGGCACGAACAGACAAGATGTGATCTATTCAGGCGCTGACGTTGACAACAATCCGGAAAAAAATAGGGATAGTGAAAGCGATTTTATCCTAGATGCGGAGAACGGTGTATATACGCTTCTCATTATTGATGATAACGAGGATTTTCGGATGTTTTTAAAGGATCTTTTTAGCAATGATTACAGGATCCTATCCGCAAAAGATGGCCAACATGGCTATGAGCTCGCGACCGAATATATTCCAGATGTTGTTCTTTGCGATGTTATGATGCCAAATGTAGATGGTTACGAATTCTGTCGTAAAATCAAGCAGGATATACGCACGTCCCATATACCGGTCGTCTTGCTCACAGCAAAGTGTTCGGACGAAAATCAATTCCAGGGTATGGAAGCTGGTGCCGATGCTTATATCTCGAAACCTTTTAATATCGATATTTTGCGCGTTACGCTGGGCAATATTGCGAAAAGGCAGAAACAATTACAGGATAAATTCAAATCAAGAATTGATATCTCAACAACCAAACCGGAGATCATTTCGATGGATCAGAAATTTATACAAAAAGCCGTCTCCATCGTTGAATCAAATATAGAAAGAACCGATTTCTTAGTGGAAGATTTATGCCGTGAAATGGCGATGAGCCGGGTTAATTTCTATAAGAAAATTCTTGCTTTGACCGATAAAACGCCCTCGGAATTTATCCGCTTTATCAGGCTAAAAAGAGCAGCAGAACTGCTCGAAAAAAGCCAAATGTACGTCAATGAAATCGCTTTTCTTGTCGGATTTAATGAAACCAAATACTTTAGAAAATATTTCAAAGAAGAGTTTGGCGTAACACCGAATGAATATAAAAAGACAATCACGTTAAAGTAGGAAATTGCTGTACAATTTCGATGTCTAAAAGCAATCATAAAAAATATATGCAGATCATTCGCTGCTATAATGTTTTCGCTGATTTATCAATAATGGTCGAGTCGATCCACTATTTTATGTTCTCCAAATTCGGAAGACAAGTATGAATAAGCTGGATCAACGATCCATGCAGCCCATACAGCATATCAATTATCCATGGCTGCAATCGCTTATGAAGTGCAACTCGGCAATCCAAAATAATTCAGCAAATAAATTTTAAATTCGCTTTCACAACTTTATTTCCATTTCCATGTAACCTCCTTTAAAGCAGATAATTAAAATATAGTATATTCCGTTTTTCCGCTCGCATGTTAACAAATCACCCCCTAAAAGTGAACAAATCATAACCTTAAGACAACCGGTTGCACTTTATATTTGACTTGTTCTTTCACTACGAAAGCACAAGCAATAACCAAGGGAATACAATAACCAATAAATCTTTATTTACATGCGCAACATAACGTATGCTTTAAGTGGTCTGATGTTCTTTACGATGATGCATCAAGCATCTGCACAAGCTCAGAAAGCTCAGTTTGAAAAAACCACCACCGGTATGAAGGTCAGCTTCAAAAATTCCGCGACCTCGATTGATCAGGACGTCTATCTCGATGCTATTACGGATAAAATCATACGGGTAACGGCAGTGCCTGCTGGCTCTGGATTTCCGAAACAGCAGCACCTGGTGATCGTAGACTCCTTGCACCGGCAGCTGAAATCATTTGCTGCCAGATCGACAGACTCAACGGCCACGATACAGACAGCGGATCTCCAGGCCATTGTTTCGTTGAGCAGCGGTAAAGTAGAATTCTATGACTTAAATGGCCGCCCCATTTTAAAGGAAGCAAAACGAAATTCCGGTTCCTTTACTCCGGGTAGCTATAATGGCGATGCTTTTTACCAGATCAACCAGGATTTTATGGTTCAGGCGGAGGAGGGGATCTATGGGCTAGGACAGCATCAAAATGCGGTCATGAATTATAACCGGGGAAAACAGGTCACGCTGCTGCAGTACAATACCGAAATCGGCATTCCGTTTTTGCTATCCACCAACAACTATGGTCTGCTCTGGCATAATTACTCGATCACCAAAGCCGGGGATGTACGCCCATTATTACCGCTGAATGCATTTAAGCTCTCGTCTGTGGAGGGGGAGCAAGGCTGGCTCACGGCTACTTATATGAACCGCAATACCGACTCGGTATACCTTTCGCGTCCGGAATCGATCATCGATTATGGCTATTTAACGGACCAGCACAAGTTTCCCAAAGAGATCAAACTTGCGGATACAAAGGTGGTTTATGAAGGTACGCTTGCCTCGCCCTATGCCGGCAGGCATATCCTGCACTTCAAATATTCGGGATACATGAAGGTATGGATAGATGGTCAGCTCGTCGCCGACCGCTGGCGACAGTCCTGGAATGCTGGCACTTTTGAGCTTGAAAAAGACCTGGAGAAAGATCAGCCGCACCGGATCCGGATGGAATGGATCCCAGATGGCAGCGAGTCTTATTTTACCCTAAACTGGCAGAGCCCAATTCCCGCTACACGGCAGAACCTCTTTTCATTTAATTCCGAAGCTGGAGATGCAATTGACTATTACTTTGTGCATGGTGGATCCATGGACGATGTCATCAGCGGTTACCGGCATTTGTCAGGTAAGGCACCGATTATGCCGGTCTGGAGTTTCGGTTTTTGGCAAAGCCGCGAGCGCTACAAAACGCAGGCAGAAATTGAAAAGGTGGCCACGGAATTCCGCAAACGGAAAATTCCAATTGACAATATTGTCCAGGACTGGTCGTATTGGTCAGAAAACGACTGGGGAAGTCAACAATTTGACTTAAACCGCTTTCCGGATCCGAAAGCGATGGTGAAGAACCTACACGAACAAAATCTGAAGATCATGATTTCCGCCTGGCCAAAAATAAATGAAGAATCGCGTGTATACCAGGAGTTTAAAACCAATAAATGGATTTACCCACGGAATATTTACGATGGCCGCAAGGACTGGATCGGGAAGGGTTATACCTCTACATTTTATGATCCTTTTAACCAGGGAGCGCGGGATGCCTTCTGGAAGTTATTGGACAACAACTTATTTAAAATAGGCATCGACGCCTGGTGGATGGATGCAAGTGAACCGGATATCCATTCCAATATCGATCTGGATGAACGCAAAGCTGTTTTTCAGCCCAGCATCGGTTCCTCTGTACGCTATTATAATGCCTTTCCGCTTCAAAATGCGAAGGGTATTTACGAGGGGCAGCGCGCCACAGAACCCAATAAGCGGGTGTTTATCCTGACTCGTTCATTTTTTGCCGGGCAGCAGCGCTATGCCGCTGCCGCCTGGAGCGGAGATATCGCATCCCGATGGCACGATATGAAGGACCAGATCGCGGGCGGAATAAATTTCTCCATGTCCGGCACACCATATTGGACAATGGATGCGGGTGGATTCCTCGTCGAAAACAGGTTTCATAAGCCCAATGCGGTGGATCTTGAAGAATGGCGTGAGCTCAATAGTCGCTGGTATCAATATGCTGCGTTCTTGCCTCTGTTCCGGGCGCATGGCCAGTTCCCGTTCCGCGAGCCTTATCACATCGCTCCTGCGGAGCACCCTGCCTACAGGAGCATGCTTTATGCAATCAATCTGCGCTATAAAATGCTGGCCTATAACTACAGCCTGGCGGCAAAGACCTTTTTCGAGGATTATACGATGATCCGTGGACTGGCCATGGACTTTCCGCTGGATAAAGCAGGATTTGACCGTAATGATCAGTACCTATGGGGACCATCTTTATTGGTGAGCCCCGTCACGGAAAAAGGTGCACGAAGCCGCAAAATACATTTTCCACAGGGCGCCGACTGGTATGACCTATATAGCGGCAAGAAAGTCAGGGGCGGCCAGGATCTCCTGGTAGATGCGCCATACGAGCGTATCCCAGTGTATGCAAAAGCCGGTGCGATCGTTCCGATCGGTCAGGAGCTGCAATACAGCACGGAGAAAAAGCAGACTGTCCTGGACCTCTATATCTATGCCGGTGCTGATGGCCAGTTCTCGTTGTATGAAGATGAAGGCGATAATTATAACTACGAAAAAGGAAAATACAGCTGCATTGATATCCGCTATGATAACAGGACGCAAACCTTGTCCCTGGCCGACCGCAAAGGGGAGTTTGAGGGTATGCTACATAGCAGAAAATTCAATATCATCTTCGTCAGCGACAGTAATGCAGTTGGGATCGACAGTAATACTAAAAAATCAAGGACAGTATCTTATCAGGGTAAAGCCTTACAGGTTAAATTAAAATAAAAGTAAAACCAATTTATAAATCAAATCATATGATAAGCAAACAATTGTTGAGCAGGGGTGTGGCTGTGGTAGTCATGACCGGCATGACCTCGCTGGTCTGGGCACAGTCCTTTACGGGGTCCGTTGTTTCCGCTGATTCTGGCTTGCCGATCGGGGGCGCAAGCATTAAAGTAAAGAATCAGAAGATTTCAACAAGTACGGACGAATCGGGTAAGTTTTCATTGCAGGCCGCAAAAGGAAGCGTGCTGACGATCTCTTACGTAGGTTACAAAACGCAAGAAATTACAGTCGCCGGAGCGAATGGTATCATTCGCCTGCAGCCCAGTACTTCGGATCTGGAAGAGGTGGTAGTCATCGGCTATGGTGTGCAGAAGAAAAAGCTAAATACCGGGGCGAATCTGAAGGTAGAAGGCGAGGAACTGCAGAAACGGAATCAGCTGAATCCCTTGCAGTCCCTTCAGGGGCAGGCTCCGGGCGTCTCCATTACTTCCACCTCCGGTCAGCCCGGAGCGGATATGAAGGTCGTCGTCCGCGGCTTAGGGACAATTGGCAATTCGGGCCCACTTTATGTCATTGATGGGGTGCCAGGCGGTGATATTTCGGTATTGAACGCGGCAGATATCCAGTCGATCGATGTTTTAAAAGACGCCGCTTCGGCAGCGATATACGGTTCGCAGGCAGCCAACGGTGTAGTCCTGGTGACCACCAAGATGGGTGCTGCCGGTAAAAGCCAGCTGTCTTTTGACGGATATACCGGTATTCAAAATGTATCACGCAAAGCACAACTACTAAATGCCCATCAGTATAAAACAATCATGAATGAGCAGTCCCTCAATTCAGGTGCTGCTGCCATTGATTTTGATGGAATGGCCGGACTGGCCAATACCAGCTGGTTGGATTACATGTTCAAGGACAATGCGAAAATGGACAATTACAATGTGGCCCTCACCGGTGGTTCGGAAAAATCCACCTATGCCTTGTCGATGAACTATATCAGTCAGGAGGGGATCGTTGGTGGTAAGGATGTATCCAATTACGAACGCTATGGCTTCCGGACAAATTCAGAACATAAACTGTTCGATAATTTTGTGAAAATCGGGCAGCACCTCAATTTCAACTACATTAAAAATCGGGGAATCGGTGTTGGCAACCAATACAACAATACCTTACGCGGAGCTTTTACTACATCGCCGCTGTCACCCGTTTATTCGGACAACGGACTATATGGCAGCCCCTTCAACGATACGTCCAACTCGCCCTGGTACAATGGGGACAGCAATCCTTATGGCGTGATGATGACCAATTCGAATAATAGCAACGATGGCCAGAAATTACTGGCCGATATTTTTGCCGAGATCGAACCGCTCAAAGGGCTAAAAGTACGCTCTTTATTGGGATTCAACTATTATGCTTCGGAATACCGGAGTTTTACACCCTTATACCGTTTTTCCATTTATACGTACAACCAGGACCATACCACTACGTCCCAGAATATGAGCAAGGGACATACATTGACCTGGACCAATACCGCTTCCTATGATTTTGATATCCAGACGGATCACCGCTTTTCGGCCATGATCGGGATGGAATCATTGCGGTATCAGGGTACTTACCTTTCGGGCTCAAACTGGAACCTGCTTTCGCAGTTCAATGATTTTGCGCATGCCTATCTGGACAACACAACAGGTCAGGCACATCTGGATGAAAAAGGCAATGTGGTCGAGACGCGTACCGTGTCAGGAAAACCCGAGAATGTCACCCGACGGGTTTCCTACTTCGGCCGGTTAGGATACAATTACAAAGAGAAATACCTGTTTAATGCCACCCTTCGGGCCGATGCCTCCTCCAAATTTTCACGTAGCAACCGTTGGGGCTATTTCCCTTCGGTTTCAGCAGGTTGGGTAATCTCTTCGGAAGATTTTTTCCAGGAGAACCTGCCGGGCATCAACTTCTTTAAATTGCGGGCATCCTGGGGACAGGTGGGCAATCAGGATATTGCTGATTTCCAGTATGCCGCACCGATCAGTACCTCAACCGGTATCACTTCATCCAATCCGGGAGCCCATTATGTATTCGGTACCAGCAACAACAATATTGCCGGCGCTTATCCGAGCCGCCTGTCCAATCCCAATCTGACCTGGGAGACCTCCGAGCAAACAAATATTGGATTTGATGCTAAATTCGCGCAGAGCCGGCTAGATGTCGTCGCTGACTTTTATGTCAAAAAGACGAAAGACTGGCTGGTAACAGCTCCGGTGCTGGCGACTACAGGTACGCTGCCACCTTTTATCAATGGCGGTGATGTGAAAAATACGGGAGTCGAGCTCGGGCTGAACTGGGCAGATAAAGTGAATGAGCTTAAGTACCGTCTGGGCGTAAATGGGGCTTACAACAAAAATAAAGTGGGTAAGATCCCAACCGAAGACGGTATTATCCACGGCCAGACAGCCATGTTATATGATAATTCAGAGGAATTTTACCGTGCCGCCAATGGACAGCCCATCGGTTATTTCTGGGGCTACAACACCGCGGGATTGTTCCAGAACCAGGCTGAAATCGACGCCTGGAAAAATGCTGGGAAGGGCATTCTGCAGGCAGATGTCAAGCCCGGTGATGTAAAATATGTAGACCAGAATGCTGATGGCATTATCAACGCCGCCGACAAAACAAATCTTGGTGTGGGCATGCCTAATTTTACCTATGGATTTAATATCGGACTGGATTACAAAGGATTTGATTTCTCCGTTAATGCTTACGGATCGTTGGGTAATAAGATTGTACAGTCTTACCGTAATCATACCAATAAGCAGGCGAACTATACCACCCGCATCCTGGACCGTTGGACGGGTGAAGGTACTTCCAATACCATACCGCGTGTGACCGAAACAAACGTCAACTGGCAGTTTTCGGATTTATACATCCAGGATGGCGACTTCCTACGGATTAGCAATGTCACCCTGGGTTATGATCTTTCCAAACTGATCCGGTGGAAATACGCCAATCAGATCCGTTTCTATGTACAGGGGCAGAACCTATTCACCTTTACAAAATATGATGGAATGGATCCGGAGATCGGATATGGTACAGATGGTTGGGTATCGGGTATCGATCTGGGCTATTACCCTAGACCCCGGACGGTATTATTTGGTTTAAATGTTAAATTCTAAAATCGAGAAATCATGAAAAAAATGGGTTATATCTCTTATTCAATGCTATTGGGATCGCTGTTACTGGGGTCCTGTTCATCCAGTTTCCTTGATGTTGAACCGATGACAAGTGTCTTGGAGAGCAACTTTTATAAAACGGTTGCGGATGCTGAGATGGCGCTGGTCGGTTGTTATGACGGCTACCAACGGACAACCTCCAACGGGAGCCAAGCTTTTTATATTACCTCAGAAGTCGCCTCGGATAACTGTTTCGGTGGTACCGGAACAACAGATGGCCGTGGTTTCCAGGCCATAGACCGCTTTGATATCGGACAGTCCCAATCGGACAACAATATTTTTGATGGGACATGGTCAGACTACTATTCGGGTATATTTAGATGTAATACGCTGCTGGGAAAGTTAGATGGCACAGATTTTTCGGGCAATACTACGGCACGCGCACGGATCGAAGGTGAAACCCGGTTCCTGCGGGCAGTCCTCTATTTCGATTTGGTGCGTCTCTTTGAGAACATACCACTGCTGACCAGCCCCACGAGCGATAATATTCCACAATCAGATCCAAAGGAAGTGTATAAGCTGATTGTTTCGGATCTCAAATTTGCTGCAAGTAGTATCCCTGCCGATGCTTATCCAAAATCGGCTGCCGCAAGCAACGATGGCCGGGCAACGCCGTTTGCAGCAAAAGCACTACTGGCACGGGTTTACCTCTTTTATTCCGGTTATTATGCCGCCGAAGATATTGGCGTATCCAAAGCCGAGGCGCTGGCAGGACTGGAAGAGGTGATCAAAAGCGGCCAATTTGCACTGGTTGCTGACTTTAAAAACCTTTGGCCGGCATCAAGTTATCTTCCCAATGCTGCCGACAATACATTGGATATTTCCAAGTACGCAGGTAAAGGGAACTCCGAAGTGGTATTTGCACAGAAATTTAACAATACATCGGATTACGAAGGTCATATTGATGGCAACCGCTGGGTCGTTTTCTTGGGCTTGAGAGGGAAAAGCTGGTCACCCTATGGCCAGGGATGGGGTGCCTGTACCGTAAGCAAAAACTTCTTTAATGCCTTCGATAACAACGATACCAGAAAAACAGCTTCCATTATCGATATCGATGGAGAGAAAATACCGGATTTTAATCTGAAAGACCAGCGTGAATACACGGGCTATGCGATCAAAAAATATGCACCGACAGCATTGCCGGATGGCACCACAAACACAGGTGGAGATAAAGATATGCAATTGTCCCAGGATCAGGATTACTTTGTGATCCGCTATGCAGACGTGTTGCTAATGGCGGCCGAACT
Organism: Sphingobacterium sp. CZ-UAM; assembly: GCF_002000245.1. Taxonomy (GTDB): domain Bacteria; phylum Bacteroidota; class Bacteroidia; order Sphingobacteriales; family Sphingobacteriaceae; genus Sphingobacterium. Next base: position 1,025,163 of record NZ_MTCM01000001.1, on the reverse strand, counting down.
GGGGTCGCCCAATGCCCAGCAATATTTTGACCAGGTGCGCAAGCGGGCCTATAAAACAAATTTCGTCGCATTGCCCGTCTCAAAAAGTAATATCCTGAAAGAGCGGAATTTCGAATTTGCCTTTGAAGGCATCCGTTATTGGGATGTGCTGCGCCAGGGTATCAATAATGCAGCCGCGATCATAGAAACTTCCGAAGATGTGCTTAGTGGTTCGGCTCCCGACAAAGTTGTTATCACAAAAAGCAAATTCTTAACCACCCGTGGCTTTATGCAGATTCCCAATAAGCAGATCACGCTGTCAAATGGAGTACTGAAACAAAATGCAGGATGGAATTAATGAAGAGTACTGCTAAAAGGTCGCTTGGTTTAACGATATAAATCTATATACATGAAAAAGATAATACACTATGTCATCGCCCTCATTGTGCTGATGACGATGGTCGGAGCTTGTTCTCCAGAAAAATATGCACTAGGGGAGATCGACCTCAGTCCGGCACAGCTGACTGAAGGGAAATCGTACCGTATTGAACATGATGCAAATAATCCGAATATTGTTTATTTAACGAGTTTAATGGATCCGAAATATACCCCGCTCTGGGAACATCCCCAGGGGCGGAGCCAGGATAAAAAGGTGACCTTAAAAATGCCTTTTCCGGGAGAATATACGGTTAAGTTTGGTGTCGAAACCCGGGGGGGAGTCGTTTACGGCGAGCCAGTAAGCTTTAAGATTGACGCGATGTATGCTGAATTTATCAGTGACGAGACCTGGACATTATTGACCGGTGGCGCAGGGCAGGAGAAAACCTGGTTTCTGGATCTTGATGCGGCAGGGGTATCCCGCCATTTTAAAGGGCCCATGTATTTTTATGGAACGGGAGACTGGTGGGGCACAGTAAACAAGACCGGCGAACCCTTGAACAGCGACAGCTGGAGCTGGGAACCCGACTGGAAGGGCAATAGCTGGCTAATGCCCGCTGGCGACTATGGTCGTATGACTTTTGATCTCAAAGGCGGGGCCAACGTCAATGTTAACCATGCCATGCTGGGAAAAGTGCAGAAAGGTGTTTTTAATATTGACACCGAAAAGAAAACCATGCGCATGACCGGCGCTTCGCCACTGCATGGCAAACCCCAGGATGGTATCGTAGTAGACTGGGGTGATGTACGCATTATGTCACTGACCCAGAACACGATGCAGCTAGCTGTCTTAAGGGATCCTGTACTTTCGAATGAGGGTGCAGCCATGCTGACATTCAATTTTATCAGCAAGGAGTATAAGGAAAGTTTAGATCAAGCGGGATCAGAATCCGGTCCGGCCAAATAAGAGGAAAAACATGACTATAACTAACATGACTTCAAGGCACTTGACACTTCTTATCTCCACGATTTATTGCAGCTTACTATTTTTGCTGGCAGTGCCGAGCTATGCACAACCGGGCTTTAAAAACCCGGTTGTGCGGGGATTTAATCCAGATCCGAGCATCTGCCGCGTAGGCGATGATTTTTACCTCGTGACCTCTTCATTCGAATATTTTCCGGGGCTTCCGATATATCATAGCAAGGATCTGGTTAACTGGGAGCAGCTGGGGCACTGCCTAACACGGTCTTCACAGCTCAATCTACGCGGAGTACCTTCTTCGGGAGGGCTATTCGCGCCTTCAATCCGCTATCACGATGGTTTATTCTATGTCATATGTACCAATGTGTCAGACAAGGGCAATTTCTATTGCACGGCAAAAAACCCGGCTGGCCCTTGGAGCGATCCAGTCTGGGTGGATATCAAAAGCATAGATCCGGACATTTTTTGGGATGAGGACGGTAAAAGCTATTTTGTGACCCAAGGGGATGAAGGAATCCGTGTGACGGCCATTGACCTGAGTACCGGGAAGCTGACCTCCGCGGAAAAAGTGGTCTGGGCCGGAACGGGCGGGCGCTTTCCAGAAGCGCCCCATATCTACAAAAAGGATGGCTACTATTATCTGCTTTTGGGCGAAGGCGGCACAGAATATGCCCACAGTGCCAGTATCGGGCGAAGCCGCTCCATCTGGGGACCTTACGAATCCTGTCCGCTCAATCCAATTCTATCACACTCCAACCGTTTGGGACAGGGAAATCCCATTCAAGGAGTTGGGCATGCGGACTTTATCCAGGCGGCAGATGGCTCCTGGTGGACGGTATTCCTAGGTTTCCGTGTGACGCAACCGTACAGTTATTACCATATACTCGGGCGGGAGACATTTCTGGCACCGGTAAGCTGGCCTAAAGATGGCTGGCCACAGATCAACGGAAATGGAAAGATCCAGCTGGATATGGCGGTGAAGCCCCTGCCAGAAGTTTCTGTGGCAACTCCAACACAGCGCGATGAGTTTACTGCCACACAGCTGGGCTTGCAATGGCAGTATCTTCGGAATCCCGATTCGGCAAAGTACTCGCTGACCGAACGATGCGGCAGTCTCTGCCTGTACAGCAGTCCAATATCATTAAACGAAACGGAGTCGCCGTCTTTTATCGGCCGGAGGCAAACAGAGCACGATTTTCAGACCAGCGTAAAGCTTGAATTTGTTGCCGGTGCCGACGGAGAAGAAGCCGGTATAACGCTGTATCAGAACAATTCGCACCATTACGACTTTTTCCTCAAACGCAGTGGAAAGGCCTTTATCCTGCAGCTGCGTGCAAAGGCGGGATCCCTGCATTATATTGTTGCTGAAAAAGAAATCGCAGGCAACAAGATAGAACTGCGAATCAGCGGAACACCTTTAACATACACTTTTGCCTTTAAAGACCCAAAATCCGGGGACTACAGCAAACTCGCTAGTCTGGATACCCGCTATTTGAGCACAGAAGTAGCAGGCGGTTTCACGGGGGTAATGATCGGTCTCTATACGAGTGCTAACGGACAGCCAACCAAAGCGAAAGCATTTTTTGACTGGTTTGATTACCAACCATCATCTTAAGGTATGAAGCGGTTCTTTTTCTATAATTTTTTGCTAAAATTACTTGTTTGCACTCCATATGCTTGTCTGCTGAACGTCCTGGGGCTTTGGCTGACCATGACGATACCGCTGTTGGGGCAATCCCGACAGGAAATTAATTTCAATGCCGGTTGGCGGTTTACACTTGACAGTGTCGGGCAGTATAGCCAGGATTCTGGTGGTGGCAACTGGCGTCTGCTTGACCTGCCGCATGACTGGAGTATTGAGATGCCCTTCCGGGAACATAGCCCCGCCGGTAGCGGCGGGGCTTATCTGGACGGTGGCATCGGCTGGTATCAAAAATCATTTAAGCTGCCCCCGGCCTATAAAGGTCAGCGGATATTTATCGCCTTTGAAGGCGTGTATGAAAACAGCGAGGTCTGGATCAATGGTCATTTGCTGGGAAAACGGCCAAACGGTTATATCGGATTTGAATATGAACTATCGTCTTATCTATATGTCAATGGCCACGAAAATCTGCTGGCTGTTAAAGTCAACAACAATAGGCAGCCCAACTCACGTTTCTATTCGGGTTCGGGCATCTATCGTGACGTAAAGTTGATTGTCCGTAATGTGGTCAGTATCGCCACAAACAGCACTTTTATCCAAGCACAGCAGCTCAGTGAAAAACAAGCTGTGCTGAGTCTTTCGTTGGACATCGAACAGATTCCCAAACAGACTGGATCACTTTCCCTACGGACACAAATTATATCGCCCACAGGAGAAATGGTTTCCCAGGTCGAGGACATATTGGTCAAGCGCGGCTCCGGCGTCCATCCGTTCCGGCAGAAAATCGTGCTGGACAATCCGCTCTTGTGGGGAGTTGAAACACCGCGGCAGTATACAGCGAAGATCCAGCTTGTATCGGAAGGCCAAGTCCTGGATGAACAGGAAACCAAATTTGGCTTGCGCAATTTTAGCTTTGATCATCAGCAGGGATTTGTACTGAACGGAAAGCGCCTCAAGATCCGCGGAGTCTGTTTACATAGTGATCTTGGCGCCCTGGGCATGGCCTTTAACCGATCTGCAGCATTACGCCAGCTAAAGCTAATGAAAGCGATGGGTGTCAACGGTATACGCACATCCCATAATCCCGCCGCACCTGCATTTCTAGATCTATGTGATAGCCTGGGTTTTATTGTGATGAGTGAAACTTTCGATGTATGGAAAGGGCATAAGAATCCATTTGATTACCATTTGTATTGGGATAAATGGTTCGAGCGCGACTTTGCCGACCATATCAAACGGGACCGGAACCACCCCTCGCTATTCATCTGGTGCCTAGGGAATGAAGCGCAGGAACAATGGCATTCCAAGTCGGATGGGGCAGCTATTCCCAAACGCTTAGCAGCAATTGCCGACAGCCTGGATGGTACCCGCCCGACCACCATTGCCAATAATGAGCTGTCCAGCGAAAATCCGGTATTAATGAATCCGGCCGTAGATATTATAGGCTACAATTATAACCATAAGCAATGGGCCAGTTTTCCGTCAGACCATCCCGGGAAGAAGTTTATCGTAACAGAAAGCACCTCCGCATTGGAAAGTCGGGGTCAATATGATCTCGCGCCCTACGATTCTGTCCGCATGTGGCCTGAAAGATGGGATATCCCGTTCAACGGCGGCAATAGGGACAAGTCCATATCAGCTTACGACAACATTTATACCCCCTGGGGATCAAACCATCAGACCAGTCTACGTCTGATGGAGCAATATGATCATATTGCTGGAATGTATGTGTGGACGGGTTTCGATTACCTCGGCGAACCTACGCCTTATACCTGGCCTGCCCGGAGTTCATATTTCGGAATCGTCGATTTAGCAGGCTTCCCGAAAGATGTATATTATCTGTACCAAAGCGTCTGGACCGACAAGCCGGTCTTACATGTATTACCGCACTGGAACTGGAAACAGGGGGATAAAATTGATGTGGTGGTCTATTACAATCAGGCGGACCGGTTGGAACTGTATCTGAACGGTAGGAAGATCAGCGAGCAATCTAAAGATCCTAGCCGCTATGACCTTGTATTCAAAGCTGTTCCTTTTGAACCCGGGATACTTGAAGTGGTTTCCTATCGGGGAAACGAGAAAGTAATGCGCAAAACGATCCGCACAGCAGCAAAGCCATACCGTGTCAAGCTAGTTTCCGAGAAGCCCAGTGTAAATGCCGCAGACAATGAACTGGCTTATATACATGCCTACGTTGTGGACGAGTTTGATACTGTTGTTCCGGATGCGGCGCATGACATCAAGTTTAACGTTGAAGGGGAGGGCGCAAAGATTGTGGCCACAGACAATGGCAATACAACCGACCTCCGGAAATTCCAGTCCAGGGCGCGACAGGCATTTCACGGCAAAGCGCTGGCCATAATCGCCGTCAAGCATAGCGGCAAATTGATTATCAGGGCAAAAAGTGAAGGACTGATCTCCGGGAGTGTTGAACTGGACGTACAGTAGAAAAAAGCAAGTATCTCGAAACTAAGGGAAAATAGGCAACGCTTTTGCGCGATAATACTAGAGACCTTGAGCGTCCGCAAAATTAAAGAATGAATGGATTAATTAATTGTCAAATCAGTAGTTGGGAACAGGAATTTTCGGTAACAAACTCCTCTTTTTACAAAGATCGTTGGCTGATTGTGCTATTTTATAGCTTCGACTGCTGTTCGGAAACGGCTCGGCAGTGCTTCGAATGGACCACCAGGGTACTTCGACGGTTGATCGGCAATGCTTCGACTGAGCGCCGCACCGGCTTCGGAACAGCGAGGAGACAGGGTCGGGACTGCGCCGGGATTTGTTCGACTGTTCTTCGACTGCGCTTCGACTGCTGTTCGGGTATTCTTCGACTGGGCTTCGACAAACCTTCGGGAAAATGCCGATCAACCACCGAAGATTTGCCGAACAAAAGGTTAACCTGATCGTTCCCAGTCTACTGCCTGTCTACCGCTTGTCTGGGAAAGCGGCGGCCAAGCCGCCGGGCAAGAGTGCAGTGATTGTCGAACACAGCCCGAACGTTACCCAAATAACAGGGTACAGGTTAAGGGGACAGGTTAAATAAAAGAGTTTATCTCATCGTGAATTTACTTATTAAAATCATGACTAAATAAAAGGAATTATCTAGTTAATAATCTGAAAAACAATAATTTAAATTATTTCAAGAGAAAATCAGGCACGCCCGACAACCGTCGTTTGGCAGTACTATTGTGCCTTTTTTGAAATATGGGATACTGTAAGTCCCTGCATTTTAAATTTTTAAAAGAAACAATTAGATCAAAATGAAAACAAAACAAGAAGAGAAAGCTGTTTATGTAATACCGGTCATCAACAGCTACCGAGTTGAAATGGAAGAAGGCATAGCTGCGGGATCGGGTGCGGGATCGCTTAGCGTAGAAGAAGAAAACAATAGCGGCGAATTATAGGCTTGCTGCAAAATGAAAACAAGAACAGGCATTCCAAAATTGGAATGCCTGTTTCATTGTTAAAGGTGAGCTATCTGCAGCTCCTCAGTTTACGACTGCACAGTACAGCTAATTAATTGCTTAGGGAAACCTGTGCACTCAGCGTTGTTCCCGTTGAAGGTGTACTTTCTTTGACCACCTTGCCATCGATCAGGATCTGCGCTTTAAGGGTAGAGGTCTGCGACAGGCCATTTGCACTGGCGGTGACCATGGCCATGGCCTTGTTTTCGACCGTAGCTTCCTTCTCCCAGGTGGAACCGAAATCACCGGTAGCACTCGCCGGATTACTGCCACTGTAATAAACTACCGTATTAATCTTGGTATCACTTGACCCAATAATTTTGTAGGTCACTTTGACGGATCCCCCACCTTGTGTACCGTCCTCATCTTTGCTGCAGCCAGCACATAAAAACAATGCGCCCACAGCTAATCCAAACAGGAGCATCAAGCCCTTTTTCTCTAGTCCTTTCATTCTTTTAAAATTTAAAAATCCAAATGGTATTCTAATGAGTCAAAATTGCGGATTAAAAGATTTAGATAAATAGCAGAAATCAGTGAAAAGATGGTAGTATAGTGATAATTGTTAGGACAATTCACATCTATCCATCTATCTTTCATGTTTTGTCCTGTAAATTATTGGAATGATCCTATAAAAACACAGAATCCGCTGGACAGCCTAAGTATTACACCCGGAGTGAAGTACAACCTCAATCTTTCGATTATCCCTAATGATACCTACCTGACTTATCAGGGGCAATCCGCCGCGCGTATCAATGGGCTCATCTGGATGCGTCATAATCTGGGGGCAAACTACAACCTTGATCCGGACCAAAATCCTTCGGTGAGCGGCTTGCACGGCAACTATTATCAATGGGGACGGAAAGCTGTTGCTGCTACGGCAAGTACAGCGCCAAGGACAATCAGCCCTTGGAACAGGCAAAGTTCAGCTGATAACGCATGGAATTCAGGGACAGAAACAGCGCCTACGAAGACGGCAAATGATCCATGCCCTTCGGGATATCGGATACCTACTGAGCGCGAAATAGCCATGTTGGATGATGGAGTGACAAATCTCAATATTGGCAACTGGTCGGAATCGTCAAGCAACTACTCAGCCGCCCGGGTATTTAAGAGCAACCGAAATGCGAATGTACGCTTAACATTTCCAATCGCAGGCAATAGGCGCTTCGATAATGGCGCCTTAGCCAGAAGAGGTCTTGAGGGTTATTATTGGTCGAGCCGGATTTTAAATAACAGGGTTCGTCATATTAAAATTGTTCAGGATCAAAATACGGCGATCGAAGACAGCAGTTTTGACAGAGACTGGGCCTTTCCGCTCCGCTGTATCGCAGAGCGATAATAATAACACAATCCCGAAAACACAACATCCAAAGCTTTCCCGACGGAAAGCTTTGGATGTTAATACACAATAGCGCATGCAGATGGCTATTGATCCAATTTATCTTTTATTTTTTTACTGTGTTCCAGATGGGTGCGCAGCGTTGGCAGGGTTTTATCCACAAATGCTTTTAATTCAGCATCTTTTAGATTTTTACTGGCATCCTCAAAAAGCTTGACATCTTTTTCGTGATCTTCGACCATCTCCGTTATATAGGCTTTATCAAATTCCCTTCCGGTCTTTTTGGCCAGTTCGTCCTTCATGTTTTGTTGATCTGTGCCGAGTGTCGCCGGAACGATAATGTTCTTTGCCTGGGCAAGCGTTGTCAGTTCGTCGTTGGCTTTGGAGTGGTCTTTGACCATCATCTCGCCAAAGGCTTTAACATCTGCATGCTTACCTTTTTCCTGCGCCAGCTTTCCGAGCTCCACTTCGGCCATACCGCCATTTGCTGCTTCCGTCACAAATTTGGCATCGTCTTCACTCACGGCGAGAGGCGTGGTCGCTACCGAATCGCTGTCCATGTGCTCGGGCGCCTTTGCTTCATTGGCGCTATCCGCGGTTTCCTTACTGTCCTGCTTCGCGCCGCCGCCACAGCTGTGTAGTGCTACAACCGAACATGCAATCGCTAGGGTCAAAAATATTCTTTTCATATGCTTATGCGTTTTGTTTGGATGGTGAACAGCGCCCAAAGCAGTATGGTTCGAAAAATATGCAAAAAATGGCGGCGCCCCTGTATACCTAACGCTTATGCTGCACAGTGAATCCAACGCGAAGAGCTTTAAGGCCGATCAGCCCCTGCAGGTCCTCAACCTCGAATTTTTCGATGTCCGCATCCAGTAAACCTTTGTGCTGAAGCAGGTTGATATAGCCCAGGTATTCTGTTTCTTCATAGGCATGGGAATACACAATAACCAGTTTTCCTTTCTGGGTAATACGTTCTGTCGAACCTTTGATCTTGGCTTTGTCGATCCGTTTTTTGGCGATTTCATAGCGCACATTGTAGGACCCGTCAATATCAAACTGCTTCTCATCCATTTTGAAACGGATGGAGATCGGTGTTGCAAAAACCAGGATCAGCGATGTTACCTCCAGCTGATGGGGCAGTGTGGGCTGCAGTACCCTAAACTGGGCTTCCATTTCGCACATCACCTGCAACTGCCATAAGCGCAGGTTTTTAAGGTAGTAGAGGTCAAAGTTCTTGTCGGGGGCTATCGAAGCGCCGATATACATGTTGTGTTCTATACCGTCCGTTTTATAGCGCTCATAATAATGCGGAAAATAGTCCTGTGCCTCGGTCTGTTTCTCATCGAGCACCGTGACCAGCTTTTTATTGATCAGTGTGATCGAGTTGTCGTAGTCCTGACGTGCTTCATAAAAGCCGCCTATGGCCGGATTTACCCGATCAAAATAGGCATCAATAGCTGCTACAACAGCGCTGTTTTTGTTATTTTTCCGAAAGTTATCCAGGATAGGGTGTACATCGAGATTAAAATGATCGAGGATGACCTGTTCGGTATCCGTGGACAGGGAATGGTCAAGCGTATCCAGATTCCGTTGCAGGTCAAAGACTTTCTGTTCAAACAGGGGCAAACTGTGCTGCTGGTTGATTGCGATGAAAAGTGCAATCAGGTCAGTTGCCTGATTGACGAGATCTTGTTTAATGGTCTGGTTTCTGGATTCCGAGGAGCCCTGTACATCAATCTGCCCATAGAGCGGATAGACATGTTCAAACACGATTTCCTGTAGGGTATAATCCTTTCCAAAGGCCCTGTCATTGAGATAATGGATCGCCTCCTCCTGGAAACGCCATTTGACGCTTGGATGGATCGACGTATATTCTTTTTGGATAATGGCCTCAATCTGGTTTTCTATTTCAGAAAATGCCTTGGCTACTTTGTCCTTTATAAAAGGCAGGATAAAATTGAGCTTATTGGCATTGACCGAATTCAGCGCACGCACCCTGGTGGAGGACATCTCCAATATACCTAGGACTTTATTGTCCTGGATCAGGGGGGCGAAGATAAAACTCTTCACCTTTTGCTGTTTTAGTTTATTGATAAAAAATGTTTTCTTCGGGTCTACCGTGGGCAATTGATCAATATCCGGGACCACCAGCAGTTCTTCCCTGGTCAGCAGGCTTTCCAAGGTCTCACTGCAGAGCATTTCTTCACACTCCGCAATGGTCGAATCGTACAGGAGATGGCTGTATAGCTGTTTTTCGACAATACGCAGATTGAACTCTTCCTTGACTTTCTCAAATGAAGTAAGCCCGATCCGCAGGTCATTTATTTTATAGATGGACCTGAAAATATCCTGGATTTCTTCCAGCTGAACAGCCTTATCATCATCGGCGCGCAAGAGGTTACTTTTGAAGCTCGATACCGCATTTTCTGTTGTCGCATCGAAAAGGGTCATAATGGAGAAGCCTTTCAGTATCCAGCTCTGCTCCGGAAATTTGGATTTCCACAACGCAATATCCGAAAAGTTGTCAATCAGTTCGGTAATATCCTCTGGGGAAAGCGGTACTGCCTGTTCTGTGGGGATAATATCCATGAAATCGGCATTGAACAAGACACGGTAATGATGCATGATGTTGTCTTTATCCGGAATATCCAAAAATAAGGGAGTATCCATGGCATCCACTTTAACGCCGTAATATTGACTGATAATCATACAGCAATTCAGAATATAATAGCTGTCGGCAGTCACATCCCTAAAGTTAAAATCATACTGATCGCCGGCAGCCTGTAAGATATGCTCTAAGCGCTCGGTATGGTTAAAGGTATATACATAGAAAGGAATCGTAATGGCCTTGATTTCATTGCGCGTGAGTGCAATAGGAAACAGGTCCGCCAAAAGAACTTTGATGATTGGTTCATAGGACGGCAGCTCTGCGGCATTTTCGATCCCCGAGATCAATGCCGGATATTTATTGATTTCTTCCAGCAGGGCTTTCGCATAGGTAGCCCGGAAATCGACTTCGGACAAAGCCATATCTTCAAATGATTTTATAATCTTATGGAAAGCGATCAGTGTCTTAAAAGGGCTGGATTTAAATGTGAAGCTAAATTGCATAGCGCTTGTTTCTGACTAAATTAGATTGTTGTTGGAGGTTATACAAATGTATGAAATAATCAGGGATTGAATAGCAAAAATCGCGGTAAACATCTCTTTTTGAGATAAAGTTTTCCATTTATTGTATTTCGTTAATTAAAAAAGTAAATTCGGTCTATCGCTTAGGCAATAGCAAAGATCGTTTCAATAAAATAAGAGGTGAAAACAACATTATGTTCAGGCATCGAGATAAGGGACGGAATTATATCCACAATGTGCAATTAGCTGCATTGTTGTCAACAGTAGCCGGTATAGTGAATATCGTGGGCGTACTTTCCTTTAAAACATTGACAACAAATGTTACTGGCCACTTTGCCTTTTTTTCGGAGGAGCTCTATCGCAATAATTATCTATTTGCCATTCTGAGTATGCTGTATGTTATTTCCTTTTTACTGGGCGCATTTGTTGCCAATACGACCATGGAGCTCACGTCCAGAGGGAGGTTACATTTTTCGTATAGTCTGCCCATCATAATTGAAATTGGTTTACTTCTATTTGTGTCATTTTTTAATTTCCCCGTGTTCAACAGCGCTGTTTGGTTATCCTGTACACTTTTGCTCACCATGGGATTGCAAAACGCCCTGGTCACCAAGATATCTGGATCTGTCGTCCGCACCACCCATTTAACAGGTTTGTTTACGGATCTAGGAATTGAGCTGTCCCAGCTAATTTTCTATAAAAAAACAAATGAACGCAAGCGTTTAAAAGGAGCGATTCTACTTAAAACAATTATCATTGGTGGATTTTTCTTTGGTGGTATCTTAGGCGCATTTATATACAGCTGGTGGGAGAAAAAGACCTTATTATTGCCGGTAATCATATTGCTGATCGCACTTAGTTTTGACCGTTTATTACTCGGGTTTTATAGGCTCAGTCGCAGGCAATAGGATCAGGTGGATAAAGCAGCCAAAACTCCCAACAGCGCAAATTGTCCCATAAGTTGAACTATTTTGTTTAATCTGATGTTCTTCAGATAACCTGCCTCAAATATGCAGGAAATTGAAAAATTAATATCAGATAAAATGATTGGATTTAACAAAAATATGCTGGGTGGATTGATCGGCGCATTAGTCCTGAATGTAGTGCACAGCGCTGCAAAAAGGTTTGACCCTGAGGCTCCGGCAGTGGATGAGGTGGGCGAAGAGGCGATGAAAAAGACGGTCAGTGCAGCCGGATTTAAGCCACCAAAAGGAAATGCGCTGGTCGCTGCAACCTTTGGAGCTGATGTAGCCTCAAACGCCATGTTGTATACATTGATCGGGTACGGCGGCGATAAACACCGCGTGTTACGCGGGGCTTTGCTCGGTACTGTCGTCGGGCTCGCCACATTGACCATTCCGGAGCAGGCCGGATTGAATGCCGAGCCGATAAAAAAAACCGAACGTACAAAATTAATGACCGTAACCTGGTATGTGATCGGTGGCGTTGCCGCCGCACTGGCCATAAAAGCCCTGCGAAAGAAAACATCTTTTTAAGGATTCATACCCGCCCTGAATTCCGGTCAAGGGAATGCAGGGCGGAGCTGTTTAGGCCTCAGCCTGCCTCTTTACACGGGCAAAAGCGCGGACCGGGAATGTGCCCACTCCTTTAAACTTGGGCGGGGCAGCCGTAAAATGAAAGTTTTCATCCGGCAACAATCCAAGATTGCAGAGATGTTCGACAATCAGGATCTCCGCTCCAAGAAGGGTGGAGTGGACGGGGCGTGATCTGCCTTTGGTACTGTCGATATTGTGCGAATCAATGCCCACCAGTTTGACGCCACATTCGACAAGGTATTTCGCCGCGGCTTCGGTCAGATAGGGATGATTTTCATAATACGCTTCGGTATTCCAGTTTTTATCCCATCCGGTATGGATCAGTACCGCGCGGTTTCTGATCTCCCTGTTTCGGAGTTGTTCATCCGTGATTTCCAAACCGTTGGCATAAGGCATCCGGATCACCACGGCATCCAGATCGACAAAGGCTTTTAAGTCCATGTCGGCGGTATCTTTACCATCCGCATAGCGGTGGAAGGGGCAGTCGATATAGGTTCCGGTATTGCTGACCATCTCAATCTTACCGATCTGAAATTCTGTTCCTTCATCGTAAAACTGTCTGGAGTCAGCCCTCGACAGATAATCGCAGATAATAGGGGCGGGCAGCCCTTTATAAGTCACCAGGCCATTTTCGATCGTATGGCTGAGGTCGATCAATAGTTCAGCCTCGCTTTCTATTGGCGGAGCCTTGCGCTTGTGGGCTTCGACAAAGATTTCCTTATTCAGGATATTTACCTTTCCGGCCATCAGTAGCCGTAGATCTTTGACGATATAATCCGCGAGTTCCGCATCGCTGATATCATCGCCTGTGATATCAAGCCTGAAATCTTCGCCTTTAAGGCTACCTCCATTGGTAAAGTATACTTCAAAATCAAATTTTACGCGTTTGTCCATGATGGGTGTGTATGTAAGTGGAAGAAAATTAGTAGAAATTTTACACGAACTAAGATAATGAAAATCCAGTTGATTTAGACCTTGCTGTTGGATTATGCATAAAAATGTAAATTTCAACTTTATGCCACTATAAGAGTACTAATATATATTTTCATCTATTAAGTACCGCTATGATATCATTTATAAAGGAGATCACAGTGTATTCTCTAAAGCCTTTTGTCTTCTACGGATCTTAAATAGATATAGACGAATATGAAAAGGATCTTGTTGGTCGTACCACGAATAGTTAATTTTAACATGCATTCAAAGCACATGAGATTATTTAAATAGATGAAAAAATTCTGGGAATTCTTCCAATGGTTGCTACTTATTGGCTTCATCATTGCAATTGCTTTTATATTAAACAGCTACCGTTATCTGATTTATGCTTTAATAGTCGCTTCTGTACTCTATTTCCTGTTGAGAAAGATCATTGCCATCAGATTGAGCAAGCAAACTGGCAGCAGGAACGTCCAATATAGTATCAACGGAAAACCGTTGACACTTCGAATGAGAAAGCTGACCACCTTTGTTGTTTTACTGCTACTTGTATACATTATGGTGGTTTCGGTCTTTTCGGTGAGCCCAGGCCTGGAGCGGAAAGAATTTATGCTGACGCATCCGAATTGGGTGGCTGTAACGCCCTCGATCCGAAACCTTAGCGCTGACATCCAACGCGGGAAGACCAAATACGCCTATATCAATCTGGAATACCAGTTTACTGCTGGTGGAGATGCGTATACACAAAAAATACATAAGGCAGAAAAGCAGTATTCATTTTTTCCGATTATAGGGCAGGGGGCATTTGAAGCAATGCGGATAGAGCTGTTGACTAGAGCGAAGAAAAAAAATGTAGATCAGGAATACATATTGTTCTATAACCCACAGGATCCCGAACAACAGCAGTTTTTTCTGGCTAACGATAGCTTCTACCTGCAGCGATCATTGTTGTGCGATATCCTGTTTGTGTATGGGGTCTTATTTTTGGCCATTGTAATCATCATGTTGTTGTTTAAAATAAGCAGTACAAGGCGGATGAAAAATCAAATCAGGTAGCAATGAATCTCTCATGAGCTATTCCATAACCGAAAAGGCTGTCCTACAGGATTGTAAGACAGCCTTTTTTGCTTGTGAGCGGGATAGCTCAGCAGCAGACCTTTGCGGTTAGGGCAGAGTCGTAAGATCTATTGCCGGCGCGGCATTCCCATTGCTTACGGTAAACAAAGTCCCTGGGCTGACGACGGTATTGAAAAAACCACCGTTTTTAAGGAAGAAGCTATTTCCATTGCTGCCGCCCATGGCATCGATGCGCTGGTTGCTGGAATAGGTTCCATCCACGGTAAATTTGGCCTGAACCACCGGCATCCAGGTACCCGATGTGGTACGTACCCATTGATTTTTATAATCTGCTGAGCGTCCGAGGTAGCCGTTATCGGCGTTAAAATTTTCAAGGAAGCTGTGGAAGTTGGTCAGATAAGTGGATATTTTGGGTCTTTTCCAGCTTGCGATCAGTACCCAGCTGTTGACAGAAGGATCATTGAACCAGGCCGTAAAATCGGTGGCACCATTCCCGTCGGGCTCGCCTTTAAGCAAGAACTTGTAGCTCTTGCCGCTTGTCCAACTATATTTCATATAGCTCTGTCCACCGGACCCCTCGCCACCAAACTCACCTGTCGTGGTATTAGCTCCTTTCCGATTGAGTGTAATGCGGTCTTCAGCCGGTATTTCAGCGGGATTATCGGTGCTGTAAGGACTCCACACCGAAAACAGGATCCGGCGCTCCGTGGCCGAATTGACCTGCATACCAAAATATCCCTGACCGAATCCATTGGCCATAAAATAGGATCCGATTTTATCTTCACCGGTAGGGACATTGATTTCGCTATAATAATAGGAGACCTGTTGGCTGGTCGGTACGGTATAGCCCAAGTGGCAGGAAGGTCCACGTCTCGACCAATAGTAGGTATTGTCGATATTATTGTCACTGTAGATTACGGTACCTGTTGTCGCTGATCCGCTTAAAATAAGATGGGAGACATCCGCAAAATAACCGCCGGTTTTGGAGACACCCTGCAGATCCATTTTGACATAGCCGCCCGCATTGATCGTGTAGTTACCTACGGTATAATCCTTTAGGGTACCGCCTTTTAGGTGTACCTGCTTACTCACCCCGTTGATGGTCAGCCTGACCACGCTGCTGTCACCATTGGGCAATACCTTGGCCCGGATTTTCACGCTCAATGTACCTGACTGTGGCAACTTGGCATAGGTACTCACAATGCTGTTGGCATTGGTCCAGTTGGCTAAGCCATTGCTATTGATGACCTCAACGGCACCGGAAGGTGCTGCTGTAACGAAAGCATTGCCCCCCAGTGGCACCTCATAACCGTTGGGACCGGGAGTCGCTGCCCGCAGCGATAGTTTTTCGTCAGTCTCCAGCTTAACGACAGTCTTTTGACAGGAAACAAAACAAATCAGTGCCGCACCGAGCAGTGCCGCAAATTTAATTTTTTTCATAATTTATCTTTAATTGTTTAATATCAATTTATATAAAAACTTACGTGATACGAAAAGAAATTAAACGCAATCGATTGTTTGATTTACTTCTGTAACAAGATCTGCAATTTGCGGCAATTGACAGCGTCCTGACATTTAAAGCTATCCTAAAGCCAGCGATTTTTGTATCTTGCATGAACTGTTTATTAGCCCAAAGTTGAACAGGTATAATTACATTTAGCACAAACACAGCATTCGGAAATGGAACTAAAAATCAGACAGGCACAGGAAAATGAAATCAATGTACTACTTGAATTTGAACAGGGAATCGTTACCGCTGAACGTCCTTATGACGAAACCTTAAAGGAGGGTGAAATTCATTATTATGATCTGCTGGAATTAATACAATCGGCGGAAGCAGAAGTCCTGGTCGCTGTGATCGGCGACCAGCTCGTCGGATCGGGCTACGCCAAAATAGTCGATGCCAAACCTTATCAAAAGTATGCGAAATATGTGCATCTGGGATTTATGTATGTAAAACCCGAATATCGTGGCCAGGGGATCAATAAATTAATTTTGGAGGCCTTGACAAACTGGGCTAAGGAACGAAAGATCACAGAGTTAAGACTTCAGGTTTATGATCAGAACGAACCTGCAAAGCAAGCCTATCGCAAAGCTGGGTTTAAACCTAATTTATTGGAAATGAGAATAGAGATTTAGTTCCAGCTTTTTTCTTGTAACTGTATTTAGATTTATTCAAAATAATGATATCTTTGAGCCATTAATATTTTGAGTTTAATCGTTACCATACATCGTCTACCAGACCAAACAAGAAATGAAAGTTAATCCATACAGCATGACTAGGCTCACAGTCGCCTTATTATCTTGTTCTTTTTACTTATCCACATCAGCCGCCGCAGGGACAGTATATAACAGCAACAGGCCTTTCGATATATCTGCGACCAAAGCACAGCAAAAGGGCACCATCCTAGGCCGGGTGGTCAATGCTCAGGGTCTTCCTTTGGCAAATGTACGTGTTGAGCTGCATGGAGCAAAGAGCACCCAATCTGATAAAGATGGTTACTTCAGATTAACAGCTATTGATTACGGTACCTACCGTTTGACATTAAGTTCCCTGGGATTTGGCAAGCAATCTCAAGATATTGAACTGCGTGAAGAGCAACATGATTTACAAACGATTACCTTGACTGCCGAACAGCAGAGTTTGGATGAAGTGGTCGTGACAGCAAGTCGATTGGCAGAACATATCGATCAAGTGCCCTCATCGATCACCTATATCGGCACTAAGGCACTCGATCAGCAACGGCAGATCAACGATAATCTGCCATCCATCCTGATGCAGAAGGTACCCAGTATCTCGCCCAGCGAGGAAAGCCAAAATAACTTTATCGCTAAAATCCGGGGGCGTAATTTTTTGGTATTGATTGACGGCATTCCGCAGTCAACACCGCTACGCAACGGTGGCCGCGACTTGCGGACAATCGATGCCAGTGCAATCGATCACATCGAGGTGGTGAATGGTGCTACAGCAATGTACGGTAACGGCGCAGCCGGCGGTGTGATAAACTATATCACCAAAAAGCCGCAGCAAGGGAAAAAGCTGGCTTCATCAACCTATCTCAATAATTCATTGAGCCTGGTAAAGCCTAGTGAGACCTATGGCTACAATATTGCGCAGGTATTTTCAGGGCAGCTGGACAAATGGGATTACGTCATTCAGGGTAAAGCCGGACGGTCGGGTGTGGTACGGAGCGCCGACGCAGCGATTGCCAGTCCATTTTATGGATTGGGCGAAACACGCGCTTATAATGTCCTGGCCAAAATCGGTTATCAAATAGCCCCCGAGCATCGGGTCGAATTTATGGGCAATTATTATCGTAGCCTGCAGGATAGCAAATATGTCGGTACCAAGGGTGATTTTGGCAAGTCGCCGGCCATTGGTATTCCTTCTGATACCGTGATCAACGGTGGTACTCCCTATAACAAAGCCTTTCATTTGAAGTATGACGGTCGATATGGAAAGACGGCAGCAAATTTAAGCCTGTACTATGAGGACATGAATACGGTTTTTGAAACATACAACCAAAATTATTCTGACCATAAAGGAGCAAGATTAAATTTTAATACACCTTTTGAGCTGGGCTCATCATCCAATATCTCCCTGATCTACGGTGCTGATTTTCTAAAAGACCATACCGTACAGAAAACACTGAAAGATGACCTGGTGACACCGGATATGAATATGAACAATGTCGCGTTTTACCTGCAGAGTAAATTGAGTTTAGGTACTGACTGGATTCTAAAAGGCGGGGTACGTTATGAAAATATCCGTTTTAAGGTGGGCGATCTGACCAAAAATGGCAAACTCACTGCGGGTGACAATAACAATTCAGATGCTTTTGTATTTAATATCGCCACACGGTACAACAAATATAGTTACGCGCAACCTTTCGCTTCCTTTTCGCAGGGATATTCCATTGGCGATGTCGGGCTTATCCTGCGCAATGGTGTACCCTTGAGCCAAATTGACCCCAAACCTGTTGTGGTCAATAATTTCGAACTGGGTGTAAATGGTAAAATGAATATATGGGACTATCAGCTGACAGGCTATTATAGTACATCCCAGAAAGGAACCACCTTCGCTGAAACTTCCACACCTGGTAATTACGAATTGAGTCAGGTACCACAACGCATTTATGGCATGGAATTTGTCGGAAATGTAAAACCGGTTCAATGGCTGTCTTTGGGAACTGTACTCGGCTATATGGATGGGCGTCAGGATCTGAAAAAAGAAGGCAAGTACAAAGATAAATTAGACAATTCTATTATTTCTCCGTTCAAAATTAACCTAAATGCCGATTTCAGCATCACGGACAACTGGAATGTTTATTTGCAATACCTGCATTTGGGTGGGCGGGACGTATTCCCGGCTGCGGAATACAATTATGGGAAATATCCGATTTCCGGTTATAATCTTGTTGATTTCCAAACCAGATACAAATATCAGAAATTCACCTTTTTATTCTCTATCAACAACCTATTCAATGCGGATTACTATCCCGTTCATGCCGAAGTACGCGGAGCGACCAATGAAGGCCGCTATTACATCAAGGGGACCGGGACTATGGCAAATTTAGGGGTACAGCTCGATCTCTAGGTCTTCGTTTTTTTCTGGGCCTTACCATTTTTTTGTTCCTTTTGTTGAGCCAGATCCAAAGACCGGTGATGGGGAGGGTGACGGCCAGACTAGCGGCCAGAAACATAACAATTTTTGAAGGAAGGCCAAATACCGAGCCAACATGGATGGGCTTGACCATCTTGCGCATTTGCTCCGCCACAGGCAACTTGTTCATTGGGTTGCCTTTGATCAGCTTGCCGGATCTGCTGTCGAAATAGGCCTGGTTGATCTGCAACAGCCCGCCAGAAAATGATTCTTTTGTCAATGAAAAAGCGATATCTTCCTGTTCCGGAAATGTCATCAGTATATTTCCCGGAGCAGGATAAAGTGCGTTAATCTGCTGGTACATGGTCTCGAATGGCGAAAAGCCAACAGCAAGTTCCGATACTGGATTTTTTACTTTTTCCTTTTTCGTCTTGTTATCGGCACCAAAAAGCCTAAAAAACTGTTTATTGTACCAGTCAGAGCTCCATGTCAGACCGGTCAGGGTAAAGATCAGGAGGAACAATGCTGCATAGAATCCCCCCACAGCGTGAAAATCCCAGACTTTTCTTTTCATAGAAGCAGACATTCCCACTTTGAGGCGCTGCTTGAGCAGCTGTCTATTCTTGGGCCACCATAGATAAATACCGCTTATCGCGAGAAATAGGGTCGCAAGAGCGGAAATCCCCGTCAGCGTCGCCCCAATTTTGTCCATCAAAAGAAAACGGTGTATATCCAGTACTTTCTGAAAGAAACGCTCGGCCTGCGCCCCTTTAGACTGGACTTCGCCCGTATAGGGGTTAATATAAGCATACCAATATTTTTCTTTCTTTGACCCATATTGAATCCGATAGCTCCTGGAAGGATCGGCAGGAATTTCAAGGCGGAAAAGCCTTTTATCGGGAAAAATATCTTTTGCTCCCGATACAATCACATCGACAGGTAAGCGGTTTGCCAAGACTGCAACCCGCTGTTCTTTCGGCCATAGCAAAGGTGTCAGTTCTTTCTCAAAACTCAGCAGCATTCCGCTGATACAAACGATCAAAAAAATGAGACTAAAAAGCAGTCCGATATAAAGGTGTAGTTGTTGGAATACCTTTTTTAGACTGTTTTTTGGGGTCATCTTATTTGCCATTGCTTTCACTAGAGTATGAGGATGGGACAAAAGTACAGTATTATTAGGAATTATTCTAAACAGTTGAAAAAATGAATGCTATAAAAAAGCGCTTCCACAGTAGGAAACGCTTCATCAGTTATTCAGGATATATAACGCAGGTCTATCAGCCTTTGAACGACAGTAGCTTTTTTCTACTGCTTGATGGTTCTGATAGAACCGACGACAAGTAAAATTGCTACGATACAGAGCATTCCGGCAGAGAAAAAAGCAATTTGAAAACCGGCATTCAATGCTTCGACGTCCGTTGCGCCAGCCCGCTTCAAGGAATTGGTTTGCGCGGCCGAGACAGCAACGATAATTGCCAGGCCCAAGGCTGATCCAACCTGATAACTGGTATTTACCAATCCTGAAGCCAATCCCATTTCCTCGGGTTTGGCAGCCGACATGGACGCTATCGTTCCCGGAATATAGGTAAGGGACATCCCCAAAGCTCCCAATAAAGAGGCTGGCAGTACATCTTTCAGGAATGAGCCATCCGCAGGAATCGTGCTGAAAAGAAATAATGAACCCGCCAGGATGACCAGACCAGCAACAATATTGGCTTTGAATCCGAACCTAGCGACCAGTTTTCCGGTAAAACCTACCATTAGTATCATAATGGCTATGGTCATCGGTAACAGCGCTAGACCACTATGGAAGGCTGAATAATGCAGGATCTGTTGTAAGTAAAGGTTAAGAAAAAACCATAAGGGGATCCAGGCGGCAGCCAATAGCGACATCATGAGGTTACCTGCGGATAAATTAGGGACCTTAAAAATAGACATTGGGACAAGCGGCTCGCTTTTGTTTTTCTGTAGCATAATGAACACAATGAATAATAGGATGGATATACCCAACAGTAGGACTGTCTGTACGGAACTCCATCCGATATGTTCTGCCGACACAATAGCATACACCATCAGCACAAGTGCAGTACTGGCCAATATCGCGCCGGCAAGGTCAATTTTCCCTTTTTTTGTGCTACCCTTGAACAACAGTCGCTTGCTAAAAAGTAGGACAATAAGACCTGCGGGAATATTGATCAGGAATATCCAATGCCATGAAAGCCACTCCGTGATCACGCCCCCCAGAAAAACTCCCGCCGATCCACCGGCTGCGGCCGCTGCACCCCAAAATCCGAAAGCACGATTAAGTTCCTTTGGATCGGTAAATTTGGACATGACCAGGGTCAGGGCGGCAGGAGCAATCAGCGCAGAACCTAATCCTTGTAGTCCACGACCAATGTTCAACGCCAATTCTGACCAAGCGATACCAGCTAAAAAAGAGGCCACGGTAAGAATACCAAATCCCCACATAAAGACCCTACGTGCACCAAGCAGGTCAGAAAGGCGGCCCCCGAGCAACAGAAAGCCGCCAAATAGGATAACGTAAGCGTTGAAAATCCATTGCAGACTGGATTGTGAATAGCCTAAATCGGCCTTTATTGCCGGAAGCGCAACGCCAATAATGGAGGTATCCATAATGACGATAAACTGGGCCATGCAGAGCAAGAAAAGTGCTGCCCAACGTTTTGGATAGGGTATGGTTTTATCCTTTTGTTCTATAGTTTGTGTATTCATTTTGTACGTTTTCTTTAAATTATCCGTCTAATATCTAATGGCTTGTTTTTGAATGCAGGTCCAACAATCCCAGGCTATGTTGCATCTCCGTATAAAGCATCCTCAGATTGTAAGTCGCCCGCAGACGATTTATTCTTGCCTGTGTCAGTGCCAGGTCGGCATCTGTTAACTCTAGGCGTGACCCTAGGCCATTTTTGAAACGGTCTTCGTTCATCTGATAGTTCAGTTCAGCCGAACTAACAGTGGTTTTCTGTATCTCCAATTGTGCAATGGCTTCGTTCCATTTGCTGATAATAGCGGCCAATTGGGTTTTAATTTCTGCTCTAAAATCGTCCAGGCGTAGCTGTTCCTGTTTTAATTTAATGTCAGCCTGCTTGATTTGCCATCGGGTCCTGTTGCCGTTAAAAATAGGTATGGAGAGCTGCAGCCCCAAAAACGATGTCCGTGGCCAGGTATAGTCCCCTAAATGCAGATTATCTGCCTGGGCCTGTACCTGATACTGACCTATTAATGCCAGCTTGGGCATAAGCTCAGCCACTTTAGCTTCTTTCTTTTTCTGTTGAAGATCAATCAGTAGTTGTTTTATAGCGAAGTCTTTACGATTTTGAGTTGCTGTTTTCAATAAATCATCCAATAAGTAATGGTCATGCTGACCACTAAATTCCAGCTCATCACTCAATACAATGGATTCGGATTCATCCATTCCGAGCAGTCTTTTTAATTCGATTAGTGCGACCTCTTTATTGTTTTTCAGGTAAGAAACCGATGACCGGATATTTTCTACCTCAATAAAACTCCGCAGTGTATCCGATTTAAGCGCGCGGCCTTGTGTAAATAAGGAACGGGCATCATTCAGTGATCGCACATTTCGGAGTAAGCTTTGTTCAAGTAAGGTAAGCTGTTCATTCATAATCAATATGTTAAGATAACTTACCGAAACCTGCAGCGCAACTTTGCTTTTAAGTTCAGCTGTTTTTTGAAATTCGATCTGCTCATTGATAAATGCTGTTTTCCTTTGCCTACTGAGATCGGGTGCAAAAATGGGCTGATAAAGGGATAGCATGCCGTTAAAAGCATTTTTTCCGCCAACAGCTACGTCTTGTACGGCTTTGTTGGTGCCGGCAAAATATCCCGGCAGAAAAATTGTTTGCCTGTCAAAGTAGTGGGAATAGGCCAGCTGGCCCGAAATCGTCGGCAGCAGTGCACCCTTGCTCTCTGCCGTTATCGCCGTCGCATGTATTTCCTCGAGGAGCTGCGCCTGTATGGTTTTATTGCCCTTTTCTGCAATTTCCAATGCGTCGGTGAGGGAGAGCGCTTTATCCTGAGCAAGCAGCGGTCGGCCTAGATAAACCAACAGCAGCGTGGTAATGCATGTATATATTGTTTTTTTCATTGTTATAAACGTTGAAATGGATAATTAGTGCGTTGCCTTTTCATTTAGGCTTTCGGTTTCTTCTTCAATAATGCTTTCCCTACGCTTATTACTCGACAGATAGGAGTAGACTGCGGGAATAATAAATAAGGTAAGTATACCGGAGAATACTAGCCCGCCGGCGATTACAATTCCCAGGGACTGACGGCTGTTTACCGTAAGCGCAATGGGCAATGCGCCAAATATCATCGCTAAGGAAGTCATCAGTATGGGTCGAAAACGTTGTTCGGCGGCGGTAATAGCGGCATCGTACTTAGAGAGGCCGGTATCTTTCAGATGATTGGCAAATTCGACGATCAATATACCGTTCTTGGTAATAAGCCCCACGAGTGTAATGATGCCGATTTGGCTAAATACATTTAAGCTCTGACCAAACCAGTGCAAGCTAAGGATCGCACCGGTTACTGCCATCGGTACGGTAAGCATGATGGTGAGCGGATCTCTGAGGCTCTCAAACTGAGCCGCCAATATCATATAGATCAGCAGGAGCGCCAGTATCAGTGTGAATGTGATATTACCCTGGCTTTCGCTGAAATCACGAGACTGCCCAGCTAAGGAGGATTTAAAATTTTCACCCAGCACAGTTGTTTTTATTTTTTCAATCTCCTGTATAGCTTCAGCAAGGCTTACACCCGGCACAGGAGCTGCCGAGATGGTAGCCGAAGTATATTGATCGTATCGATAGATCGCGGCTGGACTTACCGATTCCTCTGTTTTGATCAGATTACCCAGCGGAATCATCTGGCCTTCCATTGATCGGACGTAGATACCATTTAAGTCATTGATATCGTTTCTGTAAGGACGCGACAACTGCCCAATCACTTCATATTGCCTGTCATCGCGCAAGAAATAACCATAACGCTGTCCTGAAAGGGAAAGCTGTAAGGTACGGGCGACTTCTTCAATGGATACGCCCATCAGCGCGGCCTTTTCCCGGTCTATTCTGATTTTTACCTCCGGTTTGTTTATTTTAAGGTCTGAATCAGCAAACATCAGCTTTTTGCTCTGGCGCACGGCAGCCAAAAATTTAGGTAACACGGCGGTAAGACTATCTAGGTTTTGCGCCTGTAATACAAATTGGACAGGCATGTCGCCGCCATATCGGGTGCCAATGGTTGGTGGAAGATAGGGAAACAGCAGAAAACTCCGGAAATTACCTGACGCAGCACCATATTGGTTATATAAGTCCTGTATTGACTTCTTCCTTTCTTTCGGGTCTTTTAGGTAGATACTTTGTACCGCAACATTCACCGGAGCAGGAGCGGGAATAAAGGAAATGGCCACCATGGAATAGGTCTGGTACAAACCATCGGTGGAATCGTTTACATACTTACCGACCTCGATCATATTCTTTTTCATGTAATCGAACGATACTCCCTCCGGAGCAATGGCAATCAGATTCATATTGGAGCGATCTTCTACAGGAGCCAGTTCCGATGGCAATTGTTTCCCCACGAAGTAGATCAATCCTGACGTAACAAGCAGAAACACCCAAGCCAGCCAGCGTACTTTCATAAAAAGAAGCAGCAATCGCGTATAGCCGTTATTTAAACGGACAAAAAATGGCTCGGTCATCCGATAGAACCAGCCCGGACCGGCTTTCTTTTTGAGGAAATAAGCACTAAGCATAGGTGTCAGCGTCAGGGCTACGAAAGCAGAAACCAAAACCGAGCCGGAAACCACAATTGCAAACTCGAGAAAGAGCTGACCACTGATACCGCCCATAAATACAATTGGCAAGAATACAGCTGACAGGGTGATTGTGGTTGAAATCACGGCAAAATAGATTTCTTTGGAACCTTTAAAAGCGGCCTGTATCGGGGACATCCCTTCTTCAATTTTCTTGTAGATGTTTTCAAGGACTACAATAGCGTCATCAACAACAAGTCCTATTGCGAGTACGAGTCCCAAGAGGGTGAGTACATTGATAGAAAAACCAGCAATATACATGATGAAAAAGGCCGATAAGATGGATACCGGTATGGCTAATACCGGAATGATGGTTGAGCGCCAATCGCGTAGGAAGAGGAAAATAATAAGCACCACCAGTCCAAATGCAATAAATAGGGTTTCTTCAACCTCTTTGATGGATTCGCGGACGGAACGCGTGAAATCAAATCCAACAATAAGACGGTAATCTGAAGGGATATCTTTTTTGAGCTGTGCCAGGCGTTTATAAAATTCGTCCACAACCTCAATGGCATTGGCATCACGTTGAATCTGGATAGCAACACCGATACCAATACGATTCAGATTGCCTGTCTCGTTGATGATAGCGGTTCTTTCATTCATTTCGCCAAGTTCTGCCACCCCGACATCCTGAAGTTTGATAACGCTGTTGCCGACTTTCTTGATAAGCATCTCATTAAAATCTGTGGCGCTGTTGAGGCGTCCGAGCGTCCGGATACTCAGCTCGCTCTGATCACCTTCGATGCGGCCCCCAGGCAGATCCACATTTTCCCTAAGCAGGGCTTGCCTGACATCTTCGGGACTAAGCCGATAGGAAGCTAATTTAATTGGGTCGAACCGGAGCCGCATGGCATATTTATGTTCACCAACGATAGCGACATTATTGATTCCGGGAATGGATTGCATCCTGTCCTTGATAACTGTGGAAGCGATATGACTAACTTCTTTGATGTCCTTGGTATCACTTTCAACTTCAAGAAAGGCAACAAGGTTATCTGCGGAGGAGGCCTTTTGAACAATAGGTGGATCTACATCTGCTGGCAGCTGCTTCCTGGATTTAGCGACTTTATCTCTGACATCATTTAACGCATCCTCAATGTCAGTCTCACGGTTAAATTCGACGGAGATCACACTAACTTGTTCACGTGATTCGGAAGAGATCGTTCGGATGCCGCCAGCCTCCGCAATGGACTCCTCCATAGGACGTGTGAGCTTAGATGCGATCACATCTGGACTTGCCCCAGGATAGAATGTGATTACGGAAATGACCGGAGGTTCGGTGAGTGGAAATTCCCGCACCCCCAATTGTTTCCATCCGACAATGCCCAATATGACCAACAAAAGAGAAAATACTCCAGCCAGTACGGGCTTTTTTATACTTAGTGACGATATACTCATGGCATGTTATTTAGTTGGAATAATAGCTTTTACGGGGGTACCCTCGGTAATACGCAACATATTGGAGACGATTACACTGTCACCGGTATGCAAACCGGACGTAACAACGGCATCGGTTTCCGTTCGGTTACTGATGCTGACCGCCGTGGCTTTCGCTCTGCCATTGACGATAACATATGCATTATATCCACCATTCCCAGGCATAAGGGCTTCGGTGGGTATCGTGACACCTTTAGTTTCCCTGTCACTACTGCTATAGTGTATTTTGGCCGACATACCCGGTCGAAATTTTCTATTGGAATTATCCACGCGCGCCTGGACTTCTAGATTTCGGCCTGCAGCATCCAGTCCCGGCTCGGTAGCGAGCACCGTTGCCTCCAACTGCTCTGTAGATAGTGCCGTTGTGAAGCGAACCTTTGTCCCCTTATTGATCAAAGGCAGGTGTTTTTCGGAAATAGAAAAGTTAATCTTGAGGTTGATTTGATCCTGTAGGGTAACCAGCGCCGTACCCGGGATGACATAGGCGCCCACATGAACTTTTGAAATTCCTATTTTCCCTGAAAAAGGAGCCCTAATGATAGTTTTGGCCAGTTCTACACGAAGCAGTTCTTGCTGTGCGGTTAAAGAACGGAAACGCATAAGTGCTTCATCGTATTCCTGCTGTTTTATGGTTTCGGTTTTCAACAGGTTATCTAACCGTTCTTTATTCAGTTTTGCGAGTTCTAATTCGGCTCCGAGCTGACGAAGACGTGCCCTGATATCGGCATCGTTGAGGACATAGAGAATAGCTCCTTCCTCAACATAGCTACCGTCCTGAAATGCGACACGGATAATTTTTTGAGCCAGTTCGCTGACGATAGAAACTTCGCGATAGGGCATCATGGTCCCTATAACGGTCTCATCCTGATGAAGCTCCTCCGCCTGTGCGATCAGTACATCGACAGGTAAGCGGGCTGCATCAGTGTTTGTACCGGTCGCTGACGCGCCCGTTTTCTCGGACTTGTTCTCACAAGCGATGAGTATAATACCAAGTAGGGGAACCAACATGCCCGTCCTGGATTTTGTCGATAAGAAAAACATGGTCTTGCTTTTTAATGATGTAATAAGTGATTAAACGTAACTATTTTTATAAACTGATCATTGGAATCTTCCGGTCATTGTGGCCAGATAGTCTATCCAGATACAAAATTGAGGATAGCCCTGCAGACGCAGCGTATGCAACTCCTTATTCGATTTATAAGATTTACTGATTTTTCGATCGGCTCGGATAATGCCGGAATGTTGGCAGATACGGATAGGTATACGCGAGACCTGCAAAGCTTTCTTTTGTTGGTATGGGATCAAATGTCCTGAAGGCGAGTTGCAAACAACAAGAGCGACTGTTATTTCTGTAGCTCCGTTGATTTGCCGTCCTGCTTAGCCTGTTTAAAATGGCTTGATGTAAAACCTGTATATTTTTTGAGCTGGTTGGATAGATATGCCTGACTGCTGTAGCCCAGGGCATAGGCAATTTCTGTCAGGGACATTTCAGTGCAAATCAACAATTGTTTTACCTTCTCCAGTTTTCTACAAATAATATATTTTTCGAGCGTTATTCCCTCCATCGTTGAAAACATGGTGCTTAAGGTATCGTAATTCTTATTTAGTCGATCGCTGATCAAGCTTGTAAACCGGGTTGGGATACCACTCGCCAATTGCATATCGATACCTTTTTCGACATAGGCTTTTATTGCGTTGATTATCTTCTGTTTTTTCTCGTAAAGTAGTTCGAAACCGTTACCTTTCAGCATCAGTTCCACTGTATCCATCTTTTGAGGAAAATCATCCGTTGCCTTTAGGACGACTTGCCCCAACCTAATGTCCAATACCTCAAAGCCTAGGGTCGTCATTTCCCTTTCTAGTACATACACACATCTATTGCATACCATTCCTTTTATTAACAGAGTCGTAGTTTTCATCATGTATTTGTCCGGGTTTAAATCCGATTAAAATTCAGCATTTGCATCAAATTCGACTATATGATATTCCGCCTTTGATTTGTGAAATTTTGGGCTATTTGCTGTAGTAACAATAAATATCACAAAATTAAAGGGGGAAAGTGTATAGCTGGCCTTATTGATCTTTAGGAATTTTGTAAGAGATAATATATAAGTAACATGAAAAACAAAGCTAGTAATGAACATCAGATCAGTAAAGTGCTAAAAGACTATAATTCGGGAAAAAGCGGTCTGGAGCTCTTTGATAAATATGGCCTATATGGCGCGACGATTTATGAATTGAAAGAAAAATACAAAGATGTCGCCATGGATATTCTGGCGGTATTGGTGAATTTGAACGAAGAGAACAACAGATTAAAGACAATGTATGCGGATCTGTGTGTGCAGCATTGCAATCTTAAGGAGCTGTTGAAGGAGAACTTTTGAACAGTATGTGTTACTGTAGGGTAACACATACGTCCTCCGTAAGCGGATAACTCTGACAGAGCAAAATTATTCCTGCTGCAAGGTCTTCTGGCGGCAATGCATGTTTACGAGGCATATGAATTGTACCCGCTGTTCTGACCGCCCAACATGTACCACAAGTCCCATTATTACAAGAACTTGCGACATGGATATCATGGCTTTTCATGGCTTCCAATAACGATTGCCGCGGTTTTACTTCTATAAGCGAAGTACATTCGAATGTTTGTATTTCTTCGCTGCCATAGTGGTCCTCGTAATGTGTTACAAGAACCTCTTTTATGCTGTTATCTGTTTCAAAATGATCCAAATCTACAGCTGTCGGGCTGAAATATTCCATATGGATATTTTCTTCGGGAATTTTGAGGCCGATAAGGGCATCCTTGTAAAGATTCATCAGCGCAACAGGACCACAGCAATAAAAATGCGCATCATTAACTGCTGCAACCAACCTTTTGACCAGCGATCGGAGTACAAGTAAAGAGAATCGACCCGGGATATGATTCATTTTTGTTGATACAAATTTCGGAGCAGTAAAAGCATAGCAAATATTCAATGTGCCCTCTGTTTCCAACGAATTTAATTGGTCAAAAAAAATAGTGTCTTCCGGAGACTTATTACTATAGATCAACAAGGGAGTATGTTTTGTATCAGCGACACTCTTTAACATCGAAAATAACGGTGATATTCCACTTCCCCCAGCAAGTAAAACAACCTGATGTCGATCTGCTATCTCCCGATCTAAAATAAAACTTCCAAATGGTCCTTCAACATCCCAATCCTCAATATTTGCCGCGTTATCTATAATATAGGGACTTACCCTACCGCCGTCGACCCGTTTCACCGTAATAGCGGGATACCTGTCGGATGGTATAGAATTCAATGAATAGGATCGTATGAGCAATTCGCCCTCGACTTTAATACGAATATTCAGGTACTGCCCGGGCAGGTAGCTCATATCTTGTGATTTGGTGTCAAAATATATCGTTACCGTGTCTTGGGTTTCCTTTTCAACTTTATATGTTCGCCAAGTATATTTTTTCATTCTATGAATCCCTTTCGGATATTGGTTGTGATTGCCATCTTCTTATATTTTTTCCTGCTGCCGTCTGATGTTTTCCAATTTGATTTTTCGGATACGTTTAAAATGAGCCGATGTTAAGCCAGTATAACACATCAACTGTTCCGATAAGTCATTTGATTTTTCATAACCTAGTGCCTTTGCGATCTGTGACAAGGGCTGCTCGGTATACACAAGCTGCTCTTTTACTTTTTCGACGACCTGCTTTAAGAAAATCACATCAAGGCTCATATCACATCGGGTGAGAAATAGACTGTTCAATTCCTGATAATCTGTTTTTAGTTCGTTGCTAAGCTCCAGTGCAAATTGAACAGGTCTGCCGGTATCCAACTGCAACTGGATGACCTGCTCCGCTACACGATAAACTCTCGTTATCATATCCGCGCATTCATTTAAATTGTGCATATTTATCATAGCTCTTTTTTTTAATAAGGAATTACTTACGGGAATTCGTACCAAAGAATGGGCGATACTCGTAAGCCGGCATCGCTCATTCGCTGCGCATTACCCACAACAACCTGTTGAACAACCTGAAGTATTTACACTTCGCTCAGGCATCACCTTGTAACCGCTGCGCGCGATCGCTGACACCAGTTCTTCTTCAATTTCATCACGACCAATTGAAACGGTGAGTTTTCCAGCTTCCAACCGCTCAACTTTGACATCCTCAAAGCCGTTAACAACTGCCTTTACCCTTGTTTGGCAGTGGGTACTTTGCATATCTGGTATGCTCATTTCTACATTTTTCATCTCGAATTTATATTAGTCCTACAAAATTCCTGATTACATACCGTGTAATTGCTATAGTATTTCGGCTAAGAGTTGCGAAATTTACTGATACGCAGTAATGGTCACGACGGATTAAACGGTCTATTTTGAAACAGTGGCGATAATTTAATCCGACTGTAGTCATTAGATATATAATTCATTTGTCTTGATAAGATATTTACATACAATTGCTGCTCTTTGGCAGTGATGGCTTGTATTAATGGTGCATATCTTTTGGGCAAGGATAATATACTCTTATAATAATTATAGAGTATACAATTCTTTCTTACATAGATTGCTCGAAGAAGGTTAAGCTCGGCAATAAGATGTGGGTTATCGAGGGCAGCCAACAGATTACGCCCTATTAGCTCATAACAGTACTCAAGCTCTTCGGATATAACCAATTCAAAAATAATATTCATATTTCCAAAGAAGCGGAAGAATGTACTTCTGGAGAGATTCAATACTGAAATAAGATCTGAAACTTTGAGTTGTTGTATTTTTCTGGTCAGTAAAAGAGACCTGGTGTCTGTTATTGACCTCCTAAGGAGGTCCGTATTTTTGATATCATATTTATTCATGGAATTTTCCGCTAATACAGTTGAAATCAATCCTGTCACTTACCGGGGTTATGACAAGTTTAATCACAGGTAAAATTCGCAACAAAACCGACATTGCCCATATGGAATTGCGGGACTGATTTGTAATATTTTGTTTTTGAAAAAGTATGAAGAACTATGGGTTTTAGTACCACGATGATTACTCTTTGGCCATCAGCTATAAACGCTGATAGTGTCCTATAGGGGATCCAGTAGAATTTCGTAAATTACAGATTTGAGGAACAGCTTAAAATGAGCCAAGGAACAACTGGTTAATGCCTTTTTTCCTGTTTTTAACATCGAATGTTCCGCTATCATTTTCTCGTATTTCATTGATTAGACAGGTAACGTGTACGAAAATGTCTTCACGACCAACACACCATTCAATTTATCTATCTTGCATTAAAAGGAATCTGGATGGCGATCAAAATATCGTTATTTTCTGACTTTAGGTGAATCTGACCATCCAGAAGTTCCAAGCGATTGTGAATGTCCGGCGGAATAACGAGTTTCTGTTGGGGTTTCTCGATATTAAAGTTGATTCCGATACTTGACGCCGACCGGGTCAATCGAAAATTAATGGCTACCTCCGGATTACTGGCCACAGCTGCATCGGTCAGTAATTGTACAATACGAAAAATATGCATGGACTCATCTACGGTATAACATGAGTTGATGTCCGTCATCAGCTCGACGCGGAGCTGATGGTTGACACAGGCATCCATAACCATGCTTTCAATACTCTGACTAAGACCCATTAAATCCATCTGATAGGGTCTCAGGCGATGTAATATCGCTCTTATCTGCGCAATGATATCAGCAATATGATCGATTGTACGGCCAATTGCATCACGGCCAGTCTGTGCGCTCAGCTGCTTTAATCGCCATGCTTTGTTTTTGATGAGAATCAATTGCTGCCCGATATTGTCGTGCAGCTCCATAGCGACTCTTTTCTTTTCCTGTTCCTGCCGCTGTAATAGCTCCCTTAGAAATTTCTTTTTCTCGGCGATGGATTTCACCTGAATCTGTTCTTTCTCCTGTTGGTAGAAGTTGAGTCTGCTAGCCAGTGCAAAGGACAAAATCAATGATTCCAACAAGGTGCCCCAATGCATGCTTGTGCGGGTAAAGGTATTATCTGGCAGCATATCGAGGTCTTTGAGATTATAAACTGCATTGCCCAGCATCAGACTACCAAAACCAAGAAGGTAATAACGTGCCGGTCTGTAGCCATTGCGTAGACAGGATATACCAGCTCCAAACCAATAAATGAAAAAGGGATACATCAGGTATTGAATCAGAATAAAGGCATAGGCACCCTTCCAAAATATATCGGTCAATATAATTATACAGGAAAGTAAAGTCATAAACCCGCCTGTTTTGTAAAAAAACGGACTATTCTTTTTGGTCTGTAAAAAAGAATTAGTAAAGAATATGCTCAAGATGCTTGCCAGGCCGATTATGATTCCTGCACTGTTGAGCCAACTGAGTGATGTTAGGATATCTGGGAGAAATCCATTGTAAAAAAACACATTGAATCCCCAGAAAAAGATGTAAAAAAGGTAATAGATATAGGAACGTTCCCGGGTAAGGATGTAAACAAAAAGATTGTACAGTGCAAAAGCCATCAACATGCCAAAGGTGATACCGTTTAACATATCTGTTAAGTAACTTTGTTCAAATGCGCGCTGTAAGGTAACAATCTCGAGCGGCAAACGCAGAATATTGTTACTAGTAGCCCGGATATAATACTCGGCTGTGGAATCTAATGGGAGCTGCAGGGGAATCAGCAGATCGTTAACCCTAATCTGTTCTTTTGTCCTGGGATTGCTGGCATCTGTCAGAAATAGTTCAACCAAACGGCTGCCTTCTTTGCGGTAAAGACGAACAGACTGCAACACAGGGGGGCATTCAATCTGTAAATTCCAGCCACTATGGTGGCTATGGTTTACGACCTGCATTTTTATCCATACTGCCGCGGTACTGACCCCAAGGGATAAGACAGGCAACGCAGCCGGCTTAAAGCCGGCATGTTTCAGCACTTCCTCCGGAAGCATGTGTTGTCCTGTGTCCACCAGATACAGGGGATAATTAATGGTATAGCCACTTTCGTTATCCTGTAATTCTATAGGGCGGATATCCATTGCTACAGCATGTAAAACAAACAAAAAGCTCACACAAATGCTCAGTATCCACTGCTTCATTGTTATCGTTGTTCAATGGCAAAGCGTAATAAACTATTCTTGCCCGTTAAATTGAGTTTTTTTAAAATGTTCATACGATGATTGGATACGGTTTTTTCACTGATGAACAGCTCCTCGGCGATGGCCTTTGTACTTTTATAGCTTCCGACCAATTTCAATATTTTCAGTTCCGAAGGCGTTAAGGTACGCAACAGCTCCTCGGCAGTAGGATCTTGGTAGTTACGCCGTTGTTTAAGCAAAAAAGAACTCATCTCCGGACTAATGTAGGAATTACCCTGTGTGACAGCCTCTATGGCATGGATAATATCGACCACAGCATTCTCTTTGAGCACGTAGCCCGATACACCCACTTCCAATGCCCGAAGAAAGGTATCTTTGGCCTTATGCATGGTCAGCAGAATGACCTGGGCCTCCGGAAGGACCTTGATCAGCTCTTCAGCAGCCATAAGACCGTTCATTTCGGGCATGTCAATATCGAGTATAGTGACCATGGGCCGCTGCGTACGCGCAATAGCAAGCGCCTCCCTGCCGTTCTTAGCTGCAAAAATAACTTCATAACCAGGCTCGCTTTCAATGACCTCCTGTAATCCTTTCAAAAAGATCGGATGATCATCTGCAATTAATATCGTAGTATTCATAGCATCGGTTTTATTGTTGATCATATTGATGTTCTTGTTGTTGTGTTCGTTTGCTGCGCTCCTGTAGCGGAATTTTAATTAATATTTTGGTTCCCTGATTTGGCAGACTCGTAAGCGTGGTTTTGGCATTCAGGAGAGCACATCGCTCACGGATGCCCAATAGTCCAAGCCCGATAAATACGGCTTTGTAATCAAAGCCCTTACCATCGTCCTGATAATAGAAGATCAGTTGGTCTTTGTTATGTTTTAGCCGGATGGAACATTGGCTTGCTTGTGCATGTTTAATGAGATTATTGAGCAGTTCCTGGATTACCCGATACAGATTGATTGCGGAATCGTGCGGCAACAGCTCATCCAGTTCGTCGATATGCAAGCTAATCACTGTATCTGAGCTTGCATTGACCTCTTCGACCATATGCACAATGGAACTTTTAAGCCCAAGTGTACTGAGCCGATAGGGATGGAGGGAGGAAGATACCTGCCCAACTTCTTCGATTGCTTTGCCAATATCCTGGGTCATCGCATTAAAAAGCGCCTGCTGCTGATCGGTACTACTTTCCTGTAGCACGAAAACTTCATTTTTAAGTAAGACCAATTGCTGTCCGATCGATGTATTGAGCTCTTTAGCAAGGTTCTCCTTTTCGTGCTCCTGTCCGGTAATCAGTCGTTTTGAAAAACCGGCAGCCTGGTCGATCATTGCTTTCTGTAATCTTACGGATTCTTTTTTGAGGGTATTTAGTTGGACGGCCTGTGCAAATATTAAAACCAAGGCTTGTAAGCATAATCCCAATTGTATGTTCATCGATGAGTGAAAGCCCTCATAAAAGGCATAACAAAATAGGAGCGGGACAACTCCAATGAGATAGATTGCCGCAACGGTTACTTTATGCCGTAGGCTACAAAAACCGGCAACCAACCAGTATGCTGCTGCGATAGCCAATGTGGAACATAGCAGTTGAAAAGCAAGGGAAGTTAAACCGGTAATATCAACCAAAAAAGGTACCACGAAAATGGCATAGATCCATTTCCGGATACTAAATAAACCTGGTGCTGAACGTGCCAGATAAAGGTATTTGTTGGCAAATAACACACTGAATATAAGTATCAACGTAGCGGAAGCACTGAGGAGCCGTAGCCGCCAGGAAGGTAATGTATGTGTAAAATAGGCATTCCAGGTTAACAGAAAAATAAGACTGCCGATCACGTAGCCGAGATAATATAGCACAATACGGTCTCTAACGACGATATAAATATAGAGGTTATAGATCATCAGTGCAACCAGCATACCCAACATAAATCCGTTGATGACATTTCTAAAATGATCCGTCTCATAAATTGCTTCCATCGTGCCGATGTAAAGCGGCACTGCCAACTGATAACTGCTCTTCACATAAAGGTAGTATGTTTTTTTCTCGCCCCGATGTAGGGAAAGTGGGTACATAAAGCCATTTATCTTTACTTTTTTGTCAACATGAGCAATGTTCTCATCCACCTTAACTAGGGATAGGCGTCCCGCTTTATCTTTTGTAAACA
The DNA here is from genome assembly GCF_002000245.1 of Sphingobacterium sp. CZ-UAM. Classification (GTDB taxonomy): domain Bacteria; phylum Bacteroidota; class Bacteroidia; order Sphingobacteriales; family Sphingobacteriaceae; genus Sphingobacterium. The sequence continues at coordinate 989,544 of NZ_MTCM01000001.1, read as the reverse complement.
AGCGGATGGCTTCTATAGGGGGTGGAATATGAATATACCAGTCATCTGATCCGGATTGATTTTGAATACGAAGATCGACCTGATAAAATGTCCCGTTATACGTACGTAAGCTGGTCTTATAAAGAGCCTCCATATTGGTCACGACAATCTCTTTCGCTGCAACATGCTGTGTGCTGAACAAACCTAATAATACGCAGCAAATAAATCTTAAAAACATATTTCAAATATAGGTAAGCTATCGTGCCATAATATGGGTAGTACTGCCCATAAATATAGTGTTTTTCGCTTATTTATCCAGTTTTGGAATGGATCTAACTTTGAATCATTCGATATCAGAAGGTGGACGGAACAGACTACCATTCCTAATTCTGCTCAGAAACACTCAAGCTATTATGAAATATAATCAGCTTTTATACAATTATTTAATTACTAAATTAAAGTAATCATAAAACAAAATGAAGACATTCGTAAAAAACACGAAAAGACTAAGAAGACAGCTGTTGCTCGGCCTATCGCTGACGGGCCTGAGTAGTATCCTTCTCAGCGCTGGTCCCAAACCGAATCCCATGCGGGGCTGGAATGCCGACAAAGTGATGGACAACTATGTGAAAACAGTCAGCGAAGGAAAAACCCAATGGGTGGAACACCTATTTACAAATGACGTGGAGTATCAAACAGATGGCCGACATGAGCGCCACGGAAAAAAGGGAATCCTCAAATTCTTAAAATCGATGACCGGCAATAGGTACGACTGTGTTGCGCAATACCGTGTCCTAGATGAGGATGCTACGGCTTGCATAGCAAAAATGACCATGCAGTTCGAAACCTTTACGCGCACAGATTATATCTATCTTAGCGCGACTGACGATGGCTGGAAGATCCGTAAAATATTGGTCGGTCGGGGTCAGAAAAATGGCGCACTGGGATAGGCAGCATCTTGATTAGCAGTTGAAAAAGGGGCAGGCCAGACAAGAATTTTTGAATAAGACAGCTTTGACAACGAATACTTATATTTGTGTATCGTTGGATTTCTCTATGGCGATCTAATTTTGGGTTTGCCGCTTGAATGGCTGTGCTAAAGTAGAGATCGGTAAAACGACCGGATAATTACATGGACAATAGCAACTCAAATTTTATCTATCTCGATTATAACGCCACAACACCCGTTGATGAGCGCGTGCTGCACGAAATGCTCCCTTTTTTTGGGAGCAGTTACGCAAATCCGAGCGGCGCGCATCTCTTTAGCCTGACCGTACAGGATGCTGTCGACCAGGCAACTGCAGAGATCGCATACACATTGGGTACGCATGCCGAAAATATCATCTATACTTCCGGTGCTACCGAAGCGATCAATCTGGCGATCCAGGGACTGCAGTTTTCTAACCGTAAACATATCGTCGGTATCGCCACCGAGCATAAGGCTGTGTTGGAAACCTGTGCATTTATGGAGCGGCTGGGATTCGAAATCTCTTACCTTACTGTGGATGAGCAGGGGATGCCCGATCTGGTGTTGCTGACAGAAACCATCCGTGAGGATACGGCATTGGTCTGCAGTATGCTCGTAAATAACGAAACAGGCGTGGTTCTGCCGATCAAGGAAATCGCCGAAATTGCCCATCAACGCAATGCATTGGTCTTATGTGACGCCACCCAGGCAGTCGGCAAAATGTCTGTCAATACCCGGGAACTCGGCGTTGATCTACTGGCCTTTTCGGCGCATAAATTTTATGGTCCGAAGGGAATCGGGGGGCTTTATATAGGCGAGCAGGCAAAAAAAGTGCTATCCGCGATTATGCAGGGCGGTGGGCAGCAACAGGGATGGCGTGGCGGCACGCTTAACACAACGGGAATTATCGGAATGGCTGCCGCACTGCGGATTGCCGTCAGTGAATTGGAACAGGAGCAGCAGCGAATAGGTCCGTTAAGAGATTTGCTGGAGATCGAACTACTGTCTATCGATGGGGCATTCCTAAATGGTAGCCCCATTGATAGGCTTTATAATACGACAAATATTTGTTTTCCGGGAGCACTTTCCGAACAACTTATCATGCGGCTGGGGACAATATCTGTATCCAGTGGTTCCGCTTGTTCAGCAGTAACTTCACGTCCTTCACATGTGCTCAAAGCCATGGGGCTCCAAGACCTCGACGCCCTGTCATCCATTCGCTTTAGCCTGGGCCGGCTAACCCATGAAGCAGAAATCTACCAAACGATCGAACGGGTTAAACAGCATGTTCAAAATTTGAGAAATACGCACTAATGTCCCGTATTTTCCCTGACTTGAAAAACATGGAGCAGCTGCGGAAATAATGCGGCAATACTTTCACGTACGCCATTGGGCGATCCGGGCAGCGTAAGGATCAACATCCGGTCGGCAAAACCTGAAATACCCCGCGAGAGCATTGCTGTCTTGACACGCTGTTGTCCATATTGCCGCGCCGTCTCCATAATTCCGGGAATGTCCCGGGTAATGTAAGGAGCTACCGTATCGGGCGTAACATCGCGGTCGGAGAGACCTGTCCCGCCCGTAAAAACCAGCAGGTCTATTCCAGCCTGTTGATAATGCTCCACACGTTCCCGTATCGCTGCAGGCTCGTCGGCAACTACGGCATAGGCAATATCACGTAAACCCTGTTTTTCAAGAAGTTCAAACAAAAGCTTGCCGGAAACATCCTGCTTGTGACCCGCGGCAACCGTATCGCTGCAGACCACCACAGCGGCTCTGAGCTGCCCGGCCCAGGGAAAGGATTCATTGCTCTTGCCGCCGCGCTTTTCGAGCAGCCGGATAGCGCCGATCTCCACCTGCTTGTCCACAGGCTTCAGCATATCGTAGATGACCAGGGCTGCAACCGAAGCCCCATGCATGGCTTCGACTTCAACACCGGTTTTGTAAATCGTATGTACTTCAACTTCAATACGGATCTGTAAGCCCATGATGGAATAACGAATGGCTGCATACTCCACCGGTAAAGGATGGCAGTCCGGAATCATGTCACCCGTTTTTTTGATCGCAAGTAAAGCCGAAGCACGTGCAAATTCAAAGATATCACCTTTGGGAATCTGCCGCTGCTCGATCAAGCGGATCGTGTTTTCGGAGGAGACATTTACCGTAGCCTCTGCTATAGCTTTACGTAGTGTGCTGCTTTTATGTGTAATATCGACCATGTTATCTGTTAGTTATCTGTTAGTTTTCCATTGATGGGTATCGTCTTCAAATATTTCTTTGCCCCAGATGGGCATTTCTTTTTTTATGCGCTCCACAAGCTCCTCGCAGGCATCAATGGCTACACGCCGATGTGCGGAAGAGGTGAAGACAAAAAAGCAGATTTCGCCTACCTGCACCAGTCCTTCACTGTGGTAAACATGCATACAGGCCAGGGGATACTTGTCAAAGACCGCCTGACGGATTTCGGCCATCTTTGACAGCGCGAGTTCCCGGTTGACACTATAATCAATCGCGCGCACTGTTTTTCCGTCCACCTGATCGGCACGGATCTGTCCAAGAAAAATACTATGGGCTCCAATGTCATATTTACGGCCATGTGTGGCAATACTTGTGGCAATCCGCTCAGGGGGAATGGGGCCCTGCATAAAAATATCGTTTTTTTCCTTATTCATTGAAGTAGTTTTTTAAAACCATTATACCGCCGTCCACATGAAAAATCTGCTGCTTGCCGCTGGCCTGCCCCAGGTAGTACTGGGCTGCTGCCAAACTCCGCTTGCCGGTCTGGCAGACGAAGACAATACGCCTGCGGTTCAGCTGTTCCAAGCGCTGCGGCAATGTTGCAAGCGGAATGGAGAGATGAGGAACGGGAAGCCTTGGTAATTCATCCATTTCCCGTACATCCACCAGCTGCAGATCAGCGGCATGCCATTGCATGACAAGGTCGGCGGCAGTGATAACTTGTATTTGTCCGGTTGTCGATGCACAAGAATTGAAATAATCGAAATCTTTTAAGGCGTCGAGACTTTGGGGATAACTGCTGCTTTCGGGGAGCGCAGGAGGTATATCAAAAGTAAAAGTACTATGATCTAGCAAATTGACAGTCACTAATTTATTTATCAAAACAACACCAATACCTGTCAATAATTTAATGGCTTCTGTTGCCTGTAATATGCCGATCATACCGGGCAGTACGCCAAGCACACCGGCGGTGTTACAATCCGGTGCCTCCAGGGGATCCGGCGGCAAGGGGAACAGATGTCGGTAACTTGTCTTGACACCATGCGTATCGGCTACATTGAATACAGCAACCTGACCTTCATATTGATAGATCGCAGCAAAAATCAAGGGTTTGTCTAGGAGGCGACAGGCGTCACAAAGTAAATAACGTGCGGCGAAATTGTCCGTACAGTCCAGGATGATATCATAGGATTGTAGCCGTTCAACAGCATTTGCAGGGCTAAATTGTTCCACCCAATACTGAATATCGCACTCGGGATTTAACTGCTGTAGCTTGCGGGCTGCGACCTCAGCCTTAGGCAGACCGATATCTGCGGTATCGTACAGCACCTGTCGATGCAGATTGCTCAGCTCAATACGGTCATGGTCTATAATAGCGATATGTCCGACGCCGGCCGCAACAAGATACTGTAGCACCGGACAGCCCAGCCCTCCGGCACCCACGACAAGTAGGCGTGCTGCCTGTAATTTTTGCTGGCCAGCTTCACCAAAACCCTGTAGCACATACTGCCTTGCATAACGTTCATGCTGCATACTTATCCTCCTGAATAGGGTGGCATCAGCGCCACAATATCATTTTCCTGTAATACGACGGGATCGTTGATAATCCTGTTGTTGACAGCAATGAGCAGCTTACGATGGGCAAGCGCTACATGCTGATGCGATAATACCGTTAGGAGTTCTTCTGTATCGACTGCCGTCATGTAAAACTCTTTCTCCAGAATATCTGTCAATGCACCAAAGGCCTTAACTTGAACTCTCATTTTTCAATATATCTAATGTATATATGTTACAAATCTTATGTTCATACCTTGAATTAAGCTGTTGTAAACAATAGTTTATAGGCGGCAACCAAAAGTACGGTAGCGAGCACATATTTCAATACTTCCTGATTTAATTTTTTTGATCCCAGGTACGCGCCCAAGAGCCCCCCCATGAATGCGACAGCGATATAAATCCACATATGCACATTAAACGAAATGCCCTGTGTAAGCATACCGCCAAGTCCCGACAATGAATTTACAAAAATAAATGCAGCACTGATTGCCGCAGTCTGTTTTTGATCGGTCCATTTGAGCAGGATCAGAAAAGGGGACAGAATAATTCCGCCACCGATACCGATCATACCCGATAACAGGCCGACAACAGCACCGATGATCAATGCGCCAAGACCGTTGTACAATTTAAGTTCAGCTTCGGCCGGACTTCTGAAAAAGAAAAACCTAACGATCGGAAACAGCAGCAGCAGGCCCAATAAGCGTTTGTAGAGATGATCTTCCAAGGTGATCATGCCACCGATAAAAGCCATAGGCACCGAAGCCACAGCGACCATTAAAAACAGCTTACGTTTGAAATAATGACCTCTATAATACTGTATAAAGGAGGTTAACGAAACAAAAAGATTAAGTACCAGTGCTGTGGGTTTCATCTCCTGCGGCGCAATACCATAGAGTGCCATCAGGGCCAGATAACCGCTGGCACCGCCATGTCCGACAGCCGCATACAGGAAGGCGAGGATAAACAGAAAAAAATAAAAAAGCTCAATAGGCATGTTTGCTTAGCTTAAAAGATGGATAATAACTTCGTCTCCGGCCGCGCAGCCTTCCGAATCTTCCTCCAGAATCAACAGGCAATTGGCATGGGCATAGGATTGGAGCCGATAGGATTCCTGTGCATGAAGAGGTTTGACAGCATGCCCATCGTAGTAGGCCTTGAGAAAATGGGTCAGTCCAGGCTTTTTGTGATAAGCCACCGTGCTGCGTGTCCTGACATAAGGATCGCGCTCAGGCAGCTGCATCATATGCTCCAATGCCGCTACTACATACAGGTAAAAACAGGTCAGCGCAGAGGAGGGGTTACCGGGCAATCCAAAAACAAGCTTTTGCTCCCGGCTGCCGAAAAAGAGCGGTTTGCCCGGTTTCTGGCGGATACGATGAAAATGTTGTTTGACACCACAGCTCTTGGCGACATCCACGACATAATCGTAGTCTCCGACGCTGACACCTCCGACCAAAAGGACAACATCAGCCTTATGCAAGGCTTTCTCAAGCGCAGCGCGGAGCAGGCTTTTGTCATCGCGCACATGACTGCTCTCCACCTTGTCTATCCCTAACTGCTGCAAAGCAGCTTTGAGCTGGTAGGAGTTGGATTCGTAGACTTCGCCATAACCGAGTGCTGCCCCCGTGGGTCTGAGCTCATCGCCGGTGAGGATAATATGCACTATGGGAGCGGCGTACACCGACACTTCGGTACAGCCGATATTGGCCAGGTAACCGAGGGCGGCCGGAGTCATGCGGGTACCAGGCAACATAGCCATACTGCCGGCTTCCACTTCGGATCCTTCGGGGCGGACGTTATCGCCCAATATTAAGGCAGGGTCTTGTATCAAAATCGTATCTGCTTTACTGTAGCTGACTTTTTCCTGCATCACCACCGTATCAGCACCCAGGGGCAGTGGTGCACCGGTATAGATGCGCATGGCCTGTCCGGGATCAAGGGTCTTTGCTGTTGTCGTACCCGCGGGGATCCTATCCACGACGGGAAGTTCCTGCATGCGGTCGGCAAAACGGATGGCGTAACCATCCATGGAGGACTGTGCAAAGCCGGGAATAGCCTGTCCGGCAATCACGGACTGCGCGAGGGTATAACCCAAAGCATCCGGAAGAGCCAAGCGCTCTTGCCGCGGGGCCGGCAAAAAATGATGAATAATGGCTTTGGCTTGTTGGACACTGATAAACTGATGGGGGAGACGGAAATAATCCGCCTGGGTATCCACATCGTATTTTGCGTCTTCGTAAGGGAATATGATCCGGTCGTCGGCATATTGTTCGGCAAATTTCTTTGCGCCCTGCTGGCCTTCGAGCTGCATCAGACCTTCGAAGTATTTTTTATCGAAGAGAACCGGTGCTCCCCAGGTCCCGGAAAAACCGGTAGCCACAATCCCTTTGCCACTGCTATCGGCAAGTTGAATAAGCTGCTGAAAGACATGCTGGTCCACAAAGGGCTGATCGCATAAACTAATGATGCATCGCTCTAGTTCAGGTTGTTTTTTTAGCAACTCCTTTAAACCCATAGCAATGGAACTGGCCAGACCTGACACCCAATGTGTATTGACAACAACCTTAACCTTACTGTTCTGCAACAGCGTATGGATCGGATCGGGATATGCGCCGGTAACAACCGTGACGCTGACGCCCGGGACAGCAAGGGCTGCACGACTGATCCGTTTCAACAAGGGTTCACCCTCAAACTCTAGCAGCTGTTTGGGAAGGCCGAGCCGTGAAGAATTGCCCGCCGCCAATATCATTATACCTGTTTGCTTTATCATCCGCCAATGGTTATCATACTCCGATTTGTGAGGTCATCGGTGTCTATCTGTTCAAAATCTGTTGTTAACTGTCCGCCAAGCGCTTTGGATTTGGCGCGTATATTTTCCTGGATCAGCGGCAGCACATCAGCACCGGCCCTTAAGCCTGTCAGCAGGTCTGTTTCATCCCGGGAAAACAGGCAGTTTTTAAGTTTGCCGTCGGCGGTGAGCCGTATGCGGTTGCATCCCGCGCAGAATGGTGCCGTCATGGTGCTGATCAATGCGATACGGCCCACATGGCCGGGAATCAAAAAGGACTTTGCCGTATCGTGCGATCCAGCCGTAACAGCTTGGATAGGGTAGAACTGCTGGATCTGATGCATAATATCCGCTTGGGTATAGACCTGGTTGCTAGTCCATTTGTTACCACTGAAAGGCATAAATTCGATAAAACGGACCTCCAGCGGATTTTTTTCGGTCAAGGCGGCAAAATCAAGGATCTCATCGTCGTTGATACCTTTCATTACCACCATATTGATCTTGGTGGGGATACCATGCCGCAGGAGCAGGTCGATATTACGGCGCACACGATCGAAGTAATCTCTCCGGGTGATCTGCAGAAAACGTTCGGCGCGTAAGGTATCCAGGCTGATATTGATGCTTTTGAAACCGGCCGCAACAAGCTGCGGCAACATCTCATCGATCCGGATGCCATTGCTGGTCATATGGAGCTCGACCGGAAGCAGGGCCAAACGCTCAATAATAGCGGGTGCATCCTTACGTACCAGGGGTTCACCACCGGTCAGGCGTATCTTTCGGATACCCTGATCCACAAATAGCTTAGCTAAAATCTCAATCTCGTCAACCTGCATCAATTGCTTGTGTGGGGTAAAACTATATTCTTCCTCCGGCATACAATAGAAACAGCGTAGATTGCAGTTATCGGTAAGGGATATCCGTAAATAATCGTGTATACGTCCAAATGTATCCTTGAGCATAATAGTTAATGTATTAGGGGATTTTCGGCATGTATTTTGGTCCTGAGAAATTTGAGGGAGCCACCCGGTCGGCCACTTAAAACGGCTTTGATCTCCGCGATAATGGCCAGCGCAATTTCATCCGATGTTTCGGCGCCGATATCAAGACCTACAGGGCCGTGAATATTATGTTGCTGCTTCTGGCTAAGTTCAATGCCATCCTGCTGTAGATCCGCAAACATGCGTAACAATTTGGTTTTCGGTCCCAATGAGCCGATGTAAGGGGTTGGGCTGTGAACCAGCTCTTTCATTAGGCTGAGGTCATAACGATAATTATGCGTCATCAGCACAAAAACGGTCCAGGGATCTATAGCGATGTGCTGCAGAACCTCCTCAGCGGGGCCTGTAATCAAACGATGGGCTTTGGGGAAGCGTCCTGCCGTCGCATGACCGACCCGCCCATCGAGCACCGTGATTTCCCAACCCAATAAACTAGCGGTTTCCACGACTGGCTGGGCATCATTCCCGGCACCGGCCAGGACCAAATGGACTGTGGGCGCGAGGTATTCAATCAACACTTCCTTATTTTCTCCCGGCCTAGTTAGCGAAGCCAACACGGACTGTCGGTTTGTTCGGGCTAAATTGATATATTCCGTCAGCTCTGGCATTGGTGCGTCTCCAGACTGAATCCCGGCCGTTAAATCTTTAACAAGCAACTTGGTCCCTTCATGTTCTCCTTGTCTGTCGCTGCAAAAGCTGGTCGCCAAAAGGGCTTCATGCCGCTGTTGCAATAAGCTTTCCAGCAGTACGATCGGATGATCTGCCCGCTGCAGGTCTATATATTCGAAAAGAATGTGCACAATACCATTGCATCCAAGCTGCAACCCGATCGCCGAGCCTTCGGCAGTATTGGTATCATAAGTGACAAGCCGATTTTTACGCTGATGGATGGCCAGTAATGCTTTTTTGAGTGCGTCACCTTCCAAACAGCCGCCGCTGATCGCGCCAGTCATCCGGCCATCTTCCGTGACCAGCATACGTGCCCCCGGTCTACGGTAGGAAGAGCCCTCCACCTTGACTACCGTGGCCAATACCATCGCGTTATTTTCGGAAACGGCTTCACGCGCAGCTAATACAATGTCTTTGATCTCTTTCATGCAATTACGGGCAAGCCGGGTTGAACGCGGATATATTGATTAAATGGAACAGCTATTTATTACAATTCCGTTGATCAAATTTAACGATTTACACGGTAAAAAACAGGAAAACTGTAATATTGGTAAAAACATCCGTAAAATGTATAAATAATTGATTAATTTAAATACGATTTTGCAGGACTGAATACGCTGAAAGCGAATACTTAACTAAAAACTTATCGTACGGAACAGCGGAAAGCAAAATCATTCAACCGATTAAATAAAACTTGTAAAGTCAAGAAAAAATAAGATTATGGCAAAATATTCAATTCTGGTAAACGGCAAAAAGCACAATGTTGATGTGCTGGAGGATATGCCCTTGCTTTGGGTACTCCGTGATATCATTGGTCTGAAGGGGACTAAATTTGGCTGTGGCAAAGCCCTATGCGGAGCCTGTACCGTTCACCTTAATGATACCGCAATCCGATCCTGCTCTTTTCCCATTTCCGCCATCGGGGACGGCAAAGTGACTACGATCGAAGGACTCTCGGAAGCGGGCGACCATCCGGTACAGGAGGCTTGGGAGAAACATGTGGTCCCCCAGTGTGGCTACTGTCAAACGGGACAGATTATGAATGCTGCTGCGTTATTGAAAAAAAATGCCAAACCTTCGGAACAGGATATTGAGCAGGCCATGCAGGGCAATCTATGCCGCTGTGGCACCTATAACAGAATTAAAGCAGCCATCCTGGAAGCGGCCGGTACAACGGTCACGACTGGTTAACCCTTCACCAAAAAAGTAGAGATCGCATGAAAATATTAGCTCCTTTTCAAGAAAGAAAATCCCAAAAGGTAGATTCGGAGGTTTTTAGTGTTTCCCGGAGAGACTTTTTAAAAGCCAGTGGGCTGCTTACGGGCGGACTGGTACTCGGTGTCAGCTTTTTCAGCTGTGACGATAAAGGTAAAAAAGTGACCACAGTGGCCCCTAATGTCTACCTGAGCATTGCTTCGGACGGCAAAGTAACCATTGTTGCCCACCGTTCGGAAATGGGACAGGGTATCCGCACTTCACTGCCGCTGATCGTCGCAGACGAACTGGGTGCCGACTGGAGTAAGGTCGAAATCGTACAGGCCGAAGGGGATGAAAAGAAATATGGCAACCAAAATACGGATGGTTCATTCTCGGTGCGCATGTTTTATAAACCCATGCGTGAGGCGGGCGCCATCGCACGTTTGTTACTGTTACGAGCTGCGGCTAAAGAATGGCAGGTAGGCATCACCGAGCTGGACACCCAAAATGGCCAAGTCATTCAACGTGGGTCGGGCAAGAAGAAAGATTTCGGCGATCTGGTGCAAACAGCCTTATCCCTGCCTATTCCAAAGGCGAATGAAGTCAAACTTAAAGACAAAAAGCATTTTAAGATGATCGGCAAGGAGACGCCAATTATTGACCTACATAATATTGTCACAGGTAAAGCGGTTTTCGGGATCGATGCGGTTGCCGAGGGGATGAAAATCGCTGTCATCAAGCGCTGCCCGGTGGTTGGAGGTACCGTAAAATCCGTCAACGACAGTAAAGCGTTAGCAGTACCCGGTGTGATCAAAGTACTTACGATCAAAGGTGCAGGCTTACCGGCAACCTTATCCCGGCCACTCAGTGGGGTAGCGGTGATTGCCGAAAATACCTGGGCAGCGATCAAGGCCCGCGATCTGCTGGAGGTGGAATGGGAATTCGGGCCCAATGCAGGCTATGACTCGGCCAAGCAGATCGAGGAACTCAAGCAGGTGGTGGCGCAGGAAGGCACGCTACGCCGTAAACGCGGCGATTTCAAAGCGGCCAAAGCCAATGCAAAAAAGGTCATTGAACATACTTATATCGCGCCCTACCTGGCGCACGCTACCATAGAACCACCCTGCGCCCTCGCTATGGTGAAAAACGGGAACTGTGAAATATGGGCATGTACGCAAAACCCTCAGGGCGCCCGTGATGCAGTAGCCAAGGAACTGGGAATTGCGGTGGAAAAGGTAAAAATGAATGTCACACTGCTGGGCGGTGGATTCGGACGGAAGTCCAAACCAGATTTTATCCTCGAAGCGGCGGTACTGGCCAAAGAGTCTGGGCTGCCGATCAAGGTACAGTGGACCCGGGAGGATGATATCCGCCATGATTATTATCATGCACTGAGCGTACAACGTATTGTGGCAACCATCGACAGCCAAAATAAACTAAGCGGCTGGGCGCATCATATTGCCAATCCGTCGATCTCGGCAACCGAAGACCAGGCTGTGGTACAACCCAGCGATGGCGAGCTTATGCTGGGGGCTTCGGATTTCCCCTACAATGTACCGGCCATCAATATTGCAACACATGATGCCAAAGCACATCTGCGTATCGGCTGGCTGAGATCGGTACGCAATATCCCACAGGTATTTGCTGCGGCCACCATGCTGGATGAAATTGCTGAAGCCAGAGGTATCGATCCCATTGCCAATGCCTTGGAACTGCTTGGAGAAGACCGTCATATTACCTTTGACCAAGAACTGATCAAAACCAGCTATCCCAACTATGGTGAGAAGATCAGCGACTATCCATGGGATACAGGCCGCATGAAAAAGGTGATCGAACGGGTAGCCAAGGAGTCGGGCTGGGGAAAAGTAATGCCTGCAGGCAGCGCACTGGGTTTTGCAGCACATAAGAGCTTCCTGACCTATGTGGCCTGTGTGGTAGAGGTACGTGTGGATCAGAACAAGAAAATCAGCATTCCGAATGTATATTATGCGGTCGACTGTGGCTTGGCTGTCAATGTAGACCGAATCAAATCGCAATTTGAAGGCGGCGCGCAATTTTCAGCAAGCCTGGCACTCAAAAGTACCATTACCGTAAAAGATGGTCAGGTGGAACAGGGCAATTTTGATGGTTATCAGATTATCCGGATGCCCGATTCTCCCAAACAGATCCATGTGCATATTGTGGACAGTGATGCCAAACCGACGGGGGTGGGCGAGCCACCGGTACCGCCATTTACACCGGCGCTCTGCAATGCCATTTATGCAGCAACGGGAAAACGGATCTATACCCTGCCTATTGATCTGACGGTATAAGTGTCATGAAAATTGTTTTATCAGACAATTATTCAGGTTTTGAGGTGTTATATTTTATGTCTTTAAAATGAATAAAGCGGATATTTCTTTATTAAATGAAATAATGACACTAATTTAGGCGTACTGAAGCGATATAAATTTGAAAGTTCAATAAAATTTAAATGAAGCAAATATTATTTGTTGTGAGTTGTCTTTTAGTAATGAGCTGCAATTCACAAAAACAGGAAGATCCAAGACTTATCGGTAAGTGGAACGGAGCAGTGAAAGATTCGGAAACAGGCGGTTCCATGGAGAAGATCTCGCTGGAATTCACAAAGGATGGAAAACTCATTCAGCAGTTGGGGCAAGGTGAAACGCAACTTATAATTACATCGACCTACGAAACCGAGCAGGATAAGCTAATCACGGTGGAGACTGCTACAAAAGAGAAAACTGAAGGTATTTTTAGCATAAAGAATGACACATTAACGATTAGTTATGAAGGTGTTGAGAATAAATATATGAAACTTAAGTAAACATGGGCTTTTTCAGCAAAATTTTTGGAAGCGCAGAACCTAACAGTTCATCGCAACCAGTAAGGGCGCAACATAAAAATTTAAAATACTTCGAGAGCGAACTTGAAAGAATTGATTTGTGGATACAAGATGACGATGAAGACTTTCAGTCCTATAAAGAAAAAAATGGCTGTCTGGAAAATCACCATTACATTGAAGCCTGTAGTATCAGGCTTCAAAAAATCCAGCTTATTTATTCCAAAGGCGGGGAACTAGAAGCAATACTTCCTATGCTGGACGAAGCGATGAGCTTTCTCCTTCAGGCAGATCCAAAGGAGTTCAAAAATAACTACCTATTTCTTAAGTGCTGTTCTTTGCTATTTCTGCTGAACAAACTTCAGGATCATTATCCGGGAATACAAACTTTCATAAACATTTGGGAGAACAGCGATACCGAACCGGTTTTTAAACCGCATCGCTTGATATACTTTATCGTGGGTCTTGAGAGCGAGGGCAAAAGTACGAATGATTATCGCCCATTTGTGATATTACAGGACATCATCAACCTTCCTGACAAAGAAGCAGAGGTAGCCATCAAGCAATACCTGAAAAACTGGTATGAGATGCACAAGGAGGAAGCCTGGTACAATTCCCATTTGAGAGAATGGGGCTACAGTGGTTATTGGGCATGGGAAGTGGCTGCTGTTGCCAAAAGAATGGGCCTGGACAACGATACCTTTAAGGACAATGCTTATTATCCGTACGACATGACACATTGGGAATAAGGAGCTTTAACAGTTAGGACGTATAAAAAATCTGCACAATGAAATCTACCGCATTACAGCGTACCACAATAAAACAAATTGACCTCGTCAAAGTAAGCGGTAGGTCGCAGGAACGAATATCAGATAGTATCTCGATAGAGGAGCCCCTGGAGATCCGGATACAAACGACAGTGGCAGGAATAACAGCGCATAAGAATATTTCCGTCACGATGCGTACCCCAGGGCATGATGCCGAACTCGCCACTGGATTTCTCTTTACCGAGGGGCTTATTTCGGAAGCGGGTCAAATCAGGTCGGTGGATCATGTCGATGCATTGTGTGCCCGAAATAGCCATAATATTATTGTGGTAGAACTTTGTGAGGGATTTGCCCCCGAAACAAACAGCCTGGACCGGAATTTCTACAGCAGCTCCAGTTGTGGCGTATGTGGAAAAGGATCAATTGGGGCAATCAAAACAGTCAGTATTTTTAAGGAGCTTATTCCTGAAGCTTTCACGCTGGACTACGAAGTGCTCTACACATTATCAGACCAGCTCCGCGCTGCACAGGGAAACTTTTCCGCGACCGGCGGCATACATGCCGCAGGGCTATTTGACAGGAATGGGCAACTTATCGCCCTGCGGGAAGATGTAGGTCGCCATAATGCACTCGATAAGCTCGTGGGACATGCGCTGATGAACAGTTTATTGCCCTTGCAGAAAACGATATTGCTATTGAGTGGCCGTGCCAGTTTTGAACTTGTACAAAAAGCGGCCATGGCCGGTATATCCTGCATCGCGGCAATCGGTGCCCCCTCCAGCCTGGCAATCGAATTGGCCAAGGAATTTGACATAAGCTTATTGGGCTTTTTGCGGGATCACAGATTCAATATCTATCATCAGGGAAACAATATGACGATTGGCGGGTTAATACCATAGGTTCAGTATGATCTGAAAAGCCCATGTCGGTCGACAAAAAATTAAAAGATAAAATCAGGCAGCAAATTGATAAATAGCTAGAAAGATGAAAATAAGAATCAAGGATAATACAGTCAGGCTTCGGTTGACCAGGTCTGAAATTGATCAGTTAGGTACCCAGGGGGAAGTATCCGGGCGGACCGAATTTATCCAGCAGGATCTTGTTTACAACATTGTCCAGTCAGCTACCGAATCACTTGTAGCCTCTTTTGTGGGCCATAAAATCACGGTCGGTTTATCAGCTGAGATGATCAGGGAATTGGTCCAAACGGAACGGATAGGCTTCGAGGGGCAATCGGGAAAAGTAAAATTGCTCGTGGAAAAAGATTTTGCCTGTATTGACAATACGACGGAAGATCAAAGTGACAATTATCCGAACCCCAATCTCGCATGCTGACTTTAAAAAAATAAGTATCCCAATACCTATCGTCATGGAAGAAAACAACAGAAAGCAAGAACTGGAGCATGATATTCAGGCCGAGCCACAGGCAGAAAACCCTTATAAGCTTCTTGACCTTAAGCTGACCCCCGTGGAAAAATCGGCGGCGGGTATTCCGGCAGTTTTGGCTGCCTTTGCAGATCTTATTGAAGAAAAGACGCTTTTTAGGGGCACCAAAGCCTTATTCAAAATGAATCAGATGGGCGGATTTGACTGTCCGAGCTGTGCCTGGCCCGATCCGGACGATGAACGCTCGCCCATAGGTGAATATTGTGAAAATGGCGCAAAGGCCCTGGCCGAAGAGGCAACCACAAAACGGGTGACGCCAGAATTTTTCAAAAATAATTCCGTCTATGAGCTGGCACAGCTCAACGACTATGAGATTGGAAAAATGGGACGCCTGACGGACCCGATGTACCTAGCCCCGGGGGCAACGCATTACGAACCGATCAGCTGGGAGGGGGCCTTTCAGAAAATTGCCACCCAACTTAATTCCTTGGCCTCACCGCATGAAGCGGCTTTTTATACCTCTGGCCGTACCAGCAACGAAGCTTCTTTTGTCTATCAGCTATTTGCCAAAGAATTTGGCACCAATAATATGCCCGACTGTTCCAACATGTGCCACGAGACTTCGGGTTCGGCACTGCGCCCAACGATCGGCATAGGAAAGGGCACTGTCAAACTCGCAGACTTTTATGAAAGCGAACTGATTGTGATCATCGGACATAATCCGGGGACGAATGCCCTCCGCATGATGAGCGCGCTGGAAAAGGCCAAAAAAAATGGCGCTAAAATTATTGCCATCAACCCCTTACCGGAAGCTGGCCTGATGGGTTTCCACAACCCGCAACAGATCAATGGCATTATCGGCAAGGGCGTAAGTCTGGCCGATCTCTACTTGCCGGTAAAGATCAATGGGGATATGGCGCTCCTAAAAGCACTGGAAATGATCTTGCTGGATCTGGAGCATAAAAATCCCGGAAAAGTACTCCATACCGACTTTATCAAGAATAAGACTACGGGTTTTGAAGCCTTTAGGCAGCAATTTGATGAATCCAAATATACACTTGAACAGCTGGGCCAACTGAGCGGTGTGGCTGTAGCCGACATCCAACAGGCAGCGGAACTGCTGGCTTTCAAAAATAAGATTATTTTCTGCTGGGGAATGGGACTGACGCAACAGCCCAATGGGGTGGATATGATCCGCGAGATCCTGAACATCCTGCTGCTGAAAGGAAGCATCGGGATCAAAGGTGGTGGCGTATGCCCAGTACGTGGGCACAGTAATGTGCAAGGCAACCGTACCATGCTCATTGACGAGAAACCCACGGATGAACAGCTGGATAGGCTGCGACAGTATTTCGGATTCGAACCGCCCCGCGAACACGGCTACGATGTGGTACGCGCTATCAAGGCCATGCACGCCGAAAAGATTAAATTTCTCTTCTGTATGGGCGGCAATTTTCTGTCAGCGACACCTGATACCACATTTACGGCAAATGCATTGCGAAAGCTCGATCTATTGGTCTGCGTATCCACGAAGTTAAACCGCGGGCACCTGATCCACGGCAAAGCAGCCCTTATTTTGCCCACCTATGGCCGTAGCGACAAAGATATTGTCAATGGGAAGGTCCAGATCGTCAGCACAGAAAATTCCATGGGCGTGGTACAGGCTTCCAAAGGTGTGCTGGACGCGGTATCCAAAAACCTTATCAATGAAACGCAGATTGTATGCCGGATGGCGATGGCAACCCTAGGCAACCGCTCCGTTATCGATTGGCAGCGTTATCACGATAGCTATGACGCGGTACGTGATGCGATCGAGCACTGTATTCCGGGTTTTGAAAACTATAATGTCAGGGTACGGCAGAAGGAAGGCTTCTATCTACCCAATGAAGCCCGTGATTCCCAGTCTTTTGTTCGGCAACTGGGTGGTTTAGCACCTTTTACACAAACTGAGCTACCACATAACCAGCTCGCAGATGATGAATATATGATGGCGACAACTCGTACCCATGATCAATTCAACACGACCATCTATGGGTTGGACGACCGCTATCGGGGAATCAAAAATGAGCGTCGCGTGATTTTTATGAATCCGCAAGATATAGCCAAGGCGGGTTTTAAAGCCGGAGACAAAGTGGACCTTTATAACTATGATGATGGAATAGAGCGCGTAGCACCTTTATTCCTGATCGTGTCCTACGCCATTCCGGAGAAGAATACAGTCACTTACTTCCCCGAAACAAATGTCCTTGTACCGGTCAATAATGTGGTCAGGGAAAGCAATATGCCTGCGTCCAAATATGTAAAGATCAAGATCAAAAAACATGATCCGGAGGTGTATAAGAAAGTGGATGAAATGCTTTACCGTGGCGCCCTTCAGCGGCCCTGAATTTTGGCAGCAATCATCGCTTTTACCCTGCTGGCTTCGGCGGGGGTATTGACGTTGGTAAGTACTTTTCCGTCAGGCGCATCGATCCCTGTGACCTGCTGCTGTATCAATAGCTGACGTGGCGATAGTTTATGCGCGCCAACCATCTGCTGAAGGAGGGGATAGGAGGCGGGCTCCCAAATGGCAAACAATGGCTCGGGAAACTGGAGTCGGGGCCCTGTAAAGGCCGTAGCTATTTGTAATGGATCCCGCTGTTGAACCAGATACCCAATCGCGGCACGATCCACCAAGGGTAAATCACAGGCAATGACAAGCCAGGCCTGCTCGGGATGCGCGTCAAATGCGGTCAGTATACCACCCATAGGGCCAATATCCGGATAGTTATCGGGCAGTAGCTCATAGCTGTATACAGCTGCTTCATCCATCATTTCGGACAGCTGCTCCGGGCGACAGGAGATATAAACCTTTTCGCAATAAGCCCGCAACAGATCAACCAGGTGGTAACATTGTTGTTTACCATGCCATTGGATCGTCTCTTTGGGCTTTCCCATCCGTAGGCTTCTGCCACCGATGAGCACAAGGCCATTTAATCTGGGGTATATCGTGTCATTGAAAATCATTGCTGTCGCTGCTAAGTATATCAATTGTATTGAAGTTACGGAATTTAGTTTAATCGTGAAAATGCCGTATTGCTGCAGTAGCATGTGTTGCCCTTTGACGCTGATCTACTTACAGCCTATATGGGCAATATTACCTATTTGTATAATATTTTATCCAAGCTATGGCTCAAATGCTTATTTTTATTGAAGGATCCTGTACGGAGTAACTAAGAATAAACAAATTATGAATAGCATACGAATCAATAAAAAGGAATATACGGTAGACGTAGATAAGGAAATGCCTTTATTGTGGTTCCTGAGAGATTATGTGGGATTAACGGGTGCAAAATATGGTTGCGGAGTTGCCCAATGTGGGGCCTGCGTCGTCCATCTCGACGGGGAGGCTGTACGTGCCTGTGTGACGAAGATGAAACGTGCGATCGGCAAAGAAGTCACCACCATTGAAGGCCTTTCGGAAAATGGCGATCATCCTTTGCAGCTTGCATGGAAAGATGTCGATGTTCCACAATGTGGTTATTGCCATGCCGGACAGATTATGTCAGCAGCCGTACTGCTACGTGAGCGTCCGACCCCCACAGATCAGGATATTGACGATGCCATGGCCGGAAATATCTGTCGTTGCGGCACCTACTCCCGCATCCGTAAGGCAATTCACCAGGCTGCGGAACTCCAGAAACAAAAGGGTTAACCTTAAAAATCGTTATGAAAATAGATAAAGAAAAAAAAGAGATAACTAAGTTTAGGCTTCCTGTAACACTTAGTGTTATCGGGTTATTTCTGATCGGTATCGTCTCCGCATTTTCGGATGATGCGCACTATACAGAAAATAAAGAAATAGCTGTCTTAGTGAAAAAAGATAGTGCGCGATCTGTCCATGCTTTTAAAAAAGTATATGCGGTACTGCAGAGTCCGCGTTGCATGAACTGTCATCCCAGCGGTGATATTCCGTTGCAGGGTGACGACAGCAGGCTTCATGCCATGTTTCCCAAACGCGGTGCCGACGGGAAGGGAATACTGGCCATGAAATGTACGAACTGTCATCAGGCCGAAAATTCCGCAGGTTTAAAAACACCTCCGGGAAGTCCGGATTGGCATTTACCGCCCGCCAACATGAAAATGGTTTTCCAGGGACGTAGTGCCCCTGAACTCGCAAAACAATTGGTAGACCTAAAACAAAATGGAAACAAAGACCTCAAGGCATTGATTGCCCATGCCGATGATGGTCTGGTCAAATGGGGCTGGAATCCCGGAGAGGGCAGAACATTGCCGCCGATAAGCCATGCCGAATTTAAAGAGGCATGGATTACCTGGTTGACTAACGGGGCCTATGCGCCAGCGCAATAAGGATAGGATAAACCAATTTTGAAAAACGAACGATGAAAGCAGATAAAACAACCCTAGATAGAAGGTCTTTTCTAAAAGCCGCTTTGTTGGCTGGCGGTGGATTGATATTGCGGTTTAACTGGCCGGTAGGGAATGCAGTAGCCGCAGAAAAAGATCATACCGCACCCGCTACGTTGAACAGTTATATCAAGATCCACCCTGACGGAAGGGTGACACTTTTTAACCCCAATCCGGAATTTGGCCAAAACGTCAAAACTTCGCTGCCCATGATTTTGGCCGAGGAACTGGATGTTAGCTGGGACAGTGTGCAGGTGGAACAGGCTGATTTTTTTCCGGAACACTTCGAACGTCAATTTACCGGCGGCAGCCAGTCTATCCGAAGAGCCTGGCCCATATTACGGACAGCCGGTGCCACTGCGAGGCAGATGCTGATGCTTGCCGCCGCACAACGCTGGTCTGTTCCACTGGACGAAATCAGCACAGCTACCGGGAGCCTGTATCATAAGCAGAGTAACCTTAAGCTATCCTATGGTGAAGTTGCATCTGCGGCCGCCCAAATTCCGGTACCAAAAAATGTACGGCTCAAAACAGTCGCCGACTTCAAAATTATCGGCTCATCCAAACGCAATGTTGAAATCGACAATATTGTGACCGGCAAGCCTTTATTTACGAGCGATTACAAAAAGGAGGGCATGCTCATTGCGATGATTGTCCATCCGGCTAGTTTTGGAAGAGAAATTACCAGCATAGACGACAGAGCCGTCCGCCAAATGCCAGGAATAAAGGATGTATTTACCATAGAGCCCCTATTAAGGGATTATAAGAAAAATGGTTTCGATGTGTTTAGCTACGGACAGATCGCTGTCATCGTTGGCAATAGCACGTGGGAAGTGATGCAAGCGAAGAAAAAACTGATCCTGCAATTGAGCGGCCCAACAGGCAATGCGCAAAATGGGAAACCTGATTTTTTGGAAAGTACAGGCCGGCATTATGCAGCTATGGAACAGGCCTCGACACAGCCAGCGCAAGTGAAACGGCGCGATGGCGATCCCGAGTCGGCCTTTAAAACTGCGGCCCGCATTATCGAACGTACCTATACAGCGCCTTTTCTTGTGCACAATACGATGGAACCGGTAAGCTGTTTTGCTGATGTCAGGGCTGATCATGCGGAATTGTATGCCCCCATACAGGCACCGGAGTTTATCACCAAAACGCTGTCTGCCCGACTGGGACTACCGAAAGAGAAAATAAAAATTAACCTGGCGCGCATGGGTGGGGGTTTTGGCCTGCGCGCTTATGGACATCATGTGGTCGAAGCGGCAGTTATTTCCCAAAAAATCCAAGCCCCTGTCAAGCTGATGTATACGCGGGAGGATGAAACGACATATGGAATCTACCGACCTAGTTATAGCGCCACCTATAGAGCTGCTTTAGATGAAAACAACCAACTAATTGGTTTTCATATCAAAGCAGGCGGAATACCTGAAAGTCCGTTGCACGAAAACCGATTTCCGGCCGGGGCGATAGAAAATTACCTCGCAGAGACTTGGTCTATACCCTCTGCAATCACAGTCGGGGCTTTTCGTGCACCGGGGTCTAACTTTATTGCCTGTGCTGAACAGTCGTTTTTGGATGAACTGGCCTATGAAATGAAGAAGGATCCCTTGGATTTCAGATTAGAGCTGCTCAAACGTGCGAAGGAACGACCTGTTGGACAACGTAATGACTATGATGCCGACCGTTATGCAGGCGTCATCCAACTATTAAAAGACAAAGCTGCGAACCTGGCAAGACCAGCCAGAACAGGGCGGGGGACAGCGGCTTATTTTTGCCATAATACCTACGCTGCAGCACTGGTGGATATCGGCGTGAAGAACAATGAACCTTATGTCACACAGGCTCTAGCAGTCATGGACTGTGGGATTGTCATCAATAAAGATGCGGCTATCAATATGGCTGAAGGGGCACTCATCGACGGCATAGGGAATGCCCTGTATGGTGAGCAATTATTTAAGGATGGGGTACCCTTAAAAAGCAATTTTAATACCTATCGGATGATCCGCATGCATGAGGCTCCCGCAAAAATCGAAGTACATTTTGTGGAGAACCAGGACAATCCAACGGGTATGGGGGAACCGCTGTTTCCACCGACTTTTGGCGCCGTGGCCAATGCGCTGTTTGATCATACAGGAAAAAGATATTACAGACAGCCTTTTGTGAAACAATCCGGAGAAAAGAGCTAACTAAAAGCATATTCACGTTTGGTTCGTTGAATTGGGCTACCTTAAACCGACCTTCTCTGTGGTGGATTTTAAGATCATAGCTAGAACAATCCGTGCTAAGGATAGAAAGTAATCCTATGATTTAGACGAAGAAGCCCGATCATTGCTACCGGGCTTCTTCATGTAAATCCTCATTTTTAACGGCTAATCAAGATCTTCGATCGTAGCATCTGGCGCATTTGATTTTACAGATTCGATACCATTTTCCATACCACTTGCACTTTCATATAGTTCACTTGTACCGATAACTTGACCATTGGTCGCTTTTAAGTTGAAATAGTGTTTCCCGTTTGTTGAGGTCTTCCTTTCGAATTTATTGTTGTCCTGTGCATTTCTTTTAACTGATTCAATTCCATTTAAACAATTCGCCTTTGTTTTATAACCTTCACTGTTCAGAATGACCTGACCATTTCCGGACTTTAAATTAAACTGGAATTCACCGTCTTTTCTGGTTTTCACTACAAATTTTCCCATTTTTTCCTATTCTAATTTTTTATATGATAAATACAATTTACTTTGTTAATAAAGATAACGTATTAAATTGTTTTTATTGTGAAACAATGATTAAATTCTCCATTGAGCCCATAAGATATCAAAATAGTAGACAAAAGCTTACATCAGCATGAAGTCCCAATCATTAGCTCCCTTTCAAAAGCGGATTATAGTAGTAAAACAAAAATGCCATGAATAACAATTATTCATGGCATTTGTACAATTTGGCGGAAAGGGAGGGATTCGAATTCACGGAACTCTCCGTTTTTATTAGTTTCGACCCATTTTTATGCTTTTTCATGCGTTTTCCAGGAGGGATTTTGGTGCTGTTTTTTGTGCTAGTTAGTTTTGAAATAATGCTTGAACATGGCTCTAAGTCCAAAGCCTAAAGTGGCATTAACAATTGACAACCACCAAACTTGCCCGCATTTATCTTTAATGACACTATATACTATTATACCTAAAACACCCAAGAAAAGTATTGTTAATATGATTACCAATCCAAACTTCACAATTACATCGCCCATCAAACCATATACTTCAACTTTTTCTTTAGTAAGTTCCTTTTTTTCTCTAATCATTGCCCACAAGTTTATAGAAAATTATAGAATCTAAATTAGCCTTATCAAATTGAAAATTTTCTTCTCCTCGGATCTCACAATTTTGACATTCAACATCAAGGTGTTTAGTAGTGTTTCCGTATTCTTCTGAAAACATTATTTTTTTACAATTAGAGTTAGGGCAAATGTAACCGATATGTTTTGTGAGCTTCTTTTCCCTGACGGCCAAATCACAAAAAAATCTTGCAACCTTTGTAGACATACCAAAAAAGCTACGGATATTTTCCACATATATCTTTTTAGGATCTGTGTTTTCAATCGTGGATTGCTTCTTTTCAACCCATTTTCCAATAGAGGTCTTGTCAATTATTTCTAATAATTTCATCGATTACAGCGTTTATCTGATTCAAATTCTTTGGATATATATTGAACGAAAGAGTCCCATTTGTAGCATCACAGATAAAATGTTCCGGAAAATTCTCATCCTCACCAAGATATCTAAAGGTACAGTTCTCTAAAGGATTTCTCATTGTTTCGATGTATGCTTCTGGATATATCTCTTTGTATAAACTATTTTCATCCATTATTTCAGTTGCTCGTGAAGAATCTTTCCTATAAGCAACTTCTCTACTGTCTATAATATCATTTTCCCATAAATGTTTTACACCTCGATTTAAATCTGCCTTACCTGGCCGAACATGGTGATTTTGATCAAAATAAGTTAAAATACTATTTATTGCATCACTGTCATCCGAAAGTTTTTTCGATTTTAGAACCTCAACAGTATTACCTAAATATGCTCTCAGGTTACTTTCAACTTTAGTGAGTTTAATAACAATGTAATTTCCCTTAACGATCACCTGGTAAGGCTGTTTGATTATGAGATTGAGTTCCTGATAATTTCTATTTTCATCTAAAATTCTGATTTCTACTACAATAGAATGATAACCACCTAAAGTTAACACACCATCTACCAACTGTTGGCTTGTGATTTCCAAACCCAATTCGTCAGCAATAACATTATTCCTATGTCTATAAACATTTGCTGTATTATAAACATAAATTGATTGTTTTGTTATATTAACATGGTTGAAAACAAATTCAGATATTGCTTGATCATTAAATCTTGCAATTATATCATTTACTATTTCAGATTGAATTCTTTGTTCAGAATTAAAATTCTCTTTAATATAATGTACTGGGTAAAGACGCAGAAGTCTATTATTTATTGATTGCGGAGTATTCATTTATTATGGTTAATATTATATTTTTTTAATTGGCGTTTTCGGAATTCAAAACAACGAAATTGGTATCTAAATAGAATTTCATATCATTTAAGACCAATGCACCGTAAGAATTTTTTCCTCTCATCTTATGTTTAATCGAATATCCAACCAATACATTCGGTTTCATTGTATCACTCTTTGATAAAATGGTATCATACATTCTTTCAACATACTCAGCTCCTAATTTATAATTGATCTTCAAGACATCATTATTTGACTGTTGTTTGATAAGCTTACCAATACTGTCCACTTGTCGTTCAAATTTTTTGATTTTCTTTAGATACTCAGAGCCTTCTCTAGAGTATTCATACGATCCGAAAGTCGGTTCAAAGCTATGCCACTCAATAGATTCATAGCTTGAAGGATCATTCATATTCTTTTTAAGATATATGGTCGAAGCTTCTATAGCTAATTGCTCCTTGCTTTTGTTTTTGCAAGAAGAAAAAAATTGAGTGATACAAACCATCATCAGCATGACTAATATTCTTTTCATATCAATTAATTGGTCAATATAAATACTAATACTCTCTTATATAGACTATCCAAGCTCTACGCTGTGCCTCGTCTTTTAGTTTGGTTAAGTTCTAATTCTAACCCAGAAACTTTTGCCTTATACTCTTCCAATTCTTTGAGCAACCTTTTTTTATCTTCTCTGAGTTCGGCAACTTGAGTTTCAAGGTTCAATATTAGCTTGTCTTTATCTGCAAAAGAGGTGTTCGCAAAATCGAATTCACTACTATCCTTTGGCGTCAAATATACTGCGCCAACCCCCGTTTCCCACCAATCAATATTAACGTTTAAAAATTTCTCAAGTTTTAAACCTAAATATTTTGGGGGTTCTTTTTTTCCGTTAAGCACCTCAGAAAGGTAGCTAGGCGACATTTTTATCGCTTTTGCGAACAATGCATTTGTCTTAAATTCGCTTTCTTTTATGATTTTTAACAACCTATCAATTTTTTGCGAATTTTTATTTACCTGATTATATGTCATTTATATTTTATTATTCTCAAAATAGAATTATTATTATGATAATTCGCAAAAGAGAATTATATTTGTTTTATAATAATCAAAGATAGCAAAAGAGATGAAAAAGATAGTAAACATTCTAAAATCTCATGGGGTTCAAGTGATCCACAAAGCAGATGGTATTTACGCATTGGAACAGGTAGTTGATGTCAATACCAAGAATTCTACCATTGTTGAACACAAGATCAACGACTGGACCACTGGCGAGGCACTTATTTTCTTAGGCTATTAATCGGATAAAAAGTAAAGTAGATATGCAAGTATTAGAAACACCTGAAAAAATGTCCTGGAGAAAGCGAGTACTCGCTTGGAAGATTGGGCAAACTGCTCCTGTAGCAATAGAATCTGCGTCTGCGGTAAGATCAGAAATTTCAATCTGTAAAAAGAGATTCAATAAGAATCTACGCTTCAAAACTTGGAGTGATACGGTTGATGGCAAAGATGTCGTAATGGTTGAACGCTTACCTGACGCTGAAGCATAATAATGGACAACCAAGCATTGATCGAAATGGCAAAGCAGATTGCGATGCAGCAAGCGGAAATCGACCGTTTGCGATCCATGCTCGATGTTCCAAAGAAAAGCAAAAAGCAGAAGGAAGATGAAACAAAGCAGAGGAGATTGTCGCTCGTAACCAAACTTTATAGGCAGCAACTAGATAAAGCGATGATTAAATACGCTGATAGGATAGAGAAGCTGAATAAAGAAAAGAAGCAATTAGGCTTACCTCTTTTCGATACCAAAGCCATTCTCGAAGAATTGCTTGAACCATTTAAATAAAAAAAGCCTGAGTTCGTACCTCAGGCAAGTGACAACCATATAAAATAGTTGAACAAAATGAACTCGAAAGTAGGAATAATTATCGAAAAACCAAAATTGGAGCTGATCGAAGCTTTTCGCTTCGGGAACTCCCTAACGATCCAATATGGCTACGAAGGAAATGAAGACAGCTATATGGAGATCATGCTCGGCGAATCAGAGGTGAGAGCCTTGATCCCAGCTTCTGAATTAAAACATGAAGTACCGGTATGCTTTGACCCATACAATGGTAATACTGAATACAGCATTTGCCATATCAACATTTGGGATTATGTCTCGGAAAGAGCAGAGGAGGTTGCAGGAGCGTGGTTGGAGCAGAGAGAAAGGCAATTGCTTGCACAGGTAATTGAAAATTCAATTTACACAGTTCGTAAACGATCATTAAACGCATAGTTATGAAAACGGTAACAGTAATGAGAACAATTGAGGCTCCAGTCGATAGACCATCTTTCGCTGAGTGGTTCGCAGAAATCAAAAGAACGGCATTAACACCTCCTTTAAAGAAAGTTTTGACTGAGATGTATCAGTTGAGACAGCTTGGGGCAAATGTTCAGCTATTTACATCCAATAACGATTTAAACGAGAAAAAGATTCATGAAGGATTCTTCAAAACTGACGGTAAGTGAATGGATTTTCAGGATTCTAGTGATAGGAGGGATCCTTTTCAAACTGATCATACTAATCACTTACATAATGAGTAAATAATTTTTAAACCATATAAAGTAAAAACAAAATGAGCTTAATTAAAAAACCATCAGAGTTAACAACTCCAACAACATTGAAAGCACTTCTTTACGGTCAGCCTGGTATCGGTAAAACAACTTTAGCGTTGTCTGCTCCTGATCCTTTGTTATTAGATTTCGACGGTGGCGTCCACCGTGTGAAAGCACAGCATCAAACACCAACAGTACAGATTAAATCGTGGGAAGATGTGCAGCAGGTTCTTCAGGAAGACCTTAGCGACTTCAAAACGTTAGTGATCGATACAGCAGGCAAAATGTTGGATTTTATGTCAGTTTATCTGATCAAAACAAATCCGAAAAATGGTACAGCTGGAGGGCAATTGGCCATCGGTGGCTACGGCGCACGTAAAGCGATGTTCGTTCAATTCCTTTCCCAAGTTTCAATGCTTGGTCTGAATTTGATTTTCGTTGCACATGATGCTGAAGAAAAAGACGGTGAGCAAAAAATTATCCGTCCACTAATTGGTGGTTCTTCAGGCGGTGACCTTATTCGCGAACTGGATCTAGTTGGTTACATGGAGGCAAAAGGGAAACAAAGAACAATTTCTTTTGATGCCTGCGAGAGATTCTATGGAAAGAATACCTGTGATCTTGAGCCTCTGATCAACATTCCGGATGCTACGAATGATCCTAACAATTTAATGTCCCTTATTGTCAAACGCTATGCGGTTGCTGCCCACGAGCGTAAAAAACAAAATGATGAGTTCAATAATCTGATGCAAACCATCAAGGATAACATCGATTCATTCGTCACTGATGCGGGTACGGCCAATGATATGATCCCTTGGATCACTGATGAAGTAGAACACATTTGGAACAGCAAAATGCTAGCGTCACGCTATTTATCAGACAAAGCCAAATCGCTTGGATGTACTTTGAACGCTAAAACCAAATTATTTGAGAACAAAAAAATCGCTGAAAATGCCTAAGTATAAATTTTACGCCACTCTTTTGGATGCCTTCACTTGGTATCTAAAGAGTGAGCAGGAAAACGCCTTTCAGCAGTTTATCGACAAGCTGAACCGTGTACCATTCTATTCAGAAAAAGCAGAAAAAGGAACAGCTTTCAATGAATTGGTAGACAAAGTTGCACATGAAGGAGAGTTATATGTTGCCGATGCCAAAGGGATGGTGCATTATAAAACATTTTCCTTTAATCAACATGTTGTGGATCATTTTGTCTCACTTTGCAGATTCGCGGAACCACAAGTTTTTGTCAAGGCTATCCTGCCTACACGATTGGGAGACGTGGAATTGTACGGATATACTGATGAGGTTCTTGCTGGAGGATTGACGATTGATATTAAATGTACAGATAAATACGATTTTCCAAAGTTCTTACACCACTGGCAACATATAGTTTATCCATACTGCTTCAAAATGAATGGAATGGACATGCCCTACTTTACCTATGAGATAACGGATTACAAGTACGTGTATCATGAGGATTACAAATACAATCATGAACGTGATATGGCTAAGTTAAGATTGCATGTGGAGCACTTGATTCAATTCATAGAACAACATCGTCATCTAATCACTGACTTAAAACTTTTCGCTTTGGATGAACCGGCAATTGCAAGGGAATCTTCTTGATGGAATCAAGAGTGGAAAGGTTTGTCCTTACTGCCATATGAGCACAGAGCTCGTTGACAGTTCCTTGATATATGG
Source organism: Sphingobacterium sp. CZ-UAM (assembly GCF_002000245.1). GTDB lineage: Bacteria > Bacteroidota > Bacteroidia > Sphingobacteriales > Sphingobacteriaceae > Sphingobacterium. The sequence continues at coordinate 960,929 of NZ_MTCM01000001.1, read as the reverse complement.
CACAAGTTACGGGATGATTTACCTGTGTGCAAAATGTAGAGCATGGGTCGGAGTTCACAAAGGAACGGATGTAGCGCTGGGCAGATTAGCAAATGATGAACTGAGGGAATGGAAAAAATTGGCACACGGGTATTTCGACCCACTTTGGAAAAGAAAGATCGAAAAGGAAAACTGTAGTAAAAAAGAGGCGAGGGGAGCTGCCTATAAATGGCTCTCATCAAAAATGAGTTTATCTCCTGAAGATACACATATTGGTTTGTTCGATGTGGATCAGTGTAAAAAGGTTGTAGAAATCTGTAGGGAGTATCATAAGCGCAAACATTACTAAAATGGGAAAAGCAAAATTATATCACTTCGATAAATCGGGAACTAGACATAATGTTCACGAGGACAAAGATGGAAATTTCGTTATCGGATCCGGAGAAAAAGTAAACGGAAGGGTCACTTCCAATCCAAAAGGGTTTGTTAGTTCGGACTCGAAAAGTGACAATCCTTTTTATGGAAAAGGAAATGGAGAGTGGGATCATTACGCTCACTCTGCTGATGATCTCTAGGTCAATTATTGGTTAGGTTTGGCCAGCATCCGCAGTGAATGCGTGTGACTGGCAAAGTAGCAGGTTAGGTTAGTAATCTTATTCAAATCGTTCTTTATAGCTGCTACTCATTTAAAAACTAAGCAAATACAGGTTAGGGTTATTGGCATATTCGTTCTTTATACCTCTTTGCTTGGGGAAGTCGTCCAGCGGCCAGGACACCGGGGCTAATTACTCTGGAGACGACGGTTCGAATCCGTCCTTCTTAGCACTTTTCATAAATAGGTTAATATATGGCTACCGTGTGGGGATTCTCCCCGTTTCCTCCACGGTTATTTTATGAGAATATGGGGAAAAACAAAATGAGTGGATGGCGGAACTGGTAGACGCACTTATGTTGATAGACATCAGATTTGGAAGTAGGGAAGGACGCTTCTTGAAAAGTATCGAAAGATCAGTAACCCGAATGTCGGTTCGAATCCGGCTCCATTTACGACAGTTAGCGTCTAAGTACTTGGTAGTTCTTGTGCATTCGACTATACGTGAGGTGGTTTAATCCTTTCCACCAGTTTGGTCCAAATATAAAAGGAGGGATAGTTTCAAGACTGCTGGGCGAAAGCCTGACTAGCAAAGTAATCCAGCAGTCCTATTCTTTTTGGCAGCAAGCAATTTTAAACAATATGGAAAACGAGAAAGTAATTTTTGATTTATGGTGTGTGGTCGAGCTCTTCGGCCATAGCAAGATCGCCGGTCGATGTACTGAGCAAAGTGTGGCCGGAAAGAATATGCTAAGAGTTGACGTTCCGGAGACGAATGACAATCCATCGTACACACGACTTTTTAATCACGATGCAATCTATGCGATCAACCCGGTTACAGAGGAAGTGGCAAAATTCGTTGCTATCCAACTTAACGGAAAGCCTATCGACAGTTGGGATATCCGGAAGTTTCAGGAGAAGCTCCTTTCTCATTCGAACACTCCCAATTCAGCAAATGATGACGATTTACCTTATTAAGCTATGAATACAATAGAGATCACAAAAATAAAAATAAAAAATAGCCTCGCTGACGTATGGTACGACGAAATCTATGAGGACAACAATCGTGAGGGTAAGTATGTAAACGGCGCCTATCTGATCCATAAAGATTTTCAGAATGCGATTGATGCATTCAAACCTCATTTTGCTAAACTCCTCGATCTGCGTGAAGGTGATATCATCAAAAAGAAAATTGAAGATTATCACGAGGAGGCATTTGCCAACCTGGTGATATCAGGCATAACTTTCGGAGGCGTCGGTGATGACTTCGGCGTATGTATTGTCGGAACCAAAACAATCCGCGGTGGAAAAGTTATACCTCAAAATACGCCGTTTGAAAAGGTATTTGATGATAACAGCGACTACAAATTCAGAGATCATCTCAATGACTGTATTCTCCGCGCTAAATATGAAGCTGAAGAATATATAATCAACAAGAAGCACAGGATCGGCCAGATGTCTATCGACTATCAGGGACAAGCTGAGGACATGGAGTAATCATTTACCTGTAAAATCATAAAACAATGCAAATCACTGAACAAGGTAAATCTTTCAAGATCACTTTCAAGTATGATCCCAAGATGGTTGAAAACATTAAAAAGTTTCTCCCGGAAAGGAAATATGACCCAATTGACAAAAGCTGGATAGTTCCAGTTCTCTATAGATCTCAAGTGGAAATCTTTGGTAAAGCTTTTGGCTTCCGTTTTGGCGATGAGGAGGATGAGGAAATTCTTACACTTCCACCAATGCCTGAACTGACTATTGATATACCGTTAAAGATGAATCTATTCCCATATCAAAAAACTGGGGTAGCCTATAACATCTCAAGGAACGGATCGATCGTCGGAGATCTTCCTGGTCTGGGAAAAACTTGTCAAGCGATCGCAACTGTAGTAGCTAGAAATACCTTTCCTTGTTTGGTGGTTTGTCCTTCTTCCTTAAAGATCAACTGGCAACGCGAATGGCAGATGTGGACCAACAAGAAAGCTTTGATCTTGGATGATCGTATAAAGCATACATGGGACCAATATTTTCACGCCGGTATGACCGATGTTTTTATTGTGAACTACGAAAGCCTTAAGAAGTTTTTTGTAGCCAAGATCGATAACCCTGGAGTCAATGGTAAAACAGGCAAGAAGAATCCATTGCGGTTGAACCATATCCATTTCTCGAAAAAGAAAGAACTGTTTAAGGCCTTGATCGTGGATGAGGCACATCGAGTAAAGGAAATTACAACCCAGCAGACAAAATTTGTTAAAGGGATATCTACCACTGTAGAGCTAAAGCTTCTATTAACCGGTACGCCGATCGTAAACAAACCAAAAGATATGATATCGCTTTTGGGCATTATTGATCAGCTTCCAAATTTCGGAGGTTATCAAGGCTTCATCAAAAGGTATTGCAATGGACCTAATCAGGCAAGTAACCTGAGGGAGCTTGGGTATAAGCTAAAGTTGAATTGCTTTTACCAACGCAGTAAAAAAGAGGTGCTTGAAGATCTTCCGGACAAAACCCGTCAAGTAGTGCTTTGCGATATCACCAATCAAAATGAATATAAGGCTGCAGAACGTGATCTGATCAACTATCTGAAAAAATATAAAGATGCAGATGCGGAGAAGATCGATAGAGCGGTTCGTGGCGAGATCATGGTTAAAATTGGAATTCTCCGTAATATTTCCGCTCGAGGAAAACTAAAAGATGTATTTGATTATGTAGACGACTTCTTGGAAACTGGAGAAAAACTGATCCTTTTCGCACATCTTAAGGAAATTATTACAGCGGTTAAAGAACGATATCCGAACTGTGTATCGGTCACTGGTTCTGATAAAGCTGAGGCCCGTCAAAACGCTGTGGATAGCTTTCAGAATAATCCTGAAGTAAAATTGATCGTTTGCTCCTTGATGGCCGCTGGTGTTGGCTTGACTTTGACGGCATCCAGTACCGTTGGTTTTATTGAGTTCCCATGGACAGCTGCACTTTGTGATCAAGCTGAGGATAGAGCGCACCGTATTGGCGCACAGTTTAATGTTAGCTGTATATACTTCCAAGGCAGAAAAACGATAGATGAGAAGATCTATTCCATTATCCAACATAAAAGAAATATATCTACAACTGTAACGGGTACCGATGATCAGATCGAAGAGAGTACAGTGGATAATATCATTAACCTATTCAATCAACCGGCTTATGAAACAAATGAGTCTTAAAATCGGAAAACGCAGCACAGGAAAGAAAAAACTTTCCCTGGAGCATAGAAAAATGTTGGCCAAAGCTGAATTGAAAAAGCTTGAAAAAGAAGAGGAGAAACTGGCCAAAGATCGCAAACGATATTATCTCCATAGCAAAGCTCGTCAATTTGGTTTGATGGTATTTGCAACACGGAGACAAATATTGGTCACAGAGGATCTCTCTGAAAAGCAGGCTTACTACTGTCAAAAACTGATGCAGTTCGGATACAATATACAGGAAGCAATATCATGATCAAATCGAAAGAGAAAAACACGAAACCTAAATATTCAGACTTCGGACTGGATGATGTGAAGCGAAACAAAGATAAAGGGAGTGTGGGAACGTATTTCTGTGCCTTTGACGGATGGGATGAAAATTTCGGTGCTCCTGGCCACAACGTTTCTTCGGGCTTCAGCTTTTGCTTTTCCAATTTCTGTATCTGTCCGGATTGCGTGGGTAAATCATTTCTTCCGGAGAATGAAAGTCGCTGGTATGTGGACGATTGCTTTAAGTGCAAAAAGAAAGATGTCACATGCTATCATGATACAGGTGCCGGTGATATCGCCACGATCTGCGAGAGCTGTATGCAATGGGCAGCTGAAGTATTGAAAATTGAAACAAACAAAAAATCATATAATATGGCAAGAAGAAAAATAACAGATCCTGATGGGGCTTTAAAAGAAGCTGTATCCATAAATCAGGGGGACGCGGTTAGGATTCTAACTGGAAAACGGAAAAATAGTACTGGACTAATAAAAGAGATCCGTGAAGATGGGACCATATTCGTTGACATGGATGAAGTTGAAGACAGTGTTTCTTCTCACACCCACATGTGTAAGTCCAAGGATGTCGAAGTGATCGCTGATCCTAGAAGTAGTTTGAAAATAGGTGACACAGTTAAAATACTGAGAGGATCTCATAAAGGTGAATTTGGGACTATCACGGAAAATTACATTCCGGGAATGACTCAAATTGAAGTGGAGACAAATGGGAACAAAGAGAAAGTGTCAATATTCAATAATTGGATGTTACCCGTGTCGCAATTGGGCATAGCTATAGAGGAACTGTTGAGGGAGAAACCAAAAGATGAACATCAGGGTATTAAACTTTTACATATTCCTTTACTTCAGATTTCGGAGGACCCCAACCAGCCGCGTAAAACTTTCGACGATAAGGCTGTTCATGAATTAGCTGAGTCAATCAAAGAACAAGGGGTACTCCAGCCAATATTGGTTCGTCCTGATGCGGATGGTTATATGATCGTTTGCGGCGAGAGAAGATACCGTGCTTCTATAATTGCAGGTTTAGAAACTATTCCCGCTACTGTCCGGAATTTGACTGACAAGGAGGCCTTGGAAATTCAGATCACGGAAAACCTACAACGCAAGGATGTGGATCCGTTGGAAGAAGCAGCTTCTTTTCTGATAATGGCTGAAAAAATGGGATATCAAAATGCTGATATCGCTTCAAAAATCGGCAAGGATGAAAAATTTGTTATCCGGAGACTAAAACTGAATGGTCTTGTTGACGACCTAAAGGATTGGATGCGCAAAGGAGTTCTACCGGTGGGGCATGCAGAGAGATTAGCCACTCTCGAGGCAGTAATTCAGCAAGAATGGTATAGAGAAAGAACAAGGTGGTCAGACGACGTTCCTCGTTATAAAGAACTAGTCTCCTGGATAGAACATAACGTCCAAAAGAAACTGGCGAACGCCAATTTCGACCTCGATGCGGAAAACATTGTAGAAGGAATACCGGCGTGTAATAAATGCACGTCAAACTCTGCTGTCTACAGTTTATTCGGAGAGACTGAGATTGCTATCTGCTCCGACAGACAATGTTATACCAGAAAGGCGGAGGTAACTTATAATAGTTTGTTGGAAGAAGCTTTGGCTGATCCAAAAGTATTTTTTGTCAATGATGCCTATTCGGATAACGAACGGGTAAAATCATTGAGGAAAGATGGCCATGTAGTTTATGATCGGTATGAGATGACTTTATTAGAAGATAAACCTCTGCTTCCACAGTTGCCGAATTTAAATAGAAACGATTATGACTCGGATGAAGAATTTAGAGAGAATCTTGATGAAGCAAATATCGAATATGAAGAAGATCTGCAAGACTACGAGCACAATCTTAGTCTATATAATGAGTCATTATCAAAAGCAACAAAAGCGTTCGATCTGAGCTCAGGGAAGTTCGTCCTAGTAAAAAGCATACGTGTCAAAAGTAAAGATTCCAAAATTGGAGATAGTCGAAACAGCATAGCTGCTCGTGATTTAATTATTGACCTAGAGAATAAGAAAAAACGAGGGCTTGAGCTTGATCAGGAAAAGATCATGAAGAAGATTTTGGAGCATATGTCGGAGAATGTTCCCGATACTGATCTCTCTCCGGAAGAGCTTAAATGTATCTCTGTCGATTATCTAAGCAAAATAGGCTACGGTCAGACAGCTGAAAGCATCAAAAAGAAATTTGGCATTGACAAGTTCTATAGCTATTCAAACGGTAAGGAGTACTTGGATAGTCTTGATTCAGTAGGTAGTGGTGAGGTTGCGAAAATGGTTCGTATTTCTCTGCTCAGCAATCATTCGCAGATTGAACCTAAAAGTATCAACGGAGCGATCGTATTCCATCTTGCAAAATCGTGGTGCCCGGATATTCTCAAAACGATTGAGTTGGAACAAGAGGAGGCCAAGATCAAACGTGAAGCTCGCATAGATGCTCAAATTAAGGAATTGGAGAAAGAATTAGCAAACTAAACAATTACCGTCATGAAAAAGACAAAAGATTACGATCAGTTCTCTACAGTTGCTAGCAATAGGGAAGTTGACAATAAGCATGTTAAGCATCTGATTAAGGCTATTAGAAAGAAAAACCTATTGCATCTTAATCCGATCTTAGTAGATACTAATTTGAATGTCATCGATGGACAACATCGTCTTGAAGCTGCTAGAGCAATGGAAGTTGACATTTATTATATGGTAGATTCTTCCATCAGTAAATCGGATATAGCTGATCTAAACTCCAACAAAAAGAACTGGTCGGTAATGGACTATATAAATTATTATACGGTCGAAAAGAAACCGGGATTCGGAGTTCTTTCAAAATTCATCGCTAACCATCCGGCGATACCTGTGTCCGCTGTTATATCCCTACTGAATCCGTTTGGAATAAGAGATTCCGAAAACCTCAAAAAAGGATATGTCGATGTAAGTAACGAAGCCAAGGCGAATGAGATCGCTGGATTACTTAAATGGCTTAGGAACCATTATGATGGAGCCTATAATGGCTCTGTGATAAAAGTAATAAGAGAAATGTACGAACATCCGGACTTTAAAGTGGAGCTCTTTGAAAAGAAAATTTTGGACCAGCCTCGTAGTCTGGTAAAATGTGTGGGATTTAAGCAGTACAAAGAGATGTTCCTTGAAATCTATAATTATAAACTTTCAAAAAACAAGGTGGAGTTATGAACGAGCTATATTATGGAAGAATATATGAATTCAGGCCGTTCAGGAGATCTAAGCATGAACTTCACAACCATCATCAGCGGAGATTGCTGCTTGAGCTGTTCGTGGAGCAGGTAACGTTTATCGGCATGTATCAGGATAACGCCTTGATCATTGACGGCCAAGGCAGAAAGAGATTGTGTAACCCAAATGATTTAAAAGAACAGCAAGGAGAATAGAATGGCAGGTTATGAAGGTAACGGATATGTTTTGTCAAGATTGTGGTTTGACTTCTGCTTCGAAAATATGGCATTAGTTAATCCTAATCACTCAGCGATGTTCATGTGGTTTGTGGAGCTCAATAATCGTTTGGGATGGGTGGATAAGTTCGCTTCTCCAGCAACCCAAACGATGGCAGCCATAGGTATGAAATCTTATAATACCTATAAAAAAACATTCGATGATTTGGTGAATTGGGGATTCGTAAAATTGATAAAAGCTTCAAAAAATCAGTGGACAGCTTCAATAATTGCCCTATCAAAAAATGATAAGGCACGTAATAAAGCACTTGACAAAGCACTTACGATGCACTTGACAAAGCAGAGTGAAAGCACTTGCAAAAGCACAGATAGTATAAATAAACCAATAAACAAACAAACCAATAAACCAATAAACAATACTGTTGGTGAAAAAAGATTTTCACCACCATCACATGAACAGTTGATTTCTTATTTCACAGAAAAAAAATTGAAGCACTGGGATGAGAATCGATGTATTTCGGAAGCAGTTCGATTTTTTGATTTCTATGATTCAAAAAATTGGATGGTAGGAAAAAACAAAATGACGAAATGGAAGGCCGCCGTTTCGGGGTGGATAAATCGGTCAGTTGATAACAACGGAAAAAATGGAGGGAAGAATGGAAACAACGTTACGACAGGTCTTGGACCAGGAGGGGTCGAACCTGCAAGGAATATTGACACCTATGGAAAATTATAATCATATCACGCTGACTGAAGCTGAGACTTCCGAAGCGTTACGTTTGGCCCGTAAAGCCAAAGACCAGAAGCTGAGGAATGACCCATACTTTGCGAAAGTCAAGGAACCGGCTCACTACAAACAGCTGTCTTATGATGATCTAAAGGCTCAGGTATTGACATTTTTCCTCAATACTGTAGGAGAGGAGTTTGAAGAGGATGATGAAAATAGGGAAGTACTCGACCAGTTGCTATTGTATTTCACTGGAGATCCACTGTTTGAGTCAAAGTATGGATTGTCGCTTAAGAAAGGAATTCTGTTAATGGGGCCGATAGGTTGTGGTAAAACCAGTCTTATGCGAGCCATATCGCACAACGCAACGAATCCCTTTGCGATCAAACGCTGTGATGATATCGCTGGCCAGTTTCAAAAGTATGGCCAAGAAGTAATCACGGGCAATATTCAACCAATTATTGCTTATCCGGACAGAAATTTCGGACACAAGTTTATCGGTTGTTGCTTCGATGATTTGGGCACTGAGGATATCAGCAAGAATTTTGGCAATGCTGCCAATGTGATGGAGAAAATCATCAATGGCCGTTATGTGAATGATACTTTGAAGGCAAAAACCCATATCACGGCCAATCTTACCGCAGATCAGATCGAGGGCTTCTATGGAACACGTGTGAGATCGCGATTGCGCGAGATGTGTAACGTAATTTCTTATTCACCAAAAGCTAAAGACAGGAGAGGATAATGGCTAGTAAACAACACACTTATACAGCTATTGAGGTAGAGTATCTCAAAGCAAACCATAAGATAAAAACGATCCAGCAGCTTGCTGACCACTTGGGTCTTGGTTACAATTCCGTGAGAGGAAAGCTCCAATCTTTGGGGATTAAAGCATGCGCAGCGCTAACAAAGAAACTGAGCAAAAAGGACAAAAAGGTAGCAAGCCGTCCGAGCAAGTATGATGCATTGCACCAGATGCAGAATTACAAGCCTACAAAGCCGGTAAAGGATACAACGACGGGTAAGATCCCACTTAAGATCAGCGATAAACTAACGATTTACATTCGTCCGGATCAGGATCCTGAAGCGATCAAAGCAAAATATAGATAGTGGCAAAGAATAGTTCATTAACAAATTCAGATCTAGAAAAAATGGGATTGGTCGAAGTTGCTCCAAACGTGTTTAAACGAGTCGGAAATGCTGAAAAACGGGAGAAAATTTCCGGTACCCGGCATAAAATTTCCAAAAAGCGCAATAAAGTTGAAAGCAGTCGTGAAAAGATTGATCTATTCATCGAAAGCATCAAGCAGGAACTGGGACTCTTTGTTGTTCCGGAACTGCAGTTTCACGATGAGCGAAAATGGAGATTTGACTATGCCATTCCTGATCATAAGATCGCGATCGAAGTGGAGGGAGGAATTTGGATGAAGGGCGGGGGAGCTCATTCTCGTCCAAAGAACATTCTTCGCGATATGGAAAAATACAATGAAGCCACTGCTCTGGGCTGGAGATTGATTCGAGTCACTCCTCAGCAGCTGAACAAAAGATACACCATAAATCAGATCAAAAAATTATTAAAGTTTAAAACCATATAAAATGCAGTATAGTCCAAAATTAAAACGAGTTATGCAGGAGATCAAGGATATCCTATCTCGAGAAGACATTGCCGGTATTATCATGATTCATGAGCCTGGTTTTTCTGAATATCTAATGAAACTGGATCCGACTTATTCGTGTGCCAAGATTACTCAAGAGGGGATACGCTTGAAAGCAAAGAAGGAAGACCACAAACTGAATCCGAATCAGCAGAAGATACTTGTGGAAAATACTTTCAACATGATTCATAGTTTCAATGCGATATCTTGCCATATCGTACCGCCACTAATGGATACTGAGGATCTGCTAAAATCTAAATTCAAAATAGACATCTCCGGAAGTGGTTTTTCTGACCATTCCACACAAAACAACTAAGCCATGGAACATATCAAAATTACGTCATCGCCAGTCCAAAGGACTTGGGAACTGGACTTCGATTATATTCCAAATACGAAAGAACAGTTCCTTTCGACAATACAAAATGCCCCTGACGAAATACTTCAGGGGTTTGGATTCTGCAAATGGGATACATACAATACAATTGCTCGAGATAACCAAAAGAAGCCAGTTGAGCAAATGGTCAACATGAAATCTATTGGTGGCCCTGATATCTCTATCAATGTGGGACGTGGTAATTCTCCCACTGAAGAACTTGAGGTAGATATGCAGCTTTGGTTGATCCCTGGTGAATGGTACAATGTCATTCCTGAAGGATTCGAATTGACCACCATAACCGGCGAAAAGCATCTTTTCCAAAGGAACCGGACAGACAATGATACAAGGTTCGGTTGTCTTGCTTTTGGTATTCTTAGATCAATAATTAAATAGATTTTGTTATGGTCGAGAACAAAGTATATCACGCTATTATCCTTCGATTGGAGGAATTGGAACATAAGGGAGCTTACAAAGGTAATGCACATCATTTAGCTCAGGATCTTTCCAAGATGGTTGCGATTGAACTTTTGTCGAGTCAGCAAAGGAAGATTTACGACGAATTGGATAAGACACCATTTTGCGCTGTAGATGCAAAATACCTTTCGGATGCAACTGGGTTAAATTCAAAGAATATAGCAAGTCAGATCAAGCAAATTCAATCAAAATCGAATCTTATTGGGATAATTAAAGCAGGGAAGAATTGCAAGTATTATCAATTATAACGAATCAAAAATCTAATAACTTTTAATATGACAGACTTACAAAAAAAACTTAAGGATCGTTGGATAGAGAATGGTTATCCAGTAGAGAAAATTCAAGAGGTATTCAAGTTTATGGAAGATATAAATGAGAATGATCATTCTAACAAATGGGTAGTGGTTCCCAGTATGCATTTTCTGACCTGTGTAAGCGACTTAACCCATAGTTCGCTAAAGTATAGCTTCGAAGAGAAAACAGCTCAAGCAAACCTTGAGTACGATATCGAGTCTGACGTAACATTCGCCTTTTATGAAAAGGAAGGAGTACTGGCATGGGAGAGATAGTGAAAGTAGTTTCGATTAGACAACCTTGGGCGAGCTTTATCGCCCATGGTATAAAGGACATCGAAAACAGATCCTGGAGGACAAATTATCGCGGGCCGATCCTAATCCACTCTTGCGGGCCAACGAAGTTTAATGTTCAGCTCACCGATCCACAGATGAAAGCAGTATTGCCTATAATCAAGGATATTTTCGTTGACGGAGTAAGTGGCAAAATCAATAATGCTATTCCTTTTGGAGCAATAATCGGTAAGGTCGATATCGTCGATTGTGTTATCAATCACCCAAGCATTTGGGCTGAGAAGGTGGCGGTTGACATTTGCCCGGATACCGGATTGTCAATTATCCGTAAAGGACAAAAACCAATTTGGAATTGGGTACTCGAAAATGCTGAGCTCTTTGACGAGCCCATTCTCAACGTCAAGGGCAAACTGTCTCTATGGGATTTTCAATTAAACACATAAGCCATGGTAGATCACAAAGTTTTTAAGGTTGCACAGATCAGGGATCTGCTCAATCAGGTAAATGACGAGACAATAACTTTCAGTCGATTTGTAGAGATCCTAAATGAACAGGCGAATAAAGTATTTGTCAAAGCGGAGCTAATCCTAACGCTGGAAAGTAAAAATGATTGGATCAATAAAGTACCTCGTCGCCTCCCAGATAAAAACCGACACAAAGAGAACTTTCTTTGGATCGATAAAAACGGATGTGTATTCGAACTGGGAGAGGACTTCGCAGCAGCCGAACGGATGGGGACATTTCCCTGTAAGGTTTATCGCACAATAACAGTATCACAATTTGAAAATAGAAAGGAGGGAAATAATGTTTAATGCAAAATTCAAGAAAAAGCTAACGAAGTTCTTCGAGCCATTCATGAAGATCGATGCTAACAAGAGAAAAATGCAGGAATTATCGAATGGTTTTGAGAGTGAAGATGATTTTCAGAGAAACGTTCCAGTTGACCGGATGGACAAAATAATAGAAGTTCTCAAGGATACAATAGAAGTAAAAAAAGGGATTGAGTACAAAACCATCAAGGAAGAGGAAGCAATTCACACATTGGAAGAGCTCAAACGATTCAGAACTCTTCCTAAAGAATTGAAATCTCCCCAGGGATATCGGATCATTCCCTTGCTCCACTTAGATATCTTTAAACTTGGTGGCTGGGGAATCTGTGATGCCTGTAACAAGGATCAGATCGTCTTCATGTATATCGGCGTGCTCAATAGTGCGTATTGTCAAGCGTGTTATGAGGAATGGATCACCATCGCTAAATATTATCCTCAGGATATCCATGTCGAAACCAGAAACATTGAAAGAACATTAAAAGTAATCACCGATGAAAATAATTGATGAAAGACATCTATTTGATGTGAAAATTGGCGATGCACAATTCTATGTGTTAGCCCTAACCATTGTAGCAGCAATGAATGCAGTGGGTGAAGTATATTTGGATCCATTGGCAGAGGAGGAGTCCATTGAGTTTACAGCACAACTGGTTCCAGAGGAAGAAGTGGATAAGATAACATTTATGGATTGTGATCATAGAGAAGAAAAATATCTGTATCGCCGGATTATTGATTACGTTAAAAGTGATATCCAAGTCAGTGATAATCCGAACATCCTGACATCTACTGAATGGTAATGTTCTCAAAAACAGGATATAATTCCGCGTACAATATACATTCTGTTGACAAGCGGTCATTTCTGAGATAGATTTGACCGTATGTTATTCAAACCACCAGCTATTCATAGACGAGGTCTTGATATCGCAAATAACCTAGAAGATCCAGCATTCACATCTAATATCAGAGTATTTTTCGAAGTAGGCCGTATTGGTCACTATTTGACTCTCTTTTCTGATGGGGTGAACTGGCACATTGATTCGGAAGCCAGTATTAGTATTGTATATGGAAGCAAGTTGATTGATTTTATAAGAGATACTTAGTCATCTTGTGTCGGTCAGGAAATAAATTGCAAATTATAACCATCTGTATCATAGTATTATATGTGACATGACAAAAAAAACAGCGACATGAGAAAAATCAATCGTAAAAAACGATATAAAGCCATCTATTGCAGATGGTTTTTTTAATGTTTAGTTTTGGGACAACCTATATAATAATTTATGAACGATATCTTAAAGTCCATCAATCTTAGATTGAGAAATCCATTCATCTTATCATTTAGTATATCATGGATTTTTTTGAACTGGCGCATTGTTGTTGGTTTGCTTTGGTACAATTCTACTACTATAGAAAAATTGGGATACAAAAATTATTATGATTTAATCAATGCTAATTTGGACGCTGCCAGTTTCCAAATACCTCTATTCGTAGCAATGATGTATCCAATATTAATGTGGGGCATACGTTTGTTTCAAACATTTATAGAGAAGTATGAGGTTAAGTCAATTAAGCGTGTGTCTAAAGATGGCTATATAAAAACAGAAAGGTATCTTAAACTGACTGAAAAATATGATGAAAGTGTCGGTAGGCTGTCGGATTTAATAAATTCTGAGGCTGTCATTCAAAACGAAAACACCTCTCTAAAGGAGAAAAACATAGAATTAAAAAGCTCTTTAGATGCTTCTTCTAAAAGCCGGGGTGAGATTGAGAGTGAAATGAAGGCCCTGAAAATAAAGTCAAGTTTAAAAATTTTCAACAGCGAATGGGAAGTAACCATCCGTGATAAATTTAGCAAAGACGAATTTATCAATACAATGATTATCAATGACGGAAAATTTGCTTGGGTAAATCCTTATGATGACGAACGCGTAAAAATGTTCGAAATAATTTATTACGTATTCAACATAGAAACATCCACTTGTACTCTTATTCTAAACGTTTTAAACAATGTTTTTTCCACAAAAATAATTACCTTAAATTTTCTAAAATGGGAAGATGAAAGTAGGAGGCTTGTAAGTTATGTTCCAGAAGATTCTCAAATTTCTGATTCATTTGAATTGACAATGGTTAGACGAATCCATACACCATAAACAGTTTTTTTCTTTTGCAATTCAATATTTCGTACTATTTGCAGTATGCAGACTGACGAAATTAAAACGATACAAAACAAGGTCATTGGTTTGACAAGCGTCAGATGGAATGACCTTGCTACTTTAAGGACTCCCGATCTTAAAGTAGCTTCAGACGAAGGTTTCCAACGTCTAAAAAATTCAATCCTTGATGATGGCTTTATCAAACCGATATACATTTGGGAAGATGGGCCATTTCAATACTGTCTTGATGGTGAGCTGCGGTTGAAAGCTCTACAATCTCTCCTGGTCGATGGTTATTTAGTTCCGGAAAGTCATCCAGCGTTATTGATCGACTGTAATGACAAGAAGGAAGCAGCTAAGTTCACATTGATCTATTCAGCCATTTATGCAAAACTCCAGCAGAAAGGACTGTTTGATTTTATCACTGAGTTTGATCTCAACTTTAAAGAGCTGAAAGAAACCATTCTGTTGCCTGATTTCTCGGAAGAGCGCTTTATGCAGACTTATGATATCGAAGGCATAGTGGATTCCGAAGAAGATGAGGTTTTTGTTGAGGAGGAAGAAATTGTCGTGCAGCCTGGAGATCTCTTCCAGATCGGTGAACATGTAATTGCATGTGGTGATTTTCAAGACAAAGAGCTGATCAATGCACTTTTCGAAAACGGGACGATAAAAGGTCGGATCCTAACCTGTGATCCCCCATACAATTTGCCCACGAATTTCTTTTCTGACCAGGGACACGCTGATTTTGCTATGGCAGCTGGTGAAATGTCGGATACAGAGTTTGCAGAATTTCTTCAGTCATTAATGCAAGTTGCAAAGGAAAATACTGTTGATGGTGCGATCCACTTTATTTTTATGGACTTCAGGCATAGCTGGCACATGTGTGAGGCTGCTCGCAATGTCTACGGATCACCCATACCTAAACAGGTCTGTATATGGAATAAGGACAACTTTGGTAATGGTTCTTTCTATCGAGCCAAACATGAATTATGTTTTGCCTTTCATTCCGGTACCGCTGCGCATTATTGGGAGAAAGATATGCTTGATCATACTGGCTTCTATAAAGATGATCATAAGATGGTTTATATTTTCAAGAATGGCGATAAAGCAAAACATGTCTCACACCTAGAGCTGAAGGACCGGATCCGGACTAATGTTTGGAGTTACCCATCGGCCACCAGTTCCAAAAATCCCGATCGTAAAGAGTTGGAGAATCATCCAACACCAAAGCCAGTGATTATGATCGCGGATTCCATTCTTGATACAACACTTCCTGGAGAGGTAGTAATTGATTTTTGTCTTGGATCAGGGACGACATTGATTGCCTGTGAAGCAACTGACAGGAGATGCCGGGCCACAGATATAGCTCCAAAATATATCCAGTCTGCAATAATTCGCTATTTCAACTATTGCAAGAAACGTGGAATTGTTGGTACATTTAAGCATTTGAATGGGAACCTAACAATAAACGATTTCGATTATGAGCGAACTATCATCTAACGAAAAGCTACAGATCATGAATGATACAAAGCAACTGATTCTGGATTATTTAGTTGAACAAGCTGAAATCAATGCAACAGCATTAAAGTCTTACGAAAACGACACGCTAGACAAATATGATCCCGAGATCAAAAAGATGAGAGAAACGGAAGCGATTAAACTTCGCGACCGGATCTACGAACTCAATAGGCATATTGCCGTCATTAAGCGAATGTAATGGCTAAAACGCAGGAAAAGACTCCAAAATATGAAATTGAAAGACGAATCAGGAACGTTCAGGAATGGATCATGGACGATTATCCCTATGGAGATATCGTCCGTTCAATCGTAAATAAATGGGGACTTTCCGAGCGTCAGGCACAGCGTTACATTAAAACCGCATATGATGAATTCAAGGATAAAGAAGAACTGTCCATTGAGGCAAAAAAGGCCTATTACATCAAAAGGAAGAAGAAGCTTATTCGTGATATGGATCCACGAGTCAAAACCACAGCCTCCGGAGCCCGTGCTATAAACAAAATCCTTGATTCAATGGCCGAGCTCGAAGGTATTAAAATAAATAAGGTACAGTTAACAGGAAAGGATGGAGAGCCATTGATACCTGAGGTTGGAGTCCTACCAGCGGTAGTAATCTTACCAAATAACGGGAGGGATATTGATGATCGAGATACCAAAGGCTAACCAAATAATCAAGCCACAACCCGGATTTCAAACGAAATTCTTATCTTCTCCTGCCGATATCCTGATCGGAGGTGGATCTGCGGGTGGAGGGAAAACCTATGCTGAATTGCTTGAGGGGGTTCGGCATACTAGCAATAGCAAGTTCTCAGCAATGATGTTCCGCCGAACAATTCCTCAGATCAAGAACCCGGGCGGGCTTTGGGATACAGCAAAGGGTATTTATCCACTTTTAGGCGCCAAAGGTAATTCAAATGAACATACTTGGCATTTTCCATCCGGTGCAAAAGTTAAATTTTCCCACCTGCAGCATGAGCACAATATATATGATCATCAAGGTGCCCAGTATCCATTGATCATCTATGATGAGCTGACACACTTTTCTTGGAAAATGTTTACATACATGTTATCTCGTAATCGATCCGCCTGTGGTGTGAGACCATATATTCGCGCGACTTGCAATCCAGATCCTGACAGCTGGGTTGCAGATTTTATTGAATGGTGGATTGATCAAGAAAGCGGATTTCCTATTGCAGAAAGATCGGGGATACTTCGTTATATGACCTCAGTCGGTGATGTACTGGTTTGGGGGGATAGCAAACAGGAAGTGATAGAAAAAGTACCAGCTGATTATTGGGATCGCTTTCCTTCAGATGTAAAACGAACAGACCTTATTAAATCGGTAACGTTTATTCCAGGATCAGTATATGAAAATAAGGAATTGTTAAAGAATGACCCCGGTTACCTCGGAAACCTAATGGCTCTGCCTGCTGATGAACAAGCCAAACTACTAGATGGAAACTGGAAGATCAGGACTGATGGTAAAGCTTTGTTTAACTATGATGCTATTAAATCGTTGTTCAGTAATTTTGTTACTGATACAAAATTCAGATGTATCACCTGCGATGCTGCACGGTTTGGCCGTGACTTCACTGTGATCTTTGTGTGGGAAGGATGGAAGGTTGTCCGGATAATTGTCATGATGTCAACAGATGAGCAGGACATTGTTAATGCTATTGAATCTCAGCGCAAACAATTTGGTATCCCAAAACATAAAGTGCTTATCGATCAAGATGGAGTTGGCGGAGGAGCCGTAGGAGTCGGAGGTTACAAGGGATTTCAGGGGGGGACACCAGCTGTCATTGATCCGGAGACAGGAATTAAGGAATTTTACGCAAATCTCAAAACTCAATGCTACTATCGTTCAGCGGAACTGGTGAATGTTGGTCTGGTTCAAGTCGTTGCTACCAATGAAACGGTGATCATTGTGGATAGGAGTGGGCGGGAACACCGATCGATGAAGTTTAAACACAAAGGAAAGGAAGTTACAATCGTTATGTACATCGAACAGGATCTGCGAGCTATCAAAAAAAAGGATAAAGACTCTGAAGGCAAGAAGCGTATCAATGATAAGATAGAACAAAAAGCAATTCTCTTTGGGAGATCGCCTGACTTTGGCGATAACTTCTGTATGCGAGCTTGGTTTGAGCTAAACTCCATTTCAGATGATTATGGTGTCACTAGGAGAAATTAAAGAACCGAAAAAACTTTTTTTGAAAAAAACTAAATTTTGTTTTTACTTTGAATAGTTGCCAGGGGACGGCATGACGAAAATTTTGAACTTTAATTTTTTAGTTATGTTATTAGAATGTCCCCCTCCAGCAGTTTTAGCGAATATCCCTGCAACAAACTGTCCAATCAAATTTGACCAGATCCAAAAGATCGCTTTTGGTCGAAAAACTACAGATGCCCGTTTTGATACTGAAACCGAAATGATTACCCAGGCAGCATGGACTCCATTGCTCACAGCCGTTGACGCTTCAAAAATTGTCATTAGTCCTTACTTTACCGGTCTGACCATTCCTGTAGGCGAGCCAATTAAAACTGGCGGAAATGACAATACCACCATCAATGGTATTTCCGAGTTACAAGGTGGCCCATCTGTTGTAGTTCCTTTGATCTTCAAAAACATTTCCGCAGAAACTGCTCGCGGCTTGCGTGCTCTTTGCTCCGAAACACAATTACAACCTGGAGAGACAAATCTCGTAGGTTATTTCTTCGCTCGGGACAACAACATTATTTATGATGCTCGTGATAATAAGATAGAGGGATTTGAAATTTTTAACCTATTTGTACCTGACGTTGCTTCGGAAGGTTTTAACGCTAACAACACATACAATTGCTCTTTTGAGCTAAAGTTCGGTTGGTCCGAATTCTTCAAGATGGTAAAAGCCAACTTCAACATCACTAAACTGTAAGATCATGAGCGGACTAACAAAGGTTGAGTTAGTCTCAGATGTTTTGGGAAAGCGTGCTTTCGCAATTGAGCACGCTCAAAACATCCTTGACTACGAAAAGGAAAAAGGATTAAAGAATTGGCAATTATCTCCCGGAAACGGATTCGAACTGGACAATGGCATTATCAAACGAGCAAGTAAAAGAGCTGATAAAGGCTCCAAAGAACGGACTGAAACTTCAGAAAGCGATCCATCACGAGCTGAGGCTTAGTTTCCATAGTACCATTGTTGATAAAAAAGACGATGCAAATGGATATCTAAAAGACTTCATGCTTTGGGTTAAATCTATAGTGACAGCTACGGATAAATATGCCCAATTTGAAAAGCTTCTTACTTTTCCTGTTGCCACGAATGCCTTGATCGATGAGATTTCAGATGAATATGTAAAGGTATTTGATGCTCAGAACAGTTTGATGGATTATACTTTTACCGACTCAAAGTATAAAGAGCTGTTCGATGAGTTTCTTCAGCAAAACAATGATGAGCACTTTTGGAAGAGGGATGTGTTTGGTGCTATTTTCTCTGCAATCAATAGTATTGTCGTTGTGGATCTACCACAGATACAGACTACTGACTATCCGGTACCATATTATTATTTATTGCCTATTGATCAGGTTATCGACTTGGACTACGATTCGATAAACAAGCGATTGAATTATGTAATTTTCCACTCAAAGGGAAATATTGCTGCTTTTGATAATCTGTCCTATCGTCTTTTTCAGACAGGAGCTAATGGTGAGTTTATTCAGATTGTCAATGAACCACACGATTTAGGTTATTGTCCGGCTAACTTCATGTGGCGCGACAATATTGATCCAAATGATTTCTACAACAAACAGAGTCCGCTTAGTTCCCAGCTTGGCGACCTAGATTGGTACCTGTTCTATTCAACAATTAAGAAGAGTCTTGATCTCTATGCGAGTTATCCGATTTACTGGGCATATGAAGGAAAATGTAATTATCGGAATCCTCAGGGAGCGGAATGTGAAGGTGGTTTTACGCACTATACAGACGGCGAAGGAAATTCAAAACCAGTAGCGTGTCCATCATGCGAAGCTAAAAAACTTGTTGGCCCAGGATCATTGTTAAGCGTACCGATTCCGAGAAACTCTAATGAACCAGATCTTCGCGAGCCGGTAGGTGTTGTTTCTGTGGATTCCGGATCTCTGCAATACAATGTCGATGAGCTTGAACGCTTGGAGAACGATATCAAACAAAAGGCCACCGGTAAAATCGACAGTAAGCTCTTGAGCAAAGAGGCTCTGAATGAAGATCAAGTGCGATCGCAGTTTGAAAGCCAAACCAACATTTTGAGATACATCGCTTCAAACTTAGATGCTATCCGATCCTGGACAATGGACACCGTTGGAAAGTTGATGTTCGGGGAAATCTTTGTATCAAGTTCTATCAACCATGGCACTGAGTTCTACCTACAGTCATTGGACGAGCTTACGAAAGAATATAATGCGGCAAAAACGGCCGGTCTGCCACTTTTCATTCTTGCTTCTAAACGTAAGATGCTCGCTGAGCTTCAAGCGAAAAACAATCCAAGTGAACGAGATAATATGGAGGTGCTGCGGTATTTGGAACCCTATCCGGATCTTACGATATCTGACTGTAAGAATTATGGTGTGATGGAAGCGGATCCCGAAGGATATGCCGTCAAACTGAACTTTTCATACCTCATTGATAAGTTCGAATTAGAATTCGGCAGTATAGTCGAGTTCGGTTATGCTCTGCCACTGAAAACAAAAATTGAACGTATAAACGAAAAATTGAAAGATTATGTCAAAATCACAATCAAAAGCTCCACAGGCTCCGGAACAAAGCCAGGAGAACAACAGCCCGGTACTGGAAAATAAAGATCTCAATATCAACAAAGATCAAAATGAAAACAATCAGGATCCTGAAATTCCTGATATGGATGCACCGGCACCGCCAAAAGTGGATACTAACAGTCCAATTTCTGACGACGAAAAGGAAAAAAAGGACGATATCCAGTCTCCTCCGCAAGCTCCACAGGCTCCGGAACAAAGCCAGGAGAACAACAGCCCGGTACTGGAAAATTTCAACCACGAACTTTTGAGAACGGATCCGGAATATGTAAAAGCATTGATGGAAGAGCAACCGGAAAATACGGGCCGGTCAAATGGCGTTGGTATATTCCACGGAAATAAGGACGAGGGTAAAAAATATCCATTGGATTATAATCCTGGAGATAATATTGTTGTTCGTATTGCTCTGGTTGCGTCATCGGGAGGACAAGTTTCGGAGATTCAAAATTCGGCCAGTATCCAAGTTTTTGAACCTAGTGTTTATGAGCACTTAAAAGCAACCGGAGCCTTCAAGGGTAAAGCTGTGTTGATTCTTAACGAATAGCCGTGAGCAGTTTATTTGGTAAATCAAAAAAATATGCCGAATAATTGAATAACATCAATTGACGAATTTTTATGGTAACATTTGAAGACATCCAAGAAGCCCTGAAGGACGAAAGCGTAAAAGGTAAGGTTGTTTCAGCCTTAACTCCAGACGTGCAAAAAGCACTCGAAGCATCGGGAATGATCATCCGTTCGAAAGAACAGGACGAAGCGTATGTGAATGCTAAAGTTGAACCTTTGGTTGAAGTGAAAATCAAAGATCAGATTAAGTCTGTTCATGAAAAGTATGACCAAGATCTTTTGGAATTGACCGGCGATCGGAAAAAACCTGAAGAGAAAACCTATGACTTTCTCAAACGCAAAATTACCGAGATCAAGGCAGCTAAAGGAGGAGAGGGTGTCGACAAAGATAAACTTGAAAGTTTGCAAAAATCATTGGAAAAGATGAAGTCTGATCATGAAGCAGAAATCTCCACCATTCATTCAGGATACTTGAAAAATGAAGTCGGAATGAATGTTCAAGTTGCAGTTTCAGGTTTTAATATTGCTGTTCCGGCTAACTTGACCGATGATCAAAAGGCTGATTTTGTTGCAAGACAAAGAAAAATGATTGCATCAGATTTTCAGTCGGCATTTACTGCTAAAAAGGACAATGAAGGGAATATTGTCTATTACAAGGATGATCAGTTGCAGATCAGCACGAAGGATGGGAAACCTTTGACAGCTGAACAGTTGATCGCCGAAAACTATCAAACATATTTCGCAGCACCTGGCAAAAAACAGGGTGGCGCAGGATCTGGAGGTGACGATGTGAAAGAACTTTCAGCTGCTTCAACTAAACAGGATATTCTTTCTTGGTTGAAAGCCAACAACTACCAAGAGAACACAAAAGATTTCTTGGATAAGTATGAGGAGCTGCAAAAGAAATATGGCATCATCAAATAACCGTCAGGAGGACACGGGTAGGAATTATTAATTAATTATGAATTTTTAGATCGATTAACAATGTTAACTTTAGATCCTACCAAATTACTGGACGCCATTATTGACGTCAAAAATCGCAAATTTAGAAACTGGGAAACACGACTTTCTCGTTATGGGGCATTGTCTGCTTTCATTGATAATACTGATTTATTACTTCCAAAATCGTTGGTCGAGAACACCCGCAAATCCCCGGGACGGCCGCAAAAGATTCCAGTTTTGGACAAAATGAATGTTGAGGTCATTGACAAACGTTCATGTAACATCGTAGGCAATAATGGCGTGTCGAAATTAGCGACACTCTCATGGGTGACCAAAGGTTTCGAAATTGTCACGGCTCCTGCCATTAATGCTGGCAATATGATATCTCTAGAAGAAGATTATGCCCACCAGCTTTTGAATGGTCTAATAGCTGTTTTCGCAGCTTTAGATACGGCTGCTGCGAATGCGCTGGAACTAAATAAGGCTACATCTCTAGCTGCTACAGATTTGGCTACAATCGCTGCTGGTGCTTATCAAATGGACATCAATGATATTTATTTCTATATGGAAGCAATCATGGAGAAGAATGATCTTTATGGGCCATATCTAGATGTAGCCAATACCGAATCGATTGCGTCTTGGAAGAAATACTGGGAGAGTTTCGGTCTAGCAAATGAACAGAACAAAGCTGGAGTAGCTGATCGTTACGTACCATACCGTTCCAATCGTGTAAACCCTGGTGCTACAAATTCCGAAGTTCACTATTTCGCTGCCGAAGGCTCAATCGGTATTTTCAACTGGAATCATTGGGAAGCACAGAACAACGTGGATTTCGGTAATGGTACCAAAGTAACCATCAAGGAAGATCCGGTACAAGGCTTAAAGTGGGCTGTTACAGAGAAAACTGAATGTCGAGATCTTTCTGCAACACATGGACCAGGATATGAGGCCACAATGGTTAAGTCTGAACAATGGATAGCTGATTTTTCTTTTGTTTCTGCCTACAGCTCGGATAATAAAACACCAATTA
Organism: Sphingobacterium sp. CZ-UAM; assembly: GCF_002000245.1. Classification (GTDB taxonomy): domain Bacteria; phylum Bacteroidota; class Bacteroidia; order Sphingobacteriales; family Sphingobacteriaceae; genus Sphingobacterium. Next base: position 937,770 of record NZ_MTCM01000001.1, on the reverse strand, counting down.
TTAAAGCGGTTGTTCCAAAACCAACTACACCTTAGGATTTGCGTCAATTATTATATGGTTTCCCGGTTCGGATTATCCGGATCGGGTTTTTTGATTTAAAAGTATGTGGATAGAAATACCTGTATTATTTGAAAAAGAAGGCCAGCCTAATTTTGCTGACTTAGGAATTAATGATGTGGCTGAATTGGAAGAAACAAAGGTGATGATGAATATCAGCCATATTGAAGCTTTCAACGCAAGTACCCATGAAGATCAGTCGACTATCCATACAGGAGCATTGGCATATCGCGTAAACCTGAAATACGATGATCTGAAAACTTTAATTCTCGCAGCAAATGGTTAATCAATCTCAAGTTAAAGAATGTCTGAAGAATCAGATCGGGATCAGGAAATCTGCTGATACCAATATACCAGTTCCTTCAGCTGAACTTCAAAACCCTAAGTCGGGATTGTTTTTGAATTCGGTACATGCGTTGATTTCAGTTGACAATATATGGTCTATGATGACAGCAGCCGGGTCGATCAAGCGCGAGAATGGTGTCACTGATACAATGATTTTAAATGAGTATTTGACAAACATCTCAAATGATGCGATTATCAAGTTATCGAATCGTATTTATGTAGAAAAGCAGCTGAATACATATAGCAAGTCAGTCTTTCCAGATACGAAGTTGTATGATTCTCCAGCTTCAGTCCATGACACATTGGAAAAGCAGGGGCGATTTGTTGGCTTTCTTATTGTCGGTACAGCTGCTGACATTTCTTTGGCGATAAAACGATTCTCAACGCAATTCGAAAATGAGAATCCTGGATTGAAATTTTATCTGTACAAAGATGGAGTTAAGGATCCTATTTCAGTGTTGACCGTGGATTGTGTGAAAGAGTATTATCCACAATGGCATGAGGTTGATAATGTTATGCTGCCTCCAAGTGAAAGCTACTTCTTCGGGTATTATGAAGATGACCTAACAGGCCGGGCGTTGAATAAGCGCATATCATTCAAAAAGCCACCCTGTTCATGCGAGCCGATAGAATATGAGTTATGGAAAAAATGGAACAGAAACTTGAATATTCGGGCAATGTATGTTGATTCAAACAGCATAAAATCAGACCGAACTTTATGGGGGCCTGGTAATGAAATTTATGTAGATGATTATTCATGGGGATTGAATTTTGTGTTTTCCGCTAATTGCGATATCACCAGTATTTTTTGTTCGAACAAGCATCTGCTGGTAGATGCTTTAGCTACGCAGACCGGTATTATGATTTTGGAGGAAATGGCGAATTCATCGCGTGACAACCAACAAAAGAATACGCTCAGCCAAAAAGCTTTCTATGCACTTGATAATAAAGAGAACAATGCTACTGGACTACTATCACAGCTTGAGCAAAAGATCAAGGTTATCAATTTGGATTTTGGATCGCTAAATACTGCATGTTTGCCATGCCAAAATTCAGGGATTGTTTTTGGAACTATTTATTGACACTATGGAAGGATTTGAAGCATTGGACAATTTGGTCGCTAGAGTAAAGTCCGGTACAACGAAGGGCAAACTGGATAAATATGTAGGATCTGCTCTCAGAGCGAACAAGGAAGATATTGCAAATTTCAATAAAGAACAGCTTTCTCGAGGAGAGGATTCTGAAGATGGCGACCTGGGAACATACCACGATTTTAATTACAAGAATCGATGGAAGCCTGTGGATTTAAAATTAACGGGCGATTTCCATAACTCCATTAAACCAAAATTTGGAAGCAACTCATTTGAGATGACTTCAAATGACAGCAAGGCAGAAATGCTCCAAGACAAATATGGTGATAGTATTCTCGGTCTTTCGACAGAAGATATCCAAGAAGTGGGTTTGGATATCGTAGGACAAGTTCAGTATGGATTAAAGAATGAAATTTTATGATTAAACATATTCAAACAAAACTTCATAGCGACGATGTGATTGGAAACTGCTGGCCTACTGCCATTGCATGCATTCTTGAATGTCGCATCGATCAGGTACCGAATTTCGAAGAATTATTTCGGGTTCCTGATATGCCTTGGTTTTGGGTTCTTGAAGAATGGCTAAAGTATAAAGGTTACAAATATGTTGGGGGAGGAGACCGACAAGACTATATTGATTTTGACGGATACTATTTTGTCACAGGGAAATCACCCAGGGGCAATTTTAACCATATTGTGATATATAAAGATGGCAAGATGGTACATGATCCTCATCCTTCAGGGGATGGCATTTTAACAGAGGAGTTTTGGGAACATTTAGAAAAAATCAACGATGAGCAGCAATAAGCCAAATATTACCACCATTGATGAACCAGGACTTGATTGGGCCATCCATGATATCCAAGGTATTCTTGCGGATAAATTTGATTGGATGACTGTTTTTCACCGCGCTTATCCGTTCCGTGAATATCGATCAGAAGAAAGGAAAACTCACACAATTCCTAAAGTTTGGGTCGGTATCAACGAATATATGAATGTGCTGCCAAATGATTTTTTGATCGGCCAGGCTTTCTTTTTCGTAACCGACTATGAAAAGAAGATAGAGGCTGATCTTCAGTTTGGGTCTACATTTAGAGCCGAAGTTTCATTGATCGTTTGGGTAAATACAAACAATATCCCTGGGCACACTACTGGACCATCCATAGCTAAACTAAAGAAAGAAATTAGCGATTTATTGGTCGATCATATTTCTGTTGTAAAAATTGAATCAATGACTGACCAAGATGCCGAACAAGTATTTGATGGTTTTACGATTCAGGATGTGGATACACAATATCTGATGCTACCTTACGCTGGCCTTAGGATTAATATGGTTTTACAATATAACTATTCAGCATGTTAAGCTTTACAATTTTACTCGCATTGATCATTGCTACATTAACCTATTGTCTCCATAAATGGGGGTGGTTCTCCTGGTACGAAATGCATAAACCAAAGTTTCTACAATGGTGTGCCAAATGTATTTTTTGTTTTGGGTTTAGGATATCGTTCTTAGTATGTATCTGTGCAGCCTATTTGCACAGTGATCCATTCTTTTTGATTATTCCTTTTGTCACAGCACCTATATCGTTTTTATCCTTTAAATATATGGTTATATGACAGTAGTAGAATTAAACTCAGGCACCAAAGTAAAGATGTATTCTAGTATTAAGGAGATGCCGGTTAAAGTATTCAATATTTTTCAGGGATACATGATCCAAGAGTCGGGTATTGGTTCAACCATGGAGTCGGTCAACGATCATTTCGAGAAATTGGATACTTTCCTTTCAGTGGGTAAAATAGAGGATGCGATTGTGGAGCGCGAAAATTTGCATTATAATATCTATTCTGCACTTGAAGGTATCTCATACAAGTCTCTTGCTTTCGGTTGCTTTATACATGCTATCGATGGAGGACATGTTTCTGACTATTCAACGGAAAATCTTCAGGAAATATTAGGGAAACTTTCGGACCAGGGATTGACAATAGGAATGGTAGAGGAGCAGCTAGACCAAATAAAAAAAAAATTGATATCGAATTAGAAATGTATTTCCCTAAATGGTTTGGAGGAAACGATTTCAATTACTTGGATAACATGATTAAGCTTATAGAAACTCGGATAGAGCTTGAATTGGAAGGTGAGAACGACAATCTGCTCCGGGTATTGAATGAATTGAGTGAGTACTTCATTGATTTTGCAAAACCGAGAAATTTTGGAAGACAAAACAATTTTCTAGTTGATCATGAACTTGGATTTGAAGAGATCCGCTCCAGCATGGAGGAGTCGGGGATCGCGGTAAAGGAACTCACAATATTTGAGTTTTATTCGCGGATAAAACACTTTGAAAAACGCAATGCTGAACTGAAAAATGGAAATTAATAACAACAATTTTTTGCGATGGGCTGAGTACCCTTACGTTAAGGATACTAAGTTTGTTCCCTGTCCTTATCCTACAGAAAAGAACAATCTGCCATACATGCCGGTACTCGTCCCTGGAGAGGTAACAGCGTTTTATGTCAATGTGGCAAACGGAGTAGAATATACAAAAGGTTTCAAGTTAAATTTGATCACTCCGGATGGCACGATAATTCTCGAAAGTATAGCTGCTGTATTATTAGATTCCATTGAAGAAGACCGGTTCAATTTCGTTTGCTATTTGACATGTCCTAATACCACTGTTGGAGTTTATCGTCTCCAGATAAAAAATAGCGACAACACCCTAGACCTACGTTCGAATATGGTTCGGGTCATGACTTCAGGATTCGAAGATAACACGACTATTGTTCGATATAGAAATAACGGGCGCAATCTTTTTGGCTTCAATTGGGTGGTTTTAAAGAATTTCTATCAGCAGTATCGTCTGCATATTTTCCGGATTGATCAACAGCCGGAATACAATATTGAGCAGTATCGTTCATCAACCACAGGAAAGCTAAGAAACCTGAATGGAACAATGGATCGCTTCGTGAAGTTTCAGTCGTATTATTTCGACAAGGGAGCTCACGAGGCTTGCGAAGCTTTGCTGTTTCATTCAGAGATATGGATAAATGGCAAATTATACACTTTCAAAACAGGATATAGCTCCGAACCTCTTATTGCATCAAAGCGGAGCAAGGGAGAGTTCGAGTTATGGGACGAGGGTTTTTCATCCCTGAATTATTGTTCTGGGACTGAAGGATTGCCTTACGATTTTAGATATCTAGCTGACAACCTAGGTCGGCGGATCATAATTAACAAGAATCAAAGAATTATAGTAAAAACCTCAATTTAAGATATATTATGGGAAATTTAGAAGATATCGAATACGATAATCAAACACCATTTATTGTAGACGCTACCAAAGTACGTTCTATAATGGGAATCGATAAAGAAACGGGATTGGTTGGAAATGTTGCTTTCAATCTATTAATCGAGGAATCAAGGAAAGATCTAGTCGTCAATGGAATTGATTTGGATCCAGCAGACTATCCACCTGGAGTATCCTTGCCTACATTTCCGATTGGTTATAAACGTAAAATTACGAATTTGAAACCCGGAACATATTATTGGAATGATGGAACCAACATACATTCTTACACTGTACCTTTAAATAATACAGGGACATTGTTTTTTGATGGAGAGAAAAATCCACCAACGTGGTCATTAACTACTATCCCACAAGCGCAACCCGAAGTAGAAGATAACTTAACATCGGTATCAGGTACTAGAGCATTGAGCGACAAACAAGGAACTATTCTAAAGGAATTTGATTCAACAAACAACAGTATTGTTGTTGAAAAAATACATTTATGGGCCTCTAATTGGTACTGGAATGATGCAGCTGTTGACAAAACCAAAATAACTTTGGCTCGACGTGAAGATATTAAACAGACCAAAGTTGGAAAGTACAATACAGCATTGGCACAATGGGTTATCAAAGACGTTCTTCCCAATTCCCGTGTTTATGATTCTGTAACAAAACGAAATTATCTTACTACCTCAGATGCAACATTAATAGAGCAGTTCAACAGTTATGTTTTATTTTCACAGTCTGTATTATTACTTTATCCTATTTTAAGTTGCATTAAAGATTTAAAATTAAATCTAAAAACCGAGCTCAAAATAAGGGAAGTATCAATAGTTTCATTTACTAGATCAGATACCGGGGCACAGATAATCATTAACCTAAACGATGCAATGTCCGGTACTCTCCCCGTGCAAAATATAGTCTTTAATGTTGTTTATTCTGACCACAATGACAAGGCAAAAATTGTTCTTACCTCAGATAACAATATCTGTAAATTGACCTTAACAGTAGATTTCACTAACACATTAAATTTCACAGCATTTAATGCCCAAACATTAGACAAATCACTTTGGGGCCGTTTTAATGCGACAACTGTACAGGCTCCTTCAAATTCAAGCATCCTTATTGACAACGGCGTAGCTGTAAATGAAATTAGGAGTTGGGCTACAAATTGGTATTGGAATGACCTGACAGATAAAACTAAAACTGTTTTCGCCCGAAGAGAAGATGTGCAGCAGGCGAAAGTAGGTGTATATGATTCTGATTTGGCGACATGGGTAACAAAAAATGTTGAAAAGGGTGCTATCATAATCAACAATTCGACCAGGCGCAGGTTTTTCTTAAACAATGATGCCACATTGCGCGAGATGTTTGATAATTATGCTTTTTTTGAAAACAACACATTACAGCTTTATCCGATTTTAAGTTGCATCAAGGATTTAAAGATAGAAAGAAAACAAGGTCAGCAAGTATCAGAAGCGAGTGTGGTATTATTCAGTAGAGGGGATACAGGCGCCTCTATAATTATCAACTTCAACGACTCCATGTCCGGGACTCTACCTGTTCAGAGTGTCGTTTTTTCTGTCAATTACGCCGATCACACAGACAAGTCAAAAATCGTATTAGTTTCTGACAATAATTTTTGTAAACTGACACTGGTTGTCGATTTCTCGAACGCGCTTAGCTTTTCGGCATTTAATGCCCAGACCCTTGATAAGTCTTTATGGGGGCGTTTTAATGCAATGGCTGTTGGAGCACAGTCAATACCCAATAGCTTATTGAAAAATGTAGAAAGCTATTCTCCATTTTTCGAGAAGAACAGTTTTTCAGGTCCATTGACAAGGGATTATGCGCAGTTTTTTAAAGATATGTTATTCATTTATCCGTACGATCCTGCCGTATATAAATATTTTTTCAGAATTATCAGGAAGAATTATCTAAATGATGGGGAGGCAAATAAGTATCAGATCCATTTGTATCGTCAACCGATCAACGACGTGGCGCTGGTTAACGCAGTTCCAATAGCGACTTTAAATAAAGCAATCATTGACGCTACAGGAGTAGAAACTGTTGAACTTATTCCTTATTCTACTGCACTTAAATCGAAATTCTATGTGTATGTAGACTGGAATGTACTTCCATCAAGTTACAACGGCGTCATGACTTATGAAAACAATTTGTTGACTGACCTCGCCTTTAAAGGTGGTACCGGGGATATTAAATCTAAAATTCATATATCAACTTTCGCAGAAATATCACAATCTAGGCTTGACGAAGTTCAATTGGGCTCAATCACTTTCAAAAAATCATTTTTTAATGCTGAAAAACTGGATGATTACATCTTATCAACGGAAACTGTTTCACCTATTTCCGATAAACTTCGAGGTGTTAAATATGTGAATCTTGGTGCCAATATTAAATTTTTAGGTTGCGATGCAGATAATGTTTACTGGTTTAATAACAAATTGGACAATTCTATTGGTTATTGTTCTACACTCTCTGATGTTTTAAGTTTAAATATAACCAAAGTAAGGTCATTTGATAATTTACCAGTATTATGCCGCCGACTGAACAGTGGGGAACTACTTGTTTTGACGGAAGGAGATTGGGATACTCAAAAAATAGCACAAATTTGGGTATCCTCGTCCAATAGGACAGTTTGGACAATGAAGATGACTTTTGATAATGCGAATAATAGAACTCAATATACCAACGTTTGGGGATTCAGCCAATACGGCAGTAGAATTCTTATTTCGGGTTATGGTAAAAGATATACCGCCGATGAAGATCCTAACGAAGCTAAGAGATATTTTGATTTGAATGATAAAGCCAATTACTCAATATATTACAGTTTTGATGACGGAGCGACTTGGCATAATAGGTTATTCAATCTTGGTAACATGCATCCTTATTGTATCTCAAATCCTCAATACAAACCCTACGCCCACATTCACGCTACTACAATTGATCCCTATTGGGGTGAGCTTATCGTCACGCATGGGGATCTTCCTGTTGAAGATACACCACAAGGGCAACAAAATCGGGTGTTTAGATCGACTAATCTTAAAGAATGGGAACAGTCCATTAGAGACGGGTCGCCTATTGTTCTTCAGTGGACTAGCGATGTATTTAAGAAATTCGGCGGAGTTGGCGTTCTCCCTCACAGTCTTGTTTTCGGGTCCGATGATGTGCCAAATGGAGTTTATACAGCAGCTAGGGCCGACAAGTTTAAGGTTAAAGGGGATCTAGTTTTTACTGAATCGAAATGGTCATATCAACGAGCAAATGGCAATCCAGGAACAGCAGGAGAGTATGGAATTTGGGGAGGTTACTCATTTTATCGTCGCAACAATAATCAGCCCATGTATGTTAGCAATATATATGTTACTGGGATCCTGCCCCAAGATCACAAGCGGTGTCAAGTTCTAGCCACGTGGGACGGGTATAAATTTTTTAAGGTCTGGGAAAGTGACTATGATTTAGTAACAGCTACCAATGTAGTGCTTCCAAATACCTATATGTTCGTCGCTACAGATGACGATAATAACATTCTGATCCAAACAAATGACGGAAGGTTTTCCCCCTTTGTCGGTGAGAAGCCTCAATTCACTGGTGAATTAACCTTGATAGTTGCCAAGGGAATATAACTTAAGAGGTCGACAAATGTCGACCTTTTTTCGTATTTTAGCAACTGACAATTATGTGGTTAATAATTCTGATTTTTGGACTTTTCATTTTCTTTCTGTTTGGATTTATCCGCTCAGCAAGGGGGCTTATGTCTATTGGAAAAGAAGAAAAAGCGACATACTGGGATGGCCCAGCGATGACTGATGAACAACGTTCTGTTCATATGGAATGGGTGAAAGACCACATAAGAAAATTCCCTACTGGCACTTTTGCTTCGAGTTATCCTGAGATTCAGCAAGCTGTGTTAAATGATATGAAAGCGGAAGAGCTTTCAAAAATCTATGAAGAGGCTGATCAGCAATACCGCGCCGGTCTTATTACCAAAGAACAATATGAGGAAGTAGTCGAAGCGATATCCAAGGAGCTTGACATAACTCATTTGCAAAAGTAAATCCCTAACAGTACTTTTGAATATACCATTCTAACGACCAGGAGACGGTCGGTTGGATAGTTTTATTTGTTTAACTATTTAATCGATATTCCCAATGTCCAAAGGTCCCATTAAGTATTCCGATTTTTTCGACGATGATGTAAAGGCAGGTTTGCAGGACCTGAATCAGGTTTTCTCTGAGATTAAAGTGTCAGCTGCAGCAATGAAAAATGTGTTTGTTGCTCAGCTGAAGAAATCAGGACAAGAAGTGGTCAAGATGCAGGCTGAGCTCGAAAAGCTTAAGGAAAAGCTTCAGCAAGTTCAGGTTTCTAATAAAGGTGCTGCCGAAGCTGTCTCAGCTCATGCAAAAGAATCTGAAAAACTCATTGCTAAGCATAAGGAGGCAAAAGCAGCTGTCAACGATCTAACAGCTATCATAGATGTTCATACACTTGGACTTAAAGAATGTAAGGACACAATCAAGGCTCTCGAAAAGGAATACTCAGAGCTAAGCCACGATACTAAAGAGAATAAAGAAAGACAACAGCAGCTGATCGATAAGATCAAACAGGTTTCAGTTCAATTCAACAAACTGAATGGTGATCTCCGGAATGCCAAAAGGAATATAGAGCAGATTGATGGTACCTATAGTGCTCTTTCTCGGGAAACAGAACTTCTAAAAAAGGAGCTACAAAACCTGCCTAATGCCTTTGATAAGGCAACAGGCGCTATTAATAAAAATAACAAAGAGGCTGCTGAGCTCCAAAAACAGATTGAACTTAATGTCAAGGCTCTAAAGAAAATGGACGAGCAGATGGGAATGCATTACCGCAATGTAGGTAATTACTCATCTGCTTTAGCTAAGCTTGGTGGAATTGGTTCTAAAGTATTCGGGTTGCTCGCAACAGCTATTGGATTCGATTCACTCCAACAAGCCGTCACCAAGATCTATGAGATTACGTTGCAACTTGACAGTTTGAATACTGTCATGAAGTATACATCCGGATCTACCGATGAGTTTAATCGGAACATGGACTTCTTGAATAGAACTACTGATCATCTCGGGCTGGAGTTCATGTCGACTAGTAATGCTTTCCGACTATGGACAGGGGCTGCTAAAGAATCAAATCTAACAAGTTCCCAGACTCGATGGATATTTGAATCAGTGGCTAAGGCTACTGCGACAATGCGAATGTCTGCCGATGATACACAAGGGGTATTCCTTGCTCTTTCTCAGATGTTGTCAAAAGGAAAAGTCTCAGCCGAAGAATTACGGGGGCAATTGGGAGAACGTCTCCCGGGGGCATTCGCTATGGCCGCTCAGGCAATTGGTGTCACAGAGCAGGAGCTCGACAAAATGCTGAAAAACGGTGAAGTAGTTGCTTACGATTTCCTGCCAAAATTTGCGGCTCAATTAGATAAAACTTTTGGAAATGAAACCGACAACAAGGTGGTCAGCCTGCAAGGATCTGTTAATAGATTTCAGAATTCTATCACCAAAGTTGTCTCTTCAGCCCAACTGCAAGACTTTCTAATGGGTGCTGTTGATGGCGCAACCAAGTTGACCAACGCTTTCGCTGATCTAATTGCCACGGAACCTGCCGAAGAGCTTCAAAAAGAGAAGTTGTCTTTAATTGCAATGCGGATTGAATTGGATAGTACCAATACTTCAGCCGCCAGACGACGAGAGATCATAGAAAGTTTGAAAGCGACTTATCCAGCTTATCTCGAACAGATCGACGCAGAAAAAGTCACAAATGCAGAGTTACTTCCAATTTTAGATAAAATAAATGATGCGTACGTATTGAGAATTGCCTACCAGGAGCGAGCAACTAAACTGGACAAAGCTGTCAAAGAGGAAGCTGAGGCTATGAATAACCTTTATGATGACCGGCAAACGGTCCTCTTGCAACTAGCCAAAATCCAAGAAGAATTGGCTAATGATGGAATCACCTTTGAGATCAAGGGAAATAACGAACGTGAAAAATCAGCTTACATTTATCAGAATTTAATTTCTTACATCCAGAAAGAGGCAAAAGAGCATCGAGAACTACATAAAGTTCTCGCTTCCAATAAATATGATATACTTATTTCAGGCCTCAATTCGTACAATAATAGTTTGGTTAATTCCAATAGACTTCTCTTGCAAAATAGGAATCTGAGGGTTGGAATTGAAAAAGATCTTAAAAATTTCAGAGAACAAACAGGAATGTTCGATGGCACCAATAATGACGAACAAACGCAGCGTTATGATCTTTCGAAAACATTTCAACGAATTTATGCAACAAAAGTCTATAAAAAAGCAGAGAAAGATGCTTTGGCAAATCGTATAGCTCAAGCCGGGTACGACAAGGAAACTCAGTACGAAATCCTTCAAGAAATTGAACGGCGTGAAAATGATCTGGCTAGCAAGGTAACCGACACCAAAACCAAAACCTCTAAGCAATTGGCTGCTGAAGCTAAAAAACGCTTTAATGAAATGCTTGCTCTTATTCAACAACAAGAGCAAATGGAATTGCTCCAGTTACAAAATTCATACGGGCAACAATTGATTTCCGAAGCTGAATTCGAGAAGCAACGTTTGGAAATACGGAAGAAGGCATTGCTGGAACGCCAAAAACTGTTAAATAGTAGCTCCGAAAAATCACATCTTCAGGAAGCAAAGATGATCAATGATCAGCTGAAAGCGCTTGATGTCGAATATGGAAAATGGAAAAAGGATTTTGACGAGAAACAGCTTCAGAATAAATATGATATTGAACTGGCTAGCCTGGAACAGATATATGCGACTGGTACAATCTTAGAATCTGAATATCAAAAACGTAGAACAGACATTCTCGTTTCGGAACTTGAACGACGCCTGAAGTTAGAAACTGATGCAGTTAAACGTGCTCAATTGCAATCTCAGATCGCTCAAACGAAGAAAGAAGGCGCAGATAAATTTATTTCAGTAAATGGTACTCCAATCCTTAAAACTGAGGCTGAGAAAGATGTAACCGCTAAGGCTTCTAGCGTACAGAGAAAATACGAAACGGACCAGTCCATTCTCAGCTCCCGGGAAACAAAAGGCGAAGATGTTACCATTCAACGGCTATTGAACGAAGCTCAGATGCTCCAAGAACTCCGTGCTTTATACAAATCATATGGCAAGGATGTAACCGACATTGATCAACAGATTGCCCGAAATGTTCTCTCATCAAATGAGCACATTACCCAAAAACAGCTTGAGAATATCGACAAGATCAAGAATGTAATGATGCAGTCTGTTGATGTGATCAGAGACTACTTGGGTGAAGGTTGGGGAAATTTGTTTGGGACACTTGCCGATCAATTGTTCGAATTTGTAAAAAAGGGTAAAATTCAATTTAAAGATCTAGGGGAAGCTGTCGCATTCTATGGTGAAATGGCAAAATCAGTTGGCCAGGTAATTTTTCAATTTCAGATCGATCAGTCTGAAAAAAGGATTGAGGTTCTTGAATCAGAAAAAGAGAGGGTTATTGAATTGGAAACTGCAGGCATTGAGGATGAAAAGGAGAGAGCTAGGGTCAAACAGCAGATTGAAGCCGATTATAATGCAAAGATCAGAGCTGAGAAGAAAAAGCAAGCGCAGGCTGAGCGCAACAATGCACTCTTCCAGATTGCCATTAATACTGCAATGGGTATTACAATGGCTTTGGCGCAACTTGGCCCGATCGCCGGTATTATAATGGCTGCTGTTGTGGGTGGGATCGGTATTGCGCAAGCTGCAATGGTCATGAGCAAACCATTAGCTTATTGGACCGGTACCCGAAACTCCGAAGAAGGTATTGCTGATGTTGCGGAACGTGGCCACGAGATCGTGAAAGATTCCCGCACCGGAAAAATGACATATTATAAAGATCGCACACGAATTTATATTCCGAAAGGATCTCAAGTCTTCAACGCGCGCGAAACTGATAAAATGCTCGAGCGAATGAAGATTGATCGCTACTCAGCCGCCAACCGCGAAATGGCATTGTCTGTACATGAATATAAGCGAAATAATGAAGTTTCGATAATGGCGGAAGCATTCAAATCAGTGAAAATCGATGAAGCAAAATTAGCTGATGCCATCGGAGCCAGAATGTCGGGCTTGCCTATTACCAATTGGACAGTAGATGAAAATGGATTCAGAAAAAGAATCCGAAAAGGAAATACCACCGTAGAAATGTTGAACAAAAGAAACTCTTTAAAATAATGGCTTGTACTTTTTTTAGACTTGAATACTTAGGTGAAGTTTTAGACCTAGAAGATGAGCCAGTGGGGTGGGATTCGATCTCCTTTAAAATCACCCGGGACAAAGATTGGCACGGACTTAATTATGAATATTCTGATGGCGATATCCAATTAGAATTCGATTGTGCTGCCGGTGGCCCATTCATCCAAAGAATTTACGAGGAAAATGGTTTGGATGCTGACATCGCCTTTACTCAAGGTGTAAAGCGTGGAAATATCGAGACAATTGAATTTAGTGGCCGGTTGGTTTTATCAACTTTTAAAAAATTCAAAGGCCGGGTTTCCTGTTCCGTTGAACGGAAGAGTCTTCATGATATCATCAAAGCGCGGTTTGATACCAAAGTTGATTTGATGGCTGAGCTAGATCTCGACCAGAAACCGCTTGCTTCAGCTCCAGTGATTAAAATTGAGACCCACTCAAAAACGATCATGCAATCATTTTTCGCAAATAAAGATACATTAGGTATCACCTCAGAAGGTGGAGGGCAAGGAGAAACGCCGATAATCATTTATCCTTACAGTACGGTTGAAAAGACAAGTATTAAGGGAATCAATCAGAGAGAATTCAATATCTTAGCTACCAACAATCCCGGCTTTCTTTGGAAATCTGAAGTTAATGGAACATTCCAGTTCGATTTGTCTTTCGACTGGTCATTTAATTCAATCCTTCAGAAAAAAAGCATAATTTCTGACCGAGAGTATCGGAATATTGTGGTTAAAACCGTCTTTGAAATCAGGACAGGAGGAGGCAATTCAAAATTTTACTTCGAACAAATAAATGATCAAAGAAGGAAAGTTGATGATGCAAGTTATAATTGCCGTTGCCAATTCAATTATTCTGGATCCCACTTTATTGAGATAGGCGATGAAATAAGGATGTTTACAATTTTCACCTATGAAGCAAGCAATAAACAACAAATTCTTTTTTACGCTAACCTAACTAAAAGTTACATCTCTATTAATGGTAATTCATTCACTCCAAAATCAGAAGTAAAAGGGTTGCTTGTATATGAATCCCTAGACCGAATTCTCAATAGTATAACTAGCATTAAGAATATCCTGATATCTGACTTTTTTGGAAGGGTCTCAAATGGATATCCAGTAGATGGCTGCGGCTCGAAAAGTGGAATATCCAACGGTTTCCAATTACGGGAATTCGTCGAAAACAAAGGGATTGAAATTTCCTTGAAAACGCTCATTGAAAGTCTCTCTTCAATATATTGTCTTGGCATGGCCTATGAATATGACGAGACAGGCAATGAGCGTATGAGACTAGAAAGGCGTGAATTTTTCTATAGAAATAAAGAGATCTTATTCATTGAGTACCCATCAGAATATCAGGAGGAGACAGCACAAGAGCTCGTCTTTAATAATATCGAAATTGGTTATGAAAAATATCCGGATGAAGGCGAGCAGATCCTTGATGAATTTAATACAGTTCACGAATACACTAGTCCGATCAAAAGGCATGACAATAAATTTTCACAGATATCAAAACTTGTTGCTTCAGGATATGCAATTGAGTTGACCCGTCGCGAACGATATTCATCTGAGGGCATAAATAAAACATCTACAAAATATGATGACGATTGTTTTCTTATTGCCCTTGGGAACTTTAATGGTTCGGATTATCAGACTGAAAAGAATGAAAATATTTATGCAGATCCTTCAACCCTGATCGATCCCAGCACGGCCTATAATCTAAGGTTTTCACCGAAACGAATGTTGCTAAATTGGGCGAAGTGGCTCAATGGAGGGTATATGTACAAAGATGGATCTGAATTGATAAAAAACACCTTTGTCAAGCAAAATGGAGAGCTCTTCACCAAAACAATTGTCAATAGGAACTGCGATATTGATCTATTAGATGTTCCGATCACAGAATCTGATAATATTGCATTGGCAGAATTTGGAGACCGGGAGCGAATATTTATTCCTGATTGGGTGACGTTTTATGCTCGGTTGTCAAAGGAAGAGATCACAAAGATTAAAAATGCTATATCCAATAAGAGCCAGCTGGGAGACAACTATGGATATATTTCCACCCTAGATCTTGACGGCAATCGGGTGAGCGGTTGGATCTATGAAATGGAATGGTTTCCAACATCCGAAAAAGTTTTTTTTAAACTTTTGAAATATAAAGTACTTTTGAATAACACCGTCCCACCAGACCAGGAGAATTGTCAGGACTATGCGGATTGGACCTTTGAAGATTTCGAAAATAGTACCGTTGGTGCTTGGATCGAAAGCTGTAGGTTCGAAGACTTTAACTGACAAATTCTATGGCAATTCAAAAAATCAATTCTTCGGATAAGATACAATCCGGTTTTCGTGCCAAATATAACGCAGCCGTAGATGAGATATGGACCAGTGTTGCCGATCAAGGCGACGGTACCCTAAAAATTACCAAATTCTCCGGAGCTACATTGATCGTCAGTTTAGCTTCGTCTTTCTATACAAAAACAGAGCTGCAGAACTTGATTACGGGAATATCCCAGGCGACAACTGAAACTGCGGGCGTCTTGAGGATTGCGACTGAACAAGAGGCTATAGCAGGTACTAGTCTTATCACGGCCATTACCCCGGCCACATTACGTGCTGTGCTAGATACATTAAGTGCTGCTGTAATACTTTTGGGTAAATGGATCAATAATACAACCTTTCAGGATTTAGATGATATTCCATATACTCCGGAGGAATTAAAACTTTATTGGGATGTTTTCTCCAATCAATTTTACGCATGGAACGGTTCAGCCTATGCAATTACGAATCAAGGATTACAACTTGGAGAAACTTCTTCTTCAGCTTATCGTGGTGATCGGGGTAAAGATGCTTATGATCATAGTCAAGTGACCGGAAACCCACATAATACGGCGATCGAAGATATTTTCGGACTACAATCTCAGCTGGATGAAAAAGCAAAACTTTCAGATGTATTAAATCTATCCAACGCAATACCTCCAGCTAATGCAACTGATCCTGGAGTGAAAGGGGAGGTGCGAATATCAACAACCTACATATATGTTTGTGTCGCAACTAATACTTGGGCCAGATCACCACTTTCAACTTGGTAAAATTTAGACCTATGGCAAAATTATATTTAACAGCAGGGCACCATTTCAAAGACTCAGGTGCAGTAGCGAATGGCTATCAAGAGAATAATCTAAATATCGAACTACGTGATCTTATGGTTTCCGAGTTCAAAAGGAAATATCCCAGTATTGAGGTCTGGACTGATAACGATTCCGATACTCTTTCTCAAGTGATCACAAAAGTAAAAAACCAAGCGACCAGCCAGGATTATTGGATAGAAATACACTTTGACGCTGCGGATGTTCTCTCAGCCTCAGGTACGACGGCGTTAATCGCTAACGATGCCCGAGAGAAATCACTGTCCTTAGCTAAAGATCTTTCGAGTGTTTGTGCCTTGACACTGGATATTAAAAACCGTGGTGTTAAATCTGAAAGTGAGTCTCATCGCGGTAAATTGGGAATGCTGCATACGGCGGCATCAAGCGTGCTTTGGGAGGTAGCATTTGTTTCCAACAAATCCGACATGAAACGTTTTGAGATGGAGAAGTTATGTCTTGCTGAGGCTGCCGTCAATGTGATAGCAAAGCGGTTTAATTATGGTATTAGCTAAAACTGTGATGGCAGAACAAACGATACAAAAGTTTACCCTGAAAGAATGGGTGAGGCATCCAACCACGATACTTCTTACCATTGTTACTGCTGTAGCTTGGGGAGTGCTATGGATCTATGTCAACAGTCAGCTCTCCCAGGTTGACTATTTAAAAAAACGCATAGAGAAACTCGAGGGGCAGGTCGACAAATATACAAATACCATCATGTTCAAGGATGCCACAGAGAAGGAGTTGAAGGGAGTAATAATTGATCAAAAAAGAGAACTTGATAGTCTGAAAGGAGGTGTAAGATGAAAAGAACATTATTTGAAATCGTATTAGGATTAGTAGTCCTGATACTTGCATTGTTGTTGATTCAACAAGTAAATAAGCCAAAGCGGTCTACCATTGAGCAGAAGGCAAAGGAGATGGTATCTGCTGAAGTGGAACGAGTGAATACCAAAATCGATAAAATGGGCATGCAACATGCGGTCACAGATGAAAAAGAGAAGATCGTCTCCAGCCTCTCAAATCTCGATGATAGTTCACGCTATTGGAAGGAGAGATTCCTGGAGCAGGCAGGCATCAATGAAAAAAATGTAAAACTGATGACCACCTATGAAACCACTATCAAAGGAATGAAATTGTCAGCTTCCCGGACAGACACGGGTTTCTATTATTCGGACAAATGGGCCAATATCCAGTATGTTCGTCCGAAAGATACAGCTGACAACGGCCATTTCAATTTTTCCTATAATGCTGAGATAAATTATGCTGAATACTGGAAGCGCAGCCATTTTCTTGCTCCTAAAAAACATTATATTGATTTTTGGATCAATGATCCTCGTGCAAAGATCAATGGAGTGAAGCGGTTGCAAATTGAATCTAAGGAACCTAAATTTAGACTGGAGAGTAGCTCAATGGTGCTATACGATGGGCAGACTCATATTGGTGGCGATATCGGTGTAAGTCTAGGGAATGTCCGAGTTGGGACAAGTTATCTCTATAATGCGGCCACTGGAGAATGGAAACCTTATTTTTATGGAAAATACAAATTGATTGGCTTTTAAAACTATTTTTTCTCGTAGCTGTTTTAATAGTCCTCCATTTATAAGAATAGTTAGCGAAAAGGTCGAGATTCAGGTTCTCGGCCTTTTATTTTTTTATCTTTTTTAGCCAAGGTATTTCTCCATTTTCTATCATTTCTATTATTATATCAACCTCGGGGCTTCCGAACCATTGAGCAGTCAAATTTACCCTAAGATCGTGTTTCCAACCATGATATTTACTGTAAGTCAGATGTCCTAGATCAATATTGTTTACAAGAAGAGAATAGGCATATTCCTGTGCAACATATTCCATATTGTAAATTGATACTATCTGTCGCTGCCCGTGATAATAACAAAGTCCGAGTAAATTTTTCTCATACCTCAGTATAAAAGAATCTATAATAGTATTGGAAAGATCCTCGGCTAATTTTCCTTCACAAAGTTCCCACCATTTGAAATGCTGCTTAAAAGTATATCTCTCTCCCTTTTTTCCATAAACATAGTATTCCTTGGTAATTTTTTCGATCTGCGATTGATCTTCAACTTCGTAAGGCAGGTACAACATCCTACCTTGATAGAATATTTCAAGAGTTTCCATAGCCTCAATAATACTAATAATATTAGTATTATTGCAAGGGGTAAAACACGGGAAAAAGTTAAATTTTCTCTCCGTGTTATTTTTTTAAATAATATCTCCTGGTAGCAATTATAGCACCTAAATGAAAATAGGTTTTTGCATTGTAGGCACTTTTTAGGTTCTTCAGTAATTTTTCGATGGACGAAAGACTGAAGGGATCAAGGTTTCTATTTTTGAGATCATCAGATATCTCCTGCTGGGACATACCGGCTAACAGTCCTTTAATGACCTCCTCTTGAAATTCTTCTTTTGATAATTTGACCATATCTCTAATGTAAACACTAAGTATTGTTGTAGTGGATGGTTATCCGTAAAGTTGTTAGAAATCAATCGTTTTACCCTTCATCACCGAGTTGTCAATAACGAGATCTCTTTTATAGGCTTCAAAAGCAGTACGATCTCTGTGCCCTGTTAACGTCATAACCTGATTATCATCAAAGCCGGCTGTGATCAATGAAACGACACGTGTATGTTTCCATGAATATAGAGTATAATTTTTGTCTAAGCCTAACTTTACTTTAATCGGCCTATATTTCTCCCTAAAATATTCATTGAACGTTTTCTTAGGAGAAGGTCTTTTGCCACTTCCAAACACATAATAATCCAAAGGCATTTTATCAACCTCCATTTCTTTGATCAGCGAAAAGAGCTCATTGGAGATCGGTACAAATCTGTCACCGGTTTTCCCTAATCCTCCAGCGACTTTTATTTGTCGAGCATCAAGGTCAATATGCATTATCTGAAGATGCCTAATTTCATTAGGTCTCATACAGCTATAAAAGATCCATCTTACATATCTGTACAATTCGATATCTTTCTTAATTTCTTTCTTTATTAACTCAGCAACCTTAGGAGCATAATATCTATTTTTTTCCGCGATAGCGTTCTTATCCTCTAGATATCCGAGGTCAATGTTATATTTAATTTCTTTATTTCTTCTTCGCTCCAGTCTAGGTAATCTGGTAAACAAGGTCACAATCCCATCAATGTAATTGTTGTATGTCCGTGCAGACCAGCTAAACTTTTCATTATACTGTTCCAGAAAATCAAGTATTATGTCTTCATCCACTTCGCAAGCCTTCATGTCAATTTCGTTTTCAGTAAACCATTTGAGCAAAGTATTAGTTTGTGACTTATATTTCTTAACCGTAGTATCTTTTAGATTTTTAAGCTGACAATATTTTATAAAGTTCTCAACAGCTTCTTTCATGTTCCAAGCGTCTGGAAGGGATTGTTCCTTGTTAAGCTTTATTTCCGTTTCTTCAGCAAATATCTTTGATTCTGTTCGAATCTCTGCAAGAAAAGGGTTGTATCCACTTTTCAAAGCTTCCTCGATATCATCCCTAAGTTCCTGGGCAGCTATTTCCTTTTCTTGAAGATCATGAATATAATTTATGCCATCACGTACATAAAACTTTTTGAACGCACCGATCTGTCCCGGTATCTCGTATTCATATACGACTCTCCAGTCACCGGATTTGGCCCTTATTATACGTGGAATTTTGTAAGATGAAGCTCTCATAAAACGTTTCCTCCTTTGGTTTGATTTTGGTGCTGTTTTTGGTGCTGGTATAACACTTAAAACAGAAAAACCGTTTTTAACAGCGTTAAAAACGGTTTGTTTTGCGGAAAGGGAGGGATTCGAACCCTCGATACAGTCATCCCGTATACAGTCTTTCCAGGACTGCTCATTCGACCACTCTGACACCTTTCCGTGTTTCAGTGCACAAATGTAGTCATTTTTTGCTTTATTGCAATACCTGGACTCTTTTTTATAGAACGATTTATCGCTATATTATTGATCATAAGCGCGTTGTTTTTATATTTTTTTGAATAAAACATATTTCTTATTTTTCAGAATGACAAATAACTATTTCGAGATAAAAGAGAAAGTTTTAGAAATCGCTATCCAACGGACGAATGATCGCATCGCCATGATAGAATCGGCATTGGAAACTGCCAGGGATTCAAGTAATGACGACACAAAAAGTAGCGCAGGGGATAAGTATGAAACCTCACGGGAGATGATCCAACAGGACATCAACCGATATCAAGGGCAGCTACTTGAAGCAAATAAAGATTTAATGCAGCTCACGAATATTAAATCAACAATAGGGGATAAAACTGATTTTGTCAAATTGGGAAGCCTTGTTAAAACAAATGTAGGATTCTACTTTATTGCTTCGAGCATTGGTGCCCTAAAAATTGATCATCACAATGTTTTTGTTATCTCCGCGGCATCGCCGATAGGCCAGCTGCTCCTGGGAAAGAAGGTAGGCGATAGCTTCCTCTTTAACAAATTAAATCAGACGATAGCTGCGCTTTACTAACTATCCAATTGGTGGCAAGCTAAACAATATGTGCTAATAATTGTTTTTAATATTAGACGAAATAAAACGATACGATGAGATTAAACAGGTTACTTTTGATATTTTCATTTGGTGTTTTACCTTTTTTTCACGCATGCCGGTCTCCGGAAACCGATGATAAGCTAAAGTCGAAAATTGAAGCAGCTTTAGCGGATAATCAGGGCATAACGGTGGATGTGGAAGAAGGTAATGTGACGTTGAACGGGCAGCTGGGATCGGACTCATTAAAACAGGTTGTGGAGAAAAAAACAAAGATCGCTGGCGGTGAAAATATTAAATCCATCCACAACAATATTATGGTAAATCTTCCTGAACCGGAAGACGCTCGTGAAAAATATCACGAAATAGTGGAAGGTGCAGTCGATTCTACCCTCACTCGGGATGTAAATCGGGTGTTGGAAGATTTTCCGACCATTACAGCGCAGGTCAGGGGGGGAATTATTATTGCAACAGGCAATATTGAAAAGACAAAAATAGATTCTTTAAAGAAAAGACTGGAACACATCAAACCCAAAGGAATTGATATGAAAGGTGTAAGTGGTCGATAATTTTCTTATTTCTATTAAAATATAAAAGCTATCCATCTGTTGATGGATAGCTTTTATTATGTATGCATATGTTTATTTGCTACAAATTTAAACATTTTCCATTAAATCCCGAATAGCTACTGAGGCAATAGCTCCACCAAATGCTGCAGGTAGATAAGACATTGTTCCATAGGCCGACTTTTTGAAATTACTTCCATCGGTATATAACAGAGAACTTTTATCGGGCAATTCCGTAGAAAAGGCAACTTTAACACCATCACGGATACCGTGCTTACGCAATTTCTTACGAATATGCTGAGCCAGTTTACAGTTGTAGGATTTACTGATGTCTGCAATTTCTATTTTCGTTGGATCAACTTTACCACCAGCGCCCATTGAGCTCACAAATGGTATTTTGGCCTCCAATGCTCTCCGGATAAAGAATAATTTGGGCGTAATGCTATCTATCGCTTCCACACAGTAGTCCGGAGCTAAATCCAACAAAGCGGGTATCTTTTCAGGAATAATAAAGTCCTGGATGACCGCTAAGTCCAATTCCGGATTAATAGCCAGTAGACGTTGTCTCATGATCTCAGCCTTTGCCTCACCATGGTTTGTGGCAAGTGCTGGCAGCTGTCTATTTCTATTGGATGGATCTACCGTATCACCATCTATGATAGTCATCTTACCAACCCCTGCACGACAGATAAATTCAGCCGCAAAGGATCCCACACCGCCTAGACCAAGGACCATCACATGGGAATTCGCTAATTTTTCCAAAGCTGCCCTACCAACCAGTGCTTCGGTGCGTGACAGCCAACTCAAATCTTTCATTTTTTTAATACAATCTTATAATTATGATATAATGCCTGCTTGAGCACCTCTATCGGAATAGATCGGACTTTTGCGACATATTGATATAGCGTAGCAACCTGGGTTGCTGTATAGGTATCTGTTTCCAAAAATAAATGTTCTAACGGGATGTTTCTTAGCACTTCGTCCTGACTGCCATTCAAACAATGAGTTCCGATCGAAAGATAATATCCCCTATCTAGCAGCTGCTTGGCTAAGGTCCAATTCTTGCGATAACCATGGAAGATAACAGGTAAATGAAATTTTGCTTTTAATAAAGAAGCCAAAACTTCCTGAAAGGCACGAACGCAGTGAATGATCAAGGTTTTTTGAAAAGCAATAGCCAATAGAATCTGCCGGTCAAAAACCTGCTGTTGTACGCCGAAAGGGACAGCACCATTTTTATCCAGACCGCATTCGCCTACCGCCACAACATTCGCTCTCTGTATAACCGTCTGCATCAACTCTAATGCTTCCTGTGTATTGCCATCGATATACCAAGGGTGTAGACCAATAGAACAATCGCCCTCAATGATCGTCTCATTGTGATTCAATGCTATATTTACAACAGATAGGGTAGAACCATCCTGTATCGCATTGGGCCGATGTGTATGAATATCAATATAGGGAATCTGCATTGTCAAAGCACAAAGGTCGAAAAAATAGTTGAAGCAAAAAATATTCTCTACAAAATTAGTATAGTTTTATTGTTCCAACCTGCTGTTGAGCGCCTGTAAGATTGCAGAAGCCTTTAAAAGACATTCCTGATACTCTTGCTCTGCTAATGCCTGGTTGGTAACGGCCCCACCTGTATGGAAGGAGAGGTAATTTTCGCGCTGATTGTATAGAAGTGAACGGATCACAACATTGAAATCAAATTCATCAGAAACCGTATCAAAATAGCCTATCGAGCCTGCATAGACACCTCTTTTGGAGCTTTCAATCTGA
This sequence comes from Sphingobacterium sp. CZ-UAM, assembly GCF_002000245.1. Lineage (GTDB taxonomy): Bacteria > Bacteroidota > Bacteroidia > Sphingobacteriales > Sphingobacteriaceae > Sphingobacterium. The sequence continues at coordinate 914,674 of NZ_MTCM01000001.1, read as the reverse complement.
TCACAAATGCGCATAGCAGCAATCTTCGGGGCACCTGTCATGGATCCTGCAGGGAAGGTATGTCTAAATACATCCATATTAGACACCTCAGGGTCTTGCATACAGGTAATCGTAGATATCATCTGGTGTACCTGTTTAAAAGACTGGATTTCGAACAAACGTGTGGCTTCAACGGTTCCGGGCAGAGCGCTTCGTGTTAGGTCATTTCGGACGAGATCCACAATCATCACATTTTCGGCAATCTCCTTCTGTGACTGGAGCATACGATGAATGATATCCTGATCTTCCTGTTCCGTACACCCTCTTTTAGCAGTACCTTTGATAGGCTGGGAGATCAGCTTGCCTTTTCTTTTTGCCAAAAATCGTTCGGGGGAAGCGCTCATGATAAAATGGGAGCCAAGTTTAAAAAAGTTGCTGAACGGTGTAGGTGATATAGCGTTCAATTTTAGATAAACCTCGATCGGAGAAATATGTGCATTCTCAGCGAAAAATTCCTGACATAGATTGACTTCATAGATATTGCCGCGCTGAATATGCTGTTGTACTTTATCAAAAGCAGTAAGATATTCTTCTTTTGTCCACCGGGACTTTATGTGAACAGCTACAGGCGTATCTGTGCGTGGGATTATGGTATCGTAGATGGACTGATAAACTGCTGCGGGATCATCCGCCTGGATCTTCACCTGCCTCTCCGTTATACTGACCGTAATTGCCGGAACAAAAAAATAGGCGGCCGGAAATCCGAGTCTATCTTCTGCGCTAGTCTGTAATACTTCAATCTCATTTTTGAGATCATAGGATAGAAATCCAGGTATAAAACCATATTGATGCTTTCCCAGGAACTGTTGCAATTGGTCGAGGACGTTATCATCCGCACAAAAAGAATGTAAGGCTTTCACCGCCAGCACGCTCTCGAATCGTCCCCACTGGTCTGGCGACCCATTGCTATTAAAGAAAGAAATTTCATCAAATTGCCCTGACCAGTGCAGGGCTTTTTGATGAAATTTATCTTTAGAATCGAGAAGATCAAAACTTTCGATCCGCATATTTTATTTTGATAAAGCCAATGTTTGTTTACGATCTGGACCTACCGACAAAATCGTGATAGGAACTTCGAGAGCTTTCTCTAAATAAGAAATATAGTTACTTAATGCCTCAGGAATCTCAGCCTCAGAAGTGATACCGGTCAAATCTTGTTTCCATCCCTGGATTTCTTCCAAGATTGGTTCTGCCTGATGTGTGATAATCTCATATGGCATATAATCGATCACTTCACCATTATATTTATAATGTGTACAAGCGTAGATCTTATCGAAGGTATCCAATACATCGGCCTTCATCATGATCAGATCGGTTACACCGTTCAACATGATCGCATACTTCAATGCTGGGATATCAATCCATCCTGTACGACGGGCACGTCCTGTTGTAGCGCCAAACTCATGACCCAGTTGACGTAGTTTTTCACCAGTCTCATCATGAAGTTCAGTAGGGAAGGGACCTCCACCTACGCGGGTTGCATAAGCTTTGAAAATACCGTATACCTTACCAATTTTATTGGGAGCGATACCAAGACCGGTACAAGCTCCAGCAGTAGTTGTATTTGATGAAGTAACAAATGGATAAGAACCGAAATCCACATCTAACAGGGTACCTTGAGCGCCTTCCGCCAATACGCGTTTGCCTTCTTTCAGATACTGATTAACCAAATGCTCTGAATCCACATGCGGAATGGCCTTAATGAATTCAATTGCTTCCAAAAACGCTTTTTCTTTTTCACTGAAATCAGGAATTTCCCCATAGTGAGAAAGGATATTCAAGTGTTTTTCTTTCAACTTTTGGTAACGCTCCTGAAAATCTGGAAGTGTCGTATCACCTACACGTAAACCGTTTCTGCCAGTCTTGTCCATGTAGGTTGGACCGATACCTTTTAATGTAGACCCAATCTTTCCAGCACCCATTTTCGATTCTGAAGCAGCGTCCAATAATTGGTGTGTCGGCAAAATAAGGTGTGCTTTGCGCGCTAATACCAAATTGCCTTTACCCACCGGATCAAAACCAGCTGTCTTAAGGTTGTCTAATTCTCTTTTTAGGATAATCGGATCGATGACGACTCCATTACCAATAAGATTTAGTGTACCTTCATTGAAGATACCAGATGGAATTGTGTTGAGCACGAATTTTTTGTTATCAAATTCCAACGTGTGTCCGGCGTTAGGGCCGCCTTGGAAACGAGCGATTAAATCGTATTTTGGACAAAATACGTCTACGATTTTACCTTTACCCTCGTCACCCCATTGTAAGCCCAAAAGCACATCAACTTGCATAGCTTTTAAAGTATAGTAATTAAAATGTTATTAATAAAAATAGACTCATTAAAAAAATAAAATGTTCAGGAATTTTTCTCCTGAACATTCCTGAACAAATGTACTATTATATTTAACAAAAATATAAGATTAATTTGAAATAGCTTCTTGAGCTACGCTTTCTTCTTTTTTATTTTTTTCCTGACATTCCTGACACACACCGTATAAATTTAAAGAATGGTGCTTGATGTCAAACTTCAATAAGTCTCCCATAAGACTCTGGATCTGATTGATACGTGGATCGCAAAATTCAACAACCTTATTACATTCGATACAAATCACGTGATCGTGTTGTTTGAAGCCATAAGATTTTTCGAATTGAGCCATGTTACGGCCAAATTGATGTTTGGTGACTAAATCACAAGACACCAGGAGTTCGAGGGTATTATAAACTGTAGCACGACTGACCCTGTATTTTTTGTTCTTCATATGGATATACAAAGACTCCACATCAAAGTGATCAGTACGTGAATAAATCTCCTCCAAGATCGCATAACGTTCCGGAGTTTTTCTTAGATTTTTATTTTCTAAGTATGCTTCAAAGATTTTTTTTACAGTTGCAAAATTTTCAGCTTGATTCATAGTAAAAATATTCTTGTACAAATTTACCAATTTAGATTGACATTTGATAGTAATTCTAAATTGTGATATTCATTTGATTAATTTTCAGATTCATAACGATTTACTCCTGTTATACCTCTTACTTGTTTGAGATTTTTCATCAAGCTCTCCAATTGCTGCGTGTCATTGACATACACCATGATATTTCCGTCAAAAATACCATCGTTACTGGATATGGACAGGGAGCGGATATTGACTGCAAACTCCTGGGAAATAACAGTAGTAAGTTTGTTCACCAAGCCAACATCATCGATCCCCACGATATGCAAACCTGTCAGAAATGCAGAGTCTTTTGTAGAAGCCCATCGTGCCTTTAGGATACGGTATCCGTAATTGGCCATTAATTTAGATGCATTGGGACAACTGGTACGGTGAATCTTGATCCCATCATTGACAGTCAGAAAGCCAAAAACATCATCCCCCGGAATCGGATTGCAACAAGGTGCTAGGGTGTAGTCAACTTTTTGCATATCATCCCCAATAAGAATGGTATCGAATTCTTTTTTATTTATTTTCTCTACCAGACCACCAATATGGCTATTAAACTGGTTACCAGAAGGTGACCCCACATTGATTTCAACGGCTTTCTCATGGGCCACGTACTCCCGCAATTGTTTGATATCAACAATTCCTTTTGCTACATTATAAAAAAGATCCTGAGAACTTGGATATTTCAGATAATTAGCAATCTTGTTGATATTATCGGTATTGTAGGTTACTTTCAACGACTTCAATTTACGCTCAAGGATTTCCTTGCCATCCTCTGCTACTCGCCGTTTTTCTTCTTTAAGGGAAGACCTAATTTTTGATTTGGCTTTTGCGGTAACAACAAAATTAAGCCAATCTTCTTTTGGTGACTGCTTGCTGGAAGTGATAATCTCCACCTGATCTCCGTTCTGTAAAACATGGCTCAATGGAACCAACTTATGATTCACTTTGGCTCCGATACAACTTGCGCCTATATCGGAGTGGATCTCAAAAGCAAAGTCCAAGGCCGTTGCATTGTTGGGCAATTGGATTAATGTGCCTTTTGGTGTGAAAATAAATATCTCGTCTGAGAACAGGTTCATCTTGAAGTCATCCACGAAATCCATGGCATTCTGGTCAGGACTGCTGAGTACATCACGTACTTTTTTGATCCATTGATCCAGACCTGAATCGGAATTGGACTCTTTGTATTTCCAGTGTGCCGCAAAGCCTTTCTCCGCAATTTCATTCATCCGTTTGGTCCGAATCTGTACCTCTACCCATTGGCCTTTAGGTCCCATCACTGTAGTATGCAAGGATTCGTAACCATTTCCTTTGGGGGAGGAAATCCAATCGCGCAAACGGTCCGGATTGGGGCGATACAAATCTGTAACAATAGAATACACCTTCCAACATTCGGTTTTTTCCTTCTCATCCACCGCATCGATAACAATACGAATGGCAAATAAATCATATACCTCTTCAAAAGGGATTGATTTTTTACGCATCTTGTTCCAGATCGAGTGGATAGACTTGGGTCTTCCAAATACAGCCGCTTTAATCCCTTGCTCTTCCAGAATTTCTTTAATAGGACCTATGAAATCACCGATGAATTTCTCGCGTTCAGCTTTTTTCTCATTCAGTTTACGGGCAATAAATTTGTAGGTATCCGGATCTGTAAACTTCATGGATAGATCTTCCAATTCGGATTTAATGGCATACAGCCCCAGGCGATGTGCCAAAGGGGCATACAGGTAACTGGTTTCGGAAGCAATCTTTAGCTGCTTATCCCTTGCCATAAATTCCATGGTCCGCATATTATGCAGCCTGTCAGCCAATTTGATAAGGATAACACGCACATCATCTGCAAGGGTAAGCAGCATTTTACGGAAATTCTCAGCCTGCATCGAACTATTGGGATCGAATATTCCGGAAATTTTAGTTAATCCATCAATAATGCGACGAACTTTCTTTCCGAACATTTCCTCGATTTCGTCCAAAGTTACATTGGTGTCCTCAACAACATCATGAAGCAAAGCGCATACAATGGAGGTCGTTCCCAGTCCGATTTCCTCCGCAGCTATTTGCGCCACCGCAATAGGATGATAAATATAAGGTTCTCCTGATTTGCGCCGCATTTCCTTATGGCTATCCAATGCCAAATCAAAAGCTTTACGAATCTCTTGCTTATCACCGCGCTGTAACGTAGGCTTACAAGCGCGCAATAATGCTCGGTAGCGTTTTCTTATCTCTTTGTTTTCTGCCTCTATATCAATCACATAATCTTTCATAAACGTTGCAGGTAAATGATGTTTTTTTGAGTATTTTTGTTTAATTTAGTTAATGTATTTCGAATACGATTATCAAGCTAACTTATTTTGTAATAAATTTACCAAAATATAATAGCATTGACAAATTAAAAGAGTTATCCAGTCATTCAGATGAAGACAATAGTAGGTGGTTTGTTGCTTTTTCTTCTTGGGACTTTGTCGGGTATGGCACAGACTCAGTCTCTTGTTCTTCCATTGTATGGTGAAGGAGCCCAGGAGACAGTGACTGATTATATGACTACAACCTTGCCTTCGGGGGAGGTATTACCTTGGTTTCCCATTCCTGAAGTGGTTATTATCAGAAAAAGGGTATGGTCCAGTGAGGAAGCCCGACGGGAATATTTACGCTTTAGAAGAAATGTATTAAAGGTGCTTCCCTATGCAATCTATGCGCAAAAAAGGTATGATAAGTTAGATCGTGACCTAGCCATGACGTCCAACAAAAAGGAACAAGAGATCTTGGTGGAGAGCTGTGAGAATGATGTGAAACAAATGTTTAATAGGGAAATTAAAAACATGACAATTTCCCAAGGTAAAATCCTTATAAAACTAATAGACCGCTATACAGGTCATACCGGTTATGAAATGGTGAAGGAAATGAAAGGGGGAATCTCCGCATTTTTTTACCAGGGGGTTGCTAAAATTTTCGGGCATAATCTAAAATCAACATACGATCCAAAAGAGGACTTTGAAATCGAAAATATTATCCGTGAATTTGAGAAGTCGAGACCCAAACCGGTGATGTAAGGGCTCCTTTATATCTAGAGACATCATTTACGAAGGTATTTTAAGAGCGAGGATGGAGATCGTCATGTAGCACCTAAATTAAAACAATATGAAAACGATCTATGACTTTGATGCTTTGCAATTCAATGGAACCACGAAATCTCTTAGCGATTTTGAAGGAAAGGTTTTGTTGGTCGTCAATACAGCAAGTCAGTGCCTGTTCACAAGGCAGTTTAAATCGCTGGAAAAGCTCTACCAGAAGTATAAGGAAAAGGGATTTGAGGTACTGGCATTTCCGTCCAACAATTTTCGGAACCAGGAACCCCTGACAGGCACTACATTAGAGACTTTCTGCAGGATAAACCAACAGGTCAGTTTTCCAGTATTTAAACGTAGCCATGTCATCGGTACCTATACGACTCCCTTATACAGCTTTCTATCAAATAAAGCGGAGAACGGCCATATAAATAGCAAACCTTCCTGGAACTTCCACAAATATCTAATCAACAGACAAGGGGAAGTTGTCGATTTCTATTACCCCACGACTTCGCCATTGTCAAGTAAAATTTGTCGTAATATCGAGCGGCTTTTAGCGGAGTAAGCCACAAACTTCCTACCTTTGGCCTCGGCTCACAAACAGTACATCCCATATGTATAGATTGTCTTTAAGATGACCGTTAATACAGCAGATGAACTGTAAGTTTTAATCGATTTTGCTAAGCTTGGAGCCTTTAAAAAGAATAAAAAGATAAATATGCTAAAACTAGATTTACTTGTCATTGCCGTACATCCCGATGACGCAGAATTAGGAGCCGGCGGAGTAATGGCAAAATATGTAGCCGAAGGAAAAAAAGTAGGAATTGTAGACCTGACACAAGGTGAGCTGGGTACACGTGGTACAGCCGAAACCAGAGCCCAAGAGGCAAAAGATGCAGCAGCTATCCTAGGATTGGCGGCACGCGAGAACCTTGGCCTGAGAGATGGATTTTTTGAAAATGCCATAGCGGAAAAAATGGCAATTATAACTGCGATAAGAAAATACCAGCCTGAAATCGTCATCACGAATGCGATCACAGATCGCCATCCCGATCATGGCAGGGCAGGGCAACTTGTCACTGAAGCCTGCTTTCTTTCTGGCTTAAGAAAAGTGGAGACCAGAGACAGTAATAACCAGACTCAAGAAGCTTTTCGCCCGCGGCTAGTATTGCAGTTTGTGCAGGATTATTATATTAAACCCGACGTGGTCATTGATATTACGGATTACTATACCGTAAAGGAAAAGTCAATCCTGGCCTACAAAACACAATTTTATACCGGTGAAAATATCAATCCCGACGAGCCACAAACGTACATCTCCAATCCAGATTTTATGGAATCTACTGCTGCCAGAGCGCGAGAGTTTGGCCGTTATATCCAGGCAAAGTATGCTGAAGGGTTTACATCTAAAAAGATATTGGGGGTCGATGACTTGTTTGACCTAAGATAACGAATTGGCAAGAGCTTGTAAAAGAATAAAAGTCGAAGAGCCATCCAGTATAAATCTTCGACTTTTATTAAGAATGAATGGGGAATTCTATCAAGAGATAAAACCTTTTACATATTGTTTTGTGATCTCATGCTGCGGATTTAACAACACTTGTTCAGTAGGGCCAAATTCAAGGATTTCGCCTCCATAAACAAAAAGGATATAGTCCGATACTCTCCGGGCCTGCCGCAAGATATGCGTCACCAGAACAATGGTATAATCCTGTTTTAATTCGATCAATAATTCTTCAATCTTTGCTGTAGATAATGGATCCAATGCAGAAGTCGATTCATCGCCGAGTATAATTTCAGGCTCCACTGCAAGTCCCCTCGCCAAACAGAGCCGTTGTTGCTGTCCAATCGAAAGACCGCTTGCAGACTGTCCCAAACGGTCTTTGACCTCATCCCATAAGGCTACATTCCGCAACTGCGTCTCCACAATCTTGTCCAGTTCTTTTTTATTCTTGATGCCATGTATACGCGGACCATAAGCAACATTATCGTAGATAGACATTGGTAGCGGATAAGGCTTTTGGGACAATAGCCCCATTTTCTTACGAATGTGTGTTACCTCGGCATCCTTACCATAAATATCCTCACCATTAACAAGTACTGACCCCGTGATTTCGACACCTTTTGTATCGTCAACCAGTCGATTAAGTGTTTTCAAAAGCGTGGTTTTACCACAACCTGAAGGGCCGATAATGGAGGTTACACTATTATTGGGTAGGGCAAGATTAATATTCTTTAAAATATGTCTCCCATCGATATATACATTGAGATCCTTGATCTGAATGTGAGGATCAGTCAAAGGACTGTTTAACGACGATTCTTTTGTTTCGATTGAAGGATATGCGTGCATACGACGATAATTAAAATAATGATTGTTAAAACCAAGGCGGAAGCATATGCCCGTCCCTGTACCTCAGGAATTGGACTACTTAGCTGAAAAAATATAGCCAAAGGAAGTGTTGCTGCGGGCTCGTCAATATATTTGGGCAAATTGTCGCTGAATCCAGTTGTCAATAATACACCAGCAACATCACCAATAGCTCTCCCGAAAGCCAATAGAATGGCTGTCAATAGTCCGGCACGAATACTCCGCAGCATGACCTTTGCAAGTTCCCAACGTGTTGTACCCAAGGAAAGGGTGACATTTTTCAGGTCTTCAGGAATCGTTTTGATCAGCTCGTCTACTGTGCGCACGACAATAGGGATCGTTAATAACGTCACCGTGATGATACCACCCAATAGGGAAGCCCTAATGCCAAAATAAACCATAATCCCAAAACCCACAGCCCCATAAACAATAGATGGAACACCATAAAGCACATCAAACAAAAGTTTTGAGAACTGCGTTATTCGGGATTTTGTCCCCAAATAAATATTGAGATAAAGCGAAATCGGAATGCCGATCAAAGCGGATAGAGCGGTCGCTACACCCGCTAGGTATAATGATCCTAATATGGCATTTAGAATTCCACCTTCTTTGCCGATGTAAAATCCACCTTTGGGCAACTGGCTAACCATCTCCCAATTGAGATAGGGAAGACCTTTATAAAGTATCGTGCCTACAATGAAAAATAGCGAAGCAGTTACTGTAATTCCCGATAAATGCATAAAGCCTTTTGCGATCTTTTCGCTCAATAACCTTCTCTTGGTATTATCCATCTAAACCTCCTTCAAGACGCCTCAATATCAGACGTGATATTAAATTGAAAACAAATATGATGACAAATAGCAATAGTGCTGAAAACATCAATGCAGACTCATAAAGTGGAATGGACATCATCTCACCAAAATTGTTAGCGATTAAGGCCGGAATGGGATACCCTGCGTCAAATATAGATGTAGGCACCTTGGGCACGTTTCCACAAACCATTAATACGGCAATCGTCTCTCCAAAAGCCCGAGAGGTAGACAAGACGATAGCGGCAATGATACCGGGTTTGGCTTTTTTGAGAATAACATGTTTTATGGTATCCCATTTCGTTGCTCCCAAGGACAAAGAAGCTGCTTTCAATTCATATGGAATTGTTTGGAGCACTTCAACCATAATCGAAATCATAATCGGAAAAATCATGACCGCCAATACAATCCCCCCAGCTAAGACCGAATAGCCTGATGTCACCACACCAAAAACCGGAGCAATATAAAGCTGGATCAAGGGAACTATAAATAACACGCCCCAAACACCATATAATACCGGCGGTATGGCTGCCAAAACATTGACAAGAGGCAGCATCATATTTTTCAATGCGTCAGAAGCATATTCAGTCAGATAGACTGCTGTCAAAATACACAGTGGTATTGCAATAGCCAGCGATATCAATGTGACAGCGAGCGTACCCGCGATAAAAGGCAGAAATCCAAATGAACCCTTCATTGGCGCCCATACCTTATCTGTCAATAACTGAAATACATTGCTATATTCAAACAATGGGATGGATTTTACGGTTAAACCAACCGCAATAATCAGCACAACTGACAGCGATATCAGCAGCAATATGAATGTGGAGCGCTTTACTAAAGTATCCTTGACTAGACGTATATTGAGCATGTTATAACTTTTTTAGTTCTTTATTGATCAGTGTTTCAGTTAAAGGCACATAACCATTTTTTAACAGCTGTGATTGCGCTTGTTTTTGCAGCACAAATGAGATAAACTCCTTCAAGAGCAGTGACTCTGTTTTATTCCGTGTAACAAATGTCAGCTCACGGGCCGGTGGAACAGGGTATCGGCCTGTCGCAACTGCTTCAGTCAGGTCTGATAAAGACCCATAGAATTGCTCATCTGCTTCAATCTGTCCATTTTTGTTCAAATCCAATGGCAACACATCAATACGATCAAATACTTTGTTTGTCTTTAAATTATAGACATAATTAATATTATTGAAACCTATACCAAATACATCATCTTTAATGGCCTGGGCGATGCCCGGATCGCCGAAGATGCCAACACCTTGTAGGTCTTCCTGTTTATGTCCAAAAAACTTGGCCCAGGTTTCTGCAGCTCCTGCAGCATCCGAACGTACATACACATTAATCGGATCTGCGGTAAATTGAGAATCAATCTGATTCCATGTCTTAAATTTTCTACTGACAAAAATACCCGCAAGTTCCTCTTGTGTTAAGCCTCTTTTCAACAGCGCTTTATAATTCGGATTACCGGGGTTTAATGTGCAAATCACGGCATCTTTAGCAACGACAATGGGAACTGCACCTTTTTTTATCTCTTGGGCATGTAGATCCCTTGACACAAGGCCAATGTCTACCATGCCTGTTAGCACATCGGCAATTCCTTTGCCCGCACCACCTGCAGATATATTAAAACGCACATTTGGATGAATCTTTTTAAAATCTTCACTCCAGATTACCGCTAGCGGGTAGAGGGCAAAGGCCCCGGATAATGAAATATTTCCTTCAAATCCACGCTCTTTACTATATCCATTCTTTACCTTTGGAGCGCAGGATGTGACTTTAAATACCGTTATAAAGCTAAAAATCAGAAGTATCAAATATCTATTTATCGTTACACCCATTAGTCTACAGGTTTAGTATATTAAATTTTATAGGGCAAATATATATTAATTTGGTAGATATTATAGAATATTAAAAAAATATTTTTACATTTGACATCGAGAAAAGAATACTAAATCAATAGATTTTATTTGTTTTATGCAAAGCTTCCGTACAGAATTAGAAAATCCAGTCGTGGAAAAGGAGATTATTGAACTTGAAAAAAAGATTCGATTATTTCACGAAGGTAAGATCGCTGATGAGAAATTTAGATCACTGCGTCTCGCCAGAGGTGTATATGGACAAAGACAACCAGGGGTTCAGATGGTTCGTATCAAACTTCCATTTGGAAAAGTTACTTTTAAGCAATTGATCAAAATCGCGGCAATATCAGATGAGTACGCGAGCCGCAACCTGCACTTGACTACACGTCAGGATATTCAGATTCATTATGTCAGTCTGGATCGCACACCAGAACTTTGGTCAAAATTAGCCGAGGATGATATTACCTTAAGGGAGGCCTGTGGCAATACTGTTCGCAACGTAACGGCTTCACCAACTTCGGGTATTGATCCGAAAGAACCCTTCGATGTTTCACCTTACGCCCAGGCTACATTTGAATACTTTCTACGTAATCCAGTCTGTGCGGAGATGGGTAGAAAATTCAAGATGTCGTTTTCGGCAAGTGCAGAGGATACTGCTTTTTCCTATATCCATGACTTGGGCTTTATTCCAAAATTGAAATATATTGATGGGGTAGAAGTGCGCGGTTTTAAAGTGCTGCTCGGTGGTGGACTAGGGTCGCAACCATTTTTGGCGTCTTTAACAAATGAATTTCTTCCGGAAGATGAACTTATCCCATATATAGAAGCGACGCTAAGAGTGTTTGACCGATATGGCGAACGCAACAACCGTAATAAAGCACGTTTTAAATATCTTATTCAAAAACTTGGCCTGGAAGAGGTACTGAATTTAATCGAAGCGGAAAAAATCGCTACAAAAGTAAAGACTTCCCCTATTGACCGGACGAAAATTGAACAGCCCTTGCCTCCAGATGACAGCCAGGTAGCTGCCTTGGACCTAGATACAGATCTAAACTATCAGATATGGAAGAATACGAATACATTTGGACAAAAGCAGGAAGGTTATTATGGTGTCTATGTACGGGTTTCAACAGGTGATATAGGTACTGATAAAGCGCGGGCATTGGTCGCTGGATTAAAAAATCTCGTTGCGGATGACATACGGATAACCCAAAACCAAAGCCTGCTCTTGAAATATGCCACGGAGAAATCATTACCGCATATATATCAATTGCTCAAATCACTTGATCTAGCCCAGGTCGGCTTTGATAGTACAGCGGATGTAACAACATGCCCAGGGACAGACACCTGTAACCTTGGTATCTCCAATAGCACCGAAATGGCCCGGGTCATTGAATCCTATATCGCTGAATTTCACCAGGATTTTGTCTTCAACAGGGATTTGAAAATTAAGATCTCCGGCTGTATGAATTCCTGTGGTCAACACGGACTGGCACATATTGGCTTCCACGGCAGCTCGGTTAAAGCAGATGGCAAGGTCGTACCTGCTGCACAGGTTATGCTTGGTGGCGGTACAATCGGTGACGGCGAGGGTAGAGTAGCGGAACGGATTATCAAAGTACCAACCAAACGGGTATTGCATGTCGTTGATTTAGTGCTAAACGATTACAAGAAGAATGCTGAAGACGCTGAGAACTTCCATGCCTATTACGACAGACAGGGTAAAAATTACTTTTACAATCTATTAAAACCGCTGTCGGATCTGACGACGCTTGCTGAAGATGAATTTGTGGATTGGGGCCATGAAGGGACTTTCCAAACAGCAATAGGTGTGGGCGAATGTGCCGGAGTGGTGATCGATTTGGTGGCAACATTGATCTATGAAGCAGAAGAAAAATTGCAATGGGCAAACGAGACCTTTCAGGAAGCGAAATTCTCTGACGCTATTTATCATGCATACAATGCCTTTGTTCAGGCAGCGAAAGCTTTACTATTAGATAAAGGTATCAGCGCGAGCACGCAAAATACAGTCATCAACGAGTTCCAAACACATTTTGTGGAATCTGGAGAATATAATTTTAGCCAAACATTCCCAGAACTTGTTTTACAAATCAGTAAAAACGAACCAACTGAAGGCTTTGCAACGGGCTATCTTCAAGAAGCCACCAAGTTTATCAATGAGGTTTACCAACGTAAAAATTTAACGCCTGTATTGGCATAGGAGGGAATGGAATGTCGATAGAAGCAAAAGTAACTTTAGTAGGCGCAGGGCCGGGAGATCCGGAGTTGATTAGCCTAAAAGGCATCAAAGCGATCCAGAAAGCGGATGTTATTTTATATGACGCCCTGGTCAATGATGAATTATTGGATTATGCAAAAGCAGATTGTATAAAGATTTATGTTGGAAAACGTGCCGAACAGCTTTCGACATCACAAGATGAGATCAATCGTCTACTGGTTGACTATGCGTTAAATTATGGACATGTGGTGCGTCTGAAAGGCGGGGATCCCTTTGTTTTCGGACGAGGTGGTGAGGAGATTGATTATGTGGCGCAATACGGTATTGAAACGGCAGTCGTACCGGGTATTTCGTCAGCGATTGGCCTGACAGGATTACAACAAATCCCATTAACTTACAGAGGGATCAGTGAAAGTTTTTGGGTAATAACAGGTTCAAAATCTGATGGTAGTTTATCCAACGACCTACAGCTAGCTGCAGCTTCCAATGCGACCGTAGTCGTTTTGATGGGTTATGGAAAATTAGCGGAGATTGTGAACATTTATAAAGATAAAAATCTTCATAATCTGCCAATTGCCTTGATTCAGAATGGCTCGTTGCCTAATGAAAAGGTTGTGTTAGGTACAATTGATAATATCCTCGACGAGTCTACTGAAAAGAGAATCGGAGTGCCAGCTATTATTATTATCGGTGAAGTGGTCGCCAAACACAGGTCGTTTCAACAGATTAAAGAAAAAGCGCTTGCATTATAAAGATGAATCACCTATTTCCCATATTCGTCAAGCTTGACCAGGTCCATACTTTATTAATTGGAGGAGGAAAAGTTGCGCTGGAAAAATTCCAGGCACTGATCGCCAACGACGAGACATTGCAACTGACAGTTGTCGCGAAAGAGATCGTTCCGGAGTTTAAGCAATTGCTCGAGATTTATCCCCATGTGCAACTTTATATCCGACCATTTGAGGCGAGTGACATTGAAAATAAACAACTTGTTATTGCTGCGACAAATAATATGGAGCTGAATGATGAGCTGCGTAAGCTAACATCCCTTCATAATATTCTTTTTAATGCGGCGGATAAACCAGATCTCTGTGATTTTTATTTGGGATCTATTGTTACTAAAGGTAATTTGAAAGTAGCGATTTCCACCAACGGCAAATCACCAACGATCGCAAAACGGGTTAAGGAACTGCTCAACGATCTGTTACCCGAGGAAATCGACGAAACACTTTCACTGATGAGCGAATATCGTGAACAGCTGAGAGGAGACTTTGAATTTAAAGTCAAGAAACTGAACGAACATACCAAAAATATATTACGTCATGAACGTTAAGGAAATTAAAGAAATTATTGGCGGTAAAAAAGGGGCGGAAATGCTACAGGTAATTGCGTCATTGTATCCCTCAGAAGTTGTTTTTTCAACTTCCTTTGGGATAGAAGATCAGATTATTACTGAATGGATCGGCAAAAATAATATCGGAATCGATATTTTCACACTCGATACCGGCCGACTGTTCAAAGAGACATACTCCTTATGGAGCCGTACACTCGAACGATATCAATTAAATATCAAAACATATACACCGGATACCACATTACTGGAAGATTTTATCAGTAAAAACGGACCAAATTCCTTTTATGAATCTGTTGAAAACCGTAAGGAATGTTGTCGGATCAGGAAAATTGAACCACTACAACGCGCGATTAAAGGAAAGAAAATTTGGATTACGGGTATCCGTTCCGAACAATCAGCTAATAGGCATGATATGGATTTTATAGAATATGATGAGGTTAACGATATCATTAAAATCCATCCTTTATTTGACTGGACTTTTGAACAGGTGAAAAAGTATTGTCAGGAACAATATATACCCTATAATGTCTTACACGACAAAGGCTTTCCGAGCATAGGTTGCCAACCCTGTACAAGGGCTATTCAGGAAGGTGAGGATTTCCGGGCAGGAAGATGGTGGTGGGAAGATCAGAGTAAAAAAGAATGTGGTTTACATGCGGTTAAATCTTGATCCTGAAAATTGTACATCCAAATTCATTAAATTTAATTTTATTATTTCAAAAAATGGACTATTTAGATCATTTAGAAGCGGAAGCAATATATATATTAAGGGAAGTCGCCGGACAATTTGAAAAGCCAGCGTTATTATTCTCAGGCGGAAAAGATTCCATTACTTTGGTTCATTTGGCAAAAAAAGCATTTAGGCCAGGTAAATTTCCTTTTCCATTGGTTCATATCGATACAGGGCATAATTTTCCCGAGACAATTGCTTTCCGGGATTCCATAATTGAAGAGATCGGCGAAAAGCTAATTGTCGGTTATGTACAAGAAAGCATAGATCAGGGCAAGGTAGTTGAGCAAAAAGGCAAAAATGCAAGCCGTAACGCGCTTCAGACGGTAACCTTATTGGATACAATCTCCAAATACGGTTTTGATGCCTGTATCGGTGGCGCTCGTCGGGATGAGGAAAAAGCACGCGCAAAAGAACGTATTTTCTCAGTTCGTGATGAATTTGGGCAATGGGATCCGAAAAGACAAAGACCAGAACTATGGAGCATTTTTAATGGCAAGATCAACAAAGGCGAAAATGTGCGCGTCTTCCCAATTTCAAACTGGACGGAGCTCGATGTCTGGAATTACATCAAGCGCGAGCAAATAGCCTTACCATCCATTTATTTTAGTCATGAACGGGAAGTAATTACCCGGAATGGGCAATTAATGGCGGCTGCACCCTTTTTGAATATTGATGATGAGGATGTTGTTGAGACTAAATCTGTTCGTTTCAGAACTGTGGGCGATATGACCTGTACCGCGGCAGTAGATTCCACCGCCAAAGCACTCGATGATATCATCGCGGAAATCAAGGCTTCGACAGTTAGTGAACGTGGAGCACGTATGGATGATAAAGTATCTGAAGCAGCAATGGAAGAGCGTAAAAAACAGGGTTATTTTTAATTCTTCAACCCCAATTTAATACTTGATATTGACAACAATGAATATATTGAAATTTATAACAGCTGGTTCGGTAGACGATGGTAAAAGTACCTTGATAGGTCGACTGCTATATGATACCAATTCTATTTTGGACGATCAATTGGAAGCGATACAACGCGCGAATAGGAAAAATGACGATGGAACCGTAGATTTAGCGATCTTAACGGATGGACTAAAAGCAGAACGTGAGCAAGGAATAACGATCGATGTTGCCTATAAATATTTTCAGACAGATAATCGAAAATACATCATCGCAGATGCTCCTGGACATATCCAATATACGCGAAATATGGTTACCGGTGCTTCAAATTCCGAATTGATTATCATCTTAGTTGACGCACGGAAGGGAGTCATTGAGCAAACAAAAAGACATTCCTTCATTGCTAAATTATTAGCAATGAAACAAATACTGGTTTGTGTTAATAAAATGGATATGGTTGACTATAGCGCCACTGTTTTTGAACAAATCAAACATGATTATCTACAATTGGCTGCCAATCTAGGACTTCAGGATGTTGACTTTATCCCAGTATCCGCATTGAAGGGGGATAATATCGTTCATAAATCTGATCGTATGCTCTGGTATTCAGGAGAATCACTCTTGGATTATTTGGAAAACGTTGAAATCCATGAAAATCAGGCCGCGAATTGGAGATTCCCGGTGCAATGGGTTGTAAGACCACAAACGGATGATCTGCATGATTATAGGGGATATGCTGGCAGAGTGTTGGGAGAGGGGCTTGCTGTTGGCGATCAGGTGATTATTTATCCTTCGGAAACATATAGCACTGTAAAAGCAATAGAATTTAATGGCCTACAACTTGAGCGTGCAGAAAATGGACAGTCAGTTATTCTTCATTTAACGGATGATGTGGATATCAGTCGCGGCGATACAATTGCAAACGTTGAAAAGCAACCAAAATTTGAACGTAATATTCAGGCAAATGTATGCTGGTTTGATAACAAACCTTTGGATACGGAACAGATTTACTTGGTTCAGAGCCATAGTAAACTCACAAAAATAAAGATAGTTGATGTGCTTTATAAATTTGATATCAATACACAGGAAAAAGTTTTTGATGAAACTATCAAGCTTAATGATATTGGCCGGATAGCTATTAAATCAGCAGAAAATCTTGTGTTTGATCTGCAAGCCGAAAATTCTGCAAATTCACAAGCAATCATCATCGATCCAAGGACTAATCTAACTGTTGGCGCTTTGATGATACAGGCTGTTGATTAATTATATTTTTAATCTGTAAATATTCAACCTAAATATTTATTAAGGAATCTGGGTGAAAAGCTCGGATTCCTTTTTTTATATAAAGTATGTAAGTCTATAAATCTTTTAGATCCCGCAATGTCTATTGTTATTATAATTTATATTATGTTAAATAATAATTCTTTTAAACCTCCCTGTTTCACAACATACTTAATACAATTGTATTGAAATATTACCATAGCCATTTTTATTCTTCTTTCCAATCGCGTCTATATATGTCCAAACCAATCCAATTGAATAACTTATGGTTAATTCATAAGCTTTTATAAAAATTAAAATTTATTACGACCAGAATTACATAATAAAATGCTATATTTTATGTATTTCGTTGTAAAAACGAAAATGATTCTTTTTTTTAACCGTATTATCGAATAAAATACTCAAATGATCTAATTTTCACTAAAAATCGCTACAGTCAAACACAAACAAGCATATTATAAAGAATTTGAAATTTCATTATACCAACTAAATTTTTGTAAATAATGAATGAAAATTGGTTTTTTATTAAAAAACACATAAATTAGTGCCAGCCAAAGGGAAATTTTACTAATTAAAACATGTCAAAAAATTTTAACGAGTTCATTGCGAGCGTTGAGAAACGCAATCCGAATGAACCAGAATTCTTACAAGCTGTAAAAGAAGTTACAGAGGATCTATTTCCTTATATCACAAACAATCATCCTGAATTCTTCGATCAAAAGATTCTAGAGCGCCTTACTGAACCTGAACGTATTATCTCTTTTCGTGTAACCTGGTTGGATGACAATCATGAAGTGCAGGTAAACCGTGGGTATCGTGTACAGATGAATAGCTCCATTGGTCCATATAAAGGCGGACTTCGCTTCGCTCCTTCTGTGAATCAGAGCATCTTGAAATTCCTGGCTTTCGAGCAGGTTTTCAAAAACAGTTTAACAGGCTTACCAATCGGTGGCGGTAAAGGAGGTTCTGATTTTGATCCTAAAGGCAAATCAGATAATGAAATTATGCGTTTTTGCCAAAGCTTTATGACTGAATTATACCGCCATATTGGCGCGGATACAGACGTTCCTGCTGGGGATATTGGGGTTGGCGGTCGTGAGATTGGCTTTCTATTCGGACAGTTTAAGCGTCTTCAGAACAATTTTACTGGAGTTTTGACCGGTAAAGGTGAATTGTGGGGCGGTTCTTATATCCGCCCGGAAGCTACTGGATATGGTCTCTTATATTTCGTAGACTGCATATTTAAGCATAAGGGACAATCGCTACAAGGAAAAGTAGCTACAGTGTCAGGTGCGGGAAATGTTGCATTCTACGCGGTTGAAAAAGCAATGCAATTAGGTGCAAAAGTAATTACCGTGTCCAATAGCCTAGGTACATTATATGACCCAGATGGTTTTGATACTGAAAAAATGGCTTTTGGGGCAACTTTAGGTCGCAATTTGGATCAATACCCTGCCCGTTATCCAAATGCACAATTTTTACTTGGACAAAAGCCTTGGCAATTTAAATGTGATATCGCATTACCATGTGCGACACAAAATGAACTGGATGAGTCTGACGCAAAAGCACTAGTGGCAAATGGCTGTATTTGCGTAGCAGAGGGTGCTAATATGCCTTCTACTGCCGAAGCCATTAAGGTCTTCTTGGATGCTAAAATCAGTTTCGCTCCCGGAAAAGCGGCAAATGCTGGCGGAGTTGCCGTCAGTGGCTTGGAGATGTCTCAAAATTCGATCCGTACACAATGGGGTACTGAAGAAGTAGATAGTCGCCTAAAAACAATTATGGGAAGCATTCACGAGACTTGTTTGAAATATGGCAAAGAAAGCGACTTTGTTAATTACTTAAAAGGTGCCAATATTGGCGGCTTTATTAAAGTAGCCAACGCCATGAAAGCTCAGGGAGTAGTATAATCAGCCTTTTTCTAATCATATCATAATCCTGAACGCTCAAATGTATTTCATTTGGGCGTTTTTTTATACTTTTATGGTAATTTTAAAACAAGAGATTACATGAGATTAATAGCGGAACTCCCCCATCCTGATTGCAAGATTTCCATTTTTGGAATGAACCAGAAATTCATTATCAAATTTGAACAGGGAAATCTGGAGCAATCCTATAAAATTGCAGAAGTTGATATCATAGGCGGCGTAAATGGTGTCTTTGAATTACTTGATGAGGAATTTCTTAAAAGTGTGTTAGATCAGTTTGCTTTAATGCGTCAATCATTTAACAGTGCTTACAGTAGATACGAATAGTAGCAATTATGTTAAACTATCTTTATTTCGCAGCATTTTGGACTTGCCAGATTGTATCCTCTATCCTATTTAAACTAGGTGGAATTCATCCAAAGTATAAATGGGCTGCGTTGATTATTGGAAATATTATTTTGCTTTCCGCAAGCTGGTTTCTTATCCAACTTTTTAAAAATGTCTCGCAGCCTATAGTTATTGCATTGTGTTCAGGCGGGACTTTTTTAACTGTCCAGCTGGCCATGGCGTTGTATTTCAAAAGCCCACTTAGTTGGCAGCAGGTAGTCGGTATGTTTGTTATTATTGTGGGTATGGTAATGATCACCTTTGGTGGCAAAGACCAGACAGCTTAACAGTTTGATTTTATCCTGAAAAAATTGATGGGTTTTATTTATTATAATAAAACTCATCAATTACAAGTGAACTTGCGAGCTGTTGATTAAAACGGTCTAAATCTGTCATTTTTCCGGAAATATCATACATTACTTCCAGTTTTCCACTAATTTTCTCGATTACACGGCGTGAAGCTTTAATTTTAAAATCCATCGCCATTTGTTCAAACTCATGTAGATGATAAAATTCATTCGAACTAAATTTGATATGTAATGAACGCACTAGATAGTAACGCGATAATAATACTTCTATCCGTTGGAAAAGCGCAAGGATAAGCACCATAAAAATGGCGAAGGAGATTGCATAAACTAATTCGCCCAATCCGGCAAACATTCCAATCCCGGCTGTGGCCCAGATAACAGCTGCAGTAGTTAGGCCACTGACTGATAATTTACCTTTAAATATAACTCCTGCTCCTATAAAACCGATACCTGTAACGATATTGGCAGCAACCCGATCCGTACTATTGCCAATAAATAAACAGGATACAATCGTGAACATGGCAGAGCCAAAGCAGATCAGTACCACTGTACGGAATCCAGCCGATTTATTTCTGTATTCACGCTCAAAGCCGATTAAACTGCCACACAAAATCGAAGTTAGGGCATTTAGTAAAGGCTTACTACTCAAAAAATCAATAATGCTTTCCATTTTAAGTGCTGTTGGACGATAATATAAAAAACTCCCATTTAAATAATGGGAGCTCTCTTTTCCTATAAATAAGCGTAGGTTATTCCATCACCACCGCGGTCTTGATGTTCATCCTCAAACCGGCTGACATGGCTGTATTTACGTAAATAGTCCCGAATGAATTTTCGCAAAATACCGTCCCCTTTGCCATGAATAATTTTTAAGGATGGATAGCCTACCATAACGGCCCTATCCAGTACTTTTTCTAATTCATGCAGTGCATCTTCAGTTCGCATACCACGGAGGTCAATCTCCGGATTAAAATCCGCTACCGTTCCAGCCGATAACGACTTCGATAAACTTTTAGCGGATTTCTTATTTTCTCTCCCTTCGAGCTTAATGACATTTTTTCGTTTCTGTACTGTACGCAATTCCCCCAGGGCAAGAATCAAATTGTTTTTTGCTATTTCAACAATCTGTGCTTCAGCGCCATTGTCAATGATTTGCACCCAGTCGCCTATACTTAGTTCCGAGGAATCTGTTGTTTTTTCTTTTATGACTTGCTTAGCCGCCTGTTCTTTCGGTAAAACGGCTTTTAAAGCCCGATCCAAATTGTTACGTAATTCACGGGTTTTCTCCTTGTCAGCTTTCACTGACTTAATCTGCGCAACCGTATTCTCAATTAATTTATTGGAATTTTTGATAATTTCCTGTGCTTCCTCTTTCGCTTTTTTCAGGATAACCCGCTTATTCTCTTCCAGATAACTTTGTAGCTCTAAATATTCCGATTTAAGAGATTCAAGTTCTTTTTCTCTTTTATTAATGGCAACTTTCGTGTCAAATACTTCCTTCTTTTCCCGTTCAAGATCGATCAACAGGGTGTCTACCTTTTTCTGTTGCACACCAATTTTGCCTTTGGCAGATTCAAGAATTTCTCTGCCTAAGCCTATTTTCTGAGCGATTTCAAAAGCATAAGAACTGCCCGGTTTGCCGACCTGAAGGATATACATCGGGCGCATCTCACGGTTGTCGAATAACATGGAAGCGTTCTCCAGCCCTGAGGTATTGCTCGCGAACACCTTTAAGTTTGAGTAGTGTGTTGTTACCACGCCCCGGATCTGCTTTTTATTCAACGCTTCCAATACGGCTTCGGCAATCGGCCCACCAAATAAAGGGTCCGTTCCAGTACCGAATTCATCAATAAGCACCAACGTGCGTCCATTGGCAAATTCTGTAAAATACTTCATTTTAGACAAGTGCGCACTATAGGTACTGAGATCACTTTCGATAGATTGATCGTCACCAATATCAGCAAAAATTTGCTTAAAAACTCCGATTTTCGTTGTTGGTTCAGCGGGGATCAATAAACCCGATTGCGCCATGATCTGTAGTAAACCCACTGTCTTCATACAGACAGACTTACCACCGGCATTTGGACCAGATACGACGATAACACGTTGCAACTGATCGATCTGTATGTTTAATGGAACTACAGTGCCTTTATGATGTTCGTTGAGCAGCAATAACGGATGACGAGCATTAACCAAGTTGATTTCAGCTTCTTTAGATAGTTCAGGCATCTCCGCCTCGATGTCCAAGGCAAAAAGGGCTTTAGCCCTAACGAAATCGACTTTAGTCAATAAGCCATGATAAGACAGTAATAACGGAAGATGTGGACGTACTTTATCCGTAAGTTCCACGAGTATCCGGATAACCTCCCTCCTGCGTTCAAACTCAAGATCCCTAATTTTATTGTTGAGTTGAAATACTTCTTCCGGCTCAATATAAGCAGTTTGCCCTGTAGCGGATTCATCGTGAATTAGCCCTTTAAGTTTCCTTTTGTTTTCAGCCAAAATAGGAATACATAGCCGCCCATCGCGCACAGTCAAATTGCCATCCGCTGTCCAACCGTTGTCCTGTGCATTTTTGAAAATACTGTTTATGCGTTTAAGGGCATCTTGTTCCGCGCGTTGTATTTGCTGGTTGATCTCAAGCAGTAAGCGGGAAGCATTATTTTTGAGTTTTCCGCGCTCGTCGATGACCATTTCAATATCACGAATGATTCCTTTCTCTATCGGTAAATGCTCGAATAATACCTCGAGATTCGGATAGAGACCTTCCCTTTCGTTAAAATAGCGGATGATGGCATAAACAGTTTTCAGGGACAACAAGACCCTGAAAAATTCTTCTTCAAGAAGAAAAGCACCTTCCACCCGCGCCTTTTCAATAATGGACTTTAAGGGGAAAAAATTTTCGACTGGAAATGCTGCATCGTTGACAAGAAGATCTTTGAATTCACTCGTCTGCCTTAAAAAACGATCTATTTGATCAAAGCGAGTTTGGGGTTGAATTTTTTCGACCAATTCTCGACCTGATTCGCTCAGGCATTTTTGTTTTATTTTATCTTTTATCTCGAAAAATCCGAGCTTATCTATCGCATTTAATGGATATACCATAAAATTATATTCTTTGATGGTTAAAGTTTTGACACAGGCTTTAAGGTCTGTGGCGGAGTAAGAAGCGGTTCTGCGGGCTTCTGCTCCATTTGTTTTGGTAACCTTGCAGTGTCCTTTGCTGCCGTGCCAGGTGTTGTTGGCTGGGACACAGGATTCCCTGTCGAAGTAGGTGCCGCTGATCCAATTGGTAAGATTGAACCACCAGTAGATAGCTGATTCATTAAATAACTATCCAAACTAACACCTGTTTTCTGCTGGAAATTTTTGTTAAACAATAACGAAGCCTCTTTAAAACTGAACTTTTCCTTACTTGGTTTGTAATGGATAAGAGCATCAATACGTTCCTGATACTGTTGCTGTTGTCGCATCACGCGACTTGTACTATCCTGGATCCGTGCATTGACAATAGAGTCTCTTGTACGGATAGAATCCTGCTTTTTGCGTTCGATATCCGTATAAAATTTATTCTCTTTGTTCAGGTTATCCTCCACTTTCTTGTAAATAGCCGACATGACCTCCGCATCTTTACCATAATAGTCCAGGTTCCTCTTAAAAGACACAGAGTCCAGTCCGTATTTATCAAAAGTTACCTGGTACAAAGGCACCATCACTTTGCGTGCACTATCAATGGGCAAGATATTGAGATATGAATCTATCAATTGAATTTCTGTCAAAGCATCTACAAATTTGCTTTGTGAGATAATATCCTTCTCTTCTGGTCTGACACATGAACCAAATAAAAAAATCACAGCAAGTAGATTCAGTATTAATCGTAGCATTTCGTAGTTTTGTACAAATTTACAAAAAGCACCGACATTTGGCACTTTTTACATCATCAAACTATATCGGAAATGAGCATTGCGAGTAATTTAGAAGCTTTAAGATTGGAAACCGAAGCGAAGGGCGTTCAGCTTGTAGCGGTTTCAAAGACAAAGTCCAATTCAGAAATCATGGAAGCCTACGCGGCTGGGCAACGTATTTTTGGTGAAAATCATGTTCAAGAATTAATTGAGAAAGCAGAGCTTTTACCCGAAGATATTCAGTGGCATATGATTGGGCATTTACAAACCAATAAGGTAAAATATATTGCGCCGTTTGTTAGCTTAATTGCTTCTGTAGACTCCTTAAAACTTTTAAAGGAAATTAATAAACATGCATTAAAGGCGGATCGTATTATCGATTGTTTATTGCAGGTTTATATTGCCGATGAGGACACCAAATTTGGTTTAGATCATGCGGAACTGATTGAGTTGCTCCGCGATGAAGAATTCCTCGGACTAAAAAATATCCGTATTTGTGGACTGATGGGAATTGCATCCAATACAGACAATGAAAAAGTCGTAAAAGCGGAGTTCTACGAACTAAAGATGTTATTTGATGGGGTTAAAGCCAGCTTCTACCGCAAAGACGATTATTTTAAAATACTTTCCATGGGAATGTCATCGGATTACAAATTAGCGATTGAAGAAGGTTCCACTATGGTTCGTATCGGAAGCACAATTTTTGGCAAAAGAGTAATTAAACATTATAAAAACAATGACTAAACCAATTATACGCGCTGCAATAAAATCCGACTGCCCACAGATGCTGGAGCTAATCAAAGAATTAGCCATCTATGAGAAAGCGCCAGATGAAGTAACCGTTTCCCTCGCGGAGTTTGAAGAAGCGGGATTTGGAAAAAAACCTATCTGGGGTGCGTTTGTCGCGGAAGTTGACGAAGAAATTGTTGGAATTTCATTATATTACGTCAGATACTCTACCTGGAAAGGAAGGAGACTTTACCTAGAGGATTTAATCGTTACCGAAAAAATGCGCGGTCTAGGCATAGGCAAACAACTGTTTGACAGAACACTTGCCTACGGAAAAGAATGTGGCTATCATGGAATGGTCTGGCAAGTTTTGGATTGGAACGAGTCTGCCATAAAATTTTATGAACGATACAAAGCTGATTTTGATTCGGAGTGGATTAATGTGTCGATCACTTATTAAAAATTAACAGGGGAAAAATCAATTCAATGCGGTATTATCTCTTTTTGAAAATTCTATTTATAGGTTGCCTATTTTATTCATGTCAGAACAAAGGCGCTGCCCCCACTATTAAACAACTTGGGGATACTCTTGTTTATCACAGAAAAACGGTTGATGAGCATAGTAATTATTTTCTAAAAGGAGATGATCAATTGGATACCACCTATTTTCGGGCAAGTTATCCAGTCTTCGAAGAAATTAAGATCAACACCCTGATTTCTTCTATTGTTCATCTGGAGGGAGATACCAGCATGGAAGAAGCCGCTCATCGTTTTATCAATGCCTATAATGAATATGTAGATGATAACAATGGTAAATCCACGGCGACCTGGAATCGGGATCTCCAGGTAGATGTTGTAGCAAATACGCCTGCATATCTCGCTATAAGAACCAAACAGGAAGAGTATACCGGCGGAGCGCATGGCGATCATGTAACGTTATACTCGAACTTTGATCGACAGTCTAATAATCCAATTACAATTGATGACATCATTCGCAAGCAGGATAAAGACAGGTTCATTAACATTGCCGAACAATGCTTTCGTAGACAGGAAGGATTGAATACGGATGATTCCTTGAATGGAAAATATTTTTTTGAAGATGGTAAGTTTTCACTCGCAGATAATTTTACATTTGAGAAAAACGAACTCTTATTCTACTATAATATTTATGAAATTAAATCTTATGCTGAAGGTGGCACGGAGTTACGTATTCCTTATACAACTTTTAAAGATCTAATCTCAGAAAAAGGATTACATTATATTAATAGCATCAACTAGCAATCAACTAAACTCAATAAAATAAATGCAGGTTTTTAAATTTGGAGGAGCATCAGTAAAGGATGCGGAAAGTGTCAGAAATTCAGCGAAGATTATTTCGAAATACAAAGGTGAAGCTTTGTTGGTCGTTATATCTGCCATGGGTAAGACAACAAACCTTCTGGAAAAATTGACCCGGGAATATTATAATCATACAGGCTTGCAGTTTCAGACCCTTGAAGAAGCCAAAGCATTCCATTTTCATATTCTTCATGACCTATTTCCCAATGCTGAGCATCCTATTTTCGATGAAATTTCCAACTGTTTCGTCGAGATTGAATGGATTTTGGAGGAGGATCCACAAGACTCTTATGACTACCTCTTTGACCAAATTGTGTCGATGGGCGAATTGATCTCTACCAAAATCGTGGCTGCATATGTAGCTTTTATTGGTGAAAAAGTCAAATGGTTGGATGCACGCGACTATATCCTAACCGATAATACCTTCCGCGAAGCCGTGGTGGATTGGAGTAAAACAGAAGAGAAAATCCGTGCCGAACTTCCTTCCATATTAGATGAATATATTGTCATTACACAGGGGTTCCTTGGTTCTACATCGGAGAATTTCACCACAACTTTAGGCCGCGAAGGTTCCGATTATTCTGCGGCTATATTTGCGTCATGTTTAAATGCTGAAAATGTAACAATTTGGAAAGACGTCCCAGGCGTTCTCAATGCTGATCCGAAATGGTTTGAAAAAACTGAACTGATTCCTGAACTATCTTATACCGATGCTATTGAACTTACCTATTATGGTGCGACAGTAATCCACCCGAAAACGATCAAACCATTGCAGAATAAAAAAATTGCTTTAAATGTGCGCTCTTTTGTTGACCCAGATTCTCCGGGAACAGTCATTAGAAGTACAAATCAGACGTTACCGGTTCCTTCGTTTATATTTAAAGTAAATCAGATTTTTGTCTCAATTTCACCACGGGATTTTTCATTTATCGTGGAAGATAACCTCAGAGATATCTTTAATCTTTTCCACCAACATCGCATCAAAATCAATATGATGCACAATACGGCCATCAATTTCACCGTCTCAGTGGACGATACCGGAAAGAACGTGGTGGATTTAATTAACGATCTTGAACAGCGGTTTAAAGTTACCTATGAGTCTGGCCTAGAACTAATCACGATCCGTTACTATAACCAGGAAACCATCGAGCGTGTTCTTGTTGATAAAGAAGTGATCAGTGAGTTAAAGGATAGATATACTTGCCAGCTTCTCGTTAAGAAAATATAGATGAATACATTAATTCTTCAAAAGGAGGTACAGCTGTTTTTGGAAAAACACCTAAAAGAGTCTCCTGCTAAAATAGCTTTAAAGAAATCTCCTTTTGAAGGAATATCGTCTTCTGAACTAGCTGCACAGCTGGATGGTAAGCAGCGTGCGGGGACTAAAATCCCATTATGGACGACAACTCCTGGAATCTATTTTCCCGCAAAACTGAATCTGGAACAATGTTCATCTGAAAAAACAGCACTATTTAAAAGCTCGCTTATTCAAGAAGGCACACGTTTAATTGATGCAACCAGTGGTTTTGGCGTTGACAGCTTTTATTTTTCGACACGTGCAAAACAAGTCATATCCTGTGAGCTCAACTCGGATCTTGCGCAGATTTCATCGCATAATGCCAAGGTCTTATCTGCGACAAATATCGAGGTTATAGCGACAAATGGTGTGGATTACATATTTAATAGCCCACAGGAATACGTTGATTATATCTACCTAGATCCTTCGCGCAGGGTTCAGAATAAGAAAGTATTTCTGCTGGATGAATGTGAACCTAATTTGGTGGAGCTACAGCATTGCTTTTTTGAACGGTCTCATATTATTATTAGCAAGCTCGCTCCATTATTGGATATTTCTTCAGCATTAGGTATGTTGAATCATGTAAAGGATGTGTATGTTGTTTCCTTACAAAATGATTGTAAAGAACTTATTTTCATTCAAAAGAAAGATTTTGAAGGTGAGCCGGTCATTCATGCCGTCCGACTGTTCAAAGAGGAACAACAGGTCATCTCCTTTACTTATTCGGAAGAACGCAGTACCCTTGTGGAGTACAGTGCGCCTCTATCCTATCTTTATGAGCCAGATGTAGCCCTGACCAAGGCTGGTGCTTTTAAAACAATTGCCTCTCTTTTTGGAATAAAAAAACTACATAAAAATACACATTTGTATACTTCGGATCGGAAAATCCCAGATTTCCCAGGCAAAATATTTAAGATAAAAGAGGTTGAATCTTTTACAGAATTCAAGAAAAACAAAACTCCGTTACAAGCTGATATTATCGCAAAAAATTTTCCCTTAAAAACGGAAGAGATAAAAAAGAAATTTAAGATTAAAGACAGCGGCGACAGCTTTAGCTTATTCACCACAGTATTGAATGATCAGCTAATTGTCATACATACACACCGAATTATAGAATAGACAATTTCATTACAATTGTCCTATTTCTTCTATGTAATTTTAATGTATGGATAAAATCGTATTATCAGCATTAGATTTAGCTCCCATCAAAAAAGGAGAAAATACCGCCAGTGCAATTGATCGCAGTGTAAAAATTGCACAACATATCGAACAACTGGATTTTCAAAGAATCTGGGTCGCCGAACATCATAATATGGAATATATTGCAAGTTCGGCCACCTCCTTACTTATACAACATATTGCTTCCAATACAAACCGAATCAGAGTTGGTTCAGGCGGAATCATGTTGCCCAATCATGCTCCCTTAGTGATTGCGGAACAATTTGGCACCTTGGAAACATTATTTCCGGGTCGGATCGATCTTGGTTTAGGCCGTGCGCCGGGTACGGACCAATTGACTGCTATGGCTTTACGAAGAAATAATCTAAATACTGCGTTCCAATTTCCGCAGGAGGTAAAAGATCTCCAGCTATATTTTAGTTCCGATAATTATGATGCAAAAGTACGTGCATTCCCCGGTGAGGGACTGGAAATCCCACTATATATTTTAGGTTCCAGCACGGATAGTGCTTACTTAGCCGCTAGCTTAGGGCTTCCCTACGCTTTCGCCACGCATTTTGCTCCAGCGCAATTTGCCTCGGCGAGTATGATTTATCATCAGAACTTTGTACCCTCGAAGGTATTGGATAAACCCTATTTTATTTCCTGTGTCAATGTGATTGCTTCCGATACTAACGAAGAAGCCGAGTTTTTGTCCACGAGCTTTTTTAATTTATTTGCCGGCATTGTAACGAATACAAGAAAACCGTTATCTCCGCCTACAGAAGAGGTCATTTATAAGGGAATTCCAGCCATCGAACAAGCTGTACAGAGCATGGCTTCCTGTGCCTTTGTCGGAGATAAAAATAAGATCGGTCCTGAGATAGAAAAATTTGTTAAAGATCATAAAGTCGATGAAATTATGGCTACCTCCTATATCTTCGACGATGAAAAATGCCTAAAATCGTTTTCTTTACTTCAGAAAGCACTCTCCTAAAAAATCTTCAGGTTTTATATACCGTGAATTTTATATATTTAAATAAAATTCACGGCATATGAAAAACTATTCTGTTTTTACTTTACTATTTACACTACTTTTTATTCAAGCTTGTGATAGCCCCTCTACAAAAAAGGGAAACACTGCTCTAGATTCGACTGTGACGAAAGATGACACATCTTTGATATCGAAAGACAGTGCCAGGTTATCCGTAGCTGCTACATCCGACAGCTCAAAGGGACAGATTTTTTTAGTACGCAGTTATCGGATCTGGGAAAAGGAAGATCCAACCGCAGTATTGAACAATGATTGGTTTGATCTTTACGAGCTCGAAGGAAAGTATTATTTGGACAAAGTGGATTATGAAGTCAAGGATGGTTATGATGAGTGTGCTCAGGTCCCCTCAAAAAGTGTTGAGTCGAAAAGAAACTCCCTTTTGTTCTTAAATATAAAAGGGTTGAAAACAGGAGCATTGGAGAACTTAAAGATAAACCACTCAGAAATATGGCCCAAGGAATCCGTGGAATATAATTTTAGAAAGCAGCATGTTATACTCAAAGGGTCGGGAGATATAAAATCCACCGAAGTACAGACCGACGAAAAAGGACATGAAAAAATATTTCACGAAGTAGCCCATTATAAGCTCAATGCAACCTTTGGAGGAAGGAATGAATTGACATTATTTCAAAAAGATCAATATGAACATGTATTTATGTCCACGCAGTTTGTCGGCGATATAGATCGAGACGGACAATTGGATTTTATTTTTTCCAATCCAAGTCACTACGAGGAAGAGGCGCTCCTATTGTTTCTTTCTAATGGTGGAAATCCATTGATTTTCGAGGCAAATGAGCAATTTGATTGTTAATCTATGACCATGGGAAAAATAAAAACAGTCCTACATCAAATGAAGTCCATTCATCGGGCTTTAATAGCAATTTGCGCCTTTATCCTTACATATCTGCTCTCCCCGATTAAAACCTTGCCCTTGCTAAGCCTGGTGTTAAGCTGGTTTGGATTTTGTGTTTCTTATATACTGCTTTCTTGGTATACATTTTATACAATGCCTGTGTCTTCAATCACGAAAAAAGCACAACAGGAAGACGGCAGCCGACTTTTTGTATCCCTTTTTATTATACTAGTTACCATCAGTTGTTTTATTTCAGTCCTAATGATTATTATATCAAGTAAGAGTAAGCAACTTGACGACTCCTATATTATTACCATTTGCATGCTTGCCATGGTGGCTTCGTGGTGCTTGGTCCATACAATATATACTTTTCATTATGCTCGTCTGTACTATGAAAACGGTTCCGATGGTAGTGGCCTGGAGTTTCCGGGGAATGATAAGCCAGACTATTTGGACTTTGCTTATTTTTCTTTTGTTATGGGCTGTACATTCCAGGTTTCTGATGTGGGTATCTCGTCAAAAAAAATTAGACGTATCGTCTTATTTCATGGCTTACTCTCCTTTACATTAAATACTTTTGTTGTCGCATTGACGATCAATATCATTTCCGGTCTGATCAATTGAGTTTTTGATCCAAAAACCGTATTTTAGTCCAAAATATATACACATGAAGTTTTTCCATCCATTAGTCGCGCTTGTTTTATGCCTTATTACAGTTGTTTCATGTAAAAAGAATGAAACTTCCGATGGAGAAACAACAGACGCCTCTGGAAGTTTTATCGGTAGAGTCCAATTTCAGAGCAGCTCGTTGTCGGTTGATCGATCCAATCGATTGATCCGTATTCAGCGCGAGGGAAATCCGGAATCTTATAAAATTGAGTTTTTTACCGGGGTTCCGAATATTACGGGTGTGCGCTTTACTAAGGTGAACGACAGTACCTGGATCTCCAACGATACCGCCAAACTAAAAGATGTGAGAATCCAGGGAAAACTGTTAAAAATAGATTACCAATTGGAAGGTCAGTCCTGGACGGTTACAGAAGCTATTCGTAAATAATAATCAATCTAAATTGTCATAATAATTTCATTTTTCATTGTTTAAGTATTCCATAATGCTTACATTTAGTTAAGCATAAGGAAAAGAGAAATGAAACACATAAAAAAGATTGGAGCTATTGCTTCTGTATTTGCTATAGCCATTGCCTTGAGTGCATTTAGTTTCCAACAGGAAGAGCCACAGGAAGATCCTAAACCCACAAATCTGAAAGTTCTCCCAAAAAACATTTCGCATGACGAATTGATCGCAACAATGAAAGAGTTTAATGTTGCATTAGGTGTCAAATGCGGATTTTGCCATGCGCCTTCAAAAGAAGATCCTAAAAAGATGGACTTTGCGAGCGACGAAAACCCTAAAAAAGAAGTTGGCCGCGCAATGATCAAGATGACACAAAAGATTAATAAAAAGTATTTCAATCACAGTTGGGACAGCTCTCCAGCTAAAGCGATTTCCTGTAAAACTTGTCATGGCGGTAAAGCCGAGCCAGAGATGGTATTAGCGAAAAACTAATCAAACTATATATTTTACGTAACACCATCGGATTCCTACCCGATGGTGTTTTTTTATTCGTTCAATCTTATTCGCTGAGTTTTATTTTTGTTGTTTTCGAATGCGATTTTGCATTTAGCGTATCGAAAACATGTTCTGTCAGAGGGAAAATTAAAATAAAAAAGGCTTTTCATATTGAAAAGCCTTTTTGTTGTACCCGGAGCCGGAGTCGAACCGGCACGGTTTCCCACTGGTGTTTGAGACCAGCGCGTCTACCAATTCCGCCATCCGGGCATATCCGTTTGGGATGATGCAAAAGTAAGGAAAGTTTTTATTTTTCCAAAGCCCCCTCTATTACTTTTCCTAAACTACCTGAAAATGAATCAGAAATTTTTTATAAAATTATTTATAGTGCCGGTTCGAAGGTTTAACTGGCATTTTTTTATTAGTTTTAAAAAGGAAATAATAGGCAACTCATGGAAAAGGTTAAGTTAGGAAATAGTGAAATTGAATTTAAACCGATCATTTTTGGCGGGAATGTATTTGGTTGGACTGTCGATGAGCAACAGTCCTTTGCTCTTTTGGATGCATTTGTCGATATGGGCTTTAGCTTTATAGATACGTCCAACAACTATTCTCATTGGGTACCCGGCCACACCGGATCAGAGTCCGAATCCATCATTGGGAAATGGATCAATAAACGGGATATCCGGGATAAAATTCAAATTGCCACCAAGGTTGGTGGTCGTCGAGCCAGCAATGACAAGCCCAATTTAAAAAAAGAACACATTATAAAGTCGGTTGACGAATCGCTCATGAGATTACAAATCGACACCATAGATCTTTATCAGTCACATCATGATGATCTTTCAACGGCAATAGACGAAACGCTTGAAGCTTACCAACAATTGGTACAGGCAGGTAAAGTAAAATGGATTGGAGCCTCCAATTTAAGTCCCGAGCGTATTAAAGAGTCCTTACTGATCGCAGAACAGAACAATCTCCCTGCCTATATTTCCATTCAGCCCGAATATAATTTATATGACCGCTCAAAATATGAGCAAGATTATGAACAGCTCGCACTCGAAAATCATCTAGGTGTGATCACTTATTATTCTTTGGCCAGTGGATTTCTTTCAGGAAAATATAAGTCAGTGGATGATATTAAAAATGCGAAACGCTCTGATGCGCTAAAAGGCCGGTTTAATGACCGAGGACTTCGTATTCTCGACGCCTTAGCCCAAGTAGCCCACAGTCAACAAGTCGCGATGC
The DNA here is from genome assembly GCF_002000245.1 of Sphingobacterium sp. CZ-UAM. GTDB lineage: Bacteria > Bacteroidota > Bacteroidia > Sphingobacteriales > Sphingobacteriaceae > Sphingobacterium. The sequence goes on along the minus strand of NZ_MTCM01000001.1, from coordinate 881,295 downwards.
CTACAATTGCGCTCGCATGGATTCTGCATCGGCCTTCAGTAAGCGCGCCCATCGTAAGCGCTACTTCTCTGCAACAGCTTGAAGAATTAACCCATGCAACCAAGATAAATTTGTCTTCCGAAGAAATGTCTCTATTAGATACGGCTAGTGCCTATGAATAAAGCTGACCCAGATACTCTAACATACTGACGATAAGTCGCTTAACCCCAACCTTATCATCATTCAGAATATTATTTGGCACCTATATGGCTAAAATCGTCACATTAACGACCCAAAACTAAACATACGATTCACAATAAGATACATAAAACACTGTTTTTCAATTAAAAACAAATGAGGGCAAAATAAAATTTTGTCCGCATTTCGTTAAAAAACATATGTGTTTAGCGCCTAATTACGAACTATTACGGCTTCCTCTCATTTAACAATGTAAGCACTTCTGTGGGCACCATCGCCCTAATATCCCCTCCATTAAACCATACATCCCGCACAATAGTTGAAGATATATGCGCTTTCCCAGTCCTACTCATCAAAAAATAACTTTCAACAACCGGGTTTAACAACAGATTATTTTGTGCGATCGCATTCTCAAATTCAAAATCTCCTGTATTTCGCAAACCACGTAATATAAATTTAGCACCAACTTTCTGGCAGAAATCCACAGTCAAACCATTATACTTCACCACTTCGATTACATTGACATCCCGAAAGACCTCTTGTATGCATTTGACCCGTTCATCATGATCCAACATGCCCTTTTTATTTACATTATACCCAACAGCGATTATGATTTTATCAAATAACGGCAAAGCTCGTTCAACTAGATCCTGATGGGCTAACGTGAAAGGATCAAATGAGCCTGGAAAAACAGCAATTTTCATACTATAAAGAATTTGTGTAAAATGAAAAAGATGAATACCCGTACTTTCTGGTTTCTATAAAATTCGGATGCTCTTCCATTTGCCTTGTAGATGGATGTTCTACAATAAGAAGCCCATTATCATTTAATAGATTGTTTTCGAGAATCAATTTTGGCAGTTGAGGTAGCTTTGGAATATCATAAGGCGGATCTGCAAAGATTAAATCATAGGTACTTTTGCAGCTGGTAATAAATTTAAAAACATCCGCTTTCTTGGCTTTTATCTGCTCCAGCTTCATTTTTTTTACTGTGTCCATAATGTATTGTACACATTTAAAATGTAAATCGACCGAATCCACATGTTCCACTCCTCGTGAAGCTAACTCAAAACTAATATTCCCCGTTCCAGCAAAAAGATCAAGGCAATTTAAGCCATCGAATTCTAAGCGGTTCTGCAAAATATTAAACAGAGCTTCCTTCGCGATATCTGTGGTTGGCCTTACCGGTAAATTGCTGGGTGGATTCAGCCTTAGACCACCGATTTTACCTCCTATTATTCGCATAATATTGAATCAAATAACACATTATATGCTGTTAAATTACCACTGACCTCCTGATCTGCAAAAGCTACTTTTGTTTTTAGATCCAATATTTCAACATCTCCCGCATAGGATGCAATTCGTTTATAATACGATTCATTGGGCACCTCACCGGAAAGGAGTACCTTATCAATTGACCCGCCAAGGTTAAATTGACTCAATATATTCAACACATAATAACTAATATCATCCAGATTATGGATTTCAAAGCTATTGTAAAGTTGGAAAACTCCATTTTTGAATAGGTAAAAGTCAACAATAGTATCAGCGACGAAATGTAGCCCCAGCACACTACCCCTAATTGCTATACGTTCCTGCGCCCGGTCCAATACAACTGCAAACTCAGGAAGAATAACAGCATCCGGAAACAGTCTAAGCCAACGATTCAAAAGCAACTTATCAAATTGATATAAAGCAACAAAGCCAAGGTTATCTAAATGGTAAATAAATGTATTTTCAAGATCTGAAGTCCCCAGGAACTGTACATATTGCGCAATATTATCCTCCTGAAAGACCTCTTTAGGTATAAATGTAAAACTCTGGTGCGGAATAACAATCCGAACGAACCGAAAAGGTAAACTCATTATTCTTGTCGCATCTAAGATTGGCTCCTCCGAAGGGTATTCTATCAGTATCGGCACTACTGACTTCTTATCGACTACCGCTAACACATCTTTTTGAAAGCCAGCCTTTACCAAAAGATTATACTCAGGTAAATAATGAATGTTAAATTGTTTTGAAATATAATTCATTCGCTGAATTGTAAAAATAAAAACTTGTTAAAGCAAAAATAGCTTTTTCTGAAGGATAAGACAAACCTTTTAAATAACTTTGGGGGTGTTCATCAAAAACCTGTTAATACAACAATTCCCTTGGCAACCGACTGCACAGCAGCTGGAAGCATTCGAGTTATTGGAAGAATTTCTGCTCGCATTTGACAAGCAGTCCTGTTTTGTCCTTAAAGGCTATGCCGGGACCGGAAAAACAACATTAATAGCAGCATTGGTCAAAGTATTGCCTGTGCTAAAAAAACGTGCTGTGCTTCTGGCCCCCACAGGGAGGGCCGCCAAAGTGATGAGCTATTATTCCGGACGAAAAGCACTGACCATCCACAAAAAGATTTATCGAAAGAAATCCGCCATCTCCTTTCAACTGGACTTTACATTAGCAGAGAATTTACACGAGGACACCCTATTTATCGTCGATGAAGCCTCGATGATTTCCAATGAATCGGTAAGTGTATTTTCAAAAAGCCTCTTAAATGACCTTTTCAGATATGTACAATCCGGCAAAAATTGCAGCCTCCTGTTCGTTGGTGATACTGCCCAATTACCGCCGGTGGGTTTATTGGACAGCCCCGCCTTGAACCCCAATTATCTTGAACATGAATTTCATCTCTGTGTGTATCCCTACGAATTGACCACTGTGGTCCGACAGGCTCAAGATTCGGGAATATTGTACAATGCAACAAAAATACGGAACGAGATCATATCCGCTGAGGAAGGACAGCTTGACTTTCCTTTTCCAAAATTCATAACAAAAGGATTTAAAGACCTTTACCGCATGACAGGAGAACGATTGATTGAAGGGATAAATTACGCTTATGATAAATATGGCATTGAAAATACCATGATTATATGCCGTTCAAATCGCTCAGCTAACCTATACAATCAGAATATCCGCAATAGAATACTTTTTAGAGATGAAGAATTAACGGGTGGAGATTACATCATGGTGGTGAAAAACAATTACTTCTGGCTACAGGAAAACAATATGGGCGATGGTTTTATTGCAAATGGTGATATGGCTAAAGTCCGGAAGGTAAGTAATATCCACGAGCAACATGGCTATAGATTCGCGGATGTTACACTCGAATTTGTGGATATTGATGAAATCGAACCCATTACCTGCCGTGTTATCTTGGATAGTCTTTATACGGATGGCCCCAACCTCCCCTATGAAAGTCAAAAAAATCTGTATGAAGAGATTGGTATGGACTATGCAGATATTTTAGATAAGAAAGATCGACTGGAAGCCATTAAAAAAGACCCCTATTATAATGCACTCCAGATTAAATTTGCATTTGCAATTACCTGCCACAAAGCACAAGGTGGCCAATGGCCGATTGTTTTTGTTGACCAGGGCTATATCAATGATGAAATGTTGGATCTTGAATTTCTGCGTTGGTTGTATACCGGCATTACTCGGGCAACAGAGGAACTTTTTTTGGTAAATTTTAATGAAAACTTCTATCCATCATAGGATTATTACATGAATCATTCGTATGACTGTATAATATTGAATATTTTAGTGGCCAAAACCAAGATTACACAATTATCTATATTTATTTGATGCATAAGTTCTATTTTATTTTTGCAGCCAGTTTATTACCCTACTTTAGCTCGGCGCAGCAGATTCCGGAGCATTCGGTAAAACCTAACTATCAATTAGCTGCCAAATTTTCCCCAGAGAAATTAAAAAAAATGATTTTCTCGACGACCATCAAACCAAACTGGATCAACTTCTCAGATCGCTTTTGGTACGATTACGCAAGTCCACAAGGCAAAAATTGGTATATCGTCAATCCATCACTTAAAAAGAAAGAACCTCTTTTTGATAGCGAAAGCGTTGCTGCACAAATAACAAAGATTGTCAAAAATCCCGTTGATGCACAACACCTGGACTTACAAGGCTTAAGATTCACTAAAGATGAAAAAAAGATCAGATTCCAGGTTCAGAGCACGAAAGATACTCTGAAGTCCAAAGATGAGATTGAAAAACTTAAAAACAAGTCAGACACAACAAAGAAAAAGCTCTTTTATTTGGAATATGATTTCGCATCGAAAACAGTAACCGAAATCAGCGATTCTACAAAGGTTAAAGCTCCACTGGCTTGGGCAAGCTTTTCTCCGGACACCAATACGATCTATTTCGCCAAAGACTTTAATCTGTATTGGATGGACAAGGCCAACTATCTCAAAGCAGTCAAAAATGAGAAGGATAGTACGATTGTCGAGCACCAGATCACGAAGGATGGCGTACAATATTACGCTTGGGGTGGCGATGAATATAGTACTACCACGGGCGACGAAAAGGACAAAGACAATGAAACGAAACGTAAACGCGTATGGATAAGCTGGTCACCGGATGGCCGCTATTTTACTTTGACCAGAAAAGATAACCGGTCGTTGCGACCTTTGTGGGTGATCAACAATGTTGGTTCAGCCCGTCCTACCCTGGAGACTTATAAATACCAAATGCCGGGCGAGGTTGATTCAACTGAAACTGAATTCTATATCTTTGAAGCAGCAACAAAGACCCCACGCCGCATAAATATAGACGCTTTTAAAAACCAGACCATTTCCAACTGGACCAAAACCCCGGACAAAAATTCATATAAGGAAGATTATTATATTAACTACTGGCTGGGTAACAACGAAGAATTTTATATTTCACGCTCCAGCCGTGATTTAAAAAGAATAGATCTCCTAAAGGTAAATGTAAATGGAACTGTAAACCCTATTATTCAGGAACGATCCAATGTGTATCTGGATGTTCAAAAACCGCTTTTGACCGAAAATGGCAAGCGATTGGTTCACTGGTCAGAAAGAGATGGATGGGGACATTACTACTACTATGACACGAATGGTAAGCTTCTTAATCAAATCACTAAGGGAAGTTTTCACTGCGAAGAAATTACAGGGATAGATCCGACGACACAGACGCTGTTTTTCACGGCGTCTGGCCGCGAGAAAAATGAAGATCCCTATTACCTCCACCACTATAGCGTCAGTTTGAACGGAAATGGAATTAAACTTCTGAATCCCGGAAACTTTGATCATCAGATTGAAATGAGCGAGTCGTCCAAATATTTTGTAAACAACTCTTCAAGAGTGAATACAGTGCCAGAATCTGTGTTATTGAACAGCAATGGACAAAAGATCATGACTCTCGAAAAGGCCGACCTTTCGCTTTTATTTGCTGCGGGCTATAAATTCCCCGAACCATTTAAGGTAAAAGCCGGAGATGGCACGACGGACCTCTATGGCGTTATGTACAAGCCTTTTGATTTTGACAGCACAAAGACCTACCCCATTGTAGAATATGTTTATCCAGGGCCACAAACAGAGGCTGTCAATAAATCTTTTGGACGTAGCATGGACCGAATCGACCGATTGGCTCAATTTGGCTTTATCGTAGTCACTGTCGGTAACCGAGGTGGTCACCCATCCCGTTCACAATGGTACCATACCTATGGTTATGGCAATCTGCGTGATTATGGATTGGAAGACAAAAAGGTGACAGCGGAACAGCTTGCTGACCGTTATAAATTTATCGACATCAATCGTGTAGGTATCACAGGCCACTCTGGCGGTGGATTTATGTCCACAGCAGCTATGCTTGTTTACCCAGACTTCTTTAAAGTTGCCGTATCCGGAGCCGGCAACCATGAGAATCAGATTTATAACCGCTGGTGGAGCGAGCGCCATCATGGCGTCACAGAAAAAGTATCGGCAAAAGGCGATACCACTTTTTCATACCAGATCAATAAAAATACGGAATTAGCCAAGAATCTAAAAGGAAGGCTCTTGATAGCGACTGGCGATATTGACAACAATGTGCATCCTGCAAACTCGATTCGGATGGTAGACGCACTGATCAAGGCAAATAAACGATTTGATTTCCTGCTCTTACCCGGTCAAAGACATGGATTTGGTGATATGACAGAATATTTCTTCTGGAAAATGGGTGATTATTTCGGTCAATACCTATTGGGGGATTCAAAAATGAACGAAGTCGATATGACAGAGATGAACAGAGAAAAACCTCAAAAGTAAGCGGGTTTATGACCTACACCGACAAAATAAAGTTTTTATCCGTTACCTTAAGATCATTTGAGGTAACGGATTTTTCTTTAGATATGCTCGCGGGCATTAGCCTTCAGGATTTGCTCAGCCTTTCTCTGGAAAAAGATAAAAAGATTTCTTTCCGGGCCGCATGGGTATTCGAAACAATTGTACTAAAGGATACAACTTTGCTACAAGGGCTTTTACCGCAATTCTTTGATAATTTGAAAAACCAGAAAAATTGGAGCTGTCTGAGAAGCTATAGTAAAATTTTGATATACCTGACTTATAAAAAGAATAAGAGCTATCTTCTTGATGACAAGACCGAAGAACAACTCATTGAACACGCTTTTCAATGGATGATAGACCAGAAATGCCCTGTTGCTGTTTTGGTCAATTGCTTGGATATCTTAAATAATCTGAGCAAGAAACATCCTTGGGTAAAAGAAGAACTCCTTGCGCAGATAAGTCATTTTCAAAAGATAAAACCTAGCCCGGCCTTACTAAGCCGTACAAACCGAATCCTCCAAAGAGGCTGAGCAACGCACTTTTTTAATAATTCGTGGAAATTAAAACAAGGTATTCCCTTTTGGATTAGCTGTACGACCGAGGTGTCTATAGGCAGCTTCAGTACATTCACGTCCTCTCGAAGTACGCATAATATAACCTTCCTGAATCAAAAAGGGCTCGTACACCTCTTCGATTGTCCCCTCATCTTCTCCTACAGCTGTAGCAACAGTTTTAAGTCCTACAGGCCCGCCTTTGAATTTATCAATGATTGTTGTCAAGATCTTATTGTCCATTTCATCGAGGCCATTTTCATCCACGTTCAGTGCATTCAGCGCGTATTTCGCAATTTCTTGGTCGATACTTCCATTTCCCTTTATCTGCGCAAAATCTCGTGTACGACGTAATAATGCATTGGCTATCCTTGGTGTGCCCCTACTCCTACGCGCTATTTCATAGGCACCTTCGTCAGAAATCGGTGTATTTAGGATATGTGCAGAACGAAGCACGATGGTGGTCAATAGCTTTGCATCGTAATATTGAAGCCGAGAATTGATCCCAAAACGCGCACGCAATGGAGCTGTTAGCAGACCCGACCGCGTCGTTGCTCCAATAAGTGTAAAAGGATTCAACGAAATCTGCACGGAACGGGCATTAGGGCCTGTTTCCAGCATGATATCGATCTTAAAATCCTCCATCGCTGAATAAAGATACTCTTCCACCAAAGGACTTAAACGATGGATCTCGTCGATAAACAGTACGTCGCCCTCCTCCAGATTTGTCAATAGCCCCGCCAGATCTCCCGGCTTGTCCAATACAGGGCCTGAAGTAATTTTTATACCCACCCCCATTTCATTCGCAATAATATGCGAAAGGGTCGTTTTCCCCAGTCCCGGAGGACCATGTAATAAGACGTGATCCAACGCTTCTCCTCGCAATCGCGCAGCTTTCACAAAAATATTTAGATTCTCCAATATTTTTGCCTGCCCCGTGAAATCTTCAAAAACCTGAGGACGCAATGCCCGTTCGATATCGCGATCGGTATTGCTCAAACGTTCAGGATTTGGATCTAAATTCTCGTTCATCAACCAATAACATTAATTTCTATTATACCTTTTCCCAAGACTTCCCAATTTCAGCTGGATCACACCAAAAAAAGCCTCCTTAAAGATACTTGTACTCATTTTGGACGTACCCTCAGTTCTATCCGTAAATATAATAGGAACTTCCACAACATCAAAACCATATTGAATGGCCGTAAACTTCATCTCAATCTGGAAAGCATAACCTACAAATTTAATTTTGTCTAAAGGAATAGTCTTCAAAACCTCCCGTGTAAAACAGACAAAACCAGCCGTAGCATCCTGAATTTTAATTCCAGTAATAAAACGTACATATACAGATGCAAAATAGGACATCAATACACGGCTCATTGGCCAGTTGACAACATTTACGCCTTTAATATACCGGGACCCTATACTCATATCAGCACCATCCACACAGGCTTGTCTCAAACGGATCAAATCCTCCGGATTGTGACTGAAGTCCGCATCCATTTCAAAGATATACTGATAATGCGCTCTCGCTAGTCCCCATTTAAATCCATGGATATAGGCGGTCCCTAAGCCCAATTTTCCTTTCCGTTCTTCTATAAATAAACGGTCAGAAAACTCATTCAACTGTAAATTTTTTACGATATCCGCCGTACCATCAGGTGACCCGTCGTCTACAATCAGAATATCAAATGCGTGTGATAAGGAAAAAACTTTGCGAATAATCTTTTCAATATTTTCCTTTTCGTTATATGTTGGAATAATTACTAAACTCTCCGCCACTTTCAATTATTTAAGACCAGTAAAGGTAACAATTTAAGCCAAATTCTTAGAGAGAATTTGGCTTAAATTGTTACAAAAAGCATCCTTGGAAGGAATAGCAACAGTACTGCCCCGCACTGAACAATAAAGTATCTGATGGTCAAAACAAGATGGCTAACAAAAGAAAAGCCCGCTACTATGGGAGTAACGAGCTTTCATTAACCAATTATAAACTTAAATTATGAGACTGCAAATATGGAGAATATTGCTTATATATGCAAATTTTAATGCGTTTTCATGCAACATTTTCAATACAAAGTCTCAATTTATAGCAAAACCATTTGACAGTATGCATAATTCTGCAATTTTATCGATCGACTTCTCCGAGAACAATATCAATTGATCCCAGTATGGCGATAAGATCAGCAATTAACACCCCTTTTCCTAACTCGGAAATCACGGAAAGGTTGTTGAAACTTGGCCCGCGTGATTTTACGCGTAAAGGAATATCAGATTTTTCTTTGGTTACAAAATAAAAACCGAGTTCGCCCTTCGGATTTTCTGCACGCACATAGTAATCCTGTGCTTTTAAATTCACTTTTTTTGGAACGAGCGCGCGGGGATCAAAATCCGGAGTGCGTTTAAAATCTTTCTGTAGCCGCTCAAGACATTGTTCAACGATACGAACGGACTCATGCACTTCATCTACCCTAACTTTATAGCGATCCCAGCAATCTCCCACGCTACCCATCCCCCCTTTTCCCACTGGAATCTCAAAGTCTATCTCCGGATAAACGGAATAGCCATCAATTCGCCTCAAATCCCATTTAATGCCAGATGCGCGCAACATCGGACCGGAAACACCATAATTGATAGCAACATCAGCAGGTAAGACACCGATATTCGCAGTCCTAGATATAAATATCTGATTCTGTGTCAGTATCTGATCCAATTCAACCAATTTCGGTTTAAAATAGTTAATAAATTCTGCACAACGCGCTTCAAAACCAACAGGAAGGTCATAAAAAAGACCACCGACCCAGATGTAATTATATAACATACGCGATCCGGATGCCCATTCCAACATATTCATAATATGTTCGCGATCTCTAAAACACCATAGAAAGGGAGTTGTAGCACCAATGTCGATACCGTAGGTACCGATTGCAATCAGGTGTGATGCAATACGATTGAGTTCGCAGACCAATACCCGAATATATTCTATTCTTTTGGGAATTTTACTATCTAGCCCCAACATGCGCTCCACCCCCATGACAAATGCATGACTATTGTTCATTGATGCCAAATAATCTAGTCGATCGGTAAATGGAATTGTCTTCGCATAGTTTAGAGACTCAGCGTGCTTGTCAAAGCATCGGTGCAAATAGCCCAGATGCGGAACGACTTCCTTGACAATTTCGCCGTCCGTGATCAACTGCAAACGCAATACACCATGTGTTGAAGGGTGCTGCGGCCCCATATTCAAGACCATCTCCTGCGCTGAAATTTCCGTAAGATGCCTTTCATAACGATCTAATGCCTCTTTATACTTTGGATTTGCCATACAGATCAATTTATGTTAATGCCATGATATTTCTCAGCCTCCTGATAGTCCTTTCGAAGTGGATACCCCTCCCAATCATCGGGCAGGAGAATCCGTCGCAGGTCGGGATGTCCAGCGAAATAAATCCCCATCAGATCAAAAGCTTCCCTTTCGTGCCAGTCCGCCGTACGCCAAATTGAAGTAACCGATGGAATTTCAGGTAACTCATCCAATGAACGGTTGCCCTCCAGTTCCACTTTTAAAACCAGTGTATGTTGATAAGGTAGGGAACTCAGGTGATAGACAACTGTAAAGTGATCTTCATAATCTACTGCTGTAATATTGCTCAAAAAGTCAAAATAAAGACCTTCAGCATCCTTAAGAAATGAGCATACAGAAATTAGGTCCTTTGTATGGATAAACAAAGCTGGCTGTAGGCCCGCAACCTCCTCTTTCATTATTATTGAATCTCCCAATGAGGAAACCAGTTGTAATTTAATCTCTTCAAATGTCATATTATGGAGCTAGACGCGTGATTTTCCAAGAATCTGATACCTTTTTATAGACGATGCGGTCGTGAAGACGACTAGCACGCCCCTGCCAAAATTCGAAATAGATGGGTTTTAAATTATACCCCCCCCAATGTGCTGGCCTGGGGATAAGCTCATCATTGCCATATTGATCCAAAAGTTCTTCGACTCTACTCTCCAGAAAATTCCGGTTTGGGATCTCACGACTCTGCGGTGATGCTAAAGCACCTATGCGACTACCTTTGGGACGCGATTGAAAATATTCATCCGAATCCGATTCATTCACAAATTCAATAACTCCTTCAATGCGGATTTGTCGTTGTAACTCGGGCCAGAAAAATAAAAGCGCCGCATGCGGATTGTCTTTTATATCCTCTCCTTTCCGACTTTCATAATTGGTAAAGAACACTAAGCCACCATCTGAAATATCTTTTAATAACACAATCCTTGATGAAGGCAAATGTTGTGACGACACCGTGGACAATACCATCGCATTGGGTTCAATCACCTCACTATGTATTGCCTCATCAAACCACTTTTTGAACTGGCGGATGGGATCATGATCCACATCCGATTCAGAGAGGTTACCCAATACGTAATCTTGTCTGATCGCTGCAATATCTTTATGTTGAATGGACATAGAAATCTATTTTTATATTCGTACAAACTTACTAAAATCATTGCTTTTTCTCTATAAACTTAGTAGAAATTACCAAAAACGTTTTTTTTGGCATAGATCTCGCATACGTTAAATAAAAAAGGATTTATTTACAATGTACACTTAATTCTGTATCCTATGTTTAACGAATTAGATCCACAAAAAGGAAGTTTATTAATCTCGGAGCCATTTATGCTGGATCCCCGGTTTTTAAGGTCTGTTATCCTGTTATGCGACCATAACACGGAGGGAAGTCTGGGTTTTGTACTGAATAATAAGACCAATGTTCAAATTGGCCAATTATTGGAGCCAATACCAGCCTGTACTTTCCCGATCTATCTTGGCGGACCGGTGGCACAAGAAAGTCTTTTCTTTGTACACAGCCGATTTGATCTTCTACTGAGCGGCGAAGAAGTGGCACCGAATCTTTATTTTGGTGGTGATGAAGAAAAGCTTATTGACGCCATTCGGCAGGATCAGATTAAATATGATGAAATTAAGTTTTTCATTGGCTATTCCGGTTGGTCGAGTGGTCAATTGGACAATGAAATTAAGGGAAATAGTTGGGCCGTTCAAAATAAATACCATCATGATATTATTTTTGAAGGAAATGGTGAACTGCTTTGGAAAGATGCCATTATCGGCCTTGGGCCAAAATACGCCCATGTCGCAAATTTTCCACGCAGCCCAGAATTAAATTAAGCTATTTGTAAATCAAAACCGTTCTGTTTTTGATCAAATACTCCATATTTGCTTACTTCTCACGTGAGCTTCAATATCTTTTCCTATTTAAATCAGCTGCTTGACAGTGATTCGAATTCGGTGACTTCCGTATTATTGAACGTTTATGACAAAATGAATGAATTTCTGCCATCCTGTCCTACTATCGCCATTTGGAACACGGATTGTACACTCATCAACAAAATCATAAAATTAAATATCGACATAAAATTATGAATCCAGAAAAAGGTAGTATTTCAATCCACACGGAGAACATATTTCCCGTAATCAAAAAATTCTTATACTCAGATAATGAGATTTTCTTGCGCGAACTGGTATCTAATGCAGTTGATGCTTCCCAAAAGATCAAACGTTTGGCATCTTTGGGGCAATACAATGGCGAAACAGGTGAATTAATCGTAGACGTCAAGTTTGATGAGGCGGCAAAAACCATTACGATTTCGGACAACGGTATTGGTATGACTGCCGAGGAAATCAAAAAATATATTAATCAAATCGCCTTTTCTGGTGCAACAGAGTTCATGGAGAAATTCAAGGAAGCCAATGATGCAAACGAAATTATCGGTCGCTTTGGTTTAGGTTTCTATTCCGCATTTATGGTGGCTGACACGGTAGAAATTCAATCCCTATCTTATCAGGATGGAGCCGAACCAGCACATTGGACATGTGACGGCAGTACCTCATATGAAATTTCTACAGGAACTAGAACAACACGTGGTACAGATGTTATTCTGCATGTCAATGACGAGTCCACTGAGTTTTTGAGCCAAGCACGTCTACAGGATATCTTAGATAAATATGCAAAGTTCCTTCCGATCCCTATTCGTTTTGGCACAAAGACAAGCTCTGAGCCAGATGGAGAAGATGAGGAGGGTAAACCAAAATATAAATCTGTAGAAGTTGACAATATCATCAACAATACAAATCCAGCATGGACGAAGGCTCCTTCCGAATTAAAAGATGAGGATTATCTCGCATTTTACCGCGAACTATATCCATATTCCATGGATGAACCATTATTTTGGATCCACCTTAATGTAGACTATCCATTTAATCTGACGGGTATACTTTACTTCCCTAAAGTGAAAAATGAGCTTGAGATCCAACGCAACAAGATCAAGCTTTACTCACGTCAGGTATTTATCACGGATGAAGTAAAAGATATCGTACCTGAATTCCTGATGTTGCTTCACGGGGTAATTGATTCACCGGATATCCCATTAAATGTATCGCGCTCTTTCTTGCAGGCCGACAGCAATGTCAAGAAGATCAATAGCTACATCACCAAAAAAGTGGCTGATAAATTAAATGAAATATTCAAAACTGACCGTAAAGGCTTTGAGGAGAAATGGACAGATATCGGCTTGTTTATCAAATATGGTATGCTAAGCGATGAAAAGTTCGCAGAGAAAGCTAGTGACTTCTGTTTGGTAAAAAATACCGGTAATGAGAGCTTTACCATAAAGGAATATTATGAAAAGGTAAAAGATATCCAAGTTGATAAAGACGGTAACATCATTTACCTATATACACATGATCCTGCACAGCAAGATGGCTTTATTCAAACGGCGTTAAACAAAGGATATGATGTACTGGTACTCGATGGACCGCTCGACACACATTTTACATCTTACTTGGAGCAAAAGGGTGGCGAAAAAGTTCAACTTAAACGTGTAGATGCAGACGTAATTGATAAACTTATTCAAAAAGATGAAAAGATCGAACTTTCATTATCTGAAGAAGAGTCCAAAAAAACTTTGGAAGTTTTTGAAAAAGCGATCGCTCGTCAGGATATGAAAGTTGAGGTAGATGCTCTCCGTGAAAATGACCTACCTGTATCCGTTACCATAGATGAGTTTATGCGCCGTATGAAAGATATGGCAAAAACTGGCGGTGGTATGAATTTTTATGGTTCATTGCCGGATAATTATAAAGTAACGGTAAATGGTAATCACCCTTTAATCAAAAGAATTTTATCTTCTTCTGATGAAGAAAGTGCGAAATTGGCGAAACAAGCTTTCGATTTAGCGCTCTTATCGAGAGGGTTGTTATCAGGTGCGGATCTAACATCGTTTGTAAAAAGAAGCGTTGAAATGATTTAATACAGCGAAAAACCGTATAAAAAAAGCAATCGCCCAAATTGGACGATTGCTTTTTTTATGCATTTTAATTTCATAATCCAACAAACCATGCGCCTAATTTCAATAAAATTCTCAAATCGGGATTATTAAACCATTAGCATCGTTTTTTATTAAAATTTAATAAACTAATCTTCACCCAGTTGGCCTTAACCGCGGTTTTTTTTTATTCAAATATTTGGAGGGAATAGGGTTTAATCGTACTTTTGTATCATCAAAATCACGGTAGGTATAGCTCAGTTGGTTAGAGCACTAGATTGTGGTTCTAGGGGTCGTCGGTTCGAGCCCGATTACTTACCCAAAAGGGCAAATCAAAATATATTGGTTTGCCCTTTTTTATTCTTCTACCTTCCATAATTTTATTCGACCGCTTTTCATTTAAACGCTCTTTCTGTATAATTTTTACCAATAAGTATTCTCTGAAGTCGTGTGGATTTGCCCGCGAAAGGCTACTCCTTGAATACGCGCTGTGGCAAGTTCATGCAAGATGTCCTTTTGTACCGTAGCATCTAACATAATCCTTAATATTCTGTACAACAGCTTTAATGAAAAAGCGTACCACATAAATTCATAGGCTGGAAAAAAACTGCCATAATGTGATTTTCTGAAAGAAATCAGTATATATTTAGTAGAATCCATAAAATAAAAGCGCGATATGCTTATATTTATACCTGACCTTTCCTGGGTCTGACAGTTAGTAGAATTGATTGTAGAAGAATGTTCAACAGCAAATAATCTTGCATCAACCAGATCAGATACAAATGAAAAATACGAAGATCAATACCGGAATTTTAAGCTTTGGTATGTCGGGACGTGTCTTCCACGCGCCTTTCATCCACTGCAATCCGCATTTTAACTTAGTTGCCGTTGTCGAGCGCACACAGAAAATAGCGCAGGAACTTTATCCCGAAATCAAAAGTTATGATACCGTGGCTCAATTATTGGCAGACGACACAATAACACTTGTCATTGTAAACACACCGAATCATACACATTTCGAGCTTGCGACAGAGGCTTTAAAAGCAGGAAAACATGTCCTGATCGAGAAACCCGTAGTTGAAAATATAGCACAGTTCAACCAACTTTCCGAAACCAGTAAAAAAACCGGACAGCGCATTTTCTTCTATCAAAACAGACGTTATGATAGCCATTTTCTCGATGTAAAGAAAGTGATAGAAAGTGGCGATCTTGGCAAGTTAACAGAAGTGTCTTTTCGCTTCGACCGTTATAAAATAGAATTAGGCCAAAAATATTTCAAGGAAAATAACCAGTACATCTCAAGTGGACTTACATACGATCTAGGCCCACATATTATTGATCAGGCAATTTCACTCTTTGGAAAACCATTAAAATTCAGTAAAACAACGGCAGTTAATCGACCTGGCTCCCAAGTTGCGGATTACTTCCATTATCATTTACGTTATCCCGATGAGCTGAACGTATTTCTAACAGGGAGTCTCGCTGTGGCCGAGCCTCTACCCGCTTTTATTGTACATGGTACGAAAGGTAGTTTTATAAAAACGATGGCTGATGTACAAGAGCAGCAACTAATAGATGGCATGCTTCCCGATAATCTGGCCTACGGAGTTGAACCAAATGGCAGTGCGGGTAAGCTAGTGACTGTAGATAGCACAAATCAAAAACATATTTCTTACCCCGCCCCACATAAAGGAGATTACAATCTGTTATTCAACGCCATCTATGAGAATCTTGCACATGATGTCGAATATCCGATTACAATAGATCACATCAGATGGCAGATTGAAATGTTATCCGCTGATGACAACCTGTAATATGTGCTTATTGAGTAACCTGAAATTATAAGACAAAAATAACTGCGTTTTATACAAAAACCATCCCAATGCTCTTGGGATGGTTCGCGACAGGTTACGAATATGTGGCTCCCATCAAGCCTAGCATTTCAATTTGTGTATGCGCTCGGTTCGATATGAATCATCACATGACCGAGATCAGGTATATGTTCAGTCAGATGGTCTTTAAGCTGATGAGCCAACGTATGCCCCTCTCTCACGGTAATTTCACTATCCACAATAGCATGTAGGTCAACGTGGTATTTTGTACCCGATTTGCGCACGTAGCATTTTTCCGTAGCTTCTATACCCGTGACCTCCAACGCATACTTCCGGATATCGTCAATAACTTCTTCGTAAACATTTTCATCCATGATCTCACCAAGAGCAGGTCTAAAAATATGATAACAATTATATAAAATAAAGCCAGCTGCAAATAGCGCTGCATAATCATCCGCATTTTCATACCCTTTACCTAATACTAAAGCGATAGATATACCAATAAAAGCGGCCACTGAGGTAATCGCATCGCTTCGATGATGCCATGCATCCGCTTTCAGCGAAGAACTATTGGTCTCACGGCTCTTTTTCATAACGATTCTATAGGAACATTCCTTCCATATAATAATCCCCCCTAAGACGATTAATGTCCATGGTTTAGGCAATTCATGAGGTGTCCCAATATTTTCGATGCTTTCATAGGCAATAATCGTCGCTGAAACAATGAGAAAACCTACAACGATAAAAGTAATCAGCGGTTCTACCCTTCCATGTCCATAAGGATGATTTTCATCCGCAGGCCGCTGCGCATATTTTAATCCAAGGAGCACTAAAAAGGAAGAAAAAATATCAGCTGTGGATTCAATAGCATCTGCTATAAGTGCATATGAATTCCCAAAAAAACCGGCCAACCACTTCAGCAAAGCTAACATTGCATTTCCGACAATACTGAAATAAGTAGTTTTTATTGCTGTATGCTCTTTGAATTCAGACATATTACTATTATTGTGATGTATTACGAAGGTAATATTTTTTATAGTCAACTAAAAGAAGACATAAGATTCAATACTACGACATACTATTAAAAGTTTTCAATAATTTTAATACAAAATTATTTTTGGCTTAAAATTATTATCAGCTATGATTGAGATTGTAAACGAATACACTAAGTTTGGACCTTTATTTTTGGTCGATGAAGAACACTATGCTGAATTTTGTAGTTATCTCAAACTTGCAACCTATAAAAAATCAGATTTTTTTTTGAAAGAAGGCGAAAAATGCCAATACCTAGGTTTTTTAAAAACCGGTTTTATGCGGACCTTTTATATCAATGATAGCGGAGAAGATGTAACCTTCAATTTCCATTTCGACAATAACTTTTTTACCGATTACGAAAGTATTCTTTGTGATACCAAGTCTCGTATGAATATTAAAGCGGTATCAGATGCTGAAGTAATACTTCTTCACAAAAATGACCTTCAAAAACTCTATCAAAAGGATGTTTATTGGCAAGAATTTGGACGAAAGATGACCGAAGTTATTTATCTCGGGGCAAAAAAGAGAATTGAAGAGTTGTTATATTACTCACCAGAAATACGTTATAATAATCTACTGACCGAAAATGCACAGATATTTCAGCTCGTGGCCCAAAAGCATATTGCCAGTTATCTCGGTGTTAAGCCACCCTCATTGAGTAGAATCCGACGGCGAATTTTAAAACGTTAACTTAAGTTAATGTCTTTAATAACAACTTAAACATATCTTTATCCTATAAACTTCAACACATATGGAAAATCAGAATGTAACAATTATTTTAGTCCATGGAGCCTGGGGAGACGGATCCCATTGGAGACATGTTATTACGAATCTTCATGCGGAAGGATATACGGTACGAAGCGTACAAAATCCATTGACATCTGCCGAAGACGATATCCAAAAGACCAAAGATTTGATCGACCTGCAAGCTGGTAAGGTTATTTTGGTGGGTCACTCTTATGGTGGTGCAGTAATATCCGCCGCTGGACATCACGAAAAAGTTGTCGGATTGGTGTATATCGCAGCCTTCGCACCAGACAAAGGCGAAAGCTTGGGTGGCATCTTCGGCCGTAGAGAACAGCCATCCGGTGCAGCAAACCTTGTTCCAGATAAAAAAGGATTTATATGGATCAACTATGATAAATTCCACGAAAGCTTCGCTCAAGATTTAGACGACAAAGAGGCGGTCACGATGGCTTTGGCACAGAAACCGACACATGGAAGCATTTTCGCCGCAGAGGCAGGTGAACCAGCGTGGAAAACTAAACCCAGCTGGTATCAGGTATCGGACGAAGACAATATGATACCGCCAGCGACTCAACAAGAAATGGCCGAACGAATTAATGCGCGAAAAATTATTCATTTACCGACCAGTCACGCTTCACTAGCAACCCATCCAAACGAAATTACAGCATTGATCAAAGAGGCTGTTGCAGCAGTATCCTAAGTCAAGAATTACAAAAAGAGCTAAATAGGCTTTAAACCTATCTAGCTCTTTTTTTGCTTGCGAGTTGCACAATGCTTTAATAACCTTAATTTGCTTTTGTCAGTTCTTCTAAAGCTTTAGCAATCTCAGGTGCAGCATAATCTCTGCTACCTTCCAGGCGTTCTACAATTTTTCCATTTTTATCCAGGATAACTGTTGTTGGAATGGATCCACCTAAAAATTCTGGAGGTATCTCTCCAGCCGCTGTATATAACGGTAAATCATATTTATTCTCCGTCATAAATGCAGTCGATTGATCAATGTCATTGTCTACATCCACCATGATGAATTCAATATTTTTATTGTCTTTGAATCCTTGCCTTAATGTGTTGATGGACGGCATTTCATGTATACATGGCGGACACCAGGTTGCCCAAAAATTGATAAAAACAACTTTTCCTTTCAATGCACTCAGCGTAACCACATTACCGGCTTTATCCTTAAAGGAAAGGTCAGCAACCTTAGGGGCCTCAACTTCTTTAACACCTTGCTCTTCTTCCACTTTGGGTTTGTTAACTTTTATGGCGTTTCCACAGGCAGTCAAAATACTTACTGTAATAATAAAAAGCCCAAAACCTGTAATAATCCTATTAAATTTTATATTCATTATAACATATATAAGTTTCTATATTTTAAATATTTATACGCAAAAACAAAACCTAGTTACGATTTATTTACCCTAAGCTCTCCCACAGGTGAATATTGAGGCTGTCTCAAAGCCCAGAAATCGCCCCTTCTGTCAGCGCTTTGGTTCCATTTTTTATTGGAAGGATGTAAACAATACAAGAATAAACATTAAAGAGAATAGTAAGGTGTTGCCCATAGCTGCTGAGAATACTAGATTTAACTTCTGCCCATTAATGGCTAAAATAAGCTTATTTGTGCAAGGACACAAGCAACTTGTATTATTTTATTTGTTTTTAAAGACCAATCCTTATCTTTAACGATATCAAACCCAATAGGATCTCTTTATGAACAGATTGGCTATACCACTCAAAAAAAATATTGTGCTCTGCTGCCTAATGATACTTTTTGCCCTGACAAGCTTTAGTCAAAATAGGCCCACGATGTTTGATAAGGTTTATGAGCAAATTAAACTTAAAAACTTTTTTCGTGCGCGGGATCTTTTCGAATCATACAGCAAACATATAGACACTGAAAAACAAAATATTATCCTCATATTTCTCAACAATGCATTCAACAAACCGATGATATCCAATCAGAAGATCAACACATTTTTTCAGTCCGGATCTTCACAACCTGATTCCCTAATACTAAAAATATACCGCGTCCAAGAAGACAATTTTGTTAAACTACACGACTATAAACAAGCACAACAGGTTGTATTGAAAATAATCAATAAATTCAAGCAACAGCTTTCTACGGATGAAAAGGCTGACCTGGAAAATAACCTAAAAATCTGGACAGCCCTAGCCGCTGTAAATCCGCAAAAAACCGTTATTCATTCCGACACACGTATCAAAATAGAAAGAGATAAAGCAGGATTAAAAAACCTACCCGTAGACATCAATGCTGTCCGTACAAACTTTATTTTTGATACAGGGGCCAATTTATCCACTGTCTCCCTTTCTAATGCCAAGCGTTTAAATATGCAAATTATCCCGGCCAATATAGCTGTTGACGCGATTACCGGGATTTCCATCAAGGCCGACCTCGCGGTCTGTAAAAAACTGAATTTAGGTAATATCACTATTGAGAACGTTATCTTCCTGGTTTTTGCTGACAGCGCGCTTCATTTCCCTCAGCTTAATTACCAGATTAACGGTATATTGGGATATCCCGTTATAGAGGCACTCAGGGAAGTGCAACTTACACAGGACGACTATTTTATCGTCCCTAAAGTTGAAACAAAAAACGATACATTATCCAATTTAGCCATTAACGGCCTATCACCACTTATTAATATCGAGGGGCAACATTTTACATTTGATACCGGAGCCGAGCAAACAATACTTTATGCAGCCTTCTACGAGCAATCTAAAAAGAAATTTGATCAGCAGTATACTACGACAAAGATTAGAATGGGCGGTGCTGGCGGAACAACCGAATATAGCGGATTTAAGATTGATCCTGTCTTTCAAGTCATGGGCAGGTCCATTTCACTTAAAAATGTCAGTTTACTCACGGCGAAAATTGATAAAGAGACAGTTTACGGCAATATTGGTCAAGATTTAATCCGTCAATTTAGCAAAATGACGATCAATTTTGATCAAATGTTTATACGTTTTGAATAGCAGCTCCCTGCATAGCAATATGCATACAAGCGAGAAAGTCGTCCCTTATCCGCGACGACTTTTTCTGATTCCTGCGCTCAATTTATTCAACAAGAGGTGCGGCTATGAAACCTTTTCTTTTAATGATTTCAATGACTTCCTCTTCAGAGATACCGTTCGATTTCACTGATAGAATTTTATCGCTGTTTGACGTATCCACGCTCCATTCGCAGATCCCAGCGGCATTGTCTAGATCCGCACTCACTTTTGATACACAACCTCCACAGTTGAGGTTTGTTTTGAATTGAATATTTTTGTTTTCCATGTTATTGAATTTTAATGTTATTATTTATGATTACTTATCTATTTTTTCCATTTTAAACGTAAGCTATTGCTGACGACACTAACGCTACTCAAGGCCATTGCCGCTCCAGCGAGCATGGGATTCAAAAGAAAACCATTAATTGGGAAAAGTATACCTGCAGCAACCGGAATACCGATGACATTGTATATAAACGCCCAGAACAGATTTTGTCTGATGGTGGCCACCGTTTGTTTGGATAGCCGGATCGCTTGCGGTATTTTAGTCAAATCCGAGGAGATAATGGTCATTTTTGCAACATCCATAGCGATATCACTTCCTTTCCCCATCGCGATACTGACATCTGCTGTTGCCAGCGCAGTGCTATCATTGATACCATCGCCAACCATCGCCACCACCTTTCCGCGTTGCTGGAGTTCTTTCACAAAATCCGCTTTCTGCTGGGGCATTACTTCGGCTTTATAATGCTTAATGCCCGTTTGTTCTGCAATAGCTTTGGCTGTAGATTCATTATCACCAGTGAGCATATAGAGTTCAATACCCATTTCCTGCATTTCTTGTATCGCCAACACCGAGCTGTCTTTAATTTTATCAGCAATCGCGATGACCGCTAATGCTTGGGTACTGTTAGCAAACCAGATAACCGTTTTTGCGGCTGCGCTCCATGCTGTTGCCTGCTGTTGCAATTGCTCTGCCACAGCGATTCCATTTTCCATCAAAAGTTTTCTGTTACCTACATAGTAGGTGTCCGAACCATGATTGGCTTTTGCGCCCTTACCGGTAATACTATCAAATCCCGATATTGATGTCGCCGATACAGCACTAAGGTGGTTGACTACTGCTTCTGCAAGCGGATGTTCCGATTGTTTCTCTATACTCAATAATATCGCGCTCGGGCTGTCATCTTCGTTCAACCAGCGGATACCTGTCACCTGTGGCCTACCTTCGGTAATGGTACCGGTCTTATCCAATACAATGGCATTTACACGCTTGGCAAGTTCTAAGCTCTCGGCATCTTTGATCAGGATACCATGCTCTGCTCCTTTACCTACACCGACCATGATCGCAGTCGGTGTTGCTAGTCCTAGCGCACAAGGACAGGCAATGACCAATACCGTCACTGCAGCGAGCAGCCCCTGTACCACCGCATTATCGCCGCCCAGGATAACCCACAATGCAAAAGTCAATATGGCAATACCAATCACTACCGGAACAAATATTCCAGCAATCTTATCAACCATTTTCTGCACCGGAGCCTTGCTGCCCTGCGCATCTTGTACCATCTTAATGATCTGCGCCAGCATCGTCTCCTTACCGACTTTAACTGCGCTGAATCGGAAGCTACCTTTTTGATTAATCGTTCCGGCAAAGACCTTCTCATTTTCTTTTTTTAGTACGGGAACAGGTTCGCCGCTCAACATGCTTTCATCCACATAGGAGTCGCCCCAAATGACCATCCCATCCACGGCAATTTTCTCTCCGGGTTTGACCAGAATAATGTCTCCGGCTTTTACGGCTTCTATAGCGACCTCGCGTTCAGACCCATCGGCTTGTATGACTACTACTGTTTTGGGCTGTAGTCCCATCAACTTTTTTATAGCCGAAGAGGTGTTACCTTTTGCTTTTTCCTCCAATAATTTCCCTAACAAAATAAAAGCGATAACCACTGCAGCAGCTTCGAAATAGACATGCGCATGCAGACCACGCTGATGCCAGAAATCGGCAAATAACATATTGAAAACACTGAATATATAGGCGATTCCCGTGCTCAATGCCACCAGCGTATCCATATTTGCGGATCGATGTTTGGCTTGTTTCCACGCATTGATAAAAAAGTCCTTACCTAACCAGAGTACCACAGGTGTTGCAAAAAACCACATGATTGGATTCGCATAAGGCATATCCATAAAAAACATACCGATCACCACCACAGGCAGAGAAAGGATAATCGCCCAGATTGTTTTGGTTTTAAGGGCCCTGAATTTTTCAGCGTGGATAGATTCCAAAGTTTCCTGTTGTGTTGCTTCGTCTTCCACTAACAGATCGTACCCCCCGGCCTGCACTGCTTTTTGGATTTTGGTCGCATCAGTGATATTCGGAAGATATTCTACGGTCAAGTTTCCGGTTGCAAAATTTACGGATGCATTCACTACACCTGGTTCGTATTTTACCATACTCTCTGCACTGCCTGCACAAGAAGCACAAGTCATTCCCAGGACAGGAAATGTTTTAACTACTGTAGACACGCCATAGCCAAGATCCTTTACCGCTTTCACCGCACTGGCTACAACCTCATTATTTTTGACCGTAATAGCCGCCCTATGATTATTCAGCTCAACTTTGTGGCTTTCTATCCCTTTTATTTGGGCCAGTTCTTTTTCAACAATTAATGCACAGTGTTCGCTGTCCACATCTTCCAAAGGAATATAAATTGTCTCGTTATAATTATTTGTAGCCATATCTGTATGTTTTAATCTTACATTACAAATTTGGCTACAAACCTGGAGGATATCGTTACATAATTACAGAATTGATTTGTAATATTATGGCCTATTTTCTGTCCTCCAATTTTTAAATGAAGAATGAAAATTCTAACCAAGTACAGCAGTATGGGCTAGCCTTTAGATGCTAGGCCATTTTTAAATGTTTTCTTAGATATACCGCCGTCGGTGACGTCTTATCCCTCAATAGATGGGCCACAGTTCCTTCGAAGAGCAGCTTACCACCATATTTACCAGCTCCGGGACCAATATCTATAATCCAATCCGCCTGGGCAATAATATCAAGATTATGTTCGATCACAATAACAGTATTCTTATTTTCCACCAATCTGTCTATAAAGTCCAGTAGCTTTTGGGTATCCGATGGATGCAATCCCGTACTTGGCTCATCGAGAACGATAATGCCGTCACTGTGGTTGAGTTCCCGTGTCAGTTTCAAGCGCTGACGTTCACCACCGGAAAAACTATCCAAGCGCTGTCCTAAGCTGAGATAACCGAGGCCTAGACGAGATAACATGTTAAATACCCCATAGAAAGGCTCCTCCGGAAAAAATACAGCTGCCTCTGCAACCGTCATATGCATTATATCGACTATATTTTTGCCTTTATAATCATAATCTAGTATCTTGGGCGTAAATCCTGATCCATGACAGCGCTCACAGACCTGCTCAATATCATCCATAAAAGCCAGATCAATTCGCTCAAGCCCTAAGCCCTTGCAATTTTCGCATGCACCTAAACTATTTCTACTGAACAGTTTATCAGATACATTATTGGCCTTTGAAAAAAGTTTCCTGATAATATCTGATAAATTAAGATAGGTAAGTAGATTTGAGCGCGCGCTGGAAGCAAATAACGCCTGATCAACGACGGTCACCTCTGGATAATATATGGGCAAAATTTTATTGATCAGCGTACTCTTACCTGAACCGGCAACACCTGTAACCACCGATAGTACCTGTTTTGGTATCTTCACATGGATATTCTTCAAATTATGTAAACTCGCGTTTTTAATCTCCAGGTAACCTTGGGCTTGACGTGGATGCTGATTAAAATCAAAACTTTGGCTAAAATAAGATCCCGTTTTTCCTTTTGAATATTGAAGTCCTTCAAACTCACCTTCGTAGACTATTTCACCGCCCGATTTTCCGGATTCTGGCCCCATATCGATAATCCAATCTGCAATTCGGATGAGATCCGGATCGTGTTCTACAATAATTACGGTATTGCCCTTTTCTTTGATCTGTTGAATAATGGTCGCGATATTTTGCAGATCTTTAGGATGGAGACCAATACTAGGTTCATCAAAAATATAGAGTAAATCAGTTAAACTATTACCGAGATTACGTACCATCTTGATGCGTTGCGATTCCCCTCCGGATAAGGTATCTGTCCGTCGATCTAAAGTCAGGTACTGGAGGCCGATATCGATTATATGTTGCAATTTTTTCCTCAGTTCGTCTAATAAAACACCATAGGTTTTGGAATTTATCATACCCACAAAATCGAGCAGCTCGTCCACTGATAGCGATGCACAATCTGCGATACTTTTACCTAATATTTTACACGATAGCACCTTACTATTTAGTCTTTTACCACTACATGCAGGGCAGCTTTTTTTAATTATGATACCTTTGAGAGCTTCTTTACGAGTCCTGTTCTCCCTCGAATCTTTTTTTAAAAATGCTTTTTCTATACGCGGAATCAGGCCTTCATATTTCACTGTCTTTCCCCACTGTTTGTCTGGAGATTTGGGCTTATGTTCCACTGCATTTAGGAGCATCTCCAGCTCGGATTTGTCATAATCTTTTAATTTCTTATCATTGTCAAAGTATCCAGATAAGGTATATCGCGTTAAACGCCAGCCGCCAGGCTGAAATGTCGGAAATGTTATTGCACCTTCATTCAAAGATTTTTCCATATTCAAGAGCTGGGTAATGTCAATTGTCTGTACAAAACCGAGGCCTTCACATTCCCGGCACATGCCAAGCGGGTTGTTAAATGAAAACACATTGGAATATCCTACAAATGGAGTACCCATTCTTGAAAAAAGCAACCGTAGTGAACTATAGATATCCGTGGCTGTACCTACGGTAGAGCGGGCGTTTCCTCCTAGTCTCTTCTGATTGATAATAATAGGTACATTCAAATGTTCAATCTTATCCACTTCGGGGACACCGATATGCTGTAAGCGGTTTCGGATAAAACTGGCCTGAGTTTCGTTAAACTGCCGCTGTGCTTCTGCGCCAATTGTTTCAAATACCAAAGATGACTTTCCCGAACCGGATACACCTGTGAAAACAATGATTTTTCTTTTAGGAATATGGAGCGATATATTCTTTAGATTGTTTTGCTTTGCATTTATAATAACAATATTATCCATTTTAATTATCTTTGATATTAATTAACCAAGTTAAATATAATACTTAACAAAGTTAACTAAAGTATTGTTTTATGAATAAGAGTGAAACCAGTTTCTATCAAGTCTTTACAGACCTACAGTGTTTTATATTGGCCAATATGAATCGAGGAAATATCCATGGGGTGACGGCTACACATTACAATTTAATTGAATATGTTTATAGGCATCGCGGGGTTACAGCGAAGCAGATTGCTGAAGCCTTTCAAATTAGTCAGGCCGCCGTTTCCAAGCAGCTTAAATTTTTGACGGAAAATAAATTGATTGAGCAACAGCAATCCGCGGCCGATCGTAGATTTTTTGAGCTGACCGTGACCGATGCAGGTCGGTATATCATAGATAATTCAGAAAACTTCCGGGAAGGTATGGCAAAAAAAGCCTCGCGGACACTCACAAAGGAGGAGTTGAAAACACTTACTTCACTTCTTTATAAGCTCATGCAACAAGTAAAATAGGGATGCCATTGTTTCGTATTGCTATTGACAATCTGTTGTCATCTACGGCTGCTAATTTTGCCTATCGTTTACAACTTATCAAAATGATACTTTATTCAAGTAAATGTTGTTATACGATGCCATACTGCATGTCGGTATGTAAATTAAATATATGCTGAACTATATATACTATTTATGAGTCTTATAAAGGATATTTATTCCAGGAGTTTTTATCAACTACTTGCTGATCAATTTGGTCGTGTAAAGTCCGATTTCGATGGAGAGCAATTTATCACAAGAATCTTCAGCAGTAATTTCGACCATATGGAATGGAAGCAAAGGACCAAACATACGACACAAACTTTGCATGAATTTATGCCGTCCCATTTTCCGGAAGCAATAGCGTTAATCACTCAGGTTGTCGAGAATTTGATTGCGGCTGGATATTCCGGTGGGCTTGAATTTATGATATTCCCCGATTACATCGAAACTTATGGCATTGATCATTTCGAAACCTCCGTTAGATCGCTTGAAATAATCACACAGTTCATATCCTGTGAATTTGCTGTCCGCCCCTTTATTATCAAGTATAAACAACAGATGATTACCATAATGGAACAATGGGCTTGCAGCCCGCATGCACAGGTACGTCGCCTGGCAAGTGAAGGTATTCGCCCACGACTTCCATGGGCTATGGCGATACCCTTTTTGAAGAAAGACCCGGCTCCCATCTTACCCATTTTGGATTTACTGAAAAATGACCTATCAGAAATGGTTAGAAGAAGTGTCGCCAATAATTTAAACGATATCTCTAAGGATCACCCGGATATTTTGTTGACCATTGCAAAGAACTGGAAAGGGATCGGTAGAAATACTGACGGAATTATTAAACATGGCTGCCGTACCTTGCTAAAACAAGGACACCCGGAGATTTTGTATTACTATGGCTTGGACGGTAAAGATTTCGAGGTTTCTGATCTTCAAATCGGGACACCTTATGTGAAAATTGGAGAATACCTTACTTTTTCATTTCAGATCGAAAATACCCATGTACACTCAAAACCACTTCGGCTGGAGTATGGATTGTATTATCAAAAATCAAATGGCCTAATGTCCCGCAAAGTTTTTAAAATTAGCGAAAAGACCTATCTATCGGCTGAAAAAAATAGGATTGAACGCAGACAATCATTTAAAATAATTACAACCAGAAAATTCTATATTGGCAAACATAAGATTTCAATTATTGTCAATGGCAGGGAAACATTGGAGAAGGAATTTGAATTGGTTGAATAATTTTCAGTGAATAGATGTGCTGATTGATTAGGGTTAGAGCTTCCAGCTAAAACAAAGTGGTGGGTAGGATGTTTTTATCCATAGGTTCCTGTCTAAGATGACATTGATTTAAAGGTTTCACCACAAACAACATGGTTATGAAGAAGCTACTTTTGGTGCTATTGCTATTACTGATTGTGATTTTTATTGGTCTATTGATCAACACATTAGTCTTCCCTTTCGCCAAAACAAAAAAATCCGATACACCAGCATTTAAGCCCTCTTCCGACGATAGTACCTTATCCAGATTAGCTGGGGGAATTAAAATACCATCGGTTTCCAATAGTGACCCTAATCTATTTTTATATGCCCCATTTGATACTTTTAAGCAGTATATCGCAGCGACTTATCCCCTTCTTCATCAGCAATTGGAGGTCTATACGGTTCATTCTTATGGTTTAGTTTTCAGACTTAAAGGCAGCAATAACAACTTATTACCCCTCCTATTTTTATCCCATTACGATGTTGTTCCCCCCGGCTCAGCTGAAATTAAAAACAAGTCCGAACAGATCTTCCGTCCATCAGATCCCCCTAGCCCTCCAGTCACCGCAATAGCTGAAGATTGGGATTATGCTCCTTTTTCAGGCGTTGTAGCGGATGGTCGGATTTATGGGCGAGGGACCTTAGACATGAAAGGGATGCTCTTTGCGTTGCTTGAAGCTATGCAAAAAATAGTGCTGGATGAGCAAAGACCACAACGTGATATCTATCTCGCTTTTGGTTTTGATGAGGAAGTAGGTGGCAAACTCGGCGCAAGCGAAATAGCCGCCGATTTTAAGGGTAAGGGACTTCGGTTTGAGGCTGTCTACGATGAAGGTGGACTCATTTTGGAACAGGGATCTGTTAATGGAATAAATTCTGATGTAGCATTAATTGGCTGTGCCGAAAAGGGATTCCTGTCTTTAAAAATTAAGGTTAAAGGCTTAGGTGGGCATTCTTCAATGCCACCTTCGGAAACGGCTATTGGCAAAGCAGCGGTGATCATGCAGCGGCTTGAAGAACAACAGATGAAACCAATGATCAGCCCCCTTATTCAGCGTTTTTTTCAGCAGATTGGCGGTTCAATGCCATTTGTTTCCCGTTTTGCCATCGCAAATAAATGGTTGATGGAACCGCTGCTACTTGCCCAGTTGACTAAAAATCACGCTACAAATGCTTTGGTCCGCACCACAACGGCTCTTACCATGATGAAAGGTAGTGATGCGCCCAATGTACTCTCACCAGAAGTCGAATTTGTTGTCAATTTTAGGTTATTGCCTGAAAATACAATTCAGCAGGTGCTAGCTCATGTTAAGAAAGCGACCAGGGGTTTTGATGTCGAGGTAGAACAAGTGGATAATGCCCGAGAGGCATCCAATGTATCTCCTAGTGATACTAAAGCTTACCAGATGATGGAATCTTCGATCCGAAGGTTATACCCAGATCTGATTGTCACGCCATACCTTACCGTCGGTGGCACAGATGCCGTCAAATACCAGGAACTCAGCAAAAATATTTACCGATTTATGCCCATCAAAATCAATCATTCCGAACAACAGAGCATACACAGTACCAATGAATATATCAGTGTCGAAAACTATATGAAAATGATTTCGTATTTCTATTATATTATGCGTAATTATGATGAGCCAACGCCTTTATCTAAATAAGACCGATCAGTCCCATCCTATGGTTTTCTGAATTTCAAGCAATCGTGTGCGATCAGTTTCCACTTTTAAAAGTCAAAAAAAACGTATGTTTGTAATAACCACTGATTAAACAAAAAAATCAGAAATTAATAGCACAGTCATGTGTCTGCTGTTATTTTTGATTCAGAGGCCCAATAGCATGTCGCTAAGATATAAGTAGAGAAATATAACCAATTGGATGCCTGATGGTATCACAAATCTTAAAAAACTCAGAATGAAAATTAAAATCATATTTTTATCACTCTTATCTGTTCTTTTCTATAATAAAGGTATTGGCCAACAAAAGAACAGCCCCTTGAAAGTTGGCTTAATAGCAGACCCTCAATATGCGGATCAGGACACAAAAGGGAGTCGATTCTACCGTAATTCACTTTCGAAATTAGATTCAGCAACAAAAGCTATCAATACAGCCGGAGTGGATTTTACGGTTATGGTGGGAGATTTAGTCGATATGGGAACAAAAGATCTGGCTCCAGCCTTACAGCGCCTGAACAAACTCAATGCGCCAGTCTACAATTTGCTGGGCAACCATGATTACGTCAATGTAGAAAAGGGAGCCACACTCTACAAGGCCTATTGCATGCCAGCTCCCTATTATACTGTAGAGAAAGAACATTGGTTATTTGTTCTCCTCAACACCAATGAACTCAGCGAATATGCAACTACAGCGACCTCAGCAGAACGCACGGCATGGCAATCTTTAAATAATCGGCTAAAACTTGAGCAACGGAAAAATACTCAGCCATGGAATGGCGGGATCAGCATACAACAGCTTAAATGGTTGGAAAAGCAGCTAGAAAAAGCAGAAAAGGAATCCAAAAACGTTATCATTTTCACCCATCATCCTTTATTTCCAGAGAATGGACTTGAAGCACTAAACAACAGAGATATATTAGCGCTTATCGAAAAATATCCTGCTGTGAAGGCAGTTATCTCGGGACATCATCACCCCGGCAACTTCGATTACTATAAAGGGATTCCTATGATTACCCTTGAAGGAATGATTGAAACCAACAATGAAAATGCTTTCGGGGTTTTGGAACTATCCCCAGGTCAAATAGAACTGAAAGGTCAAGGTCGCATGACCTCCAGAAAATTTAAATTTTAATACGATGACTTCAACCTTGATGCTATTCAATCTCAGATTTCGCATTCCCTTAAGCAAGCCTTTTTTCCTTTGATAACGCATTCATGGATTGATATGTTGGATAACTCATTGCCAAAGTGTTAGCTTACTGTTAAATTAGATTCGATTCAAATTACAATTAGATGCCTATAAAGAGGCAGAAAGCTAAGTTTTAAAATTATCTTTAACCTGCTAAATATAATGAGCAACGGATATGGAAAAAATCAGAACTTTTCAGCAATATGAATTAAACAAAATCAGGAAAACCGGTAAAGAGAGCGGGCTGCAATTCGAAAAGTTTGGAAGATCTTCAAATATAATGGATTATTCTGATAGAGAAATCAACGAGATGATCCTAGGCATCTATAAAGATAGTAAGCATTTAATGGTTGATGGAGGTTATTTTATCGATGTTTCGACTGTTCAGAAGGCTACTTGCGTTTTAACCGACATCTCCTATTCTCGCAGGATAAAACTGGATAGAACCGTCCCGATCAAATTAAAAAATATCAGAAACTTTTATATTCAGGACTATTTCCTAGAGACAAGTGAAAAGTTTTCAAATTCAGCTAAGCACAAAATAACCGGATACCTAAAAAAAATAGGCGGAATCAGTCTCGGCAAGGGAAAATACAGTCATGCTTATTCTATTCCAAACGATTTCAAAACCTTCTATCAGGGTATCCCAATCGACCTTTTTTACCCCATTCAGCATTATATCAATGGCCTATTTTTCGGAGATGATTACCACATATCAACTTTCGATGTAGTCACTGATTTAACGATCATAGACGAGTAGGCTTTCCATTCTCCCCCAAACAAAGCCGATCCATTCCAACATCTGTAATTGAGCAAGTTGCACAGCTTATTTTCCATCAGTCAATATTCCCCGGTTTTTTTTAAATTTAATTCACACAATACAACCATGGGATATGAGAAAAGTAATCGCGGCAATAAATATGAGTCTGGACGGTTTTTGCGATCATACGCTAATGCTTCCTGATGATGAAATTCATCAACATTATACGGACTTATTACGTGAATCTGATACCATATTATATGGTAGAATAACCTATCAACTCATGGAATATTGGCGGGCCTTCCTGTCGACCTCGAGTGGCAATAAGTCCTCAGATGAATTTGCGCAGGTCATGAACAGCATTCCCAAAATCGTTTTTTCCAGAACCCTAAAAAATCTGGATTGGGATAGTGCCAGATTGGCCAGCCGAAATATCGTCGAAGAACTTACAGTCCTTAAAGAACTACCGGGCGGAGATATCTTGGTAGGAAGCCCGAGTCTAATTGTTGCTTTAACAAAAAGTGGCCTAATAGATGAATATCAAATTTGTATCCATCCTATTATAGCCGGAAGTGGACTGCCCTTATTTAACAACTTAAGTAAAAAAATACTGCTGAAATATCTAAAAACAAAAAACTTTGGTGGTGGTGCTACAATTCTATATTATGAGCCAATACGTCAATAAGACACTCCTGTTCTTATAAGCACCAACAGCCATGAAAATCAACTGAAGGTTCTTTCTGTTCAATAGAAATCAGACACTTTCAGATTTCACAAAAAAGCGCCGCCCCCCCGCCTATGACTGATTCCCGACAATGCGTCTTAAAAGCTTTAGCCTAGTCTTTAGAACACAGAATAAGCTAAAGTGTGGCTTATTTTAAGTTTATAAACCAAAACTGTTCAAAAAGTTTTCCAATTCTTCTATCGGAACCTGGTTTGCCGAAGCAACAACAGCATAGCGATTGCCCTCTAAGTATTGTATACTTGTCATGCCATCGCTTTCGAACATACTCCAGTCAAATGAGACGAGCCAGCCCTTATAATTTTTCACTGCAGACTTGTCTTCCGGTGTATAAATTTCTTTCAGTTCTAAATAATTCAATAAATTAGCTTTCACCTGCTCAGATCCGGGTCCCGCACCATCCGTTATCATGAGATAAATATTCCCTCCATCCTTTGCATAGTTGGCCGAGGCAAAGGAGCCAGTTTCCGGGTCTTCAAATGCCTTAACTTCCGTCAGTTTAAATCCATTGATCTCTTTTTTAAACTTTGCTTCAAAATCAGTGGTACGGATAGGTTTAAGTTTCTTTAATTCTTTCACCAGATTCTCCACTTTTGTGGAATCCGAATTAATCTGCACGTTTTCAAAAGAATGAACACTTTGTTGATGGCCAGAAACAGTATTATAACGCATCATTAGCGCTAATCCGACACCTAACGTTGCCATCCCTAAATAAAAAGATTTCATATTGATATAAATATTTTAAATGTCAGGCTACACAAAAAACGCACCAATTCCCACCTTGAACAGCATCTTTGGTAATTATTTGCTCCACATTATTACAATCCAATTAAAATAAACAACTTATAAATATTAAAATATGGCCTAGGAAAATACTTTTTTTTCATCACGCCATCGGATGGTCGAACTTCAGTAACTCTTGGCAGAGACCATTTCGATAAGCACATTCGACGGTTTTGCAGCAGAAATTTGACAAACATTGATTATTAGGAAATAAAAAGTATGTAAAATAGCCCTTCTTTAGCATTTAAACTAAATCAAGTCGCTTTTAAGTTTTTTTTACAAAATCAATTAAACCAATAAGTTGTAGATATCAAACTACAGTTTCAATAATCACTAGGAGGGCAATTTACAATGGGCATGACTTTTGCAAATTAAATTAATAAGTAATAAATAAAAAAGATCTTGAGAAGAACACCCTATACAACAACTGTCATCGTTTTATTGGTCATATGTGTTGTCGTATTGATGACAACCTGTACTAGCCTCGTTTAATTGCCCCTGCGAATTCCGGCCCAATACAATAGACCGATAAAAGACCAGGTGCTTACTGCACCTAGTCCTCTACTATTGATGCCGCAACATCACTAACAGCCTATGCTTACACTATTTGAAATAATAGCATTTTTTTTGATAACAACAATACCATCGCAGATGGTATGCGTCTGAAAATCGCCGTCTTTCAGATGTGAGCCTCCTTTTATTCTGACATCATTGCCGATCCTGCAATTTTTATCCAAAATAGCATTTTCGATATAACAGCGTTCTCCCACACCGACCGGTGGCGGTTTTTGTGTATTCCCTAATTCAATGACCTCTTCAAGTTGCTCGTAATAGTCCGAGCCCATCATATAAGTAGACTTCATGACTGTACCTTCACCGATACGCGAACGTATACCGATCACAGAACGTTCGAGTTTATCTGCATTAAGAATGCAGCCATCTGCGATGACCGTATTATTCAGTGTTGTTCCCGAAACCTTAGAGGGTGGTAACATACGCGCGCGTGTAAATACGGTCTCATCAAATAAATTGAAATCAGGAACATCTGCAGTCAGGCCAATATTGGCATCAAAAAATGATCTAATCGTTCCGATATCCGTCCAATAGCCATCGAATTGGTAGCTGAGTACTTTATACTTGTTAATCGCATCTGGCAGTATTTCCTTGCCAAAATCCATACCCGGATTGGCAAGCAATAAATTGAGCAGGACACCTTTCGAAAAAACATAAATACCCATTGACGCCAGATAATTCCGACCACATTTCGCCATCTCACCCGAGACCTCTGAAGACCAATTTAACAGCTCCTCTTTATTGGGTTTTTCGGTAAAGGCTGTAATTACATTTGCTTCGTTCGCTTTAAGGATACCAAAGCCCGTTGCATCATGGACATTAACAGGAATGGTTGCAACGGTGATGTGCCCACCATTCTGCACATGGAAGTCCACCAAAGCCGAATAATCCATTTGATAGAGCTGATCACCCGATAAGACCAGTACATAATCGTAGTCAACATTCAAGAGGTGCTTATGTGTACGTCGCACAGCGTCAGCTGTCCCCTGAAACCAACGGTCCCCCTCATTTGTTTGTTCCGCAGCCAGAATATCCACAAAACCCTTACTGAAAATACTGAAATTGTAAGCGTTTTTGATATGTGTGTTCAATGACGCGGAATTGAACTGCGTTAAAACGAATATCTTATTATATCCGGAATTTAGACAATTCGAAATAGGAATATCGACCAGTCGATATTTTCCAGCAATAGGAACAGCCGGCTTCGAACGCTGTTGTGTCAATGGATAAAGTCGAGACCCTCTACCCCCTCCCAAAATAAGGGAAACTACTTTGTGTGCCATACCTCAAATTAAATAATTGGTTTATAAATCTAATTAACTATCGAACGCATCCCCCAAAGGATCTATATGACAATCCGCCTGATCATATTTAGCTATTTTATGCCCGGCACAGGATATTCTTCTCTTGTCTTTTGTTTAATTTGACGCAATTGGTTATTATTAGCCTTAGCTTACCGCCCCTTTTGGACCACGCTAGGCTACCTAAATATAATAAAATAAATCTCCGAAACAAAAAAATATTGGCCAACCTAACCCTCGGACAACATCGTCACCGCAGTACCCGAAAACTATAAACCCGATTTTTTCAGCGTGATAACAGTAATTTCTGGCCATACACCGATCCTACCTTTGAATCCATGATAACCAAAACCCCGGTTAACATACAAATATTTACCTTGTTTTTGATATAAGCCCGCCCACTGTTCGTAGAAATATTGTATCGGGCTCCATTTAAATCCAAATAACTCTATCCCAAATTGCATCCCATGGGTATGCCCCGCCAATGTCAGGTGCACGTGTTTGTCGTGATCTAAGGTCACATGATCCCAATGTGACGGATCATGTGACATCAATATATTAAAGGAGTCCGTCGACAGCCCAGATGTCGCTTTGTTCAAATCCCCATATTGATGGAAACCACCCTTTCCCCAATTTTCCACACCGATCAATGCAATGCTTGAACCCTTTTTCTGAATAGTAATAGATTCGTTCAATAATAGCTTAAATCCCATCTCCTGATGAATTTGTTTCAACCTGACAAGATTAGACGCCTTTGACGCAGCACTATCCCAGGCGGTATAATCTCCGTAATCATGATTTCCGAGTACAGAAAATTTGCCAAAAGGAGCTTTTAATGAAGTAAAATCCGAGATCCAGGATTCCATCTCAGCCGCTTTGTTATTCACAAGATCTCCCGTAAACAGAAGCAGATCACTCTGTTGCGCATTCGCCAATGCAATCCCTTTTCGGACAGCCTTTATGTTGGATAAACTCCCGGAATGTATATCCGAGATCTGTGTGATCTTAAATCCATCAAACGCATCGGGCAGGTCCGAAAAACTCAAAACTTCCTCTCTTACCCGATATAAATACCGCCCTCTGGTAAGGCCAAAAGCAATAATTAAAACCATTACTAGCGCCAATGCGAGTACAAATTCGCTCAAATACGTATTTCGTGGTGGAAAATTCTGCAATACCCGGAACAAATCTTCAGTCAATAAGATTGGAAACGCCGGTAATTTGGGAATAAATACAATTAAAAAAGATGTAACCAGATTTCCAGCCAATTGTTGAATATCTTTCCCTTGTTGCCGAAGAACAATAAGGGCAAATACCCCGATAAGCAACAATAAATCCAAATACCAATA
The DNA here is from genome assembly GCF_002000245.1 of Sphingobacterium sp. CZ-UAM. Lineage (GTDB taxonomy): Bacteria > Bacteroidota > Bacteroidia > Sphingobacteriales > Sphingobacteriaceae > Sphingobacterium. The sequence continues at coordinate 845,124 of NZ_MTCM01000001.1, read as the reverse complement.
AACCTTATGTAAAAATGCGGTATGAATAACAGTTGTAAATGCCTGAAAGAAATAAACATCAGCAACTACAAACAGCATGAATATAAGCAATAACCTCTTTGCCATGTTTTAAATTATTTAAATCTAAACCGGCGAATGATATGCCAAAAAAAAGGACATGACAACAAGAGCGCTTCCTAAAGAGAATAGTGATAACACCGTGACAATAGAAGTGCTTATCAATCGAGTCCCTTTTCTATTAGGGACAGATTGGCAGTGCTATACTTTGTCTCCACTTTCAATCCGATCTTTTTCATTTTCTCCATAGGCCCAAGAGAGAATTGTTTTAACCGCATTGCGAATTCTGTCCAAACCATCAGCGTTCAGTTCAATCTCACAGAAGGTGCTGTCTGTATTGATGGAATGAAGTACCAAATAATAGATCCCTGCGGTAAGAATACTACTGATAGCCCGCAAATCGACATTTTTACCCTCCATTTCCCGATCGGCGAAGGCGAAAAACAAAGCGCTCATCTTTTCTCGTTCCCTTGTGATCTGCGACATAATTTCAGACTTTTCACTGATCTGCCAAAGAACGGCTTTCTGCATTTCAGTGTTCTCCAGAAAGCTATCCATCTGATTGAGCAGCAATGATTCGAGAAAACCTTTTGACCCCTCGGTTGGGGCAGTACCAAAATATTCAACGGCACCTAGCGTAGCAGCTACCCAGTAGTCTTTACTCCTGATGTACGTTTCCACTAAATTTTCAACGGAACCGAAATAAAGCGAAATGAGCTTCCTATCAACACCTGCTGTTTTAGAAATATTAGCAATTGTTAATCCGGTATATCCCTTATCCCGAAGAACCTTACCAACAGACAAAATAAGTTTGTTCATGGTACGTTCTTTATCATTCTTTTCTCCTTTATAAGTTTTACGCATGCGTTATTGATATGGTATTGATCTGAACCCTAAAATTAAGTATTCAGATCAATATAATAAATATTTAAATAGTATAAGATTTATTTATCTTGACTTTTTTAAACTTACGAGCTTACTGATATCCGCCAATGTATTTAATACTTTATCCAAATGTTCTTTGGTATGAGTGGCCATCAGGCTTGTACGGATACGGGCATCCTTTTTTGCCACACCGGGATAGACAATGCAATTGGCATAAACACCACGTTGTAATAACATACGCGATATCTGTGCGGTACGGATTGGATCACCAATCTTGATTGGAATAATTGGCGAAGATGATGCACCGATATCGACACCCAAAGCAAGCAATCCATTCTTAAAATAGTTTACATTATCCCTAAGCCTTGTCCGCCAGTAAGGTTCTTCATCAATTAAATCAATGGCCTTCAATAGACCAAAACTTGCCGGTGTTGACGTAGAAGAAAATACTTGTTGCCTGGACTGATACCGAAGGTAATTGATGATTTCTGGCGTGGAAACTATAAAACCGCCGATATGACCGAATGCCTTACTCAAGGTACCGGCAATGATATCGACTTTGTCCAGAAGATTATAGACTTCCATGACCCCTCTACCGGTATCGCCCATCACCCCTATGCCATGCGCATCATCCACCATTAAATAGGCACCATACTTCCTTGTTAACGCATAAATTTCATCCATTGTCGCTAAATCACCATTTTGGGAATAGACACCATCAATGATCACCAGTTTGGTTCTGAACTTATTCTCCGCGTCAGCCAATGCACGTTCAAGATGAATCATACTATTATGGGGAAAGCGTTTGACATTTGTATTCAATAAACCCTCATAGACGCTAGCATGTACTTCCATATCAACAATAGCACAGTCTTCCTGTTTCAATAAGCTCAGTAACGTAGCGCTATTTGCAGTATATCCAGTTGTAAAAACGATACTCGATCCTTCCGGACGATTGAAAAATTTACAAATCTTATCTTCCAGTGCGACATGATATTCATGGTGTCCTCCTATCAACGGTGATGCACCGGCTCCAGTACCATATTTCTCTATTCCAGCTATGGCTGCGGCTTTTACTTTGGGATGTTGGGAAAAATTAAGATAATCGTTTGACACAAGACTAATGCATTCCGTTGGTTTCTCTAAAAATGCTGAGCTAACTATAGCAGTCGGACCGCAGCCCTGTGTTACAAACCTAAAGTTAAGATGTTGATTTTCTTTCATATAATTGATATAGGAACTGAAATACTTTGCAGTATCCACCATATCAAGGCCAGCAATATTCTCAAATTCTTTGAAACTTGCTGTCGCAAAATCAATGTGATCATTAATTTTCATAGATAGTTTTTTAGGTATTCATAATAATACCATAAATATAAAGTAAAAATCAGATCGTTATCTCTTCGGCAAGCCATTTAGAAGAAATTATTCAGCATGTCATTGGAATAGCACAAAACAACCCAGTCTGGAAAAATCCAATTTTAACAAAAAACATCTGGGACGACGAAACATCTGGCGAAGAAAAGAAAATAGGAAGGCCAATAAACCGCGATTATAAACAACAGTGGCAGCCCCTACAGCTACCACCGTTAAATTATACACCTACCTACAGTATACATATCAAATTTACATTTTATAGGGAAATACCCCCTATTTAAAAGCTTATTCAGATTGCGCATTAAAACCGAATAAGTAAAAACGTCGTATTGATGTACAAATATAAAAAAATAAAATTTCCCTTGTATGTCAAAATTAAAAAAAAATAATAAAAATACTTTTGAGCGCCTCTGGCCACAGTTTTATACAAAACCAAATTACGTGTTTGAACTTTATAACTATAGTTATGATATTTTTTCATTCCTATAAGAAAATACCAGTACTATCCTCTATTTGAATAATAAATTTTCTCAAAAGAAGGAATATTATAAATTATTGTTATAAATTTGAATAGTAAAAAGGGATAAAATAACCTATTGTTACTTTATGCAATATGTCAGGCGAATTAGCAGATGAATCAACCATAAACTCCGCATAGCGTAATAAAAGAAAAATGGCCACTAATCTGTTGATTTGTAGCCATTTATGATAGGTATACTGTAGGGTGCTGCGCAATAATGCTGTAAATCTACGGAAAAATACTGTAAAACATTTCTTTTTCGTAAAAAAAAATGTTTAAAACACAGATGAAATTAGTAATAATGTAGATAATAATTTCCTTGAAACCTATTGAAAAATCCGTAGGATATCTATCTCACCCTATCTTATTTATTGAATTACCATGACAATAGTCCGCCGTTGTCACGCTTCATTGAACAGCTTCTTCCTTTGGATTAAGAAGATGTGGGCCAATTCTTATTGTGCAATCTTTGCTTTATCTTTCGAAGTAAATGCTTTTACAATGACCGGCGCAGTTGCAATTAATACAATAACGATAATAACAAGCTCCAGATTTTCCTTCACCCATACATTCTCGCCCAACAAGTAACCCAGGGTAACCAGGCTTCCTGACCAGACAATTGCGCCAATCACATTGTACAACACAAATTTTCTGAATTCCATTCCAACAATACCGGCGACAATGGGCGCAAAAGTACGAACAATAGGAAGAAACCTTGCAAGAACAATGGCACCGCCCCCCCTTTTTTCGTAAAACTCCTGTGCTTTAAAGATGTAGCTCTTTTTGAAAAACCAGCTATCCTCCATGCTCATAATTCTCTTTCCAAAAACCTTCCCACACCAATATCCTACAAAGTTACCCAAAATTGCAGCTAAGGACACAAGCACAATCCAATACAATAAAGTCGGTATCTGCTCCGAAGGTGAAATGCTCATATTGGAAACTATCATACCAGCAATGAACAGAATAGGGTCTCCGGGAAGAAAAAATCCAATAAGTATACCCGTTTCAGCAAAAATAATAAATAACAAAAGGTATAAACCGCCATGAGAAACAATCCAATCCGGATTTGTGAGGTTATTTAGAAATTCAAAAAAAACATCCATCAAATAAGTCGAATAATATCAAAAACAAAAATAATCAGTCTCTCTTCCAACGACGACCTGACGCCCTTATCCTACCAATGTATTAAAATAAGATACAAATGAAAAATAATTTTTTTAAGTATCAAGCGTTCAGTTAAACCCACCAAGAGCCCGAATATCGTATAGCCATGTGATCTTTAATTAAAGGCGCAAGATAGAAAATAGCTTCCAATTGTAGGCAATTTTTCGCACTTATTTTTGGAACAAAAAATCCATTTTAGAAGAGGTCTGTTGGAGGGGATATTTGGATTAGAAATATGGCGTTCTTACGGATTCGATCGGTCTATAAAGATCCTTTTTAGTAGATTTTGCAAATCGTCCCCCCTTAGGTTACGGGCAATTATTCTTCCTTCTGGATCGAGCAGAAAACTGGCCAGAATAACATTGATTCCATAAATTTTTGCAGCGAGACTATCCCAGCCTTTTAGATCAGAAACCTGAGGCCATAATAGGTTGTCTTTCTTTATGGCTTCGACCCAAGCATCTTTCCGTGCAGCATCGTCCAGGGAGATTCCCAATATCTCAAATCCTTTATCATGATATTTTTGATAAGCTTTTACCAGGTTGGGATTTTCTGCACGACAAGGGTCACACCAACTCGCCCAAAAATCTAACAATAAGTACTTCCCAAATAGTCCGAAATTTTGATGGCCTTCCCCGCCGGGTTGTTGAGCGTTAGGTCTGGCGCCTGCTGCCCGACTTTGGTCTTGAACTGGGCTTCTAACTGCAACGGAATTACCTTTCCTAACGGACTTTCTTTTAGCCTATTCGAAAGACCATCATACGCTGATTTAGCCGATGCATAAAATTTCTCCTGACCGGCAACAAAACTTAAACCAATTACACTGATGTATGAATCAGGATGGCTTCTAGCAAAATCCAGATAGACACTGTAATTTTCATCCATAAGATTCTTTTCACGCATGACAAACTGGGCAAATATGACAGAATCTTTCTGTTGTTCTGGTGGAAGTTTGGCAAATTCTTTATTTAATGCATCAAATTTATTGTCAACAGTTTTTTTCATCTCTAGGAGTTCCACATTTTCCGTGTTGAGCTTGGAACCATTCCACACAATATTTTTTAGTGAATCCTTCGCATTCATTCCAATCTGAGCAGCTTCTAGATAAAAGCGGATGTAGTCCAGCTTTTCATTGGGCTGCAACTTGGTTGTATAGGGATTTTTATGGAGATAAAGTGTAGAATAAACCGGATACCCGAGCTGCCCCTTAAAGTTAAAACGCCCATCTTTGGCTGCTGTTGAATCGACAAACGAAACACCATCATTGTTATAGACCAGAAAAAGCTTACTGCCATCTTTCAATTGATCTACTTTACCTCTAATTATGTAATGACCCTGAGCAAAGGTCAAAATAGGAAGTAGCAAAAATAAGGATAAACACCGTAAAGAAGTTCTCATCAAGCTCAGCTTTAAGCCTATTAATCAGATAATTATTAAAAATAGTAAATTTATTTCAATCAAATGAATAGTTAAATATCCTGAGATATCCGTGTATGGGGAAATAATTTTTTCATGACGGCAATCAATTGCTTAATTTCTTTCATATCAGCACCTATTGGAACGGCGATATGTGAATCTTCTAAGTTATATAAAGCAGGATCCTTTATCTTCAGAAGCATTTCACTTTTGCTCTTTCCAAGGTAGCGTTTAAAATTGATCTCCTGGATATCATTGACAAAGACAAATTGATAATCACTCATGTATATCCCCTTGGGAGCCAACTTGATGATTGTTTTCGTGCTAAATGGACTCAGCAAAAAATGCCCGCCAAGAAATAAGATGAAAACTCCAAAGATTGATTTCTCGTACAACATACCAATTCCCGAAAAGCAAATAATTGATCCAAGAATCATCATCGCTAATATACTTTGACTTACTGTATATGTCTCTTTGTAATTTATCGTCCCTTTACTCAATGAGCGCTGATGAACTGCTTTATATTTTTGTATAAACTCCCTTTTTTTTGCATCTTTTTTCCATTCCAGGAAATAATATAAATTGATCAGGGTCAAACCAATAACACAAAAGCTGAGCCCTGTCGATTTCATTTCGAATCGATAATACAACAATAGACTGGATACAACATACATGACATTGTATCCTATGACCCTATAAACTCTTTTATTATTCATCCAGCATCCATTAATTATCTACAAAGATAATCATTCCACCTATCATTCATTCCTTAGTCAACTGACATCACATGTTCATTTATGAACAGACCGCACTTACCCAATCAGCAATAAAATTGACGTTTCAATCCACATTTACATAGGTAATTTACGTATATTTATTACCGCAATTAAGTAATCAGAGATGTCAAGCCCGTTAGTACAATTATGGTTATATAACGATTGGGCGAATAACCTTCTCATCGAAAAAATGAAACAGGAAGTTGAAAAAACTCCCCCGGTTTGTCTACGGCTATTCAGTCATATAGTGAATGCGCAACTGATATGATTATACCGGTTGGATGGAGAAAAACCACCCGTAGGAGTTTGGGATGAGCACAGTTTGTCAACATGTGAACACTACCATGGACTCGCTTCTTCGGGATTTAAAGCAAAAGTCCTCGCTCAGGAGGCTGAGATAGCAAAAACTATATCCTATACCAATACAAAGCATGAGCAGTTCCAAAATTCGTTTGGAGATATCCTTTTACATGTGTTTAATCATGGCACCTATCATAGAGCACAAATAGCTTCCGAAATGAGAAGAAATGGACTTGAACCTATCAACACGGATTATATTTCTTTTGTTCGAACATAAAGTTGGTATTAAAAAGTAGAAATTAATAAAAAATGCTAAATTCATTACATGAGTTTCAAACATTACTTTAAGGCTGGTTTAACCTGGTTTCGCCAGGAACAGTCGGCATCGTTATCCAAAATATACCACAAGAGTCATCGGATTTCCATCCAGGGCAAGGCGGATTTACAGGTTTCGGCAGCAAAAGCCTTCAAAGGTGATCCAACATTACACAACCCCGAAGATCTTTTCCTAAGTAGCCTTGTTTCCTGTCATATGATGTCTTATCTCTATGTATGTTCCAAAAATAACATCGACGTGATTTCTTATACGGACAATGCAGAGGCCGTTTTAGAAACTCGTTCTGATGCCAGTGGTAGATTTGTGCAGGTTGACCTGTTTCCAGAAGTCATTATTTCGGATCCTGATAAAATAGCGTTGGCGACATCACTACATCAAGAAGCAAATCAACTTTGCTTTATCGCCAATTCCTGTAACTTCCCCGTACGACATCATGCTGTTTGTCGCGCTATTTAGGCGCTGAAAACAGGGTCAATACAAATTTATTTTATCCGGCAGATTCGAGACTCACAACATGAACAGTGGCATGATCGGGCAATTTTCTCAATTAGCCCGATAGTTTACCACAAATTAACCTTTTAAAATATAGATATATTTTTCAGGAATTTTCTATTTTTAGGCCATGATTGACAACTCCAAGAAAAAGGCCGCCATAGGCTTTATATTTATCACTTTACTTATTGATATCACAGGATGGGGTATTATCATTCCAGTGGTCCCCAAGTTGATTGAAGAACTGATCCACAGCGACATCAGTGAAGCTGCAAAATATGGTGGCTGGCTGGGTTTTGCTTATGCTTTCACACAGTTTATATTCTCACCTGTAGTGGGTAATCTGAGTGACAAATATGGACGAAGACCGATTATTTTGATTTCGTTGTTCGGTTTTGCAGTAGACTACATTTTTCTGGCCCTCGCCCCTTCTATAGGTTGGCTATTCTTGGGACGGGTTATTGCTGGATTGACCGGAGCAAGTTTCACGACTGCCAGCGCTTATATTGCGGATATTTCTACCGATGAGGATCGGGCCAAAAACTTCGGATTAATTGGCGCTGCCTTCGGCTTGGGCTTTATTATTGGCCCCGTAATCGGCGGATTGCTTGGCCATTATGGCGCGCGGGTTCCTTTTTACGCAGCGGCAGGCTTATGTCTGTTAAATTTTCTGTATGGGTATTTTATTCTGCCCGAAAGTCTGGATAAGGATAAGCGACGGGCTTTTGACTGGAAACGTGCTAACCCCATCGGATCCTTTCGCTTTCTGGGAAAACACCCCGAGATTTCTGGTTTGATCGTAGCATTGATCCTAATCTATATTGCAGGCCATGCCGTACAGAGCAACTGGAATTTCTTTACCATATACAAATTTGATTGGACCGAAAGAATGGTTGGTATCTCACTTGGCGTCATCGGTCTTTTGATTGGTCTGGTACAAGGAGTCTTGATCCGTTGGACCACACCAAAACTCGGTGAGCAAAAAAGCATTTATTATGGGTTGATATTTTATGCAATAGGGTTATTATTGTTTGCATTTGCCAATCAGGGCTGGATGATGTTTGTCTTTCTTATTCCTTATTGCCTGGGTGGAATATGTGGTCCTGCACTGCAATCTGTCATTACCAAAAATGTCCCATCAAATGAACAGGGCGAACTTCAGGGAGCATTAACCAGTTTAATGAGTGCCACATCGATTATTGGCCCTCCGATGATGACCAATCTGTTTTACTTTTTTACACATGACAATGCCCCATTCAAATTCTCGGGCGCGCCCTTTTTTCTCGCGTTTATTCTAATGACAATCAGCGTCATTATCGTATATTCAGCCTTTAAACGAAAGCGTAAAGAACAGCTTGAAAATTAAATTTCGAAGATTATACCATCCAACAAAGGCCAGCCCATTTATTGATGGGCTGGCCTTTGCTTTAATCAAATATCAATCTGATTCATCCCACGAATTAAAACATATGTATATTCGCATAGAGAAAACAAGCTGTTATGAATAAGATGCTCCGATTTTTTGATCTGCACCCGGGAGAGGAACGAAAAGAGGCCGTTCTTGATAATGTGATCAGCAACATTTCATTCCGTGGCGCCAATGCATGGATCTTGGCATGTGCCATTGTGATTGCTTCTGTTGGTCTAAATGTCAATTCAACAGCGGTAATTATTGGTGCGATGCTTATCTCCCCACTCATGGGCCCGATTGTGGGAGCCGGCTTTGCGCTGGGTACATTTGATTTTCAGCTCTTAAAGAAATCCCTTAAGAATCTATTGATCGCAACCCTGATCAGTCTGGTTGTATCCTCTTTGTATTTTCTTCTGAGCCCATTTAAAGAAGCGCAATCCGAATTGCTCGCCCGTACTTCACCCAATATCTATGATGTACTTATTGCACTTTTTGGTGGCTTGGTAGGCGTAATTGCCATAACCCGGGTCGATAAAGGTAATCCAATACCCGGGGTGGCTATTGCAACAGCTTTGATGCCTCCGCTCTGTACCGCAGGCTATGGGCTGGCTATAGGAAATTTAAGTTACTTCGCTGGTGCCTTATTTCTATATATTATCAATTGTGTTTTTATATGCATTGCGACATTTACGATCGTGAAATACCTTAGATATCCCAAAAAACATTATGTTGATCCTAAAAGAGAAAAAAGAATAAGCCAAAGTATCAGCCTGATTATCCTTGCCTTAGTAATACCGAGCTTATATTTTGCCTACAATCTCCTACAGGAAAAGAAATACACAAATAAGGTTAAACAATTTGTTCAACAACAATTTAGTGATAAAGGTTATACGGTCGTCTATGAAAAATTGCTCACCAAGCCGAAACGTTTGGAGCTAGCCTTCTTAGCAAAGAAATTTAGTGACCAGGAAATTGCTGCATTAAAAAAATCCATGGAGTCATTTGGCATCACGCATACCGACCTGATCATCCGTCAGGATAGCCTCGATCTCAAAACCACAATCCTCAGTGAAATCGACAAACGAAGTGCTGCTGTGAATGATAAGGATTTAACCATCCGGGCACTCAACAATGAGCTTGCTAAATATCAGGTCGCAAGCCCACAATTAGCTAACGACTTAGCAGTACTTTTCCCCGAACTACAGTCCTATAGCATAGGACAACAACAGTACTATGCAAAAAAGGATAGCTTAGCAAATATGGTTGCCTTTATTTATTCATCGAAAGTTCCTTTAGCTGAAATACAACAAATAAAATTGCGTCTTTGGTTAAAAAACCGTTTTCCAAAAGACAGCCTCGAGATCATAGAACGGAACTTCAAATAATCCGTGAACTATTCAATTTCCAAGTATGAACAGTTGATCGAACAGGGATCGTCTATGGAGCAATCCGGTATTCACCGGTTCCGCTGTGCACTTCCAGTCGTATTTTGCACCGAGCTGCAGAGAGAAACGTCTCCTGCTCCATATGGTAGTCCCAATTATAAAGATATAATTGGGACTGTTTTGCACCTGCATCTCGCTTAAATATTTCGAGCACTTTCCTCAATAGGTCAATGCACATATAGGGAGCGAAATTTAACCAAGCCCCTTATCTGAATCCGTGAAAACGATTCTGCTTTATTTATTGAATTCAGGATAAGGAAAACCTTTTCCTGTTTCACACAAAAATTTCAGGCTCCTAAAGAAAAGCGCCCAATCATAGCTACAGGAGGCAAATTCCTCACTATATTTAGCCCAACCGTCATGATGGAACAAGAGCGTACAGCCTTTCTGATGTGGAATCAATTCAAATGTCAGTGTTGTTCCTATCCATTCCTCAAAGCCCTCCTTACATTGCCATGCGACAAGTGCATAAGGATATAATGCAAGGACTTCCATTTTTTTGAAATAATCAGGGCCAAAGCCAAACCGCAAGATGCTTCCTATTTCCGGTGCTGCAATGGTATCGGGCGTCCACCAGCCCGCCAGCCCTTCCTGAGTAGTGATTGCCCAGTATACTTTTTCAACTGGTGTTTTAATCAATAATCTATGATAAATACTTTTACCCTTTTGTTTTGCCAACAATTGCTCCCTAATTTCCGCTAAGGACAATATGTTCTCTTTGGGCGTAGCAAGCCCCTGTCCTGTTAGAATCAATTGCTGCAGACTTTCTTGGATATAATATGTCCATGCAGCCTGACAGACATCATAACATTCCATATCAGGCACCAGCCCCTGATGAGTAAATTTTAATTGCGTCTTACCGCCGAGATCAATGATATCAAAGATCACATAGCTCTCCACCCATTCCTGTTTATCGGTCGTAAATTTGAAATCGTTCTCCAACACCCGCCATACAACTTTGACATTGCTCTGCACTTCAACGAGCTTTACTTTACACTCGTGTATATCCTGGTAGTGATAAGAAAATACATCATCTAGTGCTGCTGTGCCGCCTTCAATGTTTTCTGACCACCAGCCACGAACATTGATAATCGCGTCAAATACCTGTTGCGGCTTCGCTCCAACGATTATATCGGTTGTAAAATCTTTTTTTTCCATCCTCTATTTTTTTGTTAATATTTATTTTTCAACCACTTAAATATCCAGCCTCCACTAGAATAAGTCAAAGTTATAGACATTTAAGATTTAAAATAGGGTGCCAAATAGACATTCTGAGCGGTTGATTTGGACAACACATTTCCTTATATTTGAATAATACACCACACATCGGATCATTCAATTTTAAACCAAGAAAGATGAAACACTTAACAATTTTGGTACCTGAAGTTCAGACTGGCCCAAATACACTTTCATGCATTATTGGCACTTATCATATCTTTACCGAAGCCAATAGGTACTACCAACAACATCATGATAAAACGGTATTTGAAATTGAACTCGTCGGACTTTCCAGACAATCCGTTTTTCTGAATGGTTTACTCGCTGTAATGCCGCAGAAAGAAATTACTGCCGTCCAGCGGACAGATCTGATTGTAATTCCCGCCGTTGCCCCAGACTTCACTGTATTAAACACCGAAAACAGACCATTTATAGACTGGTTATGTAAACAATATCGCAATGGAGCTCAGGTTGCCAGCATGTGTACCGGAGCCTATATCCTTGCCTCAACAGGTCTTTTAGAAAAGAAAAACTGTTCAATCCATTGGAGCGCCGAAACAAATTTCAAACAGTTATTTCCCAATGTCATCATGAAGACCGACCGAATTATAACAGATGAAGAAGGCATTTGTACCAATGGTGGTGGATATTCATTTCTGCACCTGCTCATTTATCTGGTTGAAAAGTATTATGATCGAAAGACGGCAATCTATTGCTCCAAGATATTCCAGATTAACCTTGACCGGCAACAACAATCTGATTTCGTTATCTTTAATGGTCAAAAAAGGCATGGCGATGAAACGATCATCAAAGCTCAGGAGTATATTGAGCATAATTTCGCCCAGAAGATTTCCATTCAACAACTTTCAGAACGATTTACCATTGGCCGACGGAACTTCAACCGGCGATTTATAAAAGCGACAGGTAATACACCAATTGAATATCTCCAAAGGGTCAAAATTGAATCTGCAAAAAAAGAACTGGAAATCTCCGGAAAAACAGTGAACGAAGTCATGTACGAAGTAGGCTATTCCGATTCAAAAGCCTTTAGGGAAATATTTCGCAAAGTTACCGGCCTCTCTCCTTTGGCCTATCGCAACAAATACAACAAATCCGCAATGAAATAATGATTCTTTGTCCTGCATTCGTAATGGGTCGGTAAAAATTATTTCCAATCTCATCAGGATAGAAAATAGAAAAATACAACAAATGTGATCCTTTCGGTGTTCTACGATTATGGAAAGACACTATCGCAAAGGAAACAGCATTTACAGTGGTCACAGTGCCCACAAGGGGGACAATACAAGAAAGTACATCGTCAGTGAAATTATCCGCGATGGTGAGCTTGCTGGCGTGGGCATTTATTATGATGGAACTGAGGAACTTCGTGCCGCTGTCATAAAGAATGAGCAAGGGCAAGCTGTTGAAATCCGCAATTTACATGATGAGCATTATCCCGAAGCCCAATCAGATGACGACTTGACAGTACTCTGGCCGCTCTATGAGAAACTTTTAGCAGAATAAGCATCAGTTCCCCGTCACTCGATAACTCTTTTGTTAAAAAAAAGTATATAAAAAATATACTTTTACATCGATAACACTAAAATAATTCATTTTCTTATATTTAATAGCTATACAAAATCTAAAAAAAATAATACATTTTAAAGAATTAAACAAACATTATTATAGCTTTTAGGAACAGAGTCCGAGTCTTTTCGCTTATTCGACTTATAGTTGGCCCTTCTTTTGGACTTAATATGCCTTTATTCGCCCCTCAGTCGATATGCGAGCATAGTCAATACATCGTCACACCACCATGAAACCGTGTTAGACTCGGACTCACCACGGATGCATGTTGGACACAGAACGAAGCAGGTACGACGCAAGGCAGACGGAGGTTCGACGAAATCCCATGCGATACCCGAACCCAGCTAAGACATCAGAAGCCTACCCTTCCAGCATTTCAGCCCGAAGGGTAAGCACATCTTTAACGAAAATTAATTTAGAACTTCATCTTCTGAATGCGAATCGCGTTGAGTATGGCAATAAGTGAAACACCAACATCTGCAAACACAGCTTCCCACATGGTCGCCAGCCCTCCGGCGCCAAGGATTAGAACAACTCCCTTGACCACAAATGCCAACCCTATATTTTGGTAAACCACTTTTTTGGTCTGTTTACCAATATGAATCGCCATTGGTATCTTTGATGGTCTATCATCTTGGATAACTACATCTGCCGTTTCGATGGTTGCATCACTGCCTAGTCCCCCCATAGCTATACCCACATCACTCAAGGCCACGACAGGCGCGTCGTTGACGCCATCACCAACGAAAGCCACACTTTCACCAACAGAATTTATCTCCTTGACTTTATTTACCTTATCTTCCGGAAGAAGATCTCCAAAGGCTTTATCAATCCCCAATTCGTTTGCCACATACGCGACAACCGTACTCTTATCGCCACTGAGCATGGTTGCTTTCACTCCAAGTTTGTGCAAGAGTTGTATGGTCTGTGCAGCATCTTCTTTGATACTATCTGCAATGGTAATATATCCAACGAAGCGATTATCCCATGCAATGGCTATTGTGGTATAAACGATTGTATCCGGATCGATGGTATAGCTGATATTAAACTTGTCCAAAAGCTTAAAGTTACCAACCAAAAATACCTTGCCGTCCACATTACCCTTCAGTCCATGCCCTGGTATTTCTTCAACATCGGTCAGATTTATAGATTCATCGACCTCTCCCACATATTCCCTGATTGCTGTGGCTACAGGATGGCTGCTATGACTTTCGATTTTATTGACCAATCTAAGCATGGTTGCTTCCTCAAAACCTGGTTCCAAACGAACTTCCTGCACCTTGAAAACCCCTTCGGTCATTGTTCCGGTTTTATCCATGACTACATTCTGTATCGCTGCCATCGCATCCAGAAAATTACTTCCTTTGAACAGAATACCGTTTCTACTCGCCGCACCGATACCACCAAAATAGCCCAATGGGATCGAGATGACCAAGGCACATGGACAGGAAATCACGAGAAACACAAGCGCGCGATAAAGCCAATCGCTAAATACGTATTGCCCGACAAAAAAGTAAGGTAGCAGACAGATCGCTATCGCCAAAAGAACCACAATCGGCGTATAGATTTTTGCAAATTTCCGGATAAAGAGTTCCGTAGGCGCCTTCTGCGAGGTCGCATTTTGTACAAGCTCAAGGATTTTGCTCAATTTACTGTCCTGGTATGCTGTTGTCACCTTTACCAGACTCACGGTATTCATGTTGATCATTCCGGCCAGCACAACTTCACCTTTGGTCTTTGTGTCAGGTTTACTTTCTCCCGTCAACGCCGCCGTATTGAAGGAAGCGGTATCGGAGATAAGTTCCCCGTCCAAGCCCAACTTCTCCCCGGGCTTCAGTTGGATGACATCACCGATTGCTGCAGCATCAGCTTTGATGACCCTGCTACTACTTCCCTCAACGATCGTCACCTCATCTGGACGCTGATCCAGAAGCGCTTTAATATTACTTTTGGCACGACTGACCGCCAATGTCTGAAACACCTCACCTACCGCATAGAAAAGCATTACGGCAACTGCCTCGGGATATTCTCGAATTGCAAAGGCTCCAATGGTGGCGATACTCATCAATAAGAATTCAGAGAATATTTCCCCTTTTCCAATACTTTTCAATGCATCTTTAATCACGGGCAGACCAACAGGAATATAGGCCAGCACATACCAGGCAATCCGGATCCACCCTCTAAACCATTCCTGCGCTATCCAATTGTCGAATGCAATGGCTGCAATCAGCAGGACAAATGAGATTATTGCTGGCAGAAACAGCTGCAATGTACTCCCTCCTGCCACTGAATGATCATGACCGTCATCATCACTGTGACTGTGTGCCTGATCCTGTGCAGCTGCGCCCTGTATTAAACGTTGGGCGCCTGCCTGATTATATATTTTTTCCGTCTGTGTA
The DNA here is from genome assembly GCF_002000245.1 of Sphingobacterium sp. CZ-UAM. GTDB lineage: Bacteria > Bacteroidota > Bacteroidia > Sphingobacteriales > Sphingobacteriaceae > Sphingobacterium. The sequence goes on along the minus strand of NZ_MTCM01000001.1, from coordinate 829,737 downwards.
CAACAAAGTTGTTTACCTTGTGCATCATAAATATGTTTGTGTTCCATAGCTTATCATGATTACTTTGTTAACAAATGCGACTACTTAATGTTCATGCCCTCCTGTATTGCTCATCTTGGCATTGATAAAAAATGCCCCTTTCACAACGATTCTGGTCTGCGCAGGAATTTCCTGTACTGGTGTAATTGCTGTATATCCCAATGCGGAGACACCTTTTTGAATTTCAATTTTCTCAAAATTCACATTCTTACCCTGTTCAGTGGCATGTTTAGCCGCTTCTGATTCATTTTTATGTTCGTGCTTAGTCTCACCCTCATCATGCGCATGTCCATGATCATCGTGTCCTTCTTCATGCTCTTCGACCTGCTTACTTGTTTCTACGAAAATGTAGAACTTACCATCCGCTTCCACAATCGCGTCATTTGGAACGGCCGGAGTGGTCACATTATTGATTCCGATCATCCCGGTAATATTCATACCGTCTATCAGACCAACCTTGCTACCGATCACAGTACTATGAACAGCAATTGTTTTACTATCATTTTCAAAAGACGATCCTATCGTAAATACTTTAGCTGAATAAGTTTTATCAGGGTTGTTTGTCAGCTGAAAATTTATAATCTGCCCAATTTTGATCATAGGAAGATCCTTTTCAAAAACCTGAAGATCAAGGTGCAATAGACTATTATCTATAATCTCAATAACCGGCGATGAAACATCCACATAACTACCTATTTTGGCAAAGACATTACTCACAGTACCGTTAATAGGACTTGTCACCACAAGTGAAGACCGCAAATTGGAAAGGCTCACAGTGTTGGGATTGATGCCCATCAGTTGGATCTGCTGCTGCAGCGATGCTTTTCTGGCGCGAAGGCTATTGAAATCAGCCGTCGCGGACTGCAAGTTTTTCCTTGCTCCGGCGTTGCCCTCATTGAGCTCTTGCTGTCTTGCCATCTCCTGTTCTGCAAGCGTAATTTTACTCGCCAGCGCAACATATTCTTCCTGAAGCTGAATAAATTGTGGATTCGTAATGGTTGCTATGACCTGGCCTTTGCGCACGATGTCACCTAGTTGTACATTTAAAGTCTTAATTACGCCACCATACAAGGTTGTTGCATTGGCTTTATTGTTATTGGGAACACTCAGAAGACCATTGGCTTTGATCGTCGCTGTCAGCTCCTTTTCCTCAATCGTTCCGAAAGCAATACCTACAGCCTTTATCTGTTGTTCACTCAAGGCTGCTACGGTCACTGGCCCTTCCTCATGGCTTTCTTCGGCAGCACCTTTCCCTTCCTCCTTCTTGGCATCGCCAGCACCTTTTGAATCTGACCCGCAGCTATATAAAACTGTTGTAATCGCTAGTGCAAAAAATATTTTTATGATAACTCTCATTGTTGACTTATTTATTATTAAAGTAATTGTATTGGATTGCTGATTGATTATATTGATTGAGCACATCTAAATAGTTCTGTCTGATCCCGATCGCCTGACTCAAGAACTGGCTCATCTCCGCAAAACTTATTTCACCGGTTCTGTAACCAAGGCTTGCGGCTTTGATGATGGCGTCAGCTTGCTTGAGGCCCGCGGATTCATAGAACTGCAATAACGCCGCATTTTTTTCAATATCAGCCAATGCATTCACCTTATTCGTCTGAAAAACTTGTGTATCATATTCCAGTTGTCTTTGTTGCGCCTCCATTTCCGCGTTTGCAGCCTTTACCTTGCTTTTATAAGCACCCAGGCCAAATACAGGAAATGACGCCGATACCGAGAATCCTGTAAAAGGATCTTTTGCGCCCCAAAGGCGCTGCGAAAAGAATCTGCCCGAAAATTCAGGCTTATTTGTATTTTTCTGTACCGCAATATTGGAGGATGCAATATTGACATTCTGTTGTTGCAAAGCTAAAACAGGATGTGAAGCATCAACCGATGGATTTTGTACATCCACGTCCATTTTTATCTTTTCCAGCGATTGCTCTACAGGCAATATCCATTCATTGCGGTTCAGGAGCATCATCAATTGCTGCTGCTGAACCAACATATTCTGCTTGTTTTGAACCAATTGAGCCTGCAGTTCCCGTAATTTCGCCTCCGCGGCAATTTTATCCAATGCTGCGACATCTCCGGTTTTGAAACGTAATTCGGTCGCCTTAAACATCGCCGAGTAGATACTGTCCAGCTCCACATAGAGCTTCTGTCTATCTTGAAGATACCAGAGCTGATAATATGCCGTGCGTACATCTTTCTTGATATTGGCGTTGAGCACTGCGGTATTCAGATTGGCATATTTTAGCTGCTGCTTAAAATATTCCTTACGCGCCGAATAGAGTCCCGGCCAAGCAATGCTTTGCGTGATACCGATTTTCATGATCCCTGTCTTGTCGCTGGGTCGGTAATCTTCATTCTCCACAAAAACACCTGTCTTTGGGATTTCATTGGCGGTCTTGACATTATAAGTCGCTCCGGTTATTTCAGCCGCATTGACCTGAAACTGGCGATTGCTCTTCAATGCCATGCCGATTGCGTTGTCAATCCCGATGCGTTCTTGTGAAAACGCCTTAAATCCAGTGGCAGAAAATAGGAAAACCAATATGGTCGTAATAGTTTTACCCGCATTTCCTTTTTTCATATTCAGTTTTGAGTTAAAAATAATATAAAGTAAAGGCAGTACGAACAAGGTCAGGAAGGTTGCGGTCACCAGTCCACCGATCACAACTGTGGCCAGCGGTTTTTGAACTTCTGCACCAGCACTCGTACTGATTGCCATGGGGAGAAAACCCAGCGACGCTACCGTAGCAGTCATCAGCACAGGGCGCAACCTGGTCAGTGTTCCCTCCTTTACACGCTGAAAAATATCATCCATACCCCCCTTCTTCAATTGATTGAAAGTCCCGATCAATACGATCCCATTTAGTACAGCAACACCAAAGAGGGCAATAAAACCGATTCCCGCGCTGATACTGAAGGGCATGCCACGGAGCATCAGGGCAAATACACCACCAATTGCGCTCATCGGAATTGCCGTAAAGATCAGTGTTGCTTGCTTAAAGGAATGGAATGTAAAATACAATAACATAAAGATGAGCAAGAGGGAAACAGGCACCGCAATCATCAGACGGGCACTCGCTTTCTGTAGGTTCTCAAACTGGCCACCATAAGTAAAATAATAACCCGAAGGCAATTTAACCTTGCTGGATAGCTGCTGCTGAATATCTTTGACCACGCTTTCCACATCTCTCCCTGCGACATTGAAGCCAATGACAATGCGTCGTTTACCCGCTTCTCTACTGATCTGTGCCGGACCGAGTTTATAATCAATGGCCGCTACCTGCGATAGTGGAATCTGAATACCAGTATCAGTCGGAATCATCAGATTGCGTACATCGTCTATACTATTGCGATGTGTCGTATCCAGACGAACAACTAAATCAAAACGGCGTTCATTTTCATAGATCTGTCCTGTGCTCTTACCTGCGAATGCTGTACTCACCACATCATTGACATCTTGAATGGTCAGACCATAATTGGCAATGCGCGTACGGTCATAGATGATATTGATCTGTGGCAATCCCGATACCCGTTCCACCTGCGGGGAAGTAGCCCCTTTAACGGACTGGATCTGTGCTGCAACAATATTAGCGTAGGATGCTAGAGAATCGATGTTCTCACCGAAAATCTTCACGGCGACATCCTGACGAATTCCGGTCATTAGCTCATTGAACCGCATCTGTATCGGCTGGTTCTTTTCAAAGAAAACACCAGGGATAACTTCCAATTTCTCCAGGATAGCAGCTCCGAGTTCATTATAACTGCAACCTGACTTCCATTCCTTTTGAGGTTTCAGTACCACCATCAAATCTGTCGCTTCGGGAGGCATAGGATCGGTAGGAACCTCCGCGGCTCCGGTTTTTCCCACCACCATTTTTACCTCATCAAACTCCTTAATAATCCGGGAAGCCTGCATGGAGGTTTCTATACTTTGCGAGAGCGAGCTCCCCTGTGGTAATATGCAGTGAAAAGCATAATCCCCTTCCTGTAATTGCGGGATAAACTCTCCACCCATATTTTTAAAGAAGAAAACAGCTATGGCCAAAAAAGCCAGCGTCAAGCTAACGATGATATATTTGAAACGAATGGCTTTCTGCAGTAAAGGCGCGTAGATCCGCTGAAGTTTTTCGATAAAACGATCGCTAAAGGTCTTCTTGTCATGATGCTTTTTGGGTAAAAACAGCGCACACATCATCGGAATATAGGTCAGTGAGAGAATTAGTGCACCAAAGATTGCAAAACCCACTGTTTGAGCCATCGGACGGAACATCTTTCCTTCCACGCCCACCAATGTCAGGATGGGAATATAAACAATCAGAATAATAATTTCACCAAATGCTGCACTGGTCCGGATTTTTGACGCAGATTCAAAGACCTCATGATCCATTTCCGACTGCGTCAGCCTTTCAGTAGACTTGCGTAAGCCAAGATGATGCAGCGTCGCTTCCACAATAATGACCGCGCCATCGACAATAAGACCAAAGTCTATTGCACCTAAACTCATTAAATTGGCACTCACACCAAAAACATTCATCAGCCCCAAAGCAAACAGCAGGGATAATGGAATGGCTGAGGCGACAATAAGACCGGCACGAAGGTTTCCCAAAAACAGCACCAATACAAATATAACGATCAGCGCTCCCTCGATTAGGTTCTTTTCAACAGTACCTATTGCGCGGCCAACAAGATCTGTCCGGTCCAGGTAAGGCTCGATCACGACATCATTAGGTAAGGATTTTTGGATCGTAGGCAGCTTCTCTTTTACACGCTTGACCACCTCATTGCTATTTTCCCCCTTCAGCATCATCACGACACCACCCACGGCATCCACTTCCCCGTTATATGTCAGCGCACCATACCGGACCGCATGTCCAAAACGCACGTCGGCTACATCTTTGACATAAATAGGTACAGCACCCGTCTTTTTGATCGCAATATTCTTCACATCCTCCAGTGAGGTTGCCAGCCCAATGCCGCGAATGAAGTATGCATTCGGTTTTTTGTCAATATAGGCACCTCCGGTATTCTGGTTATTCTTCTCCAGTGCGGTGAAAATTTCGGGGATAGTGATATCCATCGCTTTCAGACGGTTAGGGTCTACAGCGACCTCATATTGTTTTAATTCACCACCAAAGCTATTCACTTCGGCAATACCGGGCGTACCGTACAGCTGGCGGGCAACGATCCAGTCTTGCATGGTCCGTAGATCCTTTGCATTATACTTGCTTTCGCTTCCCTTTTTGGGGTGAATGATATATTGATAGACCTCTCCCAAACCTGTACTGACAGGAGCAAGTTCGGGCTTACCGATACCTTGGGGAATTTGGTCCACCGCTTCCTTTAACCGCTCGCTGATAAGCTGGCGGGCAAAGTAAATATCGACCTCTTCTTCAAAAACAACGGTAATAACCGAAAGTCCAAAACGTGAAATACTTCTGATTTCTTCGATCTTTGGCACCGTAGCGATCCGCTGCTCGATCGGGAATGTAACCAGTTGCTCTACTTCCTGACCGGCCAAGGTCGGACAGGAAGTAAAAATCTGTACCTGATTATTGGTAATATCCGGAACGGCGTCTATGGGCAGCTTTGTGGCACTCCAACCACCCCAAATAATAAGTAACAAGGTCATTAAACCAATAATGATCTTATTCTTGATGCTAAATTTGATAATACTATCTAACACAATATGCTTGATTTATGCTTAAATAATAGATATATATAGAATATCTCATTTCCCTGTAAACCCAAAGGTTACAGCCACACACCCGTCGCTAACATAAATTAGAAAAGCAGTATTTTCCAATAATATTTGCGTACGGTTATAAAAAGTTGAAATTAAGCATCTACCTTAGGCGGCTGCCAGATAGTTCCGAAGTAGTTAGATGAAATAGGTATATCGAGAACGGGCATACGATTATCAAAATAAATTGAAATCGGAATACCTTCGATTTTTGGTAACTGATATTCGAAGACTGTAATATTTCCGCTACAACAGTTACAATAGCAGAAAATAGAACAGCTATCGTTCGTGTCTTCAGTATGGTTATGGGGTTCGTTCAGCTGCGTTTCCATGGCTGTCACCTCGCTGCGAATATTCGCATCACTGCATGGAACAAAGGAAAGTCCCAAGATATAGGTGATCAATATGAAAACAATTACCCTCATTGTTATACAAATGTAGAAAAATAATTCAAAAATTTATTCTTTTATAATAAGGCCGCTACCATATTTACCCAGCCATATAAATAGTTTATAACTTTTCATACGAAAACTGTGCCATAGCATTCAGGCTTGCTCTCCTAGGAATCAATCCTGCTAGGTTCCCATCCGCTTATTTAATGTTAACCAAAAGGAAAATATTCCCCCAGTAGATTTATAAATAAAAAAATAAGCAATTAATTGCAAAATGCTAAAAATCAGCACTTAAAGAATAATGCTTGCTTGTAGAAGTTTCTCTACAAGAAAAATTACTTAGTGAAAATCATAATGATTAAACAGGATGTGATATCTATAATTGCAGCGGAAAATTTAATACTGATCAAAAAACATGATGAAAATAGGTTTTAATAATTATTAATGTCACGGACAAAAAAAGTAAAAATCAAAACGTACAAATCAATCAAAAACACTACAAAACCAAGTTAAATTAAAATGTCTACTTACATGAAAACGAAAAGTTATCGCAACCTTAGAAATGGACTCATAATGGGCTGTATGGTACTGGTTGCTTCAAGTATTTACTCTTGTAAAAAGAGTGGTGAAAACACAGCCTTGACTGATGAAACAATTGTCAAGATCAATCTCCAGGGAGTTGAGGCTTATGGTGCAGATGGTAGCAACAGCATTGGCCAGAAGCAGGGCTCTACAAAAGCTGCAGCCAACAATGCTTCTGAAATACAGGAGATGACTGTCCCCTTTGGCAATAGTTCTTCCATTGATGTTGTCTTGACAAGTAGCTCTGCTCCCGCGGTCAATAAGGGATTATCGGCCTCATCGGGTAAAGCAGCAACTTCAGCTCAGGTAACGGAGAAGAAGCTGGACAAGGATGTCAAATATAAAGTCGTTGTCTATGACAGCCAAGGCAATTATGTTACCGAAAAGACCTATAGCTATGGTGGAGAAGCTGCAGCAGAAGGGATTGCTCTTGATGCCGGAAAAACGTATACCTTTGTCGCTTATTCGACCAATAGCACGAGTACAGTACCGAACCTTAGCAACCAAAGCACTTTGTCATCGGCAAGCCTTAACAATATCAGTGGCGACCTCATGTATTTCGCGAACACGCTGCAAGTAAATAAAGGTGTCAACAACCTGAATGTCATCTTAAAGCACCGTTTCAGTCAAATCACAACAACAATGACCATGGATGCCAATATGACCGGGGCAATTACTAAGCTTGAAAATGCTGTATTTAACCCTAGTCATACTTCGGCCAACCTCAAACTGTCGGATGAAGCACTTACCTACAACGGTTTGAACGATGCTGGTGTAGCTGCACAATTTCCGGCTTTGGGTATCGGTTTACGTACAGTTGTCAGCACTCCTTCCCTGTTGATCCACCCTGCGACAAATGCGGGAACACTGAAATTGGGAACATTGACCATTGATGGTGAAACCAAATCAAATGTCAGCATCCCAAATGTAAAAATCAACCCAGGACAGAAGTATGACCTGCAGCTTAATTTCAAAACCTGTACACAAGATGTGACCACAAATGGACTAAACTGGAGCTACCCTGTCGCATACTCCAATGGGAAACCGGGAATCCGGATCGACGGTGTCTTCTATCCGAGCGGAACGACAATATCCAAAAGCTTTACCGCACCTGCAGCAGATTATGGATTTGTGTTTGACATTACCGAACTGGACAATGCCTTCAACATGGAGATAAACGGCGTAAAACTGGCAAAAAACGAAATTCAGTTTGAGGTTGGCGCATCCTCAGCACAAAACATCCAATTCCTTGACGGAAGTAAATATGCGGGTACAAATGTACAAACAGGCAGAAGAATTGACCAGATTTACAATATGCAGGGAACTGCTGCCAATCCATTGATCAAACTTGTGATCAGCAGAACCGGTAAAGTGACGATGTTCGGAAGCAAAACAAACGGCGGACCGCTTTATGAGCTTGTATTGGTCAATGGCAATTCCTTCAATACTTTCCCATGGGGAAACACACAGAGCAATACCGTAAAAGTCACTCAACTGGTTGATGGCCGTACAATCATTAAAGGTGTAGGCGCTGGAAAGAAGAAAATACCTTGCAACTAAGCACCTTTAGATCAAAATAAAGACAAGTTTATCACATACAATAATAAAGACTATGAAAAAGAAAATGGCCTATATCGCACCGGAGGTTAAGGCGCACCTGATCGAACTTGAGCAGGGCATCGCAGCCGGTTCAGCAAGCGCTAGACCCGAAGACTCCAACGGACAAGTCAGTGAACAATGGGATCTTGGCGACAATGACAGCAGAACGATAGACTGGTAACAAGCCCCACAACATCAGTATGCATAAAGCCGTATTAAGCACAACAATAGCTGTGTTTAATACGGCTTCATTTATTTTTATGGTTATATTATGCCAAGATTTTCTGTAAACGTTTTGGAAATTCTTCAATCTTTGAAATACTCAGCTGTTTCATTACCTGAAATAAGTGTGCTTTGAACATATTGATGGTATGTTCTCCCCCCGCGTTTCCTAAGGCGCCAACACCATACATAAATGGCCGCCCCATAAAGTTAAATTCAGATCCAACAGCATGCGCACGGGCCAGATCCACTCCGGAGCGGATACCACCATCCAACATAATCTTGATTTTGCTTTTATAATCTGGATTACCCGCTAGATGAATCAAGGAGTTAATGGATGATTCACTTGCATCAAGCTGTCTGCCGCCGTGGTTAGAGACGATAACCCCGTCTACCCCCAATGCAATGGCAGCCTGCATATCTTCATCGGTCGCAATTCCTTTCAATACCAAAGGCCCCTTCCATAGATCCCGGATAGCCCTGATCTTTTCAACATCCACTTTACCGGTGAATGTTCTGTTCATAAATTGCCCCAGCTGCGCCAGATCCAGGCCTTTGTCCATATAAGGCTTTAAAGTCGCAAAAGACGGAATACCATGTTTGAGGGTTTCAATACCCCAGGTAGGACAGGCAAATGTCTGTAAGATATTGGCGATGTTCATCTTTGGAGGCATGGACAGCCCACTTTTAATCTCTTTGTACCGAAGTCCAAAAGCCGGAACATCGACCAGGACAACAAGCACAGGACATTCCACTTCCTTCAGACGTCGTAGGATATCATCACGCAGCTTGTTCTCTGTCGGATGATAAAGCTGAAACCAGGCTTTACCCTGTGACACTTCGGCAATACGTTCGATACTACTGGTCGATACGGTACTCAAAATATATGGAATATCATGCGCTGCAGCAGCTTTTGCCAGAATTTCTGGTGCATTGGGCCACATCAGCCCTTGCAGACCAATAGGCGAAACCCCAAACGGAGCACTGTACTGGCGACCAAAGAGCTCTACAGACATATCAATCTCCCCGCTCGCCTGAAGGTACTGCGGCTTTAATAGAATGTTGTCAAAATCATTTTCATTTCGCGCAAGATTCAACTCTTCATTGCAACCGCCTATTAAATAGTCAAACGCAAATTTTGGAATTCTTTTCTTGGCTTGTTTTCTCAAGTCTTCAACAGCTGGAAATCGGGTATTGTATGTAAACTTCTGGCTCATGATTGATGTATTAATATTGGCAGCGATTTATCTGCGCGCCAAATATAGTATATAATTTGAAATTAGTTCATCATTTATCATTAATCTCCTCACTATTCCGTTTGGCAGCCAAACACAGTTCCCCACCGAAATGCAGTTCATGCCCGAGATACAGCCTGCCTGATCGGAGGCAGAATTTGCTGGTACGAACGGGCTCTTTATCATCCCGCAGACCTAAGGACTAAACTGGACTTGAATGGATAGCATCAGGGGCAGCTTCGGTATATAAGGATAATCTTTTTTATAATTTTAATTTTTCCTTCAGCTGGAGCAGCAGCGCTACATCCGTATCCTTGATACGTCCCTCCCTGTTTGGTCCAACATTCAGAATCAGGATATTATCCTGTGCCGTTGCCGTTCGGTAGATCTCCTCCAGTTCCGCAAGTGTCTTGTACTTTTTGTCAGTCGTATTATAAAACCAGCGTTCGCCAAGCACAACTGTAGTTTCAAAAGGCATATAGTAGGTATTTCCCTGTGCGGTAAAGAGTTTGGGATCTGAACTACTTGGTAAATAGGGATCACCTAAACGGAAGTCACTGGGGAAATAACGTATGGGAAATAAATTCTGCTGATCCTTGGGCAGTACAGCATGTTTATCTGCATTTTCAGGACTACCAATACTCCAATTAATACCTACCTGACACTGAGGCACCTTAGTTTTGACCAAGGTATAAATTTCCTGCGCTGGCCATCTGTAATTCGCCTTTTCCCAACCACCATCCAACCAAAGTTCGACGATATCTGTATATTTCTTCGTCATGTCAAGCAATTCATTCAATTGATTAAGCATGTAGGTATTATAGGCTCCATCCGCTTGGCTGTCATTTACATTTCCATTTTGTTTCCTGTCCCACAGCGAGTAATAAAGCCCGAGACGGATACCCTGCTTGCGGCATTCCTTAGCCAATTCGACAACAACATTCGTCTTATTCGCTGAATTTGCCACGTCATAATCGGTATATTTACTATCCCATAAGCAAAAACCGTCGTGATGCTTGCTTACCAATATGATATATTTCATTCCCGCGGCTTTCGCTGTAGACACCCATTGTTTTGCGTCAATAGTTGTAGGCGCGTAAGAAGCGGCAGGTTTCGATCCATCGGTCCATTCCTGATCGTGAAAGGTATTCATACCAAAATGTATAAACATGCCGTACTTCCGATCGATCTGCTCCTGTTGATAGCGGTTGGGTTTATCAGATGCAGTAGGTACAACAACTTTCGTCTGGGCTAACAGCTTAGCTGCCAACAAATAGAAGGTCAAACTAAAAAAAACCAGCTTTTTCATCGTTTTTGTTTTAGGTTATTATTCGGTTTTTATTGCGTCAATCAGTTTATATAAAACACCACTTCCATATCCCACCGGATAGGCCCTTTCGCACAAGGGCTGACCGGGTATTTTTGATATCGTTACCCCTTTTTTAAACATCGCTAAGCTACTATTCCTGGGAGAATAAAACTGTACCTAGATTGCTCAATATTGACACTATATTAACAGTGTTTAGATTACTATTTCATATTTAAGATAAAATAAGCTATTTTTAACGTCCAAGTAATAATTCAATAACCCTAAATGAAACCCATCTTCACAAGAATACTGGAAGGATCCGAGATTGCGACATATGCCACAAAGGAAGTTTGTCAGCCTTTTTTTTCTACAGAATTCCATTTTCACAGGGCCTGCCAGATGACCTATATTGTCCAAAGTGAAGGTAAACGTATTATAGGCGACAGTATCGACAGCTTTTCGACCGATGAATTGACTTTCGTAGGGCCTGACCTTCCCCATGTTTGGTATAACAACAGTTCAAACCGGGATTCTACACATTTATCGCGCTCAATGGCACTTTATGTGGAACCTAAATTATTGCTAGAGGTATTTGGGCAGCTATTTAAAACACATAAAATCGAAACTTTTTTGACCGCATCCAAGCGGGGACTTCTATTCCGGGGCGAAACAAAACAGCAGCTAAAACACAAACTGGAACAGATGCTTCAGCTTGACTATGGTTTTAAAAAAACAATATTGCTTCTTGAAGTCATTGAATTATTAATCACAACCGATGAATATGAATACCTTTCCAGTCCAGGTTATACACATAATTACAGTTCGATGGATAACGAGAAAATCGACCGTATCTTTAAATTTGTTTTCAACAATTTCACAAAAGAGATTCCATTGGATCAGGTTGCGGCACTAGCGAATATGTCCAAACATTCGTTTTGCCGTTATTTTAAGTCGCGTACACAAAAGACTTTCGTACAGTTCGTCAATGAAGTACGCGTCAGCGAATCATGTCGGCTGATTACTGAAAACAAATTACAGATCACCAATATAGCCTTTGCCTGCGGATTCAATAGCTTATCTAATTTTAATAAGATTTTTAAAGGTATAAAGGGTATAACGCCAAGTACATACAGAGCTCAGTTACGGATATAAAACAATAATTCCATATAGAAAAATCTGCATCAGCGATCCATCTCCTGAAGTCCTGAGGTCGCTGGTCCGTTCAATAACTTGCCTTCAATATCAAAACGGGATCCATGGCAGGGGCAATCCCAGCTCTTTTCGGATGGATTCCAATTTACCGTACAGCCCATGTGTGGGCAGACTGAACTTAGACAGTGCAATACAGCCTGTTCATCACGATAGACAGCAAATGTCTTGCCCTCGTATTTCACGATGCGTCCTTCCTCCAATGGTATATTTTCAAATGCATCAATCTTATCGGCGGACAATTTATCCATGATAAAATGCTGCGATGCGCTCCATCCTTCCGACAGTACACTTTTTGCACTAGCTATCGGCTTAATACGGGCGGGCGAGAGCAATTTGGCCAATGCTGTTTCTTTATTTAATAACAGGTCGGGAATAATTAATGAAGCCATTGAACCGAAGGTCATTCCATTTCCACCATAGCCGGTAGCAATATACACGTTAGGTTCATTCGGCATACGACCAATATAGGGTAAACCGTCAGCTGATACATAATACTGAGATGACCATTGCGCTGTTACTTCCTGGTATTCAAAATTCTTATTTACCAGCTCTTTGAGATCGTAAAAATGTTTTTCTGTATCCCGTTCATCCCCGGTTCTATGATCAAAACCACCGGCAATGAGATAGTACCCGTCGCCAGTGCGATGATATCTAAAGTAATGATAAGGATCATACAGGTCTGCGGTCTGGGCAAGCATCTCCGGCGCATGCTGAAGTTTCAACGTAAGGGCATAACTCCGATAGGGTGCTACCAATAGATCAAACCTATTTCTCCCAGGTGGTATATGGGTAGCCCAAACGATATTTTTTGCTGTAAAGATGCGTTCATCACTTGTTTTCAAGGTGATTTCGCCCTCTTTATTTTCATATGCGACAATGGATTGATTTGTCAAAATCGCCCCGCCATTTTTCCCGAAAGCATCCAGGAGCCCAAGTAGATATTTCAATGGATGAAATTGCGCCTGACCTTCAATTCTGATCGCTTTTACAAATGGAAGGCTAAAAGGCAAGGTATTACTGGGAAGAGTTTTTAAACCCAATTGTTGATGTGCGGCAAGAATACGATCGAGCTGTTCGTTCTGACTTTCTTCGGCACTGAAGAGAAAAAAATCACATTCTTCAAAATCGCAATTTATATGGTACCTAAGTACATTCTTCTTTATATGATCCAAGGTATCCTTCGTACTATTGACCAATAACCGAGCGGCCTGTTCGCCAAAATTCGCGATAATTTCATCGTAGGATGCATCGTAAAAATTATTGATATGGGCCGTTGTTCCACCTGTGGTGCCGAATCCGGGGTTTTCCTTATCCAGAAGCAGACATTTCACACCGCTATCCTGCAGTTTCTTCGCGAGGGTCACACCAGTGATTCCTGCTCCAACAATAATGGTATCAAACACCAAGTCAGTAAAATCCGTGGAAAAATTTTGCCCCTCGAGAGTCTGCCAAAAGCTCTTGTTTCTACCGTCACGTTTCATCTATGATTCAATTTTAAAGACTGGGCGCAATGCGCCCAGTCTTTGGTGGTATAACTAATTATGATTTGTAAGGAAAGAACCAATCCCCCAGATAATCGTTTTGGGAAGAAATACGTAAAAAAAAGAAGAAGTACGCCATCGAATACTGGACCAAACCTTCTCAATTCAGCCATTGTTCTTCACGAAACAAGCAAAAAGTAATATGACAAATCACCCCAACGCGTATGTAAATTCCGTTATGCATCCCTGGATAAAGGATAAAAAGATAATGATTACCGGCGGGACTACAGGTATCGGCCGGGCCACAGCCCTATTGCATGCCAGCCTAGGCAACGATGTTTTTATTTGTGGTCATCATGAAAGACAACTCGAGGATACGTTGTCTGATTTCGAAAAATTAAATGCCTTGGGTTCGCTGACAGGGCTTGCAATTGATTTAGCCACAGAAGAAGGCATAGCTGAGCTTTTTAAAAAATTCGACAGTATGTATGATCATATAGATGTCCTTGTTAATAATGCCGCAATTGCTTTTCAATCGGTCAAGGAAGGCAGCTATGACGATCAGGCTTACATCTTACGAACCAACATCCTTGCTTACCTTTCCTGTGCGCAGGCTGCATTGTACCGCATGGAACCACGAGGTGAAGGTCACATCGTTAATGTAGGGTCGATGAGCGCGGATGTAAGGGAAGCGCAAAGCTCGGTTTATGTGTGCACAAAAGGTGGAATTCAAGCTTTCACCGAATCCTTGCGTAAAGAAGCTAACCCCAAGGGCATTCAGATATCACTTATCGAACCAGGATCTGTTGGAACAGACATGCAGCCCTACTCTCCAGCAGAGCAGCGTAAAAAAATTGAAGCGATGGAAATGCTATACGCGGAAGACATCGCCCGATCCATCGTGTTTATGCTATCTCAGCCAACACGCACCTCAGTCGTAAGTATGCAGGTAAAACCTCTACGTCAAATTATATAGTAAAACGGCGTGCAGCCTGTATCAATATAGCAAATGATTATACGATCAAAATAAAACGCATGAAAAAGAAGAAAAATTTATTCGAACGGTTTTCGAACTGGGCCACACATGCTACCGGAAGTTCAGCGGCATTTATTTTGGCAACCTCCACTGTTATTGCCTGGGCAGTAAGCGGTCCTATCTTTGATTACTCTGAAACCTGGCAACTGGTGATCAACACAGGTACAACAATTGTTACCTTTCTCATGGTATTTCTCATCCAAAAATCACAGAATAAAGATTCCAAAGCACTCCATTTGAAACTCAATGAGCTGATTGCATCCCATGAAGGAACGAGCAACCGGATGGTGAGCTTAGAGGACTTGAGTGAGGAGGAATTGGACCAGCTTGCCAAGTTTTATGCACACATCGCAAAACTTGCCCTCAAAGAGAATGATCTCACCCATACACATTCCATTGATGCAGCGCAGGAAAACCATAACTTTAAAAATAAACAGCGTCAAAAACGAAAAGACAGTAGTCCGTCAACAAAACAGCCGAAGGACTTATAAACAAAACGTATAATTTAATTCCGCATCCCATCAAACTTATCGCTTAATCCATATTTATTTATCCCAGGAGCGGGAAAGAATTAGCGGGCCTAAAAATCTGTTAAGCAATAGTTTTAAAACAAAAAAAACAGGATTGTCCAAATTCTTTGGACAATCCTGTTTGGTTTTCCTTCAGTCAGAAGAACAGCGATCCTAGTCGTGGCCTTCAGTTTTAACGATCTTGTTGTAGATACCCAATAATAAAAATGGTGCAGCCCATTGTCCAACGAACAATGCCGTTTTATCTTGCATCATACATTTTAACGTAGCCGATAAGCCCATTGCGAGTAAAGCTGCCCCTAAGAATACCGTTGAAGGGACTTTAGAAGTTTGTTTTTCAATTTTTTTGGTGATTTCACCCTCGTTTCCAGTTATTAGTGCCATAATGCTAAATGTTTATGCTCAAAGAGCGGTTCATTTAACTAAACAGCGTCAAAAGTTCATTCGTTCGCTTAGATGATTAGAAATCTTCAAAACACGCATATAATCCTTATAAAAGGTAAAAACCTCATTTTCAAACGATAAAACCGCGTTGTATAAAATGATTGCTTTTACGTACTAATCGTCCCCGAAATCGTACTAATTCTACTAACTATTTGCAGAATAGATCTGTTCGTCCTATGAAACTAATATAAAATAAATGAACAGCAATCTGATTACGCAAGAAAGGTATCAAGGTATACCGATCATTGCATTCACCGTCATTCAGGGTGGTCCAAATGATTTTCCGGAGGATATACCGGATCGACCCGAAGAAGAGTTACCGGAAAATGATCCCAATGATCAACCCGAAATCGATCAGGAGGATCTGGACACAGAGGAAGAATTAGACCTTGGTGAACAGGAAGAAGTTCCTGAGCTAGATGAAGAAGAAATCGACGAAAGCGCCAACGATGCGGAAGGTGTCCCCGTAGAACCTCGAAATCCCCCTTCGGACTTAAATGAGACAACTATTTAACAAAAAAGGTATGCATAATGGGCCGTATTAATTTCAATACCGGCCCATTTATCTGGCTTGACAATGCCATTAAGGCAGCGAATCATTTAACTTAACAGTTTGGTTTTAAATCCAAATCGGATCAATCCGGCTGTATTGCGGGAATTTGTTTTCTCCAATAGTTGTTGCCGATGCCCTTCCACAGTACGTTTGCTTAAAAATATTTGGTCCGCAATCTCGGCATTGGTATAACCTTCGGCAATTCGTTCCAGTACCAATAACTCACGCTCAGAGAGTTCATACCTTTCCATAACATCGTTTTTATTTACCGCCCTAGGGATATGCTGGGACGAATAATCCATCAGATCAAATGAGAGTGCTGAACTGATATAACGTCCGCCGCGCTGAACCTGTCTGATGCCAAATAGAATCTCATCCAGGTGTGAACTTTTGAGCAGATAGCCATCAACACCGAGATCAAATGCGTCAGCTACGAGATGAAAATCATTATCCATGGTTAATATAATAATTTTGATGTCCGGAGAGCGGGCTTTTACCGCCTTAATAAATCTTATCCCATCCATTTTATCCATATGGAGGTCCGTAAGAATGAGGTCCGGCTGAGGAGCCCCTACAAGATACTCCAAGGCATTTTTACCATTTTCTGCCTCTGCAATTACAGTTATATCTTCTTGAGCCTCTAAAATTAATCGGAAACCTGAACGTACCAGTGCATGGTCGTCTACTAAAAGTAACTGTGTCATAGCTCTCTGTTTTGTCTTCGTGGTTTAAGTATGAATAAATTTATTTTTTACTGTAACAATTCACCTCGGGGAATAGTTTTTTTAATTTGTTTTCCTCAAAAACGCACTTCTACGATAAGGCTGCGTATCAGTCTCAAATTTTGCTTTAAATACCTAAAATAATGGTTTTCAAAACGCAGCCTTGTCCAGCCATGTTCCTAAAGTAACATTTTAAAGGAGGAAGCTATGTTTACATCTATTATTATTGGTATTGTCTTTATCCTGGTGGCTACTTACATCATTATTAATTATAGGCACCGGAGGAGCGGTACGCGCAACAGGAAGAATCGTTAATATTAAATAATTGCATTATGAAAATCATTTTAAGAATCGTTGGCTTATGTATAGCCATAATGACCTGGACAATGGTCATTTACGCACAGGACAACAGTCAGACCCAGGCACAGTCTGGCGATATAGACTTTGCTAGCAAAGCAACAGCAAGTAATAACTTCGAAATCCAGGCTGCAAATATTGCGCTGACAAAATCGCAGGATCAAAATGTCAAGCAATATGCGCAAATGATCGTCGATGATCATACAGCCGCCGGAAACGAACTGTCAACATTGGTTAAAAACAAAAACTGGCAATTGAGCACGCCCGATAACCAAAATTACACGCAGTTAATCGATCAGTTGAACAATGCGGACCCAGCCAATTTTGATCGTACTTATGTTGATCTGATGGCCAAAAGCCACCAGGATGCCATCACCCTGTTTAAGGATGCCAGCACCGGCACTGCCACTACAGACGCAGAACTGCGTAAATTTGCAACTGACAAAATTCCGGCTTTCCAGAAACATCTCGATCAGCTAAAGACGATGCAGCCCGCGGCAGATACCACAACAAAAGATACATTAAAAAATACGAGCCCAGGCGCACCAAGCCCAAACAAGTCAAAAATGCCCAAACCCATGTTAAAATAAATTATATTACTCCAACTTTTCAATGTTGAGGACAAAGTTATAGGCTTTGTCCTCCTCTTTTTAAATAAACTTTTTTATGGAACAGACATTCGATTATATACACGAACTTTTAAATAGACAGATGGCCCTTCGGGCGAAAATTGAAGCTAGTCCCAGCGCCGGTGAAATTAGTTTTAGCTATGGCGAGGATTATTATCAAGAAGAAGTCAGGAGTATGGGCCTGGCGATGATCCGTGAGGGCATGAACGATGAAGGTGAGCAACTGATCCTCGACTTTACCCAGGAGCATTATCCAGATAAAATTGATAATGAGCGTCTATGGATACAAAAAATGATGCGCTATCTAAATGCCATTACCGATACATTGATTGATAATTTACATGCGGAAGGTTACAAATGGCTACAGGGAAACGTCGATATGCCCAACGAGCATGCCATATTCTATCCCCTGTTTGACCTTAATGCCGATAGCTTACAATCGTTGGAGCTGGGACTAAATACAATTGTTGATTTGAGTAAGCCCGAGGAATTGGAAAGTCTACATGGCTGGCTTTATTATCGATCCGAAAAAAAATGCTAATGGTAAGGGTGCATTGTTTCGCTAGGCAGAACTAACTTTCGTGTCGTATTTAATCGCTTCAATCCTGACGGTCTCCAGAAACTTACTTCTGAAACGTTCGATCTGTTGTACATTCTGAATCCCAACCTGCACCGACAGAATATAGGCTTCTGCTGTTATATCCTTGGTGAATATTTTCAATGGGATTCCCGGATCAATTTCGTCAAAGGAAGGGATTATCTCCAGAAGCCATTGTTTCCATTGCGCAACAGCTCTTGTGGAAATAAAAGTCAATTGTAGATTTAAGCGGATATCAGCTTCACCAAATGTCCAATTAACCAAACGTCCGGACAGAAGGTCACCATTGGGAATAATGACCTGAGCCCCTTGGTCAGTAAGCAATATACTGGATCGGATACCGATCTGCAATACTTGTCCTTTTTTGTCGGCTAGCTCTACATAATCACCGACTTTAAATGGTCGTTCAAAAACCAAAATAACCCCTGAAACAAAATTATTAATAATGTTCTGCAGGCCCAAACCAATACCAACACTCAAAGCACCTACGATTACCGTAAGTTTATCCATGCTGAGCCCAAGAATTCGTATACCGATCAGAAAGCCAACGATGAAAATAAATACACGGACCAAAGGCAGAAGGGCCGTCCGACGCTGATTTTTCTTGGAGATCGGATCTTCCAGCAGGTCTTTCAGATTTTTTTGTATCCAGTTTGCAAGGGCAATTACCGCAATTGCGAGAACAACGTCACCATAGGTATATGTTAGACCTCCTATACTGTGACTGCTATTCAACAGTCTATCCAGCAGACGGCGCACCTCACTTGTGAGGTGCAGGCTATTTGTCCAAACGATCAGGACAAGGATAAAAGCAAAAAGCCCCACAATCCGGCCCAATGCCTGGACCATTTTTGTCTTGTCGAACCGGCGTATGAATCGTTCCTCACCTGCCTTCTCGTAAGAATTGACCAGATCATGTGCTAACATATCCCGAAAAGCCCGTAAAGATAAAGCCTGTAAAAGGCCGATACCGACCGCGATACTGCATATCCGTGCTAGATTTAGAAAACCAAAAAGGTTAAATAAAATGGCGCATGTACCTACCAAAATCAATATCCATCGCATAAGATAATGCAGGTGATCAAAAGGATTGTCTTCGTCCGTCTGTTTTCCTAAAGCCCAGACCAAACGTAAGCCAGCCAAATTGACAGCCACAGCAATGCCTCTAGTCAGCAAATCGCTGTCCACGACCAGGTGAATTCCTAACAGGGCAATATAATAAAGGAAAACTAAACGCATAATGCGAACTTTCACGGCCGAAAGTTCAACATGAAGTAGGATATATAAAAAGGTAAATATTAAGAGGTAGCTTAATTCGAGCACCAGCACTGGAATACGGAATGATGTCAGGGGCAACATAATAAGAAAGAAAATCGCAAATTTTAACAAAGGAATCCACCAGGGCTGATTACGGTGAAGTGGTAGCTCCTCCCCGGCCCCTACGGCTCGCCGCCGCATCAAATATAAGCAATACAAATAGGTTAGGCTCACCAATATCAACAGCAGCCGCCCGTCCCAGGCGGAATCGTAATAGCGTAACGATAATCCATCCTGCTCGAGATTTTTCCGTACCACTTTCTGTAAATGTGACCAAAACGTACCTGCTTGCGCTGCCTGAATGACCTGTTGCTGTTGTTTTGCTTTTATGCCCATATCCCTCAAGTCAACAAGCAGCTGTTCGGCATCGGTTGCCAGGGCAGCTACACTATCTTGCACGCTTTTCCAGGATGAGGCCAGGGAGTCTGGCAGTATGACCTGCTTCTGTGCAATTCTGATTTTATTTCCTAGATTCTGTACCGGTGGAATGGTGCGGCTGATATAGCGCTGTACCTCCCGTGGAATCGACTGGTTGTATTCTTGACGCTGCCAGGCGAGCATACGCTTGACGCTGTCCAGTTCGGAATAATAAAGATCCAGCTGTGCCCGCCATTGATGGGCATAATTTCTTAAGGTAATAAGGGGGCTCTCCGGTAGCGAGTCCCTTAGACTTGCTGAATCTAAAGCAGCCTTAGTTGAATCTAGCGGCTGCCCATACAGCAGCGCACAAAAGAGGCTCAGGTAAACTAAGCTACCCAGCCTCCAAATGCTGCATTTTGATAGAATTCTTCTTCCAACCACCATAACTGGTATTCAGGCTCACTATTGTGGTTTCGCCGGAGATGGCTGACGTTGTAGGCTATCCGTACTATCTGAAGCAAGCGTATCCCTGCCAGCTGGAGGAGTCTGCCCTTCGTCCGGTGTCATGGATGAATCATAAGAACCGTTTGCCTGATTTCCCTTATTGCTACTGTTGTCGCATCCCCACAATCCGAGAAGTAATACGACTAAAAGACTGATTTTTTTCATATACAAGTGTTTAAGTGTTCAAACTATTTGGATGTTGAACCTTATCAAAAATGGAAAAGTTCTCCTAACTTCCAATTTGAGTACTTCCTTACAATAACAGGTAGAACTACGTAAACTTATTCGCCGTCCTTTTCCCGGTCAAGATTGTCCAAAGGAACACCCTGCTCTTTCATGGCAATACTGTCCTGAAGTGTATCTGCGGGGCGACTACGGTGAATATTATCCAGCGGGACACCCTGACTGTTCGCTGCGGTATCGGTTACAGGTATATTGTCTTCAGCGGTTTTATCCGTTCTGTCCCTGCATGCAAGCAGCACGAACGTTAGAGCTAGGACGCCCATTATTAATTTCGATCTTTTCATTTTAATCCAATTTATATTGATAATATTCTGAATCTGTATAGATCAGTTCTTTCCGGTTTGCGCATGTGGCGCATCTACAGGTTTGGATTCCGGAGATCCTTTTTGTCTTAAGAAAATGGTAAAAAATACAATTGACAGTACGGATAAAAATTCACTCTGCCAGTTTTGAAAGGTTTCAAACCAGAATTGAGGCATCAGCAGATAAGTCCAGACGGCATCAGGCGGCAAACCATCAAGTATTTGTTCCATATTATGCTGGCGCCAGCTTCCATAAAAATGTACGACCCAACTGATCAGGAATAGCAGCGCAAAACAAATAAACAAGGATGAACTGTATATACGCAGCAGCCATCCTCCTTTTCGAACAGGATAAGGTGCGTCCGGTCCGGGTTTTGGTTCACGGTCCACCTCCTCAGGTTCATCCAGCTTTTTTGATTCCGCGGATCCCCATTGGCGCAATCCCACCGTAAGCATGACGTAAAGCGCCATCTGTAAAAATTCACTTTCAAAATTTTCAAAAGTGGCTGAAATAAAATGTCCGGTTCTGAGGTAGGAAACTAATGTCAAAGGCGCTTGCTGCGCTTGTTGTAACTCCTCGTTGTGTACCTTCCAACCTGTGACAAATTGCATTCCGAGCGCAAAAATAAAAAGGATTAAGAATACCAGGCTCAAACCATTCCGGTATAAAAAGGAATAAGAATCTTTCGTTTTCATAACTGTTATTTTATGATAAGATATTATGCTTTTGTTTTCAGGGTAAAGCTGATCCTACCGTTGGGTTCCATGAATGCGATATCAACTTCATCGAGATGCTTACTGTGCGTCTCCAGGCGCAAACTGGTCAATAAATCTGTTCGGCTAACTCCCAAACGATCCATCTGATCCCATTGAATCTGATCATTTTTATATAATACAGCAGGTTTCCCTTTGACGAGATTACCCAAATAAGGGAGGCGAGCCGATACTTGCGCCAAAATCTTATTGACCATAATCATTACAGCTCCTGCAAATACAGTCGACATAAAAGGCGATGCACCTACTATGCCCCGTGCCAATACCGAACCCAACATGATTATAATCACAAAATCCACTCCTGATTTTCTGCCCAATATCCTGATTCCACCCAAACGAACTAAAAATAGGGCTACCATAAACATAATCAATGCACGCATTCCCATCTGAACCATTGAGAGCTCCTCACCCGAGCCGAATAAACTTTCCATGATTTTTTCAGTTTAATTTAATTGTTCGATAAACAAGAGTAAAGCCGTTTAGGGTTGAATCCTTTGTCATAAAACAGCTCCTTTTGCTTTAATGAGAACCTCTGCAGGCATCGAAGCGGTTTGCCTGAGAATGGAAATCAAGTACTTATACCCGAGCTAAATGTGGGGAATACGTTTTCATGAGCTAAATCCAAACTACTACGATTTTAAGGCTGTTTTAACTAAAAATGATACTATGATCGATCTTGATAATCCCCCTAAAGAATGCATTACATTCTTTCAGGATACACTACAGCTGCTAAACAGCAGCGGCAGCTCTTTTATGGTTGGCGGGGCACTGGCAATGTTTCATTACACGGGGATTATCCGGCCCACCAAAGATCTCGATATTTTTTGCAAAAGCAGTGCTTATCCGGCAATACTGAAACATTTTGCCGCCAATGGTTACCAGACTGAATTGACCGATGTCCGCTGGCTTGCCAAAATTCATAAAGCACCTTATTTTATTGATATCATATTCGATAGTGTCAATCATAACTGCACGATAGAACAAGATTGGTACGATCGTGCACCGGAAGGCATCTTATTTGACACGCCGGTGCGCTACGTTCCGGCAGAAGAACTTGTCTGGTGCAAATTATACGTACAAAATCGGGAACGTCATGATAGTGCTGACATTAATCATCTGTGGCTCCGTTATGGAAAACAATTCGACTGGAATCATTTATTGATGCGCATGGATCAACATTGGCATCTTCTACTGGCGCAGCTGATTATATTCCAGTTTACTTATCCACATGATTATCGCGATATTATCCCACGGGATTTGTTCGACGAACTGATCAAACGTGCGCAGGAACAGTATGATCTTCCTCCCTGCCTCGAAAAAGTGTGTTTGGGTCCGCTGATTGATCAGACGCAATACCAAATTGATATCAAAGAATGGGATTATAAATCATATACGATAAAAACTGTATAGCGATGGCAAAGAAAACAACAATTGCAGCAATAGGTGATATTCATATGAATCAGAGCCAACATGGAAAATGGAAAACTATATTTGAGGAAATTTCCACAAAAGCCAAAGTTCTGCTCTTATGTGGCGATCTGACAGATACGGGTGACGAAGAAGAAGCGGAAATGCTCGTTGCGGAATTACAGCACTTAAAAGTTCCGGTGATTGCAGTTCTAGGGAATCACGACTATGAAAAAGGCCGTCAAAAGCAGATTCGTCAGATTCTGACAGATAGCAAGGTCAGCGTCCTGGATGGGGAGGCTATTGTCACAGCAGGCATCGGTTTTGCTGGCGTGAAGGGGTTTGGCGGCGGCTTTGACCGCTATATGCTCTCGATGTTTGGCGAAGATGCGATGAAAAGTTTTGTTCAGGAAGCAGTTAACGAATCCCTCCTATTGGATCGGGCGCTAGCAAGGCTAGAGCAGGAATATACAGACATAAAAAAGGTAGCGCTGCTCCATTACGCTCCCATCGCCGAAACTGTAGTGGGCGAACCCAAAGAGATCTACCCTTTTTTGGGTTCTACGCATCTGATGGAACCTATTCAGCGCCGAAATGTCACAGCCGCATTCCACGGCCATGCACATGCGGGCAAATTTAAAGCGCAATCCCCCGCAGGCATCCCGATTTACAATGTGGCCGTTCCTGTTTTGAAGGCGCATCATGGCGATGATACCAGTTTTGCCCTCATCGACATCTAGCGGGCGACCGCCCCCGGCCTTGCTGGGCAGTCCGGGCCTTAGCTTATTCCTTGGCGGGGAGATCCTTCCGTTTCAAAATCTGCTTTAACTGCGCATGTAAAGTAATAATATTCCCCACGAGCAGACGTTCTTTTAACCCGGCCCGAAACCGCTTTTTCATAATACGCTTTACCAATTGGTGACTTACCTCCCCGTTTTCCTGCACTTTGCCAAGCCAGCGGAGCGAAAAAAAGGCCAGTATTGAAGCCAGTAGAAACAGAAAATTCCATTCATGCAGATAAATCAATTTTGCGACGGATTCCAAATTCGGACTTTTCCAGGAAATACTGATCTGCAGTTCGCGCGTCGCGAAGTAGTCTACCAGTAAACCGCCCAATATTGGCCCCAGTGCGGTAAAAAAAGAGGCGACCATATTCTTTACGGTGATATATATAATAGCGTCAGTTTTTGGCGCGAGTTTCAGGCCAATATTTGTGAGCGCCAAATTGATGCCTCCAGTCGAGATTCCGGTCATGATATGGAGAAGAACCAAAAGAATCAGGTTGGGCAGTGCCCGGGAATAGATGCCAACAAATATCCATAAAAGAATACAACAGATATAGATCGGTGCCGTCAGGTAAATTATACTTTTATTACTATACCGATCCGACAATTTGCCCCATAAAGGCAGGCCGGCAACACTGGCGACCTGGCTGACCACGGTCAGCAAAATAACGACTTTCATCGACAGCCCCAAGGTTTTAAGCATAAACACGGTGAAAAAGGGAATCGCTAAGTTAATGGCCAGTACCCATGCCGCATTAAAAATAAGCAGATTTTTAAAGTTTGTGTTTTTTAGGGGCTCAAGCAATAAACTTCCTAAATTCCCGCCAGATATTTCCTGTTTGGGTTCGCTGACCTGTACGAGAAAGAACGCACCAATTGCACCTATCAGACCAGCAGCAAAAAAATAAATGCCGTACAGATTGGGTAATTCATCCCCCCTGTTCCTGGTATAGTAATCAACCAACGCTGCCACAGCCAGACTTATCGCAATATTTGTTAGCTGCATGAGCCGTGTACGTTTGGAAAAATAAGTTCCCAGCTGCTGTTCGGGAACAAGATCCTTAATCCAGGCATTCCAGCCGGCCCCACCTAGGGCACTCAGAAAATAATGAATAAACATAAAAATCAGCAGGATACTGAAGGATAGCTGTGTATTTCTCCATAGCACGATTCCAATAATCAACAGCGGTATCTTTGCCAGAAATACCGCTAACACCGTAATTAACTTTCTGTTGGGGTAACGTTGTATCAATAAAATGGTAAGCAGTTGTGCCAAGTTACAAAGCGTAGGAAAAGAAGCGAGTAGGCCGATCTGGAAATTGCTTGCTCCGAGCAGCAGTGCAGCACCGATTAAAATCGCGCCACTGCTCAAACAGACAACCACTTCAGAACACAAGCCATCGATAATGACCATGCGCAGACTTCGATTAATTTCTGCTGGTTCCAGATGCAGCTTTGGCTTGATATCCATAACGTTTTCTGATGTAACGTCTGCCTAGATAGTTTGGTTGCTCAAAAGTTAAAATATAGTTTTTATACGCAACACGGCGTATTTCTTTCCTTTAAAAGGGTATTAGTCCATTCAACCAACTGCCGCCGTCAGCAGTTCATTAATCAAAAGATAAGTTGACTAGGCTTGGTCGGGACGAACGTGACCTCGATAGTTGGATTGATCCTTTTACATTTTTATTAAACAAGAAAAATTATGGCACACAAACCACGCGTCCTCACTTGGCACATCCATGGTTCTTATTTATACTATTTATCCCTGGGGGATTACATTCTTTATGTTCCCTATACCCCGGAACATGGCTCAAGATATGTCGGCCGGGGCAGCACCTTCCCTTTTGGAGAAAATGTGATCGAGGTTCCGGCGAGCGAGGTGCGGAATCTTGAACTGGACCTTATTCTCTTTCAATGTGATGAAAATTATCTGCAAGATCAATATGATATCTTATCGTCGGAGCAGCGTCAACTCCCGGGTATTTATATTGAGCATGACCCGCCCTGGCAGCATCCCTGTGATGAGGTGCATCCCGTGACAAATCCTGCAGTAACATTGGTGCATGTGACGCATTTCAATCAATTGATGTGGAAAACGGATCTCCCGGACGTACGGGTTATCACCCATGGTGTGGAAGTACATGGCGTTAAATATACAGGTCTTCTCGACAGAGGGATTGTGGTTGTTAACAACCTGCCTTCCCGTGGTCGCATGCTGGGTAGTGACTTATTTGAGCGCGTCCAAAAACAGGTGCCGCTAGATCTGATCGGCATGGGCAATGAACCTTGGGGTATTGGAGAGGTATTGCATCCGGAACTCCCTGAATTCATTAAAGACTATCGTTTTTTTTTCAATCCGATCCGGTATACGAGTCTCGGGCTGGCGATCTGTGAAGCGATGATGGTCGGCTTGCCCGTAGTGGGTTTGGCGACCACTGAGCTATCAACTATTATCGAAAATGGAAAAACGGGATATATAGGTTTGGACATCGACATTTTGGTCGAAAAAATGAAAATGCTACTTGACAATCCGAAACATGCGCAGCACTTAGGCGAACAGGCCGCACAGAAGGCCGCTGACCTTTTTGATATCCAGCGTTTTGCACAACAATGGACTTATCTCATTCATCAAAAAATTAACTAACTCAAAATATCATGCAAAAGAAAATAGCTTTTATCAGTGATCATGCCTCTCCATTGGCCACTTTAGGTGGCAAAGATAGTGGTGGGCAAAATGTTTATGTTGCGGAGGTAGCCACTCAGCTTGCTTTGCTGGGCTACCAGGTCGATATCTATACACGAAAGGAAAGCGAGGAGCAAGAACAGATTATCTACTGGAAACCGCTGATCCGTGTGATCCACGTGGAGGCTGGTCCAGCTCATATACTTCCGAAGGAAGAGCTTTATGGATGCATGGACGAATTCAGTTCAGCAATGATCAAGTTTATCCAAGGTAATGAGCTCAGCTACCATTTGGTCCATGCCCATTTTTGGCTTTCAGGGATGGTAGCGATGGCACTAAAAAAACAACTTAAAATCCCTTTTGTTATTACTTTTCATGCCCTAGGTGCTGTCCGTCGATTACATCAGGGCTGTTCGGATAAATTTCCTAAAGTGCGGGAACAAATCGAAAAAGATATCATTTGGCAGGCTGAGCGCATTATCGCTGAATGCCCAAATGATCTAAAGGATCTGATTCAACATTATCAGGCCCCACAGGATAAAATAGAAATTATCCCATGCGGTTATAACCCCAATGACTTCCACCCCTTGGACCGGACAGAAGCAAAAGAAAAGTTGGGACTCGATCCAGCATTTACCTATATTTTACAGCTTGGACGTATGGTGAAACGTAAGGGCATCGACAACGTGATCGAGGCGTTTTCCCATGCCCAGCACCTGCTTCCCGAATTAAGGCTGCTGGTTGTTGGCGGGAACCTGGAGGCCGCGGATGACCAAGCAGAATTTATGCGTCTTCAACAGCTTTGTTCCGCGCTGAATGTAAGCGATAAGGTGATTTTCACTGGACAGAAAACACGGGATACACTCAAATATTATTATGCTGCAAGTGAATTGTTTATTACCACCCCTTGGTATGAACCTTTTGGTATCACTCCTTTGGAGTCGATGGCCTGCGGTACACCTGTTATCGGTGCAGACGTCGGGGGTATTTCCTTTACCGTACGCAACGGGGAGACAGGCATCCTGGTGCCGCCGCAGCAACCGCAACAGCTTTCCGCGGCGATAGTGGATTTAATTAATGATGAGCGAAAACGTACCCGGTTCGCGGTTAATGCACTGAAACATATGCGAAGCTTTACCTGGAACAAAATCAGTGAAAGTATTGCGCAACTTTACGAGCAATGTATACCAATGCGGCGCGAAAAAGAAGCGATTGAGCAGATTAAGGATACTTTTATGGGCTCTTCCCGGACCTTTGAACTGGCGGCCGAAGTTTTGGCCGGAGGCATTGCCAGACTGGCTTACAAAATGGTGGATGTCTTGCGTCAGGGTAAGAAGATCATGATCTGTGGTAACGGCGGCAGCGCTGCTGAAAGCCAACATTTTGCGGCGGAGCTGATCGGCCGTTTTGAAATTCCACATCGGCCGGGGTATCCTGTAATTTCCCTGAATACGGATTCTTCGGTCCTGACCGCATGGGCAAATGATTTCGGTTACGACAGTATTTTCTCACGGCAAGTTCAAGCATTGGGACAGCCGGGGGATATGCTTATTTGCCTGAGCACGAGCGGAAAATCGGAGAATATCATCAATGCACTTAAGGAGGCTAACAAGATGGATATTACCTGTGTAAACCTCCTCGGAAAAGACGGTGGACAGGCGACAGCCTATGGCGAATACAATCTGATAGTTCCCTCCGAGAACACCGCACGCATCCAGGAAGTCCAGCTCCATATCATCCATCAGCTCTGTGCCCTGGTCGAGCAGCAGATGAACCTGGGTTCCATTTCCAAGCAACATCATCTCGTTCACAAAAAACTGATCGCATAAACAATGGAAAAAGCAATATTTCTGGACAAAGACGGAACGCTCATCAAGGATGTGCCTTACAACGTTGATCCTGCCCGTATCAAATGTTACCCTGATATTTTTCCTGCGCTCCGGCTACTTCAAAAAAGAGGCTATAAATTAGTCGTGATCAGCAACCAGTCTGGCATTGCCAAACGGTATTTTACCGTAGCAGATCTGGAAATCGCGTTTTCGGAGCTACGGGATCAGCTGAAAACCGAACATATCATCTTGGACGGGATTTATTATTGCCCACATTCGGATGTGACAGCGGAGCCACAGTGTGACTGCCGTAAACCACTGCCCGGTTTACTTTTTAAGGCAGCTGACGACCTCCACATCGACCTCAAAAAATCCTGGATGATCGGTGATATTCTCAACGATGTAGCCGCGGGCCGGGCAGCGGGCTGTCATACCATTCTGGTAGATAGAAACAAAAGAGAACGTTTAGACGACCGGATTAGCAATCCCAAATTTACACCCGATTTTGTTCTTGATGATTTCACGGAGCTCAATCAGCTTATTGCGTTAAAAAACAAACATTATGAAGGATACGAGATTAAATGAATTGGTAGAGAATGGATTTAACAAACCAAAGGTTTTGGTTCTTGGAGATTGTATGCTGGATATCTATCTTGACGGTGCGTGTAAAAGGCTTGCGCCCGATGTAGGTGTTCCGGTACTTGATGTGAATACCGTTGTGCATTGCCTCGGCGGAGCTGGAAACGTCATCGTTAATCTTCACAGTATGGGAGCAATCGTATCTGTTGTTACCGTGCTTGGGGACGATTCCAATGCTGCCCTTATTGCAGATCAGCTGCAGCAAAAAGGAATTGAAACTAATGGAATTTTGTATAGTAAAAGCTGCCAGACGCTTACCAAGACACGACTGCGAAGGGAGCAACAGTGTTTGCTACGTTACGATATCGGTCAAAAATATAGCTTTGACGATGCCATGCTACAATACTACCTGCTAGCGGTTAAAGATGCCCTTCAATCGGTTGATATTGTTTTCATTGCGGATTATGATAAAGGCAGCATTCCGGACGAATTAATTCAGATGCTCTATCAGGAGCAACAACTGCATCCTAAAATAATTGTTGTGGATAGTAAAGATTACCGGAAATACAGCTGCCTTCGTCCGAATCTGATCAAACCGAACTATGAAGAGGCGCGCCTGATATTAGGCCAGCGAGAAAATGAAGATCGCGCCCGTCAGGGGATGCAGTGGTCGAAGCAGCTGGCTGAAGTCGCCAATGCGCACTGGGTGGCGCTTACATTAGACAAAGATGGTGTTATTCTATTCAAAAGGGACGGCGCCCCTATCCATTACCGGGTGCCTGAGATAAAAGAAGGTAATTTTTCGGGCGCCGGCGATACATTTCTGACGGCGCTCTGTCTCGCCTATTTTAACGGGCTCGATCAGGATAACGCTATTGATTTGAGTATCAAGGCAGCACATATCGGAATAGCAAAAAGTGGAACCGCATCTTGTAGCTTTCAGGAACTGGCGCAAAAGATCCGCGAACCGAATAACAAAGTTATAGCTGAACTGAACGAATTAGAAGCACTATGCGATAGGCTCCGCAAAGAACATCGCCTGGTCTTTACCAATGGCTGTTTCGATATTTTCCACGCCGGGCATGCCCATTACCTGGGCAAGGCGAAAGCAACGGGCGATATCCTTATCGTAGGCATCAATACGGATGATAGCATTAGCCGGTTGAAAGGAGCTTCGCGCCCAGTGAACAGGCTGGAGGATCGTATTGAAGTGCTTTGCGCGCTGGAAGCCGTGGATTACGTCGTCCCTTTTGGCGATGCAGGCTCCGATAATCCGATCCCACTTTTAGAAAAGGTAAGACCACATGTATTTGTAAAGGGCGAAGCTTACCGGGATGAAGATATACCCGAAAAGGGATTGTTGCACTCCTTGGGGACCAAATTGGTTTATGTTGAGCATGTGCACCAGCAATCAACGACCAAAATCATCCAGCGTGTGCAGGAAAATAAGCAAGTATTAAAGAAAATAAGCTAATATGGGACAGTGGAAAGATTGTAGAAACCTATTGGTCATTCGCCTCGATAATATGGGTGATCTTATTATGAACAATGCAGCGCTCCAGGAAATTAAACATCAAATGCCATCCTGCAAAATTACGCTGCTTGCCTCAAAAATGGCCATTCCAATTATACCGTATCTGGGGACTATTGATGACTATATCCAATACGATGCCCCCTGGATGAAACTAACAGAGCAAGATTCAGCAGCAAGCACCGAAGCCCTTATTCACGTTATCAAAGCACTGCATTTTGATGGCTGCCTGATTTTTAACGTTTATAGCCAGAATCCCATGGCTGCTATCTTCCTGGCGTATATGGCAGGCATTCCCAAACGGGCAGCGTATATGCGGGAGAACCCCTATGCCCTGCTTACTGATTGGGTGCCAGACCAAGAACCATTATTTCAGGTTCAGCATCAAATTATACGAGATCTGGGGCTGCTAACTCATTTAGGGATCTCATCGCATACAAATAGGCTTCCTACCTTAAAAATGCCGGATCATCCCTGCAGTTTAAGATTAGCAGCGCCACTTAGTCACTATATCATCCTTAATTATGATGTTTCGGAAGAAAAGCGGCGTATTCCGGTAGAAATCGCGCAGGAACTTATTCAAAAGTTGCTCGACCAGCATTATCCGGTGCTACTCGTGGGTAAAAATGATAACGATTATTTGGCTGCCTGCCGAAAAAATATCGGGTCGCGACAAATGTTCAACCTCATCGGTAAGACATCTATCCCGGATCTACTCTCACTTGTCAAGGGTGCGAGGGCCGTGATTACAGTCAATACAGGTTTGGTTCACATGGCTTGTGCCTTAAAGACCCCGACCCTAGTGCTTTATGCACAGACAAATCCTCAACATATCCCTTGGTCGCAGGAGTCTACCTTTATATTATACCCTGTCAGTGCTGGCAAACGCTCCAAAAATTCCATCAATATTTTTGTCGATCAGCAACACACTCAGGCGGAATATACCCCATTCACGGTGGATACTATCCTCGAGAAATTTTCGGAGTTGCTGCTACGTTTTGACCGACGGGAGACTGAAATTCATGAAGGGAATCAATTGCACTAAAAATATCAGTTAATTGGATGGGTTTTCTTGCGTCAAAGGTTTTATGTATGCACTTATTCTGAGGTCCCCATCGTTCGGGCTCGCCGTCCATGCTGAGCACAATACTTCGGGTTTCCAAGGCGGCCGCGATATGTGAGATTCCCGTGCAGTTACAGATGACCAGGAAAGCTTGCTGCACAAGACAGCCCAGTACGCCCAGATCGAGCTGCGCGCATAGGTTGAGCACCTTGAAAGTCAGCAGGTTTTCAAACGTAGCGATCCTTTGCTTCTCCGCTGAGACTCCTGTCAGCACAATTTGGTAACCTTTGGCATGGAGGTGCTCTGCTAACTGTACAAAATTTTCAAGCGGCCACTGCCTGTTTGTATCCCGGCTTCCCACATGAACAATAACAAAAGGATAAGCAAGCCTATTTTTTATTACTTCAAAGCCAGACCAATCCGAGCTAAATAAAGGATAGTACATGGTCCTATTTGGAATTTGGAGACCCAAGAAGTCAATAAGTGCCAAATGCCGATCTACTTCATGCAGCTTATCGGGATATTCAAGCCAGCCGCTGTCCTCCGCTGATCCACTCGGTCGAAAGCCAACCAACCGCTTGGCTCCAAAATTCTTTAAGAAATCATTTACGATTGTACCATTTCCTTGTAGTTGTAGAAGGAGATCAAACTTTTCAGCTTGCATTCGTTTTACAAAATCTGCCAAAGCCAAAGGATGACAAGGGAGTTCCGGGAGTTCGGGATGCCCAGGAAAGGCTATAAATTCATCCACACAATCGAAGCGCTGCAATAGCGGCCTCATATGCGGGAGGCCAATAAAATATAACCTAGATTCAGGATAATTATATTTTAATGCGGTGATTGCGGGCATTGCACAGAGCAGATCACCCAATTGAAGCGCACGGAAAACAGCAATTTTAAGCATCATAGTATGATTTACAAAATGGACAATGTTCAAGGACAAAGGGTTTGCGGAAATGCAGTTTAATTTCAGATTAATCAAACTTTCCATGAAGGAAAACCGTTCAATATAAGAACAAAACATATAAGAACAAAACATTTCTTCACATGGAAAAATTAAAAGATAAAAAGATCGCTATCCTGGTTGCCGATGGTTTTGAAGAAATCGAGTTGAGCAGTCCGAAAGAAGCATTGGAAAATGCAGGTGCCAAAACCCATATTATCTCACCTTCAAAGGATAAAGTTCGCTCAAAAAAAGGCGATGAATGGTCTAAAGCGTATGCTGTCGATGTCACGCTTCAGGAGGCCGAGGAAAATAAATACGACGCCCTCCTACTACCCGGTGGTGTCGTCAATCCCGATAAACTTCGCACCAACAAGACTGCCATTGCATTGATTAACGCTTTTTGGGAGCGTAATAAACCAATTGCTGCCATCTGCCATGGGCCACAGCTTTTGATCAATGCAGATCTTGTCAGAGGCAAGAAAATGACTTCGGTAGAAGCAATTAAAATAGATTTAATCAACGCTGGTGCCAATTGGGAAGATAGTGCTGTTGTCATTGACGAGGGACTAATAAGTAGCCGTACACCTGATGATCTACCGGAATTCAATAAAGCAATTATTAAAGCTTTTGCAAAGACATAAATCCCTTAAAAAGACGTAGAAGTACATGATCTTTACGTAGTAAATCGGTCAACATTTAGGTTCACTAAGCTGTTCAGCTATTAAGTAACACGTAAATCAAAATATTATGAACACAGCGAAACGTACCGCCAGTAACACGTCCAAAGGACAGTCACATGGCAACACTGACAAAGCAAAAAGCATGAACAAAAGTAACACAAAAGGTTCGTCAGCTCAACGAAGTACCGAAAATGGCAATGCCAGTAAAACAAAAGATGAACTCTTGCAAATGGCCAAAAAACTTGAAATCACTGGCCGTCACGATATGACCAAGGATGAGCTGATCAAGGCTATTGAGAAACAAGGCAAAAACTAGGAAAAGGAAATAAAGAAAGTCGCCTACTGAAGCGACTTTCTTTATTTCCTTTTCTCTTTGGGCCGGTCCGTAGGATCATTTGGCATATCATTCAGTTGGTCAACCTGCGGATCCACTCCCGCTTCAGCGTCCCCCCTATCTTTATGATCCACATCTTTTAACACTTCACCATCGGTACCAAGTTTCACTTTTTTCTTTTTCTCCATTTCTTTTCCCACCAGTCTATTTTCATTTTTTGTCGCCATAACTATTTATTTTATTAATGTAAAAGCATATTATGAAAACCGAATCTGACCAATTCAGCTGTATTTCTCGTTCTCGTTTTTTCGATCAGGCGCTGCCGATGTCCTTCCACTGTACGTTTACTTAAAAATATACGGTCAGCGATCTCTGCATTGGTATAGCCTTCTGAAATCAATTCAAGCACAGCCAATTCCCGTTCAGAGATATCATATTTAGTCATTATAAACCCTTTATCCGGATTATTTTCCATGTATAGTCTGTAATTCTCTATACAGGAAAGGCCTAATGAAACACTTAGGTATTTCTCTCCGTTCGCAATCTGGCGAATCCCAAAGACGACCTCATCAGCGGAACTATCTTTGACGAGATAACCGTCTCCGCCAGCACGTAACACTTCAAAAACTGTCTGTATATCGTTCATCATCGAAAGGGCAAGTACTTTGATTTGCGGATATTTTTCCTTGATACGTCCTATGAATGTGATGCCATTCATTTTTTCCATTTTCACGTCCGTTAAAATGATATCCGGGAGCTTATTTTGTGCCAACAAATCCAAAGCTCCTTCCGCACTCTCGACATCAGCCAATACAGCCATATCTTCTTGAGTTTCCAAAATTAGTCGAAAACCATTTCTCACTAAATGATGGTCGTCTACAAGCATTAACTGTATCATAATTTCCAATTTACATGAACTTATTATCTATACTAATAGGAACATAAGTAAACTGTAAAAAGTTTTTCACAAAAATATATCAACGTATAGAGCTACTAAGACGGGGGGGTATCGAATAGATAATCAAAAAAACTAAAATTTAAAAAATTAAACGACTTTTGAGATGGAGCTGTTCTATTAATACAATGCCTGCTTGACAGCGCAACAGATTAATAAATGTAATCCTTATGAAGAAGACAACGAAAGCCTTTATGGCGGCATCAGCCATTCTATTCGCAATTTACGGATGCAATGGTAAAACCACTGATCAGAAATCGAGTGAATTAATGCGTGATTCTGTACCAAATGACACGACAACAATCCAGTATCGAGATACGAATTCAAGGGAATCGCGAGGTGATATTCCGCCTACGCCACAACCAGACACATCTGCAAAAAAATAAAACGATATGGTTTTGATTATTGTTCATCCAGTGATAATAGCATAATTATGTGCTCTTCCGTCGGGAGACGGCCGGAGATAGATTTATTGTAGGAAGCTAGACACCTCCGTGTCTAGCTTTTTTTATTTTACCCAACAAGCAGTGAATTTATTCGAATGTCAGGTTGATTTTTGAAAATCCCAATCCTTGTAATAATGGTTTAAAGACCGTAGTTGCATTTGCTTTGGTCTGCTGCAGAATATCGGATTTTTTCACATCATCGGCTACCGCTTTTTCAGCAGTTTTATAGGCTTCATCAACCAGTTCTGCCTCTCTTAGGAAAGCCATCTTCGTATCATAGACTTTTGAGGCCTCGTGGTCAATCTTGATGTAACAAATTTCCGGTGCTGGCAGTTTAATAGAAACAGAGTCTCCAACCACCTTAATATCCTCGGGTGTCAGTTTTGTTAAATTAACACAACCAACGGCATCAGCCTTCACAATAAGCAAAACGCTAGCCGTAGGCAAAAAAGTATTGATATTTTTATGTTCTACGACATCGCTGTAACGGTATTTGACCAATTCCAATTTCCCCATGGCTTCAATACGGTCCACCAAAAGCTGGTGTTTACTTTCCACTCTGGGTCCACTGTTATACTTTTGATAAACAAACCAAGCCCCCACTGCCAAAATGGCTAAGATAATTAAAAATTTTAAAAATTTTCCCATAAATAGTAATGTACAAATAATAGACCAAGGTCCAATAATGGATATTTGCAGCGAAAATATTACGCGAATATTATCTTTTACCGCCTTATCATACCATCTGATAAAAATATACCATTTGATAGACAATTGTTTAATTAAAAAGTTTAAAAAACATTTGGAAGATATGGCGTATAATACTACTTTTGTGACATCAAAATCACGGTAGGTATAGCTCAGTTGGTTAGAGCACTAGATTGTGGTTCTAGGGGTCGTCGGTTCGAGCCCGATTACTTACCCAAAAAGGCAGATCATAAAATGATTTGCCTTTTTTAATTTATAAGGCATTTCAACAGCCTTTTATTCCTAATCTTTATTTTTTGCCAACCATTCAATTGATAGCCCTGTTCATTTCCTGTAAGCTTAACAATACGAAGATGAAAAAGGGAAAGATTTATGTAGGAACATCAGGTTGGCATTATAAACATTGGAAAAACACGTATTATCCGGCGGGGCTTAAGAACGAAGACCTGTTGAATTATTATTCGAAACATTTCTATTCCGCAGAGATTAATAATTCATTTTATAGGTTACCTACAACGGGAATGTTTGAAAATTGGTATAAACAGGTTCCTGAGGACTTTGTGTTTGCGGTAAAAGGTAGCCGCTTTATCACACATTTGAAAAAACTTCACGTCGAACCTGCGGACATCGACCAATTTATCGAAAGAGCGTCTTACCTAAGGAAAAAACTAGGACCTATCCTATTTCAATTGCCACCAAAATGGCGGGTTAATCCAGAACGTTTGGCGTATTTTCTAAAATTGTTGCCTGCCGATCACAGGTTTGCATTTGAGTTTCGAGATCATTCCTGGAATGTTGCGGAAGTTTACCAACTACTTGAGCAGCACAATTGCGCCTATTGCATTTATGACCTTGCTGGATATCAAAGCCCACAACTGCTGACGGCAGATTTTGTTTACATTCGTCTGCATGGTCCCGGAAACAAATATGAAGGGAGCTACACTAGGGAAAATTTAGAAGCTTGGGCGGACTACTGCACAAACTGTCAAAAAGAAGGAAAAGATGTTTACCTCTATTTTGATAACGACCAGCAGGCTTTTGCGCCAGCGAATGCGCAGACAATACGAAATTTTTTCAAATAAAGCATTCATTAAAAATGATTTTAAAAAGAATCAAACCATCACTTTCTTAGCGCTGTTCCCTTTATAAAATTATAAAATATTAAAATTATGGCAACATCAACGCAAAACAATCAACAAATGCCGAATGCGCATTTACATGAGTTATTCGTAGACGAGTTAAAAGATATCCTGGGTGCGGAGAAACAACTTCTGAAAGGCCTTAAAAAGCTGAGCAAGGCAGCCGAGAGCGATGAGCTGAAACAAGCATTTGATCAGCACTACGAACAGACAGAAGGCCATGTTGAACGTTTAAAAGAGGTCTTCTCCAGTTTGAATATGAGTGCAAGAGGCAAAAAATGCAAGGCAATGGAAGGTTTGTTAGAGGAAGCTGACGAGATTATCGACAGTTTTGAAGGCGACCCTGCATTGGATGCAGCACTTATTTCGGCTGCACAAAAAGTAGAACATTATGAGATTGCGAGCTACGGCTGTTTGGTGACCTATGCAAAACTTATGGAGCATAGCGAAGCTGAACAACTGCTCCAGCAGACTTTGGATGAAGAAAAACAAACAGATAGCCTGCTGACAGATATCGCGATCTCCAGCGTTAACGAGTCTGCATCCTAACGATTAAAAATGCCCGAAGATTCGGGCATTTTTAATTTTAATTCTGACCTCTCCTTTAAAAAAAAATGGAACAGCAAGGTGTTCGTTTCCTCCCAAAATAGTGCATCAAATTTTGCCATCGCAAGGTTTACTTTATGTAGTAAAGAAGCCAACAAGACTTTTAATCATTTCAGGCTATCAATAATAGCCATGAGGATGCCCAAGGTGTTCGAACCGAAGCGATATAAAAGAAAATAGCTAGGTTGGAAAGAACCTAGCTAAAAAAAACTTTCTTCATGACTGGGACAAGCAGTCTTCACTAAAAGGACAAGAGCTAACATGTGTTTGTTTGCACTAAATTATTTTTCTTTAAATAGCTAACAGTTTATATTAATATATCTACCATTTGACAAACCATATATCTCTCACTCGCAAGATTTGAAATATTTAATAAAACTTTTGCTGGAGCAGCACGCTTCATCAGCTAGTTGGGAATAATAGGCCGAAGAAAAGAAGCTTTAATTTTGATACTATGATAAACCCTGTTACACCATGGATGGCAACCGTTCAAGCAGATATCGCTCGACATAAGCATATATGTGAACTGTCTATTGAAAATTACAATATCAAACTATTCAATACTGGAGATTCCATATGGTTAGTTTCCACCTGGCCAAATGGTGGGCGGATCGCTTTCAGACTGGCCTTTGGAATGAATAGTAACTTTGAAAAAGTAAATATCGACGAGAAGCCTAATGAAATTCTTGTAACCGCTACCACGCGATTAGGATACTATCGTATGACTATATCGATTCCTGCTAATGAAAAAGCAGTATTTCGTTATACAACCAGCTTTCGGGGAAACTTACCAATATTGATACCCTTCTGGCCACGGGATATCGCCCCTCTTACCAAGGAAGGGAATGTCCAAAATACGGCCGGTATTATTCATGCACATCAAGTAGGAACAAGGTCGGGCCAGCTTTATTTTAGCATGACCAAACCGACTGTCGGTTCGGTGTTTTATTTCCAAAATCTGACGGCAATATCGGCATATTGCCAGGCAACCGAAGCGTCCCTTCGGGAAACTGTAGGTGGGAACTGGCCAGAGATAGGTTTCCAGCTTCCCATAAACGCTCAAAAGCCGCTTCCAGCGGATACCGAATATATCCTATCCGATGCATTTGTTTTGTTGGACCAGCATATCCCCGTAGCGGATAATGACATTGCTACAAAATTTCTCGATCATTTATCCAGCATTTATACCCTCATACCAAAACCCGAACCAAAATATCATGACTGGATAGCGATCGCCAAGAATGTAATGAACGATCTCTATCATAATAAGGGCTGCTGGACTCAGACGAATGGTATTCCTTTTCTAAATGCCTATGTAGCAGATTACGAAACTCCTAGTGAAATTATGGTGCAATTGGCCGTACTTTTGCCCTTACAGGAATATTTGACATGGGATGGTTCTGATCATCCGCTTTTTAATGATCTGGATAGCGGGCTGAAAGTGTTTTACGACGAACAGCTAAAAACTATTGTACGCTGGCATCCAGCACTCGAAGACAAGCTCGACAAATCCGAGGAACAGAAACGTGAAATGGTAATGGATTCCTGGTATCTTCACCATCCGCTGTTGAATCTTGCGCGATTGGCATTACGGGGTGGGCAGACGGCAAGAAAACTTTTTTTGGATTCAGTGGATTACGCTATTCATGTAGCCAGACATTTTGAATATAACTGGCCGGTGTTTTATAAAATGACGACCCTGGAAGTATTAAAAGCGGAAACTTCGCCCGGGAAGGGCGGTGAAAAAGATGTTCCGGGTTCCTATGCTCATGTGATGCTGATGGCCTGGCACCTAACAGGCGAAAAACGATTTATTCGTGAGGCCGAAAAAGCCTTAAAAAGCCTGGATGGCTTGGCTTTTGACATCTTCTATCAGGCCAATAATACCACCTTTGCTGCAGGCGCATTGGTCGAAATGTACAAAGAAACGGGAGAATCACGCTACTTAGAATTGAGTTACTGCTGTCTGGCAGGTATATTCAAAAACTGCCAGATTTGGGAATGTGATTACGGGTATGGGCAAAATTTCCCCTATTTTTTTGGCGTTTTTCCATTAAATGATGCGCCATATACAGCAGCTTATGAAGAATTGGAAGTGTTTGCAGCCCTTCATCATTACCTGGAGGTCAGCAATGGAATAGAAATTCTACCCGCTTTAAAAATACTTATTCCAGAATTTATTAAATATGCGCTGGATAGGTTAGCTTACTATTTTCCACCAATGTTACCTCGTGAAATAATCTCGGAGGATGTTAAGACGGGAGAAGTTCAAAATGATCTATGGATTCCCCTTGAAGATCTCCACGACGGCTGGGAAAAAAACGGAACCGTTGGTCAGGAAGTATACGGTGCGGGTCTCGCCTTTGGGATTGTCCCGCGACAATATTACAGGCTAGCTGATCCAGATCTCCTTATCTTTATAGATTATCCGGTCACAAACTTTCAGACCAGCAAAAAGTCAGCCT
The DNA here is from genome assembly GCF_002000245.1 of Sphingobacterium sp. CZ-UAM. Lineage (GTDB taxonomy): Bacteria > Bacteroidota > Bacteroidia > Sphingobacteriales > Sphingobacteriaceae > Sphingobacterium. The sequence continues at coordinate 789,386 of NZ_MTCM01000001.1, read as the reverse complement.
CATTCGATCTGACGGGCAGTTCTCGATTCAAGTGTACGATCAGGCTGATCCGCACTTCCCAAATAGGGCTTTCAACATTTGAAGTCAGACAGAAAAATAAATCCAACTATCAGACCATTAAAGAAAAATCGCCTGGCCTGTTTGAGCTAGCAGGAACGGGTACAGTACGGATAACCTGGAAATAACGCATTACTGTTCAAGCACTTTCATATTTATCCGGCCAACTTCACGGGTTAAATTTTTCGAAAAAATAATCGAAAAAGCCGCCTATGCAGGTGATGACTCGATTGCCATCAAATAGAAATGACGATTAGGTTTATAATTTTTATGAACTATTTCGAATTTCCAGCGGTTCTTTTTAGCGAGAGATAAGTTAAACTTAAAATCAATACTATGACACAATTTAAAAATCCACACACGAAATATCCAGTTCCCCCTTTTCCTAAACAAGAACAACAGGTGCCCGGCATTGAAGCCGAAATGAAGCCTTTGGCCGATCATGGTGAAGAAAGCTATGTCGGCAACGGAAGGCTTAAAGGGGCCCGCGCCATCATCACTGGTGGAGATTCAGGGATAGGTCGCGCCGTAGCCATTGCCTATGCCCGAGAAGGGGCAGATCTAATCATTAGCTACGGCTATGATATGGAGGACGGGGATGCGGCCGAAACTGCCCGTCTGGTGGAAAAAGCTGGTCGCAAAGCCATTCTTTCCAAAGGCGATCTGCGGGACGAAACCTATGCTAACGGACTTATCGATCTCGCTGTCCGAGAATTGGGAGGAATAGACATTCTCGTCAATAATGCCGCCTACCAGATGGCCCATAAAACGCTGGAAGAACTGACGTCCCAGGAATGGGACCGCACCTTTGAAACGAATATTCGCAGTATGTTTTATTTATGTAAGGCAGCCGTCCCGTATATGGAGGCCGGGAGTTCGATCATCAATACAGCCTCCGTCAATTCCTATCATCCCAACGCCGTGCTACTCGATTATGCTGCAACGAAAGGCGCCATTCAGAATTTCACGGCCAATCTTGCGCAGATGCTTCTCGAACAGGACAAAGGAATTCGCGTCAATGCCGTTGCTCCCGGTCCGGTGTGGACGCCGCTAATCCCTTCAACGATGCCCGAACCTGAGAATTTCGGGAAGGATAGTCCTATCAAAAGACCTGCACAACCAGCCGAAATTGCACCGGCTTATGTTTTCTTGGCCTCAGAAGAGAGCAGTTATATCGCTGGAGCTACGATCGCTGTTACAGGTGGGAAAATTGCGATGTAAGTTGTATTGAATTGTCCAACCCCTTGTCGGGTTGGCAATTACTTTATTTCTTGGCCTTTCTACAGCAAAATAAGAAGACCTTACAAGACGATTGCCCAATTTATCAAAGTGTGAATCACAAAAATCAAACAACAACACGGGAAACCTTTAAAGTGGAGTCCACGAGTTGAAGTTTGATTTCACTTTGTAATCATAAAATAAACAGTGGAAAATTAATTCAATTTATATAATTTAAGCTGCTTCTGTAATTTTTTACGGGATACATGAATCCGCGTCTTTATTGTTCCTTCTGGCATATTAAAGTAGTCGGCAATTTCATTGTATTTATAACCTTCCAAAAACAAGCGGAAGATCTCATAGTTTTCAGGTGTTAACTTACACATTGCTTTCTCGATATCTTCTGCCATAAATTTATTAACTTCCTTATTATGGACTATATTATTGGAGCTTTCTAAGGCAACATATGTATCCTGAATTTCATCAACGCGTTTTGTTTTACGGTACTTATTAATATAAACATGTTTCATAATCACATACAACCAGCTCATTAATTTAGGATGCTGTACAAACTTATCGAGCGATTTTAGGGCCCGGATCCAAGTTTCTTGAATCAGATCTTCCTTTTCATCCGGATCGGTGGTAAATTTAGCTGCGAAGTGATTTAACATACCTCTTTTCTCGTTAATAAGTACATTTAAATTGTAGTTGTCCATAACTTATCCTCTCTTTTGTTTAAATTGATATTATTAAGGTTGATCTGTACATGGTACTACAAGAAGGGTGCTAAGAGTGAAGGCATGTATCAACAGCAATATGCCTTCGACAGTTTAGCGTAGTAATACGTTTTATCAATAGAAGGTAGAAAGGAGGAAGTTTTAAATTTGTTTTAAGGTATTTTATTTACAATTATTTAAAAAAAAGTAACTAAACTGAAAAATAAAAATTAGGTAATAAACCGTAGCGGTAATGTTAGAAATACCTTGTTATTGTACAAAAATCAACGATTATGGCTGCGAGCAGTGTAGCTTTTTGCAGACCCTCCACATGCCTGCCGAGGAGCGTTGATTCGATTGATTAAGAAAAAGGATAAAATAGCGCTCCAAACCCTGATTAGCGTACAGCATGCTCACGATGAAGGATTAGAAATTCAGATGGTCTTAAACCTGATTTTAGGATTAAAAACCCTTAGTTCACAAAAGGAAGCTGTGAACCAAAGGGTGACGAAAGTTGCAATGGGTAGTAGGTAGCCCTATTGGATAGCCAGCTATTTTTCATACTTAAGCGCCCTATACTGGCTAGGAGTCATACCAGTGCTCGATTTTACAAACCGTGTCAATGTCGATGCCGAAGCAAAGCCATACTTGTCACACAAGGTTTTCATGCGAATTTCCGTTGTTGTCAAATCTTTCTTAATGCGCTCCACTATAAAATTCCGTAAAAACTTTGCAGGAGATAAACCCAACACATCTGCCGATATCCGCTCTAATTCCAGTTTTGAAATATTAAGCTTGGACAAATAAAAATCCAGTCGTTTGTGTTTATGAAGATACTGCTCAATGAGTGTTTTAAATGCAAGGATTGTTTCCTCATCATTTTTTTTCCAAAAATCTCTTCCGTTGATCATCATCGTTATAAATTATGTTTTAATCCAATCTATACGTTACTTACAGCAACTCAATAGATTCTTCGTTGGCAATAAAGTTAATATTCACTTTGCGTTTAGATATAGGACGAAAACCTCAATTAATGGAACAGAAACAGGAAATATTGGTACAATTGATGACTACCTTCAGATCTTACCCGAAATACGCGATTCGAATACCCTACTCTTCAACTTCGCGCTTAAAATTGTCTCATTGGCCCTGCCCTCCAGCGTAACTAAAAATAACTTGTACATAGCAGCTCGTCGGACTCCATTTTCGGTATTCTATTGATACAAAGAGAGCTGTTCCCTGGCACAGCTATAGCGCTTGTCAAGCCCCCACAATGCACTTATTTATGACAAGGTCGTATGTGTCTCTATGGAGCCATAACAGGAGATAAGGATTGTTCCTATTTACCTTGTTTAGAACCTGTAACCTGAATAACGCCACTGCAGGACCTGTAACAAGGTAGAAAACTAAGGGCGCCAGATTTAAGGGCACCCTTAGGTAAGATTTAGGAAAACTAATTTTAACGTATCCTGGTTTTCATTAGAACTTATAGGCGAGGTTTAACCTGAACCCCTGTGGGTTGACCGTCCGCCAGCCATAATGGGTATAGCCCCAGGCTCCGGGATAGAAACCAACGTAATTATAGCGGTTTGTCACGTTATTGACCAAAAGTGCAATGTGATAGTTATGTTTCTGATAGGACGCGCCCAAATCTATAGAAAACAGATCATCAGGTAGGTACTTATGATCCTGGACAACTGGCCAGGTTGCACGCTTGGCCTGATATTCGTAGCCTGCGGAAAATCCAAGGCCTTCTAAACTCCCTTCTGTAATTGTATATTTTATCCATGCATTGCTAATATGACGGGCTGTACCGTATAACATTCCACCGATCTTTTTGGGATCTTTATCTTTCGTAACCTTGGCGTCAGTATAAGCATAATTGAATACCAGATTCCAGTTTTTGTTAATAAGCCCGTTGACATCCAATTCGATTCCCTTTGAAGTTGCTTCGCCAGATTGTTCAAACTTTCCGGGATTGTCCACTCCGGCTGCAGTAAGCATATTGGTCTTCGTCAGATGATAAGCGGTCAAATTGGTTATCAGTTTATTCTGAAACCAGGTTTTCTTCAGGCCGACCTCTTTATTTCGCCCGTAGGATGGTTCGGCAGTTCCTCCATTCAACAGTACCCCAGTCTGTTCCTGAAATGTCTCGTCATATAACGCATAGAGGGTAAAGGTAGGCGTCAACAGCCCTGCCACACTAAATCGCGGTGTAAACGCCTCATTTTTAACTTCATTACCCTTATTGGCCATAGACACTTTCTTCGTCTCCGTATACCTTAGGCCGGCGGCAATCCTCAACTTATCCTCTAAAAAATGGACTTCATCCTGAATATGGACAGAAGTATACGAATAATCCGATATATAATTGGCGCCACGTTCCCGCAATGACTTGGATCGATCATACACTGGCAACATATCCTTGGTCAAATTGCCATAGATAGGATTATAAATATTAAAGATCACCTCTCCATCGGAATTGACCGGCAGCCTTTTGCTGGGATCGATAATACTACCGGCTTCGGACCAATCCGCCACATAGAATTTCTTGCCCATGTCTAATCCTGCAAGAATATGGTGGCTGATCTCTCCTGTTTTGAATTTACCCCGCGTAAATATCTGCCCGACAGTTGATGTATTCAATGCATCGTTTATACTGAGGTTACGGGTTACATCCCCCTTTTTTACACCATCAGCACCATCTTTTAAAGCAATCGTATTGTAATTCGCATACAGGGAAGCTCCTTCCATTTCGGAGCGGACGTAACCGAACTGTGCCGTCAACAGCCAGTCTTCGTTAAAGTTATGATTAATTGTACCGAAAATGTTGTGTTCCCAGGACTTGGTCGGATCTATAATTGGATCGCTAAATGAAAAGTTCTTCTTTACCTCCTTAAAACCATCAATACCATAGGCATATTTTGCAAATCCACCCTCAAAATTATTTTGTGAGAGAATATATTCAAATATTACATTCGTATTTTCGCTGGCATTATACTTAAAGGATGGGTTCAGAACAAATTGTTCGTGAGCGACATTTTGCTGAAAATTTCCTTTCTTGGTTCCCATAACGTTAAACCGGCCTAAAAACTTACCATCACTGCTCAAGCGCTGGTCAATATCAACCGCGGCGCGTAATAAATTGTAGCTTCCCAAGTTCATTTGCGCTGTTCTTTGATTATTTCCAGACGGCTTTTTGGTCACGATATTATAGAAACCGCCAGGCTGCGTATTACCCATCATAAAGCCTGCCGGCCCCTTCACGAATTCAACACGCTCCACAAAAGCCATGTCTTCACGTAGTGGTCCAAAACTACCACTTACGTCCATCCCATTCCGAAGATTTGATGCTTGAAATCCACGTACAGCAATTCCAACACTGCCCTCTTCCTGATGCGTGATCGTTCGCACACCACTTACATTGCGCGACAAACCTTCCGCAGTCGTTAATATCATCTGATCCTGGAGCAGACGCTGATCGATAACCTGAATATTTTGCGGTGTCACCAAAAGGTTTTCACCAAGACGTAAGGTCGAAGAAGGTATTGTTGTTCTGTTAGCAACAACGTTCGCTGTCGATAGCACATAGGATTTTGTACTATCCACCTTTATGGAGTCAACTGCAGGATTTATTTTATTCTTCCCTTTTTCTGTCTTGTCGCTTTGTGCCAATACAACAGTGGGTAAAACCAAGATGCTCCAAAGGATACTTTTCTTTAACATACTCTACTATTTAGAATTAATATAATTAAATTTACACCGCAAAAGTAGAGCACATTTGGGCAATCAAATTTCGAATTCGGGAGAAAAACATTAGAATATGGGAGCAATTAAAACAAATCGGGAACTGATGGATGAAGTATTATGTTTTTACGATCAGGACGCGGATGAGCAAACCGTAAAACATCTGAAAACCCCATTAGGCAGTTTTACGACAACCTATATTTACGAAAGCCCAGAATTTATCATTAGAGATTACGCATATACCTATGCTCAAGACATCACATTAACGTATAAAACTTCGACAAAAAACTATATTCAGGTCGCCTTTTTCCTGAATCAACATGTGCTAAAAGACAGCATTAACAAAAAGTACAATAGCTATCTACCGCAGCATAATTATATCTATTTCACACCATCTGAATCAGATGTGGAAATATTTTTCAGGAAAGGTATCGCTTATCGCAATTTCGATATCTATGTGGAATCTGACTATTTCCATCAGTTTGTTGCGGAAACACAGCTGATAGATTTATTTATCGCTCAGGTTGACAAGAATAATTTTGTCCGACTTGTCGAAGAGGGCATTCCAATCAGTCCACAGATGCTTCATATCCTTGAGGAAATGAGATCCTGCCGCAAAAAAGGTATTCAACGACAGTACTTTATGAAAGGTAGAACGATGATCCTACTACAATTACTATTTGAATGGATCGATCAAGAAGAAACGCAAAGCGATATGAGCGGTAGTTTTGGAGAAACTGATGCCAATTTATTCTATACGATCCAGGATTTCATCGTGAAAAATACCAGAGAATTCTATACAATCGAGCAATTAGCTATCAAATTCGGTGTCAATGAATATAAACTGAAAAAGGAATTTAAGAACATATTTGGCATGGGCCTCTTCCAATTTGCAACAAAAGTACATATTCGAGAAGCAATCTCCCTATTAAAAACAACTGATCTATCCATTAAGGAGATTGCCTTCAGAACAGGATATTCATCGCCCTCGTCCTTTTCGGTCGCATTCAAAAAGCAATGTGGCATAGCCCCCAATCAATTTCGAAAGAAAGCGGATACATATGCTGAGAAAGATTCAATAAAATAAAATTTACGGCAATCTGCTATTCTTCTATCACCGGTTTATTGTTTTCACAACGTACGCCTTTGGGAGAAGCAAGTAAATTTTCACATTTTACATAGCTGGGATCCAATTTAGCCAGTCTACGAGATAAGGCTTGATGTTGACGATAAATAGCATTAAAATCCCTTCTGCTTTCGTTATTTGAATCATTTTGAAATAGTACATATTTCAATTTGCAGTCTTTAACTATCGGTAGCGCATACCAATTACTCGGGTCAGCACAGATTGGGTTAGCATAGAAAGTTTCTAATGCGCTTATATTCGTATTCAATTTTTCTCTCGTTTGCTCGAGGTTAAAATCTGATGCCAACAGTACTTTCGGAGAACCATCCATACAACCAATTCCAAAATGAGGCTCAGATTCAACCAACATAGTCAATATTGGCCGTTCATCTAATTTTCTAGCGGCCTCCAACAATGACATATACTCGGATTTCAGTTTGTTGTAGGCATTTTTTGTCTCATTACCTACGGGAAAGTATCTGTAAACAGCATTGTAACCACCATTATACCCACCAATAACACTATCAATTCGCAAACTGCTGAGATTGCTACAAGATGATGTCTTGATCAACTCCTCAATTTCAACAATTTTTTCATCAGCCTTTTTATAGAGCTCTTCGTAGGACTGATTATCTTTTTTACAAGCTGCACAAAGAACTATCAAGGAAAGCAGTCGGGTTAATTTCATAATTATTTGGTTTACTATAAAATGTGCTATTTACATCATACGTAAAACTTATCTTCCACGCTACAAAAAATAAAAAATATTCACATAAGTGTTATAGAGAAGTCCAATTCGCTTAATCTTCTTCCAAATAAATATTATGGACGACAAACCTAATATTTTTGCTGAATAATAGCATATCCTCGACATCATCCGAATCAATCGCATAAAGCGTATCCTGTTCTCCCCCATCCAAAAGCTCCGAATCAGGTATTAGCTCAAAAAAGGTAATCCCTTCGATGGTAGACAATTCTTCTACCTTAATATAGGAGACATCTTGGTTTTTCCAGATCGATAGAATCTCTTTGGAAAATAATTGATAGCTATTTGCATGCATTGACATATGTGCAAATTAGCAAAAAATTAGTTCATTACACTTTTATTATAAGGTTTCTAAAATCTTATTTGCTTTTTCATTTTTAGGATTGATTTCGAGCAGCTTTATATAGCACTGCTTTGCTTTGTCTCTCTGACCTGCTTTCAGATATGCTTCTGCCAGACTATCGTATACATTTTCGCTCTTTGGGTATAAAATTGTATTGACCTTAAAAATATCGATCGCTTGGGTCAATTTCTTTTGAGAAAGGAGCTCATATCCTGTGCCATTCAGAAAACCTTCTGAAAGCAAGCGATGCCCACTGTCCTCTTGTTTTGCCCGTTGATAAGCTTTAACTCCCCGTTCAAAATGACCTCCTAAAATCAGCTCCAGCGGAATCATATCGCCTGCATTAAGTTTTGGATTTCTGGCATGGATTGTTTTATCACGCAAAATCTGAACAAGCTCCTGCTTACCTGTAGCTTTATCTTTTACAAAGGCCATTTTAAAATCCCAGTCATGCATTGCGAAAGTGTCTACCCCAACTTTAATCAGTTCAACGGGTGCGTCCAGATTCTGAATAGCCATCAGTTTATCATTTTCCATATAGACTTTGATGATTCCATATTTATCAGCACGATAACGACCAACATATGAACTCAGCTCTTTTGCGCTTGACGGTAAAATTTTATTAGCTGGAGCAATGTAATTTGACCATTGATAGGTTAAAGCGACAGCGCGAACGAGTTCGTTGACAAATAAGGGTTTGTTGGTATTTGTTAGTACAACAACCCCGTCACCACTTGTCTTGCTTCCTATAAAATAAGAACTAAAACCTTCATTCCAGCCGCCATGACAAAAGTAAACCGCTCCGGCATAGTTTTCAATGAACAGCCCTAGACCGATAAAGGATTCAATGAAAGGACTGGTAAACTCTTCTGCCGTTTTTTTGGAAATAACTGTACTGCTTTTGCCTGCCAATGTATGTTGAATATCAATCACAAACTTGGCGTAGTCTTCAGCTGTAGACCACAATCCTGCTGCAGCCTGCTCCGGATAAACATGATATCGTCCTTCAACAGGCTTTCCATCTGCAGAATAGGCTGTGGCGGCAAGCGCTGCCTGTGCGGCTGGAAGTGGTTGTGCGAATGTGCTATTCTTCATTCCCAATGGCAGCAGTACTTTCTCATTCATAATGCTTGTGTAATCTTTCCTCTCAATATCGATAAGCATCTGTTGCATCACAGTATATCCACCTCCTGAATAGCGAAAATTTGCTCCCGGAAGCTTATCGACAAAGACTGCAGGGGTATTGGCGGGCTTTTCCCCTTTCAACACCTCCACTGCCGTGGGAATAGGATCTGTTACCTTATATCCTGGAAATCCACTTACCGTGAAACCAGCAGTATGGCTGACGATATTCTTGAGGGTGACTTTTCTCGTTTTGGTCCATTCGTTTACTGGAACTTTCCATGACGTTAAAAATGAATTCACATCCGTATCTACAGCTAACTTACCAAGCTCTACTTCTTTTAACGCAGCATAAGCACTGACCGGCTTACTCATCGAAGCAACCTGAAACAATGTTTTAGTAGTGACTGGAGCCTTGGATTCAAGATCTACAACACCGTAGCTCTTACTCCAGATGACCTTGGAATCTTTGATAACAGCTATACTCACACCAGGAATATTATAAAACTTCATGCGTGAGGCAATATCCCAAGATGGCTCCCCCACAAAGCGGACAGGTGGTATCAGCCCCGATTCAACAGCAGAAATTTCTTTTTGGAGCTGACTTTCGGTTTGCGCACAAGCTGTTGCGACCATTAGGCCGAAAATAAGGGCAATAGGTAAAGATTTTATGACCTTCATAAGATGTTAGGTTTTAGATTCTGAGTAATATAATTCATGTCGCTTTTTTCGGTTTTTGTTGCAAAAAAGCGGTTGATTTTCGCTTGATCTTTTACGCAATTTTCTCGATTAACTTCCTAATCAACTCGCTTGCCAAAACAGTATACCACTGTTAACCAACGCACTAAAATATATTTATAATCAGAGATTGATCATAATCGGACACCAAATGTTCAGAATCGAACGATACGACAACCATTCCAAAATTAAATATGCAAGCTTAAATCCAAAACAGGAAAAATCACTAGCACTAGCGATTTTTCACTATTCGGGACTTCTGTAAATTTGGAAAAAATCTATTATTATGAAAATGATATTAATCGTAGCCAATTTTCTTTGGCAAGGTCCTTTTCGTTTAATTGTGTCCTGAAATTCATATACACAGTAAAATTTATAAAATAAAACGCAGAAAGCTGATGGGATATCAGGTTACAGCGAATTAAAAAGAAAACCATTAAAAAAACGAGAAATGAGAACCGTAAATAAAAACATACTTGTCAATTTGACAAAGGAGAAGTACGAGCTACCTCAAATAAAAACCGTACATGTTAGCATGGAGGCTGAAATTGCTGCAGGTTCGGCAACAACCAAACCTAATAGCAATGTAAATACGGAGTGGCAGAACATGCCGGAAACATCAACAGACCTCGACTGGTAGCTCAGCTGAGCCTGAAGATGGGGACGCTACTTGATAAGAATAATTGACTAACGGACTTACTATTAACCGAAATAGAAAAAATGAAGAATAAGATTTTCAACAACAGATTCAATTCTATCTGCGGAATGACGGCTTTACTTTTTATTGTTTTGTTTGCCCTCGCAGGCTGCCATACAAAAGATGACCATTCTGCTGTCTCAGCAGAAAAAGCTGTGGTTAAAGTCAATATACTGGGCAACCATTATGACAACGAAGAAAATATAGAAAAAAAATCAGCAACAGGACTTCATACCACCGATAATAACAAAGTCCAGTATCAGGAGACCGCTTTCAATGATGAATACACGCTGGTTGCAGAGCTGGCTCCGGCCTACTTGCATGAGCCTATTACGACGAAAGCAGGCACCAAAGCCAGTACAGAAACAAAACCGCTTGATCCGGGAATACGTTATAAAATGGCCGTGTATAATTCCTCCGGGGAATATGTCACTGAACGGGATTATATTCGTGGAAGCGAAAACAGTACCACCCAATTGAGTTTGGATGCCGGACAAAGTTATACCTTTGTTGCTTACTCCGTAAACAGTACAACAGATCTTCCTTCGATTACTTTTGCGAATCCAGCAAACAAAACATTAACGACATCAAGTTTAGTGGGCGTTTCCGGCAGTACGGACTTTATGTATTTTAGGAAAGACAATATGGTTGTCAGTGGCAACACAGTCAATTATATAGATATCACATTGGCACATAAGATGAGCATGATCACCACAATCATTGATGCTTCGGCGACTGGATATGAGGTTACTGCCATCAGTGCTTCGATTAGCCCTCACTTTCTGACAACGACTATTCAATTATCTAATGGCGTGCCATCGCAATCGGACGAAGTCGGAAATGTTCCACTTATATTTCAAACGCTTAATACGGCAACTATTGTTTCAAATCCAGTAATCTTGAATGCCACGACCTCTACTGGTAAGCTTAACCTAGCATCTATTACAATTGGACCTCTGACCCCGCAAAATATTATCTCTCTTAATAATCTGGTTATCAGCCCGGGCGTGAAATATGATCTCCGGATCCGTATCAATCCAAAAGATGTTTTCCTGGATCATCAGGGACAAAAAGCAGCGCGTATCAATGGGGTCATCTGGATGCGCTATGACTTGGGTGCCCCAGGTGCCAGCATCAACATCGACCCTGATCAGGATCCTTCAACGATGGATCTCTACGGTAATTTTTATCAATGGGGAAGAATACCAGCAATAGGAACCGCGAACTGGCCCGGTGTAACGAATTGGAGTTCAAATATTGTACAACCAGACAATGCCTGGAATAGTGGCACTGAAAATGCACCCGTAAAAACTGCTGCCGATCCTTGTCCCAGTGGTTATCGCATACCCACCAAAAGAGAAGCTGAGTTCCTGATCAACGGCACAACAGCAAGCAATATCGGGTCATGGGCCGCTAGTCAGTCTAATTACAGTGCTGCAAAAGTTCTGACCAGTATACGCAACAAAAATGTGAAATTGACTCTTCCTGTAGGTGGCCGTGTTCAAACACATGATTATGGAGGTATTTATGGTCCACTGGGCTATGAACATCGCGGACAATTTGCTTATTTCCATACAAGTTATACCGAGGGAAACAATATCTATTATCTACAGGGATCTTCTATGGATATGGTGGTAAATACACCCGGCGACAATAATGTTATGAATAAATTTCAAGCTTTTCCGATCCGTTGTGTAGCCGAATAAAGAATTTACCGCATTTTTTAATCCCCTAAATCAATGAACCTATAAGAGAGGAGCTGTAGCTCCTCTCTTATAGGTTATGTCCCAAAGTCAGCTTTCCTAATTCAGGTTTTCTCTTGTCTGTTATCTGATAGCTTTTAGAAAAGAGCCGCCCTTTCCTAGATATTGCCATGGTATTTGTCCTTTTGTCGTTTTTCCCCCTTGAAATTGTCGGATATGCGGTCTAAACCCAACATCAAAAATGGATAGATTTGCTTATAAAATTTTAACAATCAGATAAATATGGAAACCAAAAAAACATTAGGGCGAATGATGGTAATATTTTTCACATTATTACTATCCTGTCAACAGCAGAAAAACGATCGTACGGACTCTCCAGAAAACAGGTCGATTGCTAAAACAGCCAAGCCATCCGAAACGGGTTATGCTGATGTGAATGGATTAAAAATGTATTATGAAGTTTACGGCGAGGGTAAACCTCTTGTATTACTTCACGGATCTTATATGACGATCCCATTGAACTGGTCTCAGGCTATCCCCATGTTTAAAGGTCGGAAAGTAATAGTCGCGGAAATGCAGGGACATGGACGGACCAGAGACATTGCACGAAAAATCAGTTATGAGGGGATGGCCGATGATGTATCCGGCCTATTGAAACATCTTCAAATAGATAGTGCCGACATATTGGGCTACAGCATGGGGGGTGGCGTAGCATTTCAACTGGCTATACGGCATCCCGAGCAGGTACGAAGGCTTATTGTATTGTCAGGTAGCTATGCACATGACGGATGGTGGCCTGATGTAGAAGCATCCTATTCGTCGATAACTGCGGATATATTTAAAGGTTCGCCAATCGAGAAGCAATACGACAGCCTCGGTAATGATCCAAAACATTTTCCCGAATTTGTAAAGAAAGTGATCAGCATCGATCTAGAACCCTATGACTGGTCCAAAGACGCAAAACAAATAAAAGCCCCCTTATTTATGGCCATCGGCGATGCCGATGGAATACAGTATGAACATGCATTGGCATTATTTCGTGCCTTAGGAGGTGGGAAAATGGGCGATATACACGGATTACCCAAATCTCGTCTGGCTATCCTCCCTGGAACAACACATATCGGTATGATGTACCGCATGGATTGGTTAGTTCCGATGATTGACGACTTTCTGAATTCTGATCTGAACACCGCAGCACCGGCATTTTAGTGCTTTTTGACAGATCCGTATTGCGTTTATACCTGCAAAGTAAAGAGTCGACCCCAACGGGTTGACTCTTTTCTCATCATCGACTTGTACTTTTTTGTGACTTTTACTGTAAAGATTACGGATAACACTTCATGTTTATTATAGTCATCAATGCGTGTTAAAGGAACCAGCTTTCCAGAGGAACATTTAAATGCGCTTTCTTTGGTATAAATTTTAAATGGGCCTTAAATCTTTTTAAAAATTTAATATATATTTATGCATCTAAAACGAATAAATGTTAGAAAATTTCGCATTCTATCTATTTTTGGTTCTGCTGATTACCATGCTCATTATGCTGGCAAAAAAAATTCAGGTAGCTTATCCTGTTTTGCTTGTATTGGCGGGACTTTTAATAAGTTTTATTCCGGGAGTACCAGCCATAAAAGTAGAACCTGAATTAATATTTATTATTTTCTTACCACCATTATTGTATGAAGCGGCTTGGTCAACCTCTTGGAAGGAACTTTGGCGATGGCGCCGGATTATTTTTAGCTTTGCTTTTGTGGTGGTATTTTTCACCGCATTATCAGTAGCGGTTTTTGCGAACTATTTTATTCCCGGATTTTCTTTAGCCCTTGGATTTTTATTGGGTGGAATAGTTTCTCCGCCTGACGCTGTGAGCGCTGGTGCAATATTAAAATTTGTGAAAGTACCGAAGAGACTAGCTTCAATTCTTGAAGGCGAAAGCTTGCTGAATGATGCTTCCTCGCTGATTATTTTCCGCTTTGCGATGATAGCTGCTGCTACAGGTCAATTTGTATGGTACGAGGCCGCAGGAAGCTTTATCTGGATGTGTGTCGGCGGCGTAGGTATAGGACTTGGACTTGCCTATATTTTCTTGAAAATGCACAAGATTCTACCAACTGATTCAAATACAGACATATTGCTCACTTTTATTGCGCCATTTTCAATGTATCTGGTCGCCGAGGAGCTGCATGCTTCCGGAGTTTTGGCGGTGGTAAGTGGTGGTCTATTTCTTTCCTACCGCAGCCACGATTTTTTGAGTAGCGCATCTAGAATACGTACTGTAACGGTTTGGGAAAGTTTTTGCTTTTTGCTGAACGGAATTGTTTTTATGCTCATTGGTTTGGACCTGCCTGAAATCGTAAACGGATTGGGCGATACTGATATATCTACCGCAATCGGTTATGGAGTTGCGGTTACTGCTGTTCTGATTATTGTAAGAATCTTCGCCGGCTATGGTGCAGTAATTACCACACTAGTGATGAGAAATTTCATCACCGTGGCCGATGCACAGTCTCCGGGCTGGAAAACACCCCTGATCATTGGCTGGACAGGAATGCGCGGTGTCGTTTCCCTAGCCGCAGCACTTTCAATTCCCCTTACCTTAGAGAACGGTACACCTTTTCCCCAAAGAAATCTGATCCTTTTCATCACATTCGTTGCTATCCTGTTAACATTGTTGGTACAGGGACTCACCCTCCCTTTTTTATTAAAGAAATTTCCGCCGATAGATCGGGATTTCGTACGAACAGAAAAGGAGATTGATTACGAAATTCAAAACAAACTTGCTCAAGTAGCGGTAGAGAAAATCCGTAAAGATTATGCTGACAAAATAGATAGCTTTCCGACTTTGAAAGACCAGCTGCAGAAATATGAAAATCAATTGACCAGTTCGGAAATCATCATTAACTATGCCGAGTACCGAAAAATCTATATCGACATCCTGGAAGCTCAGCGGATCTGGTTAATCAATAAAAATCGAGAAGAGCTTCTGTTGGACGAAGAAATCATTCGAAAACATCTTCGTTTACTTGATCTTCAGGAAGAACGAATGAATATGAAAAGTTAATCGTAATTTGGATCTCAGTTCTACTCATTCTACGCTTAAAAATACGATTAGATCACTATTTTTAAGCGTAGAATGAGCTTAACCTATTTCCGTAAAGCGATTAATTATGCGGACGGATATTCACCACATCGATATGACACCAAAAATGGGGTAAGACAAAACTAACCTATAGAGAAACCCAGGAGGTCATAAAAAATGCAAAAAAGAATTACATAGATGCGGCGATAGCGTTCATTGAAAACACAAAAAATCTTTAGTAATTATTTTCTTGGTCTATATGAGGGTACCACTTATTCTTTCCGGCAAGGGGTTTTATTTATCAAAAATAATCCAACAAGTTCTTTTGAGCGGCCTTTTATCTAATAATCTCCAGGGAGGTCGATCCTTTGGGCATATACAACAGCATATCGACAAAAGTTTTTCTATTTAGGCCGTTTTTATCGATGTCTTCATAGCCTAACAAAGATTCACCCTTATTAGCGCCATACCGCGACTCTAGCCGAACCAATCGGCCATCTCCGTAAAATTTCAGATCGTAATTCTGGAGCGAATAAAATGTACGTGAATTTCGCGTTGAAGTTGATAAAGTTATTGCAACGGACTTCCCCTTCCTACCCTTTGTCGTTTGGAACTTTGTAATAATATCTTTGGGGAAGTACAAGGCTTGATACCATTCCGCATCCGCCTTTAGGAATTTTGTATTTAGATCATCGAATTCCTTGTTTTCAAAAGCAGATAACATCTGTTTATAGAAGCTGAGAACCTGCTGTTCTAACTGTACGCGATCCAATTGGGTCAAATCCTGCCCATTTGTCCATCCCTCGAGCTGATAAGGAACATCGGCTTTAAAATGAATATCTTTTTTGTACGTTTTCAATTTCGCTAAATCTGTTGTTTCATTAGCAGTTTTATACAAAACAATTTCTTCCGGAGTCTTCAAGTTACCACCTTTATCCCAACCTGTTTTCTCAATTTTAAGGGAAAATTTGCTACCGTTTTCGAGATACTGTTTGACCGTGCCTTGGCCATCGTAACCAGGATAAAGCGCTATAGTAACCTGTTGTTGACCACTTTTAAGGATATATGGATTGATATCCACTCTCGCCATTCCAGGCCTTTGATCAAAATTCGAATAAACAGGACAGCCATTCATCAGAATACTGAAACTCAAAACACTTTCGACCTCCAGCTGGTACAGTGGCTCTTGCTTGAACCGACGAACCTTTTCAGAAAGATAGCTTATCCGATCGCCGCTTGACATTACCTTATCTTTTACCTCCTGCGCACATCCACTGAAATACAATATTGTCAACAGTAAAGCCGTTGTTATTTTATTCATATCTATCGTATTACGAGGGTACAAATTAACACGCTATTTATCATTTTATAGAGAACCTTTTAATATTCGTCACGGTCTATTTACTATCTGCAAAAACTCCACAAAGTGTATTTTCCTGAAGCTTCCAATGCTCCCTCTAATTAATTTGGGTATGCATAGATGACCTATTTTGTAGCGGACACTTTTGATCAAATAAAAAAGAAGGGAATGTCGATTACACAGTCCTATTTAGAAAGTCATGCTATAGGCTCTCGACCAAGTGCCAACCTAATAACAGGCCAATAATGAGAAAGCAAGCCGACATCAAAGCAATTCCGTACGAACCGTAAGTAAAGTTCTCCGCTTCAATCTGTTTGGCCACTTTCCTATATTTGATATAAGCCAATACAACAGTAACAGAACCTATAAGAACGATGGAAACACCAACAATCCCAGAATATTCCGGTTCAATATCCATGGTCTTTTTTGAGTTAAGCATTAAGGTTACCTGCTGTATAAACAACGAAAACTTAACGACGACAAAACCAAATCCCATGATACCCAAGCTGGTGGTTATCCAGGCTAAAAAAGTGCGCTCATTGGCCAAATGATCATTGATTTTTTTTGAATTATTCTTTTCTATCATATCCTAATAAATACTGTTTAAGACTTCACATATTCTCGCTGTTGTGATTTCGTACATAAACCATTATCTGGCGCTTATTGTTTAGAATGAGGATAGAAAATAAATAGCTATGACAATACCTTTTTCAATCAAGGAATAAATTTCCTCACTAAGAGAAAAATACTTAGTTGCGGTGTTTTTTTGCGGTTAATGCCGCAAACTTTACGGATTCGGCATTTGAAAACTACGGGTATGATATAAATACGGTCTTTTGGGTACAGCTTTTGATTTACAAAAGGAAAACAATATACCACCTTAATCATAATACTTAATATGGAAAATAATATAGAACAACAAGCAAAAAAAATGGGACTAGAAAAGGGATATTATCTATTACTGATGGCTATTTTGGATATCCCGGTAAATAACGAGAAAGAAGAAACAAAAAAGGCCTAGGTATTATGCAAAGAATCGTTATTATAAGCACTTATCCACCCCAGGAATGTGGATTGGCAACGTTCTCAAAAGATCTTAAACAAGGCATGAGCGCGGACAAAGATATTATCGTCGATGTAATCGCCGTTTCAAAATCTGGCATTGAAAAGTTCGACCCATCAGTACGCTTTGTTATAGATAAGGAAAGGCTAGACAGTTATATCCAAGCCAGCCATATTATCAATGCCGAGTACGACTATTGCATTGTACAGCACGAATATGGAATATTCGGTGGCGCCGATGGGGTATTTATCAATCAGCTGATCAATCATTTAACTATACCTTTGTTAACTATATTTCATACCATATTACTATCGCCCTCATTGCGTCAAAAGGAAATTATGGAAGCGCTTCTTATAAAATCGCAAGCCGTGGTAGCCTTATCGCCAAAGGGAAGTGAATTGTTAAACGAGCTATTTCCGATGGTTGACCCTAAAAAAATCAACGTTATACCACATGGTGTACCACAATTTGACTACAAACAGGGGCTATCAAAATATCGATTGGGTCTTCAGGATTATTTTGTGATGATGACTTTTGGATTGATCGGCCGAAGTAAAGGACTTGAGTACGCCATCCGCTCGTTGGAAGGCCTAGATTTACCAAATTTCAAATATCTCATTGTCGGCAAAACACATCCGAATGTATTAGCCCACGAAGGTGAATCCTATCGGTTTGAATTAAAAAGTCTGGTAGAACAGTTGCAATTGCAAGATAAAGTGGTTTTTGTGGACGAATTCTTAACGGATGAGCAGTTAAAAGAATATTTAACTGCTTGTGATATTTACTTGTCTCCTTATCAACATGAACAACAGATCAGTAGTGGTACCCTATCTTTTGCTGTTGGCGCGGGAGCCGCTGTTATATCAACACCTTATTGGCATGCAGCAGATCTTTTGAAAGATGATCGGGGAATTCTCACACCATTTAATGATATCAAAAAAATGGGTCAGCATATCAAATTACTCTATAAGTCTCGGCGATTACTTGCATGGCATCGCTTCAAAGCACGTAGTTACGGGGAACAGACAACCTGGAAGATGGTCGCTAAATCATATATAGCACTTTTATCGACATTGACCACACCAATAAGGTCCTTAGTCCACTATAAGGATTATCACTCGTTTGATTTAAAGCAAGAAGCATAAGGAATAGGAGCAGTCCACAAAAGGCTGCTCCTTATATTTTGTCTAATCTTTTAAAATGATTTTTCTAAGGTCAAACAAAATGCCTGTAGGGCTTTCGTAGTATACGTAAACTGAGCCTCCTCAGCTACGGTTTGCGGATCCAGCTCAACTTTTTCGGTAATTAAAACCTGACCTTGGTAAGCGATTGAAAAAAAGGCATATAGTTTTCCTTCTGATTCGGGTACAATCGTTGCATAACCCGTGGTCGCAATGCCCCATCCCGTCTGAAATAACGTAGTTATCCTAGCCGCCATTTGTTCTGTAATCCCCGGAGAGACACAATCACATTGCTCGGCTTCCTTGACATCGACTTGTAATAAACGAGTCTTTTCTTCGATAGTATATGCTGTAATGCCTCCAGCAAATACATCTGTCGCATTTTCCATCTGCGCGCAGGCAAATTGCAACATACCCGCTGTGACACTCTCAGCCACGGCTAAACGCTCCTGACGAGCAAATAGCGAATCCTTAATTCGCTTGAGCAATACCTCGGAAAACTGTATTTTGTCCATACTTGTTTGAATTGAACTTCAGAAATTATCTCTTTCTTACTGGAATAACTGTTCCACAAATATCGGCACTATAAAACGGTATAAATTCTGATCTCAGGTGTATCTACAGCAAGGGATTTTAATGCGACAAGGATATCGTTATTGAACAACTCGGTCGATAGGAAAACGTGAGCGTCTTCTGCTGTATCAAAAACATGCAATAGCTGAACATGCTCATCTCCAACGAGTAGTTCCATTGCGATCGCGCCTTTTATCTGATCAAGAAACGCGTCCTGAAATTTGTTATATATGCCTGTTACTGCACCTTTTTCACTAGGATTGATTTTTAAGGTTATTTGTAAATACGCTTTTGCCATTGTGTTCTTTTTTTGAGTTTATCCTTCTTGAATAAAAGGGAAACAATATATCGTAGATTATTCAACTTCAGTAAATAGAAACTTTAACAGATAACCGTAGTCAGCAGCAGATCGTTTGTTTTTTTTATTATAAAACAATCATCAAACGGCTGTTGTTCTTAGTGAAAAATATATCAATATTATGGGAAATTTATTATACATCATTGCCGTCATTTTGGTAATCATTTGGGCAATCAGTTTTTTTGGAGGTTATGCGACAGGAAATATAATCCACATCTTGTTGGTCATCGCAATTATAGTTGTGTTATTACGGGTAATCCGGGGTGCGGCTTAATTGAATTATCTAAAAGCTGGGAAACTTTGAAACTGGCTTTTAGATAACTTTATGTTTAAAATTAAGGCTCCAACAAAAGAGCTTCTTAAAAAATGTCTTTGCAATATTAAAAGATAGCACTATGATACAAATGACACAAGTGATTATTCACGCAGCACGATTAGGAAACGTTGCGGTACTACAAGAACTTATCCGACAGGATATTGATTTGAATTGTCGTGACGATAAAGGCTATACGCCATTAATTATTGCCTGCTATAATAATCAAATTCAAGCTGCACGAGTTTTGCTGGAAGCAGGTGCGGACGTTAACGCTCAAGATCTGGGAGGGAATACTGCGCTTATGGGTGTTGCTTTTAAAGGATATAAAGACATTGCGGAACTTTTAATCCACTATGGCGCTAATTTAGACCTACAGCATGGAAATGGTGGAACAGCGCTTATGTTTGCTGCCATGTTTGGCAGAAACGAGGTATTACAACTTCTGTTGGAAAAAGGGGCGAACAAAACCTTATTGGATGTGCGTGGACTTTCGGTTATGGATCTAGCTGTACAACAAGGTAATGAAGCCGCCATTACAATATTGCAAAACTAAATAAGTATTTCAAAGTAAAGCCCGCTTAAAGCGGGCTTTACTTTTGTATGGCAAATTTGCATTAAGCTGGCACCTGCCGCAGTTTTTCACGTTCCCAAAATCGGTGTTTTGCAATTGCTTTTATAAACTGATCCGCCAAGATAGCGGGATCCTCTCCAATAAAAACTCCATCAGCCAATGTCGGAACTTCAGAACTTTCAGCCGGCAATTTTTCGAAAAAATAAGTTTGCCGCAAGATCTCCTTTGCTTCGGCATCAATCGCGATTGCCTTACAGTGCTTGAAAGCTTCATTCAAGAAATGGATCGCATCGGGTTCTTCTGCCAGTGTTGCTACACTACGTTTTCCTCCAGGCACATATACCGCATCGTATAAGACGGATGCTCCGGTCAATAAGCTCTCTTCCACCAATATCTTTGACTTGTTAGATGCAATTATTTCACCGTGTTTAGGAGCAATAACATGTACAACGGCACCCTCTCCCATTAGCAGTTCTGTAACCTTCATTAAGGATTCCCCATTTACGCCATCCGCAGCAAGTACAGCAACTTTTCGACTCCGAATGGTATTTTTAACTGTGTTTTCCATACTCAAAGCATTAGATTTCTCCAGGGTTGCTTTCACCTGAATAGGCTCATAATCGGCTGGATTACCATCAGCGAGGATACTGTGATTAATAGGTTGTTCTGGTTTTTGGGGCAGCTTGAGTCCCAGTCCAGCTGCCACTTTAGTAGCCAATTCTACGTCTACCAGTGACAGGATACCAATCATACGCTGGCGTACAGAGACAGCTTTAACCTTTCCTAATTCAAAACGAAAGGCATCGATCAGATGATTTTTTTCGGGTTCGGACTGGCTATGAAAAAATAACCGTGCCTGGCTAAAATGATCGCGGAAGCTCGCGCTTCTGCCTCTTATTTTTTTAGCATCGATGCGTTCTTGATAGCTCGTAAAACCTCCCTCGGCTTCTTTAACCTGAGCCGGATAATTGTTACCCAAAGAATTGGGCCCATAACTCGTCTTACCTCTGTCAATGCGCTGACGCATAAATCCATCACGCTGGTTGTTATGTGATGGGCTTATGGGCCGATTAATCGGGATCTCGTGAAAATTAGGACCGCCCAGGCGTATCAGCTGAGTATCTGTATACGAAAATAGCCGCCCCTGGAGCAAGGGGTCATTCGTGAAATCTATCCCAGGCACGATATTCCCAACATGAAAAGCACTCTGCTCTGTTTCGGCAAAAAAGTTATCGGGATTTTTATTGAGGGTCATCTTTCCAATCCGCTGGACAGGCACCAATTCTTCAGGCACGATTTTCGTCGGATCCAATAAGTCAAAATCAAATTTAAATTCATCGGCTTCAGGAATAATCTGTATACCTAGCTCCCACTCTGGAAAAACCCCGCTTTCAATTGCCTCCCATAGATCACGCCGATGAAAATCGGGATCCTTCCCCGAGATATTTTGCGCTTCATCCCAGGCTACAGAATGCACACCGAGCAAAGGTTTCCAGTGGAATTTCACAAAATTTGACTCCCCCTTTTCATTAATAAGCCGGAAAGTATGTACACCAAAGCCTTCCATCATCCGATAACTCCGCGGGATAGCACGGTCACTCATGAGCCACATGACCATATGGGTAGATTCGGGCATTAAGGAAATAAAATCCCAAAAAGTGTCGTGAGCCGATGCCGCTTGGGGAATCTCATTGTCGGGTTCAGGTTTTACCGCATGTACCAGATCTGGAAATTTCATGGCGTCCTGAATAAAAAACACAGGCATATTATTGCCCACCAAATCAAAGTTACCCTCTTGCGTGTAAAATTTAACCGCAAAACCACGTACATCGCGAGCAAGGTCTGTTGAGCCTCTGGAACCTGCTACAGTTGAAAAACGTACAAAAACAGGAGTTTCGATTTCAGTGTTATTCAAAAAGCCAGCCTTTGTTAAATTACCCAACGATTTATATAACCTGAAAATACCATGCGCTCCCGCCCCACGGGCATGTACCACACGTTCAGGAATACGTTCATGATCAAAATGGGTAATTTTTTCCCGGAGAATAAAATCCTCCAATAGCGTGGCACCCCGCTCGCCAGCTTTAAGCGAGTTTTGATCATCATTGATCCTAACGCCCTGATCTGTTCTCATCTGTTCACCACTTGCATCAGAGATATGCTGGTTTAATGATCTTATTTTTTCATTTTCAATCTGATTTTCTGCTTTTTCAATGCGTTCTCTTTTCTTCGTCATAATAGATTTTGTTTTATTACTCGATGGATAGAATTGTTAAAATGACCTGTGGTCTCTCTTATGAACTCATCCTGAAAAGAAATCGTTTTGTTTAATTCTAAAGTAAGTTGTGTGTCACTGGCTTTGTCTTCTCATAACACTGCTGGGCTAGCAGAACACTAAATACTAATTTTAAAATTTTTGTCGGTCGCAAGAAGGATAATACTAAGCATACACATTAGTAATGAATTATAATAATGATTATATTCCTGATGAGCCATATGTGCCGTAAAAGCACCAATCGCAAATGGAAATAAAAGTAAAATTCCTACTGTTTTGAATTCTGGTTTGTACAAACCTATAAGAAGAAATATAACACCCAGCAACTCGCCTATTCCAATGCCTAATGTCCAGGTTTTGTTAAACCCCAAAGAATCCATACTCTGCATCATGGACTGTTTCTGAAAAACTTTAAATAAGGAAGCATAACCAAATACATAGAGGTAATAGGCGTAGCTCAACCAATGAACGATAGATTTTGTTGTTTCCATTTTTATACTTTAT
Source organism: Sphingobacterium sp. CZ-UAM (assembly GCF_002000245.1). Taxonomy (GTDB): domain Bacteria; phylum Bacteroidota; class Bacteroidia; order Sphingobacteriales; family Sphingobacteriaceae; genus Sphingobacterium. The sequence continues at coordinate 765,873 of NZ_MTCM01000001.1, read as the reverse complement.
AAGATGAGCTACAAATTTCTTTATTAAATTGCATCAATAACAGTACGCACGAAATTGTATGATACCAACAGAAAAGTAAGTATGAATAACAGAAAAGAAAGCTCCACCAATAATATCAACGAAACTTTCTGGAAAGGTCATTGTGGCATCGCTTTCACTTTATCCGTAATTGGGGGAAGATGGAAAATAAATATCCTCTCCTATCTCCTACATGAAGAAAGGTTGCGTTATGGTGAATTGCGAAAAAGACTTGTCGGTATTTCAGAGCGCATGCTGATTGCCAAATTGAAAGAACTTGAGCAGGATAAACTGATCAATCGGATCGTTTATCAACAAGTACCACCCAAAGTAGAATATGAACTAACAGCATTGGGGCGTTCATTGGAAAAAATTTTAGTACTTATGGATGAATGGGGCGAGACAAATATGTAAGCTACAGATTCTGTAAATTCAGAAACTGTAGCTTAGTGCTGTAAGCGTCGATCCAATCCCAGCTTTTAGCAGACCGTGGGCCTAATTTTTAGAAAGTGCATAAAGTGCAAAAGTCCCCAACCAATGGGAGCCCATATAGTCATCCTTGGAGGTGATATTTGGTAATGAATATTTTAAGTGCTTATTGGCGAGACCATGTAGATGATTCAGCTCAGGCAGTGCCTTAGCAATACCATTTAAACAGGTGGCCCGGCTAAAATTCAATCCATCCAAGTGAACTAGATGCCCATCTGTACGATCTTTTACAATGCCGGGTTCCAAATTAAAGTCTGGATTAAAAAGCTCCGGAAGAAAGTCCTTTAGCCATTTGCGATATTCATCTTGCCCCAAAACCGCACTCATGCATAGCGCCTCTTCAAGACAAGGGGAAAGAAAATCACTACCGCTAGGCTCAAAGGAAATATTACAATTTTTGTCATGGTCATATAACCTTACCGCATTTGTCGTTAATGATTTTTCAAAGGCAACATTATTGGCTCCCCTTGCATAATCTAAAGCCAGCGAGAGACCAAAAGCTGAATTATCATGATAGCCAGTACGAATTGGATACACCAATTTCGGCAAATATTCCTGATAGGCTTTCACAATATGTTTTGCCATTGGATCCAGAATTTTTGCCCAGCGTTCCGCATCGGGATCTTTCCAGGTCAATAACTCTTTTTGCAGTTGTAATAACCAGGCCCAACCGTAGGTGCGTTCAAAGTTTTTATTATTTTTATCTTGAAAGAATGCTAATTCTGTTGCCGCATTTTCTGCTGTAATAATCTGATTGAGCTGCTTCCGGATCAGGCCAGACTTGTCTAGATCAGGAAATTGTTTCAAAATTCGGACAATTGACCAATAACCATGAACAGAAGAGTGCCAGTCAAAACAGCCGTAAAAAATTGGATGTAGCGCGCGCGGCCCTTTTAGATCTTTGTCACTTCCGAGTACCTGTCCCAATTTGTTCGGATATTCAACTTCAATACAATGCAAGGGCAAGGTAAGCAAATGTCTTGCTTGCGCACTATCCAATTGTATCGGCGCATTGTTTGTACTATGATTTACTTTGATCGCCGAGTTATTGTGGCAAGAAATGGCCAATACCGAACTACAAATCAGTCCTATTATTCTTTTCATTTTTTAAGTTTTTAATCTATCTCTCAATAAAGTTATCCTATTTATGAGGTTTTACGCAACTTTCTCCTCGTTCAAACCGTAAACTACCTGTGTTTATAATGCACTGTTATATCATTCTCCAACTGAGGCTTCCTGAAGCAGCTGAGTTACCAAAATAGGAACCGCAACAGTCGCGGCCTCCTCAAAGCATTTTATACGCCCCAATCTTGTGCTATCCGGAATCTGCTTGTCTATCAAAAATGAGCGGCAATAGCTTGGTGCAAATTGTCGCAGTCCGGCCGCTGGATAAACCTGCAGGGAAGTTCCGATGATGATTAGGATATCTGCTTTAGAAACATAGGCCATTGCCCGTTCAATCTCTGGAACAGCCTCACCAAACCACACGATATTCGGTCGCAATTGACTGCCTTTTTCGCAGAGATCTCCCATCTTTATCTCATCCCCCTCAATGGGGTAAATCAAACGATCGTCAATGGACGACTTGGATTGATCCAATCGACCGTGTAAATGTATAATCTTTGTAGATCCGGCCTGCTCATGCAACAGATCTACATTCTGCGTAATGATGGTGACCTGGTAGGCCGACTCTAACTGCTGCAAAGCGAGATGCGCTGCATTTGGTTTTGCGGCTAACGCTGCCTTCCGTCTAAGGTTGTAAAATTGCTGAACAAGTGCTGGGTTTTTCTTCCAGCCTTCAATAGAAGCAACAGCCATCACATCATGTCCTTCCCATAATCCATTTGCATCCCTAAAGGTTGGTATCCCGCTTTCAGCTGAAATACCTGCTCCGGTTAAAACAACAATATTTTTCTTTTCCATTTGCTTGCTTAGTCCCTAAAAATAAATAAATCTATTGGGTTCGAAAGGATACTTTTTAGATAATAAACAAATACACTACTCTTTTAGCAATTTAGTAGCATAGTCATCGGGAAGTTCCAGTCGGATCGAATCTTTACTAGTAGCAGCTTTTCGGTTCATCTCATCAAAAGAACGTTGATAGTAGACAAAAGCCTTATTGGGGATATGCAGATCTTTTGCTTGTTTTACAGCAAAATGATAACGGTTGGCTGACAGCTTAACATGTTTATAAATGCGATAGGTTACAATTTGAATCTGCACCTTGTCAAATTTAGGTATCGCCTTCAAATCAGCCGGTTCATAAAAGTATTTTTCATTGAAATACATAAATTCATCTGATTTGGCCAGTCGTTCCAAACTCATTTTTCCTTTAACCACTTCATTCGTCAGCGAATCTGCACGTTGTCGCTCCACTTTATTGCCATCTCCCGCAGTACAGGAAATACATAGCACGGCAGTTGACAGCGCTATAAGAGAGGTATATAATAGACTCATCGTCCTAAGTTAGCATAAAAATAATTCCCGCCATAACAGCGGCAACAAAAATTATTTTGACTGGATAAAAAAGCCCAAGATGCTATCATCTTGGGCGCCAATATTTTGTTTAGCAGCGATTAAAGGTTATTTTCAATTGCGCCAACTTTCTCACGGTGCAATGCCAAGGGTGAGTCCAATAGTACGGCAATAACAGTCATATTTTTATCCAGGCGTTCCTTTGGTGCCTGAATATAAACGATCCCCGGAATACTGCTCCAGTATAATTTATTGAAAATTTCATGATTGATCATAGAACCTTCTCCTACCAACCGAATCCGTGCAATCCCATTCTTTATTCCTTTTAACGCGATGGGTCCTGTCGGTGTCCCTTCGACAAAAAGATAGAGGGTCTGACGATCTTTGGAAACTGCGCTTAATCCTTCATAATGTCCCTCCGGCAGTCCTTTTCCAGTTTCATAAAGTGCTTCGGCATGATTTTTTATCCAATCTAATACAGTTGGGTTTGTCAGATTTCCTGTTGGCAGCTTGGTTTCCAAACCGTCTAAAGTCAAACCGGAATGATCAAAAATATTTTTTCCATCGTGCAGGGTTGATGCAATCTGATTTAAAGCGGTAACAGTATGCTTATTATTTAACACAGATACCAAACTTACCGCTTTTTCCTGCGGGGTTTGCCACCGAACCTTATCCTTAAATTCCACTGCCAATACTGTGACATCCTGATCGAAGTTCACTTTCGTCAGATCCAACTGGATCGTTGCATCGGAAGCTGTTGCCATCACCTTCGAAGCCGCATCCCCGACAACGGAAATCCGTTGAACGGAATTATTCAGCAATCCCTTAAGTTGCAATTGTGTTTTCTGCTCATATACATAGAGATAAAGGGTTTTTCCATCTTTTGATAAAGCGGACTTACCGTTATAATTTTCGAATGGGATACCTGCTCTAGTTCCATAAATAGCGGCTGCGTGTTTATTCGTCCATCTACCCAGCTGCTTCAAAATATTTATCTGCTCTTCTGGAATGCTTCCATCCGCTTTTGGACCAATATCCAAAAGGAGATTGCCCCCCATGGAGATACAATCGACCAACGTACGGATAATCATATTGGGTGATTTGTATTTCTTATCAAAAGGCTGATATCCCCAAGAGTCATTCATGGTATAGCAAAGTTCCCAGAATTTAGCGTCCGGCCGGGTTACTGGAATGCCTTGCTCAGGAGTCTCGTAATCGCCATGGTGATTTAAACGCGAATTAATAATGATATTGGGGTTATATTTGCGCAACAGCGATAAAGTTTCCTTAGATTTCCACTCCTCAGCACTATGTTCCCAATCCCCATCAAACCAAATCAATTCGGGTTTATATTGTTGTGATAACTCGCTTAACTGTTTTTGATAATATTCAACATAATGGTTCCAACGATCGGGCTCCTTAGCCAGTTCGTAGCGTTTTCTTGCACGGGTAAATACGTCGTAATAAGGATGGCTCCAGTCTGGTAAAGAATAGTAGAGACCGGTATGTAGCCCCTCCTGTTGGATAGCCTCTACAAATGGTGTAATAACATCCTGTTTGGCAGCGGCATCTTTCACCGTGGTGATGGCTTTGTCCGCTTTGGTATTCCATAAAGAGATTCCATCATGATGTTTTGTTGTAATGACGCTGTACTTCGCCCCAGCTTGTTTGATCAATTTAGCCCATTCGCTTGGCTTATAGTTTTTGGCGGTAAAACCATCAAGCTGTTTGATATAATTATCGTGGTTAATATAATTATTGAAGAAAGACCATGATTCTGAGATACCATCAACGGAATATATCCCCCAATGAATAAAGACACCCAGCTTGGCATCCTCAAACCACTGCATTTTTTGAGCTGACGTTGTGTTCTGTGCGCTGACGTTGAAACATGCCGACGCTAAAAGAACAAAAAGAGAAACCTTTTGAAACTTCATAAAGTTAAATTATCGAGTACATAACGAGTTTAAGCCAGCAAAATACATATAAATCGTCATAATTTTATCGTGTAAGCGATAAATTACAGCGAAAACGCTTATGCTAAACCGAATAAATCATATTATATACAGATTGTCAGGATGTCGCAGGGAGTCCGCACAATTATAATTGTATTTAAACACAAATTTATCTAAGTTTGGAAGGTATGATCGAATTATATACAGACGGGGCATCCAGTGGAAATCCGGGCCCAGGGGGGTATGGAACCATCTTAAGGACTATCTATACAGGCGACAACGAGGCATTCAAAGGCAAATTAATTGAAAAAGAATTCTCTGGAGGATATAGAAAAACGACCAATAACCGTATGGAATTGATGGCCGTCATAGTAGGCCTCGAAGCGTTAAAAAACTTAAATCAGAACGTTACGGTTTATTCTGATTCCAAATATGTGATCGATGCTATTGACAAAAATTGGGTATATGGATGGATCCAAAAAGGCTTTGCAGGTAAAAAGAATAAAGACCTTTGGATGCGTTTAATGAATGTTTATAAACTGCATAAGGTCAAATTAGTGTGGGTAAAAGGCCATGCCGGACATCCCTTGAACGAGCGTTGTGACCGTTTGGCAGTGGCTGCGTCCAAAGATAAAGCCAATTGGAAGATTGACACGGTATTTGAAGTCGAAGAAAATAAATAGAACGGTAAGGTTTCAACAGTCAGGTTGAGCAATGACTTAATAATAGCCGAATATAATTCGGATATAGAAAGGCACCAGACCCAATGGAACATGGTGCCTTTTTAATGGAATATAAACTGCATCGTTTAAATCGCATTCAATCGGATTATAGAAATGCTGTTTTATTTGAAAATTTATTTTTTAGAAACGAAATGCTGGTGCTGCAATTTCCTGCACCTTAATTTCCCTAAACTCCTTCATACTGACCGGCTCTTTACTTTCTAATTCTGCAAAATCCACTACCCCGTTTTCCTTGGCCCAGCGAAAGTAAGCCGTGGATAGTCGGGACACAACGTCGTGATGCTTGGCGGCAATATCTTTTCGTTCTGTCGGATCCTGTTCCAGGTCATATAGTTCCCATTTGTAGGAAGGCCATGTGGACACCAGTTTCCACTTTCCTATCCGTGCTGCACGATTCCCGGCCCGTTCCCAAAAAAGACCTTCTTCGCGCTTTACAGTATCCTCTTGATTAAAAAGGACTGGAAGTAAGCTTTTCCCGGGGAGTTTATTTGCCTGATGCCCTTGAAATTCCTTGGGATAAATAGCTCCGGCGAGTTCATAAAAAGTTGGCGCCAAATCAATGATATGACCAATTCCCTTTTTCACGCCTTTTGCAATCTTCCCGGGAAACCAGGCGATAAATGGGGCATTGATTCCACCTTCGTAGGTATAATCTTTAAATGCCTTGAATGGTGTATTTGATGCATAGGACCAATTTTTGCTTTGTGATTCAAACGAACCTACGGTGCCCACTGGTCCACTGTTTAACCGGGCACCATGGAACCAGCGAACCAAGTCCTCCGCAGGTGCACCATTATCGGACAGGAACACAATTAGCGTATTGTCTAATTGTCCATTTTCTTTGAGTTTTTGCAGCAATTTACCGATGGTCTGATCCAAGCGATCGACCATTGCAGCGAACACTTCCATTTTCCTGGCCCACAACTGCCTTTGGTCAAAGGATAAACGTTGCCAATCGTAAATATCTTCGTCAGCAATAGAAAGTGTTGTTGTTTGATCGACGATCCCCAGCTCTTTTTGGCGCTCAAAACGTGCCCGACGAATACTCTCCCAACCTTTATCGTACCGTCCTTTGTACTTCGCAATATCCTGCGGCAAAGCCACTAAAGGCCAATGCGGTGCAGTATGCGCCAAATATAGAAAGAAGGGCTTGTCCTGACCTTTGATCTGATCCAGAAAACCTTCGGCCTCTCGATTGATGATCTCTGTAGAAAAGGAACTCTCCAAGGGATAGCCTGCGGCATCTGTCGCTCCTTTAAAGGTTGGAGCGCCCGAATCTGAATTCTTCTCTTCTTTCGGAAAAACCAAGTCGAAACCGCGGTCCCAGGGTAGGCTCTTCCCTTTTCCTGACACATGCCATTTGCCCGAGGTCGCTGTAATGTATCCATTTGAGCGAAGAACTTCAGCAATGGTCAATGATTCGGCGTTGATATAACCTTGATAGGCTGGTAAGCCCAGATCATTGGAAAAATAACCTACTCCGGCCTTATGCTGATACTGACCGGTAATCAGTGATGCGCGTGTCGGGGCACAGATGGAGTTGTTATAAAATTGTTTTAGACGTATTCCCTCGTTAGCTAAACGATCCAGGTTAGGAGTTTCGATTTCCGAACCATAGGCACCTAAATCGGAGTACCCCAGGTCGTCGGCGAGAATCAGAATAATATTAGGCTTTTTTTCTTGTGCCAAAAGAGCACCTGCCCATCCCAAAATAAGGGCGATACATAGTGTTACTTTTTTCATCTATTTAAATTATTTGTTCATCAATAATGTTTAGATTGAGGTATGTCCGCTGTCTTTGGCGGTATACATGTTAAGTTTCATGCGTATCAATGCACTTTTTTACACGTTTTAGATATGTCATGAAGTTTTTCGCCGGCCCACTTTCTAGGCCTAACGAAATTGGTTGTTTGTTTTCAGCAGATTATAGTCCACGACACCATTCTGCTGTGCCCATATTTTATAACGTGCTTCGAGGTCTTGGACAATTGCTGGATATTGTTCTGCAACATTCTTATTTTCCCCTCTGTCTTCATCAATATTGTAAAGCTGTGGCTTATTCCCATCTTTGAATAAAGACACAAGTTTCCATTTACCATATCGTACAGCTTTATTACCTGCACGTTCCCAAAACAGTGGGCTTTGACGGTCAATCTGATTTTTATCAGTGCGCAACAATTCGCGCAGACTAAGGCCTGGTAAAGGATTGATGGTTGAATCCCCTTGTGTTGACGGGTATTTTGCTTGTGCAAAATCATATAGCGTAGGTGCAATATCAATCAGGTGCCCCGTCCCCTTTTTAACGACGTTCGCTTTCACTTCCTTTGGGAACCAGACAATGAAAGGTGCCCCGATTCCCCCTTCATAGGGGTTATCCTTATAGCTTCGCAAAGGGGAATTCCCTGTTTGGGACCAGTTGCTATTTTGCATATCATAAGAACCTGGCAAACCTACAGTCTCTGTATTTCGGGAGGTGTAGATTCGGTTGCGCTCTCCACCCTGGGCTCCATTGTCGGACAAAAAGATGATGATCGTATTTTTGTCTTTCTTGAGTTCTTTTAATGTTTGCCTGACTTTTCCAATACTTTGGTCCACCCGATCGACCATGGCGGCAAACACCTGCTGTCGACGTTGCCAATATTGCTGTTCATCATAGGTAAGCTTGTTCCATTGCTGCACAGTTGAGTCCTTTGCGGCAATAGGCTGGCCTTTAGGGAAAACGCCCTTTTGAACCGCATTTTCATAGCGTTTCATACGCAAACTGTCCCAGCCCTGCTGATATACTCCCTGATATTTCTGGGTTTCGTGTTCTGGAGCTTGCAAAGGCCAATGAGGTGCATTAAAGGCGAGATACAGAAAAAAAGGTTTTTTATCCTGCGCCTGCTCGCGCAGAAAACCAATTGCCTGATCTGTAATTTCGTCGGTTAGATAACGTCCCTTGGGTAGATAGAATGGTTTGTTATTTCGGTACAAGGGTACACTAGGATTTTCAGGCCCATTAATTTCATAAAAATTGGATGCACCGCCCACAAAATTAAACGAGCGTTCAAAACCTCGCTGCGCTGGCCATTGATCATAGTCATCGCCAACATGCCATTTTCCAGAAATAATGGTGGAATACCCCGCTCCTTTCAGTACTTCGGCCAGCGTCTGCGATTCGTGGTTTAAAAATCCCTGGTATGCGGGTAAGCCCAGGTTAACATTAAAATATCCTATACCAGCACGATGGGCATATTGACCTGTCAACAATGTTGCGCGAGTGGGAGCACAGATCGAATTATTATAAAATTCCTGGAACCGGGTCCCCTGTTTTGCCAGCTCTGTCAAATTTGGTGTACGGAAATCTATTCCACCATAAGGTTCTATATCTGAAAAACCCAAGTCATCAACTAGGATCAACACAATATTTGGTCGTTTGTCCTGCGCTATACTCTTATTGAATATCCAGCTTATACAAAGTGCGATAAGAATGTATATTGTTTTCATAATTTATCATATTTTGCGATGCGAATAAAATCAAATTATTTTCTCACAGCGCTGTAATTCACTATTTGGCCAACCAGTCCGGATGTTGAACCAATTTCGGATTCAAATTCAGCTCTCGTTGCGGCGTTGGAAAATGAAGATGTCGCGGTGCGGCATTCGTTTTTCCCGCAGCTTTTAATTTGCTGATATAATAATTCGCCCCTCGACGTACCAAATCAAACCAGCGCTGGTACTCGTACACCAATTCTTTCCGTCGTTCCTCAAATACCAGTTCCCGAAAGCTATCTTTGTTTTCAGTCCCAGACAGCTTTTCGATGCCGGCCCTTGCGCGCACCGCATTAATTGCATCCCGAGCCTCCTGTGTTGGACCATTTAATTCATTCTCTGCTTCAGCCAGTATAAGCAAAACTTCAGCATATCGTATGATGGGCGTATTTTTTGAAGACTGAGATTGATTACCGACCACGGTCTGGTCATAATACTTATTGAATTGTGGTTTGGTCAGCGCATAGTATTTACCATCTTTGGGTGATATCATACCTGTTGTAAAGGTCACAGAAAGGCGTTTATCATCTACTGCGAAGCTCTTATAGAGACCACCCTCGCTATGTAAAGCATCGGCATAGTCCCCATTGATCCCGGGTATATCCGCCGGCGCAGAACGACTTGCCAATGAATTCCCTTGGTAACCACTATTTCCTTTAAATTGCGCCGAAAAAATATGTTCAATACCATTTTTTTTCTCTGTATTGAAGACATCTGAAAAATCTGGAAAAAGCGCATATCCTTCTTTGTCAATCACATCCTTGGCCAGCAGCTTCGCATTAGTCCAATCTGACTGGGTCAGGTATACCTTTGCCAGAAGGCTTTTAGCCGCACCGGATGTAGCCCGCCCTTTGTCTGCATCGCCATAATTTTTATAATTCGGCAAGCTGGAAGCCGCTTTTAAATCGTTTATAATCTGTGCATAGACCTCATTTTCTGACGCCTTTGACACATACAGTTCTTCTGCCGATAAACCTTCAATCGGACGTAAAACGAGTGGAACAGGGCCAAACCAGCGTACTAGATTGAAATAATGTAATGCCCGTAGGAATTTGGCTTCATTGATCAACCGTTGCTGTATGGTGACATCAATCTGATTTTGCGTCATCGCTTCAATATTAACGATATTCAGATTTGATGCATTAATGGCATCATAACTCTGTTTCCAGAGTTGTTCCATTCGGTCATTTGAGGCGTCGTGGGTTAAGTTGCTTATAGCGCGCACATGGGCATTCCGCGCGCGAGGTCCGGCCTCATAATCATCTGTCGCCATTTCCACAGCAATCTGAAATAAACTGTTGTACAAAGATTGTCCTGTTTCATACAGTTTTCGATAAGTACCTGTCACTGCAGCAACGGCCTGTCCTTGATTCAGGTAGAACTGCTCCGAAACCAATGCGCTCTCGGGCTTCTCAGTCAATTTTGAACAAGATATTCCGGTTAACAAAACGATGAATAAGGTGATGGGATAATATTTTTTTTTCATTGCGATCTGTATAAGTTAGAAGGTTAAGGATAAACCTATAGATATAGACTTAGCGGCAGGATAAATTCCAGCATCCGTACCAATCTGGACATTGCTACCTGAAGTTACCTCAGGATCAAACCCCCTATAATTGGTCCATGTCAATAGATTTTGTGCAGCCAGATATAGGTTCAAATTTGTAATATGTGCATTTTTCAACCATTCTTTTGGAAAGTTGTAGCCAAACTGCAGGGATTTCAGCCGGGCAAATGATCCACTTTCAACAAACTGATTCGAGAATACCGGAGCAGGATCCAGCTTGGCCCTCGGGTATAGCTGACTTGGATTGCTTGTTGTCCAGCGTTTAAGTGCATCAATTGATGCGTTCTGCTGACCGGTAAACATCTCAAGGTTTTGGCGGTTGATGTTCAGTAAGTCATTGCCAACAGTTCCCTGAATCAAGAAAGACAAATCAAATCCTTTGTAAGAAAGCGTATTACTGATACCAAATATAAAATCAGGTTGTGCGTTGCCGATGATGGTCCGGTCGTTGGCAGTGGTAAACTGGCCGTCGCCATTAATATCCTTATACACGCGATCCCCAGCCTTCGGATTGGCGTTCCCGGTTAATACTCCTTTACTACTCTCCTCACCCAGTTGTAAAATACCATCGATTACGGTCCCATAGAAAGTACCCAAAGGCTCTCCTACCTTAATAATATAGTTTCCAGTAATGTAAGATGTAGCTCCTTCACCAATAGTTAACACTTTATTTCGGTTAAAAGAGATATTTAGATCTGTATTCCAACTAAAGTTTCCCTGTAGATTTTTTGATTTCAGGCCAAACTCCAAACCTTGATTTGAAACAGATCCAAAGTTTTGTAAGGAAGTGGCATAACCTGAGGTCCAGGGTATCTCAACATTCAACAATAGGTCTTTCGTCTTTTTATAATAATAGTCGGCGGTAAACTGTAATCGGTTTTTCAAGAGTGAAAGGTCAAAACCAGCATCATATTGGAACGTGGTTTCCCAGCCCAGATTCTTGTTTGGAACCCGTTGCGACGCAAAGCCTGTGACCACGTTATTTCCAAAGAGATAATTTAGGCTATACAGTGTGGAGAGTGACTGATATTGTCCTATCTCCTGATTTCCGGTTGTACCAAAACTTGTTCGTATTTTAAAGTCATCAATAGCAGGGAAAGCCTGTTTAAAAAAAGGTTCATTTATTATACGCCAGGAGAATGCCAATGAGGGAAAATTGCCCCATTTATTGTTAGCGCCAAACCTGGAGCTACCATCACGGCGTATGCTGGCTGAAACATAGTATTTATTTGAATAATTATAGTTTACCCGTGCTAAATAGGAATGCAAGACCCAATTATAAGTGTCCGACGAAGGTCGAGTCAAGGTAGACCCACTCTGTAAACTATTGAAAAGTAAATCATCTGTAACAAAATTCTGCGCACCGGCACTAAATACTTCGTTTTTATTTTCCTGTTGTGTAAAACCAAGGAGCGCGTTAAAATTATGCTGTCCGATAACCCCGGTATAGGTTAGGGTATTTTCATTCAACCAAGAGTTACCATTTAAATTTCCTAAGCTCGCCTCCCCCTTCGATCCCGCACCCTCATAGATATAAGACGGAAGATAGAATTTGTCATCCCGATTATTCAGATCGACCCCAAAAAGCACTTTTGCCTGCAGTCCTTGTAAAATACGATATTGCGCAAAGGAAGTACCCAAAACCCGTAAACCATTTGATGTATTTGTCGTTTCTTTCAATGTTGCTATCGGATTAGCGAAAATATTCTCAAAGGGGTTACGCAGTGTGTAAGTACCATTAGGTTCGTATATCGTTGCTGTCGGCGGCATAATAAGCAATGCATTCACAATACCTGCTGGAGCGATCTGTGCGTTTGTTTTATTAATGGATAAGTTGGCCCCTACCTGCAGGCGATCGAAGGGATTTGCGTTGATATTTGAGCGAAATCCCAAGCGTCTGAAATCTGTATTTAGGATGACACCTTCCTGATCAAAATAATTAGCACCCAGAAAATACTGAACCTTCTCAGCTCCTCCAGACAACGATAGTTGGTGGTTTTGTATTCTTCCGGTCCGGAAGGCCGCTTTTTGCCAATCTGTTCCTTCGCCCAATTGATCCAGTTCTGACTGTTTCCGATATTGATTTGGCCCCAAACTTGGGTTGGCATCATACAGCGCATCGTTGCGGAGAATGGCAAAATCACGCGCTTTCAGCACATCAATCTTTTTGAGCACAGTTTGTGTCCCGATACTACCATCATAGTTTAACTGCACATGGCCGGCTTTTCCTTTTTTCGTGGTGACCAGAATAACGCCATTCGCACCGCGCGATCCATATATTGCAGTCGCCGCAGCGTCTTTAAGCACTTCAATACTTTCAATATCTGCAGGATTGATACTGGCTAAAGGATTCACGGGAGTACCGCTTCCGACACCTGTACTTTCTGTCTGATTATATACTGGAAAGCCATCGATGACATACAGCGGCTCATTTCCACCTTGTATGGAAGCACCGCCCCGAATACGAATGCTCACCCCTCCTCCAGGCTGTCCTGAGGTTTGTGTAACCTGAACACCGGCGATTCCACCTTTTAAGGTCTGATCGAGCGAAGACACTGGTTGTTTAAGGAGGTTTTCCGGTAAGGAAGCCACTGCCCCCGTCAAATCACGTCGTTTTTGGGTTCCGTATCCGACCACCACGACTTCCTCCAGATCCTCCGAGCTTGGAGAAAGCTCAATAACAGCCGGAGAGGTATTTACGACGACCCTTTTCTTCTGATAACCAACAAAGGTTAGGATAAGGGTAAAAGGAAGTTTCTGTCCCGTGACAAATTGAAACTTACCATTACGGTCTGTTTTTACACTATGTGTTACGGCCTCTAGTTGTATGGTCACCCCTTCAATGGGTTCTTTGGTCGTGCCATCAATTACTGTTCCTATTAAGGAGGCATTGATGATCGGTTGAGGTTGCTGTGCCAGGACCGGTACAAAGGTATACAGTACAAGCAGGATTAATATAGCATACGAAAGTACGCTGAAATTTTTCATTGTCAGTTCTATTTTAAAGTGAATACGCAAACAAGTGCCAACGCCATTGGTATCCTTGTTATTAAAATTCGAATTACTTACTTAACGAAGTATAAATAAGGAAAAAGGGGTGCTTAACAGCACATTCGCATTCGACAAATGAAAAGGAAGGAATTAAAAATTGGAGTAGTTTCTCCGTTGCTTCTAAAAGCGATTAGATAGTCGTTTTTCATACTTGTTCAAAATTTGTAGTCTAGATTTTATGTTCGTTGCCAACGCCAATTGTTAACGACAGAACAAATATAAAAATAGTTTTCAAAAAGACTACTAATCAAGTAGTCTTTTTGAAAACTATTTTTATATTCTGCCCAGGACTTATTTATTTTTACAAGATAGATCCAGGTAAATAGCAGTTATCTAAAAAAAAGCCCGATATCAAATCGGGCTTTTTGGACAGCAACTTTAATCCATATATTCTATTGGGAGTAATCCGTTGTTGGAATTCCCTATTTTGCAGATTGTGTTATTCTCCGCTTTCTTTGGCAGCAAGGTATCTTTCTGCTTCAAGCGCAGCCATACAGCCGGTACCGGCGGCAGTAATTGCTTGACGAAATATATTATCCTGTACATCTCCACATGCAAAGACTCCAGGTATATTGGTTGCAGTACTATCTGGCTTAGTAATCAGGTAGCCAGTTTCATCCATATCCAATATCCCCGTAAATAACTCCGTATTCGGTTTATGACCAATTGCAACGAAGAAACCTGTCACTTCCAGGACTTTCTCGGATTGGTCTTTGTTGTTGATGACGCGAATTCCAGTGACTACCTGGCCATCACCTAAAACCTCTTTTGCTTCGGAGTTGTAATGTACTTCGATATTAGGTGTGTTCATAACGCGGTGTACCATGGCTTTGGATGCGCGGAACTCATCACGGCGCACTAACATATGTACTTTGGAACATAATTTCGCAAGGTAAGTGGCTTCCTCAGCGGCAGTATCTCCAGCACCCACAATGGCCACTTCCTGATTTTTAAAGAAGAAACCGTCGCATACAGCACAAGCTGATACCCCAAAACCGTTATATTTTTGTTCAGATTCCAAGCCCAGCCATTTTGCTGTTGCTCCTGTAGCAATAATCACTGTATCTGCAGTAACTTGTACTGTGCCATCAATTTCTACACGATGTACATCGCCAGTAAAATCTACTTTGGTCACATAACCAAAGCGCACAGATGTCCCAAAGCGTTCAGCTTGTTCCCGCAGATCTTCCATCATAACCGGACCGGTAATCCCTTTTGGATATCCCGGAAAATTGTCTACTTCTGTTGTTTGTGTCAATTGCCCCCCCGGTACAATACCTGTATAAACCACCGGTTTCATATCCGCACGGGCTGCATAAATCGCTGCAGTATACCCCGCTGGACCTGAACCAATAATCAAACATTGTACATGCTCCACTTCTTGTTTGAATTCCATAATCCTTTTTCTAAGCTATTAATAAAGTTATTTTTTAAATTTATCCTGCAATTCTTTCAGCATATCCAGCGAGATACTTTGAGCTGTCTCTTCTTTCTGTTGATTGAATTCCTTTTTAGCAGTCTTTTTATCCTCTACCGAATGATTAGATGCTGCTTTCGCTTTTTGCTCACTTTTTTCTTTCTTATATTTTATCCAGATATTTTCCAATACCTTTTTGGTGTATAAAGGGAAATCACCGTTCTGCATCCAGGCGTAATAACTTGGTTCCTGCTCAAATACTTCCACAATAGGTTTTCCTTTGTGCTTACCAAAATTGATGGTTTCTAATCCATCTTCGTTATATACAATGCGCCCTGCAAAATCTACAGGCTTACTTAAGTTGGTAAATTCGTGTAAAGCAGCGACATCATTGACTACAGGATACGAAACGACCCCATGACGATCCTCAAATGCTGCTCCCTCATACTTGGTGAGTTGCGCTTTTAACACTTCGTAAGTCGCACGTACATCTGCTTCAGCGGTATGCGCATTCTCCAGGTTCTCATCGCAATAGAACTTATAGGCGGCTTTTAATGTACGCTGTTCCATTTGATGGAAGATGTTTTGTACATCAACAAAGGCACGGCCTTCCAACGAAAAGTCTACGCCAGCACGTAAAAATTCTTCCATAAGCATCGGCACATCAAACTTATTCGAATTGTATCCTGCCAAATCCGCATCACCGATGAAGGTAGCCAATTCTACAGCAATGGTTTTAAATGTAGGTGCGTCTTTAATATCCTCATCACGAATGCCATGAAAAAACGTGGATTCTGCAGGAATAGGTCTTTCCGGGTTAATTTTCTTCGTATATACAGTTTCTTCACCATTGGGCATCACTTTCAAAAATGATACTTCGACAATTCGATCGGTTGCAACATTAACACCTGTCGTCTCTAAATCGAAAAATACCAATGGTCTGTTTAATTTTAATTCCATGCTGGATCGTATGCTTTTTTAACAAAAACCAAAAATACAAAGTTGAATTTGATTTTTGTAGTCTGAGAAATTTAATTTACAACCGCTTGATGAATCGGCTCCATTGGATTGAACTTACCCACAATAACCTTTACCATTTGCTTAAAATCAAGGTATTTATTGGCAATATCACGAACTTTTTCGGGTGTCATATTTTTAATTTCCTCCATGTAATAAGAATAATACGTTAAGTTCATATCGTTCAAAAGAACACTCTTGAATTTATCCGCATGAGAAAATATACTCTCTAACGATCCCAGCATTGATCCTTCCATATAGGTTTTTACCAAATCAACTTCCTCTACCGACGCCAATGTGGTCTTTAGCAGATCGATTTCCTTTTCTATCTCGGCTAAAGTCGCATTCGTCACCTCTACGCCTACTTCTGTCGCAATGGTCAAAAATCCAGTATGCTTTAATGTTGCTACGGCCGACCCAATACTGTAGGTATATCCTTTTTCCTCTCGGATATTACGCATCAGTCTGGAGCCAAAAAAGCCCCCGAGCAGCGTATTTACAAACTGTAATGCGGGGTAATCCGGATGGGTTCTCGATATAGTCTGACTTCCTAAACGAATGGCTGATTGCAGCGCATTTTCTTTCTCTTCATATGCCAAATCGCCCGACTTTTGCGTTAATAATGGGCCATCCGCAGAGGAGGCGGTCCCAAGTTTAAGCCACTCAAATCCAAAGATCTGTTCCAGTTCACTGATGAGATCTTCGGAGACATTGCCCGAAACAATCAAGGTACAATTATCAGGAACAATTTCTTTTCGATACAGTTCTATCAATTGCTCACGGCTAATGGCATCATAATCTTCGAATTTTGGTGTACGCCCATAACGGTTACTTTCACCGAAGATCAGATTATAGAACTTGCGTCTCGCTAGGTAATCATTTTTTTGAATCGATACCTGAAACTTTTGTTTGTTATTACGCAGATAGGTATCAAGTTCTTCTTGCGGAATCGATGCTTCCGTTAAAATATCTTTTACAAGTGGTAGTAAAACCTTACTGTGTCGATTTAAGGTATACAAAGACAGGGAAGTTACATCGAAAGAATATTCAGGGACAAGAAATGCGCCATAAAAATCTACTTTGTCTGCAATTTCAGCGCTTGACATACTCATTGTCCCCTCTTTAAGCAAGGCACTTAATGCACTGTTAAGCAGCGGGTTTTCGATTTGCCCATCGAGATACTTATTCTCAAAAATCCACTCAATACGGACAAGTTCCTGTTCAGGAGAATGAAATATATACACAGGTAGTCCGTTGGCAAACTGCTTTTTGACAGGTTCTTTCAAGCTTATATGACCGATTTCACGGAATTCGGGTGCTTTTGTTCTATCCAACATGTCGTACCTCCTCCTCTTGTGCTTTATACATTAATATTGATGCGTTTTCGGGATTAAAAATAGCTTTTGCTTGCTGTTGTACTTCTTCGGCAGTGACAGCTAGATATTTTGACACTTCTGTATTAATGCCGTTGGCGTCACCAAGCAATTCATGAAAAGCCAAATTCATCGCCTTATCCAAGATAGATAATTCGGCAAACACATTTGTTGACTCGATTTTATTTTTCACCTTTTCCAGCTCGGAGTCAGACACCAACTCTTTTTTCAATAGATCAAGCTCAGCCCATACAGCACGTTCGGCTTCCTCCAATGATACTCCTTCGGAGGGTTTGCCTTCAATAACAAATAAGTTATTATCGATGCTGCCCATGACATAGGCATTTAATTCACTAAAGAGTTGCTCCTCTTTTACCAATCTACGATAAAGCCTTGACGAAGAGCCTCTGGAAAGGATATCCGATAGCAAATCCATTGCGAAATATCCCTCTTCTAACCGTGCTGGGCCATGAAATGCCATATACAGGGCATCCAAAGGTACCGCTGCATAAGCAGTTTCTCTTCTCAATTCCTGCTGTTTCGGCTCTTGCGGTAACTGCCGATTGTATTTTTGGCCAGGCGCAATATCGCCAAACCATTTTTCCACCAAGGATTTCACTTCCTCATAATGTACATCCCCCGAAATAACCATAATTGCACTCTGTGGGTTGTAATGCAATTTAAAGAAGGCTTTGACATCTGCCATCGTTGCATCTTCGATGTGTTTCAGCTCTTTCCCAATAGTAGCCCAACGATATGGGTGAACCTTATAAGCCAGTGGACGCAGCTTGAGCCAGGCATCGCCATAGGGTTGATTAAGATAGCGTTGTTTAAACTCTTCGCTCACGACATTTCGCTGTACTTCAAGGCTCTGCGGAGAGAATGCCAGACTTAACATGCGGTCGGATTCCAACCAGAGTGCGGTCTCCAGATTGGAAGAAGGTAATGTAATATAGTAATTGGTAATATCATTGCTTGTAAAAGCATTGTTCTCACCACCAACTTTTTGCAGCTCTGTATCAAAATTAGGGATATTAACGCTCCCACCAAACATGAGATGCTCAAACAAATGGGCAAAACCAGTCTGCTCAGGAGATTCGTCGCGAGCGCCGACGTCATATAATATATTCACACAGGCCATAGCCGTGTTGTGATCTTCGTGCACTAATACACGAAGTCCATTTTCTAATGTAAATTTCTGGTATGAAACCATGCTGTTTTTTTCGATTTTATGAAATCCAGTTAATACCTTTTCGCAATAAGGATAAGGTCTTGGCTTCTTCGGAGCCTTCTTCAGGTCGATGGTCATATACCCAATTGGCCTGGGCAGGTAGACTCATCAATATAGACTCTATGCGGCCATTTGTTTCAAGTCCAAATTTAGTACCGGAATCCCAGACTAAGTTAAACTCAACGTAACGTCCCCGACGGATCAATTGCCAATTTTTCTGCGCC
This sequence comes from Sphingobacterium sp. CZ-UAM, assembly GCF_002000245.1. Lineage (GTDB taxonomy): Bacteria > Bacteroidota > Bacteroidia > Sphingobacteriales > Sphingobacteriaceae > Sphingobacterium. The sequence continues at coordinate 746,782 of NZ_MTCM01000001.1, read as the reverse complement.
TCATTAAATGTTTTACTTCTATTTTTTTCGACCAGCGCAGTATAGGTCGGCGCAAAGCTACGGCCCAAGTCACAGGAAAATGCAAAAATATCTTCCATAGACATTCCGGTCTTCGCGGTATTTAGCTTATCGTAGAAAACGCCGCCTATTCCCCGAGTTTCCTCCCTGTGGCGAATGAAAAAATAGTCATCGGCCCATTTTTTAAATTCATCGTAAAAGCTCGGATTATGTTTATCACAGACCGATTTTAACTGCTGATGAAAAAAACGGGCATCCGTTTCATTTACATAATGCGGTGTCAGGTCGATTCCCCCTCCAAACCATCGCATTTGTTCATTCAATTCGAAATATCGGATGTTCATATGGATAATGGGCACCCATGGATTATTGGGATGGATAACAATGGAAACTCCGGTGGCAAAGAAATCATCTTCATCAACACCAAAGGCTTTCTTTATGGTTTCCGGTAATTTACCATGTACAGCAGAAAAGTTGACTCCACCTTTTTCCAATATATTACCGTTCTGAATAATCCGTGTACGACCTCCGCCTCCGCCTTCTCTTTCCCATAGTTCTTCTTCAAACCGGGCCGAACCATCCAAACGCTCCAGCGCCTGGCATATTTCATCTTGAATTTCTTTATAAGCTAAAGCAATCGCTTCTTTTGTTATCATCTACTTCGTTGCTAGGTTTAAGTTAATTTTTCGCTCAAAGCCTGAATAATTTTGGATGCAGGTTGATGAGCATATAAAATCTGATATACGGCATCACAAATAGGCAGTTCAACAGCATACTTTTCTGCATATTGCTGAATACAGGCGGACGCATAATAGCCTTCAGCGACCATATTCATTTCGAGCTGAGCAGATTGCACACTATACCCTTTTCCGATCATATTCCCAAATGTTCTGTTGCGACTGAATTGTGAGTATGCCGTAACCAATAAATCGCCTAGGTAAGCAGAAGTATTGACATCACGGGATGTGTCGCCATCTACTTTAGCTACAAAACGACGCATCTCCCGAATAGCGTTGGAAACCAATACAGCCTGAAAGTTGTCGCCATAGCCTAATCCATGGCATATCCCCCCTGCCAATGCATAAATATTCTTTAATACGGCTCCAAATTCAATTCCTAAGATATCTTCTGAAAGGATCGTTTTAATAACCCGGGAAGATAAAAATGAAGCCACCAAGGCCGCATTATCCAAATTTTTACAACCAAATGTCAAGTACGACAGCTTCCCCAAGGCTACTTCTTCGGCGTGACAGGGACCACCAATCACACAGATCTGTTTCATATCGATAGCATAGTACTGCTCCAAAAACTCCCCGATAATTAAGTTGTCCTTAGGAATAATCCCTTTGATAGCGGATACAACTATTTTATCCTTGAAGTCTTCCTGGGTGACACCCCGCAGTGCATCTTTCAAATAAGCTGCTGGCGTATTTAAAATAACAATATCCGAATTAGCAACTACATTTTTGGCATTCGTATCAATGCTGGTAATACTCAAATCAACAGCGACCCCGCTCAAATAGGTCGGGTTATGTTTAAATTTTTGGATGTATTCAGCATCTTCCTCTTTTCTAATCCACCAAAAAATATGTTTATCTTGGTCATTTTCGCATAGCATCTTAATCATCGCCGTCGCCCAGCTCCCGCTACCTATTATACCAATCTTTTTCCCCTGCATGTTTTTAATTTGTTTTCGAAAGCAAATATACTTATTTACTGCTTAGATATGCGATTGCATGGAGAGATATGATACTTTAGTTACTTTTAGAACCTAGAAAATTTTGCCAAAAACCTGTCTCAATACCTACAAAATAGGCACTGTCTTCTTCTTTGACCGGGTATATATGAATAAAATCATGCTGAGCAGGATTGCCTTTCCCTGTCACAAGATCAAACTCATGCCGATGAAAGGGACAGATCACTTTCCCTCGTTCACACCAACCATTTTTCAAGGGAGCTCCCGCATGCGGACATTTTCTGGAAAACGCGTACAATTGATCTTCAAACCAAGTTAGACAAATGGTCTTTCCACCAACCTTATGCTCTATTATCCCTTTATCCTTTAAAAATTGGGCATCGTCAATTTTGTACCACTGAAGCATGGTACAAGATAGTTAAAAATTACAGTGAATTTTCTATCTTTGTGCAATTTCAAAAATTTGCACTATATATGGCTTTACAATGCGGTATCGTAGGTTTACCAAACGTTGGTAAATCAACATTATTTAACTGTCTGTCAAATGCGAAAGCACAGGCAGCAAACTTTCCATTTTGTACTATTGAACCAAATGTTGGGGTAATTACCGTACCGGATGCCCGTCTAAATAAATTAGCTGAATTAGTCAATCCACAACGTATCGTTCCGAATACCATTGAAATCGTTGATATCGCCGGATTGGTAAAAGGCGCATCAAAAGGAGAAGGATTAGGGAATCAGTTCTTGGGAAATATTCGTACGACAAATGCGATCATTCACGTTTTGAGATGTTTTGATGATGGTAATGTCATTCATGTGGACGGTTCAGTAGATCCAATCAGAGATAAAGAAATCATCGATACCGAACTGCAATTAAAGGATTTGGATACGGTCGTAAAACGTATCCAGAAAGTGGAGAAAATGGCAAAAACAGGCGGTGATAAAGATGCAAAAAAGACTTTTGATATACTTTCCATTGTTAAAGAACATTTAGAATCTGGAAAATCAGCTCGTACAGCCGCTATTGAAGCTGAAGATTTTGAATTTATTCAAGACTTAGCTTTATTAACAGCGAAACCGGTCCTTTATGTATGCAATGTTGATGAAGGTTCTGTTAATACCGGTAATGCGTATGTTGAACGTGTAAAAGAAGCGGTTAAGGATGAGAAAGCCGAAGTTTTAATCATCTCAGCACAAATTGAATCTGAAATTGCCCAACTGGAGAGCTATGAAGAACGCAAAATGTTTTTGGACGATCTTGGTTTAGAGGAATCCGGTGTTCATAAATTAATTAGAGCGGCGTATTCACTCCTGAATTTAGCTACTTATTTTACCGCTGGTGTTCAGGAGGTACGTGCTTGGACAATTGAAAAAGGTTTTACTGCCCCTCAGGCAGCGGGTGTTATCCATACAGATTTTGAAAAAGGTTTTATCCGCGCAGAGGTAATCAAATACGATGATTTTGTCAATCTTGGCTCAGAAAGCGCGGTAAAAGAGGCCGGCAAATTAGCTGTAGAGGGAAAAACTTATATTGTTCAGGACGGAGACATTATGCACTTCCGTTTCAATGTGTAAATAGCTGATAAAAGTATATTTTAAAAATTAAGCTGCCGAAAAGATGATTTTCGGCAGCTTAATTTTATCCAATATTTTTAGGATCTAAATTTCAACTATACTTGTTTCATAGTTGTACTGCAACAACAGCGAACCGCGGTAAGCCCAAGTAGAGACGCGCTCTCGATTGTTACCATGAAGGTTAAAGCTTGCAAAAAAGTAAAATTTGCAGCTTGTACAAATGATATAACAAGATAATTGTGGATGAAGTATAGCTCGCCAGGGTTATTTAACAAAATAACGATGCTCAATTACTTCGACTTTTTTAACATCCTTATCTTCCAGCATTTTTTTGACATCACAATGCCCGGTTACGCCTCGATAAATTAAAGTCCCACCAAGCGTCAATCCTGAAAGCCCTGTCAGCGGTGATTTAAATATTTTTTTTACGCCCAAACCTAAAATAAAACCGCCGGCAATTACAGATAACACGCGTTCAGAAGCGCCAATATTCTCCTCAATGCAATCATCCTTTATCTTAGCCTTAATCTTGTCAAATGCAAATGTCAATAGGTTACTCATAATTATCTCTATTTAAGTATTGTTTCTTTATGTAAACAAATGGTGGTCCAAAAAAGTTTAGAAATAGAATATTAGTTTTTATACGATTTCTCGGATTACATCTCTTATATTCGTATTTATCAAATTAAATATTCATGCAAGTCAAAAAATATTCCGGTGAATTAGTTCCCTTTAATGGAGAGGCTTTAAAACACTCTCTTTCCCGTTCTGGAGCAAATACCGATCAGGTGAACGAGGTATATAGTAGTGTTGTAAGTGAATTATATGACGGCATTTCGACCAGAGAGTTATATCAGCTGGCTTTCGATAAACTGAAAACTGTCCGAAATTCTTTTGCTGCGCGATATAGCCTAAAAAAAGCATTACGTGATCTTGGACCTGAAGGCTTTTATTTTGAAAAATATATTTCCCATTTGCTGCGTTCGATCGGTTATGAAAGTACCACTGGGCAGATGGTACATGGCCATGCTGTTTCCCATGAACTGGATGTTGTGGCTTATAAGGACGGTAAATTGATGACGGCGGAATGTAAGTTCAGGAATGATATTGATGCCAAGATTTCTGTTACAACGCCAATGTATTACCTATCAAGGTTCAAGGATATCAGTGGAATTGACTATAATTTTTTTGGCAAAAAATTGCAGTTTCAGGAAGGCTGGCTTATTACCAACGCTTATTTTACCTCAGATTCGATCGATTTCGCAAACTATTATGGTATCAATTTGCTCTCATGGGATTATCCCAAAGAAACCAGTATCAAAAGAAGAGTAGATAAAGCAGTATTTTATCCCGTCACCTGCTTAACAACTCTTTCGGACCTGGAAGAACAACAACTGTTGAAAAACCAGCTGATCCTGGTAAAAGATCTTGTAAATAATCCGGATAAGCTGGATATCCTTGGACTTAACGCAGAAAGAAAAGAGAAGGTCCTCAAAGAAGCGCGTGAATTACTAGATTATAAAGTGGAAGAAGAATATTGATATCAGCAATCAAAAAAGCAATAGGCCGAGATATAGGCCTATTGCTTTTTTCAGGTTAATATCATTTGTTTAATACAGTGGGGTAATAGACCTTACCGTATTTGGAAAATTCGTTTAAATCCATCTTTTCCCAGAAGATAGCATAGATTGCAGCACCGGAGCCAGACATTGAGGTATAGATAGCGCCTTTGCGATACAAAGCCTCTTTAATTTCTTTGAGCAGTGGATAACGTTCAAAAATAGACTCTTCAAAATCATTTCGAATATGAAATTTCCACTCCTGAATAGGCAATCGAATTGCTTCTTCCAAATTGACAGCTGAAGGCATTGGTTTCACACCGCTGTAAGCTTCGGCAGTGGAAACATGGATATCGGGCATAATAACCGCCATATGGTATTCACTCAGATCGAGTGATATCTCCTTAAAATCTGTCCCTATTCCAGTTGCAAACACAGGAGTATTTGCAATAAAGAATGGGCAATCTGCCCCCAATTGGGCTGCGTATTTCATTAACTGAGCATTTGTTAAGTTTAATTGAAACAGATCATTGAGTCCTTTCAATACAAAAGATGCATCCGCTGATCCGCCGCCCAGCCCAGCTCCGATCGGAATCTGCTTGATCAGATCAATAGAGACGGCCGGGATATCAAACTCATTTTTTAACAGTCCATAAGCCTTTATACAGAGATTATCCGCGGTATTACCTGGTATGCGATTACCTTGTACACTCAATACGCAATGCTCTGCATCCGTCTCTAATAGCTCGATAATATCATAAATTGGTAAGGGATAGAAAATACTATTCAGTTCATGATAGCCATCCGCTCGTTTAGCGGTAACCTGCAGCCCAATATTTATTTTAGCATTTGCAAAGAGTATCATAAGATCGTCTAAATCAACACTTAGATTTTATATTAATAGCTCACCAATGAGGAGATCCTGTCACTAAACCGGGACAATCTGCCTTTTGCTTTGAGAAAGTCCAATGAAATGATAAAACTATAGGCTGCAATCACTCCGCCCAATTTTTCAATAAGTTTGCTTGCCGCGACGACAGTTCCACCCGTTGCCAGCAGATCATCATGGATCAGAATACGGCTACCTTTTTCGAAGGCATCTTCATGGATTTCTATTGTTGCCTGACCATATTCTAATGCATAAGACTCGGAAATAGTTTTAAATGGTAATTTCCCTTGTTTACGAATAGGAATAAAGGGCAAGCCGAGTCTGTTCGCAAGTAAAAAGCCGAAAAGAAACCCACGACTTTCAATACCTGCAATAGCATCGATTTCTATTCCTTGAAGTTGGTCAATAATCGCGTCGATCATTTCATTACATAGTGTAGCATCTTTCAACAAAGGGGTGATATCTTTGAATACAATACCCGGTTTTGGAAAATCCACAATATCCCGGATTTCCAATTTCAATTTATCTTGAATCATTCTCAAATATTAAATACGGCGCGATTTTAGCAATAGCAAGATCCGAAAGTGTACCTATCTTGGTAAAGTCTTCTATATTGGTATAATTCCCATGTTGATCTCGATAATTAACTATTAACTTCGCATCCTTCGGGCTAAGATACGGATGTTTGCCCAATGAATTGGCATCAATCTGGTTAATATTGATTTTTTTGATTCCTTCTAAATTAGACACTGTAATATAGTCCTTAATGAGGTCGTATGTCTCCGAAGTAACACCATAAACCTCCTTTAATTGCTCAATCCTATAGAAGCCGCCAAGTACCTCTTTATATTTCAAAATACGTTTAGAAAGAATTGTTCCGATCCCTTTGAGGCTCATCAAGGCTGTTGTATCACAGGTATTAATATCGATAAGTTCGGCATGGTTGGTTTCAAATTTATCGTAAAGTAGAGGAGCTTTAGCTGTTGCGCCCGCACCTATATTCTCCGCTTGAATACGGATATAGGGTTCGAGCTTTTCGTATAATTTTGCATTGATGGAATACATTTTCCGAACATCATTTTTATTTTTAAACCGCCCCCCTTTTTTCTCGTAATTCTTGATCACCGCAATTTGCTTATCTGAAAGACCAAGCCTACGCCAGCTATCGATGGATAAATTATTGGGATCAAAATAAAACAGCTTGGTATCCCTGTTGTCATCGTCAGCACCTATATCCCGATCTATGGGAGCTGTTTTCTTTTCCAGATGGACATCAGCTACTTTAAATTTCCTATTGGGATAATCTACGGCATCAGCTGAATCGCGAAATGACTGCTCGAAAACCCGAGCCTGATGAACTATGGGATCATTTTTATCGTTTCTACTGACAAGGGAATATATAATACTAAAGAGAATGATTACTACCAATATAACAAAGAACCCATTTTGCTCTGTTTTGTTAAATTTAAAATAAGTCAATAGCCTTTTCATAAGCTGTCAGTGGTTGGGTTATGTAAATTTAATAAATTAAAAGGAAAATAAAAAGGGAGGTGTTTAAAAAAACACCTCCCTTTTATAATTAATATTATATGGATACCATTTTATAACAGGGATTTATCTACTTTTTCCACTTTACTACCATCCTTCAGGGTTTTGGAAATTGCGTCGAATGGTCGCGAAACGACCTGATCTCCCTTTTTCAATCCAGATAGGATAATAATATTTTTGTCGTCTTGGATTCCCGTTTTAATAGGAACCTGTTTTACAGTCTGATCTTTTAAAACAAAGACATATTCCTGTATTTTCTTATTTGTATTTGTAGAATCCTTATCATCCGATCGCACAGTAACCGATTGGATAGGCACCACTAAGCCTTTGTCATGTTTCGTAAAAATCTGTACTGTAGCGGATAGTCCGGGTTTGAACGGTGAAGCGACATTTTCTTTGATCAAATCCTGATAAGATTCTGCACTGATACGCACCTTTACATTAAAATTTGTTACTTGATCTGTAGACGAGGTTGTCGCAGTTGTCGTAGCGATATTTTTGGAGGAGCTTGCAATTTCAGTAACAATACCTTTAAACTTTCGGTCCTGAAAAGCATCCACCTCAATTTCAGCTTGGTTACCTACTCTCACGTTGTTAATATCGTTCTCATTGACATCCACATTTACTTCCATCGAAGACATATTAGCAATGCGCATAATTTCCGTACCAGCCATTTGAGCTGTTCCCACGACACGCTCTCCCTGTTCGATCGACAATAAAGAAATAATACCGTCTGTTGGAGCATAGATAGTTGTCCTGTTCAGATTATCCTGGGCTTCTTTAACAGAAGCTTGAGATTGATCTATAGCATACCTAGTCGACCGTACCGTCTCCCTTTGGGCCTGAATTGCGGCAAGGGTCGAAAAGTATTCGGAAGAACTTTTATCCATTTCAGCAGCAGAAATAACCCGTTTTTCAAAAAGCTCCTGATTCCTCTTGTAGGTTGCTGCTACATTTTTAAAATTTTCTTCCTGCTGTTTGAGTTGTTGTTGGGCAGCCGCCAGGTTGGCACGCTGTGAATTCATCGCAGCTACAGAACGATCGTAGCCGGACTGTAAGATATCAGGCTTTATCCTACAGAGGATTTGTCCTTTCTTCACAAAATCTCCTTCTTTGATATTAAGCTCAACGACCTCACCCGAGACCTCGGAACTCAGCTTAACTTCAATTTCTGGCTGTATTTTTCCACTGGCAGACACCAATTCATCCACATCTGCTTCCTTCACAACGTCTACAGCGACTTTAGTAATATCTCCTTTTCCAAACCAACCGGCCTTAAAGCCGATAAAAACAAAAATTGCCAGGAGCGCTATGACTATTAATAGAATCTTTACTACACTACGTTTTTTCTTTGCCATTGTTTTTGTTAATCAAATAGGTTAATTGTTGTCGAATTGAATTGGATTTCCTAAGTAATAATCAATAATCTTGGATCTAAATATTACATTATATTTTGCCTGAATTAGATCAAATTCCGCTTTGTTTCGTTCGGTCTGTGCCGTAAATAATTCCAAAGAATTTGCCATACCGATATCGTACCGTTCTTTAGTTGCTTTATAAGCTGTTTCAGCACTTTCAAAAGCTGTCGTTGCCGAAGTATATTTTTGTTTGGCTGCGCTTACGTCCAAAATCGCCTGATTGACGGCTTTATTTAAATTGTTCTTCGCTAATTGTTCGGCTGCCTCAGCCTGTTTTAAACCAATTTTGGCCTTTGCTACATTAACTTTATTCTGATTCTTGGAAAAAATGGGGACAGCGAGTGATAAACCAGTGAAAAATGATTTGTTATCCGATATTTGCCGGCTAAAAGGCACGCGATATGTTGTTGTGATATCTAATGGATCAGTTTGCCTAGTTGTTGCAGATGAATAATTTGTACCATAGCTGACACTTAAATTAAGCGTTGGATAGTACCCACCCTTTGCAATATCAATTTGTTTTAATGCGGCTTCTTTATCCAAAGCAGATTTGTGAATATCAGGTTGTCTTGTTAATGCTTTTTGATATACATCTACTGCATTTTTATCTACTGCAGTTAGCAAAACAGATTCTAAACTTGGCCGTTCCAACGAAATTATTGTTTCAGGAGGCATTTCCATCAATTGTTTCAAGGTTAACAAGGACATTTCGTATGAATTCTTCAAATTCACTTTGTTCAATTCATTCGTAGCAACCTGATTTTTTGATTTTGCAAGGTCAGCAATAGTCTTATTTCCAACAGCAAATTGAATAGAATCCAATGAGAATTGTTGTTTCGACAACGCAATCTGATCTTCACTAGCAATCATCATTTCATGATTTGTGATGGCTTCTAAATAATTCACCAATACATTTAGAATAAGATCATTTTTTATCTTGTCGACCTGCGTCGCTGCAGATTCTAACTGTAATTTATTTGCTTTTATTTGATTAACTTGTTGAAAGCCTTGAAATATATTCACGCTTGACCCTACCGACCCAGCGGTTGTTCTAGTCCATGCATTATTGACAATTTGTGCCGAAGTCAAATCGAAGGCAAAACCATAACGGAAATTTTGATCAACTGAAGCACTTAAGTCCGGCAATAAATTACTTTTTGCTTGAAATAAATCCTGAGCTGCGAGATCTTTGCTCAGTTCGGCCTGCTTTATCTGTACATTGCGTTCCAAAGTCATACGTATAGCCTCGGTTACCCCGACAATCTGTTGGGCTTGGATGGGGCTGTTCGTTCCAAGAAAAAAACCAGTAAATACTACTGCAGAATAATAAAATCTTTTCATGTTCATATGTAGAACCATACAATTTTTATAGATTTGAACTTCATTTATCGGTTATGTATTTTGTCAAATCCCCTTTCTTCCTTCGTTGGCTTTATCCCAAATCAATCTGGCATATGCCGAGGACGGAAAAAAAAGTCTATCTCACTTTTGATGATGGTCCAATTCCTGAAATTACACCTTTTATACTCGATATCCTAAAAAAATATCAGGTCAAGGCAACATTTTTTTGTGTTGGTGAAAATATTAAAAAAAATCCACATTTATTTCAAAGAATTTTACAAGAAGGACATCAGGTTGGCAATCATACTTACAATCATCTCAAAGGTTGGGAGACAAGTGACCAAACCTATATCGATAATATCAGGCTATGTCAGGAACTAACGCAAACAGATCTTTTTCGGCCACCTTATGCTAAAGCCACAAAATCACAGCTTAAAAAATTATATAAAAATTATCGTGTGGTAATGTGGGATATTATGTCGGGTGACTTTGATCAGAACCTAAGTCCAGAAAAATGCCTTGAGAACGTACTTCCCAATATACAGAATGGCTCAATCATCATCTTCCACGACAATATCAAAGCGATTCCCCGCGTGGAATACGCTTTACCTAAAACGATTGAATTTCTGCTAGCAAATCAGTATCAAATAGCAAGAATGGAATAAATGTCAGGGTCTACTTCCAGATAAAACCACTTCAGATTCATAATACTTGCCCACACTCACACTAAAATATCCCAAAACATTATTGGATAGATTTGAAATCGGATTTGCTGGAGATGCTGCGCCTGGATTAATCATCTGGAAGCTGTTCCAGTAATTGTAAGCCCCTAGGTCGATACATTGACGCAATACACGTATTCTGTCTCCTATCTTAAGGTCTCTATCGCGATCGACAATATCATGCTGCACTTGCAATCCATTATTATATTTATCGCTAAAAACATCAACAAAGCGCAATTCACCACCATTCACGGACATTTTATATTTGTAATAATTTCCTTTTTCCGGAGGATCATTAAAGACCAATGTAGGATAATAGATGGTGTCTGTAAATATAATCCGTTCGGAGAGCCCTATCGAGTCGACATCAACATAGGATGGTACCGTCGAGGTTCCTTCAATTTCTTTTCCATCGACAGTTTTTACATACAATCGATAGCTGTTCTTTTCCTGCAGCCGCAATGTTTTATTGGTATACACACCGTTGGCTCCAGGTAAAAAGATATATATTTGGTTATTTTGCAGATTTTTCACGGATACTTCCGCATCCGTTATGGGAGACAACATCGAATCTTTTAAACCCACTACTTTCTGAATACTGATCTCATGCTGCTTATCCGACACCATCAGATCGGCGGTGATCACCAGCTGCCCTGTATTTTCAGGCAATTTAAGGTCAATTTTGTCTTCACAACCAATCAAAGTCATCCAAATTAATGCGATCAATCCTATTATCTTTCTCATGTTGTGTTAAAATTTAAAGTTCCAGGTAACGGATGGTATGGCACCAAATAATGCGATCCTATAGATCTCGGTCACATTAGATTGACCTTCTTTCTCTCTAAAATCAATTAAATAAGCATTTTTGCGATTATAAGCGTTATAAATCCCAAAAGATAAACTTGAATAGGTATTTTTTGTACGCTTGATATCATAAGTTGCAGCGAGGTCCAAACGATGATAAGCTGGCATACGCTGGCCATTTCGCTTATCGTAATAGAATATCGTTCTATCGTCAACAAAATATTTACCAGCGGGCATTGTTACAGCATCCCCGGTATAGTATACAAAGTTCGCACTCAGATTCCATTTAGGCTTCAATTGATACTGTGCCACAACAGCTATATTATGAATCTTATCCTGACGCGCATTAAACCACTGTCCATCATTGATCTGCTCGAATTGTCTTTCACTTCTGGACAGTGTATAGCTGATCCATCCATTAAACCTTCCCGATCTTTTCTTTATAAACCATTCCACACCATATGCCCTTCCTTTTCCAAATAGTAGTTCGCCATCCAAAAATTCATTGGCCTGTAAATCGGCTCCATTCCTATAGTCGATCTGGTTTTTCAGATCCCTATAGTAACCTTCTACGGAAAACTCATACCTATTGGACGCAAAATTCCGGAAATAGCCCAGCGAATACTGTGTTGACAATTGTGGTTTAATGGTATTATTGCTTAATACATACTGATCAGTCGGCAAGCTACTTGTGGTGTTACTCAACTGATGTAAATACTGTACATTCTTGTTATAAGATGCCTTTAAGGTAGTCAATTCATTCAAGACATAGTTCAGCGATATACGTGGTTCCAGATAAACATATTTTTTTCCGATGGCTCCGCTCTCCACATAAGTTGAATCAACAGCTTCACCTGCATGATCGTAGGTATAGAACATACCTGGCCCTAAAGCGGCATAAGCTGTCGCCCTAATACCGTAATTCAGTTTGAACTTATCATTTATTGACCAATCATCCGAGAAATAAGCAGCAATATCCGCTCCTTTGCGCTCTTGAATACGTAATGAGTTTACTTTAGAATCTTCACCGGCTTCAATACTCGCCGGACGAATTTTCTGTAAAGCTGCCTGCAGACCAAATTTTAGATTATGGTGATCCGAGAGGCTATATTGAAAATCCTGTTTAAAGTTATAATTGAAGATATCTGAGCGGATCTTGAAGTTATTATCGTCTTCGATCTTCACCTGATAGTTAAATTTACTGAAGATCAATGTGGTATTACTGAACAGGCGGTTATTCCAAACATGATTCCAGCGCATCGTTCCGGTCGCATTCCCCCAACTGAAGTCAAATAAATCATGGTATGCCATGGCATCCTTACCGAAATATCCTGATAAATAAATGGTGTTTTTATCGTTAATTCTATAATTAAATTTGGCATTTAGATCATAGAAAAATAAAGCACTATTTTTAATATTTTCATCATTTGAGAGCTTCAGGAACAAATCGGCATAAGTACGTCTACCGGATATCATAAATGAGCTCTTTCCCTTTTGTAATGGCCCCTCTACCTTCAGCCGTGACGCAATTAGCCCCAGTCCCCCTTCGACATTAAAATGTTGATTATTCCCATCCAAGGTTGTTATTTCCATGACCGAAGAGATCTTACCACCATATTGGGCGGGCACACCTCCTTTATAAAAATTGACGTCTTTGATGGCATCGGAATTAAAGGTCGAAAAGAAACCAAAAAGGTGAGCACTGTTGTAAACCGGAGCCTCATCCAACAGAATCAGGTTTTGATCCCCACCACCTCCACGTACATAAAAGCTGCTACTTCCCTCGCCTCCACTCGCCACTCCGGGAAACAATTGGATCGTCTTCAAAATGTCTTTCTCACCAAACAATACAGGAACCTTCTCAATCTCCTTTGGGCTAAACTGAGTCAAGCCCGGAGTCAGATCTTTGATCGATTTTCTTCTATTTCCAGTAACAACTACCTCTGCCAATTGGTTCTCTTCGGGTACCAATTGTACAATATAGGTCGAGTCTTTTCCCATCGTCACAGGCAATATTTTGGTTTTATATCCTATTGAGGAAACTTCGAGGTAAGTATCAACTCCGCGAAGGGACAAACTAAAAAAGCCGTATTTATTGGAAGCCGTCGATTTTTTCTCAAGGTCATTCCGGACCAAAGCACCAATAATATTTTCACCGCTGATGCTATCCCTGATAAATCCCGATATAGATTTAGATTGTTGGCCATAGGATTGCTGTGCGCAAAACAAAATAGAAGAAAAATAAAAAACAACCTTTAGAGGTTTAAGCATAGCAGATTGAAATCAAAAATTTATTGAAAATAATAAAAAAGCCTTACAATTTGTAAGGCTTAATAATAAGTTTATAATTTGTTAGTCAAGATCTTCTTTAACAAAAATAGTATTTTATTCATTTAAGCCAAATATTTATCTATTTTTCTTGTTATTTTTTTTCTACCGGATTGAAAAAATCATAGAAAAAGGCCATTTGATAGACAATGGAGCGTGACCAATACGCCCAATTATGTCCGCCTTCACTTGTAACGAAGGTATGATTTATATTATGATACATGAGCTTATCGTGAAGTGCAATATTGACTTGATGGAAAAAGTCCTCCTTTCCACAATCAATAATTAACCGAAGTTTATTATTTACTAATTTAGGAATCATATTGATCACCACGCGATCGTCCCAGGCCTGCGTCGAATCGGCATAATTCCCGATACGATCCTTAATTTCCCAGTTTAAAGGAAATGGTCTAAAATCTACCCCACCGGCAGTACTGCCTGCTGCACCATAAAGATCCTGATGTTTAATCGCAAGTGACAAAGCTCCATGCCCACCCATGCTAAGCCCCGAAATCGCTCTTCCTTTACGATCCTGAACTGTCGCATAATGACCATCTATATAATCAATCAGCTCTTTGGCGACAAATGTTTCATATTGGTAATTTCGATCATTTTTTATATCCCAATACCAACTGCCATATCCTCCGTCCGGACAAACAATCATGTATCCATACTGATCTGCCAAAGCAGCCACATTGGAATGCTTCACCCAATTACTATAATTACCCGAATATCCGTGAAGTAAATAAAGAACCGGATATTTCGTATCTGTCGAATAACCTTTCGGGAGTATTACTACTGTTTTTATATTTTTTGCCATGCTCCGACTCGGAATACGCAAAGTATCCACTTTGGCAGCTTTACTAACAGCGACAATATAAAATAGCGCAAGTGATAAAAGTAAAAATTGTTTTAAATTCATTATATCAGTATTTGGATGTAATTATTCTACTCAGACCAATATTATTGATCCAATTTTCTGAATCAAGTCAGCTTATTTATCAATGGATTTAGAGCATCTTTCAAAATAATAAAGATAAGATTTTAAACCAAATGGACGCTCGCTGATGGTATAAAAACCAGCGTTGTTATTATCAAAAGTAAGCGCTTCTCCTTGCGGCTCTACCTTATAAGGAACTTCGATTGGCCTTCGGTTTAGCGCCTTTTGCCATGACTCGCCCGAATTCCTTTTCCAGTAAAAAATATGCGTGATATTCTTGATAAGCATCTCTTTTCCGGAAGGATTAATAGCCGAAGCTGTAGCAAAAGTAAAAGGAAGTTCAGCCACTTTATCTAATGTAAAATACTGTTGATTTTTATTTCTGAAAACTGGCGCACTATATACTGTAGACCGAAATTCCCGCTTAGAAACGATATACAACATATTATCGCGCGGATCCACCATAATAGACTCGGCATCCAAACGTTTTTGTCCGGGGAATTTAAGAAATATGGTTTTAATATTCTTTTTTGATATCATTGAAGAATCTTGCGGTGAAGGTTCTGGAAATACATATAGGCTTGCCCAAGTCCGCTTGCCAAGATTATTGCCTATATCTGCTAAAATCAGATAAATTTTACCATCAATTTTTACGCGGTCGATATCCTCACAGTCTGTCACAGTCACACCTTCAAGCGTAAATCTTTTGAGTAGATTGGCCTGCCGGTTGATCAGATAGATATTCGCCCCGTCACCACTGTCATTATGCACCCAAAAGCTTCCCTCCTCGTGAGCTGCTACAATTCCTGATACTTCTTTTAGCTGCGGATCTGTTATTTCACCCAAGGGAATTTGTGTTTTAAAATAATCCTTGTTATTTTGGGCAGATATCCGCAAGCCGGACAAAAAAAGTACAATCATTAAGAGTACTTTTGTTCGTGCAATATTCATGTTTAAAGATACGTTTTTATTGACATTTTATGCCCGTTATGAACAAATCCCTTAAATATATCTTATTTTTTATCCCCTTATTTCTAATCCAATATACTACACAGGCACAGAGCAGCGTATTCCGGATAAAAGTTAAATCAGGACTTGACAATACACCGCCCTATCTCGTAAAGTATTACAACAGTAAAGACTGGGAGAAATTCTATGCTGAAATCCTGCAGTTTAATTATAACCCAGGGTTTGAGTACAATATCCGTGTAAAAAAAACGACAACTGCCCAAGCTTCAATCTATACACTCCAACAAATCATTAATCAATCACCGGCTGAAAATACTGAAATCGCAATTTGGGATGTGGCTGAGTATTATGTCAATAATCCAATGTCAGGCAAATTGGCCTGTCTGCAGATAAAATCCAACAAAAAAAACAAATGGGAATATATCGCAGGCCCTATTTTAGGTTTTGATTACCAAGAGCAATATCGCTATCGTATCAAAGTGAAGCAAACGAAAGTAAAAGATACCGACAGTTTACGCTACGAATTGATGGATATTATTTCCAAAGAAAGGGTAACCGAACTGCCCAGTGTAGCTTCTTTTCTCGCAAGGTTCAAATGGAATTTGCTTCAATTAAACGGGAAAGATGTAACGAGCAGCAAAGCCTATATTGGCTTTGACGCGAAAAACGGAACAATCGCCGGATCAACAGGCTGTAATAATTTCTGGGGAAATTTTAATATAAAAGGCAATTTGATCAGCTTTCCACACCTAGCAAGCAATATGAAATCCTGTAATGGTCCCAATAATATTGAAAATGACTTTTTTGCGATCATTGAGCAAAAACAAATTCAATTTGATATCGCCGAACAAACCCTAAACTTGTATATCGACGGAAAATTAGTTATGATTTTTGGCTTAGAGCGCGAATAAAAAAAACACCCGAAGTCTGGGGAACTTCGGGTATCTTAGCCATATTATTAACCTATTTTATGAAAAGTATTTATGCCATTTGGAAATGACATAAACAAATATGTGAAATAAATCGGAAAGAACCGAAAGCTACACTTCATTTTAACATAATTTTAACACTTTAAAAATATTGAGAAAAATTGGCGTAAAAATGATATTTTTTGGAACATTAGGGCAGCAAAGTTGTAGTATCTTAATGGTTTAAACCATAACGATGATCAGAACATTTTTTACGACAGCCGCTTTATTTTTGACAACGATGCTCTTTGCCCAAGAGAATCCGATTATTCGTGGGAACTACGCCGATCCTGAAGGAATTATCTATGGCAATAATTATTGGATTTTCCCCACCTACTCAGCTCCCTATGAAGAACAGCTGTTTTTTGATGCCTTTTCCTCGCCCGATCTGGCCCATTGGACAAAGCACCCGCGGGTACTCCAAAATAGTGAGGTAACATGGGCAAAAAAAGCAATGTGGGCACCCGCTGTTTTGGAAAATAAGGGCAAGTATTATTTATTCTTTAGTGCTAACGATGTTCACCAGGGCGAAATCGGCGGAATCGGCGTGGCCGTAGCCGATAAACCCGAAGGGCCTTATAAAGATTTGCTAGGCAAACCACTGATCAATGATATCATCAACGGTGCGCAGCCCATTGACCAATTTGTATTTAAAGATCGGGACGGAACGTTTTACATGTATTACGGTGGCTGGAAGCACTGTAATATGGTAAAACTGAAGCCGGATTTTTCCGGTCTGCTCCCATTTGATGACGGAACCTATTACAAGGAAATTACACCCGAGAACTACGTGGAAGGTCCATTTATGTTTATTAAAAATGGCAAATACTACTTTATGTGGTCCGAGGGTGGTTGGACCGGACCGGATTATAAGGTAGCTTATGCAATTGCGGACTCTCCGTTCGGGCCGTTTAAACGTATTGGAACAATTCTCGAGCGCGACCCAAAAGTTGCTGTTGGGGCAGGCCACCATTCTGTTATTAAAGTGCCCAATAAAGACAAGTATTTCATCGTCTATCACCGCAGGCCATTAGGTAAGGAAGGCGCCAATGAGCGTGTCACTTGTATAGATGAAATGAAATTTGACGAAAAAGGTCATATTATACCCGTCAAAATGACCTTTGAAGGAGTCAAATATCCATTAAAATAAATCAACCCTCTCTGTATAATACAAGCAACCCAACCTAAACAGAAGAGCCCCGATCAAAAACCGGGGCTCTCATTATTTAATTAAGATAATCAGCGTTTAAATATTGGCGATTGCGTTATTTAATGTCGCAGAAGGACGCATAGCTTTTGTTGCTAATTCATCATTCGGGAAGTAATAACCACCAATATTTTGAGCCTGTCCCTGTGCCCCTATCAATTCTTCATTAATTTTAGCCTCATTGTCAGTCAGTACTTTTGCAACAGGTGCAAATCTGCTTGCTAAATCTGCATCTTTCGTTTGAGCAGCTAAAGCCTGCGCCCAATATAAAGTTAAATAGAAATGGGATCCACGGTTATCGATCTGACCTACTCTACGTGCCGGAGATTTGTCATTTGCCAGGAATTTCTCTGTTGCCACATCCAAGGTTTCCGCTAAAACTAATGCTTTAGGATTATTTTGTGTTTGTGATAAATGTTCCAATGAAGCTCCTAAAGCTAAAAATTCGCCCAATGAATCCCAACGTAGGTAACCTTCCTGAAGGAATTGTTCGACGTGCTTCGGAGCTGAGCCTCCAGCACCGGTTTCGAACAAACCGCCACCATTCATCAATGGTACAATAGATAACATTTTTGCTGAAGTACCGACTTCCAAAATAGGGAATAAATCAGTCAGATAATCACGTAAGACGTTACCTGTTACGGAAATAGCATCTTCACCTTTACGAATGCGCTCCAAAGAGAATTTAGTAGCTTCTATCGGTGATAAGATTCGAATATCTAAACCTGCGGTATCAAAATCTGGCAAGTATTTTTCTACTTTTTTGATGATCTCTCTGTCATGTGCGCGGTCTTTATCTAACCAAAATACTGCTGGTGTATTGGATAAACGTGCACGGTTTACAGCTAATTTTACCCAGTCCTGGATAGGTGCATCTTTTGTTTGACACATACGGAAAATATCACCTTCTTCGACTTTTTGCTCCATGAATACATGACCTTCCGCATCCACAACACGGATCACACCTTTACCAGCTGCTTGGAAAGTTTTGTCATGCGAACCATATTCTTCTGCTTTTTGAGCCATCAAGCCCACATTTGGAACAGATCCCATTGTTTTTGGATCCAAAGCACCATGTATTTTACAATCCTCTATTGTAGCCTCATAAACGCCAGCGTAAGAACGGTCAGGCACCATTGCGATCGTATCTTCTTCTTGACCATCCTTATTCCACATTTTACCACCAATACGGATCATTGCTGGCATAGAAGCATCAATGATAACATCGGAAGGAACATGGAAGTTTGTAATACCTTTATCTGAGTTGACCATAGCTAAAGCGGGACCTTGCGCGATAGCAGCATCAATAGCAGCTTTCACTTCCGCTTCTTTTGCATGACCTGCAATTTTAGCATATACTTCCCCTAAGCCGTTGTTTTTATTGACACCTAATTCTTTAAACAAGTCGCCATAAGTAGCAAACACGTCCGCAAAATAAGTTTCAACCACCGCACCAAAGATAATCGGATCTGAAACCTTCATCATTGTTGCTTTTAAATGTGCAGATAACAATACCCCTGCAGCTTTCGCTTCAGCAATTGTATCAGCGACAAAACCTTTCAGTGCGTTCAAACTTAAGGTTGAAGAGTCAATTACTTCACCAGCCTTTAATGGAGAAAGACCTTTTAATTCGGTAACAGCTCCTTCGCTATCCACAAATTCAATTTTGAATTGACCTGCATTTTCTACTGTTACAGATTGCTCTGAACCATAGAAATCGCCAGATGTCATCGATGCGACTTTAGTTTTTGAATCTTTTGCCCAAGCCCCCATTTTGTGCGGATTAGCTTTCGCATAATTCTTCACGGCTTTAGGTGCACGACGATCTGAATTACCTTCACGTAAGACAGGATTTACAGCTGAACCCAATACTTTCGCATATTTGGCTTTGATCGTTTTTTCTTCTTCGGTAATTGCTTCATCGGGATAGTTAGGAATAGCATAACCTGCTTTTTGTAATTCTGCGATAGCTCCTTTTAATTGTGGAATCGACGCTGAAATATTCGGTAATTTGATGATGTTTGCTTCAGGAGTTGTCGCCATTTCTCCCAGCTCGGCCAAAGCATCGGCAATTTTTTGATCTTCTTTTAAAAATTCTGGAAAGCTCGCAAGAACACGCCCCGCTAAAGAGATATCTCTCAATTCCACATCGATATCAGCTGTAGCTGTAATCGCTTGTACAATAGGCAAAAACGAGTAAGTCGCCAACAAAGGTGCTTCATCTGTTTTTGTCCAAACAATTTTTGATTTGTTTGACATAGTAATCTATTAGAAATATGTTTAATTTTTAATGCTATGCGAAATCAGTGAAAAATCTAAATTTCTCAAAATTTCGCCTAAAGATAAGAATTAATGCTATAAACCATGGCTTAATCCGACCTTTTTGACAATAAAAATGTGAAAATAAATATATTTTGGCAATACAGAATAACTTGGTCTCTCCATTTTAAAGGACAGTCCTCTTGACATTTCAGTGACGGGATAATTCAATTGAAATCCTAATTTAGTCAGACAAAAAATACTATTAAGCATGAAATCATTCAAATTGAACAATGGGATAGATATTCCAACAATTGGATTTGGAACCTGGCAAATTCCGGAAGGAGAAGACGCCTATCAAGCTGTTAAAGAAGCGTTGGCTGTAGGATACACGCATATTGACACAGCAGCTATTTATGGTAATGAGAAGAGTGTGGGCAAGGCGATCAAGGATAGCGGAATAGATCGTAATACGTTGTTTATAACAACCAAACTATGGAATACCGAACGTGGTTATGACAAAACGATCACTGCATTTGAAAAATCTCTTACAGATCTAGGGTTGGAATATATAGACCTCTATTTGATCCACTGGCCAGCTAACGAAACTCAATTTGAAGATTGGGCAGTTATTAATGCCGATACCTGGAGAGCTTTTGAATATTTATACGAACAAGGAAAAGTAAAAGCGATCGGGGTTAGCAATTTTCCAAAAGAGTACCTGGCGAAATTACTGGAGACTGCGACGATCATACCTAGTGTCAATCAAATTGAGTTTCATCCAGGTTATCTGCAACAGGAAACTGTTGACTTTTGCAAATCAAATAACATCCTGGTGCAGGCCTGGTCTCCACTAGGCTCAGGAAGGATATTACAGAACGAAACCCTGATTGCTTTAGCAGAGCAAAAAGCTACCAGTATTGGGCAAATCTGTATTAAATTTGCACTTTCACAAGGTATTTTACCGCTTCCAAAATCCACCAATCCGACAAATATTAAACGAAACTTAGCTGTTGACAGTTTCGATCTTACGGACGAGGATATCCGAATGATTCGGGCATTACCAGCAATGGGGTTCTCTGGATCTGATCCCAAAAAAGTCGCATTCTAGATTATTGAAAGGAATCTAAAATATACGCTATAGAGTCCGCCCAACGAAACTAGGTAGGCGGACTCTTTTTTTTCCTATCCCCTTTAATCTCACCATCTTTATCCCTGAATTTTACCGGAAATGTACTCAGCCTCTCGGTATCTGTAGAGTGATATCCGTAGCACATCTACTGATGTTTGCACGATTCAGCACTAAAAAAGAAATATAAGCTTTCCCCGAAACAAAAGATTAGGATAGCTGTTAATAATACAACAATTCATATCATGAGGCCTACTCGAAATGCAATATGCCGAAACAAAGCGTTTGCAGAGGAGAACTATCGTATTATTGAAAGAGTATTTGAACCAATTAGCGTTAAACAGTACTGAAGTTTAGTAAATGCTAAAATCAATATTGCGTAGCATTTCACAAATTTTTGAGAGACCGCAAAAATTTAAATTTAAAAACACGATTATGGCACATTCATTTTTAAAAACGATCAGATCCTCCGTTAAACATTGGTATATACCGCTTATTATTGGAATTCTTTTAATTTTATTAGGCTTCTATACGATAGCTACGCCGATCACATCCTTTCTTGCCTTGAGTATTTTGTTTTCTTGGTCATTCATTGTGTCGGGGATACTTGAAATTACATTTGCCTTACAAAACAAAAATGAAGTGGATGGTTGGGGCTGGTACCTTACCGGTGGCATCCTTTATGTCTTATTCGGAATTTTACTCATGACCAATCCCCTATTGTCTGCAAGCACTTTGGCTTTTATTGTCGGATTTTATGCTTTGTTCAGATCCGTTCAATTATTATCCTTCTCCTTTGACCTGAAAAATTATGGAAGTAAATCCTGGGGCTGGATCACCCTATTTGCAATATTGGGCATTATCTTTAGTTTTATTCTCCTATGGAACCCAATTTTCGCCGGCTTTTCCCTTGTAATTTGGACAGGAATGGCGCTTAGTACAGTCGGTTTTGCAGCCTGCGTATTTGCGTTTCAGTTGAAAAGTCTGAAAAATATCCCCGACAAACTGCCTAATGAATGGAAAGAACGCTACGACAAATTAAAAGAGGAATTTGAACAGTACAACAAATAAAAATCATATATAAAAATTGCTATCTTAAAGGGAAAACCATCTTTTTCAAGATGGTTTTATTCTTTGATTTCCACTATACTGAAAGGCACCTTTTCCAGCGGGAAATCTTGTTGATCTGTTTTCGATCGACTGATCTTCAAGATTACATCCAAGCCCTGATATATTTCACCAAAGACTGTAAAATCTTGATCAAGTCTAGGTTGGCCACCACGCAATAAATATTCTTCACGCTGCTCCTTACCGTATTTTATGCCCTTTTTAATTTCCAGACCATCCAGTTCTGCTGAGCTAACCTTTTTACCAACGACAAAATAGATCTGATTCAGGAATGATGCCTTTTCAGGGTTACCATCACGTCCCGCCCCCAACGCGCCCATTTTGTGAAAAGCGCGTTGGTCAAACTCAGCCGCCAAACGAGGTTTGCGATGCTGAGGATCTGCCGCTTCCTTCTTTTCGATATCGATATCATGTTCTCCACCTTGCACCACAAAATTTTCAATTATACGATTGAATAATGCCCCCTGATAAACACTGTCCTTAATCGACTTTAACATCAGATCACGATGATTGGGTGTGAAATCATAGAGTACCACCTTAAATTCTCCAAATGCGGTTTTAAATAACAATCGTTTTGACTGTGCATTAGTGTTACTCATCCAGATGAACACAATTGCTATAATCAGCGTAATTTTTCTCATATCTTTTGGTCGCATCGACTTATTCAAAATTTCGTATAAAAATACATTAAATTTCAATTCGAGGAAATCTGTTTATTGTTATATTTGACTATAACAATTCAAATCTATGCAGTATACCCCTAACCCTGAACGCTACAAACAGATGATATACAATCGTTGTGGTAAATCCGGTCTTCAGTTACCAGCTATTTCTTTAGGTCTATGGCACAACTTTGGAAATGACACAGCTCATCAAACCAAAGTTGATATCTGTACAACAGCTTTTGATCTGGGAATCACCCATTTTGACCTTGCCAATAACTATGGGCCGCCTCCAGGAAGTGCAGAAATAGCATTTGGACAGATTCTCAAACAACAATTCGCTGGGTATAGGGATGAGCTCATTATCTCTTCAAAGGCAGGCTACCATATGTGGGATGGTCCCTATGGTGAATGGGGCAGCAGAAAATATATTATTTCCAGTTGCGACCAATCATTAAAACGCTTAGGAACAGATTATGTTGATATTTTCTATTCACATCGCTTCGACCCAAACACCCCGCTGGAAGAAACCATGATGGCCCTCGATCAACTTGTTCGGAATGGCAAAGCCCTTTATATCGGTATTTCGTCCTATAATTCGCAACGCACCAAAGAAGCTTATGCGATATTGAAATCATTAGGAACACCGTTTATTATTCACCAACCCAGCTATTCAATGTTAAACCGATGGGTTGAGTCGGACGGGCTATTGGACACATTGGATGAAATCGGAATTGGCTCCATTGTTTTTTCACCACTCGCTCAGGGCATGCTCACGGATAAGTATTTACATCATATTCCACAGGACAGCAGGGCATCACAGTCAAAATCTTTGCAGACCAAGTTTTTGAGCGAGGAGAACAGACAGAATATCCAGGCACTTCATGCTATTGCGCAACGTAGAGGACAGTCTTTAGCCCAAATGGCCATCGCTTGGGTATTTCGGAAACAACAGGTAACTTCAGCACTAATCGGCGCATCCAGACCTCAACAGGTCATCGACTGCGTAGGCGCGCTCGAAAACCTATCGTTTACTTCGGAAGAAATCCGAGAAATTGATCTATATGCGAAAGATGGCCACATCAATATATGGGCACAATCTGCTGAGCTTAATAAAGCTTAACGAAATATGAACTACATTAAAAAAGTGTATTGATGTTCGGAAGACAAATCAATACGCTTTTTTTAATAGACTTCATGAAATAAACTCAAATTGCGCTAATGCATGAGTTTTAAAATTTTCTCAAATGTATTTACATTCCTACTGGTGAATTTATCCTTCAGGCTTTTCTTACCTAATATTTTCCCAAATGTTGAATCCAATGTATTTCCTTTGGGCACATACCAGTAAAACAGTCCATTGACCACATCAGCTTTTTCATTATCTGCTTTTATACTACGATTGAATTCGTCCATCAGCACCTCTTCTATTCCCTGTAAACCTACAAAAGTATAAATATGAAAATCAGGATGTCTTTCAAAAGGAATACTACTCCAAAAAAGAGCAGTTTCTGCTTGCGACTTAATAAAAAGGAAGGCTTCATAGGAAAAATAATTGGACATCGCTTCTTCCAAAATTACTTTAAGTTCGTCGACAGATCTTTCTGAAGAAAAAACAATATTTCCAGAAGCCAGCACTGAGCTCACATCCTCCATTCCAGCTTCTCTAAAGACCCGGCATACATCGGCCATCTTCATGTTTGTCCCCTTAACATTTACCCCCCGTAGAAATGCACAGTATTTCATCTTTTATCAATTTTATTAAATTTCATCCATTGGATTCCAAAATATCTTTTTAAAATCCTTAATGCGGAGATTGTTAATTACAACGCCTTCGTTTTCCAATTTAGCCTCAAATGCAGGGACCGACAATACTCCACTGCTCGAAATCACCCGATGTGCAGGCACTTCTTTGGGGCATCCCCCCATCGCTTTTCCAACATGGCGGGAATGATTTGGATAACCTAGCGCTTTCGCAATTGCTCCATAAGTTGAAACACGTCCTTTTGGGATCAGTCTTGCCAATTCGTACACTTGCTGTTTGAATATTTCATCCATATTCTATCTATTTAGATCATTAGTTCAACTGCCAGTTGGACCTTAAAAAATTTCCTTCGGTCAGCAATAATACGCCAAACCGAGTATATTTCAAAGTTGACTAAAATACAAAAAACGAATACCTAATACCTTATAAAAGCGCTGTGAACTTATTTAGTCAACCAATTTAATCCTCTGCCTACGTTTCTACGTAAAAAACAGTTCTATTTTTTATAAAAGGAACAAATTGAAAAGAAAACGCGCAGTGTAAATATTTTATAATTGAGTCGATATCCAGCTCATATAGGCTATAGATACTAGTAAATAAAAAAGTCCTTAATATTCATATTAAGGACTTTTTGCGATTCTGTACGCCAATCAGGATTCGAACCTGAGACCGTCGGTTTAGAAAACCGATGCTCTATCCAGCTGAGCTATTGGCGCGTCGTTTTCGGTAATGCAAAAGTAGACATTTGTTCAACAATTCCAAAATATCATCTGCTTTTTTTTGCGGTTTTCCAATAACTGATTGCTTTTCAACAAGATTATTTTATTGATCTAGGTCAAACAAAAACCAAAAGGTTGCTGTTACCTTTGTGTTGTAAACAAATAAGAAAACACAAAAATTATGGCACAAGGAAAATGGGAATTGGACGCTGCACATAGCGAAATAGAATTCAAGGTAAAACACATGATGATCACTAATGTCAAAGGAAACTTCGACAGTTTTAAAATCGATCTTAATACAGCGGATGATACCTTTGAGAATGCACTTGCAAAGGTAACTATCGAAACAGCATCCATCAACACACGAAATGAACAAAGGGACGGGCACTTAAAAAGTGCTGATTTTTTTGATGTCGAAAAATACCCTGCAATAACATTTGAAACAACGAGCTTAGCGAACGAACAGATTAAAGGAAATCTGACTATCCGTGACGTAACTCGTCCTGTGGTTTTTGACCTGGAATTTGCAGGAATTCAAAAAGACCCTTGGGGAAATAGCAAAGCGGGATTTGTCGTAGAAGGGAAAATCAAACGTTCAGAGTTCGGGCTTAATTGGAATGCAGCTTTAGAAACAGGTGGTGTCATGGTGAGTGGTGAAGTAAAATTTAGCGCTGATATCCAGTTTATAAAAGCAAATTAAGAAGTATTTCTGAAATAAAATTTGGCAGGAGAGCAAAAATTCGTACTTTTGTCGCGGAGAGTTGGCAGAGTGGTCGAATGCGGCGGTCTTGAAAACCGTTAACTGTCACAGGTTCGGGGGTTCGAATCCCTCACTCTCCGCAGAACAAGCCTTTCAGAAATGAAAGGCTTTTTTCATTGTATTCGGATTCGGACCAGAAGCACTGGCTGGGTTTCGAACGCTATCATCGCAGACGTTATTCAAATACTTATCAACGTAGAATAAAAGCAAGCCTACAAAAATATGTAGGCTATCATTCGTTGGTTAATAGAATAGATCATGGTTGGATCCTATGAGATATATTTATTTACGATACCTTCAAGATCATCCAGATCAAAAGGCTTGGACAGGAAGTCATCTGCTCCGGCACGGGCAGCTAATGACTCTATATCATTGTTAGCGGACACATAAATAACCGGGATATGTTTAAACCGGTCATCTGCCTTCAAAAGACGGGTCGCTTCTACCCCTCCAATATTTGGAATCCAATTATCCATCAAAATAAGATTAGGTTCTGTAGACTCCACCTTCTGAATAATATCATGAGATGTCTCCGAAACCTCAACCTGAAAACCCAGATCTGTTAGCACGACTGTTATTACCTCCAAAATAATCGTATCATCTTCAAATATCAGTACAGTTTTTCTTTTACTCATATAGCTTATTTTATGTCTTTTATAGGGCTACTATGGATTAAATGTCATTCCATTGTTAAGTATAACCATATTATAACGAATAAAGTTTTTTCCAAATTTTTTGATCTCCTATTGGGCTGAAATTCTGCTGGATACTCGAGAAACGGATAGTCTCTTTACTGCCTAGGGCCAGATATCCCAAATTTTCCAGACTCGCATCAAAGAGCTTAAAAACACGATCCTGTAAATCCTTATTAAAATAAATCAACACATTCCGACACAAAATCAATTGAAAGCTGTTAAATGAGGTATCTGATACCAGATTATGGGTTGAAAGGATGATCTTCTGTTTCAATTCGGGGTTAAATTTCGCCCATTCGTAATTTGCCGTATAATAATTAGAAAAGTCCTGCTTCCCACCTGACTCCATATAATTTTCTGAAAACAACTTAATCTGATTTAATGGATAGATTCCATTACGTGCTATTTCCAACACCCGCGGATTGATGTCTGTTGCATAGATTAAGGATTTATGATGCAGGTTAGCCTCCTTCAATAAAATCGCAAGTGAATAGGCTTCTTCGCCACTTGAACATCCTGCTACCCAAATACGGATAAGCGGATAGGTTCCCAACTGCGGCAAAATCTCCTCACGCAACTGGCGAAAAAATAAAGGATCCCTGAACATTTCCGTCAAATTCACTGTAATTTCTTCAACAAAATGTTGAAGAAACGCTGGATTGTCCTTCAGCGCGAATCGCAGCTCCGCAAAACTTGCAAATCGGCCATTCGTCATGATTCGATTGATCCTTCTCTTAATCGATGCCCGACTATATTGCATGAAATCGTAGCCATAACGCTGGTAGATATCTTCCAATAAAATATCTATCTCCTCATCCTTAATAATATTATGGCCCAACATAGCTAGATCAACTGTTCAATTTCAACTATTAACTTATCCACATCAATTGGTTTCGACACATAAGCCTGTGCACCCGCTGCAAGACATTTTTCGCGATCCCCGCTCATTGCTTGAGCAGTAACCGCGATAATCGGAATATCTTTAATAACTGCTGAACTCCGAATCAAACGGATAGCCTCATATCCGTCAATTTCGGGCATCATCATATCCATCAAAACTAATGAAACATGATTGTCAGCCGTTAATAATTCAATTGCATCCTTTGCCATGGTACAACTAAGGATCTGGTATCCCTTGGCTTTTAATGTTAAACCCAAAGCAAAAATATTCCGATTGTCATCGTCTACAATTAATATTATTTTATTTCTATTCATTAAAGCCGCTCAATTAATTTTCGTATAACCATACCCGTAACAATGACAAAAGCTGATCTACATCAACAGGTTTTGATATATAATCTGAAGCTCCTGCTTGTATACATTTTTCCCGATCACCAATCATAGATTTGGCCGTAACGGCAATAATAGGTAATGTAGCAAATGAAGCTTCCTGTCTAATATTCCGGATCGTTTCGTACCCATCCATTTCGGGCATCATCATATCCATTAGGACAATATCAATTGTTTCACCTGAATTTAGCACTTCCAGTGCCTCCTTACCGTCCATTGCTGGTATGACTTGCACCTGAAATTTTTCCAATGCTTTTGTCATAGAAAATATATTACGCACATCATCATCAGCTACCAGTACTTTCTTCCCTTTTAATACATCTGTCAGCGCACCCAGACCATTGTTTTTCCGGCGTACATCATCCGAATTGTTGGTTTCAATCAAATGTAGGAATAAGCCTACTTCATCGAGAATACGTTGATAGGAATGTGCGGTCTTGACGACTACAGAATCTGCATATTTTTTAATCTTTAGTTCCTCGGATTTTGATAGATTTTTGCCCGTAAATATAATTATTGGCAAGTTTTCGAGACCTTCATGCTGTTTTATCGCTTCCAAGGTATTATATCCCATTTCATCAGGCACACCCATATCCAAAATTACACAATCTACCTCAGCAGTCCCCAGTGCATTGATGCTATCTGTAACATTATCTTTTACTTCAAGTGAAATATCAAAACTGCTTAAAAAATAAGCCAATGCACGTGCATGTTTCGGATTTTCTTCAACAATAAGAACCTTTTTTGGCGATTTACTTAAGGCGGATTCAATTTTCTGAAACACCGATGTCATCTGCTCGAGGGCCACGGGTTTATTGATAAAATCAATTGCACCTTTAAGCAAACTTTCCTTCTTCACTTCAAGTGACGACATGATATGTACTGGAATATGGCGTGTCTCCTTATCACCTTTTAACTCATCCATCACCGCCCAGCCGTCCATAATCGGCAACTGAATATCCAACAATACAGCCTGCGGATGATACTTCTTGGCGGCCGGTAGGGCATGATCTCCCCGTACCACAACAACACCCTTGTAATGCTGGCTATGTGTATATTTCAATAATGCTTTGGCAAAATTGATATCATCTTCAACAATCAGAATAACCTTGTCTCCTTCGGTAATATTATTTCGATCATCAGGTAATTCTTCTGGTATACGTATGGTAGCCGGATTATAAGTATCTTCTGTGACGAGCTCACGTACCTCCTCAACTTCAGAGTGGATCTCTTCCACAAGCTGTTGCTCCTTTGTTTGGACTTCACCAAGTTCAACTTTATGATCCGGTATGATAAACGAAAATGTACTACCTTTTCCTTCCTCACTCGTCAACTTGATTTCTCCTCCAAGCAAACGGGCGATCTCCCTACTAATCGATAAGCCTAGCCCAGTACCACCAAATTTTCTCCGGGTCGAACCATCCGCTTGTTGGAATGCCTCGAAAATTATCTTTTGTTTCTCGAGGGGTATTCCGATACCAGAGTCTACTACAGCAAAGACAAGTTTATCTTTTGTCGCACTATCGCCATAAATATCCAATCTAACTTCGCCAGCCGCAGTAAATTTAATTGCATTGGAAATCAGATTACGCAACACCTGATCTATCCTAAGCCGATCACCCTGAAAATTTCGTTTGAGTTTCGGATCAATATTGATCGTGAAGGCCAAACCTTTCTCCTTGACGATTGGCAAAAATAAATTATTCAGATCTGCGCATATATCATTTAAATTCAGGTTCGCATATTCCAAGGTCATTTTACCGGATTCAATCTTTGAAAGATCCAATATCTCGTCGATTAATGTCAATAGACTCGTTCCGGAACTTTGGATCACTTTGGCCGATTCGATTTGATCCGCATTCAGGTTCTGTTCATTATTTTCGGATAGCAAGCGGGAAAGAAGCAGAATAGAATTTAACGGTGTACGCAGTTCATGAGACATATTTGCCAAAAATTCGGACTTATATTTTGTACTCAATGCGAGTTCTTCGGCCTTCTGTTGGATTTCCAGGTTCCGCTCAGCAATCATAAGATTTTTGTCTTCCAACAATTTTGAACGTTCCTCCAACTCCTGATTAGATTGCATCAATTCTTCGTGCTGAACTTTAAGCTCCTCCTCAGACGACTGTAAACGCAAGGTCTGGGCCTCCAACTCTGTATTTAGATTCTCAAGTTCAGCGTGCTGTGACAACAACTCCTCCGATTGAACCTGTGTTTCCTCCAAAAGTGCCTGGATTTTGGCGCGGCCTTTTGCAGATGCAAGAGCGATGCTAAGTTGTCTGGCAGATTCGGTCAGGAAAATCACTTCTAATTCAGTAAACGGCTGACGGTGTCCTATTTCCAAAACACCCAACACTTGATCTGTAGATACAATGGGGACAAAAATAAGATGTGGCACATTGATTTTTCCAGAGGCAAAACTGACCAAATAATCTTCTTCACGGATATTATTGATCACTTTCGTTTCCTTATCGACAAATACCTGTCCGACATACCCCTCCCCTGGAAGAAAATAGAGCTGCGCTTTCGGATCCAATCCATAGCAACCCGATCGTTCAAGTTTCTCCTCATTAAAGATATATATTGCTCCAGTAATTGCACCAATATAATTTACCAGTCCTTTTATTGAATCCGTTGCAAGCAACCTTTCGGTTTTATTACCGACCAGGCCTGTGTAGAGATCAGCATAGCCCATATGTAACCAGTCATTATCCCGAAGCTGATCAAAGGACTTTTTTAGGGATTTTGACATCCGGTTCACAGATTTTGCAATCGCACCTAGATCATCATCTTCAATATCCTCCGCTTTTACATCGTAGTCTCCAGAAGCAATACGATTGGTAATATTTTGAACCAGATTTAACCTGCGTGCAATTCCCTCATCCTTTTCAACCAGCGATTTTTCCAGTGCCAAGCGTCTAAGAAAATCTGCCCTTAAGCGAAAATAAAAATATGCTGTAATAATCAGCGATAGTAAAGCGCTGATAACGATAAACAGGGTCGTAATAAATGAAGAATTATCCAAATTGGCAGCTTTCCGGTCTATATCATCATCTTCATAATGAATAATATCCTTGATAATATTACGGCATTTATCCATCGCTGTTTTACTTTCATCCAACTTCTCCACAGTGACAGTCCCGCCCTTTCTTTTGGTGTCTACGGACTCCTTTAATACCGCCAACCGCCATTGAACAGCAGTAAACAAGCTATCTACTCGGCTCCGCTGGATCGGATCTGCTTCCGTAAGTTCCTTTATTTCATTTAATTCGTTCGGCAAACTCGCTAGAGCCATATTAAATGGATCCAGGTAATTCTCTTTACCCGTAAGCAAATACCCCCGGTTTCCCGTTTCGGCCCCCTGTAAGGAATTCAGTATAATATTTGATAAACTGATTATTTTTCGGGTGACAGTGAGCTCTTCGCGATGTTTATTTTGATCTTTAATTCCCATGTAAGAGGCTGTAGAACTTACCAGTAGTACAAATAAGGACAAGCCAATTCCTATGGATAAATTATTCAGTGTTTTATTTGGCATCTATAGGCAGATTTAATGGTAATGTAAAATAAAATGTGGCCCCTTTCCCAGCTGAACTTTCGACAGCTATAGTGCCTTGATGGCTACGGATAATTTCCGAACAGATATAAAGGCCTATTCCCAGCCCCTGAAAATCAAAAGAGGTTTCTTCCACACGGTAAAACTTATTAAAAACTTCAGACAGCTTGCTTTCAGGTATTCCGATCCCGAAATCTATTACACTTATTTTGACAAAGTCATCCATGACCCTACAATCAACGATCACTTTCTCTGTCCCAGCTGCATATTTATAGGCATTGGTCAAAAAATTAACCAGCACCTGTTCCAGTCTTATTTCATCCCCATACACCATTAAGCCCGAAATATCTCCTTGCCTATGGAGTTCCATCTTGCTCTGGTCATGGGTCTGCACGATGGAATCAACAGCGTTCTGAACCATACGCTCGAGCGAGAAAACTTTTTTGTTTATACCTAATTTGCCATTGTCGATTTTCGATAAATCGAGCAGATCTGTGATCAGACTATTAAGTTTCTCCACCTGATCCTGAACTCTATTGACGTATTTCGCCTCTGCACAATCTCCGTCAAGTTTTAATTTTCGGTCAAGTAACTGCATATACGCTTTTATACTTGTCAACGGAGTCTTGAGTTCATGGCTGGCAATACTCAAAAATTCATCCTTTTCTTTTTCAGCTTTCTTCTGAGCATCTATATTGGTAAAGGTTCCAACCCAATTATTTTCCCCATTTTCTAGAATCGGCCATACCCTTAACAATTGATAAGAATAACCCGGTTCATCCCGCTTCTTGACCCGCACCTCCATTTCCAACGGCTTACCTGAATCAAGGCTTTCCTGCAACTCGGCAGCAATTGGCTTATCATCGGGATGAGTCTGTGGGAATGCCTGCTCATTATCCGAAAATTGAAACCAACGACCATTAACAAATCCGATATTCCCACGATGATCGCAGGTAAATGCAATCTGAGGCAATGATTCCAATAGCGTATGTAGGTAATCTACTTTCGAACGGAGTTCTTTCTGCGCCTGTTTCCTTCCTTCTACTTCCTTTTCCAAGGCTAACTGGATATCCTTTAAAGCCTGTGTTTGTTCATACAACCGATAGAATGTTTTGACTTTGAGCATCAGGATATCTGGATCTACAGGTTTGGTCACATAATCCAGTCCTCCAGAATCATAACCTTTGGTAATAAAGCGTTTATCTGTGTTGACGGCGGACAGGAATATAATAGGTGTTTCCTTTGTCTTGCTAAATCCAGCAATATTCTCGGCAACCTCAAAACCATCCATATCAGGCATCTGCACATCCAATATGATCAAAGCATAATTATATTTTAAAATTTTCTTTAAAGCTTCTTCACCAGACTGGGCGGTATCAACTTCAAAATTTTTGGACTCTAATAACTTTTGTAACGAATAAATATTATCTGGGTTATCATCAACTATTAATATCATAGAGAGCTAAAACTAAGGATCAACGTAAACAAATGTAAAAAAATTAACTGAATCCACCTTATAATGATTGCAGGCAAAAAATCTCCTTAGCCCGGAATGTAAATACTGTGATCGGCTTTCGCTAAAAAATAAACAAAACTTTAACTTATGCCTACCTGTTTGAATACATAACATGCTGCAAACAGCAGTCATGTTGTCAAAAACAAGTATTCGCTATGATTCAATTCACATCAAAAGGTATTTATTGTATTCCGGGCAAATTTTACTTAGATCCCTGGCAACCAGTTGATCTTGCCATTATCACCCATGGACATGCAGATCATGCGCGACCGGGGATGAAAAAGTATCTTTGCCATCATTTTACAGTTGGCATATTGAAAAGCCGGATTGGCGCAGATATTCAGGTGGAGGGCATAGCTTACAACCAAACCATTCGTATTAACGGTGTAAAAATTTCTTTACATCCTGCTGGGCATATTATTGGCTCGGCTCAGATACGTATGGAATACAAAGGAAAAGTAATTGTTTTCACCGGAGATTATAAGCTTCAGGATGACGGACTCTCCACTCCTTTTGAACCTGTAAAATGTCATGAATTAATTACTGAAAGTACTTTTGGTCTTCCAATCTATCGTTGGGAAAGTATTGGGAGCCAAAATCAACGTTTAAATACATGGATCACGCACAATCAAGGATATAAAAAAACTTCCGTATTTATTGGTTATTCATTAGGCAAGTCTCAAAGGATATTAAATGCGGTGAAAGATATGGGCGAAATATATGTACATTACAGTATCGCTAAATTAAATATGGCCTATAGGGATGTGGGGATAAATTTACCCCCTTATCACATTATCGACCCAACGACGGACATGAAGCAACTGGATGGTAAGATCGTACTACTACCACCAGCATTACTGGACACACAACTACTTCAAAAGATACCACATGTTGCCTATGCGATCTGTTCCGGTTGGATGCAGATTCGTGGCGCACGCAGATGGCGCAGCGCAGATGCCGGTTTTGCTATCAGTGATCATGCAGATTGGAATGGATTGCTGCAGGCAGTAAAGGAAAGTGAGGCCGAAAAAGTCTATGTGACGCATGGACAGACAGCTTCATTTAGTAAGTACCTGAATGAGATAGGTATTGCTGCTGAAGAGGTTAACACGGATTATGGTGAAGAACTAAGCGTATGATAGAATTTGCAACTTTAATCAATGCCTTGGACAGCAGCAATAAAGCCAGCTTGAAAAAGGAAGCTATTATTCGCTTTCTAACATTTGCCCCTGAGAAAGACAAACGCTGGTTTTTGGCCTTAATGACGGGTAAACGGCCTAGACGTCCGGTTTCAACAAAGGATCTCAAAACTTGGGCATTGGAAATCACAGGTATTCCGGAGTGGTTATTTATCGAATCCTATGCAGCTGTTGGAGATCTTTCCGAAACCCTATCTTTGATATTGCCACCACCATTGGAGAAAACAGACAGAAGTCTAAACGACTGGATGGAAGATATTCTGCTTATAGGAAATGCTTCACTCGCAGAAAAAAAAGAATTTGTACTCGCCTCCTGGAATAGGCTCAACACAATTGAGCGTTTTATTTTCAACAAACTGCTGGGCGGTAGCTTTCGTTTGGGGATCTCTTCCAAAGGATTAATAAATACCATTGCGACACATTTTCAGATCGAGCCGAGCATTGTTACCCATAGCATTATGGGCGAGTGGAATCCGCATGACTTCGCGTTTGACAAACTCGTCCGCGGAGAATATAGCAATACCAACCTGTCAAAACCTTACCCCTTCTGTCTGGCTTACCCCATTGAAAAAGAAGTGGAAGAACTTGGTCCAATTTCGGCATGGCAATGCGAATACAAATGGGATGGGATACGTGGACAACTGATCAAAAGAGGAGACGAAATCTTTATCTGGTCCAGAGGAGAAGAACTGGTCACCTCACAATTCCCGGAAATTAGCGATGCATTGAAACAATGGAATGGGAGCTTTGTTTTAGACGGCGAAATTCTGGCAGCGAAAGACGGACAAATATTGAATTTTAATGAACTACAAAAACGCATTAATCGCAAAGTAATATCCAAATCTTTGCGTGAAGAAGTCCCTATTGTTGCCTATCTCTATGACCTATTGGAGTTGGATGGTAAAGACCTCCGGTCAGAAACGTTACAGGACAGACGCAAATTATTGGAACAGTTGTATCAACCTAATGTTGGACCTACAATCCAATTGTCACCACTTATCCATTGCGAAAATTGGGCCGAGCTACGAACCTTACAAGCTACATCGCGTGAGTTAAACAGCGAAGGCATTATGCTCAAAAAGAAAGACTCTGTTTATTATGTTGGCCGGAAAAAGGGTGGCTGGTGGAAATGGAAAGTCAATCCGATGACCATTGACGCAGTATTAATATATGCACAAAAAGGCAGCGGACGTAGAAGTGCGCATTACACAGACTACACTTTTGCCGTTAAAGATGGGGATCAATTAGTAAGCATCGCAAAAGCATATTCAGGACTTACAGATAAAGAGATACTTGAGGTTAGTCGCTATGTCCGACAGCATGCAATAGAGAAATTTGGACCTGTACGGACTGTCAAGCCCGAGCTGGTGTTTGAAATTGCCTTCGAGGGGATTGGTTACAGTAAACGCCACAAATCTGGTGTAGCCTTGCGCTTCCCGCGAATTTTGCGTTGGCGCAGGGACAAAAAGGTCGATGAAATAGATACATTAGAGAACATCA
The DNA here is from genome assembly GCF_002000245.1 of Sphingobacterium sp. CZ-UAM. Lineage (GTDB taxonomy): Bacteria > Bacteroidota > Bacteroidia > Sphingobacteriales > Sphingobacteriaceae > Sphingobacterium. The sequence goes on along the minus strand of NZ_MTCM01000001.1, from coordinate 710,622 downwards.
AAAAATTAATACCATAAAGTTGAGTCAGAAGATCATACACAGTGAAGGATTCAAGATCGTCAATCGTTATTTTGAATCCTTGGGCAATACTCCTTTTGGCTTCCAGGTTAAGACTTGGGACCGATATATGCTGGGGTACAGCGGAATGGTCATTGCCCCTACAGGATTTGGCAAAACGTTTTCGGTGTTTATGGCTGTCTTGATCGATTACATGAACCATCCTGAACACTATCAAAAAGGATTAAAATTACTGTGGCTCACACCTTTGCGCTCTTTGGCAAAGGATTTGGCCCGAGCAATGCAAACCGCTATTGACGATATTGGATTAGATTGGGTTGTACAGGTGCGTAATGGGGATACCGATCCAAAGATCCGAGCGCAACAGACCAAAGCAATGCCCGATATCCTTTTGGTGACTCCGGAAAGCCTGCATCTCCTGCTCGCCCAAAAACAACGTGACAAATATTTCAAAAACATCCGCTGCGTTACTGTAGATGAATGGCACGAACTTATTGGAAATAAACGCGGTGTCATGGTAGAACTGGCCTTGTCATATTTAAAACATCAGCATCCGCATCTTCGGATCTGGGGTATAACTGCCACCATAGGCAATCTGGATCAAGCAATGGATGTACTGCTGCCATTAGAAAAAAAACGGGTTCAGATTATCGCAAAGGAGAAAAAGAAAATTGCCATCAAATCGATCTATCCAGATAAAGTAGAACTACTTCCTTGGGCAGGACATCTTGGTGGCAATCTCGTGAATCAGGTCGTCCCCATTATTCTCGAAAGCAAGAGTACGATCCTTTTCACCAATACGCGTAGCCAAAGTGAATTATGGTATCAGCTATTACTGCAAGCACATCCTGATTTTGCGGGACAGATTGCGCTGCATCACAGTTCAGTAGACGCCCATATCCGCGAATGGATAGAAGAAAATCTGAGCAGTGGAAGGCTAAAAGCAGTGGTATCCACATCATCACTCGATTTGGGGGTGGATTTTAAGCCTGTTGATACCGTCATCCAAATCGGGTCAAGCAAAGGTGTCGCCAGATTTATGCAACGCGCCGGAAGAAGTGGCCACAGCCCTTTCGAAACATCCATTATCTACTTCGTTCCGACACATTCCCTGGAGCTTATTGAAGTCGCTGCTTTAAAGGAAGCGGTCAAAACCCAAACGATAGAAAACCGCGACCCCATGGTCCAGAGTTTCGATGTGCTGGTCCAGTTTATGGTGACAATCGCCCTTGGAGGCGGCTTCCAATCGACTGAGCTCCAGCAGATCGTTGCCGGGACCCACGCATTTAGCTATATGGAAGATGAGGAATGGCAGTGGTGCATGTACTTTATCACTGCGGGAGGTAAAATCGGCAAACGCTATGAGGAATTTCACAAAGTAGTACAAGACAGCGATGGTAACTGGATTATAAAAAATAGGCGCATCGCCCTTCTCCATCGGCTGAATATCGGTGCCATTGTTGGCGATGCCATGATGCGCGTAAAGTTCCTCTCGGGCGGATATATCGGTATGATTGAGGAATATTTTATCAGCAAACTGAAGAAAGGCGAACGATTTAACCTTGCTGGCCGTATTCTTGAACTTGTTATGGTCAAGGATATGACTGTATTTGTCAAAAATTCTTCCGGTAAGGCCATCACTCCAAGCTGGCTGGGAGGCAGATTGCCCCTTTCATCCAACCTCAGCCATTTTTTACGTAAAAAACTTGCAGAAGCGAAAGCTCCCAACCATACAGAAAAAGAACTGCGCTTCCTGGCGCCATTGATCCAGCAGCAGCAAAGTCTTTCGGCTGTTCCCAATGAATCACAATTTCTGGTCGAACATATTAAGACCAATGAAGGTCATCATTTATTCTTTTATCCGTTGGAAGGCCGCTTGATCCATGAAGTCATGGCTGCCCTGATCGCTTACCGCATCAGCAAACGCTATCCCATTAGTTTCTCCATGGCCATGAACGACTATGGTTTTGAACTCTTTTCCGATAAAGAAATTCAATTGGATCAAGCGCAATTAACCGAGATATTGAGCCGGGAAAATCTGATGCAAGATGTGATCAGTAGTATCAACTCCGCTGAAATGGCAAGCCGCAAATTTCGCGATATTGCCGTAATTTCGGGATTGGTGGTCCAAAATTATCCCGGCACCCAACAAAACAACAAATCCTTACAAGCTTCTTCGGGTATTATATTTCGTGTTTTGATGGATCATGATCCTGACAATTTATTGTTAAAACAAGCTTTCACCGAAGTATTCAATCAGCAATTGGAAGAATACCGTCTGATAAAAGCATTTGAAAGAATAAATAATAGCCAAATCATCTATACCTTTGTAGAGGAATATACTCCGCTGAGTTTCCCGATCAAAGTGGACAGTTTACGGCAATCCCTTTCCAGTGAAGCCTTGACTGAACGAATTCAACGCATGGAGCATGCAAATAAATCAAAACGCCGACGAAGAAAATGAATATACAGGAACAGCTTATTACATTCAATAAACAACAACTCATCCTTAATAATCAACGGACTATCTTTTGGCCAAAACAAAACACCCTGATTCTATCAGACCTTCATCTTGGTAAAGCTGCTCATTTTCGTAAACATGGCATTCCTATTCCTTCAGATACAGCTAACCTAGATCTGCAAAGATTAGCTACATTAATAGATTATTATAAAGCAGCGAATATTTTGGTTGTCGGTGACCTTATTCATGCGGGGATCAATCAGGAAGTTTTTTTACTGAAAGAGTTTAAACAAAAATATGCCGATCTCAATTTTCATCTGGTCTTGGGTAACCATGATCGAATGGTGGAGAAATTAGCGAAGCAGATTGATTTGATCTATCACAAGGACAAGTTCGAACTCGAGCAGATCTCCTTTGTACATGAACCGACAACAGCCCCTTCGGCTTTCAGCATCAGCGGACATATTCATCCGGGAGTCAGTATCAAACTCCCACCCAACAAGCATCTCCGTCTGCCCTGCTTTTGGGTCTCTGCACAACAGATTATTTTACCGGCATTTAGCAAATTTACAGGATTGGATAGCCGAAAAATGCCATCGGAATATGCATGTTTCGCTGTACACGACGAAATAATCCTACCGCTAAAGAATAGCTAATTACATTTTAAGTTCGCCAGGAGATATTCCATAGTATTTTTTAAAGGCGCTGCTAAAGTTATTCTGATGACCATATCCGGTCAGCAAAGCAACTTCATAAACCGTCATCTTATCATCCAATAGATAACTTTTGGCTTTTTCCATTCGTATTCTCGTTAAATAATCATGGATTGTCACCGAAAAATATTCTTTAAAGTCCTTTCGCAGCTTGCTTTCACTGGTTAATACCTCTGCCGCCAGCTCTTTTTGTGTCGGCGGATTGGCAATGCGCTGTTCGAGAATCTGCCGCGCCAGTTCCAGGCGCTGTACATCCTCTTCGTGGAATAAAGAGACATCTTGTTCACTTTTCTCGTTATACTGTTCAAATTGATACATCAGCAACTCAACAATACGAGATTCGGTATGGAGCCTTCGTATCTCACCTTTTTTCTTGGATTCAATAAGTTCCGCTATGGTATGCTGCATTTCGTAGGTTGCCATCAGATCCTCTTCTGAAAACGATGTGTATTCGCCTTTTTCAATTTCATGCACAAACTGCTGGTGCAATAAAGAATCCCGCTTGATGAGATTGAGATAATACTCCTTGGATATGACCGCAATAAAATAGGTATATTCTATACCCGGCTCTACTTCATGTATCGATTTAACAGAGGGTATATACCTGATATTGTGCCGGCTCATGCCATAAGGCAGCTTGCTATCAGTAGGTTTAAAAAAGATAAATTGACTGGTAATGGTCTCCCCTTCAATCTCAGTCAATATCTGTACAGGCCGATCAAATTGCATTTTCGAATGCAATATAAACAAGCCTGAGGTAGAGAGCTGAAAATTTTCCATGTGAACGGGCTCCGTATGGATCGTGATTTTATTTTCTACCAAAGGTTTGTCAGGCACATAGCTGTCTGGAATTTCTTCTTCAAAAAGCCAATCAGCCAACTCAACTATTTTACTTTTCACCAACATGATTACAATTCAAATAAGCCTGATGCAGTTAAAATTAACGAATTAGGGTGGGAAATAAAAATTATTTATAATCTATCTAAATAAACTCCTGGTAGACAGGCACAATGTCAAAATGGTCTGGTCTATTCCAGATCAATATCCATCTCCTCCAATTGAACATAAGGTTTTAATGTCCTTGGATTCATGATCACATTGGATTCAACCGAAAAAATCGTATAGATTTCCTGCTGCGCCAAAACCTCTACGGGTGTACCATGAAAAAGTTTGCGCCCATGTTTGAGCATCAGTATCCGGTCGGCATACATCGCTGCAAAATTAACATCATGGACAACCAAAACAACCATAAACCCCTTACGGGCCAGTGCTCTGGCTATAGCAAGCACCTTTTGCTGATAATGTAAGTCCAGGGCAGAAATAGGTTCATCTAATAATAAGAGCGCATCTGGATTATCCCATATCTGTGCTAACACACGGGCAAGGTGAACACGCTGCTGTTCCCCGCCCGAAAGACTCAGAAAATCCCGATCGGCAAAAGCCGTCACACCACAGAGTTCCATCGTCTCGGCCAGCACCTTATAGTCATGCGCTGTGGGTGTATTTCTATAATGAGGGTATCTGCCCATTAAAACAATCTCTTCCACCTTAAAACTTAATGTCATCTGTTGCTGCTGACTTAACATAGCCCTGCATCTGGACAATGCTGCTGCATCGTATGCAGAGAGGGATTTTCCGTTAAGATAGATGTGCCCGGAATCAGGTTTTTTCTCTCCGCATAATACCCCCATCAGGGTGGACTTCCCTGCCCCATTGGCACCAAGTACAGCCAAGACTTCACCTTTACGCACCTGAAAGGTGATGTCCTTGAGTAGTTTTCGGCCTTTCAGCTCACAGTTGATTTTCTCTACACGCAACATAAGACAATATTAGTTAGACATCCGAAGGAAGGCTATTTATCCTTGATTAAAATATACAAAAAAACCGGTGTTCCAAGTAAGGCCGTAATCACACCGATAGGCAATTCTATCGGCGCCACTGAGACCCGGGCGATAACATCCGCCAGGGTCAGCACCAATGCACCAAGGATCAATGAGCCCGGAAGCACAAAACGATGATCCGGGCCGCCCATCAGGCGTACCGTATGTGGAACAATTAATCCTACAAAACCGATAATCCCCGATACCGCCACCGAAGCGCCTACTGCCAATGTAGACAAGACCACCACAAATCTTTTTACACGATCAGTACGCATGCCCAATAGATCCGCCTGCAGTTCTCCTAAGGCAAAAGCATTCAATGATTTTCCGAAAAAAGGCAGGATTATTATAGAAATACCGATAAAAGGTCCTACAGCCAATAAATTTTCCCAGCTTGCGCCGCCCAAACTTCCAAGCATCCAAAAGGTTATGGTGCGGAGCTGTTGTTCTGTAGACAAATAAGTCATTAAGCCTGTTAGGGCGCCAGCAAAGGCATTAATGGCAATGCCTGCCAACAACATTGTCGTCACGTTGGGCCGTCCATTTTTACTGGCAATACGATAAACCAGAAAGGCCGTCAATCCGGCTCCGGCAAATGCACCAAATGCCAAAATATAATAACCGATCCAGGCCGAAAGTGAGGTTAGCAGGAACGTTTCAAATGCAATGATCAATACCGCGAATAAGGAGGCACCCGAAGAAATACCAATTAATCCGGGTTCTGCAAGCGGATTTCGAAAAATCCCCTGAATGGCAGCACCCGAAATACCCAGAGCAGCACCAACCAAAATCCCCAGCAATAAACGTGGCATGCGGATCTCAAATAAAACATCAGCGTGCATGCTATTTTGATCGGTAGATCCCGGATGATTTATCTTCGCCATCAACATGGATAAAATATCTTGGGGAGGTATGTGATAAGCACCTAAACCTAATGCAATAATACATATGACAATCAATATTAGGCTCAATGCCAGTAATATTACTTTCTGTTTCTTCTGCACCTGATCTATTTTGAGTCCATTACTTTTTCAAATCCCCGGTGCAGTTCCAAGATCGCATCTGGTAGCCGGTTACTAAAATTGACCAGCAAGGAGGCGTTCATAACCAATATGCGCTCTTTTTTACCCGCATTGGTAATACGCATCCCAGGTAATTTAAGAATGGCTTCTGCGCCCCCAAGGCTACTAGCCCCAAAATCGAACAGCAATACAATATCCGGATTGGCCTGTACCAATGCTTCTGTTGTATAGGGTTTGAAATCCGAGAATTCCTGCACGGCGTTTTTCCCTCCAGCCAGATTAATCATCGCATCCAGACTACTGCCCTTTCCCGCAACACTCATTGTACCTGTCCCACGGGCATACAAAAACAGTACTTTCGGCGTAGCTTTACCTTTATTTTCTTTATTTACCAACTCCAGGGTACGATCCAGGCTTGTTTTTGTACGTGATACCAGAGATTTCCCTAAGGATGGCTCTCCGACAGCATCAGCAACCCCCTGAATATAACGCAGTGCGCCTTGGGCCGAATAATTTGGCTTAATCGCAATAAACCTTACCCCAGCGGCACGGATCTGTTGGATTACCGAATTGGAGATATCCCCCTCATTCGCCAGAACAAGCGTAGGCTTAAAAGACAATAAACCTTCAGCCGAAACAGAACGGTTTTTGCTTACCCTTGGCAATGCTGCTGCTGCCTTTGGCGATATACTGGTCACATCTGTCGCAATCATACGATCCCCTATCCCGAGCCCATAAATTGTTTCTGTCAGTGAACTGTTCAATGTAATAATCCGTTGCTGTGCACTTGCCCATCCGCCAAGATGGAGCAAACAACAGAGCATAATGATGTAAATTCTACGCATCTCTTTCTTCTCCATTAGAACCACACAAGATTTTGTTTCTTGTTTTCTTGTATGACAATTGTATTTGACTACAAAACAAATCAATAATCAGTCTAAATACAAATTATTTTCACTTCCCCTAAATAAAGGTTTAGAGTAGAATAAATAAGCTATCACACTATAAAACAATAAAATAGCACATAAAACTAGGCCAGTTAGGGTTAACAAAAATCGGATTAAATAGAATTTATGACAATTTGCATATAGAAAAATCCAATAGTATTGCCTTTTTTTGTAACATTATTTAGAATGATTAAAAATAAAAATAGTGTTTAAAAGTCGCTCTTCTATTCGAATAAGTATAGTAATCGCGCTGTGCGCCTGCCAGATCTTAGCGGTGCAAGCACAGGAAAAATGGAAACTATCCGGAACCTTAAAGAATGAGTCCGACAAAGCGATAGCCAATGCAACCGTTTACCTGTATCCGGATAAATATGCTTTCAAAACAGATAGTGCTGGAAAATTTCAATTTAATAAACTCTATTCAGGTCGTTATGAGCTTGTCGCACAAGCGCTAGGCTATAAGGAGCTGCGTCAATTTGTAGACTTGAGCGATAAAAACCAGGAACTGACCCTTACGGTACATGCAGATAGTCGTCAAATCGGCGAGGTCGAAGTAAACCGTAAATTGGAGGCCGTCGATAATCTTATCAAAGCCGAAAACGCCGCTATGCCGGTCAAGGTCATCACAAAAAGAGAGATTGAGCTGATGGGAAGCCGTCGGTTAGACGAAGTGCTAAAAGAACAGACTGGTATTGCTATCGTCAATGATATCGCGGGTGGTTCTCGAGCTGTCGGCGTTCAGATTCAAGGCTTTAGCAGCAACTATGTCATGGTATTGGTAGATGGACAACCCATGCTCGGTCGTAATAGTGGTAATTTTGATCTTTCCCGTATTTCGGTGACCAATATTGAGCGTATTGAGATTATCAAGGGCGCATCCTCCTGTCTCTACGGTAGTGATGCACTTGGTGGTGCCATCAATATCATTACCCGCCATGGCGCCATCACACCACAGGCGCATGCTTCTCTGCTCTATGGTAGCTTAAATACAGTTGATGCGACATTGGAAGGCGAAACACCATTTTCCAATCAAAGAGGTAGCGCCGTTGTTTCCGGAAATTACTACCGTACAGATGGATTCAATACGGACAAGCAATATCTCAACCCAACAAGCACAACATTCCCGCCTTATACCAACTATAGTTTTCAGGGGCGCGTACGCTATCGCACGAGCAAAAATGGTACCGTGGGAATGACTGGCCGGTTTGCTGCCCGCGAATCTGAAATGATCAATGCCTGGTCTGAAGACCGCACCTTGCAGGACAAGCAAAAAGATCAGGACATCAATCTGTCAGCCAGCTACGACCATAATTTTGAATCAGGACTGCGCAGCATGACACGCTACTATTTTTCCAGGTTTCATTCGCAGATTGCTGCGCAATGGTTACGACAAGGAGTTTTAGCCAGTGCTGAAGAGTTCGGACAGAATGTACACCGCATCGAACAGCAATTTGCCTATAATCCCATACAACAAGTTAAATTTACTGGAGGAATCGGTGGTAGTCTAGAGCAGATGGATAATCAGGATCTGGATGCCAAACGCTCGTTGAACAGTGCGTTTATCTACTTCCAAACGGAGTGGAAACCGGTAGACCGCTTGCTGACGACACTGGGACTACGTTACGACCAGACCAATGTTTATAACGGGCATCTGAGCCCAAGCCTAGGCTTACGGTATCATATCAGTCCAACATTATTGATCAAAGGAGGTGTTGGCGCTGGGTTCAAAGCTCCGGATTACAAAATGCGTTATCAGGTGTTTTTCAATCCCGCTGCGAATTATCTGGTTGTAGGCACCGAACGGGTAGCCGATGTGGTTGCGGCCATGGACCAAGCGGGTGAATTGAGTTACAAGAACAGCTATATGCTGAATTTAGTCGCAGGTAACCTCAAGGCCGAAACTAGCCTCTCCAACAATATTGGGCTTACCTGGAATCCTTCAACCAAATTTCAGGCAGATTTTTCTGTTTTCTATCATCGTATCAACAATCAGATCAATACGGTCAGTGTAGGTAATGGTACCAGTATCGCGCAGATCTATAGTTACCGTAATTTACCGAAAGCGATGAATAAGGGTTTTGAAGTTTCAATAAGTTATCAGGCTACCAGGGATCTGCAATTATCCATGGGCTATCAATATCTTGTCGCAAAAGATCTTAGCGTATTGGATAGTATCGCAGCGGGTCATTACCCCTATAATCAAATAAACGATGCTGCAAGTGATCTCTATCGACAGAGCAAAAAATCAGATTACTGGGGCATTGAGGACCGTTCGCGTCATATGCTCAATTTCAAAGCTCAATACGAATACAAACCCTGGGGAGTCAATGTTAATGCCCGCGTTAATTTTCGTGGAAAGACACCTTTTCAAGAATACAACGGAAATCAATTTATTGACAAGTATGACATCTTTATCCCCTATCATACGCTTCTGAACATGACGATCGAAAAAAGTCTGATGAACCGGAGGTTAACCTTTCGTCTGATCGGCGACAACCTGTTCAATTTTACGAGCCGCTATCTATTGGGGCAGCCCGGTAGAGTGATTATGGGCGGAGTCAGTTACCGGTGGATGAAGGATTAGCGATTGGAGATTGGAGATTAAAGCTAAAAATAAGTACACAAAATAGTAGATAAAACAATGAGAACAATTAATATCATTATAGCGGAATGCAGCATCTGGCTTTCATTCCATAAGATTGGACGTTGTATTTTTTCAGGTTTTCTGGCACTTATGCTCCTTTCCTGTGGGAAGGACAAAGACTATACGATTGGATTAGAAGATGGCAAAAGTGTCGTTATCAAAGATCTGGCTGGTGATACCGATGCCGCCATGGGTGATGGTGCTGAAGGTAAAGAAAAACGACCATTCAACATGTTTCTTTTTCGATTTAAGGACAAAAAGCAAATCTGGATCAAGACAAAGGCCGACTCCGCACAATGGTTAAAAACAAAAGATTGGGATATTGCCTTTACGGGTCCCTACAATTCTGAAGTCTTTGTCAATAATGCTGATGATGAGTTCAATCCAGGTTATCAGGGCGAAGCCAACAATACAGCTGTCATGCTATTAAAGCAATCTTACCAAAGCCTGACTGTAGCACCTTCGGACGAAGAATTTAATAAAAACGGAACGGGCAAAATTGGTTGGGCATCCAACTCGGAGTCCCTGGGATGGTTTCAGTATAGTCTGAGTACCCATATTATGCAAGCGCTGCCCAATCGCACCTACGTTATCCGGCTTCCCGATGGTAAATATGCCAAGTTACAATTGATCAATGCCTATAAAGGAAATCCATCGGCAGTGACCAATATGAACTGGCCGGCTCCCTATTACACCTTTAAATATTATGTACAGGAAGATGGCAGTAAAGATTTAAATACAAACACATTATAAATAAGGAAAAATTACACAAATAAATTAAAGATGAACAAATTATTTACAACAGCGGCACTTTTATGTGCATTGAGTCTAGGTTTTACTTCCTGTAGCAAGGATAATGATAAAGTTGAGGAAAACAAATTGAATGATGCTACAGCTGTCACCGCTACTGCCAAGATTGAAATTCCTGCAGGCGCAAAAGTTTACTATGATTTCAAGACAAATAGTGTTCAGGAGGAAGCAAAAAGTATGATAAATCTATCTGGCATGTATGGTTCTACTTTGCAAAAAACATCAGCTGAAAACTATAAAATGGGATATTTCGATCAAGAGAATACAAGTATTGAAAAATTGACATTAGCGGCAGTATTAGGTTCCAACATAACTTCCACAGATAAATTAGGCATAGACGCTTCCAGTGCTGGTGCTCCAGTGACAGGCCCCACATGGATAATCTATGACTTTAAGAACAATCATGCAGTATACCCCACCCCTAACCGTTACATCGTCATGTATAAAGGGGAAAAGCTAAGCGAGAAGAGTGATGAGCTTTTCGTTATTCAGGCAGCTGGAATTACTGCTCTCAATGGAAATGCAACGTACAATATTAATTTTAAAAAGTTTGTAAAATAATTTATTAAAAGGTACAATCAGTCTTCTTAAAGAAATGTCTCCAAATATATTCAATCAAAAAACGTACATGAATTAAATTTGGAGACATCATTATTATTTTTTCCATCAAAAAGCTCCTAATTGAAGTTCCATTAAGATATGCAAAGAACATATTACATATTAAGTTAAACGGTTAACATCAAAATTAATATATAAAATATCATTTTTCATACACAAGTAATAGGGTAAACTCTTTACCTTTACCATTATTTAGAATGATTTTAAATAAAAACAAACATACAACAAATGAATATAGCAAGACAGCTCAACAGAATAAAATATATTGCATTGCTTTGCATTGGTCTAGCCATCCATACTTCTTGCAGCAAATCGGATCCAACAGTAGAACCTGTTGTCGAGCCACCGAAAGAAGAAGAGAGCAATGCCAGCCTATTCAATAAACTCATTCAAGTACGCAATTTTGTTGGTACAGCTAAAAATGACGGCAACAACGCTGCTCCTACGGTCTATTATAGCCTAGAGACAAACAAAGGCATTCTAGAAACACACCGTCAGACCCGAAACTGGGATATCGCATTCAGCAATATTTTCAACAGTCATGTATCCGGTAATAATGGCACGAACAACACAAATTTTGGTTATGGAAACAATGCGACAGGCGGTATCCTGATCGTCGAAAAAGCATTTGATGAAGTCACCGAAATTCCCGCAGATTCCCAGTTTAAACTTATAGGCGATGCAATTGGCATGGATCAAAACGGGGACGAAGGAAATGGTATGGGTTGGTTACTCTACGACTTTTACGGCAAACTGGTACGCGATCACAACATTCAGAATGAACACGTTGCTTACGCGCTAGGAAACGGACTGACACTAAAAAGTGGAAAAGTGATTAAACCCAGAACTTTGATTGTCCGTACAGCAAAAGGAAATTATGCCAAAATTAAACCCGTATCCATGTATAAAGATCTGTATACATCGGATAAATGGTTTAAGGATTCACCCCATGTGTTTATCTCATTTGATTATGTCATTGTGCCAAAAGGGAGCAAAACGTTTGAAATAAAACCATAGATCGTACAATTCTTATTCAAAAAAAAACCGGATATACGGTCGAGGTACATCCGGTATCAAATTGACTAATTAACATATATTTATTAACTAGCCCACTGTAGAAGTGGCAAAATTACGAAAAAGAAATGAAAATCAAATTCAGAACTTTATCAATTGCCTTCGGTATTGCCGCGATTGGCATGACCGCATCCTGTAGCAAAGACAATTCACTTGCTCCTAATGTAGAAGAGCAATCATTCAGCAAACGCGCTGCCACACCTTCAACAACCATAGGCGGTACAGTAAACTTTACTGCTACTGGCACAAAAGGATATTTAAAAACTCTTGCCACAGGCACTTATGGTGCACGCAACTTCCATCAGGGTACAGTACCTGACCTGGTCGATACAACGCAATGGAAAAACCCAGCGAGCACTTATTATTATGATTTGGTCAATAACGATGGCGGCACATCGGCTGGCTACGACTTTCAATTCAGTGGCACAGCCAATGCAAGCCTGACTGTAAATACAACAAAATACAACCTCTATTACGTCAATACAGCTTTTGATGCTGTGACAGCAGCGACTACCGGTACATTGATTTCAACAGGTACCGCAGGATCTAACAGCATCAACGGAACAGGAAACCCATCAAGCGCAGGTTGGTATATCTATAACATTAGCAATCACATCATGAGCAGCTATGGTCCAAGAACGTATATCCTGGTCAATAAAACGACAAATACAAAATGGAAATTGCGTTTGAATAGTGTATACAAGGATGAGGTGCCTAATGCCCCTTATGCTGCAACCAATTTCCCTTTTATGAGTTTCGACTACAAAAAGTTGAACTAATAGGTTCGCACACTCTTTTTTTGATAAGAATTGTAAATTTTAAATCCGGTATCAGCTACGCTGATACCGGTTACTTCCCAGATAATAATGAAAACTCAATTATTAACTCTACAAAGATCAATACTAACTTCAGGAGTTTTAATAGGAAGCCTATTTATCTCCTCCTGTACGAAAACTGAAATTCAGCCTTATGAAAAAGAAGAAATGGCTCGAATCAGCAGCTTCAAAATTATTAATACCAATCAGGAAATTATTGGTGCTATCGATAATAGCAATAAAACTATCACCGTCACTCTTCCAGCAAATCTTTATATGACAAGCTTGGAACCAGAAGTAAAGGTCGCTTCTGGGGCTACTTTAAAGCAAGGGACAGATACTTTGATCACCAATATGATGGACTATTTCAGCAATGGTCGCATCATACAATACCCTGTGACAGCCACAGATGGAAGTAGTGCGACGTATACCTTAACCATAAAAAGTGATCAAATCCCGCTCAATCCACAGGAAGTCAGCACAGATTTAAATAATCCTATCGCCTACGATCAGACCTTTTGGTATACCCGAAATGACATCTACGTCCTTAATACCCTTAGCTCATACCCCTATATCGCTACACCAGAAAGTGACCTCGAACTGGCCAAGGCAAGTTTAGTCGATAAAAATGGAAAGGAATATGCATTTAAAAGTATCTCATCAGCAACTTCTCCATCGGTAGAAAAAGCCTACATGCTGCTTAATCTAAACGACATCGAGGGACGCGTAACAGGAAGCGGACGGGATATTAAATACAACAAAGTACCTGCTGCTGGCGACTATTTTATTAAGCTTCGTTATTACAGCCGCGAAGTGACCTTAAAAAATCCGATACGGATTTTTTACAATAATTAACCATCCTGAAGTAAACCAATAGATCGTAGTCAGATTAATTAAATTAAGAATATTTTATTCGACTACCGAAAGTCATGATTAATATGAAAACAAGATACAGCATATATACCTTTCCTGCTCTGTTGCTATTGGCAGGAATACTCTTCTCGGCCTGTAAAAAAGAATATGAGATTGCTCCTACTCCTTATGCCGAAATTACTTCCTTTAAAATCCCTTACAATGCAGGTAAAGATACGATTGTAGCCATAGTGAATGGGGAGAACATCCATGTCTCCTGGCCGGGATCAACAGAATGGCCTATTCCGGAGACTATCAGCCCTATTATTCACATCTCGAAGAATGCCAGTATTAGCCCAGCCTCAGGAACAGCAATTGCACTCCATGATGGCGCTCAGTATCAGGTAAAAGCGCAGGATGGTACGACCAAGGTCTATACGATTAAACTTTCCAATGGAGCCGTACTGCCTTCCTTTGTGGATGAAGAGACAGTGCTCCCGCTTGCATTGGGCGGTACCTATTCGATCCCATTCTGTAATCTTGCTACCGATGGCAGTGATAGCCTTTTCCTGGTAAATGATCAGAATAAATTATTCACATTGATCGCTGCGTCACGAAACCAGCTCAGTAGCTTTCAATTTATTGCAGACCAATATGACGGGACAGGCATACCAGCCGGTGATTATTATGTTCAAGTAAACAATAAATACCTAGTCCCCGTCAGAAGCAGTAAAAAAATAGTTCATATTACCTCAGGAACAGCCTATCCCTATCCTTATTTCAATCATCCGAAAACCTGGGAAGTAAAAAGAGGAGATGTGATCAGTATCCCTGTTCGACATCTATCAAAACAACTTTTGTTTTCCGCTGTTTCTTTTAATTTTATAAACGAATCGGGCTATCCTGACGCTTTTCCTTTGGAATTTTTGGCTATTTCAGAAGACCTAAAGTCAATTCGTGTCAAGATTCCGAATGATGCTCCTACAAACGTATCAACTTCGCTCAGTGGTGGGATATCACTTAGTTTATCGGGTGATTGGTCTACTTTCTTAACATCACCATATTATCAATATCCGATCAAAATCGTAGAATAAAAATCCTGTCGTTTTTCATAGATGATAAATCAGAAAACAGCATAGATATTTGGAAATAAATACGAATCTTTGTATAGAATCGTTATAAATAAAAAGAAGAACATGTTAAGTCAACATATCAAAGAGCAGACGCACGCTGCTCACCAAAACGTAGAAGGAACGATCGTGCGTCAATTGAAAAATATTCGTTCTGAAGCAGATTATGCTGAGGTATTAAAAGGGTTCTATGCTTATTTCCGTGCGGTGGAAGATAACGTAGCACCTTTCGTTACAGCCGAAGTATTACCTGATCTGGCAGAGCGCCGCAACTCGTCTTATATCAAAAGTGATATTGAAGCCTTAGGCGGTAATCTCGATAATCTTCCGGATGCAACAGCTCCAGTTGTAACCAATATACAGGAAGCACTCGCATCACTATACGTGCTAGAAGGTTCTATTATGGGTGGTCCGTATATCGTACAGATGCTGAACAAATATGGTGTCAATAAGGGAACCTCTTTCTTCGAAGGTTATGGTGAAAATAGCCGCGAGATGTGGGCTGGTTTCACGGCTGTATTAAATAAATATGCTGAAAATTCCACAACTTATGATCGTTCTGTAGAAATTGCGAACCAAACTTTTTATAACTTTGGAGACGTATTCACGCCGATCACAAGTGCAAACTAAAAAGGCCTGATATTGTTTAATCCTTCAGATGGAGCAAAAAGACAATAATAAAGACAATAAATCAAAATGGTTGAAGCGTGCCGGCATGGGGGCATTTCTCTTCTTCCTTGCCAAGGGACTTGTGTGGCTTGCGGTATTTTTCTTCGCGGCAAAGTCCTGTAGCATATCTATTTAGTATTAATAGCCAGGTTTTAATAATGTGTAAAAGTTATAGAGATGTGGAGTTAAACCGACTTCACATTTTTTATTTCTATTCCTAACATACTTTTACTAGGACACAGCAACGACCACTTCTTTTATGAAAGTAATAAGATTGTCGGCGCATCAATTTTTTATTTTTTTCTGCAATTCCCTCAGCTGCCCATAATTATTTATCTCTACCACACCGGGTGTAGCTGCCTCAATCACGGTTAATGCTCGGTCACCGGAATGATAACCATAGATATGATTTTTGTCCCGAAAAAAATAATTATATTCGATCACCACCGGTATCTGTCCCCTGCCCCCATCGCAACCTTCAATGACGTCCACAGTAGAACCGAGTAATTCCATGCTTTCTAGATCGGCGCTATTGGGAATCTCCTTATTTTCTATCAGCAATTTACCATCATAAGCATAGGCTAATTTTAGATCTTTTAAACTAGATTGATGTACTATCGTTCTTTTCATCGCCATTGTATCGTCGGAAAACACCAACTGTCGGCCATCGTCAAAAAATCCAGAAATTCCTTTTTGATAGGAATAAACACCCTGGATAAACTTACTGTCTTTACTGAGCCATGTCACAGGTGCCAACATTCCTGCTCCGTCTTGGTCCTTATAAAAAGCCTTACCATCAAAATAGAGTCCAGCATTGGTAATTTCCAGTAGCTTTGACTGTGCAACAGCTGTCACATTCATAGCTGGCTGATCGTTGATCATGTCCCAACCATTATAATATATCTTACCATCTTTATTGATAAGTTGATGCTGCTTGTTCAGCCACTGTGCCTTTATGGGATAGAAATAGGTAGTTGTGCCATCCTCCAAATCCAGTCCAGCAGAAACATAGCACCAAATATTTCCATCGTTAAAATCGACAAAGGAATTCAGCCAGTTTCGACTCACTTGATGCCCCTTTAACTATTTTTTTTGTATATGGATCAAAAGAAAAGGAAAACCATTTTCCTTGAATGCAAAGCAGATCTGCATCAAATGTAGCCTTCACATCTTTACGATCTGCAATTTTCACAGGCTTTACATGATCAACATCATAGAATTCGATTGCAAGTAAATAGTATGCATTATTGTCTGCCAGAAGCAAATTGTAAGCATCTCGATTTATAATTTTGATATCGGCACCGACCGCTACCATCGGAATATCTTCCTGAGAGACAATACTGATATCGTTTGGATCTTTTACACTAATCCGCAACAATAGAATTCCTTTTATCGCGACGATTTCATAATTTTTCTTCGTATGGTAATGATAGCATTCGCTTGCCCGTAGTCCAACCTGGACAAATAGTAAGAATAACGTGACTATGATTACTTTTTTCATTTCCTAAAGCTATTATTAAAATTATCCACAGCATTGGCTCATCAAGCTATCCACTATTGACAATATTGCTGGTGGTAATCTATGATCAGATTTTTAAGTTCACAGAAATCAACAGCCAATTGATCAGCTGTCACGACTAGTCCATTGCTTATAACAAACTGTTGCAACTGCGACGAAAGATTTTGAATATGACCTTCTGGGTTCCGCAATTTCAAAGAGATAAATGGAGCACGATGGGCAACTCCCTCCGATACAGACTGCACTGCAGTCCATTTTATTAAGCCAATCGCTTTCGCCAAGGGCGTCCCCCTAAAAAGTATTCCATCTGCATTTAAAATAAGACCTACCCGATCTTTATCAAACATACTCTTTGTACCTGAAATTAAACCATAGCAAGCTAGGCAACTCATCATTAGCATCAATGTACCAAAAGTTATATTTATTCTTTGAGCAACAAAGAATATGTAGTAAGCAAAGGTCAACGTTGCGAAGGTAAATACAATGCCAAACAGGAACAATTTCAGTCGTTTTTTGCTATCAAATTCTATAATAGTCTCATTCATATATCGGTTTTCTTTAAGTGGTTTATAGGCCGCCATCTCTTTCGGAGCTTTTCGCCAACGCTACTGTATGCCTCAAGGTTAATGTATTCGAGGCAAAACAGCCCATCTGATATCGACTCTATCGCCAATTTATTACCCAATTAATGAAGCACCGGAACCAGCAAACCGAATAAACAGGATAATCAGCCATTGAATAGCAATACAGATCCAAAAGGGTTTATTATTTGCCTCGGTAAGCATCTCCAATACATCGATGAATTTGGACTTTACAATATCGTAGAAGTTGTTATTGTTGTCGAGATCTAAACTGTCGAAACTTATCTTGTTCAGTCCAAACACCACAATACGCTTGATCCAGGGATTTTCAATCCTTGTGTTTTTCACTTCGTTGATTAACTTGAGCTTAGCAAAAGTGTAGTCACCAGCATTTTGAATAAGATCGGGCTGGTTGGATTGAAAAACCAGTAGCACTTTATCCAAAGCAGGAATAATTAAATCGTCTTGCCGCTCTTCCACAACCTTGCTTGCGACAGTAGAGAAAACATATTTATTGCTAAATAGGAATAATAAGATTGGCAACAAAACCAACCCGATTAACCACAGAAACTTTCCAACGGCTTGTAAGGAGTCCGTGGTTGAAAAAAAGGAACCGCCCGAATTGCTCCTGAGCAGCAGATACCCAACAATGAGATACAACACTGTTGACAGAATAGCCAATAAATAACACTTAAATAAGGTTTTTGTTGCCAGAACGGTTAATTTTTTAAGATAGGATAAATGCGTATTCATAAAGTTAAACTACTAATGTATGGTACTAAATTAATACTATTGTCTCCAACTTTATAGGTCAATTCCAATTCGCTGGAATTCATTTTAAATTCGCTATATTTTCGCGTCTATTCGAATCTCTGCAATCTATTCCTGAGCAAACCTGCAGACGAAATCTTGTATTACTTTATCCCTATTTTATCCGTTGAGCGTTTTATTTTTTAGGTAAAGGACGCATTATCCATAAAATATATGCGGGCAGGTTGGAGGCTAATACATGAATAAGGTTCAAATCCATAAGAACTTGAACCTTATTCATGTATTGCCCTGGCATTCCAAAGCTTAACGTATTACCTCAATTGCCAAAATTCGTTGTTTGAAGCAGCTCTTCTGTTAACGCGACTGGGCTATTGACCTTTTTTTTTTTCAAGATCGGTAATTGCCGTCCACAAAACACCGGCTTCTCCTCTGAAACTAGCAGAACCCTGAGGCTTGTTATCAGGCGTGTACCACTCATAAAAACCATTATTTTTAATAACACGGTCCAACATAGGCTCAAGCGCCTCCCGGGCTTCATCCATCAGACCAAAGCGAATCAACTGCGAAATCATGCGCCCACCAAACCAGGTCCAGTCACCGCCATTCTGATAAGAATATGGTCCCATACTCCCATTTTTAAAGAATCCCTGTGGATATACGGGATAAATTGTCAATCCGATAGTTGCCGCATTCGCCCTTCTAACGTTCTCCTGCATCTTTCTGTAGGCTACTTTTACTTCAGCCTTACTGAGCAATCCCGCTTCTATGGCCACTGCTGTACCACCGTGATAGTAGATTTCAGACTCATTAAATGAAGCCGGAAAAGGCGAACCGTTCAGATAAATATGTGGTATAAATTTCTCATTCTTTTTATCCCAAAGATGCTTACGGACATTCTTCGCAATTTTGTCTTTAATGGCCTTCCAATGTTTCTGTTGCGCCTCTGTTAGGTCCGCAACCTCTAGAAAATCATTAATGGCTATGATAAACATTGCATTATCATAGATATCAATTGTCAGGTGGGAATTCTCATCCAATACAACTCCCCAGTCATGTTCTGGTTGGACATCGCCCCAATCGACAGTTGTCGCTCCCCATAATAATCCGTATTTTTCATTATAACGTTTTGTCAATAGAAAATCCATTGCTCGCTCAAGCCCCTTCTGTACAGAAACTCCACCGATATTATTATTCAAAATACTTTTGTCTCCAGTACTTCTGATATACTTTGCCACTGCTTGGATCAATGAGGTCTCCTGATCCGTCTCTACAGTATTCTTGTGCCCTGCATAATCAGGCGCCAACGCGGAATGATAATAATTATACGGAACAGCTCCTTTCTTGACAGGTACATAACCATCCAAAATACCGCCATCGGGTTGTTGAAACTGAAAAAAAGTAAGTAAATGTTTTTTTATCAACTCCTTATCATTAACTGTACTGGCAACAGTAACAAAAGTATTCAGGTCTCTTATCCAGACTTCACCGTAACCATCACCAGCGGTAAAACCCTTTTTGACCAATTGTTCAGCCATTGTTTTCACGGCATCTGCTTTCGACTTAATTTCAACTCTTCCGGAGTTATTCATGGTTCTCAGATCCTGGCCATAGCTGCTCCTACTCCCAGTAAAAGCACATAGACCTGCTAGCACTACCATTTTTACATTCATTTGCATCTTATAATAGTAATTGATTTAGACTTTTAATTATTCTTATCTCTCGTATATACACAAAGCCTGGCACTCCATAACTTCCATCCCACATATTAGGTATCACTCACCCATGATTGGCGGTAGCGTCCATGGGAAGCACATATTCTTTAAATTTAGCTTTATCAAGCTCACGTTCCAATCCGGGAACTACAAGCCCGACATATGCGACGGAAAAAGTATTCTCAGCATTTGGATCCGGTTTAAACAATGCCCTATATCTAATAAAACTTGTATTTGCCTCAAAGTTGTACCAACTCTATTCGACACGAATATCTTGATCCCCATAACCCCATTTTTGTGTCGATATAACAGCTCGACATCGATATCATCAAGACGGGGATTCAACTCAACCAAGAAAAATTAAGAATAGTCCCCGTCAAAAACAAACAGAGGAGGGTGTGCCTCCTAAAGTAATAAATGATACTTTGGCTCATAATTTTTGGTTAGTTAAGAGCAAGCCTATATTAAATAGCTCTTTCTTGTATATACATAGTTACATATTAAAATTTTAATTTCAAATTTTTTGTTGTTTTTTTAAGAAAAAGCCCAAAGCAAGCGATCGCATAGGAATACCCTCGCTATTCAAGCAAATAAATACACCATCATATCAAAGCTATTAACACCACCTAGTTCAACACAAGAAAACACAACATTGTACATACATACAAAGAAATGTTTATTCGTTTTAAACATCCACCTAAAATCGTTAGTCAATCCATGGCTAACCAATCACTTATTCCGGCTTAAAACAAAAAAAATATAAAAAACACTTGTGTAGTTAAACGGCAACATATAAATTTGTAGTCAAATAACTTCACAATGAATTTAAGAAGAGATGTTTTCCAAGCCATTGCAGACCCAACCCGAAGAGCCATTCTCCTTCTTTTGGTGTCGCAATCCATGACCGCAGGAGCTATTGCGGCAAACTTTAACACCGCAAGGCCAACGGTATCCAAGCACCTGCAGATTCTTAGTGAATGTGAGCTTCTGAAATCGGAGCAACACGGTCGCGAAATTTACTACCAGCTCAATCCGCCAAAAATGAAAGAAATCGCTGATTTTATTGAACCCTTCCGCGACATGTGGGATGATCGATTTAATAAATTGGAAGAAATTATGAAAAATTACAAGGACAAATAAGATGGAAAAGAAAACAAAAATCCATGCCGAAGAGGGTAAGCAGGAAATTTTGATCACCAGGGAATTTGATTTACCGCTATCACTTTTATTTAAAGCGTATAAAGAAGCTGAAATCTTTGAGCAGTGGATGGGAACTAAAGTACTGAAATGGGACAATCAAAAACATGGCTCCTATGCCTTTGAAACTTCTCACAATAATAATGTTGTATTTAAAGCGAACGGCACAATACACGAATTTATACCAAATGAGAAAATCACGAGAACATTCGAAATGGAAGACAGCCCTTTCCCCGTACAGTTGGAATATCTGTACTTCGAAAAAGTAACCGACAATAGCAGCAAACTCCGCATGCATATTATATTTCAGTCCATCGAATTCCGTGACAAGCTCCTTCAAATGCCCTTTGCACAAGGCATTAATATTGCCCACAACAGACTTGAGACAATTGCAGCCAAACATATCTAACACGCAACTAATTAAACCAAAAACAGCATCATGAACCTAAAAGCAACACACTTCTTCGAGCATGCAAAAAAATGGAACGAAGAATTTAATTTATTACGAGAAATTGTCACCGAAAACCAATCGCTCGTAGAGGATTACAAATGGATGCACCCATGTTATACCTATGAAGGAAAAAATATTGTTTTAATTCACGGATTCAAAGATTACTGTGCCTTATTATTCCATAAAGGCGCCCTCTTGAAGGATAAAAAACAGCTATTGATTCAACAGACTGAAAACGTCCAAGCAGGCCGACAACTCAGATTTACGAACATTGAACAAATTGCAAATTTAAGGGAAACAATCGTAAATTATATCCAGGAAGCGATCGTGATTGAAAAGTCCGGCGCAAAGGTCAGTATGCGAAAAACGGAAGACTATCCCATTCCTGAAGAATTCGCGAAGGCGTTAAATGAAGACAAAGAATTTCAACAGGCATTTCGATCCCTTACTCCGGGGCGCCAAAAAGGATATTTATTTTATTTCAATCAGGCAAAACAGGCAAAAACGCGTGTGGCCAGGATCGAAAAATATTATCAGCATATTTTGGATGGTAAAGGTATAGATGATTAAAAGAATTGAACGATAATGCTTAAAATTACGATGACAGATCAGTAGCATATACTCCCGTATTTATAAGATATCGATTTCGGCCTATTAGTAGTATGCAGTTTTCGCGTCCGCAGATTCATTCCACTTTAAGAAAGTAGACTTTTGGCGATCACAATGCGAATATGACTGGAATTTGGTAGCTTTGTTATGCAAGGCCGAACAGACCTAAACCAGCATCTGTACGATTATGCATTAGACGGAATGAATTGCACACATAAGGAGAATATACATGAATAAAAAACTATTTTGGTTTATCTGCGGCTTACTACCATTTATAACACAAGCTCAGCAAGAAATCGACAATAAAACACGTCCAAATATTATCTTTATCCTTACTGATGACTTCACTGCGCAAGCTTGGGGTGTTTATGGCGGAATTTTAAAAGATATTGTAAAGAACCCCAACATCGAAAATCTTGCTAAACAAGGCGCAACGCTAAATAACGCATTCTGTACCAACTCCATCTGCACACCTAGTCGAGCATCCATCCTTACCGGACAATACAGCAACAAAAACCAGGTTTACACCCTGGATGATGCCCTGAATCCGGACAGGGAGAATATCGCCAAAGACCTACAACGTGCAGGCTACCAAACGGCTGTTTTCGGAAAATGGCATCTTAAAAAGAAACCTTCGGGATTTGATGATTTTAAGGTCCTGCCAGGACATGGTGTTTACCATAACCCAACATATCTTTCCAACGATAACTGGAATGACAATGAAGAGGCCGGCAGCCCCTACACCGGTTATGTAGATGATATTACAACACAATTAAGCCTTGATTGGCTATCGCAGCGCAATCCTGACAAACCTTTCTTTTTACTATGTCATTATAAAGCGACGCATGAGCCTTTTGAATTCGCCGATAGATTCAAGGATTTATATCAGGATATTGAATTCCCTTATCCCGAAACTTTTCTGGATTCTGGCGCAACAACCACTGGGCGATCTTTTGAAGGCCAGCCTCTCGAAGAACTTGGTCAGCGCTATGAAAAAGCATCCACTGGCCCCTTCTGGACCAGCTACCCTGACCTTCCTTTCTCCACCAAAGGCATGAATGCCCTGGATGCCCGCAAAAAGATTTACCAAAAGCTTATGAAGGATTATTTACGCTGTGTCGCAGGCGTGGATGACAATCTCGGGAAGATTATGCGTTATCTAAAAACATCCAAAATTGATGAAAACACAGTAATTATCCTCGCATCAGACCAGGGCTATTTTCTTGGAGAGCATAATTTTATGGACAAACGACTGATGTACGAAGAGTCGCTCCGTATGCCATTTGTCATCCGTTACCCAAAAGAAATTAAAGCGGGCAGTAAACTCGATGATATGGTCCTAAATATAGACTTTGCGGCACTATTTGCAGACTATGCAGGTATAAAAAAACCGGCTTATATACAGGGAAAAAGTTTTCGCAAAAACCTGGCTGGTGTTACACCAAACAATTGGCGCAAATCAATGTATTATCGCTATTGGCAACACGCCCCTATACGCCCTGCCCACCTGGGTGTTCGTGACGAACGCTATAAACTCATCTATTTTTATGGACAACCACTGGAAATGACCGGTACCGATAAAAAAACTACCGCTCCAGCATGGGAATTCTATGATCTGCAAAAAGACCCCATGGAAACACATAATGCGATCCATGACAAGCAGTACATAAAAGAGATAAATCGATTAAAAAAAGAACTCATTAAACTCAAAGAGGAAGCTGAAGATAGTGATGCAAGCCGTTCTTCTTTCCAGCAGCAGTTGATCAATGAAAATTTAGCGAACAAATAACAAGATAATAAATTAAAGCGGTCTCTATTTTCATTGATTATCCATCGATTAACATCGAGATAGCTGATGAAAAATAGCGGCACCATAATAATATCAGGTGCCGCTCTTTTTTTTATATAATCGACTTTATAAACTGTATCCCTACAATTCATCAAACTAGTCTTGATCCCGAAGCTGTGGGTATTTTTGATACAGCCTGTCTAAAAAAAAGCGTCCCATCAATTGAAGTTTCGACTGTGTTTCAAACATACCTGAGCCTGGAGATATAATTCCATCAGGCATCCGTTGTACAGTGCCATAATAGATAATATCAACACTATTTCCATTGATATCAAGGTGCATTTTTTTAGGCTTCAATCCCATAATGGACCCCATACGCGTAACCTTTTCTGAGTTACTGATTTGGGCCGGCCGAGCGTTCAACAACGTCTGATGATCAAAAATCAAATGATCTTTGGCTTCACCATCATCAAAAAACACATAATGCAATTCATTGTTGCTAAGGACAAGAAAGGAGGCGTTGTCACGCTCGGTATATCTTGCCTTCACTCCAACTGCGGCCCAAGCCACAGTTTTCGCCGCGGTTGCCGCTGCAGAAGCTACCTTATCACCTACAGTAGCGATATAAGCACATTGTGTAAATGCCTCAATTGGAGCTCCATTCATTTGTTTGGTTAATGCTCGAAACTCCTGGCGCAACAGTTCATCCTTAATACCAGAAGCCAAAGCAATTCCGGCCTCTCCTTCATACTTTCTAGCCGTCTCTTTTTGCTTTTTCATCATCATGAGCGAGAAAAAAACACAGACAACTACGATCACAGCAAAAATACCGATGTATAAAATCATATTAATTATAATTTAGAAAATGGTTAATAATTCAACAAAATTTAGCGTCAAAAAAGAGGATACTGAAAATCACTATCCTCTTATCGTGCGTGTTAACAACACAAATTTTGCCAAATTAGATTAGCCGATATTTCCCTCCATACCTTAATTATATGAATAGCTACTTTTTTAGGAATAGATTTAACGCTAATGTTCTCGCTCTTTTAGTTCCAACTGAAGTAGAATATCCCGCTTCTTTCCCTCAATCAAGGATAAATTACCTGCTACGAACACCCCTTTTTCTCCTGAATTCCGGCTTATCCCATATACCGTAGACTCATCATCTGGATCTGATGCTCCCTCATAGCGAAATAGGTAATCGATCTTAAATTCGTCTGCATGCGCCAATAAATCCTCAAATTCGATGTTATAATCTATCGTATAGCCCAAGCCGCTTAACTTTTCCAATGCCACGCTAGCTGACGAGTATCCATGCATTCTCTCCATAACTGATTGTTCTTAAGTTGATCTAAATAATGCTTTTTTATTATAAAACGGCCAGCTCCCCACTTTTGTTTTCCTCAATTTCAAATAGTTTATTAGAAATCATATTTCTATTTTTGTAACACGAAAACTCAATATCATATGGCAAATCTAGCAGCTCCGGCTTACCAGCATACCCCCCAACTTGCATTCCAACGTCTACTCGATGTTTTATATACCCTAAGAATTGAATGCCCTTGGGACAAGAAACAAACCATGGAATCTTTGCGTCATCTAACGATCGAAGAGCTATATGAGTTAACAGATGCTATCTTGGAACAGGATTACCCTGAAATAAAAAAGGAGCTTGGCGACGTGCTGATGCACCTGCTGTTCTATGCCCGTATTGCAGAAGAAGAAGGGCATTTTAACATCGTGGATGTCTTGAATGCTATCTGTGATAAGCTGATTACCCGCCATCCCCATATCTATGCTGATGCAAATGCAAACACCGAAGATCAAGTGAAGTCCAACTGGGAAGCCATCAAACTTAAGGAGGGCAATAAATCGGTTCTCGCTGGTGTTCCAAAGGGATTACCTGCTCTTGTCAAAGCCTACCGCATCCAGGACAAAGTAAGAGGAGTTGGTTTTGATTGGGAGGACAAAAGACAAGTATGGGAAAAAGTTGAGGAAGAACTCGCGGAATTTAAAACAGAATTCAATATCGAGACCACCGAAGCCATTGACCGTGAAAAGGCGGAAGCTGAATTTGGCGACCTCTTATTCTCGCTCATAAATTATGCACGACACATTGGTATCAATCCTGAAAATGCATTAGAACGTACTAATAAAAAGTTCATCAGCCGATTTACTTATCTAGAGCAAAAAGCGGCGGAAAACCAGCTACAGCTACAAGATATGAGCCTCGAAGAAATGGACGTCTACTGGAACGAAGCAAAAAAATTAAAAAAATAACAACAATCCATTAAAAGGCAGCTGACTCACGGAATTTAATTCTACTTTGTCAAATTTATCCGTAAATTCGCAGGAATATGGAAACAGTTGTTAGTGGTATCAGAAGTACCGGAAAATTACATTTAGGAAATTACTATGGTGCATTGAGCAATTTTGTGAAAATGCAAAATGAATATAATTGCTTTTTTTTTATTGCGGATCTGCATTCTTTGACGACACACCCGACCCCGCATGGTCTTCAGGGTACTGTACGTCAAGTCATCGTTGAATATTTAGCGGCAGGTATAGACCCCGAAAAATCAACTATTTACGTTCAATCCGATGTCCCTGAAGTTGCTGAGCTTTACTTGTACATGAATATGAATGCCTATTTGGGCGAACTTGAGCGTGCGACAGCTTTTAAAGATAAAGTACGCAGTAACCCTGACAATGTCAATGCCGGCTTGCTGACCTATCCCGTGTTAATGGCTTGTGACATCCTAATCCACCATGGAACGAAAGTCCCTGTCGGAAAAGACCAGGAACAACATTTAGAAATGACACGTACTTTTGGCAATCGTTTTAATCGTTTATATAATGTCGATTATTTTAAGGAAGCTTTTGCTTTCTCCTACTCCGACAAATTGGTTAAAATACCAGGATTGGCAGGACAAGGTAAAATGGGCAAATCCAATGGTGAAGCTGATTGTATCTATCTTTCGGATACCGCGGATGCCATTCGTAAAAAAGTGATGCGTGCAGTCTCCGACTCTGGCCCAACGGAAATGAATCAACCCAAACCCGAAGCGGTCCAAAATTTATTTGATCTTATGAAAGTGGTTTCGACGCCCGATACATTACAGCACTTTGACGAGCTTTACAATAAATGTGAGATCCGTTATGGCGACTTCAAAAAGCAATTGGCCGAAGATATGGTTTTAGCAACAAATGATGTACGCCTTCGTATTGAAGACATATCAAACGATGATGCTTATATTGCAAAAGTTGCAAAATTGGGCGCCGAAAAAGCGAGTGAGTCTGCGCGTAAGACATTAAAAGAAGTTCGCGAAATTATTGGTATCAAGAGATTTTATTAAACAAGGAAAGAGCATATGCATATAGCTATCGTAGGAAATATAGGTGCTGGAAAAACGACGCTAACGGAATTATTGGCGAGTCATTTCAAATTCGAACCTCAGTTTGAGGCCGTGGACAATAATCCTTATCTAGAGGACTTCTATTCGGACATGAAACGTTGGGCCTTCAATCTTCAGATCTTCTTCTTGAATAGCCGTTTTAGGCATATTGTAAAGCTTCAGGAGACGGAGATTAATATGATTCAGGATCGTACAATCTATGAAGATGCCTATATCTTTGCCGAAAACTTATATGACATGGGCTTAATGAGTGCCCGTGACTTTGAAAACTATAGCAACATATTCCAAAGTATCATCCATTACATTAAACCACCCGATTTATTGATCTACTTAAAAGCGTCTGTTCCCACTTTAGTTAACAATATCCAAAAAAGAGGCCGTGACTATGAATCAGGCATCCGGTTGGATTATTTATCTAAATTGAATGATAAATATGACAAATGGATCAATAATTACAAGGAAGGTAAAGTCATGATTTTAGATAAAGATAATCTTGATTTCACAACTAATCCAGAGGATCTTGGTGGAATCATACAAAAGATAGAAGCCGAATTATTCGGATTATTTGAATAACAATAGACAACAGATAGATAAGAGCCTGTAAATTGATAATTTTACAGGCTTTTTATTAAATAGAAATTCACAAATTATCATGAAATTTTTAGGCATTATTCCTGCCCGATATGCTTCAAGCAGATTTCCAGGTAAACCTTTGATTGATATTGAAGGCAAGACCATGATCCGACGGGTATATGAGCAGGTAAAGAAATCAAAAAAATTGACCGAAGTAATTGTCGCGACCGATGACGAACGCATAGCTGCAGAAGTACTTTCCTTTGGTGGCAATGTGCTAATGACATCCGATACACATCAATCCGGTACAGACCGTTGTGCCGAAGTTATTGCTAATAATCGGGAATATGATGTCGTGATCAATATCCAGGGCGATGAACCTTTTATCAATCCTGAGCAGATAGATCTTTTGGCTTCCTGTTTTGAAAATCCACGCACAAAAATTGCAACCCTCGTGAAAGAAATTCAGACTGCAGAGGAATTGTTCAATCAAAATATTCCCAAAGTTGTCCGAAACACATCTGGGGAAGCGATTTATTTCAGCAGGCAAACGATTCCTTTTTTAAGAGGAGTTGATCAGGCACAATGGCTTACGAAGCAAACCTTCTACAAGCATATTGGTATTTATGCCTATCAAGCGGAAACGTTAAGATCTTTGACTAAGTTACCCGTATCGAGTCTGGAAGAAGCTGAAGCGCTCGAACAGTTGCGTTGGATAGAAAATGGCTACGCAATTCAAACTGCGGTCACCTCCCATGAAACTGTCGCAGTAGATACGAAAGAAGATCTCGACAAAATATTAAAACTATTTTTTAATAAATAGACCCTTAGCGGTGTTCGGTATAATATAAAGACCGGACACCGTCCAGTAATTTCTTCTTATCTCCCTCATTTAATTGCCTGATCTGCTTTGTTGTTAAGAGCAATTCATCCAGCTGCAATTTAGTACTAATCCCTACCACTGCGGTTGCTACCGCAGGATTAGAAAGCACATAAGAGAGTGATTCCGTCGCCCTGTCTTTTCCCGAATGTTTTGCCATGCTGTCCAGATTGCGGAGCACATGTGCCACCTCTCCTGAACTATATTGAAGATACGCTTCCACCGGTTTATTAACTAAAAGTCCTTTCGCCAGTGTTCCCCGGGCTAAGATGCCAACACTGTTCGTACGCAATAATGCATCCATCTCCTCCTCAATCCGCCTATCCAATAAATTATACTGCATCATCACCGACGAAATGGTTGATTTGGACAAAAATTCTTTAATAACATTGGGACGAATTGACGAGAGCCCATAAGCACGTATCTTGCCTTGCTTCTTCAATAATTCAAACGCCTCGACGATTTCATCTATTGGATCTTCTATGGTACCCCCGTGTAGCTGATAAAGATCAATATAATCGGTTTTCAATCGCGAAAGTGACCCTTCAATAGCTCTAACGATGTAATCTTTTGATGCTTTCCAATCCCAGCCCGAGCCATCTGGCCGCCAGAGATTACCTACTTTACTGGCCAGGACAATCTGCTTACGAAAGGCCTGCACACTTTCACCGACAACCATTTCATTTTGGCCCTTATCATAAAGATCGGCGGTGTCAAAAAATGTAATTCCCTTATCAAAAGCTTTTTGGATAATATCCTTGGATTGTTTGGGCTGATTGCTTTTTAATGACATACAGCCCAAACCAATTTCCGAAACCATCAGGCCAGTATTGCCTAATTTACGTTGTTCCATTCGTATTAAAATCAAGCAATTCTACCTCAAATACCAAAGTACTGTTGGCTGGAATTTCACCCGTAGCCCTTTCACCATAGGCGAGCCGGCTCGGTATAAAAAACTTATATTTAGCCCCTTTGGACATCAATGGGATACCAATTTGCCATCCTTTGATCACCTGCCCCAATGACAATTTCAATGGCTCATTGCGATCATACGAACTGTCAAATTGCTTACCGTTCAATAAAGTCCCGCGGTAATGTACGGTAACTTCGTCATTGGCTGTAGGTTTTGCACCTTCTGCCTGGTTTAATACGATATATTGGATTCCTTCAGCTGTCGTTTTCATTCCTGCTACTTTTGCGTTTTCAGCAAAGAATTTATCTTCTTGAGCACGACTTACAGCCTCTTTCTCAGCACGTATATCCATTATGGCTTTTTGGATAACTTCCCTTGTTTGTCCATCTTCCAATAAGGTTTTCTCATTTTTTAGTGTGGCCGTAATTGCTTTTGCGATAACATCCGCTTTTAAATAAGCTACTTCGGTAGATTTCAACGACTTTCCAATATCCATACCGAATGCATAGGATACCGAGTCCGCCTTAGTTGGCAACAGATTGGTTGAACTTGTTTTTGTTGTGGTTATCTTTTTTTTGACCGTACTGGTCTTTTTTTTCTGCTGGGCAAATCCAGCTACGGTTGTCAGAGACAATAGGGCTAATGTGATGTATTTCATGTTTTACTTAACGGTGCTTTTGCACAATTTCCTCAATAATTTCCTGCGTTATATTAGGGTAATCAACTTCAACCCTGGATTTACTGTTTAGCCAGGCTTCTATAGCCAGCATATTTTTCTGTTTTAAACTTGAAATCACCGGAACGCCCATTTCTTCCAGTGATGCAGCATTTAGATGTTGCTCATACTGATTTTTCATTGGGACGACCAATAGTTTCTTTTTCAAATATAAGGCTTCTGCCGGGGTTTCAAAACCTGCACCACATAAAACTCCGGAGGACGAGGCCATACTTTCAATAAATGCCTGATTATTGATCGGTTTAATGGTTACGTTCTTCATCTCAAAAGGTCTCGAATTATGTTTGCTAAAGACATCCCATTTGACGTCCGGGAACTTCATTAAATGTTTCAACAGGTGTGCATCATCGTAGGCCGGCAAATAGACCGTATAATGTCCTTCGTCCGAAACACTTAGATTGCGTACGGCATTCCGGATAACTGGAGGATAAATATTTTTAGCATATCTTTTAAAATGAAAACCATAAGAATACGTCGAAGGAGCGTAATTCTTCATAATAAACTTACCCAACATATCACTTTCTTCAGGTTTGGGACTCGCAGGATCCAATGCCCCGATCTGATGACTCAAACCGATACAGTCCAGATCTTTAGAATGGCATGCCCAAGCTGAAATAGGTTCGAAATCATTAATCACGAGATCGTAACCTTCGATTGGCAGGCTTTTTATCTCGTTAGTAAATTTGCGGATGGTCGAACTCATAAAGGTTTTCCACAGGTCTACCCCGCCCGATTTACCGAAAATAAAGCTTAAACCATGAAAACGATACTTCACTTCAAAAGGCAACGAGAGATCGGCCTGAATTCCACTGACCAATATATCCACTTCTCCCAAGGCTTTCAAACAGGGAACAATATCCATAGCACGGCTCAGGTGTCCATTGCCAGTCCCTTGTACGGCGTACAATATTTTCATAATGACTGTATTTATGCAGGCAAATTAATGAATTTTAACGACTATCAATATTATTTTATTGTTTACCTATGTTAAGATAAGATAAATTAATATAAAGAATCCATAGCGTTAACCGCTTTTTTATTCCTTTTTATGTATATTTAATATTAACAATTATTTAATAACCAATTTACTATGAAAAGGTCTCCTCTCCTTTTGATACTTTCCTTTGTTATGCTGCTTATATTTAATGCATGGGGATTTTTTGCGCATAAAAAAATCAATCACTATGCCGTTTTTGCACTCCCAGCAAAGTTAGCCAATTTTTATAAGGCCAATATTGACCTTATTACCGAGAAAGCGGTCGACCCCGACAAACGTTGTTTTATCGACAGTGCCGAGGGACCACGGCACTTTATAGATATTGATGATTACCGCGAAGACCGTCAGATCGATTCAATACCCGTACATTGGTCGCAAGCAAAGGAAAAATTTCAAGAACGTCAATTACTTAAAAACGGAATTATTCCCTGGCAAATCAATTTCACCTATATAAAACTTGTAAAAGCATTCCAATCCAAAGACTACAGTAAAATTATCAAACACTCCGCAGATTTAGGGCATTATATAGCAGATGCACATGTCCCCTTACATACCACTAAAAATTATAATGGCCAGCTGACAGATCAGATCGGCATTCACGCTTTCTGGGAGAGCCGACTTCCCGAAATGTTTGCCGGTAAGTATAACCTACTTGTGGGAAAAGCTATTTATATCGAAGACCCTTTAAACGAAGCCTGGAATATTGTCCGTGAAAGCAATCAACTTGTCGATTCTGTGCTCAGTATAGAATCACTACTCAATAAAAAATTTAAAGCCTCCCAAAAAAACTCATTTATCGAACGGAATAATCAATTGCTATGGACCTATTCCGATAATTATGCAAAGGCCTATCACCATGCATTGAACGGGATGGTAGAACGAAGAATGCGTAAAACAATTCTCCGCGTGGCCTCCTATTGGTACTCTGCCTGGCTCGAAGCTGGCCAGCCCAACCTTGCCCCTACGGCTAAAATCCAACTTGAAAATAAACAGGACAGCATTGCTACACAGGATAAAAAACGTATCGGCCGCGAAGAATGGATGTAAGCAGATGTCAAATAACCCACCGGACTACACACAATATTAGTGCCGGACTATTTACTTTCTAAACCAACTGAATTAGTTTTGCGGCATAAAACCTATGATCCTCAGCGTGATTTTTAATAACCGCGAATAACCGCGAAATCACGGAAAAGGACTTCAATCGACAAAAGGCAAAAAGAGCCTATCAGATCTCTTTAAAACCAGGTTCGTTTGTGAGTATTAGGAAAATTAAATGAAATTATGTTGAACAAAAAAACAGCGCTAACGAAGCTCGCCATTATGCTGACTGTAAGTGCCACCTATGCACAAGTAAGGGATACCACAGCATTAAACGAAGTCATTATTAATCAGAACAGGCTCCAGATCCCCTTTTCAAAGCAAAGTAAAAATATACATATACTCACACAAGAGGATATTCAACGCCTACCAAACCGTTCCATTAACGAACTATTGACAAATATACCTGGTGTAGATGTACGCCAAAGAGGCCCCTTTGGTTCACAGGCTGATGTCAGTATAGATGGTGGCTCATTTGAACAAACTGCTATCCTATTAAATGGAGTTAAAATTATGGATCCACAGTCCTCGCACCATAACATGAATTTCCCTGTACCTGTGGAGGCCATCGAACGTATCGAAATAATCAGAGGTCCGGCATCACGTATCTTTGGCATCAATGCGCTAACTGGAGCAATTAATATCGTTACAAAAAAAATCGAATCCAACCAGATTAGTGCACAGGTCTATGGAGGCTCCTCATTTAAAGATAATGAACAGACAAACTCTGGTAAATATTACGGCAAAGGCGCCCAATTAGGCGCGCAATTTAGCAGTGGACTGACGAGCCATGGAATCTATTTTGGGCATGAAGATTCCAATGGTCAGCGCTACAATACAGCCTCCAATAACAACAAATTGTATTACGACGGAACTTATCAGCCCAATGCATCCAATCAAATAAAAGCGAACTTCGGCTATATTAACAATCAATTTGGTGCCAACGGATATTATGCTGCCCCAACCGACAAAGAAGCATATGAACAAGTTAAAACAGCATTCTCATCCCTGCAGTCGAAACATCAGTTGAGCAAAGACTTTTCCATCAGCCCACGAATCAGTAACAGATATAATGAAGACGAATATTGGTATCTCGGAAAACAGAGCAGCAAAGGACGGTCAAAACATTATAGCAATGTTTTTGGAGCCGAAGTAAATGCCGCTTTAGAACAGCATTACGGAACTTTTGGCCTTGGATTGGAAAGCCGGTTCGAGCGGATCAGCAGTACCGCCATTGGCACCCATAATCGCGAAAATTATGGCGGTTATTTCGAGTTCAAGACCGAAGCAATTGCCAGATTAATGATCAATGCGGGAGCCTATGTAAATTATAACTCCAAATTTGGCTGGCAGGTATTTCCGGGACTTGACTTGGGTTATAATCTGACAGAACAGTTAAAATTTGTTTTTAGTGCCGGATCCGCCCAACGCATTCCATCCTTTACAGACCTTTATACCAAACAGACAGCCAATATCGGAAATCCTGAACTGACCTCAGAGAATGCTTATCAGATTGAAGGTGGAATCAAATACCTTTCCGATCGTATCGTTGCTCAGGCAAGCTATTTCCACCGAAATATAAATGATTTTATAGATTGGCAAAAGACAGACGCTCCGGCCCCGGAAGGAACTGTGGTACCCTGGAAACCTTCGAATATTGGAAAAAATACGGTTGATGGCGTTAATGGATCTTTTCGTTATCAGCTCAATGACCCAATGGCCAGCACACGCTATTACACCACATTAAGTTATAACTATCTAAATCCGAAAATCAACGTTGAAGATGAAATCCGCTCCAAATATGCCATTGAAAATTTAAGGCATCAGGTTATTCTCAATTTTACGGTGAGTCATAAAAACTGGATGCTGACAACAGCCAACCGCTTCAACGAGCGCATCAGCTACAAGAATTATTTTATCGCAGATATAAGAGCTTCCTATCAGCTTAATGAGCTCAATATTTTCGCCGATATGCAGAATATTTTTGACAAGAGCTATATTGAAGCTGCAGCGGTTCCTATGCCCGGAAGATGGTTAAGCTTAGGTGCAAAATATAAATTCACTTACTAACACTTAAGGCTGCCAGAATACGCCTGCTCCATAAAAACGAGCAACTGTCTCCTCTACATAAAAATACCCCATCATTGATAATCAATGATGGGGTATTGGACATATTATCCCCTTAACATGAAGACATACAAGTCATCATGTATCTATAAGTAAATTTAGACAGCTTGCACTATTTTTTCGGAAGTACAGATAAAATACCTCCAATCAGATGTTTTTGAAA
Organism: Sphingobacterium sp. CZ-UAM; assembly: GCF_002000245.1. GTDB lineage: Bacteria > Bacteroidota > Bacteroidia > Sphingobacteriales > Sphingobacteriaceae > Sphingobacterium. The sequence goes on along the minus strand of NZ_MTCM01000001.1, from coordinate 675,431 downwards.
CGCTGGCTCATCATATGACTCTTCTGTGTGCCCCAATCCAGTATAGAAAACCTTTCCACCATCATAATTTTGACTCCATGAGATCGGGTGATGATCCCCCATTTTTCCTCCGTTATAACTCTTCTCATCCAAATTCATCAATACATGTAGACCCTCTTTGACATCTTTAAAGTTATACCATTCATCCTTATGCAGCCATGTAGGCTCAAGATGTTTGGTAGCCGCATGTTTCCTATCGAGAACATCTATCTTCGCCTGCTGTACAGCTGGATGAGATGTAAAATAAGCCCCTACCAAACCGTTGTACCAAGGCCAGTCAAATTCGGTATCTGTGGCTGCATGAATCCCTACAAAACCTTTGCCCGACTGAATATAACGCATAAATGCATCTTGCTGGTTGCTATCTAAAATATCTCCGGTAGTGCTTAAAAAGATAATAGCATCGTATTTTTTCAAACCTTGGTCCGTAAATAAGGCGGCATCTTCCGAATGGTTTGAACTGATCTTTTCCTTATCCAATAATTGTTTAAGAACCCGGGCTCCCTTTTCGATACTACCGTGCCTAAATCCCTGTGTTTTACTAAAAATCAGTACCTGTTTTTGAGCATTAGCGGTCAATGTTACCGTAAAAAGAGAAAATAAAAAAATGAAGAGTTTACTCATGATTTAAATGGTTATAATTAGAATTTAGTTTAGGTTATTCTCCACAAGTTTAATTCACAGCACTTTTTTATGTATTAAAAACGTAGAGTATCGTCAAAAAAGCTGTGCACTCTCCCTGTACACAGCTTTTCCATTATTCTAGCCGCTGATTAGCTCACGGTAGAAATCAAGGCTTTCGATAATATCGTCCTCAGAGACGAAAATATCATACTGACAGCTACCTATTTTATCAAGGAGCGCAAAGCCGATCTGGTTGGATAAGTTTTTCTTATCGTTACGCATCAGATCCAACAAAGTTGTATCTATAGCTGAACTAAAGGCATAATCCGTAAAGTACCTTCTAAAAGTGGCAATCAGGTCATTCAATTCATCCAAGGAAAGGCCATTCAATTTATAAGAAAGATAACCTTCACAAATCATCCCAATGGCAATAGCTTCGCCGTGTAATAAAGGCTTGCGATCATTCAACAACGAATAGCCCTCAATGGCATGACCGATTGTATGTCCGAAATTCAGGATCTTACGAAGCCCCTTTTCTTTGGGATCATCCAGGACCACTTTATTCTTTATAGAAACGGAATGTTTGACCAGCGTATTGTCCACCTGCGTTATATCGAGCATTTTCACACGCTCATAATATGCCCGGTCAAAGATCAGCCCGTGTTTGATAACTTCTGCAAATCCAGATATCAATTGTCTCTGATCCAATGTTTTTAAAAACTGGCTTGAGATAAACACAGCCTGAGGTTGAGCAAATGTTCCGATTATATTTTTCACACTTCCCATATCGATTCCGGTCTTTCCGCCGACAGAAGCATCTACCTGCGAAAGCAAGGTTGTGGGAATCTGAATAAAGTCCATTCCACGCTTAAAAGTAGATGCTGCGAAACCTCCCATATCAGTCACAACGCCTCCGCCGAGATTAATCAGCAGCGAATGTCGGTCAGCACCAAAATCAAGCATATTCTGCCAGACCCCTATACAGAAATCTATATTTTTATTTTCTTCCCCCGGATCTACTTCTATGACATCATAGTTGGATAAATTAGGTAGGGCCTGTTGAAACAAAGGCAAACAATTGTCTAAAGTATTGCTATCTACCAAAACGATGATTTTTGAATAATTACGTTCAGCTAAAAACGTCTCCAAAGAGGCCAACGTATCATCAAAATATACCTGATAGCCCAAACTTTCTATGACTTCCATTCTACGATTCTTTAAGGTTTAAGTTTTCTATTTACCAATATTGTTTAATATTACACCAATTTTACTTCCATTCCGTCGAATTCCACAACATCACCAGGCTTCAATTTCAGTCTTTTCCGATAATCAATCTGACCGTTATACTTCACATAACCTTCAGCAACAACCCACTGAGCCATAGCACCATGCTCTACCCAATTTAAAGCTTTAAGTAACTGGATAAGCTGTATATATTCCCCTTCGATTTTAAATTCTTGCATTTCACAAAAATAGTGGTTTAACCGAGGAATACAAGAATAATCATCGTTTTAATGCTTACTAAATTGCTACATTTGCCTTATTGCAAATAAAGATTATGATTGAGAATTCTGAGCCCAGAACATTGTCCTTTGATAATACAGAGATTGCTTTTAAAAGTAAAAGCGATAAGGATTTAGAAAGAGCGTATTGGTTATTCAAAATAATAGCGAATAACTTTTTGACAAAAGTAGGTCCATCCATGACCAACTTTGCGCTGAACATTGGATTACCGATCCAGGGTATAATCCGTAGTACGATCTTCAAACATTTTTGTGGAGGAGAAACCATTGAAGGTTGTGAAACAGCCATTAATGAATTGGGTGAAAATGGTGTTGGTACGATTTTGGACTATTCGGTTGAAGGCGAAGAGACCGAAATTGCTTTTGATGCCTGTTGCAATGAAGTACTGCGTACGGTCTCCGCAGCGAGCAAGAATAAGTATATTCCGTTTTCAGTATTCAAACCGACGGGATTAGGCCGTTTTGAATTGTTCGAGAAGGTTAATGCGAAACAAACATTAACAGAATCAGAGCAGGCAGAATACCAACGTATGCTTGACCGTACCGACCGCATCTGTAAAGCTTGTCATGAAGCGGGTGTAAAGGTATTGGTCGATGCCGAACATTCATGGATCCAGGATGCCATTGATGACATCGCTCGGGAGATGATGGAGAAATACAATATGGAAAAACCTATTGTATATAATACCTACCAATTATACCGTAGCGACAAGTTGGCTTCTCTAAAAGCTGATTTTGAATATGCCAAGATCAGAGGATTCCATATGGGTGCAAAAATAGTTCGTGGAGCCTATATGGAGATCGAACGTGCCCGCGCTGCGCAAATGGGATATGCAGATCCTATCCAACCAAATAAAGCGGCTTCCGATAGAGATTACAATGAAGCCATTGAATTTATCTTGGATCACCTGGACAACTTCGGACTGATGGCGGGTACGCATAACGAAGACAGTAGCATGTTACTGGCAGAGGAAATAGACAAACGTGGTATCGACAGATCAACAGATCGTATCTATTTTGCACAATTGCTGGGAATGTCAGACAATTTAAGTTTTAATCTGGCTGCTCATGGCTACAATGTCGCTAAATATATGCCTTATGGTCCGGTTAAAGCAGTAATGCCTTACCTATTCAGAAGGGCACAGGAAAATACCTCCGTTGCAGGAGCCACTGGTCGCGAACTAGGGCTATTGATCAAGGAAAAACAAAGAAGAAAAGCTAGTCGTCGATAACGACTAGCTTTTCTTTTTCATTTCGACTTTCCACTAGACTTCACAATCCGATACTCCCACCCTTTTCTTCAGGTCAAGCCTCCGCTTGTCTCATGCCTGCCCCCTCCATTGCGAACGAGCTAATTACAAATTGATTCCCAATTATTGAAACAATTATTTATGTTTGCAAACTTTTCCCCTGAAATAAAGTTCATAGGAAAAGGCTGTTCCCATGGGACAAAAATGTATATATATTTGAAATGGAAGAAAAACTTAGATTATTTGATCTTGCCCATCAACAGATCAGCAAATATCCCGATCTCAACATGTTTGCGCATAAACTGGATGGCAAGTGGAACTATATCAAAACGGCTGATTTTCTTGAAAAGGTAGATAGTCTTTCCAAAGGGCTACTAGAGCTCGGTGTAAAGCCCAACGAAAAGGTCGGTCTTATCGCTGGCAGTAGTGTGGAATGGCACATGATAGATTTTGCCATTCAACAGATCGGTGCAGTTGTAGTGGCTATCTATCCCAATATTACTGATGCCGATTACCAGTATATCTTTAATGATGCTGAAATCAGAGTCTGTATTGTCAGTAATAAAGGGTTATATGACCGTTTGATGAATCTCACAGAATCTATCTACAGCTTAAAATATATCTTTTGTATTTCGGAACAGGAAGGCACCAGAAGCTGGAATGAGCTAAACGACCTGGGCGTCAACAGTACCGATGAAACATTAACTAAATTGCGTGAGCAGATCAAACCGGAGGATCTGGCCACATTAATTTATACCTCCGGCACTACCGGTAAGCCAAAGGGAGTCATGCTCTCCCATAACAATATTTTTTCAAATGTATTGGGCGCTGCAGAGATTACCCCCTGTAAAGCTTATGACCGGGGACTCACTTTTCTTCCCCCCTGTCATGCTTACGAGCGCATGGTGCTGTATACCTACATGTACCTGGGCTTTACCATACATATTGCAGAGTCCTTTGATAAAATTGGGGATAACCTAAAAGAAGTAAAACCGCATATCATGACCGTCGTTCCCCGTATTCTTGAGAAAGTGTATGAGAAGATCATGAAAACAGGTCATGAACTTTCGGGCGTCAAAAGAAAAGTATTTGATTGGGCAGTAAGCGTAGCTGAAGAATACGATCCTAATCCTGCCAAGAGAAGTTTCGCCTATAATATGAAGCTCAAACTTGCCAAACAGCTTGTGCTCAACAAATGGTATGAAGCTTTGGGCGGCGAGCTGTTGACCGTAGCCTCGGGTTCGGCCTCGCTGCATAATAGGCTGACACGCGCTTTTTTAGCGGCCGGAATCCCATTATATGAGGGATATGGCATGACTGAGGCCTCACCTTTGATCTCGGTCAACCATTACATCAAAGGAATACGCATCGGTACCGTTGGTCTTCCTGTTCGCTTCGTAGAAATCAAGCTAGCCGAGGACGGCGAGATATTGGTCAAAGGACCTAATGTCATGTTGGGATATTACAAAAATAAAGCAGAGACGGACAAAACGATCATTGACGGCTGGTTACATACCGGCGACATCGGTAAATGGGAAGATGAAAAATTCCTAAAAATTATCGACCGAAAAAAAGAAATGTTCAAGATTTCAGGCGGCAAGTATGTTATCCCACAGCCTATCGAGACCAAACTCGTGGAATCCAAATTTATTGAGCAAGCCATGGTCATCGGCGACGGAATGAAATTTGCGTCCGCATTTATTGTCCCCAATTATTCCCACCTATTGGATTGGGCTAAAAACGATGCTCCAGAATTAGCAGATATGAGCAAAGAGGACTTCCTGACCAGTCCTCCCATTATCAAAAAAGTAAATCAGGAAGTACGTCGCGCCAATCAACATTTTGGCAATTGGGAACAGATTAAGAAGCCTATTATTTTAAAGGATGAATTCACGATTGAAAATGGGGAGCTGACGCCGACCTTGAAAATGAAACGTAAAGTTATTCTCGAACATCATCAGGAAGAATTCAATAACTTATATCAAATGGAGACCGATTAACCGCGTCACTCCTATTTGAGTATATCTTCGCAATTATTTATAAAAAGTATCACATGAAATTATTAAAGGATAGAATCCTTAATGACGGTAAAAGTCTCTCTGGGGGCATATTGAAAGTAGACAGCTTTATCAATCATCAGATGGATCCTGTATTGATGAAGTCTATTGCTGTAGAATTTGTACGTCGTTTTGCAGATCTACCCATCAACAAGATCATCACTGTTGAAGCGAGTGGCATTGCGCCAGCTATCATGCTTGGCTACCTACTCGAGCTCCCTGTAGTTTTTGTTAAAAAGGCCAAACCCAAGACCATGGGCGATATGTATACGAGTGAAGTGCATTCCTTTACCAAAAATCGGACTTACGATATCTGTGTGAGCAAGGAATTTTTGACAGCGGATGACAAGGTACTCTTTATAGACGATTTTTTAGCGAATGGAAATGCAGCATTCGGTATATTGGACCTCATTCAGCAATCTGGCGCAGCAGTACTTGGTATGGGTTTTATTATTGAAAAATCCTTTCAGGAAGGTGGCAACAGACTGCGCGAATTACCCCATATCAGGATAGAATCTTTAGCACGGATAAAATCCTTAGAAGTGGGCAAAGTCAGTTTCGAAGAAAATTAACAGCATAAATTAAAAGCCTCAATTCCATAAAGAATGAGGCTTTTAAACTTAAACAACAAGATAAATTATATTTTAATCCCAGCGGTAGTCATCATAAAAATCTTCGGGATGTCTACTTATCGGCACATCTTTCACCACACGGATGTTAGCTGCTCCCAGGTTCACGTTTAGCATGAAAGAAGGTACACTTGCCGAAAAACTCCAGCGTCCGTTTCTCATATAAACATATCCATTACGATAAGGGTCATAAAATGTTTTATAGTCTCTGAAATAAACGTGATGTCTATTATCGTATCGATGCGCTCGCGCCCAGGCTGGCGGGCCATGTCTGTATTGTTTGCGATAACTCTTGGCTACCTTTTCATAATATTTCCGATCTTCCTTATCTCTTTTTTCCCAGTATTTCCGTTCTTCCCGATCCCTTTTTTCCTCGTATTTCCGGTACTCTTTATCATGCTTCCATTCGCGATCATGTCCACGATGTTGAGCTGAAGACTCTTTTGGGGAGAGTAAGGTAAGTCCCCCAATTGCCAATGCGAAGTATATCATCTTTTTCATAACCCATCATTTAAATTATAAATCAAATACGTTTTTGCTAATTTTTATAAGCATTTCTATCAGTATGACATCCGTGTTTGAACAAAGGTTTAATCCATCATTGTAAATTTAATTTGTTCGGCCATTGGGCGCTTCATTCAGCCAATTTAACGTATCTTTGCAGCATGTCCAATACAGGTTATATTACTGAAGATACAATAGTCGCATTGGCGACATCGGCTGGTAAGAATGGTGCAATTGCTGTCATTCGTGTCTCAGGTCCACAGGCCATTACAATCACCAATGACATTTTCAAAGGTAAGGATCTGCTCCAGCAGGCCTCACATACCATCCATTTTGGCACCATTCGCGATGGCGAAGAGATTATCGATGAGGTGCTTGTCTCCCTTTTTGTCGCGCCCAATTCGTATACCAAAGAAAATTCCGTAGAAATTTCCACACACAATTCCAAATATATTATTGAGCGTGTCATCAACTTGCTTATCAAACAAGGAGCTCGGGCTGCGCGCCCCGGTGAATTTACGCTTCGTGCGTTCCTCAATGGAGGAATGGATCTTTCACAGGCTGAAGCAGTAGCAGACTTAATCGCTTCCAATTCGGCTGCCTCCCATCAAATTGCCATGCAGCAGATGCGTGGCGGATTTTCCAACCAACTTAAATCCCTCCGTGAGGACTTGATCCACTTTGCTTCCCTAATTGAGCTTGAACTGGATTTCTCGGAGGAAGATGTAGAATTTGCGAATAGAGACCAGCTCAAAAATCTAATCAATAAAATAAAAGTAATTGTACAAAAACTAATTCAGTCTTTTGAACAGGGAAATGTATTAAAAAATGGTGTTCCTGTGGTTATTGCCGGAAAACCAAATGTAGGTAAATCAACTTTGTTGAATGCTTTCCTGAACGAGGAACGTGCCATTGTCTCAGACATCGCCGGAACAACGCGCGATACCATTGAAGATGAAATTAATATCCATGGGGTAACCTTCAGGTTTATCGATACCGCAGGGATTCGGGAGACCGCAGATATTATTGAGGCCAAGGGCGTTGAACGTACACGCGAAAAAATGAAACAGGCTAGATTGATTATTTATCTTTTTGATCCAATGCAGGATAAAATAGATGATGTGCAGTCACAGTTGTCCGAAATTCAAAACCTGCAAATTCCATTTTTGACGATTATCAATAAAAGCGACTTATTATCCGATCAACAAAAGGCAGCATATGCGCCACTTAATCCGCTTTATATTTCAGCAAAAGAGCAGACAGGAGTCGAAGAATTAAAAGAGGAACTGATCAACAGAGTACAACTTGGCAACCTCAACACAGACGATGTCATGGTCACCAACATCCGACATGTAGAGGCATTACAGAAGACATCCGATTCACTGGAGCGTGTATTATTTGGTATTGACAATCCGGTTACTTCGGATTTCTTGGCAATGGACATCCGTCAGGCCTTATATCATCTTGGTGAGATCACTGGAACAGTTTCCACAGATGATTTATTGGACAATATCTTCTCCAAATTCTGTATCGGCAAGTAAATACATTATAATAATTTTTCGCAGCCCAAACTAGGTACTGAATGTTTCCTTTTACTTACAAGAAAAGGAAACATTCACGACTTCTTTGACTTTTATGTCCACAGAAAAAAGATGTCCATAAAACACATCGGCTTCTTGAATACCCAGTTTGTCTGGACGCTATTTGATGCCCTTGGATTTGTAGTCCCGATGCCTGCAAAAGAACGATCGGGATAACACATCTCTCATCAGCTTGTTGTCGGATTTAGAACCGTTAAAATCAGAAGTCGCTGCATTATTTATCCAATTCGCTGATCGCCCGTTTTACATATTCATCTGCTAGATCCTCCCCTGTAATCCGATCATCCCAAGACAAATAACCATTTTTATCTTTAGCAAAACAACCGACCACCGTACTTTTGACTTTAAAGGTCTTATAGTCTACATGATCTAAAATACCTCGGCGATTCTCATAGATATGCCTTTTATCTTTAGCGTAGCAATCACCAAGCGCTACAAAAGTTGCATGATCAGCTTCTTCAAAAGTAGAAAAACTTCCACCATAGGCCATTGCATAATAGCGATAAATATGTTTTTTATCTTTATAGAATGCATTGTTCAGCTTTTGAAATGTACTGGTATCAATGATTGCATTCAATGGTTCCTCGGTATTAAAGCCCATTTTTGTAAGATAACTATCAACAAAAGTAACACCTTCATTTCCAATAGCGATCTTTTCCTTCAATCCGATATCTCCATTTTTATTAATCCATAGATCATTTTTCAAAAACCTCCATTTTAAGCTCTTATTGGTGCTATCAATAGCTTGTGCAAGCATTTTATCCCGTTGTATCGCCATCTCATGAGGGCACCGAATATGCTTTATTCCAGCAAAGCACAATAGCCCACCAAGTTTCTTTTCTTGAATAATATTTGTATCTATCTGATAGATTCCCATGCGGTATCGGTATAGATTATCCTCACCGCAGCTGTTGGCATAAGGAATCGGCTTCAAAAATGAAATAAGGCAAAAAATACAGGCAAATAGGATCACCAGCACAAATATAATTTTCAATAATTTCATACTAGGGCGTCTTTTGTAAAGAATAGGGCTTCCGGCATATCAATACTACCAAAACAATCAATATCAATTGAAATACAATGATCAAAAGCGCGAATAGTTGTGTTTGAAAAGCCCGCTCCGAAATCTGCCTTTCATTGACACGTTTCAGGTCTATCTGATTTTTGATAAGTTGTTTTTCGCAGGAATCAATATCACTCCGTTGATCCACCTGCCACTTTTGCTCACTTGCAAACTGATCATTCTTATTGGACGGAATATCCAAAGAGCTCGTCAGACCAAGGATGAGCCATCCACAGATTATAATGGTCATCACTGCCAGCACAATAACAATGCTTTTCTTTATCATAAAACCGTACCTCCCATGATTTCGATCTATACTACCATTGATTTCATTGTCCATAATCATTCCCCACCGCTATAAGCCATGCTACTTTGAGCATACGCACACCAGTTTCATTCCCTGCTGCTTTTGCTTGCATAACTCTCCAATATCTTCGGACATTGATTCCCGCTTAGAACTCACTGTTTTCTGCTACGGGATATCTTCTTCTTTGAAAAAGATTGTATTTGCCTGACCCAAAAATAGATCAGCCAACTAGAAAAACCGATATGGGCTATGGTCTGAAAAGCAAACCGGATCGGTCTTTCAGCCCAACTTATCCTTGTATAGCCCCCTCCGGTCCTGCTAAATCTCAACTTATATTCGCCTTTTCTCAGCCCCTCAATAGCCATACAGACCGCCAGTCCCGCCAGCCCCAATAGAAATATCAGCATCGCTACATGCATTACATAATATCCCAAGCTAAATACCTTTTCAATGAGGTCTTTCCCTGAACCTTTTGCCGATATAACCTTAAGTCCAAAATATACCAACATCAACAAGACGCCAGCGGTTAAACTGACAATGCCAATGCATAGTATCGCTATAAATATCACTTCTATGATATGCATTTATCTGAGATTATTTAACACCTTATATCTTAACATCTATATTAGCCAATAAACATTCGCCATCGGTTCATTTTTTGAAGAAAGACTTTTCCAATACATGCTTAGTTAAGCTTAATCTTAGATGAACCAAGTTAACACAAAGATATCAAGTTATTTTTGGTTGTCGTTAGACGAATCTTAAGTGAATCCCAACGAATCATAATTGTCTGCTACGAAGACGCTAACCCGCTATTTCTACATGTATCAAATTAATGTGCAACATATGGTCAGCTCCTGCGACATAGACCTAACAGCGCAAACATACGCGGTGGATATAAAACTAAAAATGCAAACTCAACGGACCCCCTGCACGATCATGCTTAACCATTCGACAAAGAGATCAATTTTGATCACATTTATAAACCTATTGCTGTGTTTATCGACAACCGGACTCTTTGCCCAACAGGCTCCGAAAAATGAATTTACATTGTCAGGGAAAATAGCGGGCACAGAAATTTCCAGTCTGGAAATTCACTTATTCAATACGGAGAGCCGACTCGTCAAGACCGAATTCCCTAATCAGCAGGGTGAATTCCATTTTGACGCAGTTGCCAAAGGAGCCTATTATATCAAAGTTCGGCGCGGGCAAGCCGACCTCTACAATTCCGAAGTAATCCAGGTAACGCAGCAGGATATCCCCTTGCCAGAAATTCGGATCAACGAACAACGGCTGGAAACCGTCGTGATCAACAGGTCACGTCCATATATCGAACGACATGATGGCAAACTGATCTTAAATGTGGAAAGTAGCCTTCAAAATACGGGCGGATCAGCGTTGGAAGTACTTGAAAAAGCGCCCGGTGTTACCGTCGACGGGAATAACAACATTATTCTGCGGGGAAAAAGCAATATTCTTGTACAGATTGATGGAAAAAACTCAGCACTTACCGGTGAGGAGCTCGCCAGTTACCTGCGCGGGCTCCCCGCCTCTGCCATTGATAAAATTGAACTCATCACCAATCCCTCTGCAAAATACGATGCTGCCGGAACCGCCATTATCAATATAAAACTGAAAAAAGGAACAAATAAAGGCACCAATGGCAGCTTCTCTACCGCAGTAGGTGCCGCGAGATACCTTAAAAATAACAACAGTTTTAATATCAATCATCGTAACGATAAGCTCAACGTCTTTGCGAATTATGATTTTGCTTACCGCAAGACATATAATGAGCTTATGCTCGATCGAAGATTTTATAAGGACGGTCATTTGGAGAAAACTTTCATTCAGGATAACTTCTTTAAGTTCAGCTCCCGCAACCACAACGGTAAAATTGGCTTCGATTACAACCTGACGGACAAAAACCTGGTCGGTGCCGCTGTCAGCTTCACAAGTAATGTATTTAAACCGCTTGGAGATAGCAAGACAACGCTGATGGGTCCTGACCAGCAGGCGATCAACCATACCGCTACACTAAGTCAGACGGTCAATACCACAAAAAACATCTCCGCAAACCTCAACCATAAATACCTTATGGACACCCTTGGGTCTGAACTGAGCACCGATTTCGACTTCATTCGCTATACCAGCGCCTCAAATCAAAGTTTTGATACCAGAACCAGCGACAATAACGGTGGCCCTATCGGTATACCCTATATCTTAAAGGGCAAGACTGACGGTGATTTGAATATCTTTGCATTAAAGAGCGACTGGATCAAGATCCTTCCTAGAAGCCTTAAACTGGAGATCGGCTTTAAAACGAGTTATGTTAAGTCAGATAACGATATTAAGTTCTATGACCATAGTACATCACCGGCAGTACCTGACAGCAATAAGTCCAACCATTATATCTACCAGGAGTACATCCATGCCGCTTATGGAAATGTTTCAAAAAAATGGGATAAGCTGAAAACTGTACTCGGCTTGCGTATAGAAAACACCAATGTTACCGGAACACAGCTAACCACCGACCAAATTAATAAGCGGAAGTACACGCAGCTATTTCCGAGTGTCGTTTTTTCCTATGATTTCACCGCTGATCATAATCTCGAAGTTAACCTCAGCCGTCGTATCAACCGCCCCAATTACCAACAGCTCAATCCTTTTAAATATTATATCAATGCGACGACATACCGCGTTGGCAATCCTGATCTAAATGCGCAGACATCACAAAACTACGAGTTGACCTATAGTTTCAAAGGTAAATACATAGCCACCTTGAGTTATAGCAAAATAAGTGACAACATCACCACTGTCATCAAGCCCATTCTCGAAAATGGAGAAAATATCACCGTTCAGACCGAAGAAAACCTGAAATCAGCCGCCTATTATTCGCTTAATCTGATTCTGCCGCTCAAGCCAACCAATTGGTGGGATATAAACAACAACGCCAACTTCTATTATGGTTCCTATACAGGCAATGTTTCGGGAACGCAGATTAACAATATCGGTAATTTTACCCTCGATATCAATAGCATCCATACCCTTAAATTGGGTAAAAATTTCGTCGCTGAACTGGCAGCCAGTTATAAAGCAACAGAGGTTTATGCCTTTGTCCGTATCTCCCCTTACTGGAATCTCAATATCGGGTTGCAGAAGAAATTTAAGGAAAAGAACAGCCTGAAACTTGCCCTTACCGATGCCTTCAACAGCAATAATAGAAAGGGGTTGACTGCCTACAATAATTACGAGGAAAGTTTCAAGAGCAGAAGAGAACCCCGCATCCTGACCTTATCTTATAGCTATAATTTTGGATCCAGCAAATCCGGACAGTCACGTAAAACCGGCGCTGCCGAAGATCTCAGACAAAGGGCCGAGTAGCTACTAATAAAGCCCAGAACGACAGCCCCCTGGGCTATGGTTTATCGGCTATCAATGGCCGTGGATCAAAGACTACCTTTATCTTCAGGATCAGTTCGTTTTCCACCTGATACCAGCCTGCACTAAATATTTCCTTCCCGCCCATATTGATATGATAGAAGATGGCGACGTGATTGCCGTTTGTCATCACCTCTTTAATATTATATTTTAACTTCATCTTCTTCATATCTGCAATATAATGGTCTGCAGTATGTCTGCTTCCCAGTACCCCTTCAAAGACCATGTCCTTATCCAGTAATTCATATGCAGCCGTAAAATCTTCTTTGTTCAGACTTTCCAGAAAACTGAGCACAATGTATTTTGCTGATTTCATCTTTTTGCGTTCTAATGGTTATTTATACGATTTCCTAATTTGATTGCTGTCCCGGTGAATGCTTAACAGCAATTCAGCACATCCAAATCTACTTTAGTTAAAAGAACAACAAAATGGCCTAAGCGTTTGATCGTTTTTGATTTTTTCGCTTTCATTCATTTCTACCCCTAAATTTTCATCAAGAACAAATCTATTTTGCAAACCTATCCCTATAAATATATCACAATCGGCTTCCAAAAAGAACTTGACAGGGTCAAAAATTTATTTAAATTTGTACCGAACAGAACAATTATATAACCTTTTTAATACATCCTAACCCATTAAGACATGCCAGCAAATAAAGCATTATCCGATTTAACCATCGACGAGTTAAACAAAAAGAAAAAAAAATCTACAGCAGTTATGCTATCTTTTGGCATCGTAATGTGCGTAGCCATAGTACTGTTGGTTTATCTAGGATTTAAAACCAAAAAATATGCGCTTTCGGGTATTCCAGCTTCATTATTTTGCCTTTTTATACCCATCTATGTGAATTACGCACAGATCAACCAGGAAATTAAATCCCGCCAATCCAAGAAGGAATAAAACAACTAAAAGCGATTCACCCCCGTCGTTTAATTTCCAGAGCACCTCTACCAGACTTTTACCTAGTAATTTCAGTATATATTCTACTAGCGGGGGCAGCTCTTTAAAGACTTCCTTGGAAGTATTCTGTCATTAGGCGCTTTGCTTCAGAAGCTATACGGTCCAGAGATGTATGGTGTGCACATATTGATGCGTTGAAACAAAATCCCGCCATTGCATTACCCGTATTAGAAGCCTTAAAGTGTGACCTATCCCGGTATGTACAAAACAGCGTGGCTAACTGGCTGGATGACACCGCCAAAACCTGTCCGCTATTTGTTAAAGAATTATTTACCAGATGGGAAACAGAAAGTAAAAGTAAAGAAACCATATACATCGTAAAGCGAGCGGTCAGAAACCTCAATTGAGACGACAGATAACGCGAAATATCAAATCATTTTTAATTTTTCATACAAGAGGAAATACGTACATTTGGTATACATCAACTCAAGGATTAGGCCATGCAGATACTCCCGCCAAAAGAATTATTGCCTTACATCAAGCACTACCTCTTTTTGGAAAGCGCTGCTGATCCGCAAAAAACGCTACGCTTATTCTCGGACGGCAATACAGGAATGGTATTTCTTTTGAATGAAGGCCAATTATCCATCAACCGAAGCGATCATCTTCCCCACTCATTTTTGTATGGTCAGATCAGTCATTTTAAAGATCTCTGTCTGATCGAACGCATTTCCTTTATTATTGTTGTATTTCAACCCGATGGTATCTACAAATTGCTGGGTATACCGGCACATGAGCTAAAAGATCAAATCATTGGCTTGAAGGATATCTTTGGACAGTCAGCAGACCGGCTTTACCATCAGCTTATGTGCTGCAAGCATCCAACAGCCAAATTAAATGCATTAAACACCTTCTTTTATGCACTCGACACTCGACACAAATCGCTAGGTCAGACCTCCTTTTCTAACGTATTAAAATATATTACCGACCACAAAGGGCTCCTCTCTGTGGAAGAATTACTCAAACTTAGTGGTCATAATGAGCGGCAGATGGAACGGATATTTGCCGAACAGGTCGGTATGAGTCCAAAAAAATTCGGAAGCATTGTCCAACTCCATTTCTTTTTGAAGCTACTTCGCAATAAACCTGATGGTACAACACTGACGACGATCTCCTACGAAAGCGGGTATTTTGATCAATCTCATCTCATCAGAACGTTTAAAAAATATACTGGTTTTACGCCATCCATATATTTGAACAATACATGCAGACTGGCAATCAATTTTATGGAGTTCCAAGCCTTGCCTGATCGCTTGTCGGATTTGTACAATTTATCTTAACAACTTACGAGTAGATTTGTCTATAGATCAAAGAAAGAAATATGGACAAATTAAAAATTGCCACAGCACAATTTGAGCATAAAAGTGCGGATAAAGCCTATAATCTGACAATCATAGAGACCCTTGCGCAACAGGCCGCAGCCCAAGGTGCTGATGTGATTGCTTTTCACGAATGTTCCATTACTGGTTATACTTTCGCAAGAAATTTAGATAAACAGCAAATGCTCGATATTGCCGAACTCGTTCCCAAAGGAAACAGCACCCAGAAGTTGATCGAGATAGCAACCAAATACAATATTACCATTCTTGCCGGTTTATTTGAAAAAGATGAAAACGACAATTTATATAAGCCTTATATCTGTGTCGACAAAGATGGGTTAGTCGCCAAACATCGCAAATTACATCCTTTTATAAACCCCTATCTGACTCCAGGTCAAGCTTATACGGTATTTGAGATCAAAGGATGGAAATGCGGCATTTTGATCTGCTACGACAATAATGTCATTGAGAATGTACGCGCAACAAAATTATTGGGAGCCGACATTATCTTTATGCCACATGTTACCATGTGTACTCCTTCATCTAGACCTGGAGCGGGCTTTGTGGATCCTCAGCTCTGGCACAACCGTGAACAGGATCCAACCTCCTTGCGATTGGAGTTTGATGGAATGAAAGGACGCAGTTGGTTAATGAAATGGTTGCCAGCCAGGGCCTATGACAACGCAGTTTACACCGTGTTTTCAAACCCCATCGGAATGGATGACGATCAGTTAAAAAATGGTTGTTCAATGATCTTAGATCCTTTCGGGGATATTCTCGCAGAATGCCATACATTTGACGATAGTTTTGTCATAGCCACAGTCACACCCGAAAAACTGATACAGGCTGGTGGGTATCGTTATATCAGCGCCCGACGACCAGAACTCTACCGCAACATTATTGGTCAGCAACATGAAGCAGAGCAAAAAGTAGTCTGGTTACATACAGAAAATAGCTAATTTCCATCAATCCAGCAACTGATTTAAGACCTTTCAACTCAGGTTTTAAATCAGTTGCAGACCAATAAATAAGCAGGGACAGCCCCCAGTCTACTGCCAATTAAAGTATAGCGAACATTTTTTTATCTGTATCACGCGACAACACCTTATTTATGTTAATTTAGCGGATTAATATTCACTAGCAGATTAAATAAAATTATGAAGTATATCCGAAGATATTGGAACATACTTACAAATATCGGTACGCATCCGGATATTTCCTATGTCAATCTCAAAAGGATACAGATGGTCAATCTGATTGCCATACTTTGTTTATTGCCCACGCTTTGCTTTTTTGTCCTTAATATCATGGACAAACGTTACCTCTTATCGGCGATCAACTTATCTAACGCGATCTGTTCTATTACGGTTCTTTTCCTACAGTATGATGGCAAACATAATTTTGCAAAGGCCATGTTATTGATCAGCAATTTTATCTTTTTTTTTCTAGGAGCCATGTTATTTAAAAACGGGGGTGAGTACTTTCTCTTGTGTGCGCTGATTGCTTCGATGTTACTTTATGACGATCGCCGCATCCATATTGTTTTCTGTCTTGCTACTGCCTGCTCCATCGCACTGCTCTATTTCCTGCCCCCGCTTATTCCCCTGTCCCAACGCGTACCACGGCTGAGACTGATCTTCAATATCAGCAATGCACTTGCCTTCATTGTTATCGCTGTCAATTCTTTCTTACAGATTATTTACAACAATATGGAGAAGATCGAGGAACAGCGCCGCAAATTGGAATCCATGAACCGCGATAAGGAAAAAATATTCTCTATCGTCGCCCATGATATCAAAAGCCCCTTGGCCAGTTTGGAAGCATTGGTGCTGATGCTCCGTGACCAGGTTCTCGACAATACGATATCCAGGGAATATATCCAACAACTTTATCAGCAGATCGTTCTTCAAAACCAGGCATTGGACGATTTTTTACACTGGGGTACCAGCAGCATGCGTGGCATTACGAACCCAGCAGTATTGGTCATGGTCAAACCACTGATACAGGAAATCATAAGCCTGTTTGCCGACCAGATCCAGGCCAAACAACTCAGGATCGAGATTGACATCCCCGAAAGCACAGAGATTTTTGCCAACAGGGATCACACCGCCATTATCTTCCGCAACCTGATCAGCAACGCCATCAAATTTAGCTATGTTGCCGGAAAGATAAGTATCTATTGCAGTACGAAGGGAAGCCATACCCACATCCATATCCAGGACGAGGGGGTTGGGATCAATCCCTCTAAATCCGCGATGTTATTTAATGTGGCTCAGCACAAATCATTCGGCACAGAAGCAGAACCCGGATCGGGCCTGGGGCTTGTCCTCTGTAAAGACCTGATCGAACGCAACAAAGGTATAGTCGATATCCAGAGTATACCCCATAAAGGTTCGATTTTTAGCGTTGGCTTACCGTCATTTCCCACAAGAAATCAACCCGCAAAAAAAGAAGCACAGACGGTAAGCTAAAACCAGTCTGTGCCGCCAAGGTTATGCGATATTCGCCTTATCTTATAATCACTTTTCCGTTTAAACAAGGTGTTCCCTGCTTTTATCGGCTAAAAGCCAAAGGTCACCAGCAGGGCCTTGTGATCTGTAGGCCATACTCCCTTTGGACGCAGAAATTCATCTTTGCTATCTCTGTCCTGTTTTTTGGCATATTTTACTGTTTCCACAGGACCTACAATCTTTGTCGCCTTCACTTTTAGCGGTTGCTTGCTGCGATAATAGACATAGTCTATTCTGTCCCGATCATCTGCTGTCGGCGCCCAGGCCAGCTTATCAATAGGTACATCCTTATTGAATGCAGGATAAGTAAAACCAGGATGGCTTACGGGGTCGGGATACATCATACGAAAACTATCGATAAATCCCGCCTTTTCCAGCAGAACCGAGCAGTCCCAGGGCACGACGGCACCCCGATGGTCGAACAGATCCTTGGTCGCTACTGTCCAGTCCAGGTGTGAGGGTTCATTAAAATCACCGGCGATAATAAAGGACTGGGATTGCTCCTCTCCGTCCACATCGCGTATAATATCGCGTATCGCTTCATCCCTTTTGCTTTTGCGATTCGCTTCCACAATAGCCGAGACCGCGGTGATCGGGTTCTCCAATTTCTTCCAGGTCACTCCATCATATCCGCGGGGTAAATAGCAGGCATAATTGGTATAATCCAGGTGTAAAGAATAAAAGACAAAATTGCGTTTACCGACTTTAATTTTGCTCTTCAGCACGCCTCCCATTCCACTTTCGAGGTCATAAAGTGCACGCTGTTCTCCTACCTGAAATTTTGAGATTAGTCCCACATCCAGTTTTTCATCACTTGACTTACCGAAATAGCTTGCACCTCTGGATTTTAACGCAGTCAATATACGCTGAATATAATCAGTTCCCTTGTAATTGCGCACCTCACTAAAAAGCACAATGTCTGCATCTTTGTCTATGATTTCATCCGCAATAGCCGCAAAACCATTGGGCACTACCGTCCCTTCCTGCCAGATATTGATCTGCAGAACTTTAAGTTCCGTTTTCCCTTTCGCAGATAGCATCTGTACGATGCTGAACAGTAGCAACAGTAGGATAAATTTTCCTAGTTTCATCTTTATGGTATGTCTTAACTCATCAATTTAGGATACCTGCTCCAGCGGACTAAAACAGGTATCCTGTTCAAATATCTAAAGACTTTGGTACAAGTCCTATTTTATTTTTGTAACAACCATATGAGTTTGTCGACATTGTCCACACCACCCCACTGACGTTGTATAGCCGCATCTACATGCTCCCGATTGGTATCAAATTCCGAGTTTGGATACATCCAGCGCATCGGCATTTTCGTATTCGTGATATTCTGATTTGTATTTGGATTAATCGGAAATTTAGGATATCCTGTGCGACGGTAGTCATAATACGACTCCCACTCACGTTGCATAAAAGACAATAAGTATTTCTGATATATAATTTTTTCCAAATCAGTTTCAAAATTTCCAGTCAAAAGGTTTGACGGATGGTTTTGCACAGCTTGGATATTGGCTGCATCAATCTTCTTATTATGGTGATAGTCGGCTATATCCGGCGTATTATCGGCTACAAAGGCCATGCTCGCACGAATACCCTCATTATAATAGCTATTGGCCGAACCTGAAATCCAGCCACGCAATGCGGCTTCAGCTAAGATAAATTGCTGTTCGGCATAACCGAGCTTAACAACGGGCTCTCCGCTGGGCAATTGCGTATAACGCGCATTAATTCCCGAGAATTGACCCGAAGACCACTTTTTGCTGATCACATCAAAGGATACTGATGGGTCTACGCCTAAATAGGCATCCGGACTGTTGGCCGGTATCTGCTTATCTGTTTCGCTTTTAGCAGGTTTGGCAAAATAATACAACCTGTTATCTGCACTCTCTTTCAATTTGTCGACGATTAAGTAACTCAACATTGCATAAGGATTATGGTTAAGCCGGGTAAAATAAACCGGATAATATTCCTTAGCGTTGTTGGCATAGGTACGCTGAAAGTTGTCTGCACTCGAAGCCATCAAATCTGATTTCACATAGTTTTGGAAACGGCTGATTACTTTGAGATCATTGTCGGCCTGCTTCATCGACAGATGCATCAATACTTTGAGTTGGAATGCCCGAACAGTCTTTCGCCATTTGACCGGGTCTCCTTTAAAAATAGGATCACCATCCAGTTTAACCCCTTTATTAAACGATTCATAGGCCTGATCGAGATCACTTAGAATTGCCAAAAGTACTTCCTTCTGCGTATCGTACTTTGGTTTCAATACCCCTGTCTCTCCCTGAAATCCCTCCGAATAGGGTATATCTCCCAATTGCATCGTCAGATAAAATAGTTGGTAAGCCTTCGAGAAATAATACAGCCCCTCATACGCTGGCCGGGATGCCTCCGTTGTTAATTCCAACATTTTATTACCGTTGATAACGGTACTATAGCCGCTAAATTCCGATCGGCCGAAATAATTATATTGATCGCCATCAGCGCTTTCACCCCAGGCCAGGCTTTTTGACAGCAGTTGATTGCCATAAAACGGTTTCCCCATTTTACTCGAGGTTAGTTCAAGTATAATATTCGTAGCCAGCAACGGCCTAGATGCCTGAGTTGACCCATTCGGATCCGTATTGATCTCTTCGAAATTGTTGCAAGAAGCAAGTACAGTTGTGCTGACAGCGAATACAAGCACAAATAATTTATTTATTTTTTGTTTCATGATGCTGCGGATTAAAATTGAAGTTTTAGATTCATACCAATGTAGCGTATAGATGCCGAATTAAGGTTATCCAAACCTACGTCGGGATCCGAATATTTAAAGTCTTTGGTCCACATCCATAGGTTCTGGCCTATCAGACCCACAGAGGTATTTTTTGCTTTAATTTTCTGCGACCAGGTAGCAGGCAAACGGTACTCTAAACTCAGATCCCTTAATTTGACAAAAGTCTGTGAGAACATAAACTGGGACCTTGGACTACCGATATAGGGAGCCATACGCATTTGATAATTTTCATAAGAAACAGGTACGTCATTGGCCGCAAATACCCGGTCATCTCTTGTGATGTTACCATACGAATCATAGTCTACCGAGCCAGACACCACTTTTACGCCCTGTCCTACATAATTATTTTTACCATTGACTACCATATCATAGCGATATTCATTATCACTGTCAGGATGACTACCAGAATTCCACATCGCCTGGTCGGTCACACTATGTGTGATCCCACCCACACGTCCATCAAAAGAGAGATTCAATGTAAACTGTTTGTAGGAAAAAGTATTTGACCAGCCCCAGATAAAATCAGCCTCATTGTACCCAGCAACGGTCTGGTAAGCACTGGCTCTCGGTAATCCGCCATAATGGATAATATTGCCGTTCTGATCTCTTTCCCAATCATACACTGCCACCCAATTCCATCGTGCTCCATCTTTTACCCAAGGTTTATCTGTTGAATAATCCGGATCCACCCGATCATAAGTATACCGATCCCTCGACCAGTTGATTTTGGAATTCCAGTTGAAATCCTGATTTCTTATTACATCCGCGCCCAACATAATTTCGATCCCTTTTCTACGTAAGTCTTCTTTGATGTTAATCTGAGTCTGCGAAAAACCGGTAGCTGAACTGACTGCAGCATTACGTTGCTGATTAAATGTTAAAGCATTATAATAGGTAACATCTAGCTGTATCCTATTTTTCAAGAAATTAAGTCCCGTCCCGAGCTCCCAAGTATCAATTGTGACCGGCTTAATCGAGGCGTTCCTCAAGACCGTTGGATACGCAGCAGTCCCGAGCCCCTGCCAGACATCACTGGAAATTGCATATTGCTGATTAATGGCATAGATTTCGGGTGGAGTTTTTGTTCTGACCCATGAGCCTCTCACTTTCCAGAAACTCAACACGGTAGGTAATTTTATTAGATCCGATAATACTGCACTAGAAGATATTGAGGGATAGAAAAATGAACGGTTATTTTTATCCAGTGTAGATGTCCAATCATTCCGGCCTGTGACTTCCACAAAGATCGCATTTCTCCAAGATGTCGTTAACCGCCCATATACTGCGTTCTCTTGCCGGCGTGTTAAACTTGAACTCGTGGTAGCAGGATTTACTGAAGCCCGCAAAGAGTAAAATCCCGGAATTGTTAATCCGCCGGAAGTTGCTCCGCTTTGGCTGTCGTTATTTCGATAATTTAACCCAGTTCCTAGGAATGCTTCAAACGCAAATTGATTGATTTCCTTTTTTGCGGTAGCCATTAAATCCCCATTGACACTGTAACCACCCTGGCGGGTATTCGAGAAATACCCCAATTTGTTCCAGCCCCCAACAGCACCAATAGGATTTCGGTATTGATCAAGCTGTGAATACATATCTGACCCTAGGCGTGCATTAATCGTCAACCAGTCATTTGCTTTAAACTCCGTATTTAGATAACCATTTAAAATATTATAATCATTGGAATGTACAATCTCATTGGCAATAAAATAGGGATTATCATACCAGGAAGCATCCATCCAGTTCTGCTTTTCATGGGGAGTTACCCAATAGTTTTTATAGTCCCTGATGTCATATTCAGTTCCCGACCAGACAGTTAAGTTGTAAAGAATCCCACCACCACCATATCCCGTGGCTCCCATATTTGGA
Source organism: Sphingobacterium sp. CZ-UAM (assembly GCF_002000245.1). GTDB lineage: Bacteria > Bacteroidota > Bacteroidia > Sphingobacteriales > Sphingobacteriaceae > Sphingobacterium. The sequence continues at coordinate 652,955 of NZ_MTCM01000001.1, read as the reverse complement.
TAGTATCGCTTATTATAGTTCAGTCCGCCCTCAAATTTAAATTTACCGGCGGTCATATCACCCGATACTGCATACGTCATCTTGTTCAGCTTGTTATTTTCATATTGGCCTTTGTTATAAACATGCGTAAATGAAGCCCTGACACCACCATTTTCCCCCCGTTGAGAAATGCTGATATTATTGTTGGTAATAAAGCTCTGTTGTTGAAAATTCTTTAGGTTATCCTTTCCTATAGATCGCAATTCGGTGTCTTCTAGCTGGTAGGTATAAGGATTGTAAATCTTTGCTGTTCTTCCGATATCCAGTTTATCCCCCCAGACATAACTTCCCGGTTGATATTTCCCTCCTTGGCCCGTACTGTAAGATGTCTGGACTTCCGGTCTCCGCAGATAGCCCGCATTAAACATTGTACTGCTATTGATCTGCACATCCATTCCTTTGCCTTTGCTCTTTTTCGTCGTGATCATGATGGCTCCACCGCCGCCTCTGCTACCATATAAAGCTGCGGCTGTCGCCCCTTTCAATACACTGATATCTTCAATATCATCCGCCGGGACATCACGCAGACTGACAAATTGCGAAGCTACCCCATCAATAACGATCAGTGGAGCACGTCCGCGCAGTTCAATTGTTGGTGTAGTATTAAATTCGGTGCTGTTTTTGATATTCAGACCCGCCACACGGCCGGTCAAAGAAGTTGCCACATCCACACCTTTCGCTGAAGAAAGTGCTGCTCCCCCAACCTTTTGAACGGCATAGCCCAATGCCTTCTGATCGCGTTTCACTCCCAAAGCGGTAACCACTACCTCATCCAACGCTTTATTTCCTGCTTTCAATTGGACACGGAGCGTATGCGAATTCGAAGGACTTAGTTCCACGCTTTCAAAACCGACTGCATTGACGAACAGATTTTCATCCGCTTGTACACGGATTGTAAATTTCCCCTGTTGATCTGTACTTGTCTTGCGCTCCCCCTGACTGACTGTCGCACCGGAAAAAGGCTTTTGTGATTCGTCCAGTACAACCCCGCTGACTGTGATCAATTGTTGCTGCCCTTCCGATTTTGTCAGCGTTGATTTTTCTCTTACCGAAAGGATGATATTCCCTTCCATAATACGGTAGTTAATCTCTGTGCCTTTAAAAAGCCGCTCAAGCACAGCATTGATATCCTCCCCTTTGGCATTGACCGAAAAACTGCGTTTTGTGTCAATCTGGTTATTGTTGTAAAAAAACCGAAAGCCAGATTTCTTTTCAATTTCATCCAGAATAGTCTGCATGCTTTTGTTGTTAACAGACAAAGTCAGGGACTTCTGCTGTGCTTGGACAAATTGGAACGTAGAGATTCCAACCCCCAATAAGATCAGTTTTAATCTTAACTTGTTCATGATAATGGTTAATAAATTGTATAAGTAGAATTTTATTGTTTACATGATAAGGACTTATTTATAGAGTTCTACGGTAATCGAACCATCGGTTTTACTACCGTCATTAACAATATTATATTGGATCTGAGAAGATATCTTGATGTGCTCCAGCACGGTGATCAGCTGTTGTGAATCAAACACACCGGTAAGTCGTTCGTCATTTAGTTTTTGTGATTTTAGATTAAACTTGACGTTGAAGCGCTTGGATATAATGGTCAGTAACTCCGTCAGGCTTGTGTTGTTGAGCACAATCTGGTTGTCTTTCCAGGAGGTCAGGGTCTTTTCGTTCAGCTCATTGGGTACAATCGACCTGTTTTTTTTGTTATAGACTACGGTTTGGCTTGGCTCTAGCAGCAAGGATTTGGGGCCAGTATCAGATTGGTATTTAAATTGTACACGCCCCTCTTCGAGCGTTGTGCGCACAGTTGAGTCTGTATGGTAGGCATCCACGTTAAAGCGGGTGCCCAATACCTCAACGACTGCATTAGCGGCAGTCTGTACACTAAATTTCTTTTTCGGATTTTTTGTCACGTCAAAAAATGCTTCACCATCCAATTTGACAAGACGCTCCTTAGTGAATCGTTGTGGGTAGCTGATCACGGTATTTGCATTTAACCATACCGTTGTACTGTCCGGCAGCTGTATCGAAGCCACCATTCCCGGATTGGTGCGCATAGTGACCCAGGTTACAGCCTCAGACCTGCTATACCACTGATAAAGCTGAACCAGCAATAGCGGCACGAACAATATCGCAGCCGCGCGCTGCAGTATATGCAGATAATTCAAGCGTCTAGTAGGTCTGAATTCGCTGATCTCTGAAGTCATTTTTTCAAAGGCCCGATCAGTATCAGTGCTTTCCAATATGGCATAAGCATCAATTTGGTGGTAAAACTCACAAAAAGAACGTGCTTTTTCCCGGTTACTTTCCGATTCTAGCAACCAGTTCCTCAAATTTTCCTCTTCTTCCGCCGATAAATTATTATTAATAAAATTCAAAAGCAGAGTTTCTATATATTGATCATTTTTATGCATTTTTACAACGATTTTAAAGGATGACTATTTAAGGGGAGTATGTCCTAAAAATTTTTTTATTTTTTTTATGAATACGAGTTTAGGCGACGAGATCCTCGTCGAAAATCTGGTTAAAGGAGATAAATACGCGTTCGAGTCTATTTTCAAAAAGTACTATGCCCCACTATTGGCTTACGGCAAGCAATACGTAGAATTGGCTGATGCTCAAGAAAATGTACAGGACTTGATGTTATGGCTCTGGAACAACCGTGAGAATCTCTATTTTAGCACTTCCCTAAAAAGTTATCTGTTTTCAGCGGTACGCAACCGTTGTCTTACAGCGATCAAGAAGGAAAAAACGAAAGCAAGTTCTTTTTATGAATTAAGTCAACTGACTGGATTCGAACAATCGGGCCAGGATCTTTATTTTGAAAAAGAACTGAAAGAGAAGATCGATAGAGCGATCAGCAATCTCCCGGATTCGTTCCGAGAGGCTTTTGAATTGAATAGGTTTGAGCATCTGACCTATAAAGAAATTGCATTGAAGTTAGGTGTATCCCCCAAGACCGTTGATTACCGCATCCAGCAGGCATTAAAAATCCTGAGGAAAGACCTCAGGAATTACCTGCCGCTGTTGGTCTACTTTTATCCCATGTTACGCCTCTGATCTTCCCTATCAAAAAAATCCCCCAAGCTTTTTGAGCCCAGGGGAAGTTCCTGATAAGATTTCTGCATCGGCGATTTTCGGGAACGGTGACCGTCGATAGCGAAAAATGTTACTATGACCATGAATGATTAGTCAAGCGTACCGAATTTACCAGCCTGGAAATCTTCAAAAGCCTGATAGATCTCTTCTTGTTTATTCATCACAAAGGGGCCATAACTCACGATAGGCTCCTCAATAGGTTCTCCGCTCATAAACAGCAAGACGGCTTGCTCGTTGGCTTTGATCACGATTTCATCGCCATCGTTTTCAAATAGCACAAAACTATGTTCGCTGGCCAACTGACCATTTACTTCAGCTTCTCCATTGACAAGCAGTAGGCCGGCATTGTGATGTTGCGGAACATGAAATGTCGTCTGCTGCCCCTTTTCCAATTTAATATCAAAGAGATTCACGGCGGTATAGGTCTCGGCAGGCCCTTTTGTATCCTGGAATACACCGGCAATGACGTTGACCTGTCCAGCTCCGTCAGGTAGCTGTACTTTGCCCATCTGATCCGCTGTGATCCCCTGATAATGCGGTGCTGTAAACTTATCTTTGGCAGGTAGATTGACCCAGAGCTGTACCATTTCAAAGGGACCACCAGTCCTGGAGAAGTTCTCCTCATGATACTCCTTATGCAATATACCCGATCCCGCTGTCATCCATTGGACGTCTCCGGGATTGATCACCCCACTGTTGCCCGAACTGTCGTGATGCGCCACACTACCCTTATAGGCAATTGTCACCGTTTCAAAACCTTTATGCGGATGCACATCTACCCCACGGATATGATCCGATGGACCAAAATCAAATTCCGCATTGAAATCCAATAAGAGGAAAGGACTCATCCTTCTTTTGCTGATCCCGTTACCGGGAACCATATTGTATACACGAAATCCGTCACCTACCATACCCGGTTGCGCAGGACGAGGGAAGATTTTTTCAATTGATTTTTTCATTTTAGTACTCCTATCTTTTAGATCAATGCATTATCGAACATATGCTTGCTTGCTTGCTTGCTTGCTTGCTTGCTTGCTTGCTTGCTTGCTTGCTTGCCGATTTGCATAGTCAAATTTACGCCAACAAGGAAGTACAATCCAATAAGCTAGTTTAAGGTAAAAAGTTAATGTAGATTAAGTATTTATCACTAGCTATCCCGAACGGCTTTTTACCCCATGTCGCAACATCAAAAACCGGGACAAGGCCATACGAACCTGTGTTAGATCATTCAGAAAACAGTCATAACCATTGGTTATAACCACCTATTTTTTTAATTATATTTTTAATTCAAATAAAGATCACAACTAAATAATTAACAAAGTGTAACAATAAAAAAAACAAACAGCAACAAGCGCCCAATTTTCACACGCTCGTCCGCTGTGAGTAGCTGATCACATAGGAATTTATCTTACCGATCTCATCGTATTCATAAGCGTTCCATAATGACCTTTGGATTCGTTGTGTATTACTTTCTGTAATCCCCTATTAAAATGATCTTCCTGTTAACGAAAAAGCGGTGATCAGAACTCCTCTAAAGACAGCAAATAAAAACACATATAATACTTAAAAAACAACAAATTACAATTCTTAACCTAAATATAATATTTACATTTATTTTTAGGATCATTTAATCGTATTATAACACCTCAATCTTTCCCATTGGATACCATCCATCAGGGCTTAGCCCGGCGATTATTCCCTGCATTCCTCCTGAGGTGACAGGGCTCAGCTTCTTGTAACTGTTAAAGAATCTGTCCTACACGTTGTTTATCTGAAGTAATTCCCTTGCAGATAATCAAAAATTCCGCTACGGAAAACAAACAATTGCTATCCAGCAACTGTTCCTTTCCGAAAGATAGCAACATCATATAAAATCATGGAAGATATTTTGATCAAAGACCGTATTCAGCAGTTAAAGGATGTCGAAAGCACCGACATGTGGATCGACGAAAATTTTCAAAAGAAACTATCGCAGGTCGATGGAACAACAGCTTTTGAACGGCCGATTGCCGAAATGCACAGTATAGCAGAGTTAGCCTCACATTTAATAGAATGGCGCAGAGAAGTGCTGAGCCGCCTAAAAGGAAATCCAAGGGGGCTTGAAATGAGCGATGCGGCAAACTGGCGAACGAATGATGACTTAAGACAGCGGGGCTGGGAAAATCTATTACAGGATTTTCACGCAATACAGCAAGATATTATTTCTTTTCTGGAGGGAAAAGATGACTCCTTCCTGCATACAGTCTATCCTCATGCCGACAGCTCTTTTCCACATGATTATAATTACCTGGTGACAGGTTTAATTCACCATGACATGTACCACCTCGGACAGATGGGTATTACAATTAAATTCCTCAAAATGCAGCATTTGGATATATAGTAATTCTCCATAAATTGCTCTTCGCTATTACGGTATTAAAAAAGCCTAACAGTTGTTAGGCTTTTTTAATACCTATATGCACCTGAATATGTACCTGACCGATCACATTTCTGTACTAATATTCGGCTAACTGTTCTTTCGCCACCTAAAATTTCGTCGTGGAGCCCAATTCCTTTAATTATTCATCACGCAGGTCATCTGAGATATTTACACGTGATACCCTAATGATATGTATCCCGACTGTACCGGCTACTGCTACAAGAATCCCGATAGCGCTTAGGCCAAATAACCATGCGCTTAGATCTATCCGGTAAGCAAATCCGTCCAGCCATTTTCCGGCTATCCACCAACTTACCGGCACAGCAATGACAACAGCAAGAATAATCAACCGGATATAGTTTTTGCCGAGTAATAGTCCCAGATCGACAAGATCTGCACCAAGCACCCGACGTACACTGATCTCCTTTCTACGCTGACCAATAAGAAAAGCTGTCAATGCGAATAGACCAATCAACGAAATAACAATGGCCGTTATACCGAAAAATGAAACAATGCGTTGCAGTCTGATATGAGTGGCGAAGAATTGCTGAAAATCATCATTCAGAAATGAATATTTCATATCAAAATCTGGCTCGATGTCTTTCCATGCTGCTCTAATGGATTTGACGGTTCCATTGATATCCCCGCCATTTATTTTTACTAGAATTGCCCCTCCAGACTGAAACATACAAGCTTCATTGCCAATTGTAAACACCGTAGGCTGTATCTCCTGTTCCATGCCCAAAACATTAAAATCCTCCACTACTCCCACCACCTGCAGGGGAATACTATCACAATCAGGAAAGGCTATTGAGCTCTGCTTTCCATTTTTATATCCCAACTTGTTAGCAGCTGTCTGATTGATAATTGCGGAACGCGTGTGCTGATCAGCATAACTATCGTCAAACAACCTCCCCTGATCCAGATTGATGTCCAAGGTTTTAAAAAAATCTTTACTTACCTTGACCGAACTCATCCGATATAGGTTGCCCTCAGCTTTAAATGCAACCGTTGTTGTATCTATAAACTTGTCTCCCGGTATTTTTGTTGACTTAGAAACAGATTCCACTCCCTTGATTTGCATTAATCGTGATTGTAACGCATTAAAGCCCTCCTCCCGGGTGCTCATCTTATAGGCTTGGATCCGCAAAATCTGTTCTCCAGAAAAACCTTTGTCCCTAGTTTGCATATAATCCAATTGTTTGGTCACGACGACTACGCTGTAGATAAAAAATGTTGCTACGACAAACTGGAGCACAATAAGCGCGTTGCGAAAAACAACTCCATTTTTACCTCTCGAATAATCACCCTTTAAAACCTTAGTCGTATTGAAACGTGTCAAAAAAATCGCTGGATACAAGCCTGAAAGAATTACCACCACGATAAAAGATAGGAAAAGCTGAACCGCGATTGTGTAAGTTATGCCGTTCTTCAGAAGGCTCAAATTAACATTAAATTGCTGGTTAAAATAAGGTAAAGCAAGATACAATAGCAAAGCAGCAATGGTAAATGCAATGCCACATTGTATGGCTACTTCTCCCATAAAGTGCCAAAACAGTCGCTTCTGACTTGAGCCGAGAACCTTCTTTACTCCGATTTCTTTTGCACGGGGTAGCGCTGCCGCAATAGAAAGATTACTGAAGTTGATTGTCCCAGCAATCAGCAGCATGGCAGCCAAGACAATGAGAATAGAAACTGTTTTGATATTGCTGCTACCATAGCGTGGAAAGTTATGGATATCATGAACGAAGTCTAAAAATAAACCTTCCTGAGGACCTGATACGCTAAATTCTGCGTAAGACTTATTATTGTGTTTGGTCTTCAGCCGCTCCTCGTAAAAAATCTTAGCTATTGTAGCCTCTACATCCCCCCGCTTCACTGCAGGCTTAGTCTTGATATAAGTTAGATAAGAATAATTGCCCCAGTGGTAATTGTTTTTTTCGTTGGGATTCCGAAATACAATCTCTACGTTCATATGCCCTGGCCCTGTAGCTTCTTTCATCACTGCTGTAACTTCGCAATCCAAAGCGTTGAAGAATTTAATTGATTTACCGATAGGACTTTCGTTCCCAAACAGCTTTTTTGCTATGTTTTCACTGATGACTACCGTATTAGGCCGGTTTAAAGGGCCATTACGTTCTCCAGCTATAATCTCATATGGAAACACTTTGAAGAAAAGGGAATCGGCGGCTATAGTCCCTTTTTGAACGATTCGTTTCTCAGGGGTCGACAAAGGAGTCTCAAAATTTTCATCCCGTGATAAATTCGTAGCGGATTCAACGACGGAAGCCTTCTCTCTTAATAAAGCAGCTAACGGTGCCTGTGTTGAATTTAACACATCCTCATTTTCCAGAAGGGATACTTTGGCAACCCGTTCAAGGTCCGGATGCCAACGGTCATAACTTAATTCGTAATTTAGATACAGCAGTAGGATAAGGAAGCTACATACACCTATAGACAGACCGAGGATATTAACGAGTGAATAGCCCAGTGATCGCCTGATATTTCTAAAAGATAATTTTAAATAATGTCCTAACATAATTTTATTCGGTCTAACGGTCAAATCTGTTTACGTTGAATACACAAGCCAGACCAATATTACAAAACACTACTTATCAGTAAATTACCAAAAACAGCCATTTTAACAACCTGTTCGAATTCGGACAATACATGTGCAAAACCGGACAAAAAGTTTACCCGAATTTAATAGCAGAAGTTGTATTCGATCAATTCACGTTGGTCTGTCCGCCATTTTACCCATTTGGAAATAGGTTTATAATCTTCGACATAATCACAGGTTGATTTTGGGACTGATTTGATTAACATAAAATCATTCTTTATCTCCAGTACCTGGTACAGGTATTTTCGTTCTGTTATACTGATGTTCTGCACAGCTGTTGTTAATCGTACAAATGCGGATTTGATGTAGTCATTCAGCTCAAAAAACTATATTGAAGGTCTTTTTTCAGAATAAGTTTCCTTTCCTTGTTGATGAGGACAGTTAAATAGGCGCTATCCTGATCTGGAGATTCCGCATCAAATTCAAAAAGTCGAAGTTCGGAATAGGGGATGATCTGACGGGCGATCACAATTTGCGGCAGATTAATTTCATAGTCCACAAGCTCAACTGCCTTACTTGGTACGATACTTCCATAGATCGTTTTGTCCAGATTTAAAATCTCAACTTTCTGGTCAATGGACAACACCGCTGCCATGCATCGTATTTTCTGTAATGAAAGAAATGCCTTTATATTCTACTGTATTCAATTGCGTTATGTCCCCTACTGAGCTTTCAACACCTGGCATTAGCCTGATCTCTGTGGTATTTTGCGAGTGATCATTCACCACTTTTGACCCTGCTGTAGCTTGAGAACCATTATGACATGAAGTCCTACCAATTCCGATCATAATCCAATATATACATAGCGGAATATTCAGCAGTTTTCTTTGTTTTCCTTTCATCGTTAATCACTATATACTATCTGAAATCATAAAGATAGAAATACTGAAAACTGCAAAAGGAACTGTTTTATATATGCTTGAAAAGACTTATGATTCAAAAGACTTATGATTCGTTAACCGCTACTAAATTCACTCATTACATACCTATGTGCATATGAAAGATTGTTCCGGTTGGACCACCGAATCTGGACCACCGTGCCTCCTAGCAATAATCAAAGTAGTAAAACCATAGACGTAAATCTCATGTCTATTACTAAGATCCATGACTTGCAAGCTCTATTTAAGCCCTAGATAATAAAATATATTGGCCAATAATATCAAGATCAACCGAAAACTCACAGCTCCAAGAAGGCAGCATGAAAATGATTTTATATAATTAATGATTTTTTTCTCCCCAAAAAACTGTCCGATTGACCAAAACACATATAAATAGGCCGCAAATACACCAACGTTTGCAATCACGTTACTTTTAAATAATTGCCCAGTTAATGCAAACAGACAAACAATTAAAAAGGATTGACCAATTGAGTAGCATAACAGAACAGTTATTTCATAAATATTGTATCCATGCTTTTTGAAAAATAGAGATATCCATAACGAAATTAAAAATCCAATAAATAAGGAAGTATAACCGATATGACTATTCACCCAATTACTGATCATTTCTTTTTTTAGATATTGATCAACATTTCCTATTTCTTGATTTAGCGAAAAAAAATGATATTCGGTATGAAAGAAATGGAAGAGCAATGTAAACAATGTCGCTGAAAATATTAGAAAGATAAGCGGTTTGGTTGCCTTTGTTCTATCGGCTAAAATAAAACTCCTGACAAGTTTTCCCGGACGAAAAAAAAGCTCCTTAACCGTATATAAGAATCCACTTTCTAGGTGTAAAAGATGCTGAAGCTCATGGCTGATATAAGAAAAGTTAATCCTCTTTACTTGATTTGTTGGGTTTTGGTTGCCTGTATCTTTCATTTATAATAGATAATTTTGATTATACTGCCGATTTCGTTAAAAAATCTTCAACATGTGACCAGTAGTTTCCTGACCGCTAAGATAATTAAATCGAATTTATCAAAAAGAACTATTTTAATATCCGCTTGAAAAGACTTATGATTCGTAAACTGCAACTAAATCCACTCATTTACATACCTAGTGTATATGAAGGATTGTTCCGGTTGTCCCACCGAATCGGGACCACAGTGTATGCGCAATAAACTGCTTCCTTCAAATCAAGTCATTCCCTAAAACTTAAGGTACATTAAGTCATGTGCTTAATCTGCTTCATTTTCCACTAAAGATGCTGTACCTACCTTTAACCAACGATTTATTATTCACATTTAAATTTTAAAATCATGGTACTTACAACGAGAATCAATGCAGACGATGTAGCATTTTTACTGATCGATCACCAAAGTGGTCTGTTCCAGATGGTCAAAGATATCGAGATCCCTACATTGCGAAACAATGTCATCGCGCTCGCTCAAATCGCGGCAGTCGAACAAATTCCAGTCATCACTACGGCATCCGAACCCAAAGGCCCCAACGGACCGTTAATGCCCGAAATTCATGAGCATGCAGCCCATGCTGTATATGTAGGCCGTACCGGCGAGGTGAATGCCTGGGATACACCCGCTTTTGTTCAGGCTGTAAAGAATACAGGAAAGAAAAAATTAGTGATTGCTGGCGTACTCACCAGTGTCTGTGTTGCTTTTCCTGCTATTTCAGCCATCGCCGAAGGTTATGAGGTATTTGCGGTCATCGATGCCTCTGGCGATATGAGCCCACTATCCACACAGGTGACCATAGCGCGGCTACAGCTGGCCGGTGTTATCCCAATCACAACCACAGCAGTCATCAGCGAGGTGTTAAAAACCTGGCAGCACAAAGATGCCGCGAAGTACGCTAAGGCATTATCCACGGTAATGCCTAATTATCAGGCCCTGATCGAAAGTTATTACAAAGCACAGGAAGTAGCCCTCGAGAATAAGTAATCATCCTGTAACCAGACAGTGCCATAAGTTGGTTTTTGGAAACCTTTACCAGATCAAATAATGGGCAAAGGTTTAGTTTACGAAAACGGGTAATTTTCGATGTAAGAATTACCCGTTTTTTATTTTCCAAAAGTAACCTTAAGCCGGTGACCAGATTTTATATTGCACATTCAACTTTGATCTTACCTATAAGGGACCTACAGCAGTGATAAGGTTTAACTTTTATTCGAGCCGCTGGCTTACCGGAATTGCTTTGGTTTCATCTGCAGAGAGGCCTGTTCTGCAATTTCCGTTATTCGTTTATTTCGGGTTTCGGGGCGCTTGGCAATCACGATCCATTGCAAAAGCATCTTTTTCACCGATCTGCTCAGCCCATCAAAATAAGCCGCTGCGCCGGGATGATTCTTCAATGCACTGTCCAGATCTTCGGGAATAAGCAGTTCCTCCACGCTATCGAGAATGGACCAGGAACCGTTTTTCTGTGCGATGCGAATGGTCTCCAGTCCCGCGGCCGTCATCTTCCCGCTGGCAATAAGCCTTTCTATTTTCTCCTTATTGACCTTGGACCAGGTCCCGCGCGGTTTGCGCCTGCTGAACAACTGTTTAAACGAACCCTGCTGAATTGTTTTTCTCGTACTGTCAATCCAGCCGAAACACAATGCCTCATCAACCAGTTCACTCCATGCTACAGCTGGCTGCCCCGAACCCTTTGTGTTACAGATGACCCATACGGAATGTTCGACCAGATGATGGTCCAACAGCCACTGTCGCCACTCTTCCGCTGTATGGATACGGATGGATCGTACCTCATTTACCTGTTGTATGTTGCTCATTTTTGGTTTATTTGTTATTTCCAGACCTAGACGGATTATCCCCATATTTCCACTTACGAAGCATTTTACCGCATCGTCAGCGCTAAACTTTCCTACTACTTGCATATAAAATTAATAAAACATAAGACAACTGTCTGTCAGCACGAAATATTTCTACAGAACTATTTCGGACATACCTCGCCTGCAACAGAAATTTGCCCGTTTAATTCAGCGAAAAAAAGGTTAAAACCTTGCAACTCATTACCAAATTAACATTATATTTAATAAACTGATTATGGATGATTTTCCAGCTAAATGATGACATAACATATATTACCTAAAACTACTAGAATTATGAAAAACATTAAAATTGAGATCAAATGGGCTATTTGTTTCACGTTTATGACGCTAACTTGGATGCTCTTAGAAAAAATATGCGGGCTCCATGGCAAGTATATTGACTATCATCTTTACCTGACCAATCTTTTTGCTATACCAGCCATCCTGTTTATGGTCCTGGCACTGAAAGATAAAAAGAAAAATTTCTACCATGGCAATATGAGCTATATTCAGGGCTTAATCTCCGGTTTAGTACTTTCTGCAATTATCGCTTTATTAAGTCCGCTGACACAATGGATTATTTCTTATGTCATCAGTCCCGAGTATTTCCCTAACGTCATCAAGCGATCGGTCGAAATAGGCTATTATAAAACAACAGCCGAAGCAGAAGCAAATTTCAATTATAAGAATTATGCCATTAATTCTACTATTTTTGCCTTTATTTTCGGCGCTGTCACGACGGTGATCGCGATGATTTTTATTCGTACAAAAAAATGACCCTTGCCCGGCAAAGGCAAGCCTTGGCAAGTTTATGCTTTTAACGGATTAAAAATCCGCAATAATGTTGATTCGCCCGTATCCAGGATGGTCGGTAATTATACGCATATCATCATTGGCAAACTGAATATCGTATGCGGCTTTACTAGCCAACTCCTTCTCCGGATCTGGAAGCCACAGGCCAACAGCTCCGTGCTTTATATTAGGCATGATTATCTCCGTCTGTATATGATGGAACAAAGCCACATCTTCCTTTCTGTTTGAACCATAAGGTTGCCAATGACGTGGATCGACCGTCAGCTTTTTCCGACCTACAATTTTATTGTCTTTATCAAATATAATAAGGTATACGGGCCTCGGATTATGAATAGCCGAAAAACCGACATTTTTGACGACAATGTCAACAGTCAGTCCCTTGTTATGACGTTGAACTGTTGTATTGGCACGGTCTATATAAAGCCTATACCCGAGGTGATCCCTTATAAAATCATAGGCTGATCGAGCTACAGTATCCTTATTCTCTTTAAAATAGCTTGGATCAAACAAGATCCCCATCGACCTGAGCATATCAGGCGTCAATGCAGTTTTCTTCCAATTCGAAATATTCAATTCATTGTTTTGTGTGATATCAAAGAGACTATAATGATGTTCCTTCAACGCTTTGAGGCTATTCGTTACCGAAATAAGACTGTGTAGCCCCCATTCAGTTGCCTCGGCGTAAGGAATCTCCCCCATCACCTGTACATCAGGGGATTCACGTTTGACCTGTTCATACGCATTACTCCCAAATGTATAATCATTGTCTGGTGCTTTTGGGTGTTCTGATGCCGTAAAATAATCGTTATTATATCCTATTCGATTTAAATACGTCGATTCCAGTTTAAGTCTTGTCTTTTGATTAGGGTAACGGATTGTCGTCTGTCTATCTTTAAAAATATCCAGTATTCGCCTTACCATTTTTGCTTTATTATAATCATCGGAACTCATTGGCGAACTATGCCCCTCTCCCCATGCACCGACAAATCCAATCTGCCAAATATCAATTAAACCTATATTTTTTTTGATCAGAGGCTCAAGCTGGTTGATATGCTTAAAGACATCATTAAAATTGGCTTTGGTACTTCCATAATCGACATCGTAGGCAAACCGCAGCACAACCTTAAAACCTTTCTTTTCGACCTCATCAAAAATGAATTGCATCTTATCCAGTCCTTCTTTCGTAATATCACCTCCCACATAATCAGTGAGGTAAAAGTAAAGCTGTAAGACCGAAATTTGGTCATCAGGACGACCATAGCGGAGGATCTGTTCGTCTATCCACCCCTCCGGGTAAGCAATTTTGTGAAAAGGGTTATATAAATTATGTGCAAAATAATTAGCCTCTAGATGATATCCCCGTTCGGGATTATGGATCGCTTTTTTAGCAACAATTTCCATGTACTGGTCCTTTTGTTGCAAGGTATCCGTCGAAATGCTTCCGAACGTCTGAGATATGGGCGCCATTAGCGCCCATACCAAACTCAGCTGTTTGATTGTTTTTTCCATCTTACATTTTTTATCAAAAACGAACCTTAATAACCAGGATTTTGCTGGATTTTCTTATTTTCATTGATTGCCCATTGCGGTATTGGAAACAATAGCCTGCTTTCATCTGAATAAGATGCACCACGTTTCTTAGCTTCCGAAAGATATTTACCATGCCGGATCAGGTCTTCCCGACGGTGTCCTTCCATAAACAGCTCTCTAAACCTTTCATCCAATATGAAGTCATTCAAAGCATTTTCTCCAGCAAAATCTGAAGCCTCAATAGTTGTTGTCTTCGCGCGGCTCCGTACCATATTAATCAAACCTATCGCTTCACTACTAAGAGGAGAAAGGTGATTTAAGGCTTCAGCCCGAAGAAGCAAAACATCCGCATAGCGGTATACGACCCAGTCATTTCCGTGCGCCTCGCCATTTGAAGCAGGATCAGCAGGATATTTATAGGGTACAGCGCCCATCTGTGCCCAGGATTCATTGATTGAACGAAGATCAACCATGCCTTTGCTGGTATTAATACTGCCCCAAATTGATTTCAGACGGTCATCGCCAGCTTTAAATTTATCAAACATCGTCCAAGGCACTTTATATCCACCCCATTTTTGTACCGGTATACCATTGGGTTCAACATATTCCGAAGGCAACACGTGCGCAAGCCAATTATTATAGCGATCGTTTACCGTCAAACATGGAATAGCAAAGATGATTTCCGAATTCATCTCATTGTCCACGGCAAAAATGGATGGATACGACGTTTGTAGCGCGTACAGTTTCAAATCCATAATCTCCTTTGAAATTTGAGCTGCTTCCGTCCAGTTCTTTTCATGCATCGCCAGTTTGAGCAACACCATCAACGCGGTTCCTTTCGTAAAACGACCATAATCCTGTGACGAATAACTAATGGGAAGGTTATCGGCGGCCTCCCGAGCTGTAGATTTGATAAAATTCACCATCCATGCTTTCGTAGGTCTTTCAGGCTGAAAATTCGTGTTCGGATCCAAGGTTATCGCAGGATCGGTCACTATAGCTGTTGGCCCATAGAAATCATATAAGGTGTAGGCCAACAGGGCAGTAATCCCCTTTAGTTCGGCACGATAGCGTGTCTTAAGCTCAGCGTTCATACTGATCGGCTCAAGCTGCTCAGCGATATTCACACAATTGGTAATTGCTTTAATGTACGGGCCATAGGTTTTGGCTGTCACGTGCTCACTATTCGAATTCCAGAGAAATTTGGCATAGGTTTCCCAGACACCACCACCCCAATAGCAGACGAACTCATCAGTAGTAGCTGTATTCATGACCCAGCGTGATTGCCAGGATATATCCGAAAATCCACCATATGCTCCGCGGTTGAGAATACCATAGACTCCGGTGACCAGCGTACGCGCGTCTTCTTCATTTTTCGGGTAATTCGATGGACTCAAGCGGTCAAACACTTGTGGTTCAAGATTCTCGCAGGAGTAAAGCCAGGACACTCCTAGCAATAAAATAAATATTTTTTTCATTATAATAAATGTATTAAAGCCAGTAATTTGATTAAAATCCAACACTAAGTCCCAGTGTAAAGGATTTCGCTGGTGGATAGATTCCCGTAAATTCAGGATCTATACCTTTGAAACTGGTAAAAACAATAGGGTTTGAAGCATCTACATATACCCGAAAGGCGTTGAACCATTTTTTGTGAAACAAGGGGTTAAGATCATAACCCAACGTAATGTTGCGCACCCGGACGAAGTCAGACTTTTGCAATAGAAACTGTCCAGCTCCCGGAAATGGATTGACAACAAATGGATTAGGATATGTCCCTTGTGTATTGCTGCTCGACCAAAATTGGTCGACCATATTCGGCATATTCCAACCTCGGTTGATATTGGGGTTCATCTCCGTCACATAGCCCATGTAATCATTGTTGCGTCTCGTTCCAAACATACCATATACATGGATATTCAGGTCAAAACCCTTGTATCGAAAGGTATTACCAAAGCCCATGATGAGTCTGGGATCTGCATTGGCAAGTTTAACTACATCGGCATCATTAATCTTACCATCTGGTTTTCCTGTCAATTGATTGTTTTCATCGAAACCATTGATATCTTTGACTTTTTGCACACCAGGCAATGCACCAGGCATATGAGGGACTACTTCTCCTGGTTGCACCAGACCATCCAATACATATCCCCAGTGCACGCGGATGGGATCTGTAATTGATTCGTAGGATCGAAGGACCACATCTGGGCTTCGCTCTTTCCAGCGGTCACGATATGCAGACAACGTCAATGTACTAGTCCATTGAAATGCACCTGTAAGGTTCTGTGTATTCAAGGTCACCTCAAAACCTTTACTAGAGGTTTTACCAAGATTGGCCGCTACCTTATCCAAGGGAAGATAGGTCTTTAGCTGCCTTTCACCCAATAGGTCGGATATCGTTTTGGAAAACAATTCTGTTGTTACACTGATACGCTCGTCAAATAGGCCAAAATCCAGTCCGAGGTTATACTCCGTTGTCGTTTCCCATTTCAGATCAGGATTGGCATAAGAAGAAAGGTAAGTCCCTGTATTGACAGCATTCCCAAAAAGGTAATCACTTCCAAAAGAATAAAAGGCAAAGGCGCCAGAAATGTTGCTGTTACCTGTTTGACCAGCGCTCAGCCGCAGTTTGGCACTTGAGATCCATTTCGCATCAGACATAAAAGATTCTCGATCGATCTTCCATGCAAATGCACCCGATGGAAAATATCCAAATTTATTTCCTGCTCCAAAACGGCTAGAGCCATCGGCACGCATAGTAAAAGTAAATAGATACTTATCCATCAGACTATAATTTAACCTTCCGAAATAAGACGCCAGTTCATTGATGCTCTTGTAAGACCCAACGGTTGGACGTACAGACTCTCCCGCGCCGATGTTGCTCGTGCCAAAGGCATCTGTCGGAAATTTATTATTGGATAAGTTGTGGCCCGAACTTCCCATGGACTGCCATTCATAACCGAGTAACAGACTTAGATCATGTATCTCATTGAGCACTTTTCTGTAGCTGACGGTCGTATTAAATAATTTATCAAAACGATTATTCTGCCCAATGGTCGCTTGTCCTCCCACAGCCTCACCATATAGTGTAGACTTCGGTAGATAGGTATTATTCACCGCGTCCTGCTTGTCAAATCCTAGCTGTGTACGAATTTTGAGATCTTTGATCGGTTCTATTTCAGCAAAGGTCTGCACCATCAAACGGTTCTGCTCCGTTACATTGCTAATATCGAGTAAGGAAACAGGATTTGGGAAGAACGTCGAATTCGGAACAATGGAGTAACTTCCATCCGGGAGATAAACCGGTAGTGTAGGCGTAAATTTAAGTGCCGACTCCAATACGCCGGTATTCTCTGCTCCTCCGGTTCCCAATGCTGGATTGTTGATATCGATCCGGCTTCCACTAGCACGTACACCAGCCTTGAGCCAGCTATTGACCTCTTGGGTGATATTTACACGTCCAGTATAGCGATTGAAGTCATTCTTTTTTACAATACCATCCTGTCCAAAATAATTAAATGATATGAGATAATTTGTCTTATCATTAGCGCCGCTGATACTCAGATTATGATCTTGAATACGTCCTTTTCGAGTAACCTCATCGATCCAGTTTGTACCCTTACCGGCTGCATTAATTTCATCTTCGGTATACGGAGCAGTAAATGCTGGTACAGTTGAGGGATCTTTACCACCGTATACACCAACTTTGTTATTGACCATCCAAAGTTCATATAAATAATTACCGCGCGCACGCATCCACTGACTGGCATCCATCATTTCCCATGGCTTCTGAACACGTTGCATACTCGTTTTCAGATCATAGGAAACCCTTGCGCGCCCCTGTTTGCCAGATTTAGTTGTGATCAAAATAACCCCATTTGCAGCGCGGGCACCATAAATTGCTGTTGCACTGGCATCCTTTAACACCTCAATAGATTCGATATCATTAGGATTAATCGAATTGAGTGGACTGCGACTACCGATGGAATAGCGGGTATTTGTTCCAGGATCCACACCGCCAGTCACTGGAAACCCGTCAATTATATATAGGGGTGCGTTTCCTGCTCCTGTCGAAGCTGCGCCCCTAATCAAAACCTCGACTCCTCCCCCTGGCTGTGCATCGGTCGACCGCACTTGTACTCCAGCGGCTTTTCCTGCCAACATCTGTTCCACCGAAGCACTGGCAGCTTTCGGAAGATCTTCTGCTTTGATGGAACTGATCGCGCCTGTAAGGTCAGCTCTCTTCTGTGTTCCATAACCGATTACCACAACTTCTTCCAATTTACTATCCCCGGCTGGAATCATCGTAATAGTCGCCATCCTATTTGAACCAACAGCTACAGTACTGGACCTAAAGCCAATGTATTTAAACTCCAGCTGATCCCCTATATTGGCTTTGATTTCATAATTACCCTGTTCGTCTGTGGCCGTAGTGATTCCTTTACCGATAACATTCACCGACACACCAGCCAAAGGCTGATTATCTGCCTGAACAACCTTTCCACGCACAGCAGCTTGTTGAACGACAACCGAATTTCGAGAAATCGTTACTGTCCCATCATAGATATGATATTCAAAAGGCTGATTTTTGAAAGCAATTTCCAGGACTTCACTCAACGGGGCATTTTGTAGATTAAGATTCACTGGTAGAGAGTTTTCCAAAATACCCCTTTTATACATAAAGCGATAGTTTGTCTGTTTTTGCAATTCAGTTAGCAACGCTTTTAAAGTGATATTTTTCTTTTGAAGGTTTACTTTTTGCCCCAAAACACTGGCATGAACGCTTACTGTCAATGCAAGTGAAAACGCTAAAGAAAGTTTCATGACTAATACTGTTTTTCGAAGGTTAATGCCATAACGAGGCTCGTCTGGGTATTGCCTTAACCAGATTTTATACATAATTTTGAATTGATTAGGTTATTAAACTATTTGTTACTACACATTTGGTATGCCGAATTACTTCCGGGGATATTTGCAGTATCTCCGGATTCCTTATACCATCATCATTTAGGTCAGTTTATTTCATTTTTCCTCCTTTATTTTTTTTTGACAATTAATTTCTTTCCATTGATTTCGAACTTGTATTGGGACATATCCGTCAGCATCTTACAGATTGTACCTAAAGTGTTCGAGCGTTTTGCGCCACCCATATACGTCGTTTGATCTAAACTTATCTGATAGTCGAGGCTGACATCATACCATCTTGATACGTCGCCAAGAATTTCCTGAAGTGTCTTTCCGTCAAAGTAAAAATAACCATCACGCCAGGACAATGCTTCGTTGATATCTGCTGTTTCTGTTTGTAGAAACTCCCCTTTATTAACCACGGCCTGCCCAGGAAATAGGCTAGCACGTGTCTTCTTACCTATTACGTCTACTTTACCTTCAGTCAATAAAGTTTTGACAATATTAGCCTCATAATTATTGATATTAAATGCTGTACCTGTTACATGAACTGCATACCCTTGTGTTTCTACAATAAATGGTTTTTGTTTGTTCTTGGCTACCTCAAAAAATGCTTCTCCAGAAAGCAACTTTATGCGTCGTTCGTTAGGAGAAAACTGGCTTGGGAATTCAATTTCGCTATTTGCGTTTAACCATATTTTGGTACCATCAGCCAGAATAGTCTGAAAAGTTCCTCCTTTTGGGGTTTGGATGCGATTAGCCCTGTATTCATTGGTATTTGTTTCATTCCTAAATTCTACAGAACCCTTAGAAATATGAATCAGGTTTGTATCAATTAGCTCCCCTTGCTGGCCTGTTGACCCTAATTCTACCACGCGTCCATCGGCCAAAGTTAAGATTGCCCCGGCATGCCCCGGCGTGACATCATTTTTATAACCAAATTGATGATCTGGAATAATTGAAGTATTGGATTCGATTTGACGGTTTAAAAATAAAGAAACCGCAGCAATAAGTATCGCCGCAGACGTCGATAGCCAAATAATTAAGGTCGAAACAGGTCTACGAGATGCTGCTTTTGTTTGCCCCCTCTCTTCAAAGTTAGCCCATCGCTGCTCAAGATCTATTTTACCCAATTCTTCGAGGTCTTGATCAAGCCGGTTAGTTTCTCTTAGATTAACAAGTATTTCACTTGCTTGAGGATTTTCGTCCATGTATTTTTTCAATCTCACGATTTCCTCTTCAGAGGATATACCCTGAATGCACTTCGCTAAAAGTCCGGCAAAATAAAGGTGTTCTCCATTTTTATCCATACGGTAACTTAGGTTTTTTAATACTATGTACCATTACTAATAAAAACGGGTGAAAAGAAAATATTTTTTTTAGTGACAAAGGTAAATACATAGCAGTGCGAAAGCTTGGGGAGAGATTTTGTCCCTTAAAAGTTGGAGTGCACGCTTCTTTTGTGTCTTGACTGTATTAATACTAACACCCAACATATCAGCTATCTCCTGATTTTTTAGTCCTTCTAAATAGCCTAATTTACAAATTTGCTTGCAGCCTGGTGGCAGAGATTCCAAAGCAAGGTAGAGCTCAGCAATAACTTCCGCCTGAAAAAGCTTCTCGAAAACAGCGGCATCTTCCCACTCTTCCGTCTTCTCTTTACGAAAAAAAAGCTGTGCCGATTTTTGTTTTCTGATATTTTTGGATGCGAGATTTCTGACCGTTGTATATAAAAAAGATTTAATTACAGGAGGAGCATCCGAAGTCTTCATATTAGCACGTATCAACACTATAAAACTATCTTGAACAAGATCATGTGCGATCTCTGTATCATTTACCAAGCTTTTAGCAAAAAGAAACAAGCGATGATAATTCAGATCAAAATAGATCTTGATTTCTTCATTAGATAGATTTCCCATATTGAATCCGTTTTTTAGGTGTTAAACACAAACGATGTCAAAACAACTGGTGTAACAAATCAAAGTTAAAAGTTATCGACAATTATCCAAATTTAATTTATCTGGGTAAAAAAAAGCCCGACAATTTATGCCGGGCTCGCTATATACCTTGAAGACGAATTTTACTTCATTCTTTGCTGCTTTTCTATAAAATCAAGCAGCTCATTTTTATTACCGAGAAACGTAAAGTTTCCGCTCAATGTTGAATAATTTCTTTTGTCCGAACAATTTCCGTACGCCGCCTTGGCGACTTTCAGCTTTCCGTCATCCCATTGAAAACGTTTCATGATTTCACTGATCTGTTCAACACGGAGCGTTGTCTCAGAAAAGATGGGGTTAATTATTTTGAATTTCGCATCGTCAAAAGCTTCCCTGTTCATGAGACTGAATAAACGGTCCAATTCTGCTCTGCTGATCGGGGTAATCGAGTTTATCGGCGGGATTCCCATATCCGGTCCATCGTCCAGGTGAATAGGTCTGCCCGGTGCGCCATAGGCATAGGCCACCCCATTACCATTGTCTATGGAAGACATATCTATCGGAATCTGAGCAAATAGATTAATATGTTGGCCACGACTCCGCGTATTGCGCTGGTTGCCGACCTTAAAGATCATCTCCACATAATCACCATTTTCATTGCGTACAGCAATCTGCCTACGCTCCATTTCCCGTTGCCCCCTTCCGCTTATCAGCGTACTTATCGCATACAATTGATCTGAAAGTCCGTCAATGGTCACCTGCAGCTCAGGCCGATCGTTGTATACGACTCCATTCAGAGACAATATAAAAGGCTGGCTGTCGGAGATAACAGTAATCCTCCCTGCATTGCCGGAACGATATTGTGCATGTAGATTGATCCCGATCAATTGGACGAGAAAAAAAACGACGCTATATTTCAACATAAAAAAATAGATTATTTAGTACTATGACTCATTCCTAGGTCCGAAGATTAATTCACCCTACAATTTTTTAATAAAGTTATTTAATCCGTCACCTGCTGCATCGCGTATCCCAGTAGCAGCAGGATTTAAGCTGATATTTTTACGCTATTTTTTATACCCTTAGTGAGTCCGTTCCTGATCTTCCAAGGCGGAAATCCCAGTTTTTCTTTTATAAACACCAATTGCTTAAATTGAATCCCTGCCCCGGTCAATCCTCAGGTCTTCAGTCCCCTCCAAAGGTGTATATATATTTATATTATCCCCGTTTCTTCTTTTGAGATAATATTGAATTTTGGTCGTATCAATACTGTCGACATCGGAAGCTGTCCAGATCTTTTGCCCACCGGTCTCATCTATGGTCACGATCGTATCAATCCCATGTGCAATGATTTTCTGTAAGCCCATTGCAGTGCGCTCACCCTCACGCGTCAATAGATGAATATGACCATCTTTGTCCACGAATTGGATCTTTGGCTTTTCGCTACAGCTGGCACATAGAAAAGAAGCCAATACCAAAAGGGCGAAATTCTTCCAATTCATAATTCCTATATTAATAAATAACATAAATCAACTCATTTTCTTATTTGCATTGCTGCTGATAAACATCTCATTTTTCTCTTCCGAAATAATTTCCAAAAAGCGTTCATAGTGTTTGAGCACATCACTGATCAGCTCATTTTTCGTAAAGTACTGCACGTCATATCCCTCCCGGGCATCACCAAAATAAGATTTTGGAAAATAGGTCTTCTTATCCTGCAGATCCGGCAGGTTTTCCTCCTCCAGCAAATAATCAGAAACGACTTTGACCTGGTTTTTGACCCCGTATATAAAATTGTTGACTACGTCGTGGCGGATTTCAATTTCTATCCTTTTAGGGCTATCCGACCGTTTTATTTTAGCTTCAATATCATTCTGCTTGAATTCAGCCTGCAATTCTCCGAAGGCGCTCCCAACCATAGTGTCGATAAACTGATCGACAGACTCACGGCTTTTGAACGAAACAATCTGTTTTAACCGGTCTTTCCAAAACTCGCCCGACCAGGGCACCGTGCTGACCGAAAAATCCCGTTCGTAATAACTCCGGTCGATTACCAGGGCTTTGAACAAACTGACGCAAAAGAGCAGCATAATCAGGGAGAATGGCAAAGCCGTAATAAGTGTCATGGTCTGCAAGGCCTGCAGTCCGCCTGTATTTAACAACATCAGCGCAAGAATGGCCAGCAGGGTGCCCCAAAACACCATCTGCCATTTTGGGGACTTTGCAGCGTTCCGGGTCGCAATACTGTTCATCACAAATATTCCTGAATCTGCTGAGGTCACAAAAAAGATGATAATGATTAAGATGACCAGATAGCTGACCAGCTCTGACCCGGGTAGATAATCCAAAAATTTAAACATCAGCGCATCGGGATTATCCGCTAAGGCACTAAGAGCACCTTTGGCGATGTTAATGTCAAACCAGATGGCACTATTCCCAAACACAGACATCCATATAAAATTGAACAATGTCGGAATGATCAGTACAGCGGCAACAAACTCCCGTATTGTACGCCCTTTTGAAATTTTTGCGATAAACAGTCCCACGTAAGGAGACCAGGAGATCCACCAGGCCCAGTACAGGATCGTCCAGCTGTAAAACCAGGGTAAGGTAGCTTCGTCATAAACGTGGGTATCAAATGTCAGGCTGAAAAAATTATTGATATAGTTTCCGATCCCTTCCGTGAAACTACCGATCAGGTAAAATGTAGGGCCCAGCAACAGTACAAACAATAATAGGACAATCACCGTAATGATGTTGATTTTGCTCAATAACTTCACCCCCTTGTCTACCCCTGAGGTTGCCGACAGGATGGAAAGCGAGGTCAACACGCCCACAATAATGATCTGGTAGGTAAAGCTACTTTCGGGGACAACACCCAGGGTCTGTAAACCCGCATTGACCTGAACAACACCAAAACCCAACGTGGTGGTAATACCAAAGAAGGTACTACACAGTGCAAACACGTCAATGGCGTTCCCCCATTTTCCATTGATCCTGTTTTTCAGCAGCGGATAAAAACAGCTGCGCAGCGAAAGGGGCAGTCTGTAGCGGTAGGCAAAATACGAAAGCGCCAATCCCACGACCCCGTAGATGGCCCAGGCATGGATACCCCAGTGGAAGAAGGTATAGAGTTGCGCATTCTTTGCGCGGTTGATATAATGGTTTGAAGCGAATACCTCGGTGGAGTAATGCTGCATGGGTTCGGCCACGCTGAAATACATCAATCCGATCCCCATCCCGGCAGCAAACAACATCGAGATCCAGGAAAAGAACGAATATTCTGGCTTACTATCGTTGCTCCCCAATTTGGTATTGCCAAACTTGCTGAACATCAGGTAGACCAGAAAAATAACAAACAATGTCACCCCCCACACATAGACCCAGTTGAAGTTAACGAAAATAAATTCCTTTACGGTGTCTAAAATACGTACGGTCAACGTCGGGAGAAATACCGATAGTAGGCAAGTCCCGATGATGAAGATCAGGCTGGGGACAACGATGCCCTTTTTTAAAGTAGATTTGAATAAGATCACTAAATTTTATTTATATGATGGAATAAACGGAGGCCAATAACAGGCTCCGTTTTTGATTTTAAAGATTATGCTTTGCTCCTGATATGAATATCCCGTTGCGGAAAGGGAATTTCAATCCCGGCCTTATCCAGCGCCTCTTTGCAATCGATAATCAGCTGTTCCTGCATGGTCCAAAAGTTTTCGTTTGATGTTGAAACCCGCACGGAGAGATTGATCGCACTGTCACCAAGCTCGGTCACCACCACCTGCGGAGCCGGCTCCTTAAAAGCAAATTCATTGTTCTGGGCGACATGGAGCAGAATTTCCTTAGCATATTTAAGATCTGCATTATAAGCAACACCGATATCAAACCAAGTCCGTCTCGTACCGAGCTGTGTATAATTGGTGATGCTACTATTCGATAAAACACCATTGGGGACGACGATCCGTTGATTTTGCGGCGTAGTCAGTTTCGTATTGAAAATATCGATTTCATTGACGGTCCCGGAGACGTCTGCGCTTGACGAGATATAATCACCTACCCGGAAAGGCTTCAGCAACAGGATCAGGATCCCTCCCGCAAAATTGGACAATGATCCTTGCAGTGCCAGACCCACAGCCAGACCGGCCGCCCCGATGATCGCGACAAAAGCCGAAGTCTGTACCCCCAACTGGGTCACCACGACTATAAATAACAATATATTTAAGATCCAGCTGATCAGATTACTTAAAAAACGTTGTAAGGAGACATCCATCTGACGGCGTTCAAAGGCCTTATCAATCATTCGCTTGACCAGGCGAATGATCCAGGAACCTATCAGATAAATGAGTAAAGCGGAGATTACGGCAGTAATAATACGAGGTGCCCAAGCAATGGCAGAGGAAATAAATTTATTCCAATGTTGCTGGACATCGTTCAGTTCTAAATTGTTCATAGCACTCATATTTTAATAAAAATGTAAAGTAAGGGGCATAAAATAGCAAAAGATTAACTATTCTTCAAACAACCACCTTATTCTTTACGTTTTCAACAACCAAAGTCGTCTATTTGTTTGTGAATTACATGAAATTAACATACGCTATCCGAGTTAAACCAAGAGTATAGAGACAATAGATACATCCACATCCTCTTATCAATATAATCTATGTATTATTTAGCAAAGCCTTAATAGTTTTAAGTATTTTTAGCCGCCCTATGGGTTTCAATTATAACTAATGGAAAATCTGATCGACAAAATTTATAATATCATCTGGAGTGATGCACTCATCTACCTCTGTTTATTGACCGGAATCTATTTTACAATCCGTCTTCGATTCCCCCAACTGACACAGATCCGTGAAATGCTGCGTTTGCTTTTCAATGGGAGTAGTTCTGACAAAGGAATATCCTCATTTCAGGCTTTTTCGCTGGCCATCTCGGGGCGTGTGGGCACGGGCAATATTGCCGGTGTGGCCACGGCGATTGCCATGGGCGGCCCGGGAGCCATATTCTGGATGTGGGTGATTGCCTTTTTGGGCAGTGCCTCCGCCATTGTCGAGGCTACACTCGGACAGATGTACAAGGAAGTAAATGATGGTGAATATCGGGGCGGACCAGCTTATTATATCCTCAAAGGTCTGCGGTCCCGGGCTTTTGCCTGGACTTTTGCGATCGCGACCATTATCAGTACCGGATTTTTGCTGCCCGGTGTCCAGAGCAATAGCATCAGTTCGGCTATGACATCAGCCTTTGAGCTCTCGCCGAGTGTTACCGGTATGGCTATTGCCGCTTTGCTGGCTATCATCATTATCGGCGGAGTGCGGCGGATCAGTACTGTTGCCGAATATGTAGTTCCATTTATGGCAGGCGCTTACATCTTGATGGCTTTGGTGATTATCGGGCTTAATTTCACGCAGATCCCCGCCGTTTTTGCCCTGATTTTTAAGGCTGCATTCAATATGGAGGCTACTTTCGGCGCAGTTGCCGGGATGGCCATTTCCTGGGGCGTCAAACGTGGCATCTACAGCAATGAGGCCGGACAAGGGACTGCACCCCACGCAGCGGCGGCAGCTGAAGTGACCCACCCGATTAAACAGGGCCTGGTACAGGGCTTTTCGGTCTACGTCGATACGATGTTTGTCTGTACCGCCACCGCACTCATGATCCTATTCACCGGACAGTATAATGTAGAAAACCCGGCAGGCGGATTTCTCGTCCAGCATCTGCCAGCGACAGAAATGGGCCCCGGATTTACCCAACAGGCCGTCTCCCATCACTTCCCTTCCATTGGCAAGGCTTTTGTCGCTTTGGCCCTGGCCTTCTTTGCTTTTACAACGATTATGGCTTATTACTACATCGCCGAGACCAATATCAGCTTTGTCAGCCGCAAGAAAGTACACAAGACCGTGTTGATCTGGGTGTTGCGTATCCTTATTTTAGTTTCCGTCTATATTGGCTGTATCAGTACCGCCAAAACCGCCTGGACCCTGGGCGATATCGGTGTGGGTCTGATGGCCTGGCTCAATTTAATAGCGATTATACTCTTGCACAAAAAGGTATTAGTCTTATATACAGATTACCGCGATCAACAGAAAGCCAAGCAGGATCCCATATTTGACAATTCAACATATCAATTTCCGGATATGGAGCTCTGGTCCAAGAAACAAGATTGAAGCAAAATCAGGGAATGACAATAAGGTCGTCACTCCCTGATACAATCAACATCAAAATAGTATTTTTTGTCCAGTAGGCTTTATCTATTCCACGGTAAACCAGCGGTAACTCTCGGCCGGTATGGTCAGGGTGATCGTTGTATTAGCGCGGTGATCCAAAGACGCTGTTTTTACGGCCTTGTCATCAAAGCTTATTTTCGCCTGCCCCGTTAATCCGGTATAGTAAAGCGGTAGTTCAATGGTCCGTGTGATGGCCGTTTTCAATGGGTTAAACAGCATACCCAA
This sequence comes from Sphingobacterium sp. CZ-UAM, assembly GCF_002000245.1. Classification (GTDB taxonomy): domain Bacteria; phylum Bacteroidota; class Bacteroidia; order Sphingobacteriales; family Sphingobacteriaceae; genus Sphingobacterium. Next base: position 625,427 of record NZ_MTCM01000001.1, on the reverse strand, counting down.
TCCCTTGATCCCCTTCTCCGAGGCATTCACATGCAAGAAGCCGTCCCAGTCGCGACCATCTGCACGGCGTAGGTGGATCAGGTCAGCGTTGAGGATGTTACGGTACTTTTTATACCATTGGATCACCTCAATGACCGTCTGCTTGGTCTGCTCCGTATCATAGAGGCGCGGCCCGCGGTAGCAGGCCTGCACACCGGCGCCATAATATTGCATCATCAGTTGTTTATAATCCTCCCGATGCTCATGCAAAGGTTCCAGTACCGCTTCTTTTCCGCCACCCTGATAAGCTGTTAAGGGCACAAATCCCCAGCCCATGGACGGGTTCTGTTCCCAGAGCGCGTCATAGATATTCTGCCGGTTGAGGATACGCTGGTTCTCACGGGGCAATGAAAAGTTGACCTCCCGGTAGCCGATTCCGGTCTTGTTGGAACCGTCCAAAAAGTACCAGTCCGGGGAATTGATATACACACCTCGCGCATTCAGCCAATGATAAAGTTGTTTTTGCATATTAAACTGCACCCATTGGCTATCCTCCAGGCCATGGTGACCGGGATGACTTGTCGAGGCGCATTGATCCCCCGGAAAGGGGCCGTCATTTTCCCAGATGTCAAATCCCGTTTTTTCAAAGAAGGTCTTGATCCGTTGCGCATAGCCTATCCCCCAGTTGGAACCGAAACAAGGTGCATTTTCAAAAAATGTGCCCCCCGTTTTTCCCGTTTTGGGGTTGATGATATCATCCGCTTCGCTGATCTTGCGGGAGCTGAACAAGGAATAAGCCCCTATTTTAATATTTTTGCTGTGTGCATAATCCGCCAGCTTTTTCAGCGCGGCGAGGTTCGCGGCTGTTGTATCCTCCATATTGACATGGCTACCAAAGCTAAGGATCAGGGCTTCATAGCCTGTGGCCGCGCACTGGTCTATGGCGCTGTACACCTGTTCGTCTTTTTTGCTTACCAGGTGCATAAAGATCGGATTGGCAGTGGTCCAAGGCGCAATAGTCCTGTACATCTTTCGGATGGCCAGTCCACGGCGCTCCCGGTCATAACTATCCATCAGCAGTTCCCAGGAGCGGATGGAACTGAAGTTTTCCTCAGCGGCCAGTTTGATGCCAACTCCCACTGTCGGGTATATTTCCAGGATGGCCGGTGTTTTCAGGTTGTAATTCACCTGAGAAGTATAAGTAGAATCCGCTTTCCAGTGCAGCGACTGATCGCTCAGGTGGTACCGCATCGCATTGTTGAAAGCAAAATTGCTTTCGACGTACAGGCCATGCTGCTTCTTCATATCTTCAACTGAGCCCACTACGGCACTTTCCTCTTCGACCAGCGCCAGTTTTTCGTTGATCACCTGGTTAATCTGCACGGTCTGCTTGCTGTGATTCTGCACCGTTACCCATTTGCTGATCAAGGGAATACCGTCGTAAATGGCATAATGCACCTTGACCTCAACCCCATTCAATGCCGCATTTGCCGGGGCAGCATAGGTAAAGGTCAGCACCTTCCCTTTTCCAGCGGCTTTATGTGTAGACCACCACTTATCTCCTTTCCAGGGCAATAAGGGATCCAGTTCTGCGATCTCATGTTTGACATAACTAAAATCGTTGGCATTGGCCGTAAAGCCCGGCATCCATTCCGGCCGTAGGTAAGCCCGCTCCTTCTGTCCGTCCACACCGCCGACATTATACCACTTGCCGTTGAGCTGCAGCTGCGCTTCGGGCTGTACGGCACGAATCAGTTGCTGGCCCGTGGTCAGGTTGGTATAATCATAGCAGAAGGCATTGGGGCTGATGCGAAAGGAACGGCGCACGAGCCCATTGTCCAGGACAATATCCTGCCCCGCAAGGGTGATGCGGGATTGATACGGCGCAGCAGTATTGATCAGCCAGTCCTGTGTTTTATTTTCTTTGTTCTGTGCGAATCCATTTTCCGTGGCTATCCATGCCAGTGCAAGTATAATTAGCTTAAATCTCATGTTCTGTATAAATTAGGAAAGTAATCGTCCTTTCAGTATTGCCCTGCTGGTATTGGAGCAGGGCGCTCGTATTTTATTGGGTTTATAATCCTGCCAATGGATCAAATATACCATTTCCCCAGCCCTTTGTCTGCTGCAATTTTGCATTGCCCTGCATGGTCGCTGTAGATAAAGGTAGAAAATACATATTCTGGTTATAGATCATCGGTGAAAAATCACGTTCGGTTAAGGTATACGTATACCCACCTGGTGCTCCAGCCTGCTGATGCAAGACTAATGCAAAGCGTTTTTGTTGGCCTACCATGATCTGATCCATGGCTTTCCATCTGCGGAGATCCCAGAGGCGCTTTTGCTCAAATGCAAATTCAATATAGCGTTCATCTCGTACTGCCTGACGCATTTCTGTCTGTCCCATGCCAGGGCTCAGTCCATAAAGCTTGCCCGCCAGTTCAGGATCCCCGACTGTTATTTCGGCAATTCCCGCCCGTTTGCGAATAGCTTTGAGCGCATCAAAAGCTTCAACCAGACGGCCAGTCTCCAAGGCCGCTTCCGCCATATTCATTAGCACTTCGGCATAGCGCATTTCAATAAAATCAGTTCCCGAGATCTGCGAATTGGTGATATCCAAAGATTCATCGACAGCCTTACGCGAATAATAACCTGTCAATGAACCATTTTGCTTACCATATGCATAGCCATTTTGCGCATTATCATAAAGCGCCATAGTTGTACCCAGGTAACTGGCTCCGTTGTACGCAATGGTCGTATAAAATCGGTCATCCCGATTCTGCCAGCTCAGGGTGGCATCACCTTTAAATTGCGGGCTATTCCACTGTACTTTCTTGCCGCTTTTAAGCGGAAAGGCATCCACGAGTTTCTGTATCGGATGGCAGCCGCCCGTTGCATTTGCTGTAAAATCAATGGGGCGAACCGCAGCATCCCGATTTTGGCTGCGTCCAGGTTGCAGATATCGGATGGCAAAAATCACCTCCTTGTTCATCTCAGCCAGAAATAAACTTGCGTTGTCATATTTAGCAACCAAGCCATAGCCGTTAGCATTGAGAAAGGACAATGCTTCTTGATTGGCTTTGTAAGCCGTCTCCCAGAGGGATATCGTATTATTCGGGTTAAACTGTGGGCTGGCGCGAAACAATAGCACACGGCCCTTCATTGCCAATGCCGTAGCTTTGGTAATCCTTCCAAGATCATCTGCAGACGTATATTTTACGGGAAGCTCATCGGCAGCCTGATTTAGTTCGTTGATGATAAAATCAAAACATTCTTTTGTACTATTGCGTTCCACAAGCAGATTCTCGGTACGTTCCTGCGGTGTTAAGATCAACGGTACACCACCATAACGTTTCACCATCTCAAAATAGGTATATGCCCGAATAAAGCGCACTTGTCCTTTCAGTACCTTACGTGTTTCGGGGGCAATGGTACTCTGAGATCCATCAATTTCCTTTAGGAAAATATTCATTTTTCGGATATCACTATAGGGCCAGTATCCAGGCCCACCATTATCAATAGTTGTCGTTCCATCAATCCAATTTGTTTTCCTGGATGCTTCATCCGTTGCATCTGCCAGACCGACATCCCAACCTGGCAGTGTCGTATATATATTGTTGACAAAGGCAGTCGCCAATTTGGGATCCGACCATACCACAGGTTCGCTGATCGCAGATAGGTCATTCTTGTCCAGCACCTTGCTGCACGAACTCATCGCGAGTGCCCCAACTGTTATCAAGCTATATAGTGTATTAAAATTTTTCATTGCTCAAAAAGATTAGTTTATCATTAGGTTTAAAATTTGAAGGATAAGCCAGCCGTAATACTTTTCATGATCGGATACTGGTACACACCGTAATTACCTGCTATTGCCTCCGGATCGGCAATCTTGACACGATCAAACGTCAGTAGATTGGTTCCTGAAACATACACCCGCAATCCGCCAATTCCCTGGCGTTTTATCAATGATTCACTGAGTGTATAGCCTATCTCCAGATTTTTCAACCGCATGTAGTTGCCATTCATTAACCAGAATGACGAGGCCTCCCTGCTGGCGCCAAGACTACTGGCACCGATACCACCTACGCGAGGATAGTTAGCATTTGGAGTCTCCGGCGACCAGCTATCCGTGAAAATACGGAGTACAGCCTGCTCGTCCCATAGATCAGCTCGATTGGGGAACATAATCTCTCGATTGGCCACACCTTGGAAAAATGCATTCAAATCAAGTCCTTTCCATTTGCCACCTAAAGTAAACCCATAAATGATTTCTGGGTTAATGCTTTTTTTACTTAAGACTATTCTATCAGCGCCAGTAATATCAGCATCTCCATTTTGGTCCTTGAGCATTATATCGCCCAGACTATAGTTAAATCCATTGTATTTAGGCAGCCCTGCGAGGTCTGACGCTGTACGAGCGATCCCATCCGATTGGTAGCCCGTGATAAAATCGATTGGTCTACCCACACGTTGTTCAAAGTTAAAAGCTCCAGGGGAGACATCCCACTTTTCCACTTTATTGCGTGCAAAACTGAAGTTTCCACCGATAAAATAACTTAGATCCTTATTGATCTGTCGATCATGACGTAGCGAGAACTCAATTCCGTAGTTGTTGACAATACCATAATTTTCCCTCGGTAAAAGAGCTCCGAAAGTATTAGGTGTTGATGCTATGCGGGATCCCAGAATATCATAGGTATGTTTTTGAAAATATTCCAGGGAACCATTGAGTGCCCCCTTCAAAAAGCCAAAGTCAATTCCAACATTGGTAATACGCGTCTTTTCCCATGTAATAGCATAATTCGGCAAAGCCCCAGGCATAATTCCTACTGTGGCACCGCCAAATATAGCACCTGAGGTAGTCGAATAACGATTGATATAGCCATATTCGGCTACATTGTCGCCACCATCATTACCCAGTAATCCATGGGAAATACGGAGTTTGAGGTTGTCCACAAAGGTCCATCGATCTTTAACAAAAGATTCCTCTGACAACACCCAACCTACTGCAACAGAAGGAAAAAAGCCCCAACGTCCTTCGGGAGCAAATTTTAACGAGGCATCGTACCTGAAATTTGCCTCCAGAAGATAGCGATTGTCATAACCGTACGTAAAACGGCCTACGTAACCCAGCCGACCAGTTTCGGTTTCACTTCCCGTCGCATCCTTATTTTCCGCGGCGGCATCACCGATGAAGAGCTGTTCGATCGAAGTGGACAGCATTTTATTTCGGAATCCGTAGAGATAAGCCGTATTACCCTCGCTCTGTTCGTACAGAAAAAGTCCGGTCACCGCGTGCTTACCAAATACGCGGTTATAATCCAAGGAAAGATTCAGGGTATAGGAATTATTTTGATTAAAGGATGCATAGGCACTGTTTTCCCAGTCACCCAGCTGCAAAGTCCGGATTACCTTATCCGTTGTGAGATGGTTGTGTCCGCCTGTTGTTTCAAACTCGGCCACATTATATTTCTTCCGAACGGTTTTATTGTAATCATAGTATTTCCGGTAGTTCATTGTTGCATTGGCTTTCAGTCCTTCAATACCCGGTATTTTATAATCTAGGCGCAGAAGCCCATTGAAGGTATTACGGTTCCATTTGCTAAAGCCGCCGTTGTCAATCAGTGCAATGGGATTCCATTGTTGGTAGGCTCGCACATAGTTATCACCGATTTTCCAGGGCATCATCGGCGGTTTGTTAAGCAGGCCGCGATAGAGGTCAAACATTCGGTCATCATCACCACCATCGTAAGGCCAATAAGGTCTTGAACGCCCTTGTAGGGAGGCATCCAGGTTGAGCGACACACTCAGCCTTTCGGAAATCTTTGCATCGACATTCGACCGCAGGTTATAGCGGTTATAGTTCAGGTTGTTGAACGCGCCATCCTGATAATAATAGCCAATGGAAGAGAAATAACGGATATTTTCGCTACCGCCATTCACGGTCAGATCATGTTTGGTATAAACGGGATTATGCCAGGCTCCTTTAAACCAGTCGTAATTGGTCTGATTGTCCTTAAAATATTGGATTTCATCATCCGTATAATAACTTGGATCCGTCAATGGGAGATTGTTGAATTTGGCTACCCTATTTCTATAGATCGAATGTTCATAGGCGTTCATTCTTTCGGGCACGCGGGTATAGGTATCTTTTCCCACAAAAGAGGAATAGCTGATGACGGGCGCCTGCATACTGCCGCGCTTGGTGGTGACCAACACGACACCATTTGCCGCCCGGGCCCCATATACCGCAGCCGATGTGGCGTCCTTCAGAATGGAAATTGTTTCGATCTCTTCGGTGCTCAGCGCCTGAAAATCATTGAGCGTACGCGGGATACCATCGATGACATACAGCGGAGCAGTACCATTGGTCGTACTTTTACCGCGGATGACAATATCCGAACCCGAACCGGGACCACCACTGCGCTGGCTAGCAAATACCCCGTTCACACGTCCGGCAAGGGCGTTGGTAATATTGGACGTAGGGAAGGTATTCAGATCCTTGCCCGATACGCTGGAAATGGAACCTGTGATATTTCGCTTCTTCTGATTACCATAACCGACAACGACCACTTCATCCAGACCGACGTTGGAAGATGATAATACGATTTTTAGTTCGCCTAGATTTTCCAGCATAAGTTCCTGCCGGTCGTAGCCCACCGAGCTAAAGACCAGTCGGTCACCAATTGCAGCTTTTTCCAGAACGAAACGACCATCTTCGCCGGTCTTGGTGCTAGTTGTCCTGCCAATTATGGTGACGCTTACACCACTGATGATTTCCCCTTTACCGTTTCTGACAGTACCCCTAATCCCTTGCTGTTGCTCAGCGATGTTATTTGTGGTAGATTCCATCGCATTTAAGTTTGAAGTACGACGTTCGCGGGGCGCAATGGAGTACAGCTCATTATTTAGTTTGGTGACTGTGGCATCCGGCATCAATTCTTGTAAAAATTGGATAAGCTCCCCTTTTGACTTTGGTGTTTCAGAGCCATTGGCCGAAATCTCTTTAATCAAATCCGGGCTGTAACTAAATTTTACATTGAATTTTCGTTCAATTTTATTCAGCAAATGGATGATAGATTTTGAGGTTTCCACACGTTGCATAGCAACCCCTTCGCGCCAGGTGCTCCCCCAGGCCAGGGCAGCAGGAGACATTGCCAGTGCCGTCAGGACAAATGTCGGCCCAGCAATTCCTTTCAGAATTTTACTCATAATAATTAGTTTAATTGGTTGGGTTCAATAATATATTTACCGTCGATGAGCTCCACGGTACAATTCAATGATTTACTTAAGGTATTCAAGGCCAGTTTCAGGTCATTCCGCGGTATATAGCCCGTAAATGTCATCCGCGATAAATTGGCATCTGCGATTTCAATGGAGCAAGAATATTGACGCCCTATTTTCTGCACCACATCTTTCAGCACATCATTATTAAAAGCCAGCAAGTTATTTTTCCAGGCGTTATAGAAGACCGTATCCACCGATTTTTTTTCCATTCGCTGCTCCAAAGAGCTGAAAAGAGCTTTCTCCCCCGGTTGCAGTCGCAGCTGCTGATCCGCGGCATTCACTTCGACACTACCTTTATTGAGCACCACATATGCTTTATCTTTCCAGGCACTCACATTAAATTCTGTGCCCAATACTTTGACATTCATGCCGGCAAGGGTATGCACAATAAAAGGTTTTTTCTTGTTATGAGCGACACTGAAGTAGCCATCCCCTTTAATCCAGACCTCCCGGATAGAATCTATACCGAAATGGTTGGATACCTCGAGCTCGGAACCTTTGTCCAGTGTAACCGCTGTCCCATCCGGAAGTTGATAGATTTTCTTTTCATCTGCTGCGCGATAGACCGTTTTGATATTTTTGGGGATCTGCTGTACCGTAAAGAGATAATAAATTCCGGATAGCAACAGCAATGAGGCTGCCACCGCCCACCACCTTCCGGAACTGAATCGTGGATCTGCAACTGGTTGAGCTGGAATTTCAGTCTCGAGAATAGCTGCAAAAATCCGGTCCGAAGCATCCACTTTCAGTACATCTTTTTTGGTAATAAATGGGGCAATCTGATCATATTCAGGAAAAGCATCCCTATACTGTTCCTCTCTAAGGACTGATAGCAATACATCTATTTCAGCCTGGGTGCACTGCCCTTGGATAAATTTGATATAAAGCGCGGTTACTTCTTGGTTGGTCATCATATTTACTCGGTTATATAGAGCTAATACAACCAAGTCACTTCGAGGGACGATCCCCTTTTTTTATTTTTTTTGAATATAATGATAAAACACTAACAATAAGCTTGTTAAATTTGCATTTACTTCCAGGTAATGGCGTATAAACTTAAGTGATTTCACCATTTGGTCCTTGACGGTATTTTTTGAGATCTGCAGTTGTTCAGCAATTTCCTCATGGCTCAAATTCTCTTCGCGGCTCAGTCTAAAGATGCGCTGCCGCTGGCTAGGCAGCTTATCTACCGCCTGATCATAGATCCCTTTCAATTCTTTATAATGGACGAGTTCTTCGACCGCATTGCTTTCGATGGAATAGTTGTAGAAAACGTCGTTCAAATAAGTCTGCTGTACCACAAAAGACTTCAATTTGTTGTAAATGGTATGTTTGGCAATGGTGAAGATATAAGACTTGATATTTTTATCCCTATCGATTGACTCCCAGTTGAGCCAAAGTTTCATAAAAACATCCTGCACCAATTCTTCGGATAGTTCCCGCGACCTAAAAAAACGTAAAGCATAACCAAACACATCATCTTTGTATTGGTCAAAAAGAGCCTTAAAAGCATGTTCTTTACTTAGGTGATCGGTACTACCCATTGTTTATAAAACAGTTCTGTCGGCGAAATATAGGAGATTTAATCAAATTGCAAAAAATTAAAAGTCATGCAATCGATTGTTTAAAATTTTATCAGACATGGGGTATACAGCATATCGCTAGAAGGGATTGCACATCTTTCAAAACTTTTGCATTGCAATCAACGAGGTTTAATATTTTCGGAACTCGAAATTTTTATTAAATTTAAACTATTATTAGCTATTTTTTTAAGACTCCCCGCTCCCTTGACTTTTATACCGCATTTTTTGGAAATTAAAATGAAGAAAATAATGAAAGTTTCAATAATGGTCGTAATTGCTTTTGTTTTTATACAATGCACAAACAGACAAAATGAGAAATCAGAAAATTTTGATTGGTTATTGGGAAAATGGGAACGCACCAATGAAGCGGCCGGTAAAAGAACATTTGAGAATTGGGGGAAAATTAACGATTCAACCTACACTGGCTTTTCTTTCACGCTACAAAACAATGACACCGTCAATCAAGAAAAAATGGATATCATAAAGAGCTACGATAATTGGAAGTTACGTGTAAAAACACCCGACGAGAAGGATTATATTTCATTTAAAATGAGCGCCATAAATACAGATCAATTTGAATGCAAAAATGATTCCTTGCCATTTCCGAACAGAATTAAATATTGGCGAGATGGCGACCAATTAAAAGCGACAGTTTCAGGAGATAGTCTACAAATTCCATTCGAATTTAAGAAGCTTTAAACAATTTCGATGAAAAATGGAAAAGATACAAAGGTCGTTAAGTTTGACCCTGAATCGGATATGTTTTGTGCATATTCAACAAATGCCGATGCGCTGAAAACATTTATCATCGCATTTAAAGAAGCCTGTGAAAATGAAAAATTAATACAGGATTTGTTTTCGAGAGCTGAGACGGATTAGAACCTAATCATTATATTACTGATCCTTCAAGTATTTTACTCCCATTTGCCCGTAATATAGGCATACATCGCAGTGGCATAGCCATGACCTAATTCGAAATCCTTTTTAAGCCAATTAACGATTTGGGTTGCTTTTATCCCTGTCTTTAATTTTCCGGCCTCAGTAAACCCTTTTTCAATAGCGAACTTTCCAAAATCAGCTCGGGACTTTCCCGTTTTTTCTTCAATGTTTTTAATATAGGTTTGAAATGACATAAGATTTTTATTTTTTGTTAATTTAGATACTAAAAACCCACATTTTTCATAATTTCCTTGGACTAATCCATGAACTCACTCAATCTCTCTATGATCATATCCCAATCGTTCTCATGCAGTTCATGCCCGGTACCATCTAACTTCAAAAGTTCCGAATTTTTAATCTCCGATAATAGCTTGTCCGTATGTCCAAAATGCCATATTTTATCATCAGAACCATGGATGATCAATGTTGGTGATTTGATCTCATTTAAGCGATCATAATAGGCCTCCCCACCTTGCAGCAGGGCATGGTTAAACATGCTTCTGTAGTTTATGGATCGATGAAAATCCGCCCGGATTCTTTCTTCTTCTTTCGCATAGTTTACTGTTTTTTGGCCAGCCATCAAACGCGAACTTTCCAGCATATATTTTAATGTGGCTTCTTCATCGTCCCAATTAACAGCTGATGCTTTGAGCTGAAAATCAATAATCTGCTGATCCATTTCAGGAATATTTGGATCAGGTGTCCCCCATGGTCCAGTAGACATTAAAGCGAGTGAACTAACCCGTTCAGGATACTTGATCGCTATAATCTGGGCGATCAAACCACCTAATGAAATTCCCATAATAGCCGCTTGTCTGATAGCATAGCCGTCTAAAATATGAATGGCATCATCAGCGAGGTCCTCTACACTGTAGGAGATGGAACCCGGTTTTCCTGTCATTGATTTACCGACGTCTCTGTTGTCGTACCGAATGACAAAAAATCCCTGTTGGGCTAATCTTTCACAAAACTCCTTATCCCAGTATAATAGCGACACCGTGGCCCCGGCAATTAATAAAATCGCAGGATTTTCTGGTTGTCCAAAAGACTCTGTGTAAATGGAAATTCCATTCGTGATGATCGTTTTTTCATGATATGAATTCATACAACTATTGATTAAATTGATAATGAGTAAAAAAAGGACCGATTCTTTTTTATACCCAAAAGTACCATCAGCTTATAAATTGAAATTGTATAAATTCGACATTTATTCTTTTAAGAACAAGGACAGGTTCTCAGAAAAATAGGTTGCAGGCTTTTTACCCGTAAAAGCTCGAAATTCTCTGATCATATGTGATTGGTCAAAATAACCTGCCTGCAAGGCCACTTCGGTCAATGACAGATCTTTATTCATGGCGGTCTCGATACTTTTCTCAAAACGGACAATTCTTGAAAAGTTTTTAGGGGAAAAACCTGTCAATAACTTAAAGTTACGTTCAAACTGCCGCTGAGATAGAAATTGTTGTCCGAGAACTTCTGTCATTTTCATGCTCCCCTTATGAAAAACAATATGCTGTATTGCAGCAATGGTATCATCGAGCCTTGGTGAAAATTTATTTATTCTTTGTACTAGAAATTCCGTCATCACAGCGACCCTTTCCTGTGTATTGACACAGTTCAAAATCTTTTCTTCCAAAAAAACACCATCCTTACCCAATAACGCAGTTATTTCAATATGTTGATTCGTCATTTCGGATGTCGGAAGACCAAAGAGAAATGGTATCGCGTACGGCTGAAAATAAATTCCAAAGATCCCTACTTTTTGTTCGGCAGACAGTTGGCAAAAGGTATCAGTTTGCGACTGAAAACCACTGTTGAACAAATTGCTTATTTTATGATTGTTGGAAATTTTCATTCCCGGAATATATTGAAAGGCTAATTTCGGATATATTGACGCTACAGATGAATGTAAGTACGAAGATGCCGCTCCAAAATCAGCCTCAAAATTCCAGAAAAAGCAGACGAGCTGCTTGATACTTTCCTTCGGATATACTTTTTCATACTTCATCTTGTCGTATTTAGAAAGTGAGAATTTACGAAAATTAATCACGAGAACCAAAGGGAATAGCTCAAGATGGATATGAACGATCGTCCTCCGCCCCTTCGAGGTACAACAAGGTAATATTAGTTTTTTCACTAAACTATCCACGCAGTAAACTTGTTCCCTTAAGAAAAGATCAGGTATGAATACGAAAATTACATTAGTTATTGCAGCAATCGCCGGTACTGCCCTGATGGTACTCAAACATTGGAAAAAACAGGCTACAACAACAAAAACAGACGGTCAGCAGCGCCGCAATAAACAAGCGCGTCCGCCAGGTTATCGCCCGCTTCCTGACCTGTCCCAGGCAGATGCGCCCAATATTGTTGCCCTGCAATATGTAAATCCCGCCTTATCATCGAGCAGCGGTAATCATGCAGCAGATTTTAACAGAAATATTCCTTACCACCAACGGGGAACGCGGCATCATTAACCATACGCGCCTCCGCAATGATGCTGGCTGATCAGACCGGAAAATCCATTCGCTTCGAATTGATGCCCGATAAGAAAAGAAAAGTTTCGTTGTTAATTTAAATCAGCTTAACCAACGGGTTCAGCGTGTATCCGATATTGAAATGGACCATCATACTCCCTTTTCAGATACACCAAGGCAATATTGGATTTCGCTGTCTTCCAGATTTTCAGCACTTTATCTTTCGGTATGGAAGCTTTAAAAAGCTGCTTAAATTGCTGATTTAAAACAGCTTCATCCCCCTCAAAAGCGGCTTTGCCATACAAATCTGTGATATAGGCTGCAAGCACCGTCCGTTCTTTAGCAGCCAAACCAGGATTTGGTTGTCTATAATCAGTAGAATCAAAAGTGACTGTCAGTCCCGAGAATAGGATATCATTCTCCTTCCTATTCAGAATCTGAAATTCATGCCCTACCGTGCCGTTGCTTGTATAGCCTGTATTTATATCTATATTTTTAACCTGATCCCAACGGACATTCAGAAAATCGGCCGAGGCAGCAATATGCACCTTCATCGAATCCCGCACCACCCTAAGATTGTCCTTATAGCCCGATAAAAAGGTTTTATAGGTACCGGGAAGGTAAAAATTATGACTCCATTCCGAAGTAAACTCAAAACCGTTGCCCTTTTTACGCAAAAGATCAAACGTTTTGGAGTCGCCTTCGACTTCCCAGACCAGCGAATCCAGTTCGCTATATTTAAATGGCATCAAGGCCCATTCTTTACCCTCCTGAATGGTTGTATCCTTCAATTTAAAGACTACCATATCATAGATCCCCGCATTTTTTTTGTCCGCGACAAGAGACAATGGCAAGGGGCTTACTATTTCTTCTTTAGGCTCCTTATCCTCATCTTGATCCAATTGTTCGTATTTATCTGAACAACTCATGATAAGTAAGGTCGAAAAAGCAAAAGCACTTAAATATTTTAACATAGAAATATAAATCATACAATGATTAACTGGATCGTAAGATCCAGCAAACCTACAAAATATTTAGTTAACCAAACAATAAAAATGCTTTTCGCTAAATTTCAAATAGTTCCAAAGATCACCATTAACATGCTATTTCCAGCAAGATCATAATCAAACTGCCATCGACGGTTATACACATTCGACAGTTATTATGCGTTCCACTGTTATACACGTTCGACAGCGATAAGCTCTCGACAGTGATACGCGTCTACGTACTCTCCACCGCCGATAAAAACGCAGCCTTAAATCCCCGGATGGCGATCAGGTTCAAGATAGCGGCTTCGTCGCGTTTTAAGGTCCGTACCGTTATTGTACATAACCTGTCCTGCAAGTCAGCGGAAATATATTTCAGGTCAGCGATATGACGACTAAGATAGCTGATGAGATCGGCACGTTTGGCCAGCACCTGGGCCGAAACTGAAAAGGTCAATAAGTAATACTTCATTGTTGCACATTATTTTTGGTCCATAACCAAATTCATAACACGGGCTGATCATCCCCATGAGCCCCTTGTTAGCTTCTGTTATTTATTATAACAAATATAAAAACTTTTGACCATCAAACAACGATAGTCAAAAATAAAGTATAAAAAAAATGCAGCCCTCCGGCAGCGCAATAGTCCAAATGAAGATTAATAATTTATTAATATTCGTAAAACGCAGAGGTATAATTGCCTATCTATATTTGGTTTTGCTTAATTATCATGGCTAATTGTGAATTTACAGCACTTACAGATCAGGAACTGCTCGATTTGGTCCAATTGAAAGACAATAAAGCTGCTTTTTCCGAACTCTATAACCGTTATTGGGAACCCTTAATCAATCTGGCAGGCAAAAGGACACTCTCCCTTGCCCTGGCCGAGGAAATCGTCCAAGATGTTTTTGTTAATTTTTATTTGCGGCGAAAGGAAATCCAGCTCAGCCATTCCCTGGAGGCCTACTTAAAAACAGCAATTAAATTTCAGGTCTTTAAGACCTATCGGGCGCAAAAAGTCCAGGATAAATACATCGAGACTGTAGCCTACATCGGGCATAGCGCTCCGGTCCAGCCCGACAATATCCTCGAGTCCAAACAGATCCATGCCGAGATTTTTAAGATCACCGAAAAAATGCCCGCCACCTGCAAAGAGGTCTTTCTATTGAGCCGTTTCGAAAAACGTTCCAATCAGGATATCGCCGACCAACTGAATATTTCTGTGGCCATGGTGCGCAAGCACATTACCAAATCCATGCATATCATGCGCACCGAGATCAAAGAAAAGCAAATGGATATTTTCTATCTGCTGCTGCTGTTCTATATGCACAAAAATTAAGCGAATTCATTTTTTTTGAAATTCCCGTTCCCGCTTTTGAAGACTTAGGGTACTAGTTAGTATAAAGCAAAGGAAATGGACGATCAAAATCAATACATACTCGACATACTCGCGAAATACGAAGCCGGAACGATCACGGAAGAGGAACTCCAGACGCTCGATGACTGGTACGCCTCATTTGAAAGCAATCCGGATATCACCAACAGTTTAAGCTCGGAGGAGCGTGCCGTCCGCAAAAAACAATTGCAGGAAAAGATTTTCGATCAGCTGGGCCCAGAGATCAATCCAGCGGCAGAAATACCCAAAAAGCACGCTTTCCTACACCCGCGCAATAGGCTGTGGCAAGTAGCGGCATCGCTGATCCTGCTCTGTGCTGCCTCATTTTACCTCTTCAAGAAGCAGCCAGACAAGCAATCCCTGAGCACAGCGGCACAAAGCAGTACGATCCAGCCCGCAACGGATCAAGCCATCCTGACACTCGGCAATGGGCAAAAGATCCTGCTGGATGAATCCAAAAACGGCGAGCTCAGCAGCGATGGAAATATTCATATCAACAAAATCAAACCGGGCAACCTGGTCTATACCGCCGACAATAAAGTCAGCAAGGTACATGTCAATACCCTATCCACCCCCCGTGGCGGCAGGTATCAGCTGACCTTAGCGGACGGCACCCAGGTCTGGCTGAATGCACAATCTTCGATCACCTACCCCTCTGCCTTCCGCGGTAATTCACGGGAAGTGACGATCAGCGGCGAGGTATACTTTGAGGTAGCACACAATGCCGCCATGCCTTTCCGGGTGAAGTCCGAAAACCAAACGATCGAAGTGCTAGGCACCCACTTTAACGTCAATACCTACCAGGCCAAATCCAGGACCAAAACAACCCTCCTGAGCGGTTCCATCGCCCTGAGCAATGCCCTGCAGCGCATTGTCCTCAAGCCCGGTCAACAAGGTATCGTGGCCGGCAGCTCCCTATCCGTCAAACAGGTGGACCCCGCCGAGATCATCGCCTGGAAAGAGGGCTACTTTGACTTTACGGATGCCGATATCGGCAGCGTCATCGACGAACTGGGCCGTTGGTACAATGTGGACATCCATTATCAGGGCGCCGCGACAAAGGAAACCTTTACGGGAAGGATACCGCGTTCCTGGCCTTTTGAAAAAGTATTGAATCTATTAAAAACGTTTAAAAGCATTCAGGTAGAAATGCAAGGAAGGAGGCTTATTGTAGAAACAAGATAATACACAACCCAATGTCCGATTCCAAAAAAAGCCAATAGTGGTCGTAACACTACTGGCCGATAGCCGGAATAGGCAAATGAATTTCTCGATCCGATTTAACACATATTTCAGCTTAACAAATGTATAAAAAAAATACAAACATACTATTGAAAATGAAGCTAAGCACCTTCATGACCGCTTTTGGCATGCTACAGATCAGCTTGGGGGCAGTAGGACAAAACATCAGCCTCTCCGAGAAGAACAGCTCACTGGCCAAAGTATTCAAAAAAATAAGTACGCAGACAGGCTATGGATTTTTGGTCGAAGGCAGCCTGCTCAAAATGTCCAGACCGGTCAGCATAGAAACTAAAAACACCGATATTAACACTGTACTGGCAGAAATCTTCAAAAACCAGCCGCTGAGCTTTGAACTGCGGGATCAATCCGTGCTTGTTTCGGCAAAAAAGACAAACAGCAGTCCCCTTTCAGCCGCCAGGGGCACAAGCAACATCGGCGCCCAACAGCAGGGCACGATCAGTGGGAGGATTACAGACGAAAACGGCGAAGCGCTCGCAGATGCCAGCATCACCGTGCTCCAAACGGGCCAGGCCCTGAAAAGTAAGGCCGATGGTAGTTATACGCTCAACATCCCTGCCGGGACCTATACCATGGAAGTCCGTTACATATCCCATCAGACAAAAAGGATCACCGACATCCTTGTCCATGCCGGCAAGCAGACCAACCTCAGCATCGTGTTAAAGGATGCCGTAAAAAGCCTGGAACAGGTGGTCGTCACCGGCAGCTATAAACAGGAAAGTATTGCTTCGCTCTATACCAAACAAAAAAATGCAGCGACGATCTCCAACGGAATCAGTCGGGAGCAGATAGCTGTTTTACCCGACAAAAACGTTGGTGAGACCCTGAAGCGCATCTCCGGTGTCAGCACCAATGACAACCGCCGGGTCGTGATCCGCGGTATTGCCGAACGCTATAACCTCGCCATGATGGATGGCGCGACCCTCCCCAGCACCGACGTGCAGGTCCGGGACTTCGAATTTGATATCGTACCGAGCAACCTGATCGACAATGTCGTTATCCACAAGACCGCATCGCCGGACCTGAGCTTTGGCTTTGGCGGTGGACTGGTCCAGATCAACACCCTGGCCATTCCATTGAAAAATTTCACCTCCTTTTCGCTGGGCAGCAAATATATCAATGGCTCTACGGGAAAAGATTTCCTGGGCTATGGCCGTGGCAGCTGGGACTACCTGGCTTTTGACGATGGCACACGGGGCAAGTTCCCGCGGGATCTGACCGTATTCAACGGCATCAACTACGATCCCGCCAACCCGTACAAACCCGTGCCCGAAGGAGTCACGCCTTTTACGCCCGAAATGATTGGGGCACAGAACAAGCGCATCGGCGGACTGGAACGTCTGGGAACACGAAAATATACCGCGCTACCCGGACAAAACTATCAGTTCAGCCTGGGGCGGAGCTACAATAGCACGAAAGGAATCTTTGGTTTTGTAGGTTCAATCAGTTACCGCAATGAACAGTCTATTGACCAGATCTCCGATTTTGAACGAGGCAACTGGCAAAAAACAGACGGAAAAAGCTACGATATCAGCAGCGGAAAAGAAATCAATCCGACCAGCGCTAGGCAGTACAACTTCAATTCAAGTCTAAGCGGATTGGTCAACCTGGGCTGGAACAGCAAAAATCATAAAATAACTGCCCGCAACTTTTATTCCCGCATGTTCAACAATCAGTTTTCCGTGATTGAGGGTTGGGGAAACGACATTGGCCATGGTTCGAGACCCGCTATCCGGGAGTATGACCGCCCCAAATTTATCGATATGCTCCAGAACAGGCTGGATGGCGAACATCGTTTCGGTAATTTTAAAGCCGAATGGAATATTGCCCGCAACCGGCTGAACAACCGAGAGAAAGATGCCACCGAAGCCTGGCTCGAACCCCGGGGCACCCTCAATGATACCCTGTACAATGTTGTGCCTTCGCACTATGCCAATGCCGGTGACGGCACATTTACACGCTCCGAATACCATTATACGGAGACCAACCAAATTGCCGAGGGCGCATTGAGCTACCAGACCAACTGGCTCGGGCAAAAGCAGACCCTGAAAGCCGGCTATCAGTTTATGGATCGCCATGGCTTGTTCGAATGGGTCTCCCTGCCGATTGTTTCGGTCGGTGCAAATACCTTTTCGCCCGTCAACACCTGGTCGAAGTACCTGGATTTTAAAGACCCTCTACATGGGATGTTCTATTATCCCGCCGCCTTCTCCATCAGCGCCTATGAAGGCAAGAATATCAACCAGGCCGTCTATGGCATGCTAGACAACCGGTTCAACTCCTGGATCCGGCTGGTCTGGGGACTACGTGCCGAATACTTCAAGTATAAAAGCCTGCAGAATGGCGATAATGACCTGCAGATGGATGCCCGCACCATTGCCATGCGCAAGCAGCGCTTTGTCGATCCGAAAACCGGCAAACTGGTGGGCATGACGGCAGATCCCGAGACCGAAGAGAAAACCTGGCGCTACCTGCCCTCGGCGAGCCTGACCTTGACCCCCGTACAGGACTTCAATATCCGGATGGCCTATTCGCAGTCGGTCGTGCGCCCCGCACTGATCGAAAACTCCAGGATGGTACGGCAGGATCCTGCACTGGGCGGTGCCTACCGCCGCAATGAAGGTGTGCTGTCTACCGTCATAGACCATTATGATATGCGTCTGGAATGGTATCCTTCCCTAGCGGAAGTGATCTCCATTGGATTTTTCTATAAATATTTCCAGAACCCGATCGAATTGTACCGGCAGATGATGGATTCCTCCCACCGCATCTATGTCACCACCAACAACTCCGAATGGGCCAAAGTCAAGGGGCTGGAGTTTGATATACGCAAGAACCTCGGGTTTATACTGCCGGGCTCCCTGCTCGAGGATTTTAATTTCAGCGGCAACGTCACCCTGCAAAGCTCCGAAGTGCAGTCCGCCGAATTCAGGGCCAAGAGCATCGACACGGATAAATATGGGAATACCTTTGAGTACCGCGAAAAACAGTTCCTCAAAAGCAAGCGCCCGCTCTATGGACAGATCCCCGTCGTCTACAATGCCGCCTTACAATATGCCGGAGACCGCCTAGGTGCCAACGTCGCCTTCAACCATATGGGGTACAAAACCTTTATGACCGCCATGAGCGAAGACCTGATCGAATACGAGCGTCCCCGCAATCAGCTGGATGCGCAGCTGAGCTACAAATTGCTGAAAAACAAAAACCTGGACCTTAAGCTCAACCTCAGCAATCTGCTGAATAGCCCCTTCCGTTTTTATGTCAACAGGCCCGAAACCTACAAGATACAGGACCGCTGGAAAGGCCTGTCAAACTCCGAGTGGCCGACCCAGGAGTGGGACGAGATCTACGAGTGGAAATTCGGGTTTTCCCAAAAATATGAGGAAGGTTACTACGAGACCTCTAAGGACGGAACCAAAAAGATGCGCATAGGCGACAAAGAAACCTTTAACCGCAAAGTAGGCAGTTCCTTTAGCCTGTCCATTGGATATACATTTTAAATCAAGCGTAATGAACATAAAAAACATTTTAACAGCCACGGCAATCAGCTTTTTTCTGCTCTTCGGCCTCCTGTCCTGCAACAAAGGCGGAGACGAGCTTTTGTACCATTCCAATATACATCTGTTCAATTTAAGTGGGTACAATAACAGCAATGAGGAACTTACGCTGCAACTTGACACCTTTCCTCCTACAGTGACGTCAGCATTTAGCAAAATTGCTTTTGGCGCCACCTATAATTTCAATGACCCGAAGAAGCAAAGCTTAAAATTCACCATGAAATCCAAAGCCAGCGATAAAATTCTGCTGGAGCGGGAAATCAGAGCCAACGATACGGAAGCCGAGACCAACCTCAACCTGATCTATATGAACGGAAAGGTAGGCGATTTCCCAGTGATCCCGGCACCCGTGGAGGGCAAGGTGCAATTGGTCTATATGTTCCAGTCCAATATTTTAAATTACCGCGAACCCGTGGATATTGTATTCAAGAAATACTATTTTATCCCCAAAGTGTTTGAAGAGGTCGTCCGGATCAAAAACCTAAAGCCCAACGAGTTCTCTCAGCCCATTTCTTTTGCTCCCTTCCCCTTAGGCGTACAGGAATATAATGGGCAGAAAACGCCGGTCTTGTTTCGGGCCCATATTTATAAAGCCGGGACCGACATCCCCTATACCCAGGGCACATCCTATGAATTCAATCCGCTGACCTCGGTTGCTCCGACGCCCTCGCCAGTAAAGGCCAGTTCCAAGTTGCTGATCATCAATGAAGCTCCGGTCAATAATATGATACAGTTTAATAAGGTTTTAGAATTATAATTTATACAGATGAAAAATTTGTTGACAAAGACATTTTTCCCATGCATGGCACTGCTGCTGCTCGGTGTTCCCTTTTTTTTCAGCGCCTGCAACAAGGACGCTGTTGAAGTCGAGCGCGCGATGCATATCCTGATCAATGGCTACAATGGTGCTGAGCATCCTTTGGTCGTGGCGATTGATACCACCGTATTTGATCATAAAGAGGGTGCTTTTATCATCCAGCCCCAGAGCAATATCCATTTTACCACGGCTTTTAGCTACAGGGTACCCAAAAAACGGCTGGTTACACTGACCGATACCGTGACCAGGAAAGTAGTGTATAGCGTTGAATTGCCCGAGAATACCATCAGGGTAAATTTCAATTACCTCTATTTTGACGGCAAGGTACAGCAGGTGGTTCCCCCCGCTGCTGACCCCAATGTCAATAAGCTGGGCTTTTACATTTATGATAAAAGCATTGATTTTCCGGTTGATATTTCGTTACAGCAGGTCGATGCAACTACGGGCAATGTCCGTAAGGAGTATATTGCAAAACGTGTGCTTCCCGGAAAATGGGTCTATGTCGATTATCTGCCACTCAAGGGCTTTGACAAAGAGGTCGACCTGCGGAGTGCCACAGTACATTTCACCAAGGCCAATACCGATGAATGGGCTTTTGAAGGCGATGAAGCAAAAAGTAAATTGCCTGCCGTTGGCTTCTTTTTCCCAAAATTGAATGATAAGGGCAAGGTGCAACCCTATTTTATTGCGCCCAAAGTGCCGAATCAAATCTTCAGCCGGCTTTTCTTCTATCTGGATTAAGCGATCCATGGGATAGCACTGGCGGGCAGGTAAACCTCATGGGGCTTACCTGCCCGCCATTTTTCTTTAACATTGCATATAGCCACCAGCGCCTTTACTATAGGGCTGTTATATACGAAGTTCCTGATTCACTTCCTGCTGCTGTCCAAAATACGCAATTTACCGTATAAGTCCGCTATCCGCAAAATAGGCAAACGAATGCTGCGGCACATCCCTTCCCTAGATAAGTGTCCTTGAACGGGCGCTAGCTTTTTGATCGTTTAAAACTTTAGGAATTATGCTTGCAATGAATTACCGGGGGCCCTATCGCGTACGCGCCGACAAAAACGCCCCATTGCCAGAGATCCTCCATCCACAGGATGCCATTGTCCGGGTCTTGCGTTCCTGTATCTGCGGATCAGACCTGCATCTCTACCATGGGCTGGTACCCGACACCCGGGTAGGCTCTACTTTTGGACACGAATTTATAGGTGAAGTGGTTGAGGTCGGCGCCGGAATAGAAAGTCTACAGGTTGGCGACCGGGTGATGGTGCCTTTTAATATTGCCTGCGGCAAATGTGCCTTTTGCCGGCAGGAACTGTACGGCAACTGCCATGAGTCCAATCCGGAGGCTACAGCTGTCGGCGGTATCTTTGGCTATTCCCATACAGCGGGAGGCTATGCTGGCGGGCAGGCCGAATATGTCCGTGTCCCCTATGCGGATGTCGGCCCCGTGGTTATTCCCGATTGGATGGACCCGGACGACGCTGTCCTGTTGACAGATGTGGTACCAACGGGTTATCAGGCGGCCGAAATGGCCGGTATCCAACCCGGCGATACCGTGGTTGTTTTTGGCGCTGGCCCAATCGGTATTATGGCCGCCAAGTGCTCCTGGCTTTTTGGTGCAGGACGCGTTATTATCATCGACCAGGTTGACTACAGGCTTGAATTTGCCGAACGATACGCGCAATGCGAAGCCGTTAATTTCCGTTCCATTGGCGATCCCGTAGTTTTTGTAAAGACAATTACCGATTCACTGGGAGCCGATGTGTGCATCGATGCCGTCGGCTGTGAAGCTGCCGGCAATACAATGAATACGCTGTTGGGCCGCTATCTTATGTTACAGGGCGGATCCACCACGGCCTTGCACTGGGCCATTAATAGCGTCAAAAAAGGCGGTATCGTATCCATTGTTGGGGTATACGGCCCTATCGACAGTCTGGTGCCCATTGGCAATGTACTCAACAAAGGAATCAGCATACGGGCTAACCAAGCCTCGGTAAAGCGACTTCTGCCCAAACTGATCCAACATGTACAAGATGGGATCATCAATCCCAAGGAATTGATCACACACCGGGTTCCATTGGAAGAAGTTGCTGACGCTTATCATATTTTCTCTTCCAAACTGGACAATTGTATCAAAACTGTGCTTATTCCACCCTTCGCTTAAATCCTAAAATTTATATAATGATGACAGATCAAACTACACCCGAAGATTTTATCAACGACAGACAATGGCGCTACAGCCATATTAAGGGTTGGGGCATCGATTTTGATCCCAAGAATGATCCGACCTATCCCCTTAAAAAACGCAACAATGCCGAACATCAGGGCTATTCCTGGCAGCGTCCGCCGCTACAGGAGGAGACCGTAGAGATCCTCAAGTCTGTAGAAAGGCCCAATCTGACAGCAGTCTATGGCACCAGCAATCCGCCTATTGGCCTCAGTGGAGTCCTCAGGCGAATTGCCTTTCAGTATAGCGAATCCAGCTACGGGCGCTGGCTACCCCTGGTGCTCGCCGACCGGGTCAATATGATAGAAGGCATCCTTTGCGATATTAAAAAGGGGCACCTTCCGAATTTAGTCAACGAACTGGGCTTAAGGGCCGAATGGAAGCATAATAAAAAATCCTTGATCGGCAAGTCTATTGTGGCCGCTGTAATGATTGGATTGGTGGCCTATCAGTTTTGTTCCAAAAAGAAAAAATAAAGGATAAACTAAAATAATAGCCTATGAGAGTTCTCAGCACCAAGATGCATGGCATACTAGATTATCTAACAGCGATCTTTCTGATTCTCTGCCCACAGCTGTTTGATCTCAGCAGCAGTAGTCCCGAAGGAGCAGTATTTGTGCTACTCGGCATATTGACCTTGGTATACAGTGCTATTACACAATACGAACTTGCTCTATTTCGTGTTGTGCCGATGGACGTGCATCTGGTATTTGATATCTTTTCGGGCCTATTCCTGGCGGCAT
Organism: Sphingobacterium sp. CZ-UAM; assembly: GCF_002000245.1. Taxonomy (GTDB): domain Bacteria; phylum Bacteroidota; class Bacteroidia; order Sphingobacteriales; family Sphingobacteriaceae; genus Sphingobacterium. Next base: position 602,173 of record NZ_MTCM01000001.1, on the reverse strand, counting down.
CACCATGGCTTTTGGATTTTAGCCGGTACAGTTACTTACCCCATGTCATCATAGGCTGCGCGGAGATCGCTATTGCCTCTATGTCACGGCCAAGGCCCAAGGGGCCGATTTGAGCGCGCGAGTCCAGCAAGCTGCTGCTTTGAGTAATAGTCCAGCACGCTGTTGAGCGCGTGCTGGACAGATTTTGGCATCCGCCGATGTAATTGCAACAATCGCCAGGATCATTTTCGCCCCCTGTTATTCCATCGTCCAATGAGCCGGCTCGTCACGAAGCTGACCATCGTACCCAGTGCAGCGGTCAGCACCGTCTGCAATATATCCCCAAGTGTGATACTCGCCCAGATCGAACAGATGGTGCCAGCGAAAGCAGAGATGCGGATATCATTGAGTTTCATTAGTATCCCTCCTTTCCTCCATATCGCGATCGCCCGGATTTGTATTTTCATCTGGCTGATCTACAGCTTCCGGCGGTGGCTTATCTTCTTTCATCACCGTTTCTAGTATCCCTAGCCCCAGTGCAATGTACGTCAGTATATTCGATGCCTTACCCGGCAGTTTGAGCGGCGCTGCGAGGACCACCTGCAGCACTGCTCCTATTTTGTCTAAGATTTTTTTCATACTTATTAGTTTTTAAAGAGACTGGATGAACGGTCAAAGCCTTATATTCCGACTGCAAATTGATGAAGTACAATGGCGTTAAAAATGAATTCTTGTCTGAACGAAGTGAGTTTGAATTCATTTAGCCGTTGTGTAAAAGCAATTGCACCAAGGAATATAGCGGTAGACCGTCATCCAATCACCGCCTTCTCTATTCGACGCAAATAGGCGGACAAAGAATTGAAAGCCTAGCATTCCATCCTCCACAACCAGTTTCGGTAAATCCGAGGTAGAGGAATAGAAAGCAATATAGGAGGACAAAGAATTCGAAGCATAGCATTCCGACTGCCTGTCGCTGACGCAATATGACGGTAGCATAAATCACTGTCCGAGCAGAGCGAGTTTGATTTATGCCGTCATATTGCTAAAAAGATGGCACAAAGGAATGCAGCGCCAAATTCTTGTCCTCGAATCACATAAGAAGCCATGATCTATTCAGGCCCTTCATTTATCGAATATTCAAATACACTTCATCCCCCATATCCCACAGATTATACACCAGTGCTTTAAGTTTTGCTAAAGCTTTACCACTGTAATCGCCAGTACCTTCACCTGTTAAGGTTGTTACCGGAGCGATACAGCCATGCAGTTCCCGCAATGCGTTGTTAGCTGCATGGATCAATATCGCTTCGCGGCCCAGCACATTCGGTATGCCGATCTGCTCCCCATGCTTTGGATAGCGCTGTCTTTCCAGTCTGTAGCGGCCTACCGGAATACAGCTGATCCTGGGGCGGTTGTTGTGATCTGGCAACTCAATGGAATGGCAGATATGCTCGCCCTGGTAGCTGATGGTTCCATTGGTTCCCTGTGCTCCATACTTTCGTTGGAGCAGCAGGGTGTGTTGGACAGCCATCTTAGCTAATGATCAATTCGCCCAGATAAAAACTCGGTGAGGTCTTGACACCGTCCCGATGACCGGTAAAAACCCATCCCTCGAGCGTATCACCAGAATAACTGGCCGGCAACGTGAAATCAAGATTGGCAGCCGCCCGGGTCGAAGACTCCAGAATACTAAAGAAATTTTTATTCTTATTGTACATGAGCAGGATGACCGAATCATCCGCAAAGGAGTTATATTTGTTGAGCTCCGGTGTCCAGGTCAATGAAATCTCCTGCGGAAAAAGCTCTGTCCATTCGGCGCCCATCAGATTGGACAATGAACCTTTGGCAATAACGATCTTTGAATAATCGATTTCCAGTGTAGGGTACGTACCCGTCACACCACCATTGTTCATCAGATATTGCAGCGCCTTGTTATAGCCGGTTGCTTTGCCCTGCAGCTTGTCCGAATAGCCCAGGTTGAGCAGGTCCATGATCGGCGACAGAAAGGCTACCGCCATTGCAAATTTAGCCCGCTGTGCGATCTGTCCTGCACTTGCTTTTTTGTTTGAGATCTTGGAGAGTGAGCGGACATAATCCACACCTCGCCAACTGCTTCCTATTACACTACCTACTTTCCCAGAGTAAGCCCCGTGTATCCCTTTTAAGAATCTTGCCATGATTATACATGTTTGATTTATAAATAATTACGACTGTCATGAGCAGTCTTTGTTTTGCTAGCAAGAGCTAAATTACATGGACTTTATAGCTAAAAAGAATAAGTACAGAGATTGATTATAAATGATTGGGAGCCTTGTCATTGCCTGTCAGATTTGGACAATAAATTTTAAAAACCGAAAGGCTATCGGGTTACTATCCGGTTAATTTGGGAGAGGAAAGATTTGGCCGTTGTACCGCCCCAAGGAGGTCGGCGGTTCGGTTAGTATTCGGCCCATTATTGGCTCTTTGTCGGGCCCTGTTCGGCTCCTGTTGCAGGCAGCTCCAGCTCCGCTTCGGCTGCTGTTCGGCTACGGTTCGGGTGGCCTTCGGCTGGAAGCCGAAGCCGAGCCGAAGAGCTCTCGAAGCCCGGCCGAAGAAGGCCCGAGCATGTCTCGAAGCTGTCCCGGAGCAGAGCTAAAGGAGAGCCGAAGCCCTGTCGAAAGTGAGTCCAATATCAGCAAGGATCTGCCAATAAATCCAGCACATCAATCCGCGAACGAAAAGATAAAAATATATTTTAAATGCCGGTTTGATGTTCTGCGATGATTCGCCAATGCGTAAACAAACTACATCACTCAAATTGAGTGTAAGAATGTTTTTACCCAATGCGTTTGGAATGATTCACAATTGTGCCAATCAATAAAACTATTCGTGTCATCGTACTTCTTTAAAACTCGTCATAATTTATTTTGACAGTTGCACTTATGGGAACTGCTACGCATGCCAAAATCAGACCTTGCTGTACATGTGCTTCGGACAGGACAAAATTTCTCTTGAGGCGTACTTCGCCCTCTTCCAATTTACATACGCAAGTACCGCAAGTCCCCCTGCAACAGGAATGCGGAGCATCAATACCTGCATGGAGCATTGCATCCAGCAAAGGTATCTGTTTGTTCCATTGGATATGTTTTGTATTACCGTTCAATGTCAATGTTACTTTCACGTTTTCCGATTGCTCGTCTGGGGTTTCGGCAAGTTTAGTTTCTTCTTTCGGGGTCATATTATAATTTGCTTGTTTTAACTTATCACTGAAACAATAATGTATAAAACCCGAAAGCAGTAAAGACTTCCGGGCTTTAGATTGTGATTACTTCAAATCTTCTATTGAAGCACCAAAGTTAATGTGTAACACATTGCCGTTAGACAAAACCAATGCAGGAACAGATTTTACACCTGCACTTTCTGCATCTTTTACTTTTATTTTGTCTGTACCCAAGTGGATGACTTCAACCTGATTTTCAGGTATGAGATTTAAAATGTCCTTTTCTGCACTTACGCATACAGGACAACCTGCGTGATAAAAAATTGCTTTTGCCATTTTTACTTTGTTTTAGAATTATTGTTATTACTGATAAACTTCACTTTCAATAGCCGAAAGTATGCTGTCCAGTTCTACTATTTCAGCTTCATTAAGCGGTTTCAAAGGACTTTTGAGACCTCCACCCCCTACACCCAACAAATCTAAACCGGCCTTGATAGAGCGTGGCAAACCTTTGGCTACAATGAATTTTAACAAATCCATCTGTTTGTAGAATACTCTTTGGGCTTTTTCCAAATCGTTTTCCTGTACAGCATCGTATAGGGCAATGTTAAGTTCGGGTATTAAATTGGGTGAAGCCGTACACCAGCCTCTAGCACCTGCCGAGAAAGCGGACAATGCCAATGGATTGGAACCGTTGAAAAAAGCGACTTCTTCGCCCAATTCTTTTCTCAAATAGTGCATACGCTGAATGTCACCCGAACTTTCCTTTATCATCGTAACATTTGGGATTTCCAATAAGCGTTTCAGCAATGCGGGCGACATATCCACACCACCTGTGGCGGGGTTGTTGTATGCCATTATCGGAATGGAAATTTTAGATGCAACAGCATCATAATGCTTCACAATTTCGTCATCGGTCAATTTCCAATAACTCATCGGGATAATCATTACAGCCGTTGCTCCTGCTTTCTCGGCAAACTGTGCGTGGTAAACGGTTTTGTCTGTGGTAAGATTAGAAACGCCGACCAATGTAGGCACTCTGCCCGCTACCTGCTGTATGCAGGTTTCGGTCAATTCCTCTTTTTCGGTATCATTGAGGTACGGCATTACGCCTGTGCTTCCCAATGGGGCGATGCCGTGAGAACCTGCCGTAACCAAGCGTTCAACTTGTTTTTTGAATAACGGAATATCAATATTCTCGTCGCTGTCAAATGGTGTAACAGGATAAGCAATTACACCTTTAAATGGTACTTTGTTCATTTATCGTTTTGTTTTTAAAAGTTAGAAATCTCTGCCCTCTTCTTCACGCAACGCTACGCCCAAGTTTTGCAGTTGAGGAGCATTCTCGCAAGCGATATATTTGGCAGGTTCGCTATCACTTAAATTATGGTGCTGATGCCAGGCCCAAGACGGAATATAAACAGCATCGCCTGCTTCCCATTGTACGATTTCATCTTCTACAAGCGTTGAACCCTTGCCCTCAAGCACATATAATATTGTTTCGTAAGTGTGACGATGTTTGTGTGTTTTTTGTCCGGGCAATAAACCGCCGATAGTCATACTGACATTTTTGCTCGGTAAGTCCACAAAGAAAACAGGATGCTTTCTTTCTTCCGAAAACTGATTGTGTACACCTGCTTTTTCAACATTTTTGTGAATTACGTGTGATGTTCTCGCAAATGTCGGTCTCGCAAATGTCTGGTGGAAATCCTTTGAGCTGAATTGTTTTTGCTCTGCGTGGATTGATTTTTTTACTTCTGTAGCTGTTTCTAATTTTGACATAATTGAAAATTTTTATTGTTTTTTGCACCATTGCGATACAAAAGTATTGTACCTTTGGACTAGTATAATGATACAGTTTTTGTAAAAATAAATAGTCCAGATGTTACGCAGTTGGAATTTTGAAATACAGTTAGATGAAAAATCGGATAAAGCCGTTTATCTGCAAATAGCCGATGCTATTATAAAAGATATTCATTCGGGCAGGTTAAAGGCAGGCGATGCTTTGCCGGGGAGTAGAAACCTTGCACAACTTCTAAAGCTCAATCGGAATACCGTTGTGGAAGCTCTGAACGTACTGATTATTGAAGGGTGGCTAATTCCCAAAGAAAGGCAAGGAACTTTTGTTGCCGATACATTGCCCGATTTTAAGGAAGTACAAAAAGGCAATCGTGTAACTGCTATTGCAAAATGTACAACAGACAAGCATTATCATTTGCAGTTTGATGACGGAATCCCAGACAGTAAAATTGCCCCCATTACTGAGCTGGCAAGGGCTTACCGCCAAATCTTCAATCAAAAAGCTAGGTGGCAAATGATGGGCTATGGCAACGAATTAGGTGATTTGGAATTTAGAAAATCCGTTGTTCAAATGCTCAATCATCAAAGAGGTATGCAGGTAAACGAACACAATATCTGTATCACTCGGGGCAGTCAAATGGCTATGTATCTGACGGCGCAATACATGTTTACAAAAAATGATTATGTAATCGTTGAAAATCCAGGCTATAAGCCCGCTTGGTCTGCATTTGAGAATGCAGGTGCAAAGTTGTTGCCTGTAGGTGTAGATAAAGACGGTTTGCTGATTGATGATGTTATTTCTTATCTGAAATCAGGCAAAAAAATAAAGGCGATTTACGTTACACCGCACCGCCAATATCCGACCACGGTAACATTGATTTTGAAAAGAAGGTTGGAATTGATACGGCTTTCTAATGAATATGGTTTTACGATTATCGAAGATGATTATGATAATGAGTTTCATTTTGGCTACCGTCCTGTATTGCCATTGTCAAGTTTTACGGAGCTGAAAAATTATGTTTACATCGGCACAATGAGCAAGGTGGTTGCACCTGCTCTGCGTATCGGTTATCTGGCAAGCAATGATGATACTTTGATTGAAAAGGTAGGCAGTTTGCGAAAAATTATTGATGTGCAAGGTGACAGCATAATGGAACAGGCTGTTCTGCAACTAATCAAAGACGGTACAGTAAAACGGCATATTAAAAAGGCCACAAACCACTACAAAGCCAAAAGGGATTTTATGGCAACTGTGCTCAATAAACATATTAAGGACAAAGCAACTTATGCAATTCCTGAAGGTGGTTTGGCTTTCTGGATTGTACCAAATAAACAAATGGATTGGTCGCAGGTTTCCAAAAAACTAAATAGCAAAGGTATCAAAATCATTATTCCCGATGCTTATAGCTTCGATGAAACCGTAAACGGCATAAGATTAGGATACGGCTCGCTTACTGAAAATGAAATGGAAGAGGGGATTGTTGCTTTGGCCAAATTGTTATGATATTCCGATTCCCAATTGTACTCCCCAACCTCTTCAGCTCTGTGGCTTATGGTAGTCAAGATATGGCATTGGCAAAGGCCTGTTTAAAAAAAAAAAAAAAAATGGCCAGAATTTCTTCCGGCCATGGCTGGCCGCCCGGCTCCCCTTTAGAGCGAGCTAAATCCGCCCCTTTCTCCTACTCTCCTCGAGCTGCTCGTGCAGATCCGAAAGGTAGTAATAATGCCGTTTGCCGAGCTTCCTCGGCCTGAGCTTTCCATCGCGGACCAAGCGGTAATACTTGGATTCAGATATCCCCAATTTGTCGAGCACATGAGCAATATCGAGCATATGGTCCAGTTCAGCAGCTGTATCCACTGCTTCTACGCGATCTTGATTCATTTCTTCGGTTATATACCTCAAGATTGCCTGCAGTAATGATGATATTACCTCCAGGAGGTCACATATGCGATTCAATAAATTTAACATAACCATGCCATTAGAAATGCTGGTCGCCGAAACGAGCCGCTTCGCACAATAGGCATTGTGCAGGGGCTCCATCACCACAGCGTTAAACAATACATCCATTTTAAGCCAGATTAAATTCCTCTTCCAATTTGGTTTCATCTAGCGTATCTATTATTCCCCAAAAATTATTGATGTTGTTGCGCAGCTCACGCGAGGGCGTGACCAGGATTTTGAGCTTATCCTCCGGCAACAATCTCTGTAGTTTTTCTTTGATCTCAGCGGTAAGTTCCAACATAGTGGGCCGGTTTACCGGCACCCGAAAAAAAAGCATATTAACATACACTTTTGCCCGTACTTTTACCAACCAGGGATTCTCCCGCAGCACTTTGGTAGTCACTTCTATCCGGCAAAACTTGCCATTATGCATATAGACATCCGCCGTACGCTGTTCTTTATAGATGATCACCGCATTCAGGCATTTGATCGTAGTACCCGCTATCAGCTCTTCATCCTCCCATTTGCGCAAGAGGTACACCATCAGCGCCAAGCGATCCCGATCGCGCTGCCACAGACTGAGTAGCGTAGCCTGGGATTCTGCTTTTGTCAAAGACGAGAGATCCATCGCTGTCGACTGGTCGTTATTCCAAGAGAGCTGCCTTGGAATCTTTTCCAGTTGATCAGTGGTTTTTGCACCGGGATCTTGATTTTCACCCGTTCCGGTTCCCAGGGTTAATAAAAGTGGCGCTGGATGTTGCCCAAGCCGAGCTTTCTCAACTGGCTTATAGATCGTCATCTGGCCAAATGGCAGCCAGTCAAGCAGTACCCATTTTGGAAACCGGTGGACAAACAGCGTATAGGCGACCACCATCGGAAAGAAAAACCAAAAATCAGTCGTCAGATACCATCGCGAAAGCAAGATTAATCCCGGCCTGTCAGGCAGCAATATTTCCAGCACAACCCCGTGAATAGCTAGGACAACACAGAACGAACAGAGCGCATAAATCATAAAATTCAGCTTGGCATTCCTTCCGAAGCGTTGCCGAACCATCAAGGCCGTGTGCATGTAACTGATCAGCATAGCGTAGACCAGTAGCAGTAAAACAGTACCGATCCATATTGCTATAAAGCGCTTGCTTAGGATACGGTCAGGCATCTTGCTACCAGCGGAGCCCAGATTGATGACCAACGAAAAGATGGAGCAAAAGAAAATATAAAGCGGATAAAAGAATATTCGGCCCCATCGGCAAGGAGCAATTTTTAATAAATACGAAAACAACCTTCTCTTACTATTTAATTTACCAGATCGCATAATGATTACAAATTGGTTAGGTAATGGCCTTTAAAATAAATCAGCCTGCATTTTAAGGTTGATTATCAGTATACAATTCTATCATCGACTGGGCATCAACACAAAGCTAAAAAAAATACTTATCTCAAAGATATAAAATTTCTTTTAAATAACGCTTTATTGCTCTTTGAAACATTCCGTCAAAATATACGGAATCCTGTCATATCTGATCCAAACACTTGTTTTCCGTGGTTTTTGAGAGTTTATTTGGGGTTTTACTTATCAGAATAAATATGAAAAGAACATTTGACCAAGCAGATGTAAACAATCTGCAAAAGGAAGTATTGGCCCTCCCTTATGCCGAGCGCCTTGTTATTATCAACTTTATCATGAGTGACTTCGTCGGCTTTATGATGGCCTATTTTGAGCTACGCCTCAGCCAGATCCAATATCTGAATACGATGTCGCTCGCACTCAAAACTGAACTTAGCATCGGGATTGCCGATAGCTGGAATAACACCCTAGCGGTCGATTTCCAAAAAGAGAGCAGCTCAGTTGATGAAGAGGAAGATACACCCAAGGATATCATCCTATCACGATACAATTCATCCAGTACCCCAGCTGTCACAAGCAATTTATTGCCGACAGGTTATTTTTCTATCCGCATTGTTTACCGGAATTCAGCATACCGCTAACCCACGTTTCCCCGAAACAAACGTGGAATATTCCCCAAAATCAACAGCTATATGCAGACCGAATCATTCAGGTTGATAGAAGCAGAAATGGATTTTGTGAGCAAAAGTACGCTCACAAAATCCTTTATTCATCGGCTACCAGGTAGCCGAACAAGACTGCTCAGCAATAATCAGATCAGTATTTATGAAGAATATTTAAAAACAGGCAATCTGGAAAGCTACAGTTATGCCATCGAGGTCAGCACCGCTACCCACATCTGTTTTGAGATCTTAAGCCCACAGACCCACCTACTTTATCACCTGGACGGACGCAAACCCATCCAGTATCAGCAGCCCCATATACAGGCCACGTTTAGCTTCCGCCCTTTTCACGGTGCATTTTTCTATGCACCAAAGACGGTTATCAGCTTACATTTTGAACCCGGCAAGTACCATATCCAAGGTTTTACATTGCCCCTTGACCTGCTTGATCTGAATGGATTGTCAGGCTTTGATTATCTGGATGAGGTTGTGGGAGCCCATCGGCAGCAGCAGCCGCAATACCGGGTGAGCCTTGATTTTGAAGCGATGGAGCATACCCGACGTATCCTCGGCGAATTAACCAAGGAGCTGCTCACAAAGCCTCTCATCCCCAAATTATGTATCCTAAAAAAAATTCAGGAGCTGCTTTATTTGATCAAGGACAAAATGCTCAGAGCAAAGGGCTTATTGCGCCATCCTGATCTCATCGTACAGCTGGCACGGGAGCTGATCGGCAGCCGGATCGCCGAGACTGACGGACCGGTACTGATCATCCACATTGCGGAAAGCTTATTCGTCGAATCTCAATATCTAAATTATCTTCACAAGGAGCGCTATGGCGTACCGATAACGCATTATAGTAATCAGGAGCTCTTAAAAAAAGCCAAGCATTGTCTAGGGCAAAAGCTATCGATCAAAATCACCACCAGCCGATGTGGCTTTAGTGACCAGTCCAGCTTCTGTCATTTCTTTAAGCGGCATACCGGCCAGACACCGAGTGCATACATCAGATCGCTATAGTCGCTCAAGGCCGAAGATTAACTATGGGTTTGACCAAATCAAAGTCTGTATTCAATCAAAAAATAGGACTTTTTTGCCATTAGATTTGGATTAATGAAACACATACCCTTAGGACTGGGTGAATTTATAAACAGAAAAGTATGACAGGGCAAGAGCATATACAGCGTACAGAACGAGTCAGAATGCATTCTTTAAATGAGAAACCATTCGCCGCGGATTTGAGAACCCCGCGCCGGCAATGGCCTTCACAATTGGTGCAGCGAAAGTACTCCGGCTTGGCAAAGATAAACCTCCTGCGGTCAACCACCTGCTGCTGTGCCGGCCCTGTACGTGACCGGCATGGGCGCAGGTTTACGACATTCCCGTGTGTCGGTACGATACAGCATTTACTCGAAAAGGACTGGCCCAGTACGGCGTTTCGGTCAGCCCGGCAGAATCTGTGAAACCGGATATATTGAGGATGTATCTGATTAATTAACACGATTTGACTATTAAAATTTTGCAACATGGCAACATTTCAATTAAACAACCCAAACGCTCCTGGCAATCCAGCAAGCTACTCATTGGGTACGCCGTCTTGTTCAGGAAATAATCAAATCTGTACGATCGAAGCACCCAATTCAGGAGGTGTCCCTACGATCTCGTCTGCATTAAAGGACGAAATGCTACAGGCTTTGAATACCAGAACCAGCACGACTAACGTCAAATTAAAAGCATAGACCCACCCGACTGGGTCTATAAAGAGAGGGCTACCAGATCGGTAGCCCTTTTTGATTATCTGATCACTAAACAAGGAATATTTCTTTCCTGCTGAACCAGTAAAAAGCCATTTTTCTTTAATTCGACCTGCAAATCTTTAAATGCCGAAGCTCCGGTAAAGCTGTATGGCCGGGTGTCATTAGATTCATTAATAACTGGCGGAATATCTCCATTGAGGTCGAGCATAAAAGCAAAGTCAGCGATCGTCTGCCCATCCGCTGTCCGCTGTGCCTTTTTTCCATTGGGATCATCCATGATCACCCAACAAACGACAGACCGAGGTGTCAGTGCTGTTTTCACTCCCATTTTAATCTCCATATCTGCGATCATCGCTCTGGCTTTCTCTTTGGGATCAGCCTTGATATCAAAATTAGCTTCATAGCTGATACCGTATTTCCGTCTCCAACTTTCGCGGTATTTGGATTGAATTTTATCAAAGACAAAACGCTCTTTATCTGGCCGCTCCACCACAATACGACTATCTTTTATAAAAGGGAGTGCCTCCAGTTTTCCATAGCAGTATAAATAAGCCGCTATAATCTCGCCATTAACAATATATTCACGAACGATACCATTCACACTATCTACTTGTTGCCCAAAGTTGCTGTTGGCTGCTTCAATAAATCCTGTCAGAAAAGAATACCTACCAGCCTGGCTTCCTATCAACGGGCGTGTAAAGTCAAAAGTCAGGAAATCATCTTTGACCGGTATAGCGATCTTGCCATCCTTGACCACCCGATCGATCATTTCCTGGCTTACATATTCACTATGGGTGATGGCCACAACTTTACCCTTGTAGATCCACACCATATGCGAGACCGTCTGGTGTGGAAAATATTTGGACCATATGGAATCTTCCACAATAAAATCAAGTTTATTTGAGCGAAAGAGTTCATTATTTTTTCTAAAAGCTTTGACCCGATCTGTTTTCTCGTAGGATATCGAGATGATCTTAAGCACATTATCGTTTGCTTGTTGCAATTGTCCTAAACGTGGCAATGCTGCAATACAGCTGGTACAGGCTGTATTCATAAAATCCAGGATGACCAGATCTTGCGGTAAGTCACCTATGGGCGGTATGATCTTACCGTCTATTGTCTTACCAAGCAATTCTTTGGGTGCATCCATGCCTATTGCTATACCTTCGGGTACTTTCAGGTTTTTATTGCTTTGACCAAAAAGCAACACCGGGAATAAAAGAATGATTATTTTAAATAGTAGTTTCATTATCGTATTGTTTGTGTTAAAGATGAATTATTGATTACCTCACGTGGGATCAGCATCGTGTAAAAGCCAGCGCCTGGCTGCAGCTGATAATCCTTGCCCGCTATTGTCCGTTTCAGTGATACTGCGGTGGCCGGATCCAGATTCAGACGTTTCAGATCCGCCCAGCGTCGTTGCCGCATCACCAATTCTTTCCTGCGCTCCTGCAAAATAATTTCAAGTAGTAACGCGACATCGTTTGTGACTACAGGCTGATACACTTCTTTTTTATAGCGCTTTAGCCCCAAGTGATTAATGGTCTCCTTGGCCTCGTCTAGCTGATTCAAACGAACCAAGCATTCAGCTTTGTTGAGTATAAGTTCGTCGACAGCAAGGCCACTAAAGGGCGACTGATTTAATTCACCATCATAATTGCCCTTGAAGGAGAAAGTATTGTCCCCATTATCCATGTAGTAGAGCTGCTTTCGGAGATCATGATCCGCATAACTGTTGTAAAGCTGGGGCGAGGCTTTCCATATGGTATAGTAAAACGTAAAGCTCCCGGAAGAAATAGCCTGAAAAATCACTTCCGGATTGAATTGCTTAAACGGACTTTCCTCATACATGGGTAAGGTGTTATAATCCATCAGGGTATTTTGCTGATCAAGAGCGGTATTGGCGTAGACCAGGGCCTTTTCATAATCCTGCAAATACAGGTAGATACGCGATAAGAGCGCAGCCGCAGCCGTGCTGTTCGGCCGCGATGGAAGCCCAGCGGAGCGAGGAAGTAATTCCCTAGCGTTATCCAGGTCCGTCAACAGCAACGCAAAATACTCACCCAGGGGTACTCGCTCCACCTTTTCCTCGATATTTGGTGAGGTACGGTACGGCAGCGCCATTACCCCCGCATTGCTACCATCTTTTAAGGGTATGGGGGCAAATAGCTCTGCCAGTGCAAACAGTGCATAGGCACGGTAAAAGTAGGCAGCCCCCTCCATCTGCTGGCGACGTGCCCCCGCGGGCAAAGTTTCTAGGATGGACAGCACCTGATTGGCGATATACACTGTCTGGTAAGGTCCGGCCCATTGCGACTGCGGTGGAGTAACCTGATTATCCCAGATATAGAGCATACGGTCTTCATATACCTCCAATCCAGCCCAGTATTCCGAGGTCAGCGAGAAATCGTTCGTACAGAGTTCGCCAACATACGGGTAGCTCATGTTTACCGTACCATACCCATCCAATAACGCCTGACAGTCTTCGAAGCTATCGGGAATGGCCAATTTGGTATCCGGTTTGGTTTCCAAAAATTTGTTGCAGCCCTGCAGGCAGAGCATCGCCATGCCTAGCAGTAAATAGTAATGTATTTTTTTCATGATTTTATCAGTTAAAAAGTAGCTTTCATCCCTAGCGTATACATTCTTGGTGTCGGAATCAGAAAATTGAAATCAGGATCATTATTATAATCCGACTTGCGCCAGAGGATAAAATTCAGATTATCCGCATTGACATAGACCGTTAACGATTTTACCCCCTTCAGCTGCGTATTCATAGTATATTGCAGATTGATGTCTTTCAGGCGGATATGGTCAGCAGGCTCAATCAAGATATCCGAGTTCTGATAAAATAGGTCGCGTTGACTATTCATGGGATAGATCATTGCCGGTACATTGGTATGCAATTCATCCCCTGGCTGCTTCCACCGCCTGTCAAAGTCATTATTCATCTGCCAATACTGCGCTAGCCCATTGTAATTGATACTTGGTCTCCGGTAAAAGTATTTGAATTTGTACTGTAGGTTTGCCCGAAGCGACCATGATTTCCATGAGAAGGTATTCGCCAGGAAACCACTATACAACGGTACACTTGATCCCAGGTAAGCCACATCGTCAATGCCCACCGACATGATCTTCGCATAATCTTTGGACACTTCACCCTCGTAATACCCCTGCGGTGCACCCGTGTCATGATCCAGTCCGGCAAACTTAAAGGCATATAATCCATATAGGTCCCTGCCGACAACAGGGTTTGGTGCAGTCGTTGCCCACATATAGCTCTCCACATTCGCGTGTTTGTAATTATATTTTGTGACCACGCTTTTGCTATACGTAAATAAGAGATTTGAATTCCATCTAAAATCCTCGGCATTTATATTTACACTCTGTAGATTGAGTTCCAACCCTTTATTTCTGAAATCGGCAATATTGACCGCCTGCGTATAAAAACCTTTTGTCGGATCGATATTGCTTAGCGCTACCAGATCTTTTGCATCTTTTACAAAAAAATCCATCGTACCATTCAAGCGTTTACCTCTTGTTGACCAATCCGCACCGATATTGACAATACGTACCCTTTCGGCCCGGTAGTCTGGATTTGGCGGATTGACCATATATGCATTGGTATACCCTGTATATGGGAATATACCATCATAAGCAATCGTAGGGTAAGCGGAGATCTGCGTGGTCACATTGCCATTTACACCATAGGTAGCCCGGAGTTTTAAATAAGAAAATACATCCTTCGGAAAGAAATCTTCTTTACTCGGTTCCCAAGCAGCCCCTACCGACCATAATGGCTGCCACTTGTTATTGGTAGCAACCCCAAAGAGATTGGCCGCATCCCGGCGCAAACTGCCAGACAATACATACCTGTTTTCCAAGGTATAGGAACCATTAATAAATACCGAAAAGAAGCGCTGTTTATATTCCTCCAGTTTATTTCCACTGATGATCTGACCCCGCCCCTGCAATCCATTAAGCAAGGGAAAACTCGTCTTATAATCCACAGGTGTAAATTCTATCCGGTCCGCATTGTAGCCATATAGTTTATAGCCTTCGATACGGTTGTCCATACTTTTCACTTCCATCCCCGCCAGCATATTTAGCGTACCCAGCCCTACCTGCCTATCAAAAATGGCCGTACCCCGTAGGTAGTGCGAAAACAAATCCCCTATACGCTGCGAATAAATATCTCCCACTGGCACATGATACGTCAATGAGCTGGGTGTGAATTCAGTAAATAGATTGATATAGTGTTGTGCAAAATAAGAATCAATAGACTCATTATTCGTTACCTTACTCAGTGAACGCTGAAACTGATATGAAGTATTCAAACGTAATGCATCACTCAAGCTATAATTTGCAGCTATACTCATGGTTACATCAGTGACACGCGCTAGGTTTTCGCTGGCGTACAATTCATTCAGCATATTGTAATGCGCAGGGAGCATCCGTCCATTTGCCAAGGTATCAATATACGATTTACGTAAGGTCGTTGTCTCCAGATCAATCCCTTTCCCCTGATTATCCACCAGCCGTAGATAAGGATAAAAAGTCTTACCGGCACCCGAATAAAGCGAGCCATAGGCGACCTTTGAGTCACTGCCCTGCGATTTGCGTCCGTTGTCCGAAAATCCGATATTGAGATCTAGCGATAGACGGTCTGTCGGACGGATCGAAGTAACAAATTTGGCACTGATACGATATGTGCTGTTATTCCGGATATTTTCGGCAGCCCGATCATAGCCTAGACTTCCTCTGAAGTCAAGCTTTTTACTCCCATAAGCCAGACTCGTATAGTACTGCTGCGCCACATTATTGCGATACACATATTTCATATAATCATCGCGCACATCATACCGCTCAAATTGAAGCTTCTGCTTATCATAATCATCCTTATTCATCTTACCATCACGAAGCTGACTAAGCAAGTTAACGATGGGTGAGATGGTATAGTCAGGATAGTTTAGCATCCAATCGTAGTAATTGTTTTTAAATAAAATCTCCTCAGCTTCGATAAAGCTTTTGCTCGACATATAAGGAAGCTTATAGATATCCGGCTTCTGCCCTATCTGGATATTGGAACTCGCCTCCAGTTGCATGCGGTCCAGCTTGGCGCCCGATTTTGTTGTCAATACAATAACGCCATTTCCCGACCGGGTACCCCATATGGATGCCGCAGCTGCATCTTTAAGGATGGTTATATTTTCGATGTCATTTGGATTGATATTGCTGAGGTCACCCTCATACGGAAAATTGTCCAGAATGATCAGGGGACTCCAGGCGCCGAGTAAGGTTGAATTACCTCGCTGGTAGATCTGCTCTTCGGGCTTTAGATTAGGTACACGCTTTTCAAAACGCAGCGATGGCGAGAGCCCATCCAACCTATTAATAAAATGGGAAGATTTGCTCACATTAATCTGCTCATTGGTCAGCAGCTCAAAACTTCCTGTCGCCCTTTCCTTCGGAATCTTTTGGTAGCCAGTAGAGACTACCTCCACCTCATCCAATTGATTCTCTAATGGTATCAGTTTTACTTGTAGTGATACCCCTGCGACATAAGATAGTTGTAAGCGCTTGAATCCCATGTGGGAGAACGAAACTGTACCTTTGGGATTGGAAACTGGTAATGAAAATGAACCATCCTTATTAGAAGAGGTCCTTCCCTTTTCACCTTCGACACGGATGGAAACTCCTTGGATAGGTTTACCGTCACTGAACGATACGACAGTACCGCTGATGGATAACAACCCATCCGCCCCGCTGTCCTTGCGGGGCGTTTGAGCTGATAAACTAAACATAGAAACAAGTATGAATACTATAATGAGTATTATAATCTGTATAGTTGGAATACTCGCTACCTTATCTAATAAGGCAGACATACGGTTTGATCTATTTGTCATCTGCTTATCGTTAAGGTTAGTCTACTAATCGTACAAAAAACTCGTGAATTCGCTTGGTGATCTCCAGCTCATCCAAACTAAAACCTGTTGTTTCAGCGTCTGAAAAATCTAATTTGCTCATGTCTACATAGTCTTTATGCACGTGGAAATAGGCAATCAGTACCGCTAACAGATCGAAACCGAATACCTGCTTGTGGCAGAGTTCCAATACGTTTTCATTAGGCCAGCGGTCTGCTGACTTCTTAAGTAGTAAAGAAATGGTATTCTGGATGGTACGGATATCATACTTTTTCCAAAAATCGGCGATCTTATCCGTGGGATCATAATCTTGATCGTGTACTTGGTATATGGCTAGTTCTAAGGCTAGCACATTTGAATATTTTTGATTCATTTTTAAGGTTCATAAAGATGACTTAAGCTTTGTCCGATCAAATGAAACGGACATAGCTTCCCCATTTTCGATTTTTTCGAATTAAAAAGGGTTATCATTAGCAGTATTTTTTTAATACTGTTTATACAACAAATAAAAATTAACGAATCCGCAAAGCGCCCTCAAATCGGTTACTAGTCATCTTCAGGGGTCATTATGGCGCTTCCTTTCGGAAAGAAATAAAAGCCCGATCTACTTTATATAGAATAACAATACAATATTATAGTTTTTAATTTTGTTGTTTAAAAATAAAACGCTACTTTTAAGGTGTTTTACGGCTCGAAAGAGCTTTTATTTAACTTACCCAAAATTAAAGGGTAGTGTATCGAATACAAATCGGGAAAACCTAGTCTAGGGGCCTTTCTAGTGAATACCTATTCGGCACAAACTATTATGCGGATGCCGCTATCCCCTATTTTGGTTTTATATTTTTAACCGATTATTCTGGCCCTGGAATAATCTTGCTAATTAAAATTGAATTGGAAAACCAAATGCTAACCTCCTTGAGGTAAGCCTTGTGTTTTTGGCGGTCTTTGAATCGTTTTATCATAATCATTTTGGTTATTCAAAAACGATAGCACTTATGGAAGCGTGGAAAAGACAATTGGTAAAAAATCAATGAAGCGAACTTCCATGCTTTGCACGTGGCGCCGTCAAGAGCCTCTAAGATCGAAATCTTAATTCCACAAAGACTGACAGGAAGCCCGCTCCATCGAAATGTATGCAAAGATAACAAAATCAATGGAAAGCGAACCCCGTGTCGACCTACGTGGAAAATTTGACGGCTTTCGTGCGTAAGTGACATCGTTTAGAATGAATTAACATTCCTATTGTCGCATTTATTAACTAATACAAATATAGGTCATATTAATGACTTTCGCAAAAATAATTTAAAAAACTCATTAAATAATCTGAAATATGAGCACGTTATTCGGAAAATACTTTGACAAATTAAAAGCAAGCAAAACAAAGGTCGCTGATCTTACAAGCTTAAAAAGACAAAGGATAAGTGACCTCTGCAATAAGGATAACAGTAAATCAACCCCTTTAGAATTTTACAAAATAATACTGACTGCGATCTTATTAAAAAACCTACCGGAAACTGAGTTCAATAATGCTGTAAACGAAATATTCCCTAATAGACCCAATGAAGACCTTCTAAAAGGATTGGATTTTTTATCACCAGAAGTTAAGTTTATACTAACTCACTGTTTATCACAAAAACAAGTTGAAAAAGACATTAAGATGTCTGATGGCAAAATAAGTCGACTCGCTAGTGGTATAGTAAGAGATCTCGAGGCAATTGAATTTATAAGTTTTATCGAGGGATTAGGAGGGAATGTTTTAGAAACCTTTAAAAGAATTTACGGGTCAATAAAAATTGCTGAAAATTCCTTACCTGATGCCGCCATTTTAAATGATAGAACAAATAAGATTTTCCAGTACGTGCGAGCTTATAATAGTATGGACGTGGAAAATATGATAGCAGATTTCACCCAAGACGTTATTTTCAAAAATATTATGAATGGCGAACAAACCCTGCACTTACAAGGAATCGAGGAATTCAAAAAACAAGCCATTGGAGCTCTCTCCTATTTCAGCGAGAGAGAGCAGTCCATCGAGTCAATAACCCACACACATAGTTCGACTGAAATCACGATTAACTACCGAGCGATCGCAGCGATGGATTTTCCTAATGGATTGAAAAAAGATGATGAGATCAATTTGGAAGGCAAGTCTGTCTTTGAGTTTTCTACCGATGGGAAGATAGTTAGGTTGACAGATATTTCCTAACTCACTTTGTGTGCCACCACGCTTAAGAACAAAATTGATAAATGAATTACCACAATCGAATATTCAAAGTTGTCACCAATTCAGATAACGGCAACACTTCAAGTGAAACAACTTTTCACTACAAGCAAGAGGGAAATATCCTCACCTCTATTTATTCTGGTGGTAGCATTGTCTCCGGACATTTGCTCGGAGTCGTCGACGATGATGGAAATATAGATATGCGATATCATCATATTAATCGGGATGGGAAAATAATGACAGGGGTTTGTAAATCTAGACCAGAGATTCTTGAAGATGGAAGAATTAGACTTCACGAGGAATGGCGGTGGACCAATGGCGACCAATCGAGCGGAAAATCTACACTTGAAGAAATTTTATAACCAAGGAATCATTTTTAAAAGTGGTAGAAATTCCAAGCTACTACACTCATATATTGGCTTAACAACTCACAGTAAATGGAGACTATCATACGAGAAATTGAATTTAAAAACTGGCTTCAAGAAAACCATAAGCAAATAACTAGGCCAGAAAAATATATTGGAACTATAAAAACTATATCAAATGATTTAAAACTTCACATTGAAATTAATTCATTATTTCATATAGAGGAAGCTAGCAAAATCAAGGAACTTTACGATTTATATTTTAGTATTCTTGCTTTTGAGAAAAAGAATTCAAGAGGAAACAACATGTACAGCCGTGCATTTGATCTATATCTTGAATTTATGTCAGAACATCAAGGAAACAGCTTTAATGATATCATTGATATTATTAACAGCAACAAAGAAGGCGGCGAAAAAGAGACGTTGATTTTAGCCCGCCTGGGTCAAGGCAGATTTAAAAATAGCTTAATTAAAAGAGGTGGAGGTTGTGCCATTTCCGGTTACCTTAATTCCGACCTTCTTATCGCCTCCCACATCAAACCGTGGAGCAAATGTGATAATTATGAGAAAGTTGACCCTGATAATGGGCTGCTGCTTCTTCCTAATTATGACAAACTCTTTGATAAAGGACTAATCTCTTTTGACGATAATGGATGTATATTGATTTCTGAATTCTTTCTCGATTCTGAAATATTTGGAATAAAGAAGTCTCTAAAAATTAAATTGGGTAGAGGCAGTAAAAAATATATGGAGTTTCATAGATCAAACGTGTTCAAATATTAAGTCATCGACACAAATAGCCAATAAAATCTTATTGCAACGGTTTAGACAGAATAAAAATCGGATAATAAAAATGTTTCTATGAATAATAACTATAACTTTCCTGCTTCGGAAGAATTGAATAGAATAATTGCGAAAAAAAGCGAACAGATTGGTAAGACTTTCAACGGGCCACCTTATGTAGCCATACAGACAATCGTTAGGGCGATAGATATACTTTTTACATTTCATCCTGAAATAACGAATGAAGATCACTTTGACATGGAACTAATTAAATTCGGATGGCCTCAATTATTAAAACCGTTTTATTTTAATTTAAAAATTGATGAAATCAGTCCATTACCTTCCACAACGGAAAAGTTGAGAAATTGGGCTATTTCTAATTTGATCCATTCCGGAAAAATTGCCCTTTGTCAACAAATACTTAGTTATGAAAAAGCTGACCTAATCTCGATTAAAAGGCAGACAGATAAACATTTTATTTTCGAATGTTTACATTCAAATACCGGAATTGAAAGATTTGATCGAGAAAGCATGGATTTTCTAAAACATAATATTATTAGCAGAATAATTGAAGATAAAAAAGCGGCGCTATCTTTCGATGTAGATAGAATCGCAAAAGAATTCAAGAAATTGATAAAAAACCCGTTTGGTGATTACATTAGTTACCAAACTACACCTGATATCGACGACTACTATAATGAACAAGGACATTATCTACTCCTTAAAATGCAAGGTTATGATAATTTTGATCCGAATGACAAATTTGGCGGGATTGAATATCACAAGTACATCACCATCATTGAATTAATTATTGGTGTAGCAATTAAACATTCTGATGCCTGCTTATATTTAAAAGGCAAAAAACCAAATGTACAACTCGAGAATTTAATTTCATATACTCAAAATAAGAATAATGCTATTAATGATTATGCATCATATATTGGTTGGGATCGCCATATAGTTAAACAGATTTTTGAATGCATAACTTTAACAAAAGAAAATTTTGATTACTATTTAGAATATCCTGCACCCCCTCCCCCAATGTTTATCGAAGTAAGCGGTAGCCTTCTGATACGATCAATTGCGGGTTGTCTAGGAAATCCTTTTGCACTATTAAATCGAGAGCTGAAACGAAAATTTATTAAGGATTTTGATAAAGCCGTAAATAATAGAGAGGATAGATTTAGAAAAGAACTTTTTAATTTTTTCTCGAAAGAAAGCATAATTAAAATAGATAGAGAAATTAAAATATCCTTTGATGATGTAAAAACGGATATTGATGCAATAGTTTACAATAAGGAAACCAACACATTAGGCCTATTTCAATTAAAATGGCAAGACCCTTTTTCTCATTCGATTAAAGAACGATTTAGCCGAATAAATAATCTTTTTCCAAAAGCTAACGAATGGCTAACAAAAATAAAAAGGTGGTTGTCCACTTTTGATGATAGGACCATTCTGAATGCGCTTCAAATTGAAAATGTGCTGGGAGAAAAAAGGACGATTGAGCGAGTATACCTTTTTGTGCTTGCAAGAAATCAAATTAATTTCACAGGAATAGAAATGGATGAAACTGCCGCGTGGGGTTCCTGGTATCAACTAATAGAAGCTTATTCCACCATACATACGACATTAAACGACCCTATTGAGGATATGTTTGTTAGACTCAAGGCCTCTTCTCCCCAAGAGAGAATCAAACGAGAAAAGGCTCCGGATTTAGGAGATTTTTGCATCGATTTTGGCGATTTAAAATTGACAAACTAAAAAAATTAGAACAATATTTTGTAGAAAGAACATTTTTAAACTTTGCTAACTATTAAAACTGTTATCTAAATAAAAGTTGATATCATAAAAAAAAATACAAGCCTGATTACCAGAACAAAACAAAAAACAATTTGTCTATTTAAAAACAAAAATGTATTTTTTATCCATGTCTAAGAATACCTATATTGATCTGTTTGCTGGTTGTGGCGGTCTTTCACTTGGCTTTTTTAATTCTAAAGAATGGAAAGCCCAATTTGCTATTGAAAAAAGTCCCGATGCTTTCGAAACACTTCGTTACAATTTAATAGATCAACATAATCATTTTGACTGGCCTGAATGGCTTCCGATCAAAAATCATGATATCAATGATATTATTGATAATTATGGTGACAAATTAAGATCGCTTCGCGGATCAATCGACTTAGTTGCAGGAGGGCCTCCATGTCAGGGGTTTTCAACTGCTGGGAGACGTATTGAAAATGATACGAGAAATAAATTAGTAGAATCCTACGTTAGATTTATTCGTTTAGTCCAACCAAAACTAATTTTCTTTGAGAATGTCAAAGGTTTCACTCAAAAATTTGATAAAAACAAGGTTAAAGGCCGAATCTACTCAGAATATGTCAAGAATTCCTTAAGACGTGTAATGAAAAAGGAAAAGTTTCTGGGTTATGAAGTTTATGGCAAGCTTGTAGACTTTTCTGAATTTGGTGTACCTCAAAAACGGACTCGATTTATTTTAGTTGGCATTAGAAAAGATGTTGTTTCAAAATATAAACCTTATGATTTTTTTAAGCTTTTAATTTCAAATAAGAAGACTTTCGCAGATTCAAAAGGAATAAATCATACCAACAATCTAGAAGATGCTATTTCAGACTTGTTAAGGATCCAAGAAACAGATTGTCCCGATTCGAAAGGATTCAAATCAGGTATTTATAATCAAGAATCATCGAGTTATCAAAAACTCATGCGGAGAGGTTATTTGGACAATATCCCTGATAGCCATCGTTTTGCGAAACATAGCATCAAGACAATTCAAAAGTTTGAATATTTATTGAAATATGCCGAGAAGGGGAAGTCTTTATCCAAGGAAATAAGAGAGAAGTACGATTTGAAGAAAAGAACAATTATACCATTGAGTGGCCAATCTCCCACCCCTACTATCACTACTCTCCCAGATGATTATATCCATTATTGCGAACCACGTATATTTACCGTAAGGGAGTATGCCCGTATACAGTCATTCAATGACTGGTATAAATTCCGCAATAAGTATACAACTGGAGGCAATAGAAGAACACAAGAGGTTCCAAGATATTCTCAAATAGGTAATGCTATCCCTCCTCTTTTTGGCGAGCAAGCTGGTATTATTTTATCACAACTACTATAGATTTCTAATGGAAAACTTTTTACATTTTAAAACTAATGTTCAGCTTAAGAGTATTATAGGAAAAGATCTGATTAACGATGACAACATAGCTATTTTGGAGCTAGTAAAAAATTCTTTTGATGCTGATGCCAAGAAAGTAACCGTATCTTATATTAATCAAAAATATAACGACGACGAAAACGTTGAACAATTTTCCTCCAAGACTTCAAGATTGATTATTCAAGACAATGGAATAGGAATGGATATTGACGACGTCCAAAATAAATGGTTAAATATTGCATATTCGTCTAAAAAGTTAAATAAAACTCAACATAAACGAAGAATGGCAGGGGCAAAAGGCGTTGGCCGTTTTTCTTGCGATCGCTTAGGTGAATATTTAAATCTTTATACAAGGACAACTAAGGATCCTTTATACTATAAACTCACTATAGATTGGAAGTTATTTGAAGTCGAAGATGAAGGAAAACAGATTCAATCTGTTCCTCTAAAATATGAGACTTTGACACAAAATGAATTCAATTTGTTAGGATTTAAAAACTTTAAGCACGGAGTACTCCTCGAAATAATTAAATTGAGAAGTAAATGGGTATATCCTATTTATGATAAAAACAAAAATTTAATCAGTTGGGACGTATCTAAGTTTGTTGACTTAAAAAAATATCTCGAAAAACTCATAAATCCCCATCAAGCTTTTGAAATTAACGATTTCGGAATATTCATTGATACGCCTGAATTTATTCAAGAAAACCTTTCCAAAAGTGTACACGAAAGATTTATTGGTAAAGTGGAAAACCGAATTTTCGACACCTTAGAATTTAAATCTACAGTAATTGAATCTAAAACTGTAGATAACGGCAAAGCTATATTAACTGAATTAAAAGATAAAGGTGAAACAGTATATTGGATAAAAGAGAAGAACTCTTTTTACCCCCAAATTAAGGATACAAAGCTATCAATGTATTTCTTAAACTCCTATGCAAAAGCATTCTTCACAAAACAAACTGGCATTCAATCGGTAAATTATGGATCAATATTTCTTTTCATAAATGGATTTAGAATTCCGCCATATGGCGATGTTGGAAATGACTGGCTGGCTTTAGACCAGCGAAAAGCGCAAGGCACCAGACGATATTTAGGTTCTAGAGATATAATTGGTCAAATCGAAATAACTGATGAAGACAATGATTTTCAGATAATTTCTAGTCGAGAAGGAATTGTTAATAACGAAAACTTTAGAAAGTTAACCTCTTCGGAAAGAAATGACAGCTATTTTTATAAAACACTAAGACGATTAGAAAGATATGTTGTCGAAGGATTAAATTGGGATAGCTCCATTTACGACTCTCAAGACAAAGAAGAATCAACAAAATTAAAAGAAGTTGAATCAAAAATAATTTCAGGCTCTCTTCGAGAGGAAGATCTACAATATAGAGAAGATGAAAGAACCAAAAAATCGAGAGTATATGCCACAATACATACGCTGATTGCTGCCAAAGCTTCAGAAGTTTTAGAGCTATATATAAACGAAAATCTAATAATTCAAAAAATAGAAGAAGAGCGAGAAATATCGGAAAGAGAGTTTAATCAACTTATAGATGATTTTGCGAAGAAAAAAATAGATGGAGAAATTCTTAGTAAAATACTTCATAAAAAAGCTCAGGAAAATGAAGAGTTGGAAAAACAATTAAAAGAGTTTTCGAAATATACGACAAATGACGCGACCTCGAAAGCAATACTAGAAATTCAACTTTATAAAAACACCATTGAAAAACAAACGTTTTTAATCAAAGATTTACAGAATCAATTATTAGAGTTAAAAAACCAAAAAGAGTCGGCTGAAAATTCAGCTAATACCTTAAAGAATAAGATTATAAAGGCAGAGTCTGATTTGGATATCGAAAAGGAAAAAAATCTATATTTACTAGCAACGAGAAGGACCTTAAGCCCAGACGCAGATGGGCTCATACACACCATCAAGATCAATAATATTGAGGTACGAGATGGTATTGAGAATATTATTGACAATTTAACGGAAAATGATTTCGAAATTCATAGCCTAATTGAAAAGTTGGGATTTTTGAAAGTATGTGCAGAAAGGTCCCTAAAGATGGCTGAATTTGTAACAAGGGCAGATTTAAAAGAAGACATTGAAAAGAAAGATGTAGATGTGGTAAAGTATATTGTTGAATATGTATCCTTATACGGAAATACTTTCTCAGATAGCTTATCATTTTCCTTTTTAAACGAGAATGAAAAATTAATAAAAAATATTAGTGTATTAAATATGTCTATTGTATTAGATAATTTAATAAGCAATTCTGTTAAATGGAACGCGAAAAATATTCAAATAGAATTTATTAAAACAAACGAAAAACAGCTAGTTATTTATTTTTCTGATGACGGAATAGGGTTATCTAAAAATTTTACTAATAATTCTAAACAGATTTTTGAATTGTCAGTCAGAGATATCCCTCCAGCTGGAGCTAGTGGTTCGGGGATTGGATTGTATTATACCAAAAATCTTCTATCTGAAATAAATAGTGATATTGAATTTTCAGGAAATGGACTAAAGTTGTCTGGAGCAACCTTTAAAATTATTATAAATACTATATGAACATAAAAAGAATACTTTATATTGATGATAATAAAATAAATGCTCAAATTGAAAACCTTCGAAGTAAATTAAAGAAACAGGGTTATGAATTAAATGAGACTTTTTTACATCTAAACGAGGACTTTATGAAGAAGAATCCCGATACTGGTGAAACGGTCCTTGACAAAAGCAAAATTCAGGCTTATATAAATGAGAATTATGTTAATGACAGTTTTGATATCGTGGCATCTGATTATGATTTTAAAGACAAAAATTTAGATGGATTTGAATTACTGAAATGGATAAAAAACGAATGCGTTTCAAAAAAATATAGATTACGAAGAGCTAAATTTTGCCTATATTCAGCAGAACAAGATAAAGTAGCCAGAATTTTTAATACCCCTGAACAAGTTAAAAAGCTAATTAAACTAAAAATAGATGATTTTATAGATAGAGGTAGAATACCAGAAGAAATCACTCAAATCCTTACAGCACCACAAAAGACATATTATTTTAGAGACCATATAATTGGATACTTAGAAAGATTTGGTGAAGAAAAATTTAAAAGTGCTTATCCTAAATTTAAGGGGATGAAGCTTGCTGATATTGCTCACGAAATCGATAAGGATTTACCTAACGGAATTGAATTTCAAAAACATTTAGTAGAGCTAACTGTAGCTCATTTAATTGAACTTAATAACTTTCCACAAGAGTGATTCAAATTATTATATCTATTGATCCTTCTACAGATTTCCTGTATGGAATCGTCGAAAATTTTAAAAATAAAAATATTAACTACAATCTTACAGAGATTCATCCGAACGAAGAATCATATGAAAGTGCTTTCGAATTCATTTCAAATGTTACAAAAAAAACTGTAATAATATTTCTTGGTCACGGGCAACCAAATTTACTATATGGTGGTGAATCCAGTGAACACTTCCCAAAAAGGGCTTTTGTTAAGTTGAATGAAATGGCTATATTTGAAGGGCAATATTTGTTTCTCCTTGCTTGTAATTCGGCATCATTAATCAGAAGTTCTTTTAAGCAATCAAAAACAATTAATTCTATTGGATTTGGGGCTTTACCTACTTCATTGGAAGAAGTTGAAAATAATAGAAGATTAGAATCCGAAAAAATCTCTAAAGCAACAATTGAAGATTTTAAACAAGAAATTGTGATAACAGTTTCAGATGCTATTATACGTTATCACAATGACTTTAACAGATTATCTGACTATTTAGCTTTACTTCTGGATCAAAGGATTAATAATGCTGTTTTGGTAAAAAAAGATAGGTTATTGGCTGATCTATTGTTCCATATGAGAAAGGAATTAATTATATTCTGATTTTATTGGTAAGCCCAATTCTTAAAAATTTTCTCTTTAATATCCCTTTAAATAAGAAACAAATTTCATAAATAACT
Source organism: Sphingobacterium sp. CZ-UAM (assembly GCF_002000245.1). Classification (GTDB taxonomy): domain Bacteria; phylum Bacteroidota; class Bacteroidia; order Sphingobacteriales; family Sphingobacteriaceae; genus Sphingobacterium. The sequence continues at coordinate 575,018 of NZ_MTCM01000001.1, read as the reverse complement.
TGTAACCAAACAATTAAAATCCTAACGAACTGTTTTTCCGTCTTTATATAAAACAAATAGAATTTTATAAATTAGATAATGAGTTATTACGATGAAAGCGACAGAATTCATGTTCCCCAATTTGAGGAAGCTGCAGGATTCTATACAAGCAAAAAACGTAGTGCACAAATGTCCAAGATCAAGAGCCGCAATTCAAAACCCGAGCTGATCCTGCGGAGGGCGCTCTGGTCAAAAAACATCCGTTTCCGCCTACACGACAAATCCCTTCCCGGCACTCCCGACATCGTAATAAAAAAATACAAGCTTGCGATATTTGTCGACGGCGAATTCTGGCATGGATTCGACTGGAAAAATAATAAGGAACGTATAAAATCCAACCGCCTTTTCTGGATACCCAAGATCGAGCGCAATATGCAAAAGGATATCCGCGTCAATAGAGCCCTACGTGACATGGACTACGTCGTATTCAGGTTCTGGACGCAAGATATTCTTAAAAACCTACCTAAAGTACTGAATCAGATAGAGCTATTCTTAGAAACCAGAAAACTCTGGAAATAGGTAAATCATCCTTTAAAAACATTTTCGCGATGCCAAGCTAGGTTTTCCTGCGATGGATAATACCTGTTTACCTGAGGGAGCAAAATTGTCCTTCCTTTCAATTTCGATAAACTATAGGGATGGTCTACCAGCTCGTCGATATGAGCTGAAACCATAATGGTATAATTCTCTACAACACTGACCAGTCCCCTATCAAATGCACGATGCAGGTTTGGACATAGTGCTATCCCATTCGTCACCTTGTCATCATGCGTCACCGCAAAAGGAACGATATGGCACGCATCAATAAAATTGTATTTGAAAGTAGACCGCATCCGCATACCTGTCATGGCACAGGTATCCTGATAGAGCTGCGGGATATAGCGTTTGAACAACCCCGATCTGACAAACACATCTTCCTCGGTCTGAATGGAAATATGTTTGTACTGTGCCTCGGCCTCATTTAGCACCAAAGATTGTACTTCATGGTAAAAGCCGTCATTCAGTTCCTTATGGCGATGGTATGCTAGCCGCTCATCCGGAAAGTAAACAGAAAGTAGCTGATCACGAACTGCAGCGCGATTTAATGGATCACTGAGCAAAACAGCCAGCTTATCGTCGAATGCACCATAGGCTATTACCTCCGAAAGGATCTTTACACTTTTGATATGTGCATTGATCTGAAAGCCGGGATTTGGATAAAGAGCCCAGAAGCCCCGCCCTGCTGCTTTGTCGGACTGCAAATAATAAAAGGGCTGCGTGAAGTCGGGTTGATTTGATGTACGTACCAGCAGGCGCCAGTTTTCCTGAAACAATCCCACAAGATCGACATTGACTTCAAAGCGGTTGTCTAGTATAAGAGCTTTGTCGATCAGTTCGACCAAAGTCAGGAGCAAGATCGGCTTATGTGGTGCCAATCCATATTTTGTATTTGCCCTTTTCACACGGGCGAAAGCATTGAGATAAACTTGCAGATCAGGATTCATTGGGATTAAAGTTAGTAAAGATCGTCTGAATTGGAAACGATTATTCTAAACCTCTCTCCTATAAGAACTTTTTAGCTATGATAATCAACCTTTAGACCACTATGCCGCAAGTAAGTTGTGCGATTATTAGAACACGCTAATAAAATATTGATCTACCAACGGTCGGCTCTGATACATTCCAAACTAGTCTATTAAGCGCTGCTTTTTCAATTCTTCCAATATAAGGATGTCCACTGCAGACGTTCTATATCTATCTTCATATTTTATCCACTCAAATGACTCGACTTCATTAGAAGCCTTTAATGTTCCACTGAAATCAGAGAAATAGCATAACATTCGTACTACAACTCCCGGTTCGTGGCCATCAGCTTGAGCTTCAAAACTTCCAAAGAATTTCACGGTGTTTTCCAATATATGGACATTAAGTTCCTCTAAAATTTCCCTTTTAAGACATTCTACATCTGATTCGTTGTTTTCTCTTTTTCCACCTGGGAAGTAAAGCTTGTTTTTTGATTTGGAAAGGGTGCTGAGAACACTATTGTTACTAATATGAATCAAAGCCACCTTGTCTATTATTTTATTCATTATAAGTTTTTTTAATATTACACGTAAAGATAATCAAACGCGATTATTTCATTTTGTTTTTGATCAGTACGGAGTCGTTCACTTCGACAGATCAAGTTAGGAACAATAATATACGGACATTCATGGAATGAAAGACCGATAATCAGCTTAAACCATCAACACATCAGGATTGGTGAAATCTAATTTCTAAAGCTGGATAACGACGTTTCATCGTTAAAATAGCAAAATCCCTGTTCTCAAATTTACCCTCGTCCCATTTCCAATAAACTGGATGCAATTTCTCCTTAGGATCAATGAGCACTCACCAGGCTTTAAAACGGGTGCCGTAAGTTTCTTTAAAAATTTCGATATGCTCTTTATATGCTGTCATCACAATATGGTATGTCCAAACTTACATAAAATCTGCTAATTACACAGATGGAATTAAAAAGGGGCAATTCTTTACGACCGATTGCTTCAAACAAGATAATCATTAACTTTGAACCACTATGCTGCAAGTAACCTGTGCGATAATAGAACACGCCAATAAAATACTGATCTGCCAACGGTCGGCTTCAATGAAACTTCCATTGAAATGGGAGTTTGCGGGTGGCAAGATTGAAACCGGAGAATCTAAAGAAGAATGTCTACACAGAGAAATCAAAGAGGAACTCCATATTGATATTAATATACATAGCGCACTAACGATGGTAGAGCACCACTACGCCGACTTCTCGCTGCAGCTCTACCCTTTTGTATGCAGCCTAAAATCAGGAGAAGTAAAAGCACTGGAACATGCCCAGGCGATATGGGTAGCTGCTGCTCAATTAAGAAACTACGACTGGGCAGAAGCGGACCTGCCTATTGTAAACGAGTATACCGCTTACGCAACATCGACTAAGTAATAGCACCTATCTGCGTATATAAAGCCCCAAAAACAAAAAGAGCTTCCCTCTAACCGGCAGAGGGAAGCAATTTGGCTAATGAGCTGGTTTATTTAACCTTACTTTGGCATTTTGCTGATGCATTGCTGCAGCTAAGTACCGCTAACGAAGGAGTATATCCATGATTAGCAATTAAAGTTTGATCCGATAAAGCTGCTTACGCATCTGAACCAATTGCAGCCTTAGCTTAACCTGATCTGGCGCTACCGGAAGTAAACTGTGCAAGCAAAGTTCCTGTACTTCCTGAAAAAGCTCTTGCGACCAGACGAAAAGTTCATCATAGCTATAGGCGCCACTCTTGATGCACAGGAGCTCTTCCCTATTGGGACGTCGTATCTGCAGTTCACTTTTGGACAAAATCTCCTTTGCCTGTTGCAATAGACGTATGGTATGCATCATATTTTTGGCGTCATAGCCTTGCCCGTGATTCATTGTCCCTTCAAAGCGCGCCTCATTGCGTTCTGAAACCCAGCGAAAATATTCATTATAAGCCTTGCAATAGGAAGAATAAGCATCATGATTAACAAAAAGGTACGCACAAAGTGTTTCTTCCTTAGGGATAGAACTGTAGGAAACCTCATTACTCTCCAATGTGGCCACGACACCTTTGTAACCCAGAGTCTGGATCTGATCATAATACAAGGCATACATACCCTTTGCATGTTCGATCTTTGCTAAACCGCAGTTTTCCTGTTTCCAATATCGGTTGCTTAACCAATCTCTTAACGATAAACTTCCATGACCAGCTATAACAAAGCAGAAATCCAGCAAACTTTTACGTTCACGATCCATTGGATTGTTGATTTTCTTATTCAATCCTTTTGCCTTCCGCACCTGTACCATCGCGTATTGCGCAAAGGTCATAGCTGCCTCTCGCGTGATAAAATCCTGCATTTTAAATTGCTCCATTATTGGATCTTGGTATACGATGCAATCAGCAGGACTAGCCAAAAGCTCCAATATATTGGGATTACTCTTTGAAAGTAGCTCCACAAAGCGTCCGAGCTCATAATACACTTCATCATTACTGGCATTAGCCACCTGGGCAATATATTGACCGCTCAAGTAATCTTCCACGGGTAGATAAAATATCCCCCTGATATCGGTATCTGAAGATGCTGTGGCCAATCCATATGCCCGGCTGCCGACAACGGCCTCAAACAGGATCAGCCCGCTCTTTCGAAGTTCGTCTATAGTCATCTTAATAGGATTTTAAAGTAACTCTCCAGTCCCTCTTTATCCGATACGGATACGGGAACCTGTTTTACTTGATTATCTAAATATATCAACCTTGTTTCAATATAATTCCTTATGGTCGCAGAACAACTGTATATAAACCCCTCATCGACTTGGCTCTTCAACTCCTGCAATTCCATAACTTCGTCTTTAACGACATGAGGCAATAATACGGATAGTTCTGCCAATGTCATGGGCGCATAACTGCGGTAGGTAATACACCAGTCTGCCGCAAGTAAAGACCTTAGGCTATAAAACAAGCTCTTAAGCTTCATCGTTTCGTGTTGAAGATCTTCTATTTTGCTACGGACAATCCCTAAATAATGATGGGCGTGCCTACGTGCGTCAAAATAATTTTCGATCATTGTCCTAAAACTTATTTTGAATCCATTAAGCTCGTAATAGACCACTGGTGATTGGATCCATTCAAATGGACTGACATTACTCTTATACAATAATTTTAGTACTTTAAACAGATCCCAGCCTGCTATATCGAGGTCATCGATTATCGGAAACCGCATTTCGGTAGCCAGCGGAAATAAGCGGGTGTAGTCCTCCACTTTTCTCACATAAATAAACCGAACGTCGTAATCACTGTCGGTTGAGGGGAATCCCCAACCTCTACTTCCAGATTCACAGGCAAAAAGTATACGTACCCCTTCGCTCGCTTCTATTTCCATTAGCTTATTGATGATATGTGCTTTCATTTCTTAGTGCTTTTTTAAAATTTTCATTAACACAAAGATCAATTGCGATACTGAAGCCTTTTTGCGCACAAAAAAAAGAGTATAAAAATCAGAGGAGACCGCTTGTTATCAGGCAGATAATTTTCTTTAAAAAAATTGAAGCTTGCACGGCAACACAAAAGTACGCAGATAGATTGCGTAGCATAAGGCAACTAAGTATGTTTGATTGAAAAGAAAGAAAATTAAAATTTGAGAATATGACACTTACAACTAGCTCTTCATTTACGTTTCAACAATAGCTGGGGGTTGAGTACAGCTTAATTATAATTCTTTTATTTATTCACCTTGCTGTCCGCCCTTTAACGGTCCTTTGACCTGATGAATAACCTCAAAGGAAGGAGGCCGGTAGTCATTTATTTGGATTTGTCATAGAATGATTGTAACTCATCTTTTGATTCCGTGAATTTAAAATATTTTGGCTCGTGTAAAATAGAATTGAAATAAATTTCTTGCATCCTTTTCTTATCCTTTAATTCAGCAGATGCACTGAATTGTGCAATCAATATACTGTAAAAACTACTAATGTGCCATTCATTGTATGCTACTGTTTTATCGTACCCAACCCAATCAAAGTCTGCGTAGTCAAAGTTTTTAAAGTAGAAATATTCCTTGCTATTAAACTTTGGAAGTTTGTCGCAAAACTCAAGTACCTTTTTATTGTTCTTCATCATCTGTAGAACTTTGAAGCGTGCTCCAACCAAAGCATCCATCATATTCAAAAAGAAGATTGCCTTTTCAGTGTCGTCCTTAAATCCTAAACTGTCCATATTGAAATTGTACTTGCTCAAATCAGCTTCGTTAAACAATGAGGCTATACCACCATGTATGCGATAGTAGTAGTTATCAAGCAACCATCGACTATCAATCTGCTTGGAAAGAACTTCATTTGCTACCGCTACAACTGGTCTTGCCTTGACTTTTTCGTTTGTCCTATTGTAATGAATTTCGCGGACGACATACCATAATACCAACTCTTCGTCGTTTGGTCTTGCAAGAAAGTGAGTCTCCAAAATTGTATGGTCACCTTTGCCAACCGCAATCAAAGCATCAACAATATGATTCAGCTTAGGTGTCCGTAATGAGTCAATTGATTTGGCAAATTGATCTCCTCTTGCATTTGTATTATAGGAATAGAGCTCAGCAATAGCTATTAAATTATTGAGGTCTTTTTGATCAAGCTTTATTTGGGCTTTAGTAAAAAACGATGCTGCCAAAAGGATAAGACTTAGAAAGTATTTCATTATTATTCGTCTATGTGTTTGCATATTTGTTCTATCCGCGTCCAATTAGTTTCGTGAAAACCTCACAGCTTCAACGCCAAGGGTCCATCTTTAGTAACAAGACTAGACCAACCTGGACGAGATCCCACAGTCAGCTTTGCGATCAATCTCTCGGATAAAAATATATTGGCCACTGTTTCTTCTCCAAAATCCCAAGTCACTTCAACAGGCGACCATGCATTAAATGGTTCAAGATTCTCATTAACAAATTCCACAGGATTTAAAAAGAGTATATTTTCCTTTTGATGCCATTCAGGTTCGCTTGGAGTTGGAGCGCTATTATATAACCATATATCTCCAACGATTTTTTTTTCTTCCCATAAGTACGCATAACATACCGTGTCGTCATCTTCGATATACACCGCGAACTCTGGTCGATCGTTTGATACATATTTTGTTAAACTAGCCATTGGCTGAAGGGTTAAAACAACGAAGTCTGCACGGTATCACTTCCTAATGGTGGCAATCCCTCCCAGTCGAAGGCTTCATAACGATGCTTCCCATCGGGGCGATTTGGATAACCTCGCAAGGTATACACGGGATAATGCTTTAGCTTTTCATTGGGCATTTCAAACAGTAAAATCGGCGGCATATCCTCTTCCTGAATATCCTCGATCCATTGGCGCTCGAGATCCTCCGGTAAAAATAAAGGCATCCGATGCTTATTTGGCCCATCATTGTGGATATTGGCCATCACTTCATTGGCTGCCCGAGTAAGCATACCAAAAGATCCTACGCGTTCGACTACGCCATCTTCATCCACCGTCTCATGCCACTGGTACAAGCCTGGTAGATAGAACAACTCCCTGCCCTCCGCACCAATAAAATAAGGGACTTTCTTTTTCCAGCCCTTTACCGCACGATGCTCATATGTACCACTCACAGGGATAAGACAGCGCTGCTTGCGCAGGCGGTACCAATAGGATTTTTTATCCTCTAGGATACGCTCGCTACGGACATTGATCATATTGCGCCTTCGATCGGCCTGCAACTTGGGATCATCAATATAGGTCGGCAATACGCCCCACTCCATCTCGGTCAAGGCCAGCTGACTTGAATCCTTGTCCTTATACAGGATCGGATATTTGGGAAAGGTAATGGCCTGGACATTTTCCAGATAGTCATAATTGTAATCCAATTGACGACGCTCGTCCCGCAGTTGCGGAAAGGTCTTTTTGATAATCTCAATATCGGTATGGAGGCTAATATCCCAGCACATAATGGTGTCCTTTCTTTGTTTGGCTTTGATACGAATATACACAATTTACGCTGTAAATTTGATCGATCTAAAGCAAGAAAATAGGGCTTTTCGGTTCGTACTGGATCGGGCTAACGAAGGATGTCTATAGCAAATACTTTCTTTTGGGTCTGCCCGTCGGTAATGGTAGCCACCACTCGGCCATACTCTAGTGAAAACAGGATGTCGATGGGATTCTTGCGCTGGAACCTGGTCTTGGTACGCAGGTAGTTGACGATGTTTTTTTCGTAGAGCTTGAGCATGCGCTTGTCCCAGTTCTCCTCCTTGATACGGTTGAGAAAGATACGGTAGCCTGATCCGGTCGCCAGCATGCTCTCAATCTTATCGGCATCCTGTGGCAGCTGCATGGCTCTTCCCTCCTTCGCCCCAAGTTGATGGGCATGCTGATCGGCGCTTTCCTTATCATCGTAAGGGGTAAGTAGAAACCCTGTCTTGTCTTTGACATCAGGCCACTCAAAGCGCTGCAGCACAAAGTCGGTATAACCGGACTCGACGAGCTCGCGAAAGGAGCTTTTGGTGACTTGTTCAAAGGGATTGTACAACATAGGACTAAGATAGGATTAATTATTCACTCCTGGGATCGGGCTTTAGCGGCATCTTGGCACAGCGGATCACCTCGATCGATGGACACCCATATTCGACAACAACTTTACCCTCGATCAGATAGATACCAGCTCCTCTTAGCGGATATTTCACCAGTGTCTGTGGAAAGTGTACGGTATCAAAAAAGCGCCCCTCGGCATCGAGGAAAGTACCGAATTTCATCAGGTCGCCACGCCTGGTCTTGACAAATTTCTCGCAGACAAAATCCCCTACCAGACGTACTATTTTCCCTTCATGCAAATGGAGCTCGCGAGCTGGCATATCACCCTGGTAATCGCTTTTGGCCAGGTCAAACAACGTACCGGTCACGCAAAAGCCGATCAACTCGATCTCATCGTAGTAGTCTTCCAGGATATCCTCCTCCAAAGGTGGAAGAATGGGTTTGCGGCTCTCGGTCTCAAAGAGGGCCATGCCGACAGTCGCTGGCTTATGCCTGCTCATCAGCAGATGGGCCTCCCAGAGCAAGGCCTTCTTCCCTATCCCCGTAAACCGCAGGGCACCGACACGGATCAGGATAATGACCTGCTCGAGCCCTGCCTGCGTCCGCTTGACAAAGTCCTGCAAACTTTGATAATGACCATTTGCTTCCCGTTCTGCGATGATGCGATGGGCCAGCTTGCCTTCAAAATTGAGCAGACAGTCAAAACCCAGATAAATATCCTTTCCGCGGATGGAGGTATTAAAGACCGACTGATTCACACAGGGCAAGCAGATATTGCCTCCCGAAATCCGCGCTTCATTGACATAGACCTTGCGGTTGTAAAACCCACCATAATTGTTGAGCACCGCAACCATAAACTCCAAGGGATAATAGGTCTTGAGAAAAAGGCTCTGGTAACTCTCTACAGCAAAGGAAGCGGAGTGCGCCTTGTTAAAGGAATAGCCGGCAAAGCTTTCCATCTGCCGCCAGATCTCGCGGCTGACTTGCTCGTCATAGCCCTTGGCCTTGCAGTTGGAGAAAAACTTATCTTCAATCTCGATCAGATGGTCTTTGCTGCGATATTTGCCCGACATCATGCGCCTGAGCACATCGGCATCGGCCATATCGAGTCCACCATAGGCGTTGGCTATCTTCATCACATCTTCCTGATAGACCATCACGCCGTAGGTCTCTTCGAGCTGTTCCTTAAACACCGGGTGGGGATAGATGACCGTTGTGGGATCATGATGCCGGCGGATGTATTCGCCCATCATACCCGAACTGGCTACGCCCGGACGGATAATGGAGGAGGCTGCCACCAAGGTCAGGTAGTCATCACAGCGCAGCTTGGTCAGCAGCTGCCGCATCGCCGGGCTCTCGATATAGAAACAGCCGATGGTATTGGCCGATTTGAGCTGTGCAGCAATCTGGGGATCCTCAAAAAATCGCTTCGGATTGTCGGTATCAATGACTACACCGAGATTTTCCCGCACAATGGTACGGCAATCTTTGATATGGCCGATCCCGCGCTGCGAAAGTATATCAAATTTTTCAAAACCGATATCTTCGGCCACATACATATCAAATTGCATGGTGGGCAATCCCTTTGGTGGATTGTCCATGGCGGAATAACAGGTCAGCGGTTCCTCGGAAATCAATACGCCACTGGCGTGTATGGTGCGCTGATTGGGAAAATCAGCCATGCGGTTGTACACGCTTAAAATGGTGTTGGTCACCTCATTCTTGTTGAGCATATGCTCGGGCTCATGCACCAGGCGGTCGATCTCGGCCTTGGGCAAGCCGTATACTTTGCCCAGTTCACGTAGGATACTCCTGGAGCGAAAGGTGCTCATGGCGCCCATCAAAGCGGTATGCCCGGTCTGATAGCGGTTGAAGATAAAATCATAGATCTCGTCTCGCTCGTTCCAGCTAAAATCAATATCAAAGTCGGGTGGACTCTTGCGCTTGGGGTTGAGGAAACGCTCAAAGGGCAGGTTGAGGGCTATGGGGTCAACATCGGTGATACCCAAGCAATAAGCAACGGCGGAATTGGCTCCAGATCCGCGGCCTACATAGTGAAAATTGCGTCCCCGAGCATAACGGCAGATCTCGTCCGTAATCAGGAAATAACTCGAGAAACGCAGGTTTTCGATAATCTCGAGCTCACTCTGGATGCGTTCGGTCGCGATCCGGTCATTGCGGCCATAGCGCCTGGAAAAACCGTCCATACAGTACTTATGCAGCAGCTGCTTATCATTGTAGCGATTGCCGGTAAAGGTTGCCTTGTTTTTGACGCTGGTAAAATCAAAACCAAAGGAACATTGCCCCAGGATACGGTTGGTGTTGGCGAGCAGCTGCGGCAGTTCGGAAAACAGGCGCATCAGTTTGACCCGGGGGATAAATACCTCATCCTCGGGGGCGACCTGCTCCGGACCGAGCTGCGAGATCAGCAGGTTGTTGTCAATCGCCCGGAGCTGCCGATGTAAGGTATAGTCGGTCCTGCGGAAACTCACCGTAGCCAGGATCACACAGCGATCGAGCAGTTTTCGATCCATGAGCTGGGCGCGCGTACGTTCGCTGGGCCGGATGCCGATGTACTCGAAATCACGCAGTGGAAAGCCATTGAGCTTGTGAAAGGGATAGATCACAAACACCTGCTCAAAGTCTGGCGATCGCTCCGGTGTAGGGCGGTTTTCCATATTGAGCTTGGTGCGGAATTCGTTGATCTCACGGAAGCCCTGTTCGTTCTTGGCAATGGCCACGAAACAGAGCTGATCGCCGCTGCGAAATTCCATGCCTGCAAGCAGGTTGAGTCCGGCTGCGCGGCCCATTTTGATAAAGTCCAGCGATCCGGAACTGTTATTGATATCGGTGAGCACAGCGGTATCATAGCCCCCAGCGAGCATGCCCGAAATAAGATCCTGCAGGCTGAGGGTACCAAAGCGCAGGCTATAATAGCTATGTAGATTTAAGAGCATGCTCCCCTCCTTTCTCTGGCGGCGGTGCACAGATGGCTTTCATCAGAAATTCGGCGCCATAGCGTTTCCGGATCTTGTCCATGGCCTGCATCAGGTTGACCTCCTCGGCGCTATCGTCAAAGAGGTCGGTCTGATAGGAACCGTAGATCAGCCCCGAGAACTTGATCCCGATAAGGCGGATCAGCATCCTGCGGCTATAGAGTTTTTTGAACAGGGAAAGCACCACATCCGTGAGTTTTCTGTCCGAATTGGTATAAGGAATCTGCAGCTGTTGGGTATGGGTATCGAAATTGCTGTACCGAATCTTGAGGGTAACGCAGCTAGTCAGCTTCTGATCTTTGCGCAGGTCAAAGGCCAGCGTGTCGACCATGCCGATGAGGGTACGGCGGAGCACATCCATATCAATGGTATCCTGCTGGAAGGTGTTTTCCTTGGACATGGATTTCTGTTCACGAAAAGGTACGACCAGCGAATCATCCAGCCCATTGGCTTTGCGCCAGATATTGATCCCGTTCTCCCCGAGGACCTTCTGCATCGTGAACACCTCCATCTGCTGTAAGGTACCGATCTTGGAGATCCCCATATTGCGGAGCAGGGTAAAGGACTTCTCGCCGACCATGGGAATCTTGCGGATAGATAGCGGCGCCAGGAAGCCCTTCTCAGTACCATTTTGCACCTGCTTCTCGCCACAGGGTTTGGCTGTACCGGTGGCAATCTTGGACACGGTCTTGTTGACTGATAGGCCAAAACTAATCGGAAGGCCCGTCTCTTTGATAATGCGCTGGCGGAGTTCCTGCGTCCACTTCCAACAACCAAAGAAGCGGTCCATGCCTGATACATCGAGATAGTGTTCGTCTATACTGGCTTTTTCGACAATGGGGGTTTCCTCTTCGATGATCTGGGTGACGATACTGGAATACTGACTATAGCGATCGTGATCGCCCCGCACCACAACGGCCTCAGGACACATACGCAGCGCCAGCCGCATCGGCATAGCGGAATGCACGCCAAACTTACGCGCTTCATACGAACAGGACGCCACTACCCCACGGTCGCTGTTGCCGCCGATGAGCACAGGTACGCCCTGGAGCTTGCTGTTCTGCAAGCGCTCCACCGATACAAAAAAGGTATCGAGATCACAATGTACTATACTCCTTTCCATGTCTTTCAATTGCCTAAAAAGCCCTGTATTGTGGCTTTTGATTTTTGGTAGTTGCTCTGATCAAAAATACTAATATTATTAGCAAACAAACAAGAGAATGTTTTGGTTTAGTTTTTATCACATTCACAGTCAGCGATATAATTTATGGTGGGCATCGCGTTAGTTGTCCCTTAAATTATTAAGTTATTTTTTCTGTATTGTAAAATAGGCTTTCTTTCAAAAACAATCACAAATTCAACAAGAATGACCTCTACTGAAAATACATTCTATCTTTAGTAAAAAGTGTGGAATAAAAAAGCGCAACGTCATGAAATAATCCATGCGTTGCGCCAAATTGAACACCACTACCTACAAAATTTTTAATTCATGGGCAAATTAATAAGATCTATATTGGGAGCAGTACCAGTAGCAGGTCTTGTAAAAACAGTATTTTCTGCCACGAAATCATTAAAAAATCCACCGTTTTGCAAAAAGAACTTACCGTTCTCAACTCCACCTCTATAATCGCCGCGTTGATTATTATCACCTGCGCCGTCCACACTAAATTTACAAGAAGTTGATTCGATCCATGTACCCGTTGTTGTCCTAACCCAAAAATTTGAATAATATGCCTTTCGGCCCAAGTAGCCCATCGTATTATTGAAATTTTCAAGAAAAGAGTAAGCACCTTTTATGTAGGTTGAAATAGCCGGTCTTTTAAAGGTCGCAATATATTTCCATGTTCCTAACTCTGGAACATAAAACCAAGATGAATAAAGTGTACTTCCTAACCCGTCCGGTCTTATTCTTGTCAGGAACTTATACGTCGTCCCGGTTGACCAGTCGTATGTCCAATTACTTTTTCCGCCTGTTCCCTCGCCACCGAAACCACTGACGACCACATCTGTACCGCTACTCACTGCAGTGGTTTTACCGTCAGCCTCATTGCTTGGATCCCATACGGAAAATATAATTTTTCGTTGTGTAGCTGAATTGACCTGAAAGCCAAAATATCCTTGTCCAAATCCATTTGCCATGTAATAACTACCTACAGGATCCTGTCCTGCGGGAACAGTCACTTCATTATACATCCATTCATAGGAATTTCCAGTAGGAAGACTTGGCGTTAAATGTACCGAAGGGCCACGACGTGAAAAATAATAGCTTGCAGGTATGTTCGCATAGGTAAGACCGGAGGAAGCTACCGCACCACCGATAAGAATATCGGTCATATTACCGATGTAAGTCGAAGTTTTGCTTATTCCCTGTAGATCTACTTTTACATAACCAGGTGCAGCAATCTGCACTGCACCTGCATAATAGTCTTTTGCAGGTGCTCCACCTGTCAAGGTTACATCGAAACTCTGTCCATTGACAGTCAAACGGACCACACTCGTGCCTGTGGTGACGTAGCCTCGTATTCCCAAATGTAAAGTACCTGATTGTGTTACCTTGAAATAGGTACTTACCACAGCCGAAAGGCTGGTCCAGTTACGCAGCCCATAATTTGAATTATCAAAAATCTCTGCCCCACCGGATCCATTGGTCACAAACGCATTCCCACCCATAGGAATCGCAAGCGTCAGATCATTGATATCTCCCTGGATCAGACTCGAACCCTTTTTGCTAACTGTTTCGGACGGATTATGCTCTACGGCATGATCTCTTTCACATGAGAGAAGCAAAAAGCCTGCAAAACTCAAAACCGCGAAAAATAGATATAAATATTTGATCTTTACCATTTCAGTTGTTGTCATGATCGCAATTTCTTATTGTTTAACCAGCCTGAATTTCTGTGCATTGCCTGTATGCGCTGAATAGATTTGTATCTGCGTATCGTTGGCGGTACTTGATCCATTTACATCAAGGTTTTTACCTATGGCAGATGCTGGCTCAAGGTTATAATTGCCGCTTCCCACATAAGTAATCTTCCACCGTTGTGCAGAAGTATTTGCAAATGTGGCCACCTGAACAGGCGTGCTGTTTGCAGATCCACCGCCCCGTACTTCCAATACTTTAGTCGTATCAGCCACATTCTTCAAGGCATAATATCCACTTCCAACACTTCTCAATTTCCAGACCTGATTGGGCGTTGTCGGATAATTATAAGTCCATAAGGTGACATCCTCACCATTAACTGGAGGGTTACCGTTGGCATCAACCAGCTTGCTCGGCTCTTTGGTTAATGCAGATACGATTTTGTAATTGGCTCCATCTGTCAAAATACCTTGTGGCGAGTAAAATGTAATCAATAATATATCGAGATGTGAATATCCTGACAGTTTGCTTGCGAGGTCTGCTTCTCCGTAATAACGTGATAGTGCCCATGCATACATCTTCACACGTTCTGTGCCAACGGTTTTGGTCGGGAAGTAAGATTTCATCGCATTATCGACAGATGCATCGTAACTAATTCCATCCACACCATAGGTAGTCAACTTGCTGTACATAGAATCCATGACAACCTGTTGCTGCGCAGCTGTCTTGCCGCTCAAATCTGACCAGTTGCAATAGTAACTTACCTTCCAACCAAGCTGCTTAAAGCCTGTCAAATGCTGCGGATACATACTTTCTATCAATACTCTGTTTTTAATGGAATACAGGCTATCCATTTTCTTCAAAGTCTTTAAAAATAATTGTTCATTTGTGGCGCTGTTCAAATCTTTACAATCCAACCAAAGGGAAGTATAGCCCGGAAGCTTCTGATTTAGGTTGGCAAAATACTCTTCCAATGTCTGTCCTGTTGCTGTTCCGGCTTCATGTCCGATTAGGCAGGTTGGCTGGCCGTTTTTATTGGCAACATAGATATCCACCTCCAGGCTATTAATCCCTTCGTTGATAATCTCATCAACCTTAATCAGATCATTGGCCCGATGTGCACTTACAAAGGTCGGACCAGCCAATGTCGTATTGACTTTGCTTGTTTTTTTGGGCGCGTTTTCCTGAATTTGGGTAATATCTTTCTGACAGCCCGCAAATAGATAAGTCATACAGGCAAACATACAGACTGCTTTGCCAAACATTAATGTTGTTTTTCTCATAATTTTTATTGTTTAAATAGTAAGTATATCGTTAAAAGTTAATTTTTCTGGCTGTCATCCGCCCTGCTCCATGAATATTCAGCTGATGATCATTGAGCTCCAAAACACCAAAAGCATTTTGGTCGGCGGTTTCGATCATCCCTTCTAGTGTAATCATCGGAATACCTTTATAGCTTGCAAAATTACCGGGATGATGATGACCTGAGATAACCGCCTTTACAACCGGATATTTTTCGATAAGGGCCAATATCACTCGGTTATTCAGTGCTTCAAGGCCATTCTCGGGGAACAAGGGATGATGTGTGAAAACAATCACTTTTTTGGATGCTGACTGGGCTTTGTGAAGTTGTCTTTCCATCCATTTCAGCTGTTTCTCGCTGATGCCTCCATTCCAGGGCTGATCATTGTTTCTTTTTGCTGTCTTCAGTATATCATTGAGTTTCTTCCAAGCCTCACGTTGGCCTGATCCCGCCTTAGTGGCATATTCGGCAAGTTCATTGGTATTGAGCATGATAAACAGCCATTCACCTTTTTCTACAGTATAGTAAGGATTTGGCATGTTATATAACTCATATAAATGAGCCCCGTCATCAACATCCACATAATCGTGGTTTCCCAAGATATTGTAGACCGGTCTTTTGAGCTTGTTGAGTCGCTGAAGCGCCGGCTGCAGATCTTTGGGTCCTACATCGACCAAATCGCCAAGCATGACCGTAAAATCCACCTCCTCCCTGTTGATCGCTGTGATGGCCGAATCCAATTTGTCAAGTGAGTTTCGGTAGAAACGGCTGCCACGGGTATCCTTATCTGCGTACTGTGGATCGGCGATAAGACCGATCCTAACAACAGATTGAGCCTGGATCATACTGTAAAATAGGATGAACAGCAATGGCAAAAATACTTTTATTCCCATCCTGGATTTTGTTTTAAGTTATTATTCAATGTGATTTCATTTAGCGGTATACATTCGAGATAATCGCGGTTTTCCTTAAATCCATAGCCATTCGGCAGCTGCGTTGCAAAAGGATCCAGCAAACCGTCCGCATCAACTTTATAGTTGATTTTTGTACCCGTCCAATCCGAGGCCAAAAATGGATAACCTTTGGGACGTTTGCCTTTCAGCAGTTTATGGGCGGCCCATCGCCTAATATCGTCATAGCGAAATCCTTCGGCTCCAAGTTCTACGGTGCGCTCGCGTCGGATTTCTCTTAGCTGGTCTGATATATTGTAACCATAGTCAGCATACTTGTCCTTATTTTGATCGTCGCGAATAGCAAAATCCGGCATACCTGATCTTTTGCGGAGCAGATTGATTGATTTGGTATAATCGACTGTTTCTCCGAGTTCAGCCTTCGCTTCGGCATAATTCAATAAGGCTTCGGCGTAACGAAAGATGACTGCACCGGTTTCATCACTTGAGCTCCAGGAAACACCACCACCTGCTAGAGCCGATTTTGGATCATTTCCCTTCCGGATCTGGAAACCGGTATTATTCAAGGCTTCGCCGGATTTGTCCAGAAATGGCTTTTTAAAGGTGGCTTTACCAAATCCATTATCCCACATCACAGCTCCTGGTGTCCAAATAGTCTGGGATAGGCGTGGATCACAATCGGTCCGTATTTTTTCTAAAAAAGCATTGCCTTTCACAGTCTTACCAAGGGTAAAATAATCGTATGGCTGACCATTCCGGCCAAGGTAATGCTCCACCTGCTCAAAAGTCATGGATATTCCCGCTGTGCGATCGGACACGTAAATTTGAAAAGAGTGTGACAAATCACGGTTGACCGAATATGCCTTCCAAAGGATCACCTCTTTATTGGCAAGCTGATCTTTCAGGGAAAATAGTTTGCAGTAATCATTTTCGGGATCGTTGTTGCTATACAGCGACATGCCATATTTTGCATCCATCAGCGTTTCGGCGGCGGCAGCAGCTTGTCGGAAGTACTTATTGGG
The DNA here is from genome assembly GCF_002000245.1 of Sphingobacterium sp. CZ-UAM. Classification (GTDB taxonomy): domain Bacteria; phylum Bacteroidota; class Bacteroidia; order Sphingobacteriales; family Sphingobacteriaceae; genus Sphingobacterium. Next base: position 557,831 of record NZ_MTCM01000001.1, on the reverse strand, counting down.
ATCAGCGCCAGCTGTACCAAATGCTGTACCTTTGTGGTATTTCTGCCAGCTGCCTTCAAATAGGGCGACCCTGGATTTGAAGAGCAGGGCAGCCTGTTTAGAAAGCCTATTGTTTTTACCTTTTACTGTAGCCACAGGTTCCAGATATTCAATCGCTTTATCCAGGTGTGCCAAAATCGAGTCCACTACCGTTGTACGTGGGTCTCGTGCTTTGAATAATTCTTCAGAGTCCATCTCCAATGGATCCGTATACCAGGGAACATCACCGTAGAGTCTGACTTTTTCGAAATAAAACCAAGCTTTAAAGAAATGGGCCTCTCCTAAAAACTGTTTATATTTTTCAAAAGGATCTTTGCATTTCGTATAATTCTTGAAAAAGATATTGACACTCCGGATATTACCCCAGGTCCAGTTTCCGCCTGATGAAACCGGCGATTCGGTACCATTCCAGACTGTACTTGGTGAACTGGAAATCTGCACGTCGGATCCTCGCGTACCATCCCAACCGATTGATCCCAAATAACTACCTACTGTGTTAAAAGCTGGGAATACCGTATAAAATTGTATGGTATAATTTTCCAGGTCATTTGCCGTTTTCCAGTAGATTTCATTATCGATCTCTGTCAATGGTGGTTTATCCAAAAATTCTTTGGAGCAGGAACTGATAAACAGTAAAAAGACTGCTGTATATATTAAGATTATAATTTTTTTCATTGGTTATTGATTTCTTACTATAAATTTTCTGGCACTTACTAATAGCCGTTTATTATTTAATAGCAAATGTGGCTACAGTGAGATATTCATTCCGAATGCCCAAATCGCCTGTGAAAACATGCTTTTTCCATTTCCTAATTCTCCTAAAGTCGCCGTCTCAGGATCGAAACCGACCGGAAGCTTAGATAAAGTATAGATATTCTCACCGGAAAAATAGATACGCGCGCGCTTCAATCCGATTTTTTGGAGCATTAGCGGCGGAATGCTGTATCCGATCTGAAGATTTTTAAGACGTGCATAGGCACCATTCTGCAGATAGCGCGTTTGAACCTCTTTATTTTTGCTGTCCTGACCGGTGTTACTATAAGGACGAGGATAATAAGCGTTCGTATTTATACCAAGCCCCGAATAGCGGTCACCTTCGGTATCCCTATAGTAATCCATGTGGTGCGGGAACAGGGAAGATTGATTCCAGGCTCTAAAACCCCAGAATACATTGCCATCCAACCATAGATCACGCTTTCCAGTACCTTGGATAAATACCGCTATATCGATATTTTTATAGTTGGCTGTTAAATTAAGTCCAAACTGATAGCGACGGGTTGTATTACCAATGATTTTAAGGTCTCCATGGTCATTTATGGTGTTTTTGCCCTTATTGATTACCCCATCTCCATTGAGATCACGATATTCAACATCTCCCTTTTGCCAAGTCTGACCATTGATAAATTTCTGATAGCCAGAAGCGTTGATCTCATCAGCGCGTTCCTTTGTATTGATCAAGCCAACGGTTTCATAGCCCCAGATTTCTCCAGCATCTTTGCCCACATAGTCCGTTGTCAGGATACCCGTAGGATTGGTATACTTTGTAATTATATTTTTATAGTCAAACACATTTGCCGCTATGGAATAATTAAAATCCGAGCCGACTTTTCCATTCCAGCGTAAGCTAAAATCCCAGCCTTTGGTCTTGAGTTCAGAATTATTCTCTTTAGGAATATTTGCTCCCAATACCGCTGGAAGTGCCTGAGCTGGGCCAAGACGGTCATAGGTCAAGCGTTGGTAATATTCGAATTCGGCCTGCAGACGGTTTTGTAGAAAACCCGCTTCGACGGCCATGTTCGTTGAACGGGATGATTCCCATGTGAGAAAGCGATTGACCAAGTTGGGTGCGGTGGTGTATGCAGGGCGCATGCCATCAATAAGCCAACCTAAATTACTTTTGACGCCCAATAATGCGAGATCCTGATAGGCTGCGACGTTCTGATTTCCTAGTCGTCCCCAGGATCCTTTAAGCTTAAAGAAAGGAACATAAGCTTGAAGGCCAGCCCAAAATTTCTCTTTTGAAACCACCCATCCTGCTGATAGCGAAGGGAACGAGCCCCACCTTTTACCAGGAGCAAATTTCGATGTACCATCATATCGTATATTACCCTCAAAGAGATATTTGTCCGCATAATTATAATTTAAACGAGCAAAATAGCCTAATGTAGACCAATGACTAAGGGCATCGGATATCTGCATTTCACCGGTTGCAGTTGTTAAGGAAGGCACATCTGGTGTGATAAGTTCCCTTTTTAAACCACTGAGAAGGTCATAGGAATTAATTTCATTCTGAAATCCAGCAAGTGCAATAAAATGGTGATCCGTTCCAAAATCTAAATTATAGCTTGTATAAATATTAAGGGCTTTGTAGGTGGTATTGGATTTGTCTTTACTGATATAGGAAGGAACCGTAAGCGATATTGGCACGAGCGTACCATCTACTTCATCCTCATAAGCCACCTGATTGACGCCCTCATAATTGTAGATTTTATAATCTATGGAATAATCGGCATTGATTTTCCAGTTTTTAAGGGGGCTGATCTCTGTGGCCAAACGCTGAACCAGATTATTGTCCGTCAATTTTTGATACCCCGCCTGCATCTGCGGCACCCGAGAAAGTTGCGAGTAATAACCATTTGGCGATTTAAGAAAAACCTCGGGATGCGTCCTGAAAATCTGGTGAATTATCATTCCGTATCCCCCTTCACCATTGTAGATCGGTCGGTTGCGCTGTTCATTTGTCAAGCGAGTATTCGAACTGATCTTCCACCAATCCGTAATATTGGCATCAAGCTTAGCCTGAAAATTGTAGCGTTTATACTTATCATCGACGATTCTGAAAACCCCTTTTTCGGATGCATGTCCAAGAGACAAAAAATAGGCCATGTCTTTTGATCCTCCTTTGACAGATAAATTTTCCTGCATCCGGCGTCCATTGCCATAATGGATATCTATCCAGTCATTATTGCCGTTTGAGAATTGATAGGTGGACCACTTCTTCGGATTGTTGGCATCAGGCACGGTCTCAGGTAATGAGGGATCATCGATATACGCTATGATCCTGTCGATCGTAGATTCTGAAAACAATCTGGCAACCCCCTGGTTGTCATGCATTTCATTCATGGCGCGGGCAAACGTGTAGGAATCAACCATTTTCGGTTTATTGATAATGGTTGTAGGTCCGCCATTCATCGAAAAATCAATCTGAGGTTTCTGATTAGCTTTCCCTGATTTGGTTGTTATCAGCAACACTCCATAAGGTGCACGGGCGCCATAAATTGCCGAAGCAGCTGCATCTTTTAAGATAGAAACACTTTCAACAGTGTTCGGATCGATGGTATTAATATCTCCGGCGGTGCCATCGATCAGGACATACGGACTACCTTGCCCCCGGATCTGTACCGACGGTGCAGCGCCGGGTTCAAAACCATTGTTACCATATGCGATGGTCAGACCACTGACTGTTCCATAAAGTGATTGGGAAACGTTGTTTACCGGTCGGTCCTGTAAACGTTTGCCATCGACAACCGCAACAGATCCCGTGAGATTAACTTTCTTTTGAACACCATATCCCACAACGACCACCTCATCAAGCTCGCGCGCCCGGTCAGCAGCCAGCCGAATCACAAAATCTCCGGTGAGGTCACTATTAATTAAAGTATCTATCGGTTTAAATCCCATAAAATGCACGGATAGCGTATCCGAAGGAAAAATCGAATTCAGCAGAAACATCCCTTTGTCATCAGTTTTGGATTTTGTGTTGGAGCGCTTTAAATTTAGGGTAGCTCCCGAAACCGGCGTACCGGAGGGATCGACGACTTTTCCGGAAATAGGTTTTACTTGGCGTTGTGCCTGTCGCGCTAAAACAAAACCACTATCCGTCTTTTTTACCTGAATACCATAGGGAGATAATAGTCTTCGTAAGACCTGGTCTAAAGACTCATTTTTGGTATCGAACCTCGCTATATTTATATTTTTTAGACCCAAGCTCTCTGTAAAAGAAATATCTGAGCCAGATCTCTTTTGTAGATCCAGGATAACATCCCGCAGATTTGTTTTTTGGTAGTTCTGGTTATAGATCTTGGCATTCTCCTGTGCATATATACTGTTCAATGGAAAAGTGCCGGATAATAGCAGTAGCGCCCCACCAAGACTTAAAGAAAGGTATTTGTTGCTTCTTTTTTCTTTTACTATTAGTTTTTTGTTAATCATTTGTTAATTTTGTATTGATTAAGGTTTTACGTCAATGAAACCGGGTATGGAATCGGGTGAGATAGATTCCATATAATTCTGTAAAGGGTCTTACACTATGTGAGCCCTTTTATATTTAATATAAAATGATCTCTTTTCCCTCCTGCTTATTATTAAAACTAATTTTCTTACCGGTCAATAACTGAATCTCTTCCAGCGCGGCTGTCATTGTTTTGGATTGTCGGAAATTAATATTATAACGATCCTTTAATAATTTCTCATCGGCTGTATGGAGTGAGAATCCATAGAAATTCTTAAAATTTTGGTTTAATTCTTCAAAACTTGCCTGATCCAGCTTAACATGGTCCGATAGCCATGAGTTCTCTAAAGAATATTCAGCATTGGTCAATTTAAAATTGCTAGATTTGCGATCGTAAGATATATTTTCATCAGCCAGCAATGTGCGCAGATTTTTCTCGTTGTTGTCAACCTGCACTTTACCTGTACACACCGATACCGATGTATTACTAATATCGCGATAAGCCTTAACATTAAAACTGGTACCTAACACCTTGATATGTAATCCACCGCCATGTACCGTAAAGGGTCTAGACGGGTCTCTCTTGACATCAAAGAAGGCTTCACCATAGAGTTTCACATCACGCCGACGGTTGTAATTGCCGACCGTTATGCCTGAGTTGGCATTGAGGATCACTTTCGTACCATCGTTCAGGATGACTGTCGTTCGTTCGGCAGTACCAGTGGATATCGTTCCTCTATCGAGATATACTATTTTGATTGGCTTTATCAGGCGGTCAATATGCGACGTTGAAAAATACTGATTATATAAAACGGTTGATAGCATAAACAGCATGATGCTCGCGACAGCGACATATATAAAACGTCGTCGGTTAGCGGATCGCTTACTTGCATATTCAGAAGCAGCCCCAATAATCCGTTGCTTAAGATTTTTGCGGTCTGGAATTAATTTTATTTCTGGATCTTCGTCTTTTTGTTGCCCCAAGGATTCATACCAATATTCCACAACAAATTTCTCCGCAGCACTCGCTGTACCTTCCCGGTACTTCTTGATTAGTTTTTTTAACTGGTTTTGATCCACTGGTAATCCTTTCTAGATGTGTTCTTTCTAGTAAGACAGTTGGTGATAATCAAAAGTATGTAAGAAATTAAAAAATTATTTGACCAGCAAAAAGGAAAGCATTACTGTCAGAGAACGAGCAAATTCGGGATGACGCTCTATTAACATGGCTTTAATACGGCGATGCATTTCTGCACTGTATCCTTTGACGGTCTGTTCGGCCAATCCTAAAGCGACAGCAATCTCTTTGAGGGTAAAATCTTCGTTGCGTAGCTTAAAAATCTTTTGCATGTGATCAGGTAACTCGTTCAAAATTTCCGAAAACAAGATGTTTAGATCTTTCTCGATCAAAAGATTGACCAAGGAAAGATCTACGACTTCAAGGTTTAGTGCAAGCTTATTTTTCACGTCCTGGCTAAGCTTGGCCTTAGCAAAATAATTCATAATTTTATTCCGCAGGGAAACATAGAGGTAATTGTAGACCGGACCATGTATAACAATGGACTCTCTTTTGATCCAGAGATTGATAAAGAGATCCTGTACAAGATCTTCCGCATCCTGCAGGTTTCCAATTTTTAAGAAAGCAGTCTGTGTCAGCTTGTCGGTATGGGTATTCACCAACATTTCAAAATCTGAAATATCTTTGATCAACAATTTTGATTTCATAATTTAATAGCTGGTTTAATTGCGTATAATATTGCTGTTCTTAATCAAACATACTGGATTTTTTTTGCATTAAAAGTCAAGCTTTTAAAACAAACGTTTGCGTAAATTTTCATTTTATCCCTTTCTGGATACAATACTTATCCAAGGTTGTTTTATTTGAAATTTTATTAAGTGGCGGGAAGTAATAAAATACCAATTCTTTAGCTTACCGATTGGCATCTTTTATAAATAATCGCATTCAAGCACTTCAAGCTGCTAACTTCCACGAAGCTGGGCACATTGGAATAATATTTAGGTACTTAAAACTTCGTATTAAATAAGATATATTTATACCATATTTATTTTAATTACTTAGAATTTATCTGAAAACAAAATACATTTATACAAAAAGAGCAAACACCGTTTACCATTTTATTTGAAAGACGAGTGCTATTCACTCCGCGGGTCTGGCTTTAACTGATAAAGACACCCTGGGGGAGCCAAAAGTATGGCTCTAGACTAGACAATCTGAGGAAAATAAGCTATATATGAGCGGAATATCCGGAATATTATACGTTCAGACCTTAGGACTAGATAGATAGATAGATAGATAGATAGAGATATCAAGTCCATGGGCTGGAGAGCAAAACAGCCTCCCATGGAGGCTGTTTCAACATATTATTTGGTATATTTTTACCAGTTGTCATTCGACTTGCTCATATTTATACTATTTGTAATCGCGATAATATAATTATTGATAAACTGTTCCAATTCCTGCTTCGCCGCTTCTCGCCTGACTTTACCATCTGTATTGAAAAGGGCTGTCTTTACCCAAAGATTACTTTTTTTGACCAATGGGTACTCAATTCCATTGTAGTTTTCGAGGTATTTATAATTGGGAGAAAAACGCAGCCGTCCATCCTTAAAGTCCATGGTAATCTTATAAAAAAAATCAAGATCATTACCTCTACCCCAAGCCGTTGCTTTTACTTTCATCGCATCGACGACAATCTGCTCACCTTCTATTTTTGTCGTAACTTTCTCCGGGTTATTGTAATACGAGTTCACAAATTTCAGCGCTGCTTTATACAGATCACTTTGCGATTTTCCTGCAAAATTCAGGACGACATAATTCTTCGATTCGTCTGCAGCATCTACAAAGTCATTGGGAGTTAATTTCATGGACTGCGCGTTTGCAAATACTGTTGTAACTAAAAACAGTAAAACAACAACAAAATTTTTTATCATTTATCAAGCGTATTTATTTTAAATTAGGATCAATTACATGAACAACTGTTGCTACGGCAACAGATATTATGCCAAAATTATATATTCGAATATTTAAATAAAATAAGTCCCCAGAGCGCAGTAGATTTTCAAACTCAAAAGGAATTTTTCCCTTCTTTTTTCTTAAACGAAATAAAAAGGTAATGGAACCCTACTACTGGAATCCATGCCCCTTTTGTTTGATCCCGATACTGTTCAAATCAATGAAATTGCAGAAATCTGCAGGTTTTACTACCTTAACTGCAGGAGATACACGAACCTCAAACTGATCTGAATATCGTGTTGAGGGAACTGAAAGATCTGCCATCAGCAGTTATCGAAAAATAAACATTAAATTCATAATTTATGGACGTTATTAAATCGGACGGAGACCATATAAAGATCATATTGAAAGAAATTTCTTTGAAAGATGCTAAGTCATTTTACCGATTGTATTTTGGAAATGAATCAGCCATTCAGGATCGGAAAACTGATGGGGAGCATATGAATCCGGTACAGTTTACAGAACATATTCTATCTCTTTGTAAGGAACTCTACAGTATACGAACTGTGGAAAATGAGGATATAGTTATTGGTGACTGCGCCTTACACCACTGGAATCAGGAAGAAAAGAAAATTGAGATTGGTGGTTCTCTGCTGCTCGAATATTGGGGAAAAGGAATAATGTCTGCAGCTTTTGAGTTGTTGATAGCATTGGCAAAAGAAAAGTACCAGGTAAACGTATTGGTAGCAAAGACAGAAATAACGAATCTTAAAGCACTTAAATTTGCGGAAAAATTGGGTTTTCAGAAGATGACTAATGAAGGAAATATCATTATTCTTGAAAAACGGGTTTTATAGATCTATATTCAGAATAATCCAAAAAAAAGCTTTCCCTCTTTTAATTTGAGGGAAGCGGTTCGAATAGGTACAAATCGATTTTATTGTAGCACTACATTTTTATAATGACTTATTGTATGAGTGCTTCAATATGCTTAGCGAATGTGGATTTTGTATAATCTGAGTATACCACCCTAAACCACTTCGGAAAGTTTACGCTTTTTGCTTCATTAATAGCTGCATAATTAATTTACTTTTTGAGCAATCGTCTTATTTTCGCTAGAGGATTTCGACTGAGACATACCAAAATATACTGCATCAACATGGCCGACAAATTGATGAACAAGTTTGATACTGCTTACGATGATCACAATGCCCCCATCGTCCGGTCCGGGATCGGGAGTAGATGGCGCTAGATAATAAACAATCGGCACTAGGGTATCCCCTTTTTGATAATAACCTAATAACTGAACTCCCTCATAAGTTCCGTTTTGTAAAGCTGTAATTTCAGCGGCAGATAAGCCTCGTATAGCTGCCATCGTTTCTTTAACTAAAAATTGATTTGCCATATTCTTTGTTTTTATGTGTATAGCAAAAGTATGGCTGCTACGGAAGGTATCTGAGGAAAAGAAGGTTTATGTAAGCGGTATGGGAGAAATACCGAAAAGTACTTATTGGATTGCCTGCTTTTCAAAATTATAGAACGTCCCTATTAAGCAAAAAATGGAATATCCTTGCGAATATTCCATTTCTCTAACAGCTCAATATCGTTAATTTGACTGTTGACCACTCGCTCGATCAGACTGTAACTTCGCATTTAGCTGAGCCTTCAACTCGTTAATCAGATCAACTGCCTGATTGTATTTGGATTTCAGGTCATTCACCAGGGCTACAGAAGTAGCTAAATCAGTGGCATCATTAAGAACTGATTTTGTACCGTTACTCGCGACGACATTGGCTACTACCGCAGACTGTGAGACAATGCCTTTAATCGTGGTGGTTGCGAGATTATTGTCGTGAATAAGCCTACGTAAGGGCGACCAATCCGTTGTCGCTCCAGTACCAAAAAGCTTTTTGGTAAAATATAGTTCATCCAGGGTATTGGCTTTTGAAAATATCCGAAAGGAGCTTATGGAATTAGTATCATTGAAATTCCCTGTTCTGTCCACTCCCAATGCAACCCCCTGAATCGGCCAGAATGGTGCTGTATCTTTAATAATAATCGGGGAAAATCCTCCTACAGGATTAATGCTGTTAATTGGCGTAAGGATATCATTTTTTTCCTTTACCTCATATGAATCGGCAGCTATTGTCCCATCGATTTCGATGTTTTGTTTTATAAATTCTTCTGAGTCAAAATCCTCTACATTAACAAAGGATGTACGCTTCCCTAAATCAAAAATTCCTTTTGCTCCATTTTTAAATCGGTTGTAGACAGAATTCTTGATTTCAATATATCGTGCTCCATCTTGTATTTCAATCCGTCCGATCATCGCTCCGACAACAGAGATCTGCTTGGCTGTGCTGCCTATACGCAGGATATTCCCAAAGTAACAATTGGTATAAGTACTATAACTTGAGCTATCGGAAACATCAACAGGATTGGCCTCCAATCCGACACCGATGAATGTATTTACCTTACAATCCTTACCCACAACGATGCCATATACGCTATTGGCTTCTGAGCTTCCGCCGATAAAGGTATTTTCGTCAGCTTGGGACATCAATACACCAATGCTCAAACCTTCAAAATAGTTTTGATAAAACGTGTTGTTGGTACTGTTACCCGCAGTGATACTACCACGCTGTCCCAATCCGATAAATATACCTGCATATGGGACGCTTGCCATTGGGGTGAGATACTTGCTACATCCACAGCCCAAAAATTGTGTCAGCTGTACGGAAGCGAGGTACCATCCATATCCATCACTACTATTCTTGCCATCCCCTACCCACACATTGGAGAACTTACTCCGTGCAATACCTCTAAGGTATAAGGTAATGGTGGTGTTGGCATTTCCGGAGAAAACCATATCACTGATAGTGATATTGTTGATAAACTGGGTTGTTTCGGTACCACCTTTAAATGCGTCAATCTCAAAAGCCCTGTCTGCAGATCCAGTAAACTTCAATATGGTGCCTTTTCCCTGTCCTCTAAGCTTGGCTCCTTCGAAAACAAAGTTTAGTGTCTGACTATAGGCGATCGTTCCGATGGGTAAAACCCCTTCTAGCGCTTTGTTTTCCTTTAGATAGTCGAAGAACACAGTCAAGCGCGTGGCATTATCAGCAAGTGAGGTACTGACACCAAAATAAAGTGCATTGGCATGTTCAATAAATTGGTGTTCCAATTTGATGCCTCCAGTTTCGACAATACTCCCGCCGTTGTCTGCCAATAAAGTTGTACTCCGTGTGTAAATAATAGGTGCTGGGGTATCCCCTTTCTCATAATACCCTAATAGTTCCACTCCTGCACAGCATCCGCTCTGTAATGCCAGAATTTCACAAGCAGATAAGCCTCGCATATCCGCCATCGTCTCTTTAATTAAAAATTGATTTGCCATATTCTTTTGTTTTTATGTGTATAGCAAAAGTATGGTTGCTACGGAGGCTATCCGAGGAAAACAAGGCATATGTAAGCGGTATACCGAAGATACCGAAAAGTACGCCTTCAACGCAATTTTTATTTGTATTAGCAGACGGCACATAAAACAAAACAGCTTCCCTCTTTTAATTGAGGGAAGCTGTTCGAATAGGTACAAATCAATTTTATTTAAACATTACATTTATGATGATGACTTATTGTATGAGCAAACAAAATATAAATAAGAGGTGTAATTCCCTCGCATCTTGCCCCCTTCAAATAAAAGCTGGGCAATAATTAAAAAAGATAGACGAACTTTAGTCCAACCAACACCTACGTAAAGAAGCTGTTGGTAAACTCTTCAATTTTGTATCTCAATTACATACTGCGATCAACGTAAATTTAGTTCTTTAAAGACTGCTTCTTTATACGTCTTTCCCAAAGGAAGATCTTTTATGTTATTCCTCATGACGACTTTGTCATGTGCCACCGCTTTTATGTAGTTGAGATTTACAATATAAGATTTGTGAATACGCATAAACATCTTTGTTGGAAGCACATCGATCATTTTCTTCAACGAATTGATTGTTAGATGCTCTTTATCGATTGTTTGAATCTTTATATACTCCTGGTCACCTTCTATATATTGAATTTGATCATATGGTATTAAATAATTCATATATTTATCTTTCAACGTATAAAACGTATTTCTACCTTTGTCAACATCAAGCCTTTGTTTTGAAAAGGTTACTTTATATCGAAGTAGAGATCTCATTAAACGGTCAAACCGATAGGGTTTTCGGATAAAATCAAAGACCTCAAGATCATACATGTCTGCTGCATGTGCAACTTTATCAGTGATAAATATAAAATGTGGTTTCTTTGATAAACCTTTCAAAAAATCTATACCATTTAACCCCGGCATATTAATATCTGATATCACTAGATCGACTTCGTTTTCTAACAGATAAGCCAATGCAGACATCGCATGATTAAAACTCGCTTTCAGATTACAAAAAGGAATTTGTCCGATATGTTTCTCAATCCCTTGCTTCGCTATTGGTTCATCTTCTATTAAAATACAATCAATCATAAAATTTACGATAAATTAAAATTTCAGATCTTGCGCATTATCCAGAAGGAGGAGCGATCATGAAATAATAATTATTAAAACAATTAGTGTGAGCTCGAATATATAGAATTTAATTTTATCCCACAATGTAAAGACTGCTCGCTTACAAATTATCGCTATATATAATATAATTATTACAATAGCCAAATTTACTTTACTTATTGACGCAATAAGTATGAAGGAATTTGATGCTAAAGATCCAATAGTACTTAAAAGTAGTTTTCAAAAGTATATAAGAGAAAGAAGAAAAAAACTAGCAACCTAAAATAAAAATGACCGAGTAAAATTTACTCGGCCATTTCTCTATAGTTAGTTAGATGATTAAAACTTTTCTATCTCTTTTAATGTAATGTATAAATAAATGTGTTTAATCTATTATTTAAAAGTCACTTTTATAAGTGAATTATCATTTTTACCCAATGTAGATGGTACACTGCGGGTTCGAAGTCTTTGCCTTAGATATTATTGATTTGGAATCACCATCTAAGATTTCAAATTTTTTCTGACAAGAGCTAAGCAAACTTACGGCTAGTAAAGTATACGTAATACGATTCATAAAGATTTAATGATTATTTTGAAATATTTAACTGACAATTGGAAAATCCATAGCCTACATTTTGTGGACATATGGAACTTAAATCATTTCTATTAATGTATTTATTCAAGAGAGATTGGGGGATGACGCCCTTTAGATTATTCTTTGACAGCACGAAATAGCTGCTACTAGAACCAAGTTCTTCGGGAATATCCCCACTCAATTGGTTAGAAGCCAGATTAACATCACAATTATTTAACGCAGCTAACTCTTTTGGAATTACTCCGGATATTTTATTTACAACGAAACTTAATTCTTTTAATTTTTGCAACTTCCCCAGTTCTTTTGGCAAATTTCCCGTTAAGCCAATGTTTCTCAAATAAAATTTCTCAAGGTTTTTTAAATTACCAAATTCGGGGTGCAATGTTCCTGAAATATTTTCACTGTTGCCAACGTACAAGTAATTCAGGTTTTCGAGATTTCCCAATTCTTTTGGCAGGCCAGCAGTAAGGTCCGGATTTTCATCAATTTCTAAACTATTCAGTTGTTTTAGATTACCAATCTCTTTTGGTAAAGGACCTGAAAGCCCGGTTGTATAAATCCTTAGTAGTTGGAGATCTTTTAGCTGCCCGATTTCAGAAGGAATTTCTCCCTTTAATTTTCTCCCTGTAAGGCCTAACACCTTTAATGATGCTAAATCTCCAATTTTTGGCGAGATCTTACCCTCTACTTCTAGCAAATTAGAAAACCAGAGTTCCACGACACGATACTCGTTGCCTTCCTGTGCTACCTTTACTCCTCGCCATTTGCTTACTGGAGTATCTGTATTCCACTGATATTGTTTGCTCCAATACTGCCCACCCATTCTTTCGTAGATATCCAATAGAGCAAGACTGTCATTCTGATTGAGCTTTGGTACCCCCCGCTCAGGAGTAGTTGATTCATTTTTTGAACAAGATAAAATGGAAGTTCCTAAGAAAATTAGCGCTGCTCCGAGTTTTGAAATATTAGCAAATATACTTCGATATATTTTCATAAAAGATTAGACCTCTTTAGGTTCGTTTTTAATTAAATTTACTATAACAGTTATTACTTACCCACCAAGATAAGAACATAAGGAGAAATATAAAAAGTTATTCCATTAACGTCACATTTTCCTCTACGAAAGCAGACTATTTCCATACAAAAACATTTTTCCTTTAGTTTCAAGGTATTTTATTTAAAGCATTTTCATTTATAGAAATAAGCATTCGTTATTGGAGGCTATTTTGAGAAAAAGATAGTTATAAGCGGGATGAGGGAGATACCGAAAAGTACTTATTGGATTGCCTGCTTTTCAACCCGAGAAAAACAAGGTGTATGTAAGCGGTATACGGGAGATACCGAAAAGTATACTTACCTGCCTTTTCGTTCAGAGCTAGAGCGGGCGATCCTAAAAACAAGAGGTAATAAAAAACAAAGAGTTTCCCTCTAACAGGCAGAGGGAAGAAACATAAACAGTTATTTTCAATAACTATCATCGTAGAAACCCTGGTTTCACTTCTTTCTACGCGCTACAGCTTTCTTTTTTTGCGGTTTTGGAGGAGTTTTAATTTTTTTCTGAACCGTTTCCTGCCGTTTCCGCCATGTCAGGATCTGCGGATCTTCATAAACTGGGAGCCCCTTGTCATTGAGAAGCCCCATTGATTTAGCCAGGCTGAGACTGAGCCGGGCAGATTTACGGTTTGCCTTCTTCCAGATCTGTTGATCGTCCTTTATATCTTTTTCATATGCGCCGATGGCCTGCTTAATAATTGCCAATTCTTTTTTATAATCTTTTAGCTTTCGATAAAGAATCATTAAGCGATTGTATGCCCCGGCCTGCAATGGATCTTTGCGTATAACTTGGCTGTAGCTTTTGATGGCATCTTGCATTTTACCTTCAAGTTCCTGCACTCGTGCTTCCTTTAGCAGCTCATTTTGGGATTTCTTGCTAGCAACAATCTTCATTTTTTATCTTTCAATTTAATCCAGACCGGCGCATGATCGCTGGTTTTTTCCCAGCCCCGTACCTGTCGGTCGATCCCGCCTTCCAATAGCAACGGAGCAACGGTTGGGCTTAAAAGAATATGATCCAGCCGGAGGCCGGCATTTCGACCATATGCATTCCTAAAGTAATCCCAAAAGGTATAAACCTGCTGATCTTTAAAAAGCGTCCGTATCGAATCGAGCCACCCTTGGCCGATAAGCTGTTTAAATGCTTTTCGGACTTCAATGCTAAAAAGAGCATCTTCTATATATTTTTCCGGCTTGTAGACATCCTGTTCCGTAGGGATAATATTGAAATCACCGATAAGGATAACAGGCACTTCCATTTTTATAAGCGCTTTTGACCGTTTCATTAATCGCTTTATCCAGGCCATTTTATACTCGAATTTAGGTCCTGGATAAGGATTGCCATTGGGCAGATAAAGACAGCATATTAAAAGTTGGTTGATGATAACCTCCATGTACCGGCTATGGCTATCCTCTTTATCGCCAGGTAACTCCCTTGTCACTTCGGCAATTTCAAATTTAGAAAGGACAGCGACACCGTTCCAGCTTTTCTGCCCATGCCACACCGCATTATAACCTGCATCATTAATGGCCTTTAGGGGAAAACGTTCCTGCGGCGCTTTTAGTTCCTGTAAACAAACGATATCCGGCGACTCCTCCTTTAACCAGCGAAGCAATACGTTTAGTCGCCCATTAATACCATTGACGTTGTAGGTTGCTATTTTCATTTATCGTTATTTCAATTGTCATCCTTATTACGGTCAACCTCCAATAAAAAAAGCAATTTGCTGATGGCAGGTTTATGCCACTGCTCCGGCAGATCACCTTTGATATAAGCCAGGTCTTCATCTAAAATCAGCTGGCAGCCGTCCATCGTAATGCGAGCATACTGGCCGCTCTCTCCCTCCTTGCCAACTTCGAAATCAAAATATTTTTCTAGCCCCTCGCTATTGGTTACCGGGATTCCTGTAAATGTGGTTCTATCTGTCATATCATTTCTTATTATTTTTTAGATATTTAGAAATCTCTTCCCTGCTATTACCGACCTTCTCGATTGCCGCTTCGACTTCATGCCGCGATACGCCAAGTTCTGTTGCGATATAATCTACTTCATACGATTCGCCAACAGCAACCTGATTGCGGTCTCTTGCGGCCTTTTGATGTTTATTGTCTGACATACAAAGCGGTTTTTTGAATAGAACAAGCGTCAACACATACAGTTTGATTGTTTTGAGATATTAACGAAACAGTTAATATTCGACAACTAAAAGCATGTGGTTTATGTTTACCTGAAAAGTCCTGTGATGAAAAAGATGCCTGCCCATATAAGCCCGATGCTTTGCACCCTGGTAAAAGCCCCCTTGGATACTGAGGAGTATCTCTATGAAGTGAAATGGGATGGTTACGGGATTACCTTACTTAAATAGAATATATCATCTTTTATTTTAAGATTCCGAGAATTTCGGTTTCAAAAATTATGGTTGCCCCCTTCTTTATTGCATCCGCACTAATAAGCTTGGCAGGAATATATATTCTATAAGTACTCCCGAGGTTCATTAGAGTTAATCCTTCGATCAAACCTGGCATTAGATTTCGAACTTCATAAATAGTTGGAAAGCCATATCCTCCCTGTTCTTTTATTTCCTTACCAAACATTAAAGTTTTCTTGTGAATAGCTTGAATTTTATCCGATAGCAATACTTTGGGACCAGTTCCTTGCTTTAATATTTCGTATTGTAATCCACTTGCTGTAGTTACTACCCCTGGTTTATTTTTATTTTCTTCGAAAAAAAGATTGGCTTCTTCTGAGTCGGTCAGAGCTTTTTCAGTAATTGGGCTTACAGACCTTTCTATTTTTTCTTTTTTATTTGAATTTGAACTTGCCATTGAAGGCTTGGTTATTTTTCCTTTCCCAGCTGATACAACATACATTGGGTCTACTGCGGATTCAATTCTTTGTCCGTTTTTCAATAATCTATAGGATGCATAATTCTGATCCATTCCTGTAATATAAACATCACCTGCTGAAACTGCAATGGAAAATGGATACACGTCATTTTCCAGCTTTTGTTGTACCCCATTTTTCCACAAATACCCTGTTCCACTATTGCCATAACCTGGATACATATTTTTACTAAAATATTCGCCAAGAACTCCTGCAACATATACATTATCTCCATCAATGGCAATAGCCGTAGCCATACTCTCTTCGGAAGAAAGCACTTTTGTTTGCCCGTTTTTCCAATAGGCCGCCCGTTTATCCTTTGCTCCTATTGCATATACGTCACCATTCAGTTCTTTAATAACAACGACCCGCTGTAAATCATTGTTTATAGCATTTACTTTCTGCCCATTTTTCCAATATACGGGCTCGTATACGGCTGTTCCGATTACATACACGTCATTGTCAACAACCGCTATACTATTTACGTAAGTGTTAGCTTCCATACCCGAAAAAATATGACGGGGTAGGACTATTTCCTGTCCGTTTTTCCAGTATCTCGGATATACATTATCTCCATTTTTAGAGCCAGTACCACCAACATAAACGTCATTTCCAACAACGATAATACAGGTTGCTGTGGAGGTAGGTTCACTGCAAGTCAAATAATGCGCCTGTCCATTTTTCCAATAGACGGCTTTTTCTTTGATATCTCCAGCCACATAAACATCATCTCCCACCACCTGAATAGCATAGGCGAGACCATACTCGGTCTTGGTAAGTGGGGTCCGTTCCCCGTTCTTTGTATATGCTGGTCCAAAAAATTGCCCTTGAATAATATAATTACCAGCAACATAAATATCCGCAGGATTTTGAATGTTCTTATTGTTTTTTGATGAAGCTACATTTTTGGTCTGCGCATTAAGCAAAAAACTAAATAGAAAACTAAGGAGCGCACAGCATCGTAATGCGTACAAAATAGGGTTTTTCATGGCGTAGTTTTTATACTACTAAATTTACGAAAATTTTAAATCAAAATTCCTCCTATAACCATATTTTAAAATCATGGCAAATAACTGAAAGAATAAACACATCTCTTCCATTTCTTAAGAATATTAAAAAAATGCCATTTGTCGTAAGATGGTTTTTTCATACTGACTGTCAAATTTTCATATTTCTTACTGTAAACTGAGAATGGAGCTATTTAAGAAATCAAAGTAAATTACCGGCTGAGGTTTCTTCCTTCGACGATGCTTCACCAAAATTTAAAGATAGATGTTCTTTGAGCTGTTGGAGGTTAATTATGGTAGTGATTTTGCCCTTCCTTTTATGGCAGAATCATGGTCGTAAGCAACTGCAGCAGTTCCTTCCAGTCGAAAGCTTCATAGCGATGTTGCAGCAAAACGCAGTATAGACGGACACTACGAACTCGCGAAACGAACTTTTGGTGACTTGGTCAAAGGGTATATACAGCATAGGGTTAAGATACCAACTTCTCCTATAAAAAGAAAAAGGCCGCTTGGACAGTATCCAAGCGGCCGTAAAACCTTATATCGCTATATGCTTTATTTTCCTTTAGCTATCTCCGCCTCGATCAGCTTTACAAACTCTACAGTGACGTTCGCAAGTTCGGCAACTTCCGAAATCGAAAACTTATCCAGAGACAAAAGATTCTTTATTACCTCAGCTTTTCCCTTAGCTTCTCCTTGAGCTTCCCCCTCTGCTCTTCCCTCTGCTCTTCCTTCTGCCATTGCTTTTTCACGCGCTCGTTTCAATTGCGCTTCCTGACTACTTCGGATACTCTCGGCATCCCATTTATTCCTTAAACTTGCGTTTTACATCTCTCGTTCCTCCGGTTTTAGTTTGCTATACTCTGCTAACTGAAATAACTTTTCAAATATTGGCTTCCGCAGATATTTTGAAAGTCCCTTTAGCGAGGACATGTTTTGAGTATATAAAGCCAACGATCCAAATCATTATCTAACTCTGCCTCAGCTCTAACAAAGTTAACCTATTCTAAATATATAAAACCCAGATCTTCGTAAAATATTTTACCGTGATCCCGATAACATAGACAAATATCGATCCTATCCACTCCTGGGATCGGGATTTAGCGGCATCTTGGCACAACGGATCACCTCGATCGATGGACAAGCATATTCTACAACAACTTTACCCTCGATGAGATAGATTCCCGTGCCACGGAGTGGATATTTCACCTCCCCCTATTTTACTTTGTTCTCATAAACTTATTATGCTTATAAAAACGAATAACAGCTTCCAATACAACAAAAACAATGTTTTAAACAATACTCGTCAATACAAGTTTTAACAGATATGAATTCAAAAGTATTTTGTCAGGTATAGTATCAAAGCCAACCTTTTCATCAACTTCTGAGAAACCTATTCGATCAGGTTCAAATTGAAAAACGTAGAATTTTCTATTATTCCAAACATCTAGCATTATTGAACCAGATGAAAATTTCATATATTCTCCAAAAATCCCAAGTCACTTCAACGGGCGACCATGCATTAAATGGAAGAGACTTATCTAAATTTGATTTGTAAATAAAAACCTGTAAATTCAATGGAAATTAGCCTCTTTCCATTATGCAAAGCAACAATTGGTTCAGGATGCTTGCCGAGTCATTTATTGAAATTCCTATTAGAGAATTACATTTATAGTATACCAAAATAAACGATCAAATCGGATGAGTTTGAATAAAAATTTATCTAAAGTTTTAAATTCCAAAATACTTCAAGGAATTTTGATAGCCAACATTTTCGCATTCCTAATTATTGGTATCCAGTCTTCATTGGCACCTAAGGATACTGGTATACTTGTTTTTTCAGAGTTTGTGATTATTCCAATGTTAATGGGAATTATCACGGCTTGGTTTTGGAAAGACATGGCGATAAGGGGAAAACAAATAACCGGATATTCTATCCTGAATGGTCTTATCGCCATTTTAATAAGCTTTTTCTTCTTAGGTGAGGGCTTTATTTGTCTACTGATTGTTTCACCTCTTATTTTTGGCTTTATCATCTCAGGTGCCTTTATTGGAAGGGCTATGTTTAAAAAGAGAAATCAAAAATTGAATATAAGCATTGTAAGCCTTTTACTTGGGATTTTCATTGTTGACTCCCTGAGCGACCATCATCACGAAAATATGGTTTCTGATGAGCTATTGATTCAGGCAAGCCCAGAAGAGGTATGGCAACACGTGGTCGCCTTCGATCCAATATCCCAAAAGGAAAACTATTGGCTCTTTAAAATTGGGATGCCGAGCCCCATGGCCACAACGGTAAGTGAGCATAAACTGGGTGCAAACCGAAAATGTATTTTTAGCAATGGATATATCTTCGATGAGAAGATTGTAAAATTTGATATCAATAAAAACCTAATTTTTGATATCGTTGATCAACCCAAAGACCCGGAAATTATGGGACATATAGATATAAAAAGGGGCGAATTTATATTAAAGGACAATGGAAACGGTACCACTACTCTTATTGGAAACAGTTGGTATAACCTTCATGTCTTCCCTACCTGGTACTACGATCTATGGGCAGAAAGTATCACCAGAAATGTCCATTTTAGAGTAATGCAGCATATTAAATTACTAAGCGAGAGATAGCCTATGTTTTCTTTTGTGGTAAAAAGAGTCGGTTTTTTAAAGGACCTCCCTTTATTCGCCATTATATTTGATAGTCTCATGAGATTTTGGATGTTCTTAACGAAACCTGAATTACTGGATTGGATTGATGATCTGGAAGAAAATGTGACGCAGATGCCCGAAACTACGATTGGAATACATAAATATGGTGGGATTGGGTTTAATTATATGGGAAAAGAGTTTGCTCATGTACATAGTAATGGCTTACTGGATGTCTTATTAAATACAGAACTAAAAAATTCGTTAATGACTGAAGGAAAAATTAAGGACCATCATGTATTTAAAAATTCTGGGTGGATAAGCTTTTACCTTCAAAATAAACAGGACCTAGACTACGCATGTATTCTTTTAGACAAGGCCTACGACCGCGCCAAACAAAAGCATAATTCTATACAGCTAGATGCTATATAAAAATTATTCCATGCTTCTCCGTAGAAGAGGGAAATGGATTTCATATTCAACCAAATGAAATTCATAGAATTTTCAATAGAACAGCCAATGATTTAAAATTCATAGTAATTTCACAGCCTAAATCTAATGGAGATCGAACCAATCTGCGATCGAACTAATTAAGGTGCCTAACTTCAGTGATGTTGGATCATTCAAAGCCCTGTAATATTTTAACAGAATCATTACCTTTAAGCTACTATGCTGCAAGTAACCTATTTGAGAATATACTATGTGCAAATTTAATTAATGTATCTTTCTGCGGAAGTTTATATTTGTTTCCCTGATGCGAGGATTATTTATACAAGATCAAAGCAGATAAATTTATCCACTTTGACCTTGTAAAGAAATTATTTCGGAGGAAGGCGATCTCCTATTTTCTATCTGTATGTACTCAATGGCTATTTTTCCGTAAATTTTCATTAAAAAAAGAGTCAACTACGTGTTGATTATGAGGAAAATTAAACACTTCTTTAATTTTTCCTTCTTCAAATTTCCATAATAAACAAGATAAATTATTTAAGTTGTCTATATTTTCTAATTCACTCCAATCTGTGACAGTCAATCACATAATCATCACTTACCCCTAATACTACACCTTCGGCTCTAAAGTTAAAGCTGCCTAATTGGTTGAGGTATTCTACAATCTCTCCAACCCCGGTTTTAATTCCACTTAAAGTGTGTCTGCCAGGAATATGCCATTTTACATCAGCATGGAATATATCCTGCAATACATCGAATGAATTACTCGAATATGCGTTGAAAAATTTGTTTACTAAAACTAAGTTTGGATGTTCATTCATGATTTTTTAAAATATAATTTTAATTAATGCTCCCGACTAAACCAAGCTCCGGAGGTCCTTATCTTCAATAAAACGTTTCTGATCTGCCAAAACAAGAAAACGGTCATATATATTTTCAAAATGTTCAGCCGGAAAATCTATTTCCATACTTTTTAACCGGTCTTTTAATGCTGCACGTCCACTCCTTGCGGATAAAAACAATTCAGGCAACTTCCCCCCTATGATTCGGGGATCGATAATTTCATAGTTTCTACGGTCTTTCAGAACGCCATCCTGGTGGATACCGGAAGAATGCGCGAAAGCATTTTTCCCAACAATGGCCTTATTGGCCTGTACAGGATTTGACATCGCCCGTTCGACCATACCGCTTAGTTCCACAATATATTTTGGATCAATTCCGGTCGCAATCCCTAGATTTTCCTTTACAATGAGTGTCAAAATAATTTCTTCCAGGGCAGCATTGCCAGCACGTTCGCCCACACCATTAATCGTTCCTTCCACCTGAAGCGCACCTGCCATTAGCCCTGCAATACTATTGGCTGTAGCCATACCTAAATCATTATGACAGTGGACAGAAAGAATGGCGTTCTCTTTTTCCCTTCTATTTTGGTTCACATAGGCTATTTTTTCAAAGTACTCAAAGGGTGTACAAAAGCCATTGGTATCAGGGAGATTCACCACCTTCGCACCCGCTTCAATCACCGTATCGGTCATTTGAACCAAAAAATCATTGTCTGCGCGGCCAGCATCTTCGGCAAAAAATTGTACTTCATCACATTTATCCGAAGCATAAGCCACCATTTCATAAGCTTTGGCCAAGATGACCTCGCGTGTGGTATTAAATTTATGTTTAATATGAATGTCAGATGTTCCAATTCCGAGCTGAATCCGTGCCACCTTTGCCTTACGCAAGGCCGAAGAGGCCTGTTCGATATCTTTCCTATTGGCCCTGGCTAATGCACAGACTGTTGCCTTTTTCACCAGTTTACAAACCTCTGTCACTGCCTTAAAATCTCCGGGCGAACTTATTGGAAACCCTGCCTCTATCACATCTACTCCCATCGCATCGAGTTTTTCAGCAATTTGTAATTTATCATTCAGTGTCAACTGGCAGCCCGGCCCCTGCTCTCCGTCGCGTAAAGTAGTATCGAAAATCTTAACTTGTTTCATATTCAACTTATTTTTATAGCTCAAAAGTACCGGAACTACAGAATTTAATATATTTGAAAATAAAACAATTGTTATTCAATAATGCCAAAATCCACCATTCCCTTCGTTCAGTGTGCCAAGAACTTTCACGATGGCACAATTGACTTACGCAACTATGGACAATTCAATACAGAAATGCATGCTCATGAACAAGTACAGATACTTAGCCCAACAAATGGTACCCTCTTTATTTATACAGAAAAAGCTAGTTTCTGTGTACCTAGTACTTTCTTTGTATATATCCCAGCACATGTCCCGCACAAACTCATCTCCCGTTCCCAGCAACTGTCGCTAAAAACCATTTTTTTGGATATGAACAATATGCACGAGGAAGTTAAGGTGTATCCATCAAATGAATTGTTGAATCATTTTTTGATTTTTGGCCAGCAACATTGGAAGCTGAACGATCACGACACGTTGACAATAGCTACCTTGGAGGCCTTCAAGGCTATGCTCCCCATACTATTGGCAAAACCGATCCTATTACAAATCACTCCGGCAAAAAGTGAATTGATGATCCGGGTGAGCACGTATATCCTCCAACACCTCGACAATAAATTGTCAATCGCTGAGATTAGCGCTAAATTTTTTCTATCGGAGCGAACACTTTTCAGACAGTTTAAGGAAGAAATGCAGATCACCATATTCCAGTTCATAAAACAGCATCGCCTTTTAAAGGCACTTCAATTGTTGGAAAATAAGGATATGCATATCGCTGAAATTGTCTATCAAATTGGGTATGAAAGCATACCTAACTTTTCCAACCTATTCAAAGAATATTTTGGACTGTCACCTCAACAGTATAGGGCGAGGGTATAATAAATAATCTTAATGGATTATTCTATTGACACGGCTTACGTTATAGTCTCATCCATACTGCATACAAGGTTTGTATATCCCCTAAAGAAATTGAAATACTTTATAAAGTAATAACAACAGCCCTCCAATTATAAAAAAAATCCAATATTTCCTTAAAGGGCTATAACTGTCTTGAGAAAAGTATTTAAGCATAAATCCCAAGAAAACTAGGCAAATCGCCGCGATAAAATTATCAACTTATAAAAAGAAGTTGAAAAAGCAGGCAATTTTCATTATTTTGACAAAAAAACAAGTATGCCAAATATTTATATTATCTCGGGGTGCAATGGAGCAGGAAAGACAACTGCGAGTTATACTGTACTACCTGAGATATTAGATTGCAGGGAATTTGTAAATGCGGACAATATAGCAGCAGGTATTTCTCCATTTAATCCGCAAAGTGTGGCTGTGTCAGCGGGGCGTATTATGTTAGATCGTATTGCGGAATTAATGAAAACTGGAGCTGATTTTGCTTTTGAAACAACCCTTTCTACCCGTAGCTATAAAAACTTAGTATTTGATGCGCAAAAAAAAGGATATTCAGTCACCTTACTTTATTTTTGGCTCGACTCTCCCTCATTGGCTATACAACGTGTAAAAAAAAGAGTTGAGAACGGAGGGCATAATATCCCTTCTGATGTGATAGAGAGACGATATCATCGTGGTTTAGAAAACTTGTTTAACATCTATATCCCTATATGTGATCGATGGTTGGTCTTTGACAACATGGATTTAATACCCGAAATAATTGCTCAGGGTGATAGATTTGGAGAACTCGTTTCAAATAGCGAAATTTGGTCAACACTAAAATTGAAGTATTACAATGAACAATAAGGTAAATATTGAAAATATCAACCTTGCTGAACGAATTCGTTTAGGAGTACAGAAAGCTTTGCGAAAATTGGCAGAAGAAAGTGCAGCAAAGGGTGAAAGTTTGGTTGTAAAAGTTGACGGAAAAATAAAAGAAGTCCCTGCGGAGGAGCTGCTCATGAATTTACCAAAATAGGTTCTTCATATAAATGCTTATCACTAATACTAGCCTTTTTGTTTATCTATTATTTTCAAATCGAATTGACTAATTAACTGTATTTAACTTTCTCTACTCATTCCTTGGCTACCACATTAAAGGCGTCTTGGCACGGCGGATCGCCCGAGACATAGGATAAAAAAATCCAATATTTCCTTAAAGGGCTATAACTGTATTGACAAGAGTACCTAAGCACCCTTGTCAATCGTTAAGAGAGTCTTTTTAGCTAGACGCCCACTATAAAATGACATTAAATTACAGCTTCTTTATCGGTAAAAATCTGGACTCCTGCTTTGTCTTCAATTAACTGTAGCGGATATAGTTCAGGATTATATACACCATTAAGAACCTCATTCAAAGCATTTTTCTTGGATTTACCGAAGGTAACAATCAGAATATTTTCAGCTTTATTGATAATAGGTTCAGTCAAAGTAATCCTGAACATTGCCTGTGGCTTTAGATAGTAGGCATCCACCCATTTTTCTTTTTCTTGTAAAATCTTTTCACCTGGAAACAGAGAAGCTGTGTGGCCATCATCTCCCATTCCTAAAAGGATGAAATCAAAAATACCGTCAGCTCCCAAAACATTTCTGAGCTGAGTTTCGTATTCTTTAGCGTAATTTTCAGGCTGAATTCCCTCTTTATACATGGGGAAAATCTGATTATTATTGACTGGAACCTTATTCAAAAGTACGTCCCAAGTCATCTTAAAATTACTTTTCTCATCGTCAAGAGAAACCCACCTTTCATCTACCCAAAAAAAATGGATTTTGTTCCAAATTATTTTATCTGCATACTCGGGAGTAGCTAATAAGCTAAAAATGGCCTTCGGTGAAGAGCCACCACTCAAGGCGACCACAAATTTATCATGCTTCTGAATTGCTTTTTTCGAAAGCTCAACAAATGTATCTGCTGCTTTTTTATATAATGCATCCAGATGATCAAATATCGTAATATTCATTTTCTTTTCATTAGAGTTTAAACCCACTGATGTCCCTGCCTTTCGACCAATGCATCACTTTCATCAGGGCCCCAGTTTCCCGAAGCATAATTTGGGAAAGAGGGGTCTTTGGTTTTTTCCCAGGTTTCCTGAATCGTTTTTATCACATCCCAAGCTTCTTCTACCTGATCAGAGCGCATAAACAGTGTAAGGTCTCCCACAAGTGCTTCCAATAAAAGAGTTTCATAAGCCTCGGGAGTATCGGTCTGACAGGCAAAATTATCGAAAATCATTTCCACAGGTTTAAGCTGTAAAGACAAGCCTGGTTTTTTAGACATAAACTGCAATCTGATGTCCATTTGTGGCTGGATATTAATAACCAATCGGTTAGCCGACAGAAGCGAAGTGCTTTCTGAAAACATAGAATTTGGAAGTGGCTTAAACTGAATCGTTATATAAGAATGCTTTTCTTTCATCTTCTTCCCGGTACGAACATAAAAAGGAACATCCTCCCATCTTTCATTATCCAGATAAAACTTAATCGCGACAAATGTTTCCGTATTGGAATCATGAGCAATTCCCTCTTCCTGGCGATAGCCATTGACTTTTAGCCCATTTACTTTGCCTCGTCCGTACTGCCCTCTTACCGCATAATGATCTACTTTTTCGGGCGAAATCCTACGGATGGATTTTAAAACATCAACTTTTCGATCCCTGATCTCACCCGATTCAAGTGAAGCCGGAGGTTCCATGGCAACCATACAAAGAATTTGCAAAAGATGGTTCTGAATC
Organism: Sphingobacterium sp. CZ-UAM; assembly: GCF_002000245.1. Taxonomy (GTDB): domain Bacteria; phylum Bacteroidota; class Bacteroidia; order Sphingobacteriales; family Sphingobacteriaceae; genus Sphingobacterium. The sequence goes on along the minus strand of NZ_MTCM01000001.1, from coordinate 531,774 downwards.
ATATCGCGCAAAGCTCCTGTCTGCTCATAAAAACTGGCTCTTGTTTCCACTCCCACTTCCTCGGCAACGGTAATCTGCACCGATTCTATATGTCTGTGATTCCAAAGAGGTTCAAAAATTGAATTTCCGAACCTGAACGCCAAAATATTCTGAACGGTTTCTTTACCCAAATAATGATCGATACGATAAATCTGTTCTTCTTGAAAAGTTTGTGAAAGAAGATTATTTAGCTCAATGGCAGATTCTTTATTGTGACCAAAAGGTTTTTCGATAATAATTCGATCTGTTGCAGGATCAGATGCTATTGCGGTATTTTTAAGATGATTTGAAATGACCGATACAAAGTTTGGTGCAATCGACAGATAGAATAGTCTGTTCCCTCTCATTCCGTACACTTTATCAAAATTTTCCAGTTTCTGATATAAATTCTGATAAGAGCTTTCTTCATCAAGCTGATGCTGAAAATAGCTGATGTGGGCCTGAAAACCAGCCCACTCTTCTTTGATTACGGTCTTCCTGGAATAACTCTCCAGATTTTCTTTAATATAAGCCCTGAATTTTTCATCCGTATTTTCGGCTCTTCCTAAAGCTAAAATATTAAAGCCTTTGGGCATTCTACCATCGATATATAAATTGAAAAAGGCAGGAAAAAGCTTTCTTTTGGCCAAATCCCCTGTTGCACCAAAAATAACGATGGTTGTTGGATGCAGGATTGTGTTGTCACTCATTGTTAGGATTTAGTTATTTGGGTTTTGCCATGACGTATGAAAGACTCCTTCGCTGTCAGTTCTTTGGTAGGTGTGTGCACCAAAATAATCACGCTGAGCCTGAAGCAGGTTCACAGGTAAAGATGCTGTGGTGTAAGCTTCGAAATACCCTAGAGCCGACTGAATTCCTAAGCTCGGAATTCCGTTTGATACAGCAAAAGCAGCTGTTTTTCTCAATGAAGATATTTTATCTTTTACAATTTCTGAAATTTCCTGATCCAATAAAATATTAGATAAGTTCTCGTCTTTAGAATAAGCCAGATAGAATTTTTCCAATAAAACAGAACGGATAATACATCCACCCCTCCAGATTTTAACAACATCTTTTAACGGAATTTCAAACTGATATTCTTCAGAAGCTTTTACCAATAATGCCAAACCTTGAGCATAACTGATTAAAGTTGACAAATACAAAGCATCCCCCACTTCTTTGATGAACAATTCTGTATTTTCCGGAGTTTTTACCTCTTCTTTAGCATATAGTTGAGAAGCTTTCACGCGCTCATCTTTGTAAGCAGATAAAATTCTTGATGTGACTGCAATATCGATGGTTGGAATAGACACTCCAACTTCCATAGCCTCCTGGGAGGTCCATTTTCCGGTTCCTTTTGCTCCTGCTTTATCTAAAATCTTGTCGACAAGAAAACCATCTGTTACATCATCTTTTTGCTGGAAAATATCTCTTGTTATTTCGATAAGGAAAGAATTCATCTCGCCTTCATTCCATCTTTTGAAAACTTCATACAATTGGTTATTGTTAAGATTAGCTCCTTTTCGCAGTAAATCGTATGCTTCACTGATTAATTGCATGATGGCATATTCAATACCGTTGTGAACCATTTTAACATAATTCCCAGCAGCTCCTTTCCCCATATAAGCGGTGCAAGGCTCCCCTTTTACTTTTGCTGAAATCACTTCCAGCATAGGCTTCACCAAATTGAAAACTTCCAAATCTCCCCCCGGCATAATACTCGGTCCTCGTCTTGCGCCCTGCTCGCCTCCAGAAACTCCCATTCCCATAAAATGAAGGTCTTTAGAAGCTAAATAAGCTATACGTCTCTCGGTATCTTTGAAATAAGAATTTCCCGCATCAACGACAATATCTTTTGGACTCAGAAGCGGTGTTATGCTTTCAAGAACAGCATCAACCGGTTTGCCTGCAGGAACCATCAAAATAACTTTTCGCGGACTGTCTAAACTCAACACAAATTCCTCCAGAGAAACAGTTCCAACAACCTTTGTACCTGAAGCCACTCCTTTACGAAGTTCTATTACCTTTTGTTCATCTAAATCGAATCCTGCGACAGAGAAACCATTGTCGGCAATATTGTAAAGCAGATTTCTTCCCATTACACCTAGGCCAATGACCCCGTAATTATACTTTTCCATTCTTACTTAAAGTTTATTTATAAATCAAAATTACTGAAATGCATGCCAGTAAAAAAATTATCTAAAATTTTCTTTCAATTGTGACTTAGTTATCATCAACTGGAAAATGTCTGATACGCCTATTGCATTACAGTTTTGGTCAAAAATGTAAAGCTATAGACATATAATACCGATTTAACCATTAGTCCTAAAAAGACTCGGTAAATTGCTTCTTTAGCTCAAACTATTAAATACCCGATACTAATTTCAAAAAACAATTGGTTGCTGAGGGTATTGAAAAGCACTGGAATTCTATGAAATCAATGCCGATTATCGGAGCGTAACAAATCAAATCGAACAACCTAATAATGATAGGAACGATAAACTATCTGGATCCGCAAATTGTTCTATTAAAAAAAGGAGGAACTATGCCTTGGTATAATGGAGATTATCCACCATCCTATAAAAATCAGCCTGTTGAAATACGGGAGAAAGCGACAGAGATTGCGAATGCGCTATTGGAAGAGGGTACTGAAGAAGGTATTGCAATAGCCACCGGGCTTAAAAGAGCGCGAGAGCATTTCAAGAAGGAAAAAGAAAACGATAAAAAGAAAAAAAGCGAATAGAACCGCTTATCGCGGACAGCCCATTGCACACAATAATCAAATCTTTAAAATATGCCAGAGCTACCAGATCTACAGGCTTTCAGCAACAACCTCACCAAAATGTTGAAAGGGAAAGTGCTTGAAAATGCTGTTATTTATAATAAGCAAAAAATAAAAGTGAACGAAAAATCGCTTCAAACGTTAATTGGCAAAAAGCTCATTAAAGTTTACCGCGAAGGCAAGCGGCTTTATTTTGACTTTGGGAAGGAAGCTGTCTTATCGCTTCATTTGATGCTGCATGGCAAGCTGGTCTATTCAGAAGATGAAAATCCTAAATATTCACTGGTAGCAATGAAATTTAAGGATGGTAAAACCCTTGCGATTACTGACTTTCAGAAGATGGCAAATATTGAATTGAATCCAGATCCTTCCGAGGGAATCGACGCTCTTTCTCCGAAACTTACAGCCAACATGCTTTCTGAATTATTACAGTCAAGGAAAGCCAAAATCAAAACTGTTCTGATGGATCAGAACGTTATTGGGGGTATAGGAAATGCCTACGCTGACGAGATCCTCTATGAAGCAGGAATATCGCCACTTTCAGTCTCCAATAAGATTCCTGAAAAGGGGGTACAAAAGCTTGTGAAAGCTATTAAACACGTACTGGAAAGCGCAGAAAAACAGATACTAAAAGAACATCCCGATATTATTAATGGTGAGGTTAGAGACTTTATGAAGGTTCATATAAAAAACGCCGATACGGATAAAAAGGGAAATGAAATCTTGGAAACGAAAATCGGTGGTCGAACTACCTATTATACCAAACAGCAGGAGGTTTTCAAATAATGAACCTAAACAAATATTGAATTTCAGCGTGCCGGTAAAACAAAAAGAACCTAATCGGGTAGAAATCCTGGTTTCACTTCTTTGTACTTGCTACAGCTTTCTTTTTTGCGGTTTTGGAGGAGTTTTATTTTTTTTCTGAACCGTGTCCTGCCGTTTCCGCCACGTTAGGATCTGCGGATCTTCATAAATAGGAAAGCCTTTATCGTCGAGAAGCCCCATGATGGTTATCGGATCTTTTGATTTGTAGAGAAAGGAAAGGTACACATGGACTCCCGCAGCGGGCATAATTACACAGCTAAGTATCCTCCGGTAGAAAAGGCCCTAAAGAGCAAAACTAAGTCAACTCTATTTTAGATATTTTATAAAAAACCAGTCCGTTGTCGAAATGATTTTATCCTTATTTCTTGCCTGTACCTTATATCGATGAACTTGTGCTCCGGCACCATCAAAAGTAACGGAATTGGATTGGGTTTTACCACTTATATACGGATAGAAATTAACGGCCTCCTTAAAACTAAGATGAGCATTTCCAGGACCGGAAGCATATTCAATAATTATCTCATAGTCTGTCGCTTTCGCTACTGGTGTCCATGCTATCTTGGTCGTGCGCGGAAAATGAGAAATTACCGCATAGTTTTCAGGTTCAATAATTTGCGCCACATTTGCATTATTATTTTCGGGGCTAATCATACTTTGTTTTGATACAGTAGGCTCAGCTCTCTGTTTAGATGTTACGAAATTTGGAAAAGACCAATCAGATCCTTCAATATTACTTAACTCTATTGTTTGACCATTCTTCAATAATTTCGTACCTGAACTAGAAGGCCCAAAATAGGTTTGGCCTACGATATATACATCATTGCCCGATACAGCCATGGAGGTCGGGCGATACCTATAAAAATCTGTCCCTTTGAGATCCGCAAGTAACTGTCCGTTTTTCCAACATTTACCCACATCTCCATTCTCTGCATAGCCGTTTCCATTGCTATCATCAAAACCTGCTACATATATATCATTGCCGGATACAGCTATGCAAGTAGCACAGCCCGCTATGGAGGATAGAATTTCGGTATGCCCGTTTTTCCAGTATGCAGCTCGTTCGCTTTGGGTTATACCTACAGCATAGGCATTGCCGTACAGTTGTGCAATGGTGGATACATATCTTAATTCATTGATTGTTTTTACTGCTTTGCCGTTCTTCCAGTATGCCTGTCCGGATTGATTATTCCCTATAATATAAATATCCTCACCCATAGCAGCTATGAGATTTGCACTGCTATGATAGGGGACACTTCTACCAGTTGAAGCATTGTATTCCATAGGAACGGGTAGAGCTATAGGCTGCCCGTTTTTCCAGTACATCGCCATATCTATATAGGCCGTACTATAAGTGTAGTCTCTATAGTAACCAGCCACGTATACATCCCCATTTATAACAGCGATAGAGTAAGCGGTATTGTAATCCCCTTCATCTTTACTAAACCTTGTTTCCTGTCCGTTTTTCCAAAATACAGCCTGTCCCCCAACATTCCCGGCAATATAGATATCATTCCCTACCACAGTGATGGAGGTCGCTTCTGCATCACTGCGTCCGTCAGTCAGCGCTACCGGCTGTCCATTTTTCCAATACACAGCAGTATGGCGTCTTGTACTTTTGTTGTAGCATGCTCCTGCTACATATATATCTACTTGTTTCTGGTTATTCTTACCATTCACTGAGTTCTGTTTGGAAACTGAAGACTTAGAGATCTGAGCATAAGAAGGAAAACTAAAAAGAAAACCGAAGACCGCACACCATCGTAATGGCAGCAAAATAGGATTTTTCATGGCGTAGATTTTATACTATTAAATTTATGCAAAATTTATGTTACAGTTCCCAAAAATTCTTCCTTTTTAAATGAATAGAGCCATTAAATTTCTCTTAAAATTTCTACGAACATAGAATACAGCGCCGGGATAAGATAGAATTAATATCCTAATAGACTTTATCACTTTCTATAAATACACTTCCTGACAAATAGTGCTCATCAACATTGGCCAGTACATAATCAATATCAAGAATATTAGGACGAGCTATAGATCCCTGCCCACAATACAAGCTCCTAATCCAGGTATCGACGTCCTCTACCCACACCGCTTTCCAGGTAATATTTTGTAGATCCTCGACATCAACAGGCGAAATCAGCACATTATACCCCATCGCTCGCAGAGCGCTCAATACCACTCGATTTATTTTGACAAATTTCATCTTCAAAAGCTATATACGGTTCTCTTTACTGTGGAACAGCAACTCGGCTCATATCGTTCTAAAAGTCATCACCTTTTTGATTAGTAACAGACCATAATACGACTTGATCTGACGGATAGCTTACGTCGGAAATAAGGGGGCTGTATGGCAGGGTACGCAAAAGGTCATATAAGCGCGCCACCACCTTGCTATCCGTCACTATAGAGGAGTCAGGTTCGGAAACACCAATACCACTGCGTTCGTAGTGAATACTTACGATATGGCTGGGCAAAAGTGGTAAAATAGGATCAAATGTATCATCGGTTTCCCATTTCGTCCCAAAGGATCGGTGTCGCTCGCAAATGAAGCTTTTTATTGATTATTTCCAGTTCAACCTCATCATTCTCATTTTGAACAGGTGGAATCACCAGGATATTTGCACACCTACTAATATAAATATAATTACATGTAGCCCTTTCATACCATAAGCCATTGTTTTTTTATTTAGCGTTTATATGTTGAATACTATTGAATAAGAGAGTTGGGAGCTACGTTAGGATATGTCGCTTTTCTGCTTTCTACTAACTTGTCCCTGTTATCATATTTTTTTATTTCACCGGTTGAAAACAGCTCGACCTCATAATAATCTAGTTGCCCATTTTTGTAGTAATATCGCATCTTTCGTGATTGGTCTGCGCTATTGCAATTTTTGCTGACAATAGTTCCATTCTCAAAATGTTCAGTACACCATGCCTTATCTTTGGAGTAGTAGCTATGTGTTGTTTTCTGTCCATTTTCATTAAAATAAATTTTTTCTTCTGTACCGGAATGATAAAAATATTCTGCTTTCCCATTTTCATAAAATAATCTTGTCGTTTTATTTATATGGTCGTTTTCCGATTTTACATTCCCATTCTCATAGTAAGTTGTCTCGACAGCATCAGAGAGACCTCCCCCAATTTTTAAAACGATTTTTTTGGCTAATTTCCCGGTTAGACGAAAATGTTGGACTACAAAAGCGGAGTCTTTCGTTTCAAAATGGCTGATAAGATGTCCTGAAGTATCCTTCAGATCTGTTTTAATCGCCTGCCCATTTTCAAAAGTAAAATACAAAGTATATAATTTCTTTCCTTTGGTTATTTGGGCTTTGGCGGTTTCCGTAAATTCATGTTTATCGTTTATTGTAAACCAAAACTTCTGATTTGTATTCTCCAAAAAATAGGCTCCTTTTTCGAGTATAATCACCTCCTTTTCACGATGTTCTGCATTTGCTTTTATTTCCAAAATACCAGAACCTTTTTCAAATTTCTCTAAATCCAAAAAATAGCGATCATCAAGTTTTTTCACATCTTGACCGTAGGCTGAAATAGCTAGAAAAAACAGGATGACAAGTGTAATAATTTGTTTCATTTTTACTGATGTAATAACTTTAAAGTGCTGATATATTGTCTTCAATCTATTTTATTGAAACAGCATGATTTTTCTGATCATTAAAAAATAAATTCGGCTTAAATCTAAGGCATTTTCTCATCGCAACAAATCACAATCTTATATTCGAAGGGCATATTTTATAATTCGTCTTGGTATGGTATTTATTTGCAATAATGTTCAACTTATTTTGTATCCCTGCTCTCTCCTTTTTCTTTCCGGCGAATATATAAGTCAAGAAGGTCTATGTCCGCGGTCCATGTTCTCACGGAAGTCGCTTTTGTTAACTTTTTCAAGTGTGGTATAGCGTTGAGCTAAATTAACTACTTATCTGATAAAAAGAAAAAGGCCGCTTGGACAGTATCCAAGTGGCCGTAACCATTGCTGCTTTTAATTGTACTATGTTCGTCAGAGTGCAAACATCTAAAGGTATTTTTAATTCTTTATAGCTTTGTCCGCGCCCCTTAGTAAAAAATACTGTCCCAAAAATCATACTATATAGACCGAGACTCAAATATTTATTTGAGCCTTTCCCAGCTAGCGATCCACCAGAACTTTCACTGATTCGCCATTTTGGTCAATATATGTAGTCTGCGTTTTAAATAGCTGATACCACTTTCGGAACGTACCTATAAAAACAAGCAGCATCAGCAGCATGGCCAATATCGCCAGTGAAGCTAATAGGAACTGCCCCTTGGGCAAATAAATATCCAACACCTGCAGATAGCCTGCCCAAAAGGTGATAGCGGCCATAAATACGCCTGGTAACGCCGTAAATAAGGCATATTTCTTCCTATTCATCCGAATAAGCATCGTCGTACAGACAATGAGGCCACAGGCAGCCAATAGCTGGTTGCTAATGCCAAACAAGGGCCAAATACTGCTTACATTACCGGTAAAAACAAGATAGCCCCAGGAAAAAGTGAAAAGAGCACTGCATAGCCAAACACCGGGTTTCCAATCTTTGTCTTTAAAAGCTGGAAAGACATTGCCCAGCATTTCCTGCAAAAAGAATCGTCCGACCCGCGTCCCGGCATCGATAGCCGTAAGGATAAACACGGCTTCAAACATAATGGCAAAATTGTACCAGTAAGCCATCACATCGTTCATAAAGGGTACTTTATCAAAGATATGGGCCATCCCTACGGCAAGGGAAACAGCTCCGCCTGTACGGCCATGGAGGTCTACTCCTATCCGATCTGAAAAATGCTGTAGATCCACGGCCTTTAATTCGGGATGCCGTGCCAGAAAATTTGCATAATCACTGACTGGCGTATTGATCGCAAAATAGTCGCCCGGTAGCAGGGTGCATGCTGCGATCAAGGCCATTAAGGCCACAAATCCTTCGACTAACATCGCGCCATAGCCTACAAATAGGATCTCTTTTTCAGTGCCCAACATCTTAGGTGTGGTGCCTGTGGCAATAATCGCATGGAAACCCGAAATTGCCCCACAGGCGATCACGATAAAAATAAATGGCAGCACAGGCCCGCCGATCACAGGCCCACCGCCGTGAATAAAATTGGTCAGCGCTGGCATTTGTATTATCGGGTGCACAAAGACAATGCCCACGGCCAGCATCAGAATCGTGCCAATCTTGAGATAGGTGGAAAGGTAATCCCTTGGAACAAGAAGCAGCCAGATGGGTAACACCGAGGCCAAAAATCCGTAAATAGCAATCGCGATCGAAATGGTCTTGACATCCCAATCAAAAAGGTTGTAAATGACCGGAATCTCCATCAAACGATGGCCTGCAATGATGCCTACGACCAATAATATCCCTCCTAATATACTGGCCAAGGTGACGGAGCCGGCTCTATACCGCATCAATAGTCCCATAAATATGGCAATCGGCATGGTCAGTATAATGGTAAATAAGGACCAAGGTGCCTCATGCATGGCGCTGATACAGGCTAGGGAAAGGCCTGCCAAGGTCAGGATCAGGATAAACAGAACGGCTATACCGGCTATACCGCCCACAACGGGGCCGATCTCCTTGGACGCAATGGTAGCCAGGCTCTGCCCTTTGTGCCTAACCGAAGCAAATAGCACGACCATATCGTGCACACCACCGCCAAGGACACAACCAATTAAAATCCAGAGTGCACCGGGAAGGTAGCCAAACTGGGCGGCAAGAACTGGCCCTACCAATGGTCCGGCAGCAGCTATGGCTGCAAAATGATGTCCAAACAACACCTTACGGTCTGTCTTGACGTAATCATGGCCATCGGCAAATTCGACGGCTGGCGTCGTGATGGCATTGTTGAGCCGGAGTACTTTCTGCGCCATAAAGACCCCGTAAAATCGGTAGGCGATTGCAAAAATTAAAATTGACGCAAAAACCAGCGTAAGGGCATTCATATGATCTAAATCCATCCTATATCTAGCATAATTCTATTTCAATATATTATTTTTTTTCCAATACTTGGCCCGAATCCAGCAGTTGTTTTTTTAACATGCCGTAATCCACGTGCTGCACAACTCCATCATTATCAAGAGCTAATACCGCAGCCACTCCTGCACTCTGCCCCAACACCATAAATACAGGCTCCATACGGATAGAACCAAAAGCAATATGTGAACTGGAGAGGCATACCGGAACGAGTAAATTGCTACATTCTTCGCTTTTTGGGATAATCGATCCATAGGAAATGGCGTAAGGTGCTGGCACATGGACACCGATATCGCCCTCATTCTGGACAAATCCCTCTTTGGTAACATAGCGTTGGACATTGTGCGAATCCAAGGTATAGGAGCCCATGCCAATCGGATCTTGTACTTTGCGCTTGCCCAGAATATTGTGTTCGGTCGTCACATAGTGTCCTAGCATCCGCCTGGCTTCTCGTATATATAATTGCCAAGGCCAATTGTCATTATCTTTAAACTCATCTTTTGCCAGCCCCCATTCGGCCATCTTTGTCCTGATTGCTGTTGGGACCGAAGGGTCATTGGCCATAAAATAATATAGGCCCTGTTGATACCGGCGATGGGCTTCGATAATGGATTGGCGTTCGGCATAGCTTGCTTCGGGATAAGCATAATTCATCCCAATAAAATCTGTGCTGAACGGACCGTGGTTATTGGCATCGGTCTTATGGTTGGGCACCAGATCAAATTTTTGAAAGGCTTCGTCCCAGCCTGCGCGGAATAAACGCTGCAGCAAGACATAATGCTGCGGATCGTAGGCAATAGGTTTGGCAAAGGGCTTCCGATTGCGAGCATCATTGGTCAGGCACATGCGGAAGCAATAGGCCTGCAGCTTCTGATCTGCTGCGCCATATTGCCCGGGATCTTGTGCTGAAACGCCAAATGCCAGGCCGCTGCTCGGATCTCCCTCGCGCTTGTAGGGGCTGATCTGAGCGATAAAGTGGTGCCTATGCTGAAAGACTCCGGTCTGAACACCATTCCACTGCTCCCCGTAGGTGTGGTTGGCCTCCCGCCCGATCGTGTAACTTACTTTGGCCAGCGCCATCAGATCACCTTCATAAGTGGCATCAATAAATATCTTCGCTGCATAGATCTTTCCGTCTACCGTTTTAATGGTCTTAATGGTTGTGCCGTCCTTAACGATAGCACTTTCCTCCCGATCTAAATATGCACCACGAACCACATCAATCTGATGATCACGCACCCAAGAATCGAAAATGTCCTCGGCTACATGGGGTTCAAAAATCCACATCGTCCGATGCGCACTATCCATCGCGACGGTGCCTTGCCCACGATTACCAAACGAGGCCCGGGATTGCCAATTCCAGCTCGACTCCTTGGAGTAATGGTCATATACATCCTGGTAGAATTTTTTGGCCAGGCCACCAATAACTGTTTTATTGCCGGTATCGGTAAAACCAAGTCCTCCCGAACTCAGACCTCCCAAATGCTGATCTGGGGATAAAAGAAGCACAGATTTGCCGGACTGCTTTACTTGCAATGCAGCGGTGATGGCTGCCGGTGTACCGCCGTAAACGACGACGTCTACCTTCTTGGTCGAATGCTGGGCCTCTACCTGCAGAAAAGCCAAGACAAGCACTAACTTTAACCCTATTTTTATCTTTTGCATATGGACTTACTTTTGGTCTGAAAAGGGAACCCACAAGATGGCATTTGCAGCCAATATGCCTTTTGCGTCCGAGGTAATCTCAACATAGGGCTTGCTTTTTCCCTTTTCAAAAGCATATTCGCCGAGCGCTACCCAAGTACTTGTGGTCTGTCCCAGGATATTGACTTCTTTAAAATTTATTGTTTTTTCGATCCTTGACTTCCCTGTATGGATAATGAATGTCCCGCTCGCGGGGCTCTCTGAAGTTCTAGGGAAATAGCTGTACAGCATATATTTTCCACCGGCAAAATCTTTGCCGGGCGTGAAACGGGCCATGGTCCCCGGGCTGCTATCGGCTTCCTGATAACTCATACCATAACCTTTTTTTGCGGATTTACGCCAAGTCCCTTTCAACATAACCTGATCTTTATCTTCTACATGAATGATATAATCGGCCCGACGGCCATCTGCCTTTGGGTTGTCGCGCAATATTTTTTGCACGCGTCTTATATCAACATCCTGAACGGCGATTTTGTTGTCAATCGCCTCGCAGGCTGCCACAGCAGCGGACTGCCCCAGCACCATAAACACAGGCTCCATGCGAATGGAACCAAAGGCGATGTGACTTGCCGACAGGCACACCGGAACCAAAAGATTATTGATCTCTTCTTTCTTGGGGACGATCGCTCTGTAGGAAATCGGGAAGGGAGAAAATCCGCCAACCTCAACGTTACCTTCATTTTTAACCATGCCATTGACGATCACTCGATCACAATTGTGCGAATCCATGGTGTAGGCAGCATAGCCTACCCCATCGGACACGACTTTCCGGCCCTGACAGTGGTCTTGGGTCATGACGACATCACCGATCATCCTTCTGGCTTCGCGGATATATAATTGCGGTGACCAATGTCCATTGTCAGGATATTCGTCTTTGGGGTAGCCCCATTTTTTGAATTCGCTTCGAATGGGCTCGGGCACCGAAGGATCGTTTGCGACAAAATATAATAGGCCTTTGGTGTAATCTTCATGGGCCTGGATAATCTCTTTCCGTTCGAAAAAATCAGCTTCGGGATAATGCCAGTTCATGCCAATCATATCTGTTGAAAATCCATTTCTGTTATTGATATCAGTCTTTCCATTGGGCATAAGACTCCAGATAAATACGTCCTGGATACTCTTCCAGGGCTGTATCTCCTTTTGCCGCTTTAAGAGTTCATATTTGGTTGCGTCGTAATTGTGGGGTTTGGTGATTGCTATTCTGTTTTCAGGGACATTGGTCAATGTGATCCGATAATTATAGGCTTGAACCTTGGCGTCTCCCGTTCCGTTTTCTTTTAAAGGCCCCGTATTGATCCCCCATAAAATACCGCTCCCGGGATCACCTTTTATCTTATAAGGATCTACACCGTCCGGAAACTGATGGCCATCAAGCAATTGCACCCCGTTAATGGTTTCGCCATAAGTGCTATTCGACTCCCGCCCCACGTGGAAGGACACGCCAGCTTTGGCCATAAGATCGCCCTCATAGCTACAGTCCATAAAGACGTTGGCTGTAACGGTTATATTTTTGCCTTCCCTGCTTTCACTCGGAAGCAGGGTTATGCTTTTGATGGAACGATGCGCCGTCTCTACGCCTGTCAAACGATGCCCCATCAGTGTTTGTGTGCCCGCATGTGCCAGATAGCCCTTAAAAATTGATTCCGCTACCTTGGGTTCAAAAACCCATTGTTCAAAACTGCCATAGTGCTTGCCCATTTTTCGGTAAAAATCAAGGGCGAGCCCGGTGACGACATATTTATTCCCGATATCCGTCTGCCCCAATCCGCCAGAACTGAGCCCACCTACCCGTGTGCCCGGATCAATCAGTAACACCGATTTTCCGGCCTGAGAAGCGGTGTAGGCGGCTATTACACCGGCTGAGGTGGCACCATAGATACATAGATCCACCTGTCTGTCGGTCTGCCCTTTGACTAAATGCCAAAACATAGTCAAAAGGCCAATGGTCATTAAAAGTGTTTTTCTCATCATCATTAGGATTTAATAGCCTGGATTTTGTTCCAGGTTTTTATTGGTTACAATTTCAATATTCGGGATCGGCCAAAGGTAATTCTTGTTGGGATCGAACTTGCGGAGCTCGATGACCCGCATGTCTTTCTGATTAGCAACATTTTTATAATCCACGTAACTATCTGCATCGATCGTCGGCGCATTGGCCAACAAACCTCTTGGAATGCGGCCATAGAAAGTCGAATTCATGAATTTATCGGCCAGTTTCCAACGTCTCAAATCGACCAGACGAAAACCCTCATTGGCCAATTCATAAAGTCTTTCTTTGCGTACGATCTCGCGCAGCTCCATTTGCGTTTTACCGCTAGGAATTGCTGGCATGTCAACGCTAGGACGCTGCCGAATACTGTTGATCGCATCATACACCGTTTGGTCGATCTTATTACTTTCGATCATCGCCTCGGCATATATCAACAACACTTCGGCATACCGGCTCTGAATAATATTTAACTCCGATTCCATGGTAAAGTCCTTGTCTTTGATATCGACATATTTTTTCCAGCAATAACCAGAAAAGGTCGCATAGGCATTGATCGCGTCCTGATTTTGGATGCGTACTGCCGAAGAAGTATTGTAGGTGTAGTTCCAGCAGGTTATGCTATCCTTATGGGTCTCAAACTGAAAACCAAAAAACGTGCTGCCGGGAAGTGCAATGGTATACCCCAGACGCGGATCCCGATTGGCGAATGGTTTTTTAGGATCAAATCTGGGCGATTTATCAATGGCAAATCCGTCGGTACAGAGATAGCTATCAACAACGGATTGTGAAGGAATTTTGTTGGAAGTTCCCTGTGCGTTGCGCGACAGAAATCCGCGCGTAGCACTGTGGGTCTTTGTTTTTTGTAATCGTAGGTACTGAAAAGCAAAAATAATCTCCTTGGATGCCTCTCCATCATAGGTAAACAATTGGCCGAAGTCGGGGTGTAAGGCGTATACTTTCAGGTCCATGACTTCTTTGGCAGAACGGGCTGCTTCTTCCCACAGCCCATTATTGAGTGCTGCCCGAGCCCGTATGGCCAAAGCCGCTCCTTTGGTAGCGCGTCCTACATCTGCCGAGCCATAGCTCACCGGCAAGATAGCGGACGCTTCAGCAAGTTCTTTGAGGATGAATGCTGCAATTTCGGCCTTTGCTGTTTTAGGGACGTTGGCATCCGCGAGGCTCAGGCCGCTCGTCACTAAAGGCACTCCGCCAAAATAATCAATCAAATATTGGTAGACATAGGCCCGGATAAACTGTGTCTCTGCTTTATAACGCTTTTGAAGATTGGCGTCCATCTTTCCATCCAACTTCTGGATATTGTCGAGTATAAAATTACATTTGCCAATGACCTTATAGGAATTGGTCCAGATATTCCGGATGTAACCATTGTTGCTGTCGTGATCGCCTCTTCCCACAGCCTGTAAATCAGAGGTATTACGGTCCCATCCAATATCGGTCACATCATCAAGTGTGAGGTTGATAGGCATCTCATCCGTGGGATGAAATGCCAGGGCACTGTACAAACCATTGACAACCAAGGTCAACTCATCCTTATTTTTAAAATAATTTTCGTCCGAAGGACCATCCAAGGGAGATCTGTCCAAGTATTTTTCGCATGCCCCCACCAAAAGGAGAGCTGCAATCGAAAGAATATATATCGCGAGTTTATTTAGAGTTTTCATACATGCCAAGTTTATAATGTAATATCCAATCCAAAAGAATACACCTTTACCTGTGGATAAAAGTTAC
Organism: Sphingobacterium sp. CZ-UAM; assembly: GCF_002000245.1. GTDB lineage: Bacteria > Bacteroidota > Bacteroidia > Sphingobacteriales > Sphingobacteriaceae > Sphingobacterium. The sequence goes on along the minus strand of NZ_MTCM01000001.1, from coordinate 516,698 downwards.
CATAGCCTACAGGTGCTTCGACGTCATAACCATCCCAAAACTTGTCTACGCTGAATAGATTTGAGCCATTGACAAATACCCTAAACCTATTCAATCCGATAGACTTTAGCAGGTCTGCCTGGAATGAATAGCCGAGCTGCAAATTCTTCAGCCGAAGGTAGGCGGCATTTTTCATCCAAAACTGGGAGGACTGCTGATTGTTATTCTGTCCGAAAGCCAGGCGCGGATATTTTGCCGCAGTATGGTCCGGCGTCCATCGGTCTTTATTGTCCTCACGGATCGTTCCGCCAATTGCTCCCGTCGTTGTAAAAGGTTGTATACCGGCACCATAGAGGTAGCCGTCGGCTTTTCCCACACCTTGTAACAGAAAACTGAGGTCGAATCCTTTAAAACTGACGTTGGAATTGAGCGAATAGGTATATCGTGGAATCGTACTCCCGATAATGACCTTATCGGATTCATTAACTACACCATCGCCATTTTGATCGCGATATTTGAGGTCTCCCGGGGCCAAGGTACCAAACTGTGTGGCATGTGCTTTCACTTCATCGGCCGTCTGGAAAAAGCCTTCCGAAACATAGCCAAAGATCGAGTTAATGGGATAGCCTTCCCGATTGACCGTCAGACCAGTCTGATTGATTCCCCGCATATCCAACACTTTGTTTCTGACATCAGAGAGGTTAAACGTAAAATGATATTTAAAGGCTTTGCCCGGATCACTCCGATAGCCCATGGAGAGTTCCCAACCTTTATTTTCGACCACGCCCGCATTTTGATAAGGCTTATTCAATCCAATGATGAGCGGGATGTCCAGCTGTAATAATATATCACTGGTTTTTCTGTTGTATAGATCTGCGGTAATAGTCCATCGCTTAAATAAGGTAAGATCAATTCCTATATTTTTCTCCTCTGTAGACTCCCATGTAATATTAGGATTGGACATATCATTTAGCGCTGCCGTGTTGACGATGCCATTGCCCAATGTGTACGAACCTAGGTTTAAAGATGCCACAGCCGGATAGGTCCCGATATTCTGATTTCCCAGTTTACCCCATGATGCCCTGATTTTTCCCTCTGTAAGCCAGCCCTTGGATGCGGTTAGGAACTGCTCCTCAGAAAAACGCCATCCTGCAGATGCCGACGGAAAAAAGCCATAACGATTACCTTTGGCAAACCTGGATGAACCGTCATAGCGTGCATTGAGCTCCAAAAGATAACGATCTTTGAAAACGTAATTGATCCGGGAAAATAAGGATTGTAACGCCCATTCGGAAGCACTTCCCGTAGCTGACTGATTCAGTGCCGACCCCGCATTAAGCACTTCATAGTCAGGGAGAACGTAGGTGTCCCTAAAACCCTGCGAGTAATCAATCTTGTAGTCTTCCCGCGAACCGCCAATCAACGCTTTAAACTGATGTGAGCCAAAATCCTTGTTTAGCGTAAGGGTCGCTCGCATATTATTAAAAAGTTCTTGGCTATTATACTGGGTAAGCGCTGTACGCACTGGGACCGAAAAGCTCGGCGTGCCATCGGGAAAATACGACTGTACTGCTTTTCGGAAATTCTTATTTACCTGCGTCGCATATTTCGGTGCATAATTGACCTCGGCAGTCAACCATTCTTTGGGTCTGTAGATCAATGATGCGTTGATACTACCAAATGGACTTTTGTTGGTAGCAACACCACCGTCAGCAGCAGCCGAGACGGGATTATTACCATTCCAACCTAGTCCCCAGGTACCATTGGAATTTCTAAAGGATTGATTGGCAGGAATACTGCTCATCCACTGAAAAAGCTCTTCAATGCTCGCTGCGGGTGAGGTAACGATCGGATTGACGTATTGAAAGTCAAATTTAACAGCAAGCTGATCTGAGAATTTAACATCCACGTTGTTGCGGATCGTATAGCGCTTAAACGAACTATTCAGTGTCAACCCCTTTTGGTCGAAATAACCTACCGAAGTCAGCATTTTTACCTTGTTTGTGCCTGCATTGACTGTCAGAAAATGGCTTTGCTGAAATCCATTCCCCTGCAATGATTCCTTTTGCCAATCGGTATTGGGATACTCGTCCGAACTACCATTACCCTGACTACGATAGGCGGCAATGATATCCTCCGGATACAATGGGCTTGCACCAACATTGGTATAAGCTTCATTAGTCAGCAGCATATGATCCAGGGCATTGACGATTTTGGGCATATTGGTCGCCGACTGCCAGCCGAAATAATTATTGTAGGCAATAGCGACTTTATCCGAACTTCCCCTTTTGGTCGTGACCAACACGACACCATTGGCAGCTCTAGAACCGTAGATCGATGCGGATGCGGCATCTTTTAATATGGAAATATTCTCTATTAAATTGGGGTCGATATTATTGATGGAGCCTTCGATCCCATCAATCAGCACTAAAGGTGCCGCGTTGCCAAGTGTACCGATACCGCGGATACGGATATCCGCGCCGTCAGCCCCCGGCTTGCCGGAACGTTGTGTGACGGTTACTCCCGAGGCCATGCCCTGAAGGGCCGAAGACGTTTGCCCTGCGGGCCTATTGTTCAGATCTTCTCCCGATACGGCGGAAACAGCGCCCGTCAAATTGACCTTTTTCTGAACACCATAACCGACGACAACAACTTCCTCTATCATTCCGGTGTTTGGTTTCAAACGGATAAGCACGGTGTTTTTGCTGCTAGCGGTAGCCACAAAATGCTTAACAGAATCCGTATCGTAGCCGAGATGGTGGGCATAGATCGTATAATTTTCGCCAGCAACAAGCGGGGTTAAAACAAACAATCCGTTGTTATCGGCCACAAAGTGGAGTTTTTTACTGCTCTTTTCGTGGATAAGATCAATAGTAGCGCCGGGTAATGTATTACCGTCGTTGTCTACTATTTTACCATTTACTCTCAGGTTTGATTGCGCAAATCCTACAGAAAAGTATGGAAATAGCAATCCCACGAGCATTAATTTGATTAGAATATGCTTCATAATTGTTTACAGTTGATTACTCTGATTTATATTGGTTTATTTTTTCCGCGTCGGGTTGATTCTATCCTACTGTTCGTCCTCCTTTCTTCCCGAATTACTGATGTTGACAATACCATTGTTCACTTGGAATGTACAACCGTTCAATTGGCAGAAGCTGGTCAAGAAATTGGTTAGCGATTCTTTGCTATTTAAACTTCCTGTAAATGAACTGTTGAGTAAATCAGGATTATCGCATATAATCGAAACATCATAAAGGCTTTCGATTACTCGTAAGAGTTGAATGTTTTTAGTTTGATTAAATTTGACAGACTGATTAGTCCATTCTACATTGGCGGTTAGATGCGGAATGAGTTTTCTTAGCTCCTTATCCACACGGGCAGGCTGAGATTTTGTCAATTCGGGCTCCGAAAACTTAATCATCTGCTGAAGTTTTAAGTTAACCAATACTTCTTCTTTTGGTTGGAGGTATATTAAATTTCGGCTATCGGCCGTAACTGATCCGACAGAGATTTTGCCCTCCATTAGTTTGATTAATACATGATCGGCATCCTTGGGGTCTACGCTGAATATTGTGCCTAAGGCAGTGGTCAAATATCCGCTGTAATTGACTTGAAAAGGCGCATTTTTGTTTTTGTGCACCTTGTAAATAACGCGACCTTGCAGCTGCTGTACATCGCGGTGGCCTTGGTCACTATATTCAAATCCAATTTTAGCCTGTGGATAAAGGATAACAGTGGTGCTATCAGGGAGCTGAGCATAGATCGTATAGGCATTTTTATTTTCATACCAAGTAATCTGGTCCTCTATGGAGGTAGAGAAATTTTTCAAAAAGAGAACCGACAGTACGCAGAGTAGAACGGCGGCACAGGAAGCCCAGACCCAGGGGCTTATGCTCCGGATTAGTGCGGGCTTGGGCGGATCTAGGGCATAGATATGATCGAGCACTTTTCGATGAACAAGGCTTAAATCTGGTAAGTGAACCTGTTGTAATGCTTGTCCTTCATCCTGATCCAGCAACTCAGCGATCCATGATTCCAGAATTGCAGCATCCATCTCGGCCATTTCGTCAAAAAATGACTCATAATACTGCGCATCCAAGCGGTTGTGGATATACGCCAATAATTGATCTTTAAAGGATTTCTCTTTCAAAATTTTCTATAATTAGTTCAATACATTGCTGTATTTGTTACTCTATACGTTTGGCAAAGAGAATCACACTATTGCTTTTTTATTTTTTTTTATAGCTTAAATAAAAAGGCCGCAAAAAGACTGATTATATACTCATCTCGGTAATTTTCCTGAATATATTTTTTGATATCTTTGAGTGCGCTGACCAATTGATTGCTCACTGTAGATACTGAGATGCCCAGTAAATCGGCTATTTCTTTATAACTTTTTTCCTCAAATTTATTGAGCATCAGAATCTCCTTTCGTTTGGGGCTTAGGGAGTCGATTGCATTGTTCAGCATCTGTTGTTTATCTTTGAAAAACAGTTTTTCTTCGGTATGATAATACAGTTCTATGGCTGAAGCCCATATTTCCAATTGAAGTGCCTTGTCTCTTTGCACTTTTCGAAAAAAATCCATGGCCAAATTATCCGAAATATGATTGAGGAATGAGACAAATCCTTTATTAGGGTCAATTTTTTCACGTTGCAGCCATATTTTGGTAAATACTTCCTGTAGGATTTCTTCTGCAATAGCCTGATCTTTGACCAGTTTGATCAATCTAATATAGATCTTTGGCGAATAATGGAAATAAATTTCATTAAACGAATTGAGGTCTCCATTTTTAAGTTTTTCCAGTATAGCAGCTTCTTTAGGAGATTTCATTTGGCAAATTCATATAATTGGAACGAACGACGATGAACATAATGATAAATTTACTAAATCTAAATCATTGGTACCCTAAATAAAATTTTATATTTCCTATTGATTGGCTTGCTTCCCTTTAAACCATCGTTTTCGACTTCAGAAAGATTCCTCATAACCTTCTGTATAGACCGAGCCCAGAATAGTTGAGCCTTTCAACAAAGTAATCTGGGCTTTCTAACAAATCTTCAAAGACGGCAACGAAGTAATTTTGTATCAATAATAACGATGCTTTTGAGCTAAGTTTAAAAGACAGCAAAATGAAAATAATCAACCAGCATTACATCGATGGTCAATTTCGGCCTTCGATAGGTACCGAGCAGATGGATATCATTAATCCTTCGGATGAAAGCCTCATCGGCCATGTCATATTGGGCAGTGAGCAGGATATGGAGGCTGCAATAGTTGCTGCATCAGCAGCGTTACTTTCCTTTTCACAGACAAATAGAGAACAGCGCATGGATTACCTACAGCAATTACACGATGCGCTGCTGGATCGGCTCGACGATCTGCAGGAAGTAACCACTACAGAATATGGTGCAACGGCACAACGGTCGCGCTGGTCAAACCAGTATGCCGCAGAGACCTTCCTTTACTTCAAGGAAATTCTGAAGGATTTTTCTTTCGAACGCTGCATAGGTCAGTCAGCAATTGCTATGGTGCCTATCGGCGTAACTGGGATCATGACGGCCTGGAATGCCAATTCAGGTTCTATATGTGTAAAACTCGCCGCGGCAATTGCTGCTGGCTGTACCGTAGTAATCAAACCCAGTGAAATGAGTGCGATTCAATCGCAGGTTCTGGCAGAATGCTTTGACCAGGCGGGACTTCCAGCCGGCGTAATCAATATGGTGCATGGACGTGGAGATATTTTGGGAACGGTATTGTCTACCCATCCTGCTGTGGCCAAAATTCTGTTCACAGGCTCTACAGTGGTCGGCAAGATCATTGCACGTAATGCTGTAGATACCATGAAGCGCATCACGCTGGAACTAAGCGGAAAATCACCCAATATCATCCTTGATGATGCAGATCTCAAAACTGCAATACCCATGGCGGTAAATGCGGCCTTTATGAATAGCGGTCAGGCCTGTATTGCCGGAACACGACTGCTGGTGCCGGAATCTGTCCTACCAGAGGTTAAAGGTATCTTGCTGAAAACGATGGCTACACAAAAAGTTGGTGATCCAAGAGATGGGCAGACGGTCATTGGGCCAATGGCCAGTCAGAAACAATTTGACCGGATTCAGCATTATATCAGGCGGGGTATCGACGAGGGCGCGGAAGTTTTAGTTGGTGGTCTGGGTAAACCGGATGGATTGGAGAACGGATTTTACGTCAAACCCACTATATTTACAGGTGTGAGTAATGAAATGACGATTGCGCAGGAAGAAATTTTCGGGCCTGTATTATCCGTTATTACTTACAATACAGAGGAAGAAGCTATTGCCATTGCCAACGATACGATATATGGACTGCATGCTTATGTAAGCAGCTCAGACATGGCGCGGGCGCAGCGAGTGGCTGCACAGATCAATGCAGGCAGGGTCGCGATCAATTCGATCTATCACGATGCGCTGGCACCATTCGGCGGATTTAAACAATCGGGCCTGGGCAGAGAAGGCGGCATATATGGCCTCGAGGAACAATTAGAACCAAAAGTAATCATAAGCTAATCGCTATGGAATGCAAAAATGATATTTCCGAAAAAGCAAAAGATGCCGCTACAGGCCCCAGAATAGTGCTAAATACGTATTCCGGCAATACGATCGAAGGCGAAGCTTTTGTAGCAGATCATATCTTCAGTTATATTCTCCAGGGGAAACAGGATGTCTGGCTTGCTGATCAAAAGCATTCCTATCGGGAAGGTGACTTCCGCTTTTTCCGACGCAATCAGCTGACCAAATACGTGAAAAGTACCACCGATGGAAGTTTCAGATCTATAGCAGTGCATATTGATCAGTGCACCTTAAAGGAAATGAGCGAGCAGTACGGACTGAAAGCCGATAGTATAATTAATCCCCATACCGCACTTCTTATCCAGCCAAGTGCATTGCTGAAAGGTTTTGTAGATTCCCTGGTTCCTTATCTGCAACAACAAATGGATGACCGCATTGTCCCGCTAAAAGCCAGAGAGCTCGTTTTACTGCTTATTCAGCATAATCCGGCATTTAAAAATGTGTTGTTTGATTTTAATGAACCGGGTAAGATTGACCTCGAAGCTTTTATGAACAGCCATTACCGCTACAATGTACCAATGGAACGTTTTGCTTTTCTTACGGGCCGCAGCCTTTCGGGTTTTAAGCGCGATTTTGAGAAGCAGTTTCATACCAGCCCGGGCAGATGGTTGTTGCAGAAGCGTCTGGATACAGCCCGCTTCTTGATCGAACAGCAAAAACAGAAACCGTCCGATGTATACTTAGATCTGGGTTTTGAGGACCTCTCCCACTTTTCCTTTGCCTACAAAAAGGAATTTGGTTATGCGCCAAATAAAAAACATTCATAACATAAAAATCAATTAAAATGGACATACAATTAAGGGGTAAACGTGCCCTGGTCACTGGATCTAGTTCCGGATTGGGCGAAGCCATTGCTAAAATGCTCGCAAGTGAAGGCGCGACGGTAATTATACATGGGCGTAACCTTAAACGGGCCGAAGATGTAGCTGCAGAGATTAACGCTTCTGGTGGTTCTGCGGCAATAGCGATTGGAGACCTTGCGACAGACGAAGGCGCAGATGCAGTGGCTGCAGCGGCACTCTCATCCGGACCGGTGGATATATTGGTTAATAATGCCGGGGTCACTTCCCACAAATCATGGGGCGAAGCAAGTACCGAAGACTGGCTAGCGTTGTACAATACCAATGTGGTTTCATATGTACGTATGATACAGCGCATCGTTCCACAGATGAAGGAGCTCGGTTGGGGCAGGTTAATACATATTGGCGGAGGATTGGCCATACAACCCATAAACGAACAGCCACATTATAATGCTACCCTTGCCGCGCGGCATAACATGTCTGTATCCCTCGCAAGGCAGCTTAAAGAGACGGGTATCACTTCTAACATCGTATCACCTGGAGCCATTATCAATCCAATGGTAGAACAATGGCTCGAGCAGGCAGCACCTAAATTTGACTGGGGAACGAATATGGAAGAGATTAAGTACAAAGCAGTCCAGGAGCTTATCCCAAATGATACCGGTAGATTTGGTGCACCTGAAGAAATTGCGGGTGCCGTTGTCTACCTCTGTAGTCGTTTTGCTGACTATATTAGCGGTTCTGTGCTACGGGTCGACGGGGGGACAATACGTTGTTTATAAAATCAGACCGACAAAGTGAAACAGCGGTTTATTGACTGCTGTTTTCTTTTGTAGAAACTTTTGCTTTCATATTTACTATAACTGTTTCAATACTATAGACTAATATAAGGTCTCCCGATTGATGGAAAATGCCCTAATCACTAAAGTATAGCTAATGCCATTATTATTTATATTATTCAGAACATGATCTACGATAGCATCATCTTGTTCGCGGTTTAAAATAACCAACTCGACAGCTATTATGTCCACTTGAACCGATTGTTTCTTTCTACCGCCCTCGGCCTGGTTTACATTTGTCTCAACAAAAAGAAATCAGAACAAAAATTTAAAACAAGAAACAATGAAAACAAAACTTACAACGGTTCTTTTAGCAGCAGCATTCTCTCTAAGTATACCTACCATTGCCAGTGCTCAAAACAACAAAACAACAAGTACTGTTTCAAAAACAGACACCAGTATCCGGCCATTTAAGATCAACATTCCACAGTCAAAGCTTGACGAGCTCAAACGCCGTATCGCGGAAACTCGCTTTCCCGATAAAGAAACTGTGAATGATGAATCTCAGGGCATTCAATTAGCACAGTTGAAGGAACTGCTCACTTATTGGGGAAAAGGATATGACTGGCGAAAACTTGAAAAAAAATTAAATGCTCTTCCTCAATACATAACAAAAATTGATGGTTTGGATATCCAGTTCATACATGTACGCTCAAAAGAATCCAATGCACTACCGGTACTCCTTACCCATGGTTGGCCAGGGTCACCACTAGAATTTATAGATGCCATTGGCCTGCTGACTGACCCTGTAAAATATGGTGGAAAAGCGGAGGATGCGTTCGATGTGATTATCCCTGCAATTCCAGGATATGGCTTTTCGGAAATCCCCAAAGAAACGGGCTGGAATCCGGACCGTGTAGCCAAAGCTTGGGATGTATTGGTAAAACGCCTTGGCTACACAAAATATGTTTCGGAAGGGGGCGATCATGGGTCGGTGATCTCAGATGCCCTGGCACGACAGGCTCCAGCCGGACTTCTTGGAATACACCTTACGATGCCCGCAACAATTCCCGCTGAGTTAGTAAAACCCATTAACGCTGGTGACCCTGCTCCTACTGGACTTTCAGAAGATGAAACTAAAGCCTATAATTCTTTAAGCACATTCTTTGGAAGAAATGCTGCTTATGGTGGAATGATGGTTACAAGACCACAGACAACAGGTTATCTTCTGTCTGATTCTCCGGGTGCACTCGCTGCATTCTTGTACGAAAAAATTGCAGAATGGACAGAAAGTGACCTGCAACCAGAAAAAGTAATCCCCAAAGATGCAATACTAGATGATATTACCTTGTATTGGTTGACGAATACCGGTGCTTCCTCTTCACGATTCTATTGGGAAAACAATAACAATAATTTCAGTTCAGATCATCAAAAAACAAAAACTATAAAAGTTCCTGTGGCGATTTCCGTATTCCCACATGAAATCTACCAGGCACCTGAAAGCTGGTCAAAAGCCGCTTATCCCACGATGTATTATTATCATAAAGCGAAAAAAGGAGGACACTTTGCGGCATGGGAGCAACCTCAGATTTTTACGGAAGAGCTTAGAGCTGCATTCAAATCCCTTAGATAATATCGTTTAAGGTTCCACAAATTGGAATAAGACGGTCATTTAGCTGATCGGAAGGAACCGCAACGCTTTACAAAAGAAATGAGAAATGCTTTCAGATCATTAAGATCAAATCTGCATAACAAAACAACTTTTTTAACAATTTAAAAGAATAAGAAATATGAACAAGCTAGCAATTTTAATGATCGCGGTCCTAATGATATGCTGCGGTTATTCCAAAGGCCAAAATCCCAATGGTCAGGTAACATGGGAATGTATACTCAAAAGAAAATCCCTAGACGAAGGGGAAATTTCCATGAAAGCAAAAATACCCGTAGGGTGGCATATGTATGCACTGGGTAATAGCTCCAAAAGCCCCATAAAAATGAACTTTAAATTCCTGCCTGATAAATCTTATGAACTGGTAGGGAAAGTGACCCAACCCACACCACTCCGAAAGTTCGAAAAAGTATTGGGTATTCCTGTAACCTATTTTGAGAACGATGTTGAGTTTAGTCAAAGAATCAAAATAAAAGGAAAGAACGGTACGATCAGGGGGACAATTCAGTTTATGCAATGCAGCGATGAAATCTGTATCCCACCTCAAGACTTCGGTTTTGCCCTCAAAATCTTTAGTTTATAGTCGACAAAACAAGATCCCTAATTTCACCTTTCATCAATAAAATAAAATCAATAGCATGAAATCGATAAAAGAGATATTATACGTCTTAAGTCTACCTTTGATCATCACACTGATTATGGCTTTCAAAGGATTTGCAGATGACCAGAAACTGGAAAACATCAAAGCAAAAAATACCGATAGAAGCTTCGCCGTCGTCGAACTATTCACTTCAGAGGGTTGCTGGAGCTGTCCTCCGGCGGATGAACTGATCGCTAGGCTCGAAAAGGATAAAGAAAACAAGAAACTGTTTATTCTGGCATACCACGTAGATTATTGGGATCATCAGGGATGGAAAGACCGTTTCAGCAAAGCCAGGTTCACAGAAAGACAGAAACAATATGCAACATGGATGAACCTAGGTACGTTATACACGCCTCAGATGGTAATCAACGGCAAGACAGAAACAGTTGGCTCCGAATCCACCAAAGTACTGCGCAACATTCAATCTGCAATGCTGGAGACCCATGCGGAAAACCTGATTATAAAAATAAAAAAATCCGAAGGTAAATCTATTCAGGTCAGCTACACTTCAAAATCAGCATCGAAAAACTCGGCAATCTTCATGGCACTTATTCAAAAGAAAGCCTCCTCGCGGGTGTCAGCAGGTGAAAATGCAGGGAAAGCGCTTTCGCATGTACAAATTGTCCGGGATCTACAGAGCCGCACACTTCGTGCGAATGACAGCTTCTCATTCGAACTTCCGGATACCAAAGAAGATTGGGAAATTATCGCTTTTGAACAGAACCAAAATACTGGAGAAATCATTGATGCGACCAGCGTAAGTTTATAGCCCCCCTGTCCGGTCCAACAGCAGAAATGCTTTATTCAACTTTCAATATGTCCGGTTCAACGTCTTTCATCTTTTCGGCTGGCATTGTTTACTATAATTTTATCAAAACAAAAGAGAAAATATCATGAAGCACCTAAAACAAATAAGAATATTACCCATTGTCTTACTCTGTATCTCAGCAGGTTTTATAGCCTTACAGTTTTTCAATGCGCCGATCGAACAAAGGCCGGTGACCGGGCCTATGAAAAATGTACCTAAAGAGGTAACTCAGATTTTAGAACGCTCCTGCTATGGCTGTCATTCAAATGCTCAAAATCTTACTTTCTTAGATAAACTCGCTCCAATTTCATGGATCGTCAACAAAGACATCAGGAGAGCACGTGAAGTAATGAACTTTTCGGAATGGGACAAATTATCCGAAGTTGAGCAAAAGGGGAAATTCTACGCCATATTCAATATGGTTCGAGCCGAAAAGATGCCTCTCCCCTCCTATGCCATGACACATCCGGGAGCTAAACTCTCACGAAATGAGATTGAAATCATTAAGCAGTTTGCTTTGTCTCTTTCAAAAAAAGACAGTTTTATTCCAGCACATATGAGCCCTGTGGAAGCTGGTCCTAAAGTAGAAACTTTGACCACTGCCATACAAGCTGGAGTTCCAGTTTCTCCCAATGGGATCAGCTACAATGCGGACTTCAAAAATTGGAAAGTGATCGGCATGAGCACACTCATTGACAACAGCATACGAGTAATCTACGGAAATGACATCGCTGTAAAAGCGATTCAGGAAGAAAATTTTCATCCATGGCCTGACGGAAGCGCAATAGCAAAGGTCGTTTTCAAACAGGCAAAAAAACCGAATGGTGAAATTGTGCCGGGCGACTTTGTGAACATGCAATACATGGTCAAAGACGGAAAAGAATATACGAAAACTGAAGGCTGGGGATTTGCAAAATTCAATGGACAGGAATTGAAACCAACAGGAAAAACAGCATTGTTCGCACAGCAGTCCTGTATCAGTTGCCACAGGCAGCTAGCGGAATCGACAGGTTATCTTTTCAATGTACCTCCAAAAGTAAACTCTAGGAAATTAATTGAACAATATTTAAAAACCGCTTCAAAATGAAAAAAGTCCTATACATACTTCTATTCGGTAGTTTAATTTTTGGCTCATGTGCCAAAAATCCTGAAAAAGAAACTGGAAAAATCCGCTTTATGTTTGATCCTGGAAGCCTGAAGTTTATTTCATCTTCCTTTAATCCAAACCTACAGACCATGTCTGCACTTTATGGCAACCAAAAGGGAATTTCAGCACTGGAAGCAAAAAAAGGAATCATAGGAGTAGATCTTAAGCTCGTTACCTATAAAATGCAAGATGACCCAAATTATTTTGGAAGTAAGGTCAATGGTGAGTTGTTAAGTGTCGAGACCGTTAAATCCGATCAAATGGGAAATCTCAAATATGGAATCGAATTCGGGAAGGTTTCTTCTAATGAATCCAGCAAGCAGCGCATCAGTTCGATCCTTGAATACCAGCCCCTAAAATTGCCGCAGTAATTCTCCAACGCTTAAAAATTTAAATCCACTTAAATATTGACACTATGAATATGCAATTAAATACAATAACAAAGATGCTCATATTTTCCGTTATCATGATGATGGGAGCAGGAATCTCCAAACTGAATGCACAAACATCGGTTAATGAAAAAAAGAGCCAAACAAAAGATACGATAAATTTCCAGCAGACTAAAACTGTCCAAGCCGGGCTTCTAAACGTAGGATATGCTGAAATAGGCCCAAGAGACGGTAAGCCGGTTATCCTTCTTCATGGATGGCCATATGATATTCACAGCTTTGAACATTCCTCCGCTATCCTTGCCAAAAAGGGATACCGCGTACTGGTACCTTACCTGCGGGGATACGGAACCACAACATTTCTTTCTGCCAAAACCATGCGAAACGGGCAACAGTCTGCGGTCGCACTTGATATCATCAAATTTATGGATGTACTGAAAATTGAAAAGGCGATTATCGGTGGGTTCGACTGGGGAGCCAGAACCGCGGATATTATCGCAGCATTGTGGCCTGAACGTTGTTCGGCTTTGGTCGCTGTAAGTGGATATCTTATTGGTAGCCCCAAAGCGAATGAAAACCCGCTTCCACCAAATGCCGAATTTTTATGGTGGTATCAATATTATTTCTCCACTGAAAGGGGCTATAAAGGCTACAAAGCAAATACGCAGGAATTCAATAAACTGATCTGGAAAACAGCTTCACCAAAATGGAACTTTGATGACCAGACCTATAAACGTTCCTCAAAGTCATTCGAGAACCCTGATCATACGGATATTGTCATCCATAATTACCGTTGGCGGCTGGGATTGGCCAAAGGCGAAAAACAATACGACGAACTTGAAGACAAGCTTGCAAAAGCTCCGGATATTATTGTGCCCACTGTGACCCTTGAAGGTGATGCAAATGGGGCTGCCTTTCCGCCGCCAGCAAGCTATGCATCAAAATATAAAGGTAAGTATAAGCATCATACTTTAAAGGGTGGTATCGGCCATAACCTACCCCAGGAAGCACCGGAGACTTTCGCCGCCGCGATCATTGAAGCCGACGTGATGGCAAAGTAAACAATGATTTTTTATGAGTTTTGATTTAAATACCCCATAAAAAACATAACTTCAAACAGAAAACAACCTTCATTAAAATGTTTAAACCCAAAAAGCAAATACCTTTTGAAATTTCAGGTCGTCTGATATGGATTAGTTCGATTTCATTGGGAATATTAACCTCAATCCCTAAAATTGTAGACCATCACTTTGTTGTGGCCGAAGGTATAGCCGATTTCGCTGTAACATCCGGTTTTGCATTATTGATCTGGTATTATAATATCTATTCGATACCTGCTTATACAAAGAAAACAGGCAGTAAAAAAGTACTATCAGGTCAGCTGTTCAGGGGATTGGGAGTGGGTTTAATACTGATGTTTTTCCTTTCTTCCATTCAATACTACATTTTATCTCACCTAAATTTCGGCCCCCAAATATTGATGTACGAGGTAAGAGGTATATTGATCAACCTAACATTTTATATGTTTATCCATATATTATACCAGACTTATCTTAACCAACAATACGTAAGGGAACTAGAACGTTCGATGGCTGCAAATCTTGAAGCACAATATGAGCTTTTAAAACAACAGGTAAATCCCCATTTTCTTTTTAATAGTCTCAACACCCTAAAATATATGGTAGAGAGCCATGATGAGCAATCTTCGGAATTTATCATAAAACTTGCTGATTTCTACAGATTTACTCTTGGAAGTCTAAAGCTTAAAGTCCTAACGTTAAAAGAAGAACTGGCCATTATGGAATCGTACGTATATCTATTGAAAGCCCGTTTTGAAGAAGGCCTTTTTGTGACACAAAATCTTGGAAGTGATAGTCATGACACTTACATTCCGCCTTTTACACTGCAGCTATTAGTAGAAAACTGCATCAAACATAATATTGTTTCGTTGGAGAAACCGCTTTACATTGCGATCTATCAGGAAGAAGACTATTTGGTCATTGAGAATAATCTGCAGGAAAGGAAAATTCCTGAACCTTCCACCGGAATGGGACTCAAAAATATCAATCAACGGTACCTCCACCTTATCCAGAAAAATATTATCGTTACAGCAACAGACGAAAAATTCACTATAAAACTTCCCATATTATATGAACATCCTAATAATTGAAGACGAAATTAAAGCTGCGCGTTCACTTGAGAATCTGATATTACATTTGCAGCCAGGTTCTCGGATTCTCGCAAAGATCCAAAGTGTCGAGGGCGCTATAGACTATTTGTCCAATAACCCATCGCCAGAGCTGATCTTTATGGATATCCAGCTGTCCGATGGTATTAGCTTTGACATCTTTAAAGCTGTGAAAATCGTATGTCCAGTAATTTTTTGCACAGCTTTCGGTGAATATGCCATGGAAGCTATTAAAGAAAACGGGATTGATTATCTGCTCAAACCATTTTCGGAAGATGATTTAAAAAATGCTTTTGAGAAAGTGCATAATTTTAGAAATATTTTCCAAAAAGCCTCTGCAAATGATCTTGTAGATATAATCAGTCGGATAAATGATCAAGAAAGTAAGAAAACGAGTTTCCTGGTTTTTAAAAACAACAAATACCTTACAGTCAAAACGGATGATATCGCCTATATTTATATCAACTATACCTCCCCTTCCCTTGTAACCTTTAAAGGCGAACAATATGATGTTAACCAATCTTTGGATCATTTGGGAAGCATCCTTTCCGATAAACAGTTTTTTAGACTCAACAGACAGTATCTCATCAATTTTTCTGCCGTAAAGGAAGTTGAGCATTATTTTGGAAGAAAACTCTTTGTAAAACTGACCGTTCCAACAGAAGAAAAACTTTTGATCGGAAAAGATAAAACCGCCATGTTCCTGAATTGGTTGGAAAACCGCTAAACCAGGTAGGTGTAAATGGGATAAGAAACGTCATATTTTATGCAACAATGAACGGATACGGATTCCCATTTGCATACTTTTTATCTGCTATTAACAGCCGATATAATTATTCTTGACAAGCGAACAAACGACTTTGGCATCAGGAAAATATAGTTTGGACCAAATCGATAAAAGACAACAAAGGCTCCTTAGTGGAGATATCCAACGATAAAGTCTTTGTCAAAAAAAAAGATATCTCTTTAACTTCTCACCGATCATTTCCAAGAGGCATTAAAATGTCTTGTATACATTTGAAGATCTGCACGATATTATAAATAGATCAGCTAAAGGAACTCAAAATAGTAAAGTCATTACAAAATGATGTTTGCTTGTAATTCGAAAAGATACTTTACCTTTTTTCCCGTTAGACCTTAGCGTTCTCTACTTTAAAAATTATATTCCCTGATATTATTTAAAATAAAAATGGGCAGATCAACACTAAGTTGATCTGCCCAGAACTAAAAGTCAAAGCTGCTATTGTTCTCAATCAGTTTACTTACCAATTGTTTGTAAAGTGCCTTTTATTCATTCAATAAGAACTTCAGCGTCTTTCATCGGGCCAAAATGTCCTACATTGTTAAGTGTTAGGGCATAAACCGCATTAAACTACCCGACTAAATAGTTCATCTTCGACAATGCCCACTCTATTTTTGGTTGTTGCAAACGGATAAATGTTTCCATAGACTCCAGGCGCATCAATAAGCTTTTTGATATTTAGTATGTTATTCTGCCAAAAATGCGAGTGCTTTTGTTAAGAATGCTTCATGATTCTGATAAAAAGCCGCATGTCCAGAATCTGAAAACTCAACTAGTACAGCGTTCTCTAAATTTTGTTTCATATGATATGCATTTTGAACAGAAATTGGAAGATCCTTATCACCATGAACGATTAGAACAGGTTTTTTAATAGTTTTAATTTCCTCAAGTGCATTTGCATCAGGTTGCGCCCATGCTAGTACTGCTGTAAATTGAGCGGTTGAAGTAGCATCACTTAGTGCCGGATCTCGATCAACAGTACGTTGATGTACACGGGCAAACGACGCTTTTCCTGCCGCAATGCTTGCTTGTGAATTAGTAAATCCAAATTTTAAGTAGGATTCTTCTGCGGTAAGTCCAGCAGTTCCTGCTACAATATTTGGAAGATTTGCAAGACCGATTGCTCCTTTAGGTCCACTATCAGCCAAAATAATCTTATTAACTATCGCCGGCTCTGTTAACACAATCCTTTGGGCGACAAATCCTCCCATTGAGAATCCCATGAGATTTACGGTTCCAAGGTTCATTGCTTTGATAAAATCAATAGCGTCATTAGTCATCGCTTGGACTGAATTAGGAGTTGTCCCTTTGGATGAGGCTACTCCCTTGTTATCAAAAATGATTATTTTAAATTGTTTTGCGAGTCCATTGGTTACCGCGGGATCCCAGTCGTCCATAGAACCACCAGTTCCTGGCAATAACACTAGAGGTATTCCTCCTTCCTTACCCCAGCTGCGATAAGCAAGCTCTACTCCTTTCACGCTGATAAAATTAGTTTTTGCATTGTTATGATTTGCCGGCAACGACTCCTGCTCTGTCGGAAACTCGTTGTCATCACTACATGAAATTGTTGCTACGGAAAAAAGGGATACACATAATGCGCCTGCGATTGTAAATTTTCTAATTGTTTTCATTATTATCTTTTTGAGAATGATTATAAAGCAAACTTAAATCAATCATACAGGCTAAATAAGGACATTATAGTTAAACCGGACCAATTAGCACCTGGATCGGACATTCCGGATGTTAAAAAAATATTGGAGCCCTCACACTACGTTTATAAACAAAGCGCTGCAGCAAAAAGTCGGTATAGGCTTACTCGATGGATTCGCGAAAGGAACTTTTGGTGACTATTTCAAAAGGATTGTACAACATAGGTCCAAGATAGGATTTATTATTCCTCCTGGGATCGGGCATTAGCGGTATGCTGGCACAGCGTATAATCCCGATCAATGACAGCAATAAAAAATTTAAGCGGAAGGTTTACTTACTTTTAGCATAAAGTGCAACCTCAGGAGCAAGGTGTTCTAACCAAGTATTTCAACTTCGAGCAATTAAGCTTAGTCTATTCTTTGGTTAATAAAAGGGCGATATCCTGTTTTGCAAGCACATGGCCTTTATTAACAATATCACTTTTGAGATAAACAAAACATTGATCGCTGTGATCGAGTTTACCTATAACAAGCTTGATAGATTTTATATCCATTTGCGTCGGATCTGCTTTATTCTGATCTGCAATTAATTGTCCGTCTTTGCGATATTCTTCGAGTTGCCAGGAGTATCCAGTCCAAGGCCCTGCAACCAGTGTTGTCTTTTTGGCATCCATAGTGATCTGTCCTTTGTAGAGCAAGCGTAGACTATCGACCATAACCGTATGGTCTTTTAAATGGATGACTAGATATTTTAAATAATCGCCGAAATCTTTAGGTTCGAAATATACAGCACTGTCCCTGTGGATAACCTTAAGGGCTATAGCGCCTAGTTTGTCCATTTTAACAGATTGGGAAAACTGCATAAAAGCGGCATACTCCGCTTCACTAATACCCAGATTTTTGTGATATGGAATAGGTTGTCCAGGTTCCAATTCTTTCATTACGTGGAGAAACCAATCTTCATTATCTTTGATGGCAAGTTTCATTTTCTCAACAATTGCAAGCTGCGATGCGTTCGGCCTGGGAATCCCCAACACCGCAGCGGTATAGTGACCTTCAGAAAGTAGTCGGTCAACGAACTGGAACGCGACAGCATTACTGTCCACACTAGATTGTTTTTGTGCGAAAACATCAACGGAAAGTATTAATGCCGCTAGCAATAAAGTCAAACGAATATATCGATATAGAAATGTCATGTTAAAGCTGTTTGATCGATGAAATTACGGATTTATCCTAATAATCTTCCATTTTCCGCGCAAATTAACGCTACGAGCTCACAAAAGAACTTTTGGTGACTGTTCAAATGAGTTGTAAAGTCTAAAACTACGATACCCTCGTCCTTTAAAAAGAAAGGCCGCTTGAACAGTATCCAAGCGGCCGTAAAGTCCAATATTGTAATATGGATTATTTTCCTTTAGTTATCTCTGCCTCGATCTGCTTTACAAACGCTACAGTGACGTTCGCAAGTTCGGCAACTTCCGAAATCGAAAACTTATTCGAAGACAAAAGATTTTTGATTACCTCTGCTTTTACCTTAGCTTCTCCTTGAACTTCTCCCTCTAACCTGTTGAAGCAAGTAATTTGGCTGCTTTGTCGCTTCGATAGCTGCGGTACGGAATCTGCAGAAAAATAGTTAAATTGGATGCGATCATTTTATATTTAAACAATGAAAACGGCAGCATTTTCTTACGTTTTATCGGTTAGCGAACAGCAGAACCTCCCCACTGAAGGATTCAGTAATGAGGATACGCTAAACTATTTACTGGACCGTCAATTTTTATTACAAATTGACTGGAAGGGTGAATCCTATTTAAATGAAATAGGCAGCTTCTTACAGCAACGGGCAATTACTTTTAAAACAGAAGCTACATTCGATTTTACAGCAGCTTATAAGATGGCCAACGATCAGGCGGTGACGCCCGGAGATTTCATCCCCGCTCTTCTGAAAGCATTAAATCATGAGCTTAAAAACAAGGGTTTAGAAATCGTGCAACTTGATTTAAGTAACGATAGCTATTATATAGGCGTCATGGAAAAGAGCAAACAGATCAAAAAAGCCAGCGATGAGTTTTGGCGCTTCAAACCCTGGGGAAGCCAAACCGGAGAAGTTCTTTATACAGTCTACTGTAGCTGCGGAAGTATGAATGTGTGGCAGTTAAAAATGGGCGAATCACTTAGCGATGACAGCTGTCAGGAATGCGGTACCGTAATTTTCGATAGCGAAGGCAATTCAATTTTCAAGGTCAGCAAAGATTATATTTAACATTACAAAAAAAGGTCGAGCTCTTCAAACCCGACCTTTCATCTAACTTTTCATTAAACAATAAAATTAATTAGCAAATACAAATAATAGGTATAAAAACCTTGATCATTCCCAGCCACGATTGTTTATATTTGCTCGAGCCTCGATTTCTTCTTGTTTTAATGCTGCCTAAACATCCTTAACTTGACCTTGATTTTCCTACAGCTAAAATACGGATAAGCTTGGTATTAAAGTCAGCCATTCACGATTCGTAGGGCTTGATTTATTATTCGTTGTATTTTTCTGACTGCAATTGTAGAGAAAAAAACTGTTTTAAAAAAAAAGCAAACGATGGATGCTCCTCTAGTGTTCAACTAAAAAAAACAATTATGACCTTTATGTCCAATATAAAAAATACACAGTTAATCGCCCGCAGAATGTCTGCACCGCTATATCTGGTGACTCTTGCCCTACTCATACTTTTGGGCAGCTGCCATAAGGACGATAGCCCTGCTCCCGAGCAGGCGCGCCTAAACGTAAAGGTAAAAAGTGACAGTGATCAGTATGATGCAGTCTATCTTGAGATCCAACAGCTATGGACCCGCACGTCTACAGGTGGGGGCAAAATCAACGCAAATAAAAGATTAAACATCCTAGAGGTACAAAAGGACAGCATCATTGCTGGTGGCCACGTCCCCCACGGCACCCTACAGGAAGTAATGCTAAAAGTATCCGCTACGGGCAATCAAATAGTCAGGAATGGCTCCTCCTATCCGGTAGAGACGCCACAAGGACAATATATTGCCATTAATATCCCCGGTGACAAGCTGCTCATGCCGAATGAGACGCATGCCCTGATGCTTGATATCGATCTATCAGATTTTATCGAAGAGACGGATAATGCAAAATTTGCGATCAATCCAAGCATAACTGCGGTACTGGACTAGCGGTGCTATTCACTCCTGGAATCGAGCTTTAAAGGCATCTTGACACAACATATAATCTCAATAGAAGAACGTCCGTATTTACAGTGACTTGCCTTCGACCAGGTAGATGCCAGCTCCTCTTATGGGATATTTCTTGAGTGTTGTGGAAAGTGCACGGTATCAAAGAAATGTCCCACAGCATCGAGGAACGATAGCGAAACAAGGTGTATGTAAGCGGTATGTGGAGATTTGATTTGTAAATAAAAACCTGTAATTTCATTGGAATTAATCTCTTTCTATTATGCAAACCAATAAATGGTTCGTCAAGTTTAAAAACATCCAACGAAAAAGAACATTTTTGTTAATTATACTATTAACTATCTTTTATAACACAAGCTCTGCACAAAAAGATCCGCAGCTCAGGGAAGCACTGTCGACCATGACAAAAGCATCTATATCTGGTGACGTTGAAGGTATTCTAAGCCAAACTTCACCCCGAATAATTGAAAGCATGGGCGGAATAGACCAAGCAACAAAACTGACCAAGGAACTTTATTCTTCCCTTATAAAATACGGAATTAAGATTGATTCCACGATCAATTACGTTGATATAGATGTCTCTAAAATTGATAGCATAGCCTATTGCTTTATTCCCCAGGTATTGGTAATGTCTACGCCGGAAAAAGACAAAATGGTAATCACTTCAGCTAACTTATTAGCACTAAAAGAAGGCGAACCAAAAAAATGGACTTTTTTTAATTTCAATAAAATGGATCAGGAAAAAATTAATTTGTTTTTTCCTGAGTTTAATGGCAGGATTTCGCTTCCTTCTGGTCTAGAAAAAAAGACATTGGTGGTGCGGAAAGAAGAAGTAGCTAAAACTGTTGATCATCTATTGAAACTTATAGATGAATCTGTCAAAAAACGTAACTAGTTTTAAATCATTCGATCTTTAAAATACTGTCTGTAATTGAGCCGCCCCTATCAATGGAAACAACAGTGTATTTAATAATAATATTTTCTTCATAAGCTCTTTTGGATAATACCCCTGATTAATTAATATAATGCCTAGATTTTGCATGCTCAGTGCCGCTATTTAGAAATCAGTCTACATGGAAAATTCAAACATATTACTTGGCGGTAGGTTAATATACAATTTGATTTGAATCTCTCATCGCAACCAACTATACATCTTTTATTTATCTTTTAAAATAAACATTATTACTAGTATAACCGTTTTGCATAGTTCTGCCCGACTGTATAAATTGAATGTGATGCCTTGGTCTTTAAAGCTGGGTTAAAAATGAAGACTTGCGAATTCGGGTATTGGTGCCGTACGTCATCCCCTGTCGGGTAGACAAATATAAAGCCATCAAGGGCGAATAATAAATCGTGTCAGAATATCCCAGAATTATCGTATATATTTAATTGAGGTCCTATACTTTCGATCAGTTCTAATGATGTATCGTTGCTATTTCATTGGAACTGGATAATAAAAGAAGTGAAATGGAACATTTGAGTGAAACGTCGAAACATCTATAGATAATTTGACCAATGAAAAAGATTGAAAAGAATTTTAGTAATGCGATCTATCAAAATTTTGATGAGATACAGCAATCGTTAAAAAAATCATTAAATCGAGTTCGGATTGCATCAGGGAATGGTTATCGAGATTTGTTTAATTCTAATGCCTGGGGAAGACAGTATCATAAACTGTCCATCGAAGAATTGTTTTTTATGAACCTTAACAATGATGCAATACTGGCGATATTAAATGTGTCAATTTATCATGCTATCGTTCAAAACGATTATAGTCATTTGTTAAATGGCGTATTTACTTATTCGCGGTTAAGGTCTCTCCAAAGGGCGTATATTCCCGGAGCTAATGACTGGAACGTAGTCGAAAGTCTAATCAATAATGATATTGCACTGCGGGATATAGAATATCCCAAGTCTTTAGGCTTTAATACGAATGTATTTTATGATACAACGCTTCTATTGAGCGGGAACTTACTCAGAACAATTTTGACCAATCCCGATTTAAAAACGCTGACCCTCGAACAATATTCAAAATTTATTGGTGAAGTTTCATCAAAATTTGATAGGGCTCTCTTACAATATCTATACGGATTGACGACAGAAGATGACAAGCTATGCAAAACTAACTTTGCGGAAATGGAACAGTTGTATAATAGATGCCAATGGCTATCCTCGGGCTGGTACCGAGATGCTAATTTGAATAAATCCGTTCCAATATTTCTTTTGGGGCTTTATCAACTCAAAAATATTGTCAATATCAATATTGAAATTGAATTAGAAAATGAATTTTTAAAAAATACAGATCGCTTTATCGTTGACAACCCCAATTATATCCCTCAAATCTTTAACTATTTTGACGGCGAACTTGAGTTCCTAAATGAAACGTTAACGAATAGTTTCGTTCCGTTTTATCACGACTACAAAATCAAGTTAGATGAAATCAAAACAGCCACTCAGGCAAAGAGATGAGAAAAGCCATCAAGGTATGGTCATCCAGCGTAAAGCTGTTCTGGAAGAAGAATGTTCCTCCACTGGTATTAAAGCTCGCTGCATTTAGCCACAAATTGCTCAAACGTCCCGCTTTTATTGATCATGACCGGTCCATGGCCGAAACAGATTATGGCAGGTTTCAGTTTGGCCAGCTTCTTTAGCGATTGGATATTGCGTTGCTGATCCGTGGTGAATAGACCTGGCGGCAGCCGTAGTCCGGCTGCCGTCGTGAGCAGGTTCATATTGACCGCCGCATCTCCGATGATGAGTACACCATCCCGCTCTCGGAATAAAGAGATATGACCTGCCGAATGTCCGGGTGTCTCAATGACCCGAAAGTTTCCGATCATGTCGTTTTCAACAATTGTCCGTTGGACTTTATGTCCCTGACCTGCCCAATACTTTTGTTGAAGCTTTGCTATCCAATGTTGCGGTCTTGGATAGGCTTTGGTAACCATACCCGTTTCGGCCCTGAGCACTTCGTTGGGATGGCAGAGCAAGGGTATCGCGAATTCATCACATAGTTGATCGCTACAGCCCTGGTGATCTGCATGTGCGTGCGTCAGGATATGTTGATAAACGGGTAGTTCCTCCAGGGCTTTCTTGACAGTGGCATACGAACTCCGTATTCCCGAGTCGACCAATACACCTTCGATAATATAGCAGTTGATACCGTTTCGAGGCATCAGTGAAATCTGAACCACCTCGGGAGCAATGTGACGTAACATATTTTTTTGTGCAAATCTACATCGCTAATCCGAACGGCATAAGGACATTTGTCCTATAATTCCTTGGATCGGTGCAATTGCCCCTTGGCCCGGGTAAGCGAACGTTGCGTAATACCTAGGTACGATGCTAGATCTTGTGTGGCTACGCGCCGGATGAGCATCGGTTCGTTCATCAAAACATGACGGTATTTATCCAAAGCCGACCGATTGTTGTAATTCAGCAGGTAAAGCTCCTTTTGGCTATACTCCCGCGCTATCACCGATTTTATAATATTGTTCCAGGCGGTAACCTGACCAAGCAGATGCAGATAGTCGGGATGGCTTATCCCATAGATGATGCTATCTTCGATCACCCTGATACTCCTTCTGGATTTTTCCTGCGCCACAAATTCCGAAAATGAGGTGGCAAATTCATTTTCAAACTTGAAGCAGGTTATATTTTCTATTCCTTCTTTGTCAATAGCATATGCCTTTACAGCACCTCGGACAATAAATCCAATATAACGGCAGGTATCACCCTCTTTAATAAAAAAATCACCTTTCTTCAAGCTGATAGGTTTGAAGAAATCCGCAGAAAAGTGGATCTCCTCTTCTGAAAGTGCTCCGGTCATGGACAGGTATTTTTTGAGTGTGTCAGTCATTGGACTATCTTTCCGTTCTTTTAATTTCATTTTGACTGTCTAGCCTTATTTTCACGTTTAAATGTACATATATTTCTTAATTTGGGAATAGACAGGCAATGAAATCCACACCGATCATTAAAAATTATACCGCAACGACCTTCTTACCGGAAAGCCATCGTTATGCATTTATTGAAACATTAGGTTTGCTTAAACGTTGGTAATGAAACGATAAAAAAAGGGCCTTGGTCTTAACCAAAGCCCCAGGAAACATTTATTCCTTCGCCAGCATTATCTGGATCAGGTGCTATGGGTATATTCTCAGGTTTTTTCAAACCACCCCTAAATGCTTCCAATAATAGGACAACAGCTAGCGGTTTTTAGTTTTAGCTATGTTAAATAATTTAAACGTTTTTCAACCTAGTATTGGTGAAGGTTATATTATTCTTTAAAATGGAACTGATGTAATTCCTTTTTTCTCAGAATGGAAGTTGTCACAAAAGTTCTTGGAGCTTTTCCTGAAAATTTTCCTGATTGTATGACATCAGGATATCGATAAAGCTATTACTTAAATCTATAGCTAAAAATCGAATGTAACGTCACAAAAGACGCTTTGGTATATCGACTGAGATACGTAAGCACACTCCTTGTTCCCAGAGTACCGTCGGATGGAGCCAATTTCACGCAAATATAGGCTCTCCTTACTCCCTTGCCAGCTCATTCGATAGTAACCACTTATTTCAAAACCACATATACAACTAATTATCAGACAATTACATTCCTATAAAAATTTTAAAAAAAAGTCTTTTTATTTCGTAACTTTTCCTTTACATTTATATAAACAATGCTAAAGTTGATTCGGCTTGTCGGCGTTTGGATCTTCATCTACTTGGGTCAAACATTATTTTTAACCAATTTTTAATTACATGATTATGAGTAAAATTCTGTCTTTTTTACTTCTATGGCTAGTGATCGTCCCACTGGCCCATGGTCAACAACGCATGCTAAAAGGAAGCCTTGTGGACCTCGCCACCAATGCCCCCTTGGGAGGTGCAACGATCCGGCTAGAATCTACCTCCATCGGAACCTCCACCGACGATCAGGGGAAATTTACATTAAATGTACCGCAGGGCGCAGTCAAACTACTGGTTACACTGGTGGGTTATGAAGATGCAAGACGTACCGTAACGGCACAAGAAAGCGACATCACCATCAAAATGACAAGCAAATCGTCTGCCCTAGAGACTGTCGTGGTCACTGCGCTGGGTATTCAGCGTAAAGCCAAGAGCCTGACCTACTCGACGCAGGTCGTAAAAGGTGACGAACTGACCAAGGTGAAAGATGTCAATCCCATGAACAACCTGACCGGTAAAGTCTCGGGTGTGCAGATCAATCGCAGTTCATCGGGTATGGGCGGATCCGTAAACATTGTGCTACGCGGATTTAAATCAAACCGCAACAACCAGCCTTTGTATGTTATTGACGGTCTCCCAATCACAAATACAGACGGTAGTGGCAACTCAGGCGCCTTTGGCGGAGGTACCGACCGTGGGGATATCCTGAGCACCTTAAATGCGGATGACATCGCCGCCATCAACGTATTGAAGGGTGCGTCTGCATCGGCATTGTACGGTAGCCAAGGGGCTAATGGTGCCATTATGATCACCACAAAAAAGGGTGCCGAAGGAAATCTGAAAATTGACCTCTCCAGTGGATTCACGGCTGACAAAGCATTTTACCTGCCCAAATTGCAATACCGCTATGGACAGACCACCCCTTCCAGCGAGGAAAGTTGGGGTGAAAAAGGTAATTTTGCTGATCCTGTAAAAGATTTCTACAATACTGGTACAACCTTTATCAATACCCTGGCGCTGAGCGGTGGAACCAATCGCATACAGAATTATTTCTCCTATGCCAACACCAGCAACAAGGGGATACTGCCAACCAACACCTTTAAACAGCATAGCGCAACCTTTCGAAATTCGATGAATTTCTTTGACAATAAGCTCTTGTTTGACGGAAGCTTGATGTATTCGCGTCAGAATATTCATAATCGCCCTTCCTCAGGGCTGTACTTCAGTCCAATAGCGGGCTTATACCTGTTTCCACGGGGGCAGGATTTTGAGAAGTACAAAAATTTCGAATATTTCTCCGAAAGCCGCAACTTCTACTTACAGGATTGGTGGAATATCAATGCTGACGCTAAACTCACCGGAACGCATCATCAGCAAAATCCGTACTGGGTGCTCAACCGCATTCCTACAGATCAAAAAAGGGATAATATTATCGGACAGGCACAATTCCGCTATACCCTAACGGACTGGCTGTCCGTAAGTGCCCGCGGAACCCTGAACAAACGCTGGGATCACTGGGAACGCCGCATCTATGCCGGAACACAGGGTGTATTGTCGGGCCTGCCGATCGACGGCAAACTGGGCGACAATGGCCGTTATAATATCGACCGCAGCGAAAGCACGGCCTTATATGGTGATCTATTATTAACCGGTAATAAACAATGGGCGGAACAGCTTGATTTAAATTTTACAGCAGGTACCTCAATCAATGATTTACGCTCAAATGGAACTGTTTTGGATCTGGCCAGGCTCGCCTTAGCCAATAAGTTTCTGTTGAGCAATATCTACCGTGACGCTCCAATGCAGTCTGCGACTGAAACCATTTCACGTAGGCAGATCCAGTCTTTATTTGCCTCGGCCAACCTGGGCTACCGCGAAAAGGTTTACCTGGATTTAACGGCCCGAAACGACTGGGCTTCTACGCTAGCGAATACCCCCAAAGAACACAAAGGTTATTTTTACTGGTCGGCAGGTGTGTCAACAGTGCTGAGTGAATTATTCAAATTGCCAAGCGCCATTACCTACAGTAAGCTCCGTCTATCTTTTGCACAGGTGGGGAACGATGTTGCCGCTTATAGTACAATACCTGTAAACACTTTAAATACGGGCATTCTGAGCCCAAATGTATCAGGCCCTTATATGGGTATACCATTGAAACCAGAAATTAGCAAAAGTATCGAATTAGGGTACGAAGGCCGCTTTTGGAAAGACCGCATCAATCTGGATATCGCGCTTTACAGAACCAACACAAAAGATCAATATTTTGAGTATCAGGGACCTGTGGGCGTAGTTAACACGACCGTATTTTTGAATGCAGGAGATGTTGAAAATAAAGGTATCGAAGCAGCTTTGGGTGTGACGGCAATCAAAAAAGAGCAGTTTAGCTGGAACACAGGATTTAATTTTACTGCCAACCGCAATAAGATACTAAAATTAGCTCCCAATCTCGGAAATACGTACCCATTGGGCGGAAATTTCAATGTCCTTCGCCTTGGTGGTTCCTTTGGCGATTTCTGGGCGCCTATGTTTAAGCGTGATCCGAACGGAACAATTATCGTCGACGACAATGGCCGGCCACAGATCGCTCCTGCAGGTTATATCGGCAACAATACGCCTAAAGCCATCGTCGGATGGACCAATAATGTGAATTACAAAGATTTTGGCCTGAGCTTTACCATAGACGGCAGGTTCGGCGGAAAAGTAATCAGTATCACAGACGGTTACCTCAATTCCTTTGGTGTGAGTGAAGAAAGTGCGGCCGCAAGGGATCGCGGTGGAGTTGACATTGCAGCTGTTAAAATGGACGGCACACCTTGGCAAGGTCTACTTCCAGCACAGGCCTACTATAGTGCCATTGGCAACCGTGACGGTATCATCGAAGGCCAACTATACAGTGCCACCAATATCCGGATGCGTGAGATTGCATTCAGCTATAAACTCCCTATCAAATGGCAGGGCATTAAACAGGCCTCCATATCATTGACCGGAAGAAACTTATTTTTCTTTCGCAACGATGCCCCTTACGACCCTGAACTCAATACAACAACCGGTGTCGGCGGCCAGGGATACGATAGCTTTGCCCTTCCAACGACCCGCAGTTATGGTTTAAATCTCAAGGTATCCTTTTAACAACGTAGATCATGGACAATACAATCAAATTTTTCGCTTATAGCAGATTGATCTGCCTCTTGCTCGTTACTGTCTTGTTAACGGGCTGTACCAAAAATTTCACCGACTTAAATACAAATCCGGCAGGTGTAACGGACGAAGAAGCAAATGCCGACTATGCATTGATTGCCTCATTCCTGGCTCAGGCACAACGTGACATCATCCCCGAAAACGTCGGTGAATACCAGTTGGCCAATAACCTCTGCAGTGATACCTATGCGGGGTACCTTACCCCGCCCACTCCCTTCGTTGGAAATGCGAATAACGTTACTTATAGCCTTGTTCCCGGCTGGTATCAGGCCATTTTCGTCGATCGCTATATCAAAGCGATGAACCCGCTTTTTCGCGTTGAACAAGCAACACGTAAAGAAGAAAGACTACAGGATATTTTCGCATTTGCCAAACTGCTCAAAGTATCAGCCATGCATCGCACCAGTGACAAAGTTGGCCCTATTATCTACAGTAAATATAACGTACTGAATGAAAATGGACAGATCGATTATGATTCACAGGAAAATGCCTATAAAAACTTCTTTTTGGACCTGGATACTGCGGCAACTATTTTAAAAGGCATTCAGAACAATGCACTATCGGCAGCGATGGCAAAGTCTGATATGGCGTATACCGCAGACAATTACAAACGTTGGCTACGCTATACAAATACGCTGCGCCTGCGTCTGGCCTTACGTGTCGTCGCCATAGCACCCAATATTGCAAAAACAGAGGGTGAAAAAGCGCTCAATCCAGCCAATGGTGGGCTGCTGGAGGTAAACGCTGACAACTGTATTATCGGACTCAGTACAGATCATCCCTTAAATACCATCACGGGTGCCTGGGGTGATACCCGCATGAGTGCGCCCGTAGAGTCGATACTCGGCGGGTATGGTGACCCACGCTTGGCAAAGTGGTTTAATCCCGCAACGGACGCCGCAGTAGCCGGACAGTATAAGGGTATACGTTCAGGCATCAATATCGATGGTAAAAGCCGTTATGAAAATTACTCGAAGCTAAAAGCTTTCCCCAACCGGATGCAATTAATGGTCGCTGCTGAAAGCTGGTTTTTGAAAGCGGAAGCTGCGCTACGTGGCTGGGCCAATGCAGGTACAGTAAAGACAAACTACGAAACCGGTATAGAACGTTCTTTTGAAATGTATGACCTAGGCGGAGAACTTGCAGCTTATAGGAGTAACAGCACGAGCAAGCCCAAAGCTTATGTTGATCCAAAAGCGATTAAAGCCGGTGAAAATAATGTAGCTATTGGTTCTCCTTATTTGAGCACGATGACTATACGCTGGGAAGATGGAGATTCGAATGACAGGAAGCTTGAACGTATCATCACACAAAAGTGGATTGCCATGTTTCCAGACGGTGATGAGGCCTGGGCAGATTACCGCCGTACAGGATATCCCATTCTGTTCCCTAACGTTGTCAATTTCAGCGGCAACGCCATACCTACAGTTCCGGGTATCCGACGTATGCCCTATCCACAACGGGAATATGACAGTAATAACCAAGCGGTTACTGCAGCTGTAAAGTTATTGGGTGGCCCTGATAACGGTGGTACACGATTGTGGTGGGACGTAGCGAACAAGAAGTTTTAATAAACTTTTTTATTCATTTTTTAAACTATAATAGCCGGTTAATAACCGGCTATTATAGTTAAATTCAAGATTATTCTGAGCTCTTGAATAAGGAGTCTACCTCTGAGAATTTCAGATTTGTTCAAGCAACAGCTTATCTCCAGAATAACCTGCATGATCGCTTTTGTTATCAGTTTGACCGTACAGCAAAATACATCTGCTTTCATCAAGATCGTCTGTCGACAGCGGAATGTGGCTGGCACATCCTTAAACGCCTATAGCGCTTAACGATATCAATAGATTAGATTCTCTTATTAGAATATGTAAGACATTTCGATAATTTGGAAGCTCTTCTCTTTTATAATTAATATCTTTGAGCTATGAATATCGAACAGATCGGACAACCTTTTCTCAAAAAATTTCCCGGAGATTTTTCCGGTAATCCCGCACAAAGAAACACGCCAAAAGTTTTATTTGCAACGATTAAACCTACCGGGTTTAAACAGCCACAATTAATTGCTTTTAACGAGGCACTTTCTGAGGAAATAGGGCTCGGAAAATTTGAAGAGAAAGATCTTCATTTTCTGGTGGGATCTCAGCTTCCCCATACCATGCAGACCTACGCGACAGCTTACGCCGGACATCAATTTGGTAACTGGGCAGGGCAGCTGGGAGACGGAAGAGCGATTCTCGCAGGGGAGATTACCAATACAAACGGCAAGAAAACAGAGATCCAATGGAAAGGAGCCGGTGCAACACCCTATTCAAGACGTGCAGACGGAAGAGCTGTATTGCGGTCGTCCGTACGCGAATACCTGATGAGTGAAGCGATGTATCATCTGGGCGTACCTACAACCAGAGCATTGAGCCTGGCCTTTACAGGCGAAGATGTTATTCGAGATATCATGTATAATGGCAATCCGCAATACGAAAAAGGGGCTGTAATCATCAGAACGGCCGAAAGCTTCCTTCGTTTCGGGCATTTTGAATTGATGGCCGCTCAGGGAGAATATAAGCTATTGCAGGATCTGCTTGATTTTACGATCGAAAATTACTTCCCTGAAATTGTTTCATCCGATCATCAGAAATACAAGGATTTTTTTGAAAATGTGTGCACCCGGACGGCAGACTTAATGGTAGAATGGTACAGGGTAGGTTTTGTACATGGCGTAATGAACACAGATAATATGTCCATCTTGGGCTTAACCATTGACTACGGCCCCTACTCCATGATGGATGAATATAATTTAAACTTCACCCCCAATACAACTGATCTTCCGGGAAGACGATATGCATTTGGAAAGCAGGGACAAATTGCACAATGGAATCTATGGAAACTTGCGAACGCCCTCAAGCCGATAATCAACGATGACAAATTTCTTGAAAGCAAGCTAAATAATTTCGCTGTCTATTTTTGGGAGGCCCATGACAAAATGCTTTGCAAAAAATTCGGATTTGATGAGCTCAAAACAACGGATGATGAGTTTTTCAGCAAGTGGCAGGGTATAATGCAGGAGTTGGAATTGGATCACACCTTATTCTTCAATCAATTAGAGAAAATAAATCCGGATACGGATTTAAAAGAACATTTCAGTCCGGTAGCGTATAGTGTCTTAAATGAAGAAAAACTCATAAAACTTAAAGACTTCATTGAACATTATCAATCCCGTCTGCATTCAAATTCGATTTCAAAGGAAGCGTCTCTGGAATTAATGAAAAAGACAAATCCTAAATTTATACTGCGTAACTATCTGCTTTACGAGTGTATCGAAGAAATTGGTAAAGGGAAAACAGAAATGTTGACTAAACTAACTCAGGCCTTGGAAAACCCATATCAGGAGCTATTTCCGGAATTTTCGGTAAAGCGCCCGCCCAGCTATAACGACACGGCTGGATGCTCTACACTCTCCTGTAGCTCATAGCAACGGATATTCCTTTTGCTTGATGCACGAATAAGGCAACCATACGTCATCCTATTTAAAACAACGACGTATAGCTGCTCAATGGAGGACTTTCATCGCATAAGGATAAAGGATGTTAAATGTAAAATTTAAGCGGTACCTCTTACAAATCGAAAAGATAAAAACACATCTGCTTTCATCAAAGTCAATAATGCATCTCTTAATAGGTCATTAGCACTATAACAATAACGTAATCAAAATTGATTACCACTAAATGATTGCAAAGAAAAACACGAGCAATACAAATAAAAGACGGTATTTCATAAGCTATTCTTTCGTATAGTTTGATTTTCCATTGATATCAACTGACTCCCCCAGATACTTTGGTATTCTGCCTCTGATAACATCCAAAGCGGCTTTAGTAACGGATAGCTTTTCCCGAAATACATAATATCTATACCCCGGATATACTCCCCTATCCGCACTATAGCCAAATGATTTTATGCCCAATTTATCGCCGAGGTAAATACATCTGTTCAAGTGGTATTTCTGAGAGACCAAGATTGCTGTGTCAACATGAAAGATATGTTTTGCACGAAACATCGTCGAATAGCTATCGAAGCCGGCATAGTCGATGTAGATCTTTGTGGTATCAACGCCATTTTTCTGACAATATAACTTCATGACAGTAAGCTCATCGTATTCATCCTTTCCGTTATCTCCCGACAGCAATATTTTATCCACTTTGTTGTTTTTGTACAACGAAATTCCAGCATCAAGCCTATCTTTTAAATACCTACTTGGCTGATCGCCGTTTATACCAGCGCCAAAAATAATGGCTACTTTGACTTTGGGAACATCTTTAAGTTCGGTGAAAATCAGCTTCTCCGTTTTGGCTGTTATATTACTGTCGGTTGCCAAAACAACAACTAGGACTATTAAACATAGAATGATACCCGATATAAGAAACTTTTTAATCTTGTTCATGCTTTTGATTTTAAAACAGTTTATAAAAATCGTCCTTTTTACGCCTTTGGCAAAACTGCTTACAAAGCTATTTGACAAACATCCCAGAAAGCAACATGCTATCATTAAAATTTAAGGTCACTTTATACGGTGAAGTTTTAATTTCAATATAATTGGCAAAATCAACCGGGTTATAGGCTATTTTCAACTTTTCCAACAATTTTAATACCTCTTCAAATTTTAATCCTGGTTTTAAGCCATTTTCAAATGAGATATCCACCTTCCTAAAGTCATTGATAGCATAGCCATTGATGAAATTTTCCCTTTGATTATCGGGATTGCCTTTACTTGCAGTAAAATAAAAGTAGAAATCATGATAGTTATTTTGATAATAGATTTCGTTCGTTTTTCCAGTCATGCCATCAATTTCTGTCATTCGTTCAAAACGTTTGTTTGTGGACGATTTTACAAAGTCTTCCTCAGTTGCTTTACCAACAACCAAATCATTTATGTTCCAGTTTTTATCAATTTTTATCGTAGGTTTCTCTTTAACATCTTCTGGCTTGGTTGCATTTTTCATCAAGTCTGCCATATATTTTTCATTATTGCATCCACCAAAATCAATTAGACCATTCATGACATCCCAATAGCAGGACTTAGATAGATCAGTATTGTTCAGGATAATTAATCTGCTGTAATCTGGAGCATAAAAAATAAACTTATTTTGAGCCTTTACATTCCAGTATAAACCGTGGTCCGTATTTGGATTTTTGGTTCCCTTACCGTATTTCGCCTCCAATTTCTTTAAGATATCGGTCTGTAGTTTTGGCGTTTTCAGCTCAATTCTAATACCGTAGATTTTACTTTCGGCATCGTAACTTTTTAAAGCCGCATTTAACTCATCAATATTTTTGACGGGTTTGAGATCGATATGCCCGCCTCCAAAACGAGTTATACTGTCCGTCTTGAGTTTCTCGGCATCGATTTGGAAAATAATCCGCTGGCCTTCCAGATCTATTCCGTCAAACCTATATTTCTTCGATTTTTCAACCTCTAACAACAAACTAAAAGGGTACTCTACGGTTTCTACACCTATGCGTAATGCGTCATCAAAACTGCTTACTTTTTCTATTGGTTCGTTTAAGTTGAGAGTCGCTAAGTCTATTTTTTCCTGACTTCTGCAAGAAAAAAATAGCGTTAAAACAGCTAGTGATATTATTTTCTTCATATATGATTATTCTAAAATGCCAACGTATTGGCTGACGATGTCTACTTTATTTGATCTTTAAATTTAGCTGTAAAACCTATAGGAAATTGAACAAATTATAATTCGCTGGGGATAAATTATCATTCGCAGGTATTTGCGTTTTTTTAGGGGGGCTGAATCGGACTTTATCTGTGATTGTAAAAACCACCAAAGTATACGTATAGGCCAATGATAGATTCTATAAATGAAATAATATTTCATTTATAGAACCATTTGCTTTATCTTAATGCTGTATATTCCGAAATAGAATGCCATATTCCCACTTATATGAATTACCACAACAATTTTTATTAAAATTTACAGATTACTCTTAGGTAGGCATGATAGAATTTAGATCTCCACAAAATGAAAAATTACTTAGCTACATCGAGGGCTACTATTATTTATCGGAAAAAAATGAAAAATTACCACACTACCTTACATTCCCGAATAATTATACTATTGTTACTTTTATTAAAAATGGTTCTGTACAACAAAAAGGCAAAATTATTTATATTACAAAATCGAATGGAAATTCACTATTGAGTGTGATTACTCAATACAAAAGTCCCTTGGAGATTAGGTATTTAGATCCTGTGGATGAAATTACTATTTATTTAAAACCTGGTGCTTTGGCTTGCATTTTCCCCGAACTCATCAACGACTCCCAAGTTAAAACAGTCTTTGATTGCGACGCTCAATTCTTGAAAAAGGAGTTCAATAGGATTTCTAATAAAGAAGGGAACAAAGATTTAGATACTGAAATTGAGAAATTCCTGGCCAATAGGATTGGTCGTAAAATCGATGGCTTGTTAGCAGAAATGATTAAGAGGTTAAACAATAATCAAACGATTGGTGAAATTTCTGCTGAGCTAAATCTATCCCGACAATATATCAGCAATTATTTTAAAGATGGTATAGGGAAATCCCCAACTGAATTTAGAACAATATCAAGATTTCGCAAAGCAATCAAAAATCATGCTATTGATGAAACGCTCACAAAGCTGACCTATGAGAATTCCTTTTTCGACCAAGCTCATTTCAACAAGTATTTTAAACTATTAACGTCCTATAAACCTAAAGATTTTTTTAAGCAGACTCAAGGAAATAATAAAGTCGTTTGGCTGATTATTTAAGTTTACATTTTTACAATTCTTAATAACAGATCGAGATTAAATTTGAATGTAAATTTAGAATATCAAATGAAAACAAAATTAGTTTCTATAATTATTATCTCGATTTTTATTGCCTCCTGCAAGACAAGAGTTACTCCAAAATTCATGATCGACAACGACGGCATCTTAGTAGAGAAGTTTGACTCGACCGATGTTGACGACAATAGATACAATCGCGACAATAAAATTTATGTCGCTGGAACAAAATTCATCTATAGCTATAAGCACATCGGGAATGACAAACGGGCATATCTTATCGGAAAAATAAGCAAATCAGAAAAAAAAACGAATGAATGGGAATTCATACCAATTGAAAGAAAGAATGATTCTACCATTCTTAATATTGCAATCATACCACTAAATGGCAATGCTTTCAAGGCGTTTATTCCAGATTACAACCAAACCAATTTTTTATACAACTTTTTAAATATTGAGGGACAATCAATTGGGCAAGAAATAACCGGTGTAATTGAAAATAAAAAGAATATTTGGATACATCCGCCGCGATTTGCGCTGTTTTCTATCTTGGAACTAAATCCATTTCCATATATTTCATTTCCTATTAAAACCGGTAAAAAATGGGACTGGCATTTGAGTATAGGAGATCAGTGGGCAAATGTTAGGTGGAAAAAATGGATAGGACGTATCGAAAACCAATATATCTATGAGATACTTGAGCACAAAAAAGTAAAAACAAAATTTGGAGAAATTAAATGTGTCGTTTCAAGGGCAACTGCCAACAGTCAACTTGGTAAGACATTTCTGATCTCATATTTTAATGAAAAATATGGGTTCATAAAATTGGAATACATCAATATAGATGGTTCTCAAACAATATTTGAATTAGATAAAGTAATAAAAAATTAAATGGCTCTTACTTACATATGTCAGTTTCCCTAACTCCTGGATTGGAGAGGTAATAGTATTCTTTCAAGAAGGTAACCACATTTCTTGATAAGAAGATTGGTTTCTACAGCAATTGGTTAACAATCCTACTTCGAGAGTGCCTCAATTGTAGTATACATAGTCCAGGCACTGCACGCCAAAGCAAACAGGAGGCAGTATAAAAAAATATCTATAGACCTTCTAAGCTTGATCAAAAAAACAACGACAAACATCAATGGACAAACTACGATAAAAATAAAAATACCTGCGGCAATTGTCTCAAAAATATCCTGACTATAATTCATCAGCAAGAGTAAGATCCCGATGTAAAACAGCCAAACGAAAAACGGAGCAACAAAACATAACAGCAAACCCCATAATAATCGAAGTTTAAAGTGCTCTGGCCGGGCTTTACGATAATTTGTATATAAAAAATAACTTATACCAGCCATGCATAGGATTAAAACAGCCAACTGAATATAGGTATTAAAA
The DNA here is from genome assembly GCF_002000245.1 of Sphingobacterium sp. CZ-UAM. GTDB lineage: Bacteria > Bacteroidota > Bacteroidia > Sphingobacteriales > Sphingobacteriaceae > Sphingobacterium. The sequence goes on along the minus strand of NZ_MTCM01000001.1, from coordinate 479,913 downwards.
ATGCTGTCTGCCCGGGTATTGATCGTTGAAGTTGATTTGATTTTATCCCCACTGTAGCGTTTGACCTGGGTGGCTTCCCCATTGACAAATGTCTGTATGATCTTATCATCTCCGAGAGTGTCCCTAATCGTCCAAATCGAGTCTTCCAGCCCCATCTTATAAAACCCTTCAATGATGGTTTTACCACCTTTGGTTCGTGTAAACACTCCGTCAAGCCGCCCACCATTAAACCGCAAAGAATCAATGCCCTGGTCGGTATTAAGGGTTAGCAAGCTTATTTTTCCGGGAGGAATCAGACTGGCACTATCTGCCAGAAGGCGCAAAACTGTAAGGTCAAGATTTTCCACCGATCGGTTTTTATTGTAATCGTCATTCCGCTCAGGTCTACGGATATATAGGTAGTTTATTTTGACCGCGAGCAAGGAATCTCTCTTGTAAAGCTTGAGTTCATCGTGGGCATTAAGATACCGGATGGTTGGATTTTTTAACAATACATATTGAGGTTGCTCGAAAAACTGGATATATCGTGGCTGACTGGTCGCGCAAAAAGAGAAAATTGCAATGCTACCGATAAAATAGGTACTAAACTGGGTCTTTAACATTGTTCCGGTAGCTGTCGGTGAATCTCTTTTTATGTATAACCATGCGAACAAGAGCATGGGCAATGCAATCAGATCGGAAGGATCCACAGTCCTTGCAATACCAAAATAGGGTTTCAGAAATTGAATAATCCCAGAAGAATGTTCACTTTTCCAAAAGACAAATAAGATTGCGGTAGTGATAAAAACCGATAATTTATGTTTAGGAAAAATAGCTGACCAGAAAATTGAAAAAATAAAAAGTCCGCTGAAATCGGAAAGTTTTCCGGTAAACGAATTATGGAAAGCCGCTTTCAGAAAAAAATCATTTACGATCAATAGAACAAGAAAAAAAATAAAAAGCGGCGAACGAAGATGCTTTAGGCGTTCATACATATTTTAGCGTTTACATTTTCTATTGATACCCATTACGTAATTTGGTAACCTGTATACGATTTGACCTGCCAAACCGCATCGGCTACAAATAACTTCTTTCACAGCAAAGAATTCCCATGTCATTATTTAATTTTGCTGGTATCAACTGGCCAGGTATCGGTCCTAAAAGGAGCGACAGGTAAGCCTTCTTTACTAAAGATATTCCCAATTCCCGTATTGCTAAACTGGTATCGAACAGCAACCGGATTGTTTACCCGCTTATTTGAAACGATCATTTGTTTGCCTTTTATTTCTACGGTTGCAGGATAAAATTTCTGATCTGCCCCCGAAATAAAAATTTCCTTTCCTTCATTTCCCCTTATTGTCAAACCGGATCCCAGGTTGTCGAAATCAATCACGATTTGATTTTTTCGCACTGTAAAAGACTTAAAGATCGGACTTTTATAAAATCCTTTATTTAGGCCATAAGTTTCGGATAGGGCATAATTCGCCAGGCGCAAACCTACATCTTTCTTGTTTGCAGGATGGATATTTAGTGTATCACTGACCAGATCCGAAATGACAACCATTCCTGTATTTTCAGTCATTAAATTCTTGGTCTGCGCTTCCCGGAGTAAAGCCCCAACATGGTGATTTAAATATTTATTTGGCGCAATCTGAACGTAATAAAACGGGAAATTTTTATGCCAGGAGGTACGCCAGGAGGCGATCAGGGTATCCATTAATTGGGTATAACTAGCGGCGGTTTCAACGTTACTCTCCCCTTGATACCATATCGCACCGGCAATGTTGAAATTGGTAAATGGTGCAATCATAGCATTGTAAGTATATCCTGGGGTAATAGGCCACCAAGAAGAGGGTTTCTTTTGAGCAGCTGCATCTTTCAGCGTACGATTACTTTCGACCAGCTCGACTGGTGTCCATACTTCGGCAGGAGTCCCCCCCCAGTTACTACTGATCAAACCTATAGGAACATTTAATTCCTTGTTGAGTACTTTTCCAAAATAATAAGCTACCGCACTAAAATTTTTCAGGGCATTGCTATCACAGACCATCCAGTTTCCCTCATTGTTGTCCTGCGGTGTCTTCGCTGTTGCTTTAGTGACCTGGAACAGCTTGATATTTAACTTGTCGAGATCCGAAAACTCATCCTTAATGCTGGAAATACCATTATAATAATTCCATTCCATATTGGACTGACCACTGCAAATCCAGACCTCACCGATCAATACATTCTCAAGAATAATTTTATTTTCACCTTCAAATGTGATGGTATAGGGGCCACCGGCTCTCGGTGTTTGGACTGAAGCTTGCCATTTGGCATTTCCATCTGCTGTTACCTCAGCCGTCTTATTATCCCAAGAGGTTGTAATTTTGACTTTTTCTCCCGGTTTGGACCATCCCCATAATTCGGCCTTAGATTGCTGCTGTAGAACCATGTTATCCGCCAAAATACTTGGTAAACGAATTGCTGCCTGCAATGAAGACATAAAAAAACAGAAAATCAGAAAGAAAAGAGACTTGTACATATCATTTGAATTTATAATTAAGTTAGCCTTCGAATACTACTCCAAATGATATCAAAATTTGGAGTGGTAAGTTTTTTATCAAACTCTAAGTTAACCCATTAATAATAAAGTATGCTGATTTTTATTGACATTTTTTCTAATAATGTTTAAATAAGAAGGCTTTTGAAACTAACCAGTATTGATCGACCGGCATATTAATTTCAACTAGCCTGTCTCCTGCACATTAAATTTAAACTCGTTAAGCTGCAAATTTTAATTATCCAATGCAGTAAGCTATTTAGGTGAATTTATTGTCCACAGACCAATTGATCAGCTATACCTTAGCCAATGCGTCATTAGCATCCCTTCGGAGTTTTGATAATAATTAATTTTGGTGATGATCAGGCCCCGACAAGAGGCTCTATGGGAATAATCCATTGGACTGAGAAAAGCGAAAGAGTTTTATCCATTTTTAAAATTTAATGAATTACTCTTATCTTTAATACTGCAAATATTTATTTTTTTATGAAGGCACATACATACGAAACACAATCAACAATTACTCCTGAAAAAGCATTAAACTTCTTAAAAGAAGGTAATCAACGCTTTGTCAATAATCTAAAAGCAAACCGGGATCTTCTCGAACAAGTAAATGCTACCCGTGAAGGACAGTGGCCATTTGCTGTGGTGCTTAGCTGTATTGATAGCCGTACTTCTGCTGAACTTATATTTGATCAAGGTCTAGGTGATATTTTCAGTATCAGGATTGCTGGAAATTTCATCAATCAGGACATTCTGGGCTCCATGGAGTTTGGCTGTAATGTTGCTGGATCTAAACTGGTTGTCGTATTAGGCCACACCAAATGTGGCGCTCTAAAAGGCGGACTGGACGCTGAACAGATCGAAGGATTGGGAATGGACAACTTGAACCATCTGGTCAGTCATTTTGATCCTATTATCAATGAGGTGATTGGTGAAAACGAAGAACGCTCTTCAAAAAATAGTGTATTGTTGGAGAAACTAAACCAACAGAATATCAAACATGCAATTAAAGATATTCGCAGACAAAGTTCAACTCTCCGTAAGCTTGAAGAAGAAGGCAAGATCAAGATTGTGGGTGCAAACTATGATGTTGAAACAGGAAGCGTAACTTGGTTATAAAATAATTCAAGAATTGCTATCGACTCTATTGAAAACATACCCATGCTATAATACAAAAAGGCCGTTTGGAAAGTACCTAAGCGGCCTTCTATTATATTCCTACTATTTATTTGAGATAATTTTCAACATCGACAAGCTCGTACTTGGGACTTCTCTGCATGAATTCATCCAAAAAAGCGCTATGGGTAGCTCCCATAATTATAAATATTCGATCATCGTTATTGACTGGTATCTGGTTCAAATTGGAGAATATCCGCAGATTTCGTCTATAGAATTTACTCGCTTCATCTGCCCCTTCGAAATTGCCTTTTGTGCTGTTGTGAGTTAATATATCAGCATTGAGATTTATGAATTTTTGGAAAGTCGCTTTGCGATTAAATAGCTTCAATTTTTCTAGCACAGAAAGGTTTTCTGCTGCCATAAATTCTTTGAAAATACTGGCGCTATATTTTTTTGAGGTTATACTGTCGACTTGATTTTCCAATTCACGCCCTATATTATAGTTATAAGCTGCAGTCTGCTGCTCGTCTATACCATATATTTTGTTTACGCCAGCCATTTTACCAATTTCGTAAGCAATTAGAGCTATTTCCCCTGCATATTTTGGTGTATACTCTTTATTTTCCTTAAAATTCCTATAATCGGAATTCAATTCCTCATTTTTGGTTGGAAGTACTTCCACACAAATTATTGTCGGTTTGAATTCCGCCAGCATTTTTGCAATTTTATAAGTCTCTTTTTTATTTTTGTCATCCTTTTCATTAAATTTTACTTTATGTGCATCAGGTGTATATGTCATGTGAAAAGTTGCAAAATTTAAGACTTTTGTTTTTTGCGCATATACTTTTCCAAAAAGGATTCCACAAAGCAATATGGGGACAATTTTTAAATTGATTCCTTTTGTTCTATTAGATAATTGTATCAACTGTGCTGTGTTTTTCAGGCTATTCATATATTAGTTTGTTCTTAATGCTCCAAAAATATCACAGTTCGCTCGAATAAAGGCTACACTTGGGTGTAGTTTAGAGATTGATTTCCTCCTTAATTCTTATCAGGTTTTGGCCAAGTTCAGTATGGTCATGAGTGCTATCCTTTTTTCGCTCTGTATTGGCACAATGTACTAAGAATAGGAGGACCACCTGACCGAGTATTTTTCGCATTACTCTATAAAATCTGGACATAATTTAAGAATGTCGTTTTTCATGCTAAGTTGGCAATGGACAACTGTTTGCGACCTTCATTCTAATTAGTTCTTCCTTATTATAATCGAACTCATTGATATAACCGACTTTTGGTTTCACATTTAGCTTTTTAGCCCATATTTTATCAAGCTCATCTGTAGTCGTTAGCGTTTGATACACTGTAGAAATTGTGTTTTTCGATCAGCTGATCTTTAAACGTAGGAGTTTATTTTATTATTCTGGAACCTATAGCTGCATCAAAGAAATTGAATAAATTTAACCTAAATACAAACGATCTAAAAAGGGTAAAAAGAATGGAAATAGAACAATATATCAGTACGCTTTCCGAAGGCGCACAAAAAGCCATCCAACAGTTCCGGAAGGTAATTTCTGAAAATGACAAAGCGGTTTCAGAAAGTTTTGGGAAATTCATGTCTAATCCGAATGCAATCAGCTATAATGAGCAAGATGTTTTTAAATACGGACTTACCGTTGCCAAAAACTATATTTCATTCCATTCACTGGTAATGTATTCAAATCCCGAATTAATGGATGAACTAAAATCAAAATTGCCCAAAGCTAAATTCCAAAAGGGCTGTATTAATTTCAAATCGTTGGATGAATTTCCAGAATCGGTTCTGACAGCGCACATGCAGAGGTCCTCTCAAATAGATTTTAGTCCTGTGATAAATCGTTATCTGAAAAAGAAGTAAAACCTTTTAAATATTCTATTTCTTGCTGGCATTGCGCTAAGAAGCGGATACCTCAAAAAAAGCTTCCCTTGAACTAGCAGGGAAGCTTTTGGCAATCGCTAAAGATTATTTCGCAGATAACCCTGAAAATTATCTTGAAACTGCAGGTTGTTTCCTGTTCTATATTTACTTAATTTATTGTTTAGCGCCAGCCCCCACAGTATAAATTCAGCCAGGAAATAGCGATCTTCGGCTTTCGTTTCTGGCTGGTATTTTTGTATCAGTGTTTGGATAGGTATCATTTGATCCAATAGACTTTTGTAATCTACATCAGTAAGCTCATCAGATAATTCGATCCCCTCCGATTCCGAAAACCAACGGACAATCTCGTCATAGGGATAGCGTTCGTTGTCCTTCTCCAGCTTCTCAATTTTGGGGAATAAGATCGGAAAGAGGCTTTTTACCGCATTATCGATCAACTGGAGGGCCACGGAAGCTGCCCCTTCCTGTTCACCTTCATAAACGAGTTCCACCTTACCAGTTATCGCCGGTACGATACCCATAAAGTCACTCAGGCGTACTGCGGTTACTCTTGTACTGCTTCTAAGCATCCGCAATTCTGCCGTACTTAATAAATTCTGAAATGCTGTAATACTCATCCGCGCGCTGACACCACTTTTTTCGTCTACATATTCGCTATTTCGAGCTTCAAAACTGATCTGTTCGATTAATTCACTTGCCAACTCAGGAACATATATATGCTCCTTCTGTGCTACTTCCAAGTTTGCCTCCTGTGCTGTAATAGTCTTCGCTACCTCGATAGATGTAGGATAATGCGTTAATATCTGTGACCCGATCCGATCCTTGAGTGGTGTCACAATACTTCCTCTGTTGGTATAATCTTCCGGATTTGCAGTAAACACAAACTGTACGTCTAATGGTAGACGCAACTTAAATCCGCGGATCTGGATATCCCCTTCCTGCAAAATATTGAAAAGGGCTACTTGAATCCGAGCTTGGAGATCCGGGAGTTCATTTATGACGAATATCGAACGGTTTGCACGTGGAATCATGCCAAAATGAATCACACGGTCATCCGCATAGCTCAGTTTCAAATTAGCAGCTTTGATTGGATCGACATCACCGATCAGATCCGCTACAGTCACATCCGGTGTCGCAAGCTTTTCAGCAAAACGGTCATTTCGATGCAGCCAGCTTATCGCTGTGTCATCGCCATTTTCCTTCAATAGCTCCTGTGCATAACGTGATATGGGGCTAAATGGATCATCGTTAATCTCTGAGCCTTGCACCACAGGCACATACTCATCCAGCAGATTAACCATTAGTCGAGCCAAGCGTGTCTTTGCCTGACCACGGAGACCAAGAAAATTAATATTGTGTTTGGAAAGAATGGCTCTTTCAAGTTCGGGAATAACCGTATCCTCATAACCATGAACACCCGTGAAAACGGTTTCGCCCTTAGTAATCTTTTCAATCAGGTTTTGACGCAATTCTTCCTTTATCGTTTTGGGTTTATAGCCTGCACTTTTCAATGCGCCAAATGTTGTAATCGTCGTATAGTTCATATATTGTGCTAATGAAGCGCAAATGCTGCGCAGATGATATCTTCTTATCGTTAAACGATCTGTTTATCGTATCCGTTTTTTACGATTTTCTTCATAATCTTCAAAAATCATTCCTCCCAGATCTCCGAGTCCTGTATAGTAGGCCTTGCCTTGATTCGACGCTGTAAATTCGTTGACAAATTGCTGTAAATAAGGATCAGAAGTGATCATAAAGGTCGTAATGGGTATCCCCAGCTTTCGGGCCTGCGCTGCCATACTATAACATTTACTGGTAATGAACGGATCCAATCCCATCGGGTTCTTATAGTAAGTACCGTCTGGCATGTTTAGGCAGCTCGGTTTCCCGTCCGTAATCATGAAGATCTGTTTGTTCGCATGCCGCTTTCGCCGGAGTATGTCCATTGCTAACTTTAAGCCGGCGACAGTATTGGTATGAAACGGCCCTACTTGCAGGTAAGGCAAGTCTTTAATCGCGATGGGCCAAGCATCATTGCCGAAAACAATGACATCAAGGGAATCCTTGGGATAACGTGTGATGATAAGCTCCGATAAAGCCATGGCTACTTTCTTTGCAGGTGTGATCCGATCCTCTCCATATAGAATCATACTATGGCTGATGTCGATCATCAACACGGTACTCATCTGGGATTTAAATTGTGTATCTTCTACGACCAGATCGTTCTCTGACAGACTGAACTCCCCCATCCCATGATTGATCTGAGCATTTTTCAGACTCTCGGTCAATGCTATTTTTTCTAAGTTGTCTCCAAACTGATAACTCCTAAAATCACCTGTATTTTCGTCACTCCGACCTTGATGATTGGTTTTATGATTGCCTGAAACTCCTTTTCGCATTTTCCCAAAAATCTGATCTAAGGCATTCTGTCGCAATGCTTTTTCCAACTTTGAGGTCATATCTACACCGCCCTCAGTCCCGAATCCTAATTTCTCCCGTATATATCCTTTATTCTTTAAATCCGCTATGAAATCATCGATCGTATATTCCGGAGTAGTCAACTTGAACTCTCTATCCAATTGACGTAACCAGTCTATAGCTTCGTCAAAATCGCCAGCGGTATGGGTAATCAGTTCTTTAAAAATTTCAAATAATTTATCAAAAGGAGTCTGAAACGGCTCGGCATATTGTGTGAAGAGAAAACCCCTATTTCGTCTCGTACTGCTCATGCATTCCTTGTTTTAAGAATAAAGAAGCTATCCGTCGATTGAATCCGGAATCACTTCGTAGTATAAATTTACGAAATATTAATTCTTATAAAGAGCCCTGCACCGAAATTTCGTACTCAGGGTATCAATCAGAAAATAGAATTAATACTTATCCTTTTTACTAATTCATTGACTTGCTCCCTATGATTTTCCCGTACATTTTCAATTGACAATGTCCCCCCTAGTATGAGCATTTCCCTGTGCTGAAAGCGTTTCCCTAACCTATCCTCAAGCATAACCTTTTCCATACTTTGGGCAATGCCGATCTCCTCTAAAAAATGATTGGGATGGCCCGCGGTGCAGATAACTATTCCATGTTTGATTATTTTCATTTTTGGCAGGTCTGGTTTTTGCCCATAAGCATAACCGACGGAATAAACTCTGTCAAACCAACCTTTCATCATTGCCGGACAGTCACTCCACCAGACTGGATATAGGAAGATAACACAGTCCGCATTTTCTATCTTTTGCTGCTCTCCAATCACATCCGCTGGGACGGGCAATGTCGTATCTGCATTGCCTTCTCTTTGGTATTCCGTTAAGGTCATAATACCCTGAAAATTATTCGCATATAAATCAGAAACTTCCACATTCCATCTTTGGGCAACCAACATATTCTTCAGGTGGCTCAATATCTCGAATGTATAGGATTTCTCGCTCGGATGACTGTAAACAATTAAAATATTCATAATGACACAATTAGGATTACATTTTCTTTTGTGAATCTTGTGGGAACTTCGAATCGGATTGTTTAATCAAAACGGGATTGACAACAGAATATTCATAACAACCTATTATTCAACGCAAAAGCCAAGGCTTCATTCATATTTCCCACACCCAATTTTTCAAACAATTTCCGTCGATGGAATTTCACCGTATCTATTGAAATGAAGATCTTCTTGGAAGTTTCGTGGATAGAAAGCCCGCGATGATAATAGCGTAAAATTTCGATTTCACGTTCTGTGAGATTAACTTTTGTACGAGCAATCCATTTACCAGTCAATAGGTCAAGCTCCCATAGCAAATCAGAATGAAGTTTTTCTATGGTTACATTTCCTGAAGAAATATTTGAAGATAAAGATACAATACACATCGCTTTCCATATCTTTCCCTCCTCAGTTAGAAAAAATGGTGTTAACTTATGATTGATCAAAATATATTTCTTATTTGCATCTTGTATTTGAAAATCATAGGATATAACATGTTGCTTCCGCTCTTCCAACGGAATATTTTCATAGAAATTAAAACCGGCATTGTTAATCTGAATGAGCATCTGAAAATCCGGGGCAGGTACATATTTCTGGTAAAATCCGTATCCCATCTCAATAACCTGTTTTGAAGTTAAACCTGCAAGAAACAACGGATTATCTGAAACAAATTCAAATGCTTTCAATTGATAATCGATCACGTAAATACTTTGGTAAGTAATACGCGCGAAAGCTTTAACAATTTCTATATAATCTTTGGTCTGTTCTAAATCTTTTGCTGATAGACTATCCACAGCATTCTTGGGTGAAAATAAATCGTTAACATCCATGTTCAAACTATATACTTCAAAAGTAAATAAAACTACACTCAGGTGTAGCTCTTATTATGATAATGTGTAATATTTTTGAACAAAATAGAAATCGATAGGCAGCGTTTTAGCACGTACCAGACCGAAACATATCATTACAGCCTTAATTACCTTAAAAATGACAAATTGCAAAAACTGTGGAACTGATATCATCTCCAATTTCTGCCCAAATTGTGGTCAACCCGCGGTCCTCAAAAGGATAGATGCGCACTATATCGTCCATGAGATTGAACATGTCCTTCATTTCGAACGGGGGATTTTGTATACTATCCGGGAACTTTTCACTACCCCGGGAAAAAATGTACGGAATTACCTTTCTGAAAATCGAAGTCGCTTGGTCAAACCCGTTATTTTTATTATTGTCACCTCATTGATCTACTCGATTGTAAGCCATTATTTTCATGTTGAAGATAAATATGTTAGTTATTATGAATCCCTACACTCTACAACGGGCGCTATGTACCTCTGGATCCAAAACCATTACGGTTATGCTAATATTATAATGGGGATATTTATTGCATTTTGGACAAAAATATTTTTTAAAAAATATGGGTTCAATCTTTTTGAAATTATTATCCTATTGTGTTTTACTTTAGGAATGAGCATGTTAATATATACATTTTTCGCAATACTGGAAGGTGCTACAGATAAAAATGTTACGGTACTCTCGAGTATAATAGGTATGTTATATTGCGTTTGGTCTATAGGACAGTTTTTCGATCCACATAAAACAGTTGGTTATCTTAAAGCCCTATCTGCTTACATTTTAGGATGTATCACGTTTACAATAGCAGTTTTTACTATTGGTTCTACGATAGATCTTATCTTTCATTGACAATAATAGTTTTCGGACCCATCCATAAATAGATAAACCGCCACCATCTTAAAACTTAATTTTTATCAAAAAAATTAATAAATGTTACAAAACAATTCTCAACATTGATTTATCAATCGATTGATTAAACAATACTGGATAAAAATGTAATTTTTTTTTCGAGACAATCAGTCCAATGGGCTATATTCATTATTATACAATATAAACCATTATGAGAAAACTTTTAAATTTATTGATTGCCACCTTGGCCCTAGGTGTAGCGTCCTGTAATAAGACGCTCGTCCCAACGGATGAAAACAGTGAAAATTTAAAACTTAAAGCATCCAACACAACAATTACCAATGAGTGGCGTACAAATCCGTACAAACTCAACGTCATTTACTTTGTACCCAATGATGTCGATTCGATTCCTAATTTTAGAAAACGAATCAGCCGGATCCTTCTGGACGCACAGGAAATGTTTGCCTCGAATATGAATCGTGAAGGATTTGGCCGCAAATCCTTCGGATTGGACCTGACAAATGATACGTTGATCAACATCCACTACATTGCTGGAAAATTTGGGAAATCAACCTATCCCTATTCCGGTGGTAGCGGTGCCGTCAAATCCGAAGTGGATGCTTATTTCACCCAGAACCCTACAGCAAAGAAAAGTGCGCACAACCTGATTATTATTCCTACCTATAATACTGATCCGGCCAATCCAGGAGGTCCTCCCTTCTATGGTACCGGTACCACCTGTTATGCCTTGGATTACATAAATCTGGATGCCAAAAACTTAGGAATAGGTGGAGACATCGGCTGGAAGGCAACAGTTTGGATAGGCGGAATGATCCATGAACTTGGGCATGGTTTAAATGCCAGTCACAATCGGATGAATAAGACATTAGCTCCAACGCTAGGTACCGCATTGATGGGTTCTGGTAATTCGACCTATGGAATCTCCACCACTTCATTGACAGCTACCACCGCCGCGACCTTTAATAACAGTCAGGTGTTTAGCACCGTAACAAGAAATGACTGGTATGCTTCAGCGACAGCGGAGATCACTTCATTGTCCTCAAGTTATAGCAACGACAAGATCATTATTTCTGGCAAATTTACCACGACCAAGCCTGTAAATGATATCGTGGTTTGGCATGACAGAGAGCCATTTGGGGGTAACAACGACTATGATGCAGTACAATGGGCCACTAAAATCATTGGTCAGGATAGTTTCAGATTCGAATGTCCATTGGCAGATTTTTATGATTTAACAGGAAACTATGAAATGCGTATCGGCTTTATGCATGTCAACGGAAGTCGCTCAACATTAGGATATGCCTATAACTTCGTCAATAATATTCCTGATCTCAGTAAAGTTGTTACGCATAAACTATTACCGACAACAGGCTGGTCAATCATAGGTAGTGACAGCAACGAATCCGGTGCCCCAGCAAGCAATGTGCTTGACATGAACAGAAGTACAATCTGGCACACACCATGGTCTTCTGCACAAACACCACAACCGCACTTCTTCTCCGTGAATATGGGCGCTCTACGCTCAATAAAGGGGCTCGCGTTTCGAAACCGTGATAATCTGAACGGAGCAATGAAAGATATCAATATTTATACAAGTACAAACGGGACAAGCTGGACCTTGGTTAAATCGGCGCAGCTGAGCAAAGTTTCTGGCTCTTGGATTAATGTTAACCTTGATTCGACAATAAGCACGCGCTATCTTAAAATAGAATCTGTGAATTCTTGGGGTGATTTCTTTTACTCACATCTGGCAGACTTCGGGGTCTTTTCTGATTAGTTTTTTATTCGCTTAATTCTTTAAAGGAGTGTTCACAAAGGCAGAACACTCCTATTTTTCCTCCTACACCCCACAATTTCTTTTCTCAAACCTTTAATCTCCAGACGCATTTTAAAGTCCTTTATTTATTCCGATACTATGGGCCTCAACTGCTAATGTGGAGCTGATGAAAATAAAACTAGTCCCTGAAATCTGAGCATGAATTTCTATGGATATATTGCTACTTTGGCTATCGTATATCAGAATCAAATGATGAAAGGCTAATGATAGACCAGAAACAATAGCATTGCCTGCGGAGAGCAAAAACATTGTGAGGCTTACCATGCGTCTGGACTTTATTTAGCTGGTAACGATAAGAGTGATTTGCAATATACATAGGAACAGCCAGAGTAAAGCTCCGAAAGAATCTAACTGGAGTGGAAAGAGAAAAATCCACGCAGGTTTTACACCTGGCGAAACAATCGAAGCCCAAGGTGGAAGTTTGTTGATTTTTAATACAAAACTTTTTTTCGTTACAATTTTAAGGCAAACATGATAAAAACCACAGCCGAATTATCCCAATAAAGCAAAAAAAACACCACTTAAAAACAAACCTTTCAATTACTTACACGCAAAAACAGCTCAGGAAGGACATTATATAAATTACGTACATTGTTTCTAATATTTTTGTATAATAGCTATATTTTTAAAAAAATAGCTAGGTAATGTTGTCCATCGAATACTATTTTAAAACATATTTTCTACAGCTCTGCACCTTTGCCTTTCCATGGGTCAACTCAGAGGAGATAGCTAAGGATATTGTACAAGATGCTTTTATTGTCCTGATGGACAGACCTGAATTGTTGGAAAAGGGAGAACGCGTTATCAAAAGTTTTCTTTACACCTCTGTAAAAAATATGGCAATGAACGCCAAACGACGGGATATGGTATTTGATAAGATACGTGGTTCCATAACCGTAGAAGAATCCGACAATCATAATATTCTTGATGATCTTATCAATGCTGAACTGATTGGCGCATTACACCGCGAGCTCAACCAATTGCCTGAAGGCTGTCAGCGTATTTGCCGTTTAATCTATTTGGACGGTATGAAATATGAGGAGGTCGCACGGGAATTGGACGTATCTGTCAACACCGTAAAAACGCAACGGGTTCGTGCAATAAACCTTTTGAAAACCAAATTCCTAAATCTAATATTAAACTTCCTTTTGCTTTAAAGATTATCCTTCTTTATTTTTTTTTCATCCTGAGTCACCCTTTTTGATTCCTCAAGTTATTTAGTATTAAATTATGATAGAAACCGATAAAATAGTGTTGGCAGAATTGGCTTCATTACTTCTGAAAGATGGGCAATTAGCTACTGCACAAGAAAATGAGCTAAAACGTTTGTTGGAAAAATATCCCGACGCAAAGGAAAGTTTACGCTACCGTCTTGCGAATACGGATATCCAAGTTCCATTTGATTTACGCAACACCGATTTAGATCAGGAGTGGGAAATTTTAAAAACCAAATATAATGAAAGAAAAATTACGCCAAATTATCGTTGGTGGAATGGACAATGGAAAGTTAGGATCGGAGAAGCTGCCGCGCTATTATTACTCTTTACTTTTGTTTGGATCTGGAAATCCTATGTTAAACCTATCAACTATCTTATTCCGGATAAGGTCTATGGCCAAAAAAACGATGTTCTTCCAGGGGAAAATGGTGCTATCTTGAAGATTAAAGGAAAGGACGATATCAACCTAATGAATAAGCAAGTCGACCAAAGCCTTTCTCAGGGGATTGAATTTAAAAATGGAGAATTATTATACGCGCAGCTCAAAACTAAAGAGTACAATCCGATGCACACATTAATTGTACCCAAAAGATCTACTATAGCAATAACATTAAGCGATGGTACGCGTGTATGGGTAAATTCGGAATCGGAACTGATCTATAATGCAAATTTCAATGAAAAAGAACGGAAAGTACGACTAAAAGGGGAAGCTTATTTTGAAGTAGCCAAGGACGCAAAACGGCCATTTATCGTAGAAGCCAATGACCTTAGCATCCAAGCGATAGGAACAGCTTTTGATATCAATTCCTATACCCAAAATGCCAAAGTACTGCTAACTGAAGGACGCTTAAAAGTCAATGGACAAGAAAAAGAGATTTTTATAGATGCTGGAAATGGTGCAAAAATGATTAAAAATCAATTGGTTGCCTTCCCAATACCGGACATGGAAGAAGCGACGGCATGGAAGGATGGCTATTTCTATTTCGAAAACAAAACTATGCAGCAGATTCTCGATGAATTAAGCCGCTGGTATGGTATTAAAATTGATTCTAATGTTTCATTAGATAAAATACGTTACAAAGGAGGCATAAAAAGAGATGTAACCCTTGCAGAGGTCTGTAATCTACTGAAAGACCTGACTGGCTATCAGCTGACAATCGACAAAGAAAAATTAATCGTAACAAACCGACCGAAAAAAAATAAATAAACTATCTAAACAAGAAAAGGAGGGCTTATAATATGTAAGAAGATAAATACCTAAATATTGTATGAAAAAGAATGCAGAAGTACTCCAATACTCCTGCATCTAACTGAATTAACAACTGATCGTAAACTATTAATTCTCTACCAAATTATGAATAATTTATTTTATTCAAAAGGAATTCTTTGTCCTATAGACAAGGGGAAAATTTTGAACAATCTAATCAAAATGAAACTGACCGGAATATTATTAGCAACATCCATGGTGGGTGCCTACGCTTCAAGCTCTGCTCAGATTACACTGCATGCCAAAAACGCCAAGATTGAAACAGTCCTCAAAAACATCACCAAACAGACAGGCATACGTTTTATCTTTATGGAGGGCTTACTGAATAATGAAAAAGCAAATCTTGAAATAACAGATGCAACCCTGAATAAAGCACTTGATCAGCTCTTTAAGAATAGCGCATTTTATTACATGGTACATCGGGGTACCGTCGTCATAAAACGGAAACAGGAAAATATTCCTAATGATCTATCAAATAGTGAAATGCTTTATCAGCAACGAACCCTTAAAGGGAAAATACATGACACAAAAGGAAATCTATTAAGTGCAGTCAGCATATTGCTCAAAGGGACAAACATTGGAACTACAACAAATGCTAGAGGTGAATTTCAGCTTTCTCTACCAAATGGGAATAAAGGTACATTGATCTTCAGCGCTGTGGGCTTTAAACAGCTTGAGTTACCCATCAACAACAAAACCGAGCTCAATATTGTCATGGACAGTGATGAGATTGGGCTTGAAGAGGTTGTGGTGGTCGGATTTTCAGAGGTTGATAAAAAGCACCTGGCTTCTTCGGTATCCCAAATGGATATGGAAAAAGTAAAAAACCGGCCTATCTATAAAATGCAGGATGCCTTTTCGGGAACAATTCCCGGTGTTACGATGATGCGGGGGAATAGTCTTCCTGGAAGTGTACCTGGCACCATTTCTATTCGTGGTATCAGCACCTTACAAAACGCCGATCCTCTGGTCATCGTGGATGGAATGGAACAGAGTATCCACGATATCGATCCTAACCAGGTGAAAAGTATTACTGTACTTAAAGATGCAGCTTCAGCGTCTATGTATGGCTCACGTGGCGCCAATGGCGTCATTATCATCGAAACGGAACGTGGGCAAACTGGCCAATTTAAAGTTTTTACAAACAACTGGTATGCCATAAACAAACCGATCGATCTTCCAGAATTTGTGGGGGCAGTTGATTTTATGAAATTGCGAAACGAAACACTGGTCCAACAAGGACAACCTGCGATCTATTCGGATGAAACAATTGAACAATACGCCAGCGGAAAAATAAAAGGGGTCAATTGGCTGGACGAAATCATGGAACGCACGTCTACGGCAATTAACAACAACGCCAGTATTTCAGGCGGCGGTGGCGTAGGTACCTTTAACCTTATGTTGGGCCATATTAAGGAAAATGGCCTCAACAATATTGAAGGTACACAAAAATTCTCGGCCAGGTTCAATACGAATATCAATATTGCAGATAAGTTTGTCTTGATGGCCGATTTTTACGCACATCGTCTGCAAGTCAACCGGCTAATGGCAAATGATGATGGTCACGGACTCTATCAACAAGCCTGGCGCCTGAACCCAACACAACAGATCTACTATGATGTAGACAGGCCTGAACCATTCATACTGCATAACAACATAAATCCCCTCGCTTCGATTAAACATGGTGGCACCAAAAACTATATGCATGACCGTAGTACGATCAATCTCCGGCCTAAATATAATATCAACAGTAACCTAAATATCGAAGGTAATGTATCCTACATGATCAATAAATCTGCCGACAAGCAAAAGCGATTAACCTACAAATTCTTTGATGAAAAAGGGGCACCGATCAGCATATGGGGTAATGATGTGAATGCTTCGCAAGGAGTCAGTGAGAGCCAGCTGACTGCGCGGGCATTAGTCAATTACAACAAAGAACTGCGTCAGGATAAAGACAAAATCTATCTCACCGCAGGCTCTGAGATCATGAGCTATACCTTTACCGATTTTAGGGAAATTAGCAAGGCATCCTTTTTTGGTAAATTAAACTATTCATTTGACAACCGTTATATATTTGAGTTAACAGGTCGTTCGGATGGGAGCAGTAAATTTGCACCGGGTCATCGCTGGGGTTTCTTTCCATCAGGGGCATTTGCGTGGAATCTGCATAATGAGCGCTTTTTCAAGCCAATTCTCGAATCCGAGGCGATCAACAATATTAAGATCCGTGCCTCATACGGATTGATCGGTAATGAAAATGTCGCACCCTATCTGTGGCAGGAATCTGTCAATACCTGGGGATGGACAATGCGTGTTCCCAATTCTAATTTTTCATGGGAGAAACAAAAACAATGGAATCTCGGTCTCGATATGAATGCGCTCAAAAATAGACTTTCTTTAACAGCGGAAGTATACCATAAAAATTCGTATGATTTAATCTATGACCAATTTGCTGTTCCGCCCTTAACAGGATCATACAACTTAGTCTCCGCAGTAAATATTGGTGCGGTAGAGAATAATGGCTGGGAAGTTTCAGTAAACTGGTCTGACAAGAAAGATGATTTCTCCTATAAAGTCGGTGCGATGCTATTCAATAACCGCAACCGCATACTCAAGGCTGGTTATAATGAAAATGACCGCTTGATTTTCAAAGGCAATAATGATCAGATATGGTATAAAGGGATACCGATCAATAATTATTATGGCTTTCAATCAAATGGTTACTTCCAGAATCAACAAGAAATTGATGAAACCGCAGCGAAAATGCCCAATTCCAGACCTGGCGATATCCGCTATGTCGATCAAAATCAGGATGGCTTAATTAACGACAATGACCGAGTTTATCTAGCAGATCCTCTTCCCTATTACAATTACGCCATCAATATGGACCTGCATTATAAACGCTGGGATTTTTCTGCGCTTGGTCAAGGCGTGGGTAAAAGAACGGGTAGGCTAGCTGGGCAGGAAGCTTATCCGGTGTATGTCGATGGAAACAGCAATGACCTAGGGGCACCACGTGTTGAATATGTTGCCGACCATTGGAGTCCGGAAAATCCAAATAGCCGCTTCCCGCGTCTCTGGACCGGCTCAACGCCGAACACACTTTTGAGTAATGTATGGCTCAGCAATGCTGCCTTTTTCCGTGTCAAATCACTTCAACTGGGATACACTTTTCCATCCATTGGTAAAAGTATCAAAAACCTAAGGATGTATGTTAATGCCCAGGATGTATTCACCATTACAAAATGGGAAGGACTAGACCCTGAGCGGATCGGTAGTGGTAATGGAAATTACCCACGGATGGCAACATACAGTTTTGGATTAAGTGCGAGCATTTTTTAATATCACCACAATGAAAAAGAAAATTATTACCCTGATAATTGCATTGACAACACTTAGTAGCTGCGAAAAATTTCTTGATAAGCGAGATCCGACAGCAACTTCTTTTGATGAGTTTTTTAACACGGAGGAGGATTTACGCCGTGTGGTCTACAGCAGCTATTTGGATGCTTTTATGGGTCCAGGTGAACGTCGTCTCCTTTTTTATATGACCGAAGGTCGTTCGGACAATGCTTATGCCCGCATTGAGACAGACCACCACATGATCATTGCCAACGGCAATATGACCAGCAACTCTCCTTTAGCCGTTTACTACTGGAATTTACATAATCAGCACATAGGACGTATTAACACGTATTTGGCAAATGTTAATGTACCTTATGTCGAAAATGAATCTACCCGTCAAAGATATAAAGCAATTCTTGAAGGTTTGCGCATCTGGCATTACTTTAGGATAACAGAATTTTGGGGTAATGTCCCCTTTGTGCTTACTCCTGTTAAACTGGAAGAGGCAACACCACCTGTCACACCTAAAGCTGAAATCCTTGATAAACTCTTTGAAATGAGTGAAGATGTTGCAAATAGACTTCCAGAAAATGAAGGCACGACAAATGCATATATGTTCAATAAGTATTCTTTTAAAACATTGGTCATGCGCTATGCGCTCTATAATGGAAGATACGAACTCGCGGCAAGGCTTGCTAAAGAAATAATGGATAGTGGGAAATATCAACTCCACCCCCAATATGCTAATCTATTTAACTATCAAGCTGATAAAACTAATAAAGAGTTTATCATTAAGTTCGATATGGAAAGTCATAACAATTCCGCAACGGCGTCATTTCAACATCTGGCCCCACAATATCGAACTGGGAATGGACAATCTTATGTTGTTCCTCTAAAAGCACTTGTGGATAGTTATTGGACTCTACAGGGCCGACCAATTGACAACTGTCCATTACACAGCAAACAAGCCTATGAGCTTAATCCAAAATTAAACCGCGATCCGCGGTATGAAGCCAGTGTGTTTGGTCATGGCGATCTCTTCAATAATGAAAAAATAGACATCTATGATGCCAAAAGCGCTTTTTACTACCAAAACCTACGCAGTAGTAGATCGGGATACTGGTTTAAGAAATTTGTGGACCAAGCCGATGCGTTCCGTACTGGTGGAAATATGCATTTTTCTTTAGCTCGCTATGCCGAAGTCCTTTTAACCTATGCTGAAGCCAAAATAATGTTGAATGAAATAGATGATCTGGCCAAAAGTTGTATCAATCAAATTCGCAAAAGAGCCGGACTCGATATGACCGTTGCGGATGTCAATTTAGTTGCAAAATCACAACAGGAATGGATAGCACTCATCCGCAACGAAAGAAGAATCGAATTCGCTGGGGAAGGATTGCGCTATAGCGATATCTTGCGATGGAAAACGGCAGAAACGGTACTTAATCAAGCAGCTCTCGGTCATATGCGTTTGAATGGCTCTGGACAGTCTGAAGTACTCAAAATTGAGGATCGAAAGTTCTTAAAACATCAATACCTATGGCCATTTCACGAGAGTAGTTTTCAGGTGGAACCTAACTTGGTGCAAAATCCGGGCTATTAGTCACTAGTAAAAAACGACTTTCCAAATGGAAAGTCGTTTTTTACTTAGCTAGTGCTGCTATGTTACTTTGATTTTTTCCGAGTCTCGAATCCCGCTTTCACTAAAAATCTCTCACCTCGTCAAACCAGTCATTAGCGGTCTCCGACTGTATTTTTACCGGTGACGCTTCTATTAATTGCTGAATGGCAATACCAGTGTCTTCTCGCTCGGCAGTTTCAATGTTGGATAGTTTGTTAATTGTTTCGATCAATTCTACAAGGGCTTGTTTTATCTCGTTTTCTGTTTTACCATTAACGATTTTCTGTAAAGCAGCTTTATAAGCTTTGGTGGCAATTTTAGCGCTTTTGCTTTCCCAGTTTGTAAAGGGAATTCCATATTCTGTCGTAAACCACACTGAGTTCCGCAGTTTGGAGACTGAACAATATTCTAGTTCTTTTCCTGACTTAACGAGCTCCTTTAATTCGGTTTTCAATCTTTTTCCTGTAATCTCCTCAATATTCCACCCGATAAATGATTTCAGGTTGTCCCAAGAATTTAAAGAAGGGAAATTTTCTAAGTTGGGAGCATAACGAATAGCTAAACTTTCCAACTTTTCAAGTTTGTTTAGACTGGCTACATTACTAAGATTTCCTGTAAGACTTAACCCTTGCAAATTGGGAAATTGCAATAAACTTTCGCAATCTAGCGCTTGCCCCAACAGTTCAACAATCACGTCGAGTCCGGTAATTTTTCCCAGGGATTTAAAAGCAGGTAGTCGATAAGGTAATGCGATTTTATCTCTCGTTACATTAGGATAGAGGCGGATGTATGGATTTGCATTTTCCGATAAAATTTCAAATTTTCCCAGATCCCCTGATAGGTTAAGCGATCTCAAACCAAGGAGGCAATCATCTTCGCCTGATGGTAAAGCAATTTTTACAGGAATTTTATTCGAACGAACTGTCAAATTTCCGATCTGAGCAGCATTTAAATTAATATCAGCTGGTATGGATGGCTGCCAGAAGAAATCTTCAATCGCTCTTTTTTTTGACCATTCAAGGAAACCCGTATCATTACCATAATAATAAAAAAATCTTGGCCAATGACTACCAGCCGGTGTCATATATGTATCAAAGGCGTTCCAGTTGATGGCCGATTCTCTTTCAACAAGAACATCAAATTTTTTCTTGTCCATATCAGCTTCACCAATAGAAAAACTGCCTTGACCTGCCTCAATTTTCACGGTGTGACTATTCGTGCTCGTCAACGAAAGATGGATCGGACTTTCTCTATTCATATTGTAGGCGTTAACAGCTTCTTTTGGTTTAAAATTTTGAGCATCTCTTTCTATAATTTTATTGCTGGCATTTTCCTCTTTGTTATGCTAGGAGTCTGTTACAGCATTTGACTAATTTACAAAAAACAATCTTATTCTATTTTGCGACCTAAGATTATCATTCCTAAATATCCGTTTTGTTCCGCATTAAATAGACTATAAAATAAATAGTCTGTATCAGATCGAGCAGTACTTGGTATGAAAACGATCGCAATAAACTTTATCAAAGGTGGACACGGCTATTTATACTTTCCCATGTTCCATAATTTTTCAACAATCTCGTTTTGATTATATTCAAAATAATTGCCCTTTTTATCTTTTTGTCTCTGAAAAAGACTATGGTCAAAAGTTGTAAAATTTAAGCTTAGAAAAT
Source organism: Sphingobacterium sp. CZ-UAM (assembly GCF_002000245.1). Classification (GTDB taxonomy): domain Bacteria; phylum Bacteroidota; class Bacteroidia; order Sphingobacteriales; family Sphingobacteriaceae; genus Sphingobacterium. The sequence continues at coordinate 458,195 of NZ_MTCM01000001.1, read as the reverse complement.
CAATGAAATAATCATCAAGATGATAATGAAACTGCGCTCTCAAACTTTTATCATTCTCATCCTGGATGACAAAAGTCTTTTGTCGTCTCACAATTTCAGTCAGTTCACCCTTTGTGATATGTTCAATAACTTTCGGAGCGGGAAGTGATATTCTGAATGCCAAAACCTCAGCACCTTCTTCCTCCCACCATTCCCAAAGATTAAATTGAGACATATCTTTACCCGTCATTTCATGAAGCGTATTTTCAAGCTTTTGATATTCGGTACTATCTTCATCTCCATTCTCTTCACAATAGTCTGAATATGCTAGAATAAGTTTTAGAACTTCCGGATAGTGTTTTTCCGCTGATTTAAAATCGGGTTCAATTTCTTTTCTTAATTCCATTATCCAAATATAACGTCAAAAGTACCTTCATCTTGTTTTGTACAACCTCCTTGACCTATGACCAAACAACTAGGTTCTGGTCTTTTACACCAAAAAGACGAGATCGGCAAACAAAAATATAATAATAATTTAAACCGACTGTATTTCGCGACCTTGCTAGTAGTAAACTGAACCAGTAATAAATAATTAAAAAATCAGTAAATTCACGATATGATAACACTTGATCAGCGTATAAATATCATAAGATGTAGCCTATAAAAGAAAGTGAAAATGAGTAAGCGAGCGTTGCGCATCTATTAACAATTGGAAAACGGTTATGAAACTATCATCGACAGCAGAAAATATTATGATGCAAATTAACGACAAGAAAACCAAACTTGGTGACTTGCGTAAAATTGCCAACATCATAAAGAAGGATCAGGAACTAGCCATGGAGCTTTGGGCCACAGCGCAGTATCTCCCAAGACAATTGGCTATCCTCCTTATGGACAAGAAATTACTTTCTAAAGAAATTATTGATAGATTGGTAAGCGATATTGAACAACATCGGGAAGACGAAAAACTGCAGCTGATTGATTGGTTTATGGCGAATCAACTTGCCAAGGACAAAAGAACAATTACATTGATGGAAAGTTGGGAAAACAGTATATCTCCCCTTCAAAGACGTACTTTTTGGTACCATCAAGCCCGATTGCGATGGGTAGGACAAACACCGCCGCCTAATAGCGAGGAATTACTTGCAAAAATTGAATCCCGAATTGAAAATGAAGTACCTGAAGTCCAGTGGGCGATGAATTTTACTGCCGCTCAAATCGGTATCTTTCAGGAAAATTTCCGAGCAAGATGTATCAATATCGGAGAGCAAACCGGACTCTATAAAGACGAAATCGTAGCAAAAAACTGTACTCCAAATTATCTGCCGAAATTCATAGCTAAACAGGTGGCAAAACTTGGTAAATAAATCACCGAATTATCCTGGAAATATTCGGTGATTCATCCTATTTAGCTAAAACTGGCTATCGCACGGTTGCGAATCTCTGAAACATTTAATCCAGCATCTTCAAGCTTTTGTTCAGCCTGTTTCTCAATTAAATCCTTCAATACAACAAAGGTATCATCAAATTGAACATGTTTGCCAATTACAAAGGATAAGTCATATTCGATCTCTTCCCAGGTAGAAATATCAGCATGATTATGTTGTAATTGTACCTCTAATTTATCAATGGCATTCGCAACTTTTGCTTCGAAAGTATCCTTCTCTTCAAATTCATAAAAAAGATCATAGATTTCTTGACCATTCGTCGATGTGAGCATTTCCTTAATATTAGAGATGGCCTTCTCCTCATTTTGTTGCTTGATCTTTTTGACATCTGGATTACGAATCTGATCCAATACGGAAACATCCCCTGCTTCTGCTTCCACCAGATCATGAATAATGATCATTTTTAGCAGACGGGAAAGATCAATTTTTTCATCCAGAAGTGGTTCGATCAAAACAGCCATCAACGACATCCGCCAGGTATGCTCCGCAACACTCTCCTGACGTCCGTTTGATAACCAGCTATGTCGTAACTCGAATTTTAATTTTTCAGCCAATTTCAGGACATCTAATATCGCTGACAATTGTTCCATCTTTATTTGATTAATCATTTTATTTACAAAGGCTCTCCTGACCTATCAGTTATATCAATACCAATACTAAATTAATATTTTCTAAATGTTAATAAAGGAATTTTTTAACGAAAAAACGGATGTCGATTTAATAAAGCCTGTCAGGAATACTTGCCTCTGAGTGATTTCATCATCTAGGCTATTATGACGATAATACCATTATTGGCTATAAATATTGGCAGTCGCAAAAGGAATATGACAATTGTCACCGAATTGCCAATTACTCTTCCTACCTTTGTTTCCAAATAAAACACATATGCCAAAAGAAACAAAAGCGGGACTTTATCAGGGAACCATAGAAAAAGATGCGAATGGAAATTACTTTTGTGGCCCTTATCTATTGGATTATCAAACCGTAGAAGCTTATTTTAAATTGGGTGATCGGGTCAGCTTAAAAAGTATCATCAAAAATACCAGCCGTATGAGTATGGAAACTTATCCACAAAAATCAATTAAGTTTTCATATGCTACTGAAAATCATGACAATGATTAAGATGAACTAAATCGTTCAATACAGAACTCATGCTGAATACACTTCATCTGTTTTCATAACCCTTGTAAAATGGAACCTATGAAAACAGATGGATAATAAAGTATCAGCCCTGCAACCTAGGCGTAAACGAAATTGAAGATCAACTTTTAGAGATGATAAAATCCTGATAAACAATTTCATATTCCTACTGTTAGGTATAGAACAGATAATATTGTTTATGCCTCATTTTATTATAGAATGTTCACAAGATATTCTTCAAATGATAGCCCCTGATGAACTCATGGACGCTGTATACGATACCGCAGATGCTACAGGAATTTTTGCCCCCAATGATATAAAGGTTAGAATTCAGTCTTTCTCCCATTTTAAACTTGGAAGCAATAAGACCAATTTTCTACATGTATTCGGATATATTATGGAGGGACGAACAACGGAACAAAAGGCAAATCTCTCAAAAACAATCACTGCCCGACTGAGGAAATTGCTTCCTTCGACCTCTTTCCTTTCGGTCAGCATCAGCGAATTTGAAGCAGCAACCTATTGCAACAGTTCGTTAATAAATCCTCGGAATACGAATCATGACCGCCATTTCGAATTATAAGATCTCCTCCATTAATTTTCGGCTAAAATGATCCATCTCATTTACGTTTGAGATATGGATCACGATGATCCCTAATCATTCTGCTTACCTTAGTGTATATTCAAAAAAGGAGATAACATGACGAATACAATGAAAGCCGCACGTTGGCATGCTGCAAAAGACATTCGGGTAGAATCAACTGAAATTCCTGAACCAAAGACCGGTCAAGTTAAGATAGCTGTTCATTTTGCTGGCATCTGTGGGTCTGATCTACATGAATATGTACATGGTCCGCAATTAATTCCAGTAGATCAACCTTATCCACTAAATGGGCATCAGGGAACCACTACATTAGGCCATGAGTTTTCAGGAGTTATAGATGCGATAGGTGAAGGCGTCCAGCATCTAAAAGTAGGTGACCGTGTCGTCGTAGAACCGATTTTTAAGAATTTCGACAGTCCTTTTATCGCGAATGGCGCATATAACTTATCTGAACCTTTGGGATTTGTAGGTCTTTCCAGCAATGGTGGGTTTGCATCGTATGCTGTGGTCGAAGACTATATGGTACACAAGATACCAGATAGCATGTCGTTCGAACAGGGAGCATTAGTAGAACCAACTGCAGTAGCAGTTTATGCCGTGCTCCAAAGTGGACTTAAAATCGGACAAACGGTATTAGTTTCTGGAGCTGGTCCAATAGGTTTACTATGTGTCCAAGCTGCACTTGCAGCAGGTGCAACAACAGTTATTGTGACTGACATCGCAGACAAACGATTGGAGAAAGCTAAAGCCATCGGCGCTACCCATATCATCAATGCAAAAGAAGAAGGTATACCGCAAAAAATTAAGTCCATCACAGGGCTCGGAGTGGATGTATTTCTGGATTGCGCCGGTGTACAAGCCTCCTATACAACTGGAATTGATAGTTTAAAAAATGGTGGAACTGCCGTTTTAGTTGCACTTTTTGGCAAACCTGTAACGACCGATGCGCTGGATCAGGTCCTGCGGGAAATCACCATTAAAGGTATTATTGCTTATCGTAATATCTTTCCACAGGTTATCGCGCTTATCGATAGTGGACGTATGCCCGTAGAAAAACTTGTGACACGCAAAATAAGCTTAGACAATATCGTTTCAGAAGGATTTGAAGCTCTGGTGAATGATCCCACTGAAGTCAAAATCTTAATTGATATACAGAAAAATTAACACTATCAGGATACAGATGATAGGGCAATAATAAGCATCGTATCGAAATAATAATGTCGTTTTATAAATCTGGCCGTTGGGTTGACCCAAGCGGTCCAGATTTATTCGGTTTGCCAAATCTTTGTAAACGGCTTACATTCTATTTGGTAGTTATCTTTGGTCCTTAATACGGATCCTGCGATAACCAATAAGAAAACAGTTACAGCTAAGCTTTATAACCTTGGCTTTGGAGCCTTGCTATTTTTATAGTACCAAGATATGGTAATAAAAGCAGCAGGACAACCAAGTGGGCTAAATTTCTATCGCAAAGCTTCCGAAACCGCATAACTGTCTTCCAACAGTGTATATTCGATAATTTTATGGTTGTGTATCCTCAAGTGAATAAAGAATACAGAACTGACCAACCTTCCTGTCTCCAACATCTTGGAAGTAAAATTCCCTTTTATAATAGCCTGATCTTCGTTGGTCAATACTGTCTGTATTGCAGCCTTTACGGGTTCTACGGCTGACCATAGTAACTTAAAAAGTTGTTCCACTTCCGGTTTCGAACTTCTCGATCCCAGCCATTTTATCTTTGCTGTATTGCCTGGAATTTCCAGGTAAAACTCTTCGGCAAAAAGATCAACCAGATTTTTCAGTTCTCGCCGCTGCAAGCAGCCTAGGAAGGTATCCACAAGTGTATTGATATTTTCCATCTCAAATATTGTTTAGATTTCTGTTCTGCAAATAAGCCATCATTCCAACCCATGCGGCAACAGCTAGGATCATAACAGAACCTATCATACTGATCGTATAAAACAAGGAGATGACAGCAATAACGCTGGCAATAACCCAAATAACATCAAGCGTAATGATAAATTTGGTCCAACTTTTCGGGATAATTTTCTTCATAGCCGTTGCCAGTACAAATACAGAAAACACGATCAGAAAACCTCCCACTAAGGTAAATGGACTACTGTGTGGTGTTTTAAATAGTTGTGTAAATAAAGAAGGCATAGTCGCTAATAAGATCCCGGTCATTCCTGAGCTGATCGCATTGGTCAGCAATACATTTTTTAGTGTCATAATTTCTATCTTTTTGTTATTCAAAAGTATTGCTGTACGGACTGTTTTTTATTATCTATAAGCGACAGGGTATTGACATTATGCGACAATCAGACACAAATTGTAAAACATATCATTAGATTTACAGTATGAATTATAGACAAACCATGTTGCAAGCCTTAATTGCCTTTTGTGGCGAGCGTGGGTTAGATAATGCTAAAATTACTGCATTATCAGGGTTTTCGATTGCCCAGTTAATGAATGGCTCCAGGTTTGATATCTCCGATCAACAGGTGGAAAATCTATGGAAGAACATTGTTCAGTTTTCCAACGATGAGCTGATAGGCTTGCATTTTGGAGCCACAATGCAGTTAGCGGCGCTGAATATTGTCGGACAGATTATCCAGACGAGTAGCACTGTGAAAGATGCCCTGCTACAAGTACGATCAATGATGCACCTCGTCACGGATCTTTATACAATGGAAATAGAACTGGGGCCTAAAACATGTGTCATCCAATACCTTAAAAATACAGGTTTTGACCATTTACAGATGACCCAAAGACAATTCGGGGACTTCCTTATAGCGTTTACAATTTATGAACTGAAAGGGCTGTTACTTAAAAATCTGAAACCCACGAAGGTTGGTCTACCAAGCTTTCAGAAAGATCGCTACTTGGACTATGAGATAATTTTGAAATGTCCAATAGTTAAAGCAGAATATTATACGGTAGAATTTCCCAAAGAATACCTGGACTTTGCGATCATTACAGCCAACTATGAGGTGCAAACTTTGCTCATTAACCAAATGAACAAATTGCAAAATCCAAACGAGTTAACAGGTGCTCTTTCCAAGAGGATATTCAACTACCTTCTAGCGAACTCTTACCTTTACTCACTCTCGATTGAAGCGGTAGCAGGAAATTTCAATGTCAGTGTAAGGACTTTACAACGTAAACTCAAGGATGAGGGAGCATCTTATGTACAAATTGTTGAGGAGGTGCGTAAGTCAATGGCTGTCCACTACATGCAAAACAGTAATTCTTCCATAAAAGAAATTTCAACCATTTTGGGCTATGCTGAGCCAAGTGCCTTCGTTCGGGCATTTAAAAAATGGACAGGGAAAACACCTACAGCATATCGAACGGCTGGTCTTTAGATTAATTATCATAACTTAAGCTTATACCAACAGCGAATGGAATGCAGATTGCCAACCGCCTCAATTTTCAAGACAGTTCGTATTTGAAACGTTATTTTAAGAGACAAACAGGTATGACCTTAACGCAATACCGAAAATAATTTATGGGAACGCTTGATCATTCCCATACCTCCCATTCCCCACGCTGGAAATCATACTTTGCGTATTCCCCACTGTCAGTAAATTCTGAAGCGACCATTCCTACTTCAAAAATTGAGTTTGCATTCCAGCTTGCTGTAAAGTAGAGTGCATTTCCGGTTAATAAGGCGGTGCCAAAATCACCATCGGAATGGCTAAAATGTAGACCATGATCATCCTCCCCAGTGATCTTGTAGTTGTAGTTTAAAAGTCGCTCTTTAAGCTCTTGAAACTGTTGTCCAGTAAAAGGAACGAGGTTTTCTTCTTTTTCGAAAAAATCCGCATCATGAGCATTTTCTTCCCTTACCTTTGTTTCAGTCCTGTATAGTGAAATATCGTAACTCATCGGTTTTGAAATGTTTTTATTATTCTTTTTCAATTGGCATATTTTGACAAATGCTGACCGAGTCTTGTGGTACTCTATAAGATCCTTTGTAACGCCTTAAACCCCAAAATACCATTATTCAATTTTAATCATAGCCTTTCAAGCAACCGAAATATGCACTTTTAATTTGCTTTATTAAATATAGTGAGTAATGATCTTGAATACCAGATAGATTTATGATTCGGAGGGTAGGACTTAATATCTGTCCAAAATAATCGATTATTTGCAGCATCATTAATATCAAATTAAGCTTCTTGAATAGACCACACATATCCATTGTGGAGATCTATCGCAACTTGAGGCGAACTTCAATCAATCGATGAGATTGCGCCTCGAAGTAAGACAAACGTCAGCGGTAGAGTTCTTCCCGCAATTCCACCAAAAGTTTTGTCAGCATAGCCTGATCCGGGGCGGATGGAAGCATGCTCGATAAAGATGAATTTGGTATACATTTCTAGCATATATTCAGAAAACAATGAGCGAGTTCCCTTTTATTTAACTTATATGGCGATATCTTAAATAATTTTGGTAAATTAAGCAAAAGAAGGCTCAGTCCAGAAAATGTCTACATTGAAATTTATAAATCACTGGGCATCGTAACCAATTGCTGCTTTCCACAAAGAACAATACAGAAACCAACTCAATAATTGAGAAACGGAGGGAAATTAATGAATATAAAAATTATTGGGTCAGGCAGCTATCTTCCGGACAATAAAATCAATAACGCGAATTTTGAAGATCGTATTTTTTTGGATGAGGCCGGTGAGCCTATCAAATACCCTGAATCCATTATAGGTAAGTTTAAAGATATTACTGGCATTGAAGAACGTCGTTATGCCAATAATGATCAGGTGGCTTCCGATCTAGCGTCTATTGCCGCGGGGCGGGCAATCGCTAACGCAGACATCGATCAAGAGACACTTGATTATATTATTGTCGCACATAACTATGGCGATGTACCCTATGGAAAAGTTCAATCCGATACTGTTCCCAGTCTGGCAACACGGGTCAAGAAAAAATTAGGTATACGAAATCCGCATTGTATCGCCTATGATCTTTTATTCGGTTGTCCGGGCTGGAATGAAGGCGTGATACAAGCTAATGCTTTTATCAAATCAGGCATGGCTAAACGCTGTATGGTTATCGGTGCCGAGACTCTTTCCCGTGTCGTAGATCCATACGATCGTGATTCAATGATCTATGCTGATGGTGCTGGCGTAGTTATCGTAGAAGCGACAACAGAGGAAGCAGGATTACTATCCTTTGAAAGTGCAACTTATGCATTTGATGAGGCCGACTATCTTTATTTTGGAGGCTCCTTTAACAGCCAACATGAAGAAGGCACCCGCTACATTAAGATGAAGGGGCGAAAGATATATGAATTCGCGCTGAGTAAGGTTCCTTTAGCCATGCAAGTCTGTATAGAGAAAGCTAATCTTGACATTAATGCCATAAAAAAGATATTAATTCATCAGGCCAATGAGAAAATGGATGAGGCCATTATTTCGCGATTCTATGGATTATATCATATGCAGCCGCCCAAAGATATTATGCCGATGTCCATTCATAAATTTGGGAACAGCAGTGTAGCAACTATTCCAACACTCTATGATTTAATTAGGCAGGGAAAAATTGAAGGACATTCATTCAATAAAAATGATATCATCTTATTTGCCTCTGTAGGTGCAGGAATGAATATCAATGCATTCACCTATAGACTTTAGCAATTCGTCAACATGTCCAGTCAATTTACTTTCAATGAGCGAAAACAAAACAAGCTTAATCTTATAAAAGAAGGCATATTTGGCAACTAAGAGCATTTTAAGTTTTATACTAAAAGAGCGAGCAAAAGCGCGGTCCAATACTGAATAATATTGAAGTAGCCGACCTCCTATCAAAATCACTGAAAGGAAAAGAGCTGAACTCCGTTAATTAAATTTAAGATTCAACCAACGGCATAGGTTAGCAAAACTATACGATAATTTTTCTGAGAGTCAAAATACTTGCCCTAGGACAAGTATTTCAAAGGGAATTTCTTGTAGTTTTATATCATAAATCTGCATTTCTATGCCTGTTGTTTTTTCCGTTTCCACTTTAGCATGCCTCATTTTATTTGGACTCGCTTCCCCCAATAAAATGGTGGTGATTCCTATTGCGATATGGGCATTTGCACTCTCAACGGTATCATCCCTTAATATTTTTCTGATTTTCCCTCCTACTTTTGTACTTGTCTTGGTGAGCGCGCTCTTACTTAGTATCAGTTACTATAGATTAGCAAAAAATTTAAGCTTGAACGCTTATTATCTGCTTGGTATCCATATCGTAAGACTCCCTATTGAATTCATTATTTTCCAACTTTTTGAGCATAAAATGCTACCCATAGAAATGACATATTTGGGTTGGAACTATGATCTATTTTTCGGCATTACCGCCGTTTTATTTTTAATACTTAGTAGTTTCAATCCAAAAATACTCACATCTGCAGTTTTCAAAGCCTGGAATATTTTGGGCATCTGTTCACTGCTGATTGTCGTGGTGATTGGTATATTATCATCGCCATTACCTTTACAGTCAATGGCATTTGACCAACCTAATATTGCTGTACTACAGTTTCCTTATGTCTTGCTTCCAACAATCATAGTACCTATTGTTATACTATCGCACTTTCACCTGCTGGGAAAGAGCGCTATTGCTGAACACCGATAGTAACTAATGCTGCTACCATAGCCTGAAATCAGCATTTTATCGCTTTTGCTGCAAATTGAATACGGTACCAGCGGGGTCGGTAATCCAATGCATATTCTCCGGAAGCTCCTCAATTTCGTCACAGGTTTCCACCCCACTTGACAATAGATAATCGGTCGCTTCAGCAACATTCGGAACAGTAAGCTGCAACCAAGTTTCGGAATGGGTGTAGTTATCCACACAATCCAGCCAGATAATATTATGCCCAAATTTCACCTCATGTGTCCTGGAGACCGTCGGGTTATCGATCGGCTTCTCCTCGACAGCCAATTTCAGAATATCCCTGTAAAAAGCTACCGTCTTTTCATATTTATTTTTGGGAATTTTTATGGCAATATTAATCCCAGCTTCAAATTTTGTATTCATATTTGTTATTTTTAACGAAAATACAAGATAAATAAATTAATTAGTCAAAAGACTTGCCCTATGGCAAGATTTGGTTCAGACAAACAAGCTTTTATATGATCCCACAGTTATACAGTTTCTTAAAAATCATCTTTATATTTCTTCTTTTTGATATTTTAATATATTTAAGGTTATGCAGACTGGCAGTATGGAAATCACAACCATTAACCGCAAACGTAATTTGGTGGTTATTGAGTATTTTCTCTTATGCCTGCATGTTCCTGAACTTATTTTTCGAGTGGAACAATTTTATCGCTGCTTGTTTCATGTTTTTCCCCATTTCATTATTGCTTGCAAAGGCAGTCCTTCTTTTCTCCATCGGCGTGGATATACTTTCGATATTTTTTAGAAATATTGGCGGACGACTAACAAACAATAACATAATACCAGATGCAAATAAAAAGACCATAGGAAGATCTGATTTCATTATCAAAAGTGGTCTTTTGTTGAGCAGTATCCCTTTAGTCGCTTTAACCCGTGGTTTTATATCCAATCTCTATGATTACCAAATCAAACAGGTCAATTTGATTTTACCCGATCTTCCAAAATCGTTCGAGGGCAAGATCATCGCTCAGCTTTCTGACATACACGCTGGCAGTCTTTATAATTTAAATGCCGTAAAAAAGGGTATAAACCTATTGCTTTCACAAAAGCCAGATATCATTTTCTTCACAGGAGATCTGGTGAACGACTTTGCCAATGAGATGGATGATTACCTCTCCATATTTGGTAAACTAACGGCCCCCTTGGGTGTATTTTCTATTTTGGGAAATCACGACTATGGGGACTATCATTTTAATAGGTTCCATTTCAACAATGAGCGTAAGTTGACCAAACAGCAGAACCTGAGCAATGTAAAAGATATCCATCGTAAACTTGGTTGGCAGCTCCTGTTAAACGAGTCGAAGGAGATTGTCGTAAATAATGAAAAAATCACGCTTGTAGGTGTAGAGAACTGGGGGGCGAACAACCCGCACAATTATGGCGACCTCGATCTGGCCATGTCCAAGGTTGATCCTTCTTCACCCATCAACTTCCTCCTTTCACATGACCCGTCACATTGGAGGGCTGAGGTATTACCAAAATATCCGATGATCGATGTCACCTTTAGTGGACACACACATGGTGGTCAATTCGGCTTTAGCAATCCAGATTATCAATGGAGCCCAATTAAATATGCCTATCGTGAATGGGCCGGTCTGTATCAGGAAAAACATCAATCACTTTATGTAAATGTAGGTTTCGGCTACCTGGATTACCCCAGTCGAGTGGGAATATTACCTGAGATCACGATATTCCATTTAAAAAGTAAGGTTTAATATGATGTCATGGACTTCAGTATTAAACCTTACAGAAATAAACAGATGTTTTTTCAAAAAACGACTTAAAACCTTGAAATTAGGGAATCAATTCCCTACAAACGATCTTTAGACAAAAAATCTATGGTCGCAAATGGTATGCTTTGGGCTGAACAAAAGCGCGGATTCCTTGCGCAGATAGGGTTGATCCCAGCCCTGAGTTTTTTCGTCCAGACCAAGGGACGTTGGGACTTACCCGATCACAGCAATTCCAATACACTGTTCCCGTGTCCATTTTTTCCAGTATTGCCATGGCCCTATCCTGATCAGCTGAAAATACGGCTGCAGTCAGGCCATACGTGGTATCCTGCATGAGATGGATCGCCTCATCATCTGAAGTCACCTTTTGGATGCCGATCAAAGGGCCGAAACTCTCCTCCTTCATCAATTCCATGTCGTGATTGCAATACTCAAAAACTGTAGGTGCATAGTAATAACCTGTATCTTCCAGTGTATGCCCCCCCAGGCGCAAGGTTGCTCCCTTTGCAAGCGCATCTTTTACTTGGGCATCAAGCACAGTCAGCTGAGCGGCTCTGGTTAGTGGCCCGATAAATACATCTTGCTTCATCGGATCTCCAATGGTATAAGAGGCTACTTCTTCAACAAAAGCTTCAACAAATTGATCGTATATTTTGTCCGATACATAAATACGCTCCACAGCACAACAACTTTGTCCATTATTGTAAAATGCGCCTTCTGCGGCAAGAATTGCGGCCTTCTTAATATCCACGATATCATCGGCAACATACAGCGGATCCTTCCCGCCTAGTTCCAATTGAACGGGAACTAATTTATGTGCCACTGTGGTCGCAATATGGAGACCAGTCTTATACGACCCTGTAAAAAAATAGCCATCCAGAGGTAGCTCCAATAATTGCTGGCCAATCTCAGCATCTCCGACAACACATTTGAATACATCCTGGGGAATACCCGCTTGATACAGGTATTTCTCAAACTGTATGCCGGTACCAGTAGCAAACTCCGATGGCTTATAAAGCACGGCATTGCCAGCTACAAGTGCATACAGAAATACATTAAACCCAACATTATAAGGGAAATTCCATGCGGAAATATTGGCGATCAGCCCCAGGGGTTCATACACAATCTTTTCGTGGGTGGCCCCAGTTGTTGTAATCAGTTCCTCAGAAAGCCATTTGCTCGCATTTGTCCGAAGATGTTCGATACGGTTTTGCGCCCCTACAATTTCGTTTAGCGACTGGGTAATAGGTTTTCCCGTTTCCTTAGTAAGGATTTCGGCAAGTTCTTGTTTATTGGCCAGAATTAACTGTCCAAACGCAATTATGCAGTCTAAACGTTGTTGTAATGGCACTTTTGCCCAAGAAAGCTGTCCTTTTTTTAAAAGAGCGACCGCTGTCTCTAATTCGGATGCTGTGATAACAGGGATCACAGCATCTACCTCCCCCGTAGCGGGGTTTCTAATTTCTATGTTGTTTTGCATGTTCTAGAAAAACATTAAAAATCAATTCTTCATCCAACAGTTCGCCGGCTTGCGTAGCAGAAAACTCCGGATGCCATTGTACACCCATCACTTTACCTGGAGCTGCTTTGGTATATCCAAATGCCTCGATAAAACCATCATCCGAATGAGCGTATACTTCCAAATCTTGTCCAAGCTGTTTGACCGCCTGATGATGTACGGTGTTTACCTTAGGATTAGCGATATGCCCATACAAATCCCCAAGCAAGGTTCCAGGTACAAAGTTTATGGGATGATTAATCGTATCGTATAATTCTGCCGACCGATGGACTCCTGCACCAGGTATCTGTGAAGGGATATCCTGATAAAGTGAACCTCCAAAATAAACATTCATCAATTGGAATCCCCTACAAATACCCAATACTGGTTTTTCCTGCCTGATTGCATAATCCAATATTTTTAACTCATACTTATCCCGGTAAGCGTCTCCTCTCCACTTACCTATAGGCTCTTCGCCATAGTGTTCAGGAGCTATATCACTCCCTCCCTGGAGGATGATGCCATCCATCTGATCGATTACATCCATCAATAAATCTTCATCCAAATCAGGAAGCAGTACCGGAAGCACTCCCTTCTTTCCTATCCAGCGGGCCATATCATTTTCCATATAGCTCAATGATTTAGCACCAAAAACAGCACGCTCCTTGTCAGGATAGAAAAAGCAGGCGCTTATACCTATTTTAATCATACTATTTTTTTATTAGAATGCTGTTTCATAAATAGCAAGGAAATCTTCTGTTGTCACCGGCTTCGGATTTGAAGGATGACAGAAATCCGCGTATGCAAGTTCCGACAATGGCGCAAGATGTTGCTTTTGTACACCGATGGATGATAAATGGGTAGGTAAATCCAGGCGTGTATTCAGTTCAAATAAATAGTCCACGACTTTATCGCCAGCGTTATTGCCAATACCGAGCGCTACTGCCATTTTATCAAAACGATCTTCGAATCCCGCATAGTTAAATTGCATACCGTAAGGTAGATTAATGGCATTCGCAAGTCCATGATGCGTGTCTAACAACGAGGAAAGCGGATGTGCCAGACTATGAACGATACCCAGCCCCTTTTGAAAAGCCACTGCCCCCATGAGTGAGGCCAAAAGCATCTTCGAACGTGATTCTAAATCAGATTCCTTGGTTGCATTTTCAATAGCTGCTGCCACCATCGCCATTCCCTCTAACGCTATACCATCACACATCGGATGATATCCTTTTGCTAAATAGGCTTCCATATTGTGTGTGAGCGCATCCATTCCTGTAGCTGCTGTGACGAATGCCGGAAGATCCATCGTGAGGAGCGGATCCGCAAAGACTATTTTCGCCATCAACCTAGGGCTGAACAAAATACGTTTCTTTTTGGTTTTATCTTCGGAAATAATAGCGCTACGACCGACCTCACTCCCAGTGCCTGCTGTAGTGGGTACAGTGATCAGATGTGGGATCTCATTGGTTACATAAATATCTCCACCGATAAGATCGTCATAGTCAAAGAGATCACGATGATGATGTGCACGCAATGCTATTGCCCGCGCAACATCAAGTGCGGCTCCACCTCCAACACCGATGATAGAATCCCTATTGTTCTCCCGATAGACATCTCCACCTTGCAGCACATCGGATTTAACCGGGTTTTTGTGTAAATCATGAAACACAATCACGTCTATCCCTCTGCCCGCCAATTTACGCTGGATTTCCTTAAAAAAAGGAAGCTCGGCAATGGTTGGATCCGTTACCAATAAAGGACGGTTAAGACCATTGCGCAATAGGTAATCCGGTAATTCATTGATCGCTCCTGCACCAAAACGAATCGGTGTCGGAAAATTAAAACCATAAATTTTATCTGTATCCATCTTGCAGTTAAATAATTTCAAAATATCTTTTTGTTTCCCAATCCGTTACTTGTTCTGAAAACTGCCGCCATTCCCATAACCTGGATTTACAGAAGTGGTCAACAAACTTTTCACCGAACAATTCTGATGCTATTTCAGACTGCGCCATCCGGTTCGTAGCTTCATAGAGATTTCTTGGTAAAACGCCATGTTGCAAATCCTTATAACCATTACCCACAGTATACGGATTGTCCAAGGATAGTTTATGCTTGATACCGTAAAGTCCACTCGCTAGACAAGCCGCTATGGCGAGGTATGGATTAACATCCGAACCAACCACCCGATGTTCAATACGTGTAGCCTTTGGTCCACCATCGATGACCCGCAGGGCCGTAGTCCTATTGTCTATCCCCCAGGTTAAAGTCGTGGGAGCCCAAGCGCCTTCCGTGAGTCTTTTATAGCTGTTAACAGTTGGTGCAAATAAGGGTAGAATATCCCGCAGACAATACAGTTGTCCAGCAAGAAATTGCTTCATCAGTTCACTCATGCCTAACTGATCGTCGGCATCATAAAATAGATTTTTTTCTTTTTTTAAGTCCCAGAGGCTCTGATGTACGTGACCGCTACAGCCCGGTAATTCTTTCGTCTGCTTGGCCATAAAGCTAGCGACAATACCATGTCTTTTACCGATCTCCTTTACGGCTGACTTAAAAAGTGTAGCGCGATCTGCAGCTTCCAGCGCATTGCTGCATTGAATCGCCGCCTCCATTACGCCAGGTCCTGTCTCAGTATGCAAACCTTCCAAGGGAATATCAAACTGTTCGAGCATCGCAAGAAGATCACGAAAGAACCCGTAATTATCAGACATCCGCAAGATGGAATAACCGAACATTCCGGAGGTAATCGGTGTCATTTCTTTAAAGCTGTTCTGTGATGCATTGATATCACCTTTAATAAAATTGAACCATTCAAATTCCTGTGCAAAAATGGGTTTGTAGCCAGCCTGTTCAGACTGTGCTATGATATTTTTTAACAGCGCCCTCGGGCACACATTTTGATCTGTAGCATGTGTCGATTCAAAGTCAGCCAGAAAAAATGGGACATCCTCCTGCCAGGGTATCTTTCGGAAGGTATTTCCATCTATACGAGCGGGAAAATCTCCATAACCGGTATGCCAGCCAGTAATTTCCACATTGTCATAAACTTGGTCATTGACATCCCATCCAAATACGACAGAACAAAAGCCGAACTCATTGTCCAATGAAGAGATAAACTTATCACGGTGCATAAATTTGCCCCGCAATACGCCATCAATATCTGCTACGGCGACTTTGACGTGTGTACTGGTACTTGCCTTTAATTTGGAAATAATTTCTTTTTTGTCGATCATGATTTGATGGTTTTATCCTTGTCAAGGAAGATTAAGAAATAGAGGTATGATAAGATGACAAGCCCAAAGAATAATAAGGCTGTCAATGGATTGTAGTAAATCATAGCAATCAGGCAGATCAGGGCGATGATCAGCGCAAGCATAGGAAATAAAGGATACAAAGGAACTTTAAATGGGCGCTCCAATGCGGGTTCTTTCTTGCGTAAGGCGAAAAAAGACCACATGGATATAATATAGAGACTGATTGCACCAAAACAGGCAATGGTAATGATCCCAGCCGTCTTCCCCGTCAGTAGCGCGACTATACCAACAGCCATATTGACCAATAGCGCATTAGCTGGTGTTTTAAAGCGTGAATGAACTTTTCCTAAGATAGACGGTGCATATCCTACCCGCCCAAATTCAAAAGTGGCGCGCCCTCCGGCCAAAATAATACCATGGAACGACGCAATAAGCCCCAACAACCCTACCCCGATAAGTAATTTGTATAGAATATGGGAGCTATCAATGACGTTGGCAATAGCAAGAGGTAAAGGAGAATCCGAGGCTTCGGTACTTCCTGGTGGATAGACAACGGCTTCCCAGCCAGCGACACCAACCGCTGATAAAAATGTAATGATACACAACACGACCAAAGTAACGATAGCTGATCCAAAACCGATCAATACATTTTTCTGTGGATTGATGGTTTCCTCAGCCACATTGGCGACCCCTTCAATGGCTAGAAAAAACCAGATGGCAAATGGAATGGATGCAAAAATGCCTGAATACCCATTGGGAAGTGCATTTTGTTGAAGATTAGAAAATTCAAATGCTGGCAGCGTCACCCCGGCGAATATCAATAATTCAATAACCGCAAGGACTGTCACAACCAATTCAAACGAAGCAGCGAGTTTCACACCTAAAATATTCATTGCTGTAAAAATCAGATAGGCTCCGATCGCAAAAGTAAGGTAGCCTACCCCGGGATGAAGCAAATGAAGGTAAGCACCTATCGCCGCTGCAATAGCCGGCGGTGCAAAAACGAATTCTATATTTTGAGCAATCCCTGCGACAAACCCCAATTGTTTTCCCAGTCCCCTATTGGCATATTCAAAAGCCCCTCCAGCTTTCGGTATGGCACATGCCATTTCTGTATAACTGAAGGTAAAGGTTAGGTACATAATTATGACGAATATAGTCGCAATGGCTAACCCTAAAGTCCCTCCTTCTGCCAGACCAAGGTTCCATCCAAAATACATTCCTGAAATTACATACCCTACCCCCAATCCCCACAACATGACGGGGCCAAGGACTTTCTTTAATTGGGGATCACTCATAATTCTTTTTCTAGGTTGGTAATTGATATTAAGTAATATAAATTTACTACTTTAAATTAAATAATAGTGATAAATACCTGCAATTAAACTTATTTAAGTAAAATTATATTGAAATATTATTATTTTTAGATTCGCGATTCCAACAACAGGCTTATACCCCTTTGTTTTTAGATTTAAATTACTACAACAATGAAACTAGACGAAAAAGATCTTATGATCTTGGACCTTTTGCAACAGGATGCCAACATGAGTAACAAGGAAATTTCCGATCGAGTCAACTTATCCATGACTCCTGTATACGAACGGATTAAGAAGTTGACGGCTATGGCTGTGCTCAAACAAAAGGTATATTTGCTGGATCGAAGAAAACTGGACCTGAACCTGATGGTTCTTGTATCGATCAGTATGGAAAAGCATTCAAACGAAAGTGCTTTGTTATTTATGGAAGAAATACAGAAATTTCCGGAAGTGGTCGAATGCTTCCATGTGACAGGAGCTTTTGATTATCAGCTCAAGGTTATGGTCAGAGATGTCGACCATTATCATGAATTTAACTTCAATAAGCTTGCAACGATTAAAGGAATCAGACATATGGAAAGCTATTTTGTCATGAAAGAAATTGTCAACGCAACACGACTTCCACTTTTCCTTTAACGATCTCCATCTGGCAAACTAAAATGTGCTTGCAAATTTTCAGACCGAGATCTGCGTTTATTTTAAGTGTGCTCCAAGCCCTGCTGCTTAGTTTTCCACTCCTTGTACTTTTCCCTCATACAATGAGCACATGGTCTATATCCATGGCTGACGGCATCAGCTTCATCCCGAAAGAAAACACGATGCTCGACTTTCATCCGTTTGCCACTAGCACAGTTTAGACGGCCGTAAATCTTAGCCTTTTTATATCCGCCCAAGGTAATTTCTCCCTTTCGAATGAAGGAACTTAAGGACTTCGTTCTATCAGCAGCTGTCCCTCCCAAATCCATATGTCTGACCATATTTCGTTTTTAATTTTTGATCTATTGTATACATACCTATAATTTAAATCGGCTATTTTACCTACAAGAATCTCTTAGTCTTAGCTAAGGCCATCATGGAATATAATCCCAAGACTATGCCTATGCCCCTTGTGCAATGGACTAACACCATGCTTCATATGGACCCGATAATAGCCTTTGGAGCCTTTCGCTGCGCGAAAATTAGTCGTAAAGATGATCATATCGCCGCGCTTGGGTTTTAAGACATTAACCTTAGACTGCGCCCTTGGTATCTGTTCCGTGATAACAAACTCACCACCGGTATAATCCTGATCCACCTGATCCAACAGCAATACGATTTGCATGGGAAAGTAAATTTCACCGTATAGATCCTGGTGTAGCGTATTAAATCCGCCTGTATTATACTTTAAAATAAGGACGGTAGGTTCCACCTGTCCATGCTGCTGACAAAGTTCTCGCATGGCAGCATGCGAAGCTGGAAATCTTCGGTCCATATTAAGCTCGTCCATCCATTGATTGGCGACTGGTGCAATCAATGCGTATACTTTTTCCCTTATTGTCGTAATCAGCTCGGGCAAGGGATATTGAAAGTATTTGTATTCCCCCAAACCAAAGCGATAACGTTCCATTACAATAGTTTTTCGATACCTATTGTCAGCACCGTAAGCTGCAACCAGTTCATCACATTCGACTTGATTTAATAGATCGGGTACTATTACAAAACCTTTATCATGTAATTCCTTGGTGATTGCTGTCCAATCCTTGGCCTGCAATCTAGATACTATATTTTCCATGACGATAATTTTCAACAGCTCAAAATTAGACCTATCAATCAAGGTAAAAAATCCGAAACCTGCTGTTTTTCCTTTTTTGGAGATCAATGTTAACAAAATGCGCAACAAATTATCATTCATATCAATCACCGTTTTTGCTAAATGTAAAGAGCCCGGTATTCTACCGAGCTCTAGCACAAAAAACTTAATTTTGTTAATCCGTCTAACTTTTGAGGTTCACTTCAATAGTGGACGATTCCTATTTTTTCATGTTGTTGACACTATTTATTTAACGAAGCCATATCAATGACAAACCGGTATTTTACATCACTGTCCAATACACGTTGGTAAGCCTCGTTCACATAATCGATGTCAATCAATTCGGTTTCTGGAAGGATATTATGCTCAGCACAAAAATCAAGCATATCCTGTGTTTCCTGTATACCACCAATGCTTGAAGCCGTCAAAATTTTATTTCCTCCCATAATCGATCGTCCGTTAATTTCCATTGGCGCTGCTGGGATACCAACACAGATGTATACACCTTTGGTTTTTAGCAATGCCAAATAGAGATTATAATCATGAGGTGCCGATACGGTGTCTATGATAAAATCAAAATATGCTGAAAACTCCTTCAACTCCGAAGGCTCATGCGTATTTAAAAACTTCTGGGCACCTAACAGCACCGCATCTGCTTTTTTACGGGGCGAATGGCTTATCATCGTAACTTCAGCTCCCATGGCGACAGCGATCTTCACTGCCATGTGGCCTAAACCACCTAACCCTAGCACGCCAACTTTATGCCCCTTGCTGATATTCCATCGTTTCAAGGGCGAGTAAGTGGTGATCCCCGCACAAAGTAAAGGAGCTACCTTTTTGATATCAAGCGATTCCGGCACATGCAAGACAAAGTCTGCATCAGCCACAATATTATCGCTATACCCACCATAGGTGCAAGAGTGATCGTGCATCACATCGGTGCTATTATAAGTCCACACAGTTTTCTTCTCCGAACAAAACTGTTGCTGATCCGATTTACAATTATCGCACTCACCACAGGATGCCACCATACAACCAACACCGGCTAGGTCACCTTTTTTAAACTTGGTCACCGCACTGCCTACCGCACTGATGCGACCAACGATCTCATGCCCCGGAACAATTGGATATTGTGTTCCACCCCATTCATCATGCACCTGATGAATATCTGAATGGCAAATACCACTATACAAGATATCGATTAAAACATCATTTGAACCAAGTTCTCTTCTTTCAAATTCCCAATATTCAAGCGGGGAATTGCCATCCTTCGCCGCGTAACCTTTCGATTTAATCATTCTTTTGTTTTTTATAAAATACCAATTGGATCCAAATTATCAATAAATAAGATCCATTTACTACATGGTGCGAAGTTAATGGGGATTTGCCCGAAAAAAAGAATCTGTCAGGCATTATTGACATTGAGCAAACAATGAAAAACGCAAAATGTTCTTGGTCAACCACTCCGAACAGTCAATTTGATCCCTTTCAAATTTTATTCCCTTTCAAAATCAATCTCCTATTCCTTAATCACCTTCAAAAGCTTTCTTTAGAAGCTCCGATCCAGCATTCTCTAACTATTAGACAATTAATATCCTTCTTAGAGCAAAGAAAAAGATAATAAATCGTGAGATCATCCACAGTGTATCTGCTGGATTTTCCACCTTTTATAGTCAATTCTCCGTTTAGTACGAAGAAATTTAAGTCGATCGATCCTTAAATACGGTAGATTTAATTGATTATTTCCCCATTACTGTCTGCCAAACGTTCACGGAACCGCTGAAGCTCTTCGGGGCTCGGTCTGACCCAGTCGCTTACTTCACCAATGATTTTCAATGCCATTGTGGAGCGGTAAGAACGTGTCGGGTTACCTGGGAATTTTTTATCGGTTAGATTTGGATCATTTTCATAGCTTCCCATAGGTTCAATAATATAAACACGTTCGTGACCATCGCCTTTTGCCAAAGCCGCCGCGAGTCCGGCTCCGTTAACTAATGCGGTGAAATAAATATGATTCATGGTAAGTTCAGATTGATAGTTGGAATTACCTCCCGCTGTCAATAGCGCACCCACTGGTAAATCAGCTCTTGTACCATGATAAAATGGACCGGTATCAGATGGTTTTTCCCCAAAGACTGCAGCCAGATCAGCATATCCATGAGACTTATCACTATCCCCTAGCGCTTCATAGTATTTGGCAAGGTTCAAATAAAGATTTGGCAAAGCACTCTTAACCGTATCATCATTTAGTTTTAATGCATGGCTCAAGGCAGCTTCCAGCCATGTCAATCTGTCGGAAATATCCTCTTGATTCCGGGCGATATAATAAGCCGCAAGAAAGTGTTCGTGATCGTCTGTGGCTTCGTTCCAAGCTTGCATAAATAAGTTAAGGGCTTCTTCAGTATGCTTGGCCTCTTCCATGCTCATACCCTGAAGACAAAGTTTAACAACGTTGTTGAAAGGTGAAAATTCCATATGCGTATCTTTTTTTACATCGCCGAATGTACCGTTGGCACAGGGAGATTTAAAATCCACATGCACCGGTATCTGCAGGATTAAAGTTCTACATATTTTTATACATTTCCGTATGTTGTTCGTAAATCGTATTGCATCGACCTTCGTACAATTCGTAATTATTCCTAAAAACAACAGATTGACATCAAGGTTTTACCCCCTTATATTGTCGCAATTGCACCTCATACATACTTTTAGACTTCGCTAAATTTGAATTGATAATCAAACACTTGAAACAATGAGAAAGATCCGAATTTTCGAACACATTTCCCTTGATGGCATCATCGAACACGATGGGGATTACGCCTATGGTGCATGGACAACTGCCTATAGAAGTCCCGCAGGAGCGGAAATGCTCTTTCAGGCATATGGCTCAGACTTCGACCTTCTTTTAGGTCGTCAGACCTATGATATCTTTAGTGGCTTCTGGCCCAATGCAGGAGATTTTCCTATGGCCAACGCCATAAATGCTGCAATGAAATATGTTGCAACTCACCATCCCGACAGTCTAACCTGGGGGCCAGTAAAAAATTTGGGTGCGAACATTGTCGGTGCGATTCATGCCCTCAAGTCAATGGATGGTCCCGATCTGATTGTTGTAGGTAGTTCTACACTGACCTCGCTATTACTTGAGCAGGGTCTCGTGGACGAAGTGGTACTCATTACCTACCCCGTTTTGCTGGGACATGGCAAGCGCCTACTCTCAGATAAGGTGTTCGCCCAGGAACTTGTCTTCCTCAACTCAAAGGCAACGCCGACTGGCATACTCATCAATAGCTATAAATATATTGGACCGCTTAAAAGATAATATTCCTACAATGGATAAGTTCCCATCCTAGCCAACTTTATACGGGTCAGGAGCTGATATCCTTAATTTTACAGAATAAATCATGTTATAAAAATTTACCCATTTTTTTCAGGAATGGTTACAATCATTGATTTAAAACTATCGTTTATATAATCATTACCTTACTCATTTGAATTTGCCTACTTTCTTGTATATTTGATTTTAAACAAATCATCTCTATGAAAAGAACCTTATTATTCATTGCTATTATTTGCAGTACTTCCTTTACTTTTGCACAAAAAACAACGTATAAAGTCAGTACGCAATCATCAACAATCAAATGGAATGCGAAGAAAGTCGTCGGTGGTCATGTTGGTACCATTGCCTTGAAAGACGGAACGATCCAAACAGATAAAGGTAAAATTACCGGTGGTGGATTTACCATTGATATGAATTCGATGGCATGTACTGATGCGCCAAAACTAACTGGCCATCTTAAAAATGAAGATTTCTTTGATGTACCGAAGTATCCAACAGCAAAATTCATTATCAGCAAAGTGGATAACAGCAAGGCTACTCCAGTAATCACAGGGAATCTTACCATTAAAAACAAAACGAAAACGATATCTTTTCCCGCAAAGGTAACCAGCACCACTGACGGACTTTCGGCCGAAGCATTGGGTGTAAAGGTAAATCGATTGGATTTTGATATCCAATATCGTTCGGCCAGCTTTTTCTCTGACCTCGGGAATCGGGCGATTGAGGACGAATTTACATTGGACATTCAGATCAAAGCCGCAAAATAGCTATGATAACAAACAATGATGTAGCAAAAAAACTGCGACATCATTGTTTGTCTAAAGCAGCTCGATCCCCTGAGCGATATATTTGCGCATTTCGGGACTCGTTGATTCATGTTCTGTCACAATGATATCAAGCTTTTTGGTTTTATCGATGATAAAGCTTGACTCCGTATCAAACTTATCGGAAGTACACAATCCAACGATGCGAACACTCTGTTTCATCATTGCACGTTTCGTTTCAGCATCTTCCTGATAATTACAGGACAAATTTTCAGGAGTAATTGAACAAACGCCCAAAAAGTATAAATCAGCTTTAAAATTGGCAATGCTTTCCAACGTAGTATTGCCAAAAGTGGTAAAGGCGGACTTATAAAGTCGGCCTCCCAAAAATATGATATCGATCAAAGGATGGTCTTCGATCACACTCGCGACAGGAAAACTATTTGTAATGATAGTGACTTTAAGATCCTTTGGTAAAATTTTAGTCAACTCCAGGATAGATGTACCCCCATCGAAAAAAAGTACCTGATCCTCTTTTATTAATGATAAAGCTTTTTGTGCAATAATCTTTTTCTGTTCCAGCCCTGCTTTCTCGCGATCACGATAATGATATTTTTTTTGCACAATGCTGTGAGCTCCCCCCCGTACTGCGCGAAGAAGATCCCGATCATTCAATTCCTTGATATCTCTCCGTATGGTATCTTCAGATACCGAAAGCTTTTTGCTCAAGGTTTGAAATGAAACCGAGCCCTCCCTATTGGTGATATCTAAAATGGTTTGCAGACGATCGTACTTTAGCATAGGAACAAATATATAGATTTACCAGAATAAAATGAATTGCAAAAATTTGCTATAATTGCAATATTTTGCAATTATATAATTACATTTGTGCAATAATAAAGATAAAACTTATGATAAAAAAGACAATTTCCATTGATATGGACGGTGTACTTGCAGACATCCAACGGCACTATCTTTCACATTATTTTGAAGAAACGGGTATACGGATAAATGAAAACGATATCGTAGGGCTGAAGGAAGCGGATTGTTTACCTGATCAGACGGCAGTCTTACGGTATTTGCATACACCAGGTTTTTTCCGCAGTATCCCTGTTGCACAAGATGCACAAGACGTGGTAAAGGAATTACAAAACTATTATGAAATTTTTGTTGTATCTGCCGCAATGGAATTTCCCAATAGTCTTTTAGAGAAACGGGAATGGCTACAGGAATATTTTCCAT
This sequence comes from Sphingobacterium sp. CZ-UAM, assembly GCF_002000245.1. Classification (GTDB taxonomy): domain Bacteria; phylum Bacteroidota; class Bacteroidia; order Sphingobacteriales; family Sphingobacteriaceae; genus Sphingobacterium. The sequence goes on along the minus strand of NZ_MTCM01000001.1, from coordinate 433,401 downwards.
TTATCTCGTGGAAGAACATCGTATTCTGTGGGAATAAAGGTATTATCGACACCGATTTTCTTATTGACGATCATCTAAAGAATCTAGACAGTTTTTCTGGAAAAGGGCTTATGTTTAATACATTTCACAATGTCAATGAGCACCGATTTGAACGGTTGAAGAACTGGACTGATGCACATCGTTTTTTTGTTGCTGACCTGCAAAATAAAACGTTCAACTGAGTATTTATAGCTGGCCAATCACAAGAGGTAATTGCCCAGCTATAGTTTGCAAGAATTTATTTTCTAGCCTGGAATTTCCAATAAATCCAATAAGACACGGAAAGTGAAAGCATAAGAAAAGCAACGACGATAAGCGAGACTGAAATTCCATAAAATTGGGCAACTCCACCCAACAAGGCGGGGCCCAACAACTGTCCCGAGTGCCCCAATGTTGACATAACCGGGATACTTGCTGATGCCCCAACCCCTTTTAAATTTCCGGCATGACTAAATAAAATCGGAACAATATTAGCGGCACCAAAGCCCAATAGGATAAATCCGGCTAATGCACCCCAATAAGAAGGTGATAAAACAGCTACCAGCAAACCGAATACCGCTAAGAGTCCCCCTCCGACCACAACAAACCGATGATCTAACCGGACAACAAGTACATCGCCAAAAAGTCGCATTGTTGCCATGGCGATGGAAAAGGCAGCATACCCTATCCCCGCAATTTCAAGCGGTGCATTTTTTTCCTCATGCAAAAATACCGCACTCCAATCCAACATTGAACCTTCGGAGAGATAAGCACAGAAACAGAGCATGCCCAGAAATAAAACATGCAAATTGAACCAACCAGCCCATTTGGACTGACCTGCAGCCATTTTCTTGTCATCATGATGACTATTAATGCGTATTTCATCATCATGCGCATACAACCTACGATACATGACGAACATAATTACAACGATCAGTAAGGAGATCAATAACATGGCATAGGTAGCCTGAAACCCTAACTTTATCAACAGTCCTAATCCGAGCGACCCCGTTAATCCTCCCACACTAAAGATACCGTGCAGACCGGATAAGATCGGCCGATCAAAGAGTTTCTGGATAAGGATTGAGTGCGCATTTGCGGAAACTTCTATTCCTCCCATACACATACCAAAAAAGAATAGTGTAATCCCCATTGTTATGATCGAATTAGCAATTAACAACATCGGCAGTATCAATGCGAGCGTGATACCCGAAAGAAAGATAATTTTTCTTGTTCCAAATTTATTTAGAAGGATGGTCGAAAATGGCATAATAAAAAGAGCTCCGCCGCCGATAAGAAGCATCAAAAGTCCCAATACACCATCATCTATTCCAAGCCTTTGCTTAACATAAGGAACGACAGGTGCCCAACTGGCGAGTCCCAACCCACACACAAAAAAGATAAACCTGACAGCATTTCTCGCTGTATCCGGACGAATGGGTAATGATTTAATTTCCATATAATTTGAGATAAACTAAAATAGTATAGCGATAGACTTGTCTAGGCTTAGTTGTACAAAACTATCAATAATAAATCAAAATAGAAGCATATTATTGCATAATATTGCAAAAAATGCAAATTAAAGCAATAAAACAACCAGTCCCATTAAATAATACTGTCATTAGTAATCGTTTACAATTTTTATTTCAAGGACTAATATCTCCATACATTTTTTGGCGCATTAATCTTCACTTTCTATTTTTGCTATAATTGTGATTTATACCTAAATTGCTATTAGAAAGTGAATTCTTTCCAATAAAAAGGCTTGAGTCATCCGGTATAGGCAAAACGTTTATTTTACCACATGAACTATAAAACGATAGGCTATTTTCTTTTATCAACACTAATTATAGGGTCACTCTATACAAATGGTTGGTTTAATATATCTTACACATTCCGACAGCTTATAGGGATTATATTCATCATAGCTTACTTTGCAGGAACGGTCTTCTTCACTCGCACACCTATTTTGAGAGATAAACAATTAAAAAGACATCTCTTAATAAGATTGGGTATCTTAATACTAATTGGCCTTATTATCATTATTTCCCAATGGTATATGCATAAAGAAAATGATCGCCTGGGTGCTGGCTATTTATTTTATTTCGAAATGCTCGGTTTTGGAATTCCGCTCCTCATTTATACAGTAATAGAATCAATTTGGTTATTTGCGAAGAAGAAATATGCAGCGCTGTGCATCAATCTGCTGTTGGCGATGGGAATATATTGTATTGTTATCTTTAGCGGACTCTTCGGTTTTTAAATTGGCTGTAGTCTTCCGCGAGGCAGATCTTAATAGTTAAAAATCACTTGAAGATAAATCTGTTTTAACGCCTTTGCAAAACCAACGGCCGCAAGCCGTCCTCATTAAAAAATAAACGGGATTATCCCCCATAAATAAACTAAAAATATGCAAACTCGAGCAGAAAAATTACAGCAGATTATGGATTGGGCGCAAGAAAATCCGGATATTCGGGCAGTTCTTCTAACCAGTTCTTTGGTAAATCCACTGGCACCTGTCGATGAGTTAAGTGATTTAGATATCGAACTTGTATTTGATGACAATACCACGTATGTCGCCGATAAGAATTGGTTAAATAACTTTGGCACTCCTATCGCCATGATTGAAGAGGATGAAAGCTACTTCGATAGCAAACATGCCATGAAGATGGTTTTATACGCAGATCACACAAAAGTTGATTTTAAGTTATATAGTAAGCCTAATTTTTTGGAAGAGGTGCGCCAAAGCCCGTTATGTGAAGATTGGGATATTGGTTATCAAGTACTACTTGACAAAGAGGGCATAACGGAAGCGATACAAAAACCCTCCTATCGGGTGTCAATCATAAAAAAACCTACCGAGCAAAAATTAAGACAGCTACTCAACGATTTTTGGTGGGACTGTACTTATGTAGCCAAATGTCTTGTCAGGGAAGATATTTTTTATGCAAAATTTATGTCCGAAGACAATATACGTACCGATTATCTGGTACCGCTGATTGAGTGGCATATTGCTAGCCAGCATGACTGGAACATCACAACCAATAAACATGGACGCCTATTCAAAAAATACCTGACCGAGAAAACCTGGGAGGAAGTAATGCGGACTTTTTCAGGCGGCGATATCAATGAAAATTGGACGGCGCTATTCGCAATGGCCGATCTCGTCGCTGAAATTGGCAGGGAACTAGCGAATAAATTGGGCTATACATACCCTATAAAACTTGAACAGGATATTAGGATATATCTCAATGCTATACAGACGAAATGAATTTGATTAATTTTTTAATCTGGATTATTCGGCATCTTCGCTTCTATATATCCATTACAGTGTCCAATCCGCCCCCCCCCTCAAAGGTCGACAACTTACTTAAAGCTATCAAAATCCCTTTTATGTAGGGCTCCGTGCCATATTCGCATCGCGACGAAGGATTAATGTTTCGTCCTTTTCAGCTCAACACCAAGAATATGCCCTTGTAAGCGTACGGAATACCCATGTATTGACGTTAATTCTTTATAGCCAATATCGCATAGACCATTGGAATTTTATCCTCCAATAGTTCAATCCGATACTTATTCTTTTCAAATTCAATCGTCCCGCTAAAGCAATTATAGGGGGAATAATCAAATTCATCAAGCTGTGCGATTTGGAGCCCATTTTTTATCAGGCTATTGACCACTTCACTTATACCATGATTCCACATAACATACTCCGCTGTTATAGCCGCATTTTTGTCCGCATAAGTTCCTGTCTCGGTTTCTATAATTGCTCCTGAGTTAAAGTATCGGTAGCCGATTTTCTCAAAATCATTATCAAACATCCAAACGACAGGATGAAATTCGACAAATATAAATTTTCCATTCGGTTTCAAGAATCTCGAAATAACCTGTGCCCATTTATTCAAATCAGGCAACCATCCGATTGTACCGTAGCTCGTAAAAACAAGATCAAATTGCTGATCCAAATGATTCGGCAGATCGTATAGATCACAGCAGATAAAGCGAACATCAGAATTGGTCTGTTCAGCAATTTTTCGCGCACTTTCAATAGCCTTATCGGACAAGTCGATCCCAGTTACTTCAGCACCCAGCCGGCTCAGTGAAATTGTGTCTTGACCAAAATGACATTGCAGATGCAATATTGTTTTCCCCTGAATATCATCGAGCAGATCTAGCTCAATCTCATTCAAAGAACTTCTCCCCTGAAGAAAACCCGGAAGATCGTAAAATTCTGATTTGAGATGTGAATCTATCCTATTATTCCAGGACGTTCTGTTTATATCCAAATAATGCTGTTCTTTATTCATATCTTAAATCTACTTTTTTATCAGTATTATTTAGTAAAGAAGAATTAATGCACATAACAACTGTAATACTTCGTTGTTTTAAGAAGATAGGCTTAATTTAAGCATTTCCCGTTCACAATGATTTGGATTTCCCAAAAAATAATAACATATGCTCTCGATTTTATTTTCGACACAAATAAAGAATACGGGAAACTCATGACTAAGACTGCATTTCATAAGGGATGAATATTTCGAATTAGTATTGTGCTAGCGAACATGAGCGCAAAGAAATTAAAGCGGTATATAAGCTATGCAAAAGTATTCGATCAATGTTAAAGGCTTCAGCTTGTAGTGCAGTTTCATATACAATTATCTTTTCTGGACTAACAGCAGACTACCTTTGTTGATACCATACAATATACAGGCTTTCCATTTTCCACCAAGTATTTTCATTGTGACGACTATGCCACAGTCAAGATCTTCGGGAATCTTTTTACTATACATAATTTCATAATTTTCATTAAAACTACTGAATTTTGCAATTCCATAGGGAATAATTTTTCCCTGGCTGAATCCTTTTTCCCTTATTGCCAGCGTACCGGCTTGTCCTCATATTTGTTGCATAAAAATAAACAAAGAAGCACATGGAGACATTGAAAAATAAAATCAGCATTATCGGCCTAGGTCCAATGGGTATAAAAATAGCACAGCTCTATCTACAAAAAGGTTTTCAGGTCACCGTATTCAATCGAACCGCAGCGAAAGCAGATCAACTAGTAAAAGAAGGGGCTCGATTAGCAAAAAACATCAGCGAGGCCATTGAGGCAAGTCCAGTGAGTATCGTTATCGTTCTTAACTATTCAGTAGCGAATGATCTTTTTTCATCAATCGAAACGGGGCGTGCATTAGCGGGCAAACTCATTGTGCAATTGACTACAGGTACATCGGAGGAAGCACGTTTAAGTGAAACCTGGTTTAATGGTAAAACAGCTAGTTACCTTGATGGAGCTATACAGGTGGCGCCAGAACAGATGGCACAGGCAGATACAACAATACTGTTTTCGGGTAATAGCGAAAAGTATTTGGAAATCGAAGATAAATTGAAAATTCTGGGTGGAAATCTAAAATATCTAGGCGAAAATATTGGTACTGCGGCGGCCATGGATACCGCTACACTCTCTTATATTTATGGCGCAGCAGCAGGTTTTCTACATGGCGCTCTAATTGCCGAATCCGAAAATTTTGACGTCAGGGAGTATGGCAATATCATCGCAGAAATTGCCCCAGGAATGGGCGAATTTTTAAAGCATGAGGGTGCCGTAATCAGTAGCGGAGATTTTAAGCTTTCCCAAAGTCCACTTGCCATCTCTGTAGAGGCAACAGAAAGAATTCTTGCAACAGCAAAATTAAGTGGAATAAATAGTGAATTCCCGCAATTTGCAGCAAATTGGCTCAAAAGAGCAAAAGATGCGGGCTATGAACAGGAAGAATTTGCTGCCGTGATTAAGACATTGCGGACACCGCAATAACCAAAGCCTGCTCACTTAAAGGTAGCTTTGCACAAAACTTTATAATCGGATAGTTTTATAAACCTAATCTGGTGATGTAGCTATCCGATTATAGCTAAAATTTACGGTCAACCAATTAAAGGATATAATAGAATTGCTCAGCAGGTGCTATTGGCTTCGGAGCAGGTTCGCCAATAGCCTCCAACAGATTCATCTCAATGGTCTGGCAGATCGTTGTCATCGGCGTATCCATGGGTTTATTTTCAAAGGGATCTTGCATTAAGATTGCAGTACGTTCGATAATAATAAATATAATGGGAATACCAATCGTCAGCATCATTTTCACCAAGATAACATCGTCATTCAGACTAAAGGGCAATAAGAGCGCAAATAGATAAATCAGAAAATGGATCAGCTTACCATAAGACACCGGAAAAACCGTATTTTTGATCCGCTCACATCGCCCCATTGAATCCGAAAATCGCGTTAACATCTCGTCTACAGCAACCTGCCTAAATTCAGTAATCAATCCCTCCTGGGCCAATAAACGCAAATGCTTTCCATGCGCATTTAAAATTCCATAAACAGCATTTGTATCCTTTATTTGATAATTTTCCAAATAGTCGCTTACCCGTTTTGAATACGGCTCCTTTCGCAGCGATTCGCTCAAGGCATAATTCCATATAATCTGTCTTTCAACAAACATTTTTAGATGGATGTCCTGATCTTTATTGATAAAAGTCTGCAAAAGACGAATTAGGCTACGTGAATCATTGACAATTCCGCCCCAAACAATACGTGCTTCCCACCATCTATCGTAAGATTGTGCAGTTCGAAAAGCCAGCAAAAGCGATATCGCTGTACCAACGATGGCAATTAAAGATAAAGGAATTTCCAGTGTGAGAAAGTCTTTGTGTTTTGCCAGTAGGCCCACTAGACAGCCAAAAAATACTATTCGAACCAGATCAGTCTGAATGGTCTTTAAGAAGTATAAGACAGAGATCCTCCTATTAAGTAACATATAACAATCGTTCTTTAGTTGAAATAATACATCATAATAAATCCGAAAGTTGTTTTTTGTTTTAAAAAACAAAAAACAAAATGTTAAAAACCTACAATAAAGCGAATTAATATTTTTCATCTCTATCAAGGTTATTGTTAACGTTATGAACAGGTTGTCAGGTAAAAAAACAAAAATAATGCCGTATTACACAAGATTTCCTTAAATTGGATCGCTTGATTTACCAAGTGTATAATACAATGGATATATTGGATTTGAATAAAGAATATTGGGACAGCCGCTATAAAAACAGGGAGACCGGATGGGATATTGGCTATGCCTCACCGGCATTAATCGAATATGCGGAGACGGTGATACCCAAAGACGCTTCTATTTTGATTCCTGGCTGTGGTAATGCTTATGAAGCGAAAGCACTACTTGAGATCGGGTTTGAAAACATCACGCTACTTGATATCGCACCAACATTAGTCCATCAGGTTCAAAAAAATTTTGGGGAAGCTGCACAGGTCCGCGTTATCTGCCAAGATTTTTTTGAGCATGGAGAAAAATACGATTATATCCTCGAGCAGACTTTTTTTTGTGCATTAGATCCCAGCCTACGCAAAAAATACAGCAACAAAATAGCTGAATTGCTCCATCCCAATGGTATTCTTGCAGGCTTATTGTTTAATCGTGAATTCGACTCCGAGGGGCCACCTTTTGGCGGAAAAAAATCAGGGTATCAACAATTGTTTCAGAAAGACTTTCATATTTTAAAAATGGAAGACTGTTCCAATAGTATCCCCCAACGTCAGGGTAGCGAACTTTTCATTGTGTTAAAAAGAAAATAAGCTATTTCCCGGGCATCACCTGATAGGTCGGGTCCTCCATAATATTAACGACTGCGATTCCCTCTGCATTTTTGAGCAAGGAACGACAATCCTCACTAAGATGCCATAGTTCTATCTTCTTATTTTTTGCGGCATAACGTTCGGTGATTTTATTTAATGCATCTACCGCGGACATATCTACGACACGGCTTTCCCTGAAATCCACAATGACGCGATCCGGATCCTCTAGAAGATCAAACTTATCCAAAAAATTAGCAGTAGAACCAAAAAAAAGAGGGCCATATATTTCATAGTGCTTCACACCGTCCCGGTCAAGATACTTTCTTGCCCGTATACGTTTTGCATTATCCCAGGCAAAAACCAATGCCGATACCACTACACCGGCAAGCACAGCTAAAGCTAGATTGTGCAATAACACCGTTATTGCAGCAACAAGCACACCGACAAAAATATCCGATTTCGGAAATTTGTTGATGATACGTAAACTCACCCATTGAAAAGTTCCAATCGCCACCATCATCATTACGCCGACAAGTGCGGCCATTGGTATCTGTTCAATAAACGGCGCTCCAACCAAAATAATTACAAGGATTGTTATGGCTCCAATAAAAGCAGATAGCCGCGTCCTTGCACCAGCATTCAAATTTACCAGCGTCTGAGCAACCATGGCACATCCACCCATCCCACCAAAAAATCCATTAACTGTATTGGCAAGTCCCTGCGCCATAGATTCGCGATTTGCATTCCCTTTACTCGCTGTAATTTCGTCCACCATATTAAGAGTCAACAGAGACTCAACAAGGCCCACGCCGGCCATCACAAGTGAATAGGGAAAGATCAACTGCAATGTTTCCCAGCTCCAGGGAACATTGGGCAAATGAAAACGCGGCAGTGATCCACTGACCGAAGCGATATCCACTACTTTTTTTGTTTCGATCCCCAATAGGGAAACCAGACCAAAAACGACTAAAATAGCGACCAGAGACGCCGGAACTGCTTTTGTCAGTCGGGGAAAAACAAGCACAATCAACATCGTTAATGCCGTAAGCCCTCCCATAATATATAAAGTTGACCCCGACATCCACGCTGTGCCTGTTCCATTATTCACTTTAAATTGGACAACCTGCGCCATGAAAATAATAATGGCCAGCCCATTCAAAAAACCATACATTACCGGTTGCGGAATCAGCCGGACAAATTTCCCCCATTTAAAAAGACCCACCAAAAATTGCAATATACCCGCCAGGACAACAGCTGCGAAAAGATAATCGATACCATGACTTGCTGCAAGCGCCATCAAAACAACAATCGTCGCACCGGCGCCTCCAGATACCATACCGGGCCTTCCACCTAAAACGGCTGTCACAAGTCCCATTAAGAAAGCTGCATAAAGTCCTGTCAAAGGGGGGAGGCCAGCCAATATTGCAAATGAAAGTGATTCAGGTATCATGGTCATGGCAACCGTCAAACCGGCAAATAGCTCGTTCTTAAAATTGACGGATCGCACATTAAAAAATTCAAAGGTATTGTTCATATCAAAATTCAGTTGAACAGTATTAAAGCCCTGCAAAGGTAACAATCAATACCGCAAATCACCAAGCTACAGCGTCTAAAACACAAAGAAATCGCAATCGTAAAAACACTTTTAATGACTATTTGTTATTTATTGCAAGTTTTATTGCAAAACAGTATATTAACCCATATGAAACAATCTCCAACTATATATCGTTCTATTTTATTTTTATTTCTAAATCTATTTATTACCATTTTTGGGCCGCCGGTCTTTACCAATTCCACAGTTAGGGGCTCTACCTATATGAGTCAGCCTGTTGTACAATGTTCAATTTTAAATCCCCTGTCGGCAGCAGGCAGCATACAGGTAGAACCACCAACAGACAGCATAATCCGCTTCGCCGCCCCACAAAATTTAACGGATAGCATAACTGTATCGATGCGACAGATAAAATGGATTTCAGATCGGGTCAATGCCAATCTACCCGATAGCATCGCAAATTATCAGAAAAAAAACTTTCTACGTGCCGGAATAGAATGGTTCTCTATTCAGGCCATACCTGCATCCGTCAATTATTTCATCCGGAAAGACCCTGTCTCCCATATTTCCTTCAAAAACTTCTTCAGTCATCTGAAGTTTTCCGCATGGACATGGGACGACAATCTTTTTGCGACGAATCAGATTGCACATCCCTACCATGGTCAGTTCTATTTCAACTCATTCCGATCAAACAATTTTAGTTTCCTGCAATCTACGCTGGCAACTGTCGCTGGAAGTTACATCTGGGAGACAGCGGGTGAAACCGAACCTCCTTCGATCAACGATATTGTCAATACCAGTTTTGGCGGAACAATCCTAGGAGAAATGACTCATCGTCTTTCACAGCATCTGCTCGCCAGACCAAGTGTTACGAAAGGACAACGTAATAAAAAGGAAATTTTGGCGATGTTGATCAATCCGATGAATGGTTTAAATCGGTTGCTCGACGGTCGTTGGGGTAATACAACAAAAGGTGCCGTGGTTGATAGCTCATTGGTGCATACCGAAGTGGAATTGGGGATCCGTCGATTTGATGCCAAAGAGCATGATGTACTCAACCGCGGTAAAAATGACATTTATGCACGTATAAAATTGATTTACAACAACGATGATGTTGACAAAAAGAAACCATTCGACGATTTCTTTCTAAATCTCGAAATTGGATCCGATGATAGCTCGATCGTAAATGCTGTGAATGTCTACGCCTCGCTCTACGGAAATCGTATTTTATCCAATTTAACAGGTCGGCATCGTGGTATCGTTTCTGCCCATTTTGACTTTTTGCGAAATGAAGCTTTCTATTACGGCTCACAGAGTATCAATTACAATATTTTTTCCAACTACAATATCGGTACACGGACGAAATTGAGTACTATACTGGGAGGTGGTCCAGTTGTACTGGCAGCAGTGCCTGATCCCTATCTTCATTTCGGCGAAAGTCGTACCTATGATTATGGTCCCGGAGCAGACATCCGTGCCTCCGCCACGCTAAGCACACTCAATCGCTTAAAATTTGGCATAGATTACCGCGGTGGGTATTTTGTCACGATCAGTGGCAATAAATCTCATCATTATCTTCACACCGCATCCACCAGTGCATCTGTGCGGATATGGAAAAACTTTGGTGTCAATCTTTACTCCGGATATTTTAGACTTGAAGGCCATTACAAAGATCATCAAAATGTCAACAAAGATTATCCGTTTGTTCGTTTGGCTCTAGCCTATAACTCCGAATATTAGTAGATGAAACATCACAAAAAAATACCCCAAAATAAGTGTCTAGCTTTTTTGGGGCATGTTCAAACCGTTCTCCAGTTAAGTCTTTTCTAATTTGTCCAATATTTTTTTAACGCCTCTTTCAATCGTGGGTCATATCCATAAATATCTGGATAGGAAACTAGTTTACCATCGTCATCTAGCCAGGTTGTATAATAAGTAAGGTATACAGGCATCTGACGTTTCAGTGTTACCCAACGTGATTTCGAGATCGAGTCTGTTGTTATTTCATGGGCAATCTTCTCTGCCTGTTTCTCGTTATTGACAAGGTAGCTGGCCAAGTCTACAGGTTTCTCAACCCGTACACATCCGTGGCTTACGGCGCGGTTGCTCTGTCCGAACATTTGTTTGGCCGGTGTATCATGGAGATAGATCGAATAAGCATTTTCAAATAAGAATTTCACATTACCCAAAGAGTTATCTGAGCCAGGATTTTGTTTAAAACGGAACTTCTCCACCGAATCGGCATGCCAATTTACAGTACTGGGATCCACCTGCTTTCCTTTATAATAGGCCACCATATTGCGTGAAGCTAGATAGTTGGGATTGTTACGCACACTTGCCAATAGTTCCTTTTTTACGATACTACTTGGGATATTCCATACGGGGTTGACCTGCATAGCATCTAAAATGCCCTGCATAACTGGAGTTTCATGGTTTTCCCCTTTACGGGTGTAAGCTGGATTATCAGTTTCGCCAACACATACATTCATCAACTGGCGTGTTTTTCCGTCTTCCATGATGTGCAATCGTTGTTCCGGAATATTGACAAATACATATTTGTCTGGAAATGCCTCTCCCATCCAACGCAATTTTTCAAGCACCATCAGCACTTTTGTTCTTTGGGTATCATCCAGATTACCATTTGCCAGTAAATCCTGAAATTGGATGTAATACTGGTTTTTTGGCTGAATACCAGCCATTAATGATCCGATCTCAACACTATCCAATAGGCGAACTACGCTGGCATAGTTCATCCGTTTTTGAGGTACAAAATACCTTCCGTACAAACGTTTTGGATTGATAACACCATATTTCATGCTGCTTACATAGGCTACTAGACCATCGGTTCCCAGGAGATCCAACTTCGCCAACAACGGATAAGATTCTGCTACATCTTTAGGTTTCAGTTTACGGAGAGAAAATAAAGTTTCCTTGATCTCTGTTGTATGAAAATAGCTGCTACGGAGCCCGTGTTCTTCACTGCGCTCGAAATAATTCAATAGCGTATCAATACTACTATCGAATAAATGTCCGGCAATTAAGGTCATTCCATCGGTAGAATCAGACAAGTCCTTCATCCAACTGGGGTTATGCAGTTTGGCCTTCTGTTTTCCATACACCTCCCTAAATACCTTCATATAGGCTGTTGTATCAAATTCCTTATAAGATTTTTGCTCAAAACCTTTTGCAAGCACATCACCATAAGTGGGGAGATTCTCTTTACAGGAAAAAAATAAAATTGAAACGAAGGAAATAAAAACTAAAAAACGTGACATACTACAAATAATGAAAAAGAAATGGCCTCGCAATAATGAAGCCATTTTCTAAGGACAAAGATAAATAATTCTTATTGACAAACGAATCTTACCTGTCATCGAATCACTACAGAATGAATTACTGCTGTTTTTGCAGGAAATCCTCGAGCAATTCGACCATCTCCGAGTTACCCAAAAAAACCGCAGTTCGTTGGTGCAGGCTCTTGGGTTCAATGTCCAAAATACGTTGATATCCATTTGTGGCCTTGCCTCCGGCCTGTTCAATAATAAAAGCAATCGGATTACATTCATACATCAGTCGCAACTTTCCATTCGGATGGGCGGAAGTAGTAGGGTAAAGAAATATTCCACCCTTTAATAAATTGCGATGAATGTCCGCAACCATAGATCCAATATAACGGGAAGCATAGGGGCGCTGGGTGGAAGCATCTTCCATTTGGCAATACTTGATATATTGCTTGACACCATTCGGAAATTTAGAATAGTTCCCCTCATTGATCGAATAGATATGGCCAGCTTCGGGAATCTTCATATCGGGATGTGACAGACAGAATTCACCTATAGAAGGATCTAAAGTGAAACCATTCACCCCCTTGCCTGTGGTATACACCAACATGGTCGAACTTCCGTAAATCACATATCCTGCAGCAACCTGTTTGGTTCCATGCTGTAGAATATCATTGCTATTACAAGATACCCCAGTATCCGAAAGCCGACGGTAAATCGAAAAAATGGTTCCTACGGAAACATTTACATCAATATTACTCGAACCATCCAGTGGATCTATACAAACAATATATTTTGCATTTTTAGAAACTCCAGACTGCATGTAAACGGGGTTTTCATGTTCCTCAGAGGCAACCACACAGCATTCTCCCCCGCTTTGGAGCGCTTTGATAAACTGCTCATCAGCATATACATCCAGCTTTTTCTGCCCTTCCCCCTGAATATTGGTCTGTCCTGCATCCCCCAGGATGTCAACCAGTCCAGCTTTATTGACCTCCCTGTTAACGATTTTTGCTGCTATACCGATATCGCGCAACAGCCTGGACAGCTCGCCTTTCGCATAGGGAAAATCGGCTTGTTTTTCTATAATAAATTGACCTAGTGTTTTTATACCACTCATAATAGTGTTTTATTGGATATTTGTTGCACAAAGCTAAAAAAGTAAAATATATTTTAGCAAAACTTCCTGCTTGCCAAGCTAAAATTTAGCGGACGGAATACGCAATCGATTGCGTATTTCTTTGAAAACTTTCATATGCTAAAACGATTATCACCTACAAAAAGATAAAAATGAAGCAAAAGAAGTAGATATCTATTAAATAACTGCAAATAAAAAAAAACTAAAAAATGATAAGTATTTGGTAATTTTGGCAAAATATATTGATACAATGCAACAACTTTTACAGCTCGTCGAAAAGGAAAAACTAGGCAAGCAGCCAGTTACACAACATACGTTGATTATTGACGACAAACAGGTCATCCATGGGGCACTTTTTTTCGTTAAAACAGCCCGTAAGACCTTTAAAATAATGGTTCCAACACCGTATTACGAAGCATTGTTAACAAGCAAACTAACCGTTCAGAGCTTATTGAAACACCCCGAAGCTATGCTACTTTCCTAAACCTAAGCTTTGCTCCTGGTTACAGCTTAGCCTACGCCTCCCTCCCGCAGTGCCGCTCTTATTCCATTTGATATTGTCGCTGTAAACAAATAGCCTTATTTCGGTGTTTATTTTACGTAAAACATCAATGCAGTCATCCATCCATATCGATTTCTTTTCGAAAGAGCGGATATAAGCATTTGAAATATTACAAAAAAACGGTGTAAAAGTATAACATTACCCAGGTGATAAGCCTTAAATTTAATGTATAACAAAATGCTATGCAATACCAATATAAACTTTCAGGCATGTCCTGCGACGGGTGTAGAACAATAATTGAAAATACGATCAATCAACTTCCTGAAATTCAGGCTAAAGTTACATTAGACCCACCATTACTGACAATAGAATCGTCAAAAGGAATTTCGGCAAAACAACTACAGGAAACCCTAGATCAATTAGGGGGTTATTCTATTGAAGAAATCGATAAACCAGTAGACGATATGCCGCATAGTGAACAATCAAAACCATTTAAATCAAGTAAATACCAATGCCCCATGCACTGCGAAGGTGATAAAACCTACGATCAACCCGGGCGCTGTCCAGTTTGTGGAATGCATCTCGCAGCAATAGAAAATATCGGCGATGCAAACCATAATGCACAGACCCCAGATCAACTGCCATCAACTGTAACACACACAGCTATTAATAAACAGCAGCATGAATCTATCATGCCGGAGCACAATCATCTAGCGCATCAACACGAACATCTCCATCAAGAACATGGACAAGAGCACAATCAGCAGCAACAAGATGAATCAGTGCCACATGAGCATAACCACGGCCAACAAAAGCATGCCCAGCACGCCCCTATTGCTGCAATACCCCTGCAGCAGAATGTGAGTTCAGCGGGAAAATACTACTGTCCAATGCACTGTGAGGGCGACAAGCTTTATGATCAACCGGGCAACTGCCCAGTTTGCGGGATGAATTTGGAGAGAGTTCCGGAATTAAATAGCAACACACAATATAGCTGTCCGATGCATCCCGAAATTGTACAGGATCATCCCGGAAGCTGCCCGATCTGTGGTATGGATCTCGTCCCTATCGCTGGGGGCAGTGACGTTGAAGATGATAGAACCTATAAAGACCTCCGGATGAAACTATGGCTATCTATCTTGTTCACAGTTCCGATATTTATACTGTCCATGGGAGAAATGCTTCCCGGTAATCCAATCGGGAAAGTCGTTCCTCCGGCTTGGTCGGGCTGGATACAATTGTTTTTATCCCTTCCGGTTGTCTTCTACACGTGTTGGTCTTTTTTCCAACGTGGTTGGCTCTCTTTTAAAACCTGGCGTCTGAATATGTTCAGCTTGATTGCCCTTGGCGCTGGTGCTGGCTTCGTATATAGTCTTGTCGGTCTGTTTTTTCCACAGTTGTTCCCAGATGACCTCAAAAATCACCACGGTTATATTGCTTTATACTTTGAATCCGTTACCGTCATCCTGACCTTAGTTCTCCTGGGGCAGGTGATGGAAGCTAAAGCACATTCCAAAACCAATTCAGCCATCAAAGAACTCATTAAACTCAGCCCCTCTGATGCTACCCGGGTCGAAAACGGGGTTGATGTCAAAATTAGTGTCGATCAGATTAAGATCGGTGATACCCTAAAAGTAAAGCCTGGGGACAAAATCCCCGTGGATGGCCAGATCACAAATGGGACAACAAGCATTGATGAATCCATGCTCACGGGCGAACCTTTGCCTATCGAAAAACAGGAAGGTGACAAGGTTAGCTCCGGTACCATCAACGGTGAACGAAGTTTCCTCATGAAAGCTGAACGTATTGGTTCGGATACCCTATTGGCTCAGATCATTCAGATGGTCAATAATGCCAGTAGAAGCAAAGCCCCCATCCAACGCCTTACGGATAAAGTCTCCGAAATATTTGTTCCAATTGTGATTGTAATCGCATTATTGACATTCATTGCATGGTGGATCTGGGGCCCTACCCCCTCGCTGTCTTATGGTTTTGCCAATGCCTTGGCGGTTCTTATCGTTGCTTGCCCCTGTGCCCTTGGCCTGGCCACCCCGATGTCCGTTATGGTTGGTGTCGGCAAAGGAGCCACAAATGGCATATTGATCAAAGACGCCAGTGCCTTAGAAAAAATGAACAAAGTCGATGTACTGTTAACGGACAAAACAGGAACGATAACCGAAGGTAAACCCACCGTTGATGATATTCAACCCAGCGCGCTCAGCAGTATCAATGAAATATTAGCATTGGCTGCTTCGCTAAACAGCAACAGCACGCATCCCCTTGGTCAGGCTATTATTGAAAGGGCTAAAAAGGACGGTACTGAAATAGAGCAACAGGTTTCAGGGTTCGAAAACGTTGCCGGACAAGGGATCAAGGGGCATATTAACGGCCAATTAATTGCCCTCGGTAATCAATTGTTGATGGAATCCCTGCAAGTGACCATCTCAGAGGAGATACGAAAAGCCGTAGAATCAGCCCAATCCAATGGCAAAACCGTTTCCTATCTGTCGAAAGGAAGTGATTTACTTGGCTATTTTAGCATCTCTGATCAGATCAAAGCTTCTTCCAAACAGGCTATACACTACCTGCTTCAGCACGATGTAGATATAATTATGCTTACGGGAGACAATGCACACACTGCAAAATCCGTCGCTGGGCAGGTCGGTATCAAACATTTCAAAGCAAATGCTTTACCAAAGGATAAATTACAGGAAATTCATAAGCTACAAGAACAGGGACATATTGTGGCAATGGCCGGTGATGGGATTAACGATGCTCCTGCCCTTGCTCAAGCCGATATTGGTATCGCCATGGGTACAGGAACAGACGTAGCAATACAAAGTGCATCCCTCACCCTATTACAGGGAGACCTAATAGGCATCGCTAAAGCCAAAATACTGAGTCAGAAACTACTGCGAAATATCAAAGAGAATTTAGGCTTTGCCTTTATCTATAATATTCTAGGTATCCCTTTAGCCGCTGGACTGCTATACCCAAGTTTCGGCATCTTATTATCACCCATGATTGCTGCTGCCGCCATGAGCTTTAGTTCCGTTTCCGTGATTTTAAACTCGCTGCGCTTAAATCGGGCAACAATAGGAATAGATAAGAAGTAGACAAAAAGAAGATGCTTGATAGTAACAAAAATAGATAATTAATTATATTCGCTGTTACTAATGACATATATTTATCATTATTATGCGCAATATACTTTTAATATTTCTATCGGTTATTGTAACACTGGTTTGTGTCAAAAATTCACAAATGATCGATATCGATCTCTTTGCGACAGGCAAAATAGCGTTATGGAAACTCCTGCTGGCATTTTTTGCGATGGGAGTACTCTTCGCCTTTTTGCTAAAAGGTGGTAAAAAGGCAAAACAACAAGAAAATACAACGCTTTTTGATTTATCTGAAGACGACGAACAGGAACCAAAGTCCAAATTATCCGACGAAGATCGGGATTTTCTATCCTAGGAATAAAAAATAAATCGCTAAAAATGAAGGTTTAAACATATTAAAGGCATTTTTATCACCTAAATAGTTGCGTAGAATAGAGATTAAGCCTATCTTTGCATCACTTCAAACAAGGAACAATAGTTCAAAAATAAAGAAGTAAGATTCCGTAGCTCAGCTGGTAGAGCAATACACTTTTAATGTATGGGTCCTGGGTTCGAATCCCAGCGGGATCACAAAAGAAAAGCTAATCGCAAGATTAGCTTTTTTTGTTTTAGCGGTATTAAGGATAATGAATCCAATGTTTATTTGCGTTCAATTTGCATGACAGGTTAAGATCATATCTTTTTTTCAGGAAAAATTCATAATTTGGACAAACGATAAAATAAGCGACCAACATCGCTATTATCCCAGTATCTAGCATAAATCTAAAACCACTTTGCGAATTATTTATGTCAATTAATTCTTCAAAAAAATAAAAACATGACACAAAATATTGGATTAACGAAAGATTCTGGCTGGCAGTTTGGTGTAAGAAAAACGCTACCATCCAATTTAGAACATCTGTGGGATCTTTTTTTTTCGGAAAAGGGATTAAAATATTGGTCTGAGGAGGTTGATCAAAATTTCTCAACCTTTAAAGAATATTCACATATACGTACAAAGTGGAAACATGCAGGATTCGAGGAAGGCGCGAATTTGCAGATCAGGTTTATTCCTAACAAAAATCGGGATAAAACTACAATTTCTATTCACATTGATCAACTAAAGAATGAAAATCAACGGGAGGAAGCAAAAAGATACTGGTCTAAAATAATTGAAATTTTACCAAATCTACTGAGACTAGAGAGCAAATAAAATATCCTGCGATACGAGCCTCAATATACTTCCGCCTTGATATTCGGAATTTCCCATACTAATGTGGTATAACATGATGTTGCTGTCTGCTCTTAGCAATGTGCTTGTCTTATTCTAAGATATAAAGCACATTGATCTATTAAGGAGTTTGAAGGATGATTAGAATACTCCACCTGGATCTCTATTACAATATTATTTAAATACTTAGTCAATACTTGATCGATACTTAATGTGTACGTTAAGCGTGCTTTTCCTGTACTTAACTACCGCCTAAAAAACCCCTGATTTCATGGATATTAAAGGCATTTATATTATGGTATTTTTGATATATTAGAAAAAATACATCACATGAAGTTCATTTTCATACTCCTTTTTGCATCGTCAAGCGCTTTTATTCATGCGCAAACTAAGCCTATTTCCAACAATTTATCCTATCCTGATCTAATTCCAGTACTGGTAAACGATAGTCTATATGGTTACTGTGACAGTCTTCTTGACATCAAACTGGCTCCTGCATATCAAAGCGCAGGATTATTTGAAGAAGATTTTAATTTCCAGGTTTTCCATGTCAATAAACCCGAAATTGTGAAATATGGATCTGCCGAATACGCTTGGGTTCAGCATAATGGAGAGCTATACCGTATCAACAAAAAAGGCGAACCTGTTTACAAATATGATGAAGCCGATTTCAAAACCGGAGAAACCCTTATTCAGCTCTTTAAAAACGCTGGGGAACATGTAATAGAAAAAGTAGATGATACGACTCTATTTCAACAGATAAAAGACAATCAAACGGGACAGATTGTGTTTCCAGACGATCAGTCGATCGCCGACTTTAGAGAAAAGAATAAGACATTTATCGACGCAGGAATTCGGCTAATTTATTATCCCCACTTCACAGCAGTTCCTTACACATATTTTACCAATGAACAAACGCAGCTCAAAGGAATAAAGAATAAAGCAACAGGTGACATCTTGGTCAAAGCGCGTTATGCTTCCATCGAAGAGTTTTACAATAATCCCCAGCGTATACGACAATACCCTTTGGTCGTCGCCTATCGTGGAGATCTGGATAAATATGTGTATGTTGGACTCAATGGAACAGAATATGTCCTTTATTCTGCCCAAATAGAATAAAGATGTAAAAAGCTGAGTACAACGTAAATTTCAATTCAAAAAAAGTAGCCAAAACAATAGTTTGCTATACTGTCTAAGGTCTAATCTGGGAGTTCCAGTCATTCTTATGGATTTTATTCCACGGCCCTAATCAGACCTGTTAGTATTTAAACTTTACCCAGTCACCATCAACGAGATCCAGGTCAAGGATTGCATCCATTGATGACTTTTTACAGATAAATAAGGAGGTGCTAGGACGCTCATTGACAATCCGTAAGTCCTTGTCCGGGATTCTTGCATTAATCTGTTCCAGCCGCTCTGGTCGCGCTGGATTAAAAATTGAAACGATCTGAAACATCTGTTCTTTTCCTTCCCAAGTATAACGATACATACGTGTATAGGTCGAACCAGCAACAGAATCCAACTTAACAGGATTACCAAAACCTGCATTAAGATCCTTATACAAATTATTCAATTCAACACCTGTAAGCTCAGCCTGGGCATTGACCAGCTTAAATTTCCCATCATTTCCTGTGATAGCATTCACCCGATTAAAAATCACCTCATCAAATTTAGCTACGATGTCTTTGTTGGAAAATTTCTTTACTTCAAAAGTCGACCAACCGTTTGTGAGGTTAAAGACTTCAACAAATTGTTTTTTACTATCAACGTTAAGATTAGATTTTTGTGTTGCTGACCGATAGAAAAGCTCAGCATCCATGCTAAAATCAATATTTTTTAGATCCAGAACCTCCTGCTGGTAGCTGGGCCCATCTGTTGAACATGCTCCCATAATAAGGGTCAAACCAATCATTATGCTTTTGATATTTGGAAATCTGTATTTTACAAGGCGTTCTGTCATTGGAATTTTCAATCTTTTCTAAAGGTGCGAATAATTCCAAAAATTAAAAAGCAGCAATAAACATTCGCCAATACAGAACTCATATTTTACTTTCTGCATACAAGATCTGCCCTATTCGAGCAATGTGGTAAAAAATATTATTTTTTTCACTAAGATTTCCTCTCCATACTACGTATCTATCTAAAATTATAAACCATGAGGCTAACAGAAGATATCAAGCAACTTATTGTAAAATGCATAAAGGGCAATTTATCGCCTGCGGAAAAAAATGCGTTGTCCTCCTGGTTGGCCGAATCCCCTGCGCATGGCACTTATCTTGATGATCTGTTGCAAAAAGAAGATCTTGTACGGGATTTGAGACAGCGGATCTCACTGGAGGAATCAGATGCTACAGATTGGTCTGAACGCCTCAAAACAAAAACCCTGGCAACGATCCATGCACGAGAGAAACCTATCCGTATCAACAGGATCAGGCGACTTATGCCTTATGCCGCGGCTCTATTTTCTGTTATTCTTGCGGGATTAATCTATCAATTTATTTGGAAGCCTTCGGCGCCCAATACCAATAGAATCGTCCTACATGATGTCGAATTACCAAATAATCATGCTGAAATACAGCTTTCGAACGGAAAAGTAATCCAACTGGACAATAGAAAGGGCGCATTGGTCACATCTGGTGGCTTGAAGTATGCCGATGGTAGTCTTATTCAATCGACAGCTCCCAATACAGATTTGATTGCGACTGTACATACAGCAGCTGGCAGCATGCTCCAAATTACCTTGGCAGATGGATCAGAGGTTACTCTCAATGCAAAGACATCATTCAAATACCCCTTGCAATTTACGCAAGACCAACGCCTTGTTGAAGTGGATGGGGAAGCTTATTTTAGAATCGCCAAAAATAAAAAAGTTCCCTTCCGTGTAAAATCCAATGGTCAATTAATTGAAGTAACAGGTACCGAATTTAATGTCAACACCTATTCAAAACAAAAAAGCAGTACGACACTTGTCGAAGGTTCGATCAATTTATCGGCCAATGGAAAACAAATACAGCTCAAACCCAATCAACAGGCCACCCTGTCATCGGGACGCCTTTCACAAAAAAACGTAGACCCACACAATTACATTGCCTGGATTGACAATAAATTCTATTTCAACGAGACAGACCTCCATACTGCCCTACTGGCGATTGGTCAATGGTATGATCTCCAGATTATTTATAAAAATAATAGCAAAGAGACCTATTTATATGGCGAAATTCAACGAACAAAAAGTTTATCCGCGGTATTGGAAATTTTAAAAAGAAGTAATATCCAGTTTGAGTTGATCCAAGAAGATGGTGTTCGTAAGCTCATCGTATCCAATTAACCCATTATATAACCAAAAACTAAATTATATAGATGAAAAAGCCAACTTAACGAAGCTAATCAGAGCCGCTAAAAAAAGCCGAAAAATGCTTCCAACATTAATCGGCCAATACATTAGCGATCTCCATTTTTGACCGATTCACTCAATCAGTTTACCAATAGATTATATCCCTAATTCAACAAATTTATGAATTTTAAATTTCTTGTCCATAGAAAACCTATAGCTATGGACATACCCAAACAATGGAAGACCAAGATGAAGCTTAGCGCCTTTTTTACGCTTGCATGTGTTGTCAAACTCTCAGCAGCTGGATATGCACAATCTATTACCATAGATGCAAGCAAAACATCGCTTATACAGGTTCTGCGAACTATCCAAAAGCAGAGTGGCGTTCCCTTTCTGTTAAATGGTAAGGAACTCGCCGAAATAAAAATTGAAGGGCATGTAAAGAATATGCCTTTAGACAAAGCGATGTCAGTACTGTTGAAAAACAAACCCGTTAGCTGGAGTTTCAAAGACAATATGCTTGTCGTAACCGCAGTGAAAACAAACAGTTCCGCTGTCATTAGTCCAACAAATTATACGTTTATGTTGCAGACAAGGACCGTAAAGGGCAATGTCCATGACAGCCAGGGGCAACCAATCTCTGGGGCTACAATCACAGTCAAAGGAACAAGCAAAGCGACCACAACAGATGCCAGTGGAAATTTTCAGCTGGATGTCAATGACCGTAATGCCATACTTGTTGTTAAGATGATTGGATTTCAACAGAAAGAAATTCCCTTAAATACACAAATCTATCTTGATATTGCGCTTAATCAACAGATTGACGCCTTGGAAGAGGTGGTAATCGTGGGCTATGGCGCTACGAAAAAGAAGGAATTGATCGGTTCGGTATCGCAGATTGATGGTAAGCAGCTTGCCAAACGAACGGTTCCCCAACTTGCGCAGGCACTAACAGGACAGATGCCTGGTGTAACGGTAATCCAACGTTCGGGGCAACCCGGTGCGGCCAACAATAGCATACAGATCAGAGGTGTAGGCTCTTTTGGTGCCACCACCGATGCCTTTATACTGGTCGATGGTATTCCAACCAGTTCATTCAATGATATCGACCCCAATGATGTAGCCTCCATCTCTGTTTTGAAAGATGCCTCATCAGCAGCAATATATGGTGCCAGGGCTGCCAACGGTGTTATCCTCGTCACCACAAAAACAGGGTCAACAGCTGGAAAGTTAGCCGTTAATTATAGCGGATATTTTGGTATTCAAAAACCAACAGCCTTTCCTGAGTTTGTCAATTCATGGGAATATGCTAGCCTGCTCAATGAAACCACAAATGGTGGCGGTGGTTATACCGAAGAAGAAATTCAAAAATTTAAGGATGGATCTGATCCTGACAATTACCCCAATAGCGACTATATTGGTAGTACATTTAAATCACAGGCAGCCCAGACTGGACATAATCTGAATATTTCCAATACAACCGAAAAGATACAGTATACCCTATCTGCCGGGTTCCTCAATCAGAAAGGTATTGTCATTAAAAATAATTTTAATAAATACAATGTTCGACTTAATTTGATTTCCAAGCTGAGTGATAAACTTAAATTAACGACAAGAGTATCGGCGATACAGACCGACACCGATGAACCCGCTGCACCAGCAACGCTTGATTTTTCGCGAATGACCGATATTATCTCCCAGGTTATCCGCTATCCCGCAACATTTCCGATCCGTATGAGCAATGGTGATTGGGGAGCTGGAAATAATCTAAAAGGAACACCTGTCTCTTTTCTTGAAAGCGAATCATTTTACAAAGAGAAAGTATCCGATATCTCTGGGAATGCACGTTTCGACTGGAATCCAATTTCTGATCTGACACTCTCGGCAATTGGTGGTTATACCCAAACCAATGGTCGTTCCAAGTTGTTTCGTGCAACACAGCGCATTAATAGCTCCATTACACTTGCTCCTTCTACACTAGAACAGAGCGCCCCATATACGACATATAAAACTTTTCAGGCATTAGCCGATTATAGCAAATCATTCAACGATCATTCCGTTAAAATCCTTGCTGGTTATTCCTTTGAAAAAGGTTACAGTGAAGGACTGTCGGCCTCACGTCAAAACTTCCCGAGCAATGAGCTTACAGAATTAAATATTGGTTCACCAGATGGACAACTTAACTCGGGCTCAGCATCCGAATGGGCATTGGAATCGCTCTTTGGTCGGGTTCAGTACAATTACGCAAAAAAATACCTCTTAGAAGGTGTGATTCGATACGATGGTTCATCCCGCTTTCCCACAAGTAAACGGTATGCTATTTTCCCTTCACTTGCTGCGGGTTGGCTAATCAGTGAAGAAACTTTTATAAAAGATAAATTTGACTGGATTACTGAGTTGAAATTAAAAGGCTCCTATGGTGTTTTAGGTAATCAGAATATTGTGGAAAATCTTACCTCAAGAGTAGTATCAAATTATCCCTACCAAAACATCTTAAATACGGGTTACAATTATCCCTTCGGAAATAGTATATCGCCTGGGGTCGCCCGTGTGACGATTGTAGATCCAAACTTACGCTGGGAATCGACCCGAACTGCTGATGCCGGACTCGAAATCGCATTATTTAAAAATCTACTGACCTTTAGCAGCACCTATTACAATCGTTTTACTTATGATATTTTAGTCAGCCCCAGCTCAAGCATTTCAAAGGTATTAGGCTTTGATGTTGGTATACAAAACTCCGGAAAACTTAGAAATACTGGCTGGGAATTTACGTTAGGCCATCAACATAAGATCAATGAGTTCTCCTATAATGTCAATCTAAACTTCTCCACCGTCAAGAATAAAGTCGTCGATTTGGGTATTGGCAATATCAACCAATCCAATGGCATGATTGGTAACGGATCCGATTTGTTTATCGGCTATCCGATACAGGCTTATTATGGCTATCAGACTGACGGTTTATTTGTTGATGCTGCTGATGTGGCATCTTGGGCAGATCAAAAAAGTATTAATCCACAATCACAACCGGGCGATATCCGGTACAAGGATATCAGTGGACCGGACGGTGTCCCTGATGGTAAGGTCGATGCAACCTATGACCGCACGGTTATTGGATCCCGTATTCCCAAATATACCTATGGAATGAATCTTGGATTTAATTACAAGGGCTTTGACCTTGGTCTCCTACTCCAGGGTGTAAGTGGTGTGCAGGGTTTATTAAATAACTATGCTGGATTTGCATTAACTCAGAATGGCAATATTCAACGTTGGCAAGCCGATGGCCGATGGACTACTGCAAACCCAGATCGAAATGCCATATACCCAAGATTCGAACAGCTGCCAAGTACCGGAACACCAAATACACTCTTATCAGACTATTGGATGCTTGATGCGAGCTACTTGCGTTTAAAAAATATACAGTTGGGATATGCTATCCCAAAACAGCTGGTTGCCAAATGGAAATTGTCAGGCTTACGTATCTATGCAAATGCCGAGAATCTATTTACAAGCAGCAATTATCGAAAAGGTTGGGATCCAGAGATCAATTCAAGTGGAGCATACTATCCGATTATGCGAAATTTCACGTTCGGCGTAAATCTTAGTTTTTAAATCAATTCATAACCATAACATGAAACGTATAATTTATAAAAATATAAAACTGGTCCTTTGTATATTTTTTGCATCTGGTCTAACGATAAGCTGCAAAAAACAATTGGATACAAACCCGCTGGATAAGTTTGCCAATGATACATTCTGGACCAGCGAGACCAATGCACGGCTTGCCATCACAGGTCTGTACAAAGGCGAAATCCAAATGAATAGTTTAGCCGAGTTTAGCCCCTCAGACTGGTGGTCCTACCATGGCTTGCTTTACCTAGAGTTTGCCTCCGACAACGCCTATGACCGACGCGGGGATAATTCAGCATTCAATAAATTGTCCGATGGTACACTCACCAGCAATATTGGTATATTGTCCAACTATTGGACACTCTCCTACAAACGGATTGCCCGTGCAAATTTCTTTTTAGAGCATGTGGACAAAACGCCTGTTTCACCTGAGCTTTTGGCCCGCTTTAAGGCTGAAGCTCGTTTTATTCGCGCCTGCCAATACTTCTACCTATCACAGTATTGGGGAGATGCACCCTTGGTAACCCGAACCTTGACACCTGACGAAGCTAATGATGTCTCGAAAAATAAAAAGCAAGAACTAGTGGACTTTGTCGAACGCGAGTTGCAGGAAGCCGCGAATGACCTTCCAAGCTATGGCAAATTACCCGCAGCAGAACGGGGCCGCGCGACGAAACAAGCCGCTTATGCATTTCTGGGGCGTCTACAATTAGCCGAAAAATCTTACGCCGCAGCAATTAAGACCTACGAAAATATCATCAATGCCAATGAAAATAGTATTGATCCCAACTATACAAGTCTTTTTGATGGCAGTAATGAATCCAGTAAAGAGATTATTTTTGCCACACAATACCTTGTAGACCTTGCCGGAAATGGTATGTTTCAACATAACTTTCCAGCAATAGCTGGTGGTTGGCATCTCCATTGTCCATTGGGAAGCTTAGTGGAGAGTTATACCTTCACGGATGGAACGGCTTTTTCCTATACTGATCCCAGATATAACGCACAAAATATCACCCAAAATCGGGATCCGAGATTAGGATTTACGGTCATCAGCAACGGAGACCGGTTCAAAAACCTCCGTTATATCTCGCATCCAGATTCAACCCTGTCCATTGACCAGCTCACAACCACCAAGCAAGCAACACGCACGGGTTACGGTCTTCGTAAATTTAACGCTGAAAATTTTAGCGGCAATTTACAGAATTCCGGAACAGATCTTCCTATTATCCGCTACGCCGAGGTGCTATTGAGCTACCTTGAAGCCAAACTTGAAAATGGTGATCCTCTGACAGCGGAGCTACTGGATAAAACCATCAATGCAGTCCGCCGACGCAGCAGCGTCAATATGCCTCCTATCGCTGTCGCCAACGCGACTACAGTCCGGGCAGCATTACGTAATGAAAGACGTGTGGAACTAGCCTTAGAAGGTATACGCTATTGGGACCTCCTGCGTTGGGATACAGCAAAAGATGTTTTAAATGGTGATTTCTATGGCGCCGCATTTCCCGATGCCAAAAATATCCGCGTGAAAGCAGGTAGTAGCAGAGACAGTTATAGCCGCTGGTATGTAACCAAAAAATCATTTAGAGCAGGCCAGGATAATCACTGGCCGATCCCCCAAAGTGAAATTGATATCAATCCAAATTTAAAATAGTATATTGGGTGTCGTCAACAAAAAGACGACACCCTATCAACGTATTTGCACAATATGAAAAAGACCCTATCTCTTACGATCCTACTTTCTTCGAGTCTGGCGGTGACACTTCCCCTGACTACATTCGCACAAAAACTGAATAAACCGAACGTTATCTATATCTATGCGGATGATCTTGGTTTTGGTGATTTAAGCAGCTATGGAGCCCAACAGATTGAAACTCCAAACTTGGATAAATTGGCGCACAGCGGTACGCGCTTCACCAATGCACATAGTACCTCCGCTACCTGTACGCCTTCTCGCTTTGCTTTGATGACCGGCACCTATCCGTGGCGCCAGACGGGTACAGGCATCCTGCCCGGAGATGCCAAGCTGATTGTACCAACAGACAAAATCACATTGCCCAAAGTATTCAAAAATGCAGGCTACGCTACAGCAATTGTCGGTAAATGGCATATGGGACTTGGCAACGAAGTCAAAAAAGACTGGAATGCAGCCATCAAACCCGGACCCAACGATGTTGGTTTTGATTACTCATTTATCTTCCCTGCAACTGCCGACCGGGTTCCGACCGTTTTCCTAGAAAATGATCGGGTTGTCGCTGCAGAAGCAAACGATCCCATCCTTGTTGATTATGAGAAGAAAATAGGCAATGATCCTACGGGCAAAGAGCATCCCGAATTGCTCAAAATGCAATCCTCTCCCGGCCAAGGGCACAACCAGACAATTGTCAATGGCATCGGACGGATTGGTTACATGAGCGGCGGCACACGTGCACGCTGGGTAGACGAAGAAGTTTCCACAACCTTTCTACATAAAGCACAAGATTTCATTTCACAACATCAAAATAAGCCATTCTTCCTCTACTTCTGTTTAACGGAACCCCACGTGCCACGTATGCCGGCCACACAATTTAGGGGCAAAAGTAAGCTCGGTTACCGCGGAGATGCCATTCTTCAATTAGATTGGACAGTCGGACAGATCCAACAGCAATTGCAGCTACTGGGCATGGACAAAAACACCATTATCATTTTCAGCAGTGACAATGGTCCGGTATTGGATGACGGCTATGTGGATGGTGCCGTGGCTCAGCTTAATGGACACCAGCCTGCAGGACCGCTCAGAGGTGGCAAATATAGTATCTTTGAGGGCGGAACACGTGTACCTTTTATCGTCAGTGGACAAGGGGTTGCCAAAGGTAAGGTATCCAATGCATTGATCAGTCAAATGGACCTGTTGGCAACAAGCGCGCAGCTCGTAGGCGTAAAATTAAAAGCTGATGAAGCAAAAGACAGTAAGGCATTATTGAAAACCTTAACCGGCGAAGATCCCAAAGGGCGTAGCAGCATAATCCAACATGCACAAACTCTGGCGATTGTCAAGGACGACTGGAAATATATTGCACCAAGCAACGGTACCGCCTATATGAAATTGACGGATACTGAAACCGGAAATCTCCCCGAAGATCAATTGTACGACCTCAAAAATGATATCGGAGAAAAAAACAACGTTGCTGCTAAATATCCTGAAAAAGTGAATGAGTTGAAACAGTTGTTGGAAGGAGAACGGAAAAAATGAAAAAAGGAATAGGTCTTACCCTCATCCTACTGGGATGGGGGATGCTTTTTGCACAACAAAAGCAAGCAGCTAAAAAGCTGCCCAATATCATCTTTTTTTATGCGGATGACTTGGGCTATGCCGAGACAGAACCCTACGGACAACAGCTGATCAAAACCCCCAACCTGCAAAAGTTGGCGCAGGAGGGACTTCGTTTTATCAATCATTACACAAGTGCTCCAGTTTGTGCCCCAGCTCGTTGCATGTTATTGACAGGTAAACATGCTGGTCAGTCCTATATCCGGGGTAATTATGAATTGGGCGGGTTTGCCGATAGCCTCGAAGGTGGACAAATGCCCCTACCCGAGGGAACCTACACCATGGCTCACCTATTTAAAAAAGCTGGTTATCATACTGGCGCCATCGGAAAATGGGGCCTCGGCATGCAAAATACAACCGGAAGCCCAAACAAACAGGGATTTGACTATTTCTTTGGTTACCTCGACCAAAAGCAGGCCCACAATTACTATCCAAGCCATCTCTGGGAAAACGAGCAAAAATATCCACTCCAAAACAAAGAAAAGTTTGTGCATATTCCACTCGACTCCACCAAAGCAACTGCCAAAGATTTCGAGCAATTCAGTGGCAAACAATATGCTCCGGAAGTTATGACGGAAAAGGCATTGGCATTTATTGATAAGAACCGAAACAGTCCTTTCTTCCTCTATCTTCCGTACACCCTACCCCATCTTTCCTTACAGGTACCCCAGGAATATGTGGATCGATATAAGGATCTTTTTCATGACCATCCTTACTATGGGCAGGATGGCTACACGGCAACGCCTTATCCAAGAGCTACCTATGCAGGCATGATCACTTATCTGGATGACCAAGTGGGCCTGATCATGAAACATATTAAATCCCTGGGTCTGGATGACAATACCATTATCTTGTTTTCCAGCGACAATGGCACGGGTTTCAATGGTGGTATAGACTACCGCTTTTTCAAGAGCGTCGATTCACTCAGAGGATTAAAAATGGATGTGTTTGAAGGGGGAATAAAAGTACCGTTGATCGTCCGCTGGCCCAAAACAATCAAAGCAAACACCGAGACGGCTGTTATCTCAGCACAATATGACCTGATGGCTACCTTTGGACAGTTGGTCCAACAGGATCCCGGTAAGACCAATGGACTGTCCCTCCTGCCAACCTGGCTAGGACAAAAGAACCAGAAAAAACACCGATACCTTTACTTTGAATATCCCGAAAAAGGCGGGCAGATTGCCATACGTGAAGGACAATGGAAGGCAATTAAACTGGATCTAAAAAATAATCCAAAAGCAAAATGGCAATTGTATGATCTAGAAACAGATCCATGGGAGCAAAAGGATATTGCGAACAAACACCCCGAATTGCTTCGTCATTTTGATGAAATTATCCTTACTGAACACCGTCCTGCACACATAAAAGAATGGGAAATCGTAGACAGTAAGCTGGTAAAAAAATAAATTTCTCCGGATCTCATTTATTCACCGTTAAAAAACTTGGGTTGTCATGCTTGAAAACATGACAACCCAAGTTTTTTATGTAACTTCGTTATAAGCATCTGTGTTGGGAAGCGGACCTGTAAATATCCTATTGAACAACAACAAAGACCATGATATCGGTCAATGTGTCCATCTTAGGACAATGAAAGAAAAATATTGATAACCAAACATGCTTCAACTAGAGTCGCATATTAACGCATTAAAAGAGGGTAATGAAAGCGCATTGTGCTTTTTCATGGACCATTTTGGCCATGCGCTACGTTATTTTGCCTTTTCTTATCTACGCAGTAAAACCGATGCTGAAGAAATTGTATCTGATATCTTTGTCAAACTCTGGAATCACAGACAGAAAGTGGACAATTACGAAAGCCTCAAAGCATTTTTGTATATCGCGACAAAGAATGCCTGTATCGATATGAAAAGATCGGCTCGATTTAAAATGCAGACCGAAGAATTGGATATCCTTCAGAATTTATCCCTACCCGAGGACGATATTCTAAAAAAAATATTTAGAACAGAGCTAACGGAGTTATTACTGGCCGAAATCGATAAACTACCAAAACAGCAGGCTAAAATATGTAAATTGAGTTTTTTAGAGGATTTAGATACTGAAGAAATCTGTAAGATACTGGACACTACCCCATCAAATGTCTATTATGCACGTTCCAAGGCACTCCTCGCATTAAAAGAACGCTTCAGATCCAAAAATTTCGAATACCTTATTTTAATTTCAATGTCCGCAATACATCTTTTCAGAAGCTAAGAAACATTCATCTTTTCAGGCAGCTCCCTATCGTATAGCTATACTTACTGCCTTTTTGCTTTTACAGAAAGCCCACAGCTATTACATTCGATTACAGGTTGTTCAAAAGCAATAAATCCAGCGTTTTGCGAGATCATCAACACTTTAGTAAAAAACACGAATCAAATAAAAAATAGGTAATTCAGAGAAAAGAAATGGTCGGACCGAATTGTAATATAATCAACTGTAAAACAGCATATTATTATAGAACAAAAAAAAGCTTAGCATTTGGTCGGGCGACCTGCTAAGCTTTTATAAATACCTCTTTGTAAGAGGCAATCAACCTAAACCTATGACAAAGATAATGCTTCAAATGATATAAACAAAAATTTTGTAATATTTTTTTTCAACTCCCATAAATTTGTTTTGGCACAGCTGCAACAAAAAGAATAGTAAGTGTACAATATACACACAATCTTTTTGCTATTTTCAGAAGCCATTTTTTTAGCATACTATATCAAAGCAGATTCTATTACAGTATTTATCTCTTTCATGAATTATATTCACGATAAATTATTCTGTCATTCATGCGTCTATTTTGTTCGCAAAAACCGTGTTTCCTTCGATTATTTAGTAACTTTGATTTCATCAAAAATTTTAGTGCATGTTTACCGGAATCATAGAAACCTTAGGAAAAATCGAACGTATCGAACATGAAAAAAGCAACATCCATTTTTATGTGAGCTCTCCGATCTCCAATGAATTTAAAATAGATCAGAGCGTAAGCCACAATGGTGTATGCCTGACTGTTGTTGGACTGGAGGATCAGGTGCACAAAGTAACCGCGATTGATGAAACCCTGCAGAAAACGAACCTGGCCGAGTTGAAAGTTGGTGACTTGGTTAATATCGAACGCTGTACCCTAGCTGGCGGAAGATTTGATGGACATATTGTCCAGGGGCATGTCGATCAGACCGCAACCTGTATACAGAAAACAGATGAGAACGGCAGTTTTATTTTTACGTTTCAATACGACCCCACTAAACAGAATATCACTGTAGAAAAAGGATCCATTACGGTGAATGGCATCAGTCTAACTGTGGTTGATTCCCGCGATAACCGTTTTTCTGTCGCAATCATCCCTTATACCCTCGAACATACCAATCTCCAACAGGTTGAAGTAGGTACAACAGTTAATCTTGAATTTGATATTATTGGAAAATACGTCACAAAAATTATGGCCATGCGTGGCTAATCCAACGCAACCGATACTTACGACTTACATGGGTGGAACGATCAATCCATGTAAGTCGTTTGATAAGCCCTCAAGTTAAGCGCATATTAGATAGGACCATTCAAAAAAATCTGTCCTGAAATAGGTCTTCACTTCGACCCATCTTTACACCTATTCTGCCCGGTTTACTCTAGATAATGACCTTGACGGATAAGTAATGCGCGGTATTTATTAAAGACACTGGACTTGGATACAAAACCCATATATTTGTTTTCATCTCCAAGTACAGGTAATATCCAAGTGTCATCTTTGTTCATCTTAGCCATCACAATTTCCATGTTTTCGTTAATCCCCACCGTATCGTTTGGCTTCTGTGCCAATTTTTCAAAGGGCGTATCCCCCCCTTCTAACTCCCCTAACAGGACCGAAAATAAAAACTCACTATAGAGAAGTCCCATAAATTTACCTTCATAACTTACCACCGGAAAAATATTACGCTTGCTATGGATAATATCCGTCTGTCTACTTTTGGGCGTTTCATCCGGTCGTAGGATCACAAAATTGGTTTCCAGTACATATTTAATGCGCATCATGCTCAGTACCGAACGGTCCTTATCTTCATACGAAATCAGGTCGCCCGATTCGGCCAATACTTTTGTATAAATTGAGTGCTTCAATACCGCACGATTAATCAGATAAGAAATCGAACAGACCAACATCAAGGGGACCATTAAAGTATATCCCCCCGTCACTTCCGCAATTAAGAAGATACCCGTTAATGGCGCATGCATAATACCACTTAGTGCACCAGCCATACCGGCAACCACAAAATTGGGGACGTTAAGCTCCGCAATTCCCGTCAGATTGACCCCATAGGAAAAGGCAAACCCCAATAGACCGCCCATCACCAGGCTCGGTCCAAACACCCCACCGTTTCCGCCACCATTCAAGGTGAATAATGCCGCAAACGACTTACCAAATAAAGTCAAAATGGTATACCCCAGCACCACCAATCCCATATCTTTATAATCAGAAAACAAGCTATTTTTTACGATCGAGTTAAACTGCCCATTGAGAATCTGCTGGATGGTAATATAACCTTCGCCATACAGTGCCGGAAATACGAAAATCATAATCCCCAGGGATATTCCGCTTACCCATACTTTGTTATAGGGATTCTTTATCTTAGCAAACCATTTCCCTACCGAACTGGATACACGGGCAAAGTAGATTGTATACAGTCCAATCAATACCGCCAATAGCAAATAAAATAACAGGGCCGAGATTTGCCAATCCGAATTGAATGTGCTAAATAGCGGTTCACTGTACAAAAGCCGCGATACCACCGAGGCAAGCGCTGACGATATTAAAAGAGGAATAAAAACCGGAATGGAGAATTCCGGAAGCAATATCTCAATCGCAAAGATCATTCCCGCCAAAGGACTATTAAATGCACCCGAAATACCTGCTGCCGCGCCGCAGGCCAAAAGCATGGTGACTTCTTTATATTGCAGACCAAAAAAACGGGCAATATTGGAACCTATCGACGAACCTCCCAATGCGACGGGAGCCTCCAATCCACAGGAACCTCCAAATCCAACCGTAATCGCCGAAGTGACAACCTGCGAATAAATATTGCTCGGATCCAATCGGCTCCCCTTACGACTGATCGCATAGATAATCGGAGTGATACCATGCTCCATCTTCTTTCCTTTCAGAAATTTTCGCACAAAAAACACGCTCAACAATATCCCGATCAACGGAAAAATCAGGTAAACAGAATACTTCACTTTCCAATCAATATCATCCTGAATTGTCGCCGCTATAAAATGCGTTAGTCTTTTTAAGACAGATGCCATCAGACCACCAACAATTCCAACTAAAAAGGCCAGGAGAATAATAAAGTTCCTATTCGAAACTTTTTTCATCCGCCATTGATTGATCTGGTCTATTTTCTTAAAAAAACGTACACTGAGATTTGCCATGTCTTCTTATTGAAAGCTCAACACTTCCTTTTTCTTTTTTGTTTTGAATTTTTCGGGTACAACCGCCAATATCTCCCTTTCCAAAGCCTGGATTGCATGTCGTTTCACATAATTCTGCGTAGTGACTAAAGATATCTCCCGAACAGGTTCCGGTGACTTAAAATATCGGATTTTATCCAGTTGTTCATCCACATAGTCTGAAATCGAAAGCTCCGGCAGAATGGTTATCCCATCATTGATATCCACCATTCTTTTAAGTGTTTCCACGCTGCCAGTATTATATTCAAAACGCCCAGAAAGATCCTGATTATGTTTATGATGGCAAATATTAAGTACCTGCCCTCGCATGCAATGCCCCTCATTCAACAGCCAGAGTTTATCATCGGCAATGTCATCTCCACTTAGCACTTTCTTGGAAAACAAAGGACTATTTTCAGAGATATAAGCAACAAAATTTTCATAGAACAGAGGCGACTCCAGTATCCCCTGATCATTTAAGGGTGTTGATAGCACACCGCAATCCAAAAGCCCCACCTTCAATTCGTGAACAATACGTTCGGTGGTATATTCCCAGATTTGCAATTGCAATTTCGGATACTTCTCCATAAATGTTGTCAGTACCTTCGGCAATAGATAAGGCGCGATAGTCGGAATAACACCGATCTTTAAGCTGCCCTCGATCTCCCCCTTCTTATCCTGTACGATTTCAGCGATCTTTCGGCTCTCCATCAGTACCGATCTCGCCTGTAGAATGATCTTCTCACCGATTTCGGTAGGTACAACCGGCTGCCGGCTGCGGTCAAAGATTTTTGCTCCCAGGGATTCTTCCAGTTTCTGGATCTGCATACTTAAAGTCGGCTGTGTCACAAAACATTTTTCGGCTGCGGCAACAAAACTACGATAAGTATCTACAGCAATGATATATTCCAATTGGATTAAGGTCATGTTAAAATCTTTAAAGCGCAAAATTACGAATACTCGTTTAAAACGATGGCAAATACACAATATTTTAAGGCTTGACCATTGCTTTCCCGTACATATTACACAATAAATACCTTGCCAAAAAACAAGAATTGATAGACTATTATGACAATAGTTGACCGAAAAGTCGGATTCATCAAAAAGCTTTTCTTAAATTTGGAGATTTACAACAGTTGATATAAAAAAAACCATGAAGTTTATACATCATACGACAATTGCACTGGCGCTATTATTATCGGCAACAAATATCCCACATGGTATAGCGAATCCAGATGAAGGAATGTATCCATTGAGCGATCTAAATAGAGCTGGATTAAAGAAAGCCGGATTAAAGATCAGTGAAAAAGATATTTACAACCCCGGTCAGGTTGGATTAGTGGATGCCCTCGTTCAGGTCAGTGGATGTACTGGATCATTCGTTTCCAATCGTGGCCTGATTATTACCAACCATCATTGTGCGTTTTCAGCAGTGCAGCTGGCCAGTACAGCCATCAACAATTACCTCAAAAATGGTTTTGTGGCACAAAATCAGGAACAGGAGATTGAAGCAAAAGGGTTAAAAATCAGAATTACCGACTCATACGAAGACGTATCTGTTAAAATATTAAATGCTGTTGCCAATATCAGTGATCCCGTAGAGCGTATTAATACAATTAAAAGAAAACAAGAGGAACTTGTCAAACAGGCTGAAAAAGAAGATCCTACAATCAAAGCCGAAGTGTCCGAAATGTTCATCGGTAAAAGCTACGTGCTGTTTCGCTACAAAACAATAGAGGATGTACGCCTGGTATATATACCACGTCAAAATATTGGCGAATTCGGTGGTGAGACTGACAACTGGGTATGGCCACGCCACACCGGCGATTATTCTTTCCTTCGTGCTTATGTGAGTAAAGATGGAAAATCTGCCCCCTATTCCAAAGATAATGTGCCCTACCAGCCTAAAAAACACCTAAAAGTCAATCCAAATGGCGTAAAAGAGAATGACTTTACCTTTATCTTGGGCTATCCGGGAAAAACATTCCGGCACCGTCCCGCACAATATATTAAGTACCAACAAGAATACTTGCTGCCTTATGTTTCCGATCTCTACGACTTCCAGAATAAACAGATGGAAGAAGCGGGTAAAGATAATACAGATATCGCGCTCTCTTTAGCAACGCGCATCAAACGCAACGCCAATGTACTCAAAAATTACCGCGGGAAGCTCAAAGGATTGCGCGGCATTGATCTTCTTTCAACTAAAAAACAAGAAGATGAAGCACTTGCCGCCTTTATTTTAAGCAAACCTGAACTTAAAGATAAGTATGGTAACCTGTTAAACGATATCGCTGCCTACTATCAGGTTAGTGACCAAGACGCGTTGAAAGAACTTTGGATTAATAATATCTATAACAGCACAAGCTTACTGAAAGTTGCCCGCGATCTCAATACCTTAAAAGTGGCAATGGGTAAAGAGCGCTCTTCACATGCCGCAAAACAGTTATTCGACTATAATGTCGAACAGCTTAAAAAAAGTATTCAAGAAACTTACGAAAGCTACAACAAACAGGCTGACCAACGTATTTTTGGGAAAATGCTTGCCGACGCTGCTGCTTTCCAGGGTAAAAATCAGATCACAGCCATTCAAAAGCTCCAATTGAATAACGAATCAGCCAATCAATTTGCAACACAGATCATCAATGGTAGTAAGCTTACCGATCAAAACTATATCTTAAATACCGTTTTGGCCGATGCAAATGCCCTACAGCAATTTGATGATAAACTGTTAATTCTCCAAAATGAACTGAACAGCGATATTGTTATTTTTGCTGCCGAACAGAAAAGACGCGAAGGCGTGTTAAATAAACTAATGGGTGACTATGTAGCGGTCAAGGAAATTTTTCAGGCCAAAAACTTTATTCCGGATGCCAATTCCACCTTGCGCTTGACTTATGGACATATCAAAGGTTATGCTCCGGCAGATGCCACCTATATGAAACCATTCACCAGCATTGAAGGTATTATCCAGAAAGGAAACCTCGGTCTGCCTGAATTCGACTATCCGCAGGAAATCAAGACAGCGTATCTCAATAAAAATTTTGGTCCCTACCTCAAAAAAGACCTGGGATCGGTTCCTGTCAATATACTCTATGACATGGACACGACCGGTGGCAACTCTGGTTCGCCGATCATGAATGCAAATGGGGAGTTAATCGGCGTAAACTTTGACCGTGCTTATGATGCAACAATCAACGATTTCGCATGGAATGAAAGCTACAGTCGGTCCATCGGTGTAGATATCCGTTATGTGTTATGGGTAGCCGATAAAATTGATAATGCGCATTTTATTTTGAAAGAAATGGGTATATAATCCCTTTGCGTAAAGTAACTACTACAACAAAAAAGCACCTGAATCATTTGTTTAGGTGCTTTTTTTTATCGTCACTATGGCTTATAAAATTATACAAGCATTATTTTTCCATCAAATTCTGCAGCACCTGTTTCAACCGATTTAATCCCTCCTCTAAAATTGGTCTCGCACAGGCAATATTCAAGCGGATAAAGGAATCACTTCCTTTTCCATACATCGCTCCAACATTCACCTGTAAGTGGGCTTCCTGCAGGAGCAACTGTCCCAGCTTCCGGCTGGAAAGATTTAAAGCCGAACAATCTAGCCAAACCAAATAGGTACCTTCCAGGGGAACAATTTTCAGGAAAGGCAAATGTTGAGCCACGTAATTTTTTACATAAACATAATTATGATGAACATAACTCAAAACTTGCTGCAGCCATTCCTCACCATGTTGATAGGCCGCTATTAAACCAGTTATCGCAAAAGGACTTATACTGGCGATCTCATTGACAAGAAAAGCCTGCTGCACCTTTTTGTTCAGCAGTGGATCCGCGACAATAACCGTGGCGACTTGCAGGCCCGCCAGATTAAAGGTTTTGCTCGGTGCCATGCAAGTGATGGTATTCGCCAGAAAGGCTGGATCAATCGTTCCAAAAGGAATATGTCGATACCCCTCATAAACCAGATCGCAGTGGATCTCGTCCGAAACAACCAGTACATTGTTTTTTAGACAGATTTCACCCAATTGCTCAAGCTCCGCTTTTGTCCAGACCCTACCCGCAGGGTTATGTGGGCTGCAGAGAATAAAGAGCTTTACCTTTGGATCACTTGCTTTCCTTTCAAAATCCACAAAATCAATGGTATACTTTCCATCTTTGTACAGTAGATCATTGGAAACAACTTCACAGCCATTACGTTCGATCGACGAAAAAAAACAATGATACACAGGTTCCTGTATCAGCACTTTATCCCCCGTTTCGGTCAATGCGGCGACAATTGCCGACAGTGCAGGTACCACACCTAAAACCGGAAGTATCCACTCGCGCTGCAGTTGGAAACCATGTTTACGGCTAGACCAGTCCGCTACTGCTTGATAAAAAGCATCCGGAACTCTTGCATAACCATAAACTGCATGTTGCACACGTTCGCTCAGCGCATTAATAATTTCGTTGGATGCAGGAAAGTCCATATCGGCAACCCAGAGTGGAATTAAATCCGCATAATCCTGCTGATTCCATTTGACCGAATCCGTACCCCGACGGTCAATTATTTTATCAAAATTGTAGATCATAAAGCAATTTACTCAAAAATACCACGTACTTCCAACAATACTTCTGAGAAAATAGGAAGTAAAAAAATTGTCGAGACAAGCTGCCACGGCCCTGACAACTGCAGGACAGCGCGCGTTCAGGATCACGGCCATTCGCAAAACGTTCCTGACCACTGTTATTATCAGAAGTCAGCACATAAACTGAAATTAAGGGCGGTCAAAAATCAAGGGAAAGATTATATTTACATAAAATATAGCATATTGACTATGGCCCAAAGCAACTTTTCATGGAAAGCAAGAATCCGAAGTTTTGGTTATGCCTTCAATGGTTTAAAAATCGTCTGGCGGGAAGAACACAATTTCAGGGTACATCTCCTAGCCGCAGTATTGGCAATCGCACTTTCCTGGGCCCTCCGGATAAGTCCTTATGAATGGTTAGCCGTTGTCTTTTCGATCGGTTTTGTTCTTGTCTGCGAATTACTGAATACAGCACTGGAAAATCTAGCTGATTTTGTCTGCCCCGAAAAAAATCCCAACATAAAAAGGATCAAGGACATCGCAGCTGCAGCCGTTATGCTGAGTAGCTTAACGGCCTTATTAATTGGACTGCTTATATTTGTTCCTAAACTGCTATCATTGGCTCACATGTTCTAAGGCAAATTTTTCGTCATAGCTCAATTTATCCGGGGCAACAAAAGACATCTTCCCTCCTTTTTCCTCCATGTTTCCAAAACCTTCGACTGCCCTGTTTTTGGAAAATTTAAAAGCAACCTGCCGAACAGATTGTTGCCCTTCCGAGGCAAAAGTATAATCAGCTAACACTATACTGTCCTTTAACACCCCATCAATATGGCCTATATTGCGGTCTTTCTCTTTCCATCTGTAACTCAGGTCGCCGTGCACCCGGTTACCGTCGATCGCAATGGTCAGCGAAATTGTGTCACCATTTTTGAGGTATTGATACTTTCCCGGCTCAGCAACTGCGGCAATAGTTGTTGCTGTATCCCGGTTCAATTGCACCTGGTCGCCTTGCTTTTTACCACTTTGCTGACAAGCGACGGTAAAAAGCAGTAACGATAATCCAATATTGATTACTTTCATGCGAATAATTATTTTTCTTAAATATACACTGACAAGCTGCAAAATCAGCGCCAATGGGAATTTATTGATGAACTGATGCGTACCTATAAACGAGCTATTTCCTCTGCTCTGCTCATTCTTATCAATAGCAATCAAAACAATATATTGTTTTAAATAACTAACATTTAAACTTTTGAAATTCAGAAAACAAAAATTGCCGCAATATTGTTTATAAGTTAGCGACTGATAAAATATTAAAAATAAACAATTTAGTAACAATAAAATTATTCACAGCATATTGTAAAGCTAATTTTTATTAGTAAATTGTACATTATAAAATTCAGAAATTCTTAACCAATATTAGTATGAAAGATGTAAGCTTTAAGAAATTTGACAGTGGGTGTACATCCCTCACTAAATTATCCATTGAAACAGATTTGGCTATTATTGTAAAAGAGAATGTTTCTACTTCTTCGGAATCGAAAATAGAAAAACTTCGACGCTGTAAAGAGGAGTTATTGAAGAGCCTTTGGTTTGTTCAACGCCAGTGTTGATCGGTAATTCACAAAATTCAATCAATAGTCCGAATACCTTATTTTTCCTAAACAGAAAGCCTCTCCAGTTATTTTAAATTGGAGAGGCTTTTTTAATAGAATGCTGCTGATCTACGCGAATCAGAGTGATTTCAAATGTTTATAATTCGACTTAATGGTATCCCAGACCTCCTCTACATGGCCGGATAGCATTAATTTAGCCATACTTTCGGTCATTCCTTTCATTTGGCTGAATGATATTTTGGGTGGCATAGCCAAGGCATTGGGACTGGTATAAATATCCACGAGTACAGGTTCGTCCGTTATGCCGAAGGCCTCACTCAGTATTCCGTCTACCTCCTCAGGTCGGGTCACCGTAAATGCACGGATTCCCATCGCCTGCGCTACCATTGCAAAATCTGGGTTGACCATATTGGTTTCCTGATCTTTTAAACCGGCAACCTGCATCTCCAATTTAACCATCCCGAGTGAACGGTTATTGAACACAATCAGCTTGATCGGCAAATTATATTGTTTTATCGTCGCAAGATCACCCAGCAACATCGAAAGGCCGCCGTCCCCGCAAAAGGCTATAATCTGTCTTTCGGGATGTGCCAATGCCGCTCCTATAGCCATTGGCATTGCATTCGCCATGGATCCGTGATTAAATGAGCCCAGCATTTTGCGATCCCGGCGTTGATTGATATAGCGTGCTCCCCAAACACAGGACATCCCTGTATCTACTAGAAAAATAGCATCATCGCTTGCTTTTTGATCAATTGTATGCGCCACAAATTCTGGCTGAATAGCACATTCACTGCCCGGGTCTTCGACATAGATCATCAGATCTTCTTTTACCTTCTCATAGGCAGCCAATTGTTTTTCGAGAAAATTAGAATCAGTTCGTGCTTCCACAAAGGGTAGGACAGCTTTCAACGTGTGCTCAATATCTCCCACCAGGCCATAATCCACAATCGATCTTCGACCGAGTTTCTCGCCCTCGATATCAATCTGAACAATTGTTTTATTGGTGGGTATAAAATCCTTGTAAGGAAAATCTGTCCCCAGCAGCAGGATCAGATCCGAATGGTGCATACTCTGAAAGGCAGAGGCTGTCCCCAAGAGCCCTGTCATTCCAATTTCGTTGGGATTATCCCGTTGAATATCCAGTTTGGCCTTAAACGAATAACCTACAGGTGCCTGAATTTTTTCAGAAAGCTCCACAACTTGTTTTTGGGCCTTTCTGGCTCCTACACCGCAGAATAAAGTCACTTTATCCGCTTGGTTGATATATTGAGCCAAACGACCGATTTCAAGTTCCGATGGCCTGATCTGTGGTTCGGTGAAAAATACCTTTGCCGAAGTGTTCATATGCACAGCCTCCATTTCGGAAACATCTCCCGGCAGACCGATAACGGCAACATCCCGTTTCGAAATCGCTTGTTGTAAGGCATTCTGCACCATCCGTTGCACTTGTTCAGGTCGGGTGATCATCTGATTATAACAGGAGCAGTCGTCAAATAATTTGATTGGATTTGTCTCCTGAAAATAATCTGTACCAAACTCATAAGTAGCACAGGTCGAAGCAATCACCAACATTGGCACACGTGTTTTATGTGCTTCATACACTCCATTGATCAGATGTACATGGCCGGGGCCACTACTTCCCGCACAGCAGGCAATGCCCTGCAGATCCGCTTCGGCCGTCGCTGCAAATGCACCGACCTCCTCATGCCTGACGTGTATCCATTGCATGCTCCCATCCGCATGCACGGCCTCATTGAAAAAGTTTAAACTATCCCCCGTTACGGCATAAATACGCTTAATTCCCGCATCCTTTAAAATACCAACGATCTGCTGTGCTACATTTTTCATACCCATATGATGATTTAGAATTTTGATAAGGCGATGATACGCTGAATACGTTATCGCTTCTTTATAACAACAATATTGAATAACAATGGTTTTGGATATTCCACTATTCGACAAAAGGTACAGACGGATGGATCGGCAATTTTTATACCCCAACACGAGATGACAGGCTAT
Organism: Sphingobacterium sp. CZ-UAM; assembly: GCF_002000245.1. GTDB lineage: Bacteria > Bacteroidota > Bacteroidia > Sphingobacteriales > Sphingobacteriaceae > Sphingobacterium. The sequence goes on along the minus strand of NZ_MTCM01000001.1, from coordinate 391,002 downwards.
GGCTTTTTAGAAAACCTTGCCTCAAAAAAATAGGCTGCTCTCCTGATACCGGAGAGCAGCCTATCATTCAACTATAGGATCGTCTAATTATTTGATCTTATTGGATAATTCACTTACAAAAGCTTTGGCATCATTGAGATCCTCATTCCAGGCAGCATAACGTCGAGATTTTTTTAATTTAGCGATTTTTGCATTCAGCTTGGCCAAATTCGCCTGATCATTGGATTTTTCCAACTTTTCTTTCAGAATATTTACTTTCGTGTAATCCTGGATCCCCTCCAGCATACGCTCGTAACGGATAGAGCTACGACCTTGCGGATAAACAATATACGTATCTCCGGCAGGCCATGTACGGAATCGTGAATCTTGCATTGGATTGGCTACCCAGGAATTAAAGGCCCAACGCAGTGCACCGTCAAATCCCGCAGCCAGTGCGTACCAAGCCATATAGGTCGATTCCGCCGGATCGGAAAATGTAAATTGGTTCGGAAACTCATCTGAACAGCAAACATAAAATGTAGTGATATACCCTTTTTTACGTCTTTCAATTAAATCATTTTGATCGAAAGGATCCCCTACAGCAACACTGATATCGGTACTTTTTTGATAACGCTTATAACTTTTATGGTTGTCCGCAAAAGCAATTCCAAATTCAGGTACCACACGTTCTAAAAGTTCCACCGCTGGATCCATTTGCTCCTGTGCTCGCTCATCCATTGCAATATTGGTAATTTTCAACCAGCCTTTGGCGCTGACATGTTTACTAAAATCTTTTAAGAAAGGTGTCCATAGCTCCTCAAACACAGGCGTGCCGGGTTTTGCAACCACATTGACCTGTTCATTTTTTGCTTCATCGAAATAATGTACCTCATTGTTCCAGGGCAGTAAAGAGTAACAATTGATCTGTTTGTTAATTCCCAGATCCATCATAAATTGAACCCATCGGTCAAATACCGCATAGTTATAGCTCCAGGATCCATCTTTTGCTTTCTTCCAGGTGATCATATCCGCATAGGGATCATAGGTCTGTACATTCCAGGCATCCTTATTTAGGGTTGCTGTGATGACTTTCTGACCAGCAGCAGCCAGCTGCTTCATTGTTGGCTTTAAGGCTTCAAAATGCTCATCACTCCACATCTTAACATTATTGACCCGCGCTACAGCCGATGGGTGTTGCCACTGATCCAAATGGAATGACCATTGTGAAGCCGGCGGTAATACATGCTCCTGAACATTCACAATCAGATCCAAATTCTGTACGACCTTACCTTTTTGTTTAACAGCAATGACTGTCTTATATTGACCTGCCGCCGCTCCAGCAGGAACTTTTACCGTAATCCAGACTGGACGTACGCGCTTGGCCTCAAGATTATAGCTTTTGACATCATCGAGCATATCGGCAGAAAGAGCAGCTTTAAAATCTTCGGGTTTACGATAGCCACAACCCTCCGCAAATTCATCTGTCATCACATAACGAACAAATCGTGCCTGCACCGCATCGGCGGAAATGGTTTTCCCGGTCCTTGACCTTAGCTCGCCCGTCGAAATGACAACATCCGGTGCTGCTGCGCTTGTCCACAGGAGCATTTGTGCCGATACCTGCTCCCCTTTCCAGGCATCCACCGTATTGTTAGGCTGGACAGCGATATTCGGGTTTAAAGATTTCGGAAAACGTTTATCGATAGACACAAACGATGCGTGCAAACCCGGTTTAACATTTGACCAATCGGAAAGCGTATCTCTTGTCGGATCTGCCATCTCAGTAAAAGTCGTTCCCACAGCATAACGCCCCTGGGAAAAACCTTGATTATTGCCGCAAAATAATAGACATGCGCATGCAATAGTAGAATAAATAGTAGTTTTAGGCATAACAGTTGTAATTAACAAAAAAAGCAAACATTTTCTGTTTGCTTTAAAAATACTAAAATTTTATTTATCTTCGCTTAACTTTGCTCAAAAATTTTAGAAAGTGCAGTATAAAGCTCCGGATGGTTTTTCTGAAATTTTGCTGGATTTTCAAAAAAGTATTCTGATGCGACAGCAAAAAATTCCCCGGGGTTGGTCATACCATAGGTATCAATATCCGATTGGTGCTGCTTTATCTTACTAATTTCCGTACGTATTAAATACATAAAAGGAATAACAGCTGCTTTGTCCAACAAATAAGTCGGAACACCATCTATTGTGCCATCGCTTTTATCAATAAGGTGCACAAATTCATGAATCGCTGTATTCTGACCATCACTTGGATTTTGAAAACCATATTCTAATGCTGCTTTAGACAAAATCATCTGTCCGTTCATGGCTCCTTCCCCCACCATTCCCATGATATTCCGGTCTGCATGACCTTCAAATTGATAATCAGCATTGAAATGGGCGGGATAAACCATAATATTGGTCAGGTTTGGATAAGTCCATTTCTTGAAAGCAAAGATCGGAATAATTGCGCTGGCCGCAATAAGCATATAATCTTTCAGTTCTAAGACAACCCCCACGCCCTCAATCTTGACCGTATCCAAAAATGACAGACAGCGCGACTCAAATTCCTGTTTATCTATGCTAGAGAGCTGCCGGTAATAAGCAACCTCCTTTTCGAGGATATCCTTCCCCTCATCACTCAGGACGCGTTTAATAGCCTTGTTGTTTTTCGCAGTACGATTTAACAAGTAATAGACAACATAGATGGTTACCGGTACAAGTAGTATAATAAAAATCTTTCCTAACATATTATTTTATCTTTATCCAACGGGGATCTCTGGCCTGCAAATTACGCAAAAAGCCTTTAAAATGAGATGTGCCAAATAAGATTAAAATTTTCTGCTGCGGAGCGTCAGCCACAAGAGAAGCTAGATTTTCTTCCCGTTGTTGCATGATAAATTCTTTATCAAACTTATTCTTGAGTGCTGTTTTTATGGGTTTGCAACCATAGGGTGCATTTAGCGGAGTATCGTAGTCGCAGGCATCGAGCTTTATGGTACCATAGCGGTATTCAAAATCGTCCAACAGCTTATTCTTTGGAATATCTGCATTCACAGCGGTTTCGTAATTAACCAGAAAAAAAGAGTAATCTGGCTGACTGATGATACGTTGTCCCAATTTACGGTACAGGGGCGCCCTCAGTACTTTTGATGTATCTCCGGGAGTTTCAATGCATTGTTGCAAGCCAAGGCGGTTGCCGGTCAGTTTTCTGAATTTTCGATCATATAGATCTCGTTGTTCGGCGCTATCCACCCTGTAGGCAATACTTTCATAAAAAACAACATAACCCGATTTTTGGAGAGAGTCTACCGCGGCCTGGATCTGATCATAATATACACGCGTTCCCAAATGCCGCATCGGGATATATATAATGCGGCGGTCACCGTTATGAAGTTCAAATCTTCGCGAAGCATCTCGTAACACGCCGGTGCTCTGTACCATTAAAGAAGTATCACAACCGGCAAATGTGATCAATAAAAAAAGAAGGGAGATAATCTGTTTCAAAGCATTTTTTTATTACAATAACATGCAATTATAACAATATATTATCTCCCTTGTTTAATAAATTTATACGGTGGCCAGCCCGATTGTCGTGCCACTTGGGATAACAGCATTTTTTTTGATCACCACAATACCATCGCAGACTGTGTACGTCTGATGATTGGCATTCAACAAATGGGGACCGCCATTAATGCGCACATCATTTCCGATACGACAGTTTTTATCCAGGATCGCATTTTCGATATAACAGCGTTCACCTACCCCAACGATAGGCATATTTTTTCTTTTCGCTTCATCCATATCCGAAAAATCCTCGTAATAGTCGGACCCCATCATATAAGTTCCCCGTACGACTGAACCAATACCAATACGTGAACGTACACCGATCACCGAGCGGTCTACCTTATCGGCATGGATAATACATCCATCAGAGATAACCGAATTAATCAATGTCGTGCCCGAAATCTTAGAAGGAGGCAACATACGTGGCCGGGTAAAAACCGTATTTTTATCAAATAGGTTAAAGGCTGGAATATTATCCGTCAGCCCGATATTCGCTTCATAAAACGACCCTATTGTTCCAATATCGGTCCAATAGCCTTCATACTGATAGCTGAGTACTTTGATATTTTCAATCGCATCCGGAATAATCTCTTTTCCAAAGTCCATTCCGCTATTTTCTTCCAACAGACGCTTGAGTACACCTTTACTGAATACATAGATCCCCATGGAGGCCAGGTATTCCCGCCCCTCCGCCTTCAAGTGATCGTTCACTTCCGAACTCCAGTCCAGCAACTGCTCACTATTGGGCTTCTCGATAAACGATGTGATGTGGTTGTGTTCATCCGATTTAAGAATACCAAAACCTGTTGCATCTTTGCCATTGACAGGAATGGTCGCAATTGTCAGATCACCTTCATTCTGTACGTGAAAGTCCACCAGCGCATCAAAATCCATCTGATAAAGCTGATCCCCCGATAAGATCAAAACATAATCGTAATCTATGCTTGCCAGCTTCTTGAACGATCTACGCACGGCATCTGCGGTGCCTTCAAACCATTTGTCACCATCATTCGTCTGTTCGGCCGCTAAAATATCGACAAAACCCTTACTAAAAATACTGAAGTTGTATGTATTTTTTATATGGGAATTCAGCGAGGACGAATTGAACTGTGTCAACACAAAAATCTTATTGAATCCCGAATTGAGACAATTCGAGATGGGAATATCAACCAAGCGATATTTTCCTGCAATAGGAACAGCTGGTTTAGACCGTTGGTCGGTCAACGGATATAGACGTGAACCCCTTCCTCCGCCCAAGACGATAGCTACTACATTGTGATGTGACATATCAAATTAAATTAATTGGTTATATAGACTTATATATTTCGCTGCGGATTTATCCCACGAAAAATCCAAACTCATTATTTTGTGTTGGTTGTCCTCAAATTTGGACCTATTTTCATAATACTCGACAGCGCGGATAATAGCTTTTCTGATATCAGCCACCTCAAGCGTGTCAAAACCAACACCATACCCATCGTTTTCCAGATCGATGACCGTATCTTTTAGGCCACCTACACGGTGTACGATCGGCAAGGTCCCATATTTCATGGCATAAAGCTGATTGAGCCCGCAAGGTTCGACCCGCGAAGGCATCAAAAGAAAGTCAGCACTTGCATAGAGCCAGTGTGCAAGATTTTCATCATAACCAAAGAACACATCAAAATTTTCTACCTTTTCCTCGACGAGCATTTTTACCCGTGCCTGAATCGCCGGATCTCCAGCTCCCAGTATAAATATACTCAATCTGTCTGAAAAATTTTTGGTTAGATCCAAAATTATATCCGGTAATAAATCAGCTCCTTTTTCAGCGGCAAAACGTCCGATAAAAACCAATAAAGGAAGGTCTGGATTAATTTTATACTGCTGCGCCAGAGCCTGCTTATTTTTTAGTTTACCGGCAAAGGCCGAGGCAAGATCATAATTTTCAATCAGGGTATAATCTTTGCCGGGGTCCCAGATATCCCAATCAATTCCATTGACAATCCCGACCGACTTGTTTCGTTCATCGTAAAACAGATGCTGTAGTCCGTTAGCTTCCACATACAATTCTTCAAGATACCCCTCCGAGACCGTCGTATAGGCATCACAGCACTTGATCAGTGCTGCAAGTGGATTTATCAAACCGTCCCAGTCCAACAGCCCCCATTTCCAGCTGTCAAATCCAGGCAATAAAATCGCTTTGCTCCAGTGTGTCCAACCCTGATACTGACCGTTGTGAACAGTCGCTACCGTCTTTACATCGGCAAGGAAATTATATTCATTGCTGTATTTCATCAAAAAAGGCATTAAACCCACATGATGATCATGGCAATGCACGATATCAGGTACAATTGCTTTTTCCTTAAACCAATTTAACACAGCATGCTGAAAGGCAATAAACTGCTCGCCCTCATCCGGATAGCAATAAACCTCCCTGCGATCCAGTTTGCCAGGAATTTTAATCAGATAGAGTTCAAACCCCAATATATTGTCTTTTTCCTTGAAAACACTATAATGCAATAATTCGGATCCTTGAAAAAAAGTTCCTTCATGAATCACATCGAAGGAGTGTTGTTGAACAAATGGACGGTCGTACCAAGGCATGATAACAGCTGCATCCACACCAAGTTTAGTTTGATACTTAGGCAATGCGCCGACCACATCTGCTAGACCACCAACCTTGGCTATTGGATAACATTCGACACTTAAATGAAATACTTTCATTGGTACATATTTTTTCCCATCGTTCAGATGGAGCTTATGTTATTTAAATTTATTTTCATCTACTTCTACTACGAGAACAGCATCTTAGACGGGAATACGTTCCGCTGGCTTTACAGGAACAGTTTCTCTCAGCTCCTTCTTCCGCTTAAGGATATACCCCCCGAGTGGTGGAAGATCGACCTGGGCCGACTGTGCACGGTTCATCCAATGCAGGTGTTCCGTTTCCACATGTTGACTGCTGACTCCTGAACCAAAATATGCAAGATCATCCGAGCTCAAAACCACTTCCCATACGCCGGCATAAGGCAGTCCGATACGAAAATGTTCACGGACAACAGGCGTCAGGTTAATCACGACCACCGTATCATCCCAGGAGTCAAACGCCTTACGCCAATAAACCAAGATTGAATGCTCACGGTCACCGGCATCTATCCATTCGAAGCCCGAGGCATCAAAAGCCTTTTGATAGAGACTGGGTTGTTGCTGATAAGTTGCATTTAAATCGGCCACGAACCTTTTCATCCCTTGATGTGGCATAAATTCCAGCAGATGCCAGTCGAGTGACTGGTTCACATTCCACTCAGACGTTTGCCCAAACTCTCCCCCCATAAACAACAATTTCGTTCCTAAGAACGTATACATAAATAAGTATAAAGCCCTTAGATTGGCGAATTTTTGCCACTCATCTCCAGGCATCTTATAAATTAGAGGCTGTTTTCCATAGACGACTTCATCGTGCGAAAGCGGGAGCATAAAATTCTCATGAAAAGCATATACTGTTGCGAATGTGATGCGATCGTGATGGTACTTCCTATTGATCGGATCTTCCTTAAAATAATCCAGGGTATCATGCATCCATCCCATCATCCATTTCATTCCAAAGCCCAGTCCACCTGCATAGGTCGGCTTACTCACACCCGGCCAAGAGGTTGATTCTTCGGCAATGGTCTGTACGTCGGGAAAATGCGCATAAACAGCTTCATTAAATTCCTTCAGAAATTGTACCGCCTCCAGATTTTCATTACCGCCGAATTCATTCGGAATCCATTCACCGGCATTCCGGCTATAGTCCAGATACAACATCGAAGCAACGGCATCCACACGAAGCCCATCGATATGAAAACGGTCCAACCAATAAAAAGCATTACTGATCAGGAAAGAGCGCACCTCATTACGGCCATAATTGAAAATATACGATTGCCAGTCCGGATGGAAGCCCTTTCGTGGATCTTCGTGTTCATAAAGACATGTGCCGTCAAAGCGATGAAGTCCATGCGCATCGCCAGGGAAATGTGAAGGTACCCAATCCAATAATACCCCAATTCCCGCTTCATGTAACGCTTCGATCAGGTACATTAAATCCTGTGCAGAACCGTAACGCGAACTCGCTGCAAAGTAGCCCGTGATCTGATATCCCCAGGAAGGATAATAAGGATGCTCCATCAGTGGCATAAATTCTACGTGCGTAAAATTCATTTCCTTGACATAAGCAACGAGCTGCACAGCAATCTCCCGATAGTTCAACAAGGTGTCCGGGCTCTCCGGATCTCTCGCCCATGAGCCCAGATGCAGTTCATAGACCGACCAAGGTTGATCCAGTCTATTTTTTACAACACGCTCCTTCATCCAGTTTCCATCATTCCATTCATACCAATTAGAATGAACAATGGATGCCGTTTTGGGTGCTACCTCCCATCTGAATGCGAAAGGGTCACCTTTCTCAAGCTCTTCTCCGGAAGAGGATTGAATACAATATTTATAAGTTTCACCATTGGCAATGCCTGGAATAAATCCTTCCCAGATGCCACTTGTATCCCAGCGGACATTTAAAGGGTGGCTCCCTTTGTCCCAGAAATTGAAGTTTCCCGTTACGGAAACGGATTTTGCATTTGGGGCCCAAACCGCAAAATAAACGCCTCTTTCACCCTCTACTTCCAGTTCATGCGAACCAAATTTTTCATACAATTTGAAATGCCTGCCCGACTGGAACAGAGCAACATCAAATTCCGAAAAAAGACTATGCGGTATTACTTGATTGGCCATGTTTAACCCTCTATCAATATGTTTTCAAATTCACGTGCGACATTAATCCAATATCGCCCCTGTTCATCCTGTTGTATTTTTGTATCGATTCCATCTGTTTTCACTTTTTTAACTGCAAATGGCAAACCTATTAACTGGAGCTTATACTCTTCGTATCTTTCGGTAAATAATCCATCACGGGTCTGTTTGATCGACAGGGAATCTTTTAATCCGGACACTGTAAAGCATTTTTCCAAATAGATATCCTGTTCATATGCGAATGTGTCTCCATGATCAGAATACACATATGAACGGTGTACCCCTTCCGAAAAATAGATATTCAACTGTAGTTCTTCGACCTTCTTTTCACCTGTGTATTGCATGACCGGGTATTCTGGGATGACAGAACCGCCACGGATAAACATCGGCATTTCATCCAGCGGAGTTGCAATGGTATGCTCTTTTCCGCCAACATAAACCTCATTATTGAAGTAGTAGAACCAGTCTCCGGCAGGCAGATAAACCACCTTGCTCGTCTGACCGGGCTGCAACACAGGCGACACCAATATCTTATCGCCAAAACAGAATTCTTCCTCGCGCTGCCAATTCGTAGGAATATGCTGCTCCACCATTGAAATCGGACGCAAAATCGGATACCCATATTTCGTTTGCTCCCAAAAACAGGTGTAGATATAAGGCAAAAGTTTGTACCGCAGTTCAATAAACTTTTTATTGATTTTCTCCCAGTCCTCACCGAAACTCCAAGGTTCGCGATCACGGGTATCCCCCGCTGAATGCACACGCATAAACGGAGAAAAAACACCAAATTGCATCCATCGTGTGAACAGTTCCCCATCTGGCTCCCCGGTAAAACCACCAATGTCCGTTCCACAGAAAGACATTCCTGAGGTAGACAAACGCTGCAACTGCAGGGTACCTAGTTTGAGGTGTTCCCAACTCGCTAAATTATCCCCGGTCCAAACCGAAGAATACCGCTGCGTTCCTGCATAAGCCGCTCGTGTAATGGTAAATGGACGTTTGTTTTTATACAATTTCTTTAAGCCGTCATAGGTAGCACGAACCATTTGCATGCCATACACATTGTGCGCTTTTCGGTGCGATCCACGATGCCCATCGTATTGATGTCTGACATCATCCGGAAAAGTCCCACGGCCAAAAACTGCCGGCTCATTCATGTCATTCCAAAAGCCTGCGACACCATCTTCTACCAGCCCCTGATATAAGGTTCCCCACCACTGTCTCACTTCGGGGTTGGTAAAATCAGGAAACTGACAGCGCCCGGGCCAGACAAAGCCTTCCATAAAATAGTCATCCCCACGGCGACAGAAATATTTATTCTCTTTCCCTTCCCGAAATACCCAATAGTTTTCATCCACCTTAATACCCGGATCAATCATGACCACTGTCTTGAAGCCCTCATTGGCAAGATCAGCGATCATTTTCTTGGGATTTGGAAAATATTGTTTATTCCATGTAAAACAACGGTAGCCATCCATGTAATCAATATCCAGATAAATGGCATCACAGGGAATCTGTCTTTTTCTGAATTCTTCGGCTACCTTACGCACATTCGCTTCCGGATAATAACTCCATCGGCATTGATGGTAACCGATTGCCCAAAGTGGTGGTAAATAATGTGTTCCTGTCAAGGTATGGTACCTGCGGATCACGTCAATGATATGCGGTCCATGGATATAGTAGTATTGTAATTCTCCGCCCTCTGACCAAAAACTGGTTTTTCCCGGATCCTCAGCAGCAAAATCGAAATAGGTCTTAAACGTATTGTCAAAGAAAATACCGTAAGCTTCACCGTCCTTCAGTCCAATGTAAAAAGGAATGGTTTTGTATAAGGGGTCCTGGTCATAAGCAAAAGCATAGGTGTCCGAGTTCCAATTCTTTAATCGCTTGCCACGCAGATTAAGCTTAGTAGCCTTATCGCCCAGTCCATAAAATGCTTCATTTTCAAAAGCAACTTTAGTATTATAGACATAATAACCCCCAAAATCCGGGCTCTCCTCCCAATGCATCGGCGCCAAATCCGCGTTGAATAATTTACCCGCTCGATCGGAAAAGGAAATCAAAAAATCACTTTTATTGATGCGACAGGAAATAGTGTTGGTATGCACACTATAATGGTCTACCTCTTCTTTACATTGATGTATACTGACCCGATGGTCTTTCTTTGCCAGTGCATAAGAGAAATCCTCCAGAAAAGTCCCCTGTGGAGCAAGTCGAACACGCACGATCTCATCCGTTACGATTTTCACCTCTACTTTTGCCTTACCATCAGAAAAATAGTATGATTTGTCATTTTGATGATGGGATACAACTGACTCAAGGTATTTCTTTTCAATTTTAGGCAAATCCAGTACCGGATTATTCACATGATGCATACTTTCCAAAGTATCATCATGTTCTTCCTCGTTTAGTGTGGTTTGATTTAGGTTGTCGTCTTCAAGCATAGCTGTAATATATTAAAAGTTTCTGTAGGCTTAATTCCTCTTTAAGATAGAAAAATTATCCCGCGCCGGCAACAAAACATAAAAAAAATCCCGTTCCTATACAGGAGCGGGATTGTTTATGTCAAATGGATCTCAACGCTGCTATTTTAAAAAATGAGCACGAAGCATCCAAGCCATTTTCTCGTGTTTTTCCAGTAAGCCCACCAAAAAATCTTCCGTACCATTATCCGCGGTATCACCAACGACAGCAATATCCGCCCGAATGGACATCGCAATAGACTCATGATCCGATAATAATTCCTTATAATAAGATTGACTATCTGTCTTCTCCGAGGTGGATTCTGTCAAGCGGGTTAATTTCAGGTATTTATCAAATGTACCTACCGCATAGTGTCCCTGGGTACGTACACGCTCCGCAACTTCATCAATAACTTCTGCCAACTCATCGTATTGGGACTCTAAAAATAAATGAGCAGCATGAAAATCAGCCCCTTCGACATTCCAATGCGCATTGCGTGTTTTCATATAGATAATGTGCTCATCGGCTAATAAGACATTGAGCAATTTCGCAACTTTTTTTAAGTCTGCATCTTTAATTCCAATTGAAGTTTTCATATTGTTTTTATTTGTTAACTATATCTTTTCATTGCTTAGTTAAATTTACCCAAAAAAGCAGGGAATACCAAAAAAACTAAGATTAAAATGTCATTTCAATAGCATAATAACCGTATTTTTGCCAACAAAATATTATTAGAGGGAAGACTGTGGGTACTTTAGACAACAACACTTATTTTCATGCATTCAAGGCGGATATTTCGGACATCGAACTTCCCCTGCGATTTACCTTTCCATTTTGCTATGAGCCACACCCACTAGCCATTGCTGCCGCGGAAGAACTTCAGGCTTACCTTGAGATCCAAAACGAATGGAAGCATAACTTTGGCCTTGGAGAAAATAATAAAGGGCTTGCCATAGGCAAGATGTTTGGCATACTGGTTGTCCGCGATCAGCAGCATCGGCTTGGGTATCTTGCCGCCGTATCCGGAAAACTTGCCGGCAGCAACAAACACCGCTATTTTGTCCCCCCCATATTTGATATGTTGGAAGAGGACGGCTTCTTTTTGAACGAAGAAGTACATTTAAATGCCCTCAATAGAAAAATTGAACTTCTTGAAAACAGTGAAGAGCTTGAGCGGACAAAACACAATCTCAACGTTTTAAAAGATCAATGGAACACACAGCTTGACCTGCTCAAAACAAAACTCCGAAATCAGAAAAAAGAACGCAAGGAAACCCGGACGAAATTACGGCCGCTCCTTTCGGATGAGGATTACGAAATACTGATGGACGATATGCGCAGCCAGAGCCTCAAGGACAAACAGGAGCTTCAGCGCTATCAATATGACATGCATCGGGCACTGGAATCGGAAAACCTTAAACTCCAAGGCTTGCTTTCTGACATTGCTGTATTAAAAGAAGAGCGTAAGATGCGATCCGGAAATCTGCAAAAACAGCTTTTTGAACAATATAATTTTTTGGACGCAACTGGGCAGCACAAGAATGTTGTTGCAATTTTTCAGGACTTTGACCAAAGCACGCCACCCGCGGGCTCCGGAGAATGTGCCGCACCGAAATTATTGCAATATGCCTACAGCAACAACCTTACACCCATAGCCTTGGCCGAATTCTGGTGGGGCTGCTCCCCTTCGTCCGAAATCCGCAGACATAAAAATTATTATCCGGCCTGCCGTAAAAAATGTGAACCAATCTTAGGTTATATGCTTCAGGGACTCGAGGTAGACCCCAATCCCATGCAACAGGAAACGACATTGCACACCGAACTTCCACAAATCTATGAGGACGAAGATATCATTGTTTTCAATAAACCGGCCGAGTTTTTATCCGTCCCCGGAATATATGTCAAAGATTCCGTCTACAATCGGGTACTCCAACGCTATCCCAATGCAGGTCCGATAATTATCCATCGACTGGATATGTCCACTTCGGGATTGCTGGTTGTTGCCAAAAATAAAGAAGCCCATCAATTTATACAGGATCAATTTATACGACATACCATAGCCAAGGAATATATCGCTTTGTTGGATGGTATCGTTGAACAGGAATCCGGGTTAATCGACCTTCCTCTGCGTGTGGATCTCGATGATCGGCCAAGACAAATGGTCTGTTACAGCTACGGCAAACCCGCCCAGACCAAGTGGGAGCGGATCTCAATCGAAGGTGATAAAACAAGAATCCGTTTCTATCCCTTAACAGGCCGCACACATCAACTTCGTATGCATGCCGTTCATCCAGAGGGACTCGCCACACCTATTGTCGGCGACGATCTTTATGGCAAAAAAGCGGATAGATTACACCTCCACGCAACTTTTATCAAGTTGATACATCCAAGTACCAAACAGGAAATCAGCTTTGAAATCCCACCTGAATTTTAACAGAATTGACTATATCGTTACAAAAGTCAGCAAATAGAGAAGCGGAAAATCATCGCGAAGTCAAAATGTGGGTTATAAATTATTGACCTAAATCAATAATTTATCACAAAAACCTGAAAAACAACAACTTAAATAATAAATAAAGTAGAGCGATTCCCTATATTACATTACAATAAAATTTTAAATATTCTTAATTTTTTGTTTCCTTTGTTCACTGATTTTTTGATTTTAATACTTATAAAGTCAAAAATAAAGTAAAAACAAGAAAACAATTTTGAATTTTCAAGATTATAGCAATATAATGGAAGCTAAATTAAACGCAAAATCCTTCATAACTAAACTCTTTTTCTCGATAACATTACTGCTATCAGCATCCATAGCCCTTGCGCAAACCAAAACGGTTACAGGCACGGTCAAAGATGCAAAGACAAAGACTCCCATTGCTTACGCTACCGTGGCTGTCGTAGGCGCACCAGCTTCTGCCGGAACCTCCACCTCGACCAATGCCAACGGGGAATTTAGATTGGTATTTCCAACATCTTATGTTAAAATCAGAGCAAGTTATGTCGGTTATGACAATAAGGACGCTTTCGTAACCAATGACGCTGTGCAGTCAAAGGAAATTCTAATGGATGCCCAGGACAATATGCTGGAAGAAGTCGTTGTTAAAGCCAAAAAGAAAAAATACAGCAACAAAGACAATCCTGCGGTCGCGCTGATCCGTAAAGTCATTGAAAATAAAGAGAAAAACCGTCTGTCGGGACAACAATACGCCGAATTTGATCAATACGAGAAAATGTCCCTGGGCTTAAGCAATCTTTCGGAGAAATTTGTCAACAAAAAAATCTTTAAAAATTATCAATTTCTTTTTGAAACAGACGATTCAGCAAAAACGGCAAATAAATATGTATTACCGGCTTTTATCGAAGAGAAAATGTCCAAAGTGTACTACCGTAAAGATCCAAGCAAAACCAAACAATATATACTGGGTAATCAACGGGCACAATTTGACCCCAAATTTATTGATAATGATGGTCTATCGTCTTATTTCAACAAACTTTACGAGCAAGTCGATATCTACGACAATAATATCTCATTGGTCACCAATCAATTTTTGAGTCCAATTGCGAACTCCGCTCCAACATTTTATAAATTCTTTATTACCGACACCATCAAAACTTCTCAACCCTGGTTGGTTGAACTGAGTTTTGTTCCTCGCAATAAAGCAGATATGTTATTTAAAGGGCAGCTATATGTCACTTTGGACGGAAATTATGCGGTTCAGGGTGCGAATATGACCGTTGCCGATGACATCAACCTAAATTTTGTGCGCGATCTTCAGATTCAGCTTAAATTTGAGAAAGACAGCAAGAGCAGATTTTACCTCAAAACGAGCACTTTAGGCATTGACTTTTCACTGACAGAAAAAGGAATGGGGATCCGTGGTAGCCGGACGGTCGACTACAACAACTATAAAGTCGGCATTCAGCAACCTGATAGTCTATATGATGGTCCTTCTACAGTCATTGCATACAATATCGAGAATAAGAAAGCGACAAAATCCTTATTTGAAACACAACGCCCGTTGGCCCTGGCGCAGAATGAATTGAATATTTATCACAATATTGATACCCTTCAAAAAATTCCTTCATTCAGGACCTTTATGGACGTTGCGGCCTTACTTCTCTCGGGTTATAAACAAGCTGGACCGGTCGAAATCGGGCCAGTGAACACCTTCTATAGTTTTAACCCTGTGGAAGGATTTCGCCTGCGTGTGGGTGGTCGTACCACGGAATCCCTGAGCAAACGTTTCTATGCAGAAACCTATGCTGCCTACGGATTCAAAGACCAAAAGTGGAAGTACTTTTTCAGTGGTACCTATGCCTTTAACAATAAGTCTGTATACTCTTTCCCGATGCATTATATCCGGGCTTCGTATAAAAAAGACACCAAGATACCAGGGCAGAAACTCGAATTCATTCAAGAGGACAACTTTTTGCTATCATTCAAACGTGGTGACAACGACCGCTACATCTACGAAACCAATTATGGTTTGGAGTATAAAAAAGAATTCTTAAACCATTTAACGATCGGTGCCGGATTTAATATCAACAAACAGTCCCCTGCAGGTAGTCTGACTTATCAGATGCTGGATGAAAATGGACAAAACAAATTGTTCAATGAACTAAATTCAACCGAATTGTCTGTCAACTTTAGATACGCGCCACATGAGGAATTTTATCAAGGCAAAATCTATCGTACACCGATATTCAATCAATACCCGATATTCACGTTTAATTATACAGCAGGAATAAAAGGTCTGGCAAAAGGAGAATATAATTACCATAGTTTTAACGTCGGTGCATTCAAACGTTTTTACTTAAGTCAATTTGGTTTTGCTGATGTCACCGCTGAGGGTAACTACATCGCCGGAAAAGAGATTCCATTCCCCTTCCTGACGATCCACCGGGCAAACCAGACCTATGCGTACCAGTTAAACTCGTACAACCTGATGAACTTCCTGGAATTTGTCAGTGACCACAACGCTTCCATCAATGTGCAGTATTATATGAACGGATTCCTATTGAATAAGATCCCATTGGTCAAAAAGCTTAAATTACGCGAAGTCTTTAGTTTCAAAGGTGTGTATGGTGGTCTTCGCAAAGAAAATGATCCAGACGATCCAAATTATGGTTCTAAAGTATTTGCATGGCAACGCAATGCAGACCAAATCCAAAGTTCATATACATTCGGCTCTGAACCTTATATGGAGGCAAGTATCGGTTTATCCAATATCTTTAAGATTTTGCGTGTAGACTACGTCAAACGTCTGAACTATCTTGACCATGTGGATGCTCCAGCTTGGGGAATCCGCGCCAGAGTCAGGTTTGATTTCTAAGAGTTTCCGTAAATTTATATTATAATTTTGGGGCCCTGTCGTTCTCTCAATCGACAGGGCCTCTTTTTTTATATGGGACATCTTCTGGTGGCATCCTTCGACAGGCCTTCGATCAGCCCTGCACATTCCTTCGGGAGACCTTCGGCAATTCTTCGGCTAGTCGTCGGAACAGCTACGTAACAAGGTGCAGACATCGTCGGAACAGCTCCGACTATCTTTCGGGATTTCTTCGACACTCCTTCGACACTCCTTCGACTGAGCTTCGACAATCCTTCGACTGGGCTTCGGGAAAAAGCCAATGAGCAGTCGAACAATTGTCG
Source organism: Sphingobacterium sp. CZ-UAM (assembly GCF_002000245.1). Classification (GTDB taxonomy): domain Bacteria; phylum Bacteroidota; class Bacteroidia; order Sphingobacteriales; family Sphingobacteriaceae; genus Sphingobacterium. The sequence goes on along the minus strand of NZ_MTCM01000001.1, from coordinate 374,576 downwards.
AACAGCTGCCAAAGAAATCCCGCAGCAGTCCCGTCCTTGTCTCGAAGCTGTCCCGTCCCTGTTCAGAAGCTGTCCCGAATAATACCCGATAAACATCCGAAGCCGGGCCAATCCAGAGTCGACGCGCTAGCGAAGCACAGCCGAACGGAAGAACAAAAAAAATCCCCCCTGCAAACAGCAAGGAGGATAAAATTAGAATATGACGATGGTTAGTTTCTCTTTTTGAAAGCATCTACACCGCTCTGTAGAAATGCCTTGTATTGTTCAACATCGTAATTAGCGCCGCTTTGAGGAACCAGTACCTGACCATTTGGATCAACGATGACATACAAAGGCTGGGAATTGCTGTTAAATACAGCGGCTTGGAAGTCGCTGTTTTTATTTCCTATAGTCTTTATTTTTTTATTACTGTACTTGGAAACAAATTGCTCATTGACTGGTAATTCGGTTTTATCATCCACAAATAATTCAGCCATAACAAATTCCTCTTTCAACAATTTAGCTACTCCGGGATCCGTCCATACGTTTGCCTCCATTTTACGGCAGTTGACACAATTCCATCCCGTGAAGTCAATCAATACAGGTTTATTTAGTTCTTTTGCTGTCGCCAGGGCCTGCTCGTAATCGTAATAAGGATCAAAGCCTTTTGGTGTACCACGCTCATGGAATATCTCGGCATATTTTTTCACCTTACCGTCCGTATGGGCTGCCGTACCGCTGCCAACTCCCGAAGACAGGTCAAAGTCCTGCGTTGCAGATGGTGGCAAAAAGGCTGAAATGGACTTTAAAGGCGCCCCCCATAAACCCGGAATCATATACACAACAAAAGAAAAAACAACAATGGCTAAAATGGTCCTTGGAACAGATAGAAATTTAAGCTCACTATCGTGGGAAAACTTAATTTTACCGATCAGATAAAGTCCCATCAAACCAAATACGGCGATCCATAAAGACAGGAATACTTCCCTGTCCAACCAGTTCCAATGATAAGCCAAGTCCACATTCGATAAAAATTTCAGGGCCAATGCCAATTCCAAAAATCCAAGTACCACTTTTACACTGTTCAACCAACCGCCCGATTTTGGCAGTGATTTAAGCATTGATGGGAACATGGCAAATAAACCAAATGGAATAGCCAAAGCAATGGAGAAGCCCAACATACCGATGGCCGGGCCTAATCGCTCGCCTTTTGACGCCGCTTCCACCAACAGTGTCCCTATGATCGGACCGGTACAGGAAAAGGATACCAGCGATAAACTAAAGGCCATAAAAAATAGGCCGATGAGCCCACCTTTGTCTGACTTAGCATCCATTTTATTAACGAAAGAACTAGGCAAGGTAATTTCAAATGCACCAAAGAAAGAGGCCGCAAATACGACCAGCAGCAAGAAGAAGATAAAATTAAAAATTCCGTTGGTTGAAAGTGCATTGAGTGCATCAGAACCAAAGGCAATGGTAATAATCATCCCTAAAGCAACATAGATCACGATAATAAAGAGACCATATAAGAGGGCCTTGCTAATGCCACTAGCGCGACTACCAGACTGCTTGGTGAAAAAACTCACCGTCAAAGGAAGCATCGGAAATATACAGGGCATCAATAAGGCCGCAAAGCCCCCAACCAAGCCCGCGATAAAAATACTCCACAGTGATTTTTTACCGTTTTCAGTAGATTCTTCCACCTTATTGGTCGCAACAACCGTTTTGCTGGAATCAACACTTGCTGTCATGGTATCGGGTGACTCTTCGAATGATAAAGAATCCGGACTGATTGTTCCGTCCGTAAATTCCAGACCTTCCGTGCTAGCTGTACTATCCTGTTGCGCAAACATAGCAATAGGAAAGATAAGCAGGAATAAAAGGGTTAATAATTTAAAATTAGTTTTCATCAGCGTATAATGTGTTTTTCATAATTTATTTGTCTGGAGACTGATTATTTGTTCTGCTGTAAATAAAACCCGAGGAGCAATATACTCCCCGAGTTAACTATAAACATATGAAACTAAATCTTATTAGGCTCCAAATACTGGATTCGGTAGTCTACATATTGGTTGAAAGCCCAGAAAATTAACATCGCTGGATAGATATCCTGGTTTAACAGGTTCTTCTTTTACCAGGTCCGTGCTTAAATATTTCTTATTGTCATCACATAATAGCGTCACAACGACTGCTTCCTCCCCCAGCTCCTGCTGTAACTTAATCGCTCCGATAACATTCGCTCCAGAGGAAATCCCAACAGCAAGCCCCAGTTGTCTTGATAATTTTTGGGCCATAATGATTGAGTCACCATCGTTGGCACAGACCACTGCATCAAGTTCATCCAGATCAACGATAGCCGGGATAAATTCATCAGATATACCCTGAATACGGTGTGAACCTACTTTATGTCCTGTCGTTAAAGTTGGACTTTCCGCTGGCTCCAAGGGATGTACACGAACATTTGGATTTGCTTTCCGTAAACTACGTCCTACACCCATAACAGTTCCACCGGTGCCCACTCCCGCGACAAAAGCATCTGCCACCAAACCCTGCTCCTCCAATTGTTCCACAATCTCATAGCCGGTTGTTTTCTCATGCGCTTCTGCATTATATTGATTCTCAAACTGACGTGGCAGAAATACACCACCCGCCGCCGCGAGCTCTTCACTTAAACGAATACTTCCTAAAAAGCCACCTTCTTCTTTGCTGATCAACTGAATATCAGCCCCCATACTTCTGATAATATCGGTACGTTCCTTACTTAGCCAGTTTGGCATGATGATCTTTACCTGATGCCCTAGTGCTTTACCAATAGCCGAAAAAGCAATTCCGGTATTTCCACTCGTCGCTTCGATTACAACATCCGTTGGGCGGATCTGGCAATTCATATACGCTTTATACAAGATGTATAGCGCCATCCTATCTTTGATACTACCTGTCAAGTTGTAATTCTCACATTTTACAAATACCCGACCTGGCTTACCTTTGTAGGTATACTGCAATTCCAACATGGGGGTATTCCCAACCAGTCGCCACAAATGCTTAAATCTTTTGTCCAACGCAGGGGATAAACATGCACTTAGTAATTCTTGTTCCGCCATTTTTATATAAATGATTATTCTGTAGCAAAATTGAATAATAACAAGATATTATTCAATACATAACCATTATTTCAAGAAAAATTCAATAAATACACACTAATAACAATAAATTATTCAAACAAACATTATAATTTTGCAACAACACCGAAAATATTCAGATTATGGAATTGGACGATATTGATCTAAAATTATTACGCCTATTGCAGCATGACGCTTCATTAAGCAACAAAGAACTCTCCTTCGAATTGAATAAATCAATTGCGGCAGTACATGAAAGGGTAAAAAAATTAAAAAGACTGGGTTATATAAAAAAAACAGTGGCAATCCTTGACCGGCATAAAATCGGAATCGGACTGATTTCGTTTTCGCAGGTATTCCTCAAAGCACATACCTTCGAAGTGCTTAATGAATTTGAAAAAGAAGTGGCGAAATTTCCTGAAGTGATGGAATGTTATCAGATGGCAGGTTCTTATGATTTCATGTTACGTATTGCGACCAAAGATATGGATGCCTATCATATTTTCTTACGCCATCGGCTTGCAGTATTACCTCAGGTCAATACAGTACAGACGTATTTTGTGTTATCGGAGACAAAGAGCGAAACAGCCTATCCGCTGTAATCGAGGACATCTGATCCAAAAATAAAACGACGAGGTATTGATTTAACATAAATCAATACCTCATACATATTATTGAATTTAATCGAACAATAGGGTTCCGGTTACATTCCAGCTGCTGAAACTCGTACCTTCGGGTGCACCCTGCGGGATCTGCACCTGTAATTTGTAATCCCCAGCTTTTAAATCGCCCAGATCGATATAAATTGGTGGAGTCACTGTTCCCGGACACCAGTTAGAGCGGCTCAGATCTGATGAAGACAATCCAGTAGCAAAATTACCCGAAGCAGGATTGGACAGACGGTAAGAACCGCAATCATTGCGCCAAGGTGTATATTTAAACAGCAAGGCGTCGTTTAGAAAGATGCGGTTTTCCTTAGGAACGAATTCATCACCATTGCCCCAGCCGCCATGACCGGTCGTGATATAGCGTAACTGTACATTTTTAGCGTCCTGATCCAAGTGAAACGACAAGGTCAGCCCTTTTTCTTTATCAAACATAGATCCATACTCCTGTCCCCCCATTTCCATCACATTGGTTGTGGTAAATAACGACATCGCCTTTTTCAGATTTCCTTCCGAGCCCTCCTCAAACCCAGGATGTATGGTCAGCTCTACACTCACCTCGTGACCGTTCTTATCATAGTTACCAATGAAAGCGCCCACATACACTTCCTGTTCACTTAACATGCCCGCGAGCTCGGACACATCCTGTCTATAAAGCACAGAATCCTGCCAAACCTTATCCTTTAGCTGAAGATAGTTAAACTGCTTAACACCAAAGGGTGTAAAAAAACGCATCAGCTCAACAATCGGCTCAAAAGTTGCCGTTCTTACCACGCCTTGATAACTCTTTCCATTTCCATTTTCATACTTCGGTAGGGTCGACATACCGTTTTTCATCCCATCCAGAAAACTCTGTGCTTTATTCGCCGGGATAATAAAAACGGACCCCGTACGATCGTATGCATCACCTTTAGACTGTTCCACAAGCTGAACGAACACATTATCACTAGGTTTTATTTTCGGTATTTTGACTTTCTTGACAATGACTGTCCCGTTGGCAAAACGTAGGATTGAATCTGATTTGGTATCATCTGAAAAACGAATGCGTTCCTTTTGAAACACCGGAAGTTGAATGAAACGGTTTTTCCAGATAAGATCTTTATAGGACAGTTCGTCATAACGTTTCTCGCTTCCTTTTAGTTTCAATTGCTCCGGGATGGTCTTGACTTTCTCGACCTTCGTGGCGAAAGTCCGTGTATTGCCATTTCTGACGACCTCCAAAACCAGCCCTAGATCTTGCCCCAGTTCGCTAGGAGCAGCTTTTATACCTAGTTTGTCTGTATACCATAATTCCAATTTATTGGAGTTGATACTCGTTTCCACTTTTTTACAAGGATACCCCAAGATGGTCTTAGTTTCGTTCGTCGGGGTGAATTTCTGCTTAGAGAGCGCCAAAGAATCTCTTGTCAGGATAAGGGAACCATCTTTCAGTTTCGCAATTTTTAGCAGGGCATTTCCAACAGACCGCTCCACCAGTACACGTTCGTATGGCGGTAATAATTGTCCCTTTATATCTTTTTCCGAGCTCACGTAAGTTTCATTTGCATTGGCATACACCAGTACCCCATTCTGATTAGCGGGTGTATTCCCATTAAAACTCTGATTATACTGGATCATATAGCTCGTTAGCTTCTGCGCATAAGAGGACAATGACAGACATAAAATGGAAACAAAAAGGATATTTTTCTTCATCGTATACATATTGGATTAAACACAAAAATAAGAAAGGCTTTAGGAATTCCTAAAGCCTTTCTTATTTTATGCTAAAACGTTTATTTTATCAACCAGATATCCAAAAGATAAAAAACCGCAAAGATTACCGACGCATAGCCATTGGTCGTCATAAAATCGCGGTTTACCCGACTTAAATCTGTCGGGGAAAATAGCGTATGCTGATAAATCAGCAAGGCACCGTAAAAAACCACACCTAAATAATAAATCCAACCAACAGACATTAAAAATGCCGGTATTAAAACAAATATAAAAGACAGCACATGCAAAATTTCCGATACGCGCATCGCTCCTTTGGTTCCCAGCCACACTGGAATGGAGTTTAATTTATTGGCGCGGTCAAAGGCTTCATCCTGCAAGGCATAAATAATATCAAATCCACTCACCCAGGTTAACACAGCAAACCCATAAAGAACAGGTACAGTTGCGAACTGCCCTGTAATCACAAGATATGCCCCGATAGGCGCCAGCCCCAATCCCGCACCTAATACCAGATGGCATAAGGGGGTGATACGTTTTGTATAGGAGTAAAAAAGCACCACAAAAAGCGCAATCGGAGATAACATAAAACACAGGGAATTTATAAAATAAGTCGCCGTGACAAAAAGTAAGCAATTGACAATGGTAAAGATCAAAGCATTGCGGGCCGAAATCTTCCCCGCGGGAATATCCCGCATGGCTGTTCTGGGATTAATGGCATCAATATCACGGTCTAAATACCTATTGAAGGCCATAGCGGCATTTCGCGCCGTTACCATGCACAATAACATCAACAGCAATAATTTCCAGGAGAAGGTATATTCAGTGGTGTGCAGCGCCAAAAAGAAGCCAATCAGGGCAAATGGCAATGCAAACACGCTATGGGCAAATAATACTAAGGAAAGATACTTCTTCATGAGGCGATCTTAATTACACTTTCAAACGTTCAGCATCCTATCCCCGACAATGATCCGATTGACGAAGCCCGTATGTTGAACGTTATCTACTTATTAATTACTTAAAACGGCATTCTTTCTTCCGGCTCTGGTGCCACAAATCGACTATTGACCTCATCGATGGTTTCCAAAATTGCTTCATGCCCCACTTTCTTCTCAGCGGAGGTCAAAAATATCGGCGGCACCTCCTCAAACCATTGCAACAGCGATTTTTTAAATTTCGCAATGTTCGCATCAGATTTCACAGCTGATTGTTTATCCGCCTTAGTAAAGACGAGCATAAAAGGCAAACCGCATTCACCAAGCCAATAACAGAAATCAAGATCGATTTTCTGTGGTTCGAGGCGACTGTCAACCAAAACAAATACACATTGTAAATTATCTCTATGTGTAAGGTATCTGCGAATGAATTTCTCCCATTCATTTCGACTCGTTTTGGACGCTTTCGCGAATCCATAACCGGGTAAATCGACCAGATACCAGGTATCATCTATGATAAAATGATTGATCAACTGAGTCTTACCAGGTTTCTGAGAAGTCTTGGCAAGCCCCTTCTTATTTGTCATGGCATTGATCAAAGAAGATTTACCTACATTAGAACGGCCTATAAAGGCGTACTCAGGCAAATTTGGCGCAGGTAATTTGTCAACTCTCGTGTTGCTACACACGAATTCGGCTTTTTTTACTTCCATGGAACAAAGGTACATTAAATGAAACCGTTTGACAAGGTTTACTCCGCTTCTATACGATAAAAAAACTTCAACCGCCAATCTGTAACATTTAACAGCAGACAGATACTAATAGTCAAAATAAACAAGTGTATATTTGATAGCAAGCGATATATGCTATTTTTCCATAGAGAATTTAATTAAACCTTAGAAAAGATGTTACTCGAAATCAATCATGTCACCAAGGATTACGCCAATCACCGGGCATTGGACGATGTGTCCCTCCAGATTCCAAAAGGAAAGATTTTTGGCTTACTGGGACCAAATGGCGCGGGAAAAACATCCCTGATCCGCATCATTAATCAGATCACTGCACCTGATTCCGGTGAAATTCGCTTTAATGGGGAACTGTTAGGTCCACAGCATATTGGGCAGATAGGCTATCTTCCGGAAGAACGCGGTCTCTACAAGAAAATGAAAATCGGGGATCAGATGCTTTATTTGGCGCAACTGAAAGGGCTTTCAAAAAAAGAAGCTTTACATCGTATAAAAGATTGGTGCGAACGACTTGATATAACTTCATGGTGGGACAAGAAGATTGAAGATCTCAGCAAGGGAATGCAGCAGAAGGTGCAATTTGTGGCCACCGTTATTCACCAACCGCAATTGATTATCCTTGATGAACCCTTCTCAGGTTTTGACCCAGTGAATGCCAATATCATTAAAGAACAGATCCTGCGGTTAAATGCTGAAGGTGCTACAATTATCTTCTCCACCCATCGCATGGAAACGGTAGAAGAGCTCTGCGATCATATTGCCTTGATCCACCGCTCCAAGAAAATCCTGGATGGTCCCGTACAAGATATCAAGAAAGACTACAGGAACCAAACCTATACCTTGGAATTTACCCCCAATGCAGAAAGCATTGACATCAGCAATGAAAGTCTATTTAAAATTGTCAGCTCATCACAAAAAGAAGATATTTACAAGGCTACTATTCAGCTAAATAAATATATTAATATAAACAACGTATTAACATCTTTATTACCAAAAATACAGCTTAATCAAATCATCGAGCTTGTCCCTTCCATGGCAGATATTTTTATCCAGAAGGTTACTGAGGCCTCACCTTTATCCCCAGATCATGCATAAGATATTACTCATCATTCAACGGGAATATCTATCCCGAGTCAAGAAAAGATCATTCATTGTGATGACTTTCGCGGTCCCGCTTTTCTTTTTTGCACTGTATGCAGGTATGTTTTACCTGACAAAAAAGAGCTTTAAAGATGCCCATACAGAAGTCTTTATCATTGATCAACAGGGCGACTTCGCCAATAGGCTTCAAAGCAATAAAAATGTAAGCTACAAGAAGAGTCAACTACCCCTTCAACAACAAAAACAACGCCTGGCCCAAGAGCAAACCAAACAGGCAATCTTATACATCCCTCAAGATATCCTGACGACACAAAAGGCTGAATTGATTACCAGCGGCAAAACAAGTTTTGTCACGCAGGAGATTATCAGTGGTCAGTTGGAAGACATCATTCGGGAAAAGGAATATAAAGCCAAAGGGATAGACCTCAAGCTGATCCAGTCCATTAAACCCAAAGTAGCGCTTGATGCCAAGGAAATTACCGTCGACGGTGAAGAAAAAAACAGCAACACAGCCATAGCCATGGGGATTGGCGTCGCCTTGGCTATTTTGGTTTACCTGTCTCTCTTTCTCTATGGCGCACAAGTCATGCGCGGTATCATTGAAGAAAAAAGCAATCGCATTATAGAAGTTATTATATCTTCTGTAAAGCCCTTTCAGCTTATGATGGGTAAAATTGTTGGGATCGGTATGGTTGGCCTTACACAATTTGTGATGTGGCTTGTACTCACGCTAGGGCTCTTTCTTGTGGCTACTACATTATTTGTCAATCCACAAGACATACAGGAAGTCGCCGCCGGCCAGCCTGGAGCGGCCAATATGGGAACAGTATCCAAAGCAATGGGACAAGGTGGTTCTGCCGCTATTCTCGCTTCAATCCAAAGTTTCAATTTCACCGAGGTTATTGTATTCTTCTTTCTGTTCTTTATAGCAGGTTACCTCCTCTATAGTGCTATATTTGCTGCTGCGGGCTCTGCCGTAGACAACGAAACCGAGGCCAATCAGTTTTCCATGCCGATCACCATGCCCCTATTGTTAACGTATATTCTCTCTTTCGGAGTTATCATTAACGATCCCAATGGTCCAATTGCCACCTGGCTGAGCTTTATTCCATTTACATCCCCCATCGCTATGCTGGTCCGCATTCCTTTTGGTGTCCCTTTATGGCAGATATTAACTTCATTGACCTTGCTTATTTTAACCTTCCTATTGGTCACCTGGATAGCTGCACGTATCTATCGTGTGGGGATATTGATCTATGGAAAGAAAGCCAGTCTCAAAGAAATCATCAAATGGTTTAATTATAAAAATTGATCGGACCGATCAACAAGGCATATAAAGAAGCGAAGGCTAGATTGTATTGTACAATCCAGCCTTCGCTTGTTATCAACCCAACTGTCAAAACCTCAGTTCAAACAGCTCCATAAACCTACTTTTCTTTCAGTATGACAACTACAGGGCAAATGGTTTAATATCTAATATTGAACTTCTGAAATACAAAATGCCATAACCAGATCGGACCTATCAATAGAAATTGCATAAACTGCTTTCCAGTAATTGCCTTTTTCTCTTTTCTTTTACCGAGAAACAGTGCGACTAACGCCAGCAATGCGATCGCCAAGCATACCCAAATTACCGCAGGACCGCCATTTTTTTGTACGTATTCCAACTGAACAATAAAAAAACTCATTGCACCGATCGAGAATAAAATGGCATAAGACAAGGTTGCCGATAATTTCAGGTAAAAATAGATGACAATTGCAATAAAGAAAGAACCCCAGTTCAGGAAGGTATGCCAATTAAGCTTCACCAAAAATTCAAACTGTGGAAAAGGAATCATCCAAATACAGCCCATCACACCGAAGAATAACAGCGGCAAAAAGATGATCTGAATAATACGATTGGTTGGGTCTTGAAAATTAGCATTCAATTCCTCAAAATAGGTATCTACTGGACGTTTCGGTTCTACTTCCTGAACTTTCTTCTTTTGTTTCATTCGGCAAATTTAATAAATATTGATCTGCATAAACCGCTGAGCGGGATAATATTCTCATTTTTTTGGTCTGTCGCTTGTCATTATATGCTTTATTCGACCTTTAACTGGCAATCTCCTATCCAATTACGTAATATTGCAACATGAAGTCTTACAAACATATCTTATTTGATCTCGATGGCACCCTGACAGACCCTGCGGAGGGCATCACCAAATGTATCGCGTATGCACTCGAAGCAAAAGGGATACATACGCCTGATTTAAATAGCCTGAAGCCCTTAATTGGCCCTCCATTGAAAGATACGTTCATGCATACCTATGGATTTGATGAAAAGGAAGCGCTGGCTTGTGTAGATAAATACCGTGAGCGCTTTGCAACTCAGGGCTTATATGAGAACCTGCTCTTTGATGGCATGCCCGAATTGCTGGAAGGGCTTAAAGCTAAAGATTATAAGGTATACTTAGCGACCTCAAAACCCGAAATTTTTGCACATAAGATTTTACAGCATTTTGCAATCGACAGTTACTTCGATTTTGCTGGCGGAAGCGCATTGGACGACTCCAGACCGACCAAGACAAGTGTCATCCAGTATGTATTGAACGAAACTGCCCTAACGGATCCCCAGCGCTGTATTATGATCGGGGACCGCAAGCATGATCTAATCGGCGCCCGGGAAACAGGCATGGATGCCATCGCTGTGCTTTATGGCTATGGCAGCGAGGAAGAACTTATGAAAGAAAGGCCAACCTATCTGATGCATAGCGTATATGATTTAATTGATTTTTTTGATGCATAAATAAGCTTTCGGCAGGAATAACTATTCCGCGCTGGGTACCTGCTGATATTAAAAGATACAGCAACAAAAAAACCCAATCAATGATTGGGGCTTTTGCTATACTGATTATCTACGATCCTGGATTATTTTTCCAGGGCTCTTCGATAAACTATTTCGCGTAAGATACGGATCTCGTCTCCCGGATGACAGTCACTTTAATCTGACCTGGATAAGTCATTTCAGTCTGTATACGGTTTGAGATATCAGCTGCCAATATTTCTGATTGTGCATCGGATACTTTTTCACTCTCCACGATGACGCGTAATTCACGACCGGCCTGTATCGCAAAAGTTTTCTCGACACCAGGGTAAGATAGTGCTAAGTCTTCAAGTTCTTTCAAACGTTTGATGTAGCTTTCGACAACTTCACGGCGTGCTCCAGGGCGTGCTCCTGAGATAGCATCACAGGCTTGTACCACAGGAGAAATTAAGGCTGTCATCTCAATTTCATCGTGGTGGGCACCAATGGCGTTACAAACATCTGGGTGCTCTTTATATTTTTCAGCCAATTGCATACCTAGAATCGCGTGTGGCAATTCCGGATTATCATCAGGCACTTTACCAATATCATGCAATAGTCCAGCACGTTTTGCATGTTTTACATTCAATCCCAACTCAGCAGCCATTGTTGCCGCAAAATTGGCAACCTCACGGGAGTGCTGTAGAAGGTTCTGACCATAAGAAGAACGGTAACGCATACGTCCCACCATACGGATCAGCTCCGGATGTAATCCATGAATACCAAGATCAATAGCTGTACGTTCACCAATCTCAACAATCTCGTCTTCAATCTGTGTCCGTGTTTTTGCTACAACCTCCTCAATACGAGCCGGGTGGATACGGCCATCCGTTACAAGACGGTGTAAAGCCAAACGGGCAATCTCACGACGTACTGGATCAAAACCAGAAAGGATAATTGCCTCCGGTGTATCATCCACGATGATCTCTACACCTGTTGCAGCTTCCAATGCACGGATATTACGACCCTCACGACCGATAATACGGCCTTTGATCTCATCATTTTCGATATTGAAAATGGAAACGGTATTTTCGATCGCAGATTCAGTAGCTGTACGTTGGATCGTTTGGATAACGACTTTTTTCGCTTCTTTCGTCGCGGTCAATTTTGCTTCGTCCACAATATCCTTGATCTGAATCATGGCCTGGGAACGGGCTTCCTCGCGCAATGAATCCACCAATTGGTTTTTAGCTTCGTCAGCTGTAACACCAGCGATACTCTCCAATTGCTTGATCTGTTGTAATTTTAAAGCCTCAACTTCTTCGGATTTCTTTTCATTAAGTTCAACCAACTTATCCAATTGCTTCTTCTTGGCATCCACCTCCTGCTTATCGCGGTTGATGCTCTCCAGCTTTTGGTTAATAGATTGTTCTTTCTGTCTCAACGTATTTTCCTTTTGGTTGATGGTGTTGTTACGTTGATTCACCTCCTTTTCGTGTTCGGATTTTAATTGAAGGAATTTCTCTTTAGCCTCCAAAAGGCGTTTCTTTTTAATGTGCTCTCCTTCCTGCTCTGCATCTTTTAGTATGCTATTTACCTTATCTTTGGCTTCCTGCTCTTGTTTTTTGAATAACAGAACCAACAGATAACGACCTATAAGTACACCAACAATCAGAGGAATTATAATATAAAGTGCGACGTCCATGTATGTATAATTGTATTATATATGTTTGTTTTTATTAATTATTAAAATTTCAATAGAATAAATCTCTCCAGTATTTTGAACCGGGCAGAAGCTGGTTTAATAGCTTTGATATCCCGATACACTCCTTTTCCTTGGGCCACCGATCGCATCAGACCGGATTTACAGGCTAAATGCAATCAGGTCCTGGCAAATGATGACTTCATCACAAAAAAAAACCGCAATTAAATTTAAACAGGTCTCATGTATTATTAAACTTCGTGATTACATAATTAGGCTTAGATTATGACCCAGATGGCTTTCGCAAAATGGCCTATATCTTTTTGCGCCTGTAATATTGAAGCGTTAAGTTTAAAATAGTGACAACCCGAATTTAATTGCGGCAAATTCGTCGTTTTAAGCTCTAAATATAAAGAACGTAAATTTATTTGTTAAAGAAATCCGTCAACAACTGGTCAAGCTCCTGTACTGAGTTTTCCAGCCCCACTTCGTGGTTCTGGGACTGCCGCTCCGCATTCAACATTCGCGTAGCGAACTGCAATACACACATGGACAACAAATCCTGTTTATCTCTCACAGTATAGTTTTCCTGCAATTCCTTTACCTTTTCATTTATCAATTTCGCAGCATGTCGAATCACTTCCTCCTCCGCGCTTTCCACCCGTAGGGGGTAAACACGATCTGCGATATTTATTTTTATGGAAATCTCTCCCATTTCTTTGAGCTTTTTAACGTTGTATTAGTTTAAATTCCGATGATCTCCAAATTCCAACTACTTCAACAAACTAATACATTTGTCTATTTCTCGCACAAAATCGTTAATTTTTTGTTTTGTGTCAAGTATTTTTTCATTAATTGCTTCCTTATCCGTTTCCGAATCCAAGGTCCTGGCGACGGCCAGTGCCTTGACTTTCTCTTCCAGCTGCTTGCTTTTATCGTTGCTCGCATCGAAAGCCACTTTTAAGGATTGTACCTCTAATTTAAGCAAATCATTCTCTTCTTGCAAGACTTCGCACATTTGAATTAAGTTTTTCGTTTTCTCAACGATCAGATTCATTTGTGAAGACAATGTTGCCATAGCGTAAATCGAATATTACCAATTAATGTTGTATCTCTAATTAACCACGCACCTCTGCGTTTAGTTCCTTCTCAAAATTAACAATTAATTTTTGAACTATCGCATCAATTTGTTTATCGGTCAATGTTTTTTCTTCATCTTGCAAGATAAAGCTCAGAGCATAAGACTTTTTCCCTTCCGGAATTTTATCACCTTTATACACGTCAAACACATTTACTTCTTTCAGAAGCTTGCGTTCGGTCTTTTGCGCGACAAATTGTAGCTTATCGAAGCTCACATCTTCATCAATCAACAGGGATAAATCACGTCGTACAGCAGGGAACTTGGACACTTCCTTGTATTGAATGTTATTCTTGCGAATAATTTTCATCAGGACATCCCAGTCAAAATCGGCAAAGAAAACCTGTCCTTCCACATCTGCTTTTTTCAAATTGGCGTTAGCTACCGCTCCAAATGAAACCAGCCGTTTCTGGCCTTTCATATAACTCAGTCCGTAAGCAAAATGATTGCCCGGTGCATCTTGGATTTGGATCCCCTCAATCTTGAGACGTTTGATAATGGCATCAACTGCAGCTTTCAGATGATAGAAATTGACATGACCTTTTTTACTATTCCACTGTTCGGCTTCTTCCCGGCCTGTTATTGCAAAAGTCAAATGCTGCGTTTCTTTATATCCCTCTCCATCCAATGCATAGGTTTTGCCAAATTCGAAGAATTTCAGATCGAAATTTCTTCGCTTCTGGTTATATTCAATGGCATTCAAGACCGAGAACAACATATTTTGACGCATGGTATCCAAATCCGAACTTAAAGGATTGAATAATTTTACTGCCGTCTCGCTATCATCTGCATAATCAAGCTTTGTCAGCGAATTTGCCAATATTTCGCGGAATCCATTACCGATCAACAGATCCGCCAATTGATTCAAGACAACTTCTTTATCTGGTTTTTCGACCGTATTTAAAGAAGCTTTGATCTGGGATTTTAGCTCAATGTTATTGTAGCCATAAATCCGTAGGACCTCTTCTACAACGTCTACTTCACGGGTCACATCGACACGGTAAGCCGGTACTAAAACGTCAAGTCCCGTTTCTGTTTCCGAAGCAACCTCTATACCCAGGGCAACAATAATTGACTTAATTTCCTCATTCGGAATGGCCTGCCCGATCAATCTTACCACATTCGCATAACTGACGTGGAATGAAAATGGTTTGATTTCTACCGGATATTCATCTTTTAACGTAGAAGAGATCGTGCCGCCTGCAATTTCCTGAATCAACAATGCCGCGCGTTTTAACGCCTCTACCGTAATATTAGGATCTGTACCGCGCTCGAAACGGAATGAAGCATCGGTTTTTAAACCATGTCTTTTGGAAGTCTTACGTACCGAAACAGCATTAAAGTAAGCCGATTCCAAAAATACATTTGTTGTTTCTGTTGAAACACCCGAGTAAGCGCCACCAAAAACACCCGCAATACACATCGGTTTTTCAGTATCTGCAATCACAAGATCTTCTGCAGAAAGCGTCCGCTCCGCAGCATCCAGGGTCACAAATTTTTCCCCTTCTTTTGCCGTACGGACAATTACTTTATTACCGGCAATCTTATCTGCATCAAATGCATGCAATGGTTGCCCAAGATCATGCAAGATATAATTGGTAATATCAACAATATTATTGATCGGACGTACACCGATTACATTTAACTTTTCTTTCAACCAGTCCGGTGATTCAGCCACCTGCACACCGGAAATATTGATTCCACTATAACGTGGGCAGGCTACAGCATCTTCAACAACTACTGTCGTCCCTGCCGCTTCCGCAGCCTGAAATGCCGAAACATCCGCTTTTAGGATATCCGTACGGAAATAAGCAGCGATATCACGCGCCACCCCCAAATGGGATGCTGCATCCGCACGATTCGGTGTAAGACCGATTTCGTAACGGTAATCATCCTGAATATTGAAATGATCTTTTACCAATGTTCCTACCGCAACATCAGCAGGCAATTCAACGATACCGGCGTGAGATGTTCCCAAACCGATCTCATCTTCACCGCATAACATACCTTCGGATACTTCACCACGAATTTTAGATTTAGTAATCTTAAACGGCTCTCCGCTCAGTGGATGGCATGTTGTCCCTACTGTTGCCACAATTACCTTCAATCCGGTGCGGCAATTAGGTGCACCACATACGATATTCAATAATTCAGAAGCGCCTACATCCACTGTAGTAACGCGTAATTTATCGGCATTTGGGTGCTGTTCACAAGTTTTCACCTCACCAACGACCAAACCGTCCAACCCTCCTGGGATACTCTGTACAACATCCAGTGCTTCTACTTCCAATCCTGTATTTGTCAGAATCAAAGACAATTCCTCTGCTGTCGAATCTATATTAACGTGTTGTTTTAACCAATTATATGAAATGTTCATCTCGAATTTGATTTGATGCACAAACTTAGATAAATTTGACTTTGTATGCAATTATAATTGCGCAGTATATCAATTTATCCTTATTGGCACATACATAAAAAATAAATCTACCCCATCATGAAAAGTTCAGCCCTCCTATTGATTGTTCACTTTGATCCGCTATCGAGAGCTAAAAAGATAGGGCCCTATAGCTGTCCTTATTTCATTCTTTTTTAAACGAATAATGCCCCTGATTTTTTAATCAAAATACAATCATTTCCATCAAAATAATATGTAACTTTGTGCTTTAATTTGAAGAACGTTCAAAACAAACATTTATAATGATTCATTTCTTTGAGAACCCATCGAACACCGTATATGGTGTTCAAAGCGTAAACTCTTTATCACAAGAAGACATTACTAAACTCAACTGGCTATTCGGCAACGCCAAAAAACTCGACGACCAAACCCTTAACCATTACTTTGTAGGCCCCCGCGCAGCGATGGTCACTCCCTGGAGTACCAATGCCGTAGAAATCACACAGAACATGGGTATCCAAGGAATTGTTCGTATCGAAGAATTTCAACCGGTACCAGCAGATTTCAATGATTTCGATCCAATGATTTCGCAAAAGTTCAGTATGTTGACGCAAGACATGTACACGGTCAACATTACACCGGAACCTATTTTGGAAATTGAAGACATTGATGCCTACAACAAATCCGAAGGATTGGCATTAAATCCGGAAGAAGTAACCTATCTGAACAACCTTGCCGCCAAATTAGGCCGTCTTTTGACTGACTCCGAAGTTTTTGCTTTTTCACAAGCCAACTCCGAGCACTGTAGACATAAGATTTTCAATGGTACTTTTATCATTGATGGTGAAGAACAGCCTACTTCCCTATTTAAATTAATTAAGAAAACATCCGAAACAAATCCTAACGAGATTGTTTCCGCTTATAAAGACAACGTAGCATTTATTAAAGGCCCACGGGTCACGCAGTTTGCCCCTAAATCGGCCGACAAACCTGATTTTTACGAGGAGAAATCCTTTGATTCGGTCTTATCCGTAAAAGCCGAAACCCACAATTTCCCGACAACTGTAGAACCTTTCTCAGGTGCTGCTACAGGATCTGGTGGTGAAATCCGCGACCGCATGGCTGGTGGTCAAGGTGCCATTCCTTTGGCGGGTACAGCGGTCTATATGACGGCTTATTCCCGTTTATTACAAGACCGTCCCTGGGAGAAAGCCATGCCGGAACGTCAGTGGCTCTACCAAACACCTGTAGATATCCTGATCAAAGCTTCCAATGGAGCGTCGGATTTCGGAAATAAATTCGGCCAACCCCTGATTACAGGATCTGTTTTGACCTTCGAACACGAAGAAGAGGGCCGTAAACTTGGTTATGACAAGGTCATTATGCAAGCAGGTGGTGTCGGTTATGGAAAATTGGATCAAGCGAAAAAACATACCCCTAAAACAGGGGATAAAATCGTCATCTTAGGTGGTGAAAATTACCGTATCGGTATGGGTGGTGCAGCTGTCTCCTCAGCAGATACCGGTGCTTTCGGTTCGGGTATAGAACTGAATGCAATCCAACGTTCCAATCCTGAAATGCAAAAACGTGCGGCTAATGCTGTAAGAGGTTTGGTTGAGTCTGATCATAACCCTATTGTTTCTATCCATGACCATGGCGCTGGTGGACACTTAAACTGTCTATCTGAATTGGTGGAAGAAACAGGTGGCCTAATCGATCTTGACGCGCTTCCTGTAGGCGATCCTACCCTTTCGGCAAAAGAAATCATCGGTAATGAGTCTCAGGAAAGAATGGGGCTAGTGATTGCCGAAGATGATATCGCAACCCTCAAACGCGTCGCTGACCGCGAACGTGCACCGATGTATACGGTAGGTGATGTCACTGGTGACCATCGTTTTACCTTTGCCTCCAAAAGCAATGGCGCAAAACCAATGGATTATGCCTTAGAGGACTTTTTCGGTTCGTCACCAAAAACGTTTATGCGTGATAAAACCGTAAAACGCAATTATGCAGATCTTAGCTATGACGCAGCGAATATTCCAAGTTATTTAAATCAGGTTTTACAGTTGGAAGCTGTGGCTTCCAAAGACTGGTTGACCAATAAAGTGGACCGTTGCGTGGGCGGTCGCGTTGCCAAACAACAATGTGCCGGTCCATTGCAATTGCCTTTGAATAACGTCGGTGTCATGGCACTGGACTACAAAGGAAAAGAGGGTATTGCCACAACAATAGGTCATTCTCCGGTAGCAGCATTGGTTGATCCAGCTGCGGCAAGTAAAACGGCTATTGCTGAATCATTATCGAATATTGTATTTGCACCGATCAAAAACGGCCTTGCAGGCATATCATTATCGGCCAACTGGATGTGGGCAGCAAATAACGAAGGCGAAGATGCGCGACTTTATCAAGCGGTCAAAGCCTGTTCAGATTTTGCCATTGCTTTAGGAATCAATATTCCTACCGGAAAAGACTCCTTGTCGATGAAGCAAAAATATCCAAATGGTGAAAATATTATCGCCCCTGGTACATTGATTATATCAGCAGCAGGAAATTGTACCGATATTACCAAAGTAGTTGAACCTGTCTTAAACAAAAACGCAGGCTCCATCTACTACATCAATCTATCAAAAGACAGCTTCAAATTAGGGGGTTCCTCTTTTGCACAGATTGTCAATAAATTGGGTACGGAAGTTCCTACCATCCAGGATGCAGATTATTTCAAAACGGCATTCAATACCGTTCAGCAATTAATCAACGATAATCAGCTCGAGGCAGGTCACGATATCGGGTCAGGTGGTTTGATCACGACCCTTTTGGAAATGACATTTGCCGATGTGAATTTGGCTGCAAATTATGACCTTTCGGGATTAAATGAGTCCGATGCTGTAAAAGTGCTGTTCAGTGAAAATATCGGGCTTGTGCTACAGGCTAAAGATGATACTATTTTCGAGCAAGCGGTTCAAAAAGCTGGCATAGATGCTGTGAAAATCGGTCAGGCAGTTGCAGGAAGCACAGTGACCATCAAAAACAGAGCGGAAACCTTCAGCTTTGATGTTGCGGCAACACGTGATATCTGGTCGACCACTTCCTTCCTATTGGATTCGAAACAATCGAAAAATGGAACTGCACAACAACGTTTCGATAACTATAAAAATCAACCTTTAACGTTTACCTTCCCAAGTCAGTTTAATGGCAAAAAACCAGTGATTGATGGAAGTAAAGCCCGTCCGAAAGCAGCAATTCTTCGGGAGAAGGGTTCCAACTCAGAGCGCGAAATGGCTAATGCGATGTTCCTAGCCGGTTTTGATGTGAAGGATGTTCATATGACAGACTTGATTTCCGGCCGTGAGACATTGGAAGATATCCAATTTATCGGTGCTGTCGGTGGATTCTCTAACTCAGACGTACTGGGTTCGGCAAAAGGTTGGGCCGGAGCATTTCTTTACAATGAGAAAGCGAAAAAGGCATTGACCGATTTCTTTGCACGCCCAGACACACTTTCGGTTGGTATCTGTAATGGTTGCCAGTTGTTTATGGAATTGGAAATGATCAATCCAGAGCACGAGATTCATGGTAAAATGTTGCACAACACCTCAGGAAAACATGAGTCAAACTTTGTTTCCGTAAAAGTTCAGGAAAATAACTCCGTGATGCTTTCTACATTGGCAGGAAGTACATTGGGTGTTTGGATTTCACATGGTGAAGGAAAATTCAGTTTACCTTATGCAGAAGAACAATACAATATTGTCGCAAAATACGGTTATGAACAATATCCGCACAACCCAAATGGTTCGGACTACAATACCGCAATGATCTGTGATAAGTCTGGTCGCCATTTGGCAACAATGCCACATATCGAGCGTTCGATTTTCCAATGGCATTGGGCAAACTATCCAAAAGGACGCCAGGATGAAGTTTCTCCTTGGTTAGAAGCATTCGTCAACGCCCGCAATTGGATTGACAATCACAGCAAGTAAAAGCAACAAGATAAAAGCTCCTTCATAGATGAAGGAGCTTTTTTTTAGATATCCCTTTTGTATCCGGGTTTGTTCATCATATTGTCCAGGGAGTATTTTCCAGATCCCATGACCATAAAAAAGATTAACAAAAAGAATACGACTATAGAAAGCCACAATTCGGAATTCACATAACTAAAACCATTGGTGATGTTGACAAAGAAGACAGCCCCCACCAAGACAGGCAACAACAATAGGGAAGCCAAGCGGGTTTGAAAACCCAAAATAAGGAATAAGCCACCAACCAAATGCGTGAATACCACGTAATGAACAGCGCCCCAAACCGATAGGTGAAAACTGCTTTGTTCGATCATATGCGCAACCACTTGCCTGTCGTTTACAAAGGTTATACCCTTGGCAAAAATCATAATGCCCAGAGCAATTCTTAGGTAATCAATCCATTGTGGGTGATGGACATTTCCCCAATGCTCAATGCGATGTATCAGGTTCATAATATACCTCCTTTTATAGATGGTTATACTGCTATAACAAACGAATCACAAAAAAGTTGTTGCACTTTATTATTTTAATACCCAAGCTATTGCACATCATATCGCCCAATGGTAGCCAAAAAGACGAAAGATGAATCAGGCAATCGCAAACCGGATTACAATATCCCATAAGGCTGTTGTGATCAATCCGATTACAATACTAAAACCGATAACAAGATTAACCAATTTGGCATTGAGATGATATTGTTCGGCGACAATCCCGGAGGTAACCAGCGTAGGCATGGCGGCTTCGAAAATACTGATTCGCGCTACCGGTCCTTTTACTCCAAGTAACAGGGCAAATAACAGGACTAATAAGGGGGCTAAAATTAATTTATAGGTCATGGCTGTACTGATCTGCGCAAATTGTTGGCGCCAGCCCTCAAATTTCAACTGTAAACCGATAGAAAACAAGGCCAATGGTCCCACTGTAGCCACAAGCTTGTCAAAAAAAGGTTCAGCAGCGCTGAAATCAACAAACTGGCCTAACATCAATGCCAAAAGACAACCGATCAATGGCGGAAAAGTAAGTAATTTCCGGATCATAAATTTGGTGTCAATGGATTGTCCGTCCTGCAGATTTGCTTTAAGCGCATTGATGATACCGGCAGTGGATAATAAAATAAATGTCGTTTGGTCACAAATAATGGCAATCGGCAATTGCGCTTCGCCAAAATAAGCCATAACCAAAGGAAAGCCGATGAATGAGGTGTTGCTATACCCCGCAGCCAATTCCAGACTACTTCTCGAGCGCTGCTTATAGGACTTCCGCTTACAATACCATTCCATAAATAACCAACTGCCGGCCCAAACCAAAACCGCCGAAAAGATCGGAAATAATAGTTGTGACGACCATACAATCTTTGGAATATATTTAAAGGAAACTGCTGGAAGCGCAAAATAAAGTATCCAGGTATTGATGCCTTTATGTGCCTCACTGTGGATTAGCTTTGCCCTTCTTAACAGCATACCAGCAGCAATACAAAATACAATCATTATGAAGTTAACCATATTTTCCTTACAATTTTATACGACACAAAAATGCAATTGTATCCTTGGGAAAAACATGTATAAAGACATTATTTTTATGTATATTTAATACTATACAACTAAAGATCATGCGAAAGAGACAATTCGAACCATTATTGATCAGCGAATTTGTGGAAGACACATTTCACCTACCCATGCATGAGCAAAACTATTATGAGCTCGTTTATATACGCAGCGGGCAGGGAAAGCATGTCATCAATAAATTTGAATTGAATTATGAACGCGGTGATATTTTCCTAGTTAGCCCAGCAGACAAACATTATTTCAATATTCACGAAAAAACACATTTTCTATTTATTCTTTTTACCGACAGCTATTTTTCACAAAATCGTCGCCAGCAAAAAAACTATACCTGGATTATGGAGTTAATGAACGACAGAGGACTAAGAGAAAGCAAATTGCACATGACTGATCACGATCGTTTGATTTATTCTCATTTATTGGAAGCTGTACGATTATACTGCATTACCGCTGTCAACCAAACCTCGCCTTGGCTTTCTGATCAACTGGTTGCGATCTTCGGCCGTTACAAGGAAATATCGGAAACACAGCGTATACCAGAGCTGCATACACTCCACATAGACAGCTCTATCACGGCTTATATTCACCAACATATCTTTACGCCGGAGTATCTTCAGATAAAAACGATTGCCCAAAAATTTAATATATCCCCAACTTACTTTGGCATTTATTTCAAGAAACACTTTGGCAGTAGCCTGAGAGACTACATCAATATGTACCGCATTGAATTAATTGAACATCGGCTTAAGTCCACGGCATATACACTTAAACAGGTTGCCGAAGAGCTCGGCTTTGTTGATGAGAGCCACTTATCGCATTTTTACAAACGTGCAAAGGGCTACAGTCCCAAAGCCTATCGACAACGACAGGCACAATGATACCTTATTACCTTTTGCAGCCATACAACAAACAAAAGACATCCCCTATTATACGACATTTCAATTTTTAGGAGGCAGCACACTATAGAATTTAAGACCCTTTTCTTCAAACTGTTTATAGAGAATAATTAATACATCGTTTTTAAAAGAAGAGGCATTAGCCGCAAAATTCACCCAACAGAAAACGCTTAAATAAATCATTTCTTCACTGATGTCCTGTACACTGATACCACTATCTCTTTCCTTAACGAAATGTGGGCTCGTCGCCATTGCATCATTGATCCATTGTTTCGCCTGCTCAAGGTTTGCTTTCCGGTCAATATGCAGGACAAAACTTGTCTTACTATACTCTTGCGATAATGTCCAGTTGACAACCCTACCCGACAATAGGTCCCCGTTAGGAATAATCACATCCGCTCCGTCGGCGGTCTTCAGTACGCTCGCACGGATGCCGATCTCTTTCACCCGCCCTTTTTTATCAGCCAGTTCGATCTGGTCTCCCACACGAAACGGTTTATCAAAAACCAAGATAATTCCGGACACGAAGTTATTGATGATATTTTGCATACCCAGACCTATCCCCACACTCAATGCCCCAATGACTACGGTAAGTTTGTCCAGACTCATCCCTAAGGCTGAGATTGCCATAAAAAAGCCGATCAGGATAATTGCCAGACGGAACAACGGAAACAGCGTCATCTTTTGATTATAAGCCTGGCTTATTTGACCATCTTCGCCCCCCAGTACAATGAGACTGATGTTTTTTTGAAACCAATTCGCAACAAGCAATAGCAGTACCGCAACAACGAGATTACCTAAAGTAAAGGAGATACTACCGATGCTACGTACCTTTCCAAAAAATGTCTCGCTCAGTCTCAGTAAAGTCTCAATAAACTGTAGGTTATTTGCCAGCACAATAACAGCCAACAGGATACACACAATCCGAAGGACCTGGGTGATGATTGCCAGGGTTCGTTGTTCATTGAAACGCATCCAAAACCCAGCAACCAAGCGATCTTTTTTGAACTGGTTACGGACATCTAATTTGATCATGTCAGCAAAATATTGCAGTGTAAACGACTGCACCAAACCTACGGCACACGCGATACTAAAACTCCGCGAGTGTTCCACATGTCCAATAACGTTCAAGGTAATGGCAGTAATATTTAAAATGGCAAATACCACATAGATAAAATTGCTGATATATCCCGGACTTTCTGGGTTATTAATCCGCCGCTTGGTATAACTGACCAAACCCAGTGCGATTAGATTAAAGCCAATACAGATAACACGCAAAAACAGGTCATCACTCACAATCATATTGACAAAGACATCCAATAGATAAAAGATGATCAGAATAAGCGCGATCTTACGTTGCTGTCCAGTCATTTTATGTCTTAGCAAATACATAAAGATCAACATGATCAGCAGTTGGGAGGCCTGTAAGATGAAAGTCGGTGTAAAGAAATTAACAAAAGGCAGTAGGGTGAATAAGAAAATAACAGTTTTCCCAACAATGACATCAATGGCGAGCTTATTGGACGGATCATTTTGCTTCAGTACATAGGCTACCCGTACAATCCAATACGAATAAGCCAGTCCCAGCACAATCAACAAAATCCGGCTCGCCCAATCCGTACGATTGACATATTTGTCGATGGATTTATTATTGCTATAGTTACTGCGTATATTATCTAAAATAACATCTTTGGAAATACTTGTTGTATTCGCCTTCCAAATCGAACTTTTGCTTGCTGCAGCATCAGACTTCTTAGCTGTAGTTTTTGTCTCAGTAACGAGATCCAATCGATTGAGGTGACGCTGATTCTTCACGATCAGTTCATCGATCGTCCGATTGATCATTTCAAGCGAATCCATCTTGGAGGACAACTTTAGCCCGGCACTGCTCAGGTATTGGTATGCCCTTGCGTGATTATTGGCACTGATATCATAACGATTGACAATATTACGAATCTGATCTTGCGTACTGCTTAAACTGTTGGAATAATTTGCAATACTCCCTTTAATCGAATTAAGCTGCCTAATCTCATCAGAAATTGCATTTTTTAGCAGCGCAACAGAATCTTTTGCCGAACTGGCGCTGGTAGCAGCATAAGAGTTGGATTTTTCATTTAACTGCGCGACAAACTCCGCCATAGAGGCGGTACGGATATTGGACAAAAATGTCAAATTCACCTTCCGTATGTCATTACGCAACGAATCGTTCTCCGTTCTGGTCGAGTCTATACCAATTCTTCTATTTAACCTGGTATGTGACATTGACCTATCGGTATTTGCCCCTCTCCTTATCTGAACCGAGTCTTGCCCCATAGCATACAAATGCAATGACAATAGCCCCATTACAAAAACAATGAAATGCTTCATGTTGCTTAATTTCATACCCGCAATATGTTAATCTCTTTCAATAATAAGCTTTGCCCACCGCAAAATGTAGTGTCGCGGGAGCGAACGAATTATTTTTCCGACAAAAATAACTTATCTCAGCCTAAAATCGTATAGCATCCGATAATTTAAGTTCCTCCAGACGCTTGACTTTATCGTCACGGTAAAACAGATTCATGGTCTCAAAGGGGATCAACTTTAGATCTTTGTTGACAATATGTACGCAGGACTTTTTGACTGCACGCACATCGAAATCATAGGCGTCCATAAAATTCATAATTATGATACGGAAAAGATTATCATAATCTAATTCCGGAGCACACACATCAGGTAGACAGCAAAGCAATTGATTGACCTTTGGTTTTACTTTATCCACCGAAATACCGGTACTAAAAATATCGAGTAGCTGCATCTGAACACCGGTATCCTGCTCATAAACAATGGTATTGCGCGACTGATTGTTCAAGAGTACCGCTGGGTCAATATGCCTGGTTAGCGGAATCCTTTCATCGCCAATCTTAAGCACATAGCCCATGGCCAGCGCATCTGGATTACAGGGAACCGGAATGATATCATGTGGATTCAACAGTGGATATTGGTTCAGGATCTCCTGTCTGACTTCGGTCAGCGTCATTTTGTGCTGCTGGGCATCCGCCGCATTTCTACCGGCAATTTCTACGGGCTGGAACGTCACCCCACGTACACAACGCTGGCTTAAAGCAAAGTCCAGTATTGCTCCGATCTCATCATCGTTGGTTCCTTTTTCCAGCACTACCACAAGCGTAGTACTTAGATTTAGCGCATTGAGTTTTTCAATTGCTTTTTTCCGTACATCCGTTAGATCCTTCCCTCTAAATTTCTCCAGCACGGACGGACGGAAAGAATCAAATTGGAGATAAATTTCAAATTCTGGCGCGTAGGAGGCCAATTGTTCAGCAAATCCAGGGTCATTCGCAATGCGGATACCGTTGGTATTCAGCATGAGATGTTTAATCGGTTTTGTTTTGGCGATGTCCAGAATCTTAAAAAACTCAGGGTGAATGGTAGGTTCTCCCCCACTGATCTGAACCACATCCGGCTCCCCTTCATTTTCGACAATCTTATCAAACATACGTTCGATTTCTTCCAGTGAACGGTGCCTTCCATAATGCGGTGAAGACATCGCGTAGCAGGTCGGGCAGGTCAGATTACAGCGGTCGGTCACTTCAACGATCGAAAGACAGCTATGCTGTTCGTGATCGACACATAAACCACAATCATAGGGACAGCCAAAATGAACTTCCTTATCAAATTTCAAAGGTGTCTCAGAAGCTTTGTTATAATTCCGGATATTTTTATAATATTCAACGTCCGTCGCAATCAGCGTCTTGAAAAAACCATGATCAGGGCAATTCTTGGTCATAAAAACCTGTTCATCTTCGATAATAATTTTCGCTCCAACACGGGAAAGACAAGTCGGACATAGACTAATGGTATAATCGTAATAGGTGTAATTTCTGACTGGCATATATTTTATCCTTGTTAACTTAATGCTATTCCGCAAGCGATCCCACCTGCTATCATCGCTCCAATACCACCCAATAGCACTTTAAGCCAAGGATTAACATTAAATGTAGAGGCTTTATTATTGGATTTCATAATCGAACCAATGAGGATGACCAAAAGCGCTATCCCGATAACTATAGCTCCTCCAAACAGTAAAAACAAGCCCAAAAAAGCTGTGTTTTCCGAACCAAATGATCCTTCGAGTAAATACATAATTTAGACCTTCCTTTCTATATGCGTATTGTTCAATAAATAAATATAATAAATTATCACGACAAGACAGGTAATTTGTATGGTACTCATCCCCAATAGAATTATTGCTCTTGGCTTGATAAAATCCAATAAAAAGCGAAAACTGAAATAGCTGAACATAAAAAATTGAAAGAGTAAGCCATTTTGGAATATAAATTTCCATTTAAACCACTGCAGGGAAATAAATAATAAGATCAAAAACGCTATTTCATACAAAGCAACCGGATGTCTGCGATAGGCATCACCGAGGTACATCCCAAAGGGGCAATCGGTGGGTAAGCCGTAGGTCTGCTCAAATACCCCGGTATAAAAACAACCTATCCGCCCGATCATAATGGCAACAATCAGCGGAAAGACCATACGATCGCCGGTGCTCTCTTTCTTGTCCATCATTTTTTTCATCAGTTCTACTCCAACCAACCCGCCAGCCAAGCCCCCCACAATCGTATTATTCAACCAGATATAACGCCATTTACTGACTGCACCCATTAGTTCCTCCGGACGTTCAAGTGATCCGATTACATGCGATCCGATTAGGGCTCCTATAGCTGCAGCAATCACTATTAAAAGTGAGTTTGTATGACCTAAGCTCTCCTGGTCTTTCCATTTTAACAGCTGATAATAACGCATGCCCATAAACATTCCCAAACCTTCCATAAATGGATGCAGGAGAAAAGTCTTACCAAACAAATCAATGGTGACCGGAAATTCGATTGCAATTAGCATAAGCAAGTATACAAAAGACAATTCAGATATCTATAGCCAAAAAAGCAAAAGCCGGTTCACAATTGAACCGGCTTTATATCCTCCATTTGTACAGCAGCCTATAATTGGTCGCTGTAAACAAATCTGATTTCTTCCCTCAAATTATAACGGGAGGCCATTACCTCACCATATGCGCCTGCGGAACGGATAGCAATCAAATCACCACGTTTTGAAACTGGCAAAGGCACTTCCTTTCCAAAACAATCCGAAGATTCGCAGATTGGCCCTACTACATCATAGTTTAAGGCTTCTGTCGCTGTACCTTCACTGATATTCTCCATTTTATGGTAAGCCTGATACAAGGCTGGGCGCATCAATTCAGTCATTCCCGCATCCAGGACTAAAAAATTTTTCTTGACGCCGTTTTTGACATATAACACACGGCTGACCAGACTACCACATTGAGCCACTAAAGCCCGCCCCAATTCAAAATGAACTTCCTGATGGGATTTACGCTCAAGGAAACGGTCAAAAATATCAAAATAGGCCTCAAAATCCGGAATCGGGTTGCCATCTGGATTTTTATAATCTATCCCAAGTCCGCCACCTACGTTCAAAACACGAATCTGTGTTCCGCGTTCCTCAAACCAATTTTTCCACTCATTAACTTTTACACACAGGCTTTTGAATACCGTCATGTCTGTAATCTGGGATCCTACGTGGAAATGTAAACCTACCAATTCTATAAAATCACATTTCTTGAGAACAGCTGCACATTTCTCCAGATCCGCATTCGGAATTCCAAATTTGTTCTCGTCAAGTCCTGTGGTAATATAATGGTGTGTATGCGCATCCACATTGGGGTTAATACGTAGTGCCACATTGGCCTTCACCCCTTGCTTTGACGCCAATTCATTTATGACTTCAAGCTCCTGAATAGATTCTACGTTGAACGCAAAAATATTTTGCTCCAATGCGTAGTTGATCTCCTTATCCGATTTTCCAACCCCCGCAAAGGTAATATGCTGTGGTTCAAAACCACATTCGATCGCCTTTTTCACCTCATTTCCACTCACACAGTCCGCGCCAAAACCGATCTGGCGGATCGCCTTTAACAACACATCGTTAAAATTGGCTTTCAATGCATAATGAACATGGAATCCTCTTTTATGGGAAGCCGCATAAGCTGCTTCCAAGGTTTTGTTTAACACGGCCAGGTCGTAGTAATAAAACGGCGTTTCTTTTTCTGCAAATTTTGCCGCTATAGCTGTATTTATCATATAAAACCTTCTTTCTTAAAATAAACGATTATGCAATGAACGTAAAGCCTCTGTTTTATGATCTGAATTCAAAAGAATGGATACATTAAAATCTGAACCACCATAAGAAATCATGCGAACCGGCAAATGTTTTACAGCATCAAGCACGCGAGCGGCATAACCATGGCTGTTCAAACCGAAGTCACCAACCACACATACAATTGTCTGATCGCCGTCTACAGTAACAGAACCAAAGTCCTCCACTTCTTTAATGATATCCGCTAAGTTCGTTGTATCATCGATCGTTAATGAAACGGCAACTTCCGAAGTCGTAATCATATCAATCGGTGTTTTATAACGTTCGAAAATCTCAAAAACACGACGTAGGAAACCGTAGGCAAGCAACATCCGTGATGAATGAATATGGATGGCGGTAATGCCATCTTTCGCTGCAATAGCTCTTATACATCCCTTTTGTGCTCCATCCTTACTGATCAAAGTTCCTTTGGCATTCGGTTCCATGGTATTTAGCAAACGTACCGGTACATTATATTTTTGTGCCGGAAATACCGATTGTGGATGCAATATCTTCGCGCCAAAATAAGCTAATTCAGCAGCCTCGTCGAAACTAAGGTGTGCGATCGGTGTCGTACCTTTAACGACACGCGGGTCATTGTTATGCATCCCATCAATATCTGTCCAGATCTGCACCTCTTCGGCGCGGATAGCTGCTCCGATCAATGAAGCGGTATAGTCCGATCCGCCACGGCGCAGGTTATCAATTTCACCAAATGAATTTCTACAGATAAATCCTTGCGTGATAAACAGGGTATTTTGGGGATGTTGTGCCAAAATCGCCGTCAATTTTTCACCGATATATTCCACCATTGGCTCATTGTCCTCATCGATTTTCATAAAATCCAATGCAGGTAGCAAGACAGATTGTATTCCGATTTCGTTGAGGTAAAAATGCCATAATGCGGTAGACATCAATTCACCTTGCGCTAAAATAATTTTTTCTTCAATCGGCGTAAACAGCTCATTTGCCAAGCTTGAAATCAGGTTAAAATGATAGTCGATTAATTCCTTGCCGTTTTTATATCCGGTTTCAGTATTAAAAAGTTCCTTAATAAGGTCTTCGTACTTATCCTTGTGCTTCTTGATCAAATCCTTAGCCTCGTCCTTCTTACCTGCTGTGTAAGCCTGACCTATTTCCACCAAAGCATTTGTCGTTCCAGCTACCGCGGACAACACAACGATCTGACGTTCCGAAGGGTTTACAATATCCAACAACCCTTTGATACGTACTGCACTTCCTACTGAAGTACCACCAAATTTTAAAACTTTCATACTAAAGTTACAATTATTAAATTTCTGTGCGCCAATATAGGCAATTCATGAATGTATTTTAAAAAAAAATGCGGCACAAAATCATGAAAGTTTTGTGCCGCATATATTTATTCTATGCGGAAGAACTACTTCTTCAAATTTTCGATCAGTAAACCGGCCAATTCTTCGCCGATTCTTTCCTGTGCTTCATTTGTCGCTGCACCGATATGTGGTGTCAACGAAATCTTTGGATGTTTTAAAATTTCCTCACGTGGAGTCGGTTCGTTGTCGAAAACATCTAAACCAGCAAATGCAACTTTGCCGGCATCCAATGCCTTAACCAGCTCCAATTCATCAATAACACCACCTCTGGAAGCGTTCACCAAGCCAACACCATCTTTCAATAATGGGAACTCGGCAGCACCGATTGCCGGTTTATCCAAGAATGGCACATGTAAGGAAATAAAATCTGAAACTTTCAACAAGTCATTCATTTGAACCTGTTTGATCGGAACCTCTACTTGGATACCTCCAGAAAGATCAATCGTTAAACCTTTCGGACCGTCAAATAGATCCGTATAAACGACATCCATTCCCAGTCCGATTGCGATTTTAGCAACTTCACGGCCGATACGGCCAAAACCAACGATACCAATTGTCTTACCGCGAAGCTCAGTTCCAGCACCATAGGCTTTTTTCAACGCGCCAAACTTCGTATTTCCGTCAACAGGCATCTTCCGGTTGGCATCGTATAAAAAGCGTACACCATTCAAAAGATGCGCAAAAACCAATTCAGCTACGGATAAAGAAGATGCAGCTGGTGTATTCACAACAGCAATACCTTTTGATCGCGCGTATTCAACATCAATATTATCCATTCCTACACCACCGCGACCGATTACTTTCAAATTCGGACAGCCATCGATCAATGCCTGGCGAACTTTAGTTGCACTCCGTACAGTAATCGCATCATAAGCAGGCAGCTTTTCAGCCAACTCATCCTGAGGTATATGGTTTGTATCTACAGTATGACCGGCATCTTCCAACATTTTCTTTCCTAGTGGATCGATACCGTCATTTGCTAATATTTTCATCCTTTATAATTATTTATGGCTACAAGTTTCTCATTGTATAATGCATCCCTGAAAGCCGGTTTAATTGTTAAGTGATAAAACGACCTTTGTTACTGATCAAAATTGGATCTCCACGAAACGGTCAATTTCATCTGCATATTTAATCGATTAGACTATTTGTGTGTATCTTCAAATTCCTTCATGGCATCTATCAAAGCATTGACGCTGCTCAATGGCAAAGCATTGTAAATCGACGCTCTAAAACCACCTACCGAACGGTGTCCTTTGATACCAATCAGATTACGTTCTTTCGCTAAAGCTAGGAACTCCGCTTCCAGTTCAGGTGTATCCATCACAAAAGTCACATTCATACGCGAACGATCCTCCACAGCAGCAGTACCTTTAAATAAAGGATTGCGATCAATCTCATCATATAGTGCACGAGCTTTAATAATATTTTCCTGTTCCAAAACAGCAACACCACCTTTTGCTTTTAACCAACGTAGATTTAACATCGAAACAAAGATGGAGTATACCGGCGGTGTATTGTACATGGAGCCACCATTGATGTGCAACTGATAATCTAACATCGAAGGCAGTACACGACCCGATTTACCCAAAATATCATCCTTCACAATAGCCAGTGTCACACCAGCAGGCCCCATATTTTTTTGTGCTCCGGCATAGATTAAATCGTAATCTGCAACATTGATCTCACGGGAAAAAATATCGGAAGACATATCCACGACTACTGGTAAATCTGTAGCTGGCTTTTCAAAAACTTCAGTACCATAAATCGTATTATTCGAAGTATAGTGAAAATAAGCAGCATCGGAAGGGATTGAATATCCTTTTGGTATATAAGAATAGTTTTTGTCTATCGACGAAGCTACAACATCTACTGAACCAAATTTCTTTGCTTCTTTTAAGGCTTTTGTTGCCCAAACACCTGTATCCAAATACGCAGCTTTACCGCCTTCAGGTAAAAGGTTGAGTGGTGCCATTGCAAATTGAAGACTTGCCCCGCCTTGCAAGAAAAGAATCGAATATCCTTGTGGTACGGCTAATAATTCTCTTACTAACTGAGTCGCCTCATCGATCACTGCTTCAAACTCTTTGGAACGGTGAGAGATCTCTAAAATTGATAAACCTGTGTTGTTAAAATCAATTACAGCTTCTGAGGCTTGTTGAAATACTTCCTTTGGCAGAATACATGGACCTGCTCCAAAATTATGTTTCATTGATGTTATAGTTTGTTGGATTGCCCGTTTTGAACCCTAGTGGAGCAATCTGTTGTTTTAAAAACCAAAGGTAAAATAAAATTATATATTTTTCAACTATTCTGTTTTTTTATTGAAAATTTACAAAATTCTGAATCATTTCAATAAAAATATTACACAAGTCAATCCCCGTTGGTTATTAAAGTAATCAAAGAAGAAGCACTTTCCATGCCATATCTAATTGATTATCTTGCAAATACTCCTTCGCCTTTAACTGAAGGTGGACATTACGGGAGGATTGATCCCCGATAAAGGCGTTTAACAATTCGTAAATTTCCGGCATCGTTGTAATCACATCCACCTCCATTGCTGTTGGTAATCGGTCTATCAGAGCCAGTTTAATTTTATCGTCTGTACTCAAGACGGTGGAGTCTTTTACAAAAGGCGGAAGTTGATCGTAGTCCATAAAAAAAGCAGAAATTTTAGTCAAATTTCTGCTTAATATCTTAAAAAAGAAAATTCTTATAATTTTTCGATGATCCGATCAGCAAATTCGCTGGTTTTCACCAAGGTGGCATCGTCCATCAGGTTATAAAAATCGACGGTGACTGTTTTTGCAATGATGGTCTCCCCAAGTGCCCGCACAATTGCCGCTGCGGCTTCTGCCCAGCCCAAGTATTCAAACATCATGACACCACTCAGGATCACGGATGAAGGATTCATGGTATCTGTATTCGCAAATCGGGGTGCCGTACCATGGGTTGCTTCGAAAACGGCATGACCAGTTTTAAAATTGATATTGGCTCCCGGAGCGATACCTATTCCACCCACCATCGCTGCCAATGCATCAGAGATATAATCCCCATTTAGGTTTAAGGTGGCGACCACCGAAAAGTCACGCGGGTTAAGCAGGATCTGTTGTAAGAAATTATCCGCAATAATGTCCTTAATTAAAATTTTACCAGCAGCGAGCGCATCTTTTTGTTCCTGATTGGCAGTAGCTTCACCTTTCTCGGCTTTGGTTCGCTCCCATTGCCCCCAGGTATAGGTTTTGTCCGCAAATTCGGTTTCTGCAACCTCGAAACCCCAAATTTTGAAAGCCCCTTCTGTGTATTTCATAATATTTCCCTTATGCACAATCGTGACCGAGGGTAATGCATAATGGATAGCATGTTCTATAGCTGCACGAACAAGACGTTTGGACCCCTCTTCAGAAACCAATTTGACCCCCACGCCCGTAGTACTCGAAAAATTGTAGTCTATATCAAGCTCATCGTGCAGAAAATCCTGTAGTTTATTGGATTCGGCACTCCCGGCCTGAAACTCGATACCAGCATAGATATCTTCGGTATTTTCGCGAAAGATAACCATATCCACATATTCAGGATGTTTGACCGGAGAGGGTACCCCCTCAAACCATCTTGTCGGCCGCTGGCAGACATACAGATCCAGGTCCTTGCGTAGGGCCACATTCAATGAACGTATGCCGCCCCCAACAGGTGTGGTCAAAGGGCCTTTTATTCCTACCAAATATTCGCGCAATATATCCAGTGTAGCTCGGGGCAACCACTCACCGGTTTCATTAAATGCTTTCTCCCCCGCCAAAACTTCCTTCCAGTTGATTTTTCGCTGCCCATGATAAGTCTTTTCCACAGCTTTATCAAAAACACGCACGGCTGCATGCCATAGATCGGGACCTATACCATCACCTATGATAAAAGGAATTGTTGGGGAATCCGGAACCTGTAAGGTTCCATTGTTGGACATTGTAATCTTATTTGACATAAATCTGTGTTTTGTGCGGATAACAACTATCCTTTATTAAACATATTTCCAATCTCTTTGCTAATCTTGCGGAATATCGGAGCTGCTTCAACATCTTCATATTCGTCGATGTGCGCGTTCTCTATCCTACTAGGAAACACCAAAACAAGGTTTTCGTTTGCATAGATACCCTCTAATTTTTTCGCCACACCATCCAGCGAATCGCGGTATGAAACCTCTCCATTTCGCGCAGATACAAAAATAAACATGGAATCCTCTTCTTTAAACGCTTTTAACCCCTGTAGATTATCCCAGTCATCGAAATGTTTAAAAGCAACCGGCACGGAGTTCTTAATTTCGATAAGATGTGCTTCAATAGCAGCTGCAGAGCGCGTATCTACCACAAAAGAGATCGGAACGGACAATTCCTGCGCCAGTTTAATAACCTTCTCCAGCCAGTATTCAAAACCAAACTCAGCTTCACACATCGGTGGTGCAAATACCACAATGGACTTATTGGAAATAAAAGGCTTTTTAAAGTGGCAGAGCATCACATTGGCAGAGGTTCTATTGAGTATACTTTCCGTTTTTTCGCCGACAAATTTATCCATAAAGTTCGCCGCACTTGGCCAACCAAGCACAATACAATTTGCAGAAACCTCCTTTGCTGACCGGGCCACGCCACTGGCAATGTTTAAATCGATCGTTGCACTGATATTCACATTGGTCTCTGAGCCAGAAGCGTAACGCACCATACTATCCAGATTTTTGCGTGCTTTGCTCATATTCAGCTGAGCCTGCTCATTATCTTTTACCACGGATACGATATTCACAGGATAGGTACACTTTTTACTCTTGATATAGGTAGAGAAGTCAAGAATAGGTTCCATATTGTCCATATTGGCAATAGAAATCAATATATTTTCATCTTTCTCCTTGACCACATCGATATGTTCTTCATCCTGTTCACCATCCATAACCACTTTTCTGGAAGCATTCCCTGTCACAATGGTTGCGACAATACAGGTTACCAGGATCAATAAAATCGTACCGTTCAAGACATTTTCGTCAATGATCCCATTTTTATACCCGACCATAATTACAGCCAGGGTTGCGGCAGCATGGGCACTGCTCAACCCAAAAATCAGGTTACGTTGCCCGCGGCTGTACTTAAATATTTTCTGTGTCAACCAGGCTGCCACATATTTTCCCACTATTGCGACGATGGTCAAGGTACCCGCAATAATTAATGCCTGGGGACCTTTTAAAATGACACTTACATCCACAATCATACCTACTGAGATAAGGAAAAATGGAATAAAAATAGCATTTCCGATAAACTCGATACGATTCATCAATGCCGATGAATGTGGAATCAATTTATTCAGTGCCAGACCAGCCACAAAGGCTCCGATAATAGGTTCCAATCCCGCAATTTCCGCAAGAAAGGCTGCGAAAAATACCACGGACAGTACAAAAATATAATTCGATGTCTTTTCGCTTCCGAGCCGCTCAAAAAACCACTTTGCTATCCGCGGAATAATACCGAACATAATGAAGAGGAATATGGCAAAGGAAATCCCTAAGGTGACCCAAAATTCATTTCCGATATTACCTTGTGAAACTCCTGTAATAACAGCTAATATAATCAGCACCGCCGTATCGGTCAGGATCGTCCCCCCGATCGTAATTGCCACTGCCTCCATCTTGGAAATACCATAACTGTTCACAATGGGATAAGACACCAACGTATGCGTAGCAAACATACTCGATATCAAAAGACTCGCCAGGACATCATAACCCAACAAGAAATGACAAACGGGATAACCTATACTTATGGGTACAATAAATGTAAAAAAACCAAACAGTAAACTTTTGTTCTTGGTCTTTTTAAACTCATTCATATCCAATTCCAGACCGGCTATAAACATGATATACAAAAGTCCGATGGTGGAAAACAAATTAATTGCTGAGTTCTTCTCCAGCCAATTTAATCCATGCGGTCCAATAATAACACCAGATATAATCAAACCGATAATGCCCGGCACCTTAATCGGCCGGAGGACAATAGGGGAAAGTAGGATAATAAAGAGTACCAGCGAAAAAATAAGTACGGGATTCTGTAAAGGCGCTTCGAAAGCGTGGGAAATATGCTCAAAAGTTTTATTCATATGTGCTCGTATGCTATCGGTAAAATATGTCCGCTTATTTTTCGTCACTCAGCGAAAAACAGCTAACAGCTCTAAAAATACGATTTTTCCAGCAAAACGCGGCTTAAAAAAGGGCTTACTTAAAAGAAATTGCTTTTATCGGACTAATCTTAGTGATCAACATTGAAGGAATAAACAAGGAAACCATCCCTATAAATACCACAGCAAGATTAACTAAAATAACGTCAGACCAGTAGAGTTTTACAGCCACATAGGAGATATAGTAGGTCTGCTCATCCAGTTTGAAAAAATGGGTATAATCCTGAAGAAAATAAAAGCTCAAGCCGATCAGGTTTCCGATCAGCAAGCCAAGACCGATGAGGTACAGTGCGCTATACATAAATACCCGCCGTATACCCGCATTATGGTAACCTAAAGCTTTCAAAATACCAATCATGGATGTCCGCTCAAGGATGGTAATCAGTAAAGCTGAAATCATATTGATAATCGCTACTACAGTCATCAATACAAAAATAATTTTGGTATTCATATCCAACAGATCCAACCATTGGAAAATGTCAGGCACCTGATCTTTGATATTGATTGCCTGCATATCAATGGGTAACATGTCTTCTATTTTACGGGTTGTCTCCTGCAGCTGGCTGAAATTCTTGATTCGGATCTCATAGCCACCGACCTCATTGTCATCCAGATTGCTTAATTTCCGAATGACATTCAAAGATCCAATGACATAAACTTTATCAAGTTCCTCGGACCCCGTATTAAAAATTCCCTTAATGACAAACTTGCGCTTACGGATTGGCTCCTGAACGAAATACATAATAAAGTCGTCCCCCACTTTCAATAATAGGCGATCTGCCAGATATTTTGAAATTAGTATCTGATTATCTTTATTTTCAGATTTAAAGTCTATGGTATTCCCTTCAAGCAGCATATTTTTTATGGGCTGCTGATCGTACAGCGAATCAATTCCTTTTAAAACCACACCTTCCACTTCGTCATTCACATTGATAATCCCCGCTTTTGTTGCAAATGGATTAATGGAATACACTTCCGGATCTGCCAATATAGCTTTATGAAGTTGGGGTGTCAGGGCGATAGGTGAATTTTCATACGATTTATTGAGATCATAACGCAGGACCAATACATCCGCAAAAAAGCCGCGTTGTTTGCTAATGATCTCCCCCTTAAATCCCCGCAGAACCGCAATAGATATGATGATGGCAGCGATGGCTAACGCAATTGCACCTATCGTAACGCGGACGATCAACTTGGAGAAAGTCCGTTTACCTGAGAATGCTATTCGATTTGCTAAAAAATAAGGAAAATTCAAGCTTTCAATATATTTATGTAACTTCGCAAAGTTATAAAAATTTGTTATTTACAAAACTTTAATAGCAAATTATTAGCGCTTTCGCAGATGATTTTTATCATCCCAATGATTTATTTGATTTTAAGGAATTTACAAAACACAGACCTCTTATGCGTATTATTTTCATGGGCACCCCTGACTTTGCTGTTGCTTCCCTTGAAGCGCTCATTCAATCTGGCGAGCAAGTCGTTGCTGTAGTCACCGTACCGGATAAGCCAGCGGGTCGTGGGCAAAAAATACATGAATCCGCCGTTAAAATATATGCAGCACAACATCATATTCCGGTTCTCCAGCCGGTCAAACTCCGGGATGAGGCCTTTCTAGCTGAGCTCAAAAGTTATCAAGCGGACCTTCAGGTCGTAGTAGCATTCCGTATGCTACCTGAAGTTGTCTGGAATATGCCAAGATACGGCACTATTAATGTCCATGCCTCCTTACTCCCTCAATACCGGGGGGCGGCTCCGATCAATCATGCGATTATGAACGGTGAGCAGGAATCTGGGGTAACCACCTTTTTGTTGCAGCATGAAATCGATACGGGAAATATATTACTCGCCGAAAAAGTTGCCATTAGTGATACGGATACTGCCGGAGACCTTCACGACAATTTGATGCATGCTGGAGCTAACACCTTACTTCGTACCCTACAGGAGTTGAAAGCGGGGAATCTGCAACCTAAAAGTCAAGACGACATCGCGCCAAACGAGCCGTTGAAACATGCACCAAAAATTTTTAAAGAAGATTGCAAAATCAATTGGGACCAACCC
Organism: Sphingobacterium sp. CZ-UAM; assembly: GCF_002000245.1. GTDB lineage: Bacteria > Bacteroidota > Bacteroidia > Sphingobacteriales > Sphingobacteriaceae > Sphingobacterium. The sequence goes on along the minus strand of NZ_MTCM01000001.1, from coordinate 335,985 downwards.
ACAAACGTTGTTTATAACTTTATACGCGGACTTAGCCCCTATCCAACGGCGTTCACGCTATTAAATGATAAAGTACTAAAAATATACAAGACAGAAAAAGAGCAAAGAGCTACTGATGCTGCTCCGGGAACGATAGAGACGGACCAAAAAAACTATTTAAAGTTTGCAACACAGGATGGCTATATCAGTGTAACGGAACTTCAATTGGAAGGCAAGAAAAAGATGAATATAGTAGACTTTTTAAAAGGCTATAGATTCTAATTTTTTTCATCGCCACCATCGTAATATTGCAACAAGTCACCAGGCTGGCAGTCTAGCGCCTTACATATTGCTTCAAGTGTATCTAATCGCAGTGCCTTAGCCTTTTGATTTTTTATGATTGAAAGATTAGAAAGGGTGATCCCCACACTGTCGCTCAATTGGTTAAGCGACATTTTTTTTTCTTTCATTATTTTATCCAAATGAATTAAGATTGGCATATTATAATTTTTATTCCTTTAAATTTATTTACTGTCTCTTGTAAAACAAAACATATATCTTTTTGTTTTATCATAAAATTATCATTTTAAAATAAATTCGAAGAATACGTTTTACGTAACATATCTGATATCATTAGATAAATTACTTGAGAATATAAAAAAATAAAATTTGTTAGCGCTTTAAATATCAATCAGTTGAATATTACGACCGCAATTGAGGAAGAAAAACAATTTTAAATGGAATAGTTTTTGATAATGTAAAATGAAGGTTCGCAAAAGCATAACTCATTATAGATGAGAGGTTAGATAATCCATTTTCCATTAATAATTCAAAAATTTTTCGTATTTTCGCAAACATTTCTTAGAGAGGAGAATTAATAAAAATTAATGAGACAGCTCAAAATTACACAATCTATCACCAATCGTGAGTCCCAGTCTTTGGACAAATACTTACACGAAATTGGTAAAGTAGACTTAATTACAGCAGAAGAAGAAGTAGAATTAGCACAGCGCATCCGCGAAGGCGACCAAGTTGCCTTGGAAAAATTGACTAAAACCAACCTTCGTTTCGTAGTATCAGTAGCAAAACAATATCAAAATCAAGGATTGACCTTAGGTGATTTAATCAATGAAGGCAACCTGGGCTTAATTAAAGCGGCTAAACGTTTTGACGAAACTAAGGGTTTTAAATTTATTTCTTATGCCGTTTGGTGGATTCGCCAATCTATTCTTCAAGCAATTGCTGAACAATCACGTATCGTACGTCTGCCATTGAACCAAGTAGGTTCTTTAAGCAAAATCAGTAAAGCTTTCTCAAAACTAGAACAAGAATACGAGCGGGAACCATCTCCAGAAGAATTGGCAGATATCCTTGAAACTACAGTTGACAAAGTTTCGGATACTTTAAGTAATTCTGGACGTCATGTATCTATGGATGCACCTTTTGTCCAAGGTGAAGAAAATACACTCTTGGATGTATTGGAAAACCATGATCCAGATACCGATAGTTCTCTAATTGATGAATCTCTATCAGAAGAAATCAAGCGATCATTGGCAACTTTAACAGAAAGAGAACGCGAAATTATTGTTCTTTTCTTTGGATTAGGATCCAACCACCAACTGTCGCTCGAAGAAATCGGTGAGAAATTCAATTTGACACGTGAACGCGTGCGTCAAATTAAAGACAAAGCTCTTCAACGTTTGAGACACACTTCTAGAAGCAAAATCTTAAAATCTTATTTAGGTTAAAAAGATATTTATTGAAATTTTTGGTAATCCCAATCAGAGATGATTGGGATTTTTTGTTTGCAATAAGGGCTGTTTACCTTTAGCAAACAGCCCTAGCCCACATTGATAGCTGATCAATGCGCTTTGCTATTTTGTATCCGGCATTAAGATAAATTCGAAAAGCCGGTCTTTCTTCAGATACTTCGCAGCAACGTCCTGTACCGATTTAGGCGTAACTTTATTCAAGTTTTCCATCCGACGGGTATATCTGTTGATATCCAATTCGTTTTGATAAGAACTGGAAATATAATTCAACCAATAGCCATTTTCACGCAAGCTTAGTTCATTCTGTCTTTTTTGTTCGGCCACAAATTTTTCAATATCCACTTTGTCCGCCCCCTGATCCTGAATCTTTTTCACCTCATCCAGCGCAGAACTAATCAATGGATCAGCTTTATCAACTGCTGAGCCAAAACCGACTGAAAACGAATAGCGTGCCTTAGGTAATTTACTGAAGCTAGCCCGGGCACCGACACCATAAACACCGCCTTCTTTTTCACGCAAACGTTCGAGCAATTTGATCGTCAATATACTTTCTAAAGCTTCCATATTGACATTTTCGCTTTCGCTGTAACTGTAATCTCCATAGTAGGCCAACTGGGTGCTTGCTTTTTCCTCCTTGCCTTTGTGAACAACCACACGCTGTCCTTTAGTCGGCTCCAGAATATTCAAATCTTTGTAATTTTCTCCGCGTTTGATCGCAGGCAGGGAAGCAAGATAAGTTTCAATAAAGGGTTTAATCTGTGCTTCATCAAATGATCCTACAATAGTAAATACAAAATCAGAGGCATCTGCAAATCGCTCTTTATAAATTGCCAGCGCGCGCTCACGGTCAATTTTTGAAAGTGTTTCCACAGTAGTGTTTTGTCTGCGGATATTATTCCCATAGAGCACTTCCTTCACTTTATCCGAAAAAACATTATTTGGGTTGCTTAATCTATTTTCCAACGACCCTTTTGCTCTTGTCATCGTGCTTTGGAAAACATCGATATCCAAACGGGGTTCCGTAAAATAGCCATAAATTAATTCAAAAGCGTTTTTCAGGCCCTCTTTGTCCGTACTTCCCGAAATACCCTCATAGCGTTCAGAAATATAGGGTGAAATTGAGACTTCTTTTCCAGCAAGGTATTTTGTCAGCTCCACATTGTTCATTTGCCCAACTCCGCTCGCATCGACCAATGAGGATGCATTCGAAGCTGAGAAATAGTCAGTGTCGGCATAAAGCGAAGTTCCTCCAGGACTATAAGCCATAATCTGGATTTCGTCGTTTTTAAAGTCTGTAGGTTTTAAAATCACCTTCACGCCATTGCTCAATACCAATTCTTTTGCCTGAACAGCACTAATATCCTTTGAAGACAGGATCGTTCCTTTAGTAGGTTCTTTGGAAAGCAAAGGAAGATTAGAAACCTTGTCCTCGTAAGCAGACACCGGACTATCTTCGACGGCTTTTACCCATCCCAAAACGGTTTGTTCTGTAGGTAGGTTTGCCTTTTCCTTTTCTGGCCCCATAATCAAGATATCACGATTTAAATCGGTATAATATTTCTTGATCAGACCATTCACTTCTTCCAGTTTCAAGGTTGGCAACAACTGTTTCGTTAGGCGATAAGATGCTTCATTGCTCAAAGCCGGTTCATTGTCGATAAAATAGTTCAGATACCGATTGACATAGTTATCCGATTTTTTCTTATCCCGTTCGATATAAGCTGTTTCATTTCCCTTCTTCATATCAGCAAGCGCACGATCCAGTTCTGTCTGCGTAAAACCGTATTTTTGGATACGTTCAAATTCCGTCAACATGGCCTTAAATCCAGACTCCAGTTCACCTGGCTTAGGTACAACCAATAAAGAGAAGGTATTTAAATTAGAGACAAAATCACCAATGCTACCACCGGCTTGCATAAAAGGTGGATTCGGCTGCTGCATCAGCTCAGAGAAACGACCAGCAATCATCTGGTTGAAAATATTTTTGAGTAGTTCATTACGGTAGTCTCCTACAGTCACGACCTTGTCTTTTTCATTTTTGATCAAGATCTGTGCGACGGTATAAGGTAACTCTGGATCCGAAATCGTCAAAAATTGATTCTTATTCAATAAATCAACCCGATACTCTTTGCGTGGCAGCACCTTTTTCGGCATTGTCATGTCCGAAAATAACACTTTCACTTTTTCCTCAATTGCTTTGGGATCAATATCACCTACAACAATAAGCGCCTGCAAATCCGGGCGGTACCAATCCTGATGAAATTTACGTATTTCAGTATAGGGAAAGGTTTTTAAAATTTCTTCGGTACCAATAGGCAGACGTTTTGAATAAAGGGAGCCGTTAAGCAGCATTGGGAAATACTGATCTTGCAGACGTTGTTGTACCCCTCTTCCACCGCGCTTCTCTTCCAAGATAACACCACGTTCTTTGTCAATTTCCTCACCATCCAATAGCGCATCCTGTGCCCAATCACGCATGACCTGTAATCCATTTTTCAGTAATTCCGGATCATCGGATGGAATAGGTAATTGATAGACCGTCTGATCAAAGCTCGTGTAGGCATTCAGATCCGAACCAAATCTTACACCAGCTTTCTGAAGGTAATTGACAAGTTCGTTTTTTGGAAAATGCTTCAAGCCATTAAAGTTCATGTGCTCCAAAAAGTGCGCCAGTCCCAACTGCTTTTCGTTTTCTAGGATTGACCCCGCCTTCATACCCAAATACATAGTAACTCGCCCCTTAGGCTCGGTGTTTTTGCGGATAAAATATGTAAATCCATTTTTCAGTTTACCGGTGACAACTTCATTGTCGAAAGGTAACTTTTGATTTAAGGCCAAACTATCCTGCGATAGAATAGCCCTGGCATGTGCTGTTAAAGTAGTGGGCATTTTTGCCTCTACGCCGTAAAATGTAGCCGGAAGCAAAAAGGCTAATGCAAGTGGTTTAATGAATTTCATACAAATGAATCTCTTTTTTTAGTCGGTTATTTTTTGCTAATTGTTTATATTAGGGTAAACGGAACTGGAGACCAATTGTCCCGATAAATGGTAAAATACAGATAAAATAATATTATTAATATCCCCTACGGGATCGAGCGTCTCTTTACTATTGCTCATGGTTTGTAAAACAAGTCTAAAAATACAGAATATCTTTCGAAAAGAACAATAGTTAATTGTAATTTTGTTGCAAATGGATTTCAGCAACTGGCAGGTCATTAAAAAAGAATTCGAACGATTTCTAAAGTTCGAACGGGGTTTGAGCATTAATTCGATCGAGGCTTACCTCAATGATGTTTCTAAATTCCAAATCTATTGCGAGGACAACGGGCTCGCTTTAAATAAAATCGTACGGAAGGATATTCAGGATTTTCTGCAATGGTTACAGGAATTCAATATCTCACCATTCACACAATCCCGTTTAATATCCGGGCTAAAAACCTTTTTTAGCTTTCTAGTCATTGAACATGACCTAGATAATAATCCAACTGAATTGCTGCAAGCACCACGCTTAGCGCGGAAACTCCCCAGCGTACTGAGTATCCATGAGATTGATCAACTGATAGCAGCTATAGATCTTTCTTCGACGGAGGGACAGCGCAATAAAACAATTATTGAAGTTTTATATGGCTGCGGATTGCGTGTGTCTGAACTCGTCAATCTCAAGATCTCCAATTTGTTTCTCGACGTAGAATTTATCAAAGTGGAAGGTAAAGGTAGCAAAGAACGACTGATTCCGATTGGACAACAGGCGATCAAACATCTCCGGCTATATTTGGATTCGGTTAGACCCCATATTAAGATCAAAAATGGAAATGAAGATATTGTGTTTCTGAACAGACGAGGTTCGGCTTTGTCCAGGGTGATGATCTTTCTGATCATTAAGGAACTTGCTCAAAAAATTGGACTACAAAAGATCATCAGTCCGCACACCTTTAGGCATAGTTTCGCCTCTCACCTGGTTGAAGGTGGGGCAGATTTACGGGCTGTACAGGATATGCTGGGACATGAAAGTATTACGACAACCGAAATATATACACACATTGATCGGGATTATCTTCACTCCATCATTACACAATACCATCCCAGGTCTTAATCTTCTCTGGAGTGAGCAAGTCAATAGACCGTTATAAAATGCTTGTCAAGTCGTGCAGAATGTTTTTTAAGTCCTAAGCTCAATAAAATTTGGAGTACGATAACGCGTCTGAGTAATAGTTTAGCATAGCTTCAACGCAACATTGCATACATATTACTAATAGACAAAAAGTTAGCCTAGAAAAGCGGAATGTACAAATTATAAAAGCAGCGAAGTCAAAAACCGGGAGCGATATGCACTCGAAATTCGCCGTTCAAAAGATTAAATTTTATAGCAAAGATTATTTGTAAGATCTAGAAAATAGTATATCTTTGCGACACGTTCCCGTAGTTCAATGGATAGAATTTCAGATTCCGGTTCTGACGATGTGGGTTCGACCCCCGCCGGGAACACAAGAGGAGACACTTCATTGAAGTTGTCTCCTTTTTTATGACAAGAAAAACTGTTAACTAAACTATTAAAATATTTTGATTCTGCCGCCCCCATTTTTAAACGAATATACTAACAAAACTCGTATAAGCGTTGGGTTTTACAGTGCATATCTCATTTGAGGACAGATTTGGCTCGTTCTTACTATATAAAGTTGCCAATCAATATAAAACACTCTGTTCAATGTTATTTAGGGTTTATCCATACAACTGTCCGTATCCGAACAAAAAACGTACGATATTGAACGCCGGAAGCTTGAACAACAATACAACTTATTGATTAAAAAATAGTTAACTAATTGGCATATCTCTTGAAATACCTCATAAGAAAGCTAAGATGATTCATGATCGGATTCTAAATCCATTATCATGCATCAAAAATCTAATAGCTCTAACCAAAAATCTAAAACGAAATGAATAATATAATCTTAAAAAACAGCGTAAGACATCTACTTAGAAATAAGCTTTATACATTCTTGAATGTTTTAGGATTGAGTATAGGCATAAGTGCGTGTTGGGTGATTTACAAATTTGTAAGTTATGAACTGAGTTTCGAGAATAAAATAGAAAATAAGGAGCATACTTATAGATTGATAAGTCGATTTGGGGAAAAAGGTGAATTTAGCTTTACTGGAGGTATATCCACTCCCATTTATTTTTATATGAAAGAAGAATTGGTCGGAGTAAAGCGAGTTGTTCCAGTATTTAAGCGTTTTACAAAAAGTGTAAGGGTACCAATAAACCAACAAAATGAGGGCAAAAAGGAAAATTTTGATTTGACTAATCAAAGCATTATTAATACCGAAGGGAATTATTTTGACATGGTCTCTTATAAATGGCTCGCCGGTGATAAAAAAACAGCATTGAATAATCCTTCCAAAGTAGTATTAACCGATAAGCGGGCGAAATATTATTTCCCTAATACTTCTTATGAGAATATTTTGGGTAGGACATTGATCTATGACGATAGTATACAAGTGGCAGTATCCGGTGTAATAAAAACATTGGATTTTCCAACGGAATTTAAAGGTGAAGAATTCCTACTATTGAATAAATCTAAGTTTGATTTAAGTTTGGGGAATTGGACAAATACTAATAGCACGGATATGGTATATTTTCAAACCAACAACACCGAAGAGGCAAATGCCGCTTTAGCTAGAATACAGAAAAAAGTTTCAGACAATTGGAATCTATTCAATCAGGAGAACAAAATTAATTTTACATATAACCGCCAAATAGAGAAATTACCCCTTTTAGAGTCCCATTTTGCTACGGATGTAAAAGATAATGGTATTAATAAAACCAGTAAGAATGTAATTTATGGACTTATTGGTACAGCTATATTCTTATTGATTTTAGCATGTATAAACTATATTAACCTCACTACGTCCCAAATACCTCAACGGTCAAAAGAAATTGGTATTCGCAAAACCCTTGGAAGTAAGGCTAAGCATCTGATTCTCCAGATGATGCTAGAAACAGTTGTTGTAGTATTATTTGCAATTATTTTATCAAGTGTAATATCTTATGTTGCAATAGACGCTTTACGGGATTTCTTTACTCAAGACAGCGTAGAATTTCTGAATCCAGTTAGCTTTATCGTATTCCTGGGAATTGTTTTGATCTCTACTACCCTACTGGCTGGACTTTATCCTTCCTGGATTATTACCACAGTAAATGCAGTTAGTATTTTTAGAGGTAAGGGCGAAGTGAAAATAGCTAATGATAAAATCACCCTTAGAAAAATACTGATCGTTTTTCAATTTGTCGTAGCACAAATATTCATCGTATCAGCATTGATTATTGGGAAACAAATGAGCTTTACCATTCATAAAGAATTGGGATTCAATAAAGATGCCGTCATTACGACAGACATTCCTTATAAATTATGGAATTCTGAAAATTATAACACTAAAAGAAAAACATTGGTTGAAGAACTAAGAAAGATTTCTGGAATAAAGCATGTTAGCCTAGGTCAAAAACCAATGGAAGATCAGGTAGCTTCTACAGTTTTTAATCACATTATACCGGGAATTAAAGAACCAGAGATGCAGCGGATATTCTTAAAATCCGTAGATACTGCTTATTTGAAGCTATATGATTTAGAATTGATCGCTGGTCAAAATCTATTGCCATCTGACACGATAAATTCTTTTGTAATCAATGAAAGTGCAGTTAAAACATTCGGGTTTCAGTCACCTGAGGATGCCATTGGTAAGATTATAGGACAGGGAAATAGAAGGTTCCCAATTATGGGTGTGGTAAAAGACTTTCATATCAGCAATTTCTATACTGTTATTGAACCTATGGCATTGAGAAGTTTTATGGGGAATGTCAATACCATCAACATTAAATTTGATGCCGGTAAAAGCGAACAATTTCCGGAATTATTTAGGCAGATAAGTGACAAATGGAACCAATTCTTTCCGAAAGAGGAATTTAATTACAGGTTTTATGATGAAAGTATTGCCGATCTTTATAAAAAGGAACAGCAGCTTCTAAAGTTGACGAATATCAGTACTGCCCTAGCAATTTTGATCAGTTGTTTAGGTCTATTTGGATTAGCAACAATCATCGCCTACCAGCGAAGCAAGGAAATCGGTATACGCAAAGTGTTGGGGGCTTCTATTTCGAGTATAGTCAACTTACTATCTAAGGATTTTGTGAAAATGGTATTTATTGCTATTCTTGTTGCTGCTCCCATAGTTTGGTGGGCAACTAATAAATGGCTCCAGGATTTCGCATATAAAATAGACGTAAATTGGATACCGTTTACTATGGGAGGTACAATTGGCATATTAGCTGCACTATTGACAGTATGCTACCAAGCATTCAAAGCCGCAAAAACAAACCCAGTAGATAGCCTTAGGGATGAGTAGATACATAAGCGACTAATTATTCGCACAATAAAAAAAAATCACGCTTGATTTTTCTTTTTTTTAAAAATACGCTTCAAAGTTGTTTTCAAGTTACAGCCATTTTATATTTTTGGAAAATATAGATTAACATTTTCTATGAAAAACAGCATCATGCAAATTCAAGAAGGTATTTATTCGATTAGATGACTTAATGAGGACAAGCATTAAACTTAAAATCACTGCTCTAGGTATATCCAATATCTTGAAAGAAAATAAAGTGATCCGTTTAGAGCATCACCATACATACGTAAAAAAACTAATGAAGAGATTAGCACAATTTATCATTCCTATCAGCATCACAGTTTCAAGTTGCAGCGTATTCCAAAAAAATAGTAAAAAAGAGTTTAACGATGGCTTCTATACACAAAATATAGATGGCGTAAAGCAAAAAGTCTATATTGATGTTGCCGATGAAACTATTCGGATCCACCCATCAAAGCCCAAGGAAAATGGCCAATTTAGCATTGATACATGCAACGTATATCAATTTCAAAAGAATGTATTGAAAGCGAACTCCGAACAGTCTGCTTCATTCAGTAAACCGTCTTTCGATATTGATTTTTTGACGATCCCTCTAAAATTTCGCCCTGCACAAACCGGAGTTCCTATGCAGTTAAATACAAACTTGAACGGGGCTGGTTATTTCGGATACAGACGGGACAAATACATAATCAATTACACAACAAATCCACTTGGTGTATCCGATAGAAGCATTAATCATTTAGGTTTTTCATTTGGCGCTTTCACAGGTCTTGGAAATTCTTCGCTATCCCCTACAACGACAAATAACGCCATTCAACAAGAATATGAAGGTGTTGTTTGGAGCAAAGGATTTGCAGGAATTTTTGCTGTCAATAATTTCACTGTTGGAATGGCATTGGGTTTCGATCATCTATTGGATGGCAATCGTTCCACCTGGATTTATCAAAATAAACTCTGGTATGGACTTGCTTTTGGCCTCAACTTAAATTAAAGTTGCTGCAGTAATGCCGTTAACATCGATTTCGAATTCCTTAAATACCATCGGTTTTGACGATGATACCGACACGATAACAGGCTTTCCGCTCATCATTTCGCGCGTCCCTATATTGTCCTCAATTCCATTGTATTATTTACAATCACACTTTTAGTTTTATAGGAACGATTATTGGGTCTATCACGGGGCCTCCAGAAGCGATATTTTTTGCATAATAAATCGGTAAAAAAGCTCTTACTGAATCCATTACCTACATTCTAGACAGAGGAAATTTCTACCGCAAGATGAAGAATCTTGGTATCCTTAACAATAAAATTCCTCGTCAAGCTTACAAAAAGCCTTTTTGCAACAATTTATGCTGCGATGCCGTAAATAAGTTTCGAAACAAAATATTGATTTCATTGTCAGCCGTCGCACCCGAAATTCCGGTATGGGGATAGAGTTTATTTACATTGGACAAAATGATCTCTACAAAATCCCGACTTTCTATCGCTATGCGCTCATATAATGCAGTGTTATCAGTCCCATTCTTGATATTATTCCAAGAACAAGCTGCCAAATCCAAGATTTTATGCGTCCTATCTATATAATCCTGCTGCATTTCGTCCAACTTCCGAAAAGCAGCTTTACTTTCAAGAATCTCCCATTTCCCCTGATTGGACCTCAATACAAATAACTTCTCAATCAGATCCATAAACCGCTGATACATCCCCATAAAATTGACCAGTAAGGTCAACTCCGCAAATGGTATAAAAGGATATTGATAAAGCAGATCTGTATACGTACTTTTCTTTGCATCAATAGAAAAAGACCGGTTCTCATCCACACATATATTGTCCAGCGAAAAAGAATGCGAGGCTGTCGCTTCCAGGCCAAATGTATCCCAATCGTAATGAATTAGCACCTGTTCGCGATCGACAAAAAAAGACTTCACCAGGGGATTTCCATCCTCGTCCAGTATGGGCTGACCTTTCTCCTGAATATAAGCATTCAACGTAAAATGCGTCAAGTGAGGTGCTCCAGTAGCATATTTCCACAGCCCCTTCAGACGATAAGATGTACGCTCACGTTCGGCGACACCAGCAATCTGCCCACTCCCCCCAAAACATACCTGTTTTGAAGCGAAAATATCCCGTCCCACCAGCTGATCAATAAAACCGACAAAAAGATTGGCACCTGCACATAAAGTTACTGTCCACGCCAATCCGCCATCCCAATAGGCCAGCTCCTTCAAAAGGGAAAGCCCATTGACCAAATCCAGGCCTAAGCCGTTCAATGATTGTGGTACCCAAATTTTAAACCACTTGTTATCATAAATCAACGCTAACTGCTCCCTAGACAAACTTTTCTGTTGGATGCCTTTCATTTGCTGATCCCTTAGTACAGCGATAGTCGCATCACTCAGTTGCATATTTCTTTTCATTACTTAATATTCTCCGCCAATTAAAATAGCCACTAAAAGCCATCACAAATAAAAATAAGGTTAAACCAGCATATAGGAATAAACCTTTGTGCATAAGCAAAGGAATTGCCATCAGGTTACTGATGTTCAATAAAATCCAATTTTCAATTTTGCGCTTCGCCAACAACCACATCCCAGCCCAAGCTGTACAGGAAACAAAAGAGTCCCAAACAGGAACGTCCGAATCGGTTAAATGAACCAGACCAAAGTAGAATGATAGAAAGCCCGCTATACAGATAATACCAACAATCCACCAATCTCCAGCTGTATTGCGGCTGATTGGGACAACACGGTCACTGCTATATTTCCAATAGATCCAACCATAGATGCTCATTACCAAATAATAAACATGGAGCAGGATCTCCGCATATAGTTTGGCATGGAATAAGACATAAACCGATATAATGATACCTATTATCCCAAAGAGATAATTGATCGATTTATTTTGTCTTGAAAACCAAACCTGCAAAATGCCAAAACATACCCCCAGCCACTCAGCTAGGCTAGCTTGTTGTATTTGCTGGATTAAAGCATCAAAAATTGTATCAGAAGTCATTCAATTGTTTATTATTTCTTATATTATATAATAAACTTAGGCGGGTAAAAACAGCTGTTTTTATTGAAATTAAAATCCCTACGCCAGCATTATCCGGATCAGGTATATAAAAGCGATTGTACAAGGTTGCACAATCGCTTTTATTGGGTATAATCTCAGCCTTCGATGACAATGCATCCAAAGCACCCCATAAGTATATTTTGTAAATCGAAATTAATCGATATCAATTAATTTCAACGCTTTATGCGTGCGTATACGCGTCTCCCTACAAAGCTCAGCGTCATCGTTTAATGATTTGCCATGGGAAGGAATCATCTCCCGTAGTTTCTTGCGGTATTCATCTGATTTAGCACGTTCAGGGAAGCATTTCTTCAATAAGCTAATCATGATCGCCACTGAAGTAGATGCCCCTGGAGAAGCACCCAATAGCGCCGCAATAGAACCGTCTGCACTCGAAACCACTTCTGTACCAAACTCTAAAATCCCGCCTTTCTTCTCATCCTTTTTAATCACCTGAACACGTTGACCGGCTTTTTCAATAACCCAGTCTTCCAATTTAGCAGTTGGCATAAATTGCTTCAGAGACTCTAATTTATCTTTAGGAGATTTCATGACCTCAGTAATCAGATACTTGGTCAAAGGCAAGTTATCAAGTCCTGCCGATAACATCGGACGGATATTGGATAATTTGATCGATGCAGGTAAGTCAAAATAAGATCCCTGTTTTAGGAATTTGGTAGAGAAACCAGCATAGGGGCCAAAAAGTAAGGCTTGCTTGCCATCAATATACCGGGTATCCAGATGCGGTACCGACATCGGTGGCGCGCCGACAGATGCCTTACCATAAACTTTAGCATGATGTGTATTGATAATCTCTTCGTTTACACATCTCAACCATTGACCTCCTACAGGAAATCCACCGTAACCTTTTGCTTCTGGGATACCAGATTTCTCTAGTAATAATAAGGAGTGGCCTCCAGCGCCGATAAAAACAAATTTCGCTTTTAGCTCTCTCTTCACCCCGGTTTTCAAATCCTTCACTTCGATTTCCCAACGTCCATCGTCTTCGCGTTCGATATCGACAACTTCGTGGTTTAGGGATATTGAAATATTTTCTTTTTTTGCCAGGTTATTAATCAAATCACGCGTCAATGAACCGAAATTCACATCAGTACCGAGGTCCATCTTGGTTGCAGCAATTTTCTCTCCTGCATCCCTTCCTTCCATCATCAAAGGAATCCAGGATTTTAACAACTCAGGATCTTCGGTATATTCCATTCCCTTGAACAAGGTCTGGGTATTCATTGTCTCCCATCTTGTCTTTAGAAATTTCACATCTTTTTCACCAAAAACAGCACTCATATGTGGAATGCTGCGGATAAAATTCTCCGGTTGGGCGATAATACCTTTATCAACCAAGTATGACCAAAACTGCTTCGATACTTCAAATTGTTCGGCAATTTTAACCGCTTTATCAACCTTTACCGAACCATCTTTTTGCTCCGGTGTATAGTTTAATTCGCACAAGGCCGAGTGACCTGTACCAGCATTATTCCAAGCGTCAGAACTCTCAGCCGCCACAACATCCAAACGCTCAAGAATTTCAATATTAACGTCTGGGCTTAATTCATTGATTAGAGTCCCCAAAGTAGCACTCATAATACCGGCGCCGATCAGAACAACGTCAACTTCTTTATTTGATTTTTTGCTCATGTTTTTGTGATTGATGCAAATTTAATATAGTTTTTGGTAAACCCCCAAGCCTTTTGTCAAAAAACTGTACTTTTTAGAAGCACTTATTCAAAAATACCATTGATTTATTAAAATAATCCTAAGTATAAAGGAAATGCAACTTTTCAGGTTTTCGAAGCCCTTACTCAGGATATTGTTGATCGATACGGCTGTAAATAGCCCGAAATAAGACAAATATCCGAGCTTTTTAAATCGTTATTTATCGAAAGATTTTGTGTTATAATATAGTTTTAACATTTTTGCAAAAACATCAACGAATAACTTTACACTCTTATATGAAATTACTTGAAGGAAAAATTGCTTTGGTAACTGGAGCATCAAAAGGAATTGGAAGAAAAATTGCTGAAGTGTTTGCACAGCACGGCGCCAATGTCGCTTTCACTTACCTTTCGTCTGTAGAAAAGGGACAAGCGCTGGAAAAAGAGCTTCAAGCCTACGGAACAAAAGTAATTGGCTACCGCTCTGACGCTTCAAAATTTGAAGAAGCAGAACAGTTAATCAATGCAATCGTTGCGGATTTTGGAAGTCTGGATATCGTCGTCAACAATGCCGGCATCACAAAAGATGGCCTGTTAATGCGTATGACAGAAGAAAGCTGGGATGATGTCCTAAATGTCAACTTGAAATCCGTATTCAATGTTACAAAAGCTGCTTCAAAAATAATGATGAAAAACCGTAATGGTTCATTTATCAATATGTCTTCTGTTGTTGGCGTCCAAGGTAATGCTGGTCAATCAAATTATGCAGCTTCCAAAGCAGGTATTATAGGCTTCACCAAGTCCATTGCAAAAGAACTAGGTTCACGCAACATCCGTGCGAACGTGGTCGCACCTGGATTTATCCGTACGGAAATGACAGATATATTAGATCCTAAAGTAATCGCTTCCTGGGAAGCCGGAATTCCGTTAAAACGCGCCGGATCTCCCGAAGATGTAGCCAACGCATGTCTCTACCTAGCCTCTGATTTATCCGCATATGTGACTGGACAGGTTCTTCCTGTTGACGGCGGTATGTTGTAAGATATAGCAAACACTGGTGTCCAAAAATCGATACCAGTGTTTTCTCTATTATCCCGAATAGCAGAATTCGCCAGCAGGCTCTTTTACATTATTCCGACGCTAGAGCTTACGCTTTCCTACCCAATATTTCCAAATTTTAGCTAATTTTGTCCATCAAAATTTAAATGTTATGACGAATTGGGCAGATTTTTTTGCAATTCAAACAGAAGATGATTTTAATCAACAATGTTTAGAAACTTATCGCTTCCAGCTGCTGCATTGTCAGGTCTACCGCGACTATGTTTCGCTGATAGGCAAAGAAAAAAATCAAGTCCAACATTATAGTGAGATCCCTTTCATGCCGATAGAATTTTTCAAAACACAAAGAGTACTGGCAGCCGGAATGGATCCCCAAATTATATTTTCAAGCTCGGGTACAACAGGTATGGTCACATCCAAACATCTTGTTGCTGATCTGTCCATCTATGAGCAGACTTTTCGACGTATATTCGAAGACTTCTATGGTCCAATTACAGATATCGCTGTTTTAGCCCTACTCCCATCCTATCTCGAAAGAAGCGGTTCTTCGCTGATCTATATGATCGACGACCTGATGAAACAGAGTAAACAGGCAGAGAGTAATTATTTTCTATACAATCATCAGGAACTATACAATACGCTTGTTCAATTAAAAGAAAAGGGAACGAAAACCATCCTTTTTGGTGTCACTTATGCCTTGCTTGATTTTATTGAACAATATGCTCTTGAATTTCCAGAGCTGATTATCATGGAAACCGGCGGAATGAAAGGTAAACGTAAAGAAATGGTCAAAGAGGAAATTCACCAGTTGCTTCAGGACGCTTTTAAGGTCAATGGAATTCACTCTGAATATGGTATGACTGAATTGCTGTCTCAAGGATACTCCTGTGGTCAGGGCATTTTCCATCTTCCGAAATGGATGAGAATATTAATCCGTGATACAAATGATCCTTTGAGCTTAATTTCTTCCAACAGAACAGGAGGAATCAATGTCATCGACTTAGCCAACCGCTATTCGTGCGCATTTATAGCCACACAAGATTTAGGAAAAGTGTATGCCGATGGTTCATTTGAGATCTTGGGCCGTTTTGATCAAAGCGATATTAGAGGCTGTAATTTATTGGTTCAATAAAATAAAAAGCCCCATAATAAATTTATAGAGCTCTCTTTGCCTGTGCTATCTTGTATAGCGGTCATGGAATCTGTCTGCTATCTCAGGCTTGGATCTTCAAACGTATTTCCAGCGCGCATATCCCCCGAATCATATCCTTTTTTGAACCAGGCCATACGCTGCGCTGAAGTTCCATGCGTAAAGGATTCTGGCACGGCATACCCCTGGGCAGCTGTCTGCAACTTATCATCCCCCACAGCTTCTGCGGCTTTCATACCGTCTACGATATCGTTATAATCTATTTTTATGTCGGTATATTCATTGAGATAATGCGCCCATACACCAGCATAGAAATCAGCTTGAAGCTCGGTCATCACTGAAATCTTGTTATTTTCGCGTTCACTTAATTTCCCGCGGGCTTGATTGGTTTTAGGTAATAAGCCCACCAATTGTTGAATATGGTGCCCAACCTCGTGTGCAATAACATAGGCCATTGCAAATTCACCTTTCGCACCGAATTTATCAGAAAGTTCACGGCTAAATGTCAGGTCCAAATAGATTTTTTGGTCTCCGGGACAATAAAACGGTCCATAGGAAGCCTGTCCCATCCCGCAACCATCTGTTTGCGTACCACCATCGTAAAAAACCAATGTGGTCGGCGTATAGTTATGCTGCATCTGCTCCTTAAATAGTTTAGCCCAGACATCTTCCGTGCTCTGCAACACGGTCAAAGAAAACTCCGTCAGCCTTTTTTCCTCAGGATTCAGTTCGCGAGGCTGTCCAGACTGTTCGGTTTGCCCCCCCATATTCTGTGCCTGTTGCAACAGCTGCATGGGATCTCCACCCATCAAAAAACCAATAACTAATACAATAATCCCGCCTATACCGCCCAATGCTAGCTTTCCACCACCTGACATTCCCCGACGATCCTCAAAATTGCCACTTTGTTTACCTCCTTGCCATTTCATATGATTTATCTATTTATTCCAGTTAATAATTTTTTCCAATATCGTTAGCGTACAAATTCAGTACCAATATAACTAGCTTGCCTTATTTTTTTTAGTGTAAAACCAGCTTTATTTTATCAGCTACAGCTTTCTACGATTTATATTCTTATTTTTGGGCTTTTATAGAAACAGATATGAAATTAGAAGAACAATTACTAGCGCGGGCTGGCGGAAAATGTGAACTAACAGGCATTGCTGCGGATTTAATCACCTATACATTACCACCTGAAACCAGTTCGACTTTGGATAACAGCCTACTGATTTCAACAACATTGGCCAACCAGCTCAATAAAACCGAGCAACTAAACCCTGAGGACTGGAAATTTCTACCCAATGCCATGTGGTCTGAAAATCCTGCCGTACAGATTGTTTGTTGGCGAATGCTAAATCGTTTGAAAAATGAAGGCTGGGCCTCCGAGGCGCTGGATATCCTTTATCTTGACGATGAAACATTGGCCGAAGCAAAGAAAACAGGAGATCACGAAAATGATGGTTACGTGTCGTTTCATGAAGACAGTATCGGTCAACGATTATTGGAAGGTGATACTGTCGTATTGACCAAAACATTAGATGTAAAAGGCTCTTCACTCAAAGTAACCTTGGGGACTGTGGTTAAAAATATCCGCTTAGTAGCCGATAATATTGAACAGATCGAAGGAAAAATTGAAGGTCAAACAATTGTTATATTGACCAAATATCTACGCAAACAAAATTAAGGAGAGAATTTTTCCGCTATAAAAATCTAGCCCTAAACCAGTAATCTTATACTACTGATTTAGGGCTAGATTAATTATGTAAACTCCCTATTGTGGATAATTGCGCATAAACTCAAAGCGATAGTTCGGATGCTGTTTAAGACTGTCAATTAAATCTGACAGTAATTTCTGTCCTTTTTTGGTTTGGTACATATTATCATGGGTCAACAGTACAACATTATTTTTTGTGTAGGATGTGCCTTTGCGAAGTAAGTTTTTCATCTGTGTATACAGCTGGTTAACTGATAAATCGGGCTTACCAGTTACACCATTGATCTTCCATTCACAGTCCCAGCCCATCACTTTATAACCATTTTGATGTAACAATTCCGCTGTAGATGCACCACTTTTTAGATCAACTTTTTTACGATCCCCTACATACCAGATATTTCTTCCCGGAAGCCTAACGATTTTATGCTGCAAGCCTAGAGATTGTTCTGCTAATTCAAAATCTTCAAATGCCGTCACTGGATTTGAGTAAAATGTAGTATACTTATCATGAGCATGCCAGTAACTATGATTGTAGCAATCGACCAACGGATTATTTTTATAACGTTCCGTATAGCTATGCATTTTTTTACTCATCTTGTCATGAGCGCCAATCAAAAATGCGTTGATTTTAATACCTTTCGCCGTTGCGATAGAATCTAAATATTGACTACCGTTAAGCGGGCCGTCATCGAAAGTAAGGTAAATATACCGCGGCGAAACTGAGTCCGTCAATAAAACTGTGGTATCTTTAGCACCAGTATAGGAAACATCTGCCTCCATCTTGGTAATGGAATCTTTACGTAGCGAATCCACTTTTGTAATGGAATCCTGCACAACAATTAGACTATCTCTCCTGTGCTGCACGGAATCGACAGTAACACCCTTTTCTCCTTTTTTACCGCTGTTTTGATTACAAGACTGCAACCCCAAGCCAACTATCCCCAAGCCCATCCATAGAAAGCTTGATTTAAATACTTTTCTCATTACAAAAATTAACCTATACGACACATGCGATCTTTTGCGTGCAAAAGATCTTTTTTTTAAAGTCATGCAACATTCCTCTATCACAAAATTAAGATAATTTTTCAGGAATTAGCGATGCAACAAAAAAAGGCACCTATCTTTTGGACAGGTACCTTTCAATTAAACGATTAAGATACTTAAAACAGACAGATCCGATTAATCTCTATGTCTCCCTCCATGCCTGTGTTCATGTCTATCTTCATATCCGCGTCCATGCCATCTTCCCTTATCGCCATGTCTTCTGCTTTCTCCCCAGGAACGTTCGCGTCTTACGCTACGCTCGCTTGCAAAGGAATATCCGCCATGCCCATGGTGGCTATCCCGGATAGTAACCTGTCTGCCACGTAAGCGCCCATATCTGCTTCTGTAACGGTCATGATGATGCCAAGGGGTACGATCGTTGATCACTACTTTATGCGCCCTATAAAAATCATAATGCCGATATCTTCTTGGTAAACTCGACCTTCTTATCCAGCCACCATTATCATAGTAGACATAACATCGCGCTGGCACATCATAATACATGTTGTATTCAGGCATGTAATAATAACGGGCGTAATCATAACCCGCTGGCCCCCAACTGGGCTGACTCCCAATATTCACGCTGATACTGACCTGTGCTTCAGCCGTTCCAGCTACAAAAAGCCCGGCAATGATAGCAGCGGTGTAAAACATTTTTTTCATAAGTAGCTCCTCCCTTAGTTTTGTAATTTCTTCTTTACAATACGACAACAAACTGTATGCAAAAGATTAAATGATAAATGTTAATTTTTGTTAACAAAAACTTAATCTATTCAGCACGAATAGTTTAGTTTTAATTTCGCAATGCATTACAGGGAAACTTTTTAGGATACAAATTGTTCAACCATTAATACTTTTCATACTTTAATTAAACTTTAGCATGAATACTTACACTATTGGAATCATCGTCGGTAGCTTAAGGAAACAATCCTATAACAAAAAAATAGCTGCTTTTATCTGTGAACAACCGGCCAACAAGTTTAACTATCGCGTGATCGAAATTGGGGATCTCCCCCTTTACAACCAGGATTTCGATGATGAAGGCAACCCGCCTGAAAGTTATGTCCGGTTTCGGAAGGAAATCGCTTCGCTGGACGCAGTACTTTTCATCAGCCCTGAATACAACCGCTCCATACCGGCTGTCCTAAAAAATGCTATAGACGTGGGATCTCGACCTTATGGCAAAAATAAATGGGATGGAAAGCCGGGTGCAATTATTAGCTCTTCGACGGGAGTCTATGGTGGTTTCGGCGCAAATCATCATATCCGACAGGCTTTGGTATTCGTCAATATTTACCCCATGCAGCAGCCCGAAGCATATCTCGGAAGTATCAAAGATTCCATCGGAGAAAACGGCAAGGTCGAATTGCAAAAAACAATAGACTTTCTACTTAGCTTCAAAAAAGCTTTTGAACACTGGATCATCAGAATTGTGCATACAAAAGGCCAGGATTAATTTAAATGGAATGAGCCCGGTGGAATATCGAGCTCATTATATCAAATACACTGCGTAAATTAGTCCAACTTTTTGAGGTCAGTCCAATCCTGGCCTTTTGTCTTTATTATTTACTTCGTACAACCTTAATTTTGCTCCTCATTTGCATCGTAATTCCAGCTTAACAGTTTGTCCTGCAATATGCGTGAGATCTTATTGAAATAGCGTTTTTGCTTATATCCCATCACCCATTGCACCCCCTGTACCGCATTTGTACAAAAAATTTCATCTGCCCTTTTCATGATCTCGGGGCTGATCTGCGCCTCCACCACTTCAATCCCTTCAGCCCTCGCCATATCCATGACAACACGGCGCATAACCCCTTCGATACAGCCTTCTGAAAGTGCCGGTGTGTACAATATTTTTTCGTAATACACGAAGATGTTTGATGTTAGTGACTCACAAAGGTAGCCTTCCTGATTTAAGATCAATACATCATCAAATGCCATTTTTTTCTTATAAATACCCGCCAACACATAAATTTGAGCGTTGAGCGATTTGATTTTAGATAAATCACTATAAGGCTTTTTGAATTCACTATATAAGCCCACAATCAGGCCGACTTTCTTATCCCTCAGGTTGGGTTCTATGCGTTGTACCTGTAAAACAAATCCCGGTTTATTTGTGCTTGGACTATAGAGTCCACCACCGGTCCGGAAGACAATCAGACGAATGCGAACCTGTTGGCCCAGCATATTATTCTTACGGATCAATTCCTCCGATCTTGAACGGATAAAAAATTCGTCGAAAAGATTCGCATCATCCAGGTGAATCAATTCCATCCCCTGCTGTAAACGCGCTACATGGAAATTCAGAAAACGGATGTCACCGTCTTTATACAACATAGTTTCAAACAATCCATCACCATAGCGAAAGCCTCTATTTTCTATGCTAAATATTTCCTGTTCTTCCGGCACTACATTGCCATTATAATTGATATAGTTTGTCGGCATCTTTACTTGTTTCTAAATTTTAATCATTTTCCACAGCCATGGAATTTGCAGCATAACCACGCCACTTTTCTAAAGCTAAACGAAAATCTTCAGGATATGGTACTTCAAAATACATATTTTCTTTTGATGTCGGATGAACAAATCCCAATACCTGTGCATGAAGCGCCTGCCGTGGAAGCAGGTTAAAACAATTGTCTACGAATTGCTTATATTTTGAAAAGACAGTTCCTTTTAATATTTTATCCCCACCGTACATGGCATCATTAAACAATGGATGACCAATGGATTGCATGTGCGTACGAATCTGGTGTGTACGTCCAGTCTCTAATTGGCATTCAATTAATGTCACATAACCTAATCGTTCCAATACTTTGTAATGTGTCACGGACCATCGTCCTTTATCCTCACTATCGTACATGGCCATTATACGTCTATCTTTCAAATGACGACCAATGTAACCTGTAATCGTGCCATCCTCTTTCAAATCACCCCACACCAAAGCAATATATTTACGGGTAATGCTATGATCAAAAAATTGCTTTGCCAAAAAGGCCATCGATTTTTCGTTCTTAGCGATAACCAGTAAACCGGAAGTATCTTTGTCTATTCGATGTACCAGACCGGGACGGTCTGAATTTCCAGGCAGCTGTGGCAACTGTTGTATATGGTAAGTCAATGCATTGACCAATGTACCTGTGTAATTATTATAGCCCGGATGGACAACCATACCTGCTTCTTTATTTACGATAAGTACATCGTCGTCTTCATATTTTATGTCTAATGGAATATTTTCAGGATAAACCTCGTTATCACGCGGCGGATCAGGTAATACCAAGGTAATAACATCATCAGGTCTGACTTTATAACTCGCCTTGATTTCTTTGCCGTTAACCATGACAGAACCTGCTTCAATGGCATGCTGAATTTTACTTCTTGTAGCATTCTCTACCCTATTCATCAGATATTTATCAATACGGAGTAATGCCTGCCCCCTATCCACTTCAATGCGTAGATGTTCAAATAACTCTTGTTCTTCTTGATCTTGCGATCCCATTTGTTCTGTCATGCTACAAAAATAAGCCAAATGAAACAATTTTCGTTAAATTTGTTTTCATTTAATATTATGTTGCCATTTAAAATTCATAGTCCCGAAACAGAAGTCACGCTACCTTTATGGGAGAAAAAGCACATCAAAGTGACACTGAAAAGAGATGACCTGATTCATCCCTTTATTTCAGGCAATAAATGGCGAAAATTAAAGTATAATCTTCAGGAGGCCTTACAGCTACAAAAAAATCATCTCGTTACTTTTGGCGGAGCCTGGAGCAATCATTTGTTGGCGACAGCTTGTGCTGGAGCTACTTTCCAGTTCAAAACTACCGCTTTCGTAAGAGGTGATGAGCACGTTAATAACCCTGTGCTGACCATGTGTCAATTGTTTGGGATGCAGCTTATTTATGTGGACCGGGACGCTTATCGAAACAAAGAAAAGCTGTATGGTGATTATTTCGGTCAGGATTCCAACAGCTTTTATATCCATGAAGGCGGCTATGGTATCTTGGGCGCCAGAGGCTGCGCCGAACTTGTAGACGAACTTCAACAGGACTATCAACATATCTTTACCGCCTGTGGTACCGGCACTACGCTTGCAGGAATTGCTAATGCAATCGACAAAAAAGATCTTTTTACCAAGATACACGGCGTCCCTGTCCTAAAGAACGGCAGCTTTATCTCTGATGAAGTTAATCAACTTTATCCCCATCTTAGCCCTCCTATTTTACACCTGGATTATCATTTTGGCGGCTACGCGAAGACCAATCCTGAACTACTTACCTTCACACAGCATTTTATCAGTAATACGGGAATTATGATCGAACCAACCTATACCGGGAAATTGCTCTATGCAATTGATGATCTTATAAAAAAAGATTATTTCACACCAGCAGATCAGCTACTCGTCGTTCACACTGGCGGCATTACTGGACTGCTTGGGATGTATGATCGTTTTGCATTTAATTGACCTAGATCAATAAATGGCTCTTTATACCGCTAGCAGACATTTGACTGACATTTTTTTTTCGATTATGTTGTAAGTTTGACAAGTTTAAAATTTAAAACTTATACAGCGATGAAAATATTAGCATTTGCAGGAACCAGTAATAAGAATTCGATCAACAAAATCTTTGTGACAAGTACGTCCAAATATTACAAAGAAGCCGATGATAGCATAGAGCTTCTAGACCTTAATCACTTCGAAATGCCTATTTATTCCTATGATAAGGAGGTAGAACTGGGGATCCCACAATTAGCGTATGATTTCGCAGCAAAGATGGATGCTGCAGATTTCTTACTCATTTCGTTGGCCGAACATAATGGCTCTTACACATCGGCCTACAAAAACATTGTAGACTGGGTATCCCGTATCCCGAATCGCAAAACATTTAATGGCAAACCCGTTTTCCTATTGGCAACTGCTCCCGGTCCAATGGGTGGATCAACGGTATTAAACACAGCAGTCAATAGAATTACCTGGGACGGTGCCGATATACTGGACTCGTTCTCCTTACCCGAATTTCATAAAAATTTCGAAGAAGGAAAAGGTATCACCAATCCAACACTAAGAAGCCAGCTGGAGGCAAAAGTACGTAAGACGAAACGCGCTCTTGCAGAAAAAATAACGGTTCAAGGTTAACAAAAGATTGACAAATAAACATTGTAAAAACCTCTTTTAATACGTAAATTCAAGCCTTATTAAAAGAGGTTTTTTGATATGGCAAAAAAAATATTATTACTCGTTGGAGACTTTGTGGAAGACTACGAAGCAATGGTTCCATTTCAAGCTATGGGATCAATAGGAATAACAGTTGATGCCGTTGCCCCTGATCGAAAAAAGGGTGATGTGGTACCTACTGCCGTACATGATTTTACTGGTGACCAGACCTATAAAGAACTACGGGGGCATAATTTTGCGATCAATAAGGATTTTGATCAGGTTAACCCAGAAGAATATGATGGTCTTTATATTGCCGGTGGTCGTTCGGCGGAATATATCCGACTTGATCAACGTGTATTGGAGATTACCAGACATTTCTTTGAAAAGAATAAACCTGTTGCAGCAATATGCCATGGAATCCAGGTATTGACAGCGGCAAAGGTTCTTACAGGGCGAACTTTGACAGCCTATGTGGCTGTAGGACCGGATATTGAGTTAGCTGGCGGCACCTGGAAAAATATTCCAGCAGACCAGGCTGTTGTGGATGGCAACCTAGTGACATCTCCAGCTTGGCCGGGACATCAGGCTATCTTAAAGGAATTTTATAAATTATTGGATATAAACATTACAATTTAAGCGTATTTTAATGAAGAAGAATAAAAAGGTATGGCTTTTGGTCATTCCGGTTTTAGTGTTGTTGGGTTTTATTTTAAAGGATACTTTCAATCAGAAAAGTATCGAAGATCTACCGGGCGGATTTAAGGAAGTTGCATTTGTCAGAAATGAACAAAATAAGGGTGGTATTGTCCGGATCTATGCCGTAACGGTTGGCGATGTATTAAATGCTGATTATACTGCTTGCCTGGAGCTCCTACCTGTCAATGATTATGGAAGTACGACAACTGTATATTTTTTCGACCGTACGGCTCCTTATCCTACGACCTTGGCAATTGATGCCCCGCACTTCGATGGTACCAAGTATAAAGCAATCCAGATTTCAAAAAAATACGGAAAAAAGAAATAACAATACAGTCGAGGATGTTGTTTCCCCCAAAAGGTCTCGCACTTTTTGGGGTATTTTTTTGGAAGTAGATGAAGAAAAAATAAATTAATAATTCTTTAACACGAAAAAGTTCGTTTATCGCGCCTAGAGCTATAGTTTTGCTTCTTAAATTTATGTATATTTAGCTATGGCGAAAAAATTTATTCCTAGAGATGTTAGCTGGTTGAGCTTTAATGGCAGAGTATTACAAGAGGCTGCAGATGAGACTGTACCTTTGCCTCTAAGAATCAAATTTTTAGGTATATTTTCCAATAACCTGGATGAGTTTTTTCGTGTCCGTGTGGCCGGTCTCAAACGTGCAATCGACCTAAAGGATAAAAGTGCCAATCAATCTTTTTATGAAGATCCACAACTGATTTTAGAAGAACTCAATATCCGGGTAATCAAACAGCAAAAGAAATTTGACAACACCTGGAATCGGATCCAAAAAGACATGGCCAAGCAAAATGTCTTTATCAAGACAAGTGAGGAGCTTAGCCCCGAACAACAGCAGTTTGTCAGTGAATATTATCAGGATGATGTGGAATCGAATGTCATCCCGCTCATTCTAGATGATGTCCGTCCAATGCCCTATATCCGGGACAAAAGTCTCTATTTGGGCATCTCTATGGGAAAAAGCGAATGGCAATACGAAACTAAGTTTGCACTAATTGAAATTCCGACAAGCCAAAATGGGCGATTTGTCCAATTGCCTTCGCCAAAGGATGAAAAACATATAATTCTGCTTGAAGATGTCATTAAATTCAATCTTCCATTGATATTTTCCTATTTCGGCTTCGATGTATTTCATGCGCATGTGTTTAAAGTCACGAAAGACGCAGAATTTGACATTGATAACGACATCAATACAACATTGGTGGAAAAGATCAGTAAAGGGGTCAAAAATAGACGAAAAGGTAAACCCACCCGCTTTGTTTTTGACCAGGAGATGGATCCGAAACTCGTGGAATTTTTGATCAAAAAACTGAACCTGTCAAAAAAAGATAGTATCATACCCGGACAAAAGATCCATAATTTTAAACATTTTATGGACTTTCCAAATGTGTTCAAGTCATACCATCAACCGCAGGAAAGGACCTCGTTCCCACATCCCTATTTCCAAAACTATGAACGGGTTACCGATACTGTTCTGAAAAAAGACGTTCTGCTCTCCTTCCCTTACCATGAGTTTCGTCCCATCATTGACCTTTTACGTGAAGCAGCGATGGACCCGGATGTAAAAACAATACAGATTACTGCCTATCGCTTAGCATCGAATTCCAAAATTGCCAACGCATTGATAAACGCTGCCCGAAATGGCAAGGAAGTAACCGTCATGCTTGAACTACGTGCTCGATTTGACGAGGAAAATAACCTGGATTGGAAAGAAAAACTGGAATTGGAAGGCATCAAGGTACTTACGGGAATTCCAAATAAAAAAGTACATGCCAAATTATGTGTTATCAAAAAAAGGACTGGCGCAAAAACAGTTCAATACGGCTTCGTCAGCACCGGTAATATCAACGAAAAAACGGCTAAATTATATGGGGATTATTGTTTACTGACGAGTAATCGAGATGTCATTGCGGATATTAATAAAGTTTTCAATTACCTTAGACGGCCGAAATCAGACCCTGCAGAAATGATCAAAAACTGCAAAAGCTTATTGATCTGCCCAATTGATATGCGTAGGGAACTACTACATTTCATCGATCTGGAAATAGCAGAGGCGAAAGCTGGTCGCAAAGCATCCATCATTGTCAAAGTAAACTCCCTGAGTGATAAAGATATGATTAAAAAACTCTATGATGCGGCGACAGCTGGGGTTAAAATAGATCTTATTATCCGTGGCATTTATTGTGCAACGAACCAGAAAACATTTAAATCCCCGATGAATGCTATTTCAATTGTGGATGAATATCTGGAACATGCCCGCGTCATGTATTTTTACAATGCTGGAAAAGAGTTAATGTATATTTCTTCTGCGGATTGGATGACCCGAAACCTAGATCATCGCATTGAAGCTGCAGTAAAAATTACAAGCAAAAAGATCAAGGAAGATCTAAAGGAGATGCTTTATATCCAGCTAACAGACAATGTCAAAGCGCGTATTCTGAATAATTCCCTGAGCAACCACTACGTTGAAAATAAAAAGGAACCTTGTCGCTCACAGATCGAGATCTATAACTATCTAAAAAGAAAAATAACAGATCATTAACATCAATAGACCAAGCCCTAGGACTCCGCTACCCTAGACTTGGTCTATTGATACCGAAATATTATCTAAAATCTGCTTTCAATGCATCGCTACATGCAAAGATTGAGAATCTAAAGTTGTATCTTCATCCCATGAAACTCAACTTCTGTCTATCAATTTGTCTCGCTTTTGTTGCCTTCCAAGTAAAAGCCCAGCAAAAAATGCCATCCAACTTTGTCTATGTAAAAGAAGTCATCCCTACAATTACGCTTGATATGCGTTATTTTGGCAGTCATAATTTTACTGGAAGAGCTATCCGTGGCTATGAAAAGCCTGTTGCAATCCTAACCAAACGTGCCGCATTAGCCTTACAGCAAGTTGAACAATATCTTAACAATCAGGGGCTAGCACTAAAAATCTTTGATGCCTATCGACCGCAACGTGCAGTTGATCATTTTAAAGCTTGGTCGCTGGCCACTCAGGATACAATAGCCAAGCGTGAATTCTATCCGGAACTAGATAAAAAAAACTTATTCAAACTTGGCTTCATTGCCAGCAAATCAGGACATAGTCGTGGTAGTACCGTCGATTTAACCTTGGTCGATCTTAAAGATCATAAGGAAATCGATATGGGCGGAGCCTTTGATTTCTTCGGAGCAGTTTCACATCATAACTATACCAAACTAACGGCAAAACAAAAGAAAAATCGTAGGATATTACGTGAGGCTATGGCTAAATTTGGGTTTAAGGCTTACGATAAGGAATGGTGGCACTATACCCTAAAGGATGAACCCTATCGTAAAACCTATTTTGATTTTATTGTAAAGTAAATATGTACTCCATCGATAAACACATTGACAATAAAGATTTTTTCGTTTTTCATATCAAGGGAAACAAGTCCAAACCGGTCTTTAGCCCTCAGGAGCAACAGATATTGGCAAACAACAGTCTATATTCCCTCTGCCTCATAAAAAAAGGGGAAACTTCCTTTATAATAAATGACCAACGGATACAGGTCAGACAGCATCAATTGCTGTTGACTCATCCATCCTCAAAAGTCAATGCTGATTCGGTCGCTAAATCGTGGGACTGCGAGGTCTATCTGATTTTCTTTAGTATAGATTTTACGTTTAAATTGGAACTTCAAAAAGACTTTTTTGACTTTACAAAAAAGTCACTCGCATTGAATAGCAATCATATTTTTTCACTTTCGATACCAGATGCCGCAAACCTGTCTAACCTATTCAAGCAGTTTATTCATTACGACAAGCAAGGTGGAGACTATATTTTCAAACCACAGATTATCAGATCACTGACGGAAGTATTGTTTTGTGAGATCGCACGTTTAGCCAGCCAAAACATAAAAAATATTCCTGTGGTACCTTCACGGAAAAGAGAAATATTATCCAATTTCTATTTGTTACTAAAACAATCTTTCCGTCAGGAGCATAGGGTACAGTTTTACGCTTCAGAATTGAATATTACACCCAAACACCTCTCCGTGATCACGAAAGAACTCACCGGAAAGCCAGCAATAGAATTGATCCAGAATGTTTTGGTGGAAGAGGCTAAATGTTTGCTCCGTCAAGGGCTATCGGTCGGAGAAATTGCGAAACAGTTACATTTCTCAGACCAGTCTTTTTTTGGAAAATTCTTTAAGCGAAATGTAGGCATATCGCCTAAAGAATTTCGTCAAAAAGCCTGATTAAACAAAATCGTTAAGATCAAAGATGGTACTAAATTGTTTATCCGCGGCGGAAATATCCTGTAGTTTATCTTCCCCCCAAGTCTGCCCTTTCAGCCATAGTGTCTGACACCCAACAGTCTTGGCCGGAGCCATATCCTTACTATAGGAATCCCCCACAACTAAAATTTCAGCAGCAGGTAAGCCCATAGCCTCCACGCCTAATGCATAAATCGCTGGATCCGGTTTACGTACACCCACTAACGCTGACTCGACCACCGCTTTAAAATACGATAAAATTCCGAAATCAGCCAACACAGCTTTTAGATTACCATAGAAGTTGGATACCATTACAATGGGGTATTGATCACCTAGAATAGCCAATAATGGCTCCACCTTTGCAACAGTATCTTTGGCAAGTGAATAACCGTCAAATGCGATTTTATCAGCCAATTGCATATCCAGATCATAGCCGGCAGCTATGAGATATTCAAATTGCACCTTGAGTTTCGCTTCAAGTACCTGCAGGAAATTAAACTCCGGTTTAATAATCGGCTGAATGGCCATTTGACGTTCGGCGTAGGCATATGCTTCCTGAAAAGAAGTTAGATTGACAGGGACTTGATATTTTTCATAACCGGACCATATCACTGCTCCCCAATGTCCGCCGTTCGTATCTAATGTGCCACCATAATCAAAAATAATCCCATTAACTATAAACTTATCCATTGTTATTTCTTTTTAACTAAACTCATCCAACCTAAACCAATCATGATCCAAACAATCTCACGGATCCTTGTCACGATCCCCATAAAGATACCAACAGAAGCTGGCAAGCCTATACTCATCACAGCCATCGCCAAACCACCTTCACGTGTTCCCAGCTGCATCGGAAAGAAAAAGACCAGATTTGCAAATAATGAAGACCCCGAACTAATAATCATGGCATCAATAAAATCGATGTTGATATCCAATGCCAGGCCAATAAAATAGATCTCAAGACATCCCACCACCCGAGCTACAAATTCCCAAAAAAGAGACTTATAAAATCGGTCTCTACGGTTTTGAAATAAATTCTTCACTTGTTGGTCGACATCATTTAAGGTTTCAAATTTTGATTCCAGTAGACTATTGATTTTCTTTCCAACCAAGGGCAATCGTGAGAGGGCGCTTAATAAGGAAACTGTAATTCCCTTTTTATAGAATTTTGTAAACAACCAGGTACATACTATTGCCATAACAAAAATTACAGCACAGGCAACATTCACCAAAGTACTTGCGGGCACAAACCATAGGATGAGAAACACGGATACCACCCAGAATAAAATATGGGATAGAATATGCATCACACCATAGAGCAGCACGGATGAACCGGCCTTTGAACCACCAACATAGTTCTTCAGTTCCATAATACGATAAGGTTCGCCTCCCAAGGCTACAAATGGTGTAATGTAATTAATAGCGTAACCTGACACGGTCAATTGCAGTACTTTCCAAAAAGGAACATCGGTCTGCGGTAATTGCGGCTCTTGAATAATCGCTTTAAAAGCCATGGCATTCATCCAATAAAGAATAGCCCAACTTCCCAATACCGGCAAAAACCACCAACCAATTTTCGCTAGATTCGTCCAAATCTCCTGAACTCCCATAGCATGGATCATATAGGCCAATGTACCTATACCAATTAGCATAAAGAGTACTTTATAGATTTTACTCCCCATAGGTTGGATCCTTTGTTAATTTATCAACAAAATAACCACTTACCTTTTCCTGTCTATTACACATATAGATTAATATCGGATTTAAGACAAACATATCAAAGAAAAAGTAAATCCATGGTTGACCTATAAATAACCAAACAAAGAGAAAGATTACCCGCGTATTGAACTGCACAATATTGGTGTACTTCATTAATGGTTTATTTTTTAGTCTGAAATCTACCATTAATTGTTTAGGCAAATCATCCTTGTAACGGGATTTGACAATATGCAGTAACTGCTGCAATTTAGGCGATAACTTTTCCTGGTTTCGGGTATACCCCATATAACCATTCAGCACAAACTTGCTAAAAAAGTTTTTTCGCCAAGATAAGGCGTCATAGTCAACTTTCAAATCACGTGTATTATCCAATTCACTGCCAGCCTTGCCTTTGATAAAATAGAGGTGAACATTCCGGTAATAGTCCGCCATGGCAGACTGTAACATATGGGATACCCCTGCAAGAATACAAAATACCCATAACCAATTCGACCAGCCTTCATTGATACTGCGCAAACAAATGGCAATATGGATGGAGGCAAACCAAAAATCACCTGCAAAGCCATCCAAAATACGACCAAAACGGCTTTTATTATTTGTCATCCGCGCCAATTGTCCGTCTGCGCTATCCAACGAATTAGCGAAAACCAACAACAGCATTCCGATCACATTAATCCATAGCTCTTCATAATAAAATAAAATTCCTGCCGCAACACCAAAGAAAATACTTATGATCGTCACAGCATTGGGTGTAATCCCGATTTTAGCACATACCTGTGCAATACGATAACCAATCGGTCTATAAAACCAAATATCTATTTTTTCTTCGGTATCATTAGATTTTAAAGATTGTTCGAATGCACTCAAATTCTCTTCTTCGATTACATTAACTTGTTCTCTCTGCATTGTGGTTCTTTTCAGTAAATTTATGGTAAACCATTTGTGCAATGGCTTCGGCTGCTTCTGCTCGACAAGGTGCAAAACTGGGCCAATCATTTAGATCGATAATATGAAAACCGCCATTTGCATCAATAATCACATCACCGCCATAGATATGAACATCCAATACTTCTGCCGCACGATTGGCCACTTGCTTTAATTTAGCTAAATCAAATGGAAAATGGACAACTTCGTCATTGATCTGTTCATACAAATCGTACTTATGATGATTATGTTCATAGGGATAAAAGTAGAAAAAGAAATCGGTATCCCTGACCGCATAAAACTTTAATAGGTCTCCTGCAAGATGCTCGGAAATAACGGCCTCCTTAATCCCCCGGAGCGCATATTCGTTTAGGATATGCTGTGCTTCTTTAAGGCTCGCAGCAAAAGTAACATCTTCTTTATGAATGGCGTGGAAATCCCCACGTTTGATCCAGACACCCTTTCCCTTCAGTTTTTCAAAAATAGCCTGTATATCTGCGACTGTTGAAATCACGATACTCTTCGGGTAAGGAACCCCTCCTTCTAACAACTTAAGGGTCATGTTTTTTCGAAAACAGTTTTCAATTCCGAAACCCGAATTCAATACGTTAACACCATTATTTTGGAGGTATTGCAACTTCTTAACCAAAGTCTTTGTTCTACCCATTGTCAGCACGTTTTCCTGTTTGATAGAATCCAGTGCTAAGAATTCATCCTCATTACAAACCTCGACTGACGCACCTCGCTCGGTCAATTTTAGCACAACTTCGTTAAATATTGCAGCATCGTTCCCCACATGATTGGGAGAAAAGCGGTTTTTACGCGTCACGCCTAAAATAGAAATCATTTCGCTCATTTTACTAACTAACTTCCCCACTCAAAAACTGTTCCGCTACGACTCGGTCCTTCAAGTGGTCGATATCTACTACTTTTTCAAATACAAATGCTTCAACATGCAGATCATTTTCCAAAAGCGCACGCTGAAAGTTGCGCATCCTGGAATTTCCAGCTGCAACGGAATTTAATGCACAGCGCATTGCCGCTTTACGAAAGCAGTAAATACCTCCTGAAACAAATTTTGTTTCCGCTGTAGCCTGATCCAAAAATGCTTCCACGTTTAGCTCCTGATCTGTGTTCACATATAGCGGGCTCTCGTCATCGACAAATGGTGTGACTGCCATAAAAGCGTCTGCATTTTTCTTTTGCCGGAAAGTTGTTAGGTATTCGTGAAATTCATGGGGTCTAAAAACAGTATCTGTGGTTGTCAGACAACAGGAGGTCCAATTTGGATTGCTTTCCACCAATAAGGCAAAACTATGCAGGGAGCTCGGTGTATCCTCCTCGATCAAGACAATAGGAAGATCGAATGCTGTCTGCGTTAAAAATTTCTTCAATTCAGGTGATTGCCTATTGATAATAACATGCACTTGCTGCGCACCTTCCTTAGCAAAGACACGAATCAATCGTTCAATTAATGGAACACCATGTAAAGGTAGCAGGGGCTTAGGCAAATTAAAGCCTTCTTTTCGCAATCGAGATCCTTCTCCCGCCGCAATGATAGCAAATTCCATTCCTTCTAATTGCAAAATAATATCATTCATTAAAAAAGTAAAACCCCTGTCACGATCTTAACGTTTGCAAACGCAAAAATTTACAGCGGGTTATTTCTGGACAATTGCTTGATAGCCCCTTCCACATCTCAAAATAGAGGGGGTTACACAAGCTCATGCACTAATTGTCCTGAAGAAAAAGGGGAAGAATTACCTAAAGCAATTTTTCCCCTTTTTGTAAAGGTAATTTATTGAATACTGTCTACTAACTCCTGGTAATAATCTAATCCCAGATGCGTAATCAAATCTTCACCCATAATATGGCGCAAAGTATTTTGCAACTTCATTAATTGTTTGAAAATATCATGCTCAGGAGGCAAACCTGGTGCCGTTTGCGGAGATTTCAGGTAAAATGATAACCATTCCTGGATGCCTGACATACCAGCGCGTTGTGCCAAATCAATAAATAACGCCAAATCCAACGCAACCGGAGCAGCTAAAATTGAATCACGGCACAAGAAATTGATCTTGATCTGCATTTTGTAACCTAACCAACCAAAAATATCGATGTTATCCCAAGATTCTTTGTTGTCACCATGAGGTGGGTAGTAATTGATACGTACCTTATGGTATAAATCACCATACAGTTCAGGATTCTTTTTCGCATCTAGGATTTCTTCCAATACCGATAATTTAGAAACTTCTTTTGTTTTGAAGTTTTCCGGATCATCCAATACCAATCCATCGCGGTTACCTAAGATGTTTGTTGAGAACCAGCCTTCTACACCAAGTGCTCTCGCCTGAAGACCAGGAGCAACAATTGTTTTCATCAACGTCTGACCTGTTTTGAAATCCTTTCCAGCGATTGCAACGCCATATTCCTGTGCCAATTCAACGATCGCAGGAACATCACACGTTAAGTTCGGAGCGCCATTCACATAAGGAGCACCTTCTTTTATCGCCGCATAACAATAGATCATACTTGGTGGAATGCGTTGATCATCATTATCCAATGCCTCCTCTAATTTTGCAATTGTTGAGAAAGCTTCGTTTGTCTCAATATAGCGTTCGGTAGAACCACACCATACCAATACCACACGGTCTAATCCATTTTTTTCTTTAAATTCACGGATATCGCGTTGTACCGCATCAGCCAGCTCGCGACGTGTTTTTTCTGTTTTGATGTGTGTGCCGTCCAAATTTTTAACAAAATTCCGATCAAACACCGCTTTCATTGGTTGAATTGCCTCCAATTCAGCTTTTACAGCATCTAATTGACCTTGTTCCAATACCTGTGCTTTTGAAGCAGCTTCATATACGTTATCTTCATATACATCCCACCCTCCAAAAACGACATCTTCTAATTTTGCCAAAGGGACGAAATCCTTGATTAAAGGATTCCTATTCTCCGTGCGCTTACCTAGACGGATTCTGCTCAATTGAGAAACAGATCCGATCGGTTTTGAAAAACCTTTGTTTATAGATGCCACACCAGCGATTAATGTTGTAGCCACAGCACCCAATCCCGGAATAAGAATACCCAATTTACCATTGGCATCTTTCACTTGTTGTCCCATATTAATTCTATATACTTAATTTGTTATTTAATTGATGTTTTATGATAAAATAATTCTTAAAATTAGCTTAAAAAAACATATTTCATACCCCACTAAACTTTATTTATAAAATCGTGACAATTGATTTTTCTAAGCCTATTCGAAGACAAAAGAAATACGATGAAACGAATTTGCCCGCCAATAAAATATCACCCATCTCATTGAAATTTAAGTCTTTTGATCATACCTTAAAAAATAAAATATAATCATAACTAATTTTACTCAATATATTAACATTAAAAAACTAATCCAAATACAATTCAAAAAAAGTTATTCTTACTAAAAAATTGGTCAATTTTTCTTTTTCTATTCGTTATAAAAATGACAATAAAATTGGAAAATGATTTCGGGAGCCTTACCTTTAGGCTGATAATTGAAGAAACCGTCATGAGTTTAGATTAAACGAGTGCAACAAGTTTATGTAAACCATGAAAAATCAACATTCCTAAATATTTATTTCAATGAAAACTACAATTTCGTTTCTGGCTTTCGCTTTGTTAACTGGAAGTCAGCTCTATGCCCAGACTGCTGTAGATTCCGCTTATGTTCGGGATCATTATGAGAAAACCGAAGTAACGATTCCGATGCGCGATGGCAAGAAATTGTTTACTGTGATCTACAGCCCCAAAGATAAATCGAAGAGATATCCAATTTTATTGAACCGAACTCCCTATACGGTGGGCCCCTATGGTCAAAACGTGTATAAAAAGAGCCTGGGTAATTTCCCTGCAATGATGCGGGACGGTTATATCTTTGTCTATCAAGATGTCCGTGGGAAATGGATGAGTGAAGGCGATTTCGAAGATGTCCGGCCCACAACGCTCAGTAAGGATAAAAAAGCAATTGACGAAAGCACGGATACGTATGACGCCTTAGAATGGCTACAGAAAAATGTGAAAAACTACAATGGAAAAGCGGGCCTATACGGGATTTCCTATCCAGGTTTCTACTCTACGGTAGGATTGGTCAAGACTCATCCCAGTCTTAAGGCTGTCTCACCACAAGCCCCTGTAACCGACTGGTTTATTGGGGACGACTTCCACCACAATGGCGTATTATTCCTACAAGATGCTTTCACATTTATGTCAACATTTGGTGTTCCA
Source organism: Sphingobacterium sp. CZ-UAM (assembly GCF_002000245.1). GTDB lineage: Bacteria > Bacteroidota > Bacteroidia > Sphingobacteriales > Sphingobacteriaceae > Sphingobacterium. Next base: position 300,069 of record NZ_MTCM01000001.1, on the reverse strand, counting down.
CGCCCAAAACCAATTACCCCCGATCAATTCAAAAGTAATATCCAGGTCAACGAGGTCGATAAATATAATTTTTTCCTTGAGGCCGGAACCGCTAAAGAGCTTAAAGAAAAATATTTTGGCGATTCGGTCAAATTTTGGAACGACCTATTTAAACATCCCAACTATGATGAGTTTTGGAAAACCCGTGTCATCACCAATTATCTACAGGATGTGAAACCCGCTGTCATGGTTGTTGGTGGTTTTTTCGATGCCGAAGATGCCTACGGGACGTTTAAAACGTATCAGTCCATCGAGGAAAAGAGTAAAACAAACAATTCGATTTTGGTGGCAGGCCCTTGGTACCACGGTGGATGGGTACGTGCTGCAGGAGATTACCTAGGCGATATTCAATTTGAGAAAAAAACAAGTATCACCTATCAGGAAAAATTTGAGCAGCCGTTTTTCAGTCACTATTTAAAAGAGGAAGGTAACTTCTCTGCTGCCGAAGCCAATATCTTTATTTCCGGAAGCAATGAATGGAAACAATTTGAACAATGGCCCCCGAAAAATGTGGAGACCAAAAAGCTTTATTTTCAACCACAGGGCAAGCTCGGTTTTGAGAAAGTTCAACGTACCGACTCATGGGATGAATATGTAACAGACCCCAACAAACCCGTTCCCCACCAGGGCGGACTCATACAGACCCGCACACGCGAATACATGGTCGATGATCAACGCTTTGCGGCCAATCGTCCCGACGTCATGGTCTATCAAACAGCTCCCCTGACAGAAGATATCACCATTGTGGGTCCGATCAAAAACTTCCTCAGGGTGTCTTCAACGGGTACGGATGCAGACTATGTGGTTAAACTTATTGATGTTTATCCCAATGATGCCCCCAGTTTTGAAGGGAAAACAATGGCGGGGTATCAGATGATGGTCCGAGGGGAAATAATGGCTGGAAAATACAGAAATGGTTTTGACAAACCTCAGGCTTTGACGCCTGGACTCGTGGAAAAAATTGATTTTGTGATGCCTGATGTCGCGCACACCTTTAAAAAAGGACACCGTATCATGGTTCAGGTACAAAATTCCTGGTTCCCATTGGCGGAACGGAATCCACAGGTATTTATGGAACCCTATACAGCGACCAAAGCCGACTTCCGTAAAGCAACACAGCGCATTTTCCATGACGTCAACAATGCGACCTATATCGAATTTGACATCCTAAAAGATTAAACAGAGGTGAACAGAATTGACAATATCAACAAGTGGTCCATGAGTAAACTATCCACATAGACAGCGGCCCCATTATTTTAAAATAATGGGGCTGCTAGCATTTACCAAATGTCGTTTACGCGATTATGATTCTTCCACGAATTTATTTTCTGCCGCTTTTATTCCTGTCAATAACAGCAGGACAATACTAATTGCAAGAAAGTAAAAGGAGTAGTCCCAGGATGGGTCTATCTCATGCAATTTTCCAAAAATTGGTGGGCCGAATGCTGCAATCAAATACCCGACTGATTGCGCCATTCCCGAAATTTTGATGGCATTCGCTGTCGATTTTGCCCTTAAACTAAAAAAGAGAATAGAAAGGCTAAAAGACAGACCATTGGAAAGTCCTAATAATATGGCTGCAACATAGATCCCATCGAGCTTATATAAAAAGAAGATCAAAATGCTGCCCAGCATACCCACCGCAACAGCAACAGCCATCAGTCGCTGATCTTTCATTCGGTGCGCAATAATAGGCCCGACAAACATAATGGGGATCATCGCAATCTGGATCAAAAACAACAACCAACCGGTGTCTTTGGCAGCCATCCCATAATCGACCAATACCTTGGGCAACCAGGAAATCAAACTATAATAAACCAATGATTGAATTCCCATAAATATACTGATATACCAAGCCAATCTGGATTTAAAAATATGCCCAATCCCAGTCTGCGCTTGCTTTTTCTGTTCAGGAATAACATTGTTTTGCCCACCTAGCCGATCAAAGAAGACAGCAATGATTGATAAAACAGCCAATATCACCCAAACGCCAAGGGAACCTCTCCATCCAAAGCCAGTCCACTCCCCCAAACGTAGACTAAAGCCCGATGCGAATGCCGCTGTCAAATTCATTGCTACGGCAAAAATACCAGTCATTAGCCCAATATGCTTGGGAAAACTGGTCTTAATATAACCTGGAGCCACTACATTACCCACACATATTCCTAAGCCGATCATGACGGATCCTGCAAACAAAGAAGCTGTACCGCCCCCTACCCTTACAATGATTCCCACAGCAAGAACAATCAATCCAAACAACAAAAAACGATGCATACCCTGAACGTGGGAATACTTACTCACCAGGACCGAACAACTTGCAAACATAAAAAGAGGAATTGCCGTCAATAAACTACTTTGAAAGCTATCTAATGTAAGATAGTCACTGATCTGACCCAAAACAGGCCCGACAGCCGTAATCGGCGACCTCAGATTCGTTGAAACTAAAATTACAACCAATACAGACACCCAGCTCCAGGATATAGTGTTTGATTTTTGCATATTATTATTCATATATTATTTATTTCTTGGATGTAATAGCTAATGTTTAGCGGTTGAATGCTTCCGCAAGAATATGGTATTACCACATGATGAATACACCTACAAGAAGATCTGTTGCAAAGATAGATTCAGTTATTTAATTAAATTTGCCATTGATTTAATTTATAACGACATGGGCTGTTCCAATCATATTGAAACAATTGAGAATATAAAAAAATCTAATTTTGTCTGGTTTGAAGAAAATTGGGTTCACGACGATGCGTTACATACACATCGTAAAGCGCAGTTGATTTATGTCGAGCAAGGGTTCCAATACCTCACCGTTGAGGGAAAAATGTATCTGCTCCCCCAGAATCATGTGGCATGGGTTCCCTCAAATGCTTTACATAAGACCAATTCACAGTCCAGGAGTATCAAGTTAATGATCCTCTTTTTTGATATCGAGCAGGGAGATCCATTTTTCGAAAAGGTTCAAATATTCGCTGCTCCGAAGGTGTTAAGAGAAATGATCTTATATGCCGAAAAATGGTCAAAATTGACGGAAGAAAATGAACATGAAACGATTTTCCTTCGTGCACTCCTTAACGAACTTCCCGCCTTCGGATCCCGCTTATTGCATCTAGAAATTACGCTGCCGAGTGAAAATAGATTACAGACAGTATTAAATCACCTACACGACCACTATACCCATCCTATCAAAATGGAGGAAATTGCGTTATTATCCAATCTTTCCCTGCGTACTATTGAACGATTATTTAAAAAGGAAACGGGAATGACCCTGGTCAAATATCAGCAATTGCTACGGCTAATTAAAAGTCTTGAATTATTAAGCACAGGTGAACTGACCATATCCCAGATTGCCTACAAAGTCGGGTACCAAAGTGTACAGGCCTTTACAAATAGTTTTTATGCTGTCATGGGCTACAGGCCTTCCGCTTTTATAGAGCATTAACAGCATAATGAGAAGCGTGTTTGTAGCTTTTTAACTACAAAAAACAAACAGGTTGTTAAAAATAATAAACAAGATTTGCATATGTGTAAAATACACACTATCTTTGTTGCATCATAATTTAGGTTTATAATTGGTTATTTAAGGTTTTCATTCTCCCCGTTTGAAAACCTTTTTTTTTGTCCCTATATTTTCTATTAAATTCTATTTGATGTGCCTTTTATGACTGATCCTGTTATAATCTCATTTATAAAATAGAGAAGGAAACCCTACAAAATAGCAGCCTTCAGAAAATCATCATTCAAATTAAATTCTCAAAAAATTCAATAATTCTTCAACAATAGTGTATTTTTAACCGTAAGTTCAAAATAGGAGAATCCTATTCGCAACATAAACATAAAAATACATCGAAAATATAAATAAACACATATGGCAGAGCATGGGGATTTACAAATCGCAATATTAATCGATGCGGATAATGTTTCCTATCGAAAGATCGAAGAGATTCTGAACGAAGTCAAACGCTACGGTATCCCGACGATCAAACGGATCTACGGTGACTGGACCAATCCTTATGTCGAAAAATGGAAGGATAAGCTTCTCACCCATGCAATAACCCCCATCCAGCAGTATAGCTATACACAAGGTAAAAACTCGACGGATTCAGCTCTCATTATCGACGCGATGGACATTCTACATTCCGACAGGGTCGATGGCTTCTGTATTGTATCGAGCGACAGCGATTTCACCAGACTGGCAACCCGTTTAAGAGAATCGGGTAAGTTGGTGATCGGTATTGGAGAGAAAAAAACGCCGAAACCTTTCATCGTTTCTTGCGACAAATTTATTTATGTTGAGATCTTTGAAAAGAATCAAAAAAAGGAACCTAACACAAAGAAAAAACAGCAGAATCAGCCCAAACCTGTACCTGTAGACAATCCAACCAGCATAGCAGTGCTTGACGAAGAGACACTGGAATTATTAAAAGACACCGTTGATGACACCGCAGATGAAAATGGATGGGCATTTTTAGGAGAAATTGGTAGTCTTTTCAATAAAAGAAAACCGGATTTCGATGCGCGAAATTATGGCTACGATAAAATGTCTCACCTTTTTAAAGCCTATACGGAGGATTTTGAAATCGAAGAACGTAATACGGACAAATCGCGAATAAAACATTATTATATTCGAAACATCATTAAACGACCGCTATCCGCCATCGCCCCTGCCCCGGCAACTGAAGTTCAAAAAACGACATCAAACACAGCTTCAAAAACAGCGGAAGTTGCCGCAAAACCTGCGAATCAGAATACACGAAAAAAGGGCCGTCAAGATAAAAAACGTCAGGATACAGCCACAGTAGAAAATTCAGGAAAAGAAACCCCGACAGTTCAGCAGAAAGAGGAACAGCAAGTAGTAGAAAGCGTAGCGCAAAACGATTCTCCCAATCGCATGTCATTTCCGGCAGCGGGAAATAAGATTACAGCAGACGATGTTAAAAAATCGCAAATCAGAATTACGAAAGATTTTAAACCTCTGTTTCCAACAAAATCACAAAAGCTACGGATCATTATTGGCTCCAACGAATATGAAGGTAACTTCACCTACCGTGGACGCGGATTCCATGTCCTTAAACTAGGCAAAGAGGCCGCGATCCAACTTGGACTAGCGGAAGGGATACAACTGGAGATAACAAAGCTCAACGAGCATAGCTATACACTTCAAAATCAATCTAATTAATTTTTGATAAACTGGAAAATTATCTGAAGTACTGGTTGAATCCAAGCGAACATTCAGTCAGTACTTCAAATCATACAAGGATTCTTTATCTCGTGTCCCAACAAGTAGTCGATCAGCACTTCACCTTTTAATACGCTCACCTAAATTTACTGTTCAAAATTAAAGCTAAACCCTTAAAAGTCATCGTATACAATGCTACAAAGAATACAGTGCTACAAAGAACTTTTTGATCATCAACTGGTAACAGGTTTATCTTCCACCGGCAAACTCCATTGTGAAATGGTAGTTTTCGTCAATAGGCACTACTTTTCTATCAACCTTGCGCAGATCACGTGCTTCTTCTGTCCATAAAAAAGGATAAAATGAAAACACTTGATTTCCATCCAATTTTTGCACATCTTCCACCCATTCCTTCCATTTAAATGTTTCGTAAAATTGACGGATTTCACCCCTCAATGTCCAATAGATAAAATCAGAATAACCGCACTCCAAACTTTCCCATTGCAAGGTGTCCTGTGCAAAATAATAGACCTGTCCTATGCCCTCACCCAAGGCTCCAGCATTAATCGCAAAATAGCCGCCCAAAACATCGTCGGCAATTAACAGAAAACCACCTTTCTCCCCTTCTTTGTCAAAGCTTTTCCCTTTGTTCCACTCCATGATACCTCGATTCAATTTAGCAGAACCCGAGCCTAGAATCCGTAGCCATCCCCCATCGATAAGTATTCCACCGGTTTGATGAATAATAGCACCCATAGGAGATTTTGTGGTAATCTGAGCTCGTAGTAACTCTTCATCTGCACGCTTTGGATTTCTGGGCAGTACCTCATAAGAATTACTTGCTCCCCTCATCCATTCTTCGACCAGATTCCATCCTGAATCTGTCGGATTAATCAACTCATTTAGACTCTTCATTCCTTGTGCTTTATATTCAAAACAAACCATATTTATCGCCTTTACTACATCCACTTTCAATAGAAAGAAAAATAAAGTGACGCATCTTGAATTGCCGAAATTACCACAATTCTTCCTGTCATCCAAATCACATAAGTTCAGTGACTAAAGTCTAAAATCCGATTTAACCATTACTTTACGCACAAAACATAAGAACCTTGAAGCAATTTTCGTTAAATTTAAACCATGCAACATGAATTAGAAAAACTTCGGTATCCCATAGGCCGCTTTGCCGTACCAGATCATATTGACAAGCAATTACTGAATGATTGGATAAAAACAATCGCAGACTTCCCCGCACGACTCAAATCCGAAGTCAGTGACCTGCCAGATATCGCTTTGGAGAAACGATATCGTCCAGACGGTTGGACCATCAGACAAGTAGTGCATCACTGCGCTGATAGCCATATGAATAGCTTTGTCCGTTTTAAATTAGCGCTGACAGAAGATTACCCTACGATAAAACTCTATGAAGAAAATCTGTGGGCAGAACTTCCAGATGCCAAACATAACCCCATTGAAAGTTCCCTAAGATTATTAGAAGGTTTACACCAACGTTGGGAAATCTTACTAAAGAGTCTGAGTGACGAACAACTGGAACGCGCATTTATTCATCCGGTTACCAAAAGGTATATTTCGCTCAAAGTAAATATAGGCCTATATGCCTGGCATTGTAATCACCATTTGATGCATATCGTCAACGCAAAAAATAGTCCATTATAACAGTTGATATTTGTTTCAGCGATATATACGTAAATACACACTTACGAAGCCATATTTGAAAAAAGATCGAGGGCTATACAAATAAAATGCAGGAAAATAGGGGTGTCCAACCGTTTAGGACACTCCTCTTTAATAAAATTGTACCGATCTAACTAAGCCGTCAACCACAATACAACGATAAAGGCACCAAAGGCTCCCAAAGCAAGGCCTACGATACCGGCGATCAAAAAAGTCCGCAGATAATAGCCGAACGTTTTGGTCTTTTTCTGGAGGATATGGATAATCCCCACTATCAGGGAATAACCTGCACCTACGCCAAAAAATAGCATAAAGGCTAGGTCGATCAGCATACCTGTGAAATCTAAATTCGCAGAAGATAACATCGTGCAGGTTATTTTTTCTTTTTAAACAGTTTACTGAAAAAGGATGAACTACTATTACCTGTAGGTTCGTCCTTTGCTTCCACTTCCCCACTTTTCTCGTCCGCCCAAATTAACAATTCGGGTTCAATATCCAATTCGTGTTGTCGGGCAAAGTTCGACCAGTAGGCATGTTTTTCCTGATCCCTAAAGTCGGGATCATTTTTATAATAACCCAATAAACTTTCTGTAGCAGACTCATAGACACTATAACGATTTGCCCGCTCAAAATAATGAATGGCTTTTTTACTGTCCTTTTTAAATTTTAACCCCGCATCATACATCAAACCGTAATAAATATTGGAATAGCTATCCGCTTTATCTTTCTTCAGATAAACAAGTAGACGGTCATAGTCATCTAAACTATAATAAATCGAAGCAATATTGCGATTATTTTCAACCAGTTTCAACTCCGCTTTTTTGTAGTAATCCAATGCTTTTTCAAGATCTTCCTCTACATAGGTCCCACTAAAATAGAAATAACCCAAGTTGGATAATGCATAGCCATTCCCAAGATCAGCCCCGTTGTTATAGGCCTCAAAAGCTTTTTTTAGATCCGATGTATAGCCTATTCCATGCTGGTATAGATAACCGATGCTATTCCAAGAAGACGCATACCCCTTTTTGGCGGACCGCTCATAGTATGCAATTCCTTTTTTCAGGTCCAGAAAACGTGTGTCTTCATTATCAGTATCCGTATAGATATTACCGAGCTCATACATACTGCTTTCATTGTCCTGATCAGCTGAAAATGTAAAGTAACGGATGGCATTTTCGATGTCTCCATTTCTCCAGCAATCCATGGCCATGTGATACAATGTATAGCTATCATAAGCGGATTCAAAATCTACACCCCGATCCGATTTCCACTGGGTGAAAAAATGGTCAAAAACCTCAAGTTCCTTTCCTTCCAACTTGTCCAGTGCCTTGATATAATATCCATACTGATCTTGGGGCACCTCTTCCAATCCCTCATATCCTTTATTGAACAGTTTGCCGTCGCGCAACATCATTAGATCTTGATAATGCCGTACACTACAACAGATGAAATCGAAGGATTCACTCAGTTCTTTGCTATCAGTATCGTAGTAATAATACCCGCCCACCTGATCTTGCAGGATAAAATAGTCCATCAGCGCATAGCTGATTGCGGCATAATGTGCTGACAATGGAATCAGCCAACTTTTAGTCTCTGTGTGATAGATTCCTCTTTCCGATTCGGTTTGGATGATATAACAATTAAAGGCACCATTACCAAAATCTGCACCTCCCTGTATAGATTTAATCGTCAGATCTTGCAGAAGAAAACCCTTGCTAGCGAGGTCATACAAAAAATATTTACCTTCCGAAAGGTAATATAATGCACTGAGCCCATTCATGGCATTTAAAATAGCTACATCTTTTACCAAAAGGGAGCCGTCTGCTGCATGGACTGATTTCTTTTTTTTATTGTTTAAATTGACTGCGTAAAAATCAAACAACAATTCGTTCAAAACCCCTTCTGGATACTCGCCCAATAGAACACCCTGACTGGAATAGTATTTACGTAGTTTGCTGTTCGCTATCGGCTGATAAATAAAGCCCTCGTAGTCTATTTCAAAAGGCTCATCAGAACCTGTCGCATGCAAGCCCTTACCTTCGGCATCGATAATGTCATATTTCCCGTCCCGCTGTCCCTGGTAGAATCCATAAGCAAAATCGTCCAAAACCGCATAGTTCAAGGGAATAATTGTAGCGCCAGTTTCCACGTCCACCAAGCCATGCTTGCCCACTAAACTCACTTTTCCTACAATCCTGCCACGGCCACTCTGTACAGGCGCTGCAGCGTCGTAAATACAGGGAATAGTCTCTTCGCCCTTTCTATTTAAATAGCCAAACAAACCTTCTTTCGCAACAACTGCAAAGCCATTGTAATCAAAGTCTCCGATCTCGTCATAGCGGGGTTCAACTTTCTCCTCACCCCTCGCATTCCGGATTCCCCAACGTCCGTTTTCTTCAAAAAACTGGTTATCAAGGCTATCAATAGCTTCCGTATTCCACCAGCCCAATCCATAGTTGCTCCACTCAGCTTCTAACATCGCTAAAAAGGAATCATAACCTGAGCGACTCAAAATAGGATAAAGCGCTGATAACGACTGCTTCTCTATTGCTTTTTCGTAATACAGGTTCTTCTCATAAATTTCAAATGCAAAATCCTTTGCTTGTTGGCTATGTTTAACCTCAGACATATTAAAAACATCACGCGCATTGATCTGGAAGCATTCAAATGGAAGTCCATGCAGAAAATCGAACATTTTTTCGATGGTCAACAGAACAGCAGCATTGGATATCAAATTATACTCCTGAATAAGCAGATCGTAGAATTTTCTCAATTTTAAAACACCCGCTTCTTTTTCAGCATATACTAAGGTTCCTTTCGCTTTTGGATTTGCGGCAAACAAGGGCAGCAACAGATCTGGAATGACATAGTTCCATTCACCCAAATAAGCACGGAAATACTCCTGATCTTTTTTATCTGTGTTATAAATATAAATTCGATGTGCCATATTGTTTTTTTATTCTTCTATATCAACGTCATTGTTTTTAGCAAAATCAAACCAAAAGTTGTATTTAGCGGCATCTGCAAACGTTCCATTTTTATAGTAATACAAGAGACGGTTGACGGCATAAGCATAGGTAGCGTTTTGGTTTGCCTGTTCGTAGTAACGCAGCGCCTTTACCATACTCTGTTTCACACCCCAGCCTTCTTCATACAAAATCCCATAATAAATTGCAGCATACTGTCCCGCTTTATCCTTTTTCAGATAACGTAAAAGATTAGTGTAATCTTTTTGTTGATAATAAATTTCAGCTATCTGTGCATCGTTGTCGATGCCTTCTTTTTCAGCCTGCTTAAAATAATGCAAGGCTTGCCCATAATCCTGTTCAAGATGCTCTCCTTCATAATACCAGTGACCAAGGTTACTCATGGCCTGCCCTTCCCCAAGTGCTGCTGCTTTTTGGTATGCTGTTAAGGCTTTGGGAATATCAGGCGGCAGACCGAGTCCTGTAGCGTAGATAAAGCCTAGATTAGTCCAAGCTTGCGCATGATCCTGTGCTATCGCCTGCTTGTAGAAGCCGATTGCTTTAGGAATATCCAGAAAATCTTCATGATCCGTATCGCAATAGATATTGCCAAGAAGGTACTGACAGTCGGCACTACCCCGGGAGGCGCCGATAGTCAACAAAGGTATAGCTTCGGCTATCTTACCGGCCCAATTTAGTTTCCGTGCTTTTTCATACAGCGTCTCGTTATCAAGATAAGATTCGTAACCTGCTCCCTTCCGTTTTGTCCAAGCCTGATAGAACTGTACAAAATAACTCTGGTCAGTTCCCTGCAAATTATATTTTTCGGCATACAAACGGCCAAATGCTGTTTCAGGAAATTCAGCAATATTTCGTTTTTGATCTACATAAAACAGCCTTTCTCCTTTAAATAAGAGCAAGAATTCACCTTCGCTTCGTTCCGGATGTGGATCATGAATTGGCGCACTGACATAATCGTAAAGTTCGCTACAGAAATTCACTTTTGTATCAAAATAGCGCATTCCTTCGGACTCATGGATACGCATAAAGTCCATATAGCAATATTCGATTTTTAGATAAGCCGGATCCGGTTCGAGCAGCCATTGATCCAAATATGCTTCATATATCCCCTGCCCCTCGGCACAGGCGACAACAAAGATATCTTTTCGAAAGTTTTTAATGCTATCGACCAAGATTTTATCAATGGATCGATCGACTAAACGGAATAGGTCATGCGCGAGTGCATAAATCCGCCATTGTTTATTTTTCAGGTATACGATACTACGATAACCATCCAAAACGATGATACGATCAATCTCTTCATCCAGCACAGTGCCATCGGGCTTGATGATTGAAATCTTTCGCTGCAACTTATTGGGTTTGATCCAGAAGTAGGCGTTGGGGAGAGCCTGTAAGCTATCTTCCAGAAAACTGCCCAGATAGTGACCGTCCATACGAAAGTATTTCCGCTTCATGGTACCCTTTTGCCGCTTATAAAAAAGCTTACAGTAATCGTATTCAAAAGGTTCATCCGCCGATTCGGCAATAACCTGTGTTCCATCAGCAGCAAAAAGAAAGTAATTATCACCTTGCTTTGCATTCAAAAAACCACGGGCAAACCAGTCCAAATCATCATAAGCAGCAGGTAATGAAAGTTGCTTGCTATCAATATTCAATATACCACGTTTCCCTTCGATTTCGACCTCAGCGTAATTAACCCCATCGATAACACGCGCGTCAAACGCCTCAACGTACTGACAGGATACGATCTCCTTTCCCTGTTCATTGATGTAACCAAACAGATGATCCCGTTCAACCACAGCAATCCCTGCTTCGTTGAATTCAAATATCTCATCATATTTCGCAGCGACCAGGATATTTCCACCCGCATCCTTTAATCCTTGTTTTCCATTTTCTTCAAAAACTTCGGCTCCCTCTTTCTGAAAGGCATCTTCTTCCCACAAGCCCAAACCATAATTAATCCAGTCTGTCTCGAGCATTTCCAGAAAAGTATCGTAGCCAGACGGGCGCAAAATTTCCTGTAGCGGATCCAAATTTTGTTGCTCAAAGGCCTGTGTATATAATGCCCCTGTTCTCCTGATTTCATCAACCCAGTCACTCGCCTGTTCCGTATGGTTTTCTTCATTCATATTGAAGACATCCCGACCATCGATTTGAAAAGTATCAAATGGCAAACTTTCCAAAAATTCAAACATCTTATTAACAGGTTCGGTATACTTCTTTTTGTAATGCAATTGATAAACATCAGCAAGCAATGCATAAAAATAGCGTAGCCTTGCAATACCGTCTTCCTTATTGGCATAGAGCTGTGTTCCTCGGGAACGGATATCCGAAGAAAATAGCGGGAACATCAAGGCTGGAATTTCATAATTCCATTCGGCCAGATGTGATTCAAATGTTTCTTTTGTTTTAAGATTTACGTTATATATATAAATGCGATGCGCCATAACCTTATTGCTAGATAGCCTTAAAATAGATCGTGCTTACCTCAATAGATGAAAACGGCAAGCACTATACCCGATGCAGTAAAATTACAGCTATTATTAAATATTCTGCTTAGCGGAAAACAGGGATTTTTATTTTTACAGATTTTCCGCAACTTTGAACCGGATTTTGTTTAATAATAAAATAATAGCTCTATTTAATGTTATGCGCTATCTTATTACACCTTTGCTGATCTTGTTTGCAAGCTCGGCGTGTCAGGAAAAACAGCAAAAAAAGCAGCAGTTAGCACTACCGGCGAGCCAATTCAGCCATAGCAAGGATACGCTGGTTCAGCGACCTAAAACACCGACGCTGTCCCGCTTGGACAGCATTGATCAAGCAAATGCAACAAGTATTCTTGAATCGGATGAATTAACAAAGGCACAGGTCAACCTTAGTACCAAAGATAGTATTATACGTTTACGGGCGAATATCCGAGTCGACCATCGTTTTTTTGGTTACGAACAGCCAAATATTCAGTCAAAAAAGCTGCTATTGTTCTCTATTTTTACGAATGATGTGCAAGATAACCCTTTCCAGCTCAAATTCGGCGCATATTATGAGACATCAGGGTTGGATGACAAAGGCCTCAAGCTAAAATACCTGCGGACAAAAGATGATTTTATTGAAGCTGAGCTGATCGATGTCAGTGGCTATCCGGTTACAACAATTTATTTTGAAAAAAAATGGGTTGATATTAAATAATAGCAAACAATCCGATATGTAATTTTTTATTCAACACCTTTATATTGGTTGCTGTTGTTTATTTCAGCAATAATATCTAACCTGTAAAAACCTGCTCGCTTATCATGCGGTGCTCCATAGAAAAAATTCCTAAAGTATAGCTGCTGATCTCCTTTCCAAAAGATCTCTTTTAGGGTACATAGTTCAAAGTTATTATTCCAATCTAAGGGAATCTGCGCATAGGTCAGATAGACCTCATTTTCCTTTTTTTGCAAAAAATAACTGGAACATTCCTGTCCGTCAAACATGCCATTCAATCTATATTTCTTATGCTTAGAGAAATAGACATAGTCTAAATTGCCGATTTCTTCCACATCCCATTTTCCTAGACGCAAATCGAGCGCCTGATCGGTGCTATGCCCCCCTTCAAGCAGCAGAACCTCCTCGGAAGGATAATATTTTACAAACATATTTTCAAACAGATCAATCTCTCCTTCTGTTTTTCCAGCTTCTAGCAATCGGCCATCGTTAAATCGTACCCGAACAATTAAATCTCCCTCCACAACGGTATCAATTTCCATTGGCTTACCTGGCATATAACGTCCAAATTTAACACGTCCCTGCAATAGTTTTCTCGCGACATTGATATCGCTAATGGAAGCAATGGTATCCCTTCGGTAATCGGCCTGCTGCCGCTCCTTAAAAAAATTGACGGAATCTATCTTATAAATTCGGATCATGTTATCCTGGAAGACAAGCGAATCGACCGCTGGCTTTTCGTTTACAATAGTCTCCTTTATCGGAGAAAGAACAGGATTTTTCACTTGGTTTTGTTGACATGCCGAGCATATCAACAAAACAATACCTACGCAATAAAGTACTTTATTCATCACAGTGCATCATTAAGATATTCTAATATCGTATTTCAGCCGGATAATGAAGCAGCTCAATTAATTTAAGCGCCATAACAATCCATATTCGACTTGTGGTCACCAATATGTTATAGAGAATCATCGCGATTAAATTGATCATCCGCACACAGCCCTAGTCCATCCTTTACACCGGATGTCTTTATTATTTCAAGAGCCTGATGCATACACCAAATGATCAGATTTCAAAATAAAATCCCTTTTCTTTTAATTCTTCGTATTTTTCTTTATCAAAACTATAGATCTTTGCTGCTCTGGCATGTCTATCCTTTTGCATATCGCTATGGTCGATCAACAGATCCATGCTCAGTATCTTTTTGCGAAAATTACCGCGATCTATCGAACGCTGCAGAATCGTTTCATACAATTTGTGCAGGTCTGGTAAGGTAAACTGCGCTGGCAGCAGTTCGAATCCGATGGGCTGGTAACGGATTTTACCTTTTAGGCGTTCGACCGCGACAGACAAAATCTGCTGATGATCAAAAGCCAAATCAGCAACCTCTTCCAAACTAAACCATTGCACCGCATCGATGTCAAGTCCGGCCTCCAGGGTATATTCGTTAGGTTTAACTAAAGCATAATAGGCAATACTGATGACCCGTCCCCGGGGATCACGATTTAATTCCGAAAAGGTATAGAGTTGCTCAAGAAAGATATTGCTGAGCCCAGCTTCTTCGGACAATTTACGTAGCGCACATTCATCCGCAGTTTCATCCTCCTGAATAAAGCCGCCGGGAAATGCCCATTTCCCTAAGTAGGGTTCTATTGCCCGTTTGGTTAACAACAGTTTAAGCTGATTTTTTTCAAAACCAAAGATCACACAATCGACTGTAACTGCGGGTCTGGGGTATTCGTAGTTATATGTTTTTGGAGTACTGGCCATCTTGTTATAAAATTACGTCTGTGGATTTTTTGATCTGTATGCCATATTTTTCACGCAGTGATTCAAAAGCCTGCAGTGTAGCCTCTTCGAAACCAGCAATAGGCGACATACAGTCGATCAGTAGTGTAATGCGAGACGTAATCGCTTTATCCTCCGCAAAATATTCCAATATCTGCATTGCAGATGCCAATACACAGTGACTTGATGCCTGTCCTGCAATATAGATGGCATCGTAAGCCTGGATAGCCTCGAGCACGGCATGATTGACAAATTTATTGTCGTCGTATTCGGCTTTGATGATACCATACATTTCAGTGTAGGGATCCTGTCCTTTATAGACCAATAGGGGTTTGACTCGCCGTGCGGCGCTGTGAAAATAGAGCATATTGGTAAATTGACTTTCCAATTGCGCCCCTGAACTCCCCTCTAAACAATGATAGGGCCAGATACAAAGCTCCTTTCTCCCTTCGGCTTCTAAATTTTTAAGATAAACTAGAGATTGTTCAGCTGTGTCCGAATTGGCAACAGTCCAGGTTCCATCGATAAGATCCTTGTGACGGATGACCGTAAAAGGTTTAGGCTGATTTCCTTGCTTATCCACCCACCAGTCTGCATGGAAAATCTGCCGCAGTGAATGGCAGTCAAGGCTGCACATAACCTGCGTCAAAGAAGCCATATTGTTGTATATCCATTGGGTCAGTCGTTGTACATCAGCACGCGAACCAGCTACCGGTAGACTCCCAATGGATTCCATAAAATCGTTTTGTACATCAATCGCCAAAAGCAGTGTCCGCTTTTTATCTGATGCAGCAGGCAGGATTTGCTCCTGTTCCGCCAATGACAATATAGCCGGAATATCCCCTCCTTTTTCGGATGCGATCTTCCTTACATCAACGATCTGTTCATATCTTGTTTTCATCTGTCAATAATTATGTGTTTTAGGTATCCTATCGATGATATAAATAAATTGTTATGCTCCTATACCATCTGTCAAATGGGCGTTACTCCGTTTAAAATCTACATTCCTTTAGCCAGAATTCTAAACCCAAAGATTTCTATCAATTATGTTTTTTACTAGCCTTTGAAAGTTGGAATCGCCGCAAACTTATGCGCAGACTGTTGTTGACGTCTGCGGATCAGTTCATCTATCGTTGAATCACCGGATGTTCCAGTCAGAATAAATCCGTCAATCTGTGCATAACGCATGCCCAATTCTTCTTCGTCTGTCTGTCCTTCCCATAACCCTGCAGAGGGGCTCTTATATTGAATGGATTCGGGAACACCTAGGTATTTTGCCAGTGTATATACTTCTTGCTTGGTCACCATGGCCAAGGGATTAAGATCATAAGCGCCATCTCCCCATTTGGTAAAGTAACCTACGGTCGCTTCGGCCATATTGCCGGTACCGATCACAAAACGGCTTCCCAATTGTGCAAATTGATAGAGGTAGGTCATACGAACCCGTGGCCGGATATTGGCTAAGCTCAAAACACGGTTGGATTCGCTGGAGGCTGCGATATAGGCTTCATTATTGATGGTCAACGCATCGACAGCTGGCTTGATATCAAAGATATGGTAAGGAAAATCAAATTTTTCAATAAGCTCCATCCCATGTGCATGACTCTTACTATTGTTCATATCGCTACCATAGGGCATCATGACCAAATGGACATCCACTTTCGCCAGATGGCATAGACAAGCCACCACACTACAATCAATCCCGCCGCTCATGCCAAGCACTAAACCTTGACGGTTTGCCGCATTTACCTGACCCGCAATCCATGATGCCATTTTTTGGGCATACTGTGCAACGTTTTCATCATTGATGAAAAACGGTTTTCTTAAGTTATTTTCCATATACTCTTACTGATTCTGTTTCCAATCTGTTTCTTATTTCCTTAAAACTAGCCGCGCTGACAAAGGCCCCATCCACAAAACATTCTTTGAGCAGATTACGTTCATTCAATTGTTCGATAGTTACTGGATTGAGGTCGTCTATCATACGAAAATCGTTATCTTCGAATATAACAGCAACCATACCCTTTTGGGATTTTTTAAAGTTACCTGTATCTGTGGCCGGCCTTTTCTGAATAGCTTTAAACTGACCGTCAACAATTTCGGCCGTTCCCTTTAAAGCGAAGCCAAAGGTATCTCTCGTAACATACTGATAGGTATAGGATCCTATTCCAAGTATTGTATTGGTCGAGGCAAAACCTTTCGCCACCAAACCTTCGCAGATCTTTGTTGCCCGTTCCACGGTGATGGAATCGCCATATACAACAGCAATATGCGGATCAAGTTCTTTGAAGCCTTTCGCGTTGACCTTCCCGCCAAAAAGTTCAAACAAACGTTCGACAATCCCTTTTTGAACTGTTTCGTGGTCAGCTTCCGGATCACCACAAATAATCTTAACAGGATCGCCACTGTCTGGTCGAATGACAACTTTGCCTTCCCGTCCCATGATCAGTTCTTTCAATTGTGGCAATACATGATCGACAACATGCCATAGGTCATAGGTGTCGGACACAATAGAAATGTTTCCGCTGGGATAAACCTTCGTAATCAAATGCCGGAAGGCTTCAACCTCCTGTTCACCGTAAGAACACATCACACTATGTTCTGTTGAAGGCGTGTACATCATGACATCACTTGTGGCTGCGTAATAGGTTTTGAGGTATTCCCGAACGGAGAGTGTTGCAGAAACACCGAAGCTTAGTAAATGCCCGCCTGCAGTGCGATAAGCCGTTTCAGGTGACCCCATACCCCGCATGGAGAAATCTCCAGCTTGGGTGAATACTTTAGTGACATCACCTGTTTTTTCAGCAAAACCTGTCAACAATCGCTTGTATTGATCAGCGATAGTCGCAGCGGTCATTGGTGACCAGATATAAGCGGAGAGTTGCGTTTCAAGATAACCTGGCAACCAGAAGAAATCTGGATGGGTATTCTCGATCGTAAACATCGGCACGCCTATCGGTACGAGACTGCCCTCTTTCAAAGCTTTCACCTTAATCGGAAGATAACCCAAACGATGTAAAGCGCGTATATGTTGTGACTGATGTGTACTCGCAAAATTAGGATTGGTCATCGCGAACACTTCACGAATGGCTTCTTCATACTGTGCAACAACTGTGTCCTCAGGTTGGTTAAAAAAATACTCGTCGAAAGAATTATTGATCTCTGCTAAGGCACCCTGCAATCCAAAGAATACAACATGGCTTATTCCTGCGATCCTTGACATCCGGGGAGTCCAGGTTTCATATACCCATTCTGTATGCGCTGGATACTGATCCTTGTGACACAATTTGTAACCGTCCGTCCAGAGAATCGGATTTTTGCTAATTGCTCTAAACATAGCTTTCAGTTGTTAAGTTGATATAATTTAATTTCGGATGCGTAGTGTTCATCATAGAATCTGTGGTAAAAACAAGGTCGATCGGTGAATCTTCCTCCAACAAAGTACCTTTGAAAATCCTTGACTCACAATGGGTCACCAACAGGTAGATTTCACCTGCCCCCATCTCCTTTAGAATTTTTCCGGCCCAGAGAAATGTTCCACCTGCAGAACATAAATCATCGACAATTATGCATTTGGCACCTTTTACAATGTTACCTGTTTTTAATTTCATCGCTTCGATACGTCCCGTTTGTGGATTGCGTTGCTTTTCAAACACACAGACATCTTCGTAGCCACTATTTAAATAGCGTGCTGCTGCCCCTTTATCCGGAAATACAATTCGGTCATTAGCTGAAAATTCGAGTTTTTCCATTAGTTTCGGCAACCAATCAAGCGCAGGATAAATTGCTACACTATTTTCCAGTAAGGTGAGGGTTGTTTCGGAATGCGGCTCGACAACATATACTTTATCAAACTGCAGGCTATTAATAAATGCAGCGACATATTTTAGGGAAAACAGGTCGCCCTCAATTTTGCGATCCATACGACTATAGGGCATATAACGAATCCATAATTTACAACTCGCCCCTGCTTCCTCAAGTCGCTTCTTGACAAAAAACAAACGGATCAAATCGCCATCTTCCTGATAGGTAAATTCTAGCAGATTATCCGCTTTGATCCACTGATCGAAATCCTTCACTTTCGTTTCTCCATTTGGAAACTGTTCGGTGATGAGCTGATGTTTATTTAATATAATCATTTTTCTTTTTTTACAGCTACTCTAGTTGAGTACTTTTTACTCAACAAATATGCGTATTATTTTTACTTTAACAAAATTCATTGAGTATTTTTTACTCAATGAATCAAAACAAAGACACAATCAGCTAAATATCAGTGGAATAAATTTCATTAAAAACACTTTATTTATTAATAAAGCACAATACAAAATCACAGTTTTACCTTCAGCGACACCTAAACATACGCAAACAAACGCTAAAATTTGCTTGAAAATGAGAAACACAAAACGACCAGGAGGCCGTATAAAATTAGCTGAATACAGGGATAGTATCTTTCGCAGAAAACCGGATCTTTGTCTTTAAGACAAACAGTCAAACGAATTGATCACGATCGTTGACTGCCAAAAGAACAAAATATTCGCATGAACAAAGCAAATTTAATCAATAAGGATATTGAAGCTATTTTACAAACAGAATATCAGGACATCTCGCAGTTGGTCAAAGATTATCAGGACGTTCCGGTCAGTGAAGAAAATCAGGAAGCCTTATATGCCTATAACCTGCTTTACATGAATATACATTCCTTATCGGAACAGGAATATCT
Organism: Sphingobacterium sp. CZ-UAM; assembly: GCF_002000245.1. Classification (GTDB taxonomy): domain Bacteria; phylum Bacteroidota; class Bacteroidia; order Sphingobacteriales; family Sphingobacteriaceae; genus Sphingobacterium. The sequence continues at coordinate 280,442 of NZ_MTCM01000001.1, read as the reverse complement.
TGATGCATTCAATCAACTAGGTGAAAAATACCCTAATTACGGTCTAGCGGCAGAAAATGACCACAGAAGAACAATTGCCGAACTGGAGCGGTTGAAACAGGCGTTCAGCCAACTTTGCTTACAAACCGAGCAAGGGCAGTATTTACTTCAACTCAAACTCAGGAGTATTGATCTGGACATTCAAGTATATCGAAAACTGATGCAATTGCCGATTACTCCGGCCATTCAAGCCGACATCGACCTGCTGGAATCAGCCTCCTATAAACTTACAGATGAGATTGAGGCAATTTTAGCGCAATATGATGTTGAATAACTTGTATTTTGTTCGAGCATTTCTTTTGCGGACATCAACGTATATATGCTATTTATTTATCAGTCTAAGCACACTCTTATTGCCACAGGACACTTGGGCCGCTTCGCCTGATCAGCTCCAACAGCAGTCATTCAGTCCCTATTCGATCAGTGACGACGGCTATTTACACTATAATCTACAGGTAAATGATAGCAGCTATCTTGCTATAGTATTGAATCTGAATACCCTATTCCCAAGCACAAACGTCGAGAATCTTAGGCTGAAACAATATGAATTAACAGGCTCAGAACTTAAAATCAGTAGTTATCAGGGGTCTCCCATTTCTATTCATTATCAGGTTACTGATAACGAACTCAAAATATTAAGAACCAGCAATTTACCATCCAAACCTAGATTGAACAGCCATTTATTTTCTTTGAACTTTATCAGGGAACTGGAAACTTTATTTGCAGTGAACGATTTAGAACAATTAAAAATACTCAACTGGGGGACCGTTCCCAAAGAAAACATACTCTTGTTTTTAAGCCAATTGAACGATTTCTCCAACACAGCAGAATTTGGTTACAATGCGATCCACAATTTGTTAGCCAGTAAAAACTATGCTGTGGCAAAGTTCTTTTATAACTCATTTTTGACAAAGAATAAGAATTTCAATGACTTCGAATTACTTAAAATGGCGATCGAACAGGAGGACTTGGATTTTATCAAAAAAACATCCTTAAACAGTTTAGACATCTTGGGTATAGATGAGGTCAAATTCGACTACAGTTTTACACAATGCACCTTGCTCGGTAAAGCAATACAACAAAAAAATAAGGTTATCGCACGTTATCTTTTGGATCATCGTGCTTCAACAGAAAAGGTATACAAATATGAAACAGAAGTACTTAATGCAATTCAATTCGCAGAGCGGGCGAAAGCAAAAAAGCTAGCTGATCTTTTTAAATAAAACAACACTTATCACATATCAAACTATCTATCATCCTAATAGCTAAACTTAAAAACAATTCATAGCCATAAGATAAGGACAACAACTTATGCTATGCACTACTTCTGGTAGTATAGTGACTGAATAACAGCATAGCTGTTTAAAAGGAATGACAGGATTGAAACAACAATACATAATCAGCGCATACTAACAACAGCTAAAATAACGTTACCAAAATAAGGTCATACAGATAAATCTATAAATTATGCCGATACGTTTCTTATCTTGCTGGAATAAAAGATGATAGCAGATTATATGATCCTATTTAAAAAACTACACATATGAAAAAAATAGCTTTATTTGTCCTGTTGCTCATTTGCACGCTCCTGATCGGGCTATCTTATTTCCAGATTAATGCAACGAAAGCTCAAAACGGAGCTTTAGATAAAAAAGTTAACAGTAGCGCGATGCTACCTCAGTTAAAAGATGGCGATATGATCTTTCAGTCATCCGTCTCGCCGCAGTGTAAAGCTGTGCAACTAGCCACAGGTTCTCCTTACTCTCACTGTGGTCTTATTTTTCATGAGGATGGAAAACCTTACGTGCTGGAGGCTGTTCAACCCGTCACAGTGACCAGCATGATGGATTGGATCGCTCGAGGAAAAAACAAACATTATGTCATCAAACGACTTAAAGAGGCAGACAAAGTACTATCGACAGAAGTTTTAGCTAAAATGAAGGGAATCGGTAAAGAATTTTTGGGCAAAAACTACGATGCTACATTCGAATGGTCGGATAACCGAATTTATTGTTCGGAACTAATCTGGAAAATCTATCAGCGCGGTGCCGGAATCGAAGTGGGCAAACTGGAAAAACTCAAAGATTTTGATCTCAGTAGCGTCGAGGTCAAAAGCAAACTCAAAGAACGTTACGGCAATCGGATCCCTTTGGAGGAAACAGTAATTTCCCCTGCATCTATTTTCAATAGCAAGCTTTTGACAACAGTAGCAAGCAATTAATTTAAGACTCGTTCAAGAGGGACAGTGCAGCATTTATAAAAACTGAAATTCCTATTTTAAACGCCTTTTCGTCGAGGTTGAACTGAGGATTATGAAGCCCATGTTGAGTCGCATTATCGTTATTATTCGTCCCTACTAACATAAACAAAGACGGATATCGATAAGAGTAATAAGCAAAATCTTCTGCTGCCATCCAAATTTCCAAATCCTGTACCACGTCATTCCCCATGTTTGCCTGTATGATATTTTTTACCTGCTGGGTCAATACAGGGTTGTTGTTCAAGGCTGGATAGCCATGTCGAACCTCGACATCCACTGTCGCTCCCAAAGCGACAGGTAATGTTCGCGAAATTTCGGCAACTGTTTCCAACGCTTCTTTACGCCAGGCTTCGTCCATTGTCCGGAAGGTTCCGGCCAGTTTGACTTCTTCAGGGATAACATTCGCTGCCCCCTCACCGATAAAACGACCAAAAGTAAGTACGGATGGGATATCCGGATTCGCCTTACGGCTGACCACTTGCTGTAAGGTCGTGAGCAGCTGCGCAGCGATCATAATGGGGTCGATGGCCCGATGTGGCTCAGCAGCATGACCACCACGTCCTTTGATTGTCATATAGAATTCATCACTCGAAGCCATAAACCTTCCTGGTCGTAAGCCTATTTTTCCCAATGGAACGCGTGGACTTACGTGCATTCCCAAAATAGCCTTAATCTTTCCACCAAAAGATTCCAATATCCCGGATTCCAAAATCTGGATTGCCCCACCGGGAATTTTTTCCTCCGCAGGCTGAAACAGTAATACAATCTTTCCTGAAAATTCAGCTTTATACCCCTTTAATACAGAGGCTACACCCAATAGATTTGCTGTATGAAAATCATGTCCACAAGCGTGCATGACGCCTTCATTTTTAGATTTATAGAACACATCATTCTGCTCATGAATCGGCAATGCATCAATGTCAGCCCTTAAAACCACAATAGTATCACTAGGCGATTTTTCGCCCTCCAATAGGGCAACCACACCGGTATTGGCCACAAGTTTAAATGGGATATCGAGTGCGGTTAATTGTTCCTGGATATAGGCACTCGTCTCATACTCCTGAAAAGATAACTCAGGATGCTGATGGATATGCCGACGGATAGCAACGACCTTTGGAAAAATAGCATCAATTTCAGCGTTCAGGTTTTTCATTATCGAGATATTAGTTAAAAACGATATTTCTATTATGATAATCTTTATAAATCGTCCAACAAGTTAAGTTAAAAATGTTGTATGCCAAAGCCAAGGAAAAAAATACCAAGTCTATTATGCGAACCCGCACAGCGTCATAATCGCGTCAATATTCTTGCTTTAGGCGCATTGTGATATAGCTGTTTGATTTTCACAATAATTTATTTGAATTCTATATATTTTGTATCCATCAATGGAATTATTTTTGTCGACAAATTATCACGATGGAAAAAAACACTAAACCCAGACAATCCTTTGTTCCAACGATACTGGCTTTTGCGCTTGTTCCGATTACAGGTCTTGCTACTGATATCTATCTCCCCTCGATGCCCCAAATGGCATCAGAGCTTGGTCTCAGTGAAAGCCGTATCCAGTTAACACTGTCCTTATTTCTGATCAGCTATGGTGTAGCTCAATTCTTCACGGGCGCACTCGTGGATGCGTGGGGAAGATATCGGATCAACCTGATTTCACTGTTTCTCTTTATCCTTAGTTTTTGGATAACCGCAACTACTGATGATATCTGGATTATTTACGGCATGCGTATTCTTCAGGGAATTCTATCTGCATTCGTCGTCATTTCCAAACGGGCTTACTTTGTCGATGTGTACGAGGGCGAGCAACGCAAGCACTATCTCAGTATCATGACCATCGTCTGGTCTATTGGACCTATTATTGCTCCCTTTATCGGCGGATATCTTCAAACACAGTTTGGATGGCGTTCAAATTTCATGGTCCTTGCTGTTTATAGCGCCATACTTTTTGTTCTGGAATTTATCTTCTCTGGCGAGACAATTAAACAAAGAAAACCACTACACGTCAATTATCTTATCGGCGAATTTAAAATGATGTTAAAGACAAACGATTTTACTTTTGGCGTGTTGATGTGTGGAATATCTTACGGCTTAGTGATGTTTTATAACCTTAGTGGCCCATTTTTTATCGAGCATCAATTGGGTTACGGAGCAATCACCACGGGCTATACATCACTTATCATGGGATTAGCTTGGATGTGCGGTGGTTTTATTGGAAAAGCGCTGATCAAAAGAGCCTTAATACCAAAGCTGCGAGTCGCTAATTTTATCCAGATTATCCTGGTACTACTGATGATTGTGGTATCCCCTTATCAGACGAATTTATATACACTAACATTCTTCGCATTTGCAGTACATTGTTCCGCCGGATTTATATTCAATAATTATTTCAGTTATTGTTTGGGTCGATTCCCATTGTCAGCAGGAATAGCCGGCGGATTGGTCGGTGGAATTACTTACCTATTAACGTCCTCCCTGAGCTACGGTACAGTCAGTTTAATCAATCCCTCTTCTCAACTTGAAATCGGACTGGGATACGCCGTATTTGCGAGTTTGGGACTGCTCACACTCTTTTTCATCAGTAAGCTAGCTAAAACGAATAGGCTATAGCTAAAACAAATAAAAAGACTTTGTCAATTTTAAGCTACACATTTCAATATAGCTGCTATTTTATTTTTGGAATAAGTTAAAAACAGTTATCTTTGTATCATCATAATTTAGGTTTATAATTGGTTATTGAAGGTTTTCATTCTCCCCGTTTGAAAACCTTTTTTTATGCCCATTTTTATTGATTCTTTTTTTATTAAGGGACTAGACAGCGTCCAGCACTCGGCTTATTGACCGGAAAGGACCCGCAGTCAATTTTCATAATCGTTGTCCTTTTGATAACATGAAGATTTATGATATAATTATCTTAATTATTTTTAACACTAAATTTCTCGATATAGGTACGTGGGCTTTCTTTATAGAATTTCTTAAACGTTTTGCTAAAATATTTTGGGTCATTGAAACCGACCTGATAGGCAACTTCACTAATACTCAATTCGCTATCACTCAACAGTATTTGCGCCGCTTTTTTCAGACGTACCATATTGATAAATTCGACCAGATTCAAGCCCGTTTGCTGTTTTATTTTACGGTATAAAACTGACCTGCTTACCCCTATTGCCTGCGTGAGCTCTTGTACACCGAAATCCTCGCAGCCTAGATTTTCTTCCACAATACGCAATACCTGATCCAAAAAGCGTGTTCTTTCGGTTGTCTCTGTCGCTTGTCCTCCCAAAAGATAATTTTGAACAAACTTTTCTTCCAAACGTTTTCTTGTCTGTATGATATTTGATATCTTTTGAATCAAATGTGGCATACTGAATGGTTTGGTAATATAATCATCAGTTCCAACTTCAAAAGCTTCGGTAATATAAGGATCCGCCGTCCGCGCAGTCAATAAAATAACCGGAATGTGATTTGTACTATTATCATTTTTTACCTGTTGCAACAGCGTGATACCATCGCAATTTGGCATCGTCACATCCGAAATAATAATATCAGGCTGCTGTTCATGGATCAAGGCCAGCGCCTCGTTTCCATCATTGGCTTCCAAAACCACATATTTTTTGCGTAAATTTTCACAAAGAAAACATCTCAGCTCCACATTATCTTCAGCGACAAGTATAATCGGTTTCTCATCCGTCGTACGATCAATTTCTACGGGAGTATGCTCATGCTCTTCTACCAATTGTTCAGCCTGTTCAGGGATAGCGTCGATAGCTGACTCACGGAAAATATAAGCGGTCGATGATGGATCCGTAGGCAAATTTTGCTGTGGTAAACTGATCCGAAAGACTGTATTATAGGCTAAAGGTTCTGCGGCCATATTACTTTCAACAGTTAATATACCGCCATGTAATTGGATAATGGATCGTGACAATGCAAGTCCAATACCACTACTTGTGGCAACAAATCCTTCGGTATTTGCCTGATAGAATTGTTCAAATACAAATGGAATATCTTTTGCAGGGATGCCTCTACCGGAATCCCAGACGGAAACAAGTAATTTAGCCGCATCGTCATTGCCCTCGAGTTCAACTTGCACTTTTATCCTTCCGCCCTTATCGGTAAATTTAAAAGCATTGTAAATAAGATTGACAAGCACTTTCTCAAACTGCTCAGGATCAAAATATGCCTGGTAATCAGTGGAAATATTATTATCAAGGAAAAACTGGATATTATTCTTCTCTGCTATAAAATGGAAGTTTAATAAAACGTTTTTCAGATATTCGGATACAAGAACTTTCTGACTGTGCAGTTCCATTTTTCCGCCTTCATGTTTCCGGAAATCAAGTAGTTGATTGACCAAATTCATCAAGCGATTGGCATTTCGTGTGGCGTAGCCCAGATGTTCCTGTGCATAGTCAGATAGCGAATGATCCGTTTTCAATTGATTCAATGGTCCTATAATCAAAGACAGGGGTGTGCGGAATTCATGCGAAATGTTTGTAAAGAAATTGAGTTTGGCCTCATGTAGCTCCTCCTGTTTTTCAGATGCAATTTTTCGGATCAAAAGGTCACGTTTTAGTTTATTTCTACCATGAAAAAAACGGATAATCAAGAACACAACAAAACCCAAAATCAAGAAATAACCTGTATAAGCCCACCATGTTTTCCACGGTGCTGGGAGAATTCTTATTTTTAAAACCCGCGCCTTTTCATTCCAGATTCCATCATTATTTGATCCTTTTATCCAGAGTTCGTAATTCCCCGGATCCAAGTTTGTATATGTAGCGACCGGATTGCTTACAAAATTCCACTCTTGATCAAAGCCTTTTAAGTAGTAAGCATAGCTGTTTTTTTCAGGATGAACATAGTTTAACACACTGAATTCAAGACTAAATACATTCTGATTATGATCTAAGACCAATTCATCCATCATGGATATGTCCTTGGGGATTACACCATCTATTCCGGGTCTAACGGTACGATTAAACAATTTAAGATCAGTAAACTGTATCGGCGGAACATAGCTATTGACGCTAAGACTGTCAGGATTGAATAGGGTAAAACCAGAAAAGCTACCAAAGGCGAATTTTCCGTCTCGTAGCACGGTGGCTGCATTTTGAATATATTCATTACCAGGCAAGCCATCCACTTTTGTATAACTTCTAACAGTTCCAGCTTGCGGGTCGAAACAAGTAATTCCTGTATTCGTGCTCAGCCACAATTTGTTCTTTTGATCACTCAGTATACCAAAAACATTGTTGACAGGTAGTCCATTTTGTTCATTGAAACGTTTAAAGGCTTTCTTTTCGGGCAGATAGCGATTTAAACCGCCCATATAGGTTCCGATCCAGATTTGTCCTTTTCGATCTTCGTGAATGCTAATGATATCGTTACCACTGATTGAAAGTGAATCGTTTTTACGGTTCAAAAAAGAAATGAATTTATCGGTACCTGCTATTTTAAGATTGAGCCCATTCGAAGTACCGATCCATAAGTTACCTTTGGAATCCTCCATTAATGCTCTCACCATATTAGAGCTCAATTGTTTACCGGCAACGTTGAAAGTCTGGAAATAACCGGTTTTTTGATTTTTCCGCTGTACCTGCAAACCGCCACCAAATGTTCCGATCCAAATATCGCCCTGCCGATCTTCCAGCAATGCATACACGTTATTGTTTGCCAGTCCATTGATGTTATTGGGATCAAAACGAAAATGCTCGTAAACCTGTTGTCCTTTACGTCTTAAATTTAATCCACCATCATAAGTGCCTACCCACAAATTACCCTCCCGGTCGCGACAGATAGACTTTACATTATTATGGCTTAGGCTTCCCGCACTACTTTTATCATGACGTTCATTAAAAAAAGAATTGCTGTATCTGTTAAAATAGTTCAAACCACCCCCCTCCGTTCCAATGACCAAATCGCCATTTGGATTCTCCAAAAAAGCACTGACTACATTGTAGCTCAAGCTGTTTCTCCGAGACTGATGCGTAAAATTTTGAAAATTAGGGATATCTTTATCGTAGATATTAATCCCGCCAAAATAAGTACCGATCCAGATAGAGCCTCTTTTATCCTGAAATATTGGCCGAATAGAGTTGTTACTCAAACTATTGGGATTGTTATCGTCGGCCTGTATAAATAATATTTTCCCGTTTCGGTATAAATAAAGGCCATTGAATGTTCCAATCCAGATGCTCCCATCGTCAGCCTTCTTCAAAGAGCGTACATCCTGATTCGCCAAATTTACAGTAGGACTGTCATCCGTATTCAAAGAAGATACCTCTCCTGTATTTTCATTGATTATTTTTATGCCGTTGTATTTCGTTCCTACCCAAAAAACACCAGGCGCAAATTCCAGAACAGCCTGAAATCGTTGATTTACTTTGTTAACCAATCCTTTCTGATTGAAATAAGTCCGCAACACCTTCAATCTATTGCCATCCTTGGAAGCTGACTGCATCAGCACGATTGCATCATCTGTGCAAAACCATAATCTTTTCTTCCCGTCCTCGTATATCGTTCTAAAATTTCTAAAATATGAGCGGCCATTGCTCCCCTCCACCGTGATTTCATTGAAAACTAACTCAGCCTCCAAATGCGCGCCTTCTTTTATCCGATATAATCCAACATTTGTCGCAATCCAAATTACACCATTTGAATCTTGGAAAATCTGATGCACATTTACTTCTATTTTCCCACTTGTACTCTCAACCACAGGTAAAGGAATACGTGTAAAATTATCTGCATTTCGATTGTATAAGTTAAGACCACCTGTTGTCCCTACCCAAAGACGTTGTTTCCTGTCCTGGGTAATTGCTTGTATAAAATTATGTTCCAGGGAAAGGCTATCCTGCGGATTGCTTCTATAAATTGTAAACTTACGTGCATCATATTTATTCAGGCCATCCCGCGTACCAATCCACATAAAGCCCAGATGATCTTGCTCAATAGCAAAAACGCTACCTTGTGATAAACCTTCGTTTACATCAAGATGTAAAAAACGATAGTTCTTCTCCTGTGCATTAGAAATAGAAAGGACAAACAGCGTACTAAAAACCCAAAGTATACAAATACGTAATGGCATCATGAGGAATATAATTGAAATTGGATACGATAAAAATAATCATTCCATTCTATAAACACCAATAGTTATTTATTTAATCTATCGTTCAATTGTTGCTCATAAAGTGACTCTAAGAGCAATTTTTTATTTTGATTTTCCCAAAAACCGGCAGTCCTGTCTTTAAAACGACCTTGATTTTTTTCCCCCACTACCCCTATGGCAAAATTTTGCCCGGAAGCCCAAGGCTGTTGTACGGCTGCACGCTTGACTTTGCAATTCCACAATACCTGTGTCACGCCGGCCCAACCGTGTCCGCTCCCCCAGTTACCGCGATCCTGAACATTAATCTCGCCATCGGTGGTTATCTGATCGTACAGGGTGCCTACTGCCCAACGATGATGTGGTCCAATATCCGCATGGGTATTTGTTGCAGTGGACAAGCTAAAAACATTTGGCCCCAAAGTTCTTGCTCCCGTGACATAGTCATGCCGCCCTTCTGTGGTATATAATTGTCGAAATAAATTGAGCTGACCATTGTTATTGAATGAATACCTACGTCCTCCTGTAATTTGAGATTTGGGATCCAAACATTTCGAGTTGATCACTGTTATTTGTTTTGCTAAGGATTCCAAGCTCACCGCCGCGTAACCAAAATAGCATGTGGTGATGTTTCGCACCCATGCATTTTCGACTTTATCAAGTTCAACGGCTATCCATCCATGATTTTCGTCTGTTTCGTTGGCATATTCGGATTCAAAACGTAGGTTTTCAACCCCAACTTCCCGAATACGCCCTGTAAAACTATATGGTACGACAGACACTTTACCAAACTGTGGGTTTATGGCCATAACAACAGGATTATCTAAAAACAATGTATCTCCGCTGATGGCGGAGATAACACGTTCAAATTTTAGTCTGTATTCTTTGGTTGTCCACTGTTTTGTTCCTTCCCGTGTTATAATCTGATTCATTTTAATGGCACTAATCCAAGCCTCATTGAGTTCATAAGAAAGGAGAACCGGTTCATCTTTCTGGAAGACACGACTATCGTCCACAACGACATACTGAGTACCAACCGGTATATATATTGCTTTAACGACCTGTTCTTTAGCCTTATCTTCGACATAATTCCCTTCGCCAGAAATTTTAAGCAAGCTACGCTGTTGCCCTCCGGTCGCACGCAATAAGGTTTTACCTTCCATATCGCCTTCGCCTCTCAGAACGATACCACTCGATCTGATCAGTAAACTCCCGGGGATATTATACGTGCCTTTTTTTAGCATTATTGCTCCTCTATAACCATTCTTATCGAGGGGTTTTCCGGAAATTTCATCGATGGCACGCTGGATCATCTGTTGATCAGTTCCATCTCGTGTAGGAAACAACGAAATAGTGTTAGCAACAGTAGGAATTGGCCGATTTCCCTGATGATAGCCAACCCGGCTAAAATCAGGGATGATATTCCCCTTATTATCGGGGAAATAGATAAGCTTTCCTTCAGGGTCTTTCCGAACCAAACTCGATTGCACCTTCCCCGAGCGCAGGTTTTCTTCCCGAAGCAAGGCTTCTAAAAAATAGTAATCAGCATAACTTAAGGGCTTATCGACCTCTGAATTGGAGGGTTTTGATCCCGTACTGTGCAATAATATAAATCCCTTGTTTTTATTTGGAGGGGACATATATCCATCAATTAGATTTGATAATATCGTACGTGCCCTGCTCAAATGCTCCTTTCCCTGTTTACTGAACGTACTCAATTCCAATAGTCCGGATGCGATCACTGTTGCGGCTGAAACGTCCCGCGGTTCGTTGGGAATATGAGGTGCATCAAAATCCCAATAAGGGATTAAATCCTTTGGCATACGTGGATGGGCAAAAAGCCAATGTGCTATTTGTTCTGCTTGCTGCAGATATTTCGGATCCCCTGTTTCGCGATAGCACATGGTATAACCATACAGAGCCCATGCTTCCCCCCGGGCCCAGGTAGACTCGTCACTAAAGCCCTGATGTGTATTTCTGTGCTGTATTTCGCCGCTGACGGGATTATAGTCAATAACATGATAGGTACTGTAATCCGACCTAAAATGGTTTTTCATGGTTGTGTTTGCATGGCTAACAGCAATATGGTAATACGTAGAATCCCCCGTCAGTTTTGTTGCTTCAAAAAGCAATTCCAGATTGAGCATATTATCAATAATGACCGGAAAATCCCAACGATGGCTATTGTGATCCCAGGAGCGGATACATCCGACCTTTGGATTAAACCGTGTTGCCAAGGTCTTCGCGGATTGGATAATAACATCCCGATAATGGGTATTGGCAGTAAGGCGATAGCCATTACCAACGCTACAAAAAATCTTAAAGCCCATATCATGGGTCTTCCCATTATATTGTTCAGCTTCTATTGATTTGGTCAATTCGCCCGCCAGCTCTTTCCATTTATGTTTGCCGGATTTCTCATACAAATACCATAAAACCCCAGGATAAAAACCACTGGTCCAATCGCCACGTTTAACGGCCACCAACTCGTTATTTTCGGAGAGTGTACGTGGAGAAGCCAATGTAGAATCCGCTTTTTTTAGCAACTGCAGTTCCTTATAGAGCAATTGCGACTGTCGATCAGCAAGGGCCCAGGCTTTTTTCAATTGACTGGTGCTCTGTGCCTTCATTTCCTCAGCAGCACAAAGGATATATATTATGCACAACATCCAAATGATAAACCGTTTTCTGCAGATAAAACGATTCGAAACATCTACGTATTTTGATAGCAGCCTATTTATATTGAAAATCATATTACATTTAGGTTTATTTAAGTAAAAGGTTAATTGGTCAGATTTATAGTTGGATTAACATTATTGCACGATGATTATAGCCAGATTAAAGGATTGCGGATAGGCAAGTTACGAATGACCTCTTCCTCTTTGGAATTATGGTCGAGCTTAGTCCAAAGTCGTAAATAGCTACTGTCTTTATAAGCATTTGCGGCAAAGACAAGAGCAGGCTGAGCAATAGGCCACTGCTCCCAGTACATTACATCTTTTTGATAAGGCCATTTGTTCTTATTACTGATATAAGGTATCATAAAATCGATCCCTTTTTTTATTGTACGTCCATCGGACAGCGTGTATTGCCATAGCGATTCGTCTGCTGTTGATAGGATATGACAAATCATGGTCATTGCATCAAGGTTAAAAAGGGAATATCCAAAAGGCTTCGTACGTTGAAGTTCCCGTGGAAAACTACCGTCTTTTTCCATCTGATTGGGCAGTAAAATTTGTTGATAGCGTTCGCTGCACATCTTGAGCAAAGCTGTGTCCTTTACTAAGCTGGCAAAGGAGGCTACCTGCATCACCCAACAAGTGCCATGATTATTTGCTGCATTCATTTCATCTTTACCGTATTGGTGCTCCGTCAACCAGCGTAAGTAGGTAGCAAACCAACGGTGTATGGCATCTTTAGTTGACTGTGGAAAGTTAGGATCATTTTCGAGCATTTTTACGCCCTGTGCCACTTCCATTAAATGAATGGTGTCAATAATCCCGATACCACGCCCTGTAAATCGTCCTTGTACAGCTTGGGCATACAGCAGATTTGGACTCATCCTGGTCGCCGAATCAACAAACCAGGCATTCAAATGCAGCAGCGCCTGTTGTACGTATTTTTTATCAGGCTGCAAACGATAAGCAGAGGCTAATGCACCTATAATTCTGCTAAAGCGGATCATGGCTTTTCGATGGGCAACAAAATTCGCAGGATTACTCATACCATCCCTTTGGACATAGGGCGCACCCGCATCCATTGGATCTGGCCACCAATAGTCGCCTTCCGAGTAAAAGTCATGAATGCCACCGCTACTTCGAACTGCAGGATAAGCCGTCACGGTCAAGGGCTTTTGCTTCATGGCCCATTTTGATTGCTTTTTTACGATAGGACGCAAAACTGTCACGATTTTACTCTTGAAAGATCCATTGGGTTCATTCGCCCCAGCGAACAGGGGGAGCAGCACAATCCCAATAAATGTGCTAGCGCGTCTGAAAATTGATTGTAAATTCATTTCCTTAGATTTTATGAGCTATATCGGGATAATGCGGTACTCTTTTCCTTTCACTGTTTGAAATTCAATTTCAAAAGTTTCTTTGGTTGATAAAGGCGATAATTTTTCGCGGTCAAGGATATGGTATTTCAATGAACTTGGTTTGTATAGCAATTCATTTTCAGCCCCATTGACTTTATTCCCATTCGTTCCAATTACTTTCACTGGCATAGCGGTCCGTAACTTGCATATTCCACCTATATTGGAAACGATGCGCGCCTCTTGCAATTTATTATCCTTCCAATCCATATCGACTGTAAAGTTTCCTCTTGCTTTAATTCCCTTGATATGTCCCGCGGACCACTCATCGGGTAATGCGGGCAATAAATGAACTGCACCATCATGACTTTGCAAAAGCATTTCAGTCATTCCGGCCGTAGCACCAAAATTTCCATCGATCTGAAACGGAGGATGTGCATCAAATAAGTTCGGATAAGCACCACCACCACTCATTTGAGCGCGGTCCAGTTTGGGATCAATAAAATTCAATGCATCCTTAAGTATTTTATAGGCATGGTTTCCATCCTGTAATCTTGCCCACCAATTTGTTTTCCAAGCCATCGACCAACCGGTACTCACATCACCGCGCAGAAGCAACGATTTTTTTGCCGCAGCGGCCAATTCACTATTTGCTGTAACGCTGATCTGGTTACCCGGGTAAAGTCCAAAAAGGTGTGAAATATGTCTATGCTGATCTTTGGGATCATCCCAATCTTTAAACCATTCTTGCAGTTGACCATATTGTCCAACCTGATAGGGATATAATTTTGCACTCGCCTGTTCCAATGTCGATTTAAATTCAGGATCAACCTGTAGCACATCGCAAGAACGAATTACCGCGGTAAATAACTCGCGGATAATGGCCATATCCATTGTGGAGGCCATGGTCAATTGATATTCCTTTCCTGCTATTTTTATCGTATTCTCAGGTGATGTAGACGGATTTGTGATCAGGTATTTATTTTCAGGATCAGCAATTAACCAGTGTAACATAAACTTCGCTGCCCCCTTCATCAGTGGATAAGCTTTATTTTGAAGAAAAGATTTATCTCCAGTAAAGCGATAATGCTCCCACAGGTGCGTGCTGAACCAAGCCGCAGCCATTGGCCATGCAGACCATCTCGGCATTCCCTTTGGATCCCATTCATATCCCCCAGGAGGAGAAGTTTTGGCCCACAGATCTGAATTATGATGGACCACCCAGCCCTCCTTTATGTTGTAATTTACGGCAGCAGTTTTAGCTCCATTAACGGCCAATTCTTCCATAAAATCAAATAATGGCTGATGACATTCGGACAGGTTGGTATTTTCCGCCAGCCAATAATTCATTTCAGTATTGATATTCGTGGTGTAGTTACTTCCCCAAGGTGGCTGTACATGATCATTCCAAATCCCCTGTAAATTGGCCGGTCTACCGCCCTGTCGCGAGCTTGCAATCAGTAGATAACGTCCAAAATGATAATACAACGTCAATAAATCAAGGTCGGCAGGTCCTTTGGAAAATTGCATAATGCGCTGGTCTGTCGGTAAACTTGCATGTGTTGACATTCCGGCCAGTTCAAAATCTACCCTGCTAAATAGCGATCTGTAATCCTTCTGATGATCAGCAAGCAATGTTGCGAAATTTTTAGCAGCAACCTGTTTCATCAAACCGTTAACTGCTGTTTTTACATCTTTTCCTGCTTGGCTTGGCGATTTGTCGAAACCGTTAAAACTGGTCGCTTCTGTCAGCAATAGTAATACCTCGTCGGCTCCCGTAATACGAAGCTTATCTTTTTCCTGTTGTACTTTTCCTCCTTTTGCCTGTACCTTAACACGCATTTCGAAAGTCATCCCCTTTCCCTCAATGCTATCGTAAACCACCTGTTTAGGCTCATAATCCCTATTTGCAACAAAACTCGGTGCTTTCCCCACGAGACTTAACATATCACTACCGATTGCAGAAACAGTACTTTTAAGCTTACTCGTCATGGATAGATCGAATGTTATCGATTTTGCTCGATCTGCTTTCAGGCGAATAACCAAAGCTTTGTCCGGATAACTGACAAAACTTTCCCGTTGATATTGCACACCTTGATAAGTATAACTTACCGTACTTACTGCCCGTTCCAAATCCAAATCTCTTCGGTAAGCTTTCACCGCTTTCTCGTCTTGGTGAAAATCTAACCATAGATCGCCCATAGGTAAATAACGTGCCGAATAAGGACCTTGCATTTTCTTCCAGAGGGCAGCAGCTTCTTCATATTTGCCCGCTAAAACGGCTTCACGTACTGATGGTAAAATTTGGGGACCATTGGGGTTGTTGCCAGCCTCGGGTTCCCCCGACCATAAGGTATTATCATTCAACTGAAAACGATCTTTCGTTACCCCGCCAAAGACCATAGCCCCAGTTGTACCATTGCCCAATGGCAATGCTTCTTCCCAATAAGCAGCAGGTTTATCGTACCAAAGTTCCAGCTTCTTCTGTTTATGCTGTGCAAAACCGTAATTCACAGTCCCCATTATCCCGAGCAATAGTAAAATGCTCAAATTACTGTTCAATTTTATCATCGCACTATTTTTCAATTGTCAACAATGTACTTTTTGATTCGTCCAAGCGTCCTGAGACAACGGCCTTCCCCTCGGATAGACGCAATCGTATGCAGGCACTTCCATTGTATGCCTGCACTTTTTTGGCGCCGATTGATGTGCCTTGATCAACAATCAGTTCACCATCTCCCGTTGCATCAAAATAAATCCAGTTTTTGGCATCCAGACAAAGGATCCCGTTTTTATCGAGCACTTTGGCCTGCACCGTTATGATATCACCTTCCCGTGCAATTTCTTCAACCTGTAATTTTGTAGGTTGTCCCCAGGCTTGAGTCTGATACACTTGTTCGATTTCATCTGTCAGTAGTTCCTTGCCATTTTTCGCAACTGCTTTGAGCTGATTTTTCCCTTCACGTAACTTTACCATCCAACGCAATCCAGCAGCGGGGAAATCTTGGCTATTTCTTTTCTTGACCCCTTGACTTTCACCATTGACAAATAGCTCGACTTCTTTCGCGTTAGAATATACTTTAATCATCTTCGCTTCATCAGTCTGTCCCCAACGAACAGGCCAGGTATGTCCATAGATATGCAACATAGGTTTTGAAGTCCAGTACGATTGAAATACATAATAGGATTCTTTCTTCGTAAAATCGCGTTCGACGACACCTTTCTGATTGACGTAGGGAACCGGATTATCAGGCCGAACAGGTGTAGAAAAATCTTTAAAGGGCCAATAAGCGGTACCGGTAAGCCATGGCATGGTTTCCTGTTCCTTGAGGTGCCAATCGATCAAGTTACAGATATAGCTCTCACTCCAGTCACCATCCTTGGAAACTCTTGCTGCACCGCCAATGAGCGATGCATCACCAGCCCGCTCATCGGTGGTACCATCACCTTCTATTTTGGCTAATGCCCGATCCGGATCCTCGGCATGTCGACGAGCATGACTATCTCCACCCCACTCCACATGAAGAAAATGTTTGACCTTTTTCATTTCTTCTGTCGAGGCCGTTTTATAATCTGTATATACGCCACGGTACCAACCGGCCCAGATAGAAGGTGAATACACATCGACAATATCTTTACAAAAATCACAACGCCGTATGGCTGTTTTCCGACTGGGATCCAATTGGTGGGAAAGTTCGTGCAGTTCACGCATAAATGTTCTGATTTTCTCTTTGTCGAATTCAGGGAAATCGCCAGGCCAATCATTTTCATTACCTAGGCCCCAGATAATGATCGAAGGGTGATTATAGTGCTGCTCTATCATATTTGTCAGCATACGTTTTCCCTGTTGCTGATAGATTTCACCGCCCAAGCCACCACGGCACCAAGGGATTTCCTCCCAGACTAAAATACCGAGGCTGTCACATGCTTCGAGCACCCTGCGGCTTTGCTGATAATGCCCCAATCGAATAAAGTTGACCCCCATTTCTTTCATCATCGTCATTTCCTGTAGAATCTGTGCATCCGTCATCGCTGCTCCTACGGCAGCATGATCTTCATGACGGTGAGTCCCACGGAGCAACAATCTTTTTCCATTTAGCAAAAAGGGACCATTCGCTTTAAATTCTACATGCCGGAAACCAAAAACGGTCTCTTCTTTAAATGTCTGTCCATTGCTTTTAACGATGGTCACCAAACGGTACAAAGCGGGATGATCCGGACTCCACAATGCTGGTTTTTTAACCGTTAATTTTCCAAAGTCAAGAGATCCTTCCACCGAACGAACAACCGGCGTCTGACGCTCAAGCAATTTACCCGAAGGGTCGTAAAGCTGCGTTTCGACATCAAAATTTGAGCTGTTGGATTCTGTTAATAGCCGACCACGGATTTGCAACAGACCTTGCTTTCCCTCCACATCCACTGTAGGGCTAACAAAGACCTTTTCTAAGGCCGTCTGTGGTACATATTTCAAATTCAGGTGGCGATAGATACCTCCATAAAGATTAAAATCGGAAAGATCCGAGGGAATCATTTCGAGGTCACGTGAGTTATCTACCCGAATTGAAACAGGTATCTTTCCTTTAAACTGTGTTTTATAGGCTTCCGTTTTTTTAAACTGCTCGACCGCCTCAGTAATATCTACTGTCCACTCATCATATCCCCCAACATGTTCTCCTACTTTTTGCGTATGGATATAAACCGTGGACTTTTGTCCTGCACCTTCAAAATGGAGCAATGTACGACCATTTGAATAAGGATTTTCGATCGTTAATCTCTTTCGATACCAACTGGGGCCCTGATAATAATTGACATCGGGATCAACCGCATCCAAAGCATTATAGCAATGTGGTAAACTAACGGTTTGCCATAGTGGAACAGATTCTGGATTGCCTGCTCCTACAGGCCGGACAGCCTCCCAGATCCCCCCAAGATCACTCCTTAGAAAATCCCATTCTTGATCGATTCGCTTTGATTCCTGAGCCTGGATCTGTAAAGCGCCAAATCCCAAGAGCAGTGTAAGTATTTTATAAAATTTATTTTCTGTTATCATTAATGTGCTTCTCTTTTCTTAATCTTTGGTCCCAGATTACTCATCCAAGGCTCCAGTTTTCATTTTCTTTGCTGTGGCTGTCTTATCTCTTTCTAGTTTTCCAGCCAACTCCATTTTGATCACCGTTGCGACAGGATCAATTGCCTGTTTGGAAACTTCAATTTTGATCGCATCAGACTGCGATTTCACGTTAAGTGTTTTACCATTCGCTAAAAAACTAGCTTTTAAAACCTTATTCTTTATTGGAAGAACGATCGTTCCATCTTGAGGCCAGTCAAATATGGTCAGGTAAAGCAGGGTCTTGTCGCCCTGCTCCTTCATTGTGCATCTTCCCCAATCAAAAGGCTGCAAAGGACTGCTTTTGGTCGCATAGATAGCCTCGCTGTTTGTTTTCATCCATTTCCCTATCGTCGCCAATCTATCTATGCTTTCCTGTGGGAAGGTACCATCGGGTTTCGGACCAACATTTAGCAAATAATTCCCGCCTTTGGATGCGATATCAACCAAATTACGGATCAATGTTTCCGCCGACTTCCATTTATGGTCAGAGGTACGATATCCCCAGGTTCCATTCATCGTCATACAAGTTTCCCAGTGCTTTCCTTCTAATTCGCTCCAATCAGGAATTTTCTGTTCTGGCGTCTTGGTGTCGCCAGGAAAATTTGGTCTTTTCAAACGATCATTGGTAATAATATTGGGTTGCAGGCGCAGTTGTTCCTGGAGCATACTTGCGGCTTCATCAGTCATATTTGTTGGTGTATCCCACCATAACACAGCAATGTCGCCATAATTGCTCAACAGTTCTTTCACCTGTGGTACAGACACATTTTTGATATAGTCGTCAAAGCTCGCTGCCTCTTGCTTGGGATCCCAATGGCCTTTGTGCGCTAAGGTATACGCATCAATCTTCGCTGAATCCGGATTTGGCCAACCTTCCCGCATGAGTTTTCGAGCAGCTGAACCTCCTGGGTTATTCCAGTCTTGTGCTTGCGAATAATAGAATCCTAATTTAATGCCATACTTTTTACAAGCCGCAGCTAAAGGTTTTAACAGATCTTTACCATAGGGAGTTGCATCAACCATATTCCATTTGCTGGTTTTTGTTTCGAATAACGCAAAACCATCATGATGTTTGGCTGTGATAATGAGGTATTTCATACCGGCATCCTTCGCCATACGTACCCATTCATCTGGATTATATTGTATCGGATTAAATTGAGCTGCCATTGCCTGGTATTCGTCAACGGGGATCTTTGAACGGTTCATAATCCACTCTGCTCCCCCTCGAGCTTGCTCATGACCACGATAGACCCCACCGAATTGCGCATATACCCCCCAATGGATAAACATGCCAAATCTGGCTTCCTCCCACCATTTCATGCGCAGACTATCAGGAAGCTTATTTTCTTGCGCCATCGATGTGCTACTTGACATTCCTGATACCAAGAGTATCAGCAATACTATTTTATACATGTTGAGTTTAGTCTTCATACCTATCTTGGTTATATTTTAGAATCCTATTGTTTGCTTAAATTTATCATTTCCCAAAGTTTTAGCAATATCTACCTCAGATTGCGGAACCGGCCAAAGGGTATCTCTCGCGGCAAATAAGCGCATCGCACCATCGGGATCTTTAGTGTTATCCATGACCTGTTTGATGACTCCCCATCGCTTCAGGTCAAAATAACGTTGCCCCTCAAGCGCTAGTTCAACACGTCGCTCGTGGCGGATAATATCTCGAAATTCATCCTTAGTCAATGAAGAACTAAATTCCAACAAAGGCATTTTAACATCTGCGCGCGAACGCACTTGATTCAACGCGTCTACTGCAGTTTGCTCAGGTCCAACGCTTTCATTTTTTGCCTCAGCATACATCAACAGCACATCGGCATAACGAAGAAATACCCAATCCTGGTCACTTTGCGTAGCATAGCTGGTGGGCCATTTGGCTTCATTGATATATTTTCTAGGTAAGAAGCCACCCTTAACATCCGCTGCTACAGGATCAAATGCGGAGGAAGCTGTCGTACCACGCCATACGCCACTGTAGATAATAGATGCCTTCAATCGCGGATCACGATTTTCATACGGATTTTTCGCATCATATTTGGCAGAAGTACTGATATCTTTACCATCAATACAGTGGTATGAATCTACGAGATACCCCAAAGGCTGTACCGTCATTAAATAAGAATACATCATATCCGCAGGACTGTACATATTAGGTGGTAAAAAGCGTGCTGAAAACATGATTTCGGGATTACCATTTTGACCGGGTTTTCTAAATAAATCCCGGTATCCACCTTGATAGATCGAGAATTTGTTTTCATCGATCACCATCTTTGCCGCTGTGGCGGCTTCAGCCCATTTCTTATTTGTCAATAATACCTTTGCTTTATAACCGAGGGCAGCCCCCCTAACAGCGTGGCCTTTATAGGCCGTATTTGGCAATTTTTCAATGGCATAATCAAGGTCTGCCAAAATAGCTTCTACTACTTTGCCTTTTTCGGCCCTTCCCAGTCTAGCACTGGCATCATCCATCCCCAAGGGCTCAAGTATCAAGGGTACATCACCATAGAGATTAGTCAGCAAGAAATAATAATGTGCACGAATGAAACGCGTCTCAGCTTTATACCGATCCCGATCCTGTTGGCTCATGCTGGTAATTCGGTCAATATTCGCAATCAGTTTATTACAAGCCGCGATTGCTTGATAGGAGATTTCGTAGCCTTCAGCTTGCATACCGCCTGTTGTTGAGGTCAATCCGCCTCTAGAAATTGTGTTAAAATTATTGGACGTACTGGATATAAATGCGTCATCGGAAAGCCCGTCCCAAAACATGCTGGCTCCGCCCCATCCCCCTCTCGCGTTGGAAGAAGATGTAGAGTTATAGCCGCGACATAGGAATTCATACACACCCGATAGCGCGAGGTCTGCGTCTGCCTGAGTTTTCCAAAAAGTAGATTCCGGTATTTTATCAGTTGGGTTTTTATCTAAGAAATCTTTTGCACAACTGCCCAGCGCTGTGGTAGCCGCCAAACAAAAATATAGATATGTTTTTTTAAGTTTAATTTTCATGATCTCATCAGTTAGAAGGTGATATTTGCACCAAATGCAAAAACTTTATTTTGAGGATGGGTTACATAGCGTCCTGAGGTAGCACCACCACTGCTGGAAACACCTCTTTCAGGGTCTAAACCTGGGAACTTCGAAAAAGTAAGCAGATTATCTGCGGCAAAATAAACCCGAAGACCTGAGATACCTGCCTTCGACAATGTGCTTTGCGGAAGACTATATCCGATTTGAATATTTTTCAATCGCAAGAAAGATCCATCTTTCAGGAAAAATGTCGAGGCTGTCCTGACATTATTTGCTGCAGGAGAATTATCTAAGCCTACAATCGGCAACGATGCATTTGGATTTTCCGGTGTCCAGGCATCCATCCATTCACGGGTGAAAGTTCCCCCTTGTCTAAAAGGAACGATTCCCCATTCGCTAACAAATATTTTCTGGCCTTGAGATCCAAAGAAAAATGCTGTAAAATCAAAATTTTTCCATACTGCTGTTGCATTAAAGGAATAATCAAAATCTGGGAATGCTCCTGGCACAACAACGCGATCATTATTATCCACCATATTATCGCCATCGACATCTGCAAATTTCAAATAACCAGGTTGTGCTGGCACTTGTTGTTTTGGCGAATTTGCAACCTCCTCCTTAGAGCGAAATATGCCTACACTTTCCAATAAATAAAAACTGCCATAGGGTAGACCTTCACGGGTAATTGTATTGCCCGAAATACGTTCAGCTCCATATTTTATAACCTTATTGCGATTGGCCTGAATATTTCCGTTCAATGTCAGCGAAACCTCACCTATTTTTTCACGGTATTGCAGTCCGAGTTCGATCCCTCGATTACGGAGCGTTCCATAATTTACCGTCGGTGCCGTCAGACCAATATAGGAAGGGAATGCTGTCGACGAGGAAAGAATATCAGAGGTGACTTTATTGTACCAGTCAAAGGAGGCTGTCAGTTTATTATTCCAGAATCCAAGATCAAAACCAAAATCGAGTACCCGGGTGCTCTCCCATTTTATCTGTTCATTTGCCATGGCAACCTGACGTGCGCCCTGTTGTAGGTTTTCTTCAAATGGATAGGCAAAAGCAGAGCTGTAAACCGTCTGATAGGGGTAATTGCCAATATTCTGATTACCCAAGGTTCCGATGGAAGCCCTAAGTTTGACTTCATTCACTGTTTCTTTAAGCTGCTCGCCAAAAAAAGCCTCGTCTGAGATCTTCCATCCTGCCGATACAGATGGGAAAAAGGCCCATTTACGATTCTCAGGAAAACGTGAAGAAGCATCATAACGGGCATTTCCCTCCAAGAGATACTTACCCTTGTAATCATAATTCAAACGACCATAATAGGACCTTAGCGACCATTCATTCGTGATACCACTATTAGACTGCTGTCCTGCGCCGCCACCATCTAATTCCAGCAAATCCTTATTTGGGAACTGCAATCTGCTGCCAAATAATTTTTGCGCCTTATTATATTCGGTCTGTGTACCTGCCAATACCTTTAGATTATGGTCTCCGAATGACTTATCATACGTTAGTTGGGTATAACCTACAGGATAGACATTATTATCATCCGTCACTTCCAATCCTTGGCCACCAACGTCCAATTGTCGCGCCGGAAGCGCATCTGGTTTTGCCTGCCACATGTACTGGTTGATTACAGGTTTGTTGGTGTAGTTTTTTGTAAATCCATAAGTCAGACCGCCACTGGTTTTCCATTCCAAGCCATCCAGTAATTTTATATTAACAAAAATATTTCCCTGCATAAAATAATTGTTTAGCCTTGTGAATGCATTTTCAGCAACGGCTACAGGGTTTTTATTGGGAGACTGAAAAGGATATGCCCTGGAAGTATATCGACCACTACCATCCGGGAGTACTGGACCATATAACGGCGATTGGCTTATTGTTGACAGAAACTGATCTTCGGCTCCATTTCTTGGATATTTTCGATCACCGTAATTCAGCGTAATGCTCGAACCAAAACTTATTCGATCATTGATTTTCGAATTGAGGTTCAACTGCAAATTATACTTTTTAAAGGACGTGCCGATCATAATATCGGGCTGATCAACATAGCCAAGGATGACGTTGTAATTGGTTCCATTAGCACCACCACTTAAACTTAAATTATGCGTTTGCACAGGTACCGTTTTAAATACGGCATCCAACCAGTTGAAATCCGGATAAAGTGTCTTATCCGTCGCATTTTTATAGGCGTCGATCATTTCCTGGCTGAAAAACGAATTCGCATTGGTAATACCTGAATTTTTAGCAGCTTGATTATATAGGCTCATATAATCTACCGAATTATAGACCAAATCAGGCAATGCTGAAGCCTTTGTGATGCCGACATTGTAATCGTAACTCAATTGTGCCTTTCCAGATTTACCCTGTTTGGTTGTCACTAGGATGACACCGTTTGCAGCTCTTGCCCCATAGATTGCTGCGGAGGCGGCGTCTTTTAATACCGTAATATTTTCAATCGCCTGTGGATTCAGGTTTTCCAAACTACCAGGAATCCCATCTACGATGACCAATGGCGCAGAAGATGCACCGTAAGAGCCCAATCCCCTAACCTGTAAATTCACATTTTCATTCCCGGCCTCTCCGGAGCCCTGTGTCACACGAAGTCCCGGCATACGCCCCTGAAGTAATTGTGTAGGGTTTGTTGCGATCCGCTTGTTCAAGGTTTTTCCGTCCACTGCCGCAACAGCCCCTGTTAAGTTACTCTTCTTCTGGGTTCCATAGCCTACTACGACAACTTCATCCATAAGACTACTTGATTCTTGTAGGACAAGATTGATATGATCTTTTTTATCAACAGCTATTTCTGCTTTTTCTCTACCTACTAAAGAAAAGATCAATACATCGATATCTTTAGCTATAATTTGGTAATTGCCGGATACATCTGTAACAGTCCCATTCTTTGCGCCTTTAATCTGTACTGTCACCCCCGCGAGTGGTTCGCCCGCAGGTGAGGTTACTTTTCCGGTTATTTTTAACTGAGACTGGGCAAATACATTTGGCGCAGTCATACTCATCAGCGAAAATAAAAGCAAACCCTTCCCTACCGTTTTGGTTATCGGTGTTATCATAGTTCTCTTGGTTTATGTGGTTATTTGAACTCAATAAATGAAACCAAATATCAAAAATCGCGGGTTTCCCAAGGGAGAATTTTCGTTCAAATAAGTGGAAAAAATGTCTTTTCCCTCGATTTTCAGCGGAATTAAACGGATTTTTAAAAAAATCTTATTTTCAATTGCTGATTCACTATTGAATAGGGCCTGAAAAATGCTTTTTATATACTTATTAAAAGAAAATATCAACTTACGAATAGGTTGATATTTTCTTTTTTTTGCTTCAAAGGAGTATGCTACTGAGGTTTAATACCCTGGATTTTGAGGTAGTAAATTGTTATTACGTGCGATTTCATCCTGAGGAATAGGCATCAGTGCGTGAAAATCTTTTACTTTTGGCTGGCTTTCATAAGCACCCTGTCTTGTAAATGCCTCCACGACCTGTCCCCAGCGTTTGATATCGTACCATCTTTTCCATTCAAAAGCCAATTCGACACGGCGTTCCTCTTGCACTGCTTTTCGAAAGTCAGCCTGTGTCATACCTACTGTCAGATCCGCTGGAAAATTCTGTACTCCCGCCGGTGTGTATCTTGCTCTGGCCCGAACAGCATTTATATAACTATAGGCTTTCTCTGTTGGTCCACCTTTACTCTCATTTATAGCTTCAGCAGCCATTAAAAGAACTTCGGCGTAGCGAAAGATAACATGCTTGATATCAGAATCAGAACCATCCGCCCCGGCATTAGCTCCCGGGTGCAGGCACCATTTTGCGGTATGTATACGGGGCCATTTCCATTTTTGATAAGGGGTCATCACTCCTTTTACAGGTGTTTCGGTCAGGAAGCTGATTTTCTTTCTGTAATCTTGATCGGAAAAGCTTGCATATACGCCATTGGACGGTACAATGACACTCCATCCCAACATATCAGCATCCCGTACCCCCGTCATTGGGGCGGTATAATCCTGATTGGATGCATTTTCACCAGTAATTCCGCCTAAAAAGTCAACTACCCAAACATGTTCGGTCTGAAAACCAAGATCGGCATCCCATAGGCTATTGTAGTCTTTGACCAAGGCATACTGGTATTTGTTTGCATCATTGATTACAGCCTCAGCCATCTTAGCGGCATCATCCCATTTTTTCAAGACCATATAGACCGAAGCCAACAAAGTCTGCGCGGCGCCCTTAGATGGTCTCGCTTTATTATTGTTGGCATAGGTATTCGGCAAATTCGCTATGGCATATTCGCAATCCGCGATGATATTGTCATAAACCTTTGCTGCCGGAGTTTTGCTGATAGCAATTACCTTACTTGGATCACTGACGAATTCGCTAATATAGGGAATGTCCCCAAATAGTTGAACCAAGTGATAGTAATACAAAGCCCGTAGCAATCTCGCTTCGGCGATAAGTGCGGATTTTTTAGCCTCATTCATGGTAACAGCCGGAATACCATCTATCGCGGCATTTGCCGCACCAATACCCAAATAAGCGGTTTTCCATACGGCTAGCAGATCTTGGTTGCTTGCATCGTGTGTAAAACTGTTGAGCTGAATACGACTAGACTGTGTCCCAATATCCGCAATATCAATGTCATCTCCCAGCAATTGCAGTACCATGGTCAATCGTCGTCCATAAAAATCTGCATTGGCCAAAAGTCCATAAATTCCCATAACGGAAGCCTCAGCATCCGCTTCGGTTTTAAAATATTGCTTAGGATCCAAAATACTTACCGGTTCTTCGTTTAGTTTTGTACAGGAAAACAAGCTGGTAAAACACAGCGTCGTAAGTATCATACGATATAGAGTTATCTTTTTCATTAGCATAAATTTTAATGGGTTTTATTTCCAGCATCTTGCTAAAAACTATTACACCCAATTATTTATTTTTCATTTATTTACCATCAATAGTACTTCGTAGGTTCTACTTGATGTTAAAACCTTAGATTTAGACCAAGGGTGTACGATTTAATATTGGGGTAACCCATATAATCCAACCCTACATTTCGGTTAGAGTCTTGATAGCTTACCTCAGGGTCAAAACCCGTATAGTTGGTCCAGGTCCATATATTTTGTGCGCTGAGGTATATTCTTAAATATTTTAAATGAATTTTTTCGAGCGACTTTTCTGAAAAATTATAGCCCAGAGCAAGATTTTTCAAGCGAAGATATGAGCCATCTTCTACCCAGCGTGAGGAAACTTCCGGATTGTTTGTTGAGCTTGCCCTTGGAACATCCGTATTTGTATTTTCCGGTGTCCAGCGTCGCAAGGCATCCTTGGTAGCATTTCCTTTTCCGGCCATCCAGTCCAGTTCCATTCGTGTGATGTTCAACATATCATTTCCATAACTTCCTTGCATAAAAATGTTCAGATCGAAATTCTTATACTTAAAATCATTGTTAAAACCGAAGGTGAAATCAGGATTTGGATTGCCTATAATCGTACGGTCATCGGCATTCACAACACCATTTGCGCCCGCGGTCAACTGATTATTCTGATCGCGGCCAAATAAATCCTTATACCGGATGTCTCCTGGTTTTTTATTAGGTTGCGCACTAAAATCGTCACCCTGCTGATAAATTCCGTCTGTCACCCATCCAAAAAATGCACCAAGGACCTCACCTTCACGTAGCAGCTGCGAATCCGTTGAAAGCATGTGTCCCGGTATGGTGTTATATCGGATCTCACCGCCGGGAAGCTGCAAAATCTTGTTGCGATTGAAACTGATATTAAAATCTGTTTTCCATCCAAAAGCACCGTTGAGATTCGTTGTCTGCAATCCAAATTCCCAGCCTTTATTTTGCACACTTCCCACATTCTGGAGTGCAGTTGTAAAACCTGAATAAAGCGGCAGTGGCACCTGATACAACAGGTTGATTGTTTTTTTGTAATAATAGTCTACCGATAGATTGATTCTGCTTTTTAGAATACCGATATCCAATCCAGCGTCTGTCTGCTTGGTTGTCTCCCAGGTTAAATTAGGGTTGGCAACATTCGTAGGCCGAACAGCATTAACAGGACTTCCCCCCATTGTTGTTAAAGTAGGTGAGAATCTAGCCAAAGATTGGTAGGAACCAATTTCCGAGTTTCCGGTTTCGCCATAACTTGTTCGCAATTTTAAATTGCTCAGCCAATCGATTGATTTCATAAACGGCTCCTGGCTCAGGTTCCAGGCAAGTGCTCCAGAAGGAAAGAAGGCCCATTTATTGTTATCACCAAACTTCGAAGATCCATCATACCGCCCAGTAGCTGTAATAAAATAGCGATTTTTGTAGTTGTAGTTTAAGCGCCCATAAAATGAAGACATTACCCAATCTTCGAGATTCGATGCTGCATTTTGATAATTGGAACCAGCACCCAGATTCCAATAGCTAAAGCTGTCTGAAATGAAATTTCGATTATTGGCCTGCCAGGTTTCATTTCTGGAACTTTGATAAGAATAACCAGCCATGGCATTCAGATTATGATCTTCGTGAAATGTTTGTGTATATGTCAAGAAGTTCTCATTGATCAAGTTGGTATTTTTATGCGCCGCAATGGATCCAACCCCACCAAAATTTCTCCCTTCGACGAGTTCTTTTGACACATAGTTACCTGTACGTTGATTGCTGACCTGCACACCGAAGGTGCTACGAAAGGTTAAATTTTCTAAAATCCCCAACTCCACAAATCCATTTCCCTGAAAAAGGTCTGTAATCACCTCATTTTTCCTTTCCATAGCAGCCGCTACCGGATTGTCATGTGGATCGCCGAACTGCTTCAGCGTGTATTTTCCTTCCGCATTGTAAACGCCCTGTGTGGGTTCAAAACGCAATGCTGCGGAGATCACTCCCGCGCCTGTCGTTCCGCTACTTCCTTCCTGTGTCCTTACTCCATTCAATTTATTGCGGTTAAACAGCAACCTTGTTCCAATTTTGATTCGATCAGAAACCTTCATTTCTAAATTTGAGGTCCCAGATAATCTTCTAAAATCGGAATTGATCACGGTTCCTTTCTGTCCAAAATGGCTCACGGAGGTATAATACCTGATGTTGTCGCTGCCACCGGACACAGAGACTTGATTATTCAACTGATTTCCGTTTCTAAAAATAAGATCCTGCCAATCTGTTCCTTCACCAAGAGATTGCGGATCTTTAAATGGTAAATTGTTGTTCCCCGCATTCGCATAGGTATCATTAATATAAGAAGCAAATTCCGAAGCATTTAATAGCGAAAGGCGCTTACCTACTTTTTGAGAGGCAAAGGAATTATTTAATTCAATAACAGGTTTGCCCGAACGCCCTTTTTTCGTTGTAATCATGATCACTCCATTGGCACCTCTCGAACCATAGATCGCTGTTGCAGAAGCATCTTTTAATACTTCGATAGATTCAACATCTTCGGGAGCCGGAGCCGAGCTACCAGGAAATCCGTCTACAACATACAAGGGATCGCTACTTGCATTGATAGAGCTACCACCCCTGATCCGTACGCGCGGAGCTTTGCCAGGTTCTCCATTCGTGCTGGTGACCGAAACCCCAGCAGCCCGTCCCTGTAAAGCTTGTGCAGTACCGGCCAATGGGAAAGCATTGATTTGATTTGCGTTAATGGAAGATACAGAACCTGTTAAATCGCTTTTTCGCTGTGTTCCATACCCCACCACGACAACCTCATCCATAACAGACTCGTTCGACTCTAAAGTAAGCTGTATAGTCTTTTGATTTGTAGCAAGTTTAATTTCCTGCTTAGCGTATCCTACGGACGAAAAAGTTAATGTTGCTTGCGCAGGTACCTTTAGCGTAAATTCACCTTTTTCGTTGGTCTGAGTACTCCGGCCAGGAACTCCCTTTACGCTAATAGAAACTCCTTGCAAAGGCGAATTGTCTCTATTGACAACCTTACCTCTGATTTCTGATTCTTCCTGATTAATGCGATGATAAATGCCGATACCTTCGCCCCTAGTTGCTCCCATGGATAAGCCCGGGGACAAAAATATGGCCATGGAAGCATAGGGAATAAGTGCACAAGGCCCTCTTCTGAAAAGCTTTGATTTCATAATTTTACTGTTTAGTGTTTTTGGGTTTACGTTTGTAATTGATGGATTCACTCCTTGAGCAATTCGTTTGAATCCAAATCTAATTTCTAAAGATTTGTTCAAGTCATAATCATGTTTTATTTGGTTATTTGTTTCCAAGGTAATTAAAAAACGAGTAGACTTTACTGAATCGGACTATTAAAAATGCGAAAACGATTTCGACTATTTGATCAAAAAAATAAGCTTGAATGCCTATAATGACATTCATCTGCTGTAAGTATTCTGCCATTTGCGATAAAATCTATATATTGCTTTTCAAAATCAATTTAAAGTGACGGATTCGATGATATCAAAAAAATATAGCGTTGCCTATATCTTTTGGTTATGCGCTTTTTTTATACTGAATATGAATACTGGCTATGGCCAGACAATCATACCTACAGGCACACCTTTTGTAAAGCAGTACAAGAAAAGCCAATACAAGGCTGGAAACCAAAACTGGTCATTGGCTGTTGATCACGAAGGGCGAATCTATAGTGCTAATACAGAGGGATTATTGCGGTTTGATGGACAATACTGGCGCATATACCCACTCCCCAACCACTCGACGGTCCGCAGTGTAGCTGTTGATAAAGCGGGAAGAGTATACACCGGTGGACGCGGTGAATTTGGCTATTGGACACCAAAGGCTTTTGGAGATATGAGTTACCATAGCCTTTCCAAGCTGGTCAAAGACAAAACTTATTTTCCAAACGAGGAAATTTGGAAGATCATTGTGGAGGATCATCGTGTATTCTTTCATACATTTTCCAAAGCCTATATCTGGGAAAATAATACGATAAGACCGCTTACAGCTAAAGGTGAGCCTTTCTTATTTCCACATCAACTTAACGGCCAGCTGTTTTTTGAACAACTTCCGAGTGGCTTACATGAATTCAAAGCGGATAAATTAGTACCTGTACCAGGAAGGGCGGCACTTAAAGACAAAAATGTCTTGGCCATATTGCCCTATGATAAAAATAGATCAATTATAGCAACTGCCCGTCACGGGCTCTATCTTATGGATTCCAATGGGACTATTAAACCCTGGCCCATTGCTGCTAATTCAATCCTAATCCAATCCCAAATAAACAACGGTATCTATTTATTTGGAGGACAGTATGCCTTTGGAACCATCCAAAATGGTGTAATTATTATTAATAAAAATGGAGAAGTCGTCCAACATATCAATAAGAATAATGGTCTACAGAACAATACTGTACTCAGTATTGCGAAAGACAGACAACAAAATATCTGGGTCGGCCTGGACAATGGTATTGACCGGATCGAAATCAACTCCCCCTTATCTTTTTACACCGATTTTGCAGGAAAAATAGGTACCGTATATACTTCTATTATCTATCAGGGGAAAATTTATCTAGGAACCAATAAAGGTTTATTTGTCAGCCACTGGAAAGGATTAAACAATTATAATTCCCTGGATTTTGCCCAAGTGCCCAATTCAAATGGTCAGGTCTGGACATTGGCTATATTCGGTACAGAACTGATCTGCGGCCACAACGATGGAACCTTTAGATTGGTCAACGGTAAACTGGAAAAAATTTCTGAAATTACGGGCGGCTGGATATTCAGACCTATATTCGGGACAAAAAATATTCTTCAGGGGAATTATACAGGATTATCAAAATTCGTTTTTGATGATATGCAGCTGCGATTTGTACAACAATTTTCCACGATTAAAGAACCTGTCCGATTCCTTGCTCAAAAAGACAATCATTCATTCTGGATTGGTGACTGGGGACAGGTGCAGTTAATTGGTCTTGACGCAAACTTTCAACAAGTCCAAATTCAATTTACATCAAGGCAAGATAGTCTTGCTTCCAAAAGAAGATTTACGGGTATTTACACGCTGGAAAACAACCTTGTTTTTGCTACGGATAGTGGATTCATGCAGTTTGATAATATCGTCAAACGCTTTAGTTATGCAAACGAATTAAACAATGCTTTAGGAAGTTATAAAAATTCAAACAAGATCATTCCAATCAATACCAACAGCTATTGGTTTATTCAAAAGACAAGAATCGCCAAGGTAGATTTTGATAGCAAAGGAAAGCTTAAAATCGATTCTAACCTGCTGAGCCCCTTGCAGGATCGGATGATGAGCAATTATGAAAACATCCTACCGATCGAAAATCATTATTATCTTATCGGATTAGACGACGGCTTTGCCATCTATCGGAATTCAGGTCAAAATTATAAATCTGTATTGCCCCCACCTCAGGTTGCTCAATTGACCAACCTTACAACTGGTGAAACAATCCTACCCAATGCTGAGCTCAGATTGGCTTCATCCGAGAATAACCTGAGAGTAAGTTTCTCAAGCCCCTATTACTCTTCTTCTCCCTTACAATATCAGTATTACCTGGAAGGTTATTCAGATAAATGGTCGGATTGGAGCGAAACAGCTTATCAAGATTTCACAAATCTACCCTATGGGCATTTTGAAATTAAGATAAGGGCCAGAACCAATACCGGCCTGACTTCAGAAATACGGACAATATCTTTTACGATTAAATATCCCTGGTACCTATCCTGGTGGGCAAAAATCTGCTATATCTTTATGGTTACGGGCTTGATCTATCTTATTTATAACTTCAATCTTCAACGAGAAAGGAAGAGACAGTTTCAGGCAAAGCGAAAATGGCTGGAGGAAAAGAAAATTGCATTGGAAAGAGATGCCGAACAACAGGAGAAGGAATGGATTAAATTAAAAAACCAGCAGCTGGAGGATCAACTCAGTCTAAAAAATAAAGAATTGGCCAATGCTGCGCTCAATATTGTTTATAAAAATGAAATGCTGAACAATCTACACGATGAACTCAAGCAACTCAAAGATGCTGAAGGAAACAAGCTCAGTTCGGACGAACTGAAAAAAATAAATAAGCTAATCGAAGATGCGCATAACGACGATCGCGACTGGCATATTTTTGAGAAAAGTTTCAATGAATCACATGAGAATTTCTTTAAAAAATTAAAGCAGGAGTTTCCGGATCTCGTTCCCAATGATCTAAAACTATGTGCTTATTTGCGGCTCAATATGTCCAGTAAAGAGATTGCTTCGCTACTTAACATCAGTACACGCGGGGTCGAGATCAGGCGCTATCGTTTACGCAAAAAACTGGGCATACCAACAGACAAAAACCTATCCGAATTTCTATTGGAACGTTAAATTTTTGCTACAAAGACTACATCATTACCACACAAGCGCTTTAGTGTAAAAACAACACTAAAGCGCTCTTTTTTTTACAAAAAAATATAAATTAAAAACCTCAATATCAAAATATTACAACTAAACAAAAATTGCATTGAGAAAGTACAAATCCACTGTAGTAGTGATGTGAAAATGTTAAATTTTGGCAAACTTGTACTACATCAACATATTTGCTGAGGGAATAACCAATTGAATTTTTAAACAAACACCAAAATTTTACGATATGAGGAATCTATCCGCATTATTTTTGACATCCATGGTCGTCTCGGTTGCCTATGGACAAACTTCTATACAGGGAGTGGTCAAAGATGGTTCCAGCATGATATCCATGCCCGGGGTCACCATTAGTATCAAGGGGAAAGCAGTATCTACCAAAACCGACGCAACGGGTAAATTTCAGATCAACGCCGCTCCTACCGACTCCTTAGTTTTCAATTTTCTAGGCTACCGCACGCAAACGGTATACATCGGAAACCAAACTCAACTGAATGTTTTTCTAGAGAACGAAAATAAAGCCTTGGAAGAGGTTGTCGTAATCGGTTACGGTACCCAGAAAAAGGCCGATCTGACAGGATCAATCAGTTCATTAAAATCAGCTGATATAACTAAACAGCCCGCAATGTCAGCGATGCAATCTATACAGGGTAAGGCCGCAGGTTTAAATATTGTTGCCAATGAAGCTCCGGGCTCATCCCCCAATGTCATTATCCGAGGCTTAGGAACAGCGCTTTCTGGACGTAATCCATTATATGTTGTTGATGGTATCGCCCAAGATGATATTAATAACATCAATCCGTCGGATATCGAATCTATGGATGTGCTAAAAGATGCTTCCTCGGCTTCTATCTACGGCTTAAGGGCTGCAAATGGGGTCATTATAGTAACCACAAAAAAGGGTAAAGCGGGTACTGTCAACATTAATTATGAAAGTTATGCTGGGATGAAAAAAATTCTAAATGGTGTCAAAATGGCCAATGGGGATCAATTCAGAACGTATTTTAATGAAAACTTACTCTCTCTTGGAATAACTGATTGGGAATTAAAAGAAAATCAGCCCAATAATACGGATTGGTATGACGAATTAATCAAAACCGGAACTGTATTTAATAATGCCATAAACATTGCCGGTGGTACTGAAAAGGTCGATTATTTTGTTTCGGCGAATAACTTTACCGAGAATGGAATCCTCGATGGCTCCAAATATGTCCGAAACACAATCCGGAACAACAATGTCTATAAATTTCTAAACAATAGGCTCAAATTTTCGCAAAACCTCAATTTAACTTTAACAAACGCGACGCCAAAACCCAATAGCGCTTTTACAAGCGCATATAAGCAATCTCCGCTCGTGCCATTAATGTATTCGAACGGACGGTATGGGATCGGACGTGTCAACCAAAAAACAGGGATAGTGGGAATTGACGGAACTGCCGGACAGACCATTGGA
This sequence comes from Sphingobacterium sp. CZ-UAM, assembly GCF_002000245.1. Classification (GTDB taxonomy): domain Bacteria; phylum Bacteroidota; class Bacteroidia; order Sphingobacteriales; family Sphingobacteriaceae; genus Sphingobacterium. The sequence goes on along the minus strand of NZ_MTCM01000001.1, from coordinate 246,055 downwards.
AATTTAAATACGATCGGTAATCCAGTCTATGAAGTGCTTCGACAAAATGAACGCACAAATACCTTACGGTTACAGGGGAGCTTCGAAGCTGAATTTAAAATCACGGATTATTTAAAAATAAATTCTCGCATCGGTGCCAACAAATTCTATTCTAAACAGCGAGTCTTCACTGATATCAAAAACAATTGGCTACAGGCTAACCCATTGCGGTCGGAAGCCGATTTCTATACCGAGAAAGCAAAAGGGGGCGCTGGCAATGTTGCTTTTGCTAACAATAGCCTCAAATATGAAAATCTTGAACAGTTCAGATGGTCATGGGAAAATTTCCTAACATTCAACAAATCCTTTGATAAGCACAACATCGAAGCTGTACTGGGAATGTCTCGAGAAAAATATGATATAAACAATATGAATAGCCAAATGGGCTATAATGTCCCGGGGCAGGAACAGTACTGGAATATTGATCTGGCATCGGATGAATACAAATTGGTCACTCGTCAGACTTACTATACACCGAGAGCTTTAGCCTCTTATTTTGGGCGGGCGCAGTATAACTATGACAGTCGCTATTATTTAACAGCAACAGTTCGAAGAGATGCCTCAAGTGTATTTCGTAATACAGGTAAATATTGGGGAACATTTCCATCCTTCGGCCTGGGCTGGACCGCATCCAATGAAGAATTTGTTAAAGACATCAGCTGGATCAACTTCTTAAAAGTTAGGGCTAACTATGGTCATTTGGGGAATCAGAATATTCCATTAAACGTCTTTAATATTTTTTCCAGTCCGGAGAGTTCCAACTACAACTATGTTTTTGGTCCCGAACAGAATATGGTATACGGTAGCGCCAAAGGAACACCTCCGGTCGACTTAAGCTGGGAGGTTACCAAGGAAACCGGTGCCGGAATAGACTTCACGTTATTTAATAATCTGTCAGGTTCAGTCGATTATTATCATAAAAAGAATACCAATACCATTCTCGACGTCACTCCGATTTATTCGTCACCAGATGAAAAAAACTATTACGCACATGGCGCCAAGGTATTAAATCAAGGAGTTGAAGTCGCCTTAAATTGGAACAAGAATATCTCGCCAGATTTTAGTTATTCGGTCGGAGTCAACTATTCTTATAACAGCAACAAAGTAACAGAGGTAGTCCATACCTATGATGGCGCTACCGGGGGGAGTCTGAACAATGGTGAAATCACAAAGCAGCTGCGGGTCGGCCAACCTATTTATGCTTGGTGGATGTTTGAATCAATCGGTGTATTTCAGGATGCGAATGATATCGCTAATAATCCTTCTTTCGGACCAGCTAAACCAGGTTACTTAAAATATAAAGATCAAAATGAGGATGGCGTAATTGATACCAGAGATAAGAAATTTTTCGGTTCCTTTATACCAAGTTCAACCTATGGGATTAATCTGGGTATCAACTATAAGGTCATTGATTTTAATGTTTCAGGTTATGGTGTTGCCGGCAACAAGATTTATAATGGCATGAAAAGTACACGTACCGATGGTGGAGAAAATATTGCCCTGTCGACCTTTGAGAACCGTTGGACAGGACCAGGTTCAACCAATGTACATCCAGGAGCCGAACGGGCAATCTGGGCCTCAAGTTACTTCCTTGAATCAGGCAGTTATTTCCGTATCAACAACATCACTATTGGCTACACATTTGATAAACTATATAGCTCAAAATCAAAATTACGATTATATGTAACCGCTCAGAATCCATTTATGTTCACCAAATATAGCGGTTTCTCGCCTGAATTGGCTGGTGACGGTAGTCCCAATTTGACCTCCGGTATCGAGCTTTCGGCTTATCCGACCACCCGTAATTTCCTTTTTGGACTTAACATGCAATTTTAATCTTTAAAATTACAACACGATGAAAATTAATAAACTCTATATAGCAATCGTACTCAGCGCAGGTTTGACATTACATTCCTGCAAAGACAGCAAATTTTTAGATGTTCCTTCAAAAGAAAATGTCGAGGCAGAAGATAGTGGTACGGTATATACCCCTGAACAATTTGTGAATGGTGTCTATGGCATGTTTACGGATTGGGATTATGCTTTTTCCTTTTTGGGAATAACTGAAATGATTTCAGATAACGCAGATAAAGGGAGCTCCGCAACCGATTCAGGTGGCGACAAATTATTATTGGATAATCTTACCTATACCTCCACAGCGGGTTCATTTCAATCGATGTGGGCCCGATGGTATAAATCTATAGGTCGCGCTACACGCGCAATTGAGTATACTGAAGAGTATGGCCTAACTGATGAGGCCTATAAAAACAGATTAATCGGAGAAGCCAGATTCCTTCGGGCACTGAACTATTTTTATTTGGTCCGCGGCTGGGGGGACGTTCCCATCCAAGAACGCGATTACATCAAAAGGGAACCAGCTGCCGAAGTCTATGCGTATATCGAAGCGGATCTTAAGTTTGCAATTGACAACCTTCCTGTAAAATCTGCATATGCGGCAAAAGATCTCGGACGCGCGACCAAAGGTGCTGCACAAGGATTATTATCAAAAGTGTATCTATATCAAAATAAGTGGCAACAAGCAGCCGATATGGCCAAAACTGTTATCAACTCAGGGGGCTATAGCCTTGAAAAAGACTACGCGACAATTTGGCGGCTGGCAGGAGAGAATGGTCCAGAATCATTATTTGAATGGCAGGCACGCGGAACATCCATTGCACATGGCATCCAACAATATAGCCAAGTACAGGCTCCCCGTGGTGGTGCAGTCGCTTTAGGCTGGGGTTTCAATATCCCCAGCCAAAATCTACTGAATGCTTTCAATGCAGAAAATGACAGCATCCGTCGCGACGCAACCATTATTTTCAGAGGTGAAACGCTTTATGATGGCCGGTTGATCGACAATGGCGTAGAAAATCCGATGTATAACGAAAAAGCCTATTCTTCCGCAAACGGTGGTGCCGGTGATACGGATAAAAACATTCGTTATCTGCGGTTAGGCGAGATTTATCTTATCCTTGCAGAAGCTTCCAACGAACTTGGTAACAGCAATGAAGCCTTAGATGCACTCAATATAATCCGTACACGTGTAAAATTACCGAAAATAACGACGACGGATCAAGCGCAGCTCCGTCAATTAATATGGAAAGAAAGACGCCTTGAACTAGCTTTCGAACATGATCGTTGGTTTGATCTGATACGTACAAAACAAGCTAAAGCCGCAATGGCCGCAAATGGAAAAACATTCCAGGACAAAATGCTTTTATTTCCAATTCCAGAAAATCAGCGTATACAAACACCAGAAATGCCGCAAAACCCAGGTTGGTAATACAGCACAAACAATAACACTGTCCAAACGACACGATGGTCGTTTGGACATTTTTCAAGACTCTTAAAAAACTTTTTTATCCATGAGAACACGAATAGCATATCCAAGCCTTGCCGGTATTGCTTTGGCCCTTCTTCTCAGTAGTTCATGCCAAAACACCGCCACCAAAAACGTTGGAAATCCATCCACAAATGATTCTATAGATCAGTCTCAAATGAATGAAGACTCGCTGTTGACGAATATTCAACAACAGACCTTCCAATATTTTTGGGAGGGTGCCGAGCCAACGTCAGGGCTAGCACGCGAACGTATCCACATGGATGGTGTATATCCGGAGAATGATCGTAATGTGGTGACTATCGGTGGAAGCGGTTTTGGTCTGATGGGGATGATCGTTGCCATGGAACGAGGCTTTATCACAGCGGAACAAGGTATTCAAAAGCTCAACCATATGATGGACTATCTTGCCAAGATCGAAAGATTTCGCGGTGCCTGGGCACATTGGTATAACGGCGAATTAGGCACGGCCAAACCTTTTAGTGACAAAGACAATGGTGGAGATATTGTTGAAACGGCCTTCTTAGCACAGGGACTCATCACTATTCGTGAATATTTAAAAGACAAGAGTGACGCGGCTAAAGTAGTTTCCCAAAAAGCGGATAAACTTTGGAAAGAAATCGACTGGAACCATTATACAAATGGAAAAAATGTGCTGTACTGGCATTGGAGTCCAAAATTTAATTTTCAACAAAACCATCCCATCAAAGGCTATGATGAATGTCTGATTACCTATGTTCTAGCAGCCTCCTCTCCCACTCACCCGATTTCACCGCGTGTGTACCACGAAGGATGGGCAAGATCCGGCGGGATTAAAAGCAATGCTAAAAAATATGATATTCCATTAGTCCTTAAACACAATGCCAAAGAAGGCGAAGTAGGCCCTTTGTTTTGGGAACACTATTCTTACTTAGGTTTAAGCCCGAAAGGCTTAAAAGATCAGTATGCTGATTATTGGGAGGCCACCAGCAACCATGTTAAAATAAATCTGGCTTATGCGGGACAAAACCCAAAAGGTTACAAGGGTTATGGACCTGACAAAGGTTGGGGCTGGACAGCCAGCTATTCCATCAAGGGATATGATGCGCATCATCCCGACAACGACCCGGGTGTCATCTCACCTACCGCAGCATTATCTTCGATACCCTACACCCCACATGAAAGTATCCGGTTTGCGCAATATCTCAACGGAAAACTAAGGGATAAAGTTTGGGGTAAATATGGTTATTATGATGCCTACAGTGAAACTGCCAACTGGTTTCCACAACGTTATCTAGCCATCGATCAAGGACCGATCATTGTTATGATCGAGAATTATAGAACAGGAAAGATCTGGGATTTATTTATGCAAGCACCAGAGATCCAGCAAGGACTGAAAAAACTTGGTTTTACAAGTCCTTATTTAAAGTAGTGGTAAACGTCGGAATCATTTTTAATCCGTCACACGTTAAAAATGGTTCCCTCCACGAAAATATAAAACCGTCAATAACAAACATGAACAGATTATAAAGATCATATTGAGCTGTAAATTAAATTAGGTTATAGCATGTAATCGTGATCTAACAAAACTTCAATCATCCACAAAACCGGATATGGTAAGCCCGTTTATAACAATCGTTCATAACAATATAAAAGAAATTAATACATGAAAAAAGTAGTAGGAACATTCCTCCTTGCGTTTTTGGCTTGGCATGCCAGCCCAGCACAGTCGAATCAAAAAATGGACCAGTTTATAGACCAACTCATGGCTAAAATGACTGTAGAAGAAAAGATCGGGCAGCTAAATCTGGTCACAGGCGGTGAAGCGACAACAGGAACTACGGTTTCCACGGATGTGGAAACTAAAATCCGAAATGGTCAGATTGGTGGCATATTCAGTATGAGTACGCCATCCAAGATTCGGAAAACCCAAGAAATTGCAATCAAACAGTCCAGGCTTAAGATTCCGATTATCTTTGGTATGGATGTTATCCATGGCTATCGCACGGTTTTCCCTATTCCTTTGGGCCTTGCAGCGACATGGGACATGGGATTAATTCAGCAGTCTGCCCGTATTGCTGCCGAGGAAGCCACAGCTGATGGGATAAACTGGGCTTTCTCGCCGATGGTAGATATTTCGAGGGATCCAAGATGGGGTCGTATCTCTGAAGGCGCCGGTGAAGATACTTACCTGAGTTCGAAGGTTGCCGAAGCTGTTGTTCATGGTTTTCAAGGCGATAATCTAGCTGCACACAATACCATGATGGCCTGTGTGAAACATTTTGCGTTATACGGTGCCGCAGAAGCTGGCCGGGACTACAACAGTACCGATATGAGCCTTCATCGTATGTACAATGAATATCTACCGCCCTACAAAGCGGCTATAGATGCTGGCGCAGGGAGCATCATGACTTCTTTCAACGACATCAATGGCGTACCTGCTTCGGCCAATAAATGGTTGATGACCGACGTATTACGCAAACAATGGGGCTTTAAAGGCTTGGTCGTAACCGACTATACCGCTGTTAATGAACTCTCAGCACATGGCCTTGGAGATCTGCAACAGGTATCGGCGCTCAGCTTAAATGCCGGAGTAGACATGGATATGGTCGGCGAAGGTTTTCTAACCACGTTGAAAAAATCACTTGATCAAGGTAAAGTCCAACTCGCCGATATTGATCGAGCCTGTCGTTTTGTACTGGAAGCAAAGTATAAACTGGGATTATTCGAAGATCCTTATCGTTATTGCGATGATCAGCGCGCAAAAACCGTCATCGGTTCTGCAGCCAACCAGGCCAAAGCAAGAGAAATTGCGGCTAAATCATTCGTTTTATTGAAAAATGAAAATCAGATTCTCCCATTAAAAAAGTCGGGCACAGTCGCTGTAATCGGCCCGCTAGCCAATTCAGGTGCCAATATGCCGGGAACCTGGAGTGTGAGTGCGGAATTAGAGAAAACAGCTTCATTGGTGGAAGGAATGAAAGCGGTTTTGGGTAACAAAGTAAATCTCCTTACGCACTTGGGCAGTAACCTTCTGGAAGATCCTACTTATCAAAAACATGCAACAATGTTTGGCCGTACAATAGCCAGGGATCCCCGAAAAGAAGATGAAATTATTGCGGAGGCGTTGAAGGTTGCCGAACAAGCGGATGTCATTGTTGCAGCACTTGGGGAATCCTCAGAAATGTCCGGCGAAAGCTCAAGCCGTTCCGAACTGGATATTCCGAAAAATCAGCAAAATCTTTTAAAAGCCTTGTTATCAACCGGAAAGCCAGTTGTGCTTGTTTTATTTACTGGTAGGCCGCTTACCTTGACCTGGGAAGATGCCCATGTCCCCGCTATATTAAATGTTTGGTTTGGGGGCACAGAGACCGGAAAGGCCGTTGCAGATGTATTGTTTGGAGATGTCGTTCCCTCTGGAAAGATTACAGCAACTTTTCCGCGCAATGTTGGGCAAATCCCCATCTACTATGCGCACAAAAATACCGGAAGACCTTATGGAAATTCTGGGGATTTTGAAAAATTTAAATCGAATTATTTAGATGTAAGCAACGCTCCGCTCTACCCTTTTGGTTATGGACTGAGTTACACAAGCTTTACTTATGGTGATATTCATCTAGATAAAAACACATTGGACAACAACAGTAGTATTCAAGCGAGTATCACGATTAGCAATACCGGGAAATATGATGCCGAAGAAACAGTTCAGCTCTACATCCAGGACTTGGTTGGCTCAGTTACCCGTCCGGTAAAAGAATTAAAAGGATTTCAGAAAATATATTTGAAGAAAGGTGAAATGAAGACGGTTAAATTTGAGATTAACGTAAAGGATCTCAAATTCTTCGATAATAATCTGAACTACGTAGCCGAGCCAGGAGATTTTAAAATCTATATCGGTCCCAATAGCCGTGATGTTAAAGAGGGGAATTTTAAACTACTTTAAAGTCGATCTGCCACATTCGCAACTGGCTTTACTTTTAGATTGCTTTCACTCAACACTTATTGAGCACAAATTAACTACTGATTAATACCAACTTCGCCTTTAATAGGGGTTTAACAGGGATATAGCAGGGGGGTAACAGGGGTATTCCCCTATTAACCCCCTGTTAATACCTTATAAAATTCCTACTGATCTGGTTTTATATACGAAATTGGTATTAAGTTGGTCACAAGTTAAGTACTAGCATTTGTAAACAACCCATTAAAGCAAATAGGTACGATTTCCACAATAGATCCAATATTCCCCACGGAGAAATTAGCACTATAAGCGGAAATTCATAATCTCCTGACTATTTCATATTCCCATCAAAGCTTTCAAATAGTGCACGTAATTCCGCTGCTTTCTCCGGATAATCTGCAATTACATTCGTTCTTTCGCTCGGGTCCCAAGCAATATTATGTAGTTCTTCTACCGCCTCGTAGGGTTTTCCCGATATCTGGTTAACACCCGCCGGTAGGCGTCTATATTTCCAGTCGCCAGCTCGAACAGCTTCAACATGCCCATAGTTTACTAGAAATATCGGTCGGTGTGCCGCCTTTAGATCTTCTGTTTTACCATTTAATAAAGCATCTATTGCCTGACCATCAATGGATTTTTTTGGAAGCGGTGCCCCTGTCCATTTTGCGATTGTCGGTAATACATCTAAATTACTGATCGCCTGTCTAATCACCTTCCCTTCCTGAGCATATCCTTTCCCGTATACGATAAATGGCACACGCACTCCACCTTCCGTAGTTTCGGCTTTCGAACCCTTAAATACTCCAGCCGTACCCACATGCCAATTTTTTGTTGCATGGTCATCTGACATCCGCGAAGGATAGGCGATCCATGGGCCATTGTCGCTCGAGAAAATCAGAATGGTATTATCTGCCAATCCCTTTTTCTCAACGGTCTTCCAAAGTTCAGCAAAATTATGATCCAGTTCCCGCATGACGGCTCCCAAGGGACCTGCATTCTGTTGATCCGCAAATTTGTTCTTATTGTTCGCAAAGGCTAATGGGAGATGCGGGAAATTGTGCGCGTAATACAAAAAGAATGGATGATCTTTATCCTGATTTTCAATAAAACTCACCGTTTCCTTATGGTATAATGCACTTAAATCCGAATCGTCGGGAGCAATGACCTCGGGTTTTCTATTCCTAAAGATTTTAATTACAGAATCTGTTTTTACATAAGGATCGCGATAGTCATGACTATATAACATTCCATAGAAAAAATCGAAACCTTGTTTATTGGGATGATGATAAACCTGTTTATCACCAAGGTGCCACTTACCGATCAGACCAGTACGATAGCCTACTTTTTTAAGTAGTTCGGCAATGGTTTCCTCCTCATCAGGTAGCCCGACATTTGATCCGGGACCGATTGGCACCGGAAGATTATAACGAGAAGCATATCGTCCGGTCAGCAAAGATGCCCGCGAAGGAGTACAAGAGGGAGTCGACACCATAAAATTTGTTGCACGCACACCTTTGCTGGCGATGGAATCCAAAAAAGGAGTCGAAATATTCGGACTACCATAACAGCCGAGGTCACTATAACCTAAATCATCTGTAAGAATCAGGATTATATTAGGCTTCTTGTTTTGTGCATTAACAAATGTAACGAAGAGAAACATGGTCATTGCCATGAAAAGTTTAGTATATCGCATCATGATTGTATGATTTAATTGGAAACAATGTCGCAATATAAGAAATTACCAATTTGGATTTTGCCGTAAGTTAGAATTTAGATTTATTTCACGCTGGGGGATTGGCCAAAGGTAATGTTTTAGCGGATCGAAAACACGACGTTCGGAAGCTGCTTCAACTACAACCGTTTCGCCCTTGTTATTTTGATAGGTAATACCATACACTTTACCGGGGACGACCTTTTCAGCCGTTTTCCATCTTCGAATGTCCGCCAGGTGTAAGCCTTCGAAAGCAAGTTCGACAGTGCGCTCACGACGAACAAGCTGACGAAGCTGCTCGCTGTCTCCTATTGCATTTATATTTGGTAATTTTACGTCATTCCGGGAGTTTCTTACTTGATTAATTGCAGCATAGACGCTTTCATCGATTTCTCCAATTTCAATTTTAGCCTCTGCAAAAGTCAGCAATACTTCTGCATAACGTAACAGTATAATATTTAGTCCACTTTTGGAAGGGTTGGAGAAGTCTTTTTTATCAATATATTTTTTGATATTAAATCCTGTTGTTGACGCAATATAGGTACTACCTACTGCATCGGCGGTCCCACTGTTCGGCGCGGGATGAAAAATCGCACCACTAGGTAGTTGATCGCCATCTAAAAAAACCGAATGATAAAGTCTAGGATCTCGGTTTTTATAAGGATTTTTGACGTCATAGTCAGCAGCATCTGTGATCACTTGTCCGTTACTGGTCACGTAACTATCGACCAAAGCTTTTGTCGGTACATAAGTGCTTTGTCCATTCTGCTGACTGTAAGGTGCCAACTGACTGAAAACATTTTGAGTATATATATTTTCTAAAAATTGCTTATCTAAAAGGACTTCTTTATTATTTTCTGCTGCATAGGAGAAAAGCGTCGCATAGGAAGGATACAGTTCAAACTGATGACTATCAATAATTAACTTGGCCGCTTTGACTGCAGCTGCAAAACGTCCTGCATAGAGGTCTGCTCGTGCCTTCAGGCCTAAGGCTGCCCAGCGCGTGATCCTCCCGATATCATTCCCGCTATAAAAATTAGGTAAGCCCGCTGCTGCTTCCTCCAGTTCCTTGTCAATAAAATCATATATTTCAACAAGCTCTGCCTGCTGCACTTCCCTTCCTTCCTGCAATGTCAACGGTGTTTTTACCAAAGGCACCTTACCGAATAAATAGGCCAACTTGATATACTGATAAGCCCTTAATACCCGAGCTTCGCTGATATATTGCGTAATTAATGCTTCATTTTTACTTCCTTCAATTTTATTGACATTTGCCAAGAAATAATTGACGGCACCAATTCCCTTATACGCATTACTCCAGGTGTTATATAGACGCGAACTTGATGCATCATAAGTTCCTTGTTCGATATACGCGTCTACCGCAAAAGGCTGATTGACATGCGCAATATCTGTTAACGCATCCAGATAGAAAATTTCCGCTCCATCCAGGTCATTATACAATGCATTAACAGCTAATTCTGCATCTGCTTGACTTTTCCAAAATATATTTTCCGAAAGTCGATCTGTAGGTACTGTATTTAGGAGATCTTTATCGCATCCGGCCGTCAGCAAGGATAGGATCATGAAAGCGTAAAAAAGATTTCTTTTTTGATATAAATAGTTATAAAAATTCATTGCTCTTCAATTTAAAAAAACACAAAAAATGGTCTAAAGGGTCAAATTCACGCCGAAGGTATACAGTGCTGTCTGAGGATAATAAACTGCCCTTCCCGATTCCGCCTCTGGATCCAAATTCCATTCATTCAGTTTGGAGAAGGTCAGCAAATTAGTAGCAGACAGATAGACACGCAGTTTGCTGACACTCACTTTCCCTATCCTGTTTAGTGGAACAGTATATCCTAATTGTATATTTTTCAAACGGAGATATGAGCTATTGACAACCAATCTGTCAGCGGTTGCAACATTGCGCAGATCATATTTCACCACGCGTGGAAAAGATGTATTGGGATGTGTTGGTGTCCAATAATTAGCGGTATAAATTTCATGGGTAAATCCCTCCTGATTTCCCATCTCTGCCAGTGCACCCGAAAGTCGGGCATCAACTTTTGCTGTCCCCTGAAATAGGATATCAAGATCAAAATTTTTGAAGGCAAAGCCACCATTCAGTCCGAAAGTATATTTTGGAAAAGAATTTCCAATAGCTGTCATATCACCCGCATTGATTACACCGTCTCCATTCAGATCTACATATTTCACATCACCGGGTTGCGTATTTGTTGCATAGGTTGCGCCATAGGCTTTTATCTCTTCAGCGGACTGAAATAGCCCATCAGTCTTATAGCCCCATAGGGTATTGATTGGCAATCCCGTTGCAATGATATACCTTGGATCAATATCAGAACCGACGATATAGGGTCCCGTGCCTTTCAAATCCGTCACCTCATTATGGTTGATACCCAAGTTAGCGTTGATTTGATAAGTAAAAGCACCGGGACGCGATGCCCTTTTATGATAATTTACGGCAAATTCCCAGCCGCGGTTAAGTACGGTTCCTGCATTCTGAGGTGAAGGTTTTAGCCCCAACACAGCCGGAATATCCAAATTTAATAAAATATCATTGGTCACTTTATGATAGTAATCCAATGTGAAAGCCAATCTATTGTTTAAAAATGAAGCATCCAATCCTAAGTCATACTGTTGCGTAGATTCCCAGCCAAGTTGTTGATTCGCGTAGCTATCCAGTCGATAACCTTGCACGGATTTGCCACTAAAATTATAACCGGCCGCCACCAATGCAGAATAATAACTATATAGATCGACAGATTGGTTACCAGTTTTACCCCAAGAAGCACGTAGTTTAAACTCATTCAGCCAGTTTTTTATTGGTGTCCAAAACTGCTCATTCGACAGCAACCACCCAGCTGAGGCAGAAGGGAAAAAACCGTATTGTTTATCACCCGTAAAACGGGATGAACCATCATATCGACCATTAAATTCAACTAGATATCGGCCGTTCCAATCATAATTCAGCCTGCCGAAAAAAGAGCGCAATCCATATTGTGCGTCGAATCCATTGTTATTTTTGGTTGCGTCATCCGCCCCTTGCCCAATGGATGTGATGTCATTACTATAAAATCTTTCCCGATATGCGGTGAGATTGTTTTGGTAATTGTGGATCTGTGAATATCCTGCAAGCGCTTTAATATGATGTGAACCACTCGTCAGTTGGTAAGTAAGTAAATTATTCCAGGTATATTCACTGTTATTGTCCCTAAGCTCAGTCAACGAATTTATAGGAAAACTTTTTACTATTCCTGTATTCCTGTCCCTGTTTTCAAAGGCATTTAGAAGAGTCTTTGTGTTGTTAAAATTCAGTCGGACTCCGAACTGGGAGGTAAAAGTTAGGTTTTCCAACAGCTGTACATCTGCTTTTACAATGGAGCTTAAATAATTTTCGCTTACCTTTTTATAACCGCTTTTCTCAATCAACATCAATGGATTATTTCCTTGTGTACTCAATCCATAGGTTCCATCATCGTATTTGGGAACTACCCACATCGAGCCGTGAAGGAAGTTGTTAATCGGATCGCGCCCGGGCTCATAGGCTTTACTATAACGGTAATTAATACTTCCAGTAAAATTGAGCCAGGATGTTGCCTTATAATCATTATTCAATCGAAAGTCAGCCAATTCTGCACCATAATTATCGATGATACCGTTTTGTTTGTTATAGCGCACTGCTAATCTAGACTTCAATACTTCGTTCCCGCCCGAAAATGATAGCGAGTGATCGTGCTGTGGCGCTGTTTTCAATAAGGTTTCAAACCATGTGTTTGGCAAGGGGTATTTTTGACGATCTGTTGCATTGCGATAACTTTCGATTGATTCATCTGTAAATCGTGCGGGTACAGCCAGCCCGGCGTTACGATAAGCATCCTGCTGCAATTGGAGATAGGATATTACATCCATTTGCTGTGGCCGATTGATTGATTTCTGCACCGCATAGTAGCCATTGTAATCAATAATAACATGACCGGTTTTTGCACTCTTTGTCGTTACAAGAATAACACCATTGGTAGCACGGGAGCCATATATTGCTGTGGAAGATGCATCTTTTAAAACAGAAATTGAAGCGATGTCATTTGGATTGAGCTTGGACCAAGGCTGCTCGATACCATCTACAATAACCAACGCATTGTTTTTGCTCAAATCATACCCACTGGTATTGCTTGAATTGGTGTTAAAAGTAGTTAATCCGCGAATTCGAATATTTGCAGCAGATTGTCCAGGTTTTCCTCCTAAATCCTGTACAGTTACACCAGGTAGCATCCCCTGCAATGCTTGTTGTGTATTAGAAACAGGGCGTTTGTTCAATTTCTCACCATCGATACTAGCAATCGAATTCGTCAAAGAAATCTTCTTCTGTGTTCCATACCCTACGACAATGACTTCATCCAGATCCTTGGTGACAGGCTCCAACTCTATGATAACAGGGGATTGAGACACAGAGATCGTCTTTCTATTGTAACCAACGCGTGAAACAGTGATCGACAGCGGCAACTTTTGTCCGGTAACAAATTGAAAAAATCCTTTTTGATCCGTTTTAACGCTATGTGTAACTGCTTCAAGTTGAACGGTTACATCTCCAAGTGCTAATTTGCTCTGGCTGTCGTAGATATATCCGGCTAGTGATGCATTAATAATGGGTTTAGGTTCAGTTTGTGCATAGGTATATTGCCCAAGACAAGATAAGCCTAAACATAAAGACAATGTAGAATACCGTAGTACCCTAAAATTTTTCATAGGTAAAGATTTAATTGTGAATACTAACAAGTGCCAACGCCAATCGAAAACTTGTTTCTATTTTGAAGACATTCAGGGAAGCGAGCGCTTCCCCAATTGTCAATTTGAGAAAAGATAAGGGAAATTTATCCTATGATCACATTCGCATTTTTCTTACAGAAGGGATTCTAGCCATGAAAGACTTTAAAGTAAAACTTGTAAGGAATGTGATTTTACTAATGTTGGTATAGTTCATAATGTATTAAAATTTTCTTTTGCTACAAAGACGCCATTTTCATCCTCGTACGCTTTCGATGTCCTTCACAAATATAAAAGATATTTCAATATAATCTACTAATTCTATAGATTTTATTAAATTCCCAATAAAATACACGTTGTGGAATGCATAAATCCGTGAATACTAAATACAAATACTCTACAAATAGAATATTTATTTCAAGGAATTGAGATAGTCCTTTATTAGTGTGATGCCTTCCGCATGAAGTATCGTAGTACCTTTTTGGGGCATATGCATCTCACCCAATACAGACATTCGGCCAATAATTTTTGCCTGTTTGAGCAAAATTCCCGTTTCGTTTAGCGGGCTTTCAAATCTAAGATCGAGCATCGTCATATAGGCAGTTCCCATAGGATTATGGCAATGGGCGCAATTCACCTCCATATAAGCTCTTGCACGCCGCTCGACAGATTGATTATGGTCTTCGTAACTTGGTAACAGACTTCGTTTTCTCAAAGGGGAAATAGCCAGTATGCCTAGATGTTTCAGATAATCCAACTGTTGAATGGTATCATTTGCCCGATACAAAACCCGATTTAAATTTCTGATTTTGGGACCGATCGGGAGGATACGGTTCACTTGGCGATGACATGCAATACAGTCCTTACGGGAAGGAATGATATAATGCGTCTGCCGCTTCACACCTTTACCGTCTAAAAATGAAACAGGGACAATTGCACTATCAGCTAATAAGACAGCTTCATCCTGTGCCGAATTCCATTGATAAGTCGCTGCATTCCATTGTCCCCCTTTGTTGATCAGGAGACGCGTTTCTAACAAGACTGATTTAGGCCCTCGTAAACTATCTATATTTGGGTAAAAAAAAGATTTGGCAATAATAGTTCCATCCGGAAAATCAGGCAGTCCATCATCCGAAGCAACTATTTTTTTTCCTTTTGGCAGGAAGATAACACGTTTTTTGTCCGCATAATCTGTAAAAAGACTCGAAGCCAGCTCATAAGAAACTCCTTGGTCATTAGGTACAAGATCTGCTATTTTCCCTTTGAACAAACCATAATCGGATAATTTATCCCGGAATATTACATTATCCGCAGCCACTTTGCCCCTGTTCTTATTGTTGAGTACAATAAAGAGTATAGGTATAAGCAAAACGCCTATTAAAATTATCGCTTTTTTCATATCTCCTGTGCTCCGCTTCCCTTGTCGCCATTTTCTGTTATCAGGGCGAAGATAAGACAAAAAAAATAATACAGCGTGGGAGTTAGGTACGACAAAAAAATTTTATATTTAAATGTCATTAACCAAAACTCCGGATCCATGGAAGACATGATTCTTTACAATCGGCTTCAATTTGCCTTTACAATTACATTCCACTACCTATTCCCTCAATTGACTATGGGATTATCCTTGATGATTGTTTATTTCAAATGGAAATTTCTAAAAACCCACAACGAAGATTACAACCATGCCTCAAAATTTTGGATGAAAATCTTTGCATTGAATTTTACAATGGGTGTTGTGACGGGGATCCCTATGGAATTTCAGTTTGGCACGAATTGGGCAAAGTTTTCCGAGCTTACAGGGGGAATCATTGGGCAAACTTTGGCCATGGAAGGTATGTTTTCTTTTTTTCTGGAGTCTTCTTTTTTGGGAATGTTTCTCTTTGGAGAAAGATTACTTGGCCACAAGCTGCACTTTCTCTCCGGTTTGATGGTATTCATTGGATCCTGGGCGAGTGGATTTCTGATTATTGCCACGCATTCCTGGATGCAGCATCCGGTTGGATATGAAATTCTCGAAAATGGCAAATTTGTATTGAACAATTTTGGTTCTTTATTCAGCAATCCATGGTTATGGCCCTCTTATCTACACAATCAGGCGGCATCCTTAGTCACAAGTTCCTTTTTTGTAGCCTCAATTGGAGCATTCTATCTTCTCAGCGACAGACATAGCAAATTTGGCAAGATATTCGTTAAAAGCGGCGTTATCTTTGGAGCTATTTCCTCCATTCTTGTTGCGTTTCCTACAGGAGATCTAGCGGCCAAAAATGTGGTGAAATATCAACCTGCAGCATTCGCAGGCATGGAGGGGATCTTCAAGACGGAGAAAGGGGGATCCGAGATTATCCTTATCGGTCAACCTGACATGGAAAACAAAAAACTGGACAATAAAATTGCAGTTCCTAATGTTTTAAGCTTCCTCACCTATCAGCGTTGGGATGCGGAAATAAAAGGATTGAATGAATTTCAGGACGCTTTACATCCCACCAATGTCCCCGGTCTTTATTATAGTTATCACATCATGGCCGGCCTAGGCACAATATTTATCGGAATCATGATCTTGGGCACTGTTTTACTTTGGCGGGATAAATTATACCAGACCAAATGGCTCTTATGGATCATTATGTTTATGATTCCTTTTCCTTATATCGCCAATACCGCAGGATGGTATACAGCCGAACTCGGACGGCAACCCTGGTTGGTCTACAACTTGATGCGTATGGTAGATGGTGTATCCCCTACGGTATCTTCTGGTAACACCTTATTTACCTTACTCGGATTTGTCGGATTATATATTCTTTTGGGACTGTTATTCCTGATGTTAGTATTGAAAATTATTAGAAGAGGCCCCGAGCCCCATATTGTTTTAAATTAATTTGTCATGGAAATATTCTGGTTTATAGTATTGACTTTCATGTTGGGTATCTACATTGTCCTTGATGGCTATGATTTTGGAGCAGGAATTGTACATTTATTTTTTGCAAAGACCGAACAGGAGAAAAAGGCTGTAACAAATGCAATCGGACCTTTTTGGGATGCCAATGAAGTCTGGCTTATCGCAGCCGGTGGTGTTTTATTCTTCGCCTTTCCAACATTATATGCTTCATCTTTCAGCGGATTCTACCTCCCGCTGATGTTAGTATTATGGCTGCTGATCTTTAGAGCAATAAGTCTTGAACTCAGGGGACAGATCCATCATAGACTTTGGGAGGCATTATGGGATAAAGGGTTTGGTTTAGCCAGCTTACTCCTGGCGTTATTTTTTGGTGCCGCTTTAGGCAATGTCGTGCGCGGAGTCAATCTGGGAATGGTGGAAAATGGGATTTCAACACAAGAGCCACATTATTTCTTCCTGGCGCTCTGGAACCCGACATTCGACCCTTTGGCCGAACATCAGGGTATCATAGACTGGTTCACCTTAATCCTGGGCTTGGTCGCGGTAGTAACGCTCACCATCCACGGCGCAGGATGGGTCATATTAAAAACATCCAGTTCACTCAATCAGCGGCTCAAAACCATCATATTCAAGTTGAATTTTGTTTTGCTATTATTAGTGATCTTATCGGCTTATGTCTGGCATTATGTGAAACCAATCTCCTTAAATAATTTCCAACAATATTACTGGCTCTGGATATTCCCCTTAATTGCGGCAATCGGCCTGCTGGGGCAATTCTGGGTTAGAACCTTCAGAAAAGACGGTACAGGTTTTTTCTTTTCCTCCCTATTTATTCTTGGGAGCTTTGCGACCACAGTCGCATCTATGTTTCCGACCTTATTACCATCAACGAATGAAGTAAACCCTTCACTTACCATACAGAATGCTGCAGCACATGAATATGGCCTTTCTGTAGGATTGGGATGGTTTATTTTTGCTGCGATTTTGGTCGTAGCCTATTTTGTTATCCAGTTTAGGGTTTTTAAAGGAAAGCTCGATGAGGTAGGTTATGGCGAACATTAACCGGTCACACGGCTAAGCTAGTGCTCCAATAATCTATGTTTTAGTGCAAGTTGCACCAACTCAATCATGTTTTTCACTTTAAATTTGGTCAATAGATTACGTCGGTGCGTTTCTATCGTAACAGGGCTTAAAAATAGTTTCTCCGCAATCTGATTGCTGGTATGGCCATTTGCAATCATTGTCAAAATTTCCTTTTCCCTTTGTGTTAACCGTGGAAGATCTTGCAGGGAAGAAACAGCTCCCGTGTAAAGCTCCTTTGCTTTATCGCAAAGGGCTATCTTTCTGTCCAGTCCAAGATGCACACAATGAAGAAACTCATCATTGGACACATCCTTTAATATATAACCATTTCCGCCATTTTGCATAAACTGAAAAATAAGATTGCGGTCTGCGATATTGCTCAATGCGACAACAGGAAGGCCAGGAAATAATTTTTTCAATTGTACACAAACCTCAAGTCCGCTGATATTCAAGAGCTGCATATCCATAAGTACCAAATCTACTTCCGTGGTATTCAGAAATTCTATCAACGATACTTCCTTCAGAAATGAATATACCTTATACCCTTTTTGGTTGTTAAGAAAAGAGGTCACCCCCTCCAACAACAGGGGATGATCGTCTAGTACGGCAATAATTTTCATATACTGGTTTTTAACTAAACACTTACACCTATTTCAATTTGGGTACCAGATCCAGGTTTACTCCGTATTTCAATAGATCCATTGATCCAGTTAATTCTCTTGACAATATTATTTAATCCCATTCCATAATTGGCCACAGAAGCGTCAAATCCTTTTCCATTGTCTTCTATCAAAACCTGCAATATTGCTGCTGATTTACTTACCTGAACAATAATAAGGTCTGCATCTGCATATTTCAATGCATTTGAGATTGCCTCCTGGACAATCCGATAGATTGCCAACCCTTTTTGGAAGTCGAGCTGTACTTCGTCCTCATAGTTTTCAAATTGGATCTGCACCTTATTATTTTTCATTGAAAGACATAATTGTTCCAATGCTGCTATCAGACCAAATTGCCGCAATGACTCGGGCATCAGATTATGCGATATACGTCGTACTTCACCCAAGATATCGTTCAGTTTGTGCGGTAATTCGTCCTTCAGATCATATTCTCCAGTCTGCTCTCCAGCGATCTTAAATTTCAATCCTGTCAGCATCCCGCCAATACTATCGTGTAAATCTTGCGCAATACGTTGCCGTTCCTGCTCTTCGGCCTTTAGCATAGACTCAGAGATCTGCAGCTGTTTTTCCTTCGCCAGTTTCTCCAAAGCAATCTCATGATTCATCTGGATCTGTCCATTCAGCTTCCGTTGTTTCCTATAAGAAAAAGTGGCAAATAAAACAGCTATGAAAAGTAAAACAGCAATACCCAAGACAAGAAAAACCTTTAGCTGGTTGCGTTCTTTATCTGCGCGAAGATTTAAAATCACTTTTTCTTTTTCGACGGCTTTGTATTTAGCCTCCATTTCATTCATTTTTTCCAAAAGCTGAACCTTCTGTATACTATCCGAGAGCTTATTTGCAACATTCGACATCTTCAATGCTTCTTTGTAATCTCCCATTAATTCATTTACAGCGGCCAGTTGGCTATAAACAATTTTACTGTTATAGAGATCACGTGTCAATAGTCCATTTTTTATAATCTCTTCTAAGGGCTGTTTCGCTTCAGCATATTTTTTCTGCATCAAATAGACATTAAACTTTCTAAACAGCATCATCTGGTAAGATCTCCAATTGTTCGTTTTCTTAGACCAATCCAAACCAGTATTCAGCATGCGCAACGCTTCATCAGTTTGCTGCTTCGTTGTAAAATAAAGTGCTTCATTGTAATAGTAATTGGGCAATTGCGAGGAGTTGGCATTATCGCCCAACATGACCTTGACTTTATCTAACAATAGCCGGGCCTCCTTTGATCGGACTTGATAACAATAAGTGCTAACAGCATTTAAATAGGCGACCAATAGCGTTGTACTCTTTGGTTGCTGCTCCAGCTGTTTAATCGCCAACTGGTGATATTCATCTGCTTTCGCCAATTGATTGGATGACATAAAGGCCATACCAATCATGGTATTTATAGCCCCTTCCATGAGGGGATCATGTGCTTTGGCATAGGGCATACACCTACTATTAAGTATATCCAGGAGATCAGCAAAGCCTTTTTTTGGGAACCGAATTAATCCCAGATTATACCATGCTCTGGCCAACAGCTCTTGCTCAAAGGGCAGTTTGGTATCAGCAAGGATATCTATGCATTTTTGGGCTTCTATCCCGGCATGCTTACTGTCCAAAAATTGCCCATAGTAAATGCTTTTGTAAAGTGCAGCCATAGCCCGAAGGCTTCGAAAGGGCTTAGCTAATCGCTCTCCCTGCCGCATATTTTCCCAGAATTTCAGCGTATCCCGAAAGCGGTAGTAATCCGATAGATAAAAGTATTGTAGTGCCCTTACACTATCCTCTGAGGTCGACTTCAACAGCATTTCGGCATCAGCCCGATATTGATCCTCATTTAAGGGCAGAAAACTTTGGGCCCGGCTGAGCTGTACAGTAAAATACAGCATACAACATGCAATTAACTTTAACCAAACTATACGTTGTAAACTCATTAACTAAAACTTATATCTGATGAATAATAAATACAGTTTATTGCATTTTTTTGAGATGCGGCTCCATAGCTGTGTTATTCCGGAAAATTCGATGAATATGATGAACACTCCCATACACGGTTTCTCAAAACTAAACAATTTTGAAAACATATAAAGCACCCCAATGGATATTGAGGTGCTTTATTATAAGATGCAGCAATAATTTATAAACTGCCTTTATGGAAACAATATTTTCAGGAACGTCCCAATAATGTTTCAAACGTTGCCGTTCGCGTAGTTGCTATATTGATCAACAGATCCAATTTACAGCTATAATTCGACGATAGTTCTTTTGAACCACTGTTTCCAAATAACTCCCTTTTTACAATGGGGACACTAAAAGGTAAAGTCCATGCCCGTAATGATTTAGCTATTGCATCCATCGCATTGATCCCCTGCAAAGCCTGTACACCATCTGCCCAGCAAACCAGACCTACAGTTTTATCGGTGAGGTAGGCCGGGCTATTCTTTGCACTTATCTCCAGCCAATCCAAACAGTTTTTCATTACCCCCGGCACACCGCCATGATATAAAGGCGATAACCAAAAATGTAGATCTGCCTCCAGAAAAAGACTGTTCATGATCTTTACACTATTGGGTATCCTACTGAGACTTGTATCAAAAAGTGGTATGCCACTATCCGCGAGATTAAACACACTGTTCTCAATACCAAGCTGATTCAATTTTTCGGCAAAATAATTAGACAATACTCCTGAAGTCGACTCTTGTCTACGCTCCAGAGCGCCATTAAATATCAATGCTTTCATTCTTTTCTATGCTCTTTTAAAAATAACTTTTGGCATTCCGATCTCTCCGTACATCAATGATTTAACAATCGGAATTAAACGTTCGGCAGCTAACATATAAAGTGATTCAGGCATATTTGGTCTCGCCCTTACAACCACCTTTTGCCCCAGATAGGAAGACAGATCTGCCCTGGTCAAATTCTGTGTCCATAATTCCAATTCCAGCGTTTCCACAGTTTTAAAATCATAATATGCTACCTCAGCATGAAATTTCTCCGCTAAAGCCATATAAACCCAAGGAGGAATAATGGCATCAGCAGAACAGGTAAAAGCGACAGCTTTGCCTTTATAAGGGGTCAATTCCAATGCAGCAAGAGCCGCTTTAAACTCCTTTTCTTTGACGATCATTTCCTGGAAAAAAAGGGTTTTAATGTCAAAGTCTATAATGTCAACTGTGGGTTTGAAATCAATGAGATCAAGCGCCAAAATACCCGAATTTTCAACCTTATTTACAAACATGCTTTTTATAATTATTAGCTCCGCTACCCAAAACATTTAACATGCTATATCAGTTTGCCGATCATCTCTTCGTATCGCTTTTCGACTGCAGACCAGTCCAGGACAGACCAAAATGCATCCAAATAATCGGCTCTTTTATTCTGATATTTCAAATAGTATGCATGTTCCCATACATCAACTCCCAAAATGGGAACTCCTCTACTGGTCAATTGTGTATCCATTAATGGATTGTCCTGATTGGCTGTAGCCACCACATCCAAAGTGCCGTTGTATTTGATGTAAAGCCAGGACCATCCTGAACCAAATTGTCCAAGTCCAGCATTTTTTATCTTCGCTTTCAACTCATCTAAAGAACCAAAAGTTGCGTCTATTTGACTCGCCAACTTTCCGGTAGGCGCGGTTTTCGGTGCGGCAGATAAAACTTGCCAAAACAAGGAATGATTATAATGTCCGCCCGCATTATTACGTATAGCAGGACTATACTGACTCACCTGTGCCAATATATCTTCTAATTCAAGGCCTTCAGCACTTGTACCGATTACGGCTTTATTTAAATTATCGACATAGGCCTGATGGTGTTTTTGATGATGAATCGTCATTGTCTCCCGATCAAAGTAAGGTTCAAGTGCCCCATAAGTAAAGGGTAAATCCGGTAACTGAAATTTGCTCATATTAATCTAATTTGTTGTTTCAATAATGATTCAAAACTAAATAATAGACATTAATAAAACAACCAATAAGTTGTTTTATTAATGTCATAAAATTATTCCGCCATTAGAAAAAACTTTACTATTATGCATAATAGTGATAATAAGAAAAACAGTATCTTTGTTGACAAGAATTAAAACAACTTTTTAATTGCCAAATGCAAAAGACTCCAGCAGATCGAATATTAATGTTATTAAAAATGCGAGGTGAGGTTACCGCCGCTCTTATTGCGATAGAGTTGGGTATTACAAAGGAGGGCGCCCGCAAACAGCTACTCAATCTTGCGAACCAGGGTTTAATTGAATCCTATGCGAGAAGTGAAGGCAGAGGCCGGCCATCGACCTACTATTGTCTTTCAGCGCTAGGACTTGCAAAATTCCCGGATAGTCATGCTGACATTACGGTACAACTGCTGCAATCCATTAAGCAATTGCTCGGTGAGAATGCTTTGGATCTACTGATCAGCGATCGGGAATCAAAAGTATATGAGAAGTATAGAAAAGCATTGTCTGCTAGTAAATCCATCGAAAGCAAACTTGATATCATCGCCAGCAAAAGAACGGAAGAAGGTTATATGGCTGAATGGAGAAAAGATGAAGGATCTTATCTTCTCATTGAGAATCACTGTCCCATTTGTGCCGCAGCGACTGAATGTCAAGGTTTTTGTCGTTCAGAACTCCACAATTTTCAACAGCTTATCGGTCCATCTTATTCGATCGTTAGAATAGAATACCTGATCGAAAATGGTTCCCGCTGTACCTATCGCATAACGGAAAGAAAATAATGTAACTTTTTCAGGTACATCCATGGAAATAAATAATATACCGAAAAGTATTTTTTATATTTGCATCCAAAGAATAGTGTCATTATGTCAAAAGCGGAACAGACCCGACAATTTATCGTTGAGAAGACAGCCCCAATCTTTAATAAAAAAGGATATTTTGCTACTTCACTTTCGGACATTACAACAGCTACGGGCCTAACAAAAGGAAGTATTTATGGTAATTTTAAAGACAAAGATGACTTAGCCCTCCAGGTCTATAGTTATCAAAGCAAAAAAATTGCCAACGCTGTGGAACAGCAGATCAGCCCCCACAGGACGGCCTTAAAAAAACTCTTCGCTTTTTTTGATTTTTACAAAGAAAATTTCAAAAATATCGCTGCTTCAGGGGGATGTCCGCTGATGAATGCTGCAGTTGAGGTGGATGATTCCCTCCCTTTTTTAACCCCAAAGGTCAAACGGTCGTTTACGCTTTGGAAAGAACGATTGATTTCGATATTGGACGAAGGAATTAAGAATGGAGAATTTAAAAAGCATATTTCTACCGAACAATTTGCAATTATTTTCATGGCGATGATTGAGGGTGGGATTTTACTTGCAAAGATTTCCGGCCGGGCTAAAGATCTAAGTATTGTCTTGGACAATATGAAAGACATGGTCGATCGGGAGATCAAAATCTAATTTTTTTTAACAAAATATATACCAATCGGTATATTGAATATTAATGAAAAAAAATAAAAAATGAAAAGAGTAGTCATTACCGGCATGGGGACAATTAACCCCTTGGGCGAGAATGTTGATACATTCTGGGAGAATATTTTACGAGGTGAAAATCATACTGCTATCATCAGCCGTTTTGATGCATCTCTATTTCGGACGCAAATCGCAAGTGAGGTCAGGAACTTTCAACCGGAAAAGTACCTGGACAGAAATGAGATCAAGAGAAGTGACTTATTTACACAATATGCTTTATATAGCGCATCCCAGGCGCTGGAAGATTCTGGTTTGGATCCCAACATCATGGATCCATTTGATATAGGTGTTATTTGGGGTGTTGGTCAAGGTGGAATGGAAACATTCGAAAATGAAGTTGAGAGTTATGTAAAAGGCAATTACGCGCCACGGTTCAGTCCTTTTTTCGTTCCGAGGCTTATTGTTAACATGGCATCAGGGATGATATCGATGAAATTTGGTTTGAAGGGAATAAATTATACAACAGTGTCTGCCTGTGCGACTTCGAATACGGCTTTCATGGATGCATTCAATTACATTCGATTAGGGAAGGCCAAAGTTTTTATCAGTGGTGGTTCAGAAGCCCCCATTACTCCAGCTTCAGTCGGTGGTTTTTCTGCGATGAAAGCAATGTCCAGCAGACACGATGATCCGACAAGGGCAAGTAGGCCTTTTGATCGGGATCGCGACGGCTTTGTCATGGGCGAAGGTGCGGGAGCTCTGGTACTGGAAGAATACGAACATGCCAAAAGAAGGGGCGCAAAGATATATGCCGAACTTGTAGGCGCATCAATGACAGCAGATGCCTATCATATGACTTCACCTCATCCCGAAGGTATAGGTGCAGCCAAAGCAATGTCCTTGGCGATGGAAGAAGCTCAAATGAACAGTACCGAGTTGGATTATCTGAATCTTCATGCCACCTCTACCCCTGTGGGCGATATTGCTGAACTGAAAGCCATGCAACTTGCATTCGGTCCATCCAGCAATCTTTGGGTAAGCTCAACCAAGTCAATGACTGGACATCTGCTCGGTGCCGCGGGAGCAATTGAAGCAATTGTCGCCATAAAGTCGATAAACAATAATGTTATTCCAGCGAGCATCAACATCGAAAATATCGACCCTGCAATTCCCGAAGGCATCAACATTGTTATCAATCAGCCCTTGGAGAAGAATGTTCAAACCGCTATGAGCAATGCTTTCGGCTTTGGTGGGCATAATTCGAGTATCCTCTTTAAAAAGATTTAATATTTTTTAAAAAAAATTTGCCACAGTGTAATAAACACACTATCTTTGTGTCATCATAATTTAGGTTTATAATTGGTTATTTAAGGTTTTCATTCTCCCCGTTTGAAAACCTTTTTTTGTTTATTCAAATTCCCATATGGACAAAAAAATCATCTGATCTTCTTTATTTTTATATCATAAACCGAATGAAAAATTTTATTTTTCCGCAAACATTTTTTAGCAATTGCTATACCCAGCCGCCGCTACGTGAAGGCAATGTCCTGAATTGAATTATGAAAACGATGGAGTAGATATTTTCAATTTTTCAGCACATAATTTTGCATTAAATTACAGAGTATAATGTTTGCTTATACTGTTGCACATATTCTTTTGGATTACAACCAATGATCTGCTTAAACACTCTATTAAAATTTGTAATACTGTTAAAACCACAGCTGTAAGCGATAAACGAAACGCTATCTAGGTGATCTTCGGTCAATTGATTACAGACTTCTTTTACGCGAATTCTATTTAAATAAGTTACGAAGGTAACTCCGCAGTGTTTTTTAAAATATCGACAAAATGCCTGCGGCGTAAGGCTTGCATAGTCCGCAACCTCTTCCAGGCTAAGATCATGTTTGTGATTTTCTTTAATATAATTACAGATGATATTGATCCGGTTTGTGCTATGAATGGTATCCAACATTTCCGCCCTCTCTGCACAAAGTGGCTCCGTCTCTCTTGATATATTCGCCAAAGACCTCAATAGGTAGAAAAAGTGCATCAATTTGTCGATTTGATCCGAAGACTTCAATTGTAAAACGCGTTCTGAAATCTGCTTAAAATATTCCTCCGGAATTTTAAAACCACAGGAATTATTATAGATAAACTGATTTAATGATTCAAATTCTTCTAAAGAGAATAAGAATTTGAGCTTACCGTTTGGGTCAAAAAAAATCGAGATCGAACGGGACTCATTTGAAAACCCATCCTGGGAAGAGGACTTAAATACATGCGGCTGATTTGCTCCCAAAAAGAATATATCATTTTCCTTAAAAGGATGTAAAGTATCTTCAACAATCAATACCCCTCTTCCCTTTACGATCCACATAAGTTGCGCTTCCTGATGCCTATGAAGGTGCGGGTAAAAAGTCTCTAAAATATCTTCTTGTATCGTTAAGCTTTGGCCTTGCATTGCTGGCACATTAAATTGGAGCGCTTTCATAGGATTTCGTAAGTTTATATTTGTATTTACTGCTGTTTAGTTAATATAAATATAATAACTACGTAACAAGTAAACATATCCTTACTAATACTTGGAAAAATAAAAACAAAATATGTATATCATGTGATAATATTTAGCAATCTGTAATTTTTCTATTCAATCTTTCATAAAACAGGAAATCAAAACTCCTTATCTTACAAAAACAAGGTTAAAATACAATTAGACTTTGATAAATTGTGATAATTAATATTCAATAGAAACCTAGAACTTTATTAAATACCGATATTATTCCATTTTCATGAATTAATCAGTAAAAATAGGCAATTGTAACAACGTTAAAATACAATCCATAATACCATTTCTTGAATGGGAGCCTTCAAGAATTAAAAGATTAAATTTACGATATTGGCTCTTATATTATATATGTTAATAATACCGCTTTAAATCTTAATAAGGCGCCTTTTTAAATCTTAATTAGAAATCGGCGCTCTTAATTTTCGTAAATATGTTTAAAAAAGAAATCTATACTAGCCGCAGGCACGAGCTTATTTCAAAATTTTCTTCGGGTAAACTCCTATTCTTAGGAAATATTGAAAACCCGATCAATTTTGAACACAATACCTATCCTTTTCGCCAGGACAGTAGTTTTTTATATTATATCGGGATAAAAAGCCCCCGATTAGCGGCTGTACTTGATATTGATAACGGAGAAACTTTGCTATTTGGGGATGAAATGACCATCGACGATATTGTCTGGATGGGACAGCAACAAACGCTATCAGAAAAAGCGGCTCTTTCGGGAATCAATAAATTACTTCCCTTTGAGCAGCTGGTCGACTACATAGAAAAATACGGCCAACATACGTTTCATTACCTCCCTCCCTATCAATCGCACAATAAGTTATTGCTCGGGAAATTATTTAACTGTCCTATTGACCAACTTCAACCATCCGTAGCTTTAATCCAAGCGGTAGCTGCACAGCGCAGTATTAAATCAACAGCAGAAATTATCGAATTGGAAAAAGCCGTAGACGTAGCAGTTGACATGCATCGTCTTGCTATCCGGATGACAAAACCCGGTTGTTATGAATATCAGATCAGCAATGCCATGCAGCACTTCGCACAGGATCAGGGCATGACCTTTTCTTATCCCCCCATCGTTACGAAAAGAGGTGAGATCCTACACAACCATATGCAATTCCATCAAGTTCATGAGGGGGATCTTGTATTGAATGATTCGGGAGTTGAAACCTCATTGGGATATGCTTCTGACCTCACACGTACCTTTCCAGTTGGCAAACGTTTTACCACGCTACAGGAGGAAATTTACCAGGTCGTTTTACATGCCTTTAAATCGGCAGAAAAGTTATTGACCGCTGGAATACGCTTTAAAGACATCCATTTAAAAGCCTGTGAAGCTCTTGTGGATGGACTAACACAGATAGGTTTCATGAAAGGTAATCCACAAGATGCTGTTGCCAACCATGCCCACTCCTTATTCTTTCAATGTGGTCTAGGCCATCTGCTCGGATTGGATGTACACGATATGGAAGACCTGGGCGAACAATATGTAGGCTACAGCAAATCCGAGCCTAAGGATACCAAGACCTTTGGTCTTAAGTCTCTGCGATTGGGGAAAGAATTGGAAGCAGGCAATGTACTTACTGTTGAACCAGGCATCTACCTGATCCCTGAACTGACACAGCTATGGGAGCAGCAAAATGTTCATAGGGATTTTGTCAATTATGACTTTCTAAAGAAACATCTTGATTTTGGGGGAATTCGTATTGAAGACAATTATCTTATTGAAGAAAATGGTTACCGACGTCTTGGAAAATATCTCGAACGTGAAGTAGAAGAAATTTATCGTTTAAAAGATAATGCAATCGATTAGTTACATGAGCAGGGACAACAAACGCATCTTCTATAGATTAAACAATTATATACAAATGAATAGCATTAGACATTTTATTATTGCAAAGCTATTATTGGTTCTTTACCTATCCAATCCACTCTTTGCACAAAGACTCTGGACAGATATTGGAGACCAATATTATGAGTTCTCGGATAAAGGGATTGAGATTGTAAATCCAAAAAATGGAAACCCGGGAATATTTTTATCCCAACAGGCCCTTATTCCAAAAGGCAGCAATGCCGCATTGAAAGTTGAAAATTTTTCAATCTCCGGGAATAAGGAACTCATTTTAATCTACACGAACAGCAAAAGAGTATGGCGTGAAAATACACGGGGCGATTATTGGGTGTACAATAAGAAATCCAACCAACTGACTCAATTAGGCCGCCAATTTCCGTCATCCCAGCTGATGTTTGCTAAATTTAATCCTCAAGCGAATAAAGTAGCTTATGTGAACAAAGCAGATCATAATATCTATGTGGAAGATCTGGCGACAGGAACTATTCATGCAGTAACGAAGGATGGTACAGACCGTATGATCAATGGAACTTTCGATTGGGTTTATGAGGAGGAATTTGGTTGCAAAGATGGTTTCAGATGGTCCCCTGATGGTCTCTCCATTGCCTACTGGAAACTTGATGCAAATAGTATCCGTAAGTTTCTAATGATTAATAATACGGATAGTCTTTACTCGTTTACCATCCCCGTAGAATATCCTAAAGTAGGACAGTCTCCAAGCGCCTGTTCCATATGGACTTACGAACTATCTACCGGTAAGAATAGCCGAATCAATATTCCGGGTGATCCTGAACAACATTATATTCCACGCATGGAATGGTGCATGGACAGCAAACAGCTAATTTTGCAACAGCTCAACAGGAAACAAAACGAGAGCAAGATCTATACAGCTTCCATCGTGACCAATGAAGTTCAATCGATACATCAGGAAACGAGCGACTCTTGGATTGATATCAAGGCAAGATGGAATAATAATGATCCTTCGGGCTGGGACTGGATACAGAATGGGAAAGCATTTATATGGGTATCCGAAAAAGACGGCTGGCGAAAAATCTATCAAATCGACCTAAAAGGCAATGAAAAACTGATTACCAACGCAAATTACGATATTATTAATCTTGATTTTCTTGACCCAAAAGGAGAAACAATTTATTTTACTGCTTCTCCTACGAATGCGACGCAAAAATATCTTTATAGTATCTCCACGAAAGGCGGCTCGCCCAAAAGGCTCACACCAGCATCTTTTGAAGGCACCTGCGATTATGATATTTCGAAAGATGGCAAGACCGCTATCTTCAGCTTCAGTAACCGCGCCGAGTTCAAACAGGATGCTGTTATCGACCTTCCCGCACATCGGATGGTAGTAGATTTTGAGGTCAAACGTCAAAAGAAAGCGCAAGATGGTATCGCTGAATTTTTCAAAGTTAAAACCTCCGAAGGGATAGAACTAGATGGCTGGATGGTTAAACCATTGGATTTCGATCCCAATAAAAAGTATCCTGTAGTCTTTATGGTATATGGCGAGCCAGCTTCACAAACTGTTTTGGACAACTTTAGTGCAGGTCACAACAGCCTATATAAAGGAAGTATGGCTCAGGATGGATACATCTATATTTCCTTGGACAATCGAGGTACACCCGCTCCTAAGGGTAGTCTCTGGCGCAAAAGTATCTATCGTAACATTGGTCAACTCAATATTCGCGACCAGGCATTAGCTACTCAGGAGATCTTGAAATGGCCTTTTGTCGATAACTCGCGCGTAGCAGTCTGGGGATGGAGCGGTGGTGGTTCGAGTACGCTCAATCTGCTGGGACAGTATCCACAAATCTATCAAACTGGTATCGCAATAGCCGCTGTTGCGAACCAACTGCTTTATGACAATGTCTACCAGGAGCGTTACATGGGACTTCCTCAAGAAAATTTAGAAGACTTCGAGAATGGTTCGCCATTGAAATATGCTAAAAATATAAAAGGAAATCTTTTGTATATACACGGGACTGGGGACGATAATGTCCATTATCAGAATGCAGAAGTTCTGATAGATGAATTCATAAAAAATAATGTACAATTTCAGCTGATGTCCTACCCCAACCGCAGCCATTCGATCAGTGAAGGACAAGGGACTTATGAGCATCTCAGAACATTGTATACAAACTATTTAAAACAACATTGCCCTCCAGGTGGAAGATAAACTAATGAAAAAAATATTATTATATGCCCTAGGTACCTATGGTATTTTAGTTGCAGGTGTTCAGCAATCCACTGCACAATTGATGAAAGAAAAAAATGAATTCACACGAGCGGATTCATTGCGGGGTCACCTCACGCCATTGCGGACCTGTTACGATATCCAATACTATCATTTGGACGTGAAAGTAGATGTAGATAATAAGTTCATTTCCGGTTCAAACCTCTTCCGCTTTAAGGCAACGGAAGATTTCGAACGTTTACAATTTGATCTGTTTGCCAATCTTAAAATTAACAAGGTTGTTTATCAAGGGAAAGAGCTTTCATTTAACAGGGAGCATAATGCTGTATTTTTGGACTTTCCCGCCAAGATCGCCAAAAATACGCTAAGTGAATTCACGGTATATTACGAAGGACATCCTACCGAAGCTGCCCGCGCTCCTTGGGATGGTGGCTTTGACTGGAAAAAAGACAGCAATGGCAAACCTTGGGTGGCTACCGCCTGCCAGGGTATGGGCGCTAGTGTCTGGTGGCCCAATAAAGACCATCAATATGATGAGGTCGACAGTATGATGATTTCCATTGCTGTTCCCAAAGAAGTGATGAACGTATCTAATGGGCGGTTGGTAAAAGTGGAAAAAATGAAAGATGGTTACACAAAATACCATTGGAAAGTCGCTAATCCGATCAACAACTACAATGTCGCCATCAATATCGGGGACTACGTTCATTTTAAAGAAAAATATAAAGGTGAAAAAGGTCCTTTAGATATCGACTACTATATTCTGCGGGAGAATGATAAAAACGACAAAAAGGCTCACCTTCAAAAAAATGCCAGACAGACCCTGGAAGCATTTGAGCATTGGTTTGGTCCATACCCTTTTTATGAGGATGGTTACAAATTGGTTGAAACATATCATTTGGGCATGGAACATCAAAGTGCGATCGCCTATGGCAATCGATATCAAAATGGCTATCTCGGAAGTGATGCTTCCGGTACAGGCTGGGGCCAAAAATGGGATTTCATTGTCGTTCACGAATCTGGTCATGAATGGTTTGGCAATAATATTACGTCTGCCGATCTCGCAGATATGTGGATCCACGAAAGTTTTACAAATTATTCCGAAGGCCTATTTATTGACTATTTCTACGGCAAAGAAGCCAGCCAAGCATATGCACATGGCATCCGAAGTGGTATTCGTAATGATAGCCCGATGCAAGGGCCATATCATGTCAACAAAGAAGGGTCTGGTGATATGTATCCAAAGGGCGGTGTCATGCTCAATATGATTCGTACAATGATAGATAACGATGAAAAATGGCGTTCAATATTACGAGGTTTGAATTCGAAATTCTATCATCAACAGGTCGATTACAATGACATTGTCAATTATGTAACCCAACAATCTGGTCTGGACCTATCAAAAGTCTTTGAACAATATGTCCGGCACAGCTCCATTCCAACATTAGAAATCCAACAAGATGCTGCAGGAAAAATAATGGCCCGGTGGATTAGCGAGGTCAAAGGATTTCAGATGCCAATTCATATTGGGATAAAAGGCAAAAACAAACAACTTATTCAACTGGATCAACAGTTCCGAACAATTAAAATCCCAGGATTAAACAAGGAAAACATCGATGTGGATACGTTCAATTATTACATAGGGCTTTTGTCAGAATAGCATTTATTACAAAGTATGCTAGAAACTCAGGTATCATACAAGAAGAACATCCGAATCTAATCAACCCAGGAGCAAAATTTTAACGGTTGCCCCAAAGATAGTTCAGACTATTTTTAGGGCAGCCGTTTCGAAAACAAGTTTTTAACGTGCGAAACGATCGGGCTTAAACCCCGCAATAACGGGCTCAATTTTCCTTGCAGCCAACAGGTCACATACAACCTTACCGTAGGCAGGCCCTAAACTCAATCCCATCATCCCACCACCACCAGCGACAATAGCATTATTGTATTTTTTTAATCTCCCCAAATAAGGTAATCCATCCGGTGAACAAGGTCTATAACCATACCATATTTTATCTTTTGGATAATCCACCTGCAGTTCCGGATAATATTTGGGGATAGCTTCTACAATTCCCCTTACCCTATTTTCATAAATCTTATCGTTTGCAGCTCCCAATTCCATAGTACCGCTAAATCTGATCTGCCCATTCATTGGTGTAACAGCCACCCTAGCCTCTAGCAACAATGCGGCGTGATTCAATTTCCTCTCCCCTTGTGTGTCATACATAAAGGAATAGCCTTTCCCTGGCAAAAGCGGCGTATGAACATGCAATTTGGACATCAATTGTGGTAAATTGGCTCCGCCTGTTATGACGAATGCATCTGCATCGAAACTTCCTTTATTACTTAAAACAGTCTTAATGGTATTTCCGACCGTGATAAATTTTTGAGCTTCAGTTTTCTCAAAAAACGTCACACCAGCAGTTTTCAAATACTGAATCAACTGTTGCATTAATTTGGAGGGATATAATTTTCCATCGCAGCGATAAAGTACAGCTCCCAAGACATCTAGTTTGAGATTCGGCTCCAAGGCTTTTACAGCGTCTGCTTCCAATACTTCAACATCCAGTCCAAGGTCATGGGCACGATGTGCCAATTCCGTCTCCTCCTGCTTCACCTCGTTGGATTTATACATCATCAGAATACCATTTTGTTCCAGTTCAAAATCGAAACCATCGGCTGAATTCAATTCGTCATATAACCGGCTGCTATATAGATTTAAGTCACGAATGGCCGTCGCGTGCTGATCAACATGTGCCTTATTTGCATGTTTTAAAAATTTTAGTCCCCAATCTAGCAAACGTGGATTTAACGATGGCCGTACATAGAAAGGGCTTTTACTGTTAAACATCCATTTTATTCCCTGTGCTACGATTCCCGGTGCCGCCAAAGGCGTGAAGTGACTCGGCACAATCATCCCTGCGTTGCCATAAGAACAATTATTGTCCACCTCATTTCTTTCCAGAATTTTCACTTCCCATCCGTCTTTAACAAGATAATAGGCTGAAGCAAGTCCAGCAATTCCGGCACCGATTACGACTACTGTACCTCTTATATGTTCTTTCACTTTTTATATCAATTAAACTATCAAATTACTTGAAAACCGTCAAAATATGGGTCTTCATCATCCAAAAAAATGGTATTGTAGCCTGTTACTCTCGCCCATCCTTCTACGGACGGTATGATTGCTGGTTTTCCGTCGACGGTAGTCTCTCCTTCTATTTTGCCAATAAACTGAGAACCAATGTAACTTTCGTGAACAAATTCATCTCCTTTTTTCAATCTACCTTTTGCATACCACTGTGCCATTCGAGCTGAAGTACCCGTGCCACAAGGAGAGCGATCCAATGCATTTTCACCGACCAATACTGCATTTCGCCCGGAGGAACCTACATGTACAGGCTCTCCTGTCCATTGTATATGACTCAACCCCTCGATATTGGGATCTTCAGGATGGATGAATGTATATTTTTCATTGAGCAATTTGCGAATTATTTTACCGTAGTGAATCAGCTGACTCGCGGAATAAAATTTAATATCTTTAAAATTAGCCTGAGGGTCAATTATACCATAGAAATTTCCGCCATACGCCACATCAACAGAAATATGCCCCAAATCAGGACAGTCGACAGTTAAGTTTTCGGCGTATAAAAAAGATTTTACGTTTGTCAACTTGACACTTTTTACTTTTGCCCCTTCCTGAACGTAGTCGATATGAACCAGTCCTGCAGGGGTTTCCAATCTTAATTTCCCCGGTATCTTTGGTTGAATCAGCCCCTCTTCTATAGCGATGGTCACAGTACCGATCGTACCATGTCCACACATGGGTAAGCAACCACTGGTTTCAATATAAAGGACAGCAATATCATTCTGTGGATCTAAGGGCGGATAAAGCATGCTTCCACTCATCATATCATGCCCACGGGGCTCAAACATCAGTCCTTTACGAATCCAGTCATATTCCTGCATAAAATGCAGTCTGCGCTCCATCATTGAATTCCCCTTTAAGAGCGGGGCTCCAGCAGCGACTAATCGTACAGGGCATCCGCAGGTATGCGAGTCAATACAGAAAAATGTTTTTTTCATAATCGGTTTTTTGTCGTTATTAATCTTTTGTCCAGTGCTGATTTACCAAGCGTTCTATTTGCAACGGATTACCATCTTGTAACTCTTTCGGCAGGAACTCATCGGGCCAGTTTTGAAAACTGATTGGACGTATAAAACGCTTAATAGCGTCAGGACCCACCGAAGTAAAACGCGGATCAGTTGTCGCAGGAAATGGTCCTCCATGTTGCATTGCATATTTTACTTCAACACCGGTTGGCATACCCTGAAACAATAATCTTCCACACTTATTCTTCGCTATGGTAAACAGCTCTTGATATTCCCTCATATCGTCCTCAGACGCCGCAAACGTCAAGCTGATCTGACCAGCTAAGCTGTTCATTAAAACCTTCATTTCATGACGATCCGCGCAGGAGATAACCAGTCCAAATGGACCGAAAACTTCTTCCAGTAATTCTGGTTTGCTCAATACACGCGCTGCATCTGCTTCAACCAAGATGGCTTGAGCAAATACTTCTTCCGTATTGGCTTTTCCTTGTGCCAATATACGAACTCCGTCACATTCAACGCGCTCATTTTTCAAGCGGATATAATGATCAGCTATACCCTGATGCAACATCTTACCAGCTGAAATAG
Organism: Sphingobacterium sp. CZ-UAM; assembly: GCF_002000245.1. Lineage (GTDB taxonomy): Bacteria > Bacteroidota > Bacteroidia > Sphingobacteriales > Sphingobacteriaceae > Sphingobacterium. Next base: position 210,842 of record NZ_MTCM01000001.1, on the reverse strand, counting down.
TTTGTATTTCGGCTCTCAGATGAGCCTTGAGCGTATCGAATCTTTCTCCTGAGAGCCCAATCAGTACTCCTGGATTAGTACAAAACTGCCCTTGTCCCAATGTTAGTGAGCCAATATATTGTTTTGCAAATGTTTCAACATTGTTCTTTAAATAATCGGGCAAAACAAATACAGGATTTATACTCCCCATCTCAGCAAAGACCGGAATAGGATCAGGTCTTGATTGTCCCAAATCAAATAAGGCCTTTCCTCCTGCAAACGAGCCTGTAAAAGCCACCGCTTTTACCAATGGATGCTTGACCAACTGCTGGCCTATTTCCAACGAATCTGACAGGACATGACTGAATATGTCCGCAGGAGCACCGTAGCTCGAAATACCCCGATGAATGGCGTCGGCCATCAATTGAGATGTCCTGACATGGGCAGGATGAGCTTTCACAATCACAGAACATCCAGCTCCCAAAGCACTTGCAGTATCCCCGCCAGCTGTGGAAAAAGCAAATGGAAAATTACTTGCTCCGAAGACCAGCACAGGCCCTATTCCGCCATTGTATTTTCGTAAATCGATCTGTCCCCCTAGGTTCTGGTCAATTCGAGCCTCGGTGTACAGACCGGTACGAACCGCATCCCCATACATACGCCATTGATTCACTGTTCTCGCTTTTTCACCTTCCAGTCTACCGACAGGCAGGGCGGTCTCCAGATGGGCAGTTTCGATCAAAACTGTACCCATTGCTTCAATTTCATCAGCAATCGTGTGCATCAATTTTGCCCGCTCGATCACATTACACTGTTGTAGAAACTGAAACCCGGCTTCAGCACGCTTTACTACAACATCAATTTCATTTTCGGATGCAATCATTCTTTTTCTATTTTCGTATTTCTAAAATATTCAGAAGAGACCTCGCAGGACCTCTTCCGAAGGTTGTAGTCCAGTGAAATCTGATTATAATTCAGGTCTTGTTGCTATTGCGTCCGCAATGATTTTATTAACCCGCTGCTCCTCCTCCCCAATCAATGCTAATCTCGGAGCTCTTGTATACGGTGTGGAAATTCCCTCTGCGGTAGCGGCCAATTTGATATACTGAACGAGCTTGGGATGAATATCCAATTCCAATAAAGGCATAAACCAACGATATATAGCTAAAGCCTGCTTATATTCTCCTTTACGGGCGAGACGATACATTGCAATGGTCTCCTTTGGAAAGGCATCCACCAACCCCGCGACCAATCCGTCAGCGCCCAACATCAAAGATTCCAAACAGAGGGTATCTACACCCCCTAATATCTTTAGGCGATCGGCAAAACGGTTTTTCAGACGAGTAATATTTGTCACATCTCGTGTTGACTCTTTCACCGCCTGTATATTGGGTTCCAGTAATAACTCCTCAAACATATCCAAGGACACATAGGTACCGTAATCAACAGGATTATTATAGATTAAAATTGGTAATGTTGTACTCTGTGCAACCGCGCGAAAGTAAGCAACAGTTTCCCTGTCATCAGCCCTATAACGCATAGGAGGCAACAACATCAATCCATCCGCACCTAAATTTTCACTGCTTGTTGCAACTTTGATTGCATCGGCAGTCGTATTCTCCGCAATATTGAGCAAAACCGGAATACGTCCGTTCACTACCTTCAATGCCTGTTTCAGTAAGGCATACTTTTCCTCCGTGCTCAAAACACTTGCCTCGCCCAATGATCCCGCAATAATCAATCCGTGAACACCAGCCTCTACTTGTGCTTCAATATTTTTTGCAAACATGTCAAAATCCAAATTTCCGCTCTCATCAAATGGAGATAACATTGCGGGAAAAATTCCTTCCCAATTCAATTGTGTCATAGCTTAATAATTTTTTAATTCGTTAACACAAATCTATAGGCAATAAGTTCTGCTGTCTTCTTATGAATTAATCAACTCTGCCCTAATATTGACTTTTTACTGTAGATCAGCTGGGGAAAGAATGGGAAAATCTGACATTATCAAAGGCATCTTATTACATAAAAGATGCCTTTGAAGTATAGTAAAGTTGATCAACAAAATTCATAAGCAATTCAGTTCATGGATCTTTTTTACAGCTGTTGCAAAAAATTAAGATAAAGGGGCACACTCTGCTCAATCCATTCTTTGGAGGTATGTTTTTCGATACCGTAATAGGCAAAAAGTGGATGATAATCCGCGTGAACATAGTTGAATGTAATTTCAAATGGACTTGTTAATTGATCCAGGCTATATTTATACTTTCCATTCGTATTATATTCTATTTCGTCAATGCCTACGGAGATGGCCAAAGCAATCTTCTTTCCCGCCAACCTATAGCCACTCGATTTTCCATATGCCCAGCCGTAGGTTAATACTTCGTCCAGCCATTTTTTAAAAAATGGGGGACAATTAAACCAATAAAATGGAAATTGAAATACTATTTTATTATACTTTTCAAGCAATTGCTGCTCTAGGAGAACATCAATTTTTTCATCTGGGTATTTTTCATACAACTGATGAATTTCAAAATTCTCTGGTTGCTTTTCCAATTCCTCAATCCACCTTTTATTAATAAGTGATTCTTTTATATTTGGGTGTATTACAATGACCAATGTTTTCATTATTGTTCTTTATTCAAAAAGTTTAGATACTCTTTATCTCAGCATTTTAGAGCTAAGATCGTTTTATTTAACTCAGTTATTTGAATTAAAAATAGCAAGATATTCCTTATTTTGACCCCATGTAGCCCAATGTTCGGTACTATAAAAAATGTGCGTAATGACTAAGATCAAAGAGAGTTCAACTAATTTTGCCAATAAACAAATTCTTACAAATGATTGCCCGGAGGTATTTGCGGTCAATATTATTGGCGGTCAATGGTCGTTGGCTATCTGTTGTTATCTCATCAATGGGAGTCTCCGATACAGTGAAATCAAGAAGTGCCTACCAAATATCACCGAACGTATGTTGACTTTACAATTACGAAAATTAGAGGAAAACGGAGTAGTGCAAAGAAAGGTATACGCGGAAGTCCCAACACGTGTGACCTATGAATTAACAACTATTGGTTATGAGTTATCCCCTATTATTCGTGAACTTGGCAAATGGGGTAAAAAATTAAAAGGTGATCCGGCATAAAAACCAGACCTAACAAAAAAATGTAAAATAAATTTGCATAGTGTAAAAAATACACTTACATTTGTGTCATCATAATTTAGGTTTATAATTGGTTATTGAAGGTTTTCATTCTCCCCGTTTGAAAACCTTTTTTTATTTCATCTAAATTTGTTTTTTCGTTCTTCATTTTATAGTTTCTCAGCTCAGTTCCTTTTCATTTATTAATTCGCTTACTTCAAAACCATTTGATCAATTGCTTCTTTTTAGACAGCAGTTCGGTTCGACAAGGTTCCAAAACTCCATACGAAGAGGTCTATCTCTTTGAGGAATTAACCTATATTAATTGCACTATCCCGATCGATAAAAATCCAGCTAGCTTATCTATAAAAAATTAAGATTTCATAAATACCAATACCATGAAAATAAACTGATGCTTCTTGCTGACCAATAAACCAGGCCTAGAGAGCCCGCAATAAAAACAGATTTCCAGAAAAAAGGCGAGGGATACATTTCATATCACTCGCCTTTTATACAGATAAACTATTTCCAATTACATTTTATAATACTGTTCCCAACCTCTTGCAGGCGGAGGTCCTGCCAACAGTGCATTCGCAAACTTATCATTACTGATTTCCTTTTTCTGGGGATCAAAAATCAGTTGAGCATTCAAACGCTGTGCAATTACTCCTAGACAGAAAACTTGACTTAACGGCCCTGCAACTTCAAAAGCTGACCTTGTTTTCTCCTCCCCTTTACACCCTTTCAGGAAGTTGGCATAATGATTAGAAGGTGACTGCGGGACCTCTGGAAGACGGGATGCTATTTCCTGTGCCTTCGCTTCAGGTATAATCTGCAAAATACTTGCATGGGAGCCACCTTTGAAAGTCAGATCTTTTCCATAGATGATTTTCCCAGGATTTAATTTTGCTGGTTCCAACTTACCTGTACTAGGGGCCGGAATATTCGGATCCAATCCCGAAACCCCATAGCCTTCTGGTATTGGCGGTAAATTATTTAAGCCATCATACCAGTTAATATCAAGCGCAGGCATCTTTTTCCGTTTCGGAAAATGGAACTTCAGGGTCGAAGACATCGGGAAGAAAAATGAATTATGTCCATCGAGCTTTACCGCACTAACTTCAGTAGGCAATCCTAGATCCAAAAATTCATGTGCTGTATCTAAAATATGCGCTCCCCAGTCACCTAGAGCCCCCATTCCAAAATCATACCAACAGCGCCATTGCCCATTCACAAAGTCTTTATTGTAGTTATGTCCCAAGGTCTGCATTTGCCACAGCTCCCAATCCAGTGTATCTGGTGTTATTTCGGCGGCCGGAAATCCTTTCATATTCACATCCCAGCCATGCCATCTACGGGGCATATTCATATGAGCGTCTATGCGTGTGATGTCTTTAATGATCCCAGCGTCCTTCCAGGCCTTAAATTGAAAGTAATTCGCTTCGGAATGCCCCTGATTTCCCATCTGTGTGACAAGCTTCGGATTTTTCCTCGCTTTATTTGTCATTAGTTCAACTTCGAGAAATGTCCTTGCCATTGGCTTTTCTACATAAACATGCTTGCCGAGATCCAGGGCTAACATCGTAATGGCAAAATGGGAAAAATCGGGTGTGCCGATGCTAACCGCATCGATCTGATTCGCCATCTTGTCAAACATAACTCTAAAGTCCTTAAATTTTGGGGCATCAGGAAACATGCCCAATATTTCCTGCGTATGTTTAGCTCCTAGATCAACGTCACAGAGCGCAACTATATTACAGAGTCCAGTTTTATAGAGTTCTTTGATAATTTCCGCCGCTCTATTTCCGAGACCTACACAGGCCAGATTGACCCGCTCATTCGGCTTTGCCAAATTGACCTTACCGAGAACACTATTGGATAACATGACAGCACCCGCTGCAATAACAGATTGTCTAACAAAACTTCGACGTGATAGATAATGATTCATAGGAGCTTAGTTTTGTGTATTAATCTTTATACTACGAAATGAGACCCGATCACCATGATCTTGCAATAAAATGAACCCTTCTTTTGCTTCGCCAAAGTTGTCCCAATCCTTATATTTGCTGATAGCGACAAGATCCTTGAACTCTTTTGATCCTCTTTCATAGCTCAACATCTTTATTCCATTCAGATAATGCTCAACCTTATTGTCCGCTGTAACCACTACCCGACCTCTATTCCACTCGCCTATCGCTCTTCGGGCACGTCCATCTTTATTCGAAGTAATAAGATCATATAGTGAAGCCAAAGTACGATTACCGTCCCGACCTAGCTTTGCATCAGGATGCAAGGCATCATCGAGTACCTGATATTCCAGACCGATAGCTGATCCTTTGGACTTTTCCTTTAGGGTTACAAAATATTTTACACCACTATTTGCTCCAGGGCTAAGTTTAAATTCAAAAGAGAGATCAAATATGGCATATTTATCTTTCGTGACAATATCACCGCCATTAGTGGACTCCCCACCATCAGATTTCAAGACGGTCAATTGACCATCCTTAATTTCCCAGCCACGATCAGGAAATTTATCGCCATGGATGCTGCGCCAGCCGTTATTAGTTTTACCGTCAAATAATAGTTTTATGCCCTTTTTCTTTTCGGCAGCCACGATTTCATTTGGCTTTAGATTGACGATATAAACATCTTTTGGAAAATCTTTCGTCTTGAGATCACTGGTCTTTATTTTAACATTTTTAAAATAGACTTTCTTTCCATCCAATTCTGAAGGAATACTATGTACCTGTAATCCGATAAATCCGGTTCGATCAATTGTATCTACGACATAAGAAACAGGAACATCATTGATCCAGGTACGCAGTTCATCACCTATTGCCTCGATTCTAATATGATTGTACTCTTCGGCCTTGTATGCTTTTTTTGCGTTTTCATTGAGATCCAACGGATAAAGCCAACCACGGCGTGCTTCATCATAAATCCCCCCTGTCCAGGCCCTGGATGAAGGATCTATCTCCACTTGCCTTCCGTAGACTCTGCCCCGCCCATCATTTGCTTGCGGATCAAGATGACTCCGGGTCTGTATCCCCGAATTCGTTTGACTGCCCTCGAGCTTAACATCCAGTTCCAATATAAAATCACCGTATTCTTTTTCTGTAATCAAAAATGAATTGGGTGTTCCTTTAGTCATCCGTCCCACGATCGCATCTCCCTCAATAGAATAAGGAGCTTTCCCACCCACGGCTTTCCATCCATTCAGTGTTTTCCCGTCAAAAAGATTTGTCCAACCTTTTTCTGAGGCCTTACTCCCCTGCGCATGCGACAATATTGTATTTCCAACCATCGCCGCCAGTAAGACAGATTTAAATAATGTATTTCTTTTCATTGTGATATTACTTCTTGAGCTCGAATGCCCGGTTTATGTATTGTATATTGGTCTATTAATCTTATTATTGTGCACCGTATTTTTTACTATCGGGATATTTAAAGTTATTGTGCAGTTTAATCCCTATCGGTTTAGGAGAGCTGTACAGCCTCCATAGCAATTGTTTTTTTTCAATTGGTTCTATGAAACAAGATATCAATTAATATAGGTGAAATGAATCGAATTGCATGATTTTTTTACGAAAACGTTTGAGAAAACAGAAAGCCGTGTTCGTAAAAATATTATATGCAGCAGCCCCTGTGCTTTGAAATTTATGGGGATTAAAAGCTTATTTTTTTTCGAATTTCACTCAGATATTCAGGTGTAAACCCTAAAAAAGATGCAATAAGATATTGTGGTACACGCTGTACAAACTCAGGATATTTACGTACCATGTCGCGATAAAACTCCTCTTTAGGTAGGGAAAAAAGATATTTAACACGCATTTGTGCTGCTGCATATGCTCTCTGGTATACAAAGCGAAAATAGCGTTCCATCAACGGAAATTCTGTCATTAATTTTTCCTGATTTTCCTGACTAATATATAAGACTTCGGATTTTTCAACAGCTTGAATATAAAAGGAGCTTACAAGCTTATGTTCATAAGCCATATTATCCGTTAGCCACCAGTTTTCGATAGCAAATTCGGTGGTTTGTTCCACCCCTTTTTCATTTATAAAAAATTTACGCAATATTCCCTTTAGCACAAAATAATGGTACCTACAGATCTGACCTTCTTCCTGCAGGTTTTCTTTTTTTGCAACTGAAATTAGGCTAAAGTATGCCGATATCTGCTCAAAGGTCCTGTCGTCGATCTGGATAAATTTTTCCAAATGTGTTCTAAATCTTTCCAATAACTTGCTTTTTATTTTAATGCCATACACCTCGGCATCTACTGCAAGGTACCATAAAAATTAGTTTGGCCAAAATGTAAATTATCTTAATAAGCTCAGCCCGCTTGTTAAATAAAAGTTTATGTACCGGATAAATTAGCGTGATTTACGGCGATATTTCCATATATAATATCCAAATGCGGGAAGCGCAAGCAGTTGGAAAATATTTACCGCCATTTGAAGATTTCAGGTTGCAGCTGTTTTACAAAATCATATAAGAAAGGAAGCTGTACAATATCTTTTTCATCGGCAATACTTCCATTAAAAGTAATTACATCCAGATCGATAATACGGGGAGCGTTCTTATTTTTACTTCTAAGGCGTCCCATGTCCAATTCGATCTGTTTTAATTCACTGTATAGTTCATCAAAGGATAAACAGGTCTGTAATAATAACGCTCCATTCAAAAAATCAGGCTGATCTTCATATTGAAGAGGTTTCGTATAGATAAAATCCGTTTGGTTTCCTATCTTTCCTAATTCCTGGATATAGCTTAGGGCTTTGGTAATATTTTTTTCAGAATCGATATTTGATCCTAACAATATCAAAGCGGTATTAGTTTGTTTGTCGTTAGATCTGTTTGCATTATCCGTAGCGCACAGTGCGCATGCTTTCGTTCCTTCCATTTTCTTCTTATGTTCTCTTTGAACCAATTGGCGAGCTAAACTTTCAACGCCATCAATATACAGGAGCCGACCTATAACAAAGAGCTACATCTCCAAAAAATGCGAGCTATTTTGGAGTGGGGCTAAACTTTCATTATAAAGTTCCCATTTGCCCGTATGGTTTAAGTAAGTTCTGCTTATCATAATCGGGTAAATTCTGTAAGCAATTTTTTTGCCAATACATCATCCAAATGAATGAAATGATTTCAGACCTCTCTCCTGTACAAGTTGTAGATCAACCTATCAGCAGGCAAGATCCCGCTTCAGAGATTTCCCTGCGTTAAATAAGCGTTCACTTGCTGATGATTTCTATCAAAACTGTCTATTTATTAAATAGATTTTTGGCGCATTCGCCAAAAGCAACCTGAGGTTATGGATTATTCAACGATGTAGCGCAGCCTGTGTGCCTCGGTCTGTTGTGGCACCTCCAAATTATGGAGCATTTTATCCAAAACTGCATCTGGTAACGGATAGGCTCTATCTCGATTTTGAACACGCCATTGCCGGTGCGGTTTTTCGATATAGACTAGCTCAACATAAGCCTGATAGCTGACAAAGAGGTCGATCAACTGTTTACGCATCAAGGCCGTAATATTCGTGGCATTCCATATGAAATCTTGGCCTTTACGCAGGTACATCTTGGCCTGTTCTTTCGCCTGTTGGACCACCCAACCGTTCCTTTTTCTATCTGTGGGATCGATACGATGTTGACGACGAATATCGTCAAGGCTAATGACGGGTACATCCCTGTTGTGATTAGCGATATAATGGTCTTTTCCCATTCCTGGTAAGCCGGATAGCATAATGACCTTAGATCTAAAATTATCAAAAGGAATGTAATCCACATAACCGTCCTCACTATTAAAATAAGTAAATTGAGCATTTGGAGTCGAAAATGGTCGCGGAGACTCCCAACAACCAATTTCTTTTGCATACAGTTCAAATAACTCCAATGCATCGAGCAGGCTACTTTGATCTTGACAAACTCGCCCTTTAGCGTCAGCCTCAGCTAGAAGTTTCAATTCCGCCATATTTACCCTTAAAGACGCCTCTAACGCGCTACGCATGGGGTTAACTTTGTCCATAAGCCAGAGCGGCAAACCATGAAAACGAACCAAACCTACAATTTCTTCCCGTAGGGTAAAGGGCGCTTCAACATCGCGAAACAATATTTCACGTGCCGTCTGTGCGCCTTTTCTTGCATGATTTGGAGAACTGACCCGTCCTTGTCCATCGATCAGGGTCGTAGACCGTTTTTCGACATCATGTAATAATGCCGCAGCCCAAAGGATTTCTTGCCTTTGGCTATTCAAGCCTATATACTTAATGGATTGCTCCAAGTGCTCAAGCACAAGCTGGGTGTGAATAGCAACATTTCCCTCCGCATGATGAATGGGATCCTGCGGCACATTCCGCATATCCGCTATCCAGGAAAATTGTTTTTCCAGTTGCAACCAATCTTTATCTGCTGTTAATTTCCATTCCATTAGTTTGTCCCCCTTTCCCAAATGAGTTTTGTTCTTTTCCAAGATTTTGTCCAGTGTTCATCCGTCTGCACATGTCCTTTTCGTACATATTTAAACACATTATGTTGAAATTCGGAGACAGGATATGCGGCAGCATTGCGGCAGACCAAACCTTCTGAAGTACAGCTAGTTTCTGTTCGCGGATCCATAGACCCCAAGATCGAAGGTTGAAGCGCCAGGTGTTTTACAGTTTCTTCTAACAAAGTCGCCGTAAGATCTTGCACCCTATCCGATCGCAACACGGGGACCATTGGCAAGTCAAATAAGCTAGCATAAAAGGTAACTTCCTCCCAAGAAAGCCAAACCTCCTTGATACGGGCAGCGAACACAAAATAATAGTGCTCCAATTGGGTATATTCGATAGAGTGCACCGCATACAGGTTTTCTCCAAAAAACTCCAGGTCACCCAAATCATTTTTCATACGTCCCCAATGTTCCCGTAATTGTGCTGTCCATGGAGATGTTGTCGGAGCAGCATGAGATCGGGCAAACACGCCCCGTTTGGACAGGCAATTGTTTTCGCCATCCAATTTTTCGGTATAAAGTAGCTGTGAAAAGGATTGTATATCCGTCCAGTACTCATGATTAAAACGATCGTCACTGCTGGTTCCCGGTGAAAAAGGGAAATGGTAGGTACGACCATATTTTGTTGATTCCATTTTTTTAAACTAAAGTGAATAATACTGATTTAAAAACACAGGTATAGCAGCAACCAAGTTGGGCATCTATCCCAGCTGATTACTTTTTCCCTGCATATTGGCACAGCATTACATGGCTTTATATTTTAAAAAATGTATAACAATTATGATCTAATGGGGCAAAAATAGATAATTTTTGCATAAAATAAAAAATCGCTATACCGATAAGTATAACGGAAATACCGAAACCTATAAAAATTCTTTTGTCCCAGGGCCCATATTATCTCTATATTCGGATATGTGCATCCCAACCTGAACGTGTGTAGTCATGCTGATTGTTTAAGAAAATTTTCACGTTATGCCCCCTAAGTCCTTTTCCGGTTTTCAATATTTCATTAAGCTGCTCCTCTTGAATATTTTGCAACAGCATTTTCGTCATAAAGGGCTGTAACTTCAGGTTATCTGCCACACGTTTGATCGGATATTGGACAAAGAACATATTGACTGCGTAATTTTTTGATATTTTGACAATCCACTCGTCCATACCGATTTTCTTTAACTGATCAAAGATTGTCGAGCAATCCAATGTAGTTCCGTTACGCAGGATAACACATTTCGTCTCCGCAGTTGTATATACGGCGATAATGTCTATAAATCGGAGCTGCTGCAGGTTGATCTGTTCGACAAACTCCCCTTTTTTATTTAATAGATCGCCTAGTAAATACACGTCGATGCTGTCAATATCCATTCCATAGCATTGCTCTTTGCTCTTCATCCCTTCATCTTTTATCATCCGTTTTTCCTTCAGCGAAATGATTGCAGCATTTTGTTCGAACTGTTCAAATGCTGGCCTTGTTTTAATAAAAAGTCTCCTTTTTGTCACCAAGGGTTGTGGAGTTGGCAATTCTTTTCCTGCTCCCACATTGTGTACGATCTGCATCAAAGGCCGGTTGTAGATAACAGCAAGATTTTGCCGCTGCCCGACAGAGTGATAAAGCAGCGACCAGTTTTCGCGCATATAGACCAATAGACTATATGAAACAAAAATAGTTGCATAACGTATTCCATAGACCTGCATATGTAGTTCAAAAAGCAATGATCGTTCTATTGACGACTGACTGTAAATAAAGATAACGGCAACATACAAAAGTATAAATGGAAAAACAGAAACCAATATAAGTGAGAAGAAGGCGATAAAATGCAGGATAATATCGAGCCCAGGTATATTTTTGACCTGCTCCCCTAGTCGCTCGCGCATATAGGGTACGCTCCAGTAAGTGGGTAAATTAAGCACTAACGATACTATTGTCGCTCCAATCCAGAAGACACAGAGCATAATGACAACCAAAATCCAATATTTCAACTGGTCTGACCGCTCAAAAAAACCTTGCAACGATATTGTCTTTAGATTAAAAACAATAGACAGCATCAGCGAACTCAAAAAATAAATGATAGATTTCATGACTTTTCTCCGAAATAATATCTGGTTAGGATAATAAATTAGCAACACTCAATTACAAAACTATACTAATATAACAAAACAACATCAAAACAGCAAAATAAAACCTTACGTACACGATAATATTTATAAAAAAAATAACAAAAGCATAACTCTATTCGTGCCTGAAGTATGTTAATAAGCGAATGATATTTATTATTTTAGAGAATGAATCCATATATGATACAGGCGTAATTGTCCAATAACCTACATTTCACTGTCGTGTTATCATATTTTTAAACAAAAACCAAACAATTTATAAGCAAAGATTGAGATATTGTAATATAATAAATATAAATAATGAAACAACAATTCAACAACCATGGTGTAGCCAAAGTGCAATTCAGGATCTTGTCATTACCCGAAAGTTTACTGGCGGTCGAAGTAAGTGCTATTCGCGAAAATTTTCTTTCTTGGATGGCCGCAAATTTCGCTTTGACCACCAGTCAAAAATTTCAACTGATGACAATGCCCGATGACCTACAAAAAACTTTGAGCCAAGCGATTGCAAATAGTTACGAGCTCGGGCAGCCGGTTCAGTTTTTCAAAGAAACCGCTTCAAAAGATGATCAGCCCGACCTGAAGGATATCGTAATCAATGGTGCTGAAACAATGGCGGAATTAAATAGCCAAAGCAATAGAAAAACAGCCTTCGTAGGGCAGCTCGCAATCAATATTCGCTATAAAGTAAGTATGTAAATTACTGAACGATTATATGTCCAATGATGGACGAACCAGATAAGCACCTTTAACACCAATTTCCGGTTTATTTTTTTGAGAAAATAAACCGGAAATCCACTTCAGAAATTTCCTGACATCAATTTATAATGAAATGAAAAGATTGTACGACAAAATCAGAACACGATTTAATACACTATTTATTTGGCCACGAAAATTATATACCCATAATACCATTGACCAACATTTCAATATGGCTCTGCACTATAATACACATCGAGCTAATATCGCCAGGAGTCTTACACGGCTATCAGACCGACCTTTAACAGTTGGTAAAGCCCTCTACCCTCCGGTGCAGAACGAACAAAGTACCAGTTTAAATGAGAGGATTCCCCTTAACTTCAAAAAATCTTACAGCGTTTGCCTTTGGCAGCCTTATTTCTGGTTGACCGATATTTATTCAGCCTTGATCCAAGGGAACGATCGGCTTACTTTGCTCAACGATACCAACCTATTCAAAGCTGCTGCCCAAGCAGACATATTATTCTTCGGTAGTGGTAATAACTTTTCGGTGAACAATATGCTGGAGCAGATTGACCTTCATAATAAATATGTCATTGTTATCTCGACACATAGTGAACAAGATATACGTATGAATATCAAGTACCGCATTGACCATTGTCAGCATGCATACCTTGTCGATTCACAGGCTGAGTTTGATCAGCTTATTACCCACATATTAACAAAGGCGATCCAACAGGATTAACGGCGATCAAACTACTGCGGATCTCAATTCCCTGCGTAGACAATTTTTTCTTATGAATGGGTGTCATAGTTTTTAGCAGGGTATGCGGTCAATAGCATCTAAGACTGTAACTGCAGACGAATCCAGTTCAACACAAAAAGCAAAATGAGGATATAGAAGATATACTGTTCTACTTTATTGACTTTGGCAGCACCAAATTTCCATACACAGATCCTGTCAATACCTAGTAGCAGGAGGATCGGAATCAAGCCAAACATCCCGATATACATGGCCATTAATTTATCAGGAGCAGAATGTCCCGTAGCCAACACGGTAACCGTGGCCGCTACGCCAATTAAGCCTAATATCCCAAGGATAAAAAAAAGAGTACCCTTAGCTTTAAAGAATTTTATCATTGTTTGTTTTTTGTCTCTATTCCTGTACAGACCACACCAACTTGCTACTCTCGGTCTCATTCAAATTTACACGTTTCAATACTTTAAAAAAACAAGCCCCCGAAAATCGGGGGCAAGTGGTTCAAAGCCGGTTCATTTTTCTAGTTCGCTAGGGAATGTTCCGAACCTTGCAACCAAGATTGATAACTAAGTTAGGTAATTTAAATTATACTAAGCTATAGCTGCTTTTATTTAAAATTCGGGCACAGATTATTCGATACCTTACAACTTATAGAATTTATGGCTAATTTGGGCTGCTTATAAACGTGTAATATCTTTCGCTCGCTAAAGCTTAATCGCAAAAAATGATACAATTGATTTTATTGTTGTTGAATTATATCAGAAAAAGGAGAGGGTGCAAAAATTAATTTATTGTATTTAGGATGTAGGAAAAAGAGGTGCGCCCACCTGGGCTCGAACCAGGGACCAAAAGATTATGAGTCTTCTACTCTAACCAACTGAGCTATAGGCGCATTTTCAAACTTACATTTTGAAGAGTTCGCAAAGATATAAAATCAATTTAAAATAAAAGTAAAACATCAAAATCCAGCTTTAATTAATCGACGACTTCATTAAAATCCCCACGAAGACGATATATCCTATTAATCAATCTGTTTAACAGATTTTCTAAATCGAAAGTTATCGTGAAACCACTCATTATCCAATGTTTAACTAGTGAATTAAATCCTCTAAAAATTCGAAGAATAATTCCATAGCATGGATGTATCGAAATAGCCTTGTTTATCGCATTTTTGTTATATTCGATCTTTAAATAAAACAGATGAGCAATAATATCATTGATAAAGTCGCATTGATTCATATTTCTGATAAGAAAATTTAAGTACCCGTTCAAAGTCCAAAGAGAAACTGTACTTTCCCGGCGGAAAAAGAGAACAGGGTGAAACTGATTTAGCCTGCTTGAAGAGAGAGATACCTGAGGAATTAAATGTCGATATTGTGAAGAATTCAATTCAGTTTTTTGGTATTTTTAAAGCAGTAGCTAACGGACGTGAAAAGGGTTTACTTGCAAACTATATGATTTAAAACTCATTGATTGATAAGGAATAAAGGCATGATATGGGAGAATGTTAATTTTAGTTCGTATTTATAATGGATAGAATCAAACCTTTATTGATATTTATAACCTTGGTATTGTCCCTTAAGTCATTTTCGCAGGAAAAACTCTATTACTTTACCAATGCGGATAGCAGTTTGGTGGGTGTACGTGCAGTATCGGGAAAGGTCATTATCCCATTGCAGTTCCCAATGATCGGCTACTACGATTTAGAAGAACCCATAACGAGCGCTTTTGTCGAATTCTTCTATGCCTATCCGGATACGACAACCGACCCGATGAATCCTAATCAAGCCGTAGGCCGTGTATACGATAGAACAGGGAATTTTATATATACCCCGTTTCTTTATGATAACGGTCCCGATTATTGGCAAGAGGGCATCCGCCGTTATGTATCTAATGGCAAGGTGGGCTATGTAGACCTAAACAATACCATTCTCACGGAAGCTAAAACAGGCTTTGCAAAAATGTTCAACTACGGTTATGCCGCATTTTATGAAGGTGCTGTGACCAAAGTCTATGAACCCGGAGGTGAGCACTGGACAGTATCCCCTACCGATAATAAGGGTAAACACTATCTAATCAACCGAAAAGGGGAAAAGGTGCATGGCCGTAAAAAACCAACTTCAACAAAAGATTACTACTATGGAGAGCTTTACTATCCATATCCCTTTCAATACACTGTTGCCGAAGAGAAAATACTGAACGGTTTAAACCAGTTTGCAGCGATTTCTAAAGTTGACAAACTGCTATCCGGGGATCAGAGCCAATTAAGCCCTATTCAATTTGAAATCATCGGTAGACCATCGGCATACACTCCTTACTATACAATACAAGGCTATAAAGAGCAGCAGGCCGATGACAATTGGGTAATTGAGGCTACCACAAATGGTCAATACTTTTATTCTCGTTATGGAGAACGGACGGCACTCAGTCAATGGATTGATGAACAGCTCACAAAGGAATAAGATCGAACATAAGCCAAGTCGATATAAGAATCTGAAAAAGGGAACAGAAAGCGCGTAAATCATTATAAATTTTTATTATTAAATAATTTTAACGATATTTAATTTTATACGCTTTATTCTCGAATATATTTTTAGATATTCACTCAAATTAACCGTATGAATAGTATAAAGGCCACTGTAACCCATTTTCGTTATAAAAAGCATCCCGGAGATTTATTTAGGGACACCTCTGTTCAATTACTACCGCACCCCTATAAAAATCAATCGGAATTTTGGGTATGGTTTCATCCTTCATACCATCGCAGCGAAGATATTGCGGATCTGAACGAGCTGTATAAACAGTTGCAAAGTTTTTCCTGTCAAGAAGAAATCATCGGAGCAAATCCCGAATTTAGTTACGCCGGTATAACCAGGGAACGCATTACTGAGGAGATAAAACTTCTCGAACACAAAATATATCAGGACTGTTTTGAAAACTTCTATTTATTGCTTATTGAAGGACATATTGAATTGATAGAAAACCAACAGCAATAGAAAAGTGAATCAGTATCTTAATTATTTTTAGCTGAGTGATCTCAGTTCAATTGTTCACAATCACTTTATAACAACCAAAAGATGAATGACTTTCCAAAATTAGAAACAGAAAGACTTATTCTCGACAAAATAACAATGGATGATATCCCACAGATAGTAGCATATCTCCAGAACAAGGTCTTTTCTGATCATACGTCAAATATCCCACACCCCTATCGCAAGGAAGATGCCGAATTTTGGCTTAAACTGTCCGCCGAAGCTTTTAAAAACCGTAAAGGATTTACCTTTGCCATACGGGATAAAAAAGGGAAATTACTTGGGGCAATCGGTCTTCACGATGAAGGCTCGGATAAAGCAGAATTAGGCTATTGGATGGGGATTCCAAACTGGAATAAGGGCTATGTCACTGAAGCCGCAAAAGCGATTATTGATTATGGATTCCGGGAATTGAATTTCAATAAGATCTTTGCTACCTATTTCCAATACAATCCGGCCTCAGGAAAAGTCCTGGGCAAGATAGGTATGAAAAAAGAGGCGTTGCTGAAGCAGCATCTCAAGAAAAATGGAAAATATTATGATATCCCAATGTATTCGATTTTTAAAGAAGATATTGACTAATATTACCTATCGCCCACTATAGCCGGCGGGTTTCTATACAATTTCACCTATAACCAGACCTTATTCTTTTCAGCTAAGACCAATTCGTGGGATCAGACGCTTGCTAAACAATGAAACTGAGTTTATTTTTATCGAAAAATTCGGTAAATTTAAATATAGACAATCACAGAAAGTACAACATGAAAGTATTTGCATTTGCCGGAAGCAATTCTTCCACTTCGATCAATAAACAATTAGTCAAGTTTGTTCTAAAAAGCTTTAGTGACCATGAGATCAATCTGATCGATCTAAACGATTATAACATGCCTATTTTTTCTGTCGACCTGGAAAAAAATGGTTTTCCCGAGGAGGCGCATCGGTTTCTGGATAATATTGCCGAAAGCGATTTTATTATCTGTTCCTTAGCAGAGAATAATCGCTCGTATAGTGCTGCGTTTAAAAATGTTTTCGACTGGGCTTCCCGAATAAATGTAAAAGTATTTCAGGACAAACCAATGTTATTAATGACCACCTCTCCAGGGGGCTATGGTGGCGGAAATGTAATGGCCGAAGCTCTAAAATTTTTTCCACAATTCGGTGCTATCATCAAAGAGAGCTTTTCCCTACCAAAATTCTATGAGAATTTTGATCTCAACAACGGTATCATCAACCCCGAGCATCTTAGCACACTTAACGAAAAAATAGACAACTTTAAGAAACAATTGTCCTAATCATTTCCTATAATAGGTTAAAATGCCTTACTCGAGTAATTCACTTTTCCTATTTACAGCAAACATTATATAAAAAGAAAGTCTCCGTGAGCGGATCAGATCTGGATGATGAAGACAAAAAAGAGGTTGTCTCATAAATGAAATTCACAATTGCAGATCAGAATTAAATTTGGGAGGACAGCTTTTAATTACAGGAATCATGAAAAAAGGATCAAATCTCTGATGAGTTTTGATCCTTTTTCGCTAAATCTAATAAAGCGTCGAAATTTTATTTGATATCAATCTAGTAAAATTGACTTTTGATCAGCCCCTTCTTGAAAACTTTATCTGATTAATTCAGCCAGTTTTTCAGTTAGCTGTTTACCCTTTAAATTAACACCTACAATCTTCCCTTCTGGTGATATCAGATAATTTTGCGGAATTGCCTGGATACCATATAACTGAGCTGCGCTATTTTGCCAGCCCTTTAAATCGGACACCTGTGGCCATTTTAATCCATCTTGTTCGATGGCTTTTATCCAATTATCTTTCTTTCCTGGCTTATCAAGTGATATACCTAATATCTCAAAAGCTGGCCCTTGAAATTGTTTATATATTTTAACCAAATGTGGATTTTCGGCGCGACAGGGACCGCACCAAGACGCCCAAAAGTCCAGTAATACATATTTACCCCGGAAGTCCGATAACTTGAGCGATCTACCATCTGCTGTTGTCTGTTCAAATTCGGGTGCAGGCTGTCCAACACTTAATTTTTTGGCTAGTAAAATTTCTCTTTCCAGTTTCTCCCCTATTGCCGTTTTTCTCAAGTTAGTAGCTAATTTGAAAAAGAGCGGTTCAATAAGACTGACATCATTGCTATAGCGAGCAACTTCCTGAAGCGACAATAAGCTAAAATAATTGTCCGGATTTTCAGCAATGAATTTGCGCTGTGCCTGGATACGCAATTCTTCTATTTTCTCAATTTCTGCTGATACCTGCTTCATTGCCGCCTCATTTTTATTTTTATCCTGATATAAATCAGCACGTATGGATTGCTGTTTAATCAATTGCTTTTCGTAGGGATATAAATATTCCTGATATTTCCGGAAAGCAACCTGCAATTGTCCCCCCTTTACAAGAGATGATTCAAAAGGATCTTGAATAGTAATCTCTGTATTGGGATCAAGAGGATCCGCGTAGAAGGTAAGACGTTGCATAGGTCCTCCCTTTCTATTGAAAAAGGAAGTGCCATCTTTAGAATAAAATAATATAATCTGTGTAGGTTCTTCAATTTTCCCGCTATAAGTGACACTTGAAGATGTTAAACTAACAGAATCTATTTTTAATTTTTGACCAACAAAGTAGCGGACAAATATTTTGGCCTCTGAAGGGGCTGTTCGCCCGTTGATAGACAATTGAAAATCTTGTGTTTGTCCCACCGAAATCCCAATCATAGAAAAGCTCAAAAGAGCCGAAATTAATATTTTTTTCATGTTGTTCGTTAAAGTGATTTGGCTCGCTCCAATAACGCATCAGCCAGTTTAATGATTTTCGAGGTCTCCAGTTCCGCTAAGCCTCTTGCTGCTTCCGCCGCTTTGATCGCTTCCTTCTTTTTCTTCAATGCAATACAGATATCTGCTAGGGTACCTTGATTGGAGTAGCTCGAAGGGTTCATCTCCACTGCCTGTTTTGCCAGAATGTAACATTGTTTTAAGATACCAGGCTTAGCAGCATCTCCCTTTACGTTGGCATTCCGTCGGGCGATAAAACTCAGCTTCTCATCCTCTTCTTTTAATAGCCCCTTCCGTAAGTGGTCGGTCAACGAAACAAATTCTTTTTCGGTGCCATGCGCTGCGGTCCATTCAACCTGATACATCGCCGCATCAATCTTGTACTCCAATTTATTTGACTGTTCAAAATAGGCGAGCCCCTTCCTGAATTCCTCAGCTTTGTTATCACGGATATAACCATACATCGCATACCTCAAGAGTTGCGTTTCCTTGTTTTCAAATTCATCTGCCAAAGCGATACTTTTAAAATAAGACTTATTGGATCCAAAAAATTTACCATAGCGATCCTCATTGCTCTGTGCCATCATTTTAATCGTTTCCCAGCCATTTGGACTACGTAAAAATTCATCCGTAGCGACACTGTCTAGCGTTTTTTTAGCATTATTTGCGGCTTTACTGTCCGTTTGTTCCATCACTTTGATGTAACGCAACAGAAAGTTGGATTCACGAATTCCCTGATCATACTGTTTTCGTAGATTAGGAATCTGATAGTCGGGATCATTCGCCTGTTGTGCCTGTTTTAGGAAAAGCTCGGCTTCCATACGGGACTGCGTCCTATAAATCAATGTACCCTTTTCGTCCAGGAACAAATAGGTAGGAAAGCTTTTTATCTGGTAATTTTTTGCAATCTCCACTCCTTCCCCCACTTCACAATCAAATTTGGTATTAATAAATCGTGTATTAAAGTAGGCTGCGACTTCAGGCTGCGAAAACACATTTCCTTCCATCCACTTGCAGGGAGCACACCAAGAAGTAAATCCGTCTAAAAAAATCAGTTTATTTTCTTTTTTTGCCAATTCTTTTGCCTCACTGAATGTTAACTTTTGGAACTGTATATGCTCTTGTGCCAGCAATATCATAGACTGGACAAAGGCTAGTGATGTTAATAATAATCTCTTCATGAAAGTATTTTTTAAAAAAGGTCTACCCGACCTTTGCCATCAAAGGCAAAGATTGGGTAGGTAAAGAATTATGTTTTATCGTTCGTACTGTGGAATTCCTGGATTTAGGGAAAGTACCTTTGGCGGAACAGGGAGTATCATTCTAGGATCTGTCGATTCCATTTCAAAAACTTGACCTGCCAGTGGATGCTTGATTGATTTCTTATAATTGTCCACAACAAACAAACGTTTCAGGTCGATCAATCTATCAGAAGCCATAAGTGGCATTTCGCGTCGTCTTTCATCAAGCGCCAACTGTAGGGCGACTTTCGGATCACTTGTTGTCAATGCCTTGTTATTTTCAATTCGGCTATTTCTTAATGTATTCAAGAAATCTAAAGCTTCCGTCGTATTTCCTATCCGTGCCGCTGCTTCGGCCGCGATCAAAAATAATTCAGGTGTATTAAACCCAGTGCTAAAATCAACATAAGGTGCGTAAAGTACACGTCCTGGAAACTTCACTAAATTAGGGCCAAAGGAAGCTTGATCTCGACAGAAAAATAATTCATAGCGCTTGTCATTTGCTCCGGCCGGAAGGTCTTTTGCATAATTATCTATCAGTTCCTTCGAGGCATAAAACTCCGCATTTTGTCGCCCCAATGAACTTGTGCCCGAACGGACCCAAACAGACTCTACGTTTGTTCTAGCATCAGGAAATTGTACCGAATTATTGCTCTTTAGACAGACACGTCCCCAAGTTGTTTTGTCTTTATTCGTATAGAGATTGTAGTTGATCAGGTTTTTATTCAGAGCCAGCGCCTGTTTGGCATTTTCCAATGCCTCCTTGAATTTACCCTGATAAAGATACATACGGCTTAGGAAAGAAAATCCGACAGAACGTACTGCTTGAGATTTATTTGACTGTGCAGTACTCAAATGCGGCAGTGCATCCTGGAGATCGCCAAGCACAAGATCATAAATGGCCTGTACGGATACCCGCTCATATTTTTGATTGATATCCTCCTTTATGACCAAAGGTACACCCAAATCCTTGGCTGCAGTGGCTGGATTATAATGAGCAGCATACATATTGACTAAACTCAGATATTCAAATGCTCGGCCGATCTTTGCTTCGGCCCAGACCCTTCTTTTCTCAGTTTCCGAACCATCTGTCGCTCCCAGTACATTATTGATGATCACATTGTATGTAAAGATATGGCCATAAGCTGTCTCCCAATAATGATCTGTTTGGCCATCTTCAAATATCGCACCATGAGCAAACCTATAAAGCTGCTTCTTGACATAATCATAGTAATCAAAACTAGCAGCAGACTGCACATCTTGTGGATCACCGGACTGTAGATTATCGGTTAGGTAATTGGGATAAACCGGGGACGCATTAATTAGTCCTTGATCGTTTAATAATAATTTATAATCATTGAGATTTTCTGGAATAGTAAATCCCTTAGGTTTTATATCTAAGTATTTATTACAACTACTCAATGTCATTAAGCCCAATAGCAATCCTATGTATATTTTTTTCATGATATCTTCTTTTTAAAATCCTACAGAAACACCCAAGTTATAAACCACCGGAGCTGTCACTCCACGGCTAGGTCCTGACATATTTGTACTCGTCGCGATTGTATAACCTACCCAAGCCTCTGGATCCAGATTCTCCTTGTTAGCGGCCCAACGCCAGGCGTTCAATACCTGTCCGGTCAATCGGATATAACTTAGTTTGGTCGGCGCAATCCATTTGCTTGGGAAATTATAAGACAGGGAAATATCCCTCAATTTGATGTAGTCTGCCTTTTGTACAAATTTATGTGCAGCATTATAGATATCCGATATATTACCGGAGGCCGCAGAAATAAAAGCTGGGGCGATATCAGGATTATTTTCATCGCTAGGTTGTTTCCAATAATTCAACCAAAGCTTATCGAAATTACTGTTATAATTCAGTTCTGCGTATTTACTCAGGAACTCTGGATGAACACCGCGCATTACATGTCCACCGTTGTAAATAAACATGAAAGAAAGTGTAAAGTCTTTGTATTTAAATCCATTTCTGAAAGAAACACTATACGGAGGTATTGTCGTTCCCTCGTAAATCAGATCGTCGACTGTCAGTTGCTGCGTACTTTCGACTAGGCTCCCGTCCGCCTTTCTTGCCAAAGGTCTTCCTTTATCGTTCAAACCCGCGTAATCAATACTATACAAGCTTCCCATCGGCACTCCAACGCGGTTTTGAGGCGTATAGTAATAATAGTAAGGTGTATTTTGCTGTACAAAGAGATTCGTGATCTCATTTTTATTATAACTGAAATTCAGGGTACTATTCCAACTAAATTGCTCATGTTGAATAATTTTGCCATTAAGTCCCAATTCAATGCCCCTATTCTGCATATTGCCATAATTGAGTAGTACAAGGTCCCAGCCTAATGTTGGATCTAATGAGGTATTACCCAATAAGTCTTTCGTTTTTTTGTTGTAAAAATCGATACTTCCTGAAAGTCTATTTTTAAATAGGGAAAAATCCAGACCAGCATTCCATACCGATGTGCGTTCCCAACGCAATAATGGATTTGGAGGTGAATCAATTGTAGCCTGTAATTCGCCATTATACGGATTAACAGATTTACTTACTCTCGAAATCAAATATGGTCCATTATCTTTTGGCACATTTCCGTTCACCCCATAGGTCATTCGTATTGCCCAACGGTCCAATGGTTCCCAATTTAATTTTGGCAATTGATACAGTGCGCCAATCGACCATAAAGGTTTGTATTGATTTTTGATATCCGTACCGAAAAGGTTGGATTGATCCACCCGTATGCTTCCACTTAAGGTCAGTTTTTTGCTATATGTATACGATCCGTTCGCATAAAAAGAAACGAATCTATCAATGGCATCACGAAAGCCTTCATCTTTATTTCTGGAAATAGTATAACTATTGAAGAGTGCCTGAGTATTTGGGATCATTATACCAAACAATTCTTCGTTAATTCCTTTAAAGGCCAAGCTACTCTCATCATAACCATATTTAAAAATATTGGTATAACGATTGTGAACCTGTCTCCGTTCTGCACCCGCGATTGCGGCGATCTCATGTTTATCCCTAATATTATTCTGATAGTTGAATTGACCACGGATGGTATAGCTATTGACATCATTACGCTGCTCCAAGAATTGTCCGCCTTGCGGAATATTGCGCTTGATTACACCGTCTGTTCCAATTTGTGTGGCATCATTGACCATGCCAGCAACCGATTGAGCATTCTTTCTATTGATTGTACCCTTATACCCTTCGGTTCGTTCATTTTGGTAAGATAGATCAAAATCCAATCCTTTAATAATTTTAAAGTTAGCCCCAAAATTGAAATTGATATACTTATTATAGAACTTTTCATGCACAGCTGAAACATGGTTCAACGGGATATAAGTTTCATCTTCCAAACCTAACCTGTTTAATCGGTCTATCTCAAATTGAGATTTGGATCCATACCATTGCGCAGGTGATCCATCTTCATTACGCAATAAGAAATAGGAAGCTTTTGTCCCCACGTATTTCTCATTAAAACCGATATAGTTATCATAGAAATTAAAGCCGATATCGCCTTCTCTATTTTGGTTTTTTCCCAAGATGTTAGCTCTAAAATTGAACCAGTCAGTCACCTTAAAATTATTTTTCAGGCTGAATCCCAGCTCCTTATTCGTTGCCCTTCCTTTGTTATAGTCTCCTGGTTGTGTATAATTAAGGGAGTAGTGATAAGTGTAACGATCTGATCCACCGGAAATCGCCAAATTATGCTGTTGATCAAATCGGGTTGTGTTCAGAAATTCCTTCATTTGGGTAAATCGGTCACGATTACGATAGACGTCCAACTGTTTCTCCATTTCCTCTTCAGAGATCACTCCTCCTTTGTGATTATAAAGAATTCGGTAAACGTCGTTCATTGCTTTTCGGGGATCAATCGCTGCATAGTCGCCTGATCTATAATTGAACATCTGTTTTTGAAAATCGACCAGTTCCGAACTACTCATCTGGTTGAGATACTTCCGGCTCGGGAGGCCACGGAAGGACAAGGTATTGCTATAATCAACCTTGGTTTTACCTGCAGTACCGATCTTTGTTGTGATCACGATAACACCGTTGGATGACCGTACACCATATATTGACGCTGCTGAAGCATCTTTTAAAACAGTGATAGATGCAATATCATTGGGATTGATCGCGGTGAGGTCACCTTCGTAAGGCATACCATCCACAACAATTAAAGGTGCCGCCTGAGCATTGATAGTTGAACGTCCACGTACTTCGATACCGAGATTATTTCTTTCATTTTGCGGGCTGGAGGTATTACGAACCAAATTCAGACCGGGGAGCAATCCATCAATCCGATCCAAAAGATTGGGTTGCAATCGCCCTTCCATATCTTCCGCCGTCACCTGTGCGAAGGAGCCTGCAGCCCGCTCTTTATTGATTTTTTGGTATCCTGTATTTACAGTGACGTTAACTTCCTGCAATTGCGCATCTATTACATGTAGCCGAATTGTTCCAAGATCAGGTTTTACAGGTAGTGAAAGTGGCGAAAATCCGACCATTGTAATCTCTAACAAATTCTTTGTACTGACGTTACCGATTTCAAAATATCCATTTTGATCTGTAGTCGTACCCTGCGGTACACCTTTAACACGAATGGTTGCACCTTGTAATGGACGATCATTATCATCAACAATAAATCCCCTGATCAGTATTTTTTGATCTGATAAACCAGTGTATCTAGATATACTTGCTGCATTTTCGGCTTTTTCATGTACAACGATAATCTTCCCCTTAATTTCAAAACTAAGATTCAGATCATTCAATAATTTTTCGAGTGTTCCATTCAATGTGCCTTTTTCGATGTTCAGATTAACTTTCGTATCGGGATCAATTGTTTTCGCCGCCCATACATAGGAATAGCCCGTCTGTTTATTGATCGTCGAAAAAACCTTTCTCAACGAAACAGATTTTTCATGAATAGATACACTTTGTCCGTAAGTTTTAGCTCCAACATGAAGCAGGCAACAGGACATCATAATGGTTGTAAGCGATATACGCATAATGTTTCCCCTCCAATGCGACCTTCCCCAAAAGTCCGTCCGATCGCTGTTTTTCATAATTTCCGTTTGTCCGTGTAGGGCACGACAAACTTCTGCATAATTTTTATACATTTGTTTTAGGTTAAGAAATAAAATTCAGTTACAGTTAGCATTGCTTGACCAGAAGCCCTATTTGTTGCAAGCGTCTAGGGCTTCGTCTTTTCAATTAGATCGTTTTTTATCTACATAAATCGTATTTTCTTTAAATTTAAAATTGACTTTTCCTGTACTCTCTAATACATTGATAATATCTTTTAGACGGCTATTGCGTGACAGCATTCCCTCAAATTTTTCCGACTTTATCTCATGATCAAGGTAAACCACGTTGACATTATACCATGCGGATATATCCTCCATAATAACTGACAATCGTTCCGAGTTGAATATAAAATAACCTTCTTTTAGGGCATTGCCTATTTCGGTATCTATACCTCGGCGTTGGATGCGGCCCGTATTCATATATGCCTCCTCTCCAGGAGATAAGATAATTTGTCTTTCTCCCTGCTGAACCCTTACTTTTCCTTCGTATAATGTCGTCCTAAAATCACTTAAATTTCGATTTGCTTTAACATTAAAATGTGTACCTAATACCGTCACGTGAATATTTCCGGTCTGAACAATAAATGGTTTCAATTTTGGTTGTTCTCCTGAAGGAGAATATCTCTTTGCTACTTCAAAATAAGCTTCACCGATTAGTCGGACCTGTCTGAGACTATCCATTTCATAATAATCCAATTGCGTTTCGGCATTCATCCAAACTTTGGTACCATCCGGCAGGAGAACGGCCATTTTACCACCTTTAGGTGTTGAAATAAGCAAGCTATCATTTCCTTTAGCCTCACGAGCAGGTAGAGAAGTGAAAGATAACATCGTATCTTTAGGTGAAATTGTGATCGAATCACCATTTTTCAGGTAGATTGTTCCTGCGGTCCTGGCTGGAAGAATTTTGACGTCTGGACTGTCTTGATAGCTGGAATCCGTCAGATAATGGGTAAAGAACAATGTGAATGCACCAATTAGCATCGCAGCGATTCCATACAACCAAATCCTCCGGTAAGGGGAAATAGTTTTTGGAGTACCTAGATGCTCCTGTTCAAAAGTCTCAAAGGAAGTTTCCCAATCATAGGCAGACAAACCCTTCAAATCTCTTGCCAACAACTCCTTATTGTCCAACATATCACATATATCCTGGTTCGAAGCCGCATTGAGGCGCCAAGAATCCAACTGTAATTGTTCCTCATCACTTAATTTCTCAAGTTTTGACTTACTCAATAAATAGATGATATATTCGGTTGTATGCTCCATATTGCTTTATATACTTAAAACAATATTTCGATTTCGTTTCTCTAAAGAGCTGGAGAACATATTTATAACAAATTGAAAATCAAATTCATAATTTACAACCTAATAATACAAGAAGAGTAACAGTAGACAAAAAAACTGATCAGGCCTAAGCCTTTGTCTTAGAAGTTCAATTCCTCTTTTCTTTTGATTGTATACCGTACTTGTGGTAATACCTAAGGAAACCGCAACTTCATGAGGACTTAAATCTTCAACAACCAGCTTGTAT
This sequence comes from Sphingobacterium sp. CZ-UAM, assembly GCF_002000245.1. GTDB lineage: Bacteria > Bacteroidota > Bacteroidia > Sphingobacteriales > Sphingobacteriaceae > Sphingobacterium. The sequence continues at coordinate 183,965 of NZ_MTCM01000001.1, read as the reverse complement.
ATTACATTTCGACATTGTTCTGGCAAGGTCTCTATTGCTCCGTGAACCTCGCGCAGCGTTTCCAGATAGATCATTTGATGGCTGATTGGCAAGTCTATCAGATCGACATGTGTGGTATAATTATCTACAAGCTCTTGTGATCTCTTATGTTGTTGAATCCGATTAAGTGCGGCATTTCTACAACTGGTATATAAAAAACTCCGGATCGATTCAAAATGATTAAAATCGTCCCGCCTTTCCCATAATTTTAAAAAGACATCTTGGACAATTTCCTCGATAATACCTTTATCCAAGCTCATTTTTTCGAGAAAATAACACATTGGACTATAAAAGGTTTTGTACAAGAACTTTAAACCTTCCCTTTCACCTTCACGAAAAGATTCGATGAAATCCTGTTTATTGCGTCCTTGATTTACCTTGTTTTTCACATTTCAATATTACTTAAATTTTAAATAATTATGAACCGTATAAGTTTAAAATTTCATTTTCTGTTAGTTATATATCCAAAAGGGTATAAATTACTTGCTATTTCTTATAATTCTAACGCTGCGGGCTCCTCATAATATTCCTCATTCCATTTCGCCAACTGGCACATAATTGGAATAAGTGCCTTGCCTTTTTCAGTCAGAGCGTATTCTACCCGAGGAGGTAATTCTTTAAATTCTTCTCTCAAAATAATTCCATCTTCCTCCAATTCTTTTAATGAGGAAGTCAGCACTTTTCTTGAAATATTTTCGATCAATGCATCAAGTTGCCCAAATCGGGCTTTCCGATCTCTTAGTGTATATATTATAATGGGCTTCCATCTTGTTCCCAAAATTCCCATAGAGCGTTGCATCGCGCATGAACAATTTTTAAAATCAGTTCTTTTCATTGCCAAAACATTTGATAGTTACGCAAAGGTAACTACTTTATACTATCAATAGTTACAAAAATATACTATTTAAAATATCTTTGTAATGAAATTCGCAAATGATATAAAAAAATGAGCATACAAACACTTTTCAGTCCATTTCAATACAAAAATCTTGTATTAAAAAACCGTTTCGTCATGGCTCCTATGACACGAGCATTTTCTGTTGACGGGATTCCTGGAGATGTCGTTACAGGTTATTATGAACGGCGGGCAGCCGGAGACGTAGGTTTGATTCTAACCGAAGGTACTGTTATCGAAAGACCAGCGTCAAAAAATTTAAAGGACATCCCAAATTTCTATGGAGACCAAGCACTAAAGGGGTGGAAAAACATCCTAGATGCTGTCCACGCAAAGGGAGGTAAAATAGCTCCTCAACTGTGGCATGTAGGGTATACGCCCATGCAGTGGACGCCGCCGGCAGCTTTTGAAAGTCCCGACACAATGACTTTGGCCGATATAGAAAATACGATTCAAGCCTATGCTAATGCAGCAAAATCTGCAAAAGAGCTAGGTTTCGATGCCTTTGAAATACATGCTGCTCATGGTTACTTGATTGATCAATTCTTTTGGGAGGAGATGAACCACAGATCAGATGAATTCGGTGGGAAAACGATAAAAGAGCGTTCCAGATTTGCTGTCGAAGTAGTGAAAGCAATGCGAAAAGCCGTTGGACCCGATTTTGTAATTATCATCAGACTATCACAATGGAAACAGCAAGATTACGCTGCGAGATTAGCACCTACCCCAAAGCTGATGGAAGATTGGATCTTACCATTAGTCGACGCGGGCATAGATATTTTCCATGGAAGTCAACGACGTTATTGGGAGCCAGAATTTGAGGGCAGTGATTTAAATTTCGCCGGATGGCTAAAAAAAGTCTCTGGTCAACCGACAATAACTGTGGGTTCAGTAGGACTTGATAAAGATTTTGGAGAGGTATTTACAAATTCAGAATTTAAGTCATCTCCAGCTTCACTAGACGAATTGGTACGTCGATATGAAAGAGGGGACTTTGATTTGGTCGCTGTAGGTCGGGCGATCTTACAAGATCCAAATTGGGTAAAGAAAGTTCAAGCAGAACAATTTGAAGACTTATCTGTCTTTGAGGCAAAAAGCTTAGCAACTTTGTCTTAGCTAGATCAATGATCTAAGTATTTTGATGACCCCTATCAACAGCCATAAGATAAAAACACATAAAAGACTGTTATTAAACTTTATACATAAAACAAGATATCCACTCGTATTTGGGTATCTTGTTTTTAAGAAGTCTTAGGAAGTTCCATAACCTAAATATTAATCGCCTTTGGATATAGAGGCATTATTAATAACTTGCAGTCAAAATGTATTTAAGCCTATCATCATGTCCGATGCACATGTTTATATAATTAGTGGATTAGGTGTCGACCAAAGAGTATTCAATAAAATAAATTTTAAGGGCCTAAAAGTTACCTACTTGGAATGGATCACTCCGGTTTCAAACGAATCAATTTCATGCTATGCGCGCCGGTTATCGACTAAAATTACGACAGAAAGCCCCGTTCTTATTGGTTTATCTTTTGGAGGGATGGTTGCCATGGAAATAGCTAAAATGATCGATGTAAGACAAGTTATTTTACTCGCATCTGCAAAAGATGATAACGAACTTCCTAAACTTTATAAACTTATCGAGACACTAAAGTTCCATAAATTTATTCCTGCTCCAATTCTAAAATCACATCATATTTTATCAAATTATTTCTTTGGTGTTAGCTTAAAAGAAGATAAAAAGTTACTGAAACAAATACTTCGAGATACGGATACTAAATTTTTGTCTTGGGCGATTAATCAAATCGTCAATTGGAAAAACAGGGCTATCCCCAACAACTTGATCCATATCCATGGCAGCAAAGATCGCATTATCCCCATTAGAAATGTAATCCCCACTTTCGTTATTCAAGGAGCTGGTCATTTTATGACTATCACACATGCAAAAGAAATCGAAACGCTCTTACAGAAGATATTACTAAAAGATCTAAAGCATTCATAGCTTTATCTAATCAGTGAGGATCTATCATTCCTTGCACTACGAATCTATTCTATGTGAACTAACAGGGCTATTCTCCTCCCTATATAATAATCTTATAAAACAATAACAGTAAAAAAGAAGTTATAAAATAGAATATTGGTTTTCACAATTCATTCAGCGCGGTCATCAGATCTCAAATAAATAGCAAGTATGTTCAAAAGACTTTTATTTTATTTCCTATTCGTTCATCTATTACGCTCTACAATGCAAGCACAAGACAAACTCGCGCTAGATCCGAAACTGGAAGTCGCGGCATCTTTTGGACCATACCGTCCCATAGGCGTTAGCGCAACTTCGACAAATAGATTATTCGTATCATTCCCCAAACAAAACAAAGATTATCGGTACGCTCTTACTGAAATCATTGATGGTAAAAGCATTCCCTATCCTAATAATGCATGGAATAGCCCAGGGGACGAAAGCTCACATTTTGTAAACGTTCAGGACATCTTTGTGGATGCACAAGACAACTTATGGGTATTAGACTCTAAACCATCAACCTCTGGGTCTATTTTCAGCCCTGATGATGCGGCTTCCACCGGACAATTCAAACTCCTTAAAATCGATACAAAAAATAATCAAATAGTACGAATTTATACATTTGATGATCTTGACAAAGCGAAATCAGGATTGAACGATGTACGCATTGACCTTGAAAAAAATCTAGCCTATCTTTCCGATCCTGGTCAGGCCGCAATAATTGTGCTTGATCTTCAATCAGGAAACAGTAGAAAAGTACTGGAAAAAAGCTCCTTCACATTAGCTGATCCGGAAGTTGTCATCTCCTATTCCGGCATAGACATGCGCTATAAGGACGGTAAACCTTTTCTTTCTCACGTTAATGGGATAGCGCTAAGTCATGACTTCAATTACTTCTATTTTAAGCCAATTAATAAAAAGCACTTATACCGCATCGCTACAAATTACCTTGCGGATGATACACTATCCCAATCAGCCCTGCAAGACAAAGTAGAAGATATGGGAAATGTAGGCGTTACACATGGCTTGCTTGCGGATCGGAACGGCAACATTTATCTGACAACCTCAATGGATTACAGTATCAAATACCTGAGTCCTGATGGACAAATTCATCTCTTGACACAGGACCCCAGATTGCTATGGCCGGATTCTTTGGGTATAGATGGTAATGGTTATCTTTACTTTTCATGCGCACAACTATCCAGAGATCCGCAATGGAATAATGGCATAGACCGGGTTGAATTACCCTATCAGGTTTATAAAATAAAGTTGCCAAAGTGATGATGTTTACTTTAAAAAACACATACATGAAGTCATCGATAAAACAGTTCGCACTAGTACTGCTCAGCCTCGTCTATTCGTTATCAAACGCGCAAACAGATCGCCCTGTACTGGATATTATGCTCAATAATTATCAATATCCATATGAAGTACATTACTTGAATTTAAACAGTCAGGGTGAAAAAATAAAAATGGCCTATATGGATGTCAGCTCGCAGCAACCAAATGGTCGCATCGTTTTACTACTCCATGGCAAAAATTTCAATGGTGCGTACTGGAAAGCAACCATTCAGGCGCTAAACTCGGCCGGGTATCGTGTTATAATACCTGACCAGATTGGTTTTGGAAAATCTTCGAAACCCACAGCATATCAGTTTACCTTTCAACAACTAGCCCAAAATTCAAAATTGCTTTTAGACAGATTGGGACTTAATAGGGTCACCTTACTTGGCCACTCTATGGGTGGTATGCTTGCAACGAGGTTTACATTAATGTATCCCGAAACTGTCGAAAAACTTGTATTAGAAAATCCCATTGGGCTGGAAGACTGGAAACTTGTCGCTCCTTATACTTCCATCGATCAAAATTTTCAAACGGAATTAAATGCTGGATATGAATCTGCAAAAAGGTACCAAAGTAATTTCTATTACGACAACAAATGGAAGCCAGAATATGACGAATGGGTATACCTGCTTACGGGTTGGACAAAAGCTAAGGATTATTCCGTTGTTGCCATGGTAAATGCCAAGACATCAGACATGATCTTTACTCAACCTGTTGTTTATGAATTTCAACATATAAAAACCCCCACCCTTCTTATCATTGGCACGCGAGATAGAACTGCGATCGGTAAAGCCAATGTAAAAGATCCTAAAGTAGCCGCAAAAATGGGTCTGTATCAGTATTTGGGAAAGGAAACTCAGCAAAAAATTAAAGGATCAAAACTCGTTGAACTTGATAACGTCGGACACCTGCCCCATATTGAAGCGTTCGACCGATTTATCAAACCTCTTATTTCGTTTCTGAAAGACTGATACTATTATCTCTTCCGTCTAAGAGCTCCGCAAAAAGAGCTCTAGTATATTATTGTTGAATAATAACAATTATTCCTGCTTCACATTACTTTTCATCCACTTAATGCTATGGTATGTCTACGTTCTACGAAAAATAAGAAGTGTATAAACTGCGTTTAGCTCAAAAAAAGAAATTAGCCAGCAAACCGCTAATCAAAATCCCTTTTATCATTTATTCTTCACCGATAGAAAAGAAGGCAAAGCGCCCTGATTTCGACTATCAATATATTTAGCAAAAAAAATCAATAAAATTTTACAAAACTAATATTTTTAGTATATTTGAATATCAATTTTAGACAAGGTCTTTATGGAACAGGCAAAAGGATATGACAATAAGGAATTACATGTTGGCGATATTGTTCGCTTTCATACACCCTATCCGGATGAAGATCCTCATACAATCTTTATTGTACTTTGGTCGTATTACGATCCCGAAGGTAGATCATCCAGAGCTGAAGTGGTAAAATTTGATCCAGCTCTGAAGCATTATCCAATGATTCAAAAATGGTATATCCGCGATCTGGAAAGAGTACCAGAAGTCAGCCCTGAATTGCTCCAACAGATTGCGTTATTTATGAAAAGTAAATTAGGGAATGCGATCATAAGCAAGTTAATTGTTTAATTACAGTCCGACAGAAAAGTAAAAACAATGGAAAATAAATTTAAAGCAAACAGAGAATTTACGTCGCGTCCCATATGGACCGATTGGCGTGAGCAGCTTAAAGAAAGCGAGATAAATGGTTTATTTCAACGGCTCGAGGAAATGGACCGGGAGAAACTTGTTGATTGGCTCCAATGGTATAATCCCAAAGGTAATTACACTGATCGTAAATGTATGCATAATGGTGTTAAGCCTCTTTGTAAGTCAAAGGCGGTAGAATACACCTACAAAGCGATCTTGCGAAATCATACGAAAAAGCAGGTTAATCGTGTTTCGCATGGTCCAATACAACTTATGTTCAACAACTAATTGTTCAGTACATGGAATCTTTCATCAAACAGATTATCGGTTATCAATTACCAAAAATCATCGCAATGAATTCTCAGTCAAAGGATTGGCGCTATCAACTCCTGGATTTAAAAGATAAATCCCTTTTTGACAGGCTCACGCACATGAAACGTCAGGAGTTGCTGCAATGGCTTCAATGGAATGATTGCAATGGAATTTACACAGATTACGACTGCATTCGGAAAGGTATTCCTTTATTGACCAAAATGCAGGCTTTGACCACCGTCTATCATCACATTATGCGAGACCATGAAAATTGGGACGGCTATATGGGGAAAGAATATATCCGTGAAAATATCTTTTAAACAATCCGTATATTATCCTCTTTTAACATACTCTTCTAGGGTTCTTTGGTTTTTAATAGCAGCGCCGATGGTATTGTTAAAATAGACATACACTTCCTTACCCTCAGCTAACCATTCCTTGATATAACCTTTATACTCATGTAAAACAGCATTCTCATAACTTCCCTTATAATCACCTTCTGGACCGTGAAAACGCAGATAGATGATATCATTTTCAGTATGCATCCTATTGTTTATTCCAAAACCATCTTTGTCGTGTAACACCAAATTCATACCATAAGAATTTAATAAGATTAATGTTTCCTGACAATACCAAGACCGATGACGAAATTCAACACAGATGTGCCAACCTAAACTTCGTGTATCTGTCGCAATGCATTTTAACAGTTCATCTAATTTGATCAGCAAAGAAAACGTGGCTGACGGAGGTAATTGTATTAATAAACATCCCTTCTTATTACCCACTGCGTTGATGATATCCAAAAATCTAACAACATCACTAGGTTCAAAAATCAAACCTTTTTGATGGGTAATTCCCTTCCAAAGCTTAAAAGTAAAACGAAAGTTATCACTTGTTTCCTGAGACCATCTAGCGACAGTTTCCTTACGGGGTATTTTGTAAAATGAGCTGTTTACCTCCAACGAATTAAACAATAGACTGTATACAGAAAGCCTACTTCTGTCCTTTAGACTGTCGGGAAAATAACTTTTATTCTTATAAGGCAACAGGATTCCACTTGTGCCTGAAAAATATTGAACCTCCATAACACTAGAACAATTGAAACGAACAAATAGATCAAATTTCAAATAATACTTTACAAGTCCACTACTTGAAATGGGCTGCGAACAATCTGCCGTAGGTTTCCATACGAACATATTCCGTTCTCTTTGACAATGATTTAGGTTTCTTTTGGAATTATGTTTATCTTTCTTCCAGCACAAAACATATCCCACAATTCCAAAATTTTACAGAAATGAACGTTTCCAGCCATTGTCCACAATAGCGCTTATTTCTTATCAATTCTCCCGTCTTCATAAAGGGTATACGCCTCGCCATCGGCTTGTTGTAAGACAGTTTTTCCTTCGACAAAGATACCGCTGTGTGTAAAAACTGGGGCTGTGATTATTTTGCCATTATAATCCATCAATCCCCAATGTTGGGGTGATTCCATATACATAATTCTATTCTTACCCGCGATATCAAGGAGCTGATATTTTAGCGGTACTACGATCTTCCCGTTACGATCGATAAAACCCTGTTTCCCATCTTTATCGACTTTGATCACCGTGCTGTCAATCTCCAACAAACTGTCGTCCAAAAAGATAGTTTCATATTGAGGTGGTACAACTTCTACCCCATTCACATCGATCAAACCTACACGTTGCTTGCTATCCTGTACTTCAAAAAAGCCAGATCGCGGTTTTGTTGATGTACTGAAATAGTTGGGTTGGACAATAACCTTTCCTGTTTTATCAACAATACCAACGGTCCCTAAAGCTCCATCAGCATCCGTCCGATAAAAAGTAGCAAGATTTTCGCCATCAAATCGTATAAATTGTTCATAGGCAGTATCTGGATTTTCCCAAATATCTTCGGCTGCATTATATTTCCCCTGCAATTGACTGATTGGCAAAATAGCCTCTTCCGAAGCTATTTTAGCAGCTTTGGTTGAACCTTGTCCTTGACAAGAACTGCTTATAAATACGATTATTGCTACCATGCCCATAATTTTATATGGATTGTTTATGCTCATACTATTTCAAAATTATATTTATTTATCAAATGTTATTTAAATCATGCAGCTTAAAACAGACAGATTTAAAAAGCGGAGGTCCGCACCCCACAATGAAGTCTTATCTATTAAAGCATTTTCTCAAACTTGTTAAAACCGATTGTTATCAACTGAAATAATTGTGGTGTAAACAATTTAGGTGAAGGCGGCATTTTCTTGGCTGCTCTGTTTAAGCTCCATTGGGCACGTTTCTCAAGCAGAAATTGCAATCGCTGTAGTGTTGTTAATCCAGGCAATGTGTAATATATACTATTTTCACCTTCTTTTCCTTGCATTTGAATATATCGCCCAATAGTTACCTTGAATTTATTTTTTTCCTCAAAGCCGCGAATAAAGGAACTATCCTGATCAGCGATATCCCACATTGGATCACGGGGACAACAGACAGAGCCATAGCTTTCCTTCCTATATACGGTTAGCATATCATCCGGAACCGCAGATTTGTCAAAATCAAGCAATGGGTTTTCTAGTCCTCCAAGGCGAGCACTATCAACTTTTACATGATCCTCTTCCCGTCTTATAAAGTAGTAAAAATTAGTCGTTTCCGGTTCTACGCACATACCTTTCATTGCAGCCATTTTACTGACTTCAGCATAAAATTTCCAATCAGGAACAATAAGAATAAACTGCTTCAATTCGGGGTAAAACCCCAATGATTCCTTAAAAAGTCCGACTGGAATTTTTGCATTCAAATAAAATACATAGCTGGAATCTGTATTAAACTGCAATGGTATGTCCACGAGGTAATTCCCATTTAATACCGCCACATGATCATTATCAATCATTGTCACTTGCGAATACTTCTGGGCTAACCAGTCTGGCCTTACCATTTGCCGCTGATCGGCAACGCTAACAGCCTGCTTTATAGCTTTGCTTTTACAGGATACAATTAGCAAGAATAAAACACCTATTAAATAAAATCTATGGTTTGTTAAACATGTTCTCATTTGTCCGAAATTAATAGTGTTACCGCACAGCAGTAACTTTTATTCCCACACGATTTAAAAATTCTACCTGTTTCTCTAAACAAGTATCAGCTAAGACTGTTATTTTAGCTCTTTCGTCAGTAATATCTCTCAATAAGGCCTGTCTCGCACCTTTTTTTTGTTCATCTACATATTTGATCAACAACGGTCCATAACCATCCGCTATTCTTGTCATATAAGTCATTATGGTCGAATGAAAGCTCTTAGCGCTTTCACTGGGCGTCAATGCATTAACTTCACTCTTTATTCCCTTGATATAACTGTTCAATGCCTGTACTTCTTTTAGCGTCATTTCGTAGGATAATTCGTCAGCTTTATCTACATCATATGCTCCTTCCAACAATTTATTGTAGCTCTCATCCAACTTCTCCTTACATTGATAGAAAAGATCGGCAATCTTTTCGTTATAACCAAAATCCAGATTACCACCACAAGATGTCAATGCAAATGCACTGATGATTAATGTCAAAATAATAATTCTCATAGCTCATTTTTTAACAAATAACGTCTTTTCAAAACAGGCAATTTAAGTCAGTTAATATTCGCTGCTTGTTTTTTAAGATTCGTTATTATTTTGCTGTTTATAAAGGTCAATTTTAAAGAAAGATCCCACATTTGTGTCCTTAATGAATGATAAAACCAGTTAAGAGATACGTTAGTTTGTTTCTTAAAGAAGAATTACGGAACTTAGAAAAAGAATACAGACCATTAGATGAAATTCAATAGAATGAAGAAAATCAATGACGAATCAAGAACGAAAAGAACTAAATAAAACATGATGAAAAAATTAGCTTTATTAATTATGTTCATTGGGATATCGGGTATGGTTTTCGGACAGGAAATTAGCCGCTCTACAACTGAGACGATTACGCAATCCGGGATCGGACTTGGTTCTGTAATTGCAGTTGTCACTTCATGGGATCGCAACAAATCTATTCTATGGGCATTGATACATGGGATCTTAGGATGGCTCTATGTTATTTATTTTGCATTTACACGAAGTAATAATTCATAGGTACAGGAAGCGTATTCACAGTGCAATCCATTGTTTCATTACAACGCTGCAAAACAAAAAAAATAATCAGATAAAATCGAGGGATCATGAGCATGATACAAAATTTTCTCCGGGTCAATTCAGAAACATTGAATAGTTTTCTCACGGATAGTCGCCTGTTAAGAAATATGGTTTACAGCAAAGAGGCCGTACATTTGAACAATCTGATCGATATAGATAAAGCCTGGGAAGGTATTTTCTTTTTATTAACAGGAGAATCCATCGGAACCTACGATCAGGCCTCACCTCCTTTATCCTGGCTATTAGTTGGCCCCAATGACATCGACCGGAATCAGGACATGGGCTATGGTCCAGCGACCTATACGGATATCGAACAAACCAGACAGATTGATTTAGCGCTACAGGAAATTTCAGCAGCAGAATTAACACAGCGCTTTGACTCCATCATGATGTTAGAGAAAGATATATATCCCACAATTTGGGATGATGAAAATGCATTAGATTATCTGCTTCAATACTTCGAGGACTTGAAAGCATTTTATCATATGGCCGCATTACAGCATGAAGCGGTAATTCTATTTCTCAATTAAAGCGCAATTATCCCACACGACTAAAACATGATAATATAACCATGCATATTTCAGACAAGAGAAGTATCCACATTCAAGAATTAAAGGAAATAAATAACAACACCGTTTCGGACCTAGCTGCATTAACATTGGATATTGTTCAAGGGGGAGCCTCAGTAGGCTTTATGCAGGATATAAGTAAAGAAAAGGCAAGTGAATTCTGGCACAATGTACTGGCAAAGGTACAACAACAAAAAACAGTACTACTTGTCGCAAAAGACAGCCTAACTGAACAGATTGTTGGGACTGTACAATTGCAAATAGACCTTCCCCAAAATCAGCCCCACCGGGCAGATGTGGCAAAAATGTTGGTACATTCGTCTTTTCGACGTCTGGGTATAGCCGAGAATCTACTGCAACATATTGAAATCATCGCGAAGAAAATGAAAAAATCACTTCTGGTTTTAGACACCGTAACCGATAGTCCTGCCCATGCTTTATATCTAAAATGCGGCTGGAAAGTTGTGGGAAATATTCCGAATTATGCGCTTTTTCCGGATGGCACACCGTGTAGTACAACCTACTTTTATAAAAACATTCAATAATAGCTTCATTCACCAAGGAACCTCCAGTAGCTGTTAGCTAGTTGAGGTTCTTTCAACAAAAACGATGCATTAATTTTCAGTTATTTTTTGTACCACCTCGGCCCAGGTTTGCTTCCCATTTGGAAAATAAGGGTAGCCCCCGACATGATCTGCTCATGTGTGATATAGCTCGTTTCGAGCGGCTTCCCATCCAAAGTAACCGACTGGATGTAAATATTGGTTTTATTTACATGATCCGCTTTGACAGTAAACTTTTTCCCATTCGCAAGTTTAAATTCGCTATGTTCAAACAATGGGGTACCGATTTCATATCTTCCACCCACAGGATCTACCGGATAAAACCCCAGCGCACTGAAGACATACCAAGCAGACATCTGTCCGCAATCATCGTTTCCGCTTAACCCCGACGGCTTATTGAGATAGAGTTTTTCCATTACTTCAGCAGCATATTGCTGCGTTTTCCATGGTTGCCCGATTGCATTAAACAAATAGATAGCATGATGGCTAGGTTCATTTCCATGCGCATATTGTCCGATCATACCTGTGCTGAAAATAGGTAATTTACTTGTATCAGACGGGTGAAAGGTAAACATGCTGTCCAACTTCTGCCCGAAGCGCTCGTCTCCCCCCACAAGATTGATCAATCCGGGGATATCATGCTGAACTGACCAAAAATATTGCCAAGCATTACTTTCGCAGATATGCGCGCTGTATTCCTCCGGATCAAAGGGAGTTACAAATGCGCCCTGGCTATTACGTGGCTGCATAAAAGACGTAGTAGGATTATAGACATTTTTATAACTTTTTGCTCTTGCGAAAAAAGTTGATGCCACGGCTTTGTTTCCCATCTTTTCTGCCATCTTAGCAATGCAATGATCATCAAACGCATATTCGAGCGTACGTGACAAAGACCAGTTATCAGCATTGTATTTATCCACGATATCATAGGGAACATATCCCAGCTTTTTATACAACCCAATCCCCCTATAATTATCTATATTTGCCGTAGCCACACAAGCCGCCAATGCTTTATGCGCATCAAAATCACCTATTCCCTTCAAGTACGCATCTACAATAACCGGGATTGCATGATTACCGATCATCATATCTGTTTCACTACCGTAGATATTCCATACCGGCAAGCGACCATGCTGTTCGTAAAATGCAAGAAATGATTTAACCATATCATTTACCCGGCTTGGATCAAGGTAAGTAAATAAGGGGTGTGAAGCACGGTAGGTATCCCAAAGCGAAAAAGTACTATAATTTGTCCAGCCCTCAGCCTGATGCACCTTTCTATCCGCGCCAAAATAGGTTCCATCTACGTCTCCAAATATGGTAGGAGCCAACATTGAATGATACAGTGCTGTATAGAACTTCATTTTAGCTTCTTTGTCTGCGGTTTGGATGGTGATCTTACCAAGTTCCTTGTTCCAGCTTTTTTCAGCTTCTTTTAAATAATAATCGAAATCATCTTTTGGCACCTCTGCCTTCAGATTCTTGGAAGCACCGTCCATACTTACCCCCGAAAGTGCTGTACTAAGTGTTACCTGCTCACCGGCAGTTGTTTTAAAATCAAAACGTGCTTTGAAAGCCGTCCCTATGCGTTTGGATGATTTTGTAAGCGTATCAACATTTGATTGTATTGCTGAACTGTCTATATGAATTGCTTCGAAGGGCTTTGAAAACCGGGTTGCAAAATAGACACGCTGCCCTCTGGCCCAGCCCTCAGAAAATCGGTAGCCTCGTACGGTGACCGAATCGACAACCTCTATATATGAATCGGTGGTAGCGTCCCAATTCATCGCTTTTTTCAGATCCAAAAAAACAGCTGACTGCGCTTCAGGAAATGTATAACGTTGGATACCACAGCGCGGGCTTGCTGTTAACTCTACATCGATATTATAATCTGTCAGCTTTACCTTATAATATCCCGCATGCGCCTGTTCATCCTGATGGGAAAACTTGGAATGAATGCCCAAAGGTTCCGCGGCTTCATGATAAGGCAATGTAACTGGCATAAACGATATATCATATAGATCCCCAGCTCCCGTCCCACTTAAATGGGTATGACTAAAGCCCGAAATCGTGCTATCGGGATAAAAATAACCCGAAATACGATCCCAACCGGGCAATCCATTATCCGGACTCAATTGCACCATACCAAAGGGCGATTGTGCTCCAGGATAGGTGTTACCCGTAAAATCTGTCCCTATAAAAGGATTGACTGATTTTGCATAAGAACCTTCAGCCGAATCCTGCTGTGAGGCACAGCTCAGTATTCCCAATAAACCTGCACCTGCCAGGTATTTCATATATTTCATAGTGTAGATAGCTTCTTTAATCTGCGTGTCATTTATCTGTCTCCCGTAACAATCAGGATATCTTTGCTATTGACCAAAACTTGATGGCTTATCTTAAAACCTCCTAATGGCTTTCCATCGACGATAATTTTTTTGATGAATTCTCCATTGCCCTCTTTTTGGCGTCTAATGGTCACACGATCAGACTTAGGATAATACTTTTTATCAAGTTGAATAGTTACTTTATCAAATACCGGAGTAACGATCGTATAATCTGGTCTGCCGGGACAAAAAGGATAAATTCCCATCATATTCATTAATGCCCAAGTCGACATTGTCCCTGTATCATCATTTCCCGGTATCCCACTGGGGCTATTCGTAAAATGTTTATCCAAAATCTGCTTAACCAATTTTTGTGTACGCCATTCTTCACCTTTTATCTCCGAAAAAACATGTGGATAAAGCATGTCAGGTTCATTGGTTACATCGAAATACCCCTTATCAAAAGTTGCTTGCAATCTAGCCACGAATTTCTTCTTCCCCCCCATCAGTTGAACTAAACCAGGGATATCAAATGGGATCGCAAAGCTATAATTCCAGGCATTTCCTTCATGAAAACCATGGTTAGGCTCAAAATTAGCTCCCATCAATGGGTTGAAAGGTGTCAAAAATGATCCATTCGGAAGAATAGGCCTAAATGTTCCATATTCTGGAGAATAGTAATGTTTGTAACCTTGCGCTCTTTTGCCAAAAGTCTGCGCATCTTTGGATTTTCCTAACGAGCTGGCCAGTTGTGCTAAATTCCAATCAGCGACATAATATTCGATTGCGTGGGAAACCGAATTATCAAAAGAATCACGTAGTGGAACATAACCATATTTTACATAATCGGCATTATCCGGACGGATTCGATTCGTCGAATCGGTGGTCGTTGCTGATTTCAAAAATGCCTCATAGGCGGTATCAATATCATAATCCCGAATGCCTTTCATCCAGGCATCTACAATAACAGGTACGGCTGGATCCCCATCCATTGTATAACTCTCACGGCTATAAAGTTCCCATTTAGGCATCCATCCATTTTCTTTATAGATATCAATCATAGAGCGAATCATACCAACCTGTTTTTCTGGATAGACCAGTGACATTAATGGTTGTACATTTCTGTAAGTATCCCATAAAGAGAATACCGTATAGCGGTTGTGATCTGCAACGAGGGTCTTTCTATTTTCCATAGCCGGATATTCGCCATTCACATCCTGTAATATATTAGGATGGATCATAGCATGATACATAGCTGTATAAAACACCGTTTTTTGATCTTCAGTACCTCCTTCTACCTGAATTTTTGACAATTCACTGTTCCACAAAGATGAAGCTTGCGTTCGGATCTGTTCAAATCCAAAACCTGGCTGCTCTGCCTCCAGATTTTTTCGGGCATTTTCAACACTCACGAAAGATACCGCCAACTGAACCTCCACACTTTCATTTTCCTGGACATCAAAGCTCAAGAAGGCGCCAAGATCATCTCCAGATAGTTGGCCTGAATAGTCGGTAAAAATCTTGTATTTGCCGGCATCCTTGTTCCAGTCGTTTTCCCATTTTTCACCCGCACGTTGAAATTTCCAGTACCCTTTTTTTGTGGGCTTTTTATTCACACGCATCACGAAGAAAATAGGATATACGGCCTGATTGTTGGTATAACAGAACGAACCTAATAATTTCGAACCTTCAAGTTCCGTATCACTGACATAACGGACTGTAGCCCCTGTTTCATTCGTCAGTCCCTCGCCTAAATTGAGGAGAATATTCGCCTGTCCCTTCGGAAAAGTAAATTTTGACACTCCTACACGAGCTGTTGAGGACGCCTCTGTTTTGATACCGTATTTTTTTAACACATTACTATAATAGCCTGGATGAGCCTCTTCTTGCGTATAAGTACTTCCATATTGGTGGTAGTCAACTTCCAGTTTTCCAGCTGTAGGCATCAATAACAAACTTCCCATATCCGGGCAACCTACACCACTCAGATTAACATGTGAAAAACCCGTAAAATAGCTATTACTATGTTCATAAGGTGTAGACCACCAACGCGCGTCCTTATCGAAGGCATTAAGTGAGGATCCCATTACATTGAAGGGGGACACATTCATTAAACCATGAGGTACCTGAGCTCCAGGATTGGTCGTCCCGTAATTACTCGTACCAATAAAAGGATTCACATAGTCTGTTGGCAGTTTTTGCGCAGACGCGTGCTCCCAAACAAATAATCCCAAAAGGAAATAGCGGATAAACTTGATCATATCATGTTGATAAAGGCAATCTACTTTTGTGCTACAATGAACAGCGGATTGCACATTTTTAAGTGTGGTCACAATACTACAGATAATACCAAAGATTTACAAATATCCGCTAAACTTATATCTATCATTTTACAAATGTTAATAGGATTTAGCAAGAGTAAAAATAAACTAAAATCACCACGACTCTGCTGATTTTAAAGTACAGCCCCAATATCCATGAATAGCAATCGGCGTATTGTCAACTCTGGAGAAATATCTTTCGACAAAAAAATCCTGAAGCGGGGAACTCCAGGATTTTTACTAACTAACCAATTATTAACCTAAATTATGAAAACTACATTGATAACGCCATCCTTCGAGCTTTGTTATCCCCCTCCACTGTGTTTAACCAAACTTTAACAAACAGTCCTGCCTAACGAAGAAAGTAATAATCTGAATGTGTAGTTTCCCGTCAAAAGTTTATTTCAGTACGATCTGATTAATGCAACAATCCCCATTGCATATTCGGTTTATCGCCCATTTCCAAAACAAGTTCACCTCCTTTTAGCAATTCCGTTGCATCGAAATAAAATGTCTGCAGCGGTTTACCATTTAAAATCGCCCGTTGCACATACATATTCTTTTTGCTCGCATTTTTAGCTTTTATAACAAATTGATCTCCGCGCCCATATTGCCGTCCCAGTTTGATCTTAATTTCTTCAAAATATGGGCTACCAATTTCATAAATAGGTTTTGTTCGTGTTCCCCCATCCAGTTGGAATAATCCAATCGCATTCATGATATACCAGGCACTCATCTGTCCCTGATCCTCATCTCCCAGATAGGCATTGGAAATACCTTGTCCATAGTAGCGTTCACCGATAGAACGACTCCATTTTTGTGTAAGCCAGGGTTTGTTTAACCAGTTAAAAATATAAGCGAAATGCATAGACTGTTGATTTCCCTGAACAACAGGATAATCCCAATATTGATCATTTGGCCCGTTATATCGCCATTTTTCACTTTCTCCGAACCCCCATTCCAAGCGCTTTAGGAAAACATCCTCCCCGATCATTTTCGCCAATGCCGGGACATCCTGAGGCACAAAGAACGTTAACTGCCATGCATTGCCTTCAACATAATGATGATTGGCTCCGGATTTAAACGGGTCAAAGTCGCGATACCATTCACCCTTGGCATCTTTCATCCTCGCATATCCACTTTTAACATCTATTGCGTTCTTCCACCAGCTACCTCTATCATTAAAATAACCATATTCCTTTTCCTTTCCCAATGATTTTGCAAATTGTCCAACACTCCAGTCGTCAAAACTATATTCCAGGGAATTTGAGAAACGACCAAGGTCATAAGGAACATACTTATACTTTAGATAAACATCTAGATCACGATTACCTGCAAAACCACCTTCAAATTTCAGCGGACTTGTTGTCTGCATTTTCTTAACGGCTTCAAATGCCTT
Organism: Sphingobacterium sp. CZ-UAM; assembly: GCF_002000245.1. Classification (GTDB taxonomy): domain Bacteria; phylum Bacteroidota; class Bacteroidia; order Sphingobacteriales; family Sphingobacteriaceae; genus Sphingobacterium. Next base: position 166,304 of record NZ_MTCM01000001.1, on the reverse strand, counting down.
TGTAACATCGTAATCGCGTATTCCCATCTGATAGGCTCCTACAATCAAAGGAATTTCATGTTCAGCCACCATTACGGGAATATACTCCATCCCGGCGGGCCCTTTTGCCAGCCAACCATCGGCATCATACATCGCCAATTGCGAACGCACCCATTTGTTCGACCACTCCGGTGTTACCAGGTTCCAGAACTGGTTTAAATTCCAGAATGTATTCCAGAACGCATCACATCCCAGGGCCAGATCCCCTGCCTGTTCCATCGTTCTGATCTTCTCGTCAGAAGATCGCCATTGACCATTGACATCGCTAAACGTATTACGGCTAGCCAAAGTGCGGTACATATTGGTGTAAAACTTCTCTTTTTCCAGATAGTCATTGCTCTTTATCTCCAGGCGACCTAATAATTCATTCCATACCCGGTGTTGATTTTCGACCACAGCTTCAAAAGACCAACCAAACGGATCTGAAAGTTCTGTTTTCAGATTTTCTGCTGCATTAGCTATACTGATATAGGAAATCCCAGTTCGCAATTGCACTTCCTTGTCTTTACGAACGTCGAACTCTACATACATACCTGCAAATTGAGCGCTGTCCGCATCCAGATCTGCCTTAGTTGTAACACGACCATCATGCCAGGTACCGAAATTGATAATTGGCTTATCAAACTCCATGACGAAATAAACGACATAATCCTGCTTGGCATCAGTAGACCAGACATTTTCGGACAACTGGCTACTATAACCGATAACCTTATAATCTGAAACCTTTTTAAGTGAGAGATCTTTGATCTTATAATCATATTCACCATTCACTTTAAGATCGATCATAACACGTCCGGTATCTGACTTATGATAGGTATATTTCTGGAAACTAGACCGCGTTCCCGCAGTAAGTTTTGCATCAATATCCTGATCGAGGAGGTGGACGGAGTAGTATCCCAATGGAGCCTGTTCACTTGTTTTATCTATTGCAGAACGGTAACCTGAATGCACACTATATTGGTCTCCCACACTGGTCTTCAATTGGCCCGCTGTCGGAAAAGTGCCAAGCCCTGCCATTGTCCATTCGTGTATATGGCTAAATGTACCAATGGATTCTATCGATGGCTCGTAACCAGCCTGCCAGCCGATATTCTGGTTATCGGGGCTGATCTTAACCATTCCAAATGGCATCCATGGTCCCGGTGCCAACATCCACCTGGAATGCGCAGCCCCTATCATGGTATTGACATAGTCCGAAACCCCACCTAATCGCTTTGGGGATCGTTTTATGAAAGCTGTACGAATTAATTTATCGTTGACATAGATGGCATATTTGCTTCGTACTTCCTTCGATGTATAAGGCATGGGAATCTCAAGTCGAGATACTCCTTTCTCATGAGTTTTATCATAGATTTTCTTCCCATCCAATAGTACTTTTATGCGCTCGTCATCTTTCAATTTCAAAAGGTCAACAAGCATATACTGTATACGTTCATTTCCATTTTTCAGTTCAAAATCCGATTGCCTTACCCCTTTTATTACTGAGGTGTAATCTGTTAACAATTTGACCTGCTCAGGCCCCAATAACTTAAAGGAATCGAACTCAACCCATCCTCCTTTTATTACGGTAAGGGTCACCTGATTAAATCCCGTCGAAATAAGATGGTCAGGTAATGCTATCCGTATGGTAGAGGCTCCAGACTTCGAACCCGTAGCTATCGGATCAACGGGGCCATCACTATTCTTGAGTTCGTAATTATAAGATTTACCATTGATTGCGATTTGTAAGGTCGGTTTATTCTGAGGATCACTATTTGCCAATTTTACTTCCAGAGCCCATTTCCCATTTTCAACCGGACCACTCAATACACTGTATAAATTCAGAAAATGGGTTCTTAGTCCAGAAGTTCCACCAGTCCCGCCCCATTCGTTGGCAGGTCCGGGTAACACATAGGGTAAATCTCGCGATAACGAAGATTGCCCAACCAAAAAATAATTGTCTTCGTAACCAAAATCGTGTTCAAGGAATTTTTTATAATCCTTTGGAGCCAGTGCGAATTCTCCACTGGAGCCATCAGAATTGCCCAGTTGCCAAATTGTAATTTCCTGTCCCGAAACAAGCTGCCCAGTCATTAACAGTAAACCGGCACAAACGGAAATGGGGAGATGCATTTTCATAATCGATGGATTTTATAATAAAAAATATGCAGTAAATGCTTATTCTAGTATTCGGTTCTTTTTACCTGTTTAAATTTATCTTCGCTTCCAATTCAGTTGAATAAGAAGAGTCGCCCCCAAGCATTCATTTAACCGGTGAAATATTGTATATACATAATAAAAAACAATACAAAGCACGATTAAAAGCTCAAAAGTTTAATTTAAGAACACAATAATACTATAAAAAATAAGAAATATCAAGTAAAAAATATAAATGTACATACATAGTAAAAACAAGAGATATTCTTATCTAAGCTGTTTGTTATCCCCTTAATAGGACTAAAGTTAAGGATGACTTAGCACCGTTAAAATAAAATCGAAAATTGAAATAATCAGGGAGAGGTATTTTTAAGAAAGGCCTAAATAAATTAAAATTTTTATGAAGATTCTATATAAAGCAGCACATGTCATTGGGTATTTTGAATCCAATAAACTATCTTTATATAATTTTAAATTACCTTGAAAATATAAAGATAGAAAGTAAAATCCGACATTTTATCATGCTGGACAATATTCTACCCATTTGTGTAGAACATTATTCTATTATATAACAGGAATTTAAAACAAAAAAGAGACCCATTTATTTAGACAGCGAGAACAACTTATGCTTGGAAAGATCCATTTCAGGCCCTAGATTTAGATAAACTGTTATTTTGGTAAACTACTATTAAAAGTGACATTCGTCTAAGTGGAAATTTTGAAGCAACAATAGATCATCTTTGCCATTTTACAATATGAAAATAAAAATTGAAGATTTTTTTGAGCCGATACATGTTAAAGACAACTTTAGCCAAGATGATTATGAGATCGTCAACGCATTTATTAATTTCGCAAGATCCCTCAGTCGACTAACTTATCAGAGCATCTATCTAATTGACTATTCAAAGAAAAGTTTTTTATTTGTTTCCGACAATCCTATCTTTCTATGTGGAAGTTCCTCTGCGGAAGTGATGAAAGAAGGATATCATCATTATGTAAATAATGTTCCTGAAGATGATCTTCACTTATTAAAAAAGATAAACGATGTTGGATTTGATTTCTATGGCAAGTTATCTGCAGATGAGCGTTTAAAATACTCCATATCGTATGATTTTCATCTAAAACAGCCCGGCAGTAAACCGTTACTTGTTAACCACAAATTGAAGCCACTTTTACTGGATAACCATTCAAACCCCTGGATTGCACTCTGTTTGGTTTCTATGTCTTCGCATCCAAATGCTGGTAATATCAGATTCAAATCAGATGAAGATGGAAGGCAATTTGAATATGATCTGGTGAAAGATATCTGGGTTGAAACGCCGCGTGTTAAATTAAAACCCCGGGAAAAAGACATTTTACTTTTTTCTGCACAGGGTCTGACAATGGATCAGATTGCAGATCGGCTCTATGTATCTATTGATACTGTTAAATTTCACAAAAAACAGATATTTTCAAAGTTAAAAGTAAAGAGTATAACTGAAGCCACAGCATTAGCAATCGAGTTATCTCTTTTTTAAAAGGCGCTTAAATTCACTAATTGTTTTTGGAATCCAATAACATAGCTTTTGACATAGTCACAAATTTTTGGATGTCACTATCATTCCTACTACTGTACTGCGAAGTTTTATTTTTTTGGATAAAGGCCTCCAGCCATTCCGACTTAATATAGATGGGTAATGTCTCAGAATAAAAATAAATAATCGGATCTCCCAATTGATATGATTCTATTTCAAGTTTACGCAGCGTATTCACAACTTTCCGGTCACATTCGGCAATGATTAAACCATCCTCCATACTATAAGGGCCATAAAAAGCATCAAAAAGCATTTTTTTCAGAATATTAATCCGATTTCCCATAATTTTTCCTGAAATTACAAAACGTCCGATATGCCAAAAATTATCAACTCCGGGTATCAGCAGGTCATCGGTTTTAATACCAAATAGCTTTTGAATAGGTAAGCTGGTTTTCTTATCCCAATACGTAATTCGAATTGAGGCATGGATTTCATGATTTATCTTGCTCCGCAAAACATAATAAATAGATTGATCGAAAAAGACTGAATCCTCTCCTATCAAAGCATTATAGTCCGCATGATAATCCTCTTTTGAATACTTGTCAAGTTTATAGTGCTGTTGGAGGGTGGTCAAATAAAAATGGATAAGTTCAGGTAGCTCTGCACTATTAAGTTTGGTAAAATAATAATTTTCTGGTGTCCAGTTCATGCAGTTGAAATTCAATATTTTTTATAAAATAGCTTTTGTTGATTAGATCATCACAGAGACGCAGATGTAATACAAAAATATAATAATTATTACAATCAATATAGGTCATTTCATTAACGCATAGACAAATAGTAGGATTCAGGAAAAACTTTTATGGGTTTATCTGTGGCAATATTGAATACAACCTGGCAAACCATTCCAGCTAATAAATATAGCCCCAATGAGAGCTGTGGTGGTGGAGAATCCATAGCAATTTTACCGTATGCCAATAAAAAATCTTCCAACCATTTTGTATCAATATGCTGTTTCTGTAATCGATCAACAATAAATTTTCCCACATTGATCTCAAAGGCATGATGCTCTTTATCCAAAGAGCGCAGATTGCGACTCTCTGCTGTAATGACAGTTAAAAACCCAGCCCAGCCCAGATTGTACGGGTGGACAACAGGGATATTACGATCTGCCATATATTCATCAAATAAAAAAGGAATATCGGAGGAAAAGTCCAGGGCATTTATAGCGACTTTACAATTTAAATCAAGGTTATACAAATTGTTCCGGTCAAGAAATTCAGGATAAGCCGTAATCTTCGCTTCTGGATTTATGGCCATCAGGCGGTCTTTTAGCGCAATCGCCTTATTTACTCCAATATCCGCCACTACATAATTCTGACGATTAAGATTCGTCATTTCCACTGTATCGCCATCCACGATGATCAAATTTTCAAATCCCATACGTAATAGACACTCAGCGATATAACTCCCAATACCACAACCTCCAATAAGCACCGTAAAATCCTGAATACGTAGCTGTTCCTCTTCTTCAATATGAATGATATTTCGCTTGTATCTCAGACTCATTTTTCACAGAAATTTTGTATCCAATAAAGATAGGATTTAAAAATTATTAGATCACCTTTATCAATTAATCCTAAAATTGTTTCTTAAACCAATTGCAATGTATTGTTTATTGTTTCCGATCCGTATATTTACTGTTACAATAGATTCAATCATATTCATGCTCCGAATAAAATCTAAGAAAAAAATCCTGTTTTAAAACGATAAATCAAACAATGAAAAGTAAAATACAAATAATATATATTTTTATTACCCTATTGCTGTGCGTAGACATACTCGCTTACTACCTGGAAAAGATAAGTTTAATAGGCTATTTTAGTGACGTCTTGCTTTTCTGGATATGGCTAGGGCTGACTATGGCTGTTATCGTTATCTTCTGGAAAAAGATCCTGGCAAAGATTATGCTGGCTATATTAATATTGGGGTTAATTTGTAGCATCTTGCCAATGATGCTTCCCTTTTACACAGTGATGTTGTCCATGTCTTCTTACGGCCTACGGATGAAAAAAGATCTAAATGAAAAATATCGTGCACAAATCGTTGGATATAGTGTTTTATCCTCGCCTTGGTTAGAAATCATTGAGAAAAGAGGAATAATTGAAAAAAGGGTTTTTAGTTGCACCGATAATAGCATAAATGGCGAAACAGAACTAAAGATAGGTAGCGCAAAAGATATCATTTTCAATTCGGAATCGGATAAAACACTTCTCATTACACTCTTTTATGGAGATAAAAACAAAACCATTACTTTTGATAAAACAACAGGAAAAATTATATTGTAAAGAAATTTAACGTTCAAAAAATAGTAAATTAGCAAAAACCACAAACGATCATCAGTAGAAAAATGGACAATACTAGAATATATCGCATGTCATTTGCTGGAGTATATCCGCATTATATACAAAAAGCAGAAAAAAAAGGTCGCACAATAGAAGAAGTCAATGAAATCATATTTTGGTTAACCGGCTATGATGAAACTTCCCTGAATCAAGTAATAGCTGATAAAATTGATTTTGAACAATTCTTCAGCCAGGCACCGAATTTCAACAGCAATGCAAAAAAGATTACAGGTGTCATTTGCGGTTATCGTATAGAGGATATTGAAGATCCACTTGTTCAAAAAGTCCGTTATTTAGATAAACTGATTGATGAACTGGCGAAAGGCAAGTCAATGGAAAAAATTTTAAGAAAATAAATTCCTCAACGAAGATTAAAACATTCCTTGCCTCTGTACATAAAACAGGTACAAAATTATTATGGATATATAAGATATTTCTTTCTTATTTCCTTATAACGTGTTAATCCAGGTTCCCAACTTTTTCGAATTTCTTCTTCAGAAACACCTTCAGTGATCTGTCGTCGAAAGGAATCAACCCCAACCAATTTTTCTATACTTCCAATCTGCTTGGAAAATGACTGATCAAAGAATTTATCTTTTTCTGGAGAATTCCGATAGAGTTCCTGCATCCAGGAAAGATTTATTTTTTTACTGTCCACCAGCTTCTGCAAATCATATTCACGTAGATCTAAACCATAACATACTTCATTCATAAAGAGAGGTGTTTCACTCATTCCCTTTTTACTCACAGGCGTAAACGAAAAACGATATACCTCTTTATAGGCTGGACTTCCAAAAACAGTAAAGGGATAATCCGTCCCCCTTCCATGATTGATCTTTACACCTTCAAAAAGGCAAGTACTTGGATAAAGGAGAATACTCTGTTCGGTATTTAAATTTGGAGAAGGATTAACCGGTAGTTTGTATAACATTTGATGGTTATATCCTAATACAGGTATGATCTTTAGCTTACATTTTTTTTTCGTCGCCATCCAGCCCTCGCCGTTAATCATCTGGGCAAACTCTGCAATTGTCATCCCATGCGCAATCGGAACCGGAAACTGACCGATACCCGATTTATATTTCATATCCAATATAGGGCCATCGACCAAATACGCATTTGGATTAGGGCGATCTAAAATCAAGAGTTCCTTCTCATTTTCGGCACAGGCTTCCATGATGTCCCGAAGTGTGTTAATATTGGTGTAAAATCTTACCCCCATGTCTTGTACATCAAAGATGAAAACATCAATATCTTTTAGATCTTTCGATGAAGGCTTTTTTTTATTTCCGTAGAGCGAGATAACCGGAATTTTGGTTGCTGGATCGACTTCATCCCGCACTTTCGTTCCGTTGCTGGCATTTCCGCGAAATCCATGTTCAGGCCCAAATATTTTTACGATTTTAATTCCTCTGGCGAGTAGGCTATCCACAAGATGTTTTTTCTTGATCACGGTAGATGGATTACCCAAAATAGCTACACGCTTACCATTGAGGTAAGGTATATATTGCTCCGTTCGCTCTGCACCGGTTTGGATGTGATCATTGCAGTAATTCATCCGGTCCTGTGCCCGAAGAGCAACAACAGCAAAAAATAAGGATATAAAAACAAATACAATTTTCATACTCGCTCGGTTTATAATAAAGAAGTCATTGAGAAACAAACAATTCAGCTTTTACCAAAGATTAAAGCTAATGATAAACCTTCGTTTTCCAAAATCATTTCTTATCGGTCATAACTACCACCTCGGCTCTATATAGATAGAAAATCCGATTACTTTTCCACCCCTACATAGAAGTGATTATGGCGTTTAGTTATTGGGAACAATGGTAGCATATTGCACTTATTTTGAAAACCATCATACATTTTATATTGACAAACCTATTTTATCCCATTACCTTTGGAATATTATCCTGATATTACGTTAAATCCGTTTGCAACGAATAGTAATCATCGGATAATAGGAGAATTTGATGTTTTTGCAAAAACATAATGGACGACAATGGAAAAGCAGGTAAATGCAGGTGAATTCGTAGATAGATTTATGACTGGTAGTCTGGAACACCTGAGGTACCAGCAATCCCCAGTTAAGATCTTTCAGCTTAGTGAAATCGCTCCATATATTAAATTCCCAACGCCTCCCATTTTCTTGGGATACAATCTCCTTGTACATATAACAGAGGGCCATTTTAAACACAAGATCGGGGCAAAAGAATATGTAGTAAAAGCGCCGGCGATTCTGATCAGCAATTATGGTAATATTTCTACGATCAAATCTGTCGACAAATCTGCAAAAGGTCATTGTGTACTGATCAATGACAACGCGATGACTTCGATATTTCGGGAACAGGAGATACTGAATATTTTTAACATTTCACCGCTGCTCAACTTAGCCTCACAGGATAGTACAGACCTTAACGAGCTATTCAAATTGCTCTACAATGAATTACTTTCTGAGTCTCCTTATAAAGAACTCTTCGAAAGTTTACTAAAATCCCTTTTGCTAAAGATTATCAAGCTATCATCTTCCAATCAAGCACTCAACCGAAGGCAGGAAATTGCAATGATGTTCAAACAGCTTGTGCACAAAAACTTCAAAAAACAAAAACATATCGGCTTTTATGCTGACCGGCTCGCGGTGTCAACCAATTACCTAAACCGCTGCGTATTTTCGGTGTTCAAAAAGTCTTCCAAAGAACTGATCTTAGAAGTACTTATCATGCATAGTCAATTTCTTCTTTTTGAATCAAATAAAAGTATTGCCGATATCTGTTATGAGCTCGATTTTTCTGATCCCTCCTATTTCTCCCGTTTATTCAAAAAAATCGTAGGAATTTCCCCTACTTCTTATCGTAACAAGGCAACTTAATATTTTTCAGATATGCACGATTTGTCCTATCTTTTATACTGAAGTGGACAGACCGATCACAGCGATATGATTTATTTTTGTATAGCGATTGGGATGTAAGCAAAATTCACAGCTATTTTTGAAGCTTTATCGTAAACATCTTCTATTGCAAATGTTTCATCATTTAATTAATATAGCGATGTCCAACGTTTTAGATCACACGAACAAAGCCCAAAATTTCGATTTATTTATCGGAAACTTTAAAGAAAGATTATCAACCTTATTCCATACGGAATACGACTATAATAACCTAAGCTTATCACGTGGTTTACCACCTCAGTTTTTAAGCGAAATCATGGCAATGAGACCATTGTCTGTTGCTATTCCCGAGTATCACGGAGGCCGTGGCCTACATGTAAAAGAATGTTTAGGAGTGCTTGCGGCGGCGTCTTATGAATCACTTTCACTGTCTTTGATCTTCGGGATCAATATCGCTTTATTCTTGGAGCCTTTTGCTAAATACGGTAATACCTTACTTCAGGAAAAAGTTTTCCATCAATTTCTAGAAAATAAAGCCATGGGTGGGCTGATGATTACTGAGCAAGCCTATGGTAGTGATGCCCTCAATATGCGTACCTCCTACCAACAGGATGGAGATAAATACAGCCTTAACGGAGAAAAACATTGGCAAGGTTTAACAGGTGCTGCTGACTTTTGGCTTGTTACTGCCCGAAAGAAAAATGAGAATGGTGAACTTGTACGTGATATAGATTTCTTTGTTACCGACAATTCCATCGAAGAACAAAAGATTGAAGTAACAAAAAAATACAATAGCTTAGGATTGTATGCTATTCCTTATGGTATCAATAAAATAAACATCGAAGTACCCGTCGACAATAGGTTAACACCAGAAAGCACTGGTATAAAACTGATGTTGGATACTTTACACCGGAGCAGACTTCAGTTTCCTGGAATGGGAATGGGATTCATAAAACGAATGCTGGATGAAGCCATGAAGCATTGCACGGAAAGACGTGTTAGTGGAATTCCATTGAACGAACTGGATTCGGTTAAGTTTCAGTTGTCTCGCTTGCAGGCTGCTTTTACGATATGTTCAGCGATGTGTGCATACAGTAGTTCGATCAGTTCAATTCAAAATGATCTTTCTGGCCACAGCGTGGATGCCAATAGTGTCAAGGCACTCGTGACCGACCTGATGCATGAATCTGCACAGATCTGTGTACAATTATCTGGAGCAAATGGTTATAGATTGGATCATGTTGCAGGTCGTGGCTTAGTAGATAGCAGACCTTTCCAAATTTTTGAAGGGTCAAACGAGATGCTCTATTCGCAAGTAGCGGAGGCAATCGCTAAACTGATGCGCAAAAGCAAAGAAAGCAATCTGCTTTCATTCCTGAAAATAAATCCGGCAACCGGACTTGCGGCTCCATTTTTCTCTTCTATTTTGAATTTCGACTTCCCGCTTCAACCTAAACAGCGCGAGATGGTGACTTTAGGAAAAATAATTGCACGTGTTGTTTGCTTCCAATATGTCCTGCAAATCAATAACGCTGGTTTTAATGATAAAATGACTGAAATTGCCCGTCAGCATATTAGTATGGATCTGTACATGTTGGTCGGTCAACTCTCCAATAACAATAATGCCGAACCGCTTATGCACTATGACGAAAAGGCTGATTGGATGGATTTCATCTCTTTATAAAAATTGACTGGGGCTGCGAAAAAATTTCATCGCAGTCCCTTTTTCTATTACATCTCTGCAATATCCCATTCCCAAACACTATGGTAGTGGCCAAGATTTTCTGCGTAATCAATAAATTTCTGGTAGAACGAATGAATCCCTATCGTCGCACTATCGCCAATGACGACCAACTTCTTTTTGGCCCTTGTCATGGCGACATTCATCCGTCTCACATCGGATAAAAACCCAATCTGTTGTTCGTTATTACTTCGCGTCAAACTGATATAAATAATATCTTTCTCCTGCCCTTGAAAACTATCAATGGTCTGTACTTTAATAATAGCAGCATACGGCCGTAATTCTTCATCCTGCTCCAACATTTCCTTTAATACAGACACTTGCTTCCGGTAAGGTGCTATTATCCCAATATTTGGCCATTGTTCGCTTGGAGAAGACCCTACCCAAGTTGCGATGGCTGCCTTTAAATGAGATTTCAGAAAACTGGCCTCCCCAAGATTATAGATGGCACCATCGCTTTCGGTTTCCTCAAAACCTGCCCCAGCCGTATCAATATATACAATCGGTTCCGAATCGTTTGCTATTGTCCAATGCGCAACCGAACAATCCGCTTTCAAGAGACCTCCATACAGAGCTGAGGACGGATAATTCATGATCTGCTCGTTCATTCGATATTGGATATCGAGCAACGAAACCGCTTCGGGATAAAGATTGATTAGTTTTTCAAACAGTGTATGGCTCAGCTTATTGCCTATACCTTTAGTTGATTTCACTGTTGGTGAGAGTTGGCAATGATCTCCAGCCAACACCAATTTGTCTGCCTTTAATATCGGAATCCAGCAGGCAGGCTCCAGTGCCTGAGCAGCTTCGTCAATAACAACCGTCTCATATCTCCGGTTTCGTATAACATCTTGATTTGCCCCTACGAGCGTCGCGGTTATTACCTGAGAGCGATCGAGAATATCCGCTACGATAAAATCCTGAATCTTATCAACATCTTTCCGGATTCTGTAAGCTTCGTCGAACAATGCTTTTCTTTGTTCCCGCTCGGCCTTGCCAAAATTGCGTTTATATTTTTGGGCCATATCCGTATAAGTTCTAACTTGCTTTTGCAAGGACTTTATATCCTTATTCGCGCTATGACGATCTATTCTGCTGTCAAGGGTTAACTCCTGCAGATGTTCAGATACTTTAACCGGATTACCTATCCTAGTGACAGATATTCCAGCAGCATCTAAACGCTCTGTCAGTAGGTCAACCGCCGTATTGCTAGGTGCTACAACTAGTATCTGTTTTTGATTATTCTTGAGTAATGCGGCTATTGCCTTGATCAGCGTTGTCGTTTTCCCTGTCCCTGGAGGCCCATGTAAAAGTGCAATATCTGTTGTATCCAAAACCTGCTGAACGGCCTTATTCTGACCGAAATTAAGATCAGTATGCTCAAAATGTGCGTCTTTTTCTCTAATATGTAATTGTTCTCCACCAATAAGCTTTCTGATCAATTTACCTTTTCGTGGATCAGCTGCGAGCTCCTTTGCCTGTCGCAATGCATGCTCCATTTCACGGTATGAGTGCTCATCAAATAACAAGTCCACACCAAGTTTTCCCCTTCGACTCCAATCCGGCAGCTCATCTACACGAAATGAAATCCGCATACTTTCCTTATTAACCGAAGATATAATGCCGTCTATTCTGTCCGCATTTGGGTCGTGGTTTGAAAATAGAGAAACAGGCATCCCAAAACGAAACCGATGATCTACATCAAGGTGATTGGTTTTTTTTAAACTAACTGACAGATAATCACCCCGCCCCAGTTCGCTATCCGTGATCTGAATCGGAAACCAGGTCACCCCCTGCATTCTTCGTTCATTTAAACTGCTTTTCAATAATAATGCTTCATGCTGCATCTTATCATATTGCTGTTCTTCACCTAATAGCGTAATAAGTTCGTCGAAATAATTCATATCAGTACATTCGCTTTAATCAGACACAAAGTAACAGTTTTTTCAAGTACTTTACCGATCAGTTTTTATCCATGTTCTTTATTTTCCTGAGAAAATCGGGGTATTCTCTCATCAACAAGGTACACTTATCAAGAACTTTTAAAGCTGAGGTACAAAAGTCATAATTATTTCCTATCATTGACGATAAAGATTTGTTGATTAATTTTTCAAAATAAAAGCGGTTAAAATGAGTGCGATATTCCTACACGATAAAACGCAGAGCTGGACAGATCTAGGCGATGGTGTACAACGTAAAATATTAGTCTATAACGATGAATTGATGTTAATGAAAGTACGTTTTCAAAAAGGTGCAATCGGTGCCCTACATCAACACCCACATACACAAATATCTTATGTCAACGCCGGAAAATTTAGGTACCACATCGATGGCATAGATGAAATCTTAACTGTAGGTGATTCCTGTATTATTTACCCAAATTTAATCCACGGCTGTGAATGTCTTGAAGAAGGTGAATTGATAGATTCCTTTACACCACATCGAGAAGATTTCATTACATCATTGTAGCTAGAAAAAAAGGAATTTTACTGGTCCAACAAAACAATATTCGTTCAGAACAATCGTTTATTTACTTATGTTCAAAAATACTATTTCGCTCTTCTCCGCCAAAGTAGCCACGCTACTTCTCGGTCTTTCTTGCTGTATATTGCCATCTTTGCGCGCACAGGAAAAACCATTATCCATTGAAAAGATCAACTCACAACTATATCTTTATACGACTTATAATACTTTTGAGGGCACCAAATACGCTGCTAATGCGGTCTATCTAATCACCAAGAAAGGTGTTATTCTATTTGACACGCCTTGGGACTCGACACAATATCACCCGCTTTTGGACAGCATAAAACAAAAGCACCAGCTACCTGTCATTGCAGTATACGCTACCCATTGGCACGAGGATCGCGCGGGAGGCTTTGCATATTATAATCGTATGGGAATTCCAACCTATGCGACAAAAATGACCAATGACCTGCTTAAAGCAAATCATAAAGCCCAAGCTACGCATCTCGTTAAAGTCAACAAGACCTATAAAGTCGGTGGTCAATCCTTCGTTTTGAACTTTTTTGGCGCAGGACATTCGTTGGATAATGTCGTTGTCTGGTTTCCAGACTATCAAATTCTGGATGGGGGTTGCTTCATCAAAAGTTCGGAAGCCAAAGACTTGGGATTTGTTGCTGATGGTGATGTCAAAGCCTGGAAGCCTGCATTGGCAAGATTGTTAGCGAAGTATCCACAGATAAAAATGGTTATTCCGGGACATGACGCATGGAAGGACAATCAGCAGATAAAACGTACTGAGGAACTACTTACTGAGAAGCAATAAATAATAATATTTAAAAAAATAAAAAAGCAATTTTGTTTTTACAAAAAAGGTACTATCTTAGCGACAGAAAAAATAAGGGGCATTAGCTCATCTGGCTAGAGCGCTTCGCTGGCAGTGAAGAGGTGATCAGTTCGATCCTGATATGCTCCACAAACAAAAGAGGCTACTTTTCACAAGTAGCCTCTTTGTTGTTTTTATACATTGATCCGTTTTCCCGAAACATCATTTCAATTTGCAGTAATTCCTATTTGTAAGAATTAACTGATTTAGAAACTTTCCATGCACCATTTTCCTTCACAAGTGTGATCAAATCGGTCTTAGCGAAACCATCAAATTGCATGGTTACTTTTGCAATAGCGTAATCTGGTAATTCTTCAACGATCTGCGTTGTTGTTTTGCAGTTCATTTTTATTCCTTTTTGTTTTTTCAAGAACTCGATCATCTCCGAACGACTGTGATTTAAATCTTGTTTACCACAGATTTTCTGATTAAAATCAGAAGTGAATAGCTTATTTAAATTCCCCACCTGACCTTCGGTCATTGCACCAACATATTCATCAATCGCCAAATCTGCTGTAATTAAATTACGCTCTTCTGGTTTAACCGAAGCCATTGAGCAAGTAGAGATCGCTATCATTGCTGCCGCTACAAATGTTTTTACTAAAGTTTTCATATTTTTTTCTTTTATAATGTATTAGTATATTTTCTTTATTCTATTGTCGAAGACAAGCTAAATTTGTTGCAACTTTTTCTTATTTATTTTCTGATTCAAATTTAAGACAACTAATATGTTGATTCCATTACATTTAGATTAACATTACATTAAAATCGGTAAACGCTATTTTTTTCTAGGTGAATGAAATTCAGGCTTATTCAACCTATAGACAAAACGCGACATAACAGATAAAATATTCTTTACAATATTGTAATTCTGTGCAATTCCTCTTAGATTGCGTGCTTTCATGGCACACTACGACAGACGACATCCTTTTTTACATCAGCTTGTTTCCTTGACATTTTTATTGGGGATATTTCAATCTGAGCTCTATGCACAACGCCCAGTCAATGAAATAGAAATAACCACGCATATTTCGGACACAAGTAGGCAAAGGGATCTAATCGATATTGGCAAGGAGATACTCCATGTTAAGCCCCCACAATCCGTCGATAGTACTGGAAAAAAGGTTTACTTTTCATTCCTTCCTTTTTCGACAAATGTCCCTGGAGGGGGGCATGCATTAATTACAAGTACGACTGCAGGATTCTACCTGGGCGAGCGCAAAAGTACCTATATGTCTAAAGTAACTTTCACTCCCTATACCAATTTTGGAAAGCGATTCGGCTTACCTATCCGCTCCTATGTGTGGTTAAAAGATAATACATGGGTTATCGATGGTGATATCAGGCTATTAAAATACCCGCATGAAACCTGGGGAATAGGCAAAGAATATCACGGCGACCAACAGATCAATTTGGATTATACTTATTTTAGACTATATCAACACGCATTGAAAAGAATCCACGGCGGACTGTTTATGGGTATTGGTTATGATCTGGATTACCGTATGAATATCAAATCCACGAGTGCGGTTCCTCTTGAAGAATATACCTCCTACCCGTATGGTACAGCGTTGAAAGATCATACTATTTCCTCGGGACTCAGTCTTAACCTTATCTATGACACCCGGGCCAACTCGATCAATACCTGGTCTGGCAACTATGCCAATCTACAATTCCGCCTTAACCCGGTTTTCATGGGAAGTGATCAGAATTGGAAGTCCTTATTCCTCGAAATCAGGAGATACCATCGCTTGACCCAGGATCCGAATAAGCAGAATATGATTGCTGTGCGTAGCTTTTTCTGGACTGTTTTCAATAGCAAAGCACCTTACCTCGATTTACCCAATCTGGGCTGGGATCCTTACAACAGTTCCGGAAGAGGCTTCCCGGTAAGTCGGTTCCGTGGTAAATCGCTATTTTACCTAGAATCAGAATACCGCCGTGATATTACTGAGAACGGGCTATTTGGCTTTGTGGCTTTTATAAATCTCACCACCGTAAATGGGCCAAAAAACACCATGTTTGCAGACTGGAACATCGGGACGGGTGCAGGTGCTCGAATTAAATTCAACAAAAACTCGGGCACCAACATCGGCATAGACTATGGTGTTAGCACCAATCACCGTGGAGTAAGATTGACACTAGGTGAAGTATTTTAATCTTTAGCCCAAATGGTAGCTTTGATTTTTAAACTCCATGGAGGCGTAATAGCGATATTTCTCATTGTCTAACGGATAATCCCAACAACCCATTCGATGATAGATGTCGCCACCAAAACCAGTCTTGAATCTATAAAGTCCATACAATGGATGTGATGGATCAGCCTGAGGCGATACACCAAAGAAATCATACTCCGTACACCCTTTTTCCTTTGCCACCTGCATCGCACGCCATTGCAGAGCGTAAGTCGCCATATAATTACGGTTTTCGGAAGCAGAGGCACCGTAGAGATAAGTCCCGCGGTTTGCAGCAATAACCAGAAACATAGCCGCCAGAGGTTTATTGTCCACTTCAGCGACCAATAAAAAAACATCTGCCGGTGACAAGGTATCCGCTGCCTTTGCAGATAACACAATCTTGAAATAATTGATGTCATGCAAGAAAAAATTATTCCGGAGCGCAGTCTGCCGGTACAGCTCATACCAGATCTCCAGACTCTCTAAACCCAGAGAACGAACCTTTACACCTTTCCTTTCAGCCAAATGGATATTATAACGTGTCTTGGATTTCATATTGGCTAACAGGAGATCCTCCTCCTTCCTAAGATTCATAAAAATTGTATTCGAAGGAAGAATATCCGTATTCGCTTTGTGAAAATTCCAGTTTTCTGTATTAAAATTAAAACGCATTTCCTGGATTCGTTTTTCAGGTACACCCAACCAATTGCCATAAAGATCATAACAATCTTCCTCCTTCGCCCAATGCGATTCCCAGGATAGATCATAACGTATCATAATACAATTGGGAGGTAAACATGCGCGTAAGCTTTCCGAAAGCTGCTCTAAAAACAGGCCCTGATTTTCTTCCGAAGGTTCTATTTCAGGACCGTATGGTACATAAGCTATACTATGTTCACGATCTATCGCCTGAATGATGATTAATAGGTCACCAACAAAATAGGTATCGTCTTGGACGCCGATATAAAGATCGGATTGCTTGGATTTAAAATTAAAGGCTTTCGATTCTATCCCTTGCATCTTTTTCACGGCAGACCAATAGGCTGTTTGTTGAATAATACCTGTCTTATAAAGACCACTGACCTCTTTGTCACTTATATCTGCTATCATAACACCTTAATTCTTATCGGATATGTTCAAAAAACTCCATATCCTTTATCGATTTTAATATCCAAAAACGGCAAACTTAGCCAAAATGACCGGTTAAGTGAGTCGTCATTTGTCACTTTGTTGTTAATTTAAAAAAACAGCGCATGATTTTGACCAAAATCAGCTTTTTCACATTATTTAACGGCATTATATTATCAACTTGGTTGGTATTTTGGTTCAAAATTTAGGATATTTGTAGCCTAACAACTCTCCGACAATAATGGACAATAAAGCGATCTCTAAAATTTTTAAATTGTGTAGCCAATTAATGGAACTTCATAACGAAAATCCATTCCGAACAAAGGCTATGGCTAGTGCATCTTTTAAATTGGACAAATTGCCCTTTCGGATCGATGGTGCCTCGCTTGAAGAATTGAGCGCACAGCCGGGCATAGGAAAAAGTACCGCCGAAAAAGCGAAAGAGGTCGCACAAACCGGAACGTTTAAGGAGCTCCAGGACCTATTGGCGAATACGCCATCAGGAGTTGTTGAAATGTTGGCCATCAAAGGTCTCGGGCCTAAAAAAGTCCAGATAATCTGGCAAGACTTGGCCATAGAGAGTGTAGGTGAACTACTCTATGCCTGCAATGAAAACCGCCTTGTTGAAGCCAAGGGGTTTGGATTAAAAACGCAGGAAGAAATAAAGAAATCCATCGAATTTTCTATCTCCAATCAAGGTTGGTTCTTATACGCGAAAGTATTGTCCCAAGCTGATGCATTCTATGCTGTTTTAAAAACACATTTTCCTGCATCTCTCCTATCCTTTACAGGAGATTTTAGAAGAAAATGCGAGGTTCTGAGTACGGTAGACTTGCTCATTTCTGAAAGCATAGATGCCGTAGAAAAATTCCTAGGCGGTTATACTTTAGTACAGAAAACTGAAAATTCACTGGAAATCACCGATGAACTAGGTTTTACCTTCAAGGTTTTCAGTACGAATATCAATGATTTTTATCGGGACCTTATTCTCAGCACAGGATCGACCGCACACTTGGATCTTTTATTCAATATTCTTCCAGACTTGCCTTCACTTTCTAGTGAAGAAGCTATCTATCGTAACTTAAGGCTTGATTATATTGAACCGGAATTGCGCGAGGGTCTTGACGAAATTGAACGCGCGCAGAACCATACTTTACCTCAATTAATCCAATTTAAAGATCTCAAAGGGACACTGCACAACCACTCAACTTATAGTGATGGCGTGCATACCTTGGAGCAAATGGCTCTTCATTGTAAAGATGCATTAGGTCTCGAATATCTCGGAATATGTGATCACTCCAGAACGGCAGTTTATGCAAATGGTCTTTCCATCGAAAGATTGGAAGAGCAGTGGAAAGAAATTGCTAGCTTAAACGAAAAACTAGCCCCTTTTAAAATATTTAAAGGAATAGAATCCGATATTCTAAGCGACGGATCACTGGACTACCCCGATGAAGTATTAGCACAATTTGACTTTGTTGTCGCCTCTGTCCACTCCAACCTGAAGATGGATGAGGAGAAAGCAACTGCTCGATTGATCAAAGCAATTGAAAACCCATATACAACCATTTTGGGACACCCCACAGGTCGTCTGTTATTGAGCAGATCAGGTTATCCATTAGACTACAAAAAGATAATTGATGCCTGCGCCGCGAATAAGGTCGTCATCGAAATTAATGCAAATCCTTTAAGGCTAGATTTAGATTGGAGATTGCATCGCTATGCCGTGGAAAAGGGTGTATTGTTATCCATTAACCCTGATGCGCATCGCACGGAAGGGCTGTTGGACATGCAGTATGGTACCTTTGTTGCACAGAAAGGTGGTCTGGAAGCAAAAAATTGTCTAAATACATACTCCTTGACAGAGATTACAAACTATTTTTCCAATCGTAGATCTTAAAAAAGCTTATTATGTCGCATAAGACCAATGCAGTCCGCTTGTTGGATACGGCAAAAGTAAACTATGAATTAAGGGAGTATGAGGTGGATGATCATGACGTCAGCGCGGAGCATGTTGCCTTGTCCTTGGGTCTAATACCTGAAACACTTTATAAGACTTTAGTATTGAAAGGAAATATAGATCCTTACATTGTTGCTGTAATTCCCGGGAATGCGCAACTTGACTTAAAAAAGATCGCTAAAGCATCAGGTAATAAAAATTGTGAAATGCTCCCCATGAAGGATCTGCTAGCTGTAACGGGTTATATCCGTGGGGGCTGCTCACCTATTGGCATGAAAAAACTATTTCCAACATTTATCGAGGAAGCAGCTCAATTGGAAACAGAAATTTCTGTCAGCGCAGGAAAACGAGGCCTTCAAATGATATTAAATCCCAATGATTTAGCAACGCTGACCAAAGCGATCTGGTCCGATTTGATCAGCATTTAACACGAACCCTCACCCGATTTCAGCTCTTTCGTCCATACAACAAAATACGTTTAAACGGATATATTGCAGGGAATCTGGAAAAATGCTGTTTAATACCTGTCTTAAAAGCCTCAATAAAAACAGGTCGTTTATCTTCGTCCAGTCGCTCAATATAAGGGATCAATGCCGATCCGGAAATAAAGTCATAAAGTACTTCCGCTTCGGCAGCTATAATTGGGTATATACGAAGCGAGAGGTCCAATTCCTCCAAGCCCGAATGAAACAAAATCTGTGCATAGTCATCTATACTTAGCACCGATGAAGCCCTATTCCAACCATCCAAATAGCTTCGGTAAGGTTCTTCAGCAGCCAGCTCAGATAGCAGTTTATTTAAGACATTTTCTGGCTGGTAAGGCATCTGAACGGCCAATTGCCCACCACTACTCAATTTGGAAATGAGATGCGGAAAAAGCAGTTGGTGATCATCCAGCCATTGCAATGCCGCATTACTGAATATCAAATCCCAGGAACCCGCTGTCTCCAGAAATTTTTCAACACTACTATTTTCAAATTTCAGGTGTTCATGTTCAAGTTTACGGCTCATCGATAACATTTCTGGAGATGCATCTATTCCAAGAAATGTAGCCTGTGGAAATTTATCGCTTAAAATAGCGGTTTGCTCTCCGGTTCCACATCCGAGATCTACCGCTTTCATCGTTGCTTCCGAAGCTATTAGTTCGGATAGATCAAAAAAAGGTTTGAAACGGATGTCTTTAAACTTATTATAGATATCTGGATTCCAAGGCATAATATCTTTTATTTAAGTCCCAATGGGATAATACAATAGCTATTATTTAAATAGCTCCAAAATTTCAGCTACATCAACTTTTCCAAAATACGAAGTTAGATCTATGGTTTCCAACAGCGCTCTGATTTCTTCCAGTTGATGTTTTTTTCCAATCAATAGTTGCTCCAGTTCATGAATAGATTCAGAAGCAAAAAAATCCCCGAAAATCTTAGCATGCTCAATAGAACCTTTATGTACATCCAAATGCAATTCTATAAAACCAGCTGGGATCTTGATTGCCTTTTTAAAATTATAATTCGGGGAGAAACCGAAATTCCAGTCCCAGGTTTCATATTTTTCCTTCGCCAGATGTTCGATATGCTGGATATCAGTTGCAGAGAAATGAATGACCTCCGCATCAGGATTTTCACGCTGCATCTCTGCGATCAATAGTTGCTTAAATTTTACCGTTGTAAAACCTTGAGGTAGATAACCGATCAGATTTGTCACCCTAGCACGGTTGGACTTGACAGCTTTATCGACAAATTTAAGCGGGTTTACCTTCAATGCATCACTCAATATCCGCATCTGTGAGTCAATTAAAATGGTGCCATGCTGAACCATTTTACCATTTTTTGCGAGCTTAGCATTTCCACTAAACTTTTTTCCATCCACCAACAGATCATTCCTTCCCTCCAATTTTGCCGGAATATTCAATTTGTTCAAAACAGAAACAATGGGTTGTGTGAAGGTCGAAAAATCCATAAAATCGAGATTTCCCAATAGGGTGTGAAAAGAGAAGTTAAGATTTCCCAAATCATGATATACGGCCCCACCTCCAGACATTCTCCTCACGACCTTAATCTTATTATCATTTACATAATCAAGGTTAATTTCGGCCAAAGTATTCTGAAATTTGCCTATAATAATTGAGGGATCATTTATGTACAATAAGAAAATGGGTTCTTTCGGATATTTCGTGAGCAGGTATTCCTCAGAAGCAATATTGAAATAGGCATCATGGGAAGGCGAATCAATAATATACATCGTATTTTTATATTTTCTTAAAATTAACAAGAATTTAAATGGCTTGATTCATCTCAAACTCATAATTTTCGTCAATCCCACATTTTATCAGCGTCCTATTATAACAATCCTATTTACTACTAAAAGATTTCAAATAATGCCAAAAATAGCATTGTTCTCAGGACTTGATATATTTTATACAGCCCCCCTCAATTATTGATCTTTGCCCGTTTATCGCTTATTATAAAACCAATTACATCTAACTGTTTTACTATTCACACGATTAACGTTTAGAAGATCGTATTTTTTCTTCAAGATTCTTGATAATCAATGCGGAAAAGTCTTCTTTTACGATCTCTTCTGTCTGACATAAAGCTCCCGGACTAAAAACATTAATTTCCATAATGCGGTCACCCACGATATCCAAACCAACAAAATACATCCCATCCTGAATCAATTTGTCTTTGATTTTATCGACCATCAGCAGTAAATCCGATGATATCACCGCTGCCTGCGTTTTCGCTCCCTGATGTACGTTGCTCCGTATCTCGTTCTCCTGTTGCACGCGGTGAACAGCAGCATGTTTGCCATTAATGGAGATAGGTTCACCATTCAAGAGAAAAAAACGGATGTCACCGCCGCTCGCCTCCGGTAAATATTCCTGTCCGATTACATAGCCATCCCGGGCAATTGCCTCTACTGTTTGCTTGAGATTCTGCTGGTTATCTTTATTGATTAAAAACACATTTTTTCCACCCGAACCTTTTAGGGGTTTTAAAATAATCAATTTATTCTGTTGTTCAAAAAACTCGACCACATCGGCATAATTTCTAGTGACAATTGTTTTCGGTCGGATAGATTCGTCAAAACCTTCAAGATACAATTTGTTACTTGCCCGCCCCAAACTATCGGGATCATTAATGACCAGTACCTCTTTTTCTTTCAATAAGGAGGCGAACTGCAGCGCTGAAGAAGCTGCCCATGGCCGATTCACCATATCTAAAACAGGATCGAATCGGAGCCAAATGACATCCATCTTCTCCAATTCCATTTTTGTCTTTGTGGTAGCTCTCAATGCCTCCATCAACTGCTTTGCAGAGGTAATCTGTTGCGTAGGGAGGACCTCACGTACATGGGCGGCAATATGGGCAGATTCATAATAAAAATCGGCTAGCCCGATGTAATATACCGCATGCCCTAGCTGATGAGCCCTCAAGGCAAGAAGGGTTGTTGTGAAACGTTCTGTTTCCTTATGTGTTTGGTTAATAACAAATGCTATCTTCATATAGTATCGCTAAATTATTGGATCATCTGAAATATTCCTTTACTTTTCTTGAGGTTGGTTAATACATCTTTATAGGGTGAGGTCAAGTATTTGGGTGTTAACACCGGTGCATTCAATACACCCTTAAGCATTAATTCTTCCACGATGGGGATATAGTCCTCCCTGATCTTGCCCATAGTCAATAAGCTAAGATCCCGGCCACTTTTTATATAGTTGATCAGTTCGATTAAACCACTGAGGTATAAGGCATCTTTTGTCAGTCCCCCACTTCTAAAAACACGCATGGTCATCTGGAAGGCTGTTTCGGGCAAAAACTGATATTTATCTACCAGCAGTGCGAAGGTATCCAGAAAAGTATTTCCCTGTTGCATGTGGTATACCGCAACGACCCGGCCAGCCAATATCCGTAATCGATTATTTGTCAAGCCGCCAACAAGGTATTCGGCCAGTACAGCCAGCCCTTCCTGAAGCTTCTCATAGCCAGGCACTCCAAGTCTAAAAAGACTAAAAGGCTGTTGTTTGCCATTATAATAAGTGACGATATGGGTCCCAACTTCATGTTGGATCAATGCCTGTACCCGATGTCGGGGCAGGCTATATTGTTTACTGATATTTAGCACGCCCTGATTCACCATCACCCCATAGATATCATCCCGCAGCCGCACCGTGGTACCAAAATTTGAATCCTGACTTTTTAAATAGTCGAGTTCAGCTTGCGCTAGTTTCGCAAACTCTTCCGCATAAACAATATCCTCCTCCTTGGTCTTATGCTCCCTATCCGTTGCAGTAATTGTCAAGATGGCTTGTGCTTTATCAAGCAATTTTTCATTTACGGTACCAAATACCTGCATGCTGCCCAGTAAAAAACCTTCTTTTCCCCGCTCACTCAGCATACTCATCATCTGATCAAGTTCTTTGCGTTTATCCCGAAACAAATAAGCGATAGAAGGATCGTAAAGATCTTCAATATGCAGATTATAGAGGTTACGTTTTATGATATCGGGATCAATGGGCATGGGTCTATAATGAAAAACCGGAACCTTACGGTAATTACCTTTTTTGAATTGTAGCCAGGCATCATATGAATTGGTCGGTGTAACCAGCAATAGAAAATCAAACCGCTGACTTTCACGCGCCAATTTCTGATCGATCTCCCAAGCCAGTGGTAACATCTTTTTGGGATGACTAATTTTAAACGATGTTGGTTTGGACAACGTGTGGATACGAATAAATTCAAAAAATGTTTTGGATAAACTTCGGGATATAGCCTCACGAAAATGGCGCAGATCTATGGGAAGTATCTGTTGATTAACCCCCAGCAGATACTTTGGTTTGATTTCCAACCCCATATATAAGATATTGCTATTTAGTTTATCCAATTGTATGCTCGCAGGAGAGAGACTTTGCGTCGCGTTGGTTTTTGTATCGGTCACAATTTCGACTTTGGTAATAGATTCCTCTGTCTCCAATTGCTTGCCAAGATACTGTGCAATGGATTGTACATTTTTTCGGGCAATATGAATCTGAATATCTTCCTCTTGTGCCGGAGCAGCAGTCCAAGCTTCTATGATCAGACAGGCACCAAATTCTTCCACCAGCTGATTAACTATCGGGGCAATCCAGTCGGATATATTCATTTCCGGATCCTTCACCCTAAAATATGCGGGTTCGGATTTCACCAATTCCGCCAGCATAGGATCTGGACTAAAGAACTGTCGGTATAAAAATAAGTAAGGCACAACCTGATTGAACACCATTTTATTTTTTGGGGGTATCTGCACATGAAAAACTTCCTTATTCTTTATTTTTTTTAAAATACCCGCTAGCTGCTTCGCATTATCTTTCATAGGCAAAATAGGATTCGAGGGTGTCAGTGGTTTGCATTAAAAGTTGCTTATATTCCTGTAACTTTTGAGGGTAGACCTCTCCTGTCCATTCATTCATAAAATCCTTGCGAAACTCAATAGAAAACACACAACCCTTATCGCCAAATTGCTCATTTAAATAAGATGACAAAAAGCCGCCCTTAAATTTAACGTTCTCACGCACGTCGTAGACCTGCCCATCTTTACCCGTACGAAGCCCATCCATCAATGCGCTGGTCAATTCCTGCCATTTGCTGTGATTGTTTGCTGTTCCAATATTAATCTGCGGATTGTTTACTTTGTCGATCATAGCCGTCGGCCCATCCCGGAGCGCATTATAGCTATGAATATCATAAACAACAAAATAACCATAGCGGTCAATGGTATGTTGAATCTGCTGCGTTATCTTTCGGTACAACATGTCATAAGATTCGTACAGTTGATCTTTTATATGTTGCGGCAACGCTATCCTCCAGACCTGAATTCCCCAAGACTGTTCAGGAGTCAGATAAATCGCTCCATCCTTATTCCGGTTTAAATCCAACTGGAACCTTGACGTACCACAGACAAAACGACTAAAGGGGAGTTCTGCCAAAATTGCTGTATAAGGATCCTCCTCACGTAAGCGATCTTCGGGAGAAATATGCAAATACGGTTCTAAATCCGCATCGATATGATGGCCATCATGGATAGCAAAAGCCCAAAAAGGGCTTCTATGATTTTCGATTTGATAGAGATAGGATAAAGACATGTAGTTTATATTAAACAGTTTCACGGATTATTTAGCTCACTCCGCTTAAGTAAACGCTTACGAGTGACAAAAGGTTTGAAAAATAAAATACGCTAGACCGAACAAAATGATGTTTTACCGTTTTTGGATTAGAAAGCGTTAAAAATCGTTAAACAAACCATTTCGTTTATGTCTTGGCATCCTTATTGAAAGTTACTTACTAGTTTCATAAATTTAGGTTAATAATTAGTTAGTTTATAAAAAACCTGTTAGTCCCCGCTAACAGGTTTTTTATTTTTCTAATACGAAAAGAAAATGAATATTAGAATATTTTGCCGAAAATCGATATAGAAATACAAAAAAATGTTAAAAAATCTAAAAAAGTAAAAATAGTTGAAACATTTTCTGTTCCATTCACGTTATACTTGTACTTTTCATAAATTTAGGTTAATAATTGGTTAGGAAAACTCCTGTTGCTCCCCGCTTCAGGAGTTTCTGTTTATCAGTTATTTATAAAAGTTAAAAGTAATAGATAGCCTGAACAAAACTTTCGACTTTAATCTAGCTGCCACCTCCACGATTGAATGCTAAATTAATGCTTAGAGTTATAGCCCCCCCCTCGTTTATTCAATTAAAGACCAAACAATAAGTTAACAAAAAAATGACAATTTATTCATCTTAGGTAAATAAGTTTTGGCACAGGTATTGTACTGTTTTAAACATTCATAAATTTAGGTTAATAATTGGTTAGTTAAAACACTTGAAGTTCCCCGCTTCAAGTGTTTTTCGTTTAACGACTTACATAAAGAATCAAATCAATTGTTTAAGCGCAATTTCGTAGGCTCTCGAAGAAATGTGTGTGTGATCAGCGGAAGATTTCCGGATTTTTTCCAAAGCTTCAAAAATCACTTTTGAAACGTCAGAGAAAATGGCATCATCACTCATTTCAATATTTCGCTGCATTAAATAGGCAAATACCCTTGCCATACCGCAATTAGCGATAAAATCGGGTATCACTGCTACATGCTGGTCTGCGAACTCCATGACCGGACCATAAAATATTTCCTGATCAGCAAAAGGTACATTTGCTCCCGAAGAAATGACTTCAAGTCCATTTTCCATAAGCTGTTGTATCTGATCTTTCGAAACCAGACGTGATGCCGCCGCAGGGACAAAAATATCAGCCTTCACTCCCCAGATTTCCTTTTGAATCTGCTCAAAAGACATTAAATCCGGTGAATTAAGCTCATTTCCTTTACGGTCTAAGAATAGCTGTGTAATAGCTGACTCGCTGAAGCCCTCCTGATTGATCAAACCACCCGCCCGATCAATAATTCCAACAATTTTCACCCCCAACTTAGCGAGATAGAAAGCCGCCGCCGCCGCAACATTTCCCCAGCCCTGAATAACCGCACGTTTTCCCCTACAGTCGCTTCCAAACAGTTGATAATAATGACGAATGGATTCCGAAACGCCATAACCTGTTATCATGTCAGCAACCTTGTATTTACGTTTTATATCGGGACTGTAGGTATTATCTTCCAATACTTTGGACACGCCATAGCGCAACTGTCCTATTTGATGGATACGGTTGCTCTCATTGACCTTAAAATGTCCATTCAAGATTCCCTCTTGGGGATGCCATAGCCCGTATTCTTCTGTCAATGGAATGACATCATGAATTTCGTCAATATTAAGATCCCCGCCTGTCCCATAGTAATTTTTTAGTAAGGGCGTTACTACTTTAAACCAGCGGTCCAAAACCTCATTTTTACGGGGATCGTGTGGATCAAAATCAATACCGGATTTGGCTCCGCCAATTGCAGGACCTGAAACGGTGAACTTCACTTCCATAGTTTTGGCTAGGGACTCTACTTCATGCCGATCCAGACCTGCCCGCATTCGTGTGCCGCCACCAGCTGCACCACCGCGTAACGAATTGATAACCACCCAGCCCTTCGCATCTGTTTCACTGTCTTTCCACTCGAATACGATTTCCGGACTTCTATGCTCAAATGCACGCAATAATTCTTTCATACCCAACATATCCTTATAGGTTACCTCTACGTTCCTGTTCACGTTCTATCGCTTCAAAAAGTGCTTTAAAATTACCGGCACCAAAACTCTGTGCGCCTTTTCGCTGAATGATCTCATAGAATAAGGTAGGGCGATCTTCAACTGGTTTGGTGAAAATCTGAAGGAGGTATCCCTCATCATCGCGGTCTACCAAAATACCCAGTTCTTGGATAATTCGGATTTCTTCATCTATATCACCTACCCTTTCCGGTAGCATTTCGTAATATGCCTCTGGAGGAGCTCCCAAAAATTCCACCCCCCTGGATTTAAGCTCCCTCACCGTACGTACGATATCCTTCGTTGCCAATGCGGCATGTTGCACCCCCTCACCTTCATAAAATTCAAGATACTCTTCGATCTGAGATTTCTTTTTCCCTTCCGCAGGTTCATTAATCGGAAACTTGACATAGCCGTTGCCGTTACTCATCACCTTGCTCATTAATGCCGAATATTCAGTATTGATCTGCTTATCATCAAAGGACAGGATATTAACAAAGCCCATCACATCCTGGTACCATTGAACCGTTTCATTCATTTTATTCCAACCGACATTGCCTACACAATGATCGACATAGAGCAACCCAGTCTCCGTTGGATTATAATCACTTTCCCATTTTTCATAGCCAGGCATAAATACTCCATTGTAATTCTTTCGTTCCACAAACAGATGTACCGTTTCGCCATACGTGTATATTCCTGCGGTCCATACCTCCCCTTGCTCATCCTTGAGTAACTGCGGTTCCTGATAGACCTTTGCCCCCCTTTTGGTAGTCTCCTCAAATGATTTTCGGGCATCATCAACCCATAGAGCCAATATCTTAACCCCGTCACCGTGCTTTTTGACATGCTCAGCGATAGGATGCTCTGATTTAAGCGCTGTGGTCAGCACTAGTCGTATTTTATCTTGTTTCAAGACATAGGAGGCACGGTCTCTAACACCAGTCTCTGGGCCCGCATATGCCTCCGACTGAAAACCAAAGGCTGTTTTGTAATAATGTGCAGCCTGCTTCGCATTTCCCACATAAAACTCTATGTAATCGGTTCCA
Organism: Sphingobacterium sp. CZ-UAM; assembly: GCF_002000245.1. GTDB lineage: Bacteria > Bacteroidota > Bacteroidia > Sphingobacteriales > Sphingobacteriaceae > Sphingobacterium. The sequence goes on along the minus strand of NZ_MTCM01000001.1, from coordinate 137,749 downwards.
TTAATAGGTAGAAAATCTTGCGCTTGGGCAATCTTTTCTGCAAATGTATTTGCCATAATTTATATAAAGGTTATTCGTATTCAACTTAGCTCATCCAAGATTTAAAATAATCAGGATCTTCAATTTTTAGTGCTTCTTCGGTCAGCATCAGGGGGCGGAAAGGGTCGATCATGACCGCAAGCTCCTCCGTTTTAACTTGCCCTATACTCTTTTCTACTGTACCGGGGTGCGGCCCGTGTGGAATACCCCCGGGGTGTAATGTGATCTGTCCTTTCTCCACGGATTTGCGGCTCATAAAATCACCATCTACATAATATAGTACTTCATCTGAATCAACGTTGCTGTGGTTATAAGGTGCAGGTATTGATTGTGGATGATAGTCATACAAGCGTGGGCAGAAACTGCACAATACAAATGTATCGGTCTCAAAGGTCTGATGAACAGGTGGTGGCTGATGCAATTTTCCGGTAATTGGCATAAAGTCATAAATGGAAAATGCCCAAGGAAAATGGTAACCATCCCAGCCGATAAAATCAAAGGGATGACTTCCGTAAATATACGGATAGATCAATCCCTGTTTCTTGATCTTCACCTCAAAATCACCAAACTGGTCAAAAGTCTCGAGATCCTGTGGTACACGGATATCCCGCTCAAAAAAAGGAGCATGCTCCATCAGCTGGCCAAATTCATTACGATACCGCTTTGGCGTACGTACCGGCGAAAAAGATTCAACAATAAATAGTCGGTTGTCTGTCTCATCGAATTCCATCTGGTAAATTGTACCTCGCGGAACAACCAGATAATCACCATACTGAAAAGGAATACTTCCATACCCTGTCTTGAGTTTCCCGGTACCACGATGCACGAAAATTATCTCATCGGCCTGACTATTTTTATAAAAATAATCTGTCATAGACTGACGTGGTGCAGCCAGGGAAATGTGCAGATCCTGATTGACCAGGACAGCTGTACGGCTCTCTAGGTAATCATTCTGGGGCTGTACCTGAAATCCTTTTAAACTGGTGTGTTTAAGATGTTTTTCCCGGGCAATCTTCGGTGTAACATCATAGGGTTCACGAATCTGTTTGACCAATGTAGGTGGGTGGCAATGATACACGAGCGAATAAAGACTGGAAAAGCCATGCGTGGAGACCAATTCTTCAGCATAGAGTGTTTGATCGGGCTTTCTAAAAACAGTATGTCGCTGTGCTGGAATTTGCCCTTGTTTAACATAAAATGGCATAATTCTACGATTTAAAAAACGGTTATAAAAAATAAATGAATATCAAGTTGCCAAATAGAATCGATTGGCAATAAGTTCGAAGGGATTAGTATTGGGCAAAAACAATATCAGCTATAATTGCTCTATTGAAAGCAATATAGGGCATGGATGACGCAAAGCGATGTATTCCACGATTGATCATTTTTGTAAGTTTATAATGTTATAATAAAGGTAAGAATATTTTTCTGTTTTCAAGTCAAGAAATATTTTTTTCGAAACTTATACGATATATTTGTGTCGCATTCAAAGTTTGAATAACCAATATAATATTCCGCTATGAGAATTGTTACGTGCGTAAATAACGGCCAACACGAATTAGGTATCATGATTAATGACCGAGTATACAGCTGCTCGGCGATAGCTCCTTCCCTTCCAACCAATATGGCTGATTTTTTAGTCCGTGGAGATGAAGCCATAAACGATTTAAAGTACTACCATTCGGCACTGCAGGAAGGGCGGATATCCAAGCCCTATCAACTCGTACAAGATAGTCAACTCATAGCCCCGGTACCCCATCCGACATCGGTACGTGACGCTTATGCTTTTCGACAACACGTAGCGACATCCAGAAGAAACCGTGGACTGGATATGATTCCTGAATTTGACGAATTCCCTGTTTTTTATTTCTCAAATCATCAGGCCATACAAGGCCCCGGCCCCGTACAATGTATGCCGCTGCATCTTGAGCAACTGGATTTTGAACTTGAGGTGGCCATCGTGATCAATAAAACAGGGATAAATATTCCCGCCGCCAAGGCTGATGACTATATCGCCGGATACATGATCATGAATGATTTCAGTGCCCGAAAACTCCAGCTAGATGAGATGAAATTAAGCTTGGGGCCAGCCAAAGGAAAGGATTTTGCTACGGCAATCGGCCCATGGTTGGTCACCAAGGATGAATTGGAACCCTATAAAATTAAGTCTACGGGAGATCATATCGGCGATCGCTATAATCTCAACATGTCTTGTCGCGTGAACGGTGAACAGGTTTCTTCCGGTAATTTTGCGACGATGCACTGGACATTTGCCGAAATTATTGAACGCGTATCCTATGGTGTACGTCTCTTTCCGGGGGATGTAATTGGTTCTGGAACAGTTGGAACGGGCTGTTTTTTAGAACTTAACGGTACCGGGCGTATGGAGAATCCGGCATATCAGGATCAATGGTTGCAGGTAGGCGACCAGATCGAACTGGAAGTAACAGGTTTGGGAACACTTTCCAACTCCGTTGCATTATACCATAATTAAAACTTTTCAACAAATGAATTCTTCTTTCGATACAGTCACTTTTGAACCATCAGCTGATAAAGCAATCGTTGATAATTTAATCAAATATGCCATTGCCCCCCGTCCCATCTGTTTTGCGAGTACCATCGATGCGACAGGCAAGGTTAACCTCAGTCCTTTCAGCTACTTCAACCTGATGTCACACCAGCCCCCAATATGTGTGTTCTCGCCCTTGCGTCGCATGCGTGATGGAAGTACCAAACATACACTGGACAATATTCAGGAAGTCAATGAGGTCGTCATCAATATCGTAAACTATGCGATGGTACAGCAACAATCACTGGCCAGCACAGAGTACAGCAAGGAGGTCAATGAATTTGATAAATCGGGGTTTACGCCGATTCCTTCTTTACATGTTCGTCCGCCTCGAGTCGCAGAATCTCCAGTTCAATTAGAGTGCCGCGTAAGAGAAGTGATCGCCCTGAGCGAAGAACCCGGAGCGGGAAATCTCGTTATTGCAGAAGTCCTCTATATGCATGTGCACAAAGAACTATTACACAAAAACAATACGATAAAACAAGAGGAACTAGATCTGGTCGCCCGTCTAGGTGGTGACTGGTACTGCCGTGTAACCAATGAAAACCTCTTTATTGTTCCTAAACCACTCCGCAGTCTGGGTATTGGGGTCGATCAATTGCCAGAAAGCATCCGCTTTTCCAAAGTACTTACCGGAAACCACCTGGGACTATTGGCTAATGTAGAATCCTTACCTGTTTTAAAGCAGAATTCCCTAGAGGATAAATATTTAAACTATCTCATGCTAAACTTTCAGCAAGGTTCGCCACAATTGACACAAAAAGTACATGAATACGCGGCGCAATTGTTGGATACAGAACAATTGGAAAAAGCATGGCAGGTGCTATTAAGCCTATAAGGAGCTTCAGGCGCAAAATACTACATATGAGTAAGCGATTAAAATATCGGGAACGCAAGTGCTATAGCAAACCCATAGAAATAACAAACACACAGAAATCCGGAAACATAGACCGACAGCTATGCTTCTTTTGCGCTTGAACTAGTCATAACCTGATCAGCTGCAGTGATTCCCTGATAAAAGGCTTCTTCAAAAATAGATATGCCGCTTAAATCAGAATGCGCAAAATAGACTTTGCCAGCGATAGGTTTCGCCAGTTCTGTGCGCGCTTCGTTTGATAGAAAACCACTAACAGGACTGATCATACCATGTCCATGTCGAAAAATTTCTATACTGATGACTTCATTTTCTATTCCATAATGGGCCTTTCCCAAATCTTCCAGTATAAAATCTTTCCATTGCTGATCTGTCCAGTGGTACAGCTGTTTCCGGTTTACATTGAGGTCCCCATCACCTAAACTGTGGTAATAGGTAATTACAAAAGGGCTTTGCAGCTGGTTCAGGCTTTGGTGCTGATCATAAACATAGCCCAATCCCTTTCCATTATAAATTATATTTTCCCAGGAAAGTGTCGCGCCATCCGTAAAAGGAAAACGGTGCAATACAATCGTTGCCACAATCCAGGGGGCATAATGAAATTCTTTCGTCAATGACTTACGGTTTGGCAGCAGATATTGGTTGACAAACTGCGGGCAGCAATTGATCACCTTCTGGGCTTTAATGGTCTTTGACACTTTCCCTTTGCTGTCGAATACAGACACTTCCACCGCATCTTCCCTGACATCGATCTGATAAGCCAAATGCTGATTCAGTACCTTACCATCCGCATATTTTTTCAAGTGACTGACCAACCGTCCATTCCCTTCCTGCCAGGTGAGCACCAGATCCTGATAAGTGGACCAGTCATGCTTGCGGCTCGCAAAATAATGTATACCGGCAAAAGCGGAAGTAGCCAATATACCTGTTCCATAATCGTCCCGGCAGCAGTAGTTCACATAGCTATAGATCGCTTCGGTCTTATACCCTTCCGATTCCATCCATGATCGCATGCTCATAACATCTAGCCTTTTAAGATGGTCTGATTGTGAAGCACTGCGCATCGGAATATCAAAAACATACTTCCCATCAGCTCCTTTCAATTGCTTAAACTGACCCATCTGTGTCATAAAACGATCTATTTCAGCCGCCTCCTGCTGGGACAATCCATAGCTAGGAACAATACCTTCCTGCCAGATATTATGAATAAAAAGTCGCTCCTGCGGAGCAAAGGACAATTGTTCCGCATCAAATAATGGAACACCTTGATTCGTCCAGCCGACGATAATTTTCGATTCCTCCAAAAACCGCAGCAGTTCAATATTGGAAGCATTTGGAATAGGAAGATAATGTGCTCCCAGCGGATAACGACTATAAGCATTCTCGCCATGACGCGCATTCCCCCCCACTTCCGATTCCATATCCAATAGCAGAAAATCTCCCCTTCCGTTCTGTTGCAAACGATAAGCCGCAGACAAGCCAGTTATACCGCCGCCGAGAATCAGGATGGGTATTTCAATAACTGTTGTCGGTTTGGGAAAATCGGGAAACCGAAGGCGATGCCCCAAAATATGATCTGTCCCTGTCAGCCGTAAAAAAATATGGTTTGCTTTTTTCTTGCAGGCCTGAGCAAATTGCATTCCGATTGCCCCCAAGAATGCAAGCTTAAGGAAACCGCGTCGCGAGGGATTAAATCTTACTCCATTCTTCATCAAAATACCGCACTAAAATCTGATTGTCCAAACCATTTATTTCTACATGATCCGCACGCATGTCTGGTGGAAAATCAGTCAGTTCTCCAAAATGATAATTGTAATACCGTAGCTTGTCCACACGTCGGGTAATACGCTTAAACTGCTGCCTCATATCGGCCGAAAACAGACAGAATCCCCATTCGCCAAAGGAAGGCACATAGGTATGATAAGCGACTGTATTTGGAAAAACTGTACTGATCGTCTCATGGATACACCAGTACGATTTGGGAGCAAAATAAGGCGAGGTGGTCTGTACCGAAACCATGGTATAGGGCGTCATAAGCGGCGATAGACTTTGGTAAAAACTCGTCGTATATAACTTTCCAAGGCTATAGTTTGATGGGTCCGGAAAATCAATAATCATAACATCGTACTTTTCCTTCGCCGATTTTGCCCAGATAAATGCGTCCTGATTGATGACTTTTACCCGGGCATCTTTCAGCGAACCTTTGTTATGATTGACCAATAATTCATTGGTCTGGAATAACTTGGTCATCCCTTCATCCAGATCTACCAACGTAACTTTTTTTACACCGGGATATTTCAGGATCTCGCGGACAGCTAATCCGTCTCCACCACCAAATACCAAAACATTGGAAACATCTTTCGCCATAGACATCGCTGGATGCACCAACACCTCATGATACCGATATTCATCCTTGGTGTTGAACTGTAAATTATTGTTCAGAAACAATTGATATTCACCCTTGCTCTCCGTCAGAACGATACGTTGATAGGGTGTAGAATGCTTATAGATAATATTATTCCCATATAACTGACTTTCGGAATATTGAAGCAAGTTATCGGAATAAAAAAAGACAACCGAAAGCAGGGTCAGGCAAGCGATAGACTTGGCTTTTATCCAATTTGGATTTTTGAGCCTTTTAGCAAGATAGAAGGATAGAAAGACGCCTACCAGAATATTGATTATTCCGAAAAACAGGGATGTTCCCATTACGCCCAACTTGGGGATAAGCAGAATAGGAAACAGTACCGAAGCAATCAGCGCACCGATATAATCAAAGGCAAATACATTGGAAACCAAATCCCTAAACTGGACTCGGTCTTTTAGAATATTCATCAGTAAGGGTATCTCCATGCCGCAAAGACAGCCTGTCAGAAAAACAAAGAAATAGAGTACAAATTGAAAGTGCTCAACCTGCTGGAACAGTAAAAATAAAACGACTGAACTACAGCCACCGATAATCCCGATCAAAAGTTCAATGTCTATAAACCGATCAAAAAGGTTTTTCGTAATATACTTTGCCAAAAATGACCCCACCCCCATTGAGAATAGGTAGGTACCGATAATAAATGAAAACTGCTTGACTGAATCTCCCAACAGATAGCTCGCCAAAGCTCCTGCAACCAGCTCATAGATGAGCCCACAAGTAGCAATGATAAATACCGCAAATAAGAGAAAAATGGGCAGATTGCTCTTTTTACCCATGTATTGCCGCAGCTATTATGATCGATATGCCTAATATAAAAGCAGCAAAAACAATCGCCAAAGCCATATTCTTGTTCTTTACGATCTCCTGCCAGGACTTCTCGGGTGTCAGTCGCTCGATAAGCCAATAGGCCAATAACAATACAGCAATTCCAATAAGCGAATAAATCAATGATGCTGCAATTCCTTTATAAAACAATTCGTAATTCATTTTTATATCAATTTTTATTTATGACCTGAACCATATCCACTATAACTACCACCGCTACCGTAAAAAGATCGATAATAATGCGATCTTGATCCTGTATAGGTATGGTCTTCCAACGTGCTTGTCCGCAATGTAGTCCTACAATTGGTTGAGGAATTTACAAATAAGCTAACAGCAATGAAAAAAGCAAAAAAAGCAATTAAAGCTACCCCCAGCCAATCAAATTTTAAGATATCAACGTAACTTAGTCCCTCTCCCCGAGCTACAAAATCCTTATTTTTAATTGCTAGCATATTATGTCTGAAAATCCCCACAAGGACCACGAGTCCAACTAGACAAGTAATCAAAAAAACATAACTGGTACCCCCGTACGTCAATTTATAATCTTCATTAAGTTCAAAATTAACAGCCATATCAGTGGAACCATTCGATGAAGAGGTCACGAAAACAAGGTGATAGACCCCCGGTTGGATACGGCAAAAATCAACGGTCAATCCACTTGCATAATTAATGTCATTATTATCGTGGACAGCTGTACCGGTCTCTATAATCTCATTTGTTTTTTCATTAACTAGTTTGATCATCAGCTGGATGGGATGGTTCTTAGATTCCGATATTCCCTCCAGGACCAGTTTTTTGGGTTTATCGCCTTTTAATTCAAAGGAAGCGCCGACAAATTCCGAGTTTGTTTTTTTAGCGAAGAATTTTTCATCAAACTTATACTCATCCTTCCCAATCTGCCCCCAATTTAAAAACCAGAATAAAGCGGCCAAAAGTAAAACAGCAAGAATTCCGATGTTTCTCAGTTTCGTGCCCGCGATTTCTTTTTGAGCTGTGTAGCTTTTATAAATGTCAAAGATTTGATAATAGTCCTCATCATCTAGGTAAATCCCTTGATAATACTGCACATCGTTATCAATAAATTCCTGAGAAATAAACCGATCCTCATTAACGACCTGAATATAGGTATTGGTTGTTGACGGCGACTCCAGATCTTCGAACACAAATCCCTCCGCATAGACCACCGTTTGCTCCTCCGTATACTCGAGGTTGTATTTTACGTTATTGAACTTGCAGATATTACTCTGCGGCAAAAGCATCACCTTTTCCCGTTCAACGGTATGTAAAGCACATGCATAATCTACTCCATCGCTGAAGTAGATGTCTTCTCTATTCGCATTTAATCCCACAAACTCGTTGCCATATTCGCCATTTTTTGAATAGCGCTGTATCTTGGTGATGATCCAGTAGCTATTTTTCTTGAAGCGAACCAGTTCTCCCAAACTAGCCCATTGCATCATTAAAGGAGCGGAAAATTCCTTTACATAAGTTAATGTTTCAAGTGTTGAACCTTTAAAATAACTGTGGCAGTTGGCACAAACGAAGCCCGAAAAGTCAGTTACCTCGATTTTGAACTGGTGTACATGGCCACATTTTTTGCAAATTACATCCATATCCTATCGATTAACAACAGTTTCATTCATGACCGTTGCATTAAAATAGCTTTTAAAAACACTACCCAACAGCAAAACTTTTTCACTGTTATCTTTCAGATAATTACAGAGATAGACATCTAATGTCAATTGTCCAAACTCAGGCCATGTATGGATACAAATATGTGATTCCATCAGACAAATTGCAGCAGTAAATCCACCGCCCTCAAAAGAATGGGTGGAAATACCTACAATTTGTAAATTATGGATATTGATTTGCTTTTTTGTAAAGTCCAAAAAAGGTTCTATATTAGTCAATAACGATACCTCCTCCACCTGCAATGTCATCAGCAGATGTTTTCCCGGAGTATACTTTTCATTCATCAGAAATAACTGGATAAATTAAACATTCCAAATATAAAAAGTTTTACCTAATTTTTATACAACAGGAATCAATCATTTCACTCAGTGATTATTTAACGCCTCCTCTTTTGCGACCCGTATGCCGTCTTCTATCAGTTTTTTCAGGCTGGGCCGTATTGCGATTATAGCGCTAAGTTTACTTTCAGCCTCTTGCGTTAGCTCATATACATGATGCGCCCACGCGATCTCGTACAGTTCTACCAGTGCGAGCCAGTTATCTGTGATCTCTGTGTACAACTGATCAAAGATATCCTTCCAACTTTTCCTGTCAAAAGATTCCGAACGTAGTTTTCCGATACACGCATGTATGGCGACCAATTTCGAGTCTTCAATTGGTATATGCGATAAATTGGGTGTTTCCTCCGTTTTTTCGTCCACAGATGGATAAGTGTCTTTATCAGCTGCACCGGCAAAGACAGACACAATCTCAGCACCAACAGCCATGTCGTAAGTTCCCCATTCCGGTTTAAAATAAATTTCCATCCGATCATTTCGGTAGACTTCGCAATCTTCAAACGAAATCAACACGACCTTGGTCTCTTGACGCAGAGCCTTCATAACAACACCTTCCACCACGATACCCGAAGAAAACCGCAAAGAACATCGTTTTCCTGGGCGAATGCCATAATCGATCAATTCTTCATCCGAGAAATCAGCCAAATCTTTAGGGCTGTTTTCCAACAAACCGACTGGAGAACCAAAGCCCTCCCGATGATAGTTTGTACCATGCTCCGCTAATTGCTTTCCTGAAAATGCCAGCGCAGTAGGGCCTACAGTTTGTAAATAGGAAATAGCCTGATCTGAGTTTGCTGTTTTAAAAACACCTGAGACTTGTAATCCGGAGCTATAAACGGCTGTACATACCGCTTGACAGTCAATCGCTTTTTCCAAACTTTGTTTGCCTCCGACCCGAAAGGCCATAGTATCTGCAAACTGGTTCAGAACTTTCATTAAATGCTCAAAATCCGGTGTCACGAACAACTGTGGCTGTGGCTTCGTAATATCATAGGCATAGTTCACAGCATCTAGATCATATGGAAGTTTAGGCACCGATTTTTGCATACAGCTGGCGCTCTCACCGATTGAAGACAATAAGCCTGCTCCATAGATTTTCGGATCTTCCAAACTGCCTATCAGCCCATACTCCACCGTCCACCAATGCAATCTGCTCAATAAGGCCATCTCCGAAGGCTCACCCATATTGTCCTGAACGGTTTTCAAATGGCTTTCAGCTTCCGCTAATTCCGCTTCGGTTGTACCGGCATGTTCTTTTAAAATGGACAAGTGGCGAATGGCTTCATACAGTTCAAAATCCTTACGGGAGGATAGTGCTTTTGTTCCAATTTCCCCAAAATACTGCAAATAAACGGCATAGTCTGGCTCACCGATAATCGGCGCATGTCCTGACGATTCGTGGATAATATCCGGAGCCGGCGTATATTCGATATGTTCCAATTGCCGGATATCTGCCGCTATGACCAATACCCGATGTGCCTGAAATTCCATAAAAGCCGACGGTGGTATAAATCCATCAACTGTTACTGCTCCCCAGCCGATTAATTTCAGACTATCATTCATTTGTTGCAGATCTGGTATACGCGCAATGGATAAGCCCGCTTTCTTCAATCCCGGGATATACGGGTAATAAGCGACGTCTTTTAAAAAGGAATAATTCTGACGCATGACATAGCGCCACAGGGCTTGATCTAAAGCTGTATAACGTTCATATTGCTGGGCGACTACAAAGCGCTTTAAATGTTTTGGCAACTGCTCCAAAACAACATTATTATATGTTTCCATTTATAATCGGTATCAAAGTAAAGTATGAGACTTTGTATGAAGGTAGAAAATAATTGTGGTTTCCGAAAGAGCAACCTTGCATTTCCACTCTTTTTTACAAAACATCTTAAAGGTATATCTACTAAAACCTTCCTAAACAATTTTAAAAAAACTTCTTTTTCCTAATTTAATTTTAAAACCAATTCCCAGGTCAACATACAGATCAGCATCTAGACATTTGTTTGAGTCAATTTGTACTGCGCCTTCAGCAATGAGCCTGCGAATCGCGGACTTACTTAGATCTTTCTTTAAAAAGTGACAAAGGTCAACAAGCTTTGCAACAGTACCCAATTGCGCATTAATATACTGTAACGATATCTCTTCAAAGTTTTTATCATCAAATGATTTCTGCTGGAACTGTTTGGCAAAAAAATCCAATGCAGCTGCGGCAGCCTGCAGATCATGGTATTGGGCCACGAGATTATGCGCAATAAGCTTTTTGACTTCCATCGGATTTTCGCCTAATTCCACTCTTGATTTTAGTACCTTCTTTTCTGTCGGGCTAAAGTCCGTCGTGAGGTCAATATAATCTGGGATTAAGCTGTCAGGAATAGACATCGCCTTGCCAAACATTTCATTCGGTTCATCCAGCAACCCAATGGTATTGTGCAGCGATTTGCTCATTTTCTCTTTGCCATCCAGTCCTCTGAGCAATGGCATACATAAGACAAGCTGAGGATCGAGGTTAAAAGATTCCTGAATTTGACGTCCCATTGCACAATTAAACAATTGGTCTGTCCCTCCCATTTCTATATCGCTTTTGATGTGTACAGAATCAAACCCCTGCAATATCGGATAGATAAGTTCATGCATGGCAATCGGCTGATTATCTGTATAGCGCCTGTGAAAATCATGCCGTTGCATCAGCTGCGCGACCGTCACTTTTGAAACAAGCTGAATAACCTCTGCAAAATCTAATTTATCCAACCAATCCCCATTAAAGACGACCTTTGTCTTTGACACATCGATAATTTTAGCTAATTGTGCAATATAGGTAGCCGTATTGTTAGCTATTTTTTCCTGATTCAAAGGCTTGCGCGCTTTATTTTTGCCTGTTGGATCACCTATTCGCGCAGTAAAACTCCCAATCAAAACCACGATTTCATGACCCAATTCCTGAAATTGCCTAAGTTTTTTCAATACCACAGCATGCCCCAAATGAAGATCTGGAGCTGTGGGATCAAACCCGAGTTTGATAACCAGCGGGCGCCCGGTTTCTTTAGATTGTTGCAATTTGGATCTCAGCCCATTCTTGGGCAACATAATTTCAATGTTTTCTTCTAAATCTGTTAACATAATGCTATAAAAACAAAAAAGCCCGAACGTTATGTTCGGGCTTAGCTATATAAATAATTAAATTTTCTAAATTTTAATAGGCATAAGGTTCCCGAACTACTATCGGGAGATAATAATTTGAGAAAAATGGAAGACGTAATATATTGTTCATTTTCTTCATTGCCTTAACAAAGGTAAGGCTATATTTCTAAAATCCAAAAAACTCAAAATAATATAGCAAACCATCCGCTCCTGTTCACGCTGCTCTGATGGCCTCAATCAACTCTTATCGGACACCCAACTATATCCATTAAATTTGTATCAAAAATCCTACTAGACGTGATTCTCATCTCCTTTTTTAGATACAGTATCCTTGCTTTTCTCCAGTAGCCTACCTTCGGCACTATATACATATCGCTCGATCCGGCCATTTCGCTTTTTCTCAACGATTTTCTTCAATAATAATTGGTTCTTAAAATATTCCCTGTAGTTCACGTCGTTGATTTTGTACAGCCGCTCGACTAGATTGTTATGCTGATATAATTCCGTATAATTGATTTTATCCTTCTTATACGTGTGTCTAAGTAGCTGACCATCTCTATTGAACGACTTGGATTCAACGACCTGACCGACACAATCCAATTTTGCCTTATAAAGTAATTTATTATCCCGGCTGTAGTCAGACCTACTATGGTCAAATTCATTTTCAATGGTATAGTAGGTATCAAAAAATGTCTTTAACACTTTCTTCTTCCCTAAATTTGGTTGATAAATCACGATCTTCTCCTGGCTAATTTTGCCATTTCGAAAATCACGCTGTACACTCGAAGTATCTGTAATGATATACTGCAGATCCAACGTTGCATCGATAAGCACATCGATTTGCTCCATCACACCATGCCGCACCTGAGCCACAGCACGTTTTCCATTTTTTTCAATCTTAAAATTTCCATCCACTAACCCCTCTTTATTGACGGCAATAAAAGCGTTCGAGGTACCCATAAATTGGTTCTGTTGCAGAATATATTTTCCCTGCTTCAATTTTGTAACTTTTCCTTTTTCAACGATCCTAATGGTATCTTTTGGAGATTCTGATAAATGTAACTGATACCGGTCTTTGTCCAAACGAACATACTCCTGTGCTACCACTATTTGCCCCGATAGAGCAATAGCTGGAAATAAGAAAAAAATCAATTTCAACATATTGTAATAAGTTTGTTGCAATACATATAATACAATTATTGCTCCAAAACCAGAAGATCGAACCAAACGTAATACAAATAGTGAATATAATGTCATACAAAATAGCTTATAGAAAAAGAAAAGGGAGAAATACCCTAAGGTAGATCTCCCTTTTATGTGGTTCAGGAGCCGATCGTATTAGACTGACTCCAAATATTGAGCGTAGCAATAGCCCTCTTCATTGTCTGTGGTCCGCACCAACCACCATTGGTCATTTGCTTTGCTAATCAGTGTGATAATTTCACCTTTTGCAGCTTTTCCCACGATAGGCTGATCTGTCCCTGGGCCCTTTCTGATATTTAAATTGCTATTCTCTGTAATCACCCTAACCTGACTACCCGGAACCTCAGTGGCCACGTCTACGTTTAAGACTACATCACCGGTCTGGAAGTTAGGATCGATATTTCCGTAAATTTCCCAGAGTTTATTTTTCACATCTGCACTAGGTGCGGTACCTCTAATTTGAAGTACGCCATCCATTTCAGCGTAATTCAGATCATTGACCCCTGAAGATTGCGCAGTATCCAAAAGAACTTTATATTTTTCTTGTAATGACATAATTTATGCTTTTTTTTATTTTTTAACTACAATACCACTTAAATCTACTTTCTTTGGATTCAGATTATCCAAACCTTGCTTCAAAGTAACAATCTTCGCCTGTTCCAAGGTTCCTGTTACCGAAATAACTCCATCTTTAACACTCGCTTGAACGGACGGAAAATCTTTCATAAACGTATTTACAGCCGCACCAAGTACAGCGTCATTATTCGACACCGTAATAGGCGCCGGTGTTGCAACAGGTGCGCTCACAACAAGATCATTTTGAATGGATTTGACATCTTTGTCTCCGGCGGTCTTTGCAATAGATTCTATCTGCTGCTTTTCTTCCTCCGAGGTTACAGTACCACTTAGGATTACTTTTCCTTTCTCGACTTCAACATCAACAGTTTTACGTCCCGTAAGTGCATTTTCTATCTTTTCCTCTAATTTATCATCAGATAATCCCGATTTACATGCAGAAAAAGAAAGTACTGCTGATGTTGCCAAAAGGCAGAATGTTAATTTGCTAAATTTCATATGTAAATAATTATTTATTAAGTTTCTATTCTTCTTACTTTAAATGAACTCATTACAACCCATTTGTATTTAAGTCAAGCATACCCCAACGATTCCGACCAAATGTGCCCCTACTTTGCTATGGGTATCCCATATGTTCCGTATGAATTTATGATGTCCAATACTATCCTTAACAAACTCCTGGACCAATTGTTTGTCACATGATTTTTAGACAGTGAATTACTTGTTGGATCATAATTATATCATTAATTTTAGAAGCAAAGCTGTAACAGGCCTGATATAGGGTACCAATCGAACACATACAAATTATGGGATTTTTGAACAATATTTTTCGAAAGAAGGAAAATAGAAAAGATAGCATACAGGATTTTTGGAACTGGTTTGAAAAAAACGAGCAAACCTTTTTTCAAATTGTAAAAAATGGAGATCATATTGATCAGAATTTTTTCAGCAAGCTTTCCCCAAAAATCGATGCGCTCCGAAAGGATCTTTATTTTTTAACTGGAATGTGCAATGACGATACTGCAGAGCTTATCATTACCCCTGATGGTGTTGTAAAAAATATTGCGTTCGTAGAGACTTTAATCAATGCAGCTCCTGCCCTTCCCAACTGGAAATTTACAGCTTTAAAGCCCGCAGTCAAGGACATGGAAAAATTTAAAATAACAATGTACGGTTTTTCCTTTGACATCAACGATATGTCTTTTTACCCCATTGAACACCAATACCGTCCAGATGAGGTGGATATTGTTATTGTACACCCCAAGTATACCGAAGAAGATAAAGCAAACATTGCCCATGGGGTTGAAATATTCCTGGATAATTATATTGGCGAACTAAACTCGATCATCACTATTGACAATTTAAATGTCACTTCCAGTAATCAGGCTGCAGGTGAACTCATTCCGCTGATTAAATTAAAAGACTATCTAATCTGGCGTGAAAAAGAATTTGTCGAAAAATACACGGATGTCAGACATGAAGCTGAAAATGATTCCTACACCGCTTTCGAAGGTATGCTACAAAATGATTTACCGATCTTAGCCATAATAAATACTTCCCTGCTGGATTGGAACGGAAAAGCATCACACCCCTGGATCGTAACACTGCGGATCAATTACAACGGTACGGCAACAAACGGCATGCCCGACCAGCTTACATACGATTTAATGGATAAATTCGAAGATGACTTAATGAGCAGTCTTCCACAGGATATAGGTCACCTCAATATCGGCCGGGAGACGGCTGATAACATTCGGGAAGTTTACCTGGCCTGTACGGAATTTAGAAAATCGTCCCAAACCATAGATCAATTAATAGGGGAATATCAAAATAAACTCGATATAGACTACGCTATCTATAAAGACAAATATTGGAACTCTTTTGAGCGATTTAATAAAACAATAGAATAACAGCAATAGGCAACCAAAAATAAATATTCATCACCTTTTGTTTTACAATGAATAAGTTCATCGCATTTATTATCCTAATCGGGATCTGTCTGATTGCTTTTAAAGTTTCTCAAAATAATATCTCTAAGACACATCGTACGGAAAACACGGCGGCATCCGATTCAGCACGGTACAACAATGCTTTCGATCGGGTCAAAAATCTCGTGAAAAACAATAAAAACTACAATAAGGAGCTTGCATTTCTACTTGATATGAAAAGACCTTCTGGTAGAAATCGCTTTTTCGTTGTCGATCTTCGAAATAATCAGCTGCTGGATCAGGGTTTAGTAGCGCATGGTTCCGGTTCGGAAACTGGGCAAACTGGGCAACTAAAATTCAGCAATAAAGACAGCTCCTATGCGACCTCATTGGGCCTGTATGCAATCGGGGTATCCTATAATGGTCGCTTCGGAAAGGCTTACAGGTTATTTGGTCTTGAAGATTCCAATAGCAATGCCTATGACAGAAATATCGTTCTACATAAATATGACAACATGCCTTATGATGAACAGGTTGCTCCAATATGTTTAAGCCAGGGCTGCCCAATGGTGAACGTCAAATTCTATGAAAGATTGCAACGTATTATCGATACCTCTCAAAAACAAATTATCCTGAGTATCTATTATTGATCTTTTTTATTTACCGATCGATCGACTAAATGCAACATGGCCTGGTAAGGGCTTTCCGATGTGATCAGGGATTTTAACCATGCAATAAATGCCAGCACAAATAGATCTTGATTTTCCAAATCTATAGCCATCGTATCTATGGCGGTAATAAAAGTCTTATTTTTTATTACAGCAGGATCTTGCAGATACTTTTCAACCAATCTTAAAAAATTTACAACCCGGCCTTCCCGTACCGTTTCCAGGTATTTTTTGTACCGGCGCTTAAAGCTCTTCACACGCGAAAACGCCAAATCAATATCTCCAAATTGAATGTGGATCAAAATCTCCAGCAAGCTCTTACGGATTGTCCATAACATACCCATTTTTCGCTCATACCAAGCATCTGTCCGGATCATTTTTCTTAATTCTGCCAACGCTAGTTTATCTTGAGATTGCGCCAAAAACATAACCAGACATAATTGCAGGTCCGCAATATCCGTATCGTTGGATTTCAATGTCGATTGTTGTGTTCCTACACGTAAAAGATCAAGCGCTTTGGCACCCTCACCCATATAATGGTAATTTAAAGCCTTTAGCAGATAATAACGTAAATGAAACTGAGTCCGAAGAACAGTCCCTGGAGCACAGTCAGCCATCAACTGTTCCAAATATGCTAAGCTTTCCTGAAATAACCCGTTCCGTAAATTGAAATTAGCAAGGTAATAGAGGATATGTAAGTAATAATACAAGTGATGGGGCGCATTCGCTTTTTGCTTTGTTATAAACTCGTGGCTTGTTACCAAAAATGACCCCACCAGTGCATAATTCTGATGAATCATCGCGTATTCATTGGCGATATACAAGAGTTGATAAAGCGATTTAAAAGACAACAGTTCCCGTAAGGAAATGTCATACCTGCCGATTGTATCCATCACTAGCTTATTTAGATCAACGATCTTGCCCTTGAGATGGATATCCTGTAGCTCCACTCTTAGCAACGCATAGGCTATCTGAAATCTTGCCTCTTGCTGTATTTTATGTTGGTTAGATATTAAACGATCAATTAGCGGCGCCAGATCAGGGCTCGACTCCAGATAGGCATATTGCAGTCTAACCTGTAGAATTTCATTGAGTAAGCTAAACTGCTCCAAAAGTAAAGCCTTTTGCTCCGCCCGCTGAAGGCATTTAAAGCCTAGTTTCATCAAATCATTCTCTAGCAGAAAACGCCCAACTATAAGTAAACGCAGTGCCTCATGAGCCTCACTATTATCCCGTTCAAATGTCTTATTGGAAATAAACAATAATAGACTATCATGTAATCTTTTTCTTAAAGCGTGGTAAGCATCTTTATTTTTTGAAGACGCATAGAGTTTTTTTAATCCATTTATATCATCAGTTTTTAATATTTCTAATAATTTGATATTCTTGACATCATTGCGTTTATTTTTCTTCTTTAAAAATCGGCCAAAATCTTTAATATCATTATTATCCAAAAGACCAATAAGCTCTACAATCGAATCCATAGTATAAAATTTAAAGGGATATCAAATTTAATAAATAAAATATATCATCAGTATTTTCTATATATTGATTTTATATACTAAGGAATGCTATTGATATTTGAATCAACAAATAACAACAACAACTATAAAAAATTAAAATTATGGAACCGCTAAAAAACATGATTGAAGAAAAAATTTCAAAAAAGGATTCAAACACAAGAAATCCTTTTAAACCAACAGGAGCTTTTATTGGCGCATCGTGGACTGCTTTACTGGTAGGTACTATAGGTTACTGTATCGGTTTATGGAACGCAACAATGGCTCTGAATGAAAAGGGCTATTACTTTACCATTCTATTGTTTGCCTTATTCGCCGTTATCTCTGTTCAGAAAAGCGTCCGAGATAAAGCTGAAGGACTTGCTGTAACCGAACTTTACTATGGACTAAGCTGGTTTGCAACAATTGCCGCGATAGTTTTATTGGTTATCGGCTTGTGGAACGCTGATCTGCTACTTAGCGAAAAAGGATTCTATGCGATGTCCTTTTCTTTAAGCCTATTCTCTGCGATAGCTGTTCAGAAAAATACACGGGATGCTAAACTTATTGATGATAATGAAATAAAACTTTAGCGGTTTGCCGATCCTGCGGCCCCTGGCGAACATGCCGTAGGATCTATTGCAAAAAGAATCCCAGGGATATTTTGATTTAACCTTATTTTAAGTTTTACTATATTTTATATTCCTCGAGTTTACGGTATAATGTCGCTATACCAATCTCCAGCAATCGTGCTGCTTCAGCTTTATTCCCATTGGTATGCTGCAGTACACGCTGAATATGTTGACGTTCCATGTGCGCCATGGAAAAACTGGAGGCCAAGGTTTGCTCCGTCTTTAAACCGTTCATTCCAAAAGGGAGGCTTCCTAAATCTAGCTGACCGTCGTCGCTTAAGATGACACTGCGTTCGATTACATTTTTTAATTCACGGATATTGCCGCGCCATGGATTTCGTTCGAGAGCAGCGACAAACTCAGCTGTCATTTTTAATGGTTTGAGATTCGACTTTACCGCAAAAAAATCAGCATAATACTGAGCCAACAATCGAATATCCTGAACACGTTGACGCAAGGGTGGCAATTGAATTGTAAAGACCGATAATCTATAGAATAAATCACTTCTAAAATGTTCGGAATCTATTTCAGCTTCAAGATCTCTATTGGTTGCAGCGATAATACGGACATCTACTTTCGTCGGCTTGGAATCACCAACTTTTAAAAATTCGCCGGTCTCCAGTACACGCAAGATTTTAGACTGGAGTTCGATCGCCATCTCCCCGATCTCATCCAAAAAAATAGTGCCCAGATGAGCCTCTTCAAACAGACCACGTTGATCTTTTGTTGCTCCTGTAAATGCTCCGGCCTTATGTCCGAATAGTTCATTTTCCAGCAGATCTTTTGTGAAAGCCGCACAATTAATAGCGACGAAACTGCGCTCCTTTCGAGGACTAGCCTGGTGGATTGCTTGTGCAAATACTTCCTTACCCGTCCCCGTCTCCCCTGTTAATAGAACGGTCGTGCTTGTTACAGATACCTTTTGCGCAAGTGCAATGGCCGATTTAATCGAAACAGAACTACCTATAATTTTGTCAAATGAAAGCCTATTGCCTAATTGTTTCTCCAACTGTTGTACCCGGCGCGCCAGCGCCACCTTCTCACAGGCTTTATAGAGCAAAGGTATAATCTTATTGTTATCATCACCTTTGGTGATATATTCAAAAGCACCGTTTTTGATCGCCTGAACTCCGTCCGGAATGTTACCATAAGCAGTCAATAAGATGATCTCAACAACTGGATGACGCTCTTTAATCAACTTCGCTGTCTCTACCCCATTACCATCGGGTAACTTGACATCGCATAGTACCACATCAATATCAAACATATCAAGCTTTTTCAAACCAGACCGGATGTCATCAGCTTCTATGACCTCAAAGCCCTCCAAGCTGATGATCTTAGCAAGCAGTTTACGAAGCTTCTCTTCGTCATCTATAAGAAGTATTTTATTTACCATGTTTTTTCCAAAATTACGATTTGTTCAATGCAAACCGCAAAAATTTAGCGTTAAAAAGTTACTTGACCGTTTATCTATTTTATATTGAAAACATGAAGGGTTTGACTATACCTAAAAAATAGCTTTTTTGAGATTAGAAATAAACTGCTATATTTGTAGCTCATCCACAAAACTGTATGTAAGATCAAGATTCTTTAGAACGTAATAAATACCGCCGATAAATAATTATCGCGATGGTTTGTTTTTAACATTATAAAGAATTTTGGCATGATTTCATTACAACAGATATCCTATATACATCCGAATAAAGATTTATTGTTTGAAAACATAAGTCTAACAATCAACTCACAAGAGAAAATCGCATTAATTGGCAACAACGGTGTTGGTAAATCAACATTATTGCGTCTTATTGCTGGTGAGCTAGCACCCGCAACAGGGAGTATACATCGTGATACCCGCCCTTTTTATGTTCCACAGATTACAGGACAGTACGATGATCTAACCATTGCAGAGGCTTTAGGCATTGACAAAAAACTGGACGCTTTTTATGCCATTTTAGAGGGCGATGCTACAGAAGGAAATTTTAATATCCTTCAAGACGACTGGACGTTGGAAGAACGATGCCAGGAAGCTTTTAGGTATTGGAATCTGCCCGAAATTCATTTGACAGGGAAAATGTCTGATCTCAGTGGGGGCCAAAAGGCAAAAGTATTATTGGCAGGAATCCAAATTCACGGATGCGAACTTATCCTATTGGATGAACCGAGCAATCATCTGGATATGGACAGTAAAAAATTACTTTATCAATGGCTGCAGGCTTCAAAACAGACTGTTGTGATTGTTAGCCACGACCGCACGCTGCTCAATCTGCTCGAGGACACTTTAGAAATGACACCGAGGGGCATAAAACGATATGGAGGAAACTATGCTTTTTACGAATCACAAAAGGAAATAGAGCGCAATGCCTTGGAACAGGACATACACTATCAGGAAAAGGCGATCAAAATAGCTAAAGAGAAAGAAAGAGAAACGATTGAACGCCAAAATAGATTGAACAATCGCGGTCAGAAAAAACAGGAAAAAGCAGGCGTGGCCCGTATTATGATGAATACGCTTCGCAATAATGCGGAAAAAAGCACGGCCAAAATCAAAAGCGTTCACCAGGACAAAATCGGAGACATGAGATCCAATCTACAGGACCTCCGGAGCACAAAAGCGAGCTTAGATGAAATGAAAATTGATTTAGGAGACAGTACTTTCCCACGCGGAAAAAGCATGATAAAAGCGACTAAAATCAATTTCAGCTACAATACCACAGAAATTTGGCCGGAAAATATTGACCTGCAGCTATTCAGCGGAGAACGCATTATTTTACAGGGGAAAAATGGTTCCGGTAAAACCACATTGATCAAAATCCTGTTAGGACATCTTAGTCCCAGTCAGGGCCAGATTGAACGACAGCGATTTAACGCAATCTATCTCGATCAGGAGTACTCACTTATTGACCTCCACTTGAGTGTATATGAACAGGCGCAATCCTATAACAGTGAATCCTTAGCTGAACATGATATCAAAATAAGACTCAATCGTTTTTTATTTGGAAAGGATGATTGGGACAAGCCCTGCAGGCTTTTAAGTGGTGGTGAAAAAATGCGTCTGATCCTCTGTTGCCTGACGATTAGACAACAAGCTCCGGATCTCATCGTTCTGGATGAACCTACAAATAACCTGGATATTCAGAACATTCGTATCCTTACCCGGGCGATTCAGCATTATAAAGGCACACTCCTTGTCATTTCCCATGACGAAATGTTTCAAAACGATATTGGTATCGACAGGGCTATTAGCTTAAAAAATTAGATAAAATAAACTAACGTGGACATCTCTACGTTTAATGATATTGGTACTAGTCCGATCTGGATATGTGCAATCGAACCACTTTCATTGCAATCGACAGGCCTATTTTGTAACAATCTCGTATTCTTTATTTAGAATAATGCTAAAACGATAAATTAAATTGAAAAAAAATAAAATTTTATCAATATATTCACGATGATTTTAAACATGAAACAATAACCATCGATTAGTTGAACCTTCCCACAGATATAGATCTCAAAAAACATGTATCTCGCAGGCTTTTCAATTAATTACTCAATTTAATTATGTCAAATTATCAAATTAAAGAGAATCCCGAATTGTTTGACGCTATCGTCGTAGGCTCAGGTGCAGGTGGAGGTATGGCCGGATATATCCTGGCACATGCGGGCCTTAAAGTATTGATGCTGGAGGCTGGCCCATTTTACGATCCCGCAAAAGATTCGTTACAACTACGCTGGCCTTGGGAATCTCCCCGCAGAGGAGCTGGTACCACACGCCCTTTCGGCGATTTTGACGCAGCCTTTGGTGGCTGGCAACTCGAAGGAGAACCTTACAGCAAAGTTAGTGGAACCGAATTCGAATGGTTCAGAGCAAGGATGCTTGGTGGTAGAACAAATCACTGGGGTCGTATTTCATTACGCATGGGTCCCGATGATTTCAAACCAAAAGATGGCATGACCGACGAATGGCCCATCACCTATGATGAAGTCAAGCCATTTTATGATCGTGTCGACCGTATGATTGGTATTTATGGTACCGTTGAGGGTATACATAACGAACCTGACGGTATTTTTATGAAACCTCCCAAGCCGCGTCTTAATGAACTATATATTGCAAAAGGAGCAAAGAAAGCTGGTGTACCTGTTATTCCGGGAAGGGGTGCAGTCCTGACCGAGGTATCGAAAGACATAAAAGACCGCGGTACTTGCTTCTACTGTGGCCAATGCGGCCGTGCATGTAAGGTATATGGTGATTTCTCCTCTTCATCCTGCCTGGTAATTCCGGCAATGAAAACAGGAAATCTGAAGGTCATCGACAATGCAATGGTACGGGAAGTGCTGACCAATGACGAAGGATTAGCTACCGGTGTTTCCTATGTTGACACCAAAGATTTACAGGAATATACCGTAAAAGGCAAAACTGTAATTCTAGGAGCCAGCGCCTGTGAAAGTGCCCGGATTATGTTAAACTCAAAATCTAAAGCGCATCCGGGTGGTGTCGGCAACAGCAGCGGTTTAGTCGGCAGATATCTCCACGACTCCACTGGTGCCAGCCTCTCTGGTTATTTACCTCAATTACTTGATCGTAAAAGGTATAATGAAGATGGTGTCGGAAGTGTGCATATCTATTCGCCCTGGTGGGAAGACAATGCTAAATTGAACTTCCCAAGAGGCTACCATATTGAATATGGCGGCGGTCTGCATATGCCCTCCTATGGATTCTTAAACTGGGTACCAAAGGTAAATGACGCTGGTAAAAGCGCTGACGGAAAAACAAAAGCAAAAGGTGGCTATGGTACTGCGCTTAAAGAAGATTATCGTAGTTACTATGGTGCCAATGTGGGCATGGCCGGACGTGGCACCGCCCTGGCAAGAAAAGATAACTATTGTGAAATTGACCCCAACCAAGTGGATAAATTCGGGATCCCTGTCCTTCGCTTCAATTACAAATGGGCCAATGAAGAAATCGCTCAGGCCAAACATATGCAAGAAACTTTTCAAGCTATTATGCATGAAATGGGGGCTGTCATCACATCGAAGATCCCTGGAGCTGATACCTTATATGGCTTAGAAGCTCCCGGAAAAATTATTCACGAAGGTGGTACAACAAGAATGGGGAACGATCCAAAAACTTCGGTATTAAACAAATGGGGACAAGCGCATGATTGTAAAAACCTCTATGTGGTCGATGCTGGACCTTTTGTACAACAAGGTGACAAGAACCTTACATGGACAATTCTGGCTTTATCGATGCGTACCGCAGAATATATATTACAGGAAAAGAAAAAATTAAATGGTTAAAGCATGAACAGAAGAGAATCTCTAAAAGCACTGGGCTTTATTGCTGCCGGATCAGGTCTTTTAACCGCAGCTTGTAATTCAAAAGAAACCAAAAATACGACAGCCACAAATAGCGATAAACTCCCGGGCGTCCAGGATTTTGAATATGAACGGACAGCTCGCTTAAAAGAAGAAAAGTTTTTTGATGAACATGAAATGGCAACAATTACAGTTTTAGCCGACATCATTATTCCGAAGGACAGCAAATCAGGTAGTGCCTCTGAGGCGGGAGTCCCAGATTTTATCGAGTTTATTGTAAAGGATTTACCTGACAACAAAATCCCTATGCGTGGTGGGTTGCGATGGCTCGATCTCCAGACCAAAAGACGATACGGTAACGTATTTATAAAATGTGACTCAAACGAACAGCTCGCACTCATTGACGAAATTGCTTATCCTGAACTAGCAAAGCCTGAAATGCAACAGGGAGCGGCATTTTTCTCCTTAATGCGCAATCTGACCTCCTCCGGTTTTTATACCAGCGAAATAGGAATCAAAGATATCGGATATGCCGGCAACAAACCTGGTGTATGGAACGGTGTTCCGGACGATGTCCTAAAAGAACATGGTTTTGATCCAAGTAAATTTTTCGGATAAAAGAAAATCCTTTCCAAAGCTGGAAAGGATTTTCTTTTTTTAACTGTTCGCAATATCGTTATTACGACAGACATTGCTATTATTTACTTTATTGTACCGGTGTCACTTCAGTTGGTTCCGGAGCCTTGTCGATCAATTCCATGAATTGATCCAGTTTTGGTGTAATAATAATCTGTGTTCTCCGGTTCCGCTGTTTTCCGAGAGCTGTGGAATTGTCGGCGACAGGATTATACTCACCTCTACCCCCTGCTGTCAATCGCTTCGGATCCACTCCGTACTTCGTCTGTAAAGCCTGGACCACCGAAGAAGCTCTCAATGTACTTAAATCCCAATTATTCCGGATGTTGGGTTTTGAAATCGGATCAGTATCGGTATTACCTTCAATCAATACTTCATAATCTCTGTAATCTTGGATAATCTTTGCTATTTTGCTTAACGTCAGATCAGCTCGCTCACTGATTTCATAACTACCGGACTTGTATAACATATTATCTGCAAGCGAAATATACACGACACCTTTTAATACCTGCACATCCACCTCCTGTAATTCCTCACGACTCAATGACCGCGTTAGGTTATTGGTCAAGACCAAATTCAACGAGTCAGACTTGTTTTTGGTCTCAACTAAATGTTTAATGTATTTATTTGAAGCATTAATTTCATCAACAAGTTTGGAAATATTGACATTCCCCTGGGAGTTTTGATTGATACTCTTATCCAAAGAACCTTGTAATGCGGAATAAGCCGCTTTAAGATCAGCATTATTTTGCCGTTCCGAAGCTAACTGATCTTCCAAACTCTTAATTCTTGTCCGACTTTCAGTCAATTGAAGTTGACTATCCTGATATTGTGTCTGCAAATTTTTATATTCTGTCTGCAAACCTAGGTATGTCTTTTTACTGACACCACATCCCGTAACAAGTAAACTTGCGGTCAGTATGGATATCGGAAAACCTATATTCTTCATAGCATTCTAATTTTGTAGATGTTGAATTAATTCGTTGAACTAAGATAAAGCAATATCTTAGCCAAAAAAAAAGTACGCTACTGAATTAACATCCTTTAACGTCTATTGTCCTAGCTCCTTTAGCTCCGCTGTAGTGAATATTTGCTCACCTTTCAAATAAGGATTGGCTCCTTTCAGATAATTGTAAATAATGGATTTCGCTTCCTCATTCGGGAGTTTACGAAGATTCTTGACCAAGAAATTTTTATCTTCTATAATATTGTCTTTATAGCCCAAAAAAGATGGAGCATGGACCTGTACGCTCCAACGAATGAATCTGGCTTCAATGTGATTGGGATTGTCTTTGATCAATTCCTCCAAATGCTTCTTACCCTCTTTAAATTGGCCAACTTTCCTAAACGGGTTGCCCATGTGTTTCGCTATCAATATCTCATAAGCTGCACGATAGACCTTCTCTGTAGTAGATTTGGCCCCCTCATCAAGCACCTCAAAATTACGTTCGCACAAATCCTCATCCTTAACGGCCTCAGCATAGTCTTTCCTGATCTTATCAATATTCAGCTGCTGTCCCAATCCAATCTTTGCTATTGTAAATAGAAATACTGTCAATACTATTCGTGTCATCATAATTATAAATCAGGCTTTTTCAAAACATTCTTTTTCCGACTTAAATTACTAAAAAAATCGAATTCAAATATTAATTTTCAATTATCATACCACAAAGCCTAAAACCAGCTGTCATCAGATCACTACAGTTGGCTTTTTCCAAACCGAATTTCTTTCCAAAAGGATATTTTTAACGCATTTTTGCGCCATGAAAGTAGCACTTAAAACAAGCCCCAAATGGTTAAAAGTATGTCTATCTGTTCTTTTTGGAATTCTATTGGGCTGCATATTGGGCGAACTGATTTTCAAACTCCTACAGCCTTAATCCAGATCAGACCGAACGAAGGAAAAGTTCTACAACTTCCTATCTCTTTCAAAGAAATCTTGTCTCCATTCTTGCTTAAAATAGAATTATTTTTAGTATATTGCTTATACCAATATAAATTTAAAGCGAGCTATGGAGACAAAAGCGGAGTATCAGATTTGGGACACTATCGTCAATAGTGCAAAAACTAAATTCGATTATAAGCATATTCGTGCTATGTTCAAAAAGGAAGATGACGAAATAACCGATAAATTTCTATTCCATATTATTGCCGGATTTGCCTGTGGAGAAAATCACCAGACCATTTCAACAAACTTGTTCAATGAATTGCAAAGCATCCATTTCGAATGCAATGAACAACAGATTGATAAGTTCATTTCAGATAAACATGTTAAATTTAGTCCTGAAATCTACGCAACCTACCTCGCATTTTCTATGCTAGAAGATGGCGAGGATATTGATAATATTACCGATGTCATTGACAATTTATTACAAATAGATAAATAATATTTTTTAGAGCTATCGTTTAATTTTGGCTAAAAACTTATATTCGTATACAAATTACGCCTAAGTTATGCGCCATTTTTTAACGCTGTTTTTAATATTTTGTTTTTGTTCAAAGATCTTTGGACAGAATTTCGATTTTGGTAAAGTAAGTATCTCGGATTTCTCGACTACGCCACTGGATAGCAATGCCAACGCTATTGTTTTAAAAGAATTTGGACAAAGTTCCGTGTTCGTCGATGATTATGATCATCGGATCAAATTGATGCATGAATACCATGTCCTCATTCGTATAAATAATAAAGAAGGATTTAAGAAAGCTAATTTCGAAATACCGTCCTACAAAAGAGGAAGTTATGTCCGTGACCACCTGGATGAATTGAAGGCTGTTACCTACAACTTGGAAAACGGACAGATTATTCGAGCAGAACTTGAAAGTAAAAAGGTTTTTAAAGAAAATTACTCCACTTACCTCGATCTGAACAAATTCACACTTCCCAATATTAAAGAAGGATCCATCATAGAAGTTTCTTATCGGACACTCGAACAGGATCTATTTAATTTTAAGACATGGGAATTTCAGGATGATATCCCCAAATTACAAAGCCAATATATCGCAATCATACCAGCATCTTTTACCTACAATGTGGTATTGCGTGGTCCTTATAGACTTGATGACCAAAAAAAGGGAGAAGTTTTAAAGGAATATCTTTTTTTGGATGGAGTAAGAATGGATTGTTCAAAGCTCACCTATACGATGTCCAATATTCCGGCTTTTGTTGAAGAAGACTTTATGACTTCCCCAAAAAATTTTAAATCTGCCATATATTACGAACTCGAATCCATATTCTATCCAAGCACTGGTGTTAAAAAAACATTTAGTAAAACATGGAAAGATGTTGACACAGAATTAATGAATGAGAAGACCTTTGGTGGGCAATTCAAAAAAACAGATCTATTCAAAACTACGCTATCAACGCTTTTATCTCCAGATGACTCAAAATTGGTAAAGGCCATTAAAATCTATGACTACATCAAGAAACAGATAAAATGGAATAACTATCTTGGAAAATATTCCGAAAATGGGATCGAAAAAGCGCTAGAAAAAAGAACTGGTAATATTGGTGATATCAATTTATCGCTGATCACTGCCCTACAAGCAGCGGATTTAGATGCTTATCCAATTATTTTATCGACAAGACGAAATGGTAATCCCAATTCGCTATTTCCTGTATTATCTGACTTTGATTATGTAATCGCCTGTGTGGACATTGACGGAATAAAATATAAATTGGACGCATCAAATAGCTATCTTCCCTTTGGCTCATTACCTTTGCAATGTCTCAATGAGCGTGGCAGAATCATATACTCCAAAAAGAGTTCAGATTGGTTCCCCTTAGCCTCCGAGGAGATCTCCGAACAATATTATACGTTGACGGGAGTACTGAATGAACAAGGTCAAATTAAGGGCACACTCACCATCAGCAGTCAAGGTAATAAAGCGCTCTTAAAAAGACAGCATATCGCTAAATTCAATTCGCTCGAAGAATATTGGGAAAAACTAGATGAGGAAATGCCCAACGTTAGTTTTACGAATGCCAAAATTGAACATCTTGACGAACTTGATCAGCCACTGAGCGAAACGTTTGAAATTACACTGGAGGTGAATAAACAACCCGAAAGCAACCTTTTATCACTTGCTCCAAATGTCATTGATCGCATATCGTACAATCCCTTCAAAATTCAGGACCGCACTTATCCTGTAGATATGGGATTTAAATCTAAACTTCAATACAATATTCAATTAGAAATCCCAGAACAATACGAAGTAACCGATAAACCACAAAATATATCTTTGGCTCTTCCCGAATCTGCTGCAAGATATAAATACATCACACAGCTAGCTGGCACCAAACTAGAGGTTATGGGGAGCCTTAGTTTTAATAAACCAATATTTACGGTAGACGAATACTTCTCTTTAAAAGAGCTCTATTCTCGTATTATACAACAGCAGAAATTAGACATTAGATTAACCACAAAAAAATGAAAACGTTATTTGCCAATTTAGCCTATTTCCTTATACCAATTGCTTCAATTGCTCAGGAAAACTACGATATTGCCCAGATTCCGGGTGTGCTAAAAAGTCGGGCAGTAGCAACAGTCCGAAATGACAAAACTGTTGTGGAAGTAAAATCGCCTGAGCAAGTCACGGAAACTGTCATGCGTGTCATTACTGTTTATAATAAAAATGGGGATTACTATGCCGCCCTTCCAATACATTATAATAAATCAAATGAGATCAAAAACATCAAGGGAGCTATCTATAATGAGATGGGGATATTGCAGAAAAAAATAGCAACCAAGGATTTTAAAGATGTAAGTGCTGTTGACAATAGTACAATGTTCGCTGACTCAAGAATGAAGGTCTATATCCCGGATTATCATAGTTACCCCTATACCGTCGAGTATCAATATGAAGTAAGGCATAAACAAAACTTAATCATTCCCTCATGGACTCCTGAAGTTTCAAACAATGTATCCGTTGAAAAAAGCAGCTATCAATTCATAAGTCCAATAGGCAGTGAATTCCGAATTGAGTCAAAAAACTATAAAGGCAATATCAAAGAAGAGAAAACCGATAAAACAGTCAGTAAAACCTGGAGTGCAGAACAAATTCCAGCTAAAAAAGAGGAATCTTATAGCCCCAATCCTAACCTGAAGAGAACAAGTTTATTAATCGTTCCCGAAAACTTTGTTTATTATGGAAAAGAAGGCAACTTTAACGATTGGAAAGAGTATGGTGACTGGTTTACAACCAAATTGTTGAGCAAAAAGCAAGATCTTACTGAAGCCTCAAAACAGAAATTCATATCACTTACAAAAAATGCCGCATCGGATCGGGACAAAGCCAAGATCCTTTACGATTATCTGCAAAAAAACACGCGATATATCAGTATCCAAATTGGAATTGGTGGACTGGAACCTTTTCCGGCATCTGAGGTTGACCGTTTAGGTTATGGTGATTGCAAAGCCCTGGTCAATTATATGGCAAGCATGTTATCTGCTGTAGGTATACCTTCTTACTATTGTATGGTCGAAGCGGGTAAGCGTAAGGAAAATTTTCATAAGACATTTGCAAATGTGCAGGATGGCAATCATGCGATTCTATGCCTACCATTCAAAAATGACACAACCTGGCTAGAGTGTACCAGCCAAAACCTTCCTTTTGGATTCCTGAGCAATTTTACGGATGACAGAGATGTGATTGCTTGTACCGAAAATGGCGGTGTAATTATGCATACACCAAAATATACCAATTCAACCAATCTTCAGGTTCGTAATGCCGATCTCAGTCTCTCCGATGATGGCAGCATAAAAGGATCGTTAAACACAAAGTTTTATGGAACGCAATATGAGAATCATATGGAAATTCTTTTGGCGAGCAATAACGAAAAAACAAAGCTGCTGGCAGAGTACTATAATATCGATAACATCAATTTTGAACAGGTTAAATATACAGAACACAAAGAACACAATCCATTCATTGAAGAGAACATCTCCATTTCCATTAAAAACTATGCTGTAAAAAATGGAAATAAGATGCTGATTCAGCCAAATATATTCAACACACAATCCAGCATATCCGAGAATAAGAACCGTACGGAAGATATTTTTATTGAAAGGGGATTTGTCGATATTGACAGCATAAACATCACACTGCCGGAAAACATCGTAAAAAAAATAACCCCAGAGCAGAAAGTCATTGAAAAACCATTTGGAAAATATGAATTGAAATCGGAGATAAAAGGAAATAAACTTTTCACCTATAGAAAATTGGAGCTCTTTGAAGGGAATTATCCGGCAAGCAACTATGAGGATTTCTTTCAGTTTCATAAAGAAGTGAGCAGTTCCGATAGAGGACGTTATAATCTGAGCCTATTGTAATATCTTCCTAAAATATTTACCAGAATATGAAGATTGTCAAACAACCGGATAAAGCAATTATTGTATATTAGCTGAATGACAGAATATGCAGCTATTTTTGATATGGACGGAGTAATAAGCCATACAAATCCCTTTCACGCTGAAGCATTCAGAGCTTTTTTTAAAAACCATAACGTCCATCAAGCTACTGAAGAAGAATTTGAACAGCATATGTATGGCAAACACAACAGCTATATTATGCAACATTTTTTTAAACGTCCAATCTCACCTGAGGAATTGCGTACGCTTGAGTTTGAAAAAGAGCAACTGTTCAGGGTAATCTATAAGGAACATGTTGCGCCGATCAAGGGCTTAATTGAGTTTCTGAAGGACTTAAAAGACAAGGGCTTCAAACTTGCGGTAGCAACTTCCGCCCCAAAAGAAAATATGGACTTAATTTTGGATGAATTAGAGATCCGAGATCTCTTCTCTTCAACCTTGAGCAGCGAAGATGTCAAATTGCACAAACCGCATCCTGAAGTTTACTTGAAATCAGCGGAGAATCTGGCCATGCCGATAGAAAGATGCATTGTATTTGAAGATTCTTTCTCTGGGATTACAGCAGCTAAAAATGCAGGCATGAAGGTTGTTGCCGTACTATCTACCCATAAAAGAGAGGATCTTCCCCTGAGCGATATCTATATCAGAAACTATACTGAAATTTCGGTCGCGAATGTAAAAGCTATATTGCACTAAAAGAAGCTCATCAGAAAATGATCGATAAATTGACACAAGGCCCTATTTAACCTTGTTTCTTCAATTGAATACAGCGGAATTATAGCAAAAATGTATACAAAAAAATAAGGGCTTCTTTGGGAAGCCCTTATTTTTTGTTAATCTCTTTTGAGACCAAATTTTTCGATCTTACTATAGAGATGACTCCGTTGTATATCCAGGTCATCCGCAGTTTTGGAAACATTCCAGTTATTTTTTTCCAATTTATATTTTATAAATTCTTTTTCTGCATGATCTTTATAATCCTGAAATGAATCAAACGAATCCATATCCAGTCCGTAATTTACCGTGCCTCTCTCATGGGCAATTCCATTGACAGGTTCACGCGAAGGATTAGCAAATGCAATAACATCCTTATCGGTAATCGATTTATCACTCAAAATAATCAACCGTTCGATCATGTTACGCAATTCACGTATATTTCCGGTCCAAGGCAGATTACTTAATTCTTTCATTGCGGCATTTGTGATTTCTTTAACAGGAATACCATATTCCATACAGATTTCCTCACAAAAGTTTGTTGAAAGTAAAGGAATATCATCGACACGATCTATTAATGCGGGCACATGGATTAAAATCACCGAGAGACGATGGTATAAGTCCATTCTAAAATTGCCGTCTTCAATTTCCTTAAGCAGATCTTTATTGGTGGCAGCTACAACACGTACATTGACATCGATTTCTTTATCTCCGCCAACCCGGGTGATTTTATGCTCCTGTAAAGCACGTAGCACTTTGGCCTGAGCAGAAAGGCTCATATCACCTATCTCGTCCAAAAACAGTGTCCCGCCACTTGCCTGTTCAAATTTACCGATACGCTGTTTTATCGCCGAAGTAAAAGAGCCCTTTTCGTGTCCAAATAATTCCGATTCGATCAGCTCAGAAGGAATAGCGGCACAGTTTACTTCAATCAAAGGAGCTTGTGAACGATTTGATTTTTCATGCAGCCAACGGGCCACCAGTTCTTTACCCGAACCATTCGCTCCGGTAATCAATACTCTTGCTTCTGTTGGAGCAACGCGATCGATCGTTTCTTTAATACGTTTTATTGCTCCCGATTCTCCTAATATATCTTTGGTTTTTGAACTACTGACCTTGCGTTTTAAAACTTTGGTCTCGGTGACAAGAGAACTTTTATCCAAGGCATTCCGAACCGTAATAAGTAACCTGTTTAGGTCCAACGGCTTTTCTAGAAAGTCAAAAGCTCCTTTTTTTGCTGCTTCAACGGCCGTTTCAATCGTTCCATGGCCAGAGATCATGATAAAAGGAATATCTGGACTGCTCTGATGTGCTTCAGATAGCACTTCCATTCCGTCCATGTTGTTCATCTTGATGTCACACAGAACCAAGTTGACCTTCTCCTTTTTTAAAATATCCAATCCATCGCGACCATTGTCAACATCTAAAATCGTATAATCTTCATATTCCAAGATATCACGCAAAGAACTTCTGATGGCGCGCTCATCGTCAATGATTAAAATTGTACTCATAAATTCAGCGTTATGCTATTTTCAATTATGGATATCAATATAAGGTTTTTTTAGCAATTAGCGAAAAAGAAGCAAACCTTGTAAGCCGGGTTCTGTAGACCACCGAAGTGGAATTTCTATCATTTATCTAGATTTGCCATCGCTGACAAACTCAATCAACCTACCCATTGCGAATTCCAATAAATTGAAAGAAGACGAGCAGCCTTCGGGTTTCGCAACCTATTTGGTCTTTCAACACACGAGGTTTACCGTAATGTATGTTACCATACAAGACCGTAAGCTCTTACCTTACGTTTTCACCCTTACTCCGAAAAGCGGTATATTTTCTGTGGCACTTTCTGTCTGCTATTTACATAGCATCCTTCCCGTTAGGAAGCGTGTCGCTCTATGTTGCCCGGACTTTCCTCTCCTCCCTAAAGAGCAGCGATAGAACCAGTTTGCTTCTGCGCAAAAGTAGCGATTTTAGTTGGATAAACAGCCTATTTCTTTATTATTTCCATAAAGCTGCGCTTAAGACCTCAGGCACAACAAAAATTACGCAATACTCCTGCGTAGATAACATAAAGTTTCGTATTTTCATCTAAACTTGTACCAACAACTTATGGCATTAAACAAACTTGCACTGATCCGTTATAAAACAATAGATAATTGTCTGCGCTTAAGACATCGTAAATGGACTTTGGAAGACCTCATGGAAAAAGTTTCCGATGCTCTTTATGAATTTGAAGGTATCAAAAATGGCATAAGTAAACGTACTGTGCAAGGTGATATCCAGTTGATGAGAAGCAATAAACTGGGATATAATGCACCAATCGTCGTTACACATCGTAAGTTTTATACCTACGAAGACCCAAACTATAGTATAAGCAACTCTCCTATTTCGGTTGGAGATATGCAAAAAATGAAGGAAGCTGTAGAGGTCTTAAAACATGTTAGTGGCTTTTCAAGCTTTGATGAAATGAGCGATATTGTCGCACGCCTCGAAGATAGCATCCATACTAAAAAAGACAATCAACCCTCCATTATCCAAATGGAAAACAATAATCTTTTGAAGGGCTTATCATTTATTAGTCAACTCCATCAGGCCATTCGCGAAAAAACACCGCTTCTTATAGGCTATCAATCCTTTAAAGCGCAGCAAAAACAAGATCTGATATTCTCCCCCTACCTCTTAAAAGAATATCGCAATCGTTGGTTTCTCATCGGCCATCACAGAAAAAATGAGGGCTTGATGACGCTTGCCTTAGATCGAATTGATACAATAGAGGAAATGGGCAAAAATTCATATATAACCTATTCGGGAATAGATTTTGAAAGATATTTTGCCGATACTATTGGGGTGACGAAAACACAGAAAGACCGTGGCCAACGTGTTATCCTGGAAATCAATGCAAGGAATGCACCTTATGTCGAAACAAAGCCATTACATTCTTCACAACAGATTTTAGACAAAAAGGAAGATGGATCAATTTTGGTCCGCATTGATGTAGTCCTTAACTTTGAGTTGGAAAGGGAAATATTAGGCTTCGGTGAAGCGATCAAGGTAATTGCCCCGCGCAATTTGCAGAACCGGATAAAACAGCGGTTGACAGCAGCATCTCAGCTATATCTCGATCAATCGAAAAAAAGTAACGATACCTTATAGAATTACAATTTTTTCAATCTTCTCTCGGCAAAAATCTGGATCGGACATTCACAATAGGGCAAAGGAATGATCTGGACGAACGCATTCTAAATAGCTTGTGCAATTGCATAACCACTAGCCCAAGCCCATTGGAAATTATAACCTCCAAGCCAACCCGTCACATCAACAGCCTCACCACCGAAATAAAGACCTGGTATTTTCTTGGATTCTAATGTCCTACCGTGCAATTCTTTCGTCGAAACTCCGCCCCGCATCACCTCCGCTTTATCGTAGCCCTTATCACCCGCAGGTCTGACCTTAAAGCGATGAATTGTATCTACGATCAACTTAGCGTCTGCTTTGCTCAGGGATGCTATTTTGATGTCCAACGCCAAGAATTTACCCAACGCATCCACCAATTTCCGGCTAAAATAATCATTCAGCAATTGGGACACCATTCGCTTTCCGCCCTGCTGCCGCTCTTCCTTGATCAACTGTTCAAGATTAAATTTTGGAAGTAGATCTATCGTGATCTCCTGCCCAGGACTCCAATAACTTGATATCTGGAGTATTGCTGGGCCGCTCAATCCCCAATGTGTAAATAATATATTCTCTTCAAAAGCGATGTTTGCTGTGGACACTTTCGAAAACACTGTATTACCAGCGAGAGAGCTGTACCAATCAGCATCTTTACCTGTAATTGTTAAAGGCACAAGCGCCGGGGCAGTCTTCACAATTTCTAGCTCAAACTGTTTTGCGACACGTAAAGCAAAATCAGATGCGCC
Organism: Sphingobacterium sp. CZ-UAM; assembly: GCF_002000245.1. Lineage (GTDB taxonomy): Bacteria > Bacteroidota > Bacteroidia > Sphingobacteriales > Sphingobacteriaceae > Sphingobacterium. Next base: position 102,386 of record NZ_MTCM01000001.1, on the reverse strand, counting down.
TAGCTTTTGAACCGGCAGCCCACCTGAGGCAATAACCAGCTTTTTAGTTTCATACTGATATTCCCCTTTCGAATGCTCTGCCTTTACGATAAATCCATTAGCACTCTTTTCGACCGATTTCACAAGCATATTAAGCGCAATATCCTGTCCGGTTTCATAAAGAATTTTTGAGAATATTGCAACGATATCTTTCGCCTTATTGGTCTCCGGAAATAACTGCCCTAAGGTTTTTTCCTGTCCTTTAATACCGTATGCTTCGAAAAAATCGATGGTATCGTCGACCGTCCATTGCTTAAAAATACCATGTAAGAAATCGGGATTTTCAGAGATAAAATTAGCGATTGTGGTCCCGGTATTTGTATAATTACATCTTCCACCTCCTGAAATCAAGATTTTTGCACCAACTTTATCATTACGCTCCAATAACAGTGTTTTCTTGCCCTGCAGTCCTGCCTGCGCTGCGCACATAAGACCACAGGCACCGGCGCCAATGATAATCGCATCGTATGTCTTCACTGTCTGATATTAATAAGCAATCAATTGACCATCAACCGGAACAACGCGCCGCTCCTGTTGGCTCTGGTAACCAAGTTCGATAATACGAATCACGTCCCGTGCCTGGTCTGCCGAAGTTAGTAAGGTCGCGTGGCCTAAAATAGTATCCGCAACATTTTGATAAAAATCAGGATATGACCCACGTTCCGACGCAATAATTTCTTCTACATCTTTTCCATCCTCAACAATATTGAGTTTTCCATAAATACTTGGATCCTCTTCGCCCCAATTTGGGTCTTCATCGGGAAACTTACCGTCACGCAATAATGCTTCTTGGGGGTCAACGCCATTTTTCACAAAATTTCCATTCATACCAAAAACACGATACCGTGAGGTCGGTTCTTTTGCAAGCATTGATCCTTTCAGAGAGACTCTCAGGTTGTCATAGTACAGAATACATTCAAAATTATCGATGGTTTTTGCATGATCACGTTGTATGGCAAGGTCTGCAAATACCGCATCGGGCCTTCCGAATAACTGTAAAGCCTGATCGATAAGGTGCGATCCTAAATCATAAAATGTACCCGATCCGGGCAAATTTTCCTCACGCCAGGCATTTGGCCGCAAATAATTCCGAAAACGGTCAAATCTCGTTTCCAGATTTACTATCCTTCCCAGTCGTCCACCTTTTACGATTTTCACGAGTGTACGAAAATCCGAAGTAAATCTCAGATTATGATAAGGAGCAAGCACCAAATTCTTTTCTTTCGCTAAGGCGATCAACTCATCAGCCTGCTCTACCGTATTTGTAAACGGTTTTTCAACAACAACATGTTTTCCTGCCTCCAATGCACGTTTTGCCAGTGGATAATGCATATCGTTAGAAGTCGCAACCACGACCAGCTCGATTGTATCATCAGCAAAAATTTCATCAGCAGATAATGCGATTTCAGCTTGCGGAAAGCGCTCTTTCAATAAAGCCTGTTGTTCAGCTTTACGCGCAGTAACCTTTACAAGTTCCAATGCCGCAATCGAACGCATAACGGGGGCATGAAAAACCTGCCCCGAAATACCAAAGCCTATAAGGCCTACACGAATCTTTCTCATATTGTTACATTCTTTCTGGTACAGAGATACCCAACAGCTCCATCCCCTTAGCGATAACTTTAGCTGCAGCAGCGGACAGATGCAACCTAAAATTCTTTACGTCATCAGCTTCGGCTTTCAATATGCTCTCTTCGTGATAAAATTTATTATATAATTTGGCAACCTCGTAAATATAATTTGCCAATTGTGCTGGACTAAATTCCTGTGCAGATGCTTCAATCGTTTCGGGAAATGCGCCCAACTGCTGAATCAGATCACGTTCGTAAGGCGAGATGGAGGTCAGCAGCGAAACAGGGCTATTGCTATCAAATCCAGCCTTACTCAAAACAGACTTGATACGCGCATGAGTGTATTGAATAAAAGGTCCGGTATGTCCCTGGAAGTCTACCGATTCGTTTGGATCAAACAATAGGCGTTTCTTCGGATCTACTTTCAATAAAAAGTATTTTAACGCCCCCATCCCTATCGTGTTATAAAGTTCAGCCTTCGCCTCTTCGGTCAAACCTTCGGTTTTCCCAAGTTCTTCCGTACGTTCCTGCGCCGTTTTAAGCATTTCAGCCATCAAATCATCAGCATCCACGACAGTTCCTTCACGGGATTTCATTTTACCGGAAGGTAAATCAACCATCCCATAAGATAAGTGGAATAATCCGTCAGCCCAGGACTTACCTAATTTTTTGAGAATCAAAAATAATACCTTGAAATGGTAATCCTGTTCGTTACCCACTACATAAATAGATTCACTCATCTTGAACTCATCATATTTAAGCTGTGCAGTACCCAAATCCTGTGTAATATAAACCGAGGTACCGTCGCCACGGAGCACCAATTTTTGGTCCAGTCCTTCATCTGTCAGATCTATCCAAACGGAGTTGTCCTCTTTCTTAAAGAAAACACCTTTGTCAAGCCCTTCCTGAATAATATCTTTACCTAACAGATAGGTATCGGATTCGTAATAATATTTATCAAAGTTTACGCCCAATTGTTTGTAGGTTTTTTCAAAACCAGCGTAGACCCAATTGTTCATGGTCTTCCAGAGGCTAATCACCCCTTCGTCTCCTGCTTCCCACTTTTGAAGCATAGACTGCGCTTCTTTCATCAGTGACGCATTCTTTTTTGCTTCATCTTCTGACTGACCTTCCGCTTTCAATGCTTCAATTTCTTTCTTATACTCTTTATCGAAGACTACATAGTATTTGCCCACAAGGTGATCACCTTTCATTCCTGTAGACTCCGGCGTTTCTCCGGCACCGAATTTCTGCCAGGCCAGCATGGATTTACAAATATGAATACCGCGGTCGTTTACTAGATTTGCCTTGATCACTTCATAACCATAGGCTTTCAGAATTTCAGCAACAGAATAACCTAATAGATTATTTCGGATATGACCCAAATGCAGTGGCTTATTTGTGTTGGGCGAAGAATATTCAACCATCAATTTCTTTCCATTCGCCGGAAAGACACCAAAATCTTTGGCAACAATCGTTTCATTCAATAAGGAAACCCAGTAGTCATCGGAAAGTACAATATTCAAAAAACCCTTTATCACATTGAAGTCCGAAATTTCAGCAATATGTTGTTGCAAGTAGGCACCGATCTCTTTACCTGTTTGCTCCGGTGAAGATTTCGAAAAGCGGGTTACCGGAAAAGTTACGATGGTAATTTGCCCTTCAAACTCCTTTCGGGTCGCCTGTAAAGCAATTTGATGTTCTAAAATATCTGCATTATAAAGCGTTTTAACAGCCTGTACAGTGACTTCAACAAGTCGCCTTTGAATAGAATTTGCCATTTAATGATTTTGTAAATTTTACAACTTCCTGATAGTGAACTGGAAATAAATAACATTCCTTATTTAGGTATTCACCATTAAAGTATATCTTTGCAAAAATAATAAAAAATGCAGAGCTATCAGGAATTTCTTGACTTAAGTGTTGGTTTTCCGCAAGACGGATTCGAAATCATCGACGACGAATTGTATTTCCACGATTTGAATTTAATGGAAATGATAGAAACGTACGGTACGCCGTTACGTTTTACTTATTTGCCTATCGTCAGCAAAAAAATTCAACAAGCGAAAATCCTGTTTCAGACCGCTATTCTGAAACACAACTATCGCGGAACTTACAAATACTGTTATTGTACCAAATCCTCTCATTTCAAGCATATCGTAGAAGAAGCCTTGAAAAATGACATCCACCTTGAAACTTCGTCTGCATTTGACATGCCGATGATTGACTCATTGGAGAGACAGGGCACCGTAACAAAAGACATTACAGTCATCTGTAATGGATTTAAAACCTACCAGTACAAGCAGTATATTGTGGATATGATCCATGATGGATATAAAAATATTATACCCGTACTGGACAACAAAGAAGAATTCAACCTGTACGACGATGAAATTGAATTGGACGAGCCCTGTGCTCTTGGGATCCGCATTGCATCAGAAGAGCAACCTGATTCTCAATTTTACACATCAAGACTAGGCATTCGTCAAGAAGATGTTGTAGAATTCTACAACAACAAAATTGCTGACAACCCCAACTTCAAAGTAAAACTGCTTCACTTCTTTATCAATTCGGGGATTTCTGACACACCATATTATTGGAATGAGCTGGAGAAATATGTAACCCTCTATTGTAAATTTAAAAAGATAAACCCTGACCTAGACACCTTGGATATCGGTGGTGGAATGCCTTTTAAAGATTCACTGGTACACGATTTCGATTATGAGTATATGGTCAACGAAATCGTCAACCGGATCAAACAAATCTGCGCACACCACGAAGTGATGGAACCGGATATTATTACAGAATTTGGCAAATACACCGTCGCTGAAGCATCAGGCATCCTATATAAAGTACTGGGACGTAAACAACAAAATGACCGCGAACGCTGGTTTATGATTGATGGATCTTTCATCACAAACCTACCAGATGTTTGGGCGTTGAACCAAAAGTACATTCTATTACCGATCAACAATTGGGATTCAGAGTACGAACGCGTCAACTTGGGCGGAATCACCTGTGATGGCCAGGATTATTACAATCAGGAAGCACATATGAACTCTGTTTTTATGCCTAAAACACGTAAAGTACAATACCTAGGTTTCTTCCATACAGGTGCTTATCAAGACGTATTGAGTGGCTACGGAGGAATTCACCATTGTTTACTTCCTTCGCCAAAACATGTTTTGGTTCGTAGAAATAGAGATGAGACGTTCAACTACGAAGTATTTGGAGAGGAACAAAATTCCAAACAAGTCATGAAGCTATTGGGCTATCAATAAAATACCCCATCTAAAAAATGGCACTCTAAATTTAACGCATCTTTTCAGTGCGAATCAACCATAAGAGATAGGTCTGGATCTTAAGATCCAGACCTATTCTTTTAGGTCGCTACCCTACTTTTTCCAATCATCTGCACTCTAAGCTCTCCCCTATCAATCAACGAAACTAACAGTACTTAACTTTATAACAAGTTGCCAATTAACAGGGACTTTATACGGACCTAACAGGGACCTCATTCGGACCTCATTCGGATGAAACCGAATAAAGTATGTCTAAACTCCGAATAATATTCCCTATAAACTAGGGCTAATTATGAAGTTGCCTCCCAAATTCCCTAACGCAAACCCACAGCTAATCGTGAAATCTTTGGCAGGAAACTTCTCCGATCTATCAGCTTGCCACAAAATAAAGCAGGCCCCTTATTTAGGGGCCTGCTCACTGTATATTTTCTGTTATTTTATGATAATTTTCCTTAAGAAATTCTGCTGCGGTACTCTTTTATTTCGCTACCCAGGCACTGAAAAATTTCAGTACTTTGTCTTCGTCGTAACTTTTCCCTTTCTCCAAACTACCACTCTCCTGTACATGAAGCGTCTTTCCGTTCTTATCCAATACAATAAAAAACGGATAACCTAATTTACTTCCTTCAGGTGCATACTTTTGAAAAACCGCTTCGTTCTTATTTTCTTTCGAATAGTTTAGGTGATAATAAAGGAAACGACTTTTTAGCAATTTATCTACACTTGCTGTTTTATGGATATAATCATTAAATCGCAGGCACCATACACACCAATTCCCTCCAGCCTGAATAATAATATTCTTTTTTTCCTTCTTAGCCAGCTGTATCAAACCATCAATATCTTTTTGCGCATCGGCCTCCGGGTTGTAAGGCTTGATCAGTTCACCCTGTGTTTTTGAAACCTCCTGAGCGATCGCACGTGAATGCACAAATTGGCTTCCCAAAAATACAGCTATCCCCCAAAACAATAATTTAATCCTTTTCATTCTCCAACAAATTATTTATGTGATTTAAAAATACAAAATCATTTTCCCCAAACCAAAACATAAGCCCACTATAATGGTTAAACAGTATATAAAAAAAATATTCATCACAACGACATATAACCAGCCATAATAAAGAAACCATACAATATCTTTCTAGTTTTTAAAAGAATAAAAACTAGAATACCTTATCTAGAAACAAGACAAACATAAACAAACAAAACAAAAGAAAACAAAAGAAAACACAAATTGTTTTCAAATATTTTTCACAAAATTCCTTTAAAATCTCATAAATATACTATAACTTAGTATCAATTGGTTATATCGACCCAGAAAAGGGACAACACCCCAGAACCAGAAACGAAACAAAATGAAACAAGAAGAATTCAAAAGGTCAAAATTAATAGAAAGAATAAAGGACACAAGTGAATGGGATGTTATCGTCATAGGTGGCGGAGCAAGCGGTTTAGGTGTCGCATTGGATGCATTGAGCAGAGGATTCAAAACAATATTATTGGAGCAGGTTGATTTTGCCAAAGGCACATCCAGTAAGGCAACCAAGCTGGTGCATGGCGGTGTACGTTACCTCGCTCAGGGAGACATCGCGCTGGTTAAAGAGGCACTTCACGAAAGAGGTCTACTACAGCGAAACGCCCCACATTTAGTCAAAAATCAATCTTTTATCATTCCTAATTATAGCTGGTTTGACGGCCCTTTCTACACAATTGGCATGAAGATATACGATTTCCTTGCAGGCAAACTGAGCTTAGGGAAATCCATACACATCAACAAGGAAGAAACGTTACGGCGAATCAGTACCGTGAGAAAAAAGGGCTTATACGGTGGAGTTGTCTACCAAGATGGACAATTTGACGATTCGAGACTAGCTGTAAATGTAGCGCAGACCTGCATCCAAATGGGCGGTGTAGCACTTAATTATATGCGGGTCACCAATCTCACCAAAAACAATAACGGTAAGGTCAATGGTGTTATTGCCGAGGATACTGACACCGGAGAAGTTTTCACCATCCAAGGTAAAACCATTATCAACGCAACAGGAATTTTTGTCGATGATATACTCAAAATGGACAAACCCGAAGCAAAACAAATGGTCAGACCCAGCCAAGGTGTGCACCTTGTTTTCGATAAATCGTTCCTTCCTGGAGATGACGCAATCATGATACCGAAAACAGATGATGGCCGCGTCCTTTTTTTGGTTCCATGGCACAATCGTGTCATAGCTGGAACTACAGATACACCGATCGACGAACATAGCTTAGAACCCATAGCGCTAGAAAAGGAAATTGAATTTATCTTAAAAACAGCAGGCCGTTACCTTACAAAACAACCAACGCGTCAGGATGCACTTGCTGTATTTGCCGGTCTTAGACCCTTGGCCGCGCCAACAGGAAACTCGAATAAGACCAAAGAAATTTCCCGAAGCCATAAAGTAATTGTCAGTGAATCAAATTTGCTGACGCTAACTGGGGGAAAATGGACGACCTTTCGAAGAATGGGACAAGACACTGTTGATAAAGCAATTAAAATTGGCTGTCTTCCCAAAAAGGAAAGCACATCGGCAACTCAGAAAATCTATAGCGCTATTCCCACAAGCGACCGAAGTAACCACATGTATATTTACGGTTCCGACCAAGAAGCGATATATGCGCTTGCGCAAGAAAATCCGCAATGGGGTGAAAAATTAGTCGAACATCTGGAATTTAAAAAAGCAGAGGTGGTCTGGGCCGTTCGCAACGAACTCGCCCAAACCGTGGAAGACGTACTTTCACGCCGTGTACGCATCCTATTCCTTGATGCAAAAGCGGCAATTACAGCCGCCCCCGAAGTTGCTAAAATACTTGCTCAGGAATTGGGCAAAGATGAAACCTGGCAAAAAAGTCAGCTAGAAAATTTTCAAAAAGCCGCAAAAAACTATATCTTAAACTAATATAAATAACCCGCAGTAATCAATTATGGAACAACAATACATCTTGGCGATGGATCAAGGCACAACAAGCTCCAGAGCCATTATTTTTGATAAGGACAGAAATATCGTTTCAATTGCTCAAAAAGAATTCACACAAATATTTCCAAAACCGGGATGGGTGGAACACGACCCCCATGAAATCTGGTCCACACAAGCCGGTGTAACGGCCGAAGCCACAACCAAAGCTGGGTTGAATGGTAAAAATATTGCGGCTATCGGCATAACCAATCAACGGGAAACCGTAGTTGTGTGGGAAAAGGAAAGCGGCAGACCAATCTACAATGCCATTGTATGGCAAGATAAGCGCACAGCGGATTACTGTGACGAACTCCGCCAATCTAACAAACATAAAATGATCCAAGAAAAAACAGGTCTTATCCTAGACCCTTATTTTTCAGCAACCAAAATAAAATGGATTCTTGATCATGTGGACGGAGCCAGAGAAAAAGCAAAAAATGGAGAGCTTATCTGTGGCACTATCGACACTTGGTTGGTATGGAACCTAACCCGCGGGGATGTCCACATTACCGATGTTACCAATGCCTCCCGCACACTTTTATTCAATATACATACAATGGATTGGGATACAGAGCTTCTTGAATTATTCGACATCCCAGCTGCCATGCTACCCAAAGTTAAGGAAAGCAGCGAAATATATGGCGAGTCCAGAACGACGATTTTCGCACACAAAGTCAAAATCGCGGGAATCGCGGGAGATCAGCAGGCAGCCCTTTTTGGCCAACAATGTACTGAAAAAGGAATGGTAAAAAACACGTACGGTACGGGATGTTTTATGCTAATGAACATTGGTGATAAGCCGATCATGTCTAAAAACAACTTATTGACTACCGTAGCCTGGAAGATCAATGGCAAAACCGAATATGCCTTGGAGGGAAGTATATTTATTGGGGGGGCATTAGTCCAATGGCTGCGGGACAATCTTAATATTATTTACAAATCAGCAGATATTGAACAGTTGGCGCTCGCTGAAAAAGATAATGGCGGAGTAACATTTATCCCAACTTTCGCCGGATTAGGCGCGCCTTATTGGAATGCCAGGGCACAAGGCACTATATTCGGCTTAACACGAGCAACAACAAACGGACATATTGCCAGGGCTTCCCTGGAGGCCATTTCACTCCAGACCAGAGATGTTTTACAGGCGATGGAAGCGGACAGCGGAATACCGATCAAAGAACTGCGTGTAGATGGCGGAGCAACAGCAAATAATCTGTTAATGCAGATCCAAGCCAATGTACTGGACAGCAATGTGATCAGACCTAAAATTACTGAAACAACTGCATTAGGCGCTGCCTACCTTGCTGGACTGGCTGTCGGTTTTTGGAATAATGAAGAAGAGCTTGCTAAATTTTGGGCGCAAGACCGTCTTTTTGAACCCGAAAAAGAACAAGCAGAGCAGACTAAACAAATTATTAAACAATGGACTAAGGGCGTTAAGGCATTGCAATTCTGGACAGAAAACTAATCAATACATATGAACCATTATTTAGCTGAATTTATCGGAACGACACTGCTCCTGCTCCTGGGGAACGGTGTTGTTGCAAATGTAATCTTAAAAGGAACAAAAGGAGAAAATAGTGGCTGGATTGTCATTACCACTGCATGGGCCCTTGCCGTGTATGTTGGAGTGGTCTTCGCGGGACCTTACACGGGCGCCCACCTCAACCCAGCAGTGACAATTGCCATGGCACTTAATAAGGCTTTACCCTGGACGGAAGTACCAGGCTATATTCTGGCTCAAGTTGCAGGCGGATTTTGCGGCGCATTGTTAACTTACGTTATACACAGAGACCACTTTAATGCAACAGCTGATCCCACCACCAAACTAGGTGTTTTCGCTACAATCCCAAATATCCGGAATACTTCAACAAACCTGGCAAGTGAAATCATTGGAACTTTCGTCTTAATTTTTGTTATCTTTTTTATAACAGGACAGGATATCACAATTAATGGAAAGACTGAACCTATTGGAATGGGCTCTTTAGGTGCCATACCGGTCGCCTTTTTAGTATGGGCTATTGGTTTATCCCTAGGAGGCACAACCGGCTATGCAATTAATCCCGCCAGAGATCTCGGTCCCCGCTTATTCCATGCGCTTTGGCCGATTAAAGGTAAAGGAAGTTCGGACTGGTCTTATGCCTGGATCCCTATCATTGGTCCAATCATCGGGGCGATATTAGCATTTGTAGTCTATACTTTAATAAAATAATAAAGGGATTCAATATTGAATCCCTTTATTATTTTAAACCCGTTTTGGTTTACGATGACCATATTCTCTATCGCGCTCAAAAGTATTCATATGCCGCTCCTTTTTCACGGGATAAACGTCGTCAATAACAATCAAAATTCCTTTTTCTTCTACCGTACCGAACTCATCATTTCGAGCAGTACCGAAAGATTTCATCGTCGGGGAGAGGTTCATGTAAGTATTGATTAAAGGTGGGATATTTTCCCCCAATGCTCTTACATGACTATTTAATATTTTATAACCTTCCTTATAATCTAAGCCATCAAAAACACCGATAAAACGGTCATAATCGTTTTTAATTTCTAAATCAGGCAATGGAATAACCAATTTATCATGATCCGGGAAATAGTAGTCCATAAAGTAAAGCAACATATCCCGTGCGTCCTTGTTATAATGTGGATACATTGTCACTTTCCCAAAAAGGTATTTAATTTCTGGATTGAGCATCACCAAGGCCCCCAAACCGTCCCACAGATTGTCTAAGGAAAAAATTCCTTTTCTATTGTCAATTGCAGGTTGATATCGAGGTTGAACAAAAGATCGCCCTAATTCAATGGTATAGGGTAAATAATCTTTTGTAAACTGATCTGAGAACTGAAAATAATGGGCGGTAGATAAATTGGGAATACCATTGGTCTCTCCTGCCTCTGCACATTTAATCACACGATAACCGGCAACAACTTCTTCATCTTCGGGATTCCATGCGATCAGTTGATCGTAGCAATCCTCAGATGTATCATTTTCATCGATATCGATCGAAAGCCCTGTACCTCCACCTGCGCCACGGAATGTCAACTCCCGTAACCGTCCAATTTCGCGCATGACATTGGGCGAGTTATGATAGTTGATTAAGTATATCTCGTTATTTCCATTGTTGGTATATCGTACGAAAACGTCCTTGTTCAATTCGGCTTTCAATAGTTCTCTATCAACTGGAGGTATAATTTCTTGCATAAATTCTATTTTTCTTGAGCTAATCCATAAACTCTTCTTTTCACTTCTTCAGCCCAAGTCTTTTCGTTCTTTGATTGATCAAACGCTGTATAAGGGATTCTCTTTCCTACTATAATGTTAACAGTGTGCCCGCGCTGGGCAAACATTTCATCAGGTAAATATAACATTTCAATGTTTACCTTAAGACCTATTTTTTGTCTAAGCCTTGCAAAATTATAAAAAAACTTAGAGTTTTTGCCGTCAATAAGCACCGGAATGATATCTTTTTTATATTTCTTCGCTTTGCTGATAAAGCTTTTTTTCCATTCCAGGTCCTCGATACGTCCGTCTTTCTGCTTTCTGGAGACCAGGCCGGCGGGAAATACAAGCAGTGCATCATCGGCCCCATAAGCTTCCTCAATTGCCGAAATAGCTTGTTTACCCTGTCCTCCCAATTTATTCACACCGACAAATAAAGGCCTCAAATTTCCTATATTTAATAAGATATCATTCACCAAAAATTTCACATCCCGTCGATGCTTTCCTATCGCATGCATAAACGCAATCCCATCTAAACCACCCAAAGGATGATTGGAGGCAAAAATGACCGGATCAGAATCCGGAATGTTTTCGGCGCCATATAAATTTACTGTAACTCCCAAATCATTGATTAACGCATCGACAAAATCCAGCCCCTGCAAATCTGCAAAACGCGTCATAATATCATTGATCTCATCTTCATGAATGGTCCGCTTGAGATAATTCAACAAAAAAGATGGAATCCACTTTGCTAATCCTGCATTTTTTTTGCGAATAACCTCGCGTATATCAATAAATTTTTTATTCTCACTCGTAACCATCAATCTTATTTTTCTGAAAAAAACTAGCTACCCTCCATTTTTAGCATAGCTCAAATTGTGGACAAAAATACTAACAGAATGCTAATAAAAGTACAATTTTAAACATTAAAATTGTACTTATTTGCAATAATGTAATTACTTACTTTTAATTTATTCATCAAACACAAAAAAGTCCAGACACTGCCAAAGATTCTGATCTATAAAATTTTCCCTATCACATCATTTTTTTTATTAAGTTTGGGTATGTTAATAGGACAATTTCTTTCAAACGCAGATTTCAGCATCCAGAAAGCTGATTCAATACAGCAGGCCTTAGAAAAACTACAAGACATGCTTTGTAAAGAATTGGTTGTTTTAAATGGGGATGAATATATTGGATTCGTCAATGAGTCTGTTTTGTTGGATGCCGATAATGAAGAAGCTTCTATTTCCTCCATTAAAATTAACACTGCACCAATACAGCTTAAATTTAACCAGCATCCATATGATGCATTGGTCATGACAACTGTATACAACAGTTCATTAGTCCCAATTTTGGATCAAGATAACAAATATATTGGTGTTTCTACGCAATTAGATATTTTAAAGGCAATTTCATTGATCCAATCTCAGAATGAATCCGGGGCTATCATTGTCTTGTCAATAGGGTTACATGATTTTTCTTTATCCCAGATTTCGCATTTGGTAGAAAGTGACAACTGTAGAATTCTCAATTGCGCCACAAAAATAAATCTCGAAAGCGATTCCATTGAAGTGACACTGAAAGTAGACAAGTCCAATATCAACGCGCTGCTCAATTCATTCTTAAGGCATAATTATATCGTTATGGAGACACACAATACTGTTGCCGCATTTGATGACACTGCCGATCGTTATCAGCAACTGATGAATTACATCAACATTTAATTAATTAAGATTAGTTTTTTTCTCATCTTTGCCCCATAAATTCAAAAAAATATGAGAATTGCGATATATGGACGAGAGTTTCAACCCTCCGTTATAGCACATGTGAAGCACTTATTTAAATATCTCGTTGGTAAAAACGTCGATATATGGGTTTATGATCCTTTTTATAAGTTCTTGACAACGCAGTTTGAATGTGGATTTAGTTTTCCCACCTACCATGTATATGAGGAAATTAAAGACAACGTTGATCTCATGCTAAGTTTAGGAGGCGATGGCACTATGCTATCAGCGGTATCACTCATTAGAGACTCGGGTATTCCCATCGCAGGTATTAATTTTGGACGTTTGGGCTTTTTGGCCTCCATCAATAAGAATGACTTTGAACATGCAATAGAAGATATCTTAAACAATCGTTACGATATTCAAAAACGTGTACTTCTTTCGGTAGAATCTGAACAGATCAATCTATTTCAGGGTAATCATTATGCCCTTAACGATATTACGGTATTTCGTTACGATAGCTCTGCAATGATCACAGTCAATGCACGGATTAACGGCGAACTACTCAATTCCTATTGGGCAGACGGGTTGATTATCGCTACTCCTACCGGTTCAACAGCTTATTCGTTGAGCTGCGGAGGACCAATCATTATGCCTGAAAGCGGGAATTTTGTAATCACGCCGATCTCACCACATAACCTTAACGTCAGACCGATCGTTATTTCAAATCAATTCACCCTTGAGCTGGAAATCGAGAGCCGAAGCAATCAATACATACTCAGTTGTGACTCAAAAAATGAGTCTATCGATACTTCCGTTAAATTGACAATCAAACAAGCTCCATTTACGATCAATCTAATCCGTCTTCCGCAGGAGAGTTTTTTTAGCACATTGAGAGAAAAACTGCTTTGGGGAATAGATGTCAGAAACTACTAATCTTTATGATATTATGCTTCTGAATTATCAATTAAAAATCGATATTTGGAAGGAATAATACAGCATAAGAGACACAAAGCACCTAAAATAAGGTGCCAAAAATAATGATCAAACGGTTTAACCTTGGGAGGTAAAACATCGTTTGAAGGTAATATACAGAAAGCCAGTATCTGGTTTTAACACACAAATACGCTGTAAAAGGCTAAAAGGTGTTAATTTTATTGAATATAGCAACAATGAGCTTTTTAGATCAAATTGATAACATTAAATTACCCCAACATATTGCTATCATCATGGATGGTAACGGTCGTTGGGCAAAACAAAAAGGTAAACTCCGTGTATTTGGACATCAAAATGGGGTAAAAGCAGTGAGAGAGGCTTTAGAAGGATGTGTTCAGGCCAACATAAAATTTCTAACGCTTTACGCTTTCTCAGCGGAAAATTGGAATCGCCCAAAACTGGAAGTGATTGCTTTAATGGAACTGTTGGTTTCCTCCTTAAAAAAAGAAATCAAGACATTTCAGGAAAATGGTGTCCGATTAAATGCAATCGGAGATATCAGCAAACTTCCTTCTAATGCGCAAAAGAAACTTCAGGAAACAATTGAGGCCACCAAAGATAACACGCACTGCACACTCACGCTGGCCTTAAGCTATAGTTCCCGTCAGGAAATTGTTGAAACTACCCGAAATCTGGCTAAAAAAGTTCAAGCGGGAGAATTGAGCATCGAGGAAATCAATGATGATATTTTCTCTGCCAATCTCTACACCCGGGGATTACCAGATCCAGATCTATTGATAAGAACCAGTGGAGAACTCCGGATCAGTAATTTCCTTCTTTGGCAAATTGCTTATTCTGAATTATGTTTTTTAGATAAGATGTGGCCAGAGTTTACAAAGGAAGATTTATTTAAATCCATTGTCGATTATCAACAGCGTGAAAGAAGGTTTGGAAAAACAAGTGAGCAGTTATAAATGATTTTATTAAATTTGTCAACTGATTTGAATAAAAAACAAGCTGGTTAAATTTTCTTAATTAACAAAAATTAACAACTGATTGGTGTACTTTAGCGCCAATAATTCAAGATAAATGAAGCGTATACTACCCGTAATACTATTTTTTGGTCTCTCATCAATGCAACTTGTCTACGGACAGCAAAATGGTGCGTTCAACTTAAATGATCCCGAAAAAATCAGTTATCTCAACCCTAAAAACTATGTAATTAGTGCTGTTGATGTAACCGGAACACAATTTTTGGATAAGAACGTATTAATTACAATATCTAAATTGTCTGTAGGTCAATATCTGGAAGTACCAAGTGAAGCGACTGCGAAAGTAGTAAAAGACATGATGGCTCAAGGCCTCTTTGACGCTGTCGAATTATGGGCAGAAAAAATTGAAGGTGAAAATATCTTCTTAACCATTCGTGTAGTAGAACGTCCGCGTTTGACGCGTATTGATATTAACGGACTGAGCAAAAGTCAAACCGAGGAAGTCCGCAAGCGTTTAAATAGTAATACCGGTAAGATTGTCAACGAAAACTTGATGAATACGACCCGGGCAACGATTCAACGTTTTCTAAAAGAAAAAGCTTATTTATATCCAGAAATTACACTAAAAACAGTTAAGGATTCGGCTCAGGCGAATAATGAGATCTTAATTGCTGACGTAGATAAAAAACACAAGGTAAGAGTCAAAGAGATGACCTTTACAGGCAATGAACATTTTTCACAAAAAGATTTGCGGAAAATGGCAAAGCCAATTAAACAAAAAATGTGGTACCGCATATTTGGTCCGGGTAAATTCAAAGAAGAGAAATACAAAGAGGGAAAAGAAAACCTGATCAAAAAAATGGCCGCTAAGGGTTATCGCGATGCGGAGATCTTAAAAGATACGATCATTCGCGATGGCGAGAAAAATGTATTGGTCAAATTTGATATTTATGAAGGTCCAAAATATTATGTAGGTAATATTGTGTGGACAGGAAATGCAAAATATTCAGATACCTTATTAAATAAAATTTTAGGAATCAAACGTGGTGATGTCTTCTCAGAGGAAAAACTGAACGCAAAATTACTAGGTGGAGGCAAAAATTCAGATGACATCTCATCTATCTATATGAATGATGGTTATTTGACCTTCTCTGTAGACCCTGAGCAAACACGTGTATATAACGATACCATCGACTTAAATTTACGTGTATATGAAGGCGCGCAATATACCATTAACAACGTTATCGTAAAAGGTAATGATGTTACAAATGACCGAGTGGTATTACGTTCAATCTATACAAAACCGGGACAAAAATTCTCAAAAGAGCAAATTATGCGGAGCGTTCGTGAGATTGCCCAATTAGGGAATTTTGATGAGCAAAAAACAAATCCAGTTCCGAGCAATTTGAATTATGCGGAAGGTACGGTGGATATTGTTTATAATGTAACGGAAAAACCATCCGATCAGGTAGAACTTTCCGGAGGTTATGGAGCCGGACAGATCATAGGTACATTAGGTTTAACTTTCAATAACTTTTCTACAAGTAACTTCTTTGATAAGAGTTCATGGAAACCTCTTCCTCGTGGTGATGGCCAAAAATTAAGTGTGCGTGGTCAGACTTCAGGTAAACGTTACCAATCCTATAGCTTCTCCTTCTCGGAACCTTGGCTAGGTGGAAAAAAACCGATATATTTTGGTTTGAGTGCTTATACCTCCAGTTCATCCTATGGTGGATTCAACTATTATACCGGGGAGCAAATCGTAAAAGATTCAGAATTGAACCGTATTTGGATGACGGGTATTACAGCAACTTTAGGTAAACGCCTACAGTGGCCAGACAACTGGTTCCAAGCCAATACTTCATTGTCTTTCCAACGGTATAAACTTCAGAATTATGGCAACTATTTCTTGTTTGATAACGGTACAGCATACAATATCAATTTAACACAAGAATTTAGCCGTAACTCGATCGATGCTCCGATCTACCCAACTTCGGGTTCGAACATCAAGTTCTCGGTACAATTGACGCCTCCTTATTCCCTATTCAATAATATTGATTATAAAAATGGGACTCCTCAGGAACGTTATCGCTGGACGGAATACCATAAGTGGAAATTCGATTCGCAATGGTATGCAAAAATTGTCGGAAAATTAGTTTTCAAAGCTCAGGCACAATTTGGTTTCTTAGGGAAATATTCTAATAAAACTGAAACGTCTACATTCGAAAGGTTCAAAGTCGGTGGTGATGGTATGCAAGGGTTTGATTACCTTCAAGGATCTGAGATTATTGCAATGCGTGGTTATGCAAATGGTGTAATTATTCCAGAAGGTACACAAAATGTTAACGTAGCGCGGAATTCAGGTAGCCCAATCTATACCAAGTATCAAATGGAATTACGTCATCCGGTTATGTTAAATGACCAGGCTACGGTGTATGTATTGGCATTTGCGGAAGCTGGAAACACCTGGAACAAGTTTACCGAATACAATCCATTTAAGGTCCGTCGTTCGGCAGGTGTTGGTGCACGTATCTTCTTACCTATCTTTGGTATGTTGGGGATCGACTACGGTCACGCATTTGACCCTATTCCGGGATTACCGAGCAGTACTTGGAAACAAAACTTTACCTTCAGTATTATGCAAAATATGGGCGGATTTTAACCGAGGTTGATCCAATCACTAAGATATATCCTTATCGGGATGAAAAAGCTATCAGCAGTTTCTGCGATAGCTTTTTTTATTTATAGCATTTAAATTTATTTAGTTGAACGCTGCATATCGCTTAAATCTTCTTATCTTGAAGGAAGTTTGCTTTTAACAACAAAGGTTAGCCGTAATGAGCTCTTTGGAAATGTATAACAGGAATCGGCCAACAAGTTAAATAGTGTTAAACCCGAGAAATATCTGTTAGATTGCATCTTTTTTGTTATTTTTGAGCGGTAAATTTATTTAAGACGGCTTCTCAGATTAAACTTTTGGGCTCAGCCATTGTCATAATGTAAATGAATGTTAAATATTAAATTATAGTCTATAAAACTTACAGGAAATATGAAAAAAATATTGTTAGTTATAGCTTTTGTAGTCGTTAGTGCTACAGCGACATTTGCGCAACAGCTTGCATATGTAGATTCAGAATATATCCTAAAACACATTCCCGAATATACCACTGCCCAGAAACAATTAGATGATCTTTCCAAACAATGGCAGGAAGAGGTAGATCAAAAATATGCCGAAATAGAAAAATTATATCAGGCTTATCAAAAAGATCAGGCCTTGTTAAATGAGGACATGCGTCGTCGTCGCGAAGATGAAATCGTTACGAGAGAAAAAGAGGTGAAAGATTATCAAAAACAAAAATTCGGATTTGAAGGCGAACTTTTCAAAAGGCGGGTTCAATTAATTAAACCTATTCAGGACCGCGTAGCAAAAGCGATACAAGATGTTGCTTCGGCACAGAATTTTGATTTCATCGTGGACAAAGGCAAAGAATCCACTTTCCTTTATGCAAATTCAAAATTGAACAAAAGTAATGATGTCATTACAAAATTAGGCTATAAACCTAATCCTAGTCTTGCAAACTAAGCTGGAGTTTGTTATCATTGTGGACACAAGTAAAAAAAGTAGTAATTAATTAGAAAACTAAAAAGATTGCCATAGAGATGGCGTATTAGATTAAAATGAAAAGCATGAAAAACTTATTAAAAGGTGCGGTTGCTATAGTGGCAGTATTTTTCTCAACTCAATTCGCTAATGCACAGCAAAAGATCGGTCACATCAATTTTGCTGACATTATTCAATCAACTCCAGATTATAAAACAGCGGAAGCTCAATTGAAAACTTTGAGTGAGAGTAAAACCAAAGAAATTCAAGGCATGGTCACTATTTTACAGACCAAACAAAAAGAAGGAACTGATAAATTACGTACCAGAAGCGAAGCTAACAAAGATACGCTAGATCCTGAATTGAATAAATTAGGACAAGAAATCCAAGATATGCAAACTCGTATTCAATCATCACAACAAACTGCTCAAGAAGAATTGGGAAAAAAAGAAGATGAATTGATTACACCTATCCAAAGAAAAGTAGCTGATGCAGTCAACGCTGTGGCAAAAGAAAAAGGAATGGCTTATGTATTTGATATCTCAAGCACGAATATTCCTTATTTCCAAGGTGGTGAGGATTTAACCGCTGCTGTAAAATCTAAATTAGGTATTTCGGCAACAGCTGCGCCTGCTGCACCAGCAAAAAAATAATAACGTATCACATACGTCATAAAAAAGGGATTATTCGTAAGAATAGTCCCTTTTTTATTGCCCCATATCCTGCTAATTCCAAAGTAAAACAATTTACCGCAACTTGTTAAATGGCAATCTGCGTGTCGACTAAAATAGTTTATTAAAAGGAATTAAAATCTGTTATACGATTTTCTTGCTTTTCCCAGCTAAAATTTAGATATTGTAGAAAAAATATACATCTACCCTAATGAAACATCATGAGTCCAAATTTGTTTATTAACGAACGAATAGGATAACTCATGGAAGCTTCGTTGCTAAAAATGGTTTTATTCGTATGAAATTATCACGGGCTTAAATTAGCTCAAGACTTATACGACTGAGTCTATGATAGCTTCATTCTTAGTAACACCGCCAAAGGCAGTATAATGCCTTTGTAAATAAATTGGTAATGAATAAACAAAATTATTCTAATGAAAAAGAACGTAACTGAGGATCGTCCAAAGAAAGAAAGAAAAGTAACATCGGGTCCCATCCGAGACAAGGAACGTACCAAAGCGCGGATGATCGCCGCAGTGGGAAAAGTCATCCAAAAGAAAGGCTACCATGCGCTGAACGGCCCGAATATCGCACTGGAGTGCGGCCTAAATAAAGCACTCATCTGGAATTATTTTGGAGGCCTCGATCAATTAGTAGAGGCTTACTTAACACAAAAAGATTTTTGGCAGATTGGCGATAAAGGTGTTTTGGAGCAAATGATATCGAATCCAAATGATATTGATGTCGCTCTGGTAAACGAATTACTTAAATCCCAATTGAATACTTTTTTAAAGGATAAAACCAAACAGAAAATCATCCATTGGGGACTGGGTGAGAAAACTAAAGCATTAAAAAATATAGCCGATAGACGCGAAGTTCTTGGTGAAGAATTATTTAAACACGTTGATCCAAAATTTGAGCATTCAGAAACGGACATAAGGGCGACACTCGCCATACTAGTAAGCGGAATTTATTACTTAGCACTACAGGCCAAATCTACAGGCAGCACTTTCTGCGGTATTGACATCAATACAGAAGAAGGAAAAATCCGTATTGAAAAAACCGTTGAAAAAATCCTTAAGCAAGCATTTGCCGGTATAGAATAAATCATTAGCCGAACAATCTTTGCCCCCAGAAAATCATTGCAACTTTCTCGGGGGCTTACTTTTCCAACCCCTTCTTCCTATTCTTTATTTTTTCTGAAAGTATCTGTTTTCTATTGGTCAGAAAGAATCCTCAGTTGATTTTCATGGCTGTTGGTGCTTATAAGAATAGGGATATTTTTTCAGAAAATTACCTTTATAAGCTTATTTTTTTGATTTATTTTTATTATGTTAGCATAATAAAATATTATAGTATATTTGTTTTGTAACCAATATTCGAGCATATGATAGGTCAGCTAATATTTGCGGTTTGTTTTTTAGGAGCATTATTTTTCTTTGGTAAAAATGTGCAACAGATCTACAGTAATATAAAATTAGGACGAGATTTAGATCGTTCGGACCGAGCTCCAGAGCGCTGGAAAACGATGATTTTGGTTGCTTTTGGACAAAAAAAGATGTTTAAGCGGATTACTCCCGCCATCCTACACTTATTTGTTTATCTGGGTTTCGTTATTATCAATATCGAAATGCTGGAAATCATTATTGACGGTTTATTCGGAACGCATCGGATCTTTTCCTTCTTGGGCGGTTTCTATAACTTTTTGATCGGTTCATTTGAATGGCTGGCACTTGCTGTACTCGTGTCCTGCCTGGTCTTCCTTATTCGAAGAAATATTGTCAAAGTAAATCGTCTAAATAGTAGAGAACTGAACAACTGGCCCAAAACAGACGCTAATATTATTTTGATTACAGAAATTCTGCTGATGTCGGCCTTTCTGTTAATGAATGCGACGGACCTCAAATTACAGCTTTACGGGTATGAACATTTTAGTTCTGTGGGCTCCTTTCCGGTAAGCCATTATTTATTACCCTATCTTCCGACCTCTACTAGTACACTGTATATCATCGAAAGGTTTTGCTGGTGGTTTCACATATTAGGTGTATTAGCTTTTTTAAACTATCTGCCCTATTCGAAACACTTGCATATCGTTCTGGCTTTTCCAAACACTTATTTTTCAAGCTTGGATGCGAAGGGAAAATTATCCAATATGCCCGCTGTCACCAACGAAGTAAAAGCGATGCTTGATCCAAGTTTTACGCCACCATCTTCAGATACCGTAGCTCGCTTTGGCGCCAAAGATGTGCAGGATCTAACATGGAAAAGCCTTCTGGATGCCTATACCTGTACAGAATGTGGTCGCTGTACCTCCTCCTGCCCGGCCAATATTACGGGAAAGCTGCTATCCCCGCGAAAAATAATGATGGATACAAGGGATCGATTAACTGAAGTAGGTAAAAACATTAAGGTAAATGGAAGCTTTGTGGAAGATGGAAAGTCGCTAATCGACAATTATATCAGTCGCGAAGAATTGTGGGCTTGTACAAGTTGTAATGCCTGTGTCGAGCAATGCCCTGTCAATATTAACCCTTTGGACATTATCGTAGAACTTCGTCGATTTGCGGTTATGGAGGAATCTCAGGCCCCCGCAAGTATCAACAATATGTTTGGCAACATTGAGAATAATGGTGCTCCATGGAAGTATGCACAAATGGATCGTGCGAATTGGACTCAACAACAATAGTTTAATGATGGAAAATGAATTAAAAGTTCCAACAGTCGCTGAACTGTTAGCTAAGGGAGAAGCTCCCGATATATTATTTTGGGTGGGATGTGCTGGTAGTTTTGATGAGCGCGCTCAAAAAATAACACGTGATATTTGTCGGATTCTCCAGCATGTTGGGCTCAACTATGCAATTCTTGGAACAGAAGAAAGCTGCACCGGAGATCCCGCAAAAAGAAGTGGGAATGAATTTCTATTTCAGATGCAAGCTATGATGAATATCGAAATATTGAATGGTTATGAAATCAAAAAGATCGTCACTGCTTGTCCACACTGCTTTAATACACTTAAAAATGAATACCCTGCTTTGGGGGGTAACTATGAAGTTATCCATCACACACAGTTGATCCAAAGCCTCATTGACGAAGGGAAGTTGAAACCGGCCGACAATACGATATTTAAGGGTAAAAAAATAACCTATCATGATCCTTGCTATCTGGGGCGGGCAAATGAAGTTTACGAAGCACCCCGAAAAGTACTTGAAAGTCTGGATGCGCAACTTGTCGAATTGAAACGTTGCAAAAGCAATGGGCTGTGCTGTGGTGCCGGCGGTGGCCAGATGTTCAAAGAACCTGAACAAGGGAAGAAAGATATTAATATCGAACGTATTGAAGAGGTTATAGCCGCACAGCCCCAAGTTGTTGCCGCTGCATGTCCCTTCTGTATGACGATGTTAAAAGATGGGGTCAAAATAAAAGAGAAAGAGTCCGAAATTGAAGTACTTGATATTGCTGAAATAACTGCCCGTGCAAATAAACTTTGAAAAGTTTCGATCGGTCAATCATCAGCATAAATTAATAAAGGCTTGATCCGAAGATCAAGCCTCCTTTTGTTGAAAGGAATTGCCTTTCAACATTGGTAAGAACTAGCCGTCATAGGTTACCCTACCGGTTAAAATAAGGGTACCTATGCTACCGGCTAGCTAAGAGGAATATATGATATCCTCCATTCAACCAATGAATTAACCATTTCAAATTTAGCGTTCATTTTTCATGTATTTATTGATGATTTCCGAGAAAATATTGATCAAATCCGAACTATTGAAAAAAAAATCATTTTTTTTAAAACGCATGAGGCCGCAATCCTAAAAATTTACAGCCTCATAGGTAGTTTTTTATTTAAAATAAGATAAACAGATGGTAACAGGAAGGCCTAGGGCATTGGCTTTATAGCACTTAGCATGAATAATCCATCTTCTTCCTCAGGTTTCGAATAGATTTTATTGTGAACTTCATTATCATTTTTTAAATCAATGAAGCCCACCTTATCCAATAGATATAAATCTCTTTCTGGTCGGCTATATTTGCTTATATCCAAATTGGATTTGATGTCATTTGCTTCTTCCATAATTTCTTTAGGATATCTTTCATGCCCCTCTTGACTGAAAACTGTCGCTCCGAAATCACCGTCAAAATTTATAAACCTTCCTCCGGGCTTCAATACCCGAAATATTTCACGATAACATTTAAATAAATCCGGTATCGTCCAGGTCATAAGACGTGTAAAAACAAGATCAAATTTATCATCATCAAATGCTAAATTTTGAGCATCCATTACGTGATAATCCACTGTTAGATTCAATGCATCAGAAACCTGTTTTGCTTCATTGATCATGTTTGGAGAGAGATCAATAGCGGTCACCTCAAAGCCTGCCTTGGTCATAATATTACCAAAGTATCCTGAAGCAGTCCCTATCTCCAAAATATTCTTTCCACCCAACTTTGGGTCAAGCAATAATTCTTCGAAAAACTCCAACCAATTTGCTGTTTCGGGTTTGGACCAAGCCTCTTCTTTCTCTTCACGCCAAATCTTACTTTGTTTGTCCCAATACGATGTAATTCTGTCAATTATCATAATAAATCTATAATTTTATCAGCTTTTTGCTTTCCATAAAGATGGGTAATAATTTCTTCAACCTGCCCCTTCTGATCTAATTGCTTATCACCATACGCCCAATGATGTATTGCCGTTGCTGTACAAAGCGCCTTCAACGTATGTGGATTGTAGGCAAACATTGGCAACAGATTAAAAATCTGCTTCTCCTTTATCGCAGGAATATCCGCAAACTCTTTTCGTTTATAAAATAATTGTGGACTATCGTTCCACATGACAATCATATCAGGGTTCCAACCGATCAATGTTTCCGCGTTAATATTCGGTTGATCCAACTCAAAAGGACAGACATTTTCAACGCCGGCCATTTCCAGGCAAGCGTGCATCATGCTCTTCGTACCTGTTGTCGAAAAAACACGTCCATACGCCCAGGTAAAATATACCCGTCTTTTCTTTGCTATCGTATCGGAAGTTTTTTTGATGAGTTCCGCTTTCTGCTTTACATAGGAAATCAACTCCATACCTCTTTCTGTACTCGCTGTAAGTGTGGCAATATCCTCCACTGTTTTAAACACCTCCGCTTTCAATTCGGCTTTCGTTGCATACACCTTCATTCCAGCATTCCGCAAGCCCTCTATCAGATCCGCCTGACCAGCATGTACGATTACTAAATCTGGACTGAGTCCGACAATCTGTTCAACGCTTCCCTGATTATTTGTCCCTACTACTGGTAATTTCCGTTCCAAGATTCGTGCATCCATTTTCGAAAAGAAGGGAAATAGTTCATCACTGGAATAAACATCATTAAATAGCCCAACAATTCTATGCTCAGCCTGCAGCATATATAGCGCGTCCAATCCGGGTTCGTATAAGCATACGATACGTTCTGCAGGTTTCTCTAACGCAATAAGATGCCCTTGCGCATCGGTTACCTCAAAGGCGGCTCCATTCGCTTTTCCTTTTTGATTTTCGCCACTACAGCCTATCCAAATAGGAAATAGGACCACTATAAGCTTTTTTATAAAATTTATTTTCATCGTTTTTTACAGATTTATTCCCAACGAGAGCCTTGCATGTATAGGTGCCATTTGTACCCAATAGTACATATTTCCACTACCATTACGCCAAGCTGTAGAATACATTTTTTCGTTCAATAGATTATTGACGATTAGATTAATACGATACTTATCATTGCTCCATCCTGCTCCGGCATCCAATCGAAAGATATCTTTTAGGGCTATAGGATTCGTTGATGTAAAACGCTCAGCTCGGCCGGCGAGCAACTGGTATCCCAAGGATACCGTCAAACCTTTTACACGTTCGATAGGCAATAGATAATTCAACCAGGTATTGTGGATATGCTTTACCCGATTAGGTGTGGCCATATCTATATTTTCGGGTTTCATTTCGTCAGCAGAGATTTTAGAATCCGTGTAAGCATAGTTAATCACCGCATTCAGGCCTTTCGCCAGTCTTCCCTTAAGGTCAAACTCAACTCCTCTCGATTTACTTTCCCCAGTCTGATAGATCAGATTGGATACTGGGTCAGGTGTGATCAAACGATTTCTTTCGATATGGTAGACAGAAACACTTGTATTCCATTTTCCTTCCATCCAATCACGTTTAATCCCTAATTCGTAGTTAACTCCTTTTAATGGTTTTAATGCTGTACCATCCACGGAAATCCCTGCTTGTGGCAAATAACTCTGGTCATGTAAGAAGTAGAGCGAAGTATTTTGATCCAAGGCATAATTGATTCCCAATCGTGGGGTTAAAACAACATCTTCTGAGTTACTCTTTGCACCATAATCATTTGTTTTGCCATTCGATGCAGTGACACGTAAACCGAGAGAAATCCGTAGTTTTTCGTCCAGAAAAAGTAATTCATCCATTGCATAAGCCGAAACATAGAAAAGTTGTCGATGTATTTTACTTCCCTCGGAAGTAAAATCATTCTCCGAAACAAAATCGCCACCTATACCTGTATTAAGTATTGTTTCCGAATACTGTGGATTCGTGATGGACAGCGGATAGACTGTTGTCGCTGTGCCCCATGTATCCCAACTTCGGGATGATTTATTATTGACATCAATTCCAGTGATGATACGGTGGCCGACATTTCCAGTTTTAAAATATCCATTCAGGTATGCCTGCGTAGAAAAGATACCGTACTTATTCGAATCGTAAACTAGATTTCTATCCAAAATATCCTTATTTTGAGCATTCGCACCATTCACCCAGAACAATGTACCGTTATAGCCGCTATGGATATACGCTAATTTCGTTGTCAATTGCCAATCGCTCTTAAATCGATGTTGAAAAGTCAGAAATGCATTATGGTCGTTACCTACAAAAGGTCGTATACTAGGGTCGGTAATGGTAAAATCTTTCGGAAGTGTGCCATAACCGTAAGGGGACATCTGTGCTTCACTGAGGAGAAGATAATTCAATTGTTGATAGATGTATTCGGCCGTTATTGTTGTGCGCTCGCTAAATTGATATTTTAATGCGGGTGCGAATAATAATCGGTTATTTCGATCATATTTAAGAAATCCATTACTGCGCATGCCCATGACATTCAAACGATATTGGATTTTATTGCTCTTATCAAGTTGTCCATCCAAATCTACCGCGGCGCGCAATAAGCCAAAACTTCCGGTTAGCAAATCGAAACTTCTTTTAGTTTCTCCCGTCGGTTTTTTCGTGATGATGTTATAAGAACCAGATGGATCGCTAATAGCATGCATAAAGCCACTTGGGCCTTTTACAAATTCCACCCTTTCAATAATCGCCAAATCATCGGCTATCGGCCCCTTGCCCAATGGACGCATATCCACGCCATTACGTTGTGCACTGATATAGCCGCCACGCGAATATATATCGGGGGATATACCATTGTGTAATTCTTCTCTAAAAGTTCCACTTACGTTACGCGTAGCACTTTCATTTAGGTTTAATACTGCCTGATCCCGAAAAATCTCGCTATTAATGACCTGAATATGCTGTGGGGCTTTCAATAAAGAGGTTTCTAAGCGCAATGCTTCAGACAATTGTTTGGGATTATACCGCTTGTAATACTTAGAGGTAATTTCTATTTCATCAATTTTCAACAACTTTAAGGTGTCAGATGAAATAGTCTGTGCATTAAGACAAAAAGGAGCAGCAATTAATAAAGGTGTAACAAGGCCTTTGAATTGTAACATACTTAGCTAAAGATTTTTGCTACAAAAATCCAAAAACAACATTAAAACTCAATAAGAACAATCTTAATAAACCATAAGAGTAATATTAAGATTGTCTTAGAAATTAAGTAGCCATTAAAACAATAAGATCCGCTCAGATCTCATTTTTGTCAATCCATTTCGTTACCTCCGGCGCCGCATAATTTTCCATCTTATCTAATAGATCTTCAATTGAATCGCTTACCAACAGCATTTCTCTATTCTCCTGTTTTAATAGTCCCTCAACAACCATATGATCCATAAATTTGATCATATGATCATAAAACCCATTAATATTTAATATTCCCACTGGCTTACGATGTAGACCGAGTTGCCCCCAGGTAGTCATTTCAAAAAGTTCCTCAAGGGTTCCGAATCCTCCAGGCAAAGCTATTATTCCTTCGGCATGATCATTCATGATCCGTTTACGGTCATGCATACTATCTACCGTAATTAATTTTGTTACGCCGCGATGCTCTCTTTCTTTTGAGTTTAGAAAGTGGGGAATTACGCCAACGACCTCACCACCTTTTTCTAAGGCGGCATTTGCAACCACGCCCATTAATCCGGCGCGACCACCTCCGTATACCAGCTGAATGTTTCGCTGAGCAAACGTATAACCGACAGATTTCGCCTGATCTTCATATATGCTTGAATTGCCCAAACTGGAAGCACAAAACACAACGATGCTTTTGATTTTATTCATATACAAGTATAAAAAATAAGCTTCCTAAATCCATTTTTTCAGCAATTTAAATATCATTTTTTTCCCTTGATATGGTGGATAAATCATTGTAGAAAATGCGTATCTGGATTGACGCATCACAGCGCGTTCATGTGAAAATGCTTTGAAGCCAAAAAAACCGTGGCAACTTCCCTGCCCGCTACCATTAACACCGCCAAATGGCAAGTGAGGATTGGAAACATGGATAAGTACATCATTGATACAAACGCCGCCCGATGCTACTTGCTGGACAACCCGTTGAATATGATGTTTGTTTTCGCTAAATACGTACAATGCAAGTGGCTTTTCACTTCGATTTACGATAGCAATTGCATCTTCCAATTTCCCATACGTTATCACTGGAAGGATAGGTCCAAAAATTTCCTCTCCCATGATCGCATTATCCAATGAAACATCTAATAACAATGTCGGACTCAATGTTAAATCCTCAGACAGTACACCGCCTTCAACTAATCGGGCTCCTCCTTGAACCGACTTATTGATCAAAGCAATAAGACGATCAGCATGCCTCTGGTTGATAATTTTTGCGTAGACAGTAGGATCTATTTTATCATCCTTCGAAAAAAACATTTTTTTGACCGCATTTAAATAATGTCCCACAAATTCGTCACGTCGCTTTTCCGGAATAAGAACATAATCTGGAGCTATACAAGTCTGACCAGCATTGATCAATTTTCCCCAGGCCACTTTATTTGCAGCCTTTTCGAGATGGACGGTTTCATCCAAAATGACCGGTGATTTCCCTCCGAGCTCCAAGGTTACTGAACTCAAATGGTCGGAGGCTGATTTCATAATCTGTTTACCAACGGAAGAACTACCAGTAAAGAAAATATGATCAAAAGGAAGCTTCAAAAGAGTTTCCGCTGTAGATTTTTCACCCGTTATACAGACTATCTCTTCCACATCAAATGATTCGGATATCATCTTCTGAATCACTGTTGCTGTGTATGGACTATGTTCAGAAGGTTTCAGTACGATGCAATTACCCGCGGCAATCGCAGATACCAAGGGACTCATCGTAAGCTGAAAGGGGTAATTCCATGGCGATATAATCAGAACCACTCCTTTGGGTTGATAGACGATTGAACTTTTTGCCAGCAAGTTTGTCACCGATCTCCCTACGCGTTTGGGCCGCATCCATTTTTGCAAATGGCGAATAGCAAAATCGATTTCACCATAGATAAATAATACTTCACTTATTGCCGCCTCATTTCTTGATTTACGCAAATCTTTCGCCAATGCCTCATAAATTAAATCTTCGTTACTTTCAATCGCACAACGTAATTTACGCAGCTTTTTTATCCGTTGCTGGGCATCACTCTGTCGTAATTCGATTTGAAAGAGTTGCTGTTGCTGAAATATTGAATCTATTTGCTCAATCATGTTGTTCTAATTAATATAAATTGAAAGGTGATGATATTTTTATTTTTTCCTGGGCATATTATCTATCCATTGGCGGATCAAATCCACACCTTCCTTATGGATAATACTTCGGGCCAATTCGGGCATTGCCGTTCCCGGTTCGGTACTATTCATCCGATAAAGCAGGATCGAATGCTTTGAGTCACCGGGTATGATATCAAAGTTTAAACCACCAGCCCCTCCTCCGGCAGATACGGGCGCTTTATCTACACCGAGATGTGCAGATGCGTTCTCCTCATAATTGAGAAATAACCCTGTATTAAATGCGTCCCCACCTTTGGTATGACAGTGTGCGCAATTGATGTCCAAATAAGCTCTGGCACGTTCTTCGATACTGTATTTTTCTGTATCGGTCCATACGGGCAGTAGTGAAATATTCTTTAAGTCTGGCATATTTTTCAACAATCCCAGCGAACTCCAGTGGGTCAATTGGTTGACAGAATCGCCCGCACGCACAAAATTCAGGTTACGCGCTTTAGGACCTATTGGCATTAGTTTCGATGCATTATTATGACAACGTTTACAATCATTCGTATTCGGCACCATATAATTTGTTGTATGTTTAATACCGGAGTTATCGACCAAAGTAATCGCTAGTTTCGATCCTCTAATATGTTTAACCGCATCCGTTTGCTCCGCATTCCAAAGGTAATTCATGACTTTCCATTTGTGATCTATTGGATCTTTGACCAACAAGCGGGTTTCGATGACGACCTTTTGTCCCTGAACATTGATATAGGAGAAATTTTTAACAATTATGGTTGAATCAGGAAAATCCAAAGGTCCCTGTTCAGTATATTCAATTGATTTTCCCTGTGGAAGAACAATAAAACGATCTTTAACCGTATAGTCTGAAAACAAAGGCGTACTTAGCTCGTACGGAAGCACCCCCTCTCGCGGCATTAGACTACTTAGGCTTCCCTTAAAAAAACCATAATCAGACAGTTTTTCCTTAAATACGAAAGATGTATTAGTTTGTTCTGATTTGTTTTTCCCCTGTCGGCAGCTTTGTTGCAAAGTTAGGGAGAATACAGTCAAAACGATGATAACACCAATGGTCAATTTTATATTTTTCACGGTTATTTACATTGAAATGGTTTCACATTACTTGATGGTTTCCATTTATCTGCTTGCCCCGCATGTTTAAAATCTGCCGAAACAAACATATTTTCACCGGGCTGGTCAATACAAATAGAATCTGGATTTAAGGAAGTACCATTGGTCATCATGTTACTGGTGATTCCATCGTACAGGATCGCAGGGATTCTTTTTACTTTGCGATCAGGTTCAACGGCATTCAGCTGTGCTTCAGTAGCAATAATTAATTGGCCAATACGATGTTCATAAGCCGGTTTCGGGAACTTGTCGTCCATCTCTATGGTGTTGCCATGGATCTTAATATGGGTCGGTATTGGGGAGTAGTTAGCATTGATACGTTCAGCAGCTTTTTCATCTACAGCAAAACCAGAAGCTATAGTAATCGCCGAAGTATTATTTTTTTCAATTGTATTGTCATATATTTCAATATTTGAGGTGGAAAGGATAATAATTCCACTTCCGGGAGAGGCGTTTCCTACTCCCCAAAAAGTTCCAAAACTTCCTCCTTTCGCAAAATTCTTGAAATTGTTATCATAGATCTTGTTACGATAAGCTTTCACATGACCACCTCGCTGCGATAGATCAGGTAGATCGAAAATCAAAAAACCTGCTGTATTGCCATAAAACTCATTGTCATATACCTCAGCATCTGTTGTATTTTCAATTTCACAGCCAGCCACATTTTTGAATGCTTTACATTTTCTTACCACCACTCCTTTGGTCTGTCCTACGTAGATACCGGCATCAGAAGCTCCCTCGGCATAACAATTCTCAATCAGCACATTCTTACAGAGTACGGGATAAATTCCATATCCACCGCTGGTAGAATCGGCTGAACTCCATATACTATGTAGATCTGCAATAATGATGTCCTGACTATTGTTTATCTTCAATAAATCACCTTTTGAATCCCGGATCGTCATATTTCCGATGGTTAGCCCTTTGACATCAGTGATACGGATCCCTTCTCCCCCCTGTGTCTGCCCCGAAAAATCAACAATTGTTTTATCATGCCCCTCGCCGTCGATTTTAATATGATTTACCTGGGCGATACTCAGGTTTTCAAAACGATATTTACCTGCTTTCAAGTGTATATTGGTACTATCTTTAATCGACAGAAAAGCCTCTTCAATCGCTTCCTCCTGCCCCGGACCAAAAGTCAATACATTATAGTCCGTACTTTGCTGATTCTTACAGCTCCATAAGGTGAGCCCAATGAACAGCATTATGAATCTGTTTGCTACATTTCTTTTCATGATTTATCTTTTTATGATTTATTTTGGTTAAAAAATATTATAAGCATAAGTGACATAATACACCGCACCAATGCGAGGGTTGGCAATACCGGTAGAATAATATTTGTTCGTAATATTCGTTCCACCAATACGAATGCCAGAACGCGCTTTAATAAGCTTATAGCTCACCTGTGCATCAATCACAGTCGAGCTAGGCACCTGCCCGGCCGCAAGCCCCCCTGACACAACATAGTAATAGCCGGGCTTATACCGAAGTGATGTGCTAAACGACCAGACTTGCTTTTTACCAAAACCACTATTTCCAAATTCAAAGTTAAAGTGATAATTAGGTGTATTAAAGTTATTGATCTGGCTATTGTTTTTATTTTTAAGATAGTCCGAGTAATAGTTTGCCTTGGTCATAAAATTCTTGCCCAGATCTACGCTCACACTGGCAGCATACCCGTATGTATTTACTGTTTCTCCACCATTAAAAGCGACATTATATTGAACATAGGTAGCATGATCCTTAAAAGCGTTGATATCGTCGGTGCCTGGCGTATTGGCAACATTGGCATAACCGATAAAATTCTTCCATGTTGAAAAATAGCCGAGCACATCAACCATGACGCGCTTACCAAACATCGCTGCGTATCCTAATTCAAAAGCATTGACTGACTGTGGTTTGATATCATCAAACTTAAAATGCTGAAGTACTTTCGGATCATTTGTAACCTGAAATTTTTGTACACTTTCTAACGTATAGGGTGGATAGCGGTCAAATTGATAGTTATCAATCAATAATAGCGAAGATCCTCCGGAGGAAAAACTATTATACCCATTCAATGTATTTTGGAGCGCCTGAATATTAGAAGGAAAACTATATGCATTCTGATAAGAGAAACGCAAATAATTCTGTCTTTGCATCTCATAGACCAATGATGCTCGTGATGTAAGCCGTGGTTGAGCAAATAAGGTATTCTTGTCATATCGAAAAGAAGTCGCGATATTTAATCGTTCATCCATGACTCTCTTTGCCATTTGTAGATAAGCACTGTATTCATTGACATGAATAGGTTTATCCTTATCTGGGAAAAGTGTATTTTTAGAATTGAGACTATACAGGCGCCAATTGACACCGGCAATGACCTGCATAAATTTGATATGATCTGAGAAATTATATTGCGCCTCAGCATTATATAACTTACTGCGGTCAAGAAACAATGTCCCACCTTCTGAAATTGGCGTATTGCTAATGCTATCTTTAAGTCTATTGAATAATGCGCTACCAAGTTCTGCCCGGCCCTGATCAGCTAAAGTACGTCCTTGGAGATGGGCATCTGTAAGCGATGTGCCAGTGGCAAGTGCATTAAGAAGACCAGCTGTATACTCCGGGTACCAGCCCCCGACATTTCCATCGTAACTTGTTTTCCAGGACTCATTAATGTATTGGGCCGTTGGTCCGGCTACGAGTGTTTTTCCTGAATTTTCCTGGGTGGTATAAGCCCGGACGAACCATTTGTCATTTCGTACCTCCAAACGATATTGGCCCACTTTAAATCCTTTTAACTGATAACGGGTATCATTGGTGTACACGATGTTTCCAGTGCCAAAAGTCGCCGAAGCGATCGCTTCGATATCCGATGAAATCTTATAGCGAAATTCGCCATTTACCTTAAAAAGCTTCGCCCTATTATCGAGATACCCATACTCAGGATAGCCTGTCCGGGAAACATAGTTTGAATGGGCAAGCAAGGGTTCAACAATTGGCGCCAAATCTGGATTTCCAGCAAGTGCAGCTTCCAGGAAAGGGTTGATATCTACCGAAGTCGCTCCGCCGTACATATTGACACCATTATAATTGGGATCCGTTAGCGCTGTACCCAAGCCATTTTTATTTGTCTCATCATTGGCCACCCAATCTTTTGCCTGGGTATATTGACCATTGACCTTAAAAGCTATCTTATTGCTCAGTTGTTTGGCATAGCGAATTGTCCAATCATAATAGGGCGATGCCGGAACAGGATCATTGTTCTTTTTAGCGTTTATATGATTTACCCCCTGCGTCACCAATACACTTAATCCCTGATATTTGAATGGATTTTTCCCAGTTGCAATCATGGTTCCGTTGAGTCCCCGGGAGCCATATAAGGCAGAAGAAGCTCCTGATAAAAGCTCAATATTATCCACATCAAGCTGGGTCAAACCAATAACTGAGCCCAGTGGAAAATTCAATCCCGGAGCCTGATTGTCCATACCATCGACAATCTGTGTAAAATTTGTATTCCCGCTTGTATTGAACCCGCGTGTCGTCACACTGGTGAAACCAATACTGGACACAGTAACATCGACTCCCCGCAGACCCTGAAGCATATCCATATAACTTATTTGGGCAGAATTACGGATATCTTTGTTGCTGATCTGCTCGATAGTCACAGGGGAAGAAAGTTTGGTCTGGACTGTTCGGCTAGCGGACACCACCACCTCCTGCCCCAGTATCGGCGAAACATTCAGCGGAATTTCTAAGGGAGAGGCTGCACTTTCAACAAGGACCTCACGGGGTTCAAATCCGATCGCTGAAATAGAAAGGATTAGGGGCAAAGGTCTATTCGTTTTCAATTGAAAACGACCACGATCATCCGAAAAGGTACCATCCTTACTATCTTTTATACGTATGGAAATTGCATAGGCGGCCTCCCCGGTCAGGCTATTACTAACACGTCCGTTTATCGTCTGTTGCGCAAACAAAGAAAATGGAGCGCAGATACAGAGAATCTGGATTAATAAGGTAATTTTTTTCATAGTTTATATTGGTTAGCGTATAATATTCGCTTCAATGCCTCACTTTACCCCATCCATGATTCCCTGAGACAGGTCATCATCCTTGTTTTCTGATTCCCTTGAAAATCAAGGAAACCAAAAATTTAGTATCCCGAAGACTTTGCGCATAGTCGATCTCGACTTGCTTCTTTAGGATCGCTTGTTGCTCTGTACTATGTTTTAATGCATTCGCAAAATTGATTAGTACAGAAGCCGTATTTTCTGGATCTTCCATATCCAGCTGCTCCTGAGCGATGGCTTGCAGCAAAAGCTTTGTCAGAAAATCTTTTTCCTGCACCATCATCGCATCATATAGTTCAAAAAAACGAGGTAAAATCTTGTCTAGCGATTCTACCGACACCCTATTCATATTGAGAACATTCGTATAATAGTTCAATCGCGATTCTAAATAGAACCCGATCTGATTCTCCACGCCTTTTTTCTTTAACGTACTCTGTTGCAATGTATTTATAAAAGACTCACCCTCGCGGATCGCAACTTCTATAAAAATATCTTCCTTGTTCTTATAATAATAATAAAGCGAAGTTTTGTTCAATCCTACGGCTTTCGCAATATCGTCCAATGTCGTCTTCTCTAAACCATATCGCTCAAAACACTCCATTGCGGCCTGACCAATCCGCTCCTTAACCTGTTCCTTTTTGTTCATCTGAATTAAAGTTAGTTATATATTTTCAATATTCAAACATTTTAATAAATTGTTTGAATATTGAAAATATATAAAGTGAATACTGTTATCTAGCAATCTCCACCAGCAAGTTGATATTCAATGCAAATACCAACCTGCATATTCTTGCTACAGGTTAAATTTAACATTTCGCAGGTAGTTTTGGATTCGCTATTTCAAAAAACGTAATTTTTAATTACACTCCGCTCAAGAAGTTATTTTCTTGCCTTATGAAAAGAATAAAAAAACAAAAATGCATTATAATTGTAATGAGAAAGTGACGTTTAACAATTTAAAAAATTATAAATATGAACCAGATTATGAACATGATAGCGATTGCGGGTCTCAGCGCAGTACTCCTTTCGTCAACCCCAGTACCTCAACAAAGTGTAGGTCAGAACAATTACACCGAAGTTATTGAGCAAGCCCCACTTACAATAGGGGCAGAAGGTACCGATTCCTTATTGCAATACTTCGACCAGACAACCAAAGAACTCGAAAAACAAGTCTCAGGTCTTAGCGAAGCTCAGCTGCAATTTAAAGCAGCCCCAGATAAATGGTCCATCAGCCAATGCCTGGAACATATTATACTCTCTGAACGTATGATATTTGATATGGCAAAAGCATCTTTGACAAAAGCTCCGCAACCTGAGAGAAAAAGCGAGGTACAAATGACTGATGACAATCTAAAAACGACAATTACTGATCGAAGTCATAAGTTTCAGGCTCCCAAAGAACTCCAACCGACAGGTATTTACAAAGACTCGAAGACAGCTTTAACTGATTTTCGGACTGCAAGACAACCGGTCATTGATTACATAAAAAAAGCAGATGCCAAAGATCTCCGCAACCATATTAACGATTATCCGACAGGCGTTGTAGATGGTTATCAAGGCTTAATGTTTATTGCTGCACATTGTGCCCGACATACCAAACAGATTGAAGAAGTAAAAGCAGATCCTAATTTTCCAAAACAATAAGAAGATGAAGAAAATGAATTATCAGATCACGATCGACTCCCCTGTCGATCATGTGTTTAAAACAATGCTTGGTAAAGAAACGTACAAAAAATGGACCACCGCCTTCAACCCAACATCTGACTTTGAAGGTAGCTGGGAAAAGGGTTCCAAGATTTATTTTACAGGTATCAATAAAGACGGTGAAAAAGAAGGTATGGTGGCTGAGATCGCCGAAAATATTCCAAATAAATACATATCCATTCGTCACTACGGTATTTTAGACAAAGGGAAAGAGATTACCGAGGGACCAGCTGTGGAAGCATGGGCCGGATCATTTGAAAATTACACATTCTCTGATCTCGATGGCAAAACATTATTAAAGGTCGACGTGGACACCAATGAGGAGTATCTTGATTATTTTGACGAAGCCTGGCCAAAAGCTCTACAAATTCTTAAAGAAATCAGCGAGAAATAAAAAGGATATATTGGTAAAATAGAGAAAAAGCCAAACCTTTAGATAGGGTTTGGCTTTTTTTAATATTCCATTTCACTACTTTCTCACAAGACTAGCAATAATATGACGCACCAATGCAAAAACAAAAAAGCCCCACGTCCACTGGGGACTCGGGGCCATAAATAAACATATGAAACAAATTCTTATCAGATCTCCAAGCACCTTTCAGCGCTTACCTTTTGGTTCAAATATATAACGAACAAATGGACACCGATGCTAACATAACTATTATCAGTTATTCGTTCTTTATTGTTCAACACAATGACTTTTCTAATTGACTGCCGGCTTCTTCATATCATTCGCAAAACTACTTTTTCTTCATTCAATTATGACTTGTTAGCTTTAGCCGAATCGTAAATTTTTGCTCTGAACCGTCCACTTGCTGAGGTTATATCTAATAGCATCGGGCCATAACCGGCATTCGTCACACGAAATATCCCTTCAACCCAACCTTTATCTATTTTGGTAATCTGAATTTGTCCACCACTAGGTACTATATCTTTAATAATCTCATCAAAATATCTACTCATGTAGGTTGTTTTTGATGTCTGAAAATGAAAATGATTGCCTCCATTGGACACTTCATACTTATAGTCGCCTACACCACCATTCCATCGCAGTAAAAAGTATCCTCCACCCTCATTTTCAGGATTTGACAATAAGTAGCTATTTCCCGATTTCGCAGCCGAAGAAGCCGGGAACTTTACAGGTGCCCCACCAGCAATACTGAGCTCTATCCAGCCGTTACCTGAAATCTGGATATTGGACAGTAATAGATAAGTTCCGGCGCGAGGTGCCTTTAATTTGAGGCTTACCACGGCTGTTGCACTTCCATTAACGCTAGCGGGTGCCTGATAGGTTACGGTACTGGCATCTGCTTTAACGATTTTACCCGGTCCCGCAAGCTCCCAAGAATCTATAAATTTGCTAGGTAAGGCTGCGGGTGTTCCAACAGGATACCCCGGCTCGGTCCCCTGACCAGTGCCGGTCAGGGGTGTCAAAAGATCATCCCATTTTGTCTGGGTATAGATAAGGGCACGTACCGCCTGGGTCTGTCCGGGTTCGATAGAAGCTTCATATGGCTCCAATGAAAGCCTATTCATTAACGACCAATCACTAAAATGGGAGGTTTCATAACTGATTGTTTTCTGAACCGTATCCGTTTTACTTGCACCGACATATTTCCAAACCTGATCTTGCTGCTGATAGGCAAATCCCAGGGTTTGTGGCAGTCCGACCTGATCGGTTATCGTCTTCCAGTCGAAGGTAAGTGTTACCGCCTTCTTAAATGTGACATCGTGCGGTGTCAGGCGGTAAGATAAACCGATACCCGCGATATTGGTCTGTACAATTGGCTGTATTGAAATTAGCTTTTCCTCCGTGAGTGCACCAGCAGGAACAGAAATTTTTAATTGTCCATCAGCTGAAGACAGCACACCACCGGCTGGACCAATGGTTTTACGCGAAGCTTGCCCTTTGATAGCCCCAATCGGACGCGCCAAGGGTGTGATCGCAATTTCTGTCTCAGGTTCTTCCTCAGGCTTAATAGGATCTCTTTTACAGGATGTGCCCAATAGTGCCACACCAAAAGTGACTCCTATCAGAAAAATATATAAACAGTTAAATTTTACGTTCATTTCTTTAATATTTAATAATCAACAGTAGCAAAATTAGATGCATTTACTGGCTATAAACATGAGCTGAATCACTTAAATTCATAGGCATTATTACCTATAAATACTATTTTTGATCCTCCGGCCATTGTGTCCTCCGGTGCCCCTTTACGATATAGATTTTACCATTGACAGCGGTTTTATACCTGACATAAATACTGTCGGCAACGGTTTTACTTGGCTGTGTAGAGGCGTTTAACAAAATCTTCCCCTCAAGTAGCGTAACAGCGGTATTAGCAGCTGGTACAGCCAGGGTATTTTTATATTCACCTGCCACAAAAGTTCTATTTTGCAGGTCTATATTGACTTTTGCCAACAGGCCAAAGGGCTGGGCCGCGTTACTTAGCTTAAACCAGGCCGCATTCGCCAGATTGTCTGAAGTGTTGTACGTGCTCAATGTAAATAGGTTTGTACTCGCCGAAGAACCATCTTCATGGAATACGCGTGTATGCCATTCTCCGGAGACTGGGAAAATAGGAGAATACGCCACAGCGGGCTGCTCCTTTTTGCAAGCAACACAGCTTAACACAAGACATACGAAAAAGTATTTAAAGCTATTTTTCATTTCTTTATTTATTGAAAATCTAAACTTATTTTTTATGCCACCACATCTTTGTATCAATGGAA
This sequence comes from Sphingobacterium sp. CZ-UAM, assembly GCF_002000245.1. Taxonomy (GTDB): domain Bacteria; phylum Bacteroidota; class Bacteroidia; order Sphingobacteriales; family Sphingobacteriaceae; genus Sphingobacterium. The sequence goes on along the minus strand of NZ_MTCM01000001.1, from coordinate 63,780 downwards.
ACCGCTTTGGGCGTGTTTGGATTATTATCCGAAGATACCTTTGGATAAGGTAGTCTTCTTGGAAGCTCATTACCAACCAATGAAGTATTTAATGAAGGTGTGTATTGACCGGGAACATAACTCTGCTCATCAGCCGGTACGGTACTGACAACTGGATATCCGGTTCTATTTTGGTCATAGAAGGCGTCCCATGCCTGACATCGTGCTGATGCGATCCATTTTTGGGTAATAATCTGCTCCACCATCAATTCAGCTACCCCTGGTTTAAACGCGTAGGCCCCATCAGTTCCTAGAAAGGCTGTCGCATCCTTGCCCCATCTGGAGAATGCCAATTTCACAGCTGATTCATAATGACTTTGTGCTTTGCTTACAGTATTTAAGCGTGCCCAGGCCTCCGCCTGTAAAAATTCTACCTCCGCATGGGACATAAAATATACGGGATCGGTTGCAGCTAATTTGGCCCTTGAGGTACTTCCCACCGGATATTCAGTACTGGTGGCATTATAATTTCCTTGCGCGTATGCAGTATATTGGCCGTTTATATCATTGGTTTCATAGAAATCCGCGATCCTGGGATCGTTATTTTCCAGCAAATAAGATAATAATGTTTTGCTTGCGCGGATATTCGCCCCTGTGCTCAGGGCCCGTCGATCGGATTCAAAAAGTGGGTTTGATTTATCTTTGATATCTTCAAATGCATCTACCCGTGCATCCGCGAGCAACAAGTCACCTTCTTCCAGTAGGGACTTTATCGCCAAAGCGTTTGTTGTAAAATCGCGCATTAAAACTTTCAGCTTCAATGATTTCGCAAACTTGCGCCATTTATCGATATCTCCTGAGAACACAAGGTCCTGATTCCCCATACTGGGAAGTGCCTTGGCCTCGGTAACCTTTGTTAAGACATCGTCCAATTGACTCAATATCAATCCATTGACAGCTTTCCCCTCATCCCATTTCGGATTATAGCCACCTTTATCCCCCTGCAAGCCCTCTTTAATCGGTAAATCGCCATACAGATCTACCAGAACATGGTAGTCAAAAGCGAGCATTACAGATGACGCGAGATAATAATTCCAGAGTCCTGCCGCTTGCGCTTTCTCTTTGGCGATATACAGATCTTTCATTCCACCCCCAAAAAGGTTCGCCCAGATTCCGTTATAAGAAGATATTGTCAATGCATAGGAGTCAATATTTTTGTATTGATTGGACGTGTTATTCTGCGTATAATGCTGTGCCCAAAAACCACCTATAAGTTCCAGATCACCGCCTATTTTCGCCGCACTATATGCAACGCCTGACGGAAATAAAAGATCCGGAGCTGCATCGGTTTCTGATGGTAAATAAGGATCTTTGTTGATATCCAAAGCCTTATCGCACGAATTAAAAATTAATGCACCCGCTATCAATATGTATCCAAATGTTTTTATTGTTTTCATAAATAATTTGTCTTTTAAAGGCCTTCTGTTATACCGCGATTATTTGCCCTTACCTCTATACCTGCCAATCGCGGATCATTTGATCGTGTCAAAAAATAATTAGAACCGTACGCGAACACTACCTCCATAACTACGAAATGTTGGACCAGCGGCAAACTCACCAAAATTGGAAATAATATCGTTTCCATAATTTGTTGATTCCGGATCTACGAAATTGTTATTTTTCGGTGTCCAGAGGAATAAATTCCGACCGACCAGGCTGAAATCAACTCCCTTGATTTTCGACCCAAGGATGCTCTTTGGCAATGAATAGGTGAGTACAAGCTCCCTTAGTTTAACAAAGTCGCGTTTCAATACAGCACGATCATATATAAAATTGGTGCTGCTCGGATTCCAATAATTATTAATGTTGTTCACCGAGATCTGAACATCATTTTCCACATACTGATCCCCCACTTGTTTAACAGAATTTGGGATTAGCCAAGGTTGGCGCTCGTTGTACATAGTTTCTGTTGCATTTCCTACAAAGTAATTCAGCTGCGCTGTGTAAGAATAGAAAAAACCTCCCTTGCGCCAATCCAGTACACCGGCCAAGCTCCAGTCCTTGTATGTAAATTTGGTATTGAAACCTACGACAAAATCGGGCTCATAATTTCCTATAGTACGTTTGGAATTGGGCTCAGTCAACGGTATCCCATTCGTTCCGTTCACAACTACTTTACCGGCATGTTCACCATTCTTGACTGTCATCACTTCAGGAACCTTAAATACACCAAGCGGTTGGCCAATCAGGGCGACAAAATCCACCATATAGGCTGAGTATATATTAAATTCCTTAACATCATCCCATAATTTCACAACTTTACTGTTATTCTTCGTAAAATTTATTCCCAGATCCCATTGAAAATCTTTCATTCTTAGCGGAGTAGCATTTAATCCGATTTCAACACCTGTATTTCGGATATCACCAATATTTTGAGTTCGTGTCGTAAAACCAGATTCCGGCGGTAGTGCCGAAGAATAGATCTGATCAACTGTTTTTCTATTATAATAAGAAACATCCAGCCCAATTCTGTTATTCAATAATTTCATCTCCGTCCCGAACTCAAATTCTGTGGTGATCTCAGGTTTGAGATTATCATTACCCAACAATTTACCATGCTGTAATCCAGCGGTACCCTTTAAAGGCAATACGATATCCCCGAATCCTAAACCTAAACGGGAGCTCGCATAGGTATTTTGAACACGATACGGAGAAGCATCGTTCCCTGTTTTGCCCCAGGCGGTTCTAACTTTTATAAAATTGAACAGATCGGACTTCAGTTCCCCAAAAGCATCAGTCAAAATCAATGCAGTGTTAATTCCGCCATATTTATAATTGTTGTGTTTGATTGGAAGCGTGGACGACCAATCCGAGCGGAAAGACGCATTTAAAAACCAGTAATTTCTATAACTCAATGTAGCATCTGCAAATAACCCCATCAGACGCTGTCTCAGGAAAATATTGTCCACAACTGGTGTTCCGCTTGTATTTTTTAAGCTGTACCATCCCGGTATGTTCAAACCACTAATGTAGGAATCGAGATAACTGAACCCTTGCTGGTTAAAGTTATACCCTACATTCGCTGACAGGTTAAGCGCTTCATTGAACGACTTATCCGTCTTGAACATAAATGTTGCATCAATTTGATTTGCCTTCCGATAATTTTCGCCATATCTACCTGTGGTAATAGCCTTCTTATGCACAGCCGATGTAGAACCGGGGGTATACGTGATTCGTTGAGAAAAATCCTTTGTATTGATACTTCCAAAATCACCGCCTAGCTTACCTACAGCAGTTAACCAAGGTAATATCTTATAGGAAAAATCTATATTTCCATAGACACGGTCTTCCTGAAGTTTGGTCCCGTTATCCAGCAGGGCTTTATAAGGGTTTGACGAATACGGTGTAAAGTAATTATCATAATTATAATAGGGATTGTTATAATCCGCCATAGACAAAATATCAATATCAACTGGGGTCTGTATCAGTTCCTGAAAAGTTGTCTTTCCCCCGTCAGCCGATCCTTGCCCTTGGAAAATTGCATTTAAATCACGTCGTACATAGTTTACACCGTAATTAAAGGTGAATCTGTCGAGGTTGGTATTCCCACGAAAAGAAAAGTTATTGCGTTTCAATTTATCCGGATGCCCCGGCAATACGCCGTGCTGATAAAAGTTACCGTAGGAAAATAGGTAGGAAGATCGCTCTCCACCACCTGATATTGACAATGTATTAGTGGCATCCAACCCCGAAACGTAGAATTTTTTTATGTTATCTTTAACATATGAAAAAGACTTTGTCTGACGGACTCCATTAATGGCAGAGCCCCAAGGCCTTTCGATCCCATCTAGTTTTGGTCCCCATGAACCGTTCTCTGCAGCATCAAAATCTGGCCAGCCCTGCCCAAATAAATGCTGTGTCTGGGGAACCATCAGTACATTGCTCACATTTATGGCTCCATTATAGGTAACTGAAAGATGCTGCCCCAACTTTCCTTTTTTGGTCGTGATCATAATGACACCGTGTGCGGCACGGGAACCATATAAAGCCGTTGCCGAAGCTCCTTTTAAAATTGTCATTGACTCAATGTCATCGGGATTTATATCGTTTGCGGCATTTCCCAGGTCAATAGACCTTGTGGATTCAATTTTTGCCTGATAACCACTATTGGATTCAACCTTTGCCTGAAAACTATTATTAATGGGAACGCCATCAACGACATACAAAGGATTATTTGCTGAAAAAGAAGATACGCCACGAATAATTACTTTTGTCGATCCGCCCGTTGTCCCAGAATTTGAAATACTGACACCGGCAACCTTACCCTGTAGGCCTGTCATTGCATTCATATTATTTGCTGCAACGATATCATTGGCCTTAACTGTAGTAGCTGCATAACCAAGCGCTTTACTCTGCTTCGACATACCCATGGCGGTGACCACGACTTCTTCCAGCGCCTTGTTGCTGTCCTCCAGTGTAATATTAAAACCGGACTGCCCGTCTTTTACAATAAGGGTCTGCTCCGCAAATCCAAGCGAGCGAAAAACAAGTACCTTTCCTATAGGTACAGATAATGTATAATTGCCATTTTGATCGGTTTGAGCAGTCGTATTGGATCCCTGTACAGCAATTGTTACGCCTGCCAATGGCTTCCCGTCAGCAGCAGTTACACGACCGCTCACTTTCCTGTCCTGCGCAAAAGCAACAGATGACATCATCATGCTACCTACCAAAAAACTAAGTAAATTTTTATTCATACGATTGTTGATTTTATTTAGCTTGCGTATAGCCACCGATTTTGATCTTAAATAAACCATTGTTCAAAAACTGTCTCGATGGCTATCCAATAGCGGTCCTTATTAAATTTTGATAAATTCAACTCTTCTATTTTTTGCTTTATTCTGCTCACTGGATTCATCAGCTACAGGTGCGGTATCCCCTTTCCCATCGGTTTCTATCTGCGTAATTTTTACCTGATAATCATTGATCAAGATATCGCGGACAGCGTCAGCACGCTTTTTAGATAAGATCAAATTCGCGCTTGCATTTCCCACCGCATCCGTATGGCCTATGATACGAATCTTCATTTCCTGGTTCTCGCGAAGTACTGTCGCCACCTCCTTGATGGTCCCCTCACTATCAGACTTTATTTCGGCGGAATTCGTGGCAAACAAAATACCACTGGTTTCAAGCTTTCCTCCGCTCAGCAGTTTGGAGCGCGTATCCCCACTCCCTTCAGCAATTTTGAAGTTTGATACATAGAATCCCAGTTGATCGTTGGTATAATTGGAGCTGCCCATATCCAACTTGAGCTGGTTAAAGTTGCTGTTCAACGGCACTGCATTGGGCAGATCAAAGACCTTCTCCTTATCTAACCAGATACGGATACGTTCTTTCTGAATACTGATCGCTACATGAATCACATTTCCAACTTTCCTGTCAAAATTGGCCACCCGATATTTATCTGTTTCCAGTTTCTTTGCGACATTCTCATAGGAGGTCAATTGTACCGCCGCTTCTGAACGATAAGGAGCAATACCTACTTTGAGACAATTTTTTAGGCGGTAATCATAGGACATGATCTCACCTTTGTTGCCCCGATCATAGAAAGCGAAATTAAAAGCAGGCACCATGTAGCCTCCAGCGAGAGGCCAATCCATAATCAGGTCAAATTCTATGGTTGCATTTTCGCCAATATTGACTACAGGACTTACAAAAGCTCCGGGATAAAGCCGGAGCCATTTACCTTTGGCATTGTTGAGGGTGACAACCTCTCCCTTACTGCGGGTATACCATTTCAATGGAAACTGTCCCTGCGCGTCTTGGGAGAAATCATCCGCTAATAAGACCTTACTTCCCGGAATAAAATCGTAAGTAGTTGTGCTGCTTAATGCCGTTTTTTTTCCAACTGGCTCATTCTCCTGATGTCCGTTATCGTCACCAGAAGCATTGGACTCAACAGATGTCTTCTTACCGGTATTGGTCTTGCCATCAATTACATTCTCCAATGTTTTGGTGGCCATATTTTCAGCCTTTTGTTTAAGCTTATTAAGAAAGCCCTGGGCGATTGCACTTCCGCCAAGCAGAAGCATAACTGAAGTAAAAAATATCTTTTTCATGGCTATACTTTAGGATAAAATTGTTGGTGATTAAACTGCTGTTATTTGTGTTCAATTACCACTGAATAAGTTTTTTTAGGGTTGGTAAACGAATTTTCTATTGATCACTACCGGATTGCCACCATTCTCTACTTTTTTCTCCATTGCAGTAAGTGGATAACCGGCATTGTCATAGGTATATATTGTCGTGATTGTCTGATTTAGAGTCCCCCCTGCATTGGTCGTGACCTCTTTGATAACATTATGCTTACTGTAGCTATTTGTAAACAGGGCAAGATATGAGCCTACTGTAGTCACATATGGATTGACTTTATTATCGTATTCATAACTGATTTTTACCGATGGTACGAGTGTATTATTTTCTGTCAAATTATAAACCTCCACACGTTCCACATCGCCGCTCTGATTATAAAATAACTTTTTTCTATAATAAGGTTCATCCTGTTCGACAAGTCCGTAACCGGTAATTTCTTTGATCTGTTCGCCTTGATAAACGTATTGGTTGTAGGAGAACATTTCAGAATCTGTATAAGATATCTCCTCCTTCGTTAAAAGGTTTCCAGTATACACGAACTTAATCTTCCCGTCCTCATTTTCAACCGCTATAGGCTTCTTATTATTGTCATAGGTAATCTTGGATCTTGACCGCCCTTCCCCTTCTACCTCGATCAATTCGGCCAATACGCCATTTGCATACTTAAATTCACTATAATTATCCGAGTCGATCTCAATTTTACTTAGTTTTTTTTCAATTTTTTCTGGCTCCACTGCGCAAGTCGAACACTTGTCAGAACATGAAAACATGGACAAGCCTATAAATGATAACAGGACCAGAGTTCCCTGTTTTGAATGGAATTGATGTTTCATTGTATTATTCATTTTTATACTTTATTTAAAATTATCATACGGTAAGAATGTATGACCGAAGAGTGTATGCTTGTTTTTACCCGTTCCCAACCAATATTTTACAGACCTTCCATCCTTCGTCAGTCGAACTCAGATAGATATAGTCCGTACGCGTAAAGGTTTGGAACCGCATCGTCATTTTAGCTAAGCAGTTTGTTGTGGTTTCGTCAAGAACACTATAGGCTGTCTCACAGTCATAGGTATGCCCTTTGATTGATTTTAGAAATTTTATAATTTCCTTTTTGGAATGTCGTTCTGCCCTATCATTCACGTAATACTCAAGATCATCCGTAAAAAGGTGCTCGACCAATTGTGATTCCCCCGCACTGACAGATTTCACGTAGGCATCTAAAACTTTGGAAACTTTCCAACCCCGCATAGGACTTGGCTTAGATGCAGCGTTGGCTGCAATACTTATTATGCCTACAAAAAACAATGTGCTAATTATCCCTTTCATGGTTATGCTATTTTTATAAGTGATTATTTTTGTGGTTCAGTTGATTTCACATAGCGTTGTACTTCACCCCCACCCAGTGGAACTTCAAGTACTTTTTTTCCGTCAATCTCTTTGATTGTCCAGTTATTCAACGTTCTCTTTTTTTCTGGATATAGTTCTGCAGCTGTATACTTCTTTGTTTCACCAAATCCGGGAGAATTGCTTGTTCCGCAGCTATTATACCCTCTGTAATTACCGCTTGCGTAGAACATTTCCAACATTTTATTAGCCGGATCTATTTTTACAGTACCTTCTTTATAACCCAGCACTTGGGTACGGCAATAAGTGGATGTGCTGGTATAGTAAAAGTATTCCTTGGCCCGGCCATCTTTGTAAAACATGTATCCAACCGCAATTTCATTAGCAGGGCCTTTGTACACCCCATCGTATCCCCAAAAATTACTGATCGAACTTACACCAGCAATCCAATACCCCACCAGCTCATCCGGCACAGTAGATCTGGGATGATTTCCAAATTCACCTTCAGGCAATTCGGATGCATTTTCTGATTTTTTACAGCCATAGAATGTGCAGCAGCACAATGCACTTACACACAGTAGACAAAGGGTGAGCAACAGCCCTTTTATTCCATCTGATTTCTTTTTCGATACTTTAGCATTCATTTCTTTTCTTATTTAATTTCAACCTAGTGTTATAATATATCTTGCTATGATAAATTTCTTTTTCAAAATTAACCTCTTATAACCCAGCAATAAATCACATCTTTGGGTGATTCGTTGGGTTTTACACATCGTCTATTTGATTATTCAAAATTATCACAGCACTGGTGGCGAACAAATAAGCAGAATCCACTATCTTAATAGGCAATACTACCTATGCATCAGCTTTAACTAACACCTAATTTTGGATAGATATATTTTGAAGAGACTTTTGGGATTAGGGGATGTATAATGAGCCAGATGTTAATAAGTTGAATGCACGTCGAAGTATCTAATCATAGGATTCTATTTCCTGAATGATGACCTAGGCTATAAATTTATCGTTCAAACGATTCCTGGCTCCGATATGATAAAAGAAAGAAGAGTACTATAATTTCGAAAAACTCAAACAAGTGCAACGTCGAAATGTTAGGACCGGATTTACTGTTTCAGTAAGAGCGTCATCGAATCACATTAACATGTGGTTTATCCGGCTTACTATTATTTCTAATTTGCAACATCTTTATAGGCTAATTGTCAGGACAAATAAAAGCCATATAATATCTCAAAATTGACTAGTTAGTAATAGTAGTTTCATATGTGAGGACATGTCGCGAGGATATTTCCATGTTAAAAAAGAAGATCGGGGTTTCCCATAGCCCCGATTCTTTGAAAGAATGATTTAAATAATCCCACAAACATGTGATAGTTCACAAAAAAAATGCGAACTACTTTTGTAGATAAAAACAGTCCCTATTAAAGACCACTAAAATCACTGATTCGATGAAAAAAAACATCTTCCTATTATTGATAATATTCATGTTTCAAATCGCTAGACTCGTTGGGCAGCCGCAAACGGTGCATTATGTGCTTTCAGGAAAAGTGCTTACCTCGAACAGCACTGATTTGGAAGTAAATCTATTCAATCTCGAAAGCAAGCTGTTAAAAACCGAGTTAGTTAATACTAGCGGAGAATTTAAATTCGACGGGTTAGCCAGTGGATCCTATTATTTAAAAATTAGTCGAAACCGTGCGGATATCTATAATTCACAAGTTTTTCAGGTTCGGGATCAATCGCTACTACTTCCCACAATCATGATAAATGATAAAATATTGGAGACTGTCGTTGTCGACAAAGTCCGTCCTTACATAGAGCGACAGGAAGGAAAAATAATTTTAAATGTAGAAAATAGTCTTCAAAATATCGGTGGTTCAGCCTTTGAAGTATTAGAAAAAGCACCTGGGGTCAATGTTGACGCCAATGACAACATAAGCTTGCGAGGAAAAGGGAATTTACTTATACAGATCGATGGGAAAAACACACCACTAACAGCCGATGCCCTTGCAGACTATCTGCGGGGGATCCCAGCCTCCAGTATCGAAAAAATTGAATTTATCACTAACCCGTCCTCAAAATATGACGCCGCAGGTACAGCTATAATCAATATCAAACTGAAAAAAGGAACAAAGAAAGGGACAAATGGGACATTGACTACGGCAATAGGCACAGGAAGATACATCAAAAACAGCAATAGTCTACATATCAACCACAGGAGTAACCATGTGAATCTGTTTGCCAACTATAATTTCGCTTATCGTGAAATGTCAAATGATCTGATCTTGAACCGAAACTTTTATAATCAAGAAAATTTCGTAAAAGCATATCTTCAGGATAATTTCATAAAAACAGGTTCCCATAATCATAGCGGAAAACTGGGGTTGGACTATAATCTTAACGATAAAAATCTCTTCGGTATCTCCGTCGGTTTCAATAGTAATATTATGACTCCCAACAGTAATAGTAAAACGACTATACTGAATAGTGAATCTGTGCTTACAAAAGAAATAGAAACCCAAAGCAACGCAAAAAATAGATGGCGAAACGGCAGCATTAACTTAAACCACAAATATTCCATAGACTCGATCGGTTCTGAAGTAAGTACCGACCTCGATTTTATCCACTATTTCAATAAGTCTGACCAAAACTTTAACACCCAAACAACCCTGCCGGGCCAAACCATGCCCGACCCTTACCTCCTACAAGGAGATATAGACGGCGGCCTAAACATTTATTCCTTAAAGAGTGACGCGATAAAAGTATTTAAACAGCATTGGAAATTTGAAACCGGAATTAAAACCAGTTTTGTCAAATCCGATAACGACATGGTATTCTATGATTACAGTACCGATAATCCGCAACTCGATGTGAATAAGTCTAATCATTATATTTATAAGGAATACATCCATGCTGTCTATGGCAATCTCTCAAAAAAATGGAAAAATATGAAAGCCGTTGTCGGATTGAGGGCTGAACACAGCAATGTCACCGGAACACAAGTCACGATGAATCTAGTCAATAAAAGAATATATACACAGCTGTTCCCCAGTGCATCAATAACATTTGATCTTAGTTCGGAAAACAATCTGGAGGTAAACTTTAGCAGGAGAATTTCACGTCCCAGCTATATACAGCTCAATCCGTTTAAATTTTATATCAACGCCACAACCTATAAAACAGGAAATCCCGATTTGAATGCGCAGACGTCCTTGAATTACGAACTGACTTATAGCCTAAAAAGTAAATACCTGGCCACAATAAGCTATAGCAAAACCTCAGATAATATCACATCGGTCGTAAAACCGATAGTCGAAGATGGGGAGAACATTTCGGTGCAGACAGACGAGAACCTCAGATCAGCTTCATATTATGGACTATACCTCGTTGCTCCTTTTAAAGTATTAACTTGGTGGGATCTGAATACAAACCTCAATTTATATTACGGCTCTTATACGGGGAATATCTCAGAAACACAGATCAATAACAAGGGAAACTTTAATATTGACATAAATACAGTAAATAACTTTAGATTAGGCAATAATTATTCGGCAGAGCTTGCTGCAAATTATAAGTCGGCCGAAGTCTACGCTTTCGCTCGTATCTCACCGCTCTGGTCGGTCAATATCGGTGCCCAGAAAAAATTCCGAAATAACAGTACATTGAAAGTATCTTTTACAGACATCTTCTGGACCAACTATTACAAGGGACTGACGGTTTATAATAATTACAGGGAAAATTTTAGCTCAAAAAGAGATACGAAGGTAGTGATGCTGTCCTATAGCTATAGTTTTGGAGGTGGAAAATCTATACAAAACCGAAAAACCGGGGGAGCCGAGGATCTCAAACGACGGGCCGAATAATACGCGCTGCAAACCATTCATAATATCTTCTGGTAGGGTCATTCCGCCTCTGATCTATAGGAAGATGAAAAATTTCACTAGCAAAACAGATCACCTATTTGGATGATTTTGAAATAAATGGTTGCTACAGAGCGCCCCGATTTTATTAAACCATAGATTTATTGCATTTTTATAAAAATAATCGCCCATAATGAAAAGCAAAAGGTTTATCCTATACCTAATGGCTGTATTGACCTTATTCCCATTGCTGTTGACAGCAAAGGAGATCTCGTTCAACCGCATAACCGAAGGCTTAGCGTCTAACTTTGTGAGCTGCGTCACGCAAACGGAGGATGGATTCATTTGGGTTGGAACCAAAAATGGATTGCAACGTTATGATGGCATGCGTTTCCGCCGGCTCCTGAGTTTGGGCCTTCCGGGATTGCCTGTTGACCAATTGCTTATTGCAACAAAGTCGAAATCCCTTCTGGTGCGAATGGAGCATAAATTTTTTCTACTAAATTCCCACACGAACAAGACACAGGAAATCGCTGTAGACAAATACAGCAAAGATTTTCAGAACTATCAGATTCGCCTCGTCCAACAGGGTCAGCACATCTTTCTGATTCTTCATGGAGTGGATATTTTGACTTTGAACGAATCGAAAAATAAATTTGAATCCAACAAAAATATCATTGATTTTCCCGCAGACTGGGAACCAACCTGGCTACAATATGACCAAAAGGGCATTGTCTGGATATCGGGCAAGCAAGGAATGGGATATTTTGACCAAAAGAAAAGGTCTTTTTTTACAGATAACAACCTCAGGTCATTTAAAAACATAAACCGCTTTTTCATCGATTCCAAATCCCGTTTTTTTATTCACACCAAATTACGCCACTCGAACGGGCTGATTTATCTTACCGATGCTAATTTTCAACAAAAGAAAATTATACAATCTGCCCCCAATAGTGACAGTAACTATCACGATTTTTATGATTGCTTTGAATACGACCATATCGTATGGAGCTACGGTGTAGATCTTTTCAATCTTTTCGACGAAGAAAAAAAGGAGTTTACCCAATTCTATGATCGAAAAAACATGGACTATGGGATACAGATAACGACAGTTTCACAGGTTTTTAGAGACCGCGACAACAACCTGTGGGTCGCGACAGACAACGGGCTGTACATCATGTCCATCATAGGAGATCATGTGCGAAACATCGTTACTTCCACCATATTCCATAAAGCAGCTATCACCGATTTAACTTCCTTCGGTTCTAATCGCATTCTGGTCAGCTCCTGGGGTGAAAAATTAACAACATTTAAATATGACAGCGCACTACACATAAGCCATGAGCCTGAGCTAAGTACACTCTTATTCAAAGGTGTACCACAACAGGATGTTAATTTCAGGCATATCTGGGCGATGACATACGATCCAAAGCGGGGAAATACCTGGATCGGATGTAAAGATGGGAGATTGATCCTTTTTAATACAAAAACCAAAAAATCCCAGTTTCTAGTACCTAAAGTCTTTGAAGGACAATCCATCCGTCATATTACCATTGACAGACATGGTCAGATATGGTTTGGAACAGATAATGGAAAAATAATTAGGACAAGTAGCAGTGGACTCGCTTTACTCACTGATTTAAAATCTGCCATTTCCTGCATTCGGCCCGGTGAAGGTAATAAGATATGGATAGGTACGCGTGGCTCGGGCGTATTTGAACTGGATGGTGGTTCCGGAAAAATTCTAAAAAACTACAAAGCCGGAAACCATGGTCTTAGCACTTCAAAAATTCAGGATATTGAATTTATTGGGAACAGGTTCCTCGCGATAGCAGGATATTCTGGTCTAGATATCTTAAACCTTTCTAACGGTCATATTATGCAATATAATATTAACAATGGATTGCCACAGAATATGATCACGGCCTTGGTCACCGATAATGAAGGTCTACTCTGGATGAGCACTACCGCTGGTATTTGCCGTTTTGACCCCAACAAAAAAGAATTCCATTCCTTCAATAAGCAGCATGGTCTAATCAACACGTCAAATATCGTTAATCTGCCCATGCGAGGCATCAAGCTTGAAAGTGGAAAAATAGCATTTAGCAGCGACAAGGTTATCCTTATCTTCGACCCTTCAAAATTGAACAATAATAATGCGGCACCTAAAAAACTGCATATTACCGATTTTAAACTTTTTGACAATTATTTATCTGTAGATTCATTGAACAAGGCCGGAGGTGTCACATTGGAGAACTGGCAAAATTATTTTTCCATTTTTTATTCTACACTCTCCTATAATGATCGTGACAATTTCAAATATTATTATCGGCTTGAGGGATCAGAAGATTCCTGGATACTAAGCGATCCTCGATTAGGCGTTAGAGTTGCTGCATTATCACCTGGAGAATACGTCTTTATGATACGTTCGGAAAATCAGGAAGGTAAATTTTCAGCAATAACCCGGTTGCCGATCACGATAAGACCAGCATTCTATCAGACCTGGTGGTTTTTCGTTCTAATCATTCTCTTTATTTTACTCGGAATTTTCATTTTACACCGTTATCGGTTAAAAAGGCTGCTGGAAGTACACCGGCTACGCGAAAAGGTCGCCCGCGACTTACATGATGATGTCGGTTCTACACTCACCTCCATCCATATTCTGAGCGAAGTAGCAAAAAAAGACCTTTCGGACCAACAGCATATCGTCCAGTCCTATCTTGACAGGATTGGCACAAACAGTTCACAGATGATGCAGGCGATGGATGATATTGTCTGGAGCATAAAACCAGATAATGACCTCCTGCAGAAAATTGTGGCACGTATGCGCGAACATGCTGCCCTGATTTTAGATCCGTTGAAAATACAGTGTATTTTTAGCGCAGACGACAGTATACGGAATATAAAATTAGCTATGGAACAACGCCGCAATCTATTCCTGATCTATAAAGAAGCACTAAATAACATTTCCAAATACGCTGAAGCCACGCTAGTGGATATCCGCATCAGAGCGGGTGCATCGCATATCGAAATGGTCATCAAAGATAATGGCAAAGGTTTCGACTGCACCCAGCAACAATCCGGCAATGGGTTGTTCAATATGAACCAACGAAGCAAAGCCTTAGGAGCTGAACTTAAGATTTCCTCATCCATAGGTGCAGGAACCAGCATTTCAATAATCATGAAAATCTAAGGAAAAGCAATTCACATCAATATGCGATTGATCCCATTGTAAATTTTTCATAAAATTGTAGTGTAGATTATGACAAAGATCCTTATATACGAAGATAACAGCCAATTGAGAGAGGTGTTGTCCATCCTGATCAACAGTGATCCAAAATATCGGGTACAGGCTGCCTATGGCCATTGCGCCAATGCGCTTGAAGATATCAAAAAGCACGCACCCGATCTGGTTCTAATGGATATCGACATGCCTTTTATAAATGGGATCTCTGGATTAAAACTATTAAGGGGGTCTGGGTTCAAGGGCAAAATCATCATGCTTACCGTATTTGACGACAATGTCAATGTTTTCGAAGCTATAAAGGCCGGTGCCAATGGTTATATTTTAAAAAAAACACCACCTGCAAAAATTCTTGAATATATCGAAGATGCTTTAAGTGGAGGTGCACCCATGACTTCCTCTATTGCCACACAGGTACTGCATATGCTTGCGGATGGAAAGGCCACCAGAACATCCAGTTTCAATCTATCCGCCCGTGAGAAAGAGGTTCTGGATCTCCTAGTGGATGGATACAGTTATAAAATGATCGCAGATAAACTCTTTATTTCTATGGATACCGTCCGATCACACATCAAAAAGATCTACGATAAACTCCAGGTCAACTCCAAAAGCGAGGCCGTGGTCAAGGCATTAAGACATAGTTCCTCTGAGGAAAAAAATAACAAATAAAGCATAGTGCATTTATCAATGCAATAGAATAAGGTTTAAATACGTCCTAAAAGCTAAATACACATCAATACAGTATCATTAGGGTAGGCTTCAACTTTTCGTATATGTAAGTCCTAAATATGTAGGTAAGGTAGTTTCCAAAAACACTAGGTTTTCTCTCCAAGATAATCAGCAAAGACTGTATTAAAATCCAAATCGTCATGCCCCCGATTTAATCAGCACTATTTTTATACAAAAAATAGCAGATAAAAAGGCAAACATTCACCAATACCGCGAATGCATTTGAGATAATAATCGGGTGTTCATTTTTCAAAACTCCATACCATACCCATAGAGAAAGTCCCAAAATAAGAACCAGTATCATGATCCATGACAAATCACCAACATTTTTTTCCTTGATAACTTTTATAAGTTGGGGGAGCATTGATATGGAAGTTAATATCCCGGCAGCAATTCCTAACAGATTTTCATTCATCGTTAAAATCAAAAACTGTACTATTTAAGTTTAAGACTCATCCCTGGTATTCTTCACAAGTCCTATACCCGCGAAAAAGAAAATTAAACCAAGAACTCCTACTACCGCCAATTCCATGTATGCACTGCTTTTGTTGATCAGTTCATAACCCGTGTAAATTAAGCCAATGATTCCCAGGACCGTCAATATTGTTCCAAAAATGCGTTTAACGTTCATAACTATTTGTTTTAAGGTTATATATTATGCTTGAAAAATTGATATTTTATTTATAATATTTTTCTACTATATTTTTTAAATTGATTCCCTTTCCCAGTACGGGTTTAAAAATATCCCCTTCACTGTTCATTCTTTCAATGGCATTCCGGATATGAAAATCACTTATTTTTAAACCTTTCTTCACTTCATCCCAATGAAGCGGCATAGATACGGTTGCCCCCGGTTTAGGACGAACTGAATAGGCAGCAGCAATTGTTGCATGGGGCCTATTCTGTAAAAAATCCAGATACATTTTTCCTTCGCGATCTTTAACTGATCGCTCTATACTTGTGAATTTTGGAAGTTCATTGTGAACTAAAGTGACAATCACCCTGGCAAATTCTTTGGACTGTTCATAGCTATATTTTCCACCTAGCGGAATATAGATATGAAGACCTGTAGAACCGCTGGTTTTGCAATAACTGGATACACCCATATCATCCAGTATGCTCTTGGTAATCTGTGCTGCCTCAATTACCTGATCGAATGAATTTTTATCAGGATCAAGGTCAATAATACAGAAAGAGGGATTTTCAGGCTTTTTGACTGTACTACTCCAGGGATTCATCTCAATACAGCCAAGATTGGCCATGTAAAGCAGTGTAGCTTCGTCTTTTCCTACTAGATAATGCTTATCCTTGTCATCTGTATCACTATGGTAAAGGTAAGTTTCTGCCCAATCAGGGGCGGTATCCGTTACATTTTTAAAGTAAAAGCCTTCACCTTCAATACCGTCAGGAAAACGGTTCATGCTCTGTGGGCGATTTTTTAAATAAGGCAATATAAATGGAGCTGCTTGGTAATAGTAATTAATAAGGTCCCGCTTGGTTATTCCTTCTTTGGGCCAGAAAACTTTATTTAGGTTGGTGAATTTTAATTCATGACGGTTTATCTTTCTGACCTGGGTTTTATCGTTAGGGTTCAATAGCGTCTTTCGCTCAACCTTTCCTCTAGGAGTAATGATTTTATCTGCCATATCTACTATTTTTTCTGTTGGAGCCTCTTCTTCCAAAACAACTTTTTTAGCATTTTTATCGTCACGCATGCCATCAAAAGAAGGATGCCGCATTATTCCGTCGCCAGTTAACTCCGTAAAGCTCACTTCACAAACAAGGTCCGGTTTTAGCCATGTGACCGTGGCATGTGGCGGATTAGGTCTAAAACGTGAGGGCTTATTGATATCCGGTTCTTCCGAAAAAGGTGTTTTAGAAACAATAAGAGGTTTAAAAAGCTCCATCATTTCCTTCTGAAGCTTTTGATTGAAGCCAGTACCAACTTTACCCGTATAGATCAGTTTCTTCCCTTCATAGATACCTACAAGGAGACTACTAAACAATTTACTGGAATCATCATTCAGTGTATACCCTCCTATGACAACTTCCTGTCTTTTATTCGCTTTGATTTTCAACCAATCTTTTGAACGATTATGAACATGATATATTCCGTCCTTTCTTTTGGCCATGATTCCTTCAAGGCCCAGTTTCCTAGCTTCCTCAAGAAACTGCGTCCCAGAGGTTTCAAAATGTTCACTGATCAGAATACTATTACCCGCCGGAAGGATTTCTTTTAAAATGGTTTTACGCTCAAGTAAAGGCAAATCTTTTAGATTTTGCCCCTTATACCAAAGGATATCAAACACGTAATACACCAGATCACCATCTGCTTCGCTACGCCAGTTTTGGAGCGACCCAAAGTTAGCCGTACCGCTATCACTGAGTACGACTATCTCCCCATCCAAGATAGCATCTAATTCCAGCTCTTTTAATTTATGATAGATAGGATAGAATTTTTCATTAAAGCTCTTGTCATTCCGGGATTTTAGCTCAACTTTACCCTTATTCATAAAAGCAACCGCTCTATAGCCATCCCATTTAACTTCATAGACCCAGTCTTCATTATCAAAGGGCTTATCGACCAGGGTAGCAAGCATGGGCTCAATATGGGAATAGAATTTTTGCTTGGGAGCGTCTTTTAATAGCTCTTGAAGATGTGATTTCTTTTTTGATGTTTCTGTGGGAACAGCTTCCAGCTGGTCACTGATCAGTTCCTTAGCTTTAGCTTTTGCCGACTGCATATCCTTAACGGTACTCTCCTTTTTGATGATATTTTCTCCATAGATATTATCCGGAGACTTCTCCATTTGAGCAATCGTTTTACCCGAAATCACTGACTTGTCTTTCGAGGTTATATCCTGTTCATTAGCATATTTATCATCTAGCTTCATCAAAAGCCAGCCATTTTCCCCTCTGCCATGGGCCTTTACTAAAGCAAATTCACCTTTGAGTTTTTTACCATTAAGTTTGAATTTAAGCTTACCGGAATAAAGTTGATGCAAAAGTTCTTTTTCCTTTCCTGGTACATCTTTAAAATTACCTTCAGCCGGTTCATAGTTCCCTTCATCCCAAACAATAACAGTACCACCACCATATTGCCCTTTTGGTATAATTCCCTCAAAATTTCGATAATCATAGGGATGATCCTCTACCATCATAGCAAGTCGTTTAACACTTGGATCCGTTGAAGGTCCTTTAGGTACCGCCCAGCTTTTTAGTACACCGTCCATTTCGAGACGAAAATCATAATGTAGATGTGAAGCATCGTGTTTCTGAACCACAAAGCGTAATTCTGTACCACTTGGTTTTCCGCCAAAAGGTTCCGGAGTTTTCTCTTCCGAACGTTTCTGGCGATATTTAGATAGTTCCATAGCTGTTATATTATGAGTAATTTGAAAATATGCAATCTATTTTCCCTGGAATTCTTCAACAACTTTTCAGCTGTTCGATTTATCGTTCTAATAGTTCCTATTAGCCCTTGGGGGCATATCTCCATCTCACCATTGAAATATTGGATTTCGTCATCCTCAGAACCACTACTCCTATTTTTAGCTGATTTTCCTTTTTCAGATTTGCTGTCTGCCATGATTTCGTGTTTTAAGAATTATATATTTGTCCATAAAAAAATACAAATATTAAGCCGCCGCTGTTGCTTCTATAACATGACTCGAAAAGGTTTGGTTGAATTCTTTTTACTTCTTTATAAGGAATATAGGTAGAATGGACATTGAAATGCAGGTTTCGCAGCTATAAGACACCTGATTCCGGATTAGTGTGACCAATTGTTCCAATCGTATGATCATGGAATATTGATTGCCCAATTTTCTAGGGATTAAAGTTTTCACCTTTGGGATATCAGTTTTTCTTCCTTAGCGCATGGAATATTATTGCCTGGCTGTTTTAAACTAGAAATGTTCACTTGGCAACCAAAGAAAAAGCCAGCTATTTTACAATAGCCAGCTTCATGCTGTTATAATGAACATTAAACAAATAATTCTAAATGCTCCCCGCTAATTTAACGGTCATAATATGCATCACAGTAAGTTTAAGGAAAATTATGGTTTATGCTTTCGGGTATGGGATAGGTTAACGGGTACCGAAAATCCCGATTACGACAAAGAATATGATAGGATAGAAAGCAATGTTTAACTAATCTCCTCAACAAATTTTGTATGGATTTGTGCAAAGTGGTAACGAAATAAACAACAAAAAAGGAGATCACTATAATCTAGTGTCTCCTTAAGTGCCCAGGAGCAGATTCGAACTGCCACGCCCATACGAGCGCCACCCCCTCAAGATGGTGCGTCTACCAATTTCGCCACCTGGGCTCATATTCGCCTTTGGTATCACAAAAATAAAGATTTTTCCTTCTTTTGCAAGGCGAAAAATGCTTTTTAATGCTTTATTTCACTAAATTCCTATTGATCAAGGTTCTAATTACACCGTCAACCAAACCTACGCGTGGAACAATGATTTGTTTTAGACGACCGTACTTCATAATCGTTAAAAAGATCTCACTCGCAGGGATAATGACATCGGCCCGGTCTTCATTGAGTCCCAACAAAATAATGCGCTCCTTTAAAGAGAAAGATGACAAATGTTCGTACACAGCCTTCAATTTTGCATAAGACAATGGCTTATCCAGTTTCTCATTGGATAATCTTGCCAATTTATTGATATTACCACCGGTTCCTATCCCGATTACCTGCTTATACATATGGGTATTGCTGCGTACCCACTCTTTGAGCTCGTCCCAGGTTTCTGCTTTATCCTGATTATCCAAAATACGGATTGTACCTAAATTAAAGGATCTCGAATTAACCAAGACGCCATTCGCAAATAAAGACAGTTCAGTACTACCACCACCGACATCAATATAAAGGTAGACCTTATCCTTTTCCATCTTGTTATCCCAATGGCTGTTGTAGATAATTTCGGCCTCCTTGGCACCCTCGATGATATCGATATTGATTCCATTCTTCTTAACTTCTGCAACAATTTCAGCACCATTCTTCGCATCGCGCATGGCCGATGTCGCACAGGCCATATAGTCTTCCACATGATACACATCCATCAACTCACGAAATGCTTTCATTGTTTTTATCAAACTCTCAGCCTTTCTTGGCGAAATTTCCTGATGGATAAATGCGTCATCGCCCAGACGTAAAGGAACCCGTAAAAGCGTATTTTTTTTAAAATTATATTGATCCTTTTGCCCAATGATATCAGCGATCAAAAGGCGCACCGCATTGGAGCCTATATCTATAGCAGCGTATCTCACGTTATATTGTTTCTTATCTATTATTTGATTAAATCATGCTAAAATAACCACAGTTCTCAACAACTGTATTATAGTAATGTTAAGTTATTATTAATTTAACAACTCAACAAATTATTTCTGGTTTTGATTCCCCTTTTTTAACCCAAAAACGCATCTATCCAACAAAATTAAAGTCAATTTTGAAAGACAATAGTTAAAATAAGTCCTAAAAAAAGCTTTTGAATATTTTCCAGACAGAAAAAAAACTATTCTGCCCTCTCCGTTTTCCGGCAGTGTTATAGATGCTGTTATAGCCCCTTTAATTCACTGTTGGAAACAGCGAGCAAACAAGTGCATAAAAAAAGGAATATTCACCTGGATGAACATTCCTTTTTTTACACATGGAGTCACTTACTTAGTGATGGCCATGGCCTTCAGCTTTTCCACCAGCCAGTTTATAGATTTCTTCAACTTTTTTCAACGATTCTTCAGAAACATGAATGACATTGTGATTGGTGTTCAGCTCTTCACGAGTCAATCTGCTATTGATTTCGCCCTGTTTTGCAAGAACCACTGCCAAAAATGCTTTATCATTGAATGCAGCAGTACTATCCGATCCGATTGAAGCCGGAGTTTGAAACGCAGGTACACCACGTTGTGCATCGCCTACATGCAACTCTTTAGCCAAACCGTCCAACTCAGGCAACACCGTCGCATAAGCTTCCTTAATTTTAGCCGCTACATTCTTCACTTCTGCTGAAGTTGATTGTTTTGCCGCTACATCAGCAAGGTTTACTAAATAGTTTCCTTCCTCACCAACGAATTTAATCATTGCAAAAGCATCACCATCTGCTAAAGATGCATTAGCATATTGACGCTGTCTATTTGCAGCTGTTTCACCACAAGACGCAAATACAGTACTCGCACAAGCAGCTACAACAAATAACTTATTAATCTTCATATCAATTTTGTTAACTATACAAAAGTAGATAAAATATACTTTCTGCGAAACCTAATCCGCGAAAAGAAACAAAAATTAAGCAACATTCCTTCCGGCATTAATAACACCGAATATTGTCCGTGCAATCAGTTTCGAATAATCTTCCCGTTGTGCCTCATCCAGTTTATCGGAATTGAGCGCACGGATAGCATAGTGCTGGATTACCAACAGAGGCAATACAATACTTTCCCGTGCTAGAATAGACTCGCGATCTACCGGATAATTCTCCATCAATTTTGATGTTCCACTGAGTTTTAGCAGATACTCTTTCGTAATCTGATATTCCGCATGGAGGTTTTTCCAAAATTCACCGTACACCTTATCTTCCTTCATATAAGCCGTGATATCAAAGTTAGACTTGGTCATGGACATCATACAATTGTCGATCAGTGTCTGGAAGAATCCCGAAGAAACATACAATTGTTGCACATCTTTCCATAGGTTGTTCTTTTCGGCCCATTGCAATGCGGTGCCTACGCCATAAAATCCAGGGATATTTTGCTTCAGCTGACTCCAGGATGTAACGAAACTGATCGCCCTCAAATCTTCAAGCCTTAGTTCGCGTCCTGAATTTCTCTTTACAGGTCGACTCGAAATATTGATGGACGAAAGTGCTTTCAATGGCGACATCGTTTCCAAATAAGGTAGAAACAATTTATTCGTACGGAGATCCATAAATTTATGATGACTCAATTCAGCCAATTTATCTATAATCTCTTGCTGATGTTTAGTCAGGGTATCACCCACACGTTGCTTTAAATCGGAGATAATCCCTGCATGCAGGAGCTGCTCTATATTAAATCGAGCTGTATCCAACGAACCGTATTGGCTACTGATTGTCTGTCCCTGGATCGTCAATTGAATATGATCGTTGGCGATTTCCTTACCCATGGAAGCATAAAAACGTTGTGTTTTACCTCCCCCACGCGCCGGAGGTCCGCCACGGCCATCAAAAAAGACAAGATCCACATCATATTCACGCGAAATGGCTGTCAGCTCAATTTTTGCCCTATAGATTGACCAGTTCGCCATCAGATACCCCCCATCTTTTGTACTATCCGAATAGCCCAACATAATGGTCTGTTTATTTCCTCTACGTTTCAAATGTGCCTTATACTCTTTATTGCTATATAAAGTCTTCATCACATCGGCAGCTCTGGTCAAATCGTCCACTGTTTCAAACAAGGGCACAAAATCTATCGTCAATGCATCTTTCTTCCAACCGGACCACAAAAATAACTGGCGTAATCCGAGGATATCACTTGCTTGCTGGCAATTACTAATAATAAAACGCTGCGCGGCACGCTCAGACCCCGAACGTTGGATTTCCTTAAGTAATTTGATTACTCCAGAAGTGTCTTTGGTCAATGGATCTGCATCATCACCCACACTTAAATCCAATTCTTTAAACTTCAATGCTTTTTGTTTATCCGCTTCATTCAGTTCCAGGTAATTCAACGGAACACCAGTCGCCTCCGGATTTTGCTGAATAAGGTAATTTGTCGCTTCACGTAAAATACGGCTATCCTGTCTAATATCCAGGGTTGTGAAAAAACAACCGAATGTCATTACCTTTCGGAGCAGATCATCGACAATCTCTACAAAGAGACCATTATGATATTCTTCCAATACATTTTTGATCGCTTTTAAGTTTGTAATGATATTATCCGTTTCATCTGCTGGATTTTCAACAGGATTAAAGCTATTTTCATAAAACAGGGTCTGTAGGTTATCCATATAGGTTTCTACTCCCCTGAACGTGATACGGCGTCTTACAATGCGGAAATCACGATAATAACATCTAAATAAAATCGTACGCAATAAAGCGGCTACTTTTTTGGTACTTTCAACACTTACATTCGGATTTCCGTCCCGATCTCCTCCTGGCCAAAAGCCCAGCTCAATCAGCTGTTTTACCTCTTCAGTATCTACATCCAGTTCATCATCGATAAAAGACTGGATCTCAGAAGCTACCTTATAAAAAACATTTTCCAAAAACCAGGCTAAACTTGCGGCCTCGTCTACCGGAGTTGGCTTATTTTTATTGATGAATGGTGTTTTCCCCAGCTGCTGCAACAGTAAATGTATACTATGGATATCATTGGTCTTTATTGCATCAATCAGATCATTGATGATCCCCAATACCGGTCCTGGATAGAATTGCGTAGGGTGAGCCGTAAGGACCAAGCGGACAGAGAAATCTTTTAGTTTAGAAACGATTTTCCTTCGCATATCACCATTCCCCTCCGCATTCTTGATCAGGGCTCCCAAGACGTTTTCATCGTCTCCACGGCCTACCATCTGAAAGGATGAATCCTCTATTGCATCAAACAATACCACCTGACGTTCTATATACTGAACAAAACGAAACAGTAGGTCAATACGCTGTTCCTCCGAAGAAAACTCTTCATGCTGATCAAAAAAACTTTTTATAATCTCATCCGGAGTCAAATGCTGATCAACGCCCTTCTCGCACTGCTTAGCAAAAAAAGGCAATAAAGTACCTGTATCTTTAACACGTTGAAATGGCAATGTTAAAAACAAACTTTTGAAAAGCTCAAAGCGTGTCAATACCTCGTCCTGAAAGACGGCTTCATTTTTACTTTGCTTCATATTTAAATCTTTGAAAAATGGTCAAGAGAGTTTAGGTGACTCTTGAGTTTTTGTAATATATCTGAAATACCCTACGCACCAAATATAGCAATATTATATTTAAACAAATAAAAAAATATAAATTAATCAAAAAAAACATCAAAATATTATAAAGATATTAATGAAATTTAGTAATTTTTCGTTTTTAGTATATTATAACAGCAAATAGGGAAACCGCAGGCTAATATAGCCTTATCTCGTATATTTGTGCTACATTATGAAACAGACACAAGAAATAAAAAGTTTTTTCTACAGTCAATATTTTGCGGATGGGCTGCGCATCACCATCGGATGTATTGTGCCTGTCCTCATCTTCGCCACCATTGGTCAGTTTACCAACGGAACCATTGTATCTTTGGGAGCCCTATTAGTTGGGTTGTCCGATACGCCGGGAGCACCGAGCCATAGACGCAAAGGAATGTTTGCGGGAGCCATACTGACCACCCTGACATTTATTCTCACCAATATTGTCAATCAGAATGTATATCTCCTCGCTATTTTTATCGGAATAGCCTGTTTTATCTTTGCCATGTTTGCAGTATTCAATAGTCGGGCAGCCAATGTGGGATTGATGTGCATACTGATGATGCTGATCCACGTACAAATTCACTATCCCCTCGACCAGGCCATCAACTATCTCGGATTCTACACATTGGGCGGTCTTTGGTACATCACAATCAGTCTCTCCATCACGCAGGCACGCCCCTATCGCTTAGCTGAGCAGGAACTTGCCGAAACCATTCGCTATGTCGCTGATTATATTCGGCTGAAAGCCAATTTTTACGACGCTAAAATTGACAACGATAAAAATTACCTGAAACTGATCGACAAACAAGTTGAAGTAAATCAACATCAGGAAAACGTTAGGGATCTGCTGTTTCAAAGTAAAAGATCTATTAAGGACACCACAAAAGTAGGCCGTTACCTGACATTAATCTTTAATGATATCGTTGACTTATTTGAGCAGAGTATGGCGGCACATTATGATTACAATACTATCAGTGAACGCTTTGGCCCCACAGGCATCCTTGATGATTTTAGAAACGTCATTTTAAAATACACCAATGAGCTTGACAATCTAGCCTACCAGCTCAATACAAATATTCAACCCAAGCCCTTGTATGATTTTGATGCGGACCTCACACGCCTTCATGCTAAAATTGACCAGCTCGATAAAGAACACCAATACAGTACCTTTGCCCTACGTAAAGTATTGATCAACCTGCGCGATCTGGTACGCCGTATCAAAAACATTTATGGCTATTCACATCTACAACCGGATGAAGTCAAACGTAAGGAAATCGATGATGCCAAACGTTTTGTCCAAAGCTCCGCCATCGACCTTAAGAAATTCCGTGAAAATCTTACCTTAAAATCTACGATCTTTAGACATGCCTGCCGCATGGCAATTGTGATGTCGATCACGTATTATATTTTTGAGACCACCAAGATCACCAACAATGTTTATTGGATACTACTGACAATCATGGTAATCCTGAAACCGGGCTTCGGTCTCACTAAAGAGCGTAATATACAACGCCTTATCGGAACCACCATCGGTGGACTGATCGGGGCTGTCATCCTATTGACAATACATGATCCAACCATACTATTTGTACTTCTAGTTTTCTTTTTCCTAACAGCATATAGCTTATTTCGGGTCAATTATGTGGTCGCGGTATTATTTATGACACCTTATGTATTGATCATGCTCAGTTTCATCAGTTCCAATACCCTTGAAGTAACCAAAGAACGCATTTTGGACACCTTTATCGGAGGCATGATTGCTTTCCTCTCCAGCTATATTATCTTCCCGAACTGGGAAAGTATGCAGGTGAAGGAGTCCATGCGAAAACTGCTGATCGCCAATTACAATTACATCTTCCAGGCGTTAAAAGAAATTGCGGGTCAGGCTCCATCAATTACAGATTATAAGTTAGCCCGAAAAGCCGTTTATGTTGAAACTGCAAATATGGGTTCCACCTTTCAGCGTATGCTGACGGAACCTAAAAAAAGGCAGAAATATAGCAAGGAGGTCAACAAATTTGTCATCTTCAACCATATTCTAGCTTCGTTTTCTGTGACACTGATGAATCATCTGGATCAGATGGATAATAACTACCTTAACAAGGAACATGTCCGGACTATACGGAAAGTATTAAGCAGCCTGGATCAATCCATTCAATTGCTTTATTCATCAGATTCCAGCGCGGAATTTTTACCGATGGAAATCGAAATATCAAACCATCGCTTTGACAATAGTGACATGAATTCTGCCGACGGAAAGCTACTGGAAGAGCAATTGGAGTTCTTGTACAAGATTGCCCAGGATTTAAATAAGATCGTCCAGGATCTCCATGACAAAAGTGCCGCCGAACATGCAGCAGAATTATCTAAACAAGCAGGCTAATTTATCCGAAAAATTCACGAAATTTACATTATGAGTGAACATCTAACAAGCTCCTATGACATTATTATCGTCGGGGGTGGGCCCATTGGCCTCGCCTGTGCCTTGGAAGCAAAACAGGCCAATCTCAACTATCTCATTTTGGAAAAAGGATGTTTAGTTAATTCGCTCTATAACTATCCACAAAATATGACCTTTTTCTCCTCTTCTGAACGTTTGGAGATTGGAGATATCCCTTTTGTGACGACGAATCCAAAACCCAAAAGAACGGAAGCATTGGAATATTACAGACGTATCCAGCAAAAATTTGAACTGGACACACATCTGTTTGAAGAAGTATTGGATATTCAGAGAAATGGAGATGCCAATTTTAATGTAAAAACCAGCAAACGCAGCTACGTTACAAAAAAAGTCATCATTGCTACAGGATTCTATGATATCCCCATGTTACTCAATATCCCCGGTGAAAAACTTGACAAAGTAAGACACTATTACAATGATCCCCATTACTACAGCGGTCAGAAAGTTATTGTTGTGGGTGCGAGCAATTCATCCATTGATGCTGCTCTGGAAACATTTCGAAAAGGTGCGCAAGTAACATTGGTCATCCGCGGCAATGAAATCAGCCCAAGAGTCAAGTATTGGGTAAAACCGGATATTGAAAACAGAATTGCCGCTGGAGAAATCGATGTGCTTTACAATAGCCAATTAACGAGTGTTACGGAGACAAGTGCCTCCATTCAAACACCAACAGGCATTGTTGAGATTGAAAATGATTTTGTACTTGCGCTGACCGGATATCGGCCAAATTTTGACTTCTTACGAAAAATAGGTGTTAATATCCCAGAACAGGCCCCTTGCATCCCATGCCATAATGAGCAGACGATGGAAACAAATATAACAGGCCTATATTTAGCAGGAGTCGTATGCGGCGGATTAAATACCCACCTCTGGTTTATTGAAAATTCACGTATTCACGCTAAGCAGATTATCGAACATATCCGCTCAACGTCAATTTAATGCTGTTGATACCGTAAACCGTTTAAGAAGATTTTCATCATTTTCTTCTGTAAACTGAGGATATGATCAAATTCTTCTTTCGTAGGGAAGAGCATATTTTTCATATCCTTCAAGATACCCATCCGCATGCCAAACAACGAATACAACAAAATACGGGCAGTTTCATTCAGATCATCCACACGAATCTCCTTTGCCTCTACGCCAATTTTAAGAATTTTTTCAATAATTTCAACTTCCCGCAGATAGGACTCTTTGAACACTTGCTCCAATTCATCCGGAAGTTCCTTGACCATTTTCATGGTATATTCAAACAGATTATAATATTGATTGATGGCCTTGACGCGCATATCAATAGAGTACATCATGATTTCCTCAAAGTTGCCCCCCTTATCGATGACCGCTTCGATCTCTTCAATCATTTTGTTTATAACATACTCAAAAACAGCAGAGTATAAACTATTTTTATCCGGAAAATAATAATAAAGCAATGCTTTCGAAAAATTAAGATCCTTAGCTATCTCCGACATGGTCGTTTTAGCCATTCCAAAATGTGCAAAGCGCCTTGTTGCAGCTTCCAGAATTTTGATCCTTTTTACATCTGCGTTACCCATTAAACTTATATTTTTTATCGTTAAATAAACGGTTTATACTATCTTTACCGATTATCATGCTAAAGATAGCTGATTTTTTTGAATTTCTGAAAACTAAAGTCAATATGGAATTAAACATTCAATCGAATATCTCTTTGAAACCCTTCAATACATTTGGAATAGAAGAAAAGACAAATTACCTGATCGAAGTGAATGATAATGAAACATTGACCGAAATTTTTAAACAGGGTCTTTTCACCAAGAACTTTTTTGTTCTTGGTGCTGGTAGCAATGTTTTATTTACCAAGCCGTTTGATGGATATATCATCCGAATGACCAGTAAAGGTATACAGTCAAAAGTTGAATCTGATGATGTGTATGTCACAGCAAAAGCTGGGGAAATCTGGAATGACTTTGTTTGGCACTGCATCAGAAACAACTATGCCGGAATAGAAAATATGGCACTTATCCCTGGGACAGTTGGTGCGTCCCCCGTACAGAATATCGGAGCTTATGGTACCGAATTAATGTATGTTTTTCATAGCTGCGAAGCATTCGATACCCAATTGGGTACATTTAAAATTTTCAAAAAGGAAGATTGTGATTTCTCCTACCGTGACAGCATCTTTAAAACAGCCCATAAAGGCCGTTTTATTATTACTGAAGTGACCTATAAATTGAGCCTCACACCTCAAATAAATACAAGCTATGGCGCCATTGAAGCTGAACTACTAAAAGAAAATATAACAACGCCTTCCATCGCTGATATTGCGACCATAGTATCGAAAATCCGTGTTGAAAAGCTGCCAGATCCAAGTACCGTTGGCAATGCCGGAAGCTTTTTTAAAAATCCTGTGATCGACGCCGACACTTTTGAAAGATTATTGGGACTTTATCCAACGATTCCACATTATCCAATGCCCGACCAACAAACAAAACTTGCCGCAGGATGGTTAATAGAACAGTGTGGCTGGAAAGGTAAAGAATATGGACAAGCCGGTGTCTGGAAAAATCAGGCACTTGTACTAATAAATAGACAACATGCTAGCGGTCAGGAAATTTATGACCTTTCTGTCCAAATTATTAATGATGTACAGGACAAATTTGGAATTACGCTCGAGCGTGAAGTTAATTTATTGTAAAGAATCAAAAAAAACATCTTTGCCATATTGCAACTTAAAAGAACAATAATTTAGCCCCTATTCCAGCTCAACATCATCTGAAGCCAAGCATATTTACTTAAGGTTAATATACGCACACGTTTGCACATCTTAAAATAACCTTAAAATTACATTAAGAAATCCATTTTTAAGGATTTTGGCGCATTATTTGCCTCATACTTAACGAACCGCATTTTATAAACTTACTGTTTCCCAAAAAGAACAGTTATAATTCATTAAGCTATGACAAAGAATGAATTTGACAGCATGGTTATTGAGCAATCAGACTCACTAAAACTCTACGCCAGAAATTTTACCAGCGACTATGAAGATGCAAATGATCTTGTACAGGACACCATCCTCAAAGCCGTGACCTATTTTAAAAATTTCAAAGAAGGCACTAACCTAAAGGGATGGCTCTATACCATCATGAAAAACACGTTTATAAATAATTATAGACGGATTGTTAAAACCAACTCCTTCATCACTAAAGATGAAGACATCTCCAATTCAAATTTATTAATATCCGCTTCAAGCAACCAGGGAGAAAGCAAATTTGTCATGGAGGATATTCACGAGGCCCTAGCCAATCTTTCAGAAGAATACTATATCCCCTTTTCCCTCTACTTTGAAGGGTTTAAATACCATGAGATATCAGAACATTTAAACATTCCGATTGGAACAGTAAAGACAAGAATACATGTGGCCCGAAAATTAATGAAACGATCCCTGTCAGCTTATAAAGTAGCTTAGTTTTTTCTATCTTCGCATTCTTACAGATTGTGATGGAAAAAGAAAGATTACCTGAATACAGCAAGAGTCAGCTTGCATTGCGAAATGGCCAGGATAAACCGCAGGTATGGATTGCTTATAAAGGTTATATCTATGACGTCAGCGACAGTAGGCTTTGGAAAAATGGCATGCACTATGAACACTGGGCGGGACAGGATCTAACTGAGGAGCTTAAAGATGCTCCTCATTCAGACAGTGTATTTTCAAGATTTCCAGTAATCGGAATCCTGTATGTTAATCACAACTTATAGATTAAATTGAGAAAGGGCGACAAAAGCGTTAAGACGCTTCTGTATATCCTCCTCGGTAAGATCTACTAGCCGCTCCGTGCCAAATTTCTCCACACAAAAAGAAGCCAGCGCAGACCCGAAGATCAAAGCATTCTTCATATTGGTAAAATTGATGGTTTTAACCTTGGCCAGATAACCGATAAAACCGCCAGCAAACGAATCCCCTGCTCCTGTAGGATCAAATACATCTGCTAAAGGTAATGCAGGGGCAGAAAAGATCTGATTTTCCCCAAAAAGCAATGCGCCATGCTCTCCTTTTTTTATGATCAGGTATTTTGGTCCCATCGCCAAAATAACCTTTGCAGCTTTGACCAGTGAATACTCTCCGGACAACTGTCTGGCTTCAGCATCATTGATCGTCAGCACATCAACCTCCTTAAGCACTTTCTCTAAATCATCTAAGGCAACATTCATCCAGTAGTTCATTGTGTCAAGCACAACTAATTTTGGTTTCCGCTTTAAGCGCGCTAAAGTCGTTAGTTGCACCTGCGGCGTCAGATTTCCAAGCAGTAGATACTCACAGTCCTGATAACTGTCGGGAATAATCGGATCAAAATCTGCCAGTACATTTAAGTCAGTCGCTAGCGTATCTCGGCTATTCATGTCGTTGTGATATCTGCCTGACCAGGAAAATGTTTGTCCGCCCTCCACAATCTGAACACCTGATACATCGATCCCGCGATCCTTTATAAGGTCAAGATTGCGGCTCCCAAAATCTTCGCCAACAACACTGACCAATTTGATCTGATCACATAAATAGGACGCCGCTAAACTCGCAAAAGTACCGGCACCACCTAGAATTTTGTCAGTTTTACCGAACGGTGTTTCTATGGTATCAAAAGCCACCGTACCAATAATTACTAAACTCATAGTTTTTTAATAAGCATGGTAAACAAAAAAACCGGCATAAAGCCGGTTTCAATATTGCTCCTGAAGCTGGGCTCGAACCAGCGACCCTCTGATTAACAGTCAGATGCTCTAACCTGCTGAGCTATTCAGGAATGTTTAACTTTCCGAGAAACTCCTTTCTCATTGAATGCACAAAAATAGCACATTTATATATTATTCGCAAATAATATTATCATTTGCTTTCTGCTCCTGAAGCTGGGCTCGAACCAGCGACCCTCTGATTAACAGTCAGATGCTCTAACCGGCTGAGCTATTCAGGAATGAAAAATTGAATACTTTAAAAACTCCGGTTATGTAAGTCTTTAATTGCTCCTGAAGCTGGGCTCGAACCAGCGACCCTCTGATTAACAGTCAGATGCTCTAACCTGCTGAGCTATTCAGGAATATTTTCTTCAATTTTTCCGGAGACCCTATCGCGTTTCCGTGATGCAAGTATCGGAAGATTATTAGAATACTACAAATTTTTTGAACACATTTTTTACAACTTCCTAAAATCCAATTAGAATAATTTATTTTCTCTTTTTCCAAATCATGCTCAAAAACCTCCTTTATGCAATTCAAACAGCGTAATTACTATTTACCACCGCCCAGTTAACGACACCTTTACCCATTTCACCCAATGCATCAAATGCAAACGAGCCTTAGAGTAACACGCCTTTGAGAATAAGGGTGGCCACGGTAAAATAGATTAAAAGACCGGTAACATCTACCAGGGTTGATACAAATGGTGCTGATGAGCTTGCTGGGTCAGCACCTAGTCGCTTCATCACAAAAGGAAGCATCGACCCCATAAGAGATCCCCAAAGGACAACACCGACCAGCGACAAAGAAATAACCAAGGCAACCAATACCCAATATTCACCATAACTATGGGCAAAGGATTGCCAGGCCATAATCCGCAAAAAACCCAGAGCACCCAAAATAAGCCCAAGCAACAGTCCGGACAAAATTTCCCTGCGCATCACGCGCCACCAATCCGAAAGTGTCACCTCCCCTAAGGCCATAGCCTGTATAATCAACGTCGAAGCCTGGGAACCACTATTGCCACCACTGGAAATAATAACCGGCATTAAAGCAAACAACATAATGGCGCTCGCCATCTGCTCTTCAAAATGCTCGATAACAGTAGCGGTCAACAACTGTCCAAGAAATAAAACAATTAGCCAACCGGCCCGCTTCTTCACTAGGTTTTTAATAGATACGTCCAAATAAGGTTCATCCAAAGCCTCGGTTCCCCCTATACGTTGCATATCTTCCGTATACTCTTCATTGGCGACCCACAGGATATCATCGACCGTAATAATTCCGAGCATCACGCCCTGCCCATCGACAACCGGAAGCGCCACCCTATTGTTCATACGGAAAATATTAATTGCTTCCTCCTGCGGATCATAGGCATTCAAAGAAATCAAGCGGTGATCAATCAAGTCTCCCACGATTGTTTCGGGTTCCGCCATCAGCACATCTTTGATACGTATATCATCAATCAGCTTACCATTTGAGTCAATTACATATAGCACATCTATGGTCTCTGAATCCTTACCATAGCGACGGATATGCCCCAATATTCTTTCGATACTCCAATGCGCTTTTACTGTAATATAATCCGGGGTCATCAAGCGTCCGACACTGTCCTCGGGATACCCCAACAATGCCAGAGCTTCTACCCGATCTTTGGGCGGTAAGAGCAAAATTAAATGCTTAATATCGTCCTTCATTTCGGAGAAAAAAGAGGTCCGATCATCCGGAGGCAATTCGTTAATTAAAGCACTTATTTTAACCTTGGAAAGTTTTTTGAAAATCCGATTTTGGGTAGGAAAATCCAGGATCCGGAAAACGTTTACAGCACGATTTAAATTTAAGGATTCTATAAAAAGTGGACCATGTTCTGGCAGTTCATCAATCAGCTCCTCCACCTCAGAAATATTCAATTCATTTAGAAATTCCTCCAGCCCAACAAGATCGCCATTCGCTATCAACTGTTCTATTTGACTTACCTGCATTTCCAGTTCTTCCATATCTTCCTTTCGATTTTAAAATCCTACATCGGTACAAAATTATATGTTACAAAAATCGCTTTTTTAAAGTAAATTCTGAATAAAAAAATAAATAATAAAAAGATATCAAAACGGTGCTGATATCTGACCTCCGCCAACAGACAAAACAATTTAACCTCCGTCAGAATAAGACATTTTGTCACCTACAAATATTTCAGGAAGCAGCTCGGAATTTGGCCTGAGAAAAGAGCAAATTCATCCAAGTGAAAAGCGCCTCAGTCCAGAATTCATTTCTATACGTTCAAACACAAAACAAGAATGATCTAAAAGTTCTGCGCTCTGGGCACAACCTCTTCGTCCAGCCATATTCGTAAAATTTATACCCACAAAAAATATCGAAATATTTTTTAGTCCCAACTATCTTATGGATGAATATTTAAGTATATTCGTCACATACTTTTCGCTAACTGAAAAATGAATTTAAAG
Source organism: Sphingobacterium sp. CZ-UAM (assembly GCF_002000245.1). GTDB lineage: Bacteria > Bacteroidota > Bacteroidia > Sphingobacteriales > Sphingobacteriaceae > Sphingobacterium. The sequence continues at coordinate 29,887 of NZ_MTCM01000001.1, read as the reverse complement.
CAGAAAGAAGAGCATCAAAGTTGATTTTTAATCGTTATTATACAGCAAAAAAAAGCAAAAACATAAATTCAATAAAGACATAAAAATCAATAAGTTATACATAAAAATAAAAACATATAGTTTATATAAAAACAAAATTTTTAGCTAAAAAAAATAGCAAACCATAAACACGCCTTAATAATGAAATATAAAAGCATATTTATCAATATATTACTATCATTAATATTAACAATACATTCAGAAAGAATTTTTGCACAATTTTTTGAAGATAGCCAAGCCCCGCTCAGCCAAAAATGGTTCAAAATTGAGACCCCAAATTTTAAACTTATTTTTCCCGAAGAGATGAAGGGCGCAGCTCCTACCCTAGCAAATCAGGTCTACAATTCATTGCGTACAACCAGTAGAAATTATAAAATAACACCCCGACAAATTCCTTTCATTATACACAACACGAATCTACAGACTAACGGTTTTGTCCAATTGTCCCCTCGAAAATCTGAACTCTATAGTACTGCTGGAGCCGAACCCGACAACCAGACATGGCTACCAAACCTGATCCTCCATGAGTCAAGACATGTAAACCAGTTTGACAAATTGACAGGAAAATTACGTGCTCCTTTTTTCGAACAATTAGCATTAGCTTACTACGGGCTAACAGTTCCCTCTTGGTTTTTTGAGGGTGATGCGACATTGACTGAAACCATTTATTCCAATGGAGGAAGAGGCCGATTACCCTCTTTTGAAATGCCGATAAAAGCCAATTTCCTGTCTCAACAGAAATACAGTTTCAATAAATACCTGCTTGGATCCTTTAAAGATATTGTCCCCAGTTACTACACCATCGGCTATCTCATGACATCGACATTAAAGGCTGAACTACCCTCAAACTATGAAGCGGATTTATTTTCCGAACTCAATAAACGTCCGCTCTATCCTTATAATATCAACCGTGTACTGAAGAAAAAAATTGGGGGAAATAGCAACGATTTGTTCCATAAAACAATCGCAAAATTGGATACAATATGGAAAGAAAAAACAGCAGATTACTTAGCTCAGAATTACGTCGAAATTTCTGCTCAAAACAACCACTATTACAACAGTAATCTATTGCCAAAATCGAGCGGTAATTTGATCTATTTTATTAAGGAAAACCCAGAAAAAACAAATGCAATATATACATACGACAACGACAAAAAAACGGAATCACAACTTGTAAAAACTGGCATCCAGTTGACACCACATTTCGATATCAACAGCGAATATATTGTATGGGATGAGCTCCGAAAAGATCCTCGTTATAACAAGAGAACTTATAGCATCATCAATTTAATGAACCTGAAAACAGGAAAAATTAAAGGCCTTACGAAGCAGTCCAGATATTATTCACCCGTATTTAGCCCCGTAGACGAATCCATTGCCTGTATCGAAGTAGATTTATCCAACACGAGCTATCTTACGCTCATAAGCCTTAAAAACGGCTCTGTGATCAAACGGATAAAAGTAGCGGGATCCGAGCAGCTTCAGCACCCGGCATTTAATACCGAAGGCGACAAAGTAATTGCAATCCGGCTATCAGAAATGGGAACAGCGCTCTGTGAAATTGACCTCAAAAATAACGAAATCACCAACCTGACCTCATGGGGAAACCAGCAATACGAACGACCTCAATACCTTTCAGGTATGGATATCCTTGTAAAAGCAAACTTTAATGGTATCGATAACATTTATAAGATAAACCGTCAATCAGGAACAAAACAGCTGCTGACGAAAGCCCAATTCGGTGCTTTTAACCCTTTTTATGATAAAACGACAGAGCGACTACTTTTTAACAACTACCAGTATAATGGTTATAAAATCAGTCAGACAAATTTGGACACAGTCTTTGACATCAAGCCGGAGACGGATTATTTTTCTCATTACTATGCCAATACATTACAAAAAGACAGCATATTCAATATTGCCACCACAGCACCAGACTCCAGCCAGCAGTACAGCATCACACCTTACAAAGGGCTGGAACGGACATTTAACTTCCACAGCCTTTCACTAAGCAGTAGTAACTTTGAAAGTTTCGACAATTTCAAACCTGGTATCTTCTGGCTTTCAAATAACATCTTAAACACCACCCAGATTGCCCTTGGTTACGAGTATGATACAGATATCAGGAAAGGAATTTATTCAGCCGAGCTAACGTATAATAAATATTTTCCAAAATTCTCATTACGTTATGAAAACAGAGGTCAGATCGCAGCAGCAACATTCCCCAACAGACCCGACAGCAGCATTCGATTCGATTGGCGGGAACATTACGTATCCTCGCAGATTTCCATTCCATTGTCTTTTTATAAGCTTGATTACAACTATTCCGTGGGATTCAATTTTGCAACAGCCTATCTGAAACGCTACAACCTGAGTCGCAATGACCTCCGAAACTTCAATTATGAGACTGCATTTCCATTGACCTACCAACTTTATTTCAACCGAAATGCCCGTATGGCAAAGATGGATCAATACCCGAGATGGGGACAGAATTTTAGCATAACCTATAGACATACTCCTTTTGAAAATAAGGCCAAAGGGGAAATTCTATCTGCACGAACATTGTTCTATTTTCCGGGATTCGCAAATAACCATGGATTTCAGATCCGCTTAAGCGCTCAGGCCGGAACAGGTATCTATGAATACATCAACGACATTCCGCTGGTCAGTGGATTCAGTTACTATAAATATGAGAAAGTAAAAAACACATTGCTGATCAACTATAGATTTCCTATTGCCTATCCTGATTTGGGAGTAGGGTCATTAGCTTATATAAAACGGATAAAAGGCGGTCTATTTGCAGATTATCAGAATATTCACAAACATAAAGAAGCTGCTCCAAAGAGTTTTGGAACATACCTTTCATTTGATTTCAATGCCTTCAGATATCCGCTCCCCGATTTTGAGTTTGTTGTAAAAGGAACATATATCAACGATCACACGGCAACACAGCGTATCGTGCCGACAGTAAGTCTAAATTATACTTATTAAGGATGGATAGCCCAATTAAAATTAGCTGCTAAGGCATAATGATCCGACAGCGGCAGGCCCCTGACATTGGTAAATAGGTTATTTTCTATATTATAATCACGCGCAGCCAAACTTAGGCGACTATTGCTACGGTAGAGGATTTTATCTATTGACTCATGCTGATTGCCAATAGATAACATATGCGGCGGCTTAAATACATGCTTCGCTTCGGGCACAAGCCCACCGTTCTGGAGTTCAACCCAGCTATCTACCAATGTGGTTGACGCCATAAAATCATGAAGATTATCATCACCGAAACTATAATGCGCATTAAAGTCCCCCATGACAATCAGTGCATTTTCGCTGGAATGCTCACCGATATAATCACGCAACTGGTTAAGATTATCCCTTCTAGCACTTGAGGCGCGTCTATTGTTCTGCGCATTCGCATGTACATTATAGACATCCAACCATATGCCGGCAACTATTTCTACTTTAACCAAAGTAAAACCTTTTGGTGTTAAAAAATCGGCTCCGGTACGTCTTTTCCAGGGAACGCGCACAACATCCGACATCGGAAAACGGGACAAGGTATTTAAGCCGTCCCCAAAAGGTACCCGCCCCTTGGGCTTAGTGCGATAAGGATGTTGGTTACCACCAAAATAAAGGCTATTGTTATAATTGAAATCCTCCTGAACATTCACGATATCAAAAGGATTGATCTTTTTACCTATTTCAGCTATACTCCTGCTTCTACCAGTAATCGCAGAAGAAATAAACCCCGGCAACCCCGCTACATTATAGGTCAATACCGAAAAAAAACCTGAACTATCGCTATCTTTTTTGTAATTCGCATCCATCAATAAAAACCTATATAATCATCTTAGGATAAATTTAAGAAATACCGTAAATACTCGCCAAGGCTGTACAGCTATTTAACAGATAATTGATTTAAATCTGACATTAGCAGAGAAAACAGTTCCTTGACAGCCGAAGTCCTCTTTTTATAAAGCATTGACACACCGTTAAACTACACATTCCACCAATAAAAAACTATTCCCAATGCATTTATTTATTAGGAACACATCCCCTCATTCGCTCCCCCCTATACCATGAGGTGTTAAAAAAGGTTCCGGCCAATCAATAAACTGGGCTTAGTAAGCTTCTAATGAAATTATGCAAACCGATAAAAAACACCTGCAAAAAAAAGGGATAACTCAACGTTATCCCCTTCCTATGTTATTTTAAACACTTAGTCTTCAAGCGCTTTTACACCGGGAAGAACTTTACCTTCCATATATTCCAATAACGCGCCACCACCAGTACTCACGTAACTCACATCTTCGGTCATACCAAATTTACTTACCGCAGCAGCTGAGTCCCCACCTCCTATTAAGGAAAATGCACCATTTTTGGTCGCCTCTACCACAGCATCAGCCACAGCTTTCGTACCTTTTGCAAAGGTATCAAACTCAAAAACTCCCATAGGGCCATTCCAAAGAACTGTTTTTGAATCCTTGATAATAGCCGCAAAATTCGCAGCAGACTCCTTACCGATATCCAAGCCTTGGAGATCCGCAGGTATCTGATCATTTGGACCGTCATACACATTAGCATCGTTAGAAAATGCATCAGCAATTTGAGCATCTGTAGGGATAACCAAATTGACACCTTTTTCTTTCGCTTTTTTCACCAATTCATTTGCCAAGTCCAGTTTATCCATCTCGACCAATGACTGACCAATTTCGCCACCCCTTGCTTTAATGAAAGTGTAGGCCATGCCCCCACCGATCAACAAGTTATCTACTTTATCCAATAAAGCCTCGATCAACTGGATTTTATCAGAAACTTTTGCTCCACCCATAATCGCTGTAAACGGCCTAACGGGGTTATTCAAAACTTTCTCTGCATTTCCAACCTCAGCAGCCATTAAATAACCGCTATATTTAGCTGTTGGGAAGAACTGCGCGATAATCGCCGTTGATGCATGGGCCCTATGTGCAGTACCAAAAGCATCATTCACATAGACATCACCTAATTTTGAAAGCTTTTCAGCAAATCCCACATCCCCTTTTTCCTCCTCTTTATAAAAACGTAGGTTCTCAAGTAATAATACTTGGCCAGCCCGCAATGCCGCAGCTTTCTCCACAGCTTCATTTCCAATACAATCATTGGCAAATTGAACTTCCGCACCTAATACATCAGCAAGGTGAGAAACAATATGTTTTAATGAATACTTATCAGTAGGACCATCTTTTGGTCTTCCTAAATGGGACATCAATATCACACTTCCGCCGTCATTCAAAATTTTCTTTATTGTCGGAGCAGCTCCCTGAATACGATTATCATCCGTAATATTGAAATTCTCATCCAAAGGAACGTTGAAATCTACGCGAACCAAGGCTTTTTTACCTGCAAAATTTAAATCGTCTACTGTTTTCATTATGTAACTTTAATGTTTTAGGATCTGTCGTTTGCCAAACGAACAGCTAAATATAGAAAAAAGGCATTTATTTTCATCAAATAAATGCCTTTTTATCGGATTAAATTATCATTAATGGATTTCAACAGCATAAGGTAACCTAGCCTGTACCCCACTCTGTGCTGTCGCCTGCCTTATTACCTCGAAATAACGATAGTATTCTCCCATTTGTTCTTTGGCCACCCAAGCCTGAACTTTTTCCTTCGAATTGTTCAATATCGAAGTGAATGGGTCTTCCTTTGATGGATATTGAGCAACTTTATACTTATTTAGGTTTGCTTTTTTAGCCGCAGCCTGAATAGCGGCATCAAGATTACCCAAACGATCCACCAACTTATTGCTTACGCCCTGTGTACCTGTCCAGACACGGCCTTGACCAATGCTATCAACATTCGCTACCGGCATCTTTCTGCCCTCAGACACAACTTTTGTAAATGTAGCGTATACTTTATCCACTTCTCGCTGGATAATATCTCTTTCTTCTGCTGTCAAAGGGCGATCAAAAGTCGTCATCAGATCCGCAAATTTCCCAGTTTTCACACCATCATAGTGAACACCGATTTTATTGTTCATTAGATTCTGAAAATTCGGTATTACACCAAATACACCGATTGATCCCGTAATTGTCGTTGGCTCCGCAAATATAGAGTCTGCGGCAGCAGCAATATAATATCCCCCCGACGCGGCAACATCTCCCATCGAAACCATAACAGGTTTAACTTTCTTGGTTAAAATGACCTCTCGCCAGATCACATCTGATGCAAGCGCCGAGCCTCCAGGAGAGTTCACACGCAGCACGACTGCCTTTACAGCATCATCCTCCCGCAACTTTCTGAGCTCCCTTGAAAACTTATCACCTCCGATCTCACCCGGGCGTGTCCCCTCACCATCCACGATCTCGCCGACAGCATAAAGAACCGCTACTTCAGATCCACTCGCATCTTCTTTTACCTTCTTATTATAGTCCAATAGGGAGACAAAGGATATTTCATCCTTAACACCTATTTTCAATCTCTTTCTGAGATCAGAAAGCAATTCATCCTTATATATCTTCGCATCAGCAAGTTTATACCGCACCGCATCATCCGCATTCCGCACCAGATAACCATTGGCTATACCACGCAAAGAATCCGCAGGAATATTCCGGCTCGCGGATATTTCATTAATGAAAGTGTCATATATACTACCCAAATAAGAAGTTACCTGCAAGCGGTTTGGATCACTCATCTTATTTAGGAAATAAGGCTCCACAGCGCTTTTAAACGTCCCCACCTTCACAATCTGCATTTCAACGCCAACTTTATCCAATAGATCCTTGTAAAACATGGTTGAACTCGCAAGTCCTCTAAAATCAATGGTTCCCTGTGGATTGACATACACCTTATCCGCAATACTCGCGACATAATATGCTTTTTGATTGTATCCCGCATTGTAGGCAACGACAAATTTCCCTGTTTTTTTAAATGCCAACAGTTCATCCCGTACAGCTTTCAGACTTGCAAAACCAGTACCGATGCTGCCCGCATCTATATAAATTCCCTTAATATTACCGTCAGAGGCCGCATACCTTATTCTCCCCAGAATATCATCCAACCCGATGCTCTTTGTAGAATAACCGGGCAGATTTAAGCTCCCAAAAGGATTATTGTCATTCCGTTCATTGATATCATAGTCAAAGGAGAGGAATAACACCGAATTACTTTTGACAACTACCTCCTGATCGGAGGAAGCCGAACTGATAAGCGCTCCGATAATTCCCATAAAAACAATAAACAGAATCACAAAAGATATCACAATCCCTGTGATCGTAGCCAATACATACTTAAAAAATGATTTCATATTTTACAATTAATTCCAAACCATACAGCCTTGCAAATGGAATGATTTATTTTACACTAAAGGTAATGCAATATTTTTTATTCCCCCAGTATTTTATTTCATAAAGACGTAATTTAGCAATATGAATAAGATTTTTATATTATTGGGAACCAATTTAGGAGAACGTCTGCAACAGCTCGCTAAGGCAAGAAAAAAACTTGAACAACAGGTTGGAATCATCTTGCAGGAATCCTCAATTTATGAAACTGCAGCTTGGGGAGTTGAAGACCAACCAGCATTTCTTAACCAGGTTATCCTTATAAGCTCGCCTTTATCTGCATTTGAATGCTTGAATCTTACCCAACAGATTGAATTGGATCTGGGTAGAATACGGCTAAAAAAATGGGGAGAAAGGGCCATAGACATTGATTTACTCTATTTCAACGACGAAATTATCAACGATCCAAATCTAACTATACCACACCCCTTTATCTCAGAAAGACGTTTTACCCTGGAGCCCTTAGCAGAGATAGCCCCAACATACATACACCCTGTTTACAAAAAAAATAACGTATCTTTATTGTATAATTGCAAGGACGAATTACCCGTAAAGAAAATTAGCAACGATGAATCATATCGACATTGACCTGATCAGCCAAAATATGTTTGACAATACAGACTTGATCAAACAGTTTGTATCCATGTATCTTATACAGACCCCGGTTGACTTAGATAAATTGCAAAATGCCCTAAATGTTGGAGATCATCAAAAAATTGCAGATGCTGCCCATCACATCAAACCTACGATGGACTATATCGGGGCATTTCATTTAAAAGCCAAATTTGAAGAATTGGAAATGAATGCCAAAAATCAGGAATCGCTAGAGGGGCTCAGGGCAGCTTTTCAGGTGCTGAACATTGAAATGAAGGAATTATTATTTGAACTCGAACAATACGAAAAAACGATCTAAACCAGATCGTTTTTTTTATTGAAATGCAATGCCGACAGTATAAAATACAAAAGTAGAATCACTGGCAAAGCCATAAATTGCCCGATTATAAATAAGATTAGGGTTAAAAACAGAAAGATAAAGCGATATTTATTTGTCGCCCAGTCCATTGAACTGAATTTCATCGAAAACAGCCGAATCTCACTAATCAACAGGTAGCTGGTCAAGAGTGCGCTACAAATCAAAAAGATTGGATTTATAATAAGTTCGGGATACCTATCAGCGATATAAGGCAATGAAAGCACATAAAAGGTATTCATTGGCGTATTGAGTCCAATAAAATCTGAGGTTTGTCGTTCGTCCAAATTAAATTTAGCCAAACGTAAGGCCGAAAACACGGTAACAATAAACCCGATATAAGGCAGCAAGGAACCACCAGGAAATGCCTTTTGTAACAACGTAAACATAATGACACCTGGTAAAAATCCAAAACTGACCATATCCGCCAGTGAATCCAATTCCTTACCGATACATGATTTTACATGAAGCAGTCTTGCGACCATACCATCAAAAAAATCAAATATTCCAGAAGCTAGTACACATATCGTAGCAGCTTTTATGTCGCCATTCAACGCCATCAATACAGCAATACAACCACTAAAAAGATTTAGGCAGGTCAGCAGATTTGGAATATGTTTTTTCATCAATAATCTATTTATATACGTATTGCAATTTTTAACCTGGCTCCAATGTTTAAGTTAGCAGTTTAATATCGCATCAATATGAATATTTCGAAGTTTAGCTATACCCAACTTATCGAACACAAAAAAGCCATCATTTTACTAAAATGATGGCTAAAATATTAAAATTTGATGGGATTACCCATTCATACTGATCAAAAATTCTTCATTTGATTTAGTACCACGCATTTGTCCTTGCAGGAATTCCATTGCTTCTGTAGAATTCATATCTGATAAGTGATTGCGAAGCACCCAAATACGTTGCAATGTTTCTTTATCTGTCAATAGATCATCGCGGCGTGTACTAGACGCAGTAATGTCAATAGCAGGGAAGATACGTTTGTTCGCCAATTTACGATCCAACTGCAATTCCATATTACCTGTTCCTTTAAATTCTTCAAAGATCACCTCATCCATTTTAGAACCTGTATCTGTTAAAGCTGTTGCAAGGATTGTCAATGAACCACCGTTTTCGATATTTCTAGCCGCACCGAAGAAACGTTTTGGCTTATGTAGGGCGTTGGCATCCACACCACCTGATAAGATTTTACCAGAAGCCGGCGCAACAGTATTGTAAGCACGTGCCAAACGCGTGATTGAATCTAATAGGATAACTACATCATGACCACACTCTACCATACGCTTAGCTTTCTCCAGTACGATATTAGCGATCTTTACATGACGATCAGCAGGCTCATCAAATGTAGATGAAACAACTTCTGCACGTACGCTTCTAGCCATATCTGTTACCTCCTCAGGACGCTCATCAATCAATAAGATGATAAGGTAAACTTCAGGATGATTCTTTGCGATCGCGTTAGCAACTTCTTTTAACAAATTTGTTTTACCTGTTTTTGGTTGTGCAACGATCAATCCGCGTTGCCCTTTACCGATAGGCGTAAACAAATCCATGATACGAGTCGAGTAATTACCCATACCCATATCTAAATTTAAGCGCTCATCGGGAAATAATGGCGTCAAGTAGTCAAAAGGAACACGGTCACGCACTTCTGCAGGGTTCTGTCCGTTGATAGCTTCTACCCTAACCAATGGAAAATATTTTTCACCTTCTTTTGGTGGGCGGATACAACCACGAACCGTATCTCCTGTTTTCAAACCAAATAATTTGATCTGAGATTGTGATACGTAAATATCATCTGGAGAGGTCAAATAGTTATAATCTGATGAACGCAAGAAACCATAACCATCTGGCATAATTTCTAATACACCTTCATTAACGATAACATTATCGAAATCTGTACTGGAAGAAGTAGTTTCAGCTTTAGGAGTTTGAGATGTTTTTTCAGGTTGGGAACCTTTATCTGTTGTTGGCGTATTTTCTACCGCAGGAATGCTTTCTTCGCTTTCAGCAGCTTCACGTTTTCTTACCGTCACAGGCTCAGCCGTCTTCACTGTTCTTACGCGCTTACGGGTACGTTCACCCTGTTCCTGACTATCCTCCTCCACTTTAGCAACTTTTTCTACAGAAGCCGGAGCTGCTTCTTCTTCCCCACCGGTATTGCTAATTCTTTCTATTAATTCTTGCTTACGCAATTTATCAGCATCCGCGATACCGATCAACTTAGCAATCTCGCGCAATTCTGATACGAGTTTAGCGTTTAATTCGTTAATATCCATTAATGTGTTGTGTATGATTTTTGGATTTTCTTTTGAGCTTTATTCTGATTACACACCTAAGCTTGTTTCCTTGTTTAAGTGAATGAAGAACTTTATGATTTCTTTTAAACCCGAAGTGGATTAAATCTTGAGAACCTAGACAAAGAAAAAAACAAATTTTGTTATTTCAAAATATTTCAAAAAAAATATTTACTATTGTAGCTAGTAAAACGATTTAACAACATTTTTAGATTGAATTTTATATTTTTTTTCATAAGTTCGTACCTTTCAAAATTTAAGTTTTTAGATCCCTTATATGGAACAGCAACAAACTAAAACCAATTACCCCGCACTCTACACATTGATTATTGTGTTTTTCTTTTGGGGATTCATTGCAGCGGGAAATAGTGTATTTATCCCATTCTGTAAGAATTATTTTCACCTGGATCAATTTCAATCGCAGCTTATTGACTTTGCCTTTTATACGGCATACTATATCGGTGCATTGCTCCTATTTATCTTTAGTTCAATTGGCGGTAAAGATCTGGTAGGTAAATGGGGTTACAAAAAAAGTATTGTCTATGGTCTCCTGTTTTCTGCTTTAGGGGCAGCAGCGATGATTGTCGCGGTTGAGGTAAATTTATATATTGGCATGTTGTTGGGTCTATTTGTAGTTGCTTTGGGATTCTCCTTACAGCAAACAGCAGCTAATCCCTTCGCCGTTTTATTAGGTGATCCCAAGACGGGAGCTTCCCGTGTTAACCTTGGTGGCGGTATCAACTCATTCGGAACAACAATTGGTCCATTGGTGATTGGTTTCTCTCTGTTTGGAACATTTGAGCCCATCTCAGATTCTGAAATCGCCAATTTACCATTGAATAAAGTAGTCTATCTATATGTAGGTGTAGGTTTATTGTTTCTTTTGGCAGCGGCCCTGTTCAACTTCAGCAAAAAAGTTCCAGCTGGAATCAGCGATGAACCCATGGAAAAGGCCAATAAGGCATTACGTACCTTGATCATCATGACGGTTTTGCTATTTGGTATGTTCACACCGGTATTCTTAAGTTACAAAAGTGACCTTGCACTGCATATCGAACAATTACACCAACAGGTTTCGAGCTTGACCGATCAAGTGCAGATAGATCAATTAAAAGCACATATTAAAGAAGTTGCTAAACCATTGGAAACACAACGTATGCTATGGTTAGCAGGTGCATTAATTGTTGTTATCGGCGGTTTACTTTTCTCCAACAGAAGCGCTAAAAAGAATCCGGAAGGCTGGGGTGCAATGAAATATCCGCAACTAGCTTTGGGAATGCTTGCATTATTTATTTATGTAGGTATTGAAGTCGCTATCGGTAGTAACCTAGGTGAACTCCTGACTTTAAAAGAATTTGGCCACTTGCAGTCTTCTCAGATCACTCCATACGTATCCATGTACTGGGGAAGTATGATGATCGGCCGATGGGCAGGTGCCATTACAGCATTCAACCTGAGCAAGTCGACTAAAAATGGGCTGTTGGTTATTGTCCCTTTAATTGCTTTCTCGATCATTATCGGCGTGAATACACTTGCCGGCTTCGAAATGTCGCATCTGTATTATTATGTCATCTGTATTATTTTACAGATTGTAGCCTTCTATCTAAGTAAGGAAAAACCAGCGCGCACATTGATTATTTTCGGTTTATTTGGAATTATTGCCATGCTAATCGGACTTTTCTCGTCTGGTACAATCGCTATTTACGCATTCTTATCAGGTGGTCTGGCCTGTTCAATTATGTGGTCATCGATTTTCAGTTTATCAATCGTTGGCCTTGGAAAATATACAGCACAGGGTTCAGCATTCCTGGTCATGATGATTCTTGGTGGTGGTATCCTTCCTCCTATCCAGGGAAAATTAGCAGATATCATTGGAATACATAACTCATACATTTTACCTTTAATCGGATTCTGTTATATTGTTTTCTTTGCTGTGTTTGTCAAGGGAATCTTAACCAAACAGGGAATCAACATCGATGAAATCGAGGCTGAAGGAGCACACTAAAGACATCAACTAATTGTAAATAGTACACTATTTAAACAATTTTATTACAACACCCAAAAACTGGCTTAACGGCATTGTTAAGCCAGTTTTTTTATATCATGGGCAAATTCATAAAATTTATTTTTTCAAAAATACGCGGATAAATTATGATATTTAAAATTAAAAAATGTATTTTCGGGGAATTGATTAATGAATTGATTGCTCATTTTATAACGATAAACACAATTAAAACTACTCAATAATGATAATCATTGCTGACGGGGGATCAACAAAAACAAACTGGTGTTTGTTAGACGATTCAAATAAAAAGATCTACTTCAACACAGAAGGATACAACCCTTATTTTGTTGACAGTGAATACATTGTAAACTCCCTAAAAAAAGGATTACCGCAGGATTTACCTTTTGAAAAAATTGCGGAAGTAAATTATTATGGTGCAGGGGTCCATAATAAAGAAAAAGCTCAGATTGTAGTGGATGCACTCAAACACGTATTTACTACAGCGAAAGTAGAAGTAGGCCATGATCTGCTTGCCGCAGCAAGGGCATTACTAGGATCCGAAGCTGGCTTTGCAGCAATTTTGGGTACTGGAACAAACTCTTGTCTCTATGATGGCAAAGAAATCACATTAAATATTGACTCCGGAGCTTACATTTTAGGCGATGAAGGATCGGGTAGTTACATCGGTAAAAAATTACTTGCAGACTATGTACGTAATTTAATGCCTAAAGATGTAAAAGAAGTGTTTTGGAATACGTATAAAATGACGAAAGATGAAATCATGGATGCGGTTTACACCAAGCCTATGCCGAATCGTTTTTGTGCAAGTTTCAGTAAATTCGTATATGACAATAATGTAAACATCGAGTATACACGTAATATTGTCGATGAAGCATTTGAAGCTTTCTTTAGAAATTTAGTGAGCAAATACCCTAATTACCAAAGCTACACCTTCAATTGTATTGGATCTGTAGGTTACAATTTCAGAAATGTTTTGGCTGAAAAAGCAGAACAATATGGAATGAAAGTAGGTAAGATTTTGCGTTCCCCTATTGATGATTTGGTACAGTTCCACATCGACAGAGCGGCAGCAACTGCTAAATAGAAAAGTAAAATAATCTTTAACATACTAAGAAAAAGGTGCATTTTATGATGCGCCTTTTTTTATGTACTGGCAATAAATCTTTTTTTCGATCGTTGAAAAACACCCTTCTCTTATACGGTTAAAATAGCCCAATATTAAATTCTAATAAACTTATTTATACCATTTTACAGCATATTTTAATAATTTAATAACAGGAATTTCATCAGTACAAAATAAAATTACCTTTTTTTTGTAAAAAGAATATTTATAGTTTATTCCGATGAAAAGAAGCCTTGATATACTTGTACTCTCAGACATACACTTAGGTACATACGGAAGTAGAGCCAAAGAGCTTTTACTTTACCTGGAATCGGTAGCTCCGAAGATATTGATCCTCAACGGCGATATTGTAGATATCTGGCAATTTAAAAAAAGCTATTTTCCACAAGATCATTTAAAGGTTATCAAGAAGATTATCGATATGAGCTCAACAGGTACTGAAGTCCATTATATTACGGGAAATCACGATGAAATGTTGCGCAAGTTTACTGATCTCAAATTAGGGAATATCAAACTGAGCAACAAACTGCTTCTTTCACTGAATAATCAAAAGGTATGGATTTTTCATGGTGATGTTTTCGACGCATCCATCCATCACTCCAAATGGCTTGCAAAGCTCGGGGGGTGGGGTTACGATAAGTTGATACAGCTTAATAATGTGATGAATTATTGTCTGGATAAAATGGGAAAGGAGAAATACTCCCTCTCAAAAAAAATAAAAAATTCGGTTAAAAAAGCCGTTAAATATATATCCGACTTCGAGCATACTGCAACGGAATTGGCTATTGAGAAAAATTACGATTTTGTTATCTGTGGCCACATTCATCAACCTCAGATAAAGGAAGTCATTACCCGCAAGGGCACATGCACCTACATGAATTCTGGGGATTGGATCGAGAATCTAAGCAGCCTGGAATACAAAAACGGCGAGTGGAAGCTCTTTTATTTTGAGGAAAATAAGGAGCAAATTCTTAAAAATAAGATCATCGACACCCCTCTTTTCAGCCTGGAGGATTTAAAGAAGATCGTCATATCATCGTAGAAGAAAAAGCGCAGTAAAAAATAGAATATATCTTGACAGAAATTATAGTGATCAAAAGCCGGGCTAGCCCGGCTTTGATTTATTACAATACTATTGTCTCTCCTACTTTTGGAAGTGACAATGAAATATCTTCGTTCTGGAATTTGTCCAGTGCCTTTTGTTTGTCGATCTGAATTGGCGGAAATGAATCATAGTGAATTCCGACCACACGAGCGCAATTGATGAATTCTGCTGCCCTGAGCGCATCATCCACATCCATTGTATAGTATCCACCGATAGGAAGAAAGGCCCAATCCAATTTTAAATCAGCCAGCAATTTCATCTCCATTGTCAACGCTGTATCGCCAGCGAAATAGATCTTCTTACCCTTTACGTTAAAGACAAATCCAACGGGGAATCCACCATATTGACCATCAGGCGTACTATTGGTATGAGCGGCGTAAACCATCTTTACAGAACCAAAAGGAAGCTGTACCGTACCACCGAGATTGAACTCAACAACTTTGTCTTCTGGTACGCCTTGTCTCCTTACCCAGGCAGCTGTTTCGACAATAGCTAATACCGTAGCGTTACTATTCTTTTGGATAGTAGCCATATCGGCGACGTGATCTTGATGTCCATGGCTCAAAAAGATATAATCTGGTTTAATTGCGTTTACGTCAATTTCCTTTGCCAACGGATTATAGGTTACGAATGGATCTAACAAAACCTTGGTTCCATCAAAATCAAACTCAACACAAGACTGGCCGTAATAAGTCGCTTTTATCATCATTTTTCTATTGATTAAATAATCCGCCTAAACCTCCTAACATATCCTTGCTTGCAGCCTGCATTTCGGCTTGACTAATACTTTCCGCTTGGGTTATCGCCTTATTCAGAGCAACGACCAATAACTCCTCGAGTTCCTCTTTGTCTGCATTAGCCAAAAAAACAGGATCAATCGTAATTTCTTTAATCTCCTTATTGGCAGTCGCCACCACACGGATCAAACCGCCTTCAGCTTCACCGGATACCGAAATGGTATCCAACCTCTTTTTGATTTCTTCTGCTTTTTGCTGCGCTTGAAATAATTTGTCAAACATATCTATCACTTTTATTTGATGCCAATTTACAAAAATCTTAGCATACCTGGCATTGCTAATTTACTTTCGCTAATGCCAGCCTTTTTGTATTTTTGCTGCATGCAAAGCAATCATGAAAAATTAGTTGCCCATTTTTTGGAACAGCTGAATTTAAATAATACCCCTGTCTCCGCGGAAACATACAGCAAATTAATGTCCATACAATCAGAAATTGTTAGTATTGAAGATGTAACTGGCTATATAAGCATGCTTGGAGAAGAACTAAATATCAATGCCCATACAACTGAGCTTATTGAAAAGGTAGAAGATGAGACCAGTATCCTCATCCACAAACTTAAATTTATAACAGCAGCTGACAGACCCAAGGTATTGGTTTTAAATCAAATTGATCCTCGGGAGATCAACCAGTCCGCTTATCTACAGGAATCCATAAAAATCGCAGGTGGGATCCCTACCACAATTGCTCAGGAAGCTGATAAGATCATTATCATTGACAGTAATGAAAGCGTATTTACCCGTATTCCACTTTTATTAAATGATTCTGCAATTGCGCATTCAAAGGCGATCGAACTTGATCAGCTATTTATTATGACAAAGCCTGATTTTGCCCGCATCCCAGGCTACGAATACCTAACAGAATTGGAGTCTTTAGCAGAGATCCTGCAGCCAAAATATTTTGTTTATGGCCACGAAGGCAAAGAATGGCTACAATTTCAATTGAAGTAAAACCATATAATAGGCCTAGGGGCTATCGCATAAAAAAAGCATCTTTAATTGATTAAAGATGCTTTTTTTTTGTGATGTGAACGATAACACTAGCTGTATCTTCTGCGTAATACCTCATATAATTTTTCAACGGTATGAGGTTTATCCGCCCAACGGTTCTTAACTGCGTAGTTGGTCTGTAAAAATGCATCAGCTTCTGCGTAAGTACTAAATCTGTTCAATAACTCTACAGCTTCACTATAAGCTAAACTATAGCCATTAAACAAATCTTTGATAAATAAAAGTTTATCATTCAGGCTTATCCCTGTTTTGATATCTGTCAACTTATCCGAACTTCCGGATTGATTGACCTGGTATACCCGATTCTGTACCCCGGCCTGTTTTTGTTGTGAAATAATCTCATTTAAGGTCAGTGGCCTGGATGGAGTCTCCTCCACAACAGTATTGATCTCTTCCTGGATGAAGCTTTCCTGGGTTTCCTCAATAATGATCTCTTTCGGTTCTTCGACAACCGATGTAACGATAACTGGTGCCTCGTCGATAAGATCTATTTTGGGTTCATCACTTTTGTAATGATTTTCTTCAATATGTTCAACAACATTTTCATGTGTTGCAGGCCTGCTTTCGCTCACTGTTGTTGATGAATACGGAGTTGTTGGCAAGTCATCGCTTTCTTCACTTTCGATATTGGCCGACGCAATATACTCTTCTTCTGACTTTACTGGCTCATTTTTTATAGGCTCGTCATTGCGCGCCACCTCTTTCTCTAGGGGCTCTTGTTCGACAATAACTGGACTCGATGTCCGCAAAGAAGAGGGTGGGGTAAAATAGTCATTAAAGGCTATTTTTTTGCTATCCATCACCGAGTCTCTCAACGGATTTTGAACTTGCCTATCCGCTAACACGGCATCTGTTTTGAGTAAAGTAATATAAGCTGCAACAGATTGTGCTTTAGCTTCCAAGCTCACAAGCTCAGCTATTTCAGCAACACCGCTTTTTTCTGATAAAACCAAATATTGTGCATTCAAATCCTGTAGTAAATCACCTATCTTATTAAAAATTTCCTCTTTAGTACCCATAGTTTTATTTGAAATCGCCTATTAATCGTTTATAATATCTCTATATTTATTGCCTTAAAAGTGGAAAACTCAATCCTTTGATTTATAAATATTTGAATTTACGTTCACTTTTTTGCTACCCAAATTTAATATTTAATTTCGATATTAGCGATGTCTAAAACAGAATATAATCGGAAGTCAATTGACTAATATCTTGTTCGCCGACTATCCGAAAAAAATAATTTAATCAAATGCTTTTTTCTGAACATAATCTGACATCGAGACCAGCTCGGTATGGAAGTATTGAAGTCATCTGTGGGTCAATGTTCTCGGGCAAGACCGAAGAATTGATACGCAGACTAAAACGGGCTCAGTATGCTCGTCTAAATGTTGAAATATTCAAGCCTTCCGTAGATAAGCGATATGATGACAAATTGGTCGTTTCTCACGATAGCAATAGTATCCCCTCTACTCCAGTCGAAAATTCCTCTGCTATACTATTATTGAGTTCGGCTACCCAAGTGGTTGGAATAGATGAAGCGCAATTTTTTGATGACGGATTGACAGAGGTATGTGTCAAATTGGCAAACAATGGTATTCGTGTAGTTATTGCTGGGTTGGATATGGATTATAAGGGACAGCCTTTTGGCCCTATTCCCAGTTTAATGGCCGTAGCTGAACATGTTACCAAAGTCCATGCGGTCTGCATGCAATGCGGAGCTCCGGCAAATTATTCTTATCGTCTGACAGAAGATACCCAGACAGTTCTTCTCGGTGAAAAAGATGCCTATGAGCCACGTTGTAGACAGTGTTATTATCATCTAGATCAACCGGGCGTCTAAACCCCGGTCAGAAACAGATAATGACAATTTCCAGTCAGTTCATACCTTTTGCTGAGCATCCGCCAGAGGCCTATTACCTGCACTATTGATAATCGGTCATCCATCCCGTCGATGTTATTTTTTGTTAAAGAAAACTGCCAAATAGACGATGAATCAATTTGGCATAAGATTTGAATTATACTTTACAAATAAGAAGATAAACGCTTTCAAAAGCGACAAAATACTTTTCATAATTTAGGTTTATAATTGGTTAGTTTGCACCTCCTTGCCCATCAAGGAGGTGTTTTTTTATTAAAAAAAATGCCGCCCTTTCAGAAAGAGCAGCATTTCTATTTTACATTTTTATTTATTTCATTTAAGGTTGTACGCGGTAATTTAACACCTTACGCCCTATATTTCCCGTTTGGTCCATTCCCTCCACAATCACTTTATAATTACCATTTCCATCAGCATTGTAAAATTGGATTGCTGCTTCTCCTGTTTCAGTTACCAATACCTTCGGGTTCCAATAAATTGTCGTACGCAGGTCGTTGGCAGATTTTCTCTCAGGTGTATCATACTTTGGTAGATAAAATTTACGCTCTTTAATATACCCCAAAGGGAACATATCGATGACATTGGACTTTGGCAACAGTTTCTCGATTTCACTCAGCGCCATCCGGGGTTTCTTGGCCTCAACTTTCTTCGTGTAGATCGATACAACACCGTTGTTTTGATACATCCTTGAAACTGTTCCCAGCTCGTCACGTAAAAAGATTTCTATTCCCTCAATATCCGCAACATTGATACTATTTAAGCCGGGTTCGTCAATGGCCATACCGTTTAAGAAAAACTGAACCGGAGTACGCCCTCCGGCATTGTAATCACGCGAAACATAATACTTCAAGGTTTGTGGATCATAGGTAATACCCGTCAGGACAGTCTGCAGACACATCGTCAACACATTACAGCCTGTCAAGCGATCCGCTTCAATACGATGTTCGGGCATAGATAAACCCGAAATTGAAGGGAAATCCTTATTTGTAATTACCTTTTTCTGTACAGCCGTCACCTCTACCTCATCCAATAAAATAGATTTTCTGTATTCTTTACGGCTATTATCCAGATAGGGAGCAAATGCTTGATCTATATTCGGAACAAAATAGCTTTTATAACCGTTATTTTTATCGATTTCAGGATAATAACTCTGATCCATATTGATCACCAAACTACGGTAATTGTCATTTGACCTAGCATTTATCGTCACTTTCGATGAATCGGGAAAAACAAGATCTTTGAATGTGAAACGACCATTCTGATCAGTATATACATCTTTTTTGATATTCCGGGAAGGTACCGACAATAACAATCCACCATTCGGATAAGGACGACCAGTGTTCATGCGTAAAATTCCCGACAATTCTATCCCTTGTTCCGGAAGAAAACTAACCTGCGGCAACTTTTCGGCTATTAAAGCCGGATAATCAAAACGGCGGTATCCCTGTGTCATCAATAATGCATCCAACGCCTTTTCTCTATCCGGATTTTTTTCATCAAAATACGTATTTGGATTTTCAACATTTCCTTTCAGGTCCGAAGTCAACAAAAAGTTGCTCACAATGGAGAGATCGGCCTGATCATTATAGGGAACCTTAGATTCGTCGATCACCGAAACGGAATAACTGCCGGGATATTTCTGTCCATTATAATCAACCGAAAGTTTCAGGTTGACCTGATCTTTCGCCTTATAACTTTGCTTATCGCTTGTAACCTGGATATTGAGCAATTTTTCACTCTGAACAAATGCCAGGCGTTCACTCACCGGTTTGCCATCCGGTGTCAATAAGGTAACCTGGGCAATACCGTTTGGCAGACGTTCTTTTGGGATATTGACCAGGGCAGATGATGATTTTAAGTTTACCTGAGCGCCAAAACAAAGATGTCCATTGGACTGAACCAATACATAGTAAGATTGTGCTGGGTTTTTAGAAAAACTCTCCTCGCTGGTCACCACAGCAAATTCTATATTCTTTTCATCCTGCTTAACAAATACAACGTTTGCTTTGTCGTTAACAACCGCGGGAAGCTTATACTTGCGTTCCTGTCCATTATTAAATTTTATGACTGCCTGATAGTTCTCTCCAGCTAAGGGCAATAAAGAGAAATAGCCCATACCCAATCCCAGATCTTCAAATTCTGCAACCGATTTACCTTTTGAATCGAGAATTGTGCCTTTCACTTTCAACCCCTTACCATCAGATCCAACAGCTTTAAAGGCGACTTTCTTGGCAAATCCGGCGATTAAATCTCCGCCTTCGGGAAAAAACTGTACGTCAGCATCCCAAAGGGCATTTTTAAGCAGGAAGGAACTGGACAAAGGTTTTTCATTTTTGCTTTCCTGAATACTAACCTTTAGTTGCCCCTTCTCCAAATCAGCCCTTTCCTTTGCCGATAAGTTGATTGTCACCTTACCCATCGCATCTGTTTCACCTTTCCCTTTGTCTACCGTTTCCCATCCGGCGACAAATTCCCAATTGATCTTTGAATTGATCATCGGTTTGCCGGCGCGATCCCTGAATTGTATTACGGCCTGACTCTTATTTCCATTGAGATTATTCTGAAACTCGATATTTGTGATCAATTTTTTATTGATCACATCCCCTATCGGAACTATTTTGTTAAAAAAATAGGATGCATCAAAGTTTGACATCCATTTTGTATAAGCCCTGAAACGATAATTATCCTGCGTCATGAATTGCGGATCGAGGACCATCTGCCCACTTCCAACACCTTTATCCAATGGGATTCTAAATGTTTGGATCAGCGAGTCACGGCTATTCAAAACCTCCACATAGGCAATTTTGCTGGGTGCGTATTCTGGAAGATTACGTGATAAATACGAAGAAAACCATAAGGTATCCCCTACTGCATAATAAGGTTTGTCAAAGTGCAAGTGTACTTTTTCTGTTGGGTAACCCTGAAAATATTTTTGAACCCGTTCTACGATCGTATTAATAGGCAATGTAGGTGCAGTCTGTGCATAGGTTGACCCGATTCCTAAAATCCCTATCGATAAAGTCAATAGTTTGATGTGCTTCATTGAAAGTCTTAGAATTAAAAAAAGAATAGCTAAATATATTCAATTTTAAGCAAAGACCAATCCTACTCCGGCATTTTTAACATTTATTATACCATTGGTAACCGCACTCAGGAGCCAGTTATAATAAAGGTGCAAGCAAACGACAAATAGAATCCACTCCCCGCTTCCATCGACTTCGCTGCATCCATTTACGCATTGTAATTAAATCTGAAGCTTCAATATCTGCAAGAAATTGATTGTTCATGCGTTCACAAAGCGCTTTATCGGAGACTATTCCCGATATCTCAAAATTGATATAAAAACTTCTGATATCCAGGTTAGTTGTGCCGATATAGGCTAGTTTACTGTCGATACAGATCGTTTTGGCATGGAGAAATCCTTTCGTATAAAGATATACATTCACCCCTCTTTCAAGTAATGGTTTAATAAAAGAAAACGAAGCATGTTGTACAAAAAAGGAATCAGATTGTGCGGGTAACATCAGATCAACGCGCACCCCCGAAGAAACCGCCAGCATCAGCGCTGTCGTCAGTTGATCACTCGGAATAAAATAGGGCGTACACAATTGAACATACTCCTTTGCCTCGTTGATACCGGCTATAATTGCCTCCATATTAAAAGGAGCAGGAGAACCCGGGTCACTCGCTGTAAAACCAACCCCACTTTCGTCTTCATCGGTCACAGGAAATCGATTTAAATAACCTTTCCCCAACTCAAAAGATTCCCCATCCGTCTGGTTCCAGCTGTTCCAAAACTGAATTTGTAAGGTATTAACGGCAGCTCCAATGATCATCATCGCTGTATCGCGCCAGTAAATATCGTTTTTCCCATTGTTGATATAACGATCCGAGATATTGATCCCACCTACAAAACCAACTTTTCCGTCAATCACTACAATTTTACGGTGATTTCGGTAGTTGCTGTTAGCCAATGAAGTAAAGGTAACTGGCAAAAACGCTTCAAACAGAAAATCGGGCTTATGTCTATGTAAATATTTAATCACATCCGGTGCGCCAAAACTATCTAAAATCAGACGTACCTTCACTCCAGCTTTTGCCCGCTCTTCCAAAATATCCAATATTTCACGTCCGATCTCATCCATTTCCCAGATATAATACTCCATATGAATCGAATGTTTTGCCTCCTTCAATTTTTGAATCAATACCGGAAACTTTTCTTCACCATTAATAAACAGAGTGACATCATTATTCAGCGAGAATGTGGATATTTTCTGATTTTTAAGGTATCGATAGACCATGGCCAAACTCCCTATACGTTCATTCAGGGTATCAATATGTTCCTCCATAATCTCCGATTCTTTTCGCCAGGCATCGAGTAATTTTTTTGATTGCTCGCGGTACATTCGCTTCATTCTTTTAACTTTCTTAAATTTTTGGCCAAAGAAATAGTAGCTGAGCAGACCGATTACAGGTAGAAAAACAATCACCATAATCCAAGCAATCGTTTTGGCAGGGTTACGGTTTTCAATCAAGATGGTGCCGATGACACCGATATATAAGATGAGTAAGGGAATCCAGTAATATTGTAAAGCAATTTGTAAAATATGATGAAGTACCTCCATATGATGTGCTAAGTTTAATATCAAATATAATACTTAGCCCTGACAAATTGTTTACTTTCAAGCACAGTTTATCGCACCTTCAATATGAATCAGCGGGCTTAAATAAGGGATATTTAAGTTCGCCCCACGAAGTATAAACCAAATTCCAAGCAGAAAATATAGAAAAGGCATCCATTTCGAAAAGCCAATTTTGAAAGATCTGGAGAAGTTCCCCAAAAAGGAAAACAGAAATAAAAGTGGTATTGTCCCCAATCCAAAGCAGAGCATGAATAGGAAACTCTGTTGCGAACTATCCGCATTCATTGCTGACATTAAAGCCATATACACCATACCACAGGGTAACAAGCCGTTCAATATGCCCGCGACAAAACTTCCTCCGGGTCTGTACAGCCATTGGGACAATAACTTGACAACCGGCTGCACCGAACGGGTTTGTAAATGGGCAATGGTACGGTTGTTTTTCCCTACAAGCTGGAACACTGCAATCAGCACCAATATTATTCCTGTGATCCAGCTTAATGCACGTTGCCATCCTTGAATTTGTGCAAATGTACCAATGGTTCCCAAAAGAAATCCCAGACCACCATAAGTCAAAACCCGGCCTAATTGATACAATACCTTATTTAAAAAATTAGACCAACTCAGGCCTTGCCTGCCCTCAATCGCAAAAATTAGAGGACCGCACATGACCGCACAGTGGATACTTCCAAATAGCCCCATAAAGAATGCAAAATAGGTATAGCTCATGCTCCCGGTTTAAAATAAAATATGTTCCTCAAATAAAAAATCCCTGCCTTCGCTTTTCCAGTCCACGTACAAATTCCACATTCCCTTGTCGAATGTAGAGATAGGCAATACAAACAGATTAGCCGTTGTCTGAAATGGCAACTCCCTATCCAGCTTATTATCCGAAGGCTTACGGAACAATAGTTTCCCTTTGTTTATTTTGGAGACAAAATGTATGTAGAGTGTATCTTTTCTGATTTCCACAGTTGGCGATTCTTTCATATTCAGCACATTTTGCTTCTTCTCATAAGCTTTGTCGTAATTCAGCCCCTGCTCGTAATAATCATCCTCTTCTAAGCTGTCTGTATCATGGGTAACCATGTAAAATCCGGCAGCAACGATGCACAACATAAATACCGCCAAGCTCAAAAAAATTTTTGTACCCCAATTCATTGTTTTATTTTTAATTCATTCCAGGAGGAGCGATGAAAGTAGTTTTTAGACTCTCCACTTTTTTATCTCCCGAATAGATGGATAATTTGATATTACTTTTATATGTTTCGACGTCCTTATTCGCGATAATCAAAAAGAAACTTAAGGTAGCATGCCCGTCTTTACTGAGTTTTTTGATGGGGTTGACCAGTTGGATTTTGAGTCTCGGATCCTCACATACCAGTCGAAAAGGCATTTCTTTACCCGATTTGTTAATTAACTCCAGGGCGTAAAGATTACTGATTGTCTTATCCTCGCGAAGCTGGTAGGTACTTCCTTTTGCCCTTAACAATCGTCCATCAACTTGAGAGCGATTGAACAACAAAAAACCAAATACCGACATCAGCAGCACCAAAACAATGGAATATGCCACCGCCCGCACGTTGCTTTTCTTCTTGACTGTACCTTCAATCTCCCCCATGGGGTAAAAACCGATCAGTTTTTTTGGCTTTCCGATTTTTTCCATGACAGCATCACAAGCATCAATACATGCGGTGCAGCTCACACATTCCAATTGTAGGCCTTTGCGGATATCAATTCCGGTTGGACAAACGTGCACACAGAGTTTACAATCCACACAGTCCCCCTGTTTAGTGGAAGCACCTTTTTGCTGCTTTCCTCTGGGTTCACCCCGTCTATGATCGTAAGCTACTGTAATACTTTGATCATCCAGCAAGACGCCTTGCAATCTTCCATAGGGACAAATTGCAATGCATACAATTTCTCTGATATAGGCAAATACAGCATAAAATACCAGGGTGAATAAGATAATGGAAATTAGGCCGGCAATATGCTGATCCAATGGATCGGTAATTATTTTAATCAATGCATCTGAACCGATGATATAAGCCAAAAAGATGTTCGATATAAAAAACGAAATAATCAGAAATATGCTATGCTTCAATAGCTTCTTCATCTGTTTCTGATCCGTGTTGGGGCCTTCATCACTTTTTTTCTGTTGCTGCCAATCCCCTTCAATCCAATATTCAATCCTTCTGAAAATCAGCTCGAGAAAAATCGTCTGTGGACATGTCCATCCACACCAAACACGTCCAAATACCACGGTAAATAGGACCACGCATACCATGACGATCAACATCCCAAAGACGAAAATATAAAGGTCCTGTGGGTAAAAAAGGTTTCCTAAAATCGAAAATTTCCGTTCGATAATATTGAACATCAAGAACGGCTCGCCATTTACCTTAAGAAAAGGAGCCACAAATAAGAACAGTAGCAGTGTATAACCAACCCATTGTCTCTTTTTATAAAGTGCTCCCTGCGGTTTTTTGGCATAGATCCACTGTCTCTTTTTTGACTTAGACCCGCCATTATTGGCATTATTAACTGCTACTGTACTCATTGCTATCTTGATTTACTATTCGGCCTTTTTTTCTGTCCCTGTGCCATCATTTGGCTTTGCGGCATCCTCAGCATTCCCATAAGTCACTTCTTCTCCTTGTGGTTCCTTTGGATTGGCAGGATGTGTATCTCTCAGGGTAACGATGTAACTCGCCACCTGTGCGATTTGCGCTGGACTCAAGGTTTGCTCCCAAGGCACCATTCCCTTATCCGGCACACCATACTTAATAGTTTTGAAGAGGTCTTTAATCTCACCGCCATGCAACCAAAATTTATCCGTCAAATTGGGGCCAATACCACCTTCCCCACTCCCACCATGACAGGCGACACAGTTTGCAGCGAATATTGCTTTCCCTTCAACCGCCATGTCTGGTTCAAATTCAACCGTATTTTCATCCACATTACTGGCAGAGGCAGCTAGATACGCTTGTCTTTCCTTTTCTGCGACAACCATTTCATGTGCATACTCCTGGTCCTGGTTCATACCGATCCCAGAAACCTGATAGATGAATAAGTAGACCACTCCAAAGAAGATCGTTCCGTAGAATAAAAAATTAAACCAGATAGGAATGGGATTGTCCAGTTCGCGGATACCATCATATTCGTGATCGATAACAATGTCCTTTTCCTCCGAAATAGGTCTTATTCCCATGATCTTGTTCCAGGATCGTTTCAACCATCCCTTATTGGCCAATTTTTTGAGCTGTTCTTCTTTGACCAATTCAGGCATCGTAATCTTAATGATGGATTTCATCGCGCGGTTGACCATCAATGCCGAGGCCAGAAGGGCCAACATCACGACAATCAATACGATAATTAAGATGTCTGTGTATAAATTATCCGTACCAAAACCCCAGGTAGACTGAACAGCTTCTACCACGGTAGGTGCAGTATCTAATAATAAACTCATATACTATATACTTTCAGGTGAATGATTCATTTCCTTTTCGGTTTCCTCTTCCAAAGGAAGTTCCTTCATATAGTTCACATAGTCCTTTTTCATGCGAAACAACATGATTGTGACCGAAATAAAGAAAATCAGGAATATCCAAAGTGATACAATAAGGTAAAGCTCACTTCCGTTCAAATTTGTGATCTGTTTAAACATAGTATTATTGATTTGCGTTAACTTCCTGAGCCACTTTCGGAGCTGCTTTTATATCCGTTCCCAATCGTTGTAAATAAGCAATTACGGCTATAATCTCACGGTCGGCTAATACATTGACTTGATTCTGTTTCAGATCGTCGGCAATTTTCTGTGCCTGTTTGTGCAGATCCTGTTCCGCATTTGCTATCGCAGCGTCCGTATAAGGAATTCCCAATTTGCGGAGAGCCTCCATTTTATCTTTCAAAATAGCGTTGTCCAATTGCTGGTCTATTAGCCAAGGATATGAAGGCATAATACTTCCCGGGGAAGTGATGGTTGGATCCAAAAGGTGATCAAAATGCCATTTATTGGGATATTTTGAGCCAATTCGGTGCAAATCAGGTCCGGTGCGTTTGGAGCCCCATAAGAACGGTGTATCGTAGACATATTCACCAGCCTTACTATATTCGCCGTAACGGGCAGTTTCTGACCTAAAAGGACGGATTGCCTGCGTATGGCAGTTGACACAGCCCTCTCTGACATAAAGGTCGCGTCCCTGCAGCTCCAATGCTGTATAAGGCTGTACACTTGCGATTGTCGGCACGTTTTTGGAAATGGTGAATGTAGGAACCATCTCAACCATACCACCGATCAGGATTGCGATAAGTGCCAATACCATAAATAAGATCGGTTTACGTTCCAGACGTCGGTGCTGGGACTGTTCATTGACCTGAACAGGTAGTAAAGCTGGCGCCTCCGCTGGCTCATTAGCCATCAGCCTTCCTTGCTTCATCGTCTTAATCAGGTTGAAGGTCATCAGGAAGACACCTGATAAATAAAGTGCACCACCTAAAGCTCTCATCATATGCATTGGTAGAATTTCCAATGTAGTTGCTAAGAAGTTTGGATATTTCAAAACGCCTTCCGGTGTAAACTCTTTCCACATCAGCCCTTGTACGACTGCTGCCCAATACATCGGAATAGCATAAAACAAAATTCCAAGTGTACCGATCCAAAAGTGTGTTGAGGCTAATTTCTTCGAATAAAGTTCTGTTTTATAAATTCGTGGTATCAGCCAGTAGAGGATACCGAATGTCATAAAACCATTCCAGCCCAATGCACCCACGTGTACGTGCGCAACGATCCAATCGGTAAAGTGAG
Source organism: Sphingobacterium sp. CZ-UAM (assembly GCF_002000245.1). Classification (GTDB taxonomy): domain Bacteria; phylum Bacteroidota; class Bacteroidia; order Sphingobacteriales; family Sphingobacteriaceae; genus Sphingobacterium. Next base: position 1,847 of record NZ_MTCM01000001.1, on the reverse strand, counting down.
CAATTGCATTTACCTGCTTTAAAGACAGCATTGGACCTTCAAACGTTGCCATACCATAACAAGTCAGTGCGACGACCATAAATTTCAACATAGGTTCGGTCCGTACTTTATCCCAAGCACCGCGCAGTGTCAACAGCCCGTTTATCATACCGCCCCAACTAGGCGCAATCAGCATAATCGAAAATACTACACCCAGGGACTGAACCCAGCTTGGTAATGCCGTATATAACAAATGGTGAGGGCCGGCCCAGATATAGATAAAGATCAATGACCAAAAGTGCAGGATACTTAATTTATAGGAATAAACCGGACGATTAGCCATTTTCGGCAAGAAGTAGTACATCATACCCAAATAAGGAGTCGTTAGGAAAAATGCGACAGCATTATGGCCATACCACCATTGCACGAGCGCATCTTGCACACCTTTATAAACATAGTAGCTTTTCCATCCTGCTACAGGCAGCTGAATGGAGTTGACGATATGTAGCACCGCTACTGTAACGAATGTAGCAATGTAGAACCAAACTGCCACGTACATATGACGTTCACGCCTTTTGATAATTGTACCAAACATATTGATCCCAAACACCACCCAGATTAGGGTAATTGCGATATCAATTGGCCATTCCATTTCAGCGTACTCGTGACTTGAAGTAAGTCCTAGCGGAAGAGTGATAGCCGAGGCGACAATAATTAACTGCCAACCCCAAAAATGGAGCTTACTTAAAGCATCACTAAACATTCTCGCTTTGAGTACACGTTGTAAGGAGTAATAGACCCCCATGAAAATACCATTACCTACGAAAGCAAATATCACCGCATTAGTGTGTACTGGCCGCACACGGCCGAATGTGGTGTATTGCAATCCGAGGTTCATCTGAGGCCAAACAAGCTGCGTTGCCACAAGCAATCCTATGGTCATACCAACTATCCCCCAAATAATGGTAGCGATTCCGAAATTTCTGACAATTCTATTGTCGTAATTAAATTGCTCTAACTGCATTACTTAAATTGTTGATTCTGAATCAAAAGTAAGCAGCATTTTATGACAATCTAATGATAGACAATGCGTGCAGAAGTGATCTACGTCACCTTGCTTCTATAGGTCAAATGAACAGATATCTTCTTCCTACCAGCTGATTTTAAGCACTTTAAAGCAAAAAAAGGAGAAGCAAAAACAATTATTGCAATTTATTTTGACAATAAAAGTGATGGCTGTCACTTTCATCTAGGAGAAAAGTGTGCTTTGTGGGTTTAGGAAGTATGTGATAGGTAAATGGGACTTCTCCTCTGGGAACGATTTAGAGGAGTTTCTAAACTTGGAATATATCGCAGCACTTCTCAGTCATAGTATTGGCAGTAGGAACTACCCATCCAGCCCGGCTGGCCGTCTGCAGAAAAGCAGGAGAAGAGAAAACTCCGGTGGGACTGCTGTTACCCTTGCTGCTATCACTCTTGCTGCTACAGCTATTGCCGCTACGGTTTTGTTGGTTTTACGACTGCTGTTACCCTTGCTCCTAAACGATTGTCCAATAATCCTATTGCAGGAATAAAGGGACTGTACGGAACTCCCTATCCAGCCCGGCTGGCCGGCTGCAGAAAAGAGGAGAAGAGAAAACTCCGGAGGGAATGCTGTTGCTGATGCGACTGCTGGTGTCCTTGCCGCTACGGTTCTTGTTGTTGGTTTTACGGCTACTGTTACCGCCGGTTTCCGGCAAAAGTATACAAACGAAAGAAGCCCTTGACTGTTTCCAGCAAGGGCTTCCGTGTAAAAAAAGGCACCGACCTACTCTCCCACCTGTTACGGCAATACCATCGGCTCTGGCGGGCTTGACTGCTCTGTTCGG